>NZ_CP166801.1:5582500-6276999 GCF_059716085.1 Pseudomonas sp. LBUM1655 | reverse complement strand
GGATATCCCCTAAGTTGAAAGCCGGTGAGGCAAAAACAAGCGGCCATTGTAGCGGCGAGCCGTCCACTTATCCACATGCAGGTTGTGCGGTGACCATGATTTATCAATGCGTTAACCGGCAAAAAGGCGACCAACGGTGTGTGAATAAGCTCTGTGGATAACCGCCTCTAAGGGCACTGGACAACTGGGGGCGAAACTCGGTGGATAACCTGCCTGTGGATAACAGCCCTTTCCACACACAGGTTATCCGACAGCGCAGCACAGGCTGAACACGGTTTTCCACTGTAGTTGTCATTCTCTGTACACCACGTAAAATATGGCCTGATGGCAGTTATCCACAGATGAATGCCGCCCTAGCTTTTATAAGCTTTACAGAAAAGCTTTAAATAATTCCCTTCTTTATTTTTATGTATGGTGAACAGGCTTTCAGCCAAAGAAGTGCCCGAGATCTATTTATAAGGAAACGTTGGTTGGAAATTGACCTGAAGGCTTGCTTTCTCTAGAATCCCCGGTCTCTTAAAACGGGGGCCATTCCGGCCCGTTGTGGACGAACCAGGTAACACGACATGAAACGTACTTTCCAACCAAGCACTATCAAACGCGCTCGTACCCACGGTTTCCGTGCTCGCATGGCAACCAAGAACGGCCGCGCAGTCCTGTCGCGTCGTCGCGCCAAAGGTCGTGCGCGTCTGGCAGTTTGATAATCCGGTACTGGAGGTGAGTCAGGACTTCAGTCGGGAAAAGCGTCTGCTTACCCCCCGGCATTTCAAGGCAGTCTTTGACTCCCCTACCGGCAAGGTTCCGGGGAAAAATCTCCTGCTCCTTGCACGCAACAACGATCTTGATCACCCCCGTCTCGGGCTGGTTATCGGGAAAAAGAGCGTAAAGCTCTCCGTTGAGCGCAATCGCCTCAAACGTCTGATGCGCGAATCGTTCCGTCTGCACCAGGATTCACTGGTCGGCTGGGACATCGTTATCGTCGCGCGCAAAGGTTTGGGTGATGTAGAAAACCCCGAATTGATTCAGCATTTCGGCAAGCTCTGGAAGCGTCTGGCCCGTAACAAGCCAGTTCCAGCAGTCAACACCGAAACTGTAGGGGTAGACAGTCCTGATGCGTAAACTGGCCCTCGTTCCGATCCAGTTTTATCGCTACGCCATTAGTCCTTTGATGGCCAGTCACTGTCGTTTCTACCCCAGTTGTTCCTGCTACGCGTATGAAGCCATTGAAAATCATGGCCTTCTGCGCGGTGGCTGGCTGACCTTTCGTCGTTTAGGTCGCTGTCATCCGTGGAATCCCGGTGGTTATGACCCGGTTCCGCCTATCCCTACCTCCCGTTCTTCTTCGATGGCCGAGTAATCATGGATATCAAACGCACGATCCTGATCGTCGCCCTGGCAATCGTGTCCTACGTTATGGTTCTTAAATGGAACCAGGACTATGGCCAGGCTGCCCTGCCGACTCAGAATGTTGCTTCCAGTACGACTACATCCGGTTTGCCGGACACCGCCACTGGCAATAATGCTGCCGCCAGTGACGATATTCCGCGTGCCGCTAGCGATACCAGCGCACCTGCCGAAACACCGGTAGCCGCCAGCAAGGATCTGATCCAGATCAAAACCGACGTGCTCGATCTCGCGATCGATCCACAAGGTGGTGACGTTGCTCAACTGACCTTGCCTCTGTATCCACGTCGTCAGGATCGTCCGGACGTTCCGTTCCAGCTGTTCGATAACGGCGGCGAACGCGTTTATCTGGCGCAAAGCGGTCTGATCGGCACCAACGGCCCGGACGCAAATCCGGCTGGTCGCCCGGTCTACTCCTCGGAGAAGAAGACTTATCAACTGGCTGACGGTCAGGACCAACTGGTCGTCGACCTGAAGTTCAGCAAGGACGGCGTCAATTACATCAAGCGTTTCACCCTGAAACGCGGCCTGTATGACGTAGCCGTTTCGTACATTGTGGATAACCAGAGCGCTCAGCCGTGGAATGGCGCGATGTTCGCCCAGTTAAAGCGTGATAGCAGCGCCGATCCTTCGTCCACAACCGCTACTGGCACCGCCACTTACCTGGGCGCCGCCCTGTGGACAAGTTCGGAGCCGTACAAGAAAGTGTCCATGAAGGACATGGACAAGGCCCAACTCAAAGAAACCGTTACCGGTGGTTGGGTAGCCTGGCTGCAACACTACTTCGTGACTGCATGGATTCCGGTCAAGGGCGAAAACAACATCGTCCAGACCCGTAAAGACAGCAAAGGCAACTACATCATCGGTTACACAGGTCCTACGCTGACCGCAGCACCGGGTGCCAAAGTTGAAACCAGTGCTGTGCTGTACGCCGGTCCGAAAAGCCAGGCTGTGCTGAAAGAGTTGTCCCCAGGTCTGGAACTGACCGTCGACTACGGCATTCTGTGGTTCATTGCCCAGCCAATCTTCTGGCTGCTGCAACATATCCACGCCATTGTCGGTAACTGGGGCTGGTCGATCATCTTCCTGACCATGCTGATCAAGGGTATTTTCTTCCCTCTGTCGGCTGCCAGCTACAAATCGATGGCGCGCATGCGTGCCGTTGCGCCGAAACTGGCTGCACTGAAAGAGCAACATGGCGATGACCGGCAGAAAATGTCGCAAGCCATGATGGAGCTGTACAAGAAAGAGAAGATCAATCCGCTGGGCGGCTGCTTGCCGATCCTCGTGCAGATGCCGGTTTTCCTTTCGCTGTACTGGGTTCTGCTGGAAAGCGTGGAAATGCGCCAGGCGCCGTTCATGCTTTGGATCACTGACTTGTCGATCAAGGATCCATTCTTCATTCTGCCGATCATCATGGGCGCAACCATGTTCATCCAGCAGCAGTTGAACCCGACTCCTCCGGATCCGATGCAGGCGAAGGTCATGAAAATGATGCCAATCATCTTCACCTTCTTCTTCCTGTGGTTCCCGGCTGGTCTGGTGCTGTACTGGGTTGTGAACAACTGCCTGTCGATTGCACAACAGTGGTACATCACGCGTAAGATCGAAGCGGCGACGAAAAAAGCCGAGGCGTAACTTGCTCTGTGGATAACACCACTCAAAACGCCCCCTAGTGGGGCGTTTTGCTATCTGCCACTTTTGTATGGATTCCGGTTTATGAGCGCACCTCGTGAAACCATCGCAGCTGTTGCCACCGCCCAAGGTCGCGGAGGTGTGGGCATCGTCCGTGTTTCCGGCCCGTTGGCCAGTGTTGCTGCCAAAGCCATCAGCGGCCGCGAACTGAAACCACGCTACGCCCATTACGGCCCTTTTTTCAGCGACGATCAGCAAGTACTCGACGAAGGTCTGGCGCTGTACTTTCCTGGGCCTAATTCATTCACCGGTGAAGACGTGCTGGAACTGCAGGGTCACGGTGGCCCGATCGTTCTGGACATGTTGCTCAAGCGTTGTCTGGAACTAGGCTGCCGTTTGGCACGGCCGGGCGAGTTCAGCGAGCGCGCCTTTCTCAATGACAAACTCGACCTGGCCCAGGCCGAGGCAATTGCCGACTTGATCGAAGCAAGTTCTGCACAGGCCGCGCGCAACGCCCTGCGTTCTTTGCAGGGGGCGTTTTCCCAGCGTGTGCATAACCTCACCGAACAATTGATCGGCCTGCGCATCTACGTCGAAGCGGCCATAGACTTCCCGGAGGAAGAAATCGACTTCCTCGCCGATGGCCATGTGTTGAGCATGCTCGACAAGGTGCGCGATGAATTATCCACAGTGCTGCGCGAGGCCGGGCAGGGTGCTTTGCTGCGCGATGGCATGACGGTGGTCATTGCCGGTCGGCCGAATGCCGGCAAGTCCAGCCTGTTGAACGCCTTGGCCGGGCGCGAAGCGGCGATCGTTACCGAGATCGCCGGCACCACTCGCGACATTCTGCGTGAACATATCCACATCGACGGGATGCCACTGCACGTTGTCGATACCGCGGGTCTGCGCGACACCGATGATCAAGTAGAAAAGATCGGCGTCGAGCGGGCACTGAAAGCCATCGGTGAAGCGGATCGAGTATTACTGGTCGTCGATGCGACCGCGCCAGAAGCGTTGGACCCGTTCGCCTTGTGGCCGGAGTTTCTTGAAGTACGTCCGGATCCTGCGAAAGTCACCTTGATTCGTAACAAAGCTGATCTTACGGGCGAGACCATTGCCCTGGAAGTCAGCGATGACGGCCACGTCACCATCAGCCTGAGCGCCAAATCGGCAGGTGAAGGACTGGAACTACTGCGTGATCATCTCAAGGCCTGCATGGGTTACGAGCAAACGTCGGAAAGCAGTTTCAGTGCTCGTCGCCGGCATCTGGAAGCCTTGCGCCACGCCAGCGCAGCCCTGGAACATGGGCGCGCGCAGCTGACTCTGGCGGGGGCAGGTGAGCTTCTGGCCGAAGATCTGCGCCAAGCCCAGCACTCTTTGGGTGAAATCACCGGGGCCTTCAGCTCTGATGATCTGCTGGGACGGATCTTTTCCAGCTTCTGCATCGGTAAGTAACCCGCCGGTACGTTCAAACGGGCCCGTTCGTGGCCCGTTTTTGTTTCTTCTTTCTGAATATCAGCCTGAAGTGCCCGACTGACTCTCCAGTTCGAGCGGTTTCTTCGTGCCCGAAATTTATCCGATGATCGAATTTCTGTGGATTAAGCCCTGTGAATAACTGCCATTGAGGTCAGTTGATAACAGGGCCTGAAAACTGGATATAAACCCCTCTGTGGATAACCACCCCTTTCATCCACAGGCTTACACCGGTTATCCAAGGGCCTCATTGGCACATGGGCACAGGGTTTTGAATCTCTGTACACATTGAATATAAAGGCCTGTAGAGATCTATCCACAGAAATGTAGGGCAGTAAGAATAAACATAAAAACAAAGATTCTATAAATTTCTTTCTTTTTTATTTTTTTAACCGAGAGTTCTCCACAGCTGGTTAAATTTTGTGCAAAGGGTTCTTTAGGAAGGGCGAAGTCCCTATACTTGCCGACCAGGTCCAGAAACCTGATCTCAAACTATTCCTGAATTACCTACTTAAGCAGGCACGAGGTGCGTGGTGGATTTCCCTTCCCGTTTTGAAGTGATCGTCATCGGCGGCGGTCATGCCGGTACCGAGGCAGCACTGGCGTCAGCACGTATGGGGGCAAAAACCCTGTTGCTGACGCATAACGTGGAAACCCTCGGCGCCATGAGTTGCAACCCGGCCATCGGTGGCATCGGCAAAAGCCATCTGGTCAAGGAAATCGATGCCCTCGGCGGCGCGATGGCCATGGCTACCGATAAAGGCGGCATCCAGTTTCGCGTTTTGAACAGCCGCAAAGGCCCGGCCGTACGGGCAACCCGTGCACAAGCCGACCGCATTCTTTACAAAGCTGCTGTCCGCGAAATTCTGGAAAACCAGCCGAACCTGTGGATATTTCAACAGGCTGCTGATGACCTGATCGTCGAGCAAGAACAAGTCCGTGGTGTTGTCACCCAGATGGGTCTGCGTTTCTTCGCCGATTCCGTGGTGTTGACCACCGGCACGTTCCTTGGTGGACTTATCCACATCGGTTTGCAGAATTTTTCCGGCGGTCGTGCCGGTGATCCGCCATCGATTGCCCTGGCTCACCGTTTGCGTGAGCTGCCACTGCGTGTCGGTCGTTTGAAAACCGGTACGCCACCGCGCATTGACGGCAAGTCTGTGGATTTCTCGGTGATGACCGAGCAGCCAGGCGATACGCCGATCCCGGTGATGTCGTTCATGGGCAACAAAGAACAGCATCCACGCCAGGTCAGCTGCTGGATTACTCACACGAACGCCCGCACCCACGAAATCATTGCCGCGAACCTCGACCGTTCGCCGATGTATTCGGCTGCCGGCGAGATCGAAGGCATCGGTCCGCGTTATTGCCCGTCGATCGAAGACAAGATTCACCGCTTTGCCGACAAGGAAAGCCATCAGGTGTTTATCGAACCGGAAGGTTTGACCACCCATGAGCTTTATCCGAACGGGATATCCACAAGCTTGCCGTTCGACGTGCAATTGCAGATCGTGCAATCGATCCGCGGCATGGAAAACGCGCACATCATGCGTCCGGGTTATGCGATCGAGTACGACTACTTCGATCCGCGCGACCTGAAGTACAGCCTCGAAACCAAAGTCATCGGCGGTCTGTTTTTCGCCGGGCAAATCAACGGCACCACCGGTTACGAAGAAGCCGGTGCACAAGGTTTGCTGGCCGGGGCCAACGCTGCATTGCGTGCGAAAGGCAAAGAAGCCTGGTGTCCCCGCCGTGATGAGGCGTACATCGGGGTTTTGGTCGATGACCTGATCACCCTCGGTACCCAAGAGCCGTACCGAATGTTCACTTCCCGTGCCGAGTACCGCCTGATCCTGCGCGAGGACAACGCCGACCTGCGTCTGACCGAAAAAGGTCGCGAACTGGGTCTGGTCGATGACGCGCGTTGGGCGGCCTTCTGCAAGAAACGCGAAAGCATCGAACTGGAAGAGCAGCGCCTGAAAAGCACCTGGGTTCGCCCGGGAACGCCGCAGGGCGATGCGATTGCTGAAAAATTCGGCACGCCGCTGACCCACGAATACAACTTGCTCAACCTCTTGAGCCGTCCGGAAATCGACTACGCTGGTCTGGTCGAAGTGACCGGCAACGGCGCCGAAGACCCACAGGTCGCCGAACAGGTTGAGATCAAAACCAAGTACGCCGGTTACATCGACCGTCAACAAGACGAAATCGCCCGTCTGCGCGCCAGTGAAGACACGAAACTGCCTGTGGATATCGATTACACCAACATTTCCGGTCTCTCCAAGGAGATCCAGAGCAAGCTCGGCGCGACGCGTCCAGAGACGCTGGGCCAGGCTTCGCGGATCCCGGGCGTGACCCCGGCAGCGATTTCGCTGTTGATGATTCATTTGAAAAAACGCGGCGCGGGCCGTCAGTTGGAGCAAAGCGCTTGAGTTCTAAGGTCACTTCGCAACACGCCGAAGAGTTATCCACAGGAGCCCGCGAGCTCGGTGTCCATCTCAGCGAAACCCAGCACGAATTGCTGCTGGGTTATCTGGCCCTGTTGATCAAATGGAACCAGGCCTACAACCTGACTGCGGTTCGTGATCCGGACGAGATGGTCTCGCGTCATCTGCTCGATAGTCTGAGTGTCATGTCGTTCATCGAAAACGGTCGCTGGCTCGACGTTGGCAGCGGCGGCGGCATGCCGGGGATCCCGTTGGCCATCCTGTATCCGGACTCGCAAGTGACCTGTCTGGACAGTAACGGCAAGAAAACCCGCTTCCTGACCCAGGTAAAACTCGAACTCAAACTGGATAACCTGCAAGTTATCCACAGTCGCGTCGAAGCGTTTCAGCCTGCACAGCCATTCAACGGGATCATTTCCCGGGCGTTCAGCAGCATGGAAAACTTCACCAACTGGACTCGCCATCTGGGCGACGCCGATACACGCTGGCTGGCAATGAAGGGCGTTCATCCGGCCGATGAGCTGGTAGCATTGCCGGCAGACTTCAAACTCGATAGCGAACACGCCCTGGCCGTACCCGGTTGCCAAGGCCAACGCCATCTGCTGATACTGCGCCGCACGGCATGATTGGGAACACAAGCAAGAATGGCTAAGGTATTCGCGATAGCGAACCAGAAGGGTGGTGTGGGCAAGACCACCACCTGCATCAACCTCGCAGCATCCCTGGTCGCGACCAAGCGTCGGGTGCTGTTGATCGATCTCGATCCACAGGGCAACGCCACCATGGGTAGCGGTGTGGATAAACATGGCCTGGAAAACTCGGTCTATGACCTGCTGATCGGCGAATGCGATCTGGCTCAGGCCATGCACTATTCCGAGCACGGCGGTTATCAATTGCTGCCGGCCAACCGCGACTTGACGGCCGCCGAAGTGGTTCTGCTGGAAATGCAGATGAAGGAAAGCCGCCTGCGCAGTGCGTTGGCGCCGATCCGTGAAAACTACGATTACATTTTGATCGACTGCCCGCCGTCGCTGTCGATGCTCACGCTGAACGCATTGGTGGCTGCTGATGGGGTGATTATCCCCATGCAGTGCGAATACTTTGCGCTGGAAGGTTTGAGCGACCTTGTGGATAACATCAAGCGTATCGCCGAACTGTTGAACCCGAACCTGAAAGTCGAAGGTTTGCTGCGGACCATGTATGACCCGCGCCTGAGCCTGATGAACGACGTTTCGGCCCAGCTCAAGGAACACTTCGGCGATCAGCTGTATGACACCGTGATCCCGCGCAACATCCGCCTGGCCGAAGCGCCGAGCTACGGCATGCCGGCGCTGGCCTACGACAAGCAATCGCGTGGTGCACTGGCCTATCTGGCCCTGGCGGGCGAGATGGTTCGTCGTCAGCGCAAAAATTCACGCATCGCCGCCGCTCAGGCAACTTAAGGAATCCCCATGGCCGTCAAGAAACGAGGTCTCGGACGTGGACTGGATGCACTGCTGAGTGGTCCGACCGTCAGCTCGCTTGAAGAACAAGCCGCGCAAGCGGATACCCGCGAGTTGCAACACCTGCCGCTGGACCTGCTCCAGCGCGGCAAGTATCAACCACGTCGGGACATGGATCCGCAGGCGCTGGAAGAGCTGGCGCAGTCGATCAAGGCACAAGGTGTCATGCAACCGATCGTGGTGCGCCCGATCGGTGGTGGCCGGTTTGAGATCATTGCCGGTGAACGTCGCTGGCGCGCTAGCCAACAAGCCGGGCAGGAAACCATCCCGGCGATGGTCCGCGATGTCCCGGATGAAACCGCAATTGCCATTGCGCTGATCGAGAACATTCAGCGCGAGGACCTCAACCCGATTGAAGAAGCGGTGGCCTTGCAGCGTTTGCAGCAGGAATTCCAGCTGACTCAGCAACAAGTCGCCGAGGCTGTGGGTAAGTCCCGCGTCACTGTGGCTAACCTGTTGCGGCTTATTGCGCTGCCGGAAGTCATCAAGACCATGCTGTCCCACGGCGACCTGGAAATGGGTCATGCCCGTGCTTTGCTCGGTTTGCCGGACAATCAGCAGGTTGAAGGGGCGCGACATGTTGTCGCACGCGGTCTTACCGTGCGCCAAACTGAGGCACTGGTTCGCCAGTGGTTGAGTGGTAAACCGGAGCCTGTGGAAGCCACCAAACCCGACCCGGATATCGCCCGCCTCGAACAGCGTCTGGCCGAGCGCCTAGGCTCTGCGGTGCAGATTCGCCACGGGAAGAAGGGAAAGGGGCAGTTGGTGATCGGTTACAACTCCCTCGATGAGCTCCAAGGTGTGCTCGCACACATCCGCTGAAACATTTCCACATGTAGCGAGCAGTCGGAAATCACTACCTGACAGTTGAATAGGGGCAGAACCGCCCCTATACTCTGCGCGCATTTTGTCGGCACAAATTATGCCAAGTTATTGAATTCTGGCAGCCGACCATTGGAGAGCAAACGTGATGGAAACCCGCAAGCCAAACCGCCTGCCGTTCCATCGCCTGGCGGTTTTTCCGGTGTTAATGGCTCAATTTGTCATTTTGCTCATTGCCGCTTTGGCGCTCTGGCAATGGCATGGAGTCGTTGCCGGATACTCGGGACTTTGCGGAGGCCTGATAGCCTTGCTGCCCAATGTTTATTTCGCTCTCAAGGCATTTCGGTTTTCCGGCGCCCGAGCAGCCCAGTCCATCGTCCGGTCTTTTTACGCCGGCGAGGCAGGCAAACTGATTTTGACGGCAGTGCTCTTTGCACTGGTGTTTGCAGGTGTGAAGCCACTGGCGCCGATAGCTGTATTCGGCGCGTTCGTGCTGACTCAGTCGGTCAGCTGGTTCGCTCCCCTGCTGATGAGAACAAGACTTTCGAGACCTTAGGGCGTTTGAGGCAACCATGGCAGAAACAACCGCTTCGGGCTATATCCAGCACCACTTGCAGAACCTGACCTTCGGTCAGCTACCTAACGGCGGCTGGGGCTTTGCCCATACCGCAGCAGAAGCCAAAGAAATGGGCTTCTGGGCTTTCCACGTCGATACCCTCGGCTGGTCGGTTGCGTTGGGTCTGATCTTCGTCCTTCTTTTCCGCATGGCGGCAAAAAAGGCAACGTCGGGTCAGCCGGGTGCTTTGCAGAACTTCGTTGAAGTATTGGTCGAATTCGTCGATGGCAGCGTGAA
The DNA here is from genome assembly GCF_059716085.1 of Pseudomonas sp. LBUM1655. Classification (NCBI taxonomy): domain Bacteria; kingdom Pseudomonadati; phylum Pseudomonadota; class Gammaproteobacteria; order Pseudomonadales; family Pseudomonadaceae; genus Pseudomonas; species Pseudomonas sp. LBUM1655. The sequence continues at coordinate 6,266,863 of NZ_CP166801.1, read as the reverse complement.
AGACAGCTTCCATGGCCGTAGCCCGGTGATTGCACCGCTGGCACTGACCATCTTCGTCTGGGTGTTCCTGATGAACGCAGTCGACCTGATTCCGGTCGACTGGATTCCTCAACTGGCCATCCTGATCTCCGGCGACCAGCACATCCCGTTCCGCGCCGTGTCGACTACTGACCCGAACGCGACCCTGGGCATGGCGCTCTCGGTTTTCGCACTGATCATTTTCTATAGCATCAAGGTCAAGGGCATCGGCGGCTTCATCGGCGAACTGACCCTGCACCCGTTCGGCAGCAAGAACATCTTCGTTCAGGCCCTGCTGATCCCGGTGAACTTCCTGCTGGAATTCGTGACCCTGATCGCCAAGCCGATCTCCCTGGCTCTGCGTCTGTTCGGCAACATGTATGCCGGCGAGCTGGTGTTCATTCTGATCGCTGTGATGTTCGGCAGCGGCCTGCTCTGGCTGAGCGGCCTGGGCGTTGTTCTGCAGTGGGCGTGGGCTGTGTTCCACATCCTGATCATCACACTGCAGGCGTTCATCTTCATGATGCTGACCATCGTTTACCTGTCGATGGCGCACGAAGAAAACCATTAAGACCAGTCTCGACTAGTCTGATGTCCTTCCCGGTCAAACGGGAAGGGGCTCTTCACAGGGCACCTGAAACGATTTGTTTTACCGCTTTAATCTAAAAAACCTAAACCATACGACGTAAAAGTCGGGAGGAAAGATGGAAACTGTAGTTGGTCTAACCGCTATCGCTGTTGCACTGTTGATCGGCCTGGGCGCACTGGGTACCGCAATTGGTTTCGGCCTGCTGGGCGGCAAGTTCCTGGAAGGCGCAGCGCGTCAGCCAGAAATGGTTCCAATGCTGCAAGTTAAAATGTTCATCGTTGCCGGTCTGCTCGACGCCGTAACCATGATCGGTGTTGGTATCGCTCTGTTCTTCACCTTTGCGAACCCGTTCGTTGGTCAGATCGCTGGCTAATTACCCGGAGTTTTCCGAGTAATTTGATGTGATGGACAACGTAACTGCGAGGTGTTGGCGTGAACATTAATGCGACCCTGATTGGCCAGTCCGTTGCGTTCCTGATTTTTGTACTGTTCTGCATGAAGTATGTATGGCCTCCGGTCATCGCTGCTCTGCACGAACGTCAAAAGAAGATCGCTGATGGTCTGGACGCTGCCAGCCGTGCAGCTCGCGACCTGGAGTTGGCCCAAGAAAAAGCGGGTCAGCAACTGCGCGAAGCGAAAGCTCAGGCAGCTGAAATCATCGAGCAAGCCAAGAAACGCGGTAACCAGATTGTCGAAGAGGCCGTTGAAAAGGCCCGTGTCGACGCTGACCGTGTGAAGGTTCAGGCTCAAGCCGAGATCGAACAGGAACTGAACAGTGTCAAAGACAAGCTGCGCGCCCAAGTGGGTATGCTGGCTGTCGGCGGCGCCGAGAAGATCCTGGGTGCCACAATCGATCAAAACGCGCACGCAGAGCTGGTTAACCAACTGGCTGCTGAAATCTAAGCGAGGGCGATCATGGCAGAACTGACCACGTTGGCCCGACCTTACGCTAAGGCGGCCTTCGAGCACGCTCAGGCCCACCAGCAACTGGCCAATTGGTCAGCCATGCTCGGCCTGGCTGCAGCGGTGTCGCAAGACGACACCATGCAGCGCGTGCTCAAGGCCCCGCGACTGACGAGCGCAGAAAAGGCCGCCACGTTTATTGACGTGTGCGGCGACAAGTTTGATGCCAAGGCACAGAACTTCATCAACGTCGTTGCCGAAAACGACCGTCTCCTGCTTCTGCCGGAGATCGCCGCTCTTTTCGACCTGTACAAGGCCGAACAAGAGAAATCGGTAGACGTGGAAGTAACCAGTGCATTTGCATTGAACCAAGAACAGCAAGACAAACTCGCCAAGGTTCTCAGTGCACGACTCAACCGGGAAGTGCGCCTGCAAGTTGCGGAGGATGCTGCCCTTATAGGTGGTGTCGTTATCCGCGCCGGCGACCTGGTTATCGATGGCTCGATTCGCGGCAAAATCGCGAAACTTGCCGAAGCATTGAAATCTTGAGTTTGAAGGGGCAGCAGAGCAATGCAGCAACTCAATCCTTCCGAAATAAGTGAAATTATCAAGGGCCGCATCGACAAGCTCGATGTGACCTCCCAAGCCCGTAACGAAGGCACTGTCGTCAGCGTATCTGACGGCATCGTGCGGATTCACGGTCTGGCCGACGTAATGTACGGCGAGATGATCGAGTTTCCGGGCGGCGTCTACGGTATGGCCCTCAACCTGGAGCAAGACTCCGTAGGTGCCGTTGTATTGGGCTCCTACCAGTCTCTGGCTGAAGGCATGAGCGCCAAGTGCACTGGCCGCATCCTCGAAGTTCCGGTTGGTAAGGAACTGCTGGGTCGCGTAGTCGACGCACTGGGTAACCCTGTTGACGGCAAAGGTCCACTGGGCAACACCGAGACCGACGCGGTCGAGAAAGTTGCTCCAGGCGTGATCTGGCGTAAGTCGGTAGACCAGCCTGTACAGACTGGCTACAAGGCTGTCGATGCCATGATTCCTGTCGGCCGTGGCCAGCGTGAGCTGATCATCGGTGACCGTCAGATCGGTAAAACCGCTCTGGCGATCGACGCGATCATCAACCAGAAAGACAGCGGCATTTTCTGCGTCTACGTAGCTATCGGTCAGAAGCAATCGACCATCGCCAACGTGGTTCGCAAGCTGGAAGAAAACGGCGCCCTGGCCAACACGATCATCGTGGCTGCCAGTGCTTCGGAATCTCCTGCGCTGCAATTCCTGGCACCGTACTCCGGTTGCACCATGGGTGAATTCTTCCGCGACCGCGGTGAAGACGCGCTGATCGTTTATGACGATCTGTCCAAGCAAGCAGTGGCTTACCGCCAGATTTCCCTGCTGCTGCGCCGTCCACCAGGCCGTGAAGCTTACCCAGGCGACGTGTTCTATCTCCACTCCCGTCTGCTGGAGCGCGCATCCCGCGTTTCGGAAGAGTACGTAGAGAAGTTCACCAACGGCGCAGTGACCGGCAAAACCGGTTCCCTGACCGCACTGCCGATCATCGAAACCCAGGCTGGCGACGTTTCCGCGTTCGTTCCGACCAACGTGATTTCCATCACCGACGGTCAGATCTTCCTGGAATCGGCCATGTTCAACTCGGGCATCCGCCCTGCAGTGAACGCCGGTGTTTCGGTATCCCGTGTGGGTGGTGCCGCTCAGACCAAGATCATCAAGAAGCTGTCCGGTGGTATCCGTACCGCTCTGGCTCAGTACCGTGAACTGGCGGCATTCGCCCAGTTCGCTTCTGACCTGGACGAAGCGACCCGTAAGCAACTTGAGCATGGTCAGCGCGTTACCGAGCTGATGAAGCAGAAGCAATACGCACCAATGTCGATTGCTGACATGGCGCTGTCGCTGTATGCCGCTGAGCGTGGGTTCCTGACTGACATTGAAATCGCCAAGATCGGCAGCTTCGAACAAGCGCTGATCGCTTTCTTCAACCGCGATCACGCCGATTTGATGGCCAAGATCAACGTTAAAGGTGACTTCAATGACGAAATCGACGCTGGCATGAAAGCCGGTATCGAGAAGTTCAAGGCCACCCAAACCTGGTAAGCCGCAGCGGGAGCCGCGAGGCTCCCGCTTGCTAACCTGATAGGTGTTACATGGCAGGCGCAAAAGAGATTCGCAGTAAGATTGCGAGCATCAAAAGCACGCAAAAGATTACCAGCGCCATGGAAAAAGTGGCGGTAAGCAAAATGCGCAAGGCACAAATGCGCATGGCTGCTAGCCGTCCTTATGCGGAGCGTATCCGCCAGGTAATTGGGCATCTGGCCAACGCCAACCCGGAATACCGCCACCCGTTCATGATCGACCGCGAAATCAAGCGTGTTGGTTATGTCGTCGTGAGCAGTGACCGTGGTTTGTGCGGCGGCTTGAACACCAACCTGTTCAAGGCCCTGGTCAAGGACATGGCGGTAAACCGCGAAAACGGCGTCGAGATTGATCTGTGTGTCGTTGGTAGCAAGGGTGCGGCCTTTTTCCGCAACTTCGGCGGTAACGTCGTTGCAGCTATCAGCCACCTGGGTGAAGAGCCGTCGATCAATGATCTGATCGGCAGCGTCAAGGTGATGCTGGATGCCTACCTGGACGGCCGTATTGACCGCCTGTCCGTGGTGTCCAACAAGTTCATCAACACCATGACGCAACAGCCTACCGTGGAGCAGTTGATTCCATTGGTGGCGACCCCTGATCAGGATCTCAAGCACCACTGGGACTATCTCTACGAACCGGATGCCAAAGAGCTGCTTGATGGCTTGATGGTCCGTTACGTCGAGTCGCAGGTCTACCAGGCGGTGGTCGAGAACAACGCGGCTGAACAAGCTGCGCGGATGATCGCGATGAAGAACGCTACCGACAACGCCGGTGATTTGATCAGCGATTTGCAGCTGATCTACAACAAGGCGCGTCAGGCTGCGATCACCCAAGAGATCTCGGAAATCGTCGGCGGCGCTGCCGCGGTTTAACGGTTCAAATATTCAGAGGATCCAGCTATGAGTAGCGGACGTATCGTTCAAATCATCGGCGCCGTTATCGACGTGGAATTTCCACGCGACAGCGTACCGAGCATCTACAACGCGCTGACAGTTCAAAGCGCGGCCGCAACCACTCTGGAAGTTCAGCAACAGCTGGGCGACGGCGTGGTTCGCACCATTGCGATGGGTTCCACCGAGGGCTTGAAGCGCGGTCTGGAAGTTACCGACTCTGGCGCAGCCATCTCCGTACCGGTCGGTAAAGCGACTCTGGGCCGGATCATGGACGTCCTCGGTAACCCGATCGACGAAGCTGGCCCGATCGACACCGAAGAGCGTTGGGGCATTCACCGTCCAGCGCCTTCGTTCGCTGAACAGGCAGGCGGCAACGACCTGCTGGAAACCGGCATCAAGGTTATCGACCTGGTTTGCCCGTTTGCCAAAGGCGGTAAAGTCGGTCTGTTCGGTGGTGCCGGTGTAGGCAAAACCGTAAACATGATGGAACTGATCCGTAACATCGCCATCGAGCACAGCGGTTATTCCGTGTTCGCCGGTGTGGGTGAGCGTACTCGTGAGGGTAACGACTTCTACCACGAGATGAAGGACTCCAACGTTCTGGACAAAGTGGCACTGGTTTACGGTCAGATGAACGAGCCGCCGGGTAACCGTCTGCGCGTAGCACTGACCGGCCTGACCATGGCCGAGAAGTTCCGTGACGAAGGTAACGACGTTCTGCTGTTCGTCGACAACATCTATCGTTACACCCTGGCCGGTACTGAAGTATCCGCACTGCTGGGCCGTATGCCTTCGGCAGTAGGTTACCAGCCGACCCTGGCTGAAGAGATGGGCGTTCTGCAAGAACGTATCACTTCGACCAAGGAAGGTTCGATCACCTCGATCCAAGCGGTATACGTACCTGCGGACGACTTGACCGACCCGTCGCCAGCGACCACCTTCGCCCACTTGGACGCCACTGTCGTTCTGTCCCGTGACATCGCTTCCCTGGGTATCTACCCAGCAGTAGATCCACTGGACTCGACTTCGCGCCAACTGGATCCGAACGTAATCGGCCAGGACCACTACGACACCGCTCGCGGCGTCCAGTACGTTCTGCAACGTTACAAAGAGCTGAAAGACATCATCGCGATCCTGGGGATGGACGAGCTGTCGGAAGCCGACAAACAGTTGGTTAACCGTGCTCGTAAGATCCAGCGCTTCTTGTCGCAGCCGTTCTTCGTGGCTGAAGTCTTCACCGGTGCTTCGGGTAAATACGTTTCCCTGAAAGACACCATTGCTGGCTTCAAAGGCATCCTCAACGGTGACTACGACCACCTGCCAGAACAAGCGTTCTACATGGTTGGCGGCATCGAAGAAGCGATCGAGAAAGCCAAGAAACTGTAATCCCGGCGCCCGGCAACGGGCGCTAATTTAGGTTGAGGCAATCAGATGGCTATGACAGTCCATTGCGATATCGTCAGCGCGGAAGGGGAAATCTTTTCCGGCCTGGTCGAGATGGTGATTGCGCACGGTGCACTGGGTGATCTTGGTATCGCTCTGGGTCACGCGCCGCTGATCACTAATCTCAAGCCGGGTCCTATCCGCCTGATCAAGCAAGGCGGGGAAGCCGAGGTGTTCTACATCTCCGGCGGTTTCCTCGAGGTTCAGCCGAACATGGTCAAGGTTCTTGCCGACACCGTGCAACGTGCTGCCGACCTGGATGAAGCTCAGGCTCAAGCAGCTCTCAAGGCTGCCGAGAATGCCCTGAACGAAAAAGGCGCGGACTTCGATTACGGCGCCGCTGCCACACGTCTGGCCGAGGCTGCAGCTCAGCTGCGCACCGTCCAGCAGATCCGCAAGAAGTTTGGCGGTTAATCCGTCAGCCACTTGTTGTGTGATTGATAAAAAAGGGTAGCCTCGGCTACCCTTTTTTCTTTTCCGATTTTAACAACCCGGTCGCAGTTGCTGACCACCCAGGATTGGTAGCCAGTCATGTCTCTCGAAATCGTTATCCTCGCGGCCGGTCAAGGCACTCGTATGCGCTCAGCATTGCCGAAAGTGCTACATCCGATTGCCGGCGATTCCATGCTGGGTCATGTTATCCACAGCGCCCGCCAGCTTGATCCACTGCGTATTCACGTAGTTATTGGTCACGGTGCCGATGTGGTGCGTGAACGTCTGGCGGCTGACGATTTGAATTTCGTGCTGCAGGACAAACAATTGGGCACGGGTCACGCCACTGCTCAGGCCGTGCCGTTCATTACTGCCGACACCGTGCTGATTCTTTACGGTGACGTGCCGCTGATCGAAGTCGAAACCCTGCAACGCCTGCTCAAACACGTTGTGCCAGGGCAGATGGGTTTGCTGACTGTCGAACTGGACGATCCAACGGGCTACGGCCGCATCGTCCGAGACGCTGAGGGCAAGGTCGCTGCAATCGTTGAGCATAAAGATGCCAGCGAAGCGCAACGCGCGATCACCGAAGGCAACACCGGCATTCTCGCGGTACCGGCCAATCGTCTGGCCGACTGGATGAGCCGCCTGTCGAACAACAACGCACAGGGCGAGTACTACCTTACCGACGTCATCGAAATGGCGGTCAGTGACGGTCTGGTGGTAGCCACCGAGCAACCGCACGATCCGATGGAAGTGCAGGGTGCCAACGACCGCAAGCAACTGGCCGAACTGGAGCGTCATTACCAATTGCGCGCCGGTCGTCGCCTGATGGCACAAGGCGTCACTCTGCGTGACCCGGCGCGCTTCGACGTGCGCGGCGAAGTCACCGTTGGTCGCGACGTGCTGATCGATATCAACGTGATCCTCGAAGGCAATGTGGTCATTGAAGACGACGTGATCATTGGCCCTAACTGTGTGATCAAGGACAGTACCCTGCGCAAAGGCGTGGTGATCAAGGCGAATTCTCACATCGAAGGCGCGATTCTGGGTGAGGGCAGTGATGCCGGTCCGTTTGCTCGCCTGCGTCCGGGTACTGTGCTGGATGCCCGTGCCCATGTGGGTAACTTTGTTGAGCTTAAAAACGCCCACATGGGCGAAGGCGCCAAGGCCGGACACCTGACTTACTTGGGTGACGCCGAAATCGGTGCGCGCACCAACATTGGCGCTGGCACCATCACCTGCAACTACGATGGCGCCAATAAGTGGAAAACCGTGCTGGGCGAGGATGTCTTCATTGGTTCAAACAACTCGTTGGTAGCACCTGTGGATATCTCCAACGGTGCGACCACCGCGGCCGGTTCGACCATCACCCAGAATGTGGATAACGCACAGTTGGCCGTCGGTCGCGCACGGCAGAAGAATATTGATGGCTGGAAGCGGCCTGAGAAGATCAAGAAGGGCTGAGTTATCCACAGCCGTTTAAAGATCAATAGATCGCAGCATTCGGCAGCTCTTCAACGGAGCTGACCGGTGGCTGCGATTTTTTTTGTCTTCCGGGTTGACGATTCATAGCCGATAGGTTTTGATTGCTTCCGTTATCTTTCGAATCGAAACTTAAGCCGTCGCTATGTCGAAACGCAACACACCGCAACGCCGCCACAACATTCTCGCCTTGCTCAACGAGCAGGGCGAAGTCAGTGTGGATGAGCTGGCAAAGCGATTCGAAACCTCCGAAGTTACGATTCGCAAGGATCTCGCCGCGCTTGAGAGCCATGGTCTGTTGCTGCGCCGCTACGGCGGGGCGATCACCATGCCTCAGGAACTGGTCGCGGAGACTGCGCAAAGCGTTTCCAAGTACAAACAGGCCATCGCCCGCGCAGCGGTGAAACGTATCCGCGAACACGCGCGCATCATCATCGACAGCGGCAGCACCACCGCTGCCATGATTCCCGAACTCGGCCAGCAGCCGGGTCTGGTGGTCATGACCAACTCCCTGCACGTGGCCAATGCCTTGAGCGAACTCGAACACGAGCCCGTGCTGCTGATGACCGGCGGCACCTGGGACCCGCATTCGGAATCCTTCCAGGGCCAGGTTGCAGAGCAGGTACTACGCTCCTACGACTTCGACCAATTGTTTATCGGCGCCGATGGGATCGATCTGGTGCGCGGTACCACCACGTTCAACGAATTGCTTGGCCTGAGCCGGGTGATGGCTGAAGTGGCGCGGGAAGTGATCGTGATGGTCGAAGCCGACAAGATCGGCCGCAAGATTCCCAACCTGGAACTGCCATGGAGCAGCGTCCATACCCTCATTACCGATGATCGCCTGCCCATTGATGCACGCGATCAGATTCAGGCCCGCGGTATCACCGTGATTTGCGCGGCTGTCAGTCAGGAGAAATAAGCATGTGTGGAATTGTCGGCGCAGTTGCTGAACGTAATATCACCGCCATCCTGCTCGAAGGCCTCAAGCGCCTTGAATACCGCGGCTATGACAGCGCCGGTGTGGCGGTGTACACCAACGACGAAACCCTTGAGCGCATGCGCCGTCCGGGCAAGGTCAGCGAGTTGGAAGCGGCATTGGCCGAGCATCCGTTGGTTGGCCGTCTCGGTATTGCCCACACCCGTTGGGCAACCCACGGCGCCCCGTGCGAGCGCAACGCGCACCCGCATTTCTCCGGCGACATCGCGGTGGTGCACAACGGCATCATCGAAAACCATGAAGCCCTGCGTGAGCAACTGAAAGCCTTGGGCTACGTATTCACTTCGGACACCGATACCGAAGTCATCGCCCACCTGCTCAGCGAAAAACTCAAGGCGCAGCCTGACCTCAGCGTCGCCCTCAAAGCCACCGTCAAAGAACTGCACGGTGCATACGGTCTGGCGGTGATCAATGCCAAGCAACCTGATCGCCTGGTCGCCGCCCGCAGCGGCAGTCCGCTGGTGATCGGTCTGGGTCTGGGTGAGAACTTCCTCGCTTCCGATCAACTGGCTCTGCGTCAGGTCACAGACCGCTTCATGTATCTGGAAGAAGGCGATATCGCCGAAATTCGCCGCGATAACGTGCAGATCTGGGACGTGAACGGCAACGCCGTAGAGCGCCAGACTGTGCAATACAGCGACGGTGCTGAAGCCGCCGACAAAGGCGAATTCCGCCACTACATGCTCAAGGAAATCCACGAGCAGCCGGCGGTGGTGCAGCGCACCCTTGAAGGTCGTCTGAGCAACGATCAAGTCTTGGTGCAAGCCTTCGGTCCGCAAGCCGCCGAGCTGTTCGCCAAAGTACGCAACGTGCAGATCGTCGCCTGTGGCACCAGTTACCACGCCGGCATGGTTGCGCGTTACTGGCTTGAAGAACTGGCCGGCATCCCTTGCCAGGTCGAAGTCGCCAGCGAATTCCGCTACCGTAAAGTAGTGGTGCAGCCGGACACCCTCTTCGTCACCATCTCCCAGTCTGGCGAAACCGCCGACACCCTGGCCGCGTTGCGCAACGCTAAAGAGCTGGGCTTCCTCGCCAGCCTGGCGATCTGCAACGTTGGCATCAGTTCGCTGGTGCGCGAATCCGATCTGACCCTGCTGACCCAGGCCGGTCGCGAAATCGGCGTGGCTTCAACCAAGGCCTTCACCACGCAACTGGTGGGTCTGTTGTTGCTGACGCTGTCGTTGGGCCAAGTACGTGGCAGTCTGGCAAATGGCGTTGAGGCCACGCTGGTGGAAGAGCTACGTCGCCTGCCGACACGTCTGGGCGAAGCGCTGGCGATGGACAGTACTGTGGAAAAAGTCGCCGAACTGTTCGCCGAGAAGAACCACACCCTGTTCCTCGGTCGCGGCGCACAATTCCCGGTGGCGATGGAAGGTGCCTTGAAACTCAAGGAAATCTCCTACATCCACGCCGAAGCCTACCCGGCGGGCGAGTTGAAACACGGCCCGCTGGCGCTTGTGGATAACGACATGCCAGTAGTCACTGTGGCGCCGAACAACGAACTGTTGGAGAAGCTCAAGTCCAACCTGCAGGAAGTCCGCGCCCGTGGCGGCGAACTGATCGTGTTCGCTGACGAAAAAGCCGGGATGACCAACGGCGAAGGCACCCACGTCGTGCAAATGCCGCATATCCACAACATCCTCTCGCCGATCCTCTACACCATTCCGCTGCAACTGCTGTCGTACTACGTTGCTGTGCTCAAGGGTACGGACGTTGATCAGCCGCGTAACCTGGCGAAGTCGGTGACGGTGGAATAAGTTATCCACAGCTAAATTCGGCCCAAAAAAATCGCAGCTTCGGCTGCGATTTTTGTATCTGATTCGAGGTATCCATGGATCGCTTCCAGGAAATGCAGGTATTCGCCGCCGTCGCCCAGGACCAGGGTTTTTCCGCAGCCGCGCGGCGCCTCGGCCTGTCGGCCGCCAGTGTCACCCGCGCGGTAGCAGCGCTGGAGCAGCGGATCGGTACGCAGTTGCTGATCCGTACCACCCGCAGTGTGCATCTGAGCGAATCGGGGCAGCGTTATCTGGAGGACTGTCGACGAATTCTCGCCGAGGTGCAGGAAGCCGAGGATTCCGCGGCGGGCAGTCACGCCCAGCCCCGTGGGCAATTGACGGTGACGGCGCCGGTGTTGTTCGGCGAGTTGTTCGTTACCCCGGTGATGGCGGGTTATCTGGCGCAGTATCCGGATGTTTCGATCAACGCCGTGTTGGTTGACCGGGTCGTCAGCATGGTTGAAGAGGGCATCGATGTAGCCGTGCGTATCGGCGAGCTCGCGGACAGCAATCAGCATGCGATTCGCGTGGGTGAAGTCCGGCGAGTGGTCTGTGGTTCGCCGCAATACTTGGCAGAGCACGGCCGGCCCAACCATCCTCAGGCGTTGGCCGGTTTGTCCGTGGTGGCGACTTCGGCCACCGGCCAGATGCGGAACTGGCCGTTTCTGGAACAAGGTGAACCGCTGATCGTGCGTCCCGAGCCGCGCTTGGTGGTCACCGCCAATCAGGCCGCGATCACGGCTGCGTGTCTGGGGCTGGGGCTGACTCGAGTGTTGTCCTATCAAGTGGCGAGCAAGGTCGCGGCCGGCGAACTGGAAATCGTCCTCGCGGAATTCGAACTGCCACCGCTGCCGATCCATGTGGTGTATCAGGGCGGGCGCAAGGCGCCGGCGCGGGTGCGCAGTTTTGTTGATTTCACCGTGAACGCTCTGCGTGAGCATCCGGCGCTGAAAAACACAGCGTTATTGCACGAGAAGAAATAATCGATTGCGAATGCTGGTGATTCTGTTGCTTCGAAGATAGGTGGAAGATGGCTTCCATCGGCGCTGCCACCCTCGGGCAGTGCGATCATCCAGCGGAGTCGACCATGCAAGCGATCAAACTCTACAACTTTCCCCGTTCCGGCCATGCCCACCGGGTAGAGCTGATGTTGTCCCTGTTGCAACTGCCGACCGAGCTGATCTTTGTTGATCTGGCCAAAGGTGAGCACAAACAACCGGCCTATCTCGCCATCAACAGTTTCGGTCAGGTGCCGGCCATTGATGACAATGGCGTGGTGCTGGCTGATTCCAACGCGATTCTGGTCTATCTGGCGCAAAAGTACGGTGAAGGTCGTTGGTTGCCAAGCGATCCGGTGGGTGCCGCACGGGTACAGCGCTGGTTGTCGGCAGCGGCCGGTCCGATCGCTTTTGGCCCGGCGGCGGCGCGGTTGATCACGGTGTTCGGCGCGAAATTCAATGCTGAAGAGGTGATCTCCCGTGCACACAACCTGCTCAAGGTGATGGACGTCGAGTTGGGCAATACGCCCTATCTGGCGGGCAGCGAGCCGACCATCGCCGACGTTTCGGCCTACAGTTATATCGCCCACGCGCCGGAAGGCAATGTGTCGCTGGATGACTACGGCAATGTGCGCGCCTGGCTGGCTCGAATCGAAGCGCTGCGCGGTTTTGTCGCGATGCCGCGCACCGTCGCCGGTCTGCAAACTTCAGTCTGATGCTCGCAATTCACACTGTGCCGACGGCGCAGGGGGAGGTCGTGATGGAACGTTCACCGTGGCACGCTGGCGAGCAACAGTTGCAGGCGCATGTCGGTGTTGCCGAACGCATGGAGGCATTCGGGCGTAAGGTGATTCGCACCTGGATGCCGGATCAGCACCGTGAGTTCTATCAGCAACTGCCTTTCATGGTGTACGGCGCGGTCGATGTTGATGGTCGTCCTTGGGCCAGTGTGCTCGAAGGCGCGCCGGGGTTTGCCCATTCGCCCGATCCTGAGCATCTGCACTTCGCAAGTCTGCCTGCTGCCGATGATCCGGCGCAGTTGCGTAACGGCGAGCCTATCGGATTGCTCGGCATCAAACTGCACACCCGTCGGCGCAATCGCCTTAATGGCCATGTCGATCATCTCGGCACCGACGGTTTCGAGGTGAGCGTCGATCAAGCGTTCGGCAACTGCCCGCAATACATCCAGCTGCGTCAATTCCAGCGCGTCCCGCTGAGCGATCCGCAGACCCGGCCTGCTCAGCATTCCGATGCGCTTGATGACGCGGCCATTACCCTGATCGAAGGCGCCGACACGTTCTTTGTCGCCAGTTATCTGGACGCCGACGGCCAGCGTGCTGTGGACGTTTCTCACCGAGGCGGTCAGGCCGGTTTTGTGCGGGTGGAAGGCAATCGCCTGACCATCCCCGACTTTGCCGGCAACCTGCACTTCAACACCCTCGGCAATTTGCTGGTCAACCCCAAGGCCGGCCTGCTGTTCATCGACTTTTCCACAGGCGATCTGTTGCAGCTCAGCGGGCGCACCGAAATCATTCTGGAAGGGCCGCAGATCGAGGCGTTTCAAGGTGCGGAGCGGCTGTGGACATTTGAGGTGGAGAAACTGGTGCGGCGTCCGGCGGCGCTGGCTTTGCGCTGGCGCTTCGACGGCATGTCGCCCACCAGTCTGTTGACCGGCAACTGGGCCGAGGCCGACGCCCGTTTGCAGGCGCAGGCTTTGGGCAACCAGTGGCGGCCGTTGCGGGTGGCGAAGATTGAAATGGAGAGCCGCCACATCCGCTCGATTTACCTGGAGCCGGACGATGGCGCCGGTTTGCCGGTGTTTCTCGCGGGCCAGCATCTGCCACTGCGGTTTACCCTCGACGGCGAAGTACACATCCGCACTTACAGCCTGTCGAGTGCGCCATCGGATGGTTTCTATCGCATCAGTGTGAAGCGCGAGGGGCGCGTGTCGAACCATCTGCATGAGCAGATCCAGGTGGGTGATGTGCTGGAGGCGCGGGCACCGCAAGGGCATTTCACCGTGGCGCCGCTGGAGCGCCGGCCGCTGGTGTTGTTGGCGGCCGGGGTCGGTATCACGCCGATACTGTCGATGCTGCGTGAGGTGATTTATCAGGGGTTGCGCACGCGCAGGATTCGTCCGACGTGGTTGCTGCAGAGTTCGCGCAGCCTGGCCGATCAGCCGTTTCGCAAGGAACTGGATCGCCTGCTGGAAAGTGCTGGTGATGCGGTGCGGGTCCTGCGTTTGCTCAGTCAGCCGGAAGCGGATGCGCACGAGGGCGAGGATTTTGACCTGCATGGGCGCATTGATGACGCGGTGCTGAGAAATCTGCTGGAGGTCGAGGATTACGATCAGATCGACTTTGTTCTGTGTGGCCCCGGCGCCTTCACCCAAGGCCTGTACGACAGTTTGCGCGAGTTGGATGTGCGCGACGCGCAGATTCACGCCGAAACCTTCGGCCCTTCGACGCTCAAGCGGCGTGCCGATGCGGACGCGATCGTCATTGAGCAACCACCGGCCGCCACCCAATCGGTGCCGGTGGTATTCGAACGTTCAGCCAAGGAAGCCCGCTGGCAACCGGACGGCGGCAGTTTGCTGGAGCTGGCGGAAAGTCGCGGATTGCGTCCGGAGTTCAGTTGCCGCGGTGGTTCGTGCGGCACCTGCAAGACGCGGCTGGTCAGTGGCGCGGTGAATTATCCACAGGTACCCGCCGAGGTGCCGGAGGCGGGACATGTGCTGATTTGCTGTGCGGTGCCGGCGCAGAGTGAGCAGCCGCTGGTGCTGGATCTTTAAACCTGATCCCGTGTCTGATAGGGATCAGGCGTAGGACAGCGATTTTTCTTCGAGCAATTCCTGATAGAGCTCTGTCCACTTGCGGCCCATTTCATCGGCTGTGAATAACTGCCGATAGCGAGCCTCCGCTTTCACCCCCATCTCTGCTGAGCGCAGCGGGTTTTCTCGCAAATCGTAGGGAATCACTCGGGTCTTGTCCTGGAGCTGCTGCAACACGTCGCTGCTGTGCAGGTAGTTCGGCGAGGCCGCGACAATGCGGTCAGCGCTGGCGAGGAAGCGGTTCATCGGCAGCAGCACCTGGCCGTCGATGCCGTGGTTGGCGCCGCTTTCGCACAACTGATAGACCACTTGTCCGATGTCGCCGACCGAACCCGGCAGGTACGTCGTGAAAAAATGAAGAACTCCCTGCGTTAAGGGCAATGCGCATGTTGCCTCGCTGGCGCCACCGGCGCTTTCAGAACATTGCGCACACTGCGTTCGGCCAGTTGCAGACTGGCTTGCCGCCAGTCGATCCACTGCCAGTCGGCGACCTCGCGAGCGGCGGGGAACTGGCCGCTGCGCTCAAAGGTGGTGACCAGATCGGCAAGGCTTTGCGGGTTCTGCAGATCGAAGTACGCCATGAACTCGCCGCCGATTTCGCGGAACACCGCGATATCGCTGCCCATCGCCGGCAAGCCACGCTGCATGGCTTCCACCAGTGGCAGGCCGAAGCCTTCAACGAAAGATGGAAATACCAGCGCACTGGACTGCGCATAGGCGAATTCGAGGCTGGTGTCGTTGAGGTCGTTGAACATGAACAGGCGCTGGTTCAGTTCTGCGTGATTGCGCACACGGGCGAGCAGGCTGTCACATTTCCAGCCGACGTGTCCGGCGATGCACAGCCGTACGTTTGAACCGGCGGCCCAGGCGCGTTCGAAGGCATTGAGCAGGTACGCATGGTTCTTGCGCGGCTCGATGGTGCTGACCATCAGGAACACCGGTTCAGGTGTGTTGAACAAAGCCTGGAGGCGCGGTTCGACTGTCGCGTCGGTGCTGCGCAGGTCCAGTTCGGAGCCGAGGTGGAAGAACTCGAACCAGCGCTTTTCCGTCTGCTCGGCGCCGATACGCCGCTGCAATTCTGCGCGCACCTGATTGCGCACTGTGGCGGAAATAGCCATGTAGCCATCGGCTGTGCGGGTGATCCAGTCGAACCACTCGCTGAAAACCTCAGCCGGACGTGTGTCGTAAAACTGTGGATGAGTCAGTGGGATCAGGTCGTAGATCACCGCAGTCACGCCAACGCCGTCGCGTTTGAGCCGCTCAACATGGGCGAAAAAATCCGAATGCCATGACGAATCCAGCAACACCAGTTGATCGCCTGGTCGGTGTTGCAGCGGTGAACAACGTTTGAGCAGTTGCCTGCGATTGATCCGTCGAATCAGGCGCAGCGGTATGCCGAACGCGCCAAAGGTTGTCAGTCGATAGCCGACATACAAAAGCTGTTGTGCCAGTTTCGAAATGCACTGTGCGTCACGTCGCTGGTGCCATTGGCAGAAGCGATAGGCCAGGCGCTCCAGACGCTCACCGAAGTTCTCAAGCCTGTTGAGCAATGGTGTATCGAGCGGCGTCAGTTGCAGCACACGATAGAGCTGACCATAGAGCATCACTACCGGTATGCACTCGACGCCGTCGACGCTGGCGGGAAGTTGCTTGATGACGTTGCGTACCACGCGCTGAATGCCCGAGTTGACCGTCGGGTGTTTGAACACGTGGGTACATTCCACCAGCAAGCGGGTCATGGTGTACGCTCGACATGGCTGACTTCGGAATAACGGCTGACCGTGGTCTGCGCGTTGAGCCATGAACACCCGACGAAATCTTCGCGTCGATTGTTGATGACATGAAACACCAAAGCGAGATCACGCCACTCGTAGTTTCGATCCAGGTGCGAGTCCAGCCTCGACAGGCTCAGGGTCGCGAAGGTATACCCGGCCAAATGGATGACTGTATCAGGCTGTGGTGGCCACCATTTGGTGAGGCTATGCGGATTGATGAGTTCGTAGGGCGAGGGGACAGGCAGCAGTTCCCGAGACGAATCCGACGATGCCAGACGCGACCGAATAGGTTGTCCCCCGAATCTACTCGTATCCGTGACGAACAGACGCTTTTTCAAACATCGACCCCTTGGTTTTGAACTTGCGCCGCTTTCCCACAGGCTTTGAGGGTAAGTCTGTCAGACCGATAGAAAAAACCGGCAGGACGACAGGCGAAGTCTTTGTTGTAGTTGTTTGTTACCAATCTGTGCCAATTGCGCAGCAATTTCAACAGGCCATACCGTGACTGGTCAGTTCTCGTCAGCGTAGTCCGATTTTTCTCGCCGGGCGGTTCACGAACCCTCTGCGGATGTGTTTAGAATGCGCCTTGTCGCGATTACCCGGCTTCGTCGGGGCCGTCGTGCAAAGAGTTGAAACTGACTACTAAAACAAGAACAAGACGGGACTGAAGACGAAGGACGGATATCAATCCGGTTCGACGCGCGGCCGTCATAGTGTGAGGCTGCCGGGATGGCAGTTTCATCGTGGAATGCCATGAATTTCATTCTTTACTCGGACATCAACGACAGTTCCATCAGTCAGAATCTGGGGCATCCCGATTCCAGTTACTACTTTGTCCTGAAGGCCTATCGCCCGCTGCTCGAAACGCTCGGGCGAGTCCACGTGGTGGATACGGTTGCAGACGTTGATCCGGTCTACCGACAGTTGCTCGCCGCAGGCCAGGAGAGTGTCTTCCTCTCGTTCACGCGGCCGCAGAACACCCCGATCGATCTTGAGTGCCCGACAGTTTGCGTTGTCGCGTGGGAGTACGACTCGATCCCCGACGAACAGTGGGACAACGATCCGCGGCAGGACTGGACGCGCATGCTGGCCAGGCACGGGCGAGTGATCACGCTGTCCAGCCACGCGGCCCGGGCGATCCATCGCGCTATGGGCGACGACTTCCCGGTGCTGGTGCTGCCGGCGCCCCTGTGGGAAAGCTTTGCAACGATTCGCGATCGGCATGTCAGCGCACCGGTCAATGCCGGCGCGACATTGACCGTCAAAGGTTGCATCTTTGATTCCCGCCTGATGAACCTGCACCCGGATAATCTGCTACCGGAGCCGCTCACCCCGGAGGAGCAGGCCGAAATCGAGGCTCAACTGGAGGCCTCGCGACCTCCGCCGCTGACCTTGAAGCGGCGCTTTGTGATTGCCCGGCATTTCCTGCGCCTGTGGGTACTGAATCTGGGCCACGAGCAGACGCCGCCGGTGCCTCGGGTCAGGTTTGTGCAGAACTGGTACTGGGAAGGGATTCGCGATCTGCTCTCGGACTCCGTGCATGAATGGCTGGGTAACCGCCTGCCGAATATCGCCGGCCCTATCCCTTTACCTGTGGCCGTTCAACCGCCACCGCGGGATATGCCGGACACATCGTTGCAGGTCGAAACCCACGTCGACGGTGTGGTCTACGTGTCGGTATTCCGCCCCTCAGACGGGCGCAAGAACTGGCTACAGATCCTGAGCGCTTTTTGCGCGGCGTTTCGTGACACGCCAGACGCCACACTGGTGATGAAATTCACCCAGAGCGATCTGGCGGCCGTCTATGCGCACTTGATGACACCACTGGCGCAACTGGCACCCTTTTCCTGTCGGGTAGTGATGATTCAGGGCTATCTGGATGATGCTGAATATGCGCGGCTTTACCAGGCTACGAGTTTTTACGTCAACGCTTCGCATTGTGAAGGGCTGTGCCTGCCACTGATGGAGTTCATGGCGTGCGGCAAACCGGTGATCGCTCCCGATCATACGGCGATGCAAGATTACATCGACGATTCCGTGGCGTTTGTGGTCGGCTCCAGCTTAGAGGTGTGCACTTGGCCACATGACCCGCGAATGCTCTTTCGCGCACAGCGTCATCGACCGGACTGGGGCTCATTGAAAAAGGCCTACGAAAACAGCTACCGAATGGCCAAGACACAGCCTCAGGATTATCAGCGCATGTCGCTGGCGGCAGCCGAACGCATGCGCGATTACAGCGCGATGCCGGCACTGCAAAAGCGTGTTGCGGATTTCTTCGGGCCACAGTCACAGGCGAGCAACATTGCCCCGGTTACGGATAACGCCTCATGCTGATCATCATCCATTCGGAAACCAACCAGCACACAATTACCCGCAACCTGGGGCGTTCGGAGTACAGCTATTACTTCGTCCTCAAGGAGTATCGGCCGGTGCTGGAGCGCCTCGGGCGGGTGATCGAGGTCACTGACCCGAACACTGAAGTCGATGCGTTGTACGCCGACTGCCAATCCCGTGGCGAGGCCTGTGTGTTTCTATCGTTCTCGCCACCGCACCGCACGCCGGTGCATCTGGCCTGCCCGACGTTGCCGGTATTTGCTTGGGAGTTCAGCACCATCCCCAACGAGCCGTTTAACGGTGATCCGCTAAACGACTGGCGCACGGTACTCAATGCCTGCGGGGCGGCGATCACCCATTCCAGCTATACCGTCAACGCCGTGCGCGAAGCGACGGACGTCGATTACCCGATTGTCGCCGTACCCGCCCCGGTCTGGGATCGATTCGCGGCGCGCGGCGTTCAGTTGCAGGGGCAACCTGTGGTCGATTCAGTACGATTGAAGATCAAAGGTTTGGTGGTCGACAGCCGCCGGGTCGATCTGAATGCCTTCGGCCCGGTAAATCGGCGGCGTGGCCCGGGAATCGATTTCCGGGCGCCTGTCACCGAGCAGACGTTATTGCTCGAAGGCGTGGTGTACACCTCGGTGTTCAACCCCCGTGACGGACGCAAGAACTGGGAGGACATGATCAGTGCCTTCTGCGCGACGTTCCGTGAGACCGATGACGTGACGCTGGTGCTCAAGCTCACCCACCACGATGCACAAGAAGCGCTCACCGACATCCTTCATCACCTGTACAAAAATCAGCCTTATCGCTGCCGCATCGTGTTGGTCTATGGCTATCTGGCCGACGCGGATTACGAACGTCTGGTGCAGGCGACCCGTTACGTCGTCAACACGTCCTATGGCGAAGGCCAGTGCCTGCCGCTGATGGAGTTCATGTCTTGCGGTAAACCGGCGGTGGCCCCTTGCACGACGGCGATGATTGATTATCTGAACGCCGATAACGCGTTCCTGATCGAGTCAACCGAGGAGTTCACGGCCTGGCCACACGATCCGCGCTCGGCTTACCGGACCCTGCGCTACGCGACCAATTGGGCCACGATTTGCGCGGCTTATCGCGCCAGCTACGAGGTGGCTAAAAACGATCCGCAGCGTTATGCGCAGATGTCGGCGCAAGCCGTGAGCAGCCTGCAAGGGTTTTGCAGTCAGGCCGTGGCCGAGCAGCGGTTGCAGGCATTCTTTGCGCAATTGTTCGAGCGTCGCGCCGAACTTGCCATGGAGGTGACTGGAGCATGATTCGTCGATTGCTCCAGCGTTTTTTTGCCGAACCGCAACCGCCGCTGGCTGTTGAGCCTGTCGCCGAGCCGCTGGTTGAGGCGACGCCTGAACCGGAACCCTTGTTCACCTGGTCGCCGCGTGATGTGGGATTACGTGATGCAGTACTGGATGGCTGGTTTCTCAATGACAGTGGCGAATTGCTCAAGGGTTTTGCCATAACGCCTGACGACACCCTGCTCGACGTAGGTTGCGGCGAGGGTGCGGCGACGTTGTTTGCTGTACGCCAGGGCGCTTCGGTGATCTTTACCGACAGCGAACACGACAAAGTGCGCGACCTGGCTCGCCAGGTCGAAGCTCAGAGCACCAGGCCGAATCTGGGGCTGGTCAGTAACACCTTGCCATTGCCATTGGCGGATGGCTGCGCGAGCAAAGTGGTGTGCATGGAGGTTTTGGAGCACGTAGACGAGCCCGAATCGTTTATGGCCGAACTGGCGCGTATGGGACGTCCCGGTGCGTTGTACCTGCTCAGTGTACCGGCGCCGGTTGGCGAGCATTTGCAGAAAGGCATCGCCCCGCCGAGTTATTACCAGACGCCCAATCATGTGCAGATCTTTTCCCCGGAGCGCTTCGCTGCCATGGTCGAGGATGCCGGACTGGTCATCGAACATCGACAAGCCACCGGGTTTTTCTGGGTGATGGGCATGATTTTCTTCTGGGCCAGCGAAAAGGTTGCCGGTAAAGATCCTGGCGGTGCGGTGCGCGATCGCATTCATGCGCCGTTCCCCCATTTGATGGGCGGGTGGGCCAGAACCTGGGAAGAGATGCTGGACCGGCCCGACGGGCTTGCAATCAAACAGGCGCTTGACCAATTCATGCCCAAGAGCCAGGTGATCATTGCCCGTAAACCACTGGATGCCGGGAATGCGTCATGAGCAGTAAACGAATCATGGACATCGAAGTGCTGCGTGCCATAGCCGTGCTTGGGGTGCTGTTTCATCATCTATCCGGCAATCTGTTCAGCGATCCCGTGCCGCTGCTCGAATCCATTCATGCCTGGGCGCAGCCTTGGTGGGGGGTGGATCTTTTTTTTGCCATTTCCGGATTCGTCATTGCCCGCAGTCTGATCCCCGCGCTGCGCGGTTGCAGCAACCGTCAGGAGTACTGGGAGCAAACGCGTAATTTCTGGTTGCGACGAGCTTTTCGCCTGCTGCCATCGGCCTGGTTGTGGCTGGCACTGGTGCTGCTGATGTGCGTGGTTTTTAACCGCTCCGGGGCATTCGGCACACTACAGGCCAACCTTCAGGCCACGCTCGCGGGGGTGTTGCAGTACGCCAACTTCCGCTTTGCCGACGCTTTTTTTCATTACGAGTACGGCAGCAGTTTCGTCTACTGGAGTCTGGCGCTGGAGGAGCAATTTTACCTGCTGTTTCCGCTGCTGATTCTGGTCTGTCGCAGGCATCTGGTGTGGGTGTTGCTGGCGCTGGTTGCGGTGCAACTCTTCATGATCCGTACGCCGCTGCTGATGGTCGTCAGGACGGACGCGCTGGCCCTTGGCGTGCTGTTGGCGATGTGGAGTGTGCAACCGAGCTATCGACGGTGGCAGCCGACGTTTCTCAGGAGTCCGTGGGCCGGGATTTCAGCGCTGATAGTCGTCGGGTTGCTGATGAGTTACCTGGCCACCGACCGTTTTTCCCCCACCCACTATCGCATCGGCGCCATTGCCGTACTCAGTGCAGTGCTGGTGTGGATCGCGTCTTACGACGGTAACTATCTGTTGCCCGCCGGACGCTGGCAGCGGTTGATGGCGTGGGTGGGCAGTCGTTCCTACGGCATCTACCTGATCCACGTTCCGGTGTATTTCCTGGTGCGCGAAGTGATTTTCCGTTTGCAGGGTGCAGGCCTGCCGAGCCCGGCGGGACACCCGATCGTTACCTTGCTGTTTGCATTCGGTCTGATCGTATTTCTCAGCGAATTGAATTACCGCTTCATCGAAATGCCTATGCGCAATCGCGGCGTGGCACTGGTGAAACGCCTCGGCCCGTCCCGCAGGCCTGTTCCGTCCACTGAAGCTTCTTCATGTTGAGTCTTTTGGTCCCCTGCAAGCGCGGGTGATACCCCGCTCGACGCCCGCAAGCCCGCTCCTGCAGGGTTTTGTGTAACCTTGCACTCTTGTGGTGTCCGGGATCTGGAAGGTATGCGGTTTATTGTGGGGCTGTTTTTTGGGGTCTTGCTCTCGGGTTGTGAACGGCATGATTCACCGCCACTCGATCAGCAACTCTACGTCTGGCAACGCCAGTGGACGTCGGCCCATGAGGCGGCGTTGCGCGATAGCCGCAGTGATTTTTCCACCTTGCGGGTGCTCGCGTTGCAGGCGTTCCCGAATGCCGGGTGGAGCCGCGCGCGTATCGACCCGCAGTTGCTGAAAAGCGATGGCCGCCCGCTGATTGCGGTGATTCGCCTTGATGGCCAACTCAAGGCGCTGGATCAGCAGCAGGTCACGGCGCAGATCCTTCTGCTCATCAATGACTGGCAGGCGCTGGGCCTGATCCTGAGTGGCGTGGAAATCGACCACGATGCCGGCAATGCGCGGCTGCCGGCCTATGCAGAATTTCTCACACATCTACGCTCGGCACTCCCGCAATCGTTGCCTCTGAGCATTACCGCGCTGCCGGCCTGGCTCGACAGTGCGCAATTGCCGAACTTGCTGGCGACAGTCGACAGCAGCGTGCTGCAAGTGCATGCCGTCAGCGACCCGCGACGCGGCTTGTTCGACGCTGAGCAGGCGCGGCGCTGGGCCGAGGCCTGGGGGGAAATCACCCGCAAACCGTTTTATCTGGCGTTGCCCGCCTACGGTGTGGCGCTGTTGCCGGATGTCGACGGCGCGCCTGTGGTGGAAAGTGAGGTGCCGCTGGAGCGTGGCGGTCAGCGCCGAGAACTGCTCGCCGATCCAGTGCAACTGAGCCAACTCGGCAAAGCGCTGCGTGAAAATCCGCCAAAGCATCTGGCCGGGTTGATCTGGTTTCGCTTACCGCTGGTCAATGACCGCCGCGCCTGGAGCCTGACCACGTTACGCGCGGTGGCGCGGGGCGATGAGTTGCACAGCCAACTCGCCCTCAGCGTCAGTGAACACAGCGGCCTCTACGACCTCCGACTCGACAATCCCGGCAACCTCGACAGCGCCTGGCCCGCACGTATCACCGTGAAGGCCAGCGACTGCGAAGGCGCCGACGCGCTCGCCGGTTATTCATTGCAACAGAGCCCGGATCTGCTTACCTTCACCCGCCTTCGCAACGGTCGCTTGCCGGCGAACGGGCAGCGCGCCATCGGTTGGGCGCGCTGTGCATTTATTGATCAAGGAGGTTCGCATGTTGACCCGTAACTGGCCCCGCCATCTGCTCTGCCTGAGCCTCTGTCTGCCGCTGGGCTCGGCGCTGGCCTGCGGCCCGGACTTCCCGATGCGCCTGCTCGACAATCGAGGGCAGACGCTGGCCGATCTGCCCGAAGGCAACTTCAACTTCGAAGTCAGCCGCTTGGGCAAAGCGATCGCCGGGCTGAAAAACCCCGCACCTGCCGCCGACAATGCGAACGCTATTTACGCCGAGCCGGCGGAACCTGCCGAGGAGCGCAACAAGGCTGAAGCCGCCGGCCTGACCGATGAACAGCAAGCACTGGTTACGCGTCTGCGCGGGCTTACCGATGCCCGCGACGCTTATACACAGGGCAGCAGTCTGCCGGCGGAAATCCGTCTGTATGTGGCGGGAGCGGTGGCCTTCAATGTCGGCGAGCATCAACTGGCGGTCGATTATTTCCGCCAACTGCTGGCGCTACCGGCGGATCAGCGCCCGTTGCGCAGTACGTGGGCAGCGTATTCCGAGGGGCGCGCGCTGTTCGCCATGAGCGCCGAGGCTGACGACATGCTCGATCCGCTGGAGCAGGCGATCTCGGCGTTTCGCCAGACCCGGCAACTGAGCATCGACGGTTTCAGCGATCCGTTGGGACTGGGTGTCGCCAGCCTCGGGGAAGAGGCGCGAGCGTCGCGTATGGCCGGTGGCTGGGACGATGCGATCAATCTTTATGCAGCGCAGAGCGTGCACGGTTCACCGGTTGGCTACACCTCGCTGAAACAACTGGCGAACGAGTTGGCCGACATGCCCGAGCCGGAATTGGCCAAGCTGATGCAACACGAAGGTGTGCAGAAACTGGTTACCGCATCGTTGCTCAGCCGCCTCGGCTGGTCGTTTGGCGATGAACCGCCGAACGAAAAGAAACTGGTCAAGCTTCTGCAAAACAGTACCCGTGGCACCTTCGACAACGCCGATCGATTGGCAGCGGTGAATTATCAGCAGGGCGACTACGCCAGCGCCAAAGCCTTCCTCAAACACGCTGGCGACGGTGGTCTCGCGTGGTGGCTGCGAGCGAAACTGGCAGTGCGCGACGGTGACAAGAATGCGGCGGCAGCCGCCTATGCGAAAGCCGCGCAGGCCTTCCCGCAAAACGAAGACTGGGGCTATCGACGCACGCCGGACTGGGCACTGGAAACGGTCCAGCCGAAATGCCGGGTAGAGGGCGAAAGCGCGATTCTGGCGTTGCAACGCGGTGAGTACCTGCAAGCCTTCGTCCAGCTGTATCGCAGCAACAGCATTTATTGGTTCGATGCCGCGACGGTCGCGGAACGCGTGCTGACCGTCGACGAACTCAAGCAGTATGTCGACGCCAACGTGCCGGCACCGCCGGCGCTGACCCAAGAGCAGCGTGACAATTACGTGCCGCTGCCCGTCGCCGCCAGCCTGCGCAATCTGCTGGGCCGGCGTTTGCTGCGCGAAGGGCATTACGCAGAGGCCGTCGGCTATTTCGACAATGCCGATCTGCAGAACAAGGCCCGCCTCTACGGCGAGCAAAGACTGAAAGCCGATTCCGCCTGGTGGCCAACCAAGCGTGCCAGTGCGCTGTACAACGCGGCGTGGACGGCCCGTGAGTGGGGCATGGATATCCTCGGTTACGAGATGGCCCCGGATTACGCCACGTTCGGCGGCAATTACAGCCTGGAAACCGCCGAGCTGAAAATCGGTCCGTTGGTATCCGAAGCCGAGGTTCAACGCCAAAAGGCCAGTGAAGCGCAGCCCGATCAGCGTTATCACTATCGCTTTGTTGCCACCGCGCTGGCCAATCGCGCCGCCGACAACCTGCCGCACACGAGTCAGGCGTTTGCCGCCGTGCTCTGTTCCGCCGCTGGTTGGAACAGCAGCCTGGAAGATCAGAGCGCGTTGTATCAGCGTTACGTGAAGGAAGGCGCTTACGTGCCGTGGGCAGTGGATTTCGGCAATCAGTGCCCGTACCCGGATTTCGAAAACGCCGACAAGCGCTACGTCACCCAAGTCACCGACGCTGTCCGCGCGGGCCTGCGACCGTACAAGTGGCCGGTGCAGATCGGCGCGATTGTGCTGGCGGTCGGCGCGGCGTTGTTGCTGATCACTCGTCGCCAGCGCAAGGCTCGCAAGGGTTAAGCCTGCTGGATGAACGTCAGGCGCACGGCGAAGCCGATCAACAGGCTGCCGAACAGCCATTGTTGAACCCGTTGCGCCGTTGGACTGTGTTGCAGCCAACGGCCCAGCGCGGCACCGGTCAGGGCGTAGATGCTGTCGAAAAGCAGGCCTATGCCGACCAGCAACAGGCCGAGCAGGGCGAACTGGCTCAGCACCGGTGCGCCGTCGGTGACGATGAATTGCGGCAGCAGCACCGAGCAGAACAGCAACGCTTTGGGGTTGAGCAGATTGGTCAGCAAGCCACGGCGGATTGCTTCGCGCCATTGCCCGCGTGCCTCGGTAGCATCCCCTGCATCCAGGTTGGGCACCAGCGTGCTGCGCAGGCATTGAATGCCGATCCACAGCAGATACGCCGCCCCGGCGAGGCGCACCACTTCGAACGTCCACGGCGCAGCCTTGAACAGCGCCGCCAGCCCCAACGCTGCCAATACCACGTGACATGCGCGGGCAATCGCCAAGCCTATTACGGTGGCCAGCGCCGCACCGCGACCCTGTCGGGCGCCAGTTTGCAGCAGCAGAATCATGTCCGGCCCGGGCAACAGAAACACCACCGCCAATGCCAGGAAAAACAGCCATAGACTCGCCACGTCACACTCCTTTCGTTGTCGATTCGGTGACGTCAGTCTAGGGGCGGAGGGTGGGGCAGGTGCTTGCGTAGTCCGCTTCAAAATGACTCGGGATTGGCATAACCTGATTTCTTTTTGCGCTCTCGCCATCAGGATCTGCCAACCATGAAACTCGACGCCTTCGACCGCAAGATTCTCGCCGCCCTGCAACGTGACGGACGCTTGAGCAATGTCGAGCTGGCGGATGAGATCGGCCTGTCGGCGTCGCCGTGTTTGCGGCGGGTGCGGATGCTGGAAGAGGCGGGGGTGATTCGCGGCTATCAGGCCAACGTGGATCGCGATGAGGTGGGGCTGGGATTGACGGTGTTTGTCGGGGTTAAGGTCGAGCGCCACAACGACGAACAGGCCGAAGCTTTTTACGCGGCCGTCACCGCGTTGCCGGAGGTGATTTCAGCGTTTCTGGTATCGGGGGAATCGGACTTTCTGCTGCAAGTGGTGGTGCCGGATCTGCGTGCGTATGACCGGTTTCTCAGTGGTTGCCTATTGAAGCTGCCAGGCGTGAGTGATATCCGCAGCAACTTTGCGATTCACACGGTGAAGATGCCGGGCGCCTTGCCGCTGGGGCATCTTCCATCCTGAAAACCGAAAAGATCGCAGCCTTCGCCAGCTCCTAAAGGGCACGCATTTCAGGTAGGAGCTGCCGGAGGCTGCGATCTTTTGATCTTCTACATCTGCGTCGCCATCCCCTCCACATTCATCGCGGCCTGGCGCAGCGCCTCGGAGCGAGTCGGGTGTGGGTGACAGGTCAGGGCGATGTCCTCGGCCGAAGCGCTGAATTCCATCGCCACACAAAACTCGCCAATCATTTCGCTTACGTTGGGGCCGACCAGGTGCACGCCGAGCACTTCATCCGTGCGCTCATCAGCAAGGACTTTGGCAAAACCATCAGTCTCGTGGTTGATCTTCGCCCGGCTGTTGGCGGTGAACGGAAACTTGCCGACCTTGTAGGCGCGGCCCTCAGCTTTGAGCTGCTCTTCAGTCTTGCCGACGCTGGCCAGCTCCGGTTTGGTGTAGATCACGTTGGGGATCAGGTCGTAATTGACCTCGCCGGCCTTGCCGTGGATCTGCTCGACGCAGGCCATGGCTTCGTCTTCAGCCTTGTGCGCGAGCATTGGGCCGGAAGTTACGTCGCCGATCACCCAGACCCCCGGGGCTTCGGTGCGATGTTGTTTGTTGGCGAGCATGCCGCGCTTGTCGGTGCTCAGGCCGACGTTCTCCAGGCCCAGGCCTTGGGTGTAGGGGCGGCGACCGATGGCCACCAGCACGTAATCCGCCTCCAGTAACTCAGCCGAGCCGCCCGCGGCCGGTTCGACGCTGAGTTGTACACTGTTGGCCGAAGTGGTGGCGCTGGTGACTTTCGAGCTCAATTTGAACGCGATGCCTTGCTTGCTGAGTGAGCGTTGCAGGGTTTTACCTGCCTCGCCATCGACGCCGGGGCAGATGCGGTCGAGGTATTCGACCACGGTGACCTGCGCGCCGAGACGGCGCCACACCGAACCTAATTCGAGGCCGATCACGCCGGCGCCGATCACCACCAGATGCCTGGGTACTTCGCTCAGGGACAACGCGCCGGTCGAATCGAGAATGCGCTGATTGTCGATCTCGACCCCGGGCAGGGGCGTGGGCTCGGAACCGGTAGCAATGATGATGTCCTTGGCAGTCAGCTCGATCTTGCTGCCCTGATCGCCTGTCACGGTGACCTTGCCCGGGCCGTCGATGTGGCCCCAGCCTTTGATCCAGTCGACCTTGTTCTTGCGAAACAGAAACTCGATGCCTTTGGTCAGGCCGGTCACGCTTTCGTCTTTCTGCTTCATCATCTGCGCGAGATTGAGCGTCGGTTTGACCTCGATGCCGAGATTGGCGAATTCCGCACCCATGGCCGCATCGTAAAGCTCGGAGGCGTGCAGCAAGGCTTTGGACGGCATGCAACCGACGTTCAGGCAGGTGCCGCCGAGCGTCGCGCGACCTTCAACGCAGGCAGCCTTGAGGCCCAACTGGCCAGCGCGGATGGCCGCGTTATAGCCACCGGGGCCGCCGCCCAGAATCACTACGTCATAGTTGCTCATGCGCTTACTCCTGGTTGAGGGATGCGGATCGCTAACGGTAGTTCTTGAGTAAAATTACGAGCGTAATATGTGCGCTCCCGAACATTTCGGTCAAGGCTTCAGGCAAGCGACAGCTTGGGCGTTCTTAGATAAGCGCAATTTGTGGACGAATATTTCACGTATTTCGTTATATCGTAACGATATGAGATGAGAGCCGATGGCGTTGGGGTGATATGCAGGTCGATCTGGAGGTTGATGGCACGCAAGTGGCCGGATTGCCGCGCTTTCAGCAGGCGGTTACGCAGGGCCGCCGATTGCGACGGCTGGCGATTGCTTTGGGTGGATTGGCCGGGGCAGGGTGGGTGCTGGCGTTTTTTGTCGCACTGTTTGCGCCGCAATCGTTGTGGGTTCCGCTACTGATCAACCAGAGCGCGGCGTTGCTGGTGCTGGTTGCCGGGTTGCAATCGGCTTGGTGGGTGACGCGATGGCGGGCACGGGTGATCAATCCTGTCGTACCGAATCCTGCGCCGATGGAGCAGCCTGGCGCGCCGGATGGCTGGTACGAACGGCTGCTGGATCGACTGAGTCAACGCAGCCTGCACCTACTAAGTCTGATCGGTACGGCGACGTTATGGCTGGGCGCTTGGGCAGTGCTGGTGGTAATCAGCCTTGATCAGGTGTGGAACCTTGCCTTACCGCCCGCCGCTGTTGGGGCGTCTGCCACTGTCGGCGCGGCTTTGGCCCTGTTGTTGGCGTTTGGTTTGCTGGTGCTGGAGCGGCAATTGGCTCAGCAAACCCCGGCGCAATGGCCTGAAGCGAGTTCGCTGGCGCAACTGTCGCGAGTCGCGATCATCAGCCTGGTGGTGGTGGCGCTGTGTTTGTTGTTCGCCAGCGAGACCGCCTTATGGCCGGTTCGCCTTGCAGTGCTGATCGGCATCTTGCCGGGGTTGGTCGCGATTGAGTTGCTATTGCGTGCCGTTCTTTCGATATTCAGCCCGCGCCGCGAACAGCTTGAACCGACGCTACTGGCGCGCAGTTTTGTCGCCGACCTGCTGCGTTGGCCGCCTCAACCACTGCTCGCGCTGCAGCACGAATTGCACAACCGCTTCGGCATCGATCTGCGCCAGATCTGGGCGTTCAGTTACATGCGTCGTGCGTTTCTTCCGGTGTTGGCACTGGTCGCGGCGTTCGGCTGGTTGCTGACCGGTATCCACGAAATTCCCCTGCAAGGTCGTGGCATCTACGAACGTTTCGGCAAACCGGTGCAGGTGTTCGGCCCCGGTTTGCACGCCGGTTTGCCATGGCCACTGGGTCGAGTGTTGAACGTCGAAAACGGCGTGGTCCATGAACTGGCGACCAGCGTCGGCGAAAACCCGGCACCGCTGCAATTCGATCCCGCCGAAGGCCCAGCACCGATTACAGCAAATCGCCTGTGGGACGCCAGTCATGTGAACGATAAATCCCAAGTCATCGCCAGCAGTCGGGGCGAGCAACAGAGCTTTCAAATCGTCAACATGGACGTGCGCTTCGTCTACCGCATCGGTCTGAGTGATCAGGCAGCGCTGGCTGCAACCTACAACAGCGCCGACGTGCCGACTCTCATCCGCAGCACCGCCAGCCGAATTCTCGTCCACGACTTTGCCTCACGCACCCTCGACGGTTTGCTCGGTGCGGACAGGGTAGGGCTGGCGGAAGAGATCGGCCGTGCGGTGCAAAATGATCTGCAAACACTCGACAGTGGCGTGGAGATTCTCGCCACGGTGGTTGAGGCGATTCACCCGCCGGCCGGCGCCGCGAACGCCTATCACAGTGTGCAAGCGGCGCAGATCGGTGCGCAGGCGTTGATCTCCCGCGAGCGCGGTGCTGCTGCCGAAGCGAGCAACCAGGCGCAGTTGCAAGCCAGCCTTGCTCGCGATCAGGCCAGCGCCAACGCCCGCGAAATCGGCGCAGCCGCACAGGCCGCTGATTTGAAATTCAGTGCCGAACAAAAAGCCTACGTCAGCGCCGGCCAGGCGTTTGTGCTGGAGCAATACCTCAGTCAGCTCAGCCAAGGCCTGAGTAAAGCCAAATTGCTGATCCTCGACCATCGCCTGGGCGGCAGCAGCAACGCGCCGACCATCGACTTGCGCACGTTCACGCTGCCGGCTGACCCGACGCCCGCGCGTACCACCGCTCAACCAGGAGTTGCCCATTGAGCCAGTCGCATACACACGATCATCATGACCACGGCGGCCACGATCACGGCCACGGCGGGCATCACCATCATCACGGTCACCACCACGGTGCGCCGGAGGAGGCGGGGCCATTCCCTTGGCGGCGCATGGGTTGGGCGGCGTTGCTGGTGGCGTTTGCCATCGCCGCAGCGAGTCTGGTGCAAGTGCGCTCCGGTGAAGCGACTGTCATTACCCGTTTCGGTAACCCGTCGCGAGTTCTGCTCGAGCCGGGGTTGAGCTGGCGCTGGCCGGCGCCGTTCGAAGCGGCGATCCCGGTGGACTTGCGCCTGCGCACCACCTCCAGCGGTTTGCAGGATGTTGGCACCCGCGACGGTTTGCGCATCATCGTCCAGGCTTACGTTGCCTGGCAGGTGCAGGGTGACCCGGACAATGTGCAGCGCTTCATGCGTGCGGTGCAGAACCAACCCGACGAAGCGGCGCGGCAGATTCGCACGTTTGTCGGCTCTGCCCTGGAGACCACCGCCAGCAGTTTCGACTTGGCCAACTTGGTGAACACCGATGCCAGTCAGGTGCGGATTGCCGATTTCGAAGCACAATTACGTCAGCAGATTGATCAGCAATTGCTCGCCACTTATGGCGTGCGCGTGGTGCAGGTCGGTATCGAACGGCTGACGCTGCCCTCAGTGACACTCACTGCCACGGTTGATCGCATGCGCGCCGAGCGTGAAACAATTGCCACCGAACGCACCGCAATCGGCAAGCGTGAGGCGGCGCAAATCCGCTCCGCTGCCGAGCGCGATGCGCGGATTGTTCAGGCGGATGCCACAGTGAAAGCCGCCGATATCGAAGCGCAATCTCGCGTTGAGGCCGCGCAGATTTATGGTCGCGCCTACGCGGGTTCGCCGCAGCTGTACAACCTGCTGCGCTCACTGGATACCCTCGGGACCATCGTCACCCCAGACACAAAACTGATACTGCGCACCGATGCCGCGCCGTTCCGCGTGCTGGTCGATGGCCCGCCAAATCTCGACAGCAAATCCGGATCGCAGCCATGAATGAAGAAGTTCCACGTGGAACACATTCGCTGAACAGTCCGTGGATTCAGGCGGGACGCTTGGCTTTTTTAGCCTTGTACGCGGTGACGGTGTTGGCCGCATTGGCTTGGGCGTTCTCTAATGTGCGGCAGATTGATCCGCAGAATCGCGCCGTGGTTTTGCACTTTGGTGCGCTGGATCGCATCCAGAACGCCGGCCTGTTATTGGCCTGGCCACAGCCGTTCGAGCAGGTAGTTCTGCTGCCAGCGGCGGATCGTGTGATCGAGCGTCGAGTGGAGAATCTGCTGCGCAGTGACGAAGCGTTGAAAGCTGAACGGGTCGCTTCATTCGCCACACCGATCAGCGATGCGTTGGCCGGCTCTGGTTATTTATTGACCGGTGATGCCGGTGTGGTGCAGCTGGATGTGCGGGTGTTTTACAAGGTCACTGACCCCTATGACTTTGTGCTTCAGGGCGAGCATGTGGTGCCGGCGCTGGATCGTTTGGTCACGCGCAGCGCCGTGGCACTGACGGCCGCTCGGGATCTGGACACCATTCTGGTTGCCCGACCGGAACTGATCGGCGCCGACAATCAGGCCGCCGAGCGCCGCGAAAGACTGCGTGGCGATCTGGTGCAAGGCATCAATAAACGTTTGTCCGAACTGAAGGCGAGCGGTCAGGGCATCGGTGTCGAAGTGACGCGGGTCGATGTGCAATCGAGTCTGCCCGAGCCTGCCGTCAGTGCCTTCAACGCCGTTTTGACCGCCAGCCAGCAAGCCGACAAAGCCGTAGCCAACGCGCGCACCGATGCCGAGAAACTCACCCAGACCGCCAACGAACAAGCCGACCGCACGCTGCAAGTCGCCCACGCTCAGGCGGGTGAGCGCTTGGCCAAAGCATCTGCCGACACTGCGACGGTGTTGAGCCTGGCCAAAGCCCAACAACAAGGCACCGACCCGCAATTGCTCTTGCGTCTGTACCGCGAACGCATGCCGAAGATCCTCGGCCAAGCCGGATCGGTGACCACAGTCGATCCGAAAGACGATTCCCGCCTGATCATTCAGGGAGCCAGTCAATGAGCGCGACCACCCCAGCACCGAGCCTGTTGTCCTCGGCCGAACAACGTCGTGCGGCGAGGCAATTGACCTTGGCGATGCTCGCCCTGGGTTTGCTTGGCCTCGGCTTGATCTGGCGTTGGCTGGCGCCGGAGCAAACCGGTGTCAGCCAATTGCTGCTCGGTTTTGCTTCTTTATTAGTGGCGGTGCCGGTGATGCGTTCGGCGTGGTACAGCCTGCGTTATCCGAGCTTGCACGGCATCACTGATCAACTCATTGCTTTGGCGATGCTCGGCGCTTGGGCGACGGGTGATCTGCTCACTGCGGCTTTGCTGCCGATCATCATGATCTTCGGTCATGTGCTGGAGGAGCGCAGCGTCATTGGTTCCCAAGAAGCGATTCATGCACTCGGCCAATTGACCCGCAGCCATGCACGAAAGATTCAGGCTGACGGCTCGATCATTGAAGTGGACAACGGCACGCTGAAACCGGGCGATACCGTTGAGGTGCGTGCCGGCGATCGGGTGCCGGCTGACGGTCGAGTTCTCTCTGGCCAGGCCAGCCTCGACACCGCTTCGATTACCGGAGAGTCGGTTCCGGTAGAAGCTGCAGTGGGCATGACGGTGTTCGGCGGCGCGATCAATCTAGACGGCCTGCTGCGAATCGAAGTGAGCCGCACCGGAGACGAATCGACGCTCGGCAAAGTTATCGCTCTGATGCAAAACGCCGAACGTTCCAAACCGCCAATCACTCGATTGCTTGAACGCTATGCCGGCAGTTACATGGTGCTGGTGTTGCTGCTGGCGGCGGTCACCTGGTTCATCACCAACAACGCGCAAGCGATGCTTGCGGTGTTGGTGGCGGCGTGCCCTTGCGCCTTGGTGTTGTCGGCGCCAGCCACGGCGATTGCCGGTGTAGCGGTTGCGGCGCGGCATGGGATTCTGATCCGCAGCTCGGCGTTCCTCGAAGAACTGGCCGACCTCACATCGCTGGTGGTCGACAAGACCGGCACCCTGACTTACGGCACCTTGCGCTTGCAGTCGATCAACAGTTCGCGCGCGGATCAATCCACGGTCATGGCGCTCGCCGCCAGCCTCGGCGCGGCGAGCAGTCACCCGGTCAGTCGGGCACTGGCAGGCTTGGTCAGTCAGGAAGGCTATCTGCCGCTGAGCGAAATCCACGAGCGGCAGGGACTCGGTATCGTCGCAATGACCGCGCAGGGCGAAGCAGCGCTTGGTCGGCCAGAGTTGTTCACCCAATTGAAAATCGCCACGACGAGTATTCCTGAGCATGACGGCCCCATTGCCGGCCTGGCCTTGAACGGTGAATTTCTCGCTTGGCTGTTGTTGGCCGACAGCGTCAAACCGGAGGCCCGGTTTGCTCTCAATGAATTGCGCGAATTGGGCCTCGGGCGGCAACTGTTGCTGACTGGCGACCGACAAAGTGTCGCCCAGACATTGGCGCAAGAAGTCGGCTTGCACGAGGTACAAGCCCAGGCCTTGCCCGAGGACAAACTCAATCGCGTACTCAAGGAAATCGACAACGGCTTCCGGCCTATGGTGGTCGGTGACGGCATCAACGATTCGCTGGCACTTAAGGCGGGCGTAGTCGGTGTGGCGATGGGTGCGGGCGGGGCAGACATCGCCTTGGCGTCGGCGGACATCGTTCTGATAGGCAGCGACCTGCGCCGGCTCGGCACTTGCGTGCGGCTGAGTCGTCAGTGTCGTCGCACCTTGCAGGTTAACGTGATCATCGGTCTGGGCTGGACGCTGGCCATCGTGGTATTCGCCGCGTTCGGCTGGTTGGGCGCCGCCGGGGCGATGATCGCCGCGTTGTTGCATAACCTCAGTACGTTGCTGGTACTGGGCAACGCTGGGCGTTTGCTGCGTTTTCAGGAGCCGCTGCTCAAGCTCAAGGAATAAATCTGAATATTTTTTCTGACACCTCTGTAACGCCGTCGGGACCGCTCTCTCTAGTGCTATGTCGTGACTGAACACACCGTCCAGCCGACACACCTGATGATTACCGAGGATAAGAAAAATGACTATCAAGACCGCTGCTGCTGGTGCCGCTCTCGCTTTGGCTGCCGCTACCCTGTTTGCCGGTGTCGCAACCAACGCGATGGCCGCTGATGCCAACGTTCACTGCTACGGCGTGACTGCCTGCAAAGGCCAGAACGACTGCAAAACCAAAGACCACGCTTGCAAAGGCTTGGGCTCCTGCAAAGGCCAGGGTTTCAAAGCCATGACTCAAGCGGCTTGCGAAAAAGCAGGTGGCAAGGTCGGCGAATAACTGGCCGGCAAGTGCCGCCGCAGTGGCTCACGCCACTGCGGCCACTTTTAATCAGGAGTCTGCACATGTCCGCCTCTGTTCCCTTCCTCGGCTACGGCTTGGGATTGCGTAGCGCTTATTACCAGCAGATCCTCGAACAGTCGCCGGACGTGGACTGGTTTGAAGTGGTCTCCGAAAATTTCATGGTGCAGGGCGGCAAAGCCCTGTATTACCTGGACGCCATCGCCGAGCGCTATCCGCTGGTGATGCATGGCGTTTCCCTCTCCATCGGCGGGCCGCATGCCCTCGATGCGGACTATCTGAAACAACTCAAGCAACTGGCCGAACGGGTCAACCCGGCGTGGATCTCCGATCACTTGTGCTGGAGCCGCGGCAACGCCCATCAGTTGCACGATTTGCTGCCTCTGCCTTACACCCAAGAAAGTCTTGAGTACATTGCCCAGCGAGTGCGCCACGTTCAGGATGTTTTGCAGCGTCCGTTGGTGCTGGAGAACGTCTCCAGCTATGTCCGAGCCGCTTCAGATGATTTCACTGAATGGGAGTTTCTTGCTGCCCTGAGCCGGGAAAGCGGCTGCCAGTTGCTGCTGGACGTCAACAATGTCTACGTCAGCTCACGCAATCACGGCTTCGATCCGTGGACATTCATTCAAAGCCTGCCGGCGGACAAGTTGCGTCAACTGCACCTGGCGGGCCATAGCGATTACGGCGATTACGTCATCGATACCCATGACCAACCAGTGAGCGACCCCGTCTGGGCGCTGTATCAACGTACATTGGAGCACTTCGGGCCGGTGGCTACTTTGCTGGAACGTGATGATCATTTTCCGCCTTTTGAAGAGTTGCTCGATGAACTGCAGAAAGCCCGGCAGTCAGGTGACACGGTTCTGGCCGGGAGACAGCAATGCGCCTGAAAGAATGGCAATCTGCATTTGAGTCGTTTTTGCTGGATGAGGGGGCAACAGCCCATCCGCTATTGAGCACCAGCCTGATCGGCGGGCCGACACTGGATGTCGGCACCGGTCTGGCGATCTATCACAACGCCTATCTAGCGCGGTTACTGGAGGTGTTGCGCAACGATTTTCCAGCCATCTGGCACTGGATGGGCGACGAGGAATTTGACGCGCTCGCTACCGCGTACCTGCGCCAATCCCCGTCTGCGCATTACAGTCTGCGTTGGCTGGGCAAAGGCTTCGAAGGGTTTATTCGCGAGCATCTGGTGCCTGAGCAAAGTGCTCCTTTGGCTGAAATGGCAGTAGTCGAATGGGCATTCACGTTGGCTTTCGATGCGCCAGCGGGTGAGCCGTTAACCCTCGAAACAATGACGACACTGTCCGCGCAAGAATGGCCAGCGCTGCGAGTCAAACAGGCGTCTTGCGTTCAGTGGCTGGAATGCCGGTTCAATAGCTTTACCCTGTGGCGCTCAGTCAAGGAAGAAACCGATTTCCCTCCCAGCCAGCCACTTCAAATCCCCCAGATCTACCTGATCTGGCGCAACGGTCTGAGCTGTCATTACCGCAGTCTGGAATCTGCCGAGGCCAATGCCCTGAATGGCTTGGTAAACGAAGGTTGGAGTTTCGCCGAACTGTGCGCCGAGTTAGTAGTCATTTATGGAG
Source organism: Pseudomonas sp. LBUM1655 (assembly GCF_059716085.1). NCBI lineage: Bacteria > Pseudomonadati > Pseudomonadota > Gammaproteobacteria > Pseudomonadales > Pseudomonadaceae > Pseudomonas > Pseudomonas sp. LBUM1655. Next base: position 6,230,572 of record NZ_CP166801.1, on the reverse strand, counting down.
AGGGCGCTCCACTTCAGGCCGTGACCTGGTTGAAACAGTGGGTGCAGGAGGGCCTGCTAGAGCGTCTGCAACGATAGATAAGGCTAATTAAATCGATAGCCTGCTAATTTTCCAGGATGGTCTACCCTCAGATTGGACGTCTGAAACATGGGGGATTTTCCATGCTCGTGCAACTTCCACCGGCCTTACAGAACCTGCAGCTTCCGCTTCGCCTGCGGCTCTGGGACGGCCACGAGTACAATCTGGGCCCGGCGCCCAGTGTCACCATCGTGGTCAAGGACCCGCAGATGGTCAGCCAGTTCACCCATCCAAGCCTGAACGCGCTGGGGGCGGCGTTCGTTGAAGGCAAGCTTGAACTGGAGGGCTCGATCAGCGAGGTCATCCGGGTCTGCGACGAACTGAGCAACGCTTTGCTCAATGAAGACGAAGACAATCAGCCTGTGCGGACCTTGCACGACAAGGAAACCGATGCCAAAGCCATTTCCTACCACTACGACCTGTCCAACGCGTTCTACCAGCTCTGGCTGGACAGCGACATGGCGTATTCCTGTGCCTATTTCGAGACTGGCAGCGAGTCGCTCGAACAGGCGCAGCAAGCCAAATTCCGTCATTTGTGCCGCAAGCTGCGTTTGCAGCCGGGCGATTATCTGCTGGATGTCGGTTGTGGCTGGGGCGGATTGGCGCGTTACGCTGCGCGGGAATTCGGTACCAAGGTCTTCGGCATCACACTGAGCAAGGAACAACTCGAACTGGCGCGCGAGCGCGTCAAGGCCGAAGGTCTGGAAGACCAGATCGAACTGCAATTGCTCGACTACCGCGATCTGCCGCAGGACGGCCGTTTCGATAAAGTCGTCAGCGTCGGCATGTTTGAACACGTTGGCCACGCCAACTTGGCCGAGTACTGCAAGACCCTGTTCGGCGCGGTGAAGGAGGGCGGTCTGGTGATGAACCATGGGATTACCGCCAGGCACATCGATGGCCGTCCGGTCGGGCGTGGCGCCGGGGAGTTCATCGAGAAATACGTATTCCCCAACGGTGAGTTGCCGCATCTGTCGATGATTTCCGCCGAGATCAGCGAAGCAGGCCTGGAGATTGTCGACGTCGAAAGTCTGCGCCTGCATTACGCCCGTACGCTGGATCACTGGAGTGAGCGGCTGGAGGACAACCTCGAAGCGGCCGGCAAACTGGTGCCCGATCAGGCGCTACGGATCTGGCGGCTGTACTTGGCCGGTTGTGCTTACGCGTTCGCGCACGGCTGGATCAACCTGCACCAGATCCTTGCGGTGAAAGCACACGCCGATGGCAGCCATGAACTGCCATGGACACGCGACGATATCTACCATCCTTGATGGTTTTTCAGAGAATCGGCGAGATCAGCCGGGCGATCCGCATGCCGACTTGTTGCAGGCGGTGGACCTCCCGGCTTTCTTCTTTGGCGATCTCGTAGGCTTGCTCGAAATCCTGTTTGAGCATGTGTTCCACGCTGGCAGCGAAGTCGCTGTCGACGGTCAGCAGCATCACTTCGAAATTCAGCCGGAACGAACGATTGTCCAGATTGGCGCTGCCGATCGCGCTGATCTCGCTGTCGATCAACACCACTTTCTGATGCAGGAAACCGGGCTCGTAACGGAACACCCGCACGCCTGCACGCACAGCCTCAAAGGCATATAGGCTGGACGCGGCGTAGACGATGCGGTGATCGGGTCGCGACGGCAGCAACAGGCGCACATCGACACCGCGCAACACCGCCAGACGCAACGCCGCAAACACTGCTTCATCCGGAATGAAGTAAGGGCTGGTGATCCACACCCGCTCTGTCGCTGCGTGAATGGCTTCGACAAAGAACAGCGAACAGGTTTCGTAGGCGTCTGCAGGGCCAGTGGCGAGCAATTGGCAGAGCACGCCGTCGTCCGGGTATTCGTCCGGCAGGATCAGCGGCGGCAACGTGCGCGCGGCCCAGAACCAGTCTTCGGCAAAGGATTCCTGCATGCACGCTACTACCGGGCCGCGCACTTTTACGTGAGTGTCGCGCCACGGTGCCAGCGGCGGTTTCTCGCCCATGTATTCATCGCCGACGTTGTGCCCGCCGACAAACCCGACCACGCCATCGACCACGACGATTTTGCGGTGATTGCGGAAGTTGACCTGGAAGCGATTGAGCCAGCCGCTGCGCGTGGCAAACGCTTTGACCTCGACGCCGCCATCACGCAGCGCCTGCACATAACTGTGGGGCAGGGCGTGGCTGCCGATACGGTCGTAGAGCAGGTGAATCGTCACGCCTTCGGCAGCTTTCTTCAGCAACAAGTCACGCAGGCGTTGGCCAAGGCGATCGTCATGGATGATGAAGAACTGGATCAGCACTGCTTCCTTCGCTTGATCGATGGCCTGGAAAATCGCGTTGAACGTCTCGGTGCCGTTCAGCAGCAACTGGACTTCGTTGTTCGCCAGACACGGCATGCGCCCCAGTTTTGGCATCGCACGCAAGGAGGCGTAGGCATTCGAGGCGCGCGCGGTCAGCGCTTCTTCCACCCACGGGCGCCAGTTCAGCTCGGAAATGGCCAGGCGCATCTGCTCGTTGGCCTGTCGGCGCGCCTTGATGTAGCCATCGAAGGTGCTGCGACCGAACACCAGGTACGGAATAAGCGTCAGGTAAGGAATGAAGATCAGCGACAATGCCCAGGCGATCGAGCCTTGCGCCGTGCGCACCGTCAGCACCGCATGTATGGCAGCGATCAAGCCGAGGGTGTGTATAAGGGCGATCAAATAACCGAAAATGTGCGGTCCAAAATAATCCATGGGGCAGCCTTGCTCCGCAAGATTTTGATGCCTTAACAGACCATGTTCTGTGGCGAATGTCGCTATTTAATTGGCGCATGAACCGAAGCAATCGGCCGACGTCTAACGGCCACTACTGATCAGGAGTTTCTCGATGAACGTTCGTCTGCTGGGTTTGGCGTTGGGCCTGGGTTTGGCATTGCCGGTGATTGCGCAGGCGCAAATGCTGCAGCCGGGGTTGTGGGAAATGACGTCGAGTAATGTGAAAGTCGATGACCAGCCAATGGATGTGCAATCGATCCTGGGTCAGCTTCAAGGCCAGATGACGCCGCAGCAACGGGCGGCGCTGGAGAAAAACGGCATCAATATCGGCGGCAAGGGCATCCGCGCCTGCCTGACTCCACAGCAAGTGGCGACCAACGATATTCCGTTGGCCGATCCACAATCGGGCTGTAAACAGCAGATTACCGAGCGCAGCGGTAACCAGTGGAAATTCCGCTTCAGCTGCCCGAAAGCTCAGGGTACCGGTGTGGCGACGTTCCTCAGTGATCGTGAGTTCACCACGGTTGCCAATGGCACGCTCAATGCCATTGGTATCAACCAGAAGGGCAGCCTGGAAACCCGTGCAGTGTGGCTGGGACAGGATTGCGGCACGGTCAAACCAAGAGCTTGAAAGCTTCGCGAGTAGCCTCGCTCCCACTGGTAGTGCGCTGTACCTGCGGGAGCGAGCCTGCTCGCGAAGGCATCAGCGCATAAAGCGCAGCGGCAATCCCCGACACCCCTCATTCACCTGGCCCTCGTGCCAGGCAATCTGCCCTGATACCAACGTCGTCCTTACCCGATGCCGAAAGCTTCGGCCGGCAAACGGCGTCCATCCACACTGCGACAGAACCGGTTGCCGCGACACATCCAGCATCTCTGGTTTAACCAATACCAGATCCGCCCAATACCCCTCACGCAGATAACCCCGATCCGGAATCGCAAACAGATCCGCCACTCGGTGGCTGATCTTCGCCACCAGCGTGGTGATCGGCAGCACACCCTCCGCCACGAGTTCCAGCAACGCCGGCAGGGCGTGCTGCACCAACGGCAACCCCGAGGGCGCTTCGGCATAGGGACGCTGCTTTTCGTCCCACGTATGGGGGGCATGATCACTGCCGATCACATCCAGTCGATTGCTGTTTAACGCTTCACGCAATGCATCGCGGTCGGCCTGAGTCTTGATCGCCGGATTGCATTTGATCAGGTTGCCGAGGCTTGAGTAGTCGCGATCATCGAACAACAAATGGTGCAGGCAGACCTCGGCAGTGATGTGTTTTTGCGCCAGGGGTTTGTCCTCGAACAGTTCCAGTTCACGGGCGGTAGTCAGATGTAAAACATGCAGGCGCGTGCCGTGACGTCTCGCCAGATCCACGGCCAGTGAGGAGGAGCGATAACACGCCTCGGCATTGCGAATCAGTGCATGAGCCGCAGTAGGCAGATGAATACCAAACCGTTCACGCAGGTTGGCCGCGTTGGCGTCGATACTCGGCGTGTGCTCGCAGTGGGCCAATAGAATTGTCGGTACTTCGGCGAACAGTCGTTCAAGAATCTTCGGATCATCCACCAGCATGTTGCCTGTAGACGCGCCCATGAACACTTTGACCCCGGCCACTTCATAAGGATTGAGCGCGGCAACGGTGTCGAGATTGTCCTGGCTCACGCCAAAGTGAAAAGCGTAATTGGCCACCGAACTGATTGCCGCACGGCGCTTCTTATCCGCCAGCGCTTGGAGGGTGAGGGTGGCCGGATTGGTGTTGGGCATGTCCATGAAACTGGTGATGCCACCCGCGACCGCCGCGCGGGATTCGCTATGTATGCTGCCCTTGGCCGGCGCGCCGGGTTCGCGAAAATGCACCTGGTCATCGATCATGCCCGGCAGCAGCCATTGTCCTTTGGCGTCGATTTCCACGCGCGCGGTTTCACCTTCGATGCTGCGGGCAATCTTGACGATGCGGCCATTGCTGACCAGCAAATCTGCGTCGAACTCACGCCCCTCGTTGACCAGTCTGGCGTTGCGAATTAGCACGCTGCTCATGGTTCAGAACTCGTTCTGCAGGGCTTTGTAGCCGCGCACCAGATCGACGTTGGTCCGCGCCACATCTTCGGAAAACTCCGAAGCGCTGACGCTCACCGGCGGGAATAACGAAAGGTCGGTGTTCGGCCCGATCCGGGTAGTGGAGGGCACGTAGAACGCGTCCGGCAAATCACGGCCGTCGACCACCGAGTTATGCCGCACCACGCAGCCGTCGCCGACCACGCAATTGAACAACACGCTGTTGAAGCCGATGAACACCCGGTCGCCGACCACGCAGGGGCCATGGACGATCGAGCGGTGGGCGATGGAGCTGAATTCGCCGATGGTCACCGCCGCACCGGATTTGGAGTGGATCACCACGCCGTCCTGGATATTCGAATTGGCGCCGATGGTGATCGGCTCCATGTTGCCCGAAGCGTCCACTTCGTCAGCGCGGATGACTGCGTAGGGACCGACGAAGACGTTCTCGCCAATCACCACTTTGCCGCAGATGATCGCAGTCTTGTCGACATAGGCCGACTCGGCAATTTGGGGGAGATCGCCTGAAGGATTCTTGCGGATCATGGTTGGCTCAGCGCGTTGTAAAGGGTGTTGAGGTTGTATTCGAACAGCCCGGTGAAGGTGCTGGCTGGGCCGCTCGCGGCGAGGGCATCCGAGTAGAGCGTGCCGCCGATGTGGGCGCCGCTCTCGTCGGCGATCTGTTTGAGCAGTCGTGCGTCCTTGATGTTTTCCATGAACACCGCTTTGACTTTGGCTTGGCGGATTTGGGTGATCAGCGCAGCGACTTCTGCAGCAGAAGGGTCGCGTTCTGTGGACAGACCTTGCGGGGCTATGAAGTCGATGCCGTAAGCCTGACCGAGATAACCGAACGCATCGTGGCTGGTGACAATTTTGCGGTTGCCTGCTGGCAGCGATCCGAGCTTGGCCTTGGCTTCGGCGAGCAGGGCGTAGATTTGTTTCAGGTAGGTTTTACTGTTGCGCTCGTAGTCGGCCTTATTCGTCGGATCAGCGGCGACCAGTGCCTTGGTGATGTTGGCGACGTACAACTCGGCGTTGGCCAGATTGTGCCAGGCGTGCGGGTCGGGAATGGTTTCACCGTCCTCATCGAGTGAACGTGGAATCACGCCATGGCTGGCACTGATGACTGTGGCTTGGGTGTCGGTGCTGTTCACCAGGCGATCCAGCCACGGCTCGAAACCCAAGCCGTTCTTGATGATCAGTTTGGCTTTGAGCAGCGCTTTGGCGTCGTCCGGGGTCGGCTCATAGGTGTGAGCGTCAGCGTCAGGCCCGACCATGTTGATGATCTGAATATGCTCGCCGCCGACCTGATGCACCATGTCGGCGAGGATGCTGAAACTGGTGACCACCGGCATTTTCTCCGCCGCCGATAAGGACATCGACAGCATCAGACTGAACAGCACGAGTAGAGCGCGCATCGGGAAACACCTCATTGGGATGTGAGCAAAGGCGGGCGGCGCAGCAGGCCATGGACCGGCCCGAACACCACGGACAGCAGATAACCCGTGCCAGCGACCAGCACGATGGCCGGGCCGCTAGGGAGCGAGTAATAGAAAGAGACGAGCAAGCCGAACCACACCGAGACGCAACCGATGATCGCCGCGATGGCAATCAGGGTCGGCAATCGGCGGCTCCAGAATCGAGAAGCGGCAGCGGGCAGCATCATCAGGCCGACCACCATCAACGCGCCGATCGCCTGGAAACCGATCACCAGATTCAGCACAACCAGGGTCAGGAATACGCCGTGGGCGAGCGGACCGAGGCGGCTCACGGTTCTTAAAAACAATGGGTCGAGGGTGTCGAGCAATAGGGGTTTGTAGATCAGCATCATCGCGATCAGGCTGAATGCCGAGACCCACAACATGCCATTGAGGGTTGGTCCGTCGACGGCCAATGCCGAGCCGAACAGTAGATGCAAGAGGTCGAGGCGTTTGCCGGCGATGCCGAGAATCAACACGCCACTGGCCAGCGATATGGGATAGATCGCCGCGAGGCTGGCGTCTTCGCGCAGGCCTGTGCGGCGGGTAATCCAGGCGGCGAGGCCGGCCATGCTCATACCCGCGGCGAGACCGCCAAAGGTCAACGCGGGCAGACTCAGCCCGGCGAACCAGAAGCCCAATGCGGCGCCGGGAAGGATGCCGTGGGCCACGGCGTCGCCGATCAGACTCATGCGCCGCAGGATCAGAAACACACCCAGTGGCGCAGTGCTGCAGGCCAATACCAGGCCACCGAGGAGGGCGCGGCGCATGAAGACGAACTCGGTGAACGGTTGCCAGAAGTGAGCGAGGGTGAGCATCAGGCCACCTGAGTGTGAGGTGACTGCTGGATGAGTTCTGCGCTGGCGCCAAATACGCAATCGCCGTTTTTGATTAACAGCGTTTTTGGGATGTGTTGGCGGACGGCGGCGAGGTCATGGCAAACCACGACCAATGTTCGACCTTCGCCATGCCATGCGTGGATGTGTTGCCATAGCAGCCGTTGGCCTAGCTCATCAAGTGCAGCATGGGCCTCGTCGAGCAGCAGCACAGGTGAGTCGGTCAGACTCAATCGAGCGAGCAGGGCACGTTGTAATTCTCCGCCGGACAGGGCCATCAGCGGACGATCTTCGAGTCCACTCAGGTGCCAGTTTTCCAGTGCCGCAGCGAGGCGTTGAGCGCGCAATTGCGTGGACAGTCGTCGTCCCCAGAAACCAGCGGCTACCAAATCTTGGAGACTGATGGGGAACTGGCGATCCAGATGCTGTTGCTGGGGGAGGAAGGACAATCCGCTTTGGCGTGGAACACTCAGGGTGACGTTGCCTGCCAATGGCTTTTGCAGTCCGGCGATGACTTTCAGCAGACTGCTTTTGCCACAGCCGTTCGCCCCGATGATTGCCGTGAGACTACCGCTGTCGAGTTCGAGACTGAGGGGGGATGTCAGCGGTTGACCGGGTGCGCCCCAACTCAATGATTGGCAGCGAATCATGCGTGCTCCCGATGCCAATGGCTTTCAGCAACGGCATCGTGTGCGTGCAAGCTTTCGGCGTGGATCACCCGCAGATGAAAAGCACTGACGCCGGGGGAGCGACGCAGTGCCAGACTCAGTCGACGCGCGGCGTCTTCGCAGAACATCAGATTCTGTCCATTGGCGAGTGCGAAGGCTTGTTCGTCAGCGCGTTTTACGGCGGTTTGGACGGCTGTTCCGAGTGCTGCTTCTGCGTCATTGATGAGTGCACTCAGCGGCAACTCATCGATGAATTCATCGAGATGAACATGCAGTTGTGCGGTGCTGCGTTGGCTGTGGGGCGTGGCGATGATGCCCTGGGTCGAACCGAGCCAAGTTAAAACGTCGGCGTGTTGTAGCGGCTTGTTTGCGAAGTCGTCGATGAATTGTTGCTGGATCAATTGTCTTGCGAGGGCTGCAGAACAAGGGCACGTCGAAGAGTAGGGCACATCGATTTTGAGTTCCACGTGGAACATTTCGTTTTTCAGACTGGCTGAAATGGTCGCTTGATACGATTTCCAACCGGCCAAAGGACTGACCAGTGCAGGCCTTTTCAGCAGAATCTCTGTGTGGATATTCAGGTACGCGTTGTTGGATAAACCTTCATGGCTATCGACGAAACGCTGGAGTACGTAACGCAGCAAAGTAGGGCAAAGGTTGTCCCGCTCAAGGGTCTCAAGTGCCAGATACAGTCGTGACATATGAATGCCGCGAGCATCGCCGTCATCAAGGCTTACACCTGCATCGACTTTGGCATTCAGCCGTTGGCTCTCTAACAAGACTGGCAAAGCGATGCCGCGCATGCCCACCCATTCGAGTGTTAACGCTTGGCGCGCAGCCTGCGCAGCGATATCCGGAAGTGTCAGCGAGTTCATGTGCGGGACCATCGTGTTGATTGAATTTGATGTTACATTATAACAATTCAAATCACGACGCATTTTTCATGAACAGGCTTTCATATTCACAGATGCCACTTGCTCAATCTGATCCTCGCCGCCGTGTTCGCTTTACCTTTCACTGTCTCAGCCGCAAAGACAAAGATCCGCAACGTGAGACTTTGGCGCTCGGCGACACGATGATTCGTTCGAACAATCAGGCACTTCCGATACTAGAGGTTCCACGTGAAACACCTGGGGATAGACTCATCCGAAGAGCGACATCGGCGACTGCGCGTTTCATGGCACAGCGAGAGAACGGTGCGGATCTGCTCGGTGCGACCAGTTTGCTAAATCTGAAGGACAAGGATCCGATGCTCGCCGGTGTGATTCTCGACATCTCAATGAACGCTACCATCGCCGTGAGTTTGCAACTGGGAAGTACGATTCTCCGCAGTCTGGCCGGCATCACCACACTGCATCAGAAGCGCGTGGAACAGCATTTCTACGCAATTTTCATCACATTTCCCAAGCGCTGCACTGATGGCAGCTTCTGACTCTTTATCTCTAAGGGGCAAGAGCAAGGCTGGCTAATTTAAGTTGTTATACTATAACATTAATTTGAGCTAAGCCTGATTCAGCCGATTTCAAGCGTTTACCTTCTACGAACCGTCGTATGAAGCCCAGAACGTCACGCGCTACGCAAAAGTGCAGATCGGCTGCTACCTGAAGAGGATTACCCAATGTCAGCCGAACTGCCCGTCACCGTTCTTTCCGGATTTCTCGGCGCTGGAAAAAGTACACTTTTGAATTACGTACTACGTAATCGCAAGGGATTGCGCGTAGCGGTCATCGTCAACGATATGAGCGAGATCAACATTGATGGCAGCGAAGTTCAGCGCGATGTCAGCCTGAACCGCGCCCAAGAGAAACTCGTGGAAATGAGTAACGGTTGTATCTGCTGTACGTTACGCGAAGACTTGCTCGAAGAAGTCAGCAAGCTCGCTCGCGATGGTCGCTTCGATTACTTGCTGATCGAGTCCACCGGTATCTCCGAGCCACTGCCGGTGGCAGAGACCTTCACCTTTCGCGATGAACAGGGACAAAGCCTCGCCGACATCGCGCGCCTCGACACCATGGTCACTGTAGTCGACGGCGTGAATTTCCTGCTCGACTACCAGGCTGCCGAAAGCCTCGCCTCTCGCGGTGAAACCCTGGGCGAAGAGGACGAACGCTCCATCACCGATTTGCTGATCGAGCAGATCGAGTTTGCCGATGTACTGCTCATCAGCAAGATCGATCTGATCAGCCAACATGAGCGTGAAGAGCTGATCGCCATCCTCAAACGTCTCAACGCACACGCCGAAATCATCCCGATGGTGATGGGTGAAGTGCCGCTGGAGAAGATCCTCAACACCGGCCGTTTCGACTTCGAGAAAGCCGCGCAAGCGCCCGGTTGGTTGCAGGAATTGCGCGGCGAGCACGTCGCGGAAACCGAGGAGTACGGCATCGCCTCAACGGCCTACCGCGCGCGCCGGCCCTTTCACCCGCAGCGTTTCTTCAGCTTCATCGACCGCCCATGGCTGAACGGGAAACTGTTGCGCTCCAAAGGTTTCTTCTGGCTGGCGAGCAAGCCTACAGATGCGGGCAGTTGGTCGCAGGCCGGCGGTTTGATGCGCCATGGTTTTGCCGGGCGCTGGTGGCGTTTCGTGCCGAAAAACCAGTGGCCGCAGGATCAGGAAAGTACCCAGGCGATCATGGAAAACTGGACGCCGAGCGTAGGCGACTGCCGCCAGGAGTTGGTATTCATCGGCCAAAACATCAATTTCCTACAGCTCTCTGCCGAACTGGATGGTTGTCTGCTGACCGACGATGAAATGGCGATCGGTGTTGAAGGCTGGCGATTGCTGCTGGATCCGTTCGGCCCTTGGCACGAAGAGGCCGCCTGATGCTCGCATTGAAACTCCAGCAAAACCGCACACGCCATCAGCATCAAGGGCCGACGCCCGAGGTGCTGACACGAATCCTAGAGGACGACACCAACCTCGCCGTCTGGCAGCGACAACTGCCGCTGCACATCGCCGATTTCGCTCACTTGCTGCTGTCACTCAACGAGCCTCTGGCCGAGTCGCGCTGCCTGGAGTTATTCGACGAGGAGGCAGAGCCGGATCTTACCGGGCTAGCCTTGGGATTTCGCGATCTGCAAGGCTATGACGGCTTTATCGCTGATGTGAAATGGCTCGTGAGCGCCTTCGCGTGCCTGCTCGGCGCCCGGCGGATCGGCCTGCGCCTGCGGGTGTTGGATAAAGCCATGTGCCCACGCTTTCACGTCGATCATGTGCCGGTGCGCCTGATCACCACCTACGCGGGAGTCGGCAGCCAGTGGCTCAGGGAAGGCGCAATGGATCGTCAGCAACTGGGCCAGGCCAATGCCGAGCCTCAGGAAGCAGGGCAGATCCAGCAGCTCAAAAGCGCTGATGTGGCGTTATTGAAAGGCGAAAAATGGCACGGCAATGAAGGCTTCGGCCTGATCCATCGCTCGCCGCAACTCGCTCACGATGAGCGTCGACTGATCCTGACCCTCGACTGGCTCGGCTAACGGCTCAAGGCTTGAGCCAAGCACCCTGGCTCTGGCCTTCGCAGTAAGGTTTCAGATACGCGGCATCGGTGGCAACGCCGTAATAGTGGATGTCCTGGCGATAGGGCATATTGGCGACTTGCGCGTTGCTGCACACGCCGAAAGCTCCGGTCGGGCATTGATCGACGTACTGCACGTCGACTTTCTGCCCGGCTAGTGTGGGCTGGCAAAAGCCGTCGTTGAACAGCTTTTCCGGGATGTTGCGGTTTTGCTGGCAGACTTTGACGTCGAGCCGCTCGCCCTGACTGTGCACCACGCAGGCCTGGGCCAACACTTCGCTCGACATCATCATTAACAGCAACGACCATCCCATCCAACGCATCTTCAACCTCCTCAGAAGCTTTCCTCAGAAAATACCCACCATGTTGCAGAACATTCCTACTCATGTCATTGCAGGCCCGTTAGGCGCCGGCAAGACCAGCCTGATCCGCCATCTCATGGCGCAACGGCCGGAAGGCGAGCGCTGGGCGGTGCTGATTAATGAGTTCGGCCAGATCGGCCTCGACGCCGCACTGCTGACCCGCGACGGCGATGGTATCGCACTGGGCGAAGTGGCCGGGGGCTGCTTGTGTTGCGTCAATGGCGCGCCGTTTCAGATCGGCCTCGGGCGGTTGCTGCGCAAGGCCAGGCCGGATCGGCTGTTTATCGAGCCATCCGGGCTGGGCCATCCGGCGCAATTACTCAAGCAACTGAGTGAAGCGCCATGGCAGGGCGTACTCGCCATACAGCCGTGTGTGCTGGTGTTAGATGCCCAGTCGCTCAACGCGGGGAAAGCGCTGCCAGCTGCGCAACAGCAAGCGATGGCGAGCGCCGGTTTGTTGTTGCTGAACAAGGCTGAAAGCCTGGATGACGTCGCTCGACAAAAAATATCCAGTCGGTTGCCACCGGTCAGGCTGATCTGGACGCAACAGGCGCAACTGTCCTTGAGCGAACTGCCAGGTCTGGCCATTCAAGCGGTGGCGGGTGTGGATAACTGGGTCGTGCCCAAAGGATTGGCGCAGATGCCGACGGTCTGGAGCGATCCGACGCAACCCATTTGCCTGAGTCAGGCGCAGGAGGGCGGTTGGAGTATCGGATGGCGCTGGCATCCGAGCCAGCAGTTAGACATGCATCGAATGGCCGTTTGGCTTGAAAGCCTTGTGTGGGCAAGGGCCAAACTGGTTATCCACAGCGCGGACGGCTGGGTTTCGGCGAATGCGCTGGATAACTCAACGCTGAACTGGACAGCCAGCGAATGGCGAAAGGACTCGCGGATCGAGCTGATCTTCGCCGATCCGCAAAATATCGACCAATTACAGGCTGGACTGGCGCAGTGCCGGATTCAGGCAGGCTGACTCACGGCTTCCACTTGGTATGTTCCTGCCGCCACTGACTGAGCTCGATCACTTCAGCCCGAGGCTTATGCACCTCAACCACTGGCGGCGTGTCGTCGAATGGGACCGGGTAGGGCGCCAGTTCGATCTGCGCGCTATGGGCGCCGAATTGGGTGATGGTGCCGTTGTGTCGGGTTTCGCCGGTCACGGTGAATTCGAAGTTATAGACCCGCGCCAGGCGTCGCCGACCACTGGCATCCTTGATCAAACCAATTTTCTTCAACGCGACGTTACCGTCCAGCAGCTCGACGCCGACGTTGGTGCAATGCTGTTTGACCCGCTCCAGCGCCCGCTCGCGCAAGCCGTGGTTGTGCCAAAGCCAAGCGCCGGCAGCAGCGAACAGCATCAACACGAAGATGTTTTCGAGGGTCAGCATCAACAAGGGACTCCAAAAGATAGCGTCAGCTTAACTGCGTCGCCGGTCTGTCGTACAGGCTGCGTTTCGTCGCATACTGCGCGGCTTGAATTTCAATCGTTTTACGGAAAACCCGAATGAAACGTACGCCTCATCTGCTCGCCATTCAGTCCCATGTGGTGTTCGGCCACGCCGGTAACAGCGCCGCTGTATTTCCGATGCAGCGGGTCGGGGTGAATGTCTGGCCGCTCAACACCGTGCAGTTTTCCAACCACACCCAGTACGGCCAATGGACCGGCGAAGTGCTGGCGCCGCAACAGATTCCCGAGCTGGTCGAAGGCATTGCGGCCATTGGTGAGCTGGGCAACTGTGACGCGGTGCTATCCGGTTATCTGGGTAACGCAGCGCAGGGTCGGGCGATTCTCAGCGGCGTTGCACGCATCAAGTCGGTCAACCCGAAGGCTCTCTATCTGTGCGACCCGGTGATGGGCCACCCGGAGAAGGGTTGCAGCGTGCCGGCCGAGGTCAGTGATTTCTTGCTGGAAGAAGCAGCGGCTGTGGCCGACTTCATGTGCCCGAACCAACTGGAGCTGGACAGCTTTTCCGGGCGCAAGCCGCAATCGTTGTTCGATTGCCTGGCGATGGCGCGGGCGCTGCTGGCGCGCGGACCGAAAGCGGTGCTGGTCAAGCATCTGGACTACCCGGGCAAACCGGCGGAGGCTTTCGAGATGCTGTTGGTGACTGCCGAGGGCAGTTGGCATCTGCGCCGCCCGTTGCTGGCGTTTCCGCGTCAACCGGTGGGTGTGGGCGATCTGACGTCCGGCCTGTTTCTGGCGCGGGTGCTGCTGGGCGACAGTCTGGTAGCCGCGTTCGAGTTCACGGCGGCAGCGGTGCATGAGGTGCTGCTGGAGACCCAGGCGTGCGCCAGTTATGAGCTGCAACTGGTGCGGGCGCAGGATCGTATTGCGCATCCGCGGGTGAAGTTCGAGGCTACGCCGATCAGTCTGTAACCAGCTAAAAGCGAAAAGATCGCAGCCTGCGGCAGCTCCTACAGGGTGGACGTCAATCCTCTGTAGGAGCTGCCGCAGGCTGCGATCTTTTGCTTTTGATCTTAGGCGTCGCCTTTTATTTCCTGATAACGCTTTTCCAGCTCCTGGCGAATCTGCCGGCGCTGCTGGGCCTGCATATAGCGGCGTTTGTCTTCGCTGTTCTGCGGCTGCAGTGGCGGCACTGGAGCCGGTTTACGCTGATCGTCGACCGCGACCATGGTGAAAAAGCAGCTGTTGGTATGGCGCACCGAGCGCTCGCGGATGTTCTCGGTCACCACTTTGATACCGACTTCCATCGAGGTGTTGCCGGTGTAGTTGACCGACGCCAGAAAGGTTACCAGTTCGCCGACATGAATCGGCTCGCGGAAAATCACCTGATCCACCGACAGCGTCACCACGTAGCGGCCGGCATAACGGCTCGCGCAGGCGTAGGCCACTTCGTCGAGGTATTTGAGCAGGGTGCCGCCGTGGACATTGCCAGAGAAGTTGGCCATGTCGGGGGTCATCAGTACCGTCATCGACAGCTGGGCGTTTCCGGGTTCCATAACGTTCTCACGGATCAAGGCGGGTTTGCTGGAAGCACCTCTGCGGGTGCCTGGTCGCTTTTCAAAAGTACCGTTATCGGGACGCCGGGCGACGGGCCGCCGTCACGCCGGGATCGATCTGTTTCCTTATATTGCACCGCCTTCCTGCCGGAAGTCGCGGTGTTACCCTGCAAAAGCCCGCCTCAAGGGCAATTCCCACACGAAAAGCGGATTTTTACCCAGCTCGCTCAGACTTTTCTGATGTCTGACTGCGAGCCTCGTCATTCAAGGAGCCCACGCCATGCATGCCATCAGTTTTATTCAGGACCTGGCAGTGATCATGTTGGTCGCGGGTGTGGTGACCGTCCTGTTTCATCGCTTCAAGCAACCAGTGGTGCTTGGCTACATCGTCGCCGGGTTTATCATCGGCCCGCACACCCCGCCGTTCGGCCTCATCCACGACGAAGAAACCATCAAGACCCTCGCCGAGCTGGGGGTGATCTTCCTGATGTTCTGCCTTGGCCTGGAGTTCAGCTTGCGCAAGCTGTTCAAGGTCGGTGCCACGGCATTTATCGCGGCGTTCCTCGAAATCGTGCTGATGATCTGGATCGGCTACGAAATCGGCCGCTGGTTCGACTGGAACACCATGGATTCGCTGTTCCTCGGCGCGATCCTGGCGATTTCCTCGACCACCATCATCGTCAAGGCGCTCAACGATCTGAAGATGAAGAACGAGCGCTTCGCGCAGTTGATCTTCGGTGTATTGATCGTCGAGGACATCCTCGGCATCGGCATCATCGCCTTGCTGTCGAGTATCGCGGTCAGCGGCACTGTTAGCTCCGGCGAAGTATTTTCCACGGTCGGCAAGCTGTCGCTGTTCATGATTGTCGCGCTGGTGATTGGCATTCTGCTGGTGCCGCGTCTGTTGGCTTACGTGGCGAAATTCGAAAGCAACGAGATGCTGCTGATCACCGTATTGGGCCTGTGTTTCGGTTTCTGCCTGTTGGTGGTCAAGCTCGAATACAGCATGGTGCTGGGGGCGTTCCTGATTGGCGCGATCATGGCCGAGTCGCGGCAACTGCTGAAGATCGAGCGGCTGATCGAGCCGGTTCGAGACCTGTTCAGTGCAATCTTCTTCGTCGCCATTGGCCTGATGCTCGACCCGATGATTCTCCTGCAATACGCGTGGCCGATCGCGGTGATCACCGTCGCCGTGGTGCTCGGCAAGATTCTGTCCTGCGGCCTTGGTGCCTTTATCGCCGGCAATGACGGACGGACCTCACTGCGGGTAGGGATGGGGCTGTCACAGATTGGCGAATTTTCCTTCATCATCGCCGCGCTGGGCATGACCTTGCAGGTCACCAGCAACTTCCTCTATCCGGTGGCCGTGGCAGTGTCGGTGATCACCACACTGCTGACGCCGTACCTGATTCGCGCGGCGGATCCGCTGTCGATCAAGCTGTCTGCCGCCATGCCCAAGCCTCTCGCACGGGTATTCGGAATGTACGGCGAATGGCTGCGCAGCATCCAGCCGCAAGGCGAGGGCGCCATGCTGGCGTCGATGATCCGGCGGATTCTGTTGCAGGTCGGGGTCAATCTGGCGCTGGTGATTGCGATCTTCTTCGCCGGTGCGTATTTCGCCGAGCGCATCTCGCTGTCGCTGCAAGACTGGATCAGTGATTCGAGCTGGCAGAAGGCGTTGATCTGGGGCGGGGCATTGCTGGTGTCGCTGCCGTTCTTGATCGCCGCCTATCGCAAGCTCAAGGCGCTGTCGATGCTGCTGGCGGAAATGGGCGTGAAGCCGGAGATGGCCGGGCGGCACACGCAGCGAGTGCGTCGGGTCATCTCAGAAGTGATCCCGATTCTCTCGCTGCTGGTGATTTTCCTGCTGCTGGCAGCCTTGTCGGCCAGTATCTTGCCGACCAACAAGTTGCTGGTGCTGATCGCCGTGGTCGCGGCCGCTGTGGCGGCGCTGCTCTGGCGATGGTTCATCCGCGTGCACACGCGGATGCAGGTGGCCTTGCTGGAAACCCTCGACAACCACAAGGAGTCGTCGGGCCACTGACCAACCGGGGCGTTTGGCCGATCAGCTTTCCAGCCAGACGTCCCGCGCCCAGTGCCACACCGACTCCCAGGTTTCTTCGGCAATCAGTTCTTCTTCGGCCTGCCACAGCACCACGGTGCCGTCTTCTTCGACGCAGTAGTAGTCGTCGCCGTCCTGGCAAATTGGGATCAGGCTGCGATCCACGCCGGCATCCCAAGCGTTGGCGGCGACATCCGGCAAGTAGGTGTGCGATTGCGGGTCGGTGACAGTTACCGGTTCCAGGCTGCCGTAAACCACGTCGCTGACCGTCAGCAAAAACTCTCTGAAGACAAACGGAATGTCGATGAACAGCTGTTCTTCGATTTCGACCAGCAAGTCTTCGTCAGGCAACTCCAATGGAACCGGTACGGGTTCGTTGGCTTCGCGCAGTTGTTCGATGATTTCTTCCACGTCCGGGATCCTCTTGCTTGAATGGCGCGGTTTATATGGGCCGGTTTATACAGTAGCTCGCTATAGATGCAACCGCGAAATAGAAAAACCCCGGACAAGTCCGGGGTTTTCGTTACCGCATGCTTAAGGCAGAGGGTATCAGCCGTTCTGGCGGATACCAGCCACCAGCCAAGGCTGGTTGTCGCCCTGCGGACGTTCCATGTTCCAGCTTTCGCTGAACACTTCGCCCTGGTCGAAACGCGAAGTCTTCGACACGCCGCTGAAGGTCAGGGTGGCGATGGTCTTGTCCGCACGGTCATCCACGCCATCCAGTTGCACCTGGAGATTGTCGATGTAGGTCGACTGGAAAGCGTCGCCCAGATCCGCACGCTCACGCTTGAGGAATTCAAGCATTTGCGGGGTCACGAACTCGGCGATCTTGTCCATTTCGTTGGCGTCCCAGTGCTGCTGCAGCGACTGGAAGTGGCTACGGGCTGCTTCAAGGAAGTTCTGTTCGTTGAACCAGGCCGGTGCGTTGATTACCGGACGGGCGGCGGCAGGTGCAGCCGAACCACCGAAGATCGAACCCATGCCGGCAGGCTTTTGTTCGAACACTTCACGCTGCATTGGCGCGCCGGCCGGAGCCAGTTGCTCCTGCTGCTTGCGACGACGAGCGGCGATGAAGCGGAAGATCACGAACGCGATCACGGCCATGATCAGGATGTCGAATATCTGCATACCCTGGAAGCCGCCGCCCATGAACATGGAAGCGAGCAGACCACCGGCGGCGATGCCGGCCAGAGGGCCGAGCCATTTCGAAGCGCCGCCAGCCTTGGCAGCAGCGCCAGCGGCACCGGCAGCACCAGCGGTCGCTGCAGCGCCGCTCACGCCTGGGGAAGAAGGAGCCATCTGGCTGGTCTGGTGCGTCGGCGCAGCGCCGGCGCTTTTGCCACCACCAAAGCGCTTGGCGTTGGCGTCGAGGCTCATCGTCAGGCCGATGCACAACGCCATGGCGATGCTAAGAAAACGTTTCATAAAGGGAATTCCCGTTTGTGGAGACACGCGCGCCATGTTGCACAGCTGAACTGTTGCTGGCTAGCGAGAGAGTGTTTCGGGCTTTTGCCTGACAGGTTACGTTCAGCTTGGTCGCGGCAATAAGGCCATGTACTTTTGGCTGTAGGAAAAGTCGATAGGTTCAGAAAGAAATCGATCCCTGTGGGAGCGAGTAGGCTCGCTCCCACATTTGTTCTACGCGTGAACGTCAGATCGCTTCCAGCTTCGCGTAACCCAGCATCAGCCACTTGCTGCCTTCGCTGAAGTTCACCTGCACCCGAGCCTGGGCTCCGGCGCCTTCGAAGTTGAGGATCACGCCCTCGCCAAAGATCGAGTGACGCACCGCCTGACCCAGGCTGAAGCCGGTTTCCGGAATCTCGCTGCCACTGAACAGGTTGCTGCCGCTCATCGACTGGTTGCCGCCGAATGGTCGGCTGACGCTGTTCGACAGGCGCACTTCCTGAATCAGGCCTTTCGGCACTTCACGTACGAAACGCGAGACCTTGTTGTAGGTCTCGCTGCCGTACAGGCGTCGGGTTTCTGCATAGGTCATCACCAGATTCTGCATCGCCCGGGTGATGCCGACGTAGGCCAGGCGCCGTTCTTCTTCAAGACGCCCCGGCTCTTCCAGGCTCATCTTGTGCGGGAACAGGCCTTCTTCCATGCCCACCAGGAACACGTAAGGGAATTCCAGGCCTTTGGCGCTGTGCAGGGTCATCAGCTGAATGCTGTCTTCGTGTTCGTCGGCCTGAGTGTCGCCGGCCTCCAGCGAAGCGTGGCCGAGGAATGCCGCCAGTGGCGTCAGTTCTTCGTCTTCTTCGGTGTTCTCGAAGTTGCGTGCGGCGCTGACCAGTTCCTCAAGGTTTTCTACCCGAGCCTGGCCCTTCTCGCCTTTTTCCGCTTCGTGGTAGGCGATCAGGCCGGACTGCTCGATGACGGTTTGCGTCATCAAATGCAGCGGCATCTCCATGCACTTGGCCGCGAGGTTTTCGATCAGCTCGATAAACGCGCCGAGTGCACCGGCAGCGCGGCCGGTCAGGCCTTTATTGGCGACGAGTTGGCGCATGGCTTCCCACATCGATACATCGCTGTGGCGTGCATGCTCGCGAATGGCTTCGACGGTTTTCTCACCGATGCCGCGCGCCGGGACGTTGATCACCCGCTCCAGTGCCGCATCGTTGCCGCGACCTTCGAGCAAGCGCAGGTACGCCATGGCGTTCTTGATTTCCGCCCGCTCGAAGAAGCGCTGGCCGCCATAGATGCGGTACGGAATGCGCTCGCGCAGCAAGGCTTCTTCCAAAACGCGGGATTGGGCGTTGGAGCGGTACAGAATCGCGATATCGCTGCGAGCCAAGCCGGTTTTCAGCGCGCTTTCGATGGTTTCGACAACGTAGCGTGCTTCGTCGTGTTCGTTGAACGCGGCGTACAGGTTGATCGCCTCGCCGTCGCCGCCGTCGGTCCACAGCTCCTTGCCGAGACGGCCGGTGTTGTTGGCGATCAGGGCGTTGGCCGCTTTGAGGATGCCTGCGGTGGAGCGGTAGTTCTGCTCCAGACGGATGGTCTCGGCGTCCGGGAAGTCGGACGAATACTGATGAATGTTCTCGATTTTCGCGCCGCGCCAGCCGTAGATCGACTGGTCGTCGTCGCCGACCACCATCAGGCTGTCGCCGCCCTTGCCGAGCAAGCGCAACCAGGCGTACTGCACGGCGTTGGTGTCCTGGAACTCGTCTACCAGAATGTGCCGGAAGCGTTTCTGATAGTGCGCCAGCAGGCCCGGGTGATCACGCCACAAATCGAGAGCGCGCAGCAGCAGTTCTGAGAAGTCGATAACGCCCGCGCGCAGGCAAGCAGCCTCGTAAGCCTCATAAATGCCGCGCATGGTGGCCAGGTACAAGTCGCCGCTGGCCTGAATGTGTTGCGGACGCAGACCTTCGTCTTTCTGTCCGTTGATGAACCACTGGGCCTGACGGGCCGGCCAGCGTTGCTCGTCCAGGCCCAGTTCGCGGATCACCCGCTTGACCAGGCGTTGCTGGTCATCGCTGTCGAGAATCTGGAAAGTCTGGCTCAAGCCCGCTTCCTGCCAGTGCGCCCGCAACAAGCGGTGCGCCAGGCCGTGGAAGGTGCCGACCCACATGCCGGCCGGGTTGAGGCCCAGCAACTGCTCGATGCGGTGACGCATCTCGGCAGCAGCCTTGTTGGTGAAGGTCACCGACAAAATGGAGTGGGGCGAGGCGTTTTCGACCTGGATCAACCAGGCGATACGGTGCACCAGCACTCGGGTTTTACCGGAGCCAGCACCGGCCAGGACCAACTGACGGCCAACGGGGGCTGCTACGGCCTGGCGTTGGGCATCGTTGAGGGAGTTCAGCAGAAGGGAGAGATCATCGCGCATCGGGGCATTCTAGGGTGCGCCGCAGGCCCGGGCAAACCGAGCTTTGCATTAGCCGATGAAACTGCTGCCGATGACGACCGGTCGGTCACTGGCTACAAGCGTCAGCCCGTCTCGCTTTGCGGGTTTTGTCGGTGCCACGGGGGCGAAAAGTTTCGCTGAAATTATGATCCGGGGCAGTTTGGCAAAGGGGTTGGCTTGTGTATGCTCCGTTCACGTTTCGGGCGCACGCCCCCTTATAAGAACAAGAACGTTGCCCATGACCCTCAGCGCCGAACTGTCGGGCCCCTCTGTGGAACCCCGGGTTATCCGCAAGCACTATGCCGTCGAAATGGCAGTCGAGCGCACACGCCTGCTGTATCAGGGCTCCTTGTTGCCCACCCTTTTCATGTTGATCAATGGTCTGGTCTGCGCCGGTTTGCTCTGGAGCCCGCAGCGCTACTTCGTGGTCAGCGTCTGGCTGGTGTGGCTGTTGTCGCTGGTGGCGCTGCGGGTGATTCAGGTCGCGGCGTTCGACTCGGCGATCCCTGATCGTCAGGCCCAGCCGATCTGGTTCCGCATGTTTCTGATCGGTTCGACCATGACCGGGTTGACCCTGGCAGGAGCCGGCATCGCCCTCGTGCCCGCCGACAACTTTATGCAGCAGGCCTGGGTGTTCGGCCTGATCGGCGCGGCGACCCTGTCAGCCAGCGTCGCCTATGCGGTGAGCCTGCCGGCGTTTCTGTCCTTTACCTTACCGTGCCTGCTGCCGGCGATTGGCTTTCTGTTCTGGGGCGGTGATGACATGGCGCGGGGCTGGGGCTGGCTCGGGTTGATCCTGTTGGGCTCGCTGAGTGTGGTGGCGTGGCAGGTCAATCGGCTGATTGATCGTGGCTTGTTACGGCGCTTTCAGAATCAGCACCTGATCGAACACCTGCAACAGACGCAAGCTCGCAGCGAGCAGCTCAATCAGGAGCTGGCCAAGGAAATCGAACACCGTCGCTGTGCCGAGGGCAAATTGCGCGAAGCCCAGGTTGAGCTGGAAGACCGCGTTGCCCTGCGCAGCCGCGAACTGGACGCGGCCAATCAGGCCTTGAGCAAAAGCGAGGCGCGTCTGGCGCTGGCGTTGAAGGCCAGTGAGTTGGGCCTGTGGGACTGGAACCTGCAAACCGACGAAGTCCATCACACGCAGATTCAGGAGTTGGTCGGCCTTGCCCCGGGATACGTCACGGCCATCCTGCGCGACCTCAAGCCGCGGCTGCACCCGGAAGACCTGCCGTCGCTCAAGCACGCGCTGATAGAGCATTTGAAGGGCCGCACCGAGGACTATCAGATCGAATACCGCGTGCGTCACGGCGATGGCCATTGGGTGTGGATAGAAGACCGTGGCCGCGCCGTGGAGCGCAGCGACAGCGGGCGGGTGATCCGCATGCTCGGCACGCGGCGCGACATCAGCGCCAGCAAGCATCTGGAAGAGCAGCAGCGATTGGCGGCAACGGTGTTTGAAGCTGCCAGCGAAGGCATCGTGATTCTCGACCCGAACTACGCATTGATCGCGATCAACCAGGCCTTCAGCCGCGTGACGGGTTATGACATCGACGACATGCTCGGGCGCAACGTCGTCGAGCTGCCGTGCAGTCGCGATGCCCGCCGCCATTACGTCGCGATCCGTCATGCGCTGGAGCAGCACGGCAGTTGGCAGGGCGAACTGGTGGAAACCCGCAAGAACGGTGAGCTGTATCCGCAGTGGCTGCAACTCAACGCGGTGCGCGATAGTCGGGGAAATGTCAGCCATATCGTCGGCTTCTTCGCCGATCTGTCGGCGCGACGCGAATCCGAAGAGCGCATGCGTTATCTGACCCATTACGACGAACTGACCGGGCTGGCGAACCGCTCACTGTTCCGCGAACGCCTGCACGAGGCGCATCAACGGGTGCGGCAGGGCGGGCGGCGCAGCCTGGCGTTGCTGCACATCAATCTCGATCGCTTCAAACTGCTTAACGACAGCCTCGGCCATGAAGTCGCTGACCAGTTGTTGCAGAAAATGGCCCGGCGGCTGGTCAACGCCTTACCGGAAGCCGACACCATCGCCCGACTGTCCGGTGATGAATTTGCGGTGTTGTTCGATGCTTACGGCAACCTGTCGAGTCTGGCGCGCGTCGCCACACGACTGTCGACCAAGCTGCGTCTGCCGCTGACGGTCGAAGGGCATGAGTTAGTGGTCAGCGCCTCGATGGGCATCAGCATGTTGCCGGACAACGCCCGGGAGATTTCCGCGCTGGTCAGTCAATCGAACATGGCCATGCAACATGCCAAACACTTGGGCGGCAACAACTTCCAGTTCTACACCGAGAGCTTGCAGGCCAGCACGCTTGAGCGTTTGCAGCTGGAAAACCAGTTGCGCAAAGCCATCGATGACAAGCAGTTGAAGGTGTTTTATCAGCCGAAGCTGTGCCTGGAAACCGGGCGCCTGAATGCGGCGGAGGCGTTGGTGCGCTGGGATCATCCAACGATGGGCCGAGTGCCGCCGGGAGATTTCATCGGGCTGGCCGAGGAAACCGGTCTGATCGGCCCGATCGGCGAATTCGTACTGCGTCAGGCCTGCTGGCAGGCCTGCGAATGGCAGCGTCAGGGGCTGGCGCCGATCCGTGTTTCGGTGAACCTGTCGGTGCATCAGTTGCGCCAAGGCAAACTGGTCAGTCTGGTGCGCCAGGTGCTGGAGGAAACCGGCCTGGCGCCGCACTACCTTGAGCTGGAACTGACCGAAAGCCAGTTGCTCGACAGTGTTGAGCACATCATCGCGACCTTCCAGCAACTGCGCGATCTGGGCGTGAAGCTTGCCATCGACGATTTTGGCACCGGCTATTCGTCATTGAGTTATCTCAAGCGGATTCCGGTGGATTACGTGAAGATCGATCAGGCGTTCATTCGCGGTTTGGGCGAGGGCAGTGAAGATGCGGCGATCACCCGCGCGATCATTGCCATGGCCCATGGACTGTCGCTGAAAGTGGTGGCCGAAGGCGTCGAACGGCAAGAGCAGCTGGAATTTTTGCGCGCAGAGCGATGCGATGAAGTGCAGGGCTATCTGATCAGTCGACCGGTGGAGGCTGCCGGTCTGGCCGGGCTTTTGCGCGAACAGGGAAATCCGCTTTAAGGGCTACATGCACCCCATCGCGCCTGATATGGGGACATGGAGTTACGCATTGAGCAGGCAAAAAGCCAATTCATGTAGTATAACTACAAGCTTGCTACATCCCCGACCATAACAAGAGTCCAGCCCCTTGAATCTGCTGCAACACATCGCCCAGTCACGTCACCTGTTACGCAAGTCGGAGCTCAAGGTCGCCGACCACGTGCTGCTTGACCCTGCGGCAGTGATGCACAGTTCCATGGCTGACCTGGCGCACAGCGTCGGCATCAGTGAGCCGACCATCGTGCGCTTCTGTCGCGCCATCGGTTGTTCCGGTTTTCAGGATCTGAAACTGAAACTCGCGCAGAGCCTGGCCGCCGGTGCCAGTTTTGGCCAGTTCGCGATCCATGAAGACGACTCGGTCGCCGATTACAGCCTGAAAATTTTCGACACTACGTTGCACACCCTGATGGAGGTTCGCGAGAAGCTCGATCCGGTGGAGTTGCAGCGCGCGGTGACGCTGATGTCCCAGGCGCAGCGTGTCGAGTTCTACGGCTTCGGCGCGTCGGGCGCGGTGGCGGCGGATGCCCAGCACAAGTTCTTCCGTTTGCTGCTGACCGCAGCGGCGTATTCCGATCCGCACATGCAGGCGATGTCGGCAGTGACGCTGAAACCGACCGACGTGGCGATCTGCATTTCCCAGTCCGGGCGTTCGAAAGATCTGCTGATCACCGCCAATCTGGTGCGTGAGAGCGGTGCATCGCTGATCACCCTGTGCCCGAGCCAGACGCCGTTGGCGGAACTGTCGACGGTCAACCTCGCCATCGATGTACACGAAGACACGGAAATCTATACGCCGCTGACGTCGCGCATTGCGCATCTGGTGGTGATTGACGTGCTGGCGATGGGCGTGGCGATGGCGCGCGGGCCGAGTCTGGTCAACCATCTCAAGAGCGTGAAGCGCAGTTTGCGCAGCTTGCGGTTGTCGCCCAAAGCCGTAAAAGCCCTCGACGACTAAGATCAAAAGATCGCAGCCTTCGGCAGCTCCTACAGAGATCGGTGTAGGAGCTGCCGAAGGCTGCGATCTTTTGCTTTTCGATGGAAATTTTCATCGGACTGTCATCCCCTCGCCGCCAAACCGTCATCCCCCACGCCTATCGTGAAACTCCCGTAAACGCCTTGGGAGACTCGAAATGGCTCAGCCTTACGAAGAACGCAACAGCGCCGCGAAAACCCGTCGTCAGCAGGAAGACCAGCGCCGCATGGAGTTTCGCCGCGCGATCGAAGATCGCTTCGAACTCCGTCAGCTTCAGGCCGAAATCGGCGATTTTCCCGAGATCAATCACTGGCAGGCAGCACCGGCAGCTTCCCGTCGAAGCGCTCAACCAGCGCACTGATCTGCACGCGCTCGCTGCGGATAAACGCCAGGAAGGCGTGCGCCACCGGTGACAGTCGTTTCGCTTTGGCTTGCACCAGGCACCAGCTACGGAACAGCGGCAACTCTTCGACCGGTAACTCGACCAGGCCGCCGGTCGCCAGCTCCAGGTTCAGGGCGTGGCGCGTCAACAGCGCCAGGCCCAGACCCGCCACCACGCATTCGCGCTGAGCTTCGGCCGAGGCCACTTCCTGGGTCTGGGTGAAGTGCACGCGTTTCTCTTTGAAGTATTCCTCGCAGGCCAGTCGCGTGCCTGAACCGGGTTCGCGGATCAGTAACGTATACGGTTCAAGATCCTGCAAGCGCAGCGGCCCCATATGCGCCAACGGATGATCCGGGCGCGCCGTGGCCACGATGGGGTTGTTCAAGAACGGCAGAAATTCCAGGCCCATGTCCTGCGGCACCATCGACATGATCACCAGATCGTCACGGTTGTCCGAGAGACGCCGGATCACCTGGCCGCGGTTGACCACAGTCAGTTGCAGATTGACTTCCGGATGTTGGCGCTTGAACGCCGCGAACAGGTGCGGCACGAAATACTTGGCGCTCGATTCCACCGCCAGTTTCAGTTGGCCCTGCAGCGATCCCTGCATGTCCGACAGCTGCATATCGAGGTTTTCCAAGCGCCCGAAAATGTCGCGGCTGGCACGTTGAAGGGCTTCGGCAGCTTCGGTCATGTAGAGTTTTTTGCCGACGTAATCGAACAATGGCTGCCCGATCAGCTCTTCCAACTGACGAATCTGTAGGCTGACGGCCGGTTGTGTGAGAGACATTTCATCGGCTGCGCGGCTATAAGAACGTAAATCGCAAACCTCGTTGAAGATCTGCAACTGACGCAATGTCATACGCATCAAGGACTTACGCATTTTCTACAAGCTCTGAACGCTAGATGATGTGCTGACTATAAGTCTTTACTTATGGCTAACCCAATTTTTATTCATTTTTGTTAATCCCTTGTGGGCGCTAGTGTGGGGTCGCGACTAAATTGAAACATTTGGTCACGCGTCGACCTGGGTCTAGCAGGTCGTGGTGCCACCGGCTCAAGGGAACCTCCAAGTGATAACAAAGATCCTGATCGCCAACCGTGGTGAGATTGCCGTACGAATCGTGCGAGCCTGCGCCGAAATGGGCATTCGCTCGGTTGCGATTTTTTCCGACGCCGACCGGCATGCGTTGCATGTGAAGCGTGCGGACGAGGCCCACAGCATCGGTGCCGAGCCACTGGCCGGCTACCTCAACCCGCGCAAGCTGGTGAACCTGGCCGTGGAAACCGGCTGTGATGCACTGCACCCCGGTTATGGTTTCCTCTCGGAAAACGCCGAACTGGCCGACATCTGCGCCGAACGCGGAATCAAATTCATTGGCCCGTCGGCAGAAGTCATTCGCCGCATGGGCGACAAGACCGAAGCGCGCCGCAGCATGATCAAGGCCGGCGTGCCGGTCACGCCGGGCACTGAAGGCAACGTCGCAGGCATCGAAGAAGCGCTGATCGAGGGTGACCGCATCGGTTACCCGGTGATGCTCAAAGCCACTTCCGGTGGTGGCGGTCGCGGTATCCGTCGCTGCAACAGCCGCGAAGAGCTCGAACAGAATTTCCCTCGCGTAATCTCTGAGGCCACCAAGGCCTTCGGCTCGGCGGAAGTGTTCCTCGAAAAATGCATCGTCAATCCCAAGCACATCGAAGCGCAGATCCTCGGCGACAGCTTTGGCAACGTCGTGCACCTGTTTGAGCGTGACTGCTCGATCCAGCGTCGCAACCAGAAGCTGATCGAAATCGCGCCGAGCCCGCAACTGACCCCGGAACAGCGCGCCTACATCGGCGACCTGTCGGTGCGTGCGGCCAAGGCTGTCGGTTACGAGAACGCCGGCACCGTGGAGTTCCTGCTCGCCGAGGGCGAGGTGTACTTCATGGAGATGAACACCCGGGTGCAGGTGGAACACACCATCACTGAAGAAATCACCGGGATCGATATCGTCCGCGAACAGATTCGCATCGCCTCCGGCCTGCCGCTGTCGGTGAAGCAGGAAGACATCCAGCACCGTGGTTTCGCGTTGCAGTTCCGCATCAACGCCGAAGACCCGAAAAACAACTTCCTGCCGAGCTTCGGCAAGATCACCCGTTACTACGCCCCCGGTGGCCCGGGCGTGCGAACTGACACGGCGATCTACACCGGTTACACCATCCCGCCGTTCTACGACTCGATGTGCCTGAAACTGGTGGTCTGGGCGCTGACTTGGGAAGAGGCCATGGATCGCGGCCTGCGCGCCCTCGACGACATGCGTCTGCAAGGCGTGAAGACCACCGCCGCGTACTACCAGGAAATCCTGCGCAACCCGGAATTCCGTAGCGGCCAGTTCAATACCAGTTTCGTTGAAAGCCACCCTGAACTGACCAACTACTCGATCAAGCGCAAACCCGAAGAGCTGGCCTTGGCCATCGCCGCCGCCATCGCCGCCCACGCAGGCCTGTGAGGAATAGAACAATGACTAAAAAGATTTTTGTAACCGACACCATCCTGCGCGACGCTCACCAATCGCTGCTCGCCACCCGCATGCGCACCGAAGACATGCTGCCGATCTGCGACAAGCTCGACAAAGTCGGCTACTGGTCGCTGGAATGCTGGGGCGGCGCGACGTTCGACGCCTGCGTACGTTTCCTGAAAGAAGACCCGTGGGAACGTCTGCGCCAACTGCGCGCCGCGTTGCCTAACACGCGTCTGCAAATGCTCCTGCGTGGCCAGAACCTGCTGGGCTACCGCCACTACAGCGACGATGTGGTCAGAGCCTTCGTCGCTAAAGCCGCTGTTAATGGCATCGACGTGTTCCGCATCTTCGACGCCATGAACGACGTGCGTAACCTGCGCGTGGCCATCGAAGCGGTGAAAGCGGCGGGCAAACACGCCCAAGGCACCATCGCCTACACCACCAGCCCGGTGCACACCATCGACGCCTTCGTGGCGCAAGCCAAACAAATGGAAGCCATGGGTTGCGACTCGGTGGCGATCAAGGACATGGCCGGCCTGTTGACCCCGTACGCCACTGGCGAACTGGTCCGGGCGCTGAAAGCCGAGCAGTCGCTGCCGGTGTTCATCCACTCCCACGACACCGCCGGTCTGGCGACCATGTGTCAGCTCAAGGCCATCGAAAACGGCGCCGACCACATCGACACCGCGATCTCCAGCTTCGCCTCGGGCACCAGCCACCCGGGCACCGAATCGATGGTCGCCGCCCTTAAAGGCACCGAGTACGACACCGGTCTGAACCTGGAGCTGCTGCAAGAAATTGGCCTGTACTTCTACGCCGTGCGTAAGAAGTACCACCAGTTTGAAAGCGAATTCACCGCCGTCGATACCCGTGTGCAAGTCAACCAGGTGCCGGGCGGGATGATCTCCAACCTCGCCAACCAGTTGAAAGAGCAGGGCGCGCTGAACCGCATGGCCGAAGTGCTGGCGGAAATCCCGCGAGTACGTGAAGACCTCGGTTTCCCGCCGCTGGTGACCCCGACCTCGCAGATCGTTGGTACTCAGGCGTTCTTCAACGTCCTGGCCGGCGAGCGCTACAAGACCATCACCAACGAAGTGAAGCTCTACCTGCAAGGTGGTTACGGCAAGGCACCGGGCGTGGTCGACGAGAAGCTGCGTCGTCAGGCCATCGGCAGCGAAGAAGTCATCGACGTGCGCCCGGCCGATCTGCTCAAGCCGGAAATGACCAAGTTGCGTGCCGACATCGGCGCACTGGCCAAGTCCGAAGAAGACGTGCTGACCTTCGCCATGTTCCCGGACATCGGCCGCAAGTTCCTTGAAGAGCGTGCCGCCGGCACCCTCACGCCGGAAGTGCTGCTGCCGATTCCAGAGCCAGGCAGTGTCGCGTCGGCGGGCGGTGCGGGTGTGCCAACCGAGTTCGTCATCGACGTTCATGGCGAAACCTACCGCGTTGATATCACCGGTGTTGGCGTGAAGGCTGAAGGCAAGCGTCACTTCTACCTGTCCATCGACGGCATGCCGGAAGAAGTGGTGTTCGAACCGCTCAACGAATTCGTCAGCGGTGGCAGCAGCAAGCGCAAGCAGGCCTCTGCACCGGGCCACGTCAGCACCACCATGCCGGGCAACATCGTCGATGTGCTGGTCAAGGAAGGCGACACCGTCAAGGCTGGCCAGGCTGTGCTGATCACTGAAGCCATGAAGATGGAAACCGAAGTGCAGGCGGCCATCGCCGGTAAGGTCACCGCCATTCATGTCGCCAAGGGCGACCGGGTGAATCCGGGCGAAATCCTGATCGAGATCGAAGGCTGAGATAACGGCCGCGATCCAACGCTTTAAACCTCGGGGGGGCATGTGCTCCCCTTTTTTTCGCCTGAAATTACTGACTCACACAAATCCCCTGTGGGGGCGAGCAAGCTCGCTCCCACAGGGACAGTGTTCAGACCATCAGAACGCCATTCGCCACTGGCCCATCACACCCTGATTGCGGCTCTCGGTACCGTACTCACCGGTGACACCCACGCCCAATGTGTGGTTGGCCGACAGTCCGAGATCGAGACCGGCGTCGATGCCCAGGCTGTTGCGATCCAGCGCGGCACCGGCCACTTCGAAGCGCTTGCCACCCTTGACCAGTTGCTGGCGAGTATCGCTGTCGAGCTCGCCGAAGGTGTGTTTCCAGCCGGCACTGAATCGAGGTGTCAGGCTCATGCCGTTATCCAGGCGATTGAGTTTTGCCGTGCGCAGGCCAAAGGTACTGCTGAGGTTATCGCGGGTTTGCCCAGAAACTTTCAGCGCTGCATCGCCGCCTTTTTCGCTGTAGCTGTCACGTTGATAACGTTGATAGCCAAGGCTGGCGAATGGCTCAAGCGTGACGTTGTTACGACCGAGGTTGAAGCCCAGTTCGGCAAAGGCTTGCTGGGTGTTGGCGTCGTAATTGCCTTTGAGGCGATCGCTGAATCCATTGAACGCCACCCGACGTTTGCTGCTGCCGTCATGGCTGGCATAGGTGGCACCGAGGCGCAGCGCCAGCGGCCCGTCCTGACGTACGGCGTAGGCGCCGAGGTGCCAGCTGTCGAGGTCGCCATCGTACTGGCGAGCGTCGAGTCTGGTCTGGGATTTGCCACCCAGCAGACCGACATGCCATTGCTCATCGAGCCGCCAGTCAGCGCCCACGACCAGACCCTGGGTGGCGTGTTTGAGGGTGCTGTCAGCTTCACGATCAACCTTGCCGCCATGACCCAGCGCCTGAACCCAGACGCGCCCGGATTCTGCGCTCCCGGCAGCCTGTCGAGGTGAACTGCCAGAGCCAGACGCAGCGCCCGAGCGGCTATCCAATTGGCGCATGGCGGAAAGCATGCTCGCGGTTATAGGCGTGATGCTGCTCAGTGTGGCTTTGGCGAGGTTGGCGTTGCTGCCGGCGGCGAGTTGTTCGAGGGCCATACCAGCCTTCTGTTCATCGGTGTTGAGCAGGGCCGAGACAGCGCTATTCGACGGTGCGGCAGGGCTGATAGCGTTCGCCGGTTGCTCGGATGCCTCAGGTTGTTGGGGTTTTTCAAGTGGAGAGGGGGGTTCTTCAATGCTGAGTTCGAGCGCCCGAGCATTCGGGCTGGATGCCAAAGGCGCGACCGTCGCGTCCCTGTCGGGCGCCAGCCCACCTCTGGTGTCGGGAGAGGTATCACTCAGCAACTCCGTGGACGGCACATGACCCGGCGGTTGAGTGGATTGCCGCCCAGGGCTCTGATCAATCCCTTTATCAAGGGTGGAGAGACTGCCTGAATCAACTGGCGCTTTGGGCGTTCGTTTCCTTGGTTTTTTGAGTTTTCCTTCAGTAGCATTTTCGATGGCCTGGATGTTCGGCTCTTGTGCGAAGGAAGCCCCCGTCCATCCCATTGTCAGCGCAATCGCTAATGCCAGGTGGTGGGGGCGGAACGTGTAGTGAATGGTCATTGAGTTGAGCCTCGTTGAACTGGAGACCCAACTCTATGAAGGCGCTGAAAATTCCGATGTCGGCTGCTTCCCGCAGCCTTGCAGGCGACATCGCATCGTGGTGTCGAAATCTTCCACCAGATCCGGAACCGGTGTTTTTAACCCGCGGCACCGGCTCTTTTTCCTACGCGCAATCAAGCCCCCCGCCGGCTATTCAATAATCAAAAACTCATCTGCCACTGCCCAATCAAGCCGTGGTTACGACTGTTGCTACCCATTTCACCGCTGTAACCCACACCCAGCGTATGCCGAGCAGAAATCCCAACGTCCAGGCCCGCCTCCAGCACCAGACTATCGCGATCCAGCGAACTGCCATCGACACTGAACGCCGTGCCGCCGACCACGAAGGCCTGACGCGTCGAGCTGCTGACGTCGCCATAGGTGTGCTTCCAGCCCACCGCCATGCGCGGGGTCAGGCTCATGCCGTTGTCCAGGCTGCTCAGGTGCGCCAGGCGCAGGCCGAAGGTGCTGTTGAAGTTGTCCTGGGTCTGGCTGTCGACTTGCAGCGCCGCGGCGCCGCCCTTTTCCCGATAGCTGTCGCGGTGGTAGCGCTGGTAGCCGAGGCTGGCGAACGGTTCGGCGCTGAGACGGCCGCTGCCCATGGCGTAGCCGAGTTCGGCGAAGGCTTGCTGGCTGTCGGCGTCGTAGTCGCCTTTCGGGCGATCGCTGAAACCGTTGAAGGCGATGGTGCGTTTGCTTTCGCCTTGATGGCCGCTGTACGCCGCGCCGAGGCGCAGAGAGATCGGGCCGTTCTGATGCAGCGCGTAGACACCGGCATGCCAGCTCTCGACGTTGCCATCGACGCCGGTAGCGTCCAGATCGGTTTTCGAATAACCACCGAGCACGCCTAGACGCCATTGCGGATTCAGAGACCAGTCGGCACCGAGTACGCTGCCCTTGGTGCGCTGTTCCAGACCGCTGCTGCCGTGTTCGCCGTCGAGCTTGCCGTAGCCACCGATGCCTTGCAGCCAGAGGCGGCCGCGCGCGTTCGGATCATTCAGGTTACGCGCTGCGGATGGCACGCCGTTGGCCGCCAACACCGGTGTATCGCGCTGATCGAGGCCGACCATCAGTCCCGGGCTGCCGCCGATCTGCTGCATCGCCGAGAGCATGCTGCTGCCGACCTGACTGCTGGCGCCGAGGGTCGCGCTGGTGAGGTTGGCGTTGCTGGCGCCGGCCAGTTGCTCGATCGCCGCGCCGGCCGTGCTTTGGGTGGTGTTAAGCAACGCGTTGTACAGCGCGTTGTTCTTGCCCATCGAGGCCAGGCTGTTGGCGGCGTTGCTGCCGTTGCCGGTGGCGGCGAAATCATTGAAGGCTACGTCGTTGCGGGTGTACGTCAGATCGACTTGAGTCGGCGTATAGGCCAGCGTCGGCGTGAGAAACGCGTAGTCGCTGCTGACTTTGCCGAAGGTGCCGTTGACCTGCGCTGCTTGCAGCACGGTGTAATGGCTCTGCCATGGATAAGTGCCGCTGCCGGGGTTTACCGCCAGGTTCGCGCCGTTGAGATTCGCGGTGCCGCCGACCTGCACTGACGCGCTGCTGCCGTCGGCGTTGACGCCGTAGGCGAGGGTGGAGGCGCTGCCCATGTTCAGGTCATGAACAATGGTCGCGCGGCCGAGGCTGGTGTCGGTTCGCAGCGTGCCGTTGACGTTGAGGTTGCCCACCGAACCACCGCCGGCATATACACCGCCGGCATCCACGGTCAGGTTGCCTGCGATACTGCCTTGGTTGATCAGCGTCGCGTTGTTACGCACCGCACCGCCATCACTGAAATCGCCAGTACCGGTCAGCGTCCACGCGCCTTGCTTGACCTCCAGCCATTCAAAGTTGCGACTCTCGCCGAAGCTGCCGCCCGCCGCGTCGTCCATCACCACCCGGTCGTACCCGCTACCGCCATCGACCCTACCGACGAAGCGACTGCCATTGCGCAAGTTCAGGCTGTCATCGCCGCCGCCCAGATCCAGCGCCAGGCCATTGCTGCCGCTGATCGTGCCGCCGTTGATGACGTTGTCGGCGAACTCTCCGACAAGCTTCACGCCGAAACCGTCGAGGCCCTGGATGGTGCCGAAGTTCTCCAGCGTGGTCGCCGCCAGCCCCGAGCCACCGCTGCCGTCATCCACCAGAATGGCACTGGTGGCGCCGCTGATCATCGCGCCGCTGGCGTTGAGAATGTAGCCGCCGCCGAGGGCGATGCCCTCACTGCCATTGGCAAAACCACCCTTGTCGACACCGCCCGCGCCGACGCCTTGGATGGTGCCGTAGTTTTCGATGTGGGCGATCTTGTCGATGTCCACGCCGTCGCCGTCACCGTTGGGTTGCAGCCCGGAGTAGGCGCCGGTGATGGTGCCGTGGTTGATCACCGTGCCGTCGCCATCGGAGCCGAATCCCGAGCCATTGCGCCCGGTGATCTGCCCGTAGTTGATCAGTGTTGCGCCGAGGTCGGTGGTGATGCCGTGGCGGCCGCCGGAAATGACGCCGTAGTTGGTCACGCTGACACCGGTTGCGGTGTCGATATCGATGCCGTCGAATTTCTGATCGGCGTTGTGCGAGTCACCCGTGGAAATCTCGCCGTAGTTGGTAATCGTCGCATTGGCGCCGGTCTTCATGCCGTCGCTGGCGTCGCCGCGAATCAGTCCGCCTGTGCGGTTGATGATCGTGGTTTTCACCCCGTCGTTGCGCAATGCATCCAGATCCAGCCCTTGGCCGGTGGTGGAGCGGATGATGCCGCTGTTATCAATCAACAGGCTGCCGCTGACGAAGTTGCTGTCGATGCGCAAGGCATCGTTGGCGCCGAGAATCTGCCCGCCGCTGCGGTTGTAGAGGGTGTAGTTGCGCGCCTGGGTCAGGTCGCCGCTGCTGTCGATGGCCCGGCCACCGGTTGAAACGATTTTGCCGGCGTTATCGATCACCACCCCGGCGCCGCTGGTGCTGTCCTTCAGGCTGACGGCCTTGCCACTGTTGGTGATGCTGCCCGGCGCCGAAATTGTCAGCGTGTCGCTGCCGCCCAGGGTTTGCGAGGCGGTGGTGGCAGTGTCGATCTGCACGGTTTTACCGTGGGCGGCCGTGGTGGCGATCAACAGGGCGATGGCGAGGGACAGGCGCTGAGGCGGGAAGGGCATGGACGGACGGCCTTTTGTTATAAGCGGGCCGTCCTGTATAGCGATGGGTTTTTACAGAATGATGTCTGTGGTGTTGCAGAACACCTTAAGTTCGGCGCTCGTAAGCCTTGCCGTAATGCCGTTCCATGCGCGCCTGGATCAGCTCCAGCCCGATCGACATCACCCAGTAAATGATCGCGGCGGTCGTGAGCATCTCGATGTAGCGATAGCTTGAACGACCATACGACTGCGCCAGAAACATCACTTCCCAAACGCCCATCACCGAGATCAGCGACGAGTCTTTGAGCATCGAGATGAATTGGTTGGTGGTCGGCGGGATGATGGTGCGCATGGCTTGGGGCAGGGTGATGCGCCAGAAAATCACGCTCTCGCGCATGCCCAGCGCCAGCGACGCTTCGCGTTGGCCGTAGGGGACGCCGAGGATGCCGGCGCGGAAAATCTCGCTGAGATAGGCGCCGTAGTTCAGCGACAGCGCGATGATCCCGGCAGCGATGGCGCCGGGCACGATGCCCAGTTGCGGCAGGCCGAGGTAGATCAGCAGGATCTGGATCAGCAGTGGCGTGCCGCGAAAGAACGAGGCGTAGAAACTGGCGATGCCAAAGGCCACAGCGCTTTTCGACAGTCGCGCCAAAGCCGTCACGAAGCCCAGTAATGACGAGGTGACAATCGAGCATACGCACAGAAACAACGTCAGCGCCGCGCCTTGCAGGAAGCCATTGGGTGCGAGTTTGAGGCCGACCAGGTTGGGCAGTTTGTCGAGGATGATCGAGAACTTCAGGTCGAAGCTCAGGAAGAACCCGGCGAACAGGCAGAGCATCACCGCCCAGGTCAGGTACAGCCGCGTACGAAAACCGAAGAGTCGGCGCAGAAGTGATTCAGCCACCGGTTGCGGTGGCTGTGGAGGTGTCGGAAAAGAAGTCATTGACTGATATCGGCGCCGATCCATTTTTGCGAGAGCTTGCTCAGGGTGCCGTCCTGCTTGAGCTGCGCAAACACCTCGCGCACTTTCGCATCCCACTGGGCATCACCCTTTTCGATGGCCACCGAGTTCGGCTCCGAATACAGCGGCGCACCGGCCAGTTTGAAGCGCTTGTCTTCATTCAGGCGTGGCTGCGCAGTGACGAGGTTGGTGAGGATCGCATCCAGACGCACGCCGGCACCCAGGCCCAAGTCCTGGAAGGCAACGTTGTCGGTGTCGTACGGGGCGATCTGCACCTCCTCGAACGGGTACTGCAACTGCGTGTCTTCGGCGCCTTCGATGACCAGATTCTTGTTCAGATAACTTTCATAGCTGGAGGCGCTGGTGAGGCCGACTTTCTTGCCGCTCAGATCCTTGGCACTGTGGATGCGATCGTCTTTGGCGTTGACCACGATCACGGCTGGCGAAGCGTAGTACTCGACCGGGAAGTCGAACACCTCGGCGCGTGCCTTGCTCGGGGTCATTGAGCAGATGCAGATGTCGTAGCGCCCGCTCCAGCGGCCGGCGGCGATGACGTCCCAGGACGGTGTTTCGAGGCGCAGCTTGACGCCGAGTTTGTCCGCCACGGCTTTGGCCACATCGACGTCGAAGCCGTCGAGCTGGTTCTGCTCGTTAAGGAACGAGAAGGGTGGATAGCTCTCCATCAACACGCCAACCAGTTCTTTTTTCTGCTCGACGCGATCCAGCGTGGCGCCGCCGAAAGCTTGAGTGGAGGCGGCCAGAATCGTCAGGCCCAGGGCCAGTAGCGGTTGAAATTTCACAGTCGATCCCTGGTTAAAAAAGAGGTTGTTATTAACGGAATGGTGCGTATTAAATAGTTATAAGAACGACTCTGATAGTGAGTTATTTTCATAAGCTTATGAGTGAAAGGCATATGGGCGCAGCAAACACGATTATTCTCGATGGCGGCATGGGCCGTGAGTTGCAACGCGCCGGTGCGCCATTCCGGCAGCCAGAGTGGTCAGCCCTGGCGCTGAGCGAAGCGCCGCAAGCAGTGGAAGCGGTACACGCCGCCTACATCGCCAGCGGTGCCAATGTGATCACCAGCAACAGTTACGCGGTGGTGCCGTTCCACATCGGCGAAGAGCGCTTCGCCGCTGAAGGGCAGGCGCTGGCGGCGTTGGCCGGTGAACTGGCGCGGCGTGCGGTAGAGGCTTCGGGCAAAGCCGTGCGGGTGGCCGGTTCCTTGCCGCCGTTGTTCGGTTCTTATCGCCCGGATCTGTTCGAGGCGTCCCGTGTGACCGAGTTGCTCAACCCGTTGGTCAAGGGCCTGGCACCGCACGTTGATCTGTGGCTGGCGGAAACCCAGAGCTCGATCGTCGAGGCGCGCGCCATTCACGCCGGCCTGCCGCAGGACGGCAAGCCGTTCTGGCTGTCGTTTACTTTGAAGGACGAAGACACCGACGAAGTGCCGCGTTTGCGTTCCGGCGAGCCAGTGGCCGACGCGGCTGCAGTGGCCGCCGAGTTGGGCGTCGAGACGCTGTTGTTCAATTGCAGCCAGCCGGAAGTGATCGGCGCGGCGATTGATGCGGCGCGCGACACCTTTGAACGTCTGGGGGTGAAGATTCACATCGGCGCGTATGCCAATGCGTTTCCGCCGCAGCCCAAAGAAGCCACGGCCAATGACGGACTCGACCCGTTGCGCGAAGATCTCGACCCGCCGGGTTATCTGCATTGGGCGCTTGATTGGCAGCAGCGTGGCGCCAGTCACCTGGGCGGTTGCTGCGGGATCGGCCCGGAGCATATCGCGGTGCTGGCGCAGAAACTCGGTTAAGAGAAGAGGCCTGATACGGCAGAAAAATCGCCAATTATTCTTGTGCAGTAAACCTCTGCCGTCGCTCTTGTTTAAAGCCTGTTGGCTTTACGTCTTGCGACCTACAAAACCTTGCGCCGCTGCCTACGCATGCACCAGAATCCGCCGGCTTGTGCGCCTTTGGCTGGCTGCGTAACTTGGTTTGCATCACTGATTTCCAGTGATCGGGCTTAGCGGCCCGGCTAGTCACTACGGTTGCACATATCTGTCCAGTCAGGCATTCGCCTGCACTTGATGGTGGCTGTGCGCATGGCACCTTCGGGTGCACCGGGTTTTTGGTGACTACCGGTCCGCTAACTTGCGCACAGCCGCCACCCTTTCGCTTAGCGGCGAAAAGATGGCGGCCTCACAGAGGTTAGTCACCATGTTCAAACCAACGCCAAACCCGCCGACGACAGACCCGGCATCCCCCTACGAATCGCCCGATTCAAAGAAATTCCACGAAGCCGCCGAGCGCGCCCTCGACCACTATCTCGGCCCATCGGCGGCCGACATCATGGCCGCGCCTTACAAACCCAACACGCTCTACATGGCAAGCCCCGAGGCCGACAACGAGTCCCTGCTGGTAGATGCCAGTGAAACCCTTGGCTCGGCCACCGTCATGATCAACAACCATATCGCGCAGGTTGAAGGTACCCACCGCAAAACCCTGCAAGGCATCGCTCAGGTGGTGATGCTGGCAGAGCTGGCGGTCAATCGGGTGCTGGACAGGTTAGTGCCAACGGAGTGATC
Source organism: Pseudomonas sp. LBUM1655 (assembly GCF_059716085.1). Taxonomy (NCBI): domain Bacteria; kingdom Pseudomonadati; phylum Pseudomonadota; class Gammaproteobacteria; order Pseudomonadales; family Pseudomonadaceae; genus Pseudomonas; species Pseudomonas sp. LBUM1655. The sequence goes on along the minus strand of NZ_CP166801.1, from coordinate 6,192,838 downwards.
AACGTGCTGGCGGCGCATGCGAATGTGCTTCCAGCACATTGGCTGGGAAATACGTTGTTGATGCTTTTCTGCATTTTGTTGCAGATGTATGCGTGGCTCTCGATGAAATATGCACTATATTGCAGTTATTACTGAAAACTCTTCGCTAAAGTGCATTTAAATGCAGGTGCAAAGCGTATGTACGACCTGACGATGAGCGAGAGCCCATTGGATTTCAGCGTCAGGACGTGATCCTGCGTGACAACCGGTTTCTCGAGTACGCCTATGAACTGGGTGCAGCCATTGGTGGTGCAACGGGGGCGGGGGGGAAGCACCGAAGCTTTTGTTGGCAGAGAACAAGGCGGGTCTCCTGTTCCCCGATGCAGTCCTTGAGGATTCAGAGGTCAGTCAACACTGGTTTGTGAAGTTTGACCCCTTGGCTGCTTTGGCTGGCGCGCCGGATTCATTCGAGCGCCTGCGTCAGGACGCACAACGCCTCGCGGCCCTTCCCGATATTTTGACCGAGAGCGGTCTGCCGGACCGAACCATGAATCACCCAGGCATTGCATTGAAAAATCTGGAGCAGCGATTGAAAGGGTGGGATCTGAAATGAGCCTGACCGTTGCCGAACGCACTGTGCTTATTGAAAACATAAAAGAGGGGCTGGCGCAGGAAACGCTTGAGATCGGTGAAGCCGTTCGCCGCTTGCGTGTGGAAGTGACGGGTTTGCATCAGACCCAATTCGCGAAAATGTGCAAAATTTCGGTTCGTACCTTGGTGCACATCGAACATGGTGAAGGTAATCAGACGCTGAAGTCGCTGAACGCCGTGTTTCGTCCGTTTGGGATGAAGATGGGCGTTGTGCGGATTCGGCGAGATATCAGTTAAAGATCAAAAGATCGCCGCCTGCGGCTGCTCCTACATTTGCCTTGTGTAGGAGCTGCCGAAGGCTCGGGCCGCGTTCGGACGATCTTTTGCTTTTAAAAGGTTAAGAACGGCACTCGACCAACCCTTTCACCTGCCCATCAGGCGTCTGGTTTTCATCCGACAGCCAGCGCTCAAACCCCGCCGCAATCGCCGGCCACTCACCATCCAGAATCGAGTACCACGCGGTGTCGCGGTTCTGACCCTTGACCACCATGTGCTGGCGGAACACGCCTTCGAAGCTGAAGCCCAAGCGCTCGGCCGCGTATTTGGAGCGGGCGTTACCGTTGTTGCACTTCCATTCGAGGCGGCGGTAGCCGAGCGCAAAGGAATATTTGGCCAGCAGGTAAACCGCCTCGGTGCTTTTCGGTGAGCGCTGCATCGGTGCGCCGAAGGTGACGTGGCCGATTTCGATGCGGCCCTGAGCCGGGACGATCGACATCAGGCTGAGGATGCCTTGCACTTGATTTGTTGCGCGGTCGATGACGCTGAAGAAATACGGATCGCTGCTGGCTGCGTGATTGTTCAGCCAGGCATTGAACACGCTGCGCTCCGGGAACGGGCCGTAGGGCAAGTAATCCCAGAGTTTCGGGTCGGCACCGGCGCCTTGCAGGGCGTTGAACAGCTCGTCGGCGTGGCGCGCCGGGTCGAGTCTTTCCAGGCGGATGAAGCGACCTTCGAGCAGTTTGGTGATCGGGGCGGGGACGCCTTTCCAGTCGGCAAGTGAAGCAGTCATGAGCGTCTCTCCTTAAAGGGCTTTGCGAAACTGGATGAACCCCGGGCGCTCGGCGATGCGCTCGTAGAGCTGGATCGCGGTGGCATTGGTTTCGTGGGTCAGCCAATGGACTTTGCAGCAACCGTCGGCCTTGGCCGTGGCGTAGACGTGTTCGATCAGCAGGCGACCGACGCCGCTGCCGCGAGTGTGTTCCTCGACCAGCAAGTCTTGCAGGTAGCAGGAGTTTTCGATGCTCCAGTTCGAGCGATGGTAGATGTAATGCACCATGCCCACCGCTTTGCCGTCCGCCCAGGCGAGCGCGGCATGAGTCGGCTCGCTCGGATCGAGAAAGCGCTGCCAGGTGCTGTGCGTGACGGCGTCCGGCAGTTCGCCTTTGTAGAAGGCCAGGTAAGCCTGCCACAGCGGCAGCCAGGCGGCGTGGTCGCCAGCGGTAACTGGGCGGATATCGATCTGACTCATGTGTTTTCCTTAACGCATCAATTGGGCGAGGGTTTGGTCGTTGACCTCGGGGCTGGCCGCGAGCCCTTCGCGCACACCGGCAATGTCCTCGGGGCTGCGGTTCTGGCTGAGCTTGCGTTTGCCTTCGAGACGGTCGATGGGAATGGCGAAACCGACGATGGCCTTGAGCATGCCGTCGATGTAATCAGCGGGGGCGTCGTCGACCTTCCATGGTTGCGCACGGCCGGCTTCATGGCGGTCGGTGAGGGTGCTGACGATGTCGAGCAGGCGTCCGCCATCACTGAAAGTTTCGGCGTGGCCATAGGCGTGGACGGCGACGTAGTTCCAGGTCGGCACCACTTTGCCGTGTTCGGCTTTGCTTGGGTAAAAGCCCGGGCTGACGTAGGCGTCCGGGCCGGCAAAGATCAGCATCGCTTCGGCGCCGTCGCGCAGGTCTTTCCACTGCGGATTGGCCTTGGCCAGGTGCCCGTAGAGCGTGCCGTTTTCGCCTTGCTCGCAATGCAGCAGCACCGGCACATGGCTGGCTTGCAGACCGGTTTCGCCGTGGGTCACCAGAATGGCGAGGCGGGTGGCGAGGATCAGTTCGTGGAGCTGCGACAACTCGTCGATGGCAAAGGCGCGTGGCGTGTACATGGAGATATTTTCCTTGGCGAATGCCAGCATCGTAGGCAGGCTATTGGTCTGTTGTAAGAGCCATTGATGACCAATTTCATAGGTCCATTGCCATGCCCGATTCGAGCACGCTGTCGCTTTCCTTCAACCCGGCCGGTATTGAACTCGACCGTCGCCAAGGCTTGAGCCGCCAGCTCTATCAAGCGTTGCGCCTGCGCGTGCTCGACGGTCGATTGAGCAGTGGCACGCGGCTGCCGGCCAGTCGTGATCTGGCGGCGGCACTGGCGATTTCGCGCAACAGCGTGGTTCGTGCCTACGATCAGCTCTACGCCGAAGGCTTTATTGAGGGACGAGTGGGCGATGGTACTTACGTGGCGCAATTGCCCGGTGAACAACTCTCGGCAAAAAAACTATCCACAAAAGTATCCACAGGGTTTTCAACAGGCTTACCCACAGCCTTATCCACAAATTGGCTGGATTTGCCTGTTGATCCATCCAGTAAAGTTATCCACAACGATCCGCTGAGTCGGGTGAAAAACAACCATTTATCCAAACCTCCCAGTGGCCCGCCACGGGCATTTCGCGTCGGCGTGCCGGCCTTCGATCTCTTTCCGTTTGACGTCTGGGCCAAGCTCAACGCGGCTTTCTGGCGTAAACCGGATCTTCAGCAGCTCTGTTACGGCGATCCGGCAGGCGATGCGCGGTTACGCGGGCTGATCGCCGCTTATTTGCGCAGTTCGCGCGGTATGCAGTGCTCGGCTGAGCAAATTGTGATCACCAGTGGCGCACAGCAGGGCATTAGCCTTTGTGCACAGTTGCTGGTGGAGCCGGGCGATGGTGTCGGCATCGAAAATCCGGGGTACCGCGCGGCCGGTCATGCGTTCGCTGTGGCGGGTGGCCGGTTGCGCGGGATTGCTGTGGATGAAGAGGGTATGGATTGCTCGGCATTGTCGGCGGCCACTGATTGCCGCGTGGCTTATGTCACGCCGTCCCATCAATACCCGACGGGCGTGGTGATGAGTCTGGCGCGACGTCTTGAGTTGCTGGCCTGGGCTGAACGCACCCAAGGCTGGATCATTGAGGATGACTACGACGGCGAGTACCGCTACACCGGCGCGCCATTGGCTCCGTTGGCGGCGCTCGATCGCCAGGGGCGCGTGCTGTATGTCGGCACCTTCGGCAAGGTCGCGTTCCCGGCGTTGCGCCTGGGATATCTGGTGCTGCCACCGGGGCTGGTGGAAGCGTTTTCGCAACGCCGGGCGGTGGACGTCCGGCATTCCGAGGTGAGCACGCAGGCGGTAATGGCCGAATTCATGGCGGCCGGGCATTTCCAGCGGCATATCCGCCGGATGCGCCGGGCCGCGCTGAGCCGTCGCAATACCCTGCTCGACGGTTGGCCGACAGCCATCGCCGGTGTCGGAAAGCTGCCGGCGGTGTCTGCCGGGTTGCACCTGACGGTGGCTGTAGACAGCATCGAGCGCGAGCAGCAACTGGTTGAGCAGGCTGCTCGCGTGGATGTGGAGATCAACGGTTTGAGCAATTACTGGTTGCCTGACTCATTGACCTCGCCCGACCAACGCGCCGGTCTGGTTCTGGGCTTTGCCGCCGTGCCTGAGGCTGCGATCAAAGCGGCGCTGACCCGGTTGCAACAGGCTTGGCGAGAGTGAAGAACACGTTCTCGGCGAGCTGCGTTGAAATCTCGCTGCGGTAAATATCAATGACTTGCTGATTATTGAGGCCGCGCAGTTCATAGGCGCCACCGAGGTGACGCTGTGCGACGGTTTTCATGTGGCCGGCTTCGAACGCAATGTCCGGGGCGCTCACGCTGGTGTAGTGAAAGTGCGCATAACACAGGACCTTTCGGGTCTTGACCTCGCGTACTTCGTACTCGTCCAGAAAGTCATTGGGACGGCTTTGGAGTTTGCGTCGCGTAACGGTTTTGTAGATGTAGACCTCATCTTTGCTTTTAAGCCACTCGACCCCGGCAGCCGATGGCGGTTGTTGTTTGATCATGCGGATGCGGGTGCTGGTGCCTTTTTCATACAGGCGGGTCGCGGCGTCGCTGAGCGCGTGACCGAGGGCTTCAGTTCCGGCGGAGGAGCCGGCGGTGAGATTGCTGGCGGTCAACGCCTCATCTATTGCTGCATTGGCTCTGGTTAAACGGTCGGCATGGCGGTGGTATTCCTCCTCAATCTCGACGGGAACTCGTCGATCTCGTTTGATGCGCGCTTCGATCAGTCGATGAAACGCCGCCAGCCCGTCGATCAAGGCCTGACCCTGCGCGAGGCTTCTTTTGAGATTCGGTCTGGCCTTGGCAGGCTGCGAGTGTGTACTGCCCTGTTCGACCCATTCCCCCGGCGACTTCTCATGAAACGTAGCGATCACCCCTGTGAGCTCGCTACGCACTTCAACCTGGTCAGTGTCTTGACCATCAACACTTTTTTTCCGCTCGCCGACCAAGGTGCCCTTGAACTTGGTCTTGATGATTTTTCGCCCGGAGGCTGAACCGGAGGAGGGTCTCGACGGCCCGGGCAAGGGGTCGAGTAAATGTTTGTTGCGCAGCAGATCCGCCAGGCGCACATCTGTTCCCGCCTTGAACTCGCTCACCCGCGTGCGTATGTGTCTGAGTCGATCAGTCTGAATCTGGTTGGCAAACTCTGCGGTGAAGTCGGCAAAGCGTTGATCCACCGAGCTGAACTGCTCGGAAACATTGCTCAGGGCTTCGATCCGTTCACGCAGGTTGCTCAGGCCATCGTCGGCGGTCAGATTCAGTGAACTCTGAATATTCAGCGCAGCATCTTCGATCAGGGTTTCCAAAGCCTGTTGTGCCTCGACCCGGAAGGCGTTCTCGCCGGGCTTGAGGCCGATTTCCTGCCCGAGGCTGATCTGTAAAAGCTTGAGGTCATTCAGGTCGTAGGTCGGCAACGCCTTTCGATAAAGGGCCAGGGTTTCCACGGCGTCCTTGCCCAGCAGTTCCAGTTCCTGGAATCGGCTATGAGCCGACTCGACCTTTTCGATGATGCTCTGGGTCTGATCGGTCATTCGTTCGCAGGCCTGGACAAAGGCCTGCCGTTCGACATTGGCGTCGTCAGCAATCATCGCCATCGTCGCGGTCACGTTGGTTTGATAGTCGGTGGCGTTTTCAGTGAGCCACTGCTGGCCGAGAAACAACTGCATTTCCAGCCGCTGGATCATGGTGGTGCGGTAGTTGGGAATGTTCTGCACCAGGTTCAATGCCTTGATCTGCTCGATGTTCGCGCCGTACGCCTTGCTCTGTGAGTCGAGGGTGTCCAGATACTGTTGGCGTGCCACGTCAACGGCTTGTGGCTGAGCAGCGGTCATTGCACTGTGGGCCTGGTCGAGGCGGGCTTGCTTATCCTCCATGGTCAGGTCGAAAGCCTTGAGGTCGGCGGTTAGTTTTTCGGCTTGTTTGTCGCGTTTGCTTTTGGCTTCCTTGCGGCGATTGCGCAGCCCGCCTCCGCGCAGGCGCAAGCGAAGATCGAGGACCCATTGACCGCCGGCGGTGCGGGTCAGCAAGGGGCCTTTTAATGGCGGTTGCTGACGTGAGTCGATGATCTGCACGTCTTCGTTGTCATTGATCTCCACTTCAAACCAGCGTTTGCCGACGGGGGCATACCATTTGTTCTCGTGTGCATAGAGGTGCTGATGCCGACCTGTACTGGCCGCCTCCCCGAGCCCTTCGGGTTTGGAGATATTGAAGCTGTCGAGCAGGGCGGTCAGCGCAAGGGGCGAGCGCAGTAGCGCGGCGATGGCGTTGACGGAGGTCTCGTGGGCGGCGGGCAACTCGGTACTGGTAATGTCAGGCAAACGGAGCGGTTTGATCACCTCGGAGGGTGGGGTTATTGCCTGCGGTTCTTCCTCCTGCACCAGGGGGAGCGATTCGCTGGCTGGCCTGTCACCGACCGCTGCGCGATGAGCAAGCACCATACCCAGCGCGAGGAAAATATCGGCCAGCGCCGTCCAGGCCACCTTGCCGGACTCTTGATTGGCGACGTCGCTGATCTCCTGCAAGTCGTCCATGATTTGCCATATCCATGCCGCCGTACCAACACTGCGGCCCAGAAACGGTAATGCCGCATTGAATAGCATCCAGCCGCCGCGCTTGAGGCTGGCCCAGCGTGCTTCGGCATTGGAGACGGACTGGCGATCGGCCTGGGTGATGACTGCCTGAACGTTGGTGGTGTGCAGTGTCGCCAGGATATCGCCTTCGATCACTGCAGCGCCGAGTGTCACAGGGCCGGACATGTCTAGGGCGGTGAGCGGGTTGACCAACAGTTGCGGAATCGTCCACACCGACGGCAGTTTGGCGGTGAACACGAACTGGCTGTAGTTGAATCGCACATCGTCCGGCAACCAGGCCAGAACCGATTCACTCAGTTGCCGGGAATGCTGGATCGCATACAGCAGGTTGGCGTGGCTGGGGTACTGAATCAGTGCCATTTGGAACAGCGGTCGATAAAGCACGCAGGGGCCTTTGTCCGCGTCGCGCGGGCCGATGACGAACATGTTGGTCACGGTGTCGGTCTGTGAACCGCTGCGGTGGGCAGCGAACGCGAGCGGCCGGATGACGATCTCATGCCCATCGACCTGACGCGCCTGGGCACTGCTGTTCAGGGCGGCAACCACATACCGGTAACCGAGTTCGTTGATACCGGCATTGCCACGGATCTTGTGTTGCAGCGCCAGAAGCGGCAGCTCGAGGGATAACTGGCAGGTGTACAACCTCTGCAAGGCCGCCGCGTGCACCGCATCGTCCACCAGCAGCTTTTTCAAGTGTGCGGGGTAGGTTTTGCCAATATCGACGCTGCTGACCAGTTGTTCGAGGTACGTCACGGTCATCCAGTCCGGCAGGGCGCTACCGTCCTTGTAATGCACGGTTTTATTGCCCAGCGGCAGGCCCGCCAGGTTTTGCAGGGCAAGCTCGGTCAGCGACAGGCTTTTGATCTGAATATTGCCCGGCAGGACGAACGTGCCCCACACCTCCAGGCTGGCAATGCTGATTTCGATCTTGTCGATCTTCAGATCTTTTGCTGTCGGGTGATCCTCGAGCATTTGTCGGCTCAGGGCATCGCGAGTAAAGGTCTGCAGGCTGGCAACCTGCTCCTGAAACGACTTGCCCTTGTTCGAATGCTGCAACACCGTCAGGTCCAACAGATAACGACTGTAGGCGGCCTGGTCTGCGGGCGCGGCGTCATCCAGCCAGACTGGCAGTATCGGACGCATGCGATCGATATGCGGTTTAAGGTTGGGTGGTGGTTGCCGAGGTTTACCGGTGTGCGGGTAGAGCTGATCGGTTGTCGAGCTCCCAAAGAAATTGATCTCCCCGAGGGCGTCGCCTTCCAGGGCGATCAGTGTGCAGGCCTGGTGGTCGAAAAAGTTGCCTTCCGGTTCCAGTAACCGCCACTTGAGCGGGCTGCTGGAGGTTCTTTGCCAGGATTTGCGCGGCAATGCGTCGCCGAGTTCATCCAGGGAGTCGAAACTCTGGAAACCATGGATCACTGAATAGGTGAGGATTATCGTGCGCTCGTCGACGCTACCAATCAGCACTGCGCTGTCCAGCAGGGTCAGATGCTCGTTGCTGTCGCCCTGGTCGAGGTCAATCAGGCAGGCGCGGGTCTTGTATTTGTCATTGGGCAAGCGCTGTTGTTTGTCCGGGACCTTGAAAACGGCATGGGCCATGGCCCGTTGTTCGGCATCCCAGCCTTGGCGGGCGTCGACGTTCCACAGGTTGCGCAGGGCGTCCGACATTTGCTGCCAGCGCGGCCGCTCCGGGGCGATGAAGGTGCCCCAGTAAGCGATATGTTGTTCTTTGAAGGCGACGAACATCAAAGGCGCAAATTCATTGAGCAGGCGGCCGACCGCGTCGATCTTCACGGGCAGCTGGATTGCCGACCGGCCGGGCTGCAAGGTCAGAAAGTGCTCTCCGTCGAGGTAGTTCACCGTGGTGCCGCTCAGCGTGAGTCGTACCAGAACATCGGTCAGAGACTCGATCTGCTCGCGGCCGGGCACGACTTGCTCGCCTTCGATGACCCACGTCGGTGTCACCACCATGGCCTGTTGCGGATCGATGTGCAGGGTCGGGTACAGCGTCTTGAGCGCCGGTTGCAGCGTTTTCGAGGCGACTTCGCGCAACGAAGGGCCGGTCACCAGTTGTGTCACGACATCAACGGCGCTGGGTATGGAAGATTCGGGCATGAGCAATTCCTGATCTGACGAAAGAGGCGCGCCGCAAGGGCGTCATATCAGGGCAAGGTAGAGGTCACGTTGTGGCGCTGTGCGGTACATAAATGTTGCGGGCAAAAAAAGACCCGCGAGTGCGGGTCGTTTACGGCTGCGTTGCTCTCTACGGGTTTTCAAATCCTTCGAGGACGTTCACCGCGTTGATGCCGATTTCTTCCACGGCGTAGCCGCCCTCCATGACGAACAGGGTCGGTTTGCCAAGGGCGGCAATGCGCTTGCCCATCGCCAGATAATCCGGGCTGTCGAGTTTGAATTGCGAGATCGGATCATCCTTGAAGGTGTCGACACCCAGCGACACGACGATGATGTCGGCGCCGTAGCTGTCGATCTCGTTGCAGGCCTGATCCAGCGCTGCGCTCCATGCATCCCAGCCAGAGCCGGCCGGCAGCGGATAGTTGAAGTTGAAACCCTCACCGTCGCCTTCGCCGTGTTCATCGTCATAGCCGAGGAAGAACGGGAATTCCGCTTCCGGGTGGCCATGAATCGAGGTGAACAACACGTCGCTGCGCTCATAGAAAATCGACTGCGTGCCGTTGCCGTGGTGATAGTCGACGTCGAGGATCGCGACTTTTTTATGGCCCTGATCGAGGAACGCCTGCGCGGCAATGGCAGCGTTGTTGAGGTAGCAATAACCACCCATCAAGTCGCTGGCGGCGTGGTGCCCCGGTGGACGGCACAGGGCGAAGGCGCTGTGTGCTCCAGCCTGGATCGCTGCTTGCGCGGTCAGCGCCACCTGCGCCGCGCTGTACGCCGCTTGCCAAGTGCCGGCGGTGATTGGCGCGCCGCCGTCGAAGCTGTAATAGCCGAGTTGGCCGTGCAGGCTGGTCGGCTTGATCGCACGCAAGGTGCGCGCCGGCCAGGTGTAGGGCAACAAATCGCCGTCGGTGTTGAATTCGGTCCAGCGCGCCCACGCGCCTTTGAAGAAATCCAGGTAGTCGCGGCTGTGGATGCGGGCGATCGGTTCGAGGCCGAAATCCTTCGGCGCTTCCACCGGACCGAGGTGCTGGTGTTGCACCCGTTGCAGCACATGGTCGGCGCGCGACGGCATCTCGAAGCACGGCTTGAGCTGGCCATCGATCAATTCGCAGCGGCCATGGTGCAGGTGGTGATCGTCCGAGTAGATCGTCAGCATTTGTTGTTCTCCGCAGGGCTGAGTCGGGTTGCACCCAGTGTTGCGGCGCGAGGCGATTCGGAGAACGGCAGGAAAGGCCAAAAGGGGATTGATCTGGCCAAAAATGCTGACCGCTATTCGCCCCTCGCTGGAGCAGCCTGCCCCCACAGGGTTTATCAGTGCGGCCGGAACTGACTCGGCGCCACGCCGCTCCAGCGCACGAATGCATGGCGGAAACTCGCGGTCTCGCTAAAGCCCAATGTCTCGGCGATACGGTAGATCGGCAACTGATCTTCGCAAAGCATCTGCTTGGCCCGTTCGAAGCGCAGTTCGTCGAGCAGCTCCTGATAACTGCTGCCCATGTCCTTGAGGTGTCGGCGCAAGGTACGAGGCGAGCACTTCATCTGCTGCGCCAAGCCTTCCAGCCCCGGGGCCGCGTTCAACTGGGCGCTGAGCAACTGACGGATGCGCCCGAGCCACGCCTGACGCCCGGTGAACTCGAGGTTCTGCTTGCGGCAGCGTTCGGCCATGGCTTGATGGGTGATGGCATCGGCCAGCGGCAGCGGCTGATCGAGCCAGTGCCGGTCGAAGGCGAAGGCATTGTCCTTGGCGGCGAAGTGCAATGGGCTGGCGAAGTGCTCGGCGTAGCTGTCGCGGTAATCCGGCGCGGCGTGTTCGAACCGCGTGGCGAGTAGCGGCAGCGGATGGCCAAGCAAGTCATCGCAAATGACTTTCAGCGAAACCAGGCAGAACTCGGCATTGAACACCGCCATCGCCGGGCTCTCGCGATAGTCGGCTGCGACGAACCAGACGCGTTCGCCGTCCTCTTCCAGGCTCAGCTCGAAAAGTGTTCCCAACAGCGCCGGATAACGGATCGCCAGACGCAAAGCGTCACCGAAGGTGGCACAGGTGAGCAGCGCGTAACCGAGCATGCCGTAGCAGGAAACGTGCATGCGCCGGCCCAGTTCCAGGCCGATGTCGTGCTTGAGCGCGACAGCATTGGCGCAGACCTGCATTTCCTGATTGGTGGTAATGCGCGTGTCGGCACGGTTCAGATCCGCCGCACTGATGCCGCTGCCGGCCAGCAGTGCTTCGCTCGGCAAGCCTTCTTCGTTGAAGGTTTTGAGAATCAGGGAGACGGCATTGAGGGTGGTGAGGTGGGAGTGGAGCATGGTGGGTTCCAGCCTTAGGAGGCTGGGAACAGAGCAAGTTGCATGCCTATCGCCCTCCTGTAGGAGCTGCCGAAGGCTGCGATCTTTTGATCCTGAAAAACCAAATCAAAAGATCGCAGCCTTCGGCAGCTCCTACAGGGGTTTTGTGTGGTGTCAGATCAGTTCGCCACACAGGTCGAGTTCGACCAGTCGGCGGACTTCAGCGGTTTCCAGGCCTGCCCCCAGCAACCCATGCAACTTGCCGAACGCCGCTTCGCGCGTCATGCCGCCCCCGGACAACACACCGACGCCGCGCAAACGGCTGCCAGCCTCATACACATCCAACTCGACCCCGCCTTCATGGCACTGCGTGACCGCGACCACCACCACACCGTTATCCCGCGCACGGCCGAGGCTGGCGAGGAATTCCGGGTTGTCGCTCGGCCCGGTGCCGCTGCCGTAGCATTCCAGCACCAGCCCCTGAATGCCGCTGTCGAGCAGGCCGTCGAGGATCTCGGCGCCGATGCCGGGGAACAGCGGCAGCACGGCAACTTTCGCCAATTGCTTTGGCTGGTTGTAGTTCAACGCGGCTGGAATCGAAGTGGCTTTCACGCCGCCGCCCTGACGCTCCAGACGTTTGAACGGGTGACGGCCGAAGCTGCGCACTTTCGCGCAACGGGTTGGCGCCAGCAGTTCGCCGTGAAAGTACAGGTGCACGCCCGGCGCCAGGCCTTGGCCGAGGGCGACCAGCGCACCGCCGAGGTTTTCCCAGGCATCGCTGTCGGTCACGCCCGCCGGCAACATGGAGCCGGTGAAGCACACGCGGGCGTGCAGGCCGAGCAACTGGAAGCTCATGGCTGCGGCGCTGTAAGCCAGGGTGTCGGTGCCGTGCAGGATCAGCACGTTGTCGCAGCCTTGCACGTCCACGGCATCGACCACCGCTTCACGCAGTTGCTGCCAATAGGCCGGGGTCATGTTGGCGCTGTCGATCAGCGGCGATATCTCGCGAAAGCGCCACTGCGGCACGACCAGTTCAGGCTGGCTGTGCAGGTACTCGCGCATCCGCGCTTCAAAACCGGACGCCGGGGCCAGGCCATTGGCGCTGGCCTGCATGCCGATGGTGCCACCGGTGTACAAAACCATGACGTGCTGGGCGGCAGGATAAGTCGACGAATTCATGAGGATTCTCCGAGAGGAAGAGTTCCTGTGGGAGCGAGCAAGTCGGCTCCCACAGTTTTTCGAACTGTAACTGACGGGCGCAGAGGATGCGCCCGTCATTTACCCATCAGCGTTGCGCTGCGGGTACGCCTTGCGGCTCGGCGCAAGTATTGCCGGCAGCGGCAGGCGGGTTGGCCGGCCAGGCTTTGCGGTCGAGGTCCAGATCCGGGAATTTGCTCGAATCGAACACCGGGGTCTTGATGCCGGCAGCACGCTGATCATCGTAGTCACGCAGGATGCGCATGCCGACCTTGAACAGCAGGAACAGCGCGATCAGGTTGACGAAGGCCAGCATGGTCATGGTGATGTCGGCGAAGGCGAACACGGTGCCGAGGTTTTCGATGGCACCCCAGAAGATCAATACCAGTACCAGTGCGCGGTAGCCGATCAGCGCCTTGCGGTTTTCACCGATCAGGAAACGCAGGTTGCTCTCGCCCAAATAGTAGTTGTAGAGGATCGAGGTGAACACGAACAACGCCAGCGCCACCGAGATGAACATCCGGCCCCATTCACCGACCACGGCGGCCAGCGAGTTCTGGGTCAGGGCAATGCCGTCGCCTTCGAAACCCGGGGTGTAGAAACCGGAGAGCAGGATCAACAACGCGGTGCAGGTGCAGATCACGAAAGTGTCGAGGAACACGCTGAATGCCTGAACCACACCTTGTGCCACCGGGTGCTCGACCGAAGCCACCGCCGCCACGTTCGGCGCACTGCCCAAACCGGCTTCGTTGGCGAACACGCCACGCTTCACGCCCATGACAATCGCGCTGCCGATCAGGCCGCCGAAAGCCTGGTCGAGACCGAAGGCGCTCTTGACGATGGTCATCAGCATGGCTGGAACGTGGTCGAATTGCAGCACGATCACGTAGAGGGTCACGCCGATGTAGACCAGGGTTTTCACCGGCACCAGCAGGTCAGCGACCTTGGCGATGCGCTTGATCCCGCCGATGAACACCAGACCCAGCAGTACCGCCAGCGCGAGGCCGGTGTAAGTGGTGTCGAGGCCGAAGGCGTTGTTCAGCGAGTGAGTCACGGCGTGGGCTTGCAGGCCGTTGAAGGCGAAACCGAAGGTCACCAGCAACAGGAACGCCATGACCATACCCAACCAGCGCTTCTGCAAGCCGTGCTGAATGTAGTAGGACGGGCCGCCACGGAAGGTGCCGTCTGAATCAGTGCGTTTGTACAGCTGACCGAGGGAGCACTCGAAGAAGCTGCTGGACATGCCGACCAGTGCGGTTACCCACATCCAGAACACCGCACCTGGCCCACCAAGGGTCACGGCGATGCCGACACCGGCGATGTTGCCTGCACCAACGCGGCCGGCGAGGCTGAGCATCAGGGCCTGGAACGAGCTGAGCTGCCCGGCGCTGCTTTTCAGGCTGTCGCGGAACACCGCGAACATGTGGAAAAAGTGACGCAATTGAACGAAACGCGAGCGAATCGTGAAGTAGCTACCGAGCCCGACAATGAGCACGATCAGTACTTTCCCTGAGAGGAAGTCGTTAATGACTTCGAGCATGGATTTTTCCTCGCTGTTTTTTGTGTAAGCAAATGCTGGATGTTCGGAAACATCGCGTTACACCGGTTTGCGCGCGGCACAACAGGTGGGGCGAAGGTTTCGTCCCGGTTCCATTTCGCGGGTTTGTTATTAGTTCGGGTTTCGCATGGGTTATGGCCTCGTTACCGACGACCGCTCACGCGAAGAGGGGCGGCACTATACCGATCAGTGGCGCGCCCGTCTGCACGGTAGTGGTGCAAGCGACGAAACGAAGCTTTGAAACACCCGGCGTTACCGGCGCCGGGCTTGTGTGGGAACTGCTTTTTTGTTGACGCAAACCCTGTGGCGAGGGGATTCATCCCCGATCGGCTGCGAAGCAGTCGCAAAACCATTCGGCGCGGTGCACCGGATACATTGCGATTGCAGTTTTTGGGGCCGCTTCGCGACCCATCGGGGATGAATCCCCTCGCCACAAGGGCTCACCTCCACATGAAGCAATCCCCAGACATACGGGTCTCAGGATCAGAAAGTTAAAAAAAAGGGCCTGGGGACTGATCCCCAGGCCCTCAAAAGGTGAGAGGTGTCTAGTCCCTCGACCTGGTGAGCGGTGCTACAAACAACACGTCGGTTCAGCCTTTGAGCGGAACCAGACGCGGAGCAATCATGTTTTCCGGGCGCAGAATGTCGGCGAGACTGGCTTCGTCGAGCAGACCTTCTTCGCGCACCAGTTCCAGCACGCCGCGGCCGCTTTCAAGGGCGATACGGGCGATGCGGGTGGCGTTTTTGTAGCCGATGTACGGGTTCAGCGCGGTGACCAGACCGATCGAGTGTTCGACCAGTTCGCGGCAGCGGGCTTCGTTGGCAGTGATGCCGACAATGCAGTGCTCGCGCAGCATGTCCATGGCGCGTTGCAGCAGGCGGATCGAGTCGAAGATCTTGAACGCGATCAGCGGCTCCATCACGTTCAGTTGCAACTGGCCGCCTTCAGCCGCCATGGTCAGCGCCAAGTCGTTACCGATGACCTGGAAAGCCACCTGGTTAACGGCTTCCGGGATCACCGGGTTGACCTTGCCGGGCATGATCGAGCTGCCTGGCTGACGCGCCGGCAGGTTGATTTCGTTGATGCCGGTGCGTGGGCCGCTGGACAGCAGGCGCAAGTCGTTGCAGATCTTCGACAGCTTGACCGCGGTGCGCTTGAGCATGCCGGAGAACAGGACGAAGGCACCCATGTCGGAGGTGGCTTCGATCAGGTCGGCTGCCGGTACCACCGGTTGACCGCTGATCAGCGCCAGACGCTGTACAGCCAAGGCCTGATAACGCGGGTCGGCGTTAATGCCGGTACCGATCGCGGTGCCACCCAGGTTCACTTCAGTCAGCAGTTCCGGGGCCAGCGTCTTCAGACGGGCCAGGTCTTCGCCCATGGTGGTGGCGAAAGCACGGAACTCCTGGCCGAGGGTCATCGGCACAGCGTCTTGCAACTGGGTACGGCCCATTTTCAGGACGTGATCGAATTCTTTGCCCTTGGCCGCGAATGCCTGAATCAGGCTGTCGAGGCTGGCCAGCAGGGTGTCGTGACCCAACAGCAGACCCAGGCGGATGGCCGTCGGGTAGGCGTCGTTGGTCGACTGCGCCATGTTCACGTCGTCGTTCGGGTGCAGGTACTGGTACTCGCCTTTCTGGTGACCCATCGCTTCGAGCGCAATGTTGGCGATCACTTCGTTGGCGTTCATGTTGGTGGAAGTACCGGCGCCACCTTGAATCATGTCGACCACGAACTCTTCGTGGAAATCACCGCGGATCAATCGGGCACAGGCTTCGCTGATGGCAGCGTGCTTGGCTTCGCTCAGGTGACCCAACTCACGGTTGGCGTCAGCGGCGGCCTGTTTGACCATCGCCAGACCGACAACCAGTTTCGGGTAATGCGAAATCGGAACGCCCGAGAGGCGGAAGTTGTTCACCGCTCGCAGGGTCTGGATGCCGTAATACGCTTGAGCCGGTACTTCGAGGGCGCCAAGCAGGTCGTTTTCTGTGCGGAAAGATGCAGCGGAGGACATGATAGAAATCATCTCGATATGGACCCGGTCGATGCCGGAACGCTGCGAATGCTAGGCTTGTGGGAAATTTTGGGCCAATGCTGTTCAGCACTGACCTATGCACATTCGGCATAATGCCCGTGTGACGCCGCGTGCGCGGCAGACGTGTGACCTGTTTTGGTGCGTGTCCGGGAGGACGTGATGAATCTGGAAAGCAAATGGCTCGAGGACTTCAGTGCTCTGGCCGCCACCCGCAGCTTCTCGAAGGCCGCCGAACGGCGCTTCGTGACCCAGCCGGCCTTCAGTCGGCGGATACGCAGCCTGGAAGCCGCGCTGGGGCTGACATTGGTCAACCGCTCGCGCACGCCAGTCGAGCTGACGGCGGCGGGGCAATTGTTTCTGGTGACCGCGCGCACCGTGGTCGAACAGCTCGGTGAAGTGCTGCGCCATCTGCATCATCTGGAGGGCGGGCAGGGCGAGGTGATGCAGGTTGCCGCCGCTCACTCCCTGGCACTGGGTTTTTTCCCGCGTTGGATCGCGCAGTTGCGCAATGAAGGCCTGAACATCGCCACGCGACTGGTGGCGACCAACGTCGGTGACGCCGTGCACGCACTGCGCGAAGGTGGCTGCGACTTGATGCTGGCGTTCTACGACCCGGACGCGGCGATGCAGATGGACCCGGAAATTTTCCCGTCACTGCATTTGGGCCAGACCGAGATGCTCCCGGTGTGCGCGGCGGATGCCGATGGCAAGCCGCTGTTCGATCTGGAAGGTGACGCCAGCGTGCCGTTGCTGGCGTACAGCGCCGGGGCGTTTCTCGGACGTTCGGTGAATGGTTTGCTGCGTCAGCGACAGCTGCGCTTTACCACGATCTATGAAACCGCGATGGCCGACAGCCTGAAGAGCATGGCGCTGGAAGGCCTCGGGATTGCCTGGGTGCCGCAGTTGAGCGTGCGTGCCGAACTGGCCCGGGGCGAACTCGTCGTATGCGGCGGCCCGCAATGGCATGTGCCGCTGGAGATTCGTCTGTACCGCTGCGCGCTGGTGCGCAAGGCCAACGTGCGGTTGTTGTGGCGCAAGCT
This sequence comes from Pseudomonas sp. LBUM1655, assembly GCF_059716085.1. Lineage (NCBI taxonomy): Bacteria > Pseudomonadati > Pseudomonadota > Gammaproteobacteria > Pseudomonadales > Pseudomonadaceae > Pseudomonas > Pseudomonas sp. LBUM1655. The sequence goes on along the minus strand of NZ_CP166801.1, from coordinate 6,175,774 downwards.
CGAAGGTGGCGCCGCCCAAGCTTCCTGATGGATGGTGTCTGGGGGAAAAGATCGCAGCCTTCGGCAGCTCCTACATGTTGAAGTGCGTTTCCCTGTAGATACCGTCTTGCCCCTCATCGGGCAAGGGCAATTTTCGGGTCAAATGGCTGGCCCGATTTAAGAACGGCGTAGACAAAATGTAGGAGTTTGCGCATCGCTGCACAGATGATTTGCTTGGGGGCCTTGCCGTTGGCCTTCAAGCGGTCCTTCATGGCGATGATTGCCTTGTTGTGCTTCAGTGCAACCAACCCAGGCATGTATAGACCCGCCCGAACGCGAGCCGATCCGATTCTCGAAATCACTGTTCTGCCTTTGAACTTTCCCGAGTCCTGCAGCTTTGGGTTCAACCCGGCGGCAGCGACCAGCTTGCGAGGGTCGTCATATTTACGCAGGTCGCCCAACTCGGCCAGCAGCCGCTCAAGGGTTTTCTGGCCGATACCGTCGATGGTCACGATCAAGTCGCGCATTTGGCGCATGTCTGGATCATCGTCGATGTGTTTTTTGATTGCTTTGTGAGTTTCAACGATCTCTTTCTCGATGTGACGCAGCACAGAGTTGATCGAGTCTTTGACCTTTTCGTCGGACACATCCAGGCGATTGAGCTCCATTTGCTCCATTTCCTGAAGGTCATCCAAGCGACGTACCATCGCCTTTAGCTGACGATATTTCAGCGGCTCTGGAGCCCAAAGCTGAAGCTTTTCAGCCTTTTCCCGAGCAAAGTCAGCGATCAATTTGGCGTCGCTTTTGTCGGTTTTGATCCGGCGCAGCTCGCTGTCAGCGTAAGCGTGGGTCGTAGCCGGATTGACGACGCAGACCCGGTAACCCTTGTTGTAGACGAACTCGGCAAGTTCCAGGTGATAAACGCTGGTGGCTTCCATCACGATCAGAGCTGTAGGCTCGACCTGCTTGTTCAGCCAGGCGTCAAACTCTTTGAAACCTTTTGAGTCGTTAGCCAGTTTGGCCTTGGTTTTGTGCTTGCCGTTTGGCAGGTGAGTGGCAATATCAAAGGTATTTTTAGCGACATCGACGCCGACGAAATTGGACATGACCGTTTCTCCATTAATCCGTTTTCGATCATCACTGCACTCTGTCCAACCTTGCGAATGCGGGCTCTCGCCAGAGACGGGCCCAAGATACCGTTCGAACTATACGAGTGAGTGTGGAGGGCTGGAGCACGATCTACATCACAGGCAAAAAGCCTAAGGAGCTGCACGGCTTCCAAGTCCCTCCCTCGATGATCAGTCGAGAACTATCGCTCCTGACGGAGCGATAGTCGAGATACAAGGAGCTGCCGAAGGCTGCGATCTTTTGATCTTTTTGGCTGACCTTCAAGTCAATAAAACCGGGCTTTTGCGGCAGATGACAGATGGTCGTGACGGGGGCTGTTTATTGCTTTCTTTGCGGTATACTGCGCGGCCTTCGGCCGGTACGTCCGGCCATTTTTCCTACAACAAGCCACGCATTCTGCGTGGCTTGTTGTTTTTGACGCGCCTGCGGGCGCCCAGAGAGAAGAGGCGCGACGATGAGTGCACTGGTTGGCGTGATCATGGGCTCCAAGTCCGATTGGTCCACCCTTAGCCACACCGCCGATATGCTGGAAAAGCTCGGCATCCCGTACGAGGTCAAGGTGGTCTCTGCCCACCGCACCCCGGATTTGCTGTTCCAGTACGCCGAAGAGGCTGAAAGCCGCGGCATCGAGGTGATTATCGCCGGTGCCGGCGGCGCAGCCCACTTGCCAGGCATGTGTGCGGCCAAGACCCACCTGCCGGTGCTGGGTGTTCCGGTGCAATCGTCGATGCTCTCGGGCGTCGATTCGCTGCTGTCGATCGTGCAGATGCCGGCCGGTATTCCGGTCGCCACCCTGGCCATCGGCAAAGCGGGCGCGATCAACGCCGCCCTGCTCTCGGCGAGCATCCTCGGCGCCAAGCATCCACAGTTCCACGCGGTACTGAAAACCTTCCGTGCCGAGCAGACAGACAGCGTCCTGGACAATCCAGACCCACGTATTGCCTGAGGTTGTTGAGATGAAGATCGGTGTAATCGGTGGCGGCCAGTTGGGTCGCATGTTGGCCTTGGCGGGCACCCCGCTGGGCATGAACTTCGCTTTCCTCGACCCTGCGCCGGACGCTTGCGCCGCTGCGCTGGGCGAACACCTGCGGGCCGATTACGGCGATCAGGATCATCTGCGTCAACTGGCTGATGAAGTCGATCTGGTGACCTTCGAGTTCGAAAGCGTCCCGGCTGAAACCGTGGCGTTCCTTTCGCAATTCGTGCCGGTTTATCCGAGCGCCGAAGCCCTGCGCATTGCTCGCGACCGCTGGTTCGAAAAGAGCATGTTCAAGGATCTGGGGATTCCGACCCCGGCCTTTGCCGACATCCAGTCGCAAGCCGATCTGGATGCCGCCGTAGCCTCGATCGGTCTGCCGGCCGTGCTGAAAACCCGCACCCTGGGTTACGACGGCAAGGGCCAGAAAGTCCTGCGCAAACCCGAAGACGTGGTCGGCACCTTCGCCGAGCTCGGCAGCGTGGCCTGCCTGCTGGAAGGCTTCGTGCCGTTCACTGGTGAAGTCTCACTGATCGCCGTTCGCGCTCGCGATGGCGAAACCAAGTTCTACCCGTTGGTTCACAACACCCACGACAGCGGCATCCTCAAGCTCTCTGTGGCCAGCACCGATCACCCGTTGCAGGCCTTGGCCGAAGACTATTCCAGCCGCGTGCTCAAGCAACTGGATTACGTCGGCGTGATGGCGTTCGAGTTCTTTGAAGTCGACGGCGGCCTCAAGGCCAACGAAATCGCCCCGCGCGTGCACAACTCCGGGCACTGGACCACTGAAGGTGCCGAGTGCAGCCAGTTTGAAAACCATCTGCGTGCCGTTGCCGGTCTGCCGCTGGGTTCGACGGCCAAGGTCGGCGAGAGCGCGATGCTCAACTTTATCGGTGTGGTGCCGCCGGTAGAGAAGGTCATCGCCATCGAAGACTGCCATCTGCACCACTACGGCAAGGCCTTCAAGGCCGGGCGCAAGGTCGGTCACGCCAACCTGCGCTGCGCCGACAAGGCCACGCTCCAGGCGCAGATTCTCAAGGTCCAGGCGCTGATCGCCGAGTAAAACAGTTTCATGTGGCAGCGGCGGAACCATTCAGGGGCCGCCGTTCTCTGATGGCAGGATGCCAAAGTCTGTCTAGGCTTTGGCATAGCCAATTCACACAGAGGGAAATGCCATGGGAATTATCGGAACCATCTTTATCGGCTTGATCGTCGGCCTGCTGGCTCGGTTCCTGAAACCGGGCGATGACAGCATGGGCTGGATCATGACCATCCTGCTCGGTATCGGCGGTTCGCTGGCAGCCACCTACGGCGGCCAGGCCCTGGGCATCTATCGGGCGGGCGAGGGCGCAGGTTTCATCGGCGCACTGGTTGGCGCGATCGTGTTGCTGGTGATCTACGGCCTGATCAAAAAGAAGTGATCCAAAGCGACAAAGCCCTCTCTGCCAATCGGGCGGGGAGGGCTAGAATGCTCGGCGATTTATAGTCCTTTCCTTTGTCCGAGCACCTTCATGCGCCGTCTTCTGTTGACTCTCCTTTTCCTGGGCAGCGGTTTGGCCCACGCCGGCGAACTGCCGGAAACCGACTGGCTCGAACTGATGCCCAAGTCGGATCAAAAGGCCCTGGAGGCCATGCCCGACATCGACCACAACTCCCCGGAAGCCACCGGCACCTTCACCGAGAAGGGCGGGATGAAACAGGCCAAAGGTCTGCCGGCGGTGATGTACTCGACCAAAACCGTGGCGTCGATGAACGACAAGCACATCCGCATCGGTGGTTATCCGGTGCCGCTGGAATCCGATGCCAAGGGTCGCAGCACCCTGTTTTTCCTGGTGCCGTACCCGGGCGCGTGTATCCACGTGCCGCCACCGCCGCCGAATCAACTGGTACTGGTGCGCTATCCGAAGGGGCTGAAGCTGGAAGACATCTACACGCCGCTGTGGGTGACCGGCACGCTGAAGGTCGAAAAGGTCAGCAACGATCTGGCTGACGCGGCGTATGCGCTGGAGGCGGACAAGGTGCGGGTGGTGCAGGAGTCCGATCTCTAGGACCTACACAAATTAACTGTAGGAGTGAGCTTTTGTGGTGAGGGGATTTATCCCCGATAGGTCGCGAAGCGGCCCCGGCTGTTCAAATCAAGAGTCGGGGACTGCTGCGCAGTCCATCGGGGATAAATCCCCTCGCCACAAAGGCTCGCTTCCATGAGTTATCTGGTTTGGGTTAGAGCGGTTTGCTGCCGATGCTGACACCCATGGTATGGCTCGCACCCGGCGCCAGACTCACCACATCATCCATCACATTCGCCGTCTCGATGCACAGCATGCGTTGCCAGCCATCGTTATCCATATCGCTGAGCGCGGCCGCACGGTCGATCCACGGGTTCCAGATCACCGCAGTGCGCGAGCCCGTGCTGGTGAGGACAATGCGCCGCTCCCACGTCGGGTCGACGATGCTCAGCTGCGGCGGGGCGTCGAGGTAGATGCGGTCGGTTTCGCCGGCAAAATGCAGGTCGCCTGTCTGGGCGTTGGTCTTCCAGTCGTCCAGGGTCTCGATGTAATTCAAACCGTCCACACCTTCGACATGCACATGGCGCACATCGCTGACGGCGAAGTAGGTGTGCAACGCCTGGCTGAGGCTGACAGTGTCGCCGCCACGGTTATGGCTGGTCAGGCTGAGGTGCAACTGATCGTCCAGACGCAGGGTCAGGGTCAGATCGACCTGATGCGGCCAGCCCGGCAGACCGCCTTCAGGGTAGGGCAGTTTGAACTCGACCTTGAGGCCATCGCCTTCGGCTTCTATGCCGCCCAGCTCCCAATCCATCGCCCGCACAAGACCGTGCGCGGGTGCGGGTTGCTCACCGGTGTACATGGCCTGGACGTTCTGCGGGTTGCGTTCGAATTTGCCGAACCACGGCCAGCACACCGGCACGCCAGCACGGATGCTCTTACCGGTCTTGAACTCGGCCTTGTCGTTGAGCCAGATGATCGGCGGCTGGCCGTCAACCTGATAACTGAGGATGTGCGCGCCTTGCTGGGCTACCAGCACTTCGGCCTGACCGTGGCGGATGCGCCAGCAGTTCAGTTCATCCAGTTTCACGGCTTCAACGTTGGGCGTGTTCATGGGACAGCTCTCGATCAGACACTTGGGACAACTATCGACCGTGAAACGGCCGTGAGGTTTAGCGTGCGCGCGGCGGAACCGACCGGGTGCGACCACTGCCGTCGATGGCGACGAAGACAAACACCGCTTCGGTCACTTTACGCCACTCGCTGGACAACGGATCGTCGCTCCACACTTCGACCATCATCTGGATCGAGCTGCGGCCGATTTCCAGGGTCTGGGTATAGAAGGACAACTGCGCGCCAACGGCGACCGGAACCAGGAACGCCATGCGGTCGATAGCGACGGTGGCCACGCGGCCTCCGGCGACACGGCTGGCCATCGCGGTGCCGGCCAAATCCATCTGTGCCACCAGCCAGCCGCCGAAAATATCGCCAAAGCCGTTGGTTTCACGCGGGAGAGCGGTGATTTGCAGGGCCAGGTCGCCTTGCGGGATTGGATCTTCTTGTTCGAGCTCTATCATGCCGGGGGTGCCTCTGACCCGTGACTCTTGTTGGTATTGCTGGTGGTAGCCGTCTTCAGGAAAAACGATTCAGCACCGAACATACTACGTTCGTCACGTCTTCCATAAGGCGCCTAAAGGGAAACTCTGCGAAACCGGCTGCTCCGTTCAAAGGGCGGGCCAACGACGTTTTCGCACAGCAACCCCCTACAAACCGGGGCAAGGTTGCGAGTATATCGGTCGGTAGACTCCGCGACGACCACCCGGTTCTGATTTTGACCGTCAAATACGCGCCTCTATGTGCTTTTTCGAACAATTTGCTATGGTGCCGAACCTGCCAAAGCTCCAGCCAGCGTTGTTGGAGTCGCAGATCCGCCTATAAGAGAAGCCCTTGCCATGACCACAGCGCCTTCGAGCCTCGCGCAGCCCGACCAACCCGCACGACCATTGACCCGCAATGACTACAAGACTCTGTCGCTATCGGCCCTGGGCGGTGCGCTGGAGTTTTACGATTTCATCATCTTCGTATTCTTCGCCACCGTGGTCGGCAAGTTGTTCTTTCCGGCCGACATGCCTGAGTGGCTGCGCCTGATGCAGACCTTCGGCATCTTTGCCGCCGGTTACCTTGCGCGGCCGCTGGGCGGCATTGTCATGGCGCACTTCGGCGACCTGCTGGGGCGCAAGAAAATGTTCACCCTGAGCATCTTCATGATGGCCGTGCCGACCCTGATCATGGGTCTGCTGCCGACGTATGCGCAGATCGGCATGTGGGCGCCGATCCTTTTACTGCTGATGCGGGTGATTCAAGGCGCGGCGATTGGCGGTGAAGTACCGGGGGCATGGGTCTTCGTTTCCGAACATGTCCCGCAGAAGCACATGGGCTACGCCTGCGGCACCCTGACCAGCGGCCTGACCGCCGGAATTCTGCTCGGCTCGCTGGTCGCCACGGCGATCAACAGCATCTATACGCCGACCGAGGTTGCGGATTACGCCTGGCGGATTCCGTTCCTGCTCGGTGGCGTGTTCGGTCTGTTCTCGGTTTACCTGCGCCGCTGGCTGCACGAAACCCCGGTGTTTGCCGAGCTGCAACTGCGCAAGGCGCTGGCCGAAGAAGTGCCGCTGCGCGCGGTGCTGCGTGACCATCGCGGGGCGATTGCGATCTCGATGCTGCTGACCTGGCTGCTGTCGGCCGGGATCGTCGTAGTCATTCTGATGACCCCGACTGTGCTGCAAACCGTTTACCACTTCTCGCCGACCACCGCGCTGCAATCCAACAGCCTGGCGATCGTGTTCCTGAGCTTCGGTTGCATCATTTCCGGTGCGCTGGCGGATCGCTTTGGCGCCGGCCGGGTGTTTGTGTTCGGTTGCCTGGGCTTGCTGATCAGCTCCTGGACCTTCTATCACAGCCTCGCCGATCACCCGAACTGGCTGTTCCCGCTGTATGCGTTGACCGGTTTGCTGGTCGGCACCATTGGTGCGGTGCCCTACGTGATGGTCAAGGCGTTCCCGCCGGTGGTGCGTTTCAGTGGGTTGTCGTTTTCTTACAACGTGGCGTACGCAATCTTCGGTGGCCTGACGCCGATGGTGGTAAGCCTGCTGCTGAGAGAAAGCCCGATGGGCCCGGCCTACTACGTGGCAGTGCTGTGTGCGATGGGGATTCTGGTGGGGGCGTGGCTCTGGAAGAAGGGTCGCTGATCCGAAATCTCCTCAGTAGTCACGGCCATTTCGCGAGCAGGCTCGCTCCCACATTGGAATGCATTTCAAACGGTGGGAGCGAGCCTGCTCGCGAATGGGGGCACCACGAATCATCCAGTAAAACCTTGGATGCTGGCCTTTCATCCAATTGTCATATTTCAGCCATAGAGTGTTCACACGGCCTGCTGATACTTGGCCCCGACTTAACACACCCTATCTGCTAGGAGTAAGGCATGAAACTGAAGCGTTTGATGGCGGCAATGACTTTTGTCGCTGCTGGCGTTGCGACTGCCAACGCGGTTGCCGCTGTTGACCCTGCTATCCCGAGCTACACCAAGACCACTGGTGTGTCGGGCAACCTGTCCAGCGTCGGCTCCGATACCCTGGCCAACCTCATGACCCTGTGGGCCGAGAACTACAAGAAAGAATACCCGAACGTAAACATCCAGATTCAGGCCGCTGGCTCCGCCACTGCGCCACCTGCGCTGACTGAAGGCACTTCGAACCTCGGCCCGATGAGCCGCAAGATGAAGGACACCGAACTGGCGGCCTTCGAACAGAAGTACGGCTACAAGCCAACCGCAATCCCGGTTGCCGTGGATGCCCTGGCTGTCTTCGTACACAAGGACAACCCGATCCAGCACCTGACCATGGAACAGGTTGACGCGATCTTCTCGTCCACCCGTCTGTGCGGCGCCAAAGCCGACGTGAAAACCTGGGGTGAGCTGGGTGTAACCGGTGACCTGGCCAACAAGCCAGTGCAACTGTTCGGCCGTAACTCGGTATCCGGCACTTACGGCTACTTCAAAGAAGAAGCCCTGTGCAAAGGTGACTACAAGCCAAACGTCAACGAACAACCAGGTTCGGCTTCGGTCGTGCAGTCGATCAGCTCCTCGCTGAACGGCATCGGTTACTCGGGCATCGGCTACAAGACCGCTAGCGTGAAGACCGTGCCTCTGGCCAAGAAGGGCAGCACTGACTTCATCGAAGACACCGAAGAAAACGCCCTGAACGGCAAGTACCCGCTGTCGCGTTTCCTCTACGTTTACGTCAACAAAGCCCCGAACAAGCCTCTGGCCCCGCTGGAAGCCGAGTTCGTGAAACTGGTTCTGTCCAAACAGGGCCAGGAAGTTGTAGTCAAGGACGGTTACATCCCGTTGCCAGCCAAAGTCGCTGCCAAAGCACTGGCTGACCTGGGCTTGCAAGAAGGCGCTGCAGTCGTAAAGAAGTAACAAATTGAGTCCGGGGTGAACCCCGTCGGACTCAAGTGAAAGGCCGGATCTGCCCGCAGACCGGCCTTTTACACACCTCAAATTTTCGATCCTCTGCCAGCCCCGCTGGCGGTGGATTTGCTGCGTCACTGCACTGTCATCTTTCTGTCATACAGGATCGCTAGGGTGAGCGCATGAATGATCTGGCCAATTCCCAAATGACTACTAATCCTCCCAAGCGCATTGATTTCAATACGCCTGAGCTGCAACGCAAGCGCCGCATTCGCGCGCTCAAGGATCGCTTCACTCGCTGGTACGTCCTCGTTGGCGGTCTGGCGGTGCTGGCAGCCATCACCCTGATCTTCTTCTTCCTCGCCTACGTGGTCGCGCCGTTGTTCCAGGGCGCTGACCTGGAGGCGAAAGACTCGATCACTCCAGCCTGGATGCAGGACGCCGGCAAGCCGCTGATGATTTCGCTCGAAGAGCAGAATCAGGTGGCCATGCGCGTTTCCGACAAGGGCCAGGCATTGTTCTTCGATATCGACAGTGGCGCTGAACTGAAGCGCGTCGATCTGCCGCTGCCCGCCGGTGCAACCGTGACCTCCATTGGTGAAGACCAGCCAGGTCATCCGCTGGTTGCCGTGGGTCTGTCCAACGGTCAGGCGCTGGTGTTCCGTCACACTTATAAGGTCAGCTACCCCGACGGCAAGAAAACCATCACCCCGGCCATCGAATACCCGTACGGCGAGGCGCCAATCGCGCTGAACGAAGCGGGCGGTGCGCTGGAGCATGTCAGCCTCAACGCCACCGATACGACGCTGATGCTGGTGGGTTCGACCGGTTCGCAACTCAATGTGCTGTCGCTGACCAGCGAAGAAAACATGATGACCGGCGAAGTCACCAACGAGCAGAAGCGTATCGATCTGCCGCAAATGACTGAGCCGGTTAAAAACATCTTCGTCGACCCGCGTCAGCAATGGTTGTACGTGGTCAACGGTCGTGCCCAGGCGGACGTATTCAGCCTGCGCGACAAGAGCCTCAACGGTCGCTACAAACTGCTGGAAAACGCCGATACCGAAGTCACTGCGACCACACAGCTGGTGGGCGGTATCTCGCTGATCGTCGGTGACTCCAAGGGCGGCCTGGCCCAATGGTTCATGGCCCGCGACACCGATGGTGAGCTGCGTCTGAAGCAGATCCGCACCTTCCAGATGGGCACCACGCCGATCGTTGAAATCAGCGCCGAAGAGCGTCGCAAAGGCTTCGTTGCCCTGGATGCCAGCGGCAAGCTCGGCGTGTTCCACAGCACCGCGCACCGTACTTTGCTGGTTGACCAAGTGGTCGAGGGCCCGGGCCTGTTCGGTCTGTCGCCGCGCGCCAACCGCGTGATCGTCGAGTCTGGCGGCAAGCTGCAACCGTTGCTGCTCGACAACCCGCACCCGGAAGTTTCCTGGAGCGCGCTGTGGAGCAAGGTCTGGTACGAAAACTACGACGAGCCTAAATACGTCTGGCAATCGACCGCGGCCAACACCGACTTCGAACCAAAGCTGAGCCTGTCGCCACTGACCTTCGGCACCCTGAAAGCCGCGTTCTACGCGATGCTGCTAGCCGCGCCTCTGGCCGTTGCCGCCGCGATCTACACCGCGTACTTCATGGCCCCGGGCATGCGCCGCAAGGTCAAACCGGTGATCGAACTGATGGAAGCGATGCCGACGGTGATCCTCGGTTTCTTCGCCGGTCTGTTCCTCGCGCCGTATGTCGAAGGGCATCTGCCGGGCATCTTCAGCCTGCTGATGCTGCTGCCGATCGGCATTCTGGTCGCCGGTTTCGCCTTCAGCCGTCTGCCTGAGTCGATCCGCCTGAGAGTCCCGGATGGCTGGGAAAGTGCGCTGCTGATTCCGGTGATCCTGTTTGTGGGCTGGCTGTCGCTGTACATGAGCCCGTACATGGAGAACTGGTTCTTCGGCGGCGACATGCGCATGTGGATCTCCCACGACCTGGGCATCACCTACGACCAGCGCAACGCTCTGGTGGTCGGTCTGGCCATGGGTTTTGCGGTGATCCCGAACATCTATTCGATTGCCGAAGACGCCGTGTTCAGCGTGCCGCGTGGCCTGACCCTCGGTTCGCTGGCCCTCGGTGCCACACCGTGGCAGACCATGACGCGTGTGGTGATCCTGACCGCCAGCCCGGGCATCTTCTCGGCGCTGATGATCGGCATGGGCCGTGCGGTCGGTGAAACCATGATCGTGCTGATGGCCACCGGTAACACCCCGGTCATGGAAATGAACCTGTTCGAAGGCCTGCGCACACTGGCCGCCAACGTCGCGGTGGAAATGCCGGAGTCGGAAGTCGGCGGCAGCCACTACCGCGTGCTGTTCCTCTCGGCGCTGGTGCTGCTGATGTTCACCTTCGTCATGAACACCCTGGCAGAACTGATTCGTCAGCGTCTGCGCAAGAAATACTCGTCGCTTTAAGCAAAGGTAGAAGTCTGTGAAACAGAACTCCCTGAAAGGATGGTTCAAGAGCGGCGCCCCGGGCGTCTGGATCAGCGGTGGCGCGGTGTCCATCGCGGTCATCATGACCATTGGCCTGCTGGCGGTGATTGCCGTGCGCGGTCTGGGTCACTTTTGGCCGGCGGATCTGATCCACGCCAGCTACGACGTACCGGGCCAGGCCCAGCACCTCGTGGTCGGCGAAGTGGTACAGAAGGAAGAAGTGCCCCGTGCCCGCCTGAAAAGCGCTGGTTTGCCAGTGCCGGACGAAGGCCCGGAATTCATGACCCGGGAGCTGATCAAGGTCGGCAACCGTGACCTGAACGGCAACGACTTCACCTGGATCGTCGGCGAGTGGCTGACCAACCAGAAGACGCCGCCAGAGCTGATGGCGCTGGAGCGTCGCGAGTGGGGCAACTTCTACGGCTACCTGGTCAACGTCAAACAGGACGGCAAGGTCATCGCCGAAGGCGAAGCCGCATGGCCAGAGCTGCAAGCGCGGATCAACCGTGTGAACGGCCTCGCCGCGCAGCTCAAGTCGCTGGAAAAAGTCGATATCGGCGCGATCAACGCAGGGCTGGAACGCATCCGTCTGCACAGTCGCAAACTGGAACTGGAAGGCAAACTCGACGCCACCGCGCAAGCGGACATGGAGTCCGAGCGTGCCGAGCTCAATGCCCGTTATCAGGACATCGAAGCGCGTCTGGCCGATCTGCATGCGCAGTTCAACCGCGATGCGCTGACGGCTCGCGATGCCAACGGTAAAGAGATCGAAATCGGTCTGGGCAAAGTGGTTCACGCTTACCAGCCGAACGCCATGAGCACCTTCACCAAGGTCGGTTTCTACTTCAGCAAGATCTGGGAATTCCTCTCCGACGATCCGCGTGAAGCCAACACCGAAGGCGGGATCTTCCCGGCGATTTTCGGCACCGTGATGATGACCCTCATCATGGCGATGATCGTTACCCCGTTCGGCGTACTGGCGGCGGTGTACCTGCGTGAATACGCCAAGCAGAACACCCTGACGCGGATCATCCGTATCGCGGTGAACAACCTGGCGGGCGTTCCGGCGATCGTTTACGGCGTGTTCGGTCTGGGCTTCTTTGTGTACGTGTTGGGTGGTTCGGTCGACCGCTTGTTCTTCCCCGAAGCACTGCCGGCACCGACCTTCGGTACGCCGGGCCTGCTCTGGGCTTCGTTGACCCTGGCGTTGCTGGCGGTGCCCGTGGTGATCGTGGCCACCGAAGAAGGCTTGGCGCGGATTCCTCGCACCGTGCGTGAAGGCTCGTTGGCCCTCGGCGCGACCAAGGCTGAAACCTTGTGGAAGATTGTGATCCCGATGGCCAGCCCGGCCATGATGACCGGCATGATCCTCGCCGTGGCCCGTGCCGCCGGTGAAGTGGCGCCGCTGATGCTGGTAGGTGTGGTGAAACTGGCGCCGTCGCTGCCGGTGGATGGCAACTATCCGTACCTGCACCTGGACCAGAAGATCATGCACTTGGGCTTCCACATTTATGACGTCGGGTTCCAGAGCCCGAACGTCGAAGCCGCACGCCCGCTGGTGTACGCCACGGCGCTGTTGCTGGTGCTGGTGATTGCGACACTGAACCTGTCGGCCGTTTATATCCGTAACCATCTGCGCGAGAAGTACAAAGCGCTGGATAGCTGATTTCTTATGTAGGAGTGAGCCTGCTCGCGATGGCAACACCGCGGTTTAATAGACAAACCGCAGCGCCTGAATCGCGAGCAGGCTCACTCCTACAAAAAACCGAACCGAATTTGTTAGCACAGGGAGCCTCCCATGCAGCACGAAACACATAGCCACGGCATCAACATGTCTGCCTTGGGCCGCGACAAGCAGAGCCTGAATCTTGAACAGGAAACCGTGGCCATTGAAGTCCCGGGCCTGAACCTGTTTTACGGCGATAAACAAGCGCTGTACGACGTCAGCCTGAACATCCCGAAACAGCGCGTGACTGCCTTCATCGGCCCGTCCGGCTGCGGCAAGTCCACACTGCTGCGTACCTTCAACCGTATGAACGATCTGGTTGACGGCTGCCGCGTCGAAGGCGCGATCAACCTGTACGGCAACAACATCTATCGCAAAGGCGAAGACGTTGCTGAACTGCGTCGTCGCGTCGGCATGGTGTTCCAGAAGCCCAACCCGTTCCCGAAAACCATCTACGAAAACGTGGTTTACGGTCTGCGCATTCAGGGCATCAACAAAAAGCGCATCCTCGACGAAGCCGTTGAGTGGGCGTTGAAAGGCGCGGCACTGTGGGACGAAGTCAAAGACCGTCTGCACGAGTCCGCACTCGGTCTGTCCGGTGGTCAGCAGCAGCGTCTGGTGATCGCCCGCACCATCGCGGTTGAGCCGGAAGTGCTGCTGCTCGACGAACCGTGCTCGGCCCTCGACCCGATCTCGACCCTGAAGGTTGAAGAGCTGATCTACGAGCTGAAATCCAAGTTCACCATCGTTATCGTGACCCACAACATGCAGCAGGCGGCGCGGGTGTCCGACTACACGGCGTTCATGTATATGGGCAAACTGGTGGAATTCGGCGACACCGATACCCTGTTCACCAATCCGGCGAAGAAGCAGACCGAAGACTACATCACTGGTCGCTATGGCTAACAGTTGCGGGTTATTCACAGAATTTGATGCTGCGGCCCACCGCACCTTACCGGACGCTCCAAGGACGCCAACATGATTAGTAAAGAAGGCCTTACCCACCACATCTCCGCGCAGTTCAACGCCGAGCTTGAGGAAGTGCGCAGCCACCTCCTGGCCATGGGCGGGCTGGTGGAGAAGCAGGTCAACGACGCGGTGACCGCTCTGATCGAAGCCGACTCCGGTCTGGCTCAGCAGGTGCGCGAGATCGACGACCAGATCAATCAGATGGAACGCAACATCGACGAAGAATGCCTGCGCATTCTGGCCCGTCGTCAGCCGGCGGCGTCTGACCTGCGGCTGATCATCAGCATCTCCAAGTCGGTGATCGACCTTGAGCGCATCGGCGACGAAGCGACCAAGATCGCCCGTCGTGCCATTCAGTTGTGTGAAGAAGGCGAAGCGCCGCGCGGTTACGTCGAGGTTCGCCACATCGGCGACCAGGTGCGCAACATGGTTCGCGATGCGCTGGACGCGTTTGCCCGTTTCGACGCCGATCTGGCCTTGTCGGTGGCGCAGTACGACAAGATCATCGACCGCGAATACAAGACCGCCCTGCGTGAGCTGGCCACCTACATGATGGAAGACCCGCGCTCTATCTCCCGGGTCTTGAGCATTATCTGGGTGCTGCGTTCGCTGGAGCGCATCGGCGACCACGCGCGCAATATCTCGGAACTGGTGATCTATCTGGTGCGCGGCACTGACGTTCGCCACATGGGCCTCAAGCGCATGAAGGAAGAAGTTGAAGGCACAAGCGGCGAAACCGCTAATGTTCCGGGCGATGCTGACGATAAGTAAGATTGCCTGAGAAAAGCGCCCGGCCCTTTGGCCGGGCGTTTTTGTTAGGGGCTTTCGAATTAAAAAGCAGCACCCGCGAACGAAAAGTCCCGGCGTGACTGAAGATTGTTGGCAATGTGCCATCAGCAAAGCGGTATGCTTGCCGGGATTTTTATAGGGGTGTTGGATGAGCAAGATCAGTGTGTTGGTCGTGGACGATGCTTCGTTCATTCGTGACCTGGTGAAAAAGTGCCTGCGTAATTACTTCCCGGGGATCCGCACCGAGGACGCCGTCAACGGTAAAAAGGCTCAGGCCATGCTGGCCAAGGAAGCGTTCGACCTGGTTCTGTGCGACTGGGAAATGCCGGAAATGTCCGGCCTCGAACTGCTGACCTGGTGCCGCGAGCAAGACAATCTCAAGACCATGCCATTCGTGATGGTCACCAGCCGTGGCGATAAGGAAAACGTGGTGCAGGCGATTCAGGCCGGCGTTTCCGGCTACGTCAGCAAACCGTTCACCAACGAGCAACTGCTGACCAAGGTCAAGCAGGCGCTGAACAAGGTCGGCAAGCTCGACACCTTGATGAACAGCGCACCGACCAAGATGAACTCGGCATTCGGCAATGACTCCCTGAGCGCGCTGACCGGCGGCAAGCCTGCCGTGGTCGGTGGTGCTCCGGCGGCCGCTGCGGTCAACCCGTTCGCCAAGCCTGCTGTTGTCGCGCCGACACCAGCCGCTGCGCCGTCTCGTGGCTTGCTCAACAGCCCGCCAGTCAAAGCGCCAACTGCCTCGGCAGCGCCTGCAGGTGGTCGTGGTCAAGGCCAGTTGCGCCTGCCAAGCGGCAATCAGCAGTGTGTGATCAAGGCCCTGAGCATCAAGGAAGCGCTGTTGGTGGTGAAACGCACCGACACCCTGCCGCAGATCCTCGACAGCGCCGTGCTCGACCTGGAGCAGGGCGACAACGCCGAAATCGCCCGCCTCAACGGTTATCTGCACGCCATCGTCGCCTTTGAGCAGAAAGCCGACAGCGACTGGCTGCAACTGACCTTCCGTTTCGTCGACCAGGACGCACAGAAGCTCGACTACATCTCCCGCCTGATCGCCCGCGGCACGGCGCAGAAGCACTTCGTTCCCGGCGCTTGATCAAAGCTTTACGCTGATCGTTCCCTTGCAGAGCGTGGGGACGATCATTTGAAACATCTGTCGACTAGCCTGGTCTGCTTCACCTGCTAGGCTCTTTCCCAGGCCTTACTTCGACAGAACCTTTGCCATGCTCGCGCGCCTGCTGTTTTTCTGTGGTCTTTTCATGGCCTCCACCTCGACTGTGGCCATGACCATTTACAAATCCACCGATGCCAACGGCGTGGTCTCGTACAGCGACCGTCCGAGCAAAGGCTCGCAGGTGTTCGTCTTTCAGGATCGGATGGTCGAACGCCTCGAGCGGCAGGTCTATCTCGACATCAAAAAGCAGAAGGGCGTCGACGTGGTGTTCGTGCGCAACGATCTGTATGCGCCGGTTGAGGTGGCACTGGCGTTTACCGAGATGAGCAATGTACGTGGCGCACCGGCTCAAACCATCCGCCGGGTGTTGCCGGCACGCAGCAATACGCGGTTAGCGTTGCTGAAGGCGATTACCGGCGGCAAACCGCTGGTGTATACGCCGCAGTTTCATTACGCCCTGGGTGACCCTGCCGGAACGGCTCAGGGCTATCGCTATCCACTGCCATGGCGTGGCGGGCCGTTCCGCTTGAGTCAGGGCGCCGAGGGCCAATACAGCCATTACGGGCCGAAGAACAAATATGCGATGGACATCGCCATGCCGGTCGGCACGCCGATCATTGCCGCGCGGGCAGGGGTTGTGGTGAAAACCGAGAATTCGCAGAGCGGACGCGGCACCGACCCTTCCGGCAACTTCGTGCGGGTGCTGCACGATGACGGCACGATGGGCGTGTACCTGCATCTCAAGCAAGGGTCTGTAAGCGTGCGCGAAGGGCAGCGGGTGGTGGTGGGCAGCCCGTTGGCGCTGTCGGGCAACACCGGCAACAGCAGCGGCCCGCACCTGCACTTTGTGGTGCAGCGCAATACCGGGTTGGGGTTGGTGTCCATCCCGTATCAGTTCAACCAGCCGCTGGGGGCGTTGCCCAACTTTGCGTTGGGCAAGCAGTAGAACCGTTAGGGGGCCGCTGTGGAGGGGCTTTTGTGGTGAGGGGATTTATCCCCGATGGACGGCGCAGCCGTCCCAAAATCATTGAAGGCATTGAGTCAGGAGTTACGCGATTGCAGATTACAGGGCCGCTCCGCGACCCATCGGGGATAAATCCCCTCACCACAGAAGCGTCCCCCAAAACACCCATCAATCCAGCATCAACACCTTGGCCAGCACAATCTTCGGCCCTTTCATCTTCTTGATGATGATCCGCAGGCCTTCGACTTCCAGCACTTCTTCCTCTTCCGGCACCCGTTTCAGGGTTTCGTAGACCAGCCCGGCGAGGGTTTCGGCTTCGATGTGGTCAAGGTCGATACCCAGCAGGCGTTCAACCTTGAACAACGGCGTGTCGCCACGCACCAGTAGCTTGCCCGGTTGATAGGCGAGGATCCCGCGTTCAGCCTTGCGGTGTTCGTCCTGAATGTCGCCGACCAGCACTTCCAGCACGTCTTCCATGGTCAGGTAGCCGATGATGTTGCCGTCAGCCTCCTCGACCACGGCGAAGTGCGAACCGCCCTTGCGGAACTGCTCCAGCAACTGCGACAGCGGCATGTGCCGCGACACGCGCTCCAGCGGACGGGTCAGTTCAGCCAGGTTGAACGACTCGGGAATGTGATCCAGCGCCGCCAGTTCCAGCAGCAGATCCTTGATGTGCAGCAGGCCGACGAACTCCTGACGTTCGCTGTCGTACACCGGATAACGGCTGAACTTGTGGCGACGGAACATCGCCAGGATTTCTTTCAGCGGGGCGTTGAATTCCAGAGTGATCAGGTCTTCCCGGGAGTTGGCCCAGTCGACCACTTCCAGTTCACCCATTTCCACCGCCGAGGCCAGTACACGCATGCCTTGGTCGCTCGGGTCCTGGCCACGGCTGGAGTGCAGGATCAGTTTCAGTTCTTCGCGGCTGTAATGGTGTTCGTGGTGCGGGCCGGGTTCACCCTGGCCTGCGATACGCAAAATGGCGTTGGCGCTGGCGTTGAGCAGATAAATCGCCGGGTACATCGCCCAATAGAACAGGTACAGCGGCACCGCCGTCCACAGCGACAGCAACTCGGGTTTGCGGATCGCCCATGACTTGGGTGCCAGCTCGCCGACGACGATGTGCAGGTACGAAATCACGAAGAACGCAGCGAAGAACGACACGCCTTTGATCACTTCGGGCGACTGCACGCCAACGCTTTCAAGCAATGGCTCGAGAATGTGCGCAAACGCCGGTTCACCGACCCAGCCCAGGCCAAGAGAGGCGAGGGTGATACCGAGCTGGCACGCCGAGAGGTACGCATCGAGCTGACTGTGGACGGTGCGCAGGATGTGTCCGCGCCAGCCGTTCTGTTCAGCGATGGCCTCGACCCGGGTCGAGCGCAGTTTGACCATGGCGAATTCCGCCGCAACGAAAAAGCCGTTGAGCAAAACCAGGATCAGAGCAAAAAGGATCATGCCGAAATCGGCGAAAATTGTAGCGAGGGACAAGCCAGGGGAAGGGTCCATGATGGAGTTTTGCGGGTTCCGTGTGATTCGTAAGAGAGAAGAAGTCGCGCCTGAAAGGCAGGCGCAAGTCCGCCAATGTAGCGGCTGACTGGGCGATTGCCTAGTGGCGCGTGCCGGCCGGTATCACTCGGCGGCGCTGATCGCCCGTGCCTGAGCCACCTGAGCCTGGGCGAAATGGCAGGTGAACGTGCTGCCATGACCGGGCACGCTGCTGATTTCCATGCGTGCGCGGTGGCGCAACAAGACGTGTTTGACGATGGCCAGGCCTAGGCCGGTGCCTCCGGTGTTGGAGTTGCGGCTGGAGTCGACGCGGTAGAAGCGTTCGGTCAGACGCGGCAGGTGTTTGCTGTCGATGCCGATCCCCGAGTCCTGCACGCTCAGGTGCGCGCCATGTGCGTCACCCCACCAGCGAATGCGGATATTGCCCTCGGCCGGGGTGTACTTCACCGCATTGAACACCAGATTGGAGAACGCACTGCGCAGTTCCGCCTCGCTGCCCTTGAGCAACAGGCTGGCGTCGGCTTCAAGAGTGATGCGTTGGTTTTTCGACCCGGACAATTGCTGCGCGTCGCTCGTGATCGATTGCAACAGCGTGTCGATCTGTATCGGTTGGTTGTCGGACGGATAATCGGTGGCTTCCAGCTTAGCCAGCAGCAGCAAGTCATTGAGCAGCGTCTGCATGCGTCCGCCCTGTTGCTGCATCTGCTGCAAGGCGCGGCTCCAGCGTGGGTTCACTTCCTCAACGTTGTCGAGCAGGGTTTCCAGATAGCCGCAGATCACCGTCAGCGGCGTGCGCAGTTCGTGGGAGACGTTGGCGATGAAGTCTTTGCGCATCTGTTCCAACTGATGAATGCGGGTGACGTCGCGCACCAGCATCAAGTGTTCATTGTTGCCGTAGCGGGTCAGGTACAGCTGAATGCGCACGCGATCGTTGGTTGGCGAGGGGATTTCCAGCGGCTCGGCGTAGCTGTCCTGTTCGAAGTATTCCTTGAAGCGCGGATGCCGTACCAGGTTGGTCACCGGTTGGCCGCTGTCTTGCGGGGTCTTGAGGCCGAGCAGGGTTTCGGCGGCGCGGTTCCACCATTCCAGATTGCCGTCGCTGTCGAGCATGATCACCGCGTCTTTCAGCGCTGCGGTGGATTCCTGCACCCGGTCGATCACCGCTTGCAGGCGCCCGCGCACCCGTTGGTCGCGGCGTTGCAGGTGATAGATGCTGTCGAACACTTCGCCCCACAGGCCATAGCCATCGGGCGGAGCTTCATCGGGTTGGTGTAGGCGCAACCATTCGTGCAGACGCAGCAATTGCTTGAGCGTCCAGGCCAGGTAAATACCCAGGCCCGCCGCGAGGCTCCAGCCGTAATAGCCGGTGATCAGGCCGATCACCAGACAGGCGGTGACCAGCAGCAGCATGTGGCGAATCAGGGTGCCATGCCAGTTTTGATTCACGGAAATTACAGTCCTTGTCAGCGAGTCTGGCGGTCGGGTCAGGCCTTGGTGGAAAACCGGTAGCCAGTGCCGCGCACGGTTTGTACCAGATTTTCGTAGGCGTCGCCGAGAGCCTTGCGCAGGCGTCGGATGTGCACGTCGACGGTGCGCTCTTCAACGTAGACGTTGCCACCCCAGACCTGATCCAGCAACTGGCCACGGGTGTAGGCGCGTTCCTGGTGGGTCATGAAGAATTGCAGCAGACGGTATTCGGTCGGGCCCATTTCGGCAGGCTTGCCGTCGATGGTCACGCGGTGGCTGATCGGGTCGAGCAGCAGGCCACCGACTTCGATCGGCGCTTCGCCATCGGTCGGACCGGCGCGGCGCAGCACGGCTTTGAGGCGTGCAACCAGTTCACGCGGGGAAAACGGTTTGGTGATGTAGTCGTCGGCGCCGACTTCCAGGCCCTGGATCTTGTTGTCCTCTTCGCCCTTGGCGGTGAGCATGATGATCGGGATGTCTCCGGTCAGCTCATCACGCTTCAAGCGGCGGGCCAGCTCGATGCCGGAGGTGCCGGGCAGCATCCAGTCGAGCAGGATCAGGTCCGGTTTGCGGTCGACGATGATGGCGTGCGCCTGCTGCGAGTTCTCCGCCTCGAGGCAGTCATAGCCGGCCATCTCCAACGCAACGGCGATCATTTCGCGAATGGGCGCTTCGTCGTCGACGATCAGAATGCTCCTGCCAACCATGCCTTAATCCTCTTGTCATTTAACTGTCTTGCGCCGCATTAGATAACGGAATTATTGCAGTCGTGTGACAGTATTTTAGTCGCCCGGCGGTGGGAGGGATCCTGAACTAAGCTTTAAGTCCGAATCCTGACAACCGCAAAAGAAGGTTTCCATGACTCAGATGACTGCTTGCTTCAAAGGTTTGCTGCTTGCCGCCGCCCTGACACTGCCCGTACTGGCGATGGCAGCAGAACCCGCCATGATGAAAGACGGCATGATGGTCGATCACAAAGGCATGACCCTGTACACCTTCAACAAGGACTCCGCCGGCAAATCGGTGTGTAACGACAAATGCGCAACCAATTGGCCGCCATTGACGGCTGCGGCGGGCGACAATTCGATGGGTGACTGGACTGTCATCAAACGCGAAGACGGCTCAATGCAGTGGGCCTATAAAGACATGCCGCTGTACACCTTTGTGATGGATAAGGCGGCTGGTGACAAGACCGGTGACGGCAAAATGGATGGTGCCTGGAAAGTCGTCAAGGCCAAGTAAGCGCAATTCCCTGTGGGAGCGAGCCGGCTCGCTCCCACAAGTTTTGCGGATTAGCGCAACGCGTAATCCAGCACAATCCCCACAAAAATCGCCAACCCGGCCCAGTGGTTGTGCAAAAACGCCTGGAAGCAACGCATCCGGTCGTTGCTTCGGGTGTACCAGAACTCCCACGCGTAACATCCGGCGGCCACCAGCAGACCGAGATGGAACCAGATCCCCAGTTCGAACTTCGACCCCGCCAGCAACAGACAGCCCAGCGACAGCGCCTGTAAGGTCAAAATGATCACCCGATCCGCCTCGCCAAACAGAATCGCCGTGGATTTCACGCCGATCTTCAAATCGTCATCCCGATCGGTCATCGCGTAATAGGTGTCGTAACCCACCGTCCACAGCAGGTTGGCGATCCACAGCAACCACGCAGCGGCGGGCACTTCGCCGGTCTCGGCGGTGAACGCCATCGGCATGCCCCAGGAAAACGCCGCGCCCAGCACCACTTGCGGGTAATAGGTGTAGCGCTTCATGAACGGATAGGTGAACGCCAGCGCAAGGCCGCCCAACGACAGCCAGATCGTCGGCGCGTTGGTGCACAGCACCAGCAGGAAACTCACGCCCATCAGAATCGCAAAGAATACCAGCGCCTCTTTCGAGCTGATCTTGCCGCTGGCCAGCGGCCGTTGCGCGGTGCGTTTGACGTGGCCGTCGACCTTGCGGTCGGCCCAGTCGTTGATCACGCAGCCACCGGCGCGGGTCAACACCACGCCGAGGACAAAAATCACGACGTTGGCCAGCGACGGCGAACCTTTGCCAGCAATCCACAAGGCCCACAAGGTCGGCCATAGCAGCAGGTAAATGCCGATCGGCTTGTCCATGCGGGTCAACTGAATGAAGTCCCAGGCGCGCGGGTTCAAGCGGTTCAGGGACTTGAGCAGGCTCTGGTACATCAGCAGTTCTCCGGATGGGCGCGGGCGGCGTGCCACAGGCTCGGCAGGAAGATTTCGGCGACCAGTACGCTCAGTGCGCCTCGGTCGAAACGCGAACGACGGCCCCACAGCTCAGGGGCGCGAGAGGTTTGCGGCAGCCAGACTTCGGGGTAGCGACAGACTTCGATGGCGCGGCGCTGGAAGGCATGATCGCAAAACAGCAGTTCACCCAGCGACCGGCTACCCAACTCATCCATGTGCAAACCGTCGCCCTGCAAGGCGCTGCGCGAGGCCACGCTGCGGGCGAACACCCAGGCCTCGCCATGGCCACGCAAATACACCTCACGCACCCAGCCTTCACTGCCTTCGGCCAGATCCAGCGCGGCGCATTCGTCCGGGCGCAAAGTGTCCCAGCCTTCGAACAGCGGCGTGACGCTGAAGCCATCGTTGGATAGACGAGTCAGGCGGCGAGTCAGGGAACCTTCGTCGAACAACCAGTCGAGGGTCGACGAATCGGGGAGAGGCGTCAGTCGACTTTGAGTCAGCCAGAGCGGGGCCGGGCAGGCATTTGAATGTTGCACAATGAGTCATTATTGGCCGCAAATGAGGCGGCGAGCTTACCATGGCAGGCCGCGAGATTGATTGATCCGGGAAGCCGTTGCGCCGAACAGGCTTGCATCTGCCCGGCACCATCAGTACAAAACGCGCTGAGCCGGATGGCAGAGCACCACCCATCGACCGTTCGCGCCGACAAAAGCCTGAAACCTGAGGAAGTACCTGAATGAAAAAGTGGCAATGCATCGTCTGCGGCCTGATCTATAACGAAGCCGACGGCTGGCCGGATGACGGCATCGCACCGGGCACCCTGTGGCAGGACGTGCCGGAAGACTGGCTGTGCCCGGACTGCGGCGTCGGCAAGATGGACTTCGAAATGATCGAAATCAACTGAGCAAACCCAAGGAGTAAGGCATGAACGCACCTGTCGTAATCATCGGCACCGGGCTTGCGGGCTATAACCTGGCCCGGGAGTTTCGCAAGCTCGATAGCGAAACCCCGCTGCTGCTGATTACCGCCGATGACGGCCGCTCTTACTCCAAACCAATGCTTTCCACCGGTTTCGGCAAGAACAAGGACGCCGATGGCCTGAGCATGGCCGAACCGGGCGCCATGGCCGAGCAGTTGAAGGCCGAAGTGCGCACCCATACGCGCATCAGCGGCATCGATGCTGGCCACAAGCGCCTGTGGATCGGCGAAGAAGCGGTGTACTACCGCGACCTGATCCTCGCCTGGGGCGCGGAAACCGTGCGTGTGCCGATTGAAGGCGATGGCGCGGATCGGGTGTTCCCGATCAACGATCTTGAAGACTACGCACGCTTTCGCATCGCAGCGGCCGGCAAGCGTCGTGTGCTGCTGCTCGGCGCCGGGCTAATTGGTTGTGAATTCGCCAACGACTTGATCCTCGGTGGCTACGAAGTGCAACTGGTCGCGCCGTGCGAGCAGGTCATGCCGATGTTGCTGCATCCAGCGGCCGCAGCAGCGGTGCAGTCCGGGCTGGAAAGCCTTGGCGCAAAATTCCACCTCGGCCCGGTGCTGACCCGTCTGCACAAGGTCGCCGACGGCCTGGAAGCGCATTTGTCCGACGGTCAGGTCATTCCCTGCGACGTGGTGGTCTCGGCCATCGGCCTGCGCCCTCGCATCGATCTGGCGGCGGCTGCCGGCGTGCAGGTCAATCGCGGCGTCGTGGTCGACCGGCATTTGAAGACCTCACACGCCAACATCTACGCCCTGGGCGATTGCGCCGAGGTCGACGGGCTGAATTTGCTGTACGTGATGCCCCTGATGAGCTGTGCGCGAGCGCTTGCCCAAACGTTGGCGGGGAACCCGGCAGCGGTGAGCTACGGCCCGATGCCGATCACTGTGAAAACCCCGGTGTGCCCGCTGGTGGTTTCGCCACCGCCACGGGGCAGCGAAGGTCTCTGGACAGTCGAAGGGCAGGGCGCCGACATCAAGGCGCTGTGTCATGGCACCGATGGTCAGTTGCTCGGATATGCCCTGACTGGCGCGGCCGTCATGGAAAAACTCGCCCTGAACAAACAGCTTCCTGCCCTGCTGGCGTAAATACCGGTCGTTCTGTCGGAATCACCCCGCTTTTGCCCCTACAAAGGTCGCGGGGAGACTGGCGCCGCCGGTATCCGCGTGCCATCCTCACTCCCGTCTGCCGCAGAGTAGAGCCTGCGGCGCCTTGGGCGCTGTTCCAACGAGAACAGCACGGACATAACAACAAAAAACCGTCAAAGGGGCTTCACTAATGCGTAAACCAGAACTCGCCGCTGCAATCGCTGAAAAAGCAGATCTGACCAAAGAACAGGCCAACCGCGTGCTCAACGCCGTTCTCGAAGAAATCACCGGCGCTCTGCACCGCAAGGACAGCGTCACGCTGGTGGGCTTCGGCACCTTCCTGCAACGCCACCGCGGCGCCCGCACCGGCAAAAACCCGCAAACCGGTGAACCGGTGAAAATCAAGGCCAGCAACACCGTTGCGTTCAAGCCAGGCAAATCGTTGAAAGACAGCGTTAATCCGTAATTGCGGCGAACTCCCTGAATAACGGGGAGAAGCGCAATGAAAAAATGGGCATACCGATTGCGGTCGGGTGCCCATTTTTTATGGATGTTGAGTTATCCGGAGATACGGTTTTTGTCCAGGTGTTAATACGCATTGGGTATTCGTTGCATTTGATAGCTATCGACTCGCCTAAATAATGACGGGATGCTCTATATATAAAGCCATCATAGTGATGGCACTTTTTTAAGTGCCTGTTGTCCATCTGCGTTTTGTTGAAACAATACCGAAATCTTTCGGAATCATCCTACAGCCAGATTTTTCAAAACTTGTCATGCTCTGCGCCGTTCCACTCAGGCGCTTTTCCGCGTGGTGAGCGGGAATTGGAACGAGCGCTCTAAATCGGGGTTTTCAGGTTGTCTCCACGCGTGCGTGGATATAAAGAAGGTATCGGGGATTCCCTGACTGAATATAGGGAAACCTCCTACAACAAATAAAGAACACTTCGTCTTGTTGTTTAACCAGATGCTTGCTAGTGGCCATCATAGTGATTACGATGCGCCCACTTGTAAGAGCACAACTCAATTGGATGAGCCGCTTCACCGCTCTTCGATACTGTCCCGCGCCGCTGTACTTCCAATAGGCGCATGACGTTATCCAAATCAAAGGCCATGGATGTCCTACTCAAGCAAACTTTCCGCCCATTACCTCGAACTCGCTAAAGTCTCTGTTTCCAAAGAGAATTTTGCGGGCGAAGACGTTCGTTTTTCGAGCGAATTCGAGGCGCTGGAAAGCGAGCTGGCCAAAGCCTCGTCGATGCACGAAAGCGGGCAGATCGACTGGCTGAAAATTCGCGAAAACAGCGAAAACCTCCTGCGTACCCAATCCAAGGATTTGCGTGTCGGCGCCTGGCTGACCTGGTCGCTGTACCAGCGTGAATCCTTCCCCGGGCTGCTGGCCGGTCTCGGATTGCTGCACCATCTGTCGGAAAACAACTGGGCCGACGTTCACCCGCTCAAACCCCGCACCCGTGCTGCCGCCATTGGCTGGCTGGTGCCGCGTCTTGAGCAGGTCATCACCGAAAACATTGCGATCAAAGAGCAGTTGCCGATGTTCCGGCAGCTCTCCGAGCATCTGGCTGGCCTCGACGCTGCCTGCACCGAACATCTGGGTGATGACGCGCCGCTGCTGCTGCCGCTCTCCCGTCGCCTGAAAACCATGATCCAGCGCGCTTCCGACAACCAGCCGGCACCCGGGGTAGTGGGCGCGGCGGTGGCGCAGGTCAAGCAGGCCGCGAGCCAGTTGCTCACCCCCGGCGCACCGATCGACAACGAAAAAGACGCCCACAAGGCACTGCGCGCCCAGCAGGAAAGCGCGCGGCCGCTGTGCGCCTGGTGGCTCAAGCAGAAAGCCACCGACCTGCGCGCCCTGCGCCTGAATCGCACGCTGCTGTGGATGACCATCGACGCGGTACCCGAACGCAACGCCGAGCAGATCACCGTGCTGCGCGGTCTGCCGGTCGACAAGCTCAAGCAATATCAGGATCGCTTCGATCAGGGCAAATACGCGGATCTGCTGGTGGAACTGGAGGCGAGCCTGGCGAAGGCGCCGTTCTGGTTCGATGGCCAGCGAATGGTCTGGGAGTGTCTCCAGAACCTCAACGCCGAGTTGGCAATGCGCGAAGTGGAAATCCACTTCGCGCTTTTGGTTCAGCGCCTGCCCGGCATCATCGAATGTCGTTTCCATGACGGCGCGCCGTTTGCCGATCCGTCCACCCGGGCGTGGATCGCCGGCAATGTCATGCCGCACCTGCAAAGCGCCAGCGCGCCGCGCAAGGTCGAAACCGAAGACGTTCAGACGCAGCCAGCCTGGGAAAAAGCCCTCGAAGAGGTGCTGCCACTGCTGCGCAAGGAAGGCCTCAAGCCTGCCGTGCAGATCCTCAAGCAAGGGCTGCAGTCGGCCCACGGTGGACGCGAGCGCTTTTTCTGGCAGTTCGCGCTCGCCCGCCTGTGTTTCATGGCCAAGAAATACGAACTGGCCAAGAACCAGCTCGAAACACTCGATCAGACATTACAGGACTCAGGCCTGCACGCCTGGGAGCCCGATCTTGCATTGGAAGTGCTGCACCTGCTGCATAGCTGCTGCGAGTTGTTGCCGCAGAACCATGCAGTGCGTGAACGCAAGGAAGAGATTTATCGCAGGCTGTGCCACCTCGATCTCGAAGTGGTACTCGAATAGGCCCCAGGGCCACAACCGCAAGGAGAAAAGCCATGGCCAAAGAAGGCTCGGTAGCCCCCAAGGAACGCATCAACGTCACCTTCAAACCCGCCACCGGCGGTGCTCAGGAAGAGATTGAACTGCCGCTGAAACTGCTGGCAATCGGTGACTACACCCACCGCAAGGACGAGCGCAAGATCGAAGATCGCAAGCCGATCAGCATCGACAAGATGACCTTCGACGAAGTGCTGGCCAAGCAAGAGCTTAGCCTGACGATGAACGTGCCGAACCGTCTGCAGGAAGAAGGCAGCACTGAAGAGTTGGGCGTGCAACTGCGCGTCAATTCGATGAAGGACTTCAACCCGGCCAGCCTGGTCGAGCAAGTGCCTGAGCTGAAAAAGCTGATGGAACTGCGTGACGCGCTGGTAGCCCTCAAAGGCCCGCTGGGTAACGCACCTGCTTTCCGTAAAGCCATCGAAGGCGTGCTCGCCGACGACGAATCCCGCGGTCGCGTACTCGGTGAGCTGGGCCTGAACGCCGCAGCCACCGACGCCTGAACCCAGCAGCCAAGGAAGCCAACACAATGAGCACTAGTGCAGCACAAGAGAAAGGCGCCGCGAGCGGCGAGTACAGCATTCTCGACAGCATCATCGCCGAAACCCGCCTGACGCCGGACGACGAAGCCTACGACATCGCCAAGCGCGGTGTGTCGGCCTTCATCGAAGAGCTGCTCAAGCCGCAGAACAACGGTGAACCGGTCAAGAAAGCCATGGTTGACCGCATGATCGCCGAGATCGATGCCAAGCTCAGCCGTCAGATGGACGAAATCCTGCACCACCCGGACTTCCAGTCGCTGGAATCGGCATGGCGTGGTTTGCAGTTGCTGGTCGATCGCACCAACTTCCGCGAAAACATCAAGATTGAAATCCTCAACGTCTCCAAAGACGACCTGCTGGACGATTTCGAAGATTCGCCGGAAGTCATGCAGTCGGGCCTGTACAAGCACATCTACACCGCTGAATACGGCCAGTTCGGTGGTCAGCCGGTTGGCGCGATCATTGCCAACTACTACATGTCCCCAAGCTCGCCGGACGTGAAACTGATGCAGTACGTTTCCAGCGTAGCCTGCATGTCCCACGCGCCGTTCATCGCTGCGGCCGGTCCGAAGTTCTTCGGTCTGGAAAGCTTCACCGGCCTGCCGGATCTGAAAGATCTGAAAGACCACTTCGAAGGCCCGCAATTCGCCAAATGGCAGAGCTTCCGTACCTCGGAAGACTCCCGCTACGTTGGCCTGACTGTGCCACGTTTCCTGCTGCGTAACCCGTACGACCCGGAAGAAAACCCGGTCAAATCGTTCGTGTACAAGGAAACCGTTGCCAACAGCCACGAGCATTACCTGTGGGGCAACACCGCTTACGCGTTCGGCACCAAGCTGACCGACAGCTTCGCCAAATTCCGCTGGTGCCCGAACATCATCGGCCCACAGAGCGGTGGCGCGGTTGAAGATCTGCCGCTGCACCACTTCGAAAGCATGGGCGAAATCGAAACCAAGATTCCTACCGAAGTATTGGTTTCCGACCGTCGTGAATACGAACTGGCCGAGGAAGGCTTCATCTCCCTGACCATGCGTAAAGGCTCCGACAACGCGGCGTTCTTCTCCGCAAGCTCGGTGCAGAAGCCGAAGTTCTTCGGCATCAGCGCAGAAGGCAAGGCAGCAGAGCTGAACTACAAGCTCGGCACCCAACTGCCGTACATGATGATCGTCAACCGCCTGGCTCACTACTTGAAAGTGCTGCAGCGCGAGCAACTCGGTTCGTGGAAAGAACGTACCGACCTCGAGCTGGAACTCAACAAGTGGATCCGCCAGTACGTGGCCGACCAGGAAAACCCGAGCGCCGAAGTACGTGGCCGTCGTCCGCTGCGCGCTGCGCAAATCATCGTCAGCGACGTTGAAGGCGAGCCGGGCTGGTACCGCGTGAGCTTGAACGTGCGTCCGCACTTCAAGTACATGGGTGCCGATTTCACCCTGTCGCTGGTTGGCAAGCTGGACAAAGAGTAAGAGCGACTCATGGACGGATACGGCAGCCTTTTCGAACGTCTCAATGGCGACGCGGAAAAACGCAAGGGCAGGAGCCTCGAGGTTTCTGCCATGGCGTCAGTCGCTGCCCATCTGGCCAAAATGCTCAGCACCCGGGCCGGCAGCGTACAAACGCTGTCCGACTACGGGTTGCCCGATCTCAATGACATGCGTCTGAGCCTGCACGACTCCCTGAGTCAGGCCCGCCTGGCCATCGAAAGCTTCATCGAAGCCTACGAGCCGCGCCTGAGCAACGTGCGTGTCATTTCCCTGCCGCGTGACCACGATCAGCTTCGCCTGGCCTTCAGTATCGAAGGCTTGCTGGAAGTTGAAGGTTTCAAGCGTCAGGTCAGTTTTTCCGCGCGCCTGGATGGCAGCGGTCAAGTGAAGGTCAACTAAGGAGAACCCCGATGTCTGGCAAACCCGCAGCACGTGTATCCGACCCCACCGCTTGCCCGCTTCCTGGCCACGGCACCAACCCGATCGCCGCCGGTTCCGGCGACGTGTTCTTCGACGGCCTCGCGGCCGCCCGCCAAGGCGATGCCTCGGCGTGTGGTGGTGCGATGGTCGGCGACCTTGCCACTACCGTTTTGATCAACGGCAAACCGGCTGCGACAGTAGGTTCAGCTGGATCTCACGGCAACAAGGTCACGGCTGGGTCCGGGACGGTGATTATCGGCAATTCGCATTCGCCGGCGCCGTTTGTGCCGCCAGTTCCAATGCCTGGCTATTTCAATGACTTTTTCGTTTTGAGGGACGACGAAGGTAACCCGGTGGCAAATTACGGCTACCGATTGGAGACCGAGTCAGGTGAGATTTATGAGGGCGTGACGGACGCCAACGGTCACACCAACGCTGTTAGCACCGGTAAAGCTTCCCAGATACTGAAAATTTCCCTGCTTCCTCCAGCAGGAGTCGCGAATGTCTAACGTTACGCCTCTGGCCCAGGCTCCTTCCACCCCTTCTACCAATCGTGAGGGGCAGGTCGCGACCGTAAAATTAGCAAAGCTTTCAACTTATGAATTCAATATAAGATCGTTTCACCCAGGGAAAACGTTTGGGTGGAGCGGCTTTTACTTCGAAGGTGATGCACGCGGCTTTTCGTTAAAGCCAAGCGGCCTCTCTGGCGCTCAAGGTACGCTCATAAC
Source organism: Pseudomonas sp. LBUM1655 (assembly GCF_059716085.1). NCBI lineage: Bacteria > Pseudomonadati > Pseudomonadota > Gammaproteobacteria > Pseudomonadales > Pseudomonadaceae > Pseudomonas > Pseudomonas sp. LBUM1655. The sequence continues at coordinate 6,145,954 of NZ_CP166801.1, read as the reverse complement.
TTCACGTGTATGGCATAGGTTTTTTGTAAAGCTGGCAACGAACGAAGTTGTTAATACGCAAACGGAGTCGAATGATTCCGGGAAGGCGGGTGAAGAACATACTCACTATGATGCAGAGTTAAAGCCCAAAGGCGGAAGCTGGCCATCAATTAAAAGTGAAAAGGGTGCAGTCACTACTGTTTGGGTTGATGGTGGTTACGCAGGTGAGAATCACGCTTTTCCATTTTCAGCGGAAACAAAAAAACTGACAGGAGTGACATTCGTGCCAAGCCTGGACGTAAGTTACAAAGTTATAATGACGCTCGATCGAGTGGCGAAGCATTTAGATGTAGTGACATATATAACTGGTGATGGCTTTCCGAACTGTGAGGCTTTTATTACTGATGCTTCTGGAAAGTCTGTTTTTTTAGGTGTGCATGTTCGGAAGGCTGCAGCTCTTGTTGCGCTATTTGGTGATAAGAAGTATCCGATGATCTCTTCGGCGATTCGCATAGAAGTTGATGAAGAGGGAAACTTCAAAGGCACTCTTGGGAACGAGATGAGAAGGCGAAAGTTAAAAAAAGAAGCTCTGGAAATGCGGCCGATTGAGGAGTGGAATAATTTTTTCAAAAATCTTAGTCCGAACGATGGTCGCTGGATGGGTATCTGGGAAGAGCCTATGCCGGACGACTCTACTGAGTCGACGTTGAAATGACGTATGTGAGTTATTTTAAATCAGCGATTTGGTTGCCAATGGTGGTGTTGCCGGTTTTGCTGTTGCTTGATGCTTTCTATTTTTCCAGCCCGCTACGTGGTGGGATGGAACAGTTCGTCCTTATATACGTTCTTGGTTTCGGACTGGTGGCCTATGTGTTATTCGCGGTTTTTTCTACTCGTTTGATTTCTAGGAGAACTGAGCTTGAAGTTCTGCGTCTTGCTTGGTGGGCTCCTGTAGTTTTTATCCCGTTTTATGGTGTGCCTTGGGTTGTTTATGGCATCGGATGTTTGGCGTTTGGCAGGCTAGCTGGTCTGGGTATGATGTTTTTGTGGTTGACTTATATTCCCTATGTTTTAGTGGTTGGCGCATTTTTTTCAGTTGTTACGGTTTTTACTTTTAAAATCTTGAGTAAGTTTTTACTGTTTTCCGAGAGGCGTTAGAGATGCTTGTGATAAGCCCTATTATGTGGCGTATCAAAAAAGGTGGCTGTTCCAAATGGTAGTAAGTTCGTGATTTGGAAATCGAGAAAGGTGAAGTGATGAGTGCGGCTCTATTATATTTTTCAAATGATGAAGTATGTAGGCGCAAGCTCATGAAGCTGTCTGTCGCAATTCTTGCTGTGGCTTTGTTTTCACTGACAAACGTGTTTCCCAATGCGCTCATGATGTTGATGGATGGCGTTAACTTCATCCCGTCTGAATCCTCCATTTTTTCATTCGAGCCTTATGAGATAAATGAGGGGTCGTCGAATTACTGGATCTATGGCGAGGATGGGAAGAACTATTACTACTTCTCCTACGAGCCCGCAGCGCCTTACGTATTCATTCGCAAATCCAATGCATGCCCGTCATTTGATCGGCTTGACCATGCCACGTGGTGCGCCGCAGAAGGCGGCGGTAAAAAATGAGTCGGCATTTCGGTGGCGGAGCGTTTTTTTTATGAGTTCATTTTTCAGGCAGGTACCCCGTGTCCTTTAACCACTACTACCAAAGCGAACTCACCGCACTGCGCCAACTCGGTCGCCGTTTCGCCGAGCGTAGTCCGGCGTTGGCGCCGTATCTGGGCCAGGCCGGGCGGGATCCGGATGTGGAGCGGTTGCTGGAAGGCTTTGCGTTTCTGACCGGGCGTCTGCGCCAGAAGCTCGATGACGAGTTGCCGGAACTCAGCCATTCCCTGATGCAATTGCTGTGGCCGAACTACATGCGCCCGCTGCCGGCGTTCAGCATTTTGCAGTTCGATCCGCTCAAGCGCTCGGGTCCGGCGCTGGTGGTCGAGCGCGATACGCCGGTGGAAAGCAAGCCGATCGAAGACGTGCGCTGCCGCTTCCGCACCTGCTACCCGACCGAGGTGTTGCCGCTGGATCTGGCCGCGCTGAACTACTCGGTGAAGGGCGACGGGTCGTTGCTCAGCCTGCGTCTGGAAATGAGCGCCGACGGCCACCTCGGCGAGTTGGAGCTGAGCAAACTGCGCCTGCACTTTGCCGGTGAGCGCTACATCAGTCAGATGCTTTACCTGAGCCTGCTGCGCAACCTCGAAGGCATCGAACTGATCCCGCTCGACGGCGCCGGCAAGCCGATTGATGGCGTCAGCGGCAAACCGATGGCGTTCAAGATTCCCGGTGACCGGGTCAAACCGGTGGGCTTTGCCGAAGAAGAAGCGCTGATTCCGTATCCGCTGAACACCTTCCGGGGCTATCGCTACCTGCAGGAATACTTCGCCTTTCAGGACAAGTTCCTGTTCGTCGACGTCAACGGTCTGGACATTCTCAAGGCACTGCCGGAAGACACCCTCAAGCAGATGCGCGGCCTGGAGTTGCGCTTTGATATCCGCAAGAGCGGGATCATGCGCATGCGTCCGACCCTGGACAACGTGAAGCTGTTCTGCACGCCGATTGCCAACCTGTTCGCGCACGACGCATTGCCGATTCGCCTCGACGGCAAACAGGACGAATACCTGCTGCTGCCGGCGGAATACGATCTGGAAAACTGCGGTGTGTTCTCGGTGGAAACCGTGACTGGCTGGAAGCCCGGTGGCCTCGGTTATCAGGAGTACGTGCCGTTCGAATCCTTCGAACACGACCCGAGTTTCGACGTGCCCAACAGCCGTCCGCATTACAGCATCCGCCAGCGTTCGTCGCTGCTGCACGACGGCCTCGACACTTACCTGAGCTTCGGTATTCGTCATACCGAAGCCCATGAAACCCTTTCGATCGAGCTGATGTGCACCAACCAGAACCTGCCGCGTAAGCTCAAGCTCGGCGACATCTGCATGGCCTGCGAAGAGACCCCGGAGTTCCTGAGTTTCCGCAACATCACCCCGGCCACTTCAAGTTTTGCGCCGCCGCTGAACCGTGACTTCCTGTGGAAGCTGATCAGCAACATGTCGCTTAACTATCTGTCGCTGGCCGACGTCAATGCGTTGAAGGTGATTCTGGAAACCTACGACCTGCCGCGCTACTACGACCAGCACGCGGAGAAGGTCAGCAAGCGCCTGCTCGGCGGCCTCAAACACATCAAGCACCACCACGTCGATCGGTTGCACCGTGGCCTGCCGGTGCGCGGTTTGCGCACCGAACTGACCATCGACCCGGAAGGGTATATCGGCGAAGGCGACCTGTTCGTTTTCGCTTCGGTTCTTAACGAGTTTTTCGCGCTTTACGCCAGTCTCAATTCATTCCATGAGCTGCGGGTAAAAAGCACACAGGGAGAGGTGTACCAATGGACACCACGTATGGGTCTGCAACCCCTGCTTTAAGCGGGTTGACCCGGGTAATACGCGAATACTCGCTGTTTCAGGCCGTGCTGCTGGTGATCGACCGGCTGCGCGAGGCACACCCGCACCTGAGCGAAGACGATTTGTACGATCACGTCGAGTTCCAGGCCAACCCGAGCCTCGGATTCCCGCGCAGCGATGTCGATCGCGTGGAGTTTTTCGAAGAGCACGGGCAGATGCGCGCGCGTATGCGGTTCAACCTGATCGGTCTGGTTGGTTCCGGCTCGCCGCTGCCGGCGTTCTATGGCGAGCAGGCGCTGGGCGACAGCGAAGACGGCAACCCGACGCGCAATTTCCTCGACCTGTTCCACCATCGCCTGCAACGGCTGATGCTGCCGATCTGGCGCAAGTACCGCTACCGCGCGAGTTTCCAGAGCGGCGCGATCGACCCGTTCTCGTCGCAACTGTTCGCGCTGATCGGTCTGGGCGGTGACGAGATTCGCAAGGCCAAGGAACTCAACTGGAAACGCCTGCTGCCGTACCTCGGCCTGCTCAGCTTGCGGGCGCACTCGGCGGCGCTGATCGAAGCCGTGCTGCGTTACTACTTCAAGCACGAAGACCTGGTCATCGAGCAGTGCATCGAGCGCCGCGTGGAAATTCTCGAAGAGCAGCGCAATCGTTTGGGGCGTGCCAATAGCATGCTCGGCGAAGACCTGGTGCTCGGCGAACACGTGCGCGACCGCAGCGGCAAATTCCGCATTCACATCACCCAACTCGACTGGCAGCGATTCCACGAATTCCTGCCGATCGGCTTCGGTTACCAGCCGCTCTGCGCGCTGGTGCGGTTCACCCTGCGTGACCCGCTCGATTACGACATTCGCCTGGTTTTGCGCCAGGAAGAAATCCGCGAACTGCGCATTGGTGAGCAGAACGCCTGTCGCCTCGGTTGGACCAGTTGGCTGGGCCGCGAGAAAGCGGACGGCGTGGTGACCCTGGGCAGCAAAATTCATTAAGGACGTGAGCCATGATCAACGTAGACCTGCAACAACTCATTCAGGCGCTGGACGCCGAAACCCGTCGTGACCTGGAGCGTTCGGCCGAGCGTTGCGTTGCCCGTGGCGGCAGCAAGATCCTCGTCGAAGACTTGATGCTCGGCCTGCTGGAGCGTCCAAACGGCTTGCTCGCACGCGCGTTGCAAGATGCTGACGTCGACGCCGGTGAGCTGAGTGCCGCGCTGCAATCGCGCGTTGAACACAGCGCTTCGCGCAACCCGGTGTTCGCCCCGGAACTGGTGCAATGGCTGCAAGACGCCCTGTTGGTGGCCAACCTCGAACTGGGCCAGACCCAGGTCGAAGACGCCGCGCTGATCCTCGCCCTGCTGCGTAACCCGATGCGTTATGCCGGCAGCCGTTATCAGCCGCTGCTCGCCAAGCTGAACATCGATCGCCTGAAAGAATTTGCTCTGTCGCAACAGGAGCAACCGGCGGCCAATGGCAAACCGGCCGCGCAGGGCGAATCGCTGTTGCAGCGTTTCACCCACAACCTGACCCAACAGGCCCGTGACGGCAAACTCGACCCGGTGCTGTGCCGCGACGGCGCGATCCGTCAGATGGTCGATATCCTTGCCCGTCGCCGCAAAAACAACCCGATCGTGGTCGGTGAGGCCGGTGTCGGTAAAACCGCCATCGTCGAAGGCCTGGCCTCGCGCATTGCTGCTGGTGAAGTGCCGCAAGTGCTCAAAGGCGTTGAGCTGCTGTCGCTGGACATGGGCCTGTTGCAGGCTGGCGCCAGCGTCAAAGGCGAATTCGAACGCCGTCTCAAAGGCGTGATCGACGAGGTCAAAGCCTCGCCGAAGCCGATCATCCTGTTCATCGACGAAGCCCACACTCTGATCGGCGCCGGCGGCAATGCCGGTGGTTCCGACGCGGCCAACCTGCTGAAACCGGCACTGGCTCGGGGTGAGCTGCGCACCATCGCCGCGACCACTTGGGCCGAGTACAAAAAATACTTCGAGAAAGACCCGGCCCTGGCCCGTCGTTTCCAACCAGTGCAATTGCACGAACCGACTGTCAGCGAAGCGGTGACCATCCTCCGTGGTCTGGCTCAGGTCTACGAGAAGAGCCACGGCATCTACCTGCGTGATGACGCGGTGGTGTCTGCCGCCGAGCTGTCCGCGCGTTATCTGGCCGGTCGGCAACTGCCGGACAAAGCCGTCGACGTCCTCGACACTGCGTGCGCCCGCGTGCGCATCAGCCTCGCCGCCGCCCCGGAAAGCCTTGAGCGCCTGCGTGGCGAACTGGCCGAAGGTGGCCGTCAGCGTCAGGCCCTGCGCCGCGATGCCGAAGCCGGTCTGCTGATCGACCACGAAGCGCTGGAGGCACTGGAAGCGCGCCTGGACGAAGCCGAAAACGAGATGGTCGCGCTGGAAACCCTGTGGACTGAGCAGAAGCAACTGGCCGAGCGTCTGTTGGAGCTGCGTCAGCAACTGGCCAAGGCCCGCGAAGCTGCCGCCGTCGAGCCGACCGTCAACGTTGAAGAAGACGCTGAAGGCACCGTGATCGAAACCATCGTTGCCGAGGTCGAGGACGGCCAAAGCGTTGAAGCGCTGGAAGCCCAGCTCAACGAAACCCACAGTGCTCTGACCGCCGCGCAAGTCAAAGAGCGTCTGGTCAGCTTCGAAGTCTGCCCGCGTCTGGTGGCTGAAGTGATCAGCGCCTGGACTGGCGTGCCGCTGGCGCAACTGGCCCGTGAGCACAACGCCAAAGTCGCCAGTTTCGCCACCGACCTGCGCACGCGCATCCGTGGTCAGGAACAAGCCGTACACGCCCTGGATCGCTCGATGCGCGCCACCGCCGCCGGCCTGAACAAGCCGGATGCACCGGTCGGCGTGTTCCTGCTGGTTGGCCCGAGCGGCGTCGGCAAGACCGAAACCGCACTGGCACTCGCCGATCTGCTGTACGGCGGTGATCGTTTCATCACCACCATCAACATGTCCGAGTTCCAGGAGAAGCACACCGTCTCGCGCCTGATCGGTGCACCGCCGGGCTACGTCGGTTACGGCGAGGGTGGCATGCTTACCGAAGCCGTGCGCCAGAAACCGTACTCGGTGGTGCTACTCGATGAAGTCGAAAAGGCTGATCCGGACGTGCTCAACCTGTTCTACCAAATCTTCGACAAAGGCGTGGCCAACGACGGCGAGGGTCGCGAGATCGACTTCCGCAATACGTTGATCCTGATGACCTCGAACCTCGGTAGCGACAAGATCAGCGACCTCTGCGAAGACGGCGCGCGGCCAACCGCCGAACTGCTCGAAGAAACCATTCGCCCGGTACTCAGCAAACACTTCAAGCCGGCGCTGCTGGCGCGGATGAAAGTGGTGCCGTACTACCCGGTCGGTGGCCCGGTATTGCGCGAGCTGATCGAGATCAAACTCGGTCGTCTCGGCGAGCGCCTCAACCGTCGTCAACTGGATTTCAGCTGGTGCCAGAACCTCGTCGATCACCTGTCCGAGCGCTGCACGCAAAGCGAAAGCGGCGCACGCCTGATTGATCATCTGCTTGATCAGCACGTACTGCCGCTGGTGGCGGATCGTCTGCTCGACGCGATGGCCACCGGCGAAAGCCTCAAGCGTGTGCATGCCACGCTCGACGGCAACGCCAGCGTGATGTGCGAGTTCGCCTGAGGTGGGCGTGATGTTCACTCAAGTGCCGCAGCCGCTGGTCTATGCCGAAGCGTTGCTGGCGCAGTTCGCCAGTCTGTCGCGGGCGGCGGACGGTGCTGCGTTGCTGGGTGAATTCGTGCGAGGGTTGGCCGAGTTGAGTGGTTGCGAATTGACGCAGCTGTATCTGCTCGACGCCACCCACACGTGCCTCGGGATGAACGCCGAGTACCTCGACGGTGCGTTGCAACCGCGTCAGGCCGCGAGCCTGCCGGCGGATTACAACGGTGAGCAACTGTTGCAATTCGCTCTGTGCCAGAACCGCGTGGTGTGCCTCGACGACCTCAGTGGCAGCCTGCACGAAACCAGTTTCCTGCCCGCCGCGACGACGCCGTGGCAGTCGCTGTTGTGCGTGCCGCTGGTCAATCAGCACAAGGCTGTCGAAGGCTTGCTGCTGTGTGCCAGTCGTCATCGCACCGACCTGCAGGGCTTTGCTGATTCGCTCGGCCAGCTCGGCTCGTTTGTGCTGGGGCAATTGCATTTGCTGCAACGCCTGCGTCAGCCGCTGGATGTAATGGAACCTGCACTGCGCAGTGTGCCGAGCATCAGCGGTTACGGGTTGATCGGCAAAAGCGCGGCGATGCGTCAGACCTACTCGCTGATCAGCAAAGTCCTGCACAGCCCGTACACCGTGCTGTTGCGCGGCGAGACCGGTACCGGCAAGGAAGTCGTGGCGCGGGCGATTCATGATTGCGGCCCGCGTCGTTCCCAGGCGTTCATCGTGCAGAACTGCGCGGCGTTCCCGGAAAACCTGCTGGAAAGCGAACTGTTCGGTTATCGCAAGGGTGCCTTCACCGGTGCCGACCGCGACCGCGCCGGGCTGTTCGACGCGGCCAATGGCGGCACGCTGTTGCTCGACGAAATTGGTGACATGCCGCTGTCGTTGCAGGCCAAGATCCTGCGCGTGTTGCAGGAGGGCGAGATCCGTCCGCTGGGTTCCAACGACACGCACAAGATCGACGTGCGCATCATCGCCGCGACGCACCGCGATCTGTCGGTGCTGGTCAGCGAAGGTAAATTCCGCGAGGACTTGTACTACCGCCTCGCGCAATTCCCGATCGAACTGCCGGCCCTGCGCCAGCGCGAAGGCGACATCCTCGATCTGGCTCGGCACTTCGCCGAAAAGACCTGCACCTTCTTGCAGCGTGATCCGGTGCGCTGGTCGGACGGGGCGCTTGAGCACCTGTGCGGTTACACCTTCCCCGGCAACGTTCGCGAACTCAAGGCGCTGGTCGAACGCGCGGTGCTGTTGTGCGAGGGCGGCGAGTTGCTCGCCGAGCATTTTTCCCTGCGCATGGAGCCGATGCCTGAAGACAGCAGCGGTCTGAATCTGCGCGAACGCCTGGAACAGGTCGAGCGCACTTTACTGCTCGATTGCCTGCGCAAAAACGACGGCAACCAGACCCTCGCCGCCCGCGAACTGGGCCTGCCCCGGCGCACGCTGCTGTATCGCCTCGGGCGGTTGAACATCAATCTGGGAGATTTCGATGGGTAGGCCAAAATCATCGATTTCCCCGCAAAAAAACAATTTCAGCGCCGCCCGCAAGGGTCGGCGCTTTGTGCTTTGTCTACCCCTGGAGACCCTCTGATGTCTGTTCGTCACTGGCACGCTGTCCTGCTGACCCTCGTCGTTCTATGCGGCCTTGGCGGCTGTAGCGGCAATTACAAATTCAACGACAACGACTATCGCCCGTTGGGTGATCCGCAAGCGGTCAATCGCGGCAAGTGACCGCAAGGAGCATCAAACATGGAATTGGTTTTCGAAATGCTGAACACCAAGCAGTTCGTGCCCACCGAGTTGTGCCAGAAGACCTTCAAACAGGCCGGCGGCGTGATCGGGCGGGGCGAGGACTGCGACTGGATCATCCCTGACCGCAAGCGTCATCTGTCCAATCATCACGCGATTGTCAGCTACCGCGAAGGCACGTTTTTCCTGACCGACACCAGCAGCAATGGTGTTCAGGACGGCACAAGCGGCGCACGCCTGCACAAGGGCGAACCGATGCGCATCGAGCACGGCAGCACCTACGTGCTGGGTGACTTCGAGATTCGCGCGCGACTGGTGCGTGACCCGGCAACCTTCGACGGTGAAGTCGGCCGTCCACGCGCCGCTGGCAGCATCATCCCCGATGACGCGTTCCTCGATCTCGATCCGCTTAACGCCCTCGAACAGCAAGAGCGCGTCTACTCGGAAATCGACGAACTGCTGGCGCCGAACACCAAGCCTGAAGACTCCCGTCAGCGTGCCGACTACGCGCGCATCGACATGGAAAGCCTGATGGTGCCGGAACTGATCGCCGCGCCCGCCGAACCTGAGCCTGCTCCGGCGCCTAAAGCCGTCGAGCGTCAGAGCGAAGGTTTCTGGGATCACTTCGGTGCTGCGCTGGGCGTGGATGTCAAAGGCCTCAGCCATGACGAACGCGAAGCCCTGGCGCTGAACGCCGCGCGTCTGCTGCGTCAGAGCATCGGCGGTTTGCAGCAGAGCCTGCGCACCCGTTCGGAGCTGAAAAATGAACTGCGTCTGGCCCAGACCACCGTGCAAGGCACCAACAAGAATCCGCTGAAATTCGCCGTCGACCCGAGCGAAGCACTGCAGATTCTGTTGCAGCCGAGCAAGCCCGGGCATCTGCCGGCCGAGCAAGCCATCTCGCGCGCGTTCCGTGACTTGCAGGCGCATCAGGTGGCTTTGCTGACCGCCAGCCGCGCCGCTGTGCGCGGCACGCTGGAGCACTTCTCGCCGGAGCAACTGACCCTGCGTTTCGAGCGCGACAACAAGCCGCTGATCGCCACGTCCGGCGGGCGCTGGAGAGCGTTCGGCCGTTATCACCAGGCGCTGCGTCAGGACGATGACTGGAGCGAGCGTCTGCTGGCCCGCGACTTTGCCCAGGCCTACGAAGAACAGATCCGCCTGATCTCCACCCTCCACACCGACCACCAAGGATGATGCGCATGTCTCGCCGCTCGACCGCTTTTTTCAAGACGCTGACTGCGCTCACCGTGCTGGTGCTGCTCGCCGGTTGCTCGTCGCTATCGCCGTACTCGAAAGTGACCAAGGTCAACCTGAAACTGACCGGCAGCGATCAGTTGAACCCGGATCTCAACGGCCGTCCTTCGCCGATCGTGGTGCGCCTGTTCGAACTCAAGCACCCGGTGACCTTCGAGAACGCTGACTTCTTCAGCCTCTACGAGCGCGCCAAGGAATCCCTCAACCCGGATCTGGTGGCCAGCGAAGAACTCGAATTGCGCCCGGGTGAAACCGTGGAGCTGAAACTCAGCGTGGAGGAGGGCAGCCGTTACGTCGGCATCCTCGCCGCCTACCGCGACCTGCCGGAAACCAAATGGCGCTACACGGTGCAGATCACTCCGCTGGAACTTACCGACGCCGATTTGACCCTCGATCAGGCCGGTATCCGCAACACCAACGAAGTGCTCGCCAAGGCGGATGACTGAACATGAATACCCACAAAGTCATTTGGCAGGAAGGCATGCTGCTGCGTCCGCAGCACTTCCAGCACAACGATCGCTACTTCGATCACCAGATGAAAACCCGCACCCAATTGCTGGGTGGCTACACCTGGGGTTTCCTCAATCTGGAGATCGACTTGCAGTTCCTCAACATGGGCAAACTGGTGATCAGTGAAGCCTCGGGGATTCTGCCGGACGGCAGCCTGTTCGAACTCGGTGGCAACACCGAACCGCTGGCGCTCGACGTGCCGCCGAACACCGGCAACACGCCGATCTACCTGGCACTGCCGCTGGTCACCGGCAACCACATCGAGGCGCGCCGTCCGGAGCAGTCCGACGTGCTCGCGCGTTACACCGCGTACGACGCCGAAGTGGCCGACTCCAACGCCGGCGACGATTCCGCCAGCCAGGTCAGCTGCGGTCGCCCGGATTTCAAACTGTTGCTCGGCGAGCAGCAGAGCGATCAGGCCTACGTGAAGCTGAAGATCTGCGACGTGCTCGACACCACGCCCGACGGCGTGATCAGCCTCGATCCGGACTTCGTGCCGACCTACATTCAGGCCCACGCCTCCAGCTACTTGCTGTCGTGCCTGAAAGAAGTCATCAGCATGCTCAGCCACCGTGGCGACACCATTGCCGAGCGGATTCGCTCCAACGGCAAGGTCGGCGGTGCGGAAGTCGGCGACTTCATGATGCTGCAACTGATCAACCGCACTGAACTGCTGCTGCGCCACTATCTGGGTCTGGAGCAGGTGCATCCGGAAGAGTTGTATCGCACGCTGCTGACCATGCTCGGCGATCTGGCGACCTTCTCCGGCGAGAGCAAACGTCCGCGTCTGGACAGCCGCTACTCCCACGCCGACCAGGGCGCGAGCTTCCGCAAACTGATGGAAGCGATTCGTCAGGTGCTGTCGATGGTGCTCGAACAGCACGCCATCGAACTGATCCTGCAAGCGCGTCAGTACGGCATCATCGTGTCGCCGTTGCACGACCACAAACTGCTCGGCTCGGCTTCGTTCGTGCTGGCGGCCAGTGCCAACTGCGACTCCGAAGAACTGCGCCACCGCTTGCCGGCGCACCTCAAGGTCGGCCCGGTGGAGCGCATCCGCCAACTGGTCAACCTGCACTTGCCGGGGATCAAGGTCAAACCGTTGCCGGTGGCCCCGCGGCAGATCGCGTTCCACTCCAACAAAACCTATTTCATCCTCGAACTCAGTTCCGAAGACCTGGCACAACTCGAGCGCTCCGGCGGCTTCGCGTTCCACGTGTCCGGCGAATTCGCCGAGCTTGAACTGAAATTCTGGGCCATCAGGAACTGACCGACATGATCAAGGAAACGGATTACAACCAGGACGACAAAACCGTCCTGCTCGATCGTCAGGGCCACGGACCGGCAGCCAGTCCGCTGACCGACTTCGCCGCGCCGCCGCGTTTCGAGCAACTGGAAGAACGCATGATCTACGCTGCGCGCCTGCGTCCGGCGGAAGCGTTCAACATCAGCCTCAATTCGCTGGTGGCGGCGTCGTCCGAACTGCTCTCGGAAGTGGTGCGCCTCAAACACAGCGAGACCCGCGAAGATTTGTACGCGCTCAACGAGCGCCTGACCGCCGGGCTCAAGCTGTTTGAAGTGCGCGCCCTGCACAATGGCGCCGAAAGCAGCCAGGTGATGGCCGCGCGTTACGTGCTCTGCACCGTGGTCGACGAAGCCGTCGTGACCACGCCGTGGGGCAACGAAAGCGAGTGGTCGCAGATGAGCCTGCTCAGCAGCTTCCACAACGAAACTTTCGGTGGCGAGAAGTTCTTCCAGCTGCTCGATCGGTTGTCGAAGAACCCGGTCAAGCACCTGCCGATGCTGGAGCTGATGTACCTGTGCCTGTCCCTCGGTTTCGAGGGCAAGTACCGCGTACAGGCGCGCGGCATGCTCGAACTCGAAGGCATCCGCGATGCCTTGTATCGCCAGATCCGTCAGTTGCGTGGCGACGTGCCGCGCGAGTTGTCGCCGCACTGGGAAGGCCTGAACGATCAGCGTCGCAACCTGGTGCGCATCGTGCCGGCGTGGATGGTGGTGTTGTTCACTTTCGTCTGTCTGGTGGTGATGTATTCGGGCTTCGCCTGGGTCTTGGGCGAGCAGCGCGACACCGTTCTGCAACCTTATCAGCCGCTTGATCCAGCCGCGGTTCAACCGCAGTCGCAGCCGTAAACAGGGACGTGTGATGAAAAAGTTTTTCAAGAAAGTCGGCGCCTTCCTGCGCCAGACCTGGGTCTGGACCCTGCTGCTGGTGCTGTTCGTAGCGCTGCTGGTGTGGTTCGCAGGTCCATTGTTGGCGGTAGATGACTACAAGTTCTGGGAGAGCGCGACCTCGCGCCTGCTGACCATCAGCGTGCTGTTCCTGATCTGGGGCCTGACCATGGTCTTCGTCAGCTGGCGCGCCGGTGTACGCAAGAAAGAAGTCGAAGCCACCGAAGACGGCCAGGATCGTATCCGCCGTGAAGAGCTGATCGACGACGAGCAGAAAGAGTTGAAGGCGCGCTTCAAAGACGCGCTGAAAACCCTGAAGACTTCGAGCCTGTATCGCGGCCGCAGCGAACGCTGGCGCAGTGAATTGCCATGGTATCTGCTGATCGGCCCACAGGCGTCGGGCAAGACCAGCCTGCTGGACTTTTCCGGTCTGGAATTCCCGATCAACAAGATCGACCGCAAGCTGACCCGCGACACCCTCGGCACCCGGCATTGCGACTGGTACTTCGCCGACCACGGTGTGCTGATCGACACCGCCGGGCGTTACACCACCCAGCCGGACGCGGAAGTCGACGGCAGCGCCTGGCGCACCTTGCTGGAGCTGCTGCGCAAGCGTCGTCGCGGCCGTCCGTTGAACGGCGTGCTGGTAACCATTCCGGTGGAAACCCTCACCGGTGGCAGCGAGCAGGACATCGACACCCTGGCGCGCCAGGTACGCGGCCGTCTGCAAGACGTTTATCAGAAGCTGCACGTCGATGTGCCGGTCTATCTGGTGCTGAGCAAGGCTGACAAGCTGCTGGGCTTCGACGAGTTCTTCGATCAACTGACCCGCGAAGAAAGCGATCAGGTGCTGGGTACCAGTTTCCGCAAGGATCAACAGGGCACCGACGTGGCTGTGCTGCGCAACGAGTTCGAAGAACTGCTGCGTCGCCTCAATAGCCAGGTGATCATGCGCATGCACTCCGAGCGCGATACCCAGCGCCGTGGCCGCATCCTCGACTTCCCGCATCAACTGGGGCAGATCGGCGAGCGCCTGTGCCTGTTCGTCGACATGGCGTTCACCGGCAACCGTTATCAGCGTGCCACGCAACTGCGTGGTTTCTACCTGACCAGCGCCCCGCACCTGACGCAAGAGATGGACGCAACCACCGCCGGCATCGGTGCCAGCCTCGGCATGAATGCCGGTGTGCTGCCGACTCTGCGCAGCGGTCGTTCGCGGTTCATCCATCATCTGTTCAGCCAGGTGATTTTCCCCGAGGCCGATCTGGCCGGTCTGGACAAGCGCGAACGCAGCCGCATTCATTGGGGCCAGCGCGCGCTGTACGTCGGCGCACTGGCAGCACTGGCGCTGTTCGGCATGCTTTGGGCGGGCGGTTTCTCGGCCAACTACGAGCGTCTGGAAAACCTGCGCACACTGGCGCAGAACTGGACTCAGCAACGCACGGCGCTGTCCCCGCGTGATGACGCGATGGGCGCGCTGAAAACCCTCGACACCAGCTACGCGGCGACGCAGGCGTTCCCGAAAAAAGGCGACGTTTCGTACCACGAACGTGGTGGTCTGTATCAGGGCGAAGACGTCAATCCAGTGGTCAAAGTGGCTTACGAGCGCGAGCTTGAAACGCAACTGCTGCCTCGGGTTGCGACGATGCTCGAAGGGCAGATCCGCGCCAACATGAAGGACCGCGAAAAGCTGCTCAACAGCCTGCGTGCGTACCTGATGTTGAACATGAAAGATCGTCGCGACGCCGCATGGCTCAAGGACTGGGTCGCCACTGACTGGTCGCAGCGCTACACCGGCAACACCGCGGTGCAGAACGGTCTGAACACCCACCTCGAACGCCTGCTGAAGCAGCCGTTTATCTACCCGCTGAACGATCAGTTGGTGACGCAGGCACGTCAGGTTCTGCGCGCCGAATCACTGGCGACCGTGGTCTATCGCATGCTCCGCGAGCAGGCACGCAACCTGCCGGAATACCGCTTCAGCCAACACCTCGGCCCACAAGGCTCGCTGTTTATCGGCACCGAATACGTGATCCCGGGTTTCTACACCCAACAGGGTTATCAGCAGTACTTCTCGGTACAGGGTTCGGCGCTGGTCACCGACATCCTGCGTGACAACTGGGTGCTGGGCGAAGGCGTGGGCATCAGCGACATGGACTTGCGTCGCCTGATGGTCGAGCTGGAGCAACTGTACTTCCGCGACTACGCCAACTACTGGAGCGAGGCCGTTGGCCAGGTGGCTTTGCCGCCGATCAGCGACGCCGGTGAAGGCGCCGAGCAATTGGCGGGCCTGACTTCGGCCAACTCGCCGGTACTGGCATTGCTGACTGAAGTCCGCGAAAACACCCGCTTCGAAGCAGCCGCCGATCCGGTGGATGAAGCTGGTGATGCCGCTGATGCGCTGGCCGGCCAGAAGGGCAAGATTGGCAAAGTCGGCAAACTGGCCTCGGCCGTGGCGGACAAGGCTTCGGCCCTGAACGTCGCGAAAAATCTGCCGGACACCGCCAAGAAGTCCCTGCAACGTCGCTTCGAACCGCTGCATCGTTTGCTCGATGACAACAACGGCCCGGCCGCTGACCTGACTCCGGCCCTCAGCGCGCTCAACGACCTGCAACTGCAACTGTCCGGTCTGGCCCGTTCCAGTACGCCGGAACAAGCCGCCTTCGAAATGGCCAAAACCCGCATGAGCGGCCAGCGTGATGCGCTGACCAACCTGCGTGCCGCCTCGGGTCGTCTGCCGCGTCCGCTGAGCGTGTGGTTCAACGTGCTGGCCGAAGACTCGTGGCGCCTGGTGCTCAACGATGCTTACCAATACCTGAACGGCCGTTATCAGAACGAGCTGTACAGCGTGTATGGCAAAACCATCAGCAAGCGTTATCCGTTCAGCGCCAGCAGCACCAGCGACGTGGCGATCAGCGACTTCCGCGAGTTCTTCCGGGCTCAAGGTACCGTCGACCGCTTCTTCGACAGCTACATGCGTCCGTTCGTCAGCGGTGATCCGGGCAATTACCGGATGCGCAGCGTCGACGGCCACAGCCTGCCGGTGTCCAAGGTCTACCTCGATCAGATGGCTGCAGCGCTGACAATTCGTCAGAGCTTCTTCTCGATCAACCCGGCCGAGCCGACCGTGCAGTTCAAGCTTGAGCCGTACACCCTCGACCCGGCGGTCAGCCGTTCCGAATTCAAGTTCGGCGACAAGACCATGGAATACCGTCACGGCCCGATCCTGCCTATGTCGTTCAAGTGGCCGACCGATGCTGAAGACGGCCGCACCAGTCTGGTCATGGACAAAATGGCCGGGCGTCCGATCGGCATCGAGAAGAACTCCGGCCCATGGTCGCTGTTCCGTCTGTTCGACCTGATGCAGACCGAGTACCTGACCGGTCGCGACGTGCTGGTGCTGAAAGCCGACGTGGGTGGCCTGCGCGCTAACTACCTGCTGACCAGCCAACGCACGCCGAACCCGTTCGACATGGGCGTACTGCGCACCTTCCGTATGCCGGTGCAGCTCTGATGCTCGTGGCCAGTACCTGGCGCAGCGCGGCGCGTACCGACCCGGGCAAGGTGCGGGCGCGCAACGAAGATGCCTTCCTCGACTCGCCACAGCAGGGGCTGTGGGTGGTCGCGGACGGCATGGGCGGTCATCAGGGGGGCGACATCGCCAGCCAGTTGATCGTCGCCAGCCTGGCTGAGTTGCCGCAACACGAAGACTTCGACGAACGCCTCAAAGCCATCCGCCAGTGCCTGCACTGGCTGAACCGGCGTTTGGGGCAGGAGTTGACCGTCACTGCCGGCCGTCACGACAGCATCATGGGCAGCACCGTCGTGGCGCTGCTGGTGGAAGGCAATCGCGCGGCCTGCATCTGGGCCGGCGACAGCCGTTGCTATATGTGGCGCGGGCAGCGTCTGTATCAGCTGTCCAAAGACCACTCGCTGCAACAGCAATTGATCGACGAACAGCAAATGAGCGTCGAACAGGCGGCAGCGCATCCGGCGGCTCAGGCATTGACCCGAGCTGTTGGTGCGGCCGAAACACTGACCCTGGATGTGCTGGAACTTGAGGTGTATCCGGGCGATGCGTTTTTGCTCTGCAGCGATGGTTTGTACCAAGGCCTGAGCAGCGATGCCCTCGGCAACGCCCTCAGTCTGAGTGCGCCGCATGTGGCGCTGGAACGTTTGTTCGACGGCGCCCTGCGGGGCTCCGCTCGCGACAACCTGACTGCCGTGGTGATCCGCCAATGACCAATATCGAATCGCCAATCGATGACTTGCTGATGAGCGAAGAACAGGCCAACAACCTGACCTACTTCGCCTTCGCCAAGTCCAACAACGCAGAGCCTGCGCTGGCCCCGACCAAGGCCAGCATCGGTGCGCTGCCGGACGTGCTCGCCGGTCGTTACCACCTCGAGCGTCTGCTCGGGGCGGGCGGCATGGGTGCTGTCTACCGGGCAAGGGATCTGCTGCACGAACAGTTCGGCGATCCCGACCCTTACATTGCGCTGAAAATCCTCAGCGAAGAATTTGCCGAGTCGCCGGATGCCAGTGCCTTGCTCTACAGCGAGTTCGCCCTGACCCGACGCCTGCGCCACGACAACGTCGTGCGTGCGCACACCTTTGAAGTCGACACCGACTGCCAGCGGGCCTTCATCACCATGGAATACATGCGTGGCCTGACCCTGGACAAATTGCTCTGCGAGCGGCCCCTCGGCCTGCCGTGGAAAGAACTGCGCGACATCGTCCTGCCGCTGCTCGACACGCTGGCCTATGCCCACCGTCGCGGCGTGCTGCACGGTGACATGAAACCGAGCAACGTCATGCTCAGCGAAGACGGCCTGCGCCTCTTCGACTTCGGTTTGGGCCAGGCAGAAGAGGGCACCTTGCCCGGCCTGCCGCACCTCAGCCGTGAGCGCTTCAACGCCTGGACCCCGGGCTACGCCGCCCCCGAACTGCTTGAGGGCCAACCGTTGTCGGCCAGCGCGGACGTGTACGGCGTGGCCTGCGTGATCTATGAACTGGCGAGCGGCAAACACCCGTTCCGCCGCTTGCCCTCGACCCAGGCCCGCGACGAGCACCTGGAGCGCGAACTGCAAGCACCGCAAAACCTACCGAAACACTGTTGGCCAGCGCTGCAAACCGCGCTGAGCTTTGATCCGGCAGCACGCACCATCACTGCCGACCAACTGCGTGACGCCATGGGCGCCACTTCGTCCTGGCTACAACGTCTGCGACTTCGGGCGTAACGGATGACATTCGAACAGGGAGCACACGATGTTCAACTCAGCTAACGAAACCCACTTCAGCCTCAAGGTCGAAGACTACGTGGGCGACCTGCAAGTGCTGTCGTTTGTCGGCACCGAAGGCATCAGCCAGCCGTATCGCTTCGACCTCGAACTGGTCAGCGAAAACCCCGATCTCGACCTGGAAAAGCTCCTGCACAAGCAGGCCTTCCTGGCGTTCGATCCGCAGGGCAGCGGCATCCACGGCCAGATCTACCGCGTCGCCCAAGGCGATGCCGGCAAGCGCCTGACCCGCTACAAAGTGTCGATGGTGCCGCAACTGCAATACCTGCATCACCGCACCAACCAGCGCATCTACCAGCAGATGTCGGCGCCGAAAATCATCGCGCTGATCCTCGAAGAACACGGCATCAAGGGCAACGCCTACAGCTTCCAGCTCAGCCAGCCGTGCCCGGATCGCGACTACTGCGTGCAGTACGATGAAACCGACCTGCACTTCGTCCAGCGCCTGTGCGAAGAAGAAGGCATTCACTACCACTTCCAGCACAGCGACAAAGGCCACCTGCTGGTGTTCGGCGACGACCAGACCGTGTTCCCCGACCTCGGCCAGCCGACCGCGTATGTGCAAGGCAGCGGGATGGTCGCCGACGAACCGGTGATCAAAGGCTTCAAGCTGCGCCTGGAAACCCGCACCAGCCGCACCACGCGCCGCGACTACGACTTCGAAAAGCCGCGCCTGCAAATGGAAGCGGCGTACAAACCTGAAGGCGCTCTCGATAGCAAAGACGCCGAACCGGATCTCGAAGACTACGACTACCCCGGCCGCTTCATCGACCGCGCGCGCGGCAAGTTCCTCAGCCAACGCGCCCTCGAACGCCACCGCGCCGACTACCGCCAGGCCGAAGGTCGCGGCGACCAGACCAAACTGGTCAGCGGCCACTTCATGGCCATGTCCGATCACCCGCGCAGCGAGTGGAACGACCTGTGGTTGCTCACCGAAATCGTCCACGAAGGCAAACAGCCGCAAGTCCTCGAAGAAGGCGTGACCAGCGACACCACCGATAACAAGGACGACTTCCACCAGGGCTACCGCAACACCTTCCTCGCCACCCCGTGGGACGTGTTCTACCGCCCGGCGCTCGAACACCCGAAACCCCGCGTCCTCGGCAGCCAGACCGCCCACGTCACCGGCCCCAAAGGCGAAGAAATCCACTGCGACCAATACGGCCGCATCAAAGTCCAATTCCACTGGGACCGCGAAGGCCTGGCCGACGACAAAACCAGCTGCTGGCTGCGCGTCTCCAGCTCCTGGGCCGGCGACCGCTACGGTGCCATCAGCATCCCGCGCATCGGCATGGAAGTCCTCGTCACCTTCCTTGAAGGCGACCCCGACCAACCGCTGGTGACCGGCTGCCTGTACCACAAGGAAAACCCGGTGCCGTATGCACTGCCGGCGAACAAGACTCGCAGCGTGTTCAAAACACTCAGCTCCCCGGGGGGCGGCGGTTACAACGAACTGCGCATCGAAGACAAAAAAGGCGCCGAGCAGATCTACATCCACGCCCAGCGCGATTGGGATGAAAACGTTGAGCACGACCAGAAGATTCGGGTCGGCAACGAACGCCACGACACGGTGGTGAAGAACACCTACACCGAGCTCAAGGCTGAAGAACACCGCACCACGATTTCCGATCGCAAGATTGAAGCGAAGCTCGATGATCACCTGACGGTTGGGCAGAACCAGCATGTGAAGCTGGGGACGGCGCAACTGACCAGCGTGGGGAAAGAGATACACCTCAAGGCTGGGGACAAGATTGTTATTGAGGCGGGGACAGAGCTGACCATCTTGGGTGGTGGGAGCTTTATCAAGCTTGATGGCGGTGGTGTGACGGTGGTTGGGCCGGTGATCAAGATCAATGCCGGTGGCTCGGCTGGTTCCGGCACGGGGATCGGGATTAAACCGCCGGTGCTGCCGGGGGCGGCGGATAAGGATAAGGCGGGGAGTTTGATGGATCAGGCGTTGTTGAATGCGTCTGAGGAGAAGATCAAACGCAAACCGAAGCGCATGCTCAATTTTTCCGGGTAAGACATCGACGGCAATCCAAGCCACCAGGGATCAGAATTCAGGTAATTGGTAATGACAGAGACAACGAACAAAATTCAAAAATGGTCGTATCCCCTGAAAGTGGGGACAGCTGAAGCGACCGATCCGCAGCAGTTCTACAAGGCGTTAGCCAAAGCGAAGGATGGTTACTATCCGCTGGGGGCCAATGGGCTTTGGCATGGTGGTGTGCATTTCGATGAAGCTTCGGGTTTGGTCAGCGATCTGACGGAGGTCAGATGCATCGCTGATGGAGAGGTCGTCGCGTACCGCATCGACGAGAAGTACCCGACTTCTGATTTTGGTTCGACACCCTCGGTTTATTCGACTGGGTTTGTGCTGGTAAAGCATCGCCTTGAACTTCCGGCACCTCCTGCGCCAGGAGCGGCTCCTGCTACGCCCGGGCCAAGCCTCACATTCTTCAGCCTCTATATGCACCTGCTGGACTGGGAAGGTTACAAAGCGAACCCCACGCTTAAAGACCGGCCGGGTTTCTGGGGAAAGGGGCTTTATGAAGTTAAGGCCAATGCTCCAGACAAGCCTTTGGGCATACGGATGCGAAGTGGTAACGCCGGACACTTTCCCGTCTTGGCAGTTTTGCCCCGGGGGACGACCGTGGTTACACAACCTGCCCCAGCGAATCAAATGTGGGTTGCGGTTATCAGCGTTAGTCCTGAAATCGCAGGCTTACCTGCGGGCGGATGGGTATATAAGGGTCAATTGAAAGACTTGGGGGGTGGCAAGTATTTCGTGGGTAACGAAGCTCAAGATCCTATCCCTGGAGGCGCTCAGCACGGAGCGAATATCCGCGGCGCCCATACCAGCGGCCTCCCGCTTAGCCACTTACCAGCAGGCGCACAAGTACGGCTTGGTGACGAAGCGACACCTAACAACTTTCGTAAACTCGCCGAAATCGTCAGTGGCCAGGCAACGCCAGCCTTAGCGCCCGGTGCAGATGGGAAGCTTCCTGGGTTTATTTGGCTGCAATCACTTACGCCAAAGAGTGAGCCGCACAGCCCGATGGGAGATGTTGTTGTCCTCTCTCCGACATATAAGATCAAGGCTGGTGAGGTTCTAGGGCATGTTGGCAAGTATCAGAATCATTCAGATGCAGCTCCGAAGAACCTTCTGCACCTAGAGGTTTTTAGCTGTGAGGATGTGAAAGCTTTCACTGAGCAAAGTAAAGCTAAGGCTGGCGGTTTTCCCGTCGCTGAGAAATCTATAGTAAAAATTCCAGTAGGCACCAAGCTTATAACTCATGTGCAGGGAATGGACGCTACGAACCCACCTAAAGCATCGGATGCTGGGAGCGATGTAGGGTACGACTTTTATGTTCCTGTAGGATTGCTGGAGGCTTTACCTGCGGACAAAAAAATAAAACAAGCAGTCACAATGGGGCAGTCAACAACAACCACTTATTGGTGGCGTTTAGATGGTCTTTTAGGAGACAAGGACGGTAACGGGATTGATGGTTGGTTTGCGGAGCAAGATACAGTCATCTCGCGACATTCCCCATTTGAATGGACCGGCTTTAACTTTATTGAAGAGACCACCAGTAACGCCGATCACTTTGCAGCGTTTCTGCATGCTCAAGAAAACCTCAATGAGCAGGAACGGGACAGCTATTTGCCAAACGTTGAGGCAGCCATTGCAGGCTCGGTTAACGAGACGTTGTATAAAATACTTGACCGGAACGGCGACAAAAAACTCGCCCCGTCTGAAATCGCAGATGCATTGAGTAAACCTTGGTTCTCTCAACCAATATCGCAAATGGTAACCCGATATGAAAATGAGTGGGACTTCAAGAAGGATAAGTGGGATGCGTTAGACGAAATCATTGGGCATAGCGATTCCGAGCCCCACAAAGAATGGTTAGAAGAAAAAACGAGGATTGAGAAACTCGGTTGGTGGAGCAAATTGCTAGGGCAGCATGGAATAACCGGCAATGCGAATGTGCAGCATATACACCCCATTGGGCTAATTTCGTCATTTGCACATGCAGGTGGATGTAGCTGTTCGGATACTATTACGAAAGCACAAATGAAGTTGATTGACCCTGCGGCAACTCAAGCAAATATTGATAAATATACAGATCTTTTAGGTGGGATGTTTCAGAGGTCTGGAGTCAATAAATGTATAAGTAAGGCGCATATTATTGCGCAAATGCTGCATGAGAGCGGGCATCTGCACTATACTGTAGAAGTACTAGATTCAACTAAGCCTTTGCCAACATATCACCCTTATATTGGTCGCGGCCTTATGCAAATAACCCATAGGGTCAATTATGAGGCCTATGGCCAGTTCGCTGGTGAAAGTTTCATAGGTGCGCCAAATTGTAATAAGCTTGGCCAGTTGCCGCATAGCGTGCTTTCAGCAGGTTGGTACTGGGTCGACTATAAAAAGATTATATCTCACTCGGATGCGGATGATTTTATATACTGTACGATTTTGGTGAATGGTGGTTTGAATAATTATGATGAAAGATTATTGTTTTTGAATAATGCTCTAAAAGCCTTGGATATAAAAGGGTGTGCGAAACTGAATAAGTCTGGCACCTATGACTTGTGCGATAGTAAGGCATATAACAAAGCTAAGTTTTCGTTTGCTTGGGGACTGTGGAGCGATCCCGCCGGCGGAAAAGAGGGAAAGACGCCGGACGCTACGCAAGCGATAATAGGATATAAGCGGTTTTTGGAGTTGTATAATTCGGACTCGGCAGTAAGTGGAAATACCAACACTAAGTACTACGCGTCAGGACGAATAGCATCAGTAGCTAAACAACACGCCGAAGCGCGCATCCTTGCACTTGGGGGGACATTATAATGAGAATTGCAGTTTTTTTTGTTTTCGTGTTCATGGCAACAGTGGCAAGTGCAAACTCTAGCTGCGAGGCTGATCTAAATGGGGACGGAGTCTGCGATTCGTATAGTGTTAGCCCGCTCGAGGATGACGGTACAGTTTCGCGAATCACTATCGATATAGGCGGGAGCGACAAGTCAGTTACGGGAAATTTTGAACTTGGAGATGGTGGGCTGTCTGTAGGTTATCTACCAAGCGAATTCTCGTTGTTACTGGATTTTTATACTCGTAATACTGATCTTACGCAGTATAGTTTTAGATGGAGCTCTGCGCAGAAAGATTGGGTGCTCTATAAAAAATCTACATGGGTTGAACCTAGTAGGGATGAAAAGTATACCTTGGGTGGTGAGAAGGTACCAATTGAAGCTTTGTTTCCGCAGCAGTTTGATGTTCAGCGTATAGCGTGTTGCACGCTGTTTTCTCAGTTCTCTGAAAATGGGCCTAATTTTCGTTCTTTGAATGATGAGGCTCAGCTTGCAGAAGTCAGGAAAGATTTTAAATACATCCTTGGTAAGCTTCCTCAGGGCGAAAAAGGAGAGTTGTTTTATGGGGTCGATGATGGCGGTAATAAAGTAAGAAGGAGCATTCCCCAGGAGCTGGTGTATGAGCTGACTTTGATAGTGTCCGATGATAATGTCGGGCCGCTAAATGATTATGCCTATTATTTGTATCGTAACAAAAATAGCGTTTTAGCTGCTTTGCTTTTGAAGGAGATTCATAAAAAATTCCCGGAGAGAGTCGTTGCAATATTGAATTTGGCAGATGCGTATTGGGATATAGGTATGAAGTCCGACGCGTGTCCGCTTTATAAAGAATATATCGCTAAAATGACAAAAAACGGAAAGGGTGGACGTATTCCACAGTCGGCTAAATCTCGAGAAAACTGTAGTTGATATGACCAATAGTAGGGGTGGGAACAGATCACGTTTTAGTAATTATCAGAAAAACGTGGTCTGTCCCATTTTTCCGGCAGACACAAAAATTCTTAGCTTGACTCGGCAAGTAAACAGGGGAGCTCTTCACCTTGTAAGGCGTAGGCACTTCTTTAAGCATGCCTATTATTTACTTTCGGAGTTAGTATCTTCGCCGCCGAGTGCTTTTCATAAGAGGTCATTGTGATGAAGGCTTATTTGTTTCTGTTTGTTGGCTTTGCACTCTGCGCGTTTTTTTTGCCAGTTGCTCAATCAGAGCCTCTAGATAATTGCGGTGTTGTAATTCCCGAGATTCCTGGTTTTAAGCTGAGTGTGAGAGCAGAGGATGGCGTGTGTTATGGTGAGCTTATTTCGAGCATTAATTTAAATCCAGGTGTTTTGACGGATGAGAATGTTTTCCTAATTGAGCCTGTTGAGTTTGAGAAGATCTTGGCTGCATCTGGGCGCTTCGATAACAATGGTAAATACATATACAACTACGCTGCTGATGATTCTTTTCAGCAAGGCGTGCAGACGGGAGCGGTAGATCTTGCTCATTCATCAGCGTCGGGTTCCGCCGAAGTCAGAGTATTAATGTCCCCTTTTATGCTTTGGGATTCTGATGAAGACATTGCTGCTGCTGATCGCAAATTCTCATTGAAAAAAAAGGGGCTGTGGTTCGACTGTTTCTATGGATTGAAAGGTGTGAAAGGTTCCACGGTCAAGTTTTCAGCATGTGTGCCTAGGTCGAATCTAAAAGGTGATCCTAAGTTATCTGATATTCGATCGTCATTTGAGGCTATAACACCTAGCAAGAACTAGTTGCACAGTGGAATAGGGACGGATTTTCAGATTAATCCGTCCCCACTTACCTTTTTTACGTCTTCGCTTCCTGCCTTGCCGCGATCAACTCTTCCAGATGATCCAACGCACGTTCCACCATGAGCTGCGCACCATCGGCAATACGACTCAGTGCCAATGCCACCGAGCGGTTTGAGCCTTCGACATCGTCCGCTAATTTTGCGGCGATGGCGCTGATGGACAGCATGTCTTCGGAGGCGTTGGCCAAGAGGGCTTCCGAGTCGATGTCATTGGAGACGGTGAAAAGTCTGCCTTTGCGGCGTTTGGACGGTTTGTCGTTGGTAGGCGGGAAGTAGTGGGCGAAGGCGCGGTCGGCGGCTTCTTTGTCGAGCGTCGCAGTGTCGAGGGATTCTTCGGCGGGGGTGCCAGTATTTTCTGGTGGGTTTGGCGTTACTTTGAACATAGATACACCCGATATGAGTATTTATAGGGACTGACACCCGTTCGCTTGCATTCGAATGAAGGTGGCAGCTGTACGCAGGTGTGCAAGACCGGGCATATCGGACCCGGCAGACCCCAGAGGGACCTCCCGCGCACAGCCGCCATAAATCGTCATAGCGAGCATTTGAAAGCTCGAAACTCTGGCTAGGCGTTTGTGCGGCGATATGTACCGGACTTGCACGTCCGTGTCACCGTTTTTTGCGGCGACACATCAAGGTTAGCGGTGAAAGCAAGGGGCGGATAGTTCATGGGTGGCTCGGCGTCTTGCGGGAAATGTCCGACGAACATGACAGCCGTTTAGCAGGAGACCGAAAGATCGTGACTTCTGTTTAAGTGGTTGCGACACAGTGAGGATCGGTCTGACAACAACGGCCTATCCACGTAACCGACGCCTACCGATGACAGGTTTTTTGCTGGAGAAAGTCGGGAGTGGAACAGCAGTGAACCCGACTCTCATAAGGAAATGAACATGAAAAAAGTACTTCTTCTGCTGGTTAGCCTCTTCCCGCTGATGGCGCACAGCGCAGTCACTACCGAATCACTCTGCTTCGAACTCTCGAAATCCAGCCCGGTAAAGTTCGAACTCCGCACTTATTACGACGAAGCCAGCAAATGGTCGGGCGGCTTCGTCAAGTACGCCAAGTCCAGTGAACCCATTTCCATTGTGCTGACGGATTCAGAAAACGAAATCCTCGACCCGGATGCTCCCTGGCAGCACACCAGAACTTGGTCTGAAGTCGTCAACGGCAAGGTCACGGGCACTTATGAGTTGATAACTCAAGGCTCACAGATCGTCTCGATGTCTTACACAAAGCAGTCCAGCGGCAAGGTATACAGCTTCGGAATCAATACCAGCATCGACTCCTCTCTGGAGTCCGGATGCAAGTTGGAGTAGGGCGAGTACATGCAATTCAAAACTTTGGCGTTATCACTGCTCGGCCTGATGTGGACGATCCCGGCGTTGGCCGAAACCACCACGTTCAGCCCAACCAAAGGCGTCGACGCGACGCTGGTTCTCGAAGGCGCCAAGCTGAACATCGCGGTTAAAGGCGAAACGCACAACGAGTCTCGGACAATCGATTTTGAAGCCGTAAACGAACTCCATGTGCAGTTCGATGATTTCAATTTCGACGGCGCCCAGGATTTCGCGATCTGGCAGCTGGATGACGGCATGGGCACTTACGACTACTACCGGGTATTCGTTTACCAAGCCAAAACCGGCACGTTCGAAGAGTTGCAACCGGACTGCGGCGATGGCTTTGTTAACCTGCGCGTCGACAAAAAACGTAAGGCGTTGCTCAGCACTTACTGGGAAATGAACATACCCAAGCAATGCATCACCCGATTCACCAAACGCAAAGCCTGAATGACTCAAGGAAGAACACTGTGAACCGTTTTATTTTTACCCTGCTGGCCGTGCTGCTGCCGGTTTCAGCGGCCTATGCGCAGGATGACTGCAGCCATGTCACCTCCAGTCTGGAAATGGTGCCTTGCTCGGAGGCGGCGAAGAAGGCTGCCGATGCGCAGTTGAATGTCAGCTACAAGCAATTGATGGCGCGGCTTGAATCTGACTATCGAACAGATCCTGCGTTGGGCGCGGAGTACGCGGCGAAGGTCAAGGAGTCGCAGCGTGCATGGCTGAAATTGCGCGATGTGAACTGTCCGTTGGAGGCGTTCGAGATCGAGGTGGGTAAGCCTGCTTACGTGGCGGTCAGCAACTTGTGCATCGCCAGAATGAGTCGCGAGCGCTCGGCATATCTGGACAAGATCGTCCCTGCTCTTGCGTCCGATAAGAGCGCTTCGACGGCGCCGGCCAGCGGCGCTTGTCCTTCGGAGGAGTTCCCTGCTTTCCTGACAGCGTTTTCCGCCAACAGCGAATCACAACGCCGTCTCACTGCGATGACGGTCAAGTCGCTGGTGTTGAAACCGGTAGCAGGAAAGGATCGAAGTACTTTTGAGCCTTCGACCTCGGGTGTTAGCGGCACCAGTTTCAGCTATCCACTGATGGCCGCCATCACACCCGGCAAGACACCTGGAGTCGAAATCGAAGAAGTGGACGACAGTCACGTCAACGTGGTTGATAAGCGAGGGGGGAACAGCAATGTGAAAATCTTCAACTTCTCTCGTCAGGCATGTTGGGTGCTTGAGGGGATTGAGGATTGGTCGATCAGCGAAAAGGATCTTGTCGCAACGGAAAACCCTGGAATGAGCCGCGCCGAGAACTTCTGTTATCAACGTGCAGAAGCGTTAGGTGGGCTAGGGTTTCTTGAGCAATACCCGCTGACCGTGGAGTTGATTGAAGCGTCCCTGGAGAATTTTGTGTGTGCTGCAGAGTCGGGTGACGCACAGGCGAGTCTTTCGGCGGCAAGCCTGAGCCTTTCGCAAATGGCGTCTCAGTTGGAAACCCCTAAGGTTGATGCGCTGTTCAAAGCGGCCTCGAAAATACCGAGTGGCGCGTTGGCCTATGCCACGTTTTTTTGTGTCGGAAACTCCACCGACTACAACGGCCCTTGCCTCCATCCCAAGCAGGCAGAAGAGCAGGTCATTCGGGCGATTACCATGGGTTCCACAGACGCGATGAGTTATCTGGCTTCTACCTTTGAGGGTGGCGAGTTGGGAACGAAGGATATGTCCCGAGCGTTAGCCTGTTATCAAATGGCGGCTGACAAAGGTGATCAGTCGAGCATCGACAATGTGAAGCGATTGGGATCGCAGGTCACAGAGCCGATCAAGGCAAGTCACTGCATTTGAAGTTCGCAGTCATGTTTGATGCGCTTTCGCACGCGTTGAGCCTGAATCCCTCACGGTAAAACGTTTCGTGGTTGAACGTCTGACGACTACGCTTTTCCTTTAAACTCCCCACCCCCAAGGAATGCGCTCAGGACACGGAATGCCAGCCCCCTCGACTTCGCTTCGCCCCGCGCTAGTGCTCTGGCTGTACGCCGCCGCGATCGTGCACATACTCGCCGGTCTCACCCTGACCTGGGCCGGGCATTCCGGTTTACTCGACGGCTATCTGCAAGTTCTCGAACTAGCATTCTGGGGCACTGACGCAGTACCCGCCGCCGGCCACGAACAACAAGTCTGGTGGCTCGCACTCTTCGGCGCGACGCTGCAAAGTTATTCGTTGTACATGCTTGCGTTGGTGCACCTGGGCAATCGCCTGAAGGCCCCGGTATTTTGGGGCTGGTTGATGGCCGGCATCTTGTTATGGGCGCCACAGGACATGTGGCTGTCAGCGCAACAACAGGTCTGGTCGCATCTGTGGCTCGATGGTTTTGCCCTGTTGGTGCTGTTGCCGCCGCTGATTTGGCTGTACCGCCATGACCGCCGGAAATCCCCTTCGGTAAAAATTCCGAGTCAGTCCAACCCGTTTGCCGGCAGCGCCTACAAGCGCGTGCTAATCACCGGCGGCACCGGGTTTATCGGCGAGGCGGTGGTCAACCAATTACTCGACGCCGGCCACACCGTGAGTGTGCTGGCACGTGATCCATTGAAAGCAGCCAATCTATTCAACGGCCGCGCCCGCTGCGTGCATTCGCTCCGCGAACTCAGCCACGACGAAACCTTCGACGTAATCATCAATCTCGCCGGCGCCCCCGTCGCCGGCCCACGCTGGACTCCCAAACGTCACGCGCAACTGCTCGCCAGCCGAGTCGGCACCACCGAAGCGTTGATAACCTGGCTGAAGAACACCAAGCACAAACCAACGCTGTGGATTCAAG
This sequence comes from Pseudomonas sp. LBUM1655, assembly GCF_059716085.1. Lineage (NCBI taxonomy): Bacteria > Pseudomonadati > Pseudomonadota > Gammaproteobacteria > Pseudomonadales > Pseudomonadaceae > Pseudomonas > Pseudomonas sp. LBUM1655. The sequence continues at coordinate 6,116,988 of NZ_CP166801.1, read as the reverse complement.
CCTCGGCCATCGGCTTCTACGGCGTACGCGATGCCAGTGAAAACCTCGACGAACACGCCAGCAAGGGCGACGGTTTCATGGCCGAACTCTGCGCGCGTTGGGAAGCCGCCGCGCAACCGGCCAAGGAGTTCGGCGTGCGTCAGGTGGTGCTGCGTCTTGGCGTGGTCTTCGGCCCCGGCGGTGCGTTGACGCCGTTGCTGCTGCCGTTCCGCTTGGGTTTCGGCGGGCGCATGGGCGACGGTCGGCAGATCATGAGCTGGGTGCATCGCGACGATGTGCTTCAGGTAATCGCCCGTGCCTTCGACGATGAAAGTCTGGTCGGCACTTACAACATGGTCGCGCCCGAAACGGTTACTCAGGCAGCGTTCGCCGCCCATGCCGGCAAGGTTCTCAAGCGCCCGGTGTGGTTCCACATTCCGGCGGCGCCAGTACGCGCGCTGGCTGGGGAAATGGCGGAGCTGTTTTTCGACGGTCAGCGCGTTGTACCGCAGCGTTTGACTGAGGCCGGTTACACATTCCGCTATCCAACCCTCGACGCCGCTCTGCGCGATCTGACCTGAGGATCGTCCATGAGCAAGCCGTTGATGTACCTGCTGGCCGGCAACGGCAGCGCCGCCGATTGGTGGGATGACGCGCTGCCGCACTTCCAGCGCTACGACGTGGTGCCGCTGGAGTTGCCGGGCTTCGGCGCCAATCCGCAGCCACCCTGCGAGGATCTGGCGGACTACGCGCAGACGTTGCTGGCGATGACGCAGCAGGGCAGCGCGATCATGGCAGTCGGGGTCAATGCGTTGTTGGTGCTGCATGCGTTGCAACGTCGGCCAGGGCACTTTTCGCGCAGTGTTCTGTTGGCGCCGGTCGGTGCGTTTTTGTGGCAGCGTCGCTTGCCGGCATTGATGTCGCCGCTGCCGATCCGCAAGACCATTCACTGGCTGCTATCGAACAAACCCACGCTGTTCGCGCGCAAGTTCTCCAACCAGACCTGGACGCCCGCGCAGTACCAGCGCATGGGCGCCGGCTATGCGCGCTGCCGTGCGTTCGTGCCGCACTGGGACCTGATTCGCGCTGATACTGCGCTGCCACTGCTGGAGTGGATCACCGATCCGGTCGAGCTGGTTTGGGGCGATCAGGACGCCGTGCTCGGCATCGAGCAAGCGGCGGCGTGGTCGGCGATTCTCGCTCGCGCCGACCTGACCATCAGCCTCAAACCCGGTTGGGGTCATTACCCGTGGATCGACGCGCCCGCGCAGTTCGTGCAGTGGCTGGAGTCAGGCGTGCGCGGGTTTGTTGCGCACACCAAGGGCGGGCGTTTGCGCTTGGCTGAGCTGGCCCGGCAACCGGTGCCGGCAGCGCTGGCGCTCAACGATTGCAATGATCCGCGTCTGCCAACATTTCTCGCTGCCCAACTCGACGTGACCTGGGCGGTGCGCTCCTCCAGTTACGGCGAAGATCAGGCCGATTCGGCCAACGCCGGGTTGAGCACGACTTACCTGCGCGAGCCGCGCTCCAACGTGCCAAACCGCATCGCCGAATTGACCGCCGAAGGCGTCGAGGAAGTTGTGGTGCAGCGCTTTATCACGCCGATCGTTTCCGGCATCGCGTTTGTGCGGCATCTGTCGGTAGAACTGGAATGGGTTGAAGGCCATCTGGAGTCGTTGGCCGACGGTCATGTCAGCCCATCGCGGGCAACGCTTTCGCGGCTTGGCGATGCCTGGCGTAGCGGCACGTTCACCGAGTCTCACGGTTTGACCGAAGACATGCTGTGGCGCTTTCTGCAAGACGTGTTGCGGGTGTTCCACTATGTGCCCGGCGACGTCGAATGGGCCTGGGACGGCGCGCAACTGTGGCTGCTGCAATACCGCCCGATCAGCGATTACGGCTGGCGCCGGCACCTGACCGCCGCGAACATCGCCGAGATCTTGCCGCCGCAACCTAGCGTTTTTGTGGAGTACGCCCAGCGTCGCGCTGCGGCAAGTATTCCGGCAATCATGGCGCGCTGGGATGCGCGGGTGTTGCAGGACAACGAGCCGTTCACCGCGTTGTTCGGCGGCGCGTCCTACATCAACAACGACCTATTTCTCGCCCGACTCGCCGACTGGGGCATCAGCGCCAGCAATTACGCCGGTGAAGTCGGCGGCGCGACCCCGCACCTGCCGTGGCAGCCGCTGAAGATGCTGCGCTCGTTGCCGCTGTTCCTGCGCATGCAACACATTGCCCGTGGTCATCTGCTGACGCTTGAGCGTGGTTTGCAGCGCTTCGATCAAGAGCTTGCCGAACTCGTCGCCCAAGGTGCCGGCGGCCAACAATTGGCCGACTGGTTCACTCGGTTTTATGTGTTCGTGGTGCAAGGCAACCTGTGCATCGCCACGGCGCTGGCCAGCAGTGGCGGCGATTGGCTGGGGCGTCCGCCGACCGCTTACGACAACCTCGAAAACAGCCCGCATCGATTGCCGTGGGAGACCGATCCGGCCACCCCTCGGCCGACGGCGAGCGAATTGCCGCTCCAGCCATTCCCGCAATGGTCACGGCTAATCCGCCTCGCGCATTCGGCCGGACTGCCGGGCCTGCGTGGTTACTACCTGCAAGTGCGCGAGTGGTATCGCGACAACCTGATGCGCATCTTCTTCCGCCTGCATCACGCTATGCCGTTGGCGGATCGCGAGCACTGGTTCGCGCCGCATCCCGACATTCGAAGCCGCGACGGCAGCTTCTGGCAGGACGGTCGCGAGGGCGCTGAGCAGGCCACCGGGTTCATGATCTACCCAGGGCAGGTGCAGGGTGTTCTCGGTGAGGACATCTTGCTGGAAGACACCCTCGATCCGGGGCGGCATGCGCACTATCAAGCCGCGCGGGCGGTGATTGCGCGGATGGGTGGGCGGTTGTCCCATGGCTCGACGTTGCTGCGTGAGTTGCGCAAACCGTCGGCGGTGATGCCGCAGGTTGATCCGGCGTGGGTGGGGTGTGAGGTGTTGTACCGGGATGGTGAGTTGGAATTGATCAATTCGAAGGATACGAAGTGAAACGATTGCTGGTGTTATGTGTGAGCTGGTTGCCGATAGCGGTTATGGCGGCAGATGTTTGCAATCAGGAAGCTGACTCAAAATATTTCTTATCGCCATGGTCGCAGAGCAGTGAACATCCGGAAGACATACTTTCCAGTCTCGATGGAAAAGAATTTTCTATCGAGCCGGGCCACGTGGTTTTTCGCGGCGATCTAAATGGCGATGGCATCGAAGACTTCATCTTCAATTCCCGCGTCGGCATTGGCTCATCAATGGATAGCACATTTGCCTTCCTGATCCAGTGCCGTGGTTATTTGAGGTATTCGGGCGGCGATTACCTCGCCGGGGTCAAAGTTCTGGACGGCCCACCCAAGAGGGGAGGTGAGTTCAAGGACATCGAGATCTACTCCTACATCAGGGACAGGCGCGGGCGGATTCTCTACAAGGGTGGAAATGCCATGACCCGGCCACATCTGTGGCAATTCGACCCGCAGGCACAGCGTTATGAAGGGCAGGCTGAGTAAGCCGACGGTCCCCACTGCATTTACGGAGTTACTACGTGAAAGGATTTTCGGTTCTTCTCGGCAGCTTGATATTGGCTGCCGCGTCCATGGCATTCGCTGCCGATCCAACCTTCAAGGATTACACCGTCACGCCAGTTTTCACCGGCCCCAACCATAAGCTGGTGCCGCAAGAAAACAGCAGCCCAATGATGGATCAGGCACGGGTGCAAGCCCTGAAAGGCAAGGTCAACTTCGCCGGCCATTACATCCTGCACAGGCTCGGCTGTGGCGGTAGCACCATTTGCGGCGAAGTGCTGGACGCCCAGACCGGTGAAGTGGTTGGCGGTCTGCCGAATGCTTACGACGGCAGCACGTTCGGCATGGTTTACCAACCCGAGAGCCGCTTGATCATCGTGTCCGGCATCACCCTCGACGGCGAAGAAGATGCGCAGGGGAACGCGTTGGAAAGCGGTAACCGGGATCGTTACTACGAGTTTGTGAACAATGAGTTTCGGCTGCTGAGCATGACCGACGTGGAATCGTCGCCGATGGATGAGGAGTGAGTGGATGCATCGTTTTCTCGCGGGCAGCCTTTCGCTGCTGCTCTCTCTGCCAGCCTTCGCCGCGCCTTCGGACGCCTTTACCCAGCGCGATGTCATGCAGTGCGGCGGTGTTGAAGTGGTGTTGGTGTCGTCCTGCCGATCCGTGACAGTGGATGGTGCGGAAACCCACGTCATCCCGGTCTGCTCCGACCAGACCATCAACATCGGTAGCAAGGTGCTTCGACGCGATATCAGCAAAGTTTCACAACTCACTTCCGACGGTGCGAAGAGGAAGATGTTGAGCAATGTTGTTGTGGCGATGGATTGCGTGGAAGGCACCAAGGGCAGTCTTGTTTCGATAGGCGGGTATGGCGGTTGTGGTGCCTGCGCGGAGTGGCATGGGTATTACTCGACAGCAGGGCGATTGGAGCAATACAGCTTCGATAATAACCAGCGCTCGTTTGGCTCGAAGGGATCTCGAGACGAGCTGATCAAGGCCTATGGCGTTACGAAGAGACAGTTAATGTCAGAAAGCCCGGCGGTGAAGAGGATCGTCTATGGCCAGCCTTAAGTGGGTGTTGATGATCAGCTGCCTTCTTACCGTCACAAGTGCCCTTGCCGAGGACCCGCCAATAGTCGGTATCGATGGGCACTCCGTGACGTTTAGAGCGACAAAATGGACGATGCCCGGTGTGGATTCGGCGACCGCATGGTTCACCGCCAACGGCAAAACCTTCCCGCTCTTCAGTGCTGATGTTGGCGCCGATGGACACTCGGATTGGCTCAGTCCTGACAAGAAAACCTTATTGCTCGACCCGGTGGTCTTCGGCATGTTGTCGGACGAGAATCAAGAAGAAAAACTCGTGTCGCAACAGCATTGCGATGTGATCTCCATGGAAACCGGTTGCGTGCTGGCCGAGCGTTCCCCTCGTTTTTGTCTCGGTAAATGGGTGGGTAATCAGTGGTTTTCGGAAGATGGCGAAGTCCTTACGCCTATCCTGGAAACGGAGTCCCCGAAGGAGTGGTTGAAATATATCTCGACCATCAAAGCTGCGCAGTCCCGCGCAGAGTCCATCGAATCGAGCCTGAACTTTCTAAGTCCAGAGTCCTACATGGCGTGCCATCCCCCGGCGCAAAATGTTCAGGCGTACAACGACCTGGGTTTTTATCTGGCCGAGGGCGGTAAAGATAAGTTGGCGCTGAAGTTTTATCGCGGCGTAGAGGCTGTCGGCAAACGCACAGTGCTGATGTTGAACATCGCCGATTCACTCTGGCGCCTTGATCGGAAAGAAGAAGCGCAGCGTTATTACCGCGAGTACCGCGACGCGATGAGTGCCGCCGGTAAAGCGCAGAAGATTCCGCAACGCGTCGTTGAGCGATCTGAAATTCAGGGACTGAAACAGTGAATATGTTCTTCCGCTTTATCGTGTTGAGCCTTGGGCTGCTAACCACTTCATACGCACTCGCTGCCCCACAAGTCCTGAAGGAAATTCCGGCTAGCTTGCTGGGTGATGCATCACGGCAAAAGGTATTTGTGCTGGCGGGCGATGCCGACGAAGTTTCTAACCGATTGTTGATTGCGCCGGAACAAGCGCGTGACGAGGACATATTGCTCGATACGTCGAAGGCGCTGCCTCTGATCAAGAGTCAGTACTCGTCTGCGCTTCAGGGTGTATTCAGCGTCCATGTACTCAAAGGTCGCCCTGGCGTCATGACGGTCATTGATCCGCAGGCTGAGGAAGCTGTGGTCAAGCAGCCGTTCGTTGAGGCTGGGGATTACATCGCGCTGGTAACCAGCGAAGAAGATAACGCTGTTTACAACTTCAACCTGTTGTTCGCCTTCAATAGAATTTCAAGGCAGTTTGAGCTAAAGCAAATATTGCAGTTGGTTAACAACGAGTATTGCGATCGCTCGCTCATCAGCGTGGCGGAGTTGCCGGTGCGGACATTGGGCTCTATCACTCTGGCGTCCTTCGATGGGTTCGAGGCTCTTCAAAAGCTGCGCGCTGCGAACATTAGCGGACCTCAGGACGGTTATAGAAAACTCATGACAGTCTATTCGGCGGACCTGCTGGATACGGCGTTGGCGGCGTATCGGAAGGGTGACAGCAGCTCTTTCAAAAGAGTGATGAGTGAGGCACTGATGGGCGATGACTCACATGGCGCGTGCTCTCCGGAGAGTTATATCACCGGAAAGTACTACTTCCGACAGCATCCTGGCTGGTCCAACGACCTTGGTTTTCTACTCGGCGAAGCGGGTTACTACGTAGAGTCCATTGAACTGTTGAATGCGGTAATTGCACACAACCCAGAGCGGACGGTGGCTTACCTGAATCTCGCAGATAGCTATTGGGCTATGAACGATAAAGAGCGAGCGGTGCCGGCGTACAAGCAATATGCATCGCGTATGTCGGAAGCGGGAAAGGCTTCGAAGATCCCGGCGAGGGTGGTTGAGCGCAGTGTTGGCGGATCCGGATCCGGATCATGATCAAACTCAAGACGTTCTTTGAGCTGATCGCGGGTGTTTTTTTGGCTGCTTCGCTGGTTCCAGCGCATGCGCAGGAAGCCTGCAATCCTGACAGCTTTACCAATCGCGATTTGATCATCTGCGGTCAGCAGACTTTCGAGAAAGTCGATGCAGCCTTGAATGAGCAATATAAGAAAGGGCTGGTCAGTTTAGCGCCTGCGGAAAAGATGCAACTCAAAGACGTGCAGAAGAATTGGGTGCGCTTCAAAGAAGGGTTTTGCGAGGAGATCTATCAAGGCACGTTCCCGGGTGCTGAAGCGCCGATTGATAGGCTTGGGTGTCTGGTGCAAACAACCAACGCACGTTTGGGAGAGTTGATTGCTCTGCAAACCGGGTTACCGCTGGACGGTTTTTACAAAGCCGCCACGGCCATGGCTGGGCAGGACCGGGAAAAAGGTCTGGCGACTTCGATGGAGCGATTGGGCGGAGCAGCCTTCGACGATCCGCTTTGGAAACAATACGCTGATGGGCACTGCGAAATGGTTGGCCGGTTGTTTCGTGAAGACTTCGCGTATTGCATTGTTCGTATGCGTTTTCAGTTGCCTATGAATCGTTGATGCAATGATTGGTTTAATAGCGTTTCCTGCGTTTTGTTTACCTGTCCGCTGACAGAAAAGGACTCAATATTCCCTTGTAGTTGACTTGTTATTGGGGGCGTCGAGCCTCTAACATCCAGTCAAATTTCGAGACCCGAGAGGTTTCCATGAAAAAGTCCAAACATGAACCAAAGCCTATGATGGCTGCCCGGTTCCAGGCTGAAGCTCGTGAAGTTTTGGCCAAGCGCTCTGGTAAGCGCAGCCGCTTTCTGGATGTTGCTCTGTCCAACGGCAGTGATTTCGAGCCTGTTGGTCGACTGGCCGGTTGAAGGTTTCGGATTCTCAAAAAAGCTGCCTGATTGGCAGCTTTTTTGTGTCCGGATTTTTTACAGACAGCTGCAGAAAGGGGACTTAACGTCCCCTTTTTTCCATCCGCAAATCCCGTTACGGCTTGGTCTTCACACTCCGTACTTCAATGTGATCGAGCATCCCTTCGACCATCAACCGCACCCCGTCCGCCATCCTGCTCAGGGCCAGCGCGACCGAGCGGCGGGAGCCGTGGAGGTCGTCGGCCAGGTCGCAGGCGATGACGTTGATGGACAGCAGGTCTTCCGAGGCGTTGGCCATGAGGGCTTCGGCGTCGGTGCCGGGGGAGAGACTGAAGAGGCCGGTTTCGCGTTTGGGGCGGGGTTCGGCGGCGGGTTTGAAATGGTGGTCGAGGGCGCGCTCGGCGGCTTCGTGGAATTTCTTCGAATTGGGGGATTCGTAGGGCGAGGTTGCTTCAGTGCTGAATGTTTCATCGGTCATCGGTGTAAATCCTGAGCAGTTAATTGATTTCCCCGAGTTCGGACTTGCACATCCGGCCACCGATTTTGCGGCGACCCACAGAGCCTATCCACATCGCACCAACTCGCCTAGTTCATGGACAGCCCGGCACTTTGCAGGAAATTTCCCATGGATTTGCAGGGCGGAAGATCAAAAGATCGCAGGCTTCGCCAGCTCCTACAGGGATGTGTTTCAACAGGTGTAGGACAGGTGAATGGTGAGACGCGGAGCGCCTCGGGATGCATTCCCACGCGGAGCATGGGAACGATCAGCGGCTGAACGCTGAATCGTGACTTGGTAGTCATCGTGCGGGAAATGGTCTGCATCCTCTTCCAATAGAGGCAGATAGTGGCGTTATCGTTTGAATCCCTTACACTGCGCCGGCCGTTCATTTTCCTTTTGAGGCTGTGCGCATGAAATTTCGTTTTCTTCTGTGGATGCTGGGTCTGTTGATGGGTAAGGCCAGTCGGACTAATCCTGCGTTCCAGCAGCAGTTGGGTGACAAGGATCTGGTGTTTCAGATGCAGACGCTGGACGGGAAGGTGGCGCGGCATTTCGTGGTGAAGAATCAGCGGATTACCAGCAAGTCTGGCACTTATGCCGAGCCGGCGTTTGCGATTGCCTTTAAAGATGCGGCTTATGGCTTTGCCACGATGCAGGCGAAGAACAAGCAGTTGGCGTTTATGCAGGGGATTCAGGACAAGTCGATCCAGATCAAGGGCAACCCGGCGCTGGTGATGTGGTTTCAGGGATTGATGAAGTATTTGAGGCCGCGCAAGGCCAAGCCTAAGGTTTGAGTTGGTGTAGCGAGGGCGGTGGTGCAGCTATCAGCATTGGCCTCTTGTGTCGGTGGTATGGCTTCCAAAGACAATCTGACTGTTATTTCTATCAGGTGTGGAAACGCTAGTCGCAGTGCTCTACTCAAGTTCGAGTCCTGGATGCAGGGCTTTCATAAAAACTTGATGGAGCAAGATCATGACTCAGGCACAGGACACCGCAAAGGCGGGGACGCTCGATCCGACGTTTGCCGACGGTGGCGTACTCAATTGGGCGTTTCCCGAGGTATCCAGCCTGGCGCCTCAGGCTGTTGTTTCATTACCCGACGGTAAGTTGATTGCCGTGAGTCGTTTATCAGGTTTTCCGGTCGGTTTTGCGGTGGTGCGATTGACTGCCGGCGGAAAGATTGATGCTGGAACGGGGTTTGGTACCGAACAGCAAGGCTTTGTTGAGATCTCTTTTCCTGATACGCACATACCTTTCATCTTAGGGGCGGGCCTGTTAGCTGATGCTGGGGTGCTGATTGCCTGTGAAGCCCGAAAAAAAGACGAAGCCTACAGCAAAGTGGCGATCATCCGGCTCCTCAAGGATGGTCGTCTTGACGAAAGTTTTGGAGACGGCGGAGTCGTATTTCTGGATCCCTTGAGTGGCGGGACGCCTGATCAGGCAAAAAAAATGGAAGCTCATCTCGGTGAGCGAAAAGCTGCTGACCCTATTCATGCGGCCCGCAAGGGCGATGGCAATTCTCTGGCGGCGGGGGTTGAGCAGCCAGATGGCAAGATAGTCGTAATGACTTCCGCCGCTGATTACTCCGTCGGCGAATACAAGGGGCTGGTTGTTCGGCTGAATTCGAATGGCACGTTTGATAAAACCTTCAACGGAACCGGTAGGGCTTTTGTCGAGTTGGAGGGGACGACCGGGAGTTATGGCTCGGGCCTGGCCATTCAGGCAGATGGAAAGTTAGTGGTATTCGGTCCGTACTTCACACCGGGCAACGATATAGGCATGTATGTCACACGCTTTAACGCAAATGGAAAACAAGACCCGCTTTTCTCGACCTTGATGTTGCCCAGCCAGGGCGATCAACTGGTTATTAGTGACATTGCTGTGCGGCGAAAAGATGGCTTGATCGCTCTCGTCGGAGACGTTTTTGAAGGTCTTTATTCGGCCAAAGGGGCGATTTTTGTATTGAACCGGGATGGCGATTTCAATCTGGTCTTCAATGGAGGCAAACCGCATTACTCCAAGTTGACGGATATGGGTCAGACCTGGCGTCGTTGCGCCTTCGGCGGCGATGGCGATGACAAGCTAATCATTTCAGGTGTTACAGGCAGCGATGCTCAGACGGATAACACCCTTGCCTTGACCGCACGTTATTTGCTGACGGGCGAATTGGATCTGACCTTTAACAGAGTGGGTTGGGTTGTTTTTGATAATCGTAATTGGCTGGATGTCATGTTCGATATGACAACTACGGCTCAGGGTCAGATTGTTGTGTGCGGTGAATATGCAGTCAAAGGATCCCCCATTGTAGAGGGCGGTTGGATGATCCGTTACCTGGCTTGATCTTCGTTGCACAAGACACGCTATGGGGGCTGGGTATGCGACTGCTGCACAGCCGGTCGGGGATAAATCCCCTCACCACTGGTTTTTTGTCAGTCAGATAGACCGAGTTGGATTCATCGCGAGCAGGCTCGCTCCTACAGGGATTGTGTAAAACCTGAGGGAGAGGGCCTGTTTGCGTTTAGGCCTGGCTGAACTGCGAAGCCAGTTCGCGCAGCAGGACTTCGGCTTCAAGCACTTTGCTGACGACGTCGTTGGCTTTGTCGCGGGTCAGGCCGACGCGTTCGAGCAGGGCGTCGGGGATGTCTTCATCCGGGCCGGAACCGATGCCACGGCTGCGCAGCAGGCGCACGGCCAGGCAGACGAGGTTCGGGTATTCGGCGTAGGCGCCGTCGTAGCTTGGGTCGTGCTGGAAGCGCAGGGCGGTGGCCAGTTCATCCGGCATGTCCCAGTAGCGCATCAGCCACGAGCCGATCTGTTCGCGGCTGATACCCAGCAGGTGCTGCTCCACAAAGCTGTGGCACAGGTGCGGGTTGACCTCCAGGTGACGACAGATCAGCGAGAAATGCGGCGGGAAGACGTGCGCCAGCAGCAGGTAACCGAAGTTGTGCAGCAGACCCGCCAGATACGTCAGGCCGGCTTCCGGGCGCTGGGCGCGCGGCATGGCGCGGGTCAAGCCTTCGATGACGGCGGCGGTATAGATCGACTGCTGCCAGTACGGCGTGGTTTGTTGTGGATGGTCTTTCGGCAGGCTCAGGGTCTTGCCGAGGGCCAGACCCAGCGCGAGGTTGATCACCAGATCGAAACCGAGCACGCGGACGATCGCGTCTTCGACCGAGCGAATCTTGCCCGGCGAAGCGTAGTATGGCGACGCTGCCCAGCTCACCACTTGTGCGGCCAGCGCCGGGTCGGTTTCGACCACGCCGGTGATGTCGTCGATGGTGGCGTTCGGGTCTACACGAAGCTTGATGATTTTCTGCGCGGTTTCGGCCAGCGGCGGAATTTCGATGGTCGCTTCCAGGCGTTGCTGGATGCGGCGCGCGGTGAACGCTTGCACGGCCTGGGTGATTTCCTCGCGGTCGTCGTCCGGGCGATCAAGGTTCGGGCGGATGCTGCTCAGGGCTTCGCCGAAGTTGGCGGCGCTGGCCTTGGTCAGCATGGTCTTGAAGGCTTCGCTGGCAATTTCCAGCAGCACGCCCGGCTCGCCGGAGTTGATCAGCAACTTCGGCTCACGCAGCAGGCTTTCTTCGTAGAGGCACGGCGAACTGGTCAGCGCGGGCAGGCCCGGCAGCAGGCTCAGGCTGTGTTTGCCGAGCATCTTTTCCAGGCGCTCGGTGGAGACGGCGGTCAGGCGACGGCCCGTCAGTTCGGCGAGGCGGTTGAGATCCAGCAACTGGCTCTGGGGAAACAGCACCATCAGCGCACCGACCGCGTCGTCCAGCAACACGGCTTGCACTTTGCGCGAAGCATTAAGGCCGTGGTGGTCGAGCACTTCTTCGTAGGCAATGCCCAGCTTGTTGAGCAGCAGCCGAATAACAGACGGAGCGTGCGGAGATTCGGGGGCGAGAGCAGCTTCGGTCATGGTCTGTATCCGTTTTTGAAACAATTGCACGAGTATAACCAGCTTGGTTGGAACGAGGGTTCAGAAACTGCGACGGTGCTCACACTTGGCCGTATTGCTGCCCATGGCGCAGCCAGCGGTCGAGCAATGGGCTGACGTGCGTCGGCCAGCGTTCCAGCAAAGCTTGCGCTGCATCGCGCACGGCGGGCAGAAGGTCGGCGTCGCGCATCAGGTCGGCGACCTTGAATTGCAGCAGGCCGGTCTGGCGGGTGCCGAGCATTTCGCCGGGGCCGCGCAGTTCGAGGTCTTTTTCGGCGATGACGAAACCGTCGTTGGTCTCGCGCATGATGCCCAGGCGCTGGCGACCGATCTGTGACAGTGGCGGATGGTAGAGCAGCACGCAATGGCTGGCGGCGCTGCCTCGACCCACGCGGCCGCGCAACTGGTGCAACTGCGCGAGGCCGAGGCGTTCAGGGTTTTCGATGATCATCAGGCTGGCGTTGGGTACGTCGACACCGACTTCAATCACCGTGGTGGCGACCAGCAGTTGCAAGTTGCCGGCCTTGAACTCGGCCATCACCGCGGCTTTTTCGACGGGTTTCATGCGGCCGTGGATCAGCCCGACTTTCAGCTCGCCGAGGGCGGCGGTGAGGTCTTCGAACGTGGTCTCGGCGGCCTGACAGGTCAGCTCTTCCGACTCTTCAATCAGCGTGCACACCCAATAGGCCTGACGCCCTTCGGCGCAAGCACCGCGCACCCGTTCGATGACTTCGACGCGGCGGGTATCGGTGACCAGCACGGTGTTGACCGGGGTTCGACCGGGCGGCAATTCGTCGAGGATTGAGGTGTCGAGGTCGGCGTAGGCGCTCATCGCCAGCGTCCGCGGAATCGGTGTGGCAGTCATGATCAGTTGATGCGGGCACATGCGCCCGCCGACGCCTTTCTGCCGCAGCGCCAGACGTTGCTGTACGCCGAAGCGGTGCTGTTCGTCGATGATCACCAGCGCGAGATTCTTGAACTGCACTTCGTCCTGGAACAGCGCGTGGGTGCCCACCACCATCGGCGCGCCGCTGGCGATCTGCTCCAGCGCGGCGACGCGATTCTTGCCCTTGAGCTTGCCGGCCAGCCACGCGACTTCAATGCCCAGCGGTTCGAGCCAGCGCTTGAAGGTGATGAAGTGTTGTTCGGCGAGGATCTCGGTCGGCGCCATCAGTGCAACTTGATAGCCGGCCTCCAGCGCTTGCAGCGCAGCGAGGGCGGCGACCACGGTTTTACCCGCGCCAACGTCGCCCTGAATCAGCCGCAGCATCGGTTCGTGTTGGCTCAGGTCGTAGGCGATTTCGTTGCCAACGCGTTGTTGCGCACCGGTCGGGCTGAAGCCGAGGTTGGCCAGATATTTCGGCGGCAGCTTTTTCGCTTTCGGCATGGCCGGCGCGCGTAGCGAACGCATGCTCTCGCGCAGGCGTTGCTGGGACAGTTGATGCGTCAAAAGCTCTTCGAAGGCGAGGCGATGCTGGGCCCAGTGATGACCGAGGGCGAGTTCATCGACGTCGGCATCGGCGGGCGGGTTGTGCAGGTAGCGGATCGCATCGGCCAACGGCGCCAGTTGATAGTCACGAGCCAGCTCGGTCGGCAGCCAGTCGGGCAGGGTGTCAGGCTTGAGCATCGTCAGCGTTTGCATGCATAGCTGGCGAAGTCGCGCCTGGGTCAGGCCTTCGGTGAGCGGGTAGACCGGGGTCAGGGTTTCATCCACCGGTGGCGGCTCGTCGCCAGTGATTGCGCGGTATTCCGGGTGGTAGATTTCCAGTCCTGATGCGCCGGGTCGGGCTTCACCGTAGCAGCGAACTCGCGTGCCGCGCTTGAGGCCTTCTTTCTGTGCGTTGCTGAAATGGTAGAAGCGCAGACTCAGGCCGCCGGTGCCGTCCTGCAAGCGCACGACGAGGCTACGACGACGACCCATGACCACGTCAGCGCCGCTGACGGTGCCTTCGACCACGGCGTCCTGTCCCGGACGCAAGTGGCCGATAGGCACCACGCGGGTGCGATCCTGGTAGCGCAGCGGAAGGTGGAACAGCACGTCCTGGAGATTCTCCAGACCGACCTTGGCCAATTTCTCGGCCATGGCTTCGCCGACACCCTTGAGTGCCGTCACCGACACTTGCGACAGCTCCGTCATGACGCTCGCTTAACCGGCTGTAACCGGTGCCGCTGGCTTGGCCACCGAGCACAGGCGAATGGAGTCGGCAAGGATCTCGATGGCTTTCGGTCGCGGAAAGCTCGCGCGCCAGGCAATCGCCACGGTGCGGAATGGTACCGGCGGCGACAATGGCCGCACTTCGATCACGCCCGGGGCGTAGTGATGGCTGTCGACGGCCGACAGCGGCAGGATCGAGATGCCCAGGCCGGACGCGACCATGTGGCGAATGGTTTCCAGCGAGCTGGATTCGACCGTGGTGTGCTTGGCGCCGTCGTTGCCCTTGGTGAGGGTCGGGCAGGCTTCGAGCACTTGATCACGGAAGCAGTGACCTTCGCCGAGCAGCAGCAGGCTCTTGTCGTTGAGCAGGCCGGCGTCGATGGTTTCTTTTTGCGTCCACGGGTGCTGCGCCGGCATCAGGACGTAGAACGGCTCGTCGTAGAGCGGCAGGGTCAGCACGTCGGCTTCGTTGAACGGCAGGGCGATGATGACCGCGTCGAGCTCGCCGTTGCGCAGTTTGTCGCGCAGCACATGGGTGAAGTTTTCTTCGATATACAACGGCATCTGCGGGGCGACCCGGTGCAGTTGTGGAATCAGGTGCGGGAACAAGTACGGGCCGACGGTGTAGATCGCGCCGACTTTCAGCGGGGCTGTCAGCTGGTTTTTGCCAGCCTGGGCCAGTTCGCGAATGCCTTGTGCCTGCTCAAGTACTTTTTGTGCCTGGGCGACGATGCCTTCGCCGACCGGCGTCACACGCACGGCACTTTTGCTGCGCTCGAAAATCAGCACACCGAGTTCGTCTTCAAGTTTCTTCACGCCCACCGACAGGGTCGGCTGGCTGACGTGGCATTTTTCGGCGGCGTGGCCGAAATGCTGCTCTTGGGCGAGGGTGACGATGTAGCGTAATTCTGTGAGGGTCATAGCAAGCGTCCATGAAGATGCGGGCCAAGCATACCGGCTGCGATCGATAGACGCACGTTATCAGACTGAGGGAGGAGTGCGACACCGGGCAATGTGGGTTTGCCGTTGCTAGATATGCAAAAGGCACCTTTCGGTGCCTTTTGACTGGATCATCCGGCCAGCGGAGAACCATTGTGGGAGCGAGCCTGCTCGCGAAAGCGGTAGGTCAGACAAAAATGTGCTGACTGACATGGCCCCTTCGCGAGCAGGCTCGCTCCCACAGGTATTGCGGTGTTTCTTAGCGGCGGCGTTCGAGCGAGTAAACAAACGGCGCAACAATTTCGATCGAGCCATTGGTCAACATGTCGGCCGGTGGCTTGGGTAGCGGCTGCGCGCGGCGGATCATTTCCAGGGTGGCCCGGTCCAGATCGGCGTTGCCGGAGCGGCCCACCAGTTCGAACGACAGCACGTTGCCTTCGCCATCGACCACGAAACGTAGTCGGTTCAGGCCTTCCTTGCCACGTGCCTGAGCACTTTGCGGATACTTTTTGTACTTGGCCAGATGCGCGAGCAGGGTGCCTTGCCAACTGGCCTTGGCGGCCATTTGTGCCGGCGACGGGCCTGGTGCCGGTGCCGCGGATTTCTCCGTCGGTGCCGGAGTCGGTGGCGTGTCGGCCGGTTTTTCCTCGGAAGGTTTTTCCTTCGGCGGATCGGGCAGCTTTTTCTCGATCGGCTTCGGCGGTTTAGGCTTTGGCTTCGGTTTGGGTTTCTGCACTGCGATTTCGGCTTTCGGCGCTTCGGCCAATTTCGGAATCGGCAGCTCTTCGACCGGCGCAGGTGGCTGCGGTGGCGTGACGACTTTCGGCGGGGCCGGCGGTGGCGGGGCTGGAACCGGTGCCAGCTCGACCATCATTGCCTGAGGCGGCAATTCGATGGGCGGGCGGGTCGTCCAGTTCAGCGCCAGCGCGATGGCCAGCGCGTGAACGCCCAGCACCACGGCCAGGCTACCGCTGTAACGCGTCAGCTTATGGCGCGTCGTGATCATTTCTTGACTGCGCTCTCGAGTCCGACCAGACCGACCTTCAGGTAGCCTGCTGCGCGCAGGTTATCCATGACGCTCATCAGGTCGCCGTAATCCACGCCTTTGTCAGCCTGGAAGAAGATGGTGGTGTCTTTCTTGCCTTTGGTGCGCGCGTCGAGGGTGGCGCCCAGTGCTTCAGGCTTCACTTCGTCTTCGCCGAGGAACAGGCGCTGGTCAGCCTTGACGCTGAGGAACACCGGTTTCTCCGGCCGCGGCGCCGGTTTGGCGGTCGAGGCAGGCAGGTCGACTTTGATGTCCACCGTGGCCAATGGAGCGGCCACCATGAAGATGATCAACAGCACCAGCATCACGTCGATGAACGGCGTGACGTTGATTTCGTGGTTCTCGGCCAGATCGTCGTCTGCGCCTTCTTTCAAATGCAGGCCCATGGCCGATTACCCCACTTTCACCATGTGCGGTTGCGAGCTGCGCTCAGGCTGGTGATCGAGGTCGCGGCTGACCAGCAGCAGGACTTCTGCCGAAGCGTCGGACACCTGCGCCTTGTAACCGGCGATGGAGCGGGCGAACACGTTGTAGATCACAACCGCAGGAATCGCAGCAACCAGACCCAGTGCGGTGGCCAGCAGTGCTTCAGCAATGCCTGGGGCCACGACGGCGAGGTTGGTGGTCTGGGTTTTGGCAATGCCGATGAAGGAGTTCATGATGCCCCACACGGTACCGAACAGGCCGACGAACGGTGCGGTGGAACCGATGGTAGCCAGCACGCCGGTGCCGCTGCTCATGTTGCGACCACAAGCGGCAACCAGACGCTCGAGACGGAAACTGACGCGTTCCTTGATGCCTTCTTTCTCGCGGCTGTTGGCCGACAGGCGCATCTCTTCGAGCGCGTCGTGCACGAGCAGGTTGGCGAGGGTGCCTTCCTTGCCCGCAGTGGAACTGGCTTCTTTAAGGGTGGTGGCTTTCTTCAGCGCGGCGATTTCACCCCGCAGACGACGCTTGGCACCCATCAGCTCAAAGCCTTTGGCGATCCAGATGGTCCAGGTGATGATCGAAGCGATGGCCAGGCCGATCATCACGATTTTCACGATAATGTCGGCGTTCTGGTACATGCCCCATGGCGACAGGTCGTGGGCCATGCCAAGGCTGTTGTCGGCTTCGAGGGCTTGAGGGACTTCGGCCGGTGTGGCATCTAGGGTCTGAACAGGGGCTGTTGCGTCAGGTGCGGCAGCCGCGGGAGCGCTCTGCTCGGTGGCGGCTGGCGTCGCAGGTGCTTGGGCGTCGGCGAAGGCGGCGGTCGGTGCCAGCATCAGGCTGAGCAGCAGAGCTGCCACCGCGCTCCAGGCGCGAGGTCGGTTGGTTGGCGAAGCGGGGATGTGATTACGTGTCATGCTGGCCGGACCTGAGATAGAAAAACGATGATGCTCTTCCAGGCCTCGTGAGGCCGAGAACAAAAGTGGCCTGCATTATTGCAAGTAATTCTTGTTAACAAAAGTAATAGAGTATCTTTTTTTCCTTGATTGCTAGCCGCACGTCTCCTGCCAAGGCTAGTCTGTCCCTTTCCGATGGGAGTTTTTTGATGTCCGCGCCTTCTGTTTTGATTGCCGGTTGTGGTGATGTCGGCAGTCGTCTGGCCAAGCAATTGTTGACCGCCGGGTGGGAAGTTCATGGCCTGCGCCGTGATGTCTCGCGTTTGCCTGAGGGTGTCATCGGTGTTGCCGGCGACCTGTTCAACGAAGACTGTCCGGCGACCTGGCCCGTCGGTGCCGTGGATTACCTGGTGTATTGCGCAGCGGCGACCGATCACGACGAGGCCGGCTATCGCGCGGCTTATGTGCAGGGCTTGCAGAACGTGCTGAGTTGGCTGGACGACTATGGGCAAGTGCCCGAGCGCCTGATCTTCGTGTCTAGCAGCAGTGTCTACGGGCAACTGGACGGCGAGTGGGTGGATGAGACTTCCGAAACCGTCGCCACCGGTTACTCAGGTCGATTGATGCTCGAAGCCGAGCAGGTGGCACTTAACAGCGGTATCCCGGCGAGCGTCCTGCGTCTGACCGGTATCTACGGTCCGGGCCGTGAATGGCTGCTGACTCAGGTACGTCGTGGTTATCGGGTTGCAGTTGATCCGCCGCTGTATGGCAATCGCATACATGCCGATGACGCGGCGGGATTGCTGGCGTTCCTGCTGGATGCTGATCATCGAGGTGTGGCGCTGGAACAGTTCTATATTGGCGTCGATGATGCACCGGCACCGTTGGCCGAAGTGGTGGGCTGGTTGCGTGAGTACCTCGGTGTGACCGAGTGGGCGGAGGATGCCAGTGTGCGGCGTACCGGTAGCAAGCGGTGCAGCAATGCCCGGGCGAAGGCCTTGGGTTGGACGCCGAAATACCCGAGTTACCGCGAAGGTTACGCGGCGATCCTTGAAGGAAAATGCTGACTTAAAGACGCCAAAAACACCTGTGGGAGCAAGCTCGCTCCCACAGTATTATGTGTTGCTCTCAGGTACGTTTACTGCTTCTCAAGCAACCACTTTCGTTCGCCTGGCGTGTACTGCGGCATTTCATCCGCCAACGCCGTGTTCACGGCCTGGAAGATTTCCAGTTCCTTGCCCTTGCGCGCAAAGATATAGGCATTGCCCTGACCGTTGAGTTGCAGCCACATGTTGTCATTGGTGCTGCTCATCGACGCGCAATCGCCCGCCAGGCACAACGCATAGCGATCGGCACCCGGCAAACCGGAGACCTGGCCATCGGCCTGGAACTGCACGGTGCCGCCTTCGCCTTGACCACTGGCAATTGTCCAGCTGCCGCCCATGTAGGCCGAATACAGTGCCCGTTCGAAACTGGCCCCGATCGGTGCGCCTTCCGGCACCGGAATCTGTGCGCGGTCGAAGACCTGTTCCGGTTCGTTTTCGCTGGCGGCTTGCTGCAGTTGCCCGCCGTCGCGTTTCAGCTCGCTGGCGGAGCTGCCATAGAAGTCGACTTTCCAGGCGCCGGACTGTTCGCCCAGCAGCCGTCCTTCGACGTTCTCAAAACCGTTGGTATAGCGGGCCTGACCGGCCTTGGTGTTGACGTCCCACTCCAGGTTCGGGCCGTAGGCCTGAAGCGCTTCGCGCAGGGGGCCGCCCTTGGCTGCAGCATCGATCGCCACCTGGTTGATCCAGGTGCCGCTGATGTCACGGTCGGCAGGGTTGCTGGCGCAGCCGCCGAGGAAAATGGCGAGCAGCGGGAGAGCTAGCGCTTTGCGCATGGTGGAATCCTTTCAAAACCTTTTCTTGCTGAGCAGTCGGCGCGGCGTCTTAAGGCCGCGCCGTGCGCATCACTCGATGACCAGAATGGCATCCATTTCAACCTGCGAACCCTTTGGCAGGGCTGCCACGCCGATGGCGGCGCGCGCCGGGTATGGCTGGTCGAAGTACTTGCCCATGATCTCGTTGACCTTGGCGAAGTGGCTCAGGTCGGTGAGGAAGATGTTCAGTTTGACGATGTCCTTGAACGAACCGCCGGCGGCTTCGGCCACGGCTTTGAGGTTCTCGAACACCTGGACGGTCTGGGCTTCGAAGCCTTCCACCAGTTCCATGGTTTTTGGGTCCAGAGGAATCTGGCCCGACATGTAAACGGTGTTGCCAGCCTTGATTGCCTGGGAGTAGGTGCCGATGGCAGCCGGGGCCTTGTCGCTGGTGATAACAGTCTTGGTCATGTATGACTCCTTGTAATGGTGGGCTCAGGCACGCATGCGGGTGATGCGGATCACTCCGGTCAGGGCGCGCAGTTTCTTGATCACACGGGCCAGGTGCACACGGTCGTGGACGCTGACCACCAACTGGACGACGCTGATGCGACCATCGCGTTCGTCCATGCTGATTTTCTCGATATTGCCGTCGGCTGCGTTGACGCTACTGGCGAGCAGCGCAATCAGGCCGCGCTGATGTTCCAGCTCGACGCGCAGCTCGACGTTGAATTCGCCGGTGACATCCTTGGCCCAGGAGAGCTGGATGCATTTTTCCGGGTTGTGCCGGATTTCGCTGATGTTGCGGCAGTTGTCCAGGTGCACGACCATGCCTTTGCCCGCCGACAGGTGCCCGACAATCGGGTCGCCCGGGATCGGCGTGCAGCATTTGGCGTAGCTGAGTACCAGGCCTTCGGTGCCGCGAATCGCCAGCGGGCCTTCAGGGCTTGGTAGCTGTTCGCCTTCGCCAAGCAGACGACGGGCGACCACGTAAGCCATGCGATTGCCCAGGCCAATGTCTTCCAGCAGGTCTTCGATCAGTTCGAGGCGATATTCGGCGAGCATCGCCGCGACGCGTTCGGCCGGAATTTTTTCCAGCGCGCTGTCGAAGCCGTTGAGCACCTTGTTCAGCAGGCGTTCGCCAAGGCTGATCGACTCGGAGCGGCGTTGCAGTTTCAGCGCATGGCGAATGTGCGTTCGCGCCTTGCCGGTGACCACAAAGTTGAGCCACGCCGGGTTCGGCCGTGCGCCGGGAGCGCTGACGATCTCGACCGTGGAGCCGCTTTGCAGCGGCTCGGACAGCGGTGCGAGACGGCGGTTGATCCGGCAGGCGATGCAACTGTTGCCAACATCGGTGTGCACCGCGTAGGCGAAGTCGACCGCCGTGGAGCCTTTGGGCAGCTCCATGATCCGGCCTTTGGGCGTGAACACGTAGACCTCGTCCGGGAACAGGTCGATCTTCACGCTTTCGATGAATTCCAGCGAGTTGCCAGCACGTTGCTGCATTTCCAGCACGCCCTTGACCCACTGACGGGCGCGGGCATGAGTGCCTTTCGGTTGCTCATCACCACTGGATTTGTACAGCCAATGGGCGGCGATGCCGTTGTTGGCCATCTCTTCCATTTCGCGGGTGCGGATCTGGATCTCGATCGGCACACCGTGCATGCCGAACAGCGTGGTGTGCAGCGACTGATAGCCGTTGGCCTTGGGAATCGCGATGTAATCCTTGAAACGTCCCGGCAACGGTTTGTACAAATTATGTACAGCGCCCAGCACGCGGTAGCAGGTATCGACCTTGTCGACGATGATCCGGAACGCGTAGACGTCCATGATCTCGTTGAAGGCCCGACGCTTGCCGCGCATTTTCTTGTAGATGCCGTAGAGGTGTTTCTGGCGACCGCTGACTTCGCCCTGAATGCCGTCGATGGCGAGGCAATGACCCAGGGATTCTTCGATCTTGTTGACGATTTCCTTGCGGTTGCCCCGGGCGCGTTTGACTGCCTGGTAGATCCGCGCGGAACGCATCGGGTGCATCGCCTTGAAACCGAGGTCTTCGAACTCGATACGAATGGCGTGCATGCCCAGCCGGTTGGCGATGGGCGCGTAGATTTCGAGGGTTTCCTTGGCGATGCGCCGGCGCTTTTCGCCGGACAGCACTTCCAGCGTGCGCATGTTGTGCAGGCGGTCGGCAAGCTTGACCAGGATCACACGAATGTCGCGTGCCATGGCCATGGCCATTTTCTGGAAGTTTTCAGCCTGGGCTTCGGCCTTGGTCTCGAAATTCATCTGGGTCAGTTTGCTGACCCCGTCGACCAGTTCGGCCACGGTTTCACCGAACTGCGCTTGCAGCGCTTCTTTGGCGATACCGGTGTCTTCGATCACGTCATGCAGCATCGCTGCCATCAGGCTCTGATGGTCCATGTGCATGTCGGCAAGAATATTCGCCACCGCAAGAGGATGCGTGACGTACGCCTCGCCGCTGCGGCGGCGTTGACCGTCATGGGCTTGTTCGGCGTAGAAATACGCTCGGCGGACCAGGTTGACCTGGTCATTGCCGAGGTAGGTCGATAAGCGATCGGCGAGGGCGTCTATGCTCGGCATGATGACTCCTGCCGTTCGCTGTGACCCCGCGCCGTGCTACGTCGACCAGGCATAGGCTTAGACGGCCTCGTTGGACTCGTCCTCGAACGCTGCGAACAGCGGTTCGTCTTCGACGATTTCAGCGTTGGCAATGAACTCATAGCTCATCAGGCCTTCCGCGATTTCACGCAGCGCTACAACGGTAGGCTTGTCGTTTTCCCACTGAACCAGAGGCTCTTTGCCGCCGGTGGCCAGTTGACGGGCACGTTTGGTAGAGAGCATGACCAGCTCAAAACGGTTTTCCACGTGGTTCAGGCAGTCTTCAACGGTTACGCGGGCCATGGTATTCCTCGGAGCGAATGCAATATGCGCGCTGCCCGGTTGGGCGAGCGGACTCAACAGTTTAAAAAATCACCAGCGATTAGGGAAGCGCTGATTTTTTAACCAGACTCTTCAACGCGCTGCAAGTGCCAATGTAAAGCGCTTGCAGCGGTTTTGGGAAGTGCTGATTAACCGAGCAATTCGGCCAGTAATTTACCGTGACGCTGTTGCTGACGCTTCTGGATCAGCTGATTGGCGCGAAAAATCGCCTGCAGATCGTCCAGCGCGTGGGCGAAATCGTCGTTGATGATCAGGTAGTCATAGTCGACGTAGTGGCTCATCTCGCTGACGGCTTCGCGCATGCGGCCATCAATGATTTCGTCGCTGTCTTGGCCGCGATTGGTCAGGCGCTGGTGCAGAGCCTGCAAGGACGGCGGCAGGATGAAGATCGAACGTGCCTGCGGCATCAGCTTGCGCACTTGCTCGGCGCCTTGCCAATCGATTTCAAGAATCAGGTCGTGGCCTTCGTCCAGGGTTTGTTGCAGGTGGCTTTGCGAGGTGCCGTAGAGGTTGCCGAAGACTTCGGCGCGCTCGAGGAAATCACCGTGCTCGATCATCTTCACGAACTCGTTGCGCTCGACGAAGTGATAGTTCACGCCGTTCACCTCACCCGGGCGCATGGCGCGGGTGGTGTGGGAGATCGACACACGGATCTCCGGGTTGGCGTCGGTCAAAGCCTTGACCAGACTGCTTTTGCCCGCGCCCGATGGCGCGGAAATGATGTACAGGGTGCCGGTGCTGTGGGTCATGTCGGGGTAGCCTTACTCAATATTCTGCACTTGTTCGCGCATCTGCTCGATCAACACCTTGAGGTTGACGGCGGCTTGGGTGCTGCGCGGGTCAAAGGCCTTGGAGCCCAGTGTGTTGGCTTCGCGGTTGAGTTCCTGCATCAGGAAGTCCAGGCGACGTCCGGCCGCACCACCGGACTTGAGCACCCGGCGAACTTCAATGATGTGGGTGCTCAGGCGATCCAGTTCTTCGGCCACATCGCTTTTTTGCGCGAGCATGACCATTTCCTGTTCAAGGCGCTGCGGATCCAGCTCGGCCTTCATGTCGGCGAAGCGGTCGAGAACCTTCTGGCGCTGTGTGGCGAGCATCTGCGGAACCAGTTCACGCAGGGTCACAACGTCTTCTTCGATGGAAGTCAGGCGATCGTTGATCAGTCGCGCCAGTTCTGCGCCTTCACGCTCGCGACCGGCCTTGAGTTCTTTCAGCCCTTGATTGAACAGAGCCAAGGCTTCGGCATTCAAGGCTTGCGGGTCACTTGCGTCAGCGACCAGAACCCCGGGCCAAGCCAGCACTTCGAGAGGGTTGAGCGCGGCAGGGTTCTTGATCAGGCCGGCAACGGTCTCTGCGGCGGCGACCAATTGTGCGGCGCGCTCACGATCGACTTGCAGCGGCTTGCCGGTGCTTTCTTCGGTGAACCGCAGGGTGCATTCCAGTTTGCCCCGCGACAGGCCCTGACGCAGCGCTTCACGTACGGCGCCCTCGAGCTCGCGAAAAGACTCTGGCAGGCGCAGATGCGGCTCCAGATAGCGGCTGTTGACCGAGCGCAGTTCCCAGCTCAGGGTGCCTTGGGCGCCGGCTTTTTCGACGCGGGCGAAGGCGGTCATGCTGTGCACCATGGCGGTGACCTCGCAATGCAGATCGGCGCAGAACATGTGTCCCGCAGGCGCGATATGAATGAATTTAAGCCGACTGGCAGCAAAGGCGCAGGATTGTAGCGCAGTGCGGCGAAGGCGCCCAAACACACGGTGTGACAAAGGGCTGCAGCCCGTCGGTAATGCGTGTTTCAGGGCTTTCGGTCGTCGGCCTGTTTTTTTAACGAGTGCCCAGTGGCGGTGCAGCGCTCTATAATGCTCCGCAGTTTTCCGTCCCCAGTACAGGTATCTCCTATGAAACGTCCAAGTGGTCGCGCTGCCGATCAGCTCCGCTCGATCCGCATTACCCGCAACTACACCAAGCACGCCGAAGGATCGGTACTGGTCGAATTCGGTGATACCAAAGTCATCTGCACCGTCAGCGTCGAAAACGGCGTGCCGCGCTTCCTCAAGGGTCAGGGCCAAGGCTGGTTGACCGCTGAATACGGCATGCTGCCGCGCGCCACCGGCGAGCGTAACCAGCGTGAAGCGAGCCGTGGCAAGCAGGGCGGTCGCACCCTGGAAATCCAGCGCCTGATCGGCCGCTCTCTGCGTGCTGCTCTGGACATGTCCAAGCTGGGGGACGTGACCCTTTACGTCGATTGCGATGTAATCCAGGCCGACGGTGGCACCCGCACGGCGTCCATCACTGGCGCCATGGTTGCCTTGGTCGATGCGCTGAAAGTGATCAAGAAGCGTGGCGGCCTGAAAGGCGGCGACCCGCTCAAGCAAATGATCGGCGCCGTATCGGTTGGCATGTATCAGGGCGAGCCAGTACTGGATCTGGACTATCTTGAAGATTCCGCCGCCGAGACTGATCTCAACGTGGTGATGACCAGCTCCGGTGGCTTCATCGAAGTGCAGGGTACTGCTGAAGGCGCGCCGTTCCAGCCTGAAGACCTGAACGCCATGCTGGAACTGGCCAAGAAAGGCATGAACGAAATCTTCGAACTGCAGAAGGCTGCACTGGCCGACTGAGCAGGTTCAAACCCGCAAGGAGGACGCGATGAGTGACGAGCAAGAGCTGCTACCCAAACCGAGCCAACAGGTTCGCCAATGGGCGATGTTTTGTCACTTGTCCGCCTTGTTGGGGATCTGGATTCCGTTTGGCAACCTGATAGGGCCGCTGATTCTGTGGCAGATGAAGCGTGAGACGGATCCGTTCATCGATGCGCAGGGTAAAGAAGCGCTGAATTTTCAGATCACCGTGGCGATTGCCTCGGCCATCTGCCTTTTGCTGATGTTGCTGATTATCGGCTTCTTCCTGTTGGGCCTGCTGGCCATCGGTGCGCTGGTCTTGACGATCATCGCGGGGGTGAAAGCCAATGAGGGATTCCCTTATCGATATCCGTTCACCTGGCGACTGATCAAATAACGATCAATACGAAGCCTCCGTGACCCGTAAAGTTTTAATACAAATGCCCTGACTTGTCAGGGCATTTGTGTTCTTGCAACCCTACTAATTACTCTTTCGTGTAGGACTGGTTCTACGCGCGACAATCGGTAGGCGATATTTTTATATATATTCAGCTCTTACACTTCTAGTCACAACTGCAATGCTTTAGAGCGATCTGAGTCCTTGGCAATAAGACTTGGCGATTGTTAAGGTTACTCCGCGCAACGTTGCTTCAGAAACATCTCGATATATTCAAGCCATCGAAGGTCTTTGAATTCCAAATCAATCAGTGTTGAGACAATCAGCCGATTCAATAGGCGTGCGCGGGTAAAAAGTACGCCTGGTGAATATATAGCCAAGAATAATCCCAATGATTCAGCTCGATTTTTATGGAACGCTCGTGGCCGCCTCTCTGGTGCTTTTACTGGGTCGCGGGCTTGTTGCACGAGTCGGTTTTCTACGTAATTACAATATTCCTGAACCCGTCGCCGGTGGCTTGGTGGTTGCGCTGGGTTTATTGATGTTGCGAACGTTTGATATAGAAATCAGATTCGATACGTCACTACAAACACCTTTGATGTTGGCATTCTTCGCCACAATCGGTTTGAGCGCAGACTTTGCCAGCCTGAAGAAGGGTGGTCGCGTAGTCGGCATCTTTCTACTGGCGGTTACCGGGCTTCTGGTCGTTCAGAACGCCATGGGCATCGGTCTTGCGACAATGCTGGGACTGGATCCGTTGATGGGGCTGCTGACGGGCTCGATTACCTTGTCGGGTGGCCACGGTACGGGTGCTGCGTGGGTAGCTGTGTTCAGCGAGAAGTACGGTCTGGCATCGGCCTCCGAGCTTGCGATTGCCTCGGCGACATTCGGCCTGGTCCTGGGTGGCTTGATTGGTGGGCCGGTGGCCCGGCTGCTTATCAAGCGCGTGCAAGTGCCGGGTTGCCAGCCTCAAGAAACGCCACGCTTGCCAAAGGGTTTCGAGCAGCCGAACAAAGAGCGCTCGATTACCCCCTTTTCGTTTATCGAGACACTGGCGCTGATCGCCGTCAGTCTATTGGCCGGCAATGTTCTCAATGGCCTGTTGCAAGGAACCGCTTTCGAATTGCCGACGTTTGTCTGCGTTTTGTTCGTGGGTGTGGTGCTACGTAATGGGCTGTCGGCGCTGGGCCTGTATCAGGTGTTCGAGCGTGAAGTCTCGGTACTGGGCAATGTCAGCTTGTCGCTGTTTCTGGCGATTGCCTTGATGTCTCTGAAATTGTGGGATCTGGCCGCTCTGGCATTGCCGATCTTCATTATTCTGGCTACGCAGGCCTTGGTCATGGCGCTGTTTGCGATTTTCGTGACGTTCCGAATGATGGGCAGCAACTACGATGCGGCGGTATTGGCGGCAGGGCACTGCGGTTTTGGGCTGGGTGCGACGCCTACGGCCATTGCCAACATGCAGGCAGTGACGCAACGCTTCGGGCCTTCGCAGATTGCGTTTCTCGTGGTGCCGATGGTGGGGGCGTTCTTCATCGACATCATTAATGTCATCGTGATCAAGCTGTACCTGGCCCTGCCGTTTTTCGCCGCTGTTTGAGCATTAAGCGTCAAGCCGCTTTCACCGTGGTCTGACGCATAAAAAATGCCCGTATCTTTCGATACGGGCATTTTTTTGTGTCTGCGAATCGACGCTTAGATGGTCAGCGTCCAGTCGTAGTCGACGATCAGCGGTGCGTGCTGCGAGAACCGTGGCTGACGTGGCAGGCGTGCGCTGCGCACGAAGCGCCGCAGGCCCGGCGTCAGGATCTGGTAGTCAAAGCGCCAGCCCAGATTGAGCATCTCGGCCTGCTCGTTGTCCGGCCACCAGCTGTACTGGTCGCCTTCGCGGCTGACTTCGCGCAGGGCATCGACGTAGCCCATGTTGCCGACAATCTCGTCCATCCAGGCGCGCTCTGGCGCCAGGAAGCCCGGGGATTGCTGGCTGTCGCGCCAGTTTTTGATGTCGAGCTTCTGCTGCGCCACGTACAGCGAGCCACAATAAATGTACTCGCGACGTTTGCGTCGCTGTTTGTCCAGGTACTTGCCGAAGTCGTCCATGAGCTTGAACTTCTGGTTCAAGTCCTCATCGCCGTTCATCCCAGAAGGAAGCAGCAAGGTGGCAATACTGACTTTGTCGAAATCTGCTTGCAGGTAGCGCCCGTAGCGGTCGGCCGTCTCGAAACCGAGACCGCTGATGACAGCCTTCGGTTGCAACCGCGAATACAAAGCCACGCCACCTTGGGCAGGGACTTCAGCATCGCAGGCATAAAGGAAGTAGCCATCCAGTTGGAAGGCTGGGTCATCCAGTTCAAAGGCGGAGGCACGGGTGTCCTGCAGGCAGATGACGTCGGCATTCTGTGCTTGCAGCCAACTGAGCAAACCACGCTCGACTGCAGCCTGAATACCATTGACGTTCACACTGATGATCCGCATAAATGGCCCCAAAAATCGCGTGCGTGTATGATACACGGCGTCAAGCTAATTAGCTAAATCCGTGGTATTTGGGGTTTTTTTCATGCAAGCGTATCAGCGCGATTTCATTCGTTTTGCCATCGATCGCGGCGTTTTGCGCTTCGGTGAGTTCACCCTGAAGTCCGGGCGTACCAGTCCTTACTTCTTCAATGCCGGCCTGTTCAACTCGGGTTCTGCCCTGGCGCAACTGGGTCGTTTCTACGCGGCGGCCATTGTCGAAAGCGGCATTGCCTTCGACGTGCTCTTTGGCCCAGCCTACAAAGGCATCCCGCTGGCGGCGACCACTGCCGTTGCGCTGGCCGAGCATCACGACCGTGACCTGCCATGGTGCTTCAACCGCAAAGAAGCCAAGGCCCACGGCGAAGGCGGCAGCCTGGTCGGCGCACCGCTGACCGGTGAAGTGCTGATCATCGACGACGTGATCACCGCCGGCACCGCGATCCGCGAAGTGATGCAGATCATCGCTTCCCAAGACGGCGCCAAGGCAGCCGGCGTGCTGATCGCCCTGAACCGTCAGGAGCGTGGCAACGGTGAGTTGTCGGCCATTCAGGAAGTGGAGCGTGATTTCGGTATTCCGGTGATCAGCATCGTTTCGCTGAATCAGGTGCTGGAGTTTCTCGCTGATGATCCGCAGCTCAAGCAGCATTTGCCGGCCGTCGAAGCGTACCGCGCCCAGTTCGGCGTTTAACGCAATGCCCGTGTAGGGATCGCAGGTTAAAAAAAGACCCCATTCAGTTAGGCTGAGCGGGGTTTTTTTTTGCGTTCAACGCAGGTTTCGCCATTTTTTGAGCAATTTCAGCGTCAATCCTGCATTAATCAGCGCAAATGCCAGTAGCGCCGTGACCACCATCACATACAGCGTGCGATCAACATCAAAATCCCACAGATCCAGCGTGCTGCTACTAATAATGCGCACGGCGGCTGGTAGGTTGACGTAAAACAGCGCTGTAAAGGCGCCTGTCAGCGGCAACGCACAGCTCAAGAGAATCCCCACGACCTTTCCCCTGCTGCGTTTTCTCGCCTGAAGGCCTTGTTGATGTTCATCCAGAGCCAAGGCTTCATTGAGCTTGGGCCAAGCGAGATTGAATAGGAAAGTTGTCAGGGTCAGCAGTAAGCCGCTGACCGCGACGATGTCACTGAACGGCATTGAGCCCCAGCGTTGCGCACAGCAACTCGTGGGAATCCTCGCTGATCTCAAACTGTCCGGCGCTGCCTTTGCGTTTGGTGATGGGCTTGAATGTCGGCTCGTTTTGCGTGATCAGCATGTTCAGTTCATCGCGGATCACATCTGAACTGATGACCACCAGATAGACATCTTTTGCGTGTTCCGCAGACTCGACGACCGCGCGCATGCTGTGCTTCAGGATGTCGTCGAGCTGATTGCGAAAGCGCGAGACAGTGTTTTTCAGCAGGGTTTTGCTCTGGCTCTGGGTCAACTGAAAAATCGTCGATATCTGCGATTCGGTCGGCAAGGTCTGCCCGAAGTAGCTTTGAATCAGATAGAGCAGGCGATCCTGTTTGGCCTCGTCAGCCCGGCTGGGCATGCCGCCCTCGACCAGCATTTTCAGGTATTCGGTCAGGCTGGCCTTGGCAATGCGCTGGAGAGCGTGGGCGATTTCCGCGTCGCCGATGCGCAGGGTCTTTTTGACCGGTTCCTTTTGCTCCTGCTCGAAAGCGTCGGCGTCGATGGTGAACGATATCTGCATGGCTCAGGCGCTCCGAGGTTATTTTTTGTGCGAGGGCGTAATGACCTCGGCGCTCTTGATACCGGAAGGTTTATCGGTTTTCTGTGGATAGGGATCATTAGGCGCGTCACCTTGTCCGGTCAGGATCTTCCAGCCGTTCAGAACATGCGCGGTCTTGCGAAATTGCGGGCAGGGTGGCATCGAGGTTTTGGCCTGATTGGAATACTGGTGGCCGCAATCCACGCACTCGTAGGTGCCGGGGGAAACATCACTGCCGTAAGCAACGTGGTCTTTTTGCATGGGTAAATCTCCGGTGGATGAGGGGAAGATCCTAGGGAGATTTGTTCTTTAGAGATGTCGGACGTTTCGCTGGTTCTTGTCGGACACTTCTTGCGCGCATAAAAAAATCGCAGGCTTCGTCAGTTCCTACAGCACTTTCGTACTGTGTTGAAGGGGCTGACGCAGTCTGCGATCTGTTGTGTTTCAGCTATGAGTGGCGCTTGCGATTGCTGATCAGCGTGCCCACACCGGTGTCGGTAAAGATTTCCAGCAGGATCGCGTTCGGCACGCGGCCGTCGATGATCAGCGAGCTACCTACGCCGCCCTGAACCGCTTCCAGTGCGCAGCGGATCTTCGGCAACATACCGCCGTAGATCGTGCCGTCGGCGATCAGGTCGTCGACCTGTTGGGTGCTCAGACCAGTCAACACCGTGCCCGATTTGTCCATCAGGCCAGCGATGTTGGTCAGCAGCATCAGCTTTTCGGCTTTCAGCGCTTCAGCGACTTTACCGGCCACCAGATCCGCGTTGATGTTGTACGACTCGCCATTTTCACCCACGCCGATCGGCGCGATCACCGGGATGAAATTGCCTTTGACCAGCAGGTTCAGCAGCTCGGTGTTGATCCCGACCACTTCGCCTACCTGACCGATGTCGATGATTTCCGGTTGAGTCATCTCCGGGGTCTGGCGGGTGACGGTGAGCTTCTTCGCACGAATCAGCCCGGCGTCTTTACCGGTCAGGCCGATGGCGCTGCCGCCGTGACGGTTGATCAGGTTGACGATGCTTTTGTTGACCTGACCGCCGAGAACCATTTCAACCACGTCCATGGTCGCGGCGTCAGTGACGCGCATGCCGTCGACGAAGTGGCTTTCGATCGACAGGCGCTTGAGCAGATCACCGATCTGCGGGCCACCACCATGAACCACGACCGGGTTGATGCCTACGGCTTTCATCAACACGATGTCGCGGGCGAAGCCGGTTTTCAGCTCCTCGCTTTCCATCGCGTTGCCGCCGTATTTGATCACCAGGGTCTTGCCGACATAACGTCGGATGTAAGGCAACGCTTCGGACAGGACCTGGGCGGTATGGGCGGCGGCTTCGCGTTCGAGGGTCATTCAGGGCTCCGGGTGGATCAGAACGGTAGTTGGAGATCAGGTGCAACGCGTTTCAATTGGGCGTGGAACACATCCTTGATGCGCTGCAATTCAGCCTCGTCATCGGCCTCGAAGCGCAGCACCAGCACCGGAGTGGTGTTGGACGCGCGCACCAGGCCCCAGCCTTTGGCGTAATCGACTCGCACGCCGTCGATGGTGGTCAGGTCAGCGCCTGCGCCCCACTGTGCGTCGTGCAGTGCATCAATGATGCTGAATTTGCTCTCTTCGGTCACATGGATATTGATTTCCGGCGTAGAAATATCGTTCGGGAAGGTCGCAAACAACTCTTCTGCCGTGGATTTTTCCTTGCTGAGGATCTCCAGCAGCCGGGCGGCGCTGTAGATGCCGTCGTCGAAACCGAACCAGCGTTCCTTGAAGAAGATGTGCCCGCTCATTTCACCGGCCAACAGCGCGCCGGATTGTTTCATCTTCTTTTTGATCAACGAATGACCAGTCTTCCACATTAGCGGCCGGCCACCGTATTCCTTGATCAGCGGTACCAGGCGACGGGTGCATTTGACGTCGAAGATGATTTCCGCGTCCGGGTTGCGCGCCACCACGTCGCGGGCGAACAGCATCAGCAGGCGATCTGGATAGACGATGCTGCCGGTGTTGGTCACTACGCCGACGCGGTCACCGTCGCCGTCAAAAGCCAGGCCGAGGTCGGCGTTGGTTTCCTTGACCTTGGCGATCAGGTCGACGAGGTTTTCCGGTTTTCCCGGATCCGGGTGGTGATTCGGGAAATTGCCGTCAACTTCGCAGAACAGCGGGATGACTTCGCAGTTCAGCGCTTCGATCAGTTGCGGAGCAATCACGCCGGCTGCGCCGTTGCCGCAGTCGACCACGACTTTCAGGCGGCGGGCCAGTTTGATGTCCTGGACGATTTCTGTGTTATAGCGATCGAGAATTTCGACTTGAGTCACGCTGCCTTGGCCGCTGCTCAGATTGTTGGTCTTGATGCGCTCGTGCAGAACCTGGATCTGTTCGTTGGCGAGGGTGTCGCCGGCGATCACGATCTTGAAGCCGTTGTAGTTCGACGGGTTGTGGCTGCCGGTGAGCATCACGCCGGACTTGCCGGCCAGTACGTTGGCGGCGTAGTACAACGCAGGCGTTGGCACCAGACCGACATCGCTGACGTGGCAACCGCTCTCGGCAATACCGCGGATCAGTTCTGCGACCAGCTCCGGGCCGGACAAACGGCCGTCGCGGCCGACGGAAACGTTAGGCTCGCCTTGGGCCAGGCTCTGCGAGCCGATGGCGCGGCCGATCCAGTAAGCGGTTTCGGCATTGAGGAATTCCGGCACGGTGCCGCGAATGTCATAGGCGCGAAAGATGCTGTCGGGCAGCTTCGGGGCAATCTTGGCTGGGGTGCTCATCTGCGGAAATGCTCCATCTCGAAAGTGGTGGGTCACACCGACGATTCACTCGACGGCAGGCTCAAACTGAAGGGTATGACGGCGTTTTCCACAGAGAGTTCGTGGTATGAAAGGGCCATGACGCCTCGGCTGGCGTGGCTTTGGCCCGGCAAAACCTTGATTTGCGGCGGTAAATCTTTCAGATGAATCCGCACAAATTTCCCCTGTAGAAGCTGCTCCTACAGGGGTACCGGCTTATTTGGTGCCGGTATGCCCGAAACCGCCCGTGCCGCGTTCGGTTTCGACAAATTCTTCAACCATTTCGAAGTGCGCCTGTACCACTGGCACCAGCACCAGTTGCGCCAAGCGCTCGCCGACGGTCATGGTGAAGTCGGTCTGGCCGCGGTTCCAGCAGGACACCATCAGCGGGCCTTGATAATCGGAGTCGATCAGGCCAACGAGGTTGCCCAGCACGATGCCGTGTTTGTGGCCCATGCCTGAGCGCGGCAGGATCAGCGCTGCGAGGTTCGGGTCGCCGATGTAAACCGACAGACCGGTAGGGATCAGCACGGTTTCACCCGGTTTGATCACGATGTCCTGTTCCAGCATGGCGCGCAGGTCGAGGCCGGCGGAGCCTGGGGTGGCGTATTGCGGCAGCGGGAATTCGGTACCGATGCGTGGGTCGAGGATCTTGGCTTGCAAAGCGTGCATGTAAATTAAACCTGGTTCAGACGTTCGGCGATAAAAGTGACCAGTTGGCGAGCGATCTTGCTCTTGCTGGTCTGGGCGAAAACCGTGGCGTGCAGCTCACGGTCAATCACGCTGCAGGCGTTTTCTTCGCTGTTGAAACCGATGCTCGGGTTGGCGACGTCGTTGGCGACGATCAAATCGAGATTCTTGTCCTTCAGCTTGCGAGCAGCGTAGTCGAGCAGGTGTTCGGTCTCGGCGGCGAAGCCGACACTGAACGGACGGTCGGGACGGGTCGCGATGGTGGCCAGGATGTCCGGGTTACGCACCATTTGCAGGACGAAACCGTCGCCGCTCGTAGGATCTTTCTTGAGTTTTTGCGGGGCGATGACTTCCGGGCGGTAATCCGCGACCGCTGCCGAGGATATGAACACGTCGCAAGGGATTGCGGCTTCGCACGCCGCGAGCATGTCGCGGGCGCTGACCACGTCGATGCGCGTGACGCGATCCGGGGTCGGCAGGTGCACCGGGCCGCTGATCAGGGTCACGCGGGCACCGGCCTCAACCGCTGCTTCGGCCAGGGCAAAGCCCATTTTTCCGGAGCTATGGTTGGTGATGTAGCGCACTGGGTCGATGTTCTCTTGGGTCGGGCCGGCGGTGATCACCACATGCTTGCCGGTCAATGCCTGACGCTGGAAGCAGTCCGCCGCGCACTGGGCCAGATCGGTGGCTTCCATCATCCGGCCCATACCGACGTCGCCGCAGGCCTGGCTGCCCGAGGCCGGGCCGAAGGTTTTCAGACCACGGCTTTCGAGGAGTTGCAGGTTGGCCTGGGTCGCCGGGTCGCGCCACATTGCCTGGTTCATCGCCGGAGCGACTGCCACTACGGCGTCGGTGGCCAGCACCAGCGTGGTCAGCAAATCGTTGGCGATACCTTGCGCCAGACGGGCGAGCAGGTCGGCGGTGGCCGGTGCGATCAGCACCAGATCGGCCCATTTTGCCAGCTCGATGTGGCCCATCGCCGCTTCGGCGGCCGGGTCGAGCAAATCCAGGTGAACCGGGTGGCCTGACAGGGCCTGCATGGTCAGCGGGGTAATGAACTCGGCGCCGCCGTGGGTCATGACCACGCGCACTTCGGCACCCTGGTCGATCAGGCGACGAACCAGATCAGCGCTCTTGTAGGCCGCGATGCCGCCGCCGACGCCCAGAACGATGCGTTTCCGATACAGCCGCTGCATAGGTCTGCCTTTCAATTCGTTGATGACTGCGGTGCGATGCCCCCTCCCCAGGGATAAATCGACCGCAAAAAAGATGGGCTACGATATCACAGCGACCGCTACGGAACAGCGGCGCCCACAGACAAGGAATGTGTATGAGTATTCGCGATTGGCCGGAGGCGGAAAGGCCGCGGGAGAAGCTGCTTGAACAGGGTTCGGGGGCTCTCTCCGACGCTGAGTTGTTGGCGATCTTTTTACGAACCGGGGTCACTGGAAAAAGCGCGGTGGATCTGGCGCGACACCTGTTGAATCAGTTCGGCAGCCTGCGCGCGCTACTGGAGGCCGATCTAGTGGCGTTCAGCAAGCAATTGGGACTGGGGCCGGCAAAGTTTGCCCAGTTGCAGGCGGTGCTGGAGATGAGCCGTCGGCACTTGGCCGAGCGCATGCGTAAAAAACCGGCGCTGGAGAGTCCGCAAGCGGTTCGCGATTATCTGAAATCCATGCTGCGCCACGAGCCGCACGAGGTGTTTGGCTGCCTGTTTCTCGATTCCAAACATCAGGTTTTGGTGTTCGAGGCGCTGTTTCGCGGGTCGATCGATAACACCAGCGTGCATCCCCGGGAAGTCGTAAAACGTGCTCTGGCAAACAACGCAGCGGCGGTGATCCTGTGCCATAACCACCCGTCGGGTAATACCGATCCCAGCCAGGCGGATCGACTCCTGACCAAGCGATTGCAGAAGGCGCTCGAACTGATTGATGTGCGGGTGCTGGATCACTTCATCGTTGGTGATGGCGAGCCACTGTCGATGGCGGAATGCGGCTGGATGTAAATCTCAGGAAAACGCTACTCCCTGTGGGAGCTGGCTTGCCAGCGATAGCAGACTGACAGGCCGCAGTTGTGCTGAATGTGCCGCCGTCATCGCAGGCAAGCCAGCTCCCACAGGTTTTGTGTTGTTGCGGTTATTTGAGGCTGACCTTCGAATAGTCCTGCCGGCCGAACGGGCTCACCGAATAGCCCTGCACATCCTTGCGGGTCAGTGCGTACGCGGTCGGATGCGCCAGCGGCAGCCAAAGCGCCTGCTGCTGAATCTGCGCCTGCGCCTGCTCATAGAGCTTGGTGCGCACCCCTTGCTCGCTGGTGGTCTTGCCAGCGCTGATCAGCTTGTCCAGGTCGGCGTTGCAATAGCGGGCGAAGTTGGTGCCGGACTTGACCGCCGCGCAGGAAAACTGCGGTGTGAGGAAGTTGTCCGGGTCGCCGTTGTCGCCGGCCCAGCCCATGAACAGCAAGTCATGCTCGCCCGCCTTGGCGCGGCGGATCAGCTCGCCCCACTCGATCACGCGGATCTCCGCCTGAATGCCGATTTCGGCGAGATCAGACTGCAACATCTGTGCGCCGAGGCTCGGGTTCGGGTTGAGCAGGCTGCCGGACGGACGCGTCCAGATGGTGGTCTGGAAGCCGTCCTTCAAACCGGCCTTGGCCAGCAGTGCCTTGGCTTTCGCCACGTCGTGAGGGTAGCCCGCGAGGTTCTTCGCGTAGCCCCAGGTGTTCGGTGGATAAACCCCGTTGGCCGCTTCGGCAGTGTCTTCGAACACGGCTTTGATGTAGTTGGTCTTGTCGAAAGCCAGGTTGATGGCCTGCCGCACTTCTGGCTTGTCCAATGGCGGATGCTGGCTGTTGATGCCAACGAATGCGGTCATGAATGCGTCAGTCTTTTCGACTTTCAGCGTCGGTTCTTTCAGCGCTGCCTGTACGTCCAGGGGTTTTGGCGACAGGGCGATCTGGCATTCGTTACGCCGCAACTTTTGCAGGCGCACGTTGGCGTCCGGGGTAATAGCGAAGATCAGCGGGTCAACAGACGGCTTGCCGCCGAAGTAATCCGGGTTGGCTTTATAGCGAATCGCGGCGTCTTTCTGAAAACGGGTGAAGACGAACGGGCCGGTGCCGATCGGCTGGCTGTTGAGCTTCTCTGTCGCGTTGGCCTTGAGCAGCTTGTCGGCGTATTCAGCGGAATAGACCGAGGCGAAACCCATGCTCAGGGTGGCGAGGAAGGTCGAGTCCGGGTGATCAAGGGTGAAGCGCACGGTCAGCGGGTCCAGGGCATCGATCTTCTTGATCAGTGCCGGCAATTGCATTGACTGCGCGTGCGGGAAGCCGCTCTGGGCGACTTTGTGCCAAGGATTGGCTGGGTCGAGCATGCGGTCAAAACTGAATTTGACGTCTTCTGCGGTCAGCTCGCGGCTCGGCTTGAAGTAATCGGTGGTGTGAAACTTCACCTGCGGGTGCAGTTTGAAGATATAAGTCAGGCCGTCAGTGCTGACTTCCCAGCTGTCGGCCAGGCTCGGGACTACCTTGCCGCTGGCGGTGTCGAAGTCCACCAGGCGATTCATCAGCACGTCGGCCGAGGCATTGGTGGTGGTCAGCGAGTTGTATTGCACCACGTCGAACCCTTCAGGGCTGGCCTCGGTGCAGACGCTCAGCGCGGCGGCCTGGGCCAGGGGGCTCAGCAGGAGCGGGGCGAGCAACAGGGGTAGGGCAGCGAGGCGCATGGTCGGTTTCCTTTTACAGATCGAAGGCCCATCTGCAAGTGCAGTCTGGAAAAGTCCTACCCTAGAGGGCGCGATTGCAAATGACTATCCCCTTTTTGCATTTTTGGGGGCGGCCGTAGGCAGTTATGTGTGGCTGGTGGCGAGACGACGAGGGCGAATCGCGTGTATCAGCGGTTTTCTGCGACGAGCGGTAAAAACCGGTGCCGGCCTTTATCCAAAGCCCTTGCAGGCAGAATTTCCGTGCTTTTATTGATTGATTGCACACCGAATGTTGTTGTACCCCGGTCTTTCTGGTATAAAGCAGCGCTCTTTTCTAGGGGCCCGGTTCCTTCACTGTAGGTGTAGCCGGTAAGACCTCTAAAGAAACGCGGCGCCTGGCGCCAAATGACTGAGAGATTAAGCGGCCAACCCATGCCGGGTTGGGCATGTGGTTTTAGAGGGCTGAGGCATGTCGAGAGTATGTCAAGTTACCGGTAAGGGTCCGGTGACTGGGAATAACATTTCCCACGCAAACAACAAAACCCGTCGTCGTTTCCTGCCGAACCTGCAGCATCACCGCTTCTGGGTTGAAGAAGAGAAACGTTTTGTGCGTCTGCGCGTATCTGCCAAAGGCATGCGTATCATCGACAAGCGTGGCATCACTGTCGTGCTCGCCGAACTTCGCCGCGATGGCAAGATTTAAGGGAGCTAATCATGCGTGAATTGATTCGTTTGATCTCGAGCGCCGGTACTGGTCACTTCTACACTACCGACAAGAACAAGCGTACTACCCCGGACAAAATCGAGATCAAGAAATATGATCCGGTTGTTCGCAAGCACGTGATGTACAAGGAAGGCAAAATCAAGTAATTGATTTTTCCCGACTTACAAAAAAGGCCCGTATCTCACGATACGGGCCTTTTTTGTTGCCTGGAAACCAGTTGGGATTTATCCCTCATGCCTCCGGTTTGAGTCGCTCTCAGCCAAAGTGGAACGACACGATGTTGCCTGTCAGATCCTGGTCGATGTTTAGTCGTTCGGGCCGATGATCAGTGGTGCCAACCGGTCCGCTACGGACATGCGTACGGCCCGTCAGTTCTGTGATGTAGGCCTCTACGCTCGGTACGTAGCGGGTACCGATCAAGTGGTGAATTTGTTGCAGTACTTCTTCATTGGGCATGTCGCATTTCCTTATGCGTAAGTTGGGTGCCCTTATTCGGGCCACTCGATTCTCTGATCAGTTTCGCCAACCCGTGCGGTATATAGTTATTTTTTCTCAAAGATCACATAAATCTTTCGGCACGCCTCCAGCACCTCCCAGGTGCCGCGGAACCCCGCCGGAATAACGAAACGGTCACCCACACGCAATGTCTTGGCATTGCCATCGCTGTCACGCAGCACCGAAACACCCTGCAGAATTTCGCAGTATTCATGCTCGGTGTAATTCACCGTCCACTGGCCCACCGCACCTTCCCACACGCCGACGTTCATCTGCCCACAGGGGCTGTCGTATTGGTTGAACACCGCTTGCTCGGGATCCCCCTTGAGCACTTTGGTCGGGTCCGGGCGATAGCGCTCGGCTTCGCTGGTGGTCAGGCTGATGTCGACGACGTTCTGGATGTTCATTGTTGTTTTCTCCCGTAATGACGGCGCAATGGCTGGAAAGGGCCAAAGTCTATGTTTATTAAATTGAACACCGCAAGGCTGTATAGCGCGCTTATGTCAAATATATTGAAACAACCCCGGCCGCTGGTTTAGGGTGGCGGGTGCCTTGGGCCGAAAAGCAGGCTGGCCAGGCAGAATTCCTGAGGACGCTGGCGACGATCGCGCGGCGCTCGTATTCAACAAGAGGAGGACACTTAAATGACCACCCTGACTCGTGCCGACTGGGAACAACGCGCCCGCGATTTGAAGATCGAAGGCCGCGCCTACCTCAATGGCGAATACACCGACGCCGTCTCCGGTGAGACTTTCGAGTGCATCAGCCCGGTCGATGGCCGTCTGCTGGGCAAGATTGCCAGCTGTGATGCCGCCGACGCCCAGCGCGCCGTGGAAAACGCCCGCGCCACCTTCAATTCCGGCGTCTGGTCGCGCCTGGCGCCGACCAAACG
Source organism: Pseudomonas sp. LBUM1655 (assembly GCF_059716085.1). Taxonomy (NCBI): domain Bacteria; kingdom Pseudomonadati; phylum Pseudomonadota; class Gammaproteobacteria; order Pseudomonadales; family Pseudomonadaceae; genus Pseudomonas; species Pseudomonas sp. LBUM1655. The sequence continues at coordinate 6,078,285 of NZ_CP166801.1, read as the reverse complement.
CAAAGCCACCATGATTCGCTTCGCCAGCCTGCTCAAGCAGCACGCCGAAGAACTGGCCCTGCTCGAAACCCTCGACATGGGCAAGCCGATCAGCGATTCGCTGTACATCGACGTTCCGGGCGCGGCACAAGCGCTGAGCTGGAGCGGTGAGGCAATCGACAAGATCTACGATGAAGTCGCGGCCACCCCGCACGATCAACTGGGTCTGGTGACTCGCGAGCCAGTGGGCGTGGTTGGCGCCATCGTGCCGTGGAACTTCCCGCTGATGATGGCTTGCTGGAAACTCGGCCCGGCACTGTCGACCGGTAACTCGGTGATCCTCAAGCCATCGGAAAAATCCCCGCTGACCGCCATCCGTATCGCGGCACTGGCCGTTGAAGCCGGTATCCCGAAAGGCGTGCTCAACGTGCTGCCGGGCTACGGCCACACCGTCGGCAAGGCGTTGGCCCTGCACAACGATGTCGATACCCTGGTGTTCACCGGTTCGACCAAGATTGCCAAGCAACTGATGATCTACTCCGGCGAATCGAACATGAAACGCGTGTGGCTGGAGGCCGGTGGCAAGAGCCCGAACATCGTCTTTGCCGATGCGCCGGATCTGCAAGCCGCCGCCGAATCCGCTGCCAGCGCCATCGCCTTCAACCAGGGCGAAGTGTGCACCGCCGGTTCGCGTCTTCTGGTCGAGCGTTCGATCAAGGACAAATTCCTGCCGATGGTCATCGAGGCGCTGAAATCCTGGAAACCGGGCAATCCGCTCGATCCGGCAACCAACGTCGGCGCGCTGGTCGATACCCAGCAGATGAACACCGTGCTGTCGTACATCGAATCCGGGCATACCGATGGCGCCAAACTGGTCGCTGGGGGCAAGCGCATTCTTCAGGAAACCGGCGGCACTTACGTTGAGCCAACGATTTTCGACGGCGTCAGTAATGCGATGAAGATCGCTCAGGAAGAGATCTTCGGCCCGGTGCTGTCGGTTATCGCTTTCGATACCGCCGAAGAGGCGATCCAGATCGCCAACGACACGCCTTATGGCTTGGCCGCAGCAGTGTGGACGCAGGACATTTCCAAGGCGCATCTGACTGCCAAGGCACTGCGCGCTGGCAGCGTGTGGGTCAATCAGTACGATGGCGGTGACATGACTGCACCCTTCGGCGGCTTCAAGCAGTCGGGTAACGGTCGCGACAAGTCGCTGCACGCGTTCGACAAATACACCGAGCTGAAGGCGACGTGGATCAAGCTGTAAGTCGTTAACGAAGGCCTGTCACGAGCAGGCCTTCCAGACGAAGCAGATCCCCTGTGGGAGCGAGCCTTTGTGGTGAGGGGATTTATCCCCGATCGGCTGCGAAGCAGTCGCAAAACCAGTAAATGCGGTGTAGCTGATACGCCGCGAGTTCAGGTTTTGGGGCCGCTGCGCGACCCATCGGGGATAAATCCCCTCGCCACATAGGCTCGCTCCCACATTAGTTTTGTGATGAAAACAAGAACATCCACAGGAGCGTGGAACATGCGGTGGGCGACGTATTTCGCCGTGTTGGCGTCTGTCTTGAGTGTCGGCCTGGCCCTGGGGGTCAGCATGCCGTTGGTGTCGTTGCGTCTGGAAGGTTGGGGTTACGGGTCCTTCGCCATTGGCGTGATGGCGGCGATGCCGGCGATTGGTGTGCTGTTGGGCGCGAAGATTTCCAGTCATCTGGCTGCGCGTTTCGGCACGGCGAACCTGATGCGCCTGTGCTTGTGGGCCGGCGCGCTGTCGATCGGGCTGCTGGCGTTGTTGCCGAGCTATCCGATCTGGCTGGTGCTACGGCTGATGATCGGTGTGATCCTGACCATCGTCTTCATCCTCGGCGAGAGCTGGATCAATCAACTGGTGGTCGAGCAGTGGCGCGGCCGACTGGTGGCGCTGTATGGCAGCAGTTATGCGTTGAGCCAACTGTCGGGCCCGCTGCTGTTGAGTGCGCTCGGCACCGAGCATGACTATGGTTTCTGGGTGGGAGTCGGTTTGTTGCTGGTTTCGCCCTTGCTCTTGCTGGGACGCAGCGGTGCGCCAAGCAGTGAAGCGAGCAGCGTGACCTTCCGCGACCTGTGGAATTTTGCACGCGAGCTGCCGGCGATTGCCTGGGCGGTGTCGTTGTTTGCCGCGTTCGAGGCGATGATCCTGACGCTGCTTCCGGTGTATTGCCTGCAACAGGGTTTTACTGCAGAGATCGCCCTGGCGATGGTCAGCACCGTCGTCGTGGGGGATGCGTTGCTGCAATTACCGATTGGCGCATTGGCCGATTATCTGTCGCGGCGCACGCTGTTTACCGGCTGCGCGGTGGTGTTGATGCTATCGAGTCTGGCGATTCCCGTGCTGCTCGATACGCTGCTGATCTGGCCTTTGTGGGTGCTGTTCGGCGCCAGTGCCGGTGGCTTGTTCACTTTGTCGCTGATCCTCATCGGTGAGCGATATCGCGACGATGCGCTGGTGCGAGCCAATGCACATATTGCGCAGTTGTGGGGTGTGGGTTGTCTGGTCGGGCCTTTGGCGGCGGGGGCGGGCAGTCAGTGGATCAGCGGGCATGCGCTGCCGTGGCTGATGGCGGCCGGGGCATTCGGGCTGGTGATTCTGCTGTCGCGTCAAGGTGCGTTCGGCACAGAGGCCGAGCCTGCCTGAATAGCTCTCGCCGGGGCTACAACATCCGCTCAAGGCCCACGGTAGTGCTGAACCACGCATTGAAGCGTCGCCACCAACTCCCCGGTTCTTTGGCCAGCGTGTGCAGTTGGCCGTTGTCCTCGGTTACCCAGACGATCTGCCCATTCTCAAGCTTCGCCTCGTAACTCAGCGCTGGCGCCATGCCTTGCAGGGCCAGTTCGCGCACGTGCGTGGCCAGTTCAGGGCTATCCACCAGTACGCCGACTTCGGTGTTCCACAGCACCGAGCGCGGGTCGAAGTTGAATGAGCCGATAAACGACTTCTGCCGATCAAAGATCATCGCCTTGCTGTGCAGGCTGGAATCCGACCCGCGAAACGACTTGCCGTAAAAAATATGCGGGCCGCTACCACCACCATCACCGGGCTGGCGGCGCAGTTCGAATAGTTTCACACCGTGTTCCAGCAACGCCTTGCGATAAGGCGCATAACCGCCGTGCACGGCTGGCACATCGGTGGCTTCCAGTGAATTGGTCAGCAGTTTCACCGACACACCGGCATCGGCACGTCCGGTCAGGTACACCAGCCCCGGCTGGCCCGGCACGAAATAGGCCGAGATCATGATCAGCTCTTTGCTGACGCCCGTGAGTTCCGGCGCCAGTTGTGTGGTCAGCAGCAACTGCGGATCAGGTTCACCCTTGGCCAGCACCTTGCTCGGGGCATCCCACAGCGCCTGACTCCAGGCCCAGATCAGCTCTTTGCGCCAGATGTCCATGCGCGGTTCGGTTTTGAAGGTCATCAACTGCTGATACAGCGCATGATTCTGCTTGCGGGTTTCTTCCAGTGATTCCTCCAGGCGCGTGCGGGTGTTCTGCAAATCCCTGGCCGAGGGTTTGCTGGAGAGGAATTCTTCGATGGGTTTGCTCAGGGCACTGTTCCAGTACTGGTCGAAGCTGTGCCCGAGTTGTTCGGCCACCGGCCCCACGCTGAGCATGTCGATATCGGTGAAATTCAAATTCGGTTCGGCATCGAAATACTCGTCGCCCAGATTGCGCCCACCGACGATGGCCACGCTGTTGTCCGCCAGCCACAGCTTGTTGTGCATTCGCCGGTGTTGCAGCGACAGGTTTAACAGGCGACCGGCCGCCCGGGTCACGCCCGTGCTGCGCCCCAGATGCAGCGGGTTGAACAGGCGAATCTGGATCTGCGGATGCGCTGCCAGCGTGGCAATGATCTGGTCGAGGCCGTCGCTGGTGGTGTCGTCGAGCAGGATTCGCACGCGCACGCCACGGTCGGCAGCCTTGAGCAGTTCCTCCACCAGCATCCGCGTGCTGACGCCGTCGTGAACGATGTAGTACTGCAAGTCGAGGCTGCTCTGCGCGTTGCGGATCAGCTCGGCGCGGGCGGTGAACGCCTCGGTGCTGTTGGACAGTAGGCGAAAACCGGAACGGCCCTGATACGGCGTGGCCTGAGCCTGGATCGAGCGGCCGAAACTTGAGTCGGAGGCGGGCAATGCCTGACTCGGTTCGCGCGGCACATTGAGACTGGCGCAGCCGCTCAGAAGCGCGGTGAGCATCAACAAAGCGAGTAGGGGCTGTCTGAGGCTCACGTAGGATCGTTCCGGTTGGCGGCAGGGGGTGGCATTTGGATGCTGGTCACTGGAAAAAGGTCAGTCGGCTTCAGCCAGCAGTTTGATTGCTGCCGCGCCGACCTTGCGTACCGCCTCTTCTATCAGCGGTGTCGGTTTGGCAGCGTAGTTCATCCGCAGGCAATTGCGGTACTTGCCCGAGGCGGAAAAGATGCTGCCGACGGCAATCTGTACGCCTTGATCGTGCAGCGCGCGATTCAGTTTCAGGGTGTCGAAACCCTCCGGCAATTCAACCCACAGCATGAAACTGCCCTGTGGACGACTGGCGCGGGTGCCAGCAGGGAAGTAGCGCGTGACCCAGTCGATCATCATGTCGCGATTGCGCTGGTATTGCGTGCGCATCCGCCGCAAATGAGGTTCGAAATGACCTGACTTGAGAAATTCGGCAATGGCGATCTGTGGTTGCGGCGCGGTAGAGCCGGTGCTGATGTATTTCATGTGCAGCACCCGTTCCAGATAACGCCCCGGAGCGACCCAGCCAATGCGCAGCCCCGGCGCGAGGGTCTTGGAAAACGAACTGCACAGCAGCACGCGGCCGTCTTCGTCGAAGGATTTGATCGTGCGTGGGCGCGGGTAGGTGTAGGCCAGTTCGCCATACACATCGTCCTCGATGATCGCCACGTCGAAACGCTGAGCCAGGTTGAGCAGGGCGCGTTTGCGTGCTTCCGGCATGATGTAGCCGAGTGGGTTGTTGCAGTTGGGCGTGAGCTGGATGACCTTGATTGGCCATTGCTCCAGCGCCAGTTCCAGCGCTTCGAGGCTGATGCCGGTGAGCGGGTCGGTAGGGATTTCCAAGGCTTTCATGCCCAGCCCCTTGAGCGTCTGCATGGCACCGTGAAAGCTCGGCGAGTCCACTGCGACGATGTCGCCCGGCTCGCAGATCGCGTGGATGCTGGTCGACAGCGCTTCGTGACAGCCGGTGGTGACGACCAGGTCGGCGGCGCTCAACTGGCAGCCGGAATCGAGCATCAGCCGGGCGATCTGTTCGCGCAGTTCGAGGGTGCCGTGGATGTTGTCGTAATACAGACCGGGCATGTCCTGACGGCGACTGATGCGCGCCAGCCCGCGCAGCAGCGGTTTCATGGTCGGCGAGGTGACGTCGGGCATGCCGCGACCGAGTTGCACCACATCCTTGCGCGGCACCGCGCGAATCAGCTCCAGCACCTGATCCCACTGCGAAATTTCCACCGGCCGCTGCGCCGGACGCCCGATGGCGGGCAGCTCCGGCAGTTCGCGACCGACCGGCACGAAATACCCCGACTTGGGTTTCGGCGTGGCCAGGCCGCTGTCCTCGAGCATGCGATAAGCCTGCTGCACCGTGCTGAGGCTGACGCCATGTTCTACGCTCAAGGCGCGCACCGACGGCAGCCTGTCACCAGGACGATAGAAGCCTTGTTCGATGCGCGTGCCGAGCAGTTCGGCGAGGTTCACATAAAGCGTCATGGCACTGCCTCGATGCAGGTGATTCGAAAAACCAGTACAGATGCGGCGTAAATCGACAATTCAGTAGCAGAAACAGCAAATCTGTATGGAGTTAATACAGATTGGTTGAATCTGTAATGCTTTTGCCGGCCCGCGCATCATGGAATCTCTGGCTACCCAAGTAAACAGGAGCGACAAAAATGAACGGCTTGAGCGATGTGCGGCTGACGTTACACAGTCAGGAATTGGCGGCAGGGCAGGAGGACAGTGCGTGGAATTCGGCCATGCGCAACGCGCCATCCGGACTGAGCCGCTGGGGCCTGATCTGGCATCGTCTGCACACGCGTAAGGCGTTGTTGGGGTTGACGGCTGATCAGCTCAAGGATGTCGGGTTGACGCGTGAGCAAGCGCTGGAGGAGGGGTTGAAACCGTTCTGGCGGATCTGACTGCAACTGATCGTTCCCACGCTCTGCGTGGGAACGATCATGGAAGGCGGCACATATCCATCAGACCAACTCTTTAAGCCGATGCCACAACATCCCCAACGCCAACAACGGCGAGCGCAGATGTTTGCCGCCCGGGAAGGTGATGTGCGGCACCTTGGCAAACAGATCAAAGCCACCGCTTTGCTGCCCACTGATGGCCTCGGCGAGCAACTGACCCGCCAGATGCGTGGCATTCACGCCATGGCCGGAATAAGCCTGGGCGTAATACACATTCGGCTGATCATTGAGCCGGCCAATCTGCGGAAGGCGATTGGCGCCGATGCCAATCATCCCGCCCCACTGGTAATCAATCTTCACCCCGGCCAGTTGCGGAAAGACTTCGAGCATTTTCGGTTGCATGTACGCGGCGATGTCCTTTGGATCGCGCCCCGAATAATGGCAGGCGCCACCGAACAGCAAACGCCGATCCGCCGAGAGTCGGTAGTAGTCCAGCGCTACCCGCTGGTCACAGACCGCCATGTTCTGGGGCAAAAGGTTGTGCGCCTGTTCTTCGCTCAAAGGCTCGGTGGCGATGATGTAGCTGCCCGCTGGCAGCACCTTGCCGCTGAGTTGCGGGTTGAGATCATTGAGGTAAGCGTTGCAGCCCAGCACCAGAGTCTTGGCGCGTACCGAACCCTGCGCTGTATGGACCTTCACTTCGGGGCCGTAGTCGATGCGGGTGACTGCCGAATGCTCGAACAGTTTGACTCCCAGTTGCTGCGCTGCGGCCGCTTCACCCAGTGCCAGATTCAGTGGATGCAGATGCCCGGAACCCATGTCGATCAAGCCGCCCACATAGCGCTTGGAACCGACCACGGTGTGCATTTCATTGGCTTGCAGCAAGCGGGTTTCATAGCGATAACCGAGGCCGCGCAGCTCCTCGGCATCTTCGGCAAACCCTTCAAGGTCGGCAGGTTTGTTGGCGAGGTCGCAATAGCCCCAGGTCAGATCGCAGGCAATCTGAAACCGCTCGACCCGCTGGCGGACGATTTCCACCGCTTCCAGGCCCATGAGTTTCATCTGCCGCACGCCGTCGACACCGATGACGTTGGCGAACTGATCGAGGCCATGGCCGACCCCGCGAATCAGTTGTCCGCCATTGCGACCGCTGGCGCCCCAACCGATCTTGTGCGCCTCCAGCAACACCACGCTGAGGCCGCGTTCGGCCAATTCCAGCGCGGTGTTCAGCCCCGAAAACCCGCCGCCGACCACGCACACGTCGGCAATCACTTCACCTTGCAGCAGCGGATGATCCGGTTGCGGCAGGCTGCTGGCGGCGTAGTAAGAGGCAACGTGAGGCATGAGTATCATCCAACGGCTAAGTGTCGAAAAAATTTGACGGAGCATAAGCCGCTCGCGCGAGGTCGGGCAACACTGGTCGGCCTGCAGTGTCTGGATCACGGCTTTTGCGGCACAATTGCGGCCTATTTCACCTTGGTCACCGCTTCGATGAGCTGCAACAGCGAAAAAATCCGCACCCTGCGCCAGCAGATCCCCACGTTCGATTGCGTGCCGGGCTGCCACGACTGCTGCGGGCCGGTAACCACTTCGCCTGAGGAGATGGCGCGCCTGCCGCGCAAGACCCGCGCCGAGCAGGATGCGGCGATGGAGGCGTTGAACTGTGTGCACTTGGGACCGAATGGCTGCACGGTGTATGGCGAGCGGCCACTGATTTGCCGGTTGTTCGGGACGACGAAGACGTTGCCTTGCCCGAATGGGCGGGGGCCTGTGGAGCTGATTCATCCGCGCGCTGAAAAGCAAATCTTCGAGTACATGGCGGCGAATCGGCAGGTGTTGGTCTAGCCTCTGCGTCCATTCTGGACCGAGTCATGATCGTTCCCACGCAGAGCGTGGGTACGATCATTGTGGTGATCAATCCGGAATCGGCAGGCTCAGGCTTTCCTTCACCTCTTCCATCACGATATAGCTCTTGGACTCGCGCACATGCGGCAGCTTGAGCAGGATGTCGCCCAGCAGCTTGCGGTACGAGGCCATCTCGGAAATCCGCGCCTTCACCAGATAGTCGAAATCCCCTGATACCAAGTGACACTCCAGCACGTGAGGCAATTTCAGCACCGCGCGTCGGAACTCTTCGAAAGTGTCGCCGGATTTGTAGTCGAGGCTGATCTCGACGAACACCAAGAGACTACCCTTCAAGTGCTGCGGATTGAGCCGGGCGTTGTAGCCCATGATGATCCCCTCGCGCTCCAGTCTGCGCACCCGCTCGGTGCACGGCGTGGTGGAGAGACCGACCTTTTCCCCGAGTTCGGTAAAGGAAATCCGCCCGTCTGCCTGCAGGATCCGCAAGATATTGCGGTCGATCTTGTCCAGCTCACGTTTGGTCTGAGTGTTGGTACGCATAGGGGATGCGCCTCCGTGAAAAGGGTTTTTGCCGAGAATTGTCGCCAAATATAGGCGCTTATATAGTGAAAAGCACTGGCATTTATTTTTTACACTGCGCGCATCATTGCTCTGACAACACGTCGGCGATCCGCCGCGACGAGGGATACAAAAATGCGCGTTATGGTCTTGGGTAGCGGCGTCATCGGTACCGCCAGTGCTTATTATCTGGCCCGTGCCGGGTTTGAAGTGGTGGTGGTCGACCGGCAGCCTGCCGCGGCCATGGAGACCAGTTTCGCCAACGCCGGCCAGGTTTCGCCGGGCTATGCCTCGCCGTGGGCCGCGCCGGGCGTGCCGCTCAAGGCGATCAAGTGGCTGCTGCAACGCCACGCCCCGCTGGCGATCAAGGCCACCGCTGACATCGATCAATACCTGTGGATGGCGCAGATGCTGCGCAACTGCACCGCCAGCCGTTACGCGGTGAACAAGGAGCGCATGGTGCGTCTGTCCGAGTACAGCCGCGACTGCCTCGACGAATTGCGCGCGGAAACCGGCATCGCCTACGAAGGCCGCAGCCTCGGCACCACTCAGTTGTTCCGTACCCAGGCGCAACTGGATAACGCCGCCAAAGACATCGCCGTACTGAAAGAATCCGGTGTGCCATTTGAACTCCTCGACCGCGCCGGCATTGCCCGGGTCGAGCCAGCTCTGGCTGGCGTCACCGACATCCTCGCCGGTGCCCTGCGCCTGCCGAACGACCAGACCGGCGACTGCCAGATCTTCACTACCCGTCTCGCCGAAATGGCGGTGAAACTGGGCGTTGAATTCCGTTTCGGCCAGGACATCCAGAAACTTGATTACGCCGGTGATCGCATCAACGGCGTATGGATCGACGGCAAGCTGGAAACCGCCGACCGCTACGTGCTGGCCCTCGGCAGCTACTCGCCGCAACTGCTCAAGCCGCTGGGCATCAAGGCCCCGGTGTACCCGCTCAAGGGTTACTCGCTGACCGTGCCGATCACCAACCCGGACATGGCCCCAACGTCGACCATTCTCGACGAGACCTACAAGGTCGCGATCACCCGTTTCGACAACCGCATCCGCGTGGGCGGCATGGCCGAAATCGCCGGTTTTGACCTGTCGCTTAATCCGCGTCGGCGCGAAACCCTGGAGATGATCGTCAACGACCTTTATCCTCAGGGCGGCAATCTGGCCGAGGCGAGTTTCTGGACCGGCCTGCGTCCGACTACCCCGGACGGCACGCCGATCGTGGGCGCTACGCCTTTCAAGAACCTGTTCCTCAACACCGGTCACGGCACGCTCGGTTGGACCATGGCGTGCGGTTCCGGTCGTTTGCTGGCTGACCTGATGGCGAAGAAAAAGCCGCAGATCAGCGCCGAAGGCCTCGATATTTCCCGTTACGGCAACAAGCCACAGGAGTCCGCAAAACATGGCAATCCAGCGCCAGCTCACCAATGAGCGCATGAGTCAGATCGTCAGCCACAACGGTATGGTGTACCTGTCCGGGCAGGTCGGTGACGACTTCGACGCCGGGGTTGAGCAGCAGACCCGCGAAGTGCTTGCCAATATCGAGCGCTTGCTGGATCTGGCCGGGACGGACAAACAGCATTTGCTCTCGGCGACGATCTACCTGAACAACATCGAGGCGCACTTCGCCGGGATGAACTCGGTGTGGGATCAGTGGCTGCCCAAAGGCGCCGCCCCAGCCCGCGCTACTGTGGAAGCGAAGATGGCCAAGCCGAGCATTCTGGTGGAAATCTCTATCGTTGCCGCGCTGCCGTAAACCTTTTGTAATGATCCCTCTCCCGGTGCTGTTGGCGGTTCACGCCGTCAGCCAGCGCCGGTTTTTCTTCCCATGACCGCCTAGAAGTCTGCCGCCATGCGTCCTGCCCGTGCCCTGATCGACCTCCAAGCCCTGCGTCACAACTACCGAATTGCCCGCGAAGTCACCGGTGCCAAGGCGCTGGCAGTGATCAAGGCCGATGCTTACGGCCATGGTGCCGTGCGTTGTGCCCAGGCGCTGGAAGCCGAGGCTGACGGTTTTGCCGTGGCCTGCATCGAAGAAGCGTTGGAACTGCGTGCTGCCGGCATCAAGGCTCCGGTGTTGTTGCTTGAAGGGATTTTCGAGGCCGATGAGCTGGCGCTGATCGTCGAGCATGATTTCTGGTGCGTGGTGCATTCGCTGTGGCAGCTCGAAGCGATCGAGCAGGCGGCGCTGAGTAAGCCAATCACCGTGTGGCTTAAGCTTGATTCGGGCATGCATCGCGTCGGTCTGCATCCGAAAGATTATCCAGCGGCGTATCAACGGCTGCTGGCCAGCGGCAAAGTGGCGAAGATAGTGCTGATGAGTCACTTCGCCCGTGCCGATGAATTGCACGAGCAGAGCAGCGCCGATCAGGTGGCGGTATTTGAAGCGGCGCGTCAGGGTTTGGCCGCCGAGGTCAGTCTGCGCAACTCGCCGGCCGTGCTTGGTTGGCCGCAAATTCATAGCGATTGGGTGCGTCCGGGGATCATGCTTTACGGCGCGACGCCGTTCGAAGAAGCCAGCGCCGTGGCCGAGCGCCTGCAACCGGTGATGACGCTCGAATCGAAAGTCATCTGCGTACGCGAATTACCCGCCGGTGAGCCCGTTGGCTACGGTGCCAAATTCATCACCGACAAACCGATGCGCATCGGCGTGGTTGCCATGGGATACGCGGATGGCTACCCGCGCCAGGCACCGACCGGCACGCCGGTACTGGTGGCTGGCCAACGAAGTCGCATCATCGGCCGCGTGTCGATGGACATGCTCTGCATCGACCTGACCGATGTACCGGAAGCCGGATTGGGTTCGACCGTCGAGCTGTGGGGCAAAAACATCCTCGCCAGCGAAGTGGCGAAGTGGGCGGACACCATTCCGTATCAGATTTTCTGCAACCTGCGTCGAGTGCCAAGGCTCTATTCCGAGGCTTGAGGCCGCTACGGAGCCCATGTGTTGTAAATACTGAACGCTGTCGCCATGATAACGCTCAATATTTCTACAATATCAGGAGGCTCCAGCCTTGGACGTCGGTGAACGACTGCAATCGATCCGCAAGCTCAAAGGGCTTTCCCAGCGTGAACTCGCCAAGCGCGCGGGCGTCACCAACAGCACCATTTCGATGATCGAAAAGAATAGCGTCAGCCCTTCGATCAGTTCGCTGAGGAAGGTTCTTGGCGGGATTCCCATGTCCATGGTCGAGTTCTTTTCCGAAGAAATCCTGCAGGAAAAACCGACCCAGATCGTCTACAAGGCCAACGAGCTGATCGACATTTCCGACGGCGCCGTGACCATGAAACTGGTCGGCCGCGCGCACCCGAGCCGGGCCATCGCGTTCCTCAACGAAATCTACCCGCCGGGCGCCGATACTGGCGAAGAAATGCTTACCCATGAGGGCGAGGAAACCGGGATTCTGGTGGAAGGTCGTCTGGAGTTGGTGGTGGGTGTGGAAACTTTTATTCTCGAAGCCGGCGACAGCTACTATTTTGAAAGTACCAAGCCGCATCGATTCCGTAATCCGTTCGATACTCCGGCGCGGCTAATCAGCGCAGCAACACCGGCAAATTTTTAAACAAAGAGACGCCAAGCCATAACGACGAAGGCATCCGAACCGTTTTTCCACAGCGCGGTATAACCCCTTTGTCTATGGGGTTGTTTCAGAGTGGCGGGCTACCCGCTATACTTGCGCCCGCCTGCGAACCGTGGCCGCAGGCGTGAATAGCCACCATTGAGGGTGAACGCGTGAACCTAATTATGAAAATGCTGGCCGCACCAGCAACCGTACTGGCCCTCTGGGCTGTCAGCGCTCAAGCTGCGACGAATGACGACATTGCCAAACGCCTTGAGCCTGTCGGCCAGGTGTGCGTTCAGGGTCAGGAATGCAAAGGGATGGAAGTGGTAGCGACCGCCGGCGGTGGCGGCGGTGCGAAAACCCCGGACGAAGTGATTGCCAAACATTGCAACGCTTGCCATGGCTCCGGTCTGTTGGGCGCGCCGAAAATCGGTGACACCGCCGCCTGGAAAGAACGTGCCGATCACCAGGGCGGCCTCGACGGCATCCTGGCCAAGGCCATCACTGGCATCAACGCCATGCCGCCAAAAGGCACCTGTGCCGATTGCACCGACGCCGATCTGAAGGGCGCAATCGAGAAGATGTCCGGCCTGAAGTAAGGCGCGCTTCTGACGAAAAAAACCGTCTTCGGACGGTTTTTTTGTGCCTGCGATTCACGGCTTGGGCTGTCCTTTGCAGCAAAGTCGAGGCAATCTCGGTCTACCTCTATTCACGGAACGGGCGGGAGGCTTCAGATGGTGCAGTTGTGTTCGATCGAACAGGCAGTGGACGACGTGCTCGCGCGGTTGCCGGCGCATATCCACATGGGCTTGCCGCTGGGGTTGGGCAAACCCAACCACTTCGTCAACGCGCTGTACCGGCGCGTCAAAGAGCTGCCTGAGCGGCAACTGACGATGTACACCGCTCTGTGCCTCGGTCGGCCGAGTTTGGGCGATGGCTTGCAGAAGCGCTTTATCGAGCCCTTCGTCGAGCGCGTCTTCGGCGATTACCCGGAATTCGATTTCCTCGCCGACCTGCAACGCGACACCCTGCCCGCCAACATCCGCATTCAGCAGTTCTTCATGCAGCCCGGCAGCCTGCTTCACAGCGCGCCGGCCCAGCAGGATTACGTCAGCAGCAATTACAGCCACGCCGCCCGCGATATCAACGCCGCCGGTCTGAATCTCGTGGCGCAACTGCTCGCCAGCAGCAGCGAACATCCCGACCGTCTGAGCCTGAGCTGCAACCCGGACATCACCCTCGACCTGTTGCCGATGATCGCCAAGCGCCGTGACGCCGGGGAGACCATTCTGCTGGTCGGCCAGGTGCACACCGATCTGCCGTACATGCCCGGCGATGCCGAGGTTGATATCGACACCTTCGACCTGCTGATCGACGAAAAGGACAGCAGCACGCTGTTTTCCACGCCGAATATGCCGGTCGGTTTTCAAGACCATTTCATCGGTCTGCACGCCAGCACCCTGGTGCGCGATGGCGGTACGTTGCAGATCGGCATCGGCTCGATGGGCGATGCGCTGACCGCCGCATTGCTGGCGCGCCAAGCCGATAACGCCGGGTATCAAGCGTTACTCGCCGACGTGAACCTCAGCCAGTGGGCGCAACTGATCGAGCGCGAGGGCGGCACCGCGCCGTTCGCCAAAGGGCTTTACGGTTGCAGCGAAATGTTCGTCAACGGCCTTCTGGTGCTGGCGGATGCAGGGATTATCCGGCGCAAGGTTTACCCCGACGTGCCGACTCAGGAACAGGCCAACGCCGGCACCCTCGACGAGGCCGCGCAGACTGACGGCATCTCGGTGCACGGCGGTTTCTTCCTCGGCCCGCGCAGTTTTTACGAGCGCCTGCGCGAGCTGCCGCAGGACAAACGCCTCGAATTCAACATGACCCGCATCAGCTACATCAACGAGCTGTACGGTCAGGAAGAGTTGAAGCGCTTGCAGCGCCTTGATGCGCGTTTCATCAACACCGTGTTCACCATGACGTTGCTTGGCGCAGGCGTGGCGGACCAACTGGAAGACGGGCGGGTGCTCAGCGGCGTCGGCGGGCAGTACAACTTTGTTGCCCAGGGCCATGCGCTGAACGATGCGCGCTCGGTTCTGATCCTGCGCAGTTGGCGCGAATCCGGCGGTGACGTCAGTTCGAACATCGTCTGGGAATATGGCCATTGCACGATCCCTAGGCACCTGCGCGACATCGTTGTCACCGAGTACGGCATTGCCGATCTGCGCGGCAAAACCGACGCGGCGGTGATCGAGGCATTGTTGAATATCAGCGACTCACGCTTCCAGTCGGGGCTCATCGAGCAGGCGCAGAAGGTTGGCAAACTGCCGAAGGATTTCCGCATCGATCCGCGTTTTGCCGAGAACACGCCGCAACGCTTGCAGGCGATTGCCGCGCGGCATCCGAACCTGTTTCCGGAATATCCGCTGGGCTGTGATTTCACGGTGATCGAGCGGGATGTGTTGCGAGCGCTGAACTGGCTCAAGAGCAAGTTCAAGCTGACCGAGATTCTGGAGCTGGGCAAGGCCGCGCTGGATGCGCCGGAAGCTTCGTTGTATCCGGAGCATCTGGAGCGGATGCAGCTGACGAATCCAGAGGGCCTGAAGGAAGACTTGTTCCAACGCCTGCTGCTCACCGGCCTGAAGGCCACCGCGCAATAACTGCCCACCCCAAAACAACGGTAGGAGTGAGCCTGCTCGCGATAGCGGTGTATCAGTCACCGAAATGGTTGATTGACACTAAGCGATCGCGAGCAGGCTCACTCCTACAGGGGTAATGCGGGGTTTATTCGATGAAGGTTACAACGCCATCCTTCAGCGATTTAACGCGCGCCAGCGACTCAACGCGATAACCCTGCGAATCCAGCTCGGCGCGGCCGCCCTGGAACGATTTCTCGATGACGATGCCCAGGCCGGCGACGGTGGCGCCAGCCTGCTTGATGATCGAGATCAGCGCCTGGGACGCCTTACCGTTGGCCAAAAAGTCGTCGATGATTAGCACGCGGTCGCTGCTGGTCAGGTGACGCGGGGAGATGGCCACGGTGCTTTCGGTCTTTTTGGTGAACGAATAAACGGTCGCCGACAGCAGGTTTTCGGTCAGGGTCAGGGACTGTTGCTTGCGGGCGAAGATCACCGGCACGCCGAGGTTCAGACCGGTCATGATCGCCGGGGCAATGCCCGAAGCTTCGATGGTGACGATCTTGGTGATGCCCGAGTCCTTGAACAGCGAGGCGAATTCGTCGCCGATCAGCTTCATCAGGGCCGGGTCGATCTGGTGGTTCAGGAAGGCGTCGACCTTCAGGACCTGGTCGGAAAGCACGATGCCTTGTTCGCGGATTTTCTGGTGCAATGCTTCCATGAAGCTGTCCTCATTTGGCGCTTTGTGCGCCGAAGGTCTAGTAAAAAGTGGTCAATTCTAGCGCTTTAACATCGCGCGTATATCGGCCAATGCGTTGTTGCCGCGCACGGCTTTGACTTCGGTCGGTGTGTCGTCGTTGCCTTCCCACGCCAGATCGTCCGGCGGCAGCTCATCGAGGAAGCGGCTCGGCGCGCAATCGATGATCTCGCCGTACTGCTTGCGCTTGGCGGCGAAGGTGAAGGCCAGGGTCTGACGCGCGCGGGTGATGCCCACGTAAGCCAGGCGGCGCTCCTCTTCGATGGTGTCGGCTTCGATGCTGGAGCGGTGCGGGAGGATTTCCTCTTCCATGCCCATGATGAACACGTAAGGGAATTCCAGACCCTTGGACGCATGCAGGGTCATCATCTGTACGCCTTCGGCGCCGTCCTCTTCTTCCTGCTGACGTTCCAGCATGTCGCGCAGGACCAGTTTGCCGATGGCATCCTCGACGGTCATTTCGCCTTCTTCGTCCTTCTCGAGGGTGTTTTTCAACGCCTCGATCAGGAACCAGACGTTGCTCATCCGGTAATCGGCAGCCTTGTCGCTGGAGCTGTTGGTGCGCAGCCAGTTCTCGTAGTCGATGTCCATGACCATGCTGCGCAGCGCCGAGATCGGGTCTTCGCCGGCGCACTGCTCCCGGACCTTGTCCATGAAGCGCTTGAAGCGCGACAGGCGATCGGTGAAACGACTGTCCAGATGCTCGCCCAGACCGATTTCGTCGGTGGCGGCGTACATCGAGATCTTGCGTTCGGTGGCGTAGTTGCCGAGTTTTTCCAGGGTGGTCGAGCCGATCTCGCGGCGCGGCACGTTGATCACCCGCAGGAAGGCATTGTCGTCGTCCGGGTTCACGATCAGGCGGAAGTAGGCCATCAGGTCCTTCACTTCCTGGCGGCCGAAGAAGCTGTTGCCGCCGCTCAGGCGATAAGGCACCTGGTGATGCTGCAACTTCAGCTCGATCAGTTTGGCCTGGTAGTTACCGCGATAGAGGATCGCAAAATCGCTGTACGGCCGGTCGGTGCGCAAGTGCAGGCTGAGGATTTCCATGGCCACGCGCTCGGCTTCGGCGTCCTCGTTGCGGCAGCGGATCACGCGGATCTCGTCACCGTGGCCCATCTCACTCCACAGCTGCTTTTCGAATTCGTGCGGATTGTTCGAGATCAGCACGTTGGCGCAACGCAGGATGCGGCTGGTGGAGCGGTAGTTTTGCTCCAGCATCACCACTTTCAGGGACGGATAGTCGTCCTTGAGCAGCATCAGGTTTTCCGGCCGTGCGCCGCGCCAGGCGTAGATCGACTGGTCGTCGTCGCCCACCACGGTGAATTGATTGCGCTTGCCGATGAGCATTTTCACCAGCAGGTATTGGCTGGCGTTGGTGTCCTGGTATTCGTCGACGAGCAGATAGCGAACCTTGTTCTGCCACTTTTCGAGAATGTCGGCGTGCTCTTCGAAGAGTTTTACCGGCAGCAGGATCAGGTCGTCGAAGTCCACCGCGTTGAACGCCTTGAGCGTGCGCTGATAGTGGGTGTAGACGATGGCAGCGGTCTGCTCTTTCGGGTTACGCGCGTTTTCCAGCGCCTGAGGCGGCAGGATCAGGTCGTTTTTCCAGGCGCCGATCATGTTCTTGATCTCGTCGACGCCGTCGTCGCCCGCGTATTCCTTCTGCATGATGTCGGTCATCAGCGCCTTGACATCCGTCTCGTCAAAGATCGAGAAACCGGGTTTGTAGCCCAGGCGCACGTGTTCCTTGCGGATGATGTTCAGGCCCAGGTTGTGGAAGGTGCAGACCGTCAGGCCGCGTCCTTCGCCGGCACGCAGCAGGGTGCCGACCCGTTCCTTCATCTCGCGCGCGGCCTTGTTGGTAAAGGTCATGGCGACGATGTACTGGGCGCGGATGCCGCAGTTCTGGATCAGGTGCGCGATTTTGCGCGTGATCACGCTGGTCTTGCCGGAGCCAGCACCGGCGAGCACCAATAGAGGGCCGCCGACGTAGTTCACGGCTTCTTGCTGCCGGGGATTGAGTCGGGACATACGAAAATTCGGGAGTCGTTGACGAAATGGGCCGGCATTTTAACAGGCTCAGCGATTTGTGCTGCTCTGTCCGACTTGTGACGCACCACGCGATTCAAATTTGCCGGTTTTGTTACTTTCACGCAGGATGCGTGGAGATTTTGCGGCTAATGTTCTCATTCGTGACACAAAATAACGTTTTGATAACCGTTGTCATTTGGTCATTGAACAGCGCAACGGCATAATGCCCCGCCCACATCATTGCAGAGTCTAGGGAGCTAGCTTGTCTACGCCTGTCGAACCCTTGCGTTTGCTGCTACTGGCCGAAGAGCCAGCGTGGACAGCGTTATTGCGCGAGTGTCTGGCTCCGATGGGGAGCGCGGCAGTGCTGATCAGCGCGCCGAACTGGGAGTCGGTCAGCAGTTTGTTCGAAGACAACCGCCACGCGGTGCTGTTGACCCTTCCCGCATTGCAACCCGCGCCGGGCCGTTGCAGTTTGCCGACGGTGTTGCTGCTGGATCACGAGCCGGCCACCGCGCCCGTTGGCGTCAGCGACTGGCTGGTGTTCGACGCCCTCGACGCCGACATGCTCCGCCGTTGCCTGCGCCATGTGCGCGAACGCGGCGTGCTGGAAAACACCCTGCAACGCCTCGCCGAACAAGACCCGCTGACCGGCATCGCCAACCGCCAGGGTTTTCAGACCTTGCTGGCGGCGCGCCTCGCGGAAAACGACGGCCGGGGCCTTGCGCTCGGGCATCTTGATCTCGATAACTTCCGCCACGCTAACGACGCCCTCGGTCATCAGGCCGGCGACCGCTTGATTCTGCAAGTCGTCGCACGGCTGAAGAGTCAGCTCGAGGCCGGCGATCAACTGGCGCGGTTGGGCAGCGATGAATTCGCCCTGCTGATCGACACCCGCCGCGCGCCGCAACGCGCCGAGTGGATGGCCGAACGCATTACCGAAGCCCTGGCCGAACCTTACTGGGTCGATGGCGAAAGCCTGCTGATCGGCTCCAGCCTCGGCATCGCCCATGCCCGCGCACAGGGTGGCGCCGACCCACTGATGTGGCACGCGCACATCGCCATGCAGCAGGCCAAAAGCACCCAGGGCTGCACCTTTCATATCTTCAACGAACGCATCAACCGCAACGCGCGGAGCATGGCCGACCTCGAAAGCGAGCTGCGCCGGGCCTTGCGTCGCGATGAGCTGGAGCTGCATTACCAGCCACGTCTGAATCTTGAGGACGGCCAGATCGTCGGCCTCGAAGCCTTGGTGCGCTGGCGTCACGGCGAACGCGGTCTGCTGCCGCCGAGCGAATTCGTGCCGCTGGCCGAGCAGAGCGGTCTGATCGTGCCGCTGGGTTACTGGGTGATTTCCCGGGCCCTGCGCGATATGCAGGCTTTGCGTGAGCGCGGGCTGCCGGCGTTGCACATGGCGATCAACCTGTCGTTCCGCCAGTTTCAGGACAGCCAGTTGCTGCCGACGCTCAGCCGGTTGATTGCCGAGCGTGGCGTCGAGGCGCAGTGGCTGGAATTCGAACTGACCGAAACCGCTGTGATGCGCCGCAGTGATCTGGTCAAACAGACCATGGACGCCCTCGGCCGCCTCGGCGTGCGTTTTTCGCTGGATGACTTCGGCACCGGGTTTTCGTCGTTCGTGCACTTGAATAGCTTGCCGATCACTTTGCTGAAGATCGACAAGAGTTTCGTGGGCGGCATGGAGCAGCGCGAAGAGAACCGCAAACTGGTGCACGCGATGATCAACCTCGCGCACAACCTGCATCTGGAAGTGGTCGCCGAAGGGGTGGAAACCCCGGAGCAACTGGATCTGCTGCGTGGCTTTGGTTGCGATCAGGTGCAGGGGTACCTGATCAGCAAGCCGCTGCCGTTGGCGGAGCTGGTGGAGTACCTGACGTTTGGTTCGAGTCAGCATCCAGCCCTGGAAGTCGTGAGCTAACTCCATAACTCAATTTGGAACAACATTGTGGCGAGGGGATTTATCCCCGATCGGCTGCGAAGCAGTCGCAAGACCATAGCACTGGATACATCTGATAAACCCCAGCTACCGGTTTTGGGGCGGCTTCGCCACCCATCGGGGATAAATCCCCACGCCACAAAGGCTCTCTCCTACAAGGGATCTCAGTCGGTCTGGGCGACTGTGTATTGATTGGATGACGCAGGCTCACGCCGAATCATCCGCTTCATCTTCCATTCAAACGCCAGCGTCAGGCTCACCGCCGCAAACGCCAGCCCCAACGCCAAGCCCCACCAGACACCCGTCGGTCCCCAGTTCAGGTGGAACGCCATCCACCACGCCGCCGGTGCGCCGATCAGCCAATAGCACCCGAGCCCGACCAGAAACGTGGTTTTGGCATCCTTGAGCCCACGGATGCAGCCCATGGCAATCGTCTGTGTACCGTCGAACAACTCGAACCACGCCGCCACTGCCAACAGACTGACCGCCAGGCGGATCACTTCGGCAAACGCCGGATCGTTGTGATCGAGAAACAATCCGACCAATTGATTCGGCAGCAGCCAGAACACCATCGCAAAACCCACCATCATCACCGCGCCGAAAGCGATGCCGACCCGGCCGGACATGCGTGCATCCAGCAACTGACCGGCGCCGTAATGCTGGCCGACACGCATGGTGATCGCGTACGACATCCCCGCCGGCACCATGAATGCCACCGAAACGATCTGCAGGGCAATCTGGTGCGCGCCCATTTGCGTGCTGCCCATGGTGCCCATGCACAACGCCGCGAAGGCGAACAACCCGACTTCCACCGCGTAAGTGCCACCAATCGGCAGACCGAGCCGCCAGAGTTCCTTGAGGTATTGCCGGTTCGGCCGCGACAGGCCGGCGCGCAACGGATACGCGTCATATGCGCGATGCCGGCGAATGTGCCAGGCCAACGCGAGCGCCATGCAGTTGGCGACGATCGCCGTCACCAGCCCGATGCCCATCAAACCCAGTTTCGGCAGGCCGAACATGCCGGTAATCAGCGCGTAATTGAGCAGGAAGTTGGCCACCGTGCCAGCAAGGCTGATCACCATCACTGGCGTCGCCCGGCCAATCGCACTGGTGAAACCGCGCAGTGCCATGAAGCTCAGATAGCCGGGCAGGGCGAAGGGCAGGGCGATCAGAAATTGCCCGGCAGCGATGACGTTGGTTTCGGTCTGGCCGAACAGCAGCAACACCGGTTTCAGGTTCCACAGCAGCAAGCCTGCGCCCAGCGCCATCAGCCATGCCAGCCACAATCCCGCTTGGGTCAGGCGGGCGGCGCCAATGATGTCGCCGGCGCCCTTACGGATCGCCACCAGGGTGCCGACCGCGGCAATCACGCCGATGCAGAAAATCGACACGAACGAATAAGTTGCCGCGCCCAAGCCGCCGCCGGCCAGCGCTTCGGGGCTGATGCGCGCCATCATCACGGTGTCGGTCAGCACCATCAACATGTGCGCCAACTGTGAAGCAATCAACGGCCCCGACAGCCGCAGGATGGCCCAGAGTTCGGTACGCACAGGATGCTGCATGGTCTTCACCACTCATCAATAGAGGGAACAGGAGAGCGTCGATTCTCGGCGCTTGGCAGGGAATGCACAAAGGGATAAAAAGGATGGGTTGCATGATTAAAACTCATCCTGAACAGATTCTGATAAGTTGGCCGCATCCCGCTATAGGAGCTTTCCGAATGTCTCGTCGTCTTCCTCCTTTGTATGCCCTGCGCGCATTTGAAGCGGCGGCGCGGCACAGTTCGTTCACTCGCGCGGCCGAGGAGCTGTCGATCACCCAGAGCGCGGTGAGCCGGCACATTCGTACGCTAGAGGAACATTTCGCCTGCCGCTTGTTTCACCGCAGCGGGCGCAATCTGCAACTCACCGAGTCGGCGCGCATGCTGCTGCCGGGCATCCGTGAAGGCTTCACTGCCCTTGAGCGCGCCTGCAACACCTTGCGCGCAGAGGACGACATCCTGCGCATGAAAGCCCCGTCGACTCTGACCATGCGCTGGCTGCTGGCGCGCCTCAGTCGCTTTCGTCATTTGCAGCCGGGTAACGAAGTGCAATTGACCAGTGCCTGGATGGACGTGGACTCGGTGGACTTCAACGATGAGCCCTTTGACTGCGCCGTGTTACTCAGCGACGGCCATTTTCCGCCGGACTGGGAGGCCAGCCTGCTGTTTCCCGAAGAGCTGATCCCGGTGGGCGCGCCCAACCTGCTGAATGACCAGCCATGGGACGTGGCGCGTCTGGCGTCCGCCGAATTGCTCCATCCCACTCCGGATCGCCGTGATTGGCGCAGTTGGCTGGAGCATATGGGGCTTTCTGATCAGGTGTCGCTCAAGGGCGGCCAGGTGTTCGATACGCTGGAGTTGGGGATGATTGCAGCGGCGCGCGGTTACGGCGTGTCGATGGGCGATCTGTTGATGGTCGCCGAGGATGTCGCGCAGGGACGTTTGAGTCTGCCGTGGCCCACCGCCGTCGCCAGTGGACTGAATTATTATCTGGTGTGGCCAAAAACCCGGCCGGGAGGTGAACGTTTGCGCCGCCTCAGTGACTTCCTGCAAGGCGAAGTCCGCGCCATGGCGCTGCCGGCCGTCACGCGCTTGAGCTGAAACGATCGAGCCGTCACAATGCCGGCCTTGTGCCATAACCCTGCTGTTCGCTCAAGTATTCGGTTTTGCCGCCGAATACGTGCATGTGGAACCGTCGTGCCGGTATCCAGGATTCACCCCCATTAGAAAATTATCCGAGCTGCGATCAAGGAGGATCGGCAAGTTCGGCCAGGAGCTGTCCATGTCTCAACCTCGCGCTCGGATCGCCTCACAGCTGGGTCTCGCGCTCGCCGTGATACTGGCGATTGTCATCAGCGGCAGTACGGTGTTCGCCCTGCGTTCGCTGGATACAGCCAACCTCGCCACCCGTGAAGAGCACTTGGCCAGTGAGGCGCGTCTGCTCGCCGACCAACTGAGCACCTTCCACGGTACGCTGCGTGAAAGCACCCAGCGCCTGAGCGGGCTGTTCGAGAAGCGCTTCAGCGCAGGTTTGAGCATTCACCCGAGTGAGCCCGTGAGCGTGGCAGGCACCCAGACACCGGGCCTGCACCTGGGCAGCGAAGTGCTGAACAACAACTTCAAGGAAGTCGACGAGTTCAAGCAGATGACTGCTGGTGTCGCCACGCTGTTCGTGCGCAGTGGCGAAGACTTTGTCCGTGTCAGCACCTCCCTGACCAAACAGGACGGTACTCGCGCCATCGGCACCTTGCTTGATCACGCTCACCCGGCCTATGCGAAATTGATGGCGGGCCAGGGTTATGTCGGTCGCGCCCTGTTGTTTGATCGTTCCTACATGACTCAATACACCCCGGTGCGTGATAGCAGCGGCAAGGTGATCGCGGTGCTGTTTGTCGGCTTCGACTACACCGACGCGCAGAACGCCCAGTTCGACAACCTCAAGCGCTTCCGTATCGGCCAGACCGGCTCGTTGGCGCTGCTGGATGAGCAAAACAAATGGCTGGTTGCCCCGGCGGGCGTACAAGCATTGGATCAGGCGGTTACGGTGATTGGCGGCCTGGCCAAAACCCCGGGCAAAGGCCAGTTCTGGAGCGACAAGGCTGAAGATTTCTACAGCGTTTCGGTGCCGTTCGACGGTGGGCCGTGGGCGGTCGTGGCGAGCATGCCGAAAGCCGAAATCCGTGCGGTGACCTGGAGCGTGGGTACGCAACTGGCCATCGGCAGTTTGCTGGCGATGCTGTTGGCGGTCGGTTCGGTGGTGTGGTTGCTGCGAAGCAAATTGGCACCGTTGAGTGATCTGGTGCGTCAGGCCGAAGCCTTGGGCGCCGGGGATCTGAGCGTGCGTCTGAACGTGTCGAGCAACGACGAAATCGGTCAACTGTCCCGCGCGTTCAACCAGATGAGCCAGGCGTTGTCGACCATGGTCGAGCACATCCGCCGCTCCTCGGAAGAGGTCAACCGCCGCGCGCAGGCGCTCTCCGGTTTGTCCGGCGGCGCTTACGAAGGCATGGAGCAGCAATCCGGCGAGATCACCAGCATGGCCGGCGCGGTTGAAGAATTCAGCGCCACCTCGCTGGACATCGCCGACAACATGGGCGCCACCCAGCGTCTGGCTCAGGAAAACGCGCAACAAACGCAGATTGGTCGCAGCTCGATGGAAGAGGCTTCGTCCTCTCTGGAGCAAATCGCCGGCGCGCTGAACACCACCGCCACCGTGATCAACACGCTTGGTCAGCGTTCCCAGGAAATCGGTGGCATCGTCAGCGTAATTACCTCGATTGCCGAGCAGACCAACCTGCTGGCGCTCAACGCGGCCATCGAAGCGGCGCGTGCGGGCGAGCAAGGTCGCGGCTTTGCGGTGGTGGCGGATGAGGTGCGTAACCTCGCGTCGCGTACTCGTCAGGCGACCGATGAAATCTCCGGCATGATCCAGAGCATTCAGCAGGAAACCGGCAACGCGATCAGCACCATGGAGCAGGGCAATGTGCTGATGCAGGAAGGCCTGTCGCGCAACGCCAACGTGGCATCTGCGCTGGCGCGGATTGACGAGCAGAGCCGTTCGGCGGGGCAGCAGTTTGCAGCGATCACCACGGCGACGCAGGAGCAGAGCAGCACCGCGACGTTGCTCAGCAGCAACCTGCAAAGTATTGCGTTGGCCAACAGCGAGCAGCGTGAAGTGGTTTCCAACCTGGCCGTGACCGCCAAGGAGCTTGAGAAACTGGCGGCGGACTTGCGTTCCGAGGTTGATCGCTTCCGTTGATGTGCGCCTGAAATAGCTATCGCGAGCAGGCTCGCTCCTACAGTGTCCGGTGCGAATCACAGATTTTGTGAAGACCCGGATCCCCTGTGGGAGCGAGCCTGCTCGCGATTGCATCACTGAAGGTCTTCGGCAGAACATGCGATCTGTCGATCTAATACACTTGCTGAAACGTTTCCGCAGCGCTATAAAAATGGCACAACTCCAATAAAGGCTGCTGCCATGTCCCCGCTCAAACTCGTCGCCGCACTCGGCGCACTGTCCGCTGCCTCCCATGCCATGGCTTGGGATTACGTCCTTCTCGATACCAATAAGCCCGCGCAAAACTGGACCATCACCAGTGAGCAACTCGGCGTGAAAACCGACAAACCCTTCTCGGTAAGCCTGCGCACCTTGCATGGTGGGCGGCAGGAAGGTGTGAGCATCGTGGATATCGATAACGGCACGATGAAACTCTCGGTGGTGCCGACCCGTGGCATGAATGTCTTGCACGCCTCCGTTGGCAACGTGCGCATGGGCTGGGATTCGCCGGTCAAGGATGTGGTCAATCCGGCATTCATCGAACTCAACGGACGCGGTGGCCTGGGCTGGCTGGAAGGCTTCAACGAACTGGTGACCCGCTGCGGTTACGAATGGGTCGGCCATCCCGGCATGGACAATGGTGAACTGCTGACCCTGCACGGGCGCGCCGCCAACATCCCGGCCAGCACTGTCACGCTGCACATCGATGAAGAACCACCCTACGCCATCAGTCTGCGCGGCGAACTGAAAGAGCAGGCGTTCAAGAAAGTCGACTTCACGGTCATCACTGAACTGGTCACCGAGCCCGGCAGCGTGCGTTTCGCACTCAACGATAAGTTGACCAACAACGGCGATTATCCAAAGGAATATCAGGCGCTGTATCACAGCAACTTCAGTACGCCGTTCCTTGAGCAGGGCGCCCGTTTTGCTGCGCCGGTGAAACAGGTCTCGCCTTTCAACGACAAGGCCAAGGGCGATTTGCCCGACTGGCAGACCTACCGCGCCCCGACCAAGGACTACGACGAAACCGTCTACAACGTCGTGCCCTATGCTGACGCCAAAGGCGAAACCCTGACCGTTCTGCATAACAAGGCCGGCAGCCTCGGTGTTTCCGTCGGCTTCAACACCCAGCAGTTGCCGGTGTTTTCCCTGTGGAAAAACACTGACACCCAAGGGCAGGGCTATGTCACGGGACTGGAGCCGGGCACCAGTTTCTCCTACAACCGCCGCTATCAGCGTCCGCTGAATCTGGTGCCGACCATTGCGCCGAAGGAACACAAACAGTTCCAGATCAGCTACAGCCTGCTCGCCGACAAAAATGCTGTGGATAACGCCTTGAAGCGTGTAACCGAAATTCAGGCCGGGCGCGCAACCGAAGTGCGGCAGGCGCCACTGGTTGATCTGACCGAGCATTAAGGCGTCGCCGGCCGATACTGCAGCGCTTCGGCCAAGTGCTCACGCCTGATTGCATCGACTTGCTCAAGGTCTGCCAGGGTTCTGGCGACTTTGAGTAAACGATGGGCTGAGCGCAGCGACAACGTCAGTCGCTCACAGGCGGACTCCAGCCAGGTTTCGTCGGCTGTGGATAACTTGCAGTGCCTTTTCAGGCCCGGCAGATCAAGGAACGCATTCGCACAGCCTTGACGCTTTTGCTGTCTTTCACGCGCCTCGGCCACCAACGCCGCTGCGCTGGCGCTGTCCTCTCCCGGTTTCACCTGTGGATTCAACGCAGTCGCTTCCCGTGCGACTGTCAGGTGCAAGTCGATCCGGTCCAGCAGCGGCCCCGACAGTTTGTTGCGATAGCGCTGCACCATGTCCGGCGTGCAGGAACACTTGCCGCTCGGCTCGCCAAGATATCCACAGGGGCACGGATTCATCGCTGCCACCAACTGAAACCGCGCCGGAAAACGCACGCGATCCTTGGCCCGGGCAATCACGATATGCCCGGACTCCATCGGTTCGCGCAGTACCTCCAGCACCTTGCGATCAAACTCCGGCAGCTCATCGAGAAACAGCACGCCGTGGTGGGCGAGGGTGATCTCGCCGGGTTGCGGTTTTGAACTGCTGTCGCCTTCCTAAATAGCTGCGAAAGCACTAGGCTAGAGGCCGCGAGATATGGTTTTTGATTGCGCAAATAGATGCGAAAAACTTTCAAATTGGATGCGACAGGATTGAAAATGACTCGAAATAGCTGCGACCAGCCTAAACAGGTCCGCCCTATCAAGCCGACACGTCGCAGCGTTTCAGGTTTCTTGCCGTTTCGCGGCGCAGGTGGCGTGCCGTACGAATCACTGCTTGAGCGCGACTTCTTAAAGCGAATGAGGTTTTCTCATCGGGTCGAGTCGGTGGTTGCCCAGCCAGTCCGCGTCAACTTTGTCGATTCACGAGGGCGCGATTTGACCTACACCCCTGACTTTCTGGTGCATTACCGTCAGCCGGCGGGCGTTAACTACATGGACTACATCAAGCCAATGTTGGTTGAAGTGAAGCCCGCTTATGAGTGGCGAAATAACTGGCGCGCCTGGCTTGGGAAATGGAAGGCTGCACGCCGATACGCGCGGGAAGAGGGCTGGACCTTCAGCATCTATGACGAGTCGCGCATTCGTGGGTTGCCGCTCGATAACATCACGTTCCTAGAGCGTTTCGAGCGTTTGGACTTTGATCGTGAAGACATTGAGATGGTCCTGAAGACGCTTCAGGAAATGGAATTTGCACCTGTGCACTATCTCTTGGCTCGCCATTTCAAAGGCGTGTACCGGGATCGCGGTGTTGCACTGTTCTGGCACCTAATCGCTACTGGCCGGGTGGAGTGTGATATCACCGAGCCGCTGAATGAATACCTTGAACTCTGGGTGGCTACGCCATGAACATTTATGAAATCGACACGGATGAGCACTTCACCCCATTCGAACCCTCCAGAGAGCGTGTTTTGGTCGAAGTCGGTGAAATGGTTAGCTGTGACAAGCAAATCTTTCGAATCGTCCAGCTACTCGACTTTCAGAACGTCGTCGGAGTAGAAGTCGAGACCGGCCGTAGCGTCTCGCTCCGCATTTCCGAACTCCAACCCGTCGCGCAAGACCGAGTCGACGGCCTCTACGTGAACTACGACATCTCGACGATCAGCTCGGATGAGTGGGCAATAGCGCAACAGCGTTTCTCAGCCATCAAACCATTGCTGCGCGATTCGATCTTGCCCCGAGCGAGCGTAGAAGAGAGAGCCAAAGAAGTAGGTGTTGATACTGCCACTCTCTATCGGTGGCTGGATCGGTACCAAAGTTGGCACGAGGTGCTTGCGCTCGTACCGCGCAAGCGGGGTTGGCAATCAGGTAATAGCCGACTGACTGCGCAAGCCGACAAACTCATTGATGAAGTAATCGAGCAGCACTACCTGACGATTCAGCGGCGAACTGTCCAATCGACCATTGCCGAAATCGAATTACAGGCCAAGGCAAAGGGACTTAAACCCCCCAGCGCATCCGCTATCAGGGCGAGAATCAAGCGCATCCCAGAGAAGATCAAGCTGCGTAGACGCGGATACGCTGATCAGGCTCGTAATCGGCATACACCCTCAGTCGGTAAGTTTCCAGGCGCCGATTACCCGCTCGCGGTCGTTCAAATCGATCACACGCCAATTGACCTGATCATTGTGGATGACCGGCACCGCAAGCCTATTGGTCGTCTGTGGCTGAGCCTAGCGATCGATGTGCACTCGCGCATGATCACAGGCTATTACCTGGCCCTTGAGGAACCTTCCGAAATTTCCGTCGGCATGTGCGTTGCCCACTCTATCCTGCCAAAAGAGGCTTGGTTGAATCTTCACAACGTTCGCGGTGAATGGCCAGTGTGGGGTTTCCCTCGAATGGTCCATACCGATAACGGACCTGACTTCCAGGCAGAAAACTTCCGTCGTTCGTGCGCGAATTACAATATCGAAAACCAATTCCGCCCAGTAAAGCGGCCCAAATACGGCGGCCATATTGAACGCCTGCTCGGTACTTTCATGAGAGAGCTACATGAGCTGCCAGGTACTACTCACAGCAGCGTGCCCAAGAGAGACGGCTACGATTCCGACAAGCATGCTGCACTCACGATGGGTGAGTTTGAAGAGTGGCTGGTTCGAACGATCATTCTGTATCACAACCGACTCCACTCAGCGCTTTACATGAGCCCTTCGCGCAAGTGGCATTTAGGTTTCTTCGGGAGCCGTGAAGCCGATGCGTTGGTGAGTATTCCGCCTCGACCTGCGGATCCTCTTACGGTGCAGCTGGATTTCATGCCCTCGGAACGCCGGACCGTTCAACATTATGGCGTCCAGCTAGATGTGTACTATTACTCGGAGGCATTGCGTCACTGGATCGGTACGACGGATCCAGAGACTGGTCAGGCGCGTAAATTTTTATTCAGACGGGATCCTCGCGACATCAGCGTTATCTGGTTCTACGACCCTGTCCTGAAGCAATATTTCCGGGTGCCGGTGGCCAACCAAGCGTTCCCGGCAGCTACCTTGTGGGAATTCCGAGCGGCCAAGAAACAAGCTGTTGATGAAGGTCGAAAGCATATTGACGAGGCGTTGATCGGCAGATTGATTTTGGAGCGTCGCCAGATCGTCGATGGTGCATCCGCAAGCACTAAGAGAGCGCGTCGTGAAGCTCAGAAGCACAAGGTACACAGTAAAAATACGACCCCAGCGCAGCCTGTCAAAGCGCCTTTGCAATCCATACCGTCCATCTCTACAAGCGAAGGGTTACTCCTTGATGATGTTGATCTGATCGGTGATATCCAATGACTGAGTACGCACATCTACACGCCGATTTCAGGCCAGTGCTGCAGCTATCAGCTCGGGAGCGTATTCGCTTCATGGGTGAGCCTCGGTGGATCGGCTACAAGGCAGCACATCACATATTGGATAGCCTTGAATGCCTGCTTGAGGCACCCAAGCGCCCAAGGATGCCCAACCTGCTCATTGTCGGTGATTCGAACAATGGGAAAACGACGATCGTCAGGCACTTCGAGAAGATGCATGGGCAAGGTTATGTGGACGAGAACTCGGAGGCGGTGCGACCGATCATCGTGGCCGAGGCACCGCCGTCTGCTGATGAGAAGGACTTATACATCGCGATCCTTGATCGCCTGTGGATGCCTTACAGAACGACCGATTCTAAGGTAACGCTTCGGTTTCAGGTGATCCACGCGCTGCGCGAGCTCAAGGTACGCATGCTGATCATCGATGAAGTGCACTCAATGCTCACCGGCTCCGCTATGAAGCAGCGTGAGGTCATGAACGCGCTAAAAATGCTGTGCAACACCTTGGTAATTCCGGTTGTTGGCGTAGGAACTCCGGACGCTGTGCAGATCCTGCACCTGGACCCGCAACACGCAAGCCGGTTTGATGTCATCAAACTGGAAACGTGGAAGTTAGACGCCGAATTTCAACGAATGCTGAAAGCTTTCGAAGCCGTGCTGCCGTTGAAAAAACCGTCGGCTATCTACAAGCCTGAGTTGGCTCAACTGATCCATTCCATTTCAGGCGGCAATACTGGGGACCTGCACGGTCTGTTACTGGAGTGCGCCACGGAAGCCATCAATTCTGGTAAGGAATGCATTGATCGGCAGCTCATTGAGGCTAAGTCGTGGAAGCGACCTACACGTGGCATCAGGGAGCGCGTTGTCTAAATCCTCGTTGGCCACTTACTCCAGAGATGTTACCTGATGAGCTGTTCTCTTCCTGGCTAGTGAGAACAGCGCATGCCCATGGGTGCTTGCCTCGCACATTGACCAGTATTGTCTGGCCCGGTGCACAGGCTTGGAGAGTCGATCTAGATCGTAAGCACCACTGGGCAAATATGGAGGCCTTGGCCAGCACGACGGGCGTCCAGGCACCTTCACTGTTGGCCGCGACGCTTTGGCCAATCATTCAAAACTTGCATCCCAACTGTGTAGCTGAAAACACGACACCTTTGTCTTGGATTTTGCCGCTCGGTTGCCGGAACCGATCTCACGCAGGCGGGCTGCTCTGCTGTCCTCACTGCATGGCAGATCCTGTTCCCCATTATCTCTTGCAGTACCGATTGGCGTGGCACACAGTCTGTCCCCGCCATCGCATTTTGCTTATTGATCGGTGTTGGCGGTGTAGTTCGGCCCTCCAGCCAAATCGCCTTCGTCCTGATCGTCCCTTATCTCTGTGCCACCACTGTGGCCAGTCATTAGCTGACGTTTCGCCCGAGCCCGTTGTGAACTCAGCTTTGGCGTTTCAGAGCTTTGCGGACTCAGCCAGCCAATCGACAGCGATTTATGGTCTGACTTCATTGAGCTTTGCGGAGTGGATGTGCATTGCTCGGGTCATGGTCAGCTTTCTCAGGAACGTAACGCGCAATCCTACGACCAAATCGCAACTGTTCTGCCAGGCGATGGGTTTGGATCTTTCACAGCTGAAGTCATCGTCTCTTGGATTGCCTTTCGAATACGCAACGCCTGCCGAGCGTGCTGGGTTGTTGGGGCAGGCTTGGGTGATAATGCAGGCAGGTCCGGAGCGTTTTCTGGAGCTTGCGGGTGAGGTTGAGTTGCCTGTGACGATATTTCCGGTCCGGGGGATTGGAGGATCGCCAATTCTCGCGCAAATGGTCTCGGTACTCGTGCAGCACACTCGACACCAGCCAAGCCAACCCAGTCGAAGGCAGACACGCGAGCCCCTCGAAGTTTGGCGTATGTGGAATCGATTGCAGAGAAGGACGCATAGAAATGGCATCTCATGACACACCCACTCCGCCGGGCTGCCACGGCTGCGGCGGCGAGATGGCCAAAGCCAAGAAGGTGCATGCGAACAAGCGCTACTGCGAGACATGCTACGCACGGCTCTTCAAACGGCGAATGTGTTCTAGCTGCGGGCACTTCGCTCGGCTTCCGATTTTTGATCAGTCGGCACACTGCTCAGCCTGTGAGCGCGCCGGACCGTGCGTACGATGCGCAAAAGTGGATTTTAAAATAGGCCTACGTACGCAATACGGTCCAGTGTGCAAGCCGTGTCGGCCTTATTTCAACGTCCCGGAGCCATGCGAGATGTGCGGCAAGCTTTCCCAGCGACTGGCTCGAAGCAAGTCGACAGGACTGCGTAGATGCCCGAGTTGCAGTGGCCCTGCGAAGGGGACCTGTCCAAGCTGCCGGCGTCATCGTGTATTAATCCCTGGACAGGACGGCTCCAGCGCTTGCGAACCTTGCACTGTTGCGATCTCCCATCCGTGCGATATGTGCGGCAAACAGATGCCTGCTGGTCGCGGCCGCGAATGCGAAATATGTGAGTGGCTACGCGTTTTTCATAAGCGGTTAGCGATCAACGTCAAAGGTTTCAGCAGTGATCACATCACTGAGCTGTTCAGTCAATTCGGGGAATGGTTCCTAGCGAGTGTCGGGGCACATAAAGCTGCGCTGAACATCAACGTTCATTACCGCTTTTTTGCAGTACTCGACTCGAACTGGAGTGCGGCTCCCTCCTACGAACAACTCCTCCAGCATTTCGGTGCGGCGGGGCTGCGCAAGGCCGAAAGTCCAATGCGGTTTTTGACAGAAACTGGTGTGGTTACTGTCGATGTGCAGCTGCGCGATGAGCACACAGAGCATCGTCGTCTTGCGGCAATTTTGTCGGTGCCTTCCAGCAACTGGTCGGCTCAATTGCTTAGCGAGTATGTCAGCGTCTTGAAGGCGAAAATGGAGCGCGGCCTTACAGATCTGCGGTCAGTCCGGTTAGCCGCCCGCGCCGCCGCTAACTTGCTAGAGAATGCTCAACTGAAGTTGGGGGAGTTGCCGACCCAGAAGTCGTTACAGTCTTTCTGGAGAGGCTCACCAGGCCAGGTTGCGGCAGTCGCTGGTTTCATCGGCCATTTAAATAAGCGGCACGGACTCGAACTGCAAGTGAAGCCTGACGCGCGCTGGTTGTCCCAGGCGAGACGGCAAAAAGCAGAGCGTGAGCTGGTCGCGATGTTAAGTGAAACTGCCGAGGGTGACTTCGAGGGACGCTGGATCGTTAAGGCTCTCGCGTATTTTCACGATGTGACGAGAGCAAGTCGGAAAAAACTGGTTTTCCAGCGGCAAGACTACCGAGACGTCGCTGGCTACAGCGTTACCCATGAGGAGAAAAATCTTTGGGTGCCGTCAGCTAGCAGTTATCGGCGAGGCGAGCATCCAGGATGAGTCAATCTAGCGCCACTCCCATTTCCATAAATACGTTAATCAAACGGCTTCGATAAGGTATTTTTGCATCCCTAAGGTGATGCTTGAAGATCTTGGCGTTGGGCGGAAAAGACCTGTGCATGTGTATGAATCTGCCCACGACGTATCGCACCCGCGAGCAAATCTCCCTAACGAATTCTTCAAACTCTTCAGGGCTGTGGACGTGTGACCTCATGAGCACGCCAGAGTACTCAGCATTGTGAGGTTTGGTCGGCTGAACCTCGAAGCAGAAGTAGTCTTTTTTATCGATCTTAATGCGCAAGACCATCAAGCCCCGACACTTCTCTTTACGAGGATCCAGATATACCCATCCTAGGGCAGTTTTGTCCTCCGGTGTCCAATCAGTTATTGGGCGCAACAAGATGGTCCCCGGAGGACCCTGATTCTGGAACTCAGGAGGTGCGTACCAATTCACCTCCGTCACTCGACCTGGGTTAGCCGCCATGATCGATTGGAAAGCCTTCCAAATGTTATTAAGGAAGCCATGCGTTACGAGCTCGACCTTAAAGTCGGGATCGGAATCAGGATCGGCGACATGGTTTAGCTTACCGATGTTCTTGCCGGAACCGGTTTCTTCTCCGGATGAATGCGAGTTCGCCTCTGGAGGTCGCGGGCCTAGGCGACCTCGGTTGGCTTTGATCACTTCCTTGATTTTTTTAACTTTGCGTTTTTCGCCCAAAGTTTTGAAAGGTGGCGTTTTAACAATGACGGTTTCGGAGTGGTTGTCTGGCTCGGCGTGTGAATGCTCAGTCAAGAATTCTTCGGCCTCGGCGGTTCGGACCGGCCTGGGGAGCACTATCCGTCCACCATCCTCACCTTCGCTGCTGTCAAAGTACTTGCGTTGCCATTCGATTTCTTGCCCAGTCGGTTGAGAGGAACCAACTAGATTGAGGCACAGGAAGGTGTTGCCGTCGTTGATCCATCTGCCTCGACACTGGAGCTGCCCTTTACCCCTAAACCAAGGGGTTGCCTCCATGAATATCTTCGTCATCGGATCTTGCGACGTAAATTGTGCGTTTACACGCTTGATACAGTCTTCTGTGTAATCATCGTAGAGTAGGTGCGCGAGAAAAACCGCATCGTAGTTGCGCATTTTCCGGGAGGGCCTGACTAACCACCGATGTTCGTCACGTTGCTCGTCTTCATAAAAAACGGATTTAACGTCGGACCAACGCAACGTGGCCAAGGCTCGGCAAACTTCCGTATTCCTGGCGTAAGCACGTACGAAGTATTCGGTGCATGGAACGAGCAAATTCTTTTCGCCATCCAGCTTGAAGTCGATCAGGCGAGAAAGGTCGTGTCGGTACTTCAGGGGGTATTCGTCATGATGGAAAACGTTAGCCCTATCTTGCTTTAGCAAGTCTGCTCTTGACGTCGGCGACCACCCTGACTCGTTGAAGTCCACCTCAAATATCCGAGCGGGTGAGGCTAGATTTGTATCGGAGATACATTTTCCGTTACGCCAAATGGTGCCTGTACGATAATGAGGCAAGCTGCTGAGCGGCACTGTGGCCGGAGTCCAAGGGCCTGGCACATCGTTGAACAGCTGTCGAAAAATGACAATGGCTAAAGGGATAGTTCGGGAGGGCCTCCCCGAGCGCAAAGGACCGTACCACCAGACCAAATGATCGCCCTTGAGGCGTTCGACAGCGCTATCGGGATGTCGGAGATTGGCGCGAGAGTAGGACAAATCAATGCGTTGAAGCTTTTCAGCCAAACTGATACTCCCGTCATTTTAGATCGCCATGATTCAGAGTCTACCGGTTTGCTTTCTCTCCTGCGACGCAAAAATGGCGCCTGTTTGATGAGTTTCGCCGCCTGCAAATTTGGTAACGCTTTCCAATTCAAATGATTGGCTGGAACGCCTTACGAAGCTTTTCCCTTTGCTCTTGCCGTATCCGAAATTGTTCCCTTTGCTCTCGAAAATGCTCCACGGCATGATTCATAAAACTCTGCACACGTCGTTGCGTGTCCAATCGGTGTGCATGGTAGACCTGGATGTGCTCGACCCCGCTGATTTCCCTTCGACGTTCTTCTGCGAACCTAATCCCGAGAACAATCCGCAGGACGCCTTTCCGGCGAGGAAGATGGCAATTCAACACGCCGTGCGTTTGATCGTCGATGTATCTCAAGTGAGAGATGTGGTGGGACTGGGATAACTGAGCACTAGCCATGGGGCGCGATGACACTTCGAAATATGATGAAGCGGATCCAGATTTTGTCGTAACCACAAGCTTCAAACCAAATTCGTCGAGCTTCTATATCAGCGTATTTGATTGCGTTGTAGAGAGCGTTCACTAGTCATCCTTTCATGGCGTGACTCGTGAACAGAGTGCTTATCCGATATGCGAACACCCGCGGTGATGACTGGCGCGCGCCGCCTAAATGTCCTCACCTAGCGCTCTGTCGTTGCGAGAATTGCTTTGCACCGATGGTTAAGGGTTTCTCTCAGTCTGTAACTCGATTCCTGAAACCTACCGAGATGGCAATCGAGGCTACAGTCAGGCCTCGATTCGCTCGATCAGGTCGGGCCGCGATTTTTTGGAGACGAGAAATTTGTGAATCACATCTGAATTACGCTTATTCAGGCTGTGACTCTGCTCCAGCGCTCCGGCAGCGCGGTTGATCATAATTTCGCCAGGTGAAGGGATTTTCAACAAATCAAGGACGATTCGATAGACTCGTTTGCTGTTTTTCCCCACTTCCAGCGTCACGCCGTCGTCAAGCGACTCGAAATATTTCGCTTCGTTGCCGGAAAGGTATTTGAACTCGACGGCGAATGTACTTTGCTCAACAGGGTAAGCGCGCCATGCCGTAGGCAGATCAGCTGGGGAGAGCATAAATTGCAGCTTTATGCCTCCACGGTCGTGGGACTCAACCTTGTTCAAGTCATGCTGAGAGACTGAAATCCATTCTTCGCTAGATGTGTGCATCAAGCTCTCTCCAAAAGGTGCCCGATAAGAGCCACGGTTAACGTGTAATGATCGACTGAGTCTGCCGTCACGCCTTGTGGATCCAGGCTATCAAGCACGATCACGCCCCAAAGCTTCCCATTGCACTCGACTGGCATTGTAGTGGTCAACCAATCCCGGACACGACGTTAAGTTCTTCCTCGGCCCGCGCTGGTGCCAACCCCTCGTTGAACTGGTGAGGCCGAATCCAGTTGTAGCGATGCATCAAAAAGTGGCTGATATCGCGCTGTGCTTCCTGCGCAGTTCGATAGCCCACGGTCGGTATCCATTCTGTTTTCAAGCTACGAAATACGCGCTCCATCGGTGCGTTATCCCAGCAGTTTCCTCGTCGACTCATGCTCTGACGCATGCGGTATCGCCACAACCGCTGGCGAAAGAGTCGGCTTGCATATTGCGATCCCTGGTCCGAGTGGAATAGCAGATCCGAAGGCCTGCCACGCTGCTCGTAAGCCATATCCAGCGCTTTGATCACCAACTCAGCGTCTGGCTTTTCCGACAGCGCCCAGCCCACGATCCGACGCGTACAAAGATCCAGGACGACAGCCAGGTAATGCCACTTTCCTTGTGCCCAAATGTAGGTGATATCGCCGCACCAGACTTGATTGGGCGCAGGCACGTCGAACTCGCGATTCAATGTGTTCGGGATATCCAGTCTTTCTACTGTTGCTCGTTTGTAGGCATGGGAGCCGGGTTGTTTGCTGACTAAATCAAGCTCGCGCATCAAGCTACGCACTTTGAATCGACCGAGTTGCTCACCGTCTTCACGCATCAGTGACAGGATGCTGCGACTGCCCGCAGAGCTGCGACTTTGCGAGAACAGCTCACTTACGCGACTACGCAATCGAAGCCGTTCGACATCCGGCGTGCGGCGCCGCAGGCGCTGGGCGTAGTAACACGAGCGAGTGACGTCAAACACCTTGCACAGCCAATCAACCGGCTCATGTGCCCTCAACTGGTCAATCAGCGCGAACGCTCGTGATCTTCCGACATCAAGAGCGCGGTAGCCTTTTTTAGTATTGATTTCTCTCGCTCAAGCCGAGCAATCCGGGCTTCCAGCTCCTGAATTTTTTGCTGTTCCGGAGTCAGTGCCTTGCTCTGCGGAGTGACGCCTTTATGTTCTTTCTGAATCTGGTCAACCCAGCGGCGCAATGCCGACTCACCAATGCCGAGCGAACGGCTGGCTTCGATGTAGCTGTAGTTTTGTTTGAGCACAAGGTCAGCAGCCTCGCGCTTGAATTCAGGAGTAAAGGAGCGGCGTTGTTTAGTCATCTGACACCTCGATCTGGCGAGCATTCTCGCCTAAATGGGTGTCCGGTTTCA
Organism: Pseudomonas sp. LBUM1655; assembly: GCF_059716085.1. Taxonomy (NCBI): domain Bacteria; kingdom Pseudomonadati; phylum Pseudomonadota; class Gammaproteobacteria; order Pseudomonadales; family Pseudomonadaceae; genus Pseudomonas; species Pseudomonas sp. LBUM1655. The sequence continues at coordinate 6,041,443 of NZ_CP166801.1, read as the reverse complement.
TTAGACCACTACACATCGCCGCCATCGCACGAGAAGGCGTCCTTCCTTCCGACAAATACCTTTCCAGAAAGCGAATGGAGGTTTTTGTTCCCGTAGCATAGCTCTCTTTTATTTTTGGTTTAGAGGTTTTCGTAATTTGGGGCAGCGAAGGAATAATCACAACCCCTCGCTGCGACCATGCCAAGCCAGCTACGCCCTGCGAGTTGAGGCTGTTATCGCTATCGATGAAAAAAATTGTCTTCGTTCTGAGCGTGAGGTGCCCGGAGCGCATGTACGGAACGAGATAATCCCCGCACCAGCGGCGGGTTTTGAACAGGCCCCACTTGGCGGTTGGCAATTCGAGCCAGTGCCGGCGGAACCAGAGGTTTCGCTTGTACTTGAATAAGGTGACTCGGTTGTGATCTTTGGGAACATTTACGTTCTTAAAAACCTTGTCTTGATACTCATCCAGAATGAACTGCAGTTTTTCCACAACCCAAGGGTCGGCCATTTGTTTGATGATGGCCGTGACGGCTACGACAAGGGCGATTACCAGTAGAAACCAGATTGCCGCTTCTTGAAATCGTTCTATCAAGACCCATGCTATGGGCTTTTGTGCGATCCACTTGTCGTCCTTCTCCACATCCATCAGCCAGATGGTCAGGGAAGAGAGCAATCCGGCGACAACGTAAATGATTCCCGAAGCTGCAAATAATAATTTTCGTTTCGGCCCCGTCCGTAGCATCTGCCCTAGTCCCTATTCGATTTTTTATGCGGGAGTCGGCTACCCGACGTCGTGGATACTGCCTGGAGGGATAATGCCGATGCAACGTTTGGGTAGGCAAGCCCTTGAACAAAGGAAGTCAGGCCTAGCTCAGTACCGCCGGCTAGGCCTGCAAAGTGAATCGCCGAGGTTATTGGCCCGCAGATAGGGAGGACCAAATTCTTGGAGGTATATGCCGAAGCTGCCCAAATTACCGGACGCGGCGAGTTCATTGAAGTCTGGTATGACGCTCACGACGTCAAGGAAGTGGCACCAGCAGGGTCGTGAACGAGTAGGCCTGTAACGTTTGTTAATTGAAGTGCCGTTTTAAACGGTGATATTAACGCTGGGGTCGTTGACCTGAGGCGTCAAACAAGCTAGACATCGTATTAGAAATATTTTTTAGTGGCATCACTTAGGCATGTAAATGCCGTTTCAAAAAAAGGATGGTATTGCTGGCGTTCTCTCTCTATAATTCTGGCGCCTTTTTACATATCAATGATGGCCTTTGGCTATCGCCGCTTACCTCTACGGTGGCGTCTCAAGAACCGCCGACCCAGTTGCTCATTATTCGAGCCGTGCGGGTCACACATGAAGGATCATCAGATGTGGTTCACAAAGCTTCTTAGGGCTCTGCTCCCTACTCTCGCACGGATACCGGCGAGCACTTCCAAAGCGGCTTCCGCCGCTGTAGCTGCGGGCCTCGTTCGCTCGTATGCCCGTGGCAATGTCAATTTGCAGCGTGGTCGATACGTGACCGCCGCCCAAATCGAAGCTCGCAAGCAAAAGCTTGCTCAACATTCGTTCTGAGAAAGCTCTCGCCGTGACAGACTTGTCCATGCCTGACATCCAGGAGCTGGATGTGCGCGTTCGCGCACAAGAATTGGTGCGCCTTTTCCAGCTCGCTGAAGAGAAAATCAAACTGGTAGAGAACCTCAACCAGGAGCTGTCGATACCCGCAATCAATGAGTTGCGCTACGCCGGCTATCACATGACCCAATTTCTGGCTGGCACCGGTGACGGAGCTAGCGCGCAACTTGGCAAGGCCGAGAATCACTGCAAGCGTGCGATCTACGATGCGGTCGAAGCGGGTGTGACGCATCAGCTAGAACTGATCAAAATCTTTCAGCAAGATTTCCGTAATCTGATCATTTCCGAAACGGTCAGCCGGTATCCGGAAATCAGGACTCAGATTAATGCAGCTCACAAGCTGATCTTGGCACCCAGGGATCCCGCAAAGGATCGCTCTGAGTATTACGACCAGTGCTCAATTCATCTGGAAAATCTGCGCGTCGCACACGAAGAGCTGGAATCGTTCCGCGAAGATCTGATCAAGCGTTTGCAGCGTCAGAACAAGGAAGGTCGTAATCGCTTTGTTGCGGTCGCAACGCTTGTGGGGACGGTCGCAGCGGTCGGATACGCCGCGTTGGCTTACCACAACCCGAGTACGCCGACAGTGGCTGCGGCACCGGTACCCAGTCCAGCCAACTTGGTAACCGGCTCGCCTGCGCCCCTCAGTGCGCCGGCATCGCCAGCAGCCGGAGCCACTCAGTAATCTGCTGCTTGTCGCTGGGCGACTTCGACATTCGAATCAGCTGCGTTTAATAGCATTTCCAGCGCTTCGTAACCCTCATCGCGACGCATCAGGAATCCAACGATGTCATCTGCGTCAAAACTAAATGGCTCGGAAATCATGACCGTTCTGAAGAACGTGTTCGCGAGGACGACGCCTCCCTGATTTAGGAGTTTTTGTTCGTTCTCGCCGGTTAGCTGCTCGAAGAATGTTGACAGCACTGCTGTCGCGAGGGGGCGCATATCGATTGACGAGGACGAAAGTTCCCAATGCCAGCGAGCCTTTGATGGGCAGAACGTTGGGCTATCATCGTTGAGCATGTAATTCCAGTTATCGCTTTCCCACATCCACTGTGCCGGCAGCAGTGGATGGGGTGTCGCATCTTGTCGATAAACCATCACCTCGTGGGAGCGGCCATTACCCCAGATCGTCACTGGCCGTTTGCGCAGGAAGTCGAGTGCGCGATGGCGTAATTTGAATGCAGCCAGTTGAGAGTTGATGCCGTTTTGTACCTGTGCCGGTTTCATGCCCTCGGCCACGCTCATTACAGCCATTCCGAGATCAATGCTCAGTTGGTGTAGAGGTTGTAGATTTAGGTAAAGACGCCCAGTCAGAGGGGCGGGCAGATTGTCAGTGCATCCGTTTTCAAGAATGAGAGGGACGATACGAACTCCAGGCTCGTCGGCAATGTTGGTCAGCATCTGCAGCTCGCGGAACAGTCCCGAGCCTTCTTGTTGAGCAGCACTCACATAGTCTTGGTCACATAGGCACAGAATTAGTATCGGGCGCTTGGCTAAAGCCTGCGCAATAGCGGCGTCGATTGATTCCCCATAGGCGATGCTGTCGCGATCCCAGAATACGTCGTGGTTCCAATCCACACTGCTAACGATGCGCTGACGTACCCATTCCTTGTTTTCTAATCCTTTGCCCCATGCGTAGGAAATGAAGATCGAGTTACGGTTCTCTACTTCTGTCATTTTTCACTCTCTGTGATCTGTTGAGGACGGCAACAGCCAAGCCGCTTGACTGGATTGACTGCAGAGGAACAAGCGTCAATGAAGGAAACCCTACTTGGAAAGAGTTAAGGCAGCTATCAGCGTCATGGAGCTCTCTCCCCACGCAAAGAATTCTCTGGAGCGAGGTGTCGGCTCTGCGTCCGTCTACCGAACAAGCATAGGTACGTGATTAGCCCTATTCTAAATCGTGGATAGCAACGAATTAGGAGGCGTATACTCCCAATATGAGATTTGTACCTGCCCAAGTCAAAGAAGCCATCGGAATCTCCGAAGAGACATTCCGGCATTGGCGACAAACACTTGCACCCTTGAAAGGGAAGCGGGGTTACGGCCCTTGTTTTTCCTCTGGTGATCTACTCTCGCTTAAGGTCGTGGCTCAGTTGCATGCATTGGGTATTCAAGTGCGCCACGTCGCCCCCTATGCTGATGCTTTATTCCAGAGCTGCTCTCAAGTGGCCTGGTTTGGTCTTGAGGACAAAGCAGTAGTTTTCGATGGGGAGTCCATTGAGTTAACTAGCTTATCTGCTGAGCCAAAATGGGATACGCGCGCGCGCATCGTGATACCGCTTAGCCCGTTGATCTCAGCGCTTCGAAAATGTCTCTCCGTTGAAGAGGGAAGCCCTCAATCCAGCTTAGTGTTTCCTCCGCTCGAAGTGATGAAAGGAAGGCCGGCGTGATGCCAATACAAAGCTGCTCATCACTTTGCTTGCGAGTCGAGAAGCCAGTCTACACAGTGCGAAAACAGGGAAAAGTTTACGATGTTGCCTGCTGAGTTAACCCGCCAATCCATTGCTACTGCCTTGGGCACGCAGCCTGAGACAGTGGTGACCTTTGCGCAGGCGTCATTTGCACTTCGGCCAGAGCACCTAGATTTCTTGGGTCTGGTCAATGCACACGCGCGTGAGGAGCCTACACCGGATGCAGTGGTTCTTAAGGACGATCAGCCACTGTTTTACATTTGGGACCTTAGGCATGAGCCCCTGCAGCATTCTCAAGATCGATGCAGGGACATGTCCCGCCTTGCACTAAGGTCGGATGCTCCCTATGTCGTATTTCTGCGTCCTGGCAGTGTGCAGGTCTACGCGCTAGGGCAAGCTCGCGATGTAAATGCCTCGCCGCTACTGGAGACTGCGGATCTGCATCCAGGTCTACTCGCCAAACTAGCTTTTGGGGATGTGTCGGGGCGCTCAGACGGTATCAGCACGCATGACCTAATGCTCGAGTTGCTGAATGTCGTCACTGAGGAGTTGATTGAGTTCCGGGGAGTCAGTGCAACTGAGGCATTGGCAATGACGGGGCGGGCGATTTTTCTTCGATTCCTCTACGACCGGGGGATTCTTGAGGATCAAAACCCCTTCCCCGGCGTACCACGTTTTATGGATTGCTTGTCTACACCAGAGTTTGCCGCGATCAGTTCAGCGTGGCTTGACGAGACGTTTAACGGCGATTTGCTGACCCTCCCGAATGATGGAAGTGAGGCCTATTTTAAGGGCCTGAATGTCAGTAACGGAACATCGGCTTTGGACGATCTGAGCGCGATAATCAGAGGCGACAAGCCTGTGGGTGATGGTGCTTATCAGACACAGTTTTCCTGGAGCGATCTGCATTTTGCCTATATCCCCGTAGGCCTCCTTAGTCAGGTGTACGAGGAATACATTCATCGCTTTGAGACGGCAACTGCAAAAGCGCAGAGCGTCTATTACACGCCCCGGCACTTGGCAGAGTACGTTGTAGACCAAGCGTTGGGTATGCTGGGCCAAGATGCCTACAAGGCAAGGGTATTGGACCCTGCTGCAGGTGGTGGCGTGTTCCTGCTTGCCGCATTTCGACGGCTTGTTCAAGGCTACTGGAGGGCTACAGGCAAGCAGCCAACTACGAAGGTAATACGGCACATACTTAACAACCAGTTGGTCGGAATGGACATCAACCCGGCAGCGCGGCAGTTAAGTGCTCTGGCCTTGTACTTGACCGCTTTGGAGCTGGATCCTGATGTTGCCAAGTTACAGGATCTTAAGTTTGACCACCTTCAAGGGCGTGTCTTGCTTGACGCTGAAAACTGGGTAGATGAGACCAGTGGCCTGTGCTTAGGCAGTCTGAGTAGGCCGGCCAACGAGTTCTTGTGCGGACAGTTTGATGTGATCGTCGGTAATCCACCTTGGACCTCCGTTGCCGCGCTTAAGCAAAAGAAAGCGTTTGATCAAGTCTCGCGTCAGGCAATGGTCGAGCGTGGAATAACTCCTGTGGCCAATCCTGATGGGGTCCCAGATTTGCCATTCGTTTGGCAGTCAACCCGCTGGGCAAAGCCCGGCGCCGTGTTGGCTTTTGCTCTCCACGCCCGCTTATTGATCAAAACGACACCGCAGGGTCTAGATGCGCGCAAGGCGCTTTTCAGTGGATTGGATGTCAAATACGTTCTGAACGGAATGGAGCTGCGTAATACCCCAGTCTGGCCTAGCAACGCCGCATATTTCTGTCTTCTTTTCGCGCGAAATCGCGCCGCTGAGGCGGGAAGCCAGTTCTATGCAGTGACACCTGCAGTTGACCGAACGCTCAATGCAGAGGGCCGTATACGTATCGATCACAAAGATGCTTGGGCATCTGACGCCGATATGGTCGGGCAAATGCCTCATCTGTTTAAAACGCTCGCGAAAGGCAATGGCTTGGATGTTGCCTTGCTGGAGAAAATACAGCGTGACGTTAAGCGGCCTCTCAAGAGCCCCGAAAAGCGCGAGTGCGGCGTACAACCCGATGCGCAGCGACCAACGTTAAAAGCCTACGCCGATAGTGTCGGCATCCATCATGGCCATGGATATCAGACCAGTAGCGAAGACGAAGAAGCAGGGTTCCTCACTGGTTTGCCGATGATGCCGGACCCGAGGGAAGCGCTGTGGCACGTAGTACCTACTCAAGATTTGCTCCCGTTCGAACTTAAGCGTGTGCACCGCAAGCGTCATTCCAATATCTATGATCCGCCGTTGGTGTTGCTGAGGAAATCACCTAGTACTCAGGACAACGCGCCTACTGCAATGCTGGCTCTTGACCGAGTCGCATACCGCGAATCGTACATTGGATACAGCTGCGCAGCAGTGGCAGAGCCTCATCTTATGTCCGTATATCTGTGGGCTTTGATGAACAGCAAGCTGTTTCTGTACTACGCATTGATGACCAGCAGCATTTTTGGTTGCGAGCGCGAAGCTATACAGAAATCGGATATCGAGCAATTTCCGGTAATCCCGCTCGACTCGCTACCCAAGAAGAGTATCGATCTCTTACACGAACTCCTCGCGAAGGCCGAATCTGGTGGTTTCGTAATGCAGGACGTTGATTCAATTGTCAGTTCCATCTATCGATTAGCGCCGGCGGATATCACTCTCGTTGAAGATCGCCTGTCCACTGCTCTTCCTTTCTCTCGGGTGAAACGGTTCGCTGTATCTCCACCCAATGAGGCGGATGTAAACCGATACTTGGAGTCGCTCGAAAAGATCCTTACGCCTTTCGATCTTAGTGATGAGCCGCTTGAGCTGACTGCGTACCCACAGAGTCCGCTTTCGCCATGGCGATTCATAAGGGTCGGGGAGCGCAGTCTTGATGACATGCCCAAAACTTCTGATTTGCTTGGGGCGTTGAACATGGCAGATGACATGGGATGCACACTGGTGGAGTTCCATCAGGAGAGCGCTGTCTATTTAGGTATCTTGAATCAGCGTCGATACTGGACCCGAACCGCCGCACGTACGCTTGCTTTGGATTTAATCAAACGTAACGATGCAATCCTCAATCGTGTGACAAGGAGCAGGGTCGCTAGATGATTGGTCCACATGGAAGTCCTGGAAAATTGATCTCTGGTAATGCTGGATTCCCCGTTAGGGTCTCCCCGAATGTCTTGGCCGTAGTGATCCAAGCATTGCAGCAGGCCTGGTCCGTCATCTGCTCAGACCCGATAGAGCACCTCTCGCCTGTCACGCCAGGCAACCCAGAGGAGGACCGCTACACGGACGCTCTTTGCGAAATACTTTCTCATTTTCTGGATTCTGACGACTGTCCTATTGATGGTTTTACGTCCGATGTGTTTGAGAATGTCGAACGCTCACCTAACATTGGAAACTTTGATTTAAAAGTCATCAACAAACAGCCAGACCTCGTGATCCGTCTTGCTAACCGTCCGATTTCTAATACTCGCCGTTACGTTGGCATATTTGCTGAGACAAAAGTTGTATCCCAAAAGAAGAGTCTCACCAATTACACCAAGGAAGGCGTTTCTCGATTTGTGCGTGGTGATTATGCTTGGGCAATGCAAGATGGCCTCATGATCGCGTACCGCAAGCAGCCCCATCGGGGGATAGCAACGCTGGAGGCACCGCTGAAAAAGGATCAGTCATTGCTGGTAATTCAGGACAATGCGCAGCATCTCATTCAGTCCGGACTGCCGGTGCCTGCCTGTGGCAAGAGCACGCATGAGCGTCAGTGGAATTATCAAGCTGGTGGGGCGCCCGGGGAGATCAGCCTCTGGCATCTCTGGGCTTTCGATATTCCTTAAACTTGCTGTGTATATCTGTACCGTTGCCCTTGAATGAAAACCGCTAGTCACTAGCAGGGCTTTGTAACTGCCATCTCGGAGACCAAGTATGTTCAGTACACTAGAGGATCAGGAAGGCAAAAAGAAAATGCGCCCAGCGACGTATTTTGACATTTGGGGCCCATGGCGAGAATCCGTTATTGAGCAACATCGTTTCTACGTTGAACAGGGAGTAAATAAGCTGCTTTCTCAGTTCAATAACATTGAGAAGGAAGCGGAAGAGGCAGCAGAGCGTTGGTTGGATCAGCATTCTAAATATTTTGACCCTGATCGAGATGATCCAGGAAGTATCGAAGAGGACGCCTTTCATGAAGGCGTCGAGTATTTCCTGCTACTGAGTGAGCTACGAGACCAAACCAGGCTTGGAATCGTCGCGGGTATGTACCACGCTTGGGATAAGGAGTTGCGGCGGTGGCTTATGACGGAGATTCAACACTGGCACAGGGGGCCCAACGTTACAGATGCGGTGTGGAAAGCCACCTTCGAAGACATTGTAGAGCTACTAGTGAGCTGCGGGCTTGCAAACCCCGACGCAGGCTGCCTCTTAAAGTTGAGCGCTTGTCGATACGTCGTCAATGTCTATAAGCACGGCGAAGGCAATTCCTTGGATAAGCTAAAAGCCGGTCATTCTGAGTACCTGCGTGTTCAGTCTGCTGACGGAAGCGACCTCGACGTTCGTTGCATTGATCACGCCAATCTGTTGGTTACAGATCATCAGCTAGGGGAGTTTTCCGACGCAATCGTTGAATTTTGGCGCATGATTCCGAACAGAGTAAGTAGTGAAACTCTTAACGTGCCGGCGTGGTTTGAAAAAGCAAGAGAAAAAGATCTAAAGTTGCCAAAGCGTTAGACTTGTTTTAACGATAGATTTCAGCCTATAGCTGTGGGCTATGGTGGATAAGCGGTGCATGTCGTTCCAGAGATGTTCCAAATCTGATCCTAGCACAGCTAGTCAAGTGCATTTAGCCGCGCTTTCTCTTTAGCCCCCGACCCGCCACCGGGAATGCCATACGGGCAGCGGCAGCTAGTGTCCAGGCCGCTGCTCGCTAGAAAATCACATCCTAGGATCTTCCCATGGAGTTTCTTCAACGCCGAATTCGATGCCACCGCCTAATCCATTTATGCGCAAGTGGAACTCATCGTTTATGAACTCCCCTTCATCTTCCTCGAACGACAAGTCCAACTCCACCGAAAATGTTTTTTCTTCCTCTTCTTGGCGGTCTGTAGAGCCAAAGGTATAGAGAGTTCCATCCTCTTTATCGTAATGTCCGTTCGCAGTGTCAGGGCCGCTAACATTCACTAAAAATTTTGCAGTCACCTCAAAAGTTATTTGGCAGCTTTCATCATCAAGATAGATTATCTGTGGCTCAAACTCTTCTATTTCTATAACTTCAAAGTCGTCGACCTCTGCATCCTCCCATGTAGAAGAGTTATAGGTCTCCGCATCTTCGAGTTGGGATTTAATTTGCTGCGTAATTTCGTCTTTCTTGATTTCCAGAAAACGCTCAATGAAGTTGGTCCGTTCGTCATTGTGCTTGTTATAAACATCGAGAAGTTCGCTGAGCGTTTCAATGCTGATAAATTTATCGTTGGTCTCGCAGAAAGCTATATGGTCTGGGTCGGCCGAAACGACGTATACCTTTTCCTGGGTGTTTAACGCTGAACGTATCGAAAGGAGAGAGAAAGCATCACGGAATTCGTTAGGTTTTTGAGCGCTGAATGGGCTGGTGAAATTAAAAAACATGTCAATTATCTCATTGCCATCTACACCATCCATGGTTATGACGCTTGTATTAGATTCCTCAATAAAGTCTTCGAACGCTTTTAGTGCTCGTTCCTCTAATAGATTTTCATTTATTTCTGTGAAAAGTTTTTTAATGTTTTCATCATCGTGCTCCTTAAGAACAGCGGCTTTCCGCCGAAAATTCTTAATGCCTTTCAGTGCCTCTTGAATTTGATCAACAATTTTTCGGCGGACCTCTTTTACCACAATGGTACTGGTAAGGTGGTTGAGCTCGCTCTTGCTGCATAGCTCTTCAAAGTGTTTTATTGTTCGAGAGTTGAAGTCAAGGTTTGCTCTGACAAAAAATTGCGTATCGATAAAAACGTTTCGAGTTACTAACGGCATTTTTCCTTCTCCCGCTTAAGTTTGTCCGCTACTCTCGCATCACCACTAAGAACGTCGATACTGACTACTCTTAGCGGTTGTCGGCTCTCGCATGTGCCGCATTGAAAATGCTGTCAACATCTATGGATATTTCTGCGCGCAATCTTTTCGCAGCATTTATTCAATACATTTCGTTAAAAAGACTAGATACTGATCACTTGATTCAAAGCTTTGTTACTGATTCTGGTTGGTACACGGTGGCAAAAATAGATAAGAAGCCCGCGAGAGCAGGCTTTGAACGCTGAAGGCGGGATCATGTCAGGGCCTCTTTTTGCCCTGGAGTTTGTAAAGCTCTTGCAACAATTGAATATTGATTTTTTGCGAAGCATCCAGCTGGCTTTGATACTGCTCGAACAAAGGCGCCATTAGGTTATAAGCGTCGATAGCGCCTGCATTCCGTACAGCTTGTGCACCACCCTGTTGAGCCAAAAGCATGTTTCGGGAGGCGCCCCTCGACGACCATTTACCAGTTACAGGGTTAAACGTTTTCTGCGTCCACCCAGCATCGTAATCTTCACGATTTTTCATGCTCACCTCCGATTCATTGATCATTGATGCCAAACTGATAAGCGACTTCAGCGAACGTAGCCGAAAATCGGCTTTAACAGCGTAGACCAACCCTGCCTTAGGAGCGGGTACTTTCATCGGCTGCGACGGTCCGTGCGTCGGGTAACGACACATGAATCACAGGCACATCTATTCTCAAATCTAACCTCGCGATTGACAATCCAAAGCTGCGGCAGCTCGCATCGAGAGATTGAGGCGGGTTGTAGCGAAGTCCAATCGTCTGGATATTCATTGGAAAATGTATGCTCGGAATAGGCTGAATCTTTCATATTGCCTGGAAACGCACCCTTTCGAGGCCCAGTGCTGTTATGCCCATTCCCGCAGTCATCTTCGACGCCTTCGGCACCCTCATAAAGATCAGTAAAGGCAGTAGCCCTTACCGAAAAATCCTGAAAATCGGGATCGAGCAGGGTCGCCGACCTCAGCCACACGATGCGGAATGCATCCTGTCTTTGCCTATGGACTTACGCCAGGCGGCTGATTTTTTCGGGATTAGTGTCGATCCCTCGCTGATGGTTTGCTTGGAGTCAGACCTCGGCCGCGAACTTGCCGACATCCGGGCCTACCCGGATGGCATTCATGCCGTTCGACAGCTGCAAGAAGCGGGCGTCAAGGTAGCGGTCTGTTCAAATCTCGCAAAACCCTATGCAGCGGCCATTGAACGCCTCTATCCAACACTCGATGGATACTCCTACAGCTTTGAGATTGGCGCCGTTAAGCCCTCTTTCAAAATATACAGCCATGCGGTTCACGCTGTATCGGCATCGCCGGCAGACGTGTGGATGATTGGGGATTCTAAGGAGTGCGATTGCGATGGCCCAACTGCGTTCGGGATGCGAGGGTTCTGGTTGGATCGGCAAGGCCGAAGCCCCCATAGTTCTCTAGATAAATTTGTCGAAGGTGTTCTTGGCGTCTACTTGTAGTCATGCCGCTGGTAGAAGCTTTTAGCTGTACAAGCCTTCGCTTATGCGGATCAACATTTCTTCGACGAAATGAAAGCCAACGGTGGTCTGAAGTAACTCAAACGGGCTTTTTCCTGCGAGATGGGATTTTGGTTTGGTGAGCCAGTGCGTCGCTTTTTCGGATGCACCGAAAACAGCGGTCGCCATCGCAACCATATGCAAGGCGCGGTACATCCGATCGCTGGCACCGACGTCTAAGGGCAGATCGTCTTTTAGATAAGCGTGGAACATTTTATTTGAGATGATCCATTCCCGGTCCATAGACCTTAAGACGCCGTCATTGCAGAGCGCCTGGAGCCTAGCGGCTGGAAAGCCGGACTCTATCGATTTATGTATGGCGAGATCTGAGGCGTCAGGCGGGATACGCAAATACGTTTCAAGCAGGGACCTGTAAGTCCTATGTAGGGCCGCCCGTGGGGATTCCGACGATGGCCGAATAATTGATGAGCGACCTATAGGGCTTAGCATAATCAAGCCATTTTGCATCTCGATACTGAGCTCGTCGCCAATCTCCAAGCCGGTTTGGGCAAGGAGTTCGGCAGGAAGATTGATAATTACATCTCCGCTGCCATCTTTTGGATCGATGCTCTCGACTACCCAACGGTTCTTTTCGCTCATAATCCATGCACTCGCGTTATCGTTCGAGTGGTTCGATTATGCTCGCCTTATCATGCCTACGCACGGTTGGCGCAGCGTTTTCACCTGGCGTGACTGTCTGGGAGGGCGGTACCCACTTCCCCCTGTCTGGGCGTCAATCACCGCCATCCCCTTAATTTCCCACCGACCGCAAGTCACCCGAAAAGGATGCGCCATGGCCGACACCCCTCACGAATTATCCGGACAACCGCTTTTGCCGAATGACCGAGCCCAGGTCGCCTGGTTTGAGTTGCTGACCCAGCTCATGGGTGCGATCTCGAAAGCGGATGCTCGGGAGTTTTACCAGAAGGCGCAGGGTTATATGGCCGCTCTGCATGATTCGGACTTGATCGACAGCGCCGATTTGAAGCTCATGGCCACAACAGCCCTTCGCGCGCTGAGCGATGTCCTGGAGCGACTGCATGCGGAAAGGATAGACAAACCATGAAAAGTCTAGAACGCTAAGCAGTGCAAGGTCGCTTTGGTGCAAGAGGTCGCCGTGCGCGGGGTTGTGTCGCGCGGGTTTCTGGTGGATCTGAGAAGATCGCGTGAGGAAAATCACGGGCACAAAAAAACCGCCGTTGGAGAGGCGGTTTTCTGTGTCAACCGAATTGGGCATTCGGTTTAACGGTTCGCTGAAAGCATTCGACGAGCCGATCATAGGTTACGTATTCGTCTTTATGCAATAGTGAATACACCACATTATGTTGAGGAAACCTCGCAATTAAGCGGGTTAACTGGTGGTTAAAACTTTTTGTGGACAAACTGAAAGACGTCGAGTAAAGGATAATTTCGGCGAAAACAAACAGATAGTACCGCCTTGTCAACATCTGGCAATTCTTTGACAGCATGCCAATCACTTGGCTGTCACTAGCGTCAAGCGCTTTCTGCGCATATGAAAAATAATCTGATTAATCGACCAAAGTGCTTTTTTTGGGTACCAGTTTTGGAGTATTACGTTAACCCAAGGGCGAGGATTGCCCTGGGCCCCTCCGCATCCACGTCTTGGAAAACGTGCCGGGATTGGAAAGGCCGACTAACACCTGGCTCGCTGAAAGCATTCGACCTCTTTCAGTAGAACTGTCGCTCTGCCCGGTAAGGGCGACGGGGTCAGGCTTCTGTTGGAGAAGTCGCTGATGCGTCTGATCAAATGGATGTACCGTCTATGGCAGGGTTTTTGCGCTCTGCTGAGGATGGTTCAGGCTTATCGCGCCTATGCTTGGCTGCGCGACCACCTCGACCATCTGTAAAACAGGCCCCGCTTCGGCGGGGCTTTTTTTTCGCCTCCAGAAGCTCCACCTCAGAAACGATTCGATGAACTGAGACTCGACACTGGCCGAGCTATTCCGCTTTATTTGAGCGGACAAGACCGCAGCTTTGCCGATTCAGTCAGACATTCTTGACGGATGAAATAGGCCAAGCTTCGCTCGGCCTGACTGAAACACCTCATCAGAAAACTTGCCTCTGCTGGCCGAATATAAATCCTGTACTACTATAAAAATGCTCGTTTACGCACGTAGCCGTACTAAAGGCATGGCGAATTACTCCTTAGTCGGCAGACCACTGCAATACCCGTTCTAGGACGGATTCAGGAGAGGAATAAGCATGGAAAGCATAATTAGCAAGACCATTGGACAAGTCACCGAACTGACCGTAATCACTCCGATTATCGAGGGTAAGGCTAATCATTTGCGGGACGTTCTTAATGGGATTCAGGTTAACCCGGACAGCCCGATCAAGCGCATCTCGTCGATTCACTACGCACGCTGGGTAATTTTCGACAATGACTCCCGGCTATTATTTACAAGTAATTTTGACGGCACATGGGAGAAGTACCTACGAGATTTCGTCGAACTGGCTGCGGCCGGGCTGGATGCAATTTGGAGCAATTGCGTCGGCTACCCCGGAGCAAAACCCTACGAGGCGTTCGCGAAGTACGTGCGCTCCCACCAAGTGGAGACCAATCTTTTCTACGCGGCCTATCCGGACGCAAGTGTTCCGACGGTAATCAAAGCACTCGATTGGGAAAAAAAGACGAACGCTTATCAGCGCGAACTGGCTAAGCCCCCTAAAATTTAGGAGGCGTAGCTGAAAGAATGAAAACAGCCAACGACATTTACCTGAATCTTGCCGATATCCAAGGCAACATTCTTAGGGCATATCGGTACCCATGGGCCGCTTATCTTTTTTTGCAATTTCCAAGTGCGACAGAAGGTAAAAAATGGTTGCGTCATTTACTGGACATGGGTGTCACAAGTTCGGAAATCTGGCCAGAAGACTTCGTAACGGGACAACGCAAAAAGCCTTCTGCGACCCTGAACTGTGCCCTCACATTTGCTGGACTGAAGACTTTGGGGGTCGCTCCCCAACGATTAACTCTTTTGCCTGCAGCCTTTCGAGAGGGGATGTACGCTCGCGCTCACCAGTTGGGCGATACCGGCATGAGCGCGCCCGATCATTGGGAGCCCCAGCTTCACGATGCCGCCATCCATGCGATGGTGATGGTGAACGCTGAGAGCGAGAGCGCTCGGAAGAGCCGCGTCGCGGCCTTGCAGCAGGCGGCTAATACCCTTGGGCTAATTGAAGTGGCCAGGGTGATCTTGGCCGATGCCCTAGCGGAGCAGCGTGAGCATTTCGGGTTTCGAGACGGCATAGGTCAGCCGAGCATTGAGGGCGGATTTGTCGACGAACCCGGTATGGGCGTTCCGCAAAACAACGGAGGATGGAGACCACTCAAACCGGGTGAGTTCCTGCTCGGATACACACAGGAGCGAGAAGCGCCGCCATTCCCGCCTCCACTCTTCGATCTTTGCTCAAACGGTACATACGTAGTCTTTCGAAAACTGGCGCAGGATGTAGCGGCCTTTCGGGCCTTTGTGCGGAATGCAGCTTTAAGTGCATTTGGTTCCGACAGCCAAGTGGCACAGGATCGAATGGCGGCAAATCTCATAGGACGTTGGCGCAGTGGTGCACCACTTGTGTTATCACCGTCCCATGACTCAGGATCGGCTGAGAACGACTTTCGTTACCGGGACGACCCTACAGGCCAGCGCTGTCCGCTCGGAGCGCACATTCGACGGACCAATCCACGCGATGCGCTCAGCGATGGTACACATGTGCCCTTTCACCGCATCCTGCGGCGCGGCTTGCCCTACGGCCCCCCCTTCGAGACCGCCCCCGACGCTGATCGCGGCCTTGTATTTCTCGCCCTAAACGCAGACATAGAAGCTCAGTTTGAGTTTATCCAGGAGCAGTGGGTGAACAAAGGTGAATTCGCCGGCCTGTTAGCCGAGGAAAGAGACCCCATCATTGGAGCCAACCTCGACGGCCAGATCACAGTGCCAGGCGCAACTCATAATCCGTTTCTTTTTGGCTTGAGCCGATTTGTTTCGACGCGCGGCGGTGGGTATTTTCTGATGCCGGGTATCACGACACTCGGACGCTTAGCAGACGGTACGCTTTAAGGAGATCTCCATGGAAACGTCGTTTCTGGTCGAGTACAAAGCTCTTGAGAGTCTGTCCAAGAATCCGATGGAATTGGCTGCGGCTCAAGCGAGCCTAGTGCGTGACTGGCTTGCTACCAAAACCAAGGCCATGTTTGACGAACTGCGTCGGTCAGAACCCATTTTCAAATCCCCACGGGCCATCATCGTCACGCGCCAGCCGGATGTGCATGAAATCCTGTACCGTGATGCTGAATTTACTGAAGCGATCTACACGCCGCGCATGCAGCGTGTCCACGCGCACTTCTTCCTAGGTATGCCGGATTCGCCCGAGTACGAGCGCGAGGTGTCGACCCTTCGCCTAGCTTCGGGACGGGGAGATCTCGTGAGCATCCAGCGGTTTGTTCAAAGCGAAGCTGAGAGGCTGGTCGCGACAGCTAAGCACGGTAGCCTGGATCTGGTTCGGGATCTCGCACGCGTTGTCCCGGCACGGTTCGTGGCTTGGTATCTTGGGGTAAACGGCCCCGATGAACGCACTTTGCAGCACTGGATGCGGGTCTTGTTCTGGGACCTATTCCGAAATCTGACTAACGAGTCGAAAGCGGTGAAGGCTGCAGATGAGGCCGCGATGGCACTCGAAACACACTTATCTGCAGCTATTACCGAACGCAAAGCCGCCATCGCGAAGGGCGAGACGACACCGGACGACGTCATGACACGCTTGCTGCGACTGCAATCCGCGTCATCACTAGCTCTCGACGATGACGGTATCCGTCGCAATCTTACGGGACTGGCAGTCGGTGCCGTCGATACCACAAGCGAGTGTGTTGCCAACGTTCTGGACGTACTACTCGATCAACCTGACATGCTGGCAGCCGCTCAAGAAGCTGCTAATCGCGACGACACGACGTTAGACGGCTTTGTCTTCGAGGCGTTGCGCTTCAAACCGCAACATCCGTTCCTTTATCGGGTCTGCGCCTCCGACTGCACGATCGCACGCGGAACTCCGCGTGAGGCTCACATCCCGGCCGGCAGTTTTATTGTGGCTGCAGTATGGTCGGCCATGTTCGATGAAGCGGTAGTCGAAAACCCGGAATTGTTTCGACCGGGGCGCCCGGCTGGCGATTACCTGCTGTTTGGCAGTGGCCGACACACTTGCTTCGGAGCCCACATCAATCGTGTCCAGATATCGGCAATCTGCCGAAGCGTGTTACGAAGGAAAGGGCTTCGACGCAAGGCGGGACAGGATGGGCAGATGAAATACGACGGACCGTTTCCCGACAGTCTGTTACTCGAGTTCGATAATTGACCAAGGCACAAGGAGGGACTCATGAGTACGCCAGATAATGATGCTATCGAAATTGGATCGAGGCAGGCGGATGAGGCTTACGAGTACCGCAGTCAGCAGATTGGTCTAATGGGACTAGCTCCCCCGGGAGCGGGAACTCTCTTGGCTGAGGGCGACTCCTGGTTTGATTATCCGTGGCAAGATGTCCTATCGGAGCTCGAGGACCATCACGGCTTCGATGTTGATTCTGTCAGCCATCGAGGGGACCGGATTGAGGATATGGCCTATAACACGGGACAGCTCATTCCGTTAGTGCGCAAGTTGGAGAAAATGATTCGGTCCAACAAGGCGCCGAAAGCCATCCTGATTTCGGGAGGCGGAAATGATGTGGCGGGAGAGTCTTTTGCCGCGCTTTTAAATCATGCTAAAAGCGGGAACCCGGGCCTTAACCAACAGGTAGTGAGCGGTTTTTTGGATGTGCGAATTCGCTCAGCCTACATAACTATCCTCTCGGCCGTGACGGAAATAACCAAACGGCAGTTGGGATATCCCGTACCCATTCTTTTACATGGCTACGACTATGCCGTCGCAGACGGTAGGGGCTACTTTGGCGGTTGGGGACCGTTACCGGGACCATGGTTGGAACCTGGATTTCGGGAAAAAGGGTATGAGGATCCGGATCAGCGCCAGCAGATTGTGACTCAACTAATTGATCGGTTAAACGAAATGCTGGCGTTACTAGGTAATGTCGACGGGCTCGGGCATGTGCGCCATTTAGACTTGCGTGGCACACTGAGAAACGACCACACATACAGAGATTGGTGGGATAACGAACTGCATCCCACGAAACGGGGGTTTCGAGCTGTAGCTGAAAAATATGCAAAAGCACTAAGTTTGTTGCCGTGACCGGAAACTGACCCGGTAGATGCATAGCGCGACCTGTTTTCCTGGTTCCTCACTTAGGCCGCCGCTCGCCTTGGTTGTCGGCGGCAAAACTTTACGGAAAGTCAGGCTGGCTGGGGGCATTGGCAGGATACAGAGTCAAGAAACGCAATGGCTTCGGTCTTTGGCTCAAACGCCCGGGGAGACCGGTTCAAAAGGTCGTCCCGATCTTGGCAACTAGCTGATCGATGGATTCGACCTTGAGTGCTCTGCCCACCTATGGGTAGGTGGGTTTCGCGGAGCTCTTAGGTGTAACCGCCACCAGGTCCTAATCAACGCTGAGGTAGAGCGCGCGTGTGCTTACGCACATGCTCCCTCTTGCCAAAGCGAAAACGCTGGTACTGCTGCACCTGCACGGCTTTATGATCACGATAAGACATGATGCATTCCTTCAGTTCATTAGCTGCTTAGCAGCCTTCACACGTTAGGTGCAAAGCTCGCGTTTAACGTGGATCAATGAATCTGAAGAAGTCCCGGATGGCGGTTACGGAAGCAATCGTACCGCGAGTTGGGGATTCTGGCTAGCGAGGCCTCATGGGGCAGCCTGATGAGCTTCCTGCCGTTCACGTCGAGCATTTTCGGCTTTAGCCACAATATTGTTTCCCATGACCGCTAGGTCATTTATAAGTGCTCTCGTTCGAAGATCAAGCACGTCATCCAGATTGAATGCATACACGGTAGTGTCACACATAAGTGCTGCAAGTTTGTATAAGTGTGCGAGTGCGTTGATCATATTCAGATCATGCTGCGCTTCCAGCGCTAGCGAGGCATGGCTCGCATGTGTGTAAAGGCATAGGTTATTGTATACGAATTCACCATATACTCTTGGAATAGGGGTGCAATCCAGCAAATCAGCCCAGCTAAGCTTTTTTTTAGTGGTTATCTTCCATTGTCCATTTCGCACTGCATTTTTAATTTCCGTGGAAAGCAGCTTGTAAATTGGGCTTTTTGTAAGTATTTTCCGGCACTCAAGAATTTTTTCGTTAATCGTCCCGATCTGCTGGTCATATAGATCTTTGTATCCTTCAAATTGTCTTATTCTTTCATAAGTGCGTTTATTGTCTAGGTTTCCCGCAAGTTCGTAAGCGGTGTATTTGAATTTTCTTTCCTCCCGTCCGCCGGTGGCAAATTTGCTTTTGGTGATATAGTTGTAGGTCAAGTATGTTTCGTGGCAGCTTCGGATTTGTATGTTTACGCTTCTTACGTCAATATAATTTATTTCTGGCCTAAAAAAATAAGGTATTTCATTAGATAAATGGTAGGTTGTATTGTACATCTTGAAAAAGGTTTTGAATAAGCAATATATCCACTTGTCAGCCTCTGACATGGCTTGGTGCTGCCATTCCAGGTGCATATGCAAAGTTGATAATGCCTCGAACATTATTTTTGCGACTTCTTCATTGCTAATATTGTTCACTATCCTTAGGTATTCATCTTCCGTCATGGCTGTCTAATTCTTGTGTTGTTAGAGTTTTAAATATCACATGTGCCCCTCATTGTGGGCAATGAGCTAGGTCGCGAGCGAAGTAGTAATCGATGCTGGCCTCCATGGCAAGGCGATTAATGACCGCCACGCCATCACGGTGCAGCCTGGATGGGTTCACTTCAGGATGCGCGCAGAGGCAGGCGGTGGGCGACAGCGGTACAAACAGCCATTTGGAAAAGTTGTCCGGCACGACGAACTCCCCCTCGACAGCCTGCAGGAGCTGCCACGCTTCGCCGCTCATCGCCCTTACCGCGTCGGAAAGTGTGAGGCGGATCGACGGTGCAACCAGCGCGCGGCTTGAAATAGTGAGGTCGGGGCGGATACAGCTGATACCTTCAGCCTCCATTAGCTCCTGCTCATCTTGGGTGTAGTGATGCCGGAGACCAATTACCTCTGGAGCATCGCCGATTGACGGGTTAGCCAGCCGTTCGTTCTTCTTCCACTGCGCTCGGATCTTCCAGAGGCAGTAGAATTCGTTGATCACGGTGAAATGCTGGCGGCCAAAGCGAAAGGCAGGATTATCGAGGATAACGCTGGCTAGAGCCTGGAAGGCGTCCTCGATGTCTTTCATGAACCCGCCTTCCGCCTGTTGATCCCAAACCCGTAGGGCGCAGAAGATCTGGTCTGCTGGCCTGGCATGAAAGACCTTTTCAGACGCCTTGCGCAGCACCTGAACCGCCCCTTTCTCGTTCGCGAAGCGAGAAATGCTGGCGCTCGGGAAAGTGTGTTGGTTTATCGTCAACTGATGCGGGTTGCCTTTCTGTGGTGGCTCAAAAGTCATGGAATGGGCTCGCATGTGAAGGGTATGTTACGCCAGAAAACTGGGCGGCCCTGCAAAAGCAACTGAGCCCATCCGTGCCGACGGCTTAAAAAGCAAGATTTTCCGCCAAGCGAATCCCTCGCGGCAAATCGAAGGAAAAGTTGTTGCCGTAGAACATGTTGAGGCAGAGCTTGCCCCCCCCCCCGATGTGTAGACGTGCGCGTTTTCAATAGTCATGGGCGTGATCGTGTTCCGGGATGCCGCGTCGCAGGTTGCAAGCAGTTGTGGCGCCACAAGCGTAGAATATTCCAGTCGCATTAATTTCGAAAAAATCGCCTCTATTTCGAAAGCCGACAACTGCCACCGACCAGCGCCGGCCCTGATGCCGAGTGGTGCGGTTGACGGAAGGGACGCTGTGGCCAATGCGTCAGTGGCGCACCGCTAGCAACCGATTGAATCGCCGCCACCTCCAGCGCTTCGCATTCAGGCAGCGGCGGGAGCAGTCCCGGCAATCGACTGGCCAACAACGTCTTGCCCGTCCCTGGCGGGCCGCTGAACAGCAGGTTATGCGCGCCCGCTGCCGCAATCAGGAGCGCACGTTTGGCTGCCATTTGCCCCTGCACTTCGTTGAGGTCGGGGTAGGGTTTGGCGGCATGCATCAAACCGTCCGATACGTAAGGCTCCACTGGCGTATGCCCGTTGAAATGCGCCACCGCCTCCAGCAGATGATCCACCGCAAACACCTTCAATCCCGACGCCAGACACGCCTCCTCGGCATTCGCCCGCGGCACCACCAGCGCCCGCCCGGCTTTGCGTGCCGCCAATGCCGCCGGCAATACCCCTCGCACCGGCCGCACAGCACCGGACAACGCCAGCTCACCGAGACACTCCACATCATCCAGCGTCAGACACGGCACCTGCACACTCGCCGACAGAATCCCCAAGGCAATCGCCAGATCAAACCGCCCGCCATCCTTGGGCAAATCCGCCGGCGCAAGATTCAAGGTGATCCGCCGCGCCGGAAACTGCAGCCCGGAATTGATGATCGCGCTGCGCACCCGATCCTTGCTCTCCTTCACCGCCGCCTCGGGCAGGCCGACCATGGTCAGTGACGGCAGGCCGTTGGCCAGATGGACTTCAACGGTAACGGCGGGAGCATCCACGCCAATCTGGGCGCGACTGTGGACGATGGAGAGGGACATGGTCGTTCCTTGAGCTGAATCGGGGGCCGCTTCCTGCGGGTTTTTGAAGGGTAGTTGGGAGAAGACGCTTAAGCGGGTCGAGCGGCGCGCGAAAATTTCTCAGGATGTTGCTGGAACAAGTCGCAAGGAATCTATCCAGTACTGCAAGCGGACATGCGAGTTGTTTGTGTAGGAAAAAGCAACGGATTCGGTGAGGACCGGGCCGCGTGAGTAGTCCATTTCTGAGAGTCTTGAAAGAACACCCAAATCACAAGATGGACTGTTTGCTTTGATGATTTCCGCGAATACACTCAAGATTAATGCATAACGTTAAGATTTAAATTATGATCGTTAGCTTCGGATGTTCTGAAACCGAATACCTGTTCCGCAGCGGTAAAACCCGTTTCTGGTCAGCCATATTGAGTGTCGCGGAACGCAAGCTGACGATGCTTGATGCGGCAGCGGTATTAGCTGATCTCCGGTCTCCTCCGGGAAATCGGCTCGAAGCTCTGGAAGGAGATCGAAAAGGGCAATTCAGCATTCGGATAAACGCCCAATGGCGAATTTGCTTCGTCTGGGGGCTTAATGGCCCTGAGGGTGTGGAAATCGTCGATTATCACTGAGGTGACTATGACTAAGAATGGTATGCGTCCGGTTCATCCCGGTGAGATCCTCAAAGAGGAGTACCTGGAGCCTTTGAGCCTTACAGCAGCTGCGTTGGCGAGAGCACTAAATGTGTCGACTCCGACGGTGAACGATATTGTTCTACAGCGGCGAGGTGTCAGCGCTGATATGGCGTTAAGGCTTGCTATCTGCCTAGACACCACCCCTGAATTTTGGCTGAACCTGCAATCGACTTACGATTTGCGAAAAGCTGAAATTGAGAAAGGAGCTTCCATCCGTGATCAAGTTGAACGGCTGGCACATTGCGCTTGAATCCGAATTCAAGGTCGGACGGTTGGGAACTCAAGAGTTGCGGTAACTATTTCTCAGAGAACATTTGTAAGGCGTCCTTTGGACGCCTTTTTTTGCTATCTAGCCAAATTCAATGTCTTCTTCCAGCCAGCAGGCCACTTGGCTCAAGCTCTGGCCCACACGTCAGGGCAACTTCAATAAACCTCAGTTGATTGGCTGAAGGGCGCACGCTCAAACTAAGCGTTTCCGCGCGCAGTTCAAAAATTTTAAGCAGCTTTGCTTTTCGCTTTTTTAGACTCATACGGACCTTGTGCTCTTGGCGTTTAGATTGGGTATTCATATCAACTGCAGCGCCTTTTTCCACCAAGAACCTGCTGTTCCTATAGGACGTTTTACCTGCTCTCGCTCCACCATCATCTGCGGCACATCTTGTAACCGTATCCACGGCTGATTATTCCAATGCAACAAACTCAACGTCATGTCCGGCCAACTGAGCAAGCTGAGGTGTGGACGTTCGCTTGTGGTGGGGTGTTGGGTGTCGCGCAGGGTGGGGATGACCTGGTGGGTGAGCCATTCGCGCAGGGCTCGGTATTCGGGGCAGTAGTGGTAGACGAGGAGGGCGTAGACGCCGGATTCGCTGATCAGCAGGGTGTTTTCGGTTTGGTTGTGGATCAGGGTTTTGCGGGTTTGGTGTTGGTCGGAGTCGAGTTTTCGCAGCATGCGTGCGTTTAGGTAGATGTGCAGCAGGCGGCTCAGGTCGCGGGCGGAGAACCAGGGTTGGTTCTGGATCAGGAGGGCGTGGAGGGGGAGTTTGTGGCGAGTGAAGATGTACGGCTTTAAATAGGTTTCTTCCATGGTGCAGTTCTCAGGGTTGAGTGAAGAAACTGCCTCTAATCGTCGCCAAACGAAAAGGGTGGCAGCTATGCGCAGGTTGGCGAACCGGGAACCCCGAAATCCGGCAGACCCGAAGGTCTCCCACGCAAAGCCGCCATAACTCGAGAGGGGAAAAGCGCCCTGTACGAATGTGGTCGTCTTGCGTCGAGGATTTCCAGGTCGCCAAACCCGGTGCTGAACATTCAGCATCGGGTGAGCTTAGAAACCGGGGCTTTTCGACGCAATCGGACGGCGGTCACTCAGGTTGTAGGACGTTGCCGAGATGATTGAAGGGCTGAAGATCAAAAGATCGCAGCCTTCGGCAGCTCCTACAGGGGGAGCAGGGTTACTCGGCTGGCGGAGTCAGCTTCGCTTCCATCTCGGCCACCTTCGCTTCGAGGCTTTCAAGGCGGGCGCGAGTGCGGGCCAGCACGACCATCTGACTATCAAACTCTTCCCGGCTCACCAGATCGAGTTTGCTGAACGCGCTTTGCAGCAGCATCTTGAACTGGCTTTCGATTTCGGCTTTCGGCAGCGGGGTGTCGCCGCTGAACAGACGGGAGGCGGTGCCGCTCAGGGCGTCGAGGAAGTCTTTGGGCGCGAGCATGGGGAATGTCCTGAAAACAATGGCGGGCAGTGTATCACGCAGTGTCTATAGTCAATCTCGCAGGCAGGGATGCACGCTTTTCGCGCAGGCGGACGGACGGCGACGCACCGTTGTTGTGCGTATCCGCGACGCCTTTTGCACGGGAGTGCCTGCGGCAGCGGCCAAGGGATTGAAATCAGTGAGTTTTGGCGAGATGGCAAGGTTTCTGCTTAGTCACCTGTGACCCATGCACTGATGCAGTCGCTGTGACGAATGCAGTGCGGCAGGCGGAACGGGGAGTTTCGTCTGATGCGGTTAGCTGGCGTCAGTCGGGCGGTCAAGGCCGACGATGCGTTACAAAGCCAGGCACTGCGCTTAGACTTGAGTCGGGTTTGTTTTCCTGGGGCAAGTCCACCAATTCGGGAGAGAGTTTCATGAAGCTAGTCACTGCCATCATCAAGCCGTTCAAGTTGGACGACGTGCGCGAGTCGCTGTCCGAAATCGGCGTGCAGGGCATTACCGTTACTGAAGTCAAAGGCTTCGGCCGGCAGAAGGGTCACACCGAGCTGTATCGCGGCGCGGAATATGTGGTCGATTTTCTGCCCAAGGTGAAAATCGACGTGGCCATCGACGACAAGGATCTGGATCGTGTTATCGAGGCGATAACCAAGGCTGCCAACACCGGCAAGATCGGTGACGGCAAGATCTTCGTGGTCAATCTGGAACAGGCGATTCGTATCCGTACCGGCGAAACCGATACCGACGCGATTTAAAAGCCGCCACAAACCCAACGCCCCAGGAGAAAACAATATGACTCTGCGTAAATTCGCAGGGCTAGGAGCCCTGTTGTCCATCGTAATGCCAAGCCTTGCAATGGCGGCAGACGAAGTGGCGGCCCCAGTCCTCAATTCCGGCGACACCGCCTGGATGCTCACCTCCACAGCCCTCGTGCTGTTCATGACCATCCCGGGCCTGGCGCTGTTCTACGGCGGCATGGTTCGTTCGAAAAACATTCTTTCCGTGATGATGCAGTGCTTCGCCATTACCGGTCTGATCAGCATCCTGTGGGTCATTTATGGCTACAGCATTGCGTTCGACACCACCGGCATGGAGCAAGGCGTCGTCAACTTCAACTCGTTCTTCGGCGGCATGGGCAAGGCGTTCCTCGCCGGTGTCACGCCTTCGAGCCTGACCGGCCCAGCGGCGCTGTTCCCTGAGGCGGTGTTCATCACCTTCCAGATGACCTTCGCGATCATCACCCCGGCGCTGATCGTCGGCGCGTTCGCCGAGCGGATGAAGTTCTCCGCGATGCTGATCTTCATGGGCATCTGGTTCACCCTGGTTTACGCACCGATCGCGCACATGGTCTGGTCCGGTAACGGCGGCCTGATGTGGGACTGGGGCGTGCTCGACTTCGCGGGCGGCACCGTGGTGCACATCAACGCGGGTGTGGCCGGTCTGATTGCCTGCCTGGTATTGGGCAAGCGCAAAGGCTTCCCGACCACCCCGATGGCACCGCACAACCTCGGTTACACCCTGATGGGTGCGGCGATGCTGTGGGTCGGCTGGTTCGGCTTCAACGCCGGTTCCGCTGCGGCGGCCAATGGCACCGCCGGCATGGCGATGCTGGTTACCCAGATCGCGACTGCTGCGGCTGCGCTGGGCTGGATGTTCGCTGAGTGGGTCACCCACGGCAAACCAAGTGCTCTGGGCATCGCCTCGGGTGTGGTTGCCGGTCTGGTGGCGATTACTCCGGCTGCCGGTACCGTGGGCCCGATGGGCGCACTGGTGATCGGTCTGTCGGCGGGCGTGGTGTGCTTCTTCTGCGCCACCACCCTGAAACGCAAACTCGGTTATGACGATTCCCTCGACGCATTCGGCGTACACGGCATCGGCGGTATCCTCGGCGCGATTCTGACCGGTGTGTTCGCGGCGCCGGCTCTGGGTGGCTTCGGCACCGTTACCGATATCGGCGCGCAGGTCTGGATTCAGGTCAAAGGCGTTGGCTTCACGGTGATCTACACCGCAATCGTCACCTTCATCATCCTCAAGGTTCTGGACGCCGTGATGGGTCTGCGTGTAACCGAGGAAGAAGAGTCGGTTGGCCTCGATCTGGCACAACACAACGAACGTGGCTACAACCTGTAATTACGCGCACTAAAAAACTTGCCCGGTTCGCCGGGCATTTTTTTGTCTGGAATTTGTCATTGAAGGACAAGCTGAAAGGATTTTTCGTACGGCTTTGGTCGAGTTTACGAAGGGTGTTTTTCTGCGGGCAATGGCTTACACCGTTGCAGGAATATTAGGGCCTTTGTTTTTTCCCAGAGCGCGCTAGAATGCGCCCCGAATGTGCGGAGAACTGTATGTGGCAACAGACTCTGATAACCCTGCGGGCAAGACCCCGGGGCTTTCATCTGGTAACGGACGAGTTACTCGCCGGCCTGCCTGAACTCAAGGCATGTCGGGTCGGTCTGTTGCATTTGTGGCTGCAGCATACCTCGGCGTCGTTGACCATCAACGAGAACGCCGATCCGGCGGTTCGTCGCGACTTCGAACGATTTTTCAATCGTCTGATCCCACAAGGAGCAGACGGCTATGAGCATAACGACGAAGGCCTGGACGACCTCCCGGCGCACTTCAAGGCCAGCGTGCTTGGCTGCCAGATCAGTCTGCCGGTTTCGGCAGGGCGACTGGCACTGGGAACCTGGCAAGGCGTTTATCTGGGCGAGCACCGTGATCATGGCGGTGCCCGTAAAGTCCTCGCCACCTTGCACGGTGAAGGGGCATAGCCGCTGGTCAGCAGCGGTGAATGATTTTTTAACGGCGACTTTCGACAGTTGCCAAAGCTGGTCTATAACTAATCTGCTTTTCGCAAGTCATGAGGTAGAACATGAGCGACGATGATCTGGAAACCGACGACCTCGAAGTAGGCGACGAAGACGAGGCCGAGGAAGGCCTGGAAGCAGCAGCGGAAGACGTTGCTGACGACGATGGCGGTGACGATGCGCCGGTCCCGGCTGCCAAAGGCAAAGCCAAGGCTGCGGTGTCGGTAGATGAGTTGCCGAGCATTGAAGCCAAGAACAAGGAGCGCGACGCCCTGGCCAAGGCCATGGAAGAGTTCCTGTCGCGAGGCGGAAAAGTGCAGGAAGTGGAGGCCAATGTGGTCGCCGATCCGCCCAAGAAGCCGGACAACAAGTACGGTAGCCGCCCTATCTGAGGCGTGCCGCTTGCTTGCTGAAAAAGCCCGCCGTCGCTGCGGGCTTTTTCATGCCTGGAATATCACATGAAGGTGATTGGGTGAGGCCCCTGTGGCGAGGGGATTTATCCCCGATGGGCTGCGCAGCGGCCCCAAAACGCAGAATACAGCGTTGCCCTGACACGCCGCGCACGCTGATTTCACGACTGCTTTGCAGCCGATCGGGGATAAATCCCCTCGCCACAAAAAGCGGTTTGGTGTCAGACGGAGGCGGCATTCCAACGCGCCAGCACCGCTGGCAAATCGGTCAGGCTGCGGATCTCGGCATCCGGCTGACGCTCGGCTTCCCAGACCTTGCCCGCCGGGTTGAACCACACCGCGCGCAACCCTGCCTGTTGCGCCCCGGCAATGTCATCTCCCGGATGATCACCGATATGCACCGCGGTTTCGGCCGTGGCGCCACCGCGCTGCAACGCCTCGTGAAACAGTCGCGCATCCGGTTTGGCGATGCCGATGTCTTCCGCGCACAGGGCAAACTTGAAGTAATCCGCCAGCCCCAACCGGCGCACATCGGCGTTGCCGTTGGTGACCACGCCGAGGGCGTAATGGTTGGCGAGAATCTCCAGCACCGGCTCGACTTCGGGGAACACTTCGATCTGATGCCGCGCATGCAGGAACACTTCAAAGCCCTTGTCTGCCAGCTCCGACGCCTCGCCATGGCCGTAGCCAGACTCTTCCAGCGCATGGAACAGCACCCGCCGACGTAGCGCACTGATGCGATGTTTGAGTCCCGGCTCGTTGGCCAGCACTCGCTCGCGGATCGACCACAAATGCTCCACCGGCACAGCGCCCAGATTCGGCGCATGTTCGCTCAGCCATTCACGCAAAATCGCTTCGGCGCTGACGATCACCGGGGCGGTGTCCCACAGGGTGTCGTCGAGGTCGAAGGTGATCAACTGGATGCTCATGAATCGTCGCCTTTCATGCGTTTGGCCCGTGGGTGGGCGCTGTCGTAGACCGCCGCCAGATGCTGGAAGTCCAGGTGGGTGTAGATCTGCGTGGTCTTGATGTCCGAGTGCCCGAGCAGTTCCTGCACCGCGCGCAGATCTTGCGAGGACTCCAGCAAGTGACTGGCGAAGGAGTGCCGCAGCATATGCGGGTGCAGGTTCTGCCCCAGTTCACGCTCGCCGGCCAGTTTGACCCGCACCTGAATCGCCCGTGGCCCGAGGCGCCGACCTTGCTGGCTGACGAAAACGGCGTCGTCCGCCGGATTGGTCATGGCGCGCAACGGCAGCCACTGTTCAAGGGCTTCGCGGGCCTTTCTGCCGACCGGCAGCAGACGGGTCTTGCTGCCCTTGCCGAGCACTTGAACCATGCCGTCGGCCAGATCGAGCTGATCGAGATTGAGCCCGGTCAGCTCCGACAGACGCAGGCCGGAGGAGTAGAACAATTCCAGAATCGCCTGATCACGCCGCGCGAGAAAATCGTCCTCGACCGGGCCTTCAAGCAATTGCAGCGCGCGGTCGGTGTCGAGGGTTTTCGGCAGGCGGCGTTCGCCTTTCGGCGGTGCCAGTCCGGTAGCCGGATCGTGGTCGCACAGACCTTCGCGATTGAGATAGTGATAGAGCCCGCGCACTGCCGAGAGCAATCGGGCGAGGCTGCGTGAGGATTGGCCTTGCGCATGCAGGCGAGCGATCAGGCTGCGCAGGCGCTGGATGTCCAGCGCGGCCCAACTGCTGATGTTCTGTTTGACGCACCAGCCGAGGACTTTATCGAGGTCGCGGCGGTAGGCCGACAGCGTGTGCGGCGACACCTGCCGCTCACTGCGCAAGTGTTCGCAGTAAGCGTCCAGTTGTCGTTCCATGTTCAGCGTACCGAGCGCAGGGAGCTGTTGACCCGTGGTAGCACGCGGCCCATGACTTCGGCGATGTAGCTGAGGAACAGCGTACCGACCGAACTCTTGTAGTGCTGCGGGTCACGGCTGGCGATGGCCAGAATCCCGTGGATGCCTTGGTGGCTGACAGCGACCACGGCGGTGGAACCGATCTGCTTGCGTTGTTCTTCGCCGAACAGAAAGTCCAGCTCATGCTCGCGCAGGGTGCCGCTGACGCTTTTGCCTTCGGTGAGCAGGCCGCCGATAGCGACCTGTGCATCGGCGTGGCTGACCCAACGGCCAACGGGTGCCGGGTTGTCGCCCAGCAGGATCAGGCTGACAAAAGGCACCTGAAAGTCCTGGCGCAGGCTGTCTTCGACACTGATGACCACGTCTTCCAGGCTGGAGGCGTCCATCAGGGCGAGGATCAGGCGACGGGTCTTGTCGAACAGACGGTCGTTGTCGCGCGCCACGTCCATCAGTTGCGAGAGGCGATGACGCATCTCGATGTTGCGCTCGCGCAGAATGGTCATCTGGCGCTCGACCAGCGATACGGTGTCGCCGCGCTGGTGAGGAATGCGCATGGCCGGCAGCAGTTCTTCGTGCTCGACGAAGAAATCCGGATGAGCCTCCAGGTACGCGGCAACCGCTGCCGCCTCCAGGCTCTCGGACGCTGATTCGTCGGACTGTCGGGCGGGTACCTGGGGCTTATCGGTCATGGTTTCTGCTCACTCAAAGACGCACTTGTCCTTCGTATACACGCACTGCCGGGCCGGTCATCAACACCGGTTGGCCAGGGCCTGCCCATTCAATGGACAGACGCCCGCCGGGCAGGTCGATCAACAGCGGCGAATCCATCCACCCCTGACTGATGGCCGCAACAGCCGCAGCGCAAGCGCCGGTGCCACAGGCCTGGGTTTCCCCGGCGCCGCGTTCCCAGACGCGCAGTTGCGCGCGGTTGCGGTCGATAACCTGGAGGAAACCGACATTGACCCGCGCCGGGAAGCGCGGATGGTGTTCGATTTTCGGCCCCAGTTCATGCACCGGCGCGCTGTTGATGTCCTGCACGCGCAGCACGGCGTGTGGGTTGCCCATCGACACGGCGGCCAGTTCGACCGTGGTGCCGTCGACTTCCAGTTGATAGCTTGCGGCCTGCGCCGGTGCTTCGAACGGAATGTCCGCCGGCACCAGGCACGGGGCGCCCATGTTCACGCCGATCTGGCCGTCGTTACGCACGTCCAGTTCGATGATGCCGCCCTTGGTCTCGACGCGGATCTGCCGTTTGGCGGTCAGTCGCTTGTCGAGCACGAAGCGGGCGAAGCAGCGCGCACCATTGCCGCACTGCTCCACTTCGGAGCCGTCGGAATTGAAGATCCGATAACGGAAATCCACGTCCGGATTGCTCGGCGCTTCGACGATCAGCAATTGGTCGAAACCTATGCCGGTGTGCCGGTCGCCCCATTGTTTGGCGTGCTTGGGCTGAATATGCGCGTGCTGGCTGACCAGGTCGAGAACCATGAAGTCGTTGCCCAGGCCGTGCATTTTGGTAAAACGCAGCAGCATGGGTTACTCCGGCAGCAGGCTTTCGCCGGCAAACAGCTCAGCCACGGTTTCGCGGCGACGCACTTCAAAGACCTTGTCACCGTCCACCAGCACCTCGGCGGCACGGCCGCGGGTGTTGTAGTTGGAGCTCATCACAAAACCGTAGGCACCGGCCGAATGCACCGCCAGCAAGTCACCTTCCTCCAGCGCAAGCTCACGGTCCTTGGCGAGGAAATCACCGGTTTCGCAGATCGGGCCGACGATGTCGTATTTACGCGCAGCAGTGTCACGGGGTTTCACCGCAGTGACGTCCATCCACGCCTGATACAGCGCCGGGCGGATCAGGTCGTTCATCGCCGCGTCAACGATGGCGAAGTCTTTGTGTTCGGTGTGCTTGAGGTACTCGACTTGCGTCAGCAGCACGCCGGCATTGGCGACGATGAAACGGCCCGGCTCGAACACCAGTGCCAGATCACGACCGTCCAGACGCTCGCGCACGGCTTTGATGTAGTCACCGGCCAATGGCGGCTCTTCATCGCGATAACGCACACCCAAACCACCACCGAGATCGATGTGGCGCAGGTGAATGCCGCAATCGCCGAGGCGATCGACCAGATCCAGCAGACGGTCGAGGGCGTCGATGAACGGCGGCAATGTAGTCAACTGCGAACCGATGTGGCAGTCGACACCAATCACTTCCAGGTTCGGCAGATGCGCGGCGCGCACGTACACGTCTTCGGCGTCGGCGATGGCGATGCCGAACTTGTTCTCTTTGAGACCGGTGGAAATGTACGGGTGGGTGCCGGCATCGACATCCGGGTTGACGCGCAGCGAGACCGGCGCGCGAACGCCCAGCTCGGCGGCCACCACTTGCAGGCGTTCCAGCTCGTCGGTGGACTCGACGTTGAAGCAGTGCACACCGACTTCCAGGGCGCGACGCATGTCGTCACGGGTCTTGCCGACCCCGGAGAATACGATCTTGTCGGCGCTGCCGCCAGCGGCCAGGACGCGTTCCAGCTCGCCCCGGGAGACGATGTCGAAACCGGCGCCGAGACGGGCCAGGACATTCAGCACGCCAAGGTTGGAGTTGGCTTTGACCGCAAAGCAAACCAGATGCGGCATGCCGGCCAGCGCATCGGCGAAGGCCAGGTACTGGGCTTCGATGTGCGCGCGCGAGTAAACATAGGTGGGAGTGCCGAAGCGGTCGGCGATGGCGGACAGCGCCACACCTTCCGCGAACAGCTCCCCGCCACGGTAGTTAAAAGCGTCCATGGCGATCCCTTAGTAAACGTCGTGCTTGTGTGCTTTGGAAGCAGGCTGCTTTTGCGAAGACTGGGCTTGCTCGGCCGGGTCCTGATCGTCATCGGGCAGGTACAGCGGGCCTTTTTGACCGCAGGCCGAGACAAGGCAGGCAACCGCGACGAGCGCAGCAAGGGAAGAGATCAGGCGCTTCATGGCGAAATCCTTGAAAATGCGTTAATTGCGCCGGAGTATACCGGCCACCCGGCAGCTTGCCTATGCGACGGGGTTCCCGTCCGGCGGGGCTCCTGAGAAGTGCATCATTATTCCCCGTGGGAGCGAGCCTGCTCGCGAAGGGGCCGGCAAGTTCAACAGGCTCGCTGCCTGACACACCGCTTTCGCGAGCAGGCTCGCTCCCACAGGGGCGTTGTTGGAAGGGCCAACAGGTACTTGGTCGTTATCCTTTGCAATCGGCAAGCAGCGTCCGTATCTTTCGGCGCTTGAGCCTGAGCAGACATTTTTTGAGGTTGCCACAATGAGTTTGACCGAAGCCCGTTTTCACGATCTGGTCGATGCCACCCAGCAAACGCTGGAAGACATCTTTGACGAAAGCGATCTGGATATCGATCTGGAGAGCTCGGCCGGTGTCCTGACGGTCAAGTTCGAGAACGGCTCGCAGCTGATCTTCAGCCGTCAGGAGCCGCTGCGCCAGCTCTGGCTGGCGGCCGTGTCAGGTGGTTTCCACTTCGACTACGACGAAGAAAGCGAACGCTGGATGTGCGACAAGAGCGAAGAGCAACTGGGCGAGATGCTTGAGCGTATCGTCAAGCAACAGGCCGGCGCCGAATTCGACTTCGAAGGTCTGTGATTCTGTGACTGACACCGCTCCCGTTCGTCCGCCCAAGCCGCTTTACAGCAACATCAGCCCGGCGGTGCCTTCGCCGTGCAGCGGTGTGTGCCGGCTGGATGAACACAAGGTCTGCCTCGGCTGTTTCCGGCATGTCGAAGACATTCGCGAGTGGCGCTCGGCGGATGATGAGCGCCGGCGGGTGATCGTCACCCAGGCACAGCAACGCCGCACCACCGGGGCGTGACTTGTATATTTTTTGAGCTGTGATAGTGTCCAAACACGCCTCAACCCATCGAGGCCTGGTGAAAACCCCGTCTTTTTTGGCGGGGTTTTGCTTTTTTAGTGTGCAGAAGAAAGGAGTCTGCCCGGATCATGACCGCACCTTCCATCACCCTTACCCGTCTGGACGTGCAACGTCTGGAGCGCCTGATCGACAGCCTGGATGACTCGCTGCCGGGCGTGATTGCGTTGCAAACCGAACTGGACCGCGCCGATACCCTGGTCAGCCACGATGAAGTGCCCGCCGATGTCGTGACGATGAATTCCCGTGTTCACTGCCGCGAAGAAGGCAGCGGCAAGGACTATCACCTGACGCTGGTCTATCCCAAGGATGCCAACGCCGATGAGGGCAAAATCTCGATTCTGGCACCGGTCGGCAGCGCCCTGCTGGGCCTGAAAGTCGGTCAACACATCGACTGGCCCGCACCGGGCGGCAAGACCCTGAAATTGACCTTGCTCGAAGTCGAATCGCAGCCGGCCAACGGTGGCGCGTTTCCGGAATAACCCCGCCTCATGCCTGTTCGAGTGCCTCGTTCAGGGCGCGCTCCAGGTCCGCCTTGTAGCGCAGATACAGATTGCTTGAACTCTGACCATCACCGAGCAGGCCCGAGAGGTCCAGGTCGGTGATGTAGCAGCGATAGCGTTCGGTCTCGCGGCGCTGCTCGACGATCTCCCGGGCGACCACGCTAAACAGTTGGTCGCCATGTTCCAGCTCGCTGAATTCCCGTTGATTGCAATACAAGGTGACCTGCACTTCCCCCGGTGCGGCTTTGCCGACAATCGCCTGCACGTCGTAGAACGGCTTGTTGACCGGTGTCTGCGGCGCTGGCCGTGCTTCGACCCGTCGCGCCCGTCCCGGGCCTGAAGGCAATAACTGGTAATACAACGTTTCGAGGCGGGCCGAGGGGGCGGCGTCCATCGGCAGTGAAGCTTCGCGCCGATACTGGATCGACTGCAGGAAACGCTGCAGCGGCACCAGCAGGCTTTGTTCGTCGTGATACGGCAAATGCTGTTGCCACAAAACGTTGAACTCATCCAGCACATACAACTCGGCTTGCTGCTCGGTAATCCGGTAGAACACCTGAATGGATTCCGGCTGGCCCATCGGCAGGATCAACGCGAGGTCGTGATCTTCCAGCGCCATCGGATCCAGATGCAGCGGGCTGTAGCGCGCCTGTTCTTCACCGAGGTAATCGAGCAGTGCCGGCAATGTCGCGAGGGCGACGTGGTTGACCTGGCCTGGCACCAATTCCAGCACGTGATAGTGCTGCTGCACCTGAATCAGGTAACGATGGTTCAATTCGCTGAGCAACAGGTTTTGCGCGGTATCGACGATTTCTTCCACGCGGCGGGCGATGAATTGCGCACGGTTGTGGCAGAAGCAGCGCACCTTCAACGACGGCTGTAACGGCCCGCGCGGCAAGTTGTTGAGGTAATCGCGCAGGCAATCGAGCAGGGCGTGGGGGCCGTCGAAACGGTTGACCAGCACTTCATTCCAGCTGTTGAGCGTGACCTGGTCCAGCGTCAGCACGAGGTTTTCGCGCACCCCGGCGTAACTCAGTGAATCGGTGCGCTCGGTGGTCATCAGAATGTTCAGGTCGCGGTGATGCTTGAGCGGATCAACCCCGACGTTGACCAGAATCAGCACCTCGCTTGGCACCGCGGCGCGCAGCAAAGGTTCTTCGGCAACGGTGGGCAAGGGCAGGGCAATGCTTTGTTGCAGGCTGCCGAGCAGGTTGAACAGTTCGAACTCGCTCAGGTCGCTGTTGCCGGGGTGCAGGGCCAGCCGGGTACTGCTGTCGATCACGCCGTTGCGGTGACACCATGTCAGCAGTTCGAGCAATTCGCGGCTGCGCTTGATCGGCGCGAAATGTTCCCACTCCAGCGCCGTGAGGCTGCCGTTGTACAGGCCCCACTGGGTTTGCCCCGGCTCCTTCTTGTTGCGCGATTGCACCAGGGTCAGGGTGTCTTCGGCCAGATCCGGAGCGATGCCTGGGTTGATGAACTCGACCTTGTCAGCCTTGCGCTCGAACGCTGCATACAGCCTGCGACCGAGGACGTTGAGGTCACGTTTGTTGATCAGGCTGACGGTCTGTTCGGTGCGGGCGAACTGGGTCAGGAAGCGGTAGCTGTAATTGAGTTCGTTGACCAGCGCGCGGCGCTCGGCGCTGACCTGCCGGACTTTCCACTGGCTGCGGCTGTCGAGCAGCGCCAGTTGTCGTTGATCCCAATGCCACTCATTGGCCAGGCGCTCCAGCAGCGAACGCTGCCAGCCTTGGCTGCGACTGCTGCCGGTGAGCTTGCGGTTGACCTTCAGATACAGCGCGCGGCGCACCAGTTCCAGTCGCTCCGGCTCGTTGCGCGCAGTGAGGTATTCCTCGATGCGCCGATACACGACCATGTACGGGTCAAGTTCATCCAGATCGAGCTGGTTGGCGAACACCGCTTGCTTGTAGCGCAGGCTCAGGCACTGCACTTTCGGGTGCTCGCTGGCGTAGACCTCGGTCAGCAGCAGTTTGAGCACCGACTTGTAGGGCGACTCGATGCCCTTGAACAACTGCCACAAGCCGGCGCCGATGAACTCACCCGGCGGAATCGTCGCCAGATGCCCGAGGTCGAGGGTTTCGTCGGCGCGGATGAAACGCTTGGACAGCAGCGTGTGGGTGTACAGGTCGTAGGCGCTTTCTTCGTAAACCGGCACCAGCCACCAGATTGGTGTGCGCCCGGCCAGCCAGATCGCAGTGCGGTAGAACTCGTCCAGCAGCAGATAGTGCTGGGTGGTGCCGCAGTTTTCCGAACTGAGTTGACTGTCGCGTTCACCTTTGACGAAGCGCACCGGATCAATCAGAAAGAAGTGCGCCTCGGCACCCTGGCTCGCCGCCCAGGTTTCGAGCAACTGGCATTTCTTGCGCAGTTCCGCGAGTTCGCTTTCGCTCAGGTCCGGCGCGTGGCAAACCCACACGTCCATATCGCTTTGATCTGCCTGGGCCAGCGTGCCGAGGCTGCCCATCAGGAACAGTCCGTGAATCGGTCGCGGCGGGTTGCTGCCGTGGCGCGGCTTGTAGGAGAACGAGCGGGTCAGGCGTTGGGCTTCGGCAAGGGTATTGGCATCCGGCTCATAATTCGACAGGCCGGCGGGCGTACTGCCCGAAACATAACCCGGCAGCAGCGGATGGTTGACGTGGAAGAACAGCGGCAGCAGCGTCAGTACGCCTTGCTGACGAGTCGACAAGCCTTCCAGCGCGCGGCCAAGACGAACTTCATTGAGTTTGAGAAAACGTGCGCGTAGCTGGCTGAGAACCTTGCGGTCGATTCCCTCGTCCAGATCGGGGCGGATTTCGTGGGTGCGCGTCATGTCAGCTCAAACCGGCTCGCAGGCTCGGACGAAGAGGGTCTCGGAATGGGGGGCAGTTTAGCCTTTGCGCAGCGGGAGTTTTAAGCTGAATTTGTTTTTTGACGTCAGATTTCTATCGCGAGGCGATAGTCGACGTCCGGACGGGCCCGCGGAAATCCCGTGACTGGGGTTCCCGTGGGCGAAGTCAGGAAGGATCAGGCTGTTTCTGGCTCTCTCAGGATCGTCAGCACGGTTTGCACATTTTGCGCAGCATCGCGACCCAGGCTGGTCAGATATCCACCATCGGGCTGATCGGTCAGTTCTTTAGCATAGAGGCGTTGGGCAGCAGCGATGTGCTTCGGGGCAGCGGTCTGATGAATTTTCAAACCTTCCTGGGAACTGTCCAGGGGAAAGAGTGCAAGGACTTCCAGTTCGGCAACCAACTCAGGGGTAAGCGACATAAGGACTCCAGACTTTCTAGGAATTGGAACGCAGCGCCCCTAAGGTGAACCTGCCGGCGCGGACTGTCCAGTGTGCGCGTCAGGGTTTTCGTCTGGGGGCGGTTTCCAGTGTAGTCAGGGTCTGGGAGAAGGCTGGATGGATGGGTGACAAATTGTGTGGGAGCAAACCTGCTCCCACAGGTAGCGGCCCGGTTACGGCTTTTCCGGTGGCAACTCAGGCAATGCGCGCAGCGCCGCTTCATACCATTCGGTGTTGAACGGACGGTCTTCATCGAGCATCGCGTCAATCTCGTACGCCAGCACATGGGCCATCAGGTTGAGGATTTCTTCGCGCTCGACGCCCACCAAAGTGAGTTTGTTAAGCGTGGCTTTGGCCGCTGGCGGGTTGTCGCTTTCGATCTGGTTCTCGATGGCTTCGATCAACGTAGCCTCGGCGAACTCTTCTTCGTCAATGTCGTTGTCGATGTCTGTCGGCTCGCTCATGGCAGGCTCCTCAAGGAAAGGCGCCAGTTTACCCGCATTCAGCGGCGTGATGCTGCTGGCGGGATTCGCCTCGGCGATCTATAAACAGACACCGCCCACCCCGCACGGCCCGGAGGCTATGTGATGCTCAAGCTCTACGGATTCTCAGTCAGCAATTACTACAACATGGTCAAACTGGCGCTGCTGGAAAAAGGCCTGCCGTTCGAAGAAGTCACGTTCTATCCGGGGCAGACCCCGGATTCACTGGCGATCAGTCCGCGCGGCAAAGTGCCGGTGCTGGGCGTTGACGCCGGTTACATCAATGAAACCGCGATCATTCTCGAATACCTCGAACAGACCCAGAAAGGCACGCCGCTGCTGCCGAGCGACCCGTTCGAGCGTGCGCAGGTGTTGGCAATTGCCAAGGAAATCGAGCTGTACATCGAACTGCCGGGCCGCGCCTGTTACGGCGAAGCGTTTTTCGGCATGACTTTGCCGGACGCGATCAAGGAAAAGACCAAGTCAGAGTTGCTGCTGGGTTTTGCTT
Source organism: Pseudomonas sp. LBUM1655 (assembly GCF_059716085.1). NCBI lineage: Bacteria > Pseudomonadati > Pseudomonadota > Gammaproteobacteria > Pseudomonadales > Pseudomonadaceae > Pseudomonas > Pseudomonas sp. LBUM1655. The sequence goes on along the minus strand of NZ_CP166801.1, from coordinate 6,003,947 downwards.
CGCTGGGCCGCCACGGCAAATTCGCCCCGTATGTGGCAGGCGACAGTCTGAGCATTGCCGATTTGTACTTCCTGTACAGCGTGCCGTTGGCGTGCGCGGTGGGGCAGAAGTTGTTCGGGATTGATTTGCTGGCGGAGATGCCGAAGGCCAAGGCGCTGCTGGAGCGACTTGAGCAGAATCCGCATGTGCAGAGTATTGCGGCGGACAAGGAGGCTGCGATGCCGGCGTTTTTGGCGATGATCGCGGCGAAGAAGTAGATTTTTAGCGTTCTGAAGTCAGTCATCGCGGGCAAGCCCGCTCCCACAGGGTTTTGCGTTGAAACACAATTGTGTGCTCGACGCAGAACTTGTGGGAGTGGGCTTGCCCGCGATGCTTTTAGCGGCTGGCGATCAGGGCCTGGCCGCGCACAACCGCAGCCTTGACCTGCGCCGGCGCAGTCCCGCCGATATGGTCACGGGCATTCACCGAGCCTTCGAGGGTCAGCACGGCAAACACATCCTGCTCGATCTGGTCGCTGAACTGACGCAGTTCTTCCAGGCTCATTTCTGCCAGATCCTTGCCAGTGTCGACGCCGTACTTCACCGCGTGACCAACGATTTCGTGGCAATCACGGAACGGCAGGCCACGGCGCACCAGGTAGTCAGCCAGGTCGGTCGCGGTGGAGAAGCCACGCAGCGCCGCTTCACGCATGATCGCGTGTTTCGGTTTGATCGCCGGGATCATGTCGGCAAAGGCACGCAGCGAATCGCGCAGCGTGTCGGCGGCATCGAATAGCGGCTCTTTGTCTTCCTGGTTGTCCTTGTTATAGGCCAGCGGTTGGCCTTTCATCAGGGTCAACAGGCCCATCAGGGCGCCGAACACACGGCCGGTCTTGCCGCGTACCAGCTCAGGAACGTCGGGGTTTTTCTTTTGCGGCATGATCGAGCTACCGGTGCAGAAACGGTCCGGCAGATCGATGAACTGGAATTGCGCGCTGGTCCACAGCACCAGTTCTTCGGAGAAGCGCGACAGGTGCATCATCGCGATGCTTGCGGCCGAGCAGAATTCGATGGCGAAGTCGCGATCGGAAACGTTGTCCAGCGAGTTGCCGCCGACGGCATCGAAGCCCAGTAGTTGTGCGGTGTACTCGCGGTCGATCGTGTAGGTGGTGCCCGCCAGCGCAGCACTGCCCAGCGGCATGCGGTTGGTGCGCTTGCGGCAGTCGACCAGACGCTCGTAGTCGCGGCTGAGCATTTCGAACCAGGCCAGCATGTGATGCCCGAAGGTCACTGGCTGAGCAGTTTGCAGGTGAGTGAAGCCCGGCATGATGCTCGCAGCTTCGCGCTCGGCTTGCTCCAGCAGGCCTTTTTGCAGGCGGGTGATTTCGGCCAGGATCAGGTCGATTTCGTCACGCAGCCACAGGCGGATATCGGTGGCAACCTGATCGTTGCGGCTGCGGCCGGTGTGCAGTTTTTTGCCGGTGACGCCAATGCGGTCGGTCAGGCGCGCTTCGATGTTCATGTGCACGTCTTCGAGGTCGATGCGCCAGTCGAACTGGCCGGCCTCGATTTCGCCCTGAATGGTCTTCAGGCCCTCGATGATGCTGTCGCGCTCGGCATCGGTCAGCACGCCGACCTTGGCCAGCATGGTGGCGTGGGCGATCGAGCCCATGATGTCGTGGCGATACAGGCGCTGGTCGAAAGTGACGGAGGCGGTGAAGCGGGCGACGAAGGCGTCGACGGGTTCACTGAAGCGGCCGCCCCAGGACTGATTGGTCTTGTCAGTGCTCATGAATTCGCTCGTATCGGCTTGAAGAAAAAAGGCGTGAAACGCTGGCGCGGATAATAACAGGGTTGCCAATCCTGTCGCTGACACCGGTCGATACGTTTTTTTCTCATCGTGTCATCCATAGTCGGCGCGTTCTCCCGGGAATTTGCGCAACGATATTTTTCGATTGAGCAATAACGTTCCGACGAGCGTCTACAGTTGGACATAAGGGTCGGTGCAAGTCAGATCGCGCAAAGGTCTGGCTGCCGACTATAAGAAGAGGGGGTGGGTGGATTGTCCATGGACAAACACCGCGCAAAGCGCAGGAAACAGCGGGCTTCGAGCAGTACGACCCGGACACTGGCAAATATTGCTGGCCGACGTACGGCACTTTTTGGCGCTCGGGCTAGTCTTAGCGTGGATCGCGGTGACGGACGTCACTTCACCTGTCTACGCTATCCTTGTGCGAGACTCACGCAGGAATCCAGCGCAATATGAATGTCCTGATCGTTGATGACGAACCACTGGCTCGCGAGCGCCTCAGCCGAATGGTGAGCGAGCTCGAGGGTTACACAGTCCTGGAGCCCAGCGCCACGAATGGCGAAGAGGCGTTGGTGCTGATCGACAGCCACAAACCGGATATCGTGCTTATCGATATCCGCATGCCGGGCCTGGATGGCCTGCAGGTTGCTGCCCGTCTGTGCGAGCGCGAAACACCACCGGCCGTGGTGTTTTGCACCAGTCCCGATGAATTTGCCGTGGAAGCCCTGCAGGCCAGCGCCGTGGGCTATGTGGTGAAACCCGTGCGAACCGAACACCTGCATGACGCCCTGAAACGGGCTGAGCGTCCCAACCGGACGCAACTCTCGGCCCTGACCCGCCCCGCCGCCGAAAGCGGCAATGGCCCGCGCAGTCACATCAGCGCCCGTACCCGCAAAGGCATTGAACTGATCCCGCTGGATCAGGTGGTCTACTTCATTGCCGACCACAAATACGTGACCTTGCGCCATGAAACCGGCGAAGTGCTGCTGGACGAACCGCTCAAGGCTCTGGAAGACGAATTCGGTGAACGCTTCGTGCGCATCCACCGCAACGCGCTGGTCGCCCGCGACCGCATCGAACGTCTGCAACGCACGCCGCTGGGACATTTCCAGCTGTTCCTCAAAGGCCTCAATGGTGACGCGCTGATTGTCAGCCGTCGGCATGTGGCGGGTGTGCGCAAAATGATGCAGGGCCTTTAACCCGGTCATTCCGGGTTGCTTTCATCTCGTTACCAGGCATTGCAGGCCAGGGAGGCCACGCCGTTTCTGATTCAAGTCAAAGTGGATTTGGCTGAGCTGTTATTATCCGCCGTATCTATTCAGTACGGATTGATCCATGTCCTCTCGCGAAATCCGCATCGCCACCCGTAAAAGTGCGCTGGCCCTCTGGCAGGCCGAATACGTCAAAGCCCGTCTGGAAGCGGCCCATCCGGGTCTGCTGGTGACGCTGGTGCCCATGGTCAGTCGCGGCGACAAGTTGCTCGATTCGCCGCTGTCGAAAATTGGCGGCAAGGGCCTGTTCGTCAAGGAACTGGAAACCGCACTGCTGGAAAACGAAGCCGACATCGCCGTCCACTCGATGAAAGACGTGCCGATGGACTTTCCCGAAGGCCTTGGCCTGTTTTGCATCTGCGAGCGCGAAGATCCGCGTGATGCCTTCGTTTCCAATATCTACCCTAGCCTTGAGGCATTGCCGGCCGGCAGCATCGTCGGCACCTCCAGCCTGCGTCGTCAGGCGCAGTTGCTGACTCGCCGCCCGGATCTGGAAATCCGCTTCCTGCGTGGCAACGTCAACACCCGTCTGGCCAAGCTTGATGCCGGCGAGTACGACGCGATCATCCTCGCCGCAGCCGGTCTGATCCGTCTCGGTTTCGAAGACCGTATCACCTCGGCCATCAGCATCGATGACAGCTTGCCGGCCGGTGGCCAGGGCGCAGTCGGTATCGAATGCCGTAGCGTCGACAGTGAAATCCACGCCTTGCTGGCTCCTCTGCATCATGCGGACACGTCCTCGCGCGTCACTGCTGAACGCGCCCTCAACAAGCATTTGAATGGCGGCTGCCAAGTGCCAATCGCTTGCTACGCCGTACTCGAAGGCGAGCAATTGTGGCTGCGTGGTCTGGTGGGCGAGCCGAGTGGTGGCCGACTGATCAGCGCCGAAGCCCGAGCTCCGCGCGCCGATGCCGAAGCGCTGGGTGTGAAGGTTGCCGAAGATTTGCTCAGCCAGGGCGCTGAAGAAATTCTCAAGGCAGTTTACGGCGAGGCAGGCCACGAGTGACCGGTTGGCGCCTGCTGCTGACGCGCCCTGCGGACGACTGTGCGGCGCTCGCCGAAACGTTGGCCGGGCAGGGGGTTTTCAGCAGTTGCCTGCCGCTTTTGGAAATTGCACCGTTGCCGGTCTCTGACAAAATACGTCAGGCGATTACACGGCTGCCCGTTTGCAGCGCCGTGATCGTGGTGAGCAAACCGGCGGCACGCATTGCGGTGGATCTGCTCAAGGCTCATGGCTTGCAGTCACTGGCGAACCCTTGGTTCAGCGTCGGTGCAGCGACGGCGCAGATTCTCAAGGATCATGGTCTCGACGTGAGCTTCCCGGTCGAGGGTGATGACAGCGAGGCGTTGCTGCAGTTGTCGCGTCTGCGTGAGTCGGTGGCCCGGCCCGGTGCGCAAGTGTTGATCCTGCGCGGGGAGGGCGGTCGCGAGCTGCTCGCCGAGCGCCTGCGTGAGCTTGGTGCTAGTGTCGAGTATCTGGAATTGTATCGACGCGACCTGCCAGCTTATGCGCCGCAAACATTGCCGCGGCGGATCGAAGCGGAACGCTTGAACGGGCTGGTGGTCAGCAGTGGACAGGGTTTCGAGCACCTGCGTCAGATGGCCGGCGATGCCTGGCCTGTGATTGCGCAGTTGCCGTTGTTTGTACCAAGCCCGAGGGTCGCCGAGCAGGCACGTGCCGCCGGGGCCCAAACAGTTGTGGATTGCCGCGGCGCGAGTGCCGCGGCTTTGCTGACGGCGTTACGGGAGCAACCCGTGCCCGTTTTCTAATGCAAAGGATGGATACGTGAGCGAAACAGCCTTGCCTAAAGATGACGTCCAACCTGTGATTGATGCTCAGGTTGAAACTCCACCGCCGGCCAAAGAGCCGCGCCGAGGCAATGGACTGGCCATTGTCGCCCTGTTGCTCGGCGCTGCCGGCGTGGCGATCGGTGGCTGGGGTGTCTGGCAGGTGCGTCACCTGCAAACCAACACTCAACAACAGTCCGGCCAGGTCCAGGCGTTGAACGATCAGGCGCAGAGCCTGAAGCTCAACGAACAGCGCCTGACCGAGCGCCTCGCGCAGTTGCCGGGGGCCGACGAGCTCGCCGATCGCCAGCGTCTGGTGACGCAGCTTCAGGGCGATCAGCAGCGCCTCAATCAACGTCTGGAAACCGTCCTCGGCGCCAGCCGCAAGGACTGGCGACTGGCTGAGGCCGAACATCTGCTGCGTTTGGCCAGCCTGCGCCTTTCGGCCTTGCAGGACATCAGCAGCGCCCAGGCCCTGGTGCAAGGCGCTGACGAAATTCTTCGCGAACAGAACGACCCCGGCTCCTTCGCTGCACGTGAACAAGTGGCGAAAACCCTGGTCGCGCTGCGCAGCACCGCACAGCCGGATCGCACCGGGTTGTTCCTGCGCCTGGGCGCCTTGCGTGATCAGGTTATTGACCTCACCGAACTGGCGCCGGAATACAAGGATCGCGGCGAGTCGCTGCTCGGCCTGACTGCCGATGGTGACGGCGCCAGTCGCTGGGCGCAGTGGTGGGATCAGGTCTCGCGTTACATTCGTATCGATTTCAACGCGGACAAGAATGTGAAGCCGCTGTTGGCCGGACAGAGTCTGAGCCAAGTGCGTCTGGCCTTGAGTCTGGCGCTGGAGCAGGCGCAGTGGGCGGCCCTCAATGGCCAGGCGGCGGTGTACACCCAGGCAATGGCCGAGGCGCGCGACGTCCTGAAAGGCAATTTCAATCCGGACAATCCGCAAAGCAAAGTGATGCTGGAACAAGTCGGCGAGCTGAGCAAGGAACCGGTCACCGTCAACACTCCGGATTTGACCGGCACGTTGAGTGCGGTTCAGGCCTATCTGGAGCGGCGTAACGTCAATGCCGAAGAGTCGGTGAAACCTTTCGCCAAACCTGCAGCCAACACCGCGCAGGAGGCCACGCCATGAAACGCCTCTATGTGATCGTGTTTCTGGTGATCGCCGCGACGGCGGCATTGGGGCTGGCGATTGCCGAGCATTCCGGTTACGTGCTGGTTGCTTACAAGTCCTTCCGTTACGAGTCGAGCCTGTGGGCGACTCTGGCGCTGATCGCGGTGCTGTGGCTGCTGATCTGGGGCATCAAGGCTTTGGTCGAGCTGGTCATGGCCTCCAGCGGCGTGGTCAATCCATGGTCGCGGCGCAACCGCAGCCGCCGGGTGCAGGTGGCCATCGAGCATGGTCAGTTGGACTTGGCTGAAGGTCGTTGGGCCAGCGCCCAGCGTCACCTATATCGAGCCGCTGAGGCCGAACGCCAACCGCTGCTGTATTACCTCGGCGCTGCCCGCGCGGCGAACGAGCAAGGCAATTACGAGGAATCCGATCATCTGCTCGAGCGGGCGCTGGAGCGTCAGCCGCAGGCAGAGCTGGCGATTGCCTTGAGCCACGCACAATTGCAGACCGATCGTGGCGACACCGACGGTGCGCTAGTGACTTTGCAGGCGATGCACGAGCGTCATCCACATAATGTGCAGACGCTGCGCCAGTTGCAGCGTCTGTATCAGCAGCGCGGCGAATGGTCTGCGGTGATTCGTTTGTTGCCCGAACTGCGCAAGGACAAAGTCCTGCCAGCTGCCGAACTGGCTGAGCTTGAGCGTCGTGCCTGGGGTGAAAACCTTTCACTGGCTGCACAGCGCGAAGAGGACGGCACAGTCGGCTTGCAGTCGCTCAACCGGGCATGGCAACAGCTCACCTCGGCGCAACGTCAGGAGCCGCCGCTGGTGTTGGCCTATGCCGAGCAACTGCGCCAGCTGGGTGCTCAGGTCGAGGCGGAAGAAGTGCTGCGTACCGCTCTCAAACGCAAGTACGACAGCCATCTGGCGCGTCTTTATGGTTTGGTGCGCGGCATTGATCCGGCACGCCAGCTGCAAATCGCCGAAGGCTGGCTCAAGGATCATCCGCACGATCCGAGCCTGCTCCTGACGTTGGGGCGTCTGTGTCTGCAAGCCAGCCTGTGGGGCAAGGCGCGGGACTACCTTGAAAACAGCCTGCGCGTGCAGCGCAATCCGGAAGCTTGTGCGGAACTGGCGCGCTTGCTCGCACAGTTGGGCGATACCGAGCGCAGCAATCAGTTGTTTCAGGAAGGTCTGGGTCTGCTCGATGAGCGCCTTTTGGCCGCGCCGCTGCCGGTTCCGGCTCACGTTTGAAGTCGCGAGGGAGGTTGCTCCCTCGCTCACTTTTGGTGACCCTAAATTCAACTTCAGTGAGTGCCAAGGGCAAAGTCCTACAGCGGACTACACCAATTCCTCTCGAGCCTGTCGGGTTTTCCCTACACCTCTGGTGAACTGTCGGCAGGGTGTCGCCTTGAAAGGCTGACACGCTTTCCTCTACCGTAACCGCCTGTCTCTACTGTTACGGAAAAGCCATGTCGTTGGCCTGCTCACGCTCCTTGTTCTTCATGGCTTTCACTGCGGGAGCCTTTGCTCTGGGAGCTTCCTATTATCTTGAATACGTGGTCGGCCTTACGCCGTGCAGTCTCTGCCTGGTGCAGCGGCTGTTCCTGACGTTGCTGTCGGCATTCTGCGGTCTGGCGGCGATCCACGGACCCAAACGTGTCGGCCTTTCGCTTTACTGGCTGCTTGCGCTGCTGACGAGCCTCGGCGGCACCACGGCGGCCTGGCGGCAGGTGCTGATACAAAGCGATCCGGTGCTGCAACTGTTGAATTGCTCACCGGCGCCCGAGACGCTGTTCAGCGGCTTTCCGTGGCTCTGCGCGCTGCAAAGGATGTCTAACGGTGGCGCAGACTGCGCGGAAATTTCCTGGACGCTGTTCGATCTGAGTGTCCCGGAGTGGAGTCTGTTGTTCTTTGTCGCGGTGTCGATTCTTGCCATTTATCAATTGTTGCGCCTGGGCTGGGGCGCTCTGCAGCGACCGCTCAGCGGCGAAGCGTCGCACTCAGCGCTGGTCCGGGATTAAACACTTGTATGAACTTTATCTCCTGCGTACCTTGAAGCCATAGGCGTGCGGGCATAATCTGGCCCGCACGTGTCATTGGATTTATGTTGCTCGATGACGCTCTGCCCGACCGTCCCCCAAGCCAAACCAGAAGCGGGACGCGGGTGTAGAGCAGCATGACCCACAAGGGAAGAGAGATCGCCATGCTCGAAAGTTGTCAGAATGCTCAGGAACGTTGGGGTGGAGTTCATCTGCTGATCGACCGCTGGTTGCAAGAGCGGCATGAACTGGTTCGGGCCTATGATGCTCTTGGTGCGAAACCTGAGAAGTTGAGCGAGGACCGCAAGCCCTTGCAGGAATTCTGCGGTGTGCTGGTCGACTACGTATCAGCCGGGCACTTCGAAATCTACGAACAACTGACCGGTGAAGCCAAGGCGTTCAACGACAAGCGCGGCCTTGAATTGGCCGAGACAATTTATCCGCGCATCGATGTCATCACCGAAAAACTCCTCGCGTTCAACGACCTTTGCGACGAAGGCAAATGCGTTGCGGAGAAATTCAAGGAACTCGGTGGCCTGCTTCACGAACGTTTTGAACTGGAAGACTGCTTGATTGAAGTGCTGCATACGGCACACAAGGAAGAAGATTCGGTTCAGGCCTGACTGACGCTTTCAACAAAAAACGGTGCGCTCAGGCGCACCGTTTTTTTATGCCTGATCAACTCGTCGCGCCACGTAATTCGACTTCAAAAACCAGCGGTGTAAACGGTGCGATCAGGTCGCCGGCACCGTCGGCGCCATAAGCCTGATCCGATGGAATCACCAGTCGCCATTTCGCACCCACCGGCATGTTTTGCAACGCGGTGCGCCAACCGGCGATCACGCTGTCGAGGTTGAACCATTGCGGCTGAGTGTTCTGATCGAACACGGTGCCGTCCGGCAAGCGACCGATGTACAACACCTGGACTTTTCCATCAGGGCCTGCCTTGGCGCCGGTGCCTGGCGTCAGCTCGGTGAGCAGGATGCCGTCGGCCAGTTGCTTCACTCCCGGTTTGGCTTTTTCAGCCGTCAGGAAACGCTGCTCGTTTTCCATTGCGGCGTCGCTCGAAGGCATCGCGGCGTGTTCGGCATTTTGCGATTCATGGTCGGCCAGAATCTGTTCGATGCGCGCTTCACTCAGCGCCAGCGGCTTGCCTTGATAGGCCTGCTGCAAGCCTTCTACCAGTGCCTGGATTTGCAACTGCGGGACTTCCTGACGCAAGCGTTCGCCCAGGCTGGCACCGAGACTATAGGCCAGATCATGAGCGTCGTTCGCCGTGGTTTTTTCGTCGGCGTGGGCCGCTGAAAAAATCACGCAGAGGGATAAAAAAAGGTAGCGCGACATGAGCTCTCTCCGTCCTGAATTGCGGTGGATTATGCCAGCGCGAACGTCTGTAACGGTGAACTGCTTTTGACTTGTTGAAGAACATTTTCACTTCGTTGCAACGCAACGGTTTCGATACTGTCAAGATGACCTAGCGGCGGTAACTGCAGAGGTCTAGTATGAGCCGCACTCACGTCAGCCAGGAGGTAAACCATGTCGGCCACCAAGAAGCCTGTAAACACTCCGTTGCACTTACTCCAACAACTCTCGGGCAGCTTGCTCGAGCATCTGGAAAACGCTTGCTCCCAAGCCTTGGCTGATGCTGAAAAACTGCTCGCCAAACTGGAAAAGCAACGCGGCAAGGCGCAAGAAAAACTGCACAAATCCCGCACCAAATTGCAGGACGCAGCTGCCGCCGGCAAAGCCAAGGCGCAGACCAAAGCCAAAGGCGCAGTGAAAGAACTTGAAGACCTGCTCGATGCGCTGAAAGAGCGTCAGTCCGACACTCGCAGCTACATTCTGCAACTCAAGCGCGATGCCCAGGAAAGCCTGAAACTGGCCCAGGGTGTTGGTCGTGTCCAGGAAGCAGTGGGCAAAGTATTGTCGTCCCGCTCGGCCAAACCAGCGGCGGCACCTGCCAAGAAAGCCGCAGCCAAACCTGCTGCAGCCAAGGCGCCGGCGAAAACCGCTGCTGCAAAACCAGCCGCTAAAGCCGCCGCCAAACCAGTGGCCAAAGCGCCCGTGAAAGCTGCAGCAAAACCCGCTGCCAAGCCTGCGGCAAAAAAACCGGCTGCGGCGAGCGCTGCGAAACCGGCGGCTAAAACCACTGCGGCAAAACCTGCTGCCGCCAAAACTGCTGCGGCAAAACCCGCTGCAAAAACAGCCGCAGTCAAAGCAACTCCAGCTAAAACCGCAGCTGCAAAACCGGCCTCTAAAACTGCCGCTGCAAAACCTGCCGCCAAGTCCGCCGCCAAACCAGTTGCTGCTAAAACGGCTGCAAAACCAGCTACCAGAGTCGCCGCAAAACCAGCTGCCAAGCCTGCTGCAAAACCTGCAGTGAAAGCCGCCGCCAAGCCTGCTGCAAAACCAGCAGTCAAGCCAGCCGCTAAACCGGCCGCCGCTGCCAAACCGGCTGCCAAGCCCGCAGCAAAACCAGCTGCAAAACCAGCCGCGAAAAAACCAGTTGCTGCCAAACCAGCCGCTGCCAAACCGGCCACCGCGACAGCTGCCAAGCCTGCCGCACCGGCAACCTCGGCCTCGCCAGCAGCACCTGCGCCAGCCGCTACTACCTCGACTTCTACGACTGCGCCAACGCCAGCCGCTGCGTCGAGCGTTACCAGCAACCCAACCAGCGCTTCCTAAGTGCCGGTTGCCGCGATGCGCAGCACTTGCAGCGCATCGCGGTTCGGGCTGGCCCCTGGGCCTGCCAGTACCTCCAGCCACGCCATCGATCCCGATGCATTGCGCGCCCACACCTGCGCAATCCCCTCTAGCCGTGACAACAACGCACGCTCAGCCTCAAGCTCCAGCGCCTTGACTTGGTCACGCATGCCTTTCAACACCGCATCCTCCACAGCCCCCGCCTTCCATTGCACGCGCAATGCACGCAGCGGTTGCACGACCTCGATATCCCAAGGCTCGGTCAACGCCTGAAGCTGTTGCACGCGCTGTTGATCGCAGGCCACGCCACGTTGCTCCAGCCATAAACCGCACAGCAGCAGGCACACATTGGCCCCCGCCGTTTGCAATTGCAGGCAGGCGTCTTCCACGCCCGGGCGGGCGTAGGTGGCAAGGGAAAAGCTCCACAGGTCAGAGGACATCGTGCTACTCGCGCCAGTTGTGAGCGAAGCTGGTAGACTCCGCCGCCATTATGATCCGACTTCAGAACCTGACTTTACAGCGTGGCCCGCAACGTCTGCTAGAAGACGCCGAGCTGACCCTGCACGCCGGCCACAAAGCCGGCCTCATCGGTGCCAACGGCGCCGGCAAATCCAGCCTGTTTGCCTTGCTGCGCGGCGAGTTGCACCCGGATTCGGGCGATTGCCTGCTGCCGGCTGACTGGCGGATCGCGCACATGCGTCAGGAGGTCGATACCCTCGAGCGCCTGGCGGTCGACTATGTGCTCGATGGCGACCTGCGTCTACGTGAGGTGCAACGCGACCTTGCAGTGGCCGAAGCGGCCCATGACGGCGTGGCGCTGGCTCGTCTGCACGCCGAACTCGACAGCGCTGACGGCTACACCGCCGACGCGCGGGCGCGCAAGTTGCTCGCCGGTCTGGGTTTCACCAATGAGCAGATGGATCGCCAGGTAGGAGATTTCTCCGGTGGATGGCGGATGCGTCTGAATCTGGCGCAGGCATTGATGTGCCCCTCGGACTTGCTGCTGCTCGACGAACCGACCAACCACTTGGACCTCGACGCCATCATCTGGCTCGAAGAGTGGCTGAAGAGCTATCCAGGCACCTTGCTGCTGATTTCCCACGACCGCGATTTCCTCGACGAAGTCGTCGACCATGTTGCCCACGTCGATCAACGCAAAATCACCCTGTATCGGGGCGGCTACACCGCGTTCGAACGCGCCCGTGCCGAGCGTCTGGCCCAGCAGCAACAGGCCTACGAGAAGCAACAGGCGCAGCGTGCGCACATGGAAAGCTACATCGCCCGCTTCAAGGCTCAGGCCACCAAGGCCCGTCAGGCCCAGAGCCGGATCAAGGCGCTGGAGCGCATGGAAGAGTTGTCGGCGGCTCACGTCGATTCGCCGTTCGACTTCGTGTTCCGCGAGTCGACGAAGATCTCCAGCACGTTGATTGATTTGTCCGATGCGAACCTGGGCTACGGCGACCGAACCGTGCTGGAGAAGGTCAAGCTGCAACTGACCCCCGGCGCGCGGATCGGTCTGCTCGGGCCCAACGGTGCGGGTAAATCGACGTTGATCAAGAACCTCGCCGGTGAGCTGCAACCGCTGGCCGGTCGCCTGACCCGAGGCGAGAACACCGTGGTCGGCTACTTCGCCCAGCATCAACTCGACTCACTGGACTCCAAGGCCAGCCCGTTGCTGCACTTGCAGCGTCTGGCGCCGACCGAGCGTGAGCAGACCCTGCGTGACTTCCTCGGTGGTTTCGACTTCCGTGGCGCGCGGCTCGACGAGCCGGTACTGAATTTCTCCGGTGGCGAGAAGGCCCGTCTGGCCCTGTCGTTGATCGCCTGGGAACGGCCGAACCTGTTGCTTCTCGACGAACCGACCAACCACCTCGACCTGGAAATGCGCCTGGCGCTGACCATGGCGTTGCAGGAGTTCAGTGGTGCGGTTCTCGTGGTCTCTCACGATCGTCACTTGCTCAAGAGCACCACCGACAACTTCTATCTGGTCGCCGACGGCAAGGTCGAAGAATTCGACGGCGACCTCGAAGACTATGCGCGTTGGCTGGTGGAATACCGTCAACGCAATGCGCCGGTCAGCAACACCCCGGTGAACCCGGACAAAACCGACAAGAAGGCTCAGCGTCAGGCCGCTGCTGCGTTGCGTCAGCAACTGGCACCGCACAAGCGTGAAGCCGACAAGCTTGAAGCCGAACTGGGCAAGCTCCACGAAAAACTGGCCAAGGTCGATGCCAGTCTCGGCGACAGCGAAATCTACGAGCCAGCACGCAAGAACGAGTTGCGTGATCTGCTGGCTGAACAAGCCAAGCTGAAAGTGCGCGAAGCCGAACTTGAAGAAGCGTGGATGGAAGCCCTGGAAACCCTGGAAAGCATGCAGGCGGAGCTGGAGGCGTTGTCCTGATGGAAGCGTTCAAGCTGCCGCTGCCCGCCATGTGGGTCGAGCCGATCTGGCTCGGCGTGCAGATTCTGCTGATCCTGCTGGCCGGTTACATTGCCCAGCGCTTTGTCGCCAAATGCCTGACCCGTCTGGGCGAGCGTTACCCGTTTCCGCCGCAACTGCTGATGCCGCTGCGTGGCGTGTTGCGCTGGCTGATCATGGGCAGTGCGGTGATCTTTGTCCTGCAGCGCCTCGGCGTCTCGGCCACGGTACTGTGGACCGCGCTGTCGGGTTTCGTCGCGGTGGCGGCGGTGGCGTTCTTCGCGATGTGGAGTGTGCTGTCGAATCTGCTCTGCGCGATTCTGATCTTCACCGTCGGGCCGTTTCGCCTCGGTGATGTGGTCGAGTTGGTCGATACCACCGACAAGCCCGGCGTCAAAGGACGGGTGGTGGCGATCAATCTGCTCTACACCACGTTGATCGAGGCTGAGGAGCTGGGCACCGGCAGCGCGATGGTGCAGGTGCCGAACAGCTTGTTCTTCCAGCGTTCGGTGCGGCGTTGGCGGGGGACGGATGTGTTCCCTTCGAGCGGTTTCGAGAAGTAAGGCTTTTCAAGATCCATAGATCGCATTAGCTTGGACGTCTGTCACGAGTCAGAGTCGAGGTGTGCGATGGAGCTACAAACATGGATGGCGTTCTTCGCCGCCTGCTGGGTGATCAGTCTTTCCCCGGGCGCTGGCGCCATTGCGTCGATGTCCAGCGGTCTGCAATACGGCTTCTGGCGTGGTTACTGGAATGCCTTGGGCCTGCAAATCGGCCTGGCCGTGCAGATCGCGATTGTCGGCGCCGGTGTCGGCGCGATTCTTACCGCTTCGGCCACTGCGTTCCATGCGATCAAATGGTTTGGTGTGGCCTATCTGGTGTATCTGGCGATCAAGCAATGGCGCGCGCTGCCCATGGACATGAGCGATGACGCAGCGGTGCGGCCGATCGGCAAGCCGTTGGCGCTGGTCTTCCGCGGTTTTCTGGTGAATATCAGCAACCCCAAGGCATTGGTGTTCATGCTGGCGGTGCTGCCGCAGTTCATCAATCCCCACGCGCCGCTGCTGATCCAGTATCTGGTGATCGGCGCGACCATGATCTTTGTCGACCTGATTGTCATGGCTGGCTATACCGGTCTGGCGTCGAAAGTGTTGCGCCTGCTGCGCACGCCAACACAACAGAAACGCATGAACCGCACGTTTGCCGGGCTGTTCATCGGCGCGGCGGCGTTTATGGCGACGTTGCGTAAAGCGGCGGTATAAACCCCGCAGGCACAAAAAAGGCGACCTCATGAGGTCGCCTTTTTTATTAGTGCTGAGGATGTTTTTGTGGCGAGGGGATTCATCCCCGATGGCTCGCGAAGCGGGCCCCTCTTGATCTTGAAAGAAAGGGGGCTGCTATGCAGCCCATCGGGGATAAATCCCCTCACCACAAAAGTCCACTGCAGATTTGTGCAGGCCTGCAATCAGCGCAAAATCACCGGTGCGGTATCGCGCGGCAGGTTGTTACGCTGCTGCGGCTCGCGCGGCTGCTCGTAACCGCCGCCTCCGAGCTGTTGGCTCAGTTGTCCGGCCACGTCCTCACCCAGCGCCTTCGACACCTCGCGCACCACCCGTGGGCGGTTCAGCGAGATCTTGATGTCGCGGTGGTTCACCAATTTGGTGTCCTGCGCTTCACCCATCGCCGTGAAGGCCGACGTGATTTCGAAGGTCTTGGTGTTGATCAGGCTGAAGTCCGCCACCAGCGTCAGGCCCAGTACCGCCGAATAGCTGTCGGTGTGCGCCAGCTCGTTCATGTCCTGGGTGAAGTCGATGTCTGACACGGTGCCAAACAGAACATAGTCGGCACCCTTGAAGTTGCCGGCCTTGATCCGCTTGATCACGTCGTAGATGTCACCCTTGGACGACGCGGTGTACGGCGTGCCCTGCACCAGCTGGAACATACCGGTACGCAGAATTTCACCCTTGATGTCGCCGGTGAATTTGCGCAGCTCGGTCTGCTCGATGTAGCTGGTGGTCGCTTCGATCTCGTTATAGCTCGAAGAACCGCTGGAGCTGTAGTAACCCTCGCGGTAATTGTTCTGCGCCGAAACGATGTGGATGTATTGCTCCACACGTTCCTGATACGCCAGATCCGTCACCGCGACTTTCGGGGCCGCTTGCGCGCCAAACGCGCAAGCCAGGGCCATCATGCCAATCCATGTGCGCATCGATTAACGCTCCGTGGTTTTGCGGATCTCTTTTTCGTCCATCCACTCGGCCAGACCGCTTTCAACGTCGATCAATTGCAGGCTGAACTTGTAGAAGACGTCCTTGTAATCGCTGCTGCGCTTGACGATCGAGCTGATCGAACCTTCGATGCGGTACTTGGCGGCAACCATGTTGCCAGTCTTGGCCACGGTGCTCTTCTTGTACAGGCCGCTCTGGTTTTGCAGCTTGAGCTGATCAACCTGGCTCTGCATCGCATTGTTGTCGCTGGCGAAGCGCGCAACGCCGGTTTTCATCAGCTGAGTCTTGATGCTGGTGGTGATTTCGCGGGTATCGATGTACTCGCTGGTCTTGTTCTTCACGTCGTAGACCTGAACCACCGGGCGGCCCTGCAGAATGCCGGACTGGGCCAGGGAGCGGGTCATCGACTCGGCGATCATTTGCAGGTCAGTCGAACCGAATTCGTTGGTGACGGTTTCAACAGCCTTGGTGTCGCCGTAGCTGATGTTCTTGCTGCCCAGGGTTGGCGAGGTGTTGGCGCAACCGGAAGCCAGCAGGGCGATAACGGCGATGCAGGAAAAGCGTGCAAACATGACAGTGCTCTCTAAAACAGGAATAGGGGGAAGCGGACTTAAGGCGTCTTGATTTCCAGACGGAAATCCACGGCTTTCGGCGTCGGGGCGATAGCCTGGACGAAGCTGGTTTGCGCGCCGTACATCATCTGGCTTTTCCAGACTTCTTCTTCCGCGACCGGGAAGCCTTCAGGGCCGAGCCAGGCGAAGCGGTAGTAGAAAATCTTGTTGCTGTTGAGGGTGTTGCTCAACTGCACATTGACGGTCATGAAGCCGTTTTCGCGGGCGACGCGCATGGCGCCGACGACGATGTGTTTTTGCGGCCCCATGGCCACGACTTTGCTCGCGGCGCTGCCCGGCTCAGGAGGTGGCGGGGTGGCGCAGCCGCTGGCCAGCACGGCGAGGGCGGCGACGGCGATGAGTTTGAAGCGCATGCAAAGACTCCGTTCTTAAGGTTGTTTGAGGCTGGCGACGTTGGTCGCAGCGGCGCTCGGGATCACGTGGGCGGCGAGACCGCCAGCAAACACCTGATTGCCCACGGCACGCAGGCTGATCACCTGATAACGCTGATCGACGGTGATCTTGACCACCGAACCGCCCACAGCGCTCGGCAGAGTGACTTGGTGTTCACCTTTCTTCAAGCGCAGACGCACCACCTGGGTGTTGTCCGGCAGCGTGCGCCACGTACGGGTATCGGCACCTTCGAGCACAGCTGAAGAGATACCCACGGCCAGACCGGCCAGTGGATTGGTTTCGTTGATCTGCTTCTGTGCCACGCCTTTGGTGATCGCGCGCACGGTGGTGCGCAGGATAATCCCCGGCATGTCGTCGCGCAGGGCGCGGCGAGACATGGCGGTGGTGCTGTTGAGGCCGGTCAGGTTGACTTGCTGGCCGTCGACACCGATCTGCGCGAACGGCGCGGTGGAGGTGTCAGGCTTGATGATCGGGAACGACAGCGGCGTGATCACCAAGTTGTTGGAGATTGGCAGCGGCAGTGGCACGCGAATCGAATCGCGGGACGGCGCCAGACCGCTTTGCACCACGATCAGGATGTCGCTGTCATCGCTCTTGGTCGGCTTGTCGAGGTTGACCAGCGCCTGTTCCAGCAGCGGCGTGTTCGGGCGCAGTTCTGCGGCCTTGCGGTAGCCCGGTGCAGCCAGGTCTTTTTCGCCAAGGGCTTCGTAAACGAAACCGGCCAGGTAATGGCTGAACGCACTCTGGTAGCTGTTCTTCAGGCCGACCACTTCCGGCGCATCGAGGCTGGCGACCGGATAGCCCTGCAGATCCTTGTACTGAGTCTTGATGCCTTCTTTCTCGGCCTCTTCCTCGCTCTTGAGGTATTCCTTGTCGCGCAGGTCGGCGATCACCGCTTCACGTTCGTGAGTCTTCTTGATCGCAGTGCGCGCGCCGTCGAAGTCATTGACCGCCAGCAGGTTCAGGGCCATTTGCGTGGTCAGCATGACTTTTTCGTAGTCGTAGCCTTCGTAGCGGCGAACCTTGTCGTTGACGATGAAGCTGCCGAACTGGGCCAGGTACTTGCCGGTGTCGAGCTTGACCGCGTCTTCCCACTGACCCACCACCTGGTCGGCGCTGGTCCAGGCGTTCTGGCTGCCGGACAAGTCGCCCTTGGCGCGCAGCAGTTCACCTTTCTCGAAGTAATAGAGCAGGTCTTTGTCGGCGCTGGTGTTGTTCTTTTCCAGCAGGGTCAGCGCGGCATCGACATTGCCGGAAGCCAGTTGCTGGTTGGTCTGGGCCAGCTCGGAGTCGTAGTTGCGAAACGCCGAACAGCCGGACAGCAGAGTGACGGCGCTGAGCGCAATCAGAGTGGGGGCGCGGAATGCCATGGGGGTACTTCTTCCCTGGAGTAACTACAGCCGCGGATGCTGGTCGGGCTGGTGTGACCCATCGACAGTGGCGTTGGCCTCCTGCCAATTCCTCATAACCAGAGGAGCTTTTATGCCGCATCGCGATAGCGAGGGCGCGGCATTATAAGCGGGTGCTAGTGGCTATGTAATAGCTTTTTAATTGCATCGGTTAGTTAGGTGCCATTACTGCCCGGTACTGCCAGCGTTAGCAGGCTCTGGTACTTCGGGTAGCACCAGCGAAGACCCCACGTAGTAGTTCACGCCCATGAATACCCGCAGGTTGAACACCTGATGGTTCTGGTCGACACGCACGGTGAACCCGTCCGCTGCACGCAAGTACGGGAAGCTCACGCGATGCAGACCTTTTTTCAGGCGTAGACGGGCGACCAGGGTTTTGTCCGGGAGGGTGCGCCAGGTGCGCGTATCCGCCTCTTCGAAAGGATCGTGTTCAGTAACCACCAGCGAAGCTGTGGCCGGATTGCGTTCATTCTTTTGAGCCTGACTGATGGCGGCCATGTTGGCGCGGAACATGGCGCGAGAGATGATCGCCGGCATGTCATCGCGCAAGGTACGCATGGCCATGTCAGTAACGCTGTTGATCATCGTCAATGGGTATTGTTTGCCGTCGACGAGCACACTCGGAACAGGCGGTGTGATCGTATCGGGCACCATCACCGGAAACGAGATCGGCGCGACAATCGTCAGGTTTTCGTTCAGCCGCACCGGGATCGGCACTTGCACCGAACTGCGCACCGGCGCGAAACCGGCCTGGACAACGACCAGGATCTCGCTTTCATCCGCTGCCGGCGCGGGCTTGTCCAGATTGCGCAAGGCTTTCTCGAGAAACGGTACGCCCGGGCGTAACTCAATGGCCTGGCGATAACCCGGTGCCGCGAGCGTGCGTTCGCCCAACGCTTCATAGGTGAAGCCCGCCAGGTAATGGCTGAATGCACTCTGATAGCCGTTCTTCAGTTCAACCACTTGCGGGGCGTCGAGGACAGTGACCGGATAGCCTTGCAGATCCTTGTAACGCAACGTGATCCCTTGGCTTTTGGCCTGTTCTTCAGCTTCTTCGTATTGCCGTTCCCGCTGGCGCGCAATCAGGGTTTCGCGTTCGTGGGTTTTCTTGATGTCGGCGCGCGCACCGTCGAAATCGTTCTCCGCCAGTTGGTTGAGCGCCATCTCGGTGGTCAGCATGACTTTTTCGTAGTCGTAACCTTCGTAGCGCAGCAACTTGTCGTTGACCAGCATGGTGCCCATTTCGTTGCCGAACCGGGTCAGCAGCTTCATGCCAGCGGAGGGGACGGCCTCTTCGCGCTGGACAATCATCCGGTCAGCCGTGCGCCAGGCTTCCTGACTTTTTGGCAGGGCCGTGCCGGCACTGAGAATGGCGCCTCTTTCCAGGTAATACAGCAGATCCTTGTCTTCCCAGGGATTATTCAACTCCATCAGATAGAGCGCTTCGTTGAGATTGCCCGCCGCCATCTGATCGATGGTCTGCTGCATCTCTGCATCGTAATCGCGGTAAGCGGCGCAACCGTTCAGTTGCATGAGGGCGCTGAACAACAGGCAAAACGGCAGGCTACGGCGCATGGAGGCAGGTTCTTCCTTGAACGGCAAGGGCGGGAGGTGACGCAGTATAAGGGCTGTTTGCCCCGGCATGTCGCACTCAAGGTGCAGGTGTTCGTCGAGTTCAAGCACGCACATTACCGGACAAAAGCTGCACCGTTACGCTGAAAAAAACGACCGCCGCGCTGACAAAGCTTGAGGGAATCTCATTGGAAGTGAACAATGTGTTACTTCGTATTACCAATTGAGATTCGTTCATGACTGCGCCGTCCCGTTTTCTGGCCTGGCTGTTGTTCCCGTTGTGCGCCCTGAGTTGCTCAAACCTGTTGGCCGATACGGTGGAAGGCGCGCCGCAAGCGCTGCACATGCTCGATTACATCAGTGCCGACTATCCGCCGACGGTGGAAGCGGGCAAAGTCGTCGACGACTCTGAATACCGTGAGCAACTGGAATTCATTCAGGTGTTGCAGGGGCTGATCGCGGATTTGCCGGTTAAACCGGAAAAGGCCGGGCTGGAGCAAGGTGTGATTGCCTTGCGCGCGGCGGTCACCGCTCGGCAGGACGGCGCGGAAGTTGCCCGTCAGGCGCGGCAACTGGGGGCGAAACTGGCCGTGGCCTATGAGGTCAGCCAGGCGCCGGTCATCACGCCCGATCCGGCGCGTGCCGCACCGCTCTTCGCCCAGCACTGCTCGGTGTGCCACGGTGAAACGGGCGCGGGCGATGGCCCGGCCGGTGTCGGCCTGACACCGCCCCCGGCCAACCTGCGCGACGCCGCCCGTCTGGATCACCTGAGCCTCTACGCGATCTACAGCACCCTCGGTCAAGGCGTCGAAGGCACCGATATGCCGTCGTTTGCCGATCAACTGGATGATCGCCAGCGCTGGGACATGGCGACATACGTCGCCGGGCTCAGCGCCGATGCCTCGGCAGCCAAATCCGGGCAGACCTACAACATCGCCGATCTGGCCCGCCAGACCCCGGCCGAAGTGCAAATTGCCGAAGGCGCGCAAGCCGCCGCGACGTTCCGCGCCCAGCGTGCGCAGCCGCCGCAGGTCAAGCGTGGCCCGGCGCAGTTGCTCGACTACACCGCTGCAACGCTGGACAAGAGCCTCGTGGCTTACCGCGCTGGCGACCACGATCAGGCCTACGACCTGTCGGTGGCGGCGTATCTGGAAGGCTTCGAACTGGTCGAGAGTTCGCTGGATAACGTCGATGCCAACGTGCGCAAAGACACTGAAAAATCCCTGATGGCTTATCGGCAGTCGTTGCAGGACGGGTTACCGGTGGCCCAGGCCGAACAGCGTCTGGACGCGGCCAAGGCCAAACTCAAGGAATCCGCCGGTCTGCTCGGCAGCGATGGTTTGAGCTGGTCGCTGAGCTTTATCTCCGGTCTGCTGATTTTGCTGCGCGAAGGGCTGGAAGCGATTCTGGTGCTGGCGGCGATCCTCGCGTTCCTGCGCAACACCGGTCAGCAATCGGCGGTGCGTAGCGTTAACGTTGGTTGGGGCCTGGCGTTGCTGGCCGGCCTGGGGACTTGGGCGCTGGCGGCGTATGTGATCGATGTCAGCGGCTCGCAGCGTGAATTGCTCGAGGGCGCTACGGCGCTGTTCGCCAGTGTGATGGTGTTGTGGCTCGGTGTGTGGATGCACGACCGCCGTCACGCAGCAGCCTGGCAGGATTACATCAAGAGCAGTCTGGTCGGCGGTGGCGGGCGTTTTGGCTTCGCGATCCTGGCGTTCTTCTCGGTGTATCGCGAGCTGTTCGAAGTGATCCTGTTCTACGAAACCCTGTGGTTGCAGGCCGGTCCTGCCGGACACAACGCGGTATTGGCAGGCGGTGCGACGGCGCTGGTGCTGCTGGTCGGTCTGGCCTGGGTGATCCTGCGCGGTTCGGCAAAACTGCCGCTGACGCTGTTCTTCAGCATCAACGCCGCGCTGCTGTGTGCGCTGTCGGTGGTGTTTGCCGGGCATGGCGTGAAGGCGTTGCAGGAAGCGGGGATCTTCGGCACGCGGCCGGTGGTGTTCTTCGATTTCGACTGGCTGGGGATTCATGCCGATGCCTATTCGCTGACGGCCCAGGCAGTGGCGATTGTGGCGATCATCGTGCTGTATAGCCGTAGTCGGCTGGCTGAGAAGAAGCGAGTCGCCGCCTAACGGCATTCGCTGCGCTCACATTCGCGGGCAAGCCACGCTCCCACAGGTTTAGCGTTAACCTTGTGGGAGCGGGCTTGCCCGCGATGCTTTTTGAATTGAGGAAAACAACATGCGTGTATGGATCGATGCCGACGCCTGTCCACGGGCGGCGAAGGATCTCGTGGTGAAGTTCGCGCTCAAGCGCCAGTTCGAAGTGGTGCTGGTGGCGGGGCAGCCGCAGACCAAACCGGGGCTGGCCATCGTCAAGTTGATCGTGGTGCCCAGCGGCCCGGATGCGGCGGACGATTATCTGGTCGAGCACGCCGTGCCCGGTGAGCTGGTGATCTGCAGCGATATTCCGCTGGCCGATCGGTTGGTGAAAAAGGGTGTGGCGGCGCTTGATCCGCGAGGCAAAGAGTTCGATGCGCAGAACATGGGCGAGCGCCTGGCCGTGCGTAATCTGTTCACCGACCTGCGTGAACAAGGCCAGATGAGCGGCGGCCCGGCGCCGTTTGGCGAGCGCGAGAAGCAGGCGTTTGCCAATGCGCTGGATCGAATCCTCACCCGTCTTTCACGCCAATCCTGATTCATCCGAATATCTGTGGTGAGGGGATAAATCCCCTCACCACAAAATCTCTTCAGCATGATCGGATCAGGCGTCGTTCTCGTGAGTCAGCTCAAGGACGCGGTCGACCAGTTTGTTAATCCCCGAAGCCGCTTCACTGATGTTCTGCGCCAGCATATAAGCCGGGGTCGTCACCAGTTTGCGTGCCTTGTCTTCGATGATGTCGGTCACTGCGCACTCTTCGTGGGTGGCGCCCATCTTGTTCATCGCGGTGGCGGTGTCGGCATCGTTGCCGATGGTGCAGGTCACGCCCGGGCCGTAGATCTTTGCCGCGAGTGCCGGCGAGATGCAGATCAGCCCCACTGGTTTGCCTGCTTCGGCAAACGCTTCGGCCAGGGCCAGAACGTCTGGCTGCACGGTGCAGCCGGCGCCTTCGATGGCGAAGTTCGACAGGTTCTTCGCCGCCCCAAAGCCACCCGGCACGATCAGCGCATCGAAGTCGTCGACGTCGGCCTCACGAATGTCCTTGATGTTGCCCCGGGCGATGCGCGCCGACTCCACCAGCACGTTGCGCGACTCGGGCATTTCGTCGCCGGTCAGGTGATTGATTACATGCAATTGCGCAATGTTCGGGGCGAAGCACTGTACCTGCGCGCCGCGTTGATCAAGGCGTAGCAGGGTGATGACGCTTTCCTGGATTTCTGCTCCGTCGTAAACGCCACTGCCGGACAGGATCACTGCAACTTTTTTGCTCATGGGTTTCTCTCCAGTTTCATGGCGCTAAATGTCCACTAATTTGTCGCGCGTTGCCATAGGGTAAATTCGCGCTCAGGCCTACGATCTGTTGCATGGAATTGGCTCGGAACACGTCATGAACTTCATTCTGTATGCGGTGCCGTTTTTCTTCGTTTTGATTGTGGTGGAGCTGATCGCCGACCGTTGGCGCGGGGTCAGCCACTATCGCCTGGCCGATGCGGTGAACAGCATCAGCACCGGTGTGCTGTCGACCACTACCGGGCTGCTGACCAAAGGCGTCGGCCTTGTGACCTATGCCTTTGCCCTGGAACATCTGGCGTTGCTCAGGCTGCCGGCGCAGAGCCTCTGGGTCTGGGTGTTCGCTTTCATCCTCTATGACTTCTGCTATTACTGGCTGCACCGCATGGGCCATGAACGCAACATCCTCTGGGCGGCGCATTCGGTGCATCACCAGAGCGAGGAGTACAACCTCTCGACGGCGTTGCGCCAGACCAGCACCGGATTTCTGCTGAGCTGGATCTTCTACCTGCCGATGGCCGTACTTGGCGTGCCGCTGCTGGTGTTCGTCAGCGTTGCGGCGCTGAATCTGCTCTATCAGTTTTGGGTGCACACCCAGCACATTCCCAAGCTTGGCTGGTTCGAATGGTTCTTCGTCACGCCATCCAATCATCGGGCTCACCATGCACAGAACGCTCTCTACATGGATCGCAACTACGGCGGGGTGTTCATTATTTGGGATCGGCTGTTTGGCTCGTTCCAGGAAGAGGACGACAACGAACCGGTGATTTTCGGCGTGACCACGCCATTGGCGAGCTGGAATCCGTTGTGGGCCAACCTGCAGTTTTATGCGCAGTTGTGGGATGACGCGCGGCGCACGGAGAGCATGTGGGACAAGCTGCGGATCTGGTTTATGCGCACCGGTTGGCGTCCGGCGGATGTGGCGGCGAAGTACCCGCTGAACAAGCCGGACCTGACCCGGTTTCGCAAATTCGACATACCGCTCGAGAGCCGCCAGCAGTGGTACGTGGCGGCGCAATTCTGCGTCTATATCGCGCTGGGCAGTTACCTGATGAATCTGGAAACCACTCTGCCGAGCGCCGCGCTGGTGCTCGGTTGGGGGGCGGTGGCGTTCGGTCTGTTTGCGTTGGGCGTGGCCCTGGAGAATCGCCCGTGGGCGCTGAAGGTCGAGCTGTTGCGGTTGGCGTCGAATCTGCCGCTGGTGTGGCTGGCGCCGCTGGTCGGGCTATGGCCGGCCAGCCCGGTGGCCTGGGCTGGCTTGCTCGGTTACAGCCTGCTCAGTGGCATCGGGCTGTATGGCGTTCGCCAGCGAATTACTCGTTTGGCGTCTTAGGGTCGGCGACTTTGGCCTGCTCGATCTGATGCAACTGCGCGGCTTTCGCTGCCTGCTCGTCGGCGTAAACCTGCTTCGCCAAACGGGCATTCTTGAAGCGGCGGCGCAGCCACAGGCCAACACCCAGCACCAGCAACGCGCCGAGTACCCACAGCTCGTATTTCTTGATGCTGCCGAGCATGCCTTCGAGCACAGCGCCGAAATGGTAAGCGGCAGCGGCCAGCGCGGTGGCCCAGATCGCTGCGCCAATGCCGTTCAGAAGCAGGTAACGTCCCGGCGGATAACCCGACAAGCCGATCGCCACGGGCATCACCGTGCGCAACCCATAAACGAAGCGGAAACTCAGAACCCAGATGTCCGGATGCTTACGGATGTGCTCCAGTGCCCGGTCGCCCATCAATTGCCAGCGCGGTTTGCGTGCAAGCAATTTGCGCCCGTGCTTGCGCCCCAGGAAGTACCACAACTGATCACCGGCATAACTGCCGAAGAACGCCACGACCACGACCAGGTTGATATCCATGTATCCGCGAAACGCGAGGAAACCCGCGAGCACCAGGATGGTTTCGCCTTCGAAGAACGTGCCGAGAAAAAGGGCAAAGTAGCCGAAGTCATGCAGAAATTGTTGGAGCATTGTCTGGGTGCTGGCGAAATGAACGCGCAGCCTAACCCTTCGAACACATTCAGGAAAGTGTCCAAATGTGTCTCGACGTGAACATTTCCTACACAGACAATGGAATGCGGCTACATGTCACGGGGTGCGCACAACTGTAATCTGTTCGTCATAATGGCCGTCTATAACTGTCACGCTCGCCCGTTTGCGCGGGCTCAGGAGTCTGCCGTGAGCTTTACCCCTGCCAACCGTTTGTTCCCCGCCACCCGCCTGCGTCGCAATCGCCGTGATGATTTTTCGCGTCGGCTGGTGCGGGAAAATGTACTGACGGTCGACGACCTGATCCTGCCCGTCTTCGTGCTCGACGGTGAAAACCGCCGCGAAGCCGTGGCCTCGATGCCGGGTGTAGAGCGCTTGACCATCGATTTGCTGCTTGAAGAAGCCGCCAAGTGGGTCGAACTGGGGATTCCGGCGCTGGCATTGTTCCCGGTCACGCCTGCAGAACTCAAATCCCTCGACGCCGCCGAAGCCTGGAATCCCGAAGGCATCGCCCAGCGCGCCACTCGCGCCCTGCGTGATCGCTTCCCGGAACTGGGCGTGATCACCGACGTCGCGCTCGACCCGTTCACCACCCACGGTCAGGACGGCATTCTCGACGAAGCAGGCTACGTACAGAACGACATCACCGTCGATGCGCTCGTGCGCCAGGCGCTGTCCCACGCCGAGGCCGGCGCTCAGGTCGTTGCTCCGTCGGACATGATGGACGGGCGCATTCAGGCGATCCGCGAAGCGCTGGAAATCGCCGGCCACGTCAACGTGCGGATCATGGCCTACTCGGCCAAGTACGCCAGCGCCTATTACGGGCCTTTCCGCGATGCCGTGGGTTCGGCCTCGAACCTTGGCAAGGCGAACAAGGCTTCTTATCAGATGGACCCGGCCAACAGCGACGAAGCGCTGCACGAAGTCGGCGCGGACTTGTCTGAAGGCGCGGACATGGTCATGGTCAAGCCGGGCATGCCGTACCTGGACATTCTTTTCCGGGTAAAAGATGCCTTCAAGGTGCCGACCTTCGTCTATCAGGTTAGCGGCGAATACGCCATGCACATGGCGGCGATCCAGAATGGCTGGTTGAGCGAGGCGGTGATTCTCGAATCACTGACCGCCTTTAAACGTGCCGGTGCTGATGGCATCCTGACTTATTTTGCTGTCCGCGCCGCTCAATTGTTACGAGAGCAGAAATAGCCCTCCCAGGAACATTCAATGAATACCGAAGGACTCACTGAAGTTGCAGTAAAAGAAGCTCAGCCGGTGGTGGAACAAATCACCGAAACCCCGCCGGAGCTGGAGCCAGCGCCACCCGCGCCGGTCACCGAACCCGCTGCGGCGGTGCCGGCGATTGCGATCCCAGGCCTGGATGACAGCAGCCTGTATATCCACCGTGAGCTCTCGCAACTGCAGTTCAACATCCGCGTGCTGGAACAGGCGCTGGACGAGTCCTATCCGTTGCTGGAGCGGCTGAAGTTCCTGCTGATCTTCTCCAGCAACCTCGACGAATTCTTCGAAATCCGCGTTGCCGGCCTGAAAAAACAGATCACCTTTGCCCGTGAACAGGCCGGTGCCGATGGCCTGCAACCGCATCAAGCACTGGCGCGGATCAGCGAACTGGTGCACGGTCACGTTGATCGCCAGTACGCGATCCTCAACGACATCCTGCTGCCAGAGCTG
This sequence comes from Pseudomonas sp. LBUM1655, assembly GCF_059716085.1. Classification (NCBI taxonomy): domain Bacteria; kingdom Pseudomonadati; phylum Pseudomonadota; class Gammaproteobacteria; order Pseudomonadales; family Pseudomonadaceae; genus Pseudomonas; species Pseudomonas sp. LBUM1655. The sequence goes on along the minus strand of NZ_CP166801.1, from coordinate 5,977,462 downwards.
GAAAAGCATCAGGTGCGCTTCATCCGTCGCCGCAACTGGACGACCAAGCTCAAGACCTGGGTTCGTCGTTATTTCCGCGACGAGATCGCGCCGATCATCACCCCGATCGGCCTCGACCCGACGCACCCGTTCCCGTTGCTGGTGAACAAGAGCCTGAACTTCATCGTTGAGCTTGAAGGTATCGACGCCTTCGGTCGCGACTCCGGTCTGGCGATCATCCCGGCGCCGCGCCTGCTGCCGCGCATCATCAAGGTGCCGGAAGAAGTCGGCGGCGCTGGCGACAACTATGTGTTCCTGTCGTCGATGATCCACGCCCACGCCGATGACCTGTTCCAGGGCATGAAGGTCAAGGGCTGCTACCAGTTCCGTTTGACCCGAAACGCCGACCTGGCGCTCGATTCCGAAGACGTCGAAGACTTGGCCCGCGCTCTGCGTGGCGAGTTGTTCTCGCGTCGCTACGGCGATGCGGTGCGTCTGGAAGTCGCCGACACCTGCCCGAAACATCTGTCGGACTATCTGCTAAAGCAGTTCAACCTGAGCGAGACCGAGCTGTATCAGGTCAACGGCCCGGTCAACCTGACGCGACTGTTCAGCATCACCGGCCTGGACAGCCATCCGGAGCTGCAATACACGCCGTTCACCCCGCAGATCCCGAAACTGCTGCAAAACAGCGAGAACATTTTCAGCGTGGTGAGCAAGCAGGATATTTTGCTGCTGCACCCGTTCGAGTCGTTCACCCCGGTGGTCGATCTGCTGCGTCAAGCCGCGAAAGATCCGCATGTTCTGGCCGTGCGCCAGACGCTGTATCGCTCCGGCGCCAACTCGGAAATCGTCGATGCGCTGGTGGATGCCGCGCGTAACGGCAAGGAAGTGACGGCGGTCATCGAGCTGCGGGCGCGCTTCGACGAAGAGTCCAACCTGCAACTGGCCAGCCGTCTGCAAGCGGCCGGGGCAGTGGTGATCTACGGCGTGGTCGGCTTTAAGACCCACGCCAAGATGATGCTTATTCTGCGTCGCGAACAGGGCGAGATCGTGCGTTACGCGCACCTCGGCACCGGTAACTACCACGCCGGCAACGCCAAGCTCTATACCGACTACAGCCTGCTGACCTCCGACGACGCCTTGTGCGAAGACGTCGGAAAACTGTTCAGCCAGTTGATCGGCATGGGTAAAACCCTGCGCATGAAGAAGCTGCTGCATGCGCCGTTCACTTTGAAGAAGGGCATGCTCGACATGATTGCCCGCGAGACCCAGTTCGCCGTCGAAGGCAAACCGGCGCACATCATCGCCAAGTTCAACTCGCTGACCGATCCGAAGATTATCCGCGCGCTGTACAAGGCCAGCCAGTCGGGCGTGCGTATCGATCTGGTGGTGCGTGGCATGTGCTGCCTGCGACCGGGCATTGCCGGGGTTTCGCACAACATTCATGTGCGCTCGATCATTGGTCGCTTCCTGGAACACACCCGAGTGTTCTACTTCCTCAACGGCGGCGAGGAGCAGATGTTCCTCTCCAGCGCCGACTGGATGGAGCGCAACCTCGACAAGCGCGTCGAGACTTGCTTCCCGGTGGAAGGCAAGAAGCTGCTGACCCGGGTGAAGAAAGAGCTGGAGCTGTACCTGTCCGACAACACCCACAGCTGGAGCCTGCAATCGGATGGCCGTTACATCCGCAACACGCCAACCGGCAACCAGAACCCGCGCAGTGCGCAGGCGACGCTGCTGGAGCGGTTGGGTAGTCCGATTTTGCCGGTGAGTAGCTGACCTTCAGCCCAATAAAAAAGGCGATCCCATGGGATCGCCTTTTTTGTACCTGCATGCAGTCATTCGTGGTGAGGGGATTTATCCCCGATGGGGCGCGAAGCGGCCCCGGTCTTTTTCGCCAAGAATGCTGGGACTGCTCCGAAGCCCATCGGGGATAAATCCCCTCGCCACAGGGTGATCAGTGGACGGTGAGGGCGATGCCAACCCGCGTCAGCCAATCGGCTTCGAGGCCGAAATCCGCTTGAGTCAGCTGATTCTCATCCAGCCAATTCTCCGGGAACTCCACGTCAAGGTTGTCGCCCTTGGCATGTAGCACCACCTGTGGCATTGCCTGAGTACCACGGATGTGGTGGAAAAGAATCGCAAAACGCAGCAGCACGCACAGACGGATCAGCTTGTCGCCGTCTTCGCCAAAATCGGCGAATTTGTCCTTGGGAATATTGCGACGATGGCCGCGCACCAGCAGGGCGAGCATTTGCTGGTCTTCGCGGGAGAAACCGGCCAGGTCCGAGTGCTCGATCAGGTAGGCGCCGTGCTTGTGGTAGTGATAGTGGGCGATGTCGAGGCCGACTTCGTGCACTTTCGCCGCCCAGCCCAGCAGTTCGCGCCAGATACCGTCATCCAGTTCCCAGTCCACGGCCACCTGATCGAAGGCGTGCAGGGCTTTGCGTTCAACCCGCGCCGCTTGTTCCAGGTCGACGTGGTAGCGCTCCATCAGCGAGGTCAGGGTGCGTTCGCGCACGTCTTCGTGGTGATGGCGACCCAGCAGGTCGTAGAGCACGCCTTCTCGCAGCGCGCCTTCGCAGTGATCCATGCGTTGCAGTTCGAGCGCGTCGAAAATCGCTTCGAGAATCGCCAGGCCGGCCGGGAAGATTGCCCGGCGGTCAGGTTTGATGCCGTCGAAATCGATCTTGTCGACGTCGCCGAGCTTGAACAGTCGACGCTTGAGCCACGCAAGGCCTTCAGCATTCACTTCCCCTGTGCCATGCCCGCCGGCCTTCAGCGCCAGACCGATGGCGCGGATGGTGCCCGAGGAGCCGATGGCTTCATCCCAGGTCAGGCGATGCAGGGCGTGTTCGATGCTCATGATCTCCAGTCGCGCCGCCGTATATGCCTGGGCGTAGCGGGCCGGGGTGATCTTGCCGTCCTTGAAGTAGCGCTGGGTGAAGCTGACGCAGCCCATTTGCAGGCTTTCGCGCAGCAGTGGTTCGAAGCGCTGGCCGATGATGAACTCGGTACTGCCGCCGCCGATGTCGGCGACCAGACGTTTGCCCGGGGTGTCGGCGAGGGTATGCGACACGCCCAGATAAATCAGGCGCGCTTCTTCACGGCCGGAGATGACTTCCACCGGATGGCCGAGGATTTCTTCGGCGCGGTGAATGAATTCGAGGCGGTTGCGCGCTTCGCGCAGGGCGTTGGTGCCGACGATGCGCACGGCGCCCAGCGGCATACCGTTGATCAGTTGGGCAAAACGCTTGAGGCAATCGAGGCCACGTTGCATCGATTCTTCGTTGAGCTTGCGCTCATCGTCGATGCCGGCGGCCAGTTGAACCTTCTCGCCGAGGCGCTCGAGAATACGGATCTCGCCGTTCTGGGCCTTGGCCACGACCATGTGAAAGCTGTTCGAGCCCAGGTCGATTGCGGCGATCAGGGACAGATTCTTGGCTTGGGATTGCGGCATGGTCAGGGGGTCTCGGTCGATAACCCCGACATCGTGCCACGATCAAACGCTGGCGCCAACGCGCAGAGCTCAAAGCCTTGATCCAGAGCACCGGGGCGGATGATCGTTCCAACGCTCTGCGTGGGAATGCCTCAAGGGACGCTTCGCGTTCCAATGGGACGCCGAGCGACCCGGGCTGCATTCCCACGCGGAGCGTGGGAATGATCGTTAACCGGCGGCTTCAACGGTCCCAATAAAATTCGCCAGCTCCGCCGTCTGCGGATTGGCAAACAACACCTTCGGGTCCCCCACCTCATGCACCTTGCCGTGATGCATGAACACCAACTTATCCCCCACCTCGCGGGCAAAACGCATTTCGTGGGTGACCATGATCAGCGTCATGCCCTCCCTGGCCAATTGACGAACCACGCTGAGAACCTCGTTGACCAGCTCCGGGTCCAGCGCCGAGGTGATCTCGTCGCACAGCAGCACTTTCGGTGACATCGCCAAAGCCCGGGCAATCGCCACCCGTTGCTGCTGCCCACCGGACAGCCGATCCGGAAAGGCATCAAACTTTTCCCCCAGACCCACACGCTCAAGCATCTTGCGCGCCAGCTCCGCCGCCTTGGCCTTCGGCACTTTCTGCACCACTTGCGGGGCGAGCATCACGTTCTCGCCGACCGTCAGGTGCGGGAACAGGTTGAACTGCTGGAACACCATGCCGACCTTCTGCCGCAAGCTGCGCAAGTCGGCGCGTGCGGCGTCGAGATATTCGCCGTCGACTTCGATCACCCCGTCGTTGATCGACTCCAGACCATTGAGGGTACGCAGCAGAGTGGACTTGCCCGAGCCGCTGCGGCCGATAATCGCCACCACCTGGCCTTCCTCGACGCTGAGGTCGATGCCTTTGAGTACGTGGTGATCGCCGTAGTATTTATGCAGGGCGGAAATTCTAAGCAGAGGCATGCAGTCTCCTTTCCAGGTAGCGCGCACTGAGGGACAAGGGGTAGCAGAGCAGGAAGTAGCCGAGGGCGACGAGGCCATAGACCATGAACGGTTCAAACGTGGCGTTGGCGAGCATGCCGCCGGTCTTGGTCAGCTCGGTGAAGCCGATGATCGAGGTCACAGCGGTGCCTTTGACCACTTGCACCGAGAAACCCACGGTCGGCGCCACGGCGATGCGCAGGGCCTGTGGCAGGATCACGTAGCGCAATTGCTCCAGCGGATTGAGCGCCAGACTCGACGAAGCTTCCCACTGACCGTTGGGAATCGCCTCGACGCAGCCGCGCCAGATCTCTGCCAGATAAGCGCTGGTAAACAACGTCAGCGCAATCGCTGCCGCCATCCACGGCGAGATTTCGATCCCGGCCAGCGCCACGCCGAAGAACACCAGAAACAGTTGCATCAGCAGCGGCGTGCCCTGGAACAGCTCGATCCAGGTGCGCGCGATGCTGCTCGGCAGGGCGTTTTTCGAGATGCGCATGATCAGGATCAGCAGCCCGACCAGCCCACCGCCGATAAACGCCACCAGCGACAATGCAAGTGTCCATTGCAGGCCGATCAGCAGGTTGCGCAGGATGTCCCAGAACGTGAAGTCGCTCATTGGCTGCTCCTGGAGATGTAGCGGCGACCGAGCCAGTTGAGCAGTTGGCGGATCAGCAGCGCCATGCACAGGTAGATCAGTGTGGTCAGCGCGTAGGTTTCAAAGGCGCGGAAGTTGCGCGACTGAATGAAGTTGGCAGCAAAGCTCAACTCTTCGGTGGCGATCTGCGAGCACACCGCCGAGCCGAGCATGACGATGATGATCTGGCTGCTCAGGGCCGGCCAGACCTTGCCCAGCGCCGGCAGCAGCACCACGTGGCGGAACGCCTCGAAGCGACTCATTGCCAGCGCTGCTGCGGCTTCCAGTTGTCCTTTGGGAATCGCCTGGATGCCGGCGCGGATGATCTCGGTCGAATACGCGCCGAGGTTGATCACCATCGCCAGCACCGCCGCCTGCCACTCGGAAATCTGCACGCCGAGCGACGGCAGACCGAAGAAGATAAAGAACAGTTGCACCAGAAACGGCGTGTTGCGGATCAACTCGACGTAGACGCCGAAGATCGCCGAGAACGGGCGAATGTTCCACGCCCGCACCAGCGCCCCGACGATGCCCACGCCCACCCCGAGCACCGCACCGATGGCCGTCAGCTCAAGGGTGAACAGCGCCCCGCGCAACAGCAGGTCGGTGTTCTGCACCACCGGCATGAAATCGAACTGATAAGCCATGAAGGTCTCCCGCGCAGTCGATCAGAGATCGGCCGGCAGCGGCTCTTTCAGCCAGGTCTGTGAGTTCTTTTCCAGCGCGCCGTCAGCCTTGGCGGTGGTCAGGATGTCGTTGACCTTGGCCAGCAGCGCCGCTTCGTTCTTGTTCACGCCGACATAGACCGGCGAGTCCTTGAGCTTCACTTTCAGGGCCGGCACACGCTTCGGGTTCTTCTCGCTGATCGCAACCATGACCACGTTGCCGCTGGCGATCAGATCGACTTGGCCGGCGAGGTAGGCGGCGATGGTCGAGTTGTTGTCTTCGAAGCGCTTGATGGTCACGCCTTCGGGGGCGACTTTGCTCAATTCGATGTCTTCGATGGCGCCACGGGTGACGCTGATGGTTTTACCCTTGAGGTCGTCGAGGCTGGTGATCGCAGCGTCTGGTGGGCCGAACACGGCGAGGTAGAACGGTGCGTAGGCGCGGGAGAAATCGATGACTTTCTCGCGCTCAGGGTTCTTGCCGAGGCTGGAAATCACCAGGTCGACCTTGCCGGTGGTCAGAAACGGAATACGGTTGGTGCTGTTGACCGGGGTCAGTTCGAGTTTGACCTTCAATTGATCGGCCAACAGTTTTGCCGTGTCGATGTCCAGGCCGCGGGGTTTCATGTCCGGGCCGACCGAACCGAACGGCGGGAAGTCCTGAGGCACGGCGACTTTCAGCGTGCCACGTTTGACCACGTCGTCCAGACCGTCGGCGTGGGCGGGGGCTTGGCACAACAGCAGGCCGGCAAACAGGGAAGCGAGGAGGGCGCTGTAACGCTGGGTCATGGACAATCTCCGGATCGGCGGGAAGTGATTTCTGCGATCGGACAGAGCATGGGCCGTGCCAATACGTGGGTTTTGCCTCGGCAGGCCGCGGTTTCAGCGGTTTTGCTCGGTCTTACTGGTCTGAACAGTCAGGTTGTTTTTCGCACTGCGATGGCGCATCGGCCGAAATCGCCGAACCCCGCTGGGGCACGACTTGCCGGACTCGGCGAATAGCTTTACAACTAGCCGCACATTGGCCTGGCGCGTCTGAAAAACCATGAACTCGATCTCCCGCGCGGTACCCGAAGTGGCACTGCAAGCGATCCGCAAACTGATCACCGAACAAGGTTTCGGCGCGGGCGATGCCTTGCCGTCGCAACGGGATCTGGCGTTGCAGTTGGGCGTCAGTCGGGCCTCGCTGCGTGAAGCGTTGTCGTCGTTGAGTGCGCTCGGCGTGGTGAGCATTCAGCCGGGCAAGGGTGTTTTCGTGCAGTCGCCGGTGGAATTGTCGCGCGGTGAGAGCGCGCCGGGCTGGTCGTTCGCAGCGCAGGCGTCGCCGCTGGATATCTTTCAATTGCGCTATGCGCTGGAGGGCTTTGCGGCGGGGCTGGCGGCGGTAACGTTGAGCACGTTCGATCTGGATGCGCTGGAAGACAACGTCGCGGCCATGCGCGAGCAACTGAAGGTCGGCGACTTCGAGGCGGCGGCGAAGCTGGATTTCGAATTCCACCGGCGAATCCTGCTGGCCAGCGGCAATCAGGCGATGCTCAGCATCCTTACCGCCAGCGCGGAAATCTTTCTGGAAAGCCAGAAACTACCGTTCATCCGCGCCGAGCGCGCCATGGAAACCTGGCAGGAACACCGCAAAATCCTTCGTGCTTTGGCCCGCCGAGCCTCCGGTGCCGCGCAAAAAGCCATGCAGGAACACGTGCGCAACGCTGCGTTGCGCACCGGAATCGCCTTCATCGCCCCCGCCACGGCGTGACTTGAGCTATACCCAAACTCATAGGGCACCATAGCAAGACTCAATCATCTGCGGCTTCCTGAACGGGGGAAGGGCGGATATGATGGGCCACGTTTTTTTGCTTACAACCTGGAGAATTCCATGAGCAGCGATCTTATCAAACACGTTAGCGACGCTAGTTTCGAAGCCGACGTACTCAAGGCCGAAGGCGCTGTACTGGTCGACTACTGGGCTGAATGGTGCGGCCCTTGCAAAATGATCGCTCCGGTTCTGGACGAGATTGCCGAGACTTACAAAGGCAAGCTGACCGTTGCCAAACTGAACATCGACGAGAACCAGGAAACCCCGGCCAAGCACGGCGTGCGTGGTATCCCTACTCTGATGCTGTTCAAGAACGGCAACGTTGAAGCGACCAAAGTCGGCGCCCTGTCGAAGTCGCAACTGGCTGCTTTCCTCGACGCCAACATCTAAGCGTCGCTGCAAAGTGCCTGAAAAAAAGCCCCGCAAATTGCGGGGCTTTTTGCGTAATCAGGGCTAGACGCTCCGAAACTCAGGTGGTACATTCGGCCCCGCACTGGTTTCTCCATTGCCCCCTGCTAGCCGTCGCCGACGCACTCCTTTTCGAATAAGTACGCGATCCTGTCGCCTTCTCTGCGGCGCGGCCTCATTAAGCCAAAAGCTTAATTTCCCCCCCTCCATAAATGATTACGTCATTCCTATATGAATCTGACTGAACTCAAGCAAAAGCCGATTACCGAACTGCTCGAATTGGCCGAACAGATGGGCATAGAAAATATGGCCCGTTCGCGCAAGCAGGACGTGATTTTCTCCCTGCTGAAAAAGCACGCTAAAAGCGGCGAGGAAATCTCCGGTGATGGCGTGCTGGAGATTCTCCAGGACGGCTTCGGCTTCCTGCGCTCCGCTGACGCTTCCTACCTGGCCGGCCCGGACGATATCTACGTCTCGCCAAGCCAGATCCGCCGTTTCAACTTGCGCACCGGTGACACCATCGTTGGCAAGATTCGCCCTCCGAAGGAAGGCGAGCGGTATTTCGCCCTGCTCAAGGTCGACACGATCAACTTCGATCGTCCCGAGAACGCGAAAAACAAGATTCTCTTCGAGAACCTGACCCCGCTGTTCCCGACCGTGCGCATGAAGATGGAAGCCGGCAACGGTTCCACCGAAGACTTGACCGGTCGTGTGATCGACCTGTGCGCCCCGATCGGCAAAGGCCAGCGTGGTCTGATCGTTGCACCGCCGAAAGCCGGTAAAACGATCATGCTGCAGAACATCGCAGCGAACATCGCCCGTAACAATCCTGAAGTTCACCTGATCGTTCTGCTGATCGACGAACGTCCGGAAGAAGTGACCGAAATGCAGCGCACCGTGCGCGGCGAAGTGGTTGCCTCGACCTTCGACGAGCCGCCGACCCGTCACGTACAGGTTGCCGAAATGGTGATCGAGAAGGCCAAACGCCTGGTCGAACACAAGAAAGACGTGGTGATCCTGCTCGACTCCATCACTCGTCTGGCCCGTGCCTACAACACTGTGATCCCGAGCTCCGGCAAGGTACTGACCGGTGGTGTCGATGCTCACGCCCTGGAGAAACCAAAGCGTTTCTTCGGCGCTGCGCGCAACATCGAAGAAGGCGGCTCGCTGACCATCATCGCCACGGCGCTGGTTGAAACCGGCTCGAAGATGGACGAAGTGATCTACGAAGAGTTCAAGGGTACCGGCAACATGGAGCTGCCTCTGGATCGCAAGATCGCCGAGAAGCGTGTGTTCCCTGCGATCAACATCAACCGTTCCGGCACCCGCCGCGAAGAGTTGCTGACCGCCGATGACGAACTGCAGCGCATGTGGATCCTGCGCAAGCTGCTGCACCCGATGGACGAAGTGGCGGCCATCGAGTTCCTGATCGACAAGCTGAAGACGACCAAGACCAACGATGAGTTCTTCTTGTCGATGAAGCGCAAGTAATACGAAAGCTGTTTAAAAAGAGCGCTCCCGAAAGGGGGCGTTTTTTTTTGCGCCGGATTATTTGTATCTGGCTTGAAATGGACGCTGCTGATAACTTTCGCGCTTTCAGGGACTTTGTATCCAAAAGAAGAAAGGTTTTTCATGCATACGTTTGGCAATCGCCGTGATATCGACGGATTACGGGCATTGGCGGTTATTCCCGTCGTACTGTTTCATTTCGGCTTCAATACATTCAGTGGCGGTTTTGTCGGGGTTGACGTCTTTTTCGTCATTTCCGGCTTCCTGATCACCACTATCCTGTTCCGTGAAATCAGTGCGCAGCGTTTCAGCTTCCTTGATTTTTGGGGGCGCCGCGCCCGTCGCATCCTGCCCGCCTTGACCGTGGTGGTCGTGGTAACGCTGGCGCTGGGTTGGCTGTTGCTGACGGCCAAAGACCTTTCCGAGCTGGGGCGCACGATTCGTTACCAGTCGTTGTTCATCTCCAACATCCTGTTCATGCGTGAAGATGGCTACTTTGCGCCGGCGTCCGAGCTCAAACCGCTGCTGCATACTTGGTCGCTGGCGGTGGAAGAGCAGTACTACATCTTCTTCCCGCTGATGATGGTGTTGCTGATGCGCTATGTCCGGCATTGGCGCTGGATGTTGTTCGCCGTGCTGCTGGTGTCGTTCGGCCTGAACATCGTCTACATCGAGCGTCGGCCCGAGTTTGCGTTTTTCTCATTGCCTACCCGCGCCTGGGAGTTGCTGTGCGGCGCCATGCTGGCGGTGGTGCCTGCGCCGAAGCAGGCACCACGCGCATGGCTTCGGCAGTCTGTCGGCCTAGCCGGATTGGCTGCGGTGCTGGTGGCGATCTTCACCTTTGACCGTTCCACGGTGTTTCCGGGCTGGGCAGCATTACTGCCGGTATTGGGCACGACGGCGCTGATCTGGTCGGGCGCGCAGGGCGCGACATGGACTAGCCGGCTGTTGAGTATGCAAGTCCTGGTGTGGATCGGCCTGCTGTCCTATTCGCTTTATCTCTGGCATTGGCCGGTCTATGTGTATGCCAATGCGATCTCGATCGACGGCATCCAGCCGCTTGAGGCGCTGGGCTGGATGGCCCTGGCGCTGGGCCTGGCCTGGTTGAGCCTGCGCTATATCGAGCTTCCGTTTCGTGAAAAGCGTGTGTTTGCCAGCCGTAACTCGGTATTGGTCGGTGGTTTGGTGTCGATCACCGTTCTGGCGATCACCGGTTCGGCGATTCGCTCGGCAGACGGTGTTCCACAGCGTCTGAGCGGCAAGGCGCTGGAGTACGCTCAGTCCCGGGAGTGGAACGCCGGGCAATCGAAATGCATGCACTTGAGCACAGACAAGGCGCTGACCAAGTCATGTCTGGTGGGCGGCGATCCGGAGAGTGGGGCGACAAAGTTGTTCTGGGGCGACAGCCACGCCGCCGCATTGTTGCCGGCCATCGAAGGCAACACCGGTCGTAATGTCCAGCCGGCGTGGTTGTACAGCCTGACGGGTTGCCCGCCGATTATCGATGACAAGCTGCGCCAGCAGTGCAAAGACTTCAATAAGCGCAACATGGAGCGCGTCATCAGTCTGGGGATCAAGGACGTGGTGCTGGCAGCGAACTGGAGCCTGTACGTTTATGGTCGTGAAGACGGCGACGGCGACCTGCAGTTCCTGCTTGATCGCAAAGACAATCCACGCCAGGCAGAGCAGCGCATGGCCGCCGCCATCAAGGCGCAAGTGGCTGAGCTGCGTGAAGCCGGTGTGCAAGTCTGGCTGTTCAAGGAAGTGCCGCTGCAACACAAGAGCTTCATCGACCGTCTGACCAGCCTGGCGCGCATCGGCCGTTCGGCAGAAGGTCTCGGTCGCCCGCTCAACGAACACCTGGCTCGCCAGCAGTTTTTCACTTCGCTGTTTGGCTCGATGAGCGCCGCCGATCCCGGCATTCATGTCATCGATCCGACGCCGCTGATGTGCAAGGACGGCTTGTGCCCCATCGATGTCGACGGCCACTCACAGTACAAGGATGCGGATCATCTTTCGGACGTGGGCAGCGCCCGACTGAGCCCGTTGTTTGCGCCGTTGCTGTTGGGTGCTAGTCAAAATTGAGCGATGCCAGGCTCTGACGGGCTGCTGTTTGCCCTTCAGAGCAGGTAGGATGTACGCCTATTTTGAGGGTGTCATCGTCAATGAAATTCAAGGATCTTCGGGATTTCGTGCAGCAGCTTGAGCAGCGCGGAGAGTTGAAACGCATCCAGATTCCCGTCTCGCCGGTGCTGGAGATGACTGAGGTGTGCGACCGCACGCTGCGGGCCAAAGGCCCGGCGCTGCTGTTCGAGAAGCCGACGGGCTACGACATCCCGGTGCTCGGCAACCTGTTCGGCACCCCCGAGCGGGTGGCCATGGGCATGGGCGCCGAGTCGGTCAGCGAACTGCGCGAAATTGGCAAGCTGCTGGCCTTCCTCAAGGAGCCGGAGCCGCCGAAGGGCTTGAAAGACGCGTGGTCGAAACTGCCGATCTTCCGCAAGATCATCTCGATGGCGCCGAAAGTCGTCAAAGACGCGGTGTGCCAGGAAGTGGTCATCGAAGGCGACGACGTCGATCTGGCCATGCTGCCGGTGCAGACCTGCTGGCCCGGCGACGTCGGCCCGCTGATCACCTGGGGCCTGACCGTCACCAAAGGTCCGAACAAAGAGCGGCAGAACCTCGGCATTTACCGTCAGCAAGTGATCGGCCGCAACAAGGTGATCATGCGCTGGCTCAGCCATCGTGGCGGCGCGCTGGATTACCGCGAGTGGTGCGAGAAGCACCCGGGCCAGCCGTTCCCGGTGTCCGTGGCCCTTGGCGCCGATCCGGCGACCATCCTTGGCGCTGTGACGCCAGTGCCGGACAGCCTTTCTGAATACGCTTTCGCCGGTCTCTTGCGCGGCAACCGCACCGAACTGGTCAAGTGCCGTGGCAATGACCTGCAAGTGCCGGCCACTGCCGAGATTATCCTCGAAGGCGTGATCCACCCGGGCGAAATGGCCGATGAAGGCCCTTACGGCGATCACACCGGTTACTACAACGAAGTTGACAGCTTCCCGGTGTTCACCGTCGAGCGCATTACCCACCGGATCAAGCCGATCTACCACAGCACCTACACCGGCCGTCCGCCGGATGAGCCGGCGATATTGGGCGTGGCGCTGAACGAAGTGTTCGTGCCGATTCTGCAGAAGCAGTTCCCGGAAATCACCGACTTCTACCTGCCGCCGGAAGGCTGCTCGTATCGCATGGCCATCGTGACCATGAAAAAGTCTTATCCGGGGCATGCGAAGCGCGTGATGCTGGGTGTGTGGTCGTTTTTGCGACAGTTCATGTACACCAAGTTCGTTATTGTCTGTGACGACGATATCAACGCACGGGACTGGAACGATGTGATCTGGGCCATCACCACGCGCATGGACCCCAAGCGCGACACGGTGATGATCGATAACACGCCGATCGACTACCTCGACTTCGCCTCGCCGATTTCCGGCCTGGGTTCGAAAATGGGCCTGGATGCCACCCACAAGTGGCCGGGCGAAACCACTCGCGAGTGGGGCCGCGTGATCGTCAAGGACGACGCCGTCACCCAACGGATCGATGCCATCTGGAATCAGTTAGGAATAGATTGATGCGTGTAACCCTGCAGCCCTCCGGAGCGGTGCTTGAGATACAGCCCGGTGAGCGAATTCTCGATGGTGCACGGCGCCTGGGCTACGACTGCCCGCAAAGCTGTCGCAACGGCAATTGCCACGTGTGTGCGGCGCTGCTGGTGGAAGGCCGGGTCGAACAGGCTGGCAAGGTGCATGACCATGGCGAGTTCTACACTTGCATAGCCGAGCCGCTGGAAGACTGCATCCTGCTGTGGGATGGCGTGCTCGCTTTGGGAGAACTGCCGGTGCACAGCCTGTCGTGTCAGGTCATCGAATGCCGGGACGTGGGTGGCGACACCTGGCGTGTGCGCCTGCGAGCCCCGGCCGGTAAACCTCCGCGCTATCACGCCGGGCAGTATTTGATGATCGAGCGCGAGAGCGGCGAGAAGTCGGCGTTCTCCATGGCCTCGGCCCCGCACGGTGGACGTGACCTGGAAATCCACGTGCTGGCGCGCGAAGCCAGTGCGCTGAGCCTGATCGAGCAGCTGCAACGCAACGCGATGGTGCGCGTCGAGCTGCCGTTCGGCGATACCCACCTTGCCGAATTGCCCGACGGGCCACTGGTGCTGATTGCCGCCGGCACCGGCATGGGCCAGATTCACAGCCTGATCGAGCACTGCCGCGCTGCGGGCTTCAAACACCCGGTGCATCTGTATTGGGGTGTGCGCCGTCCGGAAGACTTCTATGACATAGAACATTGGGACGAGTGGCTGAAGCTACCCAATCTGTTCCTGCACAAAGTCGTCAGCGACCAATGCGGCTGGGAAGGGCGTTGCGGGATGCTGCACGAGGCGGTCTGCGAAGACTTCCCGGATCTCAAGCCTCTGCACGTCTACGCCAGCGGCTCGCCGGCCATGGTCTACGGCACGCTGGACGCGCTGGTGGAAGCGGGGATGGATGCTCATCAAATGCTCGCCGACGTGTTCGCCTACGCACCTCGCTCTTGAGCCGCGTGGCTGATTCTTTATAACTCCCTATATAGCCGATCGGTATTTATGCAATGGCGTAAATATCGGTAGGTTATATATCCATCAGGCAATTAATTAAGAACTGTGCCATGGCACTTAAATTGCCTTAAAACATATGTGCCTTATTGTTACAGCGGTGCGTTCTATTAAGTAATTCTTTACCCGCGGGGAGCTGAACGCTATTCGCCATGAGCGCCATTGAAAACGCTTTTCTGAATTTGAATTACCCTCCGCGGCTCGATCTTGGGCCGCAGCTGACGCACGAACAACTTCTCGCCTCGATGCAATCGACAATGGCGCGCCATAAGGGCGGGCCGGTGTGGCTGTTCGCCTACGGTTCGCTGATCTGGCGCCCGGAGTGCTCAGCGGTGGAGCGAGTACGTGGACGCGTGCATGGCTACCATCGCGGTTTGTACCTGTGGTCGCACGAGCACCGGGGTACGCCGGAAATGCCGGGGCTGGTGTTTGGTCTGGATCGTGGCGGTTCGTGCAGCGGCTTCGCCTACCGGTTGCCGGAAGACAATCTCGATAGCGCGCTGTATGCCCTGTGGAAACGCGAGATGCCGGTGCCGTCGTATCGGCCGCACTGGCTCAACTGCCGGCTCGAAGATGGCACTCAGGTGCAGGCGTTGGGATTTGTTTTGGAGCGACACCTGCCCAGCTATGCCGGCAACTTGCCGGATCATGTGCTGAGCCAGGTGTTCGAAAGCGCGAGAGGGCGTTACGGCACCACTCGCGATTATGTCGAGCAGACCGCCCACGCCCTGCGCAGCCACGCCATGCCAGACCGGAATCTGGAGGCGCGGCTCAAGCGCTGTCAGTCACAAGCCGATCAGGCGACGGCTTCGCGGCTCTGACTGGCGACTTGCTTGTGCCATAGCGTCGGGGCAAGGAAGGCCATCGCCAACAGGCAAGCGCCTACCAGCAGGACGAAACCGCCGTCCCAGCCGAAATGGTCGACGGTGTAGCCCATGGCTGCACTGGCCGCCACCGAACCACCTAAGTAACCAAACAAACCGGTGAAGCCCGCAGCGGTGCCGGCGGCTTTTTTCGGTGCCAGTTCCAGCGCTTGCAGGCCGATCAGCATCACCGGGCCGTAGATCAGGAAGCCGATCGAGAACAGCGCGATCATGTCGACGGTCGGGTTGCCGGCCGGGTTCAGCCAGTAAACCAGCGTCGCGACAGTCACCAGCGCCATGAACACCATGCCGGTCAGGCCACGGTTGCCACGGAAGATCTTGTCCGACATCCAGCCGCACAGCAGCGTGCCCGGAATACCTGCCCACTCGTAGAAGAAATAGGCCCACGAGGTTTTATCCACGGTGAAACCCTTGGCTTCCTTGAGGTAGGTCGGCGCCCAGTCCAGCACGCCGTAGCGCAGCAGGTAGACGAAGACGTTGGCCATGGCGATGTACCAGAGCATTTTGTTGCGCAGCACGTATTTGACGAAGATTTCCTTGGCGCTGAATTCGTCTTCGTGGCTGGCGTCGTAGCCTTCCGGATAGTCGTTTTTGTACTTCTCGATCGGCGGCAGGCCGACCGATTGCGGGGTGTCGCGCATGGTGATGAAGGCAAACACCGCCACGCCCAGCGCCACGGCTGCCGGTACGTAGAATGCCGCGTGCCAGTCGTTGAACAGGCCCATGCCGAGCAAAAACAGCGGGCCGATCAGGCCGCCGCCGACGTTATGCGCCACGTTCCACACCGAGACCACGCCGCCACGTTCCTTCTGCGACCACCAGTGCACCATGGTGCGTCCGCTCGGCGGCCAGCCCATGCCTTGGGCCCAGCCGTTGATGAACAGCAGGATGAACATCATGGTCACGCTGGACGTCGCCCAAGGCGCGAAACCGAAAACGAACATCACCCCGGCCGATACCAACAGGCCGAACGGCAGGAAGTAACGCGGGTTGGAACGGTCGGAGACCAGGCCCATGAGGAATTTCGACAAGCCATACGCGATGGCAATGGCCGACATCGCCAGCCCCAGATCACCGCGGCTGTAGCCTTCGTCGATCAGGTACGGCATGGCCAGGGAGAAGTTTTTGCGCAGCAGGTAATAACCCGCGTAGCCAATGAAAATGCCGGCGAAGATCTGCCAACGCAGGCGTCGGTACGTGCTGTCTATTTTTTCTTCAGGCAATGGAGCCTGATGTGCGGCAGGACGAAAGAAAGCAAACATTCAAGAGCTCCAGATTTCTTGTTTTGACTGCGGATGCGAATGTTACAGTTTCGTTACCGAAAATAGCACCGGTTCGCATCGACCAAACAGCGGAAAATGTTGGAACTCGCATGTTCCTTTACGAACCTGTCGCTCAGCTGTAAGAACAGGGCGTTTTTGAAGCGGTCGACGATGGCTGTCATAGACTCGTGATCAGTCACTCCGACTGAGTCAACCGAGATAAATAATGGACTTGAAGGTTCGCATGTTGCTGCCGCGATTGTTGGTGGCAGTAGCCCTTACCGTTTCTGTTCTGGCATTGAGTTTCGCGCAAGGTTCTGCTGCACCGGGGCTGCGCAATGTCACGGTGCTGATCGTCCGGCATGCGGAAAAACCCGATGTCGGCAGGGAGCTCAATGCCCGCGGTGAACAGCGCGCCGCCGCCTATTCCGACTACTTCAATCCGCTGAAACTGGCTGGCGAGGCACTCACGCCCCAGCGCCTCATTGCTACCGCCGACAGCCCGGAAAGCATCCGCCCTCGTCAGACGCTGATCCCTCTGTCACAACGTCTGCAATTGCCGATCGAACAGCCATTTGCCAATAGCAAGGTCGATAAGCTGGTGAGTCTGTTGCGCGAGAGCAATCAGGCCAAGACAGTGCTGATTGCCTGGCACCATGGGCACATCAACAAACTCATCGCAGCTTTCGGCGGTGATGGCCCGGCACTGATCGGCCAAGCGAAATGGCCAGTGGATACCTATGACTGGCTCATCGTGCTGCGTTTCGATGACAAGGGACAACTGATGCAGTCCCGCAGTCAGAAGATTCAGGAACACCTGCTGCCGGGGGATGTTGGCTCCACCAGCGGAGGCTAAATGTCCGTCAGAAAAATTACCTGCTAACGGCCGCGAGGCGTTTTTACCCGTTTTACCGTATGGGTTTAGGAAATGTCCTGCGCATAAAGGCGAAGCAGCGCCATTCAGTTAAAAACCATTGCTCCGTAACCTTTGAGCTGTTGCCTGGAAGGGCATTTCAGTAGTGAAGGGGCGGGATCATGCGATGGATTTTTGCTTTGTGTTTGTTGGTGGTTGCCGGTTTTGCGCAGGCTTCAGAGGTGTTGTTGATACCCGAAAACAATCCCGTACCGATTTATCCAAAAGCGCTGTCTAGGGCGGGTGTTACGGGTGAGGTGAAGGTCCGTTTCAACGTCAGGGCGGATGGCTCGGTCAACGAGATCGCCATTGTGCAAAGTGATCACCCCGATATGGCCGAAGCGGTCAGGGTCGCGGTAGCACAGTGGCGTTTCAAGCCTTGGGCGGTTGATGCGGGCAAGCCCGCTGAAAAGACACTCCTCGCACCGATGGTTTTCCGGCTTGATCTGGACCAGCCGATTCATGTCAACCAGCAGCTGAAGGCGCTGAGATGCCGTGCGATTAACGAAAACCTTGCAAACATTGACGAGTATTCGTGGATCGATTCGCCGGTGTTTGCGCAGACTCGCGCTTATCTTTCGAATGTATTCCACAAGAAACAACTACCGGATGAGCAGCGTCTGGCGATGATCGCCAAGATGAACAAGCGCGTGCCCGCGATTGTGCGGGGCTGTCGGGACAGCCCGACACGTAAATACATGAGCCTGTTGCCGGTAGAAATTCGGGAGTTGCTTTGATCTCGGGTCTGCGCATCTAAAGAGAGGCCAGAACTACCGCGCGGACAGTTCTGGCTTTTTTAAAAAGAAAACTCAGCGCACCTGCACCACGACCTTGCCCACAGCTTTGCGCTGTCCAAGATCATTGATCGCCTGCGCCGCATTACTCAGCGGGTACACCTGCGACACCAGCGGTTTCAGCTTGCCTTCGGCGAACCAGCCGAACAGCTGCTGGAAGTTGGCCGCGTTGTCCTGCGGCTGACGCTGGGCGAACGAGCCCCAGAACACGCCGACCACCGCTGCGCCCTTGAGCAGGGCGAGGTTGACCGGCAGTTCGGGAATGCGCCCGCTGGCGAAACCGACCACCAGCAGTCGGCCGTTCCAGGCGATGGCACGGACGGCCTGGTCAAACAGGTCGCCACCAACCGGGTCATAGATCACATCGGCTCCCTGGCCATCGGTGAGGCGTTTGATTTCGTCCTTGAGATTGGTTTCGCTGTAGTTGATCAGCTCATCGGCGCCGGCGGCCATGGCCACGGCGAGTTTTTCCGCGCTGCTGGCGGCGGCGATGACCCGCGCGCCCATGGCTTTGCCGATTTCCACCGCCGCCAGGCCGACGCCGCCGGAAGCACCGAGCACCAGCAGGGTTTCGCCCGGTTGCAGGTTGCCGCGCTGCTTGAGCGCATGCATCGAGGTGCCGTAGGTCATGCTGAAAGCGGCGGCGGTGTTGAAGTCCATCGATGGCGGAATCGGCAGCACGTTGTAGCCGGGCACCGCGACTTGTTCGGCGAAGCTGCCCCAACCGGTCAGGGCCATGACCCGGTCGCCGACTTTCAGATGGCTGACCTTTTCACCCACAGCGCTGACCACACCGGCCGCTTCACCACCCGGAGAAAACGGGAAGGGCGGCTTGAACTGGTATTTGCCCTCGATGATCAGCGTGTCCGGGAAGTTGACCCCGGCGGCGTGCACGTCCAGCAGGATTTCGTTCTTCTTGGCGACAGGACTGGCGACGTCTTCCAGCACCAGCGATTCGGCAGGGCCGAAGGCTTTGCACAGCACGGCTTTCATCAGGGCTATTCCTTTGGGAGTGATGGCCGATAAGTGTAGGTGTGTCAGTCAACGGGTCAACGAGCATGCCCGGCCCTGATAGTCAGCCATAAGCTTGTGCTTGCGCGGCGGGTCGTTATGCTAGGCCGCAAACCGGATAAGGAGCGAATTGTGAAAGCGTGGATCATGTTGTTGCTGGCCCTGTCTCTGCCTGTGGCAGCGCAGGCCGAAGAAGCCAAAGAAGGCGAGGCGCCGAAGGTCAACTACATCACCCTGAGCCCGCCGTTCGTGGGCAATTACGGGTTGGACGGCACGCCGAAACTGAAGGTCTACAAGGCCGACGTGGCGCTGCGCGTGACTGGCGAAGAGGCGACCAAACTGGTCAAGGCCAACGAGCCGCTGATCCGCAATCAGCTGGTGGCGCTGTTCACCCAGCAGAGCACCGAGGCGATGGGCAGCATCGAGGGCAAGGAAAAGCTGCGTCAGGAAG
Source organism: Pseudomonas sp. LBUM1655 (assembly GCF_059716085.1). Taxonomy (NCBI): domain Bacteria; kingdom Pseudomonadati; phylum Pseudomonadota; class Gammaproteobacteria; order Pseudomonadales; family Pseudomonadaceae; genus Pseudomonas; species Pseudomonas sp. LBUM1655. Next base: position 5,958,053 of record NZ_CP166801.1, on the reverse strand, counting down.
CGCTGAAGCAGACTCAGCAAGTGATGAATGACGAGACCGGCAAACCGGTGGTCGAGGATCTGTTGTTCAACAACCTGATCATTCAGTAATACAAATTCTGAAAGTCAAAAGATCGCAGCCTTCGTCAGCGCCTACATTGGAATGCGTTCCCCTGTAGGCGCTGACGAAGGCTGCGATCTTTTTTGTGGCCGTTACCGCAATCCCAGCACCGCCGCCCACTGCTCCGCCGTCACCGGCATCACCGACAGCCGCGAACCCTTCTGCACCAGCGGCATTTGCGCCAACGCCGTCTGCTGCTTCAGGTAATCGAGCTTCAATACCCGCCCAAACGTCTCGACATGCGCCACATCGATCGCACTCCAGGCGTTTTTCTCGGGGGTAGCCTTCGGGTCGAAGTAGTGGCTTTCCGGTTCCAGTGCGGTGGGATCCGGGTACGCCGCTTCGATTATTTTTCCAATCCCGGCAATCCCCGGCTCCGGGCAGCTGGAATGATAGAAAAAGAACTCATCGCCAACCGCCATCGTCCGCAGGAAATTGCGCGCCTGATAGTTGCGAACCCCGTCCCAGCGCGCTTTACCGAGTTTTTCCAAACCTTTGATCGAGAGTTCGTCCGGCTCGGATTTCATCAGCCAATAGGCCATGGTTTTTGCTCCTGAAGCGTTCTTTGGGCAAGTTGTCGGGCAATTTTATGACAAACCGACAGTCGGTTGACTTCAGCGTTTGCGCGCAGGTTCACGTTGTCGCAAAATGCCGGCCTTTAAAGCTTGACGCTGCTGCACGGCCTACGAACGGAAACCGCTGCTGTCATCGTGATGATGTGCCTTGAGGGGGGCAATCGATGAAACGCAAACCGGATTTGCTATGGACTTTGGTTATTTTGTTCGGCTTGGGCGTCGTGACCACCGGTTATGCGCAGAGCCTGTGGTCCAACAAGACCGACGCGCCGATTGAAGTGGCGCAACAGGTTCAACAGTCGACAGCCTTCAAGCGCTGAAACTGCTCTCCCGACGCCGCTGTACCCTGCGGCGTCTATTCCGCGAAATACCACGCCTTGTCAGTGACCGTGCCTTGTAACGGCACATCCCAGCTCGCCTGCGCCAGTCGTTCGACCTTCTGACATTCATGGGCCAGGCCCAATAGCGTCGGCTTGCGCCAGTTCTTGCGCCGCGCCAGATACGCCAGGCTACGATCATAGAAACCGCCGCCCATCCCCAGCCGTCCGCCGACGTCGTCAAATCCCACCAGCGGCAACAACACCAGATCCAGCGTCCAGATCTTGCGCTGGCGAGCCAGATTGGCGCGCGGCTCGAGAATGCGGAAACGGTTGGGTTTGAGTTTTTCGCCTGGATGGATGCGCTGAAAGACCATTTTGGTTCGCGGCCAGGCGCTGAGCACCGGCAGATACGTGGCCTTGCCCCGACGCTGCGCTTCACGCAGCAGCAAGCGCGGATCGATTTCACCGTCGGTAGGCAGGTACAGGGAGATATGTTTGGCCCGACGAAAGTGCGGGTCTTGCGCCAATTGCCGAAACAGCCCTTTGGCGGCCTGACGTTGTTCACCGGGAGTCAGTGAGCGGCGCGCCTTGCGCAGCAGGCGGCGGAGTTGCGGGCGGGGCAGCAGCGAGGGTTCGGTCATGGTTCGGCTTCGGCAGGGTGGGTGCAAAAACGTACGCATAAAAAATCCGATGTCGGCATTCACCGACATCGGATTCGAATCAGGCTCCCCGGATGAACCGCTGTCAACTTAGCCCTTGAACCCGAAAGTTCAAGGTGGAAGATGCAGTAGACTTTAAGGCTTTCCGTCTGGCGGACATGCACACCAGCCCAACGTGCAACTTCCAGGGTAGTGCGAATCGGCTCAGGGACATCGTCAACTGGCAAGCACCCCAGGGAGTGCCGCGAGTATACCTCAAGCGGTCTGGCGAATCAGCCCTTGCTGATGTCCGGATCGTCGGCGAGGACCAGATCGACACGATCAAGCAAGTCGCGCACCTGTTCACGGGTCGAGCCGCTGGCCTGGATGTCCGGACGCTCTTCTTTGTGCAAGAGGTCATGGGTAATGTTCAGTGCGGCCATCACGGCGATGCGGTCGGCACCGATGACTTTGCCGCTGCTGCGGATCTCGCGCATCTTGCCGTCCAGGTAGCGCGCGGCACTGACCAGGTTGCTGCGCTCTTCCTGCGGGCAGATGATCGAATATTCTTTGTCGAGGATCTGCACGGTAACGCTATTGCTTGAACTCATGAGTCTTGCTCCAGGGCCTTGAGGCGCGAAATCATCGATTCGACCTTACGCCGGGCGATTTCGTTTTTTTCAATGAGGTGAGCGCGTTCCTCGCGCCAGGTCTTTTCCTGAGCTAGTAAGAGTGCGTTTTGACTCTTTAGTTGCTCGACTCGGCCAATCAGCAGCTCGAGTCTGGCCATCAGCGCTTGCAGGTCGTTGTCTTCCATTGGGTTCACTGTCTGATGGGTTAGCTGGCGGACAGCCTTTAATAGTCTTGGCGAGTCTGTCGATGTAGGATACAAGGCCTTCATTCTAGACATAGCGCCGTCTGGCGCCTAGCTGCCCATGACCATTGCGAATTCCCCGTACCAAGCCTTTGCCACCCTGCTGACCTCCAGCGGCCACAACGTCTCGCCTGCCGAACTGCATGGCCAGTTGCTCGGACGCAGTTGCGCCGGTGCCGGCTTCGATAACGAAGGCTGGCTGATCGACGCCGCTGAACTGCTCGAAGGCGACATTCAGGACAACGTCCGCAACGCCCTGATCGGCCTGCAAGAGATGGTCAAAGGCGAGCTGACCGGCGACGACGTCACTGTCGTCCTGCTGCTGCCAACCGATGACGCGCCTCTCGCTGACCGCGCCGCCGCACTGGGCGAATGGTGCCAGGGCTTCCTCAGCGGGTTCGGCCTGAACTGCCGCGACAGCAGCATGCTCAGCACCGAAGCTACCGAAGTGCTGCAGGATCTGGCAGCAATTTCCCAAGTGCAAGACGCCCTGGAAGAATCCGAAGACGGCGAAACCGACTACATGGAAGTCATGGAGTACCTGCGCGTTGCGCCGTTGCTGCTGTTTTCGGAAACCAAAAAAGCCGACGTGCCGCCAGCCGCCAAGCCGTCGCTGCATTAATCGCGAGCCAGGGAAAGCCATCTGCCCATGACCCATATCCCGAAAGCGGAATACAGCCGTCGCCGCAAGGCCCTGATGGCGCAGATGGAACCCAACAGCATCGCGATCCTGCCCGCCGCCGCGGTTGCTATCCGTAACCGCGACGTCGAGCACGTCTACCGTCAGGACAGCGATTTTCAGTACCTCAGCGGGTTTCCCGAGCCGCAAGCCGTCATCGTTTTGATGCCCGGCCGCGAGCATGGGGAATACGTGCTGTTCTGCCGTGAACGCAATGCCGAACGCGAATTGTGGGACGGCCTGCGCGCAGGGCAGGAAGGCGCGATCCGCGACTTCGGCGCCGACGACGCCTTCCCCATCACCGACATCGACGACATCCTGCCGGGCCTCATCGAAGGGCGCGACCGGGTGTATTCGGCGATGGGCAGCAACCCTGAATTCGATCGGCATTTGATGGACTGGATCAACGTGATCCGCTCCAAAGCGCACCTCGGCGCCCAGCCGCCGAATGAATTCGTTGCCCTGGATCATCTGCTCCACGACATGCGCCTGTATAAATCGGCGGCAGAAGTGAAGGTGATGCGCGAGGCTGCGCGAATCTCGGCCCAGGCCCACATCCGCGCGATGCAGGCCAGTCGTCCCGGGCTCTACGAGTACAGCCTGGAAGCCGAACTCGATTACGAATTCCGCAAGGGCGGGGCGAAGATGCCGGCCTATGGCTCGATCGTCGCGGCCGGGCGCAATAGCTGCATCCTGCATTACCAGCAGAATGACGCGTTGCTAAAGGACGGTGATCTGGTGCTGATCGACGCCGGTTGCGAGATCGACTGCTACGCCAGCGACATCACTCGCACCTGGCCGGTCAACGGCAGGTTTTCGCCCGAGCAGAAAGCGATCTATGAATTGGTATTGGCTTCGCAGGAAGCCGCATTCGCCGAAATCGCCCCGAACAAACACTGGAACCAAGCGCACGAAGCCACGGTGCGAGTGATCACCACCGGGTTGGTGAAACTGGGGCTGTTGCAAGGCGACGTCGACGAGTTGATCGCGACGGAAGCCTATAAAGCCTTTTACATGCACCGCGCCGGCCACTGGCTGGGCATGGATGTACACGACGTCGGCGAGTACAAGGTTGGCGGCGAATGGCGCGTGCTCGAGGTCGGCATGGCGCTGACCGTGGAGCCGGGCATCTACATCGCCCCGGACAATCAGAACGTAGCGAAGAAATGGCGCGGCATTGGCGTGCGCATCGAGGACGACGTGGTAGTGACCAAGACTGGCTGTGAAATCCTGACCAACGGCGTACCGAAAACCGTCGCCGACATCGAAGCACTGATGGCGCAAGCGCGGACACACGCGGCATGAGTCGAGTCAATCTGGCAATCATCGGTGGTGGTCTGGTCGGCGCCAGTCTGGCGTTGGCCTTGCAGGCCGGGGCCAAGGCCCGTGGCTGGAAAATCGTCTTGATCGAACCGTTCGCCCCCGGCAACAGTTGGCAGCCGAGCTACGATGCGCGCTCGTCGGCGCTGTCCTTTGGTTCGCGGCAAATCTATCAGCGGTTGGGCGTGTGGCAGGAAATCTCCCGCCGCGCCGAGCCGATCAAACAGATTCACGTCTCCGACCGTGGCCGCTTCTCCACCGCGCGTTTGTCGGCGATGGAAGAGGGTGTGCCGGCGCTTGGCTATGTGGTGGAGAACGCCTGGCTCGGCCAGTGCCTGTGGCAACACATTGATAAAGATGTGATCACTTGGCGCTGTCCGGCAGAAGTCACGCGCATGGAGCCGCTGCCTGATGGTTATCGCCTGACCCTCAACGATGAAACCACCATTGAGTGCGACCTCGCGGTGCTCGCTGATGGCGGCCGTTCGGGGCTGCGCGAGCAGTTAGGCATCAACGTGCGCAAACGTCCGTACAACCAGAGTGCGTTGATCGCCAACATCACCCCGAGCGAAGCGCACAACGGCATGGCCTTCGAGCGCTTCACCGACGACGGGCCGATGGCACTGCTGCCGCTGCCGGAAAACCGCTGCGCATTGGTCTGGACCCGTTTGGGCATGGACGCGCAACGTCTGGCCGACTTGAGTGAGCGCGATTTTCTCAGTGAATTGCAGGGCGTGTTCGGTTACCGCCTCGGCACCCTGAAACAAGTCGGCGCGCGGCATTTGTATCCGCTGTCGCTGGTGGAAGCTGAAGAGCAAGTGCGTTCGCATCTGGCCGTGCTCGGCAACGCTGCGCACAGCCTGCATCCGATTGCCGGGCAGGGTTTCAACCTGTCCCTGCGCGATGCCGATGCTCTGGCCGCCGCGTTGCTGGCCAGCGACAAACCGCCGGGCGACTTCGCCACGTTGCAGGCGTATCGCGAGCGTCAGCGTCTGGATCAAGACCTCACCGTGGGCTTCTCCGATCAGGTCACGCGCCTGTTCGGCAGCACCCAGCCGCTGGTCTCGCTGGGTCGCAACATCGGCCTGCTCGGTCTCGATCTGCTACCGCCGGCCAAGCGCTGGTTCGCCCGTCAGGCCATGGGCCTGGGAACACGCCCGGATGCGTAACTGGCTGATCCGTACGTTCGGCAAGGCGCGGTTGATGCGTTGGATCATGACGTTCTATCCGCCCTACCTCGGCGCCGGTGTGCGTGTGCGACACATCAGTGATGACTTTCGCGATGTACAGGTGTCGATGGGCCTGGGCTTGTACAACCGCAACTACGTTGGCACCCAGTTTGGCGGCAGCCTGTACTCGATGGTCGATCCGTTTTTCATGCTGATGCTGATGGAAAACCTCGGGTCGCGTTACATCGTCTGGGACAAGGCCGCCGACATCGATTTCATCGCGCCGGGCAAAGGCCCGGTGTTCGCCCGATTCAACATCGACGAGACCTTGCTCGACGAGATCCGCCGGCAGACCGCCAATGGCGAGAAATACCTGCCGCAGTTGCAGGTCGATATTCATGACGGCGCCGGCAACCTTGTCGCGCGGGTCGGTAAAACCCTTTACGTGCGGCTCAAGCCGCAAGCGAGACAGGCTTAAAGCATGGAAATGCGCGCAGATCTGCTGATTGTCGGAGCCGGAATGGTCGGCAGCGCCCTGGCGCTGGCGTTGCAGGACAGCGGGCTGGAAGTCCTGCTGCTCGACGGCAGCCCTTTGAGCGTCAAACCGTTCGATGCTCAAGCGCCATTTGAGCCGCGTGTCAGTGCGCTGTCGGCGGCCAGCCAACGCATTCTCGAACGCCTCGGCGTGTGGGACGGCATCGCCCAGCGACGCAGCAGTCCGTACACCGACATGCACGTCTGGGACGGCAGCGGCACCGGGCAGATTCACTTTTCGGCGAGCAGTGTGCATGCCGAGGTACTCGGCCATATCGTCGAAAACCGCGTGGTGCAGGATGCCTTACTCGATCGTTTGCACGATTGCGATCTCGGCATGCTGGCCAACGCGCGGCTGGAGCAGATGCGCCGCTCCGGTGACGACTGGCTGCTGACCCTGGCGGATGGTCGCAAATTGCGCGCGCCGCTGGTAATCGCGGCGGATGGCGCCAACTCGGCAGTGCGTCGCCTGACCGGCGTCGCCACCCGCGAGTGGGATTACCTGCATCACGCCATCGTCACCAGCGTGCGCAGCAGTAAACCGCATGAGATGACTGCGTGGCAGCGCTTTACCGATCACGGGCCGCTGGCATTCCTGCCGCTGGAACGCGACGGGCAGCAGGATTGGTGCTCGATCGTCTGGTCGACCACGCCGAGCGAAGCCGAGCGTTTGATGGCGCTGGGTGAGGCGGACTTCTGCCGTGAGCTGGAGCGTGCCTTTGAGGGTCGCCTCGGCGAAGTCATCAGTGCTGATCCGCGACTGTGCGTGCCGCTGCGTCAGCGTCACGCCAAGCGTTATGTGGCCGAAGGGCTGGCGCTGATCGGCGATGCGGCGCACACCATTCACCCGTTGGCCGGTCAGGGCGTGAACTTGGGTTTCCTCGACGCCGCGGTGTTGGCCGAAGTGCTGTTGCAAGCGGTCGAGCGTGGCGAGCGACTGGCAGATGTGAAGGTGCTGAGCCGTTACGAGCGTCGGCGCATGCCGCACAATTTGGCGCTGATGGCGGCGATGGAAGGCTTCGAGCGCTTGTTCCAGGCTGATCCGCTGCCGGTGCGCTGGTTGCGTAATGCCGGGTTGAAGCTGGTGGAGCAAATGCCTGAGGCCAAGGCGTTGTTTGTGCGCGAAGCACTCGGGTTAACCGGCGACCTTCCGGCGCTCGCTAAACCCTAAGGTCTACATTTGTGCAACATCTGGTAACTCCTTGGGAAAGTGTTCGATTGAGAAGCTAAATGTGAGTCCTTATCATTTGACCCACATTTCCCGACCGAGAGACCACTCCCATGTTGGCACCCAAGCGTCTTCTGACCGCACTGGCCTTGACCCTGATCGGCAGCACCACTGCCCAGGCCGCCGACGAGGTGGTGGTTTACTCTTCGCGTATCGATGAGCTGATCAAACCGGTGTTCGATGCCTACACCGCCAAGACCGGGGTGAAGATCAAGTTCATCACCGACAAGGAAGCGCCGCTGATGCAGCGCATCAAGGCCGAAGGCGAAAACGCCACCGCTGACCTGCTGCTGACCGTCGACGCCGGCAACCTCTGGCAGGCCGAGCAAATGGGCATTCTTCAGCCGTTCACCTCGAAAACCATCGACACCAACATTCCCGCGCAATACCGCTCGTCCACTCACGGCTGGACCGGTCTGAGCCTGCGCGCGCGTACCATCGCTTACTCCACCCAGCGCGTGAAGCCGGGCGAGTTGACCACCTACGAAGCGCTGGCCGACAAGAACTGGGAAGGGCGCCTGTGCCTGCGCACGGCGAAAAAGGTCTACAACCAGTCGCTGACCGCGACCATGATCGAAGTCCACGGCGCCGAGAAGACGGAAAAAATCCTCAAGGGCTGGGTCAACAACCTGTCCACCGATGTGTTCTCCGACGACGTCGCGGTGCTGGAAGCGATCAACGCCGGGCAGTGCGATGTCGGCATCGTCAACACTTACTACTACGGCCGCCTGCACAAGCAGAAGCCGGAGCTGCCGGTGAAACTGTTCTGGCCGAACCAGGCGGATCGCGGCGTGCACGTCAATCTATCGGGCATTGGCCTGACCAAACATGCACCGCACCCTGAAGCGGCCAAGGCTTTGGTCGAGTGGATGACCACGCCCGAAGCGCAGAAAATCTTCGCTGACGTGAACCAGGAGTTCCCGGCCAACCCGAAGGTTGCGCCTTCGGAAGAAGTGGCGGCGTGGGGCAAGTTCATTGCCGACACCTTGCCGGTGGAAGTGGCGGGCAAGCGTCAGGCCGAGGCGATCCGGATGATGGATCGGGCGGGTTGGAACTGAGGCTTTTCGTATAATTTGATCGTTCCCACGCTCCGCGTGGGAATGCATCCCTCGACGCTCCGCGTCGATTTGCTGAAACCGTGACGAGCAGCGTCACAGGATGTGTGCCCACGCAGAGCGTGGGCACAATCATTTGAACGAGATAGTTTCCTTGGCCCACCCCGCCCAACGCCGCTGGTACCCCATCGTCTTCGCCATCGCCGCGTTGGTGCTGTTGCCCCTGAGCGTTCTGCTGCTCTCATGGCAAACCATCGATCAACAGATCTGGTCGCACCTGTGGGAAACCCAGATGCCGCGCCTGTTGGGCAACACCCTGACGCTGGTACTCGGCGTCGGCATCGGTGTGACGCTGCTCGGTGTCAGCCTCGCCTGGCTCACCAGCCTCTGCGAATTCCCCGGCCGACGCTGGCTCGACTGGGCACTGATGCTGCCGTTCGCCATTCCTGCCTACGTGCTGGCGTTTGTCTTCGTCGGCCTGCTGGACTTCGCCGGCCCGGTGCAAACCCTGCTGCGCGAATGGTTCGGCACTGGGCTGCGCCTGCCACGCGTGCGCTCCACCGGCGGTGTGATCGTGGTGCTGGTGCTGGTTTTCTATCCCTACGTCTACCTGCTGGCGCGCACTGCGTTCCTTGCTCAAGGCAAAGGCCTGATGGAAGCCGCGCGGGTGCTTGGCCAGTCGCCGTGGCAAGCGTTCTGGCGTGTGGCGTTGCCGATGGCGCGTCCGGCCATTGGTGCGGGTGTGGCGCTGGCGCTGATGGAAACCCTCGCGGATTTCGGTGCGGTCTCGGTGTTCAACTTCGACACGTTCACCACCGCGATCTACAAAACCTGGTACGGCTTTTTCAGCCTGTCGAGCGCGGCGCAACTGGCCAGCCTGTTGCTGCTGGTGGTGATGCTGGTGCTCTACGGCGAACGTCGCGCGCGCGGGGCCAATCGGGCTAGCAACGAGCGGCCGCGAGTCAAGGCGTTGTATCACCTGCGCGGATTAAAGGCGTTCGCGGCAATGAGCTGGTGCGGATTGGTATTCGCCTGCGCCTTCGTCATTCCGCTGCTGCAACTGATCGTGTGGTTCTGGCAGCGCGGTCGCTTTGATCTGGACGAGCGCTACGCCGGGTTGATCCTGCATACCTTGTATCTGGGCGGGATGGCTGCGCTGATCACCGTCAGCGTCGCGTTGCTGCTGGCCTTCGCCCGACGGCTGGCGCCGACCCGGGCGATCCGCTCAGGCGTCAGTGTGGCCAACCTTGGCTACGCCTTGCCGGGGTCGGTTCTGGCGGTATCGATCATGCTCGCGTTCAGTTATCTGGATCGCGAACTGGTGATCCCGCTTTCCGGCTGGCTCGGTGGTGCCGGCAAACCGCTGCTGCTCGGCAGTCTGGCGGCGTTGCTGATGGCGTATCTGGTGCGTTTTGTTGCCGTTGCTTATGGCCCGCTGGAAAACAGTCTGGCGCGTATACGGCCGTCTTTGCCCGAAGCGGCACGTAGCCTGGGTGTCAGTGGGCCGCGACTGTTTTTCAAAGTGTATCTGCCGCTGTTGCTACCCGGCACCCTGAGTGCGGCGTTGCTGGTGTTCGTCGATGTGCTCAAGGAAATGCCTGCGACCCTGCTGATGCGCCCGTTTGGCTGGGACACGCTGGCGGTGCGCATCTTTGAAATGACCAGCGAAGGCGAGTGGGCGAGGGCTTCGCTGCCGGCATTGACGCTTGTCTTGGTCGGACTATTGCCGGTCATTGGCCTGATCCGCCGCTCGGCGCATCGAAACACTTAGTCGTCAGTCCTGAATCATGCGGCTACAATGCGCGGCATTCGGTGCGGTTCGTCTGACAGATCTGTTCGCTGGGATTGGCTGAAAGCCCTCTATTTCAAGGCTTTCACCCGTGCAGCGGCTGTCCGCACCCTCGCCACGCCCGGAAGGAGAAACCCATGGGACAGCGTACGCCTCTGTATGACCTGCATCTCGCCCTTGGCGCGAAGATGGTCGATTTTGGCGGTTGGGACATGCCACTGCATTACGGCTCGCAAGTCGAGGAGCACCACGAAGTGCGCCGCGATTGCGGGGTGTTCGATGTTTCCCATATGACCGTTATCGACGTCACCGGTGCCCAGGCCAAAGCCTGGCTCCAGCATTTGCTGGCCAATGACGTCGAACGCCTGCACCGCCCCGGCCGTGCCTTGTACAGCACCATGCTCAACGAGCGTGGCGGCATCGTCGACGACATGATCGTCTACCGCCTCGACGACGGTTATCGCCTGGTGGTCAACGCCTCCACCCGCGATCAGGATCTGGCGTGGATGCAGGCGCAGCTCGGCGGTTTCGACGTGCAATTGCACGAACGCTCGGAGCTGGCGATGCTGGCCATTCAGGGGCCGCAGGCCCGGCACAAGATTGCCGAGCTGGTGACCCAGTCCCGCGCCGCGCTGATCCAGCACCTCAAGCCTTTCGAAGCCCACGCCGACGGCGACTGGTTCATTGCCCGCACCGGCTACACCGGTGAAGATGGTCTGGAAATCGCCCTGCCGGCCGATCAGGCGCCGGCGTTCTTCAACGATCTGGTCGGTGCAGGCATTTCCCCGATTGGTCTCGGCGCTCGGGACACCCTGCGGGTGGAAGCCGGGATGAACCTCTACGGTCAGGACATTCATCAGGATGTTTCGCCGCTGGCTTCGAACATGGCCTGGAGCATTGCCTGGGAGCCAGTCTCGCGTCAGTTCATCGGCCGCGCCGCGCTAGAGGCGGAAAAAGCCGCCGGCGTTGCGCACAAACTGGTCGGTCTGGTGCTGGAAGAGCGGGGTGTTTTGCGCGCTCATCAAGTGGTTCGCATCGCCGATGTTGGCGAAGGGGAGATCACCAGTGGTAGTTTCTCTCCTACGCTAAGCAAATCGATTGCTCTGGCGCGTGTTCCGATGGCAACCGCCGACCGCGCCGAAGTGGAAATCCGTGGCAAGTGGTATCCGGTACGAGTGGTCAAACCGACCTTCGTTCGCCATGGCAAAACTTTGATCTAACCTTTCCCGGCGGGCACGACCGCTGACAATTTCTCGAGGACACCGAAGATGAGCGATATCCCTGCCGAACTGCGTTTTGCCGAAAGTCACGAATGGGTACGTCTGGAAGCCGACGGCACCGTCACGGTGGGCATCAGCGATCACGCGCAGGAAGCGCTGGGTGATGTGGTGTTCGTCGAGCTGACCGAAGTGGGCAAAGTGTTTGCTGCTGAAGATCAGGCCGGTGTGGTCGAATCGGTGAAAGCCGCTTCCGATATCTACTCGCCAATCGCCGGTGAAGTCATTGCAGTCAACGAAGAGCTGAGCGGCTCCCCGGAATTGCTCAACTCCGACCCGTACGGCGCCTGGATCTTCAAGCTCAAGCCAAGCAACACCGCTGATCTGGAAAAACTGCTCGACGCCGCCGCCTACAAGGCTGCCATCGGCGAGTAAGCCTGTGGCGAGGGGATTTATCCCCGATGGGGGCGAAGCCGCCCCCAAGTGCTGCATCGGATTATCAGGCAGACCCAGTGCGGTGGATTACGACGGCTGCGCCGCCGATCGGGGATAAATCCCCTCGCCACAGTTGCGTGTGCCTGCCTGTCAGGCGTGGTGCAGTACGGCTTTTACGGCGGCCACCGAGCGCTCGACATCGTCTCTGCTCATGGCCGTGAACATCGGCAGCGACACAATCAGCCGTCCAACCCGTTCCGCCACCGGTAACATACCTTCCTTGAAACCGCGTTCGCGGTACAGGCTCAACAAATGAATCGGCGGGTAGTGATAGCCGATCCCGATTCCCCGCGCCTGCATCTGCTCCATGAACGTCGCCCGCGCCGGCAGGCCATCCTTGCGCTCCGGCAAGAGCAACTGAAACAGGTGCCAGTTGCTGTTCTCGAAATCCGCCGGCGGCAGTTGTGCGCCATAGGTGCTTTCGAAGTCCTCGCCGAAACATTTGAAATAGTGCCGGGCCAGTTCACGCCGATGGGCGGTCAACGCATCGATATGGGCAAATTGGCCAAGGCCGATGGTGGCTGCGATATCGGTCATGTTGAACTTGCCACCCAGCACATCAACGTCCAGACCGTCGAAGCCATTGCGGGTGACGCCCTGCAAGCGGTATTTCTCCGCCAGCCTTGCTTCCTCGGGCGTGTTCAGCACCAAGCAACCGCCCTCGGCGCAGGTCACGTTCTTGTTCGCCTGAAAGCTGAACGACACGAAGTCTCCAGTGGCGCCGATGCGCTGGCCATTCCAGCCCGAACCCAAGGCCTGCGCCGCGTCTTCGACAATGCGCAGATTGTGTTTGCGGGCGATGGCGTACAGGCGATCCATGTCCACCGGCAAACCGGCCAGATACACCGGAATAATCGCTTTGGTGCGCGGTGTGATGGCTGCTTCCAGTTGGTTCAGATCGATGTTGCGGGTCACCGGGTCGATATCGGCAAACACCGGTGTGGCTCCGACCTCAAGAATCACGTTGGCGGTGGCCACCCAGGAAATCGGCGTGGTGATCACCTCGTCGCCCGTGCCGATGCCGGCGATGCGCAAGGCGATTTCCATGGTGCAGGTGCCGGAGTTGAAGGTGCGAACCGGACGCCCGCCGAAATATTCCGACAACTGCGCCTCAAAGGCCTGAACCTTGGGGCCGCTGGTGATCCAGCCGGAGCGCAGCACCTCGCCCACGGCGGCAATCGTGGCTTCATCAATGACCGGTTTGGAAAATGGCAGAAAGGGCAATTGGCTCATCGTGCATTGATCGTCCGCTGGTTGGGTGCCTGGGGCCGGCGCGCCACAGCATGGCCCGAAACCGCCGCTCGCGCCAAGCCGTGCGCACCGATATCGGCTGCTATGCTGGTTTGACCGTGCTGCATTGACGCCGAGCGCCAGCCAAGAGAGAGCCCGTCATGTCCCAGTTGCCGTCCCTGAGCCAGTTACGTGATCCCGAAGCCTTCCTGCGCCGTCATCTCGGCCCCGATGCCGCCGAGCAACAGGCGATGCTCGACAGCCTCGGCCTCGGCAGCCGGGCCGAGCTGATCGAACAGACGGTGCCACCGGGCATCCGCCTCAATCGCGCACTGGATCTGCCGCCAGCGTTGGATGAGCAAGCCGCGCTGGCGAAACTGCGCGGGTATGCCGAGCAGAATCAGGTCTGGACCAGCCTGATCGGCATGGGCTATCACGGCACCCTCACGCCGACCGTCATCCTGCGCAACGTGCTGGAAAACCCCGGTTGGTACACCGCGTACACGCCCTACCAACCGGAAATCGCCCAAGGCCGGCTCGAAGCGCTGCTGAATTTCCAGCAACTGACCATCGACCTCACCGGCCTCGAACTGGCCAACGCCTCGCTGCTCGATGAAGCCACCGCCGCCGCCGAAGCCATGGCGCTGGCCAAGCGCGTTGCCAAGTCGAAGAGCAATCTGTTTTTCGTCGATGAGAACTGCCATCCCCAGACCATTTCCGTGGTGCAGACCCGCGCCGAAGGCTTCGGTTTCGAAGTGATCGTCGACGCTGTCGATAACTTGAGGCAGCACCAGGTGTTCGGTGCGCTGCTGCAATATCCTGACAGCCATGGTGAGATCCGGGATTTGCGGCCATTGATTGATCATTTGCATGCGCAGCAAGCGCTGGCCTGTGTTGCCACCGATCTACTGAGTTTGCTGTTGCTCACACCGCCAGGCGAACTGGGCGCCGATGTGGTGTTCGGTTCATCCCAACGCTTTGGCGTGCCGATGGGCTACGGCGGCCCGCACGCCGCGTTTTTCGCCAGTCGCGAGGAATACAAACGGGCAATCCCCGGGCGGATCATCGGTGTGTCGAGAGACGCTCGGGGCAATGTGGCGCTGCGCATGGCCCTGCAGACCCGCGAGCAACATATTCGCCGCGAAAAAGCCAATTCGAACATCTGCACGGCGCAGGTTTTGCTGGCCAATATCGCCAGTTTCTATGCGGTCTATCACGGGCCGGAAGGCTTGAAACGCATCGCCCAGCGCGTGCATCGGCTGACCTGCATTCTGGCTGCCGGTCTTGAGCGCCACGGCATCAAACGGGTCAACGCGCAGTTTTTCGACACGCTGACGCTGGAGGTTGGCGGCGCGCAAACTGCGATCATCGAAAGTGCCCAAGCCGCGCAGATCAACCTGAGAATTCTGGGCCGTGGTCGAGTCGGCCTGAGCCTCGATGAAACTTGCGATGAGAACACCGTAGCGAAGCTGTTTGATGTGTTGCTCGGCGCTGATCATGGGCTGATCGTCGACGATCTTGACGCTGAGGCACTGGTTTGCGGCATTCCCGAAAACCTCCAGCGCAAGACGCCTTATCTGCGCCATCCGGTGTTCAATGCCCATCACAGCGAAACCGAGATGCTGCGTTATCTCAAGCAGTTGGAGAACAAGGATCTGGCGCTCAACCAGTCGATGATCCCGCTGGGCTCCTGCACCATGAAACTCAATGCCACCAGCGAGATGATCCCGATCACCTGGCCGCAGTTCGCCCATCTGCATCCGTTTGCGCCGCGAGAGCAGGCAGTCGGCTACACGTTGATGATCGAAGAACTGGAGCGTTGGCTGTGCGCGATCACAGGGTTCGATGCGATCTGCATGCAGCCAAACTCCGGCGCACAGGGTGAGTACGCAGGGTTGCTGGCGATCCGCAAATATCACGAGAGCCGCCAGCAGGGTACGCGGGACATCTGCCTGATTCCGTCCTCGGCCCACGGCACCAACCCGGCCTCGGCGCAGATGGCGGGGATGCGTGTGGTAATCGTCGAGTGCGATGAAGCGGGGAACGTCGATCTGGAGGATTTGAAGGCGAAGGCCGCCGAAGCCGGGGCCCGGTTGTCGTGCCTGATGGCGACCTATCCATCGACCCACGGCGTGTACGAGGAGGGCATCAGCGAAATCTGCGAGGTTATCCACCAGCACGGCGGTCAGGTTTACATGGACGGCGCGAACCTCAACGCACAAGTCGGGCTGGCGCGGCCGGCGGACATTGGCGCCGATGTGTCGCACATGAATTTGCACAAGACTTTCTGCATTCCCCATGGCGGCGGTGGGCCAGGGATGGGGCCGATCGGGGTTGGCGCGCATCTCGCTCCGTTCGTCGCCAATCATCCGGTGGTGCCGATCGACGGGCCGCTGGCGCAGAACGGCGCGGTCAGCGCGGCGCCGTGGGGCAGCGCAAGTATTCTGCCGATCAGCTGGATGTACATCGCCATGATGGGCTCGCAACTGGCGGACGCCAGTGAAGTGGCGATTCTGGCGGCGAACTATCTGGCGCAGCATTTATCTGGAGCGTTCCCGGTGCTTTACACCGGGCGCAACGGGCGGGTGGCCCATGAATGCATCCTCGATCTGCGGCCGTTGAAGGCACAGACCGGCATCAGCGAAGAGGACGTCGCCAAGCGTTTGATGGATTACGGTTTCCATGCGCCAACCATGTCATTCCCGGTGCCGGGGACATTGATGGTCGAACCGACCGAGAGTGAATCGAAGGCTGAACTGGACCGGTTCATCGGCGCCATGTTGAGCATTCGTGCAGAAATCACCGAAGTTCAGAACGGCAACTGGCCGGCGGAAGACAACCCGCTCAAACGTGCGCCGCACACGTTGGCGGATGTCACCGGAGTCTGGGAGCGGCCCTACAGCATCGAGCAAGGCATCACACCGGATGCGCATACCAAGGCCCACAAGTATTGGCCGGCGGTGAACCGGGTGGATAACGTTTACGGGGATCGCAATCTGTTTTGCGCTTGTGTCCCCGTGGACGATTACCGCTGAAGATCAAAAGATCGCAGCCTTCGGCAGCTCTTACAGGGACGGGTGTAGGAGCTGCCGAAGGCTGCGATTTTTTGATTTCGTCCCAAAAAAAATGCCGCTCATATGAGCGGCATTTTTGTGGGCGAAAGGCTTACTCGGAAGCCACGGCGTTCTTCGCCAGAATCGCATTCGCCAGTTCCATGTCCGTCGCTTGCAGGCCCGGGTTGTCGGCGCGGACTTTCTGCATCGCTGCTTCCAGATACGGCCCACGAATGCCGCCATCGCTGGCAACGAAGCTGCCGGCATCATCCTGCGCAGCGACGATCAGCTTGTGATCCTTGAAGGTCAGGTAAGTCGAGCCAGTGGTGGCGCCGGACGAAATGACGTTACGCCAAAAGCTGTCGGCCATCGCTGAACCAACGGGAAGGGACAGCAAGGCCAGAGTGGCGACAGCAAGTTTGAGACGCATGATTTAGGTGACTCCTGGGGGTTAACTACGGCGTTGGATCGTCATTTACCGATCCGGTTCCATGCACACTAATCGGCACGTTCCACCAGGAATATCACGCCTTGTTGTCCCGTTACGCGAACGCGCTCGCCGACCGGTGTGTCAGGCCCACGGGCAATCCAGACGCCATCTGCAACTTTGATTTTGCCGCGGCCGTCGACGATCGCCTCGCTGACCACAAACACTTTGCCGATCAGCTCCTGGCCCCGCAGATTCAGATTCGGTTGATCGCTGCGGCGCACGGCAGTGCGTTGGCGTCGCCACCAATACAGCGCGGTCAGGATCGAAAACAGCGCAAACAGCACCAGCTGGATTTCCCACGGCAGCGTCGGCAGGACAAACGTCGTGACGCCGACTGCAGCGGCGGCCATGCCGATCCACAACAGGTAACCGCCAGCCCCGAACACTTCAAGAATGAGCAACACAGTGCCCAGCCCCAGCCAGCTCCAGAAAGTGAACAGTTCAGCTGGCATGGCTCAGGCCTTCTTGCCGTCGAAGGTCGCTTTGACGATCTCGCCGATGCCACCCACTGCACCGATCATCGAGCTGGCTTCCAGTGGCATCAGAATGACTTTGCTGTTGTTGGCCGAAGCCAGCTTGCCCAGCGCGTCGATGTATTTCTGCGCGACGAAATAGTTGACCGCCTGCACGTTGCCGCCAGCGATGGCTTCGGACACCACTTTGGTCGCCTGGGCTTCGGCTTCGGCCTGACGCTCCCGGGCTTCGGATTCAAGAAACGCCGCCTGACGGCTACCTTCGGCTTCCAGAATCTGTGCCTGCTTTTTGCCCTCTGCGGTGAGAATCGCCGAGGCTCGCAGGCCTTCGGCTTCGAGGATTTGCGCGCGTTTGATTCGTTCGGCCTTCATCTGGCCGGACATTGCAGCCATCAGGTCGGCAGGCGGGCTGATGTCCTTGATTTCGATCCGGGTGATCTTGATGCCCCACGGTGCGGTGGCTTCGTCCACGGTGCGCAGCAGTCTTTCGTTGATGTTGTCACGCTGGCTGAGCATGGCGTCGAGTTCCATGGAACCGAGCACGGTGCGGATGTTGGTTTGCAGCAAGTTGCGAATGGCGTGTTCGAGGTTGTTTACCTCGTAAGCGGCCTGGGCCGTGTTCACAACCTGGAAGAAGCACACGGCATCGATCTGTACCGTGGCGTTGTCGGCAGTGATGACTTCCTGCGGTGGGATATCCAGCACGCTTTCCATCACGTTGATCTTGCGACCGATGCGATCCATCACTGGAATGATGATGTTAAGGCCCGGTTTAAGGGTGTTGGTGTAGCGACCGAAGCGCTCGACCGTCCACTCGAAACCCTGTGGCACGACTTTGAAACCCATGAACAGGATGGCGATTGCCAGGGCCACAAACAGTAAAAGCACACTTCCGGTTTGCATAACGATTCCTTGTTGGATGGATCAATAGAGTTGCAATGGCGCAAGTGTAACGGCGTGGCCCGGGGTTAAGAACCGCTTGATGGCAATTTGGCTATTTCTGCTCGCTTTGCGGCGTCACCCGCAACACCTCCTCAATCGTCGTCAGCCCGGCCGCAACTTTCTGTGCACCCGAAAGACGCAAGCTGCGCATACCCTCCTTGAACGCCTGGCGACGGATCGCCGTGAGGTCGGTGTCGGGGGTGATGAAGGCCTTGAGGCTATCACTCAGTTGCATGATTTCGTAGACCCCGGCGCGGCCGCGATAACCGGTGTCGCGGCACTCCACGCAGCCGATCGCGCGTTGTGCATTGTTCGGCAACGGCGCCTGCCAAGGACGGGTCAGGGTTTGCCAGTCTTCTTCGTCCAGGGTCAGCGGTGCCTTGCAGTGCGGGCACAAGGTGCGCACCAGTCGTTGCGCCATCACCCCGAGAACGGTGGCTTTGATCAGATAGTGCGGCACGCCGAGTTCCAGCAAGCGGCTGATCGCGGAGGGGGCGTCGTTGGTGTGCAAGGTCGATAGCACTAGGTGACCGGTCAGCGCCGCCTGAATCGCCATTTCGGCGGTTTCGAGGTCGCGAATCTCGCCGATCATGATGATGTCCGGGTCCTGCCGCATCAGTGCGCGCACCCCGGCGGCGAAGCTCAGGTCGATGTTGTGTTGAACCTGCATCTGGTTGAAGGCTGGTTCGACCATCTCGATCGGATCTTCGATGGTGCAGAGGTTGACCTCCGGCGTCGCCAGTTTTTTCAGCGTGGTGTAGAGCGTGGTGGTCTTGCCCGAACCGGTGGGGCCGGTAACCAGAATGATGCCGTTGGGCTGGCGGGTCATGTCCTGCCAGCGGCGCAGGTCGTCAGTTGAAAACCCGAGCTGATCGAAATCCTTGAGCAGCACTTCGGGGTCGAAGATCCGCATGACCATTTTTTCGCCGAACGCGGTGGGCAGGGTCGACAGGCGCAATTCGACTTCGCCACCGTCCGGGGTCTTGGTCTTGACCCGGCCGTCCTGAGGTTTGCGCTTCTCGGCGACGTTCATCCGGCCGAGGCTTTTCAGGCGGCTGACAATCGCCATGGTCACCTGCGGCGGGAATTGGTAGACGTTGTGCAATACGCCGTCGATGCGAAAACGCACGGTGCCTTGCTCGCGGCGCGGCTCGATATGGATATCGCTGGCGCGCTGCTGAAAGGCGTACTGGAACAGCCAATCGACGATGTTGACGATGTGCGCGTCGTTGGCATCCGGCTCCTGATCACTGGCGCCGAGATTGAGCAGTTGTTCGAAGTTGCCCAGATTGCCGCTCTGCTGATCGGCGTTGCTGGCGCCGCTGACCGATTTGGCCAAGCGGAAAAACTCGACACTGAAACGCTGTATGTCCGCCGGGTTGGCCACCACCCGCTTGACCGGCAGCTTCAGGACGTGAGTCAGGTCGGCTTCCCAGCCATTCACGTAGGGCTGGGCGCTGGCCACGGTCACCGAGTCGCGGTCGACGGCGACGGCGAGAATCTTGTGGCGTTGGGCAAAGGCATAGGACATCAGCGGCGTGATGGCGGCGACGTTGATCTTCAGCGGGTCGATGCGCAAATACGGCTGCCCGGCCTGTTGCGCCAGCCACAGGGTCAGGCTTTCCAGATCGAGGTGTTTGCCCGGTCGGCTGAGGTCGTCCAGTTGTTGGCCGGCGATGAACTCCAGCGGATGCTTCTGGCCATGTGCGGCGTGGCGACGACGGGCATTCAGCGCCTGTTCCGCCGAGTCCTGGCTGATGAAGCCTTGGGCGACCAGTTCACGCAATACATCGTTGAGTTCCAGCCAGCGGTCCTGAGTGGCGAGTTGAACGGACATGCGGGCTTCCTTTTGAGCGACATTGCGCAAAGGATAGTCGTGGCCCCGCAGACCGTTGGGCCACTACCCGACGAAGCCGTTGCCGGATTTTTCAGCCGGCCGCTTGCGCCGGCGCATCCCACACCGTGTCGGCGTTTTGCAGATTCACCGAGCAGACGCTGATCAGGTTACGAAGTTTTTCCGCAATCACTTGGGCGCGGTGCCAGCTCAAACCGCTCATCACCAGGTCGATCGACAGCATGTCATCCAGCCGCTGCACGTTGACCTGCTCGGGCGTGAGGAATTGCAGCGCGAATAAATTCAGCACCCGCACCAGCACATCCGGCTCGGCCTCGGCGAGGATCTGATACTGCGCCAGGCAGTGGGCGTTGCTGACGTTCCAGACGTCGGCGCGGGTCGGACTGGTGTTGACGGCTTCGAGGTGGGGCATGGCAGGTCTCCAAAATCACAGGAGGAATTTTTACATTCGGTGCCGGGTATTTCTTATCTATGATGGGCGTTATTGGCGAATGATCGAATTGATCAATTCGTAAGATGGTTAATTAGAGGTTTTCCTATGCATAGCGAGCTGGACAGCTACGACCGCAAGATTCTCGCCCTGCTGCAAGAGGACGCTTCTCTTTCGAGTGCGCAGATCGCCGAGCAGGTGGGACTGTCGCAATCGCCGTGCTGGCGGCGGATTCAGAGGATGAAAGAAGAGGGGATCATTCGCGGGCAGGTGACGTTGCTGGATCGCAAGAAAATCGGCCTGAACACGCAGATTTTTGCCGAGATCAAACTCAATGCGCACGGGCGTTCGAACTTCACCGAATTCACCGAGGCGATTCGTGGGTTTCCGGAAGTGCTGGAGTGTTATGTGCTGATGGGCGCGGTGGATTTTCTGTTGCGCATCGTCGCGGCGGACATCGAGGCGTATGAGCGGTTCTTCTTCGAGAAGCTGTCGCTGGTGCCGGGGATACAGGAAGTGAATTCGATTGTGGCGTTGTCGGAGATCAAGTCCACCACCAGTTTGCCGGTACTGCGCTGAAAGCCTTTGTGGTGAGGAGATTTACTGTGGTGAGGGGATTTATCCCCGATGGACTGCGGAGCAGTCCCAGCTTTCTAATAAAAGCGGGCCGCTTCACGACCCATCGGGGCGGTGCGACGTTTCGATAAATCCCCTCACCACAAAGTAATCACATACGCAGCAGCATTTTCCACGCACGATTCTGATAAACGGCAATCGCCTGCTGCTTGCGCGCATCGAGCAGTTCGTCAGTGATCGTCGGCTCGTTGGCCAGTTGTGCCAGTTTGTTCAGCTCGCCGTACAGGCGATCCATTTCCGGGATCTCCAGCACGTTACGCGCGTGGTGCAGCCAGACCTGAATGCGCTCGATACGCGGCAGTTGCTCAGCCAGATCTTCCGGCTGCTGCTGATAGCGCTGCAATTGCAGGGAGGTGGCTTCTTCGCCCAGCATGCGCGGCAACCAACTGTGCAGTTGCGCGGCGCCCTGACGGTTGCCACGAGTGTTGCGCTCGGCAGTCCAGGTGCGAGCCAGTAACCAGCGGGACGCGTTCAGCGAGAACAGGCCCCAGCGCGGATCTTCCAGTTCTTCGAGGAATTGCTCCGGCGCGGCTTTGCGCACGTCTTCATCTTCGATACCGGCCTGAACCAGCGGGCGCCAGTCTTCCAGCAGTGCATCGAGGGCCACACGCAGGTCGTGGGTCGACGGACGCGGTGCGGCCTGGCCGAGGCTGCTGAGCAGGGCGCGCATTTCGGCGAGGTTCTCGACCCAGTCCAGCAGCAGACGCCAGTGACCGTTGAAACGGTATTGCTCAGCCAGACGCTGGCTGCTACCGAGCAAATGCCAGCACAGCGCGGCGAATGCATCGTCCAGCTGGGTTTCGGTCGTCAGTTGTGGCGCCGGCAGGCTCAGCGAGTAGCTGTTGGCGTCGTAAAGACGATAGCCGCGCTCGGCCTTGCTGATGTCGCACGGCATCAGGGCCAGGGTTTCAGCCAGTTCGGCGGCCAGCTCCAGCAGCGCGGCAGGCTCGCCTTCGCGCAATTCCAGTTCCAGCTCGCAGATTTCTTCTTTCTGTTTGCCGACCACGACGTGGCCCAGATCCAGAGCGGCTTCGATGACCACTTTGGCCTTGCCGCGGCCCCAGGCGATTTCGGCGCGCTCGCGGACGAAATCGGTGGTGAAGATCGGCTTCAGGGTTTTCTTGTCCAGCTCGGCCAGCGACTCGGGCCAGCATTCGCCGTCGAGTTTCTTCACGTCGAGTTTGGCTTTGGGCAATTTCCAGTCGTACTCGTTACGCTCGGACAGACCGGCGACGCTTTGGCCGCGAGTTTTGAGGGTCTGAATCACCTCATCGCCATCCTTGCGCAGGCGCAGGGCGACTTTGGCCTGGGCCAGGTCACGCTCTGGAGTGTCGAAGTACTGGTTCATCAACTCACGGCGTTCCCAGCCATTTTTGTTGCGTTTTTTCAGTAACGGGTGCTCGCGCAGGGCAGCGAGGGTTTCGCGGCTGACGCGGAGTTTGATTTCGGTTTCTTTCTGCATGGCCGGAAAATCCAGGATCGGGAGCGCAGCCGGGGGAATGTGTGGCTGCCAAGGCCGTGCAGTGTACAGGACTGATTCGTCCTACGCCCTGCGGCGGTTTATTCCTGGCGCCGGATGGTTCTATGATGGACCTCAATTCGGGAGTTGGAGTCAGCGATGCCTTTGCCGTCCATGAAAGACCAGTTCGCCGCGCTGATTGCTGCGCCGTCGGTCAGCTGCACGCAACCGAGCCTGGATCAGTCCAACCGGCCCGTGATCGATTTGCTCGCCGGATGGTTGGGTGATCTGGGCTTCAGTTGCGATATCCAGCAGGTCAGCCCCGGAAAATTCAACCTGCTCGCCAGTTTCGGCAGCGGCCCCGGTGGGCTGGTGCTGGCCGGGCACAGCGACACGGTGCCGTACGACGACGCGCTGTGGCAGACCGATCCGTTGAAACTCACCGAAGTCGATGGCCGTTGGGTTGGCTTGGGCAGTTGCGACATGAAGGGCTTCTTCGCCCTGATCATCGAGGCCGTGCAACCGCTGCTCGATCAGCCGTTCAAGCAACCGCTGCTGATCCTCGCGACCTGCGATGAAGAAAGCTCGATGTCCGGCGCCCGTGCGCTGGCCGAGGCCGGACGTCCGCTAGGCCGTGCTGCAGTGATCGGCGAGCCGACCGGGCTCAAACCGATCCGCATGCACAAAGGCATCATGATGGAGCGCATCGACATTCTCGGGCAGAGCGGCCACTCGTCGGATCCGCGCCTGGGCCATAGCGCCCTCGAAGCCATGCACGATGCCATCGGTGAACTGCGTGGTCTGCGCCTGCTGTGGCAGCGCGAATTCAACAATCCGCAATTCAGCGTGCCGCAACCGACGATGAACTTCGGCTGCATCCATGGCGGCGATAACCCCAACCGCATCTGCGGCCAGTGTTCGCTGGAGTTTGACTTGCGACCGCTGCCGGGCATGGACCCGAAAGTCCTGCGTGCCGAGATTCTGCGTAAGCTCAAACCGGTTGCCGAGCGGCATCAGGTGAAGATCGATTACAAGCCACTGTTCCCCGAAGTGCCGCCGTTCGAGCAGGCTGAAGACGTTGAACTGGTGCGGATAGCGGAAAAACTCACAGGCCACAAGGCTGAAGCGGTAGCGTTCGGCACCGAAGCGCCTTATCTTCAGCGCCTTGGCTGCGAAACCATCGTGCTCGGCCCCGGCGACATCGCCTGTGCGCATCAGCCCGGCGAGTACCTTGAAATGTCACGTTTACAGCCTACCGTGCATCTATTGCGACAGCTGATTGAACATTACTGCCTGAAGAATTGAACGCATTCCTTGTAGGAGCTGCCGAAGGCTGCGATCTTTTGGTTTTGTTTTGAAGATCAAAAGATCGCAGCCTTCGGCAGCTCCTACAGGGGCAAGCCGTTAAATTAGCGGTTACCCAACCCGTATTCATGAGGAGAGCGCGCGTGTCGCCAAGCCTGTTCCGACGATAACCATCAGCCCGCTGTGCGTTTTCCGTTTCGCCCTTTTTCCCGGCTGCTCTTTATTACAGGCCCAGGTTCATGCCCGAATACGTCAATTGGCTTCGTCACGCGTCTCCTTATATTAATGCCCATCGCGACTGCACCTTTGTCGTCATGCTGCCCGGCGATGGGGTGGAGCATCCGAACTTCGGTAACATCGTTCACGACATCGTGCTGCTGCACAGTCTCGGCGTGCGTCTGGTGCTGGTCCACGGATCGCGCCCACAGATCGAAACCCGCCTCGCCGCGCGTGGCCTGACCCCGCATTACCACCACGGCATGCGCATCACCGATGCCGCGACCCTTGAGTGTGTGATCGACGCGGTTGGCCAGTTGCGCATCGCCATCGAAGCACGGCTGTCGATGGACATGGCCTCATCGCCAATGCAGGGCTCGCGCCTGCGCGTGGCCAGCGGCAACCTCGTCACCGCGCGCCCGATCGGCGTACTTGAAGGCGTCGACTATCACCACACCGGCGAAGTGCGTCGGGTCGATCGCAAGGGCATCAATCGTCTGCTCGACGAGCGCTCCATCGTGCTGCTGTCGCCACTGGGCTACTCGCCGACCGGTGAGATTTTCAACCTCGCCTGCGAAGACGTCGCCACCCGCGCCGCCATCGATCTGGGTGCCGACAAGCTGCTGCTGTTCGGCGCTGACCTCGGCTTGATCGACGAGAACGGCAGGCTGGTGCGCGAACTGCGCCCACAGCAAGTGCCGGCGCATTTGCAGCGTCTGGGCAGCAGCAACTATCAGGCGGAACTGCTGGATGCCGCCGCCGAAGCTTGTCGTGGCGGCGTGGCGCGCAGCCACATCGTCAGCTATGCCGAGGACGGCGCGCTGCTGACCGAACTGTTCACCCGTGATGGTGGCGGTACGCTGGTGGCCCAGGAGCAATTCGAACTGGTGCGTGAGGCGGCGATTGAAGACGTCGGTGGCTTGCTCGACCTGATCAGTCCGCTGGAAGAGCAGGGGATTCTGGTGCGTCGTTCGCGCGAAGTGCTGGAGCGCGAGATCGAGCAGTTCAGCGTGGTCGAGCGTGAAGGCATGATCATCGCCTGTGCGGCGCTCTATCAGATTGCCGATTCGGATGCCGGTGAGCTGGCCTGTCTGGCGGTGAACCCGGAGTACCGTCATGGCGGTCGTGGTGATGAACTGCTGGAACGCATCGAGACGCGTGCCCGTGCGCAGGGTTTGAAGACGCTGTTCGTCCTCACCACCCGCACCGCGCACTGGTTCCGTGAGCGCGGGTTCGAACCGAGCAGCGTTGAACGTCTGCCTGCGGCGCGGGCGTCGCTGTACAACTATCAGCGTAATTCGAAGATCTTCGAAAAAACCCTTTGATCCTGATCAGGAGCTCTGTAGGCGCTGTCGAGTGAAACGAGGCTGCGATCTTTTGACCTTGTTTATAAAAAGACAAGATTAAAAGATCGCAGCCTTCGGCAGCTCCTACAGGTTTTTTATTCAGCTACGAACTTCGCGCTGACATAAGGCGAGTAATCCGTCAGCACCGTCTCAACCTTGCCCTGTTCCTTCAGAAACTTCGCCGTCTCCCCGATCGCCTTCGCCGTGCCGCCGTCCAGCAGCGCAGTAGTTTTCTGTGCCTTGGCATCAGGAAATGCAGAACCGGCCAGTAACTCAGGAACATCAACCGCGTTGGCACCGGTCAGTTTGGCGATTTTTTGCACAGGCTCGGAGTCAGCCGTCCAGCTGTCTTTATGCGCCGCATAGTCAGCGAACGAGTCCAGTGTGACCTTGGCAAATTTGGCCACGACCTCAGGATGCTTCTCGGCGAAGTCCTTTCGCGCGACCCAG
Source organism: Pseudomonas sp. LBUM1655 (assembly GCF_059716085.1). NCBI lineage: Bacteria > Pseudomonadati > Pseudomonadota > Gammaproteobacteria > Pseudomonadales > Pseudomonadaceae > Pseudomonas > Pseudomonas sp. LBUM1655. Next base: position 5,932,176 of record NZ_CP166801.1, on the reverse strand, counting down.
ACTTCGAAGGTTGGAGCACCCCACTGGCCGACCTGTGCGGCATCGGTCAGGGTCTTGCCGGTCTTGCGGATTTCACCCAGTGCCGGCGACCAGACAAAGGCGCCATCAATATCCCCGCGCTTCCAGGCCGCCGCGATTTCCGCCGGTTGCAGGTTCACCACTTTGACTTTTGAAGTGTCCAGGCCCCAGTGCTTGAGTGCGCCGAGCAGGCTGTAGTGAGAGGTGGACACGAAGGGCGTGGCGATGGTTTTGCCCACCAGATCCTGCGGGTTGTTGATGCCGCTGCCGTTGCGCACCACCAAGGCTTCGGCGGCGTTGATCTGTGCCGACACGATGAAGGCAACAATCGGCAAGTTGCGCGAAGCGGCTGCAGCGAGGGGGCTGGAACCGAGGTTGCCGATCTGCACATCACCGGAAGCAATGGCTGTCACAACTTCCGGGCCACTGTTGAAGCGACGCCAGTCGATCTTCTCGCCAATGGTTTTCTCGTAGACGCCGTCGGCCTGAGGCACTTTGCTCGGGTCGATCCCGGTCTGGTAACCCACAGTAAGGTTGGCGGCGTGAGCGGAAAAAGAAATCAGTGCCGACACACAAACTGTAACAAATTGACTAGATAGTGCGCGTTTGGCCATCATGGCGTCGCCTTTTCGATAGGGTTTGACGTTTTTGGGTTGCGCCAAAGCTAATCGATCTAAAAAAAGGCTAACAAATACCATTTAGGAATGAGCTTAGTCGCCGATACGCTGTATCCCGGCATTGATGGCCACTTACTGGCCATATTCCGAAATGATATGAAAAAGAATGAATAAATTCTTTTTGGGTTTATCAGGAAGTCTTTACCCTGCACGGACCAAATCACTGCGATTAGACCTTGGTCGTAGACACACAAGGTTACGATTGACTTGTCAGTCACGGTCTGGCGCTAATCGCGCATCTTAGGACCCAGGGCATCAGATCCCGGGCCAGGAACACAAGAATTAGAAACGAGAGGAGCTTTACATGAACAAGTCCACCTTGGCCCTGGCTGTGGCCGTAGGGGTTATGGCGCAGCAGGCAGGCGCCGCCGGTTTCATCGAAGACAGCAAGGCAACTTTGGGGCTGCGTAACTTCTACATCAACACTGATAACCGTGATGGCGCTGGCGCCAACAAGAACGAAGAATGGGGCCAAGGCTTCGATCTGCGTTTCACCTCCGGTTACACCCAAGGCACCGTAGGCTTCGGTATCGACGCCATCGGCCTGCTGGGCGTGCGTCTGGATTCGGGCGGCGGCACTAACGGCAACAGTGGTACCGCTTACGGCGGCACTGTGTTCCCTAGCGAGTCCAATGGCAAAGCGGTGGACAACTTCTCCAGCCTGGGCCTGACTGCCAAAGCCAAGGTTTCCCAGACCGAACTGAAGTTGGGCACCCTGCAGCCAAAACTGCCAGTGATTGTGACCAACGACGGTCGTCTGCTGCCACAAACCTGGCAGGGTGGCCAGATCACTTCCGGCGAGATCAAAGACTTGACGCTGGTCGGTGGTCAGATCGAAGCCGTAAAAGGTCGTAACTCCAGCAACAACGAAAACCTGTCCATCGGCGGTGCAAACAGCCGCGGCACAGCTTTCCGTGACAGCAACAAGTTCATCTACGGTGGCGGTGACTACAAAATCACCAAAGACCTGACTGCCCAGTACTACTACGGCAACCTGGAAGATTTCTACAAGCAGCACTTCCTGGGTCTGGTACACAACTGGGCAATCGGCCCGGGCGTGCTGAAGTCGGACTTCCGTTACTTCAACAGTTCCGATGACGGCAAGAACGGCACTGACTCGGCCTACTACAGTTCGGGTAACTACACTGGCTTCCGTAACGGTCGTGGTGAAGTCGACAACAACCTGTATAGCGGCCTGTTCCTGTACACCGTTGCCGGTCACACCTTCGGCGGCGGCTACCAGGTTTCCAACGGCAGCAGCGACTTCCCTTGGCTGAACCAGGGCGACGGTTCGTCGAACTACACCATCACCGACATGCAGATCCAGAAGTTCGGTCGTGCCGGCGAGAAAACCTGGCAGGCTCGCTACTCGTATGACTTCGCTAAAGTCGGCGTACCTGGTCTGACCGCTGGTGTGGTTTACCTCAAAGGTGATTCGATCGATACCGTTGGCACCAACGGTCGCGAGAATGCTTCGAACCGTTCCGAGTGGGAACGCGACTTCACCATCGGCTACGTAGTGCCGGAAGGCCCGTTCAAAAACGTCGGCCTGATGTGGAAAAACGCTGTATGGCGCACCGACCTGCCGAACACCCGTTCGCAGGACGAAAACCGCCTGATCGTCAGCTACTCGATCCCGCTGATGTAATAGCGCGCTTCGAACCGCTGATGTAAAAAAGCCCCGTCCGGCATCGCGCCGGACGGGGCTTTTGCGTTTTCGAGTCAGGCCCACCCCCGTAAGCCCTCCCCGAATTTCCCTCTTTACAGCAACTCAAGGCCTTCTCGAACCTTGCGACCGATGTTCGTCGGGATGCGGCCGGGCGTCCAGTGAACAGATCTTTAATATTCTTTTAAGATCTAGATATCTATTTATTTATTCTTTTTCAGAAGATCAAAAGCCAAGCTACAGTTGAGGTCTCCAACAACTCATCAGGAGCAGCACCATGAGCCTCAGACTCGGCGACATCGCCCCCGATTTCGAACAAGACTCCAGCGCCGGCAAGATTCGTTTCCACGAATGGCTGGGCGATAGCTGGGGCGTGCTGTTCTCCCACCCGGCGGACTTCACCCCGGTGTGCACCACCGAGCTGGGTTTTACCGCCAAGCTCAAGGATGAGTTCAGCAAGCGCGGCGTCAAAGCCATCGCGCTGTCGGTCGACCCGGTGGACTCGCACCACAAGTGGATCGAAGACATCAATGAAACCCAGAACACGATCGTCAACTTCCCGATCCTGGCCGATGCCGATCGCAAGGTTTCCGATCTTTACGACCTGATCCACCCGAATGCCAACGACACCCTCACCGTGCGTTCGCTGTTCGTGATCGATCCCAACAAGAAGATTCGCCTGACCATCACCTACCCGGCGAGCACCGGGCGCAACTTCCACGAGATCCTGCGGGTGATCGATTCGCTGCAACTCACCGACAACTACAAAGTGGCCACGCCGGCCAACTGGCAGGACGGTGAGGAGGTGGTGATCGTGCCGTCGCTCAAGGATGAGGAAGAGATCAAGAAACGCTTTCCAAAGGGGTATCGCGCGGTGAAGCCATATCTGCGCCTGACGCCGCAGCCGAACAAATAACCTTTTGAGGTGATCCGATCAGCGTGTAGCCACAAAGCAGGGGATTTCGGGCCGTTTCGACGGCCTTTTTTTCGCCCGAAAAAAGGTAGAACGTATATCTCTAAAACGCATAACTAAATGAATAAATATGATTTATGGATATATAAATCAGCTGGTAAGGTCACTCCCATCGAAGCGAGATCGCAACCCGCGAATCGCCTGTAACGCTCAAGGAATCGTCTGAATGCTGGTTGTCTCACTCGGTGGCAGTCCTAGCCAACGCTCCCGATCCGGGGTGTTGCTGGAGCGCTCGCAACGCTGGTTGCAGGAGCAAGGGGTGGAAGTGGTGAGTTATCAGGTGCGGGACTTCCCTGCCGAGGATTTGCTCCACGCCCGTTTCGACAGCCCCAAGGTGCTCGACCTGCTCGCTCAGATTGAAAGCGCCGATGGCCTGCTGATCGCCACGCCGGTTTACAAGGCTTCGTTCTCCGGCGCCCTGAAGACTCTGCTGGACCTGCTGCCCGAGCGTGCCTTGAGCCACAAGATTGTTTTGCCGATGGCCACCGGTGGCAGCATCGCCCACATGCTGGTGGTCGATTACGCCCTCAAGCCTGTGCTGTCGGCACTGAAAGCCCAGGAAATGCTGCAAGGGATTTTTGCCGAGGACAGCCAGATCGCGTATGGCGAAGGCAGTGCCGCGGCACAACTGGCACCGGCGCTGGAGCAGCGTCTGCATGAAGCGCTGGAGCAGTTTGTCAGCGCCATGGCCCGCCGGCCTAAACCGCTGGAGCCGGGACTGTTGAACGAACGTTTGTTGAGTGCTCTCTGGAGCATTTGAGCCTGCTTTTCAGTTACACCGGAATTTGAAGTACTCACCTTACTCAGCCGCCAACGGCCCAGCAGGTGCAGCCAAAACCCAACAGCAAAAAAGGAGAGCGCTATGCGCACTGTATTTTTGCGTCGTGGTCTGGTCGCTCTGTTTGCTGCGGCTGTGTCTTTCGGCGCCATCACTCAAGCTCAAGCTCAAGCCGAGACTTTGCGGATCGGTTATCAAAAGTACGGCACGCTGGTGCTGCTCAAGGCCAAAGGGACGTTGGAAAAACGTCTGGCCGCCCAAGGCGTGGACGTGCAATGGACTGAATTTCCCGGTGGCCCACAACTGCTCGAAGGCCTGAACGTCGGCTCGATCGACTTCGGCGTGACGGGCGAAACCCCACCCGTATTCGCCCAGGCTGCCGGCGCCGATTTGCTCTACGTCGCCTACGAGCCGCCAGCGCCGAACAGCGAAGCGATCCTTGTGCCGAAAGACTCGCCGATCAAATCCGTCGCGGATCTGAAGGGCAAGAAAGTCGTGCTGAACAAAGGCTCCAACGTCCACTACCTGCTGGTGCGTGCGCTGGAAGACGCCGGCCTCAAATACACCGACATTCAAACCGTATTCCTGCCGCCGGCCGATGCCCGCGCCGCGTTCGAACGGGGCAGCGTCGACGCCTGGGTCATCTGGGATCCGTACCAGGCGGCCGCCGAGAAACAGCTGCAAGCGCACACCCTGCGTGACGGCAAAGGCATCGTCGACAACCACCAGTTCTATCTGGCGACCAAACCTTACGCGCAGAAAAATCCCGAGGTGATCAAAGCCCTCGTTGAAGAAGTGCGCGCCGTTGGCGAGTGGTCCAAAGCCAATCCTGAAGACGTGACCCAGCAGGTTGCGCCTCTGCTCGGTCTGCCGGCGGATATCACCCTGACCTCGGTGAAACGCCAAGGCTACGGCGCGCTGTTCCTGACCCCGGAAGTGGTCGCCGCGCAACAGAAAATCGCTGACACCTTCTTCCAGCTCAAGCTGATTCCCAAGCCGTTGAGCATCAAGGATGTGATCTGGACACCACCGGCCGCTGTGGCCCAAAGCTCAGTCACCCAAGCCCCGTAATTCGAATCCCCAAGGAGACCACTCCATGAGCCTCAATATCTTTTGGTTCCTGCCTACCCACGGCGACGGCCATTACCTTGGCACCGCCGAAGGTGCGCGCGCCGTCGACCATGGCTATCTGCAACAGGTCGCGCAAGCGGCGGATCGTCTGGGCTTTGGCGGTGTGCTGATTCCCACTGGCCGCTCCTGCGAAGACTCGTGGCTGGTGGCCGCGTCGCTGATCCCGGTGACCCAGCGTTTGAAATTCCTTGTCGCGCTGCGCCCCGGGATCATTTCCCCGACAGTCGCGGCGCGTCAGGCTGCAACCCTGGATCGCCTGTCCGGTGGTCGTGCGTTGTTCAATCTGGTGACCGGTGGCGATCCGGAAGAACTGGCCGGTGATGGTTTATTCCTCAGCCACGAAGAACGCTATCAGGCCTCGGTGGAATTCACCCGCATCTGGCGTCGTGTGCTGGAAGGCGAAACCGTGGATTACGACGGTCAGCACATCAGCGTGAAAGGCGCCAAATTGCTCTATCCGCCGATCCAGCAACCGCGTCCGCCGCTGTACTTCGGCGGTTCGTCGGAGGCGGCGCAGGACTTGGCTGCCGAGCAAGTTGAAATGGTTCTGACCTGGGGCGAACCGCCAGCCGCAGTGGCCGAGAAGATCGAGCAGGTGCGCGCCAAAGCCGCCAAGCTCGGCCGCACCGTGCGCTTCGGCATCCGACTGCATGTGATCGTCCGCGAAACCAATGCCGAGGCGTGGCAAGCGGCGGATCGGCTGATCTCGCACCTGGACGACGAAACCATCGCTCGTGCTCAAGCCTCGCTGGCGCGTTTCGATTCGGTCGGCCAGCAACGCATGGCGGCCTTGCATGGCGGCAGTCGCGACAACCTGGAAGTCAGCCCGAACCTGTGGGCCGGTGTCGGTCTGGTGCGCGGCGGTGCCGGTACGGCGCTGGTCGGCGATGGCCCGACTGTGGCCGCTCGCGTGAAGGAATACGCCGATCTGGGCATCGACACCTTCATCTTCTCCGGTTATCCACACCTCGAAGAGTCGTATCGCGTCGCCGAACTGTTGTTCCCACACCTCGACATTGAGCGCCCGGAACTGCCGAAAAGCACCGGTTACGTCAGTCCGTTCGGCGAGATGGTCGCCAACGACATTCTTCCCAAAGCCGCGTCGCAGAGCTGAGGCGCGCCATGAAGAAAATTATCCACAGCCTCGCGCCGTGGGCGTTGCCGGTGTTGCTGCTGGCGGTGTGGCAGTTGTCGGTGTCGGCGGGATGGTTGTCGACACGGATCCTGCCGGCACCGGTGGCGGTGATCGAGGCTGGCGTCAGTCTGGTGCGCAGCGGCGAGATCTGGACGCACCTGGCAATCAGCGGCTGGCGCGCAGCACTGGGTTTTGTCATTGGTGGCGGCATCGGTCTGGCACTGGGTTTTATCACCGGCCTATCGAAGTGGGGCGAACGCTTGCTCGACAGCTCGGTGCAGATGATCCGCAATGTGCCGCATCTGGCGCTGATTCCGCTGGTAATCCTGTGGTTCGGCATCGACGAGTCGGCGAAGATTTTTCTGGTGGCGTTGGGCACGTTGTTCCCGATCTACCTCAACACCTATCACGGCATCCGCAACGTTGACCCGGCGCTGGTGGAGATGGCGCGCAGTTATGGCCTCTCCGGTTTCAGCCTGTTCTGGCAGGTGATTCTGCCGGGCGCGCTGCCTTCGATTCTGGTCGGCGTGCGCTTCGCGTTGGGCTTCATGTGGCTGACGCTGATCGTCGCTGAAACCATCTCGGCCAGCTCCGGCATCGGCTATCTGGCGATGAACGCCCGGGAGTTCTTGCAGACCGACGTGGTGGTGCTGGCGATCCTGCTTTACGCGGTGCTCGGCAAACTCGCCGACCTCGCAGCACGAGGACTCGAGCGTGTGTGGCTGCGTTGGCATCCGGCCTATCAGGTTGCCAAGGGAGGTGCGGCATGACCGCTCAACAACCTCCGCGCCTGCTGCGCGGGATTCCGCTGGCGGTGCGCAATCTGCAAAAGACCTTCGGTACGCGCCAGGTTTTGCGTGACATCGATCTGCACATTCCGGCGGGGCAGTTCGTCGCTGTGGTCGGGCGCAGTGGTTGCGGCAAAAGTACCTTGCTGCGCCTGCTCGCCGGGCTTGATCAGCCGACTGGTGGCGACTTGCTCGCAGGTTCGGCGCCGCTCAGCGATGCGCGGGAAGACACCCGCCTGATGTTCCAGGAAGCACGGCTGCTGCCGTGGAAAAAGATCATCGACAACGTTGGTCTCGGCCTCAGGGGCAACTGGCGCCCGCAAGCACTGGACGCGCTGGAAGCAGTGGGGCTGGCGGATCGCGCCAACGAATGGCCGGCAGCCTTGTCCGGTGGCCAGAAACAACGTGTCGCTCTGGCGCGAGCGCTGATCCATCAACCGCGTCTGCTGTTGCTCGACGAACCGCTCGGCGCGCTGGATGCGCTGACCCGGATCGAGATGCAGCAACTGATCGAACGCCTCTGGCAGCAGCATGGTTTCACCGTGTTGCTGGTGACCCACGATGTCAGCGAAGCGGTGGCGATTGCCGACCGCGTGATTCTGATCGAGGACGGCGAAGTCGGTCTCGATCTGCCTGTGGAACTGCCGCGGCCGAGGGTGCGAGGTTCGCACCGGTTGGCCGCGCTGGAAACCGAAGTGCTCAACCGCGTTCTCTCCCTGCCCGGCGAACCGCCGGCGCCGGAACCTGTTTCACCACTGCCTACGCAACTGCGTTGGGCTCAATAACTCAAGCAAACGACAGGAATCATTGCCATGACTATCAAAGCCATCAACGTCCGCAACCAGTTCAAAGGCTCGATCAAGGAAATCGTTCTCGGTGACGTGCTGTCGGAAATCGACGTGCAGACCGCTTCCGGCATCGTCACTTCGGTGATCACCACTCGCTCGGTCAAGGAGCTGGAACTGGTGGTCGGCAGCGAAGTGATTGCCTTTGTGAAATCCACTGAGGTTTCCATCGCCAAGTTGTAAGGCTGTGGATAAAAACAACCCCGGAGGGTATGAGCCCTGATCGTTCCCACGCTCCGCGTGGGAACGATTGCCTCAGTAACCTACAGAGATCTTTTGGGCAGATACGTCGGCAGATACAGCCCGATATAAGCATCAAACACCCGCATCCCTTCTTCAGCCATGCGCGGCGTGATCTGCCCGTGCTGCTGCACCGAGCGCGCATAGACGCGGTCGCCCAGCTCCATGGCGAGAGCAAACACATCGACATCATTCGGCAGCCTCGGCAGTTCGAAGTGATGGTCGAACAGCTTGTGCATCAGGTCGCCCAACTCGATGTCGTGCTGACGGTCAGCCTGGGTGACTTCAGTGAGCCCGTGCTGGGCGAGGATCAACTGCCGGGCGGCAGCGTCTTCGTCGTAGATCTCCAACATCCGCTGTTCAACCAGTCGTGACAGGTCGCGCCAGTCGCGCAGGGCCTCATGATCGATCGGCGCTTGCAGGCAGGCGCGGAATGCCGCGTGCACATCCGCCGTCAGTGCTTCGAGCAGCGCCGGGACGCTGGCGAAGAAGTGATAAACCGAGGAGGGCGGAATCTGTGCGCGCTCGGCCACGCTGTAGATCGACAGACTGGCCACGCCCTCGGTTGCCAGCAAAATACGCGCGGCGTCGAGTATCGAATCGATCCGTGCCTGACTGCGGGCGCGGGGTTTGCGAAGGGGGGCGGGTCGCGTCATGGAAGTCTCCTGCGGGGCAGCGGGCATTGTACGAGGCGGGTTCGGTGTTGTCTGCCGACCTGTGGCGAGGGGATTTATCCCCGATGGGCTGCGAAGCGGCCCCAAAGCCATTCAGCTTGGTGTATCAGGAATAACTGGTTCTCAGGGTTTACGGCTGCTGTGCAGCTGATCGGGGATAAATCCCCTCGCCACAGAGGCCATAAAAAAACGCCATGGGCTGAATCAGCCAACGGCGTTTTTTCTGAAGCTGCAATCCGCTTAAACGGTATGCAGGTACCAGTTGTACTCGAGGTCGGAGATGGAGTGTTCGAACTCCTCCAGCTCGCTCTCTTTACAGGCGACGAAGATATCGATGTATTTCGGATCGATGTACTTGGCCATCACCTCGCTGTCGTCCAGCTCACGCAGGGCATCGCGCAAGTTGTTCGGCAGGCTTTGCTCGTTCTGCTCGTAGCTGTTGCCTTCGACAGGCGCGCCCGGCTCGATCTTGTTGGTCAGGCCGTGGTGCACGCCCGCCAGTACCGAAGCCATCAGCAGGTACGGGTTGGCGTCGGCGCCGGCTACACGATGCTCGATACGCACGGCATCGGACGAGCCGGTCGGTACGCGAATCGCCACGGTGCGGTTGTCCAGGCCCCAGCACGGCGAGTTCGGCACGTAGAACTGTGCACCGAAACGGCGGTACGAGTTGACGTTCGGGCACAGGAACGCCATTTGAGCGGGCAGGGTCTCCAGCACACCGCCGATTGCGTGACGCAATGCGGCGTTCTGCTCGGGATCCTCGCTGGCAAAGATGTTCTTGCCTTCTTTGTCCAGAATCGAAATATGCACGTGCAAACCATTACCTGCCTGGCCCGGGTAAGGCTTGGCCATGAAGGTGGTGTCCATTTCATGGTCGTAGGCGATGTTCTTTATCAGACGCTTGAGCAGTACCGCGTAGTCGCACGCCTTGATCGGGTCGGCGACGTGGTGCAGGTTCACTTCGAACTGCGCCGGGGCACTTTCCTTGACGATGGCGTCGGCCGGGATGCCTTGCTCTTTTGCACCTTCCAGAATGTCCTGGAGGCAGTCGACGTATTCGTCGAGGTCGTCGATCAGGTAGACCTGAGTCGAGTGCGGGCGTTTGCCGGAGATCGGCGAGCGTGGCGGCTGTGGGCGCCCGTTCACGTTTTCCTGGTCGATCAGGTAGAACTCGAGTTCGAAAGCGGCGCAGATGGTCAAGCCGAGCTCGTCAAACTTTGCAACAACTTGACGGAGTACTTCGCGCGGATCCGCAAAGAACGGGTCGCCTTCGAGTTCGTGCATGGTCATCAACAGTTGCGCGGTAGGGCGCTTCTGCCATGGCTCGTTGCACAGGGTATCGGGGATTGGATAGCAGATACGATCGGCGTCGCCGATGTCCAGGCCCAGGCCGGTGCTTTCCACCGTAGAGCCATTGATATCCAGAGCAAATAGAGAGGCCGGCAGGTTGATGCCTTTCTCGTAAACCTTGTGGAGGCTGGTGCGTTCAATGCGCTTGCCGCGCACCACACCATTCATATCCGCAATCAGAAGGTCAACGTACAGAACCTCAGGATGTTCCTTAAGGAACGCGTTCGCTTCGTTGAGCTGAACGGCACGCGGGGGTACCGACATGATGCAACACCTTTGTTGTTAAAAATATCAATCATTGATCTTTTCTGGTTTCAGTCAACCCGAACGGCCTGCCGAAGTCAAGCAAGGCCTTTTTTGCCCTAAAAAAGCGCTGTGAGGGCATTTATGGGGCAGTTTTGGGCATTTTTTTGTCCTTGGGAGACTTGGCACCCGCGGGCTTGAGCAGGCCGTGTTGTATTTTTTACGGGGGTGTTGTGTAAAAAAATGAACAAGGCTAAGCTCCGATCAAACCCATAACAGCAATAATACCGGGGTGCTTCATGTCTCGCCTGCCGATAATCGGCGTCACCGACTGCTCGCAACAGTCCGGTCTGCATGCTTATCCCATCAGTGGCGAATCGTCCGTACAGAGTGCAGCCTTTGAGGCTCGCAGCCTGGCGACGAAGTTGTCGTCAGCCGCAGCCAAAACGGCAGCGTCCGATATTCTGGACGCACGACAAGGCATCCGCTTTATGGCGTCTCCTTTCAATATAGATCTCTTTCTCTCCCAAAGCCCGTGCCGCTCCGCAAAGCGTGCTCATGATTCTGCACGCCATGAGTTTGCACAGGAAATGCAACGCCAGCGTAAAGGGCAGGTAAGCTCCTCTTTCATTGTCTATGCGCGGTGCCGGGCGTAAGCCGGTACTGCGCGCAAGCAAGCCCCCTTTAACGCGACGCCCAGGCGTCAAACTTTGCCTGACACCCTGTCAGGAGACTCAGCCCAGAGGCATTTATGAGTAACAACCTCGACCAGCTCACCGATTGGTTGAAAGACCACAAGATCACAGAAGTCGAATGCATGATCGCCGACTTGACCGGTATCACCCGGGGCAAGATCTCGCCGACCAACAAGTTCATCGCCGAGAAAGGCATGCGCCTGCCTGAGAGCGTGCTGCTGCAGACCGTGACCGGCGACTATGTCGAAGACGACATCTATTACGAACTGCTCGACCCGGCCGACATCGACATGATCTGCCGCCCTGACCAGAACGCCGTGTACCTGGTGCCATGGGCCATAGAGCCGACTGCCCAGGTGATCCACGACACCTACGACAAGCAAGGCAACCCGATCGAGCTGTCGCCGCGCAACGTCCTCAAGAAAGTGTTGAAGCTCTACGCCGACAAAGGCTGGCAGCCAATCGTGGCGCCGGAAATGGAGTTCTACCTGACCAAGCGCAGTGACGACCCGGACTATCCGTTGCAGCCGCCGATCGGCCGTTCCGGGCGTCCGGAAATCGGACGTCAGTCGTTCTCTATTGAAGCAGCGAACGAATTCGATCCGCTGTTCGAAGACGTCTACGACTGGTGCGAATTGCAGGAGCTGGACCTCGACACGCTGATCCACGAAGACGGCACGGCGCAGATGGAAATCAACTTCCGTCACGGCGACGCGCTGTCGCTGGCCGATCAGATTCTGGTGTTCAAACGCACCATGCGTGAAGCCGCGCTCAAGCACGACGTGGCCGCGACCTTCATGGCCAAGCCGATGACGGGCGAGCCGGGCAGTGCCATGCACTTGCACCAGAGCATCATCGACATCGAAACCGGCAAGAACGTCTTCTCCAATGAAGACGGGACCATGAGCCAGTTGTTCCTGCACCACATCGGTGGCTTGCAGAAACTGATCCCCGAGCTGTTGCCGCTGTTCGCGCCGAACGTCAACTCGTTCCGCCGCTTCCTGCCGGACACCTCGGCGCCGGTGAACGTGGAGTGGGGCGAAGAGAACCGCACCGTGGGCCTGCGCGTACCGGATGCCGGCCCGCAGAACCGCCGTGTGGAAAACCGCCTGCCGGGCGCCGACGCCAACCCGTATCTGGCGATTGCCGCGAGCCTGCTCTGCGGTTACATCGGCATGGTTGAAGGCCTCAACCCGAGTGCGCCGGTGGTCGGTCGTGGCTATGAGCGCCGCAACCTGCGCCTGCCGCTGACCATCGAGGACGCGCTGGAGCGTATGGAAAACAGCGCAACCATCGAGAAATACCTGGGCAAAACTTTCATCACGGGCTACGTCGCGGTCAAGCGGGCCGAACATGAAAACTTCAAGCGCGTGATCAGTTCGTGGGAGCGTGAGTACCTGCTCTTCGCCGTCTGATACGCCGGGCGCGGTGCTCAGGCGCCGCGTCTTCACCGATAACAAGGAGAATTGGCATGACCAGCAACAACCCGCAAACCCGTGAGTGGCAAGCGCTGAGCAGCGACCACCACCTGGCCCCGTTCAGCGACTTCAAGCAATTGAAAGAGAAGGGCCCACGGATCATTACCAACGCCAAGGGCGTTTACCTGTGGGACAGCGAAGGCAACAAGATCCTCGACGGCATGGCCGGTCTGTGGTGCGTGGCCATCGGTTATGGTCGCGATGAACTGGCCGACGCCGCCGCCAAACAAATGCGCGAACTGCCTTACTACAACCTGTTCTTCCAGACCGCGCACCCGCCGGCACTGGAACTGGCCAAGGCCATCGCCAACGTCGCGCCAGAAGGCATGAACCATGTGTTCTTCACCGGTTCCGGCTCCGAAGGCAACGACACCATGCTGCGTATGGTTCGCCATTACTGGGCGATCAAGGGCCAGCCGAACAAGAAAGTCATCATCAGCCGCAAGAACGGTTATCACGGTTCCACCGTGGCTGGCGCGAGCCTGGGTGGCATGACTTATATGCACGAACAGGGCGACTTGCCGATACCGGGCATCGTCCACATCGCTCAGCCGTACTGGTTCGCCGAAGGCGGCGACATGTCGCCGGAAGAGTTCGGTGTCTGGGCGGCCAATCAACTGGAAGAGAAAATTCTCGAAGTCGGCGTCGACAACGTCGGTGCCTTTATTGCCGAGCCGATCCAGGGTGCCGGTGGCGTGATCATTCCGCCAGACAGCTACTGGCCGCGTATCAAGGAAATCCTCGCCAAGTACGACATCCTCTTCGTCGCCGACGAAGTGATTTGCGGCTTCGGCCGTACCGGTGAGTGGTTCGGTAGCGATTTCTACGACCTCAAACCCGACATGATGACCATCGCCAAAGGTCTGACCTCCGGCTATATCCCAATGGGTGGCCTGATCGTCCGTGACTCGGTGGTGGCCGTGCTCAACGAAGGCGGCGACTTCAACCACGGCTTCACCTACTCCGGTCACCCGGTGGCGGCGGCGGTGGGTCTGGAAAACATCCGCATTCTGCGCGACGAAAAAATTATCGAGAACGTCCACAACGAAACGGCACCGTATTTGCAGAAACGTCTGCGGGAACTGAACGATCACCCGATGGTGGGTGAAGTTCGCGGAGTCGGTCTGCTGGGGGCGATCGAGCTGGTGCAGGACAAAGCCACTCGCAAGCGTTACGAAGGCAAGGGCGTCGGCATGATCTGCCGGCAGTTCTGCTTCGATAACGGGCTGATCATGCGTGCCGTGGGCGACACCATGATCATTGCGCCGCCGCTGGTGATCAGCAAAGCGGAGATCGATGAGTTGGTTACAAAGGCACGCAAGTGTCTGGACCTGACCCTCAGTGCATTGCAGGGCTAGGTGCTAGGCTTCGAGCGGGGGAGCTGCGGCGCACTCGCTCGAAGCTGTCAGAAAGGCTGGTCTTTTCTTGAAAGACCGCCTCGGATGTTGCCAGACTAGCCGCGGTTCCAGTTGTCCGGGTTCGGCCGCTGAACAAAGTGGTTCAAAAAAGAAAAATTTGGAGCATGACGCATGAAGGCATTAGGTAAAAAGCTTGCTGGCAAGACACTTCTCGCGCTGTCCATGGCGGGCATGATGGCGGGTGCGGTTCAGGCGGACGACAAGGTATTGCACGTCTATAACTGGTCCGACTACATCGCGCCGGACACGGTCGCCAACTTCGAGAAGGCCACCGGGATCAAAGTCGTCTACGACGTATTCGACAGCAACGAAACCCTGGAAGCCAAGCTGCTGGCCGGTAAATCCGGTTACGACATTGTGGTGCCTTCCAACAACTTCCTCGCCAAGCAGATCAAGGCCGGTGTTTACCAGGAGCTGGACAAGTCCAAGCTGCCGAACTGGAAGAACCTCGACGAAGACCTGCTCAAGGCCGTTGGCGATGCCAGCGACCAGGGCAACAAGCACGCGTTCCCGTACATGTGGGGCTCCATCGGGATCGGCTACAACCCGGCGAAGGTCAAGGCTGCGTTGGGCATCGACAAGATCGATTCCTGGGACATCGTGTTCAAGCCTGAAAACATCGAGAAACTCAAAAGCTGCGGCGTAAGCTTCCTCGACGCCCCGACCGAAATGATTCCGGCGGCTCTGCACTATCTGGGCAAACCGACCAACAGCAAGGACAAGGCTGACCTGAAAGCCGCCGAAGACCTGTTCCTCAAGGTGCGTCCTTCGGTTGCCTACTTCCACTCCTCCAAATACATCTCCGATCTTGCCAACGGCAACATCTGTGTGGCGGTCGGTTATTCGGGTGACCTGGAGCAATCCAAGACCCGCGCCAAGGAAGCCGGTGACAAGGTCAAGTTGGCCTACACCATTCCGAAAGAAGGCGCCGGTACTTTCTACGACATGGTCGCCATTCCCAAGGATGCCGAAAACGTCGAAGCCGCTTACAAATTCATGAACTACCTGCTTGAGCCAGAAGTGATGGCCGGGATCACCAACGCCGTACGCTTCCCGAACGGCAACAAGGCGGCCACGCCGCTGGTGGACAAAGACATCACCAGCGATCCGAGCATCTATCCGTCGGCTGAAGTGAAGAAACAGCTCTACGCGATCAGCGATCTGGATGCCGCCACCCTGCGACTGATCACTCGCAGCTGGACCAAAATCAAATCCGGTAAATAAGCCGGTTTGAAGCAGCAACCGCTGGCCGTCGTCCCCGCGACGGCGGCCAGCGGGATAATTAAATGACAGAAAGTTTTGCTGGAACGGTTTTTCGAGGGTAAGTTGCGCGCCGGTTTTGTTGCCGGGCAGCCATGGCTGTCATGCAGCGCGGGGCAACTTGGGCCCAACTAATTTAGAGGACCTCCACTTGCCTATTTTTTCTTCTTTGCGCAAAGCCCTGCTGGCCACTGCCGGCCTGACGATTGCTGTCGGTGCCCAAGCCGCCGGTACGGTGCATATTTATAACTGGTCCGATTACATCGGCGAGACCACTCTGGCCGACTTCGAAAAAGCGTCCGGGATCAAGCCGGTCTACGACGTGTTCGACTCCAACGAGACCCTGGAAGGCAAGCTGCTGGCCGGGCGTACCGGTTACGACGTGGTCGTGCCGTCGAACCATTTCCTTGGCAAACAGATCAAGGCGGGCGCGTTCCAGAAGCTCGACAAGACGCAGCTGCCGAACTATTCCAACCTCGACCCTGTGCTGCTCAAGCGTCTGGAGCAGAACGATCCGGGCAACCTGTACGCTGTGCCTTATCTGTGGGGCACCAACGGCATCGGTTACAACGTCGATAAAGTCAAAGCCGTGCTGGGCGTCGACAAGATCGATTCCTGGGCCGTGCTTTTCGAACCGGAAAACATCAAGAAGCTGCACAGCTGCGGCGTAGCGTTCCTCGATTCGGCCGATGAAATGATGCCGACCGTGCTCAACTACATGGGCCTGAACGCCAACAGCACCAACACCAAAGACTACGAAAAAGCCACCGCCAAACTGCTCGCGGTGCGCCCTTACGTGACCTACTTCCATTCGTCCAAATACATCGGCGACCTGGCCAACGGCGACATCTGCGTAGCCATCGGTTTCTCCGGTGACATCTTCCAGGCCAAGAATCGCGCTGAGGAAGCCAAGAAGGGCGTGAACATCGCCTACTCGATCCCTAAAGAAGGCGGCGCGCTGTGGTTCGACATGCTGGCGATTCCCAAGGACTCGTCCAACGTCAAAGAAGCCCACGCCTTCATCAATTATTTGCTGAAACCTGAGGTGATCGCCCAGGTCAGTGATTATGTCGGTTATGCCAACCCCAACCCGGGTTCGGACAAGCTGATGGAGCAGTCCATTCGCACCGACGAAGCGGTTTATCCACCGCAAGCAGTCCTCGACAAGACCTACGTGTCGACCGAGTTGCCACCCAATATTCAGCGTTTGATGACCCGTAGC
Source organism: Pseudomonas sp. LBUM1655 (assembly GCF_059716085.1). Classification (NCBI taxonomy): domain Bacteria; kingdom Pseudomonadati; phylum Pseudomonadota; class Gammaproteobacteria; order Pseudomonadales; family Pseudomonadaceae; genus Pseudomonas; species Pseudomonas sp. LBUM1655. Next base: position 5,915,582 of record NZ_CP166801.1, on the reverse strand, counting down.
TGGACCAAGGTCAAGTCGGGCAAATAAGGCACAACTATCCTGGGTTCGTCCGCATTGGGCGAACTGCACTCTTTTTTTCTGGGAGTTTCGTAAATGGCAGTTGCCTCCGGCGCCTACAAGAAAGCCCTCGAGGGCGACCAGACACCTAAACAGGTGCTGGTCAAAATCGACCGGGTCACGAAGAAGTTCGACGAGACGATTGCCGTGGACGATGTGTCCCTGGAAATCAAAAAGGGCGAAATTTTCGCCCTGCTCGGCGGTTCGGGATCGGGCAAATCCACTCTGCTGCGGATGCTGGCAGGGTTCGAACGGCCCACGGAGGGGCGCATTTTCCTCGACGGCGTCGACATCACCGACATGCCGCCGTACGAACGTCCGATCAACATGATGTTCCAGTCCTACGCTTTGTTCCCGCACATGACCGTGGCGCAGAACATCGCCTTCGGCCTGCAGCAGGACAAGATTCCCAAGGCTGAAGTCGAAGCCCGTGTGGCCGAGATGCTCAAACTGGTGCAGATGAGCCAGTACGCCAAGCGCAAGCCGCATCAATTGTCTGGCGGTCAGCGTCAGCGTGTGGCGCTGGCCCGTTCGCTGGCCAAGCGGCCGAAACTGCTGCTGCTCGACGAACCGATGGGCGCACTGGACAAGAAACTGCGTTCGCAGATGCAGCTGGAACTGGTGGAAATCATCGAGCGCGTCGGCGTGACCTGCGTGATGGTGACCCACGACCAGGAAGAGGCCATGACCATGGCCGAGCGCATCGCGATCATGCATTTGGGCTGGATCGCCCAGATCGGCAGCCCGATCGACATCTACGAAACCCCGACCAGCCGCCTGGTCTGCGAATTCATCGGCAACGTCAACATCTTCGAAGGCGAAGTGATCGACGACGCCGAGGGCCACGCGACCATCACCTGCAAGGATCTCGACCGGCAGATCTACGTCGGCCACGGCATCAGCACTTCGGTGCAGGACAAATCCGTGACCTACGCGATCCGTCCGGAGAAGCTGCTGGTCACTGCCGATCAACCGACCTGCGAATACAACTGGTCGAGCGGCAAGGTGCACGACATCGCCTACCTCGGCGGGCATTCGGTGTTCTACGTCGAATTGCCGAGCGGCAAACTGGTGCAGTCGTTTGTCGCCAACGCCGAGCGCCGTGGCGCCCGTCCAACCTGGGGTGATCAGGTTTACGTGTGGTGGGAAGACGACAGCGGCGTGGTACTTCGCTCATGAACATGCGCAAGTTCAAACGACGGCTCAACCGAATAATTCCCAATGGCCGCCAATTGGTCATCGGGGTTCCGTTCATCTGGCTGTTCCTGTTCTTCATGTTGCCGTTCTTCATCGTCCTGAAGATCAGCTTCGCCGAAGCCGACGTGGCCATTCCGCCGTATACCGAGATCTACACGTTTGCCGAGCAGAAGCTGCAACTGCTGCTGAACCTGGGCAACTACGCGATGCTCGGCGACGACGAGCTGTACATCGCCGCCTACCTTGGCTCGCTGAAGATGGCGCTGATCAGCACCGTCCTCTGCCTGCTGATCGGCTACCCGATGGCCTACGCCATCGCCAGCGCCCGTAAAGAGCTGCAAACGGTGCTGGTGCTGCTGATCATGATGCCGACCTGGACGGCGATCCTGATCCGCGTTTACGCGTGGATGGGCATCCTCAGCAACAACGGTCTGCTCAATGGTTTCCTGATGAGCATCGGCCTGATCGACGAGCCGCTGCAGATCCTCAATACCAACCTCGCGGTCTACATCGGCGTGGTCTATTCGTACCTGCCGTTCATGATCCTGCCGCTGTACGCCAACCTGGTGAAGCACGACAACAGTCTGTTGGAAGCGGCTTCCGACCTCGGTTCGAGCACCTTCAACAGCTTCTGGAAAATCACCATTCCGCTGTCCAAGAACGGGATCATTGCCGGTTGCATGCTGGTGTTCATCCCTGTAGTAGGCGAGTTCGTGATCCCGGAACTGCTCGGCGGCCCGGAAACCCTGATGATCGGTAAAGTGCTCTGGCAAGAGTTCTTCAATAACCGTGACTGGCCGGTGGCGTCTGCCCTGGCGGTGGTGATGCTGGCGATCCTGATTGTGCCGATCATTCTGTTCAACCGCAGTCAGGCCAAGGAAATGGAGGGTAAAGAATGAAGCGCATCCGTTTCTCCAGCCTGATGCTGGTCGTTGGTTTGGTGTTCATCTACCTGCCGATGCTGATCCTGGTGATCTACTCGTTCAACGCCTCGAAACTGGTGACGGTGTGGGGCGGCTGGTCGATCAAGTGGTACGTCGGCCTGCTCGACAACAGCCAACTGATGGGCTCGGTGCTGCGCTCGCTGGAAATCGCCTGCTACACCGCGGTTGCCGCGGTGGCGCTGGGCACGCTGGCCGCGTTCGTGCTGACCCGTATCACCCACTTCAAGGGCCGCACGCTGTTCGGTGGTCTGGTCACTGCACCGTTGGTGATGCCGGAAGTGATCACTGGTCTGTCGCTGTTGCTGCTGTTCGTGGCCATGGCGCAGATGATCGGCTGGCCGCAGGAACGTGGCATCGTCACCATCTGGATCGCCCACACGACGTTCTGTGCGGCGTATGTGGCGGTGGTGGTGTCGGCGCGTCTGCGTGAGCTGGACCTGTCGATCGAAGAAGCGGCGATGGACTTGGGCGCGCGGCCGTGGAAGGTGTTCTTCCTGATCACCATCCCGATGATCGCGCCGTCGCTGGCGGCGGGCGGTATGATGTCGTTCGCACTGTCGCTGGACGACCTGGTACTGGCGAGCTTCGTCTCCGGCCCGGGTTCGACGACCTTGCCGATGGAAGTGTTCTCGGCGGTGCGTCTGGGCGTGAAGCCTGAGATCAACGCCGTGGCCAGCCTGATTCTGCTGGCGGTATCGATCGTGACGTTCCTGGTCTGGTTCTTCAGCCGCCGCGCCGAAGAAGCCCGCAAGAAAGCCATCCAGCAAGCCATCGAAGAAAGCGCTGCCGATTCGTGGAAACAACCGGACGCGCGCCGCGCGCCTGCGCCGGAAGCGGCGTAAGCCAATGGGGTTGTTCACAAGTCGGTGATCAACCCAAATCCCTGTGGGAGCGGGCTTGCCCGCGATAGCTGTCTGACATTCAACATTGAAGTTGACTGTGCTGACGTCATCGCGGGCAAGCCCGCTCCCACAGGTTCTTTGGCGTTCAGGAAATCCAAGGGGATTTACGGATGACCTCGACAAAGTTCATCGGCTTGAACCCCGGTTCCTGATCCTTCAACACATCAGTCTTCACATTGCCGAACGTGGTCTGCGGACGATGGCGCAGCCCATCGGCAAAGGCGCAGATGATGCACTTCTTGAAACCTTCCCCCCGTGGATGCGCATGCACCACCGCTTCACGCTGCACGCTGCTGAACGCCGCGTAGTCCATGCCCAGCACATCCATTTCCACGCCTGCCGTCACCAGCGCCACGGTCGGGCGCAAATGCTTGGGCACGCCCGGCGTGGTGTGCAGGGCAATCGACAGCCAGACCTGTTCGATGTCGTCATCGCTCAACCCGTAAGGCTTGAGAAACGCCGCTGCGGCGTTGGCGCCGTCGACCTCGAAACGTTCGTCATCGCTGCGGTGACCTTCGACCAGACCAAGGTCATGAAACATCGCGCCGACGTACAACAGCTCCGGATCGTAGGCCAGTTGCTGACGCTCACCGCTCAATGCACCGAACAGAAACACCCGGCGCGAGTGGTGATAGAGCAGGTCGGATTCGATGTCGCGGATGTACTCGGTGGTCGCGCGGGCCAGGGCGCTGTCAGGGATTTTGATGCCGGCAATGGTGGTGCTCATGAGAGTTTCCTCTTGAAAAACGCCGGTGTGGCGCCGATGAGGAAAGTCTGTTCCCGCGCTGCAAAACGAACAATCGACCCATGGCTGCGATCCTTGCCAATCGACCTGCAAATCGTGCCAACTCACCAGTGGGAGAGATATCGCGATACTCATTGTGGTGAGGGGATTTATCCCCGATGGGTTGCGCAGCAGCCCCAGAACCTGCTGATTAGGCTTATCAGTTAAAACGCGATTACAGGATTTACGACTGCTGCGCAGCCGATCGGGGATAAATCCCCTCGCCACAGGTTCAGAGGAGTTTGCGAGAGAGATGAACAAAACCGTCGCCATTGTGGTGTTCCCGGGTGTGCAATCGCTGGACGTCAGCGGGCCCATGGATGTGTTTGCCGAGGCCAACCGTTTTCTTGCACCAGAGGATCACTATCGCCTCGATGTGATCGGTGTCGAACACGGGCCGATGGCATGCTCCAACGGCCTGACCCTGAATGCTCATCGACATTTCAGCGAAGCGCTTGAGGCCTATGACTTGTTGTTGGTGGCTGGCGGGCCGACCTTGCCGTTCATGGATTTCGGCAAGACCTTCGATGCCTGGCTGCGTGAAGCCTGTGCGCGGGCACGGCGTTTCGGGTCGATCTGCAACGGCGCGTTCATGTTGGCGCGGGCGGGATTGCTCGAGGGGCGCACGGTCACTACGCACTGGAACGATGCCGACGCCCTGGCGCAGTTGTGCCCATCGACGCAGGTGGAGGCGGATCGCTTGTATGTCGAGGACGGCGCGCTCTACACCTCGGCCGGGGTGACGGCGGGGATTGATCTGTCGCTGTACCTGCTGGCCCGCGATCACGGCGCGGAGGTGGCGCTGAGCGTGGCCAAGCGGCTGGTGGTGTTCACCCAGCGTTCGGGCGGGCAGTCGCAGTTCAGCCCGTTCCTGACGCCCCACGCGGAGCCGACGTCGGCGGTGGCGATGGTGCAGTTGTACGTGCTGGCCAATCTCACCGGGGATCTGACCATTGCCGATCTGGCGAATGCGGCGAACATGAGTGCGCGTAACTTCTCGCGTGTGTTTGCGCGGGAGGCGAAGGTCACGCCGGCGGAGTTCGTTGAGCGAGCGCGAGTGGATGCGGCGCGGGTGATGCTCGAAAGCACCACGGCGCCGCTGAAGACTGTGGCGTATCAGTGCGGATTTCGCGATGCGCAGCATATGCGCGGTGTGTTCAATCGAAGGTTGGGTGTGACGCCGCAGCAGTTTCGAATGAATTTTGCGGTGATGGTTTGAGGCCTTAATTGATCTGAAGGGCCCCATCGCGAGCAGGCTCGCTCCCACAGGGAAATGCATTCCAAATGTAGGAGCGAGCCTGCTCGCGATGGGGTCAGTTCATTCAGCACAAATCTATTGCGCAGCCCGCGCTGGCAGCAGCTTCAAGGTACTGCGCGTATTCGCCATCACCTCTTCCTCACTGAAATGCGCCTGTACATAAATCCCGTCGACATACGCCTCTGCCTGATCGTCATAGTGACTGTTGAACGGTACGCCACTCTGGCCCACCGGGTTGATCGTCAGGCTGTGCGCCGGGTCGGCGAAGTCCACCAGGCGCCGCGTCGAAGGCCCATAGGTCACCGGCCATGGCGCCGGGCCAATCTTCGCCGAGAGGTTGTTCGGCACTTCATGACTGCCCGGTGCAGCAAACGGGCCGACGTTGAAAATGCGATCCAGCGGCTTCTGCTGCCCCAGCGGATGACCATGGGTCAGCGTGTGCGCCGTGCCCCACTTCCAGGTGGAGGCATCCTCTCCGAGGGTCAGTTTCAGGTGCTTCATGCTCGCCTGCCAAGCCGCGCGCACGGTGTCGGCACGGGTCTCTTTGTCTGGCGTGGTGCGGTTATCCCACCACGCTGAATCGGCGTTTGCCGCCAGTCGCGGCAGTGCCGAATCAATCACTCGCGTCGACAGCAGCGTCTCGAAAAAGTCATTGCCCAACTCGTCGCGCATTGCCGCATCGGCGAGGTCGTAGAGGAACTGGTTGAACACCGTCGCACTGACCGACTCCAGCGGATAGTCGCCTTGCCACTGCGCCAGTTGCTCGACCAGCTTCAGTTGCGCCGGATCGCTCACCACTTCACGCAGCACTGGCAACAGCGGCGCCAGCAGACGCGGGCCGTAACCGGTGGTGGTGCCCAGTTGCAGCTTCTGGTTGGCTTCGTTGTTCCACTTCACCGTCTTGTCGCTGAGCTGGCGGTTGAGCTGCTGGCCACGGTCGGCGAGGTTGTAGTAACCCGGAATTTCCATGCCGGTGGGCGAAACGGGTTGAAAGTTGGCCGAGACGATATAGCCGCGCGCCGGGTTCTCTTCCTGCGGGTTGGCGCTGAACGGGTAGAAGCCGTCCTTGTCCGCCTGATTCGTGCTGCCGTCGAGAATGAAACCCGGCTTCACCCCGGTCGGCCGCTTGGGCAGCAATGCCGAAGCCCACCAGGCGATATCGCCCTTGGCGTTGGCGTAGACAAGATTGAGCCCCGGCGCCTGCACTTTGGCCGCAGCGGCGCGGGCCTTGGCCAGGGTATCGGCGCGGTTGAGCTGGTAGAAGCCTTCGAGGATCGGGTTCGGTGTTTCGAGGAACGCCCACCACATGGCGATCGGTGTTTTGCCGGCAGCCGTGCCGAGGGCGTCGTTGACGATCGGGCCGTGAGGCGATTGACGCAGGGTGATCGTCACCGGCGCCTGGCCCTTCACATTGATCTGCTGCTCGGTCCTGACCATGTCGGTCCACTGGCCGCGATACCAGACCTGATTCGGGTTGTCCGGGTTGACCTTCTCGGCGATCAGATCCAGGTCGTCGTTCTGGAACATCGTCAGGCTCCAACCGAAATCCAGGTTATGCCCAAGGAACGCGAACGGTACCAGCGCCTGATGATGCCCGTAGAGTTCAAAGCCCGGCGCGGACAACTGCGCTTCGTACCACACCGACGGCACCGAGAAGCGAATGTGCGGATCGCCGGCCAGCAAGGGTTTGCCGCTCTGGCTGCGGTTGCCGGCAATCACCCAGGCATTGCTGCCTTCAAATTGCGGCAGGCCGTTGTCGATCAGCGCCTGCTCACTGAGGCGGGCGAGGGCGTTGAGGTCTTTCCAATCGCCGGCCGCGAGCGCTGGAACGGGGTTGCGGCCCTTGGCCAAAACGCCTTTGGGCTGCCAGTCGAGGTCGAAGACGTTGAGGTAATCGGCGCCAAGTTGATCGCGCACATAGGTCAGTAACGGTTCGGTACGAAACGCAGCGGCAAAGCTGTAAGCCATGTAGCCGGCGACACTGATGCTGTCTTCGGCGGTGAACGGCCGCTTGGGGATGCCCAGCACGTCGAACTCGACGGGCGCGGCGTGGGTGTCCTGATATTGGTTGATGCCATCCAGATAGGCTTGCAGGCCCTTCCACGCCGGGGATTGTTTATCGAGGCTGGCGACGTAACTGGCCGCGCGTTCACGGATGCGCAGGCTGCGGAACAGTTTGTCGGTGTCGAGCAGTTTCGGCCCGAGCACCTCGGCCAGTTCGCCGCGTGCAAGTCGGCGCATGGCTTCCATCTGGAACAGGCGATCCTGGGCATGCACATAGCCGAGGGCGCGATAGAGGTCGGTTTCGTTCTCTGCGCGGATGTGCGGCACGCCGCGCTCGTCATAGCGCACAGTCACCGAACCTTGCAGGTTGCGCAGTTCAATCTGGCCCTGACGCGTCGGTTGCTTGCTGTAGACGTACCAGCCCGTGCCAGCGAGCAGGACGACGATGAGCAGGGCGAGAACGGTGAACACGCGCTTCATGGTGACTCCTTGTGCAGGCGGGATTGCCGCCCCGTCGGGCTGCAAACAATTAGCACAGACCTTCTGTGCCGTGCATCGCTGTCCTCGAAAAGTCCGGAATGCCTTACTGCGGCTCCACCGGCCATGGGCAATAGCAGCCGACCGCCAAGGTGTGTGTGGCGTTGACCGGGCGATCATCCGTCAGCGCATTCAGGATCGGTTCGATAAAACTGTTGCTGGAGTTGCAGGTCAGGCCTTCGCTGTAGGGGCCGAAGTACGCCAGTTTGCCGTTGCGATCCCAGATCGCCACCGCCGGGCTGGCGGGGATCTGCTCGGAGCCGGGCAATACCGTGATGGTTTTCAGCGTGCTTAACGTGGTGGGCAACTGGCCGTGGCTACCGACCTTTTGCACGGCAAAAAACTCCACGCCTTTGGCGCTGAACTGCTCGACCATTTCGGTCAGGTGCTGTTGATTGCCGACATTGCAGGGGCATGCCGGGTCCCAGAAATGCACCAGACGGATATTGCCGGGGCCGGCGAGATCATCGGGCAGGCGCAGCGGGTCGCCGGAGAACACCGCGGTGTGTTCACTGAACGCCCGCAAATAGCGGCCCTGAAACCAGTCGTACGCCGCCCACAGCACCCCTGCACACACGAGCGCGAGCAGGCTGGCAAACAGTGCGGTGCGGTAGGGCGAGCGCATGGATTTGTGTCCTCAGAGGCCGGCTAGCTTGCCATGCTTGTCGCGACAGATGAATATCGCAGGCCGATAAAGTCTGTTCACCGTTCTGGAATTGCCCCATGCCTGCCATTTTCGATCCCGATCATTTACGCGCCAGCCTCAAGCCTTTGGCCGAGTGGCAGCCGTTGTCGGAGGAGGCCAAGGCCTATCAGCAGTTCTACAAAACCGACTTTTCCGAGCGCGATGTCTGGCGCGGCATGGGACGGTTTTCAGTGGACGGTTACGAACTGGTCAGCCATTGCTGGTGGCCGGAGAAGGTCAAGGGCACGCTGTTTCTGTTGCACGGTTTCTACGATCACACCGGGCTGTATCGACATGTGATCGAGTGGGCGCTGGATCAGGATTTTGCCGTGATCGCCTGTGATTTGCCGGGGCATGGTCTGTCCAGCGGCGAGCGGGCGAGTATTCGTGATTTCTCCGAATATCAGGACGCTCTGCAAGCCTTGTTCGCCGAGGCCCATTCGATTGCGCTGCCGCAGCCGTGGCACCTGTGCGGGCAAAGTACCGGCGGGGCGATCGTGGTCGATCATGTGCTCAATCATGGCGAGAACAGTCCGGCGCAGGGTCAGTTGATTCTGCTGTCGCCGCTGGTACGGCCGCGAGCGTGGGGCTGGTCGCAACTCAGTTATTACCTGCTGCGGCCGTTCGTGCGGGGCATTGCGCGGCGCTTCAGCGAGAACTCCAATGATCCGGATTTCCTGCCGTTTCTGCTGGCCGATCCGCTGCAGCCCAAGCGCCTGCCCACCGCATGGGTCGGCGCCTTGTCACGTTGGATCAACCGAGTGGAATACGCGAAGAAAAGCCCGCGGCGACCGCTGATCATTCAGGGGCAGGCGGACATGACCGTGGACTGGCAGCACAATCTGCAGGTGTTGAAGTGGAAGTTCGATCGGCCGCAGATCTTGCTGCTGCCCCAGGCGCGGCATCATCTGGCGAATGAGACGGCGGATATGCGCGAGGAGTATTTCGAGTTCTTGAGCAAGCGGATCAGGGGCCGGAACCTCTAGCGTCTGTCAGGGCCTCTTCGCGAGCAGGCTCGCTCCCACAGGGGCACGCGTTCCCAAATGTCGGAGCGAGCCTGCTCGCGAAGACGGCGGTCAGACAGCGCAGATCATTGGTTGAGGTTCGAAGTATTCTGCCCCACCGCCAACCCCGCCCGAATGGCCGCCAACGCCGCTTGATAGTAAGCCTTGCCCTCGGTCGACTCGGCAAACGTCGCAAACTCTTCCAGCTCTTCATCCGACAAGTCGCGATACACGTAGAGCAGCGTGTTGTTCATGTCCGCGCCGATCTGATCCATCAGGCGTTGGCGCTGACCGTTCAACATGCCTTGCGCTTGTCCACCACCGAGCAGTCCCGGAATCATCGAACTCAAACTGTCCGCCGCCACGCCGGCAATCGCCAGACTCACTTCTGCGCCGGCTTCACGGGCGGGCAGGGCTTGAGCCAGATGGCCGATGATCAGCAAGCGGCTGTCACTGGCCGGCATCTTCGGCAGGCCTTTGGCATTCTTTGCCAGTTGATCGCGGCGGGTCGCGAGCAATTCGGCGGCGACGATTTTCTTGCCCAGCGGCGACTGGAAAAAGGACAGGGCCGGTTTGGGATCGGCGAGGTTCTGCCGCAGTTGGGCTTCGGCGCGTTGATCCATGGCCTGTGGGGCGAAGCGCTGATTGCTGTTGTTGACCAGCGCTTGAAAGACGGCGGGTGGCAGGCTGTTTTGATAGCGCTGCTGCGCGGCACTCAAGGCGTCATTGAAATGCGCACGTTGATCTGGCCAGCCGGCGACCTTGTACAACTGATCGTAGCCGTCCGCCCAGGCGGGCAAAACGCAGAACATCAACAGTGAAAAAAGCAAACGGCGCATAGGGACTCCTGTCAGCAGCGCACTATTCTCCGTGCGGTGCCGGTACTTGTCGAGAATTCGTATCAAGCCGCCGCGTGGCTCTGTCGGATTTCTTGCCGCCGACATACTATGCGCGCCATGCAAATATCCTCTGAACACCCGCTGCTGTTACGTATCGTCGACGACTTGGCCGAGCACGGCTGGTCGCAGCAGAACATTTTCCTGCCCGCGGGTTTGACCCTCGAGCTGGCGGACGAGTGCCGTAAACGTGAGGCCGAGGGTGAACTGGCGCCGGCGGCGGTCGGCCGTGGGCCGTTTTCAGAGATTCGCGAGGGGATTCGCGGCGATCATATTCAGTGGATCGATCCCGGTCAGGCCGAGGCCAGCGACCGATACCTGAGCCTGATGGACAGTCTGCGCGAGTCGCTCAATCGGGGTTTGTTCCTCGGTCTTGAAGACTTCGAATGCCATTTCGCGCTGTATCCGCCGGGGGCTTTTTATCGCAAGCACGTCGACCGCTTCCGTGACGACGACCGGCGCATGGTTTCGGTGGTGGTTTACCTCAACGAAGCGTGGTTGCCGGAGGATGGCGGTCAGTTGCGCATGTACCTGGGTGATGATCGCGTTCACGACGTGCAGCCTACCGGCGGCTGCCTCGTGGTGTTTCTTTCCGGCGAAGTCCCCCATGAAGTGCTGCCGGCCAATCGCGAGCGCTTGTCGCTGACGGGTTGGTTCCGTCGCCGTGGCAACGAGCCTTTCTGATCATGGAAAAGATTCTGGTCAGCCGCTGCCTGTTGGGCCACCGCGTGCGTTACGACGGCGGGGCCAGCGGGCCGTTTGATGTGCTGGAACAGTGGATTGCTGAAGGTCGGGTGGTGCCGTTGTGTCCGGAGGTGGCCGGTGGTTTGCCGACCCCGCGTGCGGCGGCGGAGATTCCGGGCGGGCAGGGGGCTGAAGTGCTGGATGGCACGGCTGCGGTGATCACCACCGACGGCGAGGATGTCAGTGCGCAGTTTCTCGATGGGGCGCGGCAGGCGCTGGCGTTGGTGCAAAGGCACGGCATTCGCGTCGCGGTGCTCAAGGCCAACAGTCCTTCTTGCGGGAATCTGCTGACCTATGACGGGACGTTCAGTGGGGTCAAAGTCAGTGGCGAAGGCGTGACGGCTGCACTGCTCAAGCGCCACGGCGTGCAAGTCTTCAGCGAGCTTGAATTGCCGCAAGCCGTACAGGCCTTGATCCAGCTCGATTAAAACCCAGGTTTCATTGCTGCTTGGGTTCGGTGAACCACTTCTCGGACAACGCCGCCAACCGCCCATCCGCCTTGATCCGCTGCAACGCACCTTCAAGGCTGGCGCGAAACGCCGGATTACCCTTCTGAAACGGAATCGCCAAATCCACTGGCGCACCCACTGCTGGCTTCTCCTCAGTCAACGATTGCACCAATACCATCGGCCGCGGCTGCTCATCTTTCTTCGCCAGCAACTGCGAATCGATCTGGCTGTAAGGCTCGCTGAAGTCGAAACGATCCTTTAGTTCGGCTGTCAGTGCTATGTGGTTGAGCGCGACGTCGTACTTGCCGCTTTCAACGCCCTGGAGTAGATCGCCCTCGTCGGTGACGATGAAGTCGGCGCGAACATCCAGCTCCTTGGCCAGCAGTTGCCCAAGCTCGACCTCGAACCCCGTGAGTGTGTCGCCGTCCTTGTAATTAAAGGGCGGTGTATTAGCCTCAAGAGCAATACGCAACTCGCCACGGTCGTTGACGTCATCAATCAGTTCGGCGTGAGCCAGCGGGCTCAGAAGGGGTAGCAGGCAGATCAGGCCAGGCAGAAAACGCATGGTCACTCCTTTGAAATCATTATCGCGGCCAGATTTTCTGGCTCGCTTTGCTATGGTTGTCGAGTGCCTTCGACAACGAATGGTCATGAAGTTGTCATGACCACGCGGATTTTACGGAAAAACTGGAGAAGAAAATGAAAAGCTTTATGTCACGTGCAGCGTTGGCGGGTGTGCTGATGGGCGTTTCGGTGCTGGCCAGTGCGGCCACCCCGGCTCCAAAGGGTGCCGAAGTGTTCATCGTTTCTCCCGAAGACGGGGCGACTGTATCGCAAACCTTTACCGTCAAATTTGGCGTCAAGGACGTCTCGCTGGCACCGGCGGGCGATGTCACCAAACACTCCGGTCACCATCATCTTTTGATTGATGTCGACAAGTTGCCGGCGGCCGGTGCGCCGATTCCCAACGATGCCAACCACATGCACTTCGGCAAGGCGCAGACTCAGGCCGACATCAAGCTGGCCCCGGGCAAACACACCTTGCAACTTGAACTGGGTGACAGCGGCCACATGCCGTTCGATCCACCCATCGTGTCGAAGAAGATCACCGTCAACGTCGAGTAACTTTGCGGCGTGCATGAAAAAGGGAGCCCGAGGGCTCCCTTTTTTGTCGCTGAGCGTTCGATCAGAACAACACGCGGCTACGGATGGTGCCGTTGATGTGCTGCAGCTTCTCTTGCGCCAGATCCGAATACTCGGCGTCGACGTCGATCACCACGTAACCAACCTTCTCGTTGGTCTGCAGGAACTGACCGGAGATGTTGATGCCGTTTTCGGCGAAGACCTTGTTGATCTCGCTCATCACACCCGGGATGTTCTCGTGGATGTGCAGCAGGCGGTGCTTGCCCGGGTGAGCCGGCAGGGCCACTTCCGGGAAGTTCACCGACGAAACGGAAGTACCGTTGTCGCTGTACTTGACCAGTTTTTCCGCCACTTCCAGACCGATGTTGGCTTGCGCTTCAGCGGTCGAACCACCGATGTGCGGGGTCAGGATCACGTTGTCGAGGCCACGCAGCGGGCTTTCGAACTCTTCGTCGTTGGAGCGAGGCTCCACCGGGAACACGTCGATGGCCGCGCCGATCAGGTGCTTGTCCTTGATCGCGTCCGCCAGGGCGTCCAGCTCGACCACGGTGCCGCGTGCAGCGTTGATCAGGATGCCGCCCTTCTTGATGGCGCGGATTTCCTTCTCGCCGATCATCCACTGGGTCGCCGCGGTTTCCGGAACGTGCAGGGTGACGATGTCGGACATGCCCAGCAGTTCGTGCAGGTTGCCGACCTGAGTGGCGTTGCCCAGCGGCAGCTTGGTCACGGTGTCATAGAAGAACACCTGCATGCCCAGACCTTCAGCCAGAACCGACAACTGAGTACCGATCGAGCCGTAGCCGACGATGCCGAGTTTTTTGCCGCGGATCTCGAAGGAGTTGGCCGCGCTCTTGATCCAGCCGCCACGGTGGCAGGAAGCGTTTTTCTCCGGAATGCCGCGCAGCAGCAGGATCGCTTCGGCCAGCACCAGCTCGGCTACGGAGCGAGTGTTGGAGTACGGCGCGTTGAACACGGCAATGCCGCGCTCGCGGGCTGCACTGAGGTCAACCTGGTTGGTGCCGATGCAGAAACAGCCTACAGCGACAAGCTTCTTCGCGTGATCGAAGATCTCTTCGGTCAGTTGGGTGCGAGAACGAATGCCGATGAAGTGAGCGTCAGCGATCTTTTCCTTGAGCTGGGCTTCCGGCAGAGAACCTGTGAGGTACTCGATGCTGGTGTAGCCCGCCGCCTTGAGGACGTCGACAGCCGATTGGTGGACGCCTTCGAGAAGAAGGAACTTGATCTTGCTCTTATCGAGAGAAGTCTTGCTCATCTGCGTAAACCTGTATCCCGGAGAAAAATGGCAGGGAGGGGAGCAGCTTGGAGCTGACCCGAACGGCAGGAAAGCCGTCGCCGCAGAACTGGCCTTGGGCACTGTTCTGCGGGGTCGGTATGCTAGCATAGCCACCCCGCTAAACACTCATTCCTGCGACGTGAAGCGTTCTCAGGATGACCATGAATTGTTCGAGAGTTCTGTCGATGACCAATCCTGCCCTGATTGATGAACTGAAGACCCTGGTCGAGCCTGGCAAGGTCCTGACCGACGCCGACTCCCTGAACACGTATGGCAAGGATTGGACCAAGCACTTCGCCCCGGCGCCCAGCGCCATCGTGTTCCCCAAGACCATCGAACAAGTACAGGCCGTTGTGCGCTGGGCCAATACCCACAAAGTCGCGCTGGTCCCATCGGGCGGGCGTACCGGGCTTTCCGCCGCTGCGGTGGCCGCCAATGGCGAAGTGGTCGTGTCGTTCGACTACATGAACCAGATTCTCGACGTGAACCTCACTGATCGCACCGCCGTTTGTCAGCCGGGCGTGGTCACCGAGCATTTGCAGAACGTCGCCGAAGAAAATGGCCTGTACTACCCGGTGGATTTCGCTTCTGCCGGATCGAGCCAGATTGGCGGCAATATCGGCACCAATGCCGGCGGGATCAAGGTGATTCGCTACGGCATGACCCGCAACTGGGTCGCTGGCATGAAAGTCGTCACCGGCAAGGGCGATGTGCTGGAGCTGAACAAAGACCTGATCAAGAACGCCACCGGTTACGACCTGCGGCAACTGTTCATCGGCGCCGAAGGCACCCTCGGTTTCGTCGTCGAAGCGACCATGCGTCTGGATCGCGCGCCGAAAAACCTTACCGCGATGGTCCTCGGTACCGCCGATTTCGACTCGATCATGCCGGTGCTGCATGCCTTCCAGGGCAAGCTCGACCTGACCGCTTTCGAATTCTTCTCCGATAAAGCCCTGGCCAAAGTGCTGGGCCGCGGTGATGTGCCGGCACCGTTCGAGACCGACTGCCCGTTCTACGCACTGCTGGAATTTGAAGCGACCACTGAAGAAGTGGCCAACAGCGCGCTGGAAACCTTCGAACACTGCGTCGAGCAGGGCTGGGTACTGGACGGCGTGATGAGCCAGAGCGAAACCCAGTTGCAGAACCTGTGGAAGCTGCGCGAGTACATCTCCGAAACCATCTCGCACTGGACGCCCTACAAGAACGACATCTCGGTCACGGTTTCGAAAGTGCCGGCGTTCTTGAAGGAAATCGACGCGATCGTCGGCGAACACTACCCGGACTTCGAAATCGTCTGGTTCGGCCACATCGGCGACGGCAACCTGCACCTGAACATCCTCAAGCCGGAAAACCTGAGCAAGGACGAGTTCTTCGCCAAGTGCGCCACCGTCAACAAGTGGGTGTTCGAAACCGTCGAGAAGTACAACGGTTCGATTTCCGCCGAGCACGGCGTGGGCATGACCAAGCGCGATTACTTGACCTACAGCCGTTCGCCGGTTGAGATCGAATACATGAAAGCGGTCAAAGCGGTGTTCGACCCGAACGGCATCATGAACCCGGGCAAGATCTTCGCGGTTTGATCTGTAATTCTTGAAGAATCAATGAAGGCAGGAGTCGGTAAATGAGCTATCAGCACCAGTACGTCGACGGCACGCGCATTCACTTCCCGATCGGGAAAGTGGTGTGCATCGGCCGTAATTACGCCGAACACGCCAAGGAACTGGACAACCCGGTGCCTACCGAGCCGCTGCTGTTCATCAAACCGGGCAGTTGCGTGGTGCCGCTGGAAGGCGGTTTCAGCATTCCGACCGAGCGCGGTTCGGTGCACTACGAAGCGGAAATTGCCGTGTTGATCGGCAAGCCGTTGTCGACCAAGCCAAGCCGTGAAGAAGTGCTGGACGCGATATCCGGTTTCGCCCCGGCGCTGGACCTGACCTTGCGGGACAAGCAGGCCGAGCTCAAATCCAAGGGCCTGCCGTGGGAAATCGCCAAGTCGTTCGACGGCGCGGCAGTGCTAGCGCCTTTCGTGGTCGGTAGCACCTTCGCGGATCTGACCGACATCGGCATTCGTTTGACCATCAACGGCGAAGTCCGCCAGGACGGCAACAGCAGCGCGATGCTCAACCCGATCGTGCCGATGATCCAGCACATGGCCGGCTGTTTCTCGTTGCAGGCCGGTGACGTGATTCTCACCGGTACGCCAGTGGGCGTTGGCCCGCTGAACGTCGGCGACGACCTCGTGCTGGAACTGGTTGGCGCCAGCAGCTTCAGCAGCAGCGTGCGCTGATTCAACGCATACCCCTGATGAAATGAGCTTTTGTGGTGAGGGGATTTATCTCCGATGGACTGCGCAGCAGTCCCCAGTTTGTTGGGGCCGCTTTGCAGCCCATCGGGGATGAATCCCCTCGCCACAAGAGCCCCATTTGTTTTGTGTCGCGCCACGCAACGCACACGACAATCGCGCCATTTGCCGTTTTTTTCACATCCCGTCCGGATAATTTCCGCAATTCTGGCGTCTTAGCCGGCCTCTTTGTGCTATTACCCATAGCCTGAATTTTCGGAACGCGTCCCTCGATGTCATCTCAAACTCAGCTCAAATCCCCACGCCGCTCACGTTTTGCCCTGCGCTGGTATGCCTGGCTGCTGTTGGCGATTGCTGCGGCGTATGGGTTGGCGTTCGCCATGCATTGGGATGACCGGGGTGTGCTGTGGGTGCTGGAGCGCTTCGAAAGCACGGCGGAGCAAAAGGAAAGTATCTGGCTGCCGGACTACCGGGCGGTGATTGATGCCAAGCCGCTGGCAGGCATGGAGAAGGACGAAGCTTCGGACCTGGCTTACAACCCGCAAACCAAAACCCTGTTCTCGGTGATGGGCAAAAACCCGTTCCTCGCCGAGCTGACGCTGCAAGGCGATGTGCTGCGCAAGATGCCATTGGTGGGCTGGAGCAATCCGGAAGGCCTGACCGTCATGGAAAACGGCCTGATGGCGATCGTCGACGAGCGTCAGCACACGCTGTCGATTGTCAAAGTCGATGCTGACACCCGTGAGCTCAATATCGCCAATTTTCCCAAATACGACCTCGGCCCGTCGAAAGACCAGAACAAGGCTTTCGAAGCCATCACCTGGGACCCGCGCAATCAGCAACTGTGGCTGGGCGAGGAGCGACCGCCGGCGCTGTTCACCTGGAAGAGTGATGGTAGCCAGGCCCTGAAGGGCGACAAGCAGAAGCTGGCCAGTGATGAACTGGATATCCGCAATCTGTCTGCTCTGGCGATTGATCCGCGCACCGGCCATATGCTGGTACTTTCCGCCGATTCGCACCTGCTGCTGGAGCTGGACGAGAAGGGCGAGCAAGTCAGCTTCATGACTTTGCTTGGCGGTTTCAACGGCTTGAAATCGACCATCCCCCGCGCTGAAGGCGTGACCATGGATGAGTCTGGCACGCTGTATATAGTCAGTGAGCCGAACCTGTTCTATCGCTTCGAAAAACAGAAGTAACTTTCCCTACGGCAATTGCAGAATTGTGCAGTTGTCGTCGCAGGCAAGTGGCCATTAAGCTTCAGTTCAGACGGGCGTGATATTTCATCCGCCTGTTTTGATTCCGAGCCCGCCCGAATGCGTCGACTTGCCCGTCCCAAGCCTCTGGTTATCCTCCTGTCGGTGATTGCCCTGATCGCGTTGATTGCGATCGGCCAGTACATGCGCCTGTTCGAGCGCGCCTGGTTCAATCTGCACTTGCTCTGGCAGCCGCTGAGCAGCGAAGCGATCGATCTGGATCAATATCGTGTGGACATCGAAGCGCGCGTCATTGATGGACTGGACGACGATGTGTCGGCGCTGACCTACGATCCGGTGCGCAAAAGTCTGTTTACCGTGACCAACAAGAATTCCGAACTGGTCGAGCTATCGCTGGAAGGCAAGATCCTTCGCCGCATCTCACTGATCGGCTTTGGCGACCCTGAAGCCGTGGAATTCATCAGCGCCGATACTTACGTGATCACCGATGAGCGCCAGCAGCGGCTGATCAAGATCCACCTGGAAACAGACACCACGTACCTCGATGCCGCCGACGCCGAGCAGATGACTCTCGGCGTGCACATGAGCAGCAACAAAGGCTTCGAAGGGCTGGCTTATGACTCGGTGGGCAAGCGTCTGTTTGTTGCGAAAGAGCGAGATCCGATGCTGATCTACGAAGTGCACGGTTTTCCGCACTTCAACCCGGAAAAGTCCTACGCGGTGCATGTGATCAACAACCCAAAGCGTGACGCCGGGATGTTCGTGCGTGACCTGTCGAGCCTGCAATACGACGAGCGCAGCGGACATTTGCTGGCGCTGTCGGACGAGTCGCGGCTGATTCTGGAGCTGGATGTGAACGGGCGCCCGTTGAGCACCATGTCCCTGAACAAGGGCCGGCAGGGTTTGCAGAAAACGGTGCCGCAGGCGGAAGGCATTGCGATGGATGACGACGGGACGTTGTATCTGGTGAGTGAGCCGAATCTGTTTTACGTGTTCAAAAAACCAACGCCGAACTAACCAACACCACAAAACACTGTGGGAGCTAGCAGGCTAGCTCCCACAGGTTTATTCGTCTGCCCACAAATGTGTGGGTGACGGGGCTTACTCAGCCTTCAGCGTCTTCACACCTTCACTCGTACCCAGCAGCAGCAAATCCGCCGGGCGCGCCGCGAACAGACCATTGGTGACGACACCGACAATCGCATTGATCTGCGCTTCCAGCTCCACCGGGTTGGTGATCTGCATATTGAACACGTCGAGGATGATGTTGCCGTTGTCGGTCAGCACGCCTTCGCGGTACACCGGGTCACCGCCCAGTTTCACCAGTTCGCGAGCGACGTGGCTGCGAGCCATCGGGATCACTTCGACCGGCAGCGGGAACTCGCCCAGCACCGGCACCAGTTTGCTGGCATCGGCGATGCAGATGAACGTCTTGGCCACGGCCGCGACGATCTTCTCGCGGGTCAGGGCCGCGCCGCCGCCCTTGATCAGGTTCAGATGCGCGTCGCTTTCATCGGCGCCGTCGACGTAGAACTCCAGGTCGCTGACGGTATTCAGCTCATACACCGGAATCCCGTGGCCCTTCAGGCGTGCGGCGGTGGCTTCGGAGCTGGCGACTGCGCCATCGAACGCACCCTTGTGCTGAGCCAGTGCATCGATGAAGCAGTTGGCGGTGGAGCCGGTGCCGACCCCGACGATGCTCTTGTCGTCGAGTTTCGGAAGGATGAAGTCGACGGCGGCCTGAGCCACTGCCTGTTTGAGTTGATCCTGGGTCATGCGGGCTCCGGAAGCGGGCAAGGTAAGAACGGAAAGGCCGGCATTATAGCCGCAAGCCGGGCTAAAACCTCCTGTGGCGAGGGGATTTATCCCCGATGGAGTGCGAAGCGCTCCCCCGGCATTCTTTCAGAAATAACTTGGTCTCAGTTTTGCGACGGCTGCGCCGCCGGTCGGGGATAAATCCCCTCACCACAAAGGTTCTCCATCACCAGTGTCCGGGTTATGACCACACTGTTTAGTGTGGTCGCACGGGCAAAAGCCGGGTTAGACTCCATGGCCCTGCCCAACCCGCTCAGTGATGCTTTCCGATGCTCGAACAGTACGTCAAAAAGATCCTCACCTCGCGCGTTTATGACGTTGCCGTAGAAACCCCGCTGCAGAAAGCTCGCCAGCTCTCCGAGCGGCTGGGCAATGACATCTGGCTCAAGCGCGAAGACTTGCAGCCAGTGTTCTCGTTCAAGATTCGCGGCGCCTACAACAAGTTGACCCAGCTGACCGAAGAAGAGCGCGCCCGTGGCGTGGTCACCGCGTCGGCGGGCAACCATGCGCAGGGTCTGGCCCTGGCGGCGAAAGTGCTGGGCGTCAAAGCGACTATCGTGATGCCCAAGACCACCCCGGAGATCAAGGTCGAAGGCGTGCGTTCGCGCGGCGGCAAAGTGGTGCTGCACGGCGATTCGTTCCCGGAAGCGCTGGCCTACTCGCTGAAACTGGTCGACGAAAAAGGCTACGTCTACATCCACCCCTACGACGATCCGCACACCATTGCCGGGCAGGGCACCGTGGCAATGGAGATTCTGCGCCAGCACCCGCAGCCGCTGGACGCGATTTTCGTTCCGGTTGGTGGTGGCGGTCTGATCGCCGGCATCGCGGCGTATGTGAAATACCTGCGCCCTGACATCAAAGTCATCGGCGTCGAGCCGGACGACTCCAACTGCCTGCAAGCGGCTATGGCTGCCGGTGAGCGCGTGGTGTTGCCGACCGTGGGCATCTTCGCCGACGGCGTCGCCGTGGCACAGATCGGTCAGCACACCTTCGACATCTGCAAAGACTATGTCGATGAAGTGATCACCGTCAGCACCGACGAGATCTGCGCGGCAATCAAGGACATTTACGACGATACCCGCTCGATCACCGAGCCTTCCGGCGCCCTGGGCGTGGCCGGGATCAAAAAGTACGTCGAACTGCGCGGCGTCAGCGGTCAGACCTTCGTCGCCATCGATTCTGGGGCCAACGTCAATTTCGACCGTTTGCGTCACGTTGCCGAACGCGCCGAGCTGGGCGAGGGCCGCGAAGCGATCATCGCCGTGACCATCCCCGAGAAGGCCGGCAGCTTCAAGGCGTTCTGCGAGGCCATCGGCAAGCGCCAGATCACCGAATTCAACTACCGCTACAACACCGGCAGCGAAGCGCACATTTTCGTTGGCGTGCAGACCCACCCGGAAAACGACCCGCGCAGCGCATTGCTGGCGAGCCTGACCGAGCAAGGCTTCCCGGTGCTCGACCTGACCGACAACGAACTGGCCAAGCTGCATATTCGCCACATGGTCGGCGGCCACGCGGCGCATGTGATCGATGAAGTGGTGTTCCGCTTCGAGTTCCCGGAGCGTCCGGGTGCGCTGTTCAACTTCCTCAACAAGCTCGGCGGGCGCTGGAACATCTCGATGTTCCACTACCGCAACCACGGTGCGGCGGATGGCCGGGTGGTCGCAGGCCTGCAAGTACCCCATGACGAACGTCATCTGGTGCCGGCGGCGCTCGAGGAAATCGGCTACCCATACTGGGATGAAAGCGAGAACCCGGCCTATCAGCTGTTTCTTGGCTGAACGGCTACGCTGATGGGCATGACCCAAGGAAGAGAAACACATGGAAACCCTGACCACCCTGAAAGTCCTTCACGTCGCGGCTACCGTGGTGATCCTGGTGAGCGGGCTGGGGCTCGCCGCGCTGTCCTGGCGTAATCGCAGCGAAGGGCCGGCGAGCACGATGCAGCGTCCGTGGTTGTTCGTCTGGTGTTTGATGCTCCTCGGCATGTTCAGCATGCCGTTCACCGGCTGGTGGTTGGTACACCTGGTGGGCTGGCCGTTAGGGCAGTTGTGGATTCTGGGTTCCAGCGTGATCTATGCCGTGGCCACGTTCAGTGCGGTCTGGCTGCTTGTTCGGCTGAATCGGCTGTGGACAACAGGGGCTGGCAACCGGACATTCAATCTGGCGCTGGCGATTGTCAGCGGCGTCGGGTTTCTCGCCATTGCGGGGTTGATGGGGGCCAAGCCTGTCTAGGGCTTGAGACCGAGTCGGCCCTATTCGCGAGCAGGCTCGCTCCCACAGGGGATTTGTGAATGACACAGATCCAATGTGGGAGCGAGCCTGCTCGCGAAGGCGATATTAGTCGCGCAGCGTGATGACCGGCCAGCCACGCTTCTCGGCTTCAGCGCGCAGATTCGGGTCCGGATCCACCGCCACCGGGTTCGCCACCTGCTCCAGCAACGGCAAATCGTTCATCGAATCGCTGTAGAAATAGCTGTCATCCAGCGAATAACCAGTCTCTGCCAGCCAACGATTCAGGCGCGTCACCTTGCCTTCGCGGAAGCACGGAATGTCGGTGCTGCGTCCGGTGTAACGACCGTCGATCATCTCGCACTCGGTGGCGATCAGGGTTTCAACGCCCAGGCGCACGGCAATCGGCGCGGTAACGAAGCGGTTGGTCGCGGTGATGATCACCAGTTTGTCGCCGGCATCGCGGTGCTTTTTCAGCAGTTCCAGCGCCTTGGGTAGCACGATGGGCTCGATGCAATCGCGCATGTAGTCGCTGTGCCATTGATTGAGCACGGCCATTTCGGTGCGGCCGAGGATCTCCAGGCAGAAGTTCAGGTAAGCAGCGTTATCCAGCTTTCCGGCCAGGTAATCCTGATAGAACTCGTCGTTGCGCGCCTTGTATGCGATCGGGTCGAGGAAGCCGCGTTCGCACAGATAGTCGCCCCAAGCGTGATCGCTGTCGCCGCCCAGAAGGGTGTTGTCCAAATCGAAGAGTGCCAGGCGCATTGCAGTTACCCGCTGATAAGTCAGTAAAAAGGCGACAAGAATACGGTCTTTTCACAAGAGTGCACATAAGGTAGGAACCTTCGTTGCCGCCTTATCAAGCTTTGTGGAACAATGCGGCGACATGCGTTTGCGAGGTTGTTGCCGTGATCGACCCCGATGGTTTCCGTCCCAATGTCGGGATCATTCTGACGAATGACGCCGGCCAGGTGCTATGGGCTCGCCGTATCAATCAAGATGCCTGGCAGTTTCCGCAGGGGGGAATCAACCCCGAAGAGACGCCGGAAGACGCCTTGTACCGCGAGCTGAACGAAGAAGTTGGCCTGGAACGTGAAGATGTTGAAATACTCGCCTGTACTCGGGGCTGGTTGCACTATCGTTTGCCGCAACGTCTGGTGCGTACCCACAGCCAACCGCTGTGCATCGGCCAGAAACAGAAATGGTTTCTCCTGCGCCTGATCTCCAACGAGCAGCGGGTGCGGATGGATTTGACCGGTAAACCGGAATTCGATGGCTGGCGCTGGGTCAGCTATTGGTATCCGTTGGGCCAGGTGGTGACATTCAAGCGCGAGGTGTATCGCCGCGCCCTCAAAGAGCTTGCCCCGCGCCTTTTAGCGCGCGACTGACGACGGAGTTCGACCCCGAGCCATGCTCAATACGCTGCGCAAGATCGTCCAGGAAGTTAACTCCGCCAAGGATCTCAAGGCGGCGTTGGGGATTATTGTGTTGCGCGTCAAAGAGGCCATGGGCAGCCAGGTCTGCTCGGTCTACCTGCTTGATCCCGAGACCAATCGCTTCGTCCTGATGGCCACCGAGGGCTTGAACAAGCGCTCGATCGGCAAGGTCAGCATGGCACCCAACGAAGGTCTGGTCGGTCTGGTCGGCACGCGTGAAGAACCCCTGAACCTTGAAAACGCCGCGGATCACCCGCGATATCGCTACTTCGCCGAGACGGGCGAGGAGCGCTACGCCTCGTTCCTTGGCGCACCGATCATTCACCACCGCCGCGTTGTCGGCGTGTTGGTCATCCAGCAAAAAGAACGCCGCCAGTTCGATGAAGGTGAAGAAGCCTTCCTCGTGACCATGAGCGCGCAGCTCGCCGGCGTTATCGCCCACGCCGAGGCCACCGGTTCGATCCGGGGTCTGGGCCGTCAGGGCAAAGGCATCCAGGAAGCCAAATTCGTCGGCGTGCCGGGCTCGCCGGGTGCGGCGGTGGGTACCGCAGTGGTCATGCTGCCGCCAGCCGATCTGGACGTGGTGCCGGACAAGACCATCACCGACATCGATGCTGAGCTGGGGCTGTTCAAGACCGCCATCGAAGGCGTGCGCGCCGACATGCGCGCGTTGTCCGCCAAACTGGCAACCCAGCTGCGCCCGGAAGAGCGCGCGCTGTTCGACGTCTACCTGATGATGCTCGACGATGCCTCGCTGGGCAGCGAAATCACCACCGTGATCAAGACCGGCCAGTGGGCTCAGGGCGCGCTGCGCCAAGTGGTCACCGAGCACGTCAACCGTTTCGAACTGATGGACGACGCTTACCTGCGTGAACGCGCGTCGGACGTCAAAGACCTCGGCCGCCGCCTGCTCGCCTACTTGCAGGAAGAGCGTCAGCAGAATCTGGTCTATCCGGAAAAAACCATTCTGGTCAGCGAAGAGCTGACGCCGGCCATGCTCGGCGAGGTGCCGGAGGGCACGCTGGTCGGTCTGGTGTCGGTACTCGGCTCGGGTAACTCCCACGTCGCGATTCTGGCCCGGGCCATGGGCATTCCGACGGTGATGGGTCTGGTTGACCTGCCGTACGCCAAGGTCGACGGCATCGAGATGATCGTCGATGGCACGCGCGGCGAGGTCTACACCAACCCCAGCGACGTGCTGCGCAAGCAGTTCTCCGAGGTGGTGGAAGAAGAGAAACAACTGGCGCTGGGGCTCGACACCCTGCGCGACCTGCCGTGCGTAACCCTCGATGGCCACCGCATGCCGCTGTGGGTCAACACCGGCCTGCTGGCGGACGTGGCGCGGGCGCAGAAGCGCGGCGCCGAAGGCGTCGGTCTGTACCGCACCGAAGTGCCGTTCATGATCAACCAGCGCTTCCCGAGCGAGAAGGAACAACTGGCGATCTACCGCGAACAGCTCGCCGCGTTCCATCCGCAACCGGTGACCATGCGCAGCCTCGACATCGGCGGTGACAAGTCACTGTCGTACTTCCCGATCAAGGAAGACAACCCGTTCCTCGGCTGGCGCGGCATTCGCGTCACCCTCGACCACCCGGAAATCTTCCTGGTGCAGACCCGCGCGATGCTCAAGGCCAGCGAAGGCTTGAACAACCTGCGGATTCTGCTGCCGATGATCTCCGGCACCCACGAACTCGAAGAAGCCCTGCACCTGATCCACCGGGCCTGGGGCGAAGTGCGCGACGAAGGCACCGACGTGCCGATGCCGCCGATTGGCGTGATGATCGAGATTCCGGCAGCGGTGTACCAGACCAAGGAACTGGCGCGGCAGGTGGACTTCCTCTCGGTCGGCTCCAACGACCTGACTCAATACTTGCTGGCGGTTGATCGCAACAACCCGCGGGTGGCCGACCTCTACGACTACCTGCATCCGGCGGTGCTGCAAGCCTTGCAGAACGTGGTGCGCGACGCCCATGCCGAAGGCAAACCCGTGAGTATCTGCGGCGAGATGGCCGGTGATCCGGCGGCGGCAGTGCTGTTGATGGCGATGGGCTTTGACAGCCTGTCGATGAACGCCACCAACTTGCCAAAGGTGAAGTGGATGCTGCGCCAGGTGAACCTGAGCAAGGCCCAGGAATTGCTGGCGGAGTTGATGACTATCGACAACCCTCAAGTTATCCACAGCTCGCTGCAATTGGCGCTGAAGAACCTTGGGTTGTCGAAGATCAATCCGCCGGCGGTCAACAAAGCCCTCTAACACCCTTAGGGCCCCTTCGCGAGCAGGCTCGCTCCCACAGGGGATTTGTGTCGATCACAGATCCAGTGTGGGAGCGAGCCTGCTCGCGAAGGCGTAAGTTCGAGCACCACTAAATGATGATCTCCACTTCCCCCAAATGCCCGCCATACGGCCCAAAACTGCGCTCCACCATCCGCCGCGTCCCATCCGCCTGCACAATCAACGCCGTACTCGCCCGCGTCCCGTAACTCTGGCTGGCAATAAACACACTCGACAGCAATGATTCAGTTGCCAGCCCCACGCCGGTATCTGGCAACTCGTTGAATGGCGCCGTCTGCGCATCGCTCAACAATCCCATCAAGCGTTCAGGCTGCGGATCTTCAAGCACTGCGCCCAACGCGGCCTTGGCCTTGAGCAACTTCGGCCACGGCGTATCCAGCCCGGCATTGGACAGCCCGTAGACACCCGACGCGAGCATCACCGGCTCCGACATCCGCGCATTGAAATGCCACAACTCATGGCTGTTGCCGAGCAGCAGATTGAACCCGGCGTACTCCGGCGAGCGACCGACCACATCGATCAAATAATCATCAATCGACAGATCACCGGTGAGAAACCGCGCCACCAACTCACCCCGCGATTTGCGCGCCGGCGGCTGATGCGGATCACGAATATTGGTCAGTGCGGCAAAACGCCCATTGGCGCCGATTCCCAGCCAGGTGCCGCCGGCCTCGAGATCACGCCCGGCGTGCACATGCGGCGCCTCTGGCCATTGCGCCAGCGGCAGGCTCGGCCGGGCGTAGAACTCGTCACGGTTGGCCGCGACGATCAGCGGCTGGGCATGGCCCGGGCGCCAGGCAAAAACAATCAGGCACATAAGGTGGTCCTTGTGTGTTTTTTGCCCACTCTACGCATCCAGCGTCCGTGCATCCATCGCAAGTGGAGCAGGAGGCCATGCATCCGTTACCATGCCGCTCCGGTTTTGGGGATGCGTCTGGGAGACGGTCATGGAATTTCTGCTCTATCTGGCGCTGGGCGCCTGTGCGGGTGTGCTGGCCGGGCTGTTCGGGGTCGGTGGCGGGATCATCATTGTCCCGGTGCTGGTGTTCAGTTTTACCTTGCAGGGCTTTGACCAGTCGATTCTCACCCACCTGGCGGTGGGCACGTCGCTGGCGACGATCATCTTCACCTCGGTCAACGCGGTGCGTGAGCATCATCGACGCGGTGCCGTGCGCTGGCCGATCTTCATGTGGATGACCGTGGGCATTTTGCTCGGCGCCGGTTTTGGTGCGCTGACGGCCGAAGCGATTTCCGGGCCCAACCTGCAAAAAATCATCGGTGTGTTCGCCCTGGTGATCGCCGTGCAGTTGGCGCTGGACGTCAAACCCAAGGCCAGCCGAACCGTGCCGGGCAAACTCGGTCTGACCGTGGCCGGCAGTGTGATTGGCTGGGCGTCGGCGATTTTCGGCATTGGCGGCGGCTCGCTGACTGTGCCGTTCCTGACCTGGCGCAGCGTGCCGATGCAGCAGGCCGTGGCGACATCATCTGCCTGCGGTTTGCCGATCGCCCTGGCCAGTGCATTAAGTTTCATGATTCTGGGGTGGCATGATCCGTTGCTGCCGGCCCATAGTCTCGGTTTTGTCTATTTGCCGGCGCTGTTGGGCATCGCTCTGACCAGCATGGTATTCGCCCGTATCGGCGCGCGATTGGCGCACAAATTGTCGCCGCGCTTGCTGAAAAGACTGTTCGCCGCTTTGCTGTTCACCGTGGGTTTAAGCTTTTTGCTTTGATCGCGTCGCAATCCTGACTTAATCCTGAGGTGGCAGCGTCGCCCGGGAATTCTGCTTTCAACTCTAACGAGGAGTCGCAATGCTGCCTTACCCGCAGATCGACCCGGTGGCCCTGGCCATCGGTCCGCTGAAAATCCACTGGTACGGCCTGATGTACCTGATCGGCATCGGCGGTGCGTGGCTGCTGGCGTCGCGCCGGCTCAACCGCTTCGACCCGACCTGGTCCAAGGAGAAGCTCTCGGATCTGATCTTCTGGCTGTCGATGGGCGTGATTGTCGGCGGACGTCTGGGCTATGTGCTGTTCTACGACCTGAGCGCTTACCTGGCCAACCCGACGCTGATTTTCGAAGTGTGGAAGGGCGGCATGTCGTTCCACGGCGGTTTCATCGGCGTGATGCTGGCGGCCT
Organism: Pseudomonas sp. LBUM1655; assembly: GCF_059716085.1. NCBI lineage: Bacteria > Pseudomonadati > Pseudomonadota > Gammaproteobacteria > Pseudomonadales > Pseudomonadaceae > Pseudomonas > Pseudomonas sp. LBUM1655. The sequence continues at coordinate 5,888,252 of NZ_CP166801.1, read as the reverse complement.
TGTGGTTCGGCAAGCGCAATGGCAAGTCGTTCTTCCAGCTGATGGACTTCGTCGCGCCGATGGTGCCGATCGGTCTGGGCGCCGGACGTATCGGCAACTTCATCAACGCCGAATTGTGGGGCAAGGCGACTGACGTGCCGTGGGCCATGGTCTTCCCGCCATTCAGCGATCCGGCGCAACTGCCGCGTCACCCGTCGCAGCTGTATCAGTTCGCGCTCGAAGGCGTGGCGCTGTTCCTGATCCTGTGGATCTTCTCGCGCAAACCGCGCCCGACCATGGCGGTTTCCGGCATGTTCGCGCTGTTCTACGGCATCTTCCGTTTCATCGTCGAGTTCGTCCGCGTCCCGGACGCGCAACTGGGCTATCTGGCCTGGAACTGGCTGACCATGGGCCAGGTGTTGTGCGTGCCGATGATCATCGGCGGGCTGTTCCTGATCTGGCTGGCCTATCGTCGCGCGCCGGCGGCACCGCTCGCTCCGACGGCTTAAACTACGAACCCCGGCGCGCGACGCCGGGGCTCAAAGGACACAGGTAACTCATGAAGCAATATCTCGAACTGGTCTCGCACGTCATCCAGAACGGCACCAAGCAGGCCAACCGCACCGGCATCAACACCATCAGTTTTCCGGGGGCGATGCTGCGTTTCGATCTGCAGGAAGGTTTCCCGGCGATCACCACCCGCAAGATGGCCTTCAAATCGGCCATCGGCGAGATGTGCGGCTTTCTGCGTGGCGTGAACAACGCCGCAGAATTCCGTGAGCTGGGCTGCAAGGTCTGGGACCAGAACGCCAACGAAAACGCCCAGTGGCTGGCCAACCCGTTCCGTCAGGGCGACGACGATCTCGGCGAAATCTACGGCGTGCAATGGCGCAAATGGCCGGCGTACAAGCAGATCCCGCTGAGCAACACAGCGGCCATCGAACAAACGTTGAGCAACGGTTACAAGCAGATCGCTCAAGGCGAAGAAGACGGTCAGGCCTACGTGGTGCTTTACAAAGCCATCGATCAGGTTCGCCAGTGCGTCGACACGATCATCAAGGATCCGGGCAGCCGCCGCATCCTGTTCCACGGCTGGAACTGCGCCCAGCTCGATGAAATGGCCCTGCCGCCATGCCATCTGCTGTACCAGTTCCACCCGAATGTCGAGACCAAGGAAATTTCCCTGACCCTCTACATCCGCTCCAACGATCTGGGCCTGGGCACGCCGTTCAACCTCACCGAAGGCGCCGCACTGCTGAGCCTGATCGGTCGCCTGACCGGCTACACGCCGCGCTGGTTCACCTATTTCATCGGTGACGCCCACGTCTACGAAAACCACCTGGACATGCTCAACGAACAGCTCAAGCGCGAGCCGTTCGCCATGCCGAAGCTGAAAATCTCGGATCGTGTGCCGGAGTTTGCCAAGACGGGCGTGTATCAGCCGGAATGGCTGGAGCTGGTCGAGCCGAGCGACTTTTCGCTGGAAGGCTACGAGCACCACGCGCCAATGACCGCGCCGATGGCGGTTTAAGCCACCACGCGATACCCATGTGGGAGCGAGCCTGCTCGCGAAGAGGATGTGTCAGTCATAGAGATACTGGCTGGCACACCGCATTCGCGAGCAGGCTCGCTCCCACATTTGGTTTTGTGTAAGGCTCAGTGGCCGTGACTGCGGCCCACATGGGAATGCTCAACCTCCGTCGCCACCACCCCGCCACTCACTTCCAGCCGCTGCAAAATCCCGCATTGATCGGCCCCCGGCCCTTCGCCACAGCGTTGGCGCAGGTCGAGCAACTGTGTCTGTAACGCCAACAACCCATCAATCCGCGCCTTCACATGCTGGATGTGCTCGTCGATCAACGTGTTCACGCTTTCACACTGATCCTGCGGGCTGTCACGCATGGCCAGCAGGCTGCGGATTTCTTCGAGGGTCATGTCGAGGGTGCGGCAGTTGCGGATGAAGGTCAGGCGTTCGGCGTGGGCCTGGGTGTAGACGCGGTAGTTGCCGTCGCTGCGGGCCGGTTCCGGCAGCAGGTTTTCGCGCTCGTAGTAGCGGATGGTTTCCACGGCGCAATCGGTCAGTTTGGCCAGTTCTCCGATCTTCATGACGACAATCTCCAAAAGGGTGCTTGACCCTATAGTGGCTACAGGGTCTTTACTTGGCAACAGGCACCTTCATGGACGCGACCAATGAGCGATTCCCAGCACACCCACAAGCCCGGCGACGGGCACGATCATAACCACAGCCCAAAATTGCAGCCTGTGCATAAGCACGACCATGGCGGCGATTCCTGCTGCGGGTCGAAAGCCGCTGCGCCTGCGCCAGTTCAAACGAGCGCAGATTCATGCTGCTCGACGAAAGCGACCGCGCCTGCGCTGGTGCAACTGAGCGAGGCGAAAAGCGCGGACGCCCGGCTGAGCAGTTTCCGCATCGAGGCGATGGACTGCCCGACCGAGCAGACGCTGATCCAGAACAAACTCGGCAAACTTGCGGGCGTTGAGCAACTGGAATTCAACCTGATCAACCGCGTACTCGGCGTGACCCACACGCTGCCGGGCACCGAGCCGATCACCGAGGCGATCAAATCCCTCGGCATGCACGCCGAGCCGCTGGAGGCTGGCGTCGAAGCTCCGGCCCCCGCGCCAGTGAAAAAACACTGGTGGCCGCTGGCGTTGTCCGGCGTCGGTGCTCTGGTGGCGGAAGTCATCCACTTCACCAACGCCGCGCCGACCTGGGTGGTGGCGATCATTGCGCTGGTGTCGATCCTCAGCGGCGGCCTGACCACCTACAAAAAGGGCTGGATCGCCCTGAAGAACCTCAACCTCAACATCAATGCGCTGATGAGCATCGCGGTGACCGGCGCCATTCTCATCGGCCAATGGCCGGAAGCGGCGATGGTGATGTTCCTGTTCACCGTGGCCGAGCTGATCGAAGCGCGCTCGCTGGACCGCGCACGCAATGCGATCAGCGGATTGATGCAGATGACCCCGGAGCAGGCCACCGTGCAGCAGGCCGACGGCAGTTGGCTCGAGCAGGACGTGAAAGTCGTCGAACTCGGTGCCCGCGTGCGGGTGAAACCCGGCGAGCGCATTGCACTGGACGGCGAAGTCGTCAGCGGCAACTCGACCATCGACCAGGCGCCGATCACCGGTGAAAGCCTGCCGGTTGAGAAAGCCGTGGGCGACAAAGTCTTCGCCGGCACCATTAACCAGGCCGGTTCGCTGGAATACGCGGTCACCGCGGCGGCGAACAACTCGACTCTGGCGCGGATCATCCACGCCGTCGAACAGGCACAAGGCGCACGCGCACCGACCCAGCGCTTCGTCGATCAATTCTCGACCATCTACACCCCAGTGGTGTTCGTGTTGGCCCTGGCCGTGGCGATCATTCCGCCGCTGTTTATGGGCGCCGTGTGGTTCGACTGGATCTACCGCGCGCTGGTGTTGCTGGTGGTCGCGTGCCCCTGTGCCTTGGTGATTTCCACTCCGGTGACCATCGTCAGCGGCCTCGCGGCGGCGGCGCGCAAAGGCATTCTGGTCAAGGGCGGCGTGTACCTGGAGGGCGGTTTCAAGCTCGACTATCTGGCGCTGGATAAAACCGGGACGATCACCCACGGCAAACCCGTGCAGACGGACTACCTGTCCCTCGACCCGACCGCCGACGCCACGGCTCCGGCAATTGCTGCCGCACTGGCCGGTCGCTCCGACCACCCGGTGTCGCTGGCCATCGCTAAGAATGCTGTGGATAAAAACTTCGCCGCGCTGATTGTGGATAACTTCGCAGCGCTGGCCGGGCGTGGCGTGAAGGGTGATATCAACGGCCAGACCTATCACTTGGGCAACCATCGCCTGGTTGAAGAGCTGGGCCTGTGCTCGCCGGCACTGGAAGAAAAGCTCTTTGCGCTGGAGAAACAGGGCAAGTCCGTGGTGTTGCTGCTCGACAAGTCCGGCCCGCTGGCGTTGTTTGCTGTGGCCGACACCGTCAAGGAGACCAGCCGCGAGGCGATCCGTCAGTTGCATGCACTGGGCGTGAAAACACTGATGCTGACCGGTGACAACGTCCACACCGCGCAGGCGATTGCCGCGCAGGTCGGCATCGATCAGGCCAAGGGCGACTTGCTGCCGACCGACAAGCTGCAAGCCATTGAAGAGCTTTACGGTAAAGGTCATCGCGTCGGCATGGTCGGCGACGGCATCAACGATGCCCCGGCGCTGGCCCGCGCCGAGATCGGTTTTGCCATGGCCGCCGCCGGCACCGATACCGCGATTGAAACCGCTGATGTCGCCCTGATGGACGATGATCTGCGCAAGATTCCGGCATTCATCAGCCTGTCGCGCGATACTGCGAGCATCCTGAAACAAAACATCGCGTTGGCACTGGTGATCAAAGCGATCTTCCTTGGAGTAACCTTCGCCGGACTCGCCACCATGTGGATGGCGGTGTTTGCCGACATGGGCGTGAGCCTGTTGGTGGTGTTCAACGGTTTGCGCCTGCTGCGCAAATAAACGAGAGGGACGGGTGTGCTGAGTGCCGAGCTGAAGGCGTTTTACATGGTGGCCCGCTTGGGCAGCATCACCCTGGCGGCGAAGAAACTCGGCCTCAGCCAACCGACCGTGACCACGCAGATCCGCAATCTGGAAAGCCAGTATTCGGTAGAGCTGTTCTACCGGGGCGGTCGCCGCCTCAGCGTCAGCGACGAAGGCGCGCGGTTGCTGCCGATGGTCAAGGCGTTGTTGCAGCAGGAGGCCGATATCGAGTTCTTCCTGCGCAACAGCGGCCAGGTGCAAGGCACGCTGCGCATCGCCGCCACCGCGCCGTATTACATCCTTGATCTGGTGAAGACCTTCCGCGAGCGTCTGCCGCAGGTGGAAGTGTCGGTGGAAATCGGCAACTCGCAGCAGGTGCTGGAAGCGCTTGAGGATTACCGGGTGGACGTCGCCGCGTCATCGCAGTTGCTCGATGACGCGCGGCTGATTCGCCGGGTGCTCGGCACCGATCCGCTGGTGCTGGCGGTGCATCGCAATCATCCGTTGGCGGTGCATGAGCATGTGACGTTGAGTGCGTTGGCCGGGCATACCTTGCTGATGCGCGAGTCCGGTTCGACCACGCGGCGCTTGACCGAAGAATTGCTGGCCAGCGCCGGGGTGAGTTTCGGCCCGTTGCTGGAGATCGGCAGCCGCGAGTCAATTCGTGAGGCGGTGCTGCGCAACATCGGCATCAGCATCATTGCCCGCCAGGAAGTGCCGCATGATCCGCAGTTACGCGTGCTGACCATCGAGAATGCGCCGCAGATTCCGGAGTATCTGTACTGCCTCAAGGAGCGCAAGAGTGCGCGGTTGCCGGCGGCGTTTCTGGGGTTGGCGCAGGAGATGTCTCCGGCCTGAATGCTGCGGTGAATGGCCGGGCCTCTTCGCGAGCAGGCTCGCTCCCACATAGGGTCTGTGGTGAACACATAATTTGTAAACACCCAAAATCCCCTGTGGGAGCGAGCCTGCTCGCGAAGGCGTCAGTCGCCGCAGCAAAATCCGACAGGCAAATCCACAATCCCTGTAGTGCAATAAACCCTTTCCAGCACAGGTGTTTAAAGACACTCGGTGTTACGCCCGACAGCCTACAAATCCTTGCGCCGCTGCCTACGCATGCACCAGAATCCGCCGGCTTGTGCGCCTTGGGCGGGCTGCGTAACTTGGTTCGCATCACTGATTCCCAGTGATCGGGTTTAGCAGCCCGTGGTTAATCTAAGGGTGCACATACATCATCAGTCAGGCTCCGTGCCTGCACTCGATGGCGGCTGTGCGCAGGGCGCTTCGGCGCGCCGGCTTCCTTAGGTTCCCCGGTCTGCTAACCTGCGTTCAGCTGCCCCCCCTTCTTTTAGCAGAGAAGCGGTTCCAGCTTAATTTCGGAACCTGAAGATGATTAAACCAACGCCAAACCCGCCGGTCACCGACCCGGGCTCCCCCTACGAATCGCCCGATTCAAAGAAATTCCACGAAGCCGCCGAGCGCGCCCTCGACCACTATCTCTGCCCGCCAACTGCAGCCATCATGGCCGCACCTTACAAACCCAACACCCTGTACATGGCGCACCCCGAGGCCGACACCGAATCCCTGATCGCGGACGCCAGTGAAACCCTCGGCTCGGCCATCGTGTTGCTGCACAACCATGTGGCAATGGTTGAAGGCACGCACCGCAAAACCCTGCAAGGCATCGCCCAAGTGGTGATGCTGGCAGAGCTGGCGGTCAATCGGGTGTTGGATAAGTTAGTGCCGACGGAGTGATCAACGCACTCAGCGGCGCCTGTGCAGGTGCCGCTGAGTGCGGTTGGCCGGGCTTACCCGGGCTTCATTCCCACGCAGAGCGTGGGAACGATCTCTGGGGAACCCAAATCCCCGAATACCACTATCAGCCGTTTTTGCCTCACTGCCACATGACGGACGCATTACAACTCTAGGATTGGCCTCATCTGCTTGATGAGGTCTGTCCCATGAATCCTGCAATCGCAACTGCCCTGACCAACCCCGGTGCGCCGATGAAAGTGCGCGGCGTGCAGAAGCGCTTTGGCGCGTTCACTGCGCTGGATAACGTCTCCCTCGACGTCGCGGCCGGTGAGCTGGTCTGTCTGCTCGGCCCCTCGGGTTGCGGTAAAACCACGCTGCTGCGCTGCATCGCCGGGCTGGAAAAACAGGACAGCGGCGAGTTGTACCTCGGCGCCCGCGACGTCTCGCACCTCGCCCCGCAAGCCCGGGACTACGGCATTCTGTTCCAGTCCTACGCGCTGTTCCCCAATCTTACCGTCGAAGCGAACATTGCCTACGGCCTCGCCGGCAGCGGTCGCGATGAAGTGCGCCGCCGGGTGGGTGAGATGCTTGAGCTGGTCGGCCTCACCGGCAGTGAGAAAAAGTACCCGGGCCAGTTGTCTGGCGGCCAACAGCAACGGGTTGCACTGGCCCGTGCCTTGGCGCCGGCACCGTCGCTGTTGTTGCTCGATGAACCGATGTCGGCCCTCGACGCCCGGGTGCGCGAGCATCTGTGCACCGAGCTGCGCCAGCTGCAACGTAACCTCGGCATCACCACCCTGATGGTCACCCACAATCAGGACGAAGCCATGCTGATGGCCGACCGCATCGCCGTGATGAACAACGGCCGCGTCGAGCAGTACGCCACCCCGCAGGAAATCTACAACCGCCCGGCTACGCCGTTCGTGGCCGAGTTTGTCGGTCAGGGCAACTGGCTGCCATTCCAGCGCAGCAGCGACAGCCACGCCCGGGTTGGCGGGATGGATGTGCGTCTGGCCGATGGCAGCGTCAGCGGCGCCTCGGGTCGACTGTTCTGCCGCCCGGAAGCGATCAGCGTCAATCCGCTGGTGCATGAGGAAAACCTGTTCCCGGCCAAGGTGCGCGAGATCACCTTCCTCGGCAATCGCTGCCGCATGAGCTTCGAACTCGATCAACTGCCGGGCCATGCGCTACTCGCCGAACTGGCGCCAGAAGCCATGCCGCGCCTCGGCGCCCAGCAGATCATGGTCGCGTTGCCGCCGCGCAGCTTGCAGGTGTTTGCCTGATGAACAGCAACCTCGCGCTGCCGCTACCGCACAAGCAGGTGCGGCAGACTTCCCGTGCCGAAGTCGGCGACCGGATTTTTGTGGTCGGCGGCAAACTCTTGCTGCTGGTGTTGCTCGGCGTCGCGGTGTTGCTGCCGTTGCTGGCGATCTTCTGGCGTGGCTTCAGCAGCGAAGCCGGGCAGGGCGGTGGTTGGGTTGCGGCGAAGGAGCTGGTGAGCAGTGAGAATTTCCACTGGCTGCTCGGCAACAGCCTGAAAGTTTCCCTCAGCGTTGCGGCCATCGTCGTACCGCTGGCCTACCTGTTTGCCTACGCCCTGCAACGCACATTGATTCCGGCCAAGGGCATCTGGCGCGGGATTTCCTTGCTGCCGCTGATGGCTCCATCGATGCTGCCGGGGATTGCGCTGGTTTATCTGTTCGGCAATCAGGGCATGTTGCGTGGGTTGCTCTCGGACAACATCTACGGCTTCTGGGGGATTGTGCTGGGTGAGGTGATTTACACCTTTCCCCATGCGCTGATGATTTTGCTCTCGGCGCTGTCGCTGGCCGATGCGCGGCTGTTCGATGCGGCGTCGAGCATGGGCGCCAGCCCGGCCAAGGCGTTTCGCAGCATCACTTGGCCGGCAACCCGGCAGGCTGTGTTCGCCGCGTTCTGTTTGGTGTTCACCCTGACCATCACCGATTTCGGCGTGCCGGTGGTGGTCGGTGGCGACTATCAGGTGCTGGCGCTGGAAGCCTATAAAGCCGTGGTCGGCCAGCAGCAATTCGGTCGCGGCGCGTTGATCGGCATGGTGCTGTTGGTGCCAGCGCTGTTCAGCTTCGGCGTCGATGCGTGGTTGCGTCGACGTCACGGCGATTCCATGAGTGGCCGCGCTCAGGTGTTCAAACCGGCGCCGTCGAAACTGCGCGATGGCTGTTATCTGGTGATCGTCCTGCTGATCTGCGCGGCGCTGCTGCTGGTGTTCGGCATGGCGGTGTTTTCGTCGCTGGTGAAGTTCTGGCCGTACAACCTGTCGCTGTCGCTTAACCACTACCAGTTCAACGAAACCGCCGGCGGTGGCTGGTTGGCCTACAGCAACAGTTTGAAGATGGCGCTGGGCACGGCGCTGATCGGCAGTGTGCTGATCTTCACTGGCGCGTATCTGATGGAAAAGACCCGCACGCAACGCGGCCTCAACCTGGCCCTGCGCATGCTCAGTTTTGTGCCGATGGCGGTGCCGGGGCTGGTGCTCGGTCTGGGTTACGTCTTCTTTTTCAACCTGACCGGCAACCCGCTGCACGTGCTGTACGGGACGATGACGCTGCTGATCGTCTGCACCATTGCGCATTATTTGACCACCGCACAAATGACCGCGACCACCGCGCTGCGTCAGCTCGACGCCGAGTTCGAAGCCGCCGCGCTGTCGCTCAAGGCGCCGCTGTACCGGCATTACCTGCGCGTGACCGTGCCGATCTGCCTGCCGGCGCTGCTCGACATCGTGCGCTACCTGTTCGTCTCGGCGATGACCACCGTGTCGGCGGCGATCTTCCTCTACAGCCCCGACACCATCCTCGCGGCGGTGGCGGTGCTGAATATGGACGACGCCGGCAACGTCGGCGGCGCGGCGGCGATGTCGACCCTGATTCTGTTCACTTCGGCGGGCGTGTCCTTGCTGCTGGCGTGGGCTTCGCGCGGCTTGCTGCGCCGTTCCCAGGCCTGGCGGCAAACCGCGCCCGGTCACTGATTTGCACCTTCAACTGCCCTTCAACTCAAAAGACAGGAAAACGATCATGTTCAAGCCTATGGCCCTGGCCGCTGCTGTGCTCGCTACTTTCAGCCTGAATGCCTTCGCGGCAAAAACCGAGTTGACGGTGTACACCGCCCTCGAAGCCGAACAACTCAAGTCCTACAAAGAAGCCTTCGAAAAGGCCAACCCGGACGTCGAGATCAAGTGGGTGCGCGATTCCACCGGGATCATCACCGCCAAACTGCTGGCCGAGAAGGCCCGCCCGCAAGCTGACGCCGTGTGGGGCCTGGCCGCTTCCAGCCTGGCGATCCTTGATCAGCAAGGCATGCTGCAAAGCTACGCGCCGAAGGATCTGGGCAAAATCGGCGCGAACTACCGCGACGCCGCCAACCCGCCAGCCTGGGTCGGTATGGATGTGTGGGCCGCAACCATTTGCTTCAACACCGTCGAGGCCGAGAAGCAGGGTCTGAGCAAACCGGTGAGCTGGCAGGATCTGACCAAGCCTGAGTACAAAGGCAAGATCGTCATGCCGAACCCGGCGTCCTCCGGCACCGGTTTCCTCGACGTCAGCGCCTGGTTGCAAACCTTTGGCGAAAAGCAGGGTTGGGCTTACATGGACGGCCTGCACCAGAACATCGGCCAATACGTTCACTCCGGTTCCAAGCCTTGCAAACTGGCGGCGGCGGGGGAGTTCCCGATCGGCATTTCCTTTGAATACCCGGCGGTACAGCTGAAGCGTCAAGGTGCGCCTTTGGACATCATCCTGCCGAAGGAAGGCCTGGGCTGGGAGATCGAAGCGACCGCCGTGATCAAAGGCACGCCGCATGAAGAAGCCGCGAAGAAACTCGCCGACTTCTCCGCCAGCGCCCAAGCGATGGATCTGTACAAAGAGAACTTCGCCGTTCTCGCCCAACCAGGCATCGCCAAACCGCAGACTGAATTGCCGGCGGATTATGAGCAGCGTTTGATCAAGAACGACTTTGCCTGGGCCTCGAAGAACCGCGACGAGATCCTCACCGAGTGGCGCAAGCGCTATGACGGCAAGTCCGAGAAAGTCGTGGCCAAGTAAGATCTTTATCGACTGACAGGGCCCCTTCGCGAGCAGGCTCGCTCCCACATTGGATCTTCAGTGAACACAAAGTCCGTGGGCACCAAAAATCCCCTGTGGGAGCGAGCCTGCTCGCGAAATCGGTCTCTCATTCAGAGCACCTCTAAATGACACAACACAAAGACCTGCTCATCATCGGCGCCGGCATTCTCGGCCTCTCCCACGCCTACGCCGCCGCCAAGCGCGGCCTGAAGGTTACGGTTTTCGAACGTACCGCCACGCCCCTCGGCGCTTCGGTGCGCAACTTCGGTCAGGCACTGGTCACTGGCCAGCCACCCGGCCCGATGCTCGAACTGGCCAAGGCCAGCCGCGAGATATGGGGCGACTGGGCGCAACTCGCCGGCCTGAAAATCAAGCGCAACGGCTCGTACCTGTTCGCCCGAACCGAAGCCGAAGAGCACTTGCTTGAGGCCTTCTGCGCCGGCCGCGCCGTGGAACACGGTTACAACGTGGACTTGCTGCGCGGCGCCGCATTGCGCGATCTGTACCACGGCCAGTTCAGCCATCACCGCGCCGCACTCCACGGCATGGATGATCAACAGTTGTACTCGCGTGAAGCGATTCTGGCGCTGATCGATTACCTGCGCCGCGACCTCGGCGTCGAGTTTCACTTCTCCACGCTGGTGCGCGATGTCGAACCGGGGCGCCTGCACAGCACGGCCGGGATCTTCACCGCCGAGCAAATCATCGTCTGCTCCGGCCACGATTATCAGACCCTGCTGGCCGAGCCGATTGCCGCACTCGACCCACAAATCTGCCGCCTGCAAATGCTCCGCGCCAAACCGCAAGTCGAACTGAATTTGCAACACGCCTTGCTCACCGGCCTGAGTTGCGTGCATTACGGCGCCTTCGCTGATTTGCCAGAGGCGGCGGCAGTGCAGGCGCAGATCCTGCGTGAACAACCGCACCTGCATGAAAACGGCATTCACTTGCTGATCAGCCCGACCCCCTACGGCGAACTGATCATTGGTGACTCGCACCATTATGGTAATGATCCGTCACCGTTCAACGCCGAGCGAGTGGATGACTGGATGATTGAACTGGCCGAGCAGACGCTGGGCTGCAAGGTGCAAGTGGTCGAGCGCTGGCAGGGCGTCTATGGTTCTCGGGGACCGGGGCCGTTTTCATTCTTGCGCCCGGCACCGGGGCTCAGTGTGGCGCTGATGCACACTGGTGTCGGCATGAGCGTCGGCCCGGCGATGGCCGAGCGCAATGTGGCGCAGTTGCTGGAGGAGGTTTGATGGCAGGTCACGAGCATGTCGTTGATCGGGTGTTTACCCTGTATGAACACTTTGGCAGCAGCGATTACATCGGCGAGCCGGTGTCGCAGATCGAGCACATGTCTCAGGCTGCGCAGTTGGCGATGGCTGAAGGGTTTGATGATGAAGTGGTGCTCGCAGCGTTCTTCCACGACATCGGCCATTTGTGTGCCGAGGGCGCGGAGAACATGGGCGGCTATGGTGTGGTCAGCCATGAACGGCTTGGCGCGGATTATTTGCGTGAGGCGGGATTCGGCGAGCGGATGGCGCGGTTGGTGGAGTATCACGTGCAGGCCAAGCGCTATCTGACGTTGCGTGAGCTTGGGTACTTCGAGCGGTTGAGTGAGGCGAGTCGCAGGACGCTGGACTATCAGGGCGGCGTGATGACTGAGGCCGAGGCGGATGCTTTCGAGCGTGATCCCTTGTGTGCCATCAGTCTGCGGATGCGCCAGTGGGATGAGTTGGCGAAGGAGACGGCGGTGCCGGTGATTGATCTTCGGGTGTTGAAGGAGAAAGCGGTGCGACTTCTTGCTGCTTGAGTCTTTGGACCGAGGTGCGGCTATCGCGAGCAGGCTCACTCCTACAAGGTAAACGCGATCCACTGTAGGAGTGAGCCTGCTCGCGATAGCGCCAGATCAGCCGCTACAAATCCTTGGCCAAAGACTCAATCTGCTCCTGCCGCTCAGCCTGATTCAACTTCGCGTGCGGATTCAGCGACGACCACTGCGGATGTGCCCGCGCCTTGCTCAACGCTTCAGGCAACTTGCCCTCACGCCAGGTCTTGTCCTGCGGTGTCGCCACCTGAACCGCATCCATCGCCGCATGCCCGCGCTGATCGAGCGCCAACAGCAACTGCCGCTGCCGCAACGCCAACAGCCGCAACACCCCATCGTCCACCGTCAATTCCCGCTGCCCCTTGATCTTGCCCAGCAAGCGGCTGCCATAACTGCGTGCGGTTTGCAGCGCGCCACCGGCAATCGCACCCGCCAACGCGGCAGCACCGAGGGTGATTCCGCCCACCAGCAAATCGACTCCAGCCCCGGCAGCCGCACCGGCAGCGATCCCACCGCCCACCCGCACACCGAGTTGCTTCAAGGTTTCCGGGTTAAACAAGTCATCGCCCCAACGCCCATCCAGCAACGGCAAATCACTGGCCGCTGCATCCTGCGGGCGGAACGCATAGAGCTTGAGCAACGCCTCGACGCACTTCTGCTCACGCTGACGCACAGCCTTGCGCAATTCGCTGATGGCTTGCTGTTCCTGCTCGGCCTCGCTGACCACACTGCGTCGGCACGCGGCGCAGTCGATCAGCAGTTCGGCGATCAACCGTGCTGCACTTTGCTGACGGGCGAGGCGCTGAGCCTGCTGATCAGCAATCAACCGCTCCAGTTGCGGCCGGGCATTTTCCAGCAGCAGCGCGAGGCTTTCATACAATCGCCGCTCGCCATCCTCCGGCGGTGCGATGCTGTCGAAACGCACCAGCGCATGCAGGCCCAAGCGCGCCAACGCCTCGCGCCAGTCCGGCTCACGGTGGTTGGCGCTGCTGACGAAGTTCAGCACCGGCAGCAGCGGTTTGCCGCAACTGGCCAGCACTTCCAGTTCATCACGATATTTCGCCAGCACTGGCTCGCGGGCGTCGATCACATACAGACCGGCGTCGGAAGCGAGCAGTTGCCGCAGCACTTTGGCCTCCTGCTCGAAACGCTGACGCGCCTCGCTGCCGTCGAGAAACCGCGCCAATCGCGCCGGGCCATCGAGGCGTTCGCCGGGGCGTTCCAGTCGTTCGAGAAAATCCAGCAGGGCGATGGCGTCTTCCAGCCCCGGCGTGTCGTAGAGGTCGAGCAACGGCTCGCCGTCCACCGACAACCGCGCGCCCTCGACATGTCGGGTGGTGCTCGGCCGATGCGAGACTTCGCCGAAGCCTACGTCGCGAGTCAGCGTGCGCAGCAGCGAGGTCTTGCCGACGTTGGTGTGGCCCACCACCGCGAGTTTCAGCGGTGCTTTGAAGGCATCATTCATGACCGTTCTCCAGCCAGTTCAACGGCGCGCTATCGGCAAATGGCAGCTCCAACTGTTGCAGCGCGATGTGCCAGTCACCGAGGCGTTCAGCGTCCAGCGCTTCGCCAGGTGGCGCCTGTAGCAGCCAAACGCGGGTGGCGCTGGCGTTGCGCGCCAGTTCGGCGATCAGCGCAAGGCTGCCGCGATCCGGCGAGCGTCGTGGGTCGCAGGCAATCGCCAACCGTGCCGGGGGGAAGCGGCTGAGTTGTTCGAGGAGTTTGTTGCGCGATTCGCGGCTGTCGAGGACGCCGGCATTGCTGACGTTTTTCGGCAACGCGGGCGGCCATGGGCGTTGCTCGTCGAGTTCGATGGCCACCAGCAATGCGCCGTCGCTGGCGTGTTCGCTGACGCTGCTTTCGACGCGGTGCAGGTGCTCGGGCGCCGCGTCGGTGACACCGAGGCGCTCGCTGGTCGGCATCAGGCGTTCGCGCAGTTGGGCGTAGCCGGGCAGGTTCAGGTCAAGGCGCAGCGCCGATTTGCCACTGCTCCAGCGCCAGAAGCACAACAGCGCCAGCAGCAGGCGCGGCAGCACGCCGTAAACCACCAGCACGCCCACCAGCCACGTCGCCCAGGCCTGACGCGCGCTTTCGATATCGAGCGCACCGTCACCGCTGGCGCGGATCATTTCCACCGTCGGCACATTGAAACCGAGCAGCGCCGGCAGCGAGCCGAGGGCCTGGGTCATGTTGATGAACGTGTCGGCGCTGAGAATGGTGGTTTCCCAGACGAAGCCGTAGCGCCGGGTCGCCATCAGGGTCAGCAGCAACAATAACGCGCTGAGCATCGCCAGCAGCCACAGGCCGTTGACCATTGCGCCGAGGGCCCAGCGATTGAGTTTCTTGCGTTGCAGCATCAGCAGCAGGGCCGGCGCCAGTTGCGCGGCTTTGGCATCGCGGGCGAGTTTTTCGCTGAGCCATAACCACAGGCGCCCGAGCGTGGCGCCGTGTTCGCCGGCAAAGATCAGCCCTAGCGCCCAGCTCAGCAGCAGAATCAGATTCAGCCCGAGCAGGCTGCCCAAGGCCCAGAACACATTGACCGGGGGTTGCCCCAGCGCGGCGAAGGCCAGTCCGGCGCCGCTCAACACGGCGAAAACCATCAGCAGCACCAGCGCCAGACGTGCGCCTTGCAGCCAGTGTGTGAGTGCGCTCGTCAGCCCGTCACGCTCGGCCAGCCACAAGGCACGGCGCTGAATCCGGCTCGGCAGATCACCGCCGGCCGCCCGGGCCAGACGATTGGCTTCCAGATCTTCCAGGGGGCCTGCGTGTTCTTCGCGCAGGCGCACGGTTTCGGTTAACCAGAGGTTTTGCAGTGGAGTCAGTTGTGTCACGCGGCATCCCGTCGCTCAATTGAGCCGTGAGCATAACCGCTGTGGCGCTTATCGGGTCAAGCGAGGCTCTGGTATCCTCGCCGGCATGACTAAATCACTCCCCCTCAGCCTGATTGCAGCCCTCGGTGAAAACCGCGTGATCGGCGTCGACAACAGCATGCCCTGGCACCTGCCGGGGGACTTCAAATACTTCAAGGCCACGACCTTGGGCAAGCCGATCATCATGGGTCGCAAGACCTGGGACTCGCTCGGTCGTCCGCTGCCGGGCCGGTTGAACATCGTGGTCAGCCGTCAGCAAGACCTGGTACTGGAAGGTGCGGAGGTTTATCCGTCGCTGGAAGCTGCGGTGGTTCGCGCCGAAGAATGGGCGAAAGAGCAGGGCGTCGATGAGTTGATGCTGATTGGCGGCGCGCAGTTGTATGCGCAGGGGCTGGCGCAGGCGGATCGTCTGTATCTGACCCGTGTAGCGTTGAGCCCGGAAGGCGATGCGTGGTTTCCGGAGTTTGATTTGAACCAGTGGACACTGGTGTCGAATGTGCCGAATCCGGCTGAAGGCGACAAACCGGCGTACAACTTCGAAGTCTGGGAAAAAGCTTAAGAGCTTCGTCGGAACGCCGCCCGGAGCAGGCTCGCTCCCGCAGGGGATTTGTGTCGATCACAGATCCAATGTGGGAGCGAGCCCGCTCGCGAAAGCGGTCTTTCAGGCGCTACTTAAGCCTGCGCCAACTCCGCATGCTCATCAGCATCCAGCAGTTCTTTATCGGTCTGCTGCATCACCTGGCTGGTAATCGCACCGGCAGTAATCGAACCACTCACGTTCAACGCCGTGCGACCCATGTCGATCAGCGGCTCGACCGAAATCAGCAACGCCACCAGTGAAACCGGCAAGCCCATCGCCGGCAGCACGATCAGCGCGGCAAACGTCGCACCGCCACCCACGCCCGCCACACCGGCCGAACTCAGCGTGACAATCGCCACCAGCGTCGCGATCCACAGCGGATCCAGCGGGTTGATGCCCACGGTCGGCGCCACCATCACCGCCAACATCGCCGGGTACAGACCCGCGCAACCGTTCTGGCCGATGGTCGCACCGAACGAAGCCGCGAAACTGGCCACCGATTGCGGAATGCCCAGACGACGGGTCTGCGCTTCAATGCTCAGCGGAATGCTCGCCGCGCTGGAACGACTGGTGAACGCAAATGTCAGTACCGGCCAGATCTTGCGGAAGAACCGCAGCGGGTTGATCCCGGCAGCCGACACCAGCAAGCCATGCACCACAAACATCAGGCCCAGACCGAGGTACGACACCACCACGAAACTGCCGAGCTTGATGATGTCTTGCAGGTTGGAGCCGGCGACCACTTTGGTCATCAGCGCCAGCACGCCATACGGGGTCAGCTTCATCACCAGACGCACCAGACGCATCACCCAGGCTTGCAGGGTATCGATGGCGTTGATCACTTTCTGACCTTTCTCGACGTCATCCTTGAGCAGTTGCAGCGCGGCAACCCCCAGGAACGCGGCGAAGATCACCACGCTGATGATTGAGGTCGGCTTGGCCCGCGCCAGATCGGCGAACGGGTTCTGCGGGATGAACGACAGCAACAGTTGCGGCACATTCAGGTCGGCGACCTTGCCGGCGTAGTCGCTCTGAATGGTTTGCAGACGGGCCATTTCCTGCGTGCCGGCTACCAGACCTTCGGCGGTGAGGCCGAACAGGTTGGTCAGGCCGATACCGATCAGCGCCGCAATCGCCGTGGTGAACAGCAGCGTGCCGATGGTCAGGAAGCTGATCTTGCCCAGCGACGAAGCGTTGTGCAGACGCGCCACGGCGCTGAGGATCGAGGCGAACACCAACGGGATGACGATCATTTGCAGCAACTGCACGTAACCGTTGCCGACCAGATCGAACCAGCCGATCGAGGCTTTCAGCACCGGGTTGCCGGCACCGTAAACGCTGTGCAGGGCCACGCCAAACGCTACGCCCAACACCAGCGCGAGCAGGACTTTTTTCGCCAGGCTCCACGAAGTGTGGCGGGTTTGCGCCAGACCGAAGAGCAGGGCGAGGAACACCAGCAGGTTGAGAATCAGCGGTAGATTCATGAGATCTCCAGGAAAGACTTTGCCGGCAGCCTTCCGGGGCTGCTGCGAACCGGCAAGCCTAACAGTTTGATTTCCAATGAATTAATACCGAAAACGTATGGTGATAGTCGCTTTTGGAATAAGCGCGCGTCGCTCTCGGGAATGCATCTGGCGCGATGGGGACGTGGACAGTCGCTGACAGACGAGGGCTGTCACACTTATTTGTTAGCGTCGATGTCTTTAGCTCAGGGAGAAAGCATCGATGACATTCGCACCGAAATTTCTGGCTGTCGCACTGACGGTAGGTTTGGGCCTGGCCGGTCAGGCTTTCGCCACTGACCTCAAACACTGGCCGGCCGATCAGGCCAAGGCACTGGATGCGATGATCGCCGCCAACGCCAACAAGGGTAACTACGCGGTGTTCGACATGGACAACACCAGTTACCGCTACGACCTTGAAGAATCCTTGCTGCCGTTCATGGAAAACAAGGGGCTGATCACCCGCGACAAACTCGATCCTTCCCTGAAACTGATGCCGTTCAAGGACACCGCCGACCACAAGGAAAGCCTGTTCAGTTACTACTATCGTCTGTGCGAAGTCGACGACATGGTCTGCTACCCGTGGGTGGCGCAGGTGTTCTCCGGCTTCACCCTCAAGGAACTCAAAGGCTATGTCGATGAGCTGATGGCCTCGGGCAAGCCGGTGCCGGCGACGTATTACGAAGGCGATGTGGTCAAGAAGCTCGACGTCAATCCGCCGAAGATCTTCACCGGTCAGCAAGAGCTCTACAACAAGTTGATGGAGAACGGCATCGAGGTCTACGTGATGACCGCCGCCTCCGAAGAACTGGTGCGCATGGTCGCGGCCGATCCGAAGTACGGCTATAACGTCAAACCGCAGAACGTCATCGGTGTGTCGCTGCTGCTCAAGGATCCGAAGACTGGCGAACTGACCACCGCGCGCAAGCAGATCACCGCCGGCAAGTATGACGAGAAGGCCAACCTCGGCCTCGAATTGACCCCGTACCTGTGGACCCCGGCGACCTGGATGGCCGGCAAGCACGCGGCGATTCTGACCTACATCGATGAGTGGAAAAAACCGGTTCTGGTAGGCGGCGATACGCCAACCAGTGACGGCTACATGCTGTTCCACGATGTCGATGTGGCCAAGGGCGGTATTCACTTGTGGATCAACCGCAAGGACAAATACATGACCCAGCTAAACGGCATGATGGCCAAGCACGCGGCAGCGCAGGCCAAGGAAGGTTTGCCGGTGACGGCGGACAAGAACTGGGTGATCGTCAAGCCTGAAGAAATCCAGTAACCCACACAGATCGAATGTGGGAGCGAGCCTGCTCGCGAATGCGTTGTGTCAGTCACCATCTTCGTTTCTGACATACCGCATTCGCGAGCAGGCTCGCTCCCACAGGGGATTTACAGTGTTCAGTAGCTCGTGTCAGACAAAAAAATGCCCCGCACTTGGCGGGGCATTTTTTGTTCGATAGCTAAGACTTACAACCCGTCGAGCATCGCCTTGTTACGCACAGCACCCTTGTCGGCACTGGTCGCCAGCAGGGCGTATGCCTTCAGCGCGGTGGTCACTTTACGTGGACGCACTTCAACAGGTTTCCAGCCCTTCTTGTCCTGTTCGGCGCGGCGTGCAGCCAGTTCTTCGTCGCTGACCAACAGGTTGATCGAGCGGTTCGGAATGTCGATCAGCACTTTGTCGCCGTCCTGCACCAGACCGATTGCGCCGCCGGCCGCAGCCTCTGGCGAAGCGTGGCCGATGGACAGGCCCGAGGTGCCGCCGGAGAAGCGACCATCGGTGAGCAGGGCGCAATCTTTGCCCAGGCCTTTGGATTTCAGGTACGAGGTCGGGTAAAGCATTTCCTGCATGCCCGGGCCGCCTTTCGGGCCTTCGTAGCGAATGATGACGATGTCACCCGCCTTCACTTCGTCGGCGAGGATGCCGCGTACGGCGCTGTCCTGGCTCTCGAAGATCTTCGCGTTGCCTTCGAAGACGTGGATCGACTCGTCGACACCGGCGGTTTTCACCACGCAGCCGTCCAGGGCGATGTTGCCGTACAGCACGGCCAAGCCACCTTCTTGCGAGTAAGCGTGTTCGAAACTGCGGATGCAGCCGTTTTCACGGTCATCGTCCAGAGTTTCCCAGCGAGTCGACTGGCTGAACGCGGTCTGGGTCGGAATGCCCCCCGGGCCGGCCTTGAAGAAGTGATGCACCGCTTCATCGGTGGTCTGGGTGATGTCCCACTTGGCGATGGCTTCTTCCATGCTGCGGCTGTGCACGGTCGGCAGATCGGTGTGCAGCAAGCCGCCACGGGCCAGCGAACCGAGGATGCTGAAGATACCCCCAGCGCGGTGCACGTCTTCCATGTGGTACTTCTGGATGTTCGGCGCAACCTTGCACAACTGTGGAACGCTGCGCGAGAGACGGTCGATATCGCGCAGGTCGAAATCGATCTCGGCTTCCTGGGCAGCCGCCAGCAAGTGCAGGATGGTGTTGGTCGAGCCGCCCATGGCGATGTCGAGCATCATTGCGTTCTCGAACGCCTTGAAGTTGGCGATGTTGCGCGGCAGAACCGATTCATCGTTCTCGCCGTAGTACCGCTTGCACAGCTCGACGATGGTGCGGCCGGCCTGCAGGAACAGTTGTTCGCGGTCGCTGTGGGTGGCGAGGGTCGAACCGTTGCCCGGCAGTGCGAGGCCCAGGGCTTCGGTCAGGCAGTTCATTGAGTTGGCGGTGAACATGCCGGAGCACGAACCGCAAGTCGGGCAGGCGCTGCGCTCGTATTCAGCGACTTTCTCGTCAGAAGCGCTGGAGTCGGCGGCGATCACCATGGCGTCGACGAGGTCGAGGCCGTGAGAAGCGAGTTTGGTCTTGCCGGCTTCCATCGGGCCGCCGGAAACGAAGATCACCGGAATGTTCAGGCGCAAGGCAGCCATCAACATGCCGGGGGTTATCTTGTCGCAGTTGGAGATGCAGACGATGGCGTCGGCGCAGTGGGCGTTGACCATGTATTCGACGGAGTCGGCAATGATCTCGCGGCTCGGCAGCGAATAAAGCATGCCGTCGTGACCCATGGCGATGCCGTCATCCACGGCGATGGTGTTGAATTCTTTTGCAACGCCACCGGCGCGCTCGATTTCGCGAGCAACCAGCTGGCCCAGGTCTTTCAGGTGGACGTGGCCCGGCACGAACTGGGTGAAGGAGTTGGCAATGGCGATGATCGGCTTTTTGAAGTCGTCATCTTTCATCCCGGTGGCACGCCACAGTGCGCGGGCGCCGGCCATGTTGCGGCCGTGGGTGGATGTTTTCGAGCGGTAATCTGGCATGGAGCACTCCGGGCGGCTAATCAGGTATCAAAGGGGAGTGAGCTTCTATTGACGTCTGGAACACTCAGAAATGGCCGTGTGTCCTGAAGTTGCCGATGACTTTGCGGGATCGCCGCTTGCCTCAGCCTGAGCTCATAAACCCGCCGGGGGATGAATGGCGATGAATCAGGCGATTCTACACCGCTGGCGTCTGGAGGGAATGGCGCAAAGCGTTGTTCCAGTGCCGACGGTGCGTGTGGGATGACGACCGGCAGGTTTAATCGCTACCGGTCTGCGCGATCGCATTGACCCGCAGGTTCCTGGCGCGCTGGCTGATCCGGCTGTTGAGCATCAGCGCGATGCCGCTGAGCAGCACGAAGCTGTAGCCCAGCGTCGATTGCAGATTGGTCGGGCTGAGGCTGATCAACGCACTGATCAGTCCGCCGCAGATGAAGATGATCGTGCTGCCGGCCGAGGCTGAAGTGCCGGCATTTTCGGGAAACAGACCCATGGCCCGTGAGGTGGCAGCCGGGCGCGCAATGGTGGTGCCGGCGGTGCAGATCAGCATCGGAATCAGCACCGTCGCGGGGGCCAGTACATGGTTGGCCGCCAGATACAGCATCGCCAGTCCCGACAGCAGGATCAGGCTTAGCCCGGTGATGATTTGTCGGCCCGGCGTGATACGTCGATTCAGTAAGGTGGCGATGATGCCCCCCACGACATACGCGGCGCCATACGCCAGCAGGATCAGCGAAAAGTCATAGGCCGACAATTGCAGCTGGTCCATGAATATCAGCGGTGAAATGACGATAAACGAGAAATGGCAGGCGAACGCAAAGGCTGAAATCAGCCAGTAGCCGACGAAGTCGAAATCTCCCAACACCCGTCGATAGGCCCTGAGGAAACTCAGGGGAGGGCCACTGGCCGCGGGACGGGTGTTCTCCAGGAAAACCCAGGCCTTGAGCAACACCGCGGCAGCCAGCGCAGTGAACACCCAGAAGCTGCCGCGCCAGCCGAGGGTGGCTTGCAGAAAAGTGCCGGCCAGCGGCGATACCGAGATGAAAATCCCGGTAGCCGTGACCATCAGGATACGCAGGCGATCACGCTCCTCACCCTCGAACAGATCCTGCACCAGTGCCTGGGACAGCACGAAGCAGCCGCACCCCACGGCCTGTACCACCCGGAACATCAGGAACAGCGTGTAATCACTGGTTATCACGCAACCGACGGCACCGAGCATCGATACGCTCATGCCGGCGAGCAACAAGCCCTTGCGCCCGATCACGTCGGACAGCGGGCCGATCAACACCTGGGCAAACGCGATACCTACGGCGAACAGACTGATCGACAGCGCGATGTCCGCCGGTGTGCTGCGAAAGTGCGCCGCCAGTGCCGGAAACGAAGGCAGCAGGACATCCAGTGGAAACACGCCGAGCAGCACCATTGCGAGCAACAGGCTGACAGCCCCGCGACGTTGACGGGCGGTTGCCACGGATTTTCCTTTATCCATCGATCAGTCCTGCCTTGGCAAAAAGTGTCTGGTTATGGGGCGTGGCGAAAAATCCCGCCTTGCGCAATGCATCCAGCGTAGCGACGCAACCTGATCGTGCACGCGCGCGGTTGGCTTGCACCGTCGCCATGCTGCCGACAATCTCCATCACGTCACTGTCCGCGATGCCCGCGCCACGCAGGCTCTGTTGCAGCCAGCGTTCGTCGACCTCGAAGAAAATCCCGATGATCTCCAGCAGTGTTCTGCTCACGAACGTGCGCTGGCGGCTGTTCATGGACAGCCAGCAGTAGTGGAACACTTCGGCAAAGTAGCGACTGTGGCGGGCTTCGTCGGCCAGATGGTCGCGCAGCATGTCGTTCACGCTGGACACCAGAGTGTCGCGGCAGATGTCCAGCAGCTCTCGGGCAATGATGGTCTCCGAGACGAAGCCGAGCAGAAACCATGCCAGTGCACGGTTCTTCTCCGGGGTACGGGCGATCAGTGCGTTCATGCGGGTGATGCGCTTGGGGATCGTCGGCCGTCCGGTGATTCCGTAAAGCCCGGCGATCTGCTCAGCGAGACGATTGGAGAACAGCGCGTGGTAACCCTCGTCGGTGTAGAGCTGCAGCGCTGCGTGTTTCATTGGCAGCGGCACGTAAATGGGCAGCTCCCGATGCGCGATGACTTCAACCGCACGATTGACGATGCGGTGTTCGAGCAGCGTGGTGTAGTCGAGAAAATTCACCAGGTGATTGGCCGTCAGCCGATGCAATACCTCGCGCCCCGCGGCCTGAATCGCTGGGTGAGCCAGATAGGGCAGGAAGGCGGGTGGGAACCAGTAGCGGCTTTGCAGTTGTTGCTGCACGTCGTCCGGCAATTGATAGTCGTGGGTGCTGCTGCGTACCGAGGCTCGACTGTCCCAGTCCCCCAAGGTGAACTTGAGCGCCCATGACACGGGTACTTCGTGCGGATCCGGGATCAGCAGGGTCATGTCTGGACCTCACGCAACAGATCGCGCATTTCCTGGCACATTGCCTGTCCATCGCTTTTCCCGCAGCCGACAAAGAACAGTGGCTGTTCCGCACTCTCCTCAAGTTTGAGCAGTGTTTCGACCTGCCTGTCGGCAAACGCGCCGGTCAACCAGGTATTGAAGCCAAGCGCTGTAGCGACCAGTTGAAAGGTTTGTGACAGATGGCCGGCCTCGACGAATGCCATGCGGTAGGCCCGTGAGTGCTCGTACTTCCACCAGAGCCGGTCAAATCGGGCCGTTATGAACAACCCCAGCGGCAGGTTGTTGATGAAATGCTGGCCGCCGAGCAAATCGCCCGGTGCCGTTTGTGGCAATGGATTAACCCGGCTCAGGGTGTGTTCCGCCGGGTGATAGGTGTAGATGCCGGGCTCCAGATCCTCGACATTCTGCACCAGCAGAAAGCCTTCGCATGCGTTCAGACCGCCACCGGAGGGACTGCTGCGACGTGCGCCGAGGTCTTGGGCGATGGTGTCGTCGCGATCAATGTCGCGCTCGAGGAGATAACCGAGTGAAAGATAAAGCAGGGTGCCGACGTCGCTGAGCGTCATTGCTGCATCGGTAAAGGAACGACAGGTCTTTCGCTGGAGCAGCGCGTTATTCAGGCTATCGTTGCTCAGTGCGCAGGGAACGGGCAGGGCGATGCGCGGTGCAGATTCATGCTGCGGGCGTTCTGTCGCGGGAGCCGGGCTAGCCAATACTTCGTTGCAGTGCGCCAGATATTGTCTGGACCACTCATGAATATTCTGAGGGGCGTGTTCGCAGGGAATGTTTTGGGTGCCGATATGATAGATCTTTGATAATTCATCCCAGCCCCATTGCGGGGTGTCGATTTTTGAAATGGTTAGAATGCCCGCGCTGAGTAATTGTGTGTCTATTATGTTGTGTGTGTCGAACAAGTCTGGATTGTTTATTAGTTGGGCAAGGCGCGATGAATAGTTAATATCCAGTTCATATTGAGTATGTTCTTTGTAATTCCATACTATTTGATTTGGCGAGCGCGGCAATATAAACAGGTAAGGATTGATGTGCATGGGGTTATTCACTCTGGCTGAAGTCGGAAGGACGCTGAGTTGCCGGCACTCCCCAGCGTCCTGACTTACTTAACGGGTTTTAGCAGCAACCAGAAAAGCCAGGTTTGCGATTTTGTTGGTTTCCAGAGAAATTTTTTTCATGATGTGAACTCCTTGTTCGTTGAAAGTTTAAGTCGCCTCGTGGCGACAACTTCATAATAGTTTGTAATGGATTATTGGCAAGTGGATATTAAGTAGGAATGCTCCAGTAATTTTGTCGGAATAATCTTTAGCTGGAGATGGACTTTGTAGGGCAAGTTTCAATAATTAAAAGACGTAAGGAAATATCCTGCACGTCCATGGGAAGGCAAGTGTAGGAAGTCGTAAGCGTCGGAAGGAGTAAAAGGCGCCGAATGAATGCCAGGGCCAGGCGCAAACGGGGAGCCTGCAGGCTCCCCGTTATCCGCATTGATCAGCTGTTAGGCAGCAGGCGGCAGGTGATGCTCTTGATGTAGCGAGTTTCGGCAATGGCCGGGTGGACAGGGTGATCCGGGCCCTGACCGCCGCGCTCCAGCAACTGGATGTTGCGATCCAGGTGACGGGCACTGGTCAGCAGGATGTTCTGCAGATCGTCTTCCGGCAGGTGCATCGAGCACGAAGCGCTGACCAGGATGCCGTCCTTGTTGAGCAGGCGCATGGCTTGCTCGTTCAGACGACGGTAGGCGCCTTCACCGTTTTTCATGTCTTTCTTGCGTTTGATGAACGCTGGCGGGTCGGCCACGATCACGTCGAAGCGCTCTTCGCTGGCTTTCAGCTCTTTCAAGGCTTCAAAGACGTCGCCTTCGATGCAGGTCATCTTGTCGGCAAAACCGTTCAGCGCGGCGTTGCGCTCGACACCGTCAAGGGCGAAGGCCGAGGCATCGACGCAGAACACTTCGCTGGCGCCGAACGCGGCCGCCTGTACGCCCCAACCACCGATGTAGCTATAGAGGTCGAGTACGCGTTTGCCCTTGGCGTAAGGGGCCAGGCGCGCGCGGTTCATGCGGTGATCGTAGAACCAGCCGGTTTTCTGACCCTGAATGACCGGGGCTTCGAATTTCACGCCGTTCTCTTCCAGTGCGACCCACTCCGGCACTAGACCGAACACGGTTTCGACGTAGCGGTTGAGGCCTTCGGCGTCACGCGCGGCGGAGTCGTTCTTGAACAGAATGCCGCTTGGCTTGAGCACTTGGGTCAACGCGGCGATCACGTCGTCTTTGTGCGCTTCCATGGTTGCCGAGGCAATCTGCACCACGAGGATGTCGCCGAAACGGTCGACCACCAGACCTGGCAGCAGATCGGAATCGCCGTAGACCAGGCGATAGAAAGGCTTGTCGAACAGACGCTCGCGCAGCGACAGGGCGACGTTCAGGCGATGCACCAGCAGCGATTTGTCCAGCGCAACTTTAGTGTCGCGCGACAGCAGGCGGGCGCAGATCAGATTGTTCGGGCTCATGGCCACGATGCCCAGCGGTTTGCCGCCGGCAGCTTCGAGGATTGCCTGATCGCCAGCGTTAAAACCGTGCAGTGGCGTGGCGGCCACGTCGATTTCGTTGCTGTAGACCCACAGGTGACCGGCGCGCAGGCGACGGTCGGCGTTGGCTTTGAGGCGCAAGCTAGGCAGGGACATGACGTCGCTCCGGAAAAAAGAGCGGGAGTATAGCGTGTTGGGCCCGGTGATTGGCCCGCGAATGGACATATGGCTGAAGGAGAGAAGTCCTGTGGCGAGGGGATTTATCCCCGTTGGACGGCGTAGCCGTCCCAAATCAGTCAGCAGGGGTGTTCAGGGAGACCGTGCTGTCTGGTTTGCGACTGCTGCGCAGCCGAACGGGGATGAATCCCCTCGCCACAATGGTTCATGGTGGATTTGGATCAGGCCGACAAGGCGTCGATCAACTCACGACTGAACGCCGGAATATCATCCGGCTCACGGCTGCTGATCAAGTGACCGTCTCTGACCACTTCCTGATCGACCCAGTGGGCGCCCGCATTCACCAGATCATCCTTGACCGTTTTATAACTGGTCATGGTCTTGCCATTGACCAGCCCCGCCGAAATCAGCAGCCAACTGCCATGGCAGATCACCGCAATCGGCTTGCCGGCGGAGGTGCCGGTCTTGACCAGGTGCTGGGCGTCCTGATCGATGCGGATGGTGTCGGAATTCTGCACGCCGCCGGGCAGGACGATCGCGTCGTATTGCTCGCTGCTGGCAGCCTGGAAAGTCTGGTCGACTGTGAAGTCATCCGCCGGTTTGTCGTGGTTCCAGCCTTTGACCTTGCCTGCCTCCGCCGAAAGGATATCGACCTGGGCACCGGCCTCTTCCAGGGCCTGTTTGGGGCCGGTCAATTCAACCTGTTCGAAACCATCGGTTACCAAAAAAGCGACGCGCTTGCCGTTGAGGGAAGTGGCCATCAATAAGCTCCTGAGTCTGCGGGAATTTGCTGCCCCGTGGGACCGAAATCATCCGTTGGGTATTACAGAGTCCGAAGCCTTGGCTTGAATGAAAGTTCCTGACAATTGCCCACTGGTGTGTCGTCCTGCGGTTTTTAGGGGTTAGAATCGCCGCCTGTCCCAGAGTGTGTACTTATGTCCCAAGAGCTGACCACCGAACAGATTCAACAATCCCTGCAAGGCATCAGCGTGCCCGCGCAGCCGCAGATCATGGTGGATCTGCAAATGGAGCAGTACATGCCCGACCCGGACCTGGAGGTGATCGCCAAGCTGATCGCTCAGGATCCCGGCCTGTCCGGCGCGCTGCTGAAAATCGTCAACTCGCCGTATTACGGCTTGAGCAACAAGATCACTTCGATCCAGCGTGCGGTGAATCTGCTGGGCAGCCGTTCGATCATCAACCTGATCAACGCGCAGTCGATCAAGGGCGAGATGAACGACGACACCATCGTCACCCTCAATCGTTTCTGGGACACCGCCCAGGACGTGGCGATGACTTGCCTGACCCTGGCCAAACGTATCGGCACTCAGGCAGGCGATGAAGCCTATGCGTTGGGGCTGTTTCACGATTGCGGCGTGCCGTTGATGTTGCAGCGTTTCCCCAATTACATGTCGGTGCTGGAAACGGCCTACGCCAATGCCAGCGCTGAATGTCGAGTGGTCGACACCGAAAACGCCGAGTTCAACACCAACCACGCGGTGGTCGGTTATTACACCGCCAAGTCCTGGCGTCTGCCGGAGCATGTCAGCACGGCCATTGCCAATCACCACAATGCCCTGGCGATTTTCAGCGACGAGTCGTCGCGCAACAGTCAAATGAAAAACCTGTTGGCGATCCTCAAGATGGCCGAGCACATTTGCGCCTCGTATCGCGTGCTGGGCAATCAGACCGAAGACTACGAATGGAGCAGCATCGGCCCGCTGATTCTCGATTACGTGGGGTTGTCGGACTACGACTTCGAAACCCTCAAACAAACGATCCGCGACCTCGGCGCGCATTGATTCGAGGACACCATGCCTGAACTGCCGGAAGTCGAAACCACTCGCCGGGGCATCGCCCCGCACCTGGAAGGCCAGCGCGTCAGCCGGGTAATCGTGCGTGACCGTCGGCTGCGCTGGCCGATCCCCGAAGACCTTGATGTGCGCCTGTCCGGGCAGCGCATCGTGTTGGTCGAGCGACGGGCCAAGTATCTGTTGATCAACGCCGAGGTCGGTACGTTGATCAGCCACTTGGGTATGTCGGGCAATCTGCGTCTGGTTGAGGCCGGTCTGCCGGCGCTCAAGCATGAGCATGTCGATATCGAACTGGAGTCGGGCCTGGCCCTGCGTTACACCGATCCACGGCGGTTCGGCGCGATGTTGTGGAGCACCGATCCGCTCAATCACGAATTGCTGATTCGTCTCGGGCCGGAACCGTTGACCGATCTGTTCGACGGCGAGCGCTTGTTTCAGCTGTCGCGCGGGCGTTCGATGGCGGTCAAGCCGTTCATCATGGACAACGCGGTGGTGGTCGGGGTCGGCAATATTTATGCGACCGAGGCGCTGTTCGCCGCCGGCATCGATCCGCGTCGTGAGGCCGGGGGCATTTCCCGTGGGCGTTATCTGAAACTGGCGATCGAGATCAAACGCATCCTCGCCGCTGCCATCGAGCGTGGCGGCACTACGTTGCGTGATTTCATTGGCGGCGACGGGCAGCCGGGGTATTTCCAGCAGGAACTGTTTGTTTATGGCCGAGGCGGTGAACATTGCAAGGTCTGCGGCACCGGTCTGCGCGAAGTGAAGCTCGGCCAGCGTGCCAGTGTGTTCTGCCCGCGCTGTCAGACCTGAGGCAAAGCGCCGAAAAAGTCCTACGGTCTATAGTGAGTTGTCTCACTGTTCAGCCCGAAGGATCGTGCCATGAAATCCTTGCAAATCCTCTTCTTCACCCTGCTGCTGTGTTCCAGCCTGGCTGTTCAAGCCACGGAAAGCGGCAGCGGTGATCCGCGCTACACCATCCAGAACCCACCGGCCTACGCGATGATAGGCGACTTGCTGATTGCCCGACCTTTGCTGGTTGTGGCGACGGTGATCGGTGCAGGGGCGTTTGTGGTGTCGCTGCCGTTTACCGCGCTAGGTGGCGGGATTGGTGATGCGGGGCAGGCGTTGGTGGTCGATCCGGCGAAAGCGGCGTTTGTGCGGTGTCTGGGATGTATCGGGGAAGGGTTTGAGCAGCGGGAGTGAGCTGATCCGGATATTGCAGTATTGCTGATGGCCTTATCGCCAGCAGGCTGGCTCCCACAGGGGATTTGTGATTGGCACAGATCCAATGCAGGAGCCAGCCTGCTGGCGATAGGGCCCGAACAGGCGCTGAAGGACTCAGGCCTTGCCGGTGATTTTGCGGTACTTCTCCATCAACTGTTCTTCAGTCTCCGGATGGGCTTCGTCCAGCGGGATGCAATCCACCGGGCAAACCTGCTGGCACTGCGGTTCGTCGTAGTGGCCAACGCATTGGGTGCACAGGTTCGGGTCGATCACATAGATCTCTTCGCCCTGGGAGATGGCGGCGTTCGGGCACTCGGGTTCGCAGACGTCGCAGTTGATGCAATCGTCGGTGATGATCAGGGACATGCTAACTCCAGCCGGGGCGGCAGGCCCGGGCGCTATAAATCAATGCGCGCAATTGTGCCGCATTGGCGCCCGCAGTGCACGCGGGCGCCGTTTGAACGGTCGTTACTTCTTGAAGCGCAAGGTCAACGCGTCGGCCACGGCCGGGTGGACGAACTTGCTGATATCGCCGCCCAGTGCGGCGATTTCGCGGACCAACGTCGACGAAATGAACGAATAACGCTCCGAAGGGGTGAGAAACAGACTCTCCACATCCGGGGCCAACTGGCGGTTCATGTTGGCCAACTGGAATTCGTATTCGAAGTCCGACACCGCACGCAAACCACGCAGGAACACATTGGCGTTCTGCTCTTTGGCGAAATGCGCCAGCAGCGTCGAGAAGCCGACCACTTCCACGTTCGGCAGGTGTTTGGTGACCTCGCGAGCCAGTTCAACCCGTTGTTCCAGCGGGAACAGCGGATTTTTCTTCGGGCTGGCGGCGACCGCAATGATCACGTGATCGAACAGGCGCGAGGCGCGTTCGACCAGATCGCCATGGCCCTTGGTAATAGGGTCGAAGGTACCTGGGTACAACACTCGGTTCATCGCGTCGTCCTGGCGGGAGTCCGTTGGGGAGTCGGATGGTATCGCAGCCGTCCCGGTCGGCCAAGTCGCCTTTTGGGTAAGAAAGCACTATAGACGATAGGAATAATCCGCTTTTTCATGGGTT
Organism: Pseudomonas sp. LBUM1655; assembly: GCF_059716085.1. Lineage (NCBI taxonomy): Bacteria > Pseudomonadati > Pseudomonadota > Gammaproteobacteria > Pseudomonadales > Pseudomonadaceae > Pseudomonas > Pseudomonas sp. LBUM1655. Next base: position 5,858,485 of record NZ_CP166801.1, on the reverse strand, counting down.
TTTCAGCCGATCGGCGAGGGACGTCGCCAATTGTGCGGTGAGACCATACACCGACAACTGCGGGTTGGCGCCGATGCTGGTGGGGAACAGCGAGCCATCGTGAATCGACAGATTGCGCAGTTGATGATGGCGGCCGAGGCTGTCGGTGACGGCGGTTTTCGGCTCTTCACCCATCGCACAGCCGCCCATGACGTGGGCGCTGCCCAGTCGTGTGCGATACAGCTCCAAGCTCAAGCCATCGATCAGCGTGCGCGCCTCGGCCAGGGTTTTCACGTAGCGGGCGTCGGCATGCATTGGCATCACCGCTTTGGCGCCGCCGGCGAACTGGATCTCGGCCATGCTGTGGAAGGCGCGGCGCAGGCCTTCCCAAGCGTAAGGCGAAACCTGGTAATCGAGCACCGGCGAGCCGTCGCCGCGCAATTCGACGCTGCCGCCCTGGCTGTCGGGGTGAAAGCCGTCGCGCAACAACGCCAGCATCGCGTGGGTGTGCGGCAGATCGGCCATGTGCTCGGCGTTCTGCTGGCCAAAACCACCGAGTAAAGTCGCCGCCAGCGCCGGGTGCAGCGGTGGCACTTCGAGCTTGTAGCCCATCGGCCCGGTCGCCCCGTCCTTCCACTGGAAATAGTCCGAGTAGATCGACTGTGGTGCGCCGTAGAACGGGTTGATCACCTCGTCGAAGCGTCCGGCGGACATGTTCACCAGATGCAGAAACGTGCGTTTTCCGAGGGTTTTATGCGGATCCGGCGCATCCGAACGCAGCAATAATGCCGGGCTGTTGATGCCGCCGCCGGCCAGCACGTAATGCCGCGCATTGACGGTGATTTTGCGGCCGGTCGGTTCGACGCAGCGCTCGTCCATGGCCACGCATTGCAGGCCGGTGATTCTATCGCCGCTGATCAGCAGCTTTTCCGCTCGGGCCAGATAGAGCAACTCGCCACCCTTTTCCAGCGTCGCCGGAATGGTCGTGACCAGCATCGATTGCTTGGCGTTGGTCGGGCAGCCCATGCCGCAGTAGCCGAGGTTCCAGCAACCGCGCACGTTGCGGGGGATCACGTGCCAGCTATAACCGAGTTGCTCGCAGCCTTTGCGGATCACGTCGTTGTTGGCGTTGGGCGGAACCATCCACGGCGCGACGCCGAGGCTCTGCTCCATCTTTTCGAACCACGGGGCCATATCTTCGGCGCTGTGGCCTTTCACGTTGTGCTCTTTGGCCCAATGTTCCAGGGTCGGTTGCGGCGTGCGGAAGCTTGATGTCCAGTTGATCAGCGTCGTGCCGCCGACGGCGCGGCCCTGCAGGATGGTGATCGCGCCATCCTTGCTCATGCGGCCGATGCCTTCCTGATAGAGGCTGCTGTAGGCCTGGTCTTCGAGCATTTTGAAGTCGGAGCTGGTTTTCAGCGGGCCTTCTTCGACCAGCAGCACTTTATAGCCGGCGGCGCTGAGGATTTCTGCCGTAGTGCCGCCGCCGGCGCCGCTGCCGATGATGGCGACGTCGGCTTCGAGGGTCAGGTCGTCGGTCAGCTGGGCGCCGTTGTAGGTTTTCCAGCCTCGGGCGAGGCCTTCGCGGAACGGGTCGGGTACGGCCATGTTCAGGCTCTCTTGTTTTTGTTGTTCTTGCGGGCCTCTTCGCGAGCAGGCTCGCTCCCACATTTGAAATGCAATCCCTGTAGGAGTGAGCCTGCTCGCGATAGGCGCGACTCGGTCTCAGACCGCAGGCGGGCCGGGATAGCCGCAGTGCGCCCAGGACTCGGCGCGGGTGTACCAGGCCATCATCACCATTTGCTGCAAGGAGCTATGGCCCATGCGCAGCAGGTTCAACGAACTGTTTTGCCAGCGGTCGAGGAAGTGACGCATCGCTTCGGGACTGGCGTTTTCCCAACTGCCCCAGATCCCGGTGAGCGGGCCACGGGTCACGGCCATGCCTAGCACGTCGAACAGTTGTCGGGTGAGTTTGAGCATTTCCGGCGACAGGTGATCGAGGCTGTAGTCCAGCGACTTGAGGGTGCCAGCCACCGCGTCCGGCATCTTCTCGGCGACCACGGCGCCATCAAGCATCACCGGAATCAGCGCGCGCAGAAACAGCAAATCGCCGTCGCGCAAAGTCACGAAACCATTGGCCGCGACGCTCGACGAACAGCCGCTGAGGCTGGCGCCGAGACCGGCGGTGGCGAGGAAAGCCGTGGCGCCGAGGCTGAATTTCAGCAGGCCACGACGTGACAGTGCAGGTGTATCGGTCAGGCTTGGGTGCATTGTTTTTATTACCCGGCGGCGATGACGAATATTTAGCGGATGAACAGCTTCTGGATCAGTTTCTGAATCGATTTTCCGTACGGCGGGTAAATCAATCTGGCCGCGTTGAAGCGCTGTTTAACCAGCACGCCTTTGGCTTTGCTGAACGTCAGAAAGCCTTCGTGACCGTGGTAATGACCCATCCCCGACGCGCCGATGCCGCCGAAGGGCATGTCGTCTTGCGCCACATGCAGCAGCGTGTCGTTCAGGCACACGCCGCCGGAATGGGTTTCGTGCAGCACGCGGTTCTGTTCGCGTTTGTCGTAGCCAAAGTAGTAAAGAGCCAGAGGACGTGGCCGCTGATTGATGTAAGCAAATGCTTGCTCCAGATCCTGGTACGGCACGATCGGCAGCAGCGGGCCGAAGATTTCGTCCTGCATGACGGTCATGTCGTCGCTGACATTCAGCAGCACGCTGTGAGGCATGCGTCGGCCCTGACCCTGATCGAACAGCGGAATCAACAGCGCGCCTTTGCTGGTGGCATCGCTGACGTAGCCGTTGAGCCGCGCCAACTGGCGTTCGTTGATGATTGCGGTGTAGTCGGGGTTGTCGGTGAGGGTCGGATAGAAGCCCTGCACGGCCTGGCGATAGGCTTCGACGAAACCACCGATGCGGTCTTCCGGGACCAGCACGTAATCGGGGGCAACGCAGGTCTGCCCGGCATTGAGTGTTTTGCCGAAGGCGATGCGTTCGGCGGCATCCTTCAATGGCACGTCGCGGGAGACGATGGCCGGGGACTTGCCGCCCAGCTCAAGAGTGACCGGGGTCAGGTTCTCCGCCGCTGCGCGCATTACGTGTTTGCCGATGCTGGTGGCGCCGGTGAACAACAGATGATCGAAGCGCAAACGGGAAAACGCGACTCCGATATCGGCTTCGCCGAGCACCACGCAAACCAGATCTTCGGGGAAGATTCGCGCCAGCAACTCCTTGAGCAGCAGGCCGGTGGCCGGGGTCGATTCGCTGAGTTTGAGCATCACCCGATTGCCCGCCGCCAAGGCGCCGACCAGCGGGCCGATGGCCAGATAAAGCGGGTAATTCCACGGCACGATGACGCCGACCACACCCAATGGCTGATAAACCACTTTCGCTGAAGCCGGCTGGAATGCCATGCCGACCTTACGCCGCGAAGCTTTCATCCAGCCCTTGAGATGACGGCTGGCGTAGTGAATGCCGTGCAGGCTTGGCATCAGTTCAGCGAGCAGGGTTTCGTCGGCGCTGCGATGGCTGAAGTCGGCGCTGATCGCCTCGATCAAAGCCTGACGCTCGTTGCTCAGCAAATCGCGCAGTGCCTTGAGCCATTGCTGGCGCTGGGCGGCGGGTGGCATCGGGTTGGCGGCATACGCAGCCCGTTGCGCCGCGAACTGCCGATCAAGCGCTTCCAGGGGCAATTGCAGCGTCTGCAGGTAGGCAATGTCGGCAGTCATGGTCGGCTCCGTATTTATTGTAGTGAGGAACTTTTTAGAGTCTATGCTCTAGAAAGTCAATCAACATCCATGCACAGCAGTGTTTTATCCATTTCCGGTTAGGTCGTAAGATGCCCGTCAACGCACTCTGAATTAAAGCCCAAGCCATGGCCCCACGAATAAAAACCAGCGAGCGTATCGTGCTGAACAGCCTCGAGCTGTTCAATCAGCAGGGCGAGCGCAGCATCAGTACCAATCACATTGCTGCCCACATGGAGATTTCTCCGGGCAACCTGTACTACCACTTCCCCAACAAGCAGGCGATCATCGCCGTGTTGTTCAGTGAGTACGAAAGCCTTGTCGACAGCTTCCTGCGCCCGCCGCAGGGGCGCGCCGCGACCGTTGAAGACAAGCGCTTCTACCTCAAGGAGCTGCTTTCGGCGATGTGGCGCTACCGCTTCCTGCACCGCGATCTCGAGCATTTGCTCGACAGCGATCCGGAACTGGCCGCGCGTTATCGGCGCTTTTCCCAGCGTTGTGTGATCCAGGGCGCGGCGATCTACGAAGGTTTCGTGGCGGCCGGGATCCTCGACATGGATCGCGTGCAGATCGAATCACTGACCCTCAACGCCTGGATCATCCTGACCTCCTGGGTGCGCTTTCTGTGCACCACCCGGGAAAACTCCAACCACCTCAGCGAGCAAGCCATTAAACGTGGCGTGTATCAGGTGCTGGTGCTGGAAGCCGGGTTTGTCACCGAGCAGGCGCGTGAGCAGGTCAATGCGCTGTTCGAGGAGTTCTACGTGCCACTGGCCCAGGCCCTCGAAGATGTGAAGTAAACCGTTCCGTTGAAATCCCACAGGAGCCCGTTATGCCGATTGCGCAACTGATCAGCCCCAACGCACTGGATGCCCGCAAGGAGCAGCCCGGGCTGGTGATTCTGGATTGTCGTTTTGCCCTCGAAGACCCGGACTACGGTCAGCGCAGCTATGCCGAAGGGCACATTGCCGGGGCGAGTTTTGCCGATCTGGAGCGTGACCTCAGTGGCAAAGTGGTCAAGGGCGTGACCGGGCGTCATCCGTTGCCTGAGCCGGCAGAGCTGATCGAGCGTCTGCAAGCCTGGGGCATCAATGCCGACAGCGACGTGGTTTTGTACGACGACGGCCCGGGAGCCTATGCGGCCCGAGCATGGTGGCTGCTGGCGTGGCTGGGCAAGCGCGACGGTGTGTTCATTCTCGACGGCGGACTCAAGGCGTGGCATGCAGCTGGCCTGCCGCTGAGTCTGGATGCGCCGACCGTCACCCGTGGCCATTTCAGCGGCCAGTCAGACATGAGCCTGTTGCTCAGCGCCGAACAATTGCAGCAACGTCTCGGCCAACCCGAACTGACCCTGATCGACGCCCGGGCCTTGCCGCGCTTCAAAGGGGAAGTGGAGCCGATCGACCCGATTGCCGGGCACATTCCCGGCGCGCAATGTGCGGCGTTTACCGACAACCTTGGCAGTGACGGGCGATTCTTGCCGGTCGATCAGCTCAAACAGCGCTTTGCCGCGAAGCTGGGCGAGCGCTCGCCGTCAGAACTGGTCGCGTATTGCGGCTCGGGCGTGACGGCGTGCCACAACCTGTTTGCACTATGCCTGGCGGGGTATCCGTTGGGTTCGCTGTATGCGGGGTCGTGGAGTGAGTGGATCAACGAGCCGTCGCGCGGAGTCGCTACCGGCGAGTAATCACCACACCCTTGTGGGAGCGAGCCTGATCAATCATGACGTCAGGCCTGCCAGCCACTGCGGGATGCGCCTTTCCAGGTAATAACCCGGCTGGCGCAGCGAGCCATCGACGAAGCCGACGTGGCCGCCGCGAGCCTGCAGTTCGAATTCGGTGAGGTCTGACAGCTCGCTGGCCTGGGGCAGGCTGTGCGGAAACACGAAAGGATCGTCCGCCGCTTGAATGATCAGGGTCGGCGTGCGGATCTCACCGAGAAAATACCGGCTCGAGGCGCGACGATAGTAATCCTCGGCATCGGTAAAGCCGTGCAGTGGCGCGGTGACCCGGCCATCGAAATCCCAGAACGTACGCATGTTCTCCAATGAGCCGAGCGCTGCCAGTGCGGCTACACCATCATCGCGGCCGTCGTGCTGGAACTGGCGTTGCTTGTTCTTGATGTAAGCGACCATCTCGCGCATGAAATGCGCTTGATAGACCCTGGAAAATCCCTGACCAATCCGATCCGCGCACTGGTCGAGGCGAAACGGCACCGACACTGCCACCGCACCGCGCACGCCGCTGGCACTCCCGGTCTCGCCCAGATGCTTGAGCAACACATTGCCGCCAAGGGAATATCCGACGGCATACAGCGGTGCCAACGGACGCTTCGCACGCAGGTGGCGGATGGCTTCGGCGAGGTCTTCGCTGGCGCCGGAGTGATAACTGCGCGGCAGCAGGTTCGGTTCGCCCGAGCAGCCGCGCCAGTTCAATGCAACACTGGCCCAGCCTTGCGCGGCGAGCGCGGATTGGATGCCGGCAACGTAAGGTGAGTTAGAAGAACCGGTCAGTCCATGCAGCACCAACACCAGCGGAGTCTGGGCGCTGTGCGGGCCATGCCAGTCGAGGTCGAGGAAATCGCCATCATCAAGCCACAGACGTTCGCGCTGACGATCAAGGTGAACGGTTTTGCGCCACAGCGGCCCCCACAAGGTTTGCAGGTGTGGGTTACCCAGGCCGAAGGCCGGTGCAAAGCGGGGGCTGGGAATAGGGTTCAGTGACTGCACGGCAAATCTCGACAGGTCTTGCGCAAAGCGGCAGGTGCTTCAGGCATCTGCCGCTTTTGTGTGAAAGAACCTAACTTGCCACAAAGCCTGCTTCGGCGCGACACATGCTCTGGGATGACGTGCCAGGCGGTGTCGGCGCGGGGGCGGGTAGCGCCTGCTGCTCGACGGTGGCCCCGACTGTCACCACGCGCCAGCGGTCGGCGGCCAAATGCCGATTCAGCGCCTCATGGATTTGTTTGAGTGTCAGGCGTTGCACCTGTTGCACGGTGTAGTCGAGGTCGAGTGGCAGATCATGGCGATTGATTGTCACCAGTTGCTTGAGAATCTGCCTGTTGCTGGAGCTGTTCAGTGCACTCCTGTTGGCGACTTGAAGCTTGACCTGATCGAGCTCCTGTTGTGTCGGCCCGTCGCGCAGGTAGTCACTGAACAGCGACCGGGTCAACGCCAGCGTAGCCTGGCTGAATGCTGGATTGACCTGCAGGGAAATGGTCAGCAAACCCGCCGTGGCCCAAGGGGCGTTTTCTGAATAGACGTCGTACACCAGCCCGCGCTTTTCCCGTAGTTCGCTCATCAGTCGGCTGTTGATCGTGCCGCCAAAAATCAGGTTGGCGGTGTACAGCGCGGCATAGTCCGCATGGCTTCGCGACACGCTGGGCTGGGCGAGTATCAGGTTGATTTGGGTCAGTGGCTGTTCCTCGTGCAGGGTTCGTTCGGTGCCAACGGGTTTGTGCCCGGGCATTGGCATGACCGCGGTGCCTGCAGGCATGACCGGTAAGGCGTTGCTGATTTGCAGACTGATCGCCTTTGCCTGCGCCAGCGTCAGGTCACCGACCAAGGTGATTTGCGCCTGACTGGCGCTGTAGAAACGCTGGTGGAAATCTTTTACCTCCGTCCCGGTCAGCGCCTGCAACCCTTGAACCGTGCCATAGAACGGCAGCGAGTAGGGGCCGTACGGCGCGAGCAGTGTCTTGACCAGATGCTCTGGCGAATTTCCTGCATCCTGCGCGGCGGCAGTGAGGCTGTCGCGCAGCTCGATTTTCACCCTCTTCAGCGCATCGTCGGTCAGTGTCGGCGCGCCGAGAATCTGCGAAAACAGCTGCAACGCCGGAGCACGTTTCTGTTCATCGCTCAAGCTGCGCAAAGCCAATGTGGCGCGGTCATGATCGATGTTCATGTCGAGTTGCGCGCCCAGACCGTCAAAGACTTCAACGATGGCGGACAGGTCTTTGCCCGGTATGCCTTCATTGAGCATGCTGAACGTGGCGGCGGCGAGGCCCGGCGTGTTGCCATCTCGCGCGCTGCCTGCGGCGAAGCTGACATGCAGATCGAACATCGGCAGCTCTGTGGTGCGGATGAACAACACTTTGGTGCCGGTCAGGGTTTTCCAGCCTTTGATCGACAGTGCTCGCGCAGTGCCGGCGACAGGAACCGGCCCCAGTAGCGATTGCAGACGTGGCGCGGGGTAATTTGCCGGCGCGACCGTCACGGTATCTGCCAGCGTTTGAAAGCCCGTCAGGCCTGCTACGATTCCCAGCCCGAGCAAAACGCCCCTTGCCTTCCGAAGGCCATTATTCATGAGCCGCCTCCGCCAATACATGCGCAACCGTCAGGCGTTCGCGGGTCAAAAACGTTGACGCCGCCTGCTGGATGTCAGCCGGTGTCACCTGTGCTAGCTCGTCTGAGTCCTTATCCATCAACTGCCAGGGCAGGTCGATACTCGCCAATGTGGCCAGCTCGTGGGCCTGCTCGACGATGGAGTCTTGTGTATAGATCTGTCGGGCAATCAATTGAGTGCGTGCGCGCTCCAATTCTTCGGCTGTCGGCGGGTGGGCATGCAGTTCTTCAATCAGTTGCCAGACCCGTGCCTCGGCCGCGTCCAGATCGTCAGCGTGGGCGCTGGCGAGTTCGGCCGTCATGAATAGAAGACTGTCGCCGCGTGTGAGCGCGTCATAAGAAGTACTGACGTCGCTGAACAACTGTTCGGTGAATTCCAGGCGTTTTTTCAGGCGTGCACTTTGTGTCCCTCCCAGTAATGCGTCGATCAGGCGCAGGGCGTGTACAGATCGCCGATTTTCGGCGGTGGCAAGCCCCGGCACGTTAAAGGCCATGATCAGTTGGGGGGTCGGGACGGCCAGAGACAGCGTCAGTTTGCGCTCACCTGCCTGTGCCAGCTCAGTGGGCCGTAGCAGGCGAGGAGCAGGGTGCGCTGGCAAGGGGCCAAAGTGGCGCTGCGCCAACCGTTTGACCTGATCGAGCGTCACATCACCGACAACCACTAGCGTGGCGTTGCCAGGTGAGTAGCGGAGCGCATACCAGTGGCGCAGATCGTCGGCATTCAAACGGTGCAGGTCATGCATCCAGCCAAGAATCGGGGTGCGATAGCTATTGGCCAAATGCGCCACACCGGTCAGACGCTCCAGTGCCAGATCATGGGGGTCATCGTCGGTGCGCAAGCGCCGTTCTTCGCGTATCACCGCCATTTCCGGGGTCAAGTCCGAGGTGCGCAAGTGGGCGGTCGACATCAGATCGGCCATCAACTCGAATGCCACGCCCAGATACCTGGGTGCCAGGGTTTGGTAATAGGCGGTGGCATCTTTGCTGGTGAAGGCGTTTTCCCGGGCACCGAGTGTTTGCAAAATGGCCGAGGCCTCGCCGGCGCAGGTTTTGCTGCTGCCTTTGTAGAGCATGTGTTCGAGTGCGTGGGAGATTCCGCTCTGGCCGGGCGCCTCGTCGGCAGAGCCAACCTTGAACCAGAGTTGTGAGGTCACCAGCGGTGCACGATGGTCTTCACGCACAAGCACGTTCAGACCATTGTCCAGGGTGAATTGATGAGTCGGTGGGGGTGGGGCGGCCAGGGACATCAATGGCGCCAGGCCAAGAATGAGCAGCATCCTGCTGCATAACGTATCCATACATGAATCGTCCGAAGTGGTTAACGCAGATTGCGGTAACCACTTTGGCGAGATGCGAGGAGCGATGTGCGGTATCTATTTATTGCTGATGCATTGAGCGCACATCAAACCCGGGATCAGGCGCTGCGTTGCCACAACGCGTAATACACGCGCCCGGATTTCTGTTCGCGGTGCAAGCGCCAGTTGGCCGGGAAGCCGAGGGTCGATGGTGCCGTTTCGCTTTCGGTATACACCCAGGCGTCGTCGGCCAGCCACTGACGCTCTTCGAGCAACGTGCACACGGCTGGCAGCAGGTTCTGGTTGAACGGCGGGTCGAGGAATACCAGGTCGAACGGCGTAGCGGTCTGGGTTTCCAGGTAGCGCAGGGCGTCGGCAGTCTGCACCTGACCGTTGGTGCAGCGCAGCGTGCCGAGGTGCTCTTTAAGGCTGGAAACCGCGATATTGCTGGCGTCCAGCGCCTGCCCCATGGCCGCGCCACGGGACAAAGCCTCGAGAAACAGCGCGCCGCTGCCGGCGAACGGGTCAAGGACCTTGGCGCCGGCCACGTAGGGTGCGAGCCAGTTGAACAGGGTTTCACGCACGCGATCCGGCGTCGGGCGCAGGCCCGGGGCGTCGGGGAAGCTCAGCTTGCGGCTGCGCCATTCGCCACCAATGATGCGTAACTGATTCACGCCGTTATGCACGTTTTGCGCAGGTTTTTTCGGTGCTCGAGTAGCCATTAATGCTCCGGAACCCCGAGCGGTTGCTCGGCAGGTTTATCAGATGGGGCCGGTAACGGCTTTTGCGGCACGGTCGGGCCAGCGGTGACGATGACCATTTTGTCCGTGCTCAAGTGTTTGTTCAGCGCGTCGCGGACTTGTTCCACGGTCAGGCTCTGGGACTCACGCATGAAGTCATCCAGATAACTCAGCGGCAGATTGTAGAAGCCCATGGCGCCGAGTTGGCCGACGATGTCGGCGTTGCTCGCGGTGGACAGCGGGAAGCTGCCGGCCAGTTCGCGTTTGGCGTCGTCGAGTTCTTTCTGGGTCGGGCCGGTTTTCAGGTAATCGGCGAGAACGTCCTGCACCAGTTTCAGGGTGCCCTCGCTCATTTCCGCGCGGGTTTGCAGGTTGATCATGAACGGGCCACGGGCCTGCATCGGGCTGAAGCCGGAGTACACGCCGTAGGCCAGGCCACGCTTCTCGCGCACTTCGCTCATCAGGCGCGTACCGAAACCGCCGCCGCCGAGGATCTGGTTGCCCATCGACAGTGCAGCGTAATCCGGGTCGTCGCGATCGATGCCCAGTTGCGCGAGCATCAGGTTGGTTTGCTTGGACGGAAACTCGATGTGGCCAACGCTGGCTTTCGGCTCTTGCGGCTGAGCGATCTTCGCCAGCGCCGGACCCTTCGGCAGGGCGGCAGACACCTGATTGGCAATCGACTCGGCATCGGCGCGGGACAAGTCACCCACCAGCGCGATCACTACATTGCCCGCCGCGTAGGCCTTGGCGTGGAACTCGCGCAGCTGTGCCACGGTGATTTTCGGCACACTTTGCGCACTGCCATCACTCGAGTGCGCGTAGGGGTGATCGCCGTACAAGCGCTTCATCAGTTCCAGGCTGGCGAGTTTGCCGGGGTTCTGTTTCTGGTATTCGAAACCGGCGAGCATCTGATTCTTGATGCGTGCGAATGAGTCGGTCGGGAAGGTCGGTTTGCCGATCACTTCCGAGAACAGTTTCAGCGCGGGTTCACGTTGTTCGGTGGCACTCAGGCTGCGCAGCGAAGCCAGCGCCATGTCCTTGAAGGCACCGTTGCCGAAATCTGCACCAAGACCTTCGAAACCCTGCGCGATGGCGCCGACGTCCTTGCCCGCAACGCCTTCGTTGAGCATCGCGTTGGTCAGTACTGCCAGACCCGGCGCATTGCCGTCCTGACTGCTGCCGGCAGCGAAAATCAGGCGCATGTCGAACATTGGCAACTCGTGGGCCTCGACGAACAGCACCTTGGCGCCTTCGGCGGTGTTCCAGGTCTGCACGTCAAGCTTGCGGCTGGCCGGAGCCTTGCCGTCGAGTTCGGCCAGCGATTGCAGTTTCTGGCTGGACTTGGCGCTGTCCAGCGCTTCGCTGGCGTCGGTTTTCGCGCCGGGAGTCAGATAAAACGCGGCGGAACCGATGATCGCTACGGCGATCAGGCCGAGCAACAGGCGTGGGGTCTTGCGCTTACTCATGAGTCGTCTCCAGTGGCAGGACGTGGGCGACGCTGAGACGTTCGCGGGTGAAATACAGCTTGGCGGCGTTCTGGATGTCTTGCGGGGTTACGCTTTCCAGATCGGCGAGTTCGGTGTCCATCAGTTTCCATGACAGACCGACCGTCTCCAATTGGCCGATGGCAGTGGCCTGGCTGGTGATCGAGTCACGCTCGTAGACCAGGCCGGCAATCACTTGAGCCCGTACGCGTTCCAGCTCTTCGGCGGACGGTGCGGTGGTTTTCAGTTGTTCCAGCAGCTTCCAGAGACCGGCCTCGGCTTGCGCCATGGTCTTTTTCTTCTGGGTGTTCGGCGTCGCCGACAGGGTAAACAGACTGTCGCCACGGGTGTAGGCGTCGTAGCTCGACGAACCGCCGGACACCAGCTCTTCGCCGCGCTCCAGTTGGGTCGGGATGCGACCGCTGTAACCGCCGTCGAGCAGTGCCGAAATCAGGCGCAGGGCGTTGACCGAACGTTTGTCTTCAGCAGTGGCGATGCTTGGCACGTTGAAGCCGAGCATCAGGCTAGGCAGTTGCGTCTGCACATGCAGGGTGATCTGCCGTTCGCCGGGTTCGGCCAGTTCCAGCGGTTGTTTTGCCGGTGGCACGTCGCGTTTGGCGATCGGTCCGAAGTAACGCTGGGCAAGGGTTTTAACTTCATCCGGCGTGACGTCGCCAACCACCACCAGTGTGGCGTTGTTCGGCACATACCAGGATTGATACCAGTGGCGTAGCTCTTCGACCTTCATCCGGTCCAGGTCAGCCATCCAGCCGATGGTCGGCGTGTGGTAGCCGCTGGCCGGGTAAGCCATTGCCTTGTAACGCTCGTAGGCCTTGGACATCGGCTTGTCGTCAGTGCGCAGGCGGCGCTCTTCCTTGATGACTTCGATTTCCTTGGCGAACTCGTCGGCCGGCAGGCGCAGATTGGCCATGCGGTCGGCTTCCAGTTCGAAGGCCACACCCAGACGGTCGCGGGCCAGTACCTGGTAATAAGCGGTGAAGTCGTCGCTGGTGAAGGCGTTCTCTTCGGCGCCGAGGTCGCGCAGGATCAGCGAGGCTTCGCCGGGGCCGACTTTCTCGCTGCCCTTGAACATCATGTGCTCAAGGGCGTGGGACAGACCGGTCTGGCCCGGGGTTTCGTAGCTGGAGCCGACCTTGTACCAGACCTGCGACACCACCACCGGCGCGCGATGGTCTTCGCGCACGACGACCTTCAGGCCGTTGTCGAGGGTGAATTCGTGGGTCGGTTGCGGGTCGGCCGCCAGGGCCGAAAGGGGCAGGCAGACTGTGCTGAGCAGCAGGCCTGCAGCGCGGCGGGCTAGAGCATTCATTCGTTTTTTAACCTGTTGGGCTGCCCGCTTGGTCTTAGCCTAGGCGGGCGAGGAGGTGCTAGGATACTGATCCGTTTTACTGGCGGCCACGCCTATCAGGCCTTTGATCAGTCGATAGGTTGTATGGGTTTCCGGCAGAAGCTTTGAGTTTGTCAGCTAAACTCTGCGTTTTCGCCGACGATGCCGTTCCAGTCCTTCGTAATAATCGACCTTTGAGGTGCCTTTGGCGCCTCGACAAAATGTTGCGCGTGAACAAGCTGGGTGAAACACAGTCTGTTCTGCATCGAATATTTATTTGCCGGGGCGCCCTTATGGCGCGTCGCTACCGTGAGATAGCCGTCCTCCATGTTTGGTTCCAACGACGACAAGAAGACCCCAGCTGCGGCTGGCGAGAAGAAAAGCCTGTTCGGATGGCTGCGTAAAAAACCGCAGGAACCCGTCGTCGAACAGCCGCCCGCGATTCCTGAGCCAGCCCCTGCGCCTGCTCCCGTAATAGAAGAAGAACCGACGCCGATCGTTCTGCCGATTGCCGAGCCGGTGCTGCAACCGGCGGCCGAGCCTGAGACTGAAATCCCGGTGGCCGCCGAATTGCCGCTGACCCCGGCCGCCGAACCGTGGCTGACTTTGCCAGTGGCGGAAGAGCCGGTGGCGCTGGTGGAAGAGGCCGCGTCCCATGTGACACCGCCAATTCCTGCGCCTGCCGCGTTCGTTGCCGAGGTTGCTCCGGCGCCTTTGGTTGAGCCGGTTGTCGAGCCTGCGCCGGTTGTGGCAGCGCCTGCTGCGCCAGTGTTTGCCGAGCCGGTTGCTCCAGTTGCGCCAATCATCCAGCAACCAGAGCCAGAGCCAGCACCCGCGCCGGTTGTCGCTGCGCCAATCGTTGCGGTCGAAGCTGCGCCCGTCGAAGTTCCGGCCGAAGCCCCGCGTACCGAGGAGGCCAAAGCCGGTTTCTTCGCCCGCCTCAAGCAAGGTCTGTCGAAAACCAGCGCCAGCATCGGCGAGGGCATGGCCAGCCTGTTTCTAGGCCGAAAAACCATCGACGACGACTTGCTCGACGACCTCGAAACCCGTCTGCTGACTGCCGACGTCGGCGTCGAAGCCACTACGCAGATCATCCAGCGCCTGACCCAGAAGGTCGCTCGCAAGGAACTGGCCGACGCCGACGCGTTGTACAAATCCCTGCAGGCCGAGCTGGCTGCGATGCTCAAACCGGTCGAGCAGCCGCTGAAGATTGTTTCGCAGAACAAGCCATTCGTGATCCTCGTCGTTGGCGTCAACGGCGCCGGCAAGACCACGACCATTGGCAAACTGGCGAAGAAGCTGCAACTGGAAGGCAAGAAAGTCATGCTCGCCGCCGGTGACACCTTCCGCGCCGCCGCTGTGGAGCAATTGCAGGTCTGGGGTGAACGCAACAAGATCCCGGTGATCGCCCAGCACACCGGCGCTGATTCGGCTTCGGTGATCTTCGACGCCGTGCAAGCCGCCAAGGCTCGTGGCATCGACGTGCTGATCGCCGACACCGCTGGTCGTCTGCACACCAAAGACAACCTGATGGAAGAACTGAAAAAAGTTCGCCGGGTAATCGGCAAGCTCGACGCCGACGCGCCGCACGAAGTGCTGCTGGTGCTCGATGCCGGCACCGGCCAGAACGCCATCAACCAGGCCAAGCAATTCAACCAGACCGTCGAACTGACCGGCCTGGCGCTGACCAAGCTCGACGGCACCGCCAAGGGCGGGGTGATTTTCGCCCTGGCCAAGCAGTTTGGCTTGCCGATCCGCTACATCGGCGTCGGTGAAGGCATCGACGATTTGCGTACTTTTGAAGCCGAACCCTTTGTCCAGGCACTGTTTGCCGAGCGGGAGCGTTCATGATTCGTTTCGAACAGGTCGGTAAACGGTATCCGAACGGTCACGTCGGCTTGCATGAGCTGAGCTTTCGAGTCCGTCGTGGCGAGTTCTTGTTTGTCACCGGCCATTCTGGCGCCGGCAAATCAACGCTGTTGCGCCTGTTGCTGGCGATGGAACGTCCGACCAGCGGCAAATTGCTGCTGGCCGGGCAAGACCTGAGCACCATCAGCAATGCACAGATTCCGTTCCTGCGCCGGCAGATCGGCGTGGTGTTCCAGAATCACCAGTTGCTGTTCGATCGCACGGTGTTCAACAACGTCGCGTTGCCGCTGCAGATTCTCGGGCTGTCCAAGGCCGAGATCGCCAAGCGTGTCGACTCGGCGCTGGAGCGCGTGGCGCTGTCGGATAAAACCGATCTGTACCCCGGCGACCTGTCCACCGGTCAGCAACAGCGCGTCGGCATTGCCCGCGCCATCGTCCATCGCCCGGCCTTGCTGCTGGCGGATGAACCGACCGGTAACCTCGATCCGCGTCTGGCAGCCGAAATCATGGGCGTGTTCGAAGACATCAACCGGCTGGGCACCAGCGTGCTGATCGCGAGTCACGACCTGGCACTGATTGCGCGCATGCGTCACCGTATGCTGACCCTGCAACGTGGCCGATTGATCGGCGACGGGGAGGCTGGCGAATGAGTGCGACTCGTAGCCCCAAGGTTTCCGAGCGCGTGGCCCCCAAGGCCGCCGATCCGCAGCCGCAAAAGAAGAAAAAGCACGACGATGACGACAGCCCGGATTTCGCCACGCTGTTCCGCGCCTGGGTCGAAAGCCATCGTGCCAGTTTGCTCGACAGCCTGCGTCGTCTCGGCAAGCAGCCGATCGGCAGCTTCTTCACCTGCATGGTGATGGCCGTGGCGCTGAGCCTGCCGATGGGGTTGTCGCTGCTGCTCAACAACGTCGAGCGTCTCGGCGGTTCGTGGCAGCGGGCGGCGCAGATTTCGCTGTACCTGCAACTCGACGCCAGCCCGGAGCAGGGCGAATCGTTGCGCGAGCAGATCAAAGGCATGCCCGGCGTAGCTGATGCTGAATATGTCGGCCGCGATCAGGCGCTGGAAGAGTTCCAGCAGCAGTCCGGATTGGGCGAAGCCCTGCGCGAGCTGCCGGAAAACCCGTTGCCGGGTGTGGTGCTGGTGACCCCGAACGAGGTCGACAAGCCGACCCTGGAAGCATTAAGACAAAAACTTTCCGAGCTGCCCAAGGTACAACAGGCACAACTTGATCTAGTCTGGGTCGAGCGTCTGGCCGCCATCCTCAAGCTCGGCGATCGTTTTGTCTTCGGTCTGACGGTGTTGTTGGTTTCTGCATTACTTTTGGTGATAGGCAATACCATTCGTCTTCATATTGAAAACCGCCGCACCGAGATAGAAGTGATTAAACTCGTCGGCGGCACCGACAGCTATGTACGTCGTCCCTTCCTTTATATGGGCGCGTTGTATGGCTTCGGTGCGGGACTGCTGTCCTGGGGCGTATTGGCGTTCGGCCTGAACTGGTTGAATGATGCGGTGGTTGGACTGGCCGGCTTGTACGGCAGTGATTTCGCACTGGCCGGAGTGCCAGTTGCCGACGGTCTGTCGCTCTTGCTTGGCGCGGTGCTGTTGGGTTATATCGGTGCATGGATTGCAGTCGCACGTCATCTCAGGGAGCTGGCGCCGAAGTAGAATCTTTTTTGCGCGTGATTGGCCTTGCGGTTTTTTTGGGAACTTGTACTTGAGTTCCCGGTCAATTTTTCGCAGTGCCGAAAGGCGCGAGTTATGTAAGTCGGAGGTTTTTTCGTATGACCAATTCTTTGCAACCTGCGTACGCGTTGGTTCCAGGTGCGAACCTGGAAGCCTATGTGCACACCGTGAACAGCATTCCACTGCTGACGCCGGAGCAGGAGCGTGAACTGGCCGAGAGTCTCTACTATGAGCAGGATTTGGGGGCGGCTCGGCAGATGGTGCTCGCCCACCTGCGTTTTGTCGTACACATTGCCCGTAGCTATTCCGGCTACGGTCTGGCTCAGGCTGACCTGATCCAGGAAGGTAACGTCGGCCTGATGAAGGCTGTGAAGCGCTTCAACCCGGAAATGGGTGTGCGTCTGGTGTCGTTCGCCGTGCACTGGATCAAGGCGGAAATTCACGAGTTCATCCTGCGCAACTGGCGCATTGTGAAAGTCGCGACCACCAAGGCCCAGCGCAAGCTGTTCTTCAACCTGCGCAGCCAGAAGAAACGTCTGGCGTGGCTGAACAACGAGGAAGTCCACCGTGTGGCGGAAAGCCTCGGCGTCGAGCCGCGGGAAGTGCGCGAGATGGAAAGTCGCCTGACCGGCCACGACATGGCCTTCGACCCGGCCGCGGAAGCGGACGACGACAGCGCTTTCCAGTCGCCGGCCAACTATCTGGAAGACCACCGGTACGACCCGGCGCGTCAACTGGAAGATGCCGACTGGAGCGACAACTCCAACAGCAATCTGCACGAAGCGCTGGAAGTGCTGGACGAACGCAGCCGTGACATCCTTTACCAGCGTTGGCTGGCAGAAGAAAAAGCCACGCTGCACGACCTTGCGCAGAAGTACAACGTGTCGGCCGAGCGTATCCGTCAGCTCGAAAAGAGCGCGATGAACAAGCTCAAGTTGTCGATTGCCGCGTAACCGGCGCCTCGGCAAATAAAAACGCCCCGATCAGCAATGATCGGGGCGTTTTCGTTCAGCAGATCAAAAGATCGCAGCCTTCGGCAGCTTCTACAGGTGAAATGCAATCCTGTGTAGGAGCTGCCGAAGGCTGCGATCTTTTGCTTTATGGCACTACTGCGCCCAGGGCGCCCGGCGCGAATCATTGAGACCGAGCAGATAGCTCGTCCCGCCCAACTGACTCATCTGCTGGCGAATCCACCCGGCTCGGCGCGAAACATACGCTGTCGGATGGCTCGCACTCCAGACCCGTGGGTTCGGCAGGACAGCTGCCAAATAGCTTGCCTGCTGCCGGGACAGCGACTTGGCGCTTACGCCAAAGTGATGCCGGGCCGCCGCTTCAGCGCCAAATACCCCGTCATCCCACTCGACGCTGTTCAGATACACCTCAAGAATCCGCTGCTTGGGCCAGAACACCTCGATCAGCGCGGTAAACCAAGCTTCCAGACCTTTTCGCAGATAACTACGGCCGGCCCACAGAAACAGGTTCTTCGACACTTGCTGGCTCAACGTACTGGCGCCGCGAATCGAGCCTCCGAGTTCGTTATGGGCCAGCGCGGCCTGGATGGCGCTGAAATCAAAGCCCCAATGCTCGGGAAACTTCTGATCCTCGCCGGCCATGACCGCCACCTTAAGATCATCGGAGATCTCATCCCACGGTTTCCAGGTGCGTTGCAGGTCGATCGGCTCGCCGTCGACCCAGGATTCGACCTTGCGCTCGACCATCAGCGCCGTGCCGGGCGGCGGCACGAAACGAAACAACAGGACCAGCAATACGCTGCCGCCCGCGAACCAGAGCAGGGCCTTCGTGAGACGACGGAAAATTGAACGCAGCATAGAGATGGCTTGGCCGAACCCGTGGAGCGGGCCATTATACAGACCCTGCCGATCGAGTCTGACTGGAGTTCCACATGCTGCGTGGCTTTCTGATGCTGGCCGCTTTCTTTGGTTTTACCGGGGTTGCATTGGGTGCATTCGCCGCCCACGGCCTGAAAAACCGCCTGACGCCCGAGTATCTGGCGATTTTCCACACCGGCGTCACCTATCAACTGGTGCACACTTTGGCGCTGTTCGGCGTGGCGCTGCTGGCCACACAGATTCAGGGTCGGCTGTTGACCTGGGCTGGCGTTTCGTTCTCCATCGGCATTTTGTTGTTCTCCGGCAGTCTGTACCTACTGACCATCACCGGCATCAGCAAGCTTGGCATCATCACCCCGTTCGGCGGCCTGGCGTTTCTGATCGGCTGGCTGTGCCTGGGGCTGGCCGCCTGGCGGTTGAGCTGACCGGGTAGTCCATTTCACGATGAATGGCTTGGGTCGCCCCGTCTGATCGGGCTAGAATGCCAGCCCCTAAAAATGATGGCGGCCTTGCGCATGCGCATTCAGTTGAACGGCGAATCCCTTGAACTGCCCGACGGTGAAACCGTTGCGGCCCTGCTGACCCGTCTGGATCTGACCGGACGCCGGGTAGCAGTCGAACTCAATCTGGATATCGTCCCGCGCAGCCAGCATGCCGACACCACGCTCAACGACGGCGACAATGTCGAAGTGGTGCACGCCATCGGCGGCGGCTAGTCGTTCCGCCCGCAAGGGCACAGAATTCTGCAAGACCCTCACCCCTAAAGAGGATTCCCCATGAGCATCGTTCGTAGCGACAAGCCTTTTGTGCTGGCCGGTCGTACTTACCAGTCGCGTTTGCTGGTCGGTACCGGCAAGTACCGTGACATGGAAGAAACCCGCCAGGCGATCGAAGCCTCGGGTGCCGAAATCGTCACCTTCGCCGTGCGCCGCACCAACCTCGGCCAGATCGAAGGCGAGCCGAACCTGCTCGACGTGCTGTCGCCGGATCGCTACACCTTCCTGCCGAATACCGCTGGTTGCTACGACGCCATCGAAGCCGTGCGCACCTGCCGCCTGGCCCGCGAACTGCTCGACGGCCACAACCTGGTGAAGCTGGAAGTGCTGGCCGACCAGAAAACCCTGTTCCCCAACGTGATCGAAACCCTCAAGGCCGCCGAAACGCTGGTCAAGGAAGGTTTCGACGTGATGGTCTACACCAGCGATGACCCGATCATCGCCCGTCAACTCGCGGAAATCGGCTGCATCGCGGTGATGCCGCTGGCCGGTCTGATCGGTTCGGGTCTGGGGATCTGCAACCCGTACAACCTGCAGATCATCCTCGAAGAAGCCAAGATCCCGGTGTTGGTGGATGCCGGTGTCGGTACCGCTTCCGACGCTACCATTGCCATGGAGCTGGGCTGTGACGCGGTGCTGATGAATTCGGCCATCGCCCACGCCGGTCAACCGGTGATGATGGCCCAAGCCATGCAACACGCGATCGTCGCGGGCCGTCTGGCCTACCTCGCCGGCCGCATGCCGAAAAAACTCTATGCCAGCGCCTCTTCGCCGCTGGATGGTCTGATCAAGTAAGAGCCATTGATGACTGAATCGAACGACACGCCTATCCAGACGGAAGAGGGCGACGAGCGCCAACACCGCCGCATCAAGAGTTTCGTGATGCGCGCCGGGCGCATGACCGAAGGCCAGCAGAAAGGCCTGGATCAAGGCACGCCGCTGTTCGTGCTGCCATTGGCTGACGCGCCGGTGGATTACGATCAGGTGTTCGGCCGCTCGGCACCGCGCTCGCTGGAGATCGGTTTCGGCATGGGCCACTCGTTGCTGGAAATGGCTGCAGCGGCACCGGAGCAGGATTTCATCGGCGTTGAGGTTCACCGTCCGGGTGTCGGCGCGCTGCTCAATGGCGTGCTGACTCAGGGCCTGACCAACCTGCGCGTTTACGACTGCGACGCGATCGAAGTGCTCAACCGCTGCATCGCCGACAACAGCCTTGATCGCCTGATGCTGTTCTTCCCGGATCCGTGGCACAAGAGCCGTCACCACAAGCGTCGTATCGTTCAGGCGTCGTTCGCTGAACTGGTGCGCAGCAAGTTGAAGGTCGGCGGTATTCTGCACATGGCCACCGACTGGGAACCGTATGCCGAATACATGCTGGAAGTGATGAGCGTCGCCCCGGGCTACCGCAACCTCGCCGAAGACGGCAAGTGCGTGCCACGCCCGGCCGAACGCCCGATCACCAAGTTCGAACGCCGCGGCGAACGACTTGGCCACGGCGTATGGGACCTGAAGTTCGAAAAACTAGCGTAAAATCTGTGGGAGCGAGCTTGCTCGCGAAAGCGGTCTGACGGTCAACGATGATGTTGAATGTTTAGCCGCCTTCGCGAGCAAGCTCGCTCCCACAGTTGTTTCTGGTGTGCTGAAAGATCAGCGGCGGTCTGCGACTACGCCGATCAACACCAGCACCACCAACAGCACCGGTGCCAAGCTGTAATTGTTGAACTGGCTCAATCCCTTGATTACCCAAGGCGTGGCGTAGATCAGTGCTGCACCGCTGCCGATCAAGCACAGCAGGGCCATGAGCGGTACGCGCAGGGCGCCGGCGATGCTGCCCAAGCGTTGTTCGACCCAGCCTTTGAAGTCGGCGCCGAACAGCACCAGCAGGCAGCCGACCAGCGCCAATGCGATTTCCGAGAGGTTGCTGCGGCTCCAGCGGGAGACGGTAGCGAGCAGGTCGAGTATCAAATCCATGCGTTTTCCCTTGGGACAGAAGTTGAGGGTTGGGCTCAGTTCAGGAATTGTTGCAGCAAGTCGTTGAGGAACAGCTGTCCGCGCTCGGTGGCCGCCAGACGTGACGGTTCGACCTGCAACAGACCGCTTTGTTCTGCCGCTGCCCGGCCTTCGGCGAGGCTTTCCAGCGACAGGCCGGTGCGTTCCGGATACAGGCGCGATTCGACGCCTTCGGTCAGGCGCAAGGCGTTCATCAGGAACTCGAACGGCATCTCATCGTTGGCCAGGGCTTTCTCGCCGGCCTGGAAGCTTTTCGCCGGGTTGAGATAGTCCTTCGGCAGGCGCGTCTTCCAGGTACGCACGATGCGCCCGTCCGGATGGCTGAGTTTGCCGTGAGCGCCGGCACCGATGCCGATGAAGTCGCCGAAACTCCAATAATTGAGGTTATGCCGCGCCGGGCGACCGGGTTGGGCGTAAGCCGACACTTCGTATTGCGCGTAACCGTGCTCGGCCAGTAGCGCTTGCCCGGCCTCTTGAATGTCCCACAGCGTGTCGTCTTCCGGCAGCACCGGCGGCTGGTTCCAGAACACCGTGTTCGGCTCAAGCGTCAGCTGATACCAGGAAATGTGCGTCGGCTGTAGTTCGATGGCCTGGCGCAGATCGCTCAAGGCGTCGTCCAGCGACTGATCGGGCAAGCCGTGCATCAAGTCGAGGTTGAAGTTATCGAACCCGGCCTGCCGCGCCATGCCTGCCGCGCGTACTGCTTCGTCGCCGTTATGAATACGGCCGAGCGCCTTGAGCTTTTCCTGCTGGAAACTCTGGATACCGATCGACAGGCGATTGATCCCCAGCTTGCGGTACGCGACAAACTTCTCTTGTTCGAAGGTGCCGGGGTTGGCTTCCAGAGTGATCTCAATGTCTTTGGCAAACGGAATGCGGTGCTCGACGCCTTTCAGCAAACGCCCAAGGGCTTCGGCACTGAACAGGCTCGGTGTACCGCCACCGAAGAAAATCGAGCTGATTTCACGGCCATAAACCGCATGCAGGTCCTGATCGAGATCGGCCAGCAACGCGTCGACGTATTCCTGCTCCGGCAGCACCGGGCTGGCGGTGTGCGAGTTGAAATCGCAATACGGGCATTTGCGCACACACCAAGGGATGTGGATGTACAGCGCCAGGGGCGGCAGCGTTGGCAGTGGCGCCCGAGGCGAAGAAGCGGCGCCGCCGATGATCAGCGACGACGCAGAGGGGGTGTCGGTCATTTCAGGCCCAGACGCTGGCGCAGCAGATCCATTGCGCGGGCGCGGTGGCTGATCTGATTCTTGTCGGCCGGGCTCAGTTCAGCGCTGGATACATCGCGCTCCGGCACCCAGAACAGCGGGTCGTAACCAAAACCGTGTTCGCCGCTGGCGGCAGTCAGGATGCGTCCGTGCCACAGGCCTTCGAAGAGGATCGGCAACGGATCGTCGGCGTGACGCACCAGCGCCAGCACGCAGACGAACTGCGCGCCGCGTTCGGCTTCAGGCACGTCTTTGAGGGCGTCGAGCAGCTTGGCGTTGTTCGCCGCATCGCCCTTGCCGTCGGCATAACGCGCCGAATAGATGCCCGGTGCACCGCCGAGGAAATCCACTGCCAGACCGGAGTCGTCGGCCAGCGCCGGCAGCCCGGAAATACGTGCGGCGTTACGCGCCTTGAGGATCGCGTTCTCGACGAACGACAGACCGGTTTCCTCCGGCTCGACCTTGCTCCACTCGCCGATCGAGCGCAGTTGCACCGAGTCGCCGAGCATGGCCTGGAGTTCTTTGAGTTTGCCGGCGTTATGGCTGGCCAGTACGAGCTGCTTGAGATTCATCATTCGCCGGGGAAAAGTTCTTGGTTGAAGTTGATGGTGTCGATCTTGTCACCGGTCTGCACCTTGATTTCGAAGGTGCGGGTTTCCTGCTGAGGCACCGGGTATTGGGCGATGTAATAGATCGCACCCTGCTCGGTGACTTGCTTGAAGTTCAGCGGCACGCTCTGGCTGGTCAGGTCTTTGACCGTGCCGGTAACGTTGGCGATCAACGGTTTGCCGCCCTTGATCACCGAGACGTTGATCACGCCCTGATTCTTGCTGCGGATCAGCTCGGCAGCCTTGGCGATGTCCGGCGTCAGGAAGGTGGAGTTGAAGGTGTTGTAGTGCACGGTGACATCACCGAACACTTCCTTGCGCTCGCCCTTGATGGCATCGGCAGCCATGGCGCCGACGCTCAGGCAGGCAGTGATTAACAACAACGCTAAACGACCCATGATCATCCTCCTCGAAATGTCTTGGCTCAGACCGCGACCCGATGATCTGCAAGCACCGGGCTGCTGACGCGGTAGATACCAATTTCACCTAACAGATTAGGCCATAGCTTACTGGCCCACCCGTGGCGGTGCTGTTGATCCACGGCAAGCCGATCAATGACCTTCGCATCACGTTCGCGACAAAGTTCTTCAAAGTCTTCGAAGGTGCAGAAGTGGATGTTCGGCGTGTTGTACCAGGTGTACGGCAGAAACTCGGAGACCGGCATCCGCCCCTTGCTCGCCAGATACCAGCGGCAGCGCCAGTGACCGAAGTTGGGGAAGGTGATGATGCACTGACGGCCGACCCGCAGCATTTCGTCGAGGATCTTGTCCGGGTAATGCACGGCTTGCAGCGCCTGGGTCATCACCACGATGTCGAAACTGTTGCTGGCGAAGTTGCCCAGGCCTTTATCCAGATCCTGCTCGATGACGTTGACGCCTTTGGCCACGCATTGAGCGATGTTGTCGGCGTCGTTTTCCAGGCCATAACCGGTGACCTGCTTGTGGTCGCGCAGCCAGGTCAGCAGTTCGCCGTCACCGCAACCGAGGTCGAGGACGCGGCTGCCGGCGGGGATCCATTCCTGGATGATTTCCAGATCAGCTCTCATGGCTTTCTCACAACGAAATGCGGTTCATGTAATTGCCGAACGCCTGCAAATAGCGCGGGATCGGAATCAGGAAGGCGTCGTGGCCCTGCGGCGCGTCGATTTCCAGGTAGCTGACGTCTTTACGTGCTGCCATCAGCGCGTCCACCAGTTCGCGTGAACGAGCCGGGGAAAAACGCCAGTCGGTGGTGAACGACATCACGCAGAACTTGGCCGTGGCGTTCTCGAAGGTTTTCGCAAGGTTATCGTCGAAGTTCGCTGCCGGATCGAAGTAATCCAGCGCCTTGGTCATCAATAGATAGGTGTTGGCGTCGAAGCGTCCGGAGAACTCTTCGCCCTGGTAACGCAGGTAGCTTTCGACCTGGAACTCGACACTGTGGAAGTCGTAGTTGAGCTTTTCGCTCTTCAGGCCTCGGCCGAATTTCTCGCCCATGGAATCGTCGGACAGGTAGGTGATGTGCCCGACCATCCGCGCCAGCATCAGGCCGCGTTTGGGGATCACGCCCGCTTCCTGGAACGAACCGCCGTGGAATTCCGGGTCTGTAAGAATCGCCTGGCGCGCCACTTCGTTGAAGGCGATGTTCTGCGCCGACAACTTGGGGGCCGAGGCGATCGCCAGACAATGGCGCACGCGATCCGGGTAAGTGATGGTCCATTGCAGCGCCTGCATGCCGCCGAGGCTGCCGCCGATCACCGCTGCCCATTGGCCGATGCCGAGCAGGTCGGCCAGACGCGCCTGGCTGTGTACCCAGTCTTCCACGGTGAGTACCGGGAAGTCGGCACCGAACGGTTTGCCGGTCTCCGGGTTAATACTGCTCGGGCCGGTGGAACCGTTGCAGCCGCCCAGATTATTCAGGCTAACCACGAAGAATTTGCTGGTGTCGATCGGTTTGCCGGGGCCGATGCAGCTGTCCCACCAACCGGGCTTGCGGTCGTCGGGGCTGTGATAGCCAGCGGCGTGGTGATGGCCGGACAAGGCGTGGCAGATCAGCACGGCGTTGCTCGCCTGCGCGTTCAGCGTGCCGTAGGTTTCGTAGATCAGGTCATAAGCGGCCAGCGAACGGCCACAGGCCAGGGCCAGCGGTTCGCTGAAGTGCGCCGTTTGCGGCGTTACCAGACCAACAGAATCGGGGGGAAAGGCAGTTGGCATCGACCCTGCTCTCGTTGAAATGAGGCGTAAGTCTAAAGACCGGGGGGGTTAGCGGCAAGCAACGATCGGGCATGATCGTTCATTGAGCGAAGTCCCCTGTGGTGAGGGGATTTATCCCCGATGGGCTGCGTAGCAGCCCTGTAATCACTTGGCAGTGCCAAGTGATTGGGGTTGGCAACAACCAGGCGGCCGCTCCGCGACCCATCGGGGATAAATCCCCTCGCCACAGGGTGATCAGGAGCGCATCAGGTCAGGCAATTCCGGCAACTTCTTCGGCGAGCAAATCTTCACCCGCTTCTGCCGGTTCAACTCACCGCTGAGTAAGCTGACCTGGCTCTTGGATACCCCAAACGCCTTGGCCAGAAAGCCCATCAGATACGCATTGGCCTTGCCCTCGACCGGCGGCGCGGTCAGGCGGATCTTCAGCCGATCACCATGCAGCCCGGCGAAGTCATCGCTACGGGCCGCAGGTTGCAGGTGACATTCCAGAATCAGGTCGTCACCGTCCCAGCGAAACCAGCTCACATCAGCAGGCGCAGGATTTCCGGCATCATCGTCATCGCCGCGAGGTTGTTGATCACCAGCATGTCGATCAGCTTCAGCGCCAGGAACGCGAAGATCGGCGACAGGTCGAGCCCGCCGAGGCTCGGCAGGAACTTGCGGAACGGCGCCAGGGCCGGTTCGCAGATCTGGTTGACCAGCTCAGCGCCCGGGTTGTGGCTGCCCGGTGCGACCCACGACAGGATCACGCTGATGATCAGGGCGAAGAAGAATATCTTCAGGAACAGCGCGGTCACGCCGATCAGCGACCAGATAAACAGTTGCAGCGGGTTAC
Organism: Pseudomonas sp. LBUM1655; assembly: GCF_059716085.1. Lineage (NCBI taxonomy): Bacteria > Pseudomonadati > Pseudomonadota > Gammaproteobacteria > Pseudomonadales > Pseudomonadaceae > Pseudomonas > Pseudomonas sp. LBUM1655. The sequence goes on along the minus strand of NZ_CP166801.1, from coordinate 5,832,492 downwards.
CGGTGGTGCCGTAAGTCAGCAGCAGGGTCAGCGCCATCAACGCCAGTTGAACCAGAATTGCCAGTACCAGCGACGACATGTCGAGGCCAAACATACTCGGGATGATCCGGCGCAGTGGCTTGAGCAGCGGCTGAGTCGCTTTGACGATGAACTGGCAAAGCGGGTTGTAGAAATTCGCCCGTACCAGTTGCAGGACGAAGCGCAACAACACGATCAGCAGGTACAGACTGCCGAGGGTTTGCAGCACGTAAACCGCTGCGGTGTTCAATCCAATCATGTAAGGCTCCTTATTTGCCCAGTTGTTCGGCCATTTCGGCCGAGCGGTGCGCGGCGGCGCCGAGTGCTTTTTCCACCAGGGCTTCGAAACCACCGGCCTGGAACGATTTGATTGCAGCTTCAGTAGTGCCGGCCGGCGAGGTCACGCGGCGGCGCAGTTCGGCGGCATCGACGTCACTGGAAACCGCCATGTGCGCGGCGCCCAGAGCGGTTTGCAACGTCAGTTGTTCGGCAGTTTCTTTCGGCAGACCGAGTTTGACGCCAGCGGCGGTCATGGCTTCGATCAGCAGGAAGAAATACGCAGGGCCGGATCCGGACACGGCAGTCACCGCGTCCAGTTGCTGTTCTTCGTTCAGCCACAAAGCGATGCCGACGGCGGACAGTAGCTCTTCGGCTTGCTGGCGCTGTTGGGCGGTGACTTCGCTGGTGGCGTACAAGCCGCTGACGCCCTGACGCAGCAGCGCCGGGGTGTTGGGCATGCAACGCACGATCGGCTGCTCGCCCAGCCATGCGGTCATGCTGGCGCAAGTGATGCCGGCGGCAATCGAGACCACCAGTTGATTCGGTTTCAGGCTCGGGCGAATCGCTTCGCACACGGCTTTCATTGCCTGAGGTTTGACCGCCAGGACGACGACGTCGACGCCATCGATGGCCTGGGCGTTGTCGGCAAAGGTTTCGATGCCGTGTTCGGCGCTGACTTTGGCGCGGGTTTCTTCACCCGGGTCGCTGGCGCGGATGTGCGCGGCTTCCAGACCCTTGGCCCGCAGGCCGCCGATGAGGCTGGCGGCCATGTTGCCGGCACCGATAAAGGCAATACGTGTGTCGCTCATGTCAGTCCTTATCCAGAAATGTTCAAGATTGGGAATAGTCGCGGGCGCCGAAAAGGGCCGTACCGATACGAACCCAGGTGGCGCCCTGGGCAATGGCCGACTCGAGGTCGTGGCTCATGCCCATGGAAAGTGTGTCGAGCGGTAGATTCAGGCTGTCCTGCAAACGTTGCACTGCAGCAAAAGCGGCATCCTGTTCGGCGCGATCTTCGGTCGGCTCGGGGATCGCCATCAAACCGCGCAGTTTCAAGCGCGGCAGGGCGCTGATGGCGTTGGCCAGGGCCGGCAGGTCGTCCGGGGTGCAGCCGGACTTGCTGGCTTCACCGCTGACGTTGACCTGAATGCAGATGTTCAGTGGCGGCAGATCCGCCGGGCGCTGTTCGGACAGACGCTGGGCAATTTTCAGACGATCCACGGAATGCACCCACTCGAAATGCTCGGCGATGGCGCGAGTCTTGTTCGATTGAATGGGGCCGATGAAGTGCCAGATCAAGGGCAGGTCGGCCAGTTCGAGCTGTTTGCTCAAGGCTTCCTGCAGATAGTTCTCGCCAAAGTCGCGCAGGCCGGCGGCATACGCTTCACGCAGGGCTTCGGCGGGTTTGGTCTTGCTGACCGCGAGCAACTGCACGCTGTTTTCAGTGCGCCCGGCCGCTGCGGTGGCAGCCTGGATGCGCGAACTAACCAGTTGAATGTTGTCTGCTATCGTGGACATCAAGAGGCGCCAGCGGTCTGAAGGTTCGCGGCATTCTACTGGAATTGAGGAGCGCTATGGATATCACTGAACTACTGGCCTTCAGCGCCAAACAGGGAGCTTCCGACCTGCACCTGTCGGCCGGTCTGCCGCCGATGATCCGCGTCGATGGTGATGTGCGGCGGATCAATCTGCCGGCGCTGGATCACAAGCAAGTGCACGAATTGATCTACGACATCATGAACGACACCCAGCGCGTCGACTTCGAGAAACATCTGGAAACCGACTTTTCCTTCGAAGTCCCCGGTGTCGCGCGGTTCCGGGTCAACGCTTTCAATCAGAACCGTGGTGCCGGCGCGGTATTTCGCACCATCCCGTCGAAAGTGCTGAGCATGGAAGACCTCGCCATGGGTGATGTCTTCCGCAAGATCACCGACGCCCCGCGTGGACTGGTGCTGGTCACCGGGCCGACCGGTTCCGGCAAGTCGACCACGCTGGCGGCGATGATCGATTACCTCAACACCCATCGCCATCACCACATCCTCACCATCGAAGATCCGATCGAATTCGTTCACGAATCGCGTAAATGTCTGATCAATCAGCGCGAAGTCCACCGCGATACCCGCAGTTTCGCCACCGCTTTGCGTTCAGCGCTGCGGGAAGACCCGGATGTGATTCTGGTGGGCGAGATGCGCGATCTGGAAACCATTCGCCTCGCACTGACCGCCGCGGAGACCGGGCATCTGGTGTTCGGCACGCTGCACACCACTTCGGCAGCCAAGACCATCGACCGGGTTGTGGACGTATTCCCCGGTGACGAGAAGTCGATGGTGCGCTCGATGCTGTCGGAGTCGTTGCTGGCGGTGGTGTCGCAGACGCTGATCAAGAAGATCGGCGGCGGGCGCGTGGCAGCGCACGAGATCATGCTCGGCACGTCGGCGATCCGTAACCTGATCCGCGAGGACAAGGTGGCGCAGATGTATTCGTCTATTCAGACGGGTGGGTCGTTGGGGATGCAGACACTGGACATGTGCCTGAAGGATCTGGTGACCAAGGGCTTGATCAGCCGGGAGCATGCGCGGGAGAAGGCGCGTACGCCGGATAACTTCTGAGAGAGGCGTGATCGTTCCCACGCAGAGCGTGGGGACGATCCGCGGTGTTAGCGTTGAACTACACGCAGCTGCTTGCTGGCAGGTTCTTTCGGTAATACCCGCTTGGCAACCACGTAATGCTTTTGCCAATACGGCTTGTTCAGCGTATCGATGCTCACCGATTTGCCACGGCGCGGGGCGTGGATGAAGCGGTCGTTGCCCAGGTAGATGGCAACGTGGTTGACCTGACGGCTCTTGATGTTGAAGAAGATCAGGTCGCCCGGTTTCAGATCCTTGCGCTCGACTTTCTCGCCGTGGCCGCTGGCCATGGCGTTGGAGGTGCGTGGCAGGTCGAACGTGGCGTCGTTGAACGCGTATTTCACCAGACCGCTGCAGTCGAAGCCTTTACTTGGGCTACTGCCGCCCCAACGATAAGGAGTACCAAGGACGTTCACCGCGCGGCTAAGGACATTGCTGCTTTCCTTGCTCGCCATCGGTGGCACCAGCTTGCTGTTGCCCTTGCTGCTCAGCGTGGTGACTTTGCTTTGCTTGCTTTTGCTCGAAGGGGCAGAAGCATGGGATTTAGGGGTAAAGCCGTTAACGTTGGGAAGACGTTGCTCACGATTGGTGGCGTGGGCGGCCAGTGGCATTAATAGGCAAATAGTTAGCCATGTCTTGAAAAATGGTCGCATTAGGCGTGGCTCTTAAGTGGTAGCGCGCAACTTTATAACAGCTTTTTTGTCCCTTCCGAGTCCGTTGGTCGATTCAATCGGCAGGCAACGGAACCAAATAAGCGGCAAATTGACGCGATTGTCTGACAGAAGTCCGGTGCTATAAGGCTTTGACGGTTGCAACGGTAACATTTGCCATACGTCGGCTACCTGTAAAAAAGTCACAAAGAATTCAAGAATATTTATCTATCGAGTGAAACGAGGTCTTCATGAACAGCTATCAGCTACCCCGTGTGAAGGAAAAAGACACCCACAGCAAACTCATCGGTTACCTGCTGTGGATCTTCGGATTTACCGGCGCTCACCGCTTTTATTACGGCAAGCCAGTGACCGGAACGATCTGGTTCTTCACCTTCGGTTTGCTGGGCATTGGCTGGCTGATCGACTTGTTTCTGATCCCGGCGATGGATCGCGAGGCAGATTTGCGGTTTGCCGAGGGGCCGATCGAGTACAACGTAGCGTGGATTCTGCTGACGTTCCTTGGGGTGTTCGGTGTGCACCGGATGTATCAGGGGAAGTGGATCAGCGGGTTGATCTACCTGCTGACGGGCGGGTTGTTCTTTATTGGCGTGCTGTATGACTTCTGGACGCTGAATGACCAAGTGTCGGTGCGCAACATGCAGAATCGCGGCGCCTTTCAGTAAGTCTTCGCGAGCAAGCTCGCTCCCACAGGGGATTTGTGTCGTTCACAGATCCAATGTGGGAGCGAGCCTGCTCGCGAATGGGGCAACCCGGTATTAAGCCTGGTGGCTGATCCGCCCATCCACCAGGGTGTAACGAACCACACCCGGCAGACTGTGCCCAAGGAACGGGCAGTTCTCACCCTTCGACAACCAGCCTTCGCCAGCCACAGTCGACGCTTTCGGATCGAACAGCACGATATCCGCCGCACCCCCCACCGCCAGTTTGCCCGCCGGCAGGCGTAGCGCCTCGGCCGGGCCTGCACTCAGGCGCGCCAGCAGTGTCGGCAGATCGAGCAAGCCATCCTCAACCAGCGTCATCGCCAGCGGCAGCAGCAATTCAACGCTGCTGATGCCTGGCTCGGTCGCGCCGAACGGTGCCAGTTTGGCATCACGCTCGTGGGGTTGGTGATGGCTGGAAATCGCCGAGACCACACCGGACTTCACTGCTTCACGCAGGGCATCGCGATCCGCGCGGGTGCGCAGCGGCGGCTGGACGTGATAGAGGCTGCTGAAATCGATCAGCGCTTCGTCGGTCAGGATCAGTTGGTACAGCGCGACATCCGCCGTCACCTTCAGGCCACGGGCCTGCGCCTGAGCGATCAGGGCCACGCCGCGAGCGCTGGTCAACTGGCTGAAGTGCGCGCGCACGCCGGTTTGCTCCACCAGCAGCAGATCACGGGCCAGCGCCACGGTTTCAGCGGTTTCCGGAATGCCCGGCAGGCCGAGGAAACTGGCGACCGCGCCTTCATGGGCCAGGCCGCCTTCTGCGAGATCGTGATCCTGCGAGTTGAAGATCACCGTCAGGTCGAACGTCGCCGCGTAATCCAGCGCCCGGCACAGGGTGCGGGTGTTGCGGAAACTCTCCAGACCGTTGCCGAACGCCACACAACCGGCGTCGCGCAACGCAACCAGTTCTGCCAGTTGCTCACCGTCCAGACCTTTGCTCAGCGCGCCAATCGGGAACACCTTGGTGTTGCCGGCCTCGCGGGCGCGGTCGAGGATCAGTTCGGCCACGGCGGAGGTGTCGAGCACCGGTTTGGTTTTTGGTGGGCAGCACAGGCTGGTCACGCCGCCGGCCGCTGCCGCGCGGGTTTCGCTGGCGATCGAACCTTTGCGGCTATAGCCCGGCTCGCGCAGGGCGACGTTTAGATCGACCAGCCCCGGAGCGGCCACCAGACCTGTGGCGTCGATAGTTTCTACAGCGGTGAAACCGACCGGTGCCGCGCCGAGGGCGACGATCTTGCAGGCTTCAACGTGAATGTCGGTGATTTGATCCAGGCCGCTGCTTGGATCGATGACGCGGGCGCCGAGAATGCTGAGCTTCACTGGGCGTTCTCCTGCTCGAATTGGCGCTGGGCTGTTTGCCCGCTCATGGCCATGGACAACACAGCCATACGAATCGCGATGCCGTAAGTGACCTGATTGAGGATCACCGAGTGCGGGCCGTCGGCCACTGCCGACTCGATCTCCACGCCACGGTTGATCGGCCCCGGGTGCATGACGATGCAATCGGGCTTGGCCCCGGCCAGGCGCGCGGTGGTCAGGCCGAACAGGCGGTAGAACTCGCCTTCGCTTGGCAGCAGGCCGCCGGTCATGCGTTCACGCTGCAGGCGCAGCATGATCACCACGTCGACGTCTTTCAGGCCTTCGGTCATGTCGGTGTAAACCTTCACGCCGTATTGCTCGATGCCGATCGGCAGCAGGGTTTTCGGCGCGATCACGCGGATGTCCGGGCAGCCGAGGGTTTTCAGGGCAAGCATGTTCGAACGCGCGACCCGCGAGTGCAGGATGTCGCCGACGATGGCCACCGAGAGGTTTTCGAAACCGCCCTTGTGCCGACGGATTGTCAGCATGTCGAGCATGCCCTGCGTCGGGTGAGCGTGACGGCCGTCGCCGCCGTTGATGATCGCCACTTGTGGGCAGACATGCTCGGCGATGAAGTGCGCGGCGCCGGAATCCCCGTGACGCACGACGAACATGTCGGCGGCCATGGCTTCGAGGTTGCGCAGGGTGTCGAGCAGGGTTTCACCTTTACTCGCCGACGAGGTCGACACGTTCAGGGTGATCACGTCCGCCGACAGCCGCTGGGCCGCCAGTTCGAAGGTGGTGCGGGTGCGCGTGGAGTTTTCGAAGAACACGTTGCACACGGTCTTGCCGCGCAGCAACGGGACTTTTTTCACGGCCCGGGCACCGACTTCGAGGAACGAGTCGGCAGTGTCGAGGATTTCCGTCAGCAACTCGCGGCGCAGGCCGTCGAGCGAGAGGAAGTGGCGCAGCTGGCCCTGATCATTGAGCTGCAGCGGGCGCTTGGTATCTAGAGGCGTCATCGCGAGGGGGACTCTCAATAGGGCGGATTAAAGGGCAAAGTCTTGCAGTTCGAGCGTCAGCGGCTCGGGGCCGGACAGCTTCACGCGCTCGTGGGTGGCCAGCGACAGGGTCGCGCCCACCACGTTCGGGCGGATCGGTAGCTCGCCGGCGTCCAGGTCAAGCAGGCAGACCAGCGTCACGCTGGCCGGGCGGCCGTAGTCGAACAGTTCGTTCATGGCGGCGCGGATGGTGCGGCCGCTCATCAGTACGTCGTCGATCAGCACCAGATGCTGGCCTTCGATCTCGAAGGGCAGGGCGGACGGGCGCACTTGCGGGTGCAGGCCGTTCTGGCTGAAGTCGTCGCGGTAGAAGGAAACATCCAGCGTGCCCAGCGGCGCGTCGCTGCCCAATTCCTTGAGCAAGGCTTGCGCGACCCAGATGCCGCCAGTGCGGATGCCGATGTAACGCGGTTCGCTGATGTCGCGCTGTGCAAGGTGCGCCTTGAGGCGTGTCGCCATCTGGCTGATCAGATCGGCGGGATTGGGCAGGCTCATGGTTGCTCCTTCTTCGACCCGAGCCGCGTCCTGCCGGACGTGGCTGGGGGTTTAGCCAAAAGAAAAGCGCCGTAGCGCTTTTCAGAATTAAATGCAGTCAGGATTCAAACAGTGCGGTGTTTTCATCGAGCCAGCCCTGCAACAGCAGAGCGGCGGCGATGGCATCCACCGGGTTGTCGCGGTAACTGCCCTTCTGGCCGCCACGCACCAGGCGTTCGCCCTTGGCCTCGAAAGTGGTCAGGCGTTCGTCGTGGGTATAGAAGGGCACATTGAAGCGGCCGTTGAGGCGGCGGGCGAACTTCTCGGCGCGCAGACACATCTCGCTGGGCGTGCCGTCCATGTTCAGCGGCAGGCCAACGACGACGGCGTCGGGTTTCCATTCCTTTATAAGGGCTTCGACCTGATTCCAGTCGGGCACGCCGTTTTGTGCTTTCAAGGTGCACAGCTCGCGGGCCTGACCGGTGATCACCTGGCCGACGGCAACGCCGATCTGTTTGGTGCCGTAGTCAAAGCCGAGAATCAAGCGCAGGGCCATCAGGCGTGACCTGCCTGGCTGGTCAGCAGGTTGAGGTCGATCCCCAAGTGCCTGGCTGCCGCGTCCAGACGCAGTTCGCTGCTGGTGTTAAACAGAATGTCGGTGTCATACGGGCAGGTCAGCCAAGCGTTGTCGGCCATTTCGGCTTCCAGTTGCCCGGCTTCCCAACCGGCGTAACCGAGGGCGATCAGGCTTTTCGCCGGGCCCACGCCGTCAGCGATGGCGAACAGCACGTCCTGCGAAGTGGACAGTGCCAGGTCGCCGTCGAGCTGGGCGGTGGCCTGGAAGGTCTTGCCCGCCGGGTGCAGGACAAAACCGCGATCGGTTTGCACCGGGCCGCCAATGAAGATCGGTACATGCTGGCAGAGGCCCGGCGGATCGATGTCCGGTCGCAGTTGCTCGAGGATGTCAGCCAGATTCAACTCTTGCGGCCTGTTGACCACAATCCCCATGGCGCCATTGGCCGTGTGCTCGACGATGTAGGTCAAGGTGTGGGCAAAGTTCGGGTCGGCCATGTGCGGCATGGCGATCAGGAAGTGATGCTTGAGGTAGCTGGGGCTGACGTTTTTCATGTGCGCTAGTGTGGCGTTCAAGGGGCGAACTGACAAGCTGAAGCCGCCAAAAGATCGCAGCCTTCGGCAGCTCCTGCATGGGAATGCGGGGCAATTGTAGGAGCTGCCGAAGGCTGCGATCTTTTGATCTTTCTCTTAATTGCTGGAGAGCTTGTCGCCCCTTGCGAATTTCCAGGTGCGGATGATTTCCAGTCGGTCGATATCCGACAGATCACCGGTAAACGGTGCAAATGGTGCCGCCAGTCGGACAATGCGCTGTGCCGCCTGATCCAGCAGCGGCTGCCCCGACGATTCCAGCACCAGCACCTCATACAGCGAGCCGTCGCGGTTGATCGAGACCATCAGGCGCAAATTGCCATAGATCTGCTTGCGCCGTGCTTCTTCCGGATAATTCAGGTTGCCGATGCGCTCGACCTTCTTGCGCCAGTCGTCCTTATACCAAGCGCCTTTGTCACGCATGGTCGACGCCGCGCTCAAGCGGTGAATTCGCGGGCGCTTGGCGTACAGCTGTTGTTCCTTGGCCAGTTCCGCTTCGAGGCTGGCGATGTCGCTGGACAACTGCGAGCTGTCGAACTCCGGCGCGTCGACGGTCGGTTTGACCTCGGTCTTGGTTTCTTCTTTTTTGGTCGGGGCTTTTTTCGGCTTAGGCGCGACAGTCGTCACCGCAGCCTTGGGCGCGGCTTCCTGTACTTCAGGCTTGGCGGCGGGCGGGGGCGTGACCTTTTTGACCTGATTGTCTTGGAACGGCGCGACCTCGGTGGTCTTCGGAATCGCCTTCTTGTCCAGCGTGCCGCTGCCTTCCTGGTGTTCCTGCGCGAGGAAATCAGCCTTCTCGGGCTTCTTTTCGCTCTTGAAGGTGGCGAGGGTGATTTCCAGGGTTTTGCTGATCTGCTTGGGCTCGACCATGGTGAAGCCGACGCCCAGCAGCAGCGCCAAGTGAATCAGCGCTGCGAGAAACAGGGTAAATCCGAGGCGATCGGCCGGGCGCACGCCACGATGGGCGAGTTCTGCGGGCAGATCGGACGGGAGGGTCATGACAAGAAAACCAACATCGCGCTTTTCAGAGGCTGCGCATGATAACGCAATGTTGGTTTCACGCCTTGGGCTTCACGCTTCAAGCGACAGACTGCATGTGACACACATCAAACTTGCGGCTTTTTGCCGGCGGCTTGCAGCTTCTTGTCGATGGCATCCATCAGCATGCCGCCGATGTCGGTGCCGAAAGCGTTGTCGATTTCGCGGATGCAGGTCGGGCTGGTGACGTTGATTTCGGTGAGGCTTTCGCCGATCACGTCCAGACCGACGAACAGCAGGCCCTTCTCGCGCAACGTCGGGCCGACCTGAGCGGCAATCCAGCGATCCTTTTCAGTCAGCGGACGCGCTTCACCACGACCACCGGCCGCGAGGTTGCCACGGGTTTCGCCCTGGGCCGGAATCCGCGCCAGGCAGTAATCCACCGGCTCGCCGTCGATCATCAGGATGCGTTTGTCGCCGTCCTTGATCGCCGGCAGGTAGGCCTGGCCCATGATCTGCTGGCCGCCGAGGGCAGTCAGGGTTTCGAGAATCACCGACAGGTTCGGATCGCCGGCACGGTGACGGAAGATCGAGGTGCCGCCCATGCCGTCCAGCGGCTTGAGGATCACGTCGCCGTGCTTGGCAGCGAATTCGCGCAGGACATCGGCGCGGCGGCTGACGATGGTCGGTGGCGTGCACTGCGGGAACAGCGTGGCGAACAGCTTTTCATTGCAGTCGCGCAGGCTCTGCGGTTTGTTGACCACTAGCACGCCAGCGGTTTCTGCCTGCTCGAGCAGGTAGGTGGAGTAGACGAACTCCATGTCGAACGGCGGATCCTTGCGCATCAGGATCACGTCCAGATCGCTCAGCAGGTTGTCCTGCTCGGCGTCCAGTTCGAACCATTTTTCCGGATTGGCGAAGACTTGCAGCGGCTTCATCCGCGCCCGTGCCTGACCTTCGGCCTGATACAGGTCGCGCTGTTCCATATAGAACAGTTCCCAGCCGCGCTTCTGCGCAGCCAGCAGCATGGCCAGCGAGCTATCCTTTTTATAGGAAATGCTGGCGATAGGGTCCATGACAATCCCGACGCGAACGCTCATTGGGTTTTCCTCGAAAATTGGCTACCGGATCGGTATGAAAAAAGTGCCGCCAGAGTGGCGCCGGGCGGGTTTGCGGTCAAGGGAAAACCCGTCGATAGATTGCATCTGGAGACTGTGCTAAAAAGGCTGCCATGCAGTGCTGGCCCTTGAACATCAAGGGTTTCCAGCCATTACTCATCGCAAAACGGACAATTTGATTCGCAAAGGCGACGGTAGAGCCCCCTTATGGAACAGCAGTCCAGCGCCTTGAAGGTCATGGTGATCGACGACTCGAAAACGATTCGCCGCACCGCTGAAACCTTGTTGAAAAATGTGGGGTGCGAAGTCATCACGGCGATCGACGGTTTCGACGCATTGGCGAAGATCGCCGACAACCATCCCGGCATCATCTTTGTCGACATCATGATGCCGCGTCTGGATGGTTATCAGACCTGCGCTTTAATCAAGAACAACAGCGCGTTCAAGGCCACGCCGGTGATCATGCTGTCGTCCCGTGACGGGCTGTTCGACAAGGCCAAGGGGCGGATTGTCGGTTCCGATCAATTTTTGACCAAGCCTTTCAGCAAGGAAGAACTGCTCAGCGCGATCCAGGCCCATGTTCCGGGCTTTGCCGCCGCTTTGCCGCAGTAAGACACGTACAGTGACGCTCGGCCAGCGGGCCGGATGTCGACAAGAAAAATGGGGAAAACCATGGCACGTATCCTGATCGTCGATGATTCGCCGACTGAAATGTACAAACTGACCGGCATGCTGGAAAAGCATGGCCATGAAGTGCTCAAAGCCGAAAATGGCGCCGACGGCGTTGCCCTGGCCCGTCAGGAAAAACCCGACGCGGTGCTGATGGACATTGTCATGCCCGGCCTCAACGGCTTTCAGGCGACCCGTCAGTTGACCAAGGACCCGGACACCGGGCATATCCCGGTGATCATCATCACCACCAAGGATCAGGAAACCGACAAGGTCTGGGGCACCCGCCAAGGCGCCAAGGACTACCTGACCAAACCGGTCGATGAAGAGACTCTGATCAAGACCCTGAACAACGTGCTGGCCGGTTGATCGCGCGGCCATGAGCGAATCGCTGACCGCGTTCGAACTGCTCTGGCAGATTGACCAGCGCTGCCGCTTGCTCGCGGCCGACCTGCCATCGCAACCGGCGCGTCGGGATCGCTGGAGCGGTATCGGTTTTCGCCTCGGCGAACACTGGTATGTCGCGCCGATGGGCGAAGTCAGCGAAGTGCTGCACGAGCCGCGCTGCACTCAGTTGCCTGGGGTCAAACCTTGGGTCAAAGGGGTGGCTAACCTGCGTGGGCGGTTGCTGCCGATCATGGACCTGTGCGGTTTCTTCGGGCATGAGCTTTCACCGCTTCGTAAGCAGCGGCGGGTATTGGTGGTGGAGCATGGCGACGTGTTTGCCGGGCTGATGGTCGATGAGGTCTTCGGCCTGCAGCATTTCGAGCAAGACAGCTTTGAACCGCTGTCGATCAGCAAGCGCCAGGGCTCCAAGGCCGAGTTCGTCAAAGGGTACTTCCGGCGTGAGCAGAACTGGCGGGTGTTCAGCCTGTTTGCGCTGGCCAAATCCCCGGTGTTCATGAGCGTCGCAATTTAGTCGAAACACCACCCAAACCTGTGGGAGCGGGATTTGTGGTGAGGGGATTTATCCCCGATGGGTCGCGCAGCGGCCCCAAAACCTGAATTGAATCTGGGACATCGCGGGTGCAGGTTTTGGGTCGGCTTCGCCAACCATCGGGGATAAATCCCCTCGCCACAGAGCTCGTTCCCACAGTGGGCCGTTGCAGGTTTCATAGGCGAGGACCGATGACAAAAGCAAAAACAGGCAAGCCGGCGGAAGGATCGCGCAGTCGCTCGCAGATCATCGTGCTGTTCATCGCACTGATCGTGTTCATCATGCTGCTGTTTGCCAACTTCGCTTACCTCAACACCCAGGCGAACTACGACAAGCAGTACATCGGTCACGCCGGTGAGCTGCGCGTGCTGTCGCAACGCATTGCCAAGAACGCCACTGAAGCCGCCGCCGGCAAGGCTGCCGCGTTCAAGTTGCTCAGCGATGCGCGCAACGATTTCGCCCGGCGCTGGAGTTACCTGAAGAAGGGCGACCCGGCCACCGGCCTGCCCCCGGCGCCGTCGACCGTGCGCCCGGAAATGCGCGCCGTGCAGCTCGACTGGGAACGCCTGCTGAAAAACACCGACGCCATTCTCTCCAGCGAACAGACCGTGCTGTCGCTGCATCAGGTCGCCGCGACCCTGGCCGAAACCGTGCCGCAGTTGCAGATCGAATACGAAAAAGTCGTCGAGATCCTGCTCCAGCGCGGTGCTCCGGCGGCACAAGTGGCGATGGCCCAGCGCCAATCGTTGCTGGCCGAACGCATTCTCGGTGCGGTGAACACCGTGCTGGCCGGCGATGAAAACTCGCAGCAGGCTGCCGATGCGTTTGGCCGCGATGCCACTCGCTTCGGCCAAGTCCTCAACGGCATGCTTCAGGGCAACCCGGCGCTGAAGATCAGTCAGGTCGAAGACCGTGATGCCCGCGCGCGCCTGAGTGAGATTTCCGAGCTGTTCCAGTTCGTTTCCGGCTCTGTCGATGAAATCCTCGAAACCTCGCCGGAGCTGTTCAAGGTTCGCGAGTCGGCCAGCAACATCTTCAACCTCTCGCAAACCCTGCTCGACGAAGCCTCGCACCTGGCTAACCGTTTCGAAAACCTCGCGGGTGGGCGCAACACCGACACCATCGGTGGCTACGTGCTCGGCTTGCTGGCGCTTGCGTCGATCATCCTGATCGGTCTGGTCATGGTCCGCGAAACCAATCGCCAGTTGCGCGAGACCGCCGAGAAGAACGAACGCAATCAGAACGCGATCATGCGTCTGCTCGATGAAATCGAGGATCTGGCCGACGGCGACCTCACCGTGACCGCCTCGGTGACTGAAGACTTCACTGGCACCATCGCCGACTCGATCAACTATTCCGTCGATCAATTGCGCGATCTGGTGGCGACCATCAACCTCACCGCCGGCCAGGTCGCGGCGGCCGTGCAGGAAACCCAGGCCACCGCCATGCACCTGGCCCAGGCCTCGGAGCATCAGGCCCAGCAGATTTCCGAAGCCTCGACCGCGATCAACGATATGGCCCAGTCCATCGATCAGGTCTCGGCCAACGCCGCCGAGTCTTCGGCGGTAGCGGAGCGTTCCGTGGAAATCGCCAACAAAGGCAACGAGGTGGTGCACAACACCATCCACGGCATGGACAACATTCGCGAACAGATTCAGGACACCGCCAAACGCATCAAGCGTCTTGGCGAGTCGTCGCAGGAAATCGGCGATATCGTCAGCCTGATCGACGACATTGCCGACCAGACCAACATCCTCGCCCTCAACGCCGCGATTCAGGCGTCGATGGCCGGCGATGCCGGGCGTGGTTTTGCCGTGGTCGCCGACGAAGTACAACGGCTGGCCGAGCGCTCGTCCGCCGCCACTCGGCAGATCGAAACGCTGGTGCGGGCGATCCAGACCGACACCAACGAAGCGGTCATCTCCATGGAACAGACCACCACTGAAGTGGTGCGCGGCGCGCGGCTGGCGCAGGATGCCGGGGTGGCTCTGGAAGAAATCGAAGGCGTGTCGAAGACCCTTGCGGCGCTGATTCAGAGCATCTCCAACGCGGCGCAGCAGCAGACGACGTCGGCCGGGCAGATCTCGCTGACGATGAACGTGATCCAGCAGATCACCACGCAAACGTCGTCGGGCTCCACAGCCACCGCCGAGAGCATCGGCAACCTGACGAAAATGGCCAGTCAGTTGCGTCGTTCGGTGTCAGGTTTCACCTTGCCGGCGGCATCCGCGTCGGCGACGGATAAAGTGTGATTGGAGCGGTTATGGGTGATCGCCACGACTACGTGGCCCTCGAGTGGGTCAAAGGCGAAATTGCCGAAACGCTGAAACTGGCGCATCAGGCGATTGAAACCGTGCTCGATGATCCGCACGCATCCGGCGGGCTGGACGAGTGCCTGGCGTACATCCATCAGGTTCACGGCAGCTTGCAGATGGTCGAGTTCTACGGCGCCGCGCTGCTCGCCGAAGAAATGGAACATCTTGTCGAAGCCTTGCAGCAGGGTCGGGTCAGCCATCGCGACGAAGCCCTGCACTTGCTGTTGCAAGCCTTGGGGCAATTACCGATCTACCTCGACCGCGTACAGAGCGCCCGCCGTGATCTTCCTCTGGTCGTGCTGCCGCTGCTCAATGATTTGCGCAGCGCTCGCGGCGAAAGCCTGCTGTCGGAAACCAGTCTGTTCAGCCCGCAACTGCCCGAGCTGCCGCCGCTTGGCGAAGAGGCGCTGGCGCTGCTGGAACCGGCAGAGCTGCCGAATGTGCTGCGCAAGTTACGCCAGATGCTGCAAATGGCGCTGGTCGGTTTGCTGCGTGAGCAGGATGACCAGACGCACTTGGCTTATCTGGCGAAAGTCTTCACCCGTCTCGAAGCGCTGAGCGGTGACGCCCCGTTAAGTCCGTTGTGGCAGGTCGCATCCGCCTTGGTCGAAGGTATGCGCGAAGGCGTGATCGCCAACAGCCCGGCACTGCGCAGCCTGTTCAAGGACGCCGACAAGGAGCTCAAACGCTTGCTCGAGCAAGGCATGGCGGGCCTCAATCAGCCGCCCCCGCCAGAGCTTCTCAAAAGCCTGTTGTTCTATATTGCCAAAGCCGAACATCCCACCAGGCAGATGCTGACCATGAAAGATCGCTACTCCCTGGACGACGCCTTACCCGACAGCGCGATGGTCGATGAAGAACGCGCGCGCCTGGCCGGCCCCGACCGCGATGCGATGCGCTCGGTGCTGGCGGCGTTGTGCGAAGAACTGGTGCGGGTCAAGGAACGCCTCGACCTGTTCGTGCGCAGCGACCGCCAACATACGTCGGACCTGGAAAGCCTGCTGGCGCCGTTGCGGCAGATCGCCGACACCCTCGCGGTGCTCGGTTTCGGCCAGCCGCGCAAGGTCATCATCGATCAACTGGCGGTGGTGCTCAGCCTTGTCCAGGGCCAGCGTGAACCCAACGACGCGATCCTGATGGACGTTGCCGGCGCCTTGCTCTACGTCGAAGCGACACTCGCCGGGATGGTCGGCACCGTCGAGCCGGAAAGCCCCGAAGACTCGCGCCTGCCCACCACCGACCTGACGCAGATTCATCAGATCGTGATCAAGGAAGCGCGCATCTGCTTGCAACAGGCCAAGGACATGATCGTCGACTACATCGACGCCGATTGGGATCGCCAGCAACTGCAACCGCTGCCGGAACTGCTGACTCAGGTGCGCGGGGCGCTGGCGATGATTCCGCTGAGTCGTGCGGCGAATCTGGTCGAGGCCTGCAACGGTTTCATCCGCGAACATCTGCTGCTCGATCCGCACGAACCAGGCTGGCAGCAACTGGACAACCTCGCCGACGTCATCACCAGCCTCGAGTATTACCTTGAACGCTTGAGCGATGACCCGCTGGCGCCAAGCGAACAACTGCTGGATGTCGCGCAGAAGAGCCTCGCCAGTCTCGGTTATTTTGCAAACGAAGAGTCCAATGAGCAGCCCGGCGAACAGCGTGTGCCAGTGCTCGATGACGTGCTCAGCCCAAGCGAAGCACTGGTGATGCAGGACCTGCAGGCGCTGGACGACCCGGACATCGTGCAGTCGCTGGCCGATGTGTTGGCCAGCCCGGTGCCGGCGATCAATCCGCCCGCCGTGGTCACACCCGGCAGCCTGATGCCGCCACCGGCCGATGAAGAACCGGTGGACGACGAACTGCGCGAAGTGTTCCTCGAAGAGACCGATGAGGTACTTGAGGTTCTCCACGAATACCTGCCGCGCTGGACAGTCAATCCGCAGGATCGCGCCGCGCTGACAGAGCTGCGCCGCGCCTTCCACACCTTGAAAGGCAGCGGACGCATGGTGCGTGCGCTGATCCTCGGTGAACTGGCCTGGGCGGTGGAAAACCTGCTCAATCGCGTGCTGGAACACAGCGTCGAACCCGGCGCCGTGGTGCCGCAATTACTCACCGACACGGTGTTGCTGCTGCCGGAACTGGTCAGCGAATTCGCCACCAACAGCCAGCGTCAGCGCAGCGATGTCGATCAATTGGCGGCGCGCGCCCATGCCTTGGCCAAGGGGGACGAACCGCTGGCTGCCGAAGACGTCGATGACGTTGCGGCGCTCGATCCGCTGTTGCTGGAGATCTTCCGCAACGAAGCCGAAACCCACCTCGCCAGCCTCAATCGTTTCCTCGATCAAGCGGCCGAGCATGTTCCGCTGCCGGCCAGCGACGAGTTGCAGCGCGCTTTGCACACCCTCAAGGGCAGCGCGTCGATGGCCGGTGTGTTGCCGATTGCCGAACTGGCGGCATCGCTTGATCAATTGGCCCGAGAGTTCAAGGCCCATCAGTTGCCGCTCGATCTCGATGAAGTCGAGTTGCTGCTCGAAGCCGAAGGGCTGTTCCGTGTCGGCTTGCGCCAGCTCAAGCATGATCCGCTGGCGCCGATTGTCGGCGCGCAGTCGCTGATCAAACGCACCGATGCGCTGCTCGGCGAGCGTCTGGAAGCGATCCTCAATGCGCCGAACACTGGCCTGCGGATCAAGCACGATCCGCAACTGATCAACAACTTCCTTGCCCAAGGCATGGACATCCTGTTCGACGCCGAAAACCTTTTGCAGCGCTGGCAGCAACACCCCGGCGAACGCCAGGAACTCAGCGCGTTGCTGGATGAGCTGACCACCCTCGGTGAAGGCGCGCACTTGGCGGATCTGCTGCCGGTGGATGTTCTGTGCGAAGCCTTGCTCGATCTCTATGGCGCCGTGGAAGAAAGCAGCCTGGCGGTCAGCGACCGGTTTTTCCAGGAAGCGCAGTACGCCCACGAAGCGCTGATCAACATGCTCGACGAACTGGCCGCCGGCCAGGAAGTCACGCCGCAGCCGGAGCGCATTCGCGCCTTGCATGATCTGCTCGACGAAAGCCTCGACCCCTCGTCCATGGGCCTGATTCGCAGCGACGGCAGCCGCACCTTGAGCATCCGCGAACTGGGCGCGGCCACCGCCGAGCTTTCGCAAACCAGCGCTGCCCAGGAGCCGGACGACGAAATCGTCGAGATCTTCCTCGAAGAGGCAGTGGACATTCTCGACAGCGCCGAGCAAGCCTTGCAGCGCTGGCTGAGCGACCCGGACAACGCCGCGCCGCTGTCCTCGTTGCAGCGTGATTTGCACACCCTCAAGGGTGGTGCGCGCATGGCCGAAGTCGATGCCGTCGGCGATCTGGCCCAGGAGCTGGAAAGCCTTTACGAAGGTCTGGTCGATCGTCGCTACAGCCACAGCGAAGACCTTGGTCGCTTGTTGCACAAAAGCCATGAGCGTTTCACCCGGCTGCTTGAGCAACTGCAAAACCATCAGCCGCTGGAGCCGGCAGAGGATCTGATCGAAGCGCTTCGCCAGGTACGCCAAGGCTCGCCGACCCCTGCCGAAACGACGCAACCTGCCGTCGATCACGAAGGTGCCGGGCACGATCCCGAGTTGCTGGAGATCTTCCTCGAAGAAGGTTTCGACATCATCGAGAACTCCGGAGCCGCGCTGCTGCGCTGGCAGGCTGAGCCGGGCAACCGTCAGGAAGTCGAAACCCTGCTGCGCGACCTGCACACCCTCAAGGGCGGCGCGCGGATGGTCGAGATCGGCCCGATCGGCGACCTCGCCCATGAGCTGGAATACCTTTACGAAAGTCTCTCCGCCGGCTCGTTGCAAGCGTCTGGCGAATTGTTCGCGCTGGTGCAGCGCGGCCATGACCGACTGGCGCAAATGCTCGATGGCGTGCGCGCCGGGCAACCGTGTCCGCCAGCGGATCGGTTGATCAATGCGATCCAGAACTTCAGTCATCCCGTGACGCCTGAAGCGCCGCCGTTGCTGCCGCTGCCGGTTAAAACCGAGACCGCAGCACCGGCCGCCGACGCCGGCGCGGACATGGTCAAGGTCTCCGCCGAACTGCTCGACGAACTGGTCAATCTGGCCGGTGAAACCTCGATTTTCCGTGGACGCATTGAACAGCAAGTCAACGACGCGCAAGTCGCGCTCAACGAGATGGAAACCACCATCGAGCGCATGCGTGATCAGTTGCGCCGCCTCGATACGGAAACTCAGGGGCGCATCCTCAGCCGTCAGCAAGTCGACGGCGAACGCCTCGGTTACGAAGAATTCGATCCGCTGGAAATGGATCGCCATTCCCAGTTGCAGCAACTGTCGCGGGCGCTGTTCGAATCCGCCTCCGACTTGCTCGACCTCAAGGAAACCCTCGACCGCCGCAACCACGACGCCGAGAACCTGCTGCAACAACAAGGGCGGATCAACACCGAATTGCAGGAAGGCCTGATGCGCTCGCGCATGGTGCCGTTCGAACGGATGTTGCCGCGCCTCAAACGCATCGTCCGCCAGGTTGCCGAAGAGCTGAACAAAGACGTCGCTTTCGTCGTCGGCAACGCCGAAGGCGAGATGGATCGCAACGTGCTTGAGCGCATGGCCGCACCGTTGGAGCACATGCTGCGCAACGCCGTCGACCATGGTCTGGAGTCCACCGAGGTGCGGCTGGCGGCGGGGAAACCGGCGCAAGGGCAGATCAGCCTCGAGCTGTCCCGCGAGGGCGGCGACATCGTTTTCGACATCCGCGACGACGGTGCCGGTGTGCCGCTGGAAGCGGTGCGGAACAAGGCAATCAAACGTGGCTTGCTGGCGCCGGACGCCGAAATCAGCGACCGCGATGTGTTGCAGTTCATCCTCCAACCGGGGTTTTCCACCGCCGAAAAAATCACCCAGATCTCCGGGCGTGGCGTCGGCATGGACGTGGTGCATGAAGAAGTCCGCCAGTTGGGCGGCAGCATGAGCATTGATTCGGTGCCGGGGCAGGGCGTGCATTTCCGCATTCGCCTGCCGTTCACCGTGTCGGTCAACCGTGCGTTGATGGTGCAGTGTGGTGAGGATCAATACGCGATTCCGCTGAACACCATCGACGGCATCGTCCGCGTGTTGCCGAATGATCTGGATGGGCATTTCCGACTCGATCCACCGAGCTATCAATACGGCGGCCAACGCTATGAGCTGTGCTACTTGGGCGAGCTGCTGAAAACCGCGCCACGCCCGAAACTGCTGGGCCAGAGCCTGCCGTTGCCAGTGCTGCTGGTGCAGTACAACGACCGGCGCATCGCGGTGCAGGTCGACACCATGGCCGGGACTCGCGAGATCG
Organism: Pseudomonas sp. LBUM1655; assembly: GCF_059716085.1. Taxonomy (NCBI): domain Bacteria; kingdom Pseudomonadati; phylum Pseudomonadota; class Gammaproteobacteria; order Pseudomonadales; family Pseudomonadaceae; genus Pseudomonas; species Pseudomonas sp. LBUM1655. The sequence continues at coordinate 5,812,844 of NZ_CP166801.1, read as the reverse complement.
TGGTCAAAAGCCTCGGCGCGCAATTCGCGGCGGTGCAGGGCGTGTCCGGCGCGACGATTCTGGGCGATGGCCGGGTGGTGCTGATTCTTGATCTGCTGGCGCCGATCCGCGCCATGCAGGCACCGGTTGCGCAGTATCCGATTCAACCGGATATCGACAGCGAACCGCAGAAACCGCTGCTGGTGATGGTGGTCGACGACTCGGTCACCGTGCGCAAGGTCACCAGTCGTTTACTCGAACGCCACGGCATGAACGTGCTGACCGCCAAGGACGGTGTCGACGCCATGCTCCTGCTCGAAGAACACATGCCCGACCTGATGCTGCTCGACATCGAAATGCCGCGCATGGACGGCTTCGAAGTCGCCACCCAGGTGCGCAACGACGAGCGCCTGCAACACCTGCCGATCATCATGATCACCTCGCGCACCGGGCAAAAACACCGCGACCGCGCCATGGCCATCGGCGTCAACGACTACCTCGGCAAGCCGTATCAGGAATCGGTGCTGCTCGAAAGCATTGCCCACTGGAGCAAGAAACATGCATGAGCGCCGCCACAACGCGCGTACCAGCCAACTCACCGGGCTGCTGCTGCCGCTGGCGGATCGTAACCTGATCTTGCCCAACGTCGCGGTGGCCGAGCTGATCGACTATCAGGCCAGCGCCTTCGATCTGGATACACCGCCGTGGTATCTGGGGCGCGTCATGTGGCGCGAGCGGCAGATTCCGTTGCTGAGTTTCGAGTCGGCGTGTGGGCAGAAAGTGGTGATTGGCGAGCGAGCGCGGATTGTGATTCTCAATGCGCTGGGTGGCTTGCCGCAGCTGAAATTCATTGCGTTGCTGGTGCAGGGGATTCCTCGGTCTTACAAGCTCGATAGCCAATTGAGCTATGTCGATGTGCCGTTGTGTGCGCTGGAACAGGCGGCGGTGCAGGTGGGGGAGCAAGTGGCGAAAGTGCCGGATTTGTTGGCACTTGAGCAGTTGTTGGTGGAGGCGGGCCTGGTCCACTGATCCAGAGTTTTTAGTGGTCTGACTGGCCTCTTCGCGAGCAGGCTCGCTCCCACATTGGATCACCAGTGAACACAGATCAGGTGTACGACACAGATCCCCTGTGGGAGCGAGCCTGCTCGCGAAGAGGGCCTGAACCATTACGCTGAGCGTAATGAATCACCACCGCGCTTGATTGATGCCCCCACCCCACACGCCTAACTTAGCTCCACGACAGCGAACCCCGTGGAGTGAGCATGACAACAACAATTTCCCCCGACTCGCGCTGGACGCGGCGGCGTGACGAGAAGCAGCGTCGCCTCGACAAGGTGCGCGGGCTGGCCGACGGTGTGGTGTTGCCCACCGACAAGATCGTCGCCGCGCTCGAAGCGCTGATTCATCCCGGCGACCGAGTGGTGCTGGAGGGCAACAACCAGAAGCAGGCGGATTTTCTTTCTCGCTCGCTGGCCAAGGCTGATCCCGAGAAGCTCCACGACCTGCACATGATCATGCCCAGCGTCGGCCGCTCCGAGCACCTCGACCTGTTCGAGCGCGGCATCGCCCGCAAACTCGATTTCTCCTTCGCCGGCACCCAGAGCCTGCGCATCAGCCAGTTGCTTGAAGATGGCTTGCTGGAAATCGGCGCGATCCACACCTACATCGAACTCTACGCCCGGCTGGTGGTGGACCTGATCCCCAACGTCGTGCTCTCGGCCGGTTTCATGGCCGACCGCGCCGGCAACATCTACACCGGCCCGAGCACTGAAGACACCCCGGCACTGATCGAGCCGGCCGCGTTCAGCGACGGCATCGTCATCGTCCAGGTCAACCAGTTGGTCGACGACGTCAGCGAATTGCCCCGTGTGGATATTCCGGCGTCGTGGGTCGATTTCGTCGTGGTGGCCGACAAGCCCTTCTACATCGAACCGCTGTTCACCCGCGACCCACGGCACATCAAGCCTGTCCACGTGTTGATGGCGATGATGGCGATCCGCGGGATCTACGAAAAACACAACGTGCAGTCGCTCAATCACGGCATCGGTTTCAACACCGCGGCCATCGAACTGATCCTGCCGACCTACGGCGAATCCCTCGGCCTCAAAGGCAAGATCTGCCGCAACTGGACGCTAAACCCGCACCCGACGTTGATCCCGGCGATTGAGAGCGGCTGGGTCGAAAGCGTGCATTGCTTCGGCACCGAACTGGGCATGGAAAATTACATCGCCGCGCGCCCGGATGTGTTCTTCACCGGCCGCGACGGCTCGCTACGTTCCAACCGGATGTTCTGCCAACTGGCCGGGCAATACGCGGTGGATCTGTTTATCGGCGCGACGTTGCAGGTTGATGGCGATGGCCATTCCTCGACCGTCACCCGTGGCCGTCTCGCCGGTTTCGGTGGCGCGCCGAACATGGGCCATGACCCGCGTGGCCGCCGTCACGGCACGCCGGCATGGCTGGACATGCGCCACGACGACTCGCCGCAACCGATGCTCGAACGCGGCAAGAAACTCGTGGTGCAAATGGTCGAGACCTTCCAGGAGGGCGGCAAACCGACCTTCGTCGAAACCCTCGATGCGGTGGAAGTGGCGAAGAAAAGCGGCATGCCGCTGGCGCCGATCATGATCTACGGCGACGACGTCACCCACCTGCTCACCGAAGAAGGCATCGCCTATCTGTACAAGGCGCGTTCGCTGGAAGAGCGCCAGGCGATGATCGCCGCTGTCGCCGGCGTCACCGCCATTGGCCTGCGCCACAACCCGAAAGACACCGAACGCATGCGCCGTGAAGGCCTGATCGCCTTGCCCGAAGACCTCGGCATCCGCCGCACTGACGCTACCCGCGAACTGCTGGCGGCGAAAAGCGTGGCCGATCTGGTCGAGTGGTCCGGCGGCCTCTACAACCCGCCCGCCAAATTCAGGAGCTGGTAATGCACGCACTTAACCTGCAAGCGAAACCGATTTCCCTGGCCGAGCGATTGGCGGACATGGCGGTGGATGCGTTGATCGACGAAGCGGATCTGTCGCCGAAACCGGCGCTGGTCGACCGTCGTGGCAACGGCGCGCACACCGATCTGCACTTGGGCCTGATGCACGCCTCGGCGCTGTCGTTGTGGCCGGCGTTCAAGGAGATGGCCGAAGCTGCCATTGAAGTCGGCGAGATCAATCAAACGCTGCGTGAAAGCATTGGCCGCATCGGCCGTGAAGGCGAGCAAGCGATGCTCGCGACCACCAACGGCGTGAACACTCATCGCGGTGCAATCTGGGCCTTGGGCCTGTTGGTGACCGCCGCCGCGCTCGAAGCGAAATCCACAGGCGCCAACGCCGTCACCCTGCGCGCTGCACGTCTGGCGCTGCTCGATGATCGTTTTGCACCTCGTCCCCTGAGCCACGGTGCACAAGTCGCCCTGCGTTACGGCGCTCGCGGCGCCCGAGAGGAAGCGCAACTCGGCTTCCCGTCCGTGCTGCAACGTGGTTTGCCGCAACTCAAGCGCAGCCGCGCAAACGGCCACGGCGAACAGAACGCCCGGCTCGACGCCTTGCTCGCGATCATGACTGACCTGGCCGACACCTGCGTGCTCTACCGCGCCGGCGAACAAGGCCTGCACGCCATGCAGCAGGGCGCGCAAGCGGTGCTCGACGCCGGTGGCAGCGCCAGCCTCAGCGGTCGCCGGCGCCTGCATGAACTCGATCAACAACTCATCGCATTGAATGCCTCGCCCGGTGGCGCCGCCGACTTGCTCGCCGCCACGCTGCTGCTCGACCGAATCGAGTGCGACGGCACCTTTCAGGGAGCGTTTTGATGGAAACCCTATCGTTTGAATTCCCCGCCGGGCAGCCGCCTCGCGGTCGGGCGCTGGTCGGTTGTGTCGGCTCGGGTGATCTGGAAGTGCTGATCGAACCGGGGCTGGCCGGCAAGTTGACGATCAACGTGCAAACCTCGGTCAACGGCGCACAGCTGCGCTGGCAGCATCTGTTTGCGCGGATGTTCGACGGCACCACGCCGCCAGCCATGGCCATCGATATCCACGATTTCGGCGCGACGCCGGGTGTGGTGCGTTTGCGCCTGGAACAAGGTTTCGAGGAGATCGGCCATGACTGACAGCGCAGCGCTTCTCCATAAACACAGCTTCGTCGAACTCGGCGCGCGGCAACGGGCGAAAGCCTTGCTTGATGCCGGCACCTTTCGCGAATTGCTCGATCCTTTTCAACGGGTGATGTCGCCGTGGCTAGAACGCCAGGGCGTGGTGCCGCAAGCCGATGACGGTGTGGTGATCGCCAAGGGCAGCCTCGACGGTTTGCCGGTAGTGATCGCGGCCATCGAAGGCGCGTTTCAGGGCGGCAGCCTCGGCGAAGTCGGCGGGGCGAAGATTGCCGGTGCACTGGAACTGGCCGCCGAGGACAACCGCAACGGCACTCCGACCCGCGCCGTGTTGCTGCTGGAAACCGGCGGTGTGCGGCTGCAGGAAGCCAATCTCGGCTTGGCGGCGATTGCCGATATTCATGCGGCGATTGTCGACTTGCAGCAATACCAACCGGTGGTGGGTGTGGTCGCGGGCAGCGTCGGCTGTTTTGGCGGCATGTCGATTGCCGCAGCGCTGTGCAGCTATTTGCTGGTGACCCAGGAAGCACGCCTGGGCCTGAATGGCCCGCAGGTGATCGAGCAGGAAGCCGGGATCGAGGAATACGACTCCCGCGACCGGCCGTTTATATGGAGCCTGACCGGTGGCGAGCAGCGTTTTGCCAGTGGCTTGGTGGATCGGTTTGCCGCCGATGATGTGGCGCAGATTCGTCAGCAGGTCGGCGAGTTGCTGCAACAAGGCTTGCCAGCCCAACCGCGCAGTCAGCGGGCCGAGTGGTTCCTGCAACGGCTGGCCAGCCTGGACACTGACAAGCAAATCGAGCCTTCGGTGGTTCGCGATCTGTATCAAGGAGAGCGCTCATGAGTGGTTATTCATTGCGCGGTTTGAACTGGTTCAACGCGTTGAGCGCGGGCGCGAAAGCTGTAGAAGGTTTGCCGCCCTCGTTGAAGGTTGCCGATGCTGAACTCGGGCGTTTTATCGCCGTGGTCGCTGACCCTGACAACCGTTTCCCCCGTGCCCGTAACGGCGAAGTCGGGTTGCTGGAAGGCTGGGGCCTGGCCAAAGCCGTCGACGATGCGATCAACGCTGACCGCGACAAACCGCAAAAGCGTCCACTGATTGCCATCGTCGATGTACCGAGCCAGGCCTACGGCCGTCGCGAAGAAGCCCTCGGCATTCATCAGGCGCTGGCCGGTGCGGCGGACAGTTATGCCCGCGCACGCCTGGCCGGGCATCCGGTGATTGCGCTGCTGGTGGGCAAAGCCATGTCCGGTGCGTTTCTCGCCCACGGCTATCAGGCCAACCGCTTGATCGCCCTGCGTGATCCCGGCGTGATGGTGCATGCGATGGGCAAAGCATCGGCGGCGCGGGTGACTTTGCGCAGCGTCGAAGAACTCGAAGCACTGGCAGCCAGCGTGCCGCCGATGGCCTATGACATCGACAGTTACGCCAGCCTCGGGCTGCTTTGGGAAACCCTGTCGGTGCAGCAGATCGAACAGCCGACAGCCGAGGATCTGACGCGAGTGACCGAGTGCTTGAAGCAAGCCATCAGCGATGTCACTGGCAATGATTTGAGCGGTCGCCTCGGTGCTAAAAATCGTGAAGCGTCCAGTCGCGTGCGTGAACTGTTGAGGGCGCAGTGGTGAATACGCCTCTGGCCCACGATCTGCTCTGGGGCATGACCCCGGCGCAGCTACCGGCGGATGCGCCGCAGTGGGCAGTCGAGTCGCTCAGCGCCGGGCAACCGGTGGTGGTGCGCCGTGCGTTAAGTGCTGAGGGTTTCGTGGCAGTGGGCGTGCGCGGTGTGTTACGCGAGCAGCGCTTGGCGGCGTTCATGGCGCTTGATTCGATTGGCTGTCGTGTCAGCCCCGAGGCGCTGTGTCGGGTCGACAGTGAACGTGATCTGCCGGCCATGTGCGCCCTCAAGCAATTGCGGCCGATGCTCGATGATTGCGGTTGGATCTGGGGCGTCAGCGGCAGTGCCGGATTTGAACTGGCCAGTGGTTTTGCGGCGATGCATGAGGGCAGCGATCTCGATCTGATCCTGCGCACACCGCAACTGATGACCCGCAATCAGGCGCGCAAACTGGTGGCGCTTTTCGATCAGGCAGTGTGCCGGGTCGACATGCAATTGCAGACGCCGTTCGGCGCCGTAGCCCTGCGTGAATGGGCCAGCACTTCGGCGCGGGTGCTGCTGAAAAACGCGCATCAGGCGTGTCTGGTAGTAGACCCGTGGAACCCGCAGGAGCAGGCAGCATGAGCAGTCTGTTGGTGTTCCCCGGTCAGGGCGCACAGCAACCGGGCATGCTCCAGCGTTTGCCTCGGGAAACGTTGACCGAGGCCAGTGATGTGCTGGGTGAAGATGTCTTGCTGCTTGATTCTGCCGAAGCGCTGCGCAGTACAAGGGCAGTGCAGCTCTGCCTGCTGATCGCCGGTGTCGCGGCTTCGCGACAGTTGTTGCAGGACAGTTTGAACGCGGACTATGTCGCGGGCCTGTCCATCGGTGCTTACTCCGCAGCGGTGGTGGCCGGGGCCTTGAGCTTCAGTGATGCGCTGCATCTGGTCAGCCTGCGCGGTGAGTTGATGCAACAGGCTTATCCACAGGGCTTTGGCATGACTGCGATCATCGGTCTGCAACTGTCCACAGTCGAAACGTTGCTGGCGCAAGTTCACAGCGCCGTAACGCCGGTTTATCTGGCCAATATCAACGCCGATAACCAGGTGGTGATTGCCGGCAGCGACAAGGCGATGCAAGCGGTGGCCGAACTCGCGCGCAGCCGTGGCGCGGGTCTGGCGAAACGTCTGGCGGTCAGCGTGCCGTCGCACTGTCCGCTGCTGGAAAAACCGGCGCAAACCCTCGCCGAAGCGTTCGCCAAAGTACAACTGCAAGCCCCGAAAATCGCCTACCTGAGCGGCAGCCGCGCGCGCCCGGTAATCAAGGTCGATGCCCTGCGCGATGACCTCGCGTTCAACATGTGCCGCGTCGTGGATTGGCGCGGCACCGTGCAAAGCGCCTACGAGCGCGGCGTGCGGCTACAGATCGAACTGCCGCCCGGTGCGGTGCTGACCGGGCTGGCGCGCCGGGTGTTCGAGCAAGGCACCGTCACTGCCTTCGACAGTGCTCGCCTCGACACCTTGCAGGCGCTGTTGCGTGAGGAGGGAAGCCGCCGAACCTAAAACGCCGACTCAAGCTTCGAACAACAAAAACAACATTCGACGATGCACTTTGAGGACTACAACAATGATTATTTACGGTGTGGCGCTGCTGGCGATCTGTACGCTGGCAGGGGTGATCATGGGCGACATGCTCGGCGTGTTGCTGGGCGTCAAATCCAACGTCGGCGGGGTCGGCATCGCGATGATCCTGTTGATCTGCGCGCGGTTGTGGATGCAGAAACGCGGCGGCATGACCAAGGAGTGCGAGATGGAGTCGGCTTCTGGGGCGCCATGTACATTCCGGTGGTGGTGGCGATGGCCGCGCAACAGAACGTCGTCACCGCGCTGCACGGCGGCCCGGTGGCGGTGCTGGCGGCGATCGGTTCGGTGGTGATTTGTGGTTGCACGATTGCCTTGATCAGCCGCACCCACAAGGGCGAACCGTTGCCCGACGAACTGGCGGAAATCTCCCCGGTCGGCACGCCGGTAGGGGGTCGCTGATATGTGGGATCTCATCGAAAAAGGTCTGGAACATAACGGTCTGATCACTGCCTTCGCTTTTGTCGGCGTGATCATGTGGGTCTCCGTGGTTCTCTCCAAGCGCCTGACCTTCGGACGCATTCACGGCTCGGCGATTGCCATCGTCATCGGTCTGGTGCTGGCGTGGGTCGGCGGCACCATGACGGGCGGGCAGAAAGGTTTGGCGGATCTGACGCTGTTCTCCGGCATCGGCCTGATGGGCGGGGCAATGCTGCGTGATTTCGCGATTGTTGCCACCGCGTTTGAAGTGCAGGCGACCGAGGCGAAAAAGGCCGGGATGATCGGGGTGATTGCGTTGTTGCTGGGCACGATCCTGCCGTTCATTGTCGGCGCGAGCATGGCCTGGGCGTTTGGTTATCGCGATGCGGTGAGCATGACCACCATCGGCGCTGGCGCGGTGACCTACATCGTTGGCCCGGTGACCGGTGCGGCGATTGGTGCGAGTTCGGATGTGATGGCGCTGTCGATTGCCACCGGGTTGATCAAGGCGATTCTGGTGATGGTCGGCACGCCGGTCGCGGCGCGCTGGATGGGCCTTGATAACCCGCGTTCGGCGATGGTGTTTGGCGGGTTGGCCGGGACGGTGAGTGGTGTGACTGCCGGGCTGGCGGCGACGGATCGGCGGTTGGTGCCTTATGGGGCGCTGACGGCGACGTTCCACACCGGGCTTGGATGCTTGCTTGGGCCTTCGTTGTTGTTCTTTATTGTTCGCGCGATTGTTGGCTAGGTTCGGGTTTTGAGTCGTCTGGGCTGACGCCTTCGCGAGCAGGCTCGCTCCCACAGGGAAATGCATTCCAACTGTGGGAGCGAGCCTGCTCGCGAAGGAGACGACTCGGTCTCAAGCCTGCCGATTGGCATACATCCGACACTCCGCCAGCAACGCCAGCAAATTCGGATCGCGCTCCTTGGCCTTCAGAAACACCACGCCAATGTGCTGCTGCAGCCGGTACTTCTCCTGCAGCGGAATCAGCTTCACCCGATTCTCATACACCGCCGCAATTCGCCCTGGCAGCAACGCATAGCCCACCCCGGAACTGACCATGCTCAGCAGTGTGAAAATGTCGTTCACCTGCATTGCCACCTTCGGCTCGAACCCCGCCTGCTTGAACACCCGGTTACCGTCCTGATGGGTGGCGAAGCCTTGGGTCAGGGTGATGAAGGTTTCGTCGCGAACGTCTGCCAGATCCACTTCACTGCGCTGGGCGAACCGTGAATCCGCTGGCGTGGCGAGGAAGATGTCGTCGGAGAAGAGCGCAATCTGCTCGCAGTCCGGGTCGTTGATGCTGTCGTCCAGCGACACCAGGATCGCGTCGACTTCCATGTTTTTCAGCTTGTAGAGCAGGTCGATGTTCGAGCCGAGGATCAGGTCGATGTTGAGTTCGCTGCGGCGGATCTTCAGGCCCATGATCAGTTGCGGCACGGTCTTCACCGTCAGCGAGTACAGCGAGCCCAGCTTGAAGCGTTCTGCGGAGAACCCGGCGGCTTCGCGGGTCAGGCGCACGCTTTCGACCACGTCCTGAATCAGCTTCTGTGCGCGTTCTTCCAGCACATAGGCACTTTCCAGCGGCGTCAGGTTGCGCCCTTCGTGTTTGAACAGCGGGCAGCGCAGGGCGCTTTCCAGCGAATGAATCGCGCGGTGCACGCTGACATTGCTGGTCTGCAACTCCGCAGCGGCGCGGGCCAGATTGCCGGTGCGCATGAAGGCGAGGAACACCTCGAGTTTTTTCAGGGTCAACTCTTCATCGATCAGCATGGCGCGGACTCTTTTTGGAATGCGTCGATTGTGCCTTGAAGATCAAAAGATCGCAGCCTTCGGCAGCTCCTACCTTTGGAATGCGAGCTTCCTGTAGGAGCTGCCGAAGGCTGCGATCTTTTGATCCTGAGGTTGAACAGAAACATTGCGCTTTTACGCTCAAGGCCCGAGCCTTGCGCGCTGCGGTAACGAATTTGAGGTGAGCGATACATGTATCACGGGGAACGATTGAACGCCTGGACGCATCTGGTCGGGGCGGTGGCGGCTTTTATCGGTGGGGTGTGGATGCTGGTGATTGCCAGCCTGGATGGCAGTCCCTGGAAGATTGTCAGTGTGGCGATTTACGCCTTTACCTTGCTGGTGCTCTACAGCGCATCGACCGTGTACCACAGCGTGCGCGGGCGCAAGAAAGCGATCATGAAGAAGGTCGATCACTTTTCGATCTACCTGCTGATCGCCGGGAGTTACACGCCGTTCTGTCTGGTGACCCTGCGCGGGCCGTGGGGCTGGACGCTGTTCGGGATTGTCTGGGGGCTGGCGCTGATCGGTATTCTGCAAGAGATCAAACCGCGCTCCGAGGCGCGGATTCTGTCGATTGTGATCTACGCGGTGATGGGCTGGATTGTGCTGGTGGCGGTCAAGCCGTTATTGGCGGCACTGGGCACCACCGGTTTCGCCTGGCTGGCCACGGGCGGGGTTTTGTACACCGTGGGGATTATCTTTTTTGCCCTGGATCACCGATTGCGGCATGCGCACGGGATCTGGCATCTGTTTGTGATTGCCGGGAGCTTGCTGCACTTTGTGGCGATTATGTTTTACGTCTTGTAGACCGAGGTGCGACTAATCGCTGGCTTGCCAGCGATGGCGCCCTAGAAATCACCCCAAAGTTGCTGGGCCACCGCCAGTGCAACCACCGGCGCGGTCTCGGTACGCAACACTCGCGGTCCGAGGCGGGCCGCGTGGAAACCATTGCCCTTGGCCTGCTCGACCTCGGCATCGGACAACCCACCCTCCGGCCCGATCAGGAACGCCAGTGTCGAAGGTTTTGCATGGCTCACCATCGGCTCAGCCACTGGATGCAGTACTAGCTTCAGATCAGCTTCAGTCTGCTTGATCCAGTCTGCCAACAGCACCGGCGGATGAATCACCGGCACCCGCGAGCGCCCGCATTGCTCACAAGCGCTGATCGCCACTTGGCGCCAGTGGAGCAGGCGTTTGTCGGCGCGTTCGTCCTTCAGGCGCACTTCGCAGCGCTCACTGAAGATCGGGGTGATTTCAGTGACGCCCAGTTCGGTGGCTTTCTGAATCGCCCAGTCCATTCGCTCGCCACGGGACAGGCCTTGGCCGAGGTGGATTTGCAGCGGCGATTCGATCTGACCGGCAAGTTGTTCGTCGATCTGCACGACGACGCGTTTTTTGCCGACTTCCACCAGCGATCCGCGAAACTCATGGCCGGAGCCGTCGAACATCTGCACCGCATCGCCCTCGGCCATGCGCAGCACGCGGCTGATGTAATGCGCCTGGGCTTCCGGCAATTCGTGTTGGCCGGTGCTCAGCGGGGCGTCGATAAAGAAGCGGGACAGTCTCATTTCGGGTCTCTAAAAAATGGCTCATAGTCGCTGTGGTACAGAGCTTATGTGGCGAGGGGATTTATCCCCGATGGGGCGCGGAGCGCCCCCAAAATCAGCAACCGAGTTCTTCAGTTGAAAAGTGCGATCAGGGATTGGGGCGGCTTCGCCACCCATCGGGGATGAATCCCCTCGCCACAGGGTTCTAGTCAAACCATCAATCCAATCAGCCCGGATCACGGAAACCGGGATGGAAATCTTTCGGCACCGCCACGCTGACGCTCTCACGCGTAGCGATGTCGATGCCTTCGCTGGCGACGTCGGCGAGGAAGTCGATCTGCTCCGGGGTAATCACGTAGGGCGGCAGGAAATACACCACGCTGCCCAGCGGACGCAGCAACGCGCCACGCTCCAGCGCATGCTGGAACACCTTCAAGCCGCGACGTTCCTGCCAAGGGTAGGCCTCTTTGGTGGCTTTATCCTTGACCATCTCGATGGCCAGCACCATGCCGGTCTGGCGCACTTCCGACACGTTTGGGTGGTCGACCAGGTGCGCGGTGGCCGACGCCATGCGTTGGGCGAGCGCCTTGTTGTTCTCGATCACGTTGTCCTGCTCGAAGATATCCAGCGTCGCCAACGCAGCCGCACAGGCCAGTGGGTTGCCGGTGTAGCTGTGCGAGTGGAGGAAGGCGCGCAGGGTCGGATAGTCGTCGTAGAACGCGCTGTAGACCTCGTCGGTGGTCAGGCACGCCGCCAGCGGCAGGTAGCCGCCGGTCAGGGCCTTGGACAGGCAGAGGAAGTCCGGACGGATACCGGCCTGTTCACAGGCGAACATGGTGCCGGTGCGGCCAAAGCCGACGGCGATTTCGTCGTGGATCAGGTGCACGCCATAACGGTCGCAGGCTTCGCGCAGCAGCTTGAGATACACCGGGTGATACATGCGCATGCCGCCGGCGCCCTGGATCAACGGTTCGACGATCACGGCTGCAACGCTGTCGTGATTCTCAGCCAGTGTCTGTTCCATCGCCGCGAACATATTGCGCGAGTGTTCTTCCCAGCTCATGCCTTCGGGGCGCAGGTAGCAATCCGGGCTCGGCACCTTGATGGTGTCCATCAGCAGGGCTTTATAGGTTTCGGTGAACAGCGGCACGTCACCGACTGCCATCGCCGCCATGGTCTCGCCGTGGTAGCTGTTGGTCAGGGTAACGAAGCGCTTCTTGTTTGGCTGGCCGCGATTGAGCCAGTAGTGAAAGCTCATTTTCAGCGCGACTTCGATGCAGGACGAACCGTTATCGGCGTAGAACACCCGGTTCAGGCCTTGCGGCGTCATCTTTACCAGACGCTCGGACAGCTCGATCACCGGTTGATGGCTGAAGCCGGCGAGAATCACGTGCTCCAACTGATCGACCTGATCCTTGATGCGCTGGTTGATTCGCGGGTTGGCGTGGCCGAACACGTTGACCCACCAGGAGCTGACCGCGTCGAGGTAGCGCTTGCCTTCGAAGTCTTCGAGCCAGACGCCTTCGCCGCGCTTGATCGGGATCAGCGGCAGCTGTTCGTGGTCTTTCATCTGGGTGCAGGGATGCCACAGCACCGCGAGATCGCGTTGCATCCACTGGTTATTCAGGCCCATTTTCAGTCTCCTCGAGGCGGCTCGCGTCAGGCGCGGGCGAACAATCGCGCAAGCCTATGCAATGCATCGCGCGGGGACAACCCATTGTGTCGATTGAGCTACTTTGTATGAGCCGATAGACGTCGCTGGCGGCGTTTTGATGGCTAACGTATTCTTCGCGGTTCTTTGGGTCGTCTGACCCGCAAAACTGCTTTTTCCTATGTGTTTTCCGGAGTTCGCTGAATGTCTGTCGGTTGGCTGCGCGCCTGTGCGCTGGTGATGTTGGGGCTGTTCAGCGTTACGGCGCTGGCCAAGGATAAAACCGCAATCGTGATCGGTGGCGGCCTTTCGGGTCTGACCGCTGCTTATGAGCTGCAAAACAAAGGCTGGCAGGTGACGCTGCTGGAAGCCAAGCCAGGCATGGGCGGTCGCTCGGGCATGGCCACCAGCGAATGGATCGGCAACGACAAGACGCAGCCGGTGCTGAACAAGTACGTCTCGACCTTCAAACTGGGCACTACGCCGGCACCGGAATTCGTGCGCACCCCGGGTTATCTGATCGACGGCGAGTATTTCTCCGCCGCTGATCTGGCGACCAAGCAACCGGCCACTGCCGATGCCTTGAAGCGCTACCAGAAAACCCTCGATGATCTGGCGCGTTCTATCGACGATCCGCAAAACCCGGCGGCGACCAGCACCCTGCACGCGCTGGACCAGATCAACGTGTCGAACTGGCTCGACAAGCAAAACCTGCCAGCCACTGCGCGCCAGTTGATCAACCAGGACATCCGCACTCACTACGACGAACCATCGCGTCTGTCGCTGTTGTATTTCGCCCAGCAGAACCGCGTCTATCGCGGCATCTCCGACCGTGACCTGCGCGCCTCGCGTCTGGTCGGCGGCAGCCAGGTGCTGGCGCAGGCCTTCGTCAAACAGATCAAGACCATCAAGACCAACTCACCGGTATCGGCCATCAGCCAGGACAAGGATGGCGTGACCGTCAAGGTCGGCAGTGTCGGTTATCAGGCCGATTACGTGGTGTTGGCCGTGCCGCTGCGTGCGCTGAGCAAGATTCAGCTGACGCCTGCGCTGGATGCCCAGCATATGGCGGCGATCAAGGGCACCAACTACGGCTGGCGCGACCAGATCATGTTGAAGTTCAAGACGCCGGTTTGGGAAAGCAAGGCGCGTATGTCCGGCGAAATCTACAGCAACGCAGGTCTGGGCATGCTCTGGATCGAGCCGGCGCTGAAGGGCGGCGCCAACGTGGTGATCAACCTGTCCGGCGACAACTCCCGTGTGATGCAGGCGTTCGGCGACAAACAGATGGTCGATCAGGTGCTGATCCGTCTGCACGCGTTTTATCCACAGGCCCGTGGCTCGTTCACCGGTTATGAAATTCGTCGCTACAGCACCGACCCGTCGATGGGCGGCGCTTACCTGGCCTACGGCCCGGGCCAGATCAGCAAGTTCTGGCGTATCTGGGAACGTCCGCTGCAACGCGTAGCGTTCGCCGGTGAACACACCGACACCTTGTACCCGGGCACGCTGGAAGGCGCTCTGCGCACTGGTCAGCGTGCGGCCAGCCAGGTTGAAGATCTGGCGGCAGGCAAGTCGTTCGAACCGGCCAAAGTGGTTCCGGCCGCTGCAGCGGCAGGCGCGGCGGGTGCCGTGGCGGCGAAGAAGGGCAACTTCTTCAGCAACCTGTTCGGCGGTTCGGATGACGACAAGAAGCCAGAGCCAGCCAAGGCCCCGGAGCCGGCTCCAGCACCCGTTGCTCCAGCGCCTGCGCCAACCCCGGCACCTGCGCCAGCTCCGGTGGAAGCACCGAAACCAGCGGCCCCGGTAAAAGCCGAGCCAGCCAAGAAAGCAGCGGCCAAGCCTGTGGCGAAGAAGCCGGCGGCCAAGACCGAAGCGAAAAAAGCTCCGGCCAAACCGGCGGTAAAAAAGGCTGAGCCGGCGAAGAAACCCGCGGCCAAGCCTGCTGCAACGACAGAGACCAAGGCGCAGTAAGCCTTCGCTTCAACAAAAAACGCGGCCAAATGGGCCGCGTTTTTTTTCGCGTTCATTCGCGATCAGATGAGTGGAAATCACGTTTTTTTTGCCCAATGCCGGCGATCCTTCACAGATATCGGAAACATCCCACAAATTATTCGGAAAGGATTGATTGATCGCAGCTTGGCGCACGCCATAGGCTCCAAAAAAACTTGGAGCATCTATGAAAATAACGATATTGCTGATTCTGTTAGTTGCACTTGCTGGGTGTGTATTAGGTGAGCACAGAGACCCATTAAAAATTCCGATGATACCTAGGAATGATCCTGAATTAGCACACAAATGCAAAATGGATCCGTTTAAGCCGGAGTGCTCGGTCAATTAGCCGCATACTCTCGGAGTATTAGTTTAAGCACTCAAGGTTTGAAGGTCATGGGAGATCCCATATGAAAATTGGAATACCCTGAAACAAGACCTTGAGCGGCTTTGGCTTAGGAAATCTACCAGGGACAAACCCCCAGCGGGCCCAACACAGTTTCCCCGTTCGTCCGTCATAGATCACTAGATTTCCATCATCCTGAAGGATGAGGTGAGCGTTGTACCAAAGTGATTTATCTGTGCTGTGGTTGCCTTCCGCGATCCATAAACGCTTTCGCGAAGGATCGTATAGGAAACCGTTATTACTGATGACGAATTGCAGAGGCTCGCGCATTCTCTTTTGATGGAGTGTTTTACTGTAAGCCTGATTGCTATCTGCAATCCAGGCGACAGCCTCTCCATCTTTAATTACTAGATTTCCATCACTCTGCAATAGCAGACGGAATCGTCCATTTTCGGATTGCAGGTATTGCCCCGCTGTCATCGTTTGATTAGGAGGTAATACCGGCGATCCACTTGCTTGAAAGGGAGTGTATCGTAGTGCCATGTTTTCACCTGTTAAATGAATGACTGAGGTTTCATTTGATCAGGTTCAAATTCGCAATCTGCAATACATATATATACAGTTAAAATTTTTGTCCTTCGTGGTGGTGTATTGAGAACCGACTGGCGAGGCCCATGCCTCGGATCACGCCGGAGAAAAGCGGGGGAGGATCTGCCAGCCTTTTTGAACCACGCCACGTCAAAATCGCGTTTAATCTTTCCTTAACACGTCACTTTCAAACTCTTCATCGTATTTCTCGATATTTCAAAGCGAAATTTTCCGCTTTAATTCGATAGATAACTCGCTAGTCTTGGTTCGCAGTTCTCACAGGATTTGGGCAATGCAGCTACGTAACTCTTCTTCGCGCTATGGTTGGGTCAGCATCTTCATGCACTGGGGCGTGGCGCTGGTGGTCTTCGGACTGTTCGCGCTGGGTCTGTGGATGGTTGGGCTGGATTACTACAGCAGCTGGCGCAAAGACGCGCCGGATCTACACAAGAGCATCGGTCTGGTGCTGCTGGGTGTGATGGTGTTGCGGGTGTTGTGGCGCTTTATCAGCCCACCGCCGCCAACGCTGCAAAGCTACAGCCGCATGACTCGTATCGGCGCCAGGTTCGGCCACGGGTTTCTGTATGTAGGGCTGTTCGCTGTGATGCTTGCCGGTTACCTGATTTCCACCGCAGACGGTGTCGGGATTCCGGTGTTTGGCCTGTTTGAAGTTCCTGCACTGGTTTCCGGGCTACCGGATCAGGCAGATACCGCTGGGGTGATTCATCTCTGGCTGGCGTGGGCGCTGGTAATTTTTTCCGGTCTCCATGCGTTGGCAGCATTGAAGCACCACTTTATCGATCGTGATGCGACCCTCACTCGAATGCTGGGTCGCAAAGCCTGAAGTTCAACCTCGACTCAAAGGAAAAGAAAGCATGTTGAAAAAGACTCTGGCCGCTCTGGCAATCGGTTCTGCCGTGCTGTCCGCCAACGTAATGGCCGCTGACTACACCGTCGACAAAGAAGGTCAGCACGCCTTCGTTGACTTCAAGATCAGCCACCTGGGCTACAGCTTCATCACCGGTACTTTCAAAGACATCGACGGCAAGTTCAGCTTTGACGCTGCCAAGCCTGAAGACAGCAAAATCGAGTTCAACGTCAATACCGCCAGCGTATTCACCAACCATGCCGAGCGCGACAAACACATCGCCAGCGCTGACTTCCTGGACGTGAGCAAGTTCGCCAAAGCGACCTTCGTCTCTACCAGCGTCAAGCCAACCGGCAAGAATGCCGACGGCAAGGTCACTGCTGACGTGACCGGCGACCTGACCTTTCACGGCGTGACCAAGCCAATCGTGGTCAAGGCCACTTTCCTGGGTGAAGGCAAGGATCCATGGGGCGGCTACCGTGCCGGTTTCGAAGGCACTACCAGCATCAAGCGCTCTGATTTCGGCAAGATGATGGTTCTGGGTCCACAGTCCGATAACGTCGATCTGTACATCACGTTTGAAGGTGTCAAAGCGAAATAACTTTCGCGACGGACAAAAAAATGCCCCTGATCTCGCGATCAGGGGCATTTTTTATGGCTGCGTTAAATCAGCGGTTGCGGGTCAGCAACGCTGGTTTCTCGCCGCGCGGACGGCCTGGCAGTTGATCAAGTTGCTCAGGAGTCGGGAAACGATCGGTTTTTGACTCCTTGTGAATGATCTTCGGTGCCGGGCCGCGCGGATTTTGCACGGCAGGTTCCGAACGCGGCTGGTCGTCGGTGCGAGCCGGGCGACGGTTGCGGGACTCTTCGCGACGGGCCTGGCCGTCACGTGGAGCACCGCTGCGCGGGCCGTTGCGCTTGGCCGGCGGAGTGCCGGTGGTGGCGCCATCGCTGCTGCGTGGGCCGCTTTGACGACCCTGAGGCTTACCGCTGCCGCTGCGCGGAGCACCTGCACCCGCTGTCGTGCCTTGTGCCGGAGCACCCGGACGGCGACCACGGCCCTGAGCCGGTTTGGCTTGAGGAACGTAATCAACGCGGTTACCGAAGTTATCGACATCGTCGTCGAGGAACTCGTCCGGTGCACGATCGGCAGCGGCGCGTGGCGGCTGCGATGGCTGACGCTGTTCACGGGCCGGGGTGCCTTCGCGCGGCTTCTGCTGACGGGCAGGACGCTCGCCACGTTCGCCGGCCGGTTTTTCCTTGCCCTTGTCCTTGCCTTTGTCTTTACGACCGCCGCCACCGCCGCCGCCATTCGGGCCGTCGCCGCGTGGGCCGCGAGGATTGCGCGGGTTGCGCACGTCCGGACGCTCACGCACTTCCGGCTTCTCGGCTTCAATGGTGCTCGAGTCGAAGCCCATCAGGTTGCCATCGGCAATCTTCTGCTTGGTCATGCGCTCGATGCTTTTCAGCAGCTTTTCTTCGTCCGGTGCTACCAGCGAGATCGCCTCACCCGAACGACCGGCGCGGCCAGTACGGCCGATACGGTGTACGTAATCTTCATCGACGTTCGGCAGTTCGAAGTTGACCACGTGTGGCAACTGGTCGATGTCCAGACCGCGAGCGGCGATGTCGGTCGCTACCAGAATGCGCACTTCGCCAGCCTTGAAGTCGGCCAGGGCTTTGGTGCGGGCGTTCTGGCTCTTGTTGCCGTGGATCGCCACAGCCGGCAGGCCGTGCTTGTCCAGGTACTCGGCCAGACGGTTGGCGCCGTGCTTGGTGCGGGTGAACACCAGCACCTGCTCCCAGGCGCCTGCGGTGATCAGGTGCGCCAGCAGTGCACGCTTGTGGCTGGCCGGCAGACGGAACACGCGTTGCTCGATGCGCTCGACCGTGGTGTTCGGCGGCGTCACCTCGATGCGTTCCGGGTTGTGCAGCAGTTTGCCGGCGAGGTCGGTGATGTCTTTGGAGAACGTTGCCGAGAACAGCAGGTTCTGGCGCTTGGCCGGCAGACGCGCGAGGACTTTCTTCACGTCATGGACGAAGCCCATGTCGAGCATGCGGTCGGCTTCGTCGAGCACAAGAATTTCGACGTGGGACAGATCGACGCTGCCCTGGCCGCACAGGTCGAGCAAACGACCCGGGCAAGCAACGAGGACGTCAACGCCACGGGACATGGCCTGAACCTGCGGGTTCATGCCGACGCCGCCAAAAATGCAGGCGCTGACGAATTTCAGGTCACGGGCGTAGATCTTGAAGCTCTCGTGAACCTGGGCCGCGAGTTCGCGGGTCGGGGTCAGGACCAGTACGCGTGGTTGGCGCGGGCCGTGACGCTGGGATTTGTCCGGGTGACCGTTAGGGAACAACCGCTCCAGAATCGGAAGGGCGAAACCGCCGGTTTTACCAGTACCTGTCTGAGCCGCAACCATCAGGTCGCGACCTTGCAACACGGCGGGAATGGCCCGCTGTTGCACCGGAGTAGGCTCGGTATAGCCCGCATCTTCGATGGCGCGGACTAAAGCCTCGGAGAGACCGAGGGAAGCAAAGGACATGAGTAATCCTGTTTTAGTTAGGGCTTGGCCCAATGGGAGTCTTGCCTGGCGCGAATAGCGTTTAAGAGGACGCAATCCCGTCCGGTCCTGCTGCGGTTCCGAAGGCACGTCTGGAGTGCTCGCGCGGGCTGAAAGCTGCGCTGTAGCGGGTCGAGAGGCCTGTTACGGTTCCGGGCGTCCGGGCGTGAGCCTGGCGGGAACGCCGGAGTATAACAGAGCAATCACTGCGCGCTGCTTTCCTGCTGCTCAACGGTTTTGCTGCTCGCCGAGACATTCCCCAGTGGCGTGGCTCCGGTTGGCGCTGCGCCATAACGCGCGCTCAGCTCGGCATAGGCCGGTTCACGCTTGAATCGCTTGAGCTCGGCGCCAAAACGCTGCACCAGTAAATCCATACCAGCATTGCGCCGAACCGCAAGAAATTGGCTCTGACGGCTAATGACAGTGGGGTTTTCGCTGATCTGGTCACGGATATTCAACTGATCGAGCAAATGCTGGCCGACGCGGCGATCAGTAATCAGCAAATCGATACGCCCGCGCACCAGTTTTCCGAAATTGGCTTCGTGGGTCGGCGCCGGTTCGCGGGTGAACAGAGTCGATTCGCTGAAGTCGGGGCTGTACAGATAACCCGGCGAGGTGCCGATGGTCAGGCCTTTGAGCTCTTCAAGTGTGCTGAACGGGTGCGGCCGGTCGTTGGCGTAGAACATCACGAACTCGACGTCCGACAGCGGTTCGCTGGGGTAGAGCAGGGTGGCGTCGCGCTCGTCGCTGTGAAAAATGTCCAGTGCGCCATCAGCCTGACCGGTTTCAAGCATCGACAGACAACGCTTCCACGGCAGGAATTGCCATTCGACCTCAATGCCCAGGCGCTTGAACACGATGGCCGTGGTTTCGTAGTCCAGCCCGAGGTTCTTGCCGTTCTCCTCATAGACATAAGGCGCCCACGGCTCGGTGACAATACGCAACTTCTCGCCCCGAGCGGCGAAGCTCAGGCAAGCAAAAACCAGCACGGCGAATAATTGCGTGATCAAAGGCATGGCTTGAGATTACGACGAGAAACCGCAAAGAGCCAGAAAGTGACAGCACAGGCTCTAATTCGGGGATTCAAACGCAAAAAATCGCAGCCACAACAACCCCTGTAGGAGTTGCCGAAGGCTGCGATCTTTTGATCTTGCTTGTAGCGTTTAGCGCGGCAACTTCAGGTTATTCCAGATCGCCAGGCTAGGTTCGGCCTGGTTCATGGAATAGAAGTGCAGCCCTGGTGCGCCGCCCTGAAGCAGGCGTTCGCACATTTCGCTGACGACTTGCTCGCCAAAGCGCTGAATGCTTTGGCTGTCGTCGCCGTAGGCTTCCAGTTGCTTGCGGATCCAGCGCGGGATTTCCGCACCGCAGGCATCGGAGAAGCGCGCGAGTTTGCTGTAGTTGGTGATCGGCATGATCCCCGGCACCACCGGAATATCCACGCCCAGCGCCTGCAAACGGTCGACGAAGTAGAAGTAGCTGTCGGCGTTGAAGAAGTACTGGGTGATCGCGCTGTCGGCGCCGGCGCGGGCCTTGCGCACGAAATTGGCGAGATCGTCTTCGTAATTGCGCGCCTGCGGATGCATCTCCGGGTAAGCGGCAACTTCGATGTGGAAATGATCGCCGGTTTCTTCACGAATGAATTCAACCAGTTCATTGGCGTGACGCAGCTCACCGCTGGTCATGCCCATGCCGGACGGCAGATCACCACGCAGGGCGACGATGCGCTTGATGCCGGCAGCCTTGTACTCGTTCAGCAGGCCGCGCAGGTCGTCCTTGCTGTCGCCGACGCACGACAGGTGCGGTGCGGCGGGTACTTTGACTTCGCTTTCCAGTTGCAAAACGGTGTTGAGGGTGCGATCACGGGTCGAACCACCAGCGCCATAGGTGCAGGAGAAGAAATCGGGATTGTACGTTGCCAACTGACGGGCAACGTTGAGCAGCTTTTCATGCCCAGCATCGGTCTTGGTCGGGAAGAACTCGAAGCTGTAGCGACGGTCTTGGGACATGGTCATACCCTTGGAAACACGTAAGCCGGACGCTGCACCCCTGTAGGAGCTGCCGCAGGCTGCGATCTTTGAAAATCAAAAGATCGCAGCCTGCGGCAGCTCCTACACAGAGCGGTCAGCAGCGCCAGTCAGGCAACGCGGTGCGCCAGGCACACCGCGTTGACGCTCAGCCAATCAGTAGCGGTAAGCGTGCGGCTTGAACGGGCCTTCGACGGTCACGCCGATGTAGTCAGCCTGTTGCTTGGTCAGTTGAGTGACCACGCCGCCGAAGCCGCGAACCATTTCCAGGGCCACTTCTTCGTCGAGTTTCTTCGGCAGTACTTCAACGGTCAGACGCTCGGCTTTCTGGGCTGGCGACAGGTCGGCGTACTTCTGGCCAAACAGGAAGATTTGCGCCAGCACCTGGTTGGCGAACGAACCGTCCATGATGCGGCTCGGGTGACCCGTGGCGTTGCCCAGGTTCACCAGACGGCCTTCGGCCAGCAGGATCAGGTAGTCGTCGTTCTGTGCGTCGAACGCGCCAGCACCGGTGCGGTGGATCTTGTGTACCTGTGGCTTCACTTCTTCCCATGCCCAGTTCTTGCGCATGAAAGCAGTGTCGATTTCGTTGTCGAAGTGACCGATGTTGCAGACAACAGCGCGCTTCTTCAGGGCTTTGAGCATGTTGGAGTCGCAAACATTGACGTTACCGGTGGTGGTCACGATCAGGTCGATCTTGCCCAGCAGCGCTTTGTCGATGCTTGCTTCGGAACCGTCGTTGATACCGTCGATGAACGGCGAAACCAGTTCGAAACCGTCCATGCACGCTTGCATGGCGCAGATCGGGTCAACTTCGGAAACTTTAACGATCATGCCTTCCTGACGCAGGGACTGAGCCGAGCCCTTGCCCACGTCACCGTAACCGATGACCAGCGCTTGCTTGCCGGACAGCAGGTGGTCGGTACCGCGCTTGATCGCATCGTTCAGGCTGTGACGGCAGCCGTACTTGTTGTCGTTCTTGGACTTGGTCACCGAGTCGTTGACGTTGATGGCCGGGATTTTCAGCTCGCCCTTGGCCAGCATGTCCAGCAGACGGTGTACGCCGGTGGTGGTTTCTTCGGTCACGCCGTGAACGCGATCCAGCACCTGTGGGTATTTCTTGTGCAGCAGCTCGGTCAGGTCGCCGCCGTCGTCGAGGATCATGTTGGTGTCCCATGGCTGGCCATCCTTCAGGATGGTCTGCTCCAGGCACCACTCGTACTCTTCTTCAGTCTCGCCTTTCCAGGCGAAAACCGGGATGCCGGCAGCAGCGATAGCGGCAGCAGCCTGATCCTGAGTCGAGAAAATGTTGCAGGACGACCAGCGAACTTCGGCACCCAGGGCAACCAGGGTTTCGATCAGCACGGCAGTCTGAATGGTCATGTGGATGCAGCCGAGGATCTTGGCGCCTTTCAACGGCTGTTCGCCGGCGTACTTGCGACGCAGACCCATCAGGGCCGGCATTTCCGATTCGGCGATGATGGTTTCGCGACGGCCCCAGGCAGCCAGGGACATGTCGGCAACTTTGTAATCGGTAAAATCTGCAGGCGTGGTAACAGCGCTCATGAAGAGCCTCCATTCGTAATGTATGCGAATGGGCGCCGTTGTGCGTTTAGTGTCCGGCCAAGGCCAGTCAACGCCCCATCCGAGCCTGACAGGATGAACCTGCTGCAGCGCCCCTCGGACAGGTGGCGGGAAAACGGTAGCAAGTGAAGGTTACCGTTTTGAAACGGGGGCGATTATAGCCGTCTAGACTGATCTTCCAAAGGGTTTCTGTCGGCCAAATGAAGATCGCTAATGGCGACCATAGTCGAAGCCGCATGGAGCCTGACCGCTCGGTCTGCCAAGATGGCGCACATCTTTCGGCAAACGCTCAGGAGTGAACATGAATTTCCACACCCGCAAATGGGTAAAACCCGAAGACCTGAACCCCAACGGCACCCTGTTCGGCGGTAGCCTGCTGCGCTGGATCGACGAAGAGGCGGCCATCTACGCCATCGTTCAGTTGGGCAATCAGCGCGTGGTGACCAAGTACATCTCCGAAATCAACTTCGTCAGCGCCTCGCGCCAGGGCGACATCATCGAACTGGGCATCACCGCCACCGAGTTCGGCCGCACCTCGATCACGCTGACCTGTGAAGTGCGCAACAAGATCACCCGCAAGAGCATTCTCACCGTCGAGAAAATGGTTTTCGTGAATCTGGGCGAAGACGGCTTGCCGGCACCGCACGGGCGCACGGAGATCAGGTACGTCAAAGATCAGTTCAAGGAAGATGAATCAGTCAGCGAGTAATGCGAGCCCCTACAGAACGTATTCCGAACGGCAAGGGTCGTAGCTAAAAGCCCCCAACCGGTTCCCACGCCATGACCACTCCGACAGACGGCAAGACCCCCGACCTCTCGGCCAAAGAGCAACACGAAGTCGAGAAAAGCCAGCCGCCCCGCGCGGCGGTTCTGCATGAAATCATCCGCTCCCAAGGCGATCAGGAATTGGAGCGCAGCATCGCCGCACTATGGTGGTCGGCACTCGCCGCCGGCCTGACCATGGGCCTGTCGCTGATGGGGATGGGGCTGCTCACCTCGCGGTTGCCCGACGGCGACGAATTCAAGGTGATTGCCAGTTTCGGCTACTGCGCAGGCTTTCTCGCGGTGATTCTCGCCCGCCAGCAACTGTTCACCGAAAACACCCTGACTGCCGTGCTGCCAGTGATGACCAAACCGACCCTGCTCAATTTCGGCCGGCTGATCCGCCTTTGGACGGTGGTGCTGTTTGGCAATCTGTGCGGCACGATTCTGGTGGCGTACGTGATGCTGGAACTGCCGATCTTCGACACCAAGACGGACCACGCCTTTCTCGAAATCGGCCGCAAGGTCATGGAAAACCATGCCAGTCAGATGTTCGCCAAAGGCATTATTTCCGGCTGGATGATCGCCACCATGGTCTGGATGATCCCGTCCATGGAGAGCGCGAAGA
The DNA here is from genome assembly GCF_059716085.1 of Pseudomonas sp. LBUM1655. Lineage (NCBI taxonomy): Bacteria > Pseudomonadati > Pseudomonadota > Gammaproteobacteria > Pseudomonadales > Pseudomonadaceae > Pseudomonas > Pseudomonas sp. LBUM1655. The sequence continues at coordinate 5,788,751 of NZ_CP166801.1, read as the reverse complement.
TGTGGATCATTATCCTCATCACCTACCTCATGGCGCTCGGCGATTTCACCCACATCGTGGTGGGTTCGGCAGAAGTGTCATATCTGGTGTTTGCCGGCGAATTGCCGTGGAGTGATTTCTGGATGGTGTTCGCCGGGCCGACCTTGGCGGGCAACATCATCGGCGGCAGCTTCATTTTTGCCCTGATCAGTCATGCACAGATACGCAGCGAGAGCGGGGCGCCAAAGGCTGATAAACCAGACACTGGCGAACCCCGCGACGATGATTCCGACCGCAAGACGCAATAGTTTCAGGCCTTGAACGGCGGGCTGAGCGGTTCTGTAACCGGCTCGCTCTCAGGGGCCTTGAGCTGTCCTTCCCAGCGAGCGATGACCAGCGGCGCCAAGGCGTTGCCCAACACATTGAGCGCGGTCACCGGCATGTCCATCAATCGGTAGACACCGGCGATGATGGCCACGCCTTCCACTGGCAAGCCGGCGGCGGTCAGGGTGGCGGTCAGGATGATGAACATGAAGCCCGGAACCCCCGCCGCGCCTTTGGACGTCAACACCATGATCAGCACCAGCATCGCCTGATCGGCCAGACCCAGGTCGATGCCGTAGGCCTGGGCGATGAACAGCGTGCCCAGCCCGGCGAACAGTGAAGCGCCGTCGAGATTGAACGAGTAACCCAGTGGAATGACCATGCTGGTGATTGGGCGTGGCGCCCCATATCGCTCCATTTTCTCGATCAGTTGCGGCATCACCGTGGCCGAGGCGGCGCTGCTGTAAGCCAGTAGCAGCTCACTGCGGATCTCTCGCACAAGGTGGAAAAACCGGACCCCGGCCATTCGCGCCACCACTCCCAGCACGCACAGCGCGAACAGAAGTACCGCCACATAGGTGATACCAATCAGCTTGGCCAGCGGCAGCAAGGCACTGAGACCGAAACTGGCCACGGTCACCCCGATCAGGCCGAAGATCCCGATCGGCGAATAGTGCATGACCAGATGCGTGACCTTGAACATGGTGTCCGAGACTGCCTGCATCACGGCGATCAACGGTGCTTTTTGCTGCTCTGGCAGCATCGACAAGGCGCAGCCGAACAGGATGGCGAAAAACAGCACTGACAGCAGTTTGCCCTGGGACATGGCCAGCACGATGTTGTCCGGAACGATGTTGACCAGGGTGCGGCCCAGGTTCTGCGTTTCGCCCGTGCTGACCAGACCGCTTACCGGTGATTGCAGGGTGCTGCTGAAGTCGGCTCCAGCACCCGGTTGGAATACATTGCCGACGATCAGGCCGAAGACAATGGCGATGCTGGTGATCGTGAAGAAATACACCAGCGTCTTGATCCCGACTCGCCCCAGAGCCTTGGTGCTGCCTGCCCCGGCAATGCCGACTACCATGCACGCAAAGACCAGCGGTACGACGATCATCTTCATCAGTCTGATGAACAGATCGCCTGCCGGTTGCAGCAGGTTGTCGATGAACCAGAGCTTGTGTTCGGGAAACTGGTTGAGAAGGATGCCGACGATTATTCCGGCCGCCAGCCCGATCATGATGCGGGTGACAAGGCTGGTAGGTTTCCTGGTAGTCATGTTTTGCCCCTTTTTTCTTGTGTTTGTTGGGGGAAGCTCAGTGTGCGAAAAGACCGGCGAAATCCTTGAATCCCTTGACCTCAATCGGGTTGCCGCTGGGGTCGAGAAAGAACATCGTGCGCTGCTCGCCGGGTTCGCCGGCGAAGCGGATTACTGGTGGAATTTCAAAAGCAGTGCCGAGGCGGTTCAGGCGCTCGGCCAACGCCAGCCACTCCTCCAGCGGCAGCACGACGCCAATGTGCGGCATCAACACTTTATGCTCGCCGACTTGGCCGGTGCGCGTGGTGGCAAAGGGTGTGCCCACGTGCAGCGAGATCTGGTTGCCGAAAAAATCGAAGTCGACCCAGGTCTCTGTACTGCGGCCTTCGGTGCAGCCCAACACATCTCGATAAAAAGTCCGCGCCTGTTCCAGGTCGCAAACATGGTATGCAGCGTGAAAAGGTCTGTTCATGTGATGTCCCCAAGTGAAGGAGCGCTCAGGGTAAACAGACCGTGCGGCGGGGCATAACGGCTTCGCCTTGTTCTGAGCGAAAGGAAAACTTATGGATGTCAGGTTCTTGAACAGTCTGGTCGCGGTGGTTGAAGCCGGTTCGATTGCGGCGGCCGCGCGGCGAGAAAATCGCACCGCAGCAGCAATCAGTCAGCGTGTCCAGGCGCTCGAACGCGCGCTGGGTTGCACGTTACTGCTGCGTACCGCGCACGCCGCCCGGCCCTCGGACCAATGCTTGCTGATCCTGCCGAAGATCAGGGCGATCATCGAACTGGCGCAGGAGTTACACGGCGACCTGCACCACGATGGGCTGTTCGGTGAAGTGACAATCGGCGCAATTTCCACCGCGCTGACCGGCGTGTTGCCGGGCTTGATCGAGCGACTGGCGCTTTCGGCACCGGATTTAAAGCTGAAGATCACCCCCGGCGATTCAAAAAGTCTTTATGAGAAGGTGCTCGCTGGGGAGCTGGACGCGGCGATTCTGGTCAGGCCACCGTTCCAGCCGCCGAAAGCCTTGGCGCTGACTGTGCTCAAGGTCGAGCCGCTGATTCTGGTTGCCCCGGCCAGGCATGCCGGGCAGTCACTTGAAGCGCTGCTGCGCGAACATCCATTCATTCGTTATGACGCGCGCTCTTGGGGTGGGCAGATTGCCCAGCGCTACCTCGATGAACAGGTGATCGAGCCGAATGTGCTGTGCGAACTGGATGCGCTGGAGACCATCGTCATGCTGGTCGCACAGGGGATGGGCGTATCGCTGGTGCCGCAATGGGCAGGGATGGCACTGGACGGCTTGTGCGTCATGCCGGTGGGCGGCGGGCAGCGTTACACGCGGGAGTTGGTGGTGATGCATGGTTCGACACCGCACCGCCCGTTGGCGATGCGGCATCTGCTTGACCTGCTGGGCAGTGCGTCGTGAAGGACTCCGCGACGGTGCCGCGTTGAGGCGTCAGTGTGCGGGTTGCGTCACATCACCCGGCTCGTTGCGAGTCGCGTGCTTGACCAGTTTGCCGATGGTCAGACCCTGCAACAGGATCGACGACAGCACCACGATGTAGGTGATGCTCAGCAGCAGATCACGTTCCGCGCCCAGCGGCAGGGCCAGCGCCAGTGCCACCGAAACACCACCGCGCAAACCGCCCCACGTCAGGATCCGGATGGTGCCGCTCGGCACTGTGCGCCAGCGCCGCAGCAGCAGGATCGCCGGGGCCACGGTCAGCAGACGTGACAACAGAATCGCCACCGCCAGCAAACTTGCCGCTGCCACATGCAACCAGTTGAACGGCAGCAGCAACAGTTCCATACCGATCAACGCAAACAGCAGCGCGTTGAGCATGTCATCGAGCAGCTCCCAGAAGCCGTCGAGGTATTTGCGCGTCATGTCATTCATCGCCAGGTTGCGGCCCAGGTTACCGATGATCAGACCGGCGACCACCATCGCAATCGGCGCGGAGACGTGCAGCTCGGACGCCATCGCCGAACCGCCGATCACCAGTGCCAGGGTCAGCATCACTTCGATCTGGTGTTGCTCGATGCTCTTGATCATCAGGTAGACCAGATAACCGATCAGCCCACCGAACAGCACACCGCCGATGGCTTCGTGAGCGAACAGCATGGCGGTGGCGCCGACGGTCGGGGTCTCGCCGAGTTGGGCGATGCCCAGCAACACGGTGAATACCACAACCGCAGTGCCGTCGTTGAACAGTGACTCGCCGACGATCGTGGTTTTCAGTGGTTTCGAAGCGTTGGCGGTACGCAATACGCCGAGCACCGCGATCGGGTCGGTCGGGGAAATCAGTGCGCCGAAAAGCAGGCAGTAGAGGAAGCTCACGTGCCAGCCGAACAGGGCAAAAATGTAATAGGCGAGGCTGCCGATCACGGCGGTGGCGATCAACACACCGAAGGTTGCCAGCAGGCCGATGGGCCAGCGGTAGCTGCGCAGGTCGTTCAGGTTGACGTGCAGGGCGCCGGCGAACAACAGGAACGAGAGCATCCAGTTCATCAGCAGATCGCCGAAGTCGATCTGGCCGATCAGTTGTTCCACGCGTTCTTCGAGGCCTGGATAGCCGAGCAGGCTCAGGCCTTGCAGCAGCAGGGAGAACAGCAGAGCGGTGACCATCACGCCGATGGTGGGTGGCAGGCCGATGAAGCGGAAATTGACGAAGGTGAGGAGGGTGGTGAGGCAGATGAAAGCGGCTACGAGTTCAAGCATCCGGGGTCCTTTGGATGAGGAGTGGAAAGACAGCGCACCGATTCTTCGGGGCAAGGGTTGGATGGGTTGATTCGGGGCGGGGACACAACTGTGTCCCCTCAGTTGGTCAGCCGCACACATTGGTGTAGGGTCAACCATAAAAATCAAGGAGTGAAACGTGTTGGCGACAGCTCTGGTGTTGGTGGCGGCGCTGTTGCATGCGGCGTGGAATACCCTGATCAAATTCAGCGCCGAACGGCTGCTGGTGGTGGCGTGCATGGACACCGTGGCGCTGCTGGTTGTCGCCATTGCGCTGCCCTTCGTGAGTTTGCCGCCTGCGCAGATCTGGCCGTGGATTCTCGCTTCGGCAGCCTTCGAGTTGCTCTATCGCTATCTGCTGATTCAGGCCTATCGGGTCGGCGACCTCGGGCTGGTCTATCCGTTGATGCGTGGTTTGTCGCCGCTGGTGGTGCTGGCGCTGACCCTGATTTTTGCCGGCGAAGTGCTGACCACGCAGCAGATCTTCGGGATCATGCTGATTCCATTGGGCATGGTTTGCCTGCTGTGGCAGGGCGGTGGCGGGAAGCATTTGCCATGGTCAATGCTGCCGGTGGTGGCGCTGATTGGCCTGTGCATCGGTAGCTACACCTACATCGATGGGCAGGCGCTGCGGCGCTGGTCGCATCCGCTGGATTATCTGGTCTGGGTCACGCTGCTCAGCGCCTGGCCGTTTCCGCTGCTGGCGTGGGTCGCCAAACGCCCGGCGTTCATGCAGTTCTGGCGTGAACAATGGAAGCTGGGGCTGACGGTCGGATTCTGCGTGTTGTTCAGCTACGCTCTGGTGCTATGGGCGATGCAGTTGGGCTCGATTGCGGAAGCGGCGGCGTTGCGCGAGATCAGTGTGATTCTGGTGGTGCTGTTCGGCATGCGCTACCTGAAAGAACCTTTTGGCCGGCCACGGCTCTTAGCCTGTGGGTTGGTGCTGATCGGCATGCTGGTGATGAAGTTCTGACCGCCCGCGAATTCTATAACTCGAAAAAAGGACGGCGTTATGACGGTGGCTCTGTGGTGTGTGTTGATCGCGATCTTCTTGCCGTATGTGTGCACGATTGTGGCCAAGGCCTCGGGCGGTTTCAGGCTGAGTGACAATCACGATCCCCGGGATTTTCTCGACAGCGTTGATGGTGTGGCCCGGCGGGCGCATGCGGCGCAACTGAACAGTTTCGAAGTGATGCCGGCGTTTGCCGTGGCGGTGATCGTCGCGCATCTGGTGGGGACTGCGGAGCTGGTGACGGTGAATGTGCTGGCGGTACTGTTTATCACCAGTCGCCTGCTGTACATCATCTGCTACCTGGCGGACTGGGCGGTTCTGCGTTCGCTGGTGTGGTTTGTGGGGATGGGGCTGATTGCTTCGTTCTTCTTTGTGTCCGTGTAGAAAAACAGGATCAAGAGATCGCAGCCTGCGGCAGCTCCTACAGAGGACTTCGCGTTTCCCTGTAGGCGCTGCCGCAGGCGGCGATCTTTTGCTTTTATGGCGTATCTGCCACCTGCGGCACTTGCGGCAACGTCGCGCCTTTTGGCCAGAGCATCCAGATCTGCCCCTGCTGTTTCATGTCCCCGGCCAATTGCCCGGCCGCATCACCGGTGCCCCAGAACAGATCCGCACGCACCTCGCCGGCAATCGCACCGCCGGTATCCTGCGCTGCCACTGGCCGCACCAGTGCCGTGCCATCCGGGCGAGTGGTCGATAGCCACAACAGGCTGCCCAACGGAATAACCTTGCGATCCACTGCAGCGCTATAGCCGGCCGTGAGTGGCACGTTCAGCGATCCGCGCGGGCCTTCGTTGCTGTCGGGGTTACGGGTGAAGAACACGTAGCTCGGGTTGCTGCCCAGCAGTTCCGGGATGCGCGACGGGTTGGCCTTGGCCCAGTTGCTGATCGCGCCCATGGTCACGTCTTCTTTTTTCAGCTCGCCTTGCTCGACCAGCCAGCGGCCGATGGGCCGGTACGGATGGCCGTTTTGGTCGGCGTAGGCGATGCGGAGCTGTTTCCCGTCTTGTGTCTGGATCCGCCCGGAACCCTGGATCTGCAGAAATTGCAGGTTCATCGGATCGGTAAGGTAGGCCACCACCGGTGCTTTCACGCCTTTCGATTCAATGGTCGCAGAGTCGTCGTACGGCTTGAGCACCCGACCTTCCAGGCGCCCGCGCAGGCGCTTGCCTTTAAGCTCCGGATAAATGCTGTCCAGCGAAACAATGATCATGTCCTCGGGCACGCCGTAAACCGGTACGTTCGCCGTTTCGGTTGGCGTAAGGCTGCCGGGGTAGACCGGCTCGTAGTAGCCAGTGATCAGACCGTTGGGGTTGTCGTTCTCGGCGCGCAGGCCGAAGACATCAAGATTCTGTTTGAGAAAGGCGCGGATCTCGTTGGCGTTCTGCGGCACGTTGGCTGCCGCTGCGCAGGTAGTGCCCCAGACCGGATCGGCCTTGAGTCGAGTACAGGCGCTGCGCCACGAACCGAAACCGGCGACCAGATCGCTATCGGACACCGCCGGCAGTGCTTCCCACGTCGCGGTGGAATAAGTGGCCAGCGGATGGGTTTTCGGCTTGGCGCTGTCGCCACCGGTGCAGCCGGCAAGAATGGCCAGCAATGGCAGGGTCGTGATCAGTGGGTGACGCCAGGCCTTGAAACGGCTGTTCATGCAGTGATTCCTGTGCCGGTTGCCTCAGTGCTTCATGCGCTCAAGCAACCCGTATTTTTAATAGGGCTATTGGTGTTTATCGGTGACGCGGGGATACTGGCCGCCGATTTCCGTGACCTGAAGCCACCATGACTCTTAAACGTATTTCTGTTGTATTGCTGGCCTGTCTGACCTTGTCCGCCTGTGGCGGTGTCGATCCGAATTCTCCGCTGGGGCAACGCAAGGCGATCTTCAAACAGATGCTCAACACCGGCGAAGACCTGGGTGGCATGTTGCGTGGACGCATTCCATTCGACGGACCGAAATTCGCCGAGGGTGCGGTGAAACTCGATGCGCTGTCCCATGAGCCGTGGAAGCATTTCCCGCAGGTTCGCGAAGAAGATCACACCAGTGCCAAGGACGATGTCTGGCAAAAGCAGGCCCGCTTTCAGGAAATGGCTCGCAACCTTGAAGCGGCCACCGGTGAATTGGTGATCGCCAGCAAGGTACAGCCTTACAAGGCCAGTAATCTCGGGCCTGCGGTGCAGAAAGTCGAAGATGCCTGCAGCGCTTGCCATAAAGAGTTTCGCGATCATTGATATTTAAAAGATCGCAGCCTGCGATCTTTTGATTTTTTACTTATCGATCTGATCCAGTGCGTCCCGCAACTCTTTACGCGACTCGGCGAGCTTGTTTTTGCGCTTGTCGATCTTTTCCGGGTCGCCTCGCTTTATGGCTTTGTCGAGGTCAGCCTGGCGCTGGCTGACTTCGTGCTTGGCTTCCAGCACCTTGTTCTCGCGTTCCTTTTTCAGGCCTGCGTCGGTGCAATGTTCGGTGACCTCACGCAGAGCAGTTTCCAGGCCCGCCTGCTGATCGGCATTACCGCGCGACTTGGCCTGTTCGATCTGGTTGATGATGCCCTGCTTCTTGGCAGCGCAACCGGTCAGGCCCGGAGCATCTTCGTCGGCCATCACGGGAGCGGCCATGGCGGCGCAGAGGGTGAGCAGGGCGAGCGGTGCGAGAAATTTCATAAAAGCTCCATGTGCAAAGACAATCGGGTCGGTTGGGCACTGCGCTGTTGGAGCGCCTCAGTGGCCGACGGGTTCCCGGCGTGCCGGGATTGCATGTTCAGAAACCGTCAATTCCGGCGGCGTGTAAAGTTTCGCTCAAGGCTAGCACCTGCGGGTCGCGGAAGAATGCGCTCAATTGCGCCGCGCGACCGGGGCCGATGCCGGGTTCTGCCTGCCATTGTTCGGTGTCACGTTGTACCAGCAACTGCCACGAGTCAGGGAGTTGCGCCTGACCGGTCGGCGGTAAACCCAAGGCCTTTAGCCATTGGGCAAACGGCCGTTGGCGAGCGCTGTGAATACTGTGCATCAGGCGCGCGCTGCTGCGTTCACCGAAGCCGGCAATGTTAGCAAGCTCTGGCTCGTCGAGGGTCAACCAATCCAGCAGGTAGTTCAGACGGCCTGTTTCGAGAAGTTTCTCCCAGGTGCCGCGACCGACATGCCGCATGGCCAGTCCTTGCTTGCCACTGAGCCAGGTCAGGCGGGCGAGAAACTGACTTTCGCAACCGGGTGTAGGTTGCCAGCAACTCAAGGCATGAAAGTCGCTGGCGCTGGGGATTTTGAGTTCCGCACGTTCAGTGCTATGCCATACAACGCTGTCGAGTCGCGGAATCGTCAGGCCGGCGAGACTGATTGCCACTTGATCGCCGGGGCGGATGTCCAGCTCCTGCCAGCGTTTGAGCGAGCCGGCGCTGACCCGTTTGATCTCCCGGTCATCGAGCATGACGGGCGTCAGTTCCAGCACCGGGGTGATGCGCCCGGTGCGCCCGATCTTGAAATTCACTTTGCGCACTTCGGCCAAGGCTTGGGCAAACGGATATTTCCAGGCGATGGCCCAGTACGGCGAACGCGCCTGCCAGCGCTCGGCGGGTGGGCGCTGGCTCTGGCGCAAAACCACACCGTCAGTGGCGAATGGCAGGGGAGAGCGATACCAATGCTCGCGCCATTTTTGTGCCTCGACGAATTGCGGGACGGGATGGCTGTAGGGTTCTGTTGCGGCGAACCCCAGCGCCGCCAATCTCGATAACCTTTCAGGCAAGTCTGCTGGCCCTTGCGGCCAGTCCCAAACGAACAGCCCGATCCCGGCGGCTTGTTCAGCGCTCAGCGATTTGCGTCCCATCAGACCAGCCACGGTGGCGCGGGCGTTGACGCTGCCGGCTTGAGCCTGAACATGCTCGGTCAGACGCCAATAGAGTTCGCCCTGCACGAGCAGATCCAGCGGTTGTTTCAGTCGCTGAGGAATAGCGCCGATCATGCGCGCCGACGCCGTCCAGTCCTGCCCGCTGACGCCGTCGCCGCGACTGATCGCTTGCTGCAAAAGTCCATCGCGATAAATCAGCGTCACCGCCACGCCATCGACCTTGGGTTGTACCCATACCCCTTGGCGATCACGCAGCCAGGCTTGCACGGCCTCGGCTTTGTGAAGTTTATCCAGGCCTGTGTGGGCGATTGGATGGGCGACAGCGCCGGAGACCGTGCGCACAGGCTCGATCGTCGCTGGCGATTTGAAACAGCCTCGCCACTCGCTGAGCCGCACGCGCGACTGGTCGTAAAGTTCGTCGGCAATCAATGAGCGGCCTTCGCGGTGGTAGGCGTCGTCCCATTGGTCGAGCTGTTTTTGCAGAGCGGTGATTTCGCGTTGGGCTTGGGCGGGTGGCCAATTCGGGCATTCGGCGTAGGCGTTTAGAGTAGGGAGCGACAGCAGAAAAGTAATCAACAGGCGCAGCGTGGCATGCATCGTGAGCGTCCTTGCTCAAAGGGAATGCTTGAAGGCTAGGCGAGGATTTTGAGTTGGGTCGGCGTGGTGTTTTGCGGAGTGTTTCAATGCGCAAATTGATGTCGCTCTTGCAGGCCTCTTCGCGGGCAAGCCCGCTCCCACAGGTTTATTCGTTTGGGTTCAGGAGTCGCATTTCAGGCACAAAAAAGCCCCGCACGGCGCAAACCGTGCGGGGCTTTTCATGCAGCCAGGTTATTACAGGCCGGCAGCAGTACGCAAAGCGTCGGCGCGGTCGGTTTTTTCCCAGGTGAAGGTGGTGAAGGTGTCTTCGCCAACAGTCTTGGTCTGCGAAGCACGGCCGAAGTGGCCGTAGGCTGCAGTTTCCTGGTACATCGGGTGCAGCAGGTCGAGCATGGTGGTGATCGCGTATGGACGCAGGTCGAACACTTCACGCACCAGTTTGACGATCTTGTCATCGCTGATCTTGCCGGTGCCGAAGGTGTTCAGCGAAATCGAGGTAGGCTGGGCCACACCGATCGCGTAGGAAACCTGGATCTCGCAACGCTCGGCCAGGCCGGCAGCGACGATGTTCTTGGCGACGTAACGGCCGGCGTAGGCCGCCGAACGGTCAACCTTCGATGGATCCTTGCCGGAGAACGCGCCGCCACCGTGACGGGCCATGCCGCCGTAGCTGTCGACGATGATCTTGCGACCGGTCAGACCGCAGTCACCTACCGGGCCGCCAATGATGAACTGGCCGGTCGGGTTGATGTGGAACTGGGTGTCTTTGCTCAGCAGTTCGGCCGGCAGTACGTGCTTGACGATCAGCTCCATCACGCCTTCGCGCAGGTCTTTGTACGACACTTCAGGGTTATGCTGGGTCGACAGTACAACGGCGTCGATACCGACAACCTTGCCGCCTTCGTAACGGCAGGTCACTTGCGACTTGGCGTCCGGACGCAGCCAAGGCAGCAGACCCGATTTACGGGCTTCGGCCTGGCGCTGCACCAACTGGTGCGAGAAGGTGATCGGCGCTGGCATCAAAACGTCGGTTTCGTTGCTGGCATAGCCGAACATCAGGCCCTGGTCGCCGGCGCCCTGATCTTCAGGCTTGGCACGGTCAACGCCCTGGTTGATGTCGGGGGACTGCTTGCCGATGATGTTCATCACGCCGCAGGTGGCGCCGTCGAAGCCGACTTCGGAGCTGGTGTAGCCGATGTCGCAGATAACGTCACGAACGATCTGCTCCAGGTCAACCCAGGCGCTGGTGGTCACTTCACCGGCAACGATGGCCACGCCAGTCTTGACCAGGGTTTCCACCGCAACGCGTGCGTGTTTGTCCTGGGCAATAATGGCGTCCAGCACCGCATCGGAAATCTGGTCGGCGATTTTGTCCGGATGTCCTTCAGACACGGACTCGGAGGTGAAGAGGGAGTATTCGCTCATCTCGATGTTTTCCTGAATTTACCGATGGTGAGTGTCGCCAGCCGGTCGCTGAAAGTGGCGAACCTGGATCTGGAAACCATTACGTAAGCCTACATAGAGGCTTTCCCCGGGAACGAGTCCCGCAGCGGTGGCCCAACGGGCCAAATCGTCCTGTTCAAACCCCAACCACAGATCACCGCAGGCCTCCCTGGCCCAACTCTGGTTGTGGCTACATAACTCTGTCACGAGCAGGCTACCGCCCGGTTGCAGCAGGTCGGCCATGTGCTTGAGCGCTTCGGCCGGCGCGGCGAAATGGTGCAAGACCATATTCAGTACCACGCAATCGGCCTGAAGGCTGCTGCCGTTCAATGCATCGGCCAATTGCAGGCTGACGTTAGCCAGCCGTTCACGTTCACATACCTGACGCGCCAGTTCGAGCATCGCCGGGCTGTTGTCCAGCGCTGTTACGGTGCTGAAGCGGCGCGCCAGTTCCGGCAGAAAAGCACCATCGCCGGGGCCGACTTCAATGGCCGTGGCAGCGCCACTGAAGCTCAGTTTGTCGAGCAGGGCCAGCACGCTTTCGCGGTACTGCGGCAGGCCGGCAATCAAGTCTTGCTGGGCGCGGAATTTCTCCGCGACCCGGGCGAAAAAGTCCTGGCTGGCCGCAGCACGTTGCCCGTGCACTTGAGCGATGCGCGCCTGCACGGCATCCGGCAGCGCCAGATTGTCGACTTCTTCTAACAACGCTGCGTGCAACTTGCCGCCCAGCAGTTCGGTATGGGGCAGGGCGCGACGATAGAAAATCGCGTTGCCTTCACGGCGAGTTGCCACCAGCTCGGCTTGCGCCAAGACCTTGAGGTGGTGACTCATACCGGACTGACCAATGCCGAAAATCTGTGCCAGTTCCAGTACACCAAACGAATCGTTGGCCAGCGCGCGCAATACATTCAGCCGCAACGGATCGCCGCCGGCCTTGCACAGGGCCGCCAGCTCGTCGCAATCGTCATGGCTAATGGAAGGCGCGCGTAAGTTCATGGGGCAGCAGTCTAGAGACGGGGTTAAATCCCTGCAAGAGCAATATCAAAAAGTTTTGATATTGCTCGACAGATGGCACTTCTCACGAGATGGTTAACTCTACAAACGAGCAGCGGAAAGGTTTCACCAACAGAAACCGCCGCTATCCATTGGAAAAACGCCTCTGCATGACTATCTGTCATTGCCCCGAGGCGCTCCGGTGAGGGAAAATGCCCTCCTTTTTTCCGTTCCAGTTTATTCACACCCAGGAGATCAGCGATGCCTAGCCGTCGTGAGCGTGCCAACGCCATTCGTGCCCTCAGCATGGATGCCGTGCAAAAAGCCAACAGCGGCCATCCCGGTGCCCCTATGGGTATGGCAGATATTGCCGAAGTGCTTTGGCGCGACTACCTCAAGCACAACCCGAGCAATCCATCATTCGCCGATCGTGACCGCTTCGTGCTGTCCAACGGCCATGGCTCGATGTTGATCTACTCGCTGCTGCACCTGACCGGTTACGACCTGTCGATCGAAGACCTCAAGCAGTTCCGTCAACTGCACAGCCGCACCCCGGGCCACCCGGAATTCGGCTACACCCCGGGCGTCGAGACCACCACCGGCCCGCTGGGTCAGGGTCTGGCCAACGCTGTGGGTTTCGCCTTGGCAGAAAAAGTCCTGGCGGCGCAGTTCAACCGTCCGAGCCACAACATCGTTGACCACCACACCTACGTGTTCCTGGGTGATGGCTGCATGATGGAAGGCATTTCCCACGAAGTCGCTTCTCTGGCCGGTACTTTGGGCCTGGGCAAGCTGATCGCCTTCTACGATGACAACGGTATCTCCATCGACGGCGAAGTTGAAGGCTGGTTCACCGATGACACCCCGAAGCGTTTCGAAGCCTACAACTGGCAGGTGATCCGCAACGTTGACGGTCACGACCCGGAAGAGATCAAGACCGCCATCGAAACCGCTCGCAAGAGCGCGCAGCCGACCCTGATCTGCTGCAAGACCACCATCGGTTTCGGTTCGCCGAACAAGCAGGGTAAAGAAGACTGCCACGGCGCCCCACTGGGTGACGCGGAAATCGCTCTGACCCGTCAGGCGCTGAACTGGAACCACGGCCCGTTCGAAATCCCGGCCGACATCTATGCCGAATGGGATGCCAAAGAATCTGGCCGCGCGGTTGAAGCCGAGTGGGATCAGCGTTTCGCTGCTTACTCCGCTGCGTTCCCGACCGAAGCCAACGAACTGATCCGTCGTCTGAGCGGCGAACTGCCGTCCGACTTCTCGGAAAAAGCCTCGGCGTACATCGCTGAAGTGGCCGCCAAAGGCGAAACCATCGCCAGCCGTAAAGCCAGCCAGAACACCCTGAACGCCTTCGGCCCTTTGCTGCCGGAACTGCTTGGCGGTTCGGCTGACCTGGCCGGTTCCAACCTGACCCTGTGGAAAGGTTGCAAAGGCGTCAGCGCTGAAGATGCCAGCGGCAACTACATGTACTACGGCGTGCGCGAATTCGGCATGACCGCAATCATGAACGGCGTCACTCTGCACGGCGGCCTCGTGCCTTACGGCGCGACCTTCCTGATGTTCATGGAATACGCTCGCAACGCCGTGCGCATGTCGGCACTGATGAAGAAGCGCGTGATCCACGTCTACACCCACGACTCCATCGGTCTGGGCGAAGACGGCCCGACGCACCAGCCGATCGAGCAACTGACCAGCCTGCGCACCACGCCGAATCTCGACACCTGGCGTCCAGCCGATGCCGTTGAATCGGCGGTGGCCTGGAAAAACGCTCTGGAGCGCAAGGACGGCCCATCGGCGCTGATCTTCTCGCGTCAGAACCTGCAGCACCAAGAGCGCGATGCCGGCCAGATCGCCGACATCAGCCGCGGTGGCTATGTGTTGAAGGACTGCGCAGGCGAGCCTGAGCTGATCCTGATCGCCACCGGTTCGGAAGTGGGGCTGGCGGTTCAGGCCTACGACAAACTGACCGAGCAGGGCCGCAAGGTGCGCGTGGTTTCCATGCCATGCACCAGCGTGTTCGACGCTCAGGATGCCGGCTACAAGCAAGCCGTTCTGCCGTTGCAGGTCAGCGCACGTATCGCGATCGAAGCGGCTCACGCCGACTTCTGGTTCAAGTACGTGGGTCTGGAAGGACGCGTGATCGGTATGACCACCTACGGTGAGTCGGCTCCGGCTTCGGCACTGTTCGAAGAGTTCGGCTTCACCCTGGAAAACATCCTGGGTCAGGCTGAAGAGCTGCTGGAAGACTGATCCAGAAGTCGCGTCGTCTGGACTGACGCCTTCGCGAGCAGGCTCGCTCCCACATTGGAATGCATTTCCCTGTGGGAGCGAGCCTGCTCGCGAAAGTGTTGGTTCAGGCAGCATCGCACTGCCTGATTCACCACGGTAATCGAGAACCCCATGCCTCAACCGCGTCCTTACAAAGTTGCACTCAACGGCTACGGCCGGATTGGTCGTTGCGTCTTGCGTGCGTTGTTTGAGCGAGGCGAAAAGGCCGGGTTTGAAATTGTCGCGATCAACGATCTGGCCGACATGGCCAGCATCGAATACCTGACACGCTTTGACTCCACCCACGGCCGCTTTCCCGGCGAAGTACGGGTTGAAGGCGATTGTCTGCATATTAATGGCGACTGCGTGAAGGTCCTGCGCAGTGCCACCCCCGAAGGCATCGATTGGGCGTCGCTTGGCGTCGATCTGGTGCTTGAATGTTCCGGCGCTTACCACACCCGTGCCGACGGCCAGCGTTTCCTCGACGCCGGTGCGCCACGCGTGCTGTTCTCGCAGCCGATGGCCAGCGAGGCGGATGTCGACGCCACCATCGTCTACGGCGTCAATCAGGATTGCCTGACCGGCGATGAGCTGCTGGTGTCCAACGCCTCCTGCACCACCAACTGCGGCGTGCCGCTGTTGCGTCTGCTCGACAAGGCGATCGGCCTCGATTACGTGTCGATCACCACGATTCACTCGGCGATGAACGATCAGCCGGTGATCGACGCCTATCACCACGAAGACCTGCGCCGCACCCGTTCGGCGTTCCAGTCGGTGATCCCGGTGTCCACTGGTCTGGCGCGCGGTATCGAGCGCCTGCTGCCGGAACTTGCCGGGCGAATTCAGGCCAAAGCCGTACGCGTGCCGACGGTCAACGTGTCCTGCCTCGACATCACGATGCAGACCGCCACGGCGACCGACGCGAACGAGGTCAACCGGATCCTGCGCGAAGCCGCCACCAGCGGCCCGCTCAAAGGACTTTTGGCCTATACCGAATTGCCTCATGCCAGCTGTGATTTCAACCATGACCCACATTCGGCCATCGTCGATGCCAGTCAGACCCGTGTTTCCGGCCCAAAACTGGTGAACATCCTGGCCTGGTTCGACAACGAATGGGGTTTTGCCAACCGAATGCTGGACGTTGCAGACCACTATCTGCAAACAGCAACTTCAAAAAAACCGTAGGAAGTGCGACCCATGACCGTGTTGAAGATGTCCGACCTCGATCTGCAAGGTAAGCGCGTATTGATCCGCGAAGACCTCAACGTCCCAGTCAAGGACGGTGTTGTCACCAGCGACGCGCGTATCCTGGCTTCGCTGCCGACCATCAAGCTGGCCCTGGAAAAAGGCGCGGCCGTGATGGTCTGCTCGCACCTTGGCCGTCCGACCGAAGGCGAGTTCTCTGCCGAGAACAGCCTCAAGCCAGTCGCCGACTACCTGAGCAAG
Source organism: Pseudomonas sp. LBUM1655 (assembly GCF_059716085.1). Lineage (NCBI taxonomy): Bacteria > Pseudomonadati > Pseudomonadota > Gammaproteobacteria > Pseudomonadales > Pseudomonadaceae > Pseudomonas > Pseudomonas sp. LBUM1655. The sequence goes on along the minus strand of NZ_CP166801.1, from coordinate 5,772,849 downwards.
GCCCTGGGCCGCGAAGTGCCGCTGGTGGCCGATTACCTGGGCGGCGTTGACGTTAAGGCCGGCGACATCGTGCTGTTCGAAAACGTGCGCTTCAACAAGGGCGAGAAAAAGAACGCCGACGAGCTGGCCCAGCAATACGCCGCGCTGTGCGACGTGTTCGTGATGGACGCGTTCGGCACTGCTCACCGCGCCGAGGGTTCAACCCACGGCGTGGCCAAGTTCGCCAAAATCGCCGCCGCCGGCCCGCTGCTGGCCGCTGAACTGGATGCACTGGGCAAAGCCCTGGGTGCTCCGGCCAAGCCAATGGCTGCCATCGTTGCTGGCTCCAAGGTCTCGACCAAACTCGACGTATTGAACAGTCTGAGCCAGATCTGCGATCAACTGATCGTCGGCGGCGGCATCGCCAACACCTTCCTCGCCGCAGCCGGTCATCCGGTTGGCAAGTCGCTGTACGAGCCGGATTTGCTCGACACCGCGCGCGCCATCGCCGCCAAGGTCAGCGTGCCGTTGCCGGTCGATGTGGTGTGCGCCAAGGAGTTCGCTGAAAGCGCTGAAGCCACCGTCAAGCTGATCGCTGACGTCGCTGCCGACGACATGATTCTGGATATTGGCCCGCAAACCGCAGCCAACTTCGCCGAACTGCTGAAGTCGTCGAAAACCATTCTGTGGAACGGTCCGGTCGGCGTGTTCGAATTCGACCAGTTCGGCAACGGCACCAAAGTGCTGGCCCAAGCCATTGCTGACAGTTCCGCATTCTCGATTGCTGGCGGTGGCGACACCCTGGCCGCCATCGATAAATATGGCGTGGCTGAGCAAATCTCCTACATTTCCACCGGTGGCGGCGCGTTCCTCGAATTCGTCGAAGGCAAAGTGCTGCCTGCCGTAGAAGTCCTGGAAAGCCGGGCCAAGGCCTGAGGCCGCCCGTCAGACCAGGCAAAGGAGTGGTCACATGGTCAAGTCGTTAGCATTGTTGTTGCTGACCGGTACGCTGGCGGCCTGCGGGAGTAACCCGAAGGCCGAAGCGACACCGGCACCCAGCGAGTCGCAGAAGGGCTGTTATCAGGCCGACTGGCAGGCCGAAACCAACCCGGTGCTGAACAAGCGCTCGGGGCCGGACGGTCTGGACAAATACGAAGCGCAAACCCCGGCCAAGGAACATGGTTGTCCTTGACGGGTCTGACTCTTAACTCAGGGCTGGCGGCGTGCGCCGTCAGTCGAGGAACACGGATGAAAGGCTTGATCGCCATTGCGGCGTTGGCATTGTTGGGCGGTTGCGCGCAGTTGAACCTGTTTCAGTCGTCCGCCCCCACGGATAACTGGACCACCTGGACCTGCGACAGCCAGGCCAAAGTGCTGTGGCGTTACACCGATGCCGGCCAGAAAGAAGTCGATGTTCGACTGGGTGGCGGTGATCAGGTCTATCGCCTGAAAGAAGAGCCGGGCGCCTCGGGCACGCTGTACAGCGACGGCATGCTGGCGTTTCACATCAAGGGTAACGAAGGCCTGGTGTACTGGGTCGCTACCAATGACCTGATCGGCCGCGGCTGCAAGGCGCAGTAATACAGAATTTGCTTTATCGAATCACCAGACCGGGCTTCGACCCCCGATCTGCAATCACTTGAATAGCCGCCGCCGCTCCGGCAGGCTGGCACGATTAACGACCCTCAACCGGGAGAGACACACACAATGGCACTTATCAGCATGCGCCAGATGTTGGACCACGCAGCCGAATTCGGCTACGGCGTTCCAGCTTTCAACGTCAACAACCTTGAGCAGATGCGCGCCATCATGGAAGCCGCTGACAAGACTGACTCCCCGGTGATCGTCCAGGCTTCGGCCGGCGCTCGCAAATACGCCGGCGCGCCATTCCTGCGTCACCTGATCCTGGCCGCGATCGAAGAATTCCCGCACATCCCGGTGTGCATGCACCAAGACCACGGCACCAGCCCTGACGTCTGCCAGCGCTCGATCCAACTGGGCTTCAGCTCGGTGATGATGGACGGTTCCCTCGGCGAAGACGGCAAGACCCCGACCGATTACGAGTACAACGTGCGCGTTACTCAGCAAACCGTGGCCATGGCTCACGCTTGCGGCGTATCGGTAGAGGGCGAACTGGGTTGCCTGGGTTCGCTGGAAACCGGCATGGCCGGTGAAGAAGACGGCATCGGCGCTGAAGGCGTTCTGGATCACAGCCAAATGCTGACCGACCCGGAAGAAGCCGCTGACTTCGTCAAGAAGACCCAGGTTGATGCCCTGGCCATTGCCATCGGCACCAGCCACGGCGCCTACAAGTTCACCAAGCCACCTACCGGCGACGTGCTGGCCATCGACCGCATCAAGGAAATCCACAAACGCATCCCGAACACCCACCTGGTGATGCACGGTTCCTCTTCGGTTCCACAAGAGTGGCTGGCGATCATCAACCAGTACGGCGGCGACATCAAAGAAACCTACGGCGTGCCGGTTGAAGAAATCGTCGAAGGCATCAAGTACGGCGTGCGCAAGGTCAACATCGATACCGACCTGCGTCTGGCATCCACCGGCGCCATGCGTCGCCTGATGGCCACCAACCCGAGCGAATTCGACCCACGTAAATTCTTCGGCGCCACCGTGACTGCGATGCGCGATGTTTGTATCGCTCGTTATGAAGCGTTCGGCACTGCCGGTAATGCTTCGAAGATCAAACCGATCTCGTTGGAAGCGATGTACCAGCGTTATTTGAAGGGTGAGTTGAACGCTAAGGTTAACTGATTGATCACTGTTTCAGCGGTAATAAAAACCCGTCGTTAGACGGGTTTTTTGCGTTTGATAGAAGATCTCAGCTTTTTGTAAAGGTGATGTTGTAAGTTTTACCTACATTCGGGCCGCCGCGATCAACCCGAACGGTTCCGTCTAACTTCGAATAGTTTCTGTCAGGCGATCTCAAACTGATGCTGAACACGTTGTGTTCAGGGCTCCCTGCTTCTGCTCGAAGATTAAAGGATACGGCGGATTCATCCGTTAAATTTTCATACGTGAAACTTCCATTAACTTTGAAGCTAAGCCCGTAATACTCCATGCTGCCTTGGCTTATGTTGCCCGTCTGTGGATCTGAAGAAGTTATTTTAAGTGTGGCTTCATGGCTCTCGCCGGCATCGTATACGCGACCTCTATAAGTACCATTCGGGTTGATCTGGCCCATGGTATTTCTCCTTTATTTTTTGATGAGCAGTGAATGGGTTATTTTTCCATCCGTTTTTCTGATGTTTCGATCCTGAGGTTATGAGGCGGCATGTAATTCGTCACCTGTCAGAGTTGACAGGTGTAGAGATGTTTTTGCGATGAGTGGCCCGTTAAAAAGAAATAAGCATATTGTGTGGGCTGGTCAAAAAGTCTGGAAAAAGTAACTAAGCAGGAAGCGTGAAAGGGATAAATTTATTTCGTCATGATTCAGTCACTGTTATTGCGAAAGTGTGAATGCTGAGGTGAAATTCAGGATTAACTAAGCCTGAGCGCTAACCCGCTTATTCAAGAAACCCGCCGAGAGGCGGGTTTCTTGTGGATGGCTATTGAAGCATCCAATGCATCGAGATTCTGAGCTTTTGGGACTAATCGATGTTGGGTTTATTTCAAATGAGTATTACGGACTGTCAGATCTGACAGTGGACGGCCATTGGTGATGCTCACAAAATGAAACTTCACCTTGTGATGGAGTACACATCGATGGCTACTAAGGATGTAACACCAAAAGGCGCGGCACCCGGCACTCTTCCAGTTGATCCGAAACCGCAACCCGAAAACCTGATCAAATCCAGAGGTCCGGCACCTGTTAAACTTCCGAAAGACAGCAAGTAAGCCTGTCATCAGAGAACCCGCATAAATGCGGGTTCTTTTTGGGTGACTACTCCTTCAACTCAACATGATCCAGCGCCTGATTCACCGCCAGTTCACCGAGCATGACCACCTGCGCGATGCCCAGCGCTGTCTTGCGGTGCGAGGTGTCGAGCATCGCGGCGAAGTTGTTGAGCATTTCGCTGGCTGAACTCAGGGTTTCGCTAGCGTTGGCCAGCAGGGATTCGGTGTTGTACTTCGGGTTGGCGAGGTACATGGCCTCGGGTTCGTGGGTGCTGGCCATGATGGCTGCGGCGGGGTTGAGGTAGTGGTCTAGGGCGCGCTCGGCGGCGTCGTGGAATCTTTTTGAGTTGGGGGATTCGTAAGGGGATGCCGGATCTGTGACCGGCGGATGAGGCGTTGATTTGATCATTTGCTGAAAACTCCTGATGGAGCCGCTTCGCCTTCTCTACTAAAAGAAGGGTGGCAGCTGTGCGCAGGTTAGTAGACCGGGGAGTTATTCAGCATTAACCGGCGCGCCGAAGCGCCCTGCACACAGCCACCATCAAGTCAAACAGCAATAGCCGACCGATGCGCTTTGCGCATAACTGAAAAACACCTCGGGCTACTAAACCCGATCACTGGAAATCAGTGACGCGGATCAAGTTACCGATGGCCCTCCAGGCGCACAAGCCGGCGGATTCTGGCGTACCCGTAGGCAACGACGCAAGCTGTTGTAGGCATCCGGAAGTAACCGCCGACCGATCTAAACAACGCCGTTTAAATGCGGGGATTATTTGTCGTGATCGATATCGAGTTTGCTAAACGTCACCTGCCCACCCTCACTCGTGTACCCCGTATTGTCCTGCACATAAACCCCTGCCTTGAAATACAGCGGCTTGTTGCGCCACGTCGCGCTGATCTGCGAATCCCACTGATAACCCGCCGCACTTACGCCCAGTGCGCCGCCCGGGCTTAAGTGGATGAGGTAGTTGAATTCGCGATCGAGTTTGACCCCGGTGGCGAGGGTGATGACGCGGCTTTCGTCGTCATCGGGATGCATGCGAACTTTGATCACCAGGTTGCCGGTTTCGGTTTTGGTCTTGTACTGGTATTCGAGTTTGAGCATCGGCTTCTGGCTTTCATAGGCGTGGATCTGGCCGATGACGATTTTGCCGGAGCTCGGCACTTTGTTGACCGTGAGGGTCGCGCGCAGCAGGTTGTCGGCGTCGGGGTAGTACCAATTGCGCAGGGTGCCGTTGCTATAGGTTTCGCGCAGTTCGGTGCGGGGGTAGATGGCGTTTTCGGTTTTTGACCCGGTCACCGGTGACCAGAAGAACAGGGTGCCGGTGTCGGAATGGAAGTACTGATCCTTGAAGCCTTTCACCAGTTTGGAGGTTTCGACGGTGTATGGCGGGCTGCCAACGGGAACGCTGAGGTTCCAGGTTGCGAGATCGATCATGTCGGTTCTTCCACTCAATTTTCGCTGCACGCGCGTGCCAGAAGCTCTAGCCCGCGCGTTTTGGGGCGGCCTTTATAAGCGTAGAGGGATTTTTTGTTAACCGCCGTCCGGCGGACGATTGACGTCAACATCCTGTCGAAATGCCATCTATCCCGGTTTTAGCGGGCTACAGGAGTGACCGTTAGTCGGCTAAACCTGCCATTGGTTAAATGATGGCCTGATGACAGCTACTGCTTTTGTCGATCCGCGACTAGAGTGATGGCTCAGTATGTGTACGGTTTTAACCGGAAAACCGCCTGTGGTCCCGATAAGAGAAGCAGCATGGAATGCGCGCAACCCCAGCCAGGTGAAGGCAACTCTGTCCTTTTGATCGTTGATGATTACCCTGAAAACCTGATCAGCATGCGCGCGTTGCTGCAGCGTCAGGATTGGCACGTGCTGACCGCCGCCTCCGGTTTCGAGGCGCTGAATATCCTCCTCGAACACGACGTCGATCTGGTGCTGCTGGACGTGCAGATGCCGGGCATGGACGGCTTTGAAGTCGCGCGACTGATGCGCGGCAGTCAGCGTACGCGGCTTACGCCGATCATCTTCCTCACCGCTAACGAACAGTCCCAGGACGCCGTGATCAAGGGCTACGCCAGTGGCGCGGTGGATTACCTGTTCAAACCGTTCGATCCGCAGATTCTCAAGCCCAAAGTGCAGGCGTTGCTTGAGCATCAGCGCAATCGCCGGGCCTTGCAGCGCCTGAGCCGGGATCTGGAATCCGCCCGGGCCTTCAATGCTTCGGTGCTGGATAACGCCGCCGAGGGCATTCTGGTTTTGGGCGAGGACGGCTTGATTCGTTTTGCTAATCCGGCGATCTCACGGTTGCTCAATGCGCCGGTGAAGGAGTTGGACGGTAAGGAGTTTCTCGATTACCTGCAGAAACCGCACATTCCCGTGTGGGCCGATTCCGAATTCCGTACAAGCTATCAGCGCGGCGAAACCCTGCGGCTGCACGATGCGCTGCTGCGCACCGCGCCGGGTCAGCAGGTGCCGGTGGCGCTGTCCTGTGCGCCGTTACCTTCCGAACAACAGGCGATGGTGGTGACGGTGCTGGACATGTCGGTGGTGCGCCATCTGCATCAGCAACTGGAATTTCAGGCCGTCACCGATCCGCTGACCGGTTTACTTAACCGTCGCGGTTTCTACCAGACCGTTGAGAACCTGCTGTTGCGCGGTGAGCGCAGCGACAGCAGTTGGGTGCTGCTGTATTTGGATCTGGACGGCTTCAAACGGGTCAATGATTCCCTCGGCCATGATGCTGGCGACCGTGTGTTGCGCTGGGTGTCCGAGCAGTTGAAGGCGTGTCTGCGGCCGTTCGATATTCTCGCGCGCATGGGCGGTGATGAATTTACCGCGTTGCTGGATCTGGAGTTTCCCGAGCAGGCGGCGAAGATTGCCGAGAAACTCATCGAGCGAGTGTCGATCTGTCAGCAAATCGAAGGGCTGGATATCGCGCTGGGCGCCAGTATCGGTATCGCGACATACCCTGATTGCGGATCGAACCTCGACGGTCTGCTGCGCGCCTCTGACATTGCCATGTACGAAGCCAAGCGTGCCGGGCGTCAGCAATATCGCTTTTACGATCATGAAATGAACGGCCGGGCGCGTTCGCGTCTGATGCTGGAAGAGAGCGTGCGCGCCGCCATCGAAAACCGCGACTTCAACCTGGTCTATCAACCGCAGGTAGCCATTAATAGCGGCCAGATCCGTGGGTTTGAGGCGTTGTTGCGCTGGCAGCACCCGAGCGTGGGTGATGTGCCGCCGGGTCTGTTTTTGCCGTTGCTGGAAGAGGCGCGGCTGATCAGTCGTCTCGGCAGCTGGATTTATCATCGCGGCGCCGGCCAGCGCAAAGCCTGGGAAACCTTGTTTGCCGAAGATCTGGTGCTCGGCGTGAGTTTGAGCAACACCCAGTTCAGCCTGCCGAATCTGGTCACCGAGTTGCGTCAGGTCATGGAGCGGCATTCTTTGCAGCCACGGCAACTGGAGGTCGAGGTCACCGAAGAAGCCTTGATGCAAAATCCGGACGAAACCCGCAAACAGTTGCGCTTGCTGCGCAATCTCGGGGTGCGTGTGGCGCTGGATGACTTCGGCTCCGGGCCTTGTTCACTGGCGCATCTGCGCGATCTGGAACTGGACACGCTCAAGCTCGACCGGCACCTCATCGCCCGATTGCCTGATTCGTCGCGGGACGCTTCACTGGTGAGCACAGTCATCAGTCTGTGCAAGCAGTACGGTTTGCTGGTGATTGCCGAGGGTGTCGAGACCATCGAGCAATACCAATGGCTGCAAGCCCACGGCTGTGAGTACGTGCAGGGCTTCCTGGTGGCGCGGCCATTGATCGCCGAGGACGCCGCCACCTTCGCCGAACCGTTCGACTGGAGCGCGCTTCCAGGCTGAATTCGCTACACTGGCGCACCTTTTTCGAACCGTGTCGCCCGTCCATGACTGTGTTGAAGTACCTCCAGGCCTATCCCGCGCCATTGCAGGATCAGGTGCGTCAACTGATCGCCGACGGGCGTCTGGGTGAATACCTGGATCAACGTTATTCGGGGCGGCATGACGTGCAGAGCGACAAGGCGTTGTACAGCTACGCGCTGGATCTGAAACAGGAATACCTGCGTAATGCTCCGGCCATCGACAAAGTGCTGTTCGACAACCGCCTCGACCTGACCCACCGCGCCCTTGGTCTGCACACCACGGTTTCACGCGTGCAGGGCGGCAAGCTCAAGGCCAAGAAAGAGATTCGTATCGCCTCGCTGTTCAAGGACGCCGCACCGGACTTTCTGAAAATGATCGTGGTGCATGAGCTGGCGCACTTCAAAGAGTCGGATCACAACAAGGCGTTTTATAAATTGTGTGAGCACATGCTGCCGGGGTATCACCAGGTCGAGTTTGATCTGCGGATGTATCTGACGTGGCGGGACATGCAATAACAACAGTCGCAACCAGGAAGGTGTGGATGGACGTAAGCAAGACCAAAAGCAGTTTCTATCGCCGCTTGTATGTGGCTTACCTGATCGACAGCAGTCTGGCTCCGAGTGTGCCGACGCTGACCGAAGTCACCGGCATGCCCCGGCGCACGGCGCAGGACACGATTGCCGCGCTGGCGGATCTGGATATCGTCTGCGAGTTCGAACAGGAAGAGGGCGCTCGCAACCATGCCGGGCGTTATCGGATTCGCGAGTGGGGAGCGATTGATCGGGGGTGGATCGAGAGGAATTTGCGGCAGATCAAAGCGGTGCTGGAATATCCCTGAATCCTGCGTTGACTGAGCTGACGCCATCGCGAGCAGGCTCGCTCCCACAGGAAAATGCATTCCAAATGTGGGAGCGAGCCTGCTCGCGAAAAGGCCCTTAAGCGCGCCGCATCCCGATATGTGGAATGTCATCCTCCAGATATTCCTCACCCGCCGCCACAAACCCGTACTTGCCGTAATACCCCTGCAAATGCGCCTGCGCCGACAGATAGATTGGCACCTGCGGCCAGTGTTTCTCGGCCTGTTTCAGCGCCTGCTCCATCATCTCGTGCCCCAGCCCTTTGCCCCGTCCTTGTGGCGCGGTGATCACGCGGCCGATGACCACGTCGCCGCCCTGGGACTCCGGGTCCAGCAGGCGCAGATACGCCATCAACTGGTCATCCTCCCAACCCATCAGGTGGTAGGTGTCGCCGTCCAGGTCCTGGCCGTCGAGGTCCGGATAGGCGCATTTCTGTTCGACCACGAATACTTCCGAGCGCAGCTTCAAAAGGGCGTAGAGCTGTTCTTTGCCCAAGTCGCTGTGATGTTTGCAGACCCATTCGATTGTCATTTTCCGATTCCTTGAACGTGTCGCCCGATACTAAGCGCAGGCGCGAAAGATGTCTGTATGGCGTAAGAGTCTGTGACAAAGGTCAAAATGCCATCATTCCTTTCTCGCACCGGTGACTTCTTTGTGTAATCTGCTGGGGAGCCCTGTGCACTGGCTGCAATGAGCTAATGTTAGGGCCTGGGTTTTGCCGGTACGGGGCCTTGGGGTTTTGACTGGAAACACGCCGGGCGTGCCGCCCGCTAAGGATTTTCAAGCATGCCGCGACTGCATCGAGCTTTTGCTTTGATCGGATTGCTCTTGCTGGCCCAAGCCGCTGCAGCCGAAAAGCTGCGGCTGGTGTTTGATATCTGGCCGCCCTTTACTGACGACACGCTGGTCAACGGCGGTCTGGCCACCGACATTGTCAGCACCGCGCTGGCTCGGGCCGGTTATGCCAGCGATTATGAGCAAGTGCCATGGGCGCGGGCGCTGCTGGGTGTCGGTGAGGGACGCTACGATGTGCTGGTCAACGCCTGGTACAACGATGAGCGCACGAAATTCGGGCAATTTTCCGGTGAGTATCTGGTTAATCGCATCCGCTTCCTCAAGCGCAAAGACACGCCGCTCGAATACAATAACTTGCAGCAACTGCACACTTATCCGATTGCCGTGGTACGCGGTTACGCCTACTCGCCGCCGTTCGATGCCGATACCGCGTTGCAGAAAGTCCCTGTGCATAACTTTGCGATGGCGGTGCGTATGCTCGCGGCGGATCGGGTCAAGCTGACGCTGGAAGATGAATATGTCGCGCGGCATTACCTGGCACGGGAATCACCGAAAGTGCGCAGTGCCGTGGAGTTTTTGCCCAAGCCGTTGAGCGAGAACAGCCTGCATATCTTGGTGAGCCTGAAGAATCCGCAGCATGAGCAGATTGTCGCGGGGTTTGATAAGGCGATTGAGGCGATGAAGGCGGATGGCAGTTATGACAAATTGCTGAGGCAGCATGGGATGTGAGGCCAGTCCGGCCACCTCAAACCTCGGCAGTGTCCTTGATTAGGTGCGCCGCCAGCGTGCGCAACGGCCCAAGCTGCCGGCAGATCAGCGCCAGTTGCGTCTGTACCAACCGCTGCCCCTCATCAATCTCATCCGGCATCTGCTCCAGCTCATTGGCCAGCGCTTCTTCTTCATCACTCTGAATCGCCACCGGCTGCTTGCTCGCCAGCCCTTGGGCGATTTCATCGATGCTCGCCGCCAGTTTCACGCCGGCACCGTCAATCAAATGTTCGCGCACATCGGCCGGCAACTGAGTCTCGCGATGCGCGCCCAGCCCTGACAGATAACTGAGCAAGGTGTGCGACAGCACCAGAAAGCGGAAGCCGACATCCGCTTCCTTCCGGAAATGCCCCGGCTCCATCAGCATGTTCGCCAGCGTCGTCGACAGCGCCGCATCGGCGTTGTGCGCGTTGCGCCGGGCCAGGCGATAAGCGAGGTCGTCGCTCTTGCCGGCGGCGTATTGCTGCATGATCTGGCGCAAGTAGATGCTGTTGCAGGTCAGGGTGTTGGCCAGCACTTTGTTCAGGCGTCGACCCTGCCAGTCCGGCAGGAACAGGAACACCGTCAGGCCGGCGATCAGGCTGCCGAGCAGGGTATCGAACAGCCGTGGCAGGAACAGCCCGTAACCGTCGCCGACCTGATTGAAGCAGAACAACACCATGATGGTGATCGCTGCCGTCGCCAGGGTGTAGCGGGTAGTGCGATTGGTAAAGAACACCACCCCGGCGGCGATGGCGAAGCACGACTGCACCAGCGGGCTCGGGAACAGATCGAACAAGGCCCACGCCACGGTCAGGCCGATGGCCGTACCGAGAATCCGCTGACCGAGTTTGCGTCGCGTCGCGCCGTAGTTCGGCTGGCAGACGAACAGCGTGGTGAGGATGATCCAGTAGCCTTGCGACGGGTGAATCAAATGCACCATGCCGTAGCCGATGCTCAATGCCAGCGGCAAACGCAGGGCGTGGCGGAACAGCAGCGAAGTCGGCGTCAGTTGTGTGCGCAGGCGAATCCACACGTCTTTCAGATTGCGTGGCGAGCGGTCGAGCAGGCTGCTGTCGGTGGCGTCGGCCAAGGCGTCGGGGTTGCTCGCATCGCTTAGCAAACGGTCGAGGGTGCCGAGGTTGGCCGCCAGTGCGCGCAGTGACCGCAGCAGGCCGCGCCAGGCCGGATTGCTCTGGATGCGCAGGTGTTCGAGGGAGGCGTCGAGGTCGCTCAGGGCTTCGGCGAAACTGGCGTCGTAGACGAACGGCTGGCGCATCTGGATCGATTCGGCCAGCGCCCGGCAGGCCTTGCCTTGCTGGCGCAGCAGGCGCTGGCAGCGGAACAGCACGTCGCTGTGGAAAAACGCATCGGCCAGTGCGTTGTACGGATAGTGCGAAGAGCTGGCGCGTTCGTGAATGTCCTGGGCGAGGAAATAAAGCTTCAGGTAACGGCTGACTTTCGAGCCGGGGCGACCGTTTCCGACCCGGTGCAGGATGATTTCCTTGGCGCTGTTCAGTGCAGCGACCACGCGGCCATTTTGCTGGGCCAGTTCCAGGCGCCGGGCTTCGACGTCCATCTGCCGGACCGGCTCGAACAGCGAGGATTTCAGCTTCAGGTAGAACCCGAGTTCACGGAATAACCGCGCCAGACTCTGCTGCACCGGCTGATTGGAAAACATCGCCTGCCACAGCACCGAGAGCAAGCCGTACCAAGCGGCGCCCGCCACCAGCAGCATCGGTTCATGCCAGAAATCGATCACCGCGCCACCGCGCTGATCGACGCCGATCATCGTGTACACGGAGAGAATCAAGGTCGCCGACGCGATCGCACCATAACGCTCACCGAGCGCACCGAGCATGGTCAGGCCGAAACTGGCCAGTGCCAGAGCGACGGCAAACACGATGGGGTAGGGGAAGAGTAATTCCACCGACAGCGCGGCGATGCTGAAACACACCAGCGTCACGGCGAGTGCGTTGAGGCGGCCCTGCCAACTGTCGTCGGTCTCGGCCAGGGCGCTGGCGATAATCCCCAGGAACAACGGGATCAGCAGCCCCATTTCATCCTGATACCAACACAGCGCCATGCTGCCGGTCAGGGCGATGAACACCCGCACGCTATAGCTGAATTTATCCAGCGCCCACAGGCGCCGCAAAGACTGACGAAACGAGGTAGAGGACATGAAGTGCGAAGGCCTTCCGAGGCGATGCCGCTAAATTGAGCCAGTAATGACGCCGACGCAATGGCGCCGATCACATCTGACAGCAAAAAGTGTTCCTTGATTGATGGGCATTGAAGGCCTGTATTGAAACTGTGGCGAGGGGATTTATCCCCGATGGGGTGCGCAGCGCCCCCAAATCTGTCACCTCAGTTTGTCAGACGGACCGCATTCAGGCTTTTTGGGGGTGCAGCACACCCCAATCGGGGATAAATCCCCTCACCACAAAAGCTCGCTCCCACAGGGTTTTGCATTGGGTTTGGATCAGACGTACTGCGCAGCCGCGTAACCCGAGGCCCAGGCCCACTGGAAGTTGAAGCCGCCCAGATGGCCGGTGACGTCGAGCACTTCGCCGATGAAGTACAGGCCAGGGCTTTTCAGCGATTCCATGGTCTTGGAGGAGACTTCGCGAGTATCGACCCCACCCAGCGTAACTTCGGCGGTGCGATAACCTTCGGTGCCGGCCGGAACGACTTTCCAGCTCCCCAGCTTGTCGGCGATTTCCGCCAGCTCGGCATGGGTGTATTGCTTCATCGGTTTGGAGACGAACCAGTTGTCCGCCAGCAGATTGGCCATCTTCTTGGTGAAGATTTCACCGAGCAGGGTTTTCAGTTCGCTGTTCGGGCGTTCGGCCACTTGCTGTTGCAGCCATGTAGCCGCGTCGTGATCCGGCAGCAGATTGATCTCCACCGTGTCGCCGGATTCCCAGAACGACGAGATCTGCAAGATCGCCGGCCCACTGAGCCCGCGATGGGTGAACAGGATGTTCTCGCGAAAACTCTGGTCGTTGCAGCTCACCAGACAATCCACGGAAGTGCCGGACAGCTCCGTGCACAAGTCCTTGAGCTGATCGGTGATGGTGAACGGCACCAGGCCGGCGCGGGTCGGCAGCAGTTCGTGGCCGAACTGTTTGGCCACCTGATAACCGAAACCGGTGGCGCCTAGCGTGGGGATCGACAGACCGCCGGTGGCGATCACCAGCGACTGGCACTGGATCTGGCCGAGGGTGGTGTCGAGCAGGTAACCGCTCTCGATTTTTTCGATGGTCTGGATCGAGGTATCGAGGTGCAACTCGACGCCGACCTGATCGCACTCGTCCAGCAGCATGCCGAGGATGTCGCTGGACTTGTTATCGCAAAACAACTGGCCGAGTTTTTTCTCGTGATACGGCACGGCGTGCTTGCCGACCATGCCGATGAAATCCCACTGGGTGTAGCGTGCCAGTGCGGATTTGCAGAAGTGCGGGTTTTGCGAAAGGAAATTGCTTGGTTCGGTGTACATGTTGGTGAAATTGCAGCGACCACCGCCCGACATCAGGATTTTCTTGCCGGCCTTGTTCGCATGGTCGAGCAGCAGTACCTGACGGCCACGCCCGGCGGCGGTCAGTGCACACATCAATCCAGCGGCGCCAGCGCCAATGATCACGACTTCGGTAGAGCGCAAAACGGTGTCCTCTTGGTGGATCGCTACAAAACAAACTGTGGGAGCGAGCCTGCTCGCGAAAGCGGTGTGTCATTCAACACTGATGTCGACTGACAGATTGCATTCGCGAGCAGGCTCGCTCCCACAGGGGATCTCCTTTGGATGGAAGATTGTTTACAAGATACGCACACGCAACGAACGGCCCTTGATCTTGCCGTCGTTCAAACGCTGCAAGGCTTGCATGGCCACGGTGCGTTCAACGGCCACGTAGGCCTGGAAATCGAAGATTGCGATCTTGCCGACCTGAGCGCCGGGAATGCCGGCGTCGCCAGTCAGAGCACCGAGGATGTCGCCCGGACGCACTTTGTCTTTACGGCCAGCGCCGATGCACAGGGTGGTCATCGGCGGCTGCAGCGGGGCGAGGCCCTGGGACTTGAGGTTGTCGACCTGATCCCAGTTCAGCGGGGATTTCTGCAGTTGCTCGATGGCCTGCGCGCGGTGCGCTTCGCCCGGTGCAACGAGGCTGATCGCAATGCCTTTCTCGCCGGCACGACCGGTACGGCCAACGCGGTGAATGTGGATTTCCGAGTCGCGGGCCAGTTCGACGTTGATCACCATGTCCAGTGCATCGATGTCCAGACCACGGGCGGCAACGTCGGTGGCGACCAGTACCGAAGTACTGCGGTTGGCGAACATTGCCAGCACCTGATCGCGGTCACGCTGTTCCAGATCGCCGTGCAAGCCGACGGCGGAAATGCCCTTGGCGGTCAGGTGGTCGACGGTTTCCTGCACCTGCTGCTTGGTGAAACAGAACGCCACGCAGGAGGCCGGACGGAAGTGGTGCAGGACTTTGGTCACTGCACTCATACGGTCTTCCGGGGAAATCTCGTAGAAACGCTGCTCGATCTGCGTGTCATCGTGGAACGCTTCGGCCTTGACCGTTTGCGGGTCACGCATGAATTTCGAGGCCAGTTGCTTGATGCCCACCGGGTAAGTGGCGGAGAACAGCAGGGTCTGACGACGCTCTGGGGTTTTGACGATGATGTCTTCGATGGCGTCGTAGAAACCCATGTCGAGCATGCGGTCGGCTTCGTCGAGGATCAGCGTGTTCAGGCCATCAAGTACCAGCGAACCCTTGCGCAGATGCTGCTGAATGCGTCCCGGGGTGCCGACGATGATGTGTGCGCCGTGTTCCAGCGAAGCGATCTGCGGGCCGAACGACACGCCGCCGCACAGGGTCAGGACTTTGATGTTGTCTTCGGCACGGGCCAGACGACGGACTTCCTTGGCGACCTGGTCGGCCAGCTCACGGGTCGGGCAGATCACCAGCGCCTGGCAACCGAAGTAGCGCGGGTTGATCGGGTTGAGCAGGCCGATGCCGAACGCAGCGGTTTTGCCGCTGCCGGTTTTGGCCTGGGCGATCAGGTCCATCCCCTTGAGGATCACCGGCAAGCTCTGCGCCTGGATCGGCGTCATTTGGGCATAACCGAGGGATTCGAGGTTAGCCAGCATGGCGGCGGACAGCGGCAGAGTATTAAAAGCGGTGGCGATGGTGGTCACGGGACTGGCCTGCAAAACAAAATGTCGCGCAGTGTAGCAGCCCCGTGCCACTTTCCTCGAAAGTTCTGGACGAACAGTGATTAATGTTCGATGTGTTCTTCCGGACGTTTGGCGCGCCGGCCATCTTCTTTCGACAGTTGCGAGAAGATCGTCGCGGCGAGCATCGCCATGATTCCGACCGTCACAAAGGTCAACTGGAAGGCACCCAGCACGGTTTCCACGCCATCGTTGCCGATCTCCGCCGTAAAACCGCCGAGCAATGCACCGGCGCACGCCACACCGAGACTCAACGACAACTGCGCGACCACCGACAGCAGACTGTTGCCGCTACTGGCGCTGGCGTCATCGAGGTCGATCAGGGTCACGGTGTTCATCGCGGTGAATTGCAGCGAGTTGATCGCGCCGAGCACCGCCAGCAGGCACAAGAGCAACCAGTACGGCGTCTGCTCGCTGACCAGGCCCATGCTCGCCAGCATGATCCCCAGCGCCAGCGTGTTGCCGGTGAGAACGATGCGATAACCGAGGCGCTCAATCAGCGGCCGCGCCACCCACTTGGCGACCATCGCCGCAGCGGCCAGCGGCAGCATGCTCATCCCGGCTTGCGACGGTGAATAACCCAGCGCCACTTGCAGCAGCAACGGCACCAGAAACGGCAGGGCGCCGCTGCCCAGACGGGCGAACAGGTTGCCGAGAATGCCGACGGCAAATGTACGAGTCTTGAACAGCGATGGCGCGAACAATGGATTTTCGATATGCCCGGCGCGCAGCCAGTACGCCGCGAGACACGCCATGCCGCCGAACAGCAGCAACATCACCCGCAGGTGCGGCAGGTGCAGTTCGCCGAGGCCTTCCATGGCGATGGTGATGAGGATCATCGCCGCGCCAAACAGCAGGAAGCCGAGACTGTCGAAGCGCGTGCGCTCAGTGCCGCGCAGATCGGGAATGAATTTCCATACCGCGTAACAACCGATCACGCCCACCGGCAGGTTGATCAGGAAGATCCAGTGCCACGTCAGGTACTCCACCATCCAGCCGCCCATGGTCGGGCCGATCAGTGGGCCGAGCAGGCCGGGAATGGTGATGAAGCCCATGATCCGCACCAGTTCGGATCGCGGATAGGCACGCAGCACCACCAGTCGCCCGACCGGCAGCATCAGCGCACCGCCCAGGCCCTGAATCACCCGGGCCCCGACCAGCATGCTCAAGCTGCTCGACAGCGCGCAGAGCAGCGAGCCGAGGCTGAACAGCAGGATCGCGCCGAAGAAGATTTTCTTGGTGCCGAAGCGGTCGGCGATCCAGCCGGAAGCGGGGATCAACAACGCCACGGTGAGCATGTAGGCGATGACCACGCCTTGCATGCGTAACGGGTCTTCGGCCAGATCCCGGGCCATGGCCGGCAGGGCGGTGTTGAGGATGGTCCCGTCGAGGGACTGCATGAAGAACGCGATGGCGACGACCCACGGCAACCAGCGTGCGGTGATGGCGTCGAGAGGCGGGCGGTTGGGCATGGAACCTCTTGTGGGTTAATCCGAATTCTTGTTCTGAAATGAAACCCTGTGGTGAGGGGATTTATCCCCGATGGGGCGCGTAGCGGCCCCCGCTTTTAAAATCAAATGCGGGGGCCTGCTGCGCAGTCCATCGGGGATAAATCCCCTCGCCACAAAGCTCATTCCAACATTTGATCCCCGGTGTGCCGGGGATTTATGTTTACAGCGTTAGCGTCAATCGGCTCACCAGCGCGCCCGGCAATAGCGCCGACGAAGTATTGCGCTGGCTATACGTGCTCGCCGACAACAACATCTCGCGCTCGGCGGTCAGCGCCTCCAGCTGCGAACCGAGCAGGTTGTAAGCGCTGTCATCAAAACGCATGGTGCTGACCGGCGCCTGAATCTCGCCGTTCTCGACCCAGAAGGTTGCGAAGCGAGTCATGCCGGTGAGGCGCGCCGCCGGTTGATCCGAGAAGTTCAGGTACCACAAATTGCTGATGTACAGCCCGGTGCCCAACTGCTTGAGTATCTCCGCTTGCGACAGATCACCGGCCGCCATATTCAACGCACTCGGTGCTTCACCGCCGCCGGCGCCGTTGGCGGTCAAGCCGTATTCGGCGGCACTGCGCGACCCGACCAATTGCTCGCCGGCCTTGCCTTCGATGATCAGCCGCAGATCGCTGCGCGGATAACCCTCCCCGGAAAACGCCGGGCTCAGTGAACCGCTGACTTTCTCATCCAGCGACACCAGTGGGCTGAATGTCTGATCGCCGGCATACAGCTTTTGCAGCGGGCTGCTTTTGCTGGCAATCGACTGTGCCGAGAAACCACCCCAGCACAACATGCCCATGATTTCTTCCAGTGCGGCGGGTGCCAGGTAAGCGCGGTACTGCCCCGGTGCCAGTGTGCGCAGCGGGCGACCGAGAAACTCAAGCTGCTCGCGGGCCTGCTGGAAACGCTTGGCGAAGCCTTCGCGGCTCCATTCGTGCCCGGCGTAGCTCGCCTTCACCGCTTCGCCATTTTCATGGAACAGGCTGAAGTCGAAATTGAAGCTGTTGGCCTGATGCCAGCCAAATGCACCCGCAGAGCTGGCGAAGCCACGGCTGATCGGGCCGGCCGCATAGAAGCCGACCAGATCCAGACCTTCAGCAGCAGCGCAGATTTCTGCCACGACCTGCTCGGTGTCAGGCAGCGGATGTTCCTGGATGTTCTTGCTCTGCCAGCTGTTGTGGTTGAGCAACAGATACGGATCCTGCGGCAGCAGCGGCAGGGTTTCGCGCAGTTGTTGCAGGCCTTCGGCAAGGCGTTGCAGGTCGGCTTCCTGATCACCGGACAGGGTGATGTGCAGGTCGGCGTGGCGGCCGTCGTTGATCAGTTTCAGGCCAACCTCGGCTTGCTGCACTTGCCCGGCCTGCCGCACCTTGGCGTGGTTGAAACGCACGAATGCCGAGGATTCGGCGGCGTAGCTGAGGGTGAACTGCTCGGGCTCGCGCACGCTGTCGCGCAGCCAATTGACCATGACCTTGAAGGCGTCGGACTGACTCTTCGAAATACTCATCAGGCGTCTCCCCCAAATACATCAACGTTGCTGAATACGCAGGCCGGTGAAGCGTGGCCGACGCGGATTACCTGGTTCGGTTCGCCTTTGCCGCAGTTTGGCGTGCCCAGCACCTTGACGGTGTTGGCATCGCCGACAGCGCGCAGGCTCTTCCAGAAGTGCGCGGAAATCGCCCGGTAGTTGGGGTTTTTCACCACGCCTTTGAGTTCGCCGTTTTCGATCAACTGACCCCATTCACAGCCGAACTGGAATTTGTTGCGCGCATCGTCAATCGACCACGAACGGTTGGTGCTCATCAAAATGCCGTGCTCGATGCCCTTGATCATCTGCTCAAGTGGCTGGTCGCCCGGCTCGATGTTGAGGTTGGCCATGCGGTCGATCGGCGGGCGGTTCCAGCCGCAGGCGCGGCTGTTGGCGACGCCGTCGAGCCCTGCACGGAACTGCGACAGTGCACCGCCCAATGGCCGGAGTAACAGGCCTTCGCGAATCAGGAATTGTTTGCTGGCCTTGGTGCCGTCGTCGTCATGGCCGTAGCTGGCGAGTTCTTCGGGAATACCCGGATCGAACGTCACGTTGAGCAGTTTCGAGCCGTATTGCAGGCTGCCGAAGTCGCTGGCTTTGACGAAACTGGTGCCTGCGTAATTACGTTCATCGCCGAGGATGCGGTCGAGTTCCAGCGGGTGCCCGATGGACTCGTGGATCTGCAGCATCATCTGGTCGGGCATCAGCAGCAGGTCGCGCGGGCCTTGCGGGGTGTTCGGTGCGAGCAGCAGTTGCAAGGCCTGATCGGCGACTTGCGGGCCGGCGCCGATCAGGCCGCAGCGGCTGATCACATCCGCGCCGCCCTGCTGGCCGAAGTTCTCACGGCCGAGGCTGCGGGTCTGGCTGTCGTTGCCGTCGTAGGCGGTGACGTCGAGGCTCGGGTAGACGAAGCGCTGGGCCTGGCGCAGTTCGGCGCCGGCGCTGCTCAGGTAGATCTGCTCGACGTGGGTGATGCCGATGCTCACTTCCCAATTCACCAGGCGCTCATCCTTTGGCACCGAGGCGGATTCGGCGCCGAGCAGCTCAAAGCATTCGCTCAGGGACGGGAAGGGTTGGTCAAGATTGGGTGAAAAGTAATCGGCGCGGTCGCTCGAAACCGGCTGATCGTGCAGGTCGAGCAAGGCGTGGGGCTTGAGCGCCCGGGCCTGCTGTTCGGCGCGCTCAAGGGCGGCTTGCAGGCCTTGTTGCGAGAGGTCGTTGGTGGCCGCGTAGGCCTCGACACCGTTGACCCGCACCGTGAGCATCGCCCCTTCGTCGCGGCTCAGGCTCGGCGGTTCGGCAACGTTCTTGCGCACCGACAGGTACTGGCCGGACTCGCGTACATACCGCAGGGAAAAGAATTCAGCGCCCGTGCGCAAGGCAGCGAAGCGCTGCTTGAGCTGGGGGTGGAAATCGAACATTCGGGAACCTCCTTGTTATGGAGTAGCGGGGCATTGCGATTCGGCGGGGAGGGGGGAAGCGGTCGCGCGAGGTCTAGAGTAGGCCTGCGTGGGGGTAGGATCAAGTGAAGAGGGGGTGTAGGAGGATTTACTTGAAGCAGAGGGATTTGTGCTGAATGTGAGGGCCCCTTCGCGAGCAGGCTCGCTCCCACATTTGAAATGCATTCCAATGTGGGAGCGAGCCTGCTCGCGAAGGCCGCGCCTCGGTATTACGTCTTACTGAGCAACAGGCGTGATATCACGCATCGGTTTGCCCTTCACTGGCGCATCGCCCGCAACGTAGTAAGCAGCGGTGCTACGCGGCAGCGGCTGGCGGCCACGGATCTTGTCGGCGATTTTCTCGGCCATCATGATCGTCGGCGCGTTCAGGTTGCCGGTGGTGATGATCGGCATGATCGACGCATCGACCACACGCAGGCCTTGCATGCCGTGCACACGACCTTCGCCATCGACCACAGCCATCTCGTCGGTGCCCATCTTGCACGAGCAGGACGGGTGGAACGCGGTTTCGGCGTGCTCACGAATGAACTTGTCCAGCTGTTCATCAGTTTGCACGTCGATGCCCGGGCTGATTTCGCGGCCACGGAAGGCGTCCAGTGCAGGCTGTTGCATGATTTCACGGGTCAGGCGGATGCCGTCGCGGAATTCCTGCCAGTCCTGCTCGGTGGCCATGTAGTTGAACAGGATGCTCGGATGCTGACGCGGATCCTTGGATTTGACCTGGATGCGACCACGGCTTGGCGAACGCATGGAACCCATGTGCGCCTGGAAGCCGTGCTCTTTCACACCGTTGCTGCCGTTGTAGTTAATCGCGACCGGCAGGAAGTGGTACTGGATGTTCGGCCATTCGAATTCCGGACGCGAACGGATGAAACCGCCGGCCTCGAACTGGTTGCTGGCGCCGATGCCGGTGCCGTTGAACAGCCATTCGGCACCGATGGCTGGCTGGTTGTACCAGAGCAGCGACGGGTACAGCGAAACCGGTTGGGTGCAAGCGTATTGCAGGTACAGCTCAAGGTGGTCCTGCAGGTTTTCACCAACGCCCGGCAGATCGTGGACGACTGGAATGTCGAGGCTTTCCAGCAGCTTCGCCGGGCCTACGCCGGAACGCTGCAGAACCTGCGGCGAAGCGATGGCGCCGGAGCACAGCAACACTTCTTTGCGCGCTTTGACTTCAACGCGTTCTTCAGCATCGCCGACCAGGTAGCGCACGCCGACCGCACGCTTGCCTTCGAACAGGATCTTGTCGGTCAGGGCGTGGGTGACGATGGTCAGAGTCGAACGCTTTTTAGCGGTGTCGAGGTAACCACGGGCGGTGGAAGCACGACGGCCATTCGGCGTTACGGTGCGGTCCATCGGGCCGAAACCTTCCTGCTGGTAACCGTTCAAGTCTTCGGTGCGCGGGTAGCCGGCTTGTACGCCAGCTTCAACCATGGCGTGGAACAGCGGGTTGTTACCCGCCTTCGGCGTGGTCACGCTGACCGGGCCTTCGCCACCGTGGTAGTCGTTCGGGCCGATGTCACGGGTTTCGGCTTTGCGGAAGTACGGCAGGCAGTCGAGGTACGACCAGTTTTCCAGGCCTGGCAGTTTCGCCCAACCGTCGTAGTCCATCGCGTTGCCGCGGATGTAGCACATGCCGTTGATCAGCGAGGAACCGCCGAGGCCTTTGCCGCGACCGCATTCCATCCGGCGACCGTCCATGTGTGGCTCTGGATCGGTTTCGTAGGCCCAGTTGTAGCGACGGCCTTGCAGCGGGAACGCCAGGGCGGCCGGCATTTGCGTGCGGAAGTCTAAACGGTAGTCCGGGCCGCCTGCTTCGAGCAGCAGAACGGTGACGCCTTCGTCTTCAGTCAGACGGGTCGCCAGGGTGTTACCGGCCGAGCCGGCACCGATGATGATGTAATCGAATTCTTGGGACATTGAATGCACCCTCTTTGAAGTTGGTCAGGTCAAGATCGCCGGGACCCTGCAAAGCCTGTGGTGAGGGGATTTATCCCCGATGGGCTGCGCAGCAGTCCTGAAATCAGCGATTGAGATCTATCTGGAGAACTGCAGGGTCTGGAAGGGGGCTGCTTCGCAGCCCATCGGGGATAAATCCCCTCGCCACAATCAGAACACCGAGACGTAATCGCCCAGCTCGACCTGTACCGATTTGATGCGAGTGAAGTTGTTCAGCGAGCTGATGCCGTTCTCACGACCCACGCCCGACTGCTTGTAACCGCCCACCGGCATTTTTGCGTCGGACTCGCCCCAGGCGTTGATCCAGCAGATGCCGGCTTCCAGTTGATGAATCACGCGGTGAGCGCGGTTCAGGTCTTTGGTGACGATACCGGCGGCCAGGCCGAAGTCGGTGTCGTTGGCGCGGCGGATCACTTCTTCTTCGGTTTCGTAGGAGAGGATCGCCATGACCGGGCCAAAGATTTCTTCACGGACGATGGTCATGTCGTCGGTGCAATCGGTGAACACGGTCGGAGCAACGAATGCGCCTTTGGCGAATTCGCCGTCGGTCAGACGCTCGCCGCCACACAGGACACGGGCACCTTCTTCTTTACCCTTGGCGATGTAACCCAGCACGCTTTCCATGTGCGGGAAGCTGACCAGTGGGCCGAAGTTGGTGTTTTCGTCTTCCGGGTTGCCGACGCGGATGCGTGCAACGCGCTCAACGATCTTGGCTTCGAAAGCAGCTTTCAGGTGGCTAGGCACGAATACGCGAGTACCGTTGGTGCAAACCTGACCGGAGCTGTAGAAGTTGGCCATCATCGCGGTGTCGGCAGCGCGATCGAGGTCGGCGTCGTCGAAGATGATCAGCGGGGATTTGCCGCCCAGTTCCATGGTCACGTCTTTGAGCGACGAAGCCGAAGCGCTGGCCATTACTTTCTTGCCGGTGTCGGTGCCGCCAGTGAACGAGATCTTCTCGATGCGCGGGTGCTCGGTCAGCCAGGTGCCGACTTCACGGCCGCTGCCGGTCAGCACGTTGAACACGCCATTCGGTACGCCGGCTTCGGTGTAGATCTCGGCCAGTTTCAGGGT
The DNA here is from genome assembly GCF_059716085.1 of Pseudomonas sp. LBUM1655. Lineage (NCBI taxonomy): Bacteria > Pseudomonadati > Pseudomonadota > Gammaproteobacteria > Pseudomonadales > Pseudomonadaceae > Pseudomonas > Pseudomonas sp. LBUM1655. Next base: position 5,749,956 of record NZ_CP166801.1, on the reverse strand, counting down.
GGTCAGCGAGGTGACTTCGCTTGGCTTGAAGATCATCGCGTTACCGGCCGCCAGGGCTGGAGCGGATTTCCACAGCGCGATCTGGATCGGGTAGTTCCACGCGCCGATACCGGCAACCACGCCCAGCGGCTCGCGACGGGTGTAGACGAAAGCGGTGTCACGCAGCGGGATCTGCTCACCTTCGATGGCGGGTACCAGGCCTGCGTAGTATTCCAGCACGTCAGCGCCGGTGACGATGTCGACGTACTTGGTTTCGGAGAAGGCTTTACCGGTGTCCAGAGTTTCCAGAGCAGCCAGTTCATCGTTGCGCTCGCGCAGGATGTCGACGGCGCGACGCAGGATGCGCGAACGCTCCATGGCGGTCATCGCGGCCCAGATTTTCTGGCCCTTTTCGGCGCTGACCACAGCACGCTCGACGTCTTCCTTGGTCGCACGTTGCACTTTGGCGAGGACTTCACCGTTCGCCGGGTTGATGGCTTCGAAGGTGGCATCGCTGCCAGCGTCGGAGTACGCGCCATCGATGTAGAGTTTTTGCAGTTCGAAACGGGCCATAGTGTCCTCGCAAGTGCATTAGTGGTTGGCGTTGACCACCGCGATGACGCTGCGGTGGCGGTTCAGGGGCTGAGCGTTTTCTCTGTGCTCTAGCTCACCTGCTTGGCCAATTGGAAATCCATGTATTCGTAAGCGATCTGTTGCGCCTGCGCCGTGTCGAAAGCGTCTCCCGACAGCGCACCGCGCAACCACAAACCGTCGATGAGGGCTGCGAGACCCCGGGCGGCGCTGCGCGCATCTTCGAGCGGCAACACGCGGCGGAACTCGCAGCACAGGTTGGAATACAGACGGTGATCGTTGATCCGCTGCAACCTGTGCAAAGACGGCTGGTGCATGCTGGTGGCCCAGAAGGCCAGCCAGGTTTTCATTGCCGGGCCATTGACCTGGCTGGCGTCGAAGTTGCCTTCGATGATCACCTGCAGATGCGCCCGTGGGCTGCTGTCTGCCAGCGCCTGACGGCGCGCGGTGACGTTCTCGCTGAGGACATTCATCAGATACCGCATCGTGGCGGCAATCAGGCCGTTCTTGTCCTGAAAGTAATGACTGATGATGCCATTCGAGACACCGGCCAAACGGGCGATCAGCGCAATGCTGGCGTCCCCCATTCCGACCTGATCGACCGCTTGCAACGTGGCTTCGATCAGTTGTTGGCGGCGGATGGGTTGCATACCGACCTTGGGCATCTTGCACATCTCCTTAGGCCTTCCGACGGGCGATGAACGCTTATCGGATTGAGGGCCAGTCTATTTTGTTTTGATTGAACGTTCAATCAACAAAGAATAAGATCTGCGACAAATCGTCGCTGCCTACAGATATTTCCTACACGTAAGTGGCGATAAAACCGACATCCGAAAATGCTTGAAACCTGCGTGGGGCATGGCGCGGTTCGCTGTTCGATGGACGTGTTGAATGGGCAAGACGCTCAGGGCCAGGTTTCGGATGAACGTCCGCACTGCTTTGGCCACGAAAGCGATTCGCAGCGCCATTTCGGCAGGTTCGGGCTTTTTTCGGGGTGTCTTTATATCACCCGCCGGTCGGCTGCCAACTAACCGATTGGTCGGGTTCCGTGTTGCCTTGTGTTCTTCTCTCGCACTGCCTGGAGCATTTGTGCCATGAGTTCTGCCTCGCTTATAAAGACCCCGCCCGAGAAGGTGACGGTCAACGGTTGGGTGTTTTACACCTCTACCGCGCTGATTCTGTTGTTGACCGCCATTCTGATCATCGCCCCGCAAGAGGCCGGCAGATTGTTGGGTATCGCTCAGGCCTGGTTGTCGCGCAGCTTCGGCTGGTACTACATGGTGGTGATCGCCGCTTACCTGGTGTTTGTGGTGGGCCTGGCGTTTTCCTCCTACGGCAAACTCAAACTGGGCAGCAAGGACGACACCCCGGATTTCAGTTACGGCGCCTGGGCGGGGATGCTGTTCTCGTCGGGTATCGGTATCTCGCTGCTGTACTTCGGTGCCTCCGAGCCGCTGGATCACTACTTCAATCCGCCGGAAGGCGCCTCGGCCACCAACATGGCCGCGCGTCAGGCGGTGCAACTGACGTTCCTGCACTGGGGCCTGCACGGCTGGGCAATCTACGCACTGGTCGGTCTGGCTGTTGCTTACTTTGCCTATCGTCATAACCAGCCGCTGGCCCTGCGTTCGGCGCTGTATCCGCTGGTGGGCGAGCGTTGGGTCAAAGGCGCGGCCGGTCACGCTGTAGACGGCTTCGGCATGTTCGTGACCCTGCTGGGTCTGGTGACCAACCTGGGGATCGGCTCGCTGCAAGTGTCCTCGGGCCTGGAAAACCTGTTCGGCATGGAACACAGCAACACCAATTTGCTGATCGTGATCATCGTGATGAGCACCGTAGCGACCATCGCTGCCGTGTCCGGTGTGGAAAACGGCATCCGTCGTCTGTCCAACCTGAACATCGTGCTGTTCAGCGGTCTGCTGATTTTCGTTCTGCTGTTTGGCCCGACGCTGCACCTGCTCAACGGCTTCGTACAGAACATCGGTGATTACCTCAACGGCATCGTCCTGAAAACGTTCGACCTTTATGTGTACGAAGGCAGTGGCGAGAAATCCGAACGCTGGATGGGCCTGTGGACTCTGTTCTACTGGGCGTGGTGGATTTCCTGGGCACCATTCGTAGGCATGTTCATCGCGCGTATTTCCCGTGGTCGTACCGTGCGTGAACTGGTCGCCGGCGTGCTGCTGATTCCGCTGGGCTTCACCTTGGCCTGGCTGTCGATCTTTGGTAACTCGGCACTCGATCTGGTGATGAATCAGGGGGCGGTTGAGTTGGGCAAGACGGCGCTGGAACAGCCGTCGATGGCGATCTATCAGTTGCTTGAGCACTACCCGGCGTCGAAAGTCGTCATCGGTGTGTCGATCTTTGTCGGTTTCGTGCTGTTCCTGACCCCGGCCGACTCCGGCGCGGTAATGATGGCCAACCTGTCCTGCAAGGGCGGCAACGTCGACGAAGATGCGCCGCACTGGCTGCGGATCTTCTGGTCGGCGGTGATCACCCTGGTGACCATCGGTCTGCTGTTCGCCGGTAACTTCGAAGCCATGCAAACCATGGTGGTGCTGGCCGGTCTGCCGTTCTCGGTGGTGTTGGTGTTCTTCATGTTTGGCCTGCACAAGGCGATGCGTCAGGACGTGCAGATCGAACAGGAGCAAGCGCAACTGGCTGAGCGCGGTCGTCGTGGTTTCAGCGAGCGTCTGACGCAACTGGATCTGCAACCGAGCCAATCGGTGGTGCAGCGTTTCATGGACAAACAGGTCAGCCCGGCGCTGGAAGATGCGGCTGCGCAAATGCGTGCGCAGGGTCTGGAAGTGCAAACGTTGTTGGGTAAATCCAAACGTTGCATGGGCGTGCGCATCGAGATGGAAGAGGGCAACCCTTTCGTTTACGAAGTGAGCCTGGATGGCTATCTGGCGACCCCGACTGAATCGATCGAGTCTGAAGAGGCGCGTCAGCGTTTCTATCGCGCCGAGGTGTATCTGCACAACGGCAGTCAGGATTACGACCTGATGGGCTTCACGCAGGATCAGATCACGCGGGATGTGCTCGATCAGTTTGAAAGCCATCGGCAGCTCCTTGGCCGGGTGTACAGCTAACGCCTGAGGTCGGCGGTGTGGTGAGTACACCGCCGAACTATTGTGGCGAGGGGATTTATCCCCGATGGGGCGCGAAGCGGCCCCAAGTCGTCAACCGCGGTCATCCAGAACAACCGCGTTTGACGGTTTCAGGACTGCTCCGCAGCCCATCGGGGATAAATCCCTTCACCACAGGTTCTCTGTTTGCAGCTGAATATATGCACTAACAAAAACGCCGCGATCCTCTCGCGGCGTTTTTGTGTGTGGGGTGTTTAGCCCAGGTTCTTGCCCAGCAACGCGTGATACAACTCGCTGTCGCCCAGAATCCCCACCACATGATTGTTATCGTGCAGCACCAGTTTGTTGCCGGTCTGATAACGAATCTGCAATGCATCACGCATGCCTATATTCGAATCCACCAGCGTCGGCTTGCGCTCCAGCCCTTCTACCGCTTGCCCCGGTGCCCAGTTCTGCAGGTTCAGCACCGAACCGTTCTGCCGTGCACCCTTGATGGTGTTGCCTTCGGCCAGGTCCAGCCACGAGTCGCCGCCCGGATCGAGGCATACCGAACCGTTGATGCGTTTGCACTTGTCCAGCGTGCGCATCAGGCTGCGACCGCAGAGCACGTTGAGCGGATTGGTGTGCGCCACGAATGTACGCACATAGTCATCCGCCGGGTTCAGCACGATCTCTTCCGGCACGCTGTACTGGATGATCCGGCCGTCCTTCATGATCGCGATGCGGCTGCCGAGTTTCAGCGCCTCGTCGAGGTCGTGGCTCACAAACACGATGGTCTTGCTCAGCTTGCGTTGCAGTTCCAGCAGTTCGTCTTGCAGGCCTTGGCGGATCAGCGGGTCGAGTGCCGAGAACGGTTCGTCCATCAACAGAATATCGGCGTCCATCGCCAGCGCACGGGCCAGGCCCACGCGTTGCTGCATGCCGCCGGAGAGTTCGTCAGGCTTCTTGTTGCGCCATTGGGTCAGGCCCACCAGTTCGAGTTTTTCATCGACCAGTTTCTTGCGTTCCTTCTCCGGTCGACCCTGCATTTCCAGACCGAAGCTGATGTTCTCGCGCACGGTCAGCCACGGCATCAGGGCGAACTTCTGGAACACCATGGCGATGCGTTTAGTACGCATCATTTTCAGTTCTGCCGGGGTGCAGGAAGCGATGTCGATCTGACGGTTCTCATGCTCGACAAACAACTTGCCGCGACTCACGGTGTTGAGACCGTTGATGCAGCGCAACAGGCTCGACTTGCCGGAACCGGACAAGCCCATCAGTACGCAGATTTCGCCTTTGTTGATGTCCAGCGTGGCTTTTTCCACACCGACAATTTGCCCGGTCTTTTTCAGAATCTCGTTACGGGTCATGCCCTGATCCAGCAGCTTGAGTGCCTCGCGTGGATCTTTGGAGAAGATTACGTCGACGTCTTCGAAGCGAATTATGCTCATGCGTCACCCCCTACTTTAGCGTCGGGTTGTTTGCAGATACGGTCGAGCATGATCGCCAGCAGTACGATCGCCAGGCCTGCTTCGAAGCCCAGGGCGATATCAGCAGTGTTCAGTGCGTTGACCACCGGTTTGCCGAGTCCGTCGGCGCCCACCAGTGCCGCGATCACCACCATCGACAGCGACAGCATGATGCACTGGGTGATGCCGGCCGCGATGCTCGGCATGGCGTGAGGCAGTTCGATCCGTGAGAGCAATTGGCGACGCGAGCAGCCGAAGGCCTTGCCGGCGTCCATCAGTTCTTGTGGGACATCGCGGATGCCCAGGTAGGTCAGGCGGATCGGCGCAGCGATGGCGAACACCACCGTGGAGATCAGGCCTGGCACCACACCCAGCCCGAAGAGGGTCAGGGTAGGAATGAGGTAAACGAAGGTCGGTACGGTCTGCATCAGATCGAGTACCGGACGCATCACTGTGTAGAACATCGGTTTGTGCGCGGCGACGATGCCCAACGGCACGCCGATGACCACGCAGACCAGGGTCGCGAACATGACCTGGGCGAGGGTTTCCATGGTTTCCTGCCAGTAGCCCAGATTGAGGATCAGCAGAAAGGACGCAATCACAAAAACAGTCAGCCCCCATTTGCGCTGGATGAAATGGGCGAGGAGGGCAATGAGGCCGATCAAGACGAAAGGGTTGAACCAGGTGAGCGCAAACGTCACGCCGTGGATCATCGTTTCCAGCGTCACGGCGATGGCGTCGAAGGTGTTGGCGCCGTGTTGCGTCAACCATTCAACGAAGCCCGCGATGTACTGGCCTAAAGGTATTTTCTGATCAATCAGCATGGTAGTGAACGTCCGCATGCAAGGAAATAAACAGCCCGGACGGCCGGAGCCGTCCGGCATAAGCGATTACTGAGCAATCTTGGCTTTCACGGCCTCCAGGCCAGGTTTACCGTCAATGGTGGTCACGCCAGCGAGCCAGGTATCGAGCAGTTGTGGATTCTTTTTCAGCCAGGCCTTGGCGGCCGCGTCAGGCTTCATCTTGTCGTCGAGGATGTTGCCCATCAGTTCACTTTCCATGTCGACAGTGAACTCCAGGTTCTTCAGCAACTGGCCGACGTTGCTGCACTCGGTGGCGTAGCCCTTGCGGGTGTTGGTCGCCACAGTTGCGGCACCGAAATCAGGGCCGAAGAATTCGTCACCACCAGTCAGGTACTGGATCTTGAAGCGCTTGTTCATCGGGTGCGGCGCCCAGCCGAGGAACACCACTTCGGTGCCACGCCGAGACGCACGGTCAACCTGCGAGAGCATGCCCGCTTCGGAGGATTCGACGACTTTGAAGCCGGCGGTTTTCAGGCCGAAGGCGTCCTTGTCGATCATGCTCTGGATCAGACGGTTGCCGTCGTTGCCAGGCTCGATGCCGTAGATCTTGCCGTCGAGTTCTTTCTTGAATTTGGCGATGTCGGCGAAGTCATGCAGACCTTTGTCGTACAGGGCTTGCGGCACGGCGAGGGTGTACTTGGCGCCCGTGAGGTTGGTGCGCACGGTTTCCACGGTGCCGGCTTCGCGGTAGGCCTTGATGTCGTTTTCCATAGTCGGCATCCAGTTGCCGAGGAACACGTCCATGTTCTTGCCGTCGGCCAGCGACTTGTAGGTCACGGGCACGGAGATCATGGTGGTCTTGGTCTTGTAACCGAGGGCGTTGAGCACGACGGAGGTGGTTGCGGTGGTGGCGGTGATGTCGGTCCAGCCGACATCGGAGAAGTTAACGGTACTGCACTGCGCCGGTTCTGCGGCTTGAGCCAGTAACGGCAGACTCAGCATGGCGGCCAACAACAACGACGGGGAACCTTTCATGGATGGACTCCTTGGTGTTTTTTTTGGCAGTGTTCCGACTGTGGACCACCGCACTTATAGGTTGCGGTTGGATGGCGTTCTGGAGACAGCTCTACCACGGCGCCTTGCAATCGAGTCATAACGATCATGTACCAGTGAAAATCTGACGCCTACAGGGGGCGTCGTATCCAGTACAGGGATGGTCGCATCCAGTGTCAGTGACGTCGTTTACAGCTTTTTTCAGCCCCGTTTGGCCATCTGAACCGCATAAAAACGGCGAAAACCGGGGGCGAAAGCGCTACGGCGTTAGTGGGCATGAGTGCGTCGGTGTCAGACGCCGTGCGACCCGACAAAAGCCTGATGATGCCGGCATTCCGGCGGATCGCAGCTTGAGCGTAGCAGCTCCGCCAGTGGGCGCTTCACGCCCCGGACCGGCATCCTCAGGAGCTCTGCAGCAATGGCTATCAGCGTTTTCGACCTGTTCAAAATCGGCATCGGCCCTTCCAGTTCTCACACCGTCGGGCCGATGCGCGCCGCGGCATTGTTTGTCGAGTCGCTGCGCAGCAAGCACCAGTTGGAGCACGTGCGCCGCATCGAAGTGCAACTTTTCGGTTCACTGTCGGCCACCGGCATCGGTCACGGCAGCGACAACGCGGTGATCATGGGCCTGATGGGCGAGTGGCCGGACGCAATCGACCCGTCGCAGATCGGCCCGCGCATCCAGGCCTTGCGCGAAACTCACACCCTGCTCTTGGATGGTCGCCTGTCGGTGCCGTTTGTCTGGGCTCGCGACATGCGCCTGATTGACGAAAACCTGCCATTCCACCCCAACGCCATGACCCTGGTTGCCGAAGGCGATCACGGTGAACTGCATCGCGACACCTACTATTCAGTCGGCGGCGGGTTTGTGGTGGATGAAGCGCAGGCGTCCAGCGGTGTGGTCGATCTGGATCGCACCGAGTTGCCTTATGACTTTTCCAGCGCCGTCGAGCTGCTGGAACTGTGCAAAAAGAACAACCTGCGCGTCGCCGAATTGATGATGGCCAACGAAAAGGTCTGGCGCAGTGAAGAAGAGATACGCGCTGGGCTGATGACGCTGTGGCGGGCGATGCAGGATTGCGTCGAGCAGGGCCTGAAACACGAGGGCATTCTGCCCGGTGGTTTGAATGTGCGGCGGCGCGCAGCGAAGTTGCATCGCAGTCTGCAAGAGTTGAACAAGCCCAATGTGATCGGCTCGACCCTGAGTGCGATGGAGTGGGTCAACCTGTTTGCCCTTGCCGTCAACGAAGAGAACGCCGCCGGCGGGCGCATGGTCACGGCACCGACCAATGGAGCGGCGGGGATCATCCCGGCGGTGTTGCACTACTTTATGAAGTTCAGCGAAGCGGTGACTGACGCCAACGTGGTCGATTACTTGCTGGGCGCGGCGGCGGTGGGGATTCTGTGCAAGAAGAATGCTTCGATCTCCGGCGCCGAAGTCGGTTGTCAGGGCGAGGTCGGCTCAGCCTGCGCGATGGCGGCGGCGGGGCTGGCGGAGATTCTTGGCGCCACGCCCGAGCAATTATGCAACGCAGCGGAAATCGGCCTGGAACATAACCTTGGCCTGACCTGCGATCCGGTGGGCGGGCTGGTGCAAGTGCCGTGCATCGAGCGCAACGCGATTGCGGCGGTGAAAGCGATCAACGCGGCGCAGATGGCCTTGCGCGGGGATGGTCAGCATTTCATCTCGCTCGATAGAGTGATCCGCACCATGCGTGATACCGGCGCCGACATGCATGACAAATATAAAGAGACGTCGCGGGGTGGCTTGGCCGTTAGCGCGGTTGAGTGCTGAGACAGAGGTGTCCTGTGGCGAGGGGATTTATCCCCGATGGGCTGCGAAGCAGCCCCAAATCCTGAAATCAAGTTCTGCCTGACACACCTTGGTGAATGGATTTACGGCCGCTACGCAGCCGGTCGGGGATAAATCCCCTCACCACAGGGATCCATGTTTGATTTGAAATTGCTGCAGGGCCTGGACCAGTCAAAACTGCTCGGTAAGTGAACACACATAACCGCAAGCGCCACCTTTTAGCGCGTCGCAATCAGATAAGAGTATTTCCCAGTTCCATCACCTGATTCGCCCCTCCTACCGTCCGTCACCCGTGCCTTGGGTGACACTCCCCGCCAACTGCGCGCAGGCCAGTTCCCACAAGTGCTACCGATTTGCTCACAGGCTACGGGGCAGGGCTTTCGCCATCGCTGATGGCACTTCGAAATACCTTTCGTCGGACGTCTCGAATAGACACGTCGCGACGTCGTTTTCAGGAGTTATTGAACGCTCATTCAATTTTAGGCATGGCAATTGCTCTGTCATAACAAAGCCCGTCTCCCACATGAGTACGCGGCAATAACAAGAGCCTCCGCCTGAGGCCATCACCCGCTTTGTGTGAGGAGATACCGCGATGACGTCGTTCAACTCCGGGGCTCAACCCCAGAACCGTGCGCCTCAATCCATCGGCTTTCTGCTGCTGGACAATTTCACGCTGATTTCCCTGGCCTCTGCGGTAGAACCGCTACGCATGGCCAACCAATTGTCCGGTCGCGAGCTGTATCGCTGGAGCACCCTCACCGTCGATGGCGGCCAGGTGTGGGCCAGTGACGGTCTGCAAATCACCCCCGACGCCTCCATGCACAAAGCCCCGCCCCTGGACTCCGTGATCGTCTGCGGCGGCATCGGCATTCAACGCACTGTTACCCGTGAACACGTCTCATGGCTGCAAAGCCAGGCGCGGCAGTCGAAGCGTCTCGGCGCCGTGTGCACCGGCAGTTGGGCGCTGGCCTGTGCCGGCCTGCTCGACGGTTTCGATTGCAGCGTGCACTGGGAATGTCTGGCGGCGATGCAGGAAGCTTTCCCGCGCGTGGCGATGAGCACTCGCCTGTTCACCCTCGACCGTAACCGGTTCACCAGCTCCGGCGGCACCGCGCCGCTGGACATGATGCTGCACCTGATCAGCCGCGATCACGGCCGTGAACTGTCCGCCGCAATCTCGGAGATGTTCGTCTACGAGCGCATCCGCAACGAGCAGGATCACCAGCGCGTGCCGCTCAAGCACATGCTCGGCACCAACCAGCCGAAGTTGCAGGAAATCGTCGCGTTGATGGAAGCGAATCTGGAAGAGCCGATCGATCTGGACGAACTGGCGGTGTACGTCGCCGTGTCGCGTCGACAGCTTGAGCGCCTGTTCCAGAAGTACCTGCACTGCTCGCCGTCACGCTACTACCTCAAGCTGCGTCTGATCCGCGCCCGGCAGCTGCTCAAGCAGACACCGATGTCGATCATTGAAGTGGCTTCGGTGTGTGGTTTCGTGTCGACGCCGCACTTCTCCAAGTGCTACCGCGAATACTTCGGCATTCCGCCGCGTGACGAGCGCGTGGGTTCCAATACGACACAGCAAGTGGCGATGCTGCCGCTGCCGCAGGCGATCGTGATGTCGCCGTTGTCGGGGCCGATGTCGGCGTTGAGCCAGGCGCGGAACGAGTCGACGTTTGCCAGCGTAAGGCTGTAAACCGCGGTGATGCTATCGCTGGCAAGCCAGCTCCCACAGTATCTGCGTCGGACACAAATTGTGTGTTCACCACAAATCCCTGTGTGAGCTGGCTTGCCAGCGATGACGGCCTGTCAGGCGCTATGTGTCTGTTGGTACTGCGCCAATGCCGGCAACAACTGCTTATCGATGGCCTGACGCACCGCCGGCTGAATGCTCGCGCCGCTGGTGTACATGTCCTTGACCATCTTGCGCAATTCAAACGCGCGAACGTTATCCAGGCCACGCACCGCACACTCGCAAGCCTGCTCCGCCGTGGAGCCGCTCGGCACTTGAAATCCCAATGCCTTGAGCTGGCCCAACAGGTCTTCCTGATCGATCAAATCGGCATACATCATGAGGCGAATCCTTCTTCGGCAACGGAGGTCGTGGCTCGATTCTCGTAGGCAAGGGGAGGGACGGCAAGGGCGATTTGTCGCAGTGGCCGCGACTGCTATGAACAGGTCGTTTTCGGCTAACTCGTCATAAAGGGGAGTGGGCACACTGACCTCAGCTTGCAACACGAAGGTTTGGTCACCCTCGCACGGCAGCTCCTCAACAGTACCCTCTGCCCCGATCCTGTCACGGCTGGTATCGGGGCTTTTTTTGTCTGTGAGTCAGCGAAACCGATATCCGCAGCAACCTCTCATCTCGGTCGATAGAGGTTTTTACTTGGCGGGTGGCAGGGCGATGACGCGGCCGATGTAAGCGGGGGCGGGCAGGTCGGTCTGCTCGGCGACGATGGCTTGCAGGCGGCTCAGGGTGTCGGCACTGAACGGCGCCGAACGCGGGCCGGCAAGGTCGACGTGGAGAAGCATTTGTTCGTTGCCGGCCAGTTCCTGGTCCTCTCCGACCTTATGCAGGCTGTGATAAAGGTGCAGGCGCTTGCTGTCGTGGCCGATGATTTGCGTGCGCACTTCGACGTCGGTGTCGAGCTTCACTTCATGCAGGTAATTGAGGTGCAGCTCGAGGGTGAACAGCGAGTTGCCGCTGGCTTCGCGGTTGTTGCTGTCCATGCCGAGACGGTCCATCAGGGCGTCGGTGGCGTAGCTGAAGATCAGCAGGTAGAAGGCATCGCGCAGATGGCCGTTATAGTCGACCCAGTCGGGGATGATGCGGGTTTGGTAGGTGGTGAGGTGGGGCATGGTTTGGATTCCGGCAGTTGGCGGGTCGTTAGGATCAAGAGCAACCCCCTCACCCCAGCCCTCTCCCCCAAGGGGGAGGGCTAGGGTGAGGGCAGCAGTTTGAAGCGGACGCATCACTCGCTGAAACTCATCCCATGCTTCTCCTTGGTAGCTTTCACCGCCTCAAGCACCGCTAGCAAACAATCATCACGATAGCGCTCCAGCGCCGAGATGCTGCGCTCGCCAAGCTGTTCACTGGTGCCATCCACCACGTCATCGATCAACTTGTCGGTCAACTCCGGCGCCGGCAGATACGTCCACGGCAACTGCAACGCCGGGCCGAATTGCGACATGAAGTGGCGCATGCCGGCATCGCCACCCGCCAGGGTGTAAGTCAGGAAAGTGCCCATGAACGACCAGCGCAAACCGGCGCCAAAACGGATCGCATCGTCGATCTCGCCGGTAGTCGCAACGCCATCGTTGACCAGGTGTAGCGCCTCGCGCCACAACGCTTCGAGCAAGCGGTCGGCGATGAAGCCCGGAACTTCCTTGCGCACATGCAGCGGACGCATGCCGAGGGATTCGTAGACTTTCATCGCCGCTTGCACGGCTTCGGGCGCGGTGTTTTTGCCGCCGACCACTTCGACTAGCGGCAGGAGGTAAACCGGATTGAACGGATGACCGACCACACAGCGTTCCGGGTGCGTCGAACTCTCGTAAAACTCACTCGGCAACAGGCCTGAAGTACTCGATCCAATCAAAGCATTGGGCTTGGCCGCTGCGCTGATTTTGCTGTGCAGTTCCAGTTTCAGCTCCAGGCGTTCCGGGGCGCTTTCCTGAATGAAATCGGCATCGCGCACGCATTCTTCGATGGTCGCGACAAAACGCAGGCGATCTTGGGATGCGCCCGGCGCCAGGCCGCTTTTCTCCAGTGCGCCCCAGGCATTGGCCACGCGTTTGCGCAGTGCCGCTTCAGCGCCGGGCGCCGGGTCCCAGGCCACCACATCGAGGCCGTGGGCGAGGGCGCGGGCAACCCAGCCGCTGCCGATGACACCGCTGCCGAGGGCGGCGAAGGTTTTGATTTCGGTGATAAAGCTCATGGCGATTTCCTGAGAGAGTTCGGTGATCCCTGTGGAAACTCTGTTCTTGTGGCGAGGGGATTTAGCGAAACGTCGCACCGTCCCGATCGGCTGCGAAGCAGTCGTAAAACCAGCACCCTCGGTCTATCTGATGCCCCGGGTTGTCAGGTTTTGGGGCGGCTTCGCCACCCATCGGGGATAAATCCCCTCACCACAAAATTTATGTTCACAGGGGAGAAAGGGTGAGGTTCAGCCGCGCTGGGTCAGGCCCATCTTCTTGCGGCCTTCCGCCGGGGTCAGTACCCGGGCACCGAGGCGGCTGAGGATCTCGGTGGCGCGTTCGACCAATTGACCGTTGGTCGCCAGCACGCCCTTGTCCAGCCACAGGTTGTCTTCCAGGCCGACCCGAACGTTGCCGCCGAGCAACACTGCTTGCGCGGCCATCGGCATCTGCATGCGGCCGATACCAAACCCGGCCCACACCGCGTCCGCCGGCAGGTTGTCGACCATGGCTTTCATGGTGGTGGTGTCGGCCGGCGCGCCCCACGGGATGCCCAGGCACAGCTGAAACAACGGGTTGTCGAGCAAGCCTTCCTTGATCATCTGCTTGGCGAACCACAGGTGACCGGTGTCGAAAATTTCCAGTTCCGCTTTCACGCCCAACTCGGTAATGCGCTTGGCGCCTGCCCGCAGCTGAGCCGGGGTCGAAACGTAAATGGTGTCGCCATCGCCGAAGTTGAGGGTGCCGCAATCGAGGGTGCAGATTTCCGGCAGCAATGCTTCAACGTGAGCCAGGCGCGTCAGCGGGCCGACCAGATCGGTGTTCGGGCCGAACTCCATCGGATTCTCGCCAGCGCCGATCTCCAGGTCGCCGCCCATGCCGGCGGTGAGGTTGACGATGATGTCGACGTCCGCCTCGCGGATGCGCTCCATCACTTCGCGGTACAGCGCCACGTCACGGCTGAACTTGCCGGTCTGTGGATCGCGCACATGGCAGTGCACAACGGTGGCGCCGGCCTTGGCCGCTTCTACGGCGGCTGCGGCGATCTGTTTCGGGGTGACCGGCACGTGGGGGCTCTTGGCGGTCGTGTCGCCAGCACCGGTAAGTGCGCAGGTGATGATGACGTCGTGGTTCATGAGGCGGTTTCCTTCAGGCGTGATGGGTCTGTTCGCAGCCCTTGCCGGACTGCGAAGCGATGATTCAGTGGTGGGTTATTGGCTGGTCAGTTGCAGGTTTTCAGCGGCTGGTTTGCCGTCGAAAGTGGTCACACCTTCGAGCCAGCGCTGTTTGTCTTGCGGGTGATCCTTGAGCCATTGCCTGGCCGACTCAAAGGCGTCCTTGTGATCGAGCAGCGGCTGCATCATCCGGCTCTCGTCTTCGGCGGTGAACGTCAGGTTGCTCAGCAGGCGACCGATGTTCGGACATTGCTCGGCGTATTTCGGTGCGGTGACCGTCCACACCGTGGCCATGCCTTCGTTCGGGCCGAGCGCGTCGTCGCTGCCGGTGAGGTAGGTCATCTTGACGTTGACGTTCATCGGGTGCGGCGCCCAGCCAAAGAACACCACGGCCTCTTTGCGGCGCACGGCGCGATCGACGGCGGCGAGCATGCCGGCCTCGCTGGACTCGACCAACTGGAACTTGCCGAGGCCGAACTGGTTTTTTGTGATCATTGCTTTGATTTGGGTATTGGCGCCCGAACCCGGCTCGATGCCGTAGATCTTGCCGCCCAGTTCTTTCTCGAATTTGGCGATGTCGGCGAACGTCTTCAGCCCCTTGTCGGCCAGATAGGTCGGCACAGCGAGGGTGGCGCGGGCGTCTTTGAGGCTTGGTGCTTCAAGGACTTTGACCTGATTGGCATCGACGAACGGGGTGATGGTCTGGGTCATCAACGGGTTCCAGTAGCCGAGGAACAAGTCCAGACGCTGGTCGCGGATCCCGGCGAAGATGATTTGCTGGGACGCGCTGGTTTGTTTGGTGCTGTAGCCGAGGCCGTCGAGCAGCACCTGGGTCATGGCACTGGTGGCGATCACGTCGGTCCAGTTGACCACACCCATGCGCACGTTCTGGCAAGACGCGGGTTCGGCCGCCATGACGCTGGCGCTCAAGAAAGCGGTACCGCTGAGTGCAAGAACACAGCTGCTGATCAGTCGTTTCATGTCGGGTTCCTCGGCAGGTCGTTTATTGTGAGTTCCGGCATCTGGCGTGCCGGTGATGCAAAGTTACGCAGCTGCACGCCTTTGAAAGCGCACTGCGGCGACTGGCATTTGCACTGTAGCGACCTGTGCGCTTGAACGCTGACGACAATCGGCGTATCAACGATCCACGCTACCCGCCGACCGAGTGCGCACATGTCCCAGGATTTCTACTTTTTGCTGATGCCGGGGTTCTCCGCCATCGGCTTTATTTCCGCGATCGAACCGCTGCGTGTGGCCAACCGCTTTCGTGGCGAGTTGTACCGCTGGCATGTGCTGAGCGCTGACGGCGGGGCGGTGCTGGCGAGTAACGGCATGTCGGTCAACGCCGACGCGGCGTTGGAGCCGCTGAAGAAAGGCGCGACGTTGTTGGTGGTGGCCGGCTTCGAACCGCTGAAGTTCGCCACGCCGACGCTGGAGCATTGGCTGCGGCGGCTGGACAACGAAGGCGTGACCCTCGGCGCCATCGACACCGGCAGTTTCGTCCTCGCCGAGGCTGGCCTGCTCGATGGTCATCGCCTGACTCTGCACTGGGAAGCCATCGACGCCTTCAAGGAATCTTATCCACAGCTCAGCGTGACCCAGGAGCTGTTCGAGATCGACCGTCGACGCATCACCTCGGCCGGTGGCACGGCGTCTATCGATCTGATGCTCGACCTGATCGCCCAGGCCCACGGCCCGCAACTGGCGATTCAGGTCAGCGAGCAGTTCGTGTTGGGGCGCATCCGTCCGCGCAAAGACCACCAACGCATGGAAGTCGCCACGCGCTACGGCATCAGCAACAAGAAGCTGGTTCAGGTGATTGGCGAGATGGAACAACACAGCGAACCGCCGCTGACCACGTTGGCGTTGGCGGAATCGATCAAAGTGACCCGGCGCCAGCTTGAGCGCTTGTTTCGGCTGCATCTGAACGACACGCCGAGCAATTTCTATCTGCGTCTAAGGTTGGAAAAGGCCCGGCAGTTGTTGCGCCAGACCGACATGAGCGTGCTGGAAGTCAGCATCGCTTGCGGCTTTGAATCACCGTCCTACTTCACCCGCAGCTACCGCGCACGTTTCGCCCGTTGCCCGAGAGAAGACCGCCGTACCGCCAACGCCTGAATGGGTGTATACAAAACCAATGTGGGAGCGAGCCTGCTCGCGAATGCGGTGTGTCATTCAACACCAATGTCGACTGACAGATTGCATTCGCGAGCAGGCTCGCTCCCACAGTTGGTTTGTGTCGTCTGGAAGATCGGGTTACTTCTTCACCAGCGCCGAACACGCCGCCTTGTAAGCCTCATGCTGATACTTGTTCAGCGTCCCCGGCAGTTCAAAATTATGCTTCTTGGCCTGGGCATTGATCGTCTGCGGTGACAACAACGTCACCTCACACCCATCGAGCAACTGAAACACGCCCTCAATCTTGAACGTGGTCGGCCCACCGGCAAACTCACCCTTCTTGCTGCGCTTCTTGATCGCAATCCGATCAATCGAGTTCTCCCGCACAAACGAAGCGACCTGCGCGGCGAAGCGCTTGACGTTGGCCGCCTCGTCGTCATCGTCGAGGGCGATTTTCTTGGTGCTGAGGGCGACGTGACTCAGGGTCGAACCGTCGAGAGCGGCCACGGCAATGATCGCTTCGCTGCCTTTGATTTCAATGCCGCAGATGTTCATGGGAATTCCTTTGAATGAAGAGGGCAGCCTACAACTCAAGTTGATTGGCCGTGATGCCGAATGCTGCTGCAATTTTCTCGCGGGTCGTCCTGCGTGGCTTCGCTACCGTTTCCTGTTGAGCGAACGCCGGCTGGGAAATTCCCAGACGTTTCGCCACTTCTTCCTGAGTCAGGTTCAGGTGTTCGCGCCAGGCGCGGATCGGTGTCGCCCCGTCGACCATTCGACTGACCACCTCATGCGGGATCAGATCGGGCTGCATTTTCTGTGCGACGTATTGCGCATAGGGAATGACTACGAAGGCGGGGTTACCCTCGGCATCGTTGATGATTTGGATGTCGGCAGATTGATTCATGGCAGTGGAAATATAAGTCTTTTATAAGATTTTCAGATCTTTACTTATATTTTCCAGGCGGCCAATCAACAACGTTTGTCAGCATGTTGCCGAACTTTCAGGATTACTCCTGCCCAATCGACTCCAAAAACTCCGACCGCTCATCACTCATCCGCGCCACACAGTCATTTTGCGCAATCTTGAACGCCTTGCTGCCTTCGGTGGCCGGGAAGGCTTCCACCGCGCAATCGGCGTCGCGGGTTTTCAGCCACTGCTGCTGGGCAGTCTTCAGCTTGGCGGTGATGTCGGCCAGCTGCGCCGGGTTCTTGCCGTACGCGGTTTGCATGCGTTCGGCGAGGCTGGCGTAGTTGTCCTTGAGCAGGTCTTCGGCGGTGGTACGGCTGTAGGTCGAGCATTCCAGGGTCTGGACGTCGCTTTCGACTGCGTCGCACGGGTTGTTGTCGGACTCTTCAGCGGCGTGTACGCCGGTCGCAATCAAAGCCAAAGCCAGGAAGATCGATTTCATTGATGTCGCCGCTCTAATCCAGTGGTGTTTCCAAGATGCGGGAGATTCTGGCTCAAGCTTGCAGGCTTGAACAGGTGGCTGGTCGGGCCGCTTGGTGACCCTTTGTCGCGGATTGACGCTTTCGGCAATTCCCCTGTCGTTTTTGCACCCGGTCGCCCCTGCACCGAGGCATATGCTGGCCCCAAAGCGCCGGCAGACGATTCGGCGCATGAATCGCCAATAAGGGGACGCCTGATGAGCCCAGCCGAATTACACGCCGACAGCATCGTTATTGACGGTCTGATCATTGCCAAATGGAACCGTGAGCTGTTCGAAGACATGCGCAAGGGCGGTCTGACGGCGGCCAACTGCACCGTGTCGGTGTGGGAAGGCTTTCAGGCGACCGTGAACAACATCGCTGCCAGCCAGAAGCTGATCCGCGAAAACAGCGACCTGGTGATGCCGGTACGCACCACCGCAGACATTCGTCGCGCCAAAGAGCAAGGCAAGACCGGTATCCTGTTCGGCTTCCAGAATGCCCACGCGTTTGAAGATCAGATCGGCTATGTCGAGGTGTTCAAGCAGCTCGGCGTCGGCATCGTGCAGATGTGCTACAACACCCAGAACCTGGTCGGCACCGGTTGCTACGAGCGTGACGGCGGCCTGTCGGGCTTCGGTCGCGAGATCGTTGCCGAGATGAACCGCGTTGGCGTGATGTGCGACCTGTCCCACGTCGGTTCCAAGACTTCCGAAGAAGTCATCCTCGAATCGAAAAAACCGGTCTGCTATTCCCACTGCCTGCCGTCGGGGCTCAAGGAGCACCCGCGCAACAAGTCCGATGAAGAGCTCAAGTTCATTGCCGACCACGGCGGTTTCGTTGGCGTGACCATGTTCGCGCCGTTCCTCGCCAAGGGCATCGATTCGACCATCGACGACTACGCCGAAGCCATCGAATACGTGATGAACATCGTTGGCGAAGATTCCATTGGCATCGGCACCGACTTCACTCAGGGCCATGGCCAGGACTTCTTCGAATACCTGACCCACGACAAGGGTTACGCCCGCCGTCTGACCAGCTTCGGCAAGATCATCAACCCGCTGGGCATCCGCACCGTCGGCGAGTTCCCGAACCTGACTGAAACCCTGCTCAAGCGTGGCCACTCCGAGCGCGTGGTGCGCAAGATCATGGGCGAGAACTGGGTGAACGTCCTAAAGGACGTCTGGGGCGAATAAGCCGCTGCACTTCTGAATCCTTTCCTCCGGCCGTCCGCGCCAGGGGCAACAAACCAAATTTTCTGGAGTTAAGTTTCCATGGCCAAGATCGCCCCGCAATTGCCAATCGAAGTCGACAGCGAAACCGGTGTCTGGACCTCCGACGCCCTGCCAATGCTGTACGTGCCGCGCCACTTTTTCGTCAACAACCACATGGGCATCGAAGAAGTGCTGGGCGCCGACGCCTACGCCGAAATCCTCTACAAGGCCGGCTACAAGTCCGCCTGGCACTGGTGTGAAAAAGAAGCCGAATGCCACGGCCTGGAAGGCGTTGCGGTGTTCGAGCATTACATGAAGCGCCTGTCGCAACGCGGCTGGGGCCTGTTCAAGATCCAGGACATCGACCTCGACAAAGGCACCGCCAGCGTCAAGCTCGAGCACTCGGCGTTCGTCTACGTGTACGGCAAGGTCGGGCGCAAGGTCGACTACATGTTCACCGGTTGGTTTGCCGGTGCCATGGATCAGATTCTTGAGGCTCGCGGCAGCAAGATCCGCACCGTTGCCGAGCAAGTCTACGGTGGCTCCGAAGAAGGCCACGACGACGGCCTGTTCACCGTCAAGCCGTTGTAAGTCGAGGAACCCGCCATGGCTTTCGAAGCAATGTTCCAGCCGATCCAGATCGGCAAACTGACCATCCGCAACCGCGTGCTCAGTACCGCGCACGCCGAGGTCTACGCGACCGACGGCGGCATGACCACCGATCGCTACGTCAAATACTACGAAGAGAAAGCCAAGGGCGGCATCGGCCTGGCGATTTGCGGTGGCTCCTCCAGCGTGGCCATCGACAGCCCGCAAGGCTGGTGGAAATCGGTCAACCTGGCAGACGACCGGATCATCCCGCACTTCCAGAATCTGGCCGATGCCATGCACAAGCATGGCGCCAAGATCATGATCCAGATTACCCACATGGGCCGCCGCTCGCGTTGGGACGGCGAGCACTGGCCGACCCTGCTGTCGCCGTCGGGTATCCGTGAACCGGTGCACCGCGCAACCTGCAAAACCATCGAGCCGGAAGAAATCTGGCGGGTGATCGGCAACTACGCCACCGCTGCGGCGCGCGCCAAGGCCGGTGGTCTGGACGGTGTCGAACTGTCGGCCGTGCACCAGCACATGATCGACCAGTTCTGGAGCCCGCGCGTCAACAAACGCACCGACGAATGGGGCGGCAGCTTCGAGAACCGCATGCGTTTCGGTCTGGAAGTGCTCAAGGCTGTGCGTAAGGAAGTCGGCGACGATTTCTGTGTCGGCATCCGTCTGTGCGGTGACGAGTTCCACCCGGACGGCTTGTCCCACGAAGACATGAAGCAGATCGCCAAGTATTACGACGACACCGGCATGATCGACTTCATCGGCGTGGTCGGTTCGGGTTGCGACACCCACAACACCCTGGCCAACGTAATCCCCAACATGAGTTATCCACCGGAGCCGTTCCTGCATCTGGCCGCCGGGATCAAGGAAGTGGTGAAAGCGCCGGTGCTGCACGCGCAGAACATCAAGGACCCGAACCAGGCTACGCGCATTCTGGAAGGCGGTTACGTCGACATGGTCGGCATGACCCGCGCGCATATTGCCGACCCGCACCTGATCGCCAAGATCAAGATGGGGCAGGTCGACCAGATCAAACAGTGCGTCGGCGCCAACTATTGCATCGACCGTCAGTACCAAGGGCTGGATGTGCTGTGCATCCAGAACGCCGCAACGTCCCGGGAATACATGGGCGTGCCGCACATCATCGAGAAGTCCACGGGCGTCAAACGCAAAGTGGTGGTGGTCGGTGCCGGGCCTGCCGGGATGGAAGCCGCGCGTGTTGCGGCCGAGCGTGGCCACGACGTGACCCTGTTCGAGAAGAAAGACTTCATCGGCGGGCAGATCACCACGGCTTCGAAAGCACCACAGCGCGACCAGATCGCCGGCATCACCCGCTGGTTCCAGCTGGAACTGGCGCGCTTGAAAGTCGATCTGCGTCTGGGCACGGCTGCCGACGCGGCGACCATCCTCGATCTGCGTCCGGACGTAGTCGTGCTGGCGGTCGGCGGGCATCCGTTCCTTGAGCAGAACGAACACTGGGGCGCTGCCGAAGGGCTGGTGGTCAGCAGTTGGGACGTGCTCGACGGCAAGGTCGCGCCGGGCAAGAACGTGCTGGTCTACGACACCATTTGCGAGTTCACCGGGATGTCGGTTGCCGACTTCCTCGCTGACAAGGGCAGCCAGGTCGAGATCGTCACCGACGACATCAAACCGGGCGTGGCCATTGGCGGTACGTCGTTCCCGACCTACTACCGCAGCATGTACCCGAAAGAAGTGATCATGACCGGCGACATGATGCTGGAGAAGGTCTACCGCGAAGGCGACAAGCTCGTGGCGGTGCTGGAAAACGAATACACCGGCGCCAAAGAGGAGCGGGTGGTCGATCAGGTGGTGGTGGAAAACGGCGTGCGTCCGGATGAAGAGCTGTATTACGGGCTCAAGGACGGTTCGCGCAACAAGGGCCAGATCGACATTGACGCACTGTTCGCGATCAAGCCGCAGCCCTCGCTGAGCACCACGGGTGACGGCTACTTGCTGTTCCGCATCGGCGATTGCGTGGCGCAGCGTAATACCCACGCTGCGATCTACGACGCACTGCGCCTCTGCAAGGATTTCTAAGCTGCTGAACTGATCGTTCCCACGCTCTGCGTGGGAATGCCGCAATGGACGCTCCGCGTCCGCTTTGGGACGCGAAGCGTCCCGGGATGCATTCCCACGCAGAGCGTGGGAACGATCATCGAACGCCCGTGTTTCTCCAGGCTGTACTGGTGGGAGCTTCACCTATGTTGAACACCCTTCTTCCAATCCTGTTGTTCGCAGCCCTGGGCCTTGGCGTCCTCGGCGCCTTGCGGCGGGTGGCCATGTGGCGTCGGGGCCGAGCCTCGAAGGTCGATCTGATCGGTGGCCTGTTCGCCATGCCCAAGCGTTACATGGTCGACTTGCACCATGTGGTGGCGCGGGACAAATACATCGCCAACACCCACGTGGCCACGGCCGGCGGTGCGGTGGCGTCGATTGTGCTGGCGATTCTGGTGCACGGTTTCGGCCTGCATAACCGCATCCTCGGCTATGCGTTGCTGCTGATGACGGCGGTGATGTTCGTCGGCGCGATCTTCGTTTACCTGCGTCGACGTAACCCGCCGGCACGGTTGTCGAAAGGCCCGTGGATGCGCTTGCCGAAAAGCCTGCTGGCGTTCTCGGCGTCGTTCTTTCTGGTGACCTTGCCGGTGGCCGGGATCCTCCCGGAAAACTTCGGCGGCTGGATATTGGCGGTGATTCTCGGCGTCGGTGTGCTGTGGGGCGTGTCGGAATTGTTCTTCGGCATGACCTGGGGCGGGCCGATGAAACACGCCTTCGCCGGTGCCCTGCACCTGGCGTGGCACCGTCGCGCCGAGCGTTTTGGCGGTGGTCGTTCCACCGGTTTGAAGCCGCTGGACCTCAACGATCCCTCCGCGCCGCTGGGCGTGGAAAAACCCAGGGATTTCACCTGGAACCAGTTGCTCGGCTTCGACGCCTGCGTGCAGTGCGGCAAGTGCGAAGCGGCGTGCCCGGCCTTCGCTGCCGGCCAGCCGCTGAACCCGAAAAAGCTGATTCAGGACATGGTCGTCGGCCTCGCTGGCGGCACTGACGCCAACTTCGCTGGCAGTCCGTATCCGGGCAAACCGATTGGCGAGCATTCAGGTAATCCACATCAACCGATCGTTAACGGTCTGGTCGATGCCGAAACCCTGTGGTCGTGCACCACTTGCCGCGCCTGCGTCGAGGAGTGTCCGATGATGATCGAGCACGTCGACGCCATCGTCGACATGCGCCGTCACCTCACGCTGGAAAAAGGCGCGACGCCGAACAAGGGCGCCGAAGTCCTGGAAAACCTGATCGCCACCGACAACCCCGGCGGTTTCGCTCCGGGTGGGCGGATGAACTGGGCGGCGGATCTGAACCTCAATTTGCTGAGCGAAAAGAAATCCACCGACGTGCTGTTCTGGGTTGGCGACGGCGCTTTCGACATGCGCAACCAGCGCACCCTGCGTGCATTCGTCAAAGTGCTGAAAGCGGCCAAGGTCGACTTCGCCGTACTGGGGCTCGAAGAGCGAGACAGCGGCGACGTAGCCCGCCGTTTGGGTGATGAAGCAACCTTCCAGTTGTTGGCCAAACGCAACATCCAGACCTTGGCCAAATACAGCTTCAACCGCATCGTTACCTGCGATCCGCACAGTTTCCATGTGCTGAAAAACGAATACGGCGCCTTTGATGGCAACTACCTGGTGCAGCATCACAGCACTTACATGGCTGAAATCATTGAGGCCGGCGCGCTCAACCTCGGTCAGCACAAAGGCAACAGCGTGACCTATCACGATCCGTGCTACCTCGGCCGCTACAACGGCGAGTACGAGGCGCCGCGTGAAGTTCTGCGCGCGCTGGGTATCGAAGTCAAAGAGATGCAACGTTCCGGCTTCCGTTCGCGCTGCTGCGGCGGCGGTGGCGGTGCGCCGATCACCGACATTCCGGGCAAGCAACGCATCCCCGACATGCGCATGGACGACATCCGCGAGACCGGCGCCGAGCTGGTGGCCGTGGGTTGTCCACAGTGCACGGCGATGCTCGAAGGCGTGGTTGAACCGCGTCCGCTGATCAAGGACATCGCCGAACTGGTGGCCGACGCCCTGCTCGAAGACGCTGCGCCAGGCAAGCCGACTACGCCGGCCAAACGTGAACCTGCGGAGGCCCACTGATGAGCGACATTATCCGCCGCGACCCGCGCGCCGAATGGATTGCGCGTAACCGTCTGCATCCATTGCACGCGGCCATGCAACCGGCGCAACACAGTTGGATGGGCCCCAATGGCGTCATCCGCAAGAACCTGCATGGCATTGGTTTTATCGGCCCCAACGGCATCAAGCGCATTGACCGCAGCGGCGCGCAGCAGGGCGGGGCGGTCAAACGCTCGGCCACGGTTGAGGTGCAACTGCCGCTGCATCAGGTGCCGGCTCCGGCGTTCTACATCAGCGTGGTGCCGGACATGGTCGGCGGCCGCTTGAGCAGCCATGATCGCGATTTGCTCGGCCTCGCCCATCAACTGGCCGGCAAGGACGGCGCGGTGTTGGCTGTGGTCTTCGGCGAGCACAAGGAAAACGCTTTCGCCACCGCAGGCGTCGATCGCTTGCTGGTGCTGGAGGGCGAGGAATTCAGCGGTTACGCACCGGAGCAGCGTGTGCAAGGTTTGCGCGCTGTGGATAACCAGTTCAACCCGCGTCACTGGCTGCTGCCGGACAGCCGCAGCGGTGGCGGTGAACTCGGTCGACGCTTTGCTGCGGCATTGGGCGAACGCCCGGCGACACGTGTGTGGCAGGTCAAGGATCAGGAATGCATCGGCCGCGCTGGCGCGGGTCTGCAGGATTTGGCGCGTCCCGTTGCGCGGTTGATTCTGGCCTCGGCCGAATGTGCGGAACCTGTCAGCGAAACCCGTCACGAAGCGCTGCCCGTGGAGTTATCCACAAGCGTCGCGCGCAGTCTGTCGCGCATTGAAGATCTAGGTGCGGTGGCAGTCGATCCGGCGGCGATTCCAATGGCCGAAGCCGAGTTCATTTTCTCCGGCGGTAACGGGGTCAAGGACTGGGCATTGTTCCACCAGACCGCTGCTGCACTCGGCGCCACCGAAGGCGCGTCGCGGGTGGCGGTGGACGACGGCTTCATGGCGCGCGACCGGCAGGTCGGCGCGTCCGGCACCTGGGTCACCGCGCGGGTGTATGTCGCCGTGGGGATTTCCGGAGCGATCCAGCACCTGCAAGGCATCGGTGCCTGCGACAAAGTCGTGGCGATCAACCTCGATCCGGGTTGCGACATGATCAAACGCGCCGACCTGTCGGTGATTGGCGAGAGCGCGGAGATTCTTCAGGCCTTGATCGCGGCGGTTGAGGCTTACCGCAACGACGCCAAGCGCGATGCGGCTTAAGGAACGGCTATGAACACAAAAATCATCAGTTTGGTTTCAATCGGCGCCCACCCGACCTCCGGCCGGCCACGCCGCGCCGAACAGGATGCCCGTGCCGTGGAGTTGGGCCTGCAACTGGCTGGGGATAACCTGCAAGTGCTGCATGCCGGCGATGTTGCGGAACCTGCATTGCGCGCCTATCTGGGCATGGGCCTTGAGCAGATGCATGTGCTGGAACAACCGGCAGGCGCCGATGCATTGCCGGCACTGACCGCGTATCTACGTGATGCCGGTGCGCAGGTCGTGCTGACCGGTAGCCAGGCTGAAACCGGTGAAGGCTCGGGGATGCTGCCTTTTCTGCTGGCCGAAGGCCTGGGCTGGCCGCTGGTGGTCGGTTTGGCCCAGGTTGAGTCGATCAATGACGGTTCGGCGCTGGTGCTGCAAGCGTTGCCGCGCGGGCAGCGGCGGCGGTTGAAGGTGCGGCTGCCGTTTCTGGCGACTGTGGATAACGCCGCACCGAAGCCTCGGCAGAGTGCGTATGGGCCGGCACGTCGCGGGGAGTTGAATGCCGAAGACGTGGAGGTGCTGGACGATGAATTGCTCGCAGTAGCGACACTGCAACCGGCCAAGCCTCGGCCGAAACGCTTGAAAGTGATCAAGGCCAAGAGTGGCGCTGATCGGATGAAGGCTGCTACGGCCAAGGCCAGTGGCGGCGGTGGGCAGGTGTTGAAAGGGGTGACTGCCCAGGCCGGGGCTGAGGCGATTCTCAAGTTGCTGATTGAGGAGGGTGTTGTCCGCTGAGGCACCGAGCATTTCCTGCGGGCGATGACATGACAGGCAGTCATTGACTGACATGTAAAGTCGTCGAATGCAGGTTGTCGAGGGTTTCAAACGCGGGTTAAAACAACGCTCAAGCCATAAGGAGTCAAGTGAATGACTGTTGAGTTTCGACCTGCGCGGCGTACGGATGCGCGTGAGATTGCCCGCTTGTTCCAGATTTCCTCGGAGGGGGCTGCGGATTACATCTGGAGTCAGTTGGCCGAGCCTGGGGAAGCGCTACTGGATGTCGGTGCACGTCGATATGCCCGCGAAGATGTCGACTTTTCTTTTCAGAACTGCCTCATCGCTGAAGCCGACGGCCGCGTCGTCGGGATGATGCACAGTTATGCCACACACGAAAATCCTGATCCGACACCCCCTACCGATCCGGTGCTGGCGCCTTACGCCGATATGGAGGTTGCGGACACGCTCTACATCTCCAGCCTGGCGCTGCACGAAGGCTGGCGTAATCAGGGATTGGGCGTGCAGTTTCTTGAGTATGCTCAGGCGCGCGCAGAGCGTTTGGCGCTCAATGGCTTGAGTCTGATCGACTATGCCGCCAATACCGGCGCAAGAAGGTTTTATGAAAGGCATGGTTTCGCCATCGTCAAAACCTGTCAGGTGACGCCTCACCCAATGATCCGTGTGACGGGTGACGCCTATCTGATGCATCGTGCTTGATACCTGCGAACAACAGGCGGTTTGAGGCCACGTTACCCACAATCCCTGTTGGCCAATCTGTGGATAACGTGTTCGCCCATCCCTGCACCCCACGCCAATCAAGCCCTCCAGGCCCCAGATCAAAAAACAACCAGCCTAACTAACGGTTTTTCCACGCTTTTTTCGCTGGAAAACTGCGCAAGTTGCCCCCAATCTCTGTTGGCGCTTCTGTGGATAAGATGTTCGCTATCTGCTAAGCGCCTTATAGAACGTGGCTTTCAAGAGATTGGTCAAAAACTGATCAAATCGCGGATTCTCATCCGATCGCCTCTCTATAACGCCCGGTTTTTCACAGTCTTGGATGCTTTTCCACAGCACCCGCAAAGTTACCCCCGAACTCTGTTGGCGCTTCTGTGGATAACGTGTTCGCTATCCGCTACAGGCCAATTAATACGTGGCTTGTAGAGAATTGATCAAAAAACATCCAACGCTTATCCCAAACCATGCTTCTGGATAAGTCACGTTTTTTCTTCACTTATTCACCGATGTTTTTCCAACTCATCCACAGTTGTCCCCAATTGCTGTGGGTGGCTATGTGGATAACTTGTTCGCCAAAGCCGCTAAGCCCCGGCGGCTATAGTCCAAATCGCAATTGATCACATTTCATACAGTTCTAAGGCGTTGCCTTGACTTCGATTACTCCGCTGTCTTCACTGCAATAGCACAAGGACAGCCGTCACTTATCCACATCTGGTTCTGGGAGAACGCATGATGGATAGCCGTACACACCGCCCCCCACCCCATCCACGCAAGCGCACGCTACGTCGCGCCGCTAATCAGCATGCTCGTCTGTAGCGTGTAAATCCTGCCTCGATTGCTGTGCTGTCGCCGGACTCGCTCCGGAGGCCAGGTGCCCGTTCGCCCATTGATTGCAGGCAACCGCAGAGTTGCCCCCATCTGCCTGATTAGAGGAACCACCTCATGACACGGATCGCAACGCCCATCAGCGAGATCAAGGAACACTACGACGTCATTGTCATTGGCTCCGGTTATGGCGGCGGCATTGCTGCGTCGCGCCTGTCCCGGGCCGGTAAACGCGTGTGCCTGCTGGAACGCGGCCGGGAGATTCAGCCCGGCGAATACCCCAACACCGTGATTGCCGCCACCGAAGAATTGCAGGTGCATGATCCCGACGGCCATATCGGCTCGCGCACTGGATTGTTCGACCTGCATGTCAACGCTCAGCAGAACGTCGTGGTCGGTTGCGGCCTTGGCGGTACTTCGCTGATCAACGCCAACGTCGCCCTGGAGCCGAAGCCCGGCGTGTTCGATGATCCGCGCTGGCCGCAGGCAGTGCGTGAACACCGCGACACCTTGCTCAAGGACGGCTATGCCCGTGCCCGGGAAATGCTCAAGCCCAATCCTTATCCGGACACTGCACCCAATCTGCCCAAGCTCGACGCCAACAAAAAGTCCGCGGAGTACCTCAAGCAAGGCGCGCACTTTTACAAGCCGCCGATCAACGTGACCTTCGACAAGCTGCCCAATAACCTCAATCACGTCGGCGTCGAACAACTGCCGTGCAACCACTGTGGCGACTGCGTGTCGGGCTGTAACAACAAGGCCAAGAACACCACGCTGATGAACTATCTGCCGGACGCCTGGAATCACGGCGCGGAGATTTTCTGTCAGGCCGAAGTGCGGCATCTGGAGCGTGACGGTGACGGCTGGATCGTGCACTTCCAGTATCTGGACAGCGGTCGCGAGAAGTTTTCCGCGCCGACGCTGTTTGTGAAGGCCGACATCGTCGTGGTGTCCGCCGGCACACTGGGCTCCACGGAAATTCTGCTGCGCTCGCGCGACAAAGGGCTGGCGATGTCCGACCAGCTCGGCGAGAACATGAGTGGCAATGGCGATATCCTCGGTTTCGGCCACAACTGCGAGCAGACCATCAACGGCATTGGTTTCGGCGCGAATCCGGCCAAAGAGCTGCACCCGGTCGGCCCGTGCATCACCTCGATCATCGACATGCGCACCGAAGGCGACTGGCGCAGCCGGATGGTCATCGAAGAGGGTTCGATCCCCGGCGCCCTCGGTCGGCCGATGGTGCCGGCGATGGCCGGTTTCGCCGAGATGATCGGGGTGGCCACCGACGACAGTTTCAGCGGCAAGTTGAAATACAAGGAACGCGAACTCGAAAGCTTCCTGCGCGGCCCGTATTACGGCGCGCTGCACAATATGCAGACCTACCTGATCATGAGCCACGACAGCGGCCAGGGGCGGATGGTGCTGGATAACAAGGATCAACTGCGCATCGACTGGCCGGGCGTCGGCGAGCAAGAGAACTTCAAGCTCGGCAATGACCGTCTGCACCAGAGCACCAAGGCGCTCGGTGGTATCTGGGTGGAGAATCCTATCTGGACGAAGCTGCTCAAGCACAGCATCGTCTCGGTGCATCCATTGGGCGGTTGCGTAATGGGTGAGGACGCCGGACAAGGCGTGGTCAATCACAAGGGCCAGGTGTTCAGCGGCGCCAGCGGTACCGACGTTTACGCCAATCTGTACGTGACCGATGGGGCGGTGATTCCGACGTCTTTGGCGGTCAATCCACTGCTGACCATTTCTGCCGTGAGCGAGCGCAACATGGGCCTGCTCGCCGCTGACCGGGGCTGGCAGATCGACTACACGCTGCCCTCGGCACCGCGCAAACAAGTCGCGCCACCGACCCTGGGCGTGCAGTTCACCGAAACCATGAAGGGTTACTTCTCCCGGGCCTTTACCGCCGCACAAAGCACTGACCTGGAGGTCTACGAAGCGGCGGCCAAACGTGGTGAGGCAGACAATTCGCCCATCGACTTCACCCTGACCATCACCGCCAACGACATGAACCGGATGATCAAGGAGCCGGAACACGCCGCGACCATTGTCGGTACGGTGATCGCTCCGGCGTTGTCGCCAAAACCGCTGACGGCCAGCAACGGCGTGTTCAACCTGTTCGAGCAATTCGAGCAACAGGTCGATACGCGGCACATGAAGTACGACATGAAACTGACCGCCGAGGACGGCAGCGATTATTTCTTCAGTGCGTTCAAAACCGTGCCGGAAGACAACGGCGTGCTGAACATCTGGCACGACACCAGCACGCTCTACGTGACGCTGTATCGCGGGCCGGACAAGAGCGGCGAGGTAATCGGTTCGGGGGTGATGCACATCCATCCGACTGATTTCGCCAAGCAGATGACCACCATGACGGTGCTCAACGCCCGCAACGAGCGTGAGCGCATCGAAGGGCTGGCGCGTTTTGGCAAGTTCTTCGCCGGGATTCTCTGGGAAAGTTATGGCGGGGTATTTGCCGGGGATATCTACTTCAACCCTGACGCGCCGCCACGGCTGAAACGGCCGCTGGATGCGCCAATCCCGGCGGTGCATTTCTTTCCCACCGAGGATGGCGTCGAACTGCGCCTGACCCGGTATCAGGCAGGTACGAAAGGCCCGGTGATGCTGGTGCATGGTTTGGGCGTGGGTTCGAATATTTTTTCCACCGACACCATCCAGACCAACCTGCTGGAGTACCTGTGCAAGCACGATTACGACGTGTGGCTGCTGGATTTTCGCGTGAGCATTCTGCTGCCGGCGAGCAAGAAGGAATGGAACGGCGACCAGATTGCCCAGTACGACTTCAAGGCGGCCATCGCGCAGGTCCAGCAGCAAACCAAGGCGAAAGACGTGCAGTGCGTGGTGCATTGCTATGGTGCAACGACGTTCTTCATGTCGCTGCTGGCCGGTTTGCAGGGCGTGCGTTCGGTAGTGTGCTCGCAGATTGCTGCCGACACGGTGGTCGCCACTGCAACCGGGTTAAAGGCCGGTTTGCACCTGCCGGGCATGCTTGACGCCATCGGCGTCAAGTCGATGACCGCTTACGCCGACAGCAAGGAGAACTGGTTCAACAAACTCTACGACAAGGCCCTTAACGGCTACGCGCGTTTCGAAGCTCAGGGCTACTGCACCAACCCGGTGTGCCACCGCATCACCTTTATGTACGCCTCGCTGTACCGCCATGACACCCTCAACGAAACCCTGCACGACAACCTGCATGAGTTGTTCGGTGAGTCGAACATCGAGACCTTCGAGCATCTGGCGCTGATCGTGCGCAAAGGGCACTTGGTGGATTTCAAAGGCAACGATGTATACATGCCGCACTTTGATCGGTTGACCATGCCGATCTGTTTTATCAGCGGTGCTGAAAACCAGTGTTACCTGCCGGAAAGCACGCTTAAAACCTATCAGCGCTTGTGTGACCTGCACGGGCCGGAGCGTTACAGCCGGCAGGTGGTGCCGGGCTACGGCCATATCGATTGCATGTTCGGCAAGAACGCGGTGGTTGATGTGTACCCGATCATCCTTGAACACCTGGAGAAAACTGCCTTGGGTTGACACCTGTCATTGATCTTTTGTGCAGAGAAAGTCCTTTGTGGCGAGGGGATTCATCCCCGATGGGTCGCGCAGCGGCCCCAAATCAGGCCGCGCGGTGTTCCTGACAAACCGCAGGCGATAGTTTGCGACTGCTTCGCAGCCGATCGGGGATAAATCCCCTCGCCACAGGAATGGGTTCGATCCAGTTATGTACAAGGAAATGGATGACATGGACACCTACATCCGCTGGTTTCAGCGCTTCATCTGGCTAGGCATTGCAATGAACATGGTGTTCGCGATCCCCGCGCTGTTTGCGCCGGGGTTGCTGACATCGGTGGTCGGTCTGCCGCCGCAACTCTCCGATCCCTGGCTGGAAAACGCCGGGATGCTGCTCGTGGGTATCAGCGTGTTTTACATGCCCTCGGGCTTCAACGCGCCGCGCTACGTGGTGCATTCCTGGTTGTGCGTACTGACGCGGCTGATCGCCGTGGTGTTCTGGATCTACCTGATCAACACCAGCATTCAAGGCTCGGTATTCGTGCCGATGCTGATGGGCGATCTGAGCTTTTTCCTGATCCTTGGCATTTTGCTGTACCTGGGCACCACTCCCGAGAACCGGCCATGGGCGCTGCTGTGCGATGGCTGGCGCGAATGGCGGGCCGCGTGGGCGCGGCACTGGCAGAGCCACAGCTTCAAGGTCGGCACCTTTATCGTTGTGGCATTGCTGGCGTTCATCGGTTACCAGACCTGGTATCAGATGCTGCGGGTGGTGCCGGAGCAGGAATACGCCTCTGACGAAGACCACTACAAATACGCCGCCATCGGCCTCGGTATCGAAGCGCGAATCCCGTATTACCTGTTCGCCGTGCTGCCGCAGATGTGCCCGGAAAAACTACCGAAGCCCGGCGGCTGGGAAGTCTTCGGGTTTCTCTATGAGAACGGCAAGGACCTGCCGATCGGCATGGCCAAGCGGCAGATCGGCTACCCGACCGTGGAGCCGAACTGCGCGCTGTGCCACACCGGCTCCTACCGGGCAAACGCTAGCGACGTCGCCGTCAACGTGCCGAGTGCGCCGGCCAACACCCTGCAACTGCAAGCCTTTCAGTGGTACGCCTACGATTGCGCCAGCGATCCGAAATTCACCACCGACTCGGTGATGGCGGCGATCAACAGCAAATTCCAGCTGGGTTTTTTCGAACGGCTTTACAACCGCTACCTGATTATCCCGATGGCGAAAAGTGCGCTGCTCAAGCAGAAGCAGGCCTACGCCTGGCAGAAGCTGCGTCCACAACAGGGACCGGGTCGTACCGACACCTTCAACCCGACAAAAATGGTGGTATTCGGCTTCCCGGATGACTCGACCATCGGCACCGTCGACCTGCCACAGGTCTGGAACCAGAAACCGCGGGAATCGATGTACCTGCACTGGGACGGCAATAACAACAAGATCCACGAGCGCAACTACGCCGCCGCCATGGCTGTAGGCGCAACGCCGGAATCGGTACTGCCGCCAAGCTTCAACCGTGTGACCAACTGGTTGCTCGGGCGCAAGCCACCGGCCTGGCCGTGGGCGCTGGATCAGGCCAAGGTCGCTCAGGGCAAACCGATCTGGGACAACAACTGCGCCGGTTGTCATGACTTCGGTCGTGCCGACACCGGGCAAGTCACCACCAACATCGACCAGCTCGGCACCGATCCACATCGGCTGGACTCTTTCACCACGGGGCTGGTGACCGCGTTCCACACCTTCAAGAAACCGCCGTTCGACTTCGGCGCCTACCGCAAGACCCAAAGCTACAGCAACACGCCGACCGACGGCGTCTGGCTGCGCGCGCCCTACCTGCACAACGGCTCGGTACCGACCTTGTGGGACCTGCTGCAACCGCCGGAAAAACGTCCACAGGTGTTTATCACCGGCTCCGACGTCTACGACCCGCTCAATGTCGGGTTTGTCACCAGCGGCGCGCAAGCCAAAGCCTCGGCCGACTTCAAGTACGACACACGACTGGAGGGCAACCACAACAGCGGTCACCTGTATGGCACGACGCTGTCGGACGACGACAAGCGTGCGCTGATCGAATTCATGAAAACCCTGTGAGCCCTTACGGATAGAGGAATACGCCATGTCACTGGTCAGTCATTGGGAACACGAGTACGACAAGGTCAAAGTGCGCATTCACGGCTTGATCACGCGCATGGAAATGGCCTGGATGAAGCTCGTCAGCGAGCTTGAGCCACAGGAGTTTCAGGCGATTATCAAGCTGCTGCAACGCGGGCACGATCAGGCGCATTACGTGTTGAAGAACGGCGAGTTGCCGAGCGACGAACCGAGCGTGCCGTGGGAGTTGTCGCACGGCTTGTCGATCCTGCGCATCGGCAATGCCACGCCATTGCCGCAGTCGAGCGATCAACTGCAAACCCGGGTACTCAAGGACGGCAGTTTGCTCGGGTGTCGCAAGTGGGAACTGCTGGATCTGTTGTGGAGCGAGGCGCTGCTCAAATGGATCGAAAACCTGCGCCATCACGCGACCTTCGGCACCGATCCCGCCGTGGTGCAGATGGAGCGCGACGTAACCCTGGCGATTGCCGGCGACTGGGGCACCGGGCCGTTCGAC
Organism: Pseudomonas sp. LBUM1655; assembly: GCF_059716085.1. Lineage (NCBI taxonomy): Bacteria > Pseudomonadati > Pseudomonadota > Gammaproteobacteria > Pseudomonadales > Pseudomonadaceae > Pseudomonas > Pseudomonas sp. LBUM1655. The sequence goes on along the minus strand of NZ_CP166801.1, from coordinate 5,716,837 downwards.
AGCCATGCGCCGGCGGTATCGGTGGCCAACCAGATGCAACTGGCCCAGGCCGATTTCACTATTCACTTGGGCGATGTGTATTACGCCGGCAGCCACTCGCAGGAAGACGTCGACATGGCTGGCTGGCCGATGGGCACGCATGGCTCATTCACGCTCAACTCCAACCACGAGATGTACAGCGGCGCCCACGGCTATTTCAAGGAACTGGCCAAGCGTTTTCCGGGACAGCAGGGCACTAGCTATTTCGCGTTGATCAACGATGACTGGCTGGTGGTCGGGCTGGATTCGGCTTATGCGTCGGATGCGCTGAACCTGTACATGGACGGTACCTTGAATGAGCCGCAGATCGAATGGATGAAGGCACTGCCCAAGCGCAAAAAAATCATGGTGCTCAGTCATCACCAGGGCTTCGATATTTCCGGGCATAACAAGACTGCGCTGTATCAACCGGTGTGCGATGCACTGGGGCGTGAGCCGGATTATTGGTACTGGGGGCATCTGCATAACGGCATTGTTTACGCGCAGCAGGGCGGATTGCAGGCGCGCTGTGCCGGGCATGGGGCGATTCCGTATGGCAACGCCAGTGAGCTGGACGGGCATTCGCGGGTGCTGTGGTCGGAGACGCAGAGTGCGAAGGACCCGGCATATCCGGATCGGGTGTTGAACGGGTACGCGAAAATCAGGTTGGTGGGGGAGGAGATTTTTGAGGAGTTTATTGGTGAGGATGGCAGTGTGAGGTGGTCATCCAAGTGATGCGATGGCTGTTCTGACGCCATAGCTGGCAAGCCAGCTCCCACAGGTTTTGAGGTGATCACAACATTTGTGTACACCGCAGTACCCTGTGGGAGCTGGCTTGCCAGCGATGCTTTTAGCCTTGGACGGGCACACCTTTGAGGTAAGGGGCTGGCTCGGCGCCGAGGTTGTTCAGCAGGCGCTCGCTGTACCAATCCACAAAGTTCACCACGCCAAACTCATAAGTCTTCGAGTACGGCCCAGGCTGGTATGCCGTGGAGTTGATCCCACGCTGGTTCTCTTCGGCCAAGCGACGATCCTGATCGTTGGTCGCGTCCCACACCTGGCGCATACGCTCGACGTCGTAATCCACGCCTTCCACTGCATCCTTGTGCACCAGCCACTTGGTGGTGACCATGGTTTCCTGGGCGCTGATCGGCCACACGGTGAAGACGATGATGTGATCGCCCATGCAGTGGTTCCACGAGTGCGGCAGGTGCAGGATGCGCATCGAACCCAGGTCCGGATTCTTGATCCGGCCCATCAGTTTGGCGCAGCCCTGTTTGCCGTCGAGGGTCATCGAAACGGTGCCCTTGAGCAGCGGCATACGCACAATGCGGTTACGCAGGCCGAAACTGGCGTGGGCGTAAGGAATCTTCTCGGCTTCCCAGGCAGCGGCGGAGGCGGCGACGTGATCCTTGAACGCCTGATCGGCGCGCGGGTCGGTAACGTCGTCCCATTCCAGCAGGGTTTTCAGCAGTTCCGGGTGTGAGGCGTTGCAGTGGTAGCACTCGCGGTTGTTTTCCAGCACCAGTTTCCAGTTGGCCTTTTCCATCAAGGTAGTGGTGATCGCCACCTTGGTGTTCTCCATGTCGTACGGTTCCATGTAGTGGTTCAGCGTCGACAGGAAGTCATCGATGGCCGGCGGGCTCTCCGCCAGGCTGATAAAGATGTAGCCGCCGGCGGTTTTCACGTTCACCGGTTTGAGGCCGTACTCCTTCATGTCGAAGTCGGCGCCCATTTCGGTGCCGGCGAACAACAGGCGACCGTCCAGCTCATACGTCCACTGGTGGTAGTGGCAGACCAGTTTGGCGACCTTGCCCTTGTCGCTGGTGCACAGGCGCGAGCCACGGTGACGGCAGACGTTGTGGAAGGCATGGACGACGCCGTCGGCGCCACGAATGACGATAATCGGGTTCTTGCCGATCTGCAGGGTGATGTAGTTGCCCTTGGCCGGGATCTCGCAGGTCATGCCGGCGATCAACCACTCTTTCTGGAAGATCTCCTGCATGTCGATATCGAACAGCCGCTCGTCGCTGTAGAACGGTTGCGGCAGCGAGAAAGTGCGCTCACGCTCCTGCAGCATCTGTGCGGTGGCCTTGCGTGCGGGTTCCAGCGGATCGCCCAGGCTGATTTTTGCGGTGACGTCCATCGATGTGATCCTCATGGCCATCTGCGTGGCCGGCGAAAGTGGCTAATCAGGTGTGCTGTAAACGGTTGCTACGCAAGGTGTAAAGAATTCGTCTTGGTGTGAGGCGAGTGTGGGGCCGGCGCAGGCGGGAACCTTATCCATGGGCGACATGATGCAATCTGTTCCCGACGCGCAACCCCCGGCGGTTGGGGGCTGGTCGCGATAAGTATGTCAATGTCGCGGATAGGTAAACGGGCGGTTCGCGCTATACGCAGAATCGCCGACATGAGGCCGACAGTCGGCCGTGGAGAACAGCATGTCCAACAGCTTCCTGAATCCGGTCACCACCCAGACCTGGGCCAATGGCCGACACATCGTCCGTTGCGTCAAAGTCATCCAGGAAACCTGGGACGTGCGCACCTTCTGCTTTATGGCCGACCAGCCGATCCTGTTCTTCTTCAAGCCCGGGCAATTCGTGACACTGGAGCTGGAGATCGAAGGCCAGCCGATCATGCGCTCCTACACGATCTCCAGTTCGCCGTCGGTGCCGTACAGCTTTTCGGTGACGATCAAACGCGTGCCGGGCGGCAAGGTGTCCAACTGGTTGCACGACACGCTGCATGAAGGCCAGGAATTGGCCGTGCACGGGCCGGTCGGGCTGTTTAACGGTATCGACTTCCCGAGTCCTAAAGTCCTCTACCTCAGCGGCGGCGTCGGCATCACCCCGTGCATGTCGATGGCGCGCTGGTTCTACGACACCAACGCTAACGTCGACATGACGTTTATCCACAGCGCCCGTTCGCCGAAAGACATCATTTACCACCGCGAGCTTGAACACATGGCGTCGCGGATCGACAACTTCAGCCTGCACCTGATCTGCGAGAAGCATGGTCTGGGCGAGCCGTGGGCCGGGTATCGCGGCTATCTGAACCACAAGATGCTGGAACTGATGGTTCCGGACTTTCTGGAGCGCGAAGTGTTCTGCTGCGGGCCGACGCCGTACATGACGGCGGTCAAGCGCTTGCTGGAAAACGCTGGCTACGACATGTCGCGTTATCACGAAGAGTCGTTCGGTGCGACGCCACCCGAAGCGCGGGCTGATGCAGTCGAGCAAGCCGAACAGGCCGCCGACGCACCGGAAATCGATGCGGCGGATCTGCATCAGGTGGAATTCACCTCGTCCGGCAAGAGCATTCGTGTGGCACCGGGCGAGACCGTGCATGCGGCGGCGGCCAAGCTGGGCTTGATGATCCCGAAAGCCTGCGGCATGGGGATTTGCGGGACGTGCAAAGTGCTCAAGCTGGGGGGCGAGGTGGAGATGGAGCACAACGGCGGGATTACCGAGGACGACGAGGCGGAGGGTTTCATCCTGTCGTGCTGCAGCGTGCCCAAAGGCGACGTGCGCATCGAGTTCTAAAGATTGGCGCAACTCCAATGTGGGAGCGAGCCTGCTCGCGAATGCGGTGTGTCATTCAGCATCTGCGTTGTCTGACACGGCCTATTCGCGAGCAGGCTCGCTCCCACGGAGGTTGTGTATTTCAATCTACAAACAGGTCGGGCATCAGGGTTGCGTCGCTGTCCGGCTCGAAGCGGTAATGATCGAATTCAGTCACGCCCTGTTCACGCAAAATCTCCTCATCAATCAGTAACCGCCCAGTAATCCGCCGTCCGCTGCTGCTCAAAATCACATGCGCCGCATCCGCCATGATCGAAGGCGTACGCGCATGCTTGAACGACTCGCGATTACCCAGCTGAAACTCGATCGCCGCCGTGGCAATCATCGTCTGCGGCCACAGCGAATTGACGCTGATGCCGTAATTGGCGAATTCCTCACTCATCCCCAGCGTCAGCATGCTCATGCCGTACTTGGTCACGGTGTAAGGGCTGTACTGGGCGAACCACTTGGTCGCCAGATTCAGTGGCGGTGACAGATTGAGAATGTGCCCGGCGGATTTCTTCAGATAGGGCAGGGCAGCCTGACTGCACAGCAGCACGGCGCGGGTGTTGATCTGGTGCATCAGGTCGAAACGCTTGAGTTCGATGTGTTGCACGCCGGTAAGTTTGATCGCCCCGGCGTTGTTCACCAAGGCATCGATGCCGCCGAAGTGCTCGTTGGCCTGAGCCAGCGCCTGGCGTACGGCGTCTTCATCACGCACATCCACTTGCAGGGCCAGAGCCTTTCCGCCCGCCGCCTCGACTTCCGCCGCGACGCTGTGAATGGTCCCGGGTAATTTGGCGTGAGGTTCGGCGCTCTTCGCCGCAATCACGATGTTGGCCCCATCCCTGGCGGCGCGCAGCGCAATCTCACGGCCGATGCCACGGCTGGCGCCAGTGATGAACAGGGTTTTTCCTTGTAGCGACATGCCGATGCTCCTGCTTGTTGTTATGTGAGCGGAGGCTCGACAAACAATGTAGACCAAGCAGAAAACGCGGTAGGTGGGGTGTAGCTTTGTGGCGAGGGGATTTATCCCCGATGGCCTGCGCAGCAGGCCTAAAGTCTGAATCCAGTCGCTGTCAGACAGAAACTCAATGGCAGGTTTTGGGGCTGCTGCGCAGCCCATCGGGGATAAATCCCCTCACCACAGGGGATCTTATCGGCTCAAGGGATCAGTTGGACATGACTTCGCGGATATCGCGCGCCAGTTCGCGTACGCGTTCTTCTTCGGTGTCCCACGAGCACATGAAGCGTGCGCCGCCCTTGCCGATGAAGGTGTAGAAACGCCAGTTTTTCGCGGTCAGGGCCGCGATGGCCGGTTCCGAGAGTTGCAGGAACACGCCGTTGGCTTGCACCGGGAACATCAGCTCAACGCCGGGAATGTCGCTGACCAGTTCCGCCAGCAACTGCGCGCAGTGGTTGGCGTGGCGGGCGTATTTGAGCCAGGCGTCGTTTTCGAGGATGCCGACCCACGGCGCCGACAGAAAGCGCATTTTCGACGCCAGTTGCCCGGCCTGTTTGCAGCGGTAGTCGAAGTCTTCGGCCAGTTTGTGGTTGAAGAACAGGATCGCTTCACCCACCGCCATGCCGTTTTTTGTACCGCCGAAGCACAGCACGTCGACGCCGGCCTTCCAGGTCAGGTCGGCCGGCGAGCAGCCGAGGAACGCGCAGGCATTGGAGAAACGCGCGCCGTCCATGTGCAGGTGCAGGCCCAGCTCCTTGCAGGTGGCGCTGATGGCGCGGACTTCTTCCGGGGTGTAGACGCTGCCGACTTCGGTGGCTTGGGTCAGGGTGACCACGCGCGGTTTAGGGTAGTGAATGTCCTGGCGCTTGAGCGCGACTTCGCGGATCGATTCCGGTGTGATCTTGCCGTTCTCGGTACGGGCGATCAGCAGTTTCGAGCCGTTGGAGAAGAATTCCGGCGCGCCGCATTCGTCGGTTTCGACGTGGGCGGTTTCCGAGCAGATCACGCTGTGGTAACTCTGGCACAGCGACGACAGGGCCAGCGAGTTGGCGGCGGTGCCGTTGAAGGCGAAGAACACTTCGCAGTCGGTTTCGAACAGGTTGCGGAAATGATCAGCGGCGCGCGCTGTCCATTCATCGTCGCCGTAAGCGCGTTGGTGGCCGTGATTGGCCTGTTCCATGGCGGCCCAGGCTTCAGGGCAGATACCGGAGTAGTTGTCGCTGGCGAATTGTTGGCTCTTGTCGGTCATGGCCGGCTTCCGTGGTCGAGTCGCTTGTGGCGACTCGTTGGTCAATGATGGTGCGCACTTTACCGAAGATCATCCGGGGAGCACACGGGATGTCGCTGGCAGAACTCTACAAGGACACGGGCCGATTATGCACCTGAGAAAACGCGACGGCGCGCTGGATCTGCTCAAGTGGCTGGCGCTGCTGAGCATGTTGCTCGATCACCTGCGATATGTCGGCTACTCCGCCGATTGGTTGTATGTGCCGGGGCGGTTGGCGTTTCCGTGGTTCTGTCTGGCGATGGCGGCGAATCTTTCGCGTGACGGAGCGCGCCAGACTGAGTGGCGCTATTTGGGGTGGTTGGTGGTTTTCAGCGCCGTCAGCGAAATTCCCTATCGGATGTACATTCCTGATCCCGATACGTTAAACGTGATGCCGACGCTGGCGCTGGGTTTGCTGGTGGCGCGGGGCTGGCAGGATGGAGCGCTGGTTTCGCGACTGCTCGGCGCCACGAGCCTGCTGCTGGCAGCGCTGTATTCGGAGCGACTGATGTTCGGTTTCTTCGGTGTTTTGTTGCCGTTAGCGATTCTGCTGGTGATTCGTCGTCCGTGGTATTTCGCTGTGTTGCCGGGGCTGGTGTGCCTGGCGGCGAATCAATGGCGGGTGTTGCTCGAATCGGCGCAGTTCGGTAACGAGTTGGCAGTCTTGGGCCTCATCACCTGCCTGATTGCGCCATGGCTGGGGATGCTCCTGTTGCGACATGCCCGAACCTTCCAGCCGCCACCGATGAGGCGCTGGGCCTACGCCCTCTATCCCGCGCATTTCCTGATACTGCTCGCTCTACGTATGACCCTACAGGGGACTGTGTTCTCCGGGTGATTTCCCGCCATGTCGTAAACGCACCTTTGCGTGGCGTCCGTAGGCATTTGAGCTGTCTGCACCGGTCATACCATCGCATCAAAGGGCACGCAGGTGCCTGACCGAGACGAATGGCGCACCGCCGCCGCTGGGAGAGACGCGATGTTCAGCAAGCAAGACCAGATCCAGGGTTACGACGATGCACTGCTGGCGGCGATGAATGCCGAGGAGCAACGTCAGGAAGATCACATCGAGCTGATCGCGTCGGAGAACTACACCAGCAAACGCGTGATGCAAGCGCAGGGCAGCGGCCTCACCAACAAATACGCCGAAGGTTATCCGGGCAAGCGCTACTACGGTGGCTGCGAGCATGTGGATAAAGTCGAAGCGCTGGCCATCGAACGCGCCAAGCAACTGTTCGGCGCCGATTACGCCAACGTCCAGCCGCACTCCGGTTCTTCGGCCAACAGTGCCGTGTATCTGGCGCTGATCCAGCCGGGCGACACCATCCTCGGCATGAGCCTGGCCCACGGCGGTCACTTGACCCACGGCGCCAAAGTGTCGTCCTCGGGCAAGCTCTACAACGCGGTGCAGTACGGCATCGACACCAAGACCGGGCTGATCGATTACGACGAAGTCGAGCGTCTGGCCGTCGAGTGCAAACCGAAAATGATCGTTGCCGGTTTCTCGGCGTACTCCAAGACTCTGGATTTCCCACGCTTCCGTCAGATCGCCGACAAGGTCGGTGCGCTGTTGTTCGTCGACATGGCCCACGTCGCGGGTCTGGTTGCTGCCGGTCTCTATCCGAACCCGCTGCCGTACGCTGACGTGGTCACCACCACCACGCACAAAACCCTGCGCGGCCCACGTGGCGGGTTGATCCTGGCCAAGTCCAACGAAGAGATCGAGAAGAAACTCAACTCTGCCGTATTCCCCGGCGCTCAGGGCGGCCCGCTGATGCACGTCATCGCCGGTAAAGCCGTGTGCTTCAAGGAAGCGCTGGAGCCGGGTTTCAAGGCTTATCAGCAGCAAGTGATCGACAACGCCCAGGCCATGGCGAGCGTATTTATCAAACGTGGCTACGATGTAGTGTCCGGCGGTACCGACAACCACCTGTTCCTGGTCAGCCTGATCCGTCAGGGCCTGACCGGCAAAGACGCCGACGCCGCCCTCGGCCGCGCGCACATCACCGTCAACAAGAACGCCGTGCCGAACGATCCGCAGTCGCCGTTCGTGACGTCCGGCCTGCGCATCGGCACCCCGGCGGTGACTACGCGCGGCTTCAAAGTGACCCAGTGCGTGACGCTGGCCGGCTGGATCTGCGACATCCTCGACAACCTCGGCGATGCCGATGTCGAGGCCAATGTCGCCCAGCAGGTTTCGGCCCTGTGCGCAGACTTCCCGGTTTATCGCTGAGCGTTCTGGAGTAAATGACTATGCAACGCTATTCGGGCTTCGGCCTCTTCAAACACTCCCTCAGCCACCACGAAAACTGGCAGCGCATGTGGCGCACGCCCACGCCGAAAAAGGTCTACGACGTGGTCATCGTCGGCGGCGGCGGGCACGGTCTGGCGACGGCCTACTATCTGGCGAAAGAGCACGGCATCACCAACGTCGCCGTGGTCGAGAAAGGCTGGCTGGGCGGCGGTAACACCGCGCGCAACACCACCATCGTCCGCTCCAACTACCTGTGGGATGAGTCGGCGCACCTGTACGAACACGCGATGAAATTGTGGGAAGGCCTGTCGCAGGATCTGAACTACAACGTGATGTTCTCCCAGCGTGGCGTCTACAACCTCTGCCACACCCTGCAGGACATCCGTGATTCCGAGCGTCGGGTCAGCGCCAACCGCCTCAACGGCGTCGATGGCGAACTGCTCAACGCTCAGCAAGTCGCCGACGAGATTCCGTACCTCGACTGCTCGAAGAACACCCGTTACCCGGTGCTGGGCGCAACCGTTCAGCGTCGCGGCGGCGTGGCCCGTCACGATGCCGTGGCGTGGGGCTTTGCCCGTGCCGCCGACGCCCTTGGTGTGGACTTGATCCAGCAGACCGAAGTGATCGGTTTCCGCAAGGAAAACGGCGTGTGCATTGGCGTTGAAACCAACAAGGGCTTCATCGGCGCCAAGCGCGTCGGTGTGGTCACGGCCGGTAACTCCGGGCACATGGCCAAACTCGCCGGTTTCCGTCTGCCGATCGAATCCCACCCGCTGCAAGCGCTGGTGTCCGAGCCGATCAAACCGATTATCGACAGCGTGATCATGTCCAACGCCGTGCACGGCTACATCAGCCAGTCCGACAAGGGCGATCTGGTGATCGGCGCCGGTATCGACGGCTACAACGGCTACGGCCAGCGCGGTTCGTACCCGGTGATCGAGCACACCATCCAGGCCATCGTCGAGATGTTCCCGGTGCTGTCGCGAGTACGCATGAACCGTCAGTGGGGCGGCATCGTCGACACCACGCCGGACGCCTGCCCGATCATTTCGAAAACCCCGGTACCGAACATGTTCTTCAACTGCGGTTGGGGCACCGGCGGCTTCAAGGCCACACCTGGCTCGGGCAACGTGTTTGCCGCGAGTCTGGCCAAGGGTGAAATGCACCCATTGGCTGCACCTTTCTCCATCGACCGTTTCCACAACGGTGCGTTGATCGATGAACACGGCGCTGCTGCGGTTGCCCACTAACAGGAGAAATCCCCATGTTGCATATCTTCTGTCCTCACTGCGGCGAGTTGCGCTCCGAAGAGGAATTCCACGCATCCGGTCAGGCGCACATTCCGCGTCCGCTCGACCCTGGCGCCTGCACTGATGAAGAGTGGGGCGACTACATGTTCTTCCGCGACAACCCGCGCGGTCTGCACCACGAGCTGTGGGATCACGTCGCCGGCTGCCGTCAGTACTTCAACGTCACCCGCGACACCGTGACCTACGAGATTCTCGAAACCTACAAGATCGGCACCAAGCCGCAATTCACCGACAAGGCTGATGCTGCGAAAACAGCCACGACGGCGCTGGGAGAGAAGGTATGAGCCAGACCAATCGCCTGTCCAACGGTGGACGGATCGACCGCAACAAAGTGCTGAGCTTCACCTTCAACGGTCAGACCTACAAAGGCTTCGAGGGTGACTCGCTGGCCGCTGCGCTGATCGCCAACGGCGTCGACATCATCGGCCGCAGCTTCAAGTATTCGCGTCCACGCGGCATCTTCGCCGCTGGCGCCGAAGAGCCGAACGCCGTGCTGCAGATTGGCGCGACCGAAGCCACGCAGATCCCCAACGTGCGCGCCACGCAACAGGCGCTGTACCAAGGCCTGGTCGCCACCAGCACCAACGGCTGGCCGAACGTCAACAACGACATGATGGGCATTCTCGGCAAGGTCGGCGGCAAGCTGATGCCGCCGGGTTTCTACTACAAAACCTTCATGTACCCGCAATCGTTCTGGATGACTTACGAGAAGTACATTCGTAAGGCTGCCGGTTTGGGCCGTTCGCCGACCGAAGTCGATCCGGACACCTACGACTACATGAACCAGCACTGCGACGTGCTGATCGTCGGCGCCGGCCCTGCCGGTCTCGCCGCCGCTCTGGCGGCCGCGCGCAGCGGTGCCCGGGTGATTCTGGCTGACGAGCAGGAAGAGTTCGGCGGCAGCCTGCTTGATTCCCGCGAAAGCCTCGACGGCAAACCGGCGATGGATTGGGTTGCCAGTGTCATCGCTGAATTGAAGGACACGCCGGACGTGTTGCTGTTGCCGCGCGCCACGGTCAACGGCTACCACGACCACAACTTCCTGACCATTCACGAACGCCTCACCGATCACCTCGGCGACCGCGCACCGATCGGTCAGGTACGTCAGCGCATTCACCGTGTCCGCGCCAAGCGTGTGGTGCTGGCCACCGGCGCTTGCGAGCGTCCGCTGGTCTACGGCAACAACGACGTGCCGGGCAACATGCTCGCCGGTGCGGTCTCGACTTACGTGCGCCGTTACGGCGTGGCGCCGGGTAAAAAACTGGTGCTGTCGACCAACAACGATCACGCCTATCGCGTGGCTTTGGATTGGCTCGACGCCAGTCTGCAAGTGGTGGCCATCGCCGATGCGCGCAGCAATCCGCGCGGTGCATTGGTCGAAGAAGCCCGCGCCAAAGGCATCCGCATCCTCACCGGCAGTGCCGTGATCGAGGCCCGTGGCAGCAAGCGGGTTACCGCTGCCCGCGTCGCCGCGATTGATGTGAAGGCGCACGCCGTGACCAGCCCGGGCGAATGGCTCGACTGCGATGTGGTCGCGACTTCCGGTGGTTACAGCCCGGTGGTTCACCTGGCCTCGCACTTGGGCGGCAAGCCGACCTGGCGCGAAGACATCCTCGGTTTCATCCCGGGCGAAGCCCCGCAGAAACGCGTGTGCGTCGGTGGCATCAACGGCGTTTACGGTCTCGGCGATTCGCTGGCCGATGGTTTTGAAGGTGGCGTGCGCGCTGCCAGTGAAGCCGGCTTCGCGGCGGTCGAAGGCACGCTGCCGAAAGCCCTGAGCCGTCTCGAAGAGCCGACGCTGGCGCTGTTCCAGGTGCCGCATGAGAAGGGCACTGCCCGCGCGCCGAAGCAATTCGTTGACCTGCAAAACGACGTCACCGCCGCCGCCATAGAACTGGCGACCCGTGAAGGTTTCGAGTCGGTCGAGCACGTCAAACGCTACACCGCACTGGGCTTCGGCACCGATCAGGGCAAGCTCGGCAACGTCAACGGCTTGGCCATCGCCGCCCGTTCGCTGAACGTGACCATCCCGCAGATGGGCACCACGATGTTCCGTCCGAACTACACGCCGGTGACGTTCGGCGCCGTGGCCGGCCGGCATTGCGGGCACATCTTTGAGCCGGTTCGTTACACCGCGCTGCATCAATGGCACCTGAAAAACGGCGCCGAGTTTGAAGACGTCGGCCAGTGGAAACGTCCATGGTACTTCCCGAAAAACGGTGAAGACCTGCACGCTGCCGTGAAGCGCGAATGCAAAGCCGTGCGCGACAGCGTCGGCCTGCTCGACGCCTCGACCCTGGGCAAGATCGACATTCAAGGCCCGGATGCCCGCGAGTTCCTCAACCGCGTGTACACCAACGCCTGGACCAAGCTCGACGTGGGCAAGGCCCGTTATGGCCTGATGTGCAAAGAAGACGGCATGGTCTTCGACGACGGTGTGACGGCTTGCTTGGCCGACAACCATTTCGTCATGACCACCACCACCGGCGGCGCGGCGCGCGTGCTGCAATGGCTGGAGCTGTACCACCAGACCGAATGGCCGGACATGAAGGTGTACTTCACTTCCGTGACCGACCACTGGGCGACCATGACCCTGTCCGGCCCGAACAGCCGCAAGCTGCTCAGCGCTGTGACCGACATCGACCTGAGCAACGAAGCCTTCCCGTTCATGACCTGGAAAGAAGGTCTGGTTGGCGGTGTGCCGGCGCGGGTTTTCCGCATCTCGTTTACCGGTGAGCTGTCGTACGAAGTCAACGTGCAGGCCGACTATGCGATGGGCGTACTGGAGAAAATCGTCGAGGCCGGCAAGCAGTACAACCTGACCCCGTACGGCACTGAAACCATGCACGTTCTGCGCGCCGAGAAAGGTTTCATCATCGTCGGTCAGGATACTGACGGCTCAATGACCCCGGACGATCTGAACATGGGTTGGTGCGTCGGTCGCACCAAACCGTTCTCGTGGATCGGCCAGCGCGGCATGAACCGTGAAGATTGTGTGCGTGATCAGCGCAAACAGTTGGTAGGCCTGAAGCCGATCGATCCGACTAAATGGCTACCGGAAGGTGCGCAGTTGGTGTTCAACACCAAACAGGCGATCCCGATGACGATGGTCGGCCACGTGACTTCCAGCTACGCGCACAACTCCCTCGGTTATTCGTTTGCCATGGGCGTGGTGAAGGGCGGCTTGAAGCGCATGGGTGAGCGGGTGTTCGCACCGCTGGCCGATGGCAGCGTGATCGAGGCAGAGATTGTTTCTTCGGTGTTCTTCGATCCGAAGGGTGATCGCCAGAACATCTGACACTAATCGTTCCCACGCAGAGCGTGGGAACGATCAAGAATTCAGCAAAGGTGCTTTATGACCACAGCCAACGTGTACCAACAACGCCCGACCACCGGTGCCCGTGCCGAGTCGTCGCTGCACCATGCCGACCTCGCCAGTCTGGTCGGCAAGGGCCGCAAGAATGCCGGCGTGATCGTGCGTGAGAAAAAATTACTGGGCCACCTGACCATCCGTGGCGATGGTCACGAAGCAGCATTCGCCGCTGGCGTGCACAAGGCCCTGGGCATTGAACTGCCCGGCGCCCTGAGCGTGATCGTCAAAGGTGAAACCAGCCTGCAATGGATGGGCCCGGATGAGTGGCTGCTGATCGTGCCGAGCGGCGAAGAACTCGCCGCCGAGCAGAAGCTGCGTGAAGCGCTGGGTGATCTGCACATCGCGATCGTCAACGTCAGCGGCGGCCAGCAAGTGCTTGAACTGAGCGGGCCGAATGTGCGTCAGGTATTGATGAAGTCCACCAGCTACGACGTGCACCCGAACAACTTCCCGGTCGGCAAAGCCGTGGGCACGGTGTTCGCCAAGTCGCAGCTGATGATTCGTCATACCGCTGAGGACACTTGGGAGCTGCTGATCCGTCGCAGCTTCTCGGATTACTGGTGGTTGTGGTTGCAGGATGCTTCGGCTGAATACGGGTTGAGCGTGCAGGCCTGACACTGAATTGCCGTCGTGCGTGCTTCTGTGGTGAGGGGATTTATCCCCGACGGGGGGCGAAGCCGCCCCAAACCAGCCACAGTGTTTATCAGGTAGATCGAATACACAGGTTTTACGACTGCTTCGCAGCCGATCGGGGATAAATCCCCTCACCACAAAAGCAGTTCAGCATAGCCACAGAGTTCACTCTGCTCACAGATGTTGAAACAGGAGTCACCGCACCATGAGCCGCGCCCCAGACACATGGATTCTGACCGCCGACTGCCCCAGCGTTCTCGGCACCGTGGACGCGGTGACGCGTTTTCTGTTCGAGCAGGGTTGCTACGTCACCGAGCACCATTCCTTCGATGACCGCCTCTCCGGGCGTTTTTTCATTCGTGTGGAATTCCGCCAGCCCGACGGTTTCGACGAACAATCCTTCCGCGCCGGCCTCGCCGAACGTGGCCAGGCCTTCGGCATGATCTTCGAGCTGACCGCGCCGAACTACCGGCCAAAAGTGGTGATCATGGTCTCCAAGGCCGATCACTGCCTCAACGACTTGCTCTACCGCCAGCGTATCGGCCAGTTGTCGATGGACGTGGCGGCGGTGGTCTCCAATCACCCGGACCTCAAGCCGTTGGCCGACTGGCATCAGATTCCCTACTACCATTTCCCCCTCGATCCCAACGACAAACCGTCGCAGGAGCGTCGGGTCTTGCAGGTGATCGAAGAGTCTGGCGCCGAACTGGTGATTCTCGCCCGCTACATGCAGGTGCTGTCGCCGGAGCTGTGCCGCAAGCTCGATGGCAAGGCGATCAACATTCATCACTCGCTGCTGCCGGGCTTCAAGGGCGCCAAGCCGTATCACCAGGCCTATAACAAGGGCGTGAAACTGGTGGGTGCGACCGCGCATTACATCAACAACGACCTCGATGAAGGGCCGATCATTGCCCAGGGTGTCGAGGCGGTGGATCACAGTCACTACCCGGAAGATTTGATTGCCAAAGGACGGGATATCGAAGGCCTGACCTTGGCCCGCGCCGTTGGCTATCACATTGAGCGCAGGGTGTTTCTCAACGCCAATCGCACGGTCGTTCTTTAGATAGCTAAAAGATCGCAGCCTTCGGCAGCTCCTTGTATCTCGACTATCGCTCCGTCAGGAGCGATAGTTCTCGACTGATCATCGAGGGAGGGACTTGGAAGCCGTGCAGCTCCTTAGGCTTTTTGCCTGTGATGTAGATCGTGCTCCAGCCCTCCACACTCACTCGTATAGTTCGAACGGTATCTTGGGCCCGTCTCTGGCGAGAGCCCGCATTCGCAAGGTTGGACAGAGTGCAGTGATGATCGAAAACGGATTAATGGAGAAACGGTCATGTCCAATTTCGTCGGCGTCGATGTCGCTAAAAATACCTTTGATATTGCCACTCACCTGCCAAACGGCAAGCACAAAACCAAGGCCAAACTGGCTAACGACTCAAAAGGTTTCAAAGAGTTTGACGCCTGGCTGAACAAGCAGGTCGAGCCTACAGCTCTGATCGTGATGGAAGCCACCAGCGTTTATCACCTGGAACTTGCCGAGTTCGTCTACAACAAGGGTTACCGGGTCTGCGTCGTCAATCCGGCTACGACCCACGCTTACGCCGACAGCGAGCTGCGCCGGATCAAAACCGACAAAAGCGACGCCAAATTGATCGCTGACTTTGCTCGGGAAAAGGCTGAAAAGCTTCAGCTTTGGGCTCCAGAGCCGCTGAAATATCGTCAGCTAAAGGCGATGGTACGTCGCTTGGATGACCTTCAGGAAATGGAGCAAATGGAGCTCAATCGCCTGGATGTATCCGACGAAAAGGTCAAAGACTCGATCAACTCTGTGCTGCGTCACATCGAGAAAGAGATCGTTGAAACTCACAAATCAATCAAAAAACACATCGACGATGATCCAGACATGCGCCAAATGCGCGACTTGATCGTGACCATCGACGGTATCGGCCAGAAAACCCTTGAGCGGCTGCTGGCCGAGTTGGGCGACCTGCGTAAATATGACGACCCTCGCAAGCTGGTCGCTGCCGCCGGGTTGAACCCAAAGCTGCAGGACTCGGGAAAATTCAAAGGCAGAACAGTGATTTCGAGGATCGGATCGGCTCGCGTTCGGGCGGGTCTATACATGCCTGGGTTGGTTGCACTGAAGCACAACAAGGCAATCATCGCCATGAAGGACCGCTTGAAGGCCAACGGCAAGGCCCCCAAGCAAATCATCTGTGCAGCGATGCGCAAACTCCTACATTTTGTCTACGCCGTTCTTAAATCGGGCCAGCCATTTGACCCGAAAATTGCCCTTGCCCGATGAGGGGCAAGACGGTATCTACAGGGGGATGCGATTCATGTAGGAGCTGCCGAAGGCTGCGATCTTTTGATTTACCGAGCATTTAACGCGCTGCCTGCCTGGGCAACGCGGTTTCATAAAAACAACAGCGAGGTGAAAGCATGTCTGGCAATCGTGGTGTGGTGTATCTCGGCGCTGGCAAGGTCGAAGTACAGAAAATCGACTATCCGAAAATGCAGGACCCGCGCGGTCGCAAGATCGAGCACGGGGTCATTCTCAAAGTGGTTTCCACCAACATCTGCGGCTCCGACCAACACATGGTGCGCGGTCGTACCACGGCGCAGACCGGTCTGGTGCTGGGCCACGAGATCACCGGCGAGGTGATTGAAAAAGGCTCCGACGTCGAGAACCTGAAAATCGGCGATCTGGTCTCCGTACCGTTCAACGTGGCTTGCGGGCGCTGCCGTTCCTGCAAAGAACAACACACCGGCGTCTGCCTGACCGTCAACCCGGCCCGTGCCGGTGGCGCTTACGGTTACGTCGACATGGGCGACTGGACCGGTGGCCAAGCCGAATACGTGCTGGTGCCGTACGCCGATTTCAACCTGCTGAAACTGCCGGATCGCGACAAGGCCATGGAGAAAATTCGCGACCTGACCTGCCTCTCCGACATTCTGCCGACCGGTTATCACGGTGCGGTGACTGCGGGCGTTGGCCCGGGCAGCACCGTTTACATTGCCGGCGCCGGCCCGGTCGGCCTGGCCGCCGCCGCTTCGGCGCGTCTGTTGGGCGCTGCGGTGGTGATCGTCGGCGACGTCAACACCATCCGCCTGGCCCACGCCAAGGCGCAGGGTTTTGAAATTGTCGACCTGTCCAAAGACACCCCACTGCACGAACAGATCGCCGCACTGCTGGGCGAGCCGGAAGTGGACTGTGCGGTGGATTGCGTAGGCTTCGAAGCGCGCGGCCACGGCCACGACGGGGTGAAATCCGAAGCCCCGGCTACCGTACTCAACTCGCTGATGGGCGTGGTGCGCGTAGCTGGCAAGATCGGCATTCCGGGCCTGTACGTCACCGAAGACCCGGGCGCCGTGGACGCCGCTGCGAAAATGGGCAGCCTGAGCATCCGCTTCGGTCTGGGCTGGGCCAAATCCCACAGCTTCCACACTGGGCAAACGCCAGTGATGAAGTACAACCGCCAGCTGATGCAGGCGATCATGTGGGATCGCATCAACATCGCTGAAGTGGTCGGCGTGCAAGTCATCAGCCTCGATCAGGCGCCAGAAGGGTATGGCGAGTTCGATGCGGGCGTGCCGAAGAAGTTTGTGATTGATCCGCACAAGTTGTTTAGTGCGGCGTAGGTTTCACCCCTATAAGAAGGGCAGCCCTCGGGTTGCCCTTTTTTGTTTGTTATTTCGCTACCTCGAACGCGCATTTGCGGGCATCACCGTCCTTGACAGAACAGTCATCGCCGCTCCAATTCGCAGGGATGGTCGCTTTTACCGGAGTATCGTTTCTGTAACCGATCGAGGCGGCGATGTCGTCCTTGCCTTCAAATCGGCAGATAACAACTGAATTGGAACTGTCTTTGTCTTTAAGGCGTGCAGAGGTGAAGGTTAGATCTTCGGCGTCTTGAGAATGGGTCACCGAGAGAGTCGGGCACGTTGCTGCATAGGCGGTGCTCATCATAGCCGCCGAAACCAGGACACCTGCGACAATTTTCAACTTCATCATTTGTACTCCGTTACGTAATGGGAGCACCAATGTTGGCGCTGTAGGGGACTGGCGCCAACTGTCAGATCTGACAGTTCTTTAGCTTTTTTTGAGATGGTGATGAGCCTGGTAAGAAGAATCTGAGCTAATGGATTCAAAGTCAGAGCGCCGCCAACGCCCCTTGATACAACACCGGCCCCGTCGGTTTGCCCGTCGGCGAGCCACCCTTCGGCTCAAGAGTCACCGCCAACGCAACCGGCTTGCCGATCAAGACTTTCTGCGCCTCACTCAACTCAACCTTGCCCTTACCCCCCGCCGGGATCACACCCAGCGAAATCGGCTTGCCATCCGCCGGGATCGCCCACAGTTCCAGGCTGCGAGCGGGATCGACGGCGGCCAGTGTCAGCGGCTCGACTTGCAGATAATCAGCATGCGCCTCGACCTTGAGCGCCGGTTGGGCGTCGGCGCTCAGCAGGGTGGCGCGGTAGCGGGCGTCGTCGCGGTTGTACAGCGAGCCGAGGAACACCAGCACCACGATCGAACACAGCGCAGCCGTAACGCGCAGCCAGTTCCAGAACGGACGTTTTTCCGGCACGTGCAGGACTTGCGGCTCAATCCGCGCGGTAATGCCATGCCATACGCGGTCGGGCACCGGTTGCTCCGGCAGGGGGTCGGTGAGGGTCGCCAGCGTGTCTTGCCAGTGCGCCAGCTCGGCACGCAGCGCCGCGTCGTCGAGCAGCAATTGTTCGAAGCGTCGACGCGCAGCCGAGCTCATCAGGCCGATGGCGTAATCGGCGGCGAGGGCGCGGCGCAGGGCAGGGGTCTGGTAGTTCATGATTCAAGGCACCGGCGCAGGCGTTCCATGCCCCGGCGGATCCACGACTTGACCGTGCCCAGCGGCGTGGCCAGATGCTCGGCCAGTTCGGTACACGACAGGCCCTGAAAGTAGGCCACGCTGATCGACTGGCGCTGCATGCTGTCGAGGGTTTCCAGGCAACGGTTCAGCGCCTGAGCCTCGCGGGCGCTGCTCAATTGTTCATGCGCCGAAGGACTTTCGTCCGGCAGTGCGTCCTGTTCGAGATCGCTCAGCGGCCGGTCGCGCTGTTTGCGCAGTTGGTCGATGGCCTGATTGCGGGTGATGTTGATCATCCAGGTCAGCGGCGCCGACAGATGCGCTTCGTAGCGCGAGGCGTTGTTCCAGATGCGCACGAAGCTTTCCTGCAACACTTCTTCGGCCAGATCGGGTCGGCCCATAAAGCGCAAGGCGACGCCGTGCAGGCGCGGGCCGACGCTGCGGTACAGCGTTTCGAAGGCGCGACGGTCGCCCAGTGAACACTGGGCCAACAGGTGTCGCAGCTGATCGGTGTCGGCGATGGAAATGATGAGTCTCCAGGCAAGGCGTGGGCGACAAGGACTGATCTCGGGCTGTTCACAGGCTAGTTCAGTGATGGCGCTTGTGCCATTCATCGCGGCAATTCCAGGGTTTCACGTTTTATATACGTGGCGATGCTGAAAATGGATGCGCGGGCGAGGAACATGCCGGCGGATACCCGGTCAAACCGGCAGCTTTACCGCCCATTTGACGGGTGGTTTCCACAGCGCAAGAGGATGTCTGAATGAAGATTTCACGCGGTTTTGCTTTGGCATCACTCATGACCCTGGCGGCCGGCCCGGTGTTCGCCGGTTTCAGCCTGGACGATGTGACCAAGGCAGCTTCGAGCATGCAGGGCGGCGACAAGGCTGCCGCTGCGGCACCGACTTCGGAAACCGCTGGTTTGTTGAGCGCTCTGAGTGCGCTGAACGTTACCCCGCAGCAAGCCGTGGGCGGCACCAGTGCGATGCTGGGGCTGGCGAAGAACCAGCTGAGCAGCACCGACTATTCGCAATTGGCCAAGGAAGTGCCGGGCATCGATAAACTCTCCGGCGGCGGTGGCAATCTGGCTGCGCTGAGCGGTTTGCTCGGCTCGTCGGGCAAGTCGGCCGGGCTGGAAAATGCCTTGGGCAACGTCAAGGACACCAATGACCTGAACAATGCGTTCAGCGCCTTGGGCATGGACAGCGGCATGATCGGCCAGTTTGCCCCGGTGATTCTGCAATACCTCGGTCAGCAAGGCGTTGGCGGCTCGCTGCTGAGCAGTCTGGGCGGCATCTGGGGCACTGGCACCGGTAGCTGATTCAGCCGCGCCCGTTCTTCAGTTCAGCGATGCGCTGATCTTTCTCGGTCCAGAGCTGGTTGACCCAGTTCTGGACCTTCTGGCGAAACACCGGATCGTTTTCGTAATCGCCCTGCCACAGCGCCGGGTCGAGTTCGCGGGTCTTGATGTCGATGATCACTCGCGGCACGTTGCCGCTGATCAAATCCCAGAATCCTGGAATCGTCGCCTGTGGATAAACCACGGTGACGTCGAGGATCGCATCCAGTTGTTCACCCATCGCCGCCAATACAAACGCCACGCCGCCAGCCTTGGGCTTGAGCAAGTGGCTGAACGGTGACTGTTGCTGCGCGCTTTTCGCAGCGGTGTATCGGGTGCCCTCCAGATAATTCACCACGGTCACGGGCTGACGCTTGAACAGCTCGCATGCCTGTTTGGTGATCTCCAGATCCTTGCCCGCCAGTTCCGGGTTCTTCGCCAGAAACGCCTTGGTGTAGCGCTTCATGAACGGGTAATCCAGGGCCCACCAGGCCAGGCCCAGAAACGGCACCCAGATCAGTTCTTTCTTGAGGAAGAACTTGAAGAACGGCGTGCGCCGGTTGAGGGTCTGGATCAGCGCCGGAATGTCGACCCACGACTGATGGTTGCTGACCACCAGATAAGAGGTGTCGCCGCGCAGGTTTTCGCCGCCACGAATGTCCCATTGAGTAGGAATGCACAGGCGAAAAATCAGCTTGTCGATTTCTGCCCAGGTCTCGGCAATCCACATTACCGCCCCCGACGCGTAATCACGCCAGCGCCCGGGCGCTACCAGTTTGAGCAGGGCAAAGATCATCAACGGCCCGATCAGGATCAGGGTGTTGAGCAACAGCAGCAGGGTGACGAAACAGCCGGTGAGCAGGCGGCGCATAAGCAACTCTATGAAAGCGGATGGACGCGCCATGATAAGTGGCTTCGGGCGACAGGCCAAATTTGCACTGACGAATGTTTCACTTTTGTACCGCTATGCTGCGGGTTGGATGATCGTTCCCACGCTCTGCGTGGGAACGCCGTCCGGGACGCTCCGCGTCCCAGTGACGCAGAGCGTCACTGGATGCATGCTCACGCAGAGCGTGGGAACGATCGGGTGGAACAAGGTCTAAAATCCCACGTCTGCCGCCCTCATTTTTCAAGGAAGCCCCTTACGTGAAATCCCTCCTTGCACTGTTTGCCCTCGTCGCCCTGCCAGTCATGGCCGCCGAGCCGACCCTGTACGGGCGTTACGAATACATCGCGCTGCCGGAAATAGGCGGTGAAGTGCTCAAGGCCAAAATGGACACCGGCGCGCTGACCGCGTCGCTGTCGGCCAAGGACATCGAGACTTTCACCCGCGATGGCGACGACTGGGTGCGCTTCCGTCTCGGCACCAAGGACGCCAGCAACAAGGTCTACGAACACAAGGTTGCGCGCATCAGCAAGATCAAGAGCCGCTCCGATGAAGAAGACGAAGATCGCGAAGCCACCGAAGTCGCCAAGCGCCCGGTGGTCGATCTGGAGCTGTGCCTGGGCAACGTCAAGCGCACCGTGGAGGTCAACCTGACCGACCGCAGCAACTTCAACTATCCGCTGCTGATCGGTGCCAAGGCCTTGCGCGAGTTTGGCGCAGCAGTGAACCCAGCACGGCGCTTCACCGCCGACAAACCGGACTGTTAAGCCAAGTGGTCTCATTGACGTAACGTCAGGCTTGGGGCACCGTTCGCGCACTTAACCCACGGGCTCGGACGCCATGCCTCATATCCTGATTGTCGAAGACGAAGCGGCGATTGCCGATACGCTGATTTTTGCCTTGCAGGGCGAGGGGTTCACCACCACTTGGGTGAGCCTCGGCGCGGCGGCGCTGGAACATCAGCGCCAGACCCCGGCCGATCTGATCATTCTCGACATCGGCCTGCCGGACATCAGCGGTTTCGAAACCTGCAAACAGCTGCGCCGCTTCAGTGAAGTGCCGGTGCTGTTCCTCAGTGCGCGGGACGCCGAGATCGACCGTGTCGTGGGGCTTGAAATCGGTGCCGACGACTACGTGGTCAAGCCGTTCAGCCCACGGGAAGTGGCGGCGCGGGTTCGCGCGATTCTCAAGCGCATGGCGCCACGGCCCACGGTTGAGGTGTCCTCGGCGTTGTTTCGCATCGATCCCGAGCGCGTGCAGATTGCTTATCGCGGTCAGCCTCTGAGCCTGACCCGTCACGAATTCCGCCTGCTGCAATGCCTGCTCGACCAACCGGAGCGGGTCTTCAGTCGCGAGCAATTGCTCGACGCGTTAGGCGTTGCTGCTGACGCCGGTTACGAGCGCAGCATCGACAGCCACATCAAAAGCGTGCGCGCCAAGCTGCGTCTGGTGCGTGCCGAAGCCGAGCCGATCCAGACCCATCGCGGCCTCGGTTACAGCTACAGCCCGGGGCACAGCTGATGTCGTTGGGGCTGCGGATTTTCCTGGTGTATGTGCTGTTTGTCGGCCTGACCGGTTATTTCGTGCTCAACACGGTGATGGAGGAAATCCGTCCCGGTGTGCGTCAGTCCACCGAAGAAACCCTCGTCGACACCGCCAACCTGCTGGCGGAAATCCTGCGCGACGATTTCAAGGCCGGCACCCTCAGCGAGAATCGCTGGCCCGAGTTGCTGCGCGCCTACGGCGAACGCCAGCCGCAAGCGACGATCTGGGGGCTGCCGAAGAATCAGGTCAACCATCGCATCTATGTCACCGACGCCAAGGGCCGGGTGGTGCTGGATTCCAGCGGTGTGGCGGTGGGGCAAGATTATTCGCGCTGGAATGACGTCTACCTGACTTTGCGCGGCGAATACGGTGCGCGTTCCAGCCGCAGCGATCCGGATGACCCGAGCTCGTCGGTGATGCACGTCGGTGCGCCGATCCGCGACAACGGCCAGATCATTGGCGTAGTGACCGTGGCCAAACCCAACAGCTCGTTGCAGCCTTACGTTGATCGCACCGAACGGCGCTTGCTGTTTTACGGTGCTGGCCTGATCGGTCTCGGTTTGTTGTTCGGCGCCTTGCTGTCATGGTGGCTGAGCCGCGCACTGCATCGCTTGACCGGTTATGCCCAGGCCGTCAGTGAAGGCCGGCGAGTGGAAGTGCCGCACTATCGCGGCGGTGAGCTGGAACAACTGGCCACGGCGGTCGAGCAGATGCGTACGCAACTGGAAGGCAAGGCCTACGTTGAACGCTATGTGCACACGCTGACCCATGAATTGAAAAGTCCGCTGGCGGCGATTCGCGGTGCGGCGGAGTTGCTGCAAGGTGAAATGCCGCCGGTTCAGCGCCTGCGTTTTGTCGGCAATATCGACAGCGAAAGTGCGCGGATGCAGCAGTTGATCGAGCGCTTGCTGAATCTGGCGCAGGTTGAGCAGCGCCAGGGTCTTGAGGAACGAGTGGCCGTGCCGCTGGCGGTGTTGGTCGATGAGTTGTTGCAGGGGCAGGCGGCGCGAATCGAAGGCAAGCAGCTGCGCATTGAACAGGCGATCTCGGCGAGTCTGCTGCTGATCGGCGAGCCATTTTTGCTGCGTCAGGCGCTGGGTAATCTGCTGGAGAATGCGCTGGATTTCACCCCGGTCGAGGGGTTGCTGCGGTTCAGTGCCGAGCGGGTTGGCGAGCAAATCGAATTTCGTTTGTTCAATGAGACGGCGGCGATTCCTGACTACGCTTTGCCGCGTTTGACTGAACGCTTCTACTCATTGCCGCGCCCGGACAGTGGACGCAAAAGTACCGGACTGGGACTCAACTTCGTCGAGGAAGTGGTCAAGTTGCATGGTGGGTCGATGAGTATTCGCAATGTTGAAAATGGCGTTGAAGTGACATTGCGCTTGCCTTGAGACCGAGTCGCTGCCTTCGCGAGCAGGCTCGCTCCCACAGGTGGCGCATTCCAATGTGGGAGTGAGCCTGCTCGCGATAGGGTCAGTGAAGTCTCCACACAATCTCCACATTCCCCCCACAAATTCCCCATACAGCCCATCCAGACTCTGCCCATCAAAACAGGGAGAGTCCCATGAACAAGAATCTGACCATAAAGCTCGGGGCCATTGCCCTGTTGATCCTGCTGTTGCTGATACCACTGCTGATGATCGACGGGGTCATCGACGAGCGCCAGCAACTGCGCGACGGCGTGCTGCAAGACATTGCCCGCAGCTCCAGTTACAGCCAGCAGATCAGCGGCCCGGTGATGGTGGTGCCGTACCGCAAAGTGATTCACAACTGGAAGCTCAACGACAAAACCAACAAGCGCTATGACGAGCCGAGCGAAGAACGCGGGCGTTTGTACTTTCTGCCGGAACGGTTCGAACTCGATGGCCAGGTACAGACCGAACTGCGCGCCCGGGGCATTTACGAAGCGCGGCTGTTCCATGCCGAGAACCGCATCAACGGCAGTTTTTCGCTGCCAGCGCAATTGGGCATCAAGGAAGACTTCACCGATTACCAGTTCGATGCGCCGTTTCTCGCGGTCGGCATCAGCGACATTCGCGGCATCGAAAATGCCTTGAAACTGGAACTCGACGGCCAGCGCCTGGACTTCGTTCCCGGGACTCAAGTCGGCTGGCTCGGCGAGGGTGTGCGAGTGACGCTGCCGCAGCTCGACACCAGCAAAACCAACGAACTGGCGTTCGGTTTCGACCTGCGTCTGCAAGGCACCGGTTCATTGCAGGTGCTGCCGGTGGGCAAGAGCAGCAGCGTCAGCCTGACCGCCAACTGGCCGCACCCAAGCTTCATCGGCAACTTCCTGCCGGCCAAACGGGAAATCAACGACGCCGGTTTCAGCGCCGACTGGCAGACCACGTTCTTCTCCACCAACCTGCAAGACGCCATGAGCCGCTGTGTCAGCAGCAATGATTGCGATGGCTTCAATGCCCGTAGCTTCGGCGTGAGCTTCATCGACCCGGTGGATCAATATCTGAAGAGTGACCGGGCGATCAAATATGCGCTGTTGTTTATCGTCCTGACGTTCGCCGGTTTCTTCCTCTTCGAAGTGCTCAAGAGTCTGGCGGTGCACCCGGTGCAATATGCGTTGGTGGGGGTGGCGCTGGCGTTCTTTTACCTGTTGCTGCTGTCGCTGTCGGAACACATCGGGTTTGCCCTGGCGTATCTGTTGTCGGCCAGTGGTTGTGTGTTGCTGATCGGGTTCTATGTCTGCCACGTGCTGCACAGCGTGCGTCATGGCTTGAGTTTTTCGGCGGGGTTGGCGGCGTTGTATGGCCTGCTCTATGGCTTGTTGAGTGCCGAGGATTACGCGCTGCTCATGGGTTCACTGCTGCTGTTCGGCTTGCTCGGTGTGTTTATGGTGCTGACGCGTAAACTCGATTGGTACGGGATCGGGCAGAAGCCGCAGAAGCCGCTGGAGTTTGATATCGGGGCGGTGCAATGAGCGGGTTGCGTGAGGATCAGCGGGAGGCTGCGGTGTTGGTGACGCTGATCTTTGCGTCACTGCCGCCGGAACCGAGGTGGTGCCATCGCGAGCAGGCTCACTCCCACACTGTGCATGAACACAAATCACTTGTAGGAGCGAGCCTGCTCGCGAAGAGGCCGGAACAGGCGCCGCCGTTTTAAGGCTTGGGCATGGTCGCGATCATGGACGGTCGCTGGCTCACTTCGAAGAACCAGTTGGCGAGTTGCGGATTGGCCTCGCGCCAGCCCAGGTCCGGGAAGCGCAGATCGAGGTAGCCAAGTGCACACGCCACGCTGATCGCCGCTACATCGAAATGGCTGGTCAGCTCGGCAATCGCTTCACTTTCCAAAACGGCCAAGGCGCGACGGATCTTGTCGCGCTGGGCTTCGAGCCATTCGTCCCAGTGTTTTTCCGGTGCACGCAGCACCTGCTCGTAACGCACCATCACCGAGGCATCCATGATTCCGTCGGCCATCGAGGCCAGGGTCAGACGCCGCCAGCGGGCCGAACCGTCGCGAGGGATCAGCGGGTTGCCGACGTGTTGGTGGTCGAGGTAATCGAGGATCACGCGGCTGTCATGGATGACATCGCCGTCGGCCAAGCGCAGGGCCGGGATCTTGCCCAGCGGGTTGTCGGCGTTGAGCTCGGCACTGGGGCTGACCGGGCTGAGCACACAGTCTTGCAACGCGACGCGATCCTGCTGGCCGGTCTCGTGCAGAAACACCATCACTTTGCGTACGAACGGGGAGAGCGTGTTGTGGAACAGGGTCATGCTGGGGACGGACATTGGCAGGGTCTCGATCAGGACAGTGATGGGGCAGCATAGCCTGTCAGTGCACGAGCTCAAGCCTTGCGCCGAACCAAATGTAGGAGTGAGCCTGATCGCGATAGCGTAATGACATTTAATACCTATGTTGACTGACCCGCAGCCATCGCGAGCAGGCTCACTCCTACAGGGTTTTTCAGCTTCGCAGCAATAGACCTCTTATGGCCAGAAATGCCGGCACACCCAAGCCGATCCAACTCAGCGCATCCCAAACCCCATCCCCCAGCAACGCCGCAAACAACCCTGCCGCACTGAGTAGCGCGATCACCAGCGGCGTGCTGAACACCTTCCAGAAATTCGACTGACGCGGCTTCATGCAGAGGCCTCCGTCGTTTCCAGCACGGGCTTGGCCGCTCTGCGCCGTACTACCCACAGATACACGCCGCTGCCGAGCACGATGATTGTCAGTACATCGAGGGCGGCCCAGAGAATCTTCATCGGCATGCCGCCGTAGTCACCGAAGTGCAACGGCTGGGACATGCCCATGGCGTCCATGTACCACGGTCGTTCCGCCACGGCGGTGACTTGCAGGGTCGTGGCGTCGATCAATACCGGCGTCAGCAGGTGAGAGGTCAAATGCGTGCCGCCCTTCATGAACACCGAGTAATGGTGCTCGCTGGAAAAGCGCGTGCCGGGGAAGGCGATGAAATCCGGCTTCATGCCCGGCGCGACTTCGCCGGCAATGTCGAGCAAGCGGGTGGCCGGGGCCAGATGGGTCAGCGGTGGCGCATCGCGATAGGGCGCGATCAAGGTATTGAGCGAGTCGTTGCGCCATGCAGCGATCAGCAAGTCGGCGCAGGCGCTGATCACACCGGTCACACCGACAACCAACGCCCACGTCAGCGTGACGACGCCGATCAGGTTATGCAGGTCGAGCCAGCGCAGGCGGGTGGATTTGTCCTGGCGCACGGTGCCGAATTTCAAACGACGCATGAACGGCAGGTACAGCACCGTCCCGGAAACTATCGCCACGACAAATAACAGCCCCATGAACGCCAGCAGCAACTTGCCCGGCAACCCGGCGAACATGTCGACGTGCAGGCGCAGGATGAACAGCATCAAACCGCCGTTCGCCGAGGGCGTTTCCAGCGCTTCGCCGGTGCGCGCATCGAGCATGAAGGTGTGCGAAGAATTGGGCTCGGTGCCGGCGGTTTTCGCCATGATCGTCAGCACGGCGTTCGGCTCATCGTCGTCGAAGCCGAAGTACTGCACGACGTCATCCGGGCGATGTTTTTCCGCAGCCTCGACCAGTTGCGCCAGATTCAGGCGCGGCGTGTCGGCCGGCATCTCGCGTACTACCGGAGCATCGCCGAGCAGGTGGTCGATTTCATGGCTGAAAATCAACGGCAGGCCGGTCAAGGCCAGCATCAGCAAAAACACGGTGCAGATCAGGCTGGTCCAGGTGTGGATGAACGACCAGCGGCGGATTGTTTTACTTTTCATTTCATGACCTTCAAAAACACCAAAGCCGTCCACGAAGGACGGCCGGGTGACATGACCTGTTTCAGCTCAATCGCTTACCACTTATAAGTGGCGCTGGCGACGACACTGCGCGTGTCGCCGTAGTAGCAGTAGAAGCTGTCGCAGGTGGAAATGTATTCCTTGTCGAACAGGTTGGTCGCGTTGAGTGCCAGCGACGCGCCCTTGAGGCTGTTGTCCAGACGGCCGAGGTCGTAATGCACGCTCGCGTCGAACACGGTGTAGGCGTCCGCCTTGCCCAGCCAGGTGTTGGCCTTGTCGCCGTAAGTGTTGCCGGTGTAACGCACGCCGGCACCGATGCCGAAGCCATCGAGTACGCCGGTGTGCCAGGTGTAATCGGTCCACAACGACGCTTGCTGGTTGGGCATCAGTTGCAGGCGATTGCCCTTGTCGGTGCCGTTCTGCACTTCGGATTTGGCCAGGGTGTAGGCGGCGATGACTTTCAGGTTATCGGTAACGTCCGAGACCGCTTCCAGCTCCAGGCCTTTGACTTTCACTTCGCCGGTCTGGCTGGTGATCGACACGCCGTCGACGAAGGTGTTGACCGAGACGTTTTTCTGGGTGAGGTCATACACGGCCGCGCTCAACAGCGTCTTGCTGCCCGGCGGCTGGTACTTGATGCCCAGCTCCCATTGCTTGCCTTCGGTTGGCTTGAGCGAACCGGTGGAGGTAGCGTCGGCGCCCGTGGTCGGCTGGAAGGATTCGGCGTACGACAGGTACGGCACGAAGCCTGAATCGAACACATAGCTGAGTGCCGCGTTGCCGCTGAATTTCTTGTCGCGTTGGGTGTTGGTGGCGTCTGCTTTGTTGATGAATCGCGTGCTGGTGTGAACCCAGTCTTCACGGCCGCCGAGGGTCAGGCGCCATTGGTCGAGGGCCATTTGATCTTGGACGTAGAGGCCGGTCTGGTAGGTCTTCTGGTTGTAGTCGTAAAACGCTGTGGAGCGCGCCGGACGCACGATCGGCTGGCCGTAGATCGGGTTGATCACGTTGGTTTGAAGACCATCACCAAATATAGAGGTGTAGTTGGTGTTGCTGCGCTGGTGATCCAGACCCAGCAGCAAGGTGTGGCGGATATCGCCAGTGGCGAAATCGGCCTGGAAGTTGTTGTCCACGGCGAACTGGCTGATGTCTTCGTCGACGCTGGTGCTGGTACGGCCGACGTTGCCCTGATCATCCACTTCGGTGAACGGGTACGAGCCAACGGTCAGTGCCTGGAACGACAGATCCGACTTGGTGTAACGCAGGTTCTGCTTGAACTGCCACGTATCGTTCAAGCGATGTTCGAACGCGTAGCCCAGCGCGTAGTAAGTGCGGTCGTAGTATTCCCAATCCGGGTCACCCAGATTCTTGTGATGGGAAATGTCTCCCAGCGGCGACTTGATCTTGGTGCCCTGAATCGGCAGGAACTGGCTGGTGATGCCGGTATCGTCGCGGGTGAACTGGCTCAACAGGGTGAATTTGGTGTCGTCGTCGATGTTCCAGGTCAGGCTCGGCGCGATGTTGTAGCGCTTGTTGTCAACGTGGTCGACCTGCGTACCGCTGTCACGTACGACGCCGCTGATGCCATAGAGAAACTGGCCGGCGTCGTCGATCTTGCCGGTGCTGGCGAAGTTGATCTGGCGATGGTTGTCGCTGCCGTATTGCAGCTGAATTTCGCTGCTGGCGATGTCACTTGGACGGCGGCTGACCATATCCAGCAGGCCGCCCGGCGGGGTCTGGCCGTACACCGACGAGGCCGGGCCACGGAGCAGGGCGAGGCGGTCGAGGTTCCAGGTTTCCTGTTTCGGGTTGGCGTACACGCCTTTTGGCAGCGGCAGACCGTCGAGGAACTGGGTCGGTTCGAAGCCGCGCACGCGCAGCCAGTCCGCGCGGGTGTCGCTGCCGTAGCTGCTGGCGGTGATGCCTGGCATGTAGCGCACGGCGTCATCGAGGCTGTGCACGCCACGGTCGTCCATTTGCTGGCGGGTGGCGATGGAGATCGAGCGCGGTGCTTCGACCAGCGCGGTGTCGGTCTTGGTGCCGGCGGCGGTGCGCGTGGCGGTGTAGCCCTCGACAGGGCTCCAGGCGGTTTCCAGATTTTCCACACCGATCACCGATGTTTCCGGCAGCGCCATCACACCCTCAGGCACAGCGACCAAGGTGTAAGTGCCGGTGCTGCTTTGTTCCAGTTGCAGGCCAGTGCCTTGCAACGCTGCACGCAATGCGCCAGTGGCGTCGTACTGGCCGTTCACCGGGGCCGAGGTCTTGCCTGCCGCCAGCGACGGATTCAGCGACAGCGCGAGGCCACCCTGGCTGGCGATCTGGTTCAACGTGGTGGACAGAGGCGCGGCCGGCAGGTTGTAGGCTCGCACGCTGGACGCTTGTTCAGCGGCGAACAACGGGCTGCTGATCAGCGGGGCGCCCAGAGCGATGGCGACAGCCAACAGACTGGGGCGCAACAAGGTGTCTAGCGAACGGGACATACGGCGGCTCCTGAATGGAAACATTTCTCAATTGCCTGTGTGCCGGACGAGATCGGAAAAGTGATAGGGCTGGATGAAAATAATTTCGATTAACTGAAAATCGAGTTGTGGCAGATGACGTCTTCGCGAGCAGACTCGCTCCCACAGGGGTAACGCATCCCAATGTGGGAGCGAGCCTGCTCGCGAAAGCTAAAGCTCAGGCACCACATTAATCAGGTTTGGTATCAGCCTTCGCCACGGTGACCCAAAATGGCGTGTGCTGTTCGATCTGCACCGGCAGGGTCGGCAGCAGGGCGCTCAAGGCTTTATCGGTGTCGTGCAACGGGAAGCTGCCGGTAATGCGCAAGTCAGCTACTTCCGGTGCCACGCCCAAATGTCCGCGTCGATAACGCCCCAACTCGTGCACCAGATCCCCCAGTCGCGCGTTATCGACCACCAGCATCCCGCGCGTCCACGCATCGGCGCCAGGGTTGAGCGCGACAATGGCGTCCAGTCCGTCATGGCGCAGCAGCACTTGTTGGCCTTCACGCAGGATCTGTTCTTCAGGGTTCGATCGCGTATGCGCAGCGACTGCCGACTGCAACACGCTCAGGCGCGTCCCTTCTTCTTCGCGCTTGACCAGGAATCGCGTGCCCAATGCACGCATGCTGCCCTCGCGTGTTTCCACAATGAATGGCCTCGCGTCACCGTGGCCGGTTTCGACGAGGATTTCGCCTTCCTGCAAAACAATCAGGCGTTGCTTGTCATCGAAGCGCACATCCACAGCGCTGTGGGTGTTGAGATTGAGCACGGTGCCGTCGGCCAGGCGCACGGTGCGCTGTTCGCCAGTCGCAGTACGCTGATCCGCCAGCCAGTAATCCAGCGGCAGATAACGATCGCCCGCAAAAAGCGCCAGCCCCACCACCGCCACCACACTGGCCAATCCGCTGCCCAGCTTGCGCACTCGACGACGAATGCCCTCGCGTGATTGCAGCAAGGCACTGCGGGCTGGCCCTTTGGCCACGCTGAAACGCTGATCGAGCATGCCCAACTGGCGCCACGCCCGGGCATGTTCTTCATGGGCCGCGTGCCATTTGGCGAATTCCTCGCGCTCCAGCGGGCTGCTCGAATCGAGCGTCAGCTGCCAGGCAATCGCCGCGTCCAGCACATGCGCCGGCACCGGTCTGGAACTGGCCGGGCTCATGTCGGCTCACCGTACAGGGCGATGTAGCACTGACGAATCCCTTGCGCCAGATACTGGCGCACACGCGGTACTGACACGCCGAGCTTCTCGGCGATCTCGGCATGGCTGAGGCCGTCGAGGCGGTTATAAAGGAAAGCGGCGCGGGCCTTGGTCGACAGTTTGCCGAGCATACGGTCGATGGCTTTGAGGTCTTCGAGGATCAGTTGCTGTTCTTCCACCGATGGCTGTTCGCCTTCGGGAATCAGCATCAGTTCGGTGAGGTAGGCCTGTTCCAGCGCGGCACGGCGGAAGTAATCGAACAGCAGACCCTTGGCGATCGCCACCAGGAAAGCCCGGGGCTCGCGCGGCGATGGCAGTTCATCGCGACCGAGCAGACGCACGAAGGTGTCCTGACTCAGGTCTTCGGCACGTTGCGGACACGCCACATTGCGCCGCAGCCACGCCAGCAGCCAACCGCGATGGTCGCGATACATCGCACCGACGAGCTCACTGTGAGGGCTTGGGACTGACGACACCAGACGCACCGATTGGGAAATGTTAACCAACGAGAATTGTTCGCGATTCTGGCAGAGGTGGGAATGGTTAGCAATTGGCCACTGGTCGGGTGGGAGGGACGCAGCTCCTACGGGGGTTAGAAAGAGTGGGTTTGTTGCCTGCGCTTCCATTGACTCAACCGCTGCTGCAAATTCAGCGGGCTATGAATCTGCTGCCCCCGCGCCCGACTGAACAGGATCAACGCCAGCTCCGCCGTCGCCAGCGCATCGGCACTCGCGTTGTGCCGCTCGAACACTTCAAGCTTGAACCAGTCGATCCACTCATCCAGCCCGGCCTCGCGAATGTTCGCCTGCGGGCACACCAGCGGTGCAATATCCGCGACATCCAGAAACGTCTGCTGCAACTTGTACCCCAGGTGCTCCTTCAGCGCCCGCCCAAGCATGTGCTGATCGAACGGCGCATGAAACGCCAGCACCGGGCTGTCACCGACAAACTCCATGAACTCCAGCAACGCCTCGGCAGGTTCGCTGCCAGCGGCAATCGCATTCGGCCCCAGCCCATGAATCAACACGCTGGGGCTGAGCTTCAATTCACGACATTGCAGCGTGCGTTCGAACTGCTGGCTGAAATCGATAGCGCCGTCCTCGATCACCACCGCGCCAATCGAAAGCACGCGATCCTTGTTCAGGTTCAGCCCGGTGGTTTCCAGATCCAGCACCACCCAGCGCTGTTCACGCAGGCTGCATTCGCCCAGCTCAGCGATCGCCGGCAGCTTCTTCAGACGCTGTTGCAGGTCTGCCGGCACCACTGGACTTGCCGGACGCAACCACGAGAACAGGCTCATAGCTGATACCGCAGGCTCAGGCTGCTTTGCAGGCGCTGAGCCTGACGCAGGGATTCGCGCAGGATGCGTCGGTCGAGATGATTGAGGCTGTCGGGATCGACACGATTGGAGTACGGCAGATTCTCCCGGGTCTGGAGTTGATGTTGCTGCATGCGGGTTTGCTGAATGAAGTGGTACGCCTCTTCATACGCGGCGCCGTCCAGTCGCTCGATGACTTCTTTTTCCACCAGTTGGCGGAAGCGTTCAAGGGTGTTGTTGCTGTCGATGCCGTTGGCCAGCGCGAGCAGGCGCGCGCCATCCACGAACGGCGTCAGGCCCTGGACTTTCAGATCCAGTGTGGCTTTTTCACCGTTCTTGCGCGCCAGCACGAACTCGCGGAAACGCCCGACCGGCGGGCGATTGCGCAAGGCGTTGTCGGCCATCATGCGCTGGAACAAACGGTTGTCGCCGACCTGATCGAGAATTCCTCGGCGCAGTTGTGCGCAGCCCTGTTCATCACCCCAGACCACCCGCAGATCGAAATAGATGCTCGAGCCCAGCAGGTTCTCCGGCGTTGCCTCGCGAATAAACGCCGCAAAGCGCCGCGCCCACTCCGCCCGGGACAAACACAGCTCCGGGTTGCCGGCCATGATGTTGCCCTTGCACAGGGTGAAGCCGCACTGCGCCAGGCTCTGGTTGATCTGCTGCGCGATGGGCAGCAGCTTGCCGCGAATCTCCGCCGCGTGCGCGGCATCGCGGGCGTCGAACAGAATGCCGTTGTCTTGATCGGTGTGCAGCGTTTGCTCGCGCCGGCCTTCGCTGCCGAAACACAGCCAACTGAACGGCACGCCGGGGTCGCCTTTTTCGGCGAGGGTCAGTTCGATCACCCGGCACACGGTGTGATCGTTGAGCAGGGTGATGATGTGGGTGATCTGCGTCGACGACGCGCCGTGGGCGAGCATGCGTTCGACCAGTTGGCCGATCTCGCCGCGCAGGGTTACCAGTTGTTCGACGCGCTGGGCGCTGCGAATCGTGCGGGCCAGATGCACCAGATCGACCCGCTGCAAGGAAAACAGATCACGCTCGGACACCACGCCGCACAGGCGCTGATCCTTGACCAGACAAACGTGGGCGATGTGCCGTTCGGTCATGGCAATCGCCGCGTCGAAGGCGCTGTGATCCGGCGAAAGATAGAAGGGCGCACGGGTCATGTGGCGTTCAATGGCTTCGCTGAAATCGTCCACCCCTTCGGCCACCACATGGCGCAGATCTCGCAGGGTGAAAATCCCCAGCGGCGCCTTGTGCTCATCCACCGCGACGATGCTGCCGACCTGCTGCTCGTGCATCAATTTCACCGCTTCACGCAGCGGCGTTTCAGGGCTGCACGTCACCGGATGCCGCATCGCGAGCTCACCGAGGCGGGTATTCAGCGAATACTGGGTGCCGAGGGTTTCCACGGCTTTTTGCTGGACTTGCTGGTTGACCTGATCGAGCAGGCTGCTGACCCCGCGCAAGGCAAAATCGCGAAAGATGTTGGACAGGGCGAACAGTTTGATGAACGCCGGTTTGTTCAGTTGCAGGCAGAAGGTATCTTCCCCGGCCAGATGCTCGGTGCGGGTCGCTCGCTCACCCAGCAACGCGGCGAGGGGAAAGCATTCGCCGGTGGTGATTTCAAACGTGGTTTCGGTGCCACCCTTGGCCGTGTGCGGACGCTCGCCGACAACGCGGCCCTGTTTGACGATATAGAAGTGTTCAACCGGGCCATCGGCGGGTTTGATGATGCTCTCGCCCTGGCCGTAGAAGCGCAGCTGACATTGCTCCACCAGATAGGCGAGGTGGGCGTGTTCCATCTGATTGAAGGGCGGGAAGCGCTGGAGGAATTGCAGAGTGCCCTGAATGTTCTGCAACACCGCGGTTTTCCCTGCCTGGGTGAAGGCGTCCGCTTTACTCATAACCATTACCGCAGTCTTTTTCGAATTGTTGTTGTCGGATCGTTGCAGCCATGGTCGACCCCTCTGGCCGGGGTGCCCATTGGACGTAAGTCTAGGTTTGCCATGCCGTTGAGCACATTTGGGAAGAACCCTACAAAAACAGTCGGAAATTCGACCGCTCGGCTATTGGAAAAAAATCCGACGAAGTGCACATTGAAGCTCTGCCTGGCGATGTCTGACGACTGTGCCAGGTGATTGATTTGAAAACGTAGAGAACGCCATGCCCGACCACGATATTTTGAGCGACGCCGAGCGCGAAGCACTCAGCGCTGTGATGCTCGAACCTGATCTGCCTCCGCAGCGAGTCCTGATCGTCGATGACGACAAGGATGCCCGGGAGCTGCTCTCGGAGATTCTGGCGCTCGACGGCATTCGCTGCATGACCGCAGCCAGCGGTGAAACCGCACTGAAGATGTTGGCCGAGAAACCCTCGATCGGGCTGGTGATCACTGATCTGCGCATGGGCAATGTCGATGGCCTGGATCTGATTCGTCAGGTGCGTGAATCGGTAAGGGCGGCGCTGCCGATCATCATCGTTTCCGGCGATGCCGATGTAAAAGACGCCATTGCGGCGATGCACCTGAGCGTGGTGGATTTTCTGCTCAAGCCGATTGATACGGGCAAGTTGCTCGGTCTGGTCAAACACGAATTGGGTATTGAGTCTACTAGCCCCTCACCCTAGCCCTCTCCCAGAAGGAGAGGGGACTGACCGCGGTGGATGTGCAAGGTACACCGACCTGAAATTCCTCAGTCGAACTCCGGTTATGAAAAGCACAAAGATCGGCTCCCTTTCCCCCTCGCCCCCAATGGGGGAGAGGGCTGGGGTGAGGGGGATCGATCTAAAGTCCTCCACAAATCCCCCACACCGCACAAACAAAAAAGCCCTGATCTCTCGATCAGGGCTTTTTCATGTCCGGCATCTACGCAAATTTACAGGCCGTTGGCAGCCTTGAACTCGCGACGACGACGGTGCAGCACCGGCTCGGTGTAACCGTTCGGCTGTTTGGTGCCTTCGATCACCAGTTCGACCGCCGCCTGGAAGGCGATGTTGCTGTCGAAGTTCGGTGCCAGCGGGCGGTACAGCGCGTCGTTGGCGTTCTGACGATCCACCACCGGCGCCATGCGCTTGAGGCTTTCCATCACTTGCGCTTCAGTCACGATGCCGTGGCGCAGCCAGTTGGCGATGTGCTGGCTGGAGATACGCAGCGTTGCGCGGTCTTCCATCAGGCCGACGTCATTGATGTCCGGCACTTTCGAGCAACCCACGCCCTGGTCGATCCAGCGCACCACGTAACCAAGAATGCCCTGGGCGTTGTTGTCCAGTTCGTTCTTGATCTGCTCCGGCGTCCAGTTCGGATTGACTGCCAGCGGGATGGTCAGGATGTCGTCCACCGAAGCGCGGGCACGTTTGGCCAGTTCGGCCTGACGGGCGAACACGTCAACCTTGTGGTAGTGCAACGCGTGCAGCGCGGCGGCGGTCGGCGATGGAACCCAAGCGGTGTTGGCACCGGCCAGTGGATGGGCGATTTTCTGTTCGAGCATCGCGGCCATCAGGTCGGGCATCGCCCACATGCCTTTACCGATTTGCGCACGACCTTGCAGGCCGGTGCTCAGACCGATATCGACGTTCCAGTTCTCGTAGGCGCCGATCCACTTCTCGGCCTTCATGTCGGCTTTGCGCACCATCGGGCCGGCTTCCATGGAGGTGTGGATTTCGTCGCCAGTACGGTCGAGGAAACCGGTGTTGATGAATACCACGCGCTCGCTGGCTGCCTTGATGCAGGCCTTGAGGTTGACCGTGGTGCGGCGCTCCTCGTCCATGATCCCGACTTTCAGCGTGTTGCGTTTCAGGCCCAGCACGTCTTCGATGCGGCCGAACAACTCGTTGGTGAACGCCGCTTCTTCCGGGCCGTGCATCTTCGGTTTAACGATGTAGACGGAACCGGTGCGGGTGTTCTTGCGCGAGGTGTTGCCGTTGAGGTTGTGCATGGCCGCGAGGCAAGTGATCAGACCGTCGAGGATGCCTTCCGGCACTTCGTTGCCTTGGCTGTCGAGGATCGCGTCGATGGTCATCAGGTGACCGACGTTGCGCACGAACAACAGCGAGCGACCATGCAGCGTCACTTCACCGCCATCGACTGTGGTGTAGCTGCGATCCGGGTTCATGGTGCGGGTGAAGGTCTTGCCGCCCTTGGCAACTTCTTCCGACAGATCGCCCTTCATCAGGCCGAGCCAGTTACGGTAGATCACCACCTTGTCGTCGGCATCGACGGCGGCGACGGAGTCTTCGCAGTCCATGATGGTGGTCAGCGCCGCTTCCATCAGGACGTCTTTGACGCCGGCTGCGTCGGTCTGGCCGACCGGGGTGCTGGCGTCGATCTGGATTTCGAAATGCAGACCGTTGTGTTTCAGCAGGACTGCGATTGGCGCGTTGGCGTCGCCCTGGAAACCGATCAACTGAGCGTCGTCGCGCAAGCCGCTGTTGCTGCCGCCCTTGAGGGTGACAATCAGTTTGCCGTCAGCAATTTTGTAGCCGGTGGAGTCGACGTGGGAGCCGGCGGCCAGTGGCGCGGCTTCGTCGAGGAAAGCGCGGGCGAAGGCGATGACTTTATCGCCGCGCACCTTGTTGTAGCCTTTGCCTTTCTCCGCGCCACCTTCTTCGCTGATCGCGTCGGTGCCGTAGAGGGCGTCGTACAACGAACCCCAGCGGGCGTTCGAGGCGTTGAGGGCAAAGCGAGCGTTCATCACCGGTACAACAAGTTGCGGGCCGGCGGTACGGGCGATTTCGTCATCGACGTTTTGCGTCGTTGCCTGGAAATCGGCCGCTTCTGGCAGCAGATAACCGATTTCTTGCAGGAAGGCTTTGTAGGCCACGGCGTCGTGTGACTGACCGGCACGGGACTGGTGCCAGCCGTCGATACGGGCCTGGAAGTCATCGCGTTTGGCGAGTAGGGCTTTGTTCTTCGGTGCCAGGTCGTGAATGACCTTGTCGGCACCTTCCCAGAATTTTTCGGCGGTGAGGCCGGTACCGGGAATGGCTTCGTTGTTCACGAAGTCGAACAGGACTTTGGCGACCTGCAGGCCACCGACTTGAACGTGTTCAGTCATTGCTTGCCTCACTCTGCTCAGCTATTTCGCTTTTCAGCTCTTCAATTTGACAATGAAGCCTCTGGCCATTTAAACCACAAACCTTCCGACCAGTACATGCCATTGCTGGCGGCTGGGCTGGGACCAATCAACGGCTTGGGGCCTTGATGACGGGGCTTTCAGGGTTGCGAACATGCCTTGGGCAGACATCGATTCAGCGTTATGTAGTGCGTGCCGAGGCATACTACATGATGAGTTGCGCTTGTGAAAATCAGACTAATTACGTCGTTCTGCGACCACATGACGCATTGCGGTCACAGCGCGGAACGGGATGTTCTCAAAAAACCATTGGATTGTTCCAGCTAAATATAAAAAGTTGTACACATAAATGCTGTGGGGCTGCTAAGGGACAGTCCGGGTGTACCCGCTTTTGTGGTGAGGGGATTCATCGGAATGCCGCACCACCCCGATCGGCTGCGCAGCAGTCGTGAAACCTGCCTGCACGGTGTATCTGCCAGAAAGCGGGGGGCGGCTTCGCCACCCATCGGGGATAAATCCCCTCGCCACAGGTATGCGCTCACTTGGAGCATTGCTGCTCAATTCCGGGGCTTGCCTATACTTGCCCTTCGATAACAAAAGTCATGACAAGAGGGCTGCGCCATGGACCATCTCGTACTCACCGTCTTCGCTCCGGACAAGCCCGGGCAGGTCGAGCGCATCGCCCAATGCATCGCCGAACATGGCGGTAACTGGCTGGAAAGCCGCATGTCGCGGATGGCCGGGCAGTTCGCCGGGATTCTTCGAGTGGGCGTACCGGCGGAGGCTTACGACGAATTAGTCGATTCCCTACAAGCGCTGTCGGCTCACGGCATTCGTGTGTTGATCGCTGAGAGCGGGATCGAGCAATCCTGCACCTGGAAACCGATCGCCATGGAGTTGGTGGGCAATGATCGTCCGGGAATTGTTCGCGACATCACTCGGCTGCTGAGCGAGCAGGGCGTCAACCTCGAACGGCTGATAACCGAAGTGCGCCCGGCACCGATGAGCAGCGAGCCGTTGTTCCACGCCGAAGCGATTCTCGCGGTGCCGTTGACGCTGTCACTGGATGTGCTGCAATCGCGCCTGGAAACCCTGGCCGATGATTTGATGGTGGAACTGGTGTTACGCACAGACGTTTGAGCGGAGTCAGGTTATCCAGTTTAAAGGTGAGCCTGCCTGTGGATAACCTGTAGAGACTGATCGCCAGCCCACGTCGGCCGTGGCTTTGCTTGAGTTGATCAAAAAACCGCCAACATTCAGTGACTTGCGCACAAACGGCGGAGATCACGCTGTGGATAACCTTGGGAAGGAACGATGCAGGCCACGAGAACCGTGGCCTGTGAGGGTTTGTACGTTTTTTGATCAGGTGCGGCGGCGTAAACTTATCCACGCATCGACGCTGTACACGGCCAGACCGGCCCAGATAAACATGAACGCGATCAGCGTGCTCGACGACAAGTGCTCGCCGAACAGCAGCACCGCTTGCAACAACACCAGCGTCGGTGCGATGTATTGCAGGAAGCCGATGGTGGTATAGGGCAGGTGCCGGGTGGCGGCGTTGAAGCACACCAGCGGTACCAAAGTCACAGGGCCGGCCGCGACCAGCCACCAGGCTTGCGACGTTGTCCAGAATTCCGGTTGAGCGCTTGTCGCGGTCTGATTGAACAGCAACCAGGCGATGGCGATAGGCACCAGCATCCAGGTTTCCACCACCAGCCCTGGCAACGCCTTGACCGGCGCCTGCTTGCGGATCAAGCCATAGAAACCGAAGGTCAACGCCAGCACCAGCGACACCCACGGCAGACTGCCGACCTGCCACACCTGCTGCGCCACACCGACCGCCGCCAGCCCTACCGCGAGCCACTGCATACGCCGCAGACGCTCGCCAAGAATCATCATCCCCAGCAACACGTTCACCAGCGGGTTGATGTAGTAACCGAGGCTCGCTTCAAGCATGCGCCCGTTGTTCACCGACCACACATACGTCAGCCAGTTGGCGGCGATCAGCGTGCCGCTCAACGCCAGAATCGCCAGACGCTTGGGGTTGTCGAGCAATTCGCGCAACCAGCCTGGGTGCTTCCAAACCATCAACAGCAGCGCGCCAAACAGCGCCGACCACAGGACTCGATGGATGATGATCTCGACCGCCGGCACTTCGGCGATGGCTTTGAAGTAAATCGGGAACAGGCCCCAGATGATGTAGGCACTCAGACCCAGAATGTACCCGCGACGCGGGTTGGCGGCTTGCATGCAGAATCCTTGCTTAGGCAGCTAACAAAGCAGGGATTGTAAGGAGGTTGTATAGATGTGTCGTGTCAGAAAGGAAAAAGATCGCAGCCTTCGGCAGCTCCTACAGGGGAAATGTATTCCAGGGTAGGAGCTGCCGAAGGCTGCGATCTTTTGATCTTTAATCAGAAAAGTTTCAGTGGCTCTTCATTCAGTGCCGAAAGCTGCTCACGCAACGCCAGCACCTGATCGCCCCAGTAGCGCTCAGTCCCGAACCACGGAAAGCTGTGCGGGAACGCCGGGTCATCCCAGCGCCGCGCCAGCCAGGCGCTGTAGTGCATCAGGCGCAACGCGCGTAGCGGCTCGATCAGCGCCAGTTCGCGCGGATCGAAATCGTGGAATTCGTTGTAGCCGTCCATCAGTTCCGACAATTGCCCCATGCATTCCTGCCGGTCACCGGCGAGCATCATCCAGATGTCCTGCACCGCCGGGCCCATGCGGCAGTCGTCGAGGTCGACGATGTGGAACATTTCGTCGCGGCACATCATGTTGCCGGGGTGGCAGTCGCCGTGCATACGGATGTTCTGGTGCGGTGTGGCGGCGTATACATCTTCCACGCGCTTGAGCAGGTCACGGGCGACGGACTCGTAGGCCGGCAGCAGGCTTTTGGGGATGAAGTTGCCTTCGAGCAATGTGGTCAGCGAGGCATGGCCGAAGTTTTTCACGCCCAGCGCTTCGCGGTGTTCGAAGGGCTTGGTCGCGCCGACCGCATGAATGCGCCCGAGCAACTGGCCGAGGCGATACAACTGATCAAGATTGCCCGGCTCTGGCGCCCGACCGCCACGGCGGGGAAACAGGGTAAAGCGGAAGCCGGCGTGCTCGTGCAGGGTTTCGCCGTTGTGGATCAGCGGCGCGACCACCGGGATCTCGACGTCGGCCAGTTCAAAGGTGAACTTGTGTTCTTCGAGGATGGCTTCGTTGGTCCAGCGCTGCGGACGATAGAACTTGGCGATCAGCGGTTCGGAGTCTTCGATGCCGACCTGATAGACGCGGTTTTCGTAGCTGTTGAGCGCCAGAATGCGCGCATCGCTCAGGAACCCGATGCTTTCGACGGCATCGAGTACAAGGTCTGGTGTAAGGGTTTCAAACGGGTGGGCCATGCTGACTCCTGCGCGCAGCAGGCTGCCGCGTCCGGCCCAGCATGGTAGCGCAGATGGCAGGCAGTAAGGTGGATGGTGTCAGTGCTGACTCGAGCAGGCTCACTTCCACAAAGTCTTATGCAAAACCCTGTGGGAGCGAGCCTGCTCGCGAAAGCGGTCTATCAGGCGCCGACGATTCCGCCGTCCTCACGGGTAATCGCCATCACCGAAGACCGCGGCTTGCCATTCGGCAAATGCTCAGGGAAGGTCGACCCGCCGTTCTCTCCCGGATGCTGGATCCCGACAAACAACGTCTTCTGATCCGGCGAGAAGCTGATCCCGGTCACTTCACAACCAATCGGCCCGACCAAGAACCGGCGAATCTCCCCGGTCTTTGGATCGGCGCAGAGCATCTGGTTGTTACCCATCCCGGCGAAATCCCCGGCATTGCTCGAATCGCCGTCAGTGAGAATCCACAACCGGCCAGCCTTGTCGAAGCCCAGACCATCGGGGCTGTTGAACATGTTTTGCGGGGTGATATTCGACGAACCAGCCTTCGGCGTGCCGGCATGCACGCCCGGGTTGCCGGCGACCACGAACAAATCCCATGAGAACGTCTTCGACGCATGATCGTCGCGGTCGGTGCGCCAGCGCAGAATCTGCCCATAGACGTTCTTCGCGCGCGGGTTCGGCCCGCCCACCGGTTGGCCATCCTCGCCACGTTTGGCGTTGTTGGTCAGGGTGCAATAAACCTGGCCGTCTTTCGGACTGACCACGATCCATTCCGGGCGGTCCATGCGCGTGGCGCCAACGACACTGGCAGCGAGGCGCGCGTGGATCAGCACTTCGGCCTGATCGGCGAAACCGCTGCTGGCGTCGATGCCGTTCTTGCCGTGGGTCAGTTCGATCCACTGGCCCTGGCCTTTCGGGTGGTCGGGATTGCTGTCGCCGTTATCGAACTTCGCCACGTACAGCGTGCCGTGATCGAGGATGTCGCGGTTGGCTTTGGCGTTGCGGTGGTTGATGCGGTCGCGGCTGACGAACTTGTAGATGAACTCGCCACGCTCATCGTCGCCCATGTACACCACGGCGCGGCCGTCGTCGGTTTCGGCCAGAGCAGCGTTTTCATGTTTGAAGCGGCCCAGCGCGGTGCGTTTGACCGGGGTCGATTGCGGATCGAACGGGTCGATCTCGACCACCCAGCCGTGACGGTTGAGTTCGTTAGGGTTTTTGGCCATGTCGAAGCGCGGATCAAACGGATGCCAGTTGATCTCGCGGCTGGCGGCCGAGACGCCGTAGCGTTTCTGCGCCGGGTCGAACTGCTGCTGGGCGTTGCTGCTGCCGAAGCAGTCGGTGAAGTTCTCTTCGCAGGTCAGATACGTGCCCCACGGGGTTTTACCGTTGGCGCAGTTCTGGAACGTACCGAGGACTTTTTTGCCGTGCTTGTCGGCGCTGGTTTTCATCAAGTCATGGCCAGCGGCCGGGCCACCGATGCGCAGCGGCGAATTGCCGTGGATGCGACGGTTGTAGCGCGAGCCCTGGACGAACTGCCACTGACCGTTTCTGCGCTGCACTTCAATCACCGACACGCCTTCGCAGGCCAGCGCCTTGCGCACGTCTTCGGCCGATTGCGGCATGCCGCCGTGCGGGTAGAGGTAGCGGTAGTTGGTGTATTCGTTGTTGATGGCCATCAACGCGCGGTTTCTGTCGTCGGGGAATTCGAACAGGCTCATACCGTCGTTGTTGTCGCCGAACTGCACTTCCTGTGCGGCAGCGGTGCCATTGCCGCTCGGGTCGAAAGCCGGGCCGTTCTTTTGCAACGGCTGGCCCCAACTGATCAACACCGAGGATTTGTAGCCCTTGGGCAGGCTGATGACGTCGGTGGTCGCCGCC
The DNA here is from genome assembly GCF_059716085.1 of Pseudomonas sp. LBUM1655. Taxonomy (NCBI): domain Bacteria; kingdom Pseudomonadati; phylum Pseudomonadota; class Gammaproteobacteria; order Pseudomonadales; family Pseudomonadaceae; genus Pseudomonas; species Pseudomonas sp. LBUM1655. Next base: position 5,674,236 of record NZ_CP166801.1, on the reverse strand, counting down.
GGAATGCTCTCAAAGCCGAGCAAACGGCTGTTGCTGGCGCTGACACCCGCAGCCAGTGCGCTGCGGGTCAGCAGGTTGCCACCGAGAAACATCGCCGCGCCGCACAGCGCGCCGGCGCTGATGAAACCGCGACGGCTGAGGCCGACCATTTTTTCCAGATCAGTGGATTGGTTTTCTTCTAATAGGCTCACATCAGGCTCCCTGCTAGGTTTTGGCAGCTACCTTAATGAGCGTCGATGACGCTTTCGTTGCAGGGGCAGATTAAAGCGGTGTGCCGATCAGCACGTTGGACGGCGAAAACTGCACCTGCACCGGTTGTTCGACGGTCAGCCCGCGAGTGCGCAAATCGATCGGCTCGGCCAGCGCGCAGAGGGTGTGGCCGTTGGGCAGGGAAATACGCACTTCGCTGGGGCCGTCTTCGGCGTCGAGAATCGCTTCGATGGTGCCCTTGAGAAGATTGTGTCCGGACGTTGCCGGTTGATCGCTGGCGAGCAATTCGAGCCAGCCGGCCTTGATCAGCGCCACCACTTCGGTGCCGGTTTGTAGCTCCAGATGCAGGGTGCTGTCGTGGGTGATCTGCGCGTCAAGGCACAGGCCCTCGGCCAGTTGCAGGCGAATCAGGTCATTGCGCCCCTGGCTTTTGATCGCCACGACTTTGCCGTGCAACTGGTTGCGCGCGCTTGTGCGCAGCATCAAACGACCGAGCAGATCGAGGTCGCTGGCATCTTCAGCCGCTTCCAGCACTTGGGCCTGCAAGGCTTGCAGCTTTTGATAGAGGCGCAACACCCGCTCGCCTTCGCTGGACAGTCTGGCGCCGCCACCACCCTTGCCGCCGACCGCACGTTCGACCAGCGGTTTCTGCGCGAGGTTGTTCAGCTCATCGATAGCGTCCCACGCCGCTTTGTAACTCAGGCCTGCGCTTTTCGCAGCACGGGTGATCGAGCCCTGTTCGGCGATATGTTGCAACAGGGCAATACGCTGCGGACGGCGGACGATGTGCTGGGACAACAGGGTGGGCAGGGACATGAATGGATGCTTTTTTTGCTGTGGCTGTGGGAGTTGAAGTTGGCCGCTTGCGACGCGCGAGTCAAGCCGGACAAAGATCCCTGTAGGAGTGAGCCTGCTCGCGATAGCGGTGGATCAGCCACCATGGATGTTGGCAGTGATGACGCTATCGCGAGCAGGCTCACTCCCACAGGGAGTTGCAGTGTTCTTAAGTCAGGTGGCATCCCCCGGTTTTGGAGTGCGGGCCAGGCAATACACGTCCACTCTTGCGGCGCCCGCATCCCTTAGCAATCGAGCGAGAGCGCGGGTGGTCGCTCCAGTGGTCAGCACATCATCAATCAACGCCAGATGCCGGCCTTTGACGTCTGCATCCGGCGCCAGGGCGAAGGCACTACGCAGATTTTGCTTGCGCGCCTTGGCATCGAGTTCCTGCTGGGCGTTGGTGTCCTTGATTCTTCGCAGTACGTTTTCCTCGCACGGCAAATCCAACTGCCGGCTCAACCACCGCGCCAACATCGCCGCTTGATTGAACCCACGCTGACGCAGACGTTTGCTGGCCAGTGGCACCGGCAACAACATATCCGGGCGCGGCAACTCTTCATCGAAGCGATATAGCAGGTATTGTCCGAGAACGTCGGCGAGCAGGTGACCAAACGGCCATTTTGCGTTGTGTTTAAAACGCGTAATCAAACTGTCCACCGGGAAGCTATAAAGCCAGGGCACGGCGACCTGTTCGAACGCCGGCGGCTCTAGCAGGCACTCGCCACAGGTCAGGCCCGCTGCGGGAAGTGGCAGGGCGCAGGTCTGACAGTGGTCGCCGAGCCAGGGCAATTCGGTTTCACAGGGGACGCAGATTGGCGTTTCTGCATCTACCGGTTCATCGCACAGCAAACAGGTCTGTACGTTTTTTAAACAGATGTAAACCTGTCCTTCGTATCGTGGTTGACAGCGCATGACTCTTCCTTAAATATGCCGAACATCCGTGTAGCGCCTGTGGGTATTCCGTTTACCCACATGCCAGCCAAGCATAACCAAGGAATTACCCATGAGCGCGAGCACCACCGCCACCCTGCGTCACGATTGGTCATTGGCCGAAGTCAAAGCACTCTTCGTACAGCCATTCAACGACTTGCTGTTTCAGGCACAGACGGTGCACCGCGCCCATTTCAACGCCAACCGCGTTCAGGTTTCCACACTGCTATCGATCAAGACCGGCGCCTGCCCGGAAGACTGCAAATACTGTCCGCAGTCCGGTCACTACAACACTGGCCTGGAAAAAGAAAAGTTGATGGAAGTGCAGAAAGTCCTCGAAGAGGCTGCCCGCGCCAAAGCCATCGGCTCGACCCGTTTCTGCATGGGCGCGGCGTGGAAACATCCGTCGGCCAAAGACATGCCTTACGTGCTGAAGATGGTTGAAGGCGTGAAAGCCATGGGCCTGGAAACCTGCATGACCCTCGGACGTCTCGATCAGGACCAGACCGAAGCGCTGGCCAAGGCCGGTCTTGATTACTACAACCACAACCTCGACACCTCGCCTGAGTTCTACGGCAGCATCATCACCACCCGCACTTACAGCGAGCGCCTGCAAACCCTGGCCTACGTGCGTGAATCGGGGATGAAGATCTGCTCCGGCGGCATTCTCGGCATGGGCGAGTCGCTCGATGACCGCGCCAATCTGCTGATCCAGTTGGCCAACCTGCCGGAGCATCCGGAATCGGTGCCGATCAACATGCTGGTGAAAGTCGCCGGTACGCCGCTGGAAAATGCCGAAGACATCGACCCGTTCGACTTCATCCGCATGCTCGCCGTGGCGCGCATCCTCATGCCGCAATCCCATGTGCGCCTGTCCGCCGGCCGCGAAGCGATGAACGAACAAATGCAAGCCCTGGCGTTTTTCGCCGGTGCCAACTCGATTTTCTACGGCGACAAGTTGCTGACCACCGCCAACCCGCAGGCGGACAAGGACATGCAACTGTTCGCGCGCCTGGGCATTCAACCGGAAGCCCGCGAAGAACATGCCGATGAAGTGCATCAGGCTGCCATCGAGCAGGCGTTGGTGGAGCAGAAGAGCAGCGAGCAGTTTTATAACGCGGCTGTTTGATCGCCCCCGCGATCTCGCAGATTGAATGCAACCCCCCCCCCTGTGGGAGCGAGCCTGCTCGCGAAGGCGTTAGTCCAGTCGACATTTCTGTTGAATGTCCGACCGCATTCGCGAGCAGGTCGAATCGTCGCCCCGTCGCCCCCACAGGGATCTGTGTCATTTGAAAGTCGAGGCCTGCATGTCTTTCGATCTCGCCGCACGCCTTTCTGCCCGCCGTGCCGAAAATCTCTACCGGCAGCGGCCGCTGCTCGAATCCCCCCAAGGACCTGAAGTAGTGGTCGACGGTCAGCCGTTGCTGGCGTTCTGCAATAACGACTACCTGGGCCTGGCCAATCACCCGCAAGTCATCGAAGCCTGGCGCGCCGGTGCCGAACGCTGGGGCGTGGGCGGTGGTGCGTCGCACCTGGTGATCGGCCACAGCGGCCCGCATCACGCCTTGGAAGAAGCGCTGGCCGATCTCACCGGTCGCCCGCGTGCGCTGCTGTTTACCACCGGTTACATGGCCAACCTCGGCGCGGTCACGGCGCTGGTCGGGCAGGGCGACACGGTGCTGGAAGACCGGCTCAATCACGCTTCGTTGCTCGATGCAGGGTTGTTGTCCGGCGCGCGTTTCAATCGTTACCTGCACAACGATGCCGACAGTCTGGCCAAGCGCCTGGAGAAAGCCACCGGCAATACATTAGTGGTCACCGACGGCGTGTTCAGCATGGACGGCGATATTGCCGATTTGCCGGCGCTGGCCCGTGAGGCCAAGGCCAAAGGCGCGTGGCTGATGGTCGACGATGCGCACGGTTTCGGCCCGCTGGGCGCCAATGGCGGTGGCATCGTCGAGCACTTCGGCTTGAGCCAGGACGATGTGCCGGTGCTGGTCGGCACCCTCGGCAAAGCCTTCGGCACGGCCGGTGCGTTTGTCGCCGGCAGCGAAGAGCTGATCGAAAGCCTGATCCAGTTCGCTCGGCCCTACATCTACACCACCAGCCAGCCGCCGGCACTGGCCTGCGCAACGCTGAAAAGCCTTGAGTTGCTGCGCAGCGAACACTGGCGACGCGAGCATTTGCAGACGTTGATCCGCCAGTTCCGCCACGGCGCCGAACAGATCGGTCTGGAGCTGATGGACAGCTTCACGCCGATCCAGCCGATCATGATCGGCGACGCTGGTCGCGCGGTGCGTCTGTCGCAAATGCTGCGTGAGCGTGGGCTGATGGTCACTGCAATCCGTCCGCCGACCGTACCCGCCGGCAGTGCGCGACTGCGGGTGACCCTGACCGCCGCCCACAGTGAGGCGCAGGTACAGCTATTGTTGGAAGGACTGGCCGATTGCTTTGCGCAACTGTCATCGGAGCCAAGCCATGCGTGATCGCCTGATTCTGCTGCCCGGCTGGGGCCTCGGTGTTTCGCCGATGGAACCCTTGGCCGCCGCATTGCAAGGCCTCGACGAACACCTGCATGTCGAGATAGAGCCGTTGCCGGAGCTCGATTCCAGTGACCTGCGAGACTGGCTCGATGAACTTGACGAGCGCATTCCTCAAGACGTCTGGCTCGGTGGCTGGTCGCTGGGCGGCATGCTCGCCTCCGAACTGGCGTCGCGCCGTGGCGAACGTTGCTGTGGGTTGCTGACGCTGGCGAGCAATCCTTCTTTTGTCGCCCACGAACAATGGCCGAGCGCGATGCCCGGCGAGACATTCGATGCGTTTCTTGCCGGATGTACAGCTGATCCCCGGATGACCCTCAAACGATTTTCTTTGCTGTGTGCCCAAGGCGCGCAAGACCCGCGTGGCTTGTCACGGCTGTTACTTGGCGCTGCTCCCAGTGCTGCGCCGGCAACATTGATGGCGGGGCTGGAGCTGCTCGCGCAACTGGACACGCGTGAAGCCCTGCAGGCGTTTCGCGGCCCGCAGTTGCATCTGTTCGCCGGGCAGGACGGATTGGTGCCCGCAGAGGCTGCAGGCGAATTGTTCGCCCTGTTGCCGGATATCGAAATTGGTCTGATCGAACAGGCCAGCCATGCGTTTCTTCTGGAAGACCCCCATGGAGTGGCGGGTGCAATCCAGGCTTTTTTACATGAGTGCGGTGATGACTGATTTGTCCCTTGTTGCGCTGCCCGGTGGCTTGCCTGACAAGCGCCAGGTCGCGGCCTCTTTCTCCCGCGCGGCGGCCAGCTACGACAGTGTCGCCGAGTTGCAACGTGATGTCGGTACACAGTTGCTGCAGCGCTTGCCGATGGATTTTGTACCGGCGCGTTGGCTGGATATGGGTTGCGGCACCGGTTATTTCACTCGCACATTGGCCGAGCATTTTGCCGATGGACAAGGGCTGGCGCTGGATATCGCCGAGGGCATGCTTGACCACGCCCGTCCGTTGGGCGGCGCTGAGCATTTCATCGCCGGTGATGCGGAACGGCTGCCGTTGCAGGATTCGACCTGCGATTTGATCTTCTCCAGCTTGGCGGTGCAGTGGTGTGCGAATTTCGATGCGGTGCTCAGCGAAGCTTTTCGCGTGCTGAAACCGGGCGGTGTTTTCGCGTTTGCTAGTCTTTGTGTTGGAACGTTGTACGAATTGCGTGACAGCTGGCGTCAGGTCGATGGTCTGGTACACGTCAACCGCTTCCGCGAATTCGCCCGTTATGAACAGTTGTGTGCGGCCAGTGGTTTGCGCACAGTGAGTCTGGAGAAGCAGGCGCATGTGCTGCATTACCCCGATGTGCGCAGTCTGACCCATGAATTGAAGGCATTGGGTGCGCACAATCTGAACCCCGGACGACCGGGCGGATTGACCGGGCGTGCGCGGATTCTGGGACTGGTCGAGGCTTACGAGCAATTCCGTCAGGCACAGGGACTGCCGGCGACTTATCAAGTGGTTTATGCCGTGTTGGAGAAACCCGTATGAGCGCAGCCTATTTCATCACCGGAACGGACACCGACGTCGGCAAAACCACCGTCGCTGCTGGATTACTGCACGCGGCGCGCTCGGCAGGCTTGAGCACAGCGGCGGGCAAACCGGTGGCATCCGGTTGCGAAGTCACGCCTAAAGGATTGCGCAACGCTGATGCGTTGGCGCTGTTGGCCGAGTGCTCATTGCCACTGAGTTATCAACAGGTCAATCCGGTGGCGTTCGAACCGGCGATTGCGCCGCATCTGGCGGCGCGCGAGGCGGGTGTCGCGCTGACGGTGCAATCGTTGTTGGCGCCGATGCGCGAGATTCTGGCGATGAATGCCGATTTCACTTTGATCGAAGGCGCGGGCGGCTGGCGGGTGCCGCTGGCGGATCAGGATAATCTTTCGGATTTGGCCATTGCGCTAAAGCTGCCGGTGATTCTGGTGGTCGGCGTGCGGTTGGGTTGCATCAGTCATGCGCTGCTGACGGCCGAGGCGATTGCCCGGGATGGCCTGCAACTGGCGGGGTGGGTGGCGAATATCATCGATCCGAAGACATCGCGACTGGAGGAAAACCTGGCAACACTGGCCGAGCGGATTCCGGCGCCTTGCCTGGGGCGGGTGCCGAAATTGAAAGCGATGAGCGCTGAGGCCGTGGCTGAACATTTGCAATTGGATCTGCTCGACTAAGCTTTTAACTATGAACAGGCACTGTGCCATTAGTGTTTTTGACGGGTGTTTTTCTGGCGCCTCTGGTTCAATGGCGGCAATTGATCCTTCCCAAGGATGAGAACTGTTATGGAAATCTCCGGTAACACAGCTTTTTATGCGGGTTTGAGCTCCATTCAGACCGGGCAGAATCGCGTCGATCAGGCAGCCAGCCAGATCGCCAATAACACCATCGAACGTTCAGTTACCAGCCAGTCTTCCGAAGTACAGGTTGATCGTCTGCGTGGCGTGGATCGCAGCCAGCAGTCAGATTTGGCCAGTAACATGGTCGAGATGTCTCAGGGCAAGATTCAGGCAGAGCTGGGTGTGAAAGTCGCCAAAGCATCCGATGAAATGCTTGGCACGATTATCGACACCTTCGCCTGATTTTTTAAGCTCCGTGCATGTTAAACGCCGCGCCTTGTCGCGGCGTTTTTCGTTCTAAGTCCTTCTCTCTCAACTAATCTTTATTTATCGCCCCGTGGCTCGTTCGAGCCCATGGCGGTTTGTTGTGTCCGGCGTTTGAAAAATGCGATGACGAACGGCAAAAGATCGACGCTTGACAAGATTTCGGCGTAAACGTATGTTTCAAACAACTGTTTGACCGTCACAACAAATCAACACGGTCGTTCATTCCCGGTTACATCAGCAGAGGTTTATCGCTATGCCTGACTACAAGGCCCCCTTGCGTGATATTCGCTTCGTTCGTGACGAACTGCTCGGCTACGAAGCGCACTATCAGAGCCTCCCGGCTTGCGCAGACGCAACTCCGGACATGGTTGACGCCATTCTCGAAGAAGGCGCCAAGTTTTGTGAGCAGGTACTGGCGCCGCTGAACCGCGTGGGCGACATCGAAGGGTGCACCTGGAGCGAGTCCGGCGTGAAAACCCCGACTGGCTTCAAAGAGGCTTATAAGCAATTCGTTGAAGGCGGCTGGCCAAGCCTTGCCCATGACGTCGAGCACGGCGGTCAAGGTCTGCCTGAGTCGCTGGGTCTGGCGGTCAGCGAAATGGTTGGCGAAGCCAACTGGTCGTGGGGCATGTACCCAGGCCTGTCGCACGGCGCGATGAACACCATTTCCGAGCACGGCACCCCTGAGCAGCAAGAAGCCTATCTGACCAAACTGGTTTCCGGCGAGTGGACCGGCACCATGTGCCTGACCGAACCGCACTGCGGCACCGACCTGGGCATGCTGCGCACCAAGGCCGAACCTCAGGCCGACGGTTCCTACAAAGTTTCCGGCACCAAGATCTTCATCTCGGCCGGTGAACACGACATGGCCGACAACATCGTCCACATCGTACTGGCCCGCCTGCCGGACGCACCGGCTGGCACCAAAGGCATTTCCCTGTTCATCGTTCCAAAGTTCATGCCGAATGCCGATGGTACCGTTGGTGCGCGCAATGCTGTGACCTGCGGTTCGCTGGAACACAAGATGGGCATCCACGGCAACGCTACTTGCGTAATGAACTTCGACGGCGCCACCGGTTACCTGATCGGCCCGGCGAACAAAGGTCTGAACTGCATGTTCACCTTTATGAACACCGCACGTCTGGGTACCGCGCTGCAAGGTCTGGCCCACGCCGAAATCGGCTTCCAGGGCGGCCTGAAATACGCTCGCGATCGTCTGCAAATGCGCTCCCTGACTGGCCCGAAAGCGCCGGACAAAGCCGCTGACCCGATCATCGTGCACCCTGACGTACGCCGCATGCTGTTGACCATGAAGGCATTCGCCGAAGGCAACCGTGCGATGGTGTACTTCACCGCCAAACAGGTCGATATCGTCAAATACGGTGTGGACGAAGAAGAGAAGAAGAAAGCCGACGCACTGCTGGCCTTCATGACTCCAATCGCCAAAGCGTTCATGACCGAAGTCGGTTTCGAAGCCGCCAACCACGGCGTACAGATCTACGGCGGCCACGGCTTCATCGCCGAGTGGGGCATGGAGCAGAACGTCCGCGACAGCCGCATTTCGATGCTGTACGAAGGCACCACCGGCATTCAGGCACTCGACCTGCTTGGCCGTAAGGTGTTGATGACTCAAGGCGAGGCTCTGAAAGGCTTCACCAAGATCGTCCACAAGTTCTGCCAGACCAACGAAGGCAACGAAGCCGTCCAGGAATTCGTTACTCCGCTGGCTGCACTGAACAAAGAATGGGGCGAGCTGACCATGAAGGTCGGTATGGCTGCCATGAAAGATCGCGAAGAAGTCGGCGCGGCCTCCGTGGACTACCTGATGTACTCCGGTTACGCCTGCCTGGCCTATTTCTGGGCCGACATGGCGCGTCTGGCAGCCGAGAAGCTGGCAGAAGGCACTGGCGATGCGGCGTTCTACACTGCCAAGCTGCAAACCGCGCGCTTCTACTTCCAGCGCATCCTGCCGCGTACCCGTACACACGTGGCAACCATGCTGTCGGGCGCCAACAACCTGATGGACATGAAAGAAGAAGACTTCGCACTGGGCTACTAAGTCCCAGGGAAGTTTTCACAGCCGCTGTTCCTTCGGGGACAGCGGCTTTTTCATGCCTGATGAAATATTGTTTAAGCGATGAAAATTCCCCACTAAAACGCTAAGAAAAGCGGTTTTCCTGCCGTTAAAGAGGCTTCGATGTGACGCACGTCACACCGCATGTGCTTAACTGCTCAAAATGCAGGCACAATGCCATCTTTTGCCGGGTCGGAGTCCTACCCCTTGCCGCGTTCTTCCGCTGTACGTTTCAGCCATTTCATACCTTCACTGCTGTTGTTGCTCGCGGGGTTGGCGGCTGCGTACGTCAAAGACCTCAACGTGTTTTTCACGTCCCTGTTTAACGTACTGCCCACTCTGGTGCTGCTGTTGGGTGGCGCTTACTGCGCGGTTTACCGACGTCAGCGCGAACTGTTTCTGATGCTCACGGTGTACATCGCCTACTTTCTGCTCGATACCCAGACCGACTATTACCGCGACAACGGCAAAGTGCGCGAAGACGCCGCCGTGGTGTTCCATCTCGTCTGTCTGCTCCTGCCGTTGTTATTCGGGTTATTCGCAGCGTGGCAGGAGCGTACCCACCTGTTTCAAGACATGGTCGCCCGGTTTGCCGTGCTGCTGGCGTTCGGCAGCGTGGCGCTGGGGCTTGAGCAAAGTTACCCACAGGCGCTGCTGATGTGGCTTTCGGAGATCCGCTGGCCGGCGCTGCACGGCGCGTGGATGAGCCTGATCCAGTTGTCTTATCCCGTTTTTATCTCGGCATTTCTGCTATTGGCCTGGCAATACTGGCGCAACCCGCGTCCGTTGCACGCGGCGCAACTGGTCGGGTTGCTCGGCGTGTTCTGGATGCTGCCGAAAACCTTCATCCTGCCGTTTACCCTGAACATCATGTGCAGCCAGGTGATGTTGATGATCGCCGCCGCCGTTGCACACGAGGCTTATCAAATGGCCTTCCGCGACGAACTCACCGGTCTGCCGGGACGTCGCGCGCTCAACGAACGTATGCAGCGTCTGGGCCGCAACTATGTGCTGGCGATGAGTGATGTCGATCACTTCAAGAAATTCAACGACACCCACGGCCACGATGTCGGTGACCAGGTGCTGCGTCTGGTCGCCAGCAAACTCTCCAAAATCAGCGGAGGCGGTAGGGCGTATCGCTATGGCGGTGAGGAATTCGCCCTGGTGTTTGCAGGCAAAACCCTTGAGGAGTGCATGCCGCACTTGGAGGTAATCCGCGAGTCGATCGCGTCCTACAACATTCAACTGCGCAACCAGGAAAACCGCCCGCAGGACGATCAGCAAGGTCGTCAGCGTCGCGCAGGCTCCGGCGCTTCCAGCGTTTCGGTCACGGTCAGTATCGGCGTCGCCGAACGGATAGAGCAGCGCAACCCCGAACAAGTCCTCAAGTCCGCGGACGAGGCGCTCTACAGCGCCAAGGGCGCGGGGCGTAACTGCGTGGTGGCGTTCGGGCAAAACCGCCGTGGCGCGGTGCGCATGGACTCCGCCGCAGGTTGAGTGATGACGGCGCATTCAGCGTCTGGACAGTGATTGTGGGGCGTGGTGCCCGGCAGTAGGTTGGAGAAATCTGCTGACGGAGAAGCCACCATGCCCGACTACAAAGCTCCCCTGCGCGACATGCGCTTTCTGATCGACCACGTCTTCGACTTCCACGGCAACTACGCCGCCCTCGGCGCCCACGACGCCAGCCCGGACATGATCAACGCGATCCTCGAAGAGGGCGCCAAGTTTTGTGAGAACGTTCTGGCACCGCTCAATCGTAGCGGTGACGAAGAGGGCTGCCATTTCGACAACGGTGTGGTGACAACGCCTACAGGCTTCAAGCAAGCCTTCGCACAATACGTTGAGGGCGGCTGGCATGGTCTGGCAGCGGATCCGACCTACGGTGGCCAGGGCTTGCCGAGTTCGCTGGGGCTGGTGATCAGCGAAATGGTCGGCTCCAGCAACACCTCCTGGGGCATGTATCCGGGCCTGACCCACGGCGCGATGTCGGCGATCCATGCCCACGGCACCGAAGATCAGAAAACCACGTACCTGAGCAAACTGACGGCCGGCCAATGGACCGGCACCATGTGCCTGACCGAAGCCCATTGCGGCACTGATCTGGGCATCATCAAGACCCGCGCCGTGCCTCAAGCTGACGGCAGTTACGCGGTCACCGGCAGCAAGATTTTCATCTCTGCCGGCGAGCACGACATGAGCGACAACATTATCCATCTGGTGTTGGCCAAGCTGCCGGACGCGCCGGCGGGCACCAAGGGGATTTCACTGTTCATCGTGCCGAAATTCCTCCCGGATGCTGTGGGCGAGGCGGGTGAACGCAACGGCGTTTCCTGCGGCTCGATCGAACACAAGATGGGCATCAAGGCTTCAGCTACTTGCGTGTTGAACTTCGACGGCGCCAAAGGATTTCTGATCGGCGAGCCGAATAAAGGCCTGAACTGCATGTTCACCATGATGAACCACGCGCGGCTCGGCACCGGCATGCAGGGTTTGTGTCTGGGTGAAGCGAGTTTCCAGGGCGCGATCAAATACGCCAACGACCGTTTGCAGATGCGTGCCCTGACCGGTGCCAAAGCCCCGGATAAACCGGCCGACCCAATCATCGTTCACCCCGACGTGCGGCGCATGCTGCTGACCATGAAAGCCTTCAACGAAGGCAACCGCGCGCTGACTTACTTTACCGCTCAACTGCTCGATACCGCGCACCTGAACAGTGATGCCGATGCGCGTCAGGAGGCCGAAGACTTGCTGGCGTTCCTCACGCCGATCTGCAAGGCCTTCATGACCGACACCGGGCTGGAAGTGACCAACCACGGCATGCAGGTGTTCGGCGGGCATGGCTTCATTCGTGAATGGGGCATGGAACAGTTGGTTCGCGATTGTCGGATTGCGCCGATCTACGAAGGCACCAACGGTATTCAGGCGCTGGATCTGCTCGGGCGCAAAGTGCTCGGCAGTCAGGGCAAACTGCTGCGCGGTTTCACCAAAATCGTCCACAAGTTCTGCGCGGCGAATGCCGGGCATGCGCAACTAGGCAGTTTTGTTGCGCAGCTCAACGACCTCAACCAGCAGTGGGGCGACCTGACCATGAAGGTCGGCATGGCGGCGATGAAGAATCCGGACGAAGTCGGTGCCGCGTCGGTGGATTACCTGATGTACAGCGGCTACATCATCCTCGGTTATCTGTGGTTGCGCATGGCGCTGGTGGCGCAGGCGCAACTGGAGGCGGGCGAGGGCGATGGGGATTTCTGCCGGGGCAAACTGGCGACGTGCGAGTTTTATTTCAAGCGGTTGCTGCCAAGAACGGCTGCGCACCGTGCGGCGATTGAGGCGGGGAGTGATTGCTTGATGAAGCTGCCGGCCGAAATGTTTGCGCTTTAAGGAAGATCAAAAGATCGCAGCCTGCGGCAGCTCCTACACGGGATCGCGTTTTACCTGTAGGAGCTGACGAAGGCTGCGATTTTTTTCTTGTGACTAAAAATAACAAATCAGTCACCGGTTGACCCTATGTGTCGCAAAAGTTGTTGGGGTACACTCGGCCTCAATGAAAACACCCTTCCACGAATACCTGTTTAGATCTTGCGAGGTTTGCCATGGCTGACTACAAAGCGCCGCTGCGCGATATGCGCTTCGTCCTCAATGAAGTGTTCGAAGTCGCCAAACTCTGGGCCGAACTGCCGGCGCTGGCCGAGACTGTCGACGCCGAGACCGTTGAAGCGATTCTCGAAGAGGCCGGCAAGGTCACCAGCAAAAGCATCGCGCCCCTGAGCCGTGCGGCAGACGAAGAAGGTTGCCGCTGGGCCGACGGAGCCGTCTCCACGCCGGCCGGTTTCCCACAGGCTTATCAGACTTACGCTGAAGGCGGTTGGGTCGGTGTTGGCGGTGATCCGCAATACGGTGGCATGGGCATGCCCAAAGCCGTTTCGGCCCAGGTCGAAGAAATGGTCAACTCCGCCAGCCTGTCCTTCGGTCTGTACCCGATGCTGACTGCCGGCGCCTGCCTGTCGATCAACGCCCACGCCAGCGAAGAGCTGAAAGCCGCGTACCTGCCGAACATGTACGCCGGCGTCTGGGCCGGTTCCATGTGCCTGACCGAGCCGCACGCCGGCACCGACCTGGGCATTATTCGCACCAAGGCCGAGCCTCAGGCCGATGGTTCCTACAAGGTCAGCGGCACCAAGATCTTCATCACTGGTGGCGAACACGACCTTACGGAAAACATCATTCATCTGGTTTTGGCCAAGCTGCCTGACGCACCGGCCGGCCCGAAAGGTATTTCGCTGTTCCTGGTGCCGAAGTTCATGGTCAATGCCGACGGCAGCCTGGGCGCGCGCAATCCGGCGAACTGCGGTTCTATCGAACACAAGATGGGTATCCAGGCATCCGCCACCTGCGTGATGAACTTCGACGAAGCCGTCGGTTATCTGGTTGGTGAGCCGAACAAAGGCCTGGCCGCGATGTTCACCATGATGAACTACGAGCGTCTGGGCGTCGGCATTCAGGGCCTGGCCACTGGCGAGCGCTCCTATCAGAACGCCGTCGAATACGCGCGCGACCGTCTGCAAAGCCGTTCGCCAACTGGCGCACAGAACAAAGACAAAGTCGCTGACCCGATCATCGTCCACCCGGACGTGCGGCGCATGCTGCTGACCATGAAAGCCTCGAACGAAGGTGGCCGTGCGTTCTCCACTTACGTGGCGATGCAACTCGACACCGCCAAGTTCAGCGAAGACGCGACCACGCGTAAACGTGCTGAAGATCTGGTCGCCTTGCTGACGCCGGTGGCCAAGGCGTTCCTGACCGATCTGGGTCTGGAAACCACCGTCCACGGCCAGCAGATTTTCGGCGGCCACGGCTACATCCGCGAGTGGGGCCAAGAGCAATTGGTGCGTGATGTGCGCATCACACAGATCTATGAAGGCACCAACGGTATTCAGGCGCTGGACTTGGTGGGGCGCAAGATCGTCGGCAGCGGCGGCGCGTACTACCAACTGTTCGCCGACGAGATCCGCCACTTTACCGCTACGGCGAGTGCTGATCTGGGTGAATTCACCAAGCCGCTGAACGACGCTGTCGATACCCTCGACGAGTTGACGGCGTGGCTGCTGGATCGGGCGAAAAACAATCCGAACGAAATCGGCGCAGCCTCGGTCGAATATTTGCAAGCGTTTGGTTACACCGCTTATGCCTACATGTGGGCACTGATGGCCAAAGCCGCGTTCGGCAAGGAATCGCAGGAAGATTTCTACGCCAGCAAGCTCGGCACCGCGCGCTTCTATTTCGCCCGTCTGCTGCCGCGCACTCACTCGTTGAGCGCGTCGGTGAAGGCTGGTAGCGAGTCGCTGTTCCTTCTGGATGCAGCGCAGTTCTGATGCGATGACGTGATGTAAGCATTCGCTTACATCACGTGCTGCTGTTCTCCCATATGCGCGGATTGGATCCACGGCTAATCTACATTTCATGGACGTCGCGCAGGAAGCGCAAAGCAACAACAGGGACACGTAGGATTCTGCCAGGGTGGCGGAGTGAAATGGATGTCAGGGAAACAGTCTGCAAAGCCCCGCTTCGGCGGGGTTTTCTTTTGTCTGCAGAAAAGTTTTCAGGCCCGGGAATCCAGCGGCGGCGCGCCCTTGAGCGGTTTCTCTTCGCGCCCCATCACTTCTTCCAGCAATGTCCGCAGCAACGCCAAAGACGCCTGCTGACGTTGTACGTCGCGACACACCAAGCCCACCTTCAGCGGCACCCGTGGTTCGCTCAATGGTTTCCAGAGCAAATCCTCATCGTCGTATTCTTTTTGCGATTGGCCGGGCAGCACTGTTGCCAGTTTGGTGTGCGGCAAGCTGTCGAGAATCCCCACCATATTGTTCAGCTCTGCCTGCACCTGCGGGCGCCGACCGAGGCTGGTCAATTGAGCCTGCCAGATCTGGCGAATCTGAAACTCTTCTCCGAGCAGCAACATCGGCAATTCGGCAGCCTGTCGGATCGAGACTTTCTTGAATTCACGCAACGGATGATCCGCCGGGATGACCAGCGTGAGCTCATCTTCATACAGCAGCACACCATGCAGCCCGGGCTGACGCGGCGGCAGATAGCTGATGCCGATATCCAGTGAGCCATTGAGCAGGCGCCGCTCGATCTCCAGCCCCGTCAGTTCATAGATCTGCACAACCAGATGCGGTTGCGCCTTGCGCACCCGCTCAAGCATTTGCGGTACGAGGCTGGTGTGCACCGTTTGCAGCACACCGATTGCCAACGTGCGCAGTGCCTGGCCCTTGAAGTTGCCCAACGCCTCCCGGGCCCGTTGCAAACCATCGAGCAAAGGCAACGCGTGGTTGTACAACGTATGGGCGGCGAGGGTCGGCAGAAGGCGTTTGCTGCTGCGTTCGAACAGAGTGACATCGAGGTTCTGTTCGAGCTGGCGGATCTGCTGCGAGAGTGCCGGTTGCGAGATCGACAGGCGTTCGGCGGCCCGCCCGACATGACCTTCTTCGTAGACCGCGACGAAATAACGCAGTTGTTTGAAATCCATAAGTAATGCTTATCGAAAATGCTGGGAAATCGAAATGGCCCGGAGCCGTCAGTGAGCCTAGTCTAACCGCATTCACAAGGCTTACAGGGCCAGAGAGCGCGATGAATAGCGTTTGCTTCGACAGTGTTTGCATAGGCAGTTCAAAAAACCTCAATGGAGGTTTTTTCCAATGAATCTGTTCAGTTTGCGCCGCCCGGTGCCGAGTCTGGATGACCTCGCTTTCGAGGCCGATCAGCCTGTTGCTGGGGGCAGCCTGAACGCCGATCGGCTGATGCCCAGCGTCGAGCGGCCCCAGCAGGTCTTCGTCCGTGGCCAGGGTTCCTGGTTGTGGGACAGCAACGACCGCGCTTATCTCGACTTCTCTCAGGCTGGCGGCGCCAACAGCCTCGGTCACAGTCCGTCGGCTCTGGTCAAAGCCATCGCCAGTCAGGCCCAGGCGCTGATCAATCCGGGTTTCAATCTGCACAATCGCGGCATGCTCAGCCTCGCCGAACGCCTTTGTGCGAGCACCTCGAGCGATCAGGCTTATCTGCTCAACAGCGGCAGCGAAGCCTGTGAAGCGGCGATCAAACTGGCGCGCAAGTGGGGTCAACTGCATCGCGGCGGCGCCTCGCGGATCATCGTTGCGAAGCAGGGCTGCCACGGCCGTAGTCTGGCGACGATCTCGGCGTCGGACAGTGCGAACCTGCCCAACCGCTTCGCGCCGTTGTTGCCTGGCTTCGATCTGGTGCCGTTCAACGATTTGCCGGCAATGCATGCTGCAGTGGATGCGCAAACCGTAGCGATCATGCTTGAACCGATCCAGAGCGATGCCGGCGTCATTCCCGCCACCGAGCATTACCTCAAAGGCGTCGAGCGTTTGTGCCGTGAGCTGGGCATCCTGTTGATCCTCGACGAAGTGCAGACCGGCATCGGGCGATGCGGCACCTTGCTCGCGGAACAGTCCTACGGTGTACACGCCGATATCGTCGTGCTCGGCAAAGGTCTCGGAGGTGGGGTGCCATTGGCGGCGCTGCTGGCGCGAGGCAAGGCGTGTTGTTTCGACGCCGGCGAACTGGGTGGCACCCATCACGGCAATGCGCTGATGACAGCTGCAGGGTTGGTGGTGCTCGACAGCGTGCAGGACCGGACTTTTCTCGAACAGGTTAGAGAAAACGGCCAGCACCTGTGCGAAGGTCTGGCGCGATTGGCCCACCGCTATGGCCACGGTGAACTGCGCGGTCAAGGCCTGTTCTGGGGACTGAGCCTGTCAGACGACTCTGCAGCTGCTGTCATCAATGCCGCACTGCACGAAGGCCTGCTGCTCAACGCCCCGCAAGCCAACTGCCTGCGTTTCACCCCGGCACTCACCGTCAGCAAAACCAATATCGACGAAATGCTCCTGCGTCTGGCCCGCGCCTTTTCCCGCGTGCGCACTGCGCAACTGCAATGCCGTAAGGGGATTGCCGTCTGATCCGAAACGTCCTACCCGAATTGAAGAACCGTCTCGCGGTATAACGCACGCCCCACGCCTGATTCTTTTGGCGTGGGGCGTTTTTTTGTGTGGGGTAGTGGCGAACAAATGGCGATAGCACTGAACCCTGACGAACGGCAAATGTCGATTAGCTTGTATGGCTCAAGTGAGCCAACCCCCAATCAGGAGCTGACCCATGGATTTCATTCGTATCATCATCGCCATTCTGTTGCCGCCACTGGGTGTGTTTCTGCAGGTCGGGTTCGGCGGGGCGTTTTGGCTGAACATTCTGCTGACGTTGTGTGGCTACATTCCGGGGATCGTGCATGCGGTGTACATCATCGCCAAGCGCTGAGTCCTGCAGCGCCAGATAGATTGCCTTCGCGAGCAGGCTCGCTCCCACACTGGATCTGTGTCGTTCACAAATCCCCTGTGGGAGCGAGCCTGCTCGCGAACGGGACACCGCTAATTCTGTGTCAACGTTAGCCCCATCACCCGCCGATAAAACAACCACTCCTGTTCCAGCGCATGCGCCTGATTCACCGCGCGGCGGAAGCCGTGGCGTTCATCGGCGTAGTAATGCGCCTCGACCGGGATGCCGTTCTGCTCCAGCGCCGTGACCATGTCGCGGGTCTGTTGCGGTACGACGACGGCATCCAGTTCGCCCTGAAAGAAAATCACTGGCACGCGAATATTGCTCGCGTGCAATAACGGAGTGCGGGCGGCGTAACGTTCGGCGTCTTGCTCGGGATCGCCGATCAGCCAGTCGAGGTAGTCGCCTTCAAACTTGTGCGTGGCTCGGGCAAGGGCCACCGGATCGCTGACGCCATAAAGGCTGGCGCCCGCACGAAACACCTGATGGAACGCCAGGGCGCACAGCGTCGTGTAACCGCCCGCGCTGCCGCCCCGAATAAATGCGCGATCACCATCGACCATGCCACGCTCGGCGAGATACGCCACCACCGCGCAGGCATCTTCGACGTCGACGTCACCCCAGCTCAAATGCAACGCCTGTCGATAGTCGCGGCCATAACCGCTGCTGCCGCGATAGTTGAGGTCGGCCACGGCGAAGCCGCGTTGCGTCCAGTACTGGATGCGCGGGTCGAGCAGCGGGTAACAGGCTGAAGTCGGGCCGCCATGAATGAACACCACCAGCGGCGGTTTCGCCTCGCCGCTCATGGCCGGATAGAAGAACCCGTGAGCCTCGCCCGCAACGCTGGGGTAACGCAGGGTTTGCGGGCGGCTGATGCGTTCGGCGGGCAACGGTGCAACACCGCCGGCCAGCACTTTGACTACGCGGGATGCGCGATCAATGGCGATCACCGCTGAAGGACTGATCGGCGACGCGGCGATGCAATAGATGAATTGCTGATCCAGTGCCAGATGACGAAAGCGGCTGTAGTCGCCGGTAAAGTCTTCGCCGTTCAGCGCTAGGCAGCCGAACCCACCCTCGCTCCAACTGGCCAGGTAAGACTCACCAACGGGCAGCCAGGTGCAACCGCCTAGCTGCCAAGGCGCGGGTCCATGATCGGCTTCAGCACTTGGCAAAGGCTGAAGGCCATTCGATGTATCAATCCACGGTTGCCAGAATCCGCCACGATCGGTCAGACAATACAAACGGCCTTCAGCATCGAAACGCGGCTGTTGAATGGACTCCTCAAATTGTTCGCCCGCCACGCAACGGGGCGCCGAAAAATCACCTTCGGCCACCATCAACCGGGTCGACGTCCAGGGCTGATGCGGGCGGCTCCACTCGATCCACGCCAGACGCTGGCCATCAGGACTTACCGTCGGTGCGGCGTAAAAGTCCGCCCCTTCGGCCAGCAGATGACGCTTGCCGTCAGCCAGATCAATCGCCACCAGCCGATGCGTGTCGTGTTGTTCCTCAACCGCCAACACCTGGCCATCGGCAAAATGCAGATCGCCAAAACGGCACTCGCCCGACGTCAGCGCCTCAGGCTCGCCATCCAGCGTTTGCCGATACAGTTGCTGATCCGCCTCGCCGACGAAAACTACCCCGTCAGGCGTCAGACAAAACGCGCCACCGCCATATTCGTACACCCGACTGCGCACGCTGAAACCGGCCGGCGTCAGACATTTCGCCGCGCCGTCACGCCAGTGCCAGATCCGGCACGCGGCATCTTCGGGACGATATTCATTCCAGAACAAACCGTTGGCGCCGAGTTGCAGTTCGGCGAAATCCATCCCGGCGGCGACGGCTTGAGCGGCGCTGAAAGGCTCAGCCTTTAGCGATGAGGCGTGAGTTTCGTTCATTACGGAAGGCCAGTTGTTCGATGGTTTGAGTAGCGTGTTCGGCTTCCTCGCGGGCCTTGAGAATCACGCCGTGCTGTTCGGATTTGCTGCACACCGGGTCAGCGTTGCTCGCGTCCCCCGTGAGCATGAACGCCTGGCAGCGACAGCCGCCGAAGTCCTTTTCTTTCTCGTCGCAGGAGCGGCAAGGCTCGGGCATCCAGTCGTAACCGCGAAAGCGGTTGAAGCCGAACGAGTCGTACCAGATGTGCTGCATGCTGTGGTCGCGCACGTTGGGAAATTGCACGGGCAGTTGTCGGGCGCCATGACAGGGCAGGGCAGTGCCGTCCGGGGTGACTGTCAGAAAGATGCTGCCCCAGCCGTTCATGCAGGCTTTCGGGCGTTCTTCGTAGTAGTCCGGGGTGACGAAAATCAGCTTGCACGGATGCCCTTCGGCTTCCAGTTTGGCGCGGTATTCGTTGGTGATGCGTTCGGCGCGCACCAGCTGTTCCTTGGTCGGCAACAGACCGACTCGGTTGAGCTGCGCCCAGCCGTAGAACTGGCAGGTGGCGAGTTCGACGAAATCCGCCTCGAGCGCAATGCACAGCTCGATGATGCGGTCGATCTTGTCGATGTTGTGCCGATGAGTGACGAAGTTCAGCACCATCGGATAGCCGTGGGCCTTCACCGCACGGGCCATTTCCAGCTTCTGCGCGAAAGCCTTTTTCGAGCCGGCGAGCAGGTTGTTCACTTGCTCGTCACTGGCTTGGAAACTGATCTGGATGTGATCGAGACCAGCCTTCTTGAAGTCGCTGATTTTCTGCTCGGTGAGGCCGATGCCCGAGGTGATCAGGTTGGTGTAAAAACCGAGCTTGCGCGCCTCGCCGATCAGTTCAGCGAGATCCTGGCGCACCAGCGGCTCACCACCGGAAAAGCCCAGTTGCGCCGCGCCCATCTCCCGCGCCTCGCGGAATACCTTGATCCACTGCTCGGTGCTAAGCTCTTTGCCCTGCTCGGCAAAATCCAGTGGATTGGAGCAGTACGGGCATTGCAGCGGGCAGCGGTAAGTCAGCTCGGCGAGCAACCACAGCGGCAGGCCGACCTCAGGCTTGGGCGGCATTCTCACCGACGAATCAGGCAAGTTCGATCCAGTGCTGCGCACGGGCAACCTCCATGAATTGCTCGATGTCTTCACCGAGTTCGGGCACGCCGGGGAACTGCTTGTCGAGTTCGGCAATGATCGCCGCGACATCGCGCTCACCGTCGATCAAACCGCCGATCAGCGCGGCGCTGTCGTTGAGTTTGATCATGCCTTCGGGGTACAGCAGCACATGGCCTTTTTGCGCCGGTTCGTACTGGAAACGGTAACCGGGGCGCCAGGTCGGGGTCTTGCTGCGGTCGAAACTCATAGGGTGATTCCTTTATGCCAGACCCGTTGTTCGGTCACGCTGTGATACGGCGGGCGGTTCAGTTCGTAGGCCATGCTCATGGCGTCGAGCATGCTCCAAAGGATGTCCAGTTTGAACTGGAGAATTTCCAGCATGCGCTCCTGGCCATCGCGCGTCTTGTAGTGCTCCAGCGTGATCGCCAAGCCATGCTCGACATCACGGCGCGCCTGACCGAGGCGGGTGCGGAAATATTCGTAACCGGCCGGGTCGATCCACGGGTAATGCTGCGGCCAGCTATCGAGGCGCGACTGGTGGATCTGCGGCGCGAACAGTTCGGTCAACGAGCTGCTGGCAGCTTCCTGCCAACTGGCGCGGCGGGCGAAGTTGACGTAGGCATCGACGGCGAAGCGTACGCCGGGCAGCACCAGTTCCTGGGAGCGCAATTGATCCGGGTCGAGGCCGACCGCTTGACCCAGGCGCAGCCAGGCTTCGATGCCGCCGTCTTCACCCGGGGCGCCGTCGTGGTCGAGCAAGCGCTGAATCCACTCGCGACGGATTTCGCGATCCGGGCAGTTGGCGAGGATCGCCGCGTCTTTCAGGGGAATGTTCACCTGATAGTAGAAGCGGTTGGCGACCCAGCCCTGAATCTGTTCGCGGGTGGCGCGGCCCTGATACATCGCCACGTGGTACGGGTGATGGATGTGGTAGTAGGCGCCTTTGGCGCGCAGGGCCGCTTCGAATTCGGCGGGGGACATCGGTTGGTCGGTCATTGCGGTTCTCCGGGGAACAACCGTTGGAATCACTTGTGTCTATTCGGACGTCATCGCTGGCGAGCCAGCTCCCACAGTTTTTGTGTACGCCACAGAACCCTGTGGGAGCTGGCTTGCCAGGGATGAGGCCATCAGCTACAGCACAATACTCATGCCGTCATACGCCACTTCAACATCACGCCGCGCCAGTTCCGCGCGCTCCGGCGAATCCTCGTCGAGAATCGGGTTGGTGTTGTTGATGTGGATAAGCACCTTGCGTTGCTCGGGAAGCTGTTCCAGCACTTCGAGCATGCCGCCAGGGCCGTTTTGCGCCAGATGGCCCATCTCGCGACCGGTGCGGGTGCCGACGCCACGGCGCTGCATTTCATCGTCGTCCCACATTGTGCCGTCCACCAGCACGCAATCGCTGCCGGCCATGATTTCCAGCAGTGGCGCGTCAACCTTGCCCAGCCCCGGCGCATAGAACAGTTTGCCGCCGGTCTTCAGGTCTTCGACGATCAGGCCGATGTTGTCGCCCGGGTGCGGATCGAAGCGGTGCGGCGAATACGGCGGCGCGGCACTGCGCAAGGGCAGGGGAGTGAAACGCAGGTTCGGGCACGCGGCGACGGTGAAGCTTTGATCGAGTTCGATACGGTTCCAGTCCAGCCCACCGTTCCAGTGTTTGAGCATGGTGAACAGCGGGAAACCGGTGCTCAGGTCTTCGTGAACCATGTCCGTGCACCAGACCTGATGCGGGCAGCCTTCGCGCAGGCTGAGCAGGCCCGTGGTGTGGTCGATCTGGCTATCCATCAGGATGATCGCGCTGATACCGGTATCGCGCAGCGCACGGCCCGGTTGCATCGGAGCGAAGTTCTGCAGTTGCGCGCGGATGTCTGGCGAGGCGTTGCACAGCACCCAGTTCACGCCGTCATCGGAAATCGCGATGGACGATTGAGTGCGGGCCTTGGCATTCAGGCTGCCGTCGCGAAAACCGGCGCAATTGACGCAGTTGCAATTCCACTGCGGAAAACCGCCACCGGCGGCCGAACCCAGAATCTGGACGAACATGAACGCTCCATTATTTCAACGCTGAAAATAAAACGCCCCGGCGAGCCGAGGCGTTGCACTGCAAGTCTGCGTGGGCAGAACTCAGCGGCTGGCGAAGTACATGGTGACTTCGAAGCCGATACGCAGGTCGGTGTAAGCCGGTTTTGTCCAGGACATAGGGTGTCTCCTTCGGGTGGGTGGGATAGCGCTGTCCATAGGTATAGTCCACGGCAGCGCAGGGATGTTCCAAATAGTTAGGCGGCTATGTTACTCAAAATTTCAACACGATTGCCTGTGAATCTTTGAGAAAGCTCCTTGCAGCCTGAGTAATGATCAGTTTGCCGCTTGCCATGGTTCGCCGGGCATAGCGTCGCTGGCAAGGCAGAGCCAGCCACCTTCGGCGTTGTTTAAGCGCTGTGCGGCTGCCAGCAATGCCGGACGATCCAGTTGGCCAATCGCGGCGAACAATTGCGGCAGATAATCCGACGAATGGCCCGCGAGTCTGGCCTGCCACAGCAGTTCGGCGGAGTCTTTGGTCGACAGATTTGTGTCATTGAACTGATCGATTAGCGATTGGTGTTGTTGGCTGAGACTGGCGTCATCCAGGGTTTCAATCAGCGCCGGAATGCCTTGGAGGAATTGCTGAATTTGCCCGAGCAATGCTTCCGGTGTGGCTTTTGGCGATTGCACGCCGAACAGCAACCCGGTCTGCCCGTGCATTTGCCGCACACCACTGAACACCGCATAACCCAACTGCAATTCGACGCGCAGGCGCTGATAGAACGGCGTCTGGCACAGCTGCGCCAGCAGGCGCCATGCAGCTTCGTCGGCGATTTCGCGGCTGGCGGTCGGGCAGAACAGCAGCAGCGAGTGTTCGCTGGACGCGGTGTCGATGTGGCTCCACAGGTGTTGGCCGTTGATGGTCGACGGAGCAGGCAATTGATTATCAGGGATGCCAGGAATACGGCTCAGGGCCAGCCCCATGGCAGATTGGGTTTGCGCGCTGAGGCCTAGCGCCAGGCCATCCCAGCGGGAAGTTGTCCACAGATGTTTGGCATCGGCGCAAGTTGGCGTTGAGGCCAAACAATGTACCGGCAGCGCCTTGAGCAACTGGCGGATCGGCATCAACGGCGTTTCTGGCTCGCCTCGCACGGCATCGGCGTCAATTTGCGTCAGACATTTCAGCGCGTGCTCCAGGACGATGGGCATCGGCTCTTGCAGGCCGGTGAGTTTCAGCAGCCATTGATTGCCGGTTGTGCCGAGCGACAACTCGACCCCGGCCTGACGTGCGTCGTCCTGAGTTTCCCGAAGGCTGCGATGCAGTTGCGCTTGCAGGTCAGCATTGGCTGCTGCCTCCAATTGCCAGCGCAGATAAATCGCGCCTTCATCACCGTTGTCCGGCAATGCCTGACTGAACTGCATGGGCGAGCGTTCGCGACGGCCGCGCGAACGATCCTGAGCAAACGTGCGCAACCCACGGTGGGCGCTGGTCTGGCCACGGATCAATCCGGCGTTGGCCAGTGGTTCATTCGCACGCAAGAACGGATTGGCTTCAGGCAGGCGCCAGTGGCTGCTGAAGTTATCCACAGTGCCGATTTCACCAAGGATTTGCTTGAGGGCCGACACGCCGGCGTCGGTCAGGCCACTTTCGAGCCGTTCGATATCGATACGCGCCAGCTGCAACGCGCCGCTGACTTGCTGCTGACGCTGAAGCAGGGCTGCGTATTCCTTACGCAGCGGCGCCCAATCCTGCCGTGCAAAGAAACTCAGCCAATCGTGCACTTGTTCGCCAATCGCGCTCAACGATCCGGCAGGCGCGCAGAACTGCAGATGCAACAAGGCTTGCCGGGAGAAGTGATACAGCGGCGCTGCTTTCAAGCTGTCGGCCAGATTTCTGGCCTGTAAGTACGCGAGCAAACCACCCGGTTTGGCGCTGTTGAGCCAATGACAGAGAAACGCCATTGCCTCGGCAGAGGCGTCGGGCAACGCGTCGAAGGCAAACAACAGATTGCAGTACTGCTCGCCGACCTGTTGATAACTTTTCAGCGCCAATGGCGAGGTGGCTGCCTGCGGCGTTTTATCCCCAACCGGCAGCATCGCAGCAAATTGCTCTGCCAAGCTGCGCAACTCGTCAACACTCTGCGGCCCAACCAAGCTCAGGGTCATTTGCGCGGTGCGATAGAAGCGCTGATGGAAATCTGTCAGCGCCAGCTGAAACGACGGTTGCTCGACTTGCAGCGTGTCGCGGTTCCCAGCGTGAAAACCGCGCAACGGATGTTCCGCCGACAATCCCTCGTACAACGCAAACTGCCGCTGAGCCGTCGGATCTTGCGACCAGGCGACGAATTCCGCCTGCAACACTTCCCGTTCCCGCAACTGATCGTCCGGATTCATACGCGGGTTGGCGAGCATGTCCGACAGACGTTCAAGCCCTGCACCGAAAGACTGCGTCGGCAACTCAAAGAAAAAGTCCGTGGTGCGCTCCCGAGTGCTGGCATTCACCTGCCCGCCATGACGCTGCACGTAGGCCATCAGCCCTTCATTCGCAGGAAAACGCTCAGTACCGAGAAACAGCAAATGCTCGAGGAAGTGCGCCAGCCCCGGCCACGCCAACGGCACGTCATGGCTGCCAGCGGCCACCCGTAAGGCGGCGGCGCTGCGCTTGAGTTCCGGTACATGACGCAGGGACACGCGCAAGCCATTGGCCAGGGTTTCAGTGTGGGGACGAGGGTGGGTCGGCGCGGGCATGGGCACTTCCAGAACAGTGAAGTGCCAATGCTAGCGGATTAGCGCTGGTTCAGCGCGCCGTAAAGCTCGGGGCGACGGTCGCTGAGGTAGCGATTGGCTGCGCGGGAGGCGGTCATCAACTGCCGATCCAGCTCGCCGACAATCAAGGCCTCGTCCAGTCCGGCCTGAGCAATACGACTGCCGTCCGGCGCAGCGATACTGCTTTGCCCGCAATAGTGGATATCGCCTTCATGGCCGCAGTAGTTGGCGTAGGCCACGTAGCATTGGTTTTCGAAGGCGCGGGAACGGACGGTCACGTCTGCGACGAAATCGAACGGGATCATGTTCGCCGTCGGCACCAGAATCAGCTCGGCGCCTGCCAGGGCCAGACGTCGGGTGTTTTCCGGGAATTCCAGGTCGTAGCAGATCAGGAATCCGAGCTTCCAGCCATTGAGTTCAACCACGGGGAATGCGTCTTCGCCGGGGCTGAACATCGACCTATCCAGATCGCCGAACAGATGCGTCTTGCGGTAATTGCACAGGCGTTCGCCGTGGGCGTCGATCAACTGCACGGCGTTGTAGATCTGCCCGTCAGCAGTACGCTCGGGGTATCCGTAAACAATCGCCAAGCCGGCAGACTTGGCGATCCGGCCGATCTGCTGAGCCCATTCACCGTTGTAAACCTCGGCCAAAGTGCTGACCGCCTCGGCGCCGATGTTGTAGCCGGTCATGAACATTTCCGGCAGCACCAGCAGGTCGGCGCCCTTGGCCTCCATCGCCAACTGATGCAGGCGTTGCAGGTTGGCGGCGGGGTCCAGTGGCAGCGGCGGACATTGGTAAAGGGCTACACGCATCAGGGATTCCTCTTACTCGGGCAGGGCGATAGGGCCGATGTCTTTGAACACATCACCCGGGCCCGGGTTCTCTTTATGTGTAGAACCGCCGAAATGTTTCATGATCCCCCACACCGCGTTGAGCGACGTCTGTACCGCGCCCTCAACCCACGCCGGCGTCCACGACACGTCGTCGCCGGCGATGAAAATCCCGCGTTGCTCAGCGGGCATGTCGTCCTGCATGAAGTGCGCGTACATCCGCTGGTTGTAGCGATAATGGCCGGGCAAGGCGCCCTTGAACGCACCGAGGAAGTGCGGGTCGGCTTCCCACGAAACGGTGATCGGATCGCCGATGATGCGTGCGGCGATGTCGACTTTCGGGTAGATCTTCTTCAACGCGTTCAACGCCAGTTCCACGCGTTTTTCCACCGGGTGCGGGAGCATCTTCAACGCATCGCTCATCCACGAGTACGACAGGCAGATCACCCCCGGCTTGTCGTCGCCGTTGTCGAACAGATAGGTGCCACGGGTCAGGCGATCGGTGAGGGTCATGCTCATCAGGTCGCGGCCGGTTTCCGGATCCTTGTCCTTCCAGAACGGCCGGTCGACCATCACGAAAGTTTTCGACGATTGCATGTAGCGAGTACGGTCCAGCGCCATCCACATCTTTTGCGAGAACAGGGTTTCGTCGCATTCGATCTGCGTGGTCAGCAGCCAGCTCTGGCAAGTGGTCAGCACGGCGGCGTATTCGCGGGTGTCACCGTTGTTGTCGGTGACGGCGAAGCGGTCATCGGGGGCGTGGGCGATTTTCTTCACCCCGGAGCGCGGCGCGCCACGGTGCAGAGATTTCAGGCTGGTGCCTTCTGGCCAGTGCACGCAGCGTTCCGGCACATGACGCCAAATGCCTTGCGGCACTTGTTCCACGCCGCCGACCACCAGGTGCTGATGATCGTCGCAGTTGGTCATCACTACGCGGAAGATTTCCAGCATTGAGTTGGGGAAGTCAGAGTCCCAGCCGCCGGTGCCGAAACCCACCTGACCGAACACTTCGCGGTGATGGAACGACAGTTTGGCGAAGGCTTTGGAAGTGGCGACGAAATCGTAGAACGTGCGGTCGTCCCACAGCGGCACGAGGGTGTTCCACAGCTCTTTCAGGCGCGGTACATCGCGATCGCGGATGGCTTGCTGGATATCCGCGAACTGCGAGCCAGCTTCCAGTGCGTCTGCCCAGGCGTCAGCCACTTCCTGAAACAGTGCAGGAAGATCCGCCAGTTTCTGTGCGTAATGGGTTTTGCCTTCCAGATCGATCACGGTGCTGCCGGAGGCCGGCGTCAGCGGATTGGGGAAGGGCTTGGTTTCGAGTCCGAGTTTGTCGACGTAGTGATAAAACGCGGTGGACGATACCGGGAAACGCATGCCGCCGAGTTCAGCGACGATACCGTCTGTGCCGTTGAATGCCTGGGAACGCAGACGGCCACCGAGTTTGGAAGCCTCGTACACAACCGGTTTCAAGCCAAGCTTCATCAGTTCGTAGGCGGCGACAAGTCCGGCAATGCCTGCGCCGACAATCGCCACTTCGGCACCATGATTATGTTCAGGAATGCTGCCGAGACCGGCCGGGTGTTCGATCCAGTCGTCAAAGCCGAACGGGAAGTCCGGGCCAAAAATGGTGATTGGCTTCTTACCGTCTGCAGGATGGCGATTGTTCTTGTTCATGGCTGACCTTGCTGGCGACCCGACGCGGAATACGCGTCTGAGTATAGGAAAAGATGCCAGCCATTCTAGGGAGCGTAGAACACGTTAATAAGACGCAAAGTGTCGTCGTTTTGCCATTATTTTGATCAAAGTGACGATTCATGGCTTCATTTCGATCACTGTAGGAGCCAGCCTGCTGGCGATGAGGCCCTCTCAGCCACGTGTGATCAAACCGGCTGCCCCCGATCAATCTTGCTGCTCAGGATGATCGAAGTCGTCGTCTTCTCCACCCCATCCACACTCCCGATCTGATCCAGCAACTGATCCAGTTGCTCTGGCGAATCGGTACGTAACCACGCCACATAGTCAAACTCGCCACTCACCGCACACAACTGCTGCACCTGCGCCATCGCACTCAAGCGGCGCAACACCTCTTTGCCAGAACGCGGCTGCACCTTGATCCCGACATACGCCTGCAACCCGCCATCAACCACGCGTTGCCCCAAACGCACGCCATAACCGGTGATCACTTTGGCCTTTTCCAGCCGTGCAAGCCGCGACGTCACGGTGGTGCGGGCGATGCCCAACTGCCGGGCGAGCATGGCCACGCTTTCGCGGGCGTTGATTTGCAGGGCGGCGATCAACTGGCGGTCGATTTCGTCAAGCGCGGGTGGGCGGATGTCTGGCAAGGGGTGCTCCATGGGGCGCGGGTCTCAGACTTGGCATGTTACAGGCTCAACCAGTGAATCGCTTGCGAGCGGATAATCGAATGGTTTTGTAACCCTCAAGAATTTTTTCGCCCGCTCCAAATGCCTTGAATACATGCAATCCAAAAATGGGTTGACTTGCCAGGTGTCTTTATCAAAAATACCGACAAGAGCGCGAAATCTGCTGCCTTGCAGGGCTTTAGCAGACGTAGGTACCTCAGCGATGCTGCAACATCGGTGTAAGGTGAGACCTCTTCATCCCATTTCCTGAGGATGCCAATATCAGGATTCAAATACTCAAGGGCAGCCTCATAGCTGCCCTTTTTCTTTGTCTTCAAGAACGTATCGCTTGTATAAAAGTTTGCCTTGGCGATGCTTGTTCATTGCTCTGGCCGGCGCATGCATGAAGTTCCAGAGAACATGTCCGTTTCTGACATCGACCACGACGAGCATGTCATTTTTTGCCTCGTAGGCGTTGATGAATGCCAACCGATATTCGCCGTTATCGTAAAGAATTCGCCAAACTTCGAAAGGTCCAGTTAGCGTATCGATAGCATGTCGGACATACCGCTCTCGAGAGTCTGGGCGTTTTTCGACAATATGGGCGAGCTTGTCTCTCCTGACCGCAATGTTTCCGATGGGTGTGAGGATGGTGATAGCCAGTAATGCCTCGTCGACGAAACCAAAGTAAGCCAAGAGAATTTTCAGGGCTCCGTCTGCGTCTTCAGCTCTTTTTATCTCATCGATTGCGGCTGAGCGAAGCTCCCTGGCCAGCGTTCGCAGATCGGGTAAAGCAAGGTCGATCCATGTCTGCTGGCCAGCCGCTTCCTTTATCAGTGGCGCTGCAGTCACAATCATGAAAGTAATCCCGGGCGAATAACGGCGTCCGGAGGTTACTTCTTCGGATTAAAAACCAACAAGGTAGAAAACTGAATGAAAACATAGCTTCGGAAAACTCCTACAGAACCCGGGGTTATCTTCCGAAAATATACCCACAGCGAGAGTGAATCGACGACGAGCAAACTCGAAAAAGCTACGCGGATACTCGGCTTATTTCGATGAAGTTTGTTTTGGATAGCTAATGACCTTCACCACATCATCAATTACCGCTTTGCTCATCGCCGTGAGGAAATAAGCGCCCCAGGCATAACGGTCGGTTTTTTTGTCGTAGGCGGCGTCTTCAGCGAAGGCTTTGACCAGAAACAGCAGGTCGGAGGCTTGAGACAGGGCATCGCCAATCGGGACGCCGGCGCTGACATGGAAGAGGGGTTGGTTGGAGCAGTAGATGAAGGGGGTGAGGCCGATTGTTGTCAGGTCTGAAGGGTGGGGCAGTTTTGTGTCAGGCATGGTGATACTCCTTGGTTCGAGGAGCCGTCCTACACGTTTCCAAGCGAATAGGTGGCGGCTGTGCGCAGGTTGGAAAACCGGGAACCAAGGAACCGGCACGTCCGAAGACGTCCCACGCACAGCAGCCATAAAAGAGGGCTGTTGCGTTTTGATTCGACGGGTTTCCAATCCCGACCGCTGATCAGCAGCGATGTCCGGAGAGTATCCCGTCAAAGAAATGCCCAACAGGCACCAAGTCGCCATAAAACACAGCTTCAGAATTTGCCTACAGCCTTCGCAGAAGTCGTCCTGCGAAGTCGAACCGTATCAAACCATTACCCAAGAAAAAGCCGCGCATTTAGCGCGGCTTTCAATTTGGTGGGCCCACACGGACTTGAACCGTGGACCAAAGGATTATGAGTCCTCTGCTCTAACCAACTGAGCTATAGGCCCTCAGTAGGCCGCGGATTATAGCGACGGTTTCTCGGCTGTGCTATCCGAAAAATCCGATACGGCAATACGCAGAAACGTTGCGGCGAATTCTTCCGGCGGTAGCGGCAGGCTGACGATGTAGCCCTGGATCTGTTCGCAGCCTTCGGCGGCAAGGAATTGTTGTTGTGCCTGGGTCTCCACGCCTTCGGCGATCACGGTGAATTGCATGCTCCGGCCCAGGGCGATGATGGCGCGGACAATCGCCGCGTCGTGGGGGTCGTCGGGCAGTCCGCGGACGAAAGACTGGTCGATTTTGAGGATGTCCAGCGGCAGGCGTTTGAGGTAACTGAGTGAGGAATAGCCAGTGCCGAAGTCGTCGATGGCCAGTTGCACACCGAGGTGTTTGAGCTGGTGCAACACCGCCAGGGCCTCTTCGGCCTGACTCATGATGAAATTCTCGGTAATTTCCAGTTGCAGTAAATCCGGCCTGAGGCGGTTTTCCTTGAGCAGTTGCTCGATGCGCCCGAGCAGATTCGGCTGGCGCAGTTGGGCGCCGGCGAGGTTGACCGACAGCGGCCCGAGGCTTTCGTAGATCTGGTTCCATTCGAACATCTGGCGGCAGGCGGTCTCCAGCACCCAATCGCCGATCTGCAGAATCATTCCGTTTTCTTCGGCCAGTGGGATGAAGTGCTCCGGCGGCACATCGCCAAATGTCGGATGACGCCAGCGGATCAGCGCTTCGGCGCCGACCAGGCTGTGGTCGTCGAGGCTTATTTTCGGTTGGTAGTAGAGACGCAACTCGTCACGTTCGATGGCCCGGCGGAGCTCGTGCTCCAGTGCCACGCGTTCGCTGGCCTGGGCGGTGAGGTCGCGGGTGTAACTCTCGACGCGGTTGCGGCCCTTGGCTTTGGAGCGATACATCGCCGCATCGGCGTTTTTCACCAAGGTGGCCACGTCACAACCGTCGCGCGGGTACAGGCTGGTGCCGATGCTCGCGCTGATGAAAAACTCGTGCTCGCCAGCCTGGAACGGTGCGCCGAAACAGTTGAGCAGTTTTAGTGCGATGTTGTCGGCATCGCTGGCTTGCTGCAGGCCGGGCAGCAGAATAATGAATTCGTCGCCGCCCAGTCGGGCGACGGTGTCGATGTCACGCAACTGTTCTTTCAGGCGCACGGCGATGCCTTTGAGCAGCAGGTCGCCAACCGGATGGCCGAGGCTGTCGTTGATGTGCTTGAAGCGATCGAGGTCGAGAAACAGCACTGCGCCCTGACCGCCATTCTCCTGCTGACCGTTCAGTGCCATCAGCAAGCGGCTTTCGAACAGCGTGCGGTTCGGCAGGCCGGTGAGCGGGTCGTGGTGAGCCTGATAGTCGAGTTTGGCCTGCGCGTGTTTGAGGCTGGAGATGTCGGCGAACACCGCGACAAAGTGGGTGATGAATTTGTCGCGGTTGCGCACGGCACTGATGGTCAGCCAACTCGGGTACAGCTCACCGTTCTTGCGCCGGTTGGAAATTTCGCCTTGCCAGTGGCCTTCGTCGGTCAGTTGGTGCCACATCGCGGCATAAAATGCGCTGTCGTGCAGCCCCGAGGCGAGCAGGCGCGGGGTGTGGCCGAGGGCTTCGCTTTCGCTGTAACCGGTGATTTCAGTGAAGGCCCGATTGACCGCGCTGATGTGCTGCTGGGTATCGGTGATCAACACGCCTTCGGCGGTGCTCTCGAATACGGTCGCGGCCTGTTGCAGCTTTTCCTGCATCAAGTGGCGTTCGGTGATGTCGCGGGCGATGGTCAGCATGCAGTCTTCTTCGCCGATCGGCAGCGGGCGGCTGGATACTTCGCAGAGCCGAATCTGCCCGTCGCTGCGGCGGATATGGCAGGTGAAATCGCGGACGAAACCATCGCGGTGCAACAGGTCGAGCATCTGTTTGCGTTCGTTGAGGTTGACCCAGATTCCCAGATCCAGCGTCGAACGATCCACCGACATGGCGCTATTGAACCCGGTGATGCGGCTGAAACCTTCGTTGACCTCCAGCAATAAGCCGTCGTTCTGGCGCGACAGCAGCAAGCCGTCCGGCGAGGCATGAAATGCCTTGGCGAATTTCTCTTCCGAGGTTTGCAGTTGCTGTTGGGTTTCTTTGAGCTGGGTGATGTCGCGCACGACCACGACCAACGCTGGCGTGGTGTCGAGGTCGAACGGTTCGGCGGAAATCAGGCCGGTGAACACTTGGCCATTATTGCGACGAAAGGGCATCTCCAGGTTGCGGATGCTGCCGGCCTGCAAACGCTGCAACAGCCCCGGACCCACGCCGGGTATGCCCCAGATATTCAGGTCGGTGGCGGTCTGGCCGATGACGTCTTCGGCTTTGAGGCCGATCTGTTCTTCAAAGGCTTTGTTGACCTCCAGCAGACAGCCGTCGGACAAGCGCGCGATCACCAGGATGTCCGGACATTGCTGGAATACCGACGCGAACTTCTGCTCCGACAGTCGCAGCGCTTCTTCGGTGCGCTTGGTTTCGCTGATGTCGATCATCAACCCGCGCATCACCGGTTCGTGACCGTGTTCGATCAGGCTGACGATGTCTCGCACCCACAGGCAGCGACCATCTGCGGTGATCACCCGGTAATCGAGGCTGTGATCGCGCCCGGCCAGCACTTCGTGATCGCAGAAGCTCTGGGCGCGGGTCAGATCCGCCGGGTGAATGATGTTGCGCCAGAAGCCCGGAATCAGCCAATGCGACAGTGGATAACCGAGCAGGTCCTCTGCGTGCGGCGACACATAGCTGTAAGTGAAGTCACTCATCCGCGCTTCCCACGCGATGGCGGACAGGCTCTCCACGAGGCCCCGATAGTGGTACTCGCTGCTGCGCAGTTCCTGTTCGAGGTCGATGCGTCGCGCAATCTCTGAGCTCAGGCGCCGGTTGATGCGGATCACCACGGCCAGCACGATCATCAGTAGCAGCAGGCCGGGCAGGCCATAAACAAGCAGATCATTCCAGAATGTCCGATGGTCGAGGACGTTGCCGACCCAGTGTTCTTGAATACTGCTGATTTCAGCAGGGGTCATGTCTGCCAGAACTTTGTCCAGAATGCCCACCAGCATCTTGTTATCGCGCGGTACGGCCATCGCCAGTTGATAGCGATACGGGGTTTCGCCGCTGACGTAGAGGCCGTCGAGCTTGAGTTGGCGAAGGCTCCAGACGCTAGAGGCGAGGTCGCCGACCACGGCGTCCACTTCGTCGGTCGCCAGTGCCTGCAAGGCTGAGCTGACGTTGGGCATGGCGACCAGATTCAGGTCAGGGTGGTGGGTACGCAGGAGTTCATGGGGCGCGTAGTTTTCGACCACGGCGATCTTCAGGCCGTACAGATCGTCGAGTTTGCGCGGTTGCGCGCCACCGATGTGCGCGAGGATGACGATCGGGAAGTCGAGGTAGGGTCGGGTAAACGACAGGTAGGTCTGGCGCTCGGGTGTGGACATGATCCCCGGCAGCAAGTCGATCTTGCCCTGTTTGACCTGCTCCAGTACCACCGTCCAACTCACTGGCTCGATGGGCGTAAGTTTGATCGCCAGTCGCTGGCGTATCACGTCGATATAGTCAGCCGCCAGGCCCTGATAGCGGGCCTGGTCGTCGCGAAACTCGAAGGGCGGCCACGACGCATCTACACCCAGTTTCAAGTTCGGGTGAGCCGCCAGCCAGCTACGTTCTTCATCGGTCAGAGTCAGCGCGTCAGCCGTTGCGGTCCAGATCATCAGTGACAGCAAAAAAAGCACGGACGCCAGTCTGGGCATAACGCTCTCGTTATGGCACGGGGGTGATTGTTTCGAGTGTAGACGGGGTATGCGGGGGAGGGGTGGTGCGAGGAATTTAATCTGCCATATAAACAAAACCCCCGGCCTGGGCCGGGGGTTCTGGTATCACTCGTCGAGGAAGGAGCGCAGATGCTCGCTTCGCGTCGGGTGGCGCAGCTTGCGCAGCGCCTTGGCTTCGATCTGACGGATCCGCTCACGCGTTACGTCAAACTGTTTGCCCACTTCTTCGAGCGTATGGTCGGTGTTCATGTCGATACCGAAACGCATGCGCAGTACCTTGGCTTCACGGGCAGTGAGGCCGGACAGGACTTCGCGAGTCGCTTCTTTCAGACTCTCGACAGTGGCGACATCGATTGGCGACTGCATGGTCGAGTCTTCGATGAAGTCACCCAGATGGGAGTCTTCGTCATCACCGATCGGGGTTTCCATGGAGATCGGCTCTTTAGCGATCTTCAATACCTTACGGATCTTGTCCTCAGGCATTTCCATGCGTTCGCCCAGCTCTTCCGGGGTCGGTTCGCGACCCATTTCCTGCAACATCTGCCGGGAAATGCGGTTGAGCTTGTTGATCGTCTCGATCATGTGCACCGGAATACGGATGGTGCGGGCCTGGTCGGCGATCGAGCGAGTGATCGCCTGACGGATCCACCAGGTGGCATAAGTCGAGAACTTGTAACCACGACGGTATTCGAACTTGTCCACCGCTTTCATCAGACCGATGTTGCCTTCCTGGATCAGATCGAGGAATTGCAGGCCGCGGTTGGTGTACTTCTTGGCGATCGAGATCACCAGACGCAAGTTCGCTTCAACCATCTCTTTCTTCGCGCGGCGGGCCTTGGCCTCACCGATCGACATGCGACGGTTGATGTCCTTGATCTCAGCGATGGTCAAACCGGTTTCGGTTTCCAGCGCCGTCAGCTTCTGCTGGCAACGGATGATATCCGGCTGAACACGGCCAATGGCTTCGGCGTACTTGCTCTTGCCTTTGGCCAGAGCGTCGGACCAGCTTTCGTCGACTTCGTTGCCTGGGAACTGACGCAGGAAATCGGCGCGTGGCATACGTGCATCACGTACGCACAGTTGCATGATCGCGCGCTCTTGCTGACGCAGACGATCCAGGGCACTGCGAACACGCTCGACCAGGCCTTCGAATTGCTTCGGTACCAGTTTGATCGGCATGAACAGCTCGGCCAGAGCCAGCAACTCGGCAATCGCTGCCTTGTTGCTGCGGCCGTGCTTTTTCAGCGCCTTGCGGGTGATTTCCATCTGATCGGACACAGCGCCGAAACGCTGGGCAGCGATGACCGGATCCGGACCGCTTTCGGCTTCTTCTTCGTCATCGTCAGAAGCGTCAGGCTCCTCGTCGTCGGATTCCTCAGCCTTTGCAGCTTTTGGATCGATCGGCGGCGGCACTTCTGCCGCAGGCGGCGCAATGCCGTCGTCCGGGTCGATATAACCGCTCAGGACGTCGGACAGGCGACCACCTTCGGTGGTGACGCGAGTGTACTCGGAGAGAATGTGGTCAACCGTGCCAGGAAAGTGCGCGATTGCGCTCATCACTTCACGGATGCCCTCTTCGATACGCTTGGCGATTTCGATTTCGCCTTCACGAGTCAGAAGCTCGACCGTACCCATTTCACGCATGTACATGCGCACAGGGTCAGTGGTGCGACCGATATCGGTCTCCACCGCTGCCAGCGCGGCTGCTGCTTCTTCCGCAGCGGCCTCGTCGGTATCGGCGTCGGCCAACATAAGGGCGTCCGCATCCGGAGCACTCTCGTGTACGGGGATCCCCATGTCGTTAATCATGCGGATGATGTCTTCCACCTGCTCAGGATCTGAAATATCCTCGGGCAGGTGGTCGTTGACCTCGGCGTAAGTCAGATACTTCTGCTCACGACCCAGTTTGATCAACTCAATAATACGAGACTGCTGTTGCGCTTTTCCGGACATAACACCCTATCCACTGAAGGTCTTGGCGGGCAAAAAACAAGCCGAGGATTATACCTGAGCTATGACCTCACGCGCCAGTTGAGGTCGGGTTTGATGCGGAAACATTGCGACTTAGAAGGTCGCGCAGTTGATTTTTCTCTTCAATACTCAGTTCGCTTTGACGCGCTTTCCTGAGCAACTGTTCCAGATTTCGCTCGCGTTGGCGGGCTGACAAGCTAGTAATGGTGTCGAAAAACTGTTGTTCAAGGTTATCTCCATCAATCAGCCATTCCTTTTCTGCCAGCGCCTTGAGCAATCGGCCCTGTTCAGTGCCGTGCCATCGCGCGATCAACTGAAATGAGTTTAGCTTGGGATTCTTCTGTACGGCTTCGAGCAGCGCCACAAGCAACTGGGCATTGGTCTGATTTTCGTCCGCGATGTGCCCGGCGTCTTCGACGCGCTCGGCCAATTGCGGGTGATGAAGCAATGTGCGCAGGGCGGTCAGGGTTGGCGACTCGACGCCAATCGGCGTCCGCGGGCGTTGCTGATCGCGATCGCCGCCACGCTTGCCGTTCTTGTCCCAGGGTTTCTTGTCCCATTTCTTGCCGCCGGCGCCGGGTTTCTTCGGCGTCCATTCCTGCTGCGGCACGTACAAATCCTGTGCCTGCGGCTGATGGTAGTCGCTGTAGTCCGGCATTGCGTCGTAATCGATGCCCGGATCATAGGCGGGCGGTGCTTCCTGCGGCGCGCTTTGAGCGAGCTGGCTGACGGTTTCACTGCTCAGGCCGGTGATTTCGGTCAGGCGCTGACGCATCAGGATGCGCAGGTTGGCGCCCGGCACTTTGTCGATCAGCGGTGCGGCGAGGGTGGCCATGTGGGCCTTGCCTTCTAGCGAGCGCGGGTCGGCTTCTTCGGTCAGTTGCTGGAAGAAATAATCGGCCAGCGGCTGCGCATGCTGATTGATTCGGGCCTTGAACGCATCGGTGCCTTCGGCGCGAACCAGGGTGTCCGGGTCTTCGCCTTCAGGCAGAAACAGGAATCGCGCACGGCGCCCGTCTTGCAGGCATGGAAGTGTTGCCTCCAGCGCGCGCCATGCGGCGTTGCGGCCAGCCTGGTCGCCGTCGAAGCAGAACAATACGTTCGGAACGACGCGGAACAGACGTTTCAAATGTTCTTCGCTGGTCGCGGTGCCCAGCGTCGCGACGGCATTGCGCAAGCCCTGTTGGGCGAGGGCGATGACGTCCATGTAGCCCTCGACGACGATGATTTCGTCGAGGTTTCGGTTGTTCTTGCGCGCTTCATAGAGGCCGTAAAGTTCCTGGCCTTTATGGAAAACCGGAGTTTCCGGCGAGTTCAGGTACTTCGGCTTGTCATCGCCCAGCACGCGTCCACCGAAGGCGATGATGCGCCCGCGCGTGTCGCGGATCGGGAACATCACGCGATCGCGGAAGCGGTCATAGCGTTTGCCGGTTTCGGCGTTCTCGATCAGCAAGCCGGCGTCGACCATGGCCTTCTGTTGCAAAGTGTCGCTGCTTAAGTGTTTGAACAGGTTGTCCCAGCCGGGTGGCGCAAAGCCGAGGCCGAAATCCCGAGCGATCTCGCCAGTCAGGCCGCGGCCCTTGAGGTAATCCACCGCAGCTTTGCGCGATGGGTGGCTCTTGAGTGCCTGCCGATAAAAGTCGGCGGCGGCAGTGAGCAAAGGGTATAGCGGCGAATCGGTCGGTTGTCGCGGTTTGTGCGCACGGCCGCTTTCTTCGCGGGGGATTTCCATGCCGGCGGCTTTCGCCAGATCTTCGACTGCCTGGGGGAAGTCCAGGTTGTCGTGG
Source organism: Pseudomonas sp. LBUM1655 (assembly GCF_059716085.1). NCBI lineage: Bacteria > Pseudomonadati > Pseudomonadota > Gammaproteobacteria > Pseudomonadales > Pseudomonadaceae > Pseudomonas > Pseudomonas sp. LBUM1655. The sequence continues at coordinate 5,636,363 of NZ_CP166801.1, read as the reverse complement.
TCCATGAGGAAGCCGAGGGCATTACCGCCAGCGCCGCAACCGAAGCAGTAATAGAACTGCTTGTCGGGGCTGACGCTGAAAGACGGGGTTTTCTCTTTGTGAAACGGGCAGCAGGCGGTGTAGTTTTTGCCTGCTTTTTTTAGCTGCACACGCGAGCTGACCACGTCGACGATGTCGGTGCGGTTCAGGAGGTCGTCAATAAAGCTCTGGGGAATCAGCCCGGCCATCGCGTTCTCGTCGTCTGCGCTGTAATGAGTCCGATGCGAACGGCGGCCGGACGCGGGTCGTTGTTTGAAGCGCGCAAAATGTGCGGCTCGACCGGTGTCGTCTGCGTAATCGCTGTCGGGAAGTGTATCTGCCGAAAATCCACTGACGTTAGTACCAATCAGCCTTCGACTATTTGAAAGTGTTGCGCTGAATCCGCTGACGGCCGGTTAATGGCCTCGGATAGCTCAATAAAGCGGGCACGCATGCAGGTGCCTTGGGCTGATCGTCGTGAGAGGAATCAGTGGGTGTGCTCGTCAGTAGCCTTTAAAGGCTCGTCAGAAAAGACGTGCACCGCTGGCAAAAGAGCCAGGTCTGACGCGTGAAGCAGATTTGTCTTGGTCGCATGTGCGGCTTTGACGGTGAAGCATCAAGCGTTTTACGCAAATGCCATTAGCCCGGCTGAGAGCCGGGCTTAGGCAAGAAGCTTGCTACGAACGTCTGTGTATTAGTACAGACGAACGGCGCGGCGCTGTTCGCGCTGAACTTTCTTGGCGTGACGCTTAACAGCGGCTGCTGCTTTACGCTTACGCTCAGAAGTTGGCTTCTCGTAAAATTCGCGGCTACGAACTTCAGCCAGTACACCGGCTTTTTCGCAGGAGCGCTTGAAACGACGCAGAGCTACGTCGAAGGGTTCGTTCTCTTTAACTTTGACGGCTGGCATCCAGAGCTACCTTCATTCATTACCGGGGTCAACATCCTCGCGGCAAAAGAGCACTTGAAGACGTCGGTTTTTAAGGGTTGCGGATGTTAACCCCTCATCGCTCGGAATGCAAAGCCTCTGATCGAAAACCGCTGGCCGGGGCATCACGCGGCGACTATTATGCGCGCCTTCGAAGTCAGCCTAAACAAGGCGCAAACCCATGCTAGTACTGGGATTAGAAACCTCCTGCGACGAAACCGGCGTCGCATTATACGACAGTGAACGCGGCCTGCTGGCCGACGCACTGTTCAGTCAGATCGACCTGCATCGCGTGTATGGCGGTGTGGTGCCTGAGCTGGCCTCACGTGACCACGTCAAGCGCATGCTGCCCTTGATTCGTCAGGTGTTGGCCGAGGCTGACCGTGTGCCGACCGAGATCGATGCGATCGCTTATACCGCGGGTCCTGGCCTGGTTGGCGCTCTGCTGGTTGGTGCTTCCTGTGCTCAGGCGCTGGCGTTTGCCTGGGGCATTCCGGCACTCGGCGTGCATCATATGGAAGGTCACTTGTTGGCACCTATGCTGGAGCCAAAACCACCGGAATTCCCGTTCGTCGCTTTGTTGGTCTCCGGCGGTCATACGCAGCTTGTTCAGGTCGATGGCATCGGCCAATACACCTTGCTTGGCGAGACGCTCGACGATGCTGCCGGCGAAGCGTTCGACAAAACCGCGAAGATGATGGGCCTCAATTACCCAGGCGGACCGGAAATTGCCAAGCTGGCGGAGAAGGGCGCTGCAGGACGTTTCACTTTTCCGCGTCCGATGTGTGATCGCCCTGGGCTGGATTTCAGCTTCAGCGGTCTGAAAACCTTCGCCCTCAACACCTGGCAGCAGTGCGTCAGCGCCGGGGACGACAGCGAGCAAGCCCGTTGCGACATCGCGCTGGCGTTCCAGCAGGCCGTGGTGGAGACTTTGACCATCAAGTGCAAGCGTGCCCTGAAACAGGCGGGCATGAAGCGTCTGGTCATCGCGGGTGGCGTCAGCGCAAACAAGGCTTTGCGTGTTTCGCTGGAGAAAATGCTCGGCGACATGAAGGGCGATGTGTTTTACGCCCGTCCCGAGTTCTGCACCGACAATGGCGCGATGATCGCGTTTGCCGGTTGCCAGCGTTTGCAGGCCGGCCAGCAGGAAAGTCTGGCGATCAGCGTGCAGGCGCGCTGGCCGATGGAGCAGTTGTCGGCGTTGTAATGAGCAGTGCGGAAGGCCGGCATTTAAAAATGCCGTTCGCGCCCGGCAAACAGGTCGCGTAGATTGCCGCGGTGGCGCCAGACGATCAGTAGCGTCAAGGCGCTCATCGGCAGCAAAGCCTTTGGCTCTTGCCAAGCGAGCAGCGGCAGGGTCAGTGGCGTGGCGATCAGCGCCGCCAGTGAGCTGGTACGGGTCAGGTAAAACGTTAGCAGCCATGCGCACACCGCTAACAGCGCAGCCGGCGGATACAGGCCCAGCAGAATGCCGGCGGCAGTGGCGACGCCTTTGCCGCCGCGAAAGCGGAAGTACAGCGGGAACAGGTGACCGATCACGGCGCATACGCCTATCCAGGCCTGATCCTGCAGCGAAAGGCCGACAGCCGATGCGATCAGCACCGGCAGCAAGCCTTTGCACAGATCACCCAGCAGGGTCAGGATCGCGAGTTTGCGGCCGGCCAGGCGCAGCATGTTGGTAGCTCCGGCATTACCCGAGCCACTCATTCGCGGATCCGGGTTTCCGGTCAGGCGGCTGAGCAAAATGGCGAAGGACAGCGAGCCGAGCAGGTAGGCGAGAGTCGCCAGTAACCAAAACATGCTAACTATTCCGGGCGAGGACGCCCTGATTCTAACGGCGCATTGCGCCCTTGTCGTGCAGCGGAGAAAAGTGCTTGGACAGAGTGTTTATCGAGGGCCTGGAAGTTGACACCGTGATTGGTGCCTACGACTGGGAGCGCGGCATCCGACAGTGCCTGCGTCTTGATCTGAGCTTCGCCTGGGACAATCGCCCGGCCGCCGCCGGTGACGACCTGACCCTGGCGCTCGATTACGCCAGCGTTTCCACGCGCATCCAGGCCTTTGCCGAGCAGGCGCAGTATCAACTGGTCGAGACTTTCGCCGAGCGCCTGGTCGAAGTGCTGATGACTGAATTCAACATCACCTGGGTGCGTTTGAAGCTGACCAAGCCCGGCGCCGTGCCGGCTGCCAAGGGTGGTGTGGGCGTGGAGATCGAGCGCGGATGTCGCTGACTCAGGTGTATCTCGGGCTTGGTAGCAATATCGAGCGTGAAACCCATTTGTGCGCCGGTCTTGATGCATTGGCGACGTTTCTGGTGGATATCCGTTGTTCGGCGGTGTTCGAAAGCCAGCCGGTGGGGATCAAGAGTGGGCCGTTCTTCAACTTTGTGGTGTCGGCGTATACCGACCTGCCGTTGATGGAGCTGGATCGGCGCTTGAAATTCATCGAGGCGGATAACGGTCGCTATGCGCCGGATCGCAAGGGGTTGCCGCTGGACATCGACGTGCTGCTGTACGGCGATCTGGTGGGAAACTTCGACGGATTGGTCCTGCCGCGAGCCGAAATTCTGAAAAATGCTTTTGTGTTGTGGCCGCTGTCGCTGATTGCGCCGGATCGGGTGCATCCCGGTGTGGGAAAAAGCTTCGCCACGCTGTGGGCGGAGGCGCAGATTGATCAGGTGTTGGCGCCGGTGGGGTTTGAGTGGCGGGGCGAGCAGCTCACACCTCTGAATCTTTAAAAGCAAAAGATCGCAGCCTTCGGCAGCTCCTACACCGGGATTCCCGTTTCCATGTAGGCGCTGCCATAGGCTGCGGTCTTTTGATCTTGCTTCAAGCGTTTTCTTTGTAAGCCTTCAACGCCTTGAGCCGTTCACGTTTGAGCGCTTCGCCCAGATCCGGGCCTTTGAATCCCTTCTCCAGCAATGGCTGCACCGGTACGCCGCGCGCAGCATTCGCCGCGCCGCGCAAATAATCCGCCTGTGGATAACTTCTCTGCTCCAGACCTTTGCGCCCGCGTGCATCCATCTCGCACGCGGCAATAAATTCCTCAAAGCGCTGGGGCCGACGATACACATCAAAGCTCTGCAACAATTCCAGCAGCGTTGAAGCCTTCAACTCCAGGGCGCGGTGGCCATGGGTGTGATATTGACAAACCAGTAGCGCCAATTCCTGACAGTCCTTCGGCGCCTTGAAGCGCTCGTTGACCGCTTTGATCAGCTTCAGTCCCTTATGCTCATGGGCAATGTGTCGCGGCCATTCCTCTTCTGGCGTCAGCCCCTTGCCGAGATCATGCAGCAGGCACGCCCAGCGAACGGTCAGCGGTTGTTTGTACAGCGCTGATTGCTCCAGCACGCTGAGGGTGTGGATGCCGCTGTCGATTTCCGGATGATGGATTTCCGGTTGAGGCACGCCGAACAGAGCGTCGACTTCCGGCATCAGTACTTTCAGCGCGCCGCAATCACGCAGTACCTGAATGAACACCTGAGGCTGATCCTCCATCAACGCGCGGGAGATTTCTTTCCAGCTGCGCTCAGCCGTCAAAGCTTCCAGTTCGCCGGACTCACTGAGTTGGCTCATCAGTTCCAGTGTCTCTGGTGCGACGGTAAAACCGAGCCCTGCATAGCGAGCGGCAAAGCGGGCAACACGCAATACTCGGAGGGGATCTTCGGCGAATGCCGGGGATACGTGACGCAGAACCCGATCCTCAAGATCGCGCTGGCCATGATAAGGATCGGTCAGATTGTGCTGATCGTCCTCGGCCATGGCGTTGATGGTCAGGTCGCGGCGGATCAGGTCTTCTTCAAGCGTAACCTCGGGGCTGGCGTGAAACGTGAAACCGCCGTAGCCGCGACCGCTTTTGCGCTCGGTGCGGGCGAGGGCGTATTCCTCGCCACTTTTCGGATGAAGAAATACCGGGAAGTCCGCACCCACCGGACGAAACCCCTTGGCAAGCATCTCGTCAGCAGTAGCGCCTACTACCACCCAGTCGATATCAGTGACCGGTTTGCCCAGCAAGCGATCACGCACCGCGCCGCCGACCTTATAAATCTGCATAAAAAACCTCCGTTGGCCCGACAGGATAACCCTTGCGTCGGACTTTCGGAGGCCAGAACCGGATCAAAGATGAATGACGGCCAGATCGAGCCGACCGTAATCCCCTTCGCTGTGTTCACTGCGTGGCGGTACGTGATGGGTTTTCATGACCTGGTCGCCTTGCAGGGTTTCCAGATGAATGTCGAAGCCCCACAAACGATGCAAGTGTTTCAGGACTTCTTCGGTGGAGTCGCCCAATGGTTTGCGATCGTGTTGCTGGTGACGCAGGGTCAATGAGCGGTCGCCGCGACGGTCGATGCTGTAGATCTGCACGTTGGGTTCGCGATTGCCGAGGTTGTACTGCGCTGCCAGGGTTTCGCGGATGATTCGGTAGCCGGTTTCGTCATGGATCGCCGGTACCAGCAGATCATCCTTTTGATCGTCATCGAGGATGCTGAACAGTTTCAGGTCGCGGATCACCTTTGGTGACAGGTACTGCAGGATGAAGCTCTCGTCCTTGAAGCTGCTCATGGCGAACTTGATGCTCGACAGCCAGTCGGTCCCGGCGATTTCCGGGAACCAGTGACGGTCTTCCTCGGTGGGCTCTTCGCACATGCGCCGGATGTCGCGGTACATGGCAAAGCCGAGCGCGTAGGGGTTGATGCCGCTGTAGTAGGGGCTGTCGAAACCAGGCTGGAACACCACGCTGGTATGGGACGTCAGGAATTCCATCATGAAACCGTCGGTGACCAGGCCTTCGTCGTACAGGTCATTCATCAGCGTGTAGTGCCAGAACGTCGCCCAGCCTTCGTTCATCACCTGGGTCTGGCGCTGTGGATAAAAATACTGGGCGATCTTGCGCACAATCCGCACGATTTCCCGCTGCCACGGCTCGAGCAATGGCGCGTGCTTCTCGATGAAGTACAGGATGTTTTCCTGCGGCTCGGCCGGGAAGCGCGCATTGTCCTTGTCGCTGTATTTGTCTGCGCCTTTTGGAATGGTGCGCCACAGGTCGTTGATCTGCTTCTGCAGATGTTCTTCGCGATCTTTCTGCCGCCGCCGTTCCTCCTCGGCGGAAATCGGGTAGGGGCGTTTATAGCGGTCGACACCGTAGTTCATCAACGCATGGCACGAGTCGAGCAAATCCTCGACTGCATCGATGCCGTGGCGTTCCTCGCATTGCATGATGTACTGCTTGGCGAACACCAGATAATCGATGATCGAACTGGCGTCGGTCCAGGTGCGAAACAGGTAGTTGCCCTTGAAGAAGCTGTTGTGACCGTAGCACGCGTGGGCCACCACCAGCGCCTGCATGCAGATGGTGTTCTCTTCCATCAGATAGGCGATGCAGGGATCCGAGTTGATCACGATCTCGTACGCCAGCCCCATTTGTCCGCGGCTGTAGGATTTCTCGGTGCTGAGGAAGTGTTTGCCGTAGGACCAGTGGTGGTAGCCCAGCGGCATGCCCACCGAGGCGTAAGCATCCATCATTTGCTCGGCGGTGATGACTTCAATCTGGTTGGGGTAGGTATCCAGCGCATAGCCGGCCGCGATACGGGCGATTTCGCGGTCGTAAGTCTGGATCAGTTCGAACGTCCATTCGGAGCCGGTGGAAATGGGTTGGCGTTTCTGCTCTTTGGCGGTCATGTCACTAACCTGCGCTGGAAGAGTTCACGGAAGACCGGATAAATATCCCCGGCCGAGACCAGTTGCTGCTGGGCAAACGTGTCGGAAAAGGCTTCGGCGATGCGTTCGTATTCGTACCAGAGGGCTTGGTGTTCGCGCGGGGTGATCTCCACGTAAGTGTAGTACTGCACAAACGGCATGATCTGGTTGATGAGGATGTCGCGGCAGATTGGCGAGTCGTCGTTCCAGTTGTCGCCGTCGGAAGCCTGAGCCGCATAGATGTTCCACTCGTTGCTGGGATAACGCTCGGCCATGATCTCCTGCATCAGTTTCAGGGCGCTGGAAACGATGGTCCCGCCGGTTTCCCGTGAATAGAAAAACTCCTCTTCGTCCACTTCCCGGGCGCTGGTGTGGTGACGGATGAACACCACGTCGATCTTGTCGTAGTTCCGCTTCAGGAACAGGTACAGCAGGATGAAAAAGCGCTTGGCAATGTCCTTGGTCGCCTGGGTCATGGAGCCTGAGACGTCCATCAGGCAGAACATCACTGCTTTGGAACTTGGATTGGGCTGCTTGATCAGCAGGTTGTATTTCAAGTCGAAGGTATCGAGGAAGGGTACGCGATGAATGCGCGCGCTGAGTTTTTCGATCTCTGCCTCGAGTTCCTGAATATCGCCGAAGTTGTCAGGCTCTTCACGCTTGATGCGCGCCAGTTCTTCTTTGGCTTCACGCAGTTTCGCGCGGCTGCTGCCCGACAGGGCGATACGCCGTGCGTGGGCTGAGCGCAGGGTGCGGATGATGTTGATGCGCGAAGGGTTGCCTTCGTTGCTGATCCCCGCGCGCACGGTTTTGAAGGTGTCGGTGCCGCTCAGGTTGCGTTTCACCAGGTTCGGCAGTTCGAGGTCTTCGAACATGAATTCCAGAAATTCTTCCTGGGTGATCTGGAAGACAAACTCATCCATGCCTTCACCGGAGTTGCCGGCCTTGCCCGGTCCGCGTCCGCCGCCGCCTCCCGGTGGGCGGGCGATGTGTTCGCCGGCAGTGAATTCCTTGTTGCCAGGATGAACCACGGTCTGCTTGCCGCCACGGCCGTGGTGAAGCACCGGTTCGTCGATGTCGCGACCGGGAATGCTGATCTGTTCGCCGTGTTCCATATCCGTGATGGAGCGCCGGCTGACCGCCTCTTCGACAGCCTTCTTGATGTGGTCACGGTAACGCCGCAGGAAACGCTGGCGGTTCACCGTGCTCTTGTTCTTGCCATTGAGACGTCGGTCGATCACATAGCTCATACGTGGCCCTCCGGGCAGCTTCAAGTTGTGAGCTGCAAGCTGCAAGTAGACGCCATTGCCCGAACGTCAGGCTCATGCGCTTTTTTCTTGCAGCTCGTAGCTGTTAGCTTGCAGCTGCTTCACTGCGATTTCCGGACCCGTAGGTACCATTCGGACAGAAGCCTTACCTGTTTGTCGGTGTAGCCGCGTTCGACCATTCGTGTAACGAAGTCGTTGTGCTTCTGCTGATCCTCTTTGCTCGCCTTGGCGTTGAAGCTGATGACCGGCAGCAGATCTTCGGTGTTCGAGAACATTTTCTTCTCGATGACCACCCGCAGTTTTTCGTAGCTGAGCCAGGTCGGGTTCTTGCCGTTGTTGTTGGCCCGGGCGCGCAGTACGAAGTTGACGATCTCGTTGCGGAAGTCCTTCGGATTGCTGATGCCGGCCGGTTTTTCGATTTTCTCCAGTTCTTCGTTCAGCGCGACGCGGTTGAGGATTTCGCCGGTTTCCGGATCGCGGTACTCCTGATCCTGAATCCAGAAATCCGCGTACAGCACATAGCGGTCGAAGATGTTCTGGCCGTACTCGCTGTAAGACTCCAGGTACGCGGTCTGGATCTCTTTGCCAATGAATTCGATATAACGCGGTGCCAGGTATTCCTTCAGGTAGCGCAAATAACGTTCGCGGGTTTCAGCCTGGAACTGTTCCTGCTCGATCTGCTGCTCCAGGACATAGAGCAAGTGCACCGGGTTGGCGGCGATTTCATGTGGATCAAAGTTGAATACTTTGGAGAGGATCTTGAACGCGAAGCGGGTCGACAGGCCGTTCATGCCTTCATCCACGCCTGCCGAGTCGCGGTATTCCTGAATCGACTTGGCTTTAGGGTCGGTGTCCTTGAGGTTCTCACCGTCGTATACGCGCATCTTCGAATAGATATTGGAGTTTTCCGGCTCCTTGAGGCGCGACAACACGGTGAACTGCGCGAGCATCTTCAAGGTATCTGGCGCGCAATGCGCCTTGGCCAGGGAGCTGTTGAACAGCAGTTTGTCGTAGATCTTCACTTCATCGCTGACCCGCAGGCAGTACGGCACCTTGACGATGTAGATTCGGTCGATGAAGGCCTCGTTGTTCTTGTTGTTACGGAAGGTGTGCCATTCCGATTCGTTGGAGTGCGCCAGCAGAATACCGGTGAACGGAATCGCGCCTAGACCTTCGGTACTGTTGTAGTTGCCTTCCTGGGTTGCGGTCAGCAATGGGTGCAGCACCTTGATCGGTGCCTTGAACATTTCGACGAATTCCATCAGGCCCTGGTTGGCCCGGCACAGCGCACCGGAATAGCTGTAGGCATCGGCGTCGTTCTGTGGGTATTCCTCGAGTTTGCGGATGTCGACCTTACCGACCAGTGCGGAGATGTCCTGGTTGTTCTCGTCACCTGGCTCAGTCTTGGCCACGGCGATCTGATTGAGGATCGACGGATACAGTTTGACCACGCGAAACTGACTGATGTCGCCACCGAATTCGGCCAGGCGCTTGGTCGCCCATGGCGACATGATGGTGTTCAGGTAGCGCCGAGGAATGCCGAAGTCTTCCTCAAGGATCGCGCCATCTTCGGTGGCATTGAACAGACCCAATGGCGACTCGAATACCGGCGAACCTTTGATCGCGTAGAAAGGGACTTTCTCGATCAGTTGTTTCAGCTTCTCGGCCAGGGACGATTTACCACCGCCGACGGGGCCGAGCAGATAGAGGATTTGTTTCTTCTCTTCCAGGCCTTGGGCGGCGTGGCGGAAATACGAGACGATCTGGTCGATGCATTCTTCCATCCCGTGGAAGTCTTCAAAGGCCGGATAGCGACGGATCACCTTGTTGGAGAAGATGCGCGACAGCCTGGAGTTGGTAGAGGTGTCGAGCAGTTCCGGTTCGCCGATGGCCAGCAATAGACGCTCGGCGGCGGAAACATAAGCGCTGCGGTCTTTCTTGCACAGCTCCAGGTACTCTTGCAGCGAGAGTTCTTCCTGGCGTGTAGATTCGAAGCGTTGTTGGAAGTGGCTAAAGATACTCATGACGTCACCTCGCTCGATACGTGGAGCCGACGCCGGATCACTCAGTCGATGCTGGCAAGCAGCCGCTGTGGCCACTTGTTTACCCCCCAGAACACTTTCGCGGTCGACAACCTTGAAAGTCACTCCCGATGACCCGTGCGCCGGTGTACCGGCTCTCCCCTGTTTTGGATGGCCTGGGCTTAAGGATAGTTGGGAATTCGGGAGGTAAAGGCGAGATACGTAATTAGTTGTGGCAGACCGTTCGTCTGCCATGCGCAGGCCCGCGTGAGCCGGGGCCTGCGCATGACAAAAAAATTATTCGGAGGTGCCTTGCGCAGTTTCCGAAGGGTAAGTCGTGCGCCAGAGCTCGAAGCCGCCATCCATGCTGTAGACGTCGGAGAAGCCCTGGCTGATCAGGTAGGCTGCGGCACTTTGGCTGGAGTTGCCGTGATAGCAGACTACGACAGTCGGTGCGTCGAGGTCAGCGGCACGGATGAAATCCGAGATGGAAACGTTATCCAGATGCCTGGAGCCGGCGATATGCAGTGCGGCGTAGGTTTGCGGGTCACGTACATCGACCACCACGGCGCCTTGCTCACGCAGGGCCTGGGCCTGTTCCGGGGGGATTCGTTTGAATTCGCTCATGGCGGGTTCCTGTAGCTCGGCTGAAAGCACAGTCTAACGCAGGGCGTTGACCGGCAAAGTTTCGGGGGTAGGTGGTGCGACTGTCGGTGCTAAGCCACCGTGCTCATCGCATTTGCACGACACGCGTTCGCCGCTGTCGACGTTCATCAGGGTCAGGCTGCCGCCCCAGACACAACCGGTGTCCAGCGCCGAAATGCCAGGCTCATGGATATTGCCTTCCAGAGCAGCCCAATGGCCAAAGATGATCCGCAGGCCCCGGGTCTTGCGCTCCTTGTGCTGGAACCAGGGTTTGTAGCCGGGCGGCGCAGTATCGAGGCCTTCTTTGCTTTTGAGGTCGAGCTTGCCCTCGGCGGTGCAGAAACGCATGCGGGTGAAATAGTTGGTGATGACTCGCAGACGGGAGACGCCTTTAAGGTCGTTGTCCCATTTCGACGGCTCATTGCCATACATCCCGTCAAGGAAGGCGGGAAGCAGGTTTTCATCGCGCAAAGCAGTTTCAACTTCAGCGGCGCATTTCAAGGCGCGGCGCAGTGACCATTGCGGCGGGATGCCGGCGTGAACCATGGCGACATCGCGCATCTCGTCGTAGTGCATCAGCTTCTGCTGGCGCAGCCACTCCATCAGTACGGGGCCGTCAGGGGCTTCGATGATTTCGCGCAGGGTGTCGGACTTCTTCAAACGCTCGATATGTTTACTGGCCGCCAGCAGATGCAGATCATGGTTGCCGAGCACGCAGATCAGCGACTCACGCATGCCATAGAGCAAACGCAGGGTTTCCAGAGACTGCGGGCCGCGGTTGACCAGGTCGCCTACCAGCCAGAGCTTATCGAGCTTCGGATCGAAAGCGACTTGCTTGAGCAGGCACTTGAGCGGCTCGAGGCAACCTTGCAGGTCACCGACGGCATACGTCGCCATCAGTGCAAGGCTCCGGGGACGGCGAGGCGGAAGGGTTTGATGATGGCATCGAAATGCTTACCGTCGTCGGCGACCATTTCGTAGGTGCCCTGCATGGTGCCGACCTTGGTAGTCATCACCGTGCCGCTGCTGTAGGTGTGCTCACCGCCAGATTTGATCAGCGGCTGCTGACCCACGACACCGGCGCCGCGCACTTCTTCGACATGCCCATCACCATCGGTGATCACCCAGTGCCGCGACATCAGCCGGGCAGGGAGCTCGCCATTGTTTTGCACGGTGATGGTGTAGGCGAACGCGAAGCGGTTGTGCTCGGGTTGCGATTGGTCTGCCAGATAGTGGGTAACGACGCGGACATCGACGTGGTAACGGGAATCGGACATGCAAAGGGCCTTAAACGAAGCGGAACGCGGGGCGTAGCTGATGGGGAATCAGTCTAGGCAAGTATCGGGCAGTAAACCAGAGTGGCGTCCTGCCCGATAGCGTTCATCGCCGGTCAGTCGGCGGCGGGAGTTTCCGGGACTTGTTCGCTGAGCTTGTCGGCCAGGCGCACGAAGGCAGCCAGATCCAGTTGCTCCGGGCGCAGACTGCCATCGACGCCGGCAGCTTCGATCTCGGCGTTGCTCATCAATTGCTTGAGCGTGTTGCGCAGGGTCTTGCGGCGCTGGTTGAACGCTTCACGCACAACGCGCTCGAGCAGGCGATGATCCTTGGCCGGGTGCGGCAGCACCGCGTGTGGCACCAGACGGACGATGGCCGAATCCACTTTCGGCGGTGGATTGAACGCGCCCGGGCCAACGTTGAACAGGTGCTCTACGCGGCAATGGTACTGAACCATGATCGATAGGCGACCCCAGTCACCACCGCCGGGGCCTGCGGCCAGACGCTCGACCACTTCCTTCTGCAACATGAAGTGCATGTCGCGAATGATGCCGGCGTTGTTCAGCAGGTGAAAAATCAGCGGTGTGGAGATGTTGTACGGCAGGTTGCCGACGACGCGCAGGCTGTTCGGCGCGGCGTTGAGTGTGTTGAAGTCGAACTTCAGCGCATCGCCCTGATGCAGGTTGAAGTTGCTCTTGCCGGCAAATTGCTGGTTGAGGATCGGGATCAGGTCCTTGTCCAGTTCCACCACGTCGAGTTGCGCACCGGAGTTGAGCAGACCGGCGGTCAGTGCGCCCTGGCCCGGGCCGATTTCCAGCAGGCGGTCTTCGGACTTGGCGCTGATGGAGCGCAGGATGCGGTCGATAACGCCGGCATCGTGCAGGAAGTTCTGGCCAAAGCGTTTGCGCGCCTTGTGTTGGTATTGCTCGGTCATAAACGGGTCTCGGCCATCTGATAGGCGGTTTCCAGGGCGACTTGCAGGCTTCCGGTATCGATCTTGCCGCTGCCGGCCAGATCCAGGGCGGTGCCGTGGTCGACCGAAGTGCGGATGATCGGCAGGCCAAGGGTCACGTTGACGGCGGCGCCGAAGCCTTTGTACTTCAGCACGGGCAGGCCCTGGTCGTGGTACATCGCCAGCACTGCGTCACAGTGCTCCAGATATTTGGGGGTAAACAGAGTGTCGGCAGGCAGCGGGCCACGAAGGTCCATGCCCTCGCCGCGCAGGCGCTCTAAGGTAGGTTCGATGATGTCGATTTCTTCATGGCCCAGATGTCCGCCTTCGCCGGCGTGCGGGTTGAGTCCGCACACCAGAATGCGTGGCCGGGCAATGCCGAATTTTTCTTGCAGGTCGGCGTGCAGAATGCGCGTGACCCGCTCCAGCCGCTCCGGTGTGATTGCATCGGCAATCTCGCGCAACGGCAGGTGGGTGGTGACCAGTGCAACGCGCAAACCGCGAGTGGCGAGCATCATCACCACTTGTGCGGTGTGGGTCAGATCAGCCAGGAATTCCGTGTGCCCGGAGAACGCGATGCCCGACTCGTTGATCACGCCCTTGTGCACCGGAGCGGTGATCATCCCGGCGAAGTCGCCGTTCAGACAACCGTTACCGGCGCGGGTCAGGGTTTCGAGGACGAACGCGGCATTGGCCTTGTCCAGTTGCCCGGCGACCACAGGGGCGCTGAGCGGTGTGTCCCAGACGTAAAGACTGTTCGCGGGCGCCGGCGCGACCGGCCAGTGATCGGGCCCGACGTCGAGCAGATTGACAGCCAGCCCCAACTGCGCGGCCCGCTCAAGGAGCAGGTCGCGGCTGGTGATGGCAATCAGGGGATGAGGCTGGGCTTGCGAGGCGAGCAGCAGGCATAGGTCGGGACCGATGCCGGCTGGTTCGCCGGGTGTCAGCGCGAAACGCTTGGGTTTCACTGCGCTGCCTGGTCTGCACCAGGGAGTTTGATCTCTACGTACGCTTCGTCACGGATCTGACGCAGCCAGGTTTGCAGCTCTTCGTCGTATTTGCGGTTACGCAGTACGGTCATGGCCTGCTGTTCGCGAGCCTGTTCGGTGCTGTCGGTGGCGCGACGGCCAAGGACTTCCAGAACATGCCAGCCGTATTGAGTCTGGAACGGCTTGGACAGCTGACCTTGTGGGGTCTTGGCCATCACTTCGCGGAATTCCGGCACCAATACGTTCGGGTCGATCCAGTTCAGGTCGCCGCCGTTAAGCGCGGAGCCCGGGTCTTCGGAGTAGCTTTTCGCCAGGGTGGCGAAATCTTCGCCTGCCACGATGCGCTCATACAACGACTGAACCAGGGCTTTGGTCTTGGCTTCGTCGCGGATCGGGCTCGGCTTGACCAGGATGTGGCGCACATGCACTTCATCACGGGTCTGGGCTTCGCCACCGCGCTTGGCCAACAGCTTCAGGATGATGAAACCGCCTGGAGTGCGTGCCGGCTGAGTCACGTCACCGACTGCCATGCTGCTCAACTCGCGATCGAACGGCGGTGGCAGTTGAGCAGCTTTACGCCAGCCCATGTCGCCGCCTTCCAGTGCGTTGTCGCTGGCGGATTTGGCCACGGCCAATTGACCGAAGTCGGCGCCTTGCTTGAGCTGCTGGTAAACCTCCATGGCCTGACGCGCAGCATTCTGAATCGCTTCAGAGTTGGCGCTTTCCGGGGTCGGGATCAGGATGTTGGCCAAGTGCAGTTCTTCGGACAGTTGCATCTTGCCCAGGTCGGAGGCGAGGAAGTTCTTCACTTCCTGCTCGGACACCTGAATGCGTTCGGCAACACGGCGCTGACGCACACGGCTGATGATCATCTCGCGACGGATCTGGTCACGGGCGTCGTCGTAAGACAGGCCATCGCGAGCCAGGGCGGCGCGGAACTGGTCAATAGTCATGTTGTTGCGCTGTGCGATGGTGCCGACAGCCTGGTTCAGTTCTTCATCGGTGATACGAATGCCGGAACGTTCGCCGATCTGCAATTGCAGGTTTTCGACGATCAGGCGTTCGAGCACCTGCTGATCCAGTACGCCTGGAGGTGGCGAGCCGCCGCCACGCTTGGCGATGGTCTGCTGAACTTCCTGGACGCGCTGGTCCAGTTGGCTCTGCATGACCACGTCGTTGTCGACGATCGCTACCACTTTATCGATGGACTGTACTGCGGCGTTGGCCGCAGTACCCAGGAACAGCGCGCCCAGCATCAGCGGGCGCAGACAATCAGAAAGCTTGGTCTTCACGTTCACGATAACCTTGAATGCCTTTGTCGAGGAAGCTCTCTACCTTGGCGCCAGTGAGGCCACCGAGTCCCTTCAGAACAATTTGGAGGAAGACGCCATGGTCGCCTTTTTCGTTTTGCGGAGCTTCCTGACTGAACTCGTCATAGGAAACCCAGTAACGGTTGATCAGGCGCAGTTTCCAGCAGCAGTTGTCGTACTCGAAACCACCGAAGGCTTCCAGCGTACGGTTACGGTTGTAGTCATACTGCCAGCGGCTGATGGCGTTCCACTGTGGAACGATCGGCCAGATGACCGAGAAGTCATGCTGCTGGATCTTGTAGTAGTCCTTCACGTAGCCAGGCTGACCTGGAGTGCCGTAGTCACCGCCACCCACCGACCATTTACCGGTGTTCTGGTCGTAACGAACCTGGTCGTTGCGATAGCGATAGCCAGCGTTGATGACCTTGTTCGGGTTGTCTTCAGGCTGGTAGTGGAACATCGCACTGCCGGAACGCGGGCTGCGGCTGTCCGGATCCCAGTTGTAGTCGGCTGTGGTGCGCCAATCGCGGTTCCAGCGGTATTCGTATTCCAGTGCGTAAGGCGAAACGTTGGATTTCGCGTCGTCACGGGTTTTTGCATCGATACCTGGCAGTTGAACTTCGCGATCCTTGAAGTACAGGGCTTGACCGACGCTGATGCGTTGACGCTCGAAGCCATCGTCTTCAATCCAGCGGCTGGTTACGCCCAGCGACAGTTTGTTCTCGTCGCCGACACGGTCGGCACCGGAGAAGCGGTTGTCGCGGAACAGCGAGGAGTAGTTGAACGTGGTTTCGCTGGTGTCGAATACCGGGATATCGGTCTGGTCTTTCTCAGGTACATAGAGATAGAACAGGCGTGGTTCCAGGGTCTGGCGGTAGTTTTTGCCGAAGAACGACGTGTTGCGGTCGAAGTACAGGCCGCTGTCGATGCTGGCGATCGGTACGCCACGGTTTTGCGAACTGCTGAACGATTCACCTAGTGCTGAAGCGTTGTTGCGGTTAGTTACAAGGTCGTCTTTGCCTTGTCCGTCAAGATCAAGTTGATACTGGGTGTACTGATACTTGAGCGATGGCTTCAGGAAACCATAGGTCCAGTTCATCGGCAGGCTGACACCTGGCTTCAGATTAAGACGGTCGCCGTTGGCGCGTGCCAGACCTGCAACGTTGGTATCCAGACGCGCTGACGCCGTGCCATTTTCGTCAATGAAATTACCGGTTTTCAAATCACGATCAAACCGCACAAGCTCGGTCTCGTAATCGAAATTCAACCCTTCCGGATGATACGGCAGCTGACCATTGAAGGTGATCTGCGGCAGACGGCCATACGGTGTGATGTTCGAAACAGTAGCCAACTGGTACTGCTGAGCATTCAAGCGAGCGGTGTAGCTGTCACCACGATAGGTAACCGCGCCCTGCTGATTCACGAAGTCGCTGGACTTCACACCAATCTGATCTGTCTGCAGATCCTGGAAGTAATACGGATCGCTGATCTTGGTGTAGTCAACTTCGGTCAGCACGCGGGAGTCGAGACCACCCTTGTGCTGCCAGTTGTACATGTAGCGGGTTTTTTCGTAGTCGGTCTGCTTGCTGCGTTCGGTGTCGTCATCGTTCAGGTACGCAGCGCCGAACTGGCCTTCGCTGGACTTGGTCAGGTAACGGAACTCGCCTTCCACCAACATGCCACGCTTGCTCATGTAACGCGGGTACAACGTGGCATCGTAGTTAGGCGCCAGGTTGAAGTAGTACGGCGTGACCAGCATGAAGCCGGTATCGGTGCCGGTGCCGATGGTCGGCGGCAGGAAGCCCGACTGGCGACGGTCATCGATCGGGAAGTAGATGTATGGCGTGTAAAGGATCGGAATGTCTTTTACGCGCAGCGTCACGTTGGTCGCGGTACCGAAGCCGGTGGCCGGGTTCAAGGTGATGTTGTTGCCCTTGAGCTGCCAGGCGTTGCTGTTCGGTTCGCACGTGGTGTACGTGCCGTCCTTGAGACGGATGATCGCGTTTTCCGCACGTTTGGCGTACAGCGCGTTACCGCGAATGCGCGACTTGTGCATCACGTATTCGGCGTTATCGACCTTGGCTTCACCGGTGTCGAGCTGCACATCGGCGTGGTCGCCGACGATCAGTGCGCCGTTGTCGCGGATACGTACATCGCCATTGAGTTCGGCGCGGCTCTCGGCCTGGTACAGGCTGGCCTCGTCGGACTCGACCTGCATGCTGCCCTGACGCAGGACGACATCACCGGCCAGCGTACCGACTTGATCATCGGTGTTATAGCGCGAAGCTTTTGCGCCGATAAAGGTCGGAGCATCGCTTTTATTCGTCTTGTCATTCATGCCAGGACGAATCGGTTCGATATAAGCACCAGAGCAGTAAGGACCCGTCTCGGCCAATTGGGCGGCGGTGAGCTTCTCGCGCGGAACCCAGTCGAGGTGACTGAAGTCTTCGCTACGGGATTTCAAACCACGGCCTTTGGCTTCGGTGACCAGCGCTGGCTTGGCGCCAGTGTCGGCAACCGAACCCTTGTCGCTCGGGGCTTCGCCGGTGGCGCTGACGGCACTGCCGTCATGCACTGGACGCGGTGGCAATGCAGCCGCCGGCGTCTTGGGCGCACAGTCCCAACCACCCGAAGCCGAGACGGAGCAGTCATACTGCTCGGCGGCAACAACGAATTGACTGGCCAGAGGTTGCATAGCCAGCAGACTGCCGGTTACCAACAACGGAAATTTTTTACGAAACGCGGGGGATTTCAATGCCATCTTATTAGTCCGGGCTTCCTGCGTGCCATCTGCCCGCGGTGGTGGGCCGCACGCCTCTCGATGGTCTGAAAAAGATGCTGGATAATAAAGCATGACCCGCTTGACGGCTAGCGCCGTCGGAGACCCTTGCAATGCCTGACCAAGATGTACGCTTGCAACACCTGAAAGTTTGGCTCGATGAACAGTTGGCAATCCTCTTTGCAGATCAGGGCTGGGGCGCCGTGCCCCCGGCCACGTTGACCGCGGCCAGTAGCGACGCGAGTTTCCGCCGTTACTTCCGTTGGGAAGGCGCGGGTCGCAGTTTCGTCGTAATGGACGCGCCGCCGCCCCAGGAAAACTGCAAACCGTTCGTGGATATCGCCTTTTTGCTGGCGAAATCCGGAATAAATGTGCCGAAAATTTATGCCGAAGACCTCGAACGCGGATTTCTTTTGCTCAATGACCTGGGCAACAAGACCTATCTGGACGTGATCGATGGCGAAAATGCCGACGCATTGTTCAGCGATGCCCTGCAAGCGCTGCTGGCTTTTCAGCAGTTGCCGATGGTCGCACCGTTACCGAGTTACGACGTTGCATTACTGCGTCGTGAGCTGGAACTGTTTCCCGAGTGGTACGTGAAGCGTGAATTGGGTATCGAATTCGATTCGACCCAACAGCAACAGTGGCAACACGTCAGCGACCTGCTGATCGACAGTGCCCTGGCCCAGCCGAAAGTGCTGGTGCACCGCGACTACATGCCGCGCAACCTGATGCTCAGCGAGCCGAACCCCGGCGTGCTGGATTTTCAGGATGCGGTCTATGGCCCGGTGACCTACGACGTGACCTGCCTGTTTAAGGACGCCTTCCTCAGTTGGCCTGAAGAGCGCGTCCGTGGCTGGCTGGAAAACTACTGGCAGCAAGCTTCGGCCCTCAACATCCCTGTGCAGCCGGATTTCGAAGACTTCCTGCGCGCCAGCGACCTGATGGGCGTGCAGCGTCACCTGAAAGTCATCGGCATTTTCGCTCGCATCTGCCATCGCGATGGCAAACCGCGTTACCTCGCCGACGTACCGCGCTTCTTCTCCTATATAGAAGCAGTGATCGCCCGTCGTCCTGAGCTGGCCGAACTGCAAGCGCTGTTCACCAGCCTGCGTGGTGGAGCGACGGCATGAAAGCAATGATTCTGGCGGCAGGCAAAGGCGAGCGCATGCGCCCGCTGACCCTGACCACGCCGAAACCGCTGGTACGTGCCGGCGGCGTCCCTTTGATCGAATATCACCTGCGTGCCCTCGCGTCGGCGGGTTTCAGCGAGATTGTAATCAACCACGCCTGGCTCGGTCAGCAGATCGAGGATTACCTGGGCGACGGTTCGCAGTTTGGTCTGAGCATCCAGTACTCGCAGGAAGGCGAGCCGCTGGAAACCGGCGGCGGGATTTTCCGTGCGCTGCCGTTGCTCGGCGATGATGCGTTCCTGGTGGTGAACGGTGATATCTGGACCGATTACGATTTCAGCGTGCTGCACCAGCCGATCACCGGTCTGGCGCATCTGGTGCTGGCGGATAATCCGGCGCATCACCCGACAGGTGATTTTTCTTTGGTCGACGGTCAGGTCATCGACGGCCAGCCGACTGCAGCCACCCTGACCTACAGCGGCATCGCCGTCATCCATCCGCAACTGTTCGACGGCTGCGCCGACGGGGCTTTCAAACTGGCACCGCTGCTGCGCAAGGCCATGGCGGATGGGCAGGTGACGGGCGAGCGTCTGAAAGGCCACTGGGTGGATGTCGGCACGCATGAGCGTCTGGCCGAAGCTGAAACCTTGATAGAAGCGAGTCGCTGATATGTTGTGGCCAGGGACTCTGATTGGAGCCGGAGCGGGTTTTGCGATTGCCAGCATTCCGGGGGCCATGCTTGGGGCTTTGTTGGGGCAGGCGCTGGATCGGCGCCTGCATTTGCAGAGCTGGGGGCATCTGCGGGAGAAACTCGGTGGTCGGCCGATGCTGCGCAACGACGAATTGTTGTTCGTGTTGCTCGGGCGTCTGGCCAAGAGTGACGGACGTGTGACGGATGGACATATCCAGCAGGCGCGCAATGAGATGCGCGCGCTGGAGATGAGCGAACCGGCGACGCGCCGGGCGATTGCGGCGTTCAATCGCGGCAAGTCCGGGGACGATAATCTTCGCGGTTATCTACGGCGCCTGAGTGCGCAGCCGCATGCGGCCGAAGGCGTGTTGCGCGCGTGTTGGCGGATGGTCTGGGCCGATGGTCGTGCCGGCGTCAGCGAGCGGGAATTGTTGGCGCAGTGGGGTAAATGGCTGGGCTGGACGACGCATCAGGTGCAGGCGTTGGCCAGT
The DNA here is from genome assembly GCF_059716085.1 of Pseudomonas sp. LBUM1655. NCBI lineage: Bacteria > Pseudomonadati > Pseudomonadota > Gammaproteobacteria > Pseudomonadales > Pseudomonadaceae > Pseudomonas > Pseudomonas sp. LBUM1655. The sequence continues at coordinate 5,616,167 of NZ_CP166801.1, read as the reverse complement.
GATTACGAGCCCGGCAAACGGCCCATCGTCAGTGCGGCGGTAAGCTATCAGGAAGCGATGCGATTGCTCGGTGTTTCGGCGAGCAGCGAACCGGCGCAAATCAAACGAGCTTATCGACGTCTGCTCAGCCGTCATCATCCGGACAAGATTGCCGGCAGCGGTGCAACGCCGATGCAGGTGCGAGAGGCGACCGATAAGACCCGCGAGTTGCACAATGCCTACACGTTGATTCGTGAACGGCGGGATTTTCGTTAGGCGGTTTCAAGATCAAAAGATCGTCCGATCGCGGCCTGAGCCTTCGGACGATCTTTTGCTTTTGGGTCAGTCTGTGTTCTGTGGGCTCAACCAGCCACGCACCCGACGGAACAACTGTTCCTGCTCAGCCTTGTTATCCGGTAACGCCTTGAGCGCCACTTGGCTGAACGCCGACGTCTTCAAGCGCTTGCTCGCCTGCATGCGCTCCAGCGCCGCGTTGCGATCCAGCGCTTTGTCCATGTAGAAAATATCAGCGGTCGGCAGTTTCAGCGTTGGCGTCAGTTCCACCAACGGCGGTTTGGCCTTGGCCGGTGTTTGCGCGTCGACCATGACGAATTTCTCCACCTGCGCCGTTTGCCGCTCGCTCAAGAAGCGCGCCGCCCAATACGCGCCGGTTCCATGACCGAGCACGACAATGCGCCGCGCACTTTGCTGTTCGGCGTAGGCAATGGCGGCGTCGATGCGCGCGAAGATGCGTTCGGCATCGGCTTTGGACTGTTCTTCAGTCGTTTCGGCGATCACCTGGTCGGCGACTTCGGCCTCACCGCCTGCTGCTTGTTCGATCGGCTGCGCGGTGGTGGCGTCCTTGCTGCCTGTTTCGGGGGCTTTCTGCGCGGCAACGGCTTCAATTACGCGCGGAGCGATGGCATCGCTTTGCAGATCGGGCAGGGTGATACTCAGACTGCTCCATTCGGCGTCCGGCAATTTGCTCCGCAACGGGCCGATTGCTTGTGGCCAGTCAGCGGTTTCGCCGGCACCGGGGACGATAATCACCGCGCCTTTCGGTTCAGCGGTGTTGGCCGGTTTCCACAAGGCGAGGAAAGTGTCGCTGCCGGCTTGAAGCTGTTGCTGTTCTTGCGCCGGGACTTTACGTTCCAGTGCCGCGGCCTCTTCCTGACTACGCTCAAGCAGTGGTTGGCGCTCGGCCGGTTTTTCTTCGGCGGATTTTTCCGCAGGGGCGGCAGGGGCCGGGTCGGCCGCGTGGACAGAAAACGCACAAGGCAGGATCAGCGACAGGCACAATGCTGGCATTGCCAGGCGGTAGACAGAGGGCATCGGTTATTCCAGGCCAGAAAGTATCCCGGCAGCCTAATGGGTTGGTCAGAATTTGTCAGTGTATGAGACTTCAATGAAGCGATTTTGCTGCCTGTGGGTTATCGGCTGTTTGTGGCTTCCCTTGATGGGCTGGGCGGCGCCTGCGCCATCGGCACACGTTGCGCAGTTGTCAGCCAGCGAGCAGCAATGGCTCGCGCAACACAACGAATTGCGGGTCGGATTGGTGTTGCAGGCGCCGTACGCGCAATACGATCGGCGTTTGCAGCGACTGTCCGGGGCCAACGTCGAGTTGATGAAATGGCTGGCCAAGGCTCTCAATATCGAGCTGAGCTGGCGCAACTTTCAGGATCTGGCGCAATTGGAAACCGCATTGCGCGATGGCGAGATCGACATCGCTCCTGGTCTGACCCAGACACCGAGCGCGCTGCGCCTGTGGCAGTTTTCCGATCCGTACATGCGTGTGCCGCAACTGGTGGTCAGCGACCAGAAGGCCGGGGGTGTGGTGGATCTGGAAAAACTCGATGGCCAGACCCGCGTCGCCGTGCGTATGCCGAGCACCACCGCCGACTATCTGCGCGGCAACTATCCACACCTGAATCTGCAAGGCGTGCCGCTGGAGCGTCAAGCGCTGCAATTGTTGCTGAGTCAGCAGGCGTCTTACGCGGTGGTCGATGAAGCGCAACTCGGGCGGTTGTCGGCAGAACCGGAGTTCGCTGAACTGGTAGTGGTCGGCGATATCGGCCTGCCGCAATTGTTGCGAGTCGCTTCGCGCCGGGACTGGCCTGAGCTGGCCGGCATCGTCCAGAGCGCGCTGCGCTCGATCCCGGCCAAGGATCTGGAGCGCCTGCACAATCAATGGCTGCAACCCAAATATCCACGGTTGTCGGAATCGCCGGGGTTCTGGCAGAACCTCAGTCTGTTGTTCGCGGTCATGCTGCTCAGTTGCGTGGCGATCGTGTTCTGGCAGCGGCGCCAGCAACATAGCCTCGAACAACGCCTGCTCGCGGCGCGGGAAGACATCGCCTTGCGCGCCGCCAGCGAAGAAGCGCTGCGCCTGACGCAGTTTTCCATCGATCAAAGCACCGTCGGCATCCTTTGGGTCAACTGGGATAGCCATGTGCGCTACGCCAACCGGGCGGCGGAAAACATGCTCGGCTACCCCTCGGGCGGGCTGATCGAGCGACCGCTGATTGATTTCGAACCGGGTCTGCACATGGACCGCTGGCTCAATCTGTGGAAACGCGCGCGTGCCAGTGAAGAAGGGCCGCTGAGTTTTGAGACAAGCTGTGTGCGTGCCGATGGAAGTATTTTGCCGGCGGATGTATCGCTGAGTTTCCTGCGTTTTCGCGACAGCGAGTATTTGGTGGTCTATCTCAACGACGTCACCGAGCGCCGTCGCGCACTCGCGGCGTTGCAGGAAAGTGAAGCGCGCCTTCAAGGCATCGCCGCCAATGTACCGGGCCTGGTGTTCCGCCTGGAGCGGGCGCCGGTCACCGGGCAGATCGACTTTGCCTACATCAGTGAGGGCAGCGAAAGTCTGGTCGGCTACGCGCCGGCCGCTATTGCCCACCGCGACATGGGCCTGCGCAGTCTGGTGCATCCGGATGACAAGGCCAGTTATCACCGCACCCAGGATCAGGCGCTGGACACCGATAGCGACTGGTCGTGGCAGGGGCGAATTCTCACACGACAGGGCGAGCAGCGCTGGGCCGAGATCAAGGCGATCACCCGGCAGCTTGAAGATGGCGCTTATGTCTGGGACGGCATCGTCTGGGACATTACCGAGAGCAAGCGCATCGAGCTGGAGCTGGCGGCATCGCGTGAGCAACTGCGCGAGCTGTCGGCACACCTTGAGAGCGTGCGCGAAGAAGAGAAGGCGCGGATTGCCCGGGAAGTACACGATGAACTGGGGCAGATGCTGACGGTGCTGAAACTGGAGACATCGATGTGCGAACTGGCCTACGCGCAACTCGACCCCGGTCTGCACGACAGGTTGAACAGCATGAAGCGCCTGATCGCCCAGTTGTTCCAGTTGGTGCGTGATGTAGCGACCGCATTGCGCCCGCCGATTCTCGATGCGGGGATTGCGTCAGCGATTGAGTGGCAGGCGCGCCGGTTCGAGGCGCGCACGCAGATTCCGTGTCTTGTGCAGGTGCCGGACAATCTGCCGCCGCTCAGCGATGCCAAGGCGATTGGCCTGTTCCGCATCCTGCAGGAGGCGCTGACCAACGTCATGCGTCATGCCCAGGCGCATACTGTGGAACTGACGCTGGCGCTGGAAGGCGATGAATTGTGTCTGACGGTCAGCGATGATGGCGTAGGATTTGTCGCCGCTGCCGGTCGGCCGACTTCGTTTGGCTTGGTGGGCATGCGTGAACGGGTGCTGATCATGGGTGGGCGCCTGGTGCTTGAGAGTGAGCCGGGGGAGGGCACCAGTCTGAATGTCTGGGTGCCGGTGGATGAGGTTTGACTGAATCTGGAGAACAACGTGATCCGTGTACTGGTAGCCGAAGACCACACCATCGTTCGTGAAGGCATCAAGCAATTGATCGGCCTGGCCAAGGACCTGCAAGTCGTGGGAGAGGCGAGCAATGGTGAGCAGTTGCTCGAAACCCTGCGCCATGTGCCGTGCGAAGTGGTGCTGCTGGACATCTCCATGCCAGGCGTCAACGGCCTGGAAGCGATCCCGCGAATCCGTGCGCTGAACAATCCGCCGGCGATTCTGGTGTTGTCGATGCACGACGAGGCGCAAATGGCTGCTCGCGCCTTGAAGGTTGGCGCTGCGGGTTATGCGACCAAGGACAGCGATCCGGCGCTGTTGCTGACGGCCATCCGCAAAGTCGCGGCGGGTGGGCGCTACATCGACCCGGATCTGGCCGACCGCATGGTCTTCGAGGTCGGCCTGACCGATGCGCGGCCGTTGCATTCATTGTTGTCCGAGCGCGAGTTCTCGGTGTTCGAGCGCTTGGCCCAGGGCGCCAACGTCAACGACATCGCCCAGCAATTGGCCCTGAGCAGCAAGACCATCAGCACCCACAAGGCGCGGCTGATGCAGAAGCTCAACATCACCTCGCTGGCGGAACTGGTGAAGTACGCGATGGAACACAAACTCCTCTGAACAACGCCGCGCTCTGTGTAGGAGTTGCCGAAGGCTGCGATCTTTTGATCTTGCTGTTTACAGGGTCAAAAGATCGCAGCCTTCGGCAGCTCCTACAGTAGACCGCGTTGGCATATCCATTCGCGACAAACGCTTTTGCCGTTACTGGCGGCTTGCAGCTTGACGCTCGTAGTCGGCGTGCCAATCCGCGCCATCCTTGTAGGGCAATCCCTACCCCCAACCTTCCATCCCGCTGAGGCGATTCTCTCCTGCGCCCCGATTTGCGTGCCTGCCGCCAGCCACTAGGCTTGGTACACAAGCAGTCATCAACAACAAAGGTGTGGGTATGAGCCAGGTCGATACAAACGCAGGGGCCAGTGATGTGCTGGTCAGCTTTCGTGGAGTGCAGAAGAGCTACGACGGCGAGAACCTGATCGTCAAAGACCTCAACCTGGACATTCGCAAAGGCGAATTCCTTACCCTGCTCGGGCCGTCCGGTTCCGGCAAGACCACCAGCCTGATGATGCTCGCCGGTTTCGAAACGCCGACCGCTGGCGAAATCCTCTTGGCCGGGCGCGCGATCAACAACGTGCCGCCGCATAAGCGCGACATCGGCATGGTGTTCCAGAACTACGCACTGTTCCCGCACATGACCGTCGCCGAAAACCTCGGGTTCCCGCTGACCGTGCGTGGCCTGAACAAGAGTGACGTCGCCGACAAGGTCAAGAAAGTCCTGAGCATGGTGCAGCTCGACGCGTTCGCTTCGCGCTACCCGGCGCAGTTGTCCGGCGGTCAGCAACAGCGTGTGGCCCTGGCCCGTGCGTTGGTGTTTGAGCCGCAACTGGTGCTGATGGACGAACCCCTCGGCGCCCTCGACAAACAACTGCGTGAACACATGCAGATGGAGATCAAGCATCTGCACCAGCGCCTCGGCGTGACCGTGGTCTACGTAACCCACGATCAGGGCGAAGCGCTGACCATGTCCGATCGCGTCGCCGTGTTCCACCAAGGCGAAATTCAGCAGATCGCGCCGCCGCGCACGCTTTACGAAGAGCCTAAAAACACCTTCGTCGCCAACTTCATCGGCGAGAACAATCGCCTCAACGGTCGTTTGCTCAGCCAGAGCGGTGAGCGTTGCGTCGTCGAGTTGGGCCGTGGCGAGAAGGTCGAGGCTCTGGCGGTCAACGTCGGCCAGACCGGCGAGCCAGTGACCCTGTCGATTCGCCCGGAGCGCGTCAGTCTCAACGGTTCCAGCGACCAATGCGTCAACCGCTTCTCAGGGAGGGTGGCGGAATTCATCTATCTGGGCGACCACGTCCGGGTGCGCCTGGAAGTCTGCGGCAAGACCGACTTCTTCGTGAAACAACCGATTGCCGAGCTCGATCCCGCGCTCGCGGTTGGTGACGTGGTTCCGCTTGGCTGGCAGGTCGAGCACGTTCGCGCGCTTGATCCGCTGTTAGAGGCGAACTGATCGCCCCCCGCAATACCAACACCAACCCTGCACGTGGAGAGAACAATAAATGTTGAGATCCCTGAAGTTCACCGCCCTGACCCTGGGCCTGATGGGTGCGGCCAGCGCAATGGCCGCTGGCCCGGATTTGACCGTGGTGTCGTTTGGCGGGGCGAACAAGGCGGCGCAAGTCAAAGCCTTCTATGCACCGTGGGAAGCGGCGGGTAACGGCAAAATCGTCGCCGGTGAGTACAACGGCGAAATGGCCAAGGTCAAAGCCATGGTCGACACCAAGAGCGTGTCGTGGGATCTGGTCGAAGTTGAATCGCCAGAGCTGTCCCGTGGCTGCGACGAAGACATGTTCGAGCAACTCGACCCGGCACTGTTCGGCAAAACCGAAGACTACGTCAAAGGCGCGATTCAGCCGTGCGGCGTAGGTTTCTTCGTCTGGTCGACCGTACTCGCCTACAACGCCGACAAGCTGAAAACCGCGCCGACCAGTTGGGCCGATTTCTGGGACACCAAGAAATTCCCGGGCAAACGTGGCCTGCGTAAAGGCGCCAAGTACACCCTCGAATTCGCTTTGATGGCTGATGGTGTGGCGCCTAAAGACGTCTACAAAGAGCTGGCGAGCAAGGGTGGTCAGGATCGCGCGTTCAAGAAACTCGACGAGCTGAAGCCAAGCATTCAGTGGTGGGAGGCCGGCGCACAACCGCCGCAATACCTCGCTTCCGGCGACGTGGTCATGAGCTCTGCCTACAACGGTCGCATCGCTGCCGTGCAGAAAGAGTCGAACCTGAAAGTGGTGTGGAACGGCGGTATCTACGACTTTGACGCGTGGGCCATCCCGAAAGGTCTGGACGCCAAGCGTGCTGAAGCGGCGAAGAAGTTCATCGCCTACTCGGTACAGCCGCAGCAGCAGAAGACCTACTCGGAAAACATCGCTTACGGCCCGGCCAACACCCAGGCTGTTCCGTTGCTGAGCAAGGATGTGCTGAAAGATATGCCGACTACCCCGGAAAACATCGCCAACCAGGTGCAGATCGACGTCAGCTTCTGGGCTGACAACGGCGAGCAACTGGAACAGCGCTTCAACTCCTGGGCGGCGAAGTAACCACTGTTTCACCTGCATGGGAGATGGCGATGGGTGCTTTTGTGGCGAGGGGATTTATCCCCGATCGGCTGCGCAGCAGTCGTAGAACCTGAGACTCCAACCTTCCTGACACACCGAGCTGCGTGGTTTTGGGGCTGCTTCGCAACCCATCGGGGATAAATCCCCTCGCCACAAGGTTCGATCTCTCAGGAAAGCTCGCGCCCACAGGTAGCTGTGTTCCAACACAACAGAGGTGGTTCGCCACCTCTGTAACGATCAAAGATTTGCGGAGTACGTCATGGCCATCGCCGTTCCCCTGAACGAGGGCGCCAGCCCCACCTTGAAGCAGAAGCTCAAGCGCGCCGAGCGGGTCAACCGCTGGAAAGCCCAGGCGTTGATTGCGCCGTTGGTGCTGTTTCTGTTGCTGGTGTTTCTGGTGCCGATCGTGGCGCTGCTCTACAAAAGCGTCGGCAACCCGGAAGTGGTCGGCGGCATGCCGCGCACCGTGGCGGCCATCGCCAGTTGGGACGGCCGTGGCCTGCCCGCTGAACCGGTGTACAAAGCGGCCGGCGAAGACCTCGCCGAAGCGCGCAAAAACCAGACGCTGGGCGATCTGTCCAAGCGCTTGAACATGGAGTTGGCCGGCTATCGCAGCCTGCTGACCAAAACTGCCCGGGCGCTGCCATTTGCCAGCGAACCGGCCTCTTATAAAGAAGCACTGGAAGCACTCGACGAACGTTGGGGCGATCCGGCCTACTGGCAAGCGGTGAAACGCAACACCAGCAGCATTACGCCGTATTACTTGCTGGCATCGGTCGATCACCGCATCGACGACCTCGGTGAAATCGCCCCGGCGACCCCGGATCAGGCGATCTACCTGGACATCTTCGCCCGCACCTTCTGGATGGGTCTGGTCATCACCGTGATCTGCCTGCTGCTCGCCTATCCACTGGCATACCTGCTGGCCAACCTGCCATCGCGCCAGAGCAACCTGTTGATGATTCTGGTGCTGCTGCCGTTCTGGACGTCAATCCTGGTGCGGGTCGCGGCGTGGATCGTGCTGCTGCAATCGGGCGGTCTGATCAACAGCGCGCTGCTGGCCATGGGCATCATCGATAAACCGCTGGAACTGGTGTTCAACCGCACGGGCGTCTACATCTCGATGGTGCACATCCTGCTGCCGTTCATGATCCTGCCGATCTACAGCGTGATGAAAGGCATCTCGCCGACCTACATGCGTGCGGCGATCTCGCTGGGTTGCCATCCGTTCGCCAGTTTCTGGCGCGTGTATTTCCCGCAGACCTATGCCGGTGTCGGCGCCGGGTGCCTGTTGGTGTTCATCCTCGCCATCGGCTACTACATCACCCCGGCGCTGCTCGGCAGCCCGAACGATCAGATGGTCAGCTACTTCGTCGCGTTCTACACCAACACCAGCATCAACTGGGGCATGGCCACCGCGCTGGGCGGGCTGTTGCTGCTGGCGACCGTGGTGCTTTATCTGATTTACAGCTGGCTGGTGGGCGCCAGTCGCCTGCGCCTGAGCTAAGGGGAATTTGAAATGCTGAGTCCTTATATGTCGCCCATTGAACGGGTGTGGTTCTACAGCTTGCGGATCCTCTGCGGCTTGATTCTGCTGTTTTTGATTCTGCCGGTGCTGGTGATCGTGCCGCTGTCGTTCAACTCGGGCAGTTTTCTGGTGTACCCACTGCAAGGCTTCTCGCTGCAGTGGTATCACGACTTCTTCGCCTCGGCGGAATGGATGCGCGCGCTGAAGAACAGCATCATCGTCGCCCCGGCCGCGACGGTGCTGGCGATGATCTTCGGCACGCTGGCGGCGATCGGCCTGACCCGTGGCGACTTCCCCGGCAAAGCACTGGTGATGGCGCTGGTGATTTCGCCGATGGTGGTGCCGGTGGTGATTATTGGTGTGGCGAGTTACCTGTTCTTTGCACCGCTGGGGCTAGGTAATAGCTTCTTCTCGTTGATCGTTGTGCACGCGGTGCTGGGTGTGCCGTTTGTGATCATCACGGTGTCGGCGACGTTGCAGGGGTTTAACCACAATCTGGTGCGTGCCGCGGCCAGCCTTGGCGCTTCGCCGTTGACCGCGTTCCGTCGGGTGACTTTGCCGCTGATTGCGCCGGGGGTGATTTCCGGTGCGCTGTTTGCCTTCGCGACGTCGTTTGATGAGGTGGTGGTGACGCTGTTTCTTGCAGGTCCCGAGCAGGCGACGTTGCCTCGACAGATGTTCAGCGGAATTCGTGAGAATTTGAGTCCGACGATTGCGGCGGCTGCTACGTTGCTGATCGCGTTCTCCGTCATCCTCCTGCTGACCCTGGAATGGCTACGCGGCCGTAGCGAAAAACTGCGTACCGCTCAGGTTTAAGGGCCAGATCAAAAGCTTACCCCCTCACCCCAGCCCTCTCCCCCAAGGGGGCGAGGGGGAAGGGAGCAGATCGTTGTGCTGTTCAAGGCCTGAGTTCGACTCGGTCATTCAGGTCGATGTACTTCGAGAGTACAACTCGGTCAGTCCCCTCTCCCTCCGGGAGAGGGCTAGGGTGAGGGGCTGTTGATCTTGCCCTTGATGGGTCATTCACGACCTGAATAGCAGACAACCCCAAATCTCCAGCTAATCTTGTGCCCAGCTCCCACATCTATAAGAGGCTGCGCACGATGAGTCTTTCCCAGTTCAAAATCGCTCACAAATTGATTACCGGCGCGGGGGGCATCGAGCAACTGGCGGCCGAACTCACCCGTCTCGATATCGACAATCCGCTGATCGTCACCGACGCCGCGCTGGTCAAGTCCGGCACCGTGGAGCTGGCGCTGGTGCAATTGGGGGGGCGCGAGTACGAGATTTTCGACCGCGTGCTGCCGGATCCGGAAATCGCCATCGTCGAAGACTGCATGCGTGTCTATCGCGAGGGTGGGCATGACGGCTTGATCGGTCTCGGTGGCGGCAGTGCCATCGACATCGCCAAGAGTGTCGCGGCCTATGCCGGTTATCACGGCGCGCTGGAAGATCTGTTCGGCGTCGAACAGGTGCCACGCAAAGGCCCGCCGCTGATCGCCATCCCGACCACCGCCGGCACCGGTTCGGAAGTGACCAACGTCGCCATCCTTTCCGACAAGGTTGCGCAACTGAAGAAAGGCATCGTCAGCGACTATCTATTGCCGGACGTGGCGCTGGTCAGCCCGCAAATGACCCTGACCTGTCCGCGCAGTGTCACCGCGGCCAGTGGCGTTGATGCGCTGGTACACGCCATCGAATCCTATCTGTCGGTCAACGCTTCGCCGATCACTGACTCCCTGGCCATCGGCGCCATCAAGCTGATCGCCAACGCACTGCCCAAGGCCTACGCCAATGGCGCCAACCTGCAAGCCCGAGAAGACATGGCCACCGCCAGCCTGATGGCCGGCATGGCGTTCGGCAATGCCGGCGTCGGCGCGGTGCATGCGCTGGCCTATCCACTGGGCGGGCGTTTCAACATTGCCCATGGCGTCAGCAATGCCTTGCTGCTGCCGTATGTCATGACCTGGAACAAGATGGCCTGCGTCGAGCGGATGCAGGATATCGCTGAGGCCATGGGCGTGAAGACCGCTCATCTGAGTGCCAGCGAAGCGGCGGACAAAGCCGTGCAGGCCATGACCGACCTCTGTGTGGCGGTGGAAATCCCCGCCGGTCTGCGCAGTTTCGGTGTGCCGGAAGACGCAATCCCGGCCATGGCCGTAGAGGCCGCGGGAATCGAGCGCTTGATGCGCAATAACCCGCGCAAGCTCAGCGCCATCGATATCGAGAAGATCTACCGCGCGGCCTACTGATCATCGCGGTCACGGTGCGCGCGCGGAAACTTGAGGTATACAATGCGCGCCATCGTGATTTAGCTCAGAAAAGGTGCGTCATGCAGCCCTTCGTAATTGCTCCGTCGATTCTCTCCGCCGACTTCGCCCGCCTCGGCGAAGAAGTGGACAACGTCCTGGCCGCTGGCGCCGACTTCGTCCACTTCGATGTCATGGACAACCACTACGTGCCCAATCTGACCATCGGTCCGATGGTTTGCGCGGCATTGCGCAAGTACGGCATCACCGCGCCAATCGACGCGCACCTGATGGTCAGTCCGGTGGATCGCATTGTTGGCGACTTCATCGAAGCCGGCGCGACTTACATCACATTCCACCCGGAAGCCACGCTGCACGTCGATCGCTCGTTGCAACTGATCCGCGAGGGCGGCTGCAAATCCGGTCTGGTGTTCAACCCGGCGACCCCGCTGGACGTGCTCAAGTACGTGATCGACAAAGTCGACATGGTCTTGCTGATGAGCGTCAACCCAGGCTTCGGCGGACAGAAATTCATTCCCGGCACCCTCGACAAACTGCGCGAAGCGCGGGCAATCATTGATGCGTCGGGCCGTGACATTCGTCTGGAAATCGACGGCGGCGTCAACGTCAACAATATCCGTGAAATCGCTGCCGCTGGCGCTGACACCTTTGTTGCCGGCTCGGCGATCTTCAACGCGCCGAACTATCAGGAAGTCATCGACAAGATGCGTTCCGAACTGGCACTGGCACGCCCATGAGCGGTTTTGAGCAGCTGTTCCCGGGCAAACTGCCACGGTTGGTGATGTTCGATCTGGATGGCACGCTGATCGACTCGGTTCCCGACCTGGCGGCGGCGGTGGACAACATGCTGCTCAGCCTCGGCCGCCAGCCTGCGGGCATCGATTCGGTGCGCGAGTGGGTCGGCAACGGCGCGCCAGTGTTGGTGCGTCGTGCGCTGGCCGGCGGTATTGATCACTCGGCTGTCGACGACGTCGAGGCCGAACATGCGCTGGAAGTGTTCATGGAAGCCTATGGCGCCAGCCATGAGCTGACCGTGGTCTATCCCGGCGTGCGCGACACCCTGAAATGGCTGCACAAGCAGGGCGTGGCGATGGCACTGATCACCAACAAACCGGAGCGTTTTGTCGCGCCGCTGCTGGATCAGATGAAAATCGGCCGCTACTTCAAGTGGATCATTGGCGGCGACACCCTGCCGCAGAAGAAGCCTGATCCAGCAGCGCTGTTCTTCGTGATGAAAATGGCCAACATCCCGGCCTCGCAATCGCTGTTCGTCGGCGACTCGCGCAGCGATGTGCTGGCGGCGAAAGCGGCGGGGGTCAAATGCGTGGCGCTGAGTTATGGCTATAACCATGGCCGACCAATCGCCGAAGAATCCCCGGCGCTGGTGATTGACGATCTGCGCAAGCTAATTCCCGGTTGCCTGGATCTGGCCGGTGGGATAACGTTGCCCGACGCTGTTCAACCCCCTGCCGGAAACGCCATCGTGGTGGTCACTCGCAAACTCTGGATGAAAGTCATCAAGGCCCTGGCCCGCTGGCGTTGGCGCGCCTGACTTGTTCCTGGCCGGCCCGCCGGCACGTTTGCCTACCTGACTGATTAGCACCTCACACCACGAGGCACCTCATGATCCGCGAAGAATTCCTGCGCTTGGCCGCTGATGGCTACAACCGCATTCCGTTGGCCTGCGAAACCCTGGCCGACTTCGACACGCCGCTGTCGATCTACCTGAAACTGGCTGACCAGCCCAACTCCTACCTGCTCGAATCGGTGCAGGGTGGCGAGAAATGGGGCCGTTACTCGATCATCGGTCTGCCGTGCCGCACCGTGCTGCGGGTTCACGACCATCACGTCAGTATCACCGTCGATGGCGTCGAGACTGAAAGCCATGACGTCGAAGACCCGTTGGCCTTCGTCGAAACCTTCAAGGCTCGCTACAACGTGCCGACCATCGCCGGTCTGCCGCGTTTCAATGGCGGTCTGGTCGGTTACTTCGGTTACGACTGCGTGCGTTATGTGGAAAAGCGTCTGGGCAAATGCCCGAACCCTGATCCGCTGGGCGTGCCGGACATTCTGCTCATGGTTTCCGATGCGGTCGTGGTGTTCGACAACCTCGCCGGCAAGATGCACGCAATCGTACTGGCCGACCCTGCTCAGGCGGATGCCTACGAGCAAGGTCAGGCGCAATTGCAGGGCCTGCTGGAGAAACTGCGCCAACCGATCACCCCGCGTCGTGGCCTGGACTTCAGCAAGCAGCAATCGGCTGACCCGGTATTCCGCTCCAGTTTCACCCAGGACGATTACGAAAAAGCCGTCGACACCATCAAGGAATACATCCTTGCCGGTGACTGCATGCAGGTCGTGCCGTCGCAGCGCATGTCGATCGACTTCAAGGCTGCACCCATTGATCTCTATCGTGCACTGCGTTGCTTCAACCCGACGCCGTACATGTACTTCTTCAACTTCGGCGACTTCCACGTCGTCGGCAGTTCGCCGGAAGTGCTGGTGCGGGTAGAAGACAATCTGATCACCGTGCGCCCGATTGCCGGGACGCGACCGCGTGGTGCGACCGAAGAGGCGGATCTGGCGCTGGAAGAAGATCTGCTGTCGGACGACAAAGAGATCGCCGAGCACTTGATGCTGATCGACCTCGGTCGTAACGATACTGGTCGCGTTTCGGAAATCGGTTCGGTGAAGCTCACCGAGAAGATGGTCATCGAGCGTTATTCCAACGTGATGCACATCGTGTCCAATGTCACCGGCCAGTTGAAAGCCGGGCTGACGGCGATGGACGCGCTGCGGGCAATTCTGCCGGCGGGCACCTTGTCGGGCGCACCGAAGATTCGCGCGATGGAAATCATCGACGAACTGGAACCGGTCAAGCGTGGTGTGTATGGCGGCGCGGTCGGTTACTTCGCGTGGAACGGCAACATGGACACCGCAATTGCCATCCGTACCGCAGTGATCAAGAACGGCGAACTTCATGTGCAGGCCGGTGGCGGCATCGTTGCCGACTCGGTGCCGGCGCTGGAATGGGAAGAAACCCTGAACAAGCGTCGGGCGATGTTCCGCGCTGTGGCCCTGGCCGAGCAAACCCCAGAAGCCTGAATCCGCGTAAAACCTGTGGGAGCGATCCTCTGTGGTGAGGGGATTTATCCCCGATGGGGCGCGGAGCGGCCCTGAAACCTGCAACAGAGATTTTTCAGGTATACCGTGAACAACGGTTTGCGACTGCTGCGCAGCCGATCGGGGATAAATCCCCTCGCCACAGAGGAATATGAATACGCATAAAAAAGCGGCGCCTGAGAGGGCGCCGCTTTTTTGTGCCTGCGCTTCAGAAGTCCAGCACGACGCCGACGTTAACCCCTTGCTGGGTAAAGTCATCATCCTTGCGGAATGTGTACCCACCACGCAGCGCCAGATCCGCCGTGAGTTTGTGGCTGACGCCCAGGCTCAAGCGGTTCAAATGACTCTGCGGCGTATAGCCCTCAAGTGTGAAGTCGTTGGCCGGCAGGGTGTTGAGCGCGATGTTGACCTTCTGCACATCATCTTCGTACTCACGCTCGTGGGCGTACTCGCCGAACACCTGAGTTTGCGGAGTGAAGTTGTACTTGCCCTGAATACCCACGCCCAAACGTTTCGAATCGCGCGCCTGATCATCGAAAGTCAGTGCGGTGGCGCGGTTGCTCTTCTCCGAGTAGCCGTCGACGTCGACACTGGCGTAGTCGGCGCTGACGAATGGCGACAGATGCCATTCACTGCCCGGCTGGGCGATGTCGTAGCCGACGCGGGTACTGAATGCCCACAGATGGCCGTCGGTATCACCTTTCTCCGCCCCCTCGCTGACACCCAGATCGAACTTGCGCTTGAGGTTGTCGTAGTCGAGCTTGCCACCAGTCAGCGCGGCATCAGCCCACCAGCGATTTTGCTGGAACTGGGCAAACGCTGTAGCCAGATAGCTGTTGAGTTTGTAGTCCGAATCGTTATGACCGGCCTCCAGATTCTGCCGGTAAAAACCCGCTGCCACGCCAACGCGCAAAGCCTCATTGAGGCGATAGCTGCCACCCACGTTGAGGTTGTAACCGCTGCCGTCGGCGCTGGCGCCGCTGCTTTGGCTGTCGACGTCCAGGTGCTGGCCGCCGGCGGAAACAATGGCGCGCCATTGGCCGACTGCCTGCCAGTTTTCCCAGTCCGCCTGCCATTGGCTGCGCAGTTCATCCTGATGCGCGCGCACGGTGGCGTGGGCCATTTCCGGGAGCAGCGTCAATTCCCACGGCGCGGCCAGCAGGGAATAGGCGTAATCGGAAATCAGTTTCTGCCCGGCTTCAGTCGGATGCACGCCGTCGTTATAGATCAGCTTGCTCGGATCCGGTGTCCCACTGTTGATGCCGTAACGGGCGTTTTCCGTGCAACTGCTGCCGCTGAAGCAGGTTGCGGTCAGGTTTTGGTCTGTGGCGAGGCCGAAACGTCCTGGATCGGCAAACACTTCGGACAGAAGCACCGGAATGTTCAACGGAATGATTTCGGCGTTGATGCCTTGCAGGCGGGTGGTCAACTGGCTGTTGAACTGGCTGGCGAGCGTACTGCTGAACGCCTGCAACGGCGTGCCGTTGATGGCCGGGGTCAAACCGACGTCAGGCAGCAACCAGACCATCACGTATTTGGCACCGGCGGTTTGCAGGGTTTGCACGCTATCGGCCAGTCGATCTGCCGCCGCATTGGCTTGGGGCAGGCTGAGAATACGACCTTGCAGGAAGTCGTTACCGCCGCCGGAGATGTAATACAGCGCATTCGGATCGGCACGGAAACCGTTTGACGGCAGGTAGCCGGCGCGGGTGCGTTCACCGGTGGCTGATTGCGTGGTGATCGAATCGAGGATCTGATCCGTGCGGTAGCCGCCGACCGCCCAGTTATTACCGTCGGGCTGGCCATTGTCGGCGCGCACTGCCGAACTGGAAGAGGCCGTCTGATCCGCCGTAAAGCCGAGGCGTCCGCCCAGCAGTTGGGTGGAGTTCAGCGAATACAGCTCACCGCTGCCATCCAGATAAACCGGGCCGGTACGGTTGGTATAGCGTTCAGTAGAACCCGCCGGGCCGCCGCTATCGGCGAAGGTCCCGGCGTCGTTGAGGCTGTCGCCGAAGACAATGAAATTCGAATAAGGATTGGGCGCCGCATTCGCCTGGGCACAGGCCAGTGCGAGCAAGCAGCCGGCCAGCGGTACAAACAACGTCTGTTTGATCATGAGCAAGTCCGTTTTATTTATTGTTGTAGGTGAACGAAACGACAGTACCAAAAACTTCCGGCCTAGTGCCATCGGTCGCGAACCCTCCCTTGGATTTCTCCCCCGAAGGGCCCGCCATATTGCACGCTCTGCCCAGCTAAGTTACTGTGCCGGAACGTATGAACGAGACCTTCCCCGTGTTGATCACCAGCAAACTTCTGGATCAAGTCATCAAGGCACACGCCCGTTGGCGTTGGCGCGCCTGAATCTTTTCTGCCGGCCCGGCCGGATCTGTATCGCTTTGCCTTCCTTGCCCGTTTGAAATGCCGCTTTGCCGACGCCACTTGCGTGTCCGACATCGTGCAGCGCCCTGCGGGCAAGTCATCTGAAGGCTGTCTTCAAGTCAGAATTCAAGAGGTTCGAAACGCCATGTTGCTGATGATCGACAACTACGACTCCTTTACTTACAACGTTGTGCAATACCTCGGCGAGCTGGGTGCCGAGGTCAAAGTCGTGCGCAACGATGAATTGACCATTGCTGAAATCGAAACGCTCAAGCCCGAGCGTATCGTCGTGTCCCCTGGCCCTTGCACGCCGACCGAAGCCGGCATCTCTATCGACGCCATCAAGCACTTCGCCGGCAAACTGCCGATCCTCGGCGTCTGCCTCGGCCACCAGTCCATCGGCCAAGCCTTTGGTGGTGATGTGGTGCGTGCCCGCCAAGTGATGCACGGTAAGACTAGTCCGGTATTCCACGAGGACAAGGGCGTTTTCCAAGGCCTGAATCATCCACTGACCGTCACCCGCTACCACTCGTTGATCGTCAAGCACGAGACGTTGCCCGATTGCCTGGAACTGACCGCGTGGACGCAACACGATGATGGTTCGGTCGACGAAATCATGGGCCTGCGTCACAAGACCCTGAACATTGAGGGCGTACAGTTCCACCCCGAGTCGATCCTGACCGAACAGGGCCATGAACTGTTTGCCAACTTCCTCAAACAAACCGGCGGCACGCGCTAAGGACTTCCCATGAATATCAAGACAGCCCTGGGCCGTATCGTCGATCACCTCGACCTCAGCACCGATGAAATGCGCGATGTGATGCGCGAAATCATGACCGGCCAGTGCACCGAGGCACAGATCGGCGCGTTCATGATGGCCATGCGCATGAAGAGCGAGAGCATCGACGAAATCGTCGGCGCGGTATCGGTGATGCGTGAGCTGGCCGATCAGGTCGAACTCAAGACCCTCGACGGTGTGGTCGATGTGGTTGGCACCGGCGGTGACGGTGCGAATATTTTCAACGTATCCACCGCTTCTTCTTTTGTCGTTGCGGCAGCAGGTTGCACCGTGGCCAAGCACGGCAACCGCGCGGTCTCGGGCAAGAGTGGCAGTGCCGACTTGCTGGAAGCCGCCGGCATCTACCTCAACCTGACGCCGGTGCAGGTCGCCCGTTGCATCGACAACGTCGGCATCGGTTTCATGTTCGCCCAGACACACCACAAAGCCATGAAGTACGCCGCCGGCCCGCGCCGCGATCTCGGCCTGCGTACGCTGTTCAACATGCTCGGCCCGCTTACGAATCCGGCCGGTGTTAAACATCAGGTGGTGGGTGTGTTCAATCAGGCGTTGTGCCGGCCGTTGGCTGAAGTCTTGCAGCGTCTGGGTAGCAAGCATGTGCTGGTGGTGCATTCGAAGGACGGTCTGGACGAATTCAGTCTGGCGGCGCCGACTTTTGTTGCCGAGCTGAAGAACAACGAGATCACCGAGTATTGGGTCGAGCCGGAAGATCTAGGCATGAAGAGCCAGAGCCTGCACGGCCTGTCGGTCGACGGCCCGGAAGCTTCGTTGGCGTTGATTCGCGATGCGCTGGGCAAGCGCAAGACTGAAAACGGCCAGAAAGCCGCTGAAATGATTGTGCTCAACGCCGGTGCAGCGCTGTACGCCGCCGACGTAGCCAGCAGTTTGAAACAGGGCGTGGAGCTTGCGCACGACGCCCTGCACACCGGCCTCGCTCGGGAAAAACTCGAGGAGCTGGGTGCCTTTACCGCGGTATTCAAAGTGGAGAATGAGGGATGAGTGTACCGACGGTTCTGGAAAACATTCTGGCGCGCAAAGTTCAGGAAGTCGCCGAGCGTAGCGCTCGTGTCAGCCTGAGCGAGCTGGAAAGTCTGGCCAAGGCGGCCGATGCACCCCGTGGTTTCGCCCGGGCTTTGCTGGCGCAGGCCAAGAAAAAACAACCGGCGGTGATTGCCGAAATCAAAAAGGCTTCGCCAAGCAAAGGCGTGATCCGCGAGAACTTTGTTCCCGCCGACATCGCCAAAAGCTACGAGAAGGGCGGGGCGACCTGTCTCTCGGTGCTGACTGATATCGATTACTTCCAGGGCGCCGATGCCTACCTGCAGCAGGCCCGTGCCGCGTGCAAGCTGCCGGTGATCCGCAAGGACTTCATGATCGATCCATACCAGATCGTCGAAGCCCGTGCGCTGGGCGCCGACTGTGTGTTGTTGATCGTCTCCGCGCTGGACGACGTGAAAATGGCCGAGTTGGCTTCCGTGGCAAAAGGCGTTGGTCTCGATGTGCTGGTGGAAGTGCACGACGGCGATGAGCTGGAGCGCGCGTTGAAAACCCTCGACACGCCACTGGTCGGGGTCAACAACCGTAACCTGCATACCTTCGACGTCAGCCTGGAAACCACCCTCGATCTACTGCCGCGTATTCCGCGTGATCGTCTGGTAATCACTGAGAGCGGCATCCTCAACCGTGCCGATGTCGAGCTGATGGAGATCAGCGACGTGTATGCGTTCCTGGTCGGTGAGGCGTTCATGCGCGCCGAAAGCCCGGGTACTGAGCTGCAACGATTGTTCTTCCCGGAGCGCGGTGTTTCGGTGAGTGGTTCGACCCTCGACTGATCACTCCTTCACAGGCACCCGCGCCCCCAGTGGGAGCGGGCTGCCCGCGAAGAGGCCAGCCAGTTCCCTAAAGATTCCAGATCTGCCGGAGTCCGCTATGCCGCTGCCAACCTCCCTGACCATCGAAGCCGGCCTGCAAGCCGAACAGGACTTGCTGGCCTCGATCTGTGCCGGCGACGCCGAATTCGGCCTTCTATTCTGGCAGCCCAGCGACCGCGCTCTGGTCATGCCTCGCCGCTTGAACCGCCTACCCGGATTCGAACACGCCTGCGAAGTCTCCGCCGCCGCCGGCTGGCCGGTGCTGCTACGCGAAACCGGCGGCGAACCGGTCCCGCAATCGGCCGCGACCATCAATATCGCACTGGTTTACGCACCGCCTCGCAGCGAAGGCGATCTCAACCGCATCGAAACCGGCTACCGCCGTCTGTGCGATCCGATCTGCCAATTGCTGGATGAGTTGGGCGGCACTTCGTCATTGGGAGAAATCGAGGGCGCGTTTTGCGACGGTCGCTTCAACGTCAACCTCGACGGCCGCAAAATGGTCGGCACCGCCCAGCGCTGGCGCCAGAGTCAGGGCGGACAGCGTCCGGTGGGTTTGGTACACGGTGCGATGCTGATGGATAACGAGCGGGATTCGATGGTGGCAGCGGTCAATCGCTTCAACGAAGCCTGTGGTCTGGAGCAGCGGGTACGCGCGCAAAGCCACATTGCCCTGCATGAAAAATTCAACGCGCCACAGGCCTTGGCGCGTCTCGATGAGTT
Organism: Pseudomonas sp. LBUM1655; assembly: GCF_059716085.1. Classification (NCBI taxonomy): domain Bacteria; kingdom Pseudomonadati; phylum Pseudomonadota; class Gammaproteobacteria; order Pseudomonadales; family Pseudomonadaceae; genus Pseudomonas; species Pseudomonas sp. LBUM1655. The sequence goes on along the minus strand of NZ_CP166801.1, from coordinate 5,596,484 downwards.
GTTTCGTTTAATGCTGGCGCAGATGTACAGCGTTTAAGCGTTCGCGTTTAACGTGTACCGAAGACCACCATGGTCTTGCCCTTCACATTGACCAGGTTGCGTTCCTCAAGATCCTTGAGAACGCGACCGACCATCTCCCGCGAACACCCGACAATCCGCCCGATTTCCTGACGGGTCACCTTGATCTGCATGCCGTCGGGGTGGGTCATCGCGTCCGGCTGTTTGCACAGTTCCAGCAGGCAACGAGCCACGCGACCGGTAACGTCGAAGAACGCCAGATCGCCGACCTTGCGCGTGGTATTGCGCAGGCGTTGTGCGATTTGTCCGCTGAGCACGTAAAGAATGTCCGGATCCTGCTGCGATAATTCGCGGAATTTCGCGTAGCTGATTTCCGCAGTCTCACACTCGACCTTGGCCCGCACCCAGGCGCTGCGCTGCTGCTCCTGACCAGCCTGCTCGAACAGTCCCAGTTCACCAAAGAAATCCCCGGCGTTGAGATACGCGATGATCATCTCGCGGCCGTCGTCATCCTCGATCAGGATCGTTACCGAGCCCTTGATGATGAAGTACAGCGTGTCCGAACGATCGCCAGCGCAAATGATGTTGCTCTTGGCCGCATGGCGGCGACGTTGGCAATGCATCAACAGCTTGTCGAGGTTCTTGATTTTGGGTGTGGGGGTAATAGCAACCATGGTTGTATCCCGAAAAGACTGCACGGTGATGTTTGATTTTTTTATGAGGCGCTGAAGGCGGTCGCTACACAGCTGGCATGGGGCGCCAGCGAATTGGCGCCAGCTTACCAGACACTTCGTCGAAAATTCGAGAAATTACCTACGCAGTTGGAGCATCCGTCCTAGGAACAGTCGCGCGGTCAGAGCAAAACCCTGTGCTAAGCTGGCGACCCTTTTTTTACAGTGGAGTCTGGGCGATGAAGGCACGCATCCAATGGGCTGGCGAAGCCATGTTCCTCGGCGAATCCGGCAGTGGCCATGTCGTGGTCATGGACGGTCCGCCGGACGCCGGTGGTCGTAATCTGGGTGTTCGCCCGATGGAAATGCTCCTGCTGGGCGTCGGCGGTTGCAGCAACTTCGACGTGGTCAGCATTCTGAAGAAATCGCGCCAGGCTGTTGAAAGCTGTGAAGCCTTCCTCGAAGCCGAGCGCGCAACCGAAGATCCAAAAGTGTTTACCAAGATCCACATGCATTTCGTGGTCAAGGGCCGTGGCCTGAAAGAAGCCCAGGTCAAGCGCGCCATCGAACTGTCCGCCGAGAAGTATTGCTCGGCCTCGATCATGCTCGGTGCGGCTGGCGTGGCGATCACCCACGATTACGAAATCATCGAACTCGGTTGAACCGACATTCAACTATCATAAAAGCAGTGCAGACTCTGGGGATCCCCCTCCTGACGTCTGCATAATGCGCGACTTTTTTCAGGGCGGTGATCGGTCAACCGACGTGTCATCCGCCTGAACAGATAACCAAAATCGCCATCGCGAAGAGGTGTTGACCGTCCTACGCAGGTGCGTTGTTCGCACTTGACGGGCATGCTTGATCACGCGGCCGGGCCGCATACACAGAGAGTTTTCAACGGTGAAAAGCAAACTCAAGCTCCACGGGTTCAATAACCTGACAAAGACCTTGAGCTTCAACATCTATGACATCTGCTACGCGGAAACCCCGCAAGACCAGCAGGCTTACGTCGAGTACATCAATCAAGAGTACAACGCGAAACGCCTGACGCAGATTCTCACCGAAGTTGTCGAAATCATTGGTGCCAACATCCTGAACATTGCCAGTCAGGACTATGAACCTCAGGGCGCCAGTGTCACGATTCTGATTTCTGAAGAGCCGGTAATCCCGACTGAAAGCCAGATTGAAGAGTCCCCGGGCCCGTTGCCTGAAATCATCCTGGCTCACCTCGACAAGAGCCACATCACGGTGCACACCTATCCGGAAATCCACCCGGACGACGGCATTGCCACCTTCCGTGTGGACATCGATGTGTCGACGTGTGGTGTCATTTCACCGCTTAAAGCGCTCAATTTCCTCATTCACCAGTTCGATTCGGACATTGTGACTGTGGATTACCGTGTGCGTGGTTTCACCCGTGATGTTGAAGGCAACAAACACTTCATCGACCACGAGATCAATTCGATTCAGAACTACCTGTCCGAAGACACCCGCGACGCGTACCAGATGACCGACGTGAACGTGTACCAGGAAAATCTGTTCCACACCAAAATGCTGCTGAAGGACTTCGAACTGGACAACTACCTGTTCGGCGACGCCACCAGCAGCCTGTCTCCTGGGCAGCGCGCTCAAGTGACTGAGCGTGTGAAACACGAAATGCTCGAAATTTTCTACGCGCGGAACATGCCGACGTAAGAAATCCAAGCGCAAAAAAGGCGACTACTTAGTGGTAGTCGCCTTTTTTATCGCGCAAACACATAACCCTGTAGGAGTGAGCCTACTAGCGGTGAGGCCCTTAAAGCCTCTAAAGCTTCAGATCCGATAAGTACTCTTGGTCATAACCTTCGCCAACAGACTCATCCCGAACTTCACCGGCGCCGGAAAACGGAAGCCGCCAGCATCCAGCGCGCTCTCCGCATGATGCTCCTCATCAATACGCATCTGCTCCAGAATCGCCCGGGACTTCTCGTCCTCGGCCGGAAGTTGTTCCAGATGCTCGTTCAAGTGTTTGCACACCTGATGCTCGGTCGCTGCGACAAACCCGAGGCTGACCTTGTCGCTGATCAGCCCGGCCACCGCGCCAATCCCGAACGACATGCCGTAGAACAGCGGATTGAGAACGCTGGTATGGCTGCCCAACTGGTGAAGGCGTTGTTCGCACCAGACCAGATGATCGATCTCTTCTTCGGCTGCGTGCTCCATGGCTTCGCGCACCTGCGGCAGCTTGGCGGTCAGGGCCTGCCCTTGATACAGCGCCTGGGCGCAGACTTCGCCGGTATGGTTGATACGCATCAGGCCGGCGACGTGGCGAGTGTCTTCGTCGCTCATCTGCGTGTCTGGCTGCAGAATCGCTGGCGACGGACGGTATGGCTGGCCGCTGAAGGGCAGCAAGGTACGCATCGCGGCATCGGCTTGCAGCAGAAGACGGTCAATCGGCGAGTAGTGACGTTGGGTAGTCATGCTGACCTCCGGGAAGAATCTCGGCGGCCAGTTTAACCGAATCGGCCGGGGAGCGTTTGCGCTGGGTCATGTGGGAGCAGGGCGCTCCCACAGATTTGCCGTGGATCAGCCCGGCGGCCAGTTCATCTGGCGCTGACCGAGTACGTGCATATGAATGTGGTAGACGGTCTGCCCACCTTTCTCATTGCAGTTCATCACCACCCGGAAGCCGTCTTCGCAGCCCAGCTCCAGCGCCAGACGCTGGGCTGTGAAAAGAATGTGCCCGGCCAATGCCTTGTCGTCTTCGGTCAGGTCATTGAGGGTGCGCACCGGTTTTTTCGGGATCACCAGAAAGTGCACTGGCGCCTGAGGTGCGATGTCGTGGAACGCCAGAACCTGGTCGTCCTCGTAGATGATCTTGGCCGGGATTTCCCGGTTGATGATCTTGGTGAACAGAGTATCCACTGCTGTTTTCTCCGTGGTGTGGGCTGGTCTGAGTGTACTCATGGGGAAAGAACCCGCCCAGTGTTTTGCCGTAGGACAGTTCAGCGCGGGCAGTAAGCCTTGTTGACCATGCCGACGATGGTGCGGTTGAGCCAGCGCGAACCCAGTCGCGGCAGAAACGCGAACCAGCGGTTGCGTCGTCCCGGAATAATGATTGCGCGGTTCTTGTCGAGCGCACGCACGGTGTACAGCGCGACCTCTTCGGGGCTCATCAGCAACTTGCTGTCTTTGAGTTTGTCGCTGTTCAACTGCGCGGTGCGGAAAAACGCCGTGCGGGTCGGGCCGGGGCAGAGCACTGAAACCTTCACCGCGCTCTGTTTGAGTTCAACTCGCAGTGCTTCGGAGAAGTGCAGCACATAGGCCTTGCTGGCGTAATAGGTGCTCATCCACGGGCCGGGGTTGAACGCCGCTACCGAGGCAACGTTGAGAATCTGCCCACCGCCTTGCAGCGCCATGCTGTTGCCGATCGCATGGCACAAACGGGTGAGGGCGAGGATGTTCACCTCGATCAAGTCCTGCTCGGTCATCCAGTCCTGAGCCAGGAATGGACCACAGGTGCCAATGCCGGCGCAGTTCACCAACAGATCGATCTGCCGGTCACCTTCTTCCAGTTCCAGCAAAAAGCCGGACAGGCGCAACGGCTCACCGAGGTCGCAGGCGCGAAACAGCACCTCGACGCCGAAGCGCTGGGTCAACTCGATCGCAATACTTTCCAGCTGATCACGCTGTCGTGCCACCAGAATCAGGCTGCGGCCGCGCCGGGCCAGCGCTTCGGCCATGGCCAGGCCGATACCGCTGGAGGCGCCAGTGATCAGAGCGTAACGGGTCATGCATTTCTCCATCGCAACAGCTCCGCGCCAGCGACGCAGGTGTCACGGCGGGGAGCGCTGTTCATTCTTTCGCAGAGTCTACAGGGGCCTGCGCCGCTTCGGCTGCATCGTCGGCGGAATTCGCTGCCGGTTCGACCTCGACGTCGATTTCATCGGTAGTTACCGAGCCGCTGTCGTAGCTGCTTTCGAGGCTGGTTTCGTATTCCTGCTGAATGGCGGAGATCCCGCCGAGCATTCCACCTACGAAAAACAGCCCGATGAATACGATCCACAGAGAGCACAGCACCTTGACTGCTGTGCTGTTGGGCGGAGGTGGTGGCCCGTAGCGGTTGGCACCGGTATTGCCCGGCACAATCATGATCACAAAAGGAAAGATGCTGCCCACCAACGGGACAAGATTCAGCAGCCAGAGCCAGCCGGACCAGCCGATATCGTGCAGGCGTTGAACGGTGAACAAAATGCTGATGATGATGAGCGCCAAACCCAGAATGGCCGCGATGAGGCCGCCGATGATCAGGCCGCTGGTGGAGTCGGAACTGACAAGGCCGACGGCGATCAGCGCAAAAATGCTGAGAATTGGCAGGCTTACCAGCGTCACGACCATCGTCCAGGCCAGAAAGCGCAGACGTCCGATCCGGCCTTCGACGCTTAACGGTTTGAGCACGGCGAATGCCGGAAGGTTTTCACCAACACTGGCGCGGGGTGGCGCATAAGGTGAGTTCGGTTCCGCGTAGGCGGGAGCGGGGGAGTGCTCGTGGACGTCCGACAGATTCAGCTCGATGGCCGTGTCAGATTCGATCCGTGCGTCAATCCCGGTTTTGCTCAATGCCTGCAGATAAGTCTGCGCATCGCTGTGCGACAGATCACGCTTAAGCGCCACGGTACTGCCATTGAACAGTCGCTCGATGGCTGCAACATCGCTTTTGAACAAATCCGCCAGATTGAGCTTGGCAGTGGTGATATCGACACCGGGCTGTAGAGCACCGTCGAAAACGATCTTGTAACGGGGTTCGCTCATGGCCGAGGCATCCTTGTCGCGAAGAGAATGAAAGGTCGTTAGTGTAAGGCCAGTCCATGAGCGACTGGCTTGATTTTTACCTTGGCCAGCGTTTCGGCAGCTGTGCTGCGCGTTCCTGTGCCTGACGATATTCAGCATCGAGTCGAGCGATCAACTGATCCACGCCTGGCAGATCGTCGATCTGCCCCACGCCTTGCCCGGCTGACCACACGGTCTTCCAGGCTTTGGCTTCATCGCTGATCGGTTTGAGCTTGTCGCCAAAATTCACTTCGCCTTTACCTTGTAGCGCTGCCATGTCGAAACCGGCCGCCTCCAGGCTTTGCCGCATGAAACTGGCCGGCACTCCCGACACCGCTGGAGTATGGATGATGTCGGCCGCTTTGGCTGTCAGCAGCATCTCCTTGTAGGCGTCAGGTGCATGACTTTCGGTGGTGCCGATAAAGCGCGTACCGAAGTAGGCCAAATCCGCGCCGAGCATCTGTGCGGCGAGAATCTCATGGCCGTGGTTAAGACATCCTGCAAGCAGCAGGGTTTTGTCGAAGAACTCGCGAATCTCGGCGATCAGCGCAAACGGACTCCAGGTGCCGGCATGGCCACCGGCCCCGGCCGCGACCGCAATCAGACCGTCGACACCAGCCTCGGCGGCCTTCTCGGCATGCCGACGGGTGGTGACATCGTGGAAGACCAGGCCGCCATAACTGTGCACTGCATCGACCAGTTCCTTCACCGCGCCAAGGCTGGTGATAACGATCGGCACCTTGTGCTCCACGCAAATGGCCAGATCCGCCTGCAAGCGTGGATTACTGTTGTGCACGATGAGGTTCACCGCGTACGGCGCGGGGTTGTCCAGCGCCGCGAGGCCCGCTTCGATCTGTTCCAGCCAAGCCTTGAACCCGCTGCTTTCGCGCTGGTTCAGCGCGGGAAAACTGCCGACCACGCCATTGCGGCAGCAGGCCAGCACCAGTTCAGGGTTGGAAATCAGGAACATCGGCGCCGCCACCACAGGCAGGCGCAGACGTTGTTCGAGCAAAGCGGGCAGCGACATTGGAAGTACCCCGAAGTGATTGACTTATTAAAGTTAGAACGGCTTGACCACGACCAGAATCACGATAGCCAGCAATATCAGAACCGGCACTTCATTGAACCAGCGATAAAAGACATGGCTGCGGGTGTTCTCGCCACGGACGAAGCGTTTTACCTGCGCGCCGCACATATGGTGGTAACCGATCAGCAAGACGACCAGGGTCAGTTTGGCGTGAATCCAGCCGCCCATGCTGAAGATGCCCGGGTTGAGATAGATCAGCCAGCCGCCGAAGATCAGCGTGGCGATCATTGCCGGGCCCATGATGCCGCGATACAGCTTGCGCTCCATGACGCTGAAGCGTTCTTTGCTGACCGTGTCTTCACTTTGCGCGTGATAAACGAACAGTCGCGGCAGGTAAAACAGGCCGGCAAACCAGCAAACGACGCTGACGATGTGAAACGCTTTGATCCACAGATAGAGCATTTTTAGTTATTCCCTTATTCACGGTAAGCCGGATAGTAGAGGCTTGAGCGTCCGCGCGTCACCTTGACGGTTGTCGCAGGGCCGCGTGGCCCCTATTATCGACGGCTTTCCAGTGGGTTCGTTGAGGGCAGGTTTATGGTCAAGGTCGGTATCGTCGGCGGCACGGGTTACACCGGTGTCGAACTGCTGCGTCTGTTGGCACAGCATCCGCAGGCAGAAGTGGTGGTGATCACTTCCCGATCCGAGGCCGGTCTGGCCGTGGCTGACATGTACCCCAACCTGCGCGGCCACTACGACGGCCTGGCCTTCAGCGTGCCGGACATCAAGACCTTGGGCGCCTGTGACGTAGTGTTCTTCGCCACACCGCACGGTGTCGCTCACGCTTTGGCAGGTGAACTGCTGGCGGCGGGCACCAAGGTTATCGATCTGTCGGCGGACTTCCGTCTGCAAGACGCCGAGGAGTGGGCCAAATGGTACGGTCAGCCGCACGGTGCGCCGGAGCTGCTGGACGAAGCGGTTTACGGTTTGCCGGAAGTCAATCGTGAGCAGATCAAAAAGGCTCGCCTGATCGCGGTGCCAGGTTGCTATCCGACCGCTACTCAGTTGGGTTTCTTGCCGCTGCTTGAAGCGGGTCTGGCTGATGCTTCGCGTCTGATCGCCGACTGCAAATCCGGTGTCAGCGGTGCCGGTCGCGGTGCGGCTGTAGGCTCCCTGTACTCGGAGACGTCGGAAAGCATGAAGGCTTACGCGGTGAAAGGTCACCGTCACCTGCCGGAAATTCGCCAGGGGCTGCGTCGCGCAGCGGGCGGCAAGGATGTCGGTCTGACATTCGTCCCGCATCTGACGCCGATGATCCGTGGCATTCACTCCACGCTTTACGCGACCGTGGTTGATCGCTCGGTGGATCTGCAGGCGCTGTTTGAAAAGCGTTATGCCAACGAACCGTTCGTCGATGTAATGCCAGCCGGCAGCCATCCGGAAACCCGCAGCGTGCGTGGCGCCAACGTTTGCCGCATTGCGGTTCACCGTCCGCAGGATGGCGATCTGGTGGTGGTGTTGTCGGTGATCGACAATCTGGTCAAAGGCGCGTCGGGTCAGGCTGTGCAGAACATGAACATCCTGTTTGGTCTGGATGAGCGCTTGGGTCTGTCCCATGCCGGCATGCTGCCGTAACACTTAATCCGACACAGCAAAAAGGCCCGTCAAACGGGCCTTTTTGCATGCTGAACAGCTGGTCGGGTTTATTGATATACCGTAACAATAGTTGACCGATTTTCTCGGACAAGCGGATAATGCGCGTCATCACGCATTATGGCGGCGTAACGCCGGGAGATAGTCAGCATGAGCGTCGAATCCTTCACCCCCACGGCTTTGCAATTCACCCAAGGTGCTGCGCACAAGGTGAAGAGCCTGGTCGATGAAGAGGGGAATGATCGCTTGAAGCTGCGCGTATTCGTTACGGGCGGCGGTTGTTCAGGGTTTCAGTACGGTTTCACCTTCGATGAAGATGTGGCTGAGGATGACACCATCGTCGAGCGCGAAGGCGTGAGCCTGGTGGTTGATCCGATGAGTTTCCAGTACCTGGCCGGTGCAGAAGTGGACTACCAGGAAGGTCTGGAAGGTTCGCGCTTCGTGATCAAGAACCCGAACGCCACCACGACTTGTGGTTGCGGCTCTTCGTTCTCGATCTGATCGCACTTCGCTGCACACAATAAAACGCCGCAGAGCCTTGGGTTCTGCGGCGTTTTTTGTTGTCAGCGTTTTGTTTAGTTGGGGTAGATGGCGCCCAGTACGCGCAGCCCTTTGGCGCCAGTAACACTTGGCCGGTTGGCGGCGATACCTTCGAGGCAGCAATGGGCCAGCCAGGCGAACGCCATGGCTTCAACCCAGTCCGGATCAACACCGTGGGTGGCGGTGCTGGCGACTTTTGCGTTCGGCAGCAGATCAGCCAATCGCTTCATCAATGTGGCGTTGTGCGCGCCACCGCCACAGACCAGCAGCTCTTGAGTATCCGTTTGAGCGCTTTGCAGCGACTCGACAACGGTCAACGCTGTCAGCTCGAGCAGCGTGGCCTGTACGTTTTCAGCAGGGAAGGCTGGCAGACGTGAGAGGTGCTGCTCCAGCCAAGGCAGGTTGAACACTTCTCGGCCGGTACTTTTCGGGCCCTTGGTCATGAAGAACGGATCACTGAGCAATGCTTTCAGCAGCGTTGGTTCAACGGTGCCGGTAGCGGCCCACTGGCCATTGCGATCGTAGTTTTCACCGCGTTGCTGGTGAATCCAGGCATCCATCAGCACATTCCCTGGACCGCAGTCGAAACCGGCTACAGCCTTGGTCGGCTCTATCAGACTGAGATTGCTGAAGCCGCCGACATTCAGGACAGCCTGGTTACCGGTACGCTCTTCGAACAAAGCTTCATGGAAGACGGGCACCAGAGGGGCACCTTGACCACCGGCAGCGACATCGCGACTGCGGAAGTCGCTGACAACGGTGATGCTTGTCAGCTCGGTCAGCAGGGCAGGGTTGCCGATCTGTATGGTGAAACCTCGAGCCGGTTCATGGCGAATAGTCTGGCCGTGGCTGCCAATCGCGCGAATCGCCTCCGGTTTGAGCTGTTGCTGGTCGAGGAGGGTGTGAATGCCCTGTGCGGCAAGCTTCACCCAGTTCTGCTGGGCAATCGCCGAGCGGGCGATCTCGTCAGGGCCGCTGGCGCACAAGCCAAGCAGCTCGGCGCGCAGGGATTCAGGCATGGGAATGTAGTGCGTGGCGATCAGGTTGATCGCCGAGGTCTGTTCGATCAGGGCAATGTCCAGGCCGTCGAGGCTGGTTCCGGACATCACACCGATATAAAGGGCCATGGCTTAACGCTTGCTCGAAGCCAGCATGGTGGCCTTCTCTTGATCCATACGCGCCATCAACGGCTGGCTCTGAGCCATGAAGCGGGCACGTTCTGCTTTTGCAATCGGATCGGCCATTGGCAACTTCTGGCCCAGTGGATCGACATGAACGCCGTTGACCTGGAACTCATAGTGCAAGTGCGGTCCGGTGGACAGCCCTGTCGTGCCAATGAAACCGATTACTTGGCCTTGCTTGACCGTGCCGCCGGTTTTCACGCCTTTGGCGAAGCCTTGCATGTGGCCGTATAGCGTGCGGTAGGTGTTGCCGTGCTGGATGATCACAGTGTTGCCGTAACCGCCACGACGGCCGGCCAGCAGCACTTTGCCGTCACCGGCAGCCTTGATTGGCGTGCCGCGTGGCGCAGCGTAATCAACGCCTTTGTGCGCGCGTATCTTGTTGAGGATAGGGTGTTTGCGGCCCATGGAGAACTTCGAGCTGATGCGGGCAAAGTCCACCGGCGTTCGGATGAACGCCTTGCGCATGCTATTGCCGTCGGCGGTGTAATAGCTGCTGTTGCCTTGCTTGTTGGTGTAACGCACGGCGGTGTAGGTCTTGCCGCGGTTGGTGAAGCGGGCGGACAGGATCGGGCCATTGCCAACAGCTTTACCGTTGACCACTTTCTGTTCGTAGATCACATCGAATTCGTCACCCTGGCGGATGTCTTGTGCGAAGTCGACGTCATATCCGAATACGCTGGCCATATCCATGGTCAGGCTGTGAGAGAGGCCTGCACGCGCAGCGGACTGTGACAACGAGCTGTTGATCACTCCGTGAACGTAAGCGGTACGAACGGTAGGTTTTGCGGTTACACGATTGAAGGCGTAACCCTTGTCATTCTTGGTCAGCGTGATGGTTTCAAGATCGCTGACCTTGCTGTGCAGGCTGGTGAGCTGGCCTTCCGGGTTCAGTTCAAATTCGAGCTTCTGGCCGCGTTTGAGCTGGCTGAACTGTTTGGCTTGCTTGTCGCTGGCCAGTATTTCATGCACGGCTGTGGCTGGAAGGCCGACTTTTTCGAACAGTGTCGAAAGCGTATCGCCCTTGGAAACGACGACTTCCCGGTGACCTGGCGCTTTCGGTTTTTCCGCGAGAGGTTCGGGCGCAGGTTTGGCTTCCGCGGTTTGCGGAGCGTTTTCTTCTGTGTTTTCGATTTGTGCAAACGGTGAGGCTACTGGCTCATTTGTGGCTTGAGCGGCGTCAGCAGCGTCTTGATCTTGTGTCAGTTGTTCAGCAGGACTTTCCAGTTCAAGGCTCAGGGTCGTCTTTTTGGCTTCAACATCACTGGAAGGAAATACCAGGAGCGCCAGGCTGAGAAGGGCGGCGATACCACTTGCGGCGAGCAGGTGGGTCTTCGGGTAAAGCGGTGGCGCTTTAGACGGTTCAGTGGTCATAAGTAGTTTTGACTTTGAATAGTGATGAATTGGAAAAGATGAATGACATGATGAAGATGAAATAACTGTATAAAATATAACCAAATCATCTCTTAAGCAAGTCTACAGACATCACGTCTGTGGATTGGTGTCCGTGCGCCGGGCAAAACTTGTAATTGGTGCGCGATCTTGTATGGTTGGTTCCCTTTGAATCTGAGCCTTGCGGGTCTGTTATGAAGTCGGTTGAAGAGCAGCTAGCGCTGATTAAACGTGGTGCGGAAGAACTGTTGGTTGAGTCCGAGCTGATCGAGAAGCTCAAGCGTGGCCAACCGCTGCGTATCAAGGCTGGTTTCGATCCAACCGCTCCGGATCTGCACTTGGGCCACACCGTGCTTATTAATAAGCTGCGCCAGTTCCAGGATCTGGGGCATCAGGTGATCTTCCTTATAGGTGATTTCACCGGGATGATCGGTGATCCGAGCGGCAAAAGCGCAACTCGTCCTCCGCTGACGCGCGAGCAGGTTCTGGAAAACGCTGAAACCTACAAGACTCAGGTTTTCAAGATTCTTGATCCGGCGAAAACCGAAGTTGCTTTCAACTCCACCTGGATGGATCAGATGGGGCCGGCGGACTTCATTCGTCTGACTTCGCAATACACCGTCGCTCGTATGCTTGAGCGTGATGACTTCGACAAGCGCTACACCACCAATCAGCCGATCGCTATTCACGAGTTCCTCTATCCGCTGGTTCAGGGTTATGACTCGGTCGCTCTGCGTGCGGACGTCGAGTTGGGTGGTACCGATCAGAAGTTCAACTTGCTGATGGGGCGCGAGCTGCAACGTGGTTATGGTCAAGAGGCTCAGTGCATTCTGACCATGCCGCTGCTCGAGGGGCTGGATGGCGTCAAGAAGATGTCCAAATCGCTGGGCAACTATGTCGGCATTCAGGAAGCTCCGGGTGTCATGTACAGCAAGTTGGTTTCGATTCCGGATGCGTTGATGTGGCGCTACTTTGAATTGCTCAGCTTCCGCTCCATGGATGAGATCAATGCGTTCCGCGCCGATGTGGAGGCAGGTGCTAATCCGCGTGACATCAAGATCAAGCTGGCGGAAGAGATCGTTGCGCGCTTCCATGGTGAGGAGGCTGCGGCTAATGCTCATCGTGCAGCGGGTAACCGTATGAAGGATGGTGAGCTGCCGGATGATCTGCCGGAAATCGAATTGGCTTCTGCTGAGGATATGCCGATTGCTGCCGTCCTTAATAAAGCAGGGCTGGTGAAGAACTCTGCGGCGGCGCGCGATCTGCTCGCTTCCGGTGGTGTGCGTATAGATGGTGAGGTCGTTGATCGTTCCTTTATATACGTAGTGGGTGCGACCCACGTTTGCCAGGCTGGCAAGAAGGCGTTTGCGCGAATTACGCTGAAATCTGAATAAAGTTGAGATTGGGGGTTGACGGCGAATTCTAGGAGTCTATAATTCGCCCCACTTCCGGCGCAGTCGAAACGGAAAACTCCTTGAGATTCAATGAGTTATACGGTTTTCGGCAGTGGGTTGCTTCAGTTCATCGAAGCCTGGAAGGAGTTGAAAGAGCGGTGATGTTTGGCTCTTTTAACGGTTCGATCTTCTCGGTCGAAAGCGGAGAAAAAGAGGTGTTGACAACAGCGAGTAACGCTGTAGAATTCGCCTCCCGCTAACGAGAGATCGGAAGCGCAAGTGGTTGAAGTTGTTGAAGAATTCTTCGAAAACTTCTGAAAATAATCACTTGACAGCAAATGAGGCTGCTGTAGAATGCGCGCCTCGGTTGAGACGAAAGATCTTAGCCAACCGCTCTTTAACAACTGAATCAAGCAATTCGTGTGGGTGCTTGTGGAGTCAGACTGATAGTCAACAAGATTATCAGCATCACAAGTTACTCCGCGAGAAATCAAAGATGTAACCAACGATTGCTGAGCCAAGTTTAGGGTTTCTTAAAAACCCAAAGATGTTTGAACTGAAGAGTTTGATCATGGCTCAGATTGAACGCTGGCGGCAGGCCTAACACATGCAAGTCGAGCGGATGAGAGGAGCTTGCTCCTGGATTCAGCGGCGGACGGGTGAGTAATGCCTAGGAATCTGCCTGGTAGTGGGGGACAACGTTTCGAAAGGAGCGCTAATACCGCATACGTCCTACGGGAGAAAGCAGGGGACCTTCGGGCCTTGCGCTATCAGATGAGCCTAGGTCGGATTAGCTAGTTGGTGAGGTAATGGCTCACCAAGGCGACGATCCGTAACTGGTCTGAGAGGATGATCAGTCACACTGGAACTGAGACACGGTCCAGACTCCTACGGGAGGCAGCAGTGGGGAATATTGGACAATGGGCGAAAGCCTGATCCAGCCATGCCGCGTGTGTGAAGAAGGTCTTCGGATTGTAAAGCACTTTAAGTTGGGAGGAAGGGCATTAACCTAATACGTTAGTGTTTTGACGTTACCGACAGAATAAGCACCGGCTAACTCTGTGCCAGCAGCCGCGGTAATACAGAGGGTGCAAGCGTTAATCGGAATTACTGGGCGTAAAGCGCGCGTAGGTGGTTTGTTAAGTTGGATGTGAAATCCCCGGGCTCAACCTGGGAACTGCATTCAAAACTGACAAGCTAGAGTATGGTAGAGGGTGGTGGAATTTCCTGTGTAGCGGTGAAATGCGTAGATATAGGAAGGAACACCAGTGGCGAAGGCGACCACCTGGACTGATACTG
>NZ_CP166801.1:5260000-5580000 GCF_059716085.1 Pseudomonas sp. LBUM1655 | reverse complement strand
AAGCCTGTGAAGGTGAGTTGAGAAGCTTGCTGGAGGTATCAGAAGTGCGAATGCTGACATGAGTAACGACAATGGGTGTGAAAAACACCCACGCCGAAAGACCAAGGTTTCCTGCGCAACGTTAATCGACGCAGGGTTAGTCGGTCCCTAAGGCGAGGCTGAAAAGCGTAGTCGATGGAAAACAGGTTAATATTCCTGTACTTCTGGTTATTGCGATGGAGGGACGGAGAAGGCTAGGCCAGCTTGGCGTTGGTTGTCCAAGTTTAAGGTGGTAGGCTGGAATCTTAGGTAAATCCGGGATTCTAAGGCCGAGAGCTGATGACGAGTCATCTTTTAGATGACGAAGTGGTTGATGCCATGCTTCCAAGAAAAGCTTCTAAGCTTCAGGTAACCAGGAACCGTACCCCAAACCGACACAGGTGGTTGGGTAGAGAATACCAAGGCGCTTGAGAGAACTCGGGTGAAGGAACTAGGCAAAATGGCACCGTAACTTCGGGAGAAGGTGCGCCGGTGAGGGTGAAGGACTTGCTCCGTAAGCTCATGCCGGTCGAAGATACCAGGCCGCTGCGACTGTTTATTAAAAACACAGCACTCTGCAAACACGAAAGTGGACGTATAGGGTGTGACGCCTGCCCGGTGCCGGAAGGTTAATTGATGGGGTTAGCTAACGCGAAGCTCTTGATCGAAGCCCCGGTAAACGGCGGCCGTAACTATAACGGTCCTAAGGTAGCGAAATTCCTTGTCGGGTAAGTTCCGACCTGCACGAATGGCGTAACGATGGCGGCGCTGTCTCCACCCGAGACTCAGTGAAATTGAAATCGCTGTGAAGATGCAGTGTATCCGCGGCTAGACGGAAAGACCCCGTGAACCTTTACTATAGCTTTGCACTGGACTTTGAATTTGCTTGTGTAGGATAGGTGGGAGGCTTTGAAGCGTGGACGCCAGTTCGCGTGGAGCCAACCTTGAAATACCACCCTGGCAACTTTGAGGTTCTAACTCAGGTCCGTTATCCGGATCGAGGACAGTGTATGGTGGGTAGTTTGACTGGGGCGGTCTCCTCCTAAAGAGTAACGGAGGAGTACGAAGGTGCGCTCAGACCGGTCGGAAATCGGTCGTAGAGTATAAAGGCAAAAGCGCGCTTGACTGCGAGACAGACACGTCGAGCAGGTACGAAAGTAGGTCTTAGTGATCCGGTGGTTCTGTATGGAAGGGCCATCGCTCAACGGATAAAAGGTACTCCGGGGATAACAGGCTGATACCGCCCAAGAGTTCATATCGACGGCGGTGTTTGGCACCTCGATGTCGGCTCATCACATCCTGGGGCTGAAGCCGGTCCCAAGGGTATGGCTGTTCGCCATTTAAAGTGGTACGCGAGCTGGGTTTAGAACGTCGTGAGACAGTTCGGTCCCTATCTGCCGTGGACGTTTGAGATTTGAGAGGGGCTGCTCCTAGTACGAGAGGACCGGAGTGGACGAACCTCTGGTGTTCCGGTTGTCACGCCAGTGGCATTGCCGGGTAGCTATGTTCGGGAAAGATAACCGCTGAAAGCATCTAAGCGGGAAACTTGCCTCAAGATGAGATCTCACTGGAACCTTGAGTTCCCTGAAGGGCCGTCGAAGACTACGACGTTGATAGGTTGGGTGTGTAAGCGCTGTGAGGCGTTGAGCTAACCAATACTAATTGCCCGTGAGGCTTGACCATATAACACCCAAGCAATTTGCGTCGAAAGGCCAGATTGCGGTGTGTGAAGACGAAACGAACCGAAAGTTCGATGTTCACAAAACACCGACAGCTGTCACATACCCAATTTGCTGAAGCGAGGCCAACAGGTCACGACTCAGTACCCGAATTTCTTGACGACCATAGAGCGTTGGAACCACCTGATCCCATCCCGAACTCAGCAGTGAAACGATGCATCGCCGATGGTAGTGTGGGGTTTCCCCATGTGAGAGTAGGTCATCGTCAAGATTAAATTCCGAAACCCCAATTGCGAAAGCAGTTGGGGTTTTGTTTTGCCCGCAGGAAATGCGCCTGCTTGATTTCTATGCAACGGCCCGGGGCATGGCTATTATTCGGGCCTCATTGTGAGGCGAGACCTGCATGCTGACGTTGTTGAATCTTCTGAAGGATGGGCGATTCCATTCTGGTCAAGACCTGGGTGCAGCCTTGGGAATTAGCCGAAGTGCGGTGTGGAAGCAGCTTCAGCATCTTGAGGTTGAGCTTGGGCTATCTATCCACAAAGTTCGAGGCCGTGGCTATCAGTTGGCTGCTCCATTGATGCTGCTCGATCCTCTAAAAATGGCGGGAATGAAAGTCGGCTGGCCAATAACTGTCTTTGATTCTATCGACTCCACCAACGCAGAGGCATTGCGCGCGATTGGCCAAGGCCAATCGGCGCCCTTCTTGGTGCTTGCCGAGCGGCAGGTCGCCGGGCGCGGACGTAGAGGGCGCAAGTGGGTAAGTCCGTTTGCCGAAAACCTTTATTACAGTCTTGTTCTGCGTATTGATGGTGGAATGCGCCAGCTTGAAGGCCTGAGTCTCGTTGTTGGATTGGCCGTTATGCAGGCCCTGCGGAAGATGGGGGTGCCCGGTGCAGGTTTGAAGTGGCCCAACGATGTTCTGGCGGGCAATAAGAAAATTGCCGGCATTCTGCTGGAGCTGATTGGAGATCCGGCAGATGTGTGTCACGTGGTGCTAGGTATAGGCATTAACGTGAATATGCAGGTTGCAGAAGAGGTCGACCAACAATGGACGTCTATGCGGCTTGAGTCTGGCAAAAACTGTGATCGCAATGTCCTGGTCGCTGAATTGAGCGAGCAGTTGCAGGCATACATACAGCGGCAGCAAATGCATGGTTTTTCGGTTCTCCAGGCGGAATGGGAGGAAAATCATTTGTGGCAGAAGCGTTTCGTGTCGTTGATTGCTGGTGTCAACCAAATAGATGGTGTAGTGCTCGGTATTGATAGTCAGGGTGCGTTGCGATTACAGGTGAATGGCGTGGAAAAAGTCTTTAGTGGTGGCGAGCTCAGCCTGAGGTTGCGTGATGATTCTTGAGCTGGACTGCGGCAACAGCTTTATAAAATGGCGTGTGCTGAATGCTGAGGCTGTTACTTTGATCGCGGAGGGGGTGGTCGACTCAGATCAGGCGCTCAGTGAAGGTCTGTGGGCGCTGAGTGGGGTGTCGTTAAGCAAGTGCCGATTAGTGAGTGTTCGTTCCGCCGAGGAAACCGGTGCATTAATTCAGATGCTTAAGCAGGAGTTTGGAGTAACGGTCATATGCGCGGAGCCTGCTCGTGAGATGTCCGGTGTTGTAAACGGTTACGAAGAATACGAGCGTCTAGGGCTTGATCGTTGGCTGGCTATGCTCGGCGGGTTTCACTTGGCTAAAGGTGCGTGCCTGGTGCTTGATTTCGGCACGGCGGTTACCGCCGACTTCATTGCGCAAGATGGGGGGCATCTCGGTGGCTTCATCTGTCCGGGTATGCCGTTGATGCGCAGTCAGTTACGAACCCATACCCGAAAAATTCGTTATGGCGATCTTGCAGCAGAGCGTGCATTAACCAGTCAGGCGCCCGGTCGAAACACTGTAGAGGCGGTGGAGCGCGGCTGCTCCATGATGCTGAGGGGGTTCGTGCTCACCCAGCTCGAAATGGCGCGAGCATATTGGGGGGACGGCTTCACTGTTTTCATTACGGGTGGTGATGCTGGGTTGGTTGCAGATGTCGCGCCTGAGGCCAGGATTGTTCCTGATCTTGTATTCGTAGGTTTGGCTATGGCGTGTCCTTTGTCCTGAGGTATGTATGCGTTGGTTGTTCCTGCTGCTCCTTGTTCTCAATGTTTTCTATTACGTCTGGCATCAGCAGGAAGCACCCTTGCGGGCAAAAGACGTAACCCCTCTCAGTTTGTATAAAGGCTCGCAGCAGGATATTCGTCTGTTGAGCGAGAGTGTCGGTGCTTCTAAGGCAAGGCCTGGTGTGCCGCGGACTGAGGAGAGGTGCCTTTATTTGGGTGGATTTGCTCGTGAGGAGCAAGTTATGCCGCTGAGCCAGCGTTTGGCTGAGATGGATATCAAGGCTGAACTTTCAGCGAATGATGTTCCTGCGACAGGTTACTGGCTGCGTATTGCACCTGAAAGCCAGCGTTTGCTGGGGGATGCGCAACTGCAAAACCTTTCCAAGGAATTCAATGAGTTAAAACATAAAATAATGCTGTGCGAGGGGGTTGCACCTGCTGAATAGTTTGAATAGAATGGCGCCCGCTCCGCAGTGAAGACCTTTCAAAGGTTAACGAGGCGGGGTGGTGTCAATGCAGCTAACCTCAGGTTTTTAAATGAGAAAATGCTTGACAGGGGTTTGGCATAGTATAGAATGCCGGCCTGATTAGGAGGGGTTCCCGAGCGGCCAAAGGGATCAGACTGTAAATCTGACGTCTACGACTTCGAAGGTTCGAATCCTTCTCCCTCCACCAGATTTGAGCGTGAGCTGTAAGCTCTGCGGGTATAGTTTAGTGGTAGAACCTCAGCCTTCCAAGCTGATGATGCGGGTTCGATTCCCGCTACCCGCTCCAAGTTTGCAGGTTGTGCAAAGTGTTTTGCTCTTGTAGCTCAGTTGGTAGAGCACACCCTTGGTAAGGGTGAGGTCAGCGGTTCAAATCCGCTCAAGAGCTCCATATAACAAGGCAGATATGAAAATATCTGCCTTTGTTTTAATGGTTGATATTGTTTGTCTAATTCTTCTGTTTGAGGGTGATATCGATGGCTAAGGAAAAATTTGATCGTTCCCTGCCCCACGTCAACGTTGGGACCATTGGTCACGTTGACCACGGTAAAACCACTCTGACTGCTGCTCTGACTCGCGTTTGCTCCGAAGTTTACGGTTCCGCAATCGTTGACTTCGACAAGATCGACAGCGCACCAGAAGAAAAAGCTCGTGGTATCACCATCAACACCGCGCACGTTGAATACAACTCGCTGATCCGTCACTACGCTCACGTTGACTGCCCAGGTCACGCTGACTATGTGAAGAACATGATCACCGGTGCTGCCCAGATGGACGGCGCAATCCTGGTTTGCTCGGCCGCTGATGGTCCGATGCCGCAAACCCGTGAGCACATCCTGCTGTCCCGCCAGGTTGGCGTTCCGTACATCGTGGTTTACCTGAACAAGGCTGACCTGGTAGACGACGCTGAGCTGCTGGAGCTGGTTGAGATGGAAGTGCGCGATCTGCTGAGCACTTACGACTTCCCAGGCGACGACACTCCGATCATCATCGGTTCTGCTCGTATGGCTCTGGAAGGCAAAGACGATAACGAAATGGGCACTACGTCCGTTCGTAAACTGGTTGAAACTCTGGACAGCTACATTCCGGATCCAGTTCGTGTTATCGACAAGCCGTTCCTGATGCCAATCGAAGACGTGTTCTCGATCTCGGGTCGCGGTACTGTTGTAACCGGTCGTATCGAGCGCGGTATCGTTAAGGTTCAAGATCCACTGGAAATCGTTGGTCTGCGTGACACTACCGTCACCACCTGCACCGGTGTTGAAATGTTCCGTAAGTTGCTCGACGAAGGTCGTGCTGGCGAGAACTGCGGCGTTCTGCTGCGCGGCACCAAGCGTGACGACGTTGAGCGTGGTCAGGTTCTGGTTAAGCCGGGTTCGGTTAAGCCGCACACCAAGTTCGAAGCTGAGGTGTACGTGCTGAGCAAGGAAGAAGGCGGTCGTCACACTCCATTCTTCAAAGGCTACCGTCCACAGTTCTACTTCCGCACTACCGACGTAACTGGTAACTGCGAACTGCCGGAAGGCGTAGAAATGGTAATGCCGGGCGACAACATCAAAATGGTTGTTACCCTGATCAAAACCATCGCGATGGAAGATGGTCTGCGTTTCGCTATCCGTGAAGGCGGTCGTACCGTCGGCGCTGGTGTCGTAGCCAAAATCATCGAATAAGCGGTTGTAATGTATTTTTCAGGCCGGCATAATGGTCGGCCTGATTTTGTTTTAGGTCAGTAGCTCAATTGGCAGAGCGACGGTCTCCAAAACCGTAGGTTGGGGGTTCGATTCCCTCCTGACCTGCCAGATTCACTCGGTGTATCTGGCTTTCTTTTCACAGGATCTTCATAGATGACTCCTAAAGCTGAAGCTCAAAGCTCTCGCTTCGATCTACTCAAGTGGCTTGTAGTAGTTGCTTTGGTGGCTGTTGGCGTTGTTAGCAATCAGTACTACGCCGCTTCGCCGATCCTGTACCGCGTACTCGCTCTACTTGTGATTGCTGCTGTAGCTGCCTTTGTAGGCCTGCAGACTGCGAAGGGCAAGTCTTTCTTTGTACTGGTTAAGGAAGCTCGCACCGAGATTCGTAAAGTCGTTTGGCCAACTCGCCAAGAAACCACACAGACCACCCTGATTGTCGTGGCTGTTGTACTGGTTATGGCGTTGCTGTTGTGGGGGCTAGATTCCCTGCTCGGCTGGCTTGTTTCCTTGATTGTCGGCTAAGGGTGTCCCGTGGCTAAGCGTTGGTACGTTGTGCATGCTTACTCGGGTTACGAGAAGCATGTCATGCGCTCGCTCGTTGAGCGAGTAAAGCTGGCTGGCATGGAAGATGGCTTCGGCGAAATTCTGGTTCCCACTGAAGAAGTGGTTGAAATGCGTAATGGCCAGAAGCGCAAAAGCGAACGCAAGTTCTTCCCAGGTTATGTGCTGGTACAGATGGATATGAATGAGGGTACTTGGCACTTGGTCAAGGATACTCCTCGGGTGATGGGTTTCATCGGCGGTACTGCTGATAAACCGGCGCCGATCACTGATAAAGAGGCAGAGGCGATTCTGCGTCGTGTTGCTGATGGTAGCGACAAGCCTAAGCCGAAGACTCTCTTCGAACCAGGTGAAACGGTACGAGTCAATGACGGTCCATTTGCTGATTTCAATGGTGTCGTTGAAGAAGTTAACTACGAAAAGAGCCGCATCCAAGTGGCTGTGCTCATTTTCGGTCGCTCTACCCCGGTAGAGTTGGAGTTCAGTCAGGTCGAAAAGGTCTAACTGGACAAGCATCCCAACCCCGCAGCCATAGGCTGTGGGGTTTTGTCGTCACTGGGATAAACGCGCAAGTAACCGGGGAGCCTTTCGAGGCGTTCGAACCCGTAATTGGAGTGCCTCATGGCCAAGAAGATTACCGCTTACATCAAGCTGCAAGTGAAGGCCGCTCAGGCTAATCCAAGCCCACCTGTTGGTCCTGCTTTGGGTCAGCACGGCGTGAACATCATGGAATTCTGCAAGGCCTTCAACGCCCGTACTCAGGGTCTTGAAGCAGGTCTGCCGACTCCAGTGATCATCACTGTCTACAGCGACCGTAGCTTCACTTTCGAAACCAAATCCACCCCTGCTTCGGTTCTGCTGAAGAAGGCGGCCGGTCTGACCAGCGGTTCCGCTCGTCCGAACACCGTTAAGGTTGGCACTGTTACCCGTGCTCAGCTGGAAGAAATCGCGAAAACCAAAAACGCGGATCTGACTGCAGCTGATATGGATGCAGCCGTGCGTACTATCGCCGGTTCTGCTCGTAGCATGGGCCTTAACGTGGAGGGTGTGTAATGGCTAAGCTGACTAAGCGTCAAAAGGCTATCGCCGGCAAAATCGAAGCAGGCAAGGCCTACAACATTGTAGATGCCGCTGCTCTGCTGGCTGAGCTGTCGACTGTCAAGTTCAGCGAGTCGTTTGACATTGCTGTAAACCTGGGTGTAGACCCGCGTAAATCCGACCAGGTTGTTCGTAGCGCTACTGTGCTGCCACACGGCACTGGCAAGACTGTTCGCGTTGCTGTGTTCACTCAGGGTCCAGCTGCTGAAGCCGCTCTGGCTGCCGGCGCTGACCGCGTAGGTATGGACGACCTGGCTGCCGAAATGAAAGGCGGCGACCTGAACTATGACGTAGTGATTGCATCCCCGGATGCCATGCGCGTAGTAGGTCAACTGGGCCAGATCCTCGGTCCACGTGGTCTGATGCCTAACCCTAAAGTCGGCACCGTAACTCCAGACGTAGCCACCGCGGTTAAAAACGCCAAGGCTGGTCAGGTTCGTTATCGCACCGACAAAAACGGCATCATTCACACTTCCGTTGGCAAGATGGGCTTCGACGCCGTCAAGCTGAAGGAAAACGTTGAAGCCCTGATCGCTGATCTGAAGCGCATCAAGCCAGCTTCTTCGAAAGGTATTTACGTCAAGCGCGTTACCCTGAGCACCACTATGGGCCCAGGTCTGGTCATCGACCAGAGCTCGCTGGACGCGTAAGACAAAGGTTGGCGCGATTGATCGCGCCAATTGAAATATTGGGGTCCCTGCCTGGCGGGGGCTATCCAAGACCGTAGGCGGCGCAAGCCTTAAACCAAAAGCCTACGCAGATGGTGCTCCCGGTTCCTTACCGAATCAGACACCAAAACGACATTCGGTTTCGATCGAATGAAACGGTAACAAGCAGGAGTTAAACCCGTGGCAATTAATCTCGAAGACAAGAAGGCCATCGTCGCTGATGTCAACGAGGCTGCCAAAGTCGCTCTGTCCGCTGTCGTGGTTGATGCCCGTGGCGTAACAGTAGGCGCAATGACCGGACTCCGTAAAGAGGCTCGTGAAGCTGGCGTATACGTACGTGTTGTACGTAACACCCTGCTCAAGCGCGCCGTTGCTGACACTCAATACAGTGTTCTCAACGACGTGTTCACCGGCCCGACCCTGATTGCATTCTCGAACGAACATCCGGGCGCTGCTGCCCGTATCTTCAAAGAGTTTGCCAAGGGTCAGGACAAGTTCGAGATCAAGGCAGCTGCGTTCGAGGGCAAGTTCCTCGCAGCTAATCAGATCGACGTACTGGCAACCCTGCCGACCCGTGACGAAGCAATTTCTCAGCTGATGAGCGTGATTCAAGGCGCTACCAGCAAATTGGCTCGTACTCTGGCGGCAATTCGCGACCAGAAAGAAGCTGCCGCAGCCTAAGGCTCGTCAACTTCTCGCGTTTTTTGTTTATTTCGATGGTCGCGTAGGCCGTCCCCCAATTCAGGAAATAAGTCATGTCTCTGACTAACGAACAAATCATCGACGCAATCGGCGAAAAATCCGTAATGGAAATCGTTGAGCTGATCAAGGCAATGGAAGAGAAGTTCGGCGTTACTGCTGCAGCTGCTTCCGCTGGCCCAGCTGCTGCTGCCGCTGTTGTTGAAGAGCAAACCGAGTTCAACGTTGTTCTGCTGGAAGCTGGCGAGAAGAAAGTAAACGCCATTAAAGCAGTTCGCGAGCTGACCGGTCTGGGCCTGAAAGAAGCCAAAGAGAAAGTAGACGGCGCTCCTCAGGTTGTTCTGGAAGGCGTTTCGAAAGACGCTGCTGAAGACGCCAAGAAGAAGCTGGAAGAAGCAGGCGCTAAAGTCGAGCTGAAGTAAGCTTCGACTTTGCTCCTCCAGCCCGAGCGTCAAGCGACAGGCTGATGGCTGGTGGCTCTTGCCACCGGCCTTTTTCCGTTATTGGCAGCCGACTGGGTCGGTGCTGATAAAGGTGCTGTAACCACCCGATGTGGTGGCGCAAACCATGGGGTTTGCACGATTTTCTGGCTGCTCCCGTCGGGAGGGGCCAAACAAGCAGGTGACCAAGCTGGGGAACGCTGATGGCTTACTCATATACTGAGAAAAAACGTATCCGCAAGGACTTTAGCAAGTTGCCGGACGTCATGGATGTGCCTTACCTCCTGGCCATCCAGCTGGATTCGTATCGTGAATTCTTGCAAGCGGGAGCGACTAAAGATCAGTTCCGCGACGTGGGCCTGCATGCGGCCTTCAAATCCGTTTTCCCGATCATCAGCTACTCCGGCAATGCTGCGCTGGAGTACGTCGGTTATCGCCTGGGCGAACCGGCATTTGATGTCAAAGAATGCGTATTGCGCGGTGTAACTTTCGCCGTACCTTTGCGGGTAAAAGTGCGCCTGATCATTTTCGACAAAGAGTCGTCGAACAAAGCGATCAAGGACATCAAAGAGCAAGAAGTCTACATGGGTGAAATTCCCCTGATGACTGAGAACGGTACCTTCGTAATCAATGGTACCGAACGTGTAATCGTTTCCCAGCTGCACCGTTCCCCGGGCGTGTTCTTCGACCACGACCGCGGCAAGACGCATAGCTCCGGCAAACTGCTTTACTCCGCGCGCATCATTCCTTACCGCGGTTCGTGGCTGGACTTCGAGTTCGACCCGAAAGACTGCGTATTCGTGCGTATCGACCGTCGTCGCAAGCTGCCGGCCTCGGTACTGCTGCGCGCGCTCGGCTACACCACCGAAGAAGTACTGGACGCGTTCTACACCACCAACGTATTCCACCTGAGCGGCGAAACCCTCAGCCTGGAACTGATTGCATCGCGTCTGCGTGGTGAAATTGCCGTTCTGGACATCCAGGATGAAAAAGGCAAGGTCATCGTTGAAGCGGGCCGCCGTATTACCGCGCGCCACATCAATCAGATCGAAAAAGCCGGGATCAAGACGCTGGAAGTGCCTCTGGACTACGTCCTGGGCCGCACTACCGCCAAGGTCATTGTGCATCCGGCTACCGGCGAAATCCTGGCAGAGTGCAACACCGAACTGAACACCGAAGTCCTGGCAAAAATTGCCAAGTCCGGCGTTGTGCGCATCGAAACTCTGTACACCAACGACATCGACTGTGGCCCGTTCGTCTCTGACACGCTGAAGATCGACTCCACCAGCAACCAATTGGAAGCGCTGGTCGAGATCTATCGCATGATGCGTCCAGGCGAGCCGCCAACCAAAGACGCTGCCGAAACCCTGTTCAACAACCTGTTCTTCAGCCCTGAGCGCTATGACCTGTCTGCGGTCGGCCGGATGAAGTTCAACCGTCGTATCGGTCGCACCGAGATCGAAGGTTCGGGCGTGCTGTGCAAGGAAGACATCGTCGCGGTACTGAAGACTCTGGTCGACATCCGTAACGGTAAAGGCATCGTCGATGACATCGACCACCTGGGCAACCGTCGTGTTCGCTGTGTAGGCGAAATGGCCGAGAACCAGTTCCGCGTTGGCCTGGTACGTGTTGAGCGTGCGGTCAAAGAGCGTCTGTCGATGGCTGAAAGCGAAGGCCTGATGCCGCAAGACCTGATCAACGCCAAGCCAGTGGCTGCGGCGGTGAAAGAGTTCTTCGGTTCCAGCCAGCTGTCTCAGTTCATGGACCAGAACAACCCGCTGTCCGAGATCACCCACAAGCGTCGTGTTTCTGCACTCGGCCCTGGCGGTCTGACTCGTGAGCGTGCTGGCTTTGAAGTTCGTGACGTACACCCGACTCACTACGGTCGTGTATGCCCGATTGAAACGCCGGAAGGTCCGAACATCGGTCTGATCAACTCCCTGGCCGCTTACGCGCGCACCAACCAGTACGGCTTCCTGGAAAGCCCGTACCGTGTGGTGAAAGAGGGTGTGGTCACCGACGAGATCGTGTTCCTGTCCGCCATTGAAGAAGCCGATCACGTGATCGCGCAGGCTTCGGCGACCATGAACGACCAGAAAGTCCTGATCGACGAGCTGGTAGCCGTACGTCACCTGAACGAATTCACCGTCAAGGCGCCTGAAGAAGTCACTTTGATGGACGTTTCGCCGAAGCAGGTAGTTTCGGTTGCAGCGTCGCTGATCCCGTTCCTCGAGCACGACGACGCCAACCGCGCGTTGATGGGTTCGAACATGCAGCGTCAAGCTGTACCAACCCTGCGCGCTGACAAGCCGCTGGTAGGTACCGGCATGGAGCGTAACGTAGCTCGTGACTCCGGCGTTTGCGTCGTGGCTCGTCGTGGCGGCGTGATCGACTCCGTTGATGCCAGTCGTATCGTGGTTCGTGTTGCTGATGACGAAGTTGAAACCGGCGAAGCTGGTGTCGACATCTACAACCTGACCAAATACACCCGCTCGAACCAGAACACCTGCATCAACCAGCGTCCGCTGGTGAGCAAGGGTGATCGCGTTCAGCGTAGCGACATCATGGCCGACGGCCCGTCCACCGATATGGGTGAGCTGGCTCTGGGGCAGAACATGCGCATCGCGTTCATGGCATGGAACGGCTTCAACTTCGAAGACTCCATCTGCCTTTCCGAGCGTGTTGTTCAGGAAGACCGTTTCACCACGATCCACATTCAGGAACTGACCTGTGTGGCCCGTGACACCAAGCTTGGCCCAGAGGAAATCACTGCGGACATCCCGAACGTGGGTGAAGCTGCACTGAACAAGCTGGACGAAGCCGGTATCGTTTACGTAGGTGCTGAAGTAGGCGCAGGCGACATCCTGGTTGGTAAGGTCACTCCGAAAGGCGAGACTCAACTGACTCCGGAAGAAAAGCTGCTGCGTGCGATCTTCGGTGAAAAAGCCAGCGACGTTAAAGACACCTCCCTGCGCGTGCCAACCGGCACCAAAGGTACTGTCATCGACGTACAGGTCTTCACTCGTGACGGCGTTGAGCGTGATGCTCGTGCACTGTCGATCGAGAAGTCCCAACTGGACGAGATCCGCAAGGATCTGAACGAAGAGTTCCGTATCGTTGAAGGCGCGACTTTCGAACGTCTGCGTTCCGCTCTGGTAGGCCACAAGGCTGAAGGTGGCGCAGGTCTGAAGAAAGGTCAGGACATCACCGACGAAGTTCTCGACGGTCTTGAGCATGGTCAGTGGTTCAAACTGCGCATGGCTGAAGATGCTCTGAACGAGCAACTCGAGAAGGCTCAGGCCTACATCGTTGATCGCCGCCGTCTGCTGGACGACAAGTTCGAAGACAAGAAGCGCAAACTGCAGCAGGGCGATGACCTGGCTCCAGGCGTGCTGAAAATCGTCAAGGTTTACCTGGCAATCCGTCGTCGCATCCAGCCGGGCGACAAGATGGCCGGTCGTCACGGTAACAAAGGTGTGGTCTCCGTGATCATGCCGGTTGAAGACATGCCGCACGATGCCAATGGCACCCCGGTCGACGTCGTCCTCAACCCACTGGGCGTACCTTCGCGTATGAACGTTGGTCAGATCCTTGAAACCCACTTGGGCCTCGCGGCCAAAGGTCTGGGCGAGAAGATCAACCGGATGGTCGAAGAGCAGCGTAAAGTCGCTGAGCTGCGCACCTTCCTGGACGAGATCTACAACCAGATCGGCGGTCGTAACGAAGATCTGGACAGCTTCTCCGATCAGGAAATCCTGGATCTGGCGAAGAACTTGCGTGGCGGTGTTCCAATGGCCACCCCAGTATTCGACGGCGCCAAGGAAAGCGAAATCAAGGCCATGCTGAAACTGGCAGACCTGCCGGAAAGCGGCCAGATGCAGCTGACTGACGGCCGTACCGGCAACAAGTTCGAGCGTCCAGTTACCGTTGGCTACATGTACATGCTGAAGCTGAACCACTTGGTAGACGACAAGATGCACGCTCGTTCTACCGGTTCGTACAGCCTGGTTACCCAGCAGCCGCTGGGTGGTAAGGCGCAGTTCGGTGGTCAGCGTTTCGGGGAGATGGAGGTCTGGGCACTGGAAGCATACGGTGCTGCTTACACTCTGCAAGAAATGCTCACAGTGAAGTCGGACGATGTGAACGGCCGTACCAAGATGTACAAAAACATCGTGGATGGCGATCACCGTATGGAGCCGGGCATGCCCGAGTCCTTCAACGTGTTGATCAAGGAAATTCGTTCCCTCGGCATCGATATCGATCTGGAAACCGAATAACACGTGACGCGAATCGAGAGCGGGGCAGGATTGCCCGCTCTCTGCTCCGCCAGGAGGAAAGGCCTTGAAAGACCTACTGAATTTGCTGAAAAACCAGGGTCAAGTCGAAGAGTTCGACGCCATCCGTATTGGATTGGCCTCGCCTGAGATGATCCGTTCGTGGTCGTTCGGTGAAGTTAAAAAGCCGGAAACCATCAACTACCGTACGTTCAAACCTGAGCGTGACGGCCTGTTCTGCGCCAAGATCTTTGGCCCGGTAAAGGATTACGAGTGCCTGTGCGGTAAGTACAAGCGCTTGAAGCACCGTGGTGTGATCTGCGAGAAGTGCGGCGTTGAAGTTGCACTGGCCAAGGTTCGTCGTGAGCGCATGGCGCACATCGAACTGGCTTCGCCGGTTGCCCACATCTGGTTCCTGAAATCGCTGCCGTCCCGTATCGGCTTGCTGATGGACATGACCCTGCGTGATATCGAACGCGTTCTCTACTTCGAGAGCTATGTCGTTATCGATCCAGGCATGACCACACTTGAAAAAGGTCAGCTGCTGAACGACGAGCAGTACTTCGAAGCGCTGGAAGAGTTCGGTGACGACTTCGACGCCCGCATGGGTGCTGAGGCTGTCCGCGAACTGCTGCACGCTATCGACCTGGAGCACGAGATTGGCCGTCTGCGCGAAGAGATTCCGCAAACCAACTCCGAAACCAAAATCAAGAAGCTGTCCAAGCGTCTGAAGTTGATGGAAGCCTTTCAGGGTTCCGGCAACCTGCCAGAGTGGATGGTGCTGACCGTTCTGCCGGTTCTGCCGCCAGATCTGCGTCCACTGGTCCCGCTGGATGGCGGTCGTTTCGCGACTTCCGACCTCAACGATCTGTATCGTCGAGTGATCAACCGTAACAACCGTTTGAAGCGCCTGCTGGATCTGTCCGCTCCGGACATCATCGTGCGCAACGAAAAGCGTATGTTGCAGGAAGCTGTCGATGCACTGCTCGACAACGGTCGTCGTGGCCGCGCTATCACCGGTTCGAACAAGCGTCCTCTGAAATCCCTGGCTGACATGATCAAGGGTAAGCAAGGTCGTTTCCGTCAGAACTTGCTCGGTAAGCGTGTTGACTACTCCGGTCGTTCGGTAATTACCGTAGGTCCGACCCTGCGTCTGCACCAGTGCGGTCTGCCGAAGAAGATGGCTCTCGAGCTGTTCAAACCGTTCATTTTCGGCAAGCTGGAAATGCGTGGTCTCGCGACCACCATCAAAGCGGCCAAGAAAATGGTCGAGCGCGAACTGCCAGAGGTTTGGGACGTTCTCGCTGAAGTGATTCGCGAACACCCGGTTCTTCTCAACCGTGCACCGACCCTTCACCGTCTGGGTATCCAGGCGTTTGAACCGGTACTGATCGAAGGTAAGGCTATCCAGCTGCACCCGCTGGTCTGCGCCGCGTACAACGCCGACTTCGACGGCGACCAAATGGCCGTGCACGTACCGCTGACGCTGGAAGCCCAGCTCGAAGCGCGTGCGTTGATGATGTCGACCAACAACATTCTGTCGCCAGCTAACGGTGAGCCAATCATCGTTCCGTCGCAGGACGTTGTATTGGGTCTGTACTACATGACTCGTGAAGCGATCAACGCCAAGGGCGAAGGTCGTGTATTCGCGGATCTGCAGGAAGTTGACCGTGTGTTCCGTGCCGGCGAAGCCGCACTGCACGCCAAGGTTAAAGTTCGTATCAACGAAACCGTCAACGACCGTGACGGCAACAGCGTGAGCGGTACCCGTATCGTCGACACTACTGTCGGCCGTGCGCTGTTGTTCCAGGTTGTGCCAAAAGGTCTGTCGTACGACGTCGTCAACTTGCCGATGAAGAAAAAGGCGATCTCGAAACTGATCAACCAGTGCTACCGCGTGGTTGGTCTGAAAGAGACCGTGATCTTCGCTGACCAGTTGATGTACACCGGTTTCGCTTACTCGACCATTTCCGGCGTTTCCATCGGTGTTAACGACTTCGTTATCCCGGATGAAAAAGCTCGCATCATCGGTGCTGCCACCGACGAAGTGAAAGAGATCGAGAGCCAGTACGCCTCCGGCCTGGTAACCCAGGGCGAGAAGTACAACAAAGTGATCGACCTTTGGTCGAAAGCGAACGACGAAGTTTCCAAGGCGATGATGGCCAACCTCTCGAAAGAGAAAGTCATCGACCGTCATGGCGTTGAAGTCGATCAAGAGTCTTTCAACTCGATGTACATGATGGCCGACTCGGGTGCGCGGGGTTCCGCAGCACAGATTCGTCAGCTGGCCGGTATGCGTGGTCTGATGGCCAAGCCGGACGGTTCCATCATTGAAACGCCGATTACTGCGAACTTCCGTGAAGGTTTGAGCGTACTTCAGTACTTCATCTCGACTCACGGTGCTCGTAAAGGTCTGGCGGATACCGCGTTGAAAACTGCGAACTCCGGTTACCTGACTCGTCGTCTGGTAGACGTGGCGCAGGATCTGGTTGTAACCGAGATCGATTGCGGCACCGAACACGGTCTGCTGATGACTCCGCACATTGAAGGCGGTGACGTTGTAGAGCCGTTGGGTGAGCGCGTATTGGGTCGTGTTATCGCCCGTGACGTATTCAAGCCAGGTACCGAGGACGTTATCGTTCCTGCCGGCACTCTGGTTGACGAGAAGTGGGTCGAGTTCATCGAGCTGAACAGCATCGACGAAGTGATCGTGCGTTCGCCGATCAGCTGCGAAACCCGCTACGGCATCTGCGCCAAGTGCTACGGCCGTGATCTGGCTCGTGGTCACCAGGTGAACATCGGTGAAGCGGTCGGCGTTATCGCTGCCCAGTCCATCGGTGAGCCGGGTACCCAGCTGACGATGCGTACGTTCCACATCGGTGGTGCGGCAAGCCGTACTTCCGCAGCCGACAGCGTTCAGGTGAAGAATGGCGGTACCGTCCGTCTGCACAACCTGAAGCACGTTGAGCGAGTGGATGGTCACTTGGTAGCTGTGTCCCGTTCCGGTGAGCTGGCAATCGCTGATGACTTCGGTCGTGAGCGCGAGCGTTACAAGCTGCCGTACGGTGCTGTGATTTCGGTTAAAGAAGGTGACAAGGTCGACGCTGGCGCAATCGTGGCCAAGTGGGATCCGCACACTCACCCAATCGTTACCGAAATGAAAGGTACCGTGACCTACGTGGGCATGGAAGAAGGCATCACGATCAAGCGTCAGACTGACGAATTGACCGGTATGACCAACATTGAAGTACTCGACGCGAAAGATCGTCCAGCTGCCGGTAAGGAAATCCGTCCTGCAGTGAAGATGGTCGACGACAACGGCAAGGATCTGTTGCTGCCAGGCACTGACGTTATCGCTCAGTACTTCCTGCCAGCCAACGCCCTGGTCGGTGTTGCGGACGGTGCGAAGATTGCGATCGGTGATGTTATCGCTCGTATCCCGCAAGAAACTTCGAAAACCCGTGACATCACCGGTGGTCTGCCGCGTGTTGCCGACTTGTTCGAAGCTCGTCGTCCGAAAGAAGCGTCGATTCTGGCTGAGGTCAGCGGCACCATCGCGTTCGGTAAGGAGACCAAAGGCAAGCGCCGTCTGGTTATTACCCCGAACGACGGTAGCGATCCGTACGAAGAGCTGATTCCGAAGTGGCGTCACCTGAACGTGTTCGAAGGCGAACAGGTAAACCGCGGCGAAGTTATCTCCGACGGCCCAAGCGATCCGCACGACATCCTGCGTCTGCTGGGTGTGAGCGCGCTGGCCAAGTACATCGTTAACGAGATCCAGGACGTTTACCGTCTGCAAGGCGTGAAGATCAACGACAAGCACATCGAGACCATCCTGCGTCAGATGCTGCGTAAAGTTGAGATCGCTGAATCCGGCGATTCCAGTTTCATCAAGGGCGACCAGATGGAACTCACTCACGTACTGGTAGAGAACGAGCGTCTGGGCGGCGAAGACAAGTTCGTGTCCAAGTACACTCGCGTACTGCTGGGTATTACCAAGGCGTCGTTGTCGACCGAATCGTTCATCTCGGCGGCTTCCTTCCAGGAAACCACTCGCGTACTGACCGAAGCGGCCGTAACCGGCAAGCGCGATTACCTGCGCGGCCTGAAAGAAAACGTGGTTGTGGGTCGTCTGATCCCGGCCGGTACCGGTCTGGCTTATCACAGCGAGCGCAAGCGTCGTCGTGAAGCTGACAAACCGTTGCGCGTAAGCGCCAGTGAAGTGGAAGCTGCACTGACCGAAGCGCTGAACTCGAGCGGTAACTGAGTTCTGCGATAAATGAGCGTAAGGCCCTGATCGCTCCGTTCATCGAATCGAGACAATTTGTCGAGGTTCGAGGGGCGGGGAGGTCGGGGCCTTGCCTTGACTGGGGGCAAGATCCTCTTTAGACTCTTGATCCCCTAAATTTGGCGGGAATTCGTTCCTGCCATTTTGCTTTTCTTGCAAGACAATAGCGTCGCAAGACAACAGTGGAGCTAGTAGATGGCAACTATCAACCAGCTGGTACGTCAGCCGCGTAAGCGTATCGTCGAGAAATCCGACGTACCTGCGCTGCAGAACTGCCCGCAACGTCGTGGCGTGTGCACCCGTGTGTACACCACTACGCCGAAAAAACCTAACTCGGCACTGCGTAAAGTATGCCGTGTGCGTCTGACCAACGGTTTCGAGGTTTCCTCGTACATCGGTGGTGAAGGCCACAACCTGCAAGAGCACAGCGTGGTACTGATCCGCGGCGGTCGTGTAAAAGACTTGCCAGGTGTTCGTTACCACACCGTTCGCGGCTCCCTGGATACTTCCGGCGTTAAAGGTCGTAACCAAGGTCGTTCGAAGTACGGTACCAAGCGTCCGAAGTAATCGGCCGTTTTGCAGATTTTCATTTTATTGAGTCGATAAGAGTAAGGTCGGGCACGCATCCATTGGATCTGTCCCGAGCTAACCTGAAGACCGCTTGAGGGCTTATCATGCCAAGACGTCGCGTAGCAGCAAAGCGTGAGATTCTGGACGATCCGAAATACGGAAGCCAGATCCTCGCCAAATTCATGAACCACGTTATGGAAAGCGGCAAGAAAGCCGTTGCCGAGCGTATCGTTTATGGTGCCCTGGAAACCGTTGCGACCCGTAAGGCTGGCACCGATCCCCTGGAACTCTTCGAAAAAGCACTCGACGCCATCGCTCCGCTGGTCGAAGTGAAGTCGCGCCGCGTTGGTGGTGCTACTTACCAGGTTCCGGTCGAGGTTCGTCCTTCCCGTCGTAACGCTCTGGCAATGCGCTGGTTGGTAGACTTCGCACGTAAGCGTGGCGAGAAGTCTATGGCTCTGCGTTTGGCTGGCGAACTGCTGGATGCTGCTGAAGGTAAAGGTGCTGCTGTTAAGAAGCGTGAAGACGTGCACCGTATGGCCGAAGCCAACAAAGCTTTCTCGCACTACCGCTTCTAATTTTAGCTTCACTAATTTTGCGAGGGCTTTATGGCTCGTACTACTCCGATTAGTCGCTACCGTAACATCGGTATCGTCGCTCACGTGGATGCTGGTAAAACCACCACCACCGAGCGCGTCCTTTTTTACACCGGCAAAAGTCACAAAATGGGCGAGGTGCATGATGGCGCCGCGACCACAGACTGGATGGTGCAGGAGCAGGAGCGTGGTATTACCATTACTTCTGCTGCCATCACCGCCTTCTGGAAGGGTTCCGAGAAGCAGTACAAAGACGAGCATCGCTTCAACGTAATCGATACCCCGGGCCACGTAGACTTCACTATTGAAGTTGAGCGTTCCCTGCGCGTACTCGACGGCGCTGTCGTTGTGTTCTGCGGTACTTCGGGTGTTGAGCCTCAGTCGGAAACCGTATGGCGTCAAGCCAACAAGTACGGCGTTCCACGTCTTGTTTACGTAAACAAGATGGACCGTGCTGGCGCCAACTTCCTGCGCGTGATCGGTCAGATCAAGCAGCGTCTGGGTCACACTCCGGTGCCGATTCAGTTGGCCATCGGTTCTGAAGATAACTTCCAGGGTCAGATTGATCTGATCAACATGCAAGCTATCTACTGGAACGACTCTGACAAAGGTATGGTCCCTGTTCGCAAGGACATTCCTGCCGAGCTGCAAGAGCTGGCTGAAGAGTGGCGCAACAACATGGTTGAAGCTGCTGCTGAAGCCAACGAAGAGCTGATGAACAAGTACCTGGAAGGCGAAGAGCTGACGATCGAAGAGATCAAAGCTGCTTTGCGTCAGCGTACTATCGCCGGCGAAATCGTTCTGGCTGTCTGCGGTTCTTCCTTCAAGAACAAGGGTGTTCCCCTGGTTCTCGACGCCGTTATCGACTTCCTGCCTGCACCAACCGACATTCCTGCTATTAAGGGTACTGACCCGGATAACGAAGAAATCGAGCTGGAGCGTCATGCAGACGATGCGGAGCCGTTCTCGGCTCTGGCGTTCAAGATCGCTACCGACCCATTCGTGGGTACTTTGACCTTCGTCCGCGTTTACTCGGGCGTGTTGAACTCCGGCGACGGCGTGATCAACTCGGTTAAAGGCAAGAAAGAGCGCGTGGGTCGTATGGTGCAAATGCACGCAAACGCCCGTGAAGAGATCAAGGAAGTACGCGCTGGCGACATCGCGGCCCTGATCGGCATGAAGGACGTCACCACTGGTGAAACCCTCTGCAACGCTGACAAGCCAATCATCCTGGTTCGTATGGACTTCCCGGAGCCGGTTATTTCGGTTGCCGTAGAGCCTAAGACCAAGGATGACCAGGAAAAAATGGGTATCGCTCTGGGCAAACTTGCTCAGGAAGACCCGTCTTTCCGCGTTAAAACTGATGAAGAGACTGGTCAAACGATCATCTCCGGCATGGGCGAGCTGCACCTGGACATCCTGGTTGACCGGATGCGCCGTGAGTTCAACGTCGAAGCCAACATCGGCAAGCCTCAGGTTTCCTATCGTGAGCGCATCACGAAGAACTGCGAAATCGAAGGCAAGTTCGTTCGTCAGTCCGGCGGTCGTGGCCAGTTCGGTCACTGCTGGATCCGTTTTGCTCCTGCTGACGAAGGTCAGGAAGGTCTGCAATTCGTGAACGAAGTAGTAGGTGGTGTGGTTCCTAAGGAATACATCCCGGCTATCCAGAAGGGTATCGAAGAGCAGATGAAGAACGGCGTCGTTGCCGGCTATCCGCTGATCGGCCTGAAGGCTACCGTGTTCGATGGTTCTTACCACGACGTCGACTCCAACGAGATGGCGTTTAAAGTGGCTGCTTCCATGGCGACCAAGCAACTGGCCCAGAAGGGTGGTGGTGAGTTGCTCGAGCCGATCATGGCGGTAGAGGTTGTTACGCCTGAAGACTATATGGGTGATGTGATGGGCGACCTTAACCGTCGTCGCGGCATGATCCAGGGTATGGAAGACACAGTGTCCGGCAAGGTAATTCGTGCCGAAGTACCACTGGGTGAGATGTTCGGTTATGCGACCGACGTTCGTTCCATGTCCCAGGGTCGCGCAAGCTACTCTATGGAATTCAAAAAATACGATACAGCCCCGTCGCACATCGTCGAGACTGTTACCAAAAAACAAGGCTGATTCAGCCCCTTTAGGCTAGGAGTTAATTGTCGTGGCTAAAGAAAAATTTGATCGTTCCCTACCGCACGTCAACGTTGGCACCATCGGTCACGTTGACCACGGTAAAACCACTCTGACTGCTGCTCTGACTCGCGTTTGCTCCGAAGTTTACGGTTCCGCAATCGTTGACTTCGACAAGATCGACAGCGCACCAGAAGAAAAAGCTCGTGGTATCACCATCAACACCGCGCACGTTGAATACAACTCGCTGATCCGTCACTACGCTCACGTTGACTGCCCAGGTCACGCTGACTATGTGAAGAACATGATCACCGGTGCTGCCCAGATGGACGGCGCAATCCTGGTTTGCTCGGCCGCTGATGGTCCGATGCCGCAAACCCGTGAGCACATCCTGCTGTCCCGCCAGGTTGGCGTTCCGTACATCGTGGTTTACCTGAACAAGGCTGACCTGGTAGACGACGCTGAGCTGCTGGAACTGGTTGAGATGGAAGTGCGCGATCTGCTGAGCACTTACGACTTCCCAGGCGACGACACTCCGATCATCATCGGTTCTGCTCGTATGGCTCTGGAAGGCAAAGACGATAACGAAATGGGCACTACGTCCGTTCGTAAACTGGTTGAAACTCTGGATAGCTACATTCCGGATCCAGTTCGTGTTATCGACAAGCCGTTCCTGATGCCAATCGAAGACGTGTTCTCGATCTCGGGTCGCGGTACTGTTGTAACCGGTCGTATCGAGCGCGGTATCGTTAAGGTTCAAGATCCACTGGAAATCGTTGGTCTGCGTGACACTACCGTCACCACCTGCACCGGTGTTGAAATGTTCCGTAAGTTGCTCGACGAAGGTCGTGCTGGCGAGAACTGCGGCGTTCTGCTGCGCGGTACCAAGCGTGACGACGTTGAGCGTGGTCAGGTTCTGGTTAAGCCGGGTTCGGTTAAGCCGCACACCAAGTTCGAAGCTGAGGTGTACGTGCTGAGCAAGGAAGAAGGCGGTCGTCACACTCCGTTCTTCAAAGGCTACCGTCCACAGTTCTACTTCCGCACTACCGACGTAACTGGTAACTGCGAACTGCCGGAAGGCGTAGAAATGGTAATGCCGGGCGACAACATCAAAATGGTTGTTACCCTGATCAAAACCATCGCGATGGAAGATGGTCTGCGTTTCGCTATCCGTGAAGGCGGTCGTACCGTCGGCGCTGGCGTCGTAGCCAAAATCATCGAGTAATCTCTTTTATAGAGTTAGCTTGGTGAATTGAAAAAGCCCCCGCTCAGCGGGGGCTTTTTTATTGGGTTGACACCTATCTGGGGCGTCTATAGAATTGCGCCTCCTTTTAACGGGCGTATTGCGCTCGGTGGGAATAGCAGCCGGAGTCTGAAATCCAATGCAAAATCAGCAAATCCGTATCAGGTTGAAGGCTTTTGACCATCGCCTGATCGACCAATCAACCCAGGAAATCGTGGAAACCGCGAAACGTACTGGTGCTCAAGTGCGTGGTCCAATTCCACTGCCTACCCGTAAAGAGCGGTTCACCGTTCTGGTTTCCCCGCACGTCAACAAAGACGCGCGTGACCAGTACGAAATCCGCACTCATAAGCGCGTTCTGGACATCGTCCAGCCAACGGATAAAACCGTTGATGCTCTTATGAAGCTTGATCTTGCGGCCGGTGTGGAAGTGCAGATCAGCCTCGGCTAAGACTCGGTCTTAGTCGTGTAACGCTCTGAAATGGGCGGCCATAGCGGGTGAAAGCCCCGTACACTCATGAGGTTTACAACATGACTATTGGTGTAGTCGGTCGTAAATGCGGTATGACCCGTATTTTCACCGAAGAAGGTGTCTCCATTCCGGTCACGGTCATTGAGATCGAACCGAATCGCGTCACCCAGTTCAAAACTGAAGAGACCGATGGCTATCGTGCAGTGCAAGTCACTGTAGGCGAGCGTCGTGCTTCGCGTGTTACAGCTGCTCAAGCTGGCCACTTCGCTAAGGCGAACGTTGCCGCTGGTCGCACTGTCATGGAGTTCCGTCTTGAAGAAGGCGACTACCAGGCTGGCGATCTGATCAACGCTGAAATCTTCGCTGCTGGTCAACTGGTTGATGTAACCGGTCAGTCCAAAGGTAAAGGCTTCCAGGGTACGATCAAGCGTTGGAATTTCCGCGGGCAAGATAACACCCACGGTAACTCCGTATCCCACCGCGTCCCAGGCTCTATCGGCCAGTGCCAGACTCCTGGTCGTGTATTCAAGGGCAAAAAAATGTCCGGTCATATGGGCGCTGAGCGCGTGACCGTGCAGTCCCTGGAAGTAGTGCGCGTGGACGCTGAACGCAATCTGTTGTTGGTCAAGGGTGCTGTTCCTGGCGCTACTGGCGGCAACCTGGTTGTACGTCCAGCAGCCAAGGCTCGCGGTTAAGGGGAAGCTGACATGCAATTAAATGTAAATGACGCTCAAGCGATCGAAGTTTCCGAACTGACATTTGGCGGCGAGTTCAACGAGACGCTGGTTCACCAAGCAGTCGTGGCCTATATGGCCGGCGGCCGTCAGGGTAGCAAGCAGCAAAAGACCCGTTCCGACGTTCGTGGTGGCGGTAAGCGCCCATGGCGTCAGAAAGGTACTGGCCGTGCTCGTGCCGGTACTATCCGTAGCCCTATCTGGCGTGGCGGCGGTACCACTTTCGCAGCTCGTCCACAGGATCACTCCCAGAAGCTGAACAAGAAGATGTATCGCGCAGCAATGCGTTCCATCCTTGCTGAGCTGGTGCGTACTGATCGTCTGATCGTGGTTCAGGATTTCGCTGTTGAAACTCCAAAAACCAAAGATCTGCTGGGCAAGCTGAACAACATGAGCCTGACCGATGTTCTCATCGTGTCGGACGCTGTTGATCAGAACCTGTACCTGGCTGCTCGTAACCTGCCGCACGTCGATGTACGTGACGTTCAAGGTTCCGATCCAGTTAGTCTGATCGCATACGACAAGGTGTTGATCACCGTGTCGGCCGTGAAGAAATTCGAGGAGCTGCTGGGATGAACCAGGAACGCGTATTTAAAGTTCTGCTTGGCCCGCACGTTTCCGAGAAGGCTACGGTTCTGGCTGACAAGAAAGGCCAGTTCGTTTTCAAGGTTGCAACTGACGCAACCAAGCTGGAAATCAAGAAGGCCGTCGAAAGCCTGTTCAGCGTGAAAGTTGAGCGTGTTACTACCCTGAACGTTCTGGGTAAGAGCAAGCGCACGGCTCGCGGTCTGGGCAAGCGCAATGACTGGAAGAAGGCAGTTATCTCCCTTCAGCCAGGCCAAGATCTCGATTTCAGCAGCAGTGCTGAGTAAGGAAGGGGTGCATCATGGCAATCGTTAAATGCAAACCGACTTCCCCTGGCCGCCGTTTTGTGGTCAAGGTGGTCAACCAGGAGCTGCATAAAGGCGCTCCTCACGCACCGCTGCTCGAGAAAAAATCGAAGACTGGTGGTCGTAACAACAATGGCCGTATTACCACGCGTCACATCGGTGG
Organism: Pseudomonas sp. LBUM1655; assembly: GCF_059716085.1. NCBI lineage: Bacteria > Pseudomonadati > Pseudomonadota > Gammaproteobacteria > Pseudomonadales > Pseudomonadaceae > Pseudomonas > Pseudomonas sp. LBUM1655. Next base: position 5,555,218 of record NZ_CP166801.1, on the reverse strand, counting down.
TGGTCATAAGCAGCATTATCGTATGGTCGACTTCCGTCGCAACGACAAAGATGGCATTCCAGCCACTGTCGAGCGTATCGAATACGATCCAAACCGTACTGCTCACATTGCTCTTATGTTGTACGCAGACGGCGAACGCCGTTACATCATCGCCCCTAAAGGCGTGAGCGCTGGCGACCAGCTGATTTCGGGTGCTTTGGCTCCGATCAAGCCAGGCAACCAGCTGCAACTGCGCAGCATTCCAGTTGGTAGCACCGTACACGGCATCGAATTGAAGCCAGGTAAAGGCGCACAGATCGCTCGTTCCGCTGGTGCTTCGGCTCAGCTGATCGCTCGTGAAGGTGTGTACGTTACCCTGCGTCTTCGCTCCGGTGAAATGCGTAAAGTCCTGGCTGAATGCCGTGCGACGCTGGGCGAAGTCTCGAACTCCGAGCACAGCCTGCGTTCGCTGGGTAAAGCTGGTGCCAAACGCTGGCGTGGCGTTCGCCCAACCGTTCGTGGTGTTGCCATGAACCCGGTTGACCACCCACATGGTGGTGGTGAAGGTCGTACCTCTGGTGGTCGTCATCCGGTATCGCCATGGGGCTTCCCGACTAAGGGCGCGAAGACTCGTGGTAATAAGCGTACCGACAAAATGATCGTCCGTCGTCGCAAGTAAATAGAGGGATACGACAGTGCCACGTTCTCTGAAAAAAGGTCCTTTTATTGATCTTCACCTACTGAAGAAGATCGAAGTGGCGGCGGAAAAGAACGATCGCAAACCAATTAAGACTTGGTCGCGTCGTTCCATGATCCTGCCACAAATGGTCGGTCTGACCATCGCAGTACACAACGGTCGTCAACACGTCCCAGTTCTCGTTAACGAAGACATGGTCGGCCACAAACTGGGCGAGTTTGCCGGTACCCGCACTTATCGTGGGCACGTGGCAGACAAGAAAGCCAAGCGTTAAGGGGTTAGGAAATGGAAGTAGCCGCTAAGTTGTCGGGCGCTCGAATCTCCGCCCAGAAAGCCCGCTTGGTCGCCGACCAGATTCGCGGGAAGAAGGTGGGCGAAGCGCTCAACTTGTTGGCTTTCAGCAGTAAGAAAGCCGCCGAGATCATGAAGAAAGTGCTGGAGTCGGCCGTAGCCAACGCCGAGCATAACGAAGGCGCAGACGTTGATGACCTGAAGGTCAGCACCGTTTTCGTCAACGAAGGGCGTTCGCTGAAGCGCATCATGCCACGTGCCAAAGGCCGTGCTGATCGCATCGTCAAGCGGTCTTGCCATATCACTGTCAAGGTTGCTGACAAGTAACGGAGTCGAAGAGATGGGTCAGAAAGTACATCCCATTGGCATTCGCCTGGGAATCGTCAAGGAGCACACCTCCGTCTGGTACGCAGACGGTCGGACTTATGCGGACTATTTGTTCGCTGATCTGAAGGTGCGCGAGTATCTCCAAGACAAACTAAAAAGCGCGTCCGTAAGCCGTATCGATATCCATCGTCCGGCGCAAACTGCACGTATCACCATTCACACCGCTCGTCCAGGTATCGTTATCGGGAAGAAAGGTGAAGATGTTGAGAAACTGCGTCAGGACCTGACCAAGCAAATGGGTGTGCCTGTGCACATCAATATCGAAGAGATCCGCAAGCCGGAGCTCGACGGTATGCTGGTTGCGCAGAGCGTAGCTCAGCAGCTGGAGCGTCGCGTAATGTTCCGTCGCGCTATGAAGCGCGCTGTACAGAACGCCATGCGCATTGGTGCCAAAGGCATCAAAATCCAAGTGAGCGGTCGTCTCGGCGGTGCTGAAATCGCACGTACTGAATGGTATCGCGAAGGTCGTGTGCCATTGCACACCCTGCGTGCCGACATCGACTATGCCAACTACGAAGCTCACACCACTTACGGTGTGATCGGTGTAAAGGTTTGGATCTTCAAAGGCGAAGTAATTGGTGGTCGCCAAGAAGAACTGAAACCACAAGCACCAGCGCCTCGTAAAAAAGCTGCTAAGTAAGGGGTACGCCAAATGTTGCAACCTAAGCGTACGAAGTTCCGCAAGCAGATGACAGGCCACAACCGTGGTCTGGCTCAGCGCGGTAGCAAAGTCAGCTTCGGCGAGTTCGCGCTGAAGTCTGTAGCTCGTGGTCGTCTCACCGCTCGTCAGATCGAGTCAGCGCGTCGTGCTCTGACCCGTCACGTTAAACGTGGCGGCAAGATCTGGATCCGTGTATTCCCGGACAAGCCGATCTCCAAAAAGCCCCTCGAAGTTCGTATGGGTAAAGGTAAGGGTAACGTGGAATACTGGGTTGCCCAGATTCAGCCAGGCAAAGTCCTGTATGAAATCGAGGGTGTAACTGAAGAGCTGGCGCGTGAGGCTTTTGCCCTGGCTGCTGCAAAGCTGCCGCTCGCCACCGCCTTTGTTAAACGGACGGTGATGTGATGAAAGCGAATGAACTTCGTGAAAAATCCGCACAGCAGCTGAACGAGCAACTGCTCGGCTTGCTGCGCGACCAGTTCAATCTGCGTATGCAGAAAGCAACTGGCCAGTTGGGGCAGTCTCATCTGCTCTCGCAAGTTAAGCGTGACATCGCTCGCGTGAAGACTGTGCTTAACCAGCAGGCAGGTAAGTGATCATGGCTGAAGCCGAAAAAACTGTCCGTACGCTGACTGGCCGTGTTGTCAGCGACAAGATGGACAAAACCATCACCGTTCTGATCGAGCGTCGCGTTAAGCACCCGATCTACGGTAAATACGTTAAGCGTTCGACTAAGCTGCACGCGCACGACGAAACCAATCAGTGCCACATCGGCGACAAAGTCACTATTCGTGAAACTCGTCCGATGGCCAAGACCAAGTCTTGGGCGCTGGTTGATGTTCTCGAACGCGCTGTGGAAGTCTAAGGACTAGGGGTCGGAGAAATTATATGATTCAGACTCAATCCATGCTCGATGTGGCCGATAACAGCGGCGCTCGCCGTGTTATGTGCATCAAGGTGCTGGGTGGCTCCCATCGTCGTTACGCTGGTATCGGTGACATCATCAAAGTTACCGTGAAGGAAGCAATTCCTCGCGGTAAAGTGAAAAAAGGCCAAGTGATGACTGCTGTTGTAGTCCGCACTCGTCACGGCGTACGTCGTGCTGATGGCTCCATTATCCGCTTTGATGGCAACGCTGCTGTTCTTCTGAACAACAAGCAAGAGCCGATCGGCACCCGTATCTTTGGGCCAGTGACCCGTGAACTTCGTACTGAGAAGTTCATGAAGATCGTCTCGCTCGCCCCAGAAGTGCTGTAAGGAGATCCGACATGCAAAAGATTCGTCGTGACGACGAGATCATCGTGATCGCCGGCAAAGACAAAGGTAAGCGCGGTAAGGTGCTGAAGGTTCTTGCTGACAACCGTCTGGTTGTTGGTGGTCTGAACCTGGTCAAGCGTCATACCAAGCCTAACCCGATGTCGGGCGTACAAGGCGGTATCGTCGAGAAAGAAGCGCCACTGCACGCTTCTAACGTAGCCATCTTCAATGGCGAAACCAACAAGGCTGACCGCGTTGGTTTCAAAGTAGAAGACGGTAAAAAAATTCGTGTCTTCAAGTCGACCCAAAAAGCGGTTGATGCTTGAACACTGCTAGGTAGAAGACCATGGCACGACTAAAAGAGATTTACCGGAAGGAAATCGCTCCGAAACTTAAGGAAGAACTTAAGCTTTCGAACGTGATGGAAGTTCCGCGCGTTACAAAGATCACCCTGAACATGGGTCTGGGCGAAGCGATCGGCGACAAAAAAGTCATCGAGCACGCTGTTGCTGACCTGGAAAAGATCACCGGCCAGAAAGTCGTTGTGACCTACGCTCGTAAATCCATCGCTGGCTTCAAAGTCCGCGAAGGATGGCCGATCGGCGTCAAGGTGACTCTGCGCCGTGAGCGTATGTACGAGTTCCTGGATCGTCTGCTGTCGATCTCCCTGCCTCGGGTTCGCGACTTCCGCGGCCTGAATGCCAAGTCCTTCGATGGTCGTGGTAACTACAGCATGGGCGTGAAAGAGCAGATCATTTTCCCGGAAATCGACTACGACAAGATCGATGCTCTCCGCGGTCTGGACATTACCCTGACCACCACTGCCAAGAACGATGATGAAGGCCGCGCTCTGCTGCGTGCTTTCAAATTCCCGTTCCGCAACTGATTGGAGTAGGAAAATGGCCAAGAAGAGCATGAAAAACCGTGAGCTGAAGCGTCAGCTCACCGTTGCCAAGTACGCCACCAAGCGTGCAGCGCTGAAAGCTATCATCGTTGATCTGAACGCAAGTCCAGAAGCGCGCTGGGAAGCTACCGTAGCTCTGCAGAAGCAACCACGTGACGCAAGCGCTTCGCGCATGCGTAACCGTTGCCGCCTGACTGGTCGTCCGCACGGCGTTTACCGCAAGTTCGGCCTTGGCCGTAACAAGCTGCGTGAAGCTGCAATGCGTGGTGACGTTCCAGGTCTGGTTAAAGCCAGCTGGTAATCGTTGTCAAAGCCTTGATGGTCGGGTTTGCAAGAACCTGACCATCGGTGGCCTTGAATGTGAATCAAGCCCCTTTTGGGGCTTGATTCATTTCTGGGGTGTGTCTAGAATGACCGGCTCGCCTGAGCCCGTGTTGTTCATGCCCGGAAGTTCTCGGCGACAAGTAGTAGCCGCAAGGCTAATTTTTCTGTTTTAGGAGCGTCTAGCCCATGAGTATGCAGGACCCGTTAGCGGACATGCTAACTCGAATCCGTAATGCCCAGATGGCTGAAAAGTCTGTCGTAAGCATGCCGTCTTCCACGCTGAAGGTGGCTGTAGCAAAAGTCCTGAAGGACGAAGGTTACATCGCGGATTTTCAGATCACCACCGACGCTAAGCCGTCGTTGTCCATCTCGCTGAAGTACTTCGAAGGCCGTCCGGTTATCGAAGAAGTGAAGCGCGTTAGTCGTCCAGGCCTGCGTCAGTACAAGTCCGTTGAAGATCTGCCGAAAGTTCGTGGCGGTCTTGGCGTGTCTATCGTCTCCACCAACAAAGGTGTGATGACGGATCGTGCTGCGCGCGCTGCCGGTGTCGGCGGCGAAGTTCTTTGCACTGTGTTCTAAGGGGGGATAAGCATGTCTCGCGTCGCTAAGAACCCCGTTAAGCTGCCAGCCGGTGTCGAAGTAAAATTCGCAGGCCAACAGCTTTCGGTGAAGGGTGCCAAGGGCACTCTTGAACTGAACATCCATTCGTCCGTTGAGATCGTTGAAGAAGCTGGTGAGCTGCGTTTTGCTGCTCGCAATGGCGATCAACAGACTCGCGCAATGGCCGGTACCACGCGTGCGTTGGTAAACAACATGGTCCAAGGCGTAAGCCAAGGCTTCGAGCGCAAGCTCCAGCTGGTCGGTGTTGGTTACAAAGCGCAAGCAAAAGGTCAGGTTTTGAACCTGGCTCTTGGCTTCTCGCACCCAGTGGATTACGAACTGCCGGAAGGCATCACCGCTGAGACTCCTAGCCAGACCGATATCCTGATCAAGGGCATCGACAAGCAGCTGGTAGGTCAAGTGGCCGCCGAGATCCGCGACTTCCGTCCACCAGAGCCGTACAAAGGCAAAGGTGTGCGCTACGCGGACGAAGTCGTCCGTCGTAAAGAAGCCAAGAAGAAGTAGGGCATAGCAAATGACCGACAAAAAAGTTACTCGACTGCGTCGCGCTCGCAAAGCACGCCTGAAAATGCACGAACTCGAAGTCGTGCGTCTCTGCGTGTTCCGCTCTTCGCAGCACATCTACGCCCAGGTCATCTCGGCCGACGGCAACAAAGTCCTGGCAAGCGCCTCGACTTTGGATAAAGAACTGCGTGATGGTGCCACTGGCAACATCGACGCGGCCACAAAGGTTGGCCAGCTGGTCGCTACGCGTGCTAAGGCCGCTGGCGTCTCGCAAGTGGCTTTCGACCGCTCTGGCTTCAAGTACCACGGCCGCGTTAAAGCGCTGGCTGATGCTGCTCGTGAAGCTGGGCTGGAGTTCTAAGTTATGTCAAATAACGACCAAAAGCGCGACGAAGGCTACATTGAGAAGCTGGTTCAAGTTAACCGCGTAGCCAAAACCGTTAAAGGCGGCCGTATCTTCACTTTCACCGCGTTGACCGTGGTTGGTGATGGTAAAGGGCGTGTTGGCTTCGGCCGTGGCAAGTCGCGTGAAGTGCCTGCTGCGATCCAGAAGGCAATGGAAGCTGCTCGCCGCAACATGATTCAAGTTGACCTGAATGGCACAACTCTGCAGTACGCAATGAAGTCTGCTCACGGCGCTTCGAAGGTGTACATGCAGCCTGCTTCTGAAGGTACCGGTATCATCGCTGGCGGCGCTATGCGTGCTGTCCTCGAAGTTGCTGGCGTTCAGAACGTTCTGGCCAAGTGCTACGGCTCGACTAACCCGGTAAACGTGGTTCACGCCACTTTCAAGGGTCTGAAAGCCATGCAATCTCCTGAGTCCATCGCTGCAAAGCGTGGTCTGACTGTCAAGGAGATCTTCTGATCATGGCTACCGTTAAAGTAACGCTGATCAAAAGCATGACCGGCCGCATCCCTAACCACAAATTGTGCGTTAAGGGTCTGGGTCTGCGTCGCATCGGTCACACTGTAGAAGTCCAGGATACTCCCGAGAATCGCGGGATGATCAACAAGGCTTACTACATGCTGCGTGTCGAGGGTTAATCGATGAAACTCAATGATCTGAGTCCAGCGCCGGGTTCCCGTCGCGAAAAGCATCGTCCGGGCCGTGGTATCGGTAGCGGTTTGGGTAAGACTGGTGGCCGTGGCCACAAAGGTCAGACCTCCCGCTCCGGTGGCACCATCGCTCCAGGCTTTGAAGGCGGTCAACAGCCGCTGCATCGTCGCCTGCCGAAGTTCGGTTTCGTTTCCCTGAAAGCCATGGACCGCGCAGAAGTGCGTTTGTCCGAGCTGGCTAAAGTGGAAGGCGACATCGTCACCGTGCAGTCCCTGAAAGATGCCAACGTGATCAACGTCAACGTACAGCGTGTGAAAATCATGCTGTCCGGTGAAGTGACTCGCGCTGTCACTATCGGCAAGGGAATCGGCGCCACCAAAGGTGCGCGTGCGGCTATCGAAGCAGCTGGCGGCAAGTTCGAGGAATAAATGGCTAAGCAAGGTGCTCTCTCTGCGCTCGGCAAAGGCGGTATGTCTGAACTCTGGGCTCGTCTGCGTTTTCTGTTCCTGGCGATTATCGTCTACCGAATAGGCGCACACATCCCGGTTCCAGGTATCAACCCGGACCGACTCGCAGAACTGTTTCGACAGAATGAGGGGACCATTCTTAGCTTGTTCAACATGTTCTCCGGCGGCGCGCTGGAACGGATGAGCATCTTTGCACTGGGGATCATGCCGTACATTTCGGCATCGATCATCATGCAACTGATGACAGCCGTCAGCCCGCAGCTGGAACAGTTGAAGAAGGAAGGTGAAGCTGGGCGTCGCAAGATTGCTCAGTACACCCGCTACGGCACTGTCGTTCTCGCTCTCGTTCAGGCAATTGGCATGTCCATTGGTCTGGCGGGGCAGGGCGTATCGTTCACTGGTGACTTTGGCTTCCATTTCGTCGCGGTATCCACTTTTGTGGCTGGTGCGATGTTTATGATGTGGCTGGGTGAGCAGATTACTGAGCGTGGTGTTGGCAACGGTATCTCGATGTTGATTTTCGCAGGTATCGTCGCCGGTCTTCCGAGAGCGATCGGGCAGTCTTTCGAGTCTGCGCGTCAGGGTGATATCAACATTTTTGCCCTGGTTGCGATCGGTTTGCTGGCAGTAGCGATTATCGGTTTTGTGGTGTTCATTGAGCGTGGTCAGCGTCGTATTGCTGTTCACTACGCCAAGCGTCAGCAGGGCCGCAAGGTCTTTGCTGCGCAGACTAGCCACTTGCCGCTGAAGGTGAACATGGCCGGTGTTATTCCGGCTATTTTCGCGAGCAGCATTTTGCTGTTCCCGGCTTCGTTGGGTACCTGGTTCGGTCAGTCTGAAGGTATGGGCTGGTTGCAGGACATCTCGCAGTCGATCGCTCCTGGTCAGCCGTTGAATATTCTGCTGTTTAGTGCAGGGATTATTTTCTTCTGCTTCTTCTATACGGCGTTGATGTTCAATCCGAAAGACGTAGCGGAAAACCTGAAGAAGTCCGGTGCCTTTATTCCGGGCATCCGTCCAGGCGAGCAGTCGGCGCGCTACATTGATGGCGTTCTGACCCGTTTGACCCTGTTCGGTGCTCTATATATGACGGCCGTATGTCTGTTGCCCCAGTTCCTGGTGGTTGCGGCAAACGTTCCGTTCTACCTTGGCGGGACCTCGTTGCTGATCGTGGTCGTGGTTGTGATGGACTTCATGTCCCAAGTACAATCGCACCTCGTTTCGCACCAGTACGAATCCCTGATGAAGAAAGCCAACCTGAAGGGTTACGGCAGCGGCATGTTGCGCTGAGTACCCATAAGGTTCGAGGAGTTGGTGATGAAAGTTCGTGCATCGGTGAAAAAGCTGTGCCGTAACTGCAAGATTATTCGCCGCGAAGGTGTTGTTCGAGTAATTTGCAGCGCGGAACCGCGTCACAAACAGCGCCAAGGCTGAGTGTGATTGTGCTTCAAGCCCGGTAGCTAGTGCGCTACCGGGTTGATTATTTGTTATTACAGCGATATTATCTCGCGCCCTATTTCTTGGCTTCCGGGGCGTAGGTAGCTGTCAATTGGAGTCCCACTGAATGGCCCGTATTGCAGGCGTTAACATTCCAGATAACAAGCATACTGTTATCTCGCTGACCTACATCTATGGTGTTGGTCGCACTACTGCGCAGAAGATCTGTGCAGTGACTGGGGTAAACCCAGCAGCAAAGATCAAAGATCTGAGCGACGAGCAAATTGAACAGCTGCGTGGCGAAGTGGCGAAGTTCACCACTGAAGGTGACCTGCGTCGCGAAATCAACATGAAAATCAAGCGCTTGATGGACCTCGGTTGCTATCGCGGTCTGCGTCATCGTCGCGGTCTTCCAGTGCGCGGTCAGCGTACCAAGACCAACGCGCGTACCCGTAAAGGTCCGCGTAAGCCGATCCGCAAGTAATCGCCCCAGCGAATCGACAGGAATTTAATCATGGCAAAACCTGCTGCTCGTCCTCGTAAAAAAGTTAAAAAGACAGTGGTTGATGGCATCGCCCACATCCATGCATCTTTTAACAACACCATCGTGACCATTACCGACCGTCAAGGTAACGCTCTTTCCTGGGCTACCTCCGGTGGTTCGGGTTTCCGCGGTTCCCGCAAGTCCACCCCGTTTGCTGCTCAAGTAGCTGCTGAACGTGCTGGTCAAGCTGCGCTGGAATATGGCCTGAAAAACCTCGACGTTAATGTCAAAGGTCCAGGTCCAGGTCGTGAATCCGCAGTCCGCGCTTTGAACGGCTGTGGCTACAAGATCGCCAGCATCACCGACGTGACGCCAATCCCGCACAACGGGTGCCGTCCGCCGAAGAAGCGCCGCGTGTAATCCAGGAGATTGTAAAGAATGGCTCGTTACATTGGTCCAAAATGCAAACTCGCTCGTCGCGAAGGCACCGATCTCTTTCTGAAGAGCGGCGTGCGCGCGATCGAATCGAAGTGCAACATTGAAGCAGCACCTGGTATCCACGGCCAACGCCGCGGTCGCCAGTCCGACTACGGCACCCAACTGCGTGAAAAGCAGAAGGTCCGTCGTATCTACGGCGTTCTCGAGCGTCAGTTCAGCGGCTACTACAAAGAAGCTGCTGGCAAGAAAGGTGCAACCGGTGAAAACCTGCTGCAACTGCTCGAATGCCGTCTGGACAACGTTGTATACCGTATGGGCTTTGGTTCGACTCGTGCCGAATCCCGCCAGCTGGTATCGCACAAGTCGATCAGCGTTAACGGTCAGACCGTAAACGTTCCGTCGTATCAGGTTCGTGCTGGTGACGTGGTTGCAGTTCGCGAGAAAGCAAAAAACCAACTTCGCATTGTCCAAGCTCTCGATCTGTGTGCCCAACGTGGCCGCGTAGAATGGGTAGAAGTAGACACTGAGAAGAAGTCGGGCGTTTTCAAGAACGTTCCTGCTCGCAGTGATCTGTCCGCCGACATCAACGAAAGCCTGATTGTCGAGCTCTACTCCAAGTAAGGGCTAGAAAATAGGTGCATCCATGCAGATTTCGGTAAATGAGTTCCTGACACCCCGCCATATTGATGTGCAGGTTGTCAGTCCAACCCGCGCCAAGATCACTCTCGAGCCTCTCGAGCGTGGTTTTGGCCACACCCTGGGCAACGCGCTGCGACGCATCCTGTTGTCCTCAATGCCCGGCTGCGCAGTAGTCGAGGCCGAGATTGACGGTGTGCTCCACGAGTACAGCGCCATCGAAGGTGTACAGGAAGACGTAATTGAAATCCTGTTGAACCTTAAAGGTCTGGCCATCAAGCTGCACGGTCGTGACGAAGTTACGCTGACCTTGTCGAAGAAGGGTTCGGGGGTGGTTACCGCTGCCGATATTCAGCTGGATCATGATGTCGAGATCGTTAATCCCGATCACGTAATCGCTAACCTGGCGTCTAACGGCGCCCTGAACATGAAGCTCACCGTAGCTCGTGGTCGTGGTTATGAACCAGCCGACTCGCGTCAGAGCGATGAAGACGAAAGCCGCAGCATCGGTCGCTTGCAGCTTGACTCTTCGTTCAGCCCGGTTCGCCGTATTGCATACGTGGTGGAAAACGCCCGTGTCGAGCAGCGTACCAACCTGGACAAGCTGGTTATTGATCTGGAAACCAACGGTACTCTGGATCCTGAAGAGGCTATCCGCCGCGCTGCAACCATTCTGCAACAGCAGTTGGCTGCGTTCGTCGACCTCAAGGGTGACAGTGAGCCAGTGGTTGTCGAGCAGGAAGACGAGATCGATCCGATCCTGCTTCGCCCGGTTGACGATCTGGAACTGACTGTACGTTCGGCTAACTGCCTTAAGGCGGAAAACATCTACTACATCGGCGACCTGATTCAGCGTACCGAAGTAGAGCTGTTGAAGACTCCGAACCTGGGCAAGAAATCCTTGACTGAAATCAAGGACGTTCTGGCCTCCCGCGGTCTGTCCCTCGGCATGCGCCTCGACAACTGGCCGCCTGCAAGTCTTAAGAAGGACGACAAGGCGACTGCCTGATCGTCGTAATCACCGAACGTAGTGTTTGGTAAGGAATGAACCATGCGTCATCGTAAAAGTGGTCGTCACCTGAGCCGCACCAGCTCGCACCGCAAGGCCATGTTCCAAAACATGGCGGTGTCGCTGTTCGAGCACGAGCTGATCAAAACTACTCTGCCAAAAGCCAAAGAACTGCGTCGCGTTGCTGAGCCGCTGATCACTCTGGCCAAGACAGACAGCCTGGCTAACCGCCGTCTGGCTTTCGACCGTACTCGTTCGAAAGCTATCGTTGGTAAGCTCTTCAACGACCTGGGCAAGCGTTACGCTACCCGTGAGGGTGGCTACCTGCGCATCCTCAAGTGCGGTTTCCGCGCTGGCGACAACGCGCCTATGGCGTACGTCGAGTTGGTTGATCGTGCTACTGCCGGCGAAGCTGTATCCGCCGAGTAAGACGTCAGTCTGAAACGAAGAACCGGGCCTAGTGCCCGGTTTTTTGTGCCCGCAAGAAAATGCGCTGTTCGTACAAGCTTCCGACACAGTTCTGTTGGCACTATGTGCTGGTAAACATAATTAGTAATTATCTATCGATGTCTGCAAGTTAATGAATTTGTAGGTGTCACATTGATGATCAATAATTCACACCAAGCCGATTAGCCGGCAGTTCCAAGACTGACAGAGGAAGAAGTCCGTATGAGCCAAATCAAAACGCTTACGACCGCCAGTGGCGCACCTGTCGCTGATAACCAGAATTCTCGCTCTGCCGGCCCGCGTGGTCCGCTGCTGCTCGACGATTTTCACCTGATCGAGAAGCTTGCCCATTTCAACCGTGAAAACATTCCTGAGCGTCGCGTACACGCCAAAGGTTCGGGCGCCTACGGTACATTCACGGTCACTCGCGACATCACTGAGTACACCAGCGCCAAGCTGTTCGAATCTATCGGCAAGCAGACCCCAACCTTCCTGCGCTTCTCCACCGTGGGTGGCGAGCGTGGTTCGGCTGATACCGAGCGCGATCCGCGTGGCTTCGCGTTGAAGTTCTACACCGAGGAAGGTAACTGGGACATCGTCGGTAACAACACGCCTGTGTTCTTCATTCGCGATCCACTGAAGTTCCCAGACTTCATCCACACGCAAAAGCGCCTGCCGCAAAGCAACCTGAAAAGTGCGCAGATGATGTGGGATTTCTGGTCGCACTCCCCGGAAGCCTTGCACCAGGTCACCATCCTGTTCTCTGACCGCGGCATTCCTGACGGCTACCGCCACATGCATGGCTTCGGTAGCCACACCTATAGCCTGATCAGCGCCAAGGGCGAGCGTCACTGGGTGAAATGGCACTACAAGACTAAACAAGGGATCAAGAACCTTGCACCGGCAGATGCCGCGCGTTTGGCGGGCACCGACCCGGACTACGCCCAGCGCGATCTGTTCGAAGCGATCGAGCGCGGTGACTTCCCGAAGTGGCGCGTGTGCATTCAGATCATGACCGAATCCCAGGCTGCGGCGCATTACGAGAACCCTTTCGACGTGACCAAGACCTGGTCGCAGAAAGAGTTTCCACTGATTGAAGTCGGTGAGCTGGAACTGAACCGTAACCCGCTGAACTACTTCGCCGAAGTTGAACAAGCTGCATTCGGCCCGAGCAACATGGTGCCAGGCGTCGGTCTGTCGCCAGACCGCATGCTGCAAGGTCGCGTGTTCGCTTATGCCGATGCGCACCGCTACCGTATTGGCACCAATCACCAGCAATTGCCGGTGAATGCCCCGCGCAGCCCGGTAAACACTTACCAGCGCGACGGCTCGATGGCTTTCGGCAGCAACGGTGGAGCGGCGCCGAATTACGAGCCAAACAGCTACATCGAATCGCCAAAACAAGCTCCGCACTACGCTGAGCCTGCCTTGGCCCTGAGCGGCTCAGCTGATCGGTACGATCACCGTGAAGACACCGATTACTACAGCCACGCCGGTGCGCTGTTCCGCTTGATGAGCGATGACCAGAAAGCATTGTTGGTCAGCAACATTGCCGGTGCAATGGGTGGAGTTTCTCCTGACGTCGTCGACCGTCAGTTGCAGCACTTCTACAAGGCCGATCCAGCGTATGGAGAAGCAATCGCAAAGCTGCTCAGCGTACAGCTTAACGAAGTCTAAACGAGAAGCAGAACCGCCCGCATTAAGGGCGGTTTTTGCGTTATTTAGGCTGCTTTTCTCAGAATATCTTCGCTTTTATTGCGCGAAGTGGGTGACCTTGCAGTCAGCTTGGTTCAAACTACAGACTTTCAAGCAGGGAGATGTAGGGCGATGCAAGGCCACCCAGACGTTATCGATTACCTCAACACGTTGCTGACCGGCGAACTGGCCGCGCGTGACCAATATTTTGTTCATTCGCGGATGTATGAGGACTGGGGGTTTACCAAGCTCTACGAGCGAATCAACCACGAAATGGAAGAAGAAGCCGGTCACGCTGATGCGTTGATGCGCCGGATTCTGATGCTTGAGGGTACGCCGCGCATGCGTCCGGATGATCTGGATGTCGGCACTACCGTGCCTTCGATGCTCGAAGCAGATCTGCGTCTTGAGTACAAAGTTCGCGCCGCGCTGTGCAAAGGCATCGAGTTGTGCGAGCAGCACGGTGACTACGTCAGTCGCGAGATCCTGCGGGTCCAGCTCAACGACACTGAAGAAGATCACACCTACTGGCTGGAAAAGCAGTTGGGCCTGATCAAGCTGATCGGTCTCGAGAACTACCTGCAATCTCACACCTGATTGCACTGATACAAAAAAGCCCCTGTCACTGATGAAGTGACAGGGGCTTTTTCATGCCTGGAGTTTAAGCCCGGTCGCGGATCAACAACGGCTTGAGGTAATGGCCGGTGTGAGATTGCTTCATCTCGGCCACTTGTTCCGGCGTGCCGGTTGCAATGATCTGCCCACCTTTGGAACCGCCTTCCGGTCCGAGATCAACCAGCCAGTCGGCCGTCTTGATCACGTCGAGGTTGTGTTCGATCACCACGACAGTGTTTCCGTGGTCGCGCAGGCGATGCAATACATCGAGCAGTTGCTGGATATCCGCGAAGTGCAGGCCGGTGGTCGGCTCATCGAGGATGTACAGCGTCTTGCCGGTATCGCGCTTGGACAGTTCACGAGACAGTTTGACCCGCTGCGCTTCACCGCCGGACAGGGTCGTCGCCGACTGCCCCAGCTTGATGTACGAAAGCCCTACATCCATCAACGTCTGCAGCTTGCGCGCCAGCGCCGGCACAGCGTCGAAGAACACCCGGGCTTCCTCGATGGTCATCTCGAGGGTTTCGTGGATGCTCTTGCCCTTATATTTGATCTCAAGGGTTTCGCGGTTGTAGCGCTTGCTCTTGCACACGTCGCACGGCACGTAGATATCCGGCAAGAAGTGCATTTCAACCTTGATCAGGCCATCGCCCTGGCAGGCTTCGCAGCGACCACCCTTGACGTTGAAGGAGAAACGCCCCGGGCCGTAACCACGGGAGCGCGACTCGGGCACGCCGGCGAACAGTTCGCGGATCGGAGTGAACAGTCCGGTGTAGGTCGCCGGGTTGGAGCGCGGCGTGCGGCCAATCGGGCTCTGGTCGATATCGACGACTTTGTCGAGATGCTCCAGGCCTTTGATGCTGTCATGGGCCGCCGCTTCCAGCGTCGTGGCGCCGTTGAGTGCGGTGGCACTCAATGGGAACAGCGTGTTGTTGATCAGCGTCGACTTGCCCGAGCCGGACACGCCGGTTACGCACGTCAGCAAGCCGATCGGGATTTCCAGGTCGACGTTGCGCAGGTTGTTGCCCCGCGCGCCCTTGAGCGACAGGGTCAGCTTCTTGTTGCGCGGCGTACGCTTGGCTGGCACTTCGATCTTGACCCGCCCCGACAGGTATTTGCCGGTCAGAGAATCAGGGTGTGCCATGACTTCGGCTGGCGTACCTTCGGCAACGATCCGCCCGCCATGTACACCGGCGCCCGGGCCGATATCCACCACGTAGTCGGCCAGACGGATAGCGTCCTCGTCGTGCTCGACCACGATTACCGTGTTGCCGATGTCACGCAAATGCTTGAGCGTGCCAAGCAGCCGGTCGTTATCGCGCTGATGCAGACCAATTGACGGTTCATCGAGGATGTAGAGGACGCCAACCAGGCCGGCACCGATCTGACTCGCCAGGCGAATCCGCTGCGCCTCGCCTCCGGACAGGGTGTCGGCACTGCGATCCAGCGACAGATAATCGAGACCGACGTTAACCAGAAATTGCAGACGCTCGCGGATTTCCTTGAGGATCTTGTCGGCAATCTCGCCACGGCGACCGGTCATCTTCAGTTCACCGAAGTACACGCAGGCATCGCCGATCGGCAGGTTGGTCACCGCCGGTAATGTCTTTTCACCGACCCACACGTGCCGCGCTTCGCGACGCAGGCGGGTGCCACGGCAATCCGGGCACGACTGCGTGCTGAGGAATTTTGCCAGCTCTTCACGCACGCTCGCCGATTCGGTTTCGCGGTAACGGCGCTCCAGGTTCGGCACGATGCCTTCGAACGGGTGCGAACGTTTGACGATGTCGCCGCGGTCGTTGAGGTATTTGAAGTCGACGTTCTGCGAACCGCTGCCGTGCAGGATGAATTTCTGCTGATCGGCCGGCAGTTCGTTGAACGGCACTTCCAGACTGAAGCCGTAGTGCGAGGCCAGTGAGCCGAGCATCTGGAAATAATAGACGTTGCGCCTGTCCCAGCCGCGAATGGCACCTTCGGCCAAGGTCAGGTCGCCATTGACCAACCGCTTGATGTCGAAGAACTGCTTCACTCCCAGACCGTCGCAGGTCGGGCAGGCGCCGGCAGGGTTGTTAAAGGAAAACAGCTTCGGCTCCAGCTCGCTGATCGCATGGCCGCAGATCGGGCAGGCGAAGCGCGCGGAGAAGATCATTTCTTCGCCCGGCTCGTCGTCCATCGGCGCCACGAGGGCGATGCCATCGGCCAGTTTCAGCGCGGTCTCGAAGGATTCGGCCAGACGTTGCTGCAAATCGGCGCGAACCTTGAAGCGGTCGACGATCACATCAATCGAATGCTTCTTCTGTTTATCCAGTTTCGGCAGCTCGTCGAGTTCACAAATGCGGCCGTTGACCCGGGCGCGGACGAAGCCTTGAGCGCGCAGTTCTTCAAAAACAGAAAGGTGTTCGCCTTTACGCTCGCGGATCACCGGTGCCAGCAGCATCAGTTTGCTGCCTTCCGGCTGGGCCAGCACCAGGTCGACCATCTGGCTGACGGTCTGCGCTTCCAGTGGAATGTCGTGATCCGGGCAGCGCGGCGTGCCGACGCGTGCATACAACAGACGCAGATAGTCGTAGATTTCGGTGATGGTGCCGACCGTGGATCGCGGGTTGTGCGAGGTCGACTTCTGTTCGATGGAGATCGCCGGCGACAGGCCTTCGATGGTGTCGACGTCGGGTTTTTCCATCATCGACAGGAACTGCCGGGCGTAGGCCGACAGGGATTCGACATAGCGGCGCTGACCTTCGGCGTACAGTGTGTCGAAAGCCAGGGACGACTTGCCGGATCCGGACAGGCCGGTGATGACGATCAGTTTGTCCCGTGGCAGGGTCAGGTCGATGTTCTTCAGGTTGTGGGTACGGGCCCCACGTATCAGGATCTTGTCCAAAGTGGCCTCGCTCGGCGGGCGTCGAAAACGTAGGAGTATACGGGCAAATACTGGATGGATGCACACTATCAAGCGAAGCGTTTTTTACCCTGCATGAAGAGTGTTTCATCTATACGCGTCATAGCGTCGCGATATACCCCGTCTTCCGATGGGACTGGTAGAATCGCCGCCGGTTCACACGAGGTTTTTCCATGCACGATCTCCACAGCGAACGCATGAGTGGCAGCGAGACCCGCGCGGCGAGCGGTCTGGCCCTGGTGTTCGCCTTCCGTATGCTTGGCATGTTCATGGTGTTGCCGGTACTGGCGACCTACGGCATGGATCTGGCGGGAGCGACTCCGGCCCTGATCGGTCTGGCAATCGGCGCTTACGGCCTGACTCAGGCGATTTTTCAGATTCCGTTCGGGGTCATTTCCGACCGCATTGGCCGTCGTCCGGTGATTTACCTGGGGCTGATCGTCTTTGCCCTCGGCAGCGTTTTGGCATCTCAAGCCGATTCGATCTGGGGTGTGATTGCCGGTCGGATCCTGCAGGGCGCCGGGGCGATTTCCGCTGCGGTCATGGCGTTGCTCTCCGACCTGACCCGCGAACAGCACCGTACCAAAGCCATGGCCATGATTGGCATGACCATCGGCCTTTCGTTCGCCGTGGCCATGGTGGTCGGGCCTTTGTTGACCAGCGCTTTCGGCTTGTCCGGACTGTTCCTCGCCACAGGCGCGATGGCGCTGGTAGGCATCCTGATCATCATGTTCATGGTGCCGAAATCCACCGGGCCGTTGCAGCATCGTGAATCGGGCGTGGCGCGTCAGGCCTTGATGCCGACACTCAAGCATCCGGATCTGCTGCGCCTCGATCTGGGCATCTTTGTGTTGCATGCGATGCTGATGTCGAGCTTCGTTGCTTTGCCCTTGGCGCTGGTGGAAAAAGCCGGGTTGCCCAAGGAGCAGCATTGGTGGGTCTACCTGACCGCGCTGCTGATCTCCTTCTTCGCCATGATCCCGTTCATCATCTACGGCGAGAAGAAACGCAAAATGAAACGAATTTTGCTCGGCGCCGTCATGACGCTGATGCTCACTGAGCTATTCTTCTGGCAGTTCGGTGACAGCTTGCGGGCTCTGGTGATCGGCACGGTGGTGTTCTTCACCGCGTTCAATCTGCTGGAGGCTTCATTGCCGTCGCTGATCAGCAAGGTTTCACCGGCGGGCGGGAAGGGCACGGCCATGGGCGTGTATTCCACCAGTCAGTTCCTCGGCTCTGCACTCGGCGGGATACTTGGCGGCTGGTTGTTTCAGCATGGCGGTCTGTCGGTTGTGTTCCTCGGATGTGCCGGTCTGGCTGCCATCTGGCTGGCCTTTGCTGTTACCATGCGCGAACCTCCCTACGTGACGAGCCTACGCTTGCCGTTGTCGCCCGAGGCGATCCGCGAAGCGGGTCTGGTCGAGCGCCTCAAGGCCCTCGTGGGGGTAACAGATGCAGTGATAGTTGCTGATGAAGCGGCTGTTTACATCAAACTGGACAAAGAATTAGTGGATCGCGACACCCTCGAACGCCTGGTGAACAACCCGGCCGGGGCTGCTTGCGAAGCCTAGGAGAACGTTATGGCCCGTGGGGTTAACAAAGTCATATTGGTCGGCACTTGCGGCCAGGATCCCGAAGTTCGCTACCTGCCTAACGGTAACGCCGTGACCAACCTGAGTCTGGCAACCAGCGAACAGTGGACCGACAAGCAAACCGGTCAGAAGGTCGAGAAGACCGAATGGCACCGTGTGTCGATGTTCGGCAAGGTTGCCGAGATCGCTGGCGAATACCTGCGTAAGGGTTCGCAGGTCTACATCGAAGGCAAGCTGCAGACCCGTGAGTGGGAAAAAGACGGTATCAAGCGTTACACCACCGAGATCGTGGTCGACATGCAAGGCACCATGCAACTGCTCGGCGGCCGTCCACAACAGGGCGACCAACAAGGCGGCGGCAACAACTACCAGCAGTCCGCTCCAGCTCCACGTCAGCAGGCTCCGCGCCCGCAGCAATCGGCTCCACAGCAGCGTTCGGCCCCGGCTCCACAGCAGGCCGCACCGCAACCGGCTCCGGATTTCGACAGCTTCGATGACGATATTCCGTTCTAAGCTGTATTAAAGAAGAGTGATGCTGCATCCGCTCTGAACAAAAAAGGCCCGTCGTTCAACACGACGGGCCTTTTTTGTGGGCGATGGATCTTCAGTCGAGGATCAGATGCGGCAGAAACCGGCTCGAATCCTTGGTGATCAAACTGTTGTCCTCACGCACACCAATTCCCGCGGCCTGATCGCCGATTACCCAAGAACCGATCAGCGTGTAGCTGGCATCGAACTTCGGCAATGGCGCAAACTCCTGCAGGATAAATGGCGCATCGGTGTAGGGCCCGTCTTCTTTGACGATCAGACCTTCCGCCGTTTGCAGTTCGATGTTGGCACCTTCCCGGGAAAAATACGGTTTGCGCACCCAGCCCTTGGGCACGGCGCTGGCCGGATTCGGGTCGAGATGCGCCGCGAGCAGATTCGGATGGCCCTTGTGCAGTTCCCACAGCAAGGGCAACGCGCCTTTGTTCGACAGGATCGCCTTCCACGCCGGCTCGAAAAACTGCGTGTCGCATTCGGCAATCGCCGCGCCGAACGGTTCCTGGAAGATGAACTCCCAGGCGTGCAGCTTGAACAGGTGAGGGATCCAGCGATCCTGCAGATCGACGAAGCGTCCATCGGCGGTCAAACCAATGTCTTCAATGTCGATGTGGCGTGATTCGATGCCGACTTTTTCCGCTATCAGTCTCAGGTAGTCCGTGGTGCCCTTGTCTTCGACCGAGTCTTTCATCGAGGCGAAGTAGAACGGACGCTTGAGTTGCAACTCGGCGAAAGCCTGATGCAGCTTGGTGTCGATGCTGTTGAACTGGTCGGCATGGCGCGGCAGCGTGCCGCGCTCAATGCATTGCTCCAGCCAGCCCCACTGGAACGCCGCCGCTTCGTAGAGGCTGGTCGGCGTGTCGTAGTTGAGCTCCAGCAGTTTCGCCGGGCCGTTGCCGCTGTAGGAAAAGTCCATGCGCCCATACAGATGCGGATGACCTTCCAGCCAGGACGTGCGGATCATGTCGTAGTACGCAGCAGGAATGCTCAGGCGATCCAGCAGTTCTTCGCTGTGCACCACGCGGTCGACCAGGTCCATGCACATCTCGTGCAGTTCGGTGGTCGGGTCCTCGAGATCGTTTTCGATCTGCGCGAGTGTGAACTGGTAGTAAGCGCTTTCGTCCCAGTACGGCTCGTCGTCGATGGTGTGGAACATGAAGCCGAGGCTCTCGGCCGTGTGTTTCCAGTCGGGGCGCTCGGCGCAGAGGATCTTTTTCATCGTCAGCTGCTCGAGCGACCGGAACTGCTGCCCCAGCCCCCCCAACCACTGCGGGCGCTGGACTGGCTGCCGAAGCCGCCACGGGAAGTCGACGAGGCGACGTTGACCGGTTTGCTTTTGCTGCTCTCGTAGTCGGGTTGGCTGCGAGGCGCCGATTCGATTTTGCGGTACTGCGTGGAGGTGTTGTAGGTCTGGCGCGTATCACGGTCGCGGTAAACCGTGCGGTTCTGGTTGTTGCTCATCGCATTGCCGATCAGCCATCCGGTCAACATGCCATTGCCGCCGCCCCCACCACCGGAGTAGTGCGAAGTGCTTTGGGCCGCGTTGCTGGATGTTGTGTCACCCGCTGGCATCTGCGCGTCGGCGATGGCATCGAGATTTTGCGCGGCTTCACCGGGCTGCGGCACTTTGAAGCCACCGAGTTTCGGCACGAAGCGGCCGTCGGAATTCTTCTGGCACCAATCAGCGGCGAAATCCGCGTCGCACTTGGCCTTGTCGTCATACGCCGGGGCGATGCGCCGGTGTTCGGTCAAGGCCGCCACGTAGGCATTCGAGCAAACATCAGCGGCGACTTCGGCATCGACGCACTGTTCCACGCTCTGGAAGTTGCGCGGCTGATCCACTGCCGCCGCTTCACCGGAAATGGCCATGGCCACCGACGCTGCGAGGGACAACTGAACGTATTTACTTCGTTTCATCTAAGGCTTCCTGCCGGTCAGTTGGACGGCGTCATGCACGCAGCGTTGAGCATGCCGACGCTAATCGCTACGGCGGCGACGTAGATGCCAGCAGCGATTTCACCGTTGGCGATGCGCTGCGAAGTACCTTTAAGCACCAGGGTCGTGCCAAGGAACGCCAGCAGTTGCACCACTGCGGCGATCACCGCCCAAACCACGAAGTCGACAACGTTGACCGAAAAGGCAATCACGTTACTGGCGGGAATGGCGAAACCGATGATTGCACCGGCCAGCGCAACGGCAGCGGCCGTGTTGCCGGAACGAATCAGCTCGAACTCTTTGTGCGGGGTGACGCGGGTGTAGACGAACTGAAACAGCATGAACAGCAGCACGGCGCCGATCAGGTAGACGACGAAACCGGTCAACGCGGTTTTGTTCAGGGAAACGGCCAGAACTTCCAGCATGAAAAACTTCCTTATTTAAATGGTACTCAGGTCAGTCGTGTACAGCGAGATGCCCAGTGAGGTGCTCAGGCTGACGGTGCCTTCTTCGTCCTGCTCGACGGAAAACAGCAGCAGTTCGCGGCGATCGGTCAGGCCGGTTTCGCGTGCATAGAGCATCGAATGGTGTGCGATGGTGTAGCTCTCGTCCGGATTGACCACTTGTTCGGTCATTGGAACCAGCTCGGTCTGGCCCTGTTCGGTGCCCCATTCGCGGGTGTATTCGACACCTTCGTGGGTGTAGGTCGGCAAACCGATCTGACTGCTCGGGCCAGCGAGGCGCTGAAGTTCGGCGTCGCTGTTGACCGTCACGTAACCGATATAGTTGAACAGCGTGACCGATTCGACCTGGTCGTCGCCGGTGACGTGGATCTGTACCCAGAAATCCTCGTCGTTCATGTAATAGCGGTGCAGCTTGTTGGACTGGCCGAGGTCGACCCAGCCGGCGCTCCAGATCGCCTGATCGAAGGGCACACGCACCGAGGTCGAGCCATCAAGCAGCAGCGCCAGAGTCGTATCGAACCTGACACCTTTGCCTTGCGCCATCCCGAGTGGGCCGCTGGCAACGGTCGGCGTTGGCGAAGCGTTCTGCCAGTTGCTGGTGCCCAGCAAATCTTTAAACCATCCCATGGGTACGTTCCTTGAAGCGGGTGGAGGTGTTCGTCGGCAAAAAAACGTCGCTAGTGTACCGGGCTGCGCGGTGAACGAGCAGGCAAAATGCATATGTTGTGGGTGCTGAAAACCATGTAGGAGCTGCCGAAGGCTGCGATCTTTTGATCTTGAATCCAGATCAAAAGATCGCAGCCTTCGGCAGCTCCTACACGGGGAACGGTGTTACTGAGTCGACTTCTGCTTCAGACGCTCAAGAATCGCATTGGCGCTGCCTTCGTTCGGCGTGATCCCGGCGTCGCGCAGTTTGCGGTCCAGGTCGTTGCCGGTCGAGGCATCAGCCAGTTCGTCTGCCGCGCTCAGCTCTGCCGCACGTTGCTGCTGTTTGGCTTGCAGACGATTCAGGGTGCCGACGGCGGTTTCCAGTTTGCCGTTGGCGCCGCCGCTGGCGATGGACGCGCTGACCTGGGCCTTCTGCACGCTGTCACGGGCCTTGGCCATGTCCACTTGCTGGCGCAGGCTCTTGATGCGGGCTTCGGCCTTGTTGATGTCTTTGCGCATGTTGTCGGCGTAGGTGCCGAATTCGTCGCTCAGCTTTTTCTCGGCGGTCAGGTCGTTGGTCAGTGTCGAAATCGCTTCGGCCACTTCCATCGCCAAGTCTTCACGGCCGGCATTCAGGGCCGAAACAGCTTTGGCTTCCAGGTCTTTGATCTTGGCGTCGTACTCGCTCACGCGGTCGGCGGCCAGTTTGTGCTTGGCCATGATGGTGACCAGTTCACGACGGGCGTTCGACAGGGCGGTGTCGGCGTCGCGGATTTCCTGGTCGAGGATACGCAGGGCCTGTTGGTCGACGATGCTTTCGCCGACTTCATTGGCGCCGCCGCGCAGTGCGGTGAACAACTTGCTCCAGATGGACTGAGTCATTGGATATTCCCTGTTGATTACTTGAAGAAGTGTTCGAAGGCTTCGCTCGCGCGCTGCACGTTGTCGACCAGGGTTTTCACCTCGGTGACGACGTTGGTCAGGCTCGAGTCGGCGCTGAGGGCGCCAAACATGTTGTAAACGGTCTGCCCGTTCGGCATCGACTCAATACCGATCGACGACAGCGGGAACATTTCACGGCTGCGCAGCACGGCATCGTTGAAGGCGCGCACGTCGGTGATCGAATCGATGTCTACCAGCACGGTGTCGACGATGATCTGCTGACCGGCCAGGGCGATGTGAATCGGCAGACCGCCGAATTCGTTCATTTCCAGCTTGATGCTGGGTTCGGAGCTCTGGATCAGAGACAGTGTGATCTCCTGCGAAGCCACCTCGTCCAGTGCCTTGAGGGCGTTGAAGAGGCTATCGATGTTCCAGTTGTTGCCTGCGCTCATGTAATTCTCCGACATGAATGAGCCAGCCAGAATCGGTTGGCGTAGCTGTTGCTCCATTTGCTTGAGCAAGCTTCGGTTTTCCGGAAGCACCCAAGTTTCGTGTTTCACATAACCGGCAGCGGCCAGGCCCGCGCGCATCTGCTTCATATAAAAGCTCGACGGTTTTTTCGCGGACGGTTTCGAGCGCTCTCCCTTTGGACTTGCTGACGCTGAAGCAGGGGAGTGGCTTTTCATGGCAGTGACTCCGTTATGAACATCTCACGCGTGGGCCACACTACAACCAATTCAAAGTGCCATCAATGGCTCACGCGTGAGATTTTTTCGGCGCATGCAAAAACGCCCGCAACGGGGCGGGCGCAGGTTTTTGCAAAGTGTTTCGCGGTGGCTCAGCGTTGAAGGAACTCGTCGGTTGAGATCACGCTGGCGTAGGCAAAACCCAGTGCCGACATGAAAGCTGCATGGACGTGCGCCGCCGGCACTGTGAGGCCGTTGAACTCCAGATCGCGGCTGGCGCAGGCATCATGAATCACCGTCACTGCATAACCCAGATCCGCGCCTGCACGGGTGATGCCGTCGACGCACATGTGGCTCATGCTGCCGACCACCACCAGCTCCTTGATGCCTTGTTCGTCGAGGATTGATTGCAACTCGGTTTCGCGGAACGAGTTGACGAAATGCTTGAGCACCACGGGTTCGTCGGCGCGGTTGAGCACTTTCGGATGCAGCTTGGCGCCGTCGGAACCTGGAGTGAAAAACGGTGCGTCGGGTGAGGTGAATTCGTGGCGGATATGCACCACCGAATCGCCGGCTTCGCGGAAGGCTGCGATCAGTCGTGCGGCGTTGTCGGCGGCGGCGTCGGCACCTGCCAGCGGCCACTTGCCTTGGGGGAAGTAGTCGTTCTGGATATCGACTACGATGAGCGCTTGCTTGGCCATGGGTGTGTCCTCGATGGATTGGCTGGAAGTGGCTTCAGTATTGGCGCTTACCAGCGATTCGAGGATTGGCCGCACCGACAATAGACAGGGGAAAACTGACAATGGGCGCAGAAAGGGCTGCCATCGCCGAACTGGGCGTGCTGATTTATCCCGGTGCGCAAATGGCGGCGGTGCATGGCCTGACCGACCTGTTCGCGGTAGCCAACCGGATTGCTGCGGAGCATCAGTCTGCGCAGTTGCCGTTGCTGCGGGTCAGTCATTGGCACGTCGACGGCGATCAGGCACCGGCGCGGGTTTTCGAGAGTTGTCCGGGTGTCGACAGTGGTTTGCTGGCGGTGCTGATTCCGCCGTCCATCGCCGGGTTTTCCTCGGCGCAAATGCCAGCCAGCCTGGCGCAATGGCTGCGCGAACAGCATGCAGGCGGCGCGACGTTGGGCGGTGTCTGTGTCGGTTCGTGGCTGCTGGCCGAAAGCGGTCTGCTCGACGGCCGCAGCGCCACCACGCACTGGACGTCGGCCAAGGACTTCGCCGAACGTTATCCGAAGATCAAGCTCAAGGCCGACACACCGATTGTCGATGACGGCGACCTGATCACCACCGCCGGACTGATGGCCTGGTCTGAGTTGGGGTTGCGCCTGGTCGATCGTCTGCTCGGGCCGAGCATCGCCACTGGCACTGCGCGGTTTCTGGTGGTTGAACACAGCGACAGCGCCAGTGCCTGCGGGAGTAATTTTGCACCGATCCTCAGTCACGGCGATGCAGCCATTCTCAAGGTTCAACATTGGTTGCAAGGCACTGGCGCTACGGACGTTTCATTGGCTGCGATGGCTGAGCGCGCGGGGCTGGAGGAGCGGACATTCCTGCGCCGATTCCGCGCGGCGACCGGGTTGAAACCGACCGAATATTGTCAGCATCTGCGAGTGGGTAAGGCGCGGGAAATGCTCGAGTTCACCAATGGCACGATTGATCACATTGCGTGGACGGTGGGCTATCAGGACCCGGGGGCGTTCCGGGCGATCTTCAAGAAGATTACCGGGTTGGCGCCGAGTGATTATCGGGGGCGGTTTGGTTTAACCCGGTAGTCCCGGCAATGCATATCCCTGTGGGAGCGGCGTGATGCCGGGGATCGTGCAAATTGCCGGGGTTTTGCGCCCGGTCGTGCAGATTGAAACAGGCTTGATGCCAGCACGATTTCGGCAAACGACTGATTAACCGAACATTTTCCCGATCCTGCCGTTGGCCTGATCTCTGCACCTTTCCCTTCTACATTCACCGCGCTGCTGAAAGGGGGAACGCATGACCCCGACACCCCGCAAGAAAACCGTCGTCGCTCACTCCGTGCGCAACGACGCGCCGCAGCACGAAGTGCAAACCAACAAAGCCCTGGCCCGCTGGCTGGCGCAGATTCTCGGGTTCAAGTTCGGTGGCAGCTATAACCCCGAGAAACATCGCGACCGTGACCTCTATCTGTTACCGACGCAAACCATTGTCGGCGCCGCTCATGCTCACGAATTGGGCATCAAAGGCCCGGATGATTTGTGGGGTGGCTATGTCGAGCATGATTTCATCTGCACCAAAGCCATCAGCCACGGCTTGCGTAGCCAACAGGCCCACGCGCCACAGGGCTGGTCGCCGCTGTTTTCCGAGCGCGTGCGCAACGTTGTGCTTGACGGTTTGAGCGTGTTTGCCCTCGACGATGCGCGGCCCGCCGCCGAGCATTTGCTGTACAGGGGGCCGATCCGCTTGAAGCCGATTCACGCCTGCGCCGGTCGTGGTCAGGAAGTGATCAAGAGCCTCGACGCCTTCGACGAAATCCTTGCCCGCCCCGAAGCTGAAAAGCTGTTCCGCGAAGGCGTGGTGCTGGAGCAGGATTTAAGCGAAGTCATCACCCACAGCGTCGGCCAGTCATTCATCGGCGATAAAGTGCTGAGCTACTGCGGTGATCAATACTTGACCGAGGATGCTCACGGCGAAGACGTCTACGGCGGGTCGAATCTGTTGGTGGTGCAGGGCGGTTATGAAGATCTGCTGGCGCTGGATCTGCCAGACGATGTGCGTTTGGCTATCGAGCAGGCGCAGGTTTTCGATAACGCTGCCAATGAAGCCTATCCACGCTTTTATGCCTCGCGCCGCAACTACGACATTGCCCAAGGGCTGGACAGCAACGGCAAAACCCGCAGCGGCGTACTCGAACAATCCTGGCGCATGGGCGGCGCCAGCAGCGCGGAAGTGGCGGCGCTGCAAAGCTTCGTCAACGACCCGACGATGCGCGCGATTCGCGTGTCTTCGGTGGAAACCTATATCGATCAGCCGCTGCCGGCGGATGCCATCGAGGTGTATCGCGGCCCGGCCGAGAACAGCGAATTTCTCCTTAAATACGTAACGGTCAAATCCTATGACGGCTAGAAGCGAAAGCATTCAAATCGACATTGATGATGAACAGATGAGCGGGACATTTCTCAGTCCCAAATCGAAAGTGCCGGGGGTGTTGTTTGTTCACGGTTGGGGCGGTAGCCAGGAGCGGGATCTGGAGCGAGCCAAAGGCATCGCCGGTCTCGGCTGTGTGTGTCTGACCTTCGACTTGCGCGGCCACACGGGCGGCACCGGGATACCGCTAACTCGGGTCAGCCGCGAAGATAATCTGCGTGATCTGCTGGCGGCTTACGATCGCCTGCTCTCACACCCGGCACTCGACACGTCAGCGATTGCCGTGGTCGGCACCAGTTATGGCGGTTATCTGGCTTCCATCCTCACGTCTTTACGCCCGGTGCGCTGGCTGGCGTTGCGGGTGCCGGCGCTGTACCGCGACGAACAATGGCACACGCCCAAGCGTGAACTGGACAAGGCTGACCTGCGCGATTATCGCGGCACGCTGATACGCGCCGACAGCAATCGGGCGCTGCATGCGTGTTCACAGTTCACCGGAGATGTGTTGCTGGTGGAATCGGAGACCGACGACTTCGTGCCCCACGCGACGATCATGAGTTACCGCGCGGCGTGTCAGCAGACGCACTCGCTGACCCACCGGATCATCGACGGGGCGGACCATGCGTTGAGCGAGCCGGTTTCGCAGCAGGCGTATACGTCGATATTGGTCGACTGGATTACCGAGATGGTGGTGGGCGAGCGGTTGAGCATTATCCAGTCTTCATAGGCTGTGGTGTTCTCTCGGACGCCTTCGCGAGCAGGCTCGCTCCCACAGGGGGCGCATTTCAAATGTGGGAGCGAGCCTGCTCGCGAAGAGGCCGGTAACTGCAAAACAGAATCAGGACGGTGTTTTCTCGATCCGCAATGACTTGGCCTTCGCTTCCACCAGCAGATACATCACCACCGTAATCAACAGCGGCAACAGAAAATAAATCGCCCGGTACGCCAGCAATCCAGCCACCAGACTGCCCCGCGACGCCTCATGTTGCAGCAGCGCGACGAACACCGCTTCGAGCACGCCAAGCCCCGCCGGAATATGCGTGATCACCCCGGCAATCGCGCTGATCAGCAACACGCCGAGCACCAGCGGATAGTCGAGTTTGCTCGGCAGTAACGTGAAAATCACCGCCGCCATCAGCGACCAGTTCAACGCGCCAAGCAACAGTTGCAACACCGCCATGCGCAGCGACGGCAAATTGATCTCCACACCGCGAATCGACCACTCGCGCCGTTTCGAGAATTGGCACGCGGCGAGATACCCGGCGCTGATCAACAGCAACAACACACCAATGCCTTGTAACGCCGTGGTGCTGACTTTCCAGCCCGGCGGCATGCTCACCAGGCCACTGCTGAATACCACGCCGGCGATGGTCATGTAGCCAAACCAGTTGGTCGCCAGGCTCAGGCCGAGAATTTTGGCGATGTTGCCTTTGCTCACACCCAGGCGCGAGTACAGCCGATAACGCATGGCGATGCCGCCGACCCAGGCGCTGAGGTTGAGGTTGAACGCGTAGCTGATGATCCCTACCGGCAGAATCTGCTTCCAGGTCAGGTCCTGGCGAATATAGGTGCGGCCGATCAGGTCGAAACTGGCGTAGGTGAGAAAGCTCAGCAGGGTCACGCTGGCGGCGATGATCAGTGTGCGCACCTTGAAGTCGGCGAGGGTTTGCAGCACCTCGGCCCATTCGATACGACGGGCGAACATCGTCAGCAGCACGATCAGTGCGAGGAAAAACAGCGCCGTCAGCGGACGTTTCCATTTGCTCCAGCGTGAGTGCGTCGCTGGCGCGGCATGATGGGTTGCCGGGGCTTCGGAATGGCTCATGAGTGATCACCTCGAAATGGCTTGAGCCGTGGTTTGTGCGCAGGCAGCCAACCGGCCATCGCCGGAAAATGCCGCAGAAAGTGAAACACCAGAAAACCCACCGTCATGTGCCAGATACGTCCGCGGGGCGACTTGCCGGCGTCCATGGCTTTGCAGTGGTTTTGGCTGAGGTCTTCGAGGCGCCGGAACAGTTCCTGATTGAAAGCGCGGTCGCGGATCAGCACGTTGGCTTCCAGGTTCAGCGACAGGCTCAGCGGGTCGAGATTGCTCGAGCCTACGGTGCTCCACTCGTCGTCCACCAGCGCGACTTTGCCGTGCAGTGGGCGCTGGCAATATTCGTGGATCTGCACGCCGGCCTTGAGCAAATAGTCATAGGTCATGCGCGCGGCGAGTTTGGCCACCAGCATGTCCGGCTGGCCTTGCAGGATCAGCCGCACATCAACACCGCGCCGGGCGGCGTTGCGGATCTCGCGCAACAAACGATAGCCGGGGAAGAAATAAGCGTTGGCAATCACCACCCGCCGTTTGGCGCGGCGCAGCACCTGCAAGTACACGTCTTCGATATCGGTGTTGTGCTGATCGTTGTCGCGAAACACCAGGCGCACCTGCCCGTCGTGATCGGTGACAGCCATTTCGGCGCGACGCTGGCGCCGGCGTTGCCACCAGAACCGTGCCCGACCGGGGCGACCACTTTGCAGCAGGGCGAAATGGTGGATATCGGCCACCGCCGGGCCTTGAACCTCCACCGAGTAGTCCTGTTTGGCTTCCGGTCCGAAATCCAACAAATGGTCGCCGGAAAAATTGATCCCGCCAATGAACGCGATCATGCCGTCGACCACCACGATCTTGCGATGCAAGCGGCGGAACCAGTTGGTGCGAATGCCCAAATGTTTGGGGGCGGGATCAAACATCTGCAGATGTACGCCGGCTTCGCTCAGGGCGGCGAGATAACCGGTGGTCAGCTCGCCACAACCGAAGCCATCGAGGCTGACGGTCGTGCGCACGCCGCGACGGGCGGCGTCGATCAGGATCTCCTGCAACTCCTGGCCGACCTTGTCTTCGAAAACGATAAAGGTCTCCAGCAGAATCTCGCTTTTCGCCGCCCGCATTGCAGCGAACACTCGCGGGAAATACTCCTCGCCGTTTTCCAGCAGCTCGACCCGGTTGTTGCCCTGCCAGCCATATTCGACAGCAACGTGGCCGGGCTCGCGTATCGGCGGGTTGACGGTCATCGGTTCTACGGCGGACTTCTCCAGCGGTGCGCTGCTCATAGTTCGATCTCCACCGATAACGGTGCGTGGTCGGAAAGGTGGGACCAGGGCCGGTTGGACAGGACTTTCGGCTGGCTGGCCTTGAGGTTGCGCACGTAGATACGGTCCAGTCGCAGGGTCGGCAGACGCGCCGGAAAACTGCGCGCCGGCTTGCCGTGATGTTCGGCGAATACTTCACGCAGACCGCAAGGCTTGAGCAGTGCGTCGGCACGCTGGCGCCAGTCGTTGAAGTCTCCGGCTACGATCACCGGTGCGTCATCGGGCAGCTCGGCGAGGCGTTGGCCGAGCAGTTTCAACTGAGCGTTGCGGTGGCTTTCGCGCAGGCCCAGATGCACACAAATCGCATGCACCTCGACGCCGTCGCCGGGCAGGCGCAGCACGCAGTGGAGCAGGCCACGGTTTTCATGGCCGCTGATCGAAACGTCGAGGTTGTCGTGGCGAATGATCTGGAATTTCGACAGCAGGGCATTGCCGTGATCGCCGTCCGGGTATACGGCGTTGCGCCCATAGGCGAACTGCGGCCAGAGGCTGTCGGCAAGAAACTCGTACTGCGGCATCGTCGGCCAATTGGTGTAGCGCTTGGGATGGTGTTCGTGGGTGCCGTGGACTTCCTGAAGGAACACCACGTCAGCAGCCACGCTACGCACCGCTTCACGCAGCTCCGGCAGGATGAAACGCCGGTTGAGCGCGGTGAAGCCCTTGTGGGTGTTGACCGTCAGCACAGTGAAAGTACGCACAGATGGCGCTACGACGGAGCCTTCGTCGGTGAAGCCGACCGGTTCTGAAATGCTCATGCCTGCGCTCTTTCGCCAGCGGATTCGCCGTGCGGATTGTCGTGTTCATGGGCGTAGCGCCAGTCGAAAGTACCGATATGAATCGTTGCCATGCCGCCCTCCCGTCGAAAGTCCCCGTACAGCCTCTGTCTGTTGATGACTGCGGGCGGTTCGGGAAAGTTTCGATGGCGTTACGGACGGTACATATTCAAGAAACCACCACAAAACCAACAGTCGGAGCGAGCAGGCTCGCCCCCACAAGGGATTGGTGTTGAATCAGTGGCCAGTGACGATGCGCTCGGAGCTTTCGGCATAGGTCGGGCCGAGGCGGTCGAGGCGACCGCTCCACGCGGTGAGGGCCAGCGCCACCAACACTACCAGACCACCAATCCACGCGGTATGAATCAGGCCAATGTGCTCGACGATCAAGCCACCCCCCCACGCACCGCCGGCAATCCCCAGATTGAACGCAGCAATATTCAGCCCCGACGCCACATCCACCGCATTCGGGGTGTGATGTTCAGCCTGACGCACCACATACACCTGCAAGCCCGGCACGTTGCCGAACGCCACTGCGCCCCAGACCAGCACCGTTGCCAACGCCAGCCAAGGATTGCCGGCAGTGAAGGTGAGCACGAACAACACCGCCGCGAGCAGGGCGAAGATGATTTTCAGCGCACTGATCGGCCCACGTTTGTCAGCCAGTTTGCCGCCCCAGATGTTGCCGACCGCCACTGACACGCCGTAGACCAGCAGCACCAGACTGACGGTGCTGGCGCTGAAGCCGGAAATGTCCTGAAGGATCGGCGCCAGAAACGTGAAGGCGATGAACGAGCCGCCGTAACCGATGGCCGTCATGGCGTACACCAGCAGCAGGCGAGGTTGTTTCAGCACTTGCAGCTGCTGCAGCAGAGACGCCGGTTTGCTGTGGGCAATGTTGTTCGGCACGTAGAGCAGGCTGCCAATGAACGCGATCACACCCAGCGTCGAGACGGCGAGGAAGGTTTCACGCCAGCCGAAATGCTGGCCGATGAACGTGCCCAGTGGGACGCCAGTGACCAGCGCCACGGTCAGGCCAGTGAACATGATCGCAATCGCGCTGGCAGCTTTTTCCTTCGGCACCAGGCTGGTGGCGATGGTCGAGCCAATGGAGAAGAACACGCCGTGGGCAAGCCCCGTGACGATCCGCGCCAACACCAGCGATTCATAACTTGGCGCCATCCAGGCCAGCAGGTTGCCGAGGGTGAACAGCACCATCAGCGACAGCAGCAACAATTTGCGCGGGACTTTGCCAGTGAGCGCGGTCAGCACCGGCGCACCGATGGCGACGCCCAGTGCGTAGAGGCTGACCAGCAGGCCGGCGGAAGGAAGACTGACGCCGAGATCGGCACCGATGGTAGGCAGCAGGCCAACGATGACGAACTCGGTCGTCCCGATGGCGAATGCGCTGAGAGTCAGCGCAAGCAAGGCAATGGGCATGACGGCACTCCGGTAGGTTTGGATTGAGCGCAGTGTCGGGGTTTGCGGTGGGCGGAAAAATACCGAGGAGGGCATTTGATATTTGCCTTGGGCGCAAAGATCAAAGGCCTACCCCCTCACCCCAACCCTCTCCCCCAGAGGGGGCGAGGGGGAAGGGAGCTGATCTTCATTGTTTTCGGAACTTGAGTTCGACGTTGGAAGCTCAGGTCGATGTACCTCGTGAGAACAACCCGGTCGGCTCCCTCTCCCTCCGGGAGAGGGCTGGGGTGAGGGCGATCTTGAACTTGCCAGGCAAATGCCGATCAGTTCCTTACAGGTTCAGCCAACGGGAGATCGGAGTTTTGATCAAGTTCAGGATCGCCATTCTGCTGGGAGCATTGTTGTTTCTCGGTGCCAACGAGCTCGAAGCCGCCGCGCTGCCGGGTCTCCCTGCCGCCACAGAGGAGGCGGCCAAACCCGAGCCGATTGTCCAGGGCGGACTGCTCGGCGCCATCAGTTCGAGCATCGATGACGTACAAGACAAACTCGACCTCAACGAACATCTAGTCGACGCCTGGCGCCTGCGTGCTGACCGCGCCGCCGATGAAGTCGACAAACTGGTCAATCAACCGTCGAACCGTTCGGGCTGGAGCGTTGCCGGGGATTTCCTGATGTTGTCCGGTGTCTGGCTCGGTAGCTTCGCTCTGCTGACCGTGCTCGGCAGCCTGTTGGCCAAACGTCTGCGCGAGGGCCGCTGGTTTCGTACGCGCCAGCGCAGTCAGGATCTGCTCGGCTACCTGCTGCCCTATACCGTGCCGGCACTGATCTGCCTACCACTGACGTTGTACGTCAGCCACTTTCTGCAAGCCTCGGTGGGGCGAGCGCTGGCGCTGTGTTTTGCCTACGCGACCAGCAGCGGCATCTTTTCCACGTCGATGCTGCTGTGCGTGGTGGTGATGTTCAATGTCGGCCACAAACGCCCGGCCGCGCGGATCATTCGCCGTTATTGCCCGCGACCGCTGTTCCTGATCGGTTTCCTCGCCGCCCTCAGCGATGCGCTGACCAGCCCGCAGATCGCCCGGCAATTGGGTGGGAACATCACCAGCAGCGTTGCGGTGTTCACCGGGCTGATTGCCTCGGTCATCTTTGGCCTGGTGGTGATTCGCCTACGCCGTCCGGTGGCGCACCTGATCCGTAATCGGCCGCTGAGCCAGCGCCTGAAACAGCCGTCGTTGCAGGAGTCGCTGCGGATTTTCTCTGGCTTGTGGTATTGGCCCATCGTGTTGATGGTGCTGGTGTCGGCGGTCAATCTGATCGGTATCGGCGAGGACAATCAAAAGGCCCTGCGCTGCGCGCTGTTCACCACCGTGCTGCTGATCGGTACGGTGTTTCTCAGCACAATCCTGCAACACCTGTTCAAGTCGCGAAAAGCCGAAGCGATCCAGCGCAGCAGCGCTTACAAGGAGCGTTTTCTCAGTCTCTTGCATGCCTTGCTGCGGATCGTCATCGCGATAGCCTTCATCGATATCCTCGGGCGGATCTGGGGCGTGTCGCTGCTCGATTTCGCCCAGAGCAGCACGGTCGGCCGGGCGATCAGCAATGCCCTGAGCAGTATCGGCCTGATCTTCCTTGTGACGTGGCTGTTGTGGGTGGTGCTCGACACGGCGATTCAGGAAGCGCTGAAACCACCGGTCAGCAAACGCGCGGCGCGCCAGCCCAGCACAAGGGTGAAAACCATCCTGCCGCTGCTGCGCAATGCGATCAAAATCATCCTCGTGGTGATCTGCGCGATCACCACCATGGCCAACCTGGGGATCAATGTGGCGCCGCTGCTGGCAGGTGCCGGGGTGGTCGGTCTGGCCATCGGTTTCGGTTCGCAACAGCTGGTTCAGGATGTGATCACCGGTTTGTTCATCATCATCGAAGACACCCTGTCGATCGGCGATTGGGTGGTGCTCGATTCCGGGCATGCCGGCACGGTGGAAGGGCTGACCATTCGCACCCTGCGCCTGCGTGACGGCAAGGGCTTTGTCCACTCGGTGCCGTTTGGCCAGATCAAGGCTGTCACCAACCAATCGCGGCAGTTCGCCTATGCGTTCTTCTCGGTGCAATTCACCTACGACACGGATGTGGAAAAGGCGATCGAGCTGATCCGCGAGACTGGCGATTCGATCCGCGAAGACCCGTTCCTCAAGTACAACCTGCAAGGGCCGCTGGATGTGTTTGGCGTGGACAAGATGGATCTCAACGGCGTAGTGCTGACGGCGCAGTTCCGCACGGTGTCGGGCGGGCAATACGCGGTGAGCCGGGCGTTCAACCAGCGCTTGAAAAAACTTGTGGATAACAGCCCTTGGGTGCATTTCGCGCAGACTTATCCACAGCAGGTTTTGTTGCCCAAGCGCGAGCCGGCGGATGATGTGGTGCCGGAGCATCCCTCAGTGGTGTTGCCACAGCAATCGCTCACCTGACTGCAGGATGGTGTGGTGGGAGTGCCGGCCCCTTCGCGAGCAAATCCCGGCCATCGACACTTTACGGGTGACGGTTGCGCACTAAACCCGCAAAATGCAACGATTCCGGCAATTATCGACGACGGCGCCACAAGCATCGTCGCCAAAGCCATCGTTCCAATCAGACTGGGCCTGCTGACTCTATGCGAATGCGCCTTATGTTACTGGGCGGCGGAAATGCCCTTGGGCAGGCGCTGATTCGCCTCGGTGCGGAAGAAGACATCGGTTTCCTCGCCCCCCGCCCCCCCGAAGACGGCTGGGATGCCGCGAGCCTGACGCAACTGCTCGACGACACCCGTCCCGATGCGTTGATCAACCTTGCCTACTATTTCGACTGGTTCCAGGCCGAGACTGTCAGCGAAAGCCGCATGGCCGGGCAGGAACGCGCGATCGAGCGGCTGGCCGAACTGTGCCAGCATCACAACATCGTCCTTGTGCAACCCTCCAGTTATCGGGTGTTCGACGGCTCGCGTGCCACCGCCTACAGCGAAAAAGACGAACCGGTGCCGCTGGGCCTGCGCGGTCAAGCGTTGTGGCGCATCGAACAAAGTGTTCGCGCGACGTGCCCGCAACACGTGTTGCTGCGTTTCGGCTGGCTGCTTGATGACAGCCCCGACGGCACCCTCGGACGTTTCCTTGCCCGCGCCGAGCAACCGGAAGAATTGCTCATGGCGGATGATCGCCGGGGTAATCCAACACCGGTCGACGACGCCGCCCGAGTGATCATTTCGGTGCTCAAGCAACTCGATTGCGCAGCGCCGCTGTGGGGCACTTATCACTACGCCGGCCACGAGGCGACCACACCGCTGGCGCTGGGTCAGGCGATTCTGACCGAGGCCCGCAGCCTGCACGCACTGGCCATCGAAGCGCCGACCGCCCAGGCCCACGCCGCGCGACCGGACGCCGCCGAAGAACCGCAACACGCGGTGCTCGCCTGCAAGAAAATTCTGCACACTTTCGGGATCAAACCGCGCGCCTGGCGTGCCGCGCTCCCGGGCTTACTGGATAGGTTCTACCGTCATGGCTGAAGGTACTGTTTTAATCACCGGCGGAGCCGGTTTCATCGGCTCGCATCTGACCGACGCCTTGCTCGCCAAAGGGCATTCGGTTCGGGTGCTGGACGATCTGTCGACCGGCAAGCGCAGCAACCTGCCGCTGCACAATCCCAAGGTTGAATTGATCGTTGGCGATGTCGCCGACGCTGCGCTCGTTGCCCAGGCGATGCAAGGCTGCAACGCAGTCGCCCACCTGGCGGCGGTGGCTTCGGTGCAGGCGTCGGTGGATGATCCGGTGAAGACTCACCAGAGCAACTTCATCGGCACCTTGAATGTCTGCGAAGCCATGCGTCTGGCCGGGGTCAAGCGTGTGTTGTACGCCTCCAGCGCAGCGGTGTACGGCAACAATGGCGAGGGCGAGTCGATCGATGAAGACACGCCAAAGGCTCCGCTGACGCCCTACGCGTCGGACAAACTGGCCGGCGAGCATTACTTCGATTTCTACCGTCGCCAGCATGGTCTGGAACCGGCGATCTTCCGCTTCTTCAACATCTTCGGGCCGCGTCAGGATCCGTCCTCGCCGTACTCCGGTGTGATCAGCATTTTCAGCGAACGCGCGCAGAAAGGTCTCCCGATCACCGTGTTCGGCGATGGTGAGCAGACGCGTGATTTCCTGTATGTCGAGGATCTGGTCGATATTCTGGTGCAGGCGATCGAAAAGCCTGATGTGGACGTGGGACCTGTGAATGTTGGCTGGAACGAGGCGATGAGCCTCAAGCAGATGCTTGTAGCCCTGCAATCAGTGGTCGGCGAGTTGCCACCGGTCAGCTACGGCCCGGCACGCTCCGGCGACATCCGCCACTCGCGGGCGAACAACCGGCGGTTGCTGGAGCGGTTCAAACTGCCACAGCAGACGCCGATGAGCGTGGGGCTGGCGCGGTTGCTCGGAAAATAGCATTACCGCAGACATGAAAAAGGCGCCTTTTGACAGGCGCCTTTTTCACGGCCGGAATTTATCTCAATCCCTGTGGCGAGGGGATTTATCCCCGATCGACTGCGCAGCAGTCCCCTTCAGTTCAAGCTGCTCACCACCAAGCCTCATTCACCACCACGTGAACGTTCTGTAAAACGGGCTTAGAACTTATAGCCCAAACCCACCATGTAGATGAACGGATCCACATCCACATTCACCCGTGCGCGAGTACCCGGCGCCACAGCGTTGTTCTCCACAGTCGCGCGAGTATCGATATCGATGTAGCGCACTTGAGCGTTGAGCATGATGTTGTCGGTCAGCATGTAGTCCGCACCCACTTGCCACGCCAGACCCCAGGAATTCTTCGCCTTGAAATTGCTGAAACCATTGGCGCTGGCTTCGCTGCCGACGTGCTCGTCGTAAATCCAGGTGTAGTTGATGCCGCCGCCGACATACGGTTGGAACGCCGACTTCGAATCCAGCGGGTAGTAAACGACGCTGAGGGTCGGTGGCAGGTGTTTCAGGGTGCCGAGTTTGCCGTTGGCTGCTGGCAGGGCGGTGCCTTTGAGCTTCACGTCATGCTCGAACGGGGTGGCCGCGAGCAACTCGATACCGACGTGGTTGGTGAGCATGTAAGCGAAGTTCAGGCCCAGTTGAGTGTCGCTGCTCATGGTCGCCTTGCCGCCCAGATTGGTGCCGCTCAGCGGACCCTGATCGACCTTGACGCTGGAGCTGTCGGCCTTCGGGTTGACGGTGATTGCACCGGCACGAATCAGGATGTCGCCGGCTTCGTGAGCGTGGGCGAGCGGGGCTGCGAGCGCGAGGGCAAACAGCGAGGCGCTGAGCAAGGACTTGTTCATGGGGGCTCCAAAAGGACGTTAAAAGTTTCTGATGTCCTATGGTACGAAGCCAACTGATACGGTCTTTTGACTCAGCTCAATGAAACAGTGAAGGAGCCTGCTTTTGTGGAACCTTTGCCAGCAATGAGGCCCTTACAAACAACACAGAACTGTCGGATTCACTCCGGCAGCTCATACACATAAATCTTGTCCGCCTCCATCTGATACCCGGCATCCGCCAGTTCGCTGCTCGACGCTTTAACCTGCATCGGCCCTTCGACCCAATACGGCTGATACAACTCATCGAGCTTCACGCCCAACTCGCTTTTCACATGCACGATCTGGTTCGACGGCGGTGGCGGCACATGGATGCAGGCGCCGAAATACGGCACCAGCAAGAAGTCCGTGGTGCGTCCTTCTTCATTGACCTCCAGCGGCACGATGTAGCCCGGCAGACGAATGTTCTGACCATCGAGTGATTGCACAACCGGAGCATTCGGCATGTCCTGTTTCGCCGCTGGCGCGGCTTCGGCAGACAGCGCATCGCTCATCTTCGACAGATCGTGCAGCGGGGTCATGTTCGGCACTTCCGGCGCCGCGTCCGGCGGGATCATTTCCGACCAGGTCAAATCTTTCGGCGCCGCCGCCCACACGGGCAGGGCGACCAGCAACAACAGCGCGAGCACGGCGCGGGGCATGGAAAACATCCTCATAAACGAATCGACAGGCCATCGGCCAAGGATTGGCGATACGCGCGCCAGGCCGGCACGCTGCCCATCAGCAGCGCGGCCGCCAGAATGCCACCGAGCAGCGTCCATTCATACTCGCTCGGCCACGCCAGCGGCAGGAACAATCCGTAATTGGCCTGCACATAACCCTGCGCAGCAGCGATGCCGATATACAGCAACGCCAGCCCGGCGATCACCCCGGTCAACGCCAAGGCAAAGGCTTCCAGCACCAGCAGACTCGCGATGTGCCACGGCCGCGCACCGACCGAACGCAGAATCGCCATCTCGCGGCGACGCTCGTTAAGGCTGGTGAGAATCGCCGTGAGCATGCCGATCAAACCGGTCAGCACCACGAACAGCGAGACTACGAACAGCGCTTTCTCGGCGGTGCTCATCAGGCTCCACAACTCCTGCAAGGCCACACCCGGCAGGATCGCCAGCATTGGCTCACCACGGAATTCATTGATCTCGCGTTGCAGCGCGAAAGTGGAAATCTTGCTGTTGAGGCCAAGCATGAACGCGGTGATCGCTTGCGGCGCCAGGTCCATGTTGCGCGCCTGATCGGCCGTGATCCGCCCGTTGCCCCGCGCCGGCACACCGTTGTGCCAGTCGATGTGAATCGCCTCCATGCCGCCGAGGCTGATGTGCAACGTGCGATCCACCGGGGTGCCGGTGCGCTTGAGAATGCCGACCACGGTGAACGGTTTGTCATCGTGTTTGACCAGACTGATCGCCGCTACGCCATGGGCCAGGACCAGTTTGTCGCCAAGCTTGTAATGCAGCGCGTCGGCGACTTCGGCGCCGAGCACCACTTCAAACGGATCGGTGGCAAACGCGCGGCCATCGGCCAGTTGCAGGTGCTGCTGGCGGCCGTACTGGTAATGCTCGAAATACGCTTCGGTGGTGCCCATCACCCGGTAGCCACGATGGGAATCGCCGAGGGACATCGGGATCGCCCACTTCACTTTCGGGTTGTTGGCGAAGTGTTCGAAGCTGTCCCAGCGGATGTTGTTGGTGGCGTTGCCGATGCGAAACACCGAGTACAGCAGCAGATTCACCGAGCCGGAACGGGCGCCGACGATCAAGTCAGTGCCGCTGATGGTGCTGGCGAAACTGGCTTTGGCCTCGGTGCGCACCCGCTCGACGGCGAGCAGCAAGCAGACCGACAGGGCGATGGCGAATGCGGTGAGCAACGCGGTGAAGCGGCGGTTGGCCAGGCTGGCCATGGCCAGACGAAACAGATACATCTCAGACCTCGGCAGACGTGGCGGCGCGATTGAGTTCGGCCAGGGACAGATGACGGTCGAACAGCGGCGCCAGACTCTGGTCGTGGCTGACGAACAGCAGACTGGAACCGGCCTCGCGGCATTCGGCGAACAACAGGCGAATGAAGTTTTCTCGGGCGTCGTAGTCCAGCGCCGAGGTCGGTTCGTCAGCGATCACCAGTTCCGGCTGACCGATCAGAGCGCGGGCGGCGGCGACCCTTTGTTGCTGGCCGATCGACAACGAGTCGGCGCGGCGACTGAGGATGCTTTCGTCCTTCAAACCCAAGTGAGCAAGCAGGGTGGCGGCGGCTTGATCGACGCTGCCGTGACGCTGCTTCGCCCGTTCGGCACGCAGCCTGGAGAAGTGGCAGGGCAGTTCGACGTTCTCACGCACCGAGAGAAACGGCAGCAGGTTGAACTGCTGGAAGATATAGCCGGTGTGATCGACGCGGAAGGTGTCGCGGGCGCCGGCGGACAGTGCGGTCAGTTCCTGGCCGAGCAGACGAATGCTGCCACGATCGGGTTTCTGCACACCGCCGAGCAGGCCGAGCAGGGTGGTCTTGCCGCTGCCGCTGGGGCCTTTGAGGAACAGGGTTTCACCCGGCTCCAGACGAAACGCCGGGATGTCCAGCAGCGGCGGGTGGCCGGGCCAACTGAAGCCCAGGTCGGACAGTTCGATGAGTGCTTGGGTCATGGCGCCAGTTTCAAAAGTTTTCATAGCCCCTGCAGGAGCAGCCTTCGGCAGCTCCTGCACAGGGCAGCGTTGGAATCAGAACTTCAGCGCAGCAGCCTTGGCCGTCACTTCGGTGCCTTGCTGACCGCTGGCACTGATCAGTTGTACCTGAATTTTCTGCGTCGCCGGGAAGGTGCTGAAAATGTTCGCCAGATCCAGCGTCTTCAAGGCGCCCGGAGCTGCGCACTTGAACTGATAGTGCGCGTGGATTTCACTGTGGTCGTGATGATGCTCGTGGCCGTCCTTGCCCGCTTCACCGTCGTCGTGATCATCGGCATCCGGCTTGTCACCGAACAACGGACTTTCCAGTTCCTGACTGACCACTTTGCAACCGGCAGCGGCTGGCAGCTTGAACAGCGTCAGAGGCTTTTCCAGTTGGGCGCGGGCGGCGGCGACTTTGGCCTTGTCGGCATCCGTGGTGGCGGCGTGTTCGAAACCGACCAGATTCATCGCCGGGCTTTCCAGCTCCAGTTCCAGAGTCTGGCCATCCAGCGCGGCGTTCAAACGACCGACTCCATGTTCGTGCGCGCCAAGGCTGCCGTGTTCATGATCGTGGTCATGCTCATCAGCAGCATGGGCGATGGCCAGCGGCAACAGGGCAAACGGCAAAGCGAGCATCAGACGACGCATGGCGGTCTCCGGGAAGTAAAGTGAAGAGTTTGTTATGTAATCTTATAACGAAAGTGCGCAGAGTTTGCCCGTGCGCTTGGCGTTACACAAGTCCCGTGGGAGCATGCAGGTCAGAAATATGTGGGAGCGAACTCAATGTTGCGGATACGTGGAACCGTCGGCGACGTGCCGGTGGATTTGACGGTGGAACTGGATGACAGCGACTGGGCGAAGCTGGGCTCAGTCCTTGGTGCGCAGCCGCAAATAGCTCAAGCGGCGGCCGCTTCGGCGCCAGCGGCGAAACCGCTCAATCAGGACGATGCGTTGTGGCAGGCTGCCCGGGATTTGCTGCGCAAGGCCGGGCAACTCAGCGGGCCGGATCTGCTCGAACAACTGGAAGGGCTGACCGGCAGCGCAGGGGCAGGCAAACGCTTGCTGGTGCGGCTGCGGCACAGTTCGGATGTGAAAGTGGTGAGCGGCGGGGATACGCCGCTCTACAGCTGGATCGAGTAAACGCTTAGTACAGCGCGGCAAACAACTTGCGACGGTAGGCGGTCACCAGAGGGTGATCGTTGCCCAGCAACTCGAACACCTGCAACAAGGTCTTGTGCGGCAAACCTTCGCCGTAGCTGCGATTACGGATGAACAGCTTGAGCAAGGCATCCAGAGCCGCTTCGTATTGCTGACGAGCCAGTTGCTGAATCGCCAGTTGATACACCGCTTCATCGTCCTGCGGGTTTTGCGCCAGACGGGTTTTCAGGTCGGCAGCGTCCGGGAGGTCGCGGGCAAGGCCCAGAAATTTGATCTGCGCCTTCGCCCCGGCGAGCGCGGCTTTGTGCTCATCGCTCTTGACCGCGTCGAGCACGGTTTGCGCTTCGTCCAGTTCGCCGCGCTCGGTCAGGCAACGGGCGTACAGGATCAATGCCTTGGCGTTGGTGTTGTCTTCGTTGAGCATCACCACCAGCGCGGCTTCGGCATCGGCGTAACGACCGTCATCGAACAAGGCCTGAGCCTGTTCGAATGGATCGGCCGCGGTCGGCGCCGGCATCTGCACATGGGGTTCTAGCAAGGCACGTACGGCGGATTCCGGTTGCGCGCCGGCAAAACCGTCGACCGGTTGACCGTCCTTGAACAGCACCACAGTCGGCAGGCTGCGAATGCCAAAGCGGGCCACGATGTCCTGCTCGATGTCACAGTTGACCTTGGCCAGCAGCAACTCGCCCTGATAGCTCTCGGCAATGCCTTGCAGCATCGGCATCAGCGCCTTGCACGGCGCACACCATTCGGCCCAGAAATCCACCAGCACGGGTTTATTGAAGGAAGCCTCGATCACCGACTGGTCGAAATCGGCAGTCGTGGCGTCGAAGATGTACGGCGTTTGTTGACTCATGGGGGATCTCTTT
Source organism: Pseudomonas sp. LBUM1655 (assembly GCF_059716085.1). Lineage (NCBI taxonomy): Bacteria > Pseudomonadati > Pseudomonadota > Gammaproteobacteria > Pseudomonadales > Pseudomonadaceae > Pseudomonas > Pseudomonas sp. LBUM1655. The sequence continues at coordinate 5,513,152 of NZ_CP166801.1, read as the reverse complement.
TAAGCGTCAATGAACGCACTATAAGGGGTGGCGCAAAAGATCGCGACGCGCGTGGTAAAGGCTCACATGCCGAAACTCTTCCGGCTCCGCCAGATCTGGCAAGGTCATGGCCTCAAGCATTTCAATGCGCTCATACAACGGATGGCGAAAATCCCGAACCCGCGAATCGGCCACCAGCGCTTCACGGCCACGGCTGAGAAACGCATCGAGCAACGGCAGATTCGCCCGGTCATACAACACATCAGCCACCAGAATCAGGTCAAAGCGATCCGCTTCGGCGAAGAAATCCGTCGAATAACTCATCTGCACATCGTTGAGTTCGGCATTCGCCCGACACGCCGCGATCGCCAGCGGATCGAGATCGCAGGCCACCACTTCCAACGCCCCGGCCTTCACCGCCGCAATCCCGGCGATGCCGGAACCGGCGCCAAAATCCAGGACGCGTTTGCCGCGCACCCACTCGGGAAACTCGGCCAGATAACGCGCCACCGCCAGACCACTGGCCCAGCAAAAGCTCCAGTAGGGCGGCTCGTGCAGAATTCGTTGGGTTTCTTCCTGGCTGAATTCGCGCGCCATGTTGTCGCCGTCAATCAGCCACAACTGCAAATCGGTGTCCGGCAACGCACAGGCTTTCAGTCTGGCGTCGCCGAGCAGTTCACCCAACGCCTGTTGCAGGTCGAGCGGTGCATTCATGGTGCTTTGACGAATTGCAGTTGGCCCAATGCCTGAGTGGTCGGCTGGGTAATGGTTTGCGACGGCAGATGCAGGATCAACTGGCCAGACTGGCTGGCGCGGCCACGCAGTTCAACCCGCGCCCCGGCCGGGAAGGCCTCGGGGTTGAAGCGCACATGGAACGGCAGAATCTGGTTGTTGCCGATCAGGCTGGAACTGGCGAGCAATTGCTGCGGGCGATCCTTTGCATCGATCACCAGTAGCGCCAGTTCGACTTCGGCACCGGCCGGCACACCTTGCAAGGTGCCACTCAGTTCGCGCTGATACGCCGGCAACGGGCCGAGGTCGGCGGCTTCCTTGGCTTTTTTCTGCGCCTGCTGTGGCGCCGGGCCTGGAGTGGGCGGCTGAGGCTTGGGCGCATCGCTGCTGCAGGCCACCAGCAGGCTTAAAAAACTGAGCAAAACGAGCGGACGTAACGACATTGGCAGCTCCGGCAAAATGAAATCCATGGATCAAACGATCATGCCAGTCTGTATACCGCAAACCCTATGGCTTGTCTTGCCACCGGGATGCGCTACCATGGCCCTCCCTTTTTTTGTTGCCAGCCACCATGCACTGTCCCTTCTGCGGTGCCAACGACACCAAGGTCATCGACTCGCGTCTGGTCGCCGAGGGCGAACAGGTGCGCCGCCGGCGTGAATGCCTGGCCTGCGGCGAACGTTTCACGACATTCGAGACGGCCGAACTGGTGTTGCCGCGCCTGATCAAAACCGATGGCAGCCGCCAGCCGTTCGACGAAGAAAAACTCCGCGCGGGCATGCAACGCGCCCTGGAGAAGCGTCCGGTGAGCGTCGAGCGCCTCGAATCCTCTTTGGTTCACATCAAGCACAAGCTGCGCGCCACCGGCGAGCGCGAGGTCAAATCCCTCGTGGTCGGCGAACTGGTGATGGCCGAGCTGCAAAAGCTTGATGAAGTCGCCTACATCCGTTTCGCTTCGGTCTACAAGCGCTTCCAGGACCTCAACGAGTTCCGCGAAGAGATCGACCGCCTCGCCCGCGAACCGGTGAAAGAATGACCAGCGCCGCCGAGCAGGCCATCCTCGACGCCCACTTCATGGCCCGCGCGCTGGAACTGGCGCGCAAAGGTCACTACACCACGCATCCTAATCCCCGGGTTGGCTGCGTGGTGGTGCGGGACGGGCAGATCGTCGGCGAAGGCTGGCACGAACGCGCCGGCGAGCCTCACGCTGAAGTCCACGCCTTGCGCGCTGCCGGTGAGCTGGCCCGGGGGGCGACCGCTTACGTCACCCTCGAGCCGTGCAGCCACCATGGCCGCACCCCGCCGTGCGCCGATGCGTTGGTCAATGCCGGCGTGGCTCGGGTGGTCGCGGCGATGCGTGATCCGAACCCGCAAGTGGCGGGCCGTGGCTTGCAACGTCTGGCCGATGCCGGCATTGCGACTGAAAGCGGCGTACTGGAAGCTGAGGCGCGCAAGCTCAATCAGGGTTTTCTGAAACGCATGGAACACGGCTTGCCGTTCGTGCGGGTCAAACTGGCCATGAGTCTCGACGGCCGCACGGCGATGGAAAGCGGCGAGAGTCAATGGATCACCGGCCCGGCCGCACGTTCGGCGGTGCAGCGTTTGCGCGCGCAAGCGGCGGCGGTGCTGACCGGCGCCGACACGGTGCTGGCTGACGGCGCACGCTTGACCGTGCGCGCTGATGAGCTGGGTCTGGATGCCGGGCAAACCGCACTGGCCATGAGCCGTCCGCCGCTGCGCGTGCTGATCGACGGACGCCTGCGGGTGCCGCTGGACGCGCCGTTCTTCAAGGCTGGCCCGGCGTTGGTCGCCACCTGCATGGCGGTCGAAGAGCAATACGCCAATGGCCCGGAATGTTTGGTCGTGCCGGGTGATGACGGTCAGGTCGATTTGCATCAATTACTGATCGAACTGGCCAACCGTGGCGTCAACGAAGTGCTGGTCGAGGCCGGCCCTCGTCTGGCCGGTGCCTTTGCTCAGCTCGGTCTGGTCGATGAGTTCGTGATCTTCATCGCCGGCAAGTTCCTCGGCTCCACGGCGCGTCCGCTTTTGGATTGGCCGCTGAGCTATATGAAGGACGCTCCCGAGCTGAAAATCACTGAAATCCGCGCGGTTGGCGATGACTGGCGAGTCACTGCCATCCCTGTCCTTTCGGCGAGCGTATAATTCCCGGCCATCGCGTTAGCGCTGGCTTCGTTCTCAAGGAGAACCCCATGTTTACCGGCATCATCGAATCCATCGGCAGTATCCGTGCATTGACCCCAAAGGGCGGTGATGTGCGGGTGCATGTTGAAACCGGCAAGCTCGACCTGAGCGACGTCAAACTCGGCGACAGCATCGCGGTCAACGGCGTCTGCCTGACGGCCGTTGAGCTGCCGGGCGACGGCTTCGCTGCCGACGTCAGCCGCGAAACCCTCGACTGCACCGCCATGAACGACCTGAAAAGCGGCAGCCCGGTCAATCTGGAAAAAGCACTGACCCCGACCACCCGTCTCGGCGGGCACTTGGTCAGCGGTCACGTCGACGGTGTCGGTGAAATCGTCTCCCGCGCTGATAATGCCCGCGCCGTGGAATTTCGCATCCGCGCACCGAAAGAGCTGGCCAAGTACATCGCCCATAAAGGCTCGATCACCGTCGACGGCACGAGCCTGACCGTGAACGCGGTCGATGGCGCCGAGTTCATGCTGACGATCATCCCGCACACCTTGAGCGAAACCATCATGGCTTCCTACAAGCCAGGTCGCCGGGTGAACCTGGAAGTCGACTTGCTGGCGCGTTATCTGGAGCGTCTGCTCCTCGGCGACAAGGCCGCAGAGCCAAGCGCTGGTGGCATCACTGAAAGCTTTCTGGCCGCCAACGGCTATCTCAAATCCTGACCCAAGGGGGTGCCTTGTGGCGCTCAATAGCATCGAAGAACTGGTTGAAGACATCCGCCAAGGCAAGATGGTCATCCTCATGGATGACGAAGACCGCGAGAACGAAGGCGACCTGATCATGGCCGCCGAATGCTGCAAGGCCGAGCACATCAACTTCATGGCCAAGCACGCCCGTGGCCTGATCTGCATGCCGATGAGCCGTGAGCGCTGCGAACTGCTGAAGCTGCCGCTGATGGCGCCACGCAACGGTTCCGGTTTTGGCACCAAGTTCACCGTCTCGATCGAAGCCGCCGAAGGCGTGACCACCGGCATTTCCGCTGCCGACCGTGCGCGCACCGTGCAAGCGGCTGCCGCCAAAGACGCCAAGGCTGAAGACATCGTCAGCCCCGGCCATATCTTCCCGCTGATGGCGCAGGCCGGTGGCACCCTGGCGCGTGCCGGCCACACCGAAGCCGCTTGCGACCTGGCGCGCATGGCCGGTTTCGAGCCGAGCGGCGTGATCTGCGAAGTGATGAACGACGACGGCACCATGTCCCGTCGCACCGAACTGGAAGCCTTCGCCGCCGAACACAACATCAAGATCGGCACCATTGCCGACCTGATTCACTACCGGATGATCCACGAACGTACCGTTCAGCGGATTGCCGAGCAGCCACTGGACAGCGAACTGGGCCAATTCAACCTGGTGACCTATCGTGATTCCGTGGAAGGCGACGTGCACATGGCCCTGACGCTGGGCACCGTCTGCGCCGAAGAACCGACCCTGGTTCGCGTACACAACATGGACCCGCTGCGCGACCTGTTGATGGTCAAACAACCGGGCCGCTGGAGTCTGCGCGCCGCCATGACGGCGGTTGCCGAGGCTGGCAGCGGTGTGGTGCTGTTGCTCGGTCACCCGCTCGATGGCGACGTGTTGCTGGCGCACATCCGCGAAACCGCCGATCAGGCTGTGGTGAAAAAACCGACCACTTACAGCATCGTCGGTGCCGGTTCGCAGATCCTGCGCGACCTTGGCGTACGCAAAATGCGCCTGATGTCGGCGCCAATGAAATTTAATGCGATATCCGGTTTCGATCTGGAAGTTGTAGAATACGTGCCCTCCGAATAATGACCGGTTGTTTCCGGCCCTGATTTCGCGGCAAATAAATCACTGAGGGATGCGTAGCAAACGCGTCCCGGCTCTTTAAGAGATCTGACGAATGACCCTGAAGACCATCGAAGGTACCTTCATCGCCCCTAAAGGCCGCTACGCTTTGGTAGTGGGCCGTTTCAACAGCTTCGTCGTTGAAAGCCTGGTCAGCGGTGCAGTTGATGCCCTGGTTCGCCACGGCGTGAGCGAAAGCGACATCACCATCATCCGCGCACCTGGCGCCTTCGAAATTCCGCTGGTTGCGCAGAAAGTCGCCCAGAAAGGCGAGTTCGCAGCCATCATCGCTCTCGGCGCGGTCATTCGTGGCGGTACTCCGCACTTCGAATACGTGGCGGGCGAATGCACCAAGGGCCTGGCCCAGGTGTCCATGGAGTTCGGCGTGCCGGTCGCTTTCGGCGTTCTGACCGTTGATTCCATCGAGCAAGCCATCGAACGTTCCGGCACCAAGGCCGGTAACAAAGGTGCTGAAGCTGCCCTGTCCGCTCTGGAAATGGTCAGCCTGCTGGCGCAGTTGGAGGCCAAGTGATTAGCGACGAAAGCGATCGTTTCAACCCGCGCGAGCCACGTCCAGCGGACGCCGGCAAGCCTTCGAAAAGCGAGAAGCGCCGGGCTGCCCGTCAGTTGGCGACTCAAGCACTGTATCAGCGTCACATGGCCAGTACCTCGCTGAACGAAATCGAAGCGCAGTTTCGCGTCGATAACGATTTTACCTATGCCGATGCCAGCTACTTCCACGACATCCTGCACGGTGTTCCAGCGAGCCTGACCGAGATCGACGCCGCGTTGGCGCCGTGCCTGGACCTGACCATCGGAGAGCTCGACCCGGTTGAATTGTGCGTACTGCGCCTGTCCGCCTGGGAGCTGCTCAAACGTGTCGACGTGCCGTACCGTGTGGTAATCAACGAAGGGATCGAACTGGCGAAAGTCTACGGTTCAACCGACGGCCACAAGTTCGTCAACGGCGTACTCGACAAGCTGGCCCCGCGCCTGCGTGAAGCTGAAGTGAAGGCGTTCAAGCGCTGATCGGCGCTTGAATACTTTTTCTCAGTCATGGGCGAGTTTGAGCTGATCCGCAATTACTTCGCCGCCGCGCTCTGTGCGCAGGGCGGCGAAGGCGTTGCACTGGGGATCGGCGACGACTGCGCCTTGCTGGCGGTTCCTCCCGGGGAACAGCTGGCGATTTCCACCGATACGCTGGTGGCCGGTGTGCATTTCGCCGACCCCTGCGATCCGTTTCTGCTCGGTCAGCGCTCGCTGGCCGTCGCGGTCAGCGATCTGGCCGCCATGGGCGCCACGCCCGTTGCCTTTACCCTTGCCCTGACTGTGCCGACGGTGACCGCCGATTGGCTGCAAGCCTATGCCCGTGGTTTGAACCGCATGGCGCAGAGCTGCGGCGTGGCATTGGTCGGTGGCGATACCACGCGCGGGCCGTTGAGCTTGACCGTCACCGTGTTCGGCCGCGTCCCGGCCAGTCAGGCCTTGACCCGTAGCGGCGCGCAACCGGGTGACTTGCTGTGTGTCGGCGGTGAACTGGGCAATGCCGCCGGTGCGTTACCGCTGGTATTGGGTCAGCGCGACGCCGCGCTGGACATCGCCCAGCCGCTGCTCGATCACTATTGGTCGCCGCAACCGCAACTGGCCCTCGGTCAGGCGCTGCGCGGTAAAGCCACGTCAGCGCTGGATATCTCCGATGGCCTGCTCGCTGACTGCGGGCACATCGCCCTGGCGTCGAAGGTGCGGCTTGAGATTGAACGCGAGCGCGTACCGTTGTCGGATGCTTTAGTGGCGTTTCTCGGCCAGCGCGGCGCCGAGCGCGCGGCGCTCAGTGGTGGCGATGATTACGTGCTGGCATTCACGTTACCGTCTGTCGAGTTGCCGGCGCTGCTGGCTGCCGGTTGGCCGATCCATGTGATCGGTCGCGTGGCAGAGGGGCAGGGCGTGGTGCTGCTGGATCGAGACGGCCACGACATCACCCCGCAAATCCGGGGTTATCAACATTTTCAGGAGACACCGTGACAGATCACCCGAAACAGGTTCCGGCCGAATTCGTTCCGCCGTCTGTCTGGCGCAATCCCTGGCATTTCCTCGCGTTCGGCTTCGGTTCGGGCACCTTGCCCAAGGCGCCGGGCACGTGGGGCTCGTTAGTTGCGCTACCCTTTATCCCGTTGTGGCAGATGCTGCCCGACTGGGGTTACTGGCTGATGCTCGGGATCACCATGCTGTTCGGCTTCTGGCTGTGCGGCAAGGTCGCCGATGATCTGCGGGTGCACGACCACGAAGGCATCGTCTGGGACGAAATGGTCGGGATGTGGATCACCCTATGGCTGGTGCCGGAAGGCTGGTACTGGTTGCTCGCGGGTTTTCTGGTATTCCGCTTCTTCGATATTCTCAAGCCTTGGCCGATTCGCTGGATCGACCGGCATGTCCATGGCGGCGTCGGCATCATGCTCGACGACGTGCTGGCCGGCGTGTTTGCCTGGCTGGCGATGCAGGGACTGGTGTGGATTTTCGCCTGACCTTGCGGGGCCCAGGCGTCAAGTGAGGTAACTAGGGATGGCTGGACGCTGGTTGGTGCTATTGGTTTTTGCCCTGCTGGGCACAGTGGCCAGTGCGCAGGAATCAGTGCCAGCGCCCTCGGTCATCCACCTGGCCAGCGAAGACTGGGAAGACTACACCGCCGCCGACGGCCATGGGCTGGGCTGGGATATCTTGCGCAAGGTGTTCGAGCCGGCCGGGGTGAAGCTGAATATTCGCACCGAGCCGTACACCCGTTCAGTGGGGCTGGCCCAGCGCGGCGAGGTCGATGCCTGTGTCGGCTCTTATCATCAAGAATTCAGCGAACTGCTTTATCCGCGCTGGAATTTCGACACCGACCACGTTTACGCGCTGGGCCTTGCCAGCAACCCGGCGCCGACGCCGGAAACCTTGGGCAGTTACCGACTGGCTTGGGTACGTGGCTACGACTATCAGAATTATTTGCCCAACGTGCGCGGCTATAACGAAGTCGTCCGGCGTACCGGGATTCTGTCGATGCTGACCCACAACCGCGCCGACTATTACATCGACGCGCTGACGGAGATCGACTATGTGCTCAGCCGGGCCAGGGATCCTTCGCAGTTCCGCACCACTCATATCGCTGAATTGCCGCTGTACCTGTGTTTCGCCAATACGCCACAAGCGCGGACGTTGATGGCGCTGTTTGACCAGCGCATGGAGCAACTGGTGAAAAGCGGCGAGCTGAAGCCGGTATTCGAGCGCTGGAAGCAGCCTTATCCGTTTAGTTTGCCCTGACGCGAAACCCCTGTAGGAGCTGCGGCACGCTGCGATCTTTTGATCTTGATCTTAAAAATCAGGATCAAAAGATCGCAGCCTCGTTTCACTCGACAGCTCCTACAGCGGTCCATGTTGTCCGGGAGTCATCAAACTTTTTGATCGTTATGCCCGATAATTCAGCCTAAGCGTCTGTAGGAACCTGCTGTTACAATGCCGCCCAGCGAATCTTCAGACTTTTTTAGATCAGGAGCACACCGGTGCCTGTCGTTTTTGTCGCCGCTTCCAAGCTGCCAACGCCTTTTGCGCAATTCACCATGCACGGTTTTCTCGATGAAGCCACCGGTCGCGAGCACGTCGTGCTGAGCCTGGGTGATTTTGCCGACGGAGCCCCGGTACTCGGCCGATTGCACTCCGAATGCCTGACGGGTGATGCCTTGTTCAGCCAGCGTTGCGACTGCGGTTCGCAACTCGAGGGCGCGCTCAAAGCCATCGCTCGCGAAGGTCGTGGCGTCCTGCTGTACCTGCGCCAGGAAGGTCGCGGCATCGGTCTGTTGAACAAGATCCGTGCCTACGAATTGCAGGACGGCGGCGCCGACACCGTTGAAGCCAACGAGCGTCTTGGCTTCGCCGCCGACCAGCGCGACTACGCCATGTGCCTGCCGATGCTCGAGCATCTGGGTGTGAAATCCCTGCGTCTGATGACCAACAACCCGCGCAAGGTCAAAGCCTTGACCGACATGGGCATCGTCGTCGCCGAGCGCGTGCCGTTGCACACCGGCCACAACCCGCACAACAAACTGTACCTGGCGACCAAGGCCAGCAAACTCGACCACATGATGGGCAATGAGCATCAGGGCGAGGTAGACCGGGCGTGACTCGCGGTCAGGTGCGCCGTCGCCTCAGCGTCGACTGGTGGAAATACCTGACGCTGGCGCTGGTGCCGTTGTTCGTGCTCAACGCCGTGTTCGGTCAAAGCGAGGCGATCCTGCCGGTACTGGCGATGCCGTTCTTTATCGCTGGTGTTGCCTCAATGTTTGTCAGCCTGAAATTTTTCGGCCGCTACAAACATGCGCTGATCGCCACGCAAAAAGCCCTCGATACCCCGGATGAGCCGACTGCATGGATCGCGCTCGCGGCGCGGCGCCGAACTGCCTTTCTCGCCGCGGCGTTGCCGGCGTGGATCGGCGCATTGGCGGTATTCGTCGGCCTTGAAGCCGTACCGCTGATGTTGCTGGCATTGTCCACGGCGGTGCTGTTCTACCTCTACCGTATCCCGCGTCAACTCGGCTGATGCGCCGTCTCTGGCTGGCGGTTCTGCTGCTGGCCGTCAGCGGGTCGACGCTGGCCGCTCTGCGCGTGGTCAGTCTCGCGCCGTCTCTTTCTGAAATCGTCGTTGATCTGGATTCGGCCGATCTGCTGGTTGGCGTGCTGGATGGGGGCGATCGGCCTGCTGCGATTGCGAATGTTCCCTCAGTCGGTCGCTATGGCCAACTCGACATGGAGCGTTTGCTCAGCCTCAAACCCGATCTGCTGTTGCTCTGGCCCGGCAGTGTCGGCCCGGCGCAGCGTGACCAGCTCAAGCGGTTGAACATCCCGACTTACGTCGCCGAGCCGCATACGTTCGAACAACTCACCACGCAGATCGAAGACATCGCCGGGCAACTGGGGCGCCCGGAACGTGGGGTGCAACGTGCGGCGGATCTTCGTAGACAAATCGACGGCCTGCGCCAGCGCTATCGCCGGGATACGCCGCTGAAAGTGTTTTATCAAGTCTGGGACAAGCCGCTCTATACCATCGGCGGTGGGCAGATCATCAGCGATGCGCTTGAGGTGTGTGGTGCGCGCAATGTCTTTGGCGACCTGAGCCTGCCGGCACCGCAAGTGAGTGTCGAAGCGGTGTTGCAGCGTGATCCCGAGGTGATTCTCGCAGGTGATCAGGCGCAGCTTGAGGCGTGGAGGGCTTGGCCGCAGGTGGCAGCGGTGAGGCAGGGGAAACTGCTGTTGGTCACCGATAAAGGCCTCGAACGGCCGAGCGGCCAAATGATCGCCGCCACCGCCAAGCTCTGCCAAGTGATCGCACCAGACAAATAATCCCTACAGGGAATTTCAGCGCAGCTCAGGCGTCCAGGTCACCCCAAACATCCACGCCCGACCTTCCTCACGATAGCCATACTGACTGCCGTCGTAACTGTAGTTCGCGCGGCTGTAACCCTTGTCCAGCAAGTTATCGACCTTCAGATCCAGCTTGATCTCGCGGTTCAGCGCCCAGCTGCTACGCAGCCCGAGCGTGCCGTAGCCACCCAGTGGCTGAGTGTTTTTCAAGTCGTCGTAACTGGCGCTGACTAATTGCCAACTCGCGCCGAGGCTCAATCGATCGAACTGACGGTCCATATCCCAACTGGCCGTACGCCGTGCCCGTCGCGCCAAGGTGTGACCTGTATCACGATCACGCGGATCGATAATCGCCACGCCAAGATTGCTCTGCCAGCCAAACAGCTCCTGCTTCAGCGCTGCTTCAAAGCCATTGATTCGTGCCGAGGCCACATTCTCCGGCCGCGAGTTGCTGCCGAAGATAATCGCGTCTTCCAGATCGGTGCGGTACAGCGAAGCTTCCAGTCGAGCGTTGTCACTCAACTGGCTGCGCCATTGCAGTTCGTAGCTCTTGGAGGTTTCCGGCTTCAGGTTCGGGTTGCTGAAGTCCGGGTAGTACAGGTCATTGAAGGTCGGCGCGCGGAAGCCCTCGCTGTAGCTCAGCAGCAAATCGTTGTCCGGGTTCAGCGGCAGGGTGAACGTGCCGCTCCAGGTGTTCTGGCTGCCGAACTGCTGGTTGTCGTCGTGGCGCAGGCCCAGTTCCGTGGAGAAGCTGTCGGCCTGATAGCGATGCTGGATAAACGCCGCGCGGTTCCAGCGGCTGTCCTCGTCGAAGGCGGTGCTGCTGTTGACTCGGTCTTCATACCAGTCGCCGCCGAGGATCAGGCTGTTGCGCGGATTCAGGGTCAGGTCGTTCTGCCAGTTCACCGAGTCGCGGTAGGTGTTGAACACCGTGCGCTCGTCGCTGAGCTTGTCGAGGGTCTTCTCGCGGTTTTCGCTGTGGCCAAATTCGACGCGGGTTTTCCAGAGGTCGTTGACCCGAGCATCGACGTAACTGCTGATGCTGCTGACGTTGAAGTCACTGTACGGCTGCTGCTGGTGGGAAGTATCCGTGACGTAGTCATAACGTCCGAATGGATTGTCGAACTCGCTCTTGCCGCTGTTATCCAGCAGATTGGCGCCGACTTCGATGTCATCGGTCAGCGCATGGCTGAGGCTCAGGCTGACGGACTTGTTGCGGTAGGCGTCATGATCGCCGTCGCTCGGATACGACGCGTGGGTGCGGTCGAGGCCGGCGGTTTCATCGAGGCTGGCGCCAAGGTTGAAGCGGGTTTTGTCATCGCCACCGGACAAACCGAGACTACGTTCCCAAGTCTGGTTGCTGCCGAAGCCGACGTGCAGGCGTGGCTGCAGACCTTGTTCACTGCCGCGCCGGGTGAAGATCTGAATCACCCCGCCAATCGCATCGCTGCCGTAAATCACCGAGCGCGAGCCGCGCAGCACTTCCACGCGCTCGATCTGTTCGATGTTCAGGTGTTGCAGGTTGCTGTCGCCGGAAGTGGAGCTGCCGATGCGCTGGCCATCAATCAGCACCAGGCTCTGCGCCGATTGCGTGCCGCGAATGTAGATCCCCGGCAGACTGCCGCGCCCGCCGGCCTGCGCGACCTGAACGCCCGGCACCCGGCGCAGCAGGTCCGGCACGTCGCTCGGTTGCAGGCGGTCGATGTCTTCGCGGGTGAACACAGTGTTGGCGGCGCTGCTGTCGTTGCGTGCTTCGACCTGGCGGTTGGCGGAGATCAGCGTGTCCGGCAGTTTCAGGGCTTGATCGCGTTCGAAGGTGTCGGCGAGGGCGCTGGCGGTTGGCAGCAGAAGGAAGGGCAGGGCGAGGCGTGAGAGGTTCATCGGTGGTCCGTGGGTGTTTCAGGTGTACACAAATCAAATGTGGGAGCGAGCCTGCTCGCGAAGGCGGTAAATCAGTCAACAGTGGTTGATTGAAAGTCCGCATTCGCGAGCAGGCTCGCTCCCACATGGGTATTGCGTGTTACTTGCTGAGCAGTTCCAGACGCTCGCGAATCGACGCCTCGATCCCTGCCTCATCCAGTCCGCATTCCGCCAGCATCTGCGCAGGCTTGGCGTGCTCGACGTAAACATCCGGCAAGCCCAGGTGCAGCATCGACTTGAGGATGTTCTCGCGTGCGAGAAATTCGCTGACCGCGCCACCGGCGCCGCCCATGATCGCGTTCTCTTCGATGGTGACCAGCAACTCGTGGCTGCCGGCAATCTCGCGTACCAGCTCTTCATCGAGCGGTTTGACGAAGCGCATGTCGACCACGGTAGCATCCAGCTTTTCGGCGACTTTCAGCGCCTCGGCCAGTTGCACGCCGAACACCAGCAGGGCGACTTTACTGCCCTGGCGACGGACGATGCCTTTGCCGATTTCAATCGGCTCGAGGTCTTTCTCGATGGCTGCATTCGGGCCGCTGCCACGCGGGTAACGCACCGCCGCCAGGCCGTTGTACAGGTGGCCGGTGGAGAGCATTTTGCGCAGTTCGTTTTCATCGCTCGGGGTCATGATGACCATGCCCGGGATGCAGCGCAGGTACGACAGATCGAAGCTGCCGGCGTGGGTCGGGCCGTCTTCGCCCACTAAACCTGCGCGGTCGATGGCGAACAGCACGTCGAGGTTCTGTACCGCTACGTCATGAACGAGCTGGTCGTAACCGCGCTGGAGGAACGTCGAGTAGATCGCCACCACCGGTTTCGCGCCTTCGCAGGCCATGCCGGCAGCGAACGTCACCGCGTGTTGCTCGGCAATTGCCACATCGAAGTAGCGCAGCGGGAAACGTTCGCTGAACTCCACCAGATCCGAGCCTTCCTTCATTGCCGGGGTGATCCCGACCAGACGCGGATCAGATGCAGCCATGTCGCACAGCCATTCGCCAAACACCGCCGAATACTTCGGCCCGCCAGCTTTTTTCGGTGCAGCGGCCGGAGCGTCGACAGGTTCGAGCTTGGTAATCGCGTGGTAACCGATAGGGTCGACTTCCGCCGGGGCGAAGCCTTTGCCTTTTTTGGTGACGATGTGCAGGAACTGCGGGCCTTTCAGATCGCGCATGTTGCGCAGTGTAGCGATCAGGGTCGGCAGGTCGTGGCCGTCGATCGGGCCGATGTAGTTCCAGCCCAACTCTTCGAACAGCGTGCCGGGAACCAGCATGCCTTTTGCGTATTCTTCGGTGCGGCGGGCGATTTCCCAGGCGCCGGGCAGGCGCGACAGCACTTTTTTGCTGCCTTCACGCATGCTCGCGTAAGTCCGGCTGGAAAGGATCTTCGCCAGATAATTCGACAGACCGCCGACGTTGCGCGAGATCGACATGTCGTTGTCGTTGAGGATCACCAGCATGTTGGCGTTGACTTCCGGCGCGTGGTTCAGCGCCTCGAAGGCCATGCCTGCGGTCAACGCGCCATCGCCGATCACGGCAATCGCCTTGCGATCACTGTTTTGCAGGCGGGCGGCAATCGCCATGCCCAGCGCTGCGCTGATCGACGTGCTGGAGTGGCCGACGCCAAAGGTGTCGTACTCGCTCTCGGCACGACGCGGGAAGGCGGCGATGCCGTCCTTCTGGCGCAGGGATTCCATGCGCTCGCGGCGTCCGGTGAGGATCTTGTGCGGATACGCCTGATGACCGACGTCCCACACCAGCCGGTCGTCCGGGGTGTCGAAGACGTAATGCAACGCGATGGTCAGCTCGATGACGCCCAGGCCGGCACCGAAATGCCCACCGGTCTGGCCGACCGTGTAGAGCAATTCCAGGCGCAACTCATCAGCCAGGGTTTCCAGCTCGGCTTCGCCTAACCGGCGCAGGCCGTCCGGCGTGTTCGCGCGGTCGAGCAGGGGCGTGGTCGGGCGCTTGCGGGGAATCTCATGAAACGTCGTGGGCATCAGGCGAATCGTTATAGGTATAAAAGATGCGGCAGTTTACCTGATGCATCGCCCCCTGCCCACGCGTTGGTCTTTTTTGGCTGAATCGCCGTCAGTTGCGCCGATCGACGATATACCGGGCCAGCTCGCGCAAAGGCTCGGCGGCCGCGTCAAACGGTCGCAGGGCGTGCAGCGCCTGATCGCGCAGTTCCAGGGCGTAGGCCTTGGCGGCGTCCAGACCCAGCAGGGCCGGGTAGGTTGGCTTGTCGCGGGCGATGTCGGCACCCTGGCGTTTGCCGAGGGTCGCGGTATCGCTTTCGACGTCGAGAATGTCGTCCTGCACCTGAAAGGCCAGGCCAATGGCCTGTGCATAAGTTTGCAGGGCTTTCAGTTCATCCTTTTCGGCACGGCCGCTGGCCAGGGCGCCGAGTTTGACGCTGACTTCGATCAGCGCGCCGGTCTTGTGCCGGTGCATCTGTTCGAGGGCTTTCTGATCGAGTTTGAGCCCGACCGAACCGAGATCGATGGCCTGACCACCGACCATACCCGCCGGGCCTGCGGCTTGAGCCAGAGCCGTGACCATTTGCAGACGGATGTCGGCGTCGAGATTGCTCAGATGCGGATCGAGCAAGGCGCTGAACGCCAGGCTCTGCAAGCCGTCACCAGCGAGGATTGCGCAGGCTTCATCGAATTTTTTGTGGGTAGTCGGCTGGCCGCGTCGCAGATCATCGTCGTCCATCGCCGGCAAATCGTCGTGAACCAGCGAATACGCGTGGATCAGTTCAACCGCGCACGCTGCGCCGTTGGCTTGCTCAGCCTTGCCACCGAGCGCTTCGCACGCGGCGTAGGCCAGCAGCGGACGCACGCGTTTACCGCCGTTCATCACGCTATAGCGCATGGCCTCGTAGAGACGCGCCAGCTCCGGCAGCGGGGCGTTGAACAGGGTTTCCAGCGCCGCGTTGACTCGGGCCTGGCTGGTCGCCGAATACGCTGCAATCATTCTGGCTGTTCCGCGTCGAAGGGTTCCTCGGCGAGTTCGCCATCACGCTCCAGCAGCACTTGCACCTTCTGCTCGGCCTGGGCCAGCGCTGCCTGGCAATCACGGGTCAGCCCGATGCCCTGCTCGAAAGCGGTCAGCGAGTCTTCCAGCGACAATTCACCGTTCTCCAGACGCTCGACCAATGTTTGCAGGTCGGCGAGGGACTGTTCGAAATCCAGTGCAGCTTTTTTGCGGGCCATGGCGGCAGTTTCCGGTTGACGTTAAACCGGCGCGACACTAGCAGATAGGGGGTTTATGGGCAAATGAGCGGGTCTTGCGGGGATGATTCTCAGGGGCCAAAGATGACATTGTGCCAATGAGCCAGTAAGCGTGGCGTTTATTCGGCTCATTTTGTGAGCCGAATAAGTCGGCTATTCGGCTCACGCTCAATAAATGTGCTTGATTCCTACCGCAAAAGCCGATGTATCCGATTGTTAAAAAACTGCCGAATGGCTAATCTTCGCGCCTTCTACGACCCGACAGTCACGGGTCTTTCAGACGAAACGCAGTTTCCACCGCTGTGAAGTACCGAGGATCGGGTGCAAGGTTTCGTTCAGGCATGGCAGGAGGCAATACATGCGTTCATTTCTTTTGCTGCTGATCGGCCTGGCCTGCGCGCCTGCGCTGCTGGCCGCGCCGACAGCAGAGATGTCGGAGCCGGTGGGCGGCTGGCGCTACCACGGCTTGCTCGATCGCACGGAAAACCCGCAAGTCGCCTATCCCACGCCGCCGATCGATCGCGGCATCCAGCGCAATCGCACGATGATCCAGGGCCAGCTCAAGGCCATCGGGCATATGCGCCCGCCGCACAGTCTCGCCGTGAACGGCAACCCACTGAATCTGTACACCGACGACCTGGGCCGTTTCGCCCGGCCCTATGCGTTCGGCGCCGGTTCCAACAGCGTCGAGGTGATCAGCGCCGAGGGCCAGTCGCTCAAGCGCGTGCAATTTTATGAAGCAAATAACCTGCGCACGCCGGCGAAAATTCGTCTTGTCTTGGGATGGGACGATCCGAAGGCCGAGCTCGATCTGCACATTGTCACGCCCGATGGCCAGCATGCCTTTTGGGCGCGGCCGGCGCTGAGCAATGGCGGCGGGCTCGACCCGGATGGCGTCGATGGTCCCGGCCCGGAAATGTTCACCATGACCGCGCCGCTGCATGGCACCTATCTGGTTTACGTCAACTATTGGGGCAACTTTGGCAACGGCGGCTATAACTTCGAGGAGACCAGCAACCAGAACGAGGTAATCACCTCGCAAATCACGCTGGTGCTCAACGAAAACACCGTCGACGAAAAACGCGAAACATTCATCGTGCCCCTGCGGGCGATCGGTGATCTGCTGCTGGTCAAGACTTTCAACTATTAAGCATCCCGCTCCACGGATGAACTTCGGGTTTTGTGAACATGAGTGATAACGCTGCTTCTCCGGCCGTCCCGACACCTGCCGGCAAACCTTCCCGGCGCTGGCCGGCACTGCTGATCGGATTGGTCCTGGTGGCCGGCGTGGCGGGAGGTTTTGGCTGGCTGCTGCTCAAGCCCAAGGCGCCGCCGGCAGAGCTTGCCAGTGACAAACTCGGTCTGAGCCGCCCCGACGCCTTGCTGGAAACGCACTCCCTGAGCCAGTTGCCCAAGGACTTGCTGACGGTGCCGTTTCTCAAGGCCACGCTCACCGAAGATTTCGTCTTCTATTACGAAACCCACGCCGATCGCCTGGGCTTGATCGGCAGTCTGCGCCGGATCATCTACGAGCATGACCTGAAGTTGCAGGACAGCCTGATCGAACAGCTTTTCGATCAACCGGCGGACGTCGCGCTGTGGCGGGGGGCTGATGGTCGCTTGAAGGATTTCCTGTTGGTGATGGATCGCGGCGGTCTGGCCAAGCTGCTGGAACCGTTGGCGAAGGTCGCGCTGGATGATTCGCAGCTAAGCGTGTTGGGTAACCTCAAAATCGGTAGCGACGAGGTGCCGCTGTATCAGCTCAGCTACAACGCCAGCAAATCGCTGCTGTTCGCTTCGCGCGGCGACAAACTGGTAGTGCTCTCCAATCCGAACAAGTACTACGACTCTGACAGCGGCACCCAAGAGGAGCCGGGCCACGTCTCTTCGCAAGCGCTGGCAGCACTGCTCAACGGCGAAAAACTGTTCCCCGAAGCATTCGGCCTGCCTGCCAAAACCCCTGAAATCAAACAACGCCTGTCGGTCAACTCCAGCGTTCTTGCCATGGGCTACCAACGCTTCATTCCGAACTTCGCCGGCCTGCGTTTCGACATGGACGATAAGGGCTGGCACAGCTACCTCGCCATGGATGAGCTGGAAAACCAGCCGGACTTCGATTTCAAACCGGTCTGGCAAGCCATGCCGCTGGGCGCGAGTGCCTGCGTGACCCTGCCGATAGCAGCCGAACCGCAGAAGCCGTTGCTGCTGAAACTCGGTGCCGAAGACGCCGTAGCGCAGACACTCACCGAACACGTGGCCGGCGCGGCCGGGCTGTGTTGGTACGCCGGTTCGCGGCTCTACACGCCGTTGCTGGTGGCCAGTCTGAAAGACGACGACAGCAGCAAACTCGATGGCGATCTCGGCAAACTGTTCGGTTCGATGGTCGGCGCTTTCGAGTCCAACGTCGAAGAAAACGTCTTTCCGGTGGTCGAGAAGCAGGAAGGCCAGAGCCACCTCTGGCAGCGCCAGGTCAGCTCCAATTTCGGCCCGTACGCCGCCAAGACTGCCGATAATCCTGAAGCCATCAGCGGCAAGGCTTTCATGAAAGTCAGCCTCGCGCGTCACGGTTCGACGTTGCTGTTCTCACTCGACGACAAACTGGTCGACAAAGCCCTCGGCACCCTCGACAAGCGCTTCCCGCCGATGGCCGACGTACTGCCCAAAGATGTGCTGATGCCGATCTATTTCGGCCCGGATTCCATGGCGCAACTGATGCAGCAGGAAACCCTCGACAGCCTGCCTCAGGACATGGAGCCGGTGTTCTACAACGCCGCGCAAACCTACCTGATCCCGAAACTGCGCACCCTCGGCGGCTATGGCAAATATGCCCTGACCCTGCCTGAGGGCAGCGAGCCGGACGGCCATTGGCAATGGCTGCCGCTGGAATGGAAAGCGCTGTGACGGCACTGATTCGCAGCCTCGGCCTGCTTGCGCTGTTGCTTGGCGCGGGTGCTCGCGCCATGGAAGCCCCGGCGCTCGATCCGGCGCAGTCCCAAGTGTTCCGCGCCTGGTTCGTGCGCATCGCCCAGGAGCAACTGAGCCAAGGCCCGAGCCCGCGCTGGTACCAGCAGGATTGCGCCGGGCTGGTGCGTTTCGCCGCCAATGAAGCGCTGAAAGTCCATGACGACAAATGGCTGCGCAGCAATGGCCTGTCCAATCGCTATCTGCCGCCGGAGCTGTCGCTGAGCGATGACCAGCGCAAGCTCGCCCAGCAATGGCAGCAGGGCGGCGGCAAGGTCGGGCCGTACGTCAACGCGATCAAACTGATTCAGTTCAACAGTCATCTGGTCAGCCGCGACGTGTCGCAGGCGCGGCCCGGTGACCTGATGTTCTTCGATCAGGGCGACGACCAGCACCTGATGATCTGGATGGGTCGCTACATCGCCTATCACACCGGCACCACCACCCCCACTGACAACGGCATGCGTTCGGCAAGCCTGCAGCAACTCATGACATGGAAGGACACCCGATGGATACCCGACGCAGCCAACCCCAACTTCATCGGCGTCTATCGACTGAACTTTCTCTCCCAATGACCGGTGCCCGCATGTTGCGACTCTGCGCAAAAATTCCTCTGTTGCTGGCACTGCTGCTGCCGCTGGCGACTGTTAATGCCGAAGATTCGGTGGAGCCGAGCGGCTACACGCCAGTGTCCGGTGAGAGCTTTTTCCTGCTGGCGGACAGCAGTTTCGCCGCCGACGAACAGGCGATGGTGCGCCTTGAAGCACCTGGCCGCGACTATCGCCGTTTCCGCATGGAGCCTTACGGCGGCGCCGATATTCGTGTGTACCGCATCGACAAGCCATTGGACTTCCTCAAGCGCCAGAAGAACCTGCATCGCGTGGTCAGCGACGGTCAGTTCAAGGGCGAAGGCCTGTCCAACACCCTCGCGTATCTGTGGGACAACTGGTACCGCAAATCCCGTCGGGTGATGCAGCGTGCGTTCTCCTATGAATCGCGCAAACAGGTCACCGAAGAAGTGCCGGAACTGAAGATGGGCAACGCCATCGCCGCACCGACACCGTATGACGCACAGCCTCAATTCGCACTGATTCCGGGTTTGCCAGTGGTCAGCCAGTTCCGATATCCGCTGTGGCAGGCCAAACCGATTCAACCACCGGCCGGGGTCAATCTGGCCGGGTCTTCCAGTGACTTCGTCAGCGTCGCGCCGGGCAACGTCTACATTCCGTTGGGCAACCTGAAACCGGGTCTGTATCTGGTCGAAGCGCTGATCGGCAAGTACCGCGCCACCACCATGGTGTTCGTCTCCAACACCGTGGCGGTGAGCAAGATTGCCGGTGATGAATTGCTGGTCTGGGCCGCGCGCAAACACGAAGGCAGTTCGGTGCCGAAGGTCAATGTGCTGTGGACTGACGGCCTCGGCGTAATGAGCAGCGGTGCCACCGATGCGGACGGTTTGCTGCGTCTGAAACACGTCAGCCCCGAGCGTTCGTTCGTGATTGGCGAGGACGAGGAGGGCGGTGTATTCGTCTCCGAGAACTTCTACTACGACAGCGAAATCTACGACACCAAACTCTACGCTTTCACCGACCGGCCGCTGTATCGCCCGGGGGATTGGGTATCGCTGAAAATTGTCGGTCGCGAGTTCAAGAATGCGCGCGACTCGGTGCTGCCGGGTGCGGCGGATGTCAGCGTCAGCGTGCTCGATGCCACCGGCACCGAACTGCAACACCTCGATCTGAAACTTGATTCGAAGGCCGGTACTCAGGGCCGTTTCCAGTTACCGGACAACGCCGTGGCGGGTGGGTACGAGATTCGCTTCAACTACAAGGATCAGGCCTACAGCAGCGCCTTCCGTGTGGCCGAATACATCAAGCCGCACTTCGAGATTTCGCTGAACCTGGCCAAGCAGGATTACCGCACCGGCGAGCCGGTCAAAGGCAGTCTGGTGCTGCTGTACCCGGACGGCAAACCGGTGGCCAACGCCAAACTGACCCTGAGCCTGCGTGCCCAGCAATTGTCGATGGTCGACAACGAACTGCAATACCTCGGGCAATTCCCGGTGGAATTGACCAGCACCGAACTGACCACTGACAGCAAAGGCAACGCGACCCTCGACCTGCCGGCCGCCGACAAACCGAGTCGCTACATGCTCACCGTGTTCGCCAGCGATGGTGCGGCGTATCGGGTCAAGACCACCAAGGAAATCCTCATCGACCGTGGTGCCGCGAGCTTCCGCTTGAGCGCGCCGCAACGCTTCAGTGCGGTCAACGACAAGGTCGCGTTCAGCTATGCCAACGAGGGTGGCACCGAGCAAAGCAAAGCGGTCACGCCGAGCAGCTACAGCTGGGTGCGTCTGGAAGATCAGAGCACTGGCGAAGGTAAACTCGCGGCGACGGATAAAGGCTTCAGCCTCGCGTTTGAACGTCCAGGCACCTACAACCTGACTCTGAAGGATCAACACGGCCGTGTCCTCGGTGCCACCGGTCATTCGGTCACTGGCGACGGCGTCAAAGCCGTGCCGGGCACCGTGGAAATCGTCCTCGACAAGCCTGAATACAAGGCCGGTGATGAAGCGCTGGCGCTGATCACGTTCCCCGAACCGGTGAGCGATGCCTTGCTGTCACTGGAACGCGACAAGGTCGAAGCCACCGCGCTGCTGGCCAAGGGCGGCGACTGGTTGAAACTGGAAAAACTCAGCGACACCCAATACCGCGCGCGCATTCCGGTGAAGGACAACTTCGCGCCGAACCTGACCTTTTCCGTGCTCTACACCAAGGGCGGGCAGTACAGCTTCCAGAACGCCGGGATCAAGGTGATTGCGCCGCAGATCGACGTGGCGATCAGCACTGACAAAGCGGTGTATCTGCCGGGCGATACCGTCACTGTTGATCTGACCACGCAGTTCGCCGGCAAAGCCGTACCGGCGCACCTGACCGTCAGTGTCGTCGACGAAATGGTCTACGCGCTGCAACCGGAAGTCGCGCCGACCATCGACCAGTTCTTCTACCACCCGCGCCGCAACAATGTGCGCACCAGCGCCAGTTTGTCGTTCATCAGTTACGACGTAGCGTTGCCGGGCAGCCCCGGTGCGCCGGGCAAAGCCAATCGCAGCGAACGCGGGGTGAAAGTGCTGGAGCGTCCGCGTCGTGAAGATGTCGATACCGCCGCATGGCAGCCGGAATTGCTGACCGGTGCCGATGGCAAAACCCGTTTCACCTTCAAGATGCCGGACTCGCTGACCCGCTGGCGCATCACCGCGCGGGCGATAGCCGATGACGGTCAGGTCGGGCAGAAGAAGCAATTCGTCCGTTCGGAAAAACCGCTGTACCTGAAGTGGAGCGGGCCGAGCAAATTCCGCAAGGGCGATCAGCCGCAACTCGGCGTGTTCGCTTTCAGTCAGGCCGAGAAACCGGTCAAGGCTGAACTGGTCACTCACTACGCTGGCGCCGAACAACGCCTGCTGGTGACCCTGAACAACGGCATCAACTATCTGCCGCTGCCAGCATTTGCGCTAGCTTCTGGCGAGTGGACGGCGGAGCTTGTACAGGACGGAAAAATCACTGATGCCTTGGCCGTGCGCTTGAGCGCGACCGGTGATGGCTGGCAAGTGACGCAGACTCAGAATCTCGATGTGGCCAGTGGCGATACGGCGCTGAGCCTGCCGGCAGACGCCACCAACATTCGTCTGCGTCTGGATGACAGCCCGCAAGCGCTGTTCCGTTCCGCTCTTGATGATCTGCTCAGCTATCCATATGGCGGCGTCGAACAGACGGCCAGCCGTTTGCTGCCACTGAGCATCGCTTATCCGTCGCTGGCATCGAACCCGCAGATCCGCGATCGTTTGCGTCTGATCATGCAGAACAGCCGCCTGCGACTGGTGCAAATGGCTGGGCCGTCGGCGAGCTTCACCTGGTGGGGATTCGACGGTGAGCCGGATGCATTCCTCACGGCATATGCCTATTACGCCGACTGGAACGCCAGCCAGGTGTTGGAGCTGACCTTGCCGCCGGAGCACTGGCAGCGCGTGCTGGAGGTGTACGCCAAGCAGGCGCCGAACACGCCATTGCTACAACGTGCGCTGATTCTGTCGTTCGCCAAACAGATGCATTTGCCGGTCAACACATTGCTCAGCGGTTTGATGGACGATCTGGCCAAGGCCGGTGAAGGCAATGCTGAAACGATGATGGACGATGGCGCAGACAGCTTGGTGATGAGCGAGACGGATTCGGCGCTCGGTCTGGCGGCGGCGAGGGTCTTGACCGCTTCGCTCGCCACCCAGGCAAAAGTCGCGTTGCCGGATGCCTTCAATCGTCAGGTCGGCGCTGCGCAACAGCGTCTGGCGGTCAGTTCGCAGCCGTTCGCCGAGGCGCTGAACCTGTCGCTGCAACCGTTTGATCAGGCGCGTGCGACGGCGTTGTTGCAACGTCTGCTACCACAGCAATCGACCCTCGAACGCGCGCTGGCGCTGACGTGGCTGCAACGCAGCATCGCCCAGGCTTCGCCGACCATCGCGCTGACACCGGGCGATGGCTGGAAGAAAAATTACGGCGCGACCGGTGAAATGTACTGGACGTGGCAGGGCGCGACACCGGTGCCGAGCGTGTTGACAGTGTCCGGGACTCAGGAGCGTCCGCTGCGTGCAGCGTTGAGCTTCCAGACCCAGCAACCGGCTGTCGATCCAATGGCCGTGACCATCACCCGTCGTCTGTCGCGTCTGGTGCCGGGCGACGAAGCGTTCACCTTCAAACTGGAGCCCGTCGGCACTAAACCGCTGTCCAGCGACAGCCTGTATCTGGACGAAGTGATCCTCACCAGCAAAGCGCCGAAGCCGCTGCGCTACGGCATGCTCGAAGTGCCGCTGCCACCGGGCGCCGATGTCGAGCGCACCACGTGGGGCATCAAGTTGCAGGGCAAGGACGGCACCGAGCCGACCTCGCTGGAGAAGGCGCGTTTCGAGCCGGGGCAACTGGCTTACGCGGTGCCGGTGGATGCGCTGAGCGGCGAATTGCGCCTGCGCCATCTGGTGCGTTTCTCGCAGAAAGGCCAGTTCAATCTGCCGCCAGTGCGTTTCACTCAGGTGTACGCGCCGCAGCATCAGGCCCAGGAAGCGAAAGCCGCTCTCGGTCAGGTCACGGTCAACTGACATGACCCGGCCGCTGCTGTGGCTGCTGATGTGTGTGATTCCTGCGCTGGCGACGGCGCAGGATGAGCCGTTGCGCGTGGCTTACAAGGGTGAGTTGTTGTCGTTGAGTCAGACGCAGATGATCGCTCGCGAACCGTTGCCGTCGTCGCTGGATACGCCACTGGGCAGTCTGTGGAAGCTGTTTGTCTACGCGTGGCTGGTGGATACCGGCGCGCGGGAACCGGCTTATGAATGTCGCGGGCAGTCGAAAGAGGAAGTCTATTGCTGCTCGGCGGGCGGCAAGATCGAGCGGGATCAGGCGCTGGTGAAGTCGTGCGGGTTGTATTTCGAGCCTGCGCGACTGGGGATTGCTGCCAGCGATTGGCGCACTTACTGGCAGGCGCGAAAGGCGCCGTCGTGGTTGCTGGATTTGCCGTCGGTGCAACCGGCCACGCGGGTTTCTGTGGCTGACTTGCTGAAGGTTTTGTCTGCGCTTCCCGCTCAAGATCAGATGCGCCGTGTGCTGCTCGACGTGGTGTTGAACGCCGCCGACGGTAATGTCGTCGGTGAGCTCGGCGGTCGCCTGCGGGTGAAAACCTGGAGCTGGCTCGGCGATCAGGACCCGCAATCGCGGCAGGGCGGGTTTGCCGGTTGGACGGCGGACGGTTCGCCTGTGTGGGCGGGTGGGCGTGGCACCAGTCAGATGGTCTTGCGTCATTACGGTGCTGCACTGGCGACGGTGTTACCGGCCGCGTGGCTGGCAGATACGGGGCGTTGCGTTGAGGTCGGCCTGTTCTCGCGCTATCCGGTCGTGCGGGTTTTGGCTGGTGACCGTGCGGTGACTTCCGGCCCGCTGCAGGGCGACTACCGCGTCGAATTCGCCAACGGCAATGCGCTGGATATCCACAGCGACGGTGAACTGTTTCTGCTCAACGACAAACTCGTCGCAAGGTTGGATCGCGAAGAATACGTCGCCCGGGTTTTGGAGCGCGAAGCCAAGCCCGAACCTGCTGAAGCCGCGAAGGCCCTCGCCGTGGCAATTCGCACCTACCTGCTGCAAAACGCCACACGCAACGGCGACTGCCTGAGCATCGACGACAGCAGCAATCGCCAGCGCGTCGCCCCGCGTCCGGCGTCCAGCGAATCGCGCAGCATCGCCGCATGGACTGCGGATCTGGTCCTGGCCGGCAGTACCGTCACCTATCACTCCGATCAACCCGGCCCGGACAAACTGGCGTGGCAACAAGCTGTCGAACAAGCCAACGCCGGCCAACGCTACGACGCAATCCTGCTGCACGCCTATCCACGCGCCAGCCTCAGCCGCTGGGACAACCCGGTCGCCTCCTGCGAAGCGCTGCCCGCCGCGCAAGACTGGCTGCAGAAGCAGCGTCGCGGCTGGCGCCCGAAGCTCGAAAGCGAAACCGGCTACAACGAAGTCAGCACGTTCGCGGTGTGCAAACTCGCTTTTGGCCGACCCTTCGTCGACCGCGAACGCCAGCGCATTTACGTGCGCGGCGTGCTGACCCTGCAGGATCGCCTCGACCTGACTCACGAATATTTGCACTTGGCCTTTGAAGCACATCCCAACGGCCAGGATGAAACCTACATCGAAGGGCTCGCCCGTCACCTCTTGCTGGAATAGACCATGACACTCCGTTATCCACAGGTCTTGCTGTTGCTCTGCACGTTGACCGCGCTATCGCCGACCATCGCCGCCGACAGCGTCAAACTCGACACCCCGATCGGCGGCTGGCGCAGCGGCGCCCCCGAAGGTGAGGGCGAAAGCTTCCGCCAGACCGTCAACTACCCGGCCTCATCGGTAAACACCCCGATCGGCCAGGCCAACACCGCACGCATCAGCGGCGAAATCAAAGCCACACCCAAGAGCAATGAACCCGGTCGCCTGATCGTCAACGGCGTCAGCATGCCGCTGAAAATCGACGACAGCGGCCGCTTCGACCGCCCGTTCTCCTTCCCCAACGGCAGCAACAGCGTCGAAGTCCGCAGCCCCGACGGCAAGCAACGCCACCGCACCCAATTCCTTAACACCAGCGGCGGCGCCACCCCGCCAAAACTGCGCGTATTGCTGGCCTGGGACAGCGACGGCACCGACCTCGACCTGCACCTCATCACCCCCGACGGCGGCCACATCTGGTACGGCAACCGCGTCGCGGACAACGGCGCCGGCCTGGACGTCGACGTGACCACCGGCTACGGCCCGGAAATCTTCGCCATGCCGGCGCCGATCAAGGGGCAGTATCTGGTGTATGTGAATTACTTCGGTGGTGGTTATCGCAGTGATGAAGATGGCGAAGCCGATGCGGTGCAGGCGCTGACGACGGCGCAGGTGACGGTGATTACCGAGGAAGGGACGCCGAGCGAGAAGATGGAGACTTTTTTGATCCCGATGCGGGCGGTGGGGGAGTTGACGTTGGTGAAGTCGTTTAGTTATCCCTGAAATACCTGATCATTTAGGAAAAACACCGCACAGTACATTGCCTTGGTAACCGTGAACGATCGGCCCCAGCACCATGAGTGGGCCACAGGCGTAGAGCGGGGATGACACTGTTTGCTTCGTGTTGAGCAGAACGGTCTCTCTCCCGAATTCGTCACTGCCGAAGGATTGCTCGGAGTACGAATGGCAGACCGGCAGCTTCAACGGCACCGGGATAACCAGCGCCCATACAGTGATCCCGCACCATTCACGGGTGGGTGTTGATGTTGCTGTTCTGGTTATTTGCGGTGTGATTGAACGGTAGCTCTGCGCTTTGTAGGCGTCAGTTTTCAGGGTGACTTTTTCTGGGAGGGAGATGCCTACCCCGACGCATGCGGATAGGCAGAGGCATAGAGTTGTTGCGGTGGCAGATTTCAGGTGTGAACTCAGAATGCGGGGGATCAAATTTCAACTTCCTTGTGGAGTCATTCTCGGACTTATAGCTTGGCTAACTGTGGACTTCGGCTAACTCCGGGCAATGGAGCAATCGAAAACCAAATGCTTCAGAAAGCAATATACGCCAGGGTGCAGGTCCCGATAAAAACTAGGTACAGGGCCGCAAAAATAAAATGCGTCCAAGTGTCCGGAATAATTTCTGAAGGGTCAGCAGAATCGTACTGCCCCCCGACAACTTCACCTTTCTCAACCCGTCATAATTCGCCGTTCCTGAGGACTGCTCTTTCCGCGGGAGATGGGAATTGTGCAGCGGGGCCTGCTGAACAACTCCCCGGCTAACAGGGAATCACTCAGGCCGCTAATTCAGGTCGGAAACTGCTGGAGGTCAGGCGCTTGAGCGCAATATCAAGTGCCTGATCATCAAACAGTTTGCTCTTGCGAGCAGCAGCACCAGCGCCACCGTCCCAATGCTTCAACGCCTCACGCACTGCAGGAACGGTCGCAGACACGCCTTCCTGGCTTAGCAACCAATCGACTGTCGCCAACAACTCCATACCGAATGGCGATTCAAAACCGTCAATCAACTCGGCAGTGCGTTCTAAAGCCTGGGAGTATTCCTTGGCCTCAGTCTTCAGATACGTCTGCAAAAAGGCTTTGCGCTCTTGATCAAACCAGATCACATCGCTAATGCCAGCGTCACTGATGCGTTTGTCACAGTGCAGATAACTGCCATCGAGGTTATCGAGCAGATGTTCCAGCCGGTTGGCGTACGGCCCATATTTGTGCGCGACAAACTTCAGATTCAGCGGGTTCTCGGTATCCGGCAACTGCTCGATAGCGCGCTCAAGAAACCAGGCCAGCTTCTGGATCTCCAGCAGACTGCACTCCATGCCTAACACCCAGTAGCGACGAACCAGTTCGGCGATAAGCGCGCGCGCTGGCGTGAGCTTTTCTACGCCCGAACGTTTGGCGACGTTCAGATACTGGTTCGAGGGCTCGAATACCAACACATCAGCGTCCAGGTCCCCCAACACTTCGACAATCTGCTCACGGACTTCAGGCCACTTCAAACCGCCGTTACCAGCACCCAGAGGCGGGACGGCGACGGATTTCACGTCGTTCTCAAGCAGAAACCGACGCAGATCATGCAAGCCTTCAGTGATCCACACCATTTGAGACGGAGAACGCCAATGGCGTTTGGTTGGGAAGTTCACGATCCAGCGAGGGCCATCGAGCTCATTGGTGGCCGTCACATGCATCTTGCCGGTTTCTACTTCCTTCGCCTTGCACGCTGCAGCATAGAGACGGTAATTCTGCGCAAAGCGTTCTTTGAACATCAATGCGATGCCCTTGCCCATCACGCCAACGGTATTCACCGTGTTGACGAGGGCTTCGGTTTTGGCTTCCAGCAGGTTGCCTTGGGTAAATCTGATCATTGGAAATACCATTTGGGGCGCGCATGAACCGGCAACGTCAGGCCTCTAGCGGCAACGTCTGCTTCTATGCGTACTTTCATTGCATCGGTGTGGCACATGATGCCCAGTAGTCCCGTAATCGGTAAGTGATGGTGAATCAGCGCCTCAGCCTGATAACGCTCCATTTTGCGAGGATCATCAGGATCGCGTTTGAAGTCGCGCCGTTGAAGGATAGACCAATCGATCTGGTCGAGATTCGCCAGATCGCTGTAATAGTTTGTCCAACTCGGATAGGCGTGCGCGTTTGTGAAGACAAACGGTAGGCCGAGCTCTTCAACGCGATACAGGCTTGAGACCAGAATCACGATCTCGTCATTGCTGCGTTGCTGAACACTCCACCCAGAATGAATGTTCTGCATCATCACCGAGAAGGGCGTGAAGTAGAAGGGCACGTAATCGGCCAAAACGCCATCCGGTGCGATAGGCACCTGACGGGAACGGCGCTTGTCGATCAAGTCGACGCTACCGATATTCACGTACTGAGGTGCCTGTGCTTCCGAGTTTGCGCAATGCAGACCGTTGTCCAGAATCCAGGGCAGGTTATCGCGATGGACGATACGCCAAATCAGAGCTTTCTCTGGATTCAGGCTGGTGTAGTTCATTTATAAGAACATTCCGGGATTCACGCTGATGGGAGTCGCAAGCTTTGCCACGCGCATTTTAGCCTCACAAAGCGAGCTGACTTCATCGTTGGGTGTATAAATCCTGGAAAAGTTTTTGGGGTTTACCACTTCCGGAGATAGGCATTCGGCCATGCAAACGCTTTTGCATTCCGGGTTCTGATAATCCCGAGTACTCATCAGCTCCCAATTAATTGCTTCAAAACCTGCGTTGTAATCGAGCAGTTGGATCGCATCATCAGCGAGTGGGTGCCGGGGAATAATTTTCCAATCGTTTTGTTTGGCAAATGATCGAAAGACGGAGATGAGGACGAACTTCTCTTTGGGCCGGCTGAGCTGTACCCGCCCATCAAACGGATTCGCAGCGAACCAGTGGAATGGCACATAGCGATCAAGATTGAGCGCTTTGCGCTTCTTGAGGATTTCGCTGTCTGCGACGTCGGTGAAATTTTCCAGACTGGCCCGAGGCTTTAGGCCTTCCTTAAAGATTCCATCCAGATTCTCAACGGAGGTGAGGTGGTAAACGAAGTATTTTTCCCTGATGTTTGCGTCCGACATAGTGGTCTCCTTGACCTGCACATCAACCTAAACTGAATTCAGTCCCGGCCTTGCCCCGCGCTGATGTAACCCTCGATCCGTGGGGGGTGGTAGAACAGTCGCCGTAATTCTAGTGTGCCATCACTTTTGACCACAAGCCCAATGTGGAGATTTAGCTAGAAGGTTCGAACAGCAGCAACTTCAACGTTATTCCTCATCAAAGTAATCGCGATCCAGCGTCGGCAACCGCAACAAACGAGATGTCACGCCCACCTCATGATCCATCATTAGATGCACCAGCCGCGTGCCATCTACCAACACAATTCCGTCCACCGATTTGGCGAAGTCAACAGCGTGCGCCGTAAAGCCGGAGGTGGTGATGAAAACGCCGCGCTTGGCTTTTTGCCCCGCGAGCGCTCCGTAGAACGCCTGCAATTCAGGCCGGCCAACCGTGTTCTGCCAGCGCTTGGCCTGAACGTAAACCTTCTCCAGCCCCAATTTATCGAGCGAGATAATGCCGTCGATGCCGGCATCACCGGAACCGCCGACACGTTGCAGATCATTACGACTGGCGCCGTAACCCAGGCGATGAAGCACATCCAGCACGATCACTTCGAAGCGGTTGGGGCTGACTTGCAGCAAGTTATCCAAAAGGTCGGCCGCCGTGGCATCGCGCAATTCTTTTAGCGCTCGCTCCAGTCGGTCGTCAGGGCTTTCGGTAGCGGAGGCCAGATCTGGCTCCACATTTGGTTGGTCATCCAGTGGCTCGGCATCAGGCGCGACTTTCAGCTTCACATTCATGTAGCCGATCGCTAAATGCTCCACATCCTTGGCCGACAGTGGAAATGCATGCTCCTTGGCGTACTGCACGCCCGCATCAGTCAACTTCCAATAACCGCGTTTGGCACTGCTGGAAAGACCGGCACGCTTGAGTCGATCGTGCGCCCAGCCTGATCGGTTCTTGTAGGTGAACTGCCCACTCGCGAGCTGTTCTTCACGCTGTGCCTCGGTCAGTTGCATCGTTTTTGCTGCGGCTTCGTGAGCCTCCCGCGCGGGTACACCTTCAGATTTGGAGGCGAGAAAACGTAGGATCGGTTCGATGAACTGATCGTAGGTTGGAACGGACATGGGCGCATCCCTGTGCTGATGGGTGTTTTTGAACTGACCGGCGGGCGAGTATAAATTAACGCTCGCTGAGGATGCCTTCGAGCGTTAGCGCTGATGCCGTGAAAGCGTAAGCCGCTGTTTCATGGCTCTATCATGTGTCGAGCGGCTGTGATCTGAGCACTTTCCAGTAGGCATTAAAAAGCCGGCTTGTGGCCGGCTTCTCGGGGACTGGCTTGGTTCATTTTTGGTAAACCGCGCCAGCCTTCAAAATGTACACCCGGATCTGCGTCCGGCTGTGAGACTTGGCAGACGTTGGTCTGCCGCGTCGGGCGTCATCTGAGCCGCGGGAGCGGGTCGATGCGCGAATGTGGGGCGCAGGATACTGAGTTTTGCTTTGGATTCCCAGTGTGAAGTGCGGGTTAGAGCGATCTGACTGGCCAAAATCCGAGATTTGTACTGTCTATCCGGGCCTCATCGCGAGCAGGCTCACTCCTACAGGGGAGGAGCAAGCCTTCGGGTTAGAGAAACGGTACCACCGGCCGTCTCTTGCTCAGCGTCGACCACCAGAACACCCAGCCCAATATATGAATCCGCTGCTCTTCAATCTGCGCTGGGCGGAAGACTTCGTCCGGGTATTCGGCGCTGTTGTGGCTGCGCAGGCGCAGGCCGTTGCCGGGCATGCGGTGCAGGTATTTGATGCGCAGCATGCCGTCGTGTTCGATGGCGTAGATTTCGCCGTCGACGACCTGGGTCAGGCCGCGGTCGATGGCAAGTATCGAGCCGTCTTCGATGCGCTCGGCCATGCTGTTGCCGATCATGTGGGCGCAGATGGCATCGCTGTGGCGCACTTCCAGTTGGTCCAGGTGGGCGCGGGGCAGGCGGATGGTTTGATCCGGATCGAGGATGACGTGGGTTTTGCCGGAGTCTTTGGTGAGCGGCGTTTCCTTGAAGAACGCCAGGTCGATGTCGTTGGGGTCGATGACGGTGTACGCGCCGCGGATGGCGTGGGCGTCAAAGGTGTCGCCATTGCTGGCAGGCGGCGTCAGGCTCGGCGCCTCTTTGGTGCCTTCGCCGGTTTTCAGCCATTCGCTGTTGACGGACAGCAGGCGTGAGACTTCTTCCATGCGATACGCCGGGACGCCCCGGGTGTACCAGTTGTGGACATTTTGGGCTTCCGTGCCCCAGAACTTTGCGAAACCCGTGGTAGAGATGTTCGCTTTTTCCAGGAGTGCCTTGAATCTTGGACCGCTAGTGTTCTTTCTCATAAACACGGAGTCTACGGCCGTGCCAGAGCGGTTTGAATAAACCGGGCGTTCAAAAACGGGCTGAATTTTGCGACTGGATGTAAGACGTTCTTGTGGGAAATTAAACAAGTTAAAACCGCGTCGCGCGGATTTTAAACGTCCTGTTTAAGGAAGCTGATCTCGCGCATAAAAAACCCCGGATCAACCGGGGTTTTCTGCAAGCATCACGCAGGTCGCAAGCGCTTAGCCTTTGTAGGCAGCAACCGACTTGGTGATCGCTTCGCGGGCGGCGTCTGCACCGGCCCAGCCTTCGATCTTGACCCACTTGCCTTTTTCGAGATCTTTGTAGTTCGCGAAGAAGTGCTCGATCTGCTGGATCAGCAGAGGAGGCAGGTCAGTGTATTCCTTCACGTCGACGTACAGCTGGGACAGCTTGTCGTGTGGCACTGCGATGACTTTGGCATCGCCGCCGCCGTCGTCGGTCATGTTCAGGATGCCGACTGGACGCGCGCGGATCACCGAGCCTGGAGCAACCGGGTAAGGGGTCACAACCAGCACGTCGAGGGGATCACCGTCGTCAGCCAGGGTGTTAGGGATGTAACCGTAGTTGGCCGGGTAGAACATTGGGGTGGCCATGAAACGGTCAACGAACAGGCAATCGCTGTCTTTGTCGATTTCGTATTTGATCGGCGCGTGGTTGGCCGGGATCTCGATCGCGACGTAGATGTCGTTCGGCAGGTCTTTGCCAGCCGGAATCTTGCTGTAGCTCATTGGGCGTTGCCCCCGTAGTTGACCAAAAACACTTGGCCGGATTGACCAAAAAGTGGCGGCGATTATAGGCATATTCTGCAACCTACGCCATGTACTGAGCGTCGTTCGGCGCTCAGTCTTGCGCCTGATAGACCGGGTCTGTGGCCTGAAGTTGCTGCAACCTGCCCAACGGATCCTGCCGGTAGAAAAGCTTCAGTTGCAAGTAGACCTGTGGATAAGCCTCGTACAGCAGATCCGGTGCGCTGAAGAAATACTCGCTGGTGACGGCGAAGAACTCGGCCGGGTTCTCGGCGGCGTGGGGATCGATGGCGGTTTCGGCGTCAGGGTTGTCATCGAGTTGCAGATTGAGGTCGTCGTAGGCCTTTTGCATCACCTCGGCCCAGTCGCTGACGCGCATGTCGGCGTGCAGCGGCGGCAGGCCGTTGGCATCGCCGTTGAGCATGTCGAGTTTGTGCGCCAGTTCGTGAATCACCAGGTTGTAGCCTTCCCAGCCACCACTGGCCATCACGCCAGGCCAGGCCAGAATGATCGGCCCCTGCTGCCAGGCTTCGCCGCTGTGTTCGCCATCCCATTCATGCTCGACGCCGCTGGCATCGCGATGGCGCTGCGGGCTGAGGAAGTCGTCGGGATAGAGGACGATCTCGTGAAAGCCCTGATACCAGTTCAAGTCGCCCAGGTGCAGAAGCGGCAATTGCGCTTGTGCGGCGAGCAGCAGGCGTTGCTCCTGATGCAGTTCGACGCCGGGCAGGGCGCTCAGGTGTTTGTCGTCGAGGAACAAGACGCAGGCCTCGCGCAGCCACTGGTCTTCGGCGGCCGTGATGCCGTCAAGAAAACTCAGGTGATGGCGCACCCGCTGCCACAGGTCGTCGGCAATCGGGTGCTTCGCCAGAATGCGCCGACGCCGCCAGGCGCTGAGCGACCACACAGGCTTAGTGCGATTGGGCTTTGGTGCCGCCGAAACGGCTGCGAACCACGCCGATGATCATCGGCACCAGCGACAGCAGAATGATCGCGACCACCAGCAACGACAGGTTCTTCTTGATGAAAGGTACATTGCCGAAGAAATACCCCAGCGTTACCAGGCCACCAACCCAGAGAATGGTGCCCAGGACGCTGAAACCGAAAAAGCGCGGGTAGGGCATCCTCGCAACGCCGGCGACGAATGGAGCAAAGGTGCGGATGATCGGCAGGAAGCGCGCGAGGGTTACGGTTTTACCGCCGTGCTTGTCATAGAAATCGTGAGTTTTCTGCAGATAGTCGCGGCGGAAGATTTTCGAGTTCGGATTGCTGAACAATTTTTCCCCGGCCGTTCGTCCGATCACGTAGTTGGTGCTGTCGCCCATGATTGCCGCGAGCATCAGCAGACCGGCCAGCAGCACCGGGTCCATGCCACCGCCAGCCGCAACGGCGCCAGCGATGAACAGCAGCGAGTCGCCCGGCAGGAACGGCATCACCACCAGACCGGTTTCACAGAAAATCACCAGAAACAGGATGGCGTAGATCCATGGCCCATAGTTGTTCACCAGCAAATCGAGGTAGACGTCGAGATGCAGGATAAGGTCGAGCGGGTTGAAATCCATGGAGGCACCTGTGGTGATGGCCCAACTCTGCAGGCCCGTGCGGATGACTTCGTGTAAGCCTACAAGCAGGTGTAGTTTTTCTTACAAGCCGGAAAGCTCGGGATTATACGGTCTGAAGGATGAAACGCGTGTTGGTTTTGTAGCGAGGAATGTCGGGGTGTGAACAATTGTCAGGTAGGCATTCTTTGTGGCGAGGGAGCTTGCTCCCTCATCACAGGCTGCCAACGCCGTCAGAGCTCTTCGCTGATCGGCAGCACATAGTTCTTGAACTCGGTGTCTTCCTTGAATCCGATGGACTCATAGGTTTTCTGCGCGACTTCGTTGTTGCTGCTGGTGGAAACGCGCATGCGCACGGCCTGGGTTTCCTTGGCCATTTTTTTCGCGGTGCGGATCAGGTTGTCGGCGACCAATTGGCGTCGGGCATCTTCGGCGACATAGATGTCGTTGAGGATCCACACGCGTTTGAGTGACAGCGAGGAGAAGCTTGGATACAGCTGACAGAAACCCATGAGTTTCTTGTCGTCATCATCGGCCAGGGCCAGATAGATCACCGACTCTTTGCGGCGCAGGCGTTTTTCGAGGAACGCGCGGGAGGAATCCGGGTAAGGCAGGGAACCGTAGAACTCGCGATATTTGACGAACAACGGGGTCAACAAATCCAGATGTTCGAGGGTCGCTTGAATAATCCGCATGATAGGTCTCGTCTTCAAGTGGCTGTCTTCAACTGCTCTGACGGCGATGGGAAACCCTGGCGGCCGTGCATCGATCCTGCCTGAAACCTTTGCAGAAACGCAATGCGGAAACGGTTCAGGTTGGGGGCGGACCGAGTAGGAAGTTTCCTTTCATGTCCGCCCCTGCGTCCGACTCCAACGTTTGAACCTGTGCTTCATCCTTCAGGTTGACTCCCGACAGCTGCCGCCGACAGGCTTCGCGCATCAGATACAGCAAGCGATGCGCCGCCATGCCGTAGCTCAAGCCCTCTAGCCGCACGTTGGAAATGCAATTGCGGTAGGCGTCGGTCAGTCCGATTTTTGGATTGTAGGTGAAATATAAACCGAGGCTGTCTGGCGAACTCAGGCCAGGGCGCTCTCCAATCAGCATCACGACCATTTTTGCGCCGAGCAGTTGACCGATTTCATCACCGACGGCGACCCGTCCCTGTTCCACCAGAACGACGGGCGCAATCGACCATCCGTCAGCACTCATCTGATCTTCCATGCGAGTGAGAAACGGCAACGTATGCCGATGCACCGCCAGTGCTGACAAACCGTCGGCCACGACAATCGCCAGATCGACGCCGCCCGGATGCGCGGCTGCGTAATCGTGCAAGGTCTGCGCTGACCCGTCACTGAGCTTGCGCCCCAGATCCGGACGTTGCAGGTAACTGTTGCGATCCACCGCTGCGCTGTGCAAAAGCAGGCTTTCACGCCCGCGTTCACTGAGTTGCGCGCTGAGTTCTGCATGATCGAACGGCAGATGCACCGCATCCCGCGCCTGTGCGTGGGCAAACTGAAAATCAAGCTGGGCACTGGTCGGCAAACTGGTGCCGGTGCGGCCAAGAGCAATCCGTGCCGGGGTTAGGCGGCGCAGTTCCAGCCATGGGTTTTGCGGGTCGACGGGCGGATTTTCCATAAGGCTCATCCCAGTTGCGCCAGTGCCTGGCGGAAGGCCGGCGGCAGGTTGTTGCCGAAGCGGACCTTGCCGTCAGCCTGAGTGAAGATACCCATGTTGGCCAGCCATTGTTCGAACTCAGGTGCCGGTTTCAAGCCCAGAGTCTGGCGTGCGTAGAGGGCGTCGTGGAACGAGGTGGTCTGGTAGTTGAGCATGATGTCGTCGGAACCGGGGATGCCCATGATGAAGTTGATCCCGGCCACACCTAATAGGGTCAGCAGGGTATCCATGTCGTCCTGATCGGCTTCGGCGTGGTTGGTGTAGCAGATGTCGCAGCCCATCGGCACGCCGAGCAACTTGCCGCAGAAGTGGTCTTCGAGGCCGGCGCGAATGATCTGTTTGCCGTTGTAGAGGTATTCCGGGCCGATAAATCCTACGACGGTGTTCACCAGGAACGGCTTGAAATGTCGCGCCACGGCGTAAGCCCGCGTCTCGCAGGTCTGCTGATCGACGCCGTGGTGAGCGTTGGCCGACAGCGCGCTGCCCTGGCCGGTTTCGAAATACATCAGGTTCTGCCCGAGGGTGCCGCGATTCAGGCTCAACCCGGCGTCATAGCCTTCCTGCAAAACATTCAGGTTGATGCCGAAACTGGCGTTGGCCGCTTCGGTGCCAGCAATCGACTGGAACACCAGGTCCAGCGGCACGCCGCGGTTGATCGCTTCGATGGAAGTGGTGACGTGGGTCAGCACGCAGGCCTGGGTCGGGATGTCGTAGCGCTGAATGATCGCGTCGAGCATTTCCAGCATCGCGCAGATCGAGGCGATGCTGTCGGTGGCCGGGTTGATGCCGATCATTGCGTCGCCGTTGCCGTACAGCAGGCCATCGAGAATGCTCGCGGCGATGCCGGACGGCTCGTCGGTCGGGTGGTTCGGTTGCAGTCGGGTCGACAGACGTCCACGCAGCCCAAGGGTGCCGCGAAATTTTGTGACGACGCGGATTTTCTGCGCGACCAGCACCAGATCCTGCACGCGCATGATCTTCGATACAGCAGCGACCATTTCCGGGGTCAGGCCGGGGGCGAGGGCGCGCAGGCTGGTTTCATCGGCGGCGTCGCTGAGCAGCCAGTCGCGGAAACCGCCGACGGTGAGGTGGCTCACTACGGCGAAGGCTTGTTTGTCGTGGGTGTCGATGATCAGGCGGGTGACTTCATCGGACTCATAAGGGATCAGCGCTTCTTGCAGGAAATGCGTGAGCGGGATGTCGGCCAGCGCCATTTGCGCGGCCACGCGCTCGCCGTCATTGAGCGCGGCAACCCCGGCGAGAAAATCCCCCGAACGTGCTGGGCTGGCCTTGGCCATGACGTCCTTGAGGCTGTCGAAGCGGTAGGTCTGGGCGCCGACCGTGTGAGCGAAACTCGCCATACAGAATTCTCCGTGACGGCGCAGGCGAGGCCTGCGCCGTGGTTTTCGACCGTCAGTGCAGGGCTTTTTCAGCGTTCTGAATCGCCGCGAATTCTTCCTCCGGCGTACCTGCTACCAAGTGATGTCGACTGTAGAAAGCAAAGTAAGCAATTAACACTCCATAGATGATAGCGGCGCCGATCACGACCCGCGGATCGACCAGGAAACCCGCAATCACGGCGATGCAGGCCAGCACCAGCGCAACACCCGAGGTGAAGATGCCGCCGGGCGTACGGTACGGACGATCCATTTTGGGGCGGCGGATGCGCAGGGTGATGTGCGCGGCCATCATCAGCACATAGGAAATGGTCGCGCCGAACACTGCCACCAGAATCAGCAAGTCGCCCTGGCCGGTCAGCGACAACCCGAAACCGATGATCCCCGGAATCACCAGCGCCAGCACCGGTGCCTTGCTTTTGTTGGTTTCGGACAATTTGCGCGGCAGGTAGCCTGCGCGGGACAAGGCGAAAATCTGCCGCGAATAGGCGTAGATGATCGAGAAGAAACTGGCGATCAGCCCGGCCAGGCCCACGAGATTGACGAAACCGCCCATCCAGGTCGAGCCGCCGTAGGCTTTGCTCAACGCTTCAACCAGCGGGTTGCCCGACGTCAGCAGCGAGTTGGCACCTGCGCCGCCCGGCCCGACGATCAAAATCAGCAGGGCAAACGCCAGCAGCACCAGCATGGCGCCGATGAGCCCGCGTGGCAGGTCGCGCTTGGGGTTTTTGGTTTCTTCTGCGGCCAGCGGCACACCTTCCACCGCGAGGAAAAACCAGATCGCGTAAGGAATCGCCGCCCACACGCCGACATAGCCGAACGGCAGGAAACTGCTGGCGCCGGTAGCGTTAGTCACTGGGATGTCGAGCAAATTGGCGACGTCAAAGTGCGGCACCATAGCCACCAGAAATACGCCGAGCGCCAGAGCAGCAATGGCCGTGATGACGAACATCAGCTTCAACGCTTCGCCCACCCCGAAAATGTGGATGGCGATAAAAATGATGTAGAACGCCAGATAAATCATCCAGCCGCCGATGCCAAACAACGATTCGCAATAAGCGCCGATGAACACGGCAATCGCAGCAGGGGCGATGGCGTATTCGATAAGGATCGCGGTTCCAGTCAGGAAGCCGCCCCAAGGGCCGAACGCGCTGCGGGCAAATCCGTAACCGCCACCGGCAGTAGGAATCATCGAGGACAGTTCGGCCAGGGAAAAGCACATGCACAAGTACATGGTGGCCATCAGCAGTGTCGCGAGGAACATGCCGCCCCACCCGCCCTGAGCCAGGCCGAAGTTCCAGCCGGCATAATCGCCGGAGATCACATAAGCGACCCCAAGCCCCACCAGCAGCACCCAGCCGGCGGCGCCTTTTTTCAGTTCGCGTTGTTGGAAGTAGTCCGAACCGACTTTTTCGAAGTCGACGGAGGAGCCAGTCGCCGGAGCGCCAGCAGGGGATTCGCTAGGCATA
Organism: Pseudomonas sp. LBUM1655; assembly: GCF_059716085.1. NCBI lineage: Bacteria > Pseudomonadati > Pseudomonadota > Gammaproteobacteria > Pseudomonadales > Pseudomonadaceae > Pseudomonas > Pseudomonas sp. LBUM1655. Next base: position 5,475,028 of record NZ_CP166801.1, on the reverse strand, counting down.
GGGTTCACCATTCTTATTGTTTTATTGGCCCAGTTGCGGGGCCGGGGACCATTGGGTTGAATCGCACATCGCTTTCGCGAGCAGGCTCGCTCCCACATTGGATGTGTGTCGAGTCGAGCATTGCGGGGGCACGCAGTCCCTGTGGGAGCGAGCCTGCTCGCGAAAGCGGTCGAAAGGGCGAGGCAGAAATATCTGCCTCGCCCCTATGCTTTAGAAGAAGCCCAACGGATTGATGTCGTAGCTCACCAGCAGGTTTTTGGTCTGCTGATAGTGGTCGAGCATCATCTTGTGGGTTTCACGGCCGACGCCGGACTTCTTGTACCCCCCGAACGCGGCATGCGCCGGGTACAGGTGGTAGCAGTTGGTCCACACGCGACCGGCCTTGATCGCGCGGCCCATGCGGTAGGCGCGGTTGATGTCGCGGGTCCACAGGCCGGCGCCAAGGCCGAACTCGGTGTCGTTGGCGATGGCCAGGGCTTCGGCTTCGTCCTTGAACGTGGTGATGCTCACCACCGGGCCAAAGATTTCTTCCTGGAACACGCGCATCTTGTTGGTGCCCTTGAGCAGGGTCGGCTGGATGTAATAGCCGGTCGACAGGTTGCCCTCGAGTTTTTCCACCTTGCCGCCGGTCAGCAGCTCTGCGCCTTCGCCCTTGGCGATTTCCAGGTAGGACAGGATCTTGTCGAATTGCTGCTCGGACGCCTGAGCGCCAACCATGGTGTCGGTGTCCAGCGGATCGCCACGTTTGATTTGCAGGACTTTCTTCATGACCACGGCCATGAACTCGTCGTAGATCGATTCCTGAACCAGTGCGCGGGAAGGGCAGGTGCAGACTTCGCCCTGGTTGAAGAACGCCAGCACCAGACCTTCGGCGGCTTTCTCGATGAAAGTCGGCTCGGCCTGCATGATGTCTTCGAAGAAGATATTCGGCGATTTGCCGCCCAGTTCCACGGTGGACGGGATGATGTTTTCGGCAGCGCATTTCATGATGTGCGAGCCGACCGGGGTTGACCCGGTGAAGGCAATCTTGGCGATGCGTTTGCTGGTCGCCAGCGCTTCGCCGGCTTCTTTGCCGTAGCCTTGAACAACGTTCAGCACGCCCGGCGGCAGCAGGTCGCCGATCAGTTCGACCAGCACGGAAATACCCAGCGGAGTTTGCTCGGCAGGTTTGAGCACCACGCAGTTACCGGCGGCCAGGGCTGGCGCAAGTTTCCACGCGGCCATCAGGATCGGGAAGTTCCACGGGATGATCTGGCCGACCACGCCCAGCGGTTCATGAATGTGATAAGCCACGGTGTTGCCGTCGATTTCGGCAGCGCTGCCTTCCTGGGCGCGGATGCAACCGGCGTAGTAGCGGAAGTGGTCGGCGGCGAGCGGGATGTCGGCGTTGAGGGTTTCGCGGATGGCTTTGCCGTTGTCCCAGGTTTCGGTGATCGCCAGCAGTTCGAGGTTGGCTTCGATGCGGTCGGCGATTTTCAACAGGATCAGTGAGCGCGCCTGCACGGAGGTCGCGCCCCACGCATCGGCGGCAGCGTGGGCGGCGTCCAGTGCCTTGTCGATGTCTTCGGCAGTGGAGCGGGGGAATTCGGCAATTGGCTGGCCGTTGACCGGCGAAGTATTGGTGAAGTACTGACCTTTGACAGGCGCGACGAACTCGCCGCCGATGTAGTTACCGTACTTGCTTTTGAACGAGACTTTGGCGCCTTCAGTACCGGGGTGAGCGTAACGCATGATGTTCTCCTTGGCTTTGTACTTATTAGAGAAACGCGCAAGTGCGCTTGCTATAAGCGTAGAGCAAAGGTCGGGCCACTGCCGTGCAGGTCAGGTAAATCAAGGCCTTGCGCGGTTTGTGTCGGACGGGTGGATGAAGGCTGTGACGGTTTCGGTACAGATGCGGTGACAGTTTGTACCGCTTTTGGCACAGTCAGTGACCGGGCAGTCTTGCCAGCATTGCAATGCGCCGGTGGCTGGAGGATGCTGGGCGTCACCTCAAGCATTGGGCCACCGAGCCTCGGGGAGAACAATAAGAAATGCACGACAACCATTTGAGTCGCCATGCCCAACAGGTTCTCACCGCCACCCAGGGCAAACCTCACCTGCACGGGCCCGGAGCTGATCCGTCAATCGCCCGCTCATGGCTGCGCTGTCTTGAGGATTATCATCTCGACCCCGCGTTGAGCATGGCGCCCACCGTGCTTGAACACGGGCGCGTCCTCGAAAGCCGCGAACGTCTGCAGCAGGTCTTGCAGATTGCCGGCAATGAAATGAGCAGCCTGCATCAACAACTCTCCGGCGCCGGCCACGCGGTGCTGCTGACCGACGCGCGCGGGGTGATCCTCAATTGCGTCACCGCGCCGGCCGAACGCAAGATTTTCGAACGCGCCGGCCTCTGGCTCGGTGCCGACTGGAGCGAAGCCTGTGAAGGCACCAACGGGATCGGCACCTGTCTGGTCGAGCGTCAGGCGCTGACTATTCACCAGGACGAACACTTTCGAGGGCGCCATACGGGCCTGACTTGTTCGGCGAGTCCTGTGTTCGATCCGCACGGCGAGTTGCTGGCCGTGCTCGATGTGTCCTCGGCGCGCCACGACGTCTCGCGCCAGAGCCAGTTCCACACCATGGCGCTGGTCAATCTGTCGGCGAAGATGATCGAGAGCTGCTACTTCCTGCGTTGCTTCGATAACCAATGGCTGCTGCGTTTCCACCTCCAGGCAGAATCCGTAGGGCTGTTCAGCGAAGGGTTGTTGGCGTTTGACGGGGAAGGGCGGATCAGTGCGGTCAACCAGAGTGCGCTGAACCTGCTCGGACATATCCGCGGTGGCTTGCTCGGCAAACCGGTGGAGGCGTTTTTCGATTGCTCGCTCGATGAATTGCTTGGCCGGGCGAGCGCCAATGCCAGCGCCAGTTGGCCGTTGCGCACCTGCGATGGCCGGCAGCTGTTTGCCGTGTTGCGTGGCGAATCGCGCAAGCCGCCGCCGATCATGCGTTCGCCAGTTGTCACCGAGGCACCACGCTTGTCGGGCATCTGCCTCGGTGATGCGACGCTGCAAGCGAACTTCCGCAAAGCCCTGCGCGTTTTCGAGCGTGATGTGCCGCTGTTGATCAATGGCGAAACGGGCTCCGGCAAAGAAGCCTTCGCCAAAGCGGTGCATCAAGCCAGTCAGCGGTCGAGCAAGGCGTTCGTCGCACTCAACTGTGCAGCAATCCCCGAGAGCCTGATCGAAAGCGAGCTGTTCGGCTATCGCGGCGGTAGCTTCACTGGTGCTCGCAAGGACGGCATGCGCGGCAAGTTGCAGCAGGCCGATGGTGGCACGTTATTCCTCGATGAAATCGGCGACATGCCGCTGGCCTTGCAGACTCGCCTGCTGCGGGTGCTGGAAGATCGGCAAGTGGTGCCGATTGGCGGGGAACCGGAAGCGGTCAATGTGCGGATCATCAGCGCGACCCACCGCAATCTGCTGGAGCGGGTTGCGGACGGCAGCTTTCGTGAGGATCTGTATTACCGGCTCAATGGGCTGGAAGTGGCGTTGCCGGCGTTGCGCGAGCGCAGTGATAAATCGCAACTGTTGGACTTCCTGCTGGCCGAGGAGGCTGGCGGCGAAACGATATTGATTGAACAACCTGCACGTGAGGCGCTGCTGGCGTTCAACTGGCCGGGCAATGTGCGGCAGTTGCGCAATGTGCTGCGCACGTTGGCGGCGTTGTGTGATGAAGGGCGGATCGGGGTGGAGGATTTGCCGGCGATGATTCGGCAGGCGCGGGTGGCGGTTTTGCAACCTGATGTATCTGAGCATCCATTGGAAGATGCTGAGCGGGTTGCGCTGCTTAAAACGCTGGAACAGACGCGGTGGCATATGACGCATACGGCTGAGCAGTTGGGGGTTAGTCGTAATACGCTTTACAGGAAGCTGCGTAAACATGGCATTGAGCGGCGGGTCAGTTAGAGCCCTCACCCTAGCCCTCTCCCAGAGGGAGAGGGGACTGACCGAGGTGTTCTGGCGATTTACGCCGACCTGAATCATCGACGTGAACTCAGCATTTGAAAGCAACCGAGATCGGCTCCCTCTCCCTCGGGAGAGGGCTGGGGTGAGGGGCGACAATCCACAGCCGAACACAAATGCCATTCCCGCCCCATCACCTAAAGAGTGCGAATTCCCCCTCCCTACGCTAACCTGCGGCCATGTTTTACGAGGTCGACTATGCACATTCATATTCTGGGTATCTGCGGGACTTTCATGGGCTCGATGGCGGTTCTGGCCAAAGAGCTGGGCCACCACGTGACCGGTTCCGACGCCAACGTCTATCCGCCGATGAGCACGCAGCTTGAAGCCCAGGGCATTCAGCTGACGCAGGGTTACGACCCGGCTCAGCTCGATCCGGCGCCGGATCTGGTGGTGATCGGCAACGCCATGTCCCGCGGCAATCCGGCGGTGGAATATGTGCTGAACAAAGGCCTGCCGTACGTTTCCGGCCCGCAGTGGCTGGCCGATCACGTGCTGCAAGGTCGCTGGGTGCTGGCCGTCGCCGGTACCCACGGCAAAACCACCACCAGCAGCATGCTCGCCTGGGTGCTGGAACACGCCGGCATGAGCCCGGGCTTCCTGATCGGCGGCGTGCCGCAGAATTTCTCGGTGTCGGCGCGTCTGGGCGGCACGCCGTTCTTTGTGATCGAAGCTGACGAGTACGACAGCGCGTTTTTCGACAAACGCTCGAAATTCGTTCACTACCGCCCACGCACCGCGATCCTCAACAATCTTGAGTTCGATCACGCGGACATCTTCCCGGACCTGCCGGCGATCGAGCGACAATTCCACCATTTGGTGCGCACGATTCCGAGCGAAGGCCTGGTGATCCACCCGACAACCGAGCCTGCGTTGCAGCGAGTGATCGAAATGGGCTGCTGGACTCCGGTGCAGACCACCGGGGCCGGCGGTCAGTGGCAGGTCAAATTGCTTAGCGAAGACGGTTCTGCATTTGAAGTGATGTTCGAAGGCGTGTCCCAAGGCACGGTCGAGTGGGAGCTGACCGGTCAGCACAACGTCGCCAACGCCTTGGCCGCGCTGGCGGCAGCGCGTCATGTCGGCGTGGTGCCGTCGATGGGCATTGCCGGGTTGAGTGCGTTCAAGAACGTCAAACGTCGCATGGAGAAAGTCGCTGAGGTTCGCGGTATCACCATTTACGACGACTTCGCCCATCACCCGACGGCGATTGCTACCACCCTCGACGGTCTACGCAAACGCATCGGCGATGCACCGCTGATTGCGATCATCGAACCGCGTTCCAACTCGATGAAGCTCGGCGCGCACCGCGACGGTTTGCCAGCCAGCGTGGTCGATGCCGATCAGGTGATCTGGTACGCCCCGGCCAACCTCGGCTGGGATCTGGGCGCGACCGCTGCGCTGTGCACCGTGCCGTCGATTGTCAGCGATTCGCTGGAAGGCATCATCGAACGCGTGAAGAGCCAGGCTCAGCCCGGCACTCACGTGGTCATCATGAGCAACGGCGGCTTCGGCGGCCTGCACGGAAAACTCGCCGAGGCGCTGCAATGAACACTTGTTTGGAGAGCAATGGCCCCGAACGCATCACGCTGGCGATGACCGGCGCTTCAGGCGCGCAGTACGGTTTGCGCCTGCTCGATTGTCTGGTGCGTGAAGATCGCGAGGTGCACTTCCTGATCTCCAAGGCTGCGCAACTGGTGATGGCCACCGAGACCGATGTCACGCTGCCGCCCAAGCCGCAGATGATGCAGGCGTTCCTGACCGAATACACCGGAGCTGCCGCCGGGCAGATCCGTGTGTACGGCAAGGAAGACTGGATGTCGCCGGTGGCTTCCGGCTCCGGCGCGCCAGCGGCGATGGTGGTGGTGCCGTGCTCCACTGGCACGCTGTCGGCGATTGCTACCGGCGCCTGCAACAACCTGATCGAACGCGCCGCCGACGTGACGTTGAAGGAGCGTCGCCAGTTGATTCTGGTGCCACGCGAGGCGCCGTATTCGAGCATTCATCTGGAGCACATGCTCAAGCTGTCGAACATGGGCGTGACCATCCTTCCTGCGTCGCCGGGTTTCTATCACCAGCCGCAGACCATCGATGATCTGATCGATTTCGTCGTGGCGCGGATTCTCAATCTGCTGGGTATTCCTCAGGACATGCTGCCGCGTTGGGGCGAGCATCATCTGAGCAGCGATGAATAAGCTGCTGGTGGTTTTGCTCGCGCTGCAACTGACGGGATGTGCCACTGCGCGCACGCTCGATGCGGCGAAGCCGGGCGCGCCGGTGGTGTATTCGGGGACGCGGCTGGATTTGTATGCGCTGAATGGCGGGTGTTGTGCGATGGATCGCTTTGGCGCTGAAGCGCCGAGCTATCCGGGCGTGGATCTGCCGGCGAGTGCGTTGTTGGATACGCTGTTGTTGCCGCTGTCTTTGCTGACGGTGATTGGCGTGGGGTTTCAGGCGACTGGCGGATTGTAGTCGGGTGTTCTGATCGTTCCCACGCGGAGCGTGGGAACGATCAATTCCAGACACCGCTGGATTATTTACCGAGCTTCCTCAAATCATCCGACTCGATCACCCGGACCCCATCCTGTTCTTCCAGCGCCAGCCGCCACATCGCCCGGGCCAGTTGGCAGGCTTCGATCCCGCGATACTTACCGGGAATCAATTTTGAAAACGGTGCTGCTAGCTGCTCGCCCAGACGCGGCTCGGTACGTTCCCCAAGCAACAGCGACGGCCGGCAGATGGTCAGTTGCGGCCAGTCCTGCGCGCGCAATGCCTGTTCCATTTCCCCTTTGACCCGGTTGTAAAAAACCGAAGATTTCGGATCGGCCCCGATTGCACTGATCACGATCAGATGCCGCGCGCCCATTTCCCGCGCACGTTTGGCGAACGCCACGACCATGTCCAGATCCACCGCGCGAAACGCAGCTTCGGAGCCGGCCTGTTTGATCGTCGTGCCTAGGCAGCAATAGGCGATGTCGACGCGACCGCTGAGTTGCGGCAGAAACGCCTGTGGGTCGCCAACCGGGTTTTCCAGATGCGGATGCTCGGCCAATGGCCGGCGGGAAGGGGCAAGCACGCGGGTAATCGTTGGCTCGTTGAGCAAACGGTCGAGTAGATGTTCACCGGTCAAACCGGTGGCTCCGGCAAGCAATACGTGCTGAGGCGTCAAGTACATAGTGTCTCTCCCTTGATACTGTTCAGCTTAGTTGCTCTTTGTCGCTCCGTCGTTCAACGCAGCACTTTGCAAAGCTTTTCTCGCTTGCTGTTTACGCAGCAGTTGCCAGTGCGACAGCACGGTTTTCGGCGCCCAGATCTGCGGCTCCGAGGCTTCGAAATTGTCCGCCAGTTCGCGCTCGGCAACGGTGGCCTTGGCCAGTTTGAAAGCTTGTTCGAGATCGTCGGTCTGGTTCAGCGCCTGGGCGAACAGTGCGTCACCGAAGTAGGTGAAGTTGGCCTCTTCCGAGCAGCCGAAGGACACCCGGTCGGCGCGCGACGCGGTCATGATCAGCGTGCGTTCGTCTTTGAGCGCCGGGATGAAACCGCCGGAGTAGCACGACGAAATCACGATGATCTTGTCGCGGTTTTTCAACGGCGCCAGCACCGCGGCGAGTTCGTCGGCGGGCAGGTCGGCCAGCTCCATGCGCGGCTGGTCGAGCACCAGTTCGTGTTCGGCGGTGCCGTGGCTGGTCAGGTAGATGAACAACAAGTCTTCCGGGCCGCTGCGTTCAGCCAGGGTTTGCGCGGCGCGGCGCAGGTTCTCGCGGGTGGCCATCGGCCGGTCGCCGAGGTGGTCGCGGTGGTTGACCAGACGGATCTGGCCATAGGCGCCGAAGCGCGTGTTGAGCATGTTGGCGACGTAGTCCGACTCGCGCAGGAACACGCTCTGCTTGCCGTCGCCGCCGAGGGTCAGGGTGTACAGCTCAACGGCCGGGGTCGAAGCCGGGATCGCGGCCAGTGCGTCGTCGAGTAGACGACCCTGAGCGAGCAAACCGAGTTCCAGAGTGTCGGGCAGCAACTTGCCGTCGGCATCGCGCACGCGCTGGCCGTTGATCCAGGTGCCGCTCATCACGCTGCCATCGGTGAGCACCAGTGTGCCGCGTCCCGAATAACTGTCGCTGTCGAATCCACCGACATAGAAGCTGCCATCGGACAAATTCAAACGGCCCTGACCGCTGAAGCGCCAGTCGCTGAAGGTGCCGACGTAGTGGCTGCCGTCGGCGCCGATCAGTTCGCCCTTGCCGGTCAGCGCGCCTTCCTTGAACTGGCCGAGCCAGACGTCGCCGTCAGCGTTTTCGTAGCGGCCCTTGCCGTGCAACTGATTGTTCTTGAAACCGCCGACATAGATGTCGCCGTCCGCGCTGTTGAAGGTGCCGTTGCCTTCCAGTTGGCCGTTGACGAAGTGGCCGGTGAACGAGTTGCCGCTGGAGTCGCCGCGCTGGCCTTCGCCATTCGGTTTGCCGTGGGCGAACTGGCCTTGATAGGAACTGCCGTCATCCATTTCCAGACGGCCGAGCCCGGAATACTGATCAGCCTTGAATTCGCCACGGTAAGTCATGGCGTTTTCTTTCAGGGTGCCTTCGCCATCGCGTCGGCCCTGCTTGAAGCTGCCGGTGTAACTGCTGGCATTGGTAGTCAGGCTGCCCTGACCCTCGAACAGCCCTTGCTGGAACTGGCCCCGATAGATCTCGCCATTGCTGCCATGCCATTCGCCCTGGCCGTGCCACTGCCCCTTGTCGAACTGCCCGGCGTACCAACTGCCATTGGGATAGTCGACCCGTCCCTGACCTTGCAGCAAGCCATCGACCAGTTCGCCGCGATAGCGTCCGCCATCCGGCAGTCGCGCATCGGGAGGCAGCAGCGATTCGCCGTCGCCGCAAGCGGCAAGCATCAGGGTCAAGGCAAGGGGTGCAAGACAGGCGAGTGAGCGCATAGCGGGATCCGGGCAATTAGGCGACCGAGTATGCCGCAGCTATGTGACCTTATACAGCCGCTGGAACGGGAGCGGATGCGAAACAGCGTGCGCTGCTTCGCATCCCGGCGCTTAAACGAAGCAGAGCGACAGTGGCTCGGCGATATAGGCCGGTTTATCCGAGCCTTCTATCTCAAGTGTCGCGGTGGCTTTGAGCAGCCATTGGCCAGGTTTTTTCTCGGTCACTTCGCCCAGATCGACCTTCAGGCGAACTTTGGAATTGACCTTCACCGGCTGGATGAAACGCACGCTGTCGAGGCCGTAGTTGACCACCATCTTCACGCCTTGCGGCAGGATCAGGATGTCTTCCATCAATTTGGGGATCAGCGACAACGACAGGAAACCGTGGGCAATGGTGCTGCCAAATGGCGTTTGCGCGGCTTTGACCGGGTCGACGTGAATGAACTGATAATCACCGGTGGCTTCGGCGAACAGGTTGATGCGTTCCTGATCGATGGTGAGCCATTCGGAACGTCCGAGTTCCTTGCCGACATAATCTTTGAGCTCTGCAACTGGAACATAGGGCATTGAGACTCTCCTTGGGTTCATCGGTTTTATAGTTTTTCAGGTGGGGGATATGACCGCCCTGCGAACCACTGTAGATCATCATGGCGAATTGCTCCGGTCAACCGACCATGCTTTTGGCGAATGCCGATCCATAGCGCAGGCGTGCTTATAATGCCGACGACTTGCAGGGTGAAAAGTAAGACGGAGATGTCGGATGTTGCTACGTGGCCTGACCATGCTGGTGCTGTTCCAATTGCTCGGCACGGCGCTCAATCATTTGCTGCTGCCGGTACTGCCGGGGCCGATCATCGGCCTGCTGTTGTTGCTGGTGTTCCTGATCATTCGCGGCGAAGTCGGCGAGCCGTTGAACCAGGCGGCCAGTAGCTTGCTGCGCTATCTGCCGTTGCTGCTGGTGCCACCGGCGGTGGGCGTGATGGTTTATGCCACGGCTATTGCCGCCGATTTCTGGGCGATTGTCGGCGCCCTCGTGGTGTCGCTGATTCTGTCGATGGCCTTCGCCGGCGTGCTGATGCAGCGCCTGGTCAAGCGTCACGCGCCACCGTCGGAGGAATCCTGATGCTCTTCGATTGGCACGGCGCCTGGACGTCGGTGATTCACCATCCGCTGTTCGGCATCGGCATCACCCTCGGCGCTTATCAGTTGGTGCTGGCCGCGTTCGAGAAAACCCGCTGGATCTTTCTGCAACCGGTGCTGGTCTCCATGCTGTTGGTGATTGGCGTGCTGGTCGGCTGCGGCCTGACATACACCGAGTACCGCAAGAGCACCGAGATCCTCAGCATCCTGCTCGGCCCGGCGACCGTCGCCCTGGCGGTGCCGCTATATTTGAACTTGCGGCGTATTCGCCAATTGTTTTGGCCGATTTTTACTACGCTGGTGATAGGCGGAGTGGTCGCCACAGGCATGGGCGTGGCGCTGGGCTGGTGGTTCGGTGCCGATCACATGATCTTGATGACCATGGCGCCGAAGTCGGTGACTTCACCGATCGCCATGCTGGTGGCCGAACAGATCGGTGGTGTCGCGGCGCTTGCGGCGGTTTTCGTGCTGATCACCGGGGTGATCGGTGCGATCTTCGGCCCGACGCTGTTGACCCGTCTCGGCGTACACAGTCCCGAAGCGCGCGGTATGGCGCTGGGCATGACCGCCCACGCGGTCGGCACGGCGGTGGCGATGCAGGAAAGTGAGGAGTGCGGCGCCTTCGCGGCGCTGGCGATGAGTCTGATGGGCGTAGCCACGGCGGTGTTCCTGCCGTTGGCGGTGTCGATGGTGGTGTAAGGAAATGACTATGAGTCTGCCGCTTTTCCCGCTGAACACGGTGCTGTTTCCCGGCTGCAACCTCGACTTGCAGATCTTCGAGGCGCGGTATCTGGACATGATCGGCCGCTGCATGAAACAGGGCGGCGGCTTTGGCGTGGTGTGCATCCTCGACGGCCATGAAGTCGGCGTCGCTCCTGAGGGTTTTGCCCTGGTCGGCTGCGAAGCGCGTATCACCGATTTCCAGCAGCAGGACAACGGACTGCTCGGTATTCGCGTGCAGGGCGGCCGGCGCTTCAATGTGCTGCGCACGGAAGTGCAGCGCGACCAGTTGATGCTCGCCGACGTCGACTGGCTGGACGATGAGCCCGAGCAGCCGTTGCAGGACGAAGACGCCGACCTGGTGGCGCTGCTGAAGGCGCTCGCCGAGCATCCGATGGTCGAGGCGCTGAACATGGGCACTGATGCGCTCGGCCAGCAATCGTTGGCGAATCAGTTGGCTTATCTGCTGCCATTTGCTGAAGAAGACAAGATCGACCTTTTGCAACTCGATGACCCGCAGCAGCGTCTCGATGCCATTCAGGCATTGCTCGACGAATTGCAGGGCGAACTGTTCGCCTAGTTTTACTTTGAATTAACTCGGGGCGCTTGCCAGCCTTGTTTTGATTTTTTTCTTTGGCATAACTTCAAGTTGTCCGCAGGACGCGGGTAACTTGAATAATGATAAGGAAAATCATGGCTGTTTATGAAGATGAATGGGCGTTTTGGGATGTTGGAGGGGACGAAATTATCGCTCAGATGAGCTTGATGTCAGACGCCATTCATTTGTGAAATGAATGGCGTGATTCAAGTGTTAAAGGGATTGTGGCGGGTCACGGTCTGTAATGTTCGGGGACGGGCCACACAATGTCATTGGCAAATGTATGTTCGCCTTTTTGTAAATCCAGTATCACTCCCCCGGTATCGGCAACTCGATTGATCAACTCGTCGTAAGGGGTGTAGCCGTAGCGCCACATAGCGCTGGCGTCAGTGCCTGCCCAGGTTGCTTTTTCGATTCCATCGGCGTCTTCGTCGGCTTCACGAAAGATATCTTCAACCCGGGCAGCCCGTTTTAAGTCCGATTGCACCAGCCAGATCCTCTCGGCGCTGATACCTCGCGTAGGCATTGATATCCGGCCTTCCAGTGTGTCCCCGAGAAAATGCATGTTGTTCAGATAAATGTTTTCCGCTTGAGGGACCACCTCGATGCCGCGGGTGTCGATGACATAAAGGAAGCCAAGTTTCTGTTCGCGCCGCAGTAATGGATAGTCTCGCGAGTCGTCCATCTCAAACGACGTATCAGATTCCCCATCCGTGCTATGTCGACGTCCGCTAGACGAATCGCTGTCACTCAAATGCCCTGGATACCGGTTGGCCTGGCTGTTGTAATGCCGTGGATTGGAATAGTAGTTAAATCCCATGTAGTTCAAGCCATCGGCCAGACCAAATGTCGCACTGAACGCCCGTTTGGTCGTGGAGTCGGACGGGTTGCCTCGTAATTTCACCAGGCGTTCGTCCCGAGCCAGTTCAAAAGGCGTGCGCAGATCGGCCCGGAACATGGCAGGGATGTCGGTTCGGTATAAGAAGCCGTGTACATTGCGTTTGTAACCTGCATGTTCCAGATAGCGGTTAAGAAACTCGCTTTCATATCGCTCTTCAACGTCGGGTAATGAGTCGCGCAGACGCTCGCCCTCATTTCTCAGTCTGAGAATGTACGGCTCCAGTTCTTCAGCGATTTGCTTGAATCGCTGATCGTCATTGCTCTGGGTCAATCGCTTGTGCTGTTCGGCCCATTCGGGGAATACGCCGTCTTCCATATCCGCTCGCAGGCGATTCTGTTGAGCGATGCTTAAATTGTAGGTTCGCAAGATATCTGCGCGTTCGGTCAGGGATTTTTGCGGATGAGACCATCGCAAAGAGTCGGTCAGGTACTTGTGGATGTTCGGCTCATCGAAACGTCTGGCCCAGTCAGGTGCCCGACCATGAGCGTCTGCCTCGCTACGGAAGACCAATGCCTCCGTCTCCCGCAGGCGGTACACGTTCCAGATATCGCCATCAGTCCAATGCGCAAGTTTCAACGGCACGGAGGTATCTCCGCGAGCCATAAGTGGGTCGACCCGGATCAACCTGTCACGTTCATCCTTGACGGCGAAACCGACATCTCTGTTCTCGTAACTATGAGGTGGTAAACCGGCGATCTCATTGGGCCATGTAACTTTTTCGTGAACGGCATAGTAGCCTCGGGTATCCGGAGCATAAGACGAGGTGTACCGAGGGTAGTCGTAGTACTCGATCGGCTTTTGCAAACTCCAGGTGTTGCTTTCGGCGATACGATAAAGCGGTGGCCCGGAAGGCTTGCGTTCTGCAGGCAGCTTTGCCCGATAGGCCTTCATCGCCTCATCGAACTCCACCATCACCGTTTGTATGCCGCTTTCTGGCGTCTCGTCTGCAACGTCCAAAAACTTTTTGTTCTTGTACAACCTCAGTCCGGCCGCATCGGGTGCGGATAATTCGCTCCCGGGATGTTGTACATAGCGTTCCAGTGGAGAGGTTGGGGTGGTGCGCTGCGTCGTGGCGATATCCGCTATCGGCGATACCGTGACGGCAGGCTCCGGGTGCAGTGTTCCTCCCGTTGTTGTTTCGACTCTCACGCCTGACGTGGTCTCGCTTGAGCCGTCCGGCCTGATTCGACCGGGCAGGTTGAAACTCAGATCCTCCGACCCGTTGTCCGGCGTGGTTGAGCGGGGCGTCGAGATGCCGGATGTATCGCCCGTGGTCGATTGTCGAGTGGCTTTGGGTTTGTTGCGCATTAAGGGTGACTCCATGTGGGTAAGTCAGCCGATCCGTCGGCTGATTGAGACTGGCACCGGTGTGACGATGAACATCACACCGGGCGCCTGACGTTAAGCGGGTTCAGTCAGGATCAAGAAATGCTGGCCGATGCGATAACCAGGTCTTCGGGTTTGATCCGGTACGTCGGTTGCTGGTCGATTCCCCAGTAGTCTTTTGTCGAGTTGTAATACACCGTGCCGTCTATTTTCGGTACCACGCCAATGTTCTGGACAATGACTCGAGCCGCCAGCTCATTGCGCTGTTTGTGCAGGCGCATGTCGGCCAGGAGGGCATTGACGCTGGAGTAGCTCTGCGCATTGATCAGGTACAGCTGCAGCAACTCAAACAGGAATGCCACCTCATAGATGTTGCCGGAGCGGGTCACCACGCTGACAGACTCGACCGGTGCGTCATCTTCTATGCTCGGCAGCTCGATCAATGCGCTGCCAACATTCAAGCGTTGGCCTTCGAGTTGAATATCGTTGCGGGTGATCACTTCAGTCATTTGCCCGGTGTAGAGGCTCCAGGTTGAGGCATCGGCAATTTTTGCCGTGGCGCCTGGGGTCGTCAGGTGAATGATTGTGTTGCTCGTAAGGTAAATATCGTAAGTCGAGCTTTCGCCCTTCAGTACATAGATACCGTTGTGCGACGTCGCCTCGATATCAACCCGGCTGGGCTTGGCGGGCAGCGCAATGTTGCGCGCGACTTTGGGGCTGGAAAACAGATAGTTTCCGTTACGAAACTTCAGGCAGCTTCGTGCGCTGCGGATCTTGTCGCCGGGTTCATTGGCGTCTGACAAATACGGCATGTCGGGCATTTGCAGTCGATACGAGATACCGTCCTGCATGATCAGAACAATGTCTTGGGCCAGGCGCGGAGTCGTGACCTTCAGGCTGTTTCGACCGCTGTAGCCGTTGGCTTGTGGGGCGACCTGGATGACGCCTTTGAACGTCACGATCTTCGAGGCAAGCAGCAACGAAATGTCGATGTTGCGGTAGATCAAGTGGGCGTTACCCGATACGCCATCGCGCTTTTCGACCTGGTAATTGACGATGACGTCGGCAATTTCAGCGTCCTTGAAGTCAAGGAAGATGACACGGGATGTTTCGGCCAGATCGCTGCGGGCAACAAACTCCACCCGACGGTTGGTCCGTGCCACAAAGTGCCGTTTCGATCCCTGCGCGGTGAGCGGAGCCGTGCCGCCGTTGATGATCTCGGGGCTGACGGACGGTTTGCCCATGACGCTGATCACGACTTCAACATCTGGATCGTCAGATCCATTTATCTGTGGGGGCAGGAGAAGCACCAGCTCGTAGCCGTCCTGGGTTTTGAACAGCAGTTGGTCATTTTTCAGGTGACGCTGACCTTCGACCCACTGGTAGACATTTTCGAGGGTCAGGACATGCTCGGGATCTTCACCGTCCTTGCCGCGCAAAGAGTTGACGATCAACGAGGTGCCGACGATTTGCCAGCGTTGAATCCTTTCGATGGGCCAACCGAACTCGATGGTGCTCGATTGTTGGCCATCTTCGATAAGCGTGACCAAAGCCGAGGTATCGGCGATGTAGTAGCGATCCTGGCCGGGGCCGCCATCGACACGGCAATCCGCGCCGCGGATGGCGATGGTGTCATCGCCCGCACCGGTCGCGATGTGATCGTTGCCATTGGCCGAAATTCGATTGGCATGATCGTCCCCGGTGACCCGGCTGACGCCGTTTGGCAATGTCGAGATATTTTCGATGGCCTGGATCTGCGCCAGCTCGACCGCTTCCGTAGCGGGTGTGTGGCTGCGCAACGCCAACTTTCCGCTGTGCAGATTGATGTCGTAACCGATGTGGCGGGTATCCGTGAAAGGGCGGCGGCCTTCGAAGGCCAGGGTGTCGGAACCTTTGCCGCCATCAAGCGTGCTGGCAAGCGCTGGGGCTGTCACCTGGTTGAGTACGTTCTCGGTGGTCTCAAAGTAAAACTCATCGGCTTTATCGCCGCCCGTCAGGTTTTTTGGCCCCTCCCGATAACTGAAGAGATTGGGCTTGTCCTTGACGCCAACGACTTGATCGTTACCGTCATCGAGTCGCCAAAGCACCCCTTTGTCATCGCCGGGCGCGCCTTTGACGCTGCCCTTGAGGCTTGGCGGTATGCCGTCGCGTGCATCGATGATGTCATCGCCGCCGACGATGACAGGTTCACTGTCGAGCTTGAACGCTGACTCCCCGGCATGCTCGTTCCACTCATGACGCCAGACTTTCAAAGGCTTGAGTTCAACGCTGAAACTGCCGTTCACCACATATTCCACAAAATTTTTGTACGCACCCTCCAGCAAGGTTTTTGCCGAACTCTCCAGTTGCTTGGTGTGATCGCTGAAGGCTTTGGAGATTTTGAAACGATCCAGCACTTCTTTATCCAGTTCCTTCCCGGTGAAGGCGAACCAGCCGGAGCGTATGCGTTCGTGAGTGCTCAGTTCGATGTAGTCGTCAATATCGTCCACGACGCGGGCGGCCTGGTAGATCATCGAGCCGAGGATAAGAATGGCCGCCGCAGCAAGTCCCAGTGGGCCGGCGACACTGCCGAAACCGGCCAGTGCCGCCACGCCCAGCGCCAGACTGATACCGGCGCCCGCTACGCTCAGGCCACCGCTGACATAGTGATCCTGAGCCTCCTTGCCGCTGGTCGCTGCGCCAGCATTGAAAGACTTGACGGCATCATTGATGTCGAACGGCAGGGTGATCGCACTGGCAAACAGGCCGGCGCCCCGACTCAGGAATTTGCCTGCCGACGTCAGCGGGAATCGGCCAAAGGCCTGCGAGCCGTTTCTGAGCATCGTTTCGCCGGTTTTGGTCAGGCCTCGCTCGATAATCAGCGAGCCGACTTCGGCGGCGATCGATCCGCCCTGATATGCCGCCTCCAGCGAGTCGCCTTGCTTTATCGCGTCCATCATCCCCCTGTAACCGCTGTAAATGCCGAACGCTTGCAGCCCTACGCCGGCACCGCTCATCAGGTAACTTTTGGATCTGCTTATCCAGCCCGGTGCGTCGTCGAGGGAGTCGACCCGATGAATATCCAGTTTTTGCGCGGCGTTGCTCAGTTGGTTGAGACGATCCATCCCGCTGCCGGGGGGCAACGGTTTGGCGCTGACGAACAAGGGGGGCGCATCGACCGAGCGCTTGCAGGCAATTTCAAAGAAGAGGGTGGCCACGACACCGCTGTCGGAGATGTCTGCGTGCTTCAGGCGGGTGTCGACGGTCGCCGAATCAAAGTTCAGCGCGTTCAGAAAGGCCTGATCCGGTGTTTTCATATTGGCGCTCGACGGGCTTAAGGCCTGACCGTTGACGGTGGCGCCCAACGCGTTGAGTTCCACGCGAGTGACCCAGATTTCGCCAATGCGCAAAGGCCCGAAATGTTTGTCGAGGGATTTGAGCGTGTGTCGGGAAGTGTCAACCGGGGGCGCGGTGTCCGCTGTTGAAGTGGATGTATCGGCTGCTACTTCGACTCTTCCTGGCTGCGGCGCGTGGATGTTGGCCGAAGTGCTGATCTGCGTTACCTGAATGATGTTGTCGGTTGAAACTGTAATAGCCGGTTCAATAAGTTTTGACACGATTCAATCCTTTGAAAATAAGCGTGATTGCGCCCCGGTGTCCGTACCGGTTTGCTGATTGCCGAGTTGTGTTGTCTGAACAATAAAACTGGGTGTAACCCAATGCACTTAAGAGCCTTTATTCAGGCCAGGTTATGTCATCCCCAAACTCGTTTTTATTACCGGAAAGTTTAAGTATGGGTTTGCCCGCTGCTTCCACGGCATCGATCAACCGATCGTATTCATATCGGTTGGAGCGCCCTGCGTGAGTCACCGCTTCAATACGGTCAGCGTCTGCGCCGGCCTGGTCGTGGATGTCGTGCACTTTCGCCGCTTTTGTCAGCGTGGAATCCAGCAACCAGATCCGGTCAGCGTCCAGACCCTTTTGAGTCACGGAAATCAGGCCTTCATGGTCATCGGAGGGGAACCAGGTGTCTGGGTTGTCCCGGGCGGATGAATTGAACATATGGTTTTGTTCATGCGGGACCACTTCCAGTTGGCGGGTGTCCAGGACATACAGAAACATCTCCGTCTGGCGTTCTCGAATCCGTTCGTAGTTGCGTTCGCGATCCATCGCGACGGGGCTCCCAGGGTCGGACCATGCAGAGGAGGTGCTGATGTCGCTATCGCTGCCGTCGCTGGCATCGCTGTTCGGGGGCGTATCGTCAGCGGCCCTGCCGGGGTATTTGTTGGTTTGGCTGTTGAAACGCAGGTACTCAGGGTCTGGCGCGCTGGCGTACATTTGCCCCTCCTTGAGGCTGAACGTGGCGCTCATCGGTTTGTGCGTGGTGGCACCGCGTCTGTGGGCATAACGGGGCAGCATGGCGTCGTCTTTTGCCAGCTCGAACGGGGTGCGTTCATCGCCCCTGAACAGCGCCGGAATATCGGTTCGATAAAGGCAGTTTTGCGCGTTGCGCCGATAACCCATTTTGGCCAGCAGGGCTTCGCGCAATTCAACGGTCAGGCTGCTTTCCGGGTCGTACCAGTCATGCCGGGCCTCACGTTTGAGATTCAATTCCTCGATTGCATCCAGGCTGTATTGGTCAAGCCGGTGCGGGTTGTCGACCTCTTCCATCAGACGTTTATGCACCGTTGCCCACTCCGGCATCGTCAGCGCTGTCTTCATGTGTTGTTGCAGGCGGGTCAGTTGGCTCGGTAACAGGTTGTAAGCTTGCAAGAACGTCTCGCGTTCCTTCGCGGTCATGGACGGATGCAGCCAGCGCAGGGAATCACGCATCAATACATCGAGCGGATTTCCTGTTTCCCGGGGGGTGGCCCATTGCGGTGGTTTACCGGACGCTTGAGCCTGAAGACGAAAGCGCTCTATGTCCTGGCCTTGAATCGCGAAGGCCTCCCAAATCTCCTGATCGGTCCATTGCGTCAAATGTGTGGGATGCGAACCGAAGCCTGCGCTGGGCGGGTCGACCTGAATCCATCGAGCGTATTGATCCTTGAAGGCAAACAATGTGTCCGTTTCCTTCATCCCAAGCCTTGGCTTGAGTTCGTAATAACCCTGGGTGTCCGGAGAACGGTGCGAAGGACTGTAACGGTTGGGGTCGATGAACATCGGCTCTTCGGCCGGGCGAGGCTTTTTAGCGGCGGGGGGTTGATCAGCTAGTTCGCCCACGGAGGTATTGGGCCGCTTGGGTGCGGCGTCGCTGACGTTCTGTGGTGCAGGGCTGACAGAGGGCCTTTGGCTTTCGTTGAGGGTCAGGCGCCAGGTTGGCCGGCCATCGTTTTTATAGATGATCGGGCCGAGCGCATGCCTGTCTTTCAGCGTCTTCAACCGATAGACGTTGAGGTTTGCATCGTAGTCGGCGTGAGCGGTACACAGGACACCCTCATATTCGACGTCGACAAATCTGCGCCCGACGATAAAACGCCAGCCGTCAGCGTCCGCTTCCTGCATGCCCCGCAGAAAACTGTCGGGGAACCAGTATTTATCGATAGAGGTTTCGCTCGCGCGGTCCACAGGAGTGCGCGTCGGCATTTCGGTGACCTGCACCGCAGGGTGCCGGGTGTGATCGGTTGCTGAGTGGGGAGCGGGTGGTTGATTCGGGGTGATCGTAAACGGGTTGTCGACAGCCCCGGGCATTCGTGTCGATGTGGCGTCGGTTTGTCGCGGCAAAGAAGTATTAGGTTCAGTTGTTTGTGTTGTCGACGTGGGCGGTTTGCGCGTTATTTTTGGACTCATGGATTGCTCTGTGTCGATAGCATTTATGGGTATTTGAATGTCGTGATTTTGTATCGGGCATATTTATTCAATGACGCTGAATGTTGGCGTCTGTATTCAACTTGATGAGTTGAATGTTGATGAGGGTGGGGCGGGTTGAATGTAAATGATTTTTCGAGCAGTGATAGGCGAGAGTTTGTGGTGGTGCAATTAAATATGTAACTTAAGTTAATTATTTAGGTGTTATGTAAGTTGTTGGTGTTTTTAAGTTGGGAATAATTACCGCGAGGTAAAAAACAGGCGTAGGGCGGGAGCGCCACTCTTGTCGGAATAGTCCTCAAAGAGTGGCGTGGGAAGGGAAGGGCAGCCGAATCTAGTAGGCGTAACGCAGCAGTGTGTGAGGCAGATGGCGAAAGACGAAGAAGCTGAACAGCACCACCAGCGCCGGCAGGATCAGCCACCAGACTTTGAAGGGCATGGCATTGAGCGGTGTCTGGCGCTGACTCAGCCACAGGGCCGCAGCACATACGCCCGATGCCAGCATCGCGCCGGCCAGCACATCGGTCGGCCAGTGCGCCCCCAGATAAACCCGCGACAGGGCAATGGACAGGGCCGGAATACAGCCGACCAGCAGCCACGTCAGGCGCATGCGTGGCGGTTGCCCGCGTCCGGCAAGTACAGCCAGAGTCAGAAACAGCGCGAACGACCCCGAGGCATGGCCGCTGGGCATGCTGTAGCTGGTGATCGGATCGGTCAGTACTTCCGGGCGGACCCGGGCGAAAAACAGTTTGGTCCCCGTGTTCGCCAGCGCGGTGACGAGGAGGGTGCCGCCGGCGAAAACCGCGTGACGCCACTGCCGGCACAGCAACAGCAGGCCGGTCAGGAGGATGCTGAACAGCAGCATGTTGCGGAACTCGCCGATCAGGGTCAGCGTGACCGCGATTTCATCCAGCACGGGTTGGCGATGTTCTTGCACCAGCGTCATCACGCCTTGGTCGAGTGCCGTCAGGTACGGGTATCCGATAAACAGACCAATCAGGATCAGCAAGCTCATGCTGCTGATCCAGATAGTCGCGCGGCGGTGGCGGCGCATGCTGCTGTTCACACTCAGGCCGACCATTACCGCGATGCTGCCAGCAACGATCCCCGCCTCCGGCCAGAAACCTTCCGGCAACGGCAGGCGGAAGGCGGCGCCCGTGGCCCAGCCCGGCAACAGATAGGCCAGGCTCCAACCAGCGGCGGCGAGCAGGCTGACGGCGGCAAAGCGCGGGAAGGGCATGTCGCACATGCCGGCAACCATCGGCAGCATCGGGCGTAGCGGGCCGATGAAGCGTCCGACCAACAGACTGGCAATGCCGTAGCGCTGGAAATAGCTTTCGGCGCCGGCCATCCATTCCGGATGATGGCGCAGGCCCGGCAGTCTTCGGATGTTCTGGTGAAAGTGGCGACCGAGGAAGTACGAGATCAAATCGCCGAGGATGCCGCCGAGAAAACCCAGCAACAGGGTTTCACTCAACGACAGCGCGCCGCTGCCGGCCAGCACCGCCACGGCAAACAGCAACACGGTGCCGGGCACAATCAGTCCGGCAATCGCCAGGCATTCGACAAGGGCAACAATGAACACCGCCACGGCCAGCCACTGAGGGTTGGCCGCCAGCCAGCCGGTAACGCTATCGAGCCATGGGCCCATACAAACCACTCCATTTCATTGATCACCCCGTAAGGGTGTGTTCACAGCAGAAAATAATCGCGACCTTCGACCTGGCCCCGGCGCAGCGGGTTCCGCGTACACCATTGCGCATAAGCGGCGTCGACGAAGCGGTACATCAGGTGTTCGTCCCGGCCGTGGGGGATGCCCAGGCGGGTGGTTTGAATGATGTGCGAGGGCGCAGGTCCGGCCTCTTTCACCAGCAAAAGGTCATGATCGAAGCGCTTGGCGTCCCACACCGGCACTTTCAGTCCCAGCGCCTTGCAGAGCAAGGTCTGGCCGGCGCAGAGCTTCTGCGGCGGGCGCGGGCGACCTTGAGCATCAGGGTTGTTCAGCAGCATTTGCGCCAGACTGTCCGGGCCGCTGATCTCATCAACCCACGGATAGGCGGATTTGATCAACACCGCATTGCCCGGCCCTTGCGCGCTGAAGTTCAGCGAATCGCCGCCACGGGCGTAATACATATAGATGTGGCCGCCATCCAGAAACAAAGCCTTACGCTTTTCTGTGTAGCCAAGGGACGCGTGGCTGCCTTTTTCCGCGCAGTAATAGGCTTCGGTTTCGATGATTCGGGCGCTGAGCCACAAATCGCCGACCCGGTGGCGGATGAGTTTGCCCAGCAGATCCTGCGCTAACACTTGGGCGTCACGGTCGAAAAAAGCGTCCGGAAGTCCCAGTGGCAGGCGCTCGTCACGGGTGCGAACGGTGAGGTTGGACATGGCAGGCAAGGTTTATCCAGGCTGAATGAGGTCGAGATGATAACAATTTGAGGCTTAATCCCGGCTGAACATCGGCAATTTGTAGTCCATTTCGACCATCCGCCCGTCACCGCTGTTAGTCCCGGGACGCGACAGCTATAATCTGCCGCTTTCCTCTTTGCCAAGACCCCAGCAGACCATGACTGAGTCCGTTCTTGACTACATGACCCGATTGGGTCGCGCCGCCCGCGAAGCTTCCCGGGTCATTGGCCGTGCCAGCACCGCGCAGAAAAACCGCGCCTTGCAGGCTGCTGCCAATGCCTTGGACGCCGCTCGCACGGAGCTGGCGGTAGCCAACGAACGGGATCTGGCTGTCGGTCGCGCCAATGGTCTGGAGCCTGCGTTGCTTGAACGTCTGGAACTGACTCCGGCGCGTATCGACGGCATGATCGTCGGCCTGCGCCAGGTCGCGGCGCTGCCGGATCCGGTCGGCTCCATCCGTGACATGAGCTTCCGCCCGTCGGGGATTCAGGTCGGCAAGATGCGCGTACCGCTGGGCGTGATCGGGATCATTTACGAGTCCCGGCCCAACGTGACCATCGACGCCGCCAGCCTTTGCCTGAAATCCGGCAACGCGACCATCCTGCGCGGCGGTTCCGAGGCGATTCATTCCAACCGGGCGATTGCCGCGTGCATTCAGCGCGGTCTGGCCGAGGCCGAGTTGCCAGCAGCCGTGGTGCAAGTTGTCGAAACCACCGACCGCGCCGCCGTTGGCGCGATGATCACCATGCCCGAGTACGTCGATGTGATCGTGCCGCGCGGTGGCCGTGGCCTGATCGAACGTATCAGCCGTGATGCCCGAGTGCCGGTGATCAAACATCTGGACGGCATCTGCCACGTTTATGTCAGCGAGCACGCCGACCTCCCGAAGGCCCAGCGTATCGCCTTCAATGCCAAGACTTACCGTTATGGCATCTGCGGTGCGATGGAGACCTTGCTGGTCGATCAAACGGTTGCGAAGGATTTCCTGCCGTCGATGGCAGCCCAGTTCCGCGAAAAAGGCGTCGAGCTGCGTGGTTGCGAGCGCACCGGGGCAATCATCGAAGCCGTCGCGGCCAGCGAAGACGACTGGAACACCGAGTATCTGGCGCCGATCCTGTCGATCCGCGTGGTCGACGGTCTGGATCAGGCTATTGAGCACATCAACCATTACGGCTCCCACCACACCGACTCGATCGTCAGCGAAAACCTCGCCGACACCCGCCGGTTCGTAGCGGAAGTCGACTCGGCGTCGGTGATGATCAACACCCCGACCTGCTTCGCCGATGGATTTGAATACGGATTGGGTGCCGAGATCGGCATTTCTACTGATAAGCTGCACGCCCGCGGCCCGGTGGGCCTCGAAGGACTGACCTGCGAGAAGTACATCGTGGTCGGTGATGGCCAGTTGCGCGGCCAGGCGACGGTCTGACTTGACCGACCTCGACCTGACAGCGCCGCAGCCCGGCAGCGAGTCCCGCCCACGACGCATTGGCATCCTGGGCGGAACGTTCGACCCGGTGCACATCGGCCATTTGCGCGGAGGCCTGGAAGTGGCCGAAGCGCTGGCACTGGATGAACTGCGCCTGACGCCCAGCGCGCGACCGCCACACCGCGATACGCCGCAGGTGTCGGCGCAGGATCGGTTGGCGATGGTTGAGTGCGCGGTGGCCGGAGTGCCGCCGCTGGTGGTAGACGCCCGCGAATTGCAGCGGGACAAACCGTCTTACACTATTGATACCCTGGAGTTGATGCGTGCCGAAATGGCCGCCGAGACCCAGGTTTTTCTGCTTTTGGGCTGGGACGCATTTTGCGGCCTGCCCACTTGGCACCGCTGGGAAGAGTTGCT
Source organism: Pseudomonas sp. LBUM1655 (assembly GCF_059716085.1). Classification (NCBI taxonomy): domain Bacteria; kingdom Pseudomonadati; phylum Pseudomonadota; class Gammaproteobacteria; order Pseudomonadales; family Pseudomonadaceae; genus Pseudomonas; species Pseudomonas sp. LBUM1655. The sequence continues at coordinate 5,451,373 of NZ_CP166801.1, read as the reverse complement.
CCAGCATTGCCACATCCTGGTGCTACAGCGCCCGGACGCCGACAGCGAACCGCCGGATGCCTTGCGCAACCTGCTGGCAGCGCGTTCGGTGAGCGACCCGCTGGCCCTGAAAGGGCCGAGCGGACAGATTGCATTCGTCTGGCAGACACCGCTCGCGGTCTCCGCCACCCAGATCCGTCAACTGCTGGCCAGCGGTAAGTCGGTACGTTTCCTGGTGCCCGACGCGGTCCTGGCCTACATCGATGCGCACGGTCTGTACCGTGCGTCGAATTGAACAAGGCGTGCTCAAGTAACACGATCTACGTGTGACGAGGCGCCGAATACATGAGCAAAACGAGTTTTATATGACTGACAACGTAAAGAAAGTTAAGCGCAAAGGCACATTCAAAAGCGCTCCGCTGCCAGAAGTGGCCAGCTCCAACGAGCCGCTGAAGGGCGACGAGCTGGTCAAGGTTGCCGTTGCAGCCCTGGAAGACGTCAAGGCGCAAGACATCCAGATCATCGATGTGCGCGAGAAGCAGAGCATCACCGACTACATGATCATCGCCACCGGTACGTCCAACCGTCAGATCGGCGCGATGCTCGACAAGGTTCGCGAAGCCGTCAAAGCCCAAGGCGTCAAGCCACTGGGTGAAGAAGGCAAGGGCGACAGCGACTGGGTGCTGCTGGATATGGACGATGTCATCGTGCACATGATGACCGCCTCGGCTCGCCAGTTCTATGACCTGGAACGCCTGTGGGCCGGTGCCGAGCAAAGCCGTTCGGCCAGCGCTGCCCACCACAGCCCGGAAAACACCCACGAGCATTTCACCAAGCTCAACAAAGACCAGCTGTAAGGGATTGCTGTGCGACTGCGACTGATCGCCGTCGGTTCACGCATGCCCAAATGGGTGGAAGAAGGCTGGCATGAATATGCCAAGCGTCTTCCGTCCGAGCTGGCGCTGGAACTGGTGGAAATACCGCTCAATACCCGTGGCAAGAATGCCGACGTGGCCCGTTTCATCCGCCAGGAAGGCGAAGCCATGCTGGCCAAGGTCGGGCCGAACGAGCGGATCGTCACGCTGGAAGTCCACGGCAAACCCTGGAGCACCGAGCAACTGGCGGTCGAACTCGACCGCTGGCGCCTGGATTCACGCACGGTCAATTTCATGGTCGGTGGCCCGGAAGGGCTGGCGCCGGAAGTCTGTGCCCGCGCTGATCAGCGTTGGTCGTTGTCACCGTTGACGCTGCCGCACCCGCTAGTGCGGATTCTGATCGGCGAACAGTTGTACCGTGCCTGGACCGTGCTGTCCGGTCACCCTTACCACAAGTAAGCCTGCCCACATGTCTCAGCCGATCCGCATCAAGGACCACGAAAAGGACGCACGCCTGGTGCGTAGCCGCGTCGTGTTCGGGGCCATTGTGATCGTGATGCTGATTGGCGTGCTGATCGCGCGGCTGTATTTCCTGCAGGTGATCCAGTACGAGTATCACTCGACCCTGTCGGAAAACAACCGCGTACATGTGCAGCCGATTCCGCCGACGCGCGGGCTGATTTTCGACCGCAACGGCGTAGTGGTGGCGGACAACCGTCCCAGCTTCAGCCTGAGCATGACCCGCGAGCGTTCCGGCGACTGGCAGCAAGTGCTCGACGTCATCGTCGAAGTGCTGGGGCTGACGCCCGAAGACCGGGGGATCTTCGAGAAGCGCATGCGTCAGGGGCGCCGGCCGTTCGAGCCAGTGCCGATCCTGTTCGAGCTGACCGAAGAGCAGATCGCTCGTATCGCGGTGAACCAGTTCCGTCTGCCGGGCGTTGAAGTGGTCGCGCAACTGGTTCGCCACTACCCGCAGGGCGCGCACTTTGCGCACTCGGTGGGTTACATGGGGCGGATCAACGAGAAAGAGCTGAAAACCCTCGATCCGGTCAACTACAGCGGCACCCACCACATCGGCAAAACCGGTATTGAACGTTTCTACGAACCGGAACTGCACGGGCAGGTGGGTTACGAAGAAGTCGAGACCAATGCCCGTGGCCGCGTCTTGCGCGTGCTTAAGCGAACCGATCCGATTCCCGGCAAGGACATCGTCCTGAGCCTGGACATCAAGTTGCAGGAAGCTGCCGAAGCCGCGCTGGGCGGGCGCCGTGGCGCGGTGGTTGCGCTCGATCCAAAGACCGGCGAAGTGCTGGCGATGGTCAGTCAGCCGAGCTTCGATCCGAACCTTTTCGTCACCGGGATCAGCTTCAAGGCCTACGCCGAGTTGCGTGACTCCATTGACCGGCCACTGTTTAACCGCGTGTTGCGCGGTCTGTACCCACCGGGTTCGACGATCAAACCGGCGGTGGCGATTGCCGGTCTCGATTCGGGCGTGGTGACGGCGTCCAGCCGGGTGTTCGACCCGGGCTACTACATGCTGCCCAACTACGACCACAAATACCGCAACTGGAACCGCACCGGTGACGGCTTCGTCGACCTCGACACGGCGATCATGCGTTCCAACGACACCTACTTCTATGATCTGGCGCACAAGCTCGGCATTGATAGGTTGTCGGCTTACATGAACAAGTTCGGCATCGGCCAGAAGGTCTCGCTGGACATGTTCGAAGAATCCCCGGGCCTGATGCCGTCCCGTGAATGGAAACGAGCGACCCGCAAGCAGGCCTGGTTCCCGGGCGAAACCCTCATCCTCGGGATCGGCCAGGGCTACATGCAGTCGACCCCGCTGCAGCTGGCTCAGGCCACGGCGCTGGTGGCGAACAAAGGCGTGTGGAACCGACCGCACCTGGCCAAATCGCTGGAAGGGGTGAAGCCGGTGGACGAAAACCCGATGCCGAACATCATTCTGCGTGATCCGTCGGACTGGACCAAGGTCAACCACGGCATGCAACAGGTCATGCATGGCGCCCGGGGTACCGCGCGAAAAGCGGCCATCGGCGCGCAATACCGGATCGCCGGCAAGTCGGGTACTGCCCAGGTGGTGGCGATCAAACAGGGCGAGAAGTACGACCGTTCCAAGGTTCAGGAGCGCCATCGCGACCACGCCTTGTTCGTCGGTTTCGCCCCGGCCGATGATCCGCGCATTGTCGTGTCTGTGATGGTCGAGAACGGTGAGTCCGGTTCCGGCGTCGCCGCCCCGGTAGTTCGTCAGGTCATGGACGCCTGGCTGCTCGATCAGGACGGACGTTTGAAGGCCGAATACGCCAGCCCAATCAGTGCGGAGGCTACGGCCCGTGATGAATAATTTTGATCGCATGCTCTCCAGCGAGGATGTGATGCGTCGCCGCGCGACGCTGCTACAAAGACTGCATATCGATGGCCCGTTGCTGATCCTGCTGCTGATCCTCGCCGCCGGCAGCCTGTTCGTGCTGTATTCGGCCAGTGGCAAGAGCTGGGATTTGCTGGCCAAACAGGCCACTTCGTTCGGCATCGGTCTGGTGTCGATGATCGTCATCGCCCAGTTTGAACCGCGCTTCATGGCCCGTTGGGTGCCGCTTGGCTACGTGATCGGCGTGGTGTTGCTGCTGGTGGTGGACATCATGGGCCACAACGCGATGGGCGCCACACGCTGGATCAACATTCCCGGGGTGATCCGCTTCCAGCCTTCGGAATTCATGAAGATTCTGATGCCGGCGACCATTGCCTGGTATCTGTCCAAACGCACTTTGCCGCCACAGCTCAAGCACGTTGGCATCAGCCTGATGCTGATCGGTGTGCCGTTCGTTCTGATCGTGCGCCAGCCGGACCTCGGCACCTCGCTGCTGATTCTGGCCGGCGGAGCGTTCGTACTGTTCATGGGCGGGCTGCGCTGGCGCTGGATCCTCAGCGTGCTGGCCGCTGCGATCCCAGTGTCGGTGGCGATGTGGTTTTTCATCATGCACGACTACCAGAAGCAACGGATCCTGACGTTCCTCGACCCGGAAAGCGATCCGCTCGGTACAGGCTGGAACATCATTCAGTCGAAAGCCGCGATCGGTTCTGGCGGCGTCTTCGGCAAGGGCTGGTTGCTCGGCACTCAGTCGCATCTGGACTTCCTGCCGGAAAGCCACACCGACTTCATCATTGCGGTATTGGGTGAAGAGTTCGGGCTGGTCGGCATCTGCGCGCTGCTTTTGATCTATCTGCTGTTGATTGGCCGGGGGCTGGTGATTACCGCTCAGGCGCAAACGCTGTTCGGCAAATTGCTCGCCGGGGCGTTGACCATGACGTTTTTTGTTTACGTTTTCGTCAACATCGGTATGGTCAGTGGCCTGTTGCCGGTCGTAGGGGTGCCGTTGCCGTTCATTAGCTACGGAGGAACTTCGCTGGTGACGCTGCTGTCAGCGTTTGGGGTTTTGATGTCGATCCATACCCATCGCAAGTGGATCGCACAGGTTTGAATAAGGTGAAGAGTTCAATGCAAGTAATGCGTGGCTGGGCGACTCGATGCGCGCCATGGGTTGGCCTGGTAGGCCTCCTGGGCAGCGTGCAGGAAGCGCTGGCCGGCGAATACGAAGGCTCGCCTCAGGTGGCCGAATTCGTCGGTGAAATGACCCGCGACTACGGTTTCGCCGGTGAGCAACTGATGGGTGTGTTCCGCGAGGCAGCGCGCAAACAGGCGATTCTCGACGCCATCTCCAGGCCCGCCGAACGGGTCAAGCAGTGGAAAGAATACCGCCCGATGTTCATCACCGACGCGCGTATCGCCCGTGGTGTGGACTTCTGGCGCCAGCACGAGGCCACGCTGGCCCGTGCCGAGCAGGAATACGGCGTGCCGGCACAAGTCATCGTGTCGATCATCGGCGTTGAGACCTTTTTCGGGCGTAATACCGGTAATTACCGGGTGATCGATGCCTTGTCCACCCTCGGTTTCGACTATCCTCCCCGTGCCGAATTTTTCCGCAAGGAACTGCGTGAGTTCCTGCTGCTGGCGCGCGAAGAGCAGGTCGATCCGTTGACCCTCAAAGGCTCCTACGCGGGGGCCATGGGCCTGCCGCAATTCATGCCGAGCAGCTTTCGCGCCTATGCGGTGGATTTCGACGGTGACGGCCACATCAATATCTGGAACAACCCGGATGATGCGATCGGCAGCGTCGCGAGTTATTTCAAGCGCCACGGCTGGGTCGCTGGCGAGCCTGTGGTCAGCCGCGCCGATGTGCGCGGCGAGCAGGTCGATGAAGGCCTGACCACCGGCATCGAACCGACAAAGACCGTCGGGGAGTTGCGAGCGCTGGGCTGGTCGAGTCATGATGCGCTGCGCGATGACATGCCGGTCACTGCATTTCGCCTCGAAGGCGACAACGGCCCTGAATACTGGATGGGCCTGAAGAATTTCTACGCGATCACGCGTTATAACCGCAGCGTGATGTACGCCATGGCCGTACATCAACTGTCTGAACAGCTGGTACAAGCACGGGGCGTCAAGTAATGCGGGCATTGCCTATCAATAAACCCCTGAAGCTGGTGGCATTCACTGCGTTGGCGGTGCTGGTCGCCAGTTGTTCGACCAGCCGTACCCCGACTCAAAAAGCACCGTCTACCGCTGTGCGCGCACAGCCGGGGCTGGACATCAACCGCGCCCACAAAGATGGCGCGCCGTGGTGGGACGTCGATGTCTCGCGCATTCCTGATGCCACGCCGACCCTGCATACCGGCGCGTACAAGGCCAACCCTTACACGGTGCTGGGCAAGACCTACTTCCCGTTGCAGGAATCCAAGACGTACGTCGCTTCCGGCACCGCGTCCTGGTACGGCACCAAGTTCCACGGGCAGAACACCGCCAACGGCGAGGTCTATGACTTGTACGGCATGAGTGCCGCCCACAAGACATTGCCACTGCCAAGTTACGTTCGGGTGACCAACCTGGACAATAACCGTACGGTGATCCTGCGTGTTAACGACCGTGGGCCGTTCTACTCTGATCGCATCATTGACTTGTCCTATGCCGCCGCGAAGAAACTCGGTTACGCCGAAACCGGCACCGCGCGAGTCAAGGTTGAAGGCATCGATCCACAGCAATGGTGGGCCGCCAAGGGCCGTCCGGCGCCTTTGATGCTCAACGAGCCGCAAGTCGCGCAGAATAGCGCCCCGGTGATCACGGCTTCGGCCGGCACCGTCGAGCAATGGACTCCCCCGCCGCAGCAACACGCCGCGGCTGTTGTGCCAGTTCAGCTCGACGCAAAAAAAAACGCTTCTGCAACAGCGTCTGGCCAGTATCTGCAGGTGGGCGCGTTCGCCAACCCGGACGCTGCAGAACTCCTGAGGTCGAAGCTCAGCGGGATGGTGAGCGCTCCGGTGTTCATCAGCTCGATCGTGCGCAATCAGCAGACCCTGCACCGGGTACGCCTGGGGCCGATCGGCTCGCCGGGTGAAATTGCCCAGGTCCAGAACAGCGTGCGCCTGGCCAACCTTGGTTCGCCAAGTGTGGTCACCGAGTAAGTAATACGTAGGACTTGATTGACGATTCACCAGCGATTGGGGGGTGAATCAGGTTGTTGGCTCGTCGAAGAACAAAAGCCCGGCAAGGGTGACTGGAGTGAGCAACTGAACACGCGATAACCCGTTAGAAGGTTATTTGATTAGTTTTTGCCCTTGGGCAAGTTTCCATTAGCGATTTCGAGAGACGGATGAACATCACCACCTTTGCCAAACGCCTGTGTCTGCTAGTCCCGCTGCTCCTCTCGCCAGCCGCCTTCGCGGCCGAGATGATGCCATCGCCACCACAACTGGCCGCCAAGGCTTACGTGCTCATGGACGCCAGCAGCGGCAACGTGCTGGTCGAGAACAACGGTGACCAGCGTCTGCCGCCGGCCAGCCTGACCAAACTGATGACCGCGTACATCGCTACGCTGGAAATCCGTCGTGGCCAGATCGGTGAAAACGATCCGGTGACTGTCAGCGAAAACGCCTGGCGTACCGGCGGTTCGCGGATGTTCATCAAAGTCGGCTCGCAGGTGACTGTCAGCGACCTGCTGCACGGCATCATCATCCAGTCCGGCAACGACGCCAGTGTGGCGCTGTCCGAGCACATCGCCGGCAGCGAAGATGCGTTCGCCGACCTGATGAACAAGACTGTCACCGATCTGGGCATGACCAACTCCCACTTCATGAACCCGACCGGTCTGCCGAACCCTGAGCACTATTCGTCGGCGCACGACATGGCGATCCTGGCTCGCGCGATCATCCACGAAGACCCGGCTCACTACGCGATCTACTCGCAGAAAGAGTTCTTCTGGAACGGCATCAAACAGCCTAACCGCAACCTGTTGCTGTGGCGCGACAAGACCGTCGACGGTCTGAAAACCGGTCACACCGACGAAGCCGGCTACTGCATGGTGTCCTCGGCTGTACGTGATGGCCAGCGTCTGATCGCCGTAGTGTTCGGTACCAACAGCGAAGTGGCTCGTGCCGCTGAAACCCAGAAGCTGCTGACCTACGGTTTCCGCTTCTTCGAAACCCAGACCTTCTATCAGAAGGGCACCGAACTGGCTCAGGCCCCGGTGTGGAAAGGCACCACCAATCAAGTCAAGGCCGGCCTGGCTCAAGACTTGACCATGACTCTGCCGAAAGGCCAGTTGAAGAAGCTCGCTGCCAGCATGACCATGAACCCGCAACTGACCGCGCCAATCGCCAAGGGCGACGTGATCGGTAAAGTCGAAGTCAAACTGGAAGACAAGGTGGTGCACAGCGCCGACCTGATCGCTCTGGATGGCGTCGAGGAGGGTGGTATCTTCCGCCGCATGTGGGATAGCATCCGTCTATTCTTCTACGGCTTGTTCAACTGATTTGTGTTGACCTGCATGGCCTCGCCCCGATCCGGTGCGGGGCCATGCGCGTTACCACGGCTTAAGAGGCCGTTACGCCATGACCGATACCGAAGTAAAGGCGCCAAAGATCGAATTCCCTGCCACTGACTACCCGGTTAAGGTGATCAGCGACACGGGTGTTGGCAACAAAGACAAGATTATCGACATCGTCAAAAAGCACGCGACCATAAATGATGAGCGCATCGACGAGCGTCAAAGCACCAACGGCAAGTACACCACCATCCAGCTGCACATCATCGCCACCGGTCAAGACCAGCTGTACGACATCAACAGCGAGCTGCGGGCTACCGGTTTCGTGCACATGGTGTTGTGATGCCGGGCACGCTGGGCTTTCGTGAGCTCGGCCAGATGGCTTACGAGCCGGTCTGGCATGCCATGCAGCGTTTTACCAACGAACGCGGCAGCGATGCCGCCGACGAAATCTGGCTCGTCGAACACCCGCCGGTGTTCACTCAGGGCCAGGCCGGCAAGGCCGAACACTTGTTGCTGCCGGGAGATATCCCGGTGGTGCAGGTCGATCGCGGCGGCCAGGTGACCTACCATGGCCCCGGGCAACTGGTGGCTTATCTGTTGCTGGATGTACGCAAGCTGGGTTTCGGCGTGCGTGATCTGGTCAGCCGCATGGAGCTTTGCCTGATCGAACTGCTGGCCAGCTACGGCGTGACCGCCGCGGCCAAGCCAGATGCTCCCGGCGTGTACGTCGATGGAGCGAAAATCGCTTCTCTGGGTTTGCGGATTCGCCACGGTTGTTCCTTTCATGGCCTGGCCCTGAACGTGGATATGAACCTGGAACCGTTTCGACGGATTAATCCCTGCGGCTACGCCGGGCTGGCGATGACCCAGCTGAGCGATCATGCAGGATCGATTGAATTTGCCGAGGTAAGTGCCCGGCTGCGCGCGCAGCTCGTCAAACACCTCGACTATGCTGAGCAGACGACCCTGACGGGCGGAATCGACTGATATGACTACTGATGCAGTGCAAACCATGATCCCGACGCTCGACGTGACCGAGCGCCCGGCCCCGCGTCCCAAGGTTGAAGCCGGCGTCAAGCTGCGCGGCGCCGAGAAGGTTGCACGCATCCCGGTAAAGATCATTCCGACCACCGAGCTGCCGAAGAAGCCTGACTGGATTCGTGTACGCATCCCGGTTTCGCCGGAAGTTGACCGTATCAAGAGCCTGCTGCGCAAACACAAACTGCACAGCGTCTGCGAAGAAGCCTCCTGCCCGAACCTGGGCGAGTGCTTCTCCGGTGGCACCGCGACCTTCATGATCATGGGTGACATCTGCACCCGTCGCTGCCCGTTCTGTGACGTTGGCCACGGTCGTCCGAAACCACTGGACGTCAACGAACCGGAAAGCCTGGCCATCGCCATCGCCGACCTCAAGCTCAAGTACGTGGTGATCACCTCGGTTGACCGCGACGACCTGCGTGACGGCGGTGCCCAGCACTTTGCCGACTGCATCCGCGAAATCCGCAAACTGTCGCCGAATGTGCAATTGGAAACCCTGGTCCCGGACTACCGTGGCCGCATGGACGTCGCCCTGGAAATCACCGCGGCCGAGCCTCCGGATGTGTTCAACCACAACCTCGAAACCGTGCCGCGCCTGTATAAGGCTGCGCGTCCGGGTTCGGACTACCAGTGGTCGCTGACCCTGCTGCAACGCTTCAAGCAGATGATGCCGCACATTCCGACCAAGTCCGGCCTGATGCTGGGTCTGGGCGAGACCGACGAAGAAGTCATCGAAGTCATGAAGCGCATGCGCGAACACGACATCGACATGCTGACGCTGGGCCAGTACCTGCAACCATCGCGCAGCCACTTGCCTGTGCAGCGTTTCGTGCACCCGGACACCTTCGCCTGGTTCGCCGAGGAAGGTTACAAGATGGGCTTCAAGAACGTTGCGTCCGGTCCGTTGGTGCGTTCTTCGTACCACGCCGACGAGCAGGCGAAGCTGGTCAAGGCTGAACTGCTGGGTTCCTGATTTCTGCGCTGAACTGAAAAATGCCCGCCGAGGCTTCAACGCCAGGCGGGCATTTTTTTGCCTGTCCTACAACACGCAGCCACTTTTCCTGCGAGCCGTGGAGGAGCAAAGCCTCTTCTGTTTATCGCGGTTCCTGACTACTGTGTGCCCATGACTTTATACGCGGAGACTCATGGATGACTGTTCGACCGACCCACACACTTTGTCCTTATCGTGCCGTGCCAGCGCTGCCGTCCGAGGGATTGATCGGCGTTATCGCACCCGCCGGCCCCGGCGTCCTCGACACCGACAAGGCTGTGCAGTGGATGCGCGCCCGGGGTTATGGACTGCGTGTGTTTCCCGGAGTCTATGAAAAAGACGGCTATCTGGCTGGCAGTGATGACGTGCGGCTTAACGATCTGCATGCCGCGTTCGCCGATCCTGAGGTCGATGCGATCATCTGCTTGCGCGGTGGCTACGGTACACCGCGACTGCTGGATCGGATCGACTTCGATCTGTTGAGTCGCAATGCCAAGCCGTTTGTCGGCTACAGCGACATCACCGCGTTGCATCTGGCCATCAGTCGTTACGCGGGTTTCGTCACCTTTCACGGGCCGTTGCTCAATGCCGACCTGTTGGGTGACAAAGAGCCGCCGACCGTCACTTCATTCTTTGCCATGCTGCGCGGTCAACTGAAAGCGGGCAGTGTGCTCAGCCATCCCGTGGCCTATCCGTTGACCACGGTCGAGCCGGGTATTGCCCACGGGCGCTTGCTCGGCGGCAATCTGGCGATGATCGCAGCGACGTTGGGTACGCCTTACGAAATCGACGTCGAAGGGGTCATTCTGCTGATCGAGGATATCAACGAGCCGTTGTATCGCATCGACCGCTTGCTGACCCAGATGCGTCTGGCCGGTAAGTTGGCCAAGTTGCGCGGGGTGTTGGTCGGGGATATCGCGGGAGTTGATGTCGAGGCGTTGAATCGCTTGCTCAAGCAGACCTTTGAACCGTTGCGGATTCCGGTGCTGTCCGGGTGGCGCAGCGGGCATTGTGATCCGAACCTGACGTTGCCATTGGGGGCGTTGGTTCGCCTGGATGCGGGGAAGAAGGAGTTGATGCTGGAGCAGGATGTGGTGGTTCGACGTTAGTCCGGGTGATGCAAAAAGATCGCAGCGTGCCGCAGTTCCTACATCAATCGGTGTAGGAGCTGCGCCACGCTGCGATCTTTTCCTTTTACTGGGTACGCAGGCTCTCGAGCAGCTTGTGCGTCGGATACCCGTCCGCTGGCCAGCCAAACGACTGCTGAGCACTGCGGATTGCCTTGCGCGTATTCGCGCCGATAATCCCGTCCGCCGCGCCGGCATCGTAGTTGCGGGCACTCAGCAAGGTTTGCAATTCGATCCGCTCGGTGCGGCTCAGCGGCAAGTCATCTTTCGGCCAGGTGCCATTGATCAGACCACCGCCATCGAAGCGCTCGGACAACAAACTCACGGCCAAGGCGTACGACGAAGAGTTGTTGTATTTGAGGATCGCCCGGAAGTTGTCAAGGATCAGGAAGGCCGGGCCACGATAACCGGCCGGCAGCAACAGGGCGGCGGACAGCTGTTCGGAACCTGCGGGTACCTGACCGCCATTGGGCAGGGTCACACCCAACTGACGCCATTCGGCGACGCTTTTACGAATCGCACCGTCCGCCAGCGTGTAGTTGAAGCTGCTCGGCAGTAGCACCTCGAAACCCCAAGGCTGGCCGCGCTGCCAGCCAGAGCTTTGCAGGTAGTGCGCAGTCGAGGCCAGGGCGTCGGCCGGGCTACCCCAGATGTCGCGGCGACCGTCACCGTCGAAATCCACTGCGTGGGTGTTGTAGGTGGTCGGAATGAACTGGGTCTGGCCCATCGCGCCGGCCCAGGAACCGAGCATCTTCTCGGGTGTGATATCGCCTTGTTGCAGAATTTGTAGCGCGGCGATCAATTGCGCGTGTGCAAAGCCCGGACGGCGGCCTTCGTAGGCGAGGGTGGCCAGCGAGTTGATCACCGATTTGCTGCCCTGGAATTGACCGAAGTTACTTTCCATACCCCACACCGACACCAGTGCCTGACGATCAACGCCATAACGCTGTTCGATGCTTTGCAGAATGTCGGCGTACTGGTTGATCAGCGCCTGGCCTTTGCGTACTCGCAGCGGCGATAGCGCGCCATCGAGGTATTCCCAGACTGGGCGGGAGAACTCTGGCTGACTGCGATCGGCACGAATCACGCTGGCGTCGAAGCTGACGTTGGCAAACGCACGATCGAACAGATCGGCGCGGATCCCGGCGGCGAGCGCATCCTTGCGAAAACCCGCCTGCCATTCGGCAAAGGACTGGGTCGGTTGAAGGTCGAGAGGGACGGCGGACGGCACTACCGGCGGAATGATCGCTGGGGCCGTGGCGACAGGGGCCGCTTGAAGAGGTTGCGCGTCGGCGGCGGTAGGTTTTTCCGCACAGGCAACAAGCAGGATGAAACTTGTGGCAGCAACCAATTGGCGAACAGGCCAACGATGGGAAAGACAAAAGGGCATGCACAGGTCCAGAGGATACGAATCAGGTGCAGACCTTAACATGCCTGCGGAATGAAGCGGTTATCGCTCAGGCATATGGACGAGGTCTATTCAGCCGGCTAATCACCATATGCCCTGAATTAGCGCGGCGCAACTGTCATTTCTATCAGCTATTCAGCAGTGTTTTTCCTCGATTCAATAGCGATGCCGGCAGGATTGTGGTGGTTTGAATTTCTCGATCGCTGCCTCTTGAAGCAAGTTTTCGAGGAATCTCATATGAAAGGCAAAGCGCTTTTAATGCTGTTTCTTTTGCTGGCAGGGTGCTCTGTAAAAGACCCTTCGCAGGAGCCTGTTCAAACTCAGTTGGGCATACAGACTGTTGCAGCGTTAGCCACCAGCGGCCCGGAAGTAGCCAGCGAATTGTCGGCGCGTTACAGGGATACCACCACTCTTCGATGTGATGGGTTGGACTCCAGACCCGCCTTTCTTTGCAGTGGAATTTTGCTGCGTGCAACGGCTACTGCGGCCGGCTTCGATGTCTGGGATCCGAGCCCCACCGCTGAAAGGGTGGGAGGCACCTCATTTTCGTTTGTCCGTTCAGACTACAAAATGAAAAGACTGGCCATGGGGTACACCAAAGGACTGATTTTCTATCCTGTTCTGAAAACACCGTCAGGGAAGCTCAAGATTGAAGTTCTGTGCTTCTTTCCAGTGGACGGGGATTCTGATCATCGTAGTGATCGTGGTTGTGGCGGGATTTCCGGCTATCCCTCAACCGTTGCCTGCGCTGCCCAAGGCATCAATACCCCTGAAAAATGGGCAGAGAATTACAACAAGCATGCTGCTTCTAATCACAACAGGGCAGGTGTATGCAGTTTTGATGTCAGAGATTCGGCTAATACGCTGGCGGCCCCCAATTTTGTAAAGGGAATGCAGGCAGGACGTCTGGTGACGCCAAGAGCTTTTGACATACCCAATGACGTGAAAATGACGACATGGGCAAAGGGGCAAGCGAAAGTCTTGCCAATTGAGGCGTTCTTTTATGTGATTGTCGGAAACACATCGGGCTTGGCGGAAGTCCAGAGGGATCAGCTCCGGTTCAAAGAGCTCACTGGTGAAACGCGGCCTATTATCAAAGTAACAATGCCGACAACGCTGGCCGATAAAGTGACGTTTGTGTTTCAGGCGCAGGATCAGGCGGTGAATTGATCATCCGTTTCAGGCAGCCAGAAAGTAAGAAGCCTCCCAGTTGTCAGACTGGAAGGCTTCGCGGCGGTAGCTGCCTTTACCCTTGGTTGGTCGTTCCTGGCGACTGCGGAACAGGGGTTGGGCGATGATGGATTTGGCCTTGTTCGGGCCATGTTTCGATGGCTTTTTGCTCATGAGGGTTCTCTTGGGTGAGTGGGTTTTGCGGGGGAAATAATCTGCCGATGTCGGGCGTCTGTCTATAGGGCAAATGCAGGTCGTTTTGTAGGAAAACAAGATCAAAAGATCGCAGCCTTCGGCGGCTCCTACAAGGCTTGGTGTAGGAGCTGCCGAAGGCTGCGATCTCTTGATCTTATTCGGCAGGCAATGACAAACGTTGGCCAGCCATCAACAGTGCCAACCGACTCAGACTCATCCACGGTGATCCGGCCGCCTGGCCCTTGATCTGTGCATCGATGCGCTGGGCCTCCAGCAACAACTGCGCCCAGCGTTGCGCCGAGTAGCGTTGCAGGGCTTTGCTCATCAACGGTTTGCGCTTGTCCCAGACCGGCGGTTTGGACTGGCTGAAGGCCTTGTCCAGCGGCGTGCCCTGGCTGTACTGCAGCGAGATATTGGCCAGCAGGCGCAACTCCCGCGCCAGCGCCCAGAGAATCACCGGCGGTTCGACACCTTCACCGCGCAGCCCTTCGAGCATGCGCAGGGCGTGAGCCGGTTCGCCGTTGAGTACGGCATCGGTCAGGCCAAACACATCGAAGCGCGCACTGTCCGCCACAGCGGCCTGCACGGTTTCGACGGTGATCTGGCCGCCTTCGGCCATCAGCTTGAGCTTTTCGATTTCCTGCGCGGCGGCGAGCAGGTTGCCCTCGACACGCGCGGCAATCAGTTCGACGGCGTCCTGGCTGGCCGACAACCCGGCCTGAGACAAGCGCTGACGAATCCAGCTTGGCAGTTGATTGGCATCCACCGGCCAGATCTGGATGAACTGGGTTTGCTGGCCTTCAACCAGTGCCTTGCCCCACTTGGTCTTCTGCGCGCTGCCGTCGAGCTTGGGCAGGCTGATCAGCAAGACGGTGTCTTCGGCAGGACGTGAGCAGTACTCGATGAAGGCGGCAGCACCCTTGTCACCGGGTTTTCCCGACGGAAGACGCAGTTCCAGCAGGCGCTTTTCAGCAAACAACGACATGCTCGCGCCGGCCTGCAACAACGTGCCCCAATCGAAACTGGCGTCGGCGGCGAAGACCTGGCGTTCGTCGAAACCTTGCTGGCGGGCAGCAAGGCGGATGGCATCGGCGGCTTCCTGACATAGCAGAGGGTCATCGCCGCTGATGATGTAGACCGGCGCAAGGGCGCCTTGCAGGTGTTTGCCGAGTTGAGCGGGAGCGAGCTTCATAAGAGCAATCGAACGGGGCGCCTGAGCGCCCCGAACGTCTTACTGCTGCGGAACTTCGAGCGGCGACTGACGCGGGGTTTCCGCTTCAGCCTTTTGCGCCGCTTCCAGCGCGTCGGCTTCTGCCTTGGCGCGGTTATTGGCAGCCTGTTGCAGTTGCTCCAGTTGACCCGGGGTCAGCTGTTGCAGACGCAGCATCATGCGCTGAACCAGCTCGCGACGAATATCGCGACGGGCGTCGTTGGCTTCCTGATCGGAGCCGACGAGGTTGTTGCCGTCGTGGATAAACACTTTCTGCACTTCAAGCTTGTCGCTCAGCAGCGAAAGGTTTTTGTCGCCACGGATGTCGTAGCTCAAGACGGTGTTGACCTGATACTCGCCCGTACGACCGGCACCGGCATAGCTGAGGATGCGCTGGCTTTCCTGTTCGTCAGCCAGGTACAGCTTGTAAGGCGCGCCGCTGTAAATCTTGACGCCGCTGGATTCCAGTACCTGACGCAGTTGGGTGACGGTCTCGCCGTAGGCGTTACGCGCACTCAGGTCGAGTTCCTTGATGGTCAGTTCGGTGGTGCCAGTGCCGCGCAGCTGGAAACCGCAGGCGCTCAACAGGACGGCGAGGCCCATCACCAGCAGATTGCGTTTGATCATTGTGTTGCTCCCCTTGAAACCATGTGGGCCGTTCATGCGGCCCGAAAGGTTTTACTGGGCGCCAGGCACACCTGACGCCCGATCCAATTAGCTGGCGACGATATTGACCAGTTTCCCGGGCACTACGATCACTTTACGAATAGTCAGGCCATCGACGAACCGCAGCACGTTGTCGTTGGCACGAGCAGCGGCTTCGACTTCTTCGCGAGTCGCGCTGGCCGGCATTTCGATCTGACCGCGCAGCTTGCCGTTGACCTGGATGACCAGGGTCAGGCTGTCCTGCACCAGCGCAGTCTCGTCCACTGCTGGCCAGCCAGCGTCGATCACCGGATCGGCGTGGCCCAGTCGGTTCCACAGCTCATGGCTGATGTGCGGTGTGATCGGCGCCAGCAGCAACGTCACGGCTTCCAGACCTTCCTGCACCAGTGCGCGATCCTGTTCGGTGCCTTGCGCGGCTTTTTCCAGCACGTTCATCAGCGTCATCACCTGAGCGATGGCGGTGTTGAATTTGTGGTTCTGGCCGACGTCGTGGCTGGCCTGCTTGATGGCCAGGTGGATCGCACGGCGAACGGCTTTCTGCTCGTCGTTCAGGCCCGCAACATCCAGTTTCCCCGGCAGGCCCTGAGATACGTGGGCCTGCGCCAGACGCCAGACACGCTTGAGGAAACGGTGCGAACCCTCGACGCCGGAGTCGGACCATTCCGCGCTCATATCAGGTGGCGAGGCGAACATCATGAACAGGCGGCAGGTGTCGGCACCGAACTGGTCGATCATCGACTGTGGGTCAACGCCGTTGTTCTTCGACTTGGCCATCTTCTCGGTGCCGCCGATTTCCACCGGCAGACCGTCGGCAATCAGCTTGGCGCTGATGACTTTGGCCTTGCTGTCACGTTCCAGTTCGACGTCCGCCGGGTTGAACCAGGTGTAGGCACCGTTGGCTTCGCGACGATAGTAAGTCTCGGCGATTACCATGCCCTGGGTCAGCAGATTCTTGAACGGCTCGTTGGAGCTCACCAGACCTTCGTCGCGCATCAGCTTGTGGAAGAAGCGCGCGTAGAGCAGGTGCAGGATCGCGTGTTCGATACCGCCAATGTACTGATCAACCGGCAGCCAGTGGTCGGCCGCGGATTTTTCCACCAGGCCACCTTCAAAGTGCGGCGAGGCGTAGCGGGCGTAGTACCACGAGGACTCGACGAAGGTGTCCATGGTGTCGGTTTCACGCTTGGCAGGCTGGCCGCATTTCGGGCAGTTGCACTCGTAAAACTCGGGCATGCGTGCCAGCGGCGAACCGGCGCCGTCCGGCACCACGTCTTCCGGCAATACGACTGGCAATTGGTCTTCCGGCACCGGCACGTCACCGCACGCATCGCAGTGGATGATCGGGATCGGGCAGCCCCAGTAGCGCTGACGGCTGATGCCCCAGTCGCGCAGGCGGAACTGAGTGCGCGAAGCGCCCAGTTCTTTCTTGATCAGTGCGACTTCGATGGCGTCGAACGCGCCGGCGAAGTCCAGACCGTCGAACTCAGCGGAGTTGATCAGCGTGCCGTGCTCGCCGTAGGCGTCTTGCCACGGGGCCGGGTTGGTGTCGCCGGAGCTGGTACGCACCACCGATTTCACCGGCAGGTTGTACTTGTGGGCGAATTCGAAGTCGCGCTCGTCGTGAGCCGGCACAGCCATTACTGCGCCATCGCCGTAATGCATCAATACATAGTTGGCGACCCATACCGGGAGTTTTTCACCGGTCAGCGGGTGCTCGACGAACAGGCCGGTCGGCAGGCCTTTTTTCTCTTGAGTGGCGACGTCGGCTTCGGCAACGCTGCCGCCCTTGCATTCAGCGATGAACGCTTGCAGCTCAGGGTTGTTCTGCGCAGCCTGGGTGGCCAGCGGGTGTTCGGCGGCCACGGCGACGTAGGTCGCGCCCATCAGCGTGTCCGGACGGGTAGTGAAGACTTTCAGGGTACCGGCTTCGCCGATGGAATCGACGTTGTACGGGAACTGCACTTCCATGCCGCGGGATTTGCCGATCCAGTTGCGCTGCATGGTCTTGACCTGTTCAGGCCAGCCAGTCAGTTCATCGAGGCTCTCCAGCAGCTCATCCGCGTAAGCGGTGATCTTGAAGTAGTACATCGGGATTTCGCGCTTTTCGATCAGCGCGCCGGAACGCCAGCCGCGACCGTCGATTACCTGTTCGTTGGCCAGAACGGTCTGATCGATCGGGTCCCAGTTCACGGTGCCGTTTTTACGGTAGATCACGCCTTTTTCGAACAGGCGAGTGAACAGCCATTGTTCCCAGCGGTAGTAATCCGGCTTGCAGGTGGTGACTTCGCGCGACCAGTCCACCGCCAGGCCCAGGCTGCGAAGCTGGGTTTTCATGTAGGCGATGTTTTCGTAGGTCCATTTGGCCGGCGCGACGTTGTTTTTCATCGCGGCGTTTTCTGCCGGCATGCCGAAGGCGTCCCAACCCATCGGTTGCAGAACGTTCTTGCCTTGCATGCGCTGATAGCGGGAGATCACGTCGCCGATGGTGTAGTTGCGCACGTGCCCCATGTGTAGTTTGCCGCTGGGGTAAGGGAACATCGACAGGCAGTAGAAAGTCTCCTTGCCTGGCTGTTCACTGACTTCAAAGGACTTTTGCTCGTCCCAGAACGACTGGGCGGCGGCTTCGATTTCACGGGGCTGATATTGTTCGTGCATGGCTACTTTTGTACTGGATATGGGTGGCCTAATCCTCTTCAACGCGGCATCGGGATGGCCCGGACGAGCTGGAAGTGGAATGACAGGAAGCGCCGTAGCATACATGACCGCGCTTGGCCTAGGGAAACCCTGATTACAGCTGTTTGGCCCGGTAAATACTTGGCGAGGGCCGTTGGTCGCGGCGTGTAGCCGGTTTGTGCAGCGAAGCTAAGCTCTAACTGGGGAGTGAGTCTTATCTTCAATGAGGTGAGGGATGGTGGAGCAACAGCAGAGAAACGTCACGAAACCTGAGTTGTACGAACGGTTGATGGATCGTCTGGGGATGGCCCTGGATGCTGCAAAAACCGCTGATCGGCTGCGCGATGAGCGCCCCTTGGAACTGGAATTGCGTGGCTTGAGCCCCGCCGAGTTCAAACTGGTCAAGGCCTATCTGGATCGCAGTGAACGTGAAACGCACGGATGCTTGTCGCAGGCAGTGAAGCAGCTCGATGCAGCACATTCGGCCAAGGTCATCTGGCTCAAGGACAAGGCGCCCCGCAAAGACACCGTCAAGGTGCGTGCTTTGCAGGCCAAGTAAGCGCATGGCAGGTCAAGAAACGGATCTTTTTCAACAGGATCCCACCCTATCGGTTGTCGCGTTGGTTTAACCCACTTAGGCTTCGGGCATCTTTGGAGATGCTCGATGCCTTTTCGTTACTTCATCAAACAACTTTTGCTGCCGCCCGGCATTCTTTTACTACTGTTGCTGGCTGCCTGGTGGCTGCGCCGCTCGCGGCCGCGCCTCGCTGGATTGTGTTTTGCCATTGGTTTTGGAGGGCTCTGGCTGATGAGTCTGCCGGTGGTCGTGCAGTGGGGCGCCAAGGCCCTTGAGCGCGAGCCGCCGCTGGCTCGCGAAGAGTGGGCGACGCTCGCGCAACGGGCCGATGCGATTGTAGTGCTGGGTTCCGGGCGTGAGCGCGGTGATCTGGCCTGGGGCGAGGATCAGCCGACCGGCGTGGGGCTGGAGCGTCAGCGCTATGCGGCACGGCTGGCTAAGGCGTCGGGATTGCCGATTCTGACCAGTGGCGGCTTGCATTACGGCACGCCGCCGACCGAGGCGAAATTGATGGCTGACTCGTTACTGGATGACTTCGGCGTGACTGTGCGCTGGCAAGAGGGTGAGAGCCGTACCACATGGGAAAACGCCAAATTCAGTGCTGATATGTTGTTGCCGCAGGGGATCAAGCGCGTGGTCGTGGTGACACAGGCCTGGCATATGCCGCGCTCGGTCTGGAGTTTCGAGAAGGCGGGATTTGAAGTGGTGCCGGCGCCAGTCGGGTTTCTCGGCACCGATAACGCCAGGCCATTTGGTGGCTGGCTGCCGGAGTTCAAGTCGATCTGGCAGAGCGGGCAGTTGCTCAATGAAGCGGTGGGGCAGGTGGGGTATTCATTGTTTTACCGCTGATCCCCCAGCCCACTGGATATAGGGTTTTTGTGGCGAGGGGATTTATCCCCGATCGATGGCGAAGCCATCGCAAAACCTGTGTGCGCGATGTATCAGACACACCGCTGTTGCAGGTCGGGGCGGCTTCGCCACCCATCGGGGATAAATCCCCTCGCCACAATGGGGCGAATCTCACAATTGGGTTGGATCTGAAAATTGTGTGATCAGACCGTTTTTGACATCCGCCCCGCCATCAATGCCCAGCCAAACAGCAGCAAGCAGACAATGATCAGCGGCCACGAACGCCATTGCAGATACGGCGTCAGGTTATGCATCGGCACCACTTCGCCGTACAAAATACCTTGCTCGAACTGTGGAATCTGCTCGGTGATCTGCCCGAACGGGTTGATCAAACCGGTCACGCCATTGTTGGTCGCGCGGATCATCCAGCGACCCGCCTCAAGGGCGCGCATTTGCGCCATCTGCAAGTGTTGCAGTGGGCCGATCGAGGTGCCGAACCAAGTGTCGTTACTGATCGTCAGTAGCAGATCACTACGCGCCGACAGACTGGCGGCGAACTCCGGATAGACCACTTCGTAGCAAATGAACGGTGCGATCTGATACCCCTTGGCTTGCAACAGAGGTTGGTCCGCGGGGCCACGGGCAAAGTCGGACATCGGCAGGTCGAAGAACGCGATCAGTCCACGCAGGATGTCCTGCAATGGCACGTATTCACCGAACGGCACGAGTTTTTGCTTCAAGTAAGTGCCATCACCTTCGCCAACCACGGTAATACCGTTGTAGAAGCGTCTCTCGTGATGCACCGTTTGGCGAATGGGTACACCGGTAATCAAGGCCGATTTACGCTCGGCGGCGAAGGTCCCCATCATGCTCAGGTAACCCTCGGCGGATTCCTTGAGCACCGGCACGGCGGTTTCCGGCCAGATCAGCAGATCCACTGGTTTGGAGCGCAAACTCAGATCGCGGTACAACGCCAACTGTGCGTTAAGTTCTGCCGGATCCCATTTCATGCTTTGTGCGACGTTGCCTTGAATCGCCGCAACGGTCAGCGGCGCGCCGGACGGACTGGTCCAGGCGTGACCCTTGAGCGCAATGCCCGCCACCCACGGCCCGACCAGCAACAGCAGGCCAACGGCAACAAAAGCCTTGCGACCGGTTTGCAGCAGGCGCGGCGCGTTGTAGATCAGCGCGCCAGTCAGCGCCAGAACGAACGACACCAGCCACATGCCACCGACCGGCGCCAGACCGGACAGCGGCCCATCGAGCTGACTGTATCCGGAATACAGCCACGGAAAACCGGTAAGGAACCAGCCGCGAAACGCCTCCTGACCCACCCACAACGCAGCGAATGCCAGCGCATCGGCCAGCGGCGCTTCGTTACGACGCAACCAGCGCGCCCAAATCCAGGCGGGCAGGGCGAAGAAGAACGCAATCGCTGCGGTAAACAGCAGCATCAGGAAACCGGCCAGCAACACCGAAGCGCCGCCGAAGTGGTGGATGCTGTAGTAGATCCAACTGGTGCCGGCGCCGAACAGGCCGAAACCGAAGCACCAGCCACGGCCCACCGCCTGACGCGGGCTCAGCTCGCGCAACCCGGCATAGAACAGGCCGACCGCCAGCAAGGCCAGCGGCCAGATATCGAACGGTGCCAGAGCGAGGGTGGTGATTGCACCGGCCGCCACGGCCAGCAGGTTACCGGGCCAGCCGGGGCGGGTTGTCCAGCGCATTTCTATCCTTAATGATTACCGAGCGATTGGCGAAAGTCGCAGCAAGTGAATCCGACGGCTGTCGGCGTTCAGAATGCGGAAACGATAGGCGCCGATTTCAGTGATTTCGTTACGTTTTGGCAAGTGCCCGAACGCGCTCATCACCAGGCCGCCGACGGTGTCGAATTCATCATCGGAGAACTCGCTGTCGAAGAACTCGTTGAAGTTCTCAATCGGCGTCAGGGCCTTGATCAGGAAGTCACCGCTGGGCAGCGGCTTGATGTAGCTGTCTTCTTCGACGTCGTGCTCGTCTTCGATGTCGCCGACGATTTGTTCCAGCACGTCTTCGATGGTCACCAGACCCGCCACGCCGCCGTATTCGTCAATGACGATGGCCATGTGGTTGTGGTTGGCGCGGAATTCACGCAGCAACACGTTCAGACGCTTGGACTCCGGCACGAACGTGGCCGGGCGCAGCAGGTCCTTGATGTTGAAGCTGTCGCCGTTCTCCTTGAGGATCAGCGGCAGCAGATCCTTGGCCAGCAGCACGCCCATCACGTCGTCATGGCTTTCGCCGATGACCGGGTAGCGCGAGTGGGCCGAGTCGACCACGGCGGGGAGGAATTCACGGGGTGTCTGGGTCGCCTTGATGCTGATCATCTGCGAGCGCGGCACCATGATGTCGCGTACTTGCAGGTCAGCTACCTGAATGGCGCCTTCGACGATGGCCAGCGCTTCGCTGTCCAGCAGCTTGTTTTGATGTGCATCGCGCAGCAGCTCAAGCAGCTCCTGACGGTTCTTCGGCTCGTGGGCAAAAGCCTGGGTCAGTTTACCCAGCCAAGACTTCTGCCCGTTGCTCGATCGATCTTCGCTCATAGCGATTACTCTGAATCCTTTGTTGTAACGATAGGGAATGGTTCGGTTTCGTCGTCCGCGTACGGATCGGGATAGCCCAGTTCAGCAAGCAACTCGCGTTCCAGTGCTTCCATTTCTTCGGCTTCTTCGTCATCTATATGGTCGTAACCGAGCAGATGCAAGCAGCCGTGAATGACCAGATGTGCCCAGTGGGCCTTTAGTTCCTTGCCTTGTTCAGCAGCTTCGCGCTCGACCACGGCCACGCAGATCACCAGATCGCCCAGTAGCGGGATATCGAGAAACTCGTCGGGCACTTCGGCGGGGAACGACAGGACGTTGGTCGCGTAGTCCTTGTGGCGCCAGGTGTGATTGAGTTCGCGGCCTTCTTCCTCGTCGACCAGACGAATGGTCATTTCCGAGTCAGCGGTGCGCTGGCGCAGGGCCAGTTCGCACCACAGGCGGAAATCGGCCTCACTCGGCGCGCTCGCGTCAGTCGCGATTTGCAGGTCTAGCTCAAGCATTTCGCGAGGTTTCCTTGGGTGCTTCGTCACGGTTTTCGAAGCGCTCGTAGGCTTCGACGATCCGCTGTACCAAAGGATGGCGCACGACGTCTTTAGGCTGGAAGTGAGTGAAGCTGATGCCCGGTACGTCTTTCAGCACCTCGATAACGTGGTGCAGACCGGACTTGGTGCCTTTCGGCAAGTCGACCTGAGTAATGTCGCCGGTGATGACCGCAGTTGAGCCGAAGCCGATCCGCGTCAGGAACATCTTCATCTGTTCGACGGTGGTGTTCTGGCTTTCGTCGAGGATGATGAAGCTGTTGTTCAGTGTACGGCCACGCATGTAAGCCAGCGGTGCAACTTCGATCACCTGACGCTCAATCAGCTTGGCCACGTATTCGAAGCCGAGCATCTCGTAGAGCGCGTCGTAGAGCGGGCGCAGGTACGGGTCGATCTTCTGCGACAGGTCGCCGGGCAGGAAGCCGAGTTTTTCGCCCGCCTCAACTGCCGGACGCACCAGCAGGATGCGGCGGATTTGCTCGCGCTCCAGTGCATCAACCGCGCAGGCCACGGCCAAGTAGGTCTTGCCGGTACCGGCCGGGCCGATGCCAAAGTTGATGTCGTTGCCGAGGATTTCCTTCACATAGCGCAGTTGATTCAAGCCGCGTGGGCGAATCATGCCTTTCTTGGTGCGCAGGGCGACGGAGGCTTCGGCGGGGGCGTGGTTGTCCAGTTCTACGACGGCCGATTCCTGGAGGAACAGGTGCACCATGTCAGGCGACAGCTCGGTACCCTTGGTTTCCCGGTACAGGCGGCGCAGCAGGTTTTCCGCAGAAGTGGTGTGCTTGGGGTCGCCGATCAGTTCGAACTGGTTTCCGCGGTTGCGGATCTCGATGGTCAGGCGCTGTTCGATCAAGCGCAAATGCTCGTCGAATTGCCCGCACAGATTGGCGAAGCGGCGAGCCTCAAAGGGCTCGAGGATAAAACGATGTGGTTCTATGGGTGCGTTCAAGGTCGTATTTAGCCGCCCTGGGGCAATTAAGATGAAATCAAGGATAACGCCAGAGGCGTGGGTGCGAAAGCTCTTAAATATCGCAACGCGATTCCCGGGTCTGGCGCTGTCCCTGTAGGCGCGAGCAGGCTCGCTCCTACAGGGGCAATGCAGTGTTACTGAATCAGTGAGCCACGCAGCGAATGCGGTTGCGCCGCGTCGATATGCACGTCGGCGAACTGGCCGATCAAGGTTGGATTGTCGCAGCGGAAGTTGACGATACGATTATTCTCGGTGCGCCCTTGCAGCTCGCCCGGGTCCTTCTTCGAATAATCGGTCACCAGAATCCGCTGGATCGAACCGACCATTTGTCGGCTGATCTCGAAACCTTGCTGATTCAAGCGGTGTTGCAGCGCGTTCAGACGTTCCTTTTTCAGCTCTTCCGGGGTGTCATCCGCCAGATCAGCGGCCGGTGTGCCCGGGCGCTGGCTGTAGACGAACGAGTAGGAAAAGTCGAAACCAACGTCGGCAATCAGCTTCATGGTCTGTTCGAAATCTTTCTCGGTTTCGCCGGGGAAACCGACGATGAAATCCGAGCTGATGCAGATCCCCGGTACCGCCGCGCGCAGTTTGCGCAGCTTGGATTTGTACTCCAGCGCCGTGTGGTTACGCTTCATCGCCGCCAGAATCCGGTCCGAACCCGATTGCACCGGCAAATGCAGGTGTTTGACCAGTTCCGGCACGTCGGCGTGGGCCTGGATCAGGCTGTCGGAGAACTCCAGCGGGTGCGAGGTGGTGTAGCGAATGCGGTCGATGCCATCGACGGCGGCGACCACGCGGATCAGCTCGGCGAGATCCGCCAGGCGACCATCATGGGTGGTGCCGCGATAGCCGTTGACGTTCTGCCCCAGCAAGGTCACTTCACGCACGCCGTTTTCGGCAAGGTGGATGATCTCGGCGATCACGTCGTCGAACGGCCGGCTGACTTCTTCGCCACGGGTGTAGGGCACCACGCAGAACGTGCAGTACTTGCTGCAGCCTTCCATCACCGACACGTAAGCGCTCGGGCCGTCGATACGCGGCTCGGGCAGGTGGTCGAATTTTTCGATTTCCGGGAACGAGACGTCGACTTGCGGCAGCTTGGTGCTGCGTGCGGCGTCGATCATCTCTGGCAGGCGGTGCAGCGTTTGCGGGCCGAAAACGACGTCGACATACGGGGCGCGATCGCGGATCGCCGCGCCTTCCTGGCTTGCCACGCAACCGCCGACGGCGATCACCATCTCCGGGTTGGCCAGCTTCAGTTCGCGCCAACGGCCGAGCTGCGAGTACACCCGATCCTGGGCGCGCTCGCGGATTGAGCAGGTGTTGAGCAGAATCACGTCGGCGTCTTCCGCGCGAGCGGTGACTTCCAGGGCCTGATGTTCGCCCAGCAGATCGACCATGCGCGAGCTGTCGTACTCGTTCATCTGGCAACCGTGGGTTTCGATGTAAAGCTTCTTGGCCATGGATTTTGGTCGTCACGTGATTCAAAGAACCGCGCATTATAGGGAACATGCCCTCAGGTTCCTACCGCTGTGCGTCCAGTGGCTATGCTATAGTTCGCGCCCTCATTTTTATCCCCGATGTTGTCCGCCCGCCATGACCAAACGCGAAGCTCCAATCTACAAGGTGATTTTCCTCAACCAGGGCCAGGTGTTCGAAATGTACGCCAAGCAGATCTATCAAAGTGATCTGTGGGGCTTTCTGGAAGTGGAAGAGTTCGTCTTTGGCGAGCGCACGCAAGTGGTCGTCGATCCGAGCGAAGAAAAGCTCAAGGCGCAGTTTGAAGGCGTGGTGCGCAGCTTTGTGCCGATGCATTCGATCGTGCGTATCGACGAGGTCGAGCGTCTGGGCACGCCGAAAATCAGCGAAGCCCGCGGCGCGGTCGGCAATGTGATGCCGTTTCCGATGCCGATGCCTGAGAAGTAACAGCAGATTCTGGATTGGAATGAGTTTGTGGCGAGGGGATTTATCCCCGATGGGTTGCGAAGCAGCCCCAAACCCCGCAATCCGGTTCTTTCTGACACGCCTTGCCGAATGGACTTGCGACTGCTTCGCAGCCGATCGGGGATAAATCCCCTCACCACAAGTTAATCACCACAGCCCTTAAGGCAATGGCGAAAACGGCGTGCGCCCATCGGCGCTCTGCAGTTCCATCAGGTATTTACGGAAAATTTGCCCGAGCACCTGCGTAGCGGTTTCGAGATCTTCGCGGGACATTTTTTCGGAGACTTCGTCGGCCGTGTCCAGTGCCTCTTCGGCGCCGTTGACCGCCGCCATCTTCAGCACGATGTACGCCTGAATATTGTTGGCCTGTACGCCTTCACCGTGGAAGAACATGGTGCCGAGCTTGAATTGCGCCTGAGCGTGGCCTTGCAACGAGGCTTTTTCGAAATAGCTCAGGGCTTGATTGAGGTCGCGCGGCGCATTCTTGCCGTCGTAGTAGAACTCACCCAACTCGTATTGCGCTTGCGCATCCCCTTCGTCCGCCGCTTTCTGGCAGGCGGCCAGTGCCTGCGTGACGTCTTGCGGCTGAGTATTGAGGGTGCAACGACCCATCGCCGGGATCAACAACGAGTTGCCGCCTGCTTGTGCATGCGCGAGCAGGGGCTGAAGGAGCAACAGGCAGCCCAAGGCAAGGGTGCGGCCGGTGCGGTTCATGGGAATCGACTTACCTCTGAAGGGCACGCGGACCCATCGAGGGATCCAATAAGCGCGCATTATGAAATAAGCAGGGCCAACCTTACAAAGTCTTTACTCGTTTTTCTGCTGCGCGGGGAATATATCGCCCACTTTACGGGTGAATTCTGGCAGGTGCGTCGGAAAAACCGGGTGGATGTAGGTGAAAGCTGACGTCGGCGATAGCCAACGTCAGCGGTGCGGCTATTACTTCAATGCAGCGAAGGCGCGTTCGGCAGCGTCCAGGGTCAGTTTCAACTCGGCTTCGCCATGTGCGATCGAGGTGAAACCGGCTTCGAATGCGCTCGGCGCCAGGTACACGCCACCTTCCAGCATCAGGTGGAAGAAGCGACCGAAAAGCGCTGCGTCGCTGGCCATCACGTCTTCAAAAGTGACGATGTCGTCAGCGCCGCTGAAGTACAGGCCGAACATGCCGCCTGCCTGCGTGGTCACGAATGGAATCCCCGCGGCATCGGCGCGCTGTTGCAGACCGTCGAGCAGGCGTGTGGTGTAGTCGGTTAGTTCGTCGTGGAAACCCGGACGGCTGATCAGGCGCAGAGTGGTCAGGCCGGCGGCCATGGCCAACGGGTTACCCGACAAGGTGCCCGCCTGATACACCGGGCCCAGCGGCGCGATGCGCTCCATGATTTCACGCTTGCCACCGAAGCAGCCGACCGGCATGCCGCCGCCAATGATCTTGCCGAACGTGGTCAGGTCCGGGGTCACGCCGTAGTAGGCCTGAGCGCCGCCGAGGGCGACGCGGAAACCGGTCATCACTTCGTCGAAAATCAGCACCACGCCGTGCTTGTCGCAGAGTGTGCGCAGGCCTTCAAGGAAACCCGGTGCCGGCGGTACGCAGTTCATGTTGCCGGCCACTGGCTCGACGATGATGCAGGCGACGTCCCGGCCGACTTCGGCGAGCATTGTTTCCACCGCGTCGATGTCGTTGAACGGCAGGGTCAGGGTGTGTTTGGCAAACGCCGCTGGCACGCCAGCCGAACTCGGTACGCCTTGGGTCAGTGCGCCGGAACCGGCCTTGACCAGCAGGCTGTCGGAGTGGCCGTGGTAGCAGCCTTCGAACTTGATGATGCTGTCACGACCGGTGTAACCGCGGGCCAGACGGATCGCGCTCATGGTCGCTTCGGTGCCGGAGCTGACCATGCGCACCATGTCCATCGATGGCACCAGCGAGCAGACCAGATCGGCCATCTCGGTTTCCATCGCGGTCGGCGCGCCGTAAGACAAGCCGTGTTGCAGTTGATTGCGCACTGCGTCCAGAACGTCCGGGTGGCTGTGGCCAAGGATCATCGGCCCCCACGAACCCACGTAATCGACATAACGCTTGTCGTCTTCGTCGGTGACGTAGGCGCCTTCGGCGTGTTTGAAGAACAGCGGCGTGCCGCCAACGCTCTTGAACGCGCGAACCGGCGAGTTCACGCCACCGGGGATGTGTTTCTGGGCATTGGCAAACAGGGTTTCGGAACGAGACATGATCGGGCTCTCAAATCAGACTTTCAGTAATTCGTTGAAGGCGCGGGCGCGGCGGGTCACTTCGGCGGTGCTTTCAGCGCCGAACAGGCCGTGGACGACGGCCAGCAGGTCGACACCATGGGCCACCAACGGCGCGGCGTTGTCGAGGGTGATGCCGCCGATCGCGCAGATCGGCAAATGCAGCTTGCGGCGGGCTTCGTCGAGCAGGTCGAGGCTGCAGGTCGGCGCGCCGGGTTTGGTGTTGGAGTTGAAGAAGCGACCGAAGGCGACGTAGCTCGCACCTTCTCTGGCAGCTTGTTCGGCCAGTTCGATCTGCGCGTGGCAGGTCGAGCCTATGATCGCTTTCGAGCCGAGCAGGGCGCGGGTCGGCGACAGCGGGCCGTCGGTCTGGCCCAGATGCACGCCGACGTTGAGGCGTGCAGCCAGTTCGGCGTCATCGTTGATGATCAACTGCGTCTTGTAGCGCGCACACAAATCGCGCAGCGCTTCGGCCTCGCGCAGACGCCGGGCCTCGTCGCTGCTCTTGTCGCGGTATTGCAGCAGGGTGACGCCGCCTTCCAGCGCCGCCTCCACGTACGAGAGGAATTTGCCGGCCAGCAACTGGCTGTCGGTGATGGCGTACAGGCCACGTAGTTTCATCAGGCAGACCTCACGACGTTACGAGCAGAAATCCAGCGGCAGGCGACGCGGCACAAACTGGCCTTTGCCCAGTTGTTCGGCATCGCGCAGGGTGCGCCAGGTGTAATCCAATGCACTGCGTACCGCGCTGGCGAGATTCTCGCCTTGGGCCAGTCGGCCAGCCAAAGCGCTGGCCAAGGTGCAACCGGAGCCGTGATAACTGCCCGGCAAACGCTGGCAATAGAAGGTTTCACGCAGGCCGTCGCGGCTGTACAGGCGGTTGTGGATTTCAGTTTCGTCGCCATGACCGCCGGTGATCAGCAGGTTTTTGACGAACGGCAAAAGTTTTTCAGCGCACTCGTCCGCTGTGCCTTCGGGCAGTTCGGCGAGGATGCGGGCTTCGGGAAGGTTGGGGGTGGCAATGATTGATAGCGGTAGCAGACGCTCACGCATCGCATAGCCGACTTCGTCCTTGCCCAGGCGTCCGCCGCCGCCGGCGCGCAGCACCGGGTCGCAGACCACTGGCAAATGCGGGTGCGCCGAAAGCAGTTCGACAACGGTGTCGACCATTTCCAGCGAACCGAGCATGCCCAGTTTGACCGCCGCGACTTCGGAGTCGTTGAGCACGGCATTGGCCTGAGCCAATACCCACTCACGGTCGAGGACGCGGAAATCAGTGACGTTGACGGTGTCTTGCACGGTCAGGGCGGTGACGGCCGGAGCCGCATGGCAACCCTGCGCGAGCAAGGCTTCTATATCTGCCTGCAAGCCGGCGCCACCACTGGGGTCGTGGCCGGAGAGACAGAGGACAACGGGGCGGGAGCTGTAGATATTCATGGTGCGCGAGCTTACCACCAAACCTGATTTTTCGGTTCAGTGCCGTTGTGCCTGGCGGATAACCCGGTCAGAGAATGCTGACCGGTTTGTCACAACCTGACCAACTCAACAGCTCTAGCTCGGTACTTTGCTCTGAAACGCCCGTTCTAGAGCCTTTGTAGGAAAAATTTCGATGGTGCTCAATGGCCATCAACGGCTATGCTAGTCTGGATCCAAACCAATAACAGGTAATACCGGTTTTACGTCTACTCAAAGGGAATGGGGGGGCTTCCTGACACAACCGGACGAGCCACGCTGGGGCTTCAATGCGCTATTTGCTGATGTTGTTGTTCTGCTTGCCCCTCATGGCGAGCGCCGTCGAATTCGACGAATTCACCCAGAGCCTCCCTCTGGGCCGGTCGCTGCAAGTGTTCGAAGACCCGAGCGGTCAGGCGAATATTGCCGACGTCCGCGCGCAGGCCGCCGCCGGCAATTTCAAAGCCCACGATAAAGCCACGCTCAATGCCGGTTACTCGCGTTCGGCGTTCTGGCTGAAGATCGATCTGCATTACCGTCCGAGCAATCCCGCTGCACAGCGCTCCTGGCTGCTGGAACTGGCTTATCCACCGCTCGATCATCTCGACCTTTATATGGCCGATGCCAATGGCGACTATCGCCTGATCCGGCAAACCGGCGACGCCTTGCCGTTCGCCAGTCGCGAGATCCGCCAGAACAATTACCTGTTCAACCTGGCCGTCAAACCGGATCAACAACAAACCCTTTACTTGCGACTGGCCAGCGAAGGCTCGATCCAGGCGCCGGTGACGTTGTGGTCGAGCACTGCGTATCTCGAAGATCAGCCAGTGCGCCTGTATGTGCTGGGCATCATTTATGGCGTGCTGCTGGGGATGCTGGTTTACAACCTGTTCATCTTCCTTAGCGTGCGCGACACCAGCTACCTCTATTACATCTTCTACATTGGCTCGTTCGGCCTCTATCAACTGTCGGTTAACGGCGCGGCGGTCGAGTATTTCTGGCCGGACAATCCGTGGTGGGCCAACGCGGCAACGCCGTTCTTCATCGGTTGCGCGGGCCTGTTCGGTAGCCAGTTCGCCCGCAGCTTCTTGCAGACCAAGACCCACAGCCGCTGGCTCGACCGTTTGCTGATCGCCCTGATTGCATTCGGTGCGTTGGTAGTCGGTTTGTCGCTGATGACCAGTTACGCCCTGGCCCTGCGCCTGGCGACGACGCTGGCGCTGACCTTCACTGTGGTGATTTTTGCGGCGGGGATTCTCGCCTGGTGGCGCGGCCTGCGCGTGGCGCGCTATTTCATCATTGCATGGTCGGCGTTCCTGCTCGGCGGCGTCATCAATACGCTGATGGTGTTGGGCCTGCTGCCAAACGTGTTCCTGACGATGTACGCCAGCCAGATCGGTTCGGCGATCGAAGTGGCTTTGTTGTCGCTGGCCTTGGCTGACCGCATCAACGCGATGCGCGAGCAGCAGGCGCAGACGCTGTTTGATGCCGGGCAGAAACTTGAAGTGCTCAACCAGCAACTGGCCCACAGCAACAAGCTCAAGGACGAATTCCTCGCGACCCTGACCCACGAACTGCGCACGCCGATGAACGGTGTGATCGGTTCGCTGGAACTGATGCAGACCGTCGATCTGGATCCCGAGCTTGAGCAATATCACCAGACCGCCGCCGGTTCCGCCCGGGACATGATGCGCATGGTCAACGGCATCCTCACCCTCACCGAATTGCAGGCCGGCAGGCTCAAGGCGACGTCGGGCAGTTTCAGCCTGCGGGGTGTGGTTGAAGGGTTGCGCGCTCAGTTCGAAGGCAACGCGGCAAGCAAGTCGCTGGACTTCAAGGTCGACGTGCTGCCGACTCTGCCGGATCGCCTGCACGGTGACAGCGCGAAACTGGCGCAATGCCTGGAATGCCTGCTGGATAACGCGATCAAGTTCACCCGTGTCGGTGGGCTGGCGCTGCGGGTCACCGGCAAGCCGTCGACGGACAATCGATTGGCGCTGTCATTTGCTGTGATCGACACCGGCATCGGTTTTACCGATCTGGGTGAGGCGACGATGTACCAGCGCTTCTTCCAGCTCGACGGTTCGATGACCCGTGAGTACGGTGGATTGGGAGTAGGGCTGGCGATCTGCCGACAACTGGTCGAACTGCTTGGCGGTAAGCTCACCCATCGCTCTGAACCCGGAAGTGGCAGTCGCTTTCAGCTGGACGTGGAGTTCGAATTGCCGGTGGTCGAGCCGGCGCCGCCCCCTGCGAATGTGCGCGATTGCGTCCGTGCCCCGCAGGACTGCACGGTGCTATTGGTCGACAACAACACCGTCAATCAACTGGTCATGCGCGGCATGCTGCTCAAACTCGGTTTCCGCGTGCGTACCGCTGAAAACGGTGCAGCGGCGCTCGATTGCCTGCAGCGCGAAATTGTTGATGCGGTCTTGATCGATTGCCAGTTGCCCGCCCATGACGGCGCGTCGCTGTGCTGTCAGATCCACGCCTTGCCGGGGTGCGCCCACTTGCCGGTGTTCATGCTGGCGTTGAGCGCGGATCGCGAGGTTTGCGCCACGGATGCAGTGATCGACTACCTGAACAAACCGGTGAAATTCGAAGATTTGCAGTCTGCGCTGGAGCGACGGGTGCTCTGCTGTTGATAGGGTAAAAGCGCCGCAAATTCGGCGGATATGACACTTTGTTCGGCGTTTGGGCGGTGCTTAACTGACCTTCTCGCTGAAAAAGGAACCCGTCATGAACCTGCATCAGTTTGCCGAAACCCACGAGGTCACCAACCAGCCGCCGTCGCTGGACGGCACCAACCTCTATCGCATCGACCTGCCGTTGCAGGAGTGGTCGCGCAGGTTCGGCGCCGGTTGGGCCGAGTCGCGGATTGATGCCTATGGCGCACTGGCCGGCGGGCCGTTGATGGAGGCCGGGTTCCTCGCCAATCAGAACAAACCGGTGTTTGCCAGCCATGACCGCTACGGTCATCGCATCGATCTGGTGGAATTTCATCCTGCTTATCACCAACTGATGCGCACGGCAGTCGAGCATGGCCTGACCTCGCTGCCTTGGGCGCAACCGCATGACGGCGCGCATGTCGCCCGTGCTTCCATGACCTATCTGCACAGCCAGGCCGAGGCCGGTAGCGGTTGCCCGCTGACCATGACCTTCGCCAGCGTCCCGGCGCTGCGCTTGCAACCTGATCTGGCCGAGCAATGGTTGCCTAAAGTCCTCGCCACCGAATACGACCCGCGCAATGTCGGCATTGCGCACAAGGCTGGCGTCACCATCGGTATGGCCATGACCGAGAAACAGGGCGGCACCGACGTGCGCGCCAACACCACCAAGGCCTATCCGGTCGGCGCCAGCGGTCCGGGCCAGGCTTATGAACTGGTCGGGCACAAGTGGTTCTGTTCGGCGCCGATGTGCGATGCGTTTCTCACGCTGGCGCAGACCGACAAGGGCCTGACCTGTTTCCTGCTGCCGCGCCATCGCCCGGACGACACGCGCAATCAGTTCTACATCCAACGCCTGAAAAACAAACTCGGCAACCAGTCCAACGCCTCCAGCGAAGTGGAATTTCGCGGGGCGCTGGCGTGGATGGTCGGCGAAGAGGGGCGTGGCGTGCCGACCATCATCGAGATGGTGGCGATGACCCGTTTCGATTGCATGGTCGGCTCCAGTTCGCTGATGCGTCAGGCGTTGACCCAGGCCAGCCACCACTGCGCGCACCGCAAGGTCGGCGGCAAGTTGCTCAGCGAACAACCGTTGATGCAGAACGTGCTGGCCGATCTGGCGCTGGAAAGCGAAGCCGCGCTGGCCCTGAGCCTGCGCATGGGCAAGGCGCTGGATCATTTGGACGATCGCCACGAAGCGCAGTTCGCCCGGTTGGTGACGGCGGTGGGCAAATACTGGATCTGCAAACGCGCGCCGGCAATGATCAATGAAGCGGCGGAATGCATGGGCGGCGCCGGGTATGTCGAGGACAGCATCCTGCCGCGTCTGTACCGCGAGGCGCCGGTCAACTCGACGTGGGAAGGCTCGGGCAACGTGCAGTGCCTTGACGTGTTGCGCGCGTTGTCGAAAGAGCCGGGTGTACTGGACGTGCTGTTCAGTGAACTGGGTGACGGCCATGGCGATAAACGCTTGGCCGCGCATATCCAGCAGTTGCAGGCGCAGTTCAAAGACACCGGCGATATTCAGTATCGGGCACGGCAATTGACCGAGGACATTGCCCTTGGCTTGCAGGCCAAGCTGTTGCTGGAGTCGGGGAATTCAGCGGTGAGCGATGCGTTTATTGCCAGTCGGTTGAGTGGTAGCGGTCGTGTGTATGGTGCGTTGCCGCGTGGGCTTGATGTCGAAGCCATCGTTGCCCGCTCGACCCCGCAAAGCTTCTGACCCCATACAAGTCCTACAGGGGGCGTGGGTGGGTCATATATTGTGCGGCAGCCACAACGCCACTGTTCCCGTCGCGCCACGATGCAGGCAAGATGAAGCTCTGCAAGTCAGAACACAGGAAGCTGATCGTGACCGAAGCGTTTATTGTCGTTCAAACCGCCGAACAAGCCGTGGATCGTCTGGCCGAGCTGCATGAGCAGGCCACCACCGCACTGAATTCCGCGCTCAAGCGGTACCTCAAGGATCGCGTCGAGCCCGACGCCGGGCAGCGTGCCCTGTTTCGTTATCCCGAACTGCGTCTGACCTACCACTGCCAGGGCGAAGTCCCGCAGACCACTCGCGCCTACGCCAAGGTGCAACTGCCGGGTACTTACAGCGTCACCGTCACCCATCCGAAAGCATTCCGCAAATACCTGCTGGAACAGCTGGTGCCGTTGATGCACGACTTCACCGTGACTGTTGAAGTCGGCGTCAGTCAGCAAAATATTCCGTACCCGTACGTGGTCGAGCAGGGCGATGAGCTGGCCGGTTCCGGCGTCACTGCCGCCGTGCTGGCGCGCGTCTTCCCGAGTACCGACCTGTCCGCCGCCACCGATGGCATTGCCGACGGCCTCTACGATTGGGAAAACACCGATCCGCTGCCACTGGCGCTGTTCGATGCCGCGCGGGTCGACTTCTCGCTGCGTCGTCTGGTGCACTACACCGGCAGCGACTGGCGCCATGTGCAGCCGTGGATCCTGCTGACCAACTATCACCGTTACGTCGACCAGTTCATCGTTCATGGTCTGGAGCAATTGCGCAGCGATCCCCGTTTCGTGCGCATGGTGCTGCCGGGCAACGTGATCATCGAGAAGGGCATGGATCACGGCGAAGCGTCGGCGATTGCCGCCGGTGTGGTCTGGCACCGTTATCAGATGCCGGCCTATCACCTGATCGCCAGCGATGGCCATGGTGTGACGCTGGTGAACATCGGCGTCGGCCCGTCCAACGCCAAGAACATCACCGACCATTTGGCAGTGCTGCGTCCGCATTGCTGGCTGATGATCGGTCACTGCGGCGGCCTGCGTCAGTCGCAGACCATCGGCGACTACGTGCTGGCCCACGCCTATATGCGTCGCGACGGGATTCTCGACCGCGTGGTGCCGCCGAACATTCCTATCCCGGCACTGGCCGAAGTGCAGATGGCGCTGCAACAAGCGGCCGCCAACATTACCGGTGAGAAGGGCGACGACCTCAAAAAACGCCTGCGCACCGGCACCGTGCTGACTTACGACGACCGTAACTGGGAGCTGCGCTGGGCGCAGGAACGTCCGTTGATCAACCTGTCCCGCGCCGTGGCGGTGGACATGGAAAGTGGCACCATTGCCGCGCAAGGTTATCGCCTGCGGGTGCCATACGGCACGTTGCTGTGCGTTTCGGACAAGCCGCTGCACAGCGAAATCAAGCTGCCGGGTTCGGCCAACGCGTTCTACGAGCGTGCGGTCAGCCAGCATTTGAAGATCGGCATCGAAGCGGTGGATCTGCTGCGCACCGAGCTCAACTCGCTGCACTCGCGCAAACTGCGCAGCTTCGACGAACCGCCGTTCCGCTGATTTGTTGATGGTCATTTAACGGTCAGGCTACTAGCATTGGCAGCCCTGACCGTTAGATGTTCTTTTCGCCATGTCCCGTCCCCCGCGTCCACCTTCCCGCCGCCCCGGCGCGAAGCCTCAGTCTTCTTCCCCGCGCCGTGTTGCCAAGGCGCCGCCGGCTGAGCCGAAACTGATCCTGTTCAACAAACCGTTCGATGTGCTGACGCAATTCAGCGACGGCGAAGGGCGGGCGACGCTCAAGGATTACATCGACGTGCCCGGTATTTATCCGGCCGGACGCCTGGATCGCGACAGTGAGGGTTTGTTGCTGCTGACCAACGACGGGCAGTTGCAGGCGCGGATTGCCGACCCCAAGCACAAATTGGCCAAGACCTATTGGGTGCAAGTCGAAGGCGAGCCGACGGCCGAGCAGTTGCAGTGTTTGCGTGACGGCGTCGAACTGAATGATGGCATGACCTTGCCCGCCGAAGCTCGGCAACTGGAGGAGCCTGAGTTGTGGCCGCGTAATCCGCCGGTACGCTTTCGCATGACCATACCTACAAGCTGGCTGGAATTGGTGATACGCGAGGGGCGCAACCGTCAGGTGAGACGCATGACGGCTGCGGTAGGCCTGCCGACGTTGCGGCTGGTGCGGGTCAGGATTGGTGACTGGACGATCGAAGGTCTAGATCAGGGCCAGTGGAAAGAAGTGCCGGCGCGCTTATAAAGCGCCGGACTCGATCAGGCCGATCACCACACTCTTGATGATGAACGCGGCCACACCCAGGCCCAGCACGAAGAACAGAATGAGCGAGCCAAAGCGCCCGGCCTTGGATTTTTTCGCCAGATCCCAGACGATGAAACCCATGAAAATGATCAGGATGCTGACCAGGCCAGTCATCATCCATTCTTCAAGTAGTGCAGGATCCATCGGGGTTCTCCGGCGCGCATGGGGCTAAAAGGGCGCGGCGAGTATACGCCAAGGTCGAACGGCGGGGCATTGACCTGCGTCGGTGTGCCGCAGTCATTGGTCTGGAACCCTGTGGCGAGGGGATTTATCCCCGACGGGTTGCGAAGCGACCCCAAAAATATCCGCCTCGCTGCAAAATCTTGCCAGTGCTGCGCACTGGATCGGGGATAAATCCCCTCGCCACGAAAGCAATCAGCTACGCAAATGGGTCAGCGGCAATTCGGTGCTGTTGAGCACCTGATTCAGCACAAAACTCGAGCGCACACTGGTCACCCCATCAATCCGGGTCAGATGCCCCAGCAGCAATTTCTGATAGTGATCCATGTCCGGCACCACCACCTTCAACTGATAATCAGCGTCCACGCCGGTTACCAGACTGCACTCCAACACCTGCGGCAACGTACGAATCGCTGCTTCGAAATTCTCGAAGCGCTCCGGTGTGTGCCGGTCCATGCCAATCAGCACATAAGCGGTCAGGCTCAGCCCGAGCATCTTGCGATCCAGCAACGCCACCTGACGCGAGATGTAGCCGTCGTCTTCCAGTTGCTTGACCCGGCGCGAGCACGGCGAGGGTGACAGACCGATGCGCTCGGCCAGTTCCTGGTTGGAGATGCGGGCGTCGCGCTGCAATTCCGCCAAAATGCTCAGGTCGTAACGGTCGAGTTTGCTCATCAATCAGTCCTTGGTTGTAACTATTGCGGCGGATTATCTATCCAGGGTTAAAAATTGCGCAAGTGGTGTTTATTTAAGCAATCTTCGCAATCCTCTGTCGCGGCCTCAGGCCTATTCTTATTACCAGAATCACTGCTCGGTAACAAAGTCCACAGCGGCCCGCCTATCAGGCCCGCCGCGGTCGCCACCCCCACCGGGGATGTGCCGGCCCCCGAGCTGCACACTGTCCAGAAGACGGCGTGAGGTGAGCCGACGTCAAAAGCGTCGAGCCAGGACGAAGTTCTCTAGAAGGGAGGCCGACGGGTCTCCCTTTTTCTTGCCTGCGATTTTTGTGCAGCCCTCAATAAATAAGTCTCGTGACTGATAACCTGTTGCAGAACCCGGTGTGTACATTCCCGGTCTTAGTGACAAGTCCCCTCTTAATTTCAGGCCCTGAGCCGCAGCGAGGAAAAGCATGAAGTCGCGCATCTGGCGTCTGGCCGGTGTTGGGTTGCTGTGTGTGAGTGTCAGTGCGCAAGCGCTTGCCGATGAGCCGCAGAATCGCGGGCCGGACAATAATGGTCGCAGTCCGGAGCATCAGGGCAACAATCAGGGCCATGGCGGTAACAATCAGCCTCGGCCGCAGAACAATGAAATCATTCGTGGCGACAACAGTCGCCAGTTCGAGCACAACGGCCAGCAGCGCAACGATAATGGCCAGTGGCAGAACCGCGACCAGAACCGTCCAGCCTACAATCCCAACCCGGTTCGCCAGCCGCCGCCACCGCCACAGTTACCGGCCAACAGTCTGCCGATCCAGCCGCGTCCCGACGCCGTGCGCCAGACCCAGGAACCGCGTCAGGGCTACTACCGCGACGAGCGTCCACAGAACGGCTACAACAACCAGCATTGGCAGACCGGCAACCGGCCTAACGACAATCGCTGGCCAGGTCGTCCGGACGGGCATGGCAACGGTTGGGGGCCGGGGCCGCAATATCGGCCGGGGCATGTGATCGACCGTTTCCCGGATCGTGACTATCGCGTGCCGTATCGCGGGCAGGATTACTTCTTCTCTGGCGGCTATTGGTATCGCCCGCAAGGCCCGCGCTACATCGTCGTGCAGCCACCGCGCGGGATTCGTACCCAGTACTTGCCGGATTACGCCCGTGAAGTGTGGGTAGGTGGCGCGTTGCTGTTCCTTGCCGCCGGTTCCTATTACGCCTATCAGGAAGCGACTCAGGACTACGTGGTGGTCGAGCCGCCGGTGCAGCAACAGCCGCAGCCGCAATCACAGGGCTACGATGTCGAGGCTTACCCGGCCAACGGTCAGTCGCCGGAGCAGGTGCAACAGGACGGTTACCAGTGCTATCAGTACGCGGTGCAACAAAGCGGTTTCGATCCGCGTACCGCGACTTACCAGCCGGCGCCCGAAGTGGTCCAGGCCTACCGTCAGGCCCAGGGCAATTGCCTGAGCAGTCGCGGTTATCAGGTAAGTTACTGAATCCGGGTTTGCGCCCGTTCAGCCTTGACCACTTCCTGCGGGTCGGCGTGTACCAGCACTTCGGCCCGTGGGTAGGCTTTGTGAATGGCATCCGCCGCCTGATCGCTGATGCCGTGCGCTACTGACAGGGTCAATTCCCCCGGCAATTCCAGATGCAGCTGCACGAACCAGTGGTTGCCGGAAATCCGCGTGCGCAAGTCATGTGCGCCCAGCACACCCGGTACGCTGCACGCCAGTTCGAGCATGTGCTGACTGACGTCCGGTGGCAGCTCCTCATCCATCAGCACCGAAAAGCTTTCCCGGGCGATCTGGATCGCGCTCCACAAAATGTACGCGGCAATCCCCAGGCCAAACCACGCGTCCAACTGTTGCCAGCCGAACCCGGCCAGCACCAGCGCCACCAGAATGCTGCCGTTAAGCAGCAGATCAGAGCGGTAATGCAGCGAGTCGGCGCGTACGGCGTTGGAGCCGGTCTGCTTGACTACCCGGTGCTGCAAAATCAGCAAGGCCACCGTCAGCAGCAGGGAGAAAATGATCACGCCAATGCTGATCCACGGCGCACCGAGCGGTTCAGGTTGCTTGATCCGCTCATAGGCCTGAAACGCGATCAACACCGCACTCCCGCCGATGAACAAGGCCTGCGCCATGCCGGCCAGGGATTCCGCTTTGCCGTGGCCATAACGATGATCGTCATCCGCCGGGCGCAGCGCGTAATGCACCGCCAGCAGATTGAGCAACGAAGCAATGCCATCGAGCGCCGAGTCGGTGAGGCCGGCGAGCATGCTCACCGAACCGCTCAGCCACCAGGCGATGGCTTTGGCAATGATCAGCGTACAGGCCACCGCCACCGAGGCGCGGGTCGCCAACCGCAGCAGGCGGGCGTGTTCGGGGCTGGAGGTCATGGGGGCATGGTTTCCTTATGCGGCGGGTTGCAGGCCGAACATCGCCAGTTGTTGGGTGCTGCCTTTGTGCTGGATCAGGCGCGGGTCATCCAGCGGCAGATTGCGGCCCAGTTCAGATTCGAGAATAGCCTGCAACTTCAGGTTATCGACCTGACCGTCCGGGCCGATGGCTTGCTTGAGCTTGGCCGGATCGACTTGCGCGGTGTGGCCCGGTTCGAAGTAAATCGCGCCGGTGGCGAAGTCGACTGCAAATGCGATCAGCCCCGGGACGATGTAGAACAGCAGACCCACGGCATCGAGCACGGCAATCGCCGGGTCGATCTTGCCATCGATCTGGCCGCGTCGATCCGGGTAGAAAATCGAGCCGCACGCGGTGATCTGGGTGAGCAGGGTGGCGACCAGCACACCGCCGATCAGGCGAAAAGGTAAGCGCATGGGAAATATCTCCTGAGTCATCTGATAACGAAGCTTCGTCTTGTGAAGTTAAGACCCTGACGAACGCTTGGCAGTTCGCCGTTATACTCGCCGCTCTGTTTGGGAGCCAGCATGATTTCTTTGCCGATCGACGAAGTTTTACCCGCCCTGCGTGAAGCGTTGGCGATACGCCACGAAGCCGTGCTTGAAGCACCGCCCGGCGCCGGTAAAACTACCCGCGTGCCTTTGGCCTTGCTCAACGAAGCGTGGCTGAACGGGCAAACCATTCTGATGCTGGAGCCGCGCCGTCTCGCCGCGCGTGCCGCAGCGGAACGACTGGCCAGCGAACTGGGCGAAAAGGTCGGTGAAACCGTTGGCTATCGCATTCGTCTCGACAGCAAGGTCGGCCCCAACACCCGTATCGAAGTGGTCACCGAAGGCATTCTCACCCGCCGTTTGCAGGACGACCCGGCGCTGGAAGGCGTGGGCCTGCTGATCTTCGATGAGTTTCACGAACGCAGCCTCGACGCCGATCTGGCGCTGGCCCTGAGTTTGAACGGTCGCGAGCTGTTTCGAGCTGAACAGCCGCTGAAGATTTTGCTGATGTCGGCAACGCTGGAAGGCGAACGCCTGGCCGGTTTGCTGGACGACGCACCGATCCTGCGCAGCGAAGGACGCATGTATCCAGTGACCATGCGCTGGGGCCGGCCGTTTCAGCCCGGCGAGTACATCGATCAGCGCGTGACCGCCACCATCCTTGAAGCC
The DNA here is from genome assembly GCF_059716085.1 of Pseudomonas sp. LBUM1655. Lineage (NCBI taxonomy): Bacteria > Pseudomonadati > Pseudomonadota > Gammaproteobacteria > Pseudomonadales > Pseudomonadaceae > Pseudomonas > Pseudomonas sp. LBUM1655. The sequence goes on along the minus strand of NZ_CP166801.1, from coordinate 5,410,822 downwards.
CTGCACGATGAAACCGGCAGCCTGTTGGTGTTCCTGCCGGGGCAGGCTGAAATCCGTCGCGTCCATCAACAATTGGCCGACGCCATCGGCGAGCGCAGCGACGTGCTGCTCTGCCCGTTGCACGGTGAACTCGATCTCAACGCCCAACGCGCCGCTATCGACCCGGCACCGGCCGGCCAGCGCAAAGTGGTGCTGGCCACCAATATCGCCGAGACCAGTTTGACCATCAACGGCGTGCGCGTGGTGATCGATGCCGGGCTGGCGCGGGTGCCGCGTTTCGATCCGGGCAGCGGCATGACCCGCCTCGACACTCAACGCATTTCCAAGGCCAGCGCCACGCAGCGCGCGGGGCGGGCAGGGCGACTGGAGCCGGGTGTGTGTTATCGGTTGTGGTCGCAGGATCAGCACGAGCAACTGGCCGCTTATGGCAGTGCGGAAATTCTGTCGGCAGATCTGGCCAGCCTGGCGCTGCAATTGGGGCGCTGGGGGGTGACGCCGGGCGAGCTGGTCTGGCTCGATGTTCCGCCAACGGCAGCTTATGCTCAGGCGCAGGAATTGTTGCAGCGACTCGGCGCACTGGAAGGTGAAGCGCTGACCTCCCATGGCCAGGCCATGGCCGAATTGCCAGCGCATCCGCGTATCGGCCATTTGTTGCTGCGCGGGCAGGCGTTGGGCCTGGCCAACATGGCCTGCGATGTCGCCGCGTTGCTCGGCGAGCGCGACATCTTGCGCGGCGCCGGGGCGGATTTGCACAGTCGTCTGGTGTTGTTGTCCGGCGAAGAACGCGCGGCACGCGGCGCTCAGGGCGGCGTGCAACGTGCCCGACAACTGGCGCGGCAGTATCGCGGTTACTTACGCGGCAAGGCGAGCGAGCCGGTCAGCGATCCGGATCACCCGCGCTGGCTCGGCGCACTGTTGGCGCTGGCCTACCCGGATCGCGTCGCCCAACAACGTCGTGCCGGAGGCGCCGAATACCGACTGGCCAACGGTCGCGCCGCGCTGTTCGCCGAGGCCGACAGCCTGATGAAAGAACCGTGGATCGTCATCGCCGACCTCGGCAGCCGACAGGGTCAGCGCGAAGAACGAATTTATCTGGCGGCGGATTTTGATCCGGCGCTGTTTGATTCGGTGCTCGCCGAGCAGGTACGCAACATCGATCAACTGGATTGGGACGAGCGCGAAGGCGTGTTGCGCGCTGAACGTCAGCGAAAGGTAGGCGAACTGATCCTGAGTCGTGAACCGTTGACTGGCCTCGATGAAGCCGCGCGCAGTCAGGCGCTGGTCAATCTGGTGCGGCGCAAAGGCCTGGAGCTGCTGCCGTGGACGCCGGAACTGCGTCAGTGGCAGGCGCGTGTCGCGTTGTTGCGGCAGTTGGAGCTCAATACTCAGGACGAAAGCCAGTGGCCGGATGTCAGCGACGCGACACTGCTGAACGCTCTCGAAGACTGGCTGATGCCATATCTGGGCAAGGTCTCGCGGCTCAGTCACTTCGCCAATCTGGATCTGTCGAGCATCGTGCGCAATCTACTGCCATGGCCGCTGCCGCAACGTCTCGATGAACTGGCGCCGCATCATCTGAGCGTGCCGTCGGGGTCGTCGATTCGTCTGGATTACAGCGAGTTTCCGCCGATTCTCGCGGTGCGTTTGCAGGAGTTGTTCGGGCTGGCCGAAACGCCGCGGATCGCTGGTGGCCGGCAGGTGGTCAAACTGCATCTTTTATCCCCTGCGCGCCGGCCGGTGCAGGTGACGCAGGATCTGGCCAACTTCTGGCGCAGCACCTATGCCGAAGTGAAGAAGGATTTGAAGGGGCGGTATCCAAAGCATTACTGGCCGGATGATCCGTTGGTGGCCGAGGCCACTGCACGGATCAAACCGCGAAAACCCTGAGCGCGCAGCGTTTTACTGAAGCGAAAACACGGTCCTGGTCCAACCCTGCAACGTGTACTTTTCATAGATCTGCACAGGGACATCCACATACGGGCTCGTGATGAAATGCTCCGGAATCAGCGGGTTGGCCTCGTCAATCACCAGGATGTTTACCGGGTTGTAGAAGTCATAATCGACAACGCTTTTGTTGGTGGTGATCACTTTTTTCCGCGAGGCCATGGCTTCAAAGAAACGAAAGCTCAAACCGGCCTGGCCAGGCTTGGAAATGTCCAGAATGATCCTGGAGCGTTTGACTAACTCACCTACGGATTCCAGCGACATTCTCTGCTCGAAAAAAGTGATACCGGGATGAGCACCCGGAATCGGTTTGCACTGCACCAGAAACTTGTAATCGGTAACGCCGAGCCGATCAAATTCCCGCGCCAGGCCTTCGAGCGCCGGCACGCGGTCCTTGCCGGCCATCACTACGAAAGCCGAGTATTCGCCCGGTTCACCGTCTGCAACGTAGTCTTCATAGATAAAGTTGTAGAGCTTTTTCAGGCCGTAACTCTCGGCATTCTGCGGGTCGAATGAAAACACCTCGTCATAATCAGCCAGTTCTTCCCGGGTCATCGGCCAGCGACTGAAACTGTCGTAAAGGTAGGCGATCTTGCGATCGGAAGCCTTGAGTCCAGCCGCCAATTGCTGTGGGTCGATTTGCGCCGGATTAATGATTAGGGCAGCGTCAAACCGCCCTGCCGCCCGAAGGGTCTTTTTCACATGCCGCCATTGGGCCCAGCGTTTCAGCGGACGTCGAATGATCTTCGGGGCTCGATCAAACCTGTCCGACATCGACGAGGTATCGATGAAGCACACGTTGTTATCGATCATCAAATGCTCAGCCAGTTTGCGTGCGTAGCCGCCGATGTCCTTGCATACAATTAAGATTTTCATGGGTCTTCCGTGCGTTTGATTCGAATGCCCGAGCATCGTTCGTGGCGTAGAGTTGTTGCTACGGCGCAACCGGCAGCAGGAACCGCGCAATGACCGGCAAGTGATCGGAAATCCGAAGCGTATCGTCCTGGCGCACCATCGCTTCAACCCGTTTGATCTTCGGGCTGTAGAACAGATAGTCGACCGTGCGATCCGGACCATTGAGACCGGGGTCATTGGGGTAGTGGGTCAGCCACTGCGCGCGGTCGATGCCGCTGGCCTCGTTGTTGGTCGGGATCATCGGGTACTTGTCCCACAACAGATGCAATTCGCTGTCGGCGGAGTAGGCCGTGCGCTGCTCGGCTGGCAAACGGCGATATTGACCGAGCGGCAGCAGATTGAAATCGCCGCCGATCAACCACGGCAGACCTTGGCTTTCATACTTGTCGAGCACCTTGGCCACCGCCGTGACTTGCGCCTGCAAAGTCTCATCCGGTTGGCTGGCGCGCTCCAGATGCGTGTTGAACACGGTCAGTTGCCCGCCATCGCTCAGCGGCAGCTTGGTCGCGAGCAGGGCGTCTTTGGGCTGGAACTGGCGGCTGATGAAGTTGCTCGAAGCGACCGGTAATTGCAGGCGCTCGGCGTGTTCGATGCGATAACGGCTCAGCGTCGCCAGTTGCCGGCCAACGCTGCCGAAGATGTGCGGTTCAGGGACGAAATCGGCTTTCCAGTCAAAGGCGCTGGCGCTACACGGGTACAGATCGGCGACCCGCTCCTGCAGCAATTTGAGTTGATCCTGATAATCGCTGGCCTTGGCGCCGTCATCCAGCTCCTGCAACAGCACCACGTCGGGCTGTTCATCTCGAATTACCCGCGCCACTTCATCGAGACTGAAGGCCATGTCTTCCAACGTCGGCGCTTCATCGTCGCCCCCGGCCAGGTCATTCCAGAACACATAACGCTTGCCGGCCAGGTACTGCACGTTCCAGGTCATGACTTTCAGTGCCTGCCCGGGCACCAGCGTCGGCGCGGTTGCGGTGCAACTGACCGGCAGGGTTTCACGGGGTTCGGGACGCCAGGTCAAGCTGAACATCAGCCCGCCAATCACGGCGATGGCGAGCACAACGAGCAACAGGGTGTAGCGCAGTAGACGGGTCATGGCTCGGGTTTAGCGTTACAGAAAGTGGCCCCGAGCATACCTGAGGGCGAGTCTTAAACCTAAGGCCAGAGCAGTCAGACCGCTCTGTCTCTTTTGTCAGGCAATTCGCTGATCAGCATGAACAGACGGAACAGCACCACGCTGGTGAACAGTTGCAGGAAGCCGTGAGCGCTGTCGATCAACACAGTGATGGCCGTGTTCTGCGGTTCTGGATAGACCGCCAGCGTTGCGCCTTTGAGCAACCACAACGGCGTCATCACGCAAAGAATGCACAGCAGAATCCGCCAGAAATGCCCGCGTGTCAGACGCAGGCTTTCCTTCATGGCATGCAGCGGATTGAGGCCGCGCAGCACCAGCAGATATTCGCCGAACGCCAGCATCACCATCAGCATCAGGCCCGGCAGAAAATACAGCGACAGTCCCAGCAGGATCAGCAACGTGTTGAGCGCCGTGAGCAGGGCGAAACGCGGCCACAAGCGTGCGGCCATCGCCAGCAGGTCAAGATTGCGCGGGGCTTCGCCACGGGTGCGGGCGTCGAGAAACAGAATCAGTGCGGCGGTGTACAGCGGATAGACCAGCAGGCCGACAATGATGCTGGACGCCGAAAAACTGTCCGGGTCGCTGGCGTGATCCACCACTTGTTGCAACAGCGCTTCGACGATCACCAGCGGCAGGCACAACTGCACGATGCTGACCAAATGGCGTTTGAAAAAATACAGAGAGTCGCGCAGCACTTCGAAGGCATTCATCAGTCGGTATCGCAGGTCGAAAACAGTGGCTCACTTTAACCGATGATGTGCGGGCGGACGCAAACGTAAACATTCGGTAAAGGTCGTTGAAACATCCTGTCACTGTCTCCATTACGGGAGAGCACCTTGTCCAAAGTGGGCGAGGGCAATGTTATCCCCGGCAATCTACGAGGTCGCCATGAACAGCGAAGAGCAAACCCTGATCGATGGACTGTTTTCCCGGCTGCAACAGGCCGAAACGGAGGCAGCCCCGCGCGATGCCCAGGCCGAGACGCGGATCAAGGAACACCTGACACGCCAGCCGTCGGCAGGCTATTTCATGACCCAGGCGATTCTGGTGCAAGAGGCGGCGCTCAAAAGCCTCGACGAGCAGAACAAACAACTGACCCAGCAAGTCCAGCGTTTGCAGGCCGAGCTGCAATCGGCCAAGGCGCAGAGTGCTGCGCCGGCACCCAGCGGTGGCGGTGGGTTTCTGTCGAGCATCTTTGGCGGCGGCAGCTCGCGTCCTGCGCCAACACAGAGTGCCCCGGCATCGACGGGCGGCTGGCGCGAACCGGCACCGCAGCAGAACTTCAACGCTCCCGCGCCACAACAGAACTTCGGCGTACCGCCGCCCAACTACGCGCAACAGGCTGCTCCGGCGGCGGGCAGCAGCTTCCTCGGTGGCGCGCTGAAAACTGCCGCTGGTGTGGCGGGTGGCGTGATGCTGGCGCAGGGTATCAGCAGCCTGTTCCATCACAATCAGCAACCGGAAGAGATTGTTGAAGTGATCAAGGAAGAACCGGCGCAGGTTGCAGACCAAAGCAACAACGGCTGGGGCGATGACCAGCGCATGGCCGGCAACGACCAGAGCGGCTTTACTGATACCGACTACAGCGATGACAACTCATCGTTCTTCAATGACGACGATTCCTTCGTCTGACCCAAACCTTCCAGGTTGACATCGAACTGTGGTGAGGGGATTTATCCCCGATGGACTGCGCAGCAGGCCCAAAAAACCGGGGCCGCTACGCTGCCCAGCGGGGATAAATCCCCTCGCCACATTCACCACTCGTCAGTAGCACCCTTGCGCCTGCGGGCGATTATTCGCGGAACCTTCCTTCGGGCTGGCATACTGAGCGCCTTTTTCGGGCCTGGCGCCTGATCCCGCTTCGTGCGCTCGCGCGCTCACAGGAACTCCGGTGAAAAAAATCGCAGTGTTCGCCGACGTGCAGAACCTCTACTACACCGTGCGTCAGGCCTATGGTTGCCACTTCAACTACGCCGCGCTGTGGGCCGACATCAGCAAGGACGGGCAGATCGTCGAGGCCTACGCCTACGCCATCGACCGTGGCGACAGCAAGCAACAGCAATTCCAGCAGATCCTGCGCAACCTCGGCTTCATCGTGAAGCTCAAGCCATACATCCAGCGCAGCGACGGCTCGGCCAAGGGCGACTGGGACGTGGGCATCACCCTCGACATCATGGACGCCGCCGATCACGTCGACGAAATCGTCCTGGCCTCCGGTGATGGCGATTTCGACATGCTGCTCGAACGCATCATCAACAAGCACGGCGTGCAAGCGGTGGCCTATGGCGTCCCGGGCCTGACCGCCAACTCGCTGATCCGCGCTGCCAGCCGCTACGTGCCGATCGAAGGCGCGCTGCTTCTGAAGAATTGAGCGGCTACTGAAGAATTGATTTGAACGGAGTTGAACCCGGTTTGGAACGCATTGCAGTCATCGACTTTGAAACCACCGGCCTCTCGCCGAACAGCAGCTGCCGCGCCACGGAAATCGCCGTGGTCATGCTGGAAAACGGCCGCATCGTCGAGCGTTACCAGAGCCTGATGAACGCCGGCGTGCGCGTCCCCGCGTTCATCGAACAACTGACCGGCATCAGCAACGCCATGCTGCGCACCGCGCCCTCGGCGGAACAGGTGATGAACGAGGTCAACGAGTTTGTCGGCTGCACGCCACTGGTCGCACACAACGCTTCGTTCGACCAGAAGTTCTGGGATTTTGAACTGGGGCGGATCAAACGCACCCGTCTCCAGAATTTTGCCTGCTCACTACTGCTGGCCCGCCGGTTGATGCCGGCCGCGCCGAATCACAAGCTCGGCACCCTCACCACGTTCGCTCGCCTGCCGCACACTGGTCAGGCTCACCGGGCGATGGCGGATGCGGAGATGGCGGCTAACTTGATGGCGCATCTGGCCGGAGAGTTGCGCGACAAGCATGGCGTGCGCGAGTTGAACCATGACCTGCTGTGCAAATTGCAGAAAGTGCCGGCTGCGAAAGTTGGCGAGCATCTGCAGCGCTATCGCTGATCCCGAACTCAACAAGAACCCTTGTAGGAGTGAGCCTGCTCGCGATGGCGGCGCATCAGTCGCCAGCAATGTTTACTGACACATCGCCATCGCGAGCAGGCTCACTCCTACAGTGGATTTGTTTTGGCCTGGACTATTTTCCGTTGCTTTCAAAAACTCGCGAACCGGGTTGTTTAGTGGTGTGTAGAGTTCGACGAAGCATCCTACTGAAGTTTAGGGATTATCCGTCTTGAGCTCTGATAGCCCCACCGCTAACCTCTTTTCGTCGCTGCCAATTCAGCGATCGGGACTGCAAGCCTGCCGTTAGTTTGTTAGGAGACCACTGGCGAACCTATAATCGCGTCGCTTCAATTAGCGACCATCGATTTATGGTAGCTGTGTGCGGGAGACCTTAGGGTCTGCCGAGGTCTCCTACTCGGTCTTGCAGACCCGTGCACAGCTGCCACCCATCATCTGCAAGTGATGCTGGCAGCTCCGACGTTCAAAGGAGATTTGCCATGTTCAAAGCTACGCCCAACCCTCCAGAAGATTCTGGTTCAGCGTTCATCCGTGAACCTTTCGTAACACCACAAGCTTTTATTCGTCATCACATTCAACTGCGGGCAACTCTGCTGCATGCAGAAGCCTGGTTCTGTGCCCGTGATTTTGGTCGTCTGATGGGGTTGGAAATCAATGGGCGACAAGTTCTGAAGCTTGATGAAGATCAGCGGCGGATAATGTATCTGTCGGGAAGCGATGGTGTTCAAGAGACCTTGATGTTGAGTGAGTCCGGCGTTTACGCAATGCTGGTTTACCACTACTCCCCGGAGAACCGTCATTTGCGTCGTTGGCTGACCCATGAGGTCGTGCCGATGCTTCGTCAGGGCTCGGAGTCAGTTTCAGATCCGCATCTACGTTTGATGATGTGCGCAGGGGAAACGTTGAGACTTCTGCATTGGCGCAATGAGCCATGGATGCGCATGCGAGATATGCCGCACTTGCTGACTCAGGAAAGTCGTCGCCAGGGTTGAAGGCTTCTCGCTAGCGGACTTACTCGCGAATGCGCTGTGTCATTCAGAAAGGTGTTGTCTGACACTCCCTCTTCGCGGGCAAGCCCGCTCCCGCAGTGGACATCATTGCCTCAAGACTTGCCGTTGCCTTCGATATGCCCCAGCGGCACGCGCTTCTCGATGGCACTCGACAACACAATCGAAGTCTTGCTGAACCCGAACTTCGCCACCCGATTGATCAACTCCTCCAGCTCCGGCATCGACCCCACTGCGGCCTTCATGATCACGCACGGATCGCCCGTCACCCGAAAGCACTCGGTCAGTTGCGGAATTTTGACCAATTCGTCGTACACCTTCTGGCTGCCGTTTTGATTCAGACGCAACTCGATCACACACTGGATCGGCAGACCGATTTTCGACAGATCAATTTTCGCTTCATAGCCGGTGATCACGCCCGATGCCTCAAGCTTGGCCACGCGCTCGGCCACGGCGGGGGCGGAGAGGTTTACTTTGCGCGCCAGGTCGGCGTAGGACGCCCGGCCGTTTTCGAGCAGGGCGCTGAGCAGCATGCGGTCGTATTTATCCAAGGCTTAACTCCTGAAAGTGTCAGTCTTTCGAAATCGTGGTTTATTCCGTAGATCTCCGTGATTTCAAAAGTGTACTGGCCTGATAAACAGGTTTTGTAACTTATTTTTGCCCGCTGGCCTTTCTAGAATAACCAATCTACTGACACAGACTGTCGAGCTGCCCATGCCTGCCTTGCGCCGTTTTTCCTTGCCGCTGATCGCCGCGTTTTTTGCGTTGTATGTGATTTGGGGTTCGACCTATCTGGTGATTCGCATCGGCGTTGAATATTGGCCACCGCTGATGCTCGGCGGAGTGCGCTTCATCATTGCTGGCACGTTGATGTACGCGTTCCTGCGCTGGCGCGGGGCGCCGGCGCCGACGTGGGCGCAGTGGAAAGCGGCGGGGATCATCGGGATTTTGCTGCTCAGTTTTGGTAACGGTGCGGTGAGTGTGGCGGAGCACACGGGGGTGGCTTCTGGTGTGGCGGCATTGGCGGTGGCGACGGTGCCGCTGTTTACGTTGCTCTGCGGTTATTTCTGGGGCGCGCGTAATACTCGTCTCGAATGGGCCGGGGTGGCGCTGGGGATTGTTGGCATTGCCATGCTCAACATGGGGTCCAACCTGCAATCGAGCCCCTTGGGCGCTGCTTTGCTGATTTTCGCGGCGGCGACCTGGGCCTTCGGTTCGGTATGGAGCAGGCACCTGCCGTTGCCGCAGGGCGCGATGGCCAGTGCCGTGGAAATGCTGGTCGGCGGTGTTGTCCTGCTGATCGGCAGTGCGGTGAGTGGTGAACGCTTGCAAGCCGTGCCGCCGATGGAAGGCTGGTTGGCGCTGGCGTATCTGATCTTTTTTGGCTCGATCATCGCCTTCAATTCCTACATGTACCTGCTCAAGCATGTGCGTCCGGCGGCGGCCACCAGTTATGCCTACGTCAATCCGGCGGTGGCGGTGTTGCTGGGGATCGTGTTTGTCGGCGAGACCATCGGCATTGAAGAAGCGCTGGCGATGCTGGTGATCATCAGTGCCGTGGTGCTGATCGGTCTGCCGCAATGGCGTCGTCCGGCACAGCCGCCGGTAGACGTGCCGACGGCCGTTCCGACGGAACAGCGCGCGAATTAGGGTAAACTGCGCGCCATTGCACACTCGTGTCGCACAACTGCGCTGAATTTTCCTACGGTACTCCCATGACTTTCGCCTCCCTTGGCCTGATCGAACCCTTGCTGCGCTCCCTCGAGACGCTCGGCTACCAGACCCCGACGCCGGTGCAGGCGCAAGCCATCCCGGCCGTTCTGGCCGGTCGCGACCTGATGGCAGCGGCCCAGACCGGTACCGGCAAGACCGCCGGTTTCGCCTTGCCGTTGTTGCAGTTGCTGGCTATGGAAGGCCCAAAAGTCACCGCGAATTCGGCGCGTGCGCTGATTCTGGTGCCGACCCGCGAGCTGGCCGAGCAGGTTCATGAGTCCGTGCGCCAGTACGCCGAAAACCTGCCGCTGCGCACTTATGCGGTTTACGGCGGCGTCAGCATCAACCCGCAAATGATGAAGCTGCGCGGCGGCGTCGATGTGCTTGTTGCCACGCCTGGTCGCCTGATCGACCTGTTCCGCCAGAACGCGCTGAAACTCGATCAGTTGCAAACCCTGGTGCTGGATGAAGCCGATCGTATGCTCGACCTGGGCTTCTCCGAAGAACTGGCGAACATTTACCGCATGCTGCCGAAAAAGCGCCAGACCCTGCTGTTCTCCGCGACTTTCTCCGATGACATCCGCCTGCTGGCCGGGCAAATGCTCAACGACCCGCTGAGCATCGAAGTCAGCCCGCGCAACGTTGCCGCCAACACCGTCAAGCAGTGGATCGTGACGGTGGACAAGAAGCGCAAGGCCGAACTGTTCGTGCACCTGATGCGCAAAGGCAAGTGGAAGCAGGTGCTGGTATTCGCCAAGACCCGCAACGGCGTGGATGCGCTGGTGGAAAAACTCCAGGGTCTGGGCATCAACGCCGACGGCATCCATGGCGACAAACCGCAAGCGACACGCCAGCGTGCGCTGGATCGGTTCAAACTCAGCGAAGTGCAGATTCTGGTGGCCACCGACGTGGCGGCCCGTGGTCTGGACATCGAAGATTTGCCGCTGGTGGTCAACTTCGACCTGCCGATCGTGGCCGAAGATTACATTCACCGGATCGGCCGCACTGGCCGTGCGGGTGCGACGGGCGAGGCGATCTCGCTGGTGTGTGCCGATGAGGTGAACATGCTCTCGGCGATCGAGATGCTCACGCGTCAGACGTTGAAGCGTCAGAACGAACCTGACTTCGAGCCTGAGCACCGCGTGCCGGATACCGATGCCAGCGGTCAGGTGATCAAGAAGCCGAAGAAACCTAAAAAGCCTAAATCGTCCGGCGGTGGCGGCAAGCGTAATCTCGGTAAGTGGGTCGATAGCGGCGAGACTCAGGCGCCGGAGCCTTCGATCAAGCCTGTGCGCAAGGTGCCGGTATTTAACACCGGACCGCGTAAGCGTAAGCCATAACCCTCTGCTGAAGGCGCGCTATCCAGGTAGGAGCTGCGGCACGCTGCGATCTTTTGATCTTGTTTTTAAAGGTCAAAAGATCGCAGCCTCGTTTTACTCGACAGCTCCTACAAGGTTTTGTGCCGAAGCCACTCCAGCATCCCGAACCCCGCCGCCCGGCCACTGGCAAAACACCCCGTCAGCAAATAGCCCCCCGTCGGCGCCTCCCAATCGAGCATCTCACCTGCGCAGAACACCCCCGGCAACGCCTTGAGCATCAGCCGCTCGTCCATCGCCTCGAACGTCACGCCCCCGGCACTGCTGATCGCTTCGTCCAGCGGGCGGGTTTTGATCAGTGTCAGCGGCAACGCTTTGATCGCCCGAGCGAGCAGCGCCGGATCGGCAAAGGTTGCAGCGTCAGTCAATTCACGCAACAACGCCGCTTTCACCCCATCAATCCCGATCTGGCTGTGCAGATGCTTGGCCATCGAGCGCGAGCCGCGCGGTTTGCTCAATGCTGCCTGCAATTTATCCACAGGTCGGCCCGGCAGCAGGTCGATATGAATGGTGGCTGAACCGTGCTGGTTGATCGCCTCACGAATCGGTGCCGACAACGCGTAGATCAAACTGCCCTCAATCCCGGTCGCCGTGATCACGCATTCGCCCAAGCGCGGTACATCGTCGTTCAGGCCGATGGCGATATTTTTCAGCGGCGCGCCGGCGAATTTGCTGACGAGTAATTCGCTCCAGGCCTGCACTTCAAAGCCGCAATTACTGGGCTGCAACGGCGCCAGTCCTACACCGCGCTGCTCCAGCGGCAACATCCACGCGCCGTCCGAACCCAGCCGCGACCAACTGCCGCCGCCGAGGGCGAGCAGGGTGGCGTCGGGGTTGATGGATTTCTCGCCTTCCGGGCTGTCGATGCGCAACGCACCTTGTTCATCCCAACCGAGCCAGCGATGGCGGGTGTGGATAACTACGCCACTGTCGCGCAGACGCTTGAGCCAGGCGCGCAGCAAAGGGGCGGCTTTCATGTCGGTGGGGAACACGCGGCCAGAGCTGCCGATAAAGGTTTCGATGCCCAGCTCATGAATCCAGCGGCACAGCGCATCGGCATCAAAACCGCGCAGCAGCGGAGCGATGTGCGGCGCGCGTTCGGCGTAGCGCGAGAGGAACGCCGGGTAGGCTTCGGAGTGGGTGATGTTCATGCCGCCGACCCCGGCCAGCAAGAACTTGCGGCCTACCGAAGGCATGCCGTCGTAGAGATCGACGCGGACTCCGGCCTGGCTCAGCACTTCGGCGGACATCAGGCCGGCGGGGCCACCGCCGATGATGGCGACGTGAGCGTGGGAGGGGGCGGAGTTCTGGGTCATGGCGTGCGCTGCGGTATGGCGGGATAAGGCGCGCATTCTAACAGCCGGGATCTTTGTAGCGGTTGGTTAAAAATTAACCGCCGCGCTGCGCGCCATGTTCGGTATGGGCTGCAGCCCCTTTCACTCAGGTTATCCACAGGCCGTTCCACAGCCATTGTGGGTAACGCAGCACAGCTCAATGACAGCCGTGTGACTGCCAGACGCGCTGCGCGCTGTGGTGGAGAATGCCGTGGCGGCGGGCGAGGGCGTGGCGGTCCTTGCTGTAACCACCGCCGATCACGCCCATCACCGGGATGTCGCGGCCCAGGCAATGGCGCATCACGCTTTCATCCCGGGCAGCGACGCCTTCATCAGTCAGTTGCAGATAACCGAGGGCGTCGTCCTTGTGCACATCGACGCCGGCGTCGTACAGCACCAGATCCGGTTGATAAAGGGGCAGCAGATAATTGAGTGTGTCGTCCACGACCTTCAAATAATCGGCATCGCCCATGCCTTTGGGCAATGGAATGTCCCAGTCACTTTCCGCTTTGCGTGCAGGAAAATTCTTCTCGCAGTGCAGGGAAACGGTAATCGCCTCCGGGGTGTTGTGCAGAATCCGCGCCGTGCCGTCGCCCTGATGCACGTCGCAATCGAAGATCAACACACGGCTCACCCGGCCGCTCTGCAGCAGATATTGGCTGATGATCGCCAGGTCATTGAAGATGCAGAACCCCGCCGGGTAGTCGTAGTGGGCGTGATGGGTGCCGCCGGCCAAGTGGCAAGCCAACCCATGCTCCAGGGCTTTTTCCGCCGCCAGTATCGAACCACCCACCGCGCGCACCGTGCGTCGGGCCAGCGCTTCGTTCCATGGCAGGCCAAGACGCCGCTGGTCTTCGCGGGACAACTCACCGCTCATGTAGCGTTCGATATAGCTACGGTCATGGGCCAGGGCGAGGATGTCGTTGGGGCAGATTTCGGGGCGCAGCAGATCGGCGTCACGGGTCAAGCCGCTGTCGACCAGGTGATCGCGCAGAAGACGAAACTTGTCCATGGGAAAGCGGTGATCCGCAGGAAACTCCGGGCTGTAGTCTTCGTGGTAGATCAGCGGCAGTGGCATGGCGATTTCTGTCAGACGTGTAGGAAAGAGTGAAGGATCCTACCAGCGATGTAGACTTGCGGCATGGAAACGGAGGGGCACGATGGAGCCGATACTGGAACTGGAAAGCGCACGGCTGCTGATGCGTCAGTGGCAGGATGAGGATTTGCCGGAATTTGCGGCGATGTGTGCCGATCCTCAGGTGATGCGCTATTTTCCGGAGCCGTTGAGCCGGTTGGAAAGTGCCGCGTTGATCGGTCGCGTGCGCGGACATTTTGCCGAACACGGCTACGGCTTGTGGGCGCTGGAGCGCAAGGACAGCGGCGAATTCATCGGTTTCACCGGGCTTGGCGTGGTCGGTTTCGACGCGCCGTTCACCCCGGCGGTGGAGATTGGCTGGCGTCTGGCGAAGGAGCATTGGGGCCTGGGTTACGCCAGTGAAGCGGCTTGGACCGCTCTGCGTTGCGGGTTTGATCGATTGGCCCTGAAGGAAATCGTGTCGTTCACTGCGCAACCAAATCTGCCTTCGGAGAAAGTCATGCAGGCGATCGGCATGCATCACGCGCCGGCCGATGACTTTGATCACCCCAAGCTTGCCGTCGATCACCCGTTAAGAAGACATGTGCTGTATCGGATTACCCGGGAGCAGTGGCTGCAAACCTTGCATGGATAAGCTGACACGGACGTTTACAATGGCCGCCATATCATTGGCCCGTGCCAGTACCTGAATCGCCCGCCGCAGCCAAGACTGCGCGGCATTGCTTTGTGTGAGGAGAGTCTGAATGAGCCAAGTGTTGGAAGATCTGGTCGATTTGCTGACCCTGGAACCGATCGAAGAAAACCTGTTCCGTGGTCGCAGCCAGGACTTGGGTTTCCGTCAGTTGTTCGGCGGTCAGGTGCTCGGTCAGTCGCTGTCGGCGGCCAGTCAGACGGTTGAAGAAGCGCGCCATGTGCATTCGATGCACGGTTATTTCCTGCGTCCGGGCGACGCCAAGTTGCCGGTGGTGTACTCGGTTGACCGTGTGCGCGATGGCGGCAGCTTCAGCACCCGTCGCGTCACGGCAATCCAGAAGGGCCATCCGATCTTCACCTGCAGCGCTTCGTTTCAGTATGACGAAGACGGCTTCGTGCATCAGACTCAGATGCCGCAAGTAGTCGGCCCGGAAAGCCTGCCGTCGGAACTGGAACTGTTCCAGCAACGCGCGCAACTGATCCCGGAACACATGCGTGAAAAACTGCTGTGCCCGAAGCCGATCGAAGTGCGCCCAGTCACCGAAAAAGACCCCTACAACCCGCAACCGGCGGATCCGATCAAGTACGTGTGGTTCCGCGCCGACGGCGCACTGGCGGACATTCCGGCGCTGCACAAATACCTGCTGGCCTACGCCTCGGACTTCGGCCTGCTGACCACTTCGATGCTGCCCCACGGCAAATCGGTCTGGCAGAAAGACATGCAGGTCGCCAGCCTCGATCACGCGCTGTGGTTCCACAACGATCTGCGCGCCGATGACTGGTTGCTTTACGCGATGGACAGTCCGTGGGCCGGCAATTCTCGCGGGTTCTCCCGTGGCAGCGTGTTCAACCGCGCCGGGCAACTGGTGGCGTCGGTGACCCAGGAAGGCTTGATCCGTCATCGCAAGGATTGGGCATGAGCCTGGCCGATGTGAAGCACTGGGTGTTCGACATGGATGGCACCCTGACGGTCGCCGTGCATGACTTCGCGGCGATTCGTGTGGCGTTGGCGATTCCGCCGGAGGACGACATCCTCACTCATCTCGCCGCGTTGCCGGCGGATGAATCAGCAGAGAAACATGCGTGGTTGCTGGAGCACGAGCGCGATCTGGCGCTCGGCTCGACGCCGGCCACCGGGGCGGTGGAACTGGTGCGTGATCTGCATTCGCGCGGTTATCGGCTTGGCATTCTTACCCGCAATGCGCGGGAGTTGGCGCATGTGACGCTCGAAGCGATTGGCCTGGCCGACTGCTTTGCGGTGGAAGATGTGCTGGGCCGTGATGAAGCGCCGCCCAAGCCGCATCCGGGTGGGTTGCTCAAGTTGGCAGAAGCCTGGGCGGTACCGGCCAGCGAGATGGTGATGGTCGGCGATTACCGCTTTGATCTGGATTGCGGGCGAGCGGCGGGTGCGCGGACGGTGTTGGTGAATCTGCCGGATAACCCGTGGCCGGAGCTGACGGATTGGCATGCGCAGGATTGTGTCGAGTTGCGGCGGATGTTGTTGGCCTAAGATCAAAAGATCGCAGCCTTCGGCAGCTCCTACAGTTGCTATTGCAATCCCCTGTAGGAGCTGCCGAAGGCTGCGATCTTTGCTTTTGCTTCTATTCGAACAACGCTTTCTGCCCCTCCGGCGACGTCAACATCCCATCGCCGTTATGCCCGACCCCGGGCACTTCCACCAGCCGCTGATTCACTCCTTCCGGGTGACGGCGCAGCAAATAGCCGAAAAACAGTTTGCCGCGTATCAAACGATAAGCCCCTTGCGCCTCAGCCTCACAGCCCTTGTCCAGCGCCGGGTGCTGCGGGTCGATGTCTTGCTGCCCAAGCAGATAAATCACCTCGCGTTTGATGTAACTGCTTTCAAGCTGCAACGGCGTTTGCCCACCGGCGTACACCGGCATGTCTGACAGACCGTACTTCCAGCGATTGAAACCCATGCACTTGGCGTGATCGAACGCCACGGGCCGCTGCTCATTGAAATACGCGTAGGAAGAAGGATTGGCCACCACGTAACGCAGGCGGATGCCGTTGGCCTTCAGTGCCGGCTGATCCTTGGCGAGCAGGGCATAACGTTGCACCACTTGCCCGCCACCGGAGTGGCCGAAAATCACTATCTGCTTCACGTCCGGAAACTGCTTGCGATCGGTGACTCGGGCGACGATTTCGTCCAGTGCCGCGTAGGAGCTCAACGGATTCGGCCCTGTGGATAAACCGCCACCCATCCACTCGTTGCCTTTCCAGCGCAACACCGTGGCGGGCAACGAGTACAGGGCCACATCACTTTCATTGAGAAACTGCGGCGCGATCACCAGTGTGTGTGCGGTTTGGCCGGCCATCTCGGCGGCGCTTTCGGCGCTCTTGCGATACGTCTCGGCGTTGCGCAGGCGACCGTGAATGACGATCAGCACGCGCTCGATTTTCTCTGGCGCAGGTCCTATGCCCACCGCCATTTCCCCGGCCTTCAGTTGCAGGCGCCCGGAGCTGATCGCGTCGACACCGGCCGCTTGCGCTGTGCTGCCAAAGATCAGTAAAGCCAAAAGCCATTTATGCATTTACAGGTTTTTCGCCGCGAAGGTGTCGCACTGGCCGACCTGGCCCTGCGCGAATCCGGTTTTGAACCAGCGCACCCTTTGCGCCGACGTACCGTGGGTAAACGAGTCCGGCACCACACGGCCCTGACCCTGTTGTTGCAGGCGATCATCACCGATGGCGTTGGCGGCGTTCAAGGCTTCTTCTATATCGCCGGGTTCCAGCCAGTTCAAACGCTTCTGTGCGCTGTAGGCCCAGACGCCGGCAAGGCAATCGGCCTGCAACTCCTGACGTACCAGCAAGCCACCGTCACCTTCCATCTGCCGACCTTGCTGGCGGGCTGTCTGAATTTTCGCCGAGACACCGAGAAGCGTCTGCACATGGTGTCCGACTTCGTGCGCAATCACGTAGGCCTGGGCGAAGTCGCCGGCCGCCTTGAAGCGTTGCGACATCTCCTGGAAGAACGCCATGTCCAGATAAACCTTCTGATCCGCCGGGCAGTAAAACGGCCCGGTGGCCGAGGTGGCCAGACCACACGCCGAGTTGACCCGATTGCTGAACAGCACCAGGGTCGGGTCCTTATATTGCCGGTCGGCCTGCTGGAAAATCGCGCCCCAGGTGTCTTCGGTGTCGCCAAGGATCGAGCGGACAAACTCTGCCTGCTCATCATTGGCCGGCGGCGCCTGGCGGGTTTGCGAGGTGGGTGCCGATTGCTCGGTCATCTGCCCGGTGAGTTGCCCGAGGATCTGCAATGGATCCTGGCCGGTGATCCAGCCAATGCCGACGATCAACAGGATGGCCCCGATGCTAAGCCCCTTGCCGCCACCAAAGCGCATGCCGCCGCCACCGCCAGCATCATCACCACGGGCATCGACGACGTTGTCACTGCGTCGGCCTTTTTTCCATAGCATGTGGGAATCCTCTCTCTAATCGTGGTGATGAGTGTTGCTGGTGTGTGAGTGTGGCGCCAGTCCGATCGTCCGTCTATTCGTACGCCGTCAGGCAGGTTGACGGGTAAGAACCTGTAGCGTTCGGTGAATTCCATTCCATAAAGGTTTTTGTGAAATTATCAGATGGTTCCAGATTTTACGTTGTGCTGAATGTATTTTAGAATCTGCCAAATTTCAGTGGGATCTCATCATGGCCGGCAGTCAGATCGAAAGGGTTTTCAGCGTGCTGGAAAACCTCACCAGTGAGCCGCGCGGTTTAGCGCTGCAAACGCTCGCCGAGCAGATCGACATCCCGAAAAGTGCGACTCACCGCTTGCTCGCCGAGCTGACCCGACTGGGTTATGTAAGGCAGAACCCGGAGACCTTGCGGTATCACTTGTCGACCAAACTGGTGGCGATGGGGTTTCGTTACCTGTCGAGCAGCGGCGCCGATATCGTGCAACCGGTGCTTGACCGCTTGGCTCAGGAAACCGGCGAGCTAATTCGACTTGGGGTTATCGACGGCGAGCGCCAGACCTGGATCGCCAAGGCTCAGGGCGCGCGCAGCGGTTTGCGTTACGACCCGGACATGGGCCGCGATGCGCCGCTGTTCTACACCGCGTCGGGCCATGCGTGGCTGGCGTGCATGAGCGATGCTGAGGCGTTGTCGCTGGTTGAACGCCAAGGCGCCGAAGTGCCGGCGGATATCGGGCCGAATGCGCCGCGCTCCAATATCGAATTGCTCGAGCGTCTGCGGGTCGCCCGGGAGCAAGGGTATGCTTGCGTCGAAGAAAGTTCGGCGGTGGGGACTGCGGCAATTGCGGCGGTTGTGCGCCATCCCGCTGATGGACGGGTGATCGGTGTGCTGAGCATCGCCGGGCCGAGTGCGCGGATGCCGGGGGCGAGGCTGCACGAACTGGCACCGTTGCTGTTGAAATTCACTGAAGAGTTGTCAGCGGCGAGTCTGGCTTCGGAGCTGTTCGTCTAACTTGAATTCACTTGGGCCCTCTGCACCTGCTCGCTTGTAAAACTGTGCGCTGTTCGCACACTTTTATGGTTGTCGGGTGTCGTAATCTGGAACCAGGTTCTAGATTGTTGCTTGAGGCTTTTTTCCTCAGCTTGTTTTCTTCAGAGATAGCCAATGACTGTCAGCACCCCACTTTCCGGAGTCAACCAACCCTTCAAGGGGATCTTGCTGATTGTCGTGGCGACCTTCCTGTTCTCCAGCCATGACGCACTGTCGAAGTATCTGTCGGGGTTCTATCCGATCGTGATGGTGGTGTGGGCGCGGTATGTCGTGCACACCTTGTTGATGGCGGGGATTTTTCTGCCGCGTTCCGGGTTGCGTGTCCTGCGCACCAAAAAGCCTTTATGGCAGTTGACCCGCGCACTGTGTCTGCTTGGCACGAGTCTGTTCTTCACCACGGCACTTTTGTACATCCCGCTGGCGGAAGCCACGGCGGTTAACTTTCTGGCGCCGGTTTTGGTGACGGCGTTGTCGGTACCACTGCTGAAGGAGCGGGTGACGCGCGGCCAATGGATTGCGGTGATTTGCGGCTTTATCGGTGTGCTGATCATCGTCCACCCGGGCGGTGAACTGTTCACGCCGGCGGTGTTGCTGCCCTTCTGCTCGGCACTCTTTTTCTGCTTCTATCAACTGCTGACTCGCAAGCTCGCCGAAGTCGACAGCCCGACCACCAGCAACTTCTTTGCCGGGTTGTGCAACACGTTGGTGATGAGTGCGCTGGTGCCGTTCTTCTGGCAGGTGCCGACGCTGACTCACGCCGGGCTGATGCTGGCACTGGGCAGTTGCGGGATGACCGCGCATTTGTTTCTGACTCAGGCGTTCCGCCATGCCGCGCCGGCGTTGCTGGCGCCGTTCGGTTATTGCCAGATTGTGTTTGCCGGGTTGTTGGGTTGGCTGCTGTTCAATCACACGCCGAGTCTGTTGACGATGATCGGGATTGCGGTGATCTGTTGCAGCGGGTTGGCGGCGGCGTGGCAGCAAAGTCGCCGCTGAATGAACAGGCAAAATCCTGTAGGAGCTGCGGCACGCTGCGATCTTTTGATCTTTAAAAACAGGATCAAAAGATCGCAGCGTGCCGCAGCTCCTACAAGGTGTTTACAGTGTTACTCGGTAACGGTCGGAATCTTGCGCGGTGCCATGAAGTACATCCAGGTCAGCGCAATGAAGTACATCGCCGGAATCAGGGTGAACAACACGGTGTAGTTGTTGTTGGTGACGGTGAGGATGTGGCCGACGATCTGAGTCATGAACATCCCGCCGATCGCCGCGCACATGCCGCCGAAACCGAACACCGTGCTCATCATGTGCTTGGGCGTGTAGTCCATCACCAGGCTCCAGATGTTCGCCGTCCATGCCTGGTGCGCACCGATCGCCAGGGAAATAGCAGCCACCGCAACCCACAGGTTCGCGGAGCCGGCAGCCATGACCACGCCGATGATGCAGCAGGCGAACAGGAACATCGACAGCAACCGCGCCTTGATCGCGTTCATCCCGCGACCGATCAGGAACGAGGACAGAATGCCGCCACCCACGCTGCCAAAGTCGGCGGTGACGTAGATGATGATCAGCGGGATACCCATCTGGGTCACGTTGATGCCTAGGTTGTATTGCTGATTGAGAAACGGCGGCAGCCAGTACAGGTAGAACCAGAACACCGGCGCGGTCAGCGAGTAGGCGAGGGCGAAGGCCCAGGTGCCGCGCATCCGCAGGATTTTCGAGAACGGCACGCGGGCCTGCTCCGGTTCGACTTCCTGCTGGATGTAATCCAGCTCGGACTGTTTCACGCTCGGGTGATCTTCCGGGTTGTAATACTTCAGGCCCCAGAACAACAGCCAGATCCCGCCCAGCGCCGCCATGCACAGGAACGCGGCCTGCCAGCCCCACACGTGGAGAACCAGCGGCAGCAGCATCGGCGTGAACATGGCACCGACGTTGGTGCCGGCGTTGAAGATGCCGGTGGCGACGGCGCGTTCACCCGCCGGGAACCACAGACGCGTGGTTTTCACACAAGCGGGATAGTTCGCCGCTTCGGTCAGGCCGAGGACGAAACGGCAGACCATGAAGCCGACCGCCGATGTCGCCAGGCCGTGGGCACCCGTGGCCAGGCTCCAGAGCAGCACGGCGCAGAAGAACACGCGCTTGACGCCGACCCGGTCGATCAGTCGCCCTTGCAGCACGAAACCAATGGCGTAGCCGACCTGAAACCAGAAGTTGATGTTGGCGTAATCCATCGCCGTCCAGCTCATTTCCTTGGCGAGGATGGGCTGCATGACGCCGAGGGCGGCGCGGTCGATGTAGTTCAGGGTGGTGGCGAAAAACACCAGCGCCAGCATGCCCCAACGGGTCTTGCCGACAGCCATGGCGCCGCGGATCTTGTCGCCGATGCCACCCGTGGCAGTGCTCATGGCCGGAGCCATGCGGGAAGTCTGTGAAGGAATCATGTGTTCCACCCGTTTTTGGATTTTTTATTTGGTGTGCTTTTTGGTTTGCACGCTGCGACCGGTGGTTCAGGCCCGGACTCAATGTGCGGTCGATGTTGGGCAGTGGACGAAAAATCGTCAATTCGTCAAAACGGCATTGTGTTCGATAATCGCACGCAAAACTAACCGGGTAGTACACTTTAAATTGCTGCGCGAAGTGATGCAGCCAATAATTTACCCCACGACAAAAATGGTCCCCCGCAACAAAGCGGCGCAGTCCGGGAGTTGAAACATGCAGCGTTCCATAGCCACCGTTTCCTTGAGCGGCACCCTGCCGGAAAAACTCGAAGCCATCGCTGCCGCCGGGTTCGACGGGGTGGAGATTTTCGAGAACGACCTTCTGTACTACGACGGCAGTCCACGTGAAATTAAACAGATGTGCGCCGATCTCGGGATTGCCATCACCCTGTTTCAGCCGTTCCGCGATTTTGAAGGCTGCCGCCGTGATCGGCTGGCGCGCAACCTGGAGCGGGCCGAGCGCAAGTTCGACCTGATGCAGGAACTGGGCACCGATCTGGTGCTGGTGTGCAGCAACGCTTCGGCGGACAGCGTCGGCGATCAGCAAATACTCATCGATGACCTGCGCTTGCTGGCTGAACATGCCGGCGCCCGTGGCTTGCGCATTGGCTATGAAGCACTGGCCTGGGGCCGTCACGTCAATACGTATCAACAGGTTTGGGACATCGTGCGTCAGGCCGATCACCCAAGCCTCGGCGTGCTGCTCGACAGCTTCCATACGCTATCGCTCAAGGGCGATCCGCGTGCCATTGCCGAGATTCCCGGCGACAAGATTTTCTTCGTGCAAATGGCCGATGCGCCGATTCTGGCGATGGATGTTCTGGAGTGGAGTCGGCATTTTCGCTGCTTCCCGGGGCAGGGCGAGTTTGATCTTGCGGGGTTCCTCGCGCCGATCATCAAGAGTGGCTACACCGGGCCGCTGTCGCTGGAGATCTTCAACGATGGCTTCCGCGCCGCACCGCCACGGGCCAATGCGGCAGACGGCTTGCGCTCGCTGCTCTATCTGGAAGAGAAAACCCGTCAGCGTCTAGAGCAGGAAGCGGCCCCCGTGGCCAACCGCGAAATCCTTTTCGAAACGCCGAAGGCCAGTGAGTACAACGGCATCGAGTTTCTCGAATTT
Source organism: Pseudomonas sp. LBUM1655 (assembly GCF_059716085.1). NCBI lineage: Bacteria > Pseudomonadati > Pseudomonadota > Gammaproteobacteria > Pseudomonadales > Pseudomonadaceae > Pseudomonas > Pseudomonas sp. LBUM1655. The sequence continues at coordinate 5,388,467 of NZ_CP166801.1, read as the reverse complement.
GCTGTCGATGAAAGCCTCGGCGCCAAGTTGTCGAACTGGCTGGAACGCCTGGGGTTCGTCAAGGCCGGGCAACATCGCTCCAAGAGTGTGAGCCTGCTGCGCCAGGGTGATATCAACCTGATCCTCAACGCTGAACCCTATTCGTTTGCACACAGCTTTTTCGAAGCACACGGCCCGTCGCTGTGTGCCACCGCCGTGCGGGTCAAGGACAGCGCGAGTGCTCTGGCGCGTGCCGTTGCCTACAAGGGCCAGCCCTATCGCGGTCTGGTCGGTCCTAACGAATTGGAACTGGCGGCAGTGCGCGCGCCGGATGGCAGCCTGATTTATCTGGTGGATGAGGCGGCCGATGTGTATGGCACCGACTTCAATCTGCTGCCAGACGCGCAGGTGCGCGGTGGCCTCAAGCGCATCGATCACATGGCCATGGCGCTGCCGGCGGATAGCCTCGACAGTTGGGTGCTGTTCTACAAGAGCCTGCTGGATTTCGAGGCCGATGACGAAGTGGTGCTGCCCGACCCCTATGGTCTGGTGAAAAGCCGCGCGCTGCGCAGTCGTGACAGCTCGATCCGTTTGCCGCTGAACATTTCCGAGAACCGCAACACCGCGATTTCCCATGCGCTGTCGAGTTACCGCGGCTCCGGCGTGCATCACATCGCCTTCGATTGTGACGATATCTTCGCCGAAGTCAGCCGAGCCAAAGAGGCCGGCGTGCCGCTGCTGGATATTCCGCTCAACTATTACGACGACCTTGCCGCGCGTTTTGACTTCGACGACGAGTTCCTCAGTGAGCTGGCGTATTACAACGTGCTCTATGACCGTGACGCCCAGGGTGGTGAGCTGTTTCACGTTTACACCGAGCCGTTTGAGGGGCGTTTCTTCTTCGAGATCATCCAGCGTAAAAACGGCTATGCCGGATACGGCGCGGCGAACGTCGCGGTGCGGCTGGCGGCGATGGCCAAATCACGCAGTGGCGCCGTCCGTCAGGCGAAGTTGTAGGAAATTCGTAAGCGCGGGATTAAACACGGGTCGCGCGGCTTCCTTCACCGTGCCGCGCAGCCCATAATCGCCAGCCTGTGCAGTGATGGCCGTGAGCCCGCAATGACAATGACTTCAGAACTCCCCGCAGCCCCCGTCGAGCCCGCCGTTGAGCCGCGCAAGAGTCGCAAGAACAATCCGGAAAAGACCCGCGAGAACATCCTGCAGGAGGCGATCGTCGAGTTCGTCCAGCAAGGATTGTCCGGCGCGCGCGTCGACGCGATCGCCGAACGCATCCACACCTCCAAACGCATGATCTATTACTACTTCGGCAGTAAGGAGCAGCTCTACGTCGAGGTGCTGGAGAAGCTCTACGGCGATATTCGTAACACGGAAAGCCGTCTGCACCTTGCCGAGCTGTCGCCAGTGGTAGCGATCCGGCGGCTGGTGGAGTTCACTTTCGATCATCACGACCGCAACGTCGATTTTGTCCGCATCGTCTGCATTGAAAACATCCACAACGCCGAATTCGTGAAGCGTTCCGATGCGATCAAGGCGATGAACAACACCATCCTCGATTCACTCGGCGAGATTTTGCGTCGGGGCGCCGAAGAAGGCGTTTTCCGCAGCGGGCTCAACGCGCTGGACGTGCATTTGCTGATCAGCTCGTTCAGCTTCTATCGCGTGTCGAACCGCCACACATTCGGTGAGATTTTTCAGATTGATCTGCCGGACGAGAGCATCAAGCAGCGTCATCGCGAGATGATCTGCGAGTCGGTGTTGCGTTACTTGCAGGCCTGACATGAGACGAGGGGGCAAGCCCCCTCATTTGGCTAGCCATTCATGCTTTGGAAGTGCGCAAGCATGCGCTGCGCATCCGGCACCACGCCACTGAACAACTCAAACGCCTTCACCGCCTGAAACACCGCCATGTTGCCGCCATCCAGCGTCCGGCAACCTATGGCGCGGGCGTTGCGCAGCAGTTCGGTTTCCAATGGGAAGTACACGATCTCCGCCACCCACAATTCCTTGCGCAGCAACTCGACTGGCACCGGCATACCCGGCAGTTTGGCCATGCCCATCGGTGTGGTGTTCACCAAGCCGTCAGCCTGATTCATTGCGCTCGGCAAATCCTGCCCGGCCACTGCGCGGCCAAAGCCGAAATGCTCATTGAGGTTGTTCGCCAGATGCTCGGCGCGATCACTGTCCACGTCGAAAATGCTCAGCCTTTGTACGCCTTCGCTCAATAGCGCGTGGGCCACTGCCGCGCCTGCACCACCAGCGCCCATCTGGACTACACGCTCACGGGCGGCGTCCTTCAAGCCGCGACGAAAACCCTCGGCAAAACCCAGGCAGTCGGTGTTGTGGCCGACGCGTTTGCCGTCCTTGAGCACCACGGTATTGACCGCGCCGATGCCGCGGGCTTCGGGTGACAGTTCGTCGAGCAGCGGGATAATCGCCTGCTTGCAGGGGAAGGTGATGTTCAGCCCGGTGTAGTTCATGCGCTCGGCCGCCAGCAACAAGTCGGGCAGGGCATGGGTGTCCAGTTGCAGTTGATCCAGGTCGATCAGCCGATACAGATATCGCAAGCCCTGGGCGTCGCCTTCGTGCTCATGCAGTGCCGGCGTGCGGGAGGCCTGAATGCCAGCACCGATCAACCCGGCCAGTATCACGTTTTTGCGGCTCATGCTGCTTGCCCCTTCAGCCGCTGGCTGAAGTGTTCCAGAGCCAGACGATAGCCATGGCTGCCAAACCCGCACATCACCGCCGTGGCGATGGCCGAGACAAACGAGTGATGACGGAACGGCTCGCGGGCATGGACGTTGGACAGATGCACTTCGATCACCGGCAACTCACTGGCCACCAGCGCGTCGCGAATCGCCACCGAGGTGTGCGTCCAGGCTGCCGGGTTGATGACAATCCCGGCGCAACGACCGCGAGCGGCGTGAATCCAGTCGAGCAGTTCACCTTCGTGGTTGGTCTGGCGAAATTCCACGGCCAGGCCGAATTCTTCGCCGGCGCTACCGCACAGCGCCGAGATATCCGCCAGGGTTTCATGGCCGTAAGTGGCGGGCTCACGGGTGCCAAGCAGGTTCAGGTTCGGGCCGTTGAGCACCAGAACGATAGGGGACATGGGGGTAACTCCACTTCTTGTTTTTGGCTTGGGCCATGAGTTTCGGCCTGTGGAGATAAAATGTACTAGATGGTTACATCGGTCAATTGAACGGCGTCGGCCTTAGCGTTTTTTGTTCGGTGATCGCACAACCTGAAACAAGCGCCCACAAAAAAGCCGTCATTCACGACGGCTTCTTCGTATCTGGCAACAGCAATCAACGGCGGGTCAGCAACACGCCCGACTCCATGTGATGCGTCCACGGGAACTGGTCGAACAGCGCGCACTGGGTAATGCGGTGCGTGTCGTGCAACTGGGCGATGTTGGCCGCCAGGGTTTCCGGGTTGCAGGAGATGTAGAGGATGTTGTCAAAGCGCCGGGTCAGCTCGCAGGTGTCAGGGTCCATGCCGGCACGCGGCGGGTCGACGAACACGCTGCCGAACTCGTAGCTCTTGAGGTCGATGCCGTGCAGGCGACGGAATGGGCGCACTTCGTTGAGGGCTTCGGTCAGTTCTTCGGCGGACAAACGCACCAGCGTGACGTTATCCACAGCGTTTTCGCTGAGGTTGCTCAGTGCGGCGTTGACCGAAGTCTTGCTGATTTCGGTGGCCAGCACTTTGCGGACGCGGGTCGCGAGCGGCAGGGTGAAGTTGCCGTTGCCGCAGTACAGCTCCAGCAAATCGTCAGTGCGATCGCCCAATGCTTCGTAAGCCCAGTTCAACATCTTTTGGTTTACGGTGCCGTTGGGCTGGGTGAAGGCACCTTCCGGCTGGCGATAGCTGAACGTGCGGCCGCCGACTTCAAGTTTCTCCACTACATAGTCTTGGCCGAGCACTTCGCGTTTGCCCTTGGAGCGGCCGATGATGCTGACCCCGAGATCTGCCGACAGCTTGGTCGCTGCCGCATGCCAGTGCTCGTCCAGCGGACGGTGGTAGCACAGGGTGATCATCGCGTCGCCGGCCAGGGTGGTCAGAAACTCCACCTGAAACAGCTTGTGGCTCAACGCCGCGCTGGCCTGCCACGCAGCCTTGAGCTGTGGCATCAGTTGATTGATGCGCAGGCTGGCGATCGGGAACTCTTCGATCAGGATCGGCGTGCGTTTGTCGTCCTGAGAGAACATCGCGTAATGACGCTCACCGGCCTCGCGCCACAGGCGGAATTCGGCGCGCAGACGGAAGTTCTGCAGTGGCGAGTCGAATACGCTCGGCTCGGGCGCATCGAACGGGGCCAGCAGGTCACGCAGGCGCGTGACCTTGTCTTCGAGCTGTGCGGCGTAGGCTTGGGAATCGAAAGTCATGCGTTGAACCAACCCAACTTGATCACGAACAGAATCGACAGAATCACCAGCGCCGGGTTCAGCTCACGGGCGCGACCGGACAGCAGTTTGATCGCGGTCCAGGCGATGAAGCCGAACGCGATGCCGTTGGCGATCGAATACGTGAACGGCATGGCCAGCGCGGTCACCACGACCGGTGCGGCGACGGTGATGTCGTCCCATTCTATTTCTGCCAGGCCCGACATCATCAAGACGGCGACGAACAGCAGTGCCGGTGCGGTGGCAAAAGCCGGAACGCTGGCCGCCAGTGGCGAGAAGAACAACGCCAGCAGGAACAGAATCGCGACGACCACAGCTGTCAGACCGGTACGGCCGCCAGCACTCACGCCCGCAGCAGATTCGATGTAGCTGGTGGTGGTCGAGGTGCCCAGCAGCGAGCCGGCCATGGCGGCGGTGCTGTCGGCGATCAGCGCACGGCCCATTTTCGGCATGTGGCCGTCCTTGCCCATCAGGCCGGCGCGCTTGGCGACGCCGATCAGAGTGCCGGAGTTGTCGAACAGGTCGACGAACAGGAAGGCGAAGATCACGCTGACCAGACCGATGTCCAGTGCACCCATGATGTCCAGCTGCAGGAAGGTCGGGGCCAGCGAAGGTGGCATCGACGTCACGCCATTGAACGCGGTGAAGCCAAAGGCGATGGATACGATGGTCACCGCGAGAATGCCGATCAACACCGCACCGCGTACTTTCAGCGCTTCGAGGGCAACGATCAGGGCGAAACCGAGGGTGGCGAGGATCGGTGCCGGAGCTCTCAGCTCACCGAGGCCGACCATGGTCGCCGAATTGCTGACCACAATGCCGGCGTTATGCAGGGCGATCAGCGCCAGGAACAGGCCGATACCGGCTGCAATCGCCGAACGCAGCGGCAGCGGGATGCTGTTGATGATCCATTCACGGATGCGGAAGATCGACAGCAGGAAGAAGCACACGGCCGAGATGAACACCGCGCCCAGCGCCACTTGCCAGGTGTGGCCCATGTGCAGCACGACGGTGTAAGTGAAGAAGGCGTTCAGGCCCATGCCCGGTGCGAGGGCGATCGGGTAGTTGGCGATCAGGCCCATGACCGTGGAACCGATGGCGGCTGCCAGACAGGTAGCGACAAACACCGCGCCCTTGTCCATGCCGGTCTCGCCGAGGATGCTCGGGTTGACGAACAGAATGTAGGCCATGGCCAGGAAAGTCGTGATGCCCGCGAGAATCTCGGTCCGCACGTTGGTGTTGTGTGCCTTGAGTTGAAACAGCCTTTCCAGCATGTCTGCTCCCCGTGGCGCGCATGGCGCCGTGAATGTATCGACCTCAACAGCAAAGCACAGACAGTCGCAAGCGCCTGAGAAATTGTGGTGGGCCGGAAAAAGCCGCGCATCATACCAGCAGCGTGAGGAATATGGCGGTTGTTGGTGTCGATCGTCGTCGAAGTTTTGCGTTGGGTCCAACTGCGCCATACTGCGCGCTGATTTTTTGGGGGGTGGGTAACGCATGAGCAAGCGCTGGTTGAAGACTTTCGGCCTATTGGCCGTTCTGATGGGCGGGGCGTCTGGCGCCTGGGCTGCGTCGGCCCCACCGTTAACTCAGTTAAAGGTGTTGAAAGTCGAGTCACCGAGCTGCGGCTTCGAAGACATCGCTGAAGGTCAGGAACAGACGCGTTGCGACCACAGCGGCCCGAATATCAAGGTTTACGTGCTGGAGGTCGGCTACGGTCGCGAGGCGCACGTAGCGTTGGACGGTTTTGAGGTGAACGGCACACGAACCCCGGTCTGCGCTTTTGATAACGGCAATCTGACCGAGTGCACGGTCGGCAAGAAAACCTTGGGCTATCTGTATGTGCTCGACCTGGCTGGCAAGCAGGACGGTATCTTCACCTTTACCAACATGTCCATCAACGCGCCGGGCAACAGGATGTCGACGCAGCTTTACATCAAGTAACGGCGACGACCGAACGAGGCCGGGTAAAGCTGACTACGCTTTGAAGATCACTCAGCGGATAGCGCCCATGACCTTTAGAGCCCTGATTACCCTCGCCGAGGGCATCGATGATCTGCAAAGCGTGACCCTGATCGACGTATTGCGTCGCGCCGGCATCGAAGTGATGGCGGCCAGCATCGAAGGTCGGCGCATGCTGACCTGTGCCCGCGGCACCCGCCTGACCGCCGACGGCATGCTGATCGATGTGCTGGCACAGACTTTCGACCTGATCGTCCTGCCCGGCGGCGGCGTCGGTTCACAACACCTGGCGGCTCATCAGCCGCTGCAACAACTGCTCAAGGATCAGGCCAGCGCCGGACGCCTGTTCGCCGCCATCGCCGAAGCCCCGGCAGTCGCCCTGCAAGCCTTCGGCGTTTTGCGCCAGCGGCGCATGACGTGTCTACCGAGCGCCAGTCATCAGTTGTCGGGCTGTACGTTTGTTGATCAACCGGTGGTGGTTGATGGCAACTGCATCACCGCCCAGGGTTCTGGTGCGGTGCTGGAATTTGCTCTGGCGCTGGTGGAACAACTTGGGGGCAAGGCATTAAGGGCGAAAGTTGGGGGGGAGTTGTTGGTCTGACGAGCGCTAAACCTTCGCTTCTTCCACCAACTCCGTCATCCGATCCCGTTTGGCCAATGTCGGAAACAGTTTGATCCACGTCCCCGTCACCACCAGCGTACCGACTCCGCCCATGACCACTGCCGGCACGGTGCCGAACCAGTGGGCGGTGAGGCCGGATTCGAATTCGCCCAACTGGTTCGAGGCGCCGATGAACAGACCGTTTACGGCGCTGACCCGGCCGCGCATTTCGTCCGGGGTTTCCAGTTGGACGAAGGAGGCGCGGATCACCATGCTGATCATGTCCGCCGCACCGAGCACCACCAGCACGGCCAGCGAGAACCAGAACGAAGTCGACAGGCCGAAAGCGATGGTGGCGACGCCGAATATGCCCACCGCGGTGAACATCACCCGGCCGACATTGCGCTCCACGGCAAACCGCGCGAGGAACAGTGACATCCCCAGCGCGCCGACCGCTGGCGCCGAGCGCAGCAGGCCGAGGCCCCACGGCCCGGTCAGCAATATGTCTTTGGCGAATACTGGCAGCAACGCGGTGGCGCCACCAAGCAGCACCGCGAACAGATCCAGAGAGATCGCCCCGAGAATGTCCGGACGGCTGCGAATGAAACGAATCCCCGCCAGCAACGAATCCAGCGTGGCTTTGCCTTTATTCAACGGGGTCTGCCGAGCGGGCAGGTTGAGCATCAGCGAGCAGGCAATCACATAAAGCAGCACCGTCGGGCCATACACCCAGACGCTGCCGAACGCATAAAGCAAACCGCCGAGTGCCGGGGCGACGATGGTCGCCGACTGTTGCGCCGATTGCGCGGCCGCGACCGCGCGCGGGAACAGCGACGCGGGCACGATGCTCGGCAGCAGCGCCTGCGTGGTCGGCATTTCGAACGAGCGCGCCGCACCCAGCAAGAAGGCGAGGATGAAGATCATTTCCCGGGTGACGTGATCGGTGGCGCTGCCAATGGCCAGCGCCAGAGCGATCAAGGCCTGCAACGACTGACAGATCGCCGCGACTCTGCGCCGGTCATAGCGGTCGGCGACATGCCCGGTGTGCAGCATGAACAGCACGCGCGGTGCGAACTCGACAAGACCCACCAGGCCCAGGTCGAGCACGTTGCCGGTCAACTGATACAGGTTCCAGCCAATCGCCACAGTGAGCATCTGGAACCCGCTGGCGGTGAAAATCCGGGCCAGCCAGAACGCGAGAAACGGACGATGGTGACGTAACAGCAGGGGCTCTTGGCTGGGCATCTGGAGGCAGGTCTGGTTCGAGGGGGAACTGCGAGGTTATCACCAGTCTGTAACAGGAAGTTGCTATGAAAAAAAATTTAGTTAGCCAGACATCGATTATCCCCGCGCCCTCAACTCCCTGCGACAAGGGAGCACGCCGTTTCGCCACATGGCATGTACTTCAGAGCATTGCCGTAACCGTGAGGCAACTTGTCACGCGGCAAACGACCACGCGGTTCTTCGTCTGAAATGGGACTACTCTTTCAACGTTGCTTGATCCAGATCAAGGCCTCTAACGGAATTGATCCGGCGGCCCGATGGCCAGACTCCCTGCGTTGCGATGGTTGTTAAAAAAGAACGAATCAGAATTCGCCGCACTCCATATCCGTGGGGGCAGTAGGCGTAGGGGCCACAAGCCCCGCAGCCGGTATTACCTGACAGAGGAAGACTTATGTTCGGTTTAGAGGCACTCGATCTCGCCCGAATTCAGTTCGCGTTTACCGTCTCATTTCACATCCTGTTCCCGGCCATCACCATTGGCCTGGCGAGCTACCTGGCGGTGCTCGAAGGCTTGTGGCTGAAAACTCATAACGACACCTACCGTGACCTCTACCATTTCTGGTCGAAGATCTTTGCCGTCAACTTCGGCATGGGCGTGGTCTCCGGTCTGGTTATGTCCTACCAGTTCGGCACCAACTGGAGCCGCTTCTCGGACTTCGCCGGTGCCGTCACCGGGCCTTTGCTGACCTATGAGGTGCTCACGGCGTTCTTCCTCGAGGCCGGTTTCCTAGGGGTGATGCTGTTTGGCTGGAACAAGGTCGGACGCGGCCTGCACTTTTTCTCCACGGTGATGGTGGCGATCGGCACATTGATCTCGACGTTCTGGATTCTCGCTTCCAATAGTTGGATGCAAACCCCGCAGGGCTTCGAAATCGTTAACGGCCAAGTCATTCCCACCGACTGGCTGGCCATCATCTTCAACCCCTCGTTCCCGTACCGCCTGATGCACATGGCGACTGCCGCGTTTGTGGCCACGGCATTCTTCGTCGGCTCCTCGGCGGCCTGGCACCTGTTGCGCGGCAAGGACAACCCGGCGATACGCACCATGCTGTCGATGGCGATGTGGATGGCATTGATCGTCGCGCCGATCCAGGCCGTCATCGGCGACTTCCATGGCCTCAACACCCTCAAGCATCAACCGGCAAAAATCGCTGCCATCGAAGGCCACTGGGAAAACAAGGGTGACGAACCCACGCCGCTGATCCTGTTCGGCTGGCCGGACATGAAAGAAGAGAAAACCAAATTCGCCGTGGAGATCCCGTACCTCGGCAGCCTGATCCTGACCCACTCGCTGGACAAGCAAGTGCCGGCGCTCAAGGATTTTCCACCCGAAGACCGGCCGAACTCGACCATCGTGTTCTGGTCGTTCCGGATCATGGTCGGCCTCGGTTTCCTGATGATCTTCACCGGTCTGTGGAGCTTGTGGCTGCGTAAACGCGACACCCTCTACACCTCACGTCCGTTCCTGTATCTGGCGTTGTGGATGGGGCCGTCCGGGTTGATCGCGATTCTCGCCGGCTGGTTCACCACGGAAATCGGCCGTCAGCCGTGGGTGGTCTACGGGCTGATGCGCACGGCGGATGCGTCGTCCAATCACAGCTTCGTGCAGATGAGCATCACGCTGATCATGTTCGTCGTGGTGTATTTCGCCCTGTTCGGTGCCGGCCTGGGCTACATGATGCGTCTGGTGCGCAAAGGGCCGAAGATCAGCGAAGGCGCAGAAACGCCAGAAGGTGGTCCGGGCAAGCAACGCACGCCGGCCCGTCCGCTGTCCGCTGCGGACGATACGGCCGATGCCGATCACGATGCTCCCAGCCTGACCAAGGAGATTTGACTCATGGGTATTGATCTTCCGCTGATCTGGGCCGTGATTATCATCTTCGGCATCATGATGTACGTGGTCATGGACGGCTTCGACCTCGGGATCGGGATTCTCTTCCCATTTATTCCGGGCAAGACCGACCGTGACGTGATGATGAACACCGTCGCCCCGGTCTGGGACGGTAACGAAACGTGGTTGGTGCTGGGCGGCGCGGCGTTGTTCGGCGCCTTTCCGCTGGCCTATTCGGTGGTGCTCTCGGCGCTGTACCTGCCGTTGATATTCATGCTGATCGGTTTGATTTTTCGCGGCGTGGCATTCGAGTTTCGCTTCAAGGCCAAGGACGACAAGCGTCACCTGTGGGACAAGGCATTCATCGGCGGTTCGGTGGCGGCGACGTTCTTCCAGGGCGTGGCGCTCGGCGCATTCATCGATGGTTTGCCGGTGGTCAATCGACAGTTTGCCGGCGGATCACTGGACTGGCTGACACCGTTCACGATGTTCTGCGGCGCTGCGCTCGTGGTGGCTTATGCCTTGCTCGGTTGCACCTGGCTGATCATGAAGACCGAAGGCAAGCTTCAGGAACAGATGCATAACCTGGCACGGCCGCTGGCATTCGTACTGCTGGCCGTGATCGGTATCGTCAGTATCTGGACACCACTGGCGCACCCGGACATCGCGACACGCTGGTTCAGCATGCCGAATCTGTTCTGGTTCATGCCGGTACCGATTCTAGTGCTGGTGACGATGTACGGTTTGATCCGTGCCGTGGCGCGCAATGCCAACTACATGCCGTTCCTGCTGACCCTGGTGCTGATTTTTCTCGGCTACAGCGGTCTGGGTATCAGCCTGTGGCCGAACATTGTGCCGCCGTCGATCTCGATCTGGGACGCCGCCGCACCGCCGCAAAGTCAGGGCTTCATGCTGGTAGGCACGCTGTTCATCATCCCGTTCATTCTGGGTTACACCTTCTGGAGCTACTACGTGTTCCGCGGCAAGGTCACCCATGAAGACGGTTATCACTAGGCGTGATCAAGATGGCGCTGCCCGCAGCGCCATCTCCCTCAAACGGAGGATGAAGCAATGACCGGCAAACATTCCCTGAACGATATTGAAGAAGCTGAAAAAAAGCCGCTGTGGCAGCGGCTCGGCTGGTTAGCGATGATCTGGGTTGGTAGCGTCGGCGCGCTGTTTATCATCGCCAGCCTGATGCGCATGTTCATGAACGCCGCAGGCCTGACCACTCACTGAATCACTCCGTCCCGGCGCCTTCGGGTACGGATTTGTAACCCTCCTGATGGAGGGTTTTTTTTGCCTGGCGGTTTACTTGCGGGCCTTGAGGATCACGAATTTCGGTGTGGCGGCGACTTGCTCTACACCACGGAACAGCCGCGCCAGTTTGCTGTGATAACCCAGATGACGGTTGCCGACGATGTACAACGCGCCGCCCACCACCAGCGCCTCGCGGGCTTGCTGGAACATGCGCCAGGCGAGGAAATCACCCACGACCTGCTGCTGATGGAACGGCGGATTGCACAACACCACGTCCAGCGATTGCGGCTCCTGACCGGCCAAACCATCACCCGCACGCACGATCACGTCGCGATCACCGAACGCGGCGCGCCAGTTTTCGGCAGCCGACTGCACGGCCATGAACGATTCATCGACCAGCGTGTACTGTGCGTCCGGGTTTTGCAGTGCGCTGGCAATGGCCAGTACACCGTTACCGCAACCCAGGTCGGCGACTCGTGCACTGCCAAGATTCTTCGGCAGATGCGGGAGAAACGCGCGGGTGCCGATGTCCAGGCCTTCGCGGCAGAACACGTTGGCGTGGTTAAGCAACTCAATGGCCGGATCGTCAAGGCGATAGCGAGACGGGTAGGGCGACACGGCTGGCGTTTTCGCCTCAGGTGTGGCGATCAGCAGCCGAGCTTTTTTTACCGCCAGTGATGCCTGTACGGGGCCGACGTAGCGCTCCAGCAGGTCGCCCGCTGCGCGCGGCAGATGTTTGACCATCGCTGCTGCGACCACTTCAGCGCCGGGCGCCAGTTGTCCTTGCAGGCGAATCAGTTGTTCCTCCAGCAAGGCCAGGGTTTTCGGTACGCGGATCAATACCCGATCGAACGGCCCGAGCAAGGGCTCACTGGCCGGGATACCGCAAATCGCGTCGAACGCGTGGCCATTGCGCAGCAGGTTTTTTTCCAGCCCTTGAAAGCCCAGAAACGAATCACCGCTACTGCTGACCGTCACCTTGCCGAGCAGACTGGCGGCCAGCGCGCCGAAGCTGTCGTTGAGCACCAGAACCCGCGTGTCAGCCGTCGGTTGCTGCGCGGCCAGATGATTGAGCAAATATTCATCGGCGGCATCGAACGCCTGCAGCGGTTCGTTTTGCTGTTCGGGCTGGCGGATCAGGTCGAGTTGGGCGAAGGGCGTATCGAGCAAAGGCATGGGGCGGGGACTCAGGATAATCGACGGATGTCCCGCTGCCTGGGTGACGTACGGCGGAACCCGACCGAGTGGACTGCAACGCAAACGGCTGGCGTCATCACTCAGGAAGGGCATAAATGGTACGTTTTTTTCTGCGGGAATACCCGCACGTTTTAATCGGGGGCAAAGCAATGGGTCTAGATGATTCCGGCTCTGGCGGCCGCGATGACAGCGGAAATCTTGTTGCAGACGTTGAGCTTCCCGATAACGTTCTGCACGTGATAGTTCACGGTGCGTTCGCTCAAGCTGAGGATTTTCGAGATCTCATAAGCCGTTTTGCCACTGGCGGACAATTGCAGCACCTCCAGTTCTCGGGGTGAAAGATGCGGTTGGCGGGACTTGGCGGGCTGTGCGGGCAAGGCCCTGGCGAACAGTTCGCTCAAGTAGCTGGTGGCGTAGAACATATAGCCAAAATGCTCATACAACTCGAGCGGACTGATCGGGCAGTGCTTTCGGGCAAGGCTGATAATGCTGCACAAGCCGCTTTCCTCGTTATGGAACGCCTGAGACCAGCCGTGTTGCAGTCTGTGTTCCTTCAGTGATTCCCATAACTGAGGCGTTTCGGCGAATACCGTTTCATTCCATACGATGGGTAACATTGAGTGGTTGCAGTGTGCTATTACCGGATCAATTTTCCGGAAGTTTTTTTGTGCATATTGTTGATTCCATTCGTCAGGGTAGTTGTTGATTTGCAAGGCATTAAGATGAATTTCCCGGTGCGGCGAAGTGACTGAAATTGCGCAGAAGTTAAATCCTAGATTCTCGGCAAATTTCAGCAAGATCGGATAAGCGGCATCTATTCCCTTGGCGAAAGTCAGTTGCTTTAATTGCGACTCCTTCCACGTTTCCATTAAAAACTCTCCGTTGGTGTTGCGGGGGCGCCGAGTGGATCCAAAAGATCCGGCACGGGTCGAAGTGTAGGACGTTTCCTACGAAGAGTTTTAAATTTTTTCGCTCTTGAGAATGCGTGTGTGGTCATAAAGCGTTATTAGCAATAGCGAAGTTTTAGTATGCAACTTGTCATCCTAAATTTTAGTTTGCATAGCTTGCTTGCTTTAAATGCGGTTAATAGTTGTCGGTGGCGTGCGTTGATAAAGCCATTACCAATCATCGGTGTTTAAGCGCGCAGATTTGCGGGACACTGCTGGTCATCGTTCAACGGAGTGCCCCATGACCGCCAGTGCAGAGAAGTTTACCGCTCAGACCTTGCTCGACGTGCAGCCCTTGACCTCCAGCCTGTTCACTTTGCGCACCAGTCGTGATGCCGGTTTTCGTTTCCGGGCTGGGCAATTCGCCCGGCTCGGCGTGACCAAGGCCGATGGCAGCACTGTGTGGCGCGCCTATTCGATGGTGTCGTCACCCTTTGACGAGTTTCTTGAATTTTTCTCCATCGTAGTGCCGGGCGGCGAGTTCACCAGCGAGCTGAGCCGACTGCAGATCGGCGATACCTTGCTGGTGGATCGCCAAGCATTCGGCTACCTGACCCTTGATCGCTTCGTTGACGGCCGTGATCTGTGGCTGTTATCCACCGGTACCGGGGTGGCGCCTTTTCTGTCGATCCTTCAGGACTTCGAGGTCTGGGAAAAATTCGAACGGATCATTCTGGTGTACAGCGTGCGCGAAGCGCGGGAGCTGGCGTATCAGCAGATGATTGCCGGGCTGGCGCAACGTGAATACTTGAGTGAACACGCACACAAGTTGCGTTTCATCCCGACAGTCACCCGTGAAGCCCATCCCGGAGCGTTGAACGGTCGCATTACTACACTGATCGAAAACGGTGAGCTGGAACGGGCGGCGGGCGTGGAGCTGTCGGCTGAACATTCGCGGGTCATGTTGTGCGGCAATCCGCAGATGATCGACGACACTCGTGCGTTGCTGAAAAAAAGGCACATGAGCCTCAGCCTCACCCGCCGACCGGGACAGGTGGCCGTAGAAAACTACTGGTAAACAAACGGCGCCCTAAGGCGCCGTTTTTCAGGGTGCAGTCAAGTCAGGGCTGATTGTTCCGGGCCTTGAGCAGATCGCGGATCTCACCCAGCAATTCTTCTTCCTTGGTCGGCACCGGTGGCAGGGTAGGGGCCACGGCTTCTTCGCGTTTCAGGCGGTTGATGGCTTTGACGCCCATGAAGATTGCGAAAGCGACAATCACGAAGTCGAGCACGCTCTGGATGAATTTGCCGTAAGCCAGCATGACCGCAGGGGCCTCGCCTTGGGCAGCTTTGAGCGTAATTGCCAGGTCACTGAAATCCACTCCACCGATCAGCAGGCCGATCGGCGGCATGATCACGTCACCGACAAACGATGAAACGATTTTGCCGAAGGCGGCACCGATGATGATACCGACGGCCATGTCGACCACATTGCCTTTGACCGCGAAGGCCTTGAACTCACTTATCACGCCCATAGGTTATTTCCTTGTTACAGATGAGTTTGGTGTACGCAGTGTAAATCAGCAAAACGCGTCCTGCGCGAAACACCTTCTTACAATGCCCGTTTTAATCGACACATTAATCCACGATTAGTTTGCAAAGTGCCACTAATCGCGCGCGAAATACGCCGTAACTCACTGATCGGGAAGCCAATTTTTTCAATCATGGCGTTACGTTCTTTCTATTTATGTTCAGCGGCACAGGCCTCTAGCCTTGGGTTGGCGCACCTGGATGCGCCCAAAAAAACCAGAGGAACCTGATATGAATGCCACTCTTGGACTGGGGGCTTTTCCCCATCGCCGCACACTTGGCGTAATCACCGCCAGCCTGTTGACCTTTTCCGTGCATGCCGCGCCCCTGACCCGGGATAACGGTGCGGCGGTGGGCGACAATCAGAACTCGCAGACCGCCGGCGCCAACGGCCCGGTGTTGCTGCAGGATGTGCAGTTGATCCAGAAGCTGCAGCGCTTTGACCGCGAGCGCATTCCCGAGCGTGTGGTTCACGCCCGTGGCACCGGCGCCCACGGCACTTTCACCGTGACCAACGACCTCAGCGACTTGAGCAAGGCCAAGGTATTTGCCGCCGGCCAGAGCACGCCGGTATTCGTGCGGTTCTCTGCCGTGGTTCACGGTAACCACTCCCCGGAAACCCTGCGTGACCCGCGTGGTTTCGCCACCAAGTTCTATACCGCCGACGGCAACTGGGATCTGGTGGGCAACAACTTCCCGACCTTCTTCATCCGTGACGCGATCAAATTTCCGGACATGGTGCATGCGTTCAAACCCGACCCGCGCACCAATCTTGATGATGACTCGCGCCGATTCGACTTCTTCTCCCATGTACCGGAAGCCACGCGTACGCTGACCGAGCTGTATTCCAACTCGGGAACACCAGCCAGTTATCGCGAAATGGACGGCAACGGAGTGCATGCCTATAAGTTGGTCAATGCCAAAGGCGAAGTGCACTACGTAAAGTTTCACTGGAAGAGCTTGCAGGGCATCAATAATCTCACCCCTAAACAAGTCACAAAAGTTCAGGGTCAGGATTACAGTCATATGACCAATGACTTGGTGACTAATATAAACAAAGGCAACTTCCCGAAATGGGACTTGTACATTCAGGTTCTGAAACCACAAGATTTGTCCAAGTTTGATTTCGATCCGCTGGATGCAACCAAGATCTGGCCGGGTATTCCAGAACGTAAAGTTGGACAAATGGTTCTAAACCGTAATCCGGCAAACGTATTCCAGGAAACCGAACAAGTTGCAATGGCACCGGCCAATGTTGTTCCGGGTATCGAACCTTCCGAAGATCGATTGTTGCAAGGTCGCGTGTTCTCTTATGCCGACACGCAAATGTATCGTCTTGGCGCCAATGCCCTGCAATTGCCGATCAACGCGCCGAAAGTCGCGGTGAACAACGGCAATCAGGATGGCGCGATGAACTTCGGTGCCAGCCAGTCCGGTGTGAACTATCAGCCGAGCCGTTTGCAACCGCGTGAAGAAACGCCAGCGGCGCGTTACAGCCAGATGGCGCTGTCGGGCAGCACGCAGCAGGCGAAGATCCAGCGTGAGCAGAACTTCAAGCAGGCCGGCGATCTGTATCGCTCGTTCAGCAAAAAGGAACGCCGCGACCTGATCGACAGCTTCGGCGGCTCGCTGGCCACCACGGATGAAGAGAGCAAGCACATCATCCTGTCCTTCCTTTATAAAGCCGATCCGGAGTACGGCACCGGCGTGACTGAAGTGGCCAAGGGTGACCTGAGCCGGGTCAAGGCACTGGCGGCCAAACTGGTCGACTGATCCAACGCTGATGCAAAACGGGGTCTGAATCAGGCCCCGTTTCGCCAAAGGAGACTGCTGATGCGTATCTGTCTTTTATTGTTTTGCAGCTGCCTGTCGTTCTCTGCGTGGGCGGCTTCGCCCGAGCAGGACCCTGAAGCCATCAGGGCGCAACTGCAGGACTACTATTTCGACGCGGCCCGGCGCGGTGATGTGCCGATGCTCGATACCTTTATCGAGTCCGGATATTCGCTCGACACCCGCGATGACAAGGGCTACACCGCGCTGATTCTGGCGGCGTATCACGGCCAGGCACCCGCGGTTGAAAGGCTACTCGCCGCCGGGGCGGATGCCTGTGCTCAGGATCAACGCGGCAACACGGCGCTGATGGGCGCGATTTTCAAGGGCGAGTTGCAGATTGCCCGGCGCTTGATGGCCACCGATTGCAGTCCCGACCAACGTAACGGTGCCGGTCAGACGGCCGCCATGTACGCCGGCTTGTTCAAGCGTCAGGAATTGCTCGACGCGCTGAAAGCCAAAGGCGCCGATCTGAATGCCGAAGATCCGCTGGGTAACAGCGCCGCACGTCTGGCCAGCGGGGAATTCCGTACCGCCGCGCCGCGCTGATCGGCAGCGCGTGCGTTATCATCGCGGTTTTTGTCGGGGGTTCTGATGGCCAAGGCCAAGCGCATGTACGGCTGCACCGAGTGCGGCGCAACCTTTCCCAAGTGGGCCGGCCAATGTGGCGAGTGCGGTGCCTGGAACACCTTGACCGAAACCATGATCGAGAGCGGCGGCGCGACGGCGCCCACCGGTCGCACCGGTTGGGCCGGGCAACAGGCGCAGATCAAGACGCTGGCCGAAGTCAGCATCGAAGAGATTCCACGGTTTTCTACTGCCTCCGGCGAACTGGACCGCGTGCTCGGTGGCGGGCTGGTCGATGGCTCGGTAGTGCTGATTGGTGGTGATCCAGGGATCGGCAAGTCAACGATTCTGTTGCAGACCCTTTGCAACCTCGCCAAGAGCATGCCAGCGCTGTACGTCACCGGCGAAGAATCCCAGCAGCAAGTAGCCATGCGCGCCCGGCGCCTCGGCTTGCCGCAGGATCAACTGCGGGTGATGACCGAAACCTGTATCGAAACCATCATCGCCACTGCCCGTCAGGAAAAACCCAAGGTGATGGTGATCGACTCGATCCAGACGATCTTCACCGAACAACTGCAATCGGCGCCCGGCGGTGTCTCTCAGGTGCGCGAAAGTGCGGCGCTGCTGGTGCGATACGCCAAGCAAAGCGGCACTGCGATTTTCCTCGTCGGCCACGTCACCAAGGAAGGCGCGCTTGCCGGCCCGCGCGTGCTGGAACACATGGTCGACACCGTGCTGTATTTCGAAGGTGAATCCGATGGCCGTTTGCGTTTGCTGCGGGCGGTGAAAAACCGTTTTGGTGCGGTCAACGAACTCGGTGTGTTCGGCATGACCGACAAGGGACTTAAAGAAGTCTCCAACCCATCGGCGATTTTTCTCACCCGTGCTCAGGAAGAAGTCCCCGGCAGTGTGGTGATGGCGACGTGGGAGGGCACTCGGCCGATGCTGGTGGAAGTGCAGGCGCTGGTCGATGACAGTCATCTGGCCAACCCGCGCCGGGTGACGTTGGGCCTGGATCAGAACCGATTGGCGATGTTGCTGGCGGTTTTGCATCGACACGGCGGCATTCCGACCCACGATCAGGACGTGTTCCTTAACGTGGTCGGCGGGGTGAAGGTGCTGGAAACCGCATCCGATCTGGCGTTGATGGCGGCCGTGATGTCGAGCTTGCGTAATCGGCCGTTGCCCCACGATCTGTTGGTGTTTGGCGAAGTCGGTTTGTCCGGCGAAGTGCGTCCGGTGCCGAGTGGCCAGGAACGTTTGAAGGAAGCAGCCAAGCATGGCTTCAAGCGCGCGATCGTGCCCAAGGGCAACGCGCCGAAAGAGTCGCCGCCGGGGTTGCAGATCATCGCCGTGACGCGTCTCGAACAAGCTCTCGACGCGCTTTTCGAATAACCACGATCCCCTGTAGGAGCTGCCGAAGGCTGCGATCTTTTGATCTTGCTTTTAAAAGATCAGGATCAAAAGATCGCAGCCTTCGGCAGCTCCTACAGGGAGCCGGTTTTAATCAGAGTTCGATCAGAGCGCCCAATTCTCGCTCCAGCTCCTGCGGGTCACCCAGGTTGAACTCAATCAAGCGCCGCAGGCGTTCGATGGACTCCAGGCTGATGTGCTTGCAGACGAAGCCGAGTTGGCCATGGTCGTCGTGGGTCAATTGCACATCCATCTTGATGCCGACCTCATCGTTGAGATGAATATCGACCAGAAAATGCCGCTCCCGATCACCTAACCACGGCTCGGGTTTTTCGATCAACAGACCCTTGAGCGACAGATCAATCAATTTGACCGGCCAGATGTACTCGCCCTGACTCAATTCAGTCTTGGCATCGAACGCGATACGTTTGAAGCGGCGACGCTCAGCTGGGTGCTGGCTCATGGCGCAATCCTCACGAAGGTTTGCTGACTATAGACCCGACCAGTCGGTCGCAGCCAATCGTTAAGGCGTCTAGACCAATGTCGGGGTATGGCCTTTGTCGCCGTAAGCGCTAAACTCGGGGTGGCTGTCTTTCTTGTCCACCCTGGCTGGAATAATAAAATGAAAAATAATAATAGCCTGCTACGCCACTTACCCTGGCTAGTGCTGGCAATCGTAGGAGCGTGCGCCCTGGGCGTAGTGGCATTGCGCCGAGGCGAGGCGATCAACGCCTTGTGGATTGTGGTCGCTGCCGTGGCCATTTATCTGGTTGCGTACCGTTACTACAGCCTGTTCATCGCTAACCATGTGATGCAACTCGATCCGCGTCGGGCCACCCCCGCCGTGCTCAACAATGACGGTCTGGACTATGTGCCGACCAACAAACACATTCTCTTCGGTCACCACTTCGCGGCCATCGCTGGCGCGGGGCCTCTGGTCGGTCCGGTACTGGCGGCGCAGATGGGGTATTTGCCCGGCACGCTGTGGCTGATCGCTGGTGTGGTGCTGGCGGGTGCGGTGCAGGACTTCATGGTTCTGTTCATGTCGACCCGTCGTAACGGCCGCTCCCTGGGCGACATGGTGCGTGAAGAAATGGGCCGCATTCCCGGCACCATCGCGCTGTTTGGCTGCTTCCTGATCATGATCATCATCCTCGCGGTGCTGGCTCTGATCGTCGTGAAAGCCCTGGCCGAGAGTCCATGGGGCATTTTCACGGTGATGGCGACCATCCCGATCGCGATGTTCATGGGCATTTACATGCGCTACATCCGTCCGGGTCGCATTGGTGAGATCTCGGTGGTCGGCGTGTTGCTGCTGCTGGGTTCGATCTGGCTCGGTGGGCAGATCGCCGCCGATCCGGTGTGGGCCAAGGCGTTCACCTTCACGGGTGTGCAGATTACCTGGATGCTGGTCGGTTACGGTTTTGTGGCCGCTTCGCTACCGGTCTGGTTGATTCTGGCGCCGCGTGACTACCTCTCCACTTTCCTCAAGATCGGTACCATCGTCGCTTTGGCGATCGGCATTCTGGTGACCATGCCTGAGCTGAAAATGCCCGCGCTGACCCAGTTCGTCGACGGCACTGGCCCGGTGTGGAAGGGCGGTCTGTTCCCGTTCCTGTTCATCACCATCGCTTGCGGTGCGGTCTCCGGTTTCCACGCGCTGATCTCGTCGGGCACCACGCCGAAGTTGCTGGATAACGAAACCAACGCCCGTTACATCGGTTACGGCGGCATGCTGATGGAATCGTTTGTAGCGATCATGGCCATGGTTGCTGCTTCGGTGATCGAGCCTGGCGTGTACTTCGCCATGAACAGCCCGGCAGCCGTCGTCGGCAGTGATGTGGTGTCTGTTGCGCAAGTGGTCACCAGTTGGGGCTTCGCCATTACGCCTGAGGCGCTGCAAGCCGTGGCGAATGACATTGGCGAAACCACGATCCTGGCCCGTGCCGGCGGTGCGCCGACCCTGGCGGTCGGTATCGCGCAGATCCTGCACAGTGTCCTGCCGGGTGAAAACACCATGGCGTTCTGGTACCACTTCGCAATTCTGTTCGAAGCACTGTTCATCCTCACCGCTGTAGACGCCGGCACCCGTGCCGGGCGTTTCATGCTGCAGGATCTGCTCGGCTCTTTCGTGCCGGCGCTGAAACGTACCGAGTCGTGGACCGCCAACCTGATCGCCACCGCCGGTTGTGTGGCGATGTGGGGCTGGTTGCTGTACCAGGGCGTGATCGATCCACTGGGCGGCATCAACACCCTGTGGCCGCTGTTCGGTATCTCTAACCAGATGCTGGCCGGTATCGCGTTGATGCTTGGTACCGTTGTGCTGATCAAAATGAAGCGCCAGCGCTACATCTGGGTCACTTTGCTTCCGGCTACCTGGCTGCTGATTTGCACCACCACAGCAGGCTTCATCAAGCTGTTCGACGCCAACCCGGCGATCGGCTTCCTGTCGCTGGCCAAGAAGTACAGCGATGCACTCGCCAATGGTCAGGTGCTCGCGCCGGCCAAAAGCGTGGAGCAAATGCAGCACGTGATCTTTAACGCCTACACCAACGCAACGCTGACAGTGCTGTTCCTGTTTGTGGTGTTCAGTATCCTGTTCTACGCGCTCAAGGTCGGCATCGCCGCCTGGGGTAAAAAAGAGCGTACGGATAAAGAATCGCCATTCCAGGCCCTGCCGGATGCGTAACCAGAGGATTGCACCATGTTCAATGACCTGAGTCGCCTCGGTAAATACCTCGGTCAGGCCGCGCGCCTGATGGTCGGCATGCCCGACTACGACACCTACGTCGAGCATATGCAAACCAAGCACCCGGACAAACCGGTGATGAGCTACGAGATGTTCTTTCGCGAACGTCAGGAAGCCCGTTACGGTGGCAAGGGTGGGCCGAAGTGCTGTTGATTAGAGCCTGAGGTCGAAGCTATCCCCTGTGGGAGCGAGCCTGCTCGCGAATACGGAGTGTCAGTTGATGAATCCATTGGCTGACACACCGCTTTCGCGAGCAGACTCGCTCCCACATTTGTTTTTGTGTTCCTTTTAAGGAGATCGGGTTTTGTCTTCTCCCATACCTGTCACTGTACTCAGCGGTTTCCTCGGCGCCGGCAAGACCACTTTGTTGCGGCACCTGTTGAAAGCCGAGCACGGCCTGAAAATCGCCGTGATCGAAAACGAATTCAGCGACGCCGGCATCGACACTCAGTTGCTTGGCGACGAACCAGTGCAAGTCATGACCCTGGCCAACGGCTGTGTCTGCTGCACCATCCACACCGATCTGACCAAAGCCCTGTACTTGTTGCTTGAGCGGCTGGACAGCGGCGAAATCGCCTTCGACCGACTGGTGATCGAGTGCACCGGTCTGGCCGATCCGGCACCCGTGGCGCAGACCTTTTTCATCGATGAGGAATTGCGCGAGCGTTATTTGCTCGACGGCATCATCACCTTGGTTGACGCGGCTCATGCCGATGTACACCTGACTCAGACCATCGCCCAGGCACAGATCGGTTTCGCCGACCGCTTGCTGGTCAGCAAAACTGATCTGGTGGATGAAGCAGCGTTCACCGCATTGAGTGAGCGCCTGACGCGGATCAACCGTCGTGCGCCGATCCGTGTGGTCGAGCACGGCAACATCGATCTGGCCGAATTGCTCGACGTGCGCGGCTTCAACCTCAACGCCGATCTCGGCGGTGGGCTGAGTCTGCGTCCGGTCAGCCAGGCGCCGTCGATCGATCGCATTTCCAGCCTCGTGCTGCGCACCGAGCAGCCGCTGGATATCGATCAGCTCAGCGAGTTCATGAATGAGTTGCTGGAAGAACACGGCAAACAATTGCTGCGTTACAAAGGGGTGCTGAACATTGCCGGGGAAGATCGGCGATTGGTGTTTCAGGGTGTGCTGAAACTCTATGGTTTCGACTGGGACACCGAATGGGCCGAAGGTGAGGCGCGCGAAAGTGTGATTGTGTTTATTGCTGATGACTTGCCGGAAGAGAAGATTCGGGCGGGGTTTGCCAAGGTTTCGGCAGCCTGATGGATCTTCGGTGTTAGGGATGACGCCATCGCGGGCTTGCCCGCGATGGCGATCTATCCGGCAGCGCAGTGCGCATTGACGGAATACAACAGGGTGCCTTCCAAATGATCCAGATGTTGATTCATCAACATCGCCGCTTTAGCTGCATCCCCACATTCCACCGCCTCGACAATCTCCAAATGCTCCTGCCACGCGCAACAACTGCGCGTCGTTCCATCACCCCGCGCAATCGCCAGTGACGTAATCGGCACAAGGCTGCCAAGAAAATGCGCCAACGGTGCATTCCCCGCCATCTGCGCCAATTGCAGATGAAACTCCCCCGACAATCGAATCGCCGCGCCGCGCCGATCCTGCTCTACGGCCTGACGCTCGCGCTCGATCAAGGCGCGCAGGCGTTTCACGCCATCAGCCTGTGGTCGCTGACAAGCCAGGCGCACCAGTGTGTTTTCGGTCAGGCGCCGTGCATGCAAGGTCTGCCGGGTCTGCTCCATATCGGGCGTCGCAACACGCGGCCGATGATTGGCGCGCAGCACGACCACTTGTTCATGGGACAACTGCGTCAGCACCCGACGCACGTCCGCGCGGCTGACGCCGAACATCTGCTTGAGGCTCTCTTCGGTGAAGCGGCTGGCCGGGTCGATACGTTGTTCCAGAATCGCATCGAACAGCCGTGGATACAGGTCATCAATGCGGGAGAAGGGCAGGGCGGCCGACATGTGGCGAGTGCGCTGTGGTGAGGCAAGACTGTTCATGGCCGGTCTCCAGTGGGAAGAAATTCAGTTGTTCAAATTGTCGTCCGGAATGTTCAGCTCGATGCCCATCCGCTGGCCTTCGCGCAGGATGTGCCGGCGCATTTCGGCGCTGGCCTGGGCGCTGTTTTTGCTGCGGATCGCACGAACCACGGCTTCGTTTTCCTCCAACCTTTCGGCCAGATGCTCAGGGGAATTGCGCAGCACCTCGGCGCTTTGCTTGAGGGCATTGCTGGTCTGTTGCACCACGCTCTGGAAGATCGGATTCGACGTCAGGGTGAACAGCTCTTCGTGAAACGCGATGTAGGCGCTGACCCCGGCTTCGCTGTCACCCGCCTCGAGGGCTTCGCGCATGTCCATCAGAGTCAGGCGCAACTGGCCGACCTCCTTGCTGCTGATCGACTGGGCAACGAGGCCGACGATGAACGGCTCAAGGGTGTAGCGCAGTTGCAGCACGTCTTCGAGACTGGCGCTGGCCACTGCACTGTCGTGGCTTTGGCTGTCGCTGAGCTGTGCGTCGAGTACGACTACGCCTTTGCCCGGCATCGAGCGCACGAGGCCGAGGGTTTCCAGGACGATCACCGCTTCGCGCAGGCTCGGGCGGCTGATGCCCAGTTGTTCGGCCAGTTCGCGCTGGCCCGGCAGCATGTCGCCGGAGCGCCACTGACCACGGGCCAGTGCGGCCCGGAGTTTTTCTACGACTGAGTTGACGACGGTTGAGGTGGTAATCACGTGTCTTGCTCCATGAGCCGTGCCTGCGGGTCAGCAGGCACGGCGATCAATCAGAATTCTTTGGCCGCCGCTTGAGCGACGGTTTTTCTCGGCTGAAAGGTATAGCCCTGCTCGCCGTTGAGCACCTTGTTCGCCCGTTGCACATCGATGTCCTTCTCCCAACGAGCGATGGCCACGGTGGCGACGCAGTTGCCGATCAGGTTAGTCAGTGCGCGGCCGATGCCCATGAACCAGTCCACCGCCAGCACCAACACCAGACCGACCACCGGAATGGCCGGGATCGCCGTCAATGTCGCCGCCAGAATCACCAGTGCCGAACCGGGAATGCCATGGGCGCCTTTGGAGGTGATCAACGACACCAGCAGAATCGTCAGCAAATCAGTCATGGCCAGCGGCGTGCCGGTGGCGTTGGCGATGAACACGATGGCCAGGGTCAGATAGATCGAGAAACCGTCGAGGTTGAACGAGTAGCCGGTGGGAATCACCAGCCCGACCGTCGAGCTGCCGATCCCCAAGTGTTCAAGTTTGCGCATGATCTGTGGCAGCACGGCGTCAGACGACGCGGTGCCCATGACGATCAGCAGTTCTTCACGCAGGTATTTGAGCAGCGGCCACATGCGCAGGCCGGAGGCGCGCATCACCACACCGAGAATCACGCTGACGAAGGCGACGCAGGTCAGGTAGAACAGGCCAACCAGACTGCCCAGGTGTTGCAGCGAGTCGAGGCCATATTTGCTGGTGGTGAACGCGATGGCGCCGAACACACCGATCGGCGCCAGACGCACGATCATGCCCATGATGCGGAAGATCACATGGCTCAGTTCGTTGATCAGGCGCGAGATCCCGGAAGCGGCTTCGCCGACCAGATTCAATGCGCTGCCGAACAGCACCGAGAACAGCAGTACTTGCAGGATGTTGTTGTCGGCAAACGCGCCGATCACCGACGTCGGGATCAGGTCCATCAGGAACTGCGTGGTGGTGTGCATGTGCTGGCTGCGTTCGGCGAGGTCGCCCATGTCGGCGGCGGACAGTTGCTCCAGATGGATATTGGCGCCGCTGCCGATGCCGGTGCTGAACGCGAACACCAGACCGATCACCAAGGCAATGGTGGTCAACACTTCAAAGTAGATAACGGATTTGAGGCCGATGCGCCCGACCTTCTTCAGATCGCCCGCGCCACTGATGCCGCTGACCACCACGCAGAATACGATCAGACCGATGAGCATCTTGATCAGTTTGATGAAGCCGTCACCGAGCGGTTTGAGCTGGGCCGAGTATTCAGGAAGGGTCAGTCCGCAGACGATGCCAAGCACCAGTCCGAGAACCACTTGGAGGAAGATTGAACGCGAGCACCATCTGAGCATGGGAGGAATCCTGGTCGGTGTCCTGGCTGCCGTGCGCGTGGCGCATCAGATTCAGGACTTAATTATTGTGGTCTTACCGGTATGTCCAGTGCAGGTGCAGTCTAGGCGCTGTTTTTTAAGGATCGCAAGTGAAAAATGACGAATTGGCATGACCGGTCTGACCAGTTGTGCGGTGAGTCCCATTCTTGAGCGGTTCAGGCGTTTGAAAAAATGCGGACATAAAAAAACCGGCCCATCACTTGGCCGGTTTTTCATGCTGCGGATTTATCGTCGCGATTAAGCGCCGTACACCGGCAGTTTCTTGCAGATGGCTTTGACTTTCTCACGAACGGCGTCGATCACCGCTTCATTGTTCAGGTCAGCCAGGATGTCGCAGATCCAGCCGGCCAGCTCTTTGCACTCAGCCTCTTTGAAGCCACGAGTGGTCACAGCCGGAGTACCGAAGCGCAGGCCGGAAGTGACGAACGGGGAGCGTGGATCGTTAGGCACGGAGTTCTTGTTCACGGTGATGAACGCTTTGCCCAGAGCGGCGTCTGCGTCTTTACCGGAGATTTCCTGCTTGATCAGCGACAGCAGGAACAGGTGGTTTTCAGTACCGCCGGACACCACGTCGAAACCACGCTCGATGAACACACCGGCCATGGCCTTGGCGTTTTTCACCACTTGCTGCTGGTAAGTCTTGAACTCAGGCTGCAGCGCTTCCTTGAAGCAGATCGCTTTAGCGGCGATCACGTGCTCCAGCGGGCCACCCTGGGCACCCGGGAATACCGCGGAGTTCAGCTTCTTCTCGATGTCGGCGTTGGCGCGAGCCAGGATCAGGCCGCCACGTGGACCGCGCAGGGTCTTGTGCGTGGTGGTGGTCACGACGTCAGCGAATGGCACCGGGTTCGGGTAGACGCCAGCGGCGACCAGACCGGCCACGTGAGCCATGTCGACGAACAGGTAGGCGCCAACCTTGTCAGCGATAGCGCGGAAGCGTGGGAAATCCAGAATCTGCGAGTAGGCAGAGAAACCGGCCACGATCATTTTTGGCTTGTGCTCAACCGCCAGACGCTCGACTTCGTCGTAGTCGATCAGGCCGTTGGCGTCGATGCCGTACTGGATAGCGTTGTAAAGCTTGCCGGAGGAGGAAACGCTGGCGCCGTGGGTCAAGTGACCGCCGTGGGCCAGGCTCATGCCCAGAATGGTGTCACCGGCCGACAGCAGGGCCAGGTAGACAGCAGCGTTGGCTTGCGAACCGGCGTGCGGCTGAACGTTGGCGTAATCGGCGCCGAACAGTTCTTTGGCGCGGTCGATGGCCAGTTGCTCAACAACGTCGACGAACTCGCAACCACCGTAGTAGCGCTTGCCCGGATAACCTTCGGCGTACTTGTTGGTCAGTACCGAGCCTTGAGCCTCCATCACCGCTGGGCTGGTGTAGTTCTCCGAAGCGATCAGCTCGATGTGTTCTTCCTGGCGCTGAGCTTCTTGCTCCATGGCGGCAAAAAGATCGGCGTCGTACTTGGCAATAGTCAAATCACGGCTGAACATGGCGGTCCTCAAGGATCGGGGGCAGAAAAGGGGGGCATTCTAACCCAATGGGTTTTGGATGGCATATGAAACGACATCATGTCGCAGACAAGTGGTTTTCATGACCGATGTGCGGTGCTTTTGAAGGCCTCTTCGCGAGCAGGCTCGCTCCCACAGTAATCGAGGCAGGCCTGCGATTTTTGATCGACATCAATTCCTGTGGGAGCGAGCCTGCTCGCGAAGGCCGCACCGCAGATGTTCAGTCGAACATGAAGAGGGCGTCATTGCTGAACTGCGCCTCAAACCGACCCGCCGGCATCGGCCTTCCAAACAGATACCCCTGAACCTCATCGCAACCATGCTCACGCAGGAAGTCGAGCTGCTCATGGGTTTCCACACCCTCGGCGATCACCGCCAGATTCAAGCTGTGGGCCATGGCGATGATCGCCCGGGCGATCTGCGCGTCCTGTTCGCCGGACGGCAAACCGTCGACGAAAGTGCGGTCGATCTTCAACACGTCGATCGGGAATTGCTTGAGGTAGTTCAGCGATGAATAACCGGTGCCGAAGTCGTCGACCGCGATGCTCAGACCGAGATTTTTCAAACCGGCGAGAATCTGCATGGCCTCGCTGACCTCGCGCATCAGGATACTTTCGGTCAGTTCCAGCTCCAGGCATGCCGGCGGCAGGCCGGTTTCGCGCAGGATGGTGGCGATCCGCGTGCCGAGTTGGCCATCGGAGAACTGCCGCGCCGAGATGTTCACCGACACCTTTGGCACGCGCACGCGGCTCTGGTGCCAGGTCTTGAGCTGACGGCAGGCCTCGCTGATCACCCAGTCGCCGACGTCCACCACCAGTCCGAGTTCTTCCAGCACCGGAATGAAATCCCCCGGCGGCACCAGCCCACGACGCGGATGACGCCAGCGCAGCAGGGCTTCGGCGCCGGTCAGACGCTTGCCGTCGCCGCTGAATTGGGGTTGGTAATACAGGACGAATTCGTTCTGCTCCAAGGCATGGCGCAGGTCGCTTTCCAGCTCCAGACGCTCCAGCGCACTGGCGTTCATGTCGGCCTGGTAGAACTGGAAGTTGTTCTTGCCGCGCTCTTTTGCGTGGTACATCGCGGTGTCGGCGTTCTTCATCAACTGGCTGAGTTCGTTGCCGTCCTGCGGACTCAGAGCGATGCCGATACTCGCGGTGACGAAGAACTCGCGACCCTCAAGCACGAACGGTCGTACCAGACTGCCGAGAATCTGCTCGGCCACATGAATCGCGCGGTTCAGCGCCAGCTCCCGACTTGAGCGGTGTTGCAGCAGGAGAGTGAACTCATCGCCACCCATCCGCGCCACGGTGTCGTCATCGTCGACGCAGGCCAGCAGGCGCGTGGCCATGTCTTTCAACATGCGGTCGCCGGCAGCGTGGCCGAGGGAGTCGTTGATCGGTTTGAAGCGGTCGAGGTCGAGAAACATCAGCACCACCCACGACTTCTGTCGCTCGGCTGCTTGCAGCGCAGTGTGCAGGCGATCCTGGAACAGTGTGCGGTTGGGCAGATGGGTCAGGGCGTCGTAATAGGCGAGGCGGTGGATGCGCTGTTCGCTGGCCTTGCGCTCGCTGATGTCGCTGAAGAAGCACACGTAACTGGCCAGATCGCCTTCATCGTCGAGCACAGCGGTGATGCCGACCCACGCCGGGTAGTGCTCGCCATTGCGGCGCTTGAGCCAGACTTCGCCTTCCCACGTACTGTGCTGATGCAGTTGCTTGAGCACGTAACGCAGGTGCGCATCCTGTTGCTCGTCGACGGTGAGCATGTTGGGCAATTGGTCGAGCACTTCCGCCACCGCGTAACCGCTGACCCGACTGAACGCCTCGTTGGCCTGGACGATGTAACCGGCCGGGTCGGTGATCAGGATAGCCGACGTTGAGTGTTCGAATACCGTGGCGGCCATGCGCAAATCTTTCTCGGCGCGGCGCTGCTGACTGATGTCGCGGCCAACGCCGAGCACGCCTTCGAACGCGCCGTGTTCGTCCCACACCAGCACCAGACGCAGTTCGATCGGGATCTTGCGGCCATCGGCGCGCAGGCAGTCGAACAGGAACAGTTGGGTCTGCACCTGATTGCGCAAAATGGCTAACTGTTCGGGTTTATCCAGGGCTTTGCTGACGCGATCCATCAGGGTGTAGATGCCGCTCAGTTGCTGCGGGTTGGCGATGGTCGATTGCCAGCCGTTCTGGAAAATCCATTCGGCGTCGTAGCCCAGCACCGCTTGCACCGACGGGCTGACGTAGTTCAGCGAGAGCTTGCTGTCGGTGGAGAAGATCACGTCGCTGATGCTTTCGGCGAGCATCCGGTAGCGCTGCTCGCTGTCGCGCAGGGATTCGCTGGCTTCGATCTGCTCGGTTATGTCCTTGGCCACGCCGATGATCCGCGTGACCTGATCGTGCTTGTCCCGGGCCAGTGCCTGTTCACGAATGTCGAAGCGCCGCCATTCGCCGTCGCGATGGCGGAAGCGCAACTGGCACTGCAACAGTTGGCTGTAACCGGCGTGGCGCTGCATCTGCCGTGAGCGATGGTAATAGTCGGCGTCTTCCGGGTGCAGGAGAATTTCCCAGAAGTACTCGCCCATCTGATGCAGTTCGGTGCGGTTGTAACCGAGGGTCTGGCCGAGATGGTGGTTGCTGAAAATCATCCGCTGGCTGATCACATCCTGCACGTACAGATGATCCGGCACGGTGCGCACCACGTCCGACCAGAAGCCCTCGCGCTCCAGCAGCGACAGCTCGATCAGCTTGCGGCTGGTGATGTCGTTGATACTCAGGATCACCGCTTTATAGTCGTGCCGCTCGGTCGGCAGGCGCAGCACCATCCACAGGTGTTGATCGCGACCGTTGATGTCCGGGAGTTTGATTTCCAGTTCCAGCTGCTTTTGTTGCTGGAGCACCGCGTCGAGTACTTGATGGCCGATCGCGCAGTGACGATGTGGATGACCGTCGATCAACAACTGCCAGGCGTGTTCGCAGGAATTGACATTGAGCAATTGCAGCGCGACCTGATTGACCTCGGTGACGCGCAGTTCCTGCAGCAATTGCTGGCGCTGTTGCGGCTGGTCCAGCCAGGCCTTGAGCTGGTCGCTGGTCTGGATCTGCGCCTTGTCGAAAATCTGCTTGAGCCCGGACAGATCGAGCACGCACAGGGCAACCCCGGTACCGTCGAAAATGTCCTGATAGCGGCGGCGGCCTTCATGTAATTGGCGCTGACGCCGGCGCATGTTCAGTAGCGCGATCACCGGTAGCATCGAGAACGCCAGGCCCAGCAGGCATTTGCCGATGAACGCCGGCAGCAACTCTTCCAGCACGCGCTGGCGGTCGAACAGGCCACGCAATTGCCAATCACTGCTGCTCAGCGGCACGGTGAGCACGGTGTTGGCCAGATCGTCCGGGCTCAGCACGCCAGGCTTGGCGGATGACAGGGCTTCGTCGCGGCTGATGATCTGATGGTTGATACGGTTTTCCACCAGCCACAGCGGACGCAGGCCGGTTTCACTCTGCTTGGTCAGCGAGTCGAAGAACGTCGGCGTCAGACGCAAAGCCCAGTAGGCGCGGGTACTGCCGCTGGCCTGATGCAACAACAGATGCACCACCGAGCCATCGTCGGCGTTACTGAAATAGTGCGCCTGGGCGCGGCTGCGGCGTACCAGTTCGGTGAGGTAGCTGGCGTCGGAGCTGTCGGCGGCGCTGTCGCTGATGATTCGCCCGGAAGGGCTGAGCAACGCGAGGCTGCGCAGGTCAGGCAGCGATTGCTGGAGCTTGCGCAGCAACTGCTGCTGTTCGTCGGCCGATTGCGGTTGTTCGACGATCGGTAGCAGATTGAGGGCGATTTGCGCATTCAGCGCCATGTTCAGGCTGACCTGCGAGGCGAGGTCGGCGGTGTAATCGATGGTGTACTGGCGCTGGTTTTTCTGGGTTTCGCGCAGTTGATCGAGCAGTTGCCAGAACAGCAGCGCCAGCAGCAAAAGCACGAGTGTCGCCAGCGCACCCTTTAATGTCCCGCGCAGGGGCGAGCCGGGCGCCGGTTGGGTGCTGCTCACAGAAGCTGGCGGAGTGACATTGGACAAGCTGTAATCCTGCGATCTGGCTGGACTGGCGCGACGTGCACTATAAGCCGGACGCCCAAAGGGCGGCTAGCATGCCTTGAGTCGTGGCGAAGTGCCAGCCCCTCGCGGCTGGACTGCCTTCCGTCAATCAGGTAGCTTTGCCGGTTACGCGGGAGCGTTCCAGCTCCTAGAATCAGACTTTTTCAGCGCGCACGCATTGATCACCATCAAGTGAACGACGCGCACGGTCTGGCCGGGCATCGCCTGCGCTCCAATCATTCATCTGTCACTGACCCAAGGTTCTCCATGGCTCAATACGTCTTCACCATGCATCGGCTGGGCAAAGTTGTTCCGCCGAAGCGGGAAATCCTGAAAAACATTTCGCTGTCGTTCTTCCCCGGCGCCAAGATCGGCGTACTCGGCCTTAACGGTTCGGGTAAGTCCACGCTGCTGAAAATCATGGCCGGCGTCGACACCGAGTTCGAAGGCGAAGCCCGTCCGATGCCGGACCTGAACATCGGTTATCTGCCGCAAGAACCGCAACTTGATCCGACCAAGACCGTGCGTGAAGTGGTCGAGGAAGCGGTCAGCGTGATCAAGAACGCCCAGGCGCGCCTGGACGAGGTCTACGCGGCTTACGCTGAAGAAGACGCCGATTTCGACAAACTGGCAGCTGAACAGGCCAAGCTCGAAGCGATCCTGCAAGCCAGCGACGGCCACAATCTGGATCGTCAACTGGAAGTCGCTGCCGATGCGCTGCGTCTGCCGGCATGGGACGCCAAGGTCGAATTCCTCTCCGGTGGTGAAAAGCGTCGTGTGGCCCTGTGCCGTCTGCTGCTGTCCGCTCCGGACATGCTGCTGCTCGACGAACCAACCAACCACTTGGACGCCGACTCGGTGGCGTGGCTGGAACACTTCCTCCACGACTTCCCGGGCACTGTGGTTGCGATCACGCACGACCGTTACTTCCTGGACAACGTTGCTGGCTGGATTCTGGAACTCGACCGCGGTGCGGGCATTCCTTACGAGGGCAACTATTCGGGTTGGCTTGAAGCCAAGTCCGATCGTCTGGCTGCCGAATCCAAGCAGCAGTCGGCCCACGAAAAAGCCATGAAAGAAGAACTGGAGTGGGTGCGCAAAGGCGCCAAGGCCCGCCAGTCGAAATCCAAGGCTCGTCTGCAACGCTTCGAAGAAATGCAATCGCAGGAATTCCAGAAGCGTTCGGAAACCAACGAGATCTACATCCCGGCCGGTCCGCGCCTGGGCGACAAGGTCATCGAGTTCAAGAACGTCACCAAGGGCTACGGCGATCGCGTGCTGATCGACAACCTGTCGTTCTCGATGCCGAAAGGCGCCATCGTTGGCGTCATCGGCGGTAACGGTGCCGGTAAGTCGACCCTGTTCCGCATGCTGATGGGCAAGGAAACGCCGGACTCGGGCAGCATCGAAGTCGGCGAAACCGTGCAACTGGCCTGCGTGGATCAGAGCCGCGAAGACCTCGACGGCAGCAAGACTGTGTTCCAGCAGATTTCCGACGGTTCCGACCAGATCCGCATCGGTAACTACGAGATCCCGTCGCGCACCTACGTCGGTCGCTTCAACTTCAAGGGCGGCGATCAGCAGAAGTTCGTCAAGGACCTGTCCGGTGGTGAGCGCGGTCGTCTGCACCTTGCGCTGACCCTGAAGGAGGGCGGCAACGTCCTGCTGCTCGACGAACCGTCCAACGACCTCGACGTTGAAACCCTGCGTTCCCTGGAAGAAGCCCTGCTGGACTTCCCGGGCGCCGCCATTGTGATCTCTCACGATCGGTGGTTCCTTGACCGCGTCGCGACCCACATCCTGGCGTACGAAGACGACTCGCAAGCGATCTTCTTCGAAGGCAACTACACCGAGTACGAAGCCGACCGCAAAAAGCGCCTCGGCGAAGCGGCTGCCCAGCCACACCGGGTACGTCACAAGAAACTGGCCTGATATCGGGTTGGTTGCACAAAGAGCGGAGCCTTAGGGCTCCGTTTTTTTTGCCTTTTTTTTCCAGTGAGACCGAGTCGCGGCATTCGCGAGCAGGCTCGCTCCCACAGGGAAATGCATTTCAAATGTGGGAGCGAGCCTGCTCGCGAAGGCGGTGTTACTGTTGGTGCATCACTTGGATTTCGCCTCCCCATTCAGGTGCAAAAAAGCCCTTAAAGGACTTCTGATTTATATCCTGTGCACCATTTAATTTCATATCTGCGACATTTTGAACTGTTCCTGTATGCAAATCGTTTGTTACAGTCCGGCCCAATCTCCTCCAACGACAATAAATTTGCCGAGACTTTTCCCATGACCGAATCCGTCGAATCCTTCCTCGCACGCCTGAAAAAACGCGACCCGGATCAACCCGAATTCCACCAGGCTGTCGAAGAAGTCCTGCGCAGTCTCTGGCCGTTTCTCGAAGCCAATCCGCGTTACCTGACCTCGGGAATCCTGGAGCGCATCTGCGAGCCGGAACGGGCGGTAGTGTTTCGCGTGTCGTGGGTCGACGATCAGGGCAAGGTTCAGGTCAATCGCGGTTTCCGAGTCCAGATGAACAGCGCCATCGGCCCGTACAAGGGCGGCCTGCGTTTTCATCCGTCGGTGAATCTGGGCGTGCTGAAATTCCTCGCCTTCGAACAGACCTTCAAAAACTCGCTCACGTCGCTGCCCATGGGCGGCGGCAAGGGCGGCTCGGACTTCGATCCGAAGGGCAAGAGTGATGCCGAAGTCATGCGGTTCTGCCAGGCGTTCATGAGCGAGTTGTACCGCCATATCGGCTCGGACGTCGACGTGCCGGCCGGTGACATCGGCGTTGGCGCGCGGGAGATCGGTTTTCTGTTCGGCCAATACAAACGCCTGAGCAACCAGTTCACCAGCGTGCTGACCGGCAAGGGCATGACTTACGGCGGCAGTTTGATCCGCCCGGAAGCTACCGGTTTTGGCTGTGTGTACTTCGCCGAAGAAATGCTCAAGCGTCGCGAGCAGACCGTCGAAGGCAAGCGCGTGGCGATCTCCGGTTCCGGCAACGTCGCGCAATACGCGGCGCGCAAGGTGATGGATCTGGGCGGTAAAGTGATTTCCCTGTCCGACTCCGAAGGCACGCTGTATTGCGAGGCGGGGTTGAGCGAAGAACAGTGGTCGGCGCTGCTGGAACTGAAAAACGTCAAACGCGGGCGCATCAGCGAAATGGCGGCGGCATTTGGCCTGGAGTTCCGTGTTGGTCAGCACCCATGGTCGCTGCCGTGCGACATCGCGCTGCCCTGCGCCACCCAGAACGAACTCGACGCCGATGCCGCCCGCACGCTGCTGCGCAATGGCTGTGTTTGCGTGGCCGAAGGCGCGAACATGCCGACCACGCTGGAGGCTGTGGATATCTTTATCGAGGCCGGCATTCTGTTCGCGCCGGGCAAGGCCTCCAATGCCGGCGGCGTGGCGGTGAGTGGTCTGGAAATGTCGCAGAACGCCATGCGTCTGCTGTGGACGGCGGGCGAGGTGGACAGCAAGTTGCACGCGATCATGCAGTCGATCCACCACGCTTGCGTGCATTACGGCGAAGAGAACGGGCGGATCAACTACGTCAAAGGCGCGAACATCGCAGGCTTCGTCAAAGTCGCCGATGCGATGCTGGCGCAGGGTGTGGTTTAACTCGGTTCGACGCGGATCACTTCAATCACTTGATCGCCGGCGGGGCGCTGCCACAGCACCTCGTCGTTGAGACGGGCACCGAGCAGTGCGCGGCCCAAAGGTGATCCCCAATTGATCAGGCCTTTGGCGGCGTCGGCCTGATCTTCGCCCACCAGTTGCACCCGGCGTTCGGTGCTGTGTTCGTCGGCGTAGGTGACCCAACTGCCGATCTGCACCTTGTCGGTGGAGGTCGCGGCGACGGCGACCTGCGCGCTGCCCAGGCGTTGGTTGAAGTAGCGCAGATCCCGTTCAAGATCGGCCAGGCGCTGTTTGTCAGCCTGTTCGCCCTTGGCCGATTGCTCGGCGTGCAGGGCTTGCAGCTCGGCGACTTTCGCCTGCAACTGCGCCAGCCCTTGCGGGGTGACGTAATTGGGCTGTGTGCTGACCTGCCGTTCGACCGGTTGATCGGCTTGCGCAGCGGCATTGTCTTCGTTGACGAAAGCGCGACTCATGGTGTCCTCCTCTTCATAGAGTTTGGGCCATGGTCGCCGGCATTTGGTTTCACTGGATGTCTGGAAGCGACCTACTGCGAGCGATAAGCCCGCCCGGCGTCCTGGTCTTTCTGTTGCTGCCAGGCGCGTTCGCGTTCGTCCCAATGTTCGTTGCGATATTCTTCGCGACCCTTGTTTTCCAGCATTGCCTGACACTGGCGGAAGCCATCGGTCCAGCCTTCGGCGTACTGCTTGTCCTTGAGGTAGCGCGGCACGTTCTTGCGGAATTCACCGCTGATCGAACCGGCCGCCTGGCGGCCGCTGACACAACCGTCATCGAAACCGTCGGCGAAGGCCGGTGGATAACCTTTGGCAATCAAATCTTCGTGAGTGGTCTGGCAACCGCTCAGCACCAGCAAAACGCCCAGCAAACCCGCACACCGCCACATCGCACTCTCCCGCGCCGGTTCTCGGCTTATGGGGAAAGTCTAGAAGGGGATTCGTTGATGGGGTGTGAAAGAAAGATCAAAAGATCGCAGCCTGCGGCAGCTACAGTTGGAATGCATTTCCCCTGTAGGAGCTGCCGCAGGCTGCGATCTTTTCAGTAGTGATACCACTTCACTTCTAGCATCACTTCAGTCTCCGGCGTGGCCAGATGACTGAACTCACGCTGCGCACTCAAGCGCAAACCGAGGTTGCGCGACAACTCCCACTGCTGATTCAGACTCAGGCTGCGGCGCACTTCGCCATTGAAGAAGTAATCGCCCTTGGCTTCCAGGCTGAGATTGCCCAGCGGGTTTTTCCACAGCACGCCGGTATTGAAACCGCCCGCCGGGGAAACAAACTCGGCGAAGTCATTGTTGTGTTCCACCCGCACCGTGCCGAGAGCAAAGCCCAGCACATCGTCGCCCAGCGCCCACGTACCGCCACCACCGCCATTGACGTGGCTGACCAGCGTCTCGTCATCGTGTTTGCCCAGCACCCGCTCAAGACCGCCTGTGACTTGCCACGACAGCGGCTGCAATAGCTCATTGCGAGGGGTTAGCGAGCGAATGGTTGCCAGATCCAGTTGCTGGAATTGCCACTGGTTGCCTTCGTACTGGCGCAGTTTCATCTGCAGGATTTCAATCTGCGCACCCAGCGGGAAGCTTTCGGCGTTGTCGTTGAGATCGTGATAGGCCATGCGCAAGCCGTACTCGCCAAATGCGCGGTCGCCTCGAGTACCGAGACCGGCCTGCCAGGTCCTTGATTCGTGGCCATCTTCGGGCAAGCCCGGTTGCGGGATTTCCAGCTCCGGCGCCGGATTTTTGTTGATTGCCCGCAGCAGTTCAAAACTGCGCTGCGCACGTTGTGGGTCGCGCTCCTGGCCGTTGGCGCGGTAGCGTTCCAGACGATACGCCGCGTCGATGATCAAGGCTTGGCGGGCGCGGGGCAGGGCCTTGAAGGTCGGGTCTTGCAAAACTTGCTGGTCAGCGCTGACTTTCAGCACCCACTGCTGTTCTTCATCGCTTAACGGTTCGGCGCGACTGAGCAGTTCACGCTCGCGGGAGGGGCGGTATTCGATGCTTTCGACCAGCCCGGCTTCTTTCACCGCTTTGACCGTGTCGGTAGGAATCGCGGTCAGCGGGAATTGTTCGGTCAGGCGCAGGCTCGGCCGCGCCACTTGCAGCAGTTCGAGCAAGCGGTAGGAGCAGTTTTCATCGAAGAAGAAGTAGTCGAACTGGATCTGCTTCAACTCCCACACATGTTCAACCATGCGCGCGGTTTCTTCTTGCGTCAGATTGAGTCGGTATTCCCACAGATCGCGGTTTTCCAGACTGCGGTATTCGGAGAGTTTTTCCTGATACGGCACCAGTGCGAACAGGCCGGGATAGCCACCCATCAAACCTTTCCAGGCGTAAAGGATGCTGTTGTCCGAACCTTCGATGTAAGCACCGAAGTTGATCGCGTAACTGAGCAGCGACGTCTTGTCTGCCTGCACGTCAGCCTGATCGATGCGCAGCAGCGTGTGGCCGAACATCGACGATGGGCTGTTGAGATAAGCCGCCGGGAAGATCATCACCGCGCTGTGCGGCGAGACATCCTTGAACCATTTTTTGTACTCGGCGCACGCAGGTGCCGGCAGGTCGGTCAGGTTGAGCTGCGTTTTCAGCCAGCGCGTGCGCGCCGGGTAAACGCATTGTGCGTGTTGCTCGCCGAGGCTGGCCGGGGCATACAGTGCCTGAACGGTGGCGGCAAGTTCATGGTCGGGATGTTCGTTGCCGTCGGGCGCCAGAAAGAACTTCTTGTCGCTGACATAGCTGCGCCAGCCACCGAGCTTGGCGGTTTCGTAATGACCGAGGGAGATCCAGAAGCGGTCGTTGGCCAGTTGCTGCAAACGTTGAGGGTCGATGTTTGGCGCGGCGGACAGCGGGGCGCAGACACAGAGCGCCAGCCAGGCAAGGCGTTTGAGCATAGTCGGCAACTTAAACAGGAAAAAAACAAAAACCCAAAGAGGGACGGGCCAAAAAAATAAAACCCGCTTCCCGAAAGAAGCGGGCGGAGTCGAGCTTAAGCCTGAGTTGCGTACTTGGCCAGACGTGGGTCTGACTTCAGAACGGATAGGGTGTTGGTATGCACGTCTTCAGCGGTCACGTCAGCCTTGCTGAAGATCTGCTGGAAGTGCTCGTGAGTGACAGCAGCGAAGTGCGCACGGTCTTCCGGCGCCACGCCCAGTACCACGGCATAGGTAGTCAGCGCTTCGCCGTTACCTTTTGCCATGTCTTCGGACAGCTCGTTCATCATGCCATTCATGGCAAACCAGGATTTGCCGCCGTAGGTCAGCGACGCGTTGGTCGAGCAACCGTTGGTGCCGGAAGTCATACCAAACGTGGCGTTACCGGAAGTGCCGTTGGTGGTGGATGCCAGGAAGTGAGCAGGGGTGCCACGCTGACCTTCGAACAGCATGTTGCCCCAACCGCAATCCGGGCCGCCTGGAGCTTGCGCCATTGCGTTGATGGATACAGCGGTGAAGAGAGTACCGAGAAGAATCCGTTTCATAGCTTTTATCTCTTTATGTGCATACCAATGGACAGGGTTCTGACACCTGACGGTGCCAGTGGGCCAGTATTAGTTCCAGCCGCGCAGTTTGGAGTTTAGGCACGTTCCCGGGGTTCCGTGAGTTTTTACAAAAGATTTGGCGATAACCCCGATTTCATGGGTGGCGGGACATGGGCAGCCGGTTGTCTATGCTTTGTCACATGGCGCGCCTTGCCAGTGGGGCACGGGCAGCGCCAGAATGCCGCTATCTGCCCCGCCTGATTGTTAAGGAAGCCCGATGCCTGATCCTGTTGCTGCCAGCCTGCGTATAGCGCCCGAAGCGCTGACCCGTCCGTTTTCCGCTGAACAGTTCAGCTTCACTACCACCAATGATCTGGAGCCCTTTCGCGGTGTGCTCGGCCAGGAACGTGCGGTCGAAGCCTTGCAGTTCGGCGTGGCCATGCCACGCCCCGGTTACAACGTATTCGTCATGGGCGAGCCCGGCACCGGTCGCTTCTCGTTCGTCAAACGCTACCTGAAAGCCGAAGGCAAACGCCTGCAGACCCCGGCGGACTGGGTTTACGTCAACAATTTCGATGAACCGCGCGAGCCCCGCGTGCTGGAGCTGCCATCGGGCACGGCCGGCGCGTTCATCGGTGATATCAACGGCTTGATCGACAACCTGCTGGCGACCTTCCCGGCGGTGTTCGAACACCCGTCCTACCAGCAAAAGAAAAGCGCCATCGACCGCGCCTTCAACCAGCGCTACGACAAGGCCCTCGACATCATCGAGCGTCTGGCCCTGGAAAAAGACGTCGCCCTGTACCGCGACAGCAGCAACATCGCCTTCACGCCGATGCTCGACGGCAAGGCGCTGGATGAAGCTGAGTTCTCGCAGTTGCCGGAGGCCGATCGCGAGCGCTTTCATGAAGATATTTCCGGCCTTGAAGAGCGTCTGAACGAAGAACTCGCCAGCCTGCCGCAGTGGAAGCGTGAGTCGAACAACCAACTGCGTTCGCTCAACGAAGA
The DNA here is from genome assembly GCF_059716085.1 of Pseudomonas sp. LBUM1655. Classification (NCBI taxonomy): domain Bacteria; kingdom Pseudomonadati; phylum Pseudomonadota; class Gammaproteobacteria; order Pseudomonadales; family Pseudomonadaceae; genus Pseudomonas; species Pseudomonas sp. LBUM1655. The sequence goes on along the minus strand of NZ_CP166801.1, from coordinate 5,349,002 downwards.
AACGATCACCCTGGCCTTGCAGCCACTGCTGTCGCCGCTGTCTGAGAAGTACGCGGAAAACGCCGCTGTCTGCGGTTATCTGCAAGCGATGCAGGTGTACCTGCTGAAAACCGTGGTCGAGCAACTGGTCGACGACAGCAAGACCGACGCCGTCGCGCGCAAGTTGCTGGAAGAGCAATACGCGCCGAGTCTGGTGGTTGGTCATCCGGCCAGCGGCGGTGCGCCGGTGGTGTTCGAGCCGCACCCGACTTACGAAAACCTGTTTGGCCGTATCGAGTACACCACCGATCAGGGCGCGCTCTACACCACCTATCGCCAGTTGCGCCCGGGTGCGCTGCACCGCGCCAACGGTGGTTTCTTGATCCTTGAAGCGGAAAAAATGCTCAGCGAGCCGTTCGTGTGGGATGCGCTTAAACGCGCCCTGCAATCGCGCAAGCTGAAAATGGAATCACCGCTGGGCGAGATGGGTCGTTTCGCCACCGTGACCCTCAATCCGCAGCACATTCCGTTGCAGGTCAAAGTCATCATCATCGGTGCGCGGTCGCTCTACTACACGCTGCAAGACCTCGATCCGGACTTCCAGGAGATGTTCCGCGTCCTGGTCGACTTCGACGAAGACATTCCGATGGTCGACGAGAGCCTTGAGCAATTCGCCCAGTTGCTGAAAACCCGTACGTCGGAAGAAGGCATGGCGCCGCTGACCGCCGATGCGGTCGCGCGTCTGGCCACTTACAGCGCACGTCTGGCCGAGCATCAGGGGCGCTTGTCGGCGCGCATTGGCGATCTGTTCCAGTTGGTCAGCGAAGCGGATTTCATTCGTCACCTGGCCGGCGATGAGATGACCGATGCCGGCCACATCGAACGTGCCCTGAAAGCCAAGGCCACTCGTACAGGTCGCGTGTCGGCGCGGATTCTCGACGACATGCTCGCCGGGATCATCCTGATCGACACCGACGGCGCGGCGGTCGGCAAATGCAACGGGCTGACCGTGCTGGAAGTCGGTGACTCGGCGTTCGGTGTGCCGGCGCGGATTTCCGCCACGGTGTACCCGGGCGGCAGCGGTATCGTCGACATCGAGCGTGAGGTCAACCTCGGCCAGCCGATCCACTCCAAAGGCGTGATGATCCTCACCGGGTATCTGGGCAGCCGTTACGCTCAGGAATTTCCGTTGGCAATTTCCGCGAGTATCGCGCTGGAGCAATCCTACGGTTACGTCGATGGCGACAGTGCATCGCTGGGCGAGGCGTGCACGCTGATTTCGGCGCTGTCGAAAACCCCGCTCAAGCAGTGCTTTGCGATCACCGGCTCGATCAACCAGTTCGGCGAGGTGCAGGCAGTTGGCGGGGTCAACGAGAAAATCGAAGGCTTCTTCCGCCTCTGCGAAGCGCGCGGGCTGACCGGCGAGCAGGGTGCGATCATTCCGCAGGCCAACGTCGCCACGTTGATGCTCGACGAGAAAGTGCTGGCGGCGGTGCGCGCCGGGCAGTTCCACGTTTACGCAGTGCGTCAGGCCGACGAGGCGTTGAGCCTGCTGGTCGGCGAGCCGGCCGGTGAACCGGATGCTGACGGTCAATTCCCTGAAGGCAGCGTCAACGCGCGGGTGGTTGAGCGTCTGCGCGTGATTGCCGAGATGATCAGTGAAGAAGATCTGAAAGAGGCCGAGAAGGAACTGGCGCAGGAGGCATTGGCAGAAGCCAAACCGGCGTAAGCCATTACACGGTTAAAACTGTAGGAGCGAGCCTGCTCGCGATCACGGTGTATCAGTCGACATTTCCATCAACTGACACACCATGATCGCGAGCAGGCTCACTCCTACATTTGTTTTGTGTCGATCTTCGGGAAAAGTGCCATCACTCTGGCGCCAATATTCACACAATGACCATTCGGCGCCTTCTGGTTCCATAAAGCTTGCGCGGCGAACTTTTCTTCTATTCTCAGCTCAAGGATATCGACAGTATCACTGGATCGAGCCAGTCCTCCCGTGAGGGCTGAATACCGGCTTCACCGAGGGTCGCCGCCATGTCGCGCAACCTCTGCCTCACCCGTCAATGCCTGGGTCTCGTGACCCGTATCGAGTGCGCCATCAAGCCGTTGGCCGGCGATACTGGCATGTGGACGCTGCTCTTCGCTGCCGGCATGGCCGGCGAACAACCCTCTGCCATCAAAGCCCAAGGCCCGTTTCACGGCCCGGTCGCTGCCGAGTCGATCCTCGATACCATCGTCGAAAGTCTGACCCTGCACGGCTACGAATTGGCCGACGATCCGCAAATCTGGAGCCTGCACCTGCAAGCCCAGCTTCGGCAGATCAACGGCGGGCGAGGACGTAGCCTCAACAGTTAAGGCGCAGGGGCGGGTGCCTGCGACTTGTCGAGTTTGACCTCAAAGCCGTATTGCACGGTGGCGAGGTCGGTTCGCTGGAAGGTTTCGACGTGGGTTGGTCGGCCGTAGAAGTAGTGCACGCCGAACAACGCTGGGCCTTCTGCGCTCGCATCATGGCTGACCGAGAGGATCTGCTTCAGATAGTTGCCGCTGTCGTCCTTGACGAAGAACCGCCATTCGTTCGCAGGAAACAGTTTCAGATCCACCGCCAGGGTGTTGTTTTTGATCTCCAGGCCTTTGGGTAAAGACTTGGCGTCGTAGGATTTTTTGTCGACCGTGGCGAGAAACAACGGCATCGAACCGACGGCAATCGCCGGGGTTTCCGGGAACAGATTCAGATCATAGGTAATCGTCGCCCGCAACGGGTCGACCTGATAAGCCTCGGGCGGCAGTTCGATTGGCTCATCAAGTTTGCCGCTGCGCTTTTCGGTGAAGAACGTCACCGGGCTGACGCCGGGGCTGAAGTCGTCACCGAGCAATTCGTCGTTGAAGGTACGTCGATGGGAAAACTCGATACGCGCCGCACTGGGGTCTTCCACCGATTGATGAATACGGATGCCGGCCTTCAATTGGTCTTCGGTCAGGCTTGCGCCTTTGAGCCAGTTCACCGCCAGATCGTCATACACCACCACGGGCAGATCCAGCGGTTGAATGGCTTTTTCCGTGGTGTGCTGATTGAACGCACGAATAGGCAGATCCAGGTTTTTGCGGGTCACGGTGGCCGATGAGAAGTCGAGCACGCTGACTTCCAGGGTTTCGATCGGGCCGTTGAAGTAAACCTTGTTGTAGCGCTTGGGGTGTTGTTGCTCAAAAGCTTGCTGATCGTTACTGAGCTGTTTTTCCAGGGTGTCGCTCCAGCTTTTCTGCTGTTGCAACTGAGCCAGTTGTTTTTCGTAGAAGGCAACCTGCTCCGGACTTTCGTTGATCGAGCCGGCACGCATCAAATATTGCCCGCTGATATCGCGTGCTTGAACGATCAGTGGATTGAGCTGGGCGTCTGCGACTTCCGGTGCCAATGGCAGGCTGTTGCTGAACTCTACTTGCGCGTAGTTCTTTTCAAGCTTGAGCAGTTTGACGCTGAGGTTGTCGTTGGTGCGGATCTGGCCAACGTCCTTTTGCGTCAGGTCGAAACTGTACAAACGTCGCGGCGCAATGACTTCGACCTGGCCTTGCAGGCTCACTGGTTGCGGCTGGGTTTTCTTGTCCACATTCAGGCCGTCTATGAATGGGTAGGTCACCGTCAGGTCATCGGGGTTGGTGACGTTGGAGCTGGACGGGCTCAACTGAATGCCGGGATCGGTTTCCGACCACTCGGGTTGATAAGCAATGACGCGCTTGTTGCTCAGCGTTACCGACTGCCATTCCACACTATGGGGAAACAGGAAGCCGCCGGGAATGTTCAGGTTGAAGGGGAAGACCGGTTGCAGATCCGTGAGGTAATCGGAACTGGCGTCCTTGTGCAGTACGAACAGGCCATTGATGAAGGTATCGACAAGGCTCTGCGGGGTCGGGTAATGCTTTAGCACGCCGAGGGCGTCTTCGCCGTATTCGGTTTTTGCCGGATTGCTGTCGAGTTTCTGTTTTGCGCGCTCAAGCAGCAGCAGCGAACCGCCAAGCTCGGTGATGGCGTCCTTGAGCTTCGGATCGGTGATGGCATCCAGTGACTGTTCGAACTTTGTGGTCTTTTCTTCAAGGCTGGCAGCCTGCTTGTCGTCGCCGGGTGAGCAACCGCCGAGTAGCATGGCGAAGCAAATTCCGGCAGTCGTTATCGGCAATCGCAGATCCATTTCCACTCGTCCTGTCCACTGTCGCTGGGCTGTCAATGATTTGGACACTAGCAGAAAAACCTTGTCACACACACGCAGGTGGCGGATTTCCGGGCGGTTTCTGGCTGTCACAGGTGGCTGGTATACTCGCCACCCATTACAACCCCCCTTGTGTGAGATTCAATGGAACGCTTTATCGAAAATGCAATGTACGCCTCGCGTTGGCTGCTGGCGCCGATCTACATCGGGTTGTCACTCGGGCTGCTGGCGTTGGCGCTGAAATTTTTCCAGGAAGTTTTCCACATCCTGCCCAACGTGTTCTCGATGGCCGAGTCGGAGCTGATTCTGGTGCTGCTGTCGCTGATCGACATGGCGCTGGTGGGTGGCCTGCTGGTGATGGTGATGATTTCCGGCTACGAGAACTTCGTTTCCGAACTGAACATCGACGAAGGCAAGGAAAAACTCAGCTGGCTCGGAACCATGGACTCTTCGTCGCTGAAGATGAAAGTGGCGGCCTCGATCGTGGCGATCTCCTCGATCCACCTGCTGCGGATCTTCATGGACGCCAAGAACGTCGATCCCGAGCACCTGATGTGGTACGTGATCATCCACATGACCTTTGTGATCTCGGCGTTTGCCATGGGTTACCTCGACAAGCTCACCAAGCACTGATCATTGTGGCGAGGGAGCTTGCTCCCGCTGGATCGCGTAGCGATCCCCCCCTCGCAACACAAAAACACCGCCCGTCTGTTGCGAAACAGACGGGCGGTGTCGTTTGTGGCTTGTGCTTTGGGGCGTGCGGGCATATCCCTGTAGAGGTCTTGGCTCGCCACTGCGTGAGGTGTGTTCATGAACCTGCAAGAGTTGAATGCGTTTGCTATCGCCAAAAAAGTAGATGAGCTGAATCTGATCTCCATGGAAGGCGGGATTTATCTGCTGGAAGCGCGGATGCATGGGGCGGCGTATCCGTTGAGCAATCTCAAGGGCAACATGCTGACGCTGCGTTCGGTGGAGCATGCACGAGATTTGCTGCATAACTTTCCGGTGCTGCCGTTCAACCTCGTCCACACCTCGGTGCATGATGAAATGTGTGGACTAAGTGCCAGCATTGAAGAGAGCCTGAAATTGCCGATTGCCTGGCGCTCCGCCCTGTAGACCCCGTGCCCCAACCGACGGGGCATCTGTGCTAGTCTGCTCGCCCTTTTTGGTTCCGGGCGCGCCGGGACGCGCTGTGTTCGCACGGCAAGTCTTGAGGTCGTCCGCACAGCGGAGCAGTGTCATGTCCGAAGTAAATCTGTCCACCGATGAAACCCGCGTCAGCTACGGCATCGGCCGTCAGCTGGGTGACCAGCTGCGCGACAACCCGCCACCGGGTGTCAGCCTGGACGCCATCCTGGCCGGTCTGACCGACGCCTTCGCCGGCAAGCCAAGCCGTGTGGGTCAGGAAGAAATGTCCGCCAGCTTCAAAGTGATCCGCGAGATCATGCAAGCCGAAGCCGCTGCCAAAGCTGAAGCCGCTGCGGGCGAAGGCCTGGCATTCCTGGCTGAGAACGCCAAGCGTGACGGCATCACCACTCTGGCGTCCGGCCTGCAATTCGAAGTGCTGACTCAGGGCGAAGGCGCCAAGCCTACCCGTGAAGATCAAGTGCGTACTCACTACCACGGCACCCTGATCGACGGCACTGTGTTCGACAGCTCCTACGAGCGCGGCCAGCCTGCAGAATTCCCGGTTGGCGGCGTGATTGCCGGCTGGACCGAAGCTCTGCAACTGATGAATGCCGGCAGCAAGTGGCGTCTGTACGTGCCGAGCGAACTGGCTTACGGCGCTCAAGGCGTTGGCAGCATCCCGCCGCACAGCGTTCTGGTGTTCGACGTCGAACTGCTCGACGTTCTGTAAGACCTAGCCTGTCCTTGTGATGGGCTAATGTGGGAGCCAGCCTGCTGGCGATGGTGCGACGGGGTTTTCTTTCAGGACCGCGTTGATGCCATCGCCAGTAATCTGGCTCCCACAATTTTTTGTGGTACTGCTCATATTTCGATCTTGTGATGCAGCTCATTGGTCGGGCGCAAGGCCCGGGCATAGCAGAACAGAAACAGATTGCGCACGAGCTCCTTGAGCACCAGCGGCTCGCTGGAATTCAGGCTGCTGACGTCCAGATCCCCTTGATCCTGCAGCTCATGCAGGGCCTCTTCTTCCAGCACTGCGCAGACTTCCCCGGTTTCCCGATGCAGGATTCTCAGATAAGGGTGTGGGCGATCCAGCCAGGCGTCGATCAAATAAGTCATGGTTCTAATCTCCTTGAAAGGGTTTCAATGAGAATAATTCTTATTCGTCAAATAGCAAGCGCCTATTGGCATGTTGCGAGTTTTTACGGGTAAAGATTGCGTAAGGTCAAAACGGCTGGCGTTTAGCTATTGCGTGGTTTTTCTGGGGGAAAGCGAGGAGGGTGGAGCTCCATCCCACGGCTGGCGCGGGATGGATGACAGCAGGCTCAGACTTTTCTGACGAACTCGGATTTGAGTTTCATCGGGCCGATGCCGTCGATCTTGCAGTCGATATCGTGGTCGCCATCGCACAAGCGGATGTTCTTGACCTTGGTGCCGACCTTGACCACCAGCGACGTGCCCTTGACCTTCAGGTCCTTGATCACGGTGATGGTGTCGCCGTCCTGCAGGACGTTACCGACCGAATCCTTCTTCACTGCATCGTCAGAGGCCACTTCGGCTTCGCCATTGGCAGACCACTCGTGGGCGCACTCCGGGCAGATCAGTTGGGCACCGTCTTCATAGGTGTATTCGGAATTGCATTTCGGGCAGGGTGGCAGCGTGCTCACTAAGGCTCCTTGAGGATGTGGTTCGCTAAAAGTCGCACATTGTATAAGGTTTTTGCCGTGAGAGGGCAGGCAACAAAAAGCCGCAGGCTTCGGGGAAGGCTGCGGCTTTTGGTGATGCGGCAGAATCAATGCGTGCGCGCGACCGCAAACTCACTCAGTTCAACCAGTGCATCGCGGTACTCGCTGGCCGGCAGCGCATCGAGGCACTTGATCGCACGGGCCACGTAATCACGGGCCAGTTGCGCGGTGTACTCCAGCGAACCGGACGCTTCCACGGCGACGCGGATGCTTTCCAGATCTTCGATCCCGCCCTTCTGGATCGCCTGGCGCACCAGTGCAGCCTGCTCAGGCGTGCCTTCGCGCATGGTGAAGATCAGCGGCAGAGTCGGTTTGCCTTCGGCCAGATCGTCACCGACGTTCTTGCCCAGGGTTTCGGCGTCGCCCTTGTAGTCGAGCAGGTCGTCGACCAGTTGGAACGCCACGCCCAGGTGATCACCGAAGGTGCGCAGGGCTTCGCTCTGCTCGGCGGTGGCACCGGCCAACGCGGCGGCGCTGTGGGTCGAAGCTTCAAAGAGCATCGCGGTCTTGCCGCGGATGACTTCCATGTAGGTTTCTTCGGTGGTGCTGGCGTCGCGCACCTTGGACAGTTGCAATACTTCGCCTTCGGCGATGATGCGCGTGGCCTGGGACAGAATCTTCATCACCGGCATCGAGCCCAGTTCGACCATCATTTCGAACGAGCGCGAGTACAGGAAATCGCCAACCAGCACGCTCGGGGCGTTGCCCCACATGGCGTTGGCGGTTGAACGGCCACGACGCATGCCGGACATGTCGACGACGTCGTCATGCAGCAGGGTGGCGGTGTGCAGGAATTCGATGGTCGCCGCCAGCAGGCGCATGTCGTCGCCTTCGCGACCCAAGGCCTTGCCACACAGCAACACTAATAAAGGACGCAGACGTTTGCCGCCGGCCGACGTGATGTAGTCGCCGATTTTCGATACCAGCGGCACTCGGGAAGTCAGCTGCTTCTTGATGATGCCGTCGACGGCGCTAAAATCGTCCGCCACCGCGCGGTAGAAAGCTTGGGGTTGCATCAGCGAGAGTCGCTCCAGAAGGGTTGCGCGGCATGCTAGGACCCCCGTCCAGACCTGTCAAGGCGCGATGGACGGCTACTTGCAAGCCTGCCGCGCCTTGCGTACAATCGCGCACCCTGAACTTCCTGGGCAGCACCTGCCTTACGCAATTGCAAGCAGGCCTTCCAGCCTCATGCAGCCATGCCAGCCAATACCTCTTCTTATAAAGAGCTGGGTGAGCAGGATTATCGGAGAAATACCATGTCTTATGCAGTAATCGTTACTGGCGGCAAGCAATACAAGGTCGCCCCAGGTGAATACCTGAAGATCGAAAAACTGGAAATCGCTACCGGCGAATCCGTTACCTTTGATCGCGTTCTGTTGGTTGCTAATGGCGACGACGTGAATATCGGCGCTCCAGTTGTTGCTGGCGCTACTGTTGTGGCTGAAGTGATCTCCCAAGGTCGTCACGATAAAGTCCGCATCATCAAGTTCCGTCGTCGTAAGCACCACATGAAGCGTATGGGCCACCGCCAGTGGTACACCGAGATCAAAATCACCGGTATTCAGGCTTAATTTCAGCCTAATTCCTCACTAGGAGAATTGAACTCATGGCACACAAAAAAGCTGGTGGTAGTACCCGTAACGGTCGCGACTCAGAAGCCAAACGCCTTGGCGTCAAGATGTATGGCGGCCAGAAAATCATTCCGGGCAACATCATCGTGCGTCAGCGCGGCACCCAATTCCACGCCGGTTACGGTGTTGGCATGGGTAAAGATCACACCCTCTTCGCGAAAATCGAAGGCGTGATCAAGTTTGAAGTAAAAGGCGCGTTCAACCGCCGTTACGTGAGCGTTGTCGCAGCTTAATTGCGCAATCGCTGGAAGAGCCCTGTCTTGCGACGGGGCTTTTTCGTTTGTGGGGTGAGTCTCTTGCAAAACTGTTTGTATGGGCTGTCGGCGTGCGATGCAGGTCGTGTATTGGGGTCGCTGCGCTCATTTTTGCAAGAGTCTTATGTCTTGATTGTTTTTCGGCTCGTCCGTATGGCGAGAGGCGTTGGTTATGAAGTTTGTTGATGAAGTATCGATTCGCGTAAAGGCTGGTGACGGCGGCAATGGTGCCATGAGTTTCCGTCGGGAAAAATTCATCGAAAACGGTGGGCCGAACGGTGGTGATGGCGGTGATGGCGGTTCCATCTACATGATGGCCGACGAAAACCTCAATACCCTGGTGGACTACCGTTACACCCGGCACTTCGATGCCGAGCGTGGCTCCAACGGCGGCAGTACCGACTGCACCGGCAAAAAAGGTGAGGATCTGATCCTGCGCGTGCCGGTCGGTACCACGGTGATCGACTCCGCCACCCAGGAAGTCATTGGCGACCTGACCAAGGCTGGTCAGAAGTTGATGGTTGTGCAGGGTGGCTGGCACGGTCTGGGCAACACCCGTTTCAAATCCAGTACCAACCGTGCGCCGCGTCAGACCACTCCGGGTAAGCCGGGTGAGCAGCGCGACCTGAAGCTGGAAATGAAAGTGCTGGCCGACGTCGGTCTGCTGGGCTTGCCGAACGCCGGTAAAAGTACTTTTATCCGTTCGGTTTCGGCGGCCAAGCCGAAAGTTGCCGACTACCCGTTCACCACGCTGGTGCCGAACCTGGGTGTGGTCAGTGTCGATCGCTGGAAGAGCTTCGTCGTTGCCGATATTCCGGGCTTGATCGAAGGTGCTTCTGACGGTGCCGGTCTGGGTATTCGTTTCCTCAAGCACTTGGCGCGCACGCGTCTGCTGCTGCATCTCGTCGACATGGCGCCGCTGGATGACTCCAGCGCTCCGGATGCGGCGGAAGTGATCGTCAACGAGCTGATCAAATTCAGCCCGTCCCTGGCTGAGCGTGATCGCTGGCTGGTGCTGAACAAGTGCGACCAGATCCTTGAGGAAGATCACGATGCTCGCGTCAAGGAAATCGTTGATCGCCTGGAGTGGACTGGTCCGGTTTACGTTATCTCGGCCATCGCCAAGATCGGCACCGAGCGTCTTTGCCACGACATCATGCGTTACATGGAAGATCGCGCCGATCGCCTTGCTGCCGACCCGGCTTACAAGGAAGAGCTGGCCGATCTGGATCAGCGCATCGAAGACGAAGCGCGTGCGCAATTGCAGGCGCTGGACGACAAGCGTGCCCTGCGTCGCAGCGGCGTGAAGTCGGTCCACGACATCGGTGACGATGACTGGGATGAAGAAGATGTGGATGACGAAGACGGTCCGGAAATCATTTACGTGCGTGACTGATTCGTTGCAGTAAACTTAAGCGCCGCTCAATCGAGCGGCGTTTTAGTATCTGGAAATCGATCGTTGGTCAGGAACAGCCACGAATAACGTCACGGGCAGCGCTGGGTCGCGCTGTCCTCAAGCTAAGGTTGAAGATGATGCGGAGCAAGGTGACAGGTGCGCAGCGTTGGGTCGTGAAGATCGGCAGCGCTTTGCTGACAGCTGATGGCAAAGGGTTGGATCGTGCGGCAATGAGTGTCTGGGTTGAGCAGATGGTGGCCTTGCATGAGGCCGGCGTCGAGTTGGTGCTGGTGTCCTCTGGGGCGGTGGCGGCCGGCATGAGTCGTTTGGGCTGGACCGCACGACCCAGTGCGATGCATGAGCTCCAGGCGGCCGCTGCGATCGGTCAGATGGGCTTGGTGCAGGCGTGGGAGTCGAGCTTCGCCGAGCATGGCCGACACACGGCGCAGATTCTCCTGACCCATGACGACCTGTCCGATCGCAAGCGCTACCTGAACGCCCGCAGTACCTTGCGTGCGCTGGTCGAGCTGAAAGTCATCCCGGTGATCAACGAAAACGACACTGTAGTCACTGATGAAATTCGTTTCGGTGACAACGATACGCTGGCGGCGCTGGTGGCCAACCTGGTCGAGGCGGATCTGTTGGTGATCCTGACGGATCGCGATGGCATGTTCGACGCTGATCCGCGCAACAATCCCGATGCGCAGATGATCTACGAGGCGCGTGCCGATGATCCGAGTCTGGATGCGGTGGCGGGCGGCACTGGCGGTGCGCTGGGGCGCGGCGGTATGCAGACCAAATTGCGCGCGGCGCGGCTGGCGGCGCGCTCAGGTGCCCACACCATCATCGTCGGTGGGCGGCTTGAGCGGGTGCTTGATCGTCTTAAAGCTGGCGAGCGTATCGGCACCTTGCTGTCGCCTGAGCGCGGCATGCTGGCTGCACGCAAGCAGTGGCTGGCCGGGCATCTGCAGACCCGCGGCACCTTAGTGCTGGATGATGGTGCGGTGTCGGCGTTGTCACAGGGCAACAAGAGCCTTCTGCCGGTGGGCGTCAAACTGGTGCAGGGCAGTTTCCGTCGCGGGGAAATGGTGGTTTGCGTGGCGCCGGACGGTCGTGAGATCGCTCGTGGTCTGGCCAACTACAGTGCGCTGGAAGCACAAAAAATTATCGGACAGTCGTCGGATGCGATTGTCGGTTTGCTGGGTTACATGGCTGAGCCGGAACTGGTTCACCGTGACAATCTGATTCTGGTTTGAGGAAAGCTCGATGCGTGTAGCAAAAGGATTGTTGGGTCTGCTGATTGCGTTGCCATTGCTGGCCTCGGCCGAGGAAATCGGTCAGGTGTCGACGGTGTTCAAGTTTGTCGGGCCGAACGACCGGATCGTGGTCGAGGCCTTTGATGATCCGAAGGTGGAAGGTGTGACCTGTTATCTGTCGCGCGCCAAGACGGGTGGTGTGAAGGGTGGTCTGGGTCTGGCCGAGGATCGCGCCGAAGCCTCGATCGCTTGCCGTCAGGTCGGTCCGATCAATTTCAAAGGTGAGCTGAAAGATGGTGACGAGGTGTTCAAGGAGCGCACGTCACTGGTGTTCAAGACCATGCAGGTGGTGCGTTTTCTCGACAAGAAGCGCAATACGTTGGTGTACCTGGTCTACAGCGACCGCTTGATCGAGGGCAGTCCGCAGAATGCGGTGACGGCGATTCCGATCCTGCCGTGGGTGCCGGTTCAGCAATAAGGCAAGAAAATCCATGTGGGAGCCAGCTCCCACATTTTTTTGCTCTGCATTCACCAAATCGCAGGCAATAAAAAACCGACCCTGAGGTCGGTTTTTTAATGACTACGTCGCTTAGGCAGCTTCTTTCAGTGCCTTGACGTGGCCATTCAGACGGCTCTTATGACGAGCAGCCTTGTTCTTGTGGATGATGCCTTTATCGGCCATGCGGTCGATAACTGGCACAGCCAGAACGTATGCAGCTTGAGCTTTTTCAGCGTCTTTTGCGTCGATGGCCTTAACTACATTCTTGATGTAGGTACGAACCATGGAACGCAGGCTGGCGTTGTGGCTGCGACGCTTCTCAGCCTGTTTTGCACGTTTTTTGGCGGAAGGTGAGTTGGCCACCGTCGAGCTCCTCGAAAGACTTTTTAGGAAATAGCAAACAAAATAGGCCGCGAATCATGCCGATGAAGAGATGTCTTGTCAAGGGCACTTCAATCGTTCCGCTAAGTGGTAGGTATAAAGAGGCGGGATATTTATTTCCGGCGCTTGACCTGTAAACTCGCGAGCTTTGGCTCTGTGCTGTTGCGGCGCGGAGTATCGCACAAGTAGGCGCATTGTTCGCCTGCTGTTTATCGAAAGGCCCTGATTTCCTCAATGAATCTGCTCAAATCGTTGGCCGCCGTCAGCTCTATCACGATGCTTTCCCGTATTTTGGGATTTGTTCGTGACACGCTCATCGCTCGCACATTCGGCGCCGGAATGGCGACTGACGCCTTCTTTATCGCCTTCAAACTGCCCAATCTGCTGCGGCGAATTTTTGCCGAAGGCGCGTTCTCTCAGGCATTTGTGCCGATTTTGGCCGAATACAAAAGCCAGCAGGGCGAGGAGGCGACTCGAACCTTTATTGCCTACGTATCGGGTCTGTTGACCCTGGTATTGGCCGTGGTAACGGCCTTGGGCATGATCGCTGCGCCTTGGGTAATCTGGGCTACAGCCCCCGGTTTCACAGATACACCGGAAAAATTCCAGCTCACCTCTGATCTGTTGCGGGTGACCTTCCCTTATATATTGCTGATCTCCCTGTCGTCGCTGGCCGGGGCAATTCTCAATACCTGGAACCGTTTCTCGGTGCCAGCCTTTGTGCCGACATTGCTCAACGTCAGCATGATCGTGTTTTCGCTGTTCCTCACGCCGTACTTCGATCCACCGGTCATGGCCCTTGGCTGGGCGGTGCTGGTCGGTGGTCTGGCGCAATTGCTCTATCAACTGCCACACCTGAAAAAGATCGGCATGCTGGTGCTGCCGCGCCTGAATCTGCGCGACACCGGTGTCTGGCGTGTGATGAAGCAGATGCTGCCGGCGATCCTTGGTGTCTCGGTGAGCCAGATTTCGCTGATCATCAACACCATCTTTGCCTCGTTTCTGGTCGCAGGTTCGGTGTCGTGGATGTACTACGCCGACCGCTTGATGGAGTTGCCATCCGGCGTACTGGGCGTCGCGCTGGGCACGATTCTGTTGCCGACTCTGGCCAAAACCTACGCCAGCAAGGATCGCCACGAGTATTCGCGCATTCTCGACTGGGGCCTGCGCCTGTGCTTCGTGCTGGTGCTGCCGTGCTCGCTGGCGCTGGGAATTCTCGCCGAGCCATTGACCGTTTCGCTGTTCCAGTACGGCCAGTTCAGTGGCTTTGATGCCGAGATGACTCAGCGCGCATTGATTGCCTATTCTGTCGGCCTTCTCGGGATTATCGTGATCAAAGTGCTGGCGCCGGGCTTTTACGCGCAACAGAACATCCGCACTCCGGTGAAAATCGCAATCTTCACGCTGGTGGTTACTCAACTGTTCAACCTGGTGTTGATCGGCCCGTTGGCCCACGCCGGGCTGGCGTTGGCCATCAGTGCAGGTGCCTGTCTGAACGCCGGTTTGCTGTTCTATCAACTGCGCAAACAGCAGATGTACCAGCCGCAGCCTGGTTGGGCGAAGTTCGGCTTCAAGCTGGTTGTGGCCGTGGCGGTGATGTCGGTGGTGTTGTTGGTCGGCATGCATTTCATGCCGGCCTGGGATCAGGGGCACATGCTGGAACGCTTCCTGCGTCTGGGCGCTTTGGTCGCGGCGGGCGTGGTTTCGTATTTCGGTATGCTGCTGCTGCTCGGTTTCCGTCTGCGCGACTTCAATCGCAAGGCCTTGAGCTGAGGTTTTACCCCTTATAAACGGGCACGGGCCGGCAGTTTTGTCGGCTCGATCACTTTGCGTTACGGTGTTGCCTGTCGTCTGCCGCCGGGTGTGGTTATAATCGGCCACTTTATGAGCAAGAAGCGCGTTATGCAGCTGGTTCGAGGCCTCCACAACTTGCGCCCCCAGCATCGGGGCTGCGTCGCCACTATTGGCAACTTTGACGGTGTTCACCGTGGTCACCAGGCTATCCTGGCCCGGCTGCGTGAGCGTGCGCTCGAGTTGGGCGTACCCAGCTGCGTGGTGATTTTCGAGCCGCAGCCACGGGAGTTCTTTGCACCCGAGACCGCGCCGGCACGTCTGGCCCGGTTGCGCGACAAACTGCAACTGCTGGCGGCCGAAGGTGTTGACCGGGTCTTGTGCCTGGCCTTCAACCAGCGTCTGAGCAAGCTCAGCGCCAGTGAGTTCGTCGACACCATTCTGGTAGACGGCCTCGGCGTGCAGCATCTGGAGGTCGGTGACGACTTCCGCTTCGGCTGCGACCGCCTCGGTGATTTCGATTTCCTGCTGCAGGCCGGGCAGGTTCACGGGTTTAGCGTGGAAGCTGCGCAAACCGTCGAGCTGGACGGCATTCGCGTCAGCAGCACCCAGGTGCGCAACGCGTTGGCCGCCGCCGATTTTGCCTTGGCCGAACGGTTGCTCGGCCGCCCGTACCGCATCGCCGGTCGCGTGCTGCATGGCCAGAAACTGGCCCGGCAACTGGGGACGCCCACTGCCAATATTCAACTCAAGCGTCGTCGCGTGCCGTTTACCGGGGTGTATCTGGTGGATGTCGATATCGACGGCAAGACCTGGCCCGGCGTCGCCAATATTGGCGTGCGGCCCACGGTGCAGGGTGATGGCAAGGCCCACCTTGAAGTCCATCTTTTAGATTTTGCCGGCGATCTGTATGACCGGCGTTTGACGGTGGTTTTCCACCAAAAGCTGCGTGAAGAGCAGCGTTTCGCCTCCCTGGAGGCGCTGAAAACGGCGATCAATGCGGATGTCGCCACCGCCCGTGCACTAGCCGCACCTAGCGCCCATCGCTAATGAAGAGCCTTAAATGACCGACTATAAAGCCACGCTAAACCTTCCGGACACCGCCTTCCCAATGAAGGCCGGCCTGCCACAGCGCGAACCGCAGATCCTGCAGCGCTGGGACAGTATTGGCCTGTACGGAAAGTTGCGCGAGATTGGCAAGGATCGTCCGAAGTTCGTTCTGCACGACGGCCCTCCGTATGCCAACGGCACGATCCACATCGGTCACGCTCTGAACAAGATTCTCAAGGACATGATCATCCGCTCGAAAACCCTTTCGGGTTTCGATGCGCCGTACATTCCGGGTTGGGACTGCCACGGCCTGCCGATCGAGCACAAGGTTGAAGTGACCCACGGCAAGAACCTGGGCGCGGACAAGACCCGCGAACTGTGCCGTGCCTACGCTACCGAGCAGATCGAAGGGCAGAAGACCGAGTTCATCCGCCTCGGCGTGCTGGGCGACTTCGCCAACCCTTACAAAACCATGGACTTCAAGAACGAGGCCGGTGAAATCCGCGCCCTCGCCGAAATCGTCAAGGGCGGTTTCGTGTTCAAGGGCTTGAAGCCTGTGAACTGGTGCTTCGACTGCGGTTCGGCTCTGGCTGAAGCGGAAGTCGAGTACGAGAACAAGAAGTCCTCGACCATCGACGTAGCGTTCCCGATCGCTGACGAAGCCAAACTGGCTGCCGCGTTCGGTCTGCCGTCCCTGAGCAAGCCTGCCTCGATCGTGATCTGGACCACCACCCCGTGGACTATCCCGGCCAACCAGGCGCTGAACGTTCATCCGGAATTCAACTACGCCCTGGTCGACGTCGGCGACAAGCTGCTGGTGCTGGCTGAAGAACTGGTCGAAGCCTGCCTCGCTCGTTACAGCCTGGAAGGCTCGGTCATCGCGACCACTACCGGTAAAGAGCTGGAACTGATCAACTTCCGTCACCCGTTCTACGACCGTCTGTCGCCGGTGTATCTGGCCGACTACGTCGAGCTGGGCGCTGGCACCGGTGTGGTTCACTCCGCCCCGGCCTACGGCGTGGACGACTTCGTGACCTGCAAGAAGTACGGCATGGTCAACGACGACATCCTGAATCCGGTGCAGAGCAACGGCGTTTATGTGCCGTCGCTGGAATTCTTCGGCGGTCAGTTCATCTGGAAGGCCAACCCGGCCATCGTCGACAAACTGACCGAAGTCGGTGCGCTGCTGCACACCACCGTCATCGAACACAGCTACATGCACTGCTGGCGTCACAAAACTCCGCTGATCTACCGTGCCACCGCGCAGTGGTTCATCGGCATGGATAAAGAGCCAACCAGCGGCGACACCCTGCGTGTGCGCTCGCTCAAAGCCATTGAAGACACCAAGTTCGTCCCGGCCTGGGGCCAGGCGCGCCTGCACTCGATGATCGCCAATCGTCCGGACTGGTGCATCTCCCGTCAGCGCAACTGGGGCGTGCCGATCCCGTTCTTCCTGAACAAGGAAAGCGGCGAGCTGCACCCACGCACCGTCGAACTGATGGAAGAAGTCGCCAAGCGCGTTGAAGTCGAAGGCATCGAAGCCTGGTTCAAGCTCGACGCCGCCGAATTGCTGGGCGATGAAGCGCCGCAATACGACAAGATCAGCGACACCCTCGACGTCTGGTTCGACTCGGGTACCACGCACTGGCACGTCCTGCGCGGTTCGCACCCGATGGGCCACGAGACCGGCCCGCGCGCCGACTTGTACCTGGAAGGTTCCGACCAACACCGTGGATGGTTCCATTCGTCCTTGCTGACTGGTTGCGCCATTGACAACCACGCGCCGTACCGCGAATTGCTGACTCACGGCTTCACCGTCGATGAGTCCGGCCGCAAGATGTCCAAATCGCTGGGCAACGTGATCGCACCGCAGAAAGTCAACGACACCCTGGGCGCCGATATCATGCGTCTGTGGGTCGCTTCGACGGACTACTCCGGCGAGATGGCCGTGTCCGAGCAGATCCTGCAACGCAGTGCGGACGCCTATCGTCGTATCCGTAACACCGCGCGCTTCCTGCTTTCCAACCTGACCGGTTTCAATCCGGCCACCGACCTGCTGCCGGCTGAAGAAATGCTCGCGCTGGATCGCTGGGCGGTGGATCGCACCCTGCTGCTGCAACGCGAGCTGCAAGAGCACTACGGCGAATACCGTTTCTGGAACGTCTACTCGAAGATCCACAACTTCTGCGTGCAGGAGCTGGGTGGTTTCTACCTCGACATCATCAAGGATCGCCAGTACACCACCGGCGCCGACAGCAAGGCGCGCCGCTCGGCGCAAACTGCGCTGTTCCACATCTCCGAAGCGCTGGTGCGCTGGATCGCACCGATCCTTGCGTTCACCGCCGACGAGTTGTGGCAATACCTGCCGGGCGAGCGCAACGAATCGGTGATGCTCAACACTTGGTACGAAGGTCTGACCGAGCTGCCAGAAGGCTTCGAGCTGGGTCGTGAGTACTGGGATCGCATCATGGAAGTGAAGGTTGCGGTCAACAAAGAAATGGAAATCCAGCGCGCGGCCAAAGCCGTCGGTGGCAACCTGCAAGCCGAAGTGACGCTGTTCGCCGAAGAGGCGCTGAGCGCCGATCTGGCTAAACTGAGCAACGAACTGCGCTTTGTCCTGATCACTTCGACCGCAAGCGTTGCGCCTTTCGTGCAGGCTCCGGTCGATGCCGTAGCCACCGAAGTCAGCGGCCTGAAGCTGAAGATCGTCAAGTCTGCCTTCGCGAAATGCGCCCGTTGCTGGCACTGCCGCGAAGACGTCGGCGTGAACCCGGAGCATCCGGAAATCTGCGGTCGTTGCGTCGACAACATCAGCGGCGCTGGCGAGGTTCGTGACTATGCCTAATGCCGTTGGCCGTTTCGGACGGTTGAGCTGGCTCTGGTTGAGTTTGCTGGTTCTGGTCATCGACCAGGCCAGCAAGTTCTACTTCGAAGACAAGCTCGAAATGTTCCAGCAGATCGTGATCATTCCCGATTACTTCAGCTGGACCCTGGCTTACAACACCGGCGCTGCGTTCAGCTTCCTGGCTGACAGCTCTGGCTGGCAGCGCTGGCTGTTCGCTTTGATCGCCATTGTTGTCAGTGCGGTGCTGGTGGTCTGGCTCAAGCGTCTGGGCCGCAACGAAACCTGGCTGGCCGTCGCTCTGGCGCTGGTGCTGGGCGGTGCGCTGGGCAATTTGTATGACCGCATTGCCCTGGGCCATGTGATCGACTTCATTCTGGTGCACTGGCAAAACCGCTGGTACTTCCCGGCGTTCAACTTCGCCGACAGCGCCATCACCGTTGGTGCGGTGATGCTCGCACTGGATATGTTCAAAAGTAAGAAAACCGGAGAAACCGTTCATGACTGAACAGGTATTGGCTGAGCAACGCATCGGCCAGAACACGGAAGTCACCTTGCACTTTGCATTGCGCCTGGAGAACGGCGACACGGTCGACAGCACCTTCGACAAGGCCCCAGCGACGTTCAAGGTCGGCGACGGCAACCTGCTGCCGGGTTTCGAAGCCGCGCTGTTCGGCTTCAAGGCTGGCGACAAGCGCACGCTGACGGTTGAGCCGGAAAACGCTTTCGGCCAGCCGAACCCGCAGAACGTACAGGTTATCCCGCGTTCACAGTTTGCAGACATGGAACTGTCGCCGGGTTTGCTGGTGATCTTCAACGATGCAGCCAATACTGAGCTGCCGGGTGTGGTGAAAGAATTCGACGACGCGCAAGTGACCATCGACTTCAACCACCCGCTGTCTGGCAAGACGCTGACCTTTGACGTCGAGATCATCAACGTCAAAGCGCTGTAAAAAATGTAGGAGTGAGCCTGCTCGCGATGAGTGCCTGACATTCAAGGTTGATGTTGATTGACACTGCGCCATCGCGAGCAGGCTCGCTCCTACAGTTTTGAAATTCATTGTTTTTTCGCGCGCAAGACACGAGGCACAGCATGCAAATCAAACTCGCCAACCCCCGTGGCTTCTGTGCCGGTGTGGACCGGGCGATCGAAATCGTCAACCGCGCCCTTGAAGTCTTCGGGCCGCCGATCTACGTGCGCCATGAAGTGGTGCACAACAAGTTCGTGGTCGAAGACCTGCGCAGCCGTGGCGCCATCTTCGTCGAAGAACTGGATCAGGTGCCGGACGACGTCATCGTGATCTTCAGTGCCCACGGCGTATCCCAGGCTGTGCGTACCGAAGCCGCTGGCCGTGGCCTGAAAGTCTTTGACGCCACCTGCCCGCTGGTGACCAAAGTGCATATCGAAGTCGCGAAATACAGCCGCGACGGTCGTGAATGCATCCTCATTGGCCACGCCGGTCACCCGGAAGTCGAAGGCACCATGGGTCAGTACGACGCCAGCAATGGCGGCGCCATCTACCTCGTCGAGGACGAGAAAGATGTGGCCGAATTGCAGGTGAACGATCCAGAAAGATTGGCGTTCGTCACCCAGACCACCCTGTCGATGGACGACACCAGTCGTGTTATCGACGCCCTGCGCACACGTTTTCCGGCCATCGGCGGCCCGCGCAAGGACGACATCTGCTACGCCACGCAAAACCGTCAGGATGCGGTCAAGCAACTGGCCGACGAATGCGACGTGGTGCTGGTGGTCGGCAGCCCGAACAGCTCCAACTCCAACCGCTTGCGTGAGCTGGCTGAACGCATGGCCACGCCGGCCTACCTGATCGACGGCGCCGAAGACATGCAAAAGAGCTGGTTCGATGGCGTCGAGCGTATTGGCATCACCGCCGGTGCTTCCGCGCCGGAAGTTCTGGTGCGTGGCGTGATTCAGCAATTGCAGGCCTGGGGCGCTACCGGTGCCGATGAACTCGCCGGCCGCGAAGAGAACATCACGTTCTCGATGCCTAAAGAGTTGCGCGTGCGTTCGATCTGACGCTTTTGACTTTTTGACACAGCGCCTGTTCAGTCTTCTCCCTGCCCAGGCGCACTCGACCGGTCGCCGCCAGCACCACTTGACGCTGGCTGACCGGCTCGCGAGTCGAGCAAATATGTAATGTTCCTGCCTGAAACGCCCGCCCGGGCATCAGTGGTTGTCCAAGACTGCTGAACCGCACGTAACGACTGACCAACCAATTGCCGACAATCGGCACCCCCGCGTCACGCGCATTTTCCATCATAAGTGGATTGCTGCTGTCTTCCGGCCCCTTGCCGCTGATATCCAGAATGATCCGCCAGCCCTGACTCCAGTCACCGTTGATGCCGTGAATCACCACGCTTTGATTGCGCGTGATCGCCATTGTGCGGGCGTTGCGAATACCGTCGAGCAAAGCCTGCGCGGCCTGATCGCGATGATTCGATTCCGTAAGTGTGGCAAACGCCGGGCTGACCAGCAGCAGAACAATTGCGCCAATCGCCAGTCCCATAAGCAGTTCAATCAGGCTGAAACCCTGTTGCGACATGAAAACTCCCTCCATGGAGTGTGATGAGCGGCGCGCTCCGTGCGCCGGGCAGGGCAAATCAACCGACAGAGTCCGGTTGAATGTTCTAGCGTGTACAAGCAGGTATAGCCGACGGCAACGGAGGGCATCGATGGATCATCGTACAAAAGGTTTCACGCTGATCGAGTTGCTGGTCGCGGTCGCGATATTCGTGATCCTGATCACCCTGGCGGTGCCTGCGTTCACCCGTTCGATACAAGGCAGCAAGGCCGATACCGAAATGGGCGACCTGCAACGGGCCATCAATTTCGCCCGTCTTGAAGCGATTGATCGAGGCGTGACGACGCGGCTGCGACCGACGGCTGGCGGCAGCGTCTGGACCGGCGAACTGTCGGTCTACGACAGTACTGGCAATCCGGCCAATGTGTTGCGGGTTGTTCCGGCGATGAGCAGCGGCGCAACTCTGACGCTAACCTTTGGAGTGACCGCGCTGGATTTCAACAACCTTGGCGGTCTGGCCGCACCCTCGACGGCGGTGGTCATCAGCTACACGCTGGGAACGCAAAGCAGGACGCTTAACGTGTGTTTGAACGGACGAATTCAATTGGGTGGAAGTTGCGGATGAGGCCAGGGAGCAAGGGCGTTCAGCAGGGCATGACGCTGATCGAAGTGTTGGTCGCGTTGCTGATTCTGACGGTCGGGCTGTTGGGTGCGGCGGCGGTGCAAATGAATGCACTGAAGTACACCGACAGTTCACGCATGACCAGTCAGGCCAGTTTCATCGCCTACGACATGATGGACCGCATCCGCGCCAACTCCGGCGCCGACTACACCGTCACGCCCCCGACGTCAGGAAACCTCAGTGTTGCCCGGGATCAGGACCTCTACGACTTCACTACCAACATCGTCAACTTCGGCGGGCCGACCGCCACCGGCACGATCGCCCGCAATCAGCGGGTGTACACGATCACAATCAACTGGAGTGACTCACGTGCAGCGAATGCCGCCGGCACTGCGCGCAGCTTTGTCCTGACCAGTCGCGCCACGGTAGATCCGGTGGCCACGCCATGAAGCGCCATAACCGCGGTTTCGGCCTTATCGAAATGCTCATCGCCCTGGCGCTCGGGCTGATCGTGGTGCTGGGAGTGGTGCAAACTTTCCTCGCTGCGAAAAATACCTACGTCAGCCAGAACAGTGCTGCCGCCATGCAGGAAGACGCACGCTTTGTGCTGAGCAAAATGATTCAGGAACTGCGCATGGTCGGAATGTTCGGTTGTCTGGGCACGATCACGGATTCAAGCTCCGCCGGTGACTTCAGCGCCGCGCAGATCACGCCGATCAGTTGGGACAACGCCAATCTCAAGTTGACGCTGGTGACCGCTGACGTCGGCAGCGCTGGTGGCACTCCCACCTGGACTGTGGTCTCCGATTGCCGCAACAGCGCGACGGCCTATACCGGGTTACGCAGCGCGGCGAGCGGACAAATCGCTTTCCCGATCCGGCGTCTTGTCTACAGCTTCAGCAACAACCAGATCCTGATGGGCACCGGCAGCGGCACACCGACCCAGCAGGTGCTGGTTAACAACGTCAGTGCCTTTAACGTGACGTTCGGTCTGGCCAGTTCCGCGACTGATGTAGCCGCCTCGACTTACAGCACCAACCCCAGCGATCCGGCGCGTATTCGCAGTGTGCGCCTTAGCCTGACTCTCAACGATCCGAACAGTCGGGTCGCCAATCAAACCTTCAACGTGGTTGCCGCTTTGCGCAACCGCTTGCAGTGAGGGTCTGGGCGATGAGGATTTCTCTCCATCAACGTCAGACCCAGCGCGGCATGGTGTTGCTGGTCAGTCTGGTGTTTCTTTTGTTGCTCACAGTGATTGGCCTGTCGTCGATGCAGAGTGCCAACCTGCAGGAGAAAATGGCCGGCAGCGTGAGCCTGCGCAACCAGTCGTTCCAGACCGCCGAAGCGGCGTTGCGGGTCGGCGAGAGTGCGGTGCAACTGGACAGTTATTCGTTGGCCGTATGCAGCGGCACGACGCAATGTGCGCCGCCTGCGGAGTCATCGGTGGTCAGTGCCGCAGGGCTCAATTCGGCGTCCGGCGTGACCTGGATCGCCGCCGGGAGCGGGTTCTATGGCGTGCAGAACATCGGCACGACGCTGACCGCGGTGAATGTGCCGAGCAACACCTCGGCGACGCTGTATCGAGTGACCGCTGTCGGGATCGTCGGCACTTCGCGTAGCGTGGTGGAGAGTGTCTATGCGAAGTATTGAACGCTACAAATCGCTGCTGATCGGTATGTTGCTGAGTTTCTATCTGACGGCGCCTGCCTATGCATTTACGCCGTCCGATTCGCCGCTGCTGAGCGCTGCGGCAGTGGCGCCGAACGTCATGCTGCTGATCGATGACTCGGGGAGTATGAACAGCATCATTTATGCAGCGGGATTCGATCCCACCGAAGACCGAACGCCGGCCCGGGAGTGCAATGCATTCCTCGGGTTGTGCTCGGCCCTGAATGCGCCAGCGATTACCGGCGATACCGTGTTTTTATCGAGCCTTCCAACCTCCGGATGCTCCGGTGGGGCGTATGCGTTCTACAACAACAGCCTGGCGCCGCTGTGTCTGAAACTGCCGGACCCGGTGGGCAACGGCAACACGCGTTACTCAGGGGATTACATTGCCTACGTGGTCAGTCTTGCGATCAACAACGGCACCCGCGACTTCACCAATGGGGCGATTCCCAACGATTACCGCATCAACGTTGCGCGCAACGTCTCCACGGCACTGGTCACAAGCAACAGGACGTTGCGCATCGGTCTGTCGACATTCAACCCGGCCACCAACAACAACTCGGGCAATGGCGGATACATCGCCCGCACCATCACCGACATGTCACCGGTTTCCGGCAGCGTGACCCAGGGCCAGGCCGATACCAACTACAACGCGCTTATTTCAGCCATTAACAATCTGAGTGCCGTGGCCAACACGCCATTGGCGGAAACCTATTACGAAATCACCCGCTACATGCGCGGCATGGCGCCGTATTACAACAACACGCCGAATACTTACACCAGCCCGATCCAATACCGTTGTCAGAAGAATTATGGCGTGGTGATTACCGACGGTTTGCCCACCTTTGACCGTACCTTCCCGAGCAACGACCCGCTGGGCGGCAACCGCTTGCCGAACTGGGACGGCGTCAACAATGACGGCAATAACCTCAATGGCGACAGCGAGGGCAACACGCTGTATCTGGACGATATCGCCAAGTTCGCTTTCGATATCGACATGCGTTCGACCGGCAATGATGCGGCGGGCAAGAGCTGGAACGCAGTGGATTTTCCCAAACAGAACATGAACACCTACACCGTGGGTTTCGCTGCTGACAACGACATGCTCTCTGATGCGGCGAGTTACGGGCAGGGCAAGTACTATCAGGCGACTGACGACACAGGCCTCAACGCCGCCTTGTCATCGGCTCTGAGCGATATCACCTCCAAGGCCGGTTCTGGCGGCGCCGGTGTCGTTAGCGGAACCACCTTGAGCAGTAACAGCAATTTCTTTCAGACCACCTATGACCCCAAGGATTGGCGCGGCACTATCAAGTCTTTTGGCTTCACATCGGCGGGGGCGCTGAACACGTCTACTGCAATCTGGAGCACTGACACGACCATTGTGCCGGGTGCCACCGCACCGACTTATCAATCGTGGAACACTTCCAGCAACGCTGCTGTGACACTGGCATACGGTAACTTTTCCGCAGCGCAACAGACGACGCTCAGCCAAGGCCTGCCCACCGGCATCACGGGTATCGATCTGGTGGAGTGGAGCAAGGGCACCAACAAAACCGGGCTGAAGGTCCGCAGCGTCTTGTTGGGCGACATCATCAACTCGCCACTGGTGCTGGCATCGCCAACGGACAAGACCGCCTCCGATCTGTCGGGCGACACCACCTACAGCACTTACCTGGCGACCAAAGCAGCGAACATGAATACCAGTCTGGTGGTGAATGCCAATGACGGATTCGTCAACGTCATCAACTCGGCCAACGGCACTCGACGTTACGCTTACATGCCGTCCAGTGTTTTGCCGTCTCTGCGGCTGATTGCCGATCCGACCTACATCAATGGTGTCAGCCATAAGTTTCTGGTCGACGGCCAGGTCGGGGTGTTTGACGCCCAACTCAACAGCGCCTGGAAGACTCTTGCCATCGGTGGCACCGGTGCCGGTGGCAAGACGTTCTACGCGCTGCAACTGTTCGACGCGTCGGCCGGTAATGTTTTACGCGCACTTTGGGAAGTCAGTGCGCCAACGACAGCAAACACCTCCAACGTTTTTAATGATCTGGGTTATGCCTACGCGCGGCCGGAAGTGGCACGCTTGGCCGATGGTCGCTGGGCGGCGTTCATTTCCAACGGCTACGGCAGCAACTCCGGCGTGGCAGCGTTGTACGTGCTGGATGTGCGCGATGGCTCGCTGATCAAGAAAATCGTGATCGACAGTTCAGAAACCACCAACGGTCTGTCGTCGGTGAAGCTCAAGGTCAATTCGCAAAATGTGGTGCAGGCTGCTTACGGCGGTGACTTGAAAGGGCGGTTGTGGAAGTTTGATCTGAGTGCCACGTCGACGGACAGCTGGGGCGTGGCGTTTTCCGGCAAACCGCTGTTCACCACGGCGGGCGGCGCGACTCAGCCGATCACCGCGCAGCCACTGCTGGCGGACAATTCGCTGGGCGGCAAACAGATCTTCGTCGGCACCGGTAAATTCAACGAAACAGCCGACAAGACCAACAAGGATTTGCAGGCGTTCTATTCGGTGTGGGATGCCGATGGCGGCTCGGGACAGCTCACCGTCAGCAGTTTGCAGCCACAGGCGATAACCGGTTCATTCTCCGGCAGCTCCGGGCAATTCCTGACCACAACGCAGAATGACACGACCTATCCGGGGGAGAAGGGCTGGTACCTGCCGCTTGTGTATAACAACGTGCTGACCGGCGAGCGAGTCATCAATCAAGCGAATATCGTGCTTGGCCGTATCGTCTTCACCACCGCGAGTGTCGACACCACAGACCCCTGTGCGAGTCTCGGTACGGGCAAACTGGTCGAACTCGATGCGTTCAGCGGTAAGATGCTCAACTACGCCGTGATCGACACCAATTCCGACGGCCTGGTCGACAGCAATGACACGATCTCCAGCGGTGTGATATTCACTGGCGGCAATCCGACGGTGAACTTCATCTCCAGTGACGGGAAGCGCAAGGGAGTGACCGACTCCAGTGGCAACATCACGATCGTTGTAGAAAAGGGCGGCGGCGGTAGCCGTCGTATCATGTGGCGACAAATACAGTAAGTGAGAGTTTGAGGCATGCGCAGATCCAACCGAGGCTTCACCCTGATCGAAATCATGATCGTGATTGCGATCATCGGGATCATGCTCACCATTGGCATTCCAAGCTATACCGAATACGTGAAGAAGGGTCGGCGCGCCGAAGTTGTATCGCTACTGTCGGAACAGGCGCAGAGCCTCGAACGTTTCTACACCAGAAACAATCTCTACACCGGCATCACTGGTCTGAGTGCGGGCAACGATTTCTACACCATCACGCCGACGATCACTGACCAAACTTTCCTGCTGACTGCCACACGCAAGTCGGGCACGGCCATGTCCACCGACAAGTGCGGGGATTTCACCTTGACCAATACCGGCGTCAGAAGCATGAGCAATGCGACTACCGGGCTGACCACCAAGGATTGCTGGGGCCGCTGAGGCGTATTCTTTCGGGCGCCTTTTGCGCCCACTGTCTTTTTTACGGTTGGATCAAACATGACCAGGCAACAGCAAGTGGTGATTGTCGGTGGCGGGGTGATTGGCCTGCTGACCGCCTACAATCTCGCCTCCGAAGTGGGCAGCGTAGTGCTGCTGGATCGCTCGAACGTCGGCCAGGAATCGTCCTGGGCGGGCGGCGGCATCGTTTCTCCGCTGTATCCGTGGCGCTACAGCCCGGCAGTCACCGCGCTGGCGCATTGGTCGCAGGATTTTTATCCACAGCTCGGCGAGCGATTGTTTGCTGATACCGGTGTAGATCCCGAGGTTCACACCACAGGCCTGTACTGGTTGGATCTGGACGACGAAGCCGAAGCGCTGGCCTGGGCTGAGCGGGAGAACCGGCCCCTGCGGGCAGTGGATATCTCGGCGGCCCATGACGCGGTGCCGGTACTTGGCGGTGGCTTCTCGCGGGCTATCTACATGGCTGATGTGGCCAACGTAAGAAACCCGCGTCTGGTGAAGTCGCTGAAAGCGGCATTGCAGGCGCTGCCGAACGTGATCATTCACGAGCAATGCGAAGTCAGTGGATTTGTCCGTGAAGGCGAGCGGGTTGTTGGTGTGCAAACCGCCACTGGCGTGATCAAGGGCGATCAGGTGGTGCTGACGGCAGGTGCATGGAGCGGTGATTTGCTCAAGACGCTTAACCTGACGCTGCCGGTGCAGCCAGTCAAAGGCCAGATGATCCTCTACAAATGCGCGACTGACTTCTTGCCTAGCATGGTGTTGGCCAAGGGCCGTTATGCGATTCCGCGTCGCGACGGGCATATCCTGATCGGCAGCACGCTGGAACATGAGGGCTACGACAAGACGCCGACCGATGTTGCGCTGGAAAGCCTGAAAGCCTCGGCGGTGGAGTTGTTGCCAGCGCTGGCGGAGGCCGAAGTGGTCGGGCATTGGGCCGGGTTACGTCCGGGTTCGCCTGAGGGGGTTCCTTATATTGGCCGAGTGCCGGGGTTTGATGGCTTGTGGCTCAACTGTGGGCATTACCGAAATGGGTTGGTGCTGGCGCCGGCGTCATGTCAGTTGTTTGCCGATGTGATGTTGGGGCGCACGCCGATTATTGATCCGGCGCCGTATGCGCCAGAAGGCCGCATCTAGCCAGATACCCTCTGGTGTCTGTTAGGCCTCATCGCGGGCTTGCCCGCGATGAGGCCCTCAATCCAGACCGAGTTTTTTCAGCCTGTAGCGCATCGACCTGAACGAAAGACTCAACCGTTGCGCCGCCGCCGTGCGGTTCCAGCGGGTCTCCTCCAGCGCCTGCAGGATCAGTTTGCGCTCGACGCTCTCCAGGTAATCCTCCAGATTGTCGATCTGCGTCAAATCCGCAATGCCGCCATCCGCCGCGCAGTTGCCTTCGCTCAAGCGCAGGTCTTCAGCCTCGATCACGCGGTTCTCACACAAGGTGTGCGCGCGTTCGAGAACGTTCTCCAATTCCCGCACATTGCCCGGAAAGCGATAATTTTTCAGCGCTTCCAACGCCTGCGGATGCAGGCGCGTAGCTGGTTGCCCGGTGTCTTTGGCCAAGCGCTGGAGCATGTGAGCCGCCAGCACTTCAATGTCATCGCGGCGCTCGCGCAGGGACGGCACGCGCAGTTCAATCACGTTGAGCCGGTAATACAGATCCTGGCGAAAACGCTCGGCGGCAACTTCTGCATCGAGATCCTTGTGAGTGGCACAGAGTATTCGTACATCAACCACGGTTTCCTGCTGGCCGCCAACGCTGCGCACGGCTTTTTCCTGAATCGCCCGCAGCAACTTGACCTGCATCGAGAGTGGCAAGTCTGCCACTTCATCAAGAAATAACGTGCCGCCGTGTGCGGCCTGAAACAGCCCCGGCTTGTCCTCGACCGCGCCAGTGAAACTGCCTTTGCGATGGCCGAAAAACTCGCTTTCCATCAGCTCCGAAGGAATCGCCCCGCAATTGACCGGCACAAACGGTTGGCCGGCACGCGGGCCTTGTTCGTGAATCAATCGCGCAACCAATTCTTTGCCGCTTCCGGATTCGCCGCTGATGTACACCGGCGCCTGACTGCGAGCCAGTTTATCGATTTGCTTGCGCAGCGTGCGCATCGGTAATGAATCGCCAAGCAATCGTCGATCAATCGAGACAGAAACGCCGCCCACCGCCGGCATGCGCAGCGCTGTTGCGACCAGTTCGCGCAATCGTGTGAGATCCACCGGCTTGGTGAGAAAGTCGAACGCACCGGCCTTCAGCGCGTTGATCGCCGTTTCGAGGCTGCCATACGCGGTAATCATCGCCACCGGCAACTGGGGATAACGATGCTGGATGTGCTGCACCAGTTCCAGCCCCGTGCCGTCGGGCAGGCGCATGTCGGTCAGGCACAGGTCAAAGGCCTCGCGCTGCAGCAACGCTTGGGCTTCGCCAAAATTGCGTGCGCTGAAGGTGTCGAGTTTCATCCGTCCCAGGGTGATTTCCAGGAGTTCGCGAATATCCGGTTCGTCGTCGACGATGAGGACTTTTTGCCGTGGGCTCGTGTTCAACTTTGTTTCCGTCCGTGAGCAAAGGTGATGCGAAAGCAGCCGCCGCCTTGGCGTGATTTGAAGTCTAGGCGCGCCTGATTGCTTTCGCACAGCTCACGGGACAGATAAAGCCCAAGGCCGGTGCCCTGGCTGCTGGTAGTGAAGAACGGTTCGAACAGATGAGCCTGTTCATCGAGCGCCACGCCGGGGCCGTTGTCCTGCACTTCGAGCACTGCCAGCTGGCTGTCGAGATCCATGAACAGATACAGCCATACTTCAGCATGCTCATGCAGCAGGGCGCTGTGGCGCCAGCCGTTGCGTAGCAGATTGTCGAGAATTTGCGTGAGCTGGTTGGGGTCCATCAGGGTGGTGAAGTCGCCCGAGTTGATCCGCAGATGGATCTGCTGGCGCTCGGTGGCCTGTTCGCGGCTTTCGGCGACAAAGTTTTCCAGCCACGGCTTTAGATCCAGCCGTTGCGGGGCGCTCTGTTGGCGGCGGGACAGTTGCAGGACGTTTTCGATGACTCGGTTCATGCGTTGGGAGTGATCTTGAATGATCTGCGTCAGACGCCGATCCGCGCCATCGAGTTCCTCGGATTCCCCCAATAGCTGTGCGGCGTGACTGATGGCCCCCAGCGGATTGCGAATTTCGTGGGAGATACCGGCTGTCAGGCGCCCGAGCGCGGCGAGTTTCAGTTGTTGGGCCTGTTGGGCGATTTGTGCGAGGTCTTCGAGAAACACCAGTGTCTGTTGATTGGGGCTCTGTTCGAGGGCGATGAAGCTTGGCTGCAGTTCCAGGCCGTTGCCGGGGATTTTCAGGCTTTGCGGGCGCAGGGTCGGGTTGTTCATCCACAGTTGCAGGCGATCGACTAGCGCGGGCGAATAATCGTCGATCAAATGGCCTTGAAGGTGCGATTGCGCGAGCAAGGTCTGGGCGCTCTGATTGGCCAGTTGGACGCGGCGCTGTTCGTCGAGCACCAGGATCCCGGTGCGCATGCGTTGCAGAATCAGCGCGTTAAGGGCTTCAAGGCCGACCACCTCGCTGGCCCGTCGCTCAGCCAGAGTTTCACTGACTTCAAGGCGCCGGATCAGACCCTGGACCAGCAACGAGGCAGCAAAACACAAAGCACCGAGGGTGCCCGCTTGCAGGTATTCATTGGCGCTCAGCGGATGGCTGAAGTTGAGCAGAAAACTAAAACCGACAATACCGAGCGCAGCGATAGCGGCAATCAGCAGGCCTATGCGTCGGCGCAGCAGGGTGTTGCTGATCGCCACCGAGACCACCAGCAAATTGCCGAGGGCACTGGCGACACCGCCCGCCGCGAAGAACAAACCGCACAACAGCAGCACATCGACAAGGGCCAGGCTGAACAGTTGCGCGGGCCGCCGGGTGTTTTCAAGAAACACTACCAGAAGAATGTTCAGCACCAGATAAAGCCAACTGCCGCCGCGCAGCAGATCGTCGTTGGCCGACGTCAGCAGGCGGTTGTCCATGTTGCTGGAGATCAGCAGCACCAGGGTGATGCCGACACTTAAACGGTAGAGATGATAAAGGCGCAGCAGACGCTGAGCCTGTTTGCTGTCGGCGTTGGCGGCCTCAGCGATCACTGGAACCAGGGCCTTGCTCAAGATGAGCCTGGCTGCAATACCACTGTTGTTGAAGGTTCAGCGCACGGTCGCGGGGCAGGTGCACGCCGCAATGGGCACAGCGCACCATCGGCGCGGCGTCTTGCTCGCGGGGAGATTGTGCGGATGAGGCGGGGGCCTTGAATTTACGCCACAACCATATCGCAGCGAAAATCAGGGCAATCCAGAACAATAAACGAAGCATGATGAGCGGCTTTTCGACTGATGATCCGGCAGTTTAGCCAAGGACATGACAAGCGCACAGCCTATTAAAGCGCGGTCATGAAAAAGGGAGATCCGAAGATCTCCCTTTTCTGTGCATCCGGTGTGATCAGTCGAACACGCCGAAAGTCATGTAGCTGAACCAGGAACGGTCGGTGTCGCTCGACTCTGGCTCCGGCTCTTCGATCACGTCACCGTTCTCGTCTTTAGGCTTCAGCTCGTTCGGGATCGCGTCTTTCGCGTCCTGGAACTGCTTCTGCACGTCCTGGTTGGCGCGGGTCTCTCCCGGCGGCAGCGGTGGACGCGATTCGATCAGACCCAAAGTTGCCTTGCTCAGGAACGAACGGTTGTCGGCTTCGGCAACCCTTGGCACGAACTGGCCATCTTGCAGGCTAGGGTGGTTCGGGTAGTTGAGCTTCAGGGTTTCCAGGCTGCTGGCCGCCAGTTCGTTCAGGTGCAGACGCTGATAGGCTTCGGTCATCACCGCCAGGCCGTCACCGACCGATGGGGTTTCCTGGAAGTTTTCCACGACATAACGACCACGGTTGGCAGCGGCAACGTACGCCTGACGGGTCAGGTAATAGTCGGCCACGTGGATTTCGTAGGCCGCCAGCAGGTTGCGCAGGTAAATCATGCGCTGCTTGGCGTCCGGCGCGTAGCGGCTGTTCGGATAGCGGCTGGTCAGCTGGGCGAACTCGTTGTAGGAGTCGCGGGCAGCGCCCGGGTCACGCTTGGTCATGTCCAGCGGCAGGAAGCGCGCCAGCAGGCCGACGTCCTGGTCGAAGGAAGTCAGACCTTTCAAGTAATACGCGTAATCCACGTTCGGGTGCTGCGGATGCAAACGAATGAAACGCTCGGCGGCGGACTTTGCAGCTTCCGGTTCGGCGTTTTTATAGTTGGCGTAGATCAGCTCCAGCTGTGCCTGATCGGCGTAGCGACCGAACGGATAACGCGACTCCAGAGCCTTCAGCTTGGCTGTGGCGCTGGTGTAGCTATTGTTGTCCAGGTCAGTCTGAGCCTGCTGATACAGCTCGGCTTCGCTGAGGTTTTCGTCTACGACTTCCTTCGATGAGCAAGCAGCGGTCAATGCGAGGATGGCGATCAGCAGCAGGTGTTTCACTTGCATGGCGGCTTGCGTCCCTATGACGGCCGCTGTCTTGGGCGGGGCCGTCCTGTTATGATGAGCGCCCCGTTGAAAAGCCTCGGGGCAAAAGACGCCGTATTTAACCACAAGCGCGCAGCCGAAACCAAAAGCTGTGCCGACGCCCAGTCAGAGCATGTCCGATAAAATTGAACTTCGCGCAGAGGTGCCGTCCGAATTGGGCGGCCAACGCCTCGATCAAGTCGCCGCCCAACTCTTCGCTGAGCACTCACGCTCGCGCCTTTCCGCCTGGATCAAAGAAGGTCGCCTGACTGTGGACGGGACGGTCATCCGCCCGCGCGACATCGTGCATGGCGGTGCCATCCTTGAGCTGACTGCCGAGCAGGAAGCCCAGGGCGAGTGGATCGCCCAGGACATCGAGCTCGACATCGTCTATGAAGATGACGACATTCTGGTGATCAACAAACCTGCGGGCCTGGTGGTGCATCCGGCTGCCGGTCACGCCGATGGCACCTTGCTCAACGCCTTGCTGCACCACGTGCCGGACATTATCAATGTCCCGCGCGCCGGTATCGTGCATCGTCTGGACAAGGACACCACCGGTTTGATGGTGGTAGCCAAGACCATTCAGGCGCAGACAAAGCTTGTGACTCAATTGCAGAGTCGCAGCGTGAGCCGGATCTACGAGTGCATCGTGATCGGCGTGGTGACCGCCGGTGGCAAGATCAACGCCCCGATCGGCCGTCACGGCCAGCAGCGTCAGCGCATGGCAGTGATGGAAGGCGGCAAGCCTGCCGTCAGCCACTACCGCGTGCTGGAGCGTTTCCGTTCCCACACCCATGTACGGGTGAAACTGGAAACCGGTCGTACCCACCAGATCCGTGTTCACATGGCGCACATCAACTTCCCGTTGGTCGGCGATCCGGCGTACGGCGGTCGTTTCCGCATTCCGCCTGCTGCGAACCTGAACATGGTCGAAACCCTCAAGAACTTCCCGCGGCAGGCTCTGCATGCGCGTTTCCTTGAGTTGGATCATCCGACGAGCGGTGAGCGCATGAGCTGGGAGTCTCCGTTGCCGGAAGACTTCGTCTGGCTGCTGACCCTGCTCAAGCAGGATCGCGAGGCCTTCATCGGATGAACTGGCTGACGCCGGACTGGCCTGCGCCGGCCAGCGTCAGGGCCTGTGTCACCACCTGCGAGGGTGGTGTCAGCGAGGCGCCGTTCGACAGCCTCAATCTGGGCGATCATGTTGATGACCGCCCGGAAGCTGTCGCCGAGAATCGTCGGCGTCTGACTGAACACTTCTCTATAAAGCCTGCCTGGTTGCAGCAAGTGCACGGGATTGCCGTGGCGCATGCGGATCCTGCCGTTGTTGCGACTGCCGACGCCAGTTGGACAGCCACCCCGGGCATCGCCTGCGCTGCAATGACGGCTGACTGCTTGCCAGCGCTGTTCTGTGATCGCGACGGTACCCGCGTTGCGGCGGCTCATGCCGGTTGGCGCGGTCTGGCGGCAGGTGTGCTCGAGGCCACACTCGACACGCTCGATGTCCCGGCGCAAGAGGTTCTGGTCTGGCTCGGCCCAGCCATCGGCCCACAAGCCTTTGAAGTCGGCCCGGAAGTTCGGGAAGTCTTCATCAATCAATTGCCCGAAGCGGCAAGCGCCTTCGTGCCGAGCCACAATGCTGGCAAGTTCATGGCTGACATCTATTTGCTGGCGCGCCTGCGACTGGCAGCGCGTGGTGTCACAGCGGTTTACGGTGGCGATTTCTGCACCGTGACCGATCCGCGCTTCTTTTCTTACCGCCGTGCATCTCGCACTGGTCGGTTCGCCTCCCTGATCTGGCTGACCCGCTAGACTTGCCTGACCTGCATCAACTCTCCGCCGCTTGAATCTCGCAGAATCGACCGCATCTACAGTGGTATCTGGCAGGTTTCTTTATTCAGGATGGTTTTAGGTCCGGCCTGCTCAAAAGGAAGGTGACCCATGCGTATAGACCGTTTAACCAGTAAATTACAGTTGGCATTATCCGACGCCCAATCGTTGGCTGTCGGCCACGATCATCCGGCCATCGAGCCGGCGCACTTGATGCAGGCCATGCTTGAACAGCAGGGTGGTTCGATCAAACCCCTGCTGATGCAAGTGGGTTTTGACGTCAACAGCTTGCGAAAAGAGCTGACCAAAGAGCTCGATCAATTACCGAAAATCCAGAACCCCACCGGCGACGTCAACATGTCGCAGGATCTGGCGCGCCTGCTCAATCAGGCTGACCGTCTGGCCCAGCAGAAGGGCGACCAGTTCATCTCCAGCGAACTGGTGCTGCTCGCCGCGATGGACGAAAACAGCAAGCTCGGCAAGTTGCTGCTCGGCCAAGGCGTGAGCAAAAAGGCCCTGGAAAACGCGATCAACAACCTGCGCGGTGGCGACGCCGTCAATGATGCCAACCACGAAGAGTCGCGTCAGGCGTTGGACAAGTACACCGTCGACCTGACCAAGCGTGCCGAAGACGGCAAGCTCGATCCGGTGATTGGGCGTGACGACGAAATTCGTCGCACCATTCAGGTTCTGCAACGCCGCACCAAGAACAACCCGGTGCTGATCGGTGAGCCTGGCGTGGGTAAAACCGCGATTGCCGAGGGTCTGGCCCAGCGCATCATCAACGGCGAAGTGCCGGACGGCCTCAAGGGTAAGCGTCTGCTGTCGCTGGATATGGGTGCGCTGATTGCGGGTGCCAAGTACCGCGGTGAGTTCGAAGAACGCCTGAAATCGCTGCTCAATGAGCTGTCGAAGCAGGAAGGGCAGATCATTCTGTTCATCGACGAACTGCACACGATGGTCGGCGCGGGCAAGGGCGAAGGCTCGATGGATGCCGGCAATATGCTCAAGCCAGCGCTGGCGCGTGGCGAGTTGCACTGTGTCGGCGCGACCACACTCAACGAGTACCGCCAATATATAGAGAAGGACGCGGCACTTGAGCGGCGCTTCCAGAAAGTGCTGGTGGATGAGCCAAGTGAAGAAGACACCATCGCGATCCTGCGTGGCCTCAAGGAGCGTTACGAGGTCCACCACAAGGTTGCGATCACTGACGGCGCGATCATCGCGGCGGCCAAGCTCAGCCATCGTTACATCACTGATCGGCAGTTGCCAGACAAAGCCATCGACCTGATCGACGAGGCTGCCAGCCGTATCCGCATGGAGATCGACTCCAAGCCGGAAGTGCTTGATCGTCTTGAGCGTCGCCTGATTCAGTTGAAGGTCGAATCACAGGCGCTGAAGAAAGAAAGCGATGAAGCGGCGATGAAGCGTCTGGAAAAACTCCAGGAAGAAATCGTTCGTCTTGAGCGTGAGTATTCGGATCTGGAAGAAATCTGGAACTCGGAAAAAGCCGAGGTACAGGGTTCTGCGCAGATTCAGCAGAAGATCGAACAGTCCCGTCAGGAACTGGAAGCCGCACGCCGTAAAGGTGATCTGAACCGCATGGCCGAGTTGCAGTATGGGGTGATCCCGGATCTGGAGCGCAGCCTGCAAATGGTCGACCAGCACGGCAAGAGCGAAAACCAGTTGCTGCGCAGCAAGGTGACTGAGGAAGAGATCGCTGAAGTCGTGTCGAAGTGGACGGGCATTCCGGTGTCGAAAATGCTCGAAGGCGAGCGCGACAAGCTGATGAAGATGGAAAGCCTGTTGCACCAACGTGTGATCGGTCAGGACGAAGCGGTAGTGGCGGTGGCCAACGCGGTACGGCGTTCCCGCGCCGGCCTGTCTGACCCGAACCGTCCAAGTGGCTCGTTCATGTTCCTCGGTCCGACCGGTGTCGGTAAAACCGAGCTGTGCAAGGCGTTGGCCGAATTCCTCTTTGATACTGAAGAGGCGATGGTGCGGATCGACATGTCCGAGTTCATGGAGAAACATTCCGTGGCTCGTTTGATCGGTGCGCCACCGGGATACGTCGGTTACGAAGAGGGCGGTTATCTGACCGAGGCGGTTCGGCGCAAGCCTTACTCGGTGATCCTGCTGGACGAAGTCGAGAAGGCGCATCCGGATGTGTTCAACATTCTGCTGCAAGTGCTTGAGGACGGGCGTCTGACCGACAGCCACGGCCGTACGGTGGACTTCCGCAACACTGTGATCGTCATGACCTCGAACCTCGGTTCGTCGCAGATCCAGGAACTGGTCGGTGACCGTGAAGCCCAGCGTGCAGCTGTAATGGATGCGCTGACGTCGCACTTCCGGCCGGAGTTCATCAACCGGGTCGACGAAGTGGTGATCTTCGAGCCTCTGGCGCGGGATCAGATCGCGGGCATTACCGAGATCCAGTTGGGCCGTCTGCGCAGTCGTCTGGCCGAGCGTGAGCTTAAGCTGGAGCTGAGCCCGGAAGCGATGGACAAGTTGATTGCTGTCGGTTACGACCCGGTCTATGGCGCTCGTCCTTTGAAACGGGCGATCCAGCGCTGGATCGAAAACCCGCTGGCGCAGTTGATCCTGTCGGGGCATTTCCTGCCCGGCGCGACGGCGACCGGTGCCGTTGTGAACGACGAAATCGTTTTCAACTGAGCCGCAGCGTCAATGAAATAGGGAAGGCCTCGCATTGCGAGGCCTTTTTTTCGCCAGGCTGTTGAACTCAAAGGAAAAGGCTTGTAAAGTGCGCCCCGCAGTCAGTCACCCACAAGGTTTCAGCTCACTGAGCAGGAATCTGAAATAAGTTGCAAATCATTAACTTGAAAGCAATTTAGGGGGTTGACAGAGGTGATCTAGGTTGTAGAATAGCGCGCCTCAGACACACGAACGCAGCGATGCGAACGGAGTCTAAGAGCTGTAAGTTTCACCGTTGTAAATTGAAATATGTAGTTCCGTGATAGCTCAGTCGGTAGAGCAAATGACTGTTAATCATTGGGTCCCAGGTTCGAGTCCTGGTCACGGAGCCAATTTCAAACCGGGGTATAGCGCAGTCCGGTAGCGCGCCTGCTTTGGGAGCAGGATGTCAGGAGTTCGAATCCCCTTACCCCGACCATTTTTGGGTCGTTAGCTCAGTTGGTAGAGCAGTTGGCTTTTAACCAATTGGTCGTAGGTTCGAATCCCACACGACCCACCATTTTTGAAACCAGTTTGCACTGGGATCGAATCTTAAGATCAGAGGCCAAAAGCGCTGATCGAAGAAGGCGATCTTTGAAAGGTCGCATTTTTTTTACCGGGGTATAGCGCAGTCCGGTAGCGCGCCTGCTTTGGGAGCAGGATGTCAGGAGTTCGAATCCCCTTACCCCGACCATATTAAAAATCCTCGTATCGAAAGATACGGGGATTTTTTTTGTCTGGCGCTCAGGGCCTGGCATCAGACGTAAAAAAGCCGCGCCTCCTTCAGGGAGGGCGCGGCTTTTTGCTTTCAGCGAATCAGACGCCGTCTTGGTCTTTCAGATGCTCGAACAGGCCCTTGGGCATCTTCTTGCCATTGGCTTCGAAGTTGGCCTTCACGTTGTTGTAGGCCTCTTGCTCGTCGATGAAACCGTCATGGTTGGTGTCAATCTTGTCGAAATCAGATTTCGGCGCGACTTTGAGGAATTCGGCACGGGAAACCTTGCCGTCGCCATCGGAGTCGGTCTTGGCCATCGACGCATCGCCACACTTGCCTTCACCGCATTTGCCTTCCGGTGTCTTTACCGATGTTTCTGCCGAGGCAACCATATAGCCCTGGGCCAGTGGCTGGGCGGCAAACACCGAGCCGGACAGCATCAGACCACCCGCCAGTGCGGCGCCGATCAGGCCAATGGATTTTTTACCGAGAGTCGAAGTACGGGACATTACATTCTCCTACGGTTGCACAGTGCAACCACACGTTAAGGACGACATCCGGAGCAGAGGTGCTCGGGTGAGGCCATTAGGCGGTGGCGGTGTATCGCGACTGTGTCGTGGAGCGGGGGAGTTTGTAAGCGAAGGTGGGGAAGGTGGGGCGGAGATACAGTCAGACACATATCTCCCAATCAACATGAAACACTGTGGGCGCGAGCTTGCTCGCTCCCACAGTTCTTACATCAATGCAGCTTCAGACGTGGCTCAGTCCCGCGACCAATCTTGCTACCGAGCATCAACATCGCCGTGCGGAATGGCCCGTACAGTGCCATCTGGTGCATGCGATACAGCGACACGTAAAACATCCGCGCCAGCCAGCCTTCAAGCATCACGCTGCCGGTCAGGTTGCCCATCAAGTTACCCACAGCCGAAAAACGCGACAGCGAAATCAGCGAGCCGTAGTCGGTGTACTTGTACTCCGGCAGAGTCTTGCCTTCGATGCGCAGCTTCAGCGATTTGGCCAGCAAGGATGCCTGTTGGTGTGCAGCTTGCGCACGTGGCGGCACGTTGCGATCCGAACCCGGTTGCGGGCACGCGGCGCAGTCACCGAAGGCGAAAATGTTTTCGTCCCGGGTGGTTTGCAGCGTCGGCAAAACTTGCAGTTGATTGATGCGGTTGGTTTCCAGGCCGTCGATGTCCTTGAGGAAACCCGGTGCACGAATGCCGGCCGCCCAGACTTTCAGGCTGGCTTTGATCTCGTTGCCGTCGGCGGTAATCAGGCTGTCGGCGGTAACTTCGCTCACCGACGCATTGGTCATCACGTTGACCCCGAGTTTCTCCAGAGTCTTGTGTACCGGCCCGCTGATACGCTCCGGCAGGGCCGGCAGCACCCGTGGCCCGGCTTCGATCAGGGTGATGTGCATGTTTTCCGGTTTGATCCGGTCCAGACCGTAAGCCGCCAGCTCATGGGCGGCGTTATGCAGTTCTGCCGCCAGTTCGACGCCCGTGGCGCCGGCACCGACGATCGCCACGCTGATCTGTTCGACCACATCGGTTTGCCCGGCGTGCGCGCGCAAATAGTGGTTGAGCAGTTGCTGGTGGAAGCGCTCGGCCTGTTTGCGGGTGTCGAGGAAAAGGCAGTGCTGCGCCGCACCCTGGGTGCCGAAATCGTTGGTGGTGCTGCCGACGCTGATCACCAGCGAGTCATAGGCCACTTCGCGGGCCGGCACCAGTTCCACGCCGTTTTCGTCGTAGGTGGCGGCTAGCTGAATTTTCTTCGCGGCACGATCAAGCCCGCTCATGCGCCCCAACTGGAACTCGAAGTGGTTCCATTTGGCCTGGGCAACATAGTTGAGTTCGTCTTCGGAAGAGTTCAGCGATCCGGCGGCCACTTCATGCAACAGTGGTTTCCAGATGTGCGTCAGGTTCGCGTCGACCAGCATCACACTGGCCGTGCCGCGCTTGCCCAGAGTCTTACCCAGACGGGTAGCCAACTCCAGACCGCCGGCGCCGCCGCCGACAATAACAATACGATGGGACATAGGGATAACTCGCAAGGTTTTTAAAGGAAATCGGTGCGGTTACCTTCGCGAGCGCCAGGCAGCTCATAGCGTCAGATAACTTATAAGTCGGCTCAACAGGCCCAGACCAATGGTCACTGCCAGCACCAGCACCAGGAGCATCCACGGCCGGAAAGGCCGGCGCTCGACACGGTGTTGGGACAATTGCAGGTACTCTTCGACATGCTTTTGGTCTTCGGGGTTCAGGCGGCTGGTCATAAAGGCCTCGTCAGGTAGACGTTGCTGAATGTGCAGAAGCTACAGTGGTTTTCAACCGGGGTTGAACGCAGCATAGCCGCTGTCCGGAACCGGTTCGACAGACACACCGTCGTCGAGGCGAATGATCCCGCTTTGTAACACCCGTGCGGTGATTCCGCCATGCCCGCGCACCGCTTGGAAAGTGCCGGGGCCGAGGTTGTTTTGCAGGCGGGCGCAAGGCTGACACCAGCCGGTGGTCTCGAAAATTGCCTGACCGATGCGAAAGCGCCGACCCTTGAGGCTGAACAGGTTGATCCCACTGATAACGAGATTGCGCCGCAGATCTTCAGGTTTGACCGGTTGATCGGCCGGGCGGCCCATCAGCGCGCTGATCACCGCGAGGTGTTCAAACTGGATCAGCGTCACCTGCCGCGCGTTGCGCACGCCGGGGCGGGCGTGATCGCCAGTCAGTCCGGCTTCCAGCCGCGCTTCCACAGCATCGAGTTCGATCATTGGCCCACGGGATTCGGGACGCACGCCAATCCAGCGCACTCGGCCGGTTTGCGGAACATCGGCGATCAATTGCTGAAGCGGCGTCACAGGCTGATTCCAACATCAAACACGATGCTTCTTCCAAGGTTGCTGCGCAGAAAGTCCGGTGCATCGGGGTGGGCGAACAGCACGCGGGCGAATGTCGGGCCGACAAGGGACAGCGAGCGCCAGCCCTGACGCAAATATTCGGTCGGTGGTGGAAAGTGGCTGTTCAGATCCAGCACTTCGCGCTTGAGGCTGGCGAAGGCGATGATATCCAGTTCGCCCAGATCCATGCCACGCTCTTTGTAGTTGTGGGCTTTCTTGCGCAAGGTCGGCGCCAGTCTGAGCAGGAATTCATTGGCCGGAATCCGGCGCGGCTTGGCTTCGCGGCGCACCAGTTGGCTAAGGGAGAACGCACTGCGCCGCCGCTGCAATTCGTCGCGCCATTCGTCGTTGAGTCGGCGGCCTTCATCGAGAACGAAAAACACCTCGAAATTGGCATCACGAAACAGCACGTCCGGTGGCTCGCCGGCAGGGGCGAACTCGTCGGCCCGGTAGGGAATGTTCAGGCCTTGCAGCAGGCGCTGGCAGACCCAACGCTCACGCTCCCATTTGCGGGCATTGGACAGGAACGCGTTGGCTTGCTCGGCCGCGATGGTCAGCAGGCGTAAATAATCTGAGTCATCCATAGGCCCAAGCTTAGCGTTCAAATGCGACAAGCAGAAAGCCTTGCGTGGCAAAGTGCGTCAGTGGGCAGTCGAGAATGGCGGTGTAGACTCAATACAGCCGAGTCATTACGTCAAACCAAGGGGACTTATCGTGAAATTTCGCTGGCTAATGGTGTTTGCTCTTGTCCCGCTGTGGGCCCACGCCCTCGAAAACGGCGACCGGCTTGCCCCCTGGACGCTGCTGGATCAGTACGATCAGGCCTACACGCTCGATAACAGCACCACGACGCTGTTGGTGGCGCGGGACATGGATGGCGCCAAGCTGATCAAGGAAGCCATGAAAGATCAGCCCAAGGGCTATCTGGAGGCGCGCCACGCGGTGTTTGTTGCGGACATCCAGCGCATGCCGGCGCTGATCGCCAAAATCTTCGCCGTGCCCGCCATGCGGGACTACAGCTACCGGGTCATGCTCGACCGTGAGGGCCGGGTCGCGTCGCGCTATCCCGGCGCAGAAGGGCAGGTGTTGTGGCTGCAATTGAAGGACGGTCGGCTGCTCGAACAGCATGAGTACGCCAACGCTACCCAACTGCGCGAGGCACTGGAGAAGGCGCGGCCATGATCGGTGTCGAGGTGCTGTCGACTGAAAGCCTGGTAGTGGGCTGGCTGATTTATCTGCCGGTGCTGCTCTGGGCGATCTTTCGCGCACCTTGGGTCGAGTTGTTCAGCGATATCCGCCGTCAGCACTTGTTGTTCGGCACCGTATTCGCGTTGTTTCTGTTGTGGCTGGTGCGCAGGGATTTCGACACCGGTGTGTCTTATCACTTCATTGGCATGACGGCGGTAACGCTGCTGTTGGACTGGCCGCTGGCGATTGTCGGCGGGTTGATTGCTCAGATCGGCCTGGTGCTGCTCGGGCGTCAGGATCTCGCGGCGCTTGGGGTCAATGGCGCTTTGTTTATTCTGCTGCCGGTGCTGATTACCGAGTGCGTGGCGATCCTCGTCGAGCGCGCTCAGCCGCGCAATCCATTTGTGTATATCTTCTGTTCCGGGTTTCTGGCGGCTGCGTTGTCGGCGTTGATGTGCCTGCTGTTGAGCCTGACGCTGCTCTGGTACGACGGTCTATTTGCCATGCCGGAGTGGCTGGAAGACTTCATCGGCTACCTGTGGTTGATCATTTTCCCTGAGGCATTTATCAACGGTGTGGTGATCAGTGCGCTGGTGGTGTTCAGCCCTGAATGGCTGGAGACCTTCAATCGCACGCGTTACCTTTCGGCGCCGTGGAAGGACGACGATCCGAAGTCTTGATCCACATCAAACCAGCCCGGCAAGCGTCATTTCATGCTCGTGCAAATCCCTTCAGGAGCAGCGGCATGAGTGTGTACGAGTGGGCGAGACAGGAAACACGGCAGAGTCTGGAGATGGCGCAGGAGGTGGGGTTTGATCCGGGACTGAGCCTGCGGGCCTTGCTCAGTGCGGTGGTGCAACAGAGCAAGGCTGTGCGCAATGCCGAAGACCTTGCCGACGAGTTGCGCTTTCTGGCGGAAAACCTCGACGACGATCAGGACTACGGCTTCATGCGTCCTTGAGCGGGATCAGTGACGCGGGTCGAAATCGCCGGAAAACAGTTCATCCTCGGCATCCGGGGCGACCGGAATCTTGTGTTCCTCGGAGGCCCACGCACCGAGGTCGATGAGTTTGCAGCGATCGGAGCAGAACGGGCGGAATTTGTTCTCGGGCGTGAATTCCACGGGTGCGCCGCAAGTTGGGCATTCTACGGTTGGGATCTGGCTCATGATTGGCCTCCACTTAAAGTCAGGTAAAAGTCATGCAGGCGCTCGACCTCGCTGTGCAGCCAGGCGAGGTCGCGATCGTTGACCACCACGTCGTCGGCACGGCTCACACGGTCTTCGCGGCTCGACTGGGCCTTGAGGATCGCCTGAACTTGCTGCTCGCTGGTCTGGTCACGCTGCAAGGTGCGTTCGATCTGCAGTTGTTGCGGGGCGTCGATCACCAGGATGCGCTGAGTCATTGCGTATTGCCCGGATTCGATCAGCAGCGGTGACACCAGAATCGCGTAAGGCGATTTTGCCAGCGCCAGGTGATGGGCGATTTCCTCGGCGATCAACGGATGCAGCAGGGCTTCGAGCCAGCGGCGTTCCTCCGGAACCTCAAAGATCAGTTTGCGCAGCGCGGCGCGATCCAGCGTTCCGTCCGCTTGTAACACGCCAGCGCCAAAGTGTTCGGCAATCTTCGCCAGCGCCGGACGCCCCGGTTCGACCACCCAGCGCGCCGCATGATCAGCGTCGACCACATGAATGCCGAGGTCGATAAAGTGCTGGGCCGCGGCGCTTTTGCCGCTGCCGATGCCGCCGGTCAGGCCGAGAATCCAGGGTTTTTCCACAGGGGTATTCATTTCAAACCGACAAACTGCCAATAGAAGTCGGTTATTTGACCACCCCAGAGCAAGGCAATCCAGCCGGCAATTGCCAGATAGGGGCCAAACGGGATTGGCGTCGAGGTTTCCTGGTCGCGCAGGCGCAGCAAAATCACTCCGATGATCGCGCCCACCAGCGATGAGAGCAGGATCGTCAGCGGCAAAATCTGCCAGCCACCCCAGGCGCCGAGCAGCGCCAGCAGCTTGAAATCACCGTGGCCGATGCCGTCCTTGCCGGTCAGCAGTTTGAACAGCCAGTACACCGACCACAGCGCCAGATAACCGGCCACCGCGCCCCATAGTGCATCGTGCAACGGCACGAACAGCCCGAAACTGTTGACGATCAGCCCCAGCCATAACAAGGGCAGCACCAGCACATCGGGCAGCAATTGGTGATCTGTGTCGATCAGGCTCATCGCCAGCAAGCCCCAGGTGAGGAAGATCAACAGGCACGCTTGCCAGCCGAATCCCAGGTGCCAGGCAATGAACGCCGAGAGCAGGCCGCAGGCCAGTTCCGTCAGCGGATAGCGTTTGCTGATCGGCGCGGCACACGCGGAACAACGTCCGCGCAGCCACAGATAACTGAGCAACGGAATGTTTTCCCAAGCGCGGATTCGATGCGCGCAGTGCGGGCACTCGGAGTGGGGCAGCATCAGGTTGTAGGTCGGCAGCGGCGTTTCGCCGGGAAGACCTAGTACGTCCTGGGCCTGCTGGCGCCAGTCACGCTCGAGCATCTTTGGCAGACGCCAGACCAGCACATTGAGAAAGCTGCCGACCACCAGCCCAAGCAACAGCGCGGTGAAGACAAAAGCCAGCGGATAGAGGACAAACAGTTCGTCGATAGGCATGTCAGATCGCTGAGCCGAGTTGGAAGATCGGCAGGTACATGGCCACCACCAGACCACCGACGATCACCCCCAGGACCACCATGATGAACGGCTCCATGAGGCTGGTGAGGTTGTCGACCATGTTATCCACTTCGTCCTCGTAAAACCCTGCGACTTTGGCGAGCATCTCGTCCAGCGCGCCGGACTCTTCGCCGATTGCGGTCATC
The DNA here is from genome assembly GCF_059716085.1 of Pseudomonas sp. LBUM1655. Classification (NCBI taxonomy): domain Bacteria; kingdom Pseudomonadati; phylum Pseudomonadota; class Gammaproteobacteria; order Pseudomonadales; family Pseudomonadaceae; genus Pseudomonas; species Pseudomonas sp. LBUM1655. The sequence goes on along the minus strand of NZ_CP166801.1, from coordinate 5,304,819 downwards.
TGCACCGCCATGTTGGGAAACACGCCGGTGGTGCGCATCGAAAAATTCAGCTGCATACCGGTGGAGACATCTTGGCGGATCCGCAGAATCGCTCTCTTGAACACGACGTTGCCAGCGGCACCGGCCACCGAATCCAGCGCTTCGACCAGCGGCACCCCGGCGGCGAAGGTAGTCGACAGGGTTCGGGCGAAACGAGCGACGGCAGATTTGTACATCAGCGTGCCCACCAGCGGCAGCTTCAGCAGCCAGGTGTCGCGACGGTCGCGCAAGGCCTGGGAAGTTTTCAGCGCATGTCGAATGCCGAAAAACGCCACGACCAGAAAGATCAGAATCGCCCACCACCATTGCTGCATGAATTCCGAGAGGCTGATCACCATCAGGGTAAAGCCCGGCAATTCGGCGCCGAATCCGGAAAATACCGACTGGAACTGCGGCACCACTTTCACCAGCAGAATCCCGGTCACTATGGCGGCCACCAGCACCACGGCGGTGGGGTAGGTCATGGCCTTCTTGATCTTGGCCTTGAGGCTTTCGCTCTTTTCCTTGTAGGTCGCGACCCGTTCCAGCAACGTATCGAGCGCGCCGGACTGTTCGCCGGCATCCACCAGGTTGCAATACAACTCGTCGAAATATTGCGGCTTTTTGCGCAGGGCGTTGGCGAAACTGTTACCGGCGGCGACCTCCTGTTTCACCTCGTCCACCAGTTTGCGCATGGCCGGGTTTTCGAAGCCCTCGCCGATGATGTCGAACGACTGCAACAGCGGCACTCCGGCCTTCATCATGGTTGCCATTTGCCGGGTAAACAGCGCGATGTCCCGGACCTTGATGCGTTTGCCGAAACTTAGAATCGATGCGGATTTTTTGCGCACCTTGCCCGGATTGATCCCCTGTTTGCGTAATTGCGCCTTGATCAGGGCCGGATTAAGACCGCTCAATTCACCACTGAGTTTGCTGCCTTTCTTGTCCGTGCCTTCCCAGGCGTAGACGCTGATTTTCGCTGCCTTGCCCGCCATATTCAGTCCTTGGTGACCCGGTTGATTTCTTCCAGGCTGGTGATGCCTTGCATGGCTTTATGCAAACCGGAAGTGCGCAGGTCGTCGAAACCGTCGCGGCGCATCTGAATGTCGATTTCCAGCGAATTGCCCTCGGCCATGATCAGCCGTTGCAGGTCGGGTGTGTTCTTCACCACTTCATAAATCCCCACGCGTCCCTTGTAACCGCCGTTGCAGTGATCGCAACCGACCGGCTCGTAGATCGTGAAACTGCCGATGCGTTCCTCGGGGAAGCCTTCCTTGATCAGGGTTTCGCGGGGGATCTCGATGGCTTTCTTGCAATGGCTGCACAACTTGCGCGCCAGCCGCTGGGCGATGATCAGGCTGACCGAAGTGGCGATGTTAAAGCCGGGAATACCCATGTTGTGCAGGCGGGTGAGGGTTTCCGCCGCGCTGTTGGTGTGCAGGGTCGAGAGCACCAAGTGACCGGTCTGCGCAGCCTTGATCGCAATCTCGGCGGTTTCCAGGTCACGGATCTCGCCGACCATGATCACGTCCGGGTCCTGCCGCAGGAACGAGCGCAGGGCCTGGGCGAAATCCAGTCCTTGTTTGGGATTGACGTTGACCTGGTTGATGCCTTCCATGTTGATCTCCACCGGGTCTTCGGCGGTGGAGATGTTGATGTCGACGGTGTTGAGAATATTCAGCCCGGTATACAGCGACACGGTTTTACCCGAGCCGGTGGGGCCGGTGACCAGAATCATGCCTTGTGGCTGCTTGAGTGCGGCCATGTACAGATCTTTCTGCGCTGGCTCGTAGCCGAGCGCATCGATGCCCATCTGCGCGCTGGACGGGTCGAGAATCCGGATCACCACTTTTTCGCCCCACAGGGTCGGCAGGGTGTTGACCCGGAAGTCGATCGACTTGCTCTTCGACAGGCGCATCTTGATCCGCCCGTCCTGCGGTTTGCGCCGTTCCGAGATGTCGAGGCTGGCCATGACTTTCAGGCGTGCGGCAATTCGCCCGGCCAGTTGGATGGGCGGTTTGGCTACCTCGCGCAAAATGCCGTCGGTGCGTACTCGCACGCGGTAGTTCTTTTCGTAAGGCTCGAAATGCAGGTCGGAGGAGCCGCTCTTGATCGCGTCCAGCAGCATCTTGTGAACGAAACGCACCACCGGCGCATCGTCGGCATCGAGTCCACCGATGGCGTCCTGTTTGTTGTCATCGATGGCTTCTACATCGATGCCATCGAGATCGACATCGGCCATGTCTTCGAGACCGCTGGCATGGGTGTCGAAGAATTTTTCGATGGCATCGGTAAGCTTGTCGTCTTCTACCAGAATGGCTTCGGTGCTTAGTCCGGTGCTGAACTGAATGTCGTTGATCGCTTGATGATTGCTCGGGTCGGAAATCCCCACGAACAGTTTGTTACCGCGTCGCCACAAGGGCAGGGCGTGATGCTGGCGTACCAGTTTTTCACTGACCAGGCCTTTGGGCTGGGTTTCCTTGTCCAGACAATTGAGGTCGAGGAACGCCATGCCGAAGTGCTCCGAGGCGATCTCGGCCACCTGCCAGCTCTTCACCAGTTTGTTCTGCACCAGATAGCTGACCAGTGACTGTCGATTGCGCTGGGCCTGTTGCCAGGCCTGCTGGGCGCTTTTTTCCGTAAGCAGTTCGGCCTGCACCAATTGCTTGGCCAGACCGCTCAGAGCGATGTCATTCATGGGGATTCCGCACGCTTGCAGTTCATGACTTATAGCCTAGTCAAGTGACAGCGCCAAACATGGCCGGTGCAGGTGACAAAAAGTGTCAGATAGTGCGGTTACAGGTTGTAGGAAGCTGCGTCGAGCGTGGTAACCGCCTAGTGCGCAGGGCGTTGAGGCGCTTGGCATGGGCTATGCTCAGTCCTTCTCAGATCATGAGAATTCGACTCATGCATGGAGCGTGTCTATGAAAAAACAACAAGGCTTTACTCTGATCGAGCTGCTGATCGTTGTGGCAATCATCGGGATTCTGGCGACTATCGCCCTGCCGCAGTATTCGAAATATCAGGCGCGGTCGAAGGTGACGGCGGGGCTGGCTGAAATCAGCGCACTGAAAGTGCCGTTTGAGGACACCATCAATCAAGGGACAAACCCTACGCTTGCAATCGTGAAGGGTGATGCGGTCACTACCACTTCAAATTGTGCATTGACGGCTTCAGGTACGGCCGCTGACGGTGCGGGAACCATTGTTTGTACGATCGCCAATGCTCCAGCGCCAGTGTTGGGCAAAACTATCACGCTGACTCGTTCCTCCGGCACGGGCGCAGGCGTTTGGAGCTGTGGTACCACAGTGGCTCCGGACTACTCGCCAAAAGGCTGCACTGCCAGCGGTACGTAATGTCAGGCCATGTCTGATGAATGCCCCGCCACGCGGGGCATTTTTCATTGCGCAGCACTTCACAAAAGCTCTAATAATTTCAGCACCTTAGGAACTTTTCGGAAAGCCGCAACTTGCATGTGAATATCGCGCGAGTCATGCAAATTGCATGAAACCGAAAATTTGAGATATTCATAAGTCTTTGATTTATATGGTTTTTAGCTTGTTGGAAAAGTTGGCACAGCGTTCGCAATATCTCCAGTAACCCTGCTGACAAGACATCCAGCAGACTTTCCAGAAAAACAGGAGTTACTCGTATGAAGAAGTTCGCTATCACTGCCGCTGCTGCTACCGCGCTGACCCTGACCATGGCTTCCGGTGCATTCGCTCAATCCACCCAGGCTACCCAGGCTCCAATGACTCTGGCCGCCGGTGAAGTCACCGAGATGAAGCAAGACACTTCCGATACCTGGATCACCACCAAAGTCAAAACTGACCTGGTTACCGAAAAAGGCATTCCAGGCACCGATATCAAAGTTGAGACCAACCAAGGTGTTGTATCTCTGTCGTCGACCACTCCGGTAACTGCGGCTCAGAAAACAACCGCAGTGAACATCGCCAAGAATATCAAGGGCGTTAAAGACGTATCTGCTGCTGGCCTGAAAGCCGAGTAAGGCATGACTTCTCGCCTGGACCGGGAGAAGGCGCGACAGACGGGCCGAGCAATACGTCTGCCGCAACTTTAGAGTTCATGCGAACGGTCACACGGAAGTGACCATTACAGGCCCCGGCACTTTGTGTCGGGGCCTGTTTTATTTCACAAAGCAAAAAGATCGCAGCCTTCGGCAGCTCATTGGTTTCCTGCAGGAGCTGCCGAACGCTGCGATCTTTTGATTTTCAGTTGCCGCGTTTGCTGTTGATCTGGCGCAGACGATTGCCTTCAAAGCGCAGGTATTGATACATGCCGTTGCTCGGGCCGTAGGTCCATTCCTCGACCTGAAACTCTTCGCGGCGATTGGCGCTACGCTTGTAACCCAGCGCATCGCGACTGACCGGCTCTCCGCACTTTTGCAGTACTTCGCTTGCGCGGTCGTCAAGGCTGATCAGTTGGCTGCCGCAACGCAACGTATCCGACGCCGAGGCTTGGCCAACAACGAGTGTCAGTGTCATCACTGCCAGCCATTTGCGCTTCATCACTCGGCATCCAGATGCATTTGCGTCACCACCCGACCATCGCTTTCAGCCTCGCCCAGATTGGTGTCGATGAAGTACACGCGCTCGTCAGCCAGTTGACCTTTATCCACCAGATAATCCTTGATGCTGCTGGCGCGATCCTGGCCCAACTGGCGCAGCAATACATCGCTGCCGCTCCAGAAATTGATCACGCCTTCGCGCATTTTCGCTGTGCGTTCTTCCTTGCCCAGATCCTTCCATTCGGCCGGCGGCTGAGTCTTCAGGCGAGTGCGATAGATGCCTTCGAGCAATGGGCCTTTCTCGCTGTCCGGCACTTCTATCAAGGAAGCCTGAGCCGGGACTTTATCGCCACGGCGCTGGAGCATCTTGTAGTAGTTGTACTGGTATTCACGTTCCAGGCGCTGCTCGGCGAGCAATGGACCGTCGCTGCTTTTGGCGGCGGCGCCCTCGATTTCCAGGCGTAGGGCCGGACGTTCCTTGAGTGCCTGGGATAGCTTGATCAGCGCACTCTCGGCATCCTTGTTCAACTCGCTGGACCCCGGCGCGAACGACACTGTGCCGAGGTCTTCGGAACCGCCACCGCTGACAAGTCCGCCAATCATTTTGAAAGGCGCGGCAGCGGCTTTGACGATCAGGTTGCGCAGGGTCTGCCAGACAATCGGCATCACGCTGAACTGCGGATTGTTCAAGTCGCCCGTCACGGGTAACTCGATGGAAATCTTGCCGTCGACGTCCTTGAGCAACGCGATTGCCAATTTCAGCGGCAGGCTTGTCGCGTCCGGGCTGTCGACTTTTTCACCGAGTTGCAATTGCTCGACCACCACTTTGTTCTCGGCTTTCAACTGGCCTTTGGTGATCAGGTAATGCAGGTCGAGGTTGAGTCGGCCCTTGCGGATGCGGTAACCGGCGAATTTGCCGGAGTAGGGCGTCAGCGTGGTCAGCTCGACACGTTTGAAACTGGTGGTGATATCGAGGCTGGCCATCGGGTCGAACGGATTGACCGCGCCCTTGATGGTCACTGGCGCATAGCGATCAACCTTGCCCTTGATATCGACAGTGGCCGGTTTCACCTGTCGACTGTCGATGGTGCCGATCTGGCCGTTGAGTTGCTGGACGGCGGTGGCGAAGTTCGGGGTCAGGCTGAAGTCGGCGAAGTTGGCCGAACCGTCATTGATTGCGATGCCGCCGATGTGGATGCCCAGCGGTTTATCTTTGCTCGCCGGTTTGGCGGCGGCGGTTTTTGCGCCGCTGTCGGCAGGCTGCGGAATCAGCAGATCGTCGATGTTGGTGGTGCGGTCATCGTTGATCATGAAACGCACATACGGCTGGAACAGGTTGACCTTGTCGATCGACAGGCTGTCGCCGTGCTGATAGTTCAGGCCTTCCACCACCACTTGCTGCCATTTGAGGAAGTCGCGGGTTTTCAGGGTGTCGAGGGTGTGCAGTTGATCGATCTGAGCCCGGCCGGTCACGCTGAGCGCCAGCGGGTCGGTGCTCTTGAGATTGACCTTGAGGTCACTGCCAAGCATGCCGCTGCGCAATTCGAGGCGAATGAACGGATTGATGTAGGACTGTGCGACACGCAGGTCGATGTCCTGGGTTTTCACGTTGAGCTGGGCGGTGACCGGCGCGAGATTGACCACTCCGTCGGCCATGATCTTGCCTTGCTTGCCCAGCCCGGAATCGAGTTTAACCTTGAAGGGCGAACCGTTGAGGCTGTCGAAATCCTGCAAGTCAGCGTTCAGCGGGCCGACATCCAGCGCCACCGGTGGATTGGCCGAACGGTCAGCCAGATGCACTTGGTAGTTGCGCAACTGCACATCTTTGAGCAGCACCTGCCATGGCTTGCTCGGGGCAGTGGATTCAGCCTTGGGCGAATCGGCGGCGGCCGGCGTACTGGCCGGTTCGGCGGCGGCTTTGGCGGCGGGCTTCGACGGTTGGCTGGCGAACAGTTTCTGCCAGTCCAGTTGGCCGTCGGCTTCGAGGGCGGCCCAGGTTTCCAGTTTGTTGCTGCGGATCTTGCCGACCACCACTTGCTGTTTGGCCAGGTCCACGGTGGTGTCGCTGATGTCGAGGCGTTCGAGTTTTGCCAGTGGGCGCCCGTCCGGTGCCTTGATGGCGAACGGCGCGATGCTGACCGCAACGTTGTTCAGCAGCAGTTCGGTTTCTTTCGACAGATTGAGCTTGTAGTCGGTGCTGAGGCTGACCACGCCGTTCTCCAGCACCAGTGGCACCGCATCACGCACGTACGGCCAGAAGGATTTCATCTGGCCGTCGGTGATTTTCAGTGTGCCTTCGGAGGCAATCGGGATCAGGCTGAAGTTGCCTTTCCAGTCGATCTGCCCACCGGCCGGGCCGGCGGCGACCAGCGTCATGTCGGCGCTGTCTTCGGGCAGGGTGCTGAGGTTTTTCAGTTCGAAGTCGAGTTTGTCGTAAAGGAACTCGATCGGCTCACTAGGGCGCGCATCCTCGAAATGCAGGGCGCCACCCGCCAGTTTGATCCGGTCGATGCGCAGCGGGAACGGTTTTGCATCCGGGTCGGTCGGAGTCGGTTCACTGGCCGGCAGCTTGAACAAGCCCAGCAGGTTGAGCTTGCCGTCTTTGGCGAAGAGGATTTCAGTCTTGGATTTGTCCAGCTCGATATCGGACAGGTGCAGCGCTTTTGTCCACAGGCTGTCGAGTTGCAGGTTGGCGTACAGGCGTTCGAAGCCGACCTGCTCTTTGCCCGGCTCGCCGATAACCAGGCCCCACAGGGTGACCTCAAGGCTGAACGGATTGAGTTCGATGCGCTGGATATGCGCAGGCACCGTGGCGTAGTTGGCCAGTTGCTGGTTGGCCACGCGCAGGGCGATGCCCGGCAAAATCAGAAACCCCAGCAGGCTGTAGAGGGCCAGAGCGGTCAACAGGGCGCCAATCGCGCGAATCAATCCTTTGGGCATGTGCGGCTTCATCTGTCTGAATCGGAGTGCCTTGGAGTATGGCACGCGATTCTGGTTCCGAAGTACATGGCGTGGGACAGGATTGTTCAGATTTTTCCGCAATCTTTGTAGGAGCAACCTTCGGCAGCTCCTGCAAAGGGATGCGATCAGAGCTGCAGGATCAGGGTTTTCAACGGCGGCTGCTGATCCATTGACGGGAAGTCGGCGCCCGGCGTCATTACGCTCCACTCGCGCACCGGACGTCCGGCCTTCTCGGCGCAGCGCAACACCTGCTCACGCCAGTCGTCCATGCTGACTTTCGCCAGGTTGTTGCAACAGATCAGCACGCCGTTGTCGGCGGTGGTCAGCAGGGCCGGTTTGAGCAAGCTCTGATAGTCGCGCAGCAGGTCGACGGTGCCGAATGCGCTCTTGGCCCAGGCTGGCGGATCAAGCAGCACCAGATCGTATTGGCGTTGTTCGAGGCGCTGATAGCTCGGCAGCTTCTGCCCGCGCCGCTGGCTGATCGGCAGGCCGGCGAGTTGGCGAATCGCAGGGAAGTAATCGGACTGGATAAATTCCATTTCGGGCAATTGCGGATTGAGCTGGCCATTTTCGCGACCGACTGCGAGGTTGCCTTCGGCGAAGTCCAGATTGCACACCTCACGCGCACCACCGGCCGCGGCACTGAGGCCAACGCCGCAGGTGTAGGCGAACAGGTTGAGCACGCTTTTGCCCTGGGCGTGATCCTTGACCCAGCCGCGGGTGTTGCGCAGGTCGAGGAACAGCAACGGATCCTGCCCGGCATGGCGCCCGCGAACTCGGTAGTTCAGGCCCCACTCGTGGCCGATCAGATCGGCCAACGCGGCGGCGTCGGCTTTATAGACGCTGTCTTCGCGGTCGATACGCGAGTTGCCGCGGGAGCGGTCGTTGTAGACCAGCAGGGCTTCAAATCCAAGGGTCTGGTTGACCATGGCGTGCAGTTGCAGCAGGTCGTCACGCTCCAGCGTCTGGTGAAAGCTTTGCACCAGCAGTTGCGGGCCGTAGCGGTCGATCGTCAGGCCGCCGGCGCCTTCCTGGCTGCCGTGGAACAGCCGATAGCAATCGGTGCCCTGGCTATGCAGCTCGGCGAGCAGGTCCTGGCGTTGGTCGAGGGCGGCGCGCAGCGCCTGATTCAAGGAAGACATGCGTGCGCCTTGCTGGTGAGAATTGGGGCGCGGGAGTTTAGCATTGTGCTGCTACCGATGCCCTGAGGCATTACCGATTACCTGTGTGCAGGTCAGGTGAGCAGGCCCATCCGCCGCTTGGCCCGTTGCACCGACCCATTACGCATCGCCCAACGCAGCATCGGCGCGCTGCGCCTGACGCTGGCGCGGATCAGTTGCCGTTGCAGCGAACTCTGCCGCACATCGAGCATGTCGCTGGCCCAGTCCGGCAACAGGTCGATACCGGCCTTCATCATCAGATCGCCAAAGGGCCGCGCCAACACACTGGGGGCTGGCGCGTCGAGCAGCAGACGCAAGACTTCGCGGCTGCGCTCATCGCACAGCAATTGCGGGCGCATGCGTTGCAGATAATCCGCCACAGCTTGCCGTGACTTCGGCACGTCGCGGGCGCCCAGGCGTTCGGTGACCACAGCGATCTCCGTGTAATAACGATCCTGATCCGCCGGCGACAACTGCGGATTGCGATAACGCAAATGCGCGGCGAGGAAGTTGCTGACTTCCGCCACATGCACCCACGTCAGCAGATCCGGATCGCTGGCCGCATATGTTCGGCCATCCGGCGCAGTGCCGACCACTTGCAGGTGAATGGTGCGCACTTTTTCGATCAGCCATTCGGCGTCCCGCCGCGAGCCGAAGGTGGTGCCGGACACGAACTGGCTGGTACGGCGCAATCGCCCGAGCATGTCCTGGCGAAAGTTCGAATGATCCCAGACCCCGGCCAGCGCCAGTGGATGCAGCGCTTGCAGCAACAATGCGCTGATACCGCCGATCAACATGCTGCTGAAGTCGCCGTGCACCTGCCAACTGATCGAGTCGGGGCCGAACAGGCCGGGATCGCCCTTGGGATTTTCCAGGTCGAGCTGACCAAGAGATAACCCGGTCAGGCTCATGAGTTGGGTTTCGATACGGCTGCGGATGAATTCCATGACCACTCATTGTTGAAGAGCGGGCGCGACCGGTTGATCGCGCCCGGGATGTTACTGATTGAGGCGCTTGTCGATCAGGCCTTGCACCACGCTCGGGTCGGCCAGGGTCGAGGTGTCGCCGAGGCTGTCGAGTTCGTTGCAGGCGATCTTGCGCAGAATGCGCCGCATGATCTTGCCTGAGCGGGTTTTCGGCAAGGCCGGCGCCCACTGGATCAGGTCCGGTTTGGCGAAGCTGCCGATTTCCTTGCTGACGTGGGCCAGCAATTCTTTCTTCAGCTCATCATTCGGTTCGGTGCCGTTCATGGGGGTGACGAACGCGTAGATGCCTTGGCCTTTGACGTCGTGGGGATAACCGACCACCGCGGCCTCGGCAATGCTGTCGTGCAGCACCAGCGCGCTTTCCACTTCGGCAGTGCCGATGCGGTGACCGGAAACGTTGATCACATCGTCGATACGCCCGGTGATCCAGTAATCGCCGTCCTCGTCGCGACGGGCGCCGTCGCCGGTGAAGTAATAGCCGGGGTAGGGTTTGAAATAGGTGTCGACCATCCGCTGCGGGTCGCCATAGACACTGCGGATCTGCGCCGGCCAACTCGATTTGATGGCGAGCACGCCGCTGCCAGCGCCTTTGATTTCCTTGCCCTGCTCATCGAGCAGCACCGGTTGCACGCCGAACATCGGCTGTGTGGCGCAGCCCGGTTTGATCCGCTGCGCACTGACCAAGGGGCTGAGCATGATGCCGCCGGTTTCGGTCTGCCACCAGGTATCGACAATGGGGCAGCGCTGTTCGCCGACCACATTGAAATACCATTCCCACGCTTCCGGGTTGATTGGCTCACCCACGCTGCCGAGTAATCTGAGGCTCTGGCGCGAAGTTTCCTTCAGCGGTTCGGCACCTTCACGCATCAACGCGCGCAGCGCGGTGGGCGCGGTGTAGAAGATGTTGACCTTGTGTTTGTCGATCACCTGCCAGAAACGCGAACTGCTCGGATAGCTCGGTACGCCTTCGAACATCAACGTGGTCGCGCCATTGGCCAGCGGGCCGTAGACGATGTAGCTATGGCCGGTGACCCAGCCGACGTCGGCGGTACACCAGAACACTTCGCCGTCGCGGTAGTCGAGCACGTACTTGAAAGTCATCGCCGCTTGCAGCAAGTAGCCGCCAGTGGTGTGCAGCACGCCTTTGGGTTTGCCTGTGCTGCCGGAGGTGTAGAGGATGAACAGCGGATCTTCGGCGTCCATCGGCTCTGGCGGGCAGTCGTCGCTGACCTCGCGCACAGCCTGGTGATACCAGAGATCGCGGCCCTCGACCCAGTCCACATTGCCCTGGGTGCGCTCGACTACGACGACGGTGCTGACAGCCGGGCAATTTTGCAGGGCTTTATCGACGTTCTGTTTCAGCGGCACGAATTTGCCGCCGCGCACGCCTTCGTCGGCGGTAATCACGGTGCGGCAATCGGCATCGAGAATGCGGTCACGCAGTGAATCAGGGGAAAAGCCGCCGAACACCACCGAATGAATCGCGCCGATCCTCGCGCAGGCGAGCATGGCGTAGGCGGCTTCCGGGATCATCGGCATGTAGATGCACACCCGGTCGCCTTTCTTCACGCCACGGTTTTTCAGCACGTTGGCCAGTCGGCAGACGTGGTGATGAAGTTTTTTATAGGTGATTTGCGCCGATTCGGCAGGGTCGTCGCCTTCCCAGAGCAGGGCGGTCTGATCGCCGCGCTGTTCGAGATGGCGGTCGATGCAGTTGTAACTGACGTTCAGTTGGCCGCCGGCAAACCAGGAGGCTTCACCGGTTTTCAGGTCATAGCGCTGAACGGTCTGCCACGGTGTACTCCAGTCAAGGAAGCGGGTGGCCTGTTCGGCCCAGAAAACGCTGGGGTGTTCAATGGATTCGCGGTACAGGCGTCGGTAGTCGTCCTGACTCAACTGAGCAGCCCGGCGGACGGCATCGGCTTTGGGGAACGTGCTGATATCGAACATGACGGTTCCTTATTCTTGTTGTGCGAAGAATAAAGATGCGCCGAGAGATCGAGAGGTTCAAGTCATCCACAAAACAACTGTGGGAGCGAGCCTGCTGGCGAAGGCGGGGTGTCAGTCAACAAAGATGCTGAATGACAAACCGCATTCGCGAGCAGGCTCGCTCCCACAGTGGAGAAGTGTTGCCCGCAGGATCTGTGGGCAACACAGTCAAATCACCCGCGGTGACGACCGCGGAAGTAGTTGATCAGGCCTTGAGTGGACGGATCGTCAGCGGTCGTTTCATCGCTGCCGACCAGACGGTTGTAAACGCCTTTGCCCAGTTCCTTGCCCAGTTCCACGCCCCACTGGTCGAAGGCGTTGATGCCCCAGACCACGCTTTGCACGAACACTTTGTGCTCATACATGGCAACCAGCGCGCCGAGACGACGCGGGCTGATGCGTTCGACCACAAGGGTGTTGCTCGGACGGTTGCCCGGGATCACCTTGTGCGGTGCGATTTTGTGCACGTCTTCTTCGCTCACGCCTTTGTCGCGCAGTTCTGCTTCGGCTTCCGGCAGGGTCTTGCCGAGCATCAGCGCCTGGCTCTGCGACAGGCAGTTGGCGTACAGCCACTGGTGGTGGTCAGACACCGGGTTGAAGCTGACGATCGGCACGATGAAATCGGCCGGAATCAGTTGGGTGCCTTGATGCAGCAACTGGTGGTAAGCGTGCTGACCGTTACAGCCGACGCCGCCCCAGATCACCGGACCCGTGTCAGTCGACACCGCAGTGCCGTCCTGACGAACGCTCTTGCCGTTGGATTCCATGTCCAATTGCTGCAAGTGCTTGGTGATGTTACGCAGGTAATGGTCGTACGGCAGGATCGCGTGGCTTTGCGCGCCCCAGAAGTTGCCGTACCACACGCCGAGCAGCGCCAGCAGCACTGGCATGTTCTGTTCGAAGGGCGCGGTCTGGAAATGCTGGTCCATGGTGTATGCGCCGGACAGCAGTTCCTTGAAGTTGGACATGCCGATGGCCAGGGCGATCGGCAAACCGATGGCCGACCACAGCGAGTAACGGCCGCCGACCCAGTCCCACATCGGGAAGATGTTTTCTTCACGAATACCGAACGCAATGGCGGCGGCGTTGTTGCTCGATACGGCGATGAAGTGACGATACAACTCGGCTTCCGAACCGCCCTGAGCCAGGTACCAGGCGCGAGCGGCCTGAGCATTTTTCAGGGTTTCGAGGGTGTTGAACGACTTCGACGAAACGATGAACAGCGTGGTTTCGGCGCGCAGTTTTTGCGTCAGTTCGTGGAACTCGCTGCCGTCGATGTTCGCCAGATAGTGGCAACGCACGCCTTTCTGCGCGTAGGACAGCAACGCTTCGGACACCAGTTCAGGGCCGAGGAACGAGCCACCGATGCCGATGTTGACCACGTCGGTGATCGGCTTCTCGGTGTAACCGCGCCACAGACCGTCGTGGATGCGGCCGACCAGATCGGTGATCTGGTTGAGAACCTTGTGGACTTCCGGCATCACATTGACGCCGTTGACCGACAATTTGTCGCCCACCGGGCGGCGCAGGGCGGTGTGCAGTGCCGGGCGGCCTTCGGACGAGTTGACGATTTCGCCGTCGAACAGCGCTTTGATCGCGCCCTTCAGATCGACTTCATTGGCCAGACCCACCAACAGATTGCGGGTCTCGGCGTTGATCAAATTCTTCGAATAGTCGAGAAACAGTCCGCAGCTGCTGAGGGTGAACTGATTGAAGCGCTGCGGATCGGCGTTGAAGGCCTCGCGCATGCTGAAATCCTGCATGGCTTGGCGGTGGTCTTTCAACGCTTGCCAGGCAGGCAGAGCGGTAACGTCGTGAGGAGTGCGGTAGTACGCCATCGCTGCGGTTTTCCTTTTTACTTGAACGGCCTTTTGAACACGGAACAGGCCAGCACGCCATGGTTGGGCATGGGCCAACTGCGTCGACAGGGTTTCTGGACACAGGGCGAATACAGTAAACCTCGCGCTGCGTTCTGTCTTGACTTTGTCTGACCCGATCCCTGTACTTTTTTAACATTGATACCGGTAACGAGGCGACAAACGGAGAATAGCGAGACTGAATTGAGCACAAACGACTGTGGGAGCGAGCTTGCTCGCGAAGGCGTCGTGTCAGTAGACGCTTGGTCATCTGACAGATTGCATTCGCGAGCAAACTCGCTCCCACAGTGATATTGCAGTGTTCTCAGGTCGGCGTATCGAGATTCAGGTGCAGGTTATCGATCAACCGCGTGGTGCCGAGGAACGCCGCGACCAGAATCACCAGATCGCGATCTTCAGCCGTCGCCGGACGCAAGGTCAGAGCATGGCGAATCTCCAGGTAATCCGGGCGCAGGCCTGCGGCTTCCAGTTGTTGCAGCTGCGCGCTGATCAGCGCCGGGAAATCCCGCTCACCCTGTTTGATCGACTCGGCAATCGTGCTCAGGGTGCGATAGACCACCGGGGCTACGGCACGTTGTTCTTCGCTGAGGAAACCGTTGCGCGACGACAGTGCCAACCCATCGGCGGCACGGACGGTCGGCTCGCCGATGATCTGGATCGGCATGTTCAGGTCATGCACCAGTGCGCGGATCACCGCCAGTTGCTGGAAATCCTTCTGGCCGAAAATCGCCAGATCCGGCTGGACCATGTTGAACAGTTTGCTGACCACCGTCGCCACGCCTTCGAAGTGCCCCGGACGGCTGGCGCCGCACAGACCTTCGGAGAGGTGCGGCACGCTGACCCGGGTCTGTCCGGCCATGCCGTCGGGGTACATTTCCTCGACAGTCGGCGCGAACAGCAGCGAACAGCCAGCTTCCAACAGCTTTTCCTGATCCGCCGCCAGGGTGCGCGGATACTTGTCGAGGTCTTCGCCGGCGCCGAATTGCAGCGGATTGACGAAAATGCTCGCCACCACGAAGTCGACCCGCTGGGTGGCTTTGGTGATCAGTGCGACGTGGCCGCTGTGCAGGTTGCCCATGGTCGGCACGAAGCCGATGCGCTTGCCTTCGCTACGGGCGCGGGCTACGGCGGCGCGCAGTTCGCGTACGGTTTTAACGGTGTTCATGCAGAGAATCCGTGTTCGATCCCAGGGAAAGTAACGCCTTTGACTTCGTTGACGTATGCCTTCAGTGCGGACTGGATGCTGTCCTGACCCTGCATGAAGTTTTTAACGAACTTCGGTACGCGGCCGGTGATCGACAGGCCGAGCATGTCGTGCAGCACCAGTACTTGGCCGTCGGTATCGCTACCGGCGCCGATGCCGATGACCGGAATCTTCACGGCCTGACTGATTTCAGCGGCCAGTTCACTCGGCACGCATTCGAGCAGCAGCATCGATGCGCCTGCCTGCTCCAGCGAGATCGCATCAGCGCGCATCTGCCGCGCCTGGTTCTCGTTGCGGCCCTGCACTTTGTAGCCGCCGAGAATGTTCACCGCTTGCGGGGTCAACCCCATGTGCGCGCAGACCGGAACACCGCGTTCGGCCAACAGACGAATCGACTCGGCCAACCACAGCTGACCTTCGACCTTGACCATGTGCGCACCGGCCTGCATCAGCATGGCGCTGTTGTTCATGGTTTGTTCGAGGGTGGCGTTGGCCATGAACGGCAAGTCGGCCAGGATCAGGGCATCGCTGTTGCCGCGTTTGACGCAGGCGGTGTGGTAGGCCATTTCCGCAGTGGTCACCGGCAATGTGCTGTCATGACCTTGCAGGACCATGCCGAGGGAGTCGCCCACCAGCAGCACTTCGACACCGGCCTCGTTGCAGGCGTGGGCGAAGGTCGCGTCATAGCAGGTCAGCATGGTGATCTTTTCACCTTTCTGCTTGAGGCTCTGGAGCGTGGTCAGGGTGATGGCTGGCATGTAAAAAATCCTCGTTCAGGCGCTCTGGAAACTACTGCGAGTAACGCGCGTGATTCTTCATCTACTCAGGCGCACGCTCTTTTGTCGTGCTTATAAGGCCTGGATTGCGCCCATATGTGCCGTGTTGGCGGCAGCGGGACGCCTATAGTCGTGAGGAGAACCTAGGAAGTCAATTGCGTGTGTTACCGCGTTGTTACGAGGGGAGTGTTACCGGCGTTACTGATGCGATTCAGCGCGGCGGCGGGGCTTGATCGGGGCGTTTTTGTCCGACAAAAAACGAATACGGAGCATCGCTTTTGTGGCGAGGGGATTTATTCCCGATGGGCGGCGAAGCGGCCCCAAAATGGTAGTACGCATTAATCAGTCACTCCGCATTTGCCGGTTTTGCGACTGCTGCGCAGCCGATCGGGGATAAATCCCCTCGCCACAAAAGCCTGCACCCAAGGGAAATGGGTGTCAGGCGTGAGGGAGGCGTTCGAGGCCGACGAACGGGCAGGCGGCGAGCAGGTCGGTGAGGGTGCGGCCATCGGGCAGGCGCAGATCCTGCGGGGCCAGTTCAGCGAGGGGATAGAGGACGAACGCACGTTCCTGAATTTGATAGTGCGGGACTTTCAGCCGTGGCTCGTCGATCAGCCTATCACCGAACAGCAGAATATCCAGATCCAGGGTGCGCGGCCCCCAGCGCTCCAGACGTTCGCGGCCCTGATCGTTCTCGATGGCTTGCAAGGCATCGAGCAGTTCCAGCGGCGCCATATTGCTCTCGAGCGCTGCAACCGCGTTGGTATAACGCGGTTGGCCCGGCAGCAACGAGTCGCTTTGGTAGAAGGCTGAAACGCCGGCCAGCGTGGTCAGCGACAATTGCCCCAACGCCTCGACGGCGCTGCGCAATTGTTCGGCTGGGTCAGCGAGGTTGCTGCCCATGCCGATGTAGATACGTTCCATGCCTTACTCGCCCGATGCGCTCGGAGCACCGGCGGTGCGTTTGCGCTTGGAACCGCTGCTGCGGCGACGCTTGCGCGGAGCACCGCTGGCGTCATCACCTTTGCCGCTCAGATCACGGATCATGTCGCGACGCTCGCTGTCGTTGGCGTCCTGATAATCGGTCCACCATTCGCCCAGGCCATCGGTCTGCTCGCCAGCGCTTTCACGCAACAGCAGGAAGTCGTAACCGGCGCGGAAACGTGGATTGTCCAGCAGCAGATCGGCACGTTTGCCGCTGCGCCGTGGCAGGCGTTCCTGCATGTCCCAGATTTCGCGGATCGGCATGGTGAAGCGCTTCGGAATCGCAATGCGCTGGCACTGTTCGGCAATCAGTTCGTGCGCCGCTTCCTGCATGGCCGGAATCGGCGGCATGCCACGTTCTTGCAGACGCAACACACGGGCCGGCAGGGCAGGCCAGAGCATGGCGGCAAACAGGAACGCCGGGGTTACCGGTTTGTTCTGCTTGATCCGCAGATCGGTGTTGGTCAGCGCTTCACTGATCAGCGTGTGGGTGTATTCCGGGTTGTGTTCCAGTGCGTCGGCACTGGCCGGGAACAGCGGGGCGAACAGCTGCAGATCGACCAGCATTTCGAAGGTAATCGCGCCGTGGCCGGAGAGAAACAGCTTGAGTACTTCTTCGAACAGGCGTGCCGACGGAATCTCGCGCAGCATCGGCGCCAGTTCACGGATCGGCTGGACGGTGTGCTTCTCGATGCCGAAATTGAGCTTGGCGGCGAAACGCACGGCTCGCAGCATGCGCACCGGGTCTTCCTGATAGCGCTGCTTCGGGTCGCCGATCAGACGAATCAGATGATTGCGGATGTCGTGTACGCCATTGGCGTAATCGAGAATGCGCTCGCTGACCGGATCGTAATACAGGGCGTTGATGGTGAAGTCGCGGCGTTGCGCGTCTTCTTCCAGGGTGCCGTAGACGTTGTCGCGCAGAATTCGCCCGCTTTCGTTACGCGAAGACTGGTTGCTGTCTTCGTCGTCTTCGTTTAGCGGGTGATTGGCGCGGAAGGTCGCGACTTCGATGATTTCGCGACCGAAGTGGATATGCACCAGTTTGAAGCGACGTCCGATGATTCGCGCATTGCGGAATTCGGCACGGACTTGCTCAGGGGTGGCGCTGGTGGCGACGTCGAAATCCTTGGGCGTGATGCCCAACAGCATGTCACGCACGCAACCGCCGACCAGATAGGCCTGGTAACCGGCGCCCTGCAAGCGTTCGACGATATTGACCGCGTAGCGGCTGAACTGCGTTTTCTGCAGCGAATGTTGGCCGCTGTTGAGCACTTCAGGGGTGCTGCGGATGTGTTGCGTACGACGCACGGGAGCTCGGAATGACTGGAACAACTTCTTCAGCATGGGATGCACTGTTTGAAGGAATGTTCGGCCAAACCAAAGAATGACCGCATGATGGGCGCAGATTCTAGCATTTAGTCGGGGGATGGTGTAGGACGCAGCCGTTTTACGCTGCAAGCCGCGGGCTACAGGCGTCGAGCCTTGAAAATGTGGGGAGTTTTGCCGGGAGGGAGAAACTACAAGGGGAGCCGAAGCTCCCCAAGAAGTAGTTGCGTGCTCTTTTTATTATTGATTCGGGCTTCTTGTTTTTGTTGAGTGCCCTCGCCATGAAGCTTTTCCTTCATGACCCTCCCAATCGGGAGCCAAGAGCAAACGGATTGCTTTGGTCGCTGAATTGCAGTGATCTCTCGATCCAACCAGTACAGGCTCTGTCTTAGGACAGTTTTTGTTGTTCTCGGCCTGGTCGTGGGGCAAGCCCCAAATACAACGCCTCTCCAAAAGAATCAGTTAGCTGCGCCTCTCGCCGTCTTGTTTTTATTGTGCGTGAGTCGATTCGTCTTATTTTTATTGTCTTGTGCATTGCTTGTTATTGTTCTTGTACCAAACATATAGCAGGTGCCGTGCCAACTTTTGTGAAGGCCAATAAAACAAGGGGTTAGGTCGATATAACCGTTTTAGAGGGGCGAAAAAAAGCCGGGGTTTCGTTACCGATAACCCCGGCTTCTGTTACGTGGAAAGGCTGAGGTAACAGTTTTTTCACATCTTCATGCGTTACCCGCACACTCGACAGGTAACGTTCAGCTCTCGCTGGCGACCCCGGTCTTGCGCCGTGGGATGCCCAAGCGCTGACGGCGTTCCCACAGGCATTTACGGCTGACGCCCAGTTTGCGCGCCAGTTCGGTCTCGGTCATGTGGTCCTGATGCTCAAGCACGAAGTGCTGGAAGTAGTCTTCCAGCGACAGATCTTCGGTCGGTTCATGGCTGTTGCTGCTGTTACCCGCCGTCTGTGGCGGCAGACCAATGAATTCGTCGTCTTCCAGATCGCTCAGCTCGATATCGATGCCCAGCAGGTCGGCGGAGATTTCCGGGCTCTCGCTGAGGATCACCGCGCGCTCGACGGCGTTTTCCAGTTCTCGCACGTTACCCGGCCAGGAATAGTGACGGATCGCCTGTTCGGCATCCGCGGCAAATTTCAGGTCGGTACGGTTGATGCGCGCACTCTGGCGGGCGAGGAAAGCATTGGCGATTTCGTTGACGTCGGCGCCACGCTCGCGCAGGGCCGGCAGTTTCAACGCGATCACGTGCAGACGGTAATAAAGGTCTTCACGGAACTGGCCGATTTTCGCCAGGCTCTTCAGGTCGCGGTGGGTCGCGGCGATCAAACGCACATCGACCTTCTGCGACTGCACCGAACCAACGCGGCGAATCTCGCCTTCCTGCAATACACGCAGCAGGCGAGCCTGGGCTTCCAGCGGCAATTCGCCGATCTCATCGAGGAATAGCGTGCCACCGTCCGCCGCTTCCACCAGACCGGCACGCCCGGCGCTGGCGCCAGTGAACGCGCCTTTCTCGTGGCCGAACAGTTCGGACTCGATCAGGCTTTCCGGGATGGCCGCGCAGTTCACCGAGATCATCGGCGCCTTGGCGCGTTTCGACAGGTTGTGCAGGGCGCGGGCAACCAGCTCTTTACCCGTGCCGGATTCGCCCTGAATCAGAACATTGGAATCGGTCGGCGCCACTTTGCGGATCTTGCTGTACAGGTCCTGCATCGGTGGACAGGAGCCGATGATGCCGATTTCGCCGTTGCTGTTGTCGACGGCGGCTTTGCCGCTGCCATTGGCGGTTTTACCGGTAACAACTTCGCCGGCAGCAGGCGCCGACTGACGGTCTCGCAGAATCCGCGCGACAGCCTGAAGCATTTCATCGTGGTCGAAAGGCTTGGCGATATAGTCCACCGCGCCCATCTTCATCGAGTCGACCGCCGAGCGCAGGCTGGCGTAACTGGTCATGATCAGCACCGGCGTGCCCTGGCCAAGCTTGATCAGCTCGGTACCCGGCGCACCCGGCAGGCGCAGATCGCTGACGATCAGATCGAACGTAGGAATGGTGAAGCGTTCTTGTGCTTCCTGCACTGAACCGGCTTCGCTGACCTGGTACTGGTTACGTTCCAGCAGGCGGCGCAAGGCGGAGCGGATAATTGTTTCGTCTTCGACGATCAAAATGTGCGGCATTGATTCGATACTCTCGACGGTCTCAGTTCACAGCGGACGTCGCTTCGACATGACGCGGTAAGGTCACCCGGATACGGGTGCCGCGTTGGCTTTGTACATCAGCCGGGCTGTCGATGGTGATTTGTCCATAATGCTCTTCAACGATGGAATAGACCAGTGCAAGGCCCAGACCGGTGCCTTCGCCAGGATCCTTGGTGGTGAAGAAGGGTTCGAACAATCGGTCCATGATGTTCTTCGGAATACCACTGCCTTCGTCCTCGACGATCAGATCGACCGTGTGTTCGCCGGCTTCGCTCTTGACCCGCACCGCACTGCCCGCAGGCGACGCGTCACGGGCGTTGGAGAGCAGATTGATGAGGACCTGGGCGAGTCGCTGCGGATCACCTTCGACCCAGTGATCCGGATCGCACAGGTTGTAGAACTGCACTTCGAAATTGCGTCGGTTCAGGGCCAGCAGGCCGATGGCGTCCTGGGCCACTTCCGCCAGACAAACGGGCTCGTCGCTGTGCTGATGGCTGCCGGCATGGGCAAAACTCATCAGCGACTGAACGATACGTGACACGCGTTTGGTCTGTTCGAGGATCTGCCCGCTGATTTCCGTCAGCTCGCCATCGTCTTCGCGTTCTTCGCGCAGGTTCTGCGCCAGACAGGCGATGCCGGTGATCGGGTTACCGATTTCGTGGGCCACACCGGCCGCAAGACGACCGATGCTCGCCAGGCGCTCGGAGTGCACCAATTTGTCTTCGAGCATCTGGGTTTCAGTCAGATCTTCCACCAGCAACACCAAACCACTGTTACCCGGCGCCAAGGGCTCGTCGATTGCGGCTTTGTGCAGGTTCAGCCAGCGGGTCTGGCCATCGAGCGCCAGGTGCTGTTTGTGCAAATGCTCGTCAGGCAAGTTGATGAAGCCTTGCAGCAATTCTTTCCACGGATTGCCGATGGTGCTCAGGCGGGAACCGACCACCCGTTGCGCGGCGATCCCGGTCAGCTCCTCCATGGCCTTGTTCCACATCAGGATCTCTTGATCCTTGGCCAGCGAGCAGACGCCCATCGGCAATTCCTGCAGGGTCTGGCGGTGGTAGCGGCGCAGGGCGTCGAGCTCGGCGGCCAGACCTGTGAGGCGCGAGTGGTAATCCTCGAGGCGGCTTTCGATGAAGTGAATGTCTTCGGTGACATAGTTTTCGCCGCCGGCCTTGTACGGCAGGAAGGTTTCGACCATGTCCTGCGCCACACTTGGGCCCATCAGCCCGGAAAGGTTGGCTTCGATACGGTCGCGCAGACGGCGCAAGGCGTAAGGGCGGCGTTCATCGAATGGCAAATAAAGGTCACGCAGCGCCTGTTCGACTTCTTTCTGCGCAGCCTTGGCACCCAGTGGTTTGGCCAGTTGCGTGGCGAATTCCTGTGGCGAGGCAGCGTGCAGTTCCCGGCGTTGCGGGCGGCGCACGTTATCCACCGCGCAGGCTTCGGCGGCGCTGGCTTCTTCGGGACTGGCGTTGGTGAACAGCGAAATCAGGGTGAACATCAATACGTTGGCGGCCAGTGACGCGATGGCAGCCATGTGCCAGCTGGTGTCGTCCAGCACGTAGATCATGTTCAGCAGCGGAATGTAGAAACCCTGCAGATTGCCGACCAGCGGCAACAGCATGGTGATCACCCAGACCAGAATCCCCGCCAGCAAACCGGCAATAAAGCCGCGACGGTTGGCGGTCGGCCAGTACAGCACCGACAGCACGCCCGGCAGGAATTGCAGGGTCGCTACGAAGGCCACGATGCCCAGGTTGGCCAGATCCTGCCCGGCGCCGAGCAGCAGATAGAAGCAGAAGCCGGCCATGATGATCGCGACGATCAACGCCCGGCGCGTCCACTTCAGCCAGCGGTAGATATTGCCTTCGGCGGGTGGCTGATAAAGCGGCAGCACCAGGTGGTTAAGGGCCATGCCCGACAACGCCAGGGTGGTGACGATAATCAACCCGCTGGCTGCCGACAGGCCGCCAACGTAGGCGAGCAATGCCAAAGGCTTGCTGTTGGCGGCAATGCCGATGCCGAGGGTGAAGTATTCCGGATCGGTCGTGGCGCCAAGCTTGAGGCCGGCCCACAGGATCAGCGGCACCGCCAGACTCATCAACAACAGGAACAGCGGCAGGCCCCAACTGGCACTCACCAGTGAGCGCGGGTTGAGGTTCTCGGTAAAGGTCATGTGATACATGTGCGGCATCACGATCGCCGAGGCGAAGAACACCAGCAGCAACGTGCGCCACGGGCCTTCCTGCAACGGCGTGTGCAATGCGGCGAGGGCGGTTTGGTTTTGCAGCAGCCAGAGTTCCAGCTGTTGCGGGCCGTCGAACACGCCATAGAGGGCGTACAGGCCAACGCCGCCGAGGGCGATCAGTTTGATCACCGACTCAAAGGCAATCGCGAACACCAGCCCTTCGTGTTTCTCGCGGGTGGCGATGTGGCGCGAGCCAAAGAAGATCGTGAACAGAATGATCAACGCACAGAATGCCAGCGCCACGCGGCTTTGAATCGGTTCACCGGTGAGAATGCCGATGGAGTCGGCCACTGCCTGAATCTGTAATGCCAGCAGCGGCAAGACGCCGATCAGCATGAAAATCGTGGTCAGTGCCCCGGCCCAAGTGCTGCGAAAACGGAACGCAAACAGATCCGCCAGCGACGACAGTTGATAGGTGCGGGTGATTTTCAGAATTGGATAGAGCAACACCGGCGCCAGCAGAAACGCGCCGGACACCCCGAGATAACTGGAGAGAAAGCCGTAGCCGTACTGATAGGCCAGGCCAACCGTGCCGTAGAACGCCCAGGCACTGGCATAGACCCCCAGCGACAGGGTGTAAGTCAACGGGTGGCGAATGATCGCCCGGGGGATCATGCCCCGTTCGCTGATCCAGGCTACGCCGAACAGCACCGCCAGGTAGGCGGCGCTGACCAGGATCATCTGGGTCAGGCTAAAGCTCATCGGCATCTTTTTGGCTCTGCAGGATGAAGGTCACGACAATCAGGATCAGCCAGAGCAGATAGGGGCGATACCAGGCGCCCGTAGCGTCGATCCACCAATCCATGATGGCGGGAGAAAACAGATAGATCCCCACGACCAAAAGCAGGACCAAGCGATAGATGTACATCCCGGCCTCTCTTTTTTATGCGCGTGCCCGAAAACGTGCGGCGATGGTAACGGATGGCGGCGCGACTGCAAGTGTCGTCATAGCAGTTGCGCTTCAGGCAGGGTCAGTGTGCGCGGGATCTTGCTGGCATCCCAATGGGCGCTGCCCCAGTTGAGCAGTTCCTGCGGCGACGCATGTGCCAGTTCGGCGCCGGGGTTTTGCCCCAATGCGCGCAAGGCCCGCAGCAGCAACGGCGTGGCTTGGTCGGCTTTCAGCGGCGGCGAGCGGTAGGACTTGCCGAGCTTGTTGCCATCCGGCTGGGTGATCAACGGCAGGTGCAGATAACGCGGCTGACGCAGGCCCAACAGTTCTTGCAGATAGAGCTGGCGTGGCGTGGAGTCGAGCAGGTCGGCGCCGCGTACGATGTCGGTAATGCCTTGCCAGGCATCGTCGAGCACTACGGCCAATTGATAGGCATAAAGGCCGTCGCGACGGCGAATCACGAAATCGCCGACATCACGGCCCAGATGCTGTCGGTATTCGCCCTGCACCCGGTCGATGAAGTGGTATTCCAGCTCCGGCACGCGCAGGCGGATCGCCGCGTCCTGCTGGTCGTGTCCGGCATTGCGGCACAGCCCCGGATAAATCCCGTCATAGGGCTCCAGCTGTTTGCGCGAGCAGGTGCAGGCGTAGGCCAGGCCATGATTGAACAGGCTGTTGAGCACTTCGGCATACGCGTCGTGCCGATCACTTTGGCGCACCATCTCGCCGTCCCATTCGAACCCGTAGCTTTCCAGGGCCTTGAGGATCGCCGCTTGCGCACCGGGTTCTTCACGGGGCGGATCGAGATCTTCCATGCGCACCAGCCAACGTCCGCCAACCGAACGTGCATCAAGATAAGAGGCGAGGGCGGCAACCAGCGAACCGAAGTGCAGGTGGCCACTTGGGGTTGGGGCGAAACGGCCGATGTAGGCGGGGGATGTCTTGGCAGTCATTGGGCGAAACTACTTTTCAGGGCGTGCGCAGGTCAACTTGTAGGAGTGAGCCTGCTCGCGATAGCAGTGTGAAAATCAACATCATTATTGACTGATCTACCGTGATCGCGAGCAGGCTCACTCCTACACAGGCAAAAGGCAGAAACAAAAACGGAGCGTTCGCACGCTCCGTTTTTCGTTCAGGTCGAGATTACTTGCCGACCTGCTTTTCCTTGATTTCAGCGAGGTTCTTGCAGTCGACGCACATGTCGGCTGTCGGGCGGGCTTCGAGGCGCTTGACGCCGATCTCGATGCCGCAGGATTCGCACCAGCCGTAATCTTCGTTTTGGATCAGATCAAGCGTCTTGTCGATCTTCTTGATCAGCTTGCGCTCGCGATCACGGGCGCGAAGCTCCAGAGCGAATTCTTCTTCCTGGCTGGCACGGTCGGCCGGGTCAGGGAAGTTGGCCGCTTCGTCTTTCATGTGGTCGACAGTACGGTCGACTTCCTGCATCAAGTCCTGCTTCCACTTGTTCAGGATCTTGGTGAAGTGGGCGCGCATCGGAGCGCCCATGTACTCTTCGTCTTTGGCCTGAACATAAGGTTCGAAACCGCTGACGGTCGGATTAGCCTGTTGCTTTGCTTGGGTGGGCATGAAATGGACCGCCTCTACTCTTGTAATCCATTGCGCAGGATTGCTCCATCACCGACACCTGCCGGCCCTGCGGCTGCAAGCGGGCGAACTTACCAGATCAATTCGGCCCGCGCTACTCCCGGATGTCGAGGCCCCGGCGGGTGGCGCTTGCAAATGTTTGGCAAGCCGTGTCTGGCGGTGTGGGAGACCTGTTCAATCACTGATTTTAGTCAATCCTGGAGGGTACGCGTGTGTCATTACATTCCAGAGTTCTTGAGGCTGTGACCGCTACGGGTTCTCGCTCGTTCCGGCAGATGGGTAGAATCGTTTCTTTTCTCCCGTCGAAGGAAGGCCAATGGCTCAGCCCTACAGTGCGCGCAGTCGTGCGATCGAACCGTTCCATGTGATGGCGCTGCTGGCGCGGGCCAACGAGCTGCAGGCTGAAGGCCACGATGTGATCCACCTGGAAATCGGCGAGCCAGACTTCACCACGGCCGAGCCGATCATTCGTGCCGGGCAAGCGGCGCTGACGGCGGGCAAGACCCGTTACACCGCGGCGCGCGGTATTCCTGAACTGCGCGAGGCGATTTCCGGGTTTTATCAATCGCGCTATGGCCTGAATATCGACCCACGGCGGATTCTGATCACTCCGGGCGGCTCCGGCGCCTTGTTGCTCGCCAGCGCGTTGTTGGTCGATCCCGGCAAACACTGGCTGTTGGCAGACCCGGGCTATCCGTGCAATCGGCACTTCTTGCGCCTGGTCGAAGGCGCGGCGCAGCTGGTTCCTGTAGGGCCTGACGTGCGTTATCAACTGACCCCAGATCTGGTCGAGCGCCATTGGGATCACGACAGCGTCGGTGCATTGGTGGCCTCGCCGGCCAACCCGACCGGGACGATCCTGACCCGAGATGAGCTGGCCGGGTTATCCACAGCCATCAAGGCGCGACACGGACATCTGGTGGTGGACGAGATCTATCACGGCCTGACTTATGGCACCGACGCGGCGAGTGTGCTGGAAGTCGATGACAGCGCTTTTGTCCTCAACAGTTTCTCCAAATACTTCGGCATGACGGGTTGGCGTCTCGGCTGGCTGGTAGCCCCGGATGCGGCGGTCAGTGAGCTGGAGAAACTCGCGCAGAACCTTTACATCAGCGCGCCGAGCATGGCCCAGTACGCCGCGCTGGCCTGTTTCGAGCCGGACACCATTGCGATTCTTGAAGAGCGCCGCGCCGAGTTCGGACGTCGTCGTGACTTTCTCCTTCCGGCATTGCGCGAGTTGGGGTTCAACATCGCCGTTGAGCCCGAAGGTGCTTTCTATTTGTATGCAGATATCAGCCGGTTCGGCGGTGATGCCTTCGCGTTCTGTCGTCATTTCCTCGAAACCGAGCACGTTGCGTTTACCCCGGGGCTTGATTTTGGTCGCTATCAGGCCAGTCACCATGTTCGTTTTGCCTACACGCAAAACCTCCCGCGCCTACAGGAAGCAGTCGAGCGAATCGCCCATGGCTTGAAGAGTTGGCAAGGCTGATGCGCTTTTATCCTCCTCTGGAAGAGGCGCGGCTGATTCGACGTTACAAGCGTTTTCTCGCCGATATCGAAACCGTTGGCGGCGAGATGCTGACCATTCACTGCCCGAACACTGGTTCGATGCTCAACTGTCAGGTCGAGGGTGGGCAGGTCTGGTTCAGTCGCTCCAACGACCCGAAGCGCAAGTTGCCTGGCACCTGGGAAGTCGGCGAAACCCCACAGGGTCGGTTGTTTTGCGTGAACACCGGGCGCGCCAACGGGCTGGTGGAAGAAGCCTTGCAGGCCGGTGTCATCACCGAGTTGAACGGGTTTACCGCGTTGAAGCGCGAAGTGGCTTACGGACAGGAAAAAAGCCGCATCGATTTCCGCCTCGAATACCCCAGCGGCCCCGCTTATGTAGAAGTGAAAAGCGTCACCCTGGGCTTCGATGACACGAATGTGGCGGCTTTTCCCGATGCCGTGACCCAGCGCGGTGCCAAGCATCTGCGTGAGCTGGCGCATCTGGCGCGGGACGGGATTCGCGCGGTGCAGTTGTATTGCGTCAATCTCACCGGGATTGAAGCGGTGCGTCCTGCGGTGGAAATCGATTCGGCCTACGCCGATGCCCTGCGCGAAGCGGTGGCCTGTGGCGTTGAAGTCCTGGCTTACGGCGTTCGGCTCAACCATGAAGAGATGGTGATCGACCGGCGACTCGACGTATTGCTCAACGGTTAAACATCGATCCACACGCCCTGTGCATCTTCGCGGCAATCTATAGTCGTCAGCGCCTGCCCGGCGCAGGGCCCGGAAACGCACTCGCCGTCCTCGATCAGAAACAGTGCGCCGTGGGTGGCGCACTGGATCAGGCTGTTGCTCGGGTCGAGAAACTGGTCCGGGTGCCATTCCAGACCCACACCGCGATGCGGGCAGCGATTCAGGTAGACATACGCCTGACCGTTGCGGCGCACGGCAAACAGCTTTTTACCGTCAATATCAAAACCGCGACTGCCGGCCTCGGCCAGATCGGCGCCCGCGCACAGAAACTTCATGGCTATCCTCTAATGTCGGCTCGTGTCCGGATATGTCCGAGCTTGACGTTTAAATGCAAACAATTATCAAATGGCGGCCTTCACCCGCAGGCGCCTGCCAGATGCCGAGGATACTTGGCCTGTCATCCTGACGCCCGGGAAACCTTGTTCAAGGAAGCTGTGTATGCGCCTGAGTACCCGCGTCGCTGTGGTCTGTGTCGGACTTTTCGCCAGCCACATGACGGCAGCGGCCGATCTGCCGCAACGCTGGGTCAGTGCTGGCGGTGCGCTGTCGGAGTGGGTCAGTGCGTTGGGCGGCGAGTCAAAACTGGTCGGCGTCGATACCACCAGTCAGCATCCCGATTCTTTGAAGGCGCTGCCGAGCATCGGTTATCAGCGCAGCCTTTCCGCCGAGGGCATTCTCAGCCTGCGTCCGGACATCCTCATCGGCACAGAAGAAGTCGGTCCGCCCCCCGTGCTTGCCCAAGTGAAGGCGGCCAAGGTTCAGGTGGAGTTGTTCTCGGCTCAGCCGGATCTGCCAACGCTGGAAAAAAACGTCATTCATCTTGGGCAGTTGCTCGGCGCTGAAGAGCGGGCCACTCAGTTGCTGCAAAGTTATCAACAGCAACTCGACGCGCAGAAAGCGCGGGTGACTGAAGCGCAGTCCAAGCAGAAATCGCCGGGCGTGCTGCTGTTGCTGGGACATGCCGGGGGCAAACCGCTGATCGCCGGCAAGGACACCGCCGCCGATTGGCTGCTGCAACAGGCGGGCGGGCATAACCTGGCGACTCACACCGGCTACAAACCGTTTTCCGTGGAATCTCTTGCGAGTCTTGATCCTGAAGTGCTGGTGTTTGCCGATCGTGCGTTGACCGGTGATGCGGCCAAGGCTGCACTGTTCAAGGAAAACCCGATTCTCAATTCAAGCCGTGCGGCCAAGGACGGACGTGTGCTTGAGCTCGATCCGACCTTGTTGGTCGGCGGGCTCGGGCCGCGACTGCCGGCGGCGTTGAAAACCCTGTCTGACGGTTTCTACCCAACCAAGAGTGGCCAATGACCACACTGCTCAAACCTCGTGGCCTGTTCATCGGCCTGACACTCCTGTGTCTGCTGGCAATCTGGTTGTCGCTGGCGCTGGGGCCGGTCAGCCTGCCGTTGTTCGATACGTTGCGTGCGGCGTTGCGCCTGATTGGCGTACCGCTGGCTCCGGAAGGGCTGGAGCAGGCTGAGCTGATTCTCGGACAGATTCGTCTGCCGCGAACGTTGCTCGGGTTGGCGGTCGGCGGTGTACTGGCCTTGTCCGGTGTGGCGATGCAGGGATTGTTTCGTAATCCTTTGGCGGATCCGGGGCTGGTCGGGGTTTCCAGTGGCGCGGCGTTGGGCGCGGCAATTGCGATTGTCGGCGGCTCGTTTTTTGGCGGCTTGCCGGAGTGGTTCGGGCCTTATCTGTTATCGGTGTGCGCGTTCCTCGGTGGGCTCGGGGTGACGGCGCTGGTTTATCGCCTCGGCCGGCGCAACGGGCAAACCCATGTCGCGACCATGCTGCTGGCGGGGATCGCGCTGACCGCGCTGGCCAGTTCGGCGGTCGGACTGTTCACCTATCTGGCGGACGATGCGACTTTGCGCACGCTGACCTTCTGGAACCTCGGCAGTCTCAATGGCGCCAGTTATGCGCGGTTGTGGCCATTGCTGATCATCAGCGCCGGCGTTGCCCTGTGGTTGCCGCGCCGGGCGAAAGCGCTGAATGCCTTGCTGCTCGGCGAGTCCGAGGCCGGGCATTTGGGGGTTGATGTCGAACGGCTCAAGCGTGAATTGGTGTTTTGTACGGCGCTGGGTGTCGGCGCAGCAGTGGCGGCAGCGGGGATGATCGGCTTCGTTGGGCTGGTGGTGCCGCATCTGGTGCGCTTGCTCGCAGGTCCCGATCATCGAGTATTGCTGCCGGCCTCGGTGTTGGCCGGGGCTAGTCTGTTGTTGCTGGCTGATCTGGTGGCGCGTCTGGCGCTGGCACCGGCGGAATTGCCGATCGGGATCGTCACGGCGTTTATCGGCGCGCCGTTCTTCCTTTATTTGCTGCTGCGAGGGCGTGCCTGATGTTGCGTGCGCAAAATCTGCATATCCGTCGCGGCCGCAAGACTGTTCTCAGCGAGGTCACCCTGCAACTCGAACCGGGCGAAGTGCTCGGCGTGCTGGGGCCGAACGGCGCCGGTAAAAGTACTTTGCTTGGTGCCTTATGCGGTGAACTGGCGCCAAGTGAAGGCGAGGTCTCGCTTGATGGCAAGTCGTTGGCACATTGGACGGGCACGCAGCGCGCTCGACGATTGGCCGTGTTACCGCAGGTTTCGACCCTTGATTTCGCCTTTCGCGTTGAAGAAGTGGTCGGCATGGGGCGTTTGCCTTATCAAAGCGGTCGAGTGCGTGATGACGAGATTGTCGCCGCAGCATTGGCGGCGGCGGATGCCGGGCATCTGAGCGGGCGCAGCTATCTGGCATTGTCGGGCGGTGAGCGCCAGCGCGTGCATCTGGCGCGGGTGCTGGCGCAACTCTGGCCGGGGCAGGTCGGGCAGACATTGCTGCTGGATGAGCCGACGTCGATGCTTGATCCGCTGCATCAACACACGACTTTGCAGGCCGTACGCGAGTTTGCCGATCGCGGCGCGGCAGTGATGGTGATCCTGCATGATCTGAATCTGGCTGCGCGTTATTGTGATCGCGTGTTGCTGCTTGAGGGCGGACGACCGGTTGCGCTGGACACGCCGCAGCAAGTGTTGCGGCCGGACCTGCTCAAAGCCGTGTTCGGTCTCGAAGTATTGGTGCAGCCGCACCCGGAGCGTGGGCATCCGCTGATCATCGCCCGCTGACTTTCTCATTGAGGTGATTGCATGCGAGGAATGTGGCTGTTGGCGGTGTTGTTGCTCGCGGGGTGTCAGCATGTTGCCGCGCCACCGCCAGTCAGTGGCGAGATTCGTGACCTGCACAGCGGTCAGGTGCTGACCGCGCAGCAACTGCTCACACGTCTTGCTGAACTGCAGCGGCTGATCATCGGCGAGCAGCATGACAACGCCGATCACCACGCCGCGCAGTTATGGCTTTTGCAGTCTCTTGGCGAACAGCGGCCGCAGGGCAGCCTGTTGTTGGAAATGCTCGCGCCGGATCAGCAGCCGAAGGTTGATGCGCTACGCCAGTCTGCGTCTCAGCCCGACACCCTTCCTGACGCATTGGCCTGGCAGGAGGGTTGGGACTGGAGTCTCTATGGGCCGATTGTTCGCTTCGCCCTCACACAGCCGTATCCGTTGCTGGCGGCGAATCTGGATAACAACGAAATCCGCAGCTTTTATCGCAATCCATCCGTTATGCCGGGGGAGCGCAGCAATGCTCAATCGGTGAAAACTGTTTTGCTGGAGCAGATCAGCGATTCCCACTGTGGCCTGCTGCCTGAGTCGCAGATGCCGGCGATGCTGGCGGTTCAGCAACAACGCGATCGGCGCATGGCCGAGCGTTTATTGGCTGCGCCCACACCGTCGTTGCTGCTGGCGGGTGCCTGGCATGCACGCAAGGATGTCGGGGTGCCGCTGCATGTTGTGGATCTGGGCGCTACCCAGGCTCCTGCAGTGCTGATGCTGGCGGAGCAGGGCGCCGAGGTTACGTCGGCGATGGCCGATTACGTCTGGTACACCCCGGCCATGCCCAAGCGTGATTACTGCGAAGAAATGCGCAAACAGTTCGGCAAGTGACTTTTCCACAGGCAAAAAAAGACCCGGTAAAAACCGGGTCAAATAACCGTGATTAGCCTGATGAGGAGATAATCTGAGAGTCCGAACCAAGGGCTTTTCAGAATATCGACTGATCTCGCGACCAGTTGTGATAATCATAGCGATTCTCATTACCGAGTCAACCTCTGTTTTTTCATTTGCCTGATTTAATCTCGGGATTGGCCGGAATGCCCCGGAAAACGGGGACTTAAAACTGGGTTTTGACCGCAGTCAGTTGAGTGATCTGGCCGTTGAGCTGGCTGATGCGCCGCGCCATGCTTTCGATCAGGCTGTGGGCGATCTTCGGATTGCTGCGGGTCATGCTCAAAAACTGATCACCGGGAATCAGCATCACCGTGCTCGAATCACGAGCAATTACTGTGGCATTTCGTGGCTCCCCGGTGAACACCGCCATGGCTCCAAAAATCTCATCCTTGGGCACTTCGCCGACCTTATGTCCATCGACAAAGGCTTCGGCATGCCCGTCGATGATGACAAACACGTGATCGGCGGCATCGCCCTGGTGGATCAGCACTTCACCGGCCTCGACCCGTTTGAAACCGTTGGTACTGCGAAACTCCCGCGGTTTCAGTTCGGCCACGGCGTGGGCGAGGAGTGCCATTTGGCCCAGCAGGTACTCGAGAAATTGGTTCGCCCGGTTGGCGTCAGCGTACAAATGCCCGAACACATCGCTGCGGCGATAGGGCAACAAGCGCAACGGTCCTTCACTGCACAGACGGCAATCGCCCCATGCATCGCCCTGTTGTAGGCCGATCAAGTCACCTTCCTGCCAATAGAAAAGTGCTCGTGCACCGACGTACCCGTTGATTACACCTTCCGTCAGCAGAAACAACTGATCGCCGGGCAACTGTGCCATCAAGTCATCGGTCGTCTCCAGTTCAATCACCGGGCCGCACGGCACGAGGTCTTCCAGCCACTGCGCAGGAAAATTCTGCAAACGGTTGATCACTGAGTCGGCAAATGCCGATTGTTCCCCAAGCAGGTACATGACGGTCAGCGCCCGTTCAGTTCTTGTGACGTGAGGAAATGGCTTCGAGTTGCTTGTTCAAGGCGTCCTTGCGCTCGGCGGGGATGTCGTTCCAGTGAACATCCATCAATGCGCCTTCGATCGCATACAACAACACCTTCGATGCGCGAAACCCGCGGGTACGCACGGCCCGGTAGGCGTCCACCGCGCCCAGGCGACGCAAGTCCGAGGCGCTGTGGATGCCCACGGCATGCAGCCATTGCGCCGACGTCTTGCCAAGATTCTTCAGGTGTTGCAGTTCATCATTCATCAAGCCTCCTTGCGACGGCCGAATGGTGCGTGGGGCGAGCTTCTCAGGAGTGTAGCCATCAGTAGGAAAAGCGTGGTTGTTTGGTCGGATTCAACGCAAACGCTTCTAAGAACGGTCGCAATTTTCAGCAGGATAGGCGGGCGGGGAGGGATGCCATGGCGCGGGAAAAATCCGCGCAGCAAGCAGTCCAGCGCAAAGCGGGGGCGCTGGACACATCAGGCAGAAGCGTTTAGCGAGTGCGATAACGCAGGCGTGTACCGAAGTTCATCGACATCAGAATCTCGTCAGCGCTCAGCTCCGGCGGAAAGTACGCACCGGAAATCTGTGCGTGGGCCAGGCTTGCACCTTCCAGCGATGCGTTGCGGAAATCAATGCCACGCAAATCGGCGGAACGGAAATACGCGTCCCGGAAATCCACGCCATCGGCGTTCAGTTCACGCAGGTCGAGGCCACGGAAGTCGCCGCCGACCATATCGATCGGCCCGTCTTGCGGGCGTTCCTTGTTGAAACCTGTGATGTCATCTTTGTGCAGCAAGGCATACAGCGGGGTATCGAGAAGTTTCGGCTGGCTCATGTCACATCACCTGTTGGTTTTATGGCGCCAGTATAGTGCCACTATTTGACGGCCGTGAAGCCGGCGAGGGCTTCACGGCCGAAATAGTTTCTTACAGGCCTGGCAGGCGTTGGCGGATTTGCGCGACCACGGTGTCCAGTGTGCCGGATTCATTGGTCTGCACGCGTTTGCTGCGCAGGATTTCTTCCGGCGTCAGCGCTTCGCGATTGGCCTGCTGAGCTTCGATCACTGCCAGCGTGGCGTCGGACGGATCCTGTTTGTCTGCCTGACGAATCGCCAGCCAGCTCTCGATCACCGCTTGCGGCGCGTTGCAGTCGAGAATCAGGAACGGAGTGCCGGTGGCTTCGGCGACTTGAGCCGCGCTGTCACGTTGCTCGCGCTTGAGGTAAGTGGCGTCAATCACCACCGGGAAACCGGCGTGCAGGATCACGTCAGCGATTTCATGCAGGCGCGCGTAGGTCTTGGCGCTGGCGTCGGCACTATAAATGCCGGCCTGTACATCATTGGCGACGGTTTGCTCGCCGAACAGACGCTTGCGCTCAACATCGGAGCGCAGGCGGATCGCCCCCAGCGCTTCGACCAGACGCATGGCCACGTGGCTCTTGCCGACAGCGGAAACGCCGTGGGTGATCGCCATGAAGCGCGAAGGAATGGTGCTGTAGCTTTCCGCCAGGTTGGCGTAGTTGCGGTACTGGCGCAGGGTGGTGGCGCGCTGCACCGGGGTCGCGTCTGCCGGCATGCTGAACAGCGCTACTTTTGCGCGAACCAGTGCGCGGTAGGCTTTATAGAAGTTCAGCACTTCCAGGCCTTGATAGTCGCCAGTCAGTTCCAGGTATTGGCTGATGAAGCGGCGGGCCAGGGATTTCAGGCCGCGATCTTCCAGGTCCATTGCCAGGAAACCGGTGTCGGCCCAGACGTCAGTGAAGCGGAACGGTTCGTTGAATTCGATGCAGTCGAAGATCACCACTTTGCCGTCAATGACAGTAGCGTTACCCAAGTGAATATCGCCGTGGCACTCGCGGGTGAAGCCTTCGGCCTTGCGCTGGGCGAACAGTGGCTTGAGACGCGCAAAGCTGCTTTCGGCCCAGGCTTTCAGGGCTTCAAGTTGCAGCAGGTCATTTTTGTCGCTGAGGAACGGCAGGATCTGTTCGAAGTTTTGCGATACCGGCGCCATCACGCTGTCCGGGGTGCCGGCGTCGTGCTCGGCCGGGACTTTTGGGGCGGTGAGGTGGAAATGGGCGATCTGCTCGGCCATTTCATCGATGTGCTGGGTGGTCAGCTCGCCATTGGCTTGCAAGGTGCTGAGCAAACCGGTCTGCGGGAACTGACGCATTTTCAGCACGTATTCGATAGCCGGGCCGTCGCCGCCCAGTTGTGGGGCTTCGACGCTGCCGGTGACAGGCAACACCTCCAGATACAAATCGTCGGTCAGGCGCTGGTTCAGACGCAGTTCTTCGCCGCAAAAGTGTCCGCGTTGTTCGAGATTGGTGAAGTCGAGGAAGCCGAAATTCACGGGCTTCTTCACTTTATAAGCAAAGGGACCGGTGAGGATCACCCACGAGATATGGGTTTCGATGACCTGGAACCCTTCGACGGGGTGCGGGTAGAGGGCCGGGTTTTGCAGGGCAGCGATCAGTGACTGGCTCACGGGCGATCCTTCAGAGACTGGGGGAAATTCGAGGTCGCCATTATGGCCGCTCGCCAGCCCGACGCAAACCTCGGAGCGCTCCTGTTGAGTATGAATAAAGTGCGTATAATCCGCCGCCATGACTCGAACTCGATCCCCCCGCACTCCTAAAAAACCACCTGCCAAGGGCCTGCGCCCATGGTTGGGTTGGGCCATTAAACTCAGTCTGGTCGGCCTTGTGGTGCTGGCCGGCTTCGCCGTTTACCTCGATGCCGTGGTGCAGGAGAAGTTCTCCGGCAAGCGCTGGACCATCCCGGCCAAGGTCTACGCGCGCCCGCTTGAGCTGTTCGTCGGACAAAAGCTCAGCAAGGACGATTTCCTCACCGAACTCGATGCCCTCGGCTACCGCCGCGAAGCCGTGAGCAATGGCCCTGGCGCCGCTGCCGTCAGCGGCAACACCGTCGATCTGAATACCCGTGGCTTCCAGTTCTATGAAGGTCTGGAGAAAGCGCAGCCGGTGCGCGTGCGCTTCTCGGGCGATTATGTCGCCGAGCTTTCAGCCACCAATGGCTCCAAGCTGTCAGTGGTGCGCCTGGAACCGGTGTTGATCGGCGGGATTTATCCGAAGAATCTTGAAGACCGCATTCTGATCAAACTCGATCAAGTGCCGCCATATCTGCTGGAAACCCTGGTTGCGGTTGAGGATCGGGATTTCTACAGTCACTGGGGCGTGTCGCCGAAGTCGATTGCCCGCGCCATCTGGGTCAACACGTCCGGCGGCAAGATGACCCAGGGCGGCAGTACGCTGACCCAGCAGTTGGTGAAAAACTTCTACCTCACCAACGAACGCAGCCTGTCCCGCAAGCTTACCGAAGCGATGATGGCGATGCTGCTGGAGCTGCATTACGACAAGAAGGAAATTCTTGAGGCCTACCTCAACGAAGTCTTCGTCGGACAGGACGGCCAACGCGCGGTGCACGGTTTCGGTCTGGCCAGTCAGTTCTTCTTCGGTCAGCCTCTGTCCGAGTTGAAGCTGCATCAAGTCGCGATGCTGGTGGGAATGGTCAAAGGCCCGTCCTATTACAACCCGCGGCGCAATCCCGAGCGTGCGCTGGAACGTCGTAATCTGGTGCTCGATGTGCTTGAGCAACAAGGCGTCGCAACGGCGGAGCAGGTCGAAGCAGCGAAGAAAATGCCACTGGGTGTGACCACTCGCGGCAAGCTGGCCGACAGCTCGTTCCCGGGCTTTATCGATCTGGTCAAACGCCAGTTGCGTGAAGACTACCGCGACGAAGACTTGACCGAAGAAGGTCTGCGGATCTTCACCAGTTTCGACCCGATTCTGCAGATGAAAGCCGAGGCGTCGGTCAACGACACCTTTAAGCGTCTGTCCGGGCGCAAAGGCTCCGATGACGTTGAAGCGGCGATGGTCGTGACCAATCCGGAAACCGGCGAAGTCCAGGCGATGATCGGCAGCCGACAGGCAAGCTATGCCGGCTTCAACCGGGCACTGGATGCGGTACGACCGATCGGCTCGTTGATCAAGCCGGCGGTGTATCTCACTGCGCTGGAAAAACCGAGCCAATACACCCTGACCAGTTGGTTGTCGGATGATCCGTTGTCGGTCAAGGGGGCGAACGGTCAAGTGTGGAAACCACAGAACTACGATCGTCGTTCCCACGGCACTGTGTTCCTCTATCAGGGCCTGGCGCATTCCTACAACCTGTCGACCTCGCGTCTGGGCCTGGAAGTGGGCGTGCCCAATGTCCTCAAGACGCTGGGGCGCCTGGGTGTGACGCGCGAGTTTCCGGCATTCCCGTCGATGTTGCTGGGTGCCGGCGGCATGACCCCGATCGAAGTGGCGACCATGTATCAGACCCTCGCCAACGGTGGTTTCAATACGCCGATGCGCGGGATTCGCAGTGTGCTGACCGCCGAAGGCGAGCCGCTCAAGCGTTATCCGTTCCAGATTCAGCAGCGTTTCGATCCGGCGTCCATTTACCTGATCCAGAACGCCATGCAGCGGGTCATGCGTGAAGGCACCGGCAGCTCGGTTTACAACGTGCTGCCCAAGACCCTGACACTGGCCGGCAAGACCGGTACCAGTAACGACTCGCGTGACAGCTGGTTCGCCGGTTTCAGTCAGGATCTGCTGGCGGTGGTCTGGCTGGGACGCGATGACAACGGCAAGACGCCATTCACTGGTGCTACCGGTGCGTTGCAGGTCTGGACAAGTTTCATGCGCAAGGCTGACCCGCTGCCGCTGGACATGCCACAGCCGGACAACATCGTCCAGGCGTGGGTCGATTCGCGTACCGGGCAAGGCTCTGATGCCAACTGCCCGGGGGCGGTGCAGATGCCGTATGTTCGCGGCAGCGAACCACCACCCGGCGCTGCCTGTGCAAGCGAAACGCCTGCTTCCGGCGAGTCGGTGATGGATTGGGTCAAGGGCTGGATGAATTAAGCAAAGAGGGTTTCAAGTGAACAAGTGGTTGATTCCAGCGGTGACTGCCGTGGCTTTGCTCAGCGGCTGCTCTACCGTACAGCGTGGTTCGATTCCGGTGGTTGATTCGGGCACGGCTGTGTCCAACAGCGAACGTATTTCGGCCAATGGCGGCTTCCGTCAAACCACGGTCAAGCGTCCTGCGCAGGGCCAGACTCAGGCCATACCGCAAGGTGATACTGGCGTTGTGGTGATGGTGCCGGGCGGCGGCGCGGCAACATCGGCGCCGATCAGCTCTTCGCCAATCGTGCCGGGCCCGGCATCCGGCGGCATCACGCCGGGGCCGTACAACCCTTCGCCAGTCGAGTCGGCACCGATCAACTCCGGCAGCTACAGCATGCCTTCGACGCCGAGCGGCATTCCTTCGGCCAGCAGCGGCGGCGGTCTGTCGGCGGACGAGCAACTGGACGGTCCGGTACTCGCCTTGCTGACGACTGCCCAACAGCAACAGGCCGGTGGCGACCTCAATGGTGCGTCGTCCAGCCTGGAGCGCGCGCAGCGTGTTGCCCCGCGTGAGCCGCAAGTGCTTTATCGCCTGGCGCAGGTGCGTATGGCCCAAGGCGATGCGCCGCAAGCCGAGCAGTTTGCCCGTCGTGCACTGACCATGGCCAACGGCCGTCCGGACTTGCAGGCCAGCCTGTGGGAAATCATCGCTCAGTCCCGTGAGAAACAAGGTGATTCCGCCGGCGCTGCGCAGGCTCGCCAGAAGGCCAAGGTTTCGTTGTGATGGATAGTCGTTTCCCGAAAATCGCCGATCAGCTGTTGCTGATTGAGCGTGAGCTGCGCACGCAGGGGTGGTGGGATGAAGTTCAGCCGTCGGTAGAAGCCTTGAGCAGCGTCGAGCCATTCTCGGTCGACACGCTGGACTTCGAGCAGTGGCTGCAATGGATCTTTCTGCCTCGGATGAAGATGATCCTCGAGCAGGATCTGCCTTTGCCGAACGCCTCGGGCATTCAGGAAATGGCTGAAATGGTCTTCGCCCAGCGCAATATGCAGGGCAAGGATCGGCAGCTTCAGTTATTGCTCAAACAGTTTGATCAGTTGATTACTGCTTCGCGCTGAACCGGAAGCTGCCAGTTGTTACTGGCAGTTTTCCGCAATCTGCTTCTGCGCTTCGACGATGCGCTCCTGACGTTGTGCATCGCTCAGCCGCCGCAATTCCCCCTCAACTTCCTCCCGCAAACGCGGATTGTTGTGCAATTGCGCAAGATTCGTACGTGCCTGCTCGCAAAACGCCTTGAGCTGCGCTTGTTGATCGGCGACTTGCTTCTTGACCTTGTCGTCGATGGCTTTCTGATCGCCCATCACGCCGCCACCTGGCATCGGCGCCGGTTTTGCCGCAGGCGAGGATGGCGTCTGCAGGGTAGTGGACGGCTGGCCTTGGGGAGGTTGTGCATCAAAGTGAGTGACACCTTGGGCATCGACCCATTTGTAGATCTGAGCGGCCGTGCACCATGGGGTGAGGCCGATCAGCAGGGTTAACAGAAGCATTCGCATGCTGATTCCTTGGCAAAATTGCGCAATTGACACTAACAGAGTAGCTGTTTTCAGGTTTTTTCTTGCGTTCTCATGTGCTTACCCACAATTAAGCACATAGACGGCTTG
This sequence comes from Pseudomonas sp. LBUM1655, assembly GCF_059716085.1. Taxonomy (NCBI): domain Bacteria; kingdom Pseudomonadati; phylum Pseudomonadota; class Gammaproteobacteria; order Pseudomonadales; family Pseudomonadaceae; genus Pseudomonas; species Pseudomonas sp. LBUM1655. The sequence continues at coordinate 5,266,207 of NZ_CP166801.1, read as the reverse complement.
ACTTGGAGAGGGCGAAACAGAAGAATCCAAAGTCCGCTGTAGAGGGACTGCCAGAAGCAGACCCACTCGGTAGATCATGAGGCGCACATCCGCGCCGACCTGTTACACCCGCAACGCGTTACCTCGCGCTGGGTGGGAAAGGCCCGCAACACTTGGGACGATCCCAATACTTGCTCAGTCAGTGCTGACGTAGTCGGCGACCACCGTCGCTCATGCTCTGCCGAGAAGTAAACCTATTAAGACCCGTCCCATTTTTCGTGGGCGGTATTCTGGCGTTTTAGAGGTGAACAACGTGGAGCTTTTATCTGGCGGTGAGATGCTCGTCCGCTTCTTGCGTGACGAAGGCGTCAAATATATCTACGGGTACCCGGGTGGTGCTCTCCTGCATGTTTACGATGCCCTGTTCAAAGAGCCGGAAGTGACTCACATCCTGGTTCGTCACGAGCAAGCGGCTACCCATATGGCTGACGGCTACGCCCGTGCCACCGGTAAAGCCGGCGTGGTATTGGTGACTTCCGGTCCAGGCGCCACAAACGCCATCACCGGTATTGCCACCGCCTATATGGATTCGATTCCAATGGTGATCATTTCCGGTCAGGTGCCTAGCACCATGGTCGGCACCGACGCGTTCCAGGAAACCGACATGATCGGTATCTCCCGGCCGATCGTGAAGCACAGCTTCATGATCAAGCACGCTTCGGAAATCCCGGAAGTCATGAAGAAGGCCTTCTACCTGGCGCAATCCGGTCGTCCGGGTCCGGTCGTGGTCGATATTCCGAAAGACATGACCAACCCGGCCGAGAAGTTCGAATACATCTTCCCGAAGAAAGCCAAGCTGCGCTCCTACAGCCCGGCCGTTCGCGGTCACTCGGGGCAAATCCGCAAGGCGGCAGAAATGCTCCTGGCGGCCAAGCGCCCTGTGCTGTACTCCGGTGGCGGCGTGATCCTGGGCAACGGTTCCGCACCGCTGACCGAACTGGCGAAAATGCTCAACCTGCCAGTGACCAACACGCTGATGGGCCTGGGCGGCTTCCCTGGCACCGATCGTCAGTTTATCGGCATGCTCGGCATGCACGGCAGCTACACCGCCAACCTGGCGATGCACCATGCCGACGTAATCCTGGCTGTCGGTGCGCGTTTCGACGATCGCGTGATCAACGGCGCGGCGAAGTTCTGCCCGAACGCCAAGATCATCCACATCGATATCGACCCGGCTTCGATCTCCAAGACCATCAAGGCTGACGTGCCTATCGTTGGTCCGGTGGAGAGCGTCCTGACCGAAATGGTCGCGATCCTCAAGGAAATCGGTGAGACCCCAAACAAGGAGTCTGTGGCCAGTTGGTGGAAGCAGGTTGATGAATGGCGTGGTGATCGCGGCCTGTTTCCTTACGACAAGGGCGACGGCAGCAAGATCAAGCCGCAGACCGTGATCGAAACCCTGTGCGAAGTGACCAAGGGCGATGCCTTTATCACCTCCGACGTGGGTCAGCACCAGATGTTCGCTGCGCAGTACTACACGTTCAACAAGCCTAACCGCTGGATCAACTCCGGTGGCCTGGGCACCATGGGCTTCGGTTTCCCGGCGGCCATGGGTATCAAGTTGAGCTTCCCGGAAGACGACGTTGCCTGCGTCACCGGTGAAGGCAGTATCCAGATGAACATCCAGGAACTGTCGACCTGCCTGCAATATGGCTTGCCAGTAAAAATCGTCATCCTGAACAACGGTGTTCTGGGGATGGTGCGTCAGTGGCAGGACATGAGCTACGGCAGCCGTCACTCGCACTCGTACATGGAATCGCTGCCTGACTTCGTCAAGTTGGCTGAAGCCTACGGTCACGTTGGCGTACGCATCACCGATTCGAAAGATTTGAAGTCGAAGATGGAAGAAGCGTTTGCCATGAAGGATCGCCTGGTCGTGATCGATATTTCGGTCGACACCAGCGAGCACGTCTACCCGATGCAGATCAAAGACGGCTCGATGCGCGATATGTGGCTGAGCAAGACGGAGCGTACTTAATCATGCGGCACATTATTTCCTTGCTTCTGGAAAACGAACCCGGCGCTCTGTCTCGCGTAGTCGGCCTGTTCTCGCAGCGCAACTACAACATCGAAAGCCTGACCGTGGCCCCGACCGAAGACCCGACCCTGTCGCGTCTGACGCTGACCACCGTTGGCCACGATGAAGTCATCGAGCAGATCACTAAAAACCTGAACAAGCTGATCGAAGTGGTCAAGCTGGTGGACCTGTCGGAAAGTGCTCATATCGAGCGCGAACTGATGCTGGTCAAGGTCAAGGCCACTGGCGCCCAGCGCGCCGAGATCAAACGCACCACCGATATTTACCGTGGACAGATCGTCGATGTCAGCGCCAGCGTGTATACCGTTCAATTGACCGGTACCAGCGACAAGCTCGACAGCTTCATTCAGTCCATTGGCACCGCATCGATTCTGGAAACCGTCCGCAGCGGCGTGACCGGCATTGCCCGCGGCGACAAAGTACTCAGCATCTAAACCAAATTAGCGAATGGCCTGAACGGCCTGGATATATAGGGGAAATTCATGAAAGTTTTCTACGATAAAGACTGCGACCTGTCGATCATCCAGGGCAAGAAAGTTGCCATCATCGGTTACGGTTCCCAGGGCCACGCCCAGGCGTGCAACCTGAAAGATTCCGGTGTCGACGTTACCGTTGGTCTGCGTAAAGGTTCGGCCACCGTTGCCAAAGCTGAAGCTCACGGCCTGAAAGTGACCGACGTTGCTTCCGCTGTTGCTGCTGCCGACCTGGTCATGATCCTGACACCGGACGAGTTCCAGTCCTCGCTGTACAAGAACGAAATCGAGCCGAACATCAAGAAAGGCGCCACCCTGGCCTTCTCCCACGGTTTCGCGATCCACTACAACCAGGTTGTTCCGCGTGCCGATCTCGACGTGATCATGATCGCGCCGAAAGCCCCGGGCCACACCGTGCGTTCCGAGTTCGTGAAGGGTGGTGGTATCCCTGACCTGATCGCGATCTACCAGGACGCTTCGGGCAACGCCAAAAACGTTGCACTGTCCTACGCTGCCGGTGTTGGCGGCGGTCGTACCGGCATCATCGAAACTACCTTCAAGGACGAGACTGAAACCGATCTGTTCGGCGAACAAGCCGTTCTGTGTGGCGGTACCGTTGAACTGGTCAAAGCCGGTTTCGAAACTCTGGTTGAAGCTGGCTACGCGCCGGAAATGGCCTACTTCGAGTGCCTGCACGAACTGAAACTGATCGTTGACCTCATGTACGAAGGCGGTATCGCCAACATGAACTACTCGATCTCCAACAACGCTGAGTACGGCGAGTACGTGACCGGTCCGGAAGTGATCAACGCCGAATCCCGTCAGGCCATGCGCAACGCCCTGAAACGTATTCAGGACGGCGAATACGCCAAAATGTTCATCAGCGAAGGCGCAACCGGCTACCCTTCGATGACCGCCAAGCGTCGTAACAACGCCGCTCACGGTATCGAAATCATCGGCGAGCAACTGCGCTCCATGATGCCGTGGATCGGTGCCAACAAGATCGTCGACAAAGCCAAAAACTAAGTCGTCGTCCCTTGTACGAAAAACGCGGCCTCGGCCGCGTTTTTTCGTTTGAGGCGGTGGTTCTGGTATAAAGCTGCATCGTTTGTGGCCGAACCGTCGTCCCAGACACCTGTCGAATTTTTTCCAAACCGTTGCAAGGTAATGTCCATGAGCGAACGTCCCGAAGAGCCGAACAAGGCTTCTGACGCCGAAAGCCTGCTGCCTATCGATGAACACATCGAAGAAGGGCACGACGCAGAAGGTCGTAAAGTCCGGCATCGTGGTATCTATCTGCTGCCGAATCTGTTCACCACTGCGAACCTGTTCGCAGGGTTCTACTCCATCATCAACTCGATGAGTGCCCAGGCTGCGTTAAGCGCCGGGGACTCGGTGAACGCGAGCAAGTATTTCGCCTTCGCTGCCATCGCTATTTTCGTCGCTATGGTGCTCGACGGCCTCGATGGTCGTGTTGCGCGCATGACCAATACGCAAAGCGCTTTCGGCGCCGAGTATGACTCGCTGTCCGACATGGTTGCTTTCGGCGTGGCACCGGCGCTGCTGGCCTTTGGCTGGGCGCTGGGTGATATGGGCAAGGTCGGCTGGATGGTCGCCTTCATCTATGTAGCGGGTGCGGCCCTGCGTCTGGCGCGCTTCAACACTCAGGTTGGCACTGCCGACAAGCGCTACTTCATCGGTCTGGCCAGTCCGGCAGCCGCCGGCGTGGTGGCGGGTATTGTCTGGGCGTTCAGCGATTACGGGATCCAGGGCTCGAAGATGTCGTTCCTGGTCGCGCTGATGGTGGCCGCTGCCGGCATGCTGATGGTCAGCAACATCAAGTACAACAGCTTCAAGGAGCTGGACTTGAAAGGGCGTGTGCCTTTCGTTGCGATTCTCGCGGTGGTGTTGGTGTTTGCCGTGGTCTTCAGCGATCCACCGCGCATTCTGCTGCTGGTGTTTCTCGCTTATGCGGCCTCCGGCCCAGTGCAATACCTCCTGCATCTTCGTCGCCACAAAAACGCCGAGTGATGTAATTTCCCGCATACTCCGCAGTCTATGGGTACATCTGTCCTCCAAAGCTGCGGAGTTGTCATGTTGATCAAAATCCCCAAAGCATCTGACTGCCATGAGTCGGATGTCACGTCTGAATCGATTTATCTCTCTCGTCGCCAATTGCTTGGAGCCACTGCCGCCGGTATCGCCGTCAGCAGCTTGCCGCGCTGGGCAAGTGCAGACGAAGCCGCTCGATATGCTGATGTCGAGGCGGGTAAAGCGCCAGCCTGGTTTACCGAGAAGCTTCCCTCTACTAAGTGGGGAGCGGTCAACGTCAAGGATGAGGCGATCACCCCTTATAAAGACGCGACTCACTACAACAACTTCTATGAGTTCGGTACTGACAAAGGTGACCCGGCGGCGAATGCCGGGACGCTGAAAACCGAACCCTGGAGTGTTGTGGTAGACGGGGAGGTGGGTAAGCCAGGGCGTTATGCGCTGGAAGACTTCATGAAGCCGTATCAGCTGGAAGAGCGCATCTATCGCCTGCGCTGCGTTGAAGCCTGGTCGATGGTTATTCCGTGGATCGGTTTTCCTATCTCGGCGCTGCTCAAGCAGGTCGAGCCTACCTCCAATGCCAAGTACATCCGTTTCGAAACGCTGCAGGATCCCAAGAGCATGCCAGGACAGCGCTCTGGTTTTGCCCTGATCGACTGGCCTTATGTAGAAGGCTTGCGTCTGGATGAGGCGATGAATCCATTGGCGATTCTGGCTGTGGGCATGTATGGCCGGGAATTGCCGAATCAGAATGGCGCACCGCTGCGTTTGGTTGTGCCTTGGAAGTATGGGTTCAAGAGCGTCAAATCCATCGTGCGGATCAGTTTAGTCAGCGAGCAGCCGAAGACGACATGGCAGAGTATTGCGGCGGATGAGTACGGGTTTTATGCGAACGTGAATCCTACAGTCGACCATCCGCGCTGGACGCAAGCACGGGAGCGCCGGTTGCCGAACAGCCTGTTCAAGCCGAATGTGCGCGATACCCAGATGTTCAACGGCTACTCGGATGAAGTTGCTTCTTTATATACAGGGCTCGATCTGCGGAAGAATTACTGATGCGATATCCGGTCTGGCGAGTGGGTGTTTTCATTGCAGCGGCGATCTGGCCTTTGCTGTGGTTTTATCAAGCCTTCGAAGATTTGCTTGGGCCGGATCCTGGCAAGGTCCTGGTTGATCGGCTCGGACTCGGGACGTTGGTGTTGTTGCTGATTACTTTGAGCATGACGCCTATGCAAAAATTGACCGGCTGGGCGGGGTGGATCGCAGTACGTCGGCAATTGGGGCTTTGGTGTTTTGCCTATGTGGTTCTACATCTATGTAGCTACATGGCATTTATTCTCGGGTTCGATTGGTCGCAGCTTGGCGTTGAGCTGCGTAAGCGGCCATACATTATTGTCGGTACATTAGGTTTTCTCGGGTTGCTGGCGTTGGCGGTGACTTCCAATCGTTACAGTCAACGCCGTCTAGGCGTGCGCTGGAAGAAGCTGCACCGTCTGGCCTATGTGATTCTGGGGCTGGGTTTGCTGCATATGCTTTGGATCGTGCGTGCTGATCTCCGAGAGTGGGCTATCTATGCCTTTATAGGTGCTCTGCTTCTTTTGCTGC
>NZ_CP166801.1:2797500-5255000 GCF_059716085.1 Pseudomonas sp. LBUM1655 | reverse complement strand
TTGACTGCGAGACAGACACGTCGAGCAGGTACGAAAGTAGGTCTTAGTGATCCGGTGGTTCTGTATGGAAGGGCCATCGCTCAACGGATAAAAGGTACTCCGGGGATAACAGGCTGATACCGCCCAAGAGTTCATATCGACGGCGGTGTTTGGCACCTCGATGTCGGCTCATCACATCCTGGGGCTGAAGCCGGTCCCAAGGGTATGGCTGTTCGCCATTTAAAGTGGTACGCGAGCTGGGTTTAGAACGTCGTGAGACAGTTCGGTCCCTATCTGCCGTGGACGTTTGAGATTTGAGAGGGGCTGCTCCTAGTACGAGAGGACCGGAGTGGACGAACCTCTGGTGTTCCGGTTGTCACGCCAGTGGCATTGCCGGGTAGCTATGTTCGGGAAAGATAACCGCTGAAAGCATCTAAGCGGGAAACTTGCCTCAAGATGAGATCTCACTGGAACCTTGAGTTCCCTGAAGGGCCGTCGAAGACTACGACGTTGATAGGTTGGGTGTGTAAGCGCTGTGAGGCGTTGAGCTAACCAATACTAATTGCCCGTGAGGCTTGACCATATAACACCCAAGCAATTTGCGTCGAAAGGCCAGATTGCGGTGTGTGAAGACGAAACGAACCGAAAGTTCGATGTTCACAAAACACCGACAGCTGTCACATACCCAATTTGCTGAAGCGAGGCCATCAGGTCACGACTCAGTACCCGAATTTCTTGACGACCATAGAGCGTTGGAACCACCTGATCCCATCCCGAACTCAGCAGTGAAACGATGCATCGCCGATGGTAGTGTGGGGTTTCCCCATGTGAGAGTAGGTCATCGTCAAGATTAAATTCCGAAACCCCAATTGCGAAAGCAATTGGGGTTTTGTTTTGCCCGCAGGAAAGTTTTTTGCTTAGCCTGCGAACAAATTTGCACAGTTATTTTCCAATCAGAACACTAGAATAGCCCCACCTTTTTCGGAGCCAGAGCCTTTATGTCAGAGTCGGTTGACGCCCCCGGGCTGTCAGATTTACCGCTGGAAGACTTGGTGGCCTGTCACGAGTGCGACCTGCTGATGCGCAAGCCAAAACTTGCTCACGGTGAGAAGGCCCTCTGTCCACGCTGCGGTTACGAGCTATACGCCCACCGCCATAACGTGGTGCAGCGTAGCCTTGCCCTGGTAATCGCGGCACTGCTGCTCTACGTACCAGCGAACTTTTTACCCATCATGGAGCTCAATCTACTCGGGCAATCGTCGCAGGACACTGTCTGGAGCGGTGTGGTCGGTTTGTTCAACACGGACATGCAAGGTGTATCGATCGTCGTATTCCTGTGCAGCATGGCCATACCGTTAATCAAATTGCTCTGCCAGTTGATCGTATTGCTAACAATCCGCTTCAACATCGGTCGCAGCTACGGTTTGTTGCTCTACCGCATTTACCATCACCTCAAAGATTGGGGAATGCTTGAGGTCTACCTCATGGGCGTACTGGTGGCGATCGTCAAACTGGCGGACATGGCGGCCATTACTGTCGGTCTCGGCCTGGTGTGTTTCATTGCGTTGTTGTTGGTACAGGTCTGGCTGGAAGTGGTGATGTCACCGCATCAGATCTGGCAGGCGTTATCTGGAGAGGATGCTCATGCGGGCGATTGATGCGGGCATTCTGATTTGTACCGAATGCCACGAATTGAACAGGCAGGAAGCGGGCACCGATGAGCAAACCTGCACTCGATGCGGTGCATTGGTTCATGCTCGGCGTCCAAACAGTCTGGCCCGAACCTGGGCTCTGCTGATCACGGCGGCAATTATCTATATTCCGGCCAATGTGTTGCCGATCATGACTGTCAGTTCTTTGGGGCAAGGCGATCCGAGTACCATCATGTCCGGTGTGATCCAGTTGGTGCAGCACGGCATGATTCCAATTGCTGCCGTGGTGTTCATCGCCAGTATTCTGGTGCCGACTTTCAAATTGGTCGGTATCGCCCTGCTGCTGTTTTCGGTGCAACGACGTCAGCCGTTGTCGGCCCGTCAGCGCATCTGGATGTACCGCTTCATCGAGTTCATCGGTCGCTGGTCGATGCTCGATATTTTTGTGATCGCCATTCTGGTGGCGGTCGTCAATTTCGGCCGGCTTGCCAGTGTCGAAGCCAATCTTGGCGCCATCGCTTTCGCCACCGTGGTGATTCTGACGATGCTTGCCGCAGTAACTTTCGATCCCCGACTGATTTGGGATAACACGGAGTCGGACGACGACCATGACTGATTTGCCCGTAGCGAAAACCCGACCGGCCTCGAACTGGTCTGCCATTTGGGTACTGCCTCTGATTGCGCTGATCATCGGCGGTTGGCTCGGCTGGCGTGCCTATTCCGAAACCGGTATCGAGATCCAGGTTCGCTTCGAAAGCGGCGAAGGCATCCAGGCCAACAAGACCGAGGTCATGTACAAAGGCATGTCGGTCGGTAAGGTGAAGGCGCTCAAACTCGACGACGAAGGCAACTCCAAGGGAGTGATTGCCACGGTCGAGATGAACAAGGACGTCGGGCAGTACCTCAAGACAAGCACTCGCTTCTGGCTGGTCAAACCCAGCGTGACCTTGGCGGGTATTACCGGTCTGGAAACCCTGGTGTCCGGTAACTACGTGGCCATCAGCCCCGGCGAAGGCGAGCCTGCGCGCAAGTTCAAGGCGCTGGCTGAAGAGCCGCCGCTCTCCGACGCCAAACCCGGTCTGCACCTGACGATCAAGGCTGATCGCCTCGGTTCGCTGAATCGCGGGAGTCCGGTGTTCTACAAGCAGATCAAGGTTGGCCAGGTGAAAAGCTACCTGCTTTCGGAAGATCAAAGCACGGTCGAACTCAAAGTCTTTATCGAGCCGACCTACGCCAAACTCGTGCGCAAACACACGCGTTTCTGGAACGCCAGCGGCATCAGCATCGATGCCAATCTGTCCGGAGTAAAAGTGCGTAGCGAATCCTTGGCGAGCATTGTTGCCGGCGGTATCGCCTTCGCAACGCCAGAGAACCGCAAGGACAGTCCACCGACAGATCCAAGCCTGCCGTTCCGTCTCTATGAAGACTTCGATGCCGCCGCTGCCGGGATTCGGGTCAAGGTCAAACTCAGCGACTTCGAAGGCCTGCAGGCCGGCCGCACGCCGGTGATGTACAAAGGTATTCAGGTCGGCAACATGAAAGCGCTGAAAGTTGATCCGGATTTGAACAGCGCCACAGCCGAGCTCACCCTTGATCCATTGGCTGAGGACTATCTGGTCGATGGCACTCAGTTCTGGGTGGTCAAACCGTCGATTTCCCTCGCCGGTATCACCGGGTTGGAAGCGCTGGTGAAAGGTAACTACATCGCTGTACGCCCGGGCGACAAAGGTGCGGCACCGAAACGCGAATTCGAGGCCAGGCCAAAAGCGCCGCCGCTGGATCTGCGTTCGCCGGGCCTGCACCTGGTGTTGTTCACCGATGCCCTCGGCTCAATCGATGTGGGTAGCCCGATTCTGTACAAGCAGGTCAAGGTCGGTTCGGTGCAAAGCTACCAGTTCTCCAAGACCAAGAAGCAATTGGTCATCGGTGTGCACATCGATAAGGAATACGAAAACCTCGTCAATGCCTCGACCCGTTTCTGGAATGTCAGCGGTATCACACTGACCGGTGGTTTGACGGGCGGGATTCAAGTGAAGAGCGAGTCATTGCAGACGTTGATGGCCGGCGGTATCGCCTTCGAAACGCCGCTGGCCAAGGCGCCATTGCAGAAGCGCATTCCGCGCTTCCGTCTGTTCGCCAACCATGACGACGCCAATCAAAAGGGCGCCGTGGTGACGATCAAGGTTGATCGCGCCGACGGTTTGCGCAGCGGCACACCGGTTCGTTTCAAAGGCCTGGATGTCGGCAAGATCGAAAGTGTCGACCTGACTGACGATCTGCAATCGGTCATCCTCACCGCGCGTATCACTGAAGTGCCGGAGAAGATTGCCCGGGTTGGCAGTCAGTTCTGGGTGGTCAAGCCGGAGTTGGGTTTGATGAAAACATCGAACCTGGAAACCCTGGTGACCGGGCAATACGTCGAAGTGCAACCGGCGGCAAAAAAAATCGGCCCGCAGAAGAACTTCGTGGCACTGACCAATGCGCCGGAAGTGACCAAGCAAGAGGCGGGTTTGAGTCTGGTATTGAGCGCGGCTCGCCGTGGCTCGCTGAAACCGGGTGTGCCGGTGACTTATCGTGAAATCACTGTGGGCAAGGTCACAGGTTATGAACTGGGTCAGACCGCCGACCGGGTGTTGGTACATATTCTGATCGAGCCGAAGTACGCGCCGTTGGTGCGCAGTGGCAGCCGGTTCTGGAATACCAGCGGTGTAGGCTTCGATATCGGTCTGTTCAATGGTTTGACGGTACGCACGGAGTCGCTTGAGACGGCGATCCAGGGTGGCATTGCCTTCGCTACACCGGATGGCGAGCGCATGGGTAATCCGGCGCGTCCTGAGCAGACGTTCCCGTTGTTCGACAAGTTTGAGGATGAGTGGCTGACTTGGGCGCCGAAGATTTCGCTGGGTAAGTAAGCTTGCGGCGACTGCTCGCGATAGGGCACTAAAAATCAGCACAAACCCCAAGCCATAAAAAAAGGCCGCGATCCAAACAGATCGCGGCCCTTTTTACTGCCTTCAGCTAATGCCGATCAAACCGCATCCATCTGCGGTTCATCCGCTTCAACATTCAGCGTCGCCTTCACCACATCATGGCGACGGATGTACTTCCAGTCCGCCTCGTCAATGTAGATCCCCGCCGGGCCGCTGCCGCCTTCCAGGTCGATGGCGACACTGGCGCAGACCTGCGGCTTCACGCTCGCCAGAATCGGCACAAAGCCCAGTTGCAGGCTGGTTTCCAGCAATGCGGCCTGGTTCTTCTCGTCGATGTCCGCCGCCTCGTCGAGGTAGTACGGCAGGCGTACGCGACCGGCCAGATCGCGATCCATCAAGTGCAGCAACAAGTACATGTTGGTCAGCGCCTTGATGGTCATGGTGGTGCCGTTGGACGCCGCGCCGTCGATGTCGGTGTGAATCACCGGTTGACCGTTGACCTTGGTGATCTCGAAGGCCAGTTCGAACAAGTCCTTGAGGCCGAGCTGGTTGTGGTTTGCCGCCACCAGCCGTGCCAGGTATTCCTTGGCTTCTTCGTTCTTGTTGTCCTGCTCGGCGCTTTGGCTCAGATCGAACACTGACAGTGTTTCGCCTTCTTCGTACTGACCGGCGCTGTGGATGATCTGGTCGATGTGCTTGAGCGCTTCCTTGTTCGGCGCCAGCACAATGCGGAAGCTCTGCAGGTTGGAGACCTGACGCTTGTTGATCTCGCGGTTGAACAGCGCCAGTTGATGCTCGAGGCTGTCGTAGTCGCTGCGGATGTTACGCAAGGTCCGGGCGATGTCGGTGACCGCAGCACGACGGGCCTTGCCCAAGGTCAGGGCTTCGTCGGTACGGTGCGCGTAAGCGTTGATCAGCAGTGACAGACGGCGCTCCATGTCGTCTTCGCTGTCGAACTTGGCCACGCCTTTGAGGCGCACTTGCGCATACAGCGCTTCGATCTGGCCATCGGCGCGCAGCAGGCCCTGCCAACTGTCCTGGTAGTCGTTGAGCAGCGGCAGCAAGTTGTCCATCGAATCGTCGACAGGGTCCATGAACGGCGTACCGAACGGCAGATCCGCCGGCAGCAGTTGGCGGCGGCGCAGAGCGTCGTCGAGGGTGCGTTGCTTGGCTTCCATGTCCGCGATCTGCCGGCCGACCAGTTGCAGCTTGGCCGACAGTTGCTGGACGCGCTCGGTGAACGCATCGCTGGAGCGCTTCAGCTCATCCTGTGCGCCTTCCATTTGTGCCAGTTGTTCGAGCTTGTCGCCTTCTTCGGCGCTCAAGGTCTGGGTGCGACGGAAGTCTTCCAGGGCTTTCTGCGCATCCAGCACCTGCTGGTACAGCGCTTCGGTCTGGGTCTTGCTCGCGGCGCGGTCGGCGGCCACGGCTTGCTGGGTTTTCAGTTGCTTGAGCTCTTTTTCCAGACGCTCTTTCTGATCACGCAGCGCGGCGCGGTCGGCCAGCGCTTGCAGGGCCGGCGGCTCGATGTGCGAGATGTCGATCGACAGGCCCGGCACTTCGAAGCGCTCGCCTTTGAAGCCATCAAGGATCAATTCAACCGATTTGACCCACTCGCCATCCTCGTCGAGGGTGATGCCGTGTTCGCCCAGCGGCAGACTGAACAGCGCGCTGTTGAACAGACGCATCAAACGCTCGACGTCCTGTTGCGAGAACTCTTCGCGCAGGCGCGCATAGCTGTTGTTGTCGGCGTGATCGAGTTGCTGCTTCACCGACTTCAGGCGTTTTTCCAGATCGCGCAGACGCTCTTCCAGATCTTCGGCGCTGAACTGACGGGATTGCGCCAAGGCGCCGGCCAGTTCGTCGTGGGCGTCTTTGGCCGCCAGCAGTTGCTGCTCCAGCACTTTGACGTCGTCGACCAGCGCGAAACGGTTTTTCAGTACCGACAGCTCGCCGAGCCAGCGCTGGATACCGGAGATTTCCCGCTCCAGACGCATCAGTTCCTGAGTGCCGCCACGCTGATTGTTTTGCAGAGCGTCCTGCTCGCCACGGTAGTGGTCGGCCTGAATGGTCAGCTCTTCTTTGCGCGCACTGGCGTAGTCCGACCAGGTGCCGAGCAACGAGTCGAGCAAAGGCGACAGGCGATGCAGTTTGCCGCGCAGCACGTCGCGTTGTTTCACGCCGTTGGCCAAGGCTTCAACCAATGGGCCAGCGGCAACCAGCGAGTTGTAGTCCTGTTCCATACGACGCACGTCGCGGAACGCTTCTTCGCACGCGGCGATGTAGTCGACGCTGCCGGAACGCAGGCTGTGTTCGAAGGCATCGAGGAACAGCTGCTTGAGTTTGGCCGCAGTGATTTCGCGCATGTGCAGCAGGTTGATGAACAGCGCGCGGAAGGTCTTCAGGCTCTGCTCGCTGGTGGAACGCAGCGGGATCAGGGTCAGATCCAGCGGGATCGATGTGTGACCGCCGACCAGCAAACGACGCAGTTCGTCAGGTTTGAGCTCGTAGGCTTTCAGGCCTTCGCGCTCAAGGTTGCTGAACAGCTCTTTCTGACGCAGGCAGGTGTCGTTTTTCTGGTAATGAGCCAGATCGAGTTTGCCCGCGTAGGCGAAGAACTGGTGACCGAAACCGCCGCCCGGGCCGCGACCGACCACGCCGATCACGTGCGGGCCGTGGGGCAGGTTCACTTCAACCAGGATGTAGCTGGTGTCGGAAGCGAAGTAGAAACGCCGCGATTGTTCCAGGCTGTACTTGCCGAAACTCATGTCCGACATGCGCGCCAGAATCGGGAACTGCAAGGCGTTGATCGACGCCGATTTACCGAGGTTGTTCGCGCCGTAAACCGACAGTGGTTCTTCGAGCGGAAACAGGCCGAGGCTGTAACCGGCGGTGTTCAAAAGGGCAAAGCGGCGGATGCCGTAGCGTTCCTGGCTCATGCGTCGGACTCCTGTTCTTCGGCAATGGCGCGGGCCAGTGCGTCTTCTTCGCTTTCTTCATCAAATTCGGAAAGATCGAGCGGATCGTCGGTTTCGAGGAATTTCGCCTCGGCGGCTTCGTCGATCAGCACTGGCGCCGGCAGCGGCAGAACGCTGTGGACGCTGGCGGCCAGATCGCGGTCTTGCTGCACCGACAGGCACACGTCGAGGAAGCGATGCATTGGCGGCAAGAAGCGATAGACGCCGTTCTCTTCGCCGGCGAAGCCGAGCTGGGTCATGCGGCGCATGATTTTTTCTTCCAGCTCTTCAACCGTCTGCACTTCGGCCTGAATAAACAGGTCGCGGTACTTCTCCAGCAACGACGGCAGTTCTTCGCGGCCGAGGCTGCCGCCGTCGAGCACGGCGATCGGGTCGCGGCCCTGGTCGGCCAGATGCTCGACGAGGATGAAGGTGAACAGCGCCAGACGCTGGGCAGTCTTGTTCACCGCCGCCGCGGCCATGTCCGGCACGAAGTAGTAGAAACCACGGGTGTCGCAGACCAGTTCAAAACCCAAGGCCTTGAACAGCGTGCGGTACTGATCCTGGAAGTTCGAAAGTTGTGTGTACAGCTCCGGGTCGCGGCGGCTGACGTGGTAGCCCTTGAACAGTTCGCGGAAGATCGGCGCCAGTTGGGACAGTTCGGAGAGATCAAGATGCATTGGGGATGCTCGCAGAATCCTCGGCGGCGGTGTCGCGGGCCGAGAGCAGGGCGAAGGAGCGCAGGCTGACCTGGTGCTCGTGAGTGTGGTATTCGCGGCGTTCCAGACGCTCGCGCTTGAAGCGTTTTTCCCGCGACAGGCGCGAGAACCAGTAGAGCAATTCGTCGGTCGCGCCGTCCGGTTCCTGCTCCAGCAGCCAGGTCATCAAGTCCGGCATCGGCAGGGATTCTTCGCAACGATCGACCATCTCGCGCACGGTGCGCGGCGCACGTGGGGCCTCGCCCTTGTGAGTCTTGTGCGCCTTGGGGAAGCGCGCCGGTTTCGGCTCGAATCGCGCCAAAGCGTAAACGTAGGCTTCAACCTGACTGGCGCTGCCGAGGAAGGTGCTTTGTGGCCGGGTGAACAGCGGCATCGCGGCTTGTGGCACGGCGTCGATGCCTTTGCGGCGGATCGCCGCCAGGGCCAGCGCGGCGCCACGGGTCACGGCGTTGTGCCGACGGGCTTCTTCACGCAGCGGCAGCAGCAGTTCGCGGGCGTGACGCAGGGTCAACTGGGCGCTGGTCTGCATTTCGAGAATGCGCGCGTGGGTGCGCAGCAGCATGTCGTCATCGACCAGATGGCCGAGGCGCTGCTGTTCGCTGAGCATTTTCAGCAGCACGGTTTCGACTTTGCGCACGCCTTGTTCGAAGGCGCCGTCGGCGTTCACCAGATCGATCATCGGCTCGACGTATTCGTCCCAGGTCGCCAACACTTCGGCGTAACGCTGACGCAACGGAATCTGCCGGTCGCTGGTCTTGGCCCGTTCAGCCACTGCCACCAGCGCCTGTTCGTCGTTGTCGAGCTTCTTCAATACGTCGCGCACGCGCATATCGAGAAGACGCAACTGACGGGCGAGGTCGTTGCCGTCGCGGATGTCGAACGCGTCCTGGATGTAACCGGCCAGACGTTCGAGGTGGCGCAGATAGGCTTCGATTTCCAGGCACAGGCCCAGACGGTGCTCACGGCGCAGGTAGGCGAGGAAGTCGTGGATCTGCGCGTTCAGCTCGAAACGGTTCGGGCTTTTCGCCACGGGCACCAGGATATCGAGGCGAATCCACACGTCGAGCAGGCTGGTGATGTCCTGCGGCGTGCTGTCCAGTTGTTGGGCGGCCAGTTGCGTGCGCAGTTCGTTGAGGCTCAAGGTGCCTTGGTCGAAGTGCTCGCACAGTGGCTCCAGAAGTGCCCAGTGTTCAGCGAGGGCGCGCAAGACGCGCTTGGGTTCGATCATCGGAATGGCCGGCTGGTTGGCGATTAAAAGCCGCGATTGTACTGCATCACGAAGGATGCGATTCACTCTCGGGACGGGCTGTCGCTTTTGTTTAGGTCAAGACTATCGATCAACAGCGGGCGATCTTTAGCGAAGGGCGGTAGAATCAGCGCACTTTCAGTTATCCACAAGTGGCCGACCCTTGCTTATCGAGTCCCGCCGCCGCGCCTATTTGAACGCCATGCAGGTGGTCAATTGGCTGCCGCGCACCGAATTGCCCTTCGCCGCCCCGTCGCGGCCCGAGCTGCTGGACATGCCCGAGCCTGAGGTTGAGGTGCCGGTGGTGCTGGCTCCGCAGGCCGAAGCTCCGGTGCAAGCGGCTGCAGCGCGTCCGGTCGAGCGGGCGAAGATCGAAGTGCCGCGCCCCTCGCTGGCGAGCACCCGCACCGGCGCCAAACCGGTGGAAGAAGTCGACGACACACCGGTGGTCGCCAAACCAGCCCCTGTGCCGCCACCGCGTTTCGCCCTGCAATTGCTGCGTGCCGGGCGTTGTCTGCTGCTGGTGGAGTTACCCACAGGCGAACCCTTCCAGAGTCGCGACCCCGCTTATCTGCTGCTCAAAGACATGCTGCGCGCCGCCGGTCTGCCGGATGCACCGCAGATCGTCGGCGAACCAGTGCGTTGGCCGTGGCTCAATCGCGGCACGATGGATCAAGGCCCGGACGCGGCGCGCGACTTTGTGCAGGGTTTCCTTTCTGTGCAGATGGAAGCCGCGCCTTGTGCCTGCCTGTGGCTGATCGGCCTGCCGGCAGTGCGTTTTGCCGGTGAGGCGGACGCCGAAGCGTTCAATCGTGAATTGCAGATCGAAGGCCTGGGCTCGGCCTGGGCCCTCCCGGGTCTGGAATTATTAATGGAAGAGCCGCAGCGCAAAGCCGCTGTGTGGCAAGCCATGCGTCGGCTGATGGCGCGCTGGAAAGAATCGAATGAGTGAAGCTGTATCGTTCCGCCCGATGACCGAGGCGGATCTGGACACCGTGCTGAAGATTGAATACGCGGCGTACAGCCATCCATGGACTCGCGGGATTTTTCTCGATGGCTTGGGCAAGTACCAGATCTGGCTGATGTTCGAAGGTCAGCAGCAAGTCGGCCACGGCGTGGTGCAGATCATTCTCGATGAGGCGCATCTGCTCAATATCACGGTGAAACCGGAGAATCAGGGGCGTGGGCTGGGGCTGACGTTGCTGGAGCATTTGATGTCGCGGGCCTATGCCGCCGAGGCTCGCGAGTGTTTTCTCGAAGTGCGCGACAGCAATACCGCGGCGTTCAAGTTGTATGAGCGTTATGGCTTCAACGAGATTGGCCGGCGTCGGGATTACTATCCGGCGGTGGGTGGGCGTGAAGATGCGGTGGTCATGGCCTGCACCCTGGTTGATTAATCCTTAAAAGCATCGCGGGCAAGCCCGCTCCCACAGGTTTTAGTGTCGTATTCATAATTTGAGTACGATTCAGATCCCTGTGGGAGCGGGCTTGCCCGCGAAGGCGTCCTTTCAGGCAACACAAATCAGCGGTTGCCATCAATCGGATCGCGCCGCGCCAGTTCCGCCTCATCAAAGCCGTTACCGCCGCCGATGTCATCTTCATCGACCACGCTCAAATCCCAATCCGCCGGATGGTTTTCACCCGCTTCTGCGGCATCCCGGGCACCATCTTCATGAATCAGCGTTTCCGGGCTCATATCGTCGTCGGTCGGCTCATGGTCGCTGACTGATGCTCCCGTCATGCCCGCCTCATGCACACGTTCCTCTGGCATCAGCTGTTCGCGCTCACGCTCGGGCAATTCATCGCCAATTTTTGCGCTGGGCTGTTCGTCTTCGTCGAAGTCCAGTTCGCGCATCGAACCCATGCGGTCTTCGTTATCATCGATGGGCTCCGGTTGCACCGCATCGTAAGGGCGTCGTGAATCAGTCATGGCAATTCCTCATACTGTGGGCCTTACTTGGGTGGACACACCCGGCACGCGAGAATTCCAATCAAAACACTTGCGATCCTTTCGTGACCCCGACGGACGGTTGTCTGTCAAAGCTGCGCATCTTTCTTGAGGCCTTACAGCATGCATGACTTACAAGACCTGATTGATAACAACGAGCGTTGGGCTGACGCGATCACCAAGGAAGACCCGGATTTCTTCGCCAAACTCGCTCGCCAGCAAACCCCCGAATATCTATGGATCGGCTGCTCCGACGCGCGGGTGCCGGCCAACGAAATCGTCGGCATGCTGCCGGGTGATCTGTTCGTTCACCGCAACGTCGCCAACGTGGTCCTGCACACCGACCTCAACTGCCTGTCGGTGATCCAGTACGCCGTCGATGTGCTCAAGGTCAAACACATCCTGGTCACCGGCCACTACGGCTGTGGCGGTGTGCGGGCGTCGATGCAGGATCGTCAGTTCGGCCTGATCGACGGCTGGCTGCGTTCGATCCGCGATCTGTACTACGAAAAACGTGAAGAGCTGGCCAAGCTGCCAACCGAAGAAGAACAGGTCGACCGACTGTGCGAGCTCAACGTCGTCCAGCAAGTGGCCAACGTCGCCCACACCAGCATCATCCAGAACGCCTGGCATCGCGGGCAGAGCCTGTCGATTCACGGTTGCATCTATGGCATCAAGGACGGTCGCTGGAAAAGCCTGAACACGACCATCAGCGGTTTCGAACAGTTGCCGCCGCAATACCGTTTGCGTCCGGTCGGTGAGTTGTAACCCGGATTTTTCAGGGGCTGTTCAACGTGAGCATTGCCGGGGCCAGCGCTGCAGAAAGTACTGGCCCTCAATGCTCGGTGGTTCGTTGTAACCGGTGATCCACCCTCGGCAACGCGAAGACCCGCAACCGCAGGCAAACTGGCGCAGCAGTTTGTCTTCGGTGGCGGCGTAATCCATGGTCAGACGCTCGCCCCTGTGGATATCTTTCAACGCCCACAGCCATAGTTCGCTCATGTCGAGAAACACATTTGGGTCGCAGGCGTGTTCGAGCAATCCGCAGAAGCGCGGATCGTAGATATGAATGCCGGTCAGCAATTGTCGGGTCTGTCGACAGCGATAGGGCAGCAATTGCCCCGAGACCCGGCACATCCGGCTGGTATGCAGAAACTCACGGCGCGCGGCAACCGCCACAGGGTTGCCGTGTTGATCGTGGATGACTTCGAAGTCGGCGCTGGATGGAAACCCGAGGCGCACCGGCAGTCCGGCGAAGGGGTAGATGCCTTCGGTATCGCGTGGAGCGGATCCAGCAACGGCATGGGTATTCATAACAATCCTTGTCGCAAGGGGCTGCGACTTCCTTGGTTGACGTCCTGTCAACACGGTGACACGTTTCTTTGGATCCAATCTATTCGTATAGGTATAGCCGGTCTACTGTCAGATCTGACAGTCGAGATAGACGCTTTCCCGCGTCAGTCATGACTGACACAGGAATCACGTCTGCTCGATTACAGATGTGGAGCGGGAACCGCAGCGGCTGGCAGCGGGGCTTTGAGCTGTTGCAGTTGCGCCTTGATCGGCGTGGTCGTGCACTTGGCAGCGGCCTCTTCCGGCTTCAGGTTGCGGATCGAGGTGTAGAACAGTTCGCAGGTTTTGACCTTTTGCGTCACCTGCCAGGTCTGGGTGCAGCTGTTGAGCGTGGCTTGCGGATCACTTCCCGGTTTGCTGCCCATCCCGGCCTGCCAGCAGGCGGCGCTCAAATCCTGCCCCATCACTTTCAAACCAGCAGCATCGGCTTTGGCCTGCGCATCGTCGCCGGTGTAGCTCTTGGGGTCGGCGGCGTACCAGATGTAACTCGGGTGGTTCGAACCGAGCACCGGCACGTTCACGCCTGTGCTCGGGCTGATGGTCGCCAGGCCCAGAACATTCACGGTCGGCCCGTATTGCTGCTTGATCCAGTTCCGCACGGGGGCGCCGAAAGCCACCATCGGCAGCGTCGTGCCCTTGGCGGTCTGGGTGAACTGTTTGACCAGTGTGGTCTGGTAGTCCTTGAAGTAGTCATAGACGCCTTCCAGATCGCTGCCGGCGTTGGACGGCGCGGCAATCGGGGCGATGTCGATGATGGTCTGGTAAGCAGGTGTCTGATCGGCAGGGATGCCATTGACCGTCAACAGCGTTGCCCAGCGGTCGGTGGTGTTCGAACGCAGATAATCCTGAGCCTGAGTCAGTGAGTAATCCGGCGGGAAGTGCAACAGCTCGACGCTTTTGCGATTTTCCAGGGCCATGCCCAGTGGCAGGAACAGATACCAGCTATAGGCCCATTTGCCGTCGGCATTGAGTTTGCTCGCGCCGGTATAAGCCAGATCGCCGGCATCGAGCAGGGCGGACAGCGGTTTGTCGTACCCCTCAGGCACGCCGCTGATTTCGGCGTAAATCTGGCCGTTATCGTTCTTCACCAGCACCTTGGCATCGGTGTAACCATCGCGCTGCACGCTCTGGCTCAGATAATGGGCGACGGTCTGCTCCAGCGACCAATTGCGAAAGCAGATCACGCTGCAATTGTTGGGATAGGCGAAGAGGCGGGTGACGCGCTCGGTGCTGCCCAGTTTCAGGTCGACATCGGCGTGGGCGGCCGCGCTCAGTGTGAGCGCGGCGAGGGTAAGTCCTGCGAATTTGAACATGCTCAGATCCTTTTCAGCGTGGTTTCCCCCGATTGTTGGGGCGCTTCATATTGGATCAGCGCTGTGACACAGAGAAGCCATCATTCGCAGATTTTTACGCCGCGCCGCAGGACTCGCTCTCAGACCTGAAAATGCAGGGCGTTGGTCAAATCCCCCATGGGTTTCTGGCCTCTTGCGGTCATTGCATCATCGCGCTGCTTGAGGCCGTCGAGGGTCTCCAGTTGGAACACTCGGGTGATCAGGCGCAGGATCGATGCCGTGTCGTAAATCGTGTGATCCACCGTGCCCTTGCGTGCGAATGGCGACACCACCAAGGCCGGTACGCGTGAGCCCGGCCCCCAGCGATCCCCCTTGGGCGGCGCGACGTGATCCCACCAGCCGCCGTTTTCGTCCACCGTGACGATCACCACCATGTTTTTCCACTGTGGACTTTCGCGCAGCACCTTCAGCGCACGCACGATGTGCCGGTCACCTGACGCCACGTCGGCATAACCGGCGTGCATGTTCAGGTTGCCCTGAGGTTTGTAGAAACTCACGGCGGGCAGCTTGCCGGCCTCGGCGTCGGCGAAGAACTTGTTGGTGCTCGACTCGTCACCCAACCCGGCATCGCGCAGGCGTTTGTTGCGCTCGGCTGGATTCTCCGGGCCTTGCTGCTTGAAGTAGTTGAACGGCTGGTGGTGATACTGAAAGTTAGGGATCTTCGGAATGCCGCCGGAATCCTTGTACTGCTCCAGCGTCGCCTGCCACGCCCCGGCGTACCACGCCCAGTCGACGTTCTTCTTCGACAGCTTGTCGCCGATGTGCTCGTGGGTCTGCGGCACCAACACGTTGGGCAGATCGGGTTTCGAGTACGCCGGACGCTCCGGGTCGCGAATCCACGTTGGCCAGTAGGGAGGGGCGAGAGTGTTGACCGCGAAACCGTCCGGCGTCAGCGCACTCGGGCCAAACTGTGGCGGGCCTGTCATGGCGCTGGCCGGTGATTGCGCCAGCGGTTTGAGCCTTGGATCGGCCGGGTCATCGCTTTGCAGCGCAGCGATTTGGCTTTTGGCTACCGAATTGGCAGCGTCCGGGTAAAACGGCGCGGTGGCGCTGATCAGGTATTGATGGTTGAGGAACGAGCCACCGAAGGCGCCCTGGAAGAAGTTGTCGCACAGCACGAATTCCTGCGCGACGTCCCACAAACGCAGGGAATAGCGACTCTGTGCGTAGTGGCCCATGGTCAAGCCTCCGGAATCGGCCCACGCGACAAAACCATCGTTCTTGCCGCCATTGATCTGCATCTGGTTCTGATAGAACACATGCCATAAATCGCGGGTAACCAGACCAAACGGCAAGTCTTCGCCATTCGGGCCTTTGAGAGCGAACGGTGCGTTGGGCAGGTTTTCCTGAAACTGCGTGGCGCCGGGATAGGTTACGCCATCGAGGGTTTGCGGACCGATCTGCAAGACACCGCCCCAGGCTGGCGGCAGAGTTTGCAGCAGGCTGCCGTCGCGGTCGCGTTGTTGATAGTCGGCAGGTTTTAGCGCTGACAGCGGTTTCTCGACACCGGGGAAATCACCGAACAGGTTGTTGAAGCTGCGGTTCTCGGCGTAGATCACCACCACGGTTTTCACCTGATCGCGCAGGGCCTTGTCCAGCTCGGCCGCAGACAATGGGCGCTCGGCCGGTTGGCCGGATTGATCGCCCGCGTTGCTGCAACCCGCCAGCGTTGCGCCGACACCGAGTACCGCGACGCCGCCGAGAAAGCGGCGGCGACTGGTGTCGGTGGGTTTATCAGATTCTGGCGAGGAGGGGTCTTTAGCGTTTGTATCGTCGTTCATGTCGCGCCCGTTTTTGCTTAAATGTTTCAGTATGTTTCGGGCGGACGCTAGCAAGGGAATGTGACGGCGGGGTTACAGCTTTGAATGCGCCGAGAATGAGTGTGGGAGCCAGCTTGCTGGCGATAGCGGTGTATCAGTCAACATTGAAGTTGCCTGACAAACTGCAATTGCCAGCAGGCTGGCTCCCACGAGGGTTCTATGTCGCCAGGCCTATCCGTCTAAGGCATCACCGGCGGCGTATACGCCAATGTCGTCCCCAGCGCCCACAGCAACAGCAGTACCAGCGGCGTGTGCACCAGCAATTGCACGAACGAGAAGCCGATCAGATCCCGCGCCTTCAGACCGAGCACGCCCAGCAGCGGCAGCATGTAGAACGGGTTGATCAGGTTCGGCAGCGCTTCGGCGGCGTTGTAGATCTGCACTGCCCAGCCGAGGTGATACTGCAGATCGTTGGCCACTTGCATCACGTACGGCGCTTCGATGATCCACTTGCCGCCGCCGGACGGGATGAAGAAGCCGAGAATCGCCGAGTACACGCCCATCAACAACGCATAGGTATCGTGAGAGGCGATGCTCACGAAAAACGTCGAGATGTGATGCGCCAGGGTTTGCGCATCGGCGCCTTTGACCGTGGTCATCAGCGCGGCAATCGAGCCATACAGTGGGAACTGAATCAGCACGCCCGTGGTGGTCGGTACCGCGCGGGCTACCGCGTCCAGGAAGCTGCGCGGACGCCAGTGCAGCAATGCGCCGAGCATGATGAACAGGAAGTTGTAGGTGTTCAGCCCGGAGATCGCGGTGATCGCCGGTTTAGTCGAGAACTCGTGGAACAGCCATCCCGCCGCCAGCAGCACCAGCACGATGATCAGCAGCGGACTGTGTTCCAGCCATTCACCCGGCCGGGTGCGTGGTTGCAGCGGAGGCAGGTTAAAGGCCGGGTCGATGCCGCAGGCCTCGGCGTCGCGCGCGGAGTTCGGCCCGGGGGCGGTGGCGTAGGCGATGATGATCGAAATCACGATCAGCGCCAGCAGCATCACGCCGGACTGCCAGAGGAAAATCGTTTCGGTGAACGGAATAACGCCAGTGATCGACAGGATCGATGGCGGCAGGCTGGCGGGGTTGGCCTGCAACTGCGCAGCCGACGACGACAAGCCCAGCGCCCACACCGCGCCAAGACCCAGATAAGCAGCGGCCCCGGCGGCACGGTAGTCCATTTTCAGATCGGTGCGGCGGGCGAGGGCGCGCACCAGCAAACCGCCGAACACCAGCGACAGACCCCAGTTGAGCAGCGACGCGACCATCGAGATCAAGGCAACCCAGGCCACGGCGGAGCGACCGTTTTTCGGGATGCGTGCCAGGCGATCAATCAGTTTCACGGCGGGGGGCGAGCTGGCGACAACGTAGCCGCCTATCACCACGAAAGCCATCTGCATGGTGAACGGAATCAGGCTCCAGAAGCCGTCACCGAACGCCATCGCGGCAGCGGTGGGCTTGGCGCCCATGGCCAGCGTGGCCACTGCCACGATGATCACGGCCAGCGCGGCGAATACCCAGGAGTCGGGAAACCAGCGTTCGGCAAAACTTGAACAGCGCAGGGCAAAGCGTGCGGAGCGGCTATCTTCGATATCAACGGCCACGGGAGTACCTCGGATTTTTTATGGTTGTTTTTGGTCCTGAGGATGAATTGCACATCCCCTGTAGGAGTGAGCCTGTTCGCGATAGCGTCATTACATTCAACACATGTATTGACTGAATCGACGCCATCGCGAGCAGGCTCGCTCCTACAGGTATTCGACTGTGAAACTCGCCAGTTCGGACAGGCATAAACAGTAAATCAACCGCCGCCGTTTTGTGAGCAGGTTTTGCAAAACCGGGACTATGGTCTAACGGGTTGTCCATCCGCCCATTTGCGTAGACCATGGGCGCCTTGGTTTTTTGCCTGCCAGAGTTCTTTGCCATGACTGCCCAAACCACGGCCAAACCTGCGCCGTTCAGCCGCTCCGACTACAAGACCCTCGGCCTTGCGGCCCTTGGCGGGGCGCTGGAGATCTACGATTTCATCATTTTCGTGTTCTTCGCCCTGACCCTCAGCCAGTTGTTCTTCCCGCCGGAAATGCCCGAGTGGCTGCGCCTGTTGCAGAGCTTCGGCATCTTCGTCACCGGTTATCTGGCGCGGCCGCTGGGCGGGATCCTGATGGCGCATTTCGCCGACCGATTGGGGCGCAAGAAAGTCTTCAGTCTGAGCATCCTGATGATGGCGTTGCCGTGCCTGCTGATCGGGATCATGCCGACGTATGCGCAGATCGGTTATTTCGCGCCGCTGCTATTGCTGGCGCTGCGCATCCTCCAAGGCGCGGCCGTCGGCGGTGAAGTACCGAGCGCCTGGGTGTTCGTCGCCGAACACGCACCGACCGGCCATCGTGGTTATGCGCTGGGCGTTTTGCAGGCCGGGCTGACGTTCGGCTATCTGATCGGCGCACTGACCGCGACCTTTCTGGCGCAAGCCTTTACCCCGGCGGAAATCCTCGATTACGCCTGGCGCTATCCGTTCCTGCTCGGCGGCGTATTCGGCGTGATCGGTGTCTATCTGCGTCGCTGGTTAAGCGAAACTCCGGTATTCATGGCGATGGAAGCGCAACGCGAAGCGCGGGTCGAACTGCCGCTGCGTACCGTGCTGCGTGAACACCGGTTGGCGATGCTGCCGGCCATGCTACTGACTTGCGTACTGACCTCGGCAGTGGTGGTGTTCGTGGTCATCACCCCGACCATGATGCAGAAAACCTTCGGCATGACCGCTAGCCACACCTTTGCCCTGAGCGCATTGGGCATCGTCTTCCTCAACATCGGTTGCGTGATCGCCGGTCTGCTGGTCGATCGCATCGGCGCCTGGCGCACGGTCATGCTTTACAGCCTGCTGCTGCCGCTAGGCATCGCCGTGCTTTATGGCTGTCTGATCATGGGCGGCGATTGGGTTGGTCTGGCCTACGCCGTGGCCGGTCTGGCGTGTGGTGTCGTCGGCGCAGTGCCGTCGGTGATGGTCGGTTTGTTCCCGGCGCGTATCCGAGTGTCGGGGATCTCCTTCACCTACAACATTGCCTACGCCGCGTGGGCGAGTATCACACCGCTGTTGTTGATCGGTCTGATGCCGTGGAGCCCTTGGATCTGCGTGATCTTCTGCGCGGTGATGGGCGTAGTGGGGATTCTCAGTGCAGCGTATTTCGGCTCGCGGATGCCGCGCACGGGCCCGTGTCAGGTGGCCGGGGCTGCTTGACGCCAACCGCCCAAACTATTTTTGACTGACCGGTCTCAAACGCTCTTCAGAAAAGGCTTCCAAGGCCGATGGTTAGGCTGTATCCCGCTTACTACCCTGCCCATCGGTGCTTTCCCATGTTCAACAAACGCCTGAAGCAAGAGCTGGCCGCTCTTCGTGAAGAACTCTCCAGTCTTGTACAGGTAAAGGAAAGCCTGGAGAGCGAGATGCTGGTGCTGACCCTTGAACCGGACGGACGGATTCAATCGGTCAACCAGAACTTCCTCAACGAGATGCTCTACAAGAGCCAGGACCTGATGGGTCGGGCGCTTGAGGATATCGTGCCGGCTCACGTCAAATCCGACGAATTTCACCACCGCCTCAGGAATGCCTTGACCCGAGGCGAGCACTTCGCCGGAGCCGTGCGCCTGTTGCGTGGCAATGGTGAAGAGGCCTGGTTGCGCTCGATTGCCCAGCCTGTACGTTCTTCGGATGGGCGGATCAAACATATTTCGATCTTCTCCAGCGACTTGACCCGCACCATCGAAGCCTCCCGCGAACACGAAAACCTGATCGGCGCGTTGGTGCGTTCCACTGCAGTGATCGAGTTTGACCTCAACGGCAACGTGCTGAACGCCAACGAGCGGTTCCTCAACGGCATGGGTTACAGCCTGGCGCAGATCAAAGGCAAACATCACCGTATGTTCTGCACACCCGAGGAATACAACAGCGCCGAGTATCAGAACTTCTGGCGCCGTTTGAACAATGGCGAATTCGTGGCTGAACGCTTCAAGCGTGTCGACAGCCATGGTCGTACAGTCTGGCTGGAGGCGTCCTACAACCCGGTGGTCGATGCCAACAACAAACTGTACAAAGTGGTGAAGTTCGCCACGGTGATCACCGATCAGGTCAATCGCGAGCAAGCCGTCGCTGACGCGGCCAACATTGCCTACAGCACCTCGCAGCAGACCGACAGCACCGCGCAACGCGGTACGACCGTTGTGACCGAGGCTGTCAACGTGATGCGCGATCTGTCGCGGCACATGCAGACCGCCGGTGAAGGCATCGAAGCGCTGAACGAGCAGTCGCTGGTGATTGGCACCATCGTCAAAACCATCAGCGGCATTGCCGAGCAGACTAACTTGCTGGCGCTCAACGCGGCGATCGAAGCGGCTCGCGCGGGCGAGCAGGGTCGCGGCTTTGCTGTGGTGGCCGATGAAGTGCGACAACTGGCTTCACGTACCAGCCAGGCGACCGAGGAAATCGTCGGCGTGGTGCGGCAGAACCAGGAAATGGCGCGCAACGCCGTCGCCCTGATGACCGACGGCAAGCTCCAGGCCGAACAAGGGCTGGCGCTCGCGGCGGAGGCGGGCACGGTGATCCTCGAGATTCAGGACGGCGCGCAGAAAGTGGTCGATGCGGTCGGGCAGTTCGCCAATCAACTGTCCCACTGACCTGCACTGATCCCTTGTGGGAGCGACGGTGCGACGATTCGACCTGCTCGCGAAGGCGTCAGTACACTCAGCATTGATGTTGACTGATACACCGCTTTCGCGAGCAGGCTCGCTCCCACAGGATCTGTGTTTCTCCAGTGGCAGCGCTACAATCTGTTCCTTTTTCCCGGAGCAGATCCCCATGAGCGATTCCCACCGCCGCCCGGTACCCCTGAACAAAGCCTACCGTTTGCTCAACCACGGCCCGACCATTCTGGTCAGCGCTGCCCATGACGGCCAGCGCAACATCATGGCTGCTGCGTGGGCGATGCCGCTGGATTTCGAACCGCCGAAAGTCGCCGTCGTACTCGACAAATCCACCTGGACGCGGCAATTGCTCGAAGCCTCCGGCACCTTTGTCCTCAACGTGCCGTGCGTCAATCAGGCCGATATCGTGCAAACCGTCGGCAACACGTCGGGTCTGGAAATCACTCAAAACCAAGGGCAGGACAAGTTTCAGGCCTATGGCTTGCAGACCTTTGCTGGCGAGAAAGTCGAGGCGCCATTGCTCGACGGTTGCGTCGCCTGGCTCGAATGCCGCTTGTTGCCCGAGCCGCGTAACCACGAACAGTACGATCTGTTTCTCGCCGAAGTCATCGCCGCTCACGCCGATGAGCGTGTGTTCAGTGAAGGGCGTTGGCATTTCGAAGGGCATGATGGTTTGCGTACGCTGCACCATGTGGCGGGCGGGCATTTCCTGACGATTGGTGATGCGGTGGATGGCAAGACGCTGGCGCTTTAAGGCTGGTTGATGGCAAACCATTGCCAAATGTTGCAAGGTAGGGGCATTGTCGAACCAATCAGGCGCGTGCCCCATGGACCTTTCCCTTTCGAGTTATCTCGCTCCGTTACTGTCGCTGGCGTTGCTATGGACAGTTGCGGTGGTCACACCCGGCCCGAACTTCTTCAACATCGCTCAACTCGCAGTTAGCCGCTCTCGCCGTCATGGCGTGGTAGCGGCGCTCGGCGTTGCCAGCGGAACGGTGTTGTGGGGACTGGCGGGCGGCCTGGGTATCCAGTCATTGTTCAGCGCAGCACCGACCTTGTACTTGAGCTTCAAGATTGCCGGCGGCTGCTATCTGATCTATCTCGGACTCCAGCAATTCAAGCGCAAGGCGCCCATCGTCCCAGGCGCTTCAGATGCTGCGGAGCAAACGTTGCTCGGTGCTTACGGGCGCGGTTTTCTGGGCAACATGACCAACCCCAAATCGGCGCTTTTCGTCGCAACAATCTTCGCCACCGCGATGCCTGCCCATATACCGCCGTTGCTGCTGGCGCTGGCGGTGATGACCATGGCCACGTTGTCGTTCAGTTGGTATTGCAGCGTGGCGCTGTTCTTCGCCAGTCGGCGGATTGCCGGTGTTTACGAGCGGTCACGTCAATGGCTGGATCGATTGGCCGGTGGTTGTTATCTGCTGTTTGGTGCGCATCTGCTGGCTTATCGCTGAGCCGCGGTCACAGGCTGGGTTGCTGCAATCTGTATCAGATTTGCTTCATTGGCTTGATCAGGCTTTCTGCAGGAATTCCAAACAGCTCATGAAGTTTCCAGATCATTGGCAAAGTGAGTGCCCGCTTGCCATTCAACACTTCATAGACCCTGTTTGTTCGACCGATAGCCGGAGCGAGATCCGCGGCTGACAGGCCTGACTGTTCCATCCGGAATTTGATGGCATCGATTGGATTGGGCAAATCCAGTGGAAACTGTTTGGCTTCGTAGGCCTCAATGAGAGTGATCATGATGTCGAAGTAATCACCTTCAGGGGTACCCGGTTCTGGCTCGTTGTCGAAGAGTGCAGACACGTTATTGAGCGCCGCACGGTAGTCTTCTTCGTTATGAATCGGACGTATGTTCATGGGTTACTCCATTTCGACGGTATCAGCGTCGATTGCATCGTACTGCTTGTGGGTGCCGACGAATTTTATGTATATGGCGCCGAAGCGGCACGGTCACTTACTCTATCCGTGGCAGCAAATTTTCGGGGTAGGAAAAGGCGACGGAATGCTAGTGAACACAATCTGTTAGCCACAAAAAAGGCCTACCTCCCGGTAAGCCTTTTCCATTCACTGCGTA
Source organism: Pseudomonas sp. LBUM1655 (assembly GCF_059716085.1). Taxonomy (NCBI): domain Bacteria; kingdom Pseudomonadati; phylum Pseudomonadota; class Gammaproteobacteria; order Pseudomonadales; family Pseudomonadaceae; genus Pseudomonas; species Pseudomonas sp. LBUM1655. The sequence goes on along the minus strand of NZ_CP166801.1, from coordinate 5,232,269 downwards.
GCCTCAATCCCCCAACGCTTCCCCTTCACGCCGTGGATCCGCGCCACCCGCCAACGACACATTCCCTTGCGCATCCTTGACCCGCACGACGGCCTGGGTGCCGCTGGTCATGTCGATTTCATTCACGCTGTGGCCCTTGTCCTTCAGCGCCTGAATCAGCGCCGGGCTGAACTGGCCTTGTTCCAGTTCGGTCGGGCCGTTGCGGCTGCCGAAGTTGGGCAGGCTGATAGCGCTTTGCGGGTCGAGGTTCCAGTCGAGCAGGCCGACGGTGGTTTTCGCCACGTATTCGATGATCTGCGAGCCACCCGGTGAGCCGACGCTTGCGAGGAATTCGCCGCTGTTGCGGTCGAAGATCAGCGTCGGCGCCATCGACGAGCGTGGGCGTTTGCCGGGTTCGACGCGGTTGGCGACTTTCTGCCCGTTTTCTTCGGGGATGAACGAGAAGTCGGTCATCTGGTTGTTCAGCAAGAAGCCCTGAACCATCAGGTGCGAACCGAATGCGGCTTCGATGGTGGTAGTCATCGACACGGCGCCGCCGAGGTCATCCACCGCCACCACTTGCGAGGTGGAAATGCGTAGCGGCGAGCGATCCGGTGCGTAGGCCACTTGCACGCCCGGCGGCGTGCCCGGTTTGGCGCTGCCCATGCTGCGTTCGCCGATCAGGCTGGCGCGGCTGGCGAGGTAGCCTGGGTCGACGAGGCCTTTGACCGGCACTGGCACGAAGTCGGTGTCGGCGACGTATTGCGCGCGGTCGGCGTAGGCCAGGCGCTCGGCTTCGGCGATCAGGTGCACGGCTTGTGGATCGGGTTCGATGCCGGCCGGTTTGTCAGTCTTGTGGGGTTTGAGCGGGGTCAGCGAAAGGCGCGGATCGCGGGTGTCCAGTGCCTGCAAGGTGCCGAGAATCTGCGCCACGGCGATCCCGCCCGACGACGGCGGCGGCATGCCGCAGACCTGCCATCGCTTGTAGTCGGTGCACAGCGGCGCGCGCTCCTTGGCCTGATAGCGCTGAAGATCGTTCAACGACAGGCTGCCGGGGTTGGCGTGGCCCTGAACCTTGGCGACGATTTCCTCGGCGATCGGGCCTTTGTACAGCGCATCGGCGCCTTCGTTGGCAATGCGCTTGAACACCTTAGCCAGCGCCGGGTTTTGCAGGCGCGTGCCGACGGCTTTGACACTGCCGTCGTGGTTGAGAAAGTACGCGGCCATGTCCGGCGATTTACCAATCACCGGGTCTGACGCCAGCAGCGAATACAGACGCGGGGAAATCGCAAAGCCTTGCTCGGCCAGTTTGATCGCCGGCTCGAACAACTTCGCCCACGGCAGGCGCCCGTGTTGTTTATGCGCCATCTCCAGTGCGCGCAACACGCCCGGCGTGCCGACCGAACGGCCACCGATCTGCGCCTGCGGGAACGGCATCGGTTTACCGTCCGCTTGCAGAAACAGCTTCTCGGTGGCGCCGGCCGGCGCGGTTTCGCGACCGTCATAGGTGCGCACCTGTTTACCGTCCCACAGCACGATCATCGCGCCGCCACCGATCCCGGAGGATTGCGGCTCAACCAGCGTCAGCACCGCTTGCATCGCAATCGCCGCATCAATCGCCGAACCGCCCTGACGTAGCATCTCGCGACCGGCTTCAGTGGCCAGCGGATTCGCAGCGGCGGCCATGTGTTTGCTGGCGTGGCGGGTTTGCAGATCGGTGCGATAACCGGAGGCGGCTTCCGGCGCCAGCGGCAGGGTCGAGGAGGGCGGGGCGTTGCACGCGGTGAGGGTCAGGGCACTGATAATCAGGGTCAGGGCAGGCAGGCGAAAGCGGCTCAAGGGCAGGGCTGTAAACACGTAGGCTCTCCGTCCGTGGGATAAAAGTCTGACGGACTTTATCGACCGACCGTGAAGGACGCAAACCACCGGTGTGTTTCTCCTTCATGCCTTGACGAATTTTCTGTAGGGTCAGTGGCAATCGTGAAGCCAGAAAAATCCACAATAGGCCGACATGCACAGCGAGTTTCCTAGCGAGCCCAGTTACCGCCATCAGCGCGAACAGTTTCTTGCCGCAGCGACATCCGCCGGCGCGACGCTTACCTCCTACGCACACCCGCGTTGCGGGCCGTTTGGCGAACCGTTGAGCACCGATGTGGCTGTGCTCGGCAACCCGCAGGCGAAGCGGCGTTTGGTGACGCTTAGCGGTACGCATGGCGTGGAGGGTTATTACGGCTCCGACTGTCAGATCGACTGGCTGAAAACCTTCGTGCCGGGTTCGCTGCCCAAGGATGTCGCGGTGGTGATGGTTCACCTGATCAATCCCTGGGGCACGGCGTGGTTGCGGCGGGTCAATGAAGACAACATCGACCTCAACCGCAATCACCAGGATTTCACTGGGTCGCTACCGGATAACCGCGCTTACGCCGCGTTGCATGAAATTTACGCCTGCCGCGACTTGAACGGCCCCGAGCGACAACGTGCCGATGCCTTGCTGGCTGCGCAGATCGCTGAGTATGGCTGGCCGGCGGTGATGTCGATTGTCGAGGGTGGTCAGTACAGCCATCCCGATGGATTGTTTTACGGCGGCCGCGCGCCGAGCTGGTCGAATCGCACGTTGCATCAAATCATCGAAGCACATCTGGCTGGCGCAGAAACGCTGATGTGTTTCGACCTGCACACCGGGGCTGGTGAGTACGGTCATCCGATGCTGTTGACCATCACTGAGGCGCCATACCCGGCATTGGCGCAGGCCCAATCGATCTACGGCCCATGGCTCTACACCCTGCACACCGGCGCCAATACCCTGAGTGAAACCGGTGTCGCGGCGACGGCTACCGGTTACACCTCGCAGGCGTTGCTCAATGCATTACCAGGTGTGCAACTGATGCCATTCGTGATCGAGTGCGGGACGTATCCGGGCGCGGACGTGCATCGATATTTGCGTGATGACCATTGGCTGCATCTGCATGGCGATCCGCTGGATGCGACGGGAAGGGCGATCAAGTTGAATTTGCTGGGGCAGTTTTATCCGGCGGACCCGGATTGGCGGGCGATGGTGGGGTTGCGGACTCGGCAGATTTGGGGGAAGGGATTGGCAGCCCTGTCGACAGAGAACCCCGAATAGGTCAGGCAGAACTCTGTGGCGAGGGGATTTATCCCCGATGGACTGCGCAGCAGTCCCATTCATTTAATGAAGAGGTGGGGGGCGCTTCGCACCCCATCGGGGATAAATCCCCTCGCCACAGGTTCGGTGCTGTTTCAAGGTATAAAAGCGCTTATCGCTTAAAACCGGGCAGTCCATTGGCGGCACGCCACTTTTTTACTGTTTCGGTGATGCCTTCTGCAGAGTCATCGGCGTCCTCTTGCGGATAGAAAATCAAATCGGATCCTTCAGGATGTCCACAAATAGAATTGAAGTGAAATACGAGTCTGCTTTCGTCCTCCTCGCGCTCATCATTTCCTATGATGCGCTCAAGCAGGTCAATAAACTCTTGTTCTGTGTAATCCGAAAAGCTTTGTTTAGTAGCCATTTCAATCTTCCCTGTGAATCTCTACGTGCCGTTTCGGAGTCATTACAGCCAAGTTATCCACATCATAAACTGCACCACCATTCTGGATATGCTCGATGTGATGTATCTCATACTTGGCTTTTTCTCCGTGGTGCTCTGACTTCGGAGCAAAAGGAGATCTTCCGTCCATGAGTTTCCCTTGGTTTGTGCGTTTGAATTGACTGAGCAACTCAGGGTCATTCGCCACCTCCACCCAAAACGCCTCCCTAAATTTGTCAAAGCTTGAAAACTCCCACCCCCTGAGCCTATCCGCAATCCGTGTCGGAATCGGCACGCCTATCCCCGTTCCCGCTCCAGCAAGCCAGATCCCCGAAACATCATCCCCAACCCCCGTCACCGTACCCGGCGTCAGTCTGGCCAGTTTCGAAAACACCACATACAGCGACTTCAGCCCAGTGTCCGCCGGGAACACCAGAATGCAATCCTCGGCAGTAATGTCCTCGCCGGGCAGGCCTTCTATCTGGGTGTCCGTGTTCTCGGGAATCGGGTGAACAAGGATCGTGTTCAGTTGCTCGCCGTGTTCCGGACAGACCAGCGGCGGCATTGAGCCGAGTGGCCCGCGTTGTGGCGTCCACAAAATCGTAATGCCGTTAAGCTTGGCCTCCATCGCAGTCTTGTCGCTGTTCCACTCGACTTTGACAGTACGCACCGAGTCATCGCCAGAAGCGCCGGAGTGGATGCCGTAAACCTGCATGACCCCTTCGGCATCACGCCGAAACTGGAAGCGCACACGAGTGGGCGCGCGGCTCATGCGGCGCAGCTGTTCATCGGTATGCAGCGTGCCGTCGCCCATTCGGGTCGGCAGCATCCCGAGGATGAACACGCTGGCCGGCCCACCAGCGCCGCGAATTGCCCAGTTGAGGCGTTGTTGCAGAATGCCGCCGCCCGCCAGACGCCCCAAGGCCAGATCAGCACCTATTGCCGTCGCTACCGCAGTGCTGGCAGAGGGCAGGAGCATGGCGCCGGCGACCATGATCTTGCCGAAGTTGCTGGCGGGTTCGGTGGCCGTGCCGGCGTCCGTTCGGCACCAGTTATCCACAGTGCAGGACTTGGCGAACACCTGATCTTCGCGAGGCTTGGGCGTTGGCCATTCATCCTTTTCGATGTACACCGGCTCCGGCGCGGGGGGGGGGGCGGATTCCACGCAGCCCATGAGCCGTTCCCGCTTGGACGTTTCCAAGGCCAATCTTCATCGAAGAGAGATTTGAATCGAGCCATGACAACTCCCTGTATAGCTTTGAATCGAGCCAGGGAACCTTGTCGGTCAGTGGGGATTTCGGGCAAACCGATGGGGTGAGTTTCACGCGCCTGGATTTACGAAAAATCCGATTCGTACCTGGATCGAAGCCGTTTCCTACGGCGCTCTCTCAACCTGTTGATGGGCGATTGATCCAGGTGAACCAGCGGTATTTCGTGCTTGTAGTCTTTCGGTTTGGATGGAAGGGATGTCTGCATTTCTCCTACAGAGTTTTCAGGTCGACAACTTACGCACCGCTGCCTGAGGATGTTTTCTGTTGTTTTTTCCAGGATGGATTTCATATGAAAAGGATGAGTCCGTTGCCATTCAACTCTATTTTCAGTCGGCCATTGTCATGAGTATTTCCAATGAGGACCGTGATTTTCTGGTGGCGATGGGCAGTCGCATTGCCCACTTACGCACAGTGCACGAGATCACACAGACTCGGTTTGCACGGGCATTAGGTCTTTCCCGGCAAACCTTTCAGGGCTACGAGGAGGGCACGCGCAGCATGCCGGTCACGACACTGGTGAAGATGGCATTTGCGCTTCGCGTTCCTGTTGAAGACTTGCTCGGGGTTCCCTCGTACACGGAGACGCCCAGACGCTGCTTGACCTCAGCGTGGTATCGACGGCTGCAGTCCATCAATGAGCTTTCGAAGGTCCAACAGAAGGTCATTGCGCAGATGCTCGACGCCCTGATCGCGCAGGCAGCGACCAAAACAAGCGACGAAGAAAGAGAAGTTTGAAGTAACTCAAAGAACGCAGAACCAAGGTGCGACAACACCTTGGCCCCGCTAACCAAAAGCAGCTAAACAGGAGCTAATCATGGCTAAAACCAATCATACGTCATCAACCCCCATCACTGAACGCCGGTTGAAAATCGCCGCAGACTTTTACCCGGTCCACACCAAGGAAAAAAACCACAGCCCCGCCAAACCGGTGCCCTGGATCAGGCTACGTGGCCTGTGGTTGCGGCAGGCGGGATTTGAGGTGAACGAGAACGTTAAAGTCCGAGTGATGAAAGGGTGCTTGGTGATTACCGCGGAGTAACGGATTGCCGAGACTTTTCTCGAGGCATAAAAAAACGGCTTACCTTTCGGTAAGCCGTTTTTAGTACTTGGTGGCTACACAGGGACTTGAACCCCGGACCCCAGCATTATGAATGCTATGCTCTAACCAACTGAGCTATGTAGCCAAGTGGCGCGCATTATTCCCCTGAAATGGAAAAGCGTCAAGCGTAAATTTAAAATATTTCTTCCTGTTTTCAACCGCTTATCCTCCGACCCCGGAAATCGGGGCCGGGCAGGGCGTCAACGCAGTTGGAATCTTGCGGTATTGGCGCTCAACGCATGGCTGCCCTGGCTCAGGGTGTCCGCCGCCAAGTTCACCGCCCGCGCACCTTCAAGCAAACGCACCGCTGCCTGATCGACCTGCTGGATATTGCCGCTGACCTCATCGGCGGTACTCGCTTGCTCTTCAACCGCCGTGGCGATCTGCGCGAGGGTGTCGGTGACGCTCTGTACGGCGCTGGCGATTTCGCCCAAGCGTTCACCGAGACCGGTGACCGACTCGGCATCGGTTTGCGCCTGGCCGCACGCGGCTTCCATCAAACTCACGGCTTCGTTGACCGTGGCGCGTAGGCTGTCAACGGTGCCGGCGATCTGCGCCGTGGACGATTGCGTACGTTGCGACAGGCTGCGCACCTCATCGGCCACCACGGCAAAACCGCGTCCCTGTTCACCGGCGCGCGCCGCTTCAATCGCAGCGTTGAGTGCCAACAGGTTGGTCTGTTCGGCAACACCACGAATGGTGTCGACCACCAGTTGAATCTGCTGCCCTTGCTCGCTGACCCGGCCCAGTGCCGCTGCCGTTTCGTTGAGGCGTTGATTGAGCTGCTGAATGCTCGCGGTAGTCCGTTGGCTGTCGCGGCTGCTGTCAGCGGCGATGCGTTGGGTGTGCTGCGCGCTGCCGGAAGCCTGTTCGCAACTCTGCGCCACGCCTTGCGAGGTGGCAGCCAGTTGCGTGGCGGCAGCGGCGATCTGGCTGATCTGCAACTGCTGCGCTTCGACTTCACCCAGCGCGCCGCTGGAATGATCGTTGAGGCTGCGCACCGCGTTGCTCAGTTGCGAGGTCTCGTGGTCGACGCCGAGCATGCTGTTGCGCAGTTGCACCACGGCGACGTTGAGCGCGGTGCTGATCGCCGCCAACTCATCGCGGCCCTCCACCGGCACTTGCAGGCTCAGGTTGCCGTCACGCAGGGCTTCGGCAAGCACCGTGATGCCGCTGGCGCTGCGCCGGATCGAGGCTTGCAGGCAGATGAACAAGTACAACGCGGCCAGCAGCAGACAGCCGAATACAGCGGCGACGAGGATGAACTGGCGAATCGCCGAGGCGTGGTAGGCCTCCAGGCGCTGATCCAGCGACACCAGCGATTGCTGGCGCAGGGAGGCAAGGTCGGTCAGCAACGCGTCGAGGCTGCGTTCGAACTCTTCGGGCTTGAGCGTGATGCTGCCGCCGAACACGCCGTCATCCAGCACCTTGAGGCCAGCATCGAGGTTTTTCAGGCTGCCGTGATACTGGCCGGCCCAGGCTTGCAGCTCTTTCGGCAGGCGCGCTTCGAGCAGGCCTGCCGTTTTGACAAGCTGCTCGCGGGCATCGCCGATACGGCTGCGCAGGTCGCGCAACTGCAAACGGCTCTGCAAGGTGAACTGGCCGGACACCACCGAAGCCTGACCCACCGCTGCGAGGCGACCGACCCGTTCGATCAAGTCCGGCGCGTGCTGCGTGGAAATTTGCGTGAGCAAGTAGGTTTCCAGCCACGGTGCCAAGGTCAGGCGATTGTCCATGACGATCTGCTCGCGCAACGCTTGCAGGGCGCTGAGGGCATGGGTGAAACGGTCGTAACCGTCCGGCCACCAGCCGACGCCGCTGAGACTTTTCGAATCCAGGCCATTGAGCGCGGTTTGCAACGCCTGATAGCGGACGAGAATCTCGCCGTCGGCGCCTTCGTTTTTCAGGGCATTGCCCAAATCGGCAGTGGCTTGCAGGACGGCGGGTTGCACGCCGTCGAATGCAGCCATGGCGGCGAGGGTAGCGGGCGTCGGCTGGCGATTGGTTTCCGTGGCGCGCCAACGGGCGGCGCGGTCACGTTGGGCGGCGAGCAGATTGTCCAGCGCATCGAGGCTGAGCAATTGGCGCACCCCGGCGCGTTCGCCGGAAATCAGGTTGAGCTTGTCGCGATAGTCCTGGCCGATCATCAACAGACTGCCGGCCAACGGCAGAATGAACAGCAGAAACAACAGCTGGAATTTACGTGCGAAGCCAAACCGCCCCAGCAATTTGATCCCCGGTGAAAGGAAAGCCTGCATGCCTCATGACTCCTCTGGACACCACGCACCATCGGCGTGCATCGCGGTCGTGCGACCTTGATGTTGTGCCCTGCTAAAAGGCCTCGAAAGTTCACTCTCGCCCGCTCTGTAGGCCGACTCTGTAGCGAAACTTCCCATTCTCGGCGCCCTTTGTAAGGGCGCCGCGTTCAAGCATAGAAGCAAGGCAAGATTCAGACCATGGCGTTGCGCTATCACCGTTATGGCGATGAACAACTCGTTCGTTAGCTGGCTAAGGGGATGGCGCTGGCGCACCGAAAAATGGCACATTGACGCACCTGCCTGCGGGCACCCATCTGCTGTCCGGAAATTTCCATGGCTATCAGCAACGCTCAGACCGCCGCTGCCTCGGCGTCCGCTCCTCCCCAAAGCAGCCCACTGGTGATGCGCATCATCGGCGCGGTGGCGCTGGCGCATTTGATCAATGACCTGATCCAGTCGGTGCTGCCGTCGATCTACCCGATGCTCAAGGCCAACTACGGTCTGAGCTTCACTCAGGTCGGTTTGATTACCCTGACGTTTCAACTGACCGCCTCGCTTTTGCAGCCGTGGGTCGGTTATCACACCGATCGCCATCCGAAACCGTGGCTGTTGCCGGCGGGTTCCATTTGCACGCTGATTGGCATCGTGATGATGTCGATGGTCGGCAGTTTTCCATTGATTCTGTTGGCGGCGGCGCTGATTGGTATCGGCTCCTCGACGTTCCACCCCGAGGCATCGCGCATTGCGCGGCTGGCCTCGGGCGGACGCTTCGGTCTGGCGCAATCGACCTTCCAGGTCGGTGGTAACGCCGGTTCTGCGTTCGGCCCGTTGCTGGCGGCGGCGATCATTATTCCGTTCGGTCAGGGCAACGTGGCGTGGTTCGGTCTGTTCGCAGTGTTTGCATTGTTCGTGCTGTACCGCATCAGTCGCTGGTACGCCCATCACCTGAACCTGTTCAAACTCAAGGCCGGCCAGGCAGCGACTCACGGGTTGTCGAAGGGCAGGGTGACCAGTGCGCTGGTGGTGCTCGGTTTGCTGGTGTTCTCCAAGTATTTCTACATGGCCAGCCTCACGAGCTATTTCACGTTCTACCTGATCGAGAAGTTCGACCTGTCGGTGGCCAGTTCGCAGCTGCACTTGTTCCTGTTTCTTGGCGCGGTGGCGGCGGGCACGTTCTTTGGCGGGCCGATCGGCGACAAGATCGGGCGTAAGGCGGTAATCTGGTTTTCGATCCTGGGCGTGGCGCCTTTTACGCTGCTCATGCCTCACGCCGATCTGTTCTGGACGACGGTCCTCAGCGTGGTGATCGGCTTCATCCTCGCTTCGGCGTTCTCGGCGATTGTGGTCTATGCGCAAGAGTTGGTGCCGGGCAATGTCGGGATGATTGCCGGGGTGTTTTTCGGTTTGATGTTTGGTTTTGGCGGGATTGGCGCGGCGTTACTTGGGCATCTCGCGGATGTGCACGGGATTGAGTACGTTTACTTCCTGTGCTCGTTCTTGCCGCTGTTCGGGGTGTTGGCGATCTTTTTGCCGCGGACCAAAAAGGCCTGACCTCACACAGTTCAAACTGTGGGAGCGAGCCTGCTCGCGAATGCGGTGTGTCATCCGCAGAGATGTGACTGACACTCCCTCTTCGCGAGCAGGCTCGCTCCCACAGGGGAAATGTTCAACAGTAGATTTCAGGCACAAAAAAGCCGCGTATCAAACGCGGCTTTTTCTTGGGCGTGTCGCTTACACGTTGAAGCGGAAGTGCATCACGTCGCCGTCTTTGACGATGTAGTCCTTGCCTTCCAGACGCCATTTACCGGCTTCTTTGGTGCCGGCTTCGCCCTTGTACTGGATGAAGTCGTTGTAGGCGATAACTTCGGCGCGGATGAAGCCTTTTTCGAAGTCGGTGTGGATCACTCCGGCAGCCTGAGGTGCGGTGGCACCGACTTTGACGGTCCAGGCGCGGACTTCTTCGACACCGGCGGTGAAGTAAGTCTGCAGGTGCAGCATTTCGTAGCCGGCACGGATCACGCGGTTCAGGCCAGGCTCTTCCAGGCCCAAGGCCTCGAGGAACATGTCCTTCTCTTCGCCGTCATCCAGCTCGGCGATTTCCGCTTCGATCTTGTTGCAGACCGGAACCACCATGGCGCCTTCTTCTTCGGCGATGGCCTTGACCACGTCTAGGTGCGGGTTGTTCTCGAAACCGTCTTCAGCAACGTTGGCGATATACATGACCGGTTTGGTGGTCAGCAGGTGGAAGCCTTTGATGACTGCCTTTTCGTCAGTGCTCATGTTCTTCATCAGGCTGCGCGCAGGCTTGCCTTCGGTGAAGTGTGCGATCAGTTGCTCCAGCAGAGCTTTCTGAACCACTGCGTCCTTGTCACCGCCCTTGGCGTTGCGTGCGACTTTCTGCAGTTGCTTCTCGCAGCTGTCGAGGTCGGCGAAGATCAGTTCCAGGTCGATGATTTCGATGTCGCGTTTCGGGTCGACGCTGTTGGAAACGTGGATCACGTTTTCGTCTTCGAAGCAGCGCACGACGTGAGCGATAGCGTCGGTTTCACGGATGTTGGCCAGGAACTTGTTGCCCAGGCCTTCACCTTTCGAGGCGCCGGCTACAAGGCCCGCGATGTCGACGAATTCCATGGTGGTCGGCAGGATGCGCTTTGGATTGACGATGGCCGCCAGTGCTTCCAGACGCGGGTCCGGCATCGGCACGATGCCGCTGTTCGGCTCGATGGTGCAGAAGGGGAAGTTCTCGGCCGCGATACCGGATTTGGTCAGGGCGTTGAACAGGGTGGACTTGCCGACGTTAGGCAGGCCGACGATGCCGCAATTGAATCCCATGGTGTTTCCCCTCGGAGTAGAGTCAGGCCTTCTGGCTGTGCAGGTTTTTCATCGCGCGGTTCCATTCACCGGCGAGGATATCCGGCAGCACGCCGAGGGCAAAGTCGATGCTGGCATCGAGTTTTTCCTGTTCGGCGCGTGGCGCACGACCCAGGACGAAATTTGAAACCATACTGGCGACGCCCGGGTGGCCGATGCCAAGCCGCAGGCGGTAGAAAGTATTCTGATTACCCAGTTGCGCGATGATGTCGCGCAACCCGTTGTGACCGCCATGGCCGCCGCCCTGCTTGAGCTTGGCAACGCCCGGAGGCAGATCGAGTTCGTCGTGCGCCACCAGGATTTCTTCAGGCTTGATGCGGAAGAAACCTGCGAGTGCCGCCACGGCCTGGCCGCTGCGGTTCATGTAGGTGGTGGGAATCAGCAGACGAACATCCTGACCCTGGTGCGAATAGCGCCCGGTCAGGCCGAAATATTTGCGATCGGCCACAAGATTCACATTCTGTGCGTGGGCGACGCGCTCAACAAAAAGGGCCCCTGCGTTATGCCGGGTCTGTTCGTATTCGGCGCCTGGATTTCCCAGGCCAACGATCAGTTTGATGGCAGTCACGATAGGGGCCCTTCCTTGGAGTGGTGGATAACATCGCCGCGATCAGGGGAAGCGGCGAAAGTGGACGAAAATTGCTCATTTACCATGAATGTAAACTCCGCGTTCTCGCCCGCTTTCTCGCTACGTTCCAGTCCGCGATGTTACCTGCTCACTCAGGCGTTACAGAGTGAATTACTCTGCTGCGCCTTCTTCGGTAGCTTCTGGAGCAACACGTGGAGCGTGGACGTTGGCAACAGCCTTGTCATCGCCGTGTGCCAGAGCAACGAACTCAACACCTTTAGGAGCTTTGAGGTCCGACAGGTGAATGATGGTGCCGATTTCTGCTTTCGACAGGTCGACTTCGATGAACTCAGGCAGATCTTTCGGCAGGCAGGTCACTTCGATTTCCGAAGTAACGTGCGAGATTTCGCCGCCTTTCTTCACTGGAGCTTCTTCACCAACAAAGTGTACAGGCACGATAGCGGTCAGTTTCTGACCTGCTACAACGCGTACGAAGTCAGCGTGCAGAACGTGGCCTTTCGACGGGTGACGTTGCAGAGCTTTGATGATGACATTCTGCTTGGTGCCACCAACGTTCAGCTCGATGATGTGGCTGTAAGCCGCTTCGTTTTCGAGCAGTTTGGCAACTTCTTTGGCCAGCATGCTGATGGATTCAGGGGCTTTTTCGCCACCGTAAACAACAGCTGGAACCAGAGCGGCGAGACGACGCAGGCGGCGGCTCGCACCTTTCCCCAGGTCGGAACGCACTTCAGCATTCAGAGTAAAATCGTTCATTTTGTATCTCCAAAATAGCCATGACCGAGCGGCGTTTGCGACCAGCGCCTAACACGGTATGGGCAAAAAAGCCCCGCCCCGACAGGAATGCCGGGGCGGGGCGCTTTTCGTCAACGAGACATTTCGAGAAGGGCAGGGCCCTTAGCGGAACATCGCGCTGATCGATTCTTCATTGCTGATGCGGCGAACCGCTTCGGCAACTACCGGTGCAATATCCAGTTGACGGATACGTGCACAGGCTTGTGCTGCAGCGGACAGCGGGATGGTGTTAGTCACCACCAACTCGTCCAGCACGGAATTTTCGATATTCTCGATGGCCCGACCCGACAGCACAGGGTGTGTGCAGTAGGCAAAGACCTTGGCTGCGCCATGCTCTTTCAGGGCCTTGGCCGCGTGGCACAGAGTGCCGGCGGTATCGACCATGTCATCGACCAGAATGCAGGTACGCCCTTCGACATCACCGATGATATGCATCACTTCAGAGTGATTGGCTTTCTCACGGCGTTTGTCGATGATCCCGAGATCCACACCCAGCGACTTGGCAACAGCACGTGCACGCACGACGCCACCAATATCCGGGGATACGATCATCAGGTTTTCGAAGCGCTGATCTTCAATGTCATCCACCAGAACCGGGGAGCCGTAGATGTTATCTACCGGAATATCGAAGAAACCCTGAATCTGGTCAGCATGCAGATCAACCGTGAGAACACGGTCGATGCCGACTACGGTAAGCATGTCAGCGACGACTTTCGCGCTGATAGCCACACGTGCGGAACGCGGACGGCGATCCTGACGGGCATAACCAAAATAAGGAATAACAGCAGTGATACGAGTAGCCGAGGAGCGGCGGAAGGCATCAGCCATCACTACCAGTTCCATCAGGTTATCGTTGGTCGGAGCGCAAGTCGGCTGAATAATGAAAACGTCTTTACCGCGAACGTTTTCATTGATCTCGGCAGTAATTTCGCCGTCGGAGAACTTACCGACAGAGATGTCACCGAGAGGGATATGCAGCTGACGTACAACACGCCGAGCCAGATCGGGGTTAGCGTTCCCCGTAAAGACCATCATCTTGGACACGCGCAGTACCTAGAGGCTGAGGGTAACCTGGATGAGTATAGAAAATGGCAGGGGCGGCTGGATTCGAACCAACGCATGGCAGGATCAAAACCTGCTGCCTTACCGCTTGGCGACGCCCCTGTATCTGTTGCATCAAGTGCCGAGCACTTGGTTCCTTTAGAGCAGACTTTGCAGCTTGCGATGCAACATCGAAACGTTGCTTCCTTTTGCTACAAACCCTGTAATGGTCTCTGTCAGAAGGGCCGAGACTTTATCAGCTTCAGCTTTGCTTGGGAAGCCCCCAAACACACAACTTCCAGTTCCGGTGAGCTTTGCTTCGGTAAATTTACCTAGCAAATCCAATGCGTTACGTACTTCTGGATAACGCCTTGCAACCACCGGCAAGCAGTCATTTCGACTGTTTCCCTCGGGAACGGGGCGCACTTTAATGGGCGGCGTGTTACGTGTCAACAAAGGATCGGAAAAAATTTCTGCCGTACTTACAGCGACTTGCGGCACAAGCACGAGATACCACGGTTCTTCGGGATCGACCGGGGTGAGTTTTTCGCCTACGCCCTCGGCAAACGCTGCGTGGCCACGGACGAAAACCGGAACATCAGCGCCAAGCGACAAGCCCAGTGCGGCGAGTCGATCTTCATCCCAGCACAACTGCCACAGATGATTGAGACCGAGCAGGGTTGTCGCCGCGTTGGAACTGCCGCCACCAATGCCGCCCCCCATGGGCAGCACTTTGTCGATCCAGATGTCGATGCCAAGAGAACAACCGGATTGTTCCTGCAACATCTTCGCCGCGCGCACGATCAGGTTGCTGTCGTGGGGCACGCCTGCGAATTCGGTGTGCAGTTGAATCACGCCGTCATCGCGAACGGCAAAAGTGATTTCGTCGCCGTAATCGACAAACTGGAACAGCGTCTGCAACTCGTGATAACCGTCTTCACGGCGACCAAGAATGTGCAGCATCAGATTGAGTTTGGCCGGCGACGGCAGAGTCAGGCGTGCAGCGCTCATGCTTATTGCCCCAGTTTGCGCGGCTGCCAGGTCTTGATCACCAGCGTCACGTCCAGGTCAGTGCCGTGCAGTTTGATGCGCTCGGGCAACCAGTAACCATTTTGTTCGGTGTAGGCGGTGTATTCGACTTTCCAGCCATCCTGTTCAAGGTTGGCCAGGCGGCTGTCGGCATCCAGACTCAGACGGCTTTTGCTTTCCGGCGCCGGCAGGCCACGCACCCACCAGGCGAGGTTCGACACTGGCAGTTTCCAGCCAAGTTGCTCTTCCAGCAGCGTTTCCGGCGACTGCGATTCATAGCGACCCTGATTGGCGACTTCCAGCGACACCTTGCCCGGACGCCCGGTCAAACGTGCCGCACCACGACCCAGCGGGCCGGAGAGTCGAATGTCGTAATAGTCCTGACGCTGCAGCCAGAACAGCGTGCCGCTGCCCGAGTCTTTCGGGGCGCGGATGCCGATCTTGCCGTCGATCTGCCAGCCGTCAAGGCCGGTCAGTTGCTGTTTGTTCGCGGCCCATTGAGCCGGGCTGCCGTGGCCTTCGACCGATTCGCGAGCGCCGAAGCCCGCGCAGCCGGCGAGCAGGGCGATGAAGCTGAAAACAATAACGTGGCGCAAAAACATTAAAGAGTCTCGGATCCGGTCAGGCGCTTGATGGTGCTGCGCAGAATGGTGCTGTCGGGCTGATCCTTGAGGAATTTGCCCCAGATTTGTTTGGCTTCGCGCTGATTTCCCTTGGTCCACAGGACTTCGCCCAGATGTGCGGCGACTTCGTGATCAGGGAAACGCTCCAGCGCCTGACGCAGATATTTCTCGGCGTCGTCCAGGTTGCCCAAGCGGTAATTCACCCAGCCGAGGCTGTCGAGTACTGCCGGGTCTTCCGGGTTGATCTGGTGCGCCTGCTCGATCAGCGTCTTGGCTTCAGCGTAGCGGGTGGTGCGGTCGGACAGGGTGTAGCCCAGCGCGTTCAGCGCCATGGCATTGTCCGGATCGCGCTTGATGATCAGGCGCAGGTCTTTTTCCATCTGCGCCAGATCGTTGCGCTTTTCCGCAAGCATGGCGCGGGTGTACAGCAGATTCAGATCGTCCGGGTATTGCAGCAAGGCTTGCTGCAAGACTTTCATGGCCTTGTCGTCCTGTTTGTTGGCCGACAGGGTTTCCGATTCGATCAGGTACAACTGGATCGCGTAATCGGGTTGTTCGTCACGCTCGGCCGCCAGTTTGCTTTGTGCTTCGGCGGTTTTGCCGTTGTTCATCAGAATGTCGGCCTGACGCAACTGCGCGGGCAGATAGTCATTGCCCGGGCCGACCTGGGCGTATTCGATCAGTGCGCCTTGCGGGTCATTGCGCTCTTCGGCGATACGACCGAGGTTAAGGTGCGCCGAATCGACATGGCTTTCACGGGCGATCAGGTCTTCCAGATAACCCTTGGCCTCGTCCCAAGCCTTGGCTTCCAGGCACACCAGCGCCAACGAGTAACGCAGTTCGTCGTCTTCCGGGTATTGCTGAACGAGGCCGGAGAACTCGGCCTTGGCGTCGTCCATCCGGTCCTGTTCAACCAGCATGCGCGCGTAAGTCAGGCGCAGACGCTTGTCGTCCGGGTATTTCTTGATGTTCTTTTTCAGCAGCGGCAGGGCTTCGTCGCCACGGTTCAGGAGCTGGAGAAGACGTGCGCGCAGCAGGATCGGGGCGATTTCGCCGTCTTCCGGCTGATTGTCTTCGAGCAGGGCCAGTGCCGCTTTGTTGTCGCCATCCTGCTGCATGAGCAGGGCCTTGCCGAAAATCAGCTGACTGTTGTTCGGGTGACGCTGCAACAAACGGTCGAAACTTTTCATCAGGCCGTTGCGGGTTTCCTGATCAGTATCGGCCGCCGACAGTGCGAGGAAATCGAAATGGGTATCGCCCTTGCCTTGCAGGACTTTCTCCATATAGACCATCGAGTCGTCGTAACGCCCGGCGCGTGCCAGTTGCACGGCGGCGGCGCGTTGCGCTTCGAGATCGTCCGGGGCGTTTTTCGCCCAGATCAGCGCGGTATCGAGGGCCGGTTGATCGGCGCCAAGGTACTCGGCGATGCGGAACGCACGCTCGGAGACGCCCGGATCCTGAGTGTTGATGGCCTGGGTCACGTAGTTGTCCAGGGCAATGTCGAAACGATTGCGCTGGCCGGCGAGTTCGGCGCTCAGCAGGCTGAACACGGTTTCTTCGCTGAACGAGCTGTAAACCTTGGGCTTTTCAGGGGCGGGCGTGGTGTCTTCTACCGATGGCGTACCATTCGGCGCAACGGGGGCCAAGGCCTGGCAGCCGCTGAGGAAGACAAAAGCAAGGAGCAACGCGGAAGATCTATTCATATAGGAAGAGGACGACTAACCTGCGGTCGGATCATCATGACACAAGCCTTCGGCCAAACATAACCGAGTCTCAATTGTGCCCATTATAGGGGCGGACAATTGGGACAATAGTCAGCGGTAGTTGTTCTGAATCTGACGAAGGTGGACAATTGCCGGCTTCACGTCACCATCAGCGACCTTGAATGGCCTTCCTTGCACTCGGTATTAACCACAAGACTGCTTCAGTAGACGTCCGCGAGCGCGTGGCCTTTACCCCTGAGCAACTTGTTGAGGCCTTGCAGCAGCTCTGCCGAATGACCGACAGCCGCGAAGCTGCGATCCTCTCCACCTGCAATCGCAGTGAGCTTTATATAGAACAGGATCAGCTTTCTGCGGATATCGTGCTGCGCTGGCTGGCCGATTATCACCATTTAAGCCTCGATGAGCTGCGCGCGAGTGCTTATGTGCATGAAGATGATGCGGCAGTTCGTCACATGATGCGCGTCGCCTCCGGGCTCGACTCGCTGGTGCTGGGCGAACCGCAGATTCTCGGCCAGATGAAGTCGGCCTACGCCGTGGCCCGCGAGGCCGGCACCATCGGGCCGCTGCTGGGCCGGCTGTTCCAGGCAACCTTCAATGCCGCCAAGCAGGTGCGTACCGACACCGCCATCGGTGAAAACCCGGTGTCCGTGGCGTTTGCCGCGGTCAGCCTGGCGAAACAGATTTTCAGTGATTTGCAACGCAGCCAGGCCTTGCTGATCGGCGCCGGCGAGACCATCACCCTGGTCGCCCGCCATCTGCACGAGCTGGGGGTCAAACGCATCGTTGTCGCCAACCGTACGCTGGAGCGTGCCAGCCTGTTGGCCGAGCAGTTCGGCGCCCACGCGGTGTTGCTCTCGGACATCCCGGCCGAACTGGTGCGCAGCGACATCGTCATCAGTTCGACGGCCAGCCAGTTACCGATTCTCGGCAAGGGCGCGGTGGAAAGCGCACTGAAGCTGCGCAAGCACAAACCGATCTTCATGGTCGACATCGCTGTTCCCCGGGATATCGAACCGGAAGTCGGCGAGTTGGACGACGTTTACCTGTATAGCGTCGACGATCTCCACGAAGTGGTCGCCGAGAACCTCAAGAGCCGCCAAGGCGCAGCGCAAGCGGCCGAAGAGATGGTCTCGGTCGGTGCCGACGATTTCATGGTGCGCCTGCGTGAGCTGGCGGCGGTCGATGTGCTCAAGGCCTATCGTCAACAGAGCGAACGCTTGCGCGACGAAGAGCTGCAAAAAGCCCTGCGTCTGCTGGCCAACGGCGGCAACGCTGAAGATGTGCTCGGGCAATTGGCCCGTGGCCTGACCAATAAACTGTTGCATGCGCCCAGCGTGCAACTGAAAAAGCTTTCTGCCGAAGGCCGCCTCGATGCGCTGGCCATGGCCCAGGAACTCTTTGCCCTCGAGGGCTCACCGGATAGCTTTTCGGATAAAAAACCGCAATGAAAGCGTCACTGCTCAATAAACTGGACATCCTCCAGGACCGTTTCGAGGAACTGACCGCGTTGCTCGGCGACGGCGAAGTCATTTCCGATCAGGCCAAGTTTCGCGCTTATTCCAAGGAATACGCCGAACTCGAGCCGATCGTACACGCCTATAAAAAGCTGCTCAGCGTACAAAGCGATCTTGAAGGCGCGCAGGCGCTGCTCAAGGACAGCGACCCGGACATGCGTGAAATGGCCGTGGAAGAAGTCCGTGAAGCCAAAGAATTGCTGATCACGCTGGAAGGCGATCTGCAGCGCATGTTGCTGCCCAAGGACCCCAACGACGGGCGCAACGTGTTTCTCGAAATCCGCGCCGGCACCGGTGGCGACGAGGCGGCGATTTTCTCCGGCGACCTGTTCCGCATGTACTCGCGGTACGCCGAACGCCGTGGCTGGCGTGTGGAGATCCTTTCGGAAAACGAAGGCGAACACGGCGGCTATAAAGAAGTCATCGCTCGCATTGAAGGCGACAACGTTTACGGCAAGCTGAAATTCGAATCCGGCGCGCACCGCGTACAGCGTGTACCCGCCACCGAATCCCAGGGGCGTATCCACACCTCGGCCTGCACCGTAGCGGTGTTGCCGGAGCCGGACGAGCGGGAAGCCATCGAGATCAACCCGGCGGATTTGCGCGTCGACACTTACCGTTCCTCCGGGGCCGGTGGTCAGCACGTCAACACGACCGACTCGGCGATTCGCATCACGCACATACCGACCGGCACCGTCGTCGAGTGCCAGGAAGAGCGTTCCCAGCACAAGAACCGTGCGCGTGCGATGGCGTGGCTGTCGGCCAAGCTCAACGATCAGCAAACCGCCGCGGCGGCCAATGCCATCGCCAGCGAGCGTAAATTGCTGGTCGGCTCCGGTGACCGTTCCGAGCGGATTCGCACCTACAACTTTGCCCAGGGCCGGGTCACTGACCATCGCGTCAACCTGACCCTGTACTCTCTTGATGACGTTCTCGCCGGTGGCGTTGACGCGGTGATCGAGCCTTTGCTGGCCGAATACCAGGCTGACCAACTCGCTGCGATAGGTGAATAAATGACCATCATTGCCAGCCTGTTGCGTGCCGCCGAACTGCCGGACTCACCTACCGCACGTCTCGATGCCGAATTGCTCCTCGCGGCCGCGCTGGGCAAGTCGCGTAGCTTCCTGCACACCTGGCCCGAGCGCATCGTGCCGACGGAAGCCGCGCTGACCTTTGCCGAATACCTGCAACGCCGTCGTGGCGGCGAGCCGGTGGCCTACATTCTCGGCCAGCAAGGATTCTGGAAACTCGATCTGGAAGTCGCGCCGCACACGCTGATTCCCCGTCCGGACACGGAACTGCTGGTGGAAGCGGCGCTGGAATTGCTGCCAGCGACCCCGGCCAAAGTGCTCGACCTCGGCACCGGCAGCGGCGCGATTGCCCTGGCTCTGGCCAGTGAGCGTCCGGCATGGCAGGTCACCGCCGTGGATCGCGTGCTGGAAGCGGTGGCATTGGCCGAGCGCAATCGCCAGCGTCTGCATTTGAACAACGCCACGGTGCTGAGCAGTCACTGGTTCAGCGCTCTGGAAGGTCAGCGTTTTGATCTGATCATCAGCAACCCGCCGTACATTGCCGCCGCCGATCCACACCTGGTCGAAGGCGATGTGCGCTTCGAACCGGCGAGTGCGCTGGTGGCCGGTGAGGATGGGCTCGACGATCTGCGCCTGATCGTTGCCCAGGCCCCGGATCATCTGGAGGCCGGCGGCTGGGTGATGCTCGAACACGGCTATGATCAAGCCGAAGCCGTGCGCGATCTGTTTAACACTCGCGGTTTCGAAGAAGTCCACAGCCGTACCGATCTGGGCGGCCATCAACGCATCAGCCTGGGGCGCCTGCCGTGCTGAATGATCAGGAGTTGCTGCGCTACAGCCGGCAGATTCTGCTGCAACACATCGATATTGATGGGCAACTGAAGCTCAAGGACAGTCGCGTCCTGATCGTCGGCCTCGGTGGTCTTGGCGCACCGGTTGCGCTGTATCTGGCGGCAGCCGGTGTCGGCGAACTGCATCTGGCGGACTTCGATACAGTCGATCTGACCAACCTGCAACGCCAGATCATTCACGACACCGACAGCGTCGGCATGAGCAAGGTCGACTCGGCGCTAAAGCGCTTGAGTGCGATCAATCCCGAGATTCAACTGGTGCCGCATCGTCAGGCGCTCGACGAGGACTCTCTCGCCGCTGCCGTTGCGGCGGTGGATCTGGTACTCGACTGTTCGGATAATTTTTCCACGCGCGAAGCGGTCAACGCTGCGTGCGTGGCCGCGACTAAACCCTTGGTCAGCGGAGCCGCCATTCGTCTTGAAGGGCAACTGTCGGTGTTCGATCCGCGTCGCGCCGAGAGCCCTTGCTATCACTGTTTGTACGGGCATGGCAGCGAAGCCGAACTGACCTGCAGCGAGGCTGGTGTGGTCGGGCCGTTGGTGGGGGTGGTCGGCAGCCTTCAGGCGCTTGAAGCGTTGAAAGTGTTGGTCGGCTTCGGTGAGCCGCTGGTGGGCCGCTTGCTGTTGATCGATGCCTTGGGTTCGCGTTTCCGCGAGTTGCGGGTCAAGCGTGATCCTGGTTGCAGCGTCTGTGGCGCGCGCCATGCGTGAGGCGCCGGTCGGCGTGTTCGATTCCGGTGTCGGCGGTTTGTCGGTGCTGGCAGAAATCCAGCGCTTGTTGCCCAATGAATCGCTGCTGTACTTCGCCGATTGCGGGCACATTCCGTACGGCGAGAAAACCCCGGAGTTCATCCGCCAGCGTTGCAGCGTGATGGCCGGGTTTTTTCGCGAGCAGGGCGCCAAGGCTTTGGTGGTCGCCTGCAATACCGCGACAGTGGCGGCGGCTGCCGATCTGCGCGGTGATTTTCCCGACTGGCCGATCGTTGGCATGGAGCCGGCGGTGAAACCGGCGGCCGCGGCAACGCGCAGCGGCGTGGTCGGTGTTCTCGCCACCACCGGCACCTTGCAGAGTGCCAAGTTCGCTGCGTTGCTTGATCGCTTTGCCACCGATGTGCGGGTGATTACTCAGCCTTGCCCGGGCCTGGTCGAATTGATTGAAAGCGGCGATCTTCACAGCGCCGAGTTGCGCCAGTTGCTGCAAAGCTATGTCGATCCGCTGCTGGCCAACGGTTGCGATACGATTATTCTTGGTTGCACGCACTATCCCTTCCTCAAGCCGATGCTCAAGTCGATGATCCCCGAGACCATCAGCCTGATCGATACCGGCGCCGCCGTGGCGCGGCAACTTCAACGTCTTTTGGCCGAGCGTGATCTGCTCGCCGAAGGACCGAACCGATCGGTCAGATTCTGGACCAGCGGTGATCCTCAGCACTTCAAAAACATCCTGCCGTTGTTGGGGCAAACTGCCGGCGACGTGCAAAACTTCAGTTTGTAAAAAAAATGTGAAATAACCGGAAGATCGTCTGAACTTCTGTTTGAGCGCTAGCTTCTATAGCGATGAGTTATCTAGAAAACCAAACGATCGTTCCGGAAAAGGAAGTTTCAAAGTGAAGCGACTATTCTGCCTGGCCGCGATTGCGGCCGCGTTGATGGGGCAAAGTATTACTGCACAAGCTGCCGGCGTTGAATTCGCCGTCGGTGCTACCAGCGATTCGACCATGACCTATCGCCTGGGGATGAATTTCGACTGGGACAAGAGCTGGCTGCAGAGCGACGTTGGTCGCCTTACCGGTTACTGGAGCGGTGCTTACACCTACTGGGAAGGTGACAAGACCTCCAGCAACAACAGCCTGTCGTTCTCGCCGGTATTTGTTTACGAGTTTGCCGGCCAGTCGGTCAAGCCCTATATCGAGGCGGGGATCGGTGTGGCGGCGTTCTCCAATACCCAATACGAATCGAACAATCTCGGCGGCTCCTTCCAGTTCGAAGACCGTCTCGGGTTTGGTCTGCGCTTCGATGGCGGGCATGAAGTCGGGATCCGCGCGACGCACTATTCCAACGCCGGTCTTGCCAGTGACAACGACGGTGTAGAAAGCTACTCGCTGCATTACACGTTGCCGTTGTAAGCAAAATCAAAAGATCGCAGCCTGCGGCAGCTCCTACAGGGAAAAACACAATCCCATGCAGGCGCTGCCGCAGGCTGCGATCTTTTCGCTTTTAATCAGCGGTACACCGTGGCGATACCTTGGCGCTCTTCGATGCACTCGGGTGAGCCCATCTCGAACTCGCGACAAATCAGCGGGCGCTTCTCGTAAATCGTGCACATCATCGTGTCGCGATCCAGTGCCGCACACCAGCCGTCGTCCAGACGCAGCATCACTTCGCCGCCCCATTCATCGGTATCGATAAAACGATCAGGCACGCCCGTGTCGGTGATCAGCATCACTTCGAGCTGGCAGCAGCAGGCTGCGCAAGTCGAACAGGTGACCGCCGGTTCGGTGATTTGCTGGTGAGGAATGGTTTTCATGGCCGGCAGTGTAAGGCAGAGCTTGCCGAGTGTGTGAAAGCTCTGACGGACGCTCAGTGACTCAAGCGTCGGGCCATGGAGTGCAGCAGCGGAAACAGCAGCGCCCAGAGCAGGCCGATGCCGATCAGTGTCGGTAACTCGCCGTAGGGGAATTGCACCCCGGCCAGGCGCCCGCCACCGTAGTAAGACATTGCACCGCCGACCGCGCCGAGCGCGCTGGCCAGCCACCATGGCCTGGCAGTCCACTCAAGGCAATGACGCAAGGTCGTGGCGAGCAAGGCCCACAGCAACATCAGCCACAGCGGAATCAACGGCGACTGATCCTGAAACTCGAACACGCCGAGGGCGCGCAAGACGCTGTCCACCGCCGTGCCGACGATCACCACACTGAGCATCAAACGGCCTTCAGCCGCCCAACTGCTGATCCAGCGCAGATGAATCACCAGCACCGCCAATGCCAGCAGCAACCACAGGCTGTTGCCGCCGAGCACACAGACGAGCCAACCGAGCTGGAACAGCACGGCATTGGCGATCCGCTCAAGCATCGAAGCGGCCGAGCAGCGGCGCAGGCATGGCGGCCGGTTTGGCCAGCAACAACTGCGCGGTGCCGATGGTGCGTTCGAGGAATCCGCCCTCGCAATAGCACAGGTAAAACTCCCACAGTCTGAGGAAGTAATCGTCGTAGCCCAACTCGCTCAAGCGACTGTGGGCGCGGCGAAAGTTCTCGTGCCACAGGCGCAGGGTTTTGGCGTAGTGCAGGCCGAAGTCCTCCATGTGCAGCAGGTTCATGTCGGTTTCGCGACTGACTACCTCGAGCATCTTCTGCACAGACGGCAAGGCGCCGCCAGGGAAGATGTAGCGCTGGATAAAGTCGACCCCGCGTTTGGCCTGCTCGTAGCGCTGTTCGCGAATGGTGATTGCTTGAATCAGCATCAGGCCGTTGCTCTTGAGCAGGTGCGCGCATTGTTTGAAATAGGTGGGCAGGAAGCGATGGCCGACCGCTTCGATCATCTCGATCGATACCAGTTTGTCGTACTCGCCGGTGAGGTCGCGGTAGTCCTTGAGCAACAAGGTGACTTGATCCTGCAAGCCCAGCTTTTCGATGCGCTGAGCGGTAAAGGCGTACTGCTCTTTCGACAACGTGGTGGTGGTTACCCGACAGCCATAGTTCTGCGCCGCGTAGAGCGCCATGCTGCCCCAGCCTGTGCCGATTTCCAGCAGGTGGTCCTCGGGCTTGAGCGCAAGCTTCTGGCAGATGCGCTCCAGTTTGTTCAGTTGCGCCTGTTCCAGACTGTCTTCGGGAGTGAGGAACTGCGCCGCCGAATACATCATGGTCGGGTCGAGAAACTGTTCGAACAAATCGTTGCCCAGATCGTAGTGGGCGGCGATGTTCTTCTGCGAGCCTTTGCGCGTATTGCGATTGAGCCAGTGCAAGCCCTGCACCAACGGTCGCCCGAGGCGGGCCAGACCGCCCTCCATCGCATCGAGTACTTCAAGGTTGCTGACGAACACCCGCACCACCGCAGTCAGGTCGGGCGAACTCCAGTAACCGTGGATAAACGCTTCGCCAGCGCCAATCGAACCGTTGCTGGCGACCATTCCCCAGACAGCCTTATCCTGGACATGAATTTCCCCAAGCAATGTGCTGCCAGGGGTGCCGAACAGCAGACGTTCGCCATCCTCGATGACCACCAGTTGCCCGTGTTTGAGCTGACCCAGCAGGCGCAAAACGCCACGGCGCAGGAGCGAGCCGGTCACGCCATTGGTGCTGAACAGATTGGCTTTGGCCGAGACGCTAGAGGATTTCATGGCGGCGCTCCTTGGGAAGCACGGTGGCGGTTTGAAAGCTGCCGTCAGCAGCCTTGTGAGTGAAGATCGGTGCACGCTTGAGCAACAGGCGCAGTGCCTGCCAGTAAATCGCCAGAGCTGTTTTTGCCGTCATCCATGGAAAACGCCGCAAATAGCGATGCAAGTTTGGCCGGTCGAGTGTTTCGCGTTTCAGGCTGAGGGTGGCGTCGAACAATTTGTGTTCGCCCTGCCAGTCCGCCATGTGCACGCCGAGGCTTTGCGCGGCGGGGCTGAAACTCATGCGGTATTCCAGATCGCGCGGCAGAAAAGGCGAAACGTGAAAGGCTTTGGCCACGGCGAAATGTTGATGGAAGTCGTGCAGGTTCACCCGGGGGCTGGCGGGCAGTACGTAGTGATAACGCTCGCGCCAAGGGGTGTTGGTGACTTCGCAAAGAATGGCCGCAAGTTGCCCGTCAGGTTCATGGCAATAAAAAAAACTCACCGGGTTGAACGAAAGGCCCCAACTGCGAGGCTGGGTCAGCAGGCAGATCGAACCCTGTGGCTCATACCCGATAGCCTCAGCGACCCGCTGGCGCACAGCATCGATAAGGCGAACGCCCCGACCGGTGAAGGTTTTCAGGTAGTCCGTCTCGCGGAAGGAGAACGGCGCAAATCGACTGCGTCCCGCCAGTGGCGATAAACCCAGCACCGCGTCCTGCTCGGCCAGATCGAGATACAGCAGACCAATCCGGTAACGAAACTCATGCCGGCGCGGCGCAAAACGTCGGTGGCCGATCCAGCCGCTGTAGAGGGCGCTTTTCATAAGGTTTCACCGAACGCGGCGGCCACGCGCAAGCCGCTGACCACACCGTCCTCATGGAAACCGTTGGCCCAGTAGGCACCGCAGTAATGGGTGTTCTGCACGCCGTCCAGTTCGGCCCAGCGGTTCTGCGCGGCTACCGCTGTGAGGCTGAACTGCGGGTGGGCATAGGTGTATTTGGCGAGCACCTTGAACGGACTGATGCCGGCACTCTGGTTGAGGCTGACGCAGAACGTTGTGTCGCTCTCAATCCCTTGCAGGATGTTCATGTCGTAAGTGACGGCCGCGTGGGTATGGCCGGCACCGCTCAAGCGATAATTCCAGCTGGCCCAAGCGAGTTTGCGTGTCGGCAGTAGACGCGTATCGGTGTGCAGCACGACTTCGTTGTCGGCGTAGGGCATGGCGCCGAGAATCGCCCGTTCGGCGTCGCTCGGGGTCGCCAGCAGTTGCAAGGCCTGATCGCTGTGGCAGGCGAACACCACTTTGTCGAAATGCTCGATGCCCGCCGGGCTGTGGATAACCACGCCGTGTTCGTCGCGATCGACTCGGCTCACCGGGCAGTTCAGGCGGATCCTGTCCTTGAACGATTCGGTCAGCGGCGCGATGTAGGCGCTGGAACCCCCGTCGATCACCCGCCATTGCGGGCGGTCACTGACTGACAGCAGGCCATGATTCTTGAAGAACCGCACAAAGAACTGCAGCGGAAAATTGAGCATCTCGGCCATCGGCATCGACCAGATCGCCGCGCCCATCGGCACGATGTAGTGCAGGATGAAGCGCTCGCCATAACCGCCGGCCTTGAGGTAATCATCCAGGGTCATGTCGGCCGCGATGCGCTGTTCGGCAAGGTCGCGCTGGGCTTCTTTGTTAAAGCGCAGGATGTCGCGCAGCATGCCCCAAAACCCCGGCGACAACAGATTGCGCCGCTGGGCGAACAGGCTGTTGAGGTTGTTGCCGTTGTATTCCAGACCGCTATCCGGATCGGTCACCGAAAAGCTCATTTCAGTAGGGCTGGACGTCACCCCGAGCTGATCGAGCAAGCGGATGAAGTTGGGGTAGGTCCAGTCGTTGAACACGATGAAACCGGTGTCGACCGCGTACTGACGTTCGTCGACCGTCACCTGCACCGTGTGCGTGTGACCGCCGACCCAGTCGCCGGCCTCGAACACGGTGACGTCATGGCGACGATTGAGCAGATAGGCGCAGGTCAGCCCCGCGATCCCGCTGCCGACGATAGCGACCTTCATACTGGATCACGCAGCGGCGGTGATTTGCGCACCATGCGTTTGCCGATTGCCAGTTGCAGGCGGGCAGGCAGTTTCGACAAGGGCCACAGCGCCGCCATGAACAGCGCCGGGAAAGCGATCTCCAGTGGTCGATCCTTGAGTTTGGCGAAGATGTGCCGCGCGGCTTTATCCACAGGCCAACTGAGCGGCATCGGAAAATCGTTCTTCGCGGTCAGCGGAGTTTCGACGAAACCCGGACTGACCACGGTGACTTCAATGCCCTCATCCGCCAGATCAATGCGCAACGATTCGAACAGATAACGCAGCCCTGCTTTGGACGCGCCGTAGGCTTCGGCCCTTGGCAGCGGCATGTAAGTCACGGAACTCGCCACCCCGACCAGATGCGGCGCGGTGCCTTTGCGCAGCAAGGGCAGGGCGGCTTCGATGCAGTAAGCGCTGGCGAGCAGATTGGTGCGCACCACGTGCTCGACAATGGAGGCGTCGAACTGCCGGGCGTCGACATATTCACAGGTGCCGGCATTGAGGATCACCGTGTCCAGTGAGCCCCAGGCCTCGTTAATCTGTTCGCCGATTTCCCGGACCGTCTGGCTGTTGGTCAGGTCTCCGGGCACCACCAGCACTTGTCCCGGATAGCGTTGTGACAAGACCTTGAGTGGGGCGACCTGGCGTGAGCTGACCGCCAGATGCGCACCGCTTTTCAGAATGTCCTCAGCCAGTGCCGCGCCGATGCCACTGCTGGCACCGGTCAGCCAATAACGCCGTGGAGGTGTACGACTCATCCCATTCTCCTTTTCAGCCAGGCGATCACCCGGCCCAATACTGGCAAGTGTTCATAGAGCAACGCCCCGGCATCGAAATAATCCCGATGGCGATAAACCTTGTCGCGCCAAAGCAGGTGCGAGCAACCGCTCACCCGGATCACCCGGCCCCCGGCCAGGCGTGGATGGCGATAACTCATGACCCAGCGCAGGTAGCCTTCACCGTCGCGGATCTGGTCGAAACCGTGGAAGTCGAAACGCAGCTCGCTGACGTTGGCGTACAGCTCACTGAAGTAATCACGCAATTGCGCCAACCCCTGTACTTCGTGCAGCGGGTCGGTGAACTGGACGTCGTCGCTGTACAGCTCGCCCAAACGGTGCAGATTGTCTGAATTCAATTCGGCAAACTGGCGGGCGAAGCGGCGCAGGAATTCACTCATGATCGCCTCCGGCCGGTTGGCGCGAGGGCAGATTTTTGAACGCGGTCAGCGCCCGCTCCCGGGAGGCACTCAGATTGACGATTGGCGTTGGGTAATCCGCCACACCGAACAATCCGCCGGCACTGGCCGGGTTATGCACAGCTTTTTTGTCGAGGCCGGCCAGTTCCGGCAGCCAGTGCTTGATGAACAAGCCTTCGCTGTCGAATTTTTCCGACTGGCTCAGTGGATTGAAAATGCGGAAATACGGCGCCGAATCGGTGCCCGTCGACGAGCTCCATTGCCAGCCGCCGTTGTTCGCGGCCAGATCTCCATCAATCAAATGCCGCATGAAAAAGCGCTCGCCTTCGCGCCAGTCGATCAGCAGGTTCTTGGTCAGGAACATTGCCACCACCATGCGCAGGCGATTGTGCATCCAGCCGGTTTCGAGCAATTGGCGCATGGCGGCATCGATGATCGGCAGGCCGGTACGCGCCTCTTGCCATGCGGCGAGGTCATCCGGCGCGTTGCGCCAGGCCAGTGCTTCGGTTTCCGGACGGAACGCGCGGTGGCGCGAGACCCGTGGATAACCCACCAGAATGTGTTTGTAGAACTCGCGCCACAGCAACTCGTTGATCCAGGTGACGGCGCCGACTTTGCCGCTTTCGAACTCGCCCTGATTGCTTTGCAGGGCGGCGTGCAGACATTGGCGGGGCGAGATCACACCGGCGGCCAGGTACGCCGACAGCTGACTGGTGCCGGGCTTGGCCGGGAAGTCGCGCTCGCTTTTGTAGTAATCGATTTGGGCGTCGGCGAAGGTATCGAGACGGCGACGGGCCTCTTGTTCGCCGGCAGGCCACAGGTCACGCAGTGACTCGCTTGGTGTGGCGAAGCCTTTGACGGACGCAGGAATCGGATCACTGTCGATGTTCAAAGGCGACTGTTTGCCGGGGACTGTTACCAGCGCCGGCATCGCGCGATGCAGGCGCTCGTAACAGACCTTGCGAAACTGGCTGAATACCTGAAAGTAGGTTCCGGTCTTGGTCAGCACGGTGCCGGGCTTGAACAGCAATTGATCGAGGTAACTGCGAAAATCGATACCTTCGGCCTGCAATGCCTCGGCCACGGCTGCATCACGGCGGCTTTCGTGGATGCCATATTCCTCGTTGACGTGCACCGCTTCGATGTCCAATTGCCGACAGAGTTTGAGCAGCTCCGCCGGCGCCTGATCCCAGTGCGCCTCCGTGCGAATCAACAACGGAATGTTCAGGGCACCGAGACTTTTACTCAGCTCATTCAGATTGCGCAGCCAGAAGTCGACCTTGCACGGCGCGTCGTCATGTTCTTGCCACTGCTGCGGGCTCAACAGATACACCGCGACCGTCGGACCGCGCGCTGCGGCCGCCGCGAGGGCAGTGTTGTCGTGTTGGCGCAAGTCGCTGCGCAGCCAGATCAATTGCATGTCGGTATTCGCCGCGCTCATTAAATCAGCCCATGCTGAACGAGGGTCTGGTGCGCCGAAAGCGCATCTTCAGCCAGGTACAAATCAGCAGTTTCTGAGGTTTTTACGGACAACTCGGCGTGGTGGATGCATACCGTTGGTCCGACAATCATTTTCGTGCAACTCACGCCAGCCAACAGTTTCGGCAACTGCGCAAGCTGCATGGCTTTGCTGGAATACAGCAGTACGCCACGGGCTTGCAGATGTTCGACCGTCAGTGCCAGCTCCCCGGCCGGTAACGGCCAGTCAAACACTTGCACAGGGCAATTGGCGCTGCTGATCAACCAAGCGCATAGCCACAGATGAGGTTCCAGTGGCAGGTCGGAATGGTTGATCAGCAACAGGGGCGCAGCGTGCAGTTGATGATTGTTATGGTAGATGCGTGCGCCGAATTTGCTGCGTAGCCACGAATAAAAGAACACGCGTTCCATCTGCGCGCCGAACTGGCCCTGCCAGCGCTGTTCCAGTTCTTCCAGCAGCGGCATCAGCAATTGCTCGCACAATGTGCGCGGCGGGTAGAGCGCCATCGCTTGATTGACGCTGTCGTCGACGGTGCGTTCATCGAGTTGCGTAACGGCTGCCAGCAGGGTCTGGCGCAACCGTTGCCAGTCGTTTTCCACCGGTTCGCTGAATGCCTGCGGCGTGTCGAGCAGCGGTTTGACCTGGCTGACCGCGACGCCGCGGTTGAGCCAGGTGAGGATGGTCAGGATGCGTTGTACGTGCTCGGCCGAATACAGCCGATGGCCCTTCGGTGTGCGTTGCGGGATGACGAGTCCATAACGACGCTCCCACGCACGCAGCGTGATCGCATTGACGCCGGTCTGGCGCGCCACTTCGCGGATCGGCAGCCAGCCTTCGTCGAGGGCTTTCTTGAAGTCGGCGCCGAGGTCTTCCTGGGCGCTTGAATCGGGTTTTTCATTCATTAGATAGCGTTTCGCAGGCTGAGATTTTCCGGATGCGGTTGCAGGTAAACCTGTTGCGCAATGTACGGATCCGGATGTTGGCGAAAGTGATGTTTGAGCAGTGTCAGCGGTACCACCAGCGGTACAATGCCGTGGCGGTACTGGCCGATCACGTGCTGCATTTCCTGTTTGTCTTCGGCAGTGATGACCTGCTTGAGGTAACCGCTGATGTGCTGCAAGACGTTGCTATGGGTGCGCCGGGTTGCGCACTTTTTCAACGCGGCCATCAGCTCGCTGAAATAGCGAGGGCCGAGTTCGGCCGGGTCGCTGTGGCCCATGTTGCCGAGCATGTTGCCCAGCGTCTTGTATTGCACCGGGTTATGGGCCATCAGCAGATATTTGTAGCGCGAGTGAAATTCGGTGAGCGCGCGACGGCTCAAACCCTGGGTCAGTAATTGCTGCCAGGCGCTGTAGGCGAGGACGCGGGTGATGAAGTTTTCCCGTAGCACCGGGTCGTTCAAGCGTCCGGCTTCTTCCACCGGCAAGTCCGGGTGCCGCGCGCAGAAGGCCTGGGCGTAGATACCGCGACCGCCGCCGTTCACTGGAGCGCCATTGGCGTGATAGACCTTGACCCGTTCCAGCCCGCAGGACGGCGATTGCTGCATGAAGATATAGCCGCAGAGGTCACCGAGTTCGGCGGCCATTTTCTCGCCGTACTCAGCCAGTGGCGCGGTAACGTTTATCGTCGGGTTGACGGTGCCGATGGCTTCGGGGCTTTCAGGGTTGCCTACCAGACGGATCGGCTCGCGGGGAATGCCCAAACCGATGGCGACTTCCGGGCATACCGGGACGAACTCGAAGTGTTCAGCGAGTGTGCGGCTGCACAGTCGCGATTCCTTGTGTCCGCCGTTGTAGCGCACCTCGGCGCCCAGCAGGCAGGCGCTGATGGCTATCTTGGGTTTGAGCTGGGAAGCTTCGGACATAAGCACCTCGAATCTATACCTGTACAGAGAGTTATCTCTGTACAACATTTCTTTCAGCATAGATTCATGGGTGTACAAGTCAAATCATTTGTATAAGTTTTTGCAGGGGAGGTGATTCCGTGTGGGAGCGGGTTTCACTTCCAGCCTTGCATCCACTCGGAATTATTTTTCAGGATTTGCCACTCGAATCGCTCACTGCGCTGCGTGAGCACTGCTTGCAACTCAACCTCGAGCACCGTGCCTTCCTCATCGCGGATCAGCTCGGTGACCAGAAAATGTTTTTCACGGTTTTGCGGGTGGGCTGCTGTCCATTTCGACAGCAGCAGTTTTTGCGGATTGATGCGATTCATTGCAGGTGTTCGTGCAGACGGCGCGCGGCTTCCTGGCCACTTAGCCAAGCGCCTTCGACGCGCCCGGACAGGCACCAGTCGCCACAGGCGTACAAACCCAGATCGGCATCGGCCAGGGTGCCCCATTCGTGGCCTGTTGCCGGACGGGCATAGAGCCAGCGGTGAGCGAGGCTGAAGGTCGGGGCGGGCATGGCGCTGTGCAGCAGCTCGGCAAAGGCGCCGTGCAGTTGCTCGATCACGGCTTCCTTGGGTAGATCGATGTGCTGCCGGCTCCAAGCGCTGGTGGCATGCAGCACCCAAGTGTCGAGGGTGTTGTCGCGTCCGGGTTTGCTGCGGTTGCGCGCCAGCCAGTCGAGGGCGCTGTCTTGCACGAAGCAGCCTTCGATGGGCGTATCCAGCGGTGTGTCGAAGGCGAGGGCAACGGCCCAGGTCGGTTCCATTTTCACCCCGGCAGCGGCACCGGCAAGTTTCGGCGCAGCGGCGAGCAGTGCCGTGGCCTGAGGCGCTGGCGTGGCAATCACCACATGGCTGAAAGGGCCGTGGGTGAAGCCTTCGGCGTCTTGCAGATGCCAGTGTTCTTCGCCACGAAAGACCTCGGTGATCCGGCAGGCGAAGTGGACTTCCATGCCGTCGAGCAAGCCGCGGGTGATCGCGCTCATGCGCGGCGCGCCGACCCAGCGGGTCTGCTCGTCCGGCGACAGATTCAGTTGTCCACCCTGGAAGGTATAGAGCTGCGGCGTCCACTCGGCGACCCAGCCCTGACTTTGCCAGCGCTGAACCTCGGTGACGAAACGGCGGTCGCGCGCAGTGAAATATTGCGCGCCCATGTCCAGCGAACCGGCGTCGCTGCGTTTGCTCGACATGCGTCCACCGCTGCCGCGACTTTTATCGAACAATTGAACGGTGTGCCCGGTCTCTGTCAGAGCCTGGGCTGCCGAGAGTCCGGCGATGCCGGTGCCGATGATTGCGATAGGTACAGTCATAGGGGCCTCGTTTACCTTTCTGTACAGACTACGCCGTTGATGAAACCTGTACAATTTTGTTTTTTGGTATAACTTCTAGCGTTCTCGTTCTGACAGCTTGGCCTATGGTTAAACAATAGAGCCTGCCCGTTCGAAAAGATCCCTGCTTTTAAAAATAGACTAGGGATCCGGGTAAAACGCCACGCGAGGAAGATGTCATGCACATATTGCTGACCGGCGGTACTGGTTTGATAGGACGGCAGCTCTGCCAGCATTGGGCGGAGCAGGGCCATCGCCTGACGGTGTGGAGTCGACGCCCCGAAAAAGTCGCGAAAATCTGTGGTGCGCAGGTGCGTGGCATTGCGCGCCTGGAAGACCTCGGCAATGAACCCGTAGACGCCATCGTCAATCTTGCGGGCGCGCCGATCGCCGACCGCCTGTGGACGCATCGCCGCAAGGCGTTGCTGTGGAGCAGCCGGATCAAGCTCACGGAAACCCTTTTGGCGTGGCTCGAAACCCGAGCGCAGCAGCCGTCGTTGTTGATCTCGGGATCGGCCATCGGCTGGTACGGCGACGGTGGTGAACGCGAGTTGACCGAAGACTCGCCGCCAGTGATCGACGATTTCGCCAGCCAGTTGTGCATCGCCTGGGAGGAAACCGCCCTGCGCGCAGAGTCGCTGGGCATCCGCGTGGTGCTGGTGCGAACCGGTCTGGTGCTGTCGGCCGAGGGCGGCTTTTTGTCGCGCTTGCTGCTGCCGTTCAAGCTCGGGCTGGGCGGGCCTTTGGGCAATGGTCGGCAGTGGATGCCGTGGGTTCATATCGACGATCAAATCGCCCTGATTGATTTTCTTCTGCACCGCGATCAGGCGAGCGGTCCTTATAATGCGTGCGCGCCGAAACCTGTGCGCAATCGTGAATTTGCCAAGACGCTGGGCAGCGTGTTGCACCGCCCGGCGTTCATGCCGATGCCCGCCCTTGCACTGAAGGTGGGGCTCGGCGAGATGTCTTTGTTGTTGCTGGGCGGCCAACGGGCCACGCCGGCACGCTTGCTGGAAGCGGGTTTCACTTTCCAGTTCACGGATTTACGCGCGGCTCTGGACGATCTCTCCAGCCGCCTCTGAAATAGGACGTTGCATGACCGATCACGCCTTGCTTCTGGTCAACCTGGGCTCCCCGGCCTCCACCTCGGTGGCCGATGTGCGCAGTTACCTCAATCAATTTCTGATGGACCCGTACGTGATCGACCTGCCGTGGCCAGTGCGGCGTTTGCTGGTTTCGCTGATTCTGATCAAGCGGCCCGAGCAGTCGGCGCACGCCTATGCCTCTATCTGGTGGGACGAAGGTTCGCCGCTGGTGGTACTCAGCCGTCGTCTGCAAGAGCAGATGAAAGCGCAGTGGAAACACGGCCCGGTCGATCTGGCGATGCGCTACGGCGAGCCTTCGATTGAAACGTGCCTGACAAGGCTGGTAGCAGCGGGACACAAGCGCATCACGCTGGCGCCGCTTTATCCACAGTTCGCCGACAGCACCACCACCACGGTGATCGAAGAGGCGAAGCGCGTGATCCGCGCGAAGAAGCTCAATGTGCAGATTTCGGTGCTGCAGCCGTTCTACGATCAGCCGGAATACCTCGACGCCTTGGTGGCCAGTGCCAAGCCGCATTTGCAGCAGGATTACGATCACTTGCTGCTGAGCTTCCATGGCCTGCCGGAACGGCACCTGACCAAGCTCGACCCGACCCGCAATCACTGCTTCAAAAATGAAGACTGCTGCAAGAATGCGTCGCCTGCGGTATTGGCAACCTGTTATCGCGCGCAATGTTTGCGCACGGCGGCCCTGTTCGCTGAGCGTATGGGGTTACCGGAGGGCAAATGGTCTGTCTCTTTTCAGTCGCGATTGGGCCGGGCGAAGTGGATCGAGCCCTACACCGAAGCGCGGCTGGATGAGCTGGCGAAAAGCGGCGTGAAGAAGATTCTGGTGATGTGCCCGGCGTTTGTCGCCGACTGCATCGAGACACTGGAAGAGATCGGTGATCGCGGCAAGGAGCAGTTCCGCGAGGCGGGGGGAGAGGAGTTGGTGCTGGTGCCGTGCCTGAATGATGACCCGCAATGGGCGAAGGCGTTGGCGACCTTGTGCGAGCGAGCGCCGTTGGCCCTGTAAAGCCAAAAGCTTCGTCGGAACGCCGCCCGGAGCAAGCTCGCTCCCACATTTGATCTTCGGTGCGCTGAAGAACCCCTGTGGGAGCGAGCCTGCTCGCGAAAGCTATCTGTCAGGCAATAAACATCTTGAAGCCTTAGATCAGCGGTTCATCCGCCTTCTTGTTCTTCCAGCCGTCATTGCCCGGCAGAATCAGATTCAGCGCAATCGCCACCACCGCGCACAGCGCGATGCCTTTGAGACCGAAGTCATCCGGGCCAGTGCCGGTGCCGACCAGCACACCACCAATCCCGAACACCAGCGTCACCGAAACGATCACCAGATTGCGTGCTTCGCCCAGATCGATCTTGTGACGGATCAGGGTGTTCATCCCCACCGCCGCGATCGAGCCGAACAGCAGGCACAGAATCCCGCCCATCACCGGCACCGGAATGCTTTGCAGCAGCGCACCGAACTTGCCGACGAACGCCAGGCTGATGGCAAAGATCGCTGCCCAGGTCATGATTTTCGGGTTGTAGTTCTTGGTCAACATCACGGCGCCAGTCACTTCGGCGTAAGTGGTGTTTGGCGGGCCGCCGAACAGGCCGGCAGCGGTGGTGGCAATGCCGTCACCGAGCAGGGT
This sequence comes from Pseudomonas sp. LBUM1655, assembly GCF_059716085.1. Taxonomy (NCBI): domain Bacteria; kingdom Pseudomonadati; phylum Pseudomonadota; class Gammaproteobacteria; order Pseudomonadales; family Pseudomonadaceae; genus Pseudomonas; species Pseudomonas sp. LBUM1655. The sequence goes on along the minus strand of NZ_CP166801.1, from coordinate 5,197,016 downwards.
GCGATGCAGGCCCGGCTTCTTCAGATAGTCGCGACCGGTAACGCTACCCACCGCAATCACACCGCCGATGTGTTCAATGGCCGGAGCCAATGCTACCGGGACGATGAACAGAATCGCCTGCCAGTTGAATTCCGGTGCGGTGAAGTGCGGGATCGCAAACCATGGCGCTGCGGCAATCTTCGCGGTATCGACCACGCCGAAATAGAACGCCATGCCAAAGCCGACCAGCACGCCGGAAATGATCGGCACCAGACGGAAGATGCCTTTACCGAACACCGCCACGATCAACGTGGTCAGCAGCGCCGGCATCGAGATCAGCATCGCGGTCTGGTAGTGGATCAGTTCGGAGCCGTCACCCGCCTTGCCCATTGCCATGTTCGCGGCAATCGGCGCCATGGCCAGGCCGATGGAAATGATCACCGGACCAATCACCACCGGCGGCAGCAGGCGGTCGATGAAGCCTGTGCCTTTGATCTTCACCGCAAGGCCCAGGAAGGTGTAGACGAAACCAGCCGCCATCACGCCGCCCATGGTCGCGGCGAGGCCGAACTGGCCCTTGGCGAGAATGATCGGCGTGATGAAAGCGAAGCTCGACGCGAGGAACACCGGGACCTGACGGCCGGTGACGATCTGGAACAGAATCGTCCCAAGACCTGCGGTAAACAGTGCCACGTTCGGGTCCAGGCCGGTGATCAGCGGCATCAGCACCAGAGCGCCGAAAGCCACGAACAGCATCTGGGCGCCGGACAGCACCGTGCGCCAGAGCGGATCGTTGAACTCTTGCTGCATGGTCACGCGTCCTTCTGCTTGGTGCCGAAGATCTTGTCACCGGCATCGCCCAGCCCTGGGATGATGTAACCGTGTTCGTTCAAGCGTTCATCAATGGAAGCGGTGTAGATGGTCACGTCCGGGTGAGCCTTTTCTACTGCGGCAATGCCTTCCGGCGCGGCAACCAGCACCATGGCGCGGATATCTCTGCAGCCAGCCTTCTTCAGCAGGTCGATGGTCGCAACCATGGAGCTGCCGGTAGCGAGCATCGGGTCGATGATCATGGCCAGGCGTTCGTTGATTTCCGGAACCAGTTTTTCCAGATAAGTGTGGGCTTGCAGGGTTTCTTCGTTGCGGGCAACACCCACAGCGCTGACCTTGGCACCCGGGATCAGGCTCAGCACGCCTTCGAGCATGCCGATGCCGGCGCGCAGGATCGGCACGACGGTGATCTTCTTGCCGGCGATTTTCTCGACCGACACGGTGCCGCACCAACCTGCAATATCGTAGGATTCGAGCGGCAAATCTTTTGTAGCTTCATAGGTCAACAGTGCGCCGACTTCCTGAGCGAGCTCGCGGAAATTCTTGGTGCTGATGTCAGCGCGGCGCATCAGGCCGAGTTTATGACGGATCAGCGGATGGCGGATCTCGAGGATGGGCATGGGAAAGGCTCCGGCGGCGGGCAAAAAAACCGGCCTAGATTAATCTATCCGAGGGTGATGTCCTATAGGACATTGAGTACGTTAGTCCATAAAGGCTTGATTCGGCCGTGCGAGATGCGTACCTTTGCCCGCTTTTCGCAGCCATACCCCCCACCCACAACCCCCCCGGAGAGCGCCATGTCCGCTGATCTCGAGCATATCCGTCAAATCATGCGAGAGGCTGACTGCCTGTACACCGAGTCTGAAGTCGAGGCGGCCATCGCCCGCGTCGGTGCACAAATCAACGAGCAACTGGCTGACAGCAACCCGGTGGTGTTCTGCGTGATGAACGGCGGCCTGATCTTCTCCGGCAAACTGCTGACCCATCTGCAATTCCCGCTGGAAGCGTCCTACCTGCACGCCACCCGTTATCGCAATGAAACCAGCGGCGGCGACCTGTTCTGGAAAGCCAAGCCAGAAGTCTCGTTCATCGACCGCGACGTACTGATCATCGACGACATCCTCGACGAAGGTCACACCCTGGGCGCGATCATCGACTTCTGCAAACACGCCGGCGCGCGCAAAGTGCACACTGCCGTGCTGATCGACAAGGATCACGACCGCAAGGCACGTCCTGACCTGAAAGCCGATTTCGTCGGTCTGCCGTGCATTGACCGTTATATCTTCGGTTACGGCATGGACTACAAAGGCTACTGGCGCAACGCCAACGGGATCTTCGCCGTTAAAGGCATGTAAGCAAGATCAAAAGATCGCAGCCTTCGGCAGCTCCTACATGGGATTGATGTAAACCTGTAGGAGCTGCGGAACGCTGCGATCTTTTGCTTTTAATCCCATGCTAGAGTGCTCGGCCCGTCCCCGGAGCCCGTCATGAGCCTTCTGATCCGCAGCTTTGCCGCCCTGTTGCTGACCCTTAGCCTGCCTCTGTCCGCCGCGCCGATGCACAGCCAATTCCTGCCGCCGGACGATCTGACCCTGCGCGATGCCGAGCCGGAACAGCAGCAACTGCTGCAAGTCACCGACTATTCGGTGGTCGTGGGGGCGCAACGCCAATCCAATCAGCAGCCGATTCCGGTCACCTCGTCACTGTTGATCCGCCTCAAGGGCAAGTCCCTGAACAAGGGCGCGACGATCACTCAGGTGCTGGTCAGTTTCGATGGCGAAAGCAAAAGCCTGAAAAAACCGCTTTACGACGAAAAAAGCAAAACCCTGAACCTGTTTTACCCGCTCGCCCAATACCGCGTGGTGATCGATCTGCTGCGTAACGACACCGTCTATGTGCAGTTCCTCAGTTACGCCAACGGCCATATCTGGGCCGATTTGCACACCGGCAGCGTGCGCGCGCGTTGAGCCCGGCGGCGGGGCAGGGGTAAACTGCCCGCCCGTGAAATGTCTGCGAGCTGGAGTCGGCAATGCGTAAAGATAAGAAACAAGTGATTGGTGACGAGATCGGCGATGAGCAGATCAAGCTGTTCCTCGATTTTGAACCGGTCGACGCCACCTCGCCGTCGCTGCACAAACTGATCAAGGCTTATCGTGGCTTGCGCATTGATGACTTCGAGCGGTTTCTGACGTTCTTCGTTGCCGCTGGCTACGACGTCGATGGCAAGGATGAGCAGGGCCAGACTTTCGTTGAGGTGATCAAGGATCAGCGAAACGCCCCGGACTACATCGAGCTGATCGAAAAAAGCCGCGGCTAAGGTTTTCTCAAGGCATAAAAAAACGCCCCGCACTCACTGAGTACGGGGCGTTTTTTATGCCGCTAGATCAAGCGTAGCTTGGGGTCTCGCTGCTTTCTTCAACCAGTTCCAGTGCGATGTTGTTCTGCGTGTTGATCTTGCGATACAGCGCAGCATCGGTTTCCAGTACTTTTTCACGGGCCGGGAAGATTTCGGCCAGTTTGCCAGCCCACTCAGCCTTGGCCTTGCCCGGGAAGCACTTCTCGATCAGTTCCAGCATGATCGAAACGGTTACCGAGGCACCTGGGGATGCGCCGAGCAGAGCAGCGAGGGAACCGTCCTTCGCAGCCACCAGTTCGGTACCGAATTGCAGGATGCCGCCCTTTTTCGGGTCTTTCTTGATGATCTGCACCCGTTGGCCGGCCACTTCCAGGCGCCAGTCTTCGGCTTTCGCTTCAGGGTAGAAACGGCGCAGGGACTCAAGACGTTGCTCCATTGACTGCATCACTTCGCTGACCAGGTACTTGGTCAGGTCCATGTTGTTTTTCGCCACCGCCAGCATCGGCCCGATGTTGCCGGCGCGAACCGACATTGGCAGATCCATGAAGGAGCCGTGCTTGAGGAACTTGGTGGTGAAACCGGCGTATGGCCCGAACAGCAGGGATTTCTTGCCATCGACCACGCGGGTGTCCAGGTGCGGCACCGACATCGGCGGCGAACCCACGGCGGCCTGGCTGTAGACTTTGGCCTGGTGGTGTTTGACCACGTCCGGGTTGTCGCAACGCAGCCACTGGCCGCTGATCGGGAAGCCACCGAAGCCTTTGCTTTCTTCGATTCCAGAGGCTTGCAGCAACGGCAGTGCCGCGCCACCGGCGCCGAGGAAGACGAATTTGGCGTCGACTTCACGGCTGCTGCCGCTGTTGACGTCCTTGATGCTGACGGTCCAGCCGTTGCCGTTACGCTTGAGGCCAGTCACGCGCTTGCAGTATTTGACCTGGGCGTCGGGTGCGCTGGTCAGGTGCTTGAGCAACTGATTGGTCAGGGCGCCGAAGTTGACGTCGGTGCCGTTCATCACGCGGGTGGCAGCGAGCACTTCGTCCGGCGAGCGGCCCGGCATCATCAGCGGCATCCACTCGGCCATCTTGGCTTTGTCTTCGGTGTATTCCATGTCGGAGAAAGCGTGGTGCTTGCTCAACACGTCAAAGCGTTCCTTGAGGAACGAAACGCCTTTGTCACCCTGGACAAAACTCAGGTGCGGCACCGGGCTGATGAAGGACTTGCACGAGCCGAAGGTGCCTTTCTTGGTCAGGTACGACCAGAACTGCTTGGACACTTCGAACTGGGTGTTGATGTGCACGGCTTTCTTGATGTCGACGCTGCCATCGGCAGCCTGCGGCGTGTAGTTCAGCTCGCACAGGCCAGCGTGACCGGTACCGGCGTTGTTCCACGGGTTGGAACTCTCCGCAGCACCGGAATCCATCAGCTCGACAACTTCCAGCTTGATCGCCGGATCGAGCTCTTTGAGCAGCACGGCAAGGGTGGCACTCATGATGCCGGCCCCAACCAGTACTACGTCGACTGCTTCGTTATGCGCCATTTAACGCGTCTCCAAAATCTGCAGCACCAAATTGTCGGCATGGCTGCCAGGCGTTCAGGGGCAGGTCAGTGATGCCCCAGGTAACGATGGTCAGTTCGCCATGTCCGAATCTTCGCAATTTTTCGCAACTTCGATGGATGCATGCGGCCAGGCTTCAAGAGTTCCATGAACTCATCTCAGCGCGCGGCTGGCAATTCGACTTATGGTCGAGACATCCATTTTGTGCAACCAAATCCGTAGCGGACAGGCTTCAGGCTCCGATATTCGAGGTGTACCCGGTCCTGTGTCGTTGGGCTGTTTCAGACGCTAATGGTGCATGTTCAGACGCAAAACTATTCATTTGCTCGCCACACTCTTGTGAAGTTGTGAAAACCCGTTTTTTTCACGCTCTTTTGAAGACGTGAACCTCAAAAAAGGGCTGTCGAAGCCTGGCACCGTGCCCGTGAAGGCAAAACAGCTCAGTGACCGAGCGTCATGACAGCTCTGCAGATTCGCGAAAAGCGGGGTTTTGCCGGAAGAACAGGCAAGCGCGCCAACTTCACTCGATCTGTGTGGGCGGCTCTCTGTGGGCGATTTTTGATGTCGATGCAAGCGCATTGACGCTGTTGCGGGGCCCGATCAGGAGACGTCCTTATAATCGGGGGGAGATTGTATCGAAGAAATGCGCGGAGTTGGTTGTGTTTAATGACTTTTATTAGCCGTCCGGTCAGATGGTCAACTGCACTTGAGCCCGTGCGCGCATTTGTCGCGGTACGAGCCGGGCGCTGGCGGGCAGCGGCTGGTTCAACCACTGCAGGCGGATTTCTTCGATTTCGACCCAGCCATCGCCCATCGGTTGCAGGCTGCACTGCTTGAACGCCTGACAATGGCCGTTACGATCGAGCAGGGCGAAGCTGCGGTGCAGCGGGCGTGGGGCGAACAACGAGATCAGATAACGCATGGCCGAGTACCTTGTTGGAGGACTGGTTTGAAGATTGCCAGCGACCCGTGACGTCAAGGTGTATGGGCGGTGAAGAATGTGTGACAGGAACCGCTTTCGACAGGGTTTGTCAGACATTTCAGTATTCACCTCGCGATGCTGGTGACCCGCAGTGGCCCACCGCTATACTGCCGGCCTGTTTGTGCCTGATTCTGGAGAGAAGAGCATGTTGCAACGCCTGTTGTTCGGTTTGATCACTGTGGCCGGTTTGACTCTGGCCGGCTGCGCCCACAGCCCGCAACAACTGAGTCCGGAACCGAAGCTGACCACGCAATTGCCAGCCGTCGGCCGTGGCCAGCCTGTGGTAGTGCGTGTGGTTGACGGTCGTCCGTCGCCAACCCTGGGCACCCGTGGTGGTCTTTACCCGGAAACCAGCGCCATCACCGTGCAACGCGAGCAGATCCTGCCGAAGTTGCAGGCTCAGGCTGAAGCCGCCGTGCGTCTGCTCGGGTTCACCCCGACCAACAACGCGCCGAATGCTCCCCAGTTGACCGTGACCCTGGCGGAACTGAAATATCAGTCGCCTAAAGAAGGCATGTACGTGACCGAAGCCACCATCGGCGCAACCTTCCGCTCCGACGTACAGAACGCCAACCGCCGCTACAGCGGTCGTTACGGCGCATCGCTGGACCAGCGTTTCGGCATGGCGCCGAATCAGGAAACCAACACCAAACTGGTGAGTGACGTGTTGAGCGATGCGTTGACGCGTCTGTTCAAGGACCCGACTGTTGGGCAGGTTCTCGCTGAGTAAGTCTTTCGGCTGATGTAAAAAAGCCCGGTGCCAGTGATGGCTCCGGGCTTTTTCATGTGTGCAGGTTCTGGATTCGGGTTGTCTGGAAGATCCATCCCCCTCACCCCAGCCCTCTCCCCCAGGGGGGCGAGGGGGAAGGGAGCCGATTGGGGGCTTTTCAAGGCTTGAGTACGGCTCGATATTTCAGGTCGACGTAACTTAAATATTCATCTCGGTCAGTCCCCTCTCCCTCCGGGAGAGGGTTAGGGTGAGGGGCTCTTGACTCACGCAGCTTGCGAATAGAAATCGAGCACGCTGACCCCAGTCAGCAAATCCGTCTCGGGCAAATCCGCATGCTGATGCCCGCCCAGTGCGCAATACACCAGCCAATGGCGATCCTGAACATTGAAGGCAAGGCTGCCGACGAGGCTCTGCTGTTCGTCGGATGGGGTGATGAGGTAGAGACGATCCTGGTTTTCAGCGTGAAGCATGTCGCATTCCATGTGTGTTTCGAGGCGCGCATGGTGGCCGATGTAAATGACGAAGCCGTGACACAGGACAGCCATCGGTCGATTGATGGGTTATTTGTCGTAAAAGGGAGGCGTCGGGGGCCGGTTTCGGTAGAATCCCGCCGCAGTCGTCGGTCTGGCGCCTGCCACACCGATTAAGTTTGAGGTCTGTGATGTCGCTGCATTTGATGACGCTGTTTACCGCCCATCCCGCCAAATTGATCAATCTGTTGGCCCTGCTGCTGGCCTTCCCGGGCAGTTGGCTGCTGCACGCGACTCGCCGCCGTGAACAACGCGCAATGGCCAGTATTGCGGCCCAGCGCCAGGCGCAGCCGAACGCCGAGCCGATCCTCGATTGGGCAACGTTGCGCATGAACCGGTTTTTCTATCGCTTCGGCTTTGCCTGCCTGGGGCTGGCGCTGCTCATTTCGTGGGTCAGCACCCGCTTCTGAAGCGAATGCAAAACCTTGTGGTGAGGGGATTTATCCCCGATGGCCTGCGCAGCAGGCCCATGATTTCTCAGGCAGAAACCTGGGGCCGCTTCGCGCCCCATCGGGGATAAATCCCCTCACCACAAAGGCGCCGTTTTGTCTCTGGCCGAAGACGCTTACAGCGCCAACCCAGCCTTGACCCGGTACTGATTGCGCACCGGCGTCGCATATTGCAGCACCAGATACGGACGATGCTCTTCAGGGCAGGCGTCCAACCGTTGCTGCCACTCTTCCTGCGCCTTGGCCAGTTCATCCGCCGGGAACACCTTGGCAGCTTTCGGCACGTTCAACTGCGGATCAGCATCCGCCCACTGCGCATACGCCAGGTAATGCACCGGGAACAGGCGATAACCGCCGAGAATCTGCTTGTCCATCTCGACCGCCAATTGCTTGGTGTCTTCGAACAGCTCGGTGATTGGCGCGGCAAAGTTCACGTGCACCCGGCCTTTGTAACCGGTGATGCCCTTGGCGATACTCACGTCATCTTCGCCCGGCGCCTTGGCGTAGGTGCCGGTGGTGGCGCGGATATACAGCTCGCGGGCCTTGGCCTGGTCGCACGGGTCGTATTCGTAGCTGATCGACACCGGGGTGACGTTCAGCGACTGAATGACTTCACCGAACGGTTCGTCCTTGCGGCTCATGTGGAACATCTTGAGGATCGCCGACTCGGTACGGTCGTCACCGTCCTTGGCCCGACCTTCGGCCTGAGCGATCCAGATCGAGGCGCAGTCGTTGCGGATCGAGTGGTTGATGTAGGCCGACAGCAATTGGTACGCCGCCATTTTCTCGCGGCGTCCGGTGATCGAACGGTGAACGATGAAGCTTTTGTTCAGGCGCATCAGATCGCTGACAAAGGGCTTTTGCAGCAGGTTGTCACCAATCGCGATACGCGGCGTCGGCAGGCCGGCGTGATACACGGCGTAGTTGACGAAGGCCGGGTCCATCACGATGTCGCGGTGGTTGGCGATGAACAGATACGCGCTGCCGGACTTGAATTGCTCGACACCGGTATAGGTCACGCCATCGGTGGCGCGCTCGATGGTGTGGTCGACGTAGAACTCGACTTTGTCCTGCAAGGTCGCCACCGACGTCACGTCGGCGAACTCACGACGCAGCCGATGGGCTATAAGTGGTTTGAGCATCCAGCCGAAGGCACCGGCAAAACGCGGGAAGCGGAAGTGGGTGAGGATATCTAGAAACGCCTTGTCGCCGAGCAGTCTTGCCAGTACCGCAGGTACTTCGCTGTCGTCGTAAGGTCGGATGGCATCGAATTCGCCCATCATGCTCTCTTGTTGGAAACGGCTAGGGTAAGTAAAGGTTTTGATCGAAAACCAACGGGGCACGGTCTGAAAAGTAGCCAGACAAAAATAGCCCTGCAAATAGACCGGCGATTATACGCACAAGTCACCTGGGAGACCGCGATGCTGGAAACCGAGCATTATGAATGTCCATATTGTGGGGAAAGGTGCGAAGCGGTTCTGGATTTGTCCGGAGGAGATCAGAAGTACACCGAGGACTGCCCGGTATGCTGTAAACCGATCATATTCAAGCTGCAAACTGACGGTATTGAATGGATGCTCGATGTACTTAGCGAAAACGAATGAGGGGCGCCCATGCAGCGAATCTACGAGCCGGAAAACCTGATGGAAGGCGAGATGCTCAAGGGCATGCTTGCCAGCGAAGGCATCGAGGCGCACCTGATGGGGCGGGATCTGCTCGGCGGCACGGGCGAGTTGCCGATCTTTGGCCTGTTGGGGCTGTCGGTCGACAATGATAAGGCCGAATACGCCCTTGAGCTGATCACCGCGTACAATGCCGCGCTGCCGCTACCCGGCGATGAACCGGAGAGCTTCCCCGGTACGTTGGTCTGTTAGGCTGACGTTCGTTTTATTTGTGAGTCGTGTTGCCCCATGTGCGGACGTTATGCCCTGTTTCGCTGGAACCGCGACTTCGCGGCGCTGCCAGGTTTTCCTGCCGATCAACTGGCGCAGTGGAACATTTCCCCCAACGATTCGGTGTTGATGCTGCGTGCCGGTGAAGATGGCGAACGCACTCTGGCCCGTGCGCGCTGGGGGCTGACGCCGCCGTGGCTGACCGATCTGTCGCGTACCCCGGCCCACGCCCGGGCGGAAACGGTGGCCGAGCAGCCGATGTTTCGTGAAGCCTTGCGTCTGCGTCGTTGCCTGCTGCCGGCCAACGGTTTTTATGAATGGCGCGGGACCCAGCGCAAGCGCCCGTACTGGCTGACGCCGGGTGAGGGCTCTTCGCTGTTTTTTGCAGCGATCTGGGAAGCGTATCCGGTGCAGGAGCAGGTGTGGCTGAGCACGGCGGTGATCACTCAGTCAGCGGCCAGTCAGCGACGACCGTTGATTCTGGATGAGGCGGGGCAGGCGGCCTGGCTCGATCCCGTGACGCCGTTGCATACCTTGCAGGCGTTGCTGGCCAGTGAACCCGCCGCGTTGCGCGAGCGGGTGTTGGCGAATCTGGTGAATGATCCGAAGCTCAATGGACCGGAGTGTTTGACTCCGGGGTGAGGGGCTCTTCGTTTTTCAGACCTTGAACTGGTTGATCAACCGTCGCTGCTGCTCCGCCAATTTGGTCAGGTCGGCGCTCGCCGAACTCGATTCATCCGCGCCGCCCGCCACTTCATTGGCCACTTGTCCGATATTGATCACGTTGCGGTTGATGTCGTCGGCCACCGCACTCTGCTCCTCTGCCGCACTGGCAATCTGCGTGTTCATGTCATTGATCACCGACACTGCCTGAGTAATCGTCTCCAGCGCCTCGGCCGCTTTTGCCGCGTGCTGCACGCTTTCGTCGGTGCGATTCTGGCTGTCTTCCATGACCCGCACCACGTCGCGGGTGCCTTGTTGCAGTTGCTGAATCATGGACTGGATTTCTTCGGTGGCTTTCTGGGTCTTCTGCGCCAGATTGCGCACTTCGTCCGCGACCACGGCAAAGCCACGACCCTGTTCCCCGGCGCGCGCCGCCTCGATGGCCGCGTTAAGCGCCAACAGGTTGGTTTGCTCGGCAATCCCGCGAATCGCGGTAAGGATCGCGTTGATGTTTTCGCTGTCCTTGGCCAGTGTTTGCACTACATCCACAGCCTTGCCGATTTCCACAGCTAGCACGCCAATCGAATTCGAAGTATCACGGACGATCTGCATGCCCTGGCTGGCGGCCTGATCGGCATGGCTGGCAGCTTGCGCAGCCTGGGTCGCATTGCGCGCGACGTCCTGCGCGGTAGCCGTCATTTCGTGCACGGCAGTGGCGACCTGCTCGATCTCGGCCATTTGTTTCTGTATGCCGATGTTGGTGCGAATCGCGATGTCGGCCGTGTGTTCGGAAGAATCACTGACGCTCTGCACCGACGTCACCACTTGCGTGATCATCGCCTGCAACTTGCTCAGGAAAGTGTTGAAGCCCTTGGCGATCGAGCCCAGTTCATCGCTGCGATCACTGCTCAAACGACGCGTCAGATCACCTTCGCCCTGAGCGATGTCATCCAGCATGGCGACCATTTGCTTCAGCGGTCGGGCGATGCCGTGGCCCACCAGCCAGATCACCAGCAGGCCGATGCCGGCAATGATCAGGCCGACCATGGCCATGCCGAAGGTATCGGATTTGCGCTGGGCGTCGAGGTCAGCCTGCAGTTTCTGCAAGTCGGCCATCACCGCGTCGAGCGGCAGTTGCAGCATCAGCGTCCAGCGTGCGTCGGTCTGGCCGATACCGAACGGCAGGTACAGTTCGATCCGGCCCTTGTCCTTGTCGACGGAGTAGGTGACTTCGCCGCGCTTGAGATTGGCCATGTTGGCGATCTGCTCGGCGTCGAGAATGTCGCTGACCTTCTCGCCGAATTTGCTCGGGTCCTTGGTGTAGGCAACGATCCGCCCGTTGCTGCCGACCAGGGCCATTTGCCCGGCGCCGCTGTACAGCTTCTGGTTGGCCGCGAGGAGCATTTCCTGAATGAAGTTCACCGACAGGTCGGCGCCAACGATGCCCTGGAACGCGCCGTTGAGCATGATCGGTTCAATAAACGAGGCGAGCATGACGATCTTGTCGCCGACCTTGTAGGGCGCCGGATCGATCACGCAGGATTTTTTACTCTCTTTCGAGCACAGGTAGTACTCGCTGGCACGCACGCCGGTGGACAGGACTTTCTGGTCGTCGACGTCCACCAGTTTGTCCAGGCCCAGGGTGCCGTCGTCATTGCGGAACCACCATGGCAGGAAGCGCCCGTTGGCCGAATCGATACCGACTACGCTAGTGCCGACGTAGGCTGCGTCATTGTGGTCCAGAGCGTTTTTTTCCCAGCCGATGTAAGTACCCAGAATCTTCGGGTTCTTTTCGACGTTTTCCTTGATCAGGCTGATCAGTTGCTCACGGCTGACGGTCAGTCGCGGCTGGCCATCGGCACCCGGCGCGCCGAGCAGGGCATTGACCCGCACCAGCCCTCCGGCAATCAACAACGGCGCTTCGAGTTCGCGCTGGATCTGGCTGACCTGGGTCTGCGCCAGCGAAGTCAGGCGCTGTTCGATGACTTGCTCGAACTGGGCCTGGGTGCGCTGCTGCACCATCTCTTGGGTGCGGGCGCCGGAGAACAGCGCATATAACACCAGCGCGGCGACCACGCTGAGAACGATGGCGCCGGCCAGAGCGGCGACGGAAAACTGGATCGACTTGAACTTCATGGGAGCTCCGCACGCAAGAGGACGTCTGCGCTGTTGTATCGGCAGCGGGCAATAAGCCATGAGTGGTGCAAGGCGTGATCAGGCGGCGATGTCGCAAATGGATCGGTATGCGACGTAGTTGCCGGGGCTTGCCGGTCGCTGTGAATTTTTTACGACAGCGCGGTTGGGAAACTTCTGAAAGTCGGTGCAACACGTCCGTTGTATCTGGCGCCGATACAATTACCCGCCTACGATACGCGACAGGTTTTCAGGGAGCTTTTTAATGAACAAGACATTGGTTGTAAGTGCACTGAGCGCAGCGCTGTTGCTGGCCGGTTGTCAGTCGGTCAACACCACCAGCGGCGGCGCCGTGGGCGTGGAGCGCAAGCAGTACATGTTCAGCATGCTGTCCTCGCAAGAGGTCGACCAGATGTATGCCCAGTCGTATCAGAAGACCGTCGGCGAAGCATCGAGCAAAGGCGTGCTGGACAAGACTAGCCCTGAAGCCAAGCGTGTTCAGGCCATTGCCAACCGCCTGATCGCCCAGGCGCCGAATTTCCGTCCGGATGCCGCTCAGTGGAAATGGGAAGTCAATCTGATCAAGAGCGATGAGCTCAACGCCAACTGCGGCCCTGGCGGCAAGATCATTTTCTACACCGGGCTGATCGACAGCCTGAAACTGACCGACGATGAAATCGCCGCAGTCATGGGCCATGAAATCGCCCACGCCTTGCGCGAGCATGGTCGTGAAGCGATGTCCAAGGCATACGGTATGGAGATGGCCAAGCAGGGTGCGGGTGCTTTGTTTGGCTTGGGTCAGGACAGCCTGGCGCTGGCCGACACCGTGGCCAACTACGGCATGACCTTGCCTAACAGCCGTGCCAACGAAAACGAAGCCGACCTGATCGGGCTGGAACTGGCCGCCCGTGCCGGATACAACCCGAACGCGGCGATCACCCTGTGGAACAAGATGAGCAAGGCCTCGGAAGGTTCGCCACCGGAGTTCATGAGCACTCACCCGGCGTCGACCAGCCGTATTGCTTCGTTGCAGGCGGCGATTCCGAAAGTCATGCCGCTGTACGAGAAAGCACCGAAGTCCTGAGACTGCCGCAGTTTCTGTGGTTGATTGGATTTCATTGTGGCGAGGGGATTTATCCCCGATGGGGTGCGCAGCGCCCCCAAAACCCGCTGTCTCAGAATGTCAGACATGCCGCATGTAAAGGTTTTGGGGCTGCTTTGCAGCCCATCGGGGATAAATCCCCTCACCACAGGTCAGTGTCAGATCAGGAGGCCGGTTTAAACCCAGCCACTGCTCTGCATCGCCTTGTACACCGCAACGATCGCCAGAATCAGGAACGCCGAAGCCGCCAGGCGACGAATCAGGGTCAACGGCAGTTTGTCTGCGGCAAAGTTACCCGCCAATACCACCGGCACGTTGGCAATCAACATGCCCAGGGTGGTGCCGATAATCACTAGCCACAACTCAGGATACTGCGCGGCCAGCATGACGGTAGCCACTTGAGTCTTGTCGCCCATTTCCGCCAGGAAAAACGCGATCAGCGTGGTCAGGAATGGCCCGAATTTGCGCGCAGTGCTCGCTTCATCGTCATCCATCTTGTCCGGGACCAGTGTCCACAGCGCTGTGGCAGCGAAGCTCGCGGCGAGAATCCAGTGCAGCACCGAATCCGAGAAGAAACTGCCGAACCAGGCACCGACCGCGCCGGCTGCTGCGTGGTTGGCCAGGGTCGCGGCGACAATCCCGGCAATGATCGGCCAGGTTTTGCGGAAGCGAGCGGCGAGAATCAGCGCGAGCAGTTGCGTCTTGTCGCCGATTTCGGCCAAGGCAACGATTGCGGTGGGAACGAGTAACGAGTCCAACATCAGGATTTTCCTAAGGGGCGGGTCGACACGGCTATGACACGTACAGCCTTCCCGCCCCGGGTAAGGTGTGCGTGTCATAGGTCTTGTCAAACCCTGCGATCCGTCTGGTGCGGACGCTTGGGTCGCATACGCCATGATCTGAGGATCAAGTATGTTGACGTATGCCGGACGAGCTTGGCGCTCGTGGGAGACTACTCCCCTAGGACGGAGCGGATTCTGCCTAGGCAAATCCGATAGAGCAAGCCTCTTTTTGAAAAGAAACTTCAGCCACGTTTGGCCCGGTAAATCCGGAAGCCATTGCCTTCGGCCTTGATCGCACAGACCCCAAGATGCTCTTCGATCAGTGGTTGATACTTCAGGAAACTGTTCGCGACCAAGCGCAGTTCGCCGCCGTTTTTCAGATGTTTGGCCGCTTTTCGCAGCAAGTTCTCGGTAGCGAAATAGTCGGTATGCACGCCGACATGGAACGGGGGATTGCTCAGAATGGCGCTCAAACCCATGGGCGCCGCATCGATTCCGTCGCCGGTCAGCACGTCGGCTTCCAGACCGTTGGCCGCCAAGGTCAGACGGCTGCTGGCGGCGGCAAACGCGTCGACGTCGAGCAATGTCACCTGATTGTGCGGATAGCGACGTTTGACCGCAGCGCCCAATACACCTGCGCCACAACCGAAGTCGAGCAAATGACCGCTTGGCAGTTTGTCCAGATGCTCCAGCAGCAAGGCACTGCCGCGATCCAGTCGACCGTGGCTGAACACACCCGGCAGGCTGATGACTTTCAACGGGCCTTCGGCCAGCGGCAATTCATAGGTTTGCGCCAGACTTTCCAGCGATTTGGCTTCAGGGGCATTAGCGACCGTCACTTGCCACAGTTGGCAGTGACGTGCGCTGTCGAGTTTACGGGGCTTGCCGAACGGGTTGAGCTGTTTGGACGCGCCTTCGATGCCGCTGCGTTTTTCCCCGACCAGAAACACTTCACGACCGGCCAGGCGCGCCGCCACGGCGTTGAGAACGTAATCGGTCAGATCCTTGGATTTGGGCAGAAACACCACGGCGCTATCGAACTCGCGCTCGGGAATGTTTACGCCAAAATGGCTGCGGCCTTCGAAGCGAGCGTCGAGCGCGGCTTGGTCGCCGGCGTGCCAGCACCAGCCAAAGGCGTTGGGCAGGCGCCCGAGCAAATCGTCGGCAGGCAACCCGGCCAACAACAGTGAACCCTGAAATAACTCGGCCTGACGAAGCAGTACTTCACTGCGCGGATCCATAACTGCTCCTCAAAAAAAAGTGCCGCAGTTTATCAACTGACGACCCGCAGCGCCTTACCGCTGAAGAACGCCTGAGCGTTTTCGGTCAATTGGCCAACGATGCGCTGCCGGGCTTCGCGACTGCCCCAGGCGTTGTGCGGCGTGACGATCAGGCGCGGGATATCGGCGGCCAGCAATGGATTGCCTTGGCTCGGTGGCTCGACACTCAGCACATCAGTAGCAGCGCCGCCGAGATGACCGGCGCGCAAGGCATCGGCCAGGGCCTGTTCGTCGATCAGTCCGCCACGGGCCGTATTGACTACGAACGCGCCGGGCTTCATTGACGCCAGTTCGCGGGCGCCGATGAAGTGGCGGGTGTGCTCGTTGAGCGGGCAGTGCAGGGTGAGGGCGTCGATCTGTGGCAACAGTTCATCCAGCGGCAGGCGATCCGGCCGGGCAGGGCGCCCCGGAATCTGCCCGAGCAAAACGCGCATGCCGAAGGCTTCAGCCAACCGTGCGACGGCGCCGCCGAGTTCGCCATGCCCGAGCAGGCCAAGGGTTTTGCCTTCCAGTTCAACAATCGGGTAGTCGAGCAGACAGAACTGTTTCGCCTGCTGCCAGCGACCTTCACCGACGGCTTTCTGGTAATCGGACAGGCGGGTAGCGAGGTTGAGCAACAGCATGATCGTGTGTTGCGCCACCGACGGGGTGCCGTAGCCCTGGCAGTTACATACGGTGATGCCGTGGGCGCGGGCGGCTGCGAGATCGACGTTGTTGGTGCCGGTGGCGGTGATCAGGATCAGTTTCAGATCCGGGTTGGCGGCCATGGCGGCGGCGTCGATCTTGATCTTGTTGGTGATCGCAACTGTTGCGCCCTGCAAGCGTTCGGCCACTTGTTCCGGCAGGGTCTGGGCGAACAGTTGCAGGTCGCTGAAGCAGGCGCGCAACGGGCTGAGGTCGAGATCGCCAAGATCCAGCGAAGGGTGATCGAGGAATACGGCGCGGCGCGGGTTCGTCATCAACTGTACCTTTTGTGCGTTGTACGGAAGGCGTAATCTGCCGAGCCTACCAGATGAAACAAAACGTTACGCTTGGCCGAAAGGAGCCCCCATGTACTGGACCGAGTTCTTGACCGTTGCATTGATCCACCTGCTGGCCGTCGCCAGCCCCGGCCCGGACTTTGCCGTGGTGGTGCGCGAGAGCGTGACCCATGGTCGCCGCGCGGGCACATGGACGGCACTGGGTGTCGGCACGGCGATTTTCCTGCATGTGGGTTATTCGCTACTCGGCATCGGCCTGATCGTGTCGCAGTCGATTGTCCTGTTCAACGCCTTGAAATGGGCGGCTGCCGCATACCTCGTGTATATCGGCTTCAAGGCCTTGCGCGCGCAACCGGCAAAAACCGTGACCGACGATCTGCACAAGGAGGCCGGTGAGCGAACCGCTCGTGGTGCCTTCACCTCGGGTTTCGTGACCAATGGTCTGAACCCGAAAGCCACGCTGTTTTTCCTGTCGCTGTTCACCGTGGTGATCAATCCGCACACGCCGCTATCGGTGCAGGCCGGTTACGGCGTTTATCTGGCTGTCGCGACGGCCGTCTGGTTCTGCCTGGTGGCGATGCTGTTCAGCCAACAACGCGTACGCGCCGGTTTCGCCCGCATGGGCCACTGGTTCGACCGCACCATGGGTGCGGTATTGATCGCTCTCGGCGTGAAAATCGCGTTTACCGAGATGCATTGAGCGATAGAAAAGCGGCAAATGCTGGCGCAAAGCTAGCATTTGTACGGCTGTGCAAATCATTCCTTCGGCTGATTTGACTGGCGTATAAGCGATCTAGAGTACAAAACTCTTCGCCTAACACCGTGCAGTCAGAAAAGGGATTCTTATGTTGCAGACTCGCGTCATTCCCCCGGCCGATGGGGCTTACCAGTATCCATTGCTGATTAAACGGCTGTTGATGTCCGGCGCCCGTTACGAGAAAACCCGCGAGATCATCTACCGTGACCAGTTGCGCTACAGCTATCCGACCCTGATCGAGCGTGTCGCAAGGCTGGCCAACGTGCTGACGGCTGCCGGAGTCAAGGCCGGTGACACCGTGGCGGTGATGGACTGGGACAGCCATCGTTACCTGGAATGCATGTTTGCCATTCCGATGATCGGCGCGGTGATCCACACCATCAATGTGCGTCTTTCGCCGGAACAGATTCTCTACACCATGAACCACGCCGAGGACCGCTTTGTGCTGGTCAACAGCGAGTTCGTCGGGCTGTACCAGGCCATCGCGCCGCACCTGACCACGGTCGACAAAACCCTGCTGCTGACCGACCTGCCGGAAAAAACCGCCGAGCTGCCAAATCTGGTCGGCGAGTACGAACAACTGCTGGCCGCCGCGAGCCCGCAGTACGATTTCCAGGATTTCGACGAAAACTCGGTCGCCACCACGTTCTATACGACCGGCACCACCGGCAACCCGAAAGGCGTGTACTTCACCCATCGGCAACTGGTGCTGCACACCATGGGCGTGTCGACGATCATGGGCTCGATCGACAGCGTGCGCCTGCTCGGCACCAACGACGTGTACATGCCGATCACGCCGATGTTTCACGTGCACGCCTGGGGCCTGCCTTACGTGGCGACCATGCTTGGGCTCAAGCAGGTTTACCCGGGACGTTACGACCCGGAGTTTCTGGTGGAGCTGTGGCGCAAGGAGAAGGTCACGTTCTCCCACTGCGTGCCGACCATCCTGCAAATGCTGCTCAACGCCAAAGGTGCGCAGGGCAACGATTTTGGCGGCTGGAAAATCGTCATTGGTGGCAGCGCACTGAATCGCACCTTGTATGAAACCGCCAAGGCTCGCGGCATTCAGCTCACCGCCGCGTACGGCATGTCGGAAACCGGGCCGCTGGTCTCATGTGCGCACCTCAACGATGAGTTGATGGCTGGCACCGAAGACGAACGCACCACTTATCGGATCAAGGCCGGTGTGCCGGGGCCGCTGGTGGAAGCTGCCATCGTCGATGCTGAGGGCAACTTTCTCCCGGCGGACGGCGAGACTCAGGGCGAGCTGGTGCTGCGCGCACCGTGGTTGACCGAAGGCTATTTCAACGAGCCGCAGAAGGGCGCCGAGCTGTGGGCCGGCGGTTGGCTGCACACCGGTGACGTTGCGACGCTCGACAGCATGGGCGTGATCGACATCCGCGACCGCATCAAGGACGTGATCAAGACCGGTGGCGAGTGGATCTCTTCGCTCGACCTCGAAGACCTGATCAGCCGTCATGTGGCGGTACGCGAAGTAGCAGTGGTGGGCATCGCCGATCCGCAGTGGGGCGAGCGCCCGTTTGCCCTGCTGGTGATCCGCGAAGGTCATGAAATCGGGGCACGTGAGCTCAAGGAACACCTCAAGCCGTTCGTCGAACTGGGGCACCTGAGCAAGTGGGCGATTCCAAGCCAGATCGCTGTTGTTACGGAAATTCCCAAGACCAGCGTCGGCAAGCTCGACAAGAAGCGCATCCGCCTCGACATCACCGAATGGCAGGCCAATAACAGCACCTTCCTCTCGACACTTTAAGTGTCTCTGGCGCGCCGAAAACGGCGCGCCAGACCCACCAAGCAAGCGCTTGGCTTGTGAAATCGAAAAAATCAGCCATCCTTGCCGTGCCGACATCTGTCGGACTGGCGAAAGGACTGTTCCAGAGTGGTTGGCGGCTGCAAATCACACTTTAGAGGGATCAAGCAGTACCACCTGCTGGCTATAGTCCGCTCAAGGATTTTTAAGAACGGGGCACACGCACAAAACGGGGCGATGCATTTTTGGAGTGACATCGGACAGCCGTTGGCATCCGGTCCTTCAGACGTTTTTAAAAGTACTCACTGCCATAACAATAATGCACATGGAGTAGCGTCGATGACCTCAGTAAACCAGTTCTGGCGCCGGGCGAAACTGCCTCTGGCGGTCAGTCTTGCCTCCTCGCTCGCCGGGCCTGCATTCGGCGTCAGTTTCAACGTCGGTGAAATCGAAGGCCAGTTCGACTCTTCCCTGTCGATCGGTGCCAGTTGGTCTACTCAGAGCCCGAACAAGAACCTCATCGGCGTCAACAACGGCGGTCAGGGGCTGTCGCAGACTTCCGACGACGGCCACGCCAACTTCAAAAGTGGCGAAACCTTTTCGAAGATCTTCAAGGGTATCCATGACCTTGAATTGAAATACGGCGACACCGGCGTGTTCGTCCGTGGCAAATACTGGTACGACTTTGAACTCAAGGACGAAAGCCGCGAGTTCAAGGACATCAGCGATTCGGGTCGCAAAGAGGGCGCCAAGTCGTCCGGCGCGCAGATCCTTGACGCCTTCGTCTACCACAACTACTCCATCGCCGATCAGCCGGGTTCCGTGCGTCTGGGCAAGCAGGTGGTGAGCTGGGGTGAAAGTACCTTCATCGGCGGCGGCATCAACTCCATCAACCCGATCGACGTGTCTGCATTCCGTCGTCCGGGCGCCGAGATCAAGGAAGGCCTGATCCCGGTCAACATGTTCTACGTGTCCCAGAGCCTGACCGAGAACCTCTCGGCCGAAGCGTTCTATCAGCTTGAGTGGGACCAGACAGTCGTCGACAACTGCGGCACGTTCTTCTCGCAGCCGGACATCGTTGCCGACGGTTGCAACGACAACCTGCGGGTGCTGAACAAGCGTTCACAAATCCCGGCCATCGCTTTGGGGCCGTTGGCTGCCAACGGTGTCAACGTAGACCAGGAAGGTGTTCTGGTGCGTCGTGGCCCGGATCGTGATGCCCGTGACAGCGGTCAGTGGGGCGCGTCCCTGAAGTACATGTTCGAGCCACTGGATACCGAGTTCGGCGCGTACTTCATGAACTACCACAGCCGTGCGCCGATCTTCAGTGCCACCGGTGCGCCACAGTCGGTCTACAACACCGCAGCGTCTTTGCCAGGACCGTTCGCTGCCCTCGCACCACTGCTGGTGGCGGGTAACTCGAATTACTTCATTGAATACCCGGAAGACATTCGCCTCTACGGCCTGAGCTTCTCCACCACCTTGCCTACCGGTACGGCGTGGAGCGGTGAGATCAGCTATCGCCCGAACGCACCGGTGCAACTGAACTCCACCGATATCCTGTTCGCCGGGGTACGTCCGCTGGGCGGCGCGCTGACCAACGCTTCGTTGCTCACTGGCGTTCCTGGCCAGGATCTGCATGGCTACGAGCGTAAGGAAATCACCCAACTGCAAACGACCTTCACACACTTCTTCGACCAGGTCATGGGCGCCAGCCGTCTGACCCTCGTCGGTGAAGTCGGCGCGACCTACGTCGGCGGGCTGGAAAGCCGGTCCGACAAGCGTTATGGCCGCGATCCGGTGTATGGCCCGGGTGAGTTGCCGGCCACGGGTACCACCAACACCTGCGCCAACATCCTCAACGCCAGCACCATCAATGGTGCCGGGCCGGGTTCGCCGCAGAACAACCGCAGCCGCAATTGCGACAACGACGGCTTCACCACATCGATGTCGTGGGGCTACCGCGGTCGTGCCATCTGGGAATACAACGACGTATTCGCCGGTGTGAACCTCAAGCCTAACGTGGCCTGGTCGCACGACGTCAGCGGCTACTCGCCAGGCCCTGGCGGCAACTTCGAGGAAGGTCGCAAAGCCGTCAGCCTGGGCGTCGATGCCGAGTACCAGAACACCTACACCGCGAGCCTGGCTTACACCAACTTCTTCGACGGCAAGTACACCACCGTGGATGACCGCGACTTCGTTGCGCTCAGCTTCGGCGTGAACTTCTAAGCACTGCATTTCAGGACGAACGAATTTATGAAAATAACAAAGAGTCTGTTCCACGCCGGTGTTTTGGGCCTGTCGCTGCTGGCGACCAGTGTCATGGCCGCAGTGCCTGCTGCCGAAGCCGACAAGTTGGGCAAGAGCCTGACCCCGATGGGCGCCGAAATGGCCGGTAATGCCGACGGTTCGATTCCGGCCTGGAAGCCGCTGCCGAAGAATGCCGGCAGCGTCGACAGCAAAGGTTTCCTGTCCAACCCGTACGCCAGTGAACAGCCGCTGTTCACCATCACCGCGAAAGATGCCGACAAGTACAAGGACAAACTTGCACCGGGCCAGTACGCGATGTTCAAGCGCTACCCGGAAACCTTCAAAATGCCGGTGTATCCGTCCCATCGCGGCGCCACCGTGCCGGATGAGGTGTTCGCCTCGATCAAGAAAAACGCCACGACCACCAATCTGGTGTCCGGTGGCAACGGTCTGGAAAACTTCGAAACCGCCGTGCCGTTCCCGATTCCGAAAACCGGTGTGGAAGTCATCTGGAACCACATCACCCGCTATCGCGGCGGCAGTGTGACCCGTCTGGTGACCCAGGCGACGCCACAGCCGAATGGCTCGTACAGTCTGGTGTACTTCCAGGACCAGTTCGTGTTCCGCGACAAGATGAAGGACTACGACCCGAAAAACCCGGGCAACATCCTGTTCTACTTCAAGCAGAAAGTGACCGCGCCGGCACGTCTGGCCGGTGGTGTGTTGCTGGTGCACGAGACCCTCGACCAGGTGAAAGAACCACGTTCGGCGTGGGTATACAACGCTGGTCAGCGCCGTGTGCGCCGTGCGCCACAAGTGTCCTATGACGGCCCGGGTACTGCGGCGGATGGCCTGCGGACCTCCGACAACCTCGACATGTACAACGGTGCGCCGGACCGCTACGACTGGAAGCTTGAAGGCAAGAAAGAGATGTACATCGCCTCGGACAGCTACAAGCTCGACGATCCGAAACTGAAGTACTCCGACATCATCAAGGCCGGCCACATCAACCAGGATCTTGCGCGTTACGAGCTGCGTCGCGTCTGGCACGTGGTTGCAACCCTGAAGGAAGGTCAGCGCCACATCTACGCCAAGCGTGACTTCTACATCGATGAAGATACCTGGCAAGCAGCCGTCATCGACCACTACGACGGTCGCGGTCAACTGTGGCGCGTAGCCGAGGCGCACGCCGAGAACTACTACGACAAACAAGTGCCGTGGTACGCGCTGGAAACCCTCTACGACCTGCAGTCCGGCCGCTATCTGGCACTGGGCATGAAGAACGAAGAGAAGCAGGCGTATGACTTCGGCTTCACCGCCACCACCAGCGACTTCACCCCGGCCGCTCTGCGTCAGGACGGTGTTCGCTAATCCGCTGTAAATCCGAGGCCGCATCCTCGTGAAAACGCCCCGACCGGTTCGGGGCGTTTTTTTGTCTGTAGCTTTTTTGTAGCCATTTGTAGCGGCAACCTTCATAACCGGTTCGATTAACGCTAGTCTGCGGACATCTGCAACGCCGCCAACAGCAATTCGAACAAGAGCCGGCCATGACTGATCTGTCCCCACTTCCGGGTCCCGCAAGCGTTGCCGTCGCGGCACTGGACGGGCGTTTTTTTCGCCCGCCATTACCCGACGGATACGTGCTGCGACCCCGCCTTTGCGAGCGCCTGCAAGCCGGGCTCGGTGGACGACTGTTGCTGGTCAGCGCCCCGGCCGGGTTCGGCAAGAGTTCGCTGGCGGTGGAGTTCTGCCAGAGTCTGCCGGCACACTGGCAAAGTCTCTGGCTGGGTTTGAGCCCGCGCGACAGCGACCCCGGACGCTTTTTCGAGCGCTTGCTTGAAGGTCTGCAGGACTACTTTCCGCAACTGGGCAGTCGCGCACTCGGCCTGCTGAAGATGCGTCAACGCCATCAACCCTTTGCTTTCGAAGAATGGCTCGACGGTCTGCTCGATGAGCTGACGCTGCACCTCGATACGGCAACCCCGTTGCTGCTGGTGCTCGACGATTACCATCTCGCCCAAGGGCCGGTGCTTGACCGCTGCCTGCAATTTTTTCTCAATCATTTGCCCGATGGCTTGCTGGTGATGGTCACCAGTCGGCAGCGCCCGGACTGGCATCTGGCGCGTTTACGTCTTTCGCGGCAATTGCTCGAATTGCATGAGCAGGATCTGCGCCTGACCCACGATGAAGCCCTGACGCTACTCGATCGCCACAGCACGTCTTTGCGCGGCGAGGCCCTGGAAAACCTCATTCAGCGCAGCGAAGGCTGGGTCGCCGGGCTGCGCTTCTGGCTGCTGGCTGTGTCCGAGGCCGGCAGCGACGCGGCATTACCGCAAGCGCTGAACGGCGGGGAAGGGCTGATCCGCGACTACCTGCTTGAAGAGGTCATCGATTGCCTGCCCACCGAAGTGCAGGCGTTTCTCTACGACACTGCACCGCAAGAACGCTTTTGCAGCGAATTGTGCGACGCCGTGCGCGAAGCTCACGACAGTGCCGAAATTTTGCGTTTCCTTTTGGCGCATCAGGTGTTTCTGGTGCCGCTGGACGAACACGGGCACTGGTATCGCTATCACCATCTGTTTTCTGATTTGTTGCGCAGCCGGCCGATTGCCCAGGCGATGGTGCCGACCGCCACCCTGCATTTGCGCGCCTGTCGCTGGTTCAATGCCCAGGGCTTGCTCGACGAGGCAGTGGAGCAAGCCTTGCGCGCGGGTCACCTTGATGTAGCGGCGAATCTGGTACAGAACCTCTCCGAAGAACAGCTGCTGGCCGAGCAAAACGTCGGCATGCTGCTGCGCTGGAAAATGGACTTGCCTGACAGCCTGCTGATCAGCACGCCGCGACTGATCGTTTTGTACAGCTGGGCGCTGGGGCTGGCCTGCCAGCTCGACGCAGCTGAAGAGTTGTCCAGTCACTTGAGCCGTTTCCTGCCGGCGCCGTCCGCCACGGCGCAAAGGTCGATGCTGGCGCAATGGCTGGCGCTGAGCGGCATCATTGCCCGTGGCCGAGGCCATCGGGAACTGACACTCAGGTATTGCTCAGAAGCTCTTGAGAGTCTGCCGGCCAAGCGTTATGGCCAGCGATTGATGTGTTTGTCGACCTTGTCCAATCTGGCGATTGCCGACGGTGATCTGTGGCGCGCTCGCGGGCTGAACCGCGAATCCCTTGAGCTGGCGCAACGCGTCGGCAATCCCTTGTTCGAAGCATTGGCGCACTACGACCGTGCCCGCGTCTTGCAGGCGCGCGGCGAAATCCTGCGCTCACTGGATGAAGTGCATCAGGGCCTTGAGCGCTTGCGCGGCCTGTCGCCGCAACGGTTGTATGCGGTGCGCGCGCGGCTGACGCTGTACGAAGGTTTTCTACTGGCGATGCGCTTGCAGCCGCAGGCCGCACGTGTGCGCTTGCTGGCGGGGATTGGCGAAGCGCGAGCCTGTCGCGATATCAGCGTATTGATCGGTCATTGCGTGATCGCCCGCCTGGACGGTGCTAGCGGCGAGTTTGCCAAGGCCTTCGCCGAACTCGCCGAAGCCGAACGCCTGATGCACATCTGGGACGTGCCGCCGATTTACTATCTGGCGATGATCACCCTGGTCAAATGCGAACTGTGGCTGGCGCAGGGTCGTACCGATCTGGCCGAGGCTTGGCTGGCGCGGCTTGGCCAGACCTACACGGGCGAACGTGCAGCGGCGCCACCGGAATTTCATCCTCAGTTGCCGTTACATGTTGAGCTGCAACAGGCGCTGCTCGACATGACTCAAGGGCAACCGATGATTGCCGAAGGGCGGTTGAATGTGTTGCATGAAAACGGTCAGCGAACGGGGCGGCAGTTGCTCAGTGTGATGGCGTTGACGCAGAAGGTGGCGTTGCTGCTGGTGGGTGGGCGTGAGCCGGAATCCCGCAAGGTGCTGGTTCAGGCACTGGAGGCTGCCCATGGCGGCGTGCTGCAACCTTTTGATGGCTTGTTCAAGCAACATCCTCACTGGTTGCGCGGACAACTGATGCTGATCTCGCAACATCCGGTCGGACAACAATTGCTGGAGCATTTTCCTGTGACCGAGGTACGCCCCACCGTTGAGTGTTCAGCAACAGAGCAGTTGAGCAGTCGAGAGCTCGCAGTCCTGCGGTTGATTGCTCAGGGGTGTTCGAATCAGGAAATCAGCGAGCAACTGTTTATTTCGCTGCACACGGTGAAAACCCACGCCAGCCATATCAACAGCAAACTGGGAGTTGAGCGGCGTACGCAGGCCGTGGCGCGCGCCAAGGAGCTCGGCGTACTGAGTTGAACGAACCCGCAGCACGCCCGAAAAACAAACGCCCCGAACCAGTCGGGGCGCTTGTTTTGTGGTTCCCGGTCCATCCTGCAGACCGGGTCATGCGTGTGCGTTGAGCGTCAGGCCACCAGATCGTTGGTGCTGAAGCTGTTCACACCGACCAGTTGGATTTCAAAGTCCGCGCCGGCATTGCCAGTGACGTTGCCCGACAGCACGTGATCGACGAAACGCAATTGACCGGCACCGGTGAAGTCATTGGCGCCGATGAAAGTGAAACCATCCATGCCGCCTTGCAGCAGGTTGGCATCGAATTTCGTCAGATCGATCTTGTCGCCTTGCAGGCTGTTGAAGTCAGTGATGACATCACGGTTGGCACCCAGCCCCATATCACTGCGCGAACTGAAGACGAAGGTATCGGCCCCTGCGCCGCCGGTCAGTGTGTCCGCACCCGCGCCACCATCCAGAATGTTGTCGCCGGCGTTACCGTAGATGGCATTGTTCAGAGCGTTGCCGGTGCCCTTGATCGCTGATCCGACAAGGTTGAGGATTTCAACGTTGGCGCCCAGGGTGTAGTCGACATAGGAGTAGACCGTGTCGATTTCCGACAGCGAGGTGCCGGTCTCGATCACTTTGTCACCGACGTTGTCGACGATGTAGGTGTCGTTGCCGCCACCACCGATCAGGGTGTCGGCGCCCTTGCCACCGTTGATGAAGTTGGCATCGGCGTTGCCGGTCAGGACGTTGTCCAGGCTGTTGCCGGCCAGGGTGAACGCACCTGCACCCATAACCGTTACGTTTTCGAAGTTCTGCAGGTTGCTCAGATTGAGGTCAATGGTGTTGTTCAGTGTCGTAGCATTGAAGAGCGTGATCAGCGTGTCGTTACCTTCGTTGGCGTTTTCCTGGATCAGTCCCAGTTCGGCGAACTGATCAAGGGCGTAGCCATCATCCCCCTTGCCGCCGATCATAGTGTCGATGCCGGCGCCGCCATTGAGCTGGTTGTTGCCATCGTTACCGGTCAGGACGTTGTTCTGATCGTTACCGATGGCATAGATGTCAGCGGTACCGGTGAGGACGAGATTTTCCAGGTTGGCGCTCAGGCTGTAGCTGACCGACGCTCGGACGGTGTCGATTTCGCTGGCCAGCGTGCTGGTTTCACTGATCACGTCGCCGGCGTTGTCGACGATGTAGGTATCGTTGCCCGTGCCACCGGCCATGAAGTCGGCACCCAGGCCCCCATCAATTAGGTTGTCGCCGGTATTGCCGTAGATCACGTTGTTCAGCGCATTACCGTTGGCGTTCAGGTTGGCGCCGCCCGCCAGGGTCAGGTTCTCGACATTGTTGCCGAGTGTGTAACTGATGTAGGAGTAGACCGTGTCGATTTCCGAGAGCGAGGTACCGGTCTCGATCACCACGTCACCAACGTTGTCGACGATGTAAGTGTCGTTGCCAGCGCCGCCGGTCATGGTGTCGGCACCCAGACCACCATTGATGAAGTTGGCGTCGGCGTTGCCGGTCAGAATGTTGTTCAGGCTGTTGCCGGCCAGGGTGAATGCACCGGCGCCAATCACTGTGACGTTCTCGACGTTCTGCAGATTACTCAGGTTCAGGTCGATGGTGCTGTTGACGGCTGTGGCGTTGAAGAGGGTGATGAGTGTGTCGTTGCCTTCATTGGCGTTTTCCTGGATAAGGGCCAGTTCGGCAAACTGGTCGAGGGCGTAACCATCGTTGCCTTTGCCGCCGATCATGGTGTCGACGCCGGCACCACCGTTGATCTGGTTGTTGCCGTCGTTACCATAGATGACGTTGTTCGAATCGTTGCCAATACCGTTCAGGTCTTGCGTCCCGACCAGCGTGAGGTTCTCGACGTTGGCGCTCAGCGTGTAACTGACGTACGAGTAGACCGAGTCGATCTGCGATGGCGATGCATCGGTTTCAACGATCACGTCGAAGGCGTTGTCGACGATGTATGTGTCATTACCGCCACCGCCCTGCATCAGATCTGCGCCTTTACCGCCGTTGATGAAGTTGGCGTCGGCATTGCCGATCAGAACGTTGTTCAGATCGTTGCCCGCCAGCGTAAACGCACCTGCGCCAACCACGGTCAGGTTTTCGACGTTCAGCAGATTGTTCCTGTTCAAGTCGATGCTGTTGTTCAGGTCTGTGGCATTGAACAGCGTGATCAGCGTGTCGTTGCCTTCGTTGGCATTTTCCTGAATCAACGCCAACTCGCCGAACTCGTCCAGGGCATAACCATCGTTGCCCTTGCCGCCAATCATGGTATCGATGCCGGCACCGCCATTGAGCTGGTTATCGCCATCGTTGCCGGTCAGTACGTTGCGTTGTGCGTTGCCGATCGCATTGATGTTGCCGGTACCCGTGAGAACGATGTTCTCCAGGTTGGCGCTCAGGGTATAGCTGACCGAAGCAAGAACGGTGTCGACCACGCCGACCAGATCCCAGTCTTCGAAGATCACGTCACCGACGTTGTCGACGATATAGGTATCGGCCCCGAAGCCACCTGCCATGTAGTCGGCACCCAGACCGCCGTCGATCAGGTTGTTGCCGGCGTTGCCATAGATCGCGTTGTTCAACGCGTTACCGGTGGCGTTCAGATTCGCTGCACCGGCCAGGTTCAAGTTCTCGAGGTTGGCACCCAGCGTGTAGTCTAGGTAGGAATAAACGGTGTCGATTTCCGACAGCGAGGTGCCGGTCTCGATAATCACGTCGCCGATATTGTCGACGATGTAGGTGTCGTTACCGCCACCGCCGTTCATGATGTCGGCGCCCAGGCCACCGTTGATAAAGTTGGCATCGGCGTTGCCGATCAGGACGTTGTTCAGACTGTTGCCCGCCACAGTGAATGCGCCGGCGCCAATCACAGTGACGTTTTCAATATTTTGCAGGTTGCTCAGATTAAGGTCGATGGTGTTGTATTGCGCGCTGGCGTTGAAGAGTGTAATCAGCGTGTCATTACCCTCGTTGGCGTTTTCCTGGATCAGGCCAAGTTCGGCTCCCTGGTCCAGTGCATAGGCATCGTTGCCCTTGCCGCCGATCATCATGTCAACGCCGGCACCGCCATTGAGTTGGTTGTTGCCGTCGTTGCCGATCAGAATATTGTTCAGCGAGTTGCCTATAGCACTGATGTCGGCGTTGCCGGTGAGAATGAGGTCTTCCACATTGGCGCCAAGGGTGTAGCTGATTGAGGCGCGAACAGTGTCGATCTCGGTGTACAGGGCTCGGGTTTCAATGACAACGTCGCCGACGTTGTCGACTATGTAGGTATCGTTGCCGGCACCGCCGATCATGGTGTCGGCGCCCAAGCCACCGTCCAGAACGTTATCGCCGGTATTGCCGGTGAGTACGTTGTTCAGCGCGTTGCCGGTTGCGGTCAGGTTGGCGACGCCCGCCAGGGTCAGGTTCTCGACGTTATCGCCCAGCGTGTAATTGATGTAGGAGAAAACGCTGTCGACTTCCGAGAGCGAAGTACCGGTTTCAACCACCACGTCACCGACGTCGTCGACGATGTAGGTGTCGTTGCCGGCGCCGCCGGTCATGGTGTCAGCCCCGGCCATACCATTGAGCAGGTTATCCAGTGCGTTGCCGATCAGCGTGTCATCGAAACTTGAACCGATTGCGTTTTCGATCTTTGCGCCAAAAGCAATCGCTAGCCCTTCGTTGAAGTCTGCGCCATCGGGGTCGGTGAAGACTTTGCCGATCTTGCTGTAGGCGCCTTCGTTGAGATTGATGCGCACCGCTGTGGCTTGGTTGCTGGCGTCGATCGAGTCGACACCGCCGGCATCCCAGATGGTTTCAAACACCGATTGATCCGCCGACCAGGAGTAGGTGTTGTTACCCGTCATCCAATGGGTGTTGGCACCGTAGAGATTCTGGATTGCCAGAATATCGAGGAGCATCGGTGTAGTCGGGTGATAAGAGTATGAG
This sequence comes from Pseudomonas sp. LBUM1655, assembly GCF_059716085.1. Lineage (NCBI taxonomy): Bacteria > Pseudomonadati > Pseudomonadota > Gammaproteobacteria > Pseudomonadales > Pseudomonadaceae > Pseudomonas > Pseudomonas sp. LBUM1655. The sequence goes on along the minus strand of NZ_CP166801.1, from coordinate 5,167,784 downwards.
TTGTTGTAACTCATGACCGTCTGCGTGATGTCATCCATTACTGGATCGATCGTGGTCGCATTCCGGGCGGTCGGCGAGAACGGGTGTTTCAGCCCCAGCGAATGGCCGATTTCATGGACAAACGTCATGTAATCGTAAGTGCCTTTGACCGGCGATGGATCACTGGTGTTAGGCCCGATCCAGATGTCGCCGGCATTCGGCGTGTCGGCCGGGGTATAGGCCCAGGCTGCGGCATCAGCGTCCAGCAGCAAGTAGCCACCAAATCGGATGTCGCCGACATTGACTATGTTGTCATTGGACTGGCGGAAGGTGATGTCGGCCACCGCGCTCCAGGCGTTCAAGGCACTGATGGCAGCCGTCTGCTGCGCAGAGGTTAATGTGTACGCCGCGTTATATTCATTGGCTGGGCTGTAATTGGTGGCGAAATAGGACCCGCTCGATCTGATGAAGCTGTACGTCAGGCTGACGCCCATCCCGTCATCCGCCCATTTGGTCCCGGATATAAGGCTGTCGAGGTACTTGATACCGGTCAGTGAAACAAGCTGGCTTTCGGTGTATTCGGTCGGGCGTGGCATTGCTCAATTCCTGAATGGGCTGCGGCCCTTCCTGAAATGTGGCCGCTACAGAGTTGGTGATTTTGCACCAGAATTTGTACATTTGACATCATTGAGCCACTATTTTCTGATTGGTGGCGTCAAATAACTGACCTGGCGTTCTGTATCGGCATGTGCAGTAGAATCCTGAAGCGAATGCCAATGCCGTCTGTCCAGGATCCTTCCATGTCTGCCTCAATCCCTGCGCTCATCCGCGAAACCTTCCCCGTCGGCCCGCTCCAGTGCAACTGCACCATCATCGGCGACCCGATCACAAAAAAGGCCATCGTCGTCGACCCGGGCGGCAACCCCGATCTGATCATGGCGCGCCTCGACGCGCTGGGCCTCAAGGTCGTCAGCATCATCCACACCCACGCCCATCTCGATCATTTCCTCGCGTCCGGCCAGATGAAAGAAAAAACCGGCGCAACGCTGCATCTGCACAAAGAAGATCAGTTCCTCTGGGACAACCTCGAGATGCAATGCCAGATGTTCGGCGTGCCTTACGTGCCGGTGCCATCGCCCGATCGCTGGTTGAGCGATGATGAAGAACTCGCTTGCGGCTGCGGCGTGGCACTGCACACGCCAGGTCATACGCCAGGTTCCATGAGCTTTTGGTTTTCCGAGGCTAAGCTGTTGATTGCCGGCGACACGCTGTTTCGTCGCGGGGTAGGGCGCACGGATTTGTGGGGCGGCGATCAGGCGACCATCGTGCGATCGATCAAGCAGCGGCTATATACGCTGGATGAAGACGCGACGGTAATTGCCGGGCATGGTCCGGACACGCGTCTGGGCGATGAAATGCGCGAGAACCCGTTTGTACGGGCCTAAATATTTTGTCACGAGTGCCCGGTGGAATTTTTGCGCATAGTCACGATCAAACGCCCGCAGAGGTTTATTGCCAAACGGCCGCTGCACCACAGAATGCAGAAACGTAGGAGCTCTTCATGTTCACCAAGCGTCGTTTGATTATTGTCGCTACTGCCGTAGCTGTGCTGTCTGGCTGCGCCTCGCCGAACCCATATGACAATCAGGGTCAGGCCGACGGTGGCTCCCAAGGCATGAGCAAAACTGCCAAATACGGTGGCCTCGGCGCTCTGGCCGGTGCACTGGCCGGCGCTGCTATCGGTCACGATAACCGTGGCAAGGGTGCCTTGATCGGTGCGGCCGTGGTCGGTGCTTCGGCGGCCGGTTACGGTTACTACGCCGACCAGCAGGAGAAAAAACTGCGCGCCAGCATGGCCAACACCGGCGTTGAAGTGCAGCGTCAGGGCGATCAGATCAAGCTGATCATGCCGGGCAATATCACTTTCGCTACCGATTCGGCGAATATCGCGTCGAGCTTCTACCAGCCGCTGAACAACCTGGCCAGCTCGTTGAAAGAATTCAGCCAGAACCAGATCGAAATCGTCGGCTACACCGACAGCACCGGCAGCCGCCAGCACAACATGGACCTGTCTCAACGTCGTGCGCAGAGCGTGGCGACTTACCTGACCTCGCAAGGTGTCAGTGGCGCCAACCTGTCGGCCCGTGGTGCCGGCCCGGATAATCCGCTTGCCAGCAACGGTGACGTCAATGGCCGGGCGCAGAACCGACGCGTCGAGGTCAACCTCAAGGCGATTCCGGGTCAGCAGTATGGTGGTCAGCAGCAGCCGGGTACGGTTCAGCAGTATCCGTAAATGAATGTCTGAATGAAGAAATGCCCGATCCTGGTGATCGGGCATTTTTTTGTGTTTTGTACGCGGTCTCCCTGTAGGAGTTGCGGGACGCTGCGATCTTTTGATCTTGATCTTTAAAAACAGGATCAAAAGATCGCAGCCTCGTTTCACTCGACAGCTCCTACAGGAGGTCAGGTTGTCCGCGAATGAGCAGGCACAAAAAAGCCCCCGGACAACCGAATTGTCCGGGGGCTTTTTGTTTTCAGCGAAGACTGATTACTTCTTCAAACCATATTGCTCATCAAGCATGCCCGGCGAGTTCGGCGTCTTCGGAGCGTAGTCGCGCGGTGGCTCTTGATCGCGCGGGGGCGTCAGGCGTTCGCGTGGTGCCACCGCCGCGTCGGCGTGCAGGGCGGCGATCAGGCGCTGGCGGGTCTGCTCGTCCAGGGCCAGACGATTGGCGCCCTCGGCGAGATGATCCTGCACTTCCTGATAGCTCTGGGTCAGCTTCTTGACCAGCATTGCGGTGCTGTTGAAGTGAGTGACCACCTCGTTTTGATAACTGTCGAAACGCTCCTGGATATCATCCAGTTGACGCTGCGTACGGCTCGGCGCGGCGTTCGGCGCAACGCGCGCGATCAGGAATCCAATGGCGACACCCACAACCAGGGCAAGAGTCGGTAACAACCAAACTAAGAGCGAGTGTTCCACGAGTCCTTCCTCTATAAACGGCTTTGCTTTACGTTAACGGCTCGAACCTGCGCTGTATACCGCGATTCACTCGCAATAGATTGGCACAGACAATTTGCTAGACGAGTCGACCCGATTCGAGGTCACGGAGTTCCTTCCTTGCTGATGCGTGAAACCCCTGTAGTGATTGACGGCCCGGTGGGTCAACTTGAGTCTCTGTACCTGGACAACGAGCAGCCGCGCGGCATCGCGCTGATCTGCCATCCGAACCCGGTGCAGGGCGGCACCATGCTCAACAAGGTCGTCTCGACCCTGCAGCGCACCGCGCGCGACGCGGGCCTGATCACCTTGCGTTTTAACTATCGTGGCGTCGGCGCCAGCGAAGGGGCACACGACATGGGTACCGGCGAAGTCGATGACGCTCAAGCCGTTGCTGCCTGGCTTCGGGAAAAACACCCGGATCTGCCGCTGACCCTGTTCGGTTTCTCCTTCGGCGGATTTGTTGCAGCAAGTCTCGGCGGCCGTCTTGAAGCCCAGGGTGTGCAGCTCAAGCACCTGTTCATGGTCGCGCCGGCGGTGATGCGTCTGGGCGAACAGGATCAACTGCCGCAACTCGGCGAGTTGACTCTGATCCAGCCGGAAACCGATGAAGTCATCGATCCGCAACTGGTTTACCAATGGTCTGAAAAACTCCAGCGCCCCCATGAGCTGCTGAAAGTGGCAGAATGCGGACACTTTTTTCATGGCAAGTTGACCGATCTCAAGGATCTGATCCTGCCGCGTCTCTCGAATTGATTGCAGTCTGACAAGCGATTACCCATGACGAACCGTACCCGCATCCTCACCGGCATCACCACCACCGGCACGCCGCACCTGGGCAACTACGCCGGCGCCATCCGCCCGGCGATCCTCGCCAGCCGCGACAGCAATGCCGATTCGTTCTACTTCCTGGCCGACTACCACGCCCTGATCAAATGCGATGACCCGCTGCGCATTCAGCGCTCGCGTCTGGAAATCGCCGCGACCTGGCTGGCCGGTGGTCTGGATGTCGACCGCGTGACCTTCTACCGCCAGTCCGATATTCCGGAAATCCCCGAGCTGACCTGGCTGCTGACCTGCGTCGCCGCCAAGGGCCTGCTCAACCGCGCTCACGCCTACAAGGCTTCGGTGGATAAAAACGTCGAGACCGGCGAAGACCCGGATGCCGGCATCACCATGGGCCTCTATAGCTACCCGGTGCTGATGGCGGCGGACATCCTGATGTTCAACGCGCACAAGGTGCCGGTCGGTCGCGATCAGATCCAGCACGTGGAAATGGCCCGTGATATCGGCCAGCGCTTCAACCACCTGTTCGGCCAGGGCAAAGAGTTCTTCACCATGCCCGAAGCGCTGATCGAAGAAAGCGTGGCGACGTTGCCGGGCCTGGACGGTCGCAAGATGTCGAAGAGCTACGACAACACCATCCCGTTATTCTCCAGCGCCAAAGAGATGAAAGACGCGATCTCACGGATCGTCACTGACTCGAAAGCGCCGGGCGAAGCCAAGGATCCGGACAACTCGCACCTGTTCACCCTGTTCCAGGCGTTCTCGACGCCGGCGCAGTCGGACGAATTCCGCAGCGAACTGCTGGGCGGTCTGGGTTGGGGCGAGGCGAAGAATCGCCTGTTCCAGTTGCTCGACAACGAACTCGGCGAGTCTCGCGAGCGTTATCACCAATTGATCGAGCGTCCGGCGGATCTGGAAGACATCCTGCAGGTCGGCGCCAAAAAGGCCCGTGCCGTGGCGACGCCGTTCCTCAACGAGTTGCGTGAAGCGGTTGGTCTGCGTTCGTTCGTCAACCAAGTTCAAGTGGCTGCGACCACCAAGAAGAAAGCCGTGAAAGCCGCGCGTTTCGTCAGTTTCCGTGAAGACGACGGCAGTTTCCGCTTCCGTCTGCTGGCGGCTGATGGCGAGCAACTGCTGCTGTCGCGCAACTTCGCTGATGGCAAAGCGGCAGGGCAGGTGACCAAGCAATTGCAATCCGGTCAACCACTGGACGTGCGCAGCGAAGACCTGAGCTTCAGCGTGTGGCTGGAAGGCCAGTGTGTCGGCGACAGCCCGGCGTTCGCCGACAGTGCAGCACGGGACGCGGCCATCGAGGCCCTGCGCATCGCGCTGAAACCGGTTCAGGAATAATCAGCGGCGCGGCCCGACCAAGGGCTGATTGCCATTCCCACGGGCCGTCGCTACAGTGACGGCCCGTTTTTGTTGCCTTGCTAACGAATTATGACGCCCCTAGAACGATACCAAGCTGATCTGAAACGCCCGGACTTCTTCCATGACGCCGCGCAGGAAACTGCTGTGCGTCATTTGCAGCGCCTGTACGAGGATCTGATCGCCGCCGATCAGAACAAGCCCGGCCTGTTGAGCAAACTGTTTGGCAAAAAGGATCAGACGCCGGTCAAGGGTCTGTATTTCTGGGGCGGCGTGGGTCGCGGCAAGACTTACCTGGTCGACACCTTCTTCGAAGCGCTGCCGTTCAAGGAAAAGACCCGCACGCACTTCCACCGCTTCATGAAGCGTGTGCACGAAGAGATGAAAACCCTCGGCGGCGAGAAAAACCCGCTGACCCTCATCGCCAAGCGTTTTGCGGCGGAATCGCGGGTTATCTGCTTCGATGAGTTCTTCGTTTCCGACATCACCGACGCCATGATTCTCGGCACGCTGATGGAAGAGCTGTTCAGGAACGGAGTGACCCTGGTCGCGACTTCGAACATCGTTCCGGACGGCCTGTACAAGGACGGCCTGCAACGTGCGCGCTTCCTGCCAGCCATCGCGCTGATCAAGCAGAACACCGAGATCGTCAACGTCGACAGCGGCGTCGACTACCGTCTGCGTCACCTCGAACAGGCGGAGTTGTTTCACTATCCGCTCGACGAAGCCGCTCACGAAAGCCTGCGCAAGAGCTTCAAGGCACTGACACCGGAATGCACGGCGGCGGTGGAAAACGATGTGTTGATCATCGAGAACCGTGAAATTCGCGCGCTGCGTACCTGTGACGACGTGGCCTGGTTCGACTTCCGCGAACTGTGCGACGGCCCTCGTAGCCAGAACGACTACATCGAACTGGGCAAGATCTTCCACGCCGTGCTGCTCAGCGGTGTCGAGCAGATGAGCGTCACCACCGACGACATCGCTCGTCGCTTCATCAACATGGTCGACGAGTTCTACGACCGCAACGTGAAGCTGATCATTTCTGCGGAAGTCGAGTTGAAGGATCTGTACACCGGCGGACGTCTGAACTTCGAGTTCCAGCGTACGCTGAGCCGTTTGCTGGAGATGCAATCGCACGAATTCCTGTCCCGGGCGCACAAGCCTTAAACGAATTTCGGCAAAGAAAAAGGGCCTGCATTTGCAGGCCCTTTTTTGTGCGCTGAAGATCCCTGTGGGAGCGAGCCTGCTCGCGAAAGCGGTGTGTCAGCCAACAGTATTGTTGAATGTAAAACCGAATTCGCGAGCAGGCTCGCTCCCACATTGGATTTGTGTCGTTACGAGAATCTATGCCGCTTGCTGAAACTGCTGCCGATACTGGTTCGGTGACAATTCGGTGTGCTGGCGGAACAGTCGCGCAAAGAAACTCGCATCGTCGTATCCGACTTCATAGCTGATGGTCTTGATGCTCTTGCGACTGCCCGACAGCAAGCCCTTGGCCGTCTCGATGCGCAGCCGTTGCAGGTAATGCAGCGGTTTGTCGCCCGTGGCGGTCTGGAAGCGGCGCATGAAATTGCGAATGCTCATGCCGTGTTCGCGGGCGACGTCTTCGAAACGGAACTTGTCGGCAAAATGCTCTTCGAGCCAGTGCTGGATCTGCAGGATGATCACGTCCTGATGCAGCTTCTGTCCGCCAAAACCGATGCGCCCCGGCGAATAACTGCGCTGCACTTCGTAGAGGATGTCGCGGGCCACGGCCTGTGCGACGTTGGCCCCGCAGAAGCGCTCTATCAAGTAGATGTAGAGGTCGCAGGCCGATGTGGTGCCGCCGGCGCAGTAGAGGTTGTCGGCGTCGGTCAGGTGTTTGTCCTGATTGAGGAATACTCGTGGGAAACGCTCGGCAAACGCATTGAAGAAGCGCCAGTAGGTGGTCGCTTCCTTGCCATTAAGCAGACCGGCCTCGGCCAGCCAGAACACTCCGGTGGCTTCGCCGCACAATACCGCGCCGCGAGCATGTTGCTCGCGCAGCCACGGCAGGACCTGTGGATAACGGCTGCAGAGCGTATCGAAATCGTCCCAGAACGCCGGAAGGATGATGACGTCGGCATTTTCCAGGCCGCCGTCGACCGGCATGACCACGTCGCTGAAACTGTTCACCGGTTTGCCGTCGGGGCTAACCAGGCGTGTTTCGAACGCCGGAGTCAGGCCGTGGCCCAGTTGTTTACCGTAACGCAGGCTGGCCAGATGGAAAAAATCCTTGGCCTGCATGAGAGTGGATGCGAAAACCCGGTCGATCGCCAGGATGCTGACGCGCCGCAAGGGCGTGGAGACTTGCTTAGACATAATTCAACTTTTGTTTTGTTTTTATAAGGGAAAGTGGTCACCAGACGGCTGGATCGTCTTATTTTTTGTCGGATGTGTCCAGTGTCCTGTATCGGAGGGGAGGCATAGTCTCTGAAGGTCATATCCCTCCAACAAGAAAGAAAGGTGCCGCATGATTCCCAGAACCTTGTTCAGCCCCGAGCACGAATTGTTCCGCGACAGCGTACGAACCTTCCTCGAAAAAGAGGCCGTGCCGTTTCATGCGCAATGGGAGAAACAAGGCTATATCGACCGCAAACTGTGGAACAAGGCAGGGGAGGCAGGGATGCTGTGTTCGCATCTGCCGGAAGAATACGGCGGGTTGGGGGCGGACTTTCTTTACAGCACCGTAGTGATCGAGGAGGTCGGTCGACTAGGCCTGACCGGTATCGGTTTCTCGCTGCATTCGGACATCGTGGCGCCTTACATCCTGCATTACGGCAGCGAAGCGCTGAAGCACAAATACCTGCCGAAACTGGTCTCGGGCGAGATGGTCACGGCGATTGCCATGACCGAGCCGGGCGCCGGTTCCGACCTGCAAGGCGTCAAGACTACTGCTGTGCTGGACGGCGATGAGTACGTGATCAACGGCTCGAAAACCTTCATCACCAACGGCTTTCTGGCTGATTTGGTGATCGTCGTCGCCAAGACTGATCCGAAGGCTGGAGCGAAGGGCACCAGTCTGTTTCTGGTGGAAGCAAACACGCCGGGTTTCGACAAGGGCAAACGCCTGGAGAAGGTCGGAATGAAGGCCCAGGACACGTCGGAATTGTTCTTTCAGGACGTACGCGTGCCGAAAGAAAACCTGTTGGGTCAGGCCGGGGCGGGGTTTGCCTATTTGATGCAGGAACTGCCGCAGGAGCGTCTGACCGTGGCGATTGGTGGTCTGGCCTCGGCGGAAGCTGCGCTGCAATGGACACTCGATTACACCCGCGATCGCAAGGCGTTCGGCAAGGCGATTGCCGACTTCCAGAATACCCGCTTCAAACTGGCGGAGATGGCCACCGAGATTCAGATCGGTCGGGTGTTCGTCGACCGATGCCTGGAGTTGCATCTGCAAGGCAAGCTCGACGTGCCGACGGCGGCGATGGCCAAGTATTGGGGTACGGACCTGCAGTGCAAGGTACTCGACGAATGCGTGCAGTTACATGGCGGTTACGGCTTCATGTGGGAATACCCGGTGGCCCGGGCTTGGGCTGATGCGCGAGTGCAACGGATTTATGCCGGCACGAATGAAATCATGAAGGAGATCATTGCGCGATCGCTTTGATGAGCGTTCCCAAGCTCTGCGTGGGAATGCCGCCGGGGACGCTCCGCGTTCCGCTTTGAGCGCGACACGGAGCGTCAGGAATGCATTCCCACACGCTGGGTGGGAATGATCACTCTTTTTTACTTATGGCGCAGGGTTTGGATGATCCTTGTGAATCGCCTCGATCCCTGCCAGCACTTCATCGGAAAGTTTCAGATCGAAACTGGCAATGTTGCTGTCCAGTTGCTCAAGAGTGGTTGCACCCATGATGTTGCTGGTGACGAACGGTTGCTGGGTCACGAACGCCAGGGCCATTTGCGCCGGATCCAGACCGTGTTCACGGGCCAATGCGACGTAACGGCTGCAGGCAGCTTCCGATTGTGGATTGAAGTAGCGGCTGAAGCGGCTGTAGAGGCTCAGGCGACCTTTTGGCGGGCGGGCGCCACCTTCGTACTTGCCCGACAGGAAGCCGAACGCCAACGGCGAATAGGCGAGCAGGCCGCACTGTTCGCGGATGGCGATTTCGGCCAGGCCGACTTCGAAGCTGCGGTTGAGCAGGTTGTAAGGGTTCTGGATCGACACAGCGCGCGGCCAGCCACGGGCATCGGCCAGAGCGAGGAAACGCATGGTGCCCCACGGCGTTTCGTTGGACAGACCGACGTGGCGGATCTTGCCGGCCTTCACCTGCTCGTCGAGCGCTTCAAGGGTGTCTTCGAGCGGGGTCAGGTTGGCTTCGATCTTGTGCTTGTAGCCCAGTTGTCCGAAAAAATTGGTGCTGCGCTCAGGCCAGTGCAACTGGTAAAGATCGATGTAATCGGTTTGCAGGCGTTTGAGGCTGGCATCCACCGCTTCAGTTATGTGCTGGCGGTTGTGGCGCAGATTTTTGTCGCGGATGTAGTCGATGGTGTTTCCCGGGCCGGCGATCTTGCTGGCCAGGATCCAGTCGGCACGATCACCCCGACTTTTGAAGTAATTGCCGATGTAGCGCTCGGTGGTGGCGTAGGTTTCGGCTTTCGGCGGCACCGGGTACATCTCGGCGGTGTCGATGAAATTGATCCCGGCCTCTTTGGCCCGTTCAATCTGTGCGAAGGCTTCAGCTTCAGTGTTTTGCTCGCCCCAAGTCATGGTGCCGAGGCAGATTGCACTCACGTTCAGGTCGGTACGGCCTAGCTGGCGATAGTCCATCGGGTGCTCCTTGGGCAAAACAATCATAAAAGCAGGTTGAATTATTTTTCGCAATCTGCATAATTGCCGACCTCTTTCTGCAGTGGAAGTGATGCGCCGCCGCCGAAGAATCTTGCCGTTGAACGGACGCGCCGACCCGAGCCCCCGAAAGCGTCTGTATCCGGCTGCCTTTGACTTGTCAAAGTACGCACTATTCAGTAAGATCCGCCGTCTAATTTACAGGGCGGCCCCTGAGGCTATAAAGAATGAAAACTTTTACTGCTAAACCGGAAACAGTAAAGCGCGACTGGTTTGTCGTCGACGCTGCTGGTCAGACCCTGGGTCGTCTGGCCACCGAAATCGCGAGCCGTCTGCGTGGCAAGCACAAGCCTGAGTACACTCCTCACGTTGACACCGGCGACTACATCGTCGTAATCAACGCCGAGCAGATCCGTGTTACCGGCGCTAAAACCACTGACAAAATGTACTACTCCCACTCCGGTTTCCCGGGCGGCATCAAGTCGATCAACTTTGAAAAGCTGATCGCTAAAGCCCCTGAGCGCGTGATCGAGACCGCGGTTAAAGGCATGCTGCCTAAAAACCCACTGGGTCGCGACATGTACCGTAAGCTGAAAGTCTATGCGGGCGCTGCACACCCACATACTGCTCAGCAGCCCCAAGAACTGAAGTTTTAACGGAATAGTACATTATGTCGGCGACTCAAAATTACGGCACTGGCCGTCGCAAGACCGCAACCGCACGCGTTTTCCTGCGTCCGGGTACTGGTAATATCTCCATCAACAACCGTTCGCTGGAAAACTTCTTCGGCCGCGAAACTGCCCGCATGGTAGTTCGTCAGCCGCTGGAGCTGACTGAGACTGTCGAGAAGTTCGACATCTACGTCACCGTGATCGGCGGTGGTGTAAGTGGTCAAGCTGGCGCAATCCGCCACGGCATCACTCGCGCTCTGATGGACTACGACGAAACCCTGCGTGGCGCTCTGCGCAAAGCTGGCTTCGTTACTCGCGACGCCCGTGAAGTTGAACGTAAGAAAGTTGGTCTGCGTAAAGCGCGTAAGCGTCCGCAGTACTCGAAGCGTTAATTCCGCTTCCACGTTCAAAAAGAACGCCCGATTCCTCACGGAACCGGGCGTTTTTTTATGCCTGCGATTTATCAAAAGAATTGCGCTGCGACAACCTGCCACTTCCGTAGACCCCCTATACTGCAAGGCTTGAGGGTGAGAGCTCCGGGTAATTCCCTTGTCAGAATTGGGGCTTTTCATTACCATCTCGGCAAAATTTTTATAAGTTACATTGATTTATTTAGTAGATGCCTGATTTAACAGGCCACAAAGCTGATGGGAGAGGACTGAATGAGCAATGACGGCGTGAATGCAGGCCGGCGTCGCTTCTTGGTAGCAGCCACATCCGTGGTGGGTGCTGCAGGAGCGGTGGGGGCTGCGGTCCCGTTCGTGGGGTCATGGTTTCCCAGTGCCAAGGCAAAAGCCGCAGGTGCACCGGTGAAAGTGAATGTCAGCAAAATCGAGCCAGGACAGCAGATGATTGCTGAGTGGCGCGGCCAGCCGGTGTTCATTGTCCGCCGTACTGAGGAAATCCTGGGGAATCTCAAGAAGATCGAGGGCCAGCTCTCTGATCCAACCTCCAAAAACTCCACGCAACCCACCTATGTCGACCCTGAAGTGCGATCGATCAAGCCGGAAATTCTGCTGCTGATCGGGATCTGCACACACTTGGGTTGCTCACCGACCTTCCGTCCCGAAGTGGCACCTGCGGATCTGGGTAAAGACTGGGTAGGCGGTTATTTCTGCCCTTGCCACGGTTCTCACTACGATCTGGCTGGCCGCGTCTACAAGTCGCAACCTGCGCCTTTGAACCTGCCAGTTCCCCCGCATTCCTATGAGACCGATGACCTCATTGTCATTGGCGTCGATACGGAGAAAGCGTGATGAGCAAGTTCATGGATTGGGTTGATGCGCGCTTCCCTGCCACCAAAATGTGGGAAGACCATCTCAGCAAGTATTACGCTCCAAAAAACTTCAACTTCTTCTATTTCTTCGGCTCGCTGGCGCTGCTCGTTCTGGTCAACCAGATCGTCACCGGTGTCTGGCTGACGATGAGTTACACGCCGTCGGCAGAAGAAGCGTTTGCTTCCGTCGAATACATCATGCGTGACGTCGAGTACGGCTCGATCCTGCGCCTGCTTCACTCCACTGGTGCCTCGGCGTTTTTCATCGTGGTCTATCTGCACATGTTCCGTGGCCTGCTCTACGGTTCGTATCAGAAACCGCGTGAACTGGTCTGGGTGTTCGGCATGCTGATCTACCTGGCGCTGATGGCGGAGGCCTTCATGGGTTATCTGCTGCCTTGGGGGCAGATGTCCTACTGGGGTGCGCAGGTGATCATCTCGCTATTCGGTGCGATTCCGGTCATCGGTAACGACCTGACCCAGTGGATCCGTGGTGACTATCTGATCTCCGGGATCACCCTGAACCGCTTCTTCGCCTTGCACGTGGTGGCCCTGCCAATCGTGATTCTCGGTCTGGTGGTGTTGCACATTCTGGCGCTGCACGAAGTGGGTTCGAACAACCCTGACGGCGTCGACATCAAGAAGCACAAAGACGAAAACGGCATCCCGCTGGACGGCATTGCCTTCCACCCTTACTACACCGTGAAGGATATTGTCGGCGTAGTGGTGTTCCTGTTCATCTTCTGCTTTATCGTGTTCTTCTTCCCGGAAATGGGCGGCTACTTCCTCGAAAAGCCAAACTTCGAACCGGCTAACCCGTTCAAGACGCCAGAGCACATTGCGCCGGTCTGGTACTTCACACCGTTCTACGCGATCCTGCGGGCAATTCCGGACAAGCTCATGGGTGTTATCGCCATGGGCGCGGCCATCGCCGTGCTATTTGTCCTGCCATGGCTCGATCGCAGTCCCGTCAAGTCGATGCGCTATAAAGGCTGGATGAGCAAAATCTGGCTGTTGGTGTTCTGCATTTCGTTCGTGATTCTGGGCATTCTGGGCGTTCTGTCTCCGACACCGGGGCGAACCTTGCTGTCGCAGGTCTGCACCTTCTTGTACTTCGCCTACTTCATTCTGATGCCGTTCTACACCAGGCTCGAGAAGACCAAACCGGTTCCGGAAAGGGTGACTGGCTGATGAAAAAGTTATTTTTTGCTCTGCTTTTTGCTGCTTTGCCTGTCCTGTCTTTCGCCGCTGAATCTGGCGGTCCGGAACTGGAAAAAGTCGACATCGACGTTTCCGACAAGGCTGCCCTGCAGGATGGCGCACGTACCTTTGCCAACTATTGCATGGGGTGCCACAGTGCCAAGTTCCAGCGTTACGAGCGCGTGGCTGATGACCTCGGCGTGCCTCACGAACTGATGCTGGAGAAGCTGGTGTTCACGGGTGCCAAGATCGGCGATCACATGAACATCGGCATGCAGCCGGCGGACGCCAAGACCTGGTTCGGTGCTGCGCCGCCGGATCTGACTCTGGTGGCTCGCGTGCGTGGCACTGACTGGCTCTACGGTTACCTGAAGTCGTTCTACGAAGATCCTGCACGTCCTTGGGGCGTGAACAACAAGGTCTTCCCGAACGTCGGCATGCCTAACGTGCTGGTCGGCCTGCAGGGTCGTCAGGTCGTGGGTTGCAAGCAGGTGCAGATCGTCGAGGACGGCAAGAAGCAATATGATCCGCTGACCGGTACGCCTTTGACCCATGAAGCGTGCGATCAGTTGACCATCGTGCCGAAGTCCGGTGCTCTGAACGAAGAGCAGTTCGATGAGAAGGTCAAGAATCTGGTAACCTTCCTGGCTTACTCGGCTAACCCGGTTAAGCTGCAACATCAGCGCATCGGTACTTACGTTTTGCTGTACCTGGCGTTCTTCTTTGTGTTCGCCTATCTGCTCAAGCGTGAATACTGGAAAGACGTGCACTGATACGCTTCAAAGCATTGCTGTTAATCGCGCGCGCCCAAGGGCGTCTCCGATAGCGCAACGCCTGGTCAGCCAGGCTTTGCCGGAGGCGCCCTCTGGGCGCGCGCGTTTTTCCGGTTCCGATAATTTCAACAAGCGAGGAGGATCGCCATGGGCGTGACCAATCGGTTGGCCTGTTACTCCGACCCCGCCGACCACTATTCCCACCGGGTGCGTATCGTACTTGCAGAGAAGGGTGTCAGCGCCGAGATCATTTATGTGGAAGCTGGTCGCCAGCCGCCTAAACTGATTGAGGTGAACCCTTACGGAAGCCTGCCCACGCTGGTCGATCGTGACCTGGCGTTGTGGGAGTCGACCGTGGTGATGGAATATCTGGATGAGCGTTACCCGCACCCGCCATTGATGCCGGTTTATCCGGTGGCGCGTGCCAACAGTCGTCTGCTGATTCACCGTATTCAGCGTGACTGGTGTGGTCTGGTGGATCTGATACTTGATCCCAAGTCCAAGGAGGCCGCGCGTGTCGTGGCGCGTAAGGAATTGCGAGAAAGCCTGACTGGCGTGTCGCCGCTGTTTGCCGACAAGCCGTTTTTCCTCAGTGAGGAACAAAGTCTGGTGGATTGCTGCCTATTGCCAATACTCTGGCGTTTGCCGATTCTGGGTATTGAACTGCCGCGGCCAGCCAAGCCGCTGCTTGATTATATGGAGCGCCAGTTTGCGCGTGAGGCTTTCCAGGCGAGTCTGTCTGGTGTCGAACGCGATATGCGCTAAGGCTTAAGGAGCCGCTATGAACTCCAGTCGACCTTATCTGGTCCGCGCGCTCTACGAGTGGATTGTGGATAACGATTGCACCCCGCACATGCTGGTCAACTCCGAGTACCCAGCGGTGCAGGTGCCGCAGGGTTTCGCCAGTGACGGGCAGATTGTCCTGAACATCTCGCCCAGCGCTGTGCGGCATCTGCACATGGACAACGACGTAGTGACCTTCGAAGGTCGCTTCGGTGGTGTCCCGCACAGTCTGTACGTGCCGATCAGCGCAATCCTGGGCATCTACGCCCGGGAGAACGGGCAGGGCATGGTGTTCGATATCGAGTCGCCGATGGATGACGAAGACGACATCGAGCCGGATGACGACTTGCCGCCACCGGACAGCGAGCCACCGCGCCCTAGCGGCCGGCCAAGTTTGAAAGTGGTGAAGTAATAAAAAAGGCGATCCGGATGGATCGCCTTTTTTGTGTGCGCGTTTCAGCTATCAGTCGATGTATTCGAACAGCTTCACGATCTTCTGCACGCCGGAAACACCCTGGACCAGATTGGTCGCCTGGGTGGCTTCCTGTTTGGTCAGCAGGCCCAGCAGGTAGACGATGCCGTTCTCGGTCACAACCTTGATGCGCGAGCCCGGAATACTGGCGTCGGTGAGCATCTGTGTCTTGATCTTGGTGGTCAGCCACGCGTCGTTCTGGCGAGCCAGCAAGGAGGAGGGCTGCAGTACTTGCAGTTCGTTGTGCACCTTCTTCACGCGCTGCACATTGGCGGCGGCCTGTTCGGCCTTGGCCTTGAGGCCTTCGCGCGGCGTTTGACCCGCCAGCAGCACTACGCCGTTGAAGCTGGTGGCGACGATGTGCGAGTCGTTGTCCAGCGCCGGATCGGCCTTGGCGATGTTCACGCCTACTTTGGTTTCGATCAGCGAATCGTCGATCTTGCTGCCGAAGGTACGGGTGCCGCGGTCGTCTTCGATCGGTGCTTCACGGCTGGCGTTCACCACCGAGGTGCAGCCGCTGATGCCGAGGCACAGGGTCAAGGCCAGAAGGCCAAGGCGATTAGGGGTCATTCTTCACTCCCGAACAGTTGGCTGTCGATCAGATCGCAGAGGCAATGGATCGCCAGCAAGTGGACTTCTTGAATACGTGCAGTGACGTTGGCCGGTACGCGAATCTCGACGTCCTCGGGCAACAGCAGCGACGCCATGCCGCCGCCATCGCGTCCGGTCAAAGCTACGACAATCATTTCGCGATCATGTGCGGCCTGGATCGCTTGAATAATGTTCGCCGAGTTACCGCTGGTCGAAATAGCCAGCAAGACATCGCCTGGCTGACCGAGCGCACGGATCTGTTTGGAGAACACTTCGTTGTAGCTGTAGTCGTTGGCGATCGAGGTGATCGTCGATGTGTCGGTGGTCAGGGCGATGGCTGGCAGGCTCGGGCGCTCGCGCTCGAAGCGGTTGAGTAACTCCGAGGAAAAGTGCTGCGCATCGCCGGCGGAGCCGCCGTTGCCGCACGAAAGCATTTTGCCTTCGTTGAGCAGGGCGTTGACCATGATCTGGCTGGCTTGCTCGATGTGCGGTGCAAGTACGTCCATCGCCTGTTGCTTGGTGTCGATACTGGCCTGGAAAAGCTGGCGAATTCGGGATTGCATGTCCATCTGTGTGACCTTAAGTAGCGCGGCTGTCCGGCACGTAAATGTGCAGCCCGCAAAGCAAAGAGCAAAATGTGTCGGATGAAAAAGTCCGGGTTGGATGCAGATCAACTGTCGAAAGCATTCTGCAACCAGTTCAGCTGACTCGGATGGCTGTCGATGGCCACCACGTCGAAGCGGCAGGGGGAATTGGCCCAGCGCGTCTCGCGCTGAAGAAAATACTGCGCAGCGAAAATCAGTTTCTGCTGCTTGCGCCCATCGATGCTAGCGAGCGCGCCACCCCATTGAGTGTTTTTTCTGTAGCGAACTTCAACGAATACTACTGTATCGCCATCAAGCATGACCAGATCAAGCTCGCCGCGTTTGCATAACCAGTTCTGCGCCAACAGTCGCAGCCCCTGTTTCTGCAGATGCTCGAGCGCATGGCGCTCGGCATCTTTACCGCTTTGCGAGCGTGACCTGTCGGGCATTAGCGCGCGGTGTCCGGCAGACGTTGAATCTGACCGCTGACAAACTGCGCCCAAGGCAACTGACGCACAACACGCTGAGTCTGAGTCATGCCGAGGCTGCCCGACTGCCCTTCGATGCGGCTGTCCGGCAGGGCTTTGAGTTGGCCCAAACGCGGTGCCAGACGATAGGCGTCGACGCCCATGGCATACAGGCGGCCGAGGCTTCCGGCGGCTTGTGGCCACTGTGCGGTGACTTGCTGGCGCAGCGGATCGTTGGCTTCCAGTAGCCATGGGGTTTCGCAGAAGCGAATGCCGTTCATGTCGTTGTACTGGTTCACATCGCCGCTGGCGCTGTACACGTGGGAGGTCGCGTAAACCGGAACATCACCAGCGTACTGGAAGTTCAGGGTCGGCTTGATCTGCTGCGCTTGCTGTGGAGTGGCAGCAAGGAAGATGAACTCAATGTCCTGACGACGCGAAGGCTGTGCGGCGACGTTGGTGCCAGCCGCATTCTGCAGGCTCTTGGCGCGGGCTTCGCTCTGGCGCAGCTGGAACATGTCGGCGATCTGCTGGGCGAGTTGCACCGGCTGATCAACACGCTCTGTGGCAACGATGCTGCCGCCATTGGCTTGCCAGTCCTGGCTGAACGCACGCAGCACGCGGTCACCCCATTCGCCTTTGGGCACCATGATTGCGGCGCGGTGCAGGCCGTCGGCGCGGGCGCGACGGGAGACTTCGCGGGCTTCGTCTTCAGCGGCCAGACCAAACTGGAACAGTTGCGCCGGGCCTTGATCGCCTTCGCTGTAGTTCAGCGCCAGGGTGGTGATTGGTAGTTGCGGGCGGGTGCTCAGTTGTTTGACCAGTGGTTTTTCCAGCGGGCCAACGACCAATTGCACGCCGTCTGCCTGAGCCTTGCGGTAGAACTCGTCCATCGAGGTCAGTTTCGAGCTGTCGTAGAACTCGATGGCTGGCGGCTTCTGCCCGGCCTGTTGAGCCTGGTAGTGCGCGGCCATGAAACCTTCACGCAATGCTTTGCCGACCGATGCCAGTTGGCCGTCTTGCGGCAGCAGCAGGGCGATTTTGCTCAGGGGCTGGCTGGCCAGTTCCTTGAGCTTGGTCAGCGGCAGTGGCAGGTTGATCGCTGCTGGGTGCTTTGGATTCTGTGCGCGCCAGGTGTCGATAGCGGCCTCCTGCTGCTCCAGGGTGCCAGCGGTTTTAACCGCCTGCGCCAGAGCCATCCAGCCACCGAGGTCATCGGTGTTGTTTGGTTGCAATTGGTCGGTCGGCAGCGAAGCAATCAGTGTCCAGATTGCTTCGTGGTTCTTGCTCGCGGCTTCGCCTTGCAGCATCGGCGCAATGAAGATGCGCTCGCGGGCGGCGGCCAATGTCTGGCCATCGGCTTCGAGGGCGCGGGCATGAACGGTGCCGGTGCGCACCTGCTGCTCTTCCGGCATCTCACCCAGCTTTTGCAGGCTCGGGTGGCTCAGTGCGGTCAGCGCGGCTTTCGGCTGATTGCGGGTCATGGCCAGTTCGGCGGCCAACGTGTTAGCAAAAATCTGCTGCCCCGGCTTTAGCTGTTCAACGGGCACTTGTTGCAGGATTTGCGCGGACTGTCCGGCATTGCCCTGACGATAAGCCAGATCCGCTGCGCTCAGGCGCAGCAGGGCGGCTTTTTCCGGGGTTTTAGCCTGGGTGGCCTGTTCGAGCAGTTGCTCGATGCTGGCATCCGGAGTCCGTGGAAGTTCGCCAAGGCTGGAGGAAGGGGAGCTGGCGCAGGCCGCCAAAAGGGCAGCGAGGCAGAGGGCAGTGAACAGCCGCAGGCAAGCGATCATGTAAGTGTTCCTGATACTCGATCAAATTAGCGTGGAATTGTACCCAAGCACTGGCCGGGGCGCGATGTTAGTGGCGTGAAACAGTCAATTTAGCTGGAGTAAATGTTGCGGAGCCGCACATCTGCGCGCAAAACCGTGTGCGGGCAGAGCGCATCGCAAGCCTCGTGACGCGTTACAATGCCGGCTTTTACCGATCATGAGGTGTGCGCTTTGACTGCTCCAGGTCCTTTGAATTCCGCTGCTGGCTCGCTTTATGTGGTGGCGACGCCCATCGGCAACCTGGACGACATCAGCGCCCGGGCACTGAAAATTCTCCGCGAAGTGGCATTGATTGCTGCCGAGGACACGCGTCACTCGCAGCGACTGATGCAGCACTTCGGTATCTCCACGCCGTTGGCCGCTTGCCACGAACATAACGAACGAGATGAAGGTAGCCGCTTTATTACTCGTTTGCTGGCGGGCGACAACGTTGCGCTGATTTCCGATGCCGGCACGCCGCTGATTTCCGATCCGGGCTATCACCTGGTGCGTCAGGCCCGTGCTGCGGGAATCAATGTGGTGCCGGTGCCCGGCGCTTGCGCCTTGATCGCGGCATTGTCGGCGGCTGGCCTGCCATCCGACCGATTCATCTTCGAAGGTTTTCTGCCGGCCAAGTCGGTTGGGCGCAAGGCGCGCCTGGAAGCGGTTAAGGAAGAGCCGCGCACGCTGATTTTCTACGAGGCCCCGCATCGCATTCTTGAATGTCTGCAGGATATGGAGGCGGTGTTCGGTGGCGAGCGCCAGGCATTGCTGGCTCGTGAGATAACCAAAACCTTCGAAACCCTCAAAGGACTGCCCCTGGCTGAATTGCGCGCGTTCGTCGAGTCCGACAGCAATCAGCAGCGCGGCGAGTGCGTGGTGTTGGTTGCAGGCTGGACAGCGCCGGAGTCTGAAGACGCCGTCAGCAGCGAGTCGATGCGCGTCCTCAATCTGTTGCTCGAAGAGATGCCGCTCAAGCGTGCCGCTGCGTTGGCAGCGCAGATCACCGGTGAGCGCAAAAACGTGCTGTATCAGGTCGCGCTGGACAAACAGAAAGACGTGTAAGCCGTCGCCCATAGCGGTCTTGGGGCTTTTAGCGCTTGTTCTTCGGCCGCTCTGCCGTTAACCTTCGCGGCGGAGAGTCGATCGGACAGTCGCTGCCCTCTATGAAAATTAGGGGGGGGAGGAAAGTCCGGGCTCCATAGGGCGAAGTGCCAGGTAATGCCTGGGAGGCGTGAGCCTACGGAAAGTGCCACAGAAAATAACCGCCTAAGCGCTTCGGCGACGGTAAGGGTGAAAAGGTGCGGTAAGAGCGCACCGCACGTCTGGCAACAGTTCGTGGCTAGGTAAACCCCACTTGGAGCAAGACCAAATAGGGTCCCAAGGCGTGGCCCGCGCTGGGACCGGGTAGGTTGCTAAAGATGTCCAGTGATGGCCATCGTAGACGAATGACTGTTCAAGACAGAACCCGGCTTACAGATCGACTCTCCACCTTTTTCTTTCCCTGCTTGAATCAGTGTTATCGGGGCTGTGTATTATCAGCAGGCCCGCACTGAAAGTTCGGCAGCGGCAAATGCAGTAATAGCCATTTCCCACCCTGCTTCAATCAACAGCAGAAGCGCCTTCGTAATACCGAAAAAATCTTACTCTTAACAAATTACTTTAACTTTCGAGCGCAGCTTTCAGTGCTGCATCAAGTTATGGGTCAAAAGTCTCCGCCAGATTCTCGTTGTGCCTCCTTTTATGCTCCTAAATCTCCGTTCTGTAAGGGTTTTCCTTTAATCCGCGCCTTGACGGTGTGGTGGGCGCATTCCTATAGTGTGCGCAAGTGGCGGAAAGTGGCATGAAGTGGGTTTTTTGAGCTCAAAACGATAAAAATTGGAGAAACGCAGACGTGTTTCGCGGAGCTAACGCTATCAGTCTCGATGCAAAGGGCCGTCTCGCTATGCCGAGCCGGTACCGTGACGAGCTCGATTCGCGCAGTTCCGGCCAATTGATCGTCACCATTGATGCCGTTGATCCGTGTCTGTGTGTCTATCCGCTCGACGAGTGGGAAATTATTGAAACCAAGTTGCGCGCACTCCCTTCGCTTCGCGAAGAGAACCGTCGCCTGCAACGTTTACTGATTGGTAATGCCGTCGACCTCGAACTCGATGGCAGTGGTCGTTTTCTGGTTCCACCGCGTCTGCGCGAATACGCCAAGCTTGATAAGAAAGCGATGCTGGTGGGCCAACTGAACAAGTTCCAATTGTGGGACGAGGATGCATGGAACGCGGTATCTGCCGCTGACCTTGCTGCCATTCAACAACCGGGCGCGATGCCTGATGAACTGCGTGATTTGATCCTGTGACTATTGATAGCGGCTTTAACCACATCACCGTACTGCTTGACGAAGCCGTCGAGGCTCTCGCCGTACGTCCTGATGGCTGCTATCTGGACGGTACGTTCGGGCGCGGCGGGCACAGTCGGTTGATCCTCAGCCAGCTCGGGACTGACGGGCGACTCATCGGATTCGACAAGGATCCACAAGCGATTGCCACCGGGCAAACGCTAGCGGCCGAAGACGGCCGCTTTGTCGTTGTGCAGCGCAGCTTTGCCGAGCTCGGTTCGGTCGTCGCCGAACGTGGTCTGGCCGGCAAGGTCAGCGGCATCCTGCTCGACCTGGGCGTGTCTTCGCCGCAGCTCGACGACGCTGAACGCGGCTTCAGTTTCCTCAACGACGGCCCGCTCGACATGCGCATGGATCCGTCCCGTGGCATCAGCGCTGCCGAGTTCGTTAACAACGCGCCGGCTGAGGAAATCGCCCGTGTGTTCAAGGAATACGGCGAAGAGCGTTTCTCCGGTCGCATGGCTCGCGCCGTCGCCGAGCGTCGCGATATCAAGCCCTTCGAGCGCACCGCCGATCTGGCCGAAGTACTCAAGGTTGCCAACCCGGCGTGGGAAAAGGGCAAGAACCCGGCTACCCGTGCGTTCCAGGGTTTGCGTATTCACGTCAACAACGAGCTGGGCGATCTGGAAGCCGGCCTCGAAGCCGCGCTGGACGCCCTGGAAGTCGGCGGCCGCCTGGTCGTGATCAGCTTCCACTCGCTGGAAGACCGCATCGTCAAACTGTTCATGCGCAAGCTGGTGAAAGGCGAAGCCGACAACCTGCCGCGCAACCTGCCGGTTCGCCACGTAGCGTTCGAACCGAAAATCAAAGTCCATGGCAAAGCGCAGACGGCCTCCGACGCCGAACTCAAAGCCAACCCACGTTCCCGTAGCGCCGTCATGCGCGTCGCGGAGAAGTTGCGGTGAGCAAGCTTTTCGCCAAGCCACTGCCCGGCGGCAGCTTTTTCATGCTGCTGCTGTTTGTCGGCGTGCTCGTGTCGGCCATCGGCGTGTCTTACAGCGCGCACTGGAACCGCCAGTTGCTCAACAACCTTTACAACGAACTCAGCGTGCGCGACAAGGCGCAGGCCGAGTGGGGCCGGCTGATTCTTGAGCAAAGCACCTGGACCGCGCACAGCCGGATCGAAGTGCTGGCCACCGAACAATTGAAGATGCACATCCCGGGCGCGGCTGACGTGAAGATGGTGGCGCCATGATGAAACTCGAAGGCGCACTCTTCCCTTGGCGCTTCCGTCTGATGGTGGCGTTGCTCGGCGTGATGGTTGCGGCGATCTGCTGGCGCATCATCGACCTGCAAGTGGTTGACCGTGACTTCCTCAAAGGCCAGGGCGACGCGCGCAGTCTTCGTCACATCCCGATTCCTGCTCACCGTGGTCTGATCACCGACCGTAACGGCGAGCCGTTGGCCGTGAGTACCCCGGTGACCACGCTGTGGGCCAATGCCAAGGAAATGCAGACCGCCAAAGAGAAGTGGCCGGCACTGGCCGCCGCGTTGGGTCAGGACCCGAAAGCCCTGACCGAGCGCCTCGAAGCGCAAGCCAACAAAGAATTCATTTATCTGGTGCGCGGGTTGACCCCCGAGCAGGGCCAGTCTGTGCTCGACCTTAAAGTGCCGGGCGTCTACGGCATCGAAGAGTTCCGCCGGTTCTATCCGGCCGGTGAAGTCACGGCGCACATGGTCGGCTTTACCGACATCGATGATCACGGTCGCGAAGGTGTCGAACTGGCTTATGACGAATGGCTCGCCGGTGTACCCGGCAAGCGGCAGGTCATCAAGGATCGGCGCGGACGGCTGATCAAGGATGTCCAGGTCACCAAAAACGCCAAGGCCGGAAAGCCCTTGGCGTTGTCCATTGACCTGCGTCTGCAATATCTGGCCAACCGCGAACTGCGTAACGCGATCATCGAGAACGGCGCCAAGGCCGGCAGCCTGGTGATCATGGACGTGAAGACCGGCGAAATTCTGGCCATGGTCAACCAGCCGACCTACAACCCGAACAACCGCCGCAACCTGCAGCCGGCAATGATGCGTAACCGCGCGATGATCGACGTGTTCGAACCGGGTTCGACCATGAAAGCCATCTCGATGAGTGCTGCCATCGAGTCCGGCCGCTGGAAACCGACCGACACCGTCGAGGTGTATCCGGGCACTCTGCAGATCGGCAAGTACACGATCAAGGACGTTTCCAAGAGCGAAGGCCCGGTGCTGGACATGACCGGCATCCTGATCAATTCCAGTAACGTCGGCATGAGTAAGGTCGCGTTCGATATTGGCGGTGAAACCATTTACCGTCTCGCGCAGAAAGTCGGTCTGGGCCAGGACACCGGCCTCGGCTTCCCGGGCGAACGTGTCGGCAACCTGCCGAATTACCGCGATTGGCGCAAGGCTGAAACCGCGACGCTGTCTTACGGCTACGGTATTTCCGTGACCGCGATTCAGCTGGTTCACGCGTTCTCGGCACTGGCGAACAACGGTCGCCTCGCGCCGCTCACTCTGATCAAAACCGACAAGCCGCCGCAGACCACTCAGGTGCTCCCTGAAGCTGTCGCGAAAACCATGCAGGGCATGTTGACCCAAGTGATTGAAGCCCCACGCGGCGTATTCCGTGCGCAGGTGCCGGCGTATCACGTGGCCGGCAAGTCGGGTACTGCGCGCAAGACCTCGGTCGGCACCAAGGGCTACGCCGAAAACTCTTACCGTTCGCTGTTCGCCGGTTTCGGCCCGATGAGCGATCCGCGTTACGCCATTGTTGTAGTGATCGATGAACCGTCCAAGGCCGGTTACTTCGGTGGCCTGGTATCGGCGCCGGTTTTCAGCCGTGTGATGTCCGGCACCCTGCGTCTGATGAACGTGACTCCGGACAACCTGCCGACCACGCAACAGGCCAACGCCACCCCGGTTATTCCGCTGAAAGCCAATGGAGGGCGCGGCTGATGTCATTAAGTCTGAACAAAATATTCCCCCACGCCGGCCACGATCTGTTGATCCGTGAATTGGCGCTGGACAGCCGTAACGTGCGCGCGGGTGATTTGTTCCTCGCGGTGCCGGGCGGCAAATTCGATGGCCGTGCGCACATTGCCGATGCACTGGCGCGCGGCGCTGCCGCTGTGGCCTATGAAGTGGAGGGCGCCACCGTCCTGCCTATCACTGACGTCCCGTTGATTCCGGTCAAGGGGCTCGCGGCGCAGTTGTCAGATATCGCCGGGCGTTTTTACGGCGAACCAAGCCGTCATCTGAACTTGATCGGCGTCACCGGCACCAACGGTAAAACCAGCGTGACCCAACTGGTCGCGCAGGCATTGGATCTGCTCGGCCAGCATTGCGGCATTGTCGGCACCCTCGGTTCCGGCTTCTATGGCGCATTGGAAAGCGGTCTGCACACCACGCCGAACCCGATTGCCGTGCAAGCGACTTTGGGCGACCTGAAAAAGGCCGGCGCGAAAGCCGTGGCCATGGAAGTCTCGTCCCATGGTCTGGATCAAGGCCGGGTGACTGCGCTGGCGTTCGACGTGGCAGTGATGACCAACCTGTCCCGCGATCACCTCGATTATCACGGCACCATGGAGGCTTACGCCGAGGCCAAGGCCCGGCTGTTTGCCTGGAATGATCTGAAGTGCCGCGTGGTCAACCTCGACGACGATTTCGGCCGGCAACTGACTGCTGAAAAACGTGAGTCGCGCTTGATCACCTATAGCCTGCTCGACAGCAGCGCTTATCTGTTCTGTCGCGAAGCGCAGTTCGACGACCACGGCGTACGCGCCACGCTGGTGACGCCGCAGGGCGAACATCATCTGCGCAGCACCTTGCTCGGTCGTTTCAACCTGAGCAACGTACTGGCTGCGGTCGGTGCTTTGCTCGGCCTGGATTACGCACTCGACGAAATTCTCAAAGTGTTGCCGAAGCTCGAAGGCCCGGCCGGACGCATGCAGCGTCTTGGCGGCGGCACTCAGCCGCTGGTGGTGGTTGATTACGCCCACACCCCGGATGCGCTGGAAAAAGTTCTCACGGCATTGCGTCCGCACGTCAAAGGTCAGTTGCTGTGCCTGTTCGGCTGTGGCGGTGATCGTGATCGTGGCAAGCGTCCGTTGATGGCCGAAGTGGTCGAGCGTCTGGCCGATCAAGTGCTGGTCACCGATGACAATCCGCGCACCGAAGACCCGGCAGTGATTTTCGATGACATCCGTGCCGGTTTTACTGCTGTGGATAAAGTCACGTTCGTGGCTGGCCGTGGTCAGGCCATCGCGCAATTGATTGCCGCTGCTTCGGCCGATGACGTGATTGTGCTGGCTGGCAAAGGTCACGAGGACTATCAGGAAATCAACGGCGAGCGCCATGCCTTCTCTGATCTGGTCGAGGCCGATCACGCCTTGACCGCTTGGGAGGTGGCCCATGCTTAAAGCCCTGAAACTCAGTGAATTGACCAACGCGCTCGACGCACGCCTGATCAGCGCCGATGCCAGTTTCGACGGTGTGAGCATCGACAGCCGCGCGATCAAGCCTGGCCAACTGTTTATTGCCCTGACCGGCCCGCGTTTCGATGGTCACGATTATCTGAACGACGTCGCCGCCAAAGGCGCCGTAGCAGCGCTGGTCGAGCGTGAAGTCGCCGACAGCACGTTGCCGCAGCTGTTGGTCAAGGATACCCGTCAGGCCTTGGGCCAATTGGGTGCCTTGAACCGCGCCGCCTTCACTCAGCCAGTGGCTGCCGTGACCGGCTCCAGTGGCAAGACCACGGTCAAGGAAATGCTCGCAAGCATCCTTCGCACGCGCGGCCCGGTGCTGGCGACCCGTGGCAATCTGAACAATGACCTCGGCGTACCGCTGACCCTGATCGAACTGGCCGCGGAACACACCTCGGCCGTGATCGAACTGGGCGCTTCGCGTCTGGGTGAAATCGCCTACACCGTCGGGCTGACCAAGCCGCATGTGGCGATCCTCAACAATGCCGGCACCGCTCACGTCGGTGAGTTCGGCGGCCCGGAAAAAATCGTCGAAGCCAAAGGTGAAATCATCGAAGGTCTGGCGGCTGATGGCATCGCCGTGCTGAATCTCGACGACAAGGCCTTCGGTATCTGGAAGACCCGCGCTGCCGGTCGCAAAGTGCTGACCTTCGCCCTGAGCAATTCGCAAGCTGACTTCTACGCCAGCGACCTGAGCACCGATGCCCGGGGTTGCCCGGCGTTCAATCTGCACACGCCTGAAGGTTCGGAGCGCGTTCAACTGAATCTGCTCGGCACCCATAACGTCGCCAATTCGATGGCCGCTGCTGCTGCCGCACATGCGTTGGGCGTGTCGCTGTTCGGCATCGCCACCGGGCTTGGCGCGGTGCAACCGGTCAAGGGCCGCACCGTCGCGCAACTGGCGAAAAACGGCATGCGCGTGATCGATGACACTTACAACGCAAACCCCACCTCAATGTGCGCGGCCGTTGATATACTCGCCGGCTTTTCCGGCCGCACCGTCCTGGTGCTCGGAGATATCGGCGAGTTGGGCGATTGGGCGGAGCAGGGGCACCGCGACGTGGGCGAATACGCCCGGGGCAAGGTTTCCGCGCTTTATGCCGTTGGGCCGAACATGGTTCACGCCGTAAACGCTTTCGGTGAACAGGCGCATCACTTCGGCACGCAAGCCGAACTGATCCAGGCCCTCGACGCCGAGCAGGACACAAACACCACCATTTTGATCAAGGGTTCGCGCAGTGCAGCGATGGAAAACATCGTTGCGGCTCTGTGCGGGTCCAGTCTGGAGAAACATTAATGCTGCTGCTGCTAGCGGAGTATCTGCAACAGTTCTACAAAGGCTTCGCGGTCTTTCAGTACCTGACCCTGCGCGGGATTCTCGGTGTGCTGACCGCGCTGGTTTTGTCGCTGTGCTATGGCCCGTGGATGATCCGCACTTTGCAGAACCGTCAGATCGGTCAATCCGTTCGTAACGACGGCCCGCAATCGCACCTGTCCAAGTCGGGTACTCCGACCATGGGCGGCGCACTGATTCTGTCTTCCATCGGCGTCAGCACCTTGCTCTGGGCTGACCTGAGCAACCGTTATGTCTGGACCGTACTGCTGGTGACCTTGTTGTTCGGCGCCATCGGTTGGGTTGACGATTACCGCAAAGTCATCGAGAAGAACTCCCGTGGCCTGCCGAGCCGCTGGAAGTATTTCTGGCAGTCGGTGTTTGGCCTCGGCGCGGCGATCTTCCTTTATATGACCGCCAGCACGCCGGTAGAAACCACGTTGATCCTGCCGATGCTCAAGGACTACAGCATTCCGCTGGGCCTGGGCTTCATCGTGCTGACCTACTTTGTGATCGTCGGTTCGAGCAATGCGGTCAACCTGACCGACGGCCTCGACGGTTTGGCGATCATGCCAACCGTGATGGTCGGCGGTGGCCTGGGCATTTTCTGCTACCTGTCGGGTAACGTGAAATTCGCCGAATACCTGTTGATTCCTTATGTGCCGGGTGCGGGCGAACTGATCGTGTTCTGCGGCGCATTGATCGGTGCCGGTCTGGGGTTCCTCTGGTTCAACACCTATCCGGCCCAAGTATTCATGGGCGACGTCGGCGCACTGGCGCTGGGTGCTGCACTGGGCACCATCGCGGTGATCGTCCGTCAGGAAATCGTCCTGTTCATCATGGGCGGCGTGTTCGTGATGGAAACCTTGTCGGTCGTCATCCAGGTTGCGTCCTTTAAGTTGACCGGTCGCCGCGTGTTCCGCATGGCACCGATTCACCACCACTTTGAACTCAAGGGCTGGCCCGAGCCGCGTGTGATTGTCCGTTTCTGGATCATCACCGTGATTCTCGTGTTGGTTGGCCTTGCCACCCTGAAGCTGAGGTAGAACGAGTGTCTCTGATCGCTTCTGACCACTTCCGCATCGTTGTCGGCCTCGGCAAGAGCGGCATGTCCCTGGTTCGCTTCCTGGCGAACCGAGGCACGTCGTTTGCTGTGGCTGACACGCGGGAAAATCCACCGGAACTGGCCACGCTCAAGCGTGACTATCCGCACGTGGAAGTGCGTTGTGGCGAGCTGGACGTCGAATTCCTGTGCCGTGCCGACGAGCTCTACGTGAGCCCCGGTCTGGCGCTGGCGACCCCGGCCCTGCAAGCCGCCGCGGCCCGTGGCGTGAAACTGTCCGGTGACATCGAGCTGTTCGCGCGTAACGCGCAGGCGCCGATCGTGGCCATCAGCGGTTCCAACGCGAAAAGCACCGTCACCACGCTGGTTGGCGAGATGGCGGCTGCGGCCGGCAAGCGCGTGGCGGTGGGCGGCAACCTCGGTACGCCGGCGCTGGATCTGCTCAGTGACGATGTCGAGCTGTACGTGATGGAACTGTCGAGCTTCCAGCTGGAAACCACCGACCAGCTCAACGCCGAAGTGGCGACCGTGCTGAACATCAGCGAAGACCACATGGATCGCTACAGCGGGCTGCCGGCTTATCACTTGGCCAAGCACCGGATCTTCCGTGGCGCGAAGCAGTTCGTGGTCAACCGTCAGGACGCGCTGACCCGTCCGCTGATGGGTGAGGGCCAGCCATGCTGGACCTTCGGCCTGAGCAAACCTGATTTCAAGGCATTCGGTATTCGTGAAGAAGACGGCGAGAAGTATCTGGCTTTCGAATTCCAGAACCTGATGCCGGTGCGCGAATTGAAAATTCGTGGCGCCCACAACCAGTCCAACGCCTTGGCGGCGCTGGCGCTCGGCCATGCGGTCGGTCTGCCATTCGACGCCATGCTTTCGGCCCTGCGCACATTCGCCGGCCTCGAACATCGCTGCCAGTGGGTGCGTGATCTGGACGGCGTCGCTTATTACAACGACTCCAAAGCCACCAACGTTGGTGCCGCACTGGCGGCCATCGAAGGCTTGGGTGCGGACATCGACGGCAAGGTCATTCTGATCGCCGGCGGTGACGGCAAGGGCGCCGAGTTCAATGATCTGCGTGATCCGGTGGCGGCCAACTGCCGCGCCGTGATCCTGATGGGCCGCGACTCGGACAAGATCGGTGACGCCATCGGCGATGCCGTGCCACTGATTCGCGCCACCTCGCTGGTTGAAGCCGTTGAGCAATGTCGCGCCGCCGCGCAATCGGGCGATGTGGTGCTGTTGTCGCCGGCCTGCGCCAGTTTCGACATGTTCAAGAATTACGAAGACCGTGGTCACCAGTTCGTCCGCGCCGTGGAGGAACTGGCATGAGCCTGCTCAACATCATCAAGCCGTATCCGTCGCCGATCATCACCGGGCGCGGGATCGACCTCGACTTCCCGATGCTTGCCGGTTGCCTGGCGTTGTTGGGGCTGGGCCTGATCATGATCGCCTCGGCATCGACCGAAGTCGCGGCAGCGCAGTCGGGCAGTCCGCTGTATTACATGATCCGTCACCTTATTTATGTGGTGCTGGGGCTGGGCGCGTGCATCGTCACCATGATGATTCCGATCGCCACCTGGCAGCGCCTCGGCTGGTTGATGCTGCTGGGTGCCTTTGGCTTGCTGGTGATGGTGATCATCCCGGGCATTGGCCGAGAGGTGAACGGTTCGATGCGCTGGATCGGTTTCAGCTTCTTCAACGTTCAGCCATCCGAAATCGCCAAAGTGTTCGTGGTGATCTACCTCGCCGGTTACCTGGTGCGGCGCCAGAAAGAAGTGCGCGAAAGCTGGATGGGCTTCTTCAAGCCATTCATCGTGCTGCTGCCGATGGCCGGCCTGTTGCTGATGGAGCCGGACTTCGGTGCCACCGTCGTCATGATGGGCGCTGCGGCAGCGATGCTGTTCCTCGGCGGGGTCGGCTTGTTCCGCTTCTCGCTGATGGTGGTGCTGGCGGTCGGGGCCGTGGTCTTGCTGATTCAAATGCAGCCGTACCGGATGGCGCGTCTGACCAACTTCGCCGACCCGTGGGCCGACCAGTTCGGTGCCGGTTACCAGTTGTCGCAAGCCTTGATCGCGTTCGGTCGCGGTGAGTGGCTGGGCGTGGGTCTGGGCAACAGCGTGCAGAAGCAGTTCTACCTGCCGGAAGCACACACCGACTTCGTGTTCTCGGTGCTGGCCGAAGAGCTCGGCGCAGTCGGTTCGCTGTGCACCGTGGCGCTGTTCGTGTTCGTGTGTATTCGCGGCATGTACATCGGCTTGTGGGCCGAGAAAGCCAAACAGTTTTTTGCCGCTTATGTGGCTTACGGCTTGTCGTTCCTGTGGATCGGTCAGTTCCTGATCAACATCGGTGTGAACGTCGGCCTGCTGCCAACCAAAGGTCTGACCTTGCCGTTCCTCAGTTACGGCGGCAGTTCGTTGGTGATTTGCTGTGCCTGTCTCGGCTTGTTGCTGAGGATCGAGTGGGAGAGTCGAACCCACCTGGGCAGCGAAGAGATGGAATTCCATGAGAGCGACTTCGCCGAGGAGCCGAATCATGGGCGCTAACGTATTGATCATGGCCGGCGGAACCGGCGGCCACGTGTTCCCGGCGCTGGCCTGTGCCCGCGAGTTTCAGGCGCGCGGCTACACCGTGCACTGGCTCGGCACGCCACGCGGGATCGAGAACGAACTGGTCCCGGCCGCTGGGCTGGAACTGCATCGCATCAACGCCAGCGGGTTGCGCGGCAAGGGCAAGCTGTCGCTGCTCAAGGCGCCGTTCATGCTGCTCAAATCGGTGTGGCAGGCGCGTGCGATCATTCGTCGGCTGCGTCCGGTGTGTGTGGTTGGCTTCGGTGGTTATGTGACTGGCCCCGGTGGCCTCGCCGCGAAACTGGCCGGTGTGCCGGTGATTGTTCACGAGCAGAACGCTGTCGCCGGCACCGCCAATCGGTTGCTGGTGCCGTTCGCCGCCCGGGTGTGTGAAGCATTCCCCGACACCTTTACTCTGTCGGACAGCCGCCGTACCACCGGAAACCCGGTGCGCAGCGAGCTGTTCCTCGACACATCGCGACCTGCTCTGGCCGGTCGCAAAGCGCGTTTGCTGATCCTTGGCGGAAGCCTGGGCGCAGAACCGTTGAACAAGTTGCTGCCTGAAGCCCTGGCCCAAGTCGCTGCCGATTTGCGTCCAGAGGTGTTTCATCAGGCCGGCAAAAACCACGATGAAGTGACTGCAGAGCGCTACCGCGCCGCCGGCGTGGACGCGCAGGTGCAGCCGTTCATCAAAGACATGGCCCAGGCCTATGGCTGGGCTGACCTGGTGGTGTGCCGCGCAGGCGCGTTGACCATCAGTGAGCTGGCTGCCGCCGGTCTGCCCTCGATGCTGGTGCCTTTGCCCCACGCGATCGACGATCACCAGACCCGCAACGCCGATTATTTGGCCCGTGAAGGCGCTGCCTTCCTGATGCCGCAAAGAACGACTGGTGCCGCGGACCTTGCCGCGCGCCTGACAGAGGTCTTGATGCAACCGCAACGACTCGAAGAAATGGCCCAAGCGGCCCGCCGTCTGGCGAAACCCGATGCCACCCGTAGCGTGGTCGATACCTGTCTGGAGGTGGCCCATGGTTGAGAATCAGAAAGCCATGCCGCAACCGGAAATGCGCCGCATCCGTCGCATCCACTTCGTCGGCATCGGCGGCGTGGGCATGTGCGGCATTGCCGAAGTGTTGTTGAACCTGGGCTATGAAGTGTCCGGTTCCGACCTGAAAGCATCGCCGGTGACCGAGCGTCTGGAATCGTTCGGCGCGAAAATCTATATCGGCCACCGCGCCGAGAACGCCGCTGCTGCCGATGTGTTGGTGGTGTCGAGCGCCGTCAACACGTCCAACCCGGAAGTCGCGACCGCGCTGGAGCGCCGCATCCCGGTGGTGCCGCGTGCCGAAATGCTGGCCGAGCTGATGCGTTATCGCCACGGCATCGCCGTCGCCGGTACCCACGGCAAAACCACCACTACCAGCCTGATCGCTTCGGTGTTCGCTGCCGGTGGCCTCGATCCGACGTTCGTCATCGGTGGTCGTCTGAATGCCGCGGGCACCAATGCCCAGCTCGGCACCAGCCGTTACCTGATCGCCGAAGCCGACGAAAGCGACGCGAGCTTCCTGCATTTGCAACCTCTGGTGGCCGTGGTCACCAACATCGACGCCGACCACATGGCGACCTACGACGGTGACTTCAACAAACTGAAGAAAACCTTCGTCGAGTTCCTGCACAACCTGCCGTTCTACGGTTTGGCCGTGATGTGCCTGGACGATCCAGTGGTGCGCGAAATCCTGCCGCTGGTCAAACGTCCGACCGTGACTTACGGCTTCAGCGAAGACGCCGACGTGCGCGCAATCAACGTGCGCCAGCAAGGCATGCAGACGTTCTTCACTGTACTGCGTCCTGATCGCGAGCCGCTGGAAGTGTCGGTGAACATGCCCGGCAACCATAACGTGCTCAACTCTCTGGCGACCATCTGCATCGCCACCGACGAAGGCGTCAGTGATGAAGCCATCGTTCAGGGCCTGTCCGGGTTCCAGGGTGTCGGTCGACGCTTCCAGGTCTACGGCGAACTGCCGGTGGACGGCGGCCACGTGATGCTGGTCGACGACTACGGTCACCACCCGACCGAAGTCGCCGCCGTGATCAAAGCCGTGCGCGGTGGCTGGCCGGAGCGCCGTCTGGTGATGGTTTACCAGCCGCACCGTTACAGCCGCACTCGCGACCTGTACGACGACTTCGTCAATGTACTGGCCGACGCCAACGTGCTGCTGCTGATGGAAGTCTACCCGGCCGGCGAAGAACCGATCCCGGGCGCCGACAGCCGCAAGCTGTGCAACAGCATCCGTCAGCGCGGTCAGCTCGACCCGATCTACATCGAGCGTGGCGTCGATCTGGCGCCGCTGGTCAAGCCGCTGCTGCGTGCCGGCGACATCCTGCTGTGCCAGGGCGCCGGTGATATCGGCGGTCTCGCGCCGAAACTGTTGAAAAGTGAATTGTTCGCTGGCGCCGTGGCCGCGCCAGTCGAGGGGAAGTTGAAATGACTGCTGCCTACGCCAATCTGTTCTCCACTATCGCGCCGAAAGACTTCGGCCGTGTCGCCGTGCTTTTCGGTGGCCTGAGTGCCGAGCGTGAGGTTTCGTTGAAATCCGGTAACGCCGTGCTCGAGGCGCTGCAAAG
Organism: Pseudomonas sp. LBUM1655; assembly: GCF_059716085.1. Classification (NCBI taxonomy): domain Bacteria; kingdom Pseudomonadati; phylum Pseudomonadota; class Gammaproteobacteria; order Pseudomonadales; family Pseudomonadaceae; genus Pseudomonas; species Pseudomonas sp. LBUM1655. Next base: position 5,134,769 of record NZ_CP166801.1, on the reverse strand, counting down.
CGCTGGCGTGGACGCGTTCGGCATCGACGTCGGCGCAGACTTTCTGCAGCGTCTGCTCAGCGAGAAAATCGACCACGCCTTCATCATTCTCCACGGTCGCGGCGGCGAAGACGGCTCCATGCAGGGCCTGCTCGAATGCGCGGGCATCCCGTACACCGGCAGCGGCATCCTCGCTTCGGCACTGGCAATGGACAAACTGCGCACCAAGCAGGTCTGGCACAGCCTGGGGATTCCGACGCCGCGTCACGCCGTGCTGTGCAGCGAAGCCGATTGTATTTCGGCAGCGACGGAACTGGGCTTCCCTTTGATCGTCAAACCGGCGCATGAAGGTTCAAGTATCGGGATGGCCAAAGTGAGTTCTGCGTCCGAGTTGATCGACGCATGGAAAGCGGCCAGTACCTACGATTCGCAAGTCTTGGTTGAGCAATGGATTCAAGGTCCGGAGTTCACCATCGCCACCCTGCGTGACCAGGTGTTGCCTCCAATCGCCCTGGGTACACCGCACACGTTCTACGACTACGACGCCAAGTACATCGCCAACGATACCCAGTACCGCATTCCGTGCGGGCTGGATGCCGCCAAGGAACAGGAACTCATGGATCTCACGGCCAAGGCCTGTGAGGCGCTGGGTATCGCCGGTTGGGGCAGGGCGGACGTGATGCAGGACGCCGACGGGCAGTTCTGGTTCCTGGAAGTGAACACCGCACCGGGCATGACCGATCACAGTCTGGTGCCGATGGCGGCCCGTGCCGCCGGTCTGGATTTCCAGCAACTGGTTCTGGCCATTCTGGCCGCCAGTGTTGAAGACGCTAGAGGTTAAGACGATGCAAGGCGCTCAGCTCAGACATCAGCCACCCGCACCCGGCCGCAAGCCGGTGCCGCGGGGTGCCAGCCGAATGGTGGCCAAAGAGCCGATGTCCGCGCGCCTGCCGAAAGCCAACTTCGGTTTTCTGAAAAGCCTGTTCTGGCCGGTGCTGCTGGTCGCGCTCGGGTTCGGTACTTACGAAGGCGCGCAGCGTTTGCTGCCTTACGCCGACCGGCCGATCACCAAGATCGCCGTGCAGGGCGACCTGAGCTACATCAGTCAGCAAGCGGTGCAGCAGCGAATCGCGCCTTTTGTGGCGGCGAGCTTCTTCACCATCGATCTGGCGAGCATGCGCAAGGAACTTGAGCAAATGCCCTGGATCGCCCACGCCGAAGTGCGTCGGGTCTGGCCGGATCAAGTGGTGATTCGCCTCGAAGAGCAACTGCCGGTGGCGCGTTGGGGTGACGAGTCTTTGCTGAACAACCAGGGCCAGGCGTTTACGCCCAGGGAACTGGCGAACTACGAACACCTGCCACAGCTGTTCGGCCCCCAACGGGCCCAGCAGCAAGTGATGCAGCAGTACCAGGTGCTGAGCCAGATGCTGCGCCCGTTGGGCTTCTCGATTGCACGCCTGGAATTGCGTGAACGCGGGAGCTGGTTCCTGACCACCGGTGCCGGCAGTTCCGGCCCCGGCATCGAGTTGCTGCTGGGACGCGGCAACCTGGTGGAAAAGATGCGCCGCTTCATCGCCATCTATGACAAGACGCTCAAAGAACAGATTACGAACATTGCGCGCATCGATCTGCGCTACGCCAACGGCCTCGCTGTTGGCTGGCGGGAACCAGTAGCGCCGACGACAGCCCAACCCGCTGTCGCAAAGAATTAAGAAGAGGCAGGACCCATGGCAAACGTGCAAAGCGGCAAAATGATCGTCGGTCTGGATATCGGCACCTCCAAGGTGGTGGCGCTGGTAGGCGAGGTCTCGGACGACGGCACGCTGGAAATCGTCGGTATCGGTACACATCCGTCCCGCGGCCTGAAAAAAGGCGTGGTGGTGAATATCGAGTCCACCGTGCAATCGATCCAGCGCGCGATCGAAGAAGCCCAACTGATGGCGGGCTGCCGCATTCACTCGGCGTTCGTCGGCGTGGCGGGCAATCACATCCGCAGCCTGAACTCCCACGGTATCGTCGCGATTCGTGATCGCGAAGTCAGCTCGGCTGACCTTGAGCGTGTTCTCGACGCTGCCCAGGCAGTGGCGATCCCGGCTGACCAGCGCGTGCTGCACACCCTGCCGCAGGATTACGTGATCGATAACCAGGAAGGCGTTCGCGAACCTCTGGGCATGTCCGGCGTACGTCTGGAAGCCAAGGTTCACGTCGTCACCTGTGCCGTCAACGCTGCACAGAACATTGAAAAATGCGTGCGTCGCTGTGGCCTGGAAATCGACGACATCATTCTTGAGCAACTGGCCTCGGCCTACTCGGTCCTGACCGACGACGAGAAAGAACTGGGCGTGTGCCTGGTCGACATCGGCGGCGGCACCACCGACATCGCGATCTTCACCGAAGGCGCGATCCGTCACACCGCGGTGATCCCGATTGCCGGTGATCAAGTGACCAACGACATCGCCATGGCGTTGCGCACTCCGACCCAGTACGCCGAAGAGATCAAGATCCGTTACGCCTGCGCCCTGGCCAAACTGGCCGGTGCCGGCGAAACCATCAAGGTGCCGAGCGTTGGCGATCGTCCACCGCGCGAACTGTCGCGTCAGGCCCTGGCCGAAGTGGTCGAGCCGCGTTATGACGAACTGTTCACCCTGATCCAGGCCGAACTGCGTCGCAGCGGTTACGAAGACCTGATCCCGGCCGGCATCGTCCTGACCGGCGGTACGTCGAAGATGGAAGGCGCCACAGAACTCGCCGAAGAAATCTTCCACATGCCGGTACGCCTCGGTGTTCCGCACGGCGTGAAAGGCCTGGATGACGTGGTGCGCAACCCGATTTATTCCACTGGCGTTGGCTTGTTGATGTACGGCCTGCAAAAGCAGTCCGACGGAGTTTCGTTCTCCGGCATCGGCAGCCGCGACAGCTACAGCAGCGACGAGCCACAGGCCCCGCTGCTGGACCGATTGAAGAAGTGGGTTCAAGGCAACTTCTAAAGCTTTACCGCAACACCGCAACAAAACGCAGTAGGCGAAAAAACTAGAGAATGTAAGGAGAGGGAAAATGTTCGAACTCGTAGACAACATCCCCGCAAGCCCGGTAATCAAAGTTATCGGTGTTGGCGGTGGCGGCGGCAACGCTGTCAATCACATGGTCAAGAGCAACATCGAAGGCGTCGAATTCATCTGCGCCAACACTGATGCTCAAGCGCTGAAAAACATCGGCGCGCGTACCATCCTGCAACTGGGCACCGGCGTGACCAAAGGTCTCGGCGCTGGCGCCAACCCTGAAGTAGGTCGTCAGGCCGCTCTCGAAGACCGTGAGCGCATTGCCGAAGTCCTGCAGGGCACCAACATGGTGTTCATCACCACTGGCATGGGCGGCGGTACCGGTACCGGTGCTGCACCGATCATCGCCGAAGTGGCCAAGGAAATGGGCATCCTGACCGTTGCGGTCGTGACCCGTCCGTTCCCGTTCGAAGGCCGCAAGCGTATGCAGATCGCCGACGAAGGCATCCGCATGCTGTCCGAAAGCGTCGACTCGTTGATCACCATTCCTAACGAGAAGCTGCTGACCATCCTCGGTAAAGACGCCAGCCTCTTGTCGGCTTTCGCCAAGGCTGACGATGTACTGGCCGGTGCCGTTCGCGGTATCTCCGACATCATCAAGCGTCCGGGCATGATCAACGTCGACTTCGCCGACGTACGTACCGTGATGAGCGAAATGGGCATGGCGATGATGGGCACTGGCTGCGCCAGCGGTCCGAACCGTGCACGTGAAGCCACCGAAGCTGCCATTCGTAACCCGCTGCTGGAAGACGTGAACCTGCAAGGCGCACGCGGCATCCTGGTGAACATCACCGCCGGTCCTGACCTGTCCCTGGGTGAGTACTCCGACGTGGGTAGCATCATCGAAGCCTTCGCTTCCGAGCACGCCATGGTCAAGGTCGGTACCGTTATCGATCCGGACATGCGCGACGAACTGCACGTGACTGTGGTTGCCACCGGTCTGGGCGCGAAAATCGAGAAGCCTGTGAAGGTTATCGACAACACCGTTCACACTTCGATGGCTGCCTCTCAGGTGCAACAACCGGCTCCGTCCCGTCAGGAAGCGCCGGCGGTGAACTACCGTGATCTGGACCGTCCGACCGTCATGCGCAACCAGGCTCAGGCCGGTGCTGCGGCTGCCGCGAAGATGAATCCGCAAGATGATCTGGACTACCTGGACATCCCGGCATTCCTGCGTCGTCAGGCCGATTGATGGAATGTATCAGGGCTATGAAGGTGATTGGTGTTCAGCAAAGGCTCGGTCTGCTATTATCGCCAGCCTTTGTTGATACCAGTTCGCAATTTGCGCTGAAGCGGCCCAAGCCATGATTAAACAACGCACACTGAAAAATATTATCCGTGCCACAGGTGTAGGCCTGCACTCCGGTGAGAAGGTCTATCTGACCCTCAAGCCTGCGCCTGTCGACACTGGCATTGTGTTTTGTCGCGCTGACCTCGACCCTGTGGTGCAGATTCCTGCCCGCGCGGAAAACGTCGGTGAAACCACTATGTCGACGACGCTGATCAACGGCGACGTCAAAGTGGACACGGTAGAGCACTTGCTCTCGGCCATGGCTGGCCTGGGCATCGATAACGCCTACGTCGAGCTCTCCGCGTCCGAAGTCCCGATCATGGATGGCAGCGCTGGACCCTTCGTATTCCTGATTCAATCGGCTGGCCTGGAAGAACAGGACGCCGCCAAGAAATTCATCCGCATCCTGCGTGAAGTGACAGTGGAAGACGGCGACAAGCGCGCCACTTTCGTCCCTTTCGAAGGGTTCAAGGTGAGCTTCGAGATCGATTTCGATCACCCGGTATTCCGGGACCGCACCCAAAGTGCAAGCGTGGATTTTTCCAGCACTTCGTTCGTAAAAGAAGTCAGCCGCGCCCGTACTTTCGGTTTCATGAGTGACATCGAGTACCTGCGCAAGCACAACCTCGCACTCGGCGGCAGCGTTGAAAACGCAATCGTGGTCGATGCCGATGGTGTACTGAACGAAGACGGCCTTCGCTATGAAGACGAATTCGTGAAGCACAAGATCCTCGATGCCATTGGCGATCTGTACCTGCTGGGCAATAGCCTGATTGGTGAGTTCAAAGGCTTCAAGTCCGGTCATGCACTGAACAACCAGCTGCTGCGCAAGTTGATTGAGCAGACAGACGCTTGGGAAGTGGTGACGTTCGAAGACGCCAGCACCGCACCAATCTCTTACATGCGCCCTGTTGCGGCCGTGTAAGTAAAAAACCTCTCTAGTTTTTTGAAGGCCATCCTCGGATGGCCTTTTTTTATGCCTGTTGTTTTTGTATTGCTGACTTGGCGCCTTCGCCGCAGAACCTTCAGGAAGCAACTACCACCCGATTGCGGCCACCTTCCTTGGCCTGATACAACGCCTTGTCCGCCGCAAACAACAACTGCTCCAGCGTCATCTCACTGGCCGCTGTCCAGACACAAATACCGATACTCACCGTCATCGGCACCTGCGCTCCGTTGCGCCACGGCAATTGCTCCACCGCCTGACGAATATGCTCGGCAATCTGCTGCGCGCCCGCGCTGTCGGTCTCGGCCAGAATCACCGAAAACTCTTCGCCGCCATAGCGCGCCACCAGATCCGCCGGTCGTCGCACACTCGCTGTGATTACCTTGGCCAGCTCGCGCAACGCCTGATCGCCAGCCTGATGCCCATGGAGGTCATTGAAAGCCTTGAAGTGGTCGGCATCGATCATCATCACCGACAGCGGCTTGCCCGAACGTTGGGCGCGGAACCACTCGTGGCGCAGCGCCTGATCGAGCATCCGCCGGTTGGCTACCCCGGTCAGCGCATCGGTGGCCGCCAGTTGCGCCAGCTCGCGCTCGGCCCTGTGGCGCAAGCGCAGTTCCCGGGCCAGCAGCCACGTCAGCCACAGCAGACCGAGGCACAGTATGCCGGTGGCGCCGCTGATCAGTAACGCCGTGCGCCGCCAAGTGCCGAACACTTCATCGCCGGACAGTGCGACGATCACCGTCAACGGCAAATTGCCGACTCGCGAATAGGTATAGAGCCGCTGTTGGAAATCGATGCTCGAAACGCTGTTGAAACTGCCATTGCCGGTTGGGTCGCGCAGGATCCGCACCACATTGGGCCGATTGCCGAAGCTTTTGCCGATGGAGTCGCTTTGCAGGTACGGCTTCTGCGCCAGCAATACACCGTCGTTGTCGATGATGTTCAGCGTGCTGTTGTGGCCAATGTCGAGGCTGTTGAACAACTGGTCGAAGTAATCGAGCTTCAACGAAGCCACGGCCACGCCGACGAATTCCCCGGTTTCAGAGGAAATGCGTCGGCTGAAGCTGATGCGCCATTGATTGGCTTCATCGCAGTCGCAACGGGTCTTGAACGGGCGGCTGATAAACATGCCAGTGTCGCGGTTGAACGCATGGGCAAGGAAGTAATCGCGGTCGGCGAAGTTGCCGGGTTTGGGTTCGACGCGCGAAGAATCGGCAACCACATCGCCATGCTTGTCGAGCAACAGAATGTCGCCCTTGTAGCGGGCGGTGGTTGAACGGTCGAACAACGCCAGATGGCGGATCTGCGGCGTGACGTCGCGCAAGTCATCACGCTGCGAGGCGGCGATCAGGCCTTGCAGCGTCATGTCGTACAACTCGACGGTGCGCAGCACGTCGGCATCGATCAACTGAGCGATGGTCTTGGCACTGCGGGTGGCCGACTCCTGAGCGTTGGCGTGCTCACGAATCAATAGAAAAGTGACGATGCAGATAATCGCGATCACGGTCAGCAAGCTGCCACAAATCAGCAGCAGTTCGGGGCGTCCGGTTTTGCCCGAAGCGTGTGGGGTACGGCTCGCGATCATGATGGGGTTATCGGTTGGGAAGTCATATAAGCGTAGTTGCAGACACAAAAAGGCCAGCCTTCAGGCTGGCCTTTTTACTGTAGCGCCGATCTTAGAAGACGTTGATCGGGTAGTCGATGATTACGCGGTATTCATCTGTGTCTGAATCAATCGCGCCGTACCCGTTACCTCCACGGTTAGTGGCCCATTGCAGGCGCACTGCCAGATCTTTGGCCTGGCCACTTTGCACCACGTACTTGAGGTCGATGTCGCGTTCCCAGTGCTTGGCGTTGCGTCCATCGGCGCTGTACCAGTTGGAGTAGCCCTGGCTGTCCGGGTCCACTTTGGTCAGGTCAACCGTACCGCGCGAGTAGGACACCGCCGACGTCAGCCCCGGCACGCCGACACCGGCAAAGTCGTAGGCGTACTTGAGCTTCCACGAACGCTCGTTGGGGCCGTTGAAGTCCGAGTACTGCTGGGAGTTGTCGAGGTAAACGCTGTCGCCCTGGCTGATGTAGTCGAACGGCGTATTGCCGTTGACCCGCTGATACGCGGCAGTGACGCTGTGGCTGCCGATGCCGACGGTGAAATGCAGGCTGTAGGTGTTGTTGTCGATGTCGCCGAGCAGCGCATCGCCGGTGTCTTGGGTGTGATAAAAGTGCAGGCCAGGGTTGAGGCTGACCAGATCATTCACTTGCCAGGTGTAATCCAGATCGTAGTAGTACTGGTTCCAGATGTCCTTCAGCTCCGAGGCATAGAGGCTGCTGGTCAGGCCTTCAACGCCGCTCCAGGACACGCCGGCCCAGTTCAGGTGACGGCTATCGTCACCATCGGCCAGGGTGCCATACGAAGTACCGATGCGCGTGTGGCCGCTCTGGTTATAAGGCTTGGTGAAACTGGCCTGGCCGCCTTCAATCAACCAGCCATCGAAGCTGTGGTTGGTCAGGCTGACGCCACGAAACGTCTGCGGCAGCATGCGGCTGTCACCGCCGGCAATCACCGGGTTGGTAAGGAATAGATCTCCGGCCTTCAGTTCAGTGTCGAACGCACGCATTTTCAAGGTGCCGCCCGCTGTCGAGAACGACCCCGGCGCTTTACCGTTGCCATCGCTGATCGGCAGGATGCTGGAGCCGTCCGTGCCGCCACCGCCATCCAGTTTCAGCCCGAGCATGGCGTGGGCATCCATGCCGAAACCGACCGTGCCTTCGGTGTAACCCGACTGGAAGATGCCGAGAAAGCCCTGGCCCCACTCGATGTTGTCGTCCGCCTTCTGCAGGCGGTTGCGATTCATGTAGTAGTTGCGGGCGTTGAGGTTGAGGCTCGAGCCTTCGACAAAGCCTTCTGGCGCGGGTTCGTCGGCGTGAACGGCGGGGGCAATCGTTGCGGCAATTGCAATGAACAGCGGCGTGTAACGGACTGGGTAACGCACGTGCGGTAAAGCTCCTTGGGTCAACGGCACCTCAATGTCTTGAGGCGCTAGATGTTTCTTGTTGTAAAAGACGCACCAAACAGCTTTCAGACCACAACGAAAAAAGGCCGCTGAAAGGCAGCGGCCTGGAATGACGACGGTTGAACGGGAAGAGCCAAACAACTGCGTCGAGGGAAACGGTGCAGTGCGCGACTCAGCTGTCTTTCTCGGACGCTTGAGCCTGGGCGGCAGCAGCTTGAGGCGCCTGCGTCGCGTCTTTGGCCTTGGCCATCATTTCTGCCTGATGCTGATCGTACGCCTGGGCACGTGCGCTGTTTTGCGCGACGAACGCTTGGGATTCTTCAGCCATCGCCATGGGCGACAGGATCAATGAGGACAAAACGAAAGCGCTGGCAATACCCATACTGTTGGACATTCTGAAAACCTTCTTGCTTGGCAAGTGCTGTTTGGTGCGGGCAAAGATAAGGCGCATCACAGGCGGGAAAAAGAGGAAATCAAGATAAGGACTGTTGCCTTGGCGGCAACAGTCGAGAGAGCAATGGACTGACGTAATGGTCTTTCAATCGGTCAGGCGGATGTCGAAGGTTCCTTCGAAGTTCTCCTCATTCGGCCCTCCAACGGCCGCAGAAAACTGAAAGGATCCTACTGCGATGCGCGTGGCGTAATCAAAAGACGTGAATGTGAGAGAGCCGCTCGTTGCGCCGTATCGAGTTCTTTCACCCGCTGTCTGATGAAAATACGCAAGCTCAATGATCTTCGGGAAGCTGCCACCAATCGGTAGAGGTTTGCCCAGTTCGACGCCATTGTAGAAATCGATCTGGACTCCCCGAGAGCCTGCGCCTGGAGCGGGTGTCGATCCGTCAAGGGTAACCGCCTCTCTGGATCCTTCTCGGTAGGTAACGTCGGTGGTGCTGAAGGCGCCTTCATAGGCTTTCGTTGCTGTCAGGATGCCTTTGGACACACGCGTTTCTGATTCGGACATTGGGATGAACTCCTGTTCAGTATTGAGGATTTTCCTGCTGGGCAAGAAACCTCATATGAACCCTGAGTCCAAACGCTGTCTACTGTCAGAAATAACAGGTACAACAGATTTTTTGAGTAAATCGGATCAATGGTTGCGGCTTACTTGTGATCAAACCGGCAAATGAATTCCGAACGTATTCATTCCCCGATCACTCCTCACAAACACATCCCCACCATGCATCAGCGCAATCGCTTTCACGATCGCCAGCCCCAGCCCATGGTTGTTCCCACTGTTGCTGCGCGAAGCATCGACCCGATAAAAGCGCTCGAACAACCGTGGCAAATGCTCGCTGGCAATCGGCGAACCGGGGTTGGCTACACCAATGCTGACCTGATGCGCTTCCACCTCGATCCGCACCTCGATCACCTGACCCGCTTCAGTGTGCTGCACTGCGTTACTCAGCAGATTGATCAACGCCCGTCGCAAATGCGCGACCTCGATCTGCACCTGTGCATCGCCGCTGACCTGCACCTGAACCTGCGCGTCTTCGAGGATGAAATCCAGGTATTCAAGAGTCGTTGCCACCTCATCGGCCAACGACGTCGAAGTCAGTTTGGTGGCCTTGTTGCCCTGATCGGCACTGGCCAGAAACAGCATGTCGTTGATGATCGAACGCAGCCGCTCCAACTCTTCGAGATTGGATTGCAGCACTTCGAAGTAGTGCTCGGCCGAACGTCCGCGCGTCAGTGCTACCTGCGTCTGGCCAATCAGATTGGTCAGCGGCGAGCGCAGCTCATGGGCCACATCGGCGTTGAACGATTCCAGCCGCGAGTAAGCCTGTTCAACCCGTTCCAGCGTCGAGTTGAACGAGTCGACAAACTGCTCAAGTTCTGGTGGCAATGGCGAAAGACGCAAGCGCCCGGCCCGCAGCGGCGGTGCCAGGCGTTGCGCTTCATGGGACAGTTTGATCAGCGGTTTGAGGCCGATCCGCGCCACCCAATAGCCCAGTGCCGAGGCCATCAGCACACCGGCAATGGCCAGGCCGATCAAGGCGATCAGCAGGTTGTGCTGGGTCTCATGAAAGGTCTCGGTATTGATGCCGATCATAAAGCGCAGGGGCGGGCGCTGATCCTTGGCCGGCAGCTCGGTCAGCAGCACTTTCAACGGGTAAGGCTGGCCGGGTAACTTCAAGTCATGCATGCCCGTCGGGCCCTTGGCGAAGGCGCGGATCTCGGCATTCGGCTCGCCGAACTCATAACCCGGATTGCCGCTCACCACCCAGAAACGAATGCGTTTGTCTTCTTCGCTCAGCAGCTTGAGCTTGGCGTTGATCTTCACCCAATGCTCGGGCGTACCAAAACGGTTGAGGGCCGACTCCAGCACGCTGTAACGCGCGTCCAGTTCGGCTTCCGGCAACAGGCCCAAACCCTTGTCGACCTGCTGATACAGCGCGCCGCCGATCAACAGAAACACCACCAGTGCCACCAGCGTGAACATCCCGCTCAGGCGCAGGGCAATAGAATTACTGGACACCGCGGCTCTCCAGCACATAACCCATGCCACGGATGGTGTGCAGCAGTTTCTCGTCGAACGGCCCGTCGAGCTTGGCCCGCAGGCGTTTGATCGCGACTTCGACCACGTTGGCGTCGCTGTCGAAATTGATGTCCCAGACCATCTCGGCAATCGCGGTTTTCGACAGGATCTCGCCCTGACGCCGGGCCAGAACGCTAAGCAAGGAAAACTCTTTGGCCGTCAGATCCAGCCGCGTGCCGGCACGGGTAGCCTTGCGGCTGATCAAATCTATCCACAGGTCGGCGATGCTCACTTGCACCGGTTCATGGCCGCCGCTGCGTCGTGTCAGCGCTTGCAGGCGCGCGACCAGTTCAAGGAAGGAAAACGGTTTGCCGAGGTAATCGTCGGCGCCATCGCGCAGGCCCTTGATGCGGTCTTCAACGCGTTCGCGGGCGGTGAGCATGATCACCGGGGTCTGCTTGCGCGCACGCAATGCGCGCAACACGCCAAAGCCGTCGAGGCCCGGCAGCATGACGTCGAGGACGATCACCGCGTAGTCGCTTTCCAGCGCCAGGTGCAGGCCCTCGACGCCGTCGCGGGCCAGATCCACTGTGTAACCCTGTTCCGTCAGACCGCGGTGCAGATAATCCGCGGTTTTTTCCTCGTCTTCGATAATCAGAACGCGCATGACCCGCCTCAGTCTGTGGTCGCCAGTGCCGGTAAAGGCATGGGTTTGGGCCGATGAAATAGCCGCTCAAGCCACAAGTATATGACCGGCGTGGTAAACAGCGTCAGCATCTGGCTCACCAACAAACCGCCCACCACGGCGATCCCCAACGGCTGGCGCAGTTCGGCGCCGGTGCCGTAGCCGAGCATCAGCGGCAGCGCGCCGAGCAGGGCGGCGAGGGTGGTCATGATGATCGGCCGGAACCGCGTGATGCACGCCTCGAAAATCGCTTCCTGCGGCGTCAGCCCACGGTTGCGTTGGGCTTCGAGGGCGAAGTCGATCATCAGGATGCCGTTCTTCTTGACGATGCCGATCAGCAACACCAGGCCAATCAGCGCCATGATCGAAAAGTCCTGGCCGCAGATCCACAACATGATCACCGCTCCCAGGCCCGCCGCCGGCAGCGTCGAAATGATCGTCAGCGGATGCACGAAGCTCTCGTAGAGCACACCGAGAATGATGTACACCGCCACCAACGCCGCCAGAATCAGCCAAGGCTGACTGGCCAGCGAACTTTGGAATGCCTGCGCCGCACCCTGGAAATTGCCGCTGATCGCGGTCGGCATGCCGATCTCGGCCTTGGCTTGGTTGAGGAGAATCACCGCATCGCCCAACGCCACGCCGGGGGCGAGGTTGAACGACAGGTTGGCGGCCGGGAACATGCCGTCATGGGCAATCGACAACGGGCCGATGGTCGGCGCGTCGAACCTGGCCAGCGCCGACAGCGGCACCATTTCCCCGCTCAGCGGCGAGCGCAGGTAGAAATAGTTGAGGCTTTCGGCCTTGCCGCGCTGCTTGGTGTCCAGCTCCAGAATCACGTTGTACTGGTTGACCTGAGTCTGGAATTCATTGACTTGCCGTTGGCCGAAGGCGTCGTACAGCGCCTCATCGACGTCACTCGCAGTCAGGCCAAAACGCGCAGCGGCGCTGCGGTCGATGCTGATGTGAGTGATGCTGCCGCCCAATTGCAGATCGTTGGAAATATCGCGAAACGCCGGGATGCTGCGCAGTTTTTCCGTCAGGCGCTGGGTCCAGGTGGCGAGGGTCGCGCCGTCGTTGCTCTTGAGCACGTATTGATACTGCGCACGACTCGGGCCGGAGCTGAGGTTGATGTCCTGGCCGGCGCGCAGATAAAGCACGATGCCAGGGACTTTCATCAGTTGTGGGCGAATTCGGTCAATGAACTGGCTGGCGCTGACGTCGCGGTCACCGCGTTTTTTCAGGGCGATCCAGAAGCGACCGTTGGCAATGGTCTGGTTACTCCCGGACACACCCACCGAGTGGGAAAACGCCTGCACGGCCGGATCGGCGGCGACGATTTCGGCCATGGCCAAGTGTTTTTTCACCATGTCGCCGTAGGAAATATCCGCAGCGGCTTCGGTGGTGCCGAGGACAAAACCGGTGTCCTGTATCGGGAAGAACCCCTTGGGGATAAAGATGTAACCGGCGACGGCCAAAGCGAGGGACAAGCCAAACACGCCGATCATCAATTTCTGATGGGCGAGGGCGCGGCGCAGGCCTTTTTCGTACCAGCCGAGCAAGCGTTCGCTGAACCCCGGTTTATCGCTGGCGTGGTGCACCGGTTTGCGCATGAACAACGCCGCCAGCGTGGGTGCCAGCGTCAGCGAAACCACCACGGAAATCATGATGGTCGAGGTTGCCGTCAGGGCGAATTCCTTGAACAACCGCCCGACCACGCCACCCATAAACAGCAACGGAATAAACGCCGCCACCAGCGAGAAACTGATCGAGACCACAGTGAAGCCGATCTCGCCGGCGCCTTTTATCGCGGCCTCGCGCATGTCGTCGCCGGCCTCCAGATGCCGATGGATGTTCTCCACCACCACAATCGCATCGTCGACCACAAACCCCACGGCCACCACGATCGCCACCAGCGTCAGGTTGTTGAGGCTGAAGCCGAGGATGTACATCAACGCGAAACTGGCGATCAGCGACACACCGAGCACTGCAGAGACAATCAACGTCGCCGATAGCTGACGCAGGAACAGCGCCATCACCGCCACCACCAGCAGGATCGCGATCAGCAGCGTGATCTCGACCTCATGCAGCGAGGCGCGGATGGTCTGGGTGCGGTCGATCAGAACGTCGACCTGCACAGAGGCTGGCAGCATGGCTTCGAGGCCGGGCAGGGCGGCTTGAATTCGATCCACTGTCTCGACGATGTTGGCGCCCGGTTGGCGCGAAATGACCAGGTTTACCCCCGGTCGATCACCCGCCCATGCTTGCACATAATCATCTTCCGAACCGTTGATGACGTTGGCGACATCTCTTAGGTGAACCGGGGCGCCATCCTTGTAGGAAACAATGAGTTGGCGGTATTCCTCGGGCTGGAACAACTGATCGTTGGTCGACAGCGTGGAAATACTCGACTCGCCGTAAAGCGCTCCTTTTGCCAGATTGAGGCTGGTCTGTTGGATCGCCAGACGGATGTCGGCGAGGGTCAGGCCAATGGCCGCGAGTTTATCCGCCGAGGCCTGCACACGGATCGCCGGACGTTGCTGACCGGTGATGTTGATTTGGCCTACGCCGTCGATCTGACTGATCTGACGGGCCAGCAGGGTTTCCACCAGATCACTGAGTTCGGTGCCGGGCATCTGTGTCGAGCTGACACTGAGGATCAGCACCGGGCTGTCCGCCGGGTTGACCTTCCTCCAGGTCGGCAGCGTCGGCATGTCCTTGGGTAGCTTGCCGGCGGCGGTGTTGATCGCCGCTTGTACTTCCTGGGCGGCCGTGTCGATGCTCTTGTCGAGGCTGAATTGCAGGGTCAGCAGGGTTGAGCCCAGGGCACTACTTGAGGTCATCTGGGTCATGCCAGGGATGGCGCTGAATTGCACCTCCAGTGGCGTGGCCACGGACGAGGCCATGGTGTCGGGACTGGCACCGGGCAATTTCGCGGACACCTGAATCGTAGGAAATTCCGCTTCCGGCAGTGGGGCAATCGGCAAGCGCGGGAAGGCAATAATGCCGACCAGCACCAAAGCGATGGTCAGCAGAATCGTCGCCACCGGGTGATCAATGCACCACGTCGAAATCCCTTTGTGTTCCTTCATGGTTTAGGCCCTGCTTGCACCACCTGCGGCGGCTCACTCATCACTTGCACAGTCGAACCGGATTTGAGCCGCGACTGGCCGTCAGTGACCAGCACGTCACCGGCCTTCACGCCTTTGATAATGTCCTGACCGCTGCCCTGATAAACCATCTGCACCTGTACGGCTTCGACCTTGTCGCCGTTCACGCGATAGACGAAGTGTTGATCGAGGCCGCGTTGTACGACGGTGGGCGGGACGACCAGCGCATCTTTCTCCAGAGCCGTCTGAATTTTTACCGTCACCAGCAGGCCCGGCCAGAGTTTCTGGCTGGCGTTGTCGAATTCGGCCTTGGCGCGGATGGTGCCGGTGTTGGCGTTGATCTGGTTGTCGATCAGGGTCAGATGACCTTCGCCGAGCAGATTGCCGGTTTCGCCATCGGTGTCGGCACCGATGTAGGCCTTGACCTGCGCGTGCTGCGGATCGTTGATCAGGCCTTGCAGGGTGGGGAGCATTTGCTGGGGCAGGGCAAATTCCACGGCGATCGGGTCGATCTGGGTCACGGTGAACAGTCCCTGGGTGTCGGTCATGCGCAGGAAGTTGCCTTCGTCGACTGTGCGAATCCCGACGCGGCCGGTGACCGGGGAGCGAATCTGCGTGTAGGAAAGTTGTACCTGCGCGGCGTCGATCGAGGCCTGGTTGCCCTGGGCGGTGGCTTTGAGCTGGTTGACCAGGGCTTGTTGCTGGTCGTAGGTCTGTTTGGAGACGCCGTCGTCGACGCTGAGCAGTTTGTAGCGTTTGAGGTTGACCAGGGCGACTTGCAGTTGGGCCTGGCTTTCGCCCAGTTGCGCGCGGGTCTGGTCGAGGCTGGCGCGGATTGAGCGGTCGTCGATGGTGGCGAGCAGGTCGCCGGTTTTGACCAGTTGGCCTTCTTTGACGAGGATTTTGGTGAGGGTGCCGTCGATCTGCGGGCGTACGACCACGCTGTGTAATGAAAGGACTGAGCCGATGCCGCTGGTGTAGCGGGGGACGTCTTTTTCGCTGACGGTTATGACTCGTACCGGGATGGCGGTTGGGGTGGCGAGTTTGGTCGGGGCCGGTTTCAGGGCGTACCACAGGCCTGCGGCTACCAAGGCGATCAGTAGGGTGGCTAGCAGGGCTTTGTGTTTTTGGATTCGCATGCTTTGGGGCGCCAAGGGTATGGAGTTTGGGCAGGTTGGGTATTTATAAACTTGTTTGGGGGTCAGGAGGGTGACCGGAAACTGACGGCGCTGTCAGTTTGGTGGGGGTTTTGGGGTTGGGTGAATATCCGTTGCTGCGGGTGTTGCTGATTATGGTTCCGCCCTTACGGCGGGTCACTTTTTCCAGACGCCGAAAAAGTAACCAAAAAGGCTTTGCCCTGACGTTCGGCCCTCGCTGTGGCTCGGGTTCCTTCGCTCCGGAATTGATCCGGGCGCATCGCTTCCGGTTTGCTTCGCTGCACCTCCTTTCGATGTGTTCGACTTCGTCGAACGGTCGCTGCGCTCCCACACCCGGATCAATCCCTCCGCTCAGCCTGCCGACGGGCTCTGAGATCAAGATCAAGAGCTTTACTCGAGCTAACGCTCATTGTTGAGTGGGGCGGCATTCGCCGCATGCGGGTTGTACCTGTCTCCTCTGTAGGAGCTGCCGCAGGCTGCGATCTTTTTATCTGGCTTTTGCTTTCTGTGGGAGCTGGCTTGCCAGCGATGAGGCCCACACAGTCACCCGATTACTTTGCTGTGTTTAGAGGTGTATGAAATCACCAGAACCTTCCCACAAGGTTTTCAGGTTGTCCGTCGGACGTGCGCTCTCTAGTCTTTGGCTGTCGCTGACAACTCAGCGATCGGGAGTGAGATCCCCGGATAGCTTGCAACTGACGCCAACACAACGATAATTGGCGCCAACTCAATCTGCTGCCTGCGTTATGGCGGCTGTGTGCGGGCAGACTTCGGTCTGGCCGGTTGCCTGCTTCGGTGGATCTCACCCTGCACATAGCTGCCACCCATTCGCCGCGTGAGATCCGGCGAACGATGGCTTCCGCTCAAGCATCAGCAGGAGTTGTATTTTGGACAAACTAGTACCGGATCCACCAAACGAAACATCCACCCCCCTCGCCGACGCCATCCGCGCCGAAGACCGCATCAAAAACCACGAGGCCATAAAACGCGCCCTCGATTTCTACCTTTGTCCCGAACCCTCGAAACCACGAAGACCCAGCACCATGTTCATGGTCTGTCCCAACATCGACACCGAAAGTCTGCTCGCCCACGCCTGTGAGTCGTTGGCGTCCGCCAGTGCGGCGACCAGTAATTTCGCCAATGAGCTAAGCGGTTTGCAGCGCAACACGGTGCTCGGCATTCAGCAGATCATCATGCTGGCCGAACTGGCAGTGAATCGGGCGCTGGATCGGGTTGATCCGCAGACCTGAGTCCGCGTTATCGTTCTTCGCCAGCAGGCTGGCTCCCACGGGAATACGCATTCCAATTGAGGGAGCAGCCTGCTGGCGATGACGAACAGCTGTGACAGTTTCAACCTGTGAACCACCCCGCAAACTCACCACCGGTCATTCCCGAATCGGGATCCTTCTTTGCTGCGCCAACTACGCTCCTAAAGATCCGCCCCCACCAGCGGATACACGTTGTATAGCCCAGTCGTTCACCGCGTGGGTCTCTACGGGAGTGTCCTGCAATGAAGCTAGTAACCGTCATGTTCTGTGTATTTGTCCTGCTTCCGTTCACGGTCTCCGCTGCCCCTCAAACCACCTCTGGTGAGATCCGTTTTACCGGGCAGATCGTCGATTCCGCCTGTGAAGTAGGGCGAGTCGGCACGTTGAGCTCCAGCGAGTCTCGCCAGATCGAACTCAAGCCCGGTCTGAAGCTCGACGTCGACACGTACCGCAACGCGTGCAGCCATGAAGCGCTGCCAATGACCATGACCTTTGAGCCGCTGAAGACCTCGCCCGATAAAGGCATCGTCACCATCACGTACCTGTAAACCGTTCGGCGTACGCTGCAAATCTTCAGGTGCTGACCCGTGGCGCGCAGGTATACTGCGCGCCTTCGCGGCTCAATTACCGGGCGCGACTTTTTGTTTTGCGGAGCTTTCATGACTTCCCCGATCCAACCGCCGGTTGACGACGCCGTGAGCGATGTCCCGGCTGAACTGGCCGACGCCAGCGAATCCAAAGCCGAGATCCCGGCGTTCAAGTTCCCGTTCAAACCGGGCGAATTGGCCGCTGCCAAAGACTCGAACCAGCCGTGGTACAAGAACGGCGCCAAGAACGGTCACACCAAGACCCCGGGCATGGCCCCGCCGGGTACCCGTCGTTCGATGGGCAAGCGCTGAGTTTCTCTCTCAGAAAGAGACTATTCCCACACGGATAAGCGATCCGTCTTCTGGGAATTCCGATGACCTCTCGTCGAAGATTCATGCCCTCGTGAATGCTTTGATGAAGGTCATCTCAATGTCTCTGGCAAAAATCATTTCCATCTTGTCGGTGTTAGCCCTGACCAGCGGTTGCGTGTCCTCAGCGGTTGAACCGACGATTCGTTTCGGCGTTGAGCCCCTTGTTCCTCCATTTGAAAGCCGAAACGATAAAGGTGAGCTGGTCGGGCTGAACATCGAACTGGGCAATGCGTTGTGCGCGGAGTTGCAAAAGCGCTGCGTCTGGGTCGATCAGGATTACGCGACCAACATCGCGGCACTTGAGGACAATCGCTTCGATGTGATCATGCCGATGACCGCCACGGTGGCGCGTCGTGAGCGAATTGACTTCACTGACAATCTCTACCCGCTGAGCAGCCAATTGGTCGCGCGCAAGGGTTCCAACCTGCAACCGGATGTCCGGTCCCTCGAAGGTAAACGTATCGGCGTGCTGGCCGGCACCAGCCGTGAAGCGTTCGCCAGGGAACGATGGGCGCCGTCTGGCGTGACGGTGCGCAGTTTTCAGTTCAACGACCAGCTGATCGCCAGCCTGCTGACCGGCGAGATAGATGCCACTCTGCAAGACTCCATCGAAATCACTGAGGCGCTGCTGCGGCATTCCCGAGGTGCGGCATTTGAATTCGCTGGTCCACCGCTGAAAGATCCGATGCTGGGCACCGGCGTGGCCATGGCTGTGCGCAAAACCGACAGTAAACTGCGCGATGACCTGAACGCCGCCCTTGGACGTCTGAAGCTCAATGGTGTGTATCAAGTGATTACCGAAGGGTACCTTCCGCCCGTCGTTGAAGAGTCACTTCGTTATCAGCCCAATGCCGAAGGGTTTCCGTTCTCTGATTCGGTCAGGATTGGAGACACGATCTACTTATCCGGCGTGCTGGGGCTCAATGACAAAGGCGAGCTGACTAAAGGGGGCATTCGCCCGCAGATGACTCAAGTGATGGAGAACCTGCGTAGCGCTTTGCACAGCAGCGGTTCATCGCTGTATCACGTCGCCAAATGCACGGTGATTCTGACTGACGTCAAGGATTTTGCCGGCATGAACGAGGTGTATCGCAGTTATTTCCCGGCTGACCGCTTACCGGCGCGCACTACATTCGCTGGCAAACAACTGGTGGTGCCGGGCGCAAAAGTGGAGCTTGAGTGCCTGGCGGTGGCTCGACGCTGAGTCATCGAAGCTTTCTCCATCGACCGTCTCGTCTCTGGACACTGACGGTTGATGGCTAAATACCGGTGATTCGCAGCATCTGGATCAAGCCACCCGCAGAGAAATAAACGCATACGTCTGCGCCGGCTCCGTCACCACCTGCGCCCCGGCCGCGAGCACTTGCCCGGCGACATCATCACCGGACAAATGAAACAGCCATTCACTCGATGCTTCGCTCAGTGGCTGCGCACTCACCTGATCAATCACCGCTGCAAAAGCGTCCATATTCGGCAGATACGCCGTGAACCCGTCGCCCTTGAGCGCGGTGGTACGAATCCCCAATGCGGCACAAATCGCATCCTTGAGCCGAATGTCATCGCGATCCGCCTGCCTTGAGCGCTGAATCAGTTCAATCAGTTCCTGATCAACCAATTCGCCACCGACGATCAGCGCCGGCCCCTGTTCCCACGACTCTGGCGGGCAATCCTTGGCTGCAGGGTTGAGCGGGATATGCGGATTGATTTCCGCCGGATAAATTCGACACACCAAAGGCCGACGCTCGTAGATGCGACATAGCTTGTCTTCGTCAAGATTCCGACAAGGGCCGACGTTGTACGCGGCAAAGGTGATCGCCACGTGCACGTCCGATGCGCCGCTGCGTACCAGCGCCGAACGCCGCTCGGCGTGTTCACGTTGCTGCGCCGGCAAGCCCAGACCGTTGCCGAGAAAAGCCTCTGCCAGCACGATGACCTGGCCGCCGTCCGCCGCCCACATGCGGGCTTCGGCCAGGGTCAGGGGCACATGATGGTCAGTGCAGCATTTGCCGCAACCTACGCAGGAAAACGTCGTAGTCATTGAGCGATCAATCTTCAATCAGGGTGTGAATCGGCGGCAGAAAATCGCCGTGCAGACCCGGATCGAAGCAAGTTATGCGCCATTCACTGGGCTTTGGCGGTTGGTCGGATCGAGTCCCACTCGGTGACGAACGCGGTTTTCGACTTTTTGTTGAACAGGCACAGTTCGGTGCCTTGCTGGCCTTTCATGTGTTTTTGCGGGTATTGGCCTTGCAGCAACACGGCGGTGTAGCCGACGCGGTCGTCGAATTGTGCGGGGGTGCCGACGGGTTTGGCGTTTTTCAGGCCGCTGGCTTTGGTGCAACTGGCGAGCACGGTTTTGTCGTAGGCGGCCCATGCGTCGGGGCTTGATGCGTGGGCTTGGGAAGCGAGGGCGGTGAGGCAGAGCAGGCTTGCGGTAATGGCTTTCATGGTTGGGGCATCCTTGTAATGACCAAGGTTGGAGTATGCCTGAGGGCTGGAAGTTGCTGGCGATGGCGGTTTATCAGGCGGGAACACGTTCCCGGCGAACCAAATACATCCCGGCACTTTCATACAACCGCTGCGCCCGAACGTTATCTTCCAGCACCTTCAAATCAACAAATCCTTCGCGCCGCTGCTGAAAAGTTTTGAATGCATTCAACAGCAGCGCCCGACCCAAACCTCGGCCTTGAGCGCGCGGATGCACCACCAGATTCTTGATATATGAACTGGTCCAGCACTGCACCACACCGACTACGCCATCGGCATCAACAGCAATGAAACACAGCGCCGGGTCATATTCCGGATCGCTTTCAAAGCGCCGTTGCCAGGTGTCGAGATCTGGCACTCGCCCCCCACCTTCCCGGTGACCGAGTTGCATGAGGTGATGCACAGCCAAAGCCAACTCCGGCCGGTAAGTGCTGATCTCAACACCCTCCGGCCAGACCATTTCCGGCACGTCTGCTCGCAGATCGCGCCGCATCAAAAAGCAATAGGTCTCGCCCAACACTCAGTGGCCGTTGGCGGCGACGTGCTTGGCCGCTTCGATCAGGCGTTGGGTCAGTTCCGGCGAGGAGAACTTGGTCAGCACCGCGTTGGCCCCGGCCAGTCGGGCTTTTTCGCTGTTCATCGCGCTGTCGAGCGAGGTGTGCAGCAGCACGTAAAGGTGAGCGAAGTCCGGGGTTTCACGCAGGGTGCGGGTGAAGGCGTAGCCGTCCATCTCGGACATTTCGATGTCGGAGACGATCAGGTTGATCTGTTGCGCCGTGCCTTGCAGGTCGAGCAGGCAGTCGATGGCTTCCTTGGCGCTACGCGCGGTGTGGCATTGCAGGCCCAGGTTGCGCAGGGTGTGCACCGATTGCTGCAGCGCTACCTGGCTGTCGTCGACCACCAGAATCCGCGCGTTGCCGAGTACATCGGCGTCTTCCATGGACAGGTCGGTCGGGGCCATTTCGATCTGCGCCGGGGCGATGCTGTGGATGACTTTTTCGATGTCCAGCACTTGCACCAGTGTGCCGTCCACTGAGGTCACGCCGGTGATGTAGGCCCGCGAGCCGCCGGAACCGAACGGCGGTGGCTTGATGTCGGTGGTCAGGCAATGGACGATCTTGCTCACCGCCTGCACGTGCAGCCCCTGCTTCGAACGGCTGACGTCGGTGACGATCAGGCAGCCGCCGTTCGGGTCTTCCAACGGCCGCTCGCCGATGGCGCGGCTGAGGTCGATCACCGACAACGAGGCGCCGCGCAGGGTCGCAATGCCTTTAACGTGCGGGTGCGACTCCGGCATTTTGGTCAGCGGCGGGCAGGGGATGATTTCACTGACTTTCAGCAGGTTGATCGCCATCAGCTTGCCGCTGCGCAAGGTAAACAGCAGAAGCGAAAGTGAGTCTGCGCGGGCTTTGGTGGAAGACATATAAACCTTCTGTGGAAAAGGTGGTGGGCGAGGGTGCAAATCGCCAGAAACTATTGATGCCGGGTTATCGGCGTTAATGGGGTGGGCTTTAGGTCAGTTGTCGGGTGGGGGGCTTAGCTTTTCATCCCCAACCGCTTGGCCATCCGTCCGAGGTTGGCTCTATCAAGCCCCAACTCCCGCGCCGCACTCGCCCAGTTATCCTGATTGCGTTCCAGCGCCGCACTGATCAACCGCCGCTGATATTCCTCGGTCGCGCTGCGCAAATCCCCGCTGATCAACGGCATCGCCGCGACAACCCCGGCAATCGGCTCAGGCGAGTTATCCACAACCTCGCGCGGCAAATCCAGGTCCGCCGCACTCAGGCTGAGGATTTTCGGCCGCACCTTGCAGTTGCCCAAAGCCTTCAACGCACTGCGCCCGATCAAGTGTTCCAGTTCACGTACGTTGCCCGGCCAAGTGTAGGCGAGCAGGGCATCCTGAGCGTCGCTGGTCAGCCGCAGGCTATTAAGGCCCATGCGCGAGCGGTTCTGTTCGAGGAAAAAACCGCTGAGCAGCAACACATCACGCCCGCGATCACGCAGAGCCGGCACCCGCAACGGGTACACGCTCAGACGATGATAAAAGTCGGCCCGGTAGCGGCCACTGCGCACTTCTTCGGCCAGATCGCGGTTGGTCGCGGCGATCAGGCGTACGTCGACCTGATGTTCCTTGTCCGAACCCAAACGCTGCAACTGGCCGCTTTGCAGGACCCGTAGCAACTTGGCCTGTACGGTCAGCGACAGCTCGCCGACTTCATCGAGAAACAGCGTGCCGCCATTGGCCAGTTCGAATTTGCCACGGCGGTCGCTGGTGGCGCCGGTGAAGGCGCCGCGCACGTGGCCGAACAGTTCGCTCTCCACCAGTGTGTCGGGCAGTGCGGCGCAGTTGAGGCTGATGATCGGTTTGTCGGCACGCTTGGAGGCTGCATGGATCGCCTGAGCCACCAGCTCTTTGCCAACCCCCGTTTCACCCGTGATCAACACGGTCAGATCGCTGCCGCCGACCAGATTGATTTCTTCCACCAGATGTTTGTGCGCCTTGCTCTGGCCAATCATCTCGCGGCTCTGCTGGCCGCTGGCCTGACGGTAGACCTCGGCGCGCTGGTGCTCGTCTTCAGCGCGGATTGCCAGCCGTTCGATGCGCTCGGCGGCGTTGACCGTGGCCGAGGCGAGGCTGGCGAAGGCTTGCAAAGCGTCCAGTTCGATCGGCTCGAAACGCTCGGGGTCGAGGGCATCGAGGGTGATCAGGCCCCAGAGTTTTTCATCGACAAACAACGGGCAGCCGAGGCAGTCGTGAACTTCGAGGTGATCGTCGAGGCCGTCGACCAGACCGTCGTAGGGATCAGGCAAGTCGCTGTCGGTGGCAAACCGGGTCGGGCCTCTGCCTGCCAACAACACTTCAAAGCGTGGATGCTCGCTGACTTTGAAGCGCCGGCCCAGGGTGTCGGTGCTCAAACCATCGACTGCCAGCGGCACCAGCGATTCACCGTCGAGGCGCAACAACGCGGCGGCATCGCACGGCAGCAGGGCGCGCATGGCTTCGAGCAGGCGTCGGTAGCGTTCACCCTCGGGCAGTTCGCGTGAGAGGTCGGATACGAGGGGAAGCAAAGCGGTGAGAAGGGATTTGGCAGTCATGGTCTTGTAGTCAAAGAGACAAGATGTAGTCGGGATGACTATAAAGAGCTTTGAGTCGATTTGACTACTATTTTTTTAAGCTACTGATTTATATGAATAAATTAATTGGCACGGAAGCTGATAAGCCTTAGGTAACTTTTAAATGAAGCTCAGGAGTCAACCTTATGCTTAGCGTCCAGGATCGTGCCATCGTCAAATCCACCGTGCCTCTGTTGGAAAGCGGTGGTGAAGCGTTGATTACTCACTTCTACCGCATGATGCTCGCCGAATACCCGGAAGTCCGCCCGTTGTTCAACCAGGCCCACCAGGCCAGCGGCGACCAACCGCGTGCCTTGGCCAACGGCGTGTTGATGTACGCGCGGCATATCGATCAGCTCGACCAGTTGGGCGATCTGGTGGCGAAGATCATCAACAAGCACGTAGCTCTGCAAATCCTCCCGGAACACTACCCGATTGTGGGTGCCTGCCTGCTGCGCGCCATCTCCGAAGTGCTCGGCGAAGAGATCGCCACGCCAGAAGTGATGAGTGCCTGGGGCGCGGCTTACGGGCAACTGGCTGATATCCTGATCGGCGCCGAAACCGCCATCTACGACCAGAAAGAGCAAGCCGTCGGCGGCTGGCGCGGGGCGCGGGAGTTCATTGTGGCGGCCAAGGTCGAGGAGAGCGCGGAAATCATTTCGTTCTACTTCGAGCCAGCGGACAAAGGCCCGATCCTCGCAGCCGAGCCGGGTCAGTACATCGGTATGAAGCTGATCCTCGACGGTGAAGAAATCCGCCGCAACTACTCGCTGTCGGCACTGGCGAACAATGGTCAGTACCGCATCAGCGTCAAACGCGAACCGGGGGGCCGAGCCTCCAATTATTTGCACGATCAACTGCATGTCGGCGCGAGCATTCAGTTGTTCCCGCCATCGGGTGAGTTCACCCTGACCGCCAGCGACAAGCCTTTGGTGCTGATCAGTGGCGGTGTCGGTATCACCCCGACGCTGGCGATGCTGGAGGCGGCGCTGGAGACTGAGCGTCCGGTGCATTTTATCCACTGCGCGCGCAATGGCAGCGTCCACGCGTTCCGCGACTGGATTGATGAGTTGGCCGAACGTCATCCACAGCTCAAGCGTTTCTACTGCTACGCCGAAGATGACGGCGTGAGCCCGGCGGCGGACAAGGTCGGCCTGTTGAGCGAGGAGTTGCTTGGCGAGTGGCTGCCGGCGCAGCGTGATGTCGACGCTTACTTCCTTGGGCCGAAAGGTTTCATGGGGGCGATCAAGCGCCATTTGAAAGCACTGGGTGTGCCGGAGAAGCAGAGCCGGTATGAGTTCTTCGGGCCGGCTGCTGCTTTGGAGTGATCTGAAACCGCGTCGCCTTCATTCGCGAGCAGGCTCGCTCCCACAGGATTTGTGTTCAACGCAGATCCAATGTGGGAGCGAGCCTGCTCGCGATTGCCGTTACACGATCCTGATTCGTAAAAAGTGTTTAAAGGTTAATCGTTTCTTAACCGGTTTATCGTTTATTCCCCGATGCTGATGATAGGCGCTCGTTCGTTTACCTGATCAGGATCGCCCTCATGTCGCACCTCACCTTGTCCCGTCATTTCAGCCTTGCCGCTCTGGGCCTGTCGGCCGCTTTGCTGGCCAGTCCGTTTGCCTCTGCCGAATCGGCCTTGATCAAACCGCAGACCCTGATTGTCGATCAGAGCCTGCCCAAGGCACAGGCGCAAGCCATGGAGCTGGCGGCGCGGCGTTATGGCAGTTTCTGGAACAGCGGTGAAGAGGCCTTGGCCACCGCCGCCTTGTCGCCGCAATTTGTCGACAAGACCCCACCCGAAGGCCGGGTGCAGGGGCCGACCGGGCCATTGCTGGCGTCGAAGTTTTTTCGCACGGCGGTGCCGGACTTGAGTTGCGAGATCGAGCAAATGATCGTCGCCGGTGATCGCGTGGTAGTGCATTTGCACTTTCGCGGGCATTTCACTGGCACGTTCAAGGCTCTCAAAGGGCAGGGTCAGCGTGTAGACTTCCGGGCAACCGATATCTATCAGATCGACAACGGTCGCATTGCGGCCAATTGGCATATCGAAGACAACATCAGCCTGATGGCGCAACTGCAAGCGCAGCCGCCGGCCAGCTGAACCATGGACATATAAGGGAAACGCGATGAGCGAGGAAACGATTCGACTGGGACGTGAGCGGCGCTTTCTGGTGCTGCTGGGCATCATCTGCCTGGCGCTGATTGGTGGCGCGCTGTACATGCAGATCGTGCTCGGCGAAGCGCCGTGCCCACTGTGCATCTTGCAGCGCTATGCGTTGCTGCTGATCGCGCTGTTCGCGTTCATTGGCGCGGCCATGCGGACCAAACGCAGCATCACCGTGTTCGAAGCGCTGGTGGTGATTTGCGCGATTGCCGGTGCCGGCGTGGCGGGGCATCACGTGTACACCCAGTTCTATCCGGCGGTGAGCTGCGGTATCGACGTGTTGCAGCCGATTGTCGATGATCTGCCGCTGGCGAAGATCTTCCCGCTGGGCTTCCAGGTCGACGGTTTCTGCTCGACCCCGTACCCGCCGATCCTCGGTCTGTCGCTGGCGCAATGGGCGCTGGTGGCGTTCGTGCTGGTGGTGATTCTAGTGCCACTGCTGACCTCGCGTAACCGAAAAGCACTGCGCTGAGTCAACTATTCGGCTGATTGGCCGATACAGAAAACGCCCCGATTTGCGGTTCAGCAAATCGGGGCGTTTTGCATTTCAGGGTGTTTGTGAAAACACCGTGACGAACGGCAAGGGAGGGTGCGGCAGATGTGCGACATGTTGTCACACAGACCGTGTCGCAGGCCGTCGCAGCGACACGGATTGGTGCGCTGTTACAAAAAAGGATTGGTCAGTTTCATTGAATTTTGGCTTTTGCACGCGTGTGCCAGATCAGGCAGTTTTAACAAGCGCAGGCAAATGGCCAGAAGCCTTGGGGTATCGGGCTTTGCGCTGATCCGGCATTCAGGAAATGCCTTCAGAGCTGTCTGAACTGAGGCGTGTACACCTACAAAATTTGGTGTTTTTGTTGAGAATCGATTTCGATAACATGCGGCACTTTTGCAAAAATGACGATGGATTGTTGCTCGAACGGATAAAAATTATTTCGGGATAAGACATGGTGTATAGGGCGCTACCTATCTACAATCGCCCGCACTGAATTCCCGGCACTGTTCAGCCTTTATTAAGGAGGCGAGCAGGAAGTCGGGTGTCGAGTAAGTCGTGAGGCTTTCAAGACACCCAGGTGTCGGTGCCTTCCAACTTTCCGCACCAAATGGAATTGGTCTGTAACAAGGCCTTTGACCACGAATTCGAATAAGAACTGACCGCTGTCCCAGGTTTTGTCGAGCGTCTGACGCGCGACGGGCGGCCCTTATTCAATCCAAAGAAAATGCCAACCCTTGGCAGGGTGAAGTGTTGGCGATCAAAACCCAACTGCATTGCGCAAGCTGCTTTAGAGGTCGTGAGATGAGTAAAAACAGGTACCCCAGATTACTAGGCCTAGTGCCGCTGCTCGGCACGTTGTTGCTGGGAGGCTGCAACATGACCTTGCTCAATCCAACGGGCCAGGTTGGCCTGGAACAGCGCAACCTGATCATCACCGCGACCCTGCTGATGCTGTTGGTTGTGGTGCCGGTCATCGTCATGACCTTCCTGTTCGCCTGGAAGTACCGCGCCTCCAACAAAGACGCCATCTACACCCCGAAATGGTCGCACTCGACCAAAATCGAAGTGGCGGTCTGGACCATCCCGGTGCTGATCATCATTGCCCTGGGTTACATCACTTACATTTCGACCCACGAACTGGACCCGTATCGTCCAATTCAATCCGACGTCAAGCCTGTGACCATCGAAGTGGTCGCGCTGGACTGGAAGTGGCTGTTCATCTACCCGGAACAAGGCATTGCCACGGTCAACAAGATCGTGTTCCCGGCGCACACGCCAATCAACTTCAAGATCACCTCCGATGCCGTGATGAACTCGTTCTTCATCCCGGGCCTGGGCGGCCAGATCTACGCGATGGCGGGCATGCAGACCAAGCTGCACCTGATCGCTGACCGCAACGCTGAAATGGACGGTATCTCCGCCAACTACAGCGGCGCGGGTTTCACCGGCATGAAGTTCAAAGCCATCTCAACCACTCAGGAAGATTTCGACGCTTGGGTAAGTGAAGTCAAGAAGTCACCTAAACAGCTTGATCAGGCTGAATACGCAGCCCTTGCCAAGCCGAGCCAGAACAACCCAGTCGAGCTCTACTCCTCGGTCACGCCGAACCAGTTCCAGATCATCGTCGACAAGTACGAAGGTATGAAGCCGGGCAAGCCGCTGAAGCACGAGAAGAAAGAGAAAGAAGTGGCGGCCACGGAAATTGACTCGAGTTCGCATTCAGCTGCCGGGGCAGAGGAGTAAACGATGTTTGGTAAATTAAGTTGGGAAGCAGTCCCATTCCACGAGCCGATCGTGATGGTGACCATCGCCATGATCGCCCTCGGTGGTCTGGCGCTGTTCGCTGCAATCACTTACTTCAAGAAGTGGACTTACTTGTGGACCGAGTGGCTGACGTCGGTCGACCACAAGAAAATCGGCGTGATGTACATCATCGTCGCCATGGTCATGCTGCTGCGCGGTTTTGCCGACGCCATCATGATGCGTACCCAGTTGGCCATGGCCACCGAGGGTTCGCCTGGCTACCTGCCGCCTGAACACTATGACCAGATCTTCACCGCTCACGGTGTGATCATGATCATCTTCATGGCGATGCCATTCTTCACCGGCCTGATGAACCTTGCAGTGCCGCTGCAGATCGGCGCGCGTGACGTTGCGTTCCCGTTCCTGAACTCCCTGAGCTTCTGGCTGCTGGTATCCGGCGTTGTGCTGATCAACCTGTCCCTGGGCGTCGGCGAATTCGCCAAGACCGGTTGGGTTGCTTATCCACCGCTGTCGGGCCTGCAATACAGTCCTGGCGTGGGGATGGATTACTACATCTGGGCGCTACAGCTATCCGGGTTAGGTACGACGCTGACGGGGGTCAACTTCCTGGCCACCGTGCTGAAAATGCGTACCCCTGGCATGAAGCTGATGGACATGCCGATCTTCACCTGGACCTGCACCTGGGCTAACGTCCTGATCGTGGCTTCGTTCCCGATCCTGACCGCTACCCTGGCACTGCTGACCCTTGACCGTTACATGGATTTCCACATTTTCACCAATGAACTTGGTGGCAATCCAATGATGTACGTCAACCTGTTCTGGGCCTGGGGCCACCCTGAGGTATACATCCTGATCCTGCCGGCATTCGGCATCTTCTCGGAAGTGATCTCGGCGTTCACCGGCAAGAAACTGTTCGGCCACCACTCGATGATCTACGCTTCGGGCGCGATCTCGGTACTGGGCTTCATGGTTTGGCTGCACCACTTCTTCACCATGGGTTCGGGTGCGAGCGTCAACGCCTTCTTCGGTCTGGCGACGATGCTGATTTCCATCCCGACGGGTGTGAAGCTATTCAACTGGCTGTTCACCATCTACCAGGGCCGTCTGCGCTTCACCAGCCAGGTTCTGTGGACGCTGGGCTTCATGGTGACCTTCGCCATCGGCGGCATGACCGGCGTACTGCTGGCCATCCCGGGTGCTGACTTCGTTCTGCACAACAGCCTGTTCGTGATCGCGCACTTCCATAACGTGATCATCGGCGGTGCGGTATTCGGTTACATCGCAGGTTTCGCGTTCTACTTCCCGAAAGCGTTCGGCTTCAAGCTGCACGAAGGCTGGGGTAAAGCAGCGTTCTGGTTCTGGATCTCGGGCTTCTTCGTCGCGTTCATGCCGCTCTATGCACTGGGCTTCATGGGCATGACCCGTCGTCTGAACGCCACCACCAACCCTGAGTGGGTACCGTACCTGTACGTTGCCATGTTCGGTGCGGTGATGATCGCTGTCGGTATCGCTTGCCAACTGATCCAGCTGTACGTGTCGGTGCGTGACCGCAACAAGCCAGAGAACGTTTGCGATCACGGTGACCCGTGGAATGCACACACCCTGGAATGGTCGACCTCGTCGCCACCTCCGTTCTACAACTTCGCTGTGCTGCCTAAGGCTGACTGCATCGACCCGTTCACCGAAGCCAAGGAAAACGGTACTGCGTACCAGCGTCCGGCCAAGTACGAGCCGATCCACATGCCGAACAACACCGCCACTGGCGTGGTGATGGGCGCACTGTTGACCGTCTTCGGTTTCGCAATGATCTGGCACATCTGGTGGCTGGCAATCGCGAGCCTGGTAGGCACTGTCGTCTACTTCGTGATCCACGCTGCACGTGACGACCAGGGCTATATGGTTCCGGTTGAAACGATCGAGCGCATCGAAGCCGAGCAGCACAAGCGTCTGGTTGCGGCAGGGAAAATCCCGGCCGGTGCCACCCGTGTTGAAACCTCGTTGGAACAGGCTTAAACCATGTCGAATTTAGTGACCAATGCCGGACACGCCCATGGTGAACATGGGCACGATGACCATCACCACGACTCGGGCGAGATGACCGTATACGGTTTCTGGCTCTACCTGATGACCGACTGCATTCTGTTTGCGTCGATCTTCGCGGTGTACGCAGTACTGGTAAACAACGTTGCCGGTGGCCCGTCGGGCCACGAAATCTTCGAACTGCCATACGTGCTGGGCGAAACCGCTCTGCTGTTGTTCAGTTCGATCACCTACGGCTTCGCCATGCTGGCGTTGTTCAAAGGTAAAAAGCAGCAGGTTCTGGGTTGGCTGTTCATGACCTTCCTGCTCGGCGCCGGCTTTATCGCCATGGAGATCAACGAGTTCCACCTGCTGATCTCCGAGGGCTTCGGTCCTAGCCGCTCGGGCTTCCTGTCCGCGTTCTTCACCCTGGTCGGTACCCACGGTCTGCACGTATCCGCGGGTCTGATCTGGATGGGCATCATGATGTACCAGGTCAACAAGCACGGCCTGACGGCGACCAACAAGACCCGTCTGAGCTGCCTGAGCCTGTTCTGGCACTTCCTGGACGTGGTGTGGATCTGCGTATTCACCGTTGTTTACCTGATGGGGACTCTGTAATGGCTAATGCACACTCCCATGACAGCCATGATGCTGGCCACGGCAGCGTAAAGTCGTACGCCATTGGCTTCATCCTGTCGGTGATCCTGACCGTTATCCCGTTCGGCCTGGTGATGTACCCGAGCCTGCCGAAGGCGACGACGCTGGCAATCGTTCTGCTGTTCGCAGTGATCCAGGTGATTGTTCACCTTTATTACTTCCTGCACCTGGACCGTTCCATCGCTCAGCGTAACAACGTGATCGCGTTTGTCTTCACGGCCATCGTGATCGTGCTGCTGGTTGGCCTGTCGCTGTGGATCATGTTCAGCATCCACACGTACATGATGGCGAAGTGAGGTAGACCCGATGTCGCTCAAGCACTTTATCCAAATCACCAAACCGGGGATCATTTTCGGTAACGTGCTTTCTGTGGCAGGCGGGTTCTTCCTGGCCTCGAAAGGGCATGTCGATCTGGCGGTGTTTCTGGCAGCCATGATCGGCACCTCCCTGGTTGTAGCCTCCGGTTGCGTGTTCAACAACTGCATCGACCGCGACATCGACCTGAAGATGGAACGCACCAAAAACCGGGTGCTGGTCCAGGGCTTGATCTCCCTGAAACTGGCCCTGGTCTACGCGACCATCCTTGGTGTTCTCGGCGTTGCATTGTTGTACAAGGTGGCCAACCCGTTGGCCGCCCTGTTCGCGGTAATCGGCTTCGTGATCTACGTCGGCTTCTACAGCCTGTACCTCAAGCGCAAGTCGGTTCACGGCACGCTGGTGGGCAGTCTGTCGGGCGCCATGCCGCCAGTGATCGGTTACGTCGCCGTAACCAATAGCTTCGACATGGCCGCGCTGGTCCTGCTGGTGATGTTCAGCCTGTGGCAGATGCCGCATTCCTACGCCATCGCGATCTTCCGCTTCAACGATTACCTGGCCGCATCGATTCCGGTGTTGCCAGTGAAGCGCGGGATTCAAGTGGCCAAGAAACACATCCTGCTCTACATCCTGGCGTTCCTCGTGGCGACCTTGATGCTGACCTTCAGCGGCTACGCCGGCATGAGCTACCTCGCCGTCGCCGCGGCCATGGGCATGTACTGGTTGTACATGGCCTGGACCGGCTACAAGGCAGTGGATGACACGGTCTGGGCACGCAAGCTGTTCGTGTTCTCGATCTTCACCATCACCGCGTTGAGCGTCATGATGTCCCTGGACTTCAAGGTGCCGAGCGAGCTGCTGCTGACGTACGCGCCGTAAGGTTTCAGGTTGTACAAGAAACCCCGCCATCGAGAGATGTGCGGGGTTTTTTGTTGGGTGTGATTTGGATATGCACCGGCGAACACTTTCATTTGGGAAAGAGCTCTCTTTCAACACGGAGTTCTCCTACCGCTAGAAGATTTTCCTTTCGATACGATCCCGTCGACTAGTTTTTGATGGAGCGGACGGGATGACGCGCAATTTGTTTGATGAGTTAATGCAAGGAGTCGAGGAGATGGCAATGTCGCGAGGACAGATATCCAGGGCTTCGGTGGAGGCAGGTTGCTATCAATTAGTAAAAGACCTAGATTTGGATCCAACTAAATCGATGACCGGTATCGAGTCAACTTCACGGCGTGCATCGGTCTCAACCTGCGTTTCTTACGCATCAATCAAAAGGCTGGGCGAAATGACTGAGAGGATGACCTGCGACGAACGCTTCATTGCCCTGGCACAAGAGCTCAACTACGACATCTACGGCGAGAACACCGCCGGCGGCAATTACGCGCCGCTGATCCGACATCACGATGAGCTGTACATCAGCGGCATGGTGCCGCGCACCCATGGCAAGATTCAGTACCCCGGCCGCGTTGGCCTTGAGTTGACCCTCAAGGATGCGCAGGCCGCTGCCAGCATCAGTGCGATGCGGTGTCTGACGTTGATCGTCGATGCGGTGGGGTCGCTGGACAAGATCCGGGCGTTGTTGCGGGTCACGGTGTACGTGAAGTCCACCCCAGACTTTGTTGACCTGAGCGAAGTGGCCAACGGTGCATCGGACGTGTTCAGTCATGTGCTCGGCGATGCCGGACGCCACACTCGCACCACGGTCGGTGTCTATCAGTTGCCGAAGAACGCGGCGATCGAAGTCGACATGATTGCGGCATTGCACGCCGACGCATAACCCGCCCGCCGGAAAACAAAAAGCCCCGCCTGAATCTCAGTGCGGGGCTTTTCTGTCAGCGTTGCCGTATTACTGCGCGGCGATGCTGTAGCCATCGAACGCGGTCTGCTGTTGCAGGGCGGTGATGATGTTCTTGCGGTTGACCGCGTGTTCAGTGCCGGCGTTGTCGACGAAGGTTTCGCCGTCGATTTCAGCTTCTTCGCCTTCACCAACGAAGGTGAAACCGAGGAATTCCAGCGCTTCACGATCAACGCTCAGGCGCGAACGTGGCGTGCGCAGTGGCAGGGTCACGCTGCTGCCGTCCTTGCTGATGGTGAAGATTTCGACTTCTTTCTTCGCCCGTGCCGCTTTGCTCTTGCCGCCGCTCGGGTTGCTGATCGCCTGATGCGTATGGTTCAGCACTTTGAGCGCCAGACCGTAAACGATTTCCTGGAACGCCGGATCGTCCTTGAAGCTGGACAGGATTCGGCCGATCGAGAACTTGCTGCTCAGGTCTTCAAGCGCGGCAATGTCCGCGGCTTCGGCGTCCTTCAGGGCCTTGAGTTCACCCATCAGTTCGTAAGCCTTGTCGTCGTCGAAGCGGTCGTGTGCCTGACGGATCGCGGTGCGCAGTTCGCGGATCTGGTCGCTTTCGCGGGTCGACTGAAAAGCGTCCAGCACCATCTCGCTGATGATTTTGGCTTGTGGCAGGTGTTGTGAAAGATTGATGGAGTTTTCGTATTCCGCTTTGGACGATTCGGTGACTACGGATTCAGCGGTGTTGAAATCGGACATTGAAATTTCACTACTTTTTAACTTGAGTGGAGATGAGCAAGCGCGGGGCTTTTTCAGGTCGACTAATTTAGGGGAGTGGGGTGGCGTTGTCACGGAGCAACAGTCTGCCGGTCGAGTTTTTTGCCCTTTGCTCAGTGCTCGCTCTGTTTCAAGCGTGGGCGCTCCATGGCGATCACCGAAGTTTCAAAACCCAGACTGGCAAAAAACGCCTCAGCACCTTCACGACCGGCACGCAGCACCCAAGTGATATCGGGGTTGTCGCCCATCACATGTTCGACCAGTGCGCGGCCAACGCCTTCGCGCCGATGTTGGCCGTCAACCACCACCATCGACAGATAACCGTTGGATAAACCGTCAGTGATGCCTCGGGCGAAACCGATGATTTGCCCGTCCTTGAAGGCGACGGCGGTACGCTGGGAGTTCTGGATCAGTTGGGCAAAATATTCGGCGGCGCCCGTGCGATGTCCCCAGCCGTGCAGGCCTAGAAAGCGCCTGGCCGATTCCACTTCGGCGGGTTGCAGATCGCGTACGGTGAGTGCGTTGTTCATTGGCTGTCGAGTCCTTTGTCAGCGTTGGTTTGAGTCTGCTTCGGGCGTCCGTCGTCAGGATCTGCCCCATGCTTTCATCGCGAATTCGACAAAGCGCCGCAGCTTCGGCAGTCGATAGCGATCCGGGGCGTAGAGCAAGTGCAATGGGCGACTGGGCGGTTGGTAGTCGGGAATGACCGTGACCAGTTTGCCGTCGCGCAGGTCCTGTTCCACCAGCGCGTCAGGCAGCATCACGATGCCCATACCGGTGCGTGCGGCCTGATGCAAGCCGGCGGAGCTGTTGATCAGCATCGGGCCGCTGACGTCGACCATGATTTCTCCGTCCGGACCACTGAGGCGCCAGCGCTTTTCCACTGATTGCCAATCATCACCGGTAGGGTAGGCGAAGGACAGGCAGTCATGCTGTTGCAGGTCTTGCGGTGTGAGGGGCATGCCGCGTCGTGCCACATATTCCGGCGATGCGCAGACCGTCAGGGTGTAGTCGATCAATGGCCGCGCAATCAGGTTGGACTGCTCGAAGTTTCCCAGCCGGAAGGCGACATCGAGGCCGTTTTCCATCAGGTCCGGGCGGCTGTTGGTCAGCACCACGTCGAGTTTGACCTGCGGCCATTGCAGGGAATACTCACTGAGCGCCGGAGCCATGCGTTCAACGCCGAAGGTCAGGGGAGCGGTAATTCGCAGGATGCCACGCGGCTCATCAAGGGCCTGTTCGGCAAGTCGTTCGGAGTCCGCCACGAGCCCCAATACGTCCAGACAACGCTGGTAGTAAACGCTGCCGAACTCGGTCAGTCGCTGCCGCCGCGTGGTGCGTTGCAGCAGTTGCACGCCGAGCCGTTGCTCCAGGGCTCGCAGGTGATTGCCTACCATCGTCGTCGACATATCGCACTGCAACGCGGCCGCGGTCATGCTCCCCGCTTCGACAACTTTGATGTAAACGCTCATCGACTGAAACAGATCCATTATCAAGCTCTGCTTTTAAATGATTGAAGTTTTGCCGAGTTTATCCAGTTCTGGTGGCTAACCATACTGCAAGCACACCGACCTTCACTGGAGTTTGAAGTCATGACCGCCGCCCTGATGAACGCCTACCAACCGCTGGCCCTGAGTTTCACCAAGGGCCTGGGCACCCGACTGTGGGATCAGGCCGGTCGCGAGTATCTGGATGCGGTTGCCGGGGTCGCGGTAACCAACGTTGGCCACTCGCATCCGCGGATCGTTTCGGCGATCAGCGAGCAGGCGGGATTGCTGCTGCATACCTCCAATCTGTACAGCATCGACTGGCAACTACAACTGGCAAAGCGGCTGACTGTGTTGTCGGGGATGGAGCGGGCGTTCTTCAATAACTCCGGTGCCGAGGCCAACGAAACCGCGCTGAAACTGGCGCGGCTGTACGGGTGGCGCAAAGGTATCGAACAGCCGCTGGTGGTGGTGATGGCCAACGCGTTTCATGGCCGCACACTCGGTACGTTGTCTGCCAGCGACGGCCCGGCAGTACGCCTGGGCTTCAATGAGCTGCCGGGGGATTTCATCAAAGTGCCATTCGGTGATCTCGCCGCACTGGAGAATATTCAGCGCAAGCACGGTGAGCGGATCGTGGCGATTCTGGTCGAGCCGATTCAAGGTGAAAGCGGCGTGCAACTGGCGCCGCCCAATTACCTCAAAGCCCTGCGTGAACTGTGCAATCGGCATGCGTGGCTGCTGATGCTCGACGAGATCCAGACCGGCATCGGTCGCACCGGCCAGTGGTTTGCGTTTCAGCATGAAGGCATCGTCCCGGACGTGATGACGCTCGCCAAAGGACTCGGCAACGGCGTACCCATCGGCGCTTGCCTGGCGCGGGGCAGGGCAGCAGATCTGTTCACGCCGGGCAGCCATGGCAGTACGTTCGGCGGTAATCCGCTGGCCTGTCGGGTGGGATGCACGGTGCTGGATATCATCGAAGAGCAGGGTTTGCTGGAAAATGCGCGGGTGCAGGGTGAGCGTCTGTTGGCTCGGTTACGCACAGAACTGGCGGACAACCCCAATGTGCTGGCGATTCGCGGGCAGGGATTGATGATCGGTATCGAGTTGAAACAGCCAATTCGCGATCTCACATTGATCGCTGCGCGGGATCATGGGCTGCTGATCAACGTCACACGCGGCAAGACCATACGGCTGCTGCCGCCGCTGACGATTGATGAGCGTGAGGTGGGGATGATTGTCAGAGGTGTCGGGCGGGCGTTGGATAGAGACTGAGCGAGTGATCAGTAGTGGTATTTGCAGGTGATGACGCAAATTTCTCCGCCTTCGATCCTATATACCAAACGATGCTCGGCAGTTATTCGTCGTGACCAAAAGCCGCTCAGGTTGTGCTTGAGCGGTTCAGGTTTACCTACTCCCTCGAACGGTTCGCGCTGGATTGCTTTGATCAACAGATTGATACGTTTGAGCCCGGCCTTATCGTTCTGCTGAAACCACAAGTAGTCTTCCCAGCCTGTTGGGGTGAACTCGATTTTCATTCTTCGATCAATTGCCTGACTTTGGCTTTTCCAGCGCGCATTTCACCAATCGATTTGATCAACCGCTCGGCGTTGGCCGGAGAGCGCAGCAGGTAGGCTGTCTCTTCGAGTGCGTTGTACTCAGCCAGAGACATCATTACGACAGGTTCACCTTTTTGACGGGTTACCAGAAGTGGTGCTCGGTCTTCATTGACCCGATCCATCGTCTCTGCCAAGTGTGCACGGGCTGTGGTGTAGTTGATGGTTTGCATGTTGTAGTCCTCGCTGGATGCAAAGAACGTACAGAAATGAGTACATGATGACAAGGTGATACCTACCAGTGGTTGTTTCGCAAATGGACTTTTTGCGAGCAACTTCAGTATCACTCAAGAATTCTGCAGACGTTTCTGAGAAAGTTGTAATCCCTATCCTCGGTCGCGAACCCTGAATAGCCATCACACTGTCGTCATGTGGCAGCCTCAGTGTAGGAAAAGGGTCGTGCGTCAGTCCGGATAATCCGTCAAATCCGGCGCCAGCATCCGCGTCTTCGCCGCGCCATTCGAATTGTGCTGAATGATCTCTCGCGGCTGCCCCTGCTCATTGAAAAACACCTGCCCGATCCCCGCCGAGTTCCACAAGCGCTCACCTGCTTCAGCATGGTCCGGCGTGTACGGCACGATGCGCATGCGCCGGCGTTTGGTCAGCCAGTTCAGGGGTGAGCGCGGTGAGTAGAGCCAGCGGTTGAGCCGGTCGAACCATTCCAGCAGCGCCGGCGGAAATTCGTTCTTGATGCCGCTGCTGGTGATCTGCCAGATCCGCGGGCCGGCCTTGCGGTGTCGGATCAGCACTTCGTAGACGAAGGAATAATGCACATCGCCGGACAGCACCACGTAGTTACCTGGCGTACGCGTGTGTCGGAAGATGTTCAGGATCACCTGCGCCGCACCCCGATGGGCCATCCAGTTCTCCGCGTCGACCAGCAGTGGATAACCGAACCAACTGAAGATCTTCTGCACGGTTTCAATCAGCTTCACGCCAAAGATCGGCGCGGGCGAAACGATGATTGCTGACGGGTGATCAAGCAGGTCCTGCTGCAACTCGCTCAAGGCTTCCCAGTCGAGCAGACCCGACGGTTGCTTGAGCGCCAACTCGCTGCGCCAGCGTCGAGTACGAGTGTCCAGGACTACCAGCGCGGGACTGGACGGCAGCACAAAATGCCAGTTCTGAAAGCGCAGCAGGTCATCGATCAGATCGTCCTGTACCGGGCTGTCGAGGTAGTGATCATCGCCGCTGGCGATCAGACCTCGGGTTTTCTCCAGTACATCCTTGAAGGCATCCGGGTTGTTGCCCCAGCCCTGGCACAGCATATAAGCGATCAGTGCGTTGCCGATGATGCGTTTGGAGAACGGATGGCCGTAGGCCGTTTCCTCCCATTGCGCGGACAGATTCCAGTCATCGGTGATGTCGTGGTCGTCGAAAATCATCAGGCTCGGCAGATGCGCCAGTGCTCGGGCGACGTTGCTCAGGCCAACCTTGAAGGCGTCGATACGAGTTTGTTCGAGGGTGTAACGCTTGAGCCGTTCGGGCGTGAGCGTTGGCGCTGCCGGATTGATCAGTGTCCACGCGACCGGCGACCACACCAGCAAGTACATCGCCATGACTTCGGCGAACGTTACCAGGTGATTGTCGGCGCTGCTGCTGGTGAAAATCGGCTTACGCGCGCCGCCGAAAAATCGCTCACGCAGAGTCTCGTTGCTCTCCAGCGCCGGTAACAAATCCGCGCGGTGGTAGTAACTGGCCGGGTGTTCGTAAAGCTTGGCGCTGTCGCTGACCACGGCACCTTCGAGGTGTTCGTCGAACAGGCCGAGGCGCTTGATCAAGGCATGAATCGCCCGTAGCGTCGGCCCGGCAACGTCATCGGCGTAGACCTGATCGCCGCTCATCATCAACAGAGCCGGGCGTTGCTGTGGATCGGTTTCGGCGGCCAACAGTTGATCGACACAGAGCAAACCGTCCGCCGCCGGGTGATGTGGCTTGCGACAGGAACCGTGGAGCAACTGATCGATGCGTGAGCGCACGACGAAGTTTGGACACGTAGCGCCGCCATACAACAGGTGCGGCGCCCAATCGGCGATACCGTCCTGGTCATCAATCAGCAGGTCGTAGTCGATAAATTCGTCGAGGGGCAGGGCGTTTTCGAGTCTGACATCGATGAGATGAACGAACGCTCGACTGCCCACGGCAATGACTGCGCATTTCTCGGCATCGAGAGGAATGTTTCCTACACCCTGCAAGCGCAAGGTCAGCGACAGCGGGCGTGTAGCAACCAGCCACAGTACCAGGCGTTTGGGCTCCAGCCGTCGGATCAACGGGCCAGCCAGAACAGGAGGCAACGGGGTCAGCTCATCAAGTGTTGGGGACATCCGGGGACAAAGCTCAAGGCGCACAGGCCGGCGATGATAGCGCAGCCGGCGCCTTGAACGCTTAAGTCAGACTTAAGAGTCCGCTTTTTGCAGCTTCAGGCCCAGCAGGCGCCATTCGGCAGGAATCGCATCAACTCTCGGCTGCTCCTGCACGGAGCAATCGAAATGGTATTTCACATCGTCGCCGTTCATGTTGCGCGCGGTGACGGTGTTGCTGAAGGTGTAGACCTGATCCTTGAAGCGATGGCTGACGAGGCCTTTGCTGTCAGCAAAGCGCGCCGAGTTGGGAAAGCGCAACGTGCTGGTCACGAACGGGCTGCACATGACATACGCGATCATCGACTTGTCGGCCTGTGCATCGCCGCGCAATTTCTTGTTCAGCGCTGCCAGGGCCATGCGACCCTGATAGTCGCTTTGATCCAGCACGGTCTGTAACCCGATTGATTTCGGCGCCCGGCTGGCGTAGTTCGGCAGCAATGCGGAGTCGGCGGGAGAGGGCTTGTCGTCCGGCTCGATGGCAGCAAAAACCGGCGCATCCTTCAGCTCGGCAGCGGGCGTGACTGACTCGGCCTCAGGCAATAGGGAGGTCGGCTCGGCGACCTGCGTGTTTTCAGCCTGCGCCGCCTCGTAGTCATGCGACGAAGGAAACAGCGATAAAGTGATCGACAGCACCACCATCGCAACAATGAAACCACCCGCAGCGCCAACAATGTTGCCGTAGAAAATATTCCAGCTACCGCGGTTCTTCACCACCCAGCGCCACATGAAACCCCAGGCCGCGACAAACGCCAGAAAACGCAAAAACTCCATTTGATCCTTTCCTTAAACCTTCAAAAACCTGAAAACAGTGCGCAGCAGATGATGAGCCCTGAAGATGGACGGCAAGATATCAAAATCGAAGCGCTGCGCTATCAAGAACCGGGGAAATAATTCACTGCAAGGAACGCCAGCGTGGTAAATCCGGCGGCGAAACCACACAGTGCGCCCAGCAACTGACGTGCGACCGGATGCTCCGGTTGACGGCGATGGGCAACCCACATCCATACACCCGCCAACACCCCGGCGCTGTTCATGATTACCACCAGGCTGCGATCCAGGTTTGACGTCGCCATCGTCGTGCCAATGACCCCGCCATAAATCAGCGTGAATACGATTCCAGTCACCACGGCACTTCCGGCACCGGCAAGGTTGGCAA
The DNA here is from genome assembly GCF_059716085.1 of Pseudomonas sp. LBUM1655. Lineage (NCBI taxonomy): Bacteria > Pseudomonadati > Pseudomonadota > Gammaproteobacteria > Pseudomonadales > Pseudomonadaceae > Pseudomonas > Pseudomonas sp. LBUM1655. Next base: position 5,094,600 of record NZ_CP166801.1, on the reverse strand, counting down.
GTAACAAATTCCACTCACCCCGTTGCTTCACGACCCACGTCCAGGTTCCGGCCATTACCAGCAAGCACAACAAAGCATCCATTGATTCATTCCTGAGTGCGCGATAGCAGAGGCGGTTGGTGCGCCTCCAGCGAAAGTGGACGGCAAGATATCAAAATAGTAGCGTCACGCCACTGCCCTTATCTTCGTAACGGACTACACATGCCTGCAATCACTAAAACCTTGCGCCTGTTTTGTGCACTCACTCTGGGCTTTTCCCTGACCCCGGCATTCGCCGCCTGGCAAGAACACCCGGAAAACAGCTGGAAGTATTACGCCGGCAACTGCCAGCAAGTGCAGGGAAAACTGGCCGACGTGCAGAGCGGTCGAACCAGTGCCTACGAGATGATGGTTGCTCTGGAAAGCAATCTGCGAACCATGAATGAGCACCGCTCGAACCTGACTCCCGATCACGTAGGTTCCGCCGAATTCGCCCAATGCGAAAACGTCGCCGCCCAGGCTGAGGCGATGATCGCCCAAGGCAAAGCCGAGTTCGCCGCGAAAATGGAACGTGGCGTGCAGGAGGGTCGGATCGCCCACCAGAACTCCCCCGAATACCAACGCGCGCGCTCCCTCGGCTTCAGCGACGTCGGTGACATTTCTTTCCTGAAACTGCACGAAGACACCGAAGGCGAAGCACACCTGAAAACCATGCTGATCACCGTCGACGAAGTCTGCGGCCAATACTTCCGCGCGACGCAGTATGTTAAGCCGTATGTGATCTACACGGTCAGGCCTTCGGATGGCGGTTGTGGGGAGGTAAAGCGCGTGGCGATCATGGGTGGCCGAGCGGTGGAGAAGGGTGACTACATCGATGAAAGAGGGGAGTTTCAGTATCTGGGATGGAAGAATATTGTCGGTGCGGATGGTTTTCCGACGGATATTCGGGTGCTGAAAGCCCGTCGTTAAGTTGCGTCAACACTTGGATGTTTTCTTGAATAAAGGGATGAGCAGATGATCGACTTCAACAACAAAGGCTTCTTCAAACTCAAGCAGAACAATGAATACGCCGAACGCGTCACCGCCCTGTTGCTGGACGGGGAAGAAGTGATCGACTCCTACAAGGCCATGCGCGACGGCGTGGTGTTTACCAACAAACGCATCATCGCCGTCAACGTCCAGGGCATCACTGGCAGCAAGAAGGATTTCACTTCGCTGCCGTACAAAAACATCGTCGCGTACTCCGTGGAGACATCAGGGACGTTTGATCTGGATTCGGAGCTGGAGATTTACTTTTCGTCTCTGGGGAAGGTGAAGTTCGAATTCACCGGGAAGACTTCGATGGTCGAGATTTCGAAGTACATCTCTAAGCATCTGTTGTAAGAACGCTCAGGGCGGTCAGTCAAAGAATGTCTTTCAAGTAACCCTTGAGCGCGAGGAGCGGCTGATCAAGCTGCTCCAGCGATTGCGCCTGGCTGAAATCGGCTGACAGCTTGTGCAGCTCCCGCCCCAACGGTTTCTCGACACCGCCCAATGCATTCATCGCCAAATCCAGGCACTCATTCACTTTGAACTGAATGGTCTCGACATCACCCCGGCGCACCAGCAATTCGAACACGTCTTTCTGATAATCACCCATGACCATGTCGTCCCGCAAAATCGGGCTCAGGCCTTCTTCCTCGTAAGCGAGTTTGAGGGAGAAAAGGGCGACTGTTTCCAGTGACGTTTCCATGGTGTGCCTTTAGCGATGTCCTTCAGAAAAAGATGGCGGGCTGTTTTCAGATGGACGTGATTATACGGAGAGGGATCAACAAGTGCAGCCCAAAGGCGAGACTGGGCACGCTGAAGCCGATCAGTAACCTTTACTGGATCGAACGCCATTTCCCTCGGAAGATCGGCGAGTATTATGGTGAGCCCTGACAACTCGACGTTAACTCTTGGATACGAGCGGAGCGACGACCATGGAATACGACAACAAACTGATGGACGACGCCGTGCTTGCCTTGCTGGCAGCGCTCAGTTCCGATGACGGCAATGCCTGGAAAGGCTTCGACTTCGAAATCATGAATCGATTACATGAGCAGGGTTTCATCAGTAACCCGGTGAACAGGAACAAGTCGATCTGGTTGACGGAGGAGGGCCTGGAGCGAGGTCGGCAGATTGCCGAGCGGTTGTTTGGAGGGAGTGCTCAACCTGAGCCTGTATCCAGTTCCGACACCTGAGTCACTGCTACGCCGACTGTAGCGAGAGGACTCGTCGCCGACTCGCTAGATGAGGAACTGGAGGAATTTTAGCATTGGGACATTTTCTGACTGAACCACAACTGACAAACATCAGAGCCGCACTGTCCGAACCTTTCAACCATTTTCCAACTGATTACGACTACGTCGCACGTCAGCTCAAAGGCGTCGATCCAGCGGTGCTCTATGAGATTTTTTATTCGGAAGTAGCGCCAGTGTGCTTTACGAACATTGCGGTGGTCTTGCCCACTGTCTGGACAGGTTTTGACCCTGATTGGCTCAGGGCCGCGATAGAGGAAAGGCTCGCGGCGCGGCAGCGTAATTGGTTTCGCAGGCAGTTCGACAAGTTGCTGGTTCGTTGGCTGAAATACAACTACGACTATATGTGGGAAGAAATCGCCAGCAGACTTTGAACTTGTGATTAGGGTTTTAGAAATCTTTGCTTTTAGCGATCAACACTTTCGTCCGGTTTCAACGCACGGCCAGTCTGATCGTAGGTGAGCTGGTGGCAAATGAGTGAAGGGGGGCTTTATTGCAGACGAAAAAAAAAAGGCCTTGCTAAGCAAGACCTTTCTTAATTTTTGGTGCCCGAGGGAGACTGTCGAGCTCCATATAATTCGGGGCTTGCGGCGATATTATAACGATGGGGATACAAGTGGGGATACAAGGTCAAACCGGCTAGGGTTGTTCCTGAGCACGCGGTGATAGCAATTGTTCGATCTCAAATTTTTGCAATACCCCCGTCCCTTGGCTCTCCATTACTCGTTTTGCAAGACCATCAGCGATAACACAAATGGTCTCCGCATTTAGTTCTACCAGGACAAGTGCGGTGCCAAGGAAATCGTTGAGTAGGTCTCTGGAGGATTGATCCTTCCCTGTTATCACGTTCGCTACCACAGGGGAGGAGTTGTGTATCAAATTGACAAGCTCCTTCGCCACCGCGAAATCTTGGCCAGCACCTGTCGCTCCTTCCTCAAGAATCTTGTAGGCATTCACGCCGTTCACCTTATAGGTGGAACGATCAATCGCCTCTCCCATCGCCCCCGACAAAGCAATGATCACTCTGTTCGACATGAGCGTATGCAGCTCGCTCAGTGATTCGCAGCGTATGTTGTAGTCAGCGTGCGCTTTACCTCGGTGCGCACGTGGCTGAATCTGGTAGTGCAGCCTGATCTCCGTAGCATCGAAGCCAAGTGCTGAAGCTGTCACATAATGTGCTGCTTCGTGCTGGGAGAGAGCGCCGACGTCGAGGAGCATTTGTTGTATCTCTAACGTTTCCATACGAGAGTACCTCTGAATTTTCTAGGTGACAGTCTAGGTACGTAACAGAATCGGTGCCGGATCTTATCGAATGCGCCAAAAACACCGGGGGCCCCTGAGAGATTCCCTTCAACACGGGGTCGGAAACCCGCGGGACTGTGTTAGTGGAAGGATTTCAAAGTTACTGAAATTTCAGGCGTTGAAATCGAAAGAATACTGCTGAAAAAAGGCCATCGTTACCGCATCGGTAACGATGGCCTTTTGTGTTGATGATTATGGACACCTTGGGCTGTCAACCGACTCAACCTGTCAACCAATGTAGAAAAATCAGCCACTGTCAAGATCGCGCGGGTTATGTGCCCCGTGTCATTCAGAAATGCTCAGGGTCCCCGGTGCCCTCTCACCATCTTGTGCAATTGCACTGGTGAACTGTGTGTTCACCCGGTTCACCTGTTCACTAAGCTGGGCACCTGTCCGCTAACAAAGTCTGGCGGGTTTCCGACCCCGTATATGTCTCTTTTGCTCAGGGGACCCCGGCTCCTGCCGGAATATCTTCGCTGGTGGAACGCGTTGCTAATGGGGGGCGGGGCGAATGTACACAAAACGACGTGTAACTGGTGTTACAGGTGTAGCGTTTCTATTCAAACTATTGATTTTATTAGATAAAATAGGCGTTACACTGTCTCGCGCCCCCCTGAGGTTCTCGGTGTAACAATTACAAAAGGTGTAACGTTTTTAGCTTGCGTGCTGAATCGGACATGGTCCGCAGCCGGTCACACAGCACTGTGCGCCTCAATAAGCGGACGGCCAAATACAGATGCTTTTTGCTTACTCTTCATACCTGATTGATAGTGTTACCGGCTGCCATGCCGCCAATCGATCAACCGAGAAAAACAAGATCTGTTCTCCCATCACGGATCGACGGTTAGTCCAATAAACCCTACGAAGGTTATCTGTGCATCCCTATGGCCTTCTGCCGGTATTCAAGGGAGCGGGCTGTACCGGGTATCATTTGCAATCTAAGGAATTGCACTTACACGGATAAGGAATCAAGGATTGAGCGGCTACGTGCCAAACGCCCCCAAAGGCCACCGCTACAGCGGCGTAGAACCTGTAGACACTCATGCCCAGCGTTGGGCTGAGTACAAGGACATTCCTACCAAAGACCAATCCAAACCAAAGAGTTTGGGATGTGTGTTCGCCAAGAGCTGCGATCTGCCTGACGGTGTGATCGATCACAAAAAACCGTCTGGCTTCATCCCTGTTGAGAAGGTAGGCAATTATGGTGAGTTCGCCATTCTCGGTGGCCGTGAAACGGACGCACAGGGAAACATTCCACTCAAGAAAATCAGCGGTTCAATACCTGCAACGCTGGGAACGCTTCTTTTAGGCGGAGCTGCCGCATCAGCCGCTACTGTCTCCTGTGGTGGTTTGTGCACTGCTGGTGCTGTTGTAGCCACTGAAACTGCTGCAACTGGGGCCGCTGGTGGATCGGGGGTACTCACTGCGGGTGTGGCTGCTGGTACTTTGGCAGGTATTGTCGCCATGATGTGGCCGTCGAGCCTGGGCGATAGCAGCCTATATACAGACGAACAGCTCAAATCCCTTAAAGAAGGCCGCACACGCGTTCGGATACATGTCGAACAGCAAGCAGATGGCACCTTGAAGGGATACGGGTACAACACTCAGAAGCGCACCGACTGGGAGATGATTCCGGTGGTGCAATTCGTTGAGCAAAGTTCTCAGCAGGTGGCAGACTTTGGCAACGGGGTAACGCTGATTTGGACGCCAGCCATTGACCCATCCAGCTCCTCAGGAATTCCACCGTTAGAGGGCGCACCCCAAACACCCCAAATATGGATTTATCCGCCTACGGAACAGGCAGATAACATCATCGTCAGCCCGATCTACCCCGATGAATACAAAGACTTCATCCTTGTGTTCCCGGCTGACTCCGGTATCTCGCCGCTGTACATCGTTATCAGTGCCCGTCATGCGCCGGGGATAGCTACAGGGAGGGGCGAGGATGTAACAGGGGTCTGGCTCGCAGATGCTGGTGTCGGGCTTGGTGCGCCAATCCCTAAGCGGATAGCGGACGCATTGCGAGGCCAAAGTTTCGGAACGTTCGATAGCTTCAGGCGGGCTTTTTGGAAAGCTGTAAGTAACGACCCGGAGTTACTTAGCCAACTGAGCGAGGACGATCAGGCGCGTGTGCTAACTGGTAATGCGCCTACGGTTCGATTCAGAGATTCGGTAGGAAAACGGGTGACGTTCGAAATACACCATGTCGAACGAATCGTAGACGGTGGGGCGGTGTACGACGCGGATAACTTGAGGGTGAATACCCCACGAAACCACATTGACCTTCACAAGAGAAAGTAGGCACAACATGGAAGATATTTCTGATTTTACCGAAGTCGAATTCATCGCCTTCATCAAAAACATACGAGTCGTTAACAAGGGCGGCACGGACGATGAGCTGGGTGAATTGCTTGAACAGTTCAGCAAGCTCGCGGGCCATCCAGATGGTTACGACCTTATTTTTCACCCAGAACCCGGTGCGGACAACTCTGCCGAAGGTGTCACTAGGACGGTGAAAGAATGGCGCGCTGCTAACGGCCTATCGGCATTTAAAAAGGACTGATTCAGGTCTTGGCCCATTACGCGACGCTAGCTGCCAGCCCACCCGGTAAATGCTGCGTTTATTCAGAAGGATTGCAACATGCATGGATTGGGGCAGGGCGTCCTGGTGGCTACAGCGGCAGCAGGTAGAGCACTCACGCTGGCGTTAATGCACGCGTTCCCCCTGCAAGTGAGCTGCATCCGTTTCTCAGTCGACTCCCTGCCGTGACTGGCAGATAGCGGCCAAGACCGGTCTTTCACGACGGCCATTTAAGACGTGCGGACGAACCATCTATCCCAGAGCTCACAATTGTTCCAGTAAGGCAAACCACCTATTGATAACGCACCCAAAAATGTTTTGGTCACTTCAAAATCACAGGTATCCGGAAATATCAGCTTACGCCTCCGCTTACATCCGGTGATGTTCCAGCAAGAAGTCAACGAACAATCGCACCCGCGCCGGCATTGCCACCCCGCCGACGAACACCGCATGAATCGGTTCCTGGTCCCCGGGGTTCCAGGCTTCCAACAGCGGAATCAGGTCGCCGCGCTGCAAATCCTCGCTCACGCTGAACTCACCGATACGTGCAATGCCGGCACCTACTCGCGCGAGTTGTGCCAGCGCTTCACCACTGCTGCATTCGATGTTGCCGCTGACCTTTAGGGAAAACTCTTTTCCATCGCGGATGAACGGCCAGTTGGGTTCCGCACGCCGGAAGTTGAAGCGCAAGCAGTTGTGCTGTAGCAGGTCTACCGGTTCCTGGGGGATGCCGTGGCGCTGCAGATACTCGGGCGATGCCACCACTACCTGGCCGGTGTCGCCGATCCTGCGCGCGGTAAGCGGGCTGTCGGGCAGATGGCCAAAGCGGACCGCGACGTCGGCCTGCCCGCCGAGAATGTCGACCACTTCGTCGCCAAGGGTGAGGTCGACGACGATGTTCGGGTAACGGGCGCTGAATGCTGCAACCAAGGGAACGATGGCCAGCCGTCCATGGCCAAGGGCGGCACTGACCCGCAATCGCCCCTTGGGTACGCCTTGGTCGGCGATGGCTTCTTCGACCTCGTCCATGTCGGCCAGGATACGCCGGGCGCCGCGCAGGAACGCTTCGCCCTCGGCAGTGAAGGTAATCGCCCGGGTGGTGCGCAACAGCAGGCGGGTGCCAAGACGTTGCTCGGTACGAGCGATGATCCGACTGACTGCCGAGGGTGTCAGGCCCAGTGCACGCGCGGCGGCCGACAGGCTACCTTCCTGTGCCACGGTGATAAACACGCTCATTTCACCTGACCTGCCGTTGAAATCCACTTGTGCCTCCTGCGCAAAGGTGATTGCCAAAAATGCTATCTACCGCCTGAAAAGACTCGATCGTAGCATCAGCGGCATAGATAAGGAGCCTTCCATGCGTATCAATCCACCACTTGTCGCACTCGCCATTGGTGCCTTTGGCATCGGCGTTACGGAGTTCGCCCCCATGGGCATGTTGCCAGGTATCGCTGCGGATCTGGGCGTTTCCATTCCCGCCGCCGGTTTGCTGGTCAGTGCCTATGCGCTGGGCGTATTGCTCGGCGCACCGCTGATGACCCTGACCACCGGCAGAATTCCTCGGCGCTATCTGCTGATCGGGCTCATGGCGATTTTCACCTTGGGTAATCTGATGTCAGCCCTGGCCACCGATTACTACAGCCTCATGGTCGCCAGGGTTGTGACCTCACTGAACCATGGTGCATTTTTTGGCGTTGGCTCCATCGTCGCCGCCAGCGTGGTCGCACCGGAGAAGCGTGCCGGGGCGGTTGCGGCGATGTTCATGGGCCTGACCCTGGCAACCATCGGCGGTGTGCCGCTGGCCGCCTGGTTTGGCGAGCTGTTCGGTTGGCGCACCGCTTTCTGGGGTATTACCGGCCTGGGCGTGGTGACCATGGCCGCCTTGTGGTTTGCCCTGCCTAACCTGAAGACGCCGCAAAGCGCCGGTGTAATGGCGGAAATTCGGGTATTGGGGCGCGGCCCGGTGCTGGGTGCGCTGGCCCTGACCGTAGTCGGCTCGAGTGCCATGTTCACCGTCTTCACCTACATCGCGCCGATCCTCAGCAGCGAGACCCATGCGTCCACCGCCTTCATCACCGCCATGCTGGTGCTATTCGGTGTCGGGTTGACGCTGGGCAACATGTGGGGCGGTAAGGCCGCTGACCGCTCGATAGATCGCACTCTGATCATCTCGCTGAGCGTGCTGATTCTCGTCTTGTTGGCGTTCACCGTACTGATGCGTTGGCCGCTGCCGGCTGCCGTAGCCATCCTGATTTGGGGTATCGCCAGCTTTGCCCTGGTGCCGCCGCTACAGATGCGCGTCATGGAAGCAGCGAAGGACGCGCCCAATCTTGCCTCTGCGGTGAACATTGGCGCCTTCAATTTTGGCAACGCGATTGGCGCAGCGCTGGGCGGAGCGGTGATCAACGCGGGTCTGGGTTATCCGGCGATTTCCCTGGCCGGAGCGGCGATGGCTGCTCTGGGGCTGCTGATGGTGTTGGCTTATGTCTGGCGTTCCAAAACGATTGAAGCTGCAGTGGTGTCACGAAGATGAGGGGGAGTGGTTCGTTACCATCGATGAGTGGCGGCGAGTGGTAGAATTGCTGCCCTTATCGAGGGGCGGCAATCGGTCAATTTTAGCCATTGCTGACCAGCAGCTTCGGGTCAAAAGCCGTCCTTCGGGATTGACTGCTTATGGCCGATAGCTGCCTGTCGCGAAGGTCTATATGGCCAAAGAATGTCGTTAATCCTTCTCGTGGGGAAAGCTGTAATTGTGGAGCATTGTCGCCACGAATCTACCAGATGACGTCGATTTTTTTGGGTTTAGGGTCAGCAGCAAAAAGGGCCCGACGGGGCCCTTTTTCAGGTGAAGCTATTTTTACTTCTTCAGCCATCCCTCTACGACGTCGGCGCCGTGTTTTGCTTTCCACTCCTTCAACACTTTGTTATTCCCACCCTTGGTTTCGACCACTTCACCGGTATAAGGATTTTTGTACACCTTCAGCTCACGTGGTTTGCGCGTGCTTCCGGTTGGGGCCGCAGCTTGGCGCCGTGCGGTGGTCTGTGGATCGAGTAGGTTAATGATATGCTTCAGGCTAAAACCATAGTGTTCAAGCAGCTTGCGCAGCTTCGTTTCGAACTCGATTTCTTTCTTCAGTCCATCATCACCTTTCAGTGCTTCAAGTGCTTGGAGCTGCTCGGCGAGGTGTTTTTCCAGCTGACGGTATTCTGCGAGTTTGGACATGTTGTTTCCCTTGTTCAGTGAAGTCATGCGTGCTTATTTGGATGGTAGTGCGAGTGACAAGTTCAGCACTATTTCCGGCGATTCAGTTGGCTTTCGATATGCGCCATTTCCGATTTAATCGCGTTGATAGTTAGCGTTTGTATCGGACTGGTTTTGCCCGGCCCTGCGTTGATGGTCTTCAGCAGGGCATTGAGATGGGCTTTCCGAGTTTTGAGTGTGTCAGACCAGCTCGCGCTGTTCTGTATTGTTTTTTTCATTACGATCATCTCTGCGTTGTTCTGGATTGTTTATATCTGCTGGCTGTTGCGGTATTGGCAAGGTGTCGAGCTGGATTAAGTCCCGGGCGTGGTATTGGCGCGAGCGAACTGATAGCTCTTCCCACGTCCACTTCCCAAAGTTTTCACCTTGCTCTGGAACGGCAAGCTTCATCAGCCCGATCTGGTCTCGGCCAAGCAAGTTGTAACTCGCCCATAGCTTTCCGCCAGCCTCGAACAACGCTTTAGCGGCCTCATTCCATTTTTCTTCGAGTACCGTGTGCGAAAGCAACAGAGCTGTGCGCTCAATATCTTTATGCTTTACCTGTGCTTCTGAGATGTATTTATCTACGGTGAGCAACTCCTGCTCCAACGCGGCTATGATCAAAAGTTGCCGACGGTTATGTTCAGCGGCTGTTGTCAGGTTCTTCGCGGCCTTTTGTGCGTCGGCGTTGGCAGTCTTCTCGCCTTCGGTGTCACCCCACGCAACGGCCTGCGCGTACGCAGTGGCAGCGTCCGTTTCGGCCTGACGGGCTTTGGTCATATCCTCTACCGCCTGTTGTTGGATCTGTTCCAGGCGGGTACTCAGGCTGTGGCGCTTTTCGTTAAGCTCCAGCTCATCAGCCTTCCAGTTATCCATAGCCTCGATGTAACCCGCCATCAGGGAATCGCAATTGGTGAGGTTTTCTCGGCGATTGATTCGCCGGTCCAACAGATCGGCATTGAGATTGCGCGAGTCGAATTTGCCTTTCAATTCGTTGTACTTGTCCCGCAGTTCGCGCTTGCGATCCGGTTCGATGGCGTCGTCGCTTTCCAGCACCGTTTCGAGTGGCAGCATTTCGGCATGCAGCGTTTCAGCCTCGCTGCGCAAATGGTCGCGTTGGTCTTTCAGGTCTTGAAGCTCGTTCATCTGTTTAGTCTCTGTGCAATTCGATTGTGGGTTGGTTGAGTGGCTGGCGAGGCCGGGGAAAAGCCGGCGCTACCTCAATCAGCAGAGATACCCTCAGGCAGCCCGAGCCTCGCTTTCGTCCATTCCCGGAATCGTCTTCACGACGTAGCAGCGTTGCGTGCCCAGACCGGGTAATCGGATCAAACTCGATGCCTTGCCATCACCTCCGGGCTCCAGAACACCGCGCTGTAGCAGTTCCTTGTTCACGGCAGTGATGTTCATGCCTCGGAAGATCTCCGAGCGCCATAACTCGGGGAGCACGTAATAGGTGTTGGTGGTGTGCAGGGAGTCGCCCAAGCCGTGCTCCAGCGTCTTGCGAAAGCCGAGGCGGTCGATGGTGCGCGGGCCGTGTTCGTCGATCTTCGCCGCCGCCGATTCCCAGCGGGTGAACCGACTTTCGCCAAAGCGTTCAATGACCTGGCGCAGCCGCGCCAAGATCGCATCACCCTCGAAGTTCCCGGCTCCGCCTCGCTCGTTCATCCATGCGTTCAAACACACGCGAGCGGCGGTAGTGGCAGTCCCATCCGGCCAACCGGTGATACCCATCGCGGTGGCCAGCTCACCCGCTGCGGCCGCGAGGCCGAAGCGAGCGGCTGCACGGTGTGCCTGTCCGCTGGCCGAGGCCGGGAGCGACTGGGCGATAAACCCTTCCAGCGTGCGGCGCAGGATGGCGGACCAACCGTGACGTTTGCCGGGTTCGCACAGCGCCGTGAGGAATGCAGTGAGTGGAGTGCCGTAATATTTCGCTACTCGTGCCTTGAGCGCGTCGGCCAGTGCCGCCGCATCCTCAAAGCCGTTGAGTGTGTCGAACATGCCGAGGCCTTTGCTCGCATCTGCCGGGACCGCAAGCATGCGTACCTCCATGCCCGCTTTCAGTTCTTTGTTGGCTTCGGCCATGTGCTGGGCCAGCGTCTTCTCACCGGTGGAGAGAAACAGCAAACGCCACTCTTGCACCTGTCGGCCTGCTTGCCCTCGATCATTGGCGCGGGCCTTGCCGGTGCCGTTGCCAAGCATGTACACCGTTTCGCCGATGATGCGCGGGTCGCACATGCCGATTTCATCCAGTACCAGAAGGCCATCGGAATGCGCGGCGGCGATGGATTCCAGCGCGTTGTCGGTGGAGCGCCACGAACGCACCAGACGCGGCCCGCCGTAGATCGAGGCGGCAACTTGCAGGTGCGTGGTCTTGCCGCCCGAGCTGTCGCCGTACAAGTGAAAGCCACCCGATTCATGGCCAAGCATGTGTAGCAGTGGTCCCGCAAAAGCCACGCCGACGACAAACGCCAAGCGATGGTTACCGACGCACAGCGCGCCGATCTGCTCCTGCCACTGCTCAAGCGTGCCCGCTTCGCTGATCGGCGGAAGCTGAGAACCGGCCTCGTAGAAATGCAGATGTTCGCTGTGTGCGCCGACCTGTTGCTCGGGTAATAGAAAAGCGCTGTCGTGCCAGCCCAAGCGAGTGACCAGTCGTGCCCGTTGCGCGCTGTCGAAGCCGCCTAGGTAACTTTGCAGGTCGTTGCGTGCATTGCGTCCGGACCGACTACCGGCCAGACGCAGCCCCATGTCGACCAATGGGCCAAGTACGTCCTTGCCGAAGTCGCCGGTCATGGTGCGCGCAGGGATGTTCCAGCGTTTTTTGGCGCCGTCGGGATCGTCGAACTCGACCAGCAGGCCCCAGTTCTGGCCTTTGTCGTCGCGAGTGCGGGCAAGGATTTCCAGAGGCGAACACACTGGCCGCGCTTCGCCGTCGTCGCCCGCATAAAAGACGCCTTCGGACGTGAGGCGGAAACCACCGGGCATCGGGTCATTCTTTGGCTTCGAGGGACGCTTGGCTGCTGCTTTTGCCTTCGGTTCCGGATTAGCCTTGGCCTGCTCTGGCTCCGACTTTTCCACAACCAAACCGAACAGTTCACCGCTGCTTTCCAGCTTGGTGAAGTGGGGCGCTGTCCAGCCTTTGACAAGCGCATCGGCTGCATCGTCGCCTTCGTCCCATTGACCACCTTTGGCGAAGTCAGCGGCGCCGTTCTTCAGCGTTGGCTTGCGCTTGAACACCTCCAGCGCGATGACTCGCACCGACGCGGCGCCGATATCGCGCAGCTTGTCGGCTACGGTTTCCATGCAGGCTGTGCCGCTGACGTCATTGTCTGGCCACAACAACACGTCGCGACCTTTGAGCGGTGTCAGGTCGGCTTTGTGCCAGGAGTTGGAACCATTAGGCCAGCAGGTGGCCACGTGGCCGGGCATCAGTTCGGCGGCAGCGTCAGCAGCTTTCTCGCCTTCACATAGAACTACAGGTGCGTCACTGCGCTGAGCCAGCTCATCAAGGCGCAACAGTGGGCGCGGATCGGGCAGGCCCTGCCAGCGCCATTGCTTGGTTTGGCCATCGGCGCGCTGACACCATGTCAGGGGAGCAAATACCTTCTTCGGCTTGCCGTCTTCATCGGGGGCGAGGTCGAAGCGGTAGAGCGCCATGAGTGGCTGGCCCTGCGCATCACGGTAGATCCACACTTTGGAGGGCGCCCCGTGTTGCCGATGTTTGGCCGGGCACTTGTTCATGGCCTCGGCCGGGATCGGCCGAATGGCACTCCACTCAGGCGCTTTTGTCTTGGCGGTCGCAGGCTTCGCTTGGGCGCCGCCGGGCAATACATTGAGGAGGTCTGCCAGTTTATTGCAGGCCTCTACATCGGTGCCGCCGTCGAGATAGCGCACCAGATCGATCAGATCGCCGCCCTTGTCACCGGTGGCGAAGTCGGCCCACGTGCCCTTGCTCAAATTGATTTTTAGCGAACCAGCGCGCTTATCGCTGCGGGTCGGATTCGGCGCAGTGTATTCCTTGCCACCGTCGATGCGCTTGCCGTTGGGCAGCCAGTGCGACAAGACACGATCAATGTCTTTCAGCGCGGCGACTTTCACGTCGGCAAAACTTGGGCGTTTCGCGGTGTTGCTCTGGCGTTGGCTCATGCGTCAGCCCTCGGCAGAAACAGCGCGTCGTTAATGTCATCGGTCAGCGCTTTGGCCATCTCGCCGAGGTACATAGCAGGCCAACTGAAACGCTCACCGCTGTCACTCATGGCGGCGTCGAAGTTGAGTTGGTTGGCGTGATGCTGCAGCAGGGAAACCATCTCCAGTGCATCCTCGACCGGTACTCCGGCATTGACCCGGAACAACTTCAAATCGGAGGCATTCACGCGAGTAAAGGTGGCGTGACCCAGCGTGGTGGAGGCGTTCATAGCGCACCGCCTTTCTGCGCAGCAGGCATCGAGGTGGAGTCGCCGTGCAAGGTCAGTGTTTTAATCAAACCAAGGGTGCCGCGAACGTCCCAGAGGACGGCAGCGATGACGTGGTTAGCAAGGCGCGAAGAGTCATTTTCGAAGTGTTCTTCAAGCAGCGTTAGCACCGAGTCGGCGCGAGCAATAGCGCAGGTGATTGCGTCGATGGGCACACCGGCTTCTGCGGTTGGATTCACGCAGAGCAGATCTTCGGGCAGGGCAAAACTCAATGCGTTGTTCATTGGGCACCGCCTGCGGTTTCGAGTGCGCGGGCTTTGGCCATGTGAGCGTTGTAGCGGGAAAGGCGTGTAGCGAGACTGGAATTGGCGTGTAAAGCGGCGAGAGCCATTGCACGGTGTGCAGCGGCGCGATTTTTGAACGGATTGAGGGCGTGCATCGGGTAAAGCTCCTATTGTTGAGGAGCTACCACCTTTCGCCGTCAAACGAATTGGGGTGGTAGCTGTGCGCAGGTTGACGGACCGGGACAATAGGAACCCGGCAGACCCGAAGGTCTCCCACGCACAGCCACCATAAAACGGGAATGCGGGCACAAAAAAAGCGCCTGCAATCGTAATGGGGGCGCCTGTGCGCCTATTGTTGATCGGGCCGTCAAACCCGGTCGCTGATTTTGCAGCGACGGCGAAAGAGTAACGTCCGTTTTTCGAAAGTGCAACTGCGTTGACGGCTTGCGGATTTTTCTGGAGCGGCATAAATTGTTCGTGCATGTAGATTTACCTCAACGCCTCCGGATCGCCCCCGGAGGCGTTTTCGTTTCAGGCGTGGGCTTCCCAGCGCAGGGAGAGGAGGGGCAGGAAGCCACCGCTGAGCATCGATCGTGCGTCTTCGTAGGCTTGCGTTTGCTGGCCTTCATCGACAATCACTGCACCGATTTTTTCGCAGTGGAGGGAGAGGGCGCACCAGGTTCCGTCGGCCCAGCTGAGCACACTCACGACACGGCCTTGTTTGTCCTGCTGGCTGCGGTAGCGCTCAAGGCGTTGCATGAGGCGGGGCGAAAAGCCAATCCGGCGTAGCACCGAAAACGGATGCATCAAGGCGTTATCAGCGATCTTGCGATTCATGCCGCCTCCTGCACTTGGGCAAAAAGTGGCGCTGGTGTTTCGCCTTTAAGCCAAGCCAGGATCCTGCTGTCCTCTGCACAGCGACGGCGGTGCGTAATGGTCATCTGCTGGCGGCGTTTTGCTACACATTCTTCGACATAACTCGCTAGATCGGATGTCAAGCGCATGTCTTGGTGAGTGCGTTCGCTTGTTGTCTTTTCGACGGTTAGATCCTCATCCATGATGCGTTGCCATACCGCTGGATCGTTGGCGAATCCCGCTGATTGATCGACGAGCCAGTAGGTAACCCAGTCGGTCATGCCGCGTGATTTCAGTGAGGCTAGGCGGCTTGGGTTCATCGCGAAGTAACCGATGCCGTGAACACTCGAAAACTCTCTGCGCACCGCATTTTTGCGGATCAACTCGGGTAGCTCCCACGGGTTGGCTTTCAGTGGGAGTACGAGACCGTCAGGGCTGAAAAAGAACGCTTCCTGCTCTTCACCGTTCCAGCTCACACCCGCGATGGTGCGATGGCGCCAGTTGATTTCACCAGGTTGATAGAGGCGGAATCCGACGCTGTACGAGTCGAAGAATGGTCCCTTGAAAGGGCAGTAATTGCGCTTCATGCGGCCACCTGATCACGGGCCTCAATGCGGCTTTTGACCCAGCTCTGCACTTCAGAAAAAACCCAGGCAACCGGTGCGCCTCGTGCGTTGCTGTTGCTCAGTTTGACTGGCAGTGGGAAACCACTTTCGGGGCACTGCATAAGCTTGTAGATCGTCGAGCGCTTGAGTCCCGTAGCGATCTCTAGACGTGGCATTCTGATGAGGGTGGTAGCGGGGTCAAATGGAGTGGCTAGGTCTGGTACGGCTGAAGTGGAGTCGAAAGGACTGGCAAGATTCGAGAAGGTTGGGCTGGTGAATTGGGCGATGTTCTTTGTCATTGGTATTGCTCTCGATTGGTTTGGACTGACGAGAGCAATGGTCTAGAGATTGAGCCGCGGTGAGCAGTTCACTTCCATTTGAAATTTCAGGTTTACACGACGAAGTTGCGTTTGAGAATGGCCTCTACGCTTTTGCGTGACAACGCCTTTTCAGTTTCAAGGGCGATCCACTCAGGGCGCTGCGCGGG
Organism: Pseudomonas sp. LBUM1655; assembly: GCF_059716085.1. Taxonomy (NCBI): domain Bacteria; kingdom Pseudomonadati; phylum Pseudomonadota; class Gammaproteobacteria; order Pseudomonadales; family Pseudomonadaceae; genus Pseudomonas; species Pseudomonas sp. LBUM1655. The sequence goes on along the minus strand of NZ_CP166801.1, from coordinate 5,078,575 downwards.
TGGTTTTGCGACTTCCTGCTCAAGCCAGGAATGTACCTTCGAGGTGATATCCCTATGTGACATGCCGCTCGCCAAGTAATGAAGGCCCTGCTTAGTGATAGCCGCATCGCGGGTGATCATGTCCTGAGCACGCCCTATCCCACTGATGACGCCACCTTTCTTGCGAATGGCGTTTTTGATAGCTCTATCTGCAGTCGGGGTCAGCTCATCATCAATTAGGCAGGGGAGTGAAGTAATCGGCTCCAGATGAAGCGCGTATTGATCGAGTGCTTCAATGCGTTCTCGAGGGTCAATCTGAGTCTCGACGAAATTACAGTAGAAGCTCCAAGGCCAGTCGGTCGGATGCTTCGATACGTATGACCAGACCTTCTGATCGGCTTCACGCATCCAGTCGCTCAAAATGCCGAGTGCTTTCACGGCGCAGGCCATGATGTAGGCCGCATGTGCTTCTCGATCCGAAGCAGCGTGACAGCCGCTGTATTGACGAACCCAGTGTGCGAGGCGCGCTCTGTGGTCGGTAGAGGCGTACTGGAAAATGGTTTCCTCATGCATGGTCGCCTTGATGCACATGCTGCTGAGATCGCTGCTGATGTCGCTGCTCTGGATGCGCTGACAGCACTGATCGATCAAGTAACACACATCAGTGAGCTGTTCGCGGCATAGTGCATAAAGCGACTGGTCCGATAGGAAACCCCTCAAGCCAGACGTGAGTGCCGACTGCGCGATGCTTTGGTCACTAGTCATTGGTCAGAGGCTCGCGCATCGTGTGCGCCTCGATCCCACGCCCTATATTTTGCGAGCGTAACCAGCGAAACGCCTCTTTCAGCTCGCGGCAAGCAGCGGCCCGCAGTAGGGCAAGGGCTCGTTTTGGCGTTACACGTTTGTGCCGAGTTACATCGGGTGTACGAGCATCCGCGCAATCGTGTAACAAGCCTAAGGATCAATGAAATCGGGCGTTTCGTATAGGTCGTTACACACGTAACACCTGTAACACCGCTTTTGGAGGAAGTACGGATGTACGCGCTCATACCACCTCATCAAGAGGTGCGTGAGTGACATTCCCAGCAGCCAACTGATCTAGGTAATCCGCGTACCACTGCATCATCTTCACTCTGTGATCGAGATATTGAGCCTTGTTGTAGATCCCAGAGATTCCCTCTTCTTTGTGAGCTAGCTGCGCTTCTACGTGTTCTTTTGGCCAGCCGTGTTCCCTGAGCAAGGTACTAGCGGTGTGGCGAGTTCCATGGCCGACCAAGCGACCTTTATAGCCAACAGTCGCAAAGACTTTGTTAATGGTGTTTTCACTGATTGTCGGGTTCTTGGCTCCGACGCCGGGAAACAACCACCGACCGCGCCCTGTTAGACATTGGAGTTCTTTGAGGGCGTATAACGCCTGCTTGGGAAGTGGGCACACGAAATCCCTGCGCATCTTCATTTTGGCGGCCGGTGTCGTCCAGATGGCTTTATCAAGGTCGAACTCTTTCCATTCGGCCAAGCGGACCATTCCCGGTCTCGATGCCGTCCAGATGCAGAGCCATGCTGCGGTTCGGGCCGTCAGTCTGCTGGGTGTATGTTTTAGCGCGATCAGAAAGTCGCCAAGTTCAGGTTCCAGCAAATGAGGATGCTGTTGCGTTTTCGGTGCTTGGGCGGCGATATCGCGAAGTCGGCTTCCCGGGTCGTTCTCGGTCAAGCCTAATCCGATGGCTCGACCGAAGATTTGATTGATCCAGGTGCGACACTTTTCCGCAACGTTGTGAGCATCTCTCGCTTCTATGGATGCTTGCAGGTCTGCGCAATCTGTCCGGGTGATTTCGTCGAGTGGTTTGTCACCGAGCGCTGGGAGAATGTCCTTATCGAGGTATGTGCGAATCTTATTCAGGGTGGACGGGGCCAGACCCTTTTCTTCTTTCGCCTTTAGCCAAGCGTCGGCAGCCGCTCGGAAGGTTCGAGTTTTAGCTGCATCTATTGCCGCTTTTGCTGATCGCTTTTGTTCGAGGGGATCAGCACCACTGCTCACTACTTTGCGTAGTTCGGCAGCTTTGTCTCTTGCTAGCGCGCCGCTTACCTCTGGATAACCCCCCAGCCCCATCCACGCCCAATTACCCGCCGGGCGTTTGTAGCGGAGCTGCCAAGATTTACCACCATCAGGTTTGACCCTGAAGTAGAGGCCAATTCCATCTAGCTCTCGATATTCCTTTGATTCCGGCTCCAGTCCCGCGAGTGTGGTATCTGCGAGAGGCCGACGCTTGATATCCGCGCGCTTCATCCTTGTATCCCAAAGTTCGGTATTTTTCTCAGGATACAAGCAGGGATACAGGGATACAACGGATAAGGGTAGACAGCTGTAGACAGACAGGCACAAAAAAACCGGCCAAGTGGCCGGTTTCTTTGGGTCTGAGAGACTGGTAGAGACTCTCAGATACAGCTATATGGTGCCCCGAGGGAGACTCGAACTCCCACTCCTTTCGAAAACGGATTTTGAATCCGCCGCGTCTACCAATTCCGCCATCAGGGCTCAATGGCGGCGAAGTATAGAGATGAGATTACCGTTGGTCAATCACGTTTCATGGTCAATTTTCGATATTTCCGCTAGACTTTCCGGCCCTGCTAGACGAACCCCATCATGCGCGTTGCTGACTTTACCTTCGAACTCCCTGATTCGCTGATCGCTCGCCACCCTTTGGCCGAGCGTCGCGGCAGTCGCCTGTTGACCCTGGATGGGGTGAGCGGCGCCTTGGCACACCGTCAATTCACTGATTTGCTTGAGCATTTACGCCCGGGCGATTTGATGGTGTTCAACAATACCCGGGTGATTCCGGCGCGGCTGTTTGGACAAAAAGCGTCCGGCGGCAAGCTGGAAATCCTCATCGAGCGGGTGCTCGATACGCATCGCGTGCTGGCCCATGTGCGCTCCAGCAAGTCGCCGAAGCCGGGTTCGAAGATTCTCATCGACGGCGGTGGCGAAGCTGAAATGCTTGCGCGTCACAACGCGTTGTTCGAGTTGGGCTTCGCTGAGGAAGTGTTGCCGCTGCTTGATCGCGTCGGGCACATGCCGCTGCCTCCTTATATAGACCGCCCGGATGAAGGCTCGGATCGCGAGCGTTATCAGACCGTGTACGCCGAGCGCCTGGGCGCGGTGGCGGCGCCGACGGCGGGGCTGCATTTCGATCAGTCGCTGATGGAGGCGATTGCGGCCAAGGGTGTCGAGACCGCATTCGTCACGCTGCACGTGGGCGCGGGTACTTTCCAGCCGGTGCGCGTCGAGAAGCTTGAAGATCACCACATGCACACTGAGTGGCTGGAAGTCGGCCAGGACGTGGTCGATGCGGTCGCTGCGTGCCGTGCGCGCGGCGGTCGAGTGATTGCCGTTGGCACCACCAGCGTGCGTTCGCTGGAAAGCGCCGCGCGCGATGGCGTGCTCAAGCCGTTCAGTGGCGATACCGACATCTTTATCTACCCGGGCCGGCCGTTCCATGTGGTCGATGCCTTGGTCACCAATTTCCATTTGCCGGAATCCACGCTGTTGATGCTGGTTTCGGCATTCGCCGGTTATCCCGAAACCATGGCCGCCTACAAGGCCGCCGTCGACAACGGTTACCGCTTTTTCAGCTACGGTGATGCCATGTTCATCACCCGTAATCCCGCACCTACTGCCCCTAAACAAACAGGCCCAGAGGAAACAGAATGAGTCGCGAATGTCGCATGTCCTTTGAGCTTCTGGCCACCGATGGCAAGGCCCGTCGTGGTCGTCTGACCTTTCCGCGTGGCACCGTTGAGACCCCGGCTTTCATGCCGGTCGGTACTTACGGCACGGTCAAGGGCATGTTGCCGCGTGACATCGTCGCCACTGGCGCGGAAATCATTCTGGGCAACACCTTCCACCTGTGGCTGCGTCCTGGCACCGAGGTGATCAAGGCGCACGGCGACCTGCACGATTTCATGCAGTGGAAAGGCCCGATCCTGACCGACTCCGGCGGCTTCCAGGTGTTCAGCCTGGGCGCGATGCGCAAGATCAAGGAAGAGGGCGTGACCTTCGCCTCTCCGGTCGACGGCTCGAAAGTGTTCATGGGCCCGGAAGAGTCGATGCAGGTTCAGCGCGATCTGGGTTCCGACATCGTGATGATCTTCGACGAATGCACGCCGTACCCGGCTGACGAAGACGTCGCCCGTGTGTCGATGGAGTTGTCGTTGCGCTGGGCTCAACGTTCGAAAAATGCCCACGGTGAAAACACCGCGGCGCTGTTCGGTATCGTTCAGGGCGGCATGCACCAGGATCTGCGCATGCGCTCGCTGGAAGGTCTGGACAAGATCGGCTTCGACGGTCTGGCCATCGGTGGTTTGTCGGTGGGCGAACCGAAGCACGAGATGATCAAGGTGCTGGATTATCTGCCGGGCATGATGCCGGCTGACAAACCTCGTTACCTTATGGGCGTTGGCAAACCCGAAGATCTGGTTGAGGGTGTGCGCCGCGGTGTGGACATGTTCGATTGCGTGATGCCAACCCGTAATGCCCGCAATGGGCATCTGTTCATTGATACAGGCGTGCTGAAGATCCGTAACGCGTTTCATCGCCATGATGATTCGCCGCTGGATCCGACCTGCGATTGCTATACCTGCCAGAACTTCTCCCGCGCTTATCTGCATCACCTGGACAAGTGCGGCGAAATGCTGGGAAGCATGCTCAATACCATCCATAACTTGCGCCATTATCAGGTGCTGATGGCTGGTTTGCGCGAGGCTATTCAACAGGGTACATTGGCCGCCTTTGTCGATGCCTTCTACGCCAAACGCGGGCTCCCCGTTCCGCCTTTGGACTGAGTTTTCTGACCCCAAGATTCAACATTTGCAACTGGAGTGCTAAATGAGCTTTTTTATCTCTAATGCCATGGCTGACGCAGCTGCACCGGCTGCTGCCGGCCCAATGGGCGGCGGCTTCGAGTGGATTTTCCTGGTCGGCTTCCTGGTCATCTTTTACCTGATGATCTGGCGTCCACAGGCCAAGCGCGCCAAAGAGCAGAAGAACCTGCTGAGCAGCCTGCAAAAGGGCGACGAAGTGGTCACCACCGGCGGCATCGCCGGCAAGATCACCAAAGTGGCCGATGACTTCGTGGTTCTGGAAGTTTCCGACACCGTGGAAATGAAGTTCCAGAAAGGCGCCATCGCCGCCACGCTGCCAAAAGGCACGCTGAAAGCGATCTAAGGTTCCAACTTCTACTCAATCGACGGGGCGCGCAAGGCGCCCCGCGTTCATAACGGGCGGCGTGATGCTGAACAAATACCCTCTGTGGAAATACATTCTGATCCTGGCGGTGCTGGCGATCGGTCTGATTTATTCCGCTCCCAATCTATACCCCGATGACCCGGCCATTCAGGTGAGCGGCGCCAGCACGGCACTGCAGGTCAATCAGGCCGATCTGGATCGCGTAAGCACCGCGCTCAAAGAGTCCGGGATCACCGTCAAGGCTGCCACGCTGGCGGACAACGGCAAGGGCGGCCTGATCCGTCTGGCCAAAGCTGAAGACCAGCTGCCGGCAAAAGACGTTGTGCGCAAGGCATTGGGTGATGACTACGTCGTCGCGCTGAACCTGGCACAGACCACCCCGCAATGGCTGCGCAATCTGGGCGCGCACCCGATGAAGCTGGGCCTGGACTTGTCCGGTGGTGTGCACTTCCTGCTGGAAGTGGACATGGATAAAGCCCTCGATGCACGCCTGAAAGTCTACGAAGGCGACGTCAAGAGCCTGCTGCGTAAAGAGAAGCTGCGCTATCGCAGTCTGCCGCAACTGGGCGGTGCCATTCAGTTGGGCTTCAGCGATGAAGATTCCCGCGAACAGGCCCGTGCGCTGATCCGCAAGAACTTCAACGATTTCGACATTGTTCCGGCCGACCTCAACGGTCAACCGGTGCTGCGTCTGGCGATGACCCCGGCCAAGCTGGCGGAAATCCGTGAATACTCCATCAAGCAGAACTTGACCACGGTACGTAACCGCGTCAACGAGCTGGGTGTTGCCGAACCGATCGTTCAGCGTCAGGGCGCCAACCGCATCGTGGTTGAGCTGCCAGGCGTGCAGGACACTGCCGAAGCCAAGCGTATTCTGGGCAAGACGGCCAACCTTGAGTTCCGTCTGGCTGCAGAGCCGGGTGCTTCGAAAGCCACTTCCGAGAGCTTTGAATTCCGTGAGGGCAACCGTCCTCCTGCGCAGATCGAGCGTGGCCTGATCATCACCGGTGACCAGGTGACTGACGCCAAGGCCGGTTTCGGCGAGCACGGCACACCTGAAGTGAACATCCGTCTGGATGGTCACGGTGGTGAGTTGATGAGCCGCGCGACTCGTTCGAACGTCGGTCGCAGCATGGCAGTGATCTTCATCGAGCAGCGTCCGGTCACCACTTACACCAAGCAAATGGTTAATGGCGTCGAGAAAGACGTCGCGGTGCAGACGTTCAAGGAAGAGAAGAAGATCATCAGCCTGGCGACCATCCAGTCGCCGCTGGGTGCTCAGTTCCGCATCACTGGTCTGAACGGTCAGGGCGAGTCGTCCGAACTGGCGCTGCTGTTGCGTGCCGGTGGTCTGGCAGCGCCTATGTACTTCGCTGAAGAGCGCACAATCGGCCCGAGCCTGGGTGCTGACAACATCACCAAAGGTATCGATGCATCGCTGTGGGGCATGCTGTTCGTGTCGCTGTTCATCATCGCCATCTACCGCTTCTTCGGCATCATCGCCACTGTCGCTCTGTCGGTGAACATGGTGTTGCTGCTGGCGCTGATGTCGCTGCTGGGTGCAACGCTGACCCTGCCGGGTATCGCCGGTATCGTGTTGACCATGGGTATGGCGGTTGACGCCAACGTACTGATCTTCTCGCGGATCCGCGAAGAGATCGCCGCCGGCATGACCGTGCAGCGTGCAATCAACGAAGGCTTCGGCCGGGCATTCACTGCGATTCTCGACGCCAACCTGACAACTCTGTTGGTCGGCGGGATTCTCTTTGCGATGGGCACCGGCCCGGTCAAAGGCTTCGCAGTGACCATGTCCCTCGGGATCTTTACCTCGATGTTCACGGCCATCATGGTGACCCGCGCAATGGTCAACCTGATCTTCGGCGGACGTGACTTCAAGAAGTTGTGGATTTAAGGGGCTGCCATGTTACGTACAATCAACTTCATGGGCGTTCGCAACTTCGCGTTCGGCGTCACAGTATTTCTCACCCTGCTGGCTATGTTCAGTGTCTTCACCAAGGGCATGAACTGGGGGCTGGACTTCACCGGCGGTACGCTCATCGAGCTGACCTACGAGCGTCCGGCCGATGTCACCAAGGTGCGCGAGCAACTGGTGACTTCGGGTTATCACGAAGCCGTCGTGCAGAGCTTCGGTGCGACTACCGATCTGCTGGTGCGGATGCCGGGTGAAGACCCGCAGTTGGGCCATCAGGTAGCGGAAGCGCTGCTGAAGGTCGGCAGCGACAACCCGGCAACGGTCAAGCGTGTCGAGTTCGTCGGCCCGCAGGTCGGTGAAGAGCTGCGCGACCAGGGCGGCCTCGGCATGCTGCTGGCGCTCGGCGGCATCCTGATCTACCTGGCTTTCCGCTTTCAGTGGAAGTTCGCGGTCGGCGCCATTGTTTCGCTGATCCACGACGTGATCGTGACCATCGGTATCCTGTCGTATTTCCAGATCACTTTCGATCTGACGGTACTGGCGGCGGTGCTGGCGATCATCGGTTACTCGCTGAACGACACCATCGTGGTATTCGACCGGGTTCGCGAGAACTTCCGCGTGCTGCGCAAGGCGACGCTGATCGAGAACATCAACATCTCGACCACTCAGACCCTGCTGCGCACCATGGCGACGTCGATCTCCACCTTGCTGGCGATCGCGGCACTGCTGTTCTTCGGTGGCGACAACCTGTTCGGCTTCTCCATCGCCCTGTTTATCGGTGTTCTGGCGGGTACTTACTCGTCGATCTACATCGCTAACGTGGTGCTGATCTGGCTGAACCTGACCACTGAGGATCTGATTCCTCCGGTCAACACCGAGAAGGAAGTCGACGACCGTCCATAACGGCCATCGTTTTCCCCGCTGTCAGCCGAAAAAGGCGCGAGTTGAACTCGCGCCTTTTTTTATGCTCCAAGGCTGGGAGAAGCGCGGGCGCGTCCCGCATGTGATGGTCAGGAGGTTCATGTGAACAAGTCGTTGCTGGTTGGTGCGGTATTGGGTGCTGTCGGTGTGACTGCCGGGGGTGCTGTTGCCACCTACAGCCTGGTTAAAAGCGGCCCTGAGTATGCGCAAGTACTGGCTGTTGAACCGGTCAAAACACAGATCAAGACTCCACGTGAAGTGTGCAAGGATGTAGCCGTGACCCGCCAGGCGCCGGTCAAGGATCAACACCAGATCCTCGGTACCGCGATTGGCGCGGTAGCGGGTGGTTTGCTGGGTAATCAGGTCGGCGGCGGTACTGGCAAGAAGATCGCCACCGTGGCCGGTGCGGTTGGTGGCGGTTATGCCGGTAACAAGGTGCAGGAAGGTATGCAGAATCGCGATACCTACACCACCACGCAGACTCGCTGTAACACGGTGAATGACATCAGTGACAAAGTTGTAGGTTACGACGTGCGTTATTCGCTGGATGGCAAGGAAGGCAAGGTGCGGATGGATCGTGATCCGGGCAACCAGATTCCGGTCGACAAGGAAGGCAAGCTGGTTCTGTCGCAGAATGAGCCTGCTCAGTAATAGTCCGAGCGTTTAAAAAGAAGCACCCTGCGGGGTGCTTTTTTTGTGCCCTGCAGTTAAACCAATCCCCAGTGTAGATACCGTCTTGCCCCTCATCGGGCAAGGGCAATTTTCGGGTCAAATGGCTGGCCCGATTTAAGAACGGCGTAGACAAAATGTAGGAGTTTGCGCATCGCTGCACAGATGATTTGCTTGGGGGCCTTGCCGTTGGCCTTCAAGCGGTCCTTCATGGCGATGATTGCCTTGTTGTGCTTCAGTGCAACCAACCCAGGCATGTATAGACCCGCCCGAACGCGAGCCGATCCGATCCTCGAAATCACTGTTCTGCCTTTGAATTTTCCCGAGTCCTGCAGCTTTGGGTTCAACCCGGCGGCAGCGACCAGCTTGCGAGGGTCGTCATATTTACGCAGGTCGCCCAACTCGGCCAGCAGCCGCTCAAGGGTTTTCTGGCCGATACCGTCGATGGTCACGATCAAGTCGCGCATTTGGCGCATGTCTGGATCATCGTCGATGTGTTTTTTGATTGATTTGTGAGTTTCAACGATCTCTTTCTCGATGTGACGCAGCACAGAGTTGATCGAGTCTTTGACCTTTTCGTCGGATACATCCAGGCGATTGAGCTCCATTTGCTCCATTTCCTGAAGGTCATCCAAGCGACGTACCATCGCCTTTAGCTGACGATATTTCAGCGGCTCTGGAGCCCAAAGCTGAAGCTTTTCAGCCTTTTCCCGAGCAAAGTCAGCGATCAATTTGGCGTCGCTTTTGTCGGTTTTGATCCGGCGCAGCTCGCTGTCGGCGTAAGCGTGGGTCGTAGCCGGATTGACGACGCAGACCCGGTAACCCTTGTTGTAGACGAACTCGGCAAGTTCCAGGTGATAAACGCTGGTGGCTTCCATCACGATCAGAGCTGTAGGCTCGACCTGCTTGTTCAGCCAGGCGTCAAACTCTTTGAAACCTTTTGAGTCGTTAGCCAGTTTGGCCTTGGTTTTGTGCTTGCCGTTTGGCAGGTGAGTGGCAATATCAAAGGTATTTTTAGCGACATCGACGCCGACGAAATTGGACATGACCGTTTCTCCATTAATCCGTTTTCGATCATCACTGCACTCTGTCCAACCTTGCGAATGCGGGCTCTCGCCAGAGACGGGCCCAAGATACCGTTCGAACTATACGAGTGAGTGTGGAGGGCTGGAGCACGATCTACATCACAGGCAAAAAGCCTAAGGAGCTGCACGGCTTCCAAGTCCCTCCCTCGATGATCAGTCGAGAACTATCGCTCCTGACGGAGCGATAGTCGAGATACAAGGAGCTGCCGAAGGCTGCGATCTTTTGATCCTGTTCTAAAAAAACAAAGCCAAAAGATCGCAGCCTTCGGCAGCTCCTACAGGGAGTGTGTTGAATCTTTGGCATAAAAAAAGCACCCCGAAGGGTGCTTTTTTTCGTTTCGCGTAAAGCTTAGCGCTTCAGCGAGGCTGGCAGGTGCGGCTGGATCGCCGTCAGCACTGCCTTGAAGCATTTGGTGTTGCCGGCAACGATATGGCCTTTTTCAAGGAAGTCGTGCCCGCCGGTGAAGTCGCTCACCAGGCCGCCAGCTTCTTGAATCAGCAGGGCGCCTGCAGCCATGTCCCACTCGGACAGACCCGACTCCCAGAATGCATCGAAACGACCGGCAGCTACATAAGCCAGGTCCAGGCTGGCGGAACCGGCGCGGCGGATACCGGCAGTCTGGCCGACCAGGGCGCGGAACATGCCCAGGTAGTTGTCGAGGTTGTCCATCTGATCGTCACGGAACGGGAAGCCGGTACCCAGCAGGGCGCCGTCGAGGCTGGTGCGACCGCTGACGCGCAGGCGACGACCGTTCAGTTGCGCGCCGCGACCACGGCTGGCGGTGAATTCTTCCTGGCGAACCGGATCCAGAACAACAGCGTGTTCCAAGCGACCACGGTATTTGCAGGCGATGCTGACAGCAAAGTGTGGAATGCCGCGCAGGAAGTTGGTGGTGCCGTCCAGCGGATCGATGATCCACAGGTATTCTTCGCCTTCGATGCCGGTACCGGCGTGCAGGCCAGTCTCTTCACCGCGGATCGAGTGGTTCGGGTAAGCCTTGCGCAGCGCGTCGATGATTTTCTGTTCGGCGGCGCGATCCACCTCGGATACATAATCCTTGGCGTCTTTTTCGTCGACCTTGATGGTATCCAGGCGCTCGATGGAGCGGAAGATCAGTTCACTGGCGCTGCGGGCGGCGCGCAGCGCGATATTCAGCATGGGCTGCATGGATGTGTCACCTAAGGTTGTTAAAGAAAGCCGCGCATTCTATCAGAACTTTTCTTCAGGTGAAGGTTGCTGTTCGCTTTCATAGCTTAACGGTAGGCTGTTCTGTAAGATTTGCACCCCTTTCCTGTGTCCGAGAGCGCCTCCCTTGCTGCAGAACATTCGTGTCGTCCTGGTCAATACCAGCCACCCCGGCAACATCGGCGGGGCCGCGCGCGCCATGAAAAACATGGGTCTGTCGCGGCTGGTGCTGGTCGAACCGCGGGTCTTCCCGCATCACGAAGCTGATGCTCGCGCTTCCGGTGCCGGTGACATCCTTGAAAACGCCCAGGTCGTCGCCACCCTGGAAGATGCCTTGGTCGGCTGCAATCTGGTGCTCGGCACCAGCGCCCGTGACCGGCGTATTCCCTGGCCACTGCTGGATCCGCGCGAATGCGGCACCAAAGTGGTTGAGGAAGCCGGGCAGGGCGCAGAGATTGCGCTGGTGTTCGGCCGTGAAGATTCCGGCCTGACCAATGACGAGCTGCAGCGATGTCACTTTCACGTGCACATCCCCTCCGATCCTGAGTTCAGTTCGCTGAACCTTGGGGCGGCGGTGCAGGTGTTGAGCTATGAAGTGCGCATGGCATGGCTGGCCGCACAAGGTCAGCCGAGCAAGATCGAGAAGGAAGAAGTGGCTTCGGTGAAAAGCGCCGAGCTGGCGACCATGGATGAGCTGGAGCGATTCTATGAGCATCTGGAGCAGACGCTGGTCGCCATCGAATTCCTCGATCCTGAGAAGCCGCGGCACCTGATGGCGCGCCTGCGCCGGTTGTACGGACGCAGCTCGGTCAGCCGGGCGGAAATGAATATATTGCGTGGCATCCTCACGGAAACCCAAAAAGCGGCCCGTGGTGAGCTTCTGAAACGGAAGGACTGAATGATGTTTGAGCGTTTGCGTGAAGATATCCAAAGCGTATTCCATCGAGATCCGGCGGCGCGTAACGCTTTTGAAGTCCTGACTTGCTACCCCGGTATGCACGCGATCTGGATTCATCGTCTGGCCGGGATGCTCTGGCGCAATGACCTGAAGTGGCTGGCGCGTCTGGTGTCGAACTTTGGTCGCTGGTTGACCGGGATCGAGATTCACCCGGGGGCGAAAGTCGGTCGACGCTTCTTTATTGATCACGGCATGGGCATCGTCATTGGCGAAACCGCCGAGATTGGCGATGACGTGACTATCTATCAGGGCGTGACCCTCGGCGGCACAAGCTGGAACAAAGGCAAGCGTCATCCGACCTTGGGCGATGGTGTTGTTGTCGGTGCCGGAGCGAAAGTGCTTGGGCCATTCACTGTCGGCGCCGGGGCCAAGGTCGGCTCCAACGCTGTGGTGACCAAGGAGGTGCCGCCGGGCGCGACGGTCGTGGGTATTCCGGGGCGAATCATCGTTAAATCCGATGAGGAGCAGGACGCCAAGCGCAAGGCCATGGCCGAGAAAATCGGCTTCGATGCCTATGGTGTCAGCGAAGACATGCCTGACCCGGTGGCGCGCGCCATCGGTCAGTTGCTTGATCACCTGCAAGCGGTGGATGGGCGACTGGAGGGGATGTGCGGCGCACTGAAGGATCTGGGCAGTAATTACTGTGCGAAAGATTTGCCTGAGCTGCGCGAAGAAGATTTCGCCTGTGTAAAAGGCAAAGACGAATCCAAAACTGGCTGACACCCCTGCGGCAGCTCCTGCACGGCACATCCGGCAACCGGTGTGCCATTAAGCCGCAGACCCTGATATCATTCGCGCGCTCTTTTGCGGGTAAACCCGACTAAAGCACTAGGTCTTATAGTTGACTTAAATGCTCGGGAATTGCATACTCCCGCCCATTCTGAACTCCGTGGTAACTGTCCATGCGACTGACTACAAAAGGCCGATACGCCGTGACCGCCATGCTCGACCTGGCGTTGCACGCGCAGCACGGGCCGGTGTCCCTGGCCGATATCTCCGAGCGCCAAGGCATCTCCCTGTCCTATCTCGAACAGCTTTTCGCCAAGCTGCGCCGCAGCAACCTGGTATCCAGTGTTCGCGGTCCGGGCGGTGGCTACCAGTTGTCCCGCGACATGCAGGGCATCCAGGTTGCACAGGTGATCGATGCGGTTAACGAATCGGTCGATGCCACCAAATGCCAGGGCCAAGGCGATTGCCATTCCGGCGACACTTGCCTGACCCATCACCTGTGGTGCGACCTTAGCCTGCAGATTCACGAATTTCTCAGCGGTATCAGCTTGGCTGATCTTGTGACTCGCCGTGAGGTGCAAGAAGTAGCCCAGCGTCAGGATCAGCGTCGTTGCAATGGCAAGGCGCCGCGCCTGGACAAGATTGAAGCGTCCGCCGTCGAATGACAGCCAAAGAGCTAGCGGCACGCCAGCCAGCCTGATTTAGGAGATAGTCCATGAAATTGCCGATTTACCTTGATTACTCTGCGACCACCCCGGTCGATCCGCGCGTTGCGCAAAAAATGAGTGAATGCCTGCTGGTCGACGGAAACTTCGGTAACCCGGCTTCCCGTTCCCACGTGTTCGGCTGGAAAGCTGAAGAGTCCGTCGAAAACGCTCGTCGTCAGGTGGCCGATCTGGTCAACGCTGATCCGCGTGAAATCGTCTGGACGTCCGGCGCCACCGAGTCCAACAACCTGGCAATCAAGGGTGCGGCACATTTCTACGCCTCCAAGGGCAAGCACCTGATCACCTCCAAGATCGAGCACAAGGCTGTCCTTGACACCATGCGCCAACTCGAGCGTGAAGGTTTTGAAGTCACCTACCTTGATCCGACTGAAGACGGTCTGATCACTCCGGCCATGATCGAAGCCGCTTTGCGCGAAGACACCATCCTCGTGTCGGCCATGCACGTGAACAACGAAATCGGTACCGTCAACGATATCGCCGCCATCGGCGAGCTGCTTCGTTCGAAGGGCATCCTGTTCCACGTTGACGCTGCTCAGTCCACTGGCAAGGTCGAGATCGACCTGCAGAAGCTGAAAGTCGACATGATGTCGTTCTCTGCCCACAAAACCTACGGCCCTAAAGGCATCGGCGCGTTGTACGTCAGCCGCAAGCCGCGTGTGCGCATCGAAGCGACCATGCACGGCGGCGGTCACGAGCGTGGCATGCGTTCCGGCACCCTGGCGACTCACCAGATCGTTGGTATGGGCGAGGCGTTCCGTGTAGCTAAAGAAGACATGGCTGCTGAAAACGTTCGTATCCAAGCCTTGAGCGACCGTTTCTACAAGCAGGTCGAGCATCTGGAAGAGCTGTACGTCAACGGCAGCCTGATCGCCCGCGTTCCGCACAACCTGAACCTGAGCTTCAACTACGTTGAAGGCGAGTCGCTGATCATGGCACTCAAGGATCTGGCGGTTTCGTCCGGTTCCGCCTGCACCTCGGCATCGCTTGAGCCTTCGTACGTACTGCGCGCCCTGGGCCGCAACGACGAACTGGCGCACAGTTCGATCCGCTTCACCTTCGGCCGTTTCACCACCGAAGAAGAAATCGACTACGCCGCGCAGAAAGTCTGCGAGGCCGTTACCAAGCTGCGCGCTCTGTCGCCGCTGTGGGACATGTACAAAGACGGTGTCGACATTTCGAAAATCGAGTGGGCGGCACACTGATTTCAAGTCGCCGCGAACCGGCCCTGCGCCCCACGGTTGCAGGGCTTAAAGAGCGACTCTCTGATGAGTGAGGATTAAGCATCATGGCTTACAGCGAAAAGGTCATCGACCACTACGAAAACCCGCGCAACGTCGGCAAGATGAACGCGGAAGACCCGGATGTCGGTACTGGCATGGTCGGCGCTCCGGCGTGCGGCGATGTCATGCGCCTGCAAATCAAGGTCAACGATCAGGGCGTTATCGAAGACGCCAAGTTCAAGACCTACGGCTGCGGTTCGGCAATCGCTTCCAGCTCCCTCGCCACCGAGTGGATGAAGGGCAAGACCCTGGACGAAGCCGAAACCATCAAGAACACCCAACTGGCCGAAGAATTGGCCCTGCCGCCAGTGAAAATTCACTGCTCGGTACTGGCTGAAGACGCTATCAAAGCGGCTGTTCGCGATTACAAGCAGAAGAAAGGCTTGATCTGACTTTCTGGATTTGGCGACGAGTAAGGAGTCAACGATGGCTATCAGCATGACAGAAGCGGCTGCTCAGCACGTGCGACGCTCCCTCAACGGGCGCGGCAAAGGTGAAGGGATTCGTCTGGGTGTTCGCACCACAGGTTGTTCCGGCCTTGCCTACGTGCTGGAGTTTGTCGACGAGGTGGTTGAAGAGGATCAGGTGTTCGAAAGTCACGGCGAGAAAGTGATCATCGACCCGAAAAGCTTGGCCTACCTGGACGGCACCGAACTCGATTTCGTCAAGGAAGGGTTGAACGAAGGCTTCAAGTTCAACAACCCCAACGTGCGCGGTGAATGTGGCTGCGGCGAAAGCTTCAACATCTGAGGCTTGTCGTGGGTATTCCTTGTCATTTCGCTTTATTCGAGCTGCAACCGAGCTTCCGTCTGGATCTCGAGCAGTTGGCCACGCGCTACCGTGAGTTGGCGCGCGGCGTTCATCCTGACCGTTTTGCCGACGCTTCCGAGCGCGAGCAGCGGTCGGCGCTCGAGCAGTCTGCGCGGCTAAACGATGCTTATCAGACGCTCAAGAGCCCGCCGCAGCGTGCGCGCTATCTGCTGAAAGTCAGCGGTCATGAAGTGCCGATGGAAGTCACGGTTCACGACCCCGAGTTTCTTCTGCAGCAGATGCAGTGGCGCGAAGAGCTCGAAGACCTCCAGGACAGCGCCGATCTGGACGGTGTCGCGGTGTTCAAGCGTCGCTTGAAAGTGGCTCAGGAAGAACTCAACGAAAGCTTCGCAGCCTGTTGGGATGATGCAGCGCAACGCGAACAGGCCGAACGCCTGATGCGACGCATGCAATTCCTCGACAAGCTCACCTACGAAGTGCGCCAGTTAGAAGAGCGCCTCGACGATTAACCCAGTGCCGCTCCGGTCGCACGCCTGATATACAGATAAGTCCTGATCACGATGGCCCTACTGCAGATCGCCGAACCCGGCCAAAGTCCTCAACCGCACCAGCGTCGTCTGGCTGTGGGGATCGACTTGGGCACTACCAATTCGCTGGTCGCTGCGTTGCGCAGTGGTCTTTCCGAGCCATTGGCCGACGCTGACGGGCAGGTCATCCTGCCGTCTGCCGTGCGTTACCACGCCGATCGCGTCGAAGTCGGCGAGTCGGCCAAGCTGGCCGCCGCTTCCGATCCTTTGAACACCGTGCTGTCGGTCAAGCGCTTGATGGGTCGTGGTCTGTCCGACGTCAAGCAATTGGGCGAGCAACTGCCATACCGCTTTGTCGGTGGCGAGTCGCACATGCCGTTCATCGACACCGTGCAAGGCCCGAAAAGCCCAGTCGAAGTTTCCGCCGATATCCTCAAGGTGTTGCGTCAGCGTGCTGAAGCGACGTTGGGTGGCGAACTGGTCGGCGCGGTAATCACCGTTCCGGCGTATTTCGACGACGCCCAGCGCCAGGCCACCAAGGATGCGGCGAAACTCGCTGGTCTGAATGTGCTGCGCCTGCTCAATGAGCCGACCGCCGCCGCTGTGGCTTACGGTCTGGATCAGCACGCTGAAGGCCTCGTAGCGATTTATGACTTGGGCGGCGGCACCTTCGATATTTCGATTTTGCGTCTGACTGGCGGTGTTTTCGAAGTCCTGGCCACCGGCGGCGATAGCGCGCTGGGCGGCGATGACTTCGATCACGCGATTGCCGGCTGGATCATCGATAGTGCGGGTCTGTCCGCCGATCTCGATCCGGGCGCACAACGTAATCTGCTGCAAACCGCCTGCGCGGCCAAAGAAGCCCTGACCGATGCGGCCAGTGTTGAAGTTGCCTATGGCGACTGGAAAGCACAGCTGACCCGCGAAGCCTTCGATGCGCTGATCGAGCCGATGGTCGCGCGTAGCCTGAAAGCCTGCCGCCGCGCCGTTCGCGATTCCGGCGTCGAGCTGGATGATGTACACGCCGTGGTCATGGTCGGCGGTTCGACTCGCGTTCCTCGTGTTCGTGAAGCCGTCGCCGAAGCGTTCGGTCGTCAGCCGTTGACTGAAATCGATCCGGATCAAGTGGTGGCCATCGGGGCCGCGATCCAGGCCGATACCCTGGCTGGCAACAAGCGCGATGGCGGCGAACTGCTGCTGCTCGACGTGATTCCGTTGTCCCTGGGGCTGGAAACCATGGGCGGCCTGATGGAGAAGGTGATTCCGCGTAACACCACCATCCCTGTCGCTCGCGCACAAGATTTCACCACTTATAAAGACGGCCAGTCGGCCATGGCGATCCACGTATTGCAGGGCGAGCGCGAGCTGATCAGCGATTGCCGCTCGCTGGCGCGCTTTGAATTGCGTGGCATTCCAGCAATGGTGGCCGGTGCGGCGAAGATTCGCGTGACCTTCCAGGTCGATGCCGACGGTCTGCTCAGTGTTTCCGCTCGTGAACTGGGTTCGGGCGTCGAGGCGAGCATTCAGGTCAAGCCGTCCTACGGTCTGACCGACGGCGAAATCGCCAAGATGCTGAAAGATTCGTTCCAGCATGCCAATGACGACAAGGTCGCCCGTGTCCTGCGCGAGCAGCAAGTTGATGCCCAGCGCCTGATCGAGGCGGTGCAGGGCGCTCTGGAGGCTGATGGCGAGCGTTTGCTCGACGCCGAAGAGCGCATGGTCATCGACATGCAAGTGCAGGAACTGACCGAACTGATGAAAGGTACTGATGGTTACGCCATCGAGCAGCAGACCAAGCGTCTGTCGCAAGTGACCGATGCTTTTGCTGCCCGCCGCATGGATCTGACGGTGAAAGCCGCTCTGTCGGGGCGCAATCTGAATGAAATCGAGGATATCTGATGCCGCAGGTCATTTTTCTGCCCCACGAGAAGTTCTGCCCGGATGGCATGGTTGTGGAGGCTGAGCCGGGGACTTCCATTCTCGAGCTGGCCCACGAACACCATATCGATATGGAAAGCGCCTGTGGTGGCGTCTGCGCTTGCACTACTTGTCACTGCATCATTCGTGAAGGCTTTGACTCGCTGGAAGAAGCGGATGAGTTGGAAGAGGATTTTCTTGATCGGGCCTGGGGTCTGGAAGCGCAATCGCGTCTAGGCTGTCAGGCGATTGTCGGGACTGAAGACCTGACCGTTGAAATTCCGAAATACTCGCTCAACCATGCTGCCGAAGCGCCGCACTGATTCAAGGAAGCTGACATGAGTCTGAAATGGGTTGATGTGCAGGAAATCGCTATCCAGCTGGCAGAAAGCAAGCCGGATGTTGATCCAAGATCGCTTAACTTCGTCGATCTGCGCAAATGGGTGATGGAATTGCCCGAGTTCGATGATGCGCCGGATCGCAGTGGCGAGAAAGTTTTGGAGGCCATTCAGGCCTACTGGATCGAAGAGCTCGACTGAGCCCACGCTACAGGTTAGGCAATACCAAAGAACCCGCGTATAATTCGCGGGTTTAATTTTTCGCAAATTACCGTTTCTGGAGTTACACCATGGCTGTTCAACGTACTTTCTCCATCATCAAGCCTGACGCAGTTGCAAAAAACGTCATCGGCGAGATCACCACTCGTTTCGAAAAAGCAGGCCTGCGCGTTGTAGCTTCGAAACTGAAGCAACTGTCCAAAGCTGAAGCTGAAGGCTTCTACGCTGAGCACAGCGCTCGTGGTTTCTTCGGCGATCTGGTTTCCTTCATGATCTCCGGTCCAGTTGTTGTTCAGGTTCTGGAAGGCGAAAACGCTATCGCTCTGAACCGTGAGCTGATGGGCGCTACCAACCCTAAAGAAGCTGCTGCCGGCACCATCCGCGCTGATTTCGCTGATTCCATCGACGCCAACGCTGTTCACGGTTCGGACTCCGAAGCCGCAGCTGCTCGTGAAATCTCGTACTTCTTCGCAGCTACTGAAGTAACCACTCGCTAAGCATTGGCTTAAGAGTGAAGGTGAATCCATGACTACATCGACTGTAAAAACCAACCTGCTGGGTCTGACTCAACAGGAAATGGAAAAATTCTTCGACTCAATCGGGGAGAAGCGTTTCCGTGCCGGTCAGGTAATGAAATGGATTCACCACTTTGGTGTCGATGATTTCGACGCCATGACGAACGTCAGCAAGGCCTTGCGCGACAAGCTCAAGGCTATTGCTGAGGTCCGTGGTCCTGAAGTGGTCAGCGAGGACATTTCCAGCGACGGCACCCGTAAGTGGGTGGTGCGCGTGGCGTCCGGCAGCTGTGTCGAGACCGTGTACATTCCCCAGGGCAAACGCGGCACTCTATGCGTTTCGTCCCAGGCAGGCTGTGCCCTGGACTGCAGTTTCTGCTCCACCGGCAAGCAAGGCTTCAATAGCAACCTCACCGCCGCCGAAGTCATCGGACAGGTGTGGATTGCCAACAAATCTTTCGGCAGCGTCCCGGCAACCGTCGACCGTGCCATCACCAACGTGGTGATGATGGGCATGGGTGAGCCGCTGCTGAACTTCGACAACGTCGTGGCCGCCATGCATCTGATGATGGATGACCTCGGCTACGGGATCTCCAAGCGCCGCGTGACCCTGTCCACGTCGGGTGTGGTGCCGATGATCGATGAGCTGGCCAAGCACATCGACGTCTCCCTGGCGTTGTCCCTGCACGCACCGAATGACGCATTGCGTAACCAATTGGTGCCGATCAACAAGAAATATCCGCTTAAGATGCTGCTCGAATCGTGCCAGCGCTACATGTCCGCCCTTGGCGAGAAGCGTGTGCTGACCATCGAGTACACCTTGCTCAAGGACATCAACGATAAAGTTGAGCATGCGGTGGAAATGATCGAGCTGCTGAAGAACATTCCGTGCAAGATCAACCTGATCCCGTTCAACCCGTTCCCGCATTCCGGGTACGAGCGGCCTAGCAACAACGCTATCCGCCGGTTCCAGGATCAGCTGCATCAGGCCGGTTTCAACGTCACCGTGCGCACCACCCGTGGTGAAGACATCGACGCCGCTTGTGGTCAATTGGTAGGGCAGGTGCTGGATCGCACCCGCCGCAGCGAACGTTACATCGCCGTGCGTGAGTTGAACTCCGACGGCGATCTGGCACAGAACGCTGCGAACACTAACTAAGAGAGGATCTCTATGTCCCTGCGCTTTGCGCTGCTGTTGCTGTTGGCCAGCCTGTGTGCTGGTTGTGTTCTGTCGGGTGACTACAACCCGATGAAGACCAGCAAGGGCCGCGACGAGGCGCGCGCTGCCTATGTGCAGTTGGGACTGGGATACTTGCAGCAAGGCATGACCGAGCGGGCCAAGGTGCCGCTGAAGAAGGCGCTGGATCTGGACGACTCGGATCCTGACGCCAATGCTGCCCTCGGGCTGGTGTTTCAGGCCGAAATGGAGCCGAAACTGGCTGACGAGCACTTCCGCAAGGCCTTGTCCGGTCGCCCCTCCGATGCGCGCATCCTCAACAACTACGGCAGTTTTCTCTACGAAGAACAGCGTTACAAGGAAGCCTACGAGCGTTTTGAACAGGCCGCCGCCGATACCCTGTATCCTGAGCGCTCTCGTGTGTTCGAAAACCTCGGCATGACCGCATCGAAGCTGGGGCAGCGCGATCTGGCGCAGCAGCAACTTGAAAAAGCCCTGCGACTGAACCGTCAACAACCGCGCGCGCTGCTCGAAATGGCTGAGTTGTCATTCGAAGACAGGCATTATGTGCCCGCACGTGACTATTACGACCGTTTCAGCCTGCTTGCCGAACAAAATGCACGTAGTCTATTGCTCGGTGTTCGGCTGGCAAAAGTGTTTGAAAATCGCGACAAGGCCGCCAGTTATGGCCTGCAATTAAAACGACTCTATCCCGGTACGCCGGAATATCAGCAATACCTGTCGGAGCAATGATGAAAGCGGCGCATCCCGAAGTTGTAGCAGCGAATCGCGTTAACCCCGGTGAGACCCTGCGCCAGGCACGCGAAAGCAATGGCTGGTCGCTGGCCGAAGTGGCCCTCAAGCTCAACCTCACCGTGACTTCCCTGAGTAATCTTGAAGCCGGCGCTTTCGACAAGCTGCCGGGGCATACCTTCGCTCGCGGTTACATTCGCGCCTATGCCAAGTTGCTCGGCATGGACCAGACCGTTCTGGTTCAACAGTTCGACCAGTCCACCGGCACCGACTCCCAGGGCAGCAATGTCCATGCGCTCGGTCGTATCGAAGAGCCGGTGCGTGTTTCTCACACCATTTTGCGTATCGTCAGCCTGCTGTTGCTGATCGCGGTCATCGGCGGTGGTTTCGTCTGGTGGCAGGATCAGACTTCGCAGCGCAGCAAAGACTTGACCAGCCTGGCTCCGGAGCACGTCGAAGTCGAAGGCGCCGATGGCACCACGCAGATTCACCCGATCGATGAGCCGGAAGATCAGGCCGTCGCCGAAAATCAGGCCGAGGGCGCAACCGCTCTGGCGCTGCCGCAATCGGAAACTACCGCTGAATCGACCGGCGCCGAGCCTGCTGCTCCGGCAACCACTCCAACGGCACCGGCCGCTCCCGTTGCAACGCCAACTGCACCGGTTCATACGCCCGCGCCAGTGGTCGCCACCCCGGCTACGAACGTACCGGCCACTCCAGCGCCGACCGTCACCGCACCGGTTGTTCCTGCGACGCCTGCACCAGTCGCAGAAGCGACCGCACCGCTCGCCGGAGAAGGTCAGGTGCAACTGCAGTTCACCGCCGATTGCTGGGCACAGGTTACCGATGGCCGCGGCAAAGTACTGTTCAGTGGTCTGAAGCACAAAGGCGATAACGTTTCCGTTAGCGGTAAACCACCGCTTGCCGTGCGTCTGGGCGTGGCCCGCGCGGCACAGGTCAGCTACAACGGCCAGCCGGTCGATATCGCTCCGTTCACCAGTGGCGAGACTGCTCGCCTGAAGTTGGGTCAATAAGTCATGCACGGCGAATCTCCAATCAAACGTCGCGAATCGCGCAAGATCTGGGTCGGCAACGTACCGGTGGGCGGCGATGCGCCTATCGCTGTGCAGAGCATGACCAACAGCGACACCAATGATGTTGCCGCCACCGTGGCGCAGATCAACCGTCTGGAAGCCGCCGGCGTCGACATCGTCCGCGTTTCGGTGCCGGACATGGACGCCGCCGAGGCGTTCGGCAGAATCAAGCAACTGGTCAAGGTGCCGTTGGTTGCCGACATCCACTTCGACTACAAGATCGCCTTGCGCGTAGCCGAACTGGGTGTGGACTGCCTGCGCATCAATCCGGGCAACATCGGCCGTGAAGACCGCGTGCGTGCCGTGGTTGATGCTGCCCGTGATCGCGGGATCCCGATCCGCATCGGCGTCAACGCCGGTTCCCTGGAAAAAGACCTGCAAAAGAAATACGGCGAGCCGACCCCGGCTGCGCTGGTTGAATCAGCCCTGCGTCATGTCGAGCACCTCGAACGCCTGAATTTCCAGGACTTCAAGGTCAGCGTGAAGGCATCCGACGTGTTTATGGCCGTCGAAGCCTACCGTCTGCTGGCGAAAGAAATTGTTCAGCCACTGCACCTGGGCATCACCGAAGCCGGTGGATTGCGTTCGGGCACAGTGAAATCCGCCGTGGGCCTAGGTATGCTGCTCGCCGAGGGGATTGGCGATACTATCCGCATCTCGCTGGCGGCCGACCCGGTCGAAGAAGTGAAAGTCGGTTACGACATCCTCAAGTCTTTGCATTTGCGTTCCCGTGGCATCAACTTCATCGCCTGCCCGAGCTGCTCGCGGCAGAACTTCGATGTGGTCAAGACCATGAACGAGCTGGAAGGGCGCCTTGAAGACCTGCTGGTGCCGCTGGATGTCGCGGTGATCGGTTGTGTGGTCAACGGCCCCGGCGAAGCCAAGGAAGCCCATATCGGCTTGACCGGCGGTACGCCAAACCTGATTTACATCGATGGCAAGCCGTCGCAGAAACTGACGAATGACAATCTGGTGGACGAGCTGGAAAGGCTGATCCGCCAGAAAGCGGCCGAGAAGGTCGAAGCTGACGCAGCGGTTATCGCGCGCGGCTGAGCCTGACTGAAAGCCGAACGAATTTAAGGATTTATAGTGAGCAAGTCATTGCAAGCCATCCGTGGCATGAACGACATCCTGCCCGAACAGACCCCGCTGTGGCGTTATTTCGAGAGCACGGTCGCGCGTCTGCTGGATAACTACGGTTACAAGCAGATCCGCATGCCGATCGTGGAGTTCACCGAGCTGTTCAAGCGCTCCATCGGTGAAGTGACCGACATCGTTGAAAAAGAGATGTACACCTTCGAAGACCGCAACGGTGACTCCCTGACCCTGCGTCCGGAAGGCACCGCGGCGTGCGTGCGTGCCGTGCTCGAGCATGGCATCACCGGCGGCGGCCAAGTGCAGAAGCTCTGGTACATCGGCCCGATGTTCCGCCACGAGCGTCCCCAGAAAGGCCGTTATCGTCAGTTCCACCAGATCGGTCTGGAGGTGTTCAACCTCGACGGTCCGGACATCGATGCCGAGCTGATCATCATGACCTGGCGCCTGTGGGGCGAGCTGGGCATTCGTGATGCGGTCAAACTCGAACTCAACAGCCTCGGCACCAGCGAGTCCCGTGGTCGTTATCGTGAAGCGCTGGTCGAGTACCTCTCTGCGCACCACGACAAGCTCGACGAAGACAGCCAGCGTCGCCTGAAAACCAACCCGCTGCGCGTGCTCGACACCAAAAATGCCGACACCCAGGCCGTGCTGGTCGATGCGCCGAAGATGGCGGATTACCTCGACGACGAATCCCGTGCCCACTTTGAAGGCCTGAAGGCCCGTCTGGATGCCGTTGGCATTCCTTACGTGCTCAACCCGAAGCTGGTTCGTGGCCTCGATTACTACAGCAAAACCGTTTTCGAATGGGTCACCGACAAGCTCGGCGCCCAGGGCACTGTTTGCGCGGGCGGCCGTTACGACGGTCTGGTCGAGCAGATGGGCGGCAAGCCGACCACCGGCGTTGGTTTCGCCATGGGCATCGAACGTCTGGTGCTGATGCTCGAAACCCTGGAGCAGATCCCGGAAGAAATCTCCCGTCAGGTCGATGTCTATCTCTGCGCCTTCGGTGAAGAAGCCGAGCTGGCGGGTCTGGCCTTGGCCGAACGTGTACGTGATCAGCTTCCAAACCTGCGTCTGCAAGTCAATGCCGGCGCCGGCAGCTTCAAAAGCCAGTTCAAGAAAGCCGACAAGAGCGGTGCGCTGTACGCACTGATCCTGGGTGACGACGAAATGGCCCAGCAAGTGGTAGGTTTCAAACCCCTGCGTGGCCAGGGCGAACAACAAAGCATTGCCTGGGATGCGCTTGCCGCTCACCTGGCCACCTGCGTCGTGCAGGGTTGAAGCTGTCTTAACAGCCGATTTAGCGATTAAGGAGTATTGGGGTGTCGAGTACCGAAGACGAACAGTTGGCGGATTTGAAAGACTGGTGGACACGCAACGGCAAACCTCTGGTCACCGGCGGCCTGTTGGCGCTGGTCATCGTGTTCGGCTGGCAGGCTTATCACAAGTATCAGGGCAACCAGTCGCAAGGCGCCTCGGTGCTCTATCAGCAACTGCTGGAAACCACGCTGACCCCGGACGGCAAGCCTGACGCAGCCCGCGTTGCGGATCTGGCCGGCAAGCTCAACAGCGAGTTCGGCGGCACTGCCTACGCGCAGTACGGCAGCCTGTTCGTGGCCAAGGTTGCTGTCGACAGCGGCAAGCTGGATGACGCGGCGACCGAGCTGAAGGCCATCGTCGACAAACCGGCCAACCCGGCGCTGGGCGAAATCGCCCGTCAGCGTCTGGCACAGGTGCTGGGCGCGCAGAACAAGGCCGAAGACGCCCTGAAGCTGCTCGATGGCGATGCCGACAAAGCATTCCTGGCCACTCGCGAAGAACTCAAGGGCGACCTGCTGGTGCAGCTGGGCCGTACCGATGACGCGAACAAGGCGTATCAAAAAGCCAAGGCGGCACTGTCGGATGAAGCGGCGGTCGGTGGCCTTCAAATCAAGCTCGACGACCTGGCCAAAGGGGATGCGTGACGTGATCCGTTGGAAGCATGCAGCATTGCTGGCTCTGGCCCTTCTGGCCGCGGGTTGCAGCAGCAACAGTAAAAAAGAATTGCCACCGGCCGAGCTGACCGACTTCAAAGAAGAAGTGGTTCTGCAAAAGCAGTGGAGTCGTTCGATCGGTGACGGTCAGGGCGAAACCTACAACATGCTGGTGCCGGCGATCGACGGTGACACCATCTACGCGGCCGATGTGACCGGCGTGGTGATGGCCATGGATCGCAGCAACGGCGACGTGAAATGGAAACAGGATCTCGAACTGCCTGTCTCCGGCGCCGTTGGCGTGGGTTACGGTCTGGTTCTGATCGGTACGCTGCGTGGCGAAGTCGTCGCTCTGGACACCATCAACGGTGAAGAGAAGTGGCGTGCTCGCGTGAACAGCGAAGTCCTCGCGCCGCCGGCCAACAACGGCGACGTGGTGGTGGTGCAGACTCAGGACGATCGTCTGATCGGTCTGGATGCCTCCACCGGTACTCAACGCTGGGTGTATGACAGCACTCCGGCCGTTCTGACCCTGCGTGGCACCAGTGCACCGCTGGTGACCAACCGCCTCGCGGTGGCGGGTCTGTCGACCGGTAAAGTGGTCGCTCTGGACATTTCCAACGGCGTACCGGTGTGGGAACAACGCATCGCGATTCCACAGGGTCGTTCGGAACTGGAACGCGTTGTCGACATCGATGGCGGTCTGCTGCTTTCCGGCGGCACACTGTACGTTGCCAGCTATCAGGGTCGCGTTGCGGCACTGGATCTGGAAAGCGGTCGTCAACTCTGGCAGCGCGATGCGTCGAGCTACGCCGGTATTGCTCAGGGTTTCGGCAGTGTTTACGTGAGCCTGTCTTCGGGCACCGTTGAAGGCGTCGACGAGCGTTCCACCACCGCGCTGTGGAGCAACGACTCGCTGGCTCGCCGTCAACTGTCGGCTCCGGAAGTGTTCTCCAGCTACGTGGCTTTGGGTGACCTGGAAGGTTATCTGCATCTGCTAAGTCAGGTTGACGGTCGTTTCGTCGGCCGTGAGCGCATCGACAGCGACGGCCTGCGTGCCCGTCCGCTGGTGGTGGGTGACACGATTTATGTGTATGGCAACAGCGGCAAACTGGAAGCCCTGACCATCAAGTAACAACTATGCTTGGGGATAACACCCCAGGCAGCTTCACTTGTGGGAGTGAACCTGTTCGCCCTCACAGTGTTGCCCCGAGCACCAGCCGCTGCCTAGCAGCGGCTTTTGTATTTTCTGAAATAACGAAGTGGAGAGCCGCATGGTTCCCGTAATCGCCCTGGTGGGCCGACCGAACGTCGGCAAATCCACCTTGTTCAACCGCCTGACCAGGACTCGCGACGCCATCGTCGGCGACTTGTCCGGTCTGACCCGTGATCGCCAGTACGGTGAGGCCAAGTGGCAAGGGCGTTCCTACATTCTGGTCGACACCGGTGGTATCTCCGGTGACGAGCACGGTATGGACGAAAAAATGGCCGAGCAGTCGCTGCTGGCCATTGAAGAAGCAGATGTTGTGCTGTTCCTGGTAGATGCCAAGGCCGGTTTTACCGCCGCCGACCAGATGATCGCCGAACACTTGCGCAAACGTAACAAGCGCTCCTACGTGGTTGCCAACAAGGTCGACAACATCGACCCGGAAATGGCCCGCGCTGAATTTGCTCCGTTGGGCATGGGGCACGCGATTCCGATCGCGGGTGCTCACGGCCGTGGCATCACTCAGATGCTGGAAATCGCCCTGGGCGATTTCCCGAGAGACGAAGAAGAGCCGGAAGACGGCGAAGAAGAACTCGTTGCCGAAGGCGAGGAAGCCAAGCGCATTCCTGGCCCGAGCGAAAAAGACGGGATCAAGATCGCCATCATCGGTCGTCCGAACGTTGGCAAGTCGACCCTGGTCAACCGCATGCTCGGTGAAGACCGGGTAATCGTCTATGACCAGCCCGGCACTACCCGTGACAGTATCTACATCCCGTTCGAACGGAATGAAGAGAAGTACACGCTGATCGACACCGCCGGTGTACGCAAGCGCGGCAAGATCCACGAAGAAGTCGAAAAATTCTCCGTGGTCAAAACCCTGCAGGCGATCAAAGACGCCAACGTGGTGATCTTCGTGATGGACGCCCGCGAAGGTGTGGTCGATCACGACCTCAACCTGCTGGGCTTTGCCATCGAGTCGGGTCGTGCGCTGGTGATCGCGATCAACAAGTGGGACGGTATGACGCCGAGCGAACGCGACTTCGTGAAGGTCGAGCTGCAGCGTCGTCTGTTCTTCGTTGACTACGCCGACATCCACTTCATCTCGGCGCTGCACGGTACTGGCGTGGGCAACCTCTACGCTTCCGTACAGAACTCGTTCAAGTCGGCGGTCACCCGCTGGCCGACCAACCGTCTGACCCAGATTCTGGAAGACGCTGTTGGGGAGCACGCGCCACCGATGGTCAACAACCGCCGGATCAAGCTGCGTTACGCCCACTTGGGTGGTGCAAACCCGCCGATCATCGTGATCCACGGTAACCAGATCGAGAAAGTACCGAAGTCGTATGTGCGCTATCTGGAGAACACTTACCGTCGTGTGCTGAAGCTGGTCGGTACGCCGATCCGCATCGAGTTCAAGGGCGGCGAGAACCCGTACGAAGGCAACAAAAACACGCTGACCGACCGCCAGGTCAACAGGAAGCGTCGGATGATGTCGCACACCAAGAAAGCCGACAAGAAGCGCCGCGACAAGAAGTGATCCGAGGCCCTGCACAATTTTGTGTGGGGCTTTTGTGGTAAGGGGATTTATCCCCGATGGGCTGCGCAGCAGCCTCAAAACCTGTGCCCGCGGTGTATCAGTCAAACCGCATTCAACGGATTTGCGACTGCTTCTCAGCCGATCGGGGATAAATCCCCTCGCCACAGGTATCGCGGTGTTTTACAAAGAAGAAGGGCGCCGGTTGGCGCCCTTTTTTTATGGGCGCCGGATGGGCTATTCTCGGGCTCTCCCGCGCCGTCGTCAGAGCCGGGTGTTGAGCAGGGAACCCCCGATGATCACCAGTAAGCTGCCGAATGTCGGCATCACTATTTTCACGCAGATGTCTCAGCTCGCGGCGCAGACCGGAGCCATCAACCTGTCCCAGGGTTTTCCTGATTTCGACGGCCCGCAGTCCCTGCTCGATGCGGTCGGTCGGCATATTGCCAGTGGCCACAACCAGTATTCGCCGATGACCGGTCTGCCGGCGCTGCGCGAGCAGATCGCGGCAAAAATCGTCCGCAGCTATGGCGTGAGCGTGGATGCTGACAGCGAACTGACGGTGACCCCGGGAGCGACCCAGGCGATCTTCTGTGCGATTCAGGCAGTTATCCACAGCGGCGACGAAGTCATCGTCTTCGACCCGTGTTACGACAGTTATGCACCTGCAACGGAGCTGGCCGGCGGTCGCTGCGTGCATGTGCAGTTGGCAAGCGACGACTTTTCCATCGATTTCGAGCAACTCAGCGCTGCCATCACGCCGCGCACGCGAATGATCGTCCTCAACACCCCGCACAACCCGAGCGGTGCCCTGATCAGCCGTGCCGAGCTGGATCAACTGGCCGCATTGATCCGCGATCGCGACATCTATCTGATAAGCGATGAGGTCTATGAACATCTGGTATTCGACGGCGTGCCGCATGTCAGCGTGCTCGCTCACGAAGAGCTGTATCAACGCGCCTTCGTGGTCAGCTCGTTCGGCAAGACCTATCACGTCACTGGCTGGAAAACCGGTTATGTTGTCGCGCCGCCAGCGCTGACTGCCGAATTGCGCAAAGTGCATCAGTACGTGAGTTTCTGCGGCGTCACGCCGCTGCAATATGCCTTGGCTGATTACATGGCCGAGCACCCGGAGCACGTCGAAGAGTTGCCGGGCTTCTATCAGGCCAAACGCGATCTGTTCTGCGATCTGCTGGCACCGTCGCGATTCAGCTTTACCCGAGTCACCGGTACTTACTTCCAACTGGTCGATTACTCGCAGATCCGTCCCGACCTGAACGATGTCGAGATGGCCATGTGGATGACCCGCGAACACGGCGTGGCGAGCATTCCGGTGTCGGTGTTCTATCAGAGCCCACCCGAAGGCCAGCGCCTGGTGCGTCTGTGCTTTGCCAAACGCGAGGAGACGCTGCGCGAAGCGGCGGCAAAACTATGCGTGATTTGAGTATGTTGCCCGATCTCAATCTGGCGCTGATCCAGACCAGCCTGGCCTGGCATGATCGTCAGGCCAATCTCGAGCATTTCGATGCGTTGCTGGAGCAGGCGCAGGGGGCGGATCTGATTATCCTGCCGGAGATGTTCACCACCGGTTTTTCCATGGAATCAGAAACCCTCGCCGAAGCCGAGAACGGCCCGACCAGCAAATGGCTGCGGGTTCAGTCGGCGAAGCTCAACGCGGTGATCACCGGCAGTGTCATTATTCAGGCCGCCGACGGTAGCCATCGCAATCGCCTGTTGTGGGCGCGGCCCGACGGTGAAGTGCTGCATTACGACAAGCGCCATCTGTTCCGCATGGCCGGCGAGCACAACCATTACACCCCCGGCGAGCGCCAGGTGCAGTTCGAACTCAAGGGCTGGCGGGTTCGGCCGCTGATTTGCTATGACCTGCGCTTCCCGGTGTGGAGCCGGGATGCGCAAGACACCGATCTGCTGCTCTACACCGCCAACTGGCCCGGCGCGCGTCGTCTGCACTGGAATCGTCTGTTGCCGGCCCGGGCCATCGAAAACCTCTGCTACGTGGCGGCGGTCAATCGCGTCGGTACCGATGGCAAGGGTTTCGCGTACACGGGAGACAGTCAGGTGCTGGATTTCCAGGGTGAGACGTTGCTGGCGGCGGGGGAGGCTGATGGCGTATTCAAGGTTGTGCTGGAAGCGGCGCCACTGGCGGCTTATCGCGAAAGATTCCCGGCTAATCTGGATGCCGACACCTTCGAATTCACCTGAAATTCAAGCGGTGACGGGGAGGGCCCTTTCGCGAGCAGGCTCGCTCCCACATTGGAATGCGATCCTCCTGTGGGAGCGAGCCTGCTCGCGAACGGGGCTTTGAAATCTGCACAAAAATGTCAGGCAAAAAAAGGCCCCGGAGTTCGCACTCCGGGGCCTTTTGCATTTCAGCAGTCGATTAAGCCGCTTTCGCTTCCGGCTGGCTCAACGAGCGGTTCAGTGCACTGAACAGCGCCTTGAAGCTGGCGGTGGTGATGTTTTCATCAATGCCCACGCCGTGTACTGCACGTTCACCATTTACACGCAGCTCGATGTAGGCCGCTGCTTTGGCGTTGGTGCCCGCGCCGATCGCGTGTTCGTTGTAGTCCATGATTTCCACCGGAATCGGCAGGCCGGCCACCAATGCTTCCAGCGCACCGTTGCCCTTGCCACGCCAGTGCAGGTTGGTTTCGCCCTGACCCTTGCTCGCCACTTCCACTTCGACGGCGCTGTTGCCGTTTTCTTCCTGCAGGCGATGGCTGACCAGCGCGTACGGGGTGTTGGCTTGCAGGTATTCACTGATCAACAGCGAGTGAATCTGCTTGGCGGTCATTTCCAGGCCCAGGCGGTCGGTTTCACGCTGCACGACTTGGCTGAACTCGATCTGCATGCGACGCGGCAGGCTGATGCCGTACTCCTGCTCCAGCAAGTAAGCAATGCCGCCCTTGCCCGACTGGCTGTTGACGCGGATCACCGCCTCGTAGCTGCGACCGATGTCGGCCGGGTCGATCGGCAAGTACGGCACTTCCCACAAAGCGTCCGGTTTCTGCTGGGAGAAGCCCTTGCGGATCGCGTCCTGGTGGGAGCCGGAGAACGCGGTATGGACCAGGTCGCCAACGTACGGGTGACGTGGGTGAACCTGGATCTGGTTGCACTCTTCGACGACTTTGCGCACGCCGTCGATGTCGGAGAAGTCCAGTTGAGGGTCGAGGCCTTGGGTGTACATGTTCAGTGCGACAGTGACGAGGTCGACGTTACCGGTACGCTCGCCGTTGCCGAACAGGCAGCCTTCAACACGGTCGGCGCCGGCCATCAGGCCCAGCTCGGTGGCAGCCACGCCGGTACCACGGTCGTTGTGGGTGTGCAGGCTGATGATGACGCTGTCACGACGGTTGATGTTACGGCCGAACCATTCGATCTGGTCGGCGTAGATGTTCGGGGTCGCGCACTCAACGGTGGCCGGCAGGTTGAGGATCATCTTGTGCTCAGGCGTCGGGTTCCAGACCTCGATCACCGCGTCACAGACTTCCTTCGCGAACTCCAGCTCGGTGGCGCTGAAGGTTTCCGGCGAGTACTCAAAGGTCCACTCGGTGTCCGGCTGCATCGCTGCGTATTTGACGAACAGTTTGGCGGCGTTGACCGCGATGGCCTTGATGCCGTCCTTGTCCTGATTGAAGACGATGCGACGGAAAGAAGGCGAGGTGGCGTTGTACAGGTGAACGATGGCTTTCTTCGCACCACGCAGGGATTCGAAGGTGCGCTCGATCAGGTCTTCACGGCCCTGGGTCAGCACCTGAATGGTGGTGTCGTCCGGGATGTGGCCTTCTTCAATCAGGGTACGCACGAAGTCGAAGTCGGTTTGCGAAGCTGCCGGGAACGAGGCTTCGATTTCCTTCACGCCCACTTGCACGAGGGTTTTCCAGAAGCGCAGCTTTTTCACCGCGTCCATCGGTTCGATCAGCGACTGGTTGCCGTCACGCAGGTCGGAGCTGCACCAGATCGGCGCTGCGTCGATGGTTTTCGACGGCCAGGTGCGATCCGGCAGATTGATGACAGGGAACGCGCGGTACTTGGAGGACGGATCTTTGAGCATGCTCATCGGGAAATTCCTTATTGTCTGGGCCGAAAAGAGGCGGCCTGCCGGTGGAACGAATGTTCTTGGAAAAGCGTGGGACGAGGCGCAGCGATTCAGCCCGGCAGTCGTGCGCTGACGAGGCACAGGCTGCGGTGCTGGCGAAGCTGAATAAGGGTGTGAGAGGTTTTCATGCTTTCAACCCTAACCGCGGGTGGGGAGGATGGCAAGCAGTCGAAAAAAATTGAGAGGAATACTCGAAAAGAGAGGGTTCGCGCGATTTTATTGTGTGATAAGCCAGAGAGTGTCTGGATTTTTGCGCAGGGTTTGATGGGGGCGCAATTGAAAGAGGTGGGTTTCAGCGGTATTTGTGGTGGGGAATAGGCCGCTATCGCGAGCAAGCTCACTCCTACGGGGGAGTTGTGTTGTGAACACGATCAACTGTAGGAGTGAGCCTGGTCGCGATGAGGCCAGAAGCCTCGCTGAATAAATCAGGGCTGGAACGCCCCAATGAAAATCGCCGGATCCACCCGCGCATCATTCAGGCTGATATTCCAGTGCATATGCGGCCCGGTCGCCCGGCCAGTCGAGCCGACCTTGCCCACCACTGCACCCCGCGCCACTTGATCACCCACCTTCACATCAATCTTCGACATATGGCAGAACATGCTGATAAAGCCCTGACCGTGGTCGACAAACACCGTATTGCCGTTGAAGAAGTAGTTACCGGTCAGAATCACCTTACCCGCCGCCGGGGTCTTGATCGGCGTGCCGGCCGGCACCGCGAAGTCCAGGCCTGCGTGCGGATTGCGCTCTTCGCCGTTGAAGAAGCGACGCACACCAAACTTGCTCGACAGTGGCCCGTTGACCGGTTTGTCCAGCAACAGGTTGCTCGGCGTGTTCGGGCTGAAGCTGCGGTAGGCCTTGATCTGCTCGGCCAGTTCGCCTTCGATGCGCTTGAGGTTGGCCGGGTTTGGATTGACCTGTTGGGTGTTCTTCAGGGTGATGCGCTGTTCCGGATATTTTTTGTTGCCGACCGTGAACGGCAGATTGCGCCCGCCAGTGCTGATTTGCTGCGATCCCGGTTTGACGGTCAGTGGCACGCCGACAATCGCCAGCCAGTTGTTCTGCTCTTTGACCACTAACACCGGTTTGCCCTGATAGGTGGCTTTCGGCGCTTGAGCGGCAGCGCCCAGATCAACCACTGCCACGCCGCCCGGCACCGGTTTGTTCAGCAGCCGGGTGATGTAACTGTCGGCGTGGGCGTTGAAGGTCAGACAGAGTAAAAACAATGGAGCCAGAAAACGCGGCATGGATCAGTCCAGTAAAGAGAGGGTGACGGGCGTCAGGTGATTGTCCTCGACGCGCACTTGCAGTTCGCCTTCGCCGAGCTTGGCTTTCAGGCGCTGGCCGGTGTGGGTCTGCGCGGCGTTGCGGATCGCGTTGCCGCGCTCATCCAGCAGAATGCTGTAACCACGGCCAAGGGTTGCCAGCGGGCTGACCACATGCAGCGTCTGCATCTGACTGTGCAGTTGCAGACGACGGTTTTTCAGGCCTTCACGCATCGCTCGCGGCAAACGTTCGGCGAGGCTGTCGAGGCGCTGGCGCAACATCGCCAGTTGCCGTCCCGGATGCTGCCCGGCGAGGCGGGTTTCCAGGCGAATCAGGCGTTCGCGTCGAGTATTGAGATGACGCTCGAAGGCCCGGCGCATACGCATGTCGAGGTCGTCCAGACGCTGAGCCTGCTGGCGCAGACGCTCGCCGGGATGGCGCAGGCGCCGGGCCATGCCTTCCAGACGAAGACGATCGCGCATCAAACGGTCACGCATGCGCATGACCAAACGGCGATGCAGGCTTTCGACCTGACGGATCAGGTGGCTGGAATCGGGAGCGAGCAGCTCGGCGGCAGCGGAAGGCGTGGGTGCGCGGACGTCGGCAACGAAGTCGCTGATCGACACATCGGTTTCATGGCCGACGGCGCTGACAATCGGTGTCACACAAGCATCGACTGCGCGGGCCACGGCCTCTTCGTTGAAACACCAGAGGTCTTCCAGCGAGCCGCCGCCACGGGCGAGGATAAGAGCGTCAAATCCGCGGGCATCGGCCATTTTCAAGGCGCGGACGATCTGCGCAGTGGCTTCGCGGCCCTGCACGGCAGTCGGAATCAACGTCAACTGAACCTGCGGTGCACGGCGGCGGAACACGCTGATGATGTCGCGGATCACCGCGCCAGTCGGCGAACTGATGATGCCGATGCGTTGCGGATGCGCCGGCAGCGGCACTTTGCGTTCGGCGCTGAACAGGCCTTCGGCGCTGAGCTTTTCCTTCAACGCATCGAAGGCCAGACGCAGCGCGCCGTCACCCGCCGGCTCCACGGTGTCGAGAATCAGTTGATAGTCACCACGGCCCTCGAACAGCGAGACCTTGCCGCGAACCTTCACGGCCAAGCCGTCTTTCAGCGCCTGGCGCACGCGTGCAGCGTTCTGACGGAACAAGGCGCAACGCACCTGCGCGCCGCTGTCCTTGAGCGTGAAATAGATGTGGCCGGACGCCGGGCGGGCGAGGTTGGAGATTTCGCCTTCGACCCAGATGTTGCTGAACACGTCTTCGAGCAACACCCGCGCGCGGCCGTTGAGCTGGCTGACGGTCAGGACTTCACGGTCCAGGCCAAGTCTTGCAAAGGGATCTTTAATCATGGGGCGCAGTTTAAAGGCATTCGCCGGTGAATGTCTGGAGGAAGTGTTGCACCAGCGGTGTCGGATTTTGCCGATAGGCGAGGGCCACAGTGCTTTGGCAATCTGGATCGGCCAGCGGTAGAAATCTTACGCCGGACGGTGCGATGTCCTGCATCGACTCGGGCAGCAGGGCGATGCCGAACCCCGCCTGAATCAACTGCAATTGCGTGGTTTTGCGCGACATCACTCTCGCGGCTTTCGGGAAGAAGCCCTGGCGCATGCACAGGTCGGCGCATAAATAGCTCAGGCGACCGCGCTGCGGATGGGGAATCGAAATGAACGGCTCGTCTTTTAATTGCGCCAGTTCGACAATTCTCAGGTCAGCCAATCGATGACTCGCCGGCACCGCTAACAGCAAGCGTTCAGTAAACAGGGGCGTAACCTGAATACCCTCGCGCTGACGCAACACCGGCAGACGCAGCAGGCCGATATCGAGGCGACCTTCGGCCAGTTCCTCCAGTTGCGCTTCCGACGACAGTTTGCCGATGTCCAGCGACACGCCTTGCTGCTGATCAAGGTAAGTGCTGATGTCGCGCAGCAATCGCCCGCTGATCGGTACGGTACTTGAGTGACTCAAGCGCAATGTGCCGAGTTGACCGTGGCCGACTTCGGTGGCCATGGTGCTGGCCTTGTTCAACTCAATCAGCAGATTGCGCGCTCGCGGTAACAACGCTTCACCCGCCGCCGTGAGTCGGGGTTGCCGTGCTGTGCGCTCGAACAGCGGGGTTTGCAGACGGGTTTCCATGTCTTTGATCTGGCGGCTCAGTGCCGATTGCGCGATGAACAAACGCTCGGCCGCCGCACTGAAGCTGCCGCATTCGGCGATTTCCACGAAGTAACGCAGTTGACGGGTTGAAAGCACAAGACATGCCTTTTCGAGATGGGTTGGCGACTTTGAAGATATTAGTCGCAACCCTCGGCGGTGGCTAAAGTCATCAAAGGCTTATAAAGGAAGTCGAGCGATGAGCGTTGTGGGGCTGCTGAGTGAGTGGGCATGGGGTGCCGAGGGCTGGGCGGTGATCGGATTGGCGATCGCGCTGGCCTATATCGTGTTTGGCATTGCCGGTTTCGGCACGGCGCTGGTGGCGGGGCCGATTCTGATTCTGTTCATGCCGTTGTCGAAGATTGTGCCGTTGCTGGTGCTGCTGGATTTTGTCGCTGCGTTTGGCAATCTGCTGCCATCGCGGCGGGACGTGGCGAAACCCGAATTGCTGCGATTGCTGCCGTGCATGGCGGTTGGTTGCACGTTGGGGGTGATTTTTCTGCTCAATCTCAAATCCGATCTGTTGTTGCTGTTGATGGGGCTGTTTATCAGCGCTTATGCGATTTACAGCCTGTGGATCAAAGCGCGGCCCGCACAACTGTCAACTGCGTGGTCGGTGCCGATGGGGACGGTGGGCGGGTTGTTCGGAGCGTTGTTTGGCAGTGGTGGCTTTCTATACGCTATCTATCTCAATAGCCGACTGCCTAAAGACGCGGCCCGGGCTACGCAAAGTGCGCTGATCAGTTGCAGCACGGTGGTGCGCTTGAGCCTGTTCGCCATCGCCGGTGTTTATGCCGAACTACCCTTGCTAATGCTGGCGCTGTGTCTGTTGCCTGCCATGGCGCTGGGGTTGTGGATCGGGCGGCGCTTGACCATGCGGTTGTCCCGCGAGGCGTTTGTGCGGCTGGTGACGTGGTTGGTGCTGGCGAGCGGCATTGCCTTGATCGGGCGCTATTTGAGTACTTGACCGGATTTCGTCAGGGATTAAGCTGCCGGCTTTTAGGGCCTCTTCGATTTGCTCGCGAAGGCGTCAGAAGCCATACCGCAGGACTTTCCATGAATTCGCAAAGCATCATCGTCCCGAAAATCTCCACCCTGCCGGTCCACGAACCCCGGGCCCGGGCGATCGTGCGCTGGCTGGTGCGCAAGAACATCATCGAGGAAGAACTGACCACCTGCGGCCGCACTGGCAACCGCATGGCGCACGCTATTGCCCATGGTGCCCGCGCCGTGGTGCTGCACCCCGAGGCGTTGCCGTTCGGCGAGCCGATCAACGGCTTGGAAATCGTCACCAAGCGCTGCATCTACACCCCGGCCAAGGGATTTCTGGAAGAGGCTGGTTGCGCCGAGTGCCGCCGCGAAGTTGGTGAAGCGCTGTTCGAAAGCCTGGAAGACTGGATGCCAGGGCGCACCGACAACTTCACTTGCCCGGAATGCGGGCATGAAGACGACATCAACGGCTTTCTGTATTTGCAGGAATGCGCGTTCTCCAACCTGGGGTTCATCTTCAACAACTGGCTGGAAGCCGGGTTCAAGCAGAGCTTTATCGACGAATTCGCCGATTGGCTGGATCAACCTGTCTCTTGGGTCAAGGTGGAACTGTAGAAGCGGCGATTCCCGTACATCAGCAACATTGATATTAAGCAGAGTTTTACGTTGAACAGCGGGGGGTGTCTGACTATAATGGCGCGCTTCCATTTTCCCGCTCGGGAGCCCCCGCGATGCTGCGTATCAGCCAAGAAGCTCTGACATTCGACGACATTCTCCTAGTGCCCGGT
The DNA here is from genome assembly GCF_059716085.1 of Pseudomonas sp. LBUM1655. NCBI lineage: Bacteria > Pseudomonadati > Pseudomonadota > Gammaproteobacteria > Pseudomonadales > Pseudomonadaceae > Pseudomonas > Pseudomonas sp. LBUM1655. The sequence goes on along the minus strand of NZ_CP166801.1, from coordinate 5,041,412 downwards.
TATTCCGAGGTGCTTCCTAACGAAGTCAGTCTCAAGACCCGCCTTACCCGTGGCATCGAACTGAACATTCCTCTGGTTTCTGCTGCAATGGACACCGTTACTGAAGCCCGTCTGGCAATTGCCATGGCTCAGGAAGGTGGCATCGGCATTATCCACAAGAACATGACCATCGAGCAGCAAGCTGCCGAAGTTCGCAAGGTCAAGAAGTTCGAAGCCGGCGTCGTCAAGGATCCGATTACCATCGAGGCAGATGCCACGGTTCGTGATCTGTTCGAATTGACCCGCATGCACAACATTTCCGGCGTACCGGTACTGCACGATGGCGACCTGGTCGGTATCGTCACTTCCCGTGACGTGCGTTTCGAAACCCGTCTGGATGCCACCGTCCGTGAAGTGATGACGCCTAAAGAGCGTCTGGTCACCGTACGCGAAGGCGCCGACAAGAACGAAGTCCGCGAGCTGCTGCACAAGCATCGTCTGGAAAAAGTTCTGATCGTCGATGACAAGTTTGCCCTCAAAGGCATGATGACCGTCAAAGACATCGAAAAAGCCAAAGCCTACCCGCTGGCCAGCAAGGACGATCAAGGTCGTCTGCGCGTTGGCGCTGCCGTTGGTACCGGTAAAGACACCGGTGACCGCGTAGCCGCGCTGGTCAATGCCGGTGTGGACGTGGTGGTGGTCGACACCGCTCACGGTCACTCCAAAGGCGTGATCGACCGCGTTCGCTGGGTTAAACAGAATTTCCCTGAAGTGCAGGTGATCGGCGGCAACATCGCCACCGGCGCAGCCGCCAAGGCCCTGGCCGAAGCTGGCGCCGATGCGGTCAAGGTCGGTATCGGCCCTGGCTCGATCTGCACCACCCGCATCGTCGCCGGTGTTGGCGTCCCGCAAATCAGTGCCATCGCCAACGTTGCTGCCGCCCTTGAAGGCACCGGCGTACCGTTGATCGCCGACGGCGGCATCCGTTTCTCCGGTGACCTTTCCAAGGCCATCGTTGCCGGTGCTTCCTGCGTCATGATGGGCTCGATGTTCGCCGGTACTGAAGAAGCGCCGGGCGAGATCGAACTGTTCCAGGGCCGTTCGTACAAGGCTTATCGCGGTATGGGTTCGCTGGGCGCCATGTCCCAGGCTCAAGGCTCTTCCGACCGTTACTTCCAGGACTCCTCGGCAGGCGCCGAGAAACTCGTTCCGGAAGGCATCGAAGGCCGTGTGCCGTACAAAGGCACCCTGAGCGCGATCATTCACCAGTTGATGGGCGGCCTGCGTTCCTCGATGGGCTACACCGGCAGCGCCGACATCGAAGAAATGCGCACCAAGCCTGAATTCGTGCGGATCACCGGCGCCGGCATGGCCGAATCCCACGTTCACGACGTGCAGATCACCAAAGAAGCGCCAAACTACCGCGTAGGTTGAGCCTTCAAGCAACAAGCTAAGCAACCGGGGCTGTTTTATTCAGCCCCGAGTTGTTTCTGAATCACGACTGTTTCTGAATGACTTAGACGAGACTGAATCATGGCCCTCGATATTCACGCTCACCGCATCCTGATCCTCGACTTCGGTTCCCAGTACACCCAACTGATCGCCCGCCGCGTGCGCGAGATCGGTGTGTACTGCGAACTGCACCCGTTCGACATGGACGAAGATGCGATCCGCGAATTCGCTCCTAAAGGCGTCATCCTCGCCGGCGGCCCCGAGTCCGTGCACGAAGCCAACAGCCCGCGCTGCCCGCAGGCCGTGTTTGACCTGGGTGTGCCGGTCTTCGGTATCTGCTACGGCATGCAGACCATGGCCGAGCAACTGGGCGGCAAGGTTGAAGGTTCCGAACTGCGTGAGTTCGGTTACGCCCGCGTTGACGTGGTCGGCAAGAGCCGTCTGCTCGACGGCATCGAAGACCATATCGACGCCGACGGCCTGTTCGGCCTCGACGTGTGGATGAGCCACGGTGACAAAGTCACCAAGATGCCGCAAGACTTCCACATCCTCGCCAGCACCCCGAGCTGCCCGATCGCCGGCATGTTCAACGACGATCGCGCGTACTACGGCGTGCAGTTCCACCCGGAAGTGACCCACACCAAGCAGGGCGGTCGGATCCTGTCGCGCTTCGTTCTCGACATCTGTGGCTGTGAAGCCCTGTGGACCCCGTCGAAGATCGCTGAAGACGCCATCGCCAACATCCGCGCACAAGTCGGCACCGACAACGTGCTGCTGGGTCTGTCCGGCGGCGTTGACTCCTCGGTGGTTGCCGCGCTGCTGCACAAAGCCATCGGCGATCAACTGACCTGCGTCTTCGTCGACAACGGTCTGCTGCGTCTGCACGAAGGCGAGCAAGTGATGGCCATGTTCGCCGAGAACATGGGCGTCAAAGTGATCCGCGCCAACGCCGAAGAGCAGTTCCTGAACAATCTGGCTGGCGAAGCCGACCCAGAGAAGAAGCGCAAGATCATCGGTCGCACCTTCATCGACGTATTCGATGCCCAGTCGAACAAACTGGACAACATCAAGTACCTCGCTCAGGGCACCATCTACCCGGACGTGATCGAGTCGGCTGGCGCGAAAAGCGGCAAGGCTCATGTGATCAAGTCGCACCACAACGTGGGCGGCCTGCCGGAAGAGATGAACCTGAAACTGGTCGAGCCACTGCGCGAACTGTTCAAGGACGAAGTCCGTCGTTTGGGTCTGGAACTGGGCCTGCCGTACGACATGGTCTACCGTCACCCGTTCCCGGGTCCGGGCCTGGGCGTGCGCATCCTCGGTGAAGTGAAGAAGGAATACGCCGACCTGCTGCGTCGCGCCGACCACATCTTCATCGAAGAACTGCGTAAAGCCGACTGGTACCACAAAGTCAGCCAGGCCTTCGTGGTGTTCCAGCCAGTGAAATCGGTAGGTGTTGTAGGTGATGGCCGTCGTTACGCCTGGGTCGTGGCCCTGCGTGCCGTGGAAACCATCGACTTCATGACTGCGCGTTGGGCTCACCTGCCTTACGAACTGCTGGAAACCGTTTCCGGCCGCATCATCAATGAAATCGAAGGCATCTCCCGCGTCACTTACGACGTGTCGAGCAAGCCGCCGGCGACGATTGAGTGGGAGTGATCCCGCTGCACGTCGATGCCTGCATTGAGTGACTGAAAACCCCTGGCCCAGGCCAGGGGTTTTTCGTTTCAAGCGCCTTTGAAATCCTTTCAGGCGGGTAGGCGACTCTGAAGTTTCATGCCGACTTCTATCAGGCGCTGCGATAAAGCCGCGATATCCGGAAACAATATCCCACTGATTCGCGGCATGGACTGAAGCCAGATGTAAGCCTGGCCGTCCAGTGTCCGATTCACCGGTATTCGAACAATGTTGCCTGTGCTGTTACGGCGCACGAGCATGTAATCGTTTTGCGACTTTTCAAACAGGTAAGCGCCATTGCGATGCAGCAGGCGACCCAGCTTTTCCTCAGTCCATATCACCGCAGGCGCGTCGATTTGCAGGCGCAGGTCAGCGTAGAGGTAGTCGAACGAGTCGCGGGTCGATGCACCATTGTCAAAAGGGCCGCGAGCTACCTTGAGTCCCGGGTCGATGCTGACGCCTGGATTTTCCGAGGCAAAGGCTTCTTCAATGCGTAAGCCGATGCCGCCTTTAAGTTCGCTGATTCCTGGCAGGCCTCTGAAATTATTGGTGTTCTGTGCATCGATCAGGGCAATCCATTTACCCGGTCGATTGAGGAGTGCGTCGCCCCACATGATCCGGGACATCAGATGCGCGCGCATCATTTGCTCTTCAATCGACGTGAGCGGCACCCTGATTTTGCTACTCGCCGCGCACCCAAGGCCTTGGACGCGCACGCCATTGGCCTGGGCGGTCTTCACCAGTTCCAGGATGTTGTACACCTCGTTCGGATCGGTTCCGAGGCTGGTCAGGTAAATCCGCAGATCCTCGGACATCTGTCCTGTGGTGTAGAAACTGTTCAGATCAACCTGGGCAAAATCATTCAGCAACTCACCCACGTAGAGCGTCGTGGCGTGTCGTGCAAGCGCGGGCATGTTTTCGATCATGAAACGCATGCTGGTGATGCGATCAAGGGTTTCTCCCACTGCCAGGCCAACCGTTTTTTCAAAGAGGCGATCAATGAGTTCATCGGTCGACATCGAGTGACTGACTTCGGGCAGTGCCGGACGTGCAGGCAGGTTGGTCCAATCCAGCTCAGAGTAATACTCTTTGGCCTGGTTCAGCAGTTGTGTGCGTTTTTGGCTGAAATGCAGCGCAACCTGATCATTGAAAGATGGATGTCTGGCCGTGCTCGCCACATCAGCGGAATCATCAGGGAGGTTCATCGCCCACTTTCTCAGCCTGACCTTGTCCAGGCTTCCAGTATCGGCGAGGGTGGTAACCAGGCGCAGTGGGCGGGCAGCCGGTGGCACCGGTTCGACCAGTGGCAGATCCGGCGATGACGTTGATGTAGAGGTAAACGAGGTCCCTTGAGTCTTCGGCGTGCATCCCTTGCCAATGCACTGACCGCCCCCTCTGAGACGCAGCGCAGGCATGCGCTCCCACTTGCCGGCAGCATTGAAGCGAACCGGCAACGAATAAGCGAACTGGTTGGGGTGTTGAGGATCGATGATGGCCCAGTTGCCACTGCTCTCGGAGGCGTCGAAGTAGCGCACGTAGTACGCGCTGCCATCGATATCGATCGCATAGGGGTGGGCGTTATCGAGGCGGTAGATGCCTTGAAACTTTCCTGGCTCGGTTTCTGCATAATAGCGATCAAGCAACTCGTTGCACTGATACCGGACAGGCACTTTCGGCGCAGACGGGCGTTGCGGCAGGGGCGCGGTGGGTGTGACCTCGACGGGAATTTCGTTTGCCATCTCGTCTGCCTCTTCGTCAGCGATCACCAACGACGCCTGATCCCGCGGTGGCAGGAAGGGCTCGTTCGCCGAGGTGAACTCGATCAGCCCGGCCATTTCCTCAGCTTCGGCAAATTCAACCTGCGGGCCCACCTCCAGCTGTGCGCCGGTGCCGATCAGGAACGGGACGTTGAACACCACTTCGATGCCATTAAGCACCGCGCCAAGGGTGCCGGTCTTGCGCTCGGCAGCTGTCCTGCCCTTGACTGCAAGATCGATGTTCAGCCCCATATTGGCGATGCCGGCGCCAATCACCGGCAATGCCAGCGGCCAGCCTACGGTTGCCATTGGGCCGAATACTTTCAGACCCGCGCTCAAGTACCCTATCCAGAGTTTTTTGCGCAGATCATTGTTGGAGGTCAATGCCAGATTTGCCTCGGCCAACATGGCGCTACGAGTCGAATCGCTTAACCAGGTGAATGCGTCACCGCTGATCGCGACGTTGCTGTGGTTGATCATCCGGTGATCGCTGTGTCCCCAACTGCTCACCAGACGGGTCATCAGATCATTCAGTTTTTCGCTCATCTGATTGCGGTCAGTCAGCGAAAAGCGGTTCATGAAAACCTTGCGCTTATCCTCGGTGTTCATCTGTTCAAGCATCCACCAGTGCAGATCCGCTTCATCTTCCATCAACCGAAAGGGTTGAGCTTCGCCGGGTAGGTAGAGGGTTTGCCGGCCATTGTCCTCAACCAGACGCAGCACTTGGGTGGCGACATGACCATCGAGATCCAACACGCGCACATCACCACTCACCGGGTACTTGGCTTGTAGCATTTGAAGGGTGACGGGCCAGGTAATGGGCCCTGTCACCGAGTTGATTACGCGCTGAAAATCAGTGCCGTCAAGTTGACCTTTTTGCAGCGCTTGTACCGCCAGGCTGAGGAAGTTGCACTTGGCCAGCGTCCGGAAATCGTTCCACGAGGACTGCCAGAAAGTGGTCAGCTGATGGGTGTAAAGCGTGCTGAAATCGATGTTCCAGAATGCATTCAGAACATCGCTACCCAGCAGCCGCACTTCATTATTCTGATTGAAGTTTTCAGCTTGCGGCCCGTCCGAGTAGAAGCCGCAGTACAGGCCCAGCAGATCGGCATTGTCCTGATCGGTGGCGCGAAAGCGATGGATCACCAGTTGTGTGAGGGTCAACGATTCATAAGGCTTTTCCAGCAGGTGTTCCCAACCGGTAAACGTCAGATTGCTGCTCTGCGCTGCCCTGAATCTGTGGAAATAGATAAGGTCCGGATCGATGTCCGACAGTCCTTTGTCGATCAGCAGTTGAAGGGCGATCTCACGGGCCGCCTCCAACAGGCTGGGACATGTGTGTACGAGTGTTGTAGCGATTGCCTTTAGGCTGGCCTTGTCTGCTGCGTTCGGCAACAGGCGGCGTTCGGGGGCGTTCATGCACTTCTCCATCCTTGGGGAAAACGAAGATCGAGCATGATCGATCTGCTCAGGGGGGATGCATTACATATGTATTGCTTATCGCAAGGCCGAGGGGTGGAATGATCCCGCTGCACTTCGATGTGCATATTGCGTGACTGACCCCCCCCTGGCACACGACAGGGGCTTTTCGTTCTGGCTCGGCCGTTAATCCGGGAGGCGGCTTTGTAAGGTCAGGCCCATTTCGATCAATCGATTAGACATGGCCTCGATGCTGGCGAACCGGACATCGTTCACTTGTGGCCATGACGGGCGGTGCAAAGAAACGCCTCCGTCCGCCAGTAGAACCACGCGCGTTCGCACGAGTATGCCCTGCTTGCTGCGGTGCACCACGGTGTAGGTGTCTGCGATTTTGTTGATGATGAACATGCCACGTCTGTGCAATAAGTTTTCTAACGCATCCTCCGTCCAGTTCATTGGTTCGGCTGGCATTCGCACGCGAAAATCAGCACGAAGAACATCATGATTGCCCTGTGCGGCAGCACCGTTTGGAAACGAACCTCGACGCACTTCGATACCCGGATCAACGTCGATATCCATGATCGTGCCCACTCCAACTTCCTCGATCCGCACACCGATGCCGCCCTTTATTTCGCTGATACCGGCAAGGCCTCTGAGCGTGTTGGTGTTTTGTGCACCGATCAGCACGATCCACTTTTTCGGGCTGTTGAGGTAGGTGTCGCCCGTCATGATGTCGCTCGCCAGGTAGGTGCCGATCATTTGCTCGTCATAGAGCGAGAGGGGCGTCTTCATTTTGTAGCTCGCGGCGCAATCGATGCCCTGGATTCGAACACCATTTTCCCTGGCCACCTTGACCAGCTCCAATGCATTGAAGCGCCCCGCCGGATCGGTGCCCAGGCTGGTCAGGTAGGTTTGCAGATCTGCCGACAGGGTCCCAGTCGTGAAGTAGCGGTTCAGCTCCACTTGAGCGAAGTCACTCAGTACCCCGCGCATGTAGAGGGTTTTTGCGTGTCTGGCCAGTGCCGGCATGTTCTCGATCATGAAGCGCATGCTGGCAATGCGATCCAGGGTCTCACCCACCACCAGTCCGGAGGCTGATTCAAAGATGCGATCCAAGAGCTCGGAAATTTCCATCTGCGCCCTGATTTCTGGCAGTGGCGGACGGGAAGGAGGGGTGATCCACGGAAGGTTGCTGAAGAATTTTCTTGCGGCGGCATGCAGCAATTTGCGCTTGCTGACTGCATACAGCTCAAAGGGGTCGGACATGCCGAAAGCGCCGTCGGCATTTGGCTCCAGTTGGGCGTGGGTTTCGTTCAGGTTCAAGGCCCAGCCTTTGATCGAACGACGCACCGTCGGCTCGATATCGTAGGCAGAGGTCACGATGCGCACTGGGCGTAATACCGTATAAGGTGATTCGACCTCCGATTGAATCGCCGCTTCGGGCGCTGGCGGTTCATAGGTATCGAGGGCGATATCGGGGGCGCACGGTTTTCCCACGCATTGACCGCCGCCTGATAGACGCAGCGCTTGCATCCGCTCCCAGGCACCTTCGGCATTCAGCCGCACCGGCAATGAATGAATAAACTGATTGGGACGCTCTGGATCGACGATAGCCCAAAAACCGCCGTCGCCTGGTTCGCCGAAATAACGCACGTAGTACGGATTGTCATTCATCAGGATGGCGAAAGGCGGGTCGGTATCAAGTCGAAAGATACCCTGAAACTGTCCGGGATCACTTTGCACGTCCAGCCCGTCGAGCAATTCGTTGCACATGTATTTGTCTGGAATGGGTGGTGGTGCGGCGCTGTCAGCCGGGGGCAACCGTGGGGGCTCAATAGCCGGGGTGATCACTTCGGGCTCACCGGCAACCCTTGCCGGCGCCTCATCAGCGAGCGAATCCCCTGGCTCCAATGCCGCGGCAGACTCGTTGAGCTCCGCCATCTCTGTCGCTTCGGCCGCGTCCACCGCACCACCAGCCTCCAGCATCGAGCCGGTACCTTTGAGAAAGGGCACGTTGAACAGCGCATCAATGCCGCTCAGCACGGCGCCAACCACGCCGGCCTTACGCTCCCCAGCGGTTTTGGCGTTGACTGCCTGGTCGATGTTCAGCCCCATGTTGGCGATGCTGGCGCCTATCACTGGCAGCGCGACTGGCCAGCCGACGGCGGCCATCGGGCCAAGCACTTTGAGGCCTGCGCTCAAGTAACCGATCCACAGTTTTTTGCGCAGATCAGCATTGGACGTCAGGCTGAGGCTGGCTTCGGCAAACATTGAGCGGCGGGTTGAGTCACACAACCAACTGAACGCGTCGCCAGTGATCTCGAGTTTGCTCTGATTGATCAGATGATGGTCGGAGCGGCCCCAGGTGCTCACCAGCCGATTCATCATATCGGTGATGTTCTCCCTCACCTGCTGGCTTTCGGCAAGTGAATAGTGATTGAGCAAGGACTCGCGGCGGATCTCCTCGTTCATCTGCTCAAGCACCCACCAGTGCATATCCGCCAACGTTTCGTTCACGACAAATGATTGCGCTTCACCCGGCAGATAGACGATTTGCCGACCCGTGGGGGAGATGAAGCACAGGAGGTTGGTGGAGGCATGCCCAGCGATATCGAGCGCGCGCACATCACCGGTTACAGAGTGACTCGATTGCAGCATGGACAGGGTCACCGGCCAGGTGACAGGCCCGATGACTGCGCCGACGATCCATAGGTAATCGCTGGCGGTCAGTTGCTTGAGTTCCAGTGCCTGCACCGCCCGGCTGAGGAAATTGCACTTGGCCAACGTACGAAAATTATCGGCGTGTGTGTTCCAGAAAGTCGTCAGCTTGTCGTTGTATCGCGTGCTGAAGTCGATGCCCCAGAAGGCGTTGAGCACCTCGTTGCCGTGCAGGTGACATTCATTGTTCTGGTCGAAATTTTCGGTCTCGGGGCCGTCCGTGTAGAAACCGGCGTAGAGGTCCAGCAGGTCGGCGTTGTCCTGGTCGGTGGCACGAAAGCGATGAATCACCAGTTGCGTGAGAGTCATCGATTCGTAGGGCTTTTCGCGGATGTGCTCCCAACCGGTAAACGCCTTGGTACTGCTTTGTGCCGATCTGAATCGATGGAAATAAACCCGGTCCGGATCGAACCTCGTCAGGCCCTTACGTTCCAGCAACTGGCGAGCGACTTGATGTGCCTCGTCGTGAAGGCTGGGGCACATTTGTACGACAGCCGCAGCGATGGTTTTGAGGGACGCTTTGTCTGCCGCATTCGGCAGAGGACGCTGTTCAGGCGAATTCATGCTTTCTCCATCCTTGAGAAATGAAGGCCGAGCATGGCCGATTCGCTCAAGTGGAGTGCGCTACATAGATACCGCACATTACCGAGGCAAACGTGCTGCGGTCAGCGGCGAGCCACGTCGGAGAAGTAGAACTTGTCCAGGGTGTGCCGGGATTCGGTGTACTCGAACTGCCGTCCGTCCTGAAGGAACGTCTGGTTGCTGACCACGATCACGTGGCTCTGCCCGTCAAGATCCAGATGTGACTGGTCATCCTTGCTGCGTGGCTGCGCTTCGATGGTCCGTTGGGCGTAAGCGATCTGCAGCTGCAGGGTCTGTTCGATATAGGCGTAGATCGATTGCTCGGCGATATCGAGTGACAGGCCGGGAATGACTTCGCTGACAAAGTGGTTGATGTCGAGAATGACCCGTTTGCCGTCGATCCGCCGCACGCGTTTGACCCGGGTTATCAGGCAGCCGGGCTCGGCCTTGATGTGCTCGAGAAGGGGGCCTTCGAGCGGAATCTGCGACAACTCGACGACTTCAGTGCTGACGTCGTTGCCCAGCCGCGGATAGGTTTCCTGGAAACTGACAATGCCACCGAGTTGAAACTCGATCGGATTGGTCGACAGGACGAACGTGCCTTTGCCATGGACTTTCTGGGCGAAACCGCGCTCCTGAAGCAGTTCGATGGCCTTGCGTACGGTGCCGCGGCTGGCCTGATAGCTGTCCATCAATTCGGTTTCCGACGGCAGGCGGGCGCCGCGCTCCAGGCGTTCGGTCGTAATGCTGGCCAGCAGATCGCTATAGATCTGGTTGTATTTACTCATGGAAGGGGCTCGATGCCGGCTGTGCTCAAAGCTTCGAACCTTAAGGGCAGGGTAGGGCTTTGTCCATGTAGGGATTGGAAATCGACTAAGGGCACGGTAGGAAATTTCTCCGCTGGTCCGGCAAAAACATACAAAAACAAACTCGTCTGTACGAGTTGTTGCATTAACTCGTACAGACGAGTACTTTTCGCTTCGGCGTGCTGCCAATAACAACAATCCACAGCGGAAGAACTAGCATGAGCCACGACTATCCGAACATCGCCAGGGAACTGCTGCAAAGCCTTGGCGGCAGCGACAACCTCGAGCAGGCCGCGCATTGCGTCACGCGGTTGCGACTGGCCCTGAAGAATCCCGGTCTGGTCGACAGCGCCACGCTCAACCAGATCGATCTGGTCAAAGGCTCGTTCTTCACGGGTGGCCTGTATCAAGTGGTGATCGGTCCGGGCGAAGTAGAAAAGGTCTACGCCGAATTGCGCCGCCAGACCGGTCTCGCCGCATCGACCATCGCCGACGTCAAACAGAAAAGCGCCGAGAAGATCAACGCCATGCAGCGTCTGGTGCGGGTGTTTTCCGATGTGTTCATGCCGATCCTTCCCGCGCTGATCATTGCCGGCCTGCTGATGGGTATCAACAACCTGATCGGCGCGAAGGGCATGTTCATCGACGGGCAGACCCTGCTGGATGCCTACCCGAAACTCGACGGGCTCTGGAGCCTGATCAACCTGATGGCCAACACCTCTTTCGTATTTCTGCCGGCGCTGGTGGGCTGGTCGGCAGCCAAGCGTTTTGGTGGCAGTGAAATCCTTGGCATCGTGCTCGGCCTGATGCTGGTTCACCCGGATCTTCTCAATGCCTGGAACTACGGCAAGGCCGTGGCCGGGCTGGACGGCCAGCAGATGCCGTACTTCGACATCCTCGGGCTGTTCCAGATCGAGAAGGTCGGTTACCAAGGGCAGATTCTGCCGATTCTGCTGGCGGCGTATGTCATGAGCGTCATTGAAAAATGGCTGCGGGCACGGGTGCCGAACGCGGTGCAACTGCTGGTGGTGCCGATCACCACCATCGTGGTCACCGGTGTGCTGGCGCTGGCGGTGATCGGCCCGGTAACCCGCCACATCGGCATCTACATCACCGAAGGTGTGGTCATGTTGTTTGATCTGGCTCCGATGGTCGGCGGGGCGATTTTCGGCCTGCTGTATGCGCCACTGGTCATCACCGGCATGCACCACATGTTCCTGGCGGTCGATCTGCAGTTGATCTCGACCCAGGGCGGCACCTTTATCTGGCCGATGATCGTCATGTCCAACCTCGCGCAGGGCAGTGCTGCGTTAGCGGTGTTCTATATGACGCGCAATGCGCGGGATAAAAGCATGGCTTCGACCTCGGCCATTTCCGCGTATTTCGGCATCACTGAGCCGGCCATGTTCGGCGTCAATCTGCGCTACAAGTTTCCGTTCTATGCCGCGCTGACCGGTTCGGCGCTGGGCTGCATCTTCCTGTCACTGAACAAGGTTCAGGCCTCGGCCATCGGTGTCGGTGGCCTGCCCGGTTTCATCTCGATCATCCCGCAGTTCATCCCGATGTTTGTGTTCGGGATGGTCATCGCCATGGTGGTGCCATTCGTTCTGACCTGTGCACTGAGCATGAAGATTGTCCGGCCTGGATATCGGGTTGCCTGACGCGTCCACTTATTGAAGGAGTCCTGCCATGCAAGACTGGCAACGTTCGGTGATCTACCAGATCTACCCGAAGAGTTTTCACAGCCACGCCGGCAACCCGACAGGGGATTTGCTCGGTGTTGTGGCCAAGCTCGATTATCTGCAATGGCTGGGTGTCGAGTACTTGTGGATCACGCCGTTCCTGCGCTCGCCGCAACGTGACAACGGTTACGACATCAGCGATTACTACGCGATCGACCCGAGTTACGGCAGCATGGCCGACTGTGAGTTGCTGATCGCCGAAGCCGGCAAGCGCGGGATCAAGTTGATGCTCGATATCGTGGTCAACCACACCTCGATCGAGCACGTCTGGTTCCAGCAGGCGCGCAGCAGCCTCGACAATCCCTACCGCGACTTCTATATCTGGCGCGATCAGCCGAACAACTGGGAATCCAAGTTCGGCGGCTCTGCCTGGGAGTACGAGGCCCAGACCGGCCAATACTTCCTGCACCTGTTCGATCACACCCAGGCCGACCTGAATTGGGACAACCCCAAGGTGCCCGCCGAAGTCTTCAAGATGATGCGTTTCTGGCGGGACAAGGGGGTGGGTGGTTTCCGTCTGGATGTCATCAATCTGATCTCCAAGCCTGCGGATTTTCCCGAAGACGACAGCGACGGTCGACGCTTTTACACTGACGGGCCGAACGTCCATGAATACTTGCAGCAGATGCACCGCGAAGTCTTCGAAGGGCACGACCTGATCAACGTCGGCGAGATGTCATCGACCCGCCTCGAACACTGCATTCGTTATTCGAATCCGCAATCGAAAGAGTTGTCGATGACGTTCAATTTCCATCATTTGAAAGTTGATTATCCGAACCTGCAAAAGTGGGTTCGTGCCGATTTCGATTTTCTGCAACTCAAGCAGATTCTGTCCGACTGGCAGACCGGCATGCAGGCCGGTAGTGGCTGGAATGCGTTGTTCTGGTGTAACCACGATCAGCCACGGGTGGTCTCACGCTTCGGTGACGACGGCGAGTATCGGGAGATCTCGGCAAAGATGCTCGGCACCGCGCTGCACTTCCTGCAGGGCACGCCGTTCGTGTATCAGGGCGAAGAGCTGGGGATGACCAACCCAGGGTTCGAGCATATCGATCAGTACCGTGATGTCGAAACGCTTAACATCTTCCGGCTCAAGCGCGACGCCGGTAGCAGCGACGCCGACAACATGGCGGCGATCATGCAGAAGTCCCGGGACAACGGGCGTACGCCGATGCACTGGAACGCTGAACCAAATGGCGGTTTCAGTCGTGGCGAGCCGTGGATCGGAGTGCCGGCCAATGTTGCGCAGATCAACGTTGCCAACCAGCTCGACGACCCGCAATCGGTGCTGCATCACTACCGCCGATTGATCGCGTTACGGCGCACGGAAACGTTGATTTCCGACGGTGTCTATCGACAGTTGTTGCCCGAGCACAAGCAAGTCTGGGCTTACCTTCGCGAAGGAAGGGGCGAGCGCCTGCTGGTGGTGAACAACTTCTATGGCACGCCGTGTGAGATCGAATTGCCGCCCGTGATCGACGAGACGCAGAGCCAGCGGTTGCTGATCAGCAACTACCCGGACTGCCCGCGGCGCAAGCGACAGTTGACGTTGCGACCTTACGAATCGTTCGTCCTGCACCTGATCGATCACTGATACCTAACTAAAAAGCCGACGTTTAAAAAACACGCAGAGCCCTGCGCGGGGGAGTTTTGCGCGCCGAATTCATGCAAACACACAATAAAAATAATGGGGTGGCTTATGAAAACAACAATAAATCGCAGCCTTGCAGTTGCAGGTATTTGCCTTGCGTTACCACAGACTTCACAAGCGCTGGAGTTCGGTGGTTACTTGCGCAGCGGTGTCGGCAACTCGACCAAGGGCGGTGGCCAATCGTGTTTCCAGTTACCGGGGGCGCAGACCAAATACCGTTTGGGCAACGAATGCGAACAGTACGGCGAGCTTGAGCTGCGCCAGGATTTGTACACCCTCGACGACGGCTCGGTGCTCAGCGTCGATGGCATGGCCTCGCTGTACAACCGCTACAACCGCAGCCCCACGTTCAACGAGGATAACGGCTCGATCCGCCTGCCACAGGCCTACGCACAATGGTCGAACATGCCCGCGCTCAATGGCGGTTCGCTGTGGGCCGGGCGCCGCTACTACAAGCGTAATGACATCCACATTTCCGACTTCTACTACTGGAACCAGAGCGCCACGGGCGGCGGTGTCGAGGACGTGCTGATCGGCGACCTGAAATACAGCTACGCCTTTTCGCGCAAGGACAACCTGTACCAGAAGGACTACATCAACCGTCACGACTTCAACGTGGCCGGTTTCAATACCAACCCGGGCGGTGAGCTTGAGTTCGGCTTGAGCTACATCGACAAACCCGACAGCCGCGATGCCCACCGTGGCTGGGCGATCACCACCCAGCATGTGCAGAAGGATTTTCTCGGCGGCAAGAACAAACTGGCCCTGCAATACGGTGAGGGGCCGGGTACCGGACTCGGCTATACCGGCAACGTCAAACTGGACGACAGCAACAAAAGTTATCGGGTCGTGGAGTTTTTTGACTGGCAGGTGACGCCGCGCTTTGGCGGACAATTCGAAGCGGTGTATCAGAAGGACATTCGCCCGGACGGTGCTGATCAGAACTGGATGTCACTGGGCGTTCGCCCGGCCTATGCGCTCACCGAACAATTCAAACTGGTGACCGAGCTGGGTCATGATCAAGTCGAAGCCCCTGGCGGTACGCGCAAACTGAGCAAGTTTACGATTGCCCCGACGTGGTCTCCCAAAGGCCCTGAATTCTGGGCGCGCCCCGAGGTGCGTCTGTATTACACCTATGCCACCTGGAACGAGGCGGCCAAACGGGCGGCCAACGAACTGGCCAAAGGCTCGGCGCTATCGGACACCGGCGCCTTTGGCACCGCACGCCACGGGGCGAACGTCGGATTGCAGGTCGAATACTGGTGGAAATAAGCGATGCTGGTGGGGCGTTGCGCTCCATGGGCACTTCAAAGAATAAAACCGCAGGTGACGTCATGGCCACATCTCAACCCTTGCAACTGCTGGCGCCTTTGGCTGGCGTGCTGATACCGCTGGATCAAGTACCCGATCAGGTGTTTTCCAGCCGCGTGATCGGCGACGGTCTGTGCATAGACCCGACTTCGTCAACGCTGTGCGCGCCGCTGGCCGGGGTGATCAGCAACGTGCAGGCCAGCGGGCATGCCGTGAGCATCACCGATGACCACGGCGTTCAGGTGTTGCTGCACATCGGTCTTGATACGGTGAACCTCGCCGGTCAGGGATTCACCCGATTGGTTGAAGAAGGTCAGCGGGTGGAATTCGGTCAGGCACTGATCGAATTCGATGCCGACTACATTGCTTTGCATGCCCGCAGTTTGATGACGCTGATGCTGGTGGTCAGCGGCGAGCCTTTCACCTGGCTGACCGCGCCAACCGGTCTGGTCGAAACCGGCCAGCCATTGCTGAGCCTCGCCAGTGCAGAAACCACCGCCGAGGAGCCTGCGACGCCACAAGGCGAAGCGTTTTTCTCCCGGTTTTTGAAATTGCCCAATCCCAATGGCCTGCATGCGCGTCCGGCAGCGGTTTTCGCCCAGGCGGCAAAGGGTTTTGCAGCAAAAATCCTTTTGCACAAACAACAGGCCGAAGCCAACGCCAAATCTCTGGTGGCGATCATGGCGCTGCAGACCGCTTTGGGTGACAGCGTGCGGGTCAGTGCAGTGGGCGAAGATGCTGAGGCTGCTATCAGTGCGCTCTCCCGGTTGCTGGCCGAGGGTTGTGGTGAGGCGGTGACCGCGCTGCCGGCGGAGGTTCAAGTCGAGACCATCGAGCCTGAGAGTCCGGGTGTTCTGCTGGGGGTCTGCGCTTCACCGGGTTCGGCGTTGGGACGAGTGATGCAGGTCACCGAGTCGACGCTCGACGTGAGCGAATTTGGGGCCGGCCCGGCTATCGAACAGGAGGCTTTGGCCAATGCTCTGATCGAGGCGGATATGGCCTTGCAGCATTTGCGCGATACCGCCACCGGCGAGGCCAAGGCCGAGATCTTCAAGGCGCATCAGGAGCTGCTCGAAGATCCGAGCCTGCTCGATCAGGCCCAGGCGTTGATTGCCGAGGGCAAAAGCGCCGCGTTTGCCTGGCGCGCCGCCACCGAGACAACAGCGACACTTTTCCAGCAACTGGGCAGTGCGTTGCTGGCCGAAAGGGCGGCGGATCTGGCTGACGTCGGCCAGCGCGTACTGAAACTGATCCTCGGGATTCGCGAGCATGCGCTGGAGCTGCCGGCCGGGACCATTCTGATTGCCGATCAACTGACACCGTCACAGACGGCCGGGCTCGATACGAGCAAAGTGCTGGGATTCGCCACGGTCGGCGGTGGTGCAACCAGTCACGTGGCGATTCTGGCGCGGGCCTGTGGTTTACCGGCAATTTGCGGGATGCCCGTGCAGATGCTGGCGTTGGCCAACGGCTCACAGGTGTTGCTCGATGCCGACAAGGGCGAGTTACAGGTGCATCCGGACGCCGTGGCGATCAATCAATGGCAGGCCAGGCACGAGCAACAACACCAGCGCCGTCAGCACGAACACGCGCAGGCAACACTGGCGGCCTGTACCCGCGACGGACATCACATCGAAGTGACCGCCAACGTCGCTTCGCTGAGCGAGACTGAACAAGCGATGGGCCTGGGTGGTGCGGGCGTGGGGCTTTTACGCTCGGAGTTTCTTTATCTGGATCGCAACCACGCACCGACTGGCGACGAACAAGCGTCGACCTACAGCGCCATCGCCCGGGCCGTGGGGCCGTCGCACAATCTGGTGGTGCGCACACTGGATGTCGGCGGTGACAAACCTCTGACCTACGTGCCAATGGACAGCGAAACCAATCCATTTCTCGGGTTGCGCGGGATCCGCCTGTGTCTGGAGCGCCCGCAGCTGTTGCGCGAACAGTTCCGGGCAATCCTTGGCAGTGTCGGTCTGACCCGCCTGCACATCATGTTGCCGATGGTCACGCAGCTCTCGGAGCTGCATCAGGCTCGGCAGATGCTGGAGCAGGAAGCGCTGGCGCTCGGCCTGGTCGAGCTGCCCAAACTGGGGATCATGATCGAAGTGCCGGCGGCGGCATTGATGGCCGATCTGTTTGCGCCGCACGTGGATTTCTTTTCGATCGGCACCAACGATCTCACCCAATACACCTTGGCCATGGATCGCGATCATCCGCGTCTGGCCAGTCAGGCCGACAGCTTTCATCCCTCGGTATTGCGCCTGATCGCCATGACCGTGAAAGCCGCGCATGCCTACGGCAAATGGGTCGGTGTGTGTGGGGCGATGGCCTCCGAACGTCTGGCCGTGCCGTTGTTGCTCGGGTTAGGCGTAGATGAGCTGTCGGTCAGCGTGCCGCAAATACCGGCGATCAAAGCCGCAGTGCGCGAGGTGCATCTGCTCGACTGCAAAGCCATCGCCGAGCAGGTGCAGGGACTGGAAAGCGCTGAAGAAGTGCGCGAGGCGCTGCGCCTGTATCACGAGGCGACGGTCGATACTCTACGGGTTCTGGAGAACTGAACATGTTCGATAAATTGCAGAAAGCCTTCTGGAAAGCGCTGACCCCGGATCTGGTAGTGGACGAGCCGAAAGTGCAGGCCGTACCTGTCGAGGGGCTGAGTGCGCAGATCGTGGTGGCGCTGGGGGGAGTGGATAACCTCGAATCGCAACAACCGGCGGCGTTGACCCGAGTGCGAGTGACGTTGCGCGATGTCTCGCGCATGGATCGCCAGGCGTTGAGCGATGCCGGTGTCGCCGGCGTCATGCCGTTGGAGGGCGGTGTGGTGCACCTGATTACCGGCCTGCGACCTCAAGCCGATTGACGATGTGCGGCCTCAGGTCGCCCTTACTGTTTCGCAATTGCAGGTGTATCGTATTCGCCTTTTACGGGCCTTCAGGGTCCGTCGCTGATACGTGAGGTAGTTGAGTTCATGTCCTTTACCCGTCGCCAAATCCTCGGTGGCCTGGCCGGTCTTGTTGTCGTTGGCGTGGGAGCGGGGGGCGCGTCGCGTTACTGGCTGGGCAAAATGGCTGACGCTGAGGCTGGTCACGACTATGAGCTGATCGCCGCGCCACTGGACGTCGAACTGGTGCCGGGGCACAAGACCGAAGCCTGGGCGTTCGGCCCGTCGGCGCCGGGCACCGAGTTGCGCGTGCGTCAGGGTGAATGGCTGCGAGTGCGCTTCATCAATCACCTGCCGGTGGCGACCACCATTCACTGGCATGGCATTCGCCTGCCGCTGGAAATGGACGGCGTGCCTTACGTGTCGCAGTTGCCGGTGCTGCCGGGCGAATACTTCGACTACAAATTCCGTGTGCCGGACGCCGGCAGCTACTGGTATCACCCGCATGTCAGCAGCAGCGAAGAACTCGGTCGCGGGTTGGTCGGGCCGCTGATCATCGAAGAGCGCGAACCGACCGGTTTCAAGTACGAAAAGACCCTGAGCCTGAAAAACTGGCACATCGACGACGAAGGCAAATTCGTCGAATTCAGCATCCCGCGTGAGGCCGCGCGTGGCGGTACGGCGGGGCGGCTGTCGACCATCAACGGCGTGCCGTTGCCAGTGATCGAATTACCGGCAGGGCAGATCACGCGAGTGCGACTGCTCAACCTCGATAACACCCTGACGTATCGCATCAACATCCCGGGTGTCGAAGCGAAGATCTATGCGCTGGACGGCAACCCGGTCGAACCACGGCCGCTGGGCAAGGAATACTGGCTTGGCCCGGGCATGCGTATTTGCCTGGCGATCAAGGCGCCAGCGGCTGGCGAAGAACTGTCGCTGCGCAACGGCCCGGTTCGACTGGGCACCTTGCGTTCGGTGGCCAACACCGACGCCCCGACTGAATGGCCGAAAGCCTTGCCGGCCAATCCGGTGGCCGAGCCGGATCTGGCGAATGCCGAGAAACTCAACTTCAATTTCGAATGGGTCGGGTCGGTGTCGGTCAATGTCGACAACGGCAAGCCGCCAAGTCTGTGGCAGATCAACGGCAAGGCCTGGGACATCACCGACAAGACCTGTGCCGATCGGCCGATTGCCAGTCTGAAACTGGGCCAGAGCTATATTTTCGAATTGAAGAACATGACGCAGTATCAGCACCCGATTCATTTGCACGGCATGAGCTTCAAGGTGATTGCGTCGAACCGGCACAAGATCATTCCGTACTTCACCGACACCTATCTGCTGGGCAAGAACGAGCGCGCGCAAGTGGCGCTGGTGGCTGATAACCCGGGGGTATGGATGTTCCACTGCCACGTGATCGACCACATGGAAACCGGCCTGATGGCCGCCATCGAGGTGAAGTGATGCGCCAGATTCGCCCCGCAGCGATCATCGACCGCAGCCGTGATCGCGATTTCATGCACGAAGCCCTGGCCCTCGCCGCGCAAGGCGCAGCCCTCGGCGAAGTGCCTGTGGGCGCAGTGCTGGTGCAGGATGGTGAAATTATCGGGCGCGGTTTCAATTGCCCGATCACCGGAAGCGACCCCAGCGCCCACGCAGAAATGGTCGCGATCCGCGCCGCTGCTCAAGCCGTGAACAACTATCGCCTGCCGGGCAGCACGCTGTACGTGACGCTGGAACCGTGCAGCATGTGCGCGGGGTTGATCGTGCATTCTCGGGTGGCGCGGGTGGTATACGGCGCACTGGAGCCGAAGGCCGGGATTGTGCAGAGTCAGGGGCAGTTTTTTACCCAGGGCTTTTTGAATCATCGGGTGTTGTATGAAGGCGGGGTGCTGGCGGAGGAGTGTGGGGCGGTTTTGACTAAGTTCTTCAGAGCCCGCCGAGCCAAAAGCCCCTCACCCTAGCCCTCTCCCAGAGGGAGAGGGGACTGACCGAGGTGATTGGCAGAGGTGCGGCGACCGGGATATCGAGTTGAACTCGGATCCTGAAACGCTCAAAGATCGGCTCCCTCTCCCTGGGGAGAGGGCTGGGGTGAGGGGTGGGCTCACCGCGGTGTTAGGGAGTTTTAGTCACTTGCGGGCGACGATGACCGCCCGCATCGGCGCCGGCAGCCCTTCGATGGTCTTGCTGTGATCCTCAGGATCAAGGAAGTCGCTCAGCGACTGATACTTCATCCATTCGGTCCCGCGCTGTTCCTCGACCGTTGTCGTACTCACATCGACACAACGAATGTCAGTGAAGCCGGCGCGGCGCAGCCACAGTTCCAATGCAGGCACCGACGGCAGGAACCACACGTTGCGCATCTGCGCGTAACGGTCTTCCGGCACCAGCACCTGATGCTTGTCGCCCTCAACCACCAGCGTTTCCAGTACCAGTTCGCCACCCTTGACCAGGCAGTCCTTCAGCGCCAGCAAATGCTCGATCGGCGAGCGGCGGTGGTAGAACACGCCCATGGAAAACACCGTGTCGAAACCTTCAAGGCTTGGTGGCAGGTCTTCAAACGGGAACGGCAGGTGCCAGGCGTTTGGTTCGGACAGGTAACGTTGCACAGCCTGGAACTGGCAGAAGAACAGCCAGTTTGGATCGACGCCAATCACACTGTCCGCACCGGCACCGAGCATGCGCCACATGTAGTAACCATTGCCGCAACCGACATCAAGGATGCGTTTGCCTTTGAGGTCCAGATGCGGGGCGACCCGCGACCACTTCCAGTCCGAGCGCCATTCGGTATCGACATGCACGCCAAACAGATCGAACGGCCCCTTGCGCCATGGCGACAGGCCCATCAGCGCGGTGTGCATTTGCGCGCGGGTTTCATCGTCGCAATCGGTGTCGAGTTTCAAGCCGTTGAGCAGATCGACTTCGCTCGGCTGGATCTTCGGCAAGGCGTCCAGCGCACTTTGCCAGCGCTCCAGATCACCGTGGCCTTTCTCCATTTTCTTGTCGAGTTGTGCTTGCAGGGTGTTGGCCCAGTCGGCCAGCGGGGTACCGGCCAGGCGGCGGGCGAGGGGGGACAGATCAATCATGGCAAGGCAATCAACGAGGCAAAGTTAAGACACTGGAACCACGGCACGACTTTCGAGAACCCGGCGGCCAAGAGGCGTTCGCGGTGTTCTTCGAGGCTGTCGGGCTTCATGACATTTTCGATGGCGCTGCGCTTCTGGGCGATTTCCAGTTCGCTGTAGCCGTTGGCGCGTTTGAACGCGACGTGCAGATCGGTGAGCAAGGCGTGTTCTTCGGCATCGTTGAAGCGCAGCTTCTCCGAGAGAATCAATGCGCCGCCGGGCAGCAACGATTGGCGGATGCGCGACAGCAACGCGGTGCGCTGTTCCGGGGCAATGAATTGCAGGGTGAAGTTCAGCGCCACCACCGAAGCTGGCTGGAAGTCGAGCGCGAGGATATCGCCTTCGATCACTTCGACCGGCAGCAACTCCTGGAACATCGAGTTCTGGCCATTGAGGTATTCACGGCAACGCTCGACCATCGCGGCCGAGTTATCCACAGCGATCACTCGGCAACCGTCGGTGCGCACATGGCGGCGCAGCGCTTGAGTCACTGCACCGAGCGAGGCGCCGAGGTCGTAGAGCACGCTGTTTGGCTGGGCAAACTGCGCAGCGAGCACGCCGAGGTTTTCGACGATGGTCGGGTAACCCGGCACCGAGCGCTTGATCATGTCCGGGAACACCCGCACCACGTCTTCGTTGAAGGCGAAGTCAGGCACCTGGGCCAAAGGCTGGGCGAAAATGCGATCGGGTTCTTTGCTCACGGCGGTTTCCGGCGGTGTCGGTGGAAAAGGCCGGCATTTTAGCCAAAGTGGCGCGGGGATGCTTGGGTTGTCCGACGTGGCGAGGGGATTTATCCCCGATGGGTTGCGAAGCGGCCCCAAAACCGGTCAGCACGGTATGTCAGGCAGACCGCGTGCATAGGTTTTACGACTGCTGCGCAGCCGGTCGGGGATAAATCCCCTCACCACAGGATTTAGCGGTGTTTTTGGGAGAAGGCCGACGCCGCGATGCCCCACTGCCCAAGCCAATAGCTGAGGATGATGATGTACGGCGCGGCATTGAACGGCGCGACGAAGCGGTTGATGCCGATCACGCTGTCGGAGAACACAAATGCTAGCGCACCGCCGGCTGCCAGCAACGCCGAACGCTTCGGCACATCAGTTCCCAGGCGAGCGAGGGCGCGCCAAAGCATCGCGCTGATGGCGGTGCCGTAAACAATCACAGGAATCAGCAATGGCCCGAGTCCGCTGGAAATCAGAATGCCCAGCAGCACCGCGCCGACAACGACGGCGAGCACCAGCGGCAACAGCGCCAGACGTTTGCAATCGCTGAGGTAAGCCTTGAGGTACGCCAGATGTGCAACCAGAAACGCACCGAGGCCAAACACAAACAAATCCCCCGGCCACGCGAGCAATACATCGCCGAGCAGCGAGAAAATCAGTCCAAGGCTGATCCAGCGCCGATAGTCGCTGGGCGGGGCGTCGTGTAGCCAGCCGAGCAGCGCCAGCACCGGTAACGGTTTGACCAACAGGCAAAGCAGCGCCGCGTGGGTGCTCACACCGTAGAGAAAAGTCACCGCGCCCATCAGCGCCAGAATCAGCCAGCCCACGATCAGTTCACCGAAATGGCGCAGTCAAAGGTTTCCACCGGCAACACTTCCGGTGCCCACGGCTGTTGCGAGGTCAAGCGCAGACGCCCGGTGCCGGGAGCGAAGGCCTGAAAGCGCCAGGTCGAAAGGCCGGCAGCGCCGACCACACCGGCATCTTCCGGGTTGCTGTAAACCTCGGGGCTCAATGCACGCAGCACGCCACCGGCCGAATCCTGAATGGCCCAGCGATAACCCGTGGTCGGGTTGCTGGGCAGCATCACGATCAGGTTTTGCCCGTTGGTCATGCGCACGGGGCATTCGCTCTGTTTTTCCACGGTCACGTTGTGTTTCGGCTGCGTGGCGCAAGCGGCCAGCAAGGAAAGGGCGAGGGGGACAAACAGGCGAGTGGGGGACATAAGGTCAGCGGCTCCGGCGTTTACGACGAACGGCGAGCATAACTGAAGATGAGACAAAGTGTGACAGTCAGGGAATTCAGTGTTGTCAGCAATGACGCCATCGCTGGCAAGCCGGCTCCCACAGGTTTCTCGGTTGAACACAAAATTTGTGAACACCAACGAACATTGTGGGAGCTGGCTTGCCAGCGATAGCGGTACAGCAGGCACTACATGATTGTCAGAACAGCACCTTCGCCACATCAGCAAAGCGCTTGGCAAAGTGCACGGTAATGCCTTCCTTCAAATACTCCGGCAATTCGTCGAAGTTGCCACGGTTCGGCTCCGGCAAAATCAGTTCGAAAATCTTCTGCCGCCGCGCCGCAATCACCTTTTCGCGCACCCCGCCAATCGGCAGCACATGCCCGGTCAGCGTTAACTCGCCGGTCATCGCCACGCCTTTTTTCGGCGCTTGATTACGCGCGAGTGAGAGCAGGGCACTGGCCATGGTCACGCCGGCGCTCGGGCCGTCCTTTGGTGTCGCGCCTTCTGGCACGTGCAAGTGAACGAAGGCTTCGTCGAAGAACTTCGCGTCTCCACCAAATTGCTTGAGGTTCGAGCTGACATAGCTGTAAGCGATCTCCGCCGATTCCTTCATCACATCACCCAGTTGCCCGGTGAGTTTGAAACCACGGTTGAGCGTGTGAATCCGCGTCGCTTCGATCGGCAATGTGGCGCCGCCCATGCTGGTCCACGCCAGGCCGGTGATAACGCCTGTGCCGGACAGCACTTGTTCATTGCGGAACACCGGATGGCCCAGCGAGGCTTCCAGATCTTTCGGCCCGAGTTTGATCACCGCTTTCGGTTCGTCGATCAGCTTCATCACCGCTTTGCGCACCAGTTTGCCCAGTTGTTTTTCCAACTGACGCACGCCGGCTTCACGGGCGTAACCGTCGATCAAGGCCTTGAGGGCGCTGTCGCTGATGCTCAGGCTGCCCTTGGACACGCCGGCCTTTTCCAGCAGTTTCGGCCACAGGTGACGCTTGGCGATGGCGACTTTTTCTTCGGTGATGTAGCCCGACAGGCGAATCACTTCCATCCGGTCCAGTAGCGGGCCCGGAATCGAATCCAGAGTGTTGGCAGTGCAGACGAACAGGACTTTCGACAGGTCCATGCGCAGGTCGAGGTAGTGGTCGAGGAATTCGACGTTCTGCTCCGGGTCGAGGGTTTCCAGCAGCGCCGAGGCCGGGTCGCCCTGGTAGCTCTGGCCCATCTTGTCGATCTCGTCGAGCATGATCACCGGGTTCATCACTTCGACGTCTTTCAACGCCTGCACCAGTTTGCCCGGCTGCGCGCCGATGTAGGTGCGGCGGTGGCCCTTGATCTCGGCTTCGTCGCGCATGCCGCCGAGGCTGAAGCGGTAGAACGGTCGGCCGAGGGATTCGGCGATGGATTTACCGACGCTGGTTTTACCCACGCCCGGCGGGCCGACCAGCAGCACGATGGAACCGCTGATTTCGCCTTTGTAAGCACCGACGGCGAGGAATTCGAGGATGCGATCCTTGATGTCGTCTAGGCCGGCGTGGTGTTTGTCGAGGACTTTGCGTGCGTGCTTGAGGTCGAGTTTGTCTTCGCCGTACACGCCCCACGGCACCGAGGTCGCCCAGTCGAGGTAGTTGCGGGTGACCGCGTACTCCGGCGAGCCGGTTTCGAGGATCGACAGCTTGTGCATTTCTTCTTCGAGGCGCTTTTGCACCTGCGCCGGCAGGACTTTGCCTTCCAGACGCTGTTCGAACTGTTCGAGGTCGGCGCTGCGGTCATCCTTGGTCAGGCCGAGTTCCTGCTGGATGACTTTGAGTTGTTCTTTTAGGAAGAACTCGCGCTGATGCTCGCCGATCTTGCGGTTAACTTCCGCCGAGATCTCTTTTTGCAGGCGCGCGACTTCGACTTCCTTGCGCAGCATCGGCAGGACTTTTTCCATGCGCTTGAGCATCGGCACGCAGTCGAGCACTTCTTGCAGCTCGGGGCCGGTGGCGGACGTCAGGGCGGCGGCGAAGTCGGTCAGCGGCGACGGGTCGTTGGGGCTGAAGCGGTTGAGGTAGTTTTTCAGCTCTTCGCTGTACAGCGGGTTGAGCGGCAGCAGTTCCTTGATCGCGTTGATCAGCGCCATGCCGTAGGCCTTGACCTCGTCGGTCGGCTCGGTGGGCTGATGCGGGTATTCGACTTCGACCAGATACGGCGGGCGGTGGTGTTTGAGCCAGGTCTTGATGCGTACGCGGCTCAGGCCCTGGGCGACGAATTGGAGTTTGCCGTTTTCGCGACTGGCGTGGTGCACTTTGACCAGGGTGCCGTATTGCGGCAATGCGTCGGTGTTGAAGTGGCGCGGGTCTTCCTGGGGGGTGTCCATGAAGAACAGGGCCAGGGAGTGGTGTTCGGATTTGCTGACCAGTTCGAGGGTTTCGGCCCAGGGTTCTTCGTTGACGATGACCGGCAGGACTTGGGCCGGGAAGAATGGGCGGTTGTGGATCGGGATGATGTAGACCTTGTCCGGCAGGTTCTGGCCGGGCAGGGCGAGGCCTTTGCCGGAGGCGGTGTGTTCGATGTGATCTTCGCTGGCTTCGGTGTAGTCGTCGGAGTTATCGGGGAATTCTTGCTGGTCGCTCATGGGGCACCTGCGCAATGGGGTATGGGTCTTAGATGGGGCAGGGCTTGGGTGGTTTCAATGGGGGGCGGTGTTTCTGCTTGTGTGTTCAGGGTTTTGACAGGGTTCACGCTTTGGACTTGGCGGCCTTTGGGCCGACCATGTTCTTGGGGTTTTGGGGGTATATCCGTTTTTGCGGTGCCGCTGCTGGCGGTTTCGCTTTTACAGCGAGTCACTTTTGCAGACGCCCAAAAGTAACCAAAACGCTCGGCCCCGGCGTTCGGCCCGCTCGCTGGGGCTCGGGGTTCCTTCGTTACGGTGCTCATCCGGGGGCATCGCCTCCGGTTTGCTTCGCTGCACCTCCTCTCGATGTGTTCGACTTCGTCGAACGGCGCTGCGCGCCTACCCCCGGATGAACACCTTCACTCAGCCTGCCGAAGGGGCCGGTACGTCAAAAGCTGCAGCCGAGCTAACGCTCATCCTGTTGAGTGGTGAGGAGCGCTCGCTTGGCTTTTGTTTTGTGGTGGGTTTGCCCACCCCAGCCCTCTCCCTAGGGAGAGGAGGCCTATTTGTGGGCTTTTCAAAATCTGAGTTCGCCTCGGTATTTCACGTCGGCGTACTTCTTTCAAACACCTCGGTCAGTCCCCTCTCCCTTTGGGAGAGGGTTAGGGTGAGGGGCTTTTCAGCTGTGTGTTGGGGATTGGGAAATTTCGTGGTTATCCAGCACGCGGTTCACCGCCAGTTCCGCCAGCATGATGATCTGCTGGATCGCCAAAATCGTGCGCCGCTGCGGGAGGTCGATGTAGGCGGCGATGTCGCTGGTCATGAGGCTGGCTTGGGCCAGGGATTCGCAGGCATGTACCAGCAGGCTTTCGCTGTCTTGATCGGGCGCGACCTGGAACATGGTGCTGGGTTTGTGGAACCGCAAGGTGAGCGCGTTGGGTTTGAGGTAGTGGTCGAGGGCGCGTTCGGCGGCTTCGTGGAATTTCTTTGAATCGGGGGATTGGTAGGGCGAGGTGTCGTTGGTTTCTGGTGGATTGGGTGTGTGCTTTTTCATGGTGAAACTCCGAATGATAAGTGGGGCTATCACTCTCAATCACCGCGACGCGACAGAGGGTGGCAGCTGTACGCGGGTTCGCGGACCGAGCCATTCGGCAATCTCGGCATACCCGAAGGTATCCCGCGCACAGCCACCATCAAACCAAACGAAAAGCACCAGGGCGCTCCAGTTTGGGCCGGCGATTATGCATCAAATCGAATGAACTGCTCGGGCCGCGACGCCCGTTCGCTGAATTTGCAGCGACCCACCGAGCCTATCCACCCCATTTCCGACGCACAACCGACGCGAGTTGTCGGAAATCTCCCGCCAATTACCCACTCTGTAGGACGTCCCCAATCCCCCTGTAGGTTCATGCAGGCTGTAGCGTGATTACGGAGCTTTGTTGCAGCGATTGATTCGCAAGATGGGGATGCCCGCTTCGGCAGGACGAACGGCAGTTAAAAGGCGACTTCAGAACAAATGCTGCTCCAACCTGCGGGGGCCGTTGCCGACATGATCGAAGATC
Source organism: Pseudomonas sp. LBUM1655 (assembly GCF_059716085.1). NCBI lineage: Bacteria > Pseudomonadati > Pseudomonadota > Gammaproteobacteria > Pseudomonadales > Pseudomonadaceae > Pseudomonas > Pseudomonas sp. LBUM1655. The sequence goes on along the minus strand of NZ_CP166801.1, from coordinate 5,014,183 downwards.
CACTGCTCGATACCCGGCAATCGCCGCAGCGCGGCAAAGACCGCCGGCACGTCCCGTGGGGTACACAAGACATGCACATTGGGACCGGCGTCTACCGTAGCGCAGACATGTAGACCCTCGTTGCGCAATTGTCGAACGCGCTCCAGTAGCGCGAGCGTCGCCGCTTGCCAATAAAACAGCGGAGGCTGCGAGGTCATGGCAATCATGTGCATTTCAACGGCTTCGCGTTCAACCGCATCGGCCAGGGCATTGAAGTCCCGAGTCAGGATCGCGAGGCGTACGTCGTTCAAGCGTGCCGGCAGCAGGTTCAAGCGCGTGGAGTAAAAAGGGCTGGTGGGTGCGATGTGGTGGCCTTGTCGGGAGCTGACTTTTTTCTGGCGGGCATCGACCACGGCAATCAAGTCACACAGGGGCCAGTGCTGCGCGTCGGCCAGTTGCTGCGCGGGTCCCGACGGGTCTTGAGGATTACCGGGCCACTGGACGAATCCGCCGATTATCGAGCGTGCCGCCGAGCCCGATCCGGACAGGCGTGCCAGTAGGCTGAGCTGTGGATCATCAAGATCCAGTCCGCATTTGAGCGCAAACGCCAGAGCCAATGCACTGAAGCCAGCCGCCGACGAGGCAATGCCGGCACCTGTCGGGAAGCGATTGGTGGTCGCGATGCGCAGCGGTTGCCAATCGTCGAAGTACTGACGCAATTGGTGCAGATGGAATTCGATACCGTTGCGCAGGTGTGGCTCGGCGGGAATCAATACCCCGTCAGCGGTTTGCCAGAGAATTTCGTCTGCGCTGCCCGTGCCGGGAGAGGCCAAGGTGCAGAGGCTGACGCAGCGGCTCAGCGTCATGGACAGCGAGGCGTTGTTCGGAAGTGTCTGTCGCTCATCGCGCATGCCCCAGTATTTGATCAGCGCAATATTGCTCGGTGATGAAACGGTGATGGGTTTCATTGCTCGCTTAGCTCGAGGCCGCCGACTGCCAGCGGCGCGTCGATTCGCCGATAGCGTGCCAGTTCCGGCAGTTGTGGAGCATCGACGACCAGCATGGCGCCGGCCTGATCGCCTGAGAGCGCGCCTGCGCCACAGATTTTTGCTGCGCCGCCGGCGAGTTCTATCGCGCGGACGACTTTAGCGATGGGCCGGGGTACCACGCCAAGCGTTTCCAGATCGAGTTCATAGTCGCGCAGCACGGCTTTGAGGGTTTGCGGTATGGGGCTTTGTTGCTGCATGAGCTTGCAAAAGCGTTCGGCGTTGCGGCGCATGCTCGCCAACAATGGATTGTCCGCACCTTCGAGTCGATGGCGGGTGGCGGCGATGACGTGGCCGGTGCTCTCGCGGGCCGTACCGGTGTGGTACAGCTTGAGGTCCTGCGGCAGGCTCAGCGCTGTCGCGGGCCATGAAGCGAACTCGAAGGTATCGTTCACGCCGGATCGTCGTTCGATGATCGAACCGTACAGGCTGACGTTGTGATCAATGCCCGACGGCTGACCGTGCACGTAGCGTTCGAGGGTCATTGCCAGCCGATCCAGCGTCTGTAAGTCGGTTGAACGTTTGAACAGGCGTTGTAAGGTCGCCGTCAACGCGACCGCAAGGGCGCCGGAGCTGCCGAATCCTGCGCCGACAGGGATAGCCGATTCCACCCGCACGGAAAAACCGCACCGTGCTTGCGGATCAAGCCTGAGCAGGCACTCACCCAAAGCACATTTCACCAAGTGACTACGATCGCCGTCGTTGACCTGGGTAAAGGCCTGCACTGAAGGGCTTTTCTGAAAACACTGCCAGGCCTGTCGAACTTTGCGGGTGTAGTCGATCAGCGCGGCGGGACTGTAATGCTGGTGCAGCGACAGGTCAGGCAGATGAACCTCGATCTGTTCGTCTGCCCTCGGCCATCCCCAAACGTTGCAATACAAACCTACAGAAACGGCCAGCGCAGGGCAGCCGTGAAGCGCGGCGTGTTCGCCAATCAACATGATTTTGGCCGGGGTGCGCGCGTGGACCACAGTCATTGTTCACCGCCCAAGACGCACATGGGCTTGCACCAGTTGGTGAGAGGCCTGGGCTGCCATGATCGACAGCTCGCCGGCCAATACCAGCGCACCGAGTATTTCGGCCAGCCGTTGGGTATCGACCCCAGGTTTCTTTTCCCCGGGCACGATTCCCATCAAGGCCAGGGCTTCACGCTGTGTGCTCAGTCCCGTGCCGCCCCCGACGGTTCCCAGCGGTGTGTCAGGCAGCAGAATCGATGCGTACATCGCGCCATGTGCGCGAGCTTCAAGGCAGGTGACGCCGATCGCGCTTTCCGCCACCTGCGCCAAATCCTGACCGGTGGCGATAAAAAACGCGGCGAGGACATTGGCGTGATGGGCGTTACCGCCAATCATTCCGGCCATGGTCGAACCCAACAGGTTTTTGCGGTATTGCAATTCACACAGCGCGTCGGCATCGGTTTTCAGAATGTCGCGCAGGATGTCGGCGCTCAGGTGAACTTCGGCGTGGGTGCGTCGACCGCGACCGTTGATGAAGTTGACCATCGACGGCTTTTTATCGGTGCAATAGTTGCCTGAGATGCTGATGCACGGTACGCCCGTGGCGGGGCTGATCAATTGGGTGATGGCCCGGTCGCACGCAATACTAGCCATGTTCATGCCCATGGCATCAGCGCTGTGGAATCGAAAGCGCAGGTAAATCGACGTGCCGACGATGGCGGGCACGATATCAAGCAGGATGAGGTGCTGACTGTCCTGCTCGCAGAGTTGTTTGACCTGATCGAAATGGCTGCTGATCCACAGCAGAAATGCTTGAGTCTGCACGATGCCGTTGGAGCGGAAGACCGGCGCGCGCGTGATGCCCATATCCTCGCTGCGCACCACAGCGCCGCCGGCCGCATGCAACGCGGCGCAACCACGGGACACACTGGCGATGAGTGCGCCTTCGCTGGTGGCAAGCGGTGCATAGATGAGTTCCTGGGCGCAGGTGGCCTGCCCCTTGATCAACAGCGGGCCGACGACACCGACTGGCACCTGGATGGCGCCGATAAAGTTCTCGCACTTGGCGGCGGGAACGTTCGGCGTGTACTGGCTGATGCTGCGCAATGACACACCGACGATGTGTTGCAGGGCCTCACGCCGAATCAGAGCGGCTTCTTCTGGGGGGAGGTGGGCGGGCAACTGATGCAGGCGCAGTTCGCCCTTAATCAAAGCATCGATCCACTGATGGTCAAAACGGGTGTGTGCCATGACGTCGTCGCTCTGCAATTCAATGGAAGGCTTTGACTGCGTCGATCATGCATGCGCATCACGTCAGCGACTACTGTTAGACCTGACAGGGTTTCTAGACCGATTGGCGATCAAGCACGGTTTTTTAAGTGGTTTGGTTAACGATGAAAAATGCTGGGCAGGGACAGGCTGATCCAGAAGTGCAGCAGGCCATGAACCTCTCGAACCAACGTCAAAAGATCGCAGCCTGCGGCAGCTTTTACGGGCAAATTGTCAGGTTTTTGCGGGGATTTCGTGGTTATCCAGTACGCGGTTTACGGCCAGTTCGGCGAGCATGATGATTTGCTGGATCGCCAAAATCGTGCGCCGTTGCGGGAGGTCGATGTAGGCGGCGATGTCGCTGGTCATGAGGCTGGCTTGTGCCAGGGATTCGCAGGCATGTACCAGCAGGCTTTCGCTGTCTTGATCGGGCGCGACCTGGAACATGGTGCTGGGTTTGTGGAACCGCAAGGTGAGCGCGTTGGGTTTGAGGTAGTGGTCGAGGGCGCGTTCGGCGGCTTCGTGGAATTTCTTTGAATCGGGGGATTGGTAGGGCGAGGTGTCGTTGGTTTCTGGCGGATTGGGTGTTGGCTTTTTCATGATGAATACTCAGTTGGTGAAAGTGGAGCTGCCTTCGATTGCCGCGACGCAATCTGAGGTGGCAGCTGTACGCGGGTTCGCGGACCGATAACTGAGAAATCGGCATACCTCCAAGGACGGTATCCCGCGCACAGCCGCCATGACACAAACAACGGGCACCGAGGTGCCGTCAGGTTGGCGATTATGCATCAGTTATCGGGCCGCGACGCCCCATCGCTGAATTTGCAGCGACTCACCGAGCCTATCCATCCCATTTCCGACGCACAACCGACGCGAGTTGTCGGAAAACTCCGCGCAATCTCCAGCATCTGTAGGACAAGCACAATTCCTACAACCCCACACATTCCAACCTGTAGGAGCTGCCGAAGGCTGCGATCTTTTGACGTTGATTGTCAGAAACAAGATCAAAAGATCGCAGCCTTCGGCAGCTCCTACAGGGGGAATTAAAAAAGGCGACATCCCTCACAGGATGTCGCCTTTGTTTTACCGCCGCTAAATCTTATTCCGGCAGTTTGTACGCAATCACATAGTCACCCATTTTGGTGCCCAGCGAGCCGTGGCCGCCGACAACGAGCAGGACGTATTGCTTGCCGTCCTTGCCGGTGTAGGTCATCGGGGTCGCTTGGCCGCCAGCCGGCAGACGCGCTTTCCACAACTCTTTACCGGAGTTGACGTCGTAGGCGCGCAGGTACTGGTCGAGGGTGCCGCTGAGGAAGCCGACGCCGCCGGCCGTTACCATCGAGCCGCCCATGCTAGGCACGCCCAGGGTGAAGCCGATCGGGATTGGCGAGCTGTCGCGGCTGGTGCCGTTTTTGCGTTTCCACACGACTTTGCTGGTGGTCAGGTCGATACCGGCGACGTAGCCCCAGGCCGGGGCCTGGCACGGTACGCCGAATGGCGACATGAACGGGTGCATGATCACCGCGTATGGCGCGCCGGTGTTCGGTTGTACGCCAGCGGTTTCGCTCTCGCGTTTGCTGCCGGCGGCGACTTGCTCGCGTGGCACCATTTTCGAGACGAAGGCCATGTAGTTCGGGCTGGTGAACAGCATCTGGCGAACCGGATCGACCGACACGCCGCCCCAGTTGAACACGCCAACGTTACCCGGGTAGATCAGGCTGCCCTGTTCCGACGGCGGGGTGTACTGGCCTTCATAACGCAGTTCCTTGAACTGGATGCGGCACAGCATCTGGTCGAACGGGCTCGCGCCCCACATGGCTTTTTCGGTCAGTTCCGGGGCCAGCAGGTTGAGGTCCGAACGGGCCTGGGTCGGTGCGGTGCGGTCGCCTTTCACGGCGCCTTGCGGTACTGGGATTTCCTTGATCGGGATGATCGGCGTGCCGTCACGACGGTCGAGGACGTACAGGCTGCCCTGTTTGGTCGGAGCGATCAGCGCGGGTTTCACGCCGTCGGCGGTTTTCATGTCGAGCAGGGTTGGCTGGCTGCCAACGTCCATGTCCCACAGGTCGTGGTGGGTGAACTGGTAGTTCCAGCGCACTTTACCGGTGGCCAGGTCCAGCGCTACAACACCGGCGCTGAATTTCTCGGCGCCCGGGGTGCGGTCGGCGCCCCACTGGTCTGGGGTCTGGTTGCCCAGTGGCAGGTAAACCATGCCGAGTTTTTCGTCGACGCTGGCCAGCGACCACATGTTGGCCGAGTTACGGCTGTAGGTTTCGCCTGGGGCCAAAGGTTCGGTGGCGTCGGGATTGTTGCTGTCCCAGTTCCACACCAAGTGACCGTCGCGCACGTCGTAGGCGCGGATCACGCCCGATGGCTCGTTGGTCGACTCGTTGTCGGTGACGTGACCGCCCATGATCACCAGATCACGGGTAATCGCGGCCGGCGAGGTGGAGTAGTAGCCACCGGCGGTGAACGGGCCGATGCCTTGGGTCAGGTCGACCACACCTTTGTTGCCGAAGTCTTCGCAGATTTTGCCGGTGTCGGCGTTCAGCGCGATCAGGCGCGCATCAGCGGTTGGCAGGTACAGACGACGTGGGCAGGCCTGAGCAACGGCTTTGCCAGCTTCGGAAATCACGGCGGAGGCCGCGTTTTCAGACTTGGCGTAAGCGGCTTCGTCGTAATACGACACGCCACGGCAGGTCATGTGGGCGAAGCCTTTGAAGCCGACCGGGCTCTTGATCTGCGGGTCGAAGCGCCACAGTTCTTTACCGGTGTCCGGGTCCAGTGCCAGCACTTTGCTGTGCGCGGTGCAGGCGTAGATCATGCCGTTGGCTTTGAGCGGGGTGTTTTCGTTGGTCAGCTCAACCGGGTCATCAGCGGTCGGCAGGTCGCCGGTCTGGATGCGCCAGGCTTCTTGCAGCTTGCCGACGTTGGCCGGGGTGATCTGCTTGAGCGGGGAATAACGATCACCGAATTCGCTGCGGCCGTAAGCCTGCCAGTCGCCATCAGGCATGGCTGGCGCGGTGCTGGTCATGTCGGCTGTGTCGCGTCCCAGTTCGCCGAAAGTTTCGCCCGGGTGGGTAAACAGGCTGGCCAGAGCCGTGACGCCGGCCAGAACCACCGCCACGGTCAGACCGCCGGTGCCCATTGGCGCAGGGCCGGCGAGCAGCAGCGGACGACGGAACCACGGCAGCAGCATCACGAAACCGAGGGCAAACCACAGCGCCAGACGCGGCACCAGTTGCCACCAGTCCAGACCGACTTCCCACAAGGCCCAAACAGTGCTGGCGAACAGCACGATGGCGTACAGGCCCAGCGCCGCGCGACGGCGCAGCAGCATCAGAATGCCGGTCAGCGTGATGCCGATACCGGCCAGCAGGTAGTACAGCGAGCCGCCGAGCATGCTCAGCTTGACTCCCCCGGCCAGCATGGCCAGGCCCATCAGTAGAAGCAGAATGCCGAGCAGGCCCGGTAGCAGACGGCCCCGACTCGAAGCACTTACGGTGCTCATAGTGTGAATCTCCGTGACGTTTATGTAGTCCCGCGCTGTAGTCACTTTAGATGACGATTTGGCGTGGGCATGGTTCAGATAAAAACTTGTCTAGCTAACGAATTTTATGTGGGAGCGAGCCGTGGTGTTGGTTAGAACGAGGACTGGATCTTCAGCCCCGCGATCAGTGCGTCATCGACCTTGTCCACGCCGCCCGGATGGCGGATGTATTGCAGGTTCGGGCGTACGGTCAGCCAGTTCGTCACGTGCACGCCGTAATACAGTTCGGCGCTGTATTCGGTGTCTTGCGGCGGCAGGAACGATGGATCGTCGTAGTCGTAGACCGCGTTGGCCCGGTTGCTCGCTTCGGCGTTTTTGCGATAGGCCGGGTTGACGTGCACGCGGGCCAGGGCGAAGCCGATGTCGTCTTTGGCGCGGGCGTCGAACGGGCCTTTGTAGGTGAGGCCGGCCTGGACGTAGTTGTCGATGGCGTTGGTCTTCTTGTCGTGCATCGTGGCGTTGGCGAACACGCTCAGGCCACGGCTGTTGTCGCTGGCGATGCTGGTGATCTGCTGCTGGGCACCGAACCACACGCCGTGTTTACTCGACGCGCTGCGGTAGGCTTCGCCGCTCAGCGCTGCCGGTTGGCCATTGTTGTCTTTATAGACGTCAGTGGCCTTGGCGTTGCTGTAGTAGTAACCGGCGCGGTATTCGCCCGGCAGGCCGTTGAGCTTTGGCGTCCACACCAGTTCCACCGGCAGGATCGCGCCTTGGGTGCCGCTGCCGCTGAGTTTGAAGCCGTTGCCGCGATCAAGGTTCGACGGGTTCTGCTCGTAGGCGCCGACCTGTGCGTACAGCTCCGGCGTCAGGTGATATTTGACGCGCAGCGCCCACTGGCTGACCGGCCAGTTGTACCAGATGCCGCCGACCCAGTTGCCGACCTGCGAACCGCAGAACGCCAGGTTCTGGAAGTCGCAGGGGAAGGTATTGAAGTCTTCGCCTTCGCCGAAACGGCCGACCTTGATGTCGAGTTTCTGATCGAAGAATTTCTGCTGGTACCACATCTGCGTCAGGCGGGTGGTCTGGCCACGGCCCCAGACTTCCTGAGCCGAGGTGAAGCCGCCGACGCGCGGATCGTTGATGCGGTCGTTGCTGATGTTGTTGCCGCTGCGTTTGGTGATGGTCAGTTGAAACTCGGCGTCGTCCCAGCCGAGGATCTTTTGCAGGTCCAGGTGTGTGCCGAGGCCGAACTGGTCGCTGTAACGTGCGGTGCGGTCGTGGTCGTAGCCGCCGTGCAGGTTGCTGCCCATTTCGCCGGTGTAATCGAGTTTGAAGTCGTAGCCTTTTTCCGAGAGTTCGGTGCGCGTGCCGTTCCAGTCACCGAGCATGTACGGTGATTCGCTGTCGAACGCGGGAGCCGCGTGGGCGCAGGTGGCGAGGCCAAGGGCGGTGCAGCCGCCGATCACGCGCAGGGATGAGATAGCGCTGTCTCGGAAGAACGGAAAATCGGGCATAAAAGGGGTCTTTCTTGATCTTTTTTTGGGGATGAGCTGACCGCTACGATTTGACGCAGGCAGTGAAGCGATTCAGCGGAAAGGCGGCAGGATAATGATCTGTAACAAAAAGACAAAGGGGTTTTATTGACATGAACAGTTTCGGATTCGGTAACAGTGCGGCAAACGGGCGCATTGCGGGTCTGGTCGCAGGCTGCGATCTTTTCGGGTTGGCCTACATTTGATGCAAGGCCTTCCACCCGATCACCCCCTCGGCTAAGGTGCGCGGCTTCTGCATTTTCACTTCGTCCAAAGGCCTGGCATGAACGAACAATCCCCCGATCCGCTGCACGGCGTAACCCTCGAACAGATCCTCACCGCTCTCGTGGCCCATTACGAATGGTCTGGGTTGGCCGAGCGCATCGACATCCGTTGTTTCAAGAGCGATCCGAGCATCAAGTCGAGCCTGACGTTCCTGCGTAAAACTCCGTGGGCGCGGGAGAAGGTCGAGCGTCTGTACGTGAAACTGATGCGCACCAAGCGACCGCTCTGAGATGGACGCCGTATGGCGCCAACGCCTGATCATCCTCGCCGCCATGCTTGGCTGGGCGGGACTGGCCATTCAGCTGTACCTGATTTTCTTCGCGCGTTTGAGTGTCGGCGCCAGTCTGTTGGGCGGTCTGGTGAGTTTCTTCAGCTACTTCACGGTATTGACCAACACGTTGGTGGCGACGGTGCTGACCTGCGCCGTCACGCCGCGTGAATCGGCCGCGCGCCGCTGGTTTTTGCAACCGTGGGTGAGCAGTGGGGTGGCGGTGAGTATTGCGGTGGTCGGGGTCGCGTATAGCCTTTTGCTGCGGCATTTATGGCACCCCGAAGGCTGGCAATTCATCGCTGACGAATTGCTTCACGACGTGATGCCGTTGCTGTTTCTGGGCTATTGGTGGTGTTGCGTACCCAAAGGCACCTTGCGTCTTTGGCATCTGCCGCTATGGCTGATTTATCCGCTGGCGTATTTCGCTTATGCCTTGCTGCGCGGGCATGTGCTGGGGGCGTATGCGTATCCGTTCATTGATGTGTCGGTGCTGGGTTATCCACAGGTGTTCATCAATGCCGGGGGGATATTGGTGGGGTTTGTGGTGATTGGGTTGGCGGTGATTGGCCTCGATCGCTGGTCTCGGCCTCAACTGCACAGTTGATTGAAAACTGTGGCGAGGGGATTTATCCCCGATGGGCTGCGAAGCAGCCCTGATACCTGCCAGCGCGATTTACCTGATTCACCGAGGTGCTGGGTTGGGGCTGCTGCGCAGCCCATCGGGGATAAATCCCCTCACCACAATAGTCCCCAGTCACAGTTGGTTTGTACAAAGCAGGGGATATCATTCCTCTTCTTCAGAACCCTCGGCGCGCCAGTAGCCGACGGCTTTCACCAGCTTCTCGTCCAGCCCGTGCTCATCGAGCAACACCCGGCGGATCTGCCGCGAAACCTTGGTCTCGGTCGCCACCCACGCATACAGATTGCCTTTGGGCACCTGCAACTGTTTGACGGTGGTCAGCAGGTTGTCCTTGCCGCCGTCGCGCAATACCCAGATCACATTGACCTGCGCCGCGCTCTCCAGCGCTTGCTGCTCGGCGCCGTTTTCCACTTCGATCACCACCAGCGCCTTGCGATTGGCCGCCAGGCCTTCGAGGCGGCGGGCGATGGCGGGCAGGGCGGTTTCGTCACCGATCAACAGGTAGCTGTCGAAGATGTCCGGCACGATCATCGAGCCGCGTGGGCCGCCGATGTGCAGGAACTGCCCAGGTGCGGCCTGTTCCGCCCAGGTCGAGGCAGGGCCATCGCCGTGCAGGACGAAGTCGATGTCCAGCTCAAGTTTGTCGAGGTCATAGCGGCGCGGTGTGTAGTCGCGCATCTCGGGTGTCGGGCCATCGTTCTTGCCGCCGAGCACCATGGTTTCCAGCGCGGCCGTTTGTTCGGCGTTCTGCGGGAACAGCAATTTGACGTGATCGTCGGTGCCGAGGCTGATGAACCCGGCCAGCTCCGGCCCGCCGAGGGTGATGCGGCGCATGCGCGGGGTGATATCGACCACGCGCAACACTTCGAGGCGACGGCGTTTGATTTCGTGTGTCACGCGGTGAATGGTTTGGGTATCGACTGCAGTCATTCGGCTTTCTCCGGGGCAGGTTGAACGGCTGGGCCGTCGACGATGGCTTTGGCGGTGTCGTTGAGCAGGTCACGCACGCGCTGGATTTCTTCCGGGCTCCAGCGCCCGTGGTGCAGTTGCAGGGCGTGGCGCAAGTTGTGCACCGCCTCGTGGATTTCCGGCGGCCGGTCATGGCCACGCAAAGAGCGTTTGCTGACGTCGATGCGCATGCGCACGCCGTCGAGGGCTACGGCTTGCTCGCTCAGGGACAGGCGCCCGGCGTCGGTCACGCTGTAGCGTTTTTTGCCGCCCTCGGCATCGCCTGTGATCAGTTCGCTTTCTTCCAGAAAGGTCAGGGTCGGGTAGATCACGCCGGGGCTCGGGCTGTAGGCGCCGTCGAACATGCCTTCGATCTGGCGGATCAGGTCATAGCCGTGGCAGGGCTGTTCGGCGACCAGCGCCAGCAGCAGCAACTTCAGGTCACCGGGGGCGAACACGCGTGGCCCACGGCCGCCGCGTTCGCGGCCGGGGCGCTTCTCAAAGCCGTCACGGCCGTCGCCGTGTTCTCGGTGGGGGGAATGATGGTCTCTCATTTCTGTCTTCTCTCGTCACGTTTAGATAGAACTTAAGATATATCTTTACGCCGGCGCAAGACGTTTTTGCTCGGAGTACCGGCCAGCTGACGAGTGGGGGTCTGTGCCGATGTTGCAATAGGCATTTTCGCGAGAGTCTTCAGCCTTCGATAACTTGAAAGTTAAAGTTAACACTCTATTTGTCTTGAGTGATTATTCTAAAATCGCAACTAAGGCCCGCTGTATCGAGGCCGTATTGCTGTATGGTTTTTCAACTAAAACTGTATGTAGGGAATAACTTACAGTCATCGTTTTGATTATTGATTTTTTGTTCTTTTTTCTTGCGGGTCATGGGGTTGTTTAACTACGCGCTTATAGGAAGTTACTTGCTTACTTTCCAGAGGCAACAGCCGATGATGCTCCGGCATTGAAAGTTCAAGTTGATCTGGCTCAACTCCCCTGGCGTTTGACTTGGACTTTCAATCACTCCTTCTCTTAAAGAAAACAAGGTACTGAACGATGTTCAAGAAAATCGCTATCGCTGCTCCTCTGGCTCTTCTGGCACTGGGTTCCTCGGGCGCTTTCGCCGCTGGTGAAGCCGCTCACTCGATCAATATCGTCGCTCAGGTTCCGACCAACGGCTTCTACGTGGTGCCGACCAATCCTGATCTGGTCAATAAGGATCAGGACATGAGCTACAACCCAAGCACCGGCAAGATGGGCGAAGTCACCGGTTTCTTCGACGTGCGCAACAACAACGGTTCGGTTCACGCCAGCCTCGACAGCGCACCGAAACTGATCGCGGGCAGCAGCAACATCGACTTGAAAGTCGAACTCAACAACAAGACCCTCACCCTGACTCCGCAAGAAGTAGTGGGTGAGGCCGAGTCGGACGTTAACTACCGTATGCCGGTGAAAATCAGCGCCATTGGCACTAACTTCGCCCCGGGTGATTACACCGGTGTTGTGGCAATGACCTTCGATGCCGTTCCTCCGGTCGGTGGCGAGTGATCAATCCGTCCTGAGATCAACGCTGACATCTTGTTGGCGTTAACCGACGGGGCCGGCCACCGTGCTTGCCCCGTCGGACTTCCACTATTCGTAATCAGAGTAAGAGTTCATGTTCCCGATGACACCCATCGCGGCTGCGCTTGCGCTGCTGTTTTGTGCCAGCGCAGCCGTGGCTTCCAACTCCGCCGGCACCACGCCGCGAAGCCTGTTGGCTCAGGCCAAAGGTTTGCCGGCGGATTTCGAGGAGCACTTCTTTGACGTACCTTTGGCGGTTCGGGTCGAACTCGATCATCAGCCATTGGGCGAGGCCATGGTGGTGTTGTCCCGCGACGATCGCATCACCCTGCTGGAATTCACCGACACCAGCGAAAACCGTTTCGGCCCCGCCGAACGGGAGAAATGGGCGGCTTTTCTCAAGCCCGGCGTGCCACTGGGCAATTGCACCGGCTCCTGTCCCGATCAGGTGCTGGCGGTGCATTACAACCTGGAAAACTCGCTGGTTTCGATTCTCACTGAAAACGCCGAGCGCGACGTCGAGGCCAAGCGTTATTACGAACAGCCCGATGGCGGCAGCAGCGGTTTGATGGTGCGCAATCAGCTCAACCTCAATGGCGGCCAGGAGCAGGATCTGGGCGGACGTTTCGGCCTTGAGGCCAGTGGCAGTCTGGGTAACTGGAGCCAGACGCTGAACCTGCAATTGGCCCGTCTCGGCGGCCCCGATGACAAGCTTTATCACGCAGTACACGAGCTTCACACCCAGCGCGAACTGCAAGGCAGTTTTTTCCGCCTGGGCTATTTCACCCCCAATTCCGAAGGGCTGACTCGCCAACCGCGCACGTTCGGCACCAGTCCCGATACAGCAGTCGGTGTCATGTACGGCAGCTCCGACAGTCTGGCCATCAACAGCCCGATGCCCAGCGTCTATCCGATTTATGTCACCGCCAACCGTCAGGGTTCTGTGGAAATCTGGCGCGATGGCCTGTTGATCAATACGCAATCGGTGCCGGCCGGTTTGCAGACCCTCGACACCCGGCCCTTGCCCGGTGGCATTTATGAAGTGGAAGTCCGCCTGATCGAAGACGGCCAGATCACCTCCACCACCCAGGAGTTGGTGTACAAGCCCAACAACTGGCGCAACCTCGACGACCGCTGGCGCTACAACGTGTTTGCCGGTGAGGAAAGCAAACTGCTGAGCAACTGGGACACTCAGGCCAGCGGCAGCCCCACCGCCGGTGCGGCGCTCAATTACCTGCTGCATCCACGGGTGATTCTTGGCGTGTCGGCGCGGCAGATTCGCGAAAAGCTGCAATACGGCACGTCCATCGACTGGACGCTGGCCAACCACATCAGCCTGTATGCCAACGTCTACAAGACCGAGGATTACGGCACCGGTCTGGATCTGCAAAGCCTCTATAACTATGGTTCCGGCAGCGTGGTCGTCAGCCACAACCGCAGCTGGCTCGACACCACCAACACCTACGACACCCTGCCGGACGGCACCCGGGTTCGTCCGCGCAATGTGTTTATCGGCCAGACCAGCAATTCGTCGCTGGCGCTCAACCATCGCGTCAGCAGCAAGAGTTCGATCAACGCGCGGGTGTCGCACAGCGAGGGCAACGTCGAAGGCGTCGGCATGGATCTGGGCTGGACCCAACGCACCGAACTGTTTGGCAGCGACGCCAGTTGGCGCTTGTCGCTGTTCGATCGGCCGGGCAGTTACAGCAGTGGCGATGCGCGCAATCGCGGCGTCGATTTGAGCGTCAACATGGCACTCGGCGCCCCCGGTCAGCAGATCACCGGCAGCATCGGTTCGCGCACGGCCCGCGATGGCAGTCGCGACAACAATGGCTCGATCGGCTGGCGCAAGGACTTCAAGGATCATGTACTGCAAAACGTCTCGGTCACCGCGCTGACCGACACCTATGGCGTCGGGATGTCCAGTCTGACGAACTGGCGCACGGATGCGGTCAATGGCGATGCCTTCATTCAGCGTTCTTCCTACAACGGCAATTTCACCGGTGGCCTCAACGTCGACAGCACGTTGGTGGTCGGCGGCGAGAAAATGCTCATGACCAGTCAGTACGAGATGCGCGGTGCGGGGATGATCGTCGATGTGGAATCGGACATCGATGACATCGCTCTGCGCGCCGACGATTACAGCGGCGGCAGTGCGGCGTTGAAGCCGGGGCGCAACTTCATTCCGATCACCGCGTACCGCAACAGCTCGGTGAGTTTCGACTTCGAAGGCAACCACGTCCCAGCGGCCACCATTGAACCGGCGCGTACCCGCTATCACCTGAACAAGGGCGGCGTGGAGTACCGCAAGATCCGCGTGATGAAGACCCTGACCGTGCTCGGTCGTCTGGTCGACGGGCAAGGGCAACCGCTCAAGGGCCACCACGTGATCAACCACGCCAGCCGTGGGGTGACGGAAGTCGACGGGTTCTTCTCGATGGAGATGAACGCCGGCTCACCGACCCTGGAAGTGCGTCAGGGCAGCCAGTTGCTGTGCCAGTTCCGCCTCGATGCGAACCAGCACCGCAGTGAAAACAATGTGCTGATGATCGGCGATCTGCGCTGCACGCCGGACACGCTGGCCGACGTGACCTCCACCGATCAGAAGGCGGGTTGAGCCATGCACAAGTCCCTTTGTGGCTGGCTACTGGCGTTGGCTTTGCCATCGGCAGAAGGCGCGAGCCAGGAAATCCGGGCGTTGTTTCAGCCTGATCCGTCGCAACCGAGCAAAAACGTGTTTATCAACAAGACACCGGTCAGTGGTTACTGCGCAAGTCATGTAAGCGAGTGCGCCGACAACAATATGTTCAGTCTGCAACTGCCGATTCGTTTTAACGCGCAGCGTCCACTGGTGCCGGCGGACTATATCCAGATCAGGGTGCCTGCCAGTTGGCGACAACTCACCGTCAAGAACAGTGAAACCGGGGAAACGGAAACCGTCGAAGTGCGTATTACCGGGATTGGTTCCAATTATGTCCTGAGTGATGCTGCCACCGCGATCACCGGCGAAGTGGATAACATCGATGCGCATCGCAAGCTCTGGGTGGAAAGCAGCTGGGTCAATGCGCCGCCTCCCTGTCAGTACAGCGGTATGGGCTACCTCACACCCAAGACTTACCAGTTTTTCTGGAAAACACCTCAGGAAGGGGCGTGCACCAAAACCGCCGCTTACGCCATCCCTCACATGTCTATGGAGTACCTCGACTTTGCCTATGAGCTGCGCACACCCAATCCCTTGAACATGTCGTCGGGTCTGTACAGCGGCTCGATGGTCTACAGCATCGGTCCGGCCGGCGATTTCGATCTGGGGTCTTTGATCCAGCCGGACGACAACGTTCTCAATCTGGATTTCGTCCTCGACGTGCAGCACACCCTGAAGGTCGATCTGCCACCGGGCGGCAACAAAGTCATGCTCGAACCCGAGGGCGGCTGGATGCGCTGGATCGACAGTGGCCGCAAGCCGACAAGCATCTACCGCGACCAGCTGTTCTACATCTCCGCCTCGTCGCGCTTCAAAGTCATGATGCTGTGCGATTCGACTGGCGGCACACGCTGCAAGTTAGGCAGCCCGCGAGGCAACGTCACCGAAGTGGAAACCTTCCTGACATTGCCCGCCGGAATCGGTGGGCCGAGTGGCGGTGAGGTGAAGTTGCTCAAGCTGCTTTACAACACTTGGGTCGGGCCTTTCCAGCCCACTGTCTATCTCGACCGCAAGGCCGGCTCACTGCGTTTTGAAATGCCCAGGGACGCTATCGATTTTCTTTTCAGGCCCGGCCTGAGCGACACGCTCAGCGGCAACATCACCATTATCTGGGACTCGGAAGTGTGAGCACTCCGGTCAGGCCATTTCGTTTTTCATGGAGTTGAAACCGATGAAACGTGTTTTTTTGCTGGGTGTGCTCAGCGTGTTTTACCTGACGGCACAAGCCGGTCCGCAGATCAACGTCGGCACGGTATACGACTATCTGGATGCCGATAAAAGTACCTACCTGAAACGGATCTTCAACAGCGGCGACGCGACAGCGTTCGTCAAGGTCAACGTGCTGGAGATTGTCTACGGTGCTGATGGCACACCTCAGGAGATCCCGGTTCAGAACGCCGCTGACGGCGCCTCGCGCAACGGGTTGATGGCCAGCCCCGCGCGGCTGATCGTGCCGGCCCAGGGCATGCAGGGCACGCGTTTGCTGTACATGGGCGAGCGTGATCGCGAGCGCTACTTCCGCGTACGTTTCGTGCCGGTGGTGCCGGAAAAGGAAGATGAGTTCGCCGTCACCGGTGAAGAACGCGAAGACTACAAAAAGTCGCTGAAAGCCGGGGTCAACGTGATGACCGGGTTTGGCATTGTGTTTTTCGTGCGGCCCAAGGATGCGCGTTTTGCCACCGCAATTACCGAGACCGACAGCCGTTATGAACTGCGCAACGATGGCAACACGGTGGTGATTGTCGACGAGTTCAAAAGCTGCGCGGTGAACAAGGAAACCGACTGCGGCGCGACCACCAAGCACCACTTGCTGGCGGGCAAGACCTTCGCTTTCGACAAGGAGAAGGGGCGCGAGTACCGCTTTCTCCTGATCGAGGGTGGCGATAAGAAAGTCCTCAAGGTCGCAGGCGGCAAGGCCTGATTTCCAATGACGCAACGGGTAACCGACATGATCAAGCAATGCACCGTTGTCGCGCTGATGGTCACGGCGGCTCTGACAGCCAACGTGGCGTGGGCGGCCCGGGAAGAACACACCTTTGAAGTGTCCCTGACCATCCCCAGCCGACCGTTCTACATCATCCCCTCCGAGCCGGACTGGATTCACCGGCCCCAGCGGCTCGACTGGAATCACTCGACATCGAGTCTGAGCAGTGTGCGCAAGAACTTTGATGTGCGGCACGACACCAGCGCGATTGAAGCGCGCCTGGAGGCCGAGCCGTACCTGTCCAACGGTCGCGCCGGTGAGGAAATTTATTTGCAGGTGAGCTTCAACGGGGTGCAGTTGAGCGCCGAGACGACACCGCGCCAAGTGGTGTCGCAGGAAGAAGCCGCTACGGGCAAACGGGTTCTGTTGCAGATCGATCCGATCAAGCCGGACGGTGGTTACCGCCCCGGGGACTACAGCGGCAACGTGCTGCTGCTGTTCAACGCCAGGGCGCCGGGCGAGTGAGTCGGACCGTGAAATTTCCTTGGCTTTATCGACACTGTTTTGGAGAACGCCCGTGAGCTTTTCAATCGCCCCGGCCTGCCGGTCATGGATCGGTTTGCTGCTGACACTGGTTGCCAGTGCGGCATCGGCAGAAGTGCATAACATCGACGCGACCTTCGAACCGGATTTTGCCAACCCGCAGAGAAATCAGTTCAAGAACCAGACGCCGTCCGAGGGGTTTTGTCTCCAGGTGCCTGCAACTTGCGAGTCCCTGGGTCTGTTTAGCCTGGTTGCGCGCATACCGTTCGAGGCCAAGGCGCCGATTCAGGCCAACCACGCTGATCCGCGTCAGGGGGGGATGGCCAAGGTGCCTTCGGACTGGCGCACGGTCACCGTCACCCATGCTTCAGGTGATACGCACGTTGTCGAGCTAAGGATTGCCGGTATTGGTCATGAAACCGGATTCCCGATATCGGTCGGTGAAATAACCGGAGGCGGTTGGTGGGATGATTTATGGGAAGGGGGGGCCTGGAGCTACGCTCCGGCACCGTGCCTGGGGGTTGGTATAGCTACGGCGGGCCACCATGGCTACAACAGTTTCTGGAGAGTGCCGGAAGGCGCGGGTGTCTGCTCGAAAAAGGCCTTGTTCGATATTCCGATTGGCATGCATTACCAGTATTTCGTTTACGCCTACGAACTGCGCACCCCGGACCCGCTGAAAATGGAGTCGGGCGATTACACCGGCTCCATCACCTACACCGTCGGCCCGAATATGGACTTCGACATGGGCGATGTGTTGACCCCGGACGACTCGATTTTGACCCTCAACTTCAATCTGAAGGTCACCCACACCATGAAGGTCGACATTCCTCCCGGCGGCAATCGCGTGGTGCTGGAGCCGGTGGGGGGCTGGCAGTCCTGGCTGGATCAGGGGCGCAAGCCGACACGGCTGCTGCGCGACCAGACCTTCAATATCTCGGCGTCGAGCCGCTTCAAAATGAACATGGAATGCCAGTACGTCATGGGCAACAACTGTGCGTTATGGGAGTCGACCGCCGGCCACGCCGTGCCGCTGGAAGTCAGCGTCAGCCTGCCCAACGGCCTGACGGATGGCGCAGGGCAGCCAGTCAATCGCCGGCGACTGCTGCGCGATGGCAGTGGCACCGAGTTGTTCCAGCCGGGTTTCTATCTGGATCGCAAGGTCGGCACGCTGCATTTCGAGGTGGCCCGTGAAGCAGTGGATGAAATGCTCAACGAAGGTGTGGCTCGTAACTATTCGGGCAATGTCACGGTGATCTGGGATTCGGAGTTGGGTTGAGTCTGGCGGCGTCAGCCAGCCTGTAACGGGGCTGGCTGACGGCACCGATCAAAGTCCGGCGCGGGCCAACGCTTGATGGGTCAATGTTCTGCTCAACTGGTTGCGCGCATAACCGATGTCCTTCATCCAGCGGTCATAGCGGGCATCGCTCATGGGGTCGCCGCTGAAGACCTCCCGGTGGGGAATGTTCAGTTGATTGGCCAGGCCTTCCATTTTTCGTTGAAGTCGGTTCATTTGCGTTTGCGGGGTCGGGTTCGCCCATTCCGCCTGGGCCTTGCGCAACTCATCGAGCAGCCCCGGTTTTTCCTCGAACAGACGATCATTGATTTCGTATTGCGTCGGATGGGTTCGACGTAAATGACGTTCCCAGAACGGATCGGAATACGAGTCGATCATCCCGTCCACCAGCCCGTCTCCTTGCTCGCGGGCAATGATTGAATCGTAGGCCGCGTCGATCTTGACTTGCGTCACGCCTGAGCGCGGCTGATAGAGCATGCCCTCGGACTGCCACGGTAACTCCAGGCGCTTGCCAAGCCCCGTCTCGTAGGCCATGTGCACTTCGATTTCATCGGGCGCGGCATTTCGCCCAGGGTTGATCAGGTGCTGTTGCTCTTGGCGTTTGACCTCTTCCACGGCCACATCCGCTATCCGGTCCAGACGCGCGGCACTGCGTGCGAGCCGCGTAAGGTCGATGTCCAGCACTTTGGCGGATGTCGGCTGCGCATAGGCTTTCGATACCAATACCTTCATGCCCATGTAGTTGAACAGCTGCGCCCCGCCTTCTCGGCAGTTGTCCGGCTCCCGGGCGTGCTTGAACAGTTCTTCGCGCAGTTCGCTGTCCAGCGCAGCGGCATCGATCATTTCCCAGACTCGCTGCGTCAACTGTCTACGCGACTTGTCGGACTGGTAGTCCCGGGCGTCTCTCTGCTTGCGTATGACCTTGAACAAACCTTCGGAGCCGGGCTCTGCCAGCACATCCTGCCAGGACTCCTCGCGGTACTGTGTGAAAGACGTTGAAGGACTGAACGTTCCTTGCTCCTGGGGTAGCAATCGCCAGTGATTTATCTCGTCCGCAACGGCCGGGGAGTAGACTTGCTGGCGGCTGAAACCTACCGACTGGCGATAGTCGCCGTAACGTATCCGGTCGCCGTTGGACAGTCGGGCCGTGTCGAAACGCGCGCGACTGAGAATGAAGGCCTGATCGGATCCCGGCGTGACCTCGGGCAGGCTGCTGATCGGGCATTGGCGCATGTCCAGGGCGAATCCCCGTGAGCGATGTCTGTCTGCATTACCCACCTTGAACAGGCCCTCCGGCCAAGTCTCGATTGTGCTGTTGGCCAGGTCCAGCCGGTTCAGTCGGTACAGACGCCCGACGGCGGGCGGGCGACGCAGTGGGTTGCCGCTCAGGATCAGGGTTTGCAGGCGGGAGAGTCGACTCAATTGCTTGTTGCTGTTGGCCATGACGGTGATGTTGTTGTCTGCCAGATCCAGCGTTTCGAGCTGACGCATGCGACCCAGCGCCGGAGATATCTCGGTCAAATCGCATTGACGGGCGCTCAGTTGGCGCAAATGGGCGAAGTCATCCAGCAGACCTTTGTCTGCGACAGAAAAGTGTGTGTTGTCGAGTTTCAGCGCGGTGATCTGGTTCAGGTATTTTTTCATCCCGGGTTGCTGGCGCAGATCGTTCCACCAACGATCAAGATCGGGTTGTGAAAGGTCGGTGGACAAGTCCAGCGTATAGCCTTGTTCCGGGTGGTTGCTGCGCTCACCGAAGATGTCGCTTTTGCGTTCGAAACATTCAAGCAGTTGCTCTTCGATGTGTCTCCCGCCGTTTTGCAGGAAATCCCTCGATACTCCCGGGATCCGGTCGCCAAAGTCGTCCAGTTCGCCCGAATAACTTTCTCGCCAACTGCTCAGGGTTTGGCGCAAGGCACTGCGTTCGTTCTCCAGTTGCTCGATAGCAGGGACAATGTCCCCATTGTTCTGGAGCGCCTGGATGAACGTTGTCACCTCTCGGTCGTTCATTTTTGGATACAGCTGTTTGATCCTTTTCTCCGGTGTTTTTTCGCCAAAGAACCACGGCCAGCCTCGCACCAGTGTCTCGGTTTCAATCGTGGGCACGGTGCGAATGGGTGGCTCGGCCAGCAAGGTTCTGCGTTCGCCGGGTGCGGCGGTGGTTTCCATGATCCACGCCTTGAGTCGGCGACCATCGGTGCCCTTGCTACCCAGTTCCACACGTTTGCCGTCGGGCAGGGCATTAAGCATCGCCTGGTAAAAATCGCTGGCGTCATGCAAGGGTCGGTTGTTGCCGTCCACTACCTCGTACTGCCCGTGTTCATTGCGAATCAGCCGCCGCACCTGCGTGGCGTCATCCGCCCCGGCGCTGCAACGCAAGGGGCCGTCATGGACGCCATCGAGGACTTCAATGCGCAGATCGGCAAAGGTATCGGTGTGAATCTTGAGGGTGTTCAGCACCAGTCGTTCGGTGTCTGGCAGGACGCTCTCGTCGCGATAGAAACCCTCATAGGCACGTGCGGCAGAGGCTTCGAAATTCAACTCACGGGCTTGCGCCTTGATCCGCAAAGGCAGGCGGTTTTCATCGACGATACGCTGCATTTCGGCGGGTTTGGCCCCGGTCAGGAGTTTTTCTGCCAGTGTCAGTGGCATTTCAGGAAATGTCTGTTGCACCACGCGGATATCGGCCTTGTTTGATCGTTCACCCGCCTGGTACAGACGCTTGGCCACTTCTCCCTGACGGGCCTGCACTGCATCGGCCAAACGCTCACGCAGTGCCTGAGGACGTTCTGCTGGCGCGACGTCACGACCGAGCAGGGCCTTGCACTCGGCGTCATCGAGAAAACCGGCGAGGCGTTCGGGTAACTTGCCGTAGATAAGGTCTGTGTGACTGATGTTCAGGGTGTTGGCATCTGTGGCGCCGGGGTTGCGGTACTTGCGCGAATAGCCACTCAAGTCGGCCTGTTCGTACACCCTCAACGCCCGTTCACGGGGCCATCCCGGCAAGCCGGTGGTGATCGGTTCAAACCAGACGGCGTCCGAGGCGAGCGGCTGGCCGTCGCGAATAAGGGTGGCTGATCGCTGAACATCGTCATAGGCGGTGAAACGTTTGATGGTGTCGGCCAGCAGCGGTGGCGGTGGGCTGTTGTCATCATGCATCTGTCGTAATTCGTCGGTGTCGGTGCCGCTGCTGATGCGGATCTGTTCAAGCTCGGCGGGCGAGAAGCGTTCGACGTCGTGTCCCAAACGCTGCATCAGGGTCTGATCCGACCAGTCCTGCGGGCTTTCGGCTTCATGCCGCCAGGCACCATGGTCGTTGTGCTCGATCTTCGGCCGGTAGGCGTTGGGGCGCGAAGGGTGTTTGATCCGGTGAGTTCTGGAGGTGGGTTGTGTCGAGGCTTTTTCGACGCTGTAGAGTTTGCCTTCCAAGGGCAAAAGGGTGTCGCGGCCGACCTGATGCAGACCGTGCCTGTCGGGTTTCGAGGCGGCCGGCAGCGTCATCGTTTTTTGCTCGTAAGGCGCAAGATCCGGATGCCACAGCGAAGGTTTGCCATTGGGCAGCGTTACCGGTTTCATGCCTTCGACCAGTGACGACAGTTTGAGCTTGAACGCGCTGCCGATTTCAGCGCCTGCGCCGAACGCAGCCAGTTGAATAAAGCTTGTCACCACACTGATCACATGTTCGCCCATTTCTTGCCAGAGACCTTCGGCGAGATCGACCAGGCCTTCGATGACATCAGTGGTGATTTGATAAACCGTGTAGGCCATCATCAGTTCGCCAAGCCCCGGCACGAACGGCGTGGCGATCAACAGCGCAGCATTGAAAATGTCCGATACGATTTTCTTGAAGTTGTCCCACCAGGCCCAGCGCGCCTTGCTGTCTGTGTCGGCGGTGGACACGGCGAGTTCGCGGGCATCGTTGAGGATCTTGTTGAGTTTCTGTTGGTAGGCGTGGGTCCAGTAGTCCGGTGCCAGCGGCAGGTGTGCAAGTTGCAGGCGCGGGGTGGGTATGGGGTCTTTGCGCCACGGTGGCCGTTTATCGTTGTGGTCGTCAGGCTTGTGGTATCGAGTGATAAACAAGCGTTGCTCAAGCTCGGCGAAGAAGTGTCCGCGTTGTTGCTGGTCGACAAACTGGCTGAAGAATTGCCGGTAGCTCTGTTTCGTTGACGCGGTGACTTTGTCTTCGCGCAACTGACGCGACAGTTCGGCGCTGAACGCCTGTGGCGACGGGTATTCCTTGAGCGGGTGATCGGGATCGTGCGGGACATAGACAATCAGTCGATTGATCCCTCGACTGTCACGCACGGCGTGCATCAACAAAAGGACCCCGGTCAACCGCGTACCCAGCATCGACAGGTCACAGCATTGCAGCCGTCTGCCGTTGAGCATCAGCCGGGTCTGGTTGGCGGCCAGTTCGAGCAGCATCTTGTAGGCGTCGTACTCGATGTCCTGGGTGAGCAATGCCAGTTGCGCCGCAACGGCCAGTGCATCTTTCTGACTTTCGATCACTTTGTTTTTCAGCACGGCTTCGGCGACAGGCTCGCCGGGCAATAGATAGCTTTCGAGGTGTTTTTTGTATTGCGCACCGATGTCCAGTTCCCGGCACAGTGTCTGGAACTGGCTGATGCTCATTTTCTGTTTGATGGGCAGGATGTCGAAATTGCCGATCCGATCCGGTTTGCTGATGAAGTCGGAACCGGCGGCGACCTTTTCATGGCTGGCGAAATTGTGCAGTGCAGCATCCAGTAGGGACACGTTACGAGCGGTGACTCCGTCGGAAAGGTTCAGCACATACCAGGGGTTGTCCTTGGGCATGTACAGGCGCAGCCAGATCCTTTCGATGTCGGTATCGCTTTCGGTGTTGCGGGTGGTTTCGATGCCGAAGCGTTTTTTCAGCTCACTCTGGAGCAGGGGAGTGGCGAAGGTTTTCAGGTCGATTTTTTGCAGCAGGTGATCAACCTGGTTCTGTGAGCCCCATGCTTTGAGATTGGCGGCTCTGAGCTTTTCGAGGTAGGCGGTTGGCGCGCTGATGTACCACGGTTCGACGTTCAGCGGTGTCGCTGCGAGTGCCAGACCTCGGCCGACCGTGGCGGCCTTGAAGCGGTCATCGACTGCGTTGGCAATGAGTTCGTAATGCTGCCCTTTGTCCGGTGTGTGAGCAGGCACGGGGGAGTCAGACATGGCCAATCATCCTTGATTGTTGGAGGAGTGATCAGCCTACCTGCGAGGGGGTAAAACAAAAGTTCAAAGATCAGCGAGCAAAGGGCGCTACGGGTGGCTAACCCGACGAAAATTCGAATTTGAAAAATACATAAGTACCACCCGCCAACGAGAAAAATCCTCACCCTGTATCAGAAATGCCTGACACGAATTGTTACTTCGCTCAAGGCTTTATTATGCCGGCCACTGCCACGCCGGGTGTCTGCGTCGGATGACATTGCGAGTCGCTGCCCGGTTGCAAATACGGCGTGAGAATCGGCGCCATGCCCTTGAGCACCTGCACGGGCAGGGCCGAGGTGAATTTGAAGTTCTCCGCCGAGCGCCCAGGAACGAACGCGGTGAGGGTGCCGAAATGGTGGTCGCCGATGAAGAACACGAAGGTCGCCGTGCGGTTGATCGACTTCGAACTGAGGATGCGTCCTCCCGAGCCGATGGCCTCGATCCGGTTGTCGCCGGTACCCGTTTTGCCACCCATGGCCAGCGGGCTGCCATCAGCCAGTTTGAAACTGCCGGAAACACGTTTTGCAGTACCGGCGTCCACCACCTGCGAAAGGGCTTCGCGCATGGCGTTGGCGACTTCGGACGGCATCACTCGTTTGCCGACGTTGGGGTCATTGACCAGCCGGGTTTCATACGGTGTGTCGGCGGCAAAATGCAGGCTGTCGATACGCAGCGTCGGCATCCGCACGCCATCGTTGAGGATGGTGCCGATCAACTCGGCCAGCGCGGCGGGACGGTCGCCGGAGCTGCCGATGGCGGTGGCCAGCGATGGCACCAGGTGATCAAACGGGTAACCGACTTTTTGCCAGCGCTGGTGAATCTCAAGAAACGCTTCGATCTCGAGCATGGTGCGGATGCGACTGTCACGGGCGCCTTTGTGTTTGCTCTTGAACAGCCAGCTGTAGACTTCCTGGCGTTCGAAATGGCTCGCTTTGACGATCTGGGTGAACGTTGCGTCCGGGTTGTTCAGCAGATAACCCATCAGCCACAGATCGAGCGGATGCACCTTGGCGATGAAGCCTTGATCCGGCAGATCGTAGCTGCCCGGGCCGTAGGAATCGTAGAGCCTGATCAGGCGATCATCGGTGAGCTTCTCGGTGACCTTGGCGCCTTTGAGATGCGAGCGCACGAAGCTGTTGAAGTCTTCCTGACTGGCGTTCGGCAACAGATAACGGTGCACGGCAGCCATGCGGATCGGTGTCGGACGCATGCTGTCGAGGAACGTGTCGAGGCGCGCCTGGGTGTTCTTGTTTTTGTATTTTTTCCAGAACTTGAGCAGGAACGAGGTGCCTTCGCGGTCGGCAAAACTGGCCAGGTATTCCTGGCGTCGCGGGTCGCGATCGTCCTTGAGCAACTCGGCACTGCTGTTGGGGCCGGAATACGTGACGTAGCGCACCACGTCGCGCATCAGGCGAATGAACGGCAGGTTGATCGATTCACGCAGGGCATCACGCAGGGTCGGTATGCGGCCGTTGTCTTCCTTGCGAAAGTTGTTGAAGGTGTGCAACCCGCCGCCGGTGAAAAACGCCTCGCCGGGGCTGGCCGAGTATTTGCGATCGAGTGCGGCGCCGAGCATCTTTGACAGGTCGTGGTCCTTGTTCTGGATCAGGTAGTCGATGACCCACTGGCTGAGGCGATCCTGATCGGGCACCTCGATTTTTTTCAGTTCCGGCACGCTCATCGCGCCGTACTTGTCGTGCAGTTCAGCGATGATTTGCAGGTACGTGGTGAGCACGCGCATTTTCGCCGTTGAGCCCAATTCGAGTTTGCTGCCTTCGTTGATGTCGAACGGCTGGTCAGTGCTGTCGGTTTGCACCCGTACACGCGAGCCGTCCGGGGTCAGTTCGAACAGGGTGAAGCTGTAGCGCACCTGCGTGGTGCTGGTCGGCGTCAACAGACGTTCACCGAGCAAACCGATTTCGCCGGCATAAGCCGGATCGGCGAGTTTCTTCAGGTAGGCGGTGGCCTGAGTTTGCAGGTCACCCTGCAGGGTACTGGTGGCCGAAAGGTCGAGGCGGTCGAGATCGTACAACGGGCGATTGAGCATGCTCGCCAGACGACTGCGGGCAGCGCTGATGCCTTTGTTGGTTTCAATCGGCTGCATGGTCGGCTGAGTCTGCCAGTCGCGGTAGCTGACCTTGCTGGCGAGCGCAGCATCGGCGAGGGCGCTGTCGATCACGCCGCTCTGCTTGAGCAGGCGCAAGTGGCTGTCGGTGAGGTCGGAGAGTTCTTCACGGCCCTTGGTCAGGTAATGCGACGGGCGCCGCTGGGCAATCATCAGCGAGAGCATTTCGCGCAGGGCCAGGCCTTTGTCGGCCATGGTTTTCGCATCCGTTGCCGGGCTGTTCAACTGGGCGTTGGCCTTGTTGAAATCGCTGCCGTACCAGACCCGCAAGCCTTCGGCCATGCCATGCACTTCGCCATGCCCAGGCACTGCCGACAGCGGCACGCTGTTGAGGTAATCGCGCACGATGTTCTGCCGCGCTTCCAGGGTTTGCGGGCCGGGCTGATAGGCGCGCACGCTGGCGGACATCATCTGGCGGATTTTCTCGGCGCCGGAGACGGTCAGGCCGTCAGGCGAATGCCGGTACTTCTCCAATTGCGTGGCCAACGTACTGCCGCCGGCCGATTGCCCGGGCAGGTTCAGTAACTTGGCCACTTGCGACCACGCGGCCTTGCCGAACCGTGGCCAGTCCACCGCCGGATTGGCGAGCGGTTGTTTGGGATCGAGCAGAAAGCGGTTTTCGATGAACAACAGGCTGCTGACCACTACCGGCGGAATCGTCGCGAAGCTCGCATACAGTTGCTGCGGATAGTTGTACTTGTACAGCGGCGCGGCCCGGCAATCGGTGATCGACAGCCCGGCCTGGATCTTCTCGGAATACGGTACGAACAGGCCTTTGTCGGTGTAGCTGAGCAGCGCGGGCGAAAAGCGTGTCTGCTCGGTGACAACATAATTGCGCTTGAGCAGGCGCGGCAGGAACTCATCGAGGGCGCTGTAACCCAGACGCAGATCGAACGGCCCGTTACCCGGATAGCGAATGGCTTCACTGGGTCCGGGCTCCAGTTTGTAGGTCAGCGAGGCGGCATATTGGCTGAGCTCACGGGATTGAAAGCGCGAGGTGCGCATCTCTTTTGACGCGGCGAGCCCCACCACCACCGCGATAATCAGCAGCAACAACCAGAAAGCCTTCCACCCGTGCCGGCGGCGGGTTTTTTCAGGGACAGGCGCTTGATCATCCACACGTTCAGTCGGAACCACGGCTTTACTCGAATCGGTTTGCCACAAAGCGCCCATAGTCGATTGATCCATTCACGCAGATTGATCGGACTTGTCTGAAGCTTAGACGGTGGTTGGCGGTGGTGAAAAAATTGTGAAAGGTTGGGAAGCTGAATAAATCTGAAATAAGTATCTGACTTTGGGGTCATGGGCTGTGGCGAGGAATTTATCTGTGGCGAGGGGATTTATCCCCGATGGGCTGCGAAGCAGCCCCAAAAACCTCATCTCCCAAATATTCAGGCACACCGCATTCTCTGGGTTTGGGCCTGCTGCGCAGGCCATCGGGGATAAATCCCCTCGCCACTGATACCTCTCCATCACAGATAAACCGAGCTGAATCAGGTTCAGAGCCAGCAGGCATCCCAAAGCGGGTAATCGCCGATTTTCTTCACCAGTCCAGCTCTTAGGGGATTGGCCACGATATAGCGGGCGAATGGCTTCAAGTCCTCGCCGTCGCGAATCGCGCGGTCGTAAAAGCCGGTTTGCCACAAAGGCCCCCGTCGTCCGGTTTTTTTGTTAACTGCGTGAGAGCAGCGTGCCTTTATCCCGCCAATCACCCCGCCCAGCGTGCCGGTTTGCAATTGCATCAACCAATGAAAATGGTCAGGCATGACAACCCAGGCAATTGACTCTGCTTGGCCTTCGTCATGAGCCTGACGAAGTTGGGCGACTAATAAACGACCTGTCTGCCAATCAGAAAATACCCGCTGCCGTGCGTGTACTACAGCGGTGATGAAGTAGGCGCGACCGACCTCCGAGCTTCGGCCAAGGCGCAGACGGTGAGAGTTTGGATAGGCAGACACATTCACTTCCGTGTGTTGGTTCATTGATCTCCTAAGGCTAGAGCTCGCTTATCCAAGCCGGATCTGTAACTGCTGAGTGAATTTTCCTTATCGTGTGAAGGATTGGTAAAGGTCTGTACCCGTGGCGAGGGGATTTATCCCCGATGGGCTGCGAAGCAGCCCCAAAACCTCAGGTTTCATATATTCAGGCACACCGCATTCTCTGGATTTGGGCCTGCTGCGCAGGCCATCGGGGATAAATCCCCTCGCCACTGATACCTCTCCATCACAGATAAACCGAGCTGAATCAGGTTCAGAGCCAGCAGGCATCCCAAAGCGGGTAATCGCCGATTTTCGTTACCAATCCAGCTCTTAGGGGATTGGCCACGATATAGCGGGCGAATGGCTTCAAGTCTTCATCATCGCGGATGGCGCGGTCGTGAAACCCGGTCTGCCATAAAGGACCGCGACGTCCGATTTTTTTATTAACAGCATGGGTGCAGCGAGCCTTTATTCCACCGACGACCTCTCCAAGATTGTCGGTTTTCAACTGCATCAACCAATGAAAATGGTCAGGCATGACAACCCAGGCAATTGACTCTGCTTGGCCTTCGTCGTGAGCCTGACGAAGTTGAGCGACTAGCAGACGGCCCGTTTGCCAATCAGAAAATATGGGCTGGCGTTCGTGTACCACCGCAGTGATGAAGTACGCGCGCCCAATTTCGGAACTTCGGCCAAGACGCAGACGATAGGAGTTTGGATAGGCAGGCACTTTCACTTCCGTGTGTTGGTTCATTGATCTCCTAAGGCTAGAGCTCGCTTATCCAAGCCGGATCTGTAACTGCTGAGTGAATTTTCCTTATCGTGTGAAGGACTGGTAAAGGTCTGTACCCGTGGCGAGGGGATTTATCCCCGATGGGCTGCGAAGCAGCCCCAAAACCTTATCCCCCAAATATTCAGGCACACCGCATTCTCTGGATTTGGGCCTACTGCGCAGGCCATCGGGGATAAATCCCCTCGCCACATAGGGACCCCGGACAGATCCGCGGGGTAGAGCGATTGCCAGAGCAATACCACCAAACCCCAGGGCATGACGATGCACCAATGCTGTGCAATACTCGGCGCCTTTTTCTGTGGCGAGTATTCCTACGTAAACCAGCTAATGCCTCTCCGAAAACCCCACTTTTACCGAGAGTTGTCGCTGAATGTTGTGGTTTATAGAGTGAAAACGCCTGCAGAAGGCTTTTTATACTGCACGCCCCGCTGATCTTGAAGGTTTGTCCTGCAAGACGCGTCTGCCCACGAAGCAGGCGCGGTTTCCTGCCAGCCAAGGCCTATCGGCCGACGCTTCGATACTCGGTGGTCATATCCAATAACAAGACGAGGTTGTATCCCTATGCCAGTTGGCAATCACCTGCCTCACGGCGAAACCGCTCAGGGCGGTCCGCTCAAACGCGAACTCGGCGAACGGCATATTCGCCTGATGGCACTCGGTGCCTGTATCGGCGTCGGTCTGTTTTTAGGTTCGGCCAAGGCCATCGAAATGGCTGGCCCGGCGATCATGCTCTCCTACATTCTTGGCGGGCTGGCGATCCTGGTGATCATGCGCGCCCTCGGCGAGATGGCCGTGCATAACCCGGTGGCCGGTTCGTTCAGTCGCTATGCACAAGACTACCTCGGCCCATTGGCGGGCTTTCTCACCGGCTGGAACTACTGGTTCCTGTGGCTGGTGACCTGCGTGGCGGAAATCACCGCCGTGGCCGTGTACATGGGCGTCTGGTTCCCCGACGTACCGCGCTGGATCTGGGCGCTCGCGGCGCTGGTCAGCATGGGCTCGATCAACCTGATCGCAGTGAAAGCCTTCGGTGAGTTCGAGTTCTGGTTCGCCCTGATCAAGATCGTCACCATCATTGCCATGGTGATTGGTGGCGTCGGCATTATCGCTTTCGGTTTCGGCAACGATGGCGTGGCACTGGGGATTTCCAACCTGTGGGCCCACGGCGGGTTCATGCCCAACGGCATTCAGGGCGTGTTGATGTCCCTGCAAATGGTCATGTTCGCCTACCTCGGCGTCGAAATGATCGGCCTGACCGCCGGTGAGGCGAAGAACCCGCAGAAGACCATCCCCAACGCGATCGGCTCGGTGTTCTGGCGGATTCTGCTGTTTTACGTCGGCGCCTTGTTCGTGATTCTGTCGATCTACCCGTGGAATGAAATCGGCACCCAGGGCAGTCCGTTTGTGATGACCTTCGAACGTCTGGGCATCAAGACGGCCGCCGGCATCATCAACTTCGTGGTGATCACCGCTGCATTGTCGTCCTGCAACGGCGGCATTTTCAGCACCGGGCGCATGCTCTACAGCCTGGCGCAAAATGGTCAGGCCCCGGCCGGTTTCGCCAAGACGTCGAACAACGGTGTGCCGCGTCGTGCGCTGCTGCTGTCGATTTTTGCGCTGCTGCTGGGTGTGCTGCTCAACTATCTGGTGCCGGAAAAAGTCTTCGTCTGGGTAACCTCGATCGCCACCTTCGGCGCGATCTGGACCTGGGTGATGATCCTGCTGGCGCAACTGAAATTCCGCAAAGGCCTGAGTGCCAGCGAACGTGCCGGCCTCAAATACAAGATGTGGCTGTACCCGGTCAGTTCGTACTTTGCCCTGGCGTTCCTGGTGCTGGTGGTCGGCCTGATGGCGTACTTCCCGGACACGCGCATTGCCCTGTACGTGGGCCCTGTGTTCCTGGTGCTGCTGACCGTGTTGTTCTACGTGTTCAAGCTGCAACCGACCAACGCGGCGCAAGGCGCGGTGCGTTCGGTTTCGTAGTTTGCAGAGGCTGAAACAGCAAAGCCCCGGTCGAGAGATCGGGGCTTTTTTGTGGGTGATACCCGGTCGCGGGGCGGGTAAAGCAGGCGCGACCGTTGGTCGGAATCACCCGCCTACCTGTAATTTCTGACAGTAGACCGGCCCATCCCCTTGGCCTAGCTTGAAAGCCCGGCAATTGGCAACGGCAAGGAACGGGCATGAAAGGATTTTCCGCAACGAGCGTGATCGGCGTGGCCGATGCACTTATCCACTGGCAAATATTCTTCGTGCTCCGCACTGCGGTTGGCCTTGATCAGGCGGCCAGCAATTTTGCGGCGTTCTGTGTGGCCGCGGCATTCTCGTTTTACGTGAATGCGCTTTATACGTTCGAGCGAGAAACGTCGGTGTTCGTCTACCTGATGTTTATCGGCCTGATGGGGGCCGTGAGTTTCGGCGTGGGCGTGATTGCTGATGCCCGTAATCTTCCCGGGCTAGTGACCGTGGCTTCGTTTTCGTTGCTGAATATCTTGTTCGGGTACTGCTTTTTCCGTTTTGTATTGTTTCGTGAGCGTCAGACATGAACGTATCACTGACGGATTACCCCCTGACGTCCGAGTCTTGCGTGACTTCACTGCCCTTCGTAGTCGATCTGGACGGAACCCTCCTCAAGTCCGATTTGCTGTTCGAATGCGCAATGGCCTTTATCCGCAGTAAGCCGTCGCAATGTCTGAAACCTTTGGCCTGGCTCAGTCATGGCAAGGCGTATTTGAAAGAGCAATTGGCGCAATCGACGGAAATCGATGTCGCCACGCTGCCCTACGATCCCGACGTACTCTGGATGATTGAGGGGCAACGCAAAAGCGGCCGGAAAATAGTCTTGGCCACGGCCAGCCATTACTCATTGGCAGTACGCATTGCCGAACACCTGAAGGTGTTCGATGAGGTGTTGGGGACCACCCTTGAGCGCAACCTGTCGGGAATGCACAAACGTGATGTGCTGGTCACGCTGTACGGTGAAGGAGGGTTCGACTACGTCGGTAATTCGTTTGACGATCTGCCGATATGGCGCTCGGCCAGGCAAGCCTATGTGGTCAATCCGTTAGCGGGTGTCGAGCATGCCACTCGGCACTTGGGCAACGTTGTCCAGGTGATTCGCTCTGACACGACCAGCTTCAGAAGTTGGTACAAAGCCTTGCGCATTCATCAATGGGTGAAGAACGCGCTCATTTTTGTCCCTCTGCTCGCCGCCCATCAACTGGCCAACCCGCTGCCGCTGTGGCACGGCGTGCTGGCTTTCGTATTTTTCGGGTTGTGTGCATCGGGTGTGTACGTCCTGAATGACCTGCTCGACCTTGCCGATGATCGCAAGCATCCGACCAAGCGCCATCGACCGTTCGCCAGTGGATCTTTGTCGATCAAGTCCGGATTGATGGTTTTTCCTTTGCTGTTGCTGGTGTCCTTTACTGGCGCCTGGTTTTGCCTGCCTCGGGCATTCGTCGCGGTGCTCGCCTGTTACTACGCACTGACGCTGGTTTATTCACTGGTGTTGAAGCGACTGATGGCGCTCGACGTGATTGCCCTGGCCCTGCTTTACACCCTGCGCATCATTGCCGGTGGCGCCGCTTTTGAGCTCGAATTGACGGGCTGGATGCTGGCCTTCTCCATGTTCATGTTTTTGAGTCTGGCGCTGGTCAAGCGTTATGCCGAACTGTTGCTGGCGCTGCACAGCGGGATCACCGGGAAAACCGGTGGCCGCGATTACTTTCCCGCCGATCTGGCGATGCTCTCTTCATTGGGTGCAGCGTCCGGTTATCTCGCCGTTATGGTGCTGGCGCTTTACATCCATGACAGCGCGACCACTGCGCTCTATGCACATCCTCGATGGATCTGGCTGGCATGCCCCGTATTGTTGCTCTGGATCACCCGGATCTGGCTACTCACCCATCGCGGCCGAATGAATGACGACCCGGTGGTGTTCGCATTGCGCGATCGTTTGAGTCTGGCGATGGGCGCGGTGTTTACGCTGATTTTCTGGGTGGCGGCATGAAGCCGGCACTGACCTCTTGGGGAGCCTACCCCGATGCACCGCAAACCGGCCATCCCTGCCACTGGCAAACTGACGTGGAGCTGCAGTGGCAGCAGTTGATCGAGGCCCACGGCACCACGTTGCCGTTCGGCAATGGCCGCAGCTATGGCGACAGCTGTCTGGCCGTCAGTGATCATGTGTTGCAGTTACGTCCCTTGAGTCGCTTCATCGAGGCTGACTGGGTGAACGGTGAGATCTGCGCCGAGGCCGGGGTGACCCTGGGCGAGATTCTGCAACTGGCCATCCCGCACGGCTGGTTTTTGCAGGTTACACCCGGGACGCGGCATGTGACGCTGGGCGGAGCGGTGGCCAATGATGTGCACGGCAAAAACCATCACCGGTGCGGGACGTTTGCTCATTCGGTGGTGAGTTTCGGTCTGCACCGGTCCCAGCAATCGCCCATGGTCTGTTCGCCAACGGAGAATCCCCAATGGTACGCCGCCACAATCGGTGGACTGGGCCTGACCGGCGTCATCACTTGGGTGAACCTTCGCTTGCGCAAGGTCCAGACCAGCCTGATCGACACCACGCGGGTGCGCTTTGACGGGCTGGATGACTTTTTTGCCCTGTCGGCCGAAATGGATGCCCGGCACGAATACAGCGTTGCATGGATCGACTGTCTGGCCAGTGGCAGTGCGCAAGGGCGCGGTGTCTTTACCGCCGGGGATCATTGCGAAACGGGTGCGCTTCAGGCCGCAGTGCCGCGTTCGCTGCACATGCCGATCCGGCCACCGGTATCGCTGATCAATCCGCTCACTTTGAAACTGTTCAACCGTCAATACTGGAACCGGCAACCGACAACCCGACAATTTCGGACGGTCGCCTACAGCCCGTTTTTCTATCCATTGGATCGAATCGAGCACTGGAACCATATATACGGACGCAAAGGCTTCCAGCAGTTTCAGTGTGTTTTGCCGAGCGCGGTGGCGCAGGCGGCATTGGCCGAACTGCTCAAGTCCATCGCCCGCAGCGGTGCCGGCTCCTTTCTCGCGGTGCTCAAACGTTGTGGCGATATGGCTTCCCCCGGGCTGCTGTCCTTTCCAATGCCGGGCATCTCACTGGCACTGGATTTCCCGCAGAACAGTGCCCTGACAAAAAAACTTCTGCCGCGTCTCGACTCCATCGTCCGCGAAGCGCATGGCCGTTTGTACCCGGCCAAGGACGCACATATGAGCGGCAGCGATTTTCGCCAGGCCTATCCCGCCTGGGAGCAAGTGGAAGCAATGCGCGACCCGGCCCTGATTTCCCGTTTCTGGCAGCGAGTCATCCGATGAAAAAAATACTCATTGTGGGCGCTACATCGGCCATCGCCAGTGCGTGCGCACGACTTTGGGCGGCTGAACGGAGCGAGTTTTTTCTCGTCGCCAGGGATGGGCAAAAGCTGCAGCAAACCTGCGCTGACCTGCAAGCCCGAGGTGCTAGAGCGGTAACTCCCTATGAGATGGATGTCAGCGATACTGCCGGGCACGCCGTCATGTTCGAGCGCTGTATGGCAGCGTTGCAGACGGTGGATATCTGTCTGATTGCCTATGGCTCCTTGCCGAATCAACGCGAGTGCGAACAAAGCGTTGAGGTAGCCTTAAGGGAGTTCGCCAACAACGGCAGTTCGGTGATAGCCCTGTTGACGCTGTTGGCTAACCGCATGGCCGCTCAGCATCGCGGCACCCTGGCGGTGATTTCCTCGGTGGCCGGGGATCGCGGACGTCCTTCCAACTATCTGTACGGCGCAGCCAAAGCCGCAGTTACCGCATTTTGCGAAGGCTTGCGCGCGCGCTTGTTCAAATCGGGTGTGCATGTGATCACCATCAAACCCGGTTTCGTCGATACACCGATGACCCGTGGGCTGGCGCTACCGGCGTTGCTGGTGGCGCAACCGGATAGCGTCGCGCAACGCATCGTCGCGGGTATCGAGCGCAAGGCGGCGGTACTTTATGTGCCCGGATTCTGGGCGTGGATCATGGGGTTGATTCGGGCCATACCGCAGCCGATTTTCAAGAGGCTGAATCTATGAGCCAGGCGCTGATGCTCTCCGGGTGGCGCTATCGGGTTCTGATCGGTTCGGTGGTCTGTTCCGCCCTTGCATATCTGGCCGTTTCCCTGTGGGGCGGGTGGCCGGCCGTGAGCGCGGCCCTCAGTCGGGTGGGCTGGGGGGAGGGAGGGCAAATCGTCGGGCTGGTGCTACTCGGTTACGGTCTGCGTTTTTTGCGCTGGCAGGTCTACCTCAATGCCTTGCGCCATCCGCTGCCCTGGTGGCCAAGTCTGAAAATCTATCTGGCGGGATTCGCCCTGACCACCACCCCCGGCAAGGCAGGCGAGGCGTTGCGCGGAGTTTTGCTCAAGCGTTGGGATGTGCCGTATCCACACAGTTTTGCCGCACTGTTCAGTGAACGCCTGTCGGACTTGATGGCAATGGTGGCATTGGCCCTGTTCGGATTGAGCGCGCATCCCGAATGGTTTTCGATGATCTTTGCCTGTCTGGTGCTGTTGGTGTGCGGCGTATTGCTGGTATCCCGACCAGCACTTGTCGGTGCTCTTGATCGACGGGTCGATCAAAGGAACGGTTGGTTTCCCCGTTTGTTGCGTCATGTCGTTCAAGTGTTGCACCAGTCCCATAGTTGCCACACCCCACGCCGCCAGATTGGCGCGACGCTTTTGAGTGTTCTGGCCTGGGGGCTGGAAGCGCTGGCGTTTTACTGGATTCTCAATGCCATGGGTGCGGATGTGCCTCTGACGTCCGCGATGTTCATTTATGCCGTTGCCATGTTGGCCGGTGCCTTGAGTTTTATGCCTGGCGGGTTGGGCAGTGCCGAAGCGGTGATGGTGGCGTTGCTGGTATCGGGCGGCGTGGCATTGCCTGATGCGATTGCTGCGACGGTTTTGTTGCGGTTGGTGACGTTGTGGCTGGCGGTGGGGTTGGGGGCTGTGATGCTTGCCTATAGCAAGCAATGACGGTTCCACACGCGGACATTAACTATGGATAGTCGGAGCGGCCATGTTTTCAAAACGAAGTAAACAGCTATTTAACAAATACACCCTGTTGTTGCTCATTGTTGCGCTTGGCACCGTATTGCGTAGCTATGATTTGTTTGGGAAAAGCTTGTGGTTTGACGAAGTGTTCAGCGTCAACGTAAGTGATCCGAATCACAGCCTGAGTGAAGTTTTTCATGTGACGGTCGAAGATGTTCATCCTCCCTTCTACCAGATTCTGCTTTGGCTTGTTTTTCATGTTTTCGATTACGGAGAACGTGTGGGGCGGGTACTTTCGGTTGTTTTTGGCGTGGCACTGCTTCCAGCAATATATTGCCTGGGACAAAAACTTTTCAATGAGCGCGTTGGCACAATTGCAGCGCTGTTGAGTGCGGTTAACTTTATTTTTATTGCGGCGGCTAGAGATACAAGATCCTATAGCCTATTGGTTTTTTTGGCAGTGATGTCATTTTTGTTTTTTCTCAGGCTGATCGAAAAAAAGAATGCTCCGGCAGTAGTGGTTTATGCGGTTTTTGCATCGATGCTAGTAAATACTCATTATTTTGGCTTCTTTATGGTAATGACTCAGTTTGTTCTATTGTTTTATTTTTCGATGCGGGCGGGTGTCGATAAACGTCTGCTTATTTCAGGTGGTGCTGCCGGGTTAATCATTTTGTTCTCGTTAATTCCCTTGTTTTCTTATGTGTTGATCAATCTCAGGAGGACTGACACATGGATACAAAAACCGAACGAAGATTTTCTAATAGAAATTTTTGTTCTGCTGTTCGGGGATCTGTCAGTGGTATTGCTCTGTGGGATGTTTATGGTGTTTGCACTAGCCAAACTTTTTGTGCAGGCAGACAAGAGTGATTCGTTAAAGGTGTTGATGCTCTGGTGGTTTTTAGGTTTTACAATGGCGTGGCTTCGGTCATTGTTTTATACGCCAATATTGTCACCCAGAAATATGATTGTCTTTATGCCGGTCATTATAGTGCTTGTGTCCTTTGGCTTTAATCTCGTGCGTGAGAATTTTGTTCGGTGGCTGTTGCTGGGGTTTGTTTGTGTGATGTCAGTGTCTTCTTATCTGGCGAGTCCTGAGTATAGTAAGCTGCGAATTGAGCATGATCTCCGGTCGCCAGTGAAGAAGATAATCGAGGATGCTAGAAATATCCCTGTATATGGTGATTCGGTTTATTCTGATTATTTAAAGATTCTGGGTTCGCCTGTTCGTGCTGCTCCCTATGAAAAATTGATGGCTGAAATAAAAGAACATAGTACGCCACACTGTTTTTACATACTGGATATCGATCGGCTTCGCGATTATTCCGATCAGTTGGATGTGATGGTCGTAGAAAAGGTGGAATATCAGAAAACTTCGATTGCATTGCTCAAATCAAACGGGACGCAGGGGTGTGAGCCAGGCGCATTGACTTACAAATAAGTCAATGCGCCTGTTTACTTGTTTCTCAAAGTTTGAAAGCAGGGAGCTGGCGCCAAATCTGCCATCAGTGGCGCCAGTGTGCTTTCAAGCAGCCACCACTTCCTGCGGTTCAAAACTATCCGCCCGCGCCATCTGCCACATCCGCGAATAGAACTCTCCGTTCACTTCCCCGGTGAGCAATTCCCCCGGCTTCAAAAACACATGCAACTGCGAGAACAGCTTGATCTCGGTCGCCGACATGCGTCGTACCAGATGCTTGGCCGACAGTTGCGATGGATGGTCCAGCCCGGCCGCCGCGAGCATTTCAGCCAGGGCCTTCAACGTGTTGCGGTGGAAGTTGAATACCCGCTGCGCTTTGTCCGGCACGACCAGTGCGCGTTGGCGCAACGCATCCTGAGTGGCGACGCCGGTCGGGCATTTGTTGGTGTGGCAGCTTTGCGACTGGATGCAGCCGATGGCGAACATGAAGCCGCGCGCGGAGTTGGCCCAGTCTGCGCCGATGGCCAGCACGCTGGCGATGTCAAAGGCGCTGACGATCTTGCCGCTGGCGCCGAGTTTGATCTTGTCGCGCAGGTTCAGGCCGACCAGGGTGTTGTGGACGAACAGCAGGCCTTCGCGCATCGGCACGCCGATGTGGTCGGTGAATTCCACCGGCGCGGCGCCGGTGCCGCCTTCCTTGCCATCGACCACGATGAAGTCCGGCAGGATGCCGGTTTCCAGCATGGCTTTGGCGATGCCCATGAACTCCCACGGATGGCCGAGGCAGAACTTGAAGCCCACCGGTTTGCCGCCGGACAGTTCACGCAATTGCTGGATGAAATGCATCATCTCCAGCGGCGTGGAAAACGCGCTGTGGCGGGATGGCGAGACGCAGTCTTCGCCCATCATGATGCCGCGGGTTTCGGCGATTTCCTTGGTCACTTTGTGCTTGGGGAGAATGCCGCCGTGGCCCGGTTTTGCGCCTTGGCTCATCTTGATTTCGATCA
The DNA here is from genome assembly GCF_059716085.1 of Pseudomonas sp. LBUM1655. NCBI lineage: Bacteria > Pseudomonadati > Pseudomonadota > Gammaproteobacteria > Pseudomonadales > Pseudomonadaceae > Pseudomonas > Pseudomonas sp. LBUM1655. The sequence continues at coordinate 4,976,187 of NZ_CP166801.1, read as the reverse complement.
TGCGGACTTGCGGATTCTGCGCCTGAACGGCGAAGCGTTCCGGGTCGAAACGGCCGTCGCTGGTGCGGCAGCCGAAGTAGCCGCTGCCCAGCTCCCAGGTCAGGTCGCCGCCGTGTTCGCGGTGATACGGGCTGATGCTGCCTTCGCCGGTGTCGTGGGCAAAGTTGCCGAGTTTCGCACCCTGGTTCAACGCGCGAATGGCGTTGGCGCTGAGCGAGCCGAAGCTCATCGCCGAAATATTGAACACCGAGGCCGAGTACGGCTGAGTGCACTGCGGGCCGCCGACGGTGACGCGGAAACTGCTCGGGTCGCTCAGCGGCGCCGGGCGCATCGAGTGGCCGATGAATTCGAAGCCGGACTGATAGACATCGATCAGCGTGCCGAACGGCTTGTCGGCGCTTTCATTCTTCGCCCGCGAATACACCAGCGAACGCTGGGCGCGGGAGAAGGGCAGGGCGTCGCTGTCGGACTCCAGCAGGTACTGGCGGATCTCCGGGCGGATGCCTTCGACCAGATAACGGATGTTGCCGAGGATCGGGTAATTGCGCCGCACCGCGTGCGGACTTTGCAGCAGGTCGAATATACCGATCAGGCTCAATACGCCGGTCACAGCGGTGATTGGCCACAGCCAGTCGTGTTCGAGAAAAGGCAGGCTGGCGAGGGTGAAAATCACGCAGACGGCAAAGAAGGCGTAGCGGCTCAGGAGTGACAGGCTCATACGGTTTCCTTGGGTTCGGACTCGGGTTTTAAAGATCGTAGCCTGCGGCAGTCCTACAGTTAGATGCATGGCTTGCCCCTTTAGGAGCTGCCGAAGGCTGCGATCTTTTCAGGCGTTTTGTGCCTGGAGAAATATCGAAAACAACTCGGACTGGGACTTGATCCCGAGCTTGCTGTACATGTGTTTCTTATGGACTTTCACGGTTTCTACAGAGATTTCCAGCTTACGAGCGATTTCTTTGCTCGAGCAACCGCTGAGCATCAAGCGGCCGACATCCAGTTCCCGGGCGGTCAGTTGCGCGCCCTTGAGTTGTTGCACCGAAGCTTCCAGTTGCACCCGCCAATCCGCCGGAGCAGGTGAGGCCGCGAGGGACACGGTTTCATTGATTTCGTAAGGCAGACGCTGGCGCAACAAGCCTAATACCCACGGCTGAATCAGCGACAACAGCGCGATCTGTTCAACTGTAAAACGCTGTTTGCTGCCCAGCGACAGGCACAACGTGCGTTCACCCTGGAGCTGACAATTGAACTGGATTTCGTCGGCCACCACATTCAGACGAAAGTATCGCTGGTAATACTCGGTCAGCTCGAAATGTTCTGGCGCCACTTCCGAGAGGCGATACAACCCGGTGCGCGATTGCTCGCGGCAGGCGATGTAGAACGGATCGAGCAGGTACAGACCGCGCAGATAATCCTGGAACAACTGATCAGGGCTACCGTCTTCACCAGGGCATTCGGCAAAGACTTGCGGGTGCTGATCGGCGCTGAACAGCAACGCCACCCAGCTATCGAACGGCACGTACTGATCGAGAAGACGCACCAGTTGTGCCCAGAAATTCGGCTTGTCCAGCGCATCGATCAATTGCCCGACGGCGCGGTGCCAGGTGATGTCGTCAAACGAAAGTGTCATCGATCTACCCCTATCGGGTTACCCCGGCCGCGTGATTCCCTGGCCGGTTGCTTGCTGCGCATACTGGCCCACAGACAGGCACCGGGCAATCTTTCAGCGCCCGGCCAATAGAACAAGGACACCTCATGAAAGTCGAACTCGCCCAATTGGCGGGCCGTGACAATGGCACTGCCTACAACCTCGAACGAGCCCTGGCGGCAATTGCGGCTTGTGCAGCCGACACGCAACTGATCGTGTTTCCGGAAACCCACCTGATGGGTTTCCCGACTGCCGACACCGTGGCGCAAACATCCGAAGCGGTGGACGGCCCGACCGTCAGCTCGGTGTTGGCCGCCGCCCGCGAACGCAACATCGCTGTGGTGATCGGCATGGCCGAGAACGACAACGGGCGCTTCTACAACACCACGCTGCTGATCACCCCTGATGGCATCGCCCTGAAATATCGCAAGACGCATCTGTGGGCGTCGGATCGCGGTGTGTTCGAGGCCGGTGACCGTTATGCGACCTGCGTGTGGAACGGTGTGCGCGTCGGTCTGCTGATCTGCTACGACATCGAATTCCCGGAAACGGCCCGGGCTCTTGCACAGCTCGGCGCTGACCTGCTGATCGTCACCAACGGCAACATGGACCCGTACGGCCCGACTCACCGCACCGCGATCATGGCACGCGCGCAGGAGAATCAGGCGTTCGCGTTGATGGTCAATCGGGTGGAAGCAGGGGATGACGGTTTGATGTTTGCCGGCGGCAGCGCGCTGGTGGATCCGCTTGGGACTTTGCTGTTTGAGGCGGGGCGTGAAGAAGGACAGTTCACGGTTGAGCTGGATTTCAGCCAGTTGCAGATTGCGCGCAGGGATTACCGCTATCTGGATGATCAGCGGTTGAAATTGCCGGGGGAGGTGGTGGTGCGGTCTTCGGGTGTTCGGGAGTTGTTGATTCCTGCCGGTTAACCGCTGCCCTCACCCTAACCCTCTCCCGGCGGGAGAGGGGACTGACCGAGTCGCTTTTTCGAAGTACACCGACCTGAGATATCCAGCCGAACTCGGGGCTTGAAAGCGACAAAAATCTGCCCCCTTTCCCCCTCGCCCCCCCTGGGGGAGAGGGCTGGGGTGAGGGGGAAAGATCTCAAGTCGTACAAATATTTCAGTCACACCAAAACAACAAAACAAACCCGCAACATTCGCCGAACTCGGCTCTGCCATAAATCCAATAATATTTCGGAGTAAGTCGCCCATGGCTCGTTTGCAACGCACCCTTTCGTTAGGGTCGGTGGTGCTGTTCGGCATCGCCTACATGACGCCGATCATCGTCCTCGGCACCTTCGGCATCCTCGCGCAATCCACCGCTGGCATGGTGCCCGCCGCGTATCTGGCGGCGCTGGTCGCCATGTTCTTCACCGCCATGAGCTACGGTCGCATGGCCGCCGCGTTCCCGGTCGCCGGCTCTGCTTATAGCTACGTGCGCAAGGCCATCAGCCCGAAACTCGGCTTTATCGCCGGTTGGGCGGTGCTGCTCGATTATCTGTTTCTGCCGATGGCGATCTGGCTGATCGGCGCCGCTTACCTCACCTCGGCATTCCCGTCGATCCCGCAATGGATCTGGGTGCTGGCGTTCATCGGCATCACCAGCGCGATCAATATCGTCGGCCTGAAACTGGCCAACGGCATTAACGCCTTGCTGATGCTGGTGCAGTTTCTGGTGCTGATCGCCTTCGTCGCCCTGTGCGTGCACTACATCGGTGGCGACGCGAGTACGCCGCTTTGGTCGATCAAACCGTTCTTCAACGGCGACATGCAGATGCCACTGATCATGAGCGGCGCGGCCATCGCCTGTTATTCGTTTCTGGGCTTCGACGCGGTCAGCACCCTCACGGAAGAGACCCGCGACCCACGTCGCACCATTCCTCGGGCGATCATGTTGATCACCCTGATCGGCGGGCTGATCTTCGTCGGTGTGTCTTACTTTGTGCAGATCGCCCACCCGTCGTTCCAGTTCGACAGCGTCGACTCGGCGGCTTATGAAATCGCGCGCAATATCGGCGGCGACCTGTTCGTCTCGATCTTCCTCATCGGCCTGATTGTCGGCCAGTTCGCCTCGGGGCTTTCGGCGCAGGCCAGTGGTTCGCGACTGCTGTTTGCCATGGGGCGCGACGGGGTGTTGCCAAAATCCTTCTTCGGCACGCTGCACGCGCGCTTTGGCACGCCGGTCAACAGCATCCTGCTCTGCGCAGTGGTGGCTTTGCTGGCGCTGAAACTCGACGGGACGACGTCCACCTCGTTCATCAACTTCGGCGCGTTTCTCGCGTTCAGTCTGGTGAATCTGTCGGTGATTTTTCACTACTGGATCGGCGGCGAAAAAAAGGGCCTGCGTGAGCTGGTGCTGTTTCTGGTTTTCCCGCTCATTGGTCTGGTCGCGGACTTGTGGTTGATGGTCAGCCTCGATCATCTGGCGGTCTGGCTCGGCCTGAGCTGGCTGGCGATTGGCGTGGTGTATCTGGCGGTGCTGACCGGTGGTTTCCGTCGCCAGCCACCGGAAATGGATTTCCAGGAAGCCAGCTGAGGCGCCTTCAGGCAGCGGGCCGGCTCTGGCGCATCGGCAGTTCGACACGAAATGTGGTGCCCACACCCAGCTCGCTGCGCACCGATATGTTTCCGCCGTGTTTTTTCACGATGCCGTAAGACAGGGATAAGCCAAGCCCGGTCCCTTCACCGACGGGTTTGGTGGTGAAGAAGGGGTCGAAGATTTTTTGCAGGGTGTCCGGCGCGATGCCCGATCCGGTGTCGGCGACTTCAACCCAGGCGGTGTCTTGCGCTTGCCCGGTGCGCAAAGTGATGGTGCCACGCTCCGGCCCCATGGCCTGGGTGGCGTTGACTATCAGGTTCATGATCACCTGATTGATTTGTGAGGGCAGACACTCGATATCCGGCAATGTCTGATACTCCTTGATCACGTCGGCCTTGTATTTGAGTTCGCTGGCGACGATGTTCAGGGTCGATTCGATGCCTTGCTGCAGATTGGCCCACTGCCACTGCTGATTGGAATCGACCCGGGAGAAATCCTTCAGATCCTTGACGATCTGCCCGACGCGACCGATGCCCTCCTTGGATTCGCGGATCAGCACGGGAATGTCTTCAAGCATAAAATCCAGTTCGACCTCTGTGCGCAATTGTGCCAGCCGTGTCGCAGCTTCGCTGTCCGCGGCGTTATCGAGCGTCTGGCAGGCATCAAGCACGGTCAGCAATTGTTTGAAGTAGCCGTCCAGCGTGCCGAGGTTGGAGGAAATGAAGCCAATCGGGTTATTGATTTCATGGGCCACGCCCGCTGCCAATTGCCCGAGTGAGGCGAGTTTTTCCGACTGCACCAGCTGACTTTCCAATTGCTTGCGCTCGTCGATCTCTCGCTGCAGTTCTTCGCTGGCCTGCTTGAACTGCGCGGTGCGCTGATCCACCAGATGTTCCAGTTGGTGCATTTGCAGTGAGGCTCGTTCAGTCATCTGCCATTTGGTCAGCAGGGTGTTAGCCATCTGCTGCACTTCGATGTTGTCGAACGGCTTCTTCAGGATCAGCAGCCGATCATGGGCGTGCAGACGTTCCAGCAGTTCGTCCCAGGAATAATCCGAATACGCGGTACACACCACCACTTGCAACTGCGGATCCTGTTGCCACAGGTGTTCGATGGTTTTCGCGCCGTCCCAGCCATCGGGCATGCGCATATCGACGAAAGCCAGCGCGTAGGGACGTTGTTCCTGCATGGCCTGAACCAGTTTGCCCAGACCTTCTTCACCGCCGTAGGCAGAGTCCAGCTCGAACAAGGGGCGCAGGGGGCGGGCCTCGGTGCCGAACAGCGCGGTCTCCATTTCGTCCAGCTCCACCGAGTGTGGCGCCGCCGGAGCGAGAATCTTGCGAAAGTCCTCATGAATCGACGGCATGTCGTCGATGAGCAGAATGCGACGGTTCGAAAGCTCGCTCATGCGTTCTCCGTGACGCTGACCAGAGGAATTTGCAGGGTGAATAATGCACCCTTGCCCGGTCCGTCGCTGTGCGCGGTGAGGTGGCCGTTCATCTCGATGGCCGCCAGGGCACAGCTGTGCAGGCCGAAACCATGGCCCTCCTTGCGAGTGGTGAAGCCATGGGCAAAGATCCGCGTCATGTTCTCCGGCGCGATGCCCTCGCCATCGTCCCTGACGCTGATTTCGAGGAAGTCTTCCTCCACGACTTTTACCCCCAGTGTCATGTTGCGTGGGCGGTTGCTGAGGTCGGACATCGCGTATTTGGCATTGCTGATGAGGTTGATCAGGATCAGCAGCAAACGGTGTTTGTCGGCCATCACCTGGGGCACGTCGGCGTATTCCTTGACCACCGTAACGTGATGTCGGGTCAGTGCCCCGGCGTTCATGCGCAGGGCATCCTCGAGCAGTTCGTTGATAAACAGCGGCTCGGTCATGCTGTTGGCCCCAGCGTAGGACTGCTGGGTGGCGACGATGTCCTTGATGTGGTCGACGCTTTTGTTCATCTGGTTCAATTCGTCGACCATTTCCTGCTGTTCCAGGGCGATCGCGCCGACCAGTTGATTGAGGTAACCGGGCAGCAATTTGCCCTTGGCATCCTCGTTGAGAAAATGGCCAAGATCGTGCGGATGCTCGTTGATCAATTGCATCGCCTTGCCCAATCCCTGCGTCTTGCTGGCACGCAGCTTTCGCGCGATCAGGTCGGAAGAAATGTTCACGCTGTTGAGCACATTGCCAACGTTGTGCAGCACATTGGTCGCGATTTCCGCCATGCCGGCCTGACGCGCAGCGTCGAGCAGTTCGCGCTGGGCGTTCTTGAGTTCGCGGGTGCGTTCCTCGACCCGTTGCTCCAGTGCATCGTTAGCGGTTTGCAGAGCCGTGTTGACTCGGTTGATCTCGGCGAAGCTGCGGATCAGGCGAACGGTCAGCCAGATCAATGACAGCATCAGCAGCACGGCGAACAGCAACAGGTAAAAGTGGTATTGCCTCTCGATGACGTCGACCCGCTGCTGATCCCGGTCAAGCATGGTGGTGATGGTGTCCAGACGCTCGGCCACGGGAACGGCTTCGATGCTTTCCAGCAGCTGATTGACCAGCGGCTGCTCGCGCGCAATCAGCTTGATGTGATTGCTCATGATCCTGATCGGCGCCTGAAAATCCTCGGGCAGGCGTTGTGCATTCACCGCCAGTTTGTTCAGCCCGACCTCAATGTCGGCGGCCTTTTCAGCGGAGGTGACCTGGGAGAACTCCAGAGCACTGAGCAGCAGGTCGTAGGTGTCGGTGATGATGTTCTGCAACTGAAGTTTGTCGAAATCAGACAGGTTGGCCAGTTGCGCGTGGATGTCGTCTTCGGCCGTCGGCAGGAACGCCAGAGAGTTGCGCAACAAGGCGTTGTGCGACTTGAACTGTTCCACCAGCCGGATTTTTTCCTGCGTCGCTTGCCGGTAGCCCTCGTGGGCGACGCTCCATTGCGCCGAGTCATTGCGACCATGGCCGGATTCCAGGGAATCGAAGCGCTGCCACAGTCGAGTCATTTCGTTCATGGGCGAGACCAGTGGGTCGTAGTTGTACGAGATCGCCACCCTGGCTTTGAGCACCTCGTTTTCCCACAGGGCGTTCTGCTGTTTGATCTGCCGGATCAAATCCCGAGACTCGGTGTAGGTCATGGTCTGTTCGGTTCTGGACTTGAGGTAAAGAAACAACAGCGTCGAGGCCAGCACGACAACCACCAGTGTGAGCAACAGCAGGCTGCCGCGACGTGAGATGGTGTTCATGGCTTGCCCTCCCATTGGCCGGTCAGGGTCTTGAGAAACAGGATGATCAGTGTTTTGTCCTCTTCGCTGGGCATGCGCCCCAACTGGTACTGGAACATCGCGTCCACGGCCCGTTCGAGGGTGGGCGCCGAGCCGTCGTGAAAGTACGGCGCGGTGAGCGCGACATTGCGCAGACTCGGCACTTTGAACACGGCACGATCGGCTTCGTCGCCGGTGACATTGAAGCGCCCCTGATCGGCTCCGGTCGGGTTGCCGCGTTCGGCGATGTAGTCGCCGAACACGCCAAATTTCTGGAACATGTTGCCGCCGATGTTCACCCCTTGATGGCAGGCAATGCAGCCGTATTCCTTGAAGCGCTGGTAGCCGTACTTTTCCTCCAGAGTCAGGATGTCGGTGTTGCCCAACAGGTATTGATCGAAGCGGGAGTCGGGCGTCAGCAAGGTTCTTTCGAAGGTGGCCAGCGCTTGCTGGATATTGGCCTTGGTCACGCCGTTCGGGTAACTGGCGGCGAAGTCCCGCTGATAATCGGCGTCTTTGGCGATGCGCTCGACCACAGTGTTCCAGTCGCTACCCATCTCATGCGGGCTGGTGATGACAACGTTGGTCTGCTCCTCCAGCGTCTCGGTGCGGCCGTCCCAGAACTGGCGGAAGTTCAGGGCGGCGTTGAACACTGTCGGCGTGTTGAAGGCCACCGGTTTGCCGTCGAAACCCAGTGAAAAGGCACGGCTGTCGGCACCGTTCTTGTCCAGTTGGTGGCAACTGGCGCACGACAGCGTGTTGTTGATCGACAGTCGTGGCTCGTGGAATAACCGGCGACCGAGTTCAACCCGTCGGGCATCCTGTTGCACCACCGGCGGCAAGGGTTTGAGCGGCTCGTTCAGCGGCTCCGCATGAGGGCTGGCACAGAGTCCGCAGAGGGCCAATACGATGGCGTGGCGCAAAAAGCTCATGGGTAAACGTCTTCCAGACTTGAGGCCGGTGTCGGGCTGTTCATCACACCGTCCATGGCGCGGGGCCTGCGCCGGCGAGCAAATGTGCAAACGCATCGGGCGGCAGGGCTTTGCTGAAGTAGTAGCCCTGGCCTTCTTCGCAATGTTGGGTCTTGAGAATAGCCAGTTGCTCGGCGGTTTCGATGCCTTCGGCGATGACGTTCAACCGCAGGCTCTTGCCCAGGCTGATAATGGCGCTAACGAGGGCCGCGTCGTTGCTGTCGTTGCTCAGGCCGCGAATGAACGACTGATCGATCTTCAGTACATTAACGGGAAACCGGCGCAGGTAGCTCAGGCTTGAATAACCGGTGCCGAAGTCATCGATGGCCAGTCGTGTCCCCAGCGCTTTCAGGCGATTGAGCACGGTCATCGTCGCCTCGACGTTCTGCATCAGGACGCCTTCGGTGATTTCCAGCTCCAGCCAATCGGCGGCCAGACCGCTTTGCTCGAGTATCCGCTCGACGTTTTCGACGAAGTCACGCTGGCGAAAGTCGATGGGCGAAATGTTCACCGACATGCGGATGGTCGGCAGTCCCGCAACTTGCCACGCCCGGGTCTGGCGACAGGCCTCGCCCAGCACCCATTGGCTTAGCGGCACGATCAGCTTGCTGTCCTCGGCCACCGGAATGAAGTCCGAAGGATAGACCAGGCCGTGGCCCGGTTTCTGCCAGCGCACCAATGCCTCGGCACCCACCACTCTGGCACTGCGCAGATCGATTTTCGGTTGGTAGTGCAGGACGAATTCCTGCTGTTGCAAGGCCCGGCGAATGCCCGACTCGATGCTCTGCTGTTCGCGGGCGCGCTGGTTCATCGCATCGATGAAGAAACCGATGTTGTCGGGGCCGTTGTCCTTGACGTTGCGCATCGCGGTTTCGGCCTTTTTGATCAACTCGATGGCCTCCAGGCCGTCATCGGGATAGACGCTGATGCCCAGGCAGGCGGTAACGCTGATGTCATGACCGGCAATCATCTGCGGCAGGCGTATGGCGGCGAGCACTTTTTCGGCAATGCCACGGGTTTGCTGGGGATGGCTGATGTCGCTGAGAATCACCACGAACTCGTCGCCACCGTAACGAAAGACCGAGTCTGACTCACGGACGCACTGCAACAGTTGCTGGCCGACCCGTTTGAGCATCTCGTCGCCCGCCGGATGGCCCAATGCATTGTTGATGCGCTTGAACCGATCCAGGCCGAGGAACATCACCACCAGTTGCTTGTCATGGCGCCGGCAGACGGCCATCGCATGGCTCAGGCGATCACCGAGCAGGGTGCTGTTGGGCAGACCTGTGAGGGTGTCGTATTGCAGCAGGTGCGAGACTTTCAGCAGTTCATGCACCCGCGCCTCGATGCTTTGCTCAAGGCCGAGCATCTTCAGCGCTGCGTCCTGGGCCAGTTGCCATTTCCACGTCAGGGCGCTGGCCATCTGGCGGATTTCCAGACTGTCGAACGGCTTTTTCAGGATCAGCAACTGGTCGCCGAACTCCAGGCGTTCAGCCATGGCTTCCCAGCTGTAGTCGCTATAGGCCGTGCACAAGGCAATTTGCATGTTCGGATCGACGCGCCACAGTTGCTCAATGGTTTCCAGACCATCCCAGCCGGGCGGCATGCGCATGTCTATGAAGGCGAGGGCGTACGGTTTGCCCTCGGCGAGCGCGCGTTGAACCAGCGCCAACCCTTCCTGACCCTGGTAGGCGGAGTCGAGCTGGAAGGTCAGATGCGTCGTCAGACGGGTGCCGAACAGCGTCTGTTCCAGATGATTCAGATCTGCCTCGTCCGGCGATTGCGGGGCGAGGATCTTGCGGAAATCGTCGTGAATCGCCGGTGTGTCATCGATGATCAGGATGCGCCGGTTGGTTTGTGCGAATGCTGCGCTCATTCTTCACCCTCCTGCGGGTCCGCCGCCTTGCATCCGTCTCTGAGCAGTTGGCCAGCCTCCTCGGCGCTGACCGCCTCGATGAAGTAGAGCCCCTGCGCACTGGGCAGGGGACTGACCGTGGACGGCGCGAAATGCTGTTCGGGCTTGGGCGGACCTTCGGCGATGATGCCAATGTCCAGATCCCGGGCGAAGTTGACGATGGCGCGCAGCGCATTGGCGCCGGCCACATCCTGGGCTGCGCTGTCGATGAAGCGCTGGGCGAGTTTGAGGTGATTGACCCGGTAGGTTTTCAGGTAATCGAACGAGGAGTATTCGGTGCCGAAATCATCGATGGCAATGGTCACGCCCAGTTCACGCAGACGCGGCAATGCGTCGTTGTGAGTCCACTTGGTCTGGGCCAGTGTGGCCTCGGTGACATCGAAACGCAGGTCCCAGGGCGCGAGTTCCCAGCGTGCGGTGGTGCGCAGAACGTCGTAGATCAGCTCGTGACCACTCTTGAGTTGTGCCAGAGAAAGCTTGATCGCGATCACCGGTGGTGCAACGCCTTCGTCGCGCCAGATCTGCATCTGGCGGCAGGCGCGATCCAGCACCCAGCGCCCCAGAGGAATGATCGCGCCGGTTCTTTCCGCTGCCGGTACGAAGGCGCTGGCCGGCAACAGGCCGAGGCGTGGGTGCTGCCAGAGGACTTGCGCCTCCATGCCCAGAATCCTGCCACTGTGCAGGTCCATCTCCGGTGCGTAATGCAGCCTCAACTCATCCCCTTCGAGGGCCGTCATCAATTCGCTGACAATGGTCATGCGTTCCGCCACTTCCCGGGAGATCTCCTCTGAGTGGAAGTGGTACTGGTTGCGGCCCATTTCCTTGGCGCGGTACAGCGCCATGTCGGCCTGACCCAGCAGGCTGTCGGCGTCGAGGCTGACGGCGCTGTAACTGCTGATGCCGATGCTGACCGAGATGTGCAGGGCATTGCCGGCCAGGTTGTAGGGCGCCAGCAGCTTGTCACGGATATGGGTGGCCATGGCGGCCGATTGGGTCGGGTCGCTGACGTCCAGTTGCAGAATCGCGAACTCGTCGCCGCCCAGACGCGCCACGATGTCGTTTTCGCGCACGCTGGATCTGATGCGCCGGGCGACTTCCTGCAACAGCAGATCGCCGACCGGATGGCCCAAGGTGTCATTGATGCGCTTGAAGTGATCCAGATCCAGGTAAAACACCGCGAACGGCATGGCGCCACGGCGCGCGGCGGCGAACGCCTGGTGCAGGCGCTCGATCAGCGTGGCGCGGTTGGTAAGCCCCGTCAGGCCGTCGGAGCGGGCCAGCAACGCCAGTTTGTCCTCGACCAGACGGCGCTCGGTAATGTCCAGAATGATGCCCTCGACTTCAAGCAGCCGGCCGTCATGATCGCGTACCGGTATGTAGCGGTTTTCTACCCAGCGCCAGGTGCCCTGGCCGGTGCGCAGGCGAAACTCGATGGTTGCGCCCGACGCGTGCCGATCCAGTACCCGGGCCATGGCCGCATCGACGTTGGCCTGATCATCAGGATGAATCAGTGCCTGCGCCCAGTTCGGTGAGCCCACCAGATCCGCCGCGACATGGCCGTAGCGAGTGATGTTGTGGGAGATATACATCAAGGCAAACGACGGATCGCCGCGCAGTCGATACAGGATGGTCGGGCTGTTCTGCACGATCATATTGGCGTCGGACAGTTCCCGGGTGCGCGCCTGAACCGCCTGTTCCAGCAGGTTCATTTTCAGCGCGGCGTCTTCAGTCATTTGCCATTTGACCGTCAGGGCGCTGGCCATCTGGCGGATCTCGATCGCATCGAAGGGCTTTTTCAGAATCAGCAGGCGGTCGTTCAGCGCCAGGCGCCGGTCGATGTCTTCCCAGGAATAGTCGGAATAGGCCGTGCAGAGGGCGACCTGCAACTTGGGGTCGACTTGCCACAGCCGTTCGATGGTCTCAAGCCCGTCCCAGCCCGGCGGCATACGCATGTCGATAAAGGCCATGGCATAGGGGCGATTGTCGGCCAGCGCGGCTTTGAGCTTGTCCAGCGCTTCACGGCCCTGAAACGCCGAGTCCAGTTCGAAATGCGGGGTCCGTACCGCAGACGGGGTGCCAAACAGCAGGCTTTCGGTCTCACCCAGGCCGTCGTCCGCCGGGGTGGCGGGGCAGAGAATCTTGGCGAAGTCGCCATGGATCGCCGGGCTGTCATCGACGATCAGCACACGTCGATTGACGAGCGCGGGGGGCAGGTTCATGCCGCACCGACCATGGGGTCATATGGTGTTGTCATCGGGAGCATCCGTTTCCCTCGGCACAGGCCTGTTCGAAGACCGACGGAGTCGTTCAACCTATTGAGCATAGTTGGCGTCCCGTTACTTCGCATGCGCATTCGCGCCGAAGATTTGCGTGAAGGCTGCCAAAAATCATCTAGCCTTTGACTCAGGCGCGGGCCAGCGAGGCGGTCGGCCCGTTGCGTCGTTTGCCCCTGTAATGCTTGAGGTCACGCCATGGAAGAGCAAACCGCCCCGCCGCAGCCGCACCGTCCCAAAGTGTTGCTGGTCGATGACGAGGAATCGATCCTCAACAGCTTGCGCCGCCTGTTGCGGGGCCAGCCCTATGATGTCCTGCTGGCGACCAGCGGTGCCCAGGCACTGGAAATGCTGGCGCAGCAGCCGGTGGACCTGGTGATGAGCGATGCCCGCATGCCCACTATGGACGGCGCCTCGTTGCTGGCCCAAGTCCGCGAACGCCATCCGGCGACCGTGCGCATCATGCTTACCGGCTATGCCGACCCGTCCGCCATCATCAAGGCGATCAATGACGGGCAGATTCACCGTTACATCAGCAAACCGTGGAATGACGAAGAGTTGCTGCTGATCCTGCGTCAATCCCTTGAGCATCAACACTCCGAGCAGGAACGCCAGCGCCTGGAGCGCTTGACCCGGGTGCAGAACGATCAGCTCAAGCTGCTCAACAGCACCCTGGAAAAACATGTCGCCTCGCGCACCGCCGAACTGCAACAGACCGCCGACATGCTCGATCTGGCGTACGAAGAGCTCAAACACAGTTATGTCACCGGCACTGAGGTGTTTTCGCTGCTGGCCAACCTGCGCCTGCCCCCGGCCAAACAGACCAACCGGCAGATCATCGAATTGGTGCGCAGTTACTGCACACAACATGGTCTGGATGAAGCCACCGGCCGCGACCTGACCATGGCCGCGGCGCTCTATAACATCGGCAAACTGAGCTGGACCGACGGCATGATGACCACGCCTTCGGACCTCCTGCGTCATACCGATCGCGAGCGTTATCGTGACTACCCCAAGCAGAGCGAATCGCTGCTGATGACGCTGGACCCGATGAAGGATGCCGCACGGCTGATCCTGCATCACCAGGAGCGTTGGGACGGCAGCGGCTTTCCCGACCGGCTCAAGGGTGAGGCGATTCCATTCGGTTCACGCTTGCTGAAACTGGCGGTGGATTTCGTCGAGTTGCAGCGCGGTTTGATCCTTGAACGGCATATGAACAGCGACGAAGCGTTGCTGTACCTGCGTCAGTACGCCGGGCGACTGTACGACCCGGAACTGGTCGAAGATTTCATTCAGGTGTGTGCGGCCTTCCTCAGCGACGTCACCCTGGCCGACCCGACGGTCAAGGTGCTGACCACGCGGGATCTGGCGGCAGGGATGATTCTGGCGCGCAATCTCAATGCCGATAACGGCATGTTGTTGCTCAATGCCGGCAAGGTTCTCAGCGGCCTGTTGGTGGAAAAGCTGATTGCCTTTGAGGCCATGGAAGGCGGCCAATACAAGATTTTCGTCAAGGTGCCCGAGGAGGTTGAGGCGGCGCTCAACGCCTAGAGTGGAAGACCGATGAGGTGACGCCATGGGCGGGGCGTGGGATCCTTGCGGTTTTTCCAGGCCGGTGGCTCACCCATGACCTCTGCATCCGTTGTCTCCCCGCGCATCATTCGCATCGCCGCTGCCCTGTTGCTCAATGCCGATGGCCGGACCCTGCTGGTGCGCAAACGCGGCACCACGGCGTTCATGCAACCGGGCGGCAAGATCGAACCGCACGAGTTGCCAGTACATGCCCTGGCTCGTGAGCTGGAAGAAGAACTGGGGTTGCTGATCGACCCGACGCAGGCCACTTTTCTCGGCCAGTTCTCCGCACCCGCCGCCAATGAGCCGGGGTTTGTCGTACAGGCCGAGATCTTTCAACTGACCATCGATGCCGAGGTCTGCCCGGCAGCCGAAATCGAAGAGGTGATCTGGGTCGATCCGGCCACTGATCCTGCTATCGACCTGGCGCCATTGACACGCGACCTGATCCTGCCGTTTTATCGCCGTTCGCTCACCGCCATCGCCTGATCATCCCCGCAAAGGACGTTGCCATGATCCCGCTTCCAGACCTGCTGATTTTCGCCGCCGCCGCGTTGCTGATGGTGCTGACGCCGGGGCCGAACATGATCTACCTGATCTCGCGTTCGATCTGTCAGGGACGCAAGGCTGGCGTGACATCGTTGCTCGGCGTGGTGGCCGGGTTCTTTGTGCATCTGTTTGCCGCCGCCGCCGGTTTGACGGCGGTGTTTCTTGCGGTGCCAATGGCCTATGAAGTGTTGAAGTGGGCCGGTGCACTGTACCTGCTGTGGCTGGCCTGGCAAGCGGTGAAACCCGGCGCGCGTTCGCCGTTCGAAGCTCAGCAGTTGCCGGCGGATTCGTCACGCAAACTGATCACCATGGGCTTTCTCACCAGCGCCCTGAACCCGAAAATCGCCGTGTTCTACCTCTCGGTGTTTCCGCAATTCATCACCCCTGAACACGGCTCGGTGTTCACCCAGAGCATCATCCTCGGCCTGACCCAGATCAGCGTCAGTTTCTGCGTCAACTTGCTGATCGCGCTGTTCGCTGCCGGCATCGCTTCGTGGTTCGTGCGCAACCCGACGTGGCTGGCGATGCAGCGTTACTTCATGGGGATGGTGCTCGGCGGCCTGGCCGTGCGGTTGATGCTTGAACAACGGCGAGGCGCTTGAGATGTGGATTGAGCGGCTGGATGCCAGCCATGCCCTGGCCTATCGCGAACTGATGCTTGAAGCCTACGACCGCCATCCACAGGCGTTCACCTCCAGCGTGCGCGAACGCGCGGCGATGCCGTTGAGCTGGTGGGAAGCGCGGCTGACCAGCAAGCTTGATGTGGTGCTGGGTGCATTTGAAGCGGGGGTGTTGGCCGGCATTGTCGGGTTGGCGTTTGAACCGCGCGAAAAGGCCCGGCACAAGACAACCCTGTTCGGCATGTACGTCTCGGCAGATTATCGCCAACACGGTCTCGGTTTCGAACTGGTGCAAGCCGCGCTGACCGAGGCACAAAACCACCCCGGGCTGAAACTCATCCAGCTCACCGTCACCGCCGGCAACGATGCGGCCTTCAAGCTGTACCAGCGCTGCGGATTTATCCAGTTCGGTCTGGAACCGCTGGCGGTGCGAGTCGGCGAAGACTACTTCGACAAGATCCACATGTGGCGTGAACTCTGACCCTCCCACCTAAGTGAACAGCATTACCCTAAGAGAGGGGCTTTTGTGGCGAGGGGATTTATCCCCGATGGGCTGCGAAGCAGCCCCAAACCCTACAAACGCGGTCTCTCTGAAACACCGTGTGCACAGGTTTCAGGACTGCTGCGCAGCCCATCGGGGATAAATCCCCTCACCACAATGAATCTTTTTATCCGGCAAATGTTCAGGCAGTGGGATCGAGGTTATCCAATGCCCGGTTTACCGTCAGTTCGCCGAGCATCACCACCTGCTGAATGCCGAGCAAGGTGTTGCGATGCGGCGTGTCGAGCAGGCCGGCGAAATCACTGAGCATCACACTTGCCGAGGCAAGGGATTCACAGGCGTGGGCGAGGAGGGTTTCGTTATCGGTGTCGGGAGTGACGTGGAACAGGGTGCTGGGGAGGCGAGGCGGGTTGGGCGTTACCTTGAACATGGCGAATCTCCATTTATACCTGGTGTTCCACCAACACCTGTCGCTAAAAAAGTAAGGGTGGCAGCTGTACGCGGGTTAGCGAACCGAGAGGTATAAGACCCGGCAGACCCGAAGGTCTCCCACGTACAGCCACCAAAAACTGGCGCATGTTTGGACTTAATACCTAGTCGAGTCGCTAAACCCGATCGCTGAATGTTCAGCGACCGACAAACGATAGAGGTCAGGCACAAGGCGCACAAGCCGGCGGATTCTGGCGTAGCTGTAGGCCGTGACGCAAGGATGTGTAGCCTGAGTCCGTGTCTGGACATGTCGTTTAAACGGCAGCCGTTTAAGATCTTTTGATTTTGGAGTTTCAGCGCACAGCGCTAACGCCATCCAGCGTCGAAAACGATGTGTCCTTGGCCGTCAGCAGAAAATCGCGCATGTACGGCGCATCGAGCATGTCGGCGCGTATCCCGGCGTACAGCGTGGCAAACAGACCTTTCTCGCCCAGTCGCTTGCCCTTCACATAGCCGCGCGAGCTGTACTCATGCAGCGCCCAGTGCGGCATACCGCAGACGCCACGGCCG
Organism: Pseudomonas sp. LBUM1655; assembly: GCF_059716085.1. Classification (NCBI taxonomy): domain Bacteria; kingdom Pseudomonadati; phylum Pseudomonadota; class Gammaproteobacteria; order Pseudomonadales; family Pseudomonadaceae; genus Pseudomonas; species Pseudomonas sp. LBUM1655. Next base: position 4,959,363 of record NZ_CP166801.1, on the reverse strand, counting down.
CTGGCGACCAGTTGCATCATCATCACTGTCAGTTCCGAAGTGCGCACCAGCGCCGGTTCGATGTCGGCCGGTTCAAGGAAGCGGGTGAAGATGTCCAGTCGGTCGCGTTCCACCGGGTAAGTGATCAGGGTTTCTGTCAACAAGTCTTCGGGGACGATGTAGGGTTTGCTCGCCAGCGGGTGCTGATTGGCCACCGCGAGCATGGCTTCGTAGGTGAACAGCGGCACATAGGTGATGCCGGCGATTTCCAGCGGATCAGAGGTCACCACCAAATCCAGATCACCTCGGGCCAGGGCCGGCAGCGGGGCGAAGGAGAAGCCCGACGCGAGGTCGAGTTCGACTTCCGGCCACGCATCGCGGAACTGGTCGATGGTCGGCATCAGCCACTGAAAGCAGCTGTGGCATTCGATCGCCATGTGCAGGCGTCCGGCAGTGCCGCCGGCCAGTCGAGCGATGTCGCGCTCGGCGCCGCGCAGCAGCGGCAGGGTGGCGTCGGCCAGTTGCAACAGGCGCAGGCCGGCGCTGGTGAAGCGCACCGGTTTGGTCTTGCGCACGAACAACGGCATTCCCAGCCGTTCTTCAAGCTCCTTGAACTGGTGGGACAGCGCCGATTGGGTCAGGTGCAACCGGTCGGCGGCATCGACCAGGCTGTCGGCTTCGCGCAGTGCGTGCAGGGTTTTCAGGTGACGGATTTCAAGCACCGGCTGGCTCCATGAGGAAAACTTGTGATCAACACGAAAAGGTTGAGTTTGTCTCATGTTGGCTTGACTGTCGACAATGGCGCCATCTTTTACGCAATGGAGCACATTCGACATGGCCGTGGCCCACACCCTTGGTTTCCCGCGCATCGGCGCCGACCGCGAACTGAAAAAAGCCCTCGAAGCCTACTGGAAAGGCGATCTCGATCAGGCCGCGCTGAACCAGGTTGGCCGTGATCTGCGCGCCACTCACTGGCAGTTGCAGAAAGCTGCCGGTATCGACTTGTTGCCGGTCGGCGACTTCGCCTGGTACGACCAGGTGCTGACTCACTCGATGACTTTCGGCGTGATCCCTGAGCGTTTTGACGGCGTACGCGACGAGCGTGGCCAGCCGACCCTCGACACGCTGTTCGCCATGGCTCGCGGCGCCACGGCTGGTTGCTGCGCTGATAACCACGGCAAGACTCAATATGCACAAGAGCTGACCAAGTGGTTCGACACCAACTACCACTACCTCGTCCCGGAATTCAGCGCTGATCAACAGTTCAAGCTGAGCTGGGAACAGTTGTTCGATGAAGTCGAAGAAGCCAAGGCGCTGGGCCATAACGTCAAACCGGTGATCATCGGTCCGCTGACTTACCTGTGGCTGGGCAAGGCGAAAGGCAACGACTTCGACAAGCTCGACTTGCTTGAGCGTCTGCTGCCGATCTACAACCAGATTCTCGTGCGCCTCGCCGAGCAAGGCGTGGAGTGGGTGCAGATCGACGAGCCGATCCTCACCCTCGACCTGCCGCAAGCGTGGAGAAGCGCCTTCGAACGCGCTTATCACATCCTCCAGTATTCGCCGCTGAAGAAACTCGTGGCGACGTACTTCAGTGGCCTTGAAGACAACCTCGGCCTGGCCGTAGGCCTGCCGGTGCAAGGTCTGCACATCGACGCGGTGCGGGCGCCGGAGCAACTTGGCCAGGTGCTGGATCGCCTGCCGACTTACAAGATTCTTTCGGTGGGCCTGGTCAACGGGCGCAACGTCTGGCGCTGCGAACTGGAGCAGGCGCTGGCGCAACTGCAGCCGGCGCAGGAACGTTTCGGCGACAACCTGTGGGTCAGCAGTTCCTGTTCGTTGCTGCACAGCCCGGTGGATGTCGAGCGTGAAGACAAGCTCGATCCGGAGCTCAAGAGTTGGTTGGCGTTTGCCGTGCAGAAGTGCAGCGAAATCTCCGTATTGCGCGATGCCTTGAACGATCCACAGGCGCCCAAAGTGCAAAGCGCATTGGCCGAGAACCGAGCGATTCAGGCCAGCCGTGCGCAGTCGCCACGCATCCACAAAGCCCAGGTGCAGGCGCGGATCAAGGCGATCAATGCCAACGACAGTCAGCGTCATTCGCCGTTTGCCAAACGCATCGCCCAACAACAGGCGCACCTGCAATTGCCGACGTTCCCGACCACCACCATCGGTTCTTTTCCACAGACCGGCTCAATCCGTCTGGCGCGCCAGGCGTTCAAGCAGGGCAAGCTGTCGGCCAACGATTACCACGACGCCATGCGCAGCGAAATTCGCCACGCCGTGAAGATTCAGGAACGCCTGGGGCTGGATGTGCTGGTACACGGTGAGGCCGAGCGCAACGACATGGTCGAGTACTTCGCCGAGCAGCTCGACGGCTACCTGTTCACCCGTTTCGGCTGGGTGCAGAGCTATGGTTCGCGTTGTGTGAAACCGGCCGTGATTTATGGCGACCTCAGTCGCCCGAATGCCATGACCGTCGACTGGATCACCTACGCCCAAGGCCTGACCGACAAGGTCATGAAAGGCATGCTGACCGGCCCGGTGACCATGCTGATGTGGTCGTTCCCCCGTGAAGATGTGCCGCGCAAAGTCCAGGCGCAGCAATTGGCGCTGGCCCTGCGTGACGAAGTGGTGGATCTGGAAAACGCCGGGATCAAGATCGTCCAGATCGACGAGGCGGCATTCCGCGAAGGCCTGCCGCTGCGCCGCGCACAATGGCAGGCGTATCTGGATTGGGCCGTTGAGGCCTTCCGTCTGACGGCGTCGGGCGTGAAGGATGAAACCCAGATCCACACCCACATGTGCTACAGCGAATTCAACGACGTGATCAAGGCGATTGCCGACATGGACGCGGACGTGATCACCATCGAAACCTCGCGGTCGGACATGGAATTGATCGAAGCCTTCGAAGCGTTCGACTACCCCAACGACATTGGCCCGGGCGTCTACGACATCCACTCGCCACGGGTGCCGGATACCGCCGAGATGGTCAAGTTGATGCAGAAAGCGGTGCAGCGGATTCCCGCCGAACGGCTTTGGGTCAACCCCGATTGCGGCTTGAAGACCCGGGCATGGCCGGAGACGGAAGCGGCACTGGTGAACATGGTGGCGGCGGCCCGGCAGTTGCGCAGTCTGTTGGCGTAACTGGCCGCAAAAAAGCCAGCCTTTGCGTGCGGCTGGCTTTTCAGATTGTTGATCAGCGCAGCTTGCTAGACCAGGTCGTTAGCCGCAATTGCTTCGAAGTGCTCGAGCACGGCTGACTTCTTGCCAATGCCGGCGTAGGGCAGGGTGGCATCGTCCGCGTGGGTCAGGAAGCGGTGGTCTGGCAGTTTCAAGTGGGCCTTCTCGAAATTGCCGAACGCCGCTGTCGGTTTGCGATAGTGAAAGTGGGCATACCACAGCAGCTCCGCTGGCGACAGGGTCATGTCCCAGATTTCATATTCCTGCAGATAGTCGTTATGGCCGTGGCGCTTGCCGAGGTTTTTCAGCGCGCTGGTTTTACGGATTTCCACAGCGTTCTGCTCGATGAGGTCTTCAAGCATGCCGTCGGTGGGTTTTTGGCTGGTCAGTGATTGGCGGGTACGCAGGTTCCGGCCGATGAGGGTCAGTTCGCTGGCCTTGTCGCGCAGTTGTGGAATGATCGGGTTTTGCGCCGCCAGGGTCTCGATGCGGTCGGCGCGCCGATTGAGCTCGGCTGCCTCACTGACCATCATGTGTTCCAGGTCGACCGGGAGCATGTCCTGCTCGGCGTAGGATTCGACTCTGATCTGGTAGTCCGCCTGGGCATCCAGGCGCCGTTGCGCATCGGCCACCAACTTGGCGAGGCTCATCGGGGCGGGGGCGGACGGCTCTGTATTTCGCGGGTTGAGCAGGCGGTAACTGCCATCGCTGCCTTGCTCCCAGACTTCCTCATGGCCTGCGCGGCCGGTGGAAACGTATTGGTGTTTCTGGGTCGTCGGTTCCCAACGCTCGATGCCATACATCAACTGATTATCGGCGGTTGTGAACACGCGCTGTGCGGCCTGCCCCCCCGTTGTCGGCGCGGGCGGTTCGATGATGCCTTTGCGGGCGCGTTCGGCGAGCCATTCGATCCCGCTCATCAATGCGGGGACTTCATTCAAGTGGAAGTGTTGCGGATAGGTGGCGGTCCAGATATTCATTTCACGGCGATAGCGGGTGTACAGCTCCAGGCAGTTGTGCAGAATCTGATTGCGTTGTGCCCGGGTCGCCTGGATGTTCGGCAGGTTGTACTGCGTGTACAAGGCCCTATCGACATTGCTGCGAAGCTCCCGAGCCTGTCCCATCAGGTAGAACCAGGAGACATCGTCGGTTCGGCCATAGCGCTTGACGGTTTCCAAGCGTTGACTGGTTTTCAGATAAAGCAGGTTGGCATCACTGTGCTTGGTGTTTATATCCTCGATCATCGCCGTTCTGGGTTCTTTGTGCGCGCGGATGCGGATGCGCTCATACCAGTAATTGGCATCGCCCTTGAGCTGCTCCATTTGCTCAAGCAGGCGTACGTAATCGACCCGCTGTGTGCGGATATCCTCAAGGAGGCTGATGCGTTGGGCCAGACTTTCTGGGGGCAGGTTATCCAGTGCCAGGGCCAGGTCATCAATTTTTTCAGTCACCCGTGCGGTGCTGTGGGAGAGATGGTAAGCGCGGCGCCAGTAACGGTCAGTCAACAGCGAGGCCTCCTTGCTCTGTATTTCAAGCAGCGCGCGTTTTTTGTTTCCCTTGGTCAAGGGCATCAAATCATCGAGGGTTTCGTAGTGCCGGGTTGCCAGTTGGATATCGCCGACACAGGCGGCCTCTGAGGCCGGCATCAAGGCCGGTCGATCCGCTTGCGATGCCGCGCCGTAACGGTTGATTGCGGCATCGCTCGCCACACCCCTGGCATCGAGCTGGTCGGCCAGGCTATCGGCGGCCTGGGTCAACTGACGATAACGGCGATACTTGCGATCCACCAGCCAGCGCGGCAGGCGCTGCCGAATCGCCTGTGGCCAGAAGGGATCGGCCGCATCAGCCAGGTGTCCGGCGATATTCCCGCCGCCCAGCGCCCCGCCTTCGACTGCCGTGCCATGCACACCGAACCACGTATCCCACTGGCCGGTTTCATCCAGGGCAATCGGTTGTTTATAGGTCTTGGTACTCGTGCCGTGTAAACGCCAGTTGTCGGCGTTGTTGCTGCGTTGAACTTCAAAGATCCGTCCCTGGCGCAGGATGAAGTCGCCGTCGGCATGCCGGTAGATGCCGCGATAGAGGCCTTCGGTGGCCGGTTCCAGCCCTGACAGCGAAATCGGCTTTTCATACTCGTAGCCGGCGAAACGCGCCGTCAGATGCCGAGCCTGACGTTGCGAGGGAACATGCAGCGCGCCGGCGCCTTGAGCCAGTCTGCGCAGTTGGCGAGTGCGGGTCAGTGAACGGGCCGCTCGGGAAAGGGCGGAAGTGGTCATTTCGCCCGGCAGCAGATCCATGGCCGCATCGATCAGCGACAACAACACCGATTCAAGTTCCGCCAGGCCATCACCCACATCACCGCGCAAAAATGCCGCGACCGCCTGATTGGCGCTGGTCCAGGCGTCGTAGACGGCAAACGCCACGCCGACAAAGGGCAGCAACCCCAAGGCCATTTTCAGGTAATTGAAAGCTCGCGGTCCCTTGAGGGCATAGCGTTCCATGTACAACGCATCATTGGCGCGCGATGTGCCGCGATGGGCTTCGATCAATCGGCCCATGTGGGCGTTGAGCAGGTGCGCGGCCAATGAGGTGGTCGAAGGCCAGGGCATACCGACGCCGATCATGGCGTCATGCTTTTTCACGATGGCCTGAGCGAGGCGGTTTTCATGGGCGCGCACATCCCCTTGCAAGGCCCGGCCTGCCAGATAGCTGATCCACGGGTCTTGCTCGCAGAGTTTGAATAGCGCCTTGCGGGCCTCCTCCAGACTGTCGTAACGACGCAGAACCTGGTCGTCGGGACTGTCTGGCAAATAGAGCAAGGTTGTCCCGCTGATTTGCTCCTGGATAAAGGTGACGCCTGACAGCGTGACGGGGCCTTGATTGGGGGTGTCCTTGCCACCGGCTCTGAGGAAGGCCGGCAGGAGCGCAATGCGCAGGGCTCCTGTGTTCCAGGCATGGGTGGTGTCGGCTTCAATGGCAATGTTGAATATTTGCCATTCGTGATGGTTGATGCGTTGTTGTAAACGCGCGCATTCGCCTTGCATCTTGAGCATCAGCCGCCACGGTTCGATCAGGCATTCACGCCGATGCTCGCGCACGAAGGCGGATTCACCGAGCCCGCCCATGAAGGCGTCACGGATCGTTTGCTCGTAGGTTTTGGGCAAATCCAGTTCCGGCAGAATCTTGCGCAGGTACTCATGGGTGATGCCTGTGCGCAAGGCTGCTCGTGCGCTGTCATCGGCCGCGATGACCTCGACCGTCATGAACAGCAGGCGCAAGGACTCCGACTCCAGACGCATCGAGGGTGTGTTGTCGATGTTGGACTGCGCGAGGTCTTCGAGTGGCACCTTACTGCGTGAGGCGCTGGGCACCGCGACCAGCTTTTGCGGGGTGGTCATGGTTGAGCCGTCGCTCAATTGCTTTTGCAGTCTGGCGGAGTCCGGCAGGTCGATCTGTACCGAGAAAGGCCCCTGCACCGAGAAGTCCTCACGCAACCGTTGGTGCAAATGCTGACGGGTGAAGTCATCACGTGGCGGCAAGGCCCGCATCAGGAGTTGGTGGCTGCGGTGCATGGCGGCGATATAGGCCTGGATTTGCGTCTTCAGGTTGCTGCGTTCGCTGGCCGGCAAGTTCCGTTGCCAGTGCGGCAGATTGTCGGCCAACCTGCCGGAGCGGTTTTGTTCCAGCAGATGGGCAAAGGCCAGATTCCGTGCGGCGTGCACTGGCACCTGGAGGGCGGCCCTGAAACGTTCGCGCAGGGCCTGCATTGGCCCGCTGCGTTCGGGTGTCAACATGGACTTGCCGGGGTGCGCACGGAGCACGGCGGCCTGCTCTTCGTACTCGCTGGTCACTTGATCGAGGGCGTGATGCAGCGGATCGCCGCTGATTTTTTTCAGTCGCAGGGTCAGTAATGGATCCTTTTCGGCAAGGGCGAACATCTGGCTTTCCAGCGCCCGACGACTGGCAAAGCGTTGCAGTCCTCCACCAGTGCCGGGCCAGTACAGCAACAGGCTGTGGGCAGACGTCGGGTCGAGCAACGTACCGGCGCGGGTCATGACAAACGGGCCGTTGAGCGTCTCGGTCGTTGGGCTGTCAGCCGTTTCGCTCGTCGAAAGTATCAGGCTGGCGGCTACACAGTCGCTGTCGGGATTGTCTGGCGGGTCGAGCAGGGCCTTGATCAGTTGGTGTTCTTCGCTGCTGATCTGTTCAAGCAACTTTTGCAAGTCGGTTTCGGCTAGCAAACCGGCCTTGTGTGCCTGATGCAGAGCGGTGAACTCACGATTGAGGGTAAGCAGGTCGAAAGGCTGCGAGCGGCCCAACAGCGCAGTCGCGGCGTTGTCGGCGGCTTGCTCGGCGGTTTCCAATGTTTGTTGCAAATCCTTGATCGGTTGCAGGGCGGCGTTGTCGCTCGACGTACCCAACCGGGCTTCCAGGGCATCACGCTGGCGCTTGAGAGCGGCCTGACGCAGGGCCAGAGGAATGTCGGCATAGAGACTGCCGAACAGCGACGGTTCATCGTCCTCGACACTGACGGATTCAAACACGGGGGGAGAACCGAACACGGCAGCGGTCTGCCGTTGACGGTCTGTCTGGTCAGAGAAGTCGAGGGCTTTGCTGCCATGTTCGGCAAACCCGGGCTTGCCGAGGCTACCGTTGCGCAGGGCGTCGATCCGGGCCTGGCGAAAGTGCGTCAGCAGGTCGCTCATGCCAGTGGTCAATGGCAACTCTCTGTGGGTGTATTCAAACCTCAGACCGGTTTGTGGCAAGCCACTGGGAATCAGCGACTGAGCGCCCAGCCAGGCCTCGAGTTCGCTGCGCTGGTCAAAGCCTTTTAATGCTTCGGGGCGCAACGGCAGGTACAACCAATGCACGGGTTGCTGCCGGGCGCCAAAGCCGATGACCCAGGCCGTGGGGCACTTCACTTTGCTGCCATTGCTTAACACCAGCGAAATCTGCTCGCAGGTGACTGTTGCATCGTGAGTGGTCGCGTCCATCAACGCTAACAGCGATAGACGCTGTTCGGGCGTCACGCGATGCTGGGCGACGGCGGTCAGTACGGTCGCTTCGAAATGCTGGCGATACTGTTGATCGGCGCGTTCGCGACGGGATACCGAAGCGCCGGGCGCGCGCGCATCCCAGTATTGATCCCAGTCCCGGTCCAGTGCCTTCTCCAGATCCAGGGCCTTGAGCCGTTCAAGCAATTGCCGCGGCGTGAGGGCGAACAGCGCATGGGTGGCGGGCAAACCCGTCACGCGGCATTGCCGGTCAAGTGTGTTCGCAGGCAGCGGATGCTGAAAGCCAAAGGCACAGGCCTGCACGATCGGTATGAAATGTTCGGGGCTTTGCGGGGTGGCCGCAAAGCGAAAACCGATATCGGGCTCGCCCAGATCCAGTTCCTACTCAAGCAATCGAGTCAGCGTTTTACGCGTGGTCGGCACACCGGCGAACAGTTCACGCAGCGCCTGGCTGCTGTAGCGCCAGCGGTTCGAAGCACTCAGCGCCACTGCGGCGTCAGGGTTTTTGGGTAAATGGGCAACGGACGGTGTTTGCGCCGGACCGGGATCTGAGAGCGCGGAAATAAAACTGTCGGGCATGGCAACTATGGCTCGCGTAACGAAACGGCGGATCCGCTTCCTGTAGCCGTCATTCAAAGCAAATCGTCGATCTCCATGGCGGTACATAGTTATCGCGCAATGACCACTCGGCACTCTTCATCAAACTGTCATCGAACTGTGGCAGCGCGCTTGTACAAACTTCATCAGACTCGCGCTCTACTGGGGTTCTGCGTTTCGGTGTTTTTCATGCACAAGGTTTTTTTATCAATCGCGGCCGTTTTGGCCGCGCTTTTGTTCGGCTCATCGTCGTTTGCCGCCGCGCGTTGCGATGTGAACGTGCCGACCGAGCGGGCCGATCTGGCGCAGGTGAGCATCGCCTACCAAAGCATCGGACGCGCATCGGATCCGGCACTGTTGCTGGTGATGGGGCTGGGCGGGCAGTTGATCCACTGGCCGGATGAAGTGGTGGTGGCGCTGTGTCAGCAGGGCTTTCGGGTCATTCGCTATGACAACCGCGATGTCGGCTTGTCGACCTGGCGTCAGGCCCCGCTGGAGGCCAACCTGACGTTTGAAGTGTTGCGCTACAAACTCGGTCTGCCGGTGTCGGCACCGTACAGCCTGACCGACATGGCCGACGACGCGCTGGGCTTGATGGACGCGCTGCATGTCGAGCAATTCCATGTGCTGGGCGCGAGCATGGGCGGCATGATCGCCCAGCACATGGCGGCCATGGCGCCGCAACGGGTCGAGAGCCTGACGCTGATCATGACCAGCTCCGGGGCCGAAGGGTTGCCGGCGCCGAGTGCGGCGCTGGTGCAACTGTTGTCGCGGCGTGGCGCGCCGAACCGTGAAGTGGCGCTGGAGCAGCAGGCTGATTTGCTGGCGGCGCTGGGCAGTCCGACGGTCACCGATGATCGGCAGGCGTTGTTGCAACAAGCGGCGGCGTCCTACGACCGGGCGTTCAATCCTGAAGGCGTGAAGCGGCAGATCATGGCAATTCTGGCCGAGCGGAGCCGGGTGGCGCTGCTCAACCAGTTGCGCGTGCCGACGCTGGTGGTGCACGGCACGGCCGATCCGTTGCTGCCGGTGATGCATGGCGTGCATTTGGCGGCGCACATTCGCGGCAGTCAGTTGAAGCTGATTCCGGGGTTGGCGCATCGTTTTCAAGAGGCATTCAAAGCGCCGTTGCTGGCGGCGGTGTTGCCGTATTTGCAGGCGCATCGTGAAGACACTTCGCATTGGGCGCAGATTGAACCGGTGGTGGGAACAGGCCTTTTGTAATAATGATGCATTGAAAACACCGGGAAAAGTTAACCCCTTGGTAGTTTGCTGCGTGGTTTGAAACTATTAGATAAAATGAAGTAAGAAGTTTCTTCGCTATTCTGAATCGGTATGTCCGACTGTAATTTCTGACAGTGGCGTAATTGGCATCATATAAAATATTCTCGGCTAATGGTCTCGCGAAGCGGGATAACTATAGGGAGAATAGAAAATGATACGTCTACGCAAAGGTCTTGTTGTAGCCACATTTTTTGCCATGCTTTCTCTTGATGCCGAGTTTGTTAAGGCAGATCAATATGATGACGCTCTTGACGCTATCGACAAAGAGAGCGCTGAGGAAGAGGCAAAAGTCGCGGAGTGGGCGAAAAGTCGAAAACCAAAACCCGATACACCTTGTATGACAGCCTGGAAAGAAAATAGCGCAAACCATAGCTGTATCTCATCTGCCATCATCGATGGTCCTAACAATGAATGTACGTTTACAAGTATTACGTGCCCGAGAGTGAACACTTCACCAAACGATGAGTTTTCGACGGAATCAAAGGGCGACGCTTCATCCATTCATGTAAGGACTTCTGTGATCTATGAAAACCTGACAGTGCACATCAATACTGCGAGAGGTTACTTTAATTGTGATGGCGTATTAACGGTGAAGCGTTCGATCAACGATGTTGAGCCCTGCAAAAATTGATTTTCACCGGTTTGAAGTGGATTGTGCGTAGGTCATGCATGGATACGCACCCACACCGTGACAAGCACCGTCGCCGCCATCAACCACGCCACCGCCGCCACGGCGAGCGAAGCCTCCAGCCGCATCCGGTCGACCATCACATACAACGTTGCCAGGTACACAAAGTACGGAATGATCGACCACATGCCGAACACGATGGTGGTCTTCAGGTCATCAATCGAACGCCCCTTGCCGACGATGTAATGCGCGATCAAGGCAAAGGTCGGAAACAGCGGCACCAGGCCTGCGATGTAATAGTTCTTGGTCTTGGCCAGTGCCGCGAGAATCACGACCACGGCGGCGCCGAGTGCGGCTTTCAGTAGTAGATCCATCAGTGGCTCAGCCCGTATTTTTTCACTTTGTCGAACAGCGTGGTCTTGGCCATGCCCAGTTCCAGGCTCGCCTGTGTCAGGTTGCCGCCGCTGCGTTGCAGGGCATCGCTGAGCAAATTGCGCTCGAAGGCTTCCACTGCTTCGGCAAACGCCAGGCCCTGGCCAGCGCTGCCGGCGCCGGATTTCTTGAAGGCCGGCAGACCCAGGGCGAAACGCTCGGCGACGTTGCGCAGTTCACGCACGTTGCCCGGCCAGTCGTGGCTCATCAGGTTCGACAGGGTCTGGTTGTCCAGCTCCGGCAACGCGCGGTCGAAGCGCAGGGCTGATTGCTGAGTGAAGTGTTCGAACAGTTGCAGGATGTCTTCGCGGCGTTCGCGCAGCGGTGGCAACTCCAGAGTCACCACGTTAAGTCGGTAGTACAAGTCGCTGCGAAACTCGCCAGCCTTGCTCGATTCGTCGAGGTCGGATTTCGTCGCCGCAATCACCCGGCAATCCACCGCCACACTCTGGTTCGAACCGAGGCGTTCAAGGGTGCGTTCCTGCAATACGCGCAGCAGTTTGATCTGCAACGGCAGCGGCATGCTTTCCACTTCATCGAGGAACAGCGTACCGCCGTCGGCGTGTTCGATCTTGCCGATCCGGCGTTTGCCGGCGCCGGTAAAAGCGTTGGCTTCATGGCCGAAGATTTCGCTTTCAAAAAGGTTTTCCGGCAGGCCACCGCAGTTCAGCGCGACGAACTGCTTGCTGTGACGGCGGCTGAAATCGTGCAGGCAGCGGGCGACCAGTTCTTTGCCGGTGCCGGTTTCGCCTTCGATCAGCACGTTGGCCGAGGTGTCGGCGACGTTGGCGATCAGCTCGCGCAGGTTCTGCATGGCCGGCGAGCGACCGATGATGCGTCCTTCAAGAGAATCACGCTCGGCCAGTTGCCGGCGCAGCGATGAAACCTCGCGGGCGAGGCTGCGTTGCTCCAGCGCACGCCGCGCGACATCCACCAGACGCTCGGGGGAGAACGGTTTCTCCATGAAGTCGTAGGCGCCTTTTTGCATCGCGCCGACCGCCATGGAGATGTCGCCGTGGCCAGTGATCAGCACCACCGGCAAACTGCGGTCGCGTTGCTTGAGCCGGGTCAGCAGTTCCAGGCCATCGATGCCCGGCAAGCGAATGTCGCTGATGACGATCCCGGCAAAGTTGTCGCCGACACGTTCCAGCGCTTCTTCGGCACTGCCGACGCCGACGCAGGGAATGTCTTCCAGCGTCAGCGCTTGCTGGCAGCCGAGCAACACATGGGGGTCGTCTTCGACGATCAGCACACTAAGGTCGTGGTTCATATTGGCTCGGCAGGAGTAGGGCTTACCAACGGTAAACTGAGGACGAAGGTGGTGCCGCCGCTGGCCGGGTGTTCGACACCCAGATGCCCGCCCGTGGCGGCGGCGAGGCTGGCGGAAAGGGTCAGGCCCAGGCCCAGGCCTTGCTCACCCGGTTTGGTGGTGAAGAACGGTTCGAACAGATGCTTGCGTGCTTCAATGTCGATGCCGTGGCCGTTGTCGCGCACCCGCAGGCGATATTTGCCGTTGAACTCTTCACCTTCCAGCCACAGTTCCGGCAGCGGTTGCGCCTGCATGGCGTCGAGCGCGTTGCCGATCAGGTTGACCAGAATCTGTTCGAGGCGAGTCTGGTCGATATGCAATTGCACATCCATGAATTGCCGGTGCAGTTGCAGCGCCGAACTCTCCAGGCGTGCGCCGAGCAATTGCAGCGCGGCATCGACGGCTTTGCCGAGGCTGGCCTGGCCGTGGTTGTCACCGCGCCGGGCAAACGAACGCAGGCTGGCGGTGATCCGGCCCATGCGGTCGATCAGGTCGTTGATGGTCTTGAGATTGGTGCTGGCAACATCCAGCTGACCGCGCTCCAGAAAGCGCACGGTATTACCCGACAGCGTGCGCATGGCTGCCAGTGGCTGGTTCAATTCGTGGGCGATGCTGGTGGACATCTGGCCGATGGCGGCGAGTTTGCCAGCCTGGACCAGTTCATCCTGGGCGCGGCGCAACGTCTCTTCGGCCTGACGCCGCTCGCGGATCTGGCTCTTCAATCGATCGTTGCTGGCGCGCAGGTCGGCGGTGCGTTCGGTAATCCGACGCTCCAGTTGATTGTTGGCTTCCTGCAAGGCTTCGCGGGCGGCGAGGCGGGTGGCGATGACCTTGCGTCGCTCGTTCCAGGCGATCAGCAGGAAGGCCACCAGAGCAAACGCCACGGCCACCAGGATGCCCTGATTGATTGCTTCGCGCCGCAAATCCTGCAATGACGTGAGCAGGGTGAAATTCCACGGTGTGTCGCTCAAGGGACGGGTCTGCGCCAGATAGCTGATGTCGTCTTCATCGGAATCGACTTCGCTGTTGGCCGGGAAGGTGAGTTTCTCCACACCTTCGGACAATGTCTCCCTTGCCAGCGGTTGCAGTTCATTAAGCGGGAACCAGTAGTACTGCAGACTGCGGGCGAGTTTTTCCTTGGTCTCGTCGCTCAGCGGAACCACCGACTTCAAACGCCGCGCCGGATCGCTGGAGAGAATGATGATGCCGTTTTCGTCACTGACAAACGCTTCGAGGCGCGCCCGTTGCCAGCGTTCTTCCATGGCTTCCAGACGCACCTTGACCACGGCGACGCCGACGATCTTGCCGTGTTCTTCAAGGCCGTGGGCCAGGTAGTAACCGGGTTCGCCGTTGGTGCTGCCGATCCCGTAGAAGCGGCCGGGTTCGCCCCGTATGGCTTTCTGAAAGTAGGCGCGGAAGGACAGGTCTTCACCCAGGTAACTGTCGACATCGCGCCAGTTGCTGGTGGCCATGACGCGGCCGGTGGTGTCCATCACGTAGATAGCCCGACTGCGGCTGCGCCGGTTCAGGCCTTCAAGGTAAGCATTGACCGTTTGCCGGTGTTCCGGGGTCGGGTCGGCCAGCAATTGCGGGACACTGGTTTCCAGTTCCAGCAGGCTGGGCAGGTAGGTGTATTTGCTGATCTCGCTCTCGACCGCACGGGCGTGCAGTTCCAGTTGGCGCTGGCCGTTCTCGCCGAGGCTGCGAATACCAAAATGCTCACTGGTCCAGAAGCCGATAAAGCCCAGGCCGATCATCAGGGCGATGACCAGCGGCGGCAGGAACAGATGACGAATCAGACGGGGTTTCACGGCAAGTGATGGCGGCGCTGCGCGATAGAGAGTGGGGTCGCATTTCATCACAGTTGCCTTGGGTCAACCACAACACTTGTTTGTGAATCACCGCTGGTTTGGAGGTGAACTCTGTGGCGAGGGGATTTATCCCCGATCGGCTGCGCAGCAGTCGTCAAACCTATGCACGCTGTTTGACTTTGAAGTGCTGGGGCCGCTTCGCAGCCCAATCGGGGATAAATCCCCTCACCACAGGGGATCTCATTGTCAGGCAGCCCGCTCCCCATAGTCGGGGAGCGGGTTGTTGCTTTTAGTGCTGCAGAATCTTCTCGAGGAAATGCTGTGCGCGTTCGGAGCGGGCGTTGATGTCGCCGAAGAACTCCTCTTTCGGGCAGTCTTCGATGATCTTGCCGGCGTCCATGAAGATCACCCGATCAGCCACTTTGCGAGCGAAGCCCATTTCGTGGGTCACGCACATCATGGTCATCCCTTCGTGGGCCAGTTGCACCATCACGTCGAGCACTTCGTTGACCATTTCCGGGTCGAGCGCCGAGGTCGGTTCGTCGAACAGCATGACGATCGGGTCCATCGCCAGCGCACGGGCAATCGCCACACGCTGTTGCTGACCGCCGGACAATTGCCCCGGGTGCTTGTGGGCGTGGGCCGACAAGCCGACGCGCTCAAGCAGTTGCAGACCTTTTTTGGTCGCCTCTTCCTTGCTGCGGCCCAACACCTTGATCTGCGCGATGGTCAGGTTTTCGGTGATGGTCAGGTGCGGGAACAGTTCGAAATGCTGGAACACCATGCCCACGCGCGAACGCAGTTTCGGCAGGTTGGTCTTCGGGTCGGCAATCGAAGTGCCGTCCACGACGACGTCGCCTTTCTGGAACGGCTCCAGCGCGTTGACGCATTTGATCAGGGTCGATTTGCCGGAACCCGACGGGCCGCAGACCACGATCACTTCGCCTTTTTTGACCTCGGTGCTGCAATCAGTCAGCACCTGGAAGTCCCCATACCACTTGTTGATGTTTTTGATAGAGATCATACGGCGAACCTTTTTTGCAGACGCTTGACCAGCAGCGAGGCGGCAAAGCTGATGATGAAGTACACGACACCGGCGAAAATCAGGAACTCATTGGAACGACCAATGATGTCGCCGCTGGCGCGGGAGGCGTTGAGGAAGTCCACCAGGCCCACGGTGTAAACCAGCGAGGTGTCCTGGAACAAAATGATGCTCTGCTGCAGCAGCAGCGGGGTCATCTTGCGAAAGGCTTGCGGCAGGATGATCAGACGCATCATCTGCCCGTAGCTCATGCCCAGCGCTTGCGCTGCGCCCATCTGGCCTTTGGGAATCGACTGCACACCGGCCCGGACGATTTCGCAGAAGTACGCGGCTTCGAACATCATGAACGCCACGATGCACGAGGTGAACGCACCAATCGGGGTGTCTTCGCCGGTGATCCAGCGCAGCACGAACGGCACCGCCAGGTAGAACCAGGTGATCACCAGCAGCAGCGGAATCGAACGGAAATAGTTGACGTACGCACCGGCAACGTTCGACAGCAGTTTGTTATGCGACAGACGACACAGCGCCAGAATGGTGCCGAGAATGATCCCGCCGACCACGCCCATGGCCATCAGCTTGAGGGTCATCACCATGCCGTTCCACAAACCGGGAATGGCCGGGACGATGCCACTGAAATCGAATTCCATTATTTACCCCCCACGGAGATCAGGCCGGGCACGGCCACTTTCTTCTCGACCACGCGCATCAACAGCATGAGGCTCATGTTCAGGGTGAAATAGATCAGGGTCGCCAAGGTGAACGCTTCGAACAGGTTGGCCGAGAACTCAGCGGTCTGTTTGGTCTGCGCGAGCAGCTCCATCAAACCGATCAGCGAGGCCACGGAGGAGTTCTTGAACACGTTCAAAAATTCCGAGGTAAGCGGCGGAATGATGATCCGGTAGGCTTGGGGCAGCAGCACGTTCCAGTAGATCTGCGGCAGCTTGAAACCCATGGCGCGGGCGGCAGATTCCTGGCCGCGAGGCAGCGCCTGAATACCGGTGCGCACTTGTTCGCAAACACGCGCGGCGGTGAACAGGCCCAGGCACACGACAACACTCAGGTAGGCCGAGGTGGTCGGGTTGAGGTCCTGCTTGTACCACTCCTGCAGATCCGCCGGCAGCAGGTCGGGCACCAGGAAGTACCAGATGAACAGCTGAACCAGCAGCGGCACGTTACGGAAGAGTTCGACGTAGCAGGTCGCAATGCCCGACACGATGCGGTTCGGCACGGTGCGCATGACACCCAGTATCGAGCCCAGCAGCAGGGCGATGATCCAGGCCACGATGGCGATGGCGATGGTCCAGCCCAATCCGGAAATGAACCAGTCGAGATAAGTCTCGCTGCCCACGCCGGTGGACTTGAAGAACACGCTCCAGTCCCAGTTGTAATTCATTAGGGTCTCCCCTCGATTCGATCGATGTACAAGTGCCCGCTTGGGGAACTCCGTTCCCTCCCTGATCGTGAAGATCAGGCACACGCGATCGGCTCGATAGCCACCGGTTCGAGTGTTTCCAAAAAATGCCAGCAGGGAGTGACAAACTCCTGAAAGGGCCGCGCCCCTTCAGGAGATAAGGTTAGTCAGAAATCAGGATTTCTTGTCGTCAGCCGCTTTGTCGGTCGGATTGGCGATCAGGGCCTTGAGCTCATCGCTCATCGGGAAGTTCAGATTCAGGCCTTTTGGCGGGATCGGCGCCATGAACCACTTCTCGTAGATCTTGTTGATCGCGCCCGATGCGTAGGTCGCCTTGATAGCGTCATCCACAGCCTTTTTGAACGGCTCGTCACCTTTGCGCATCATGCAGCCGTAGATTTCGTACGACTGTGGAGTGCCGGTCACGGCCCAGTCGGTGGCTTTCTTGGCCTTGGCGGCTTCGCCGGCCAGCAGGGCGTCGTCCATCATGAACGCGACGGCACGACCCGATTCCAGCATCTGGAAGGATTCGCCATGGTCTTTGGCGGAGATGACGTTCATGCCCATCTGCTTGTCGGCGTTCATCGCCTTGAGGATGCGCTCGGACGTGGTGCCGGCGGTGGTCACGACGTTCTTGCCTTTCAGATCGTCGAAATCCTTGTACTTCGAGTCGACCTTGGACAGCAGACGGGTACCGATTTCGAAGATGCCGACGGAGAAGTCAACTTGCTGCTGACGCTCGACGTTGTTGGTGGTGGAGCCGCACTCGACGTCCACGGTGCCGTTCTGCACCAGCGGGATACGGGTTTGCGAAGTCACCAGGTTGTATTTGACTTGCAGGTTTGGCAGGTCGAGGTCTTTCTTGATCGCTTCGACGATGGCCAGCTGGATGTCGTGGGAGTAGCCGACCGGCTTGCCGGAAGCATCCGCGATGTAGGAAAACGGGATGGAGGCGTCGCGGTGGCCCAGGGTGATCACACCGGACTCTTTGATCTTCTTCAGGGTGCCGGTGAGTTCGGCGGCGAAAACTGGCGTGCTGATCAGAGCGGCAGCAATGGCTGCGCCCAGGATATGGGGAACGATGCGCATCAAATTTTCCTCGACATTGTTTTTTTTATGGAGCCAGTTTGTCGGCCCTTTTGTGCTTCGAATGCCTGACGGCTCCTGAAGTGTTGGCGCAACAGGCATTCGTCGAGAGAGTGTAGAGCATGAGTCGTGCCAGACCACCAGCCTGTCATTAACTATATGATTTATAACGTTATTAAAGTTTTGTGATGGTTTTTTAAGATCAAACTGATCCGGTTAACCGAATCGACCGTCAGGTCGCGTTCGGAAAACCGAATGGGGAGAGGGCCGGGAGGGGGCTGGTTCTGGCTGTCCAACAAAAAAGCCCCTGAATCTCACAATTCAGGGGCTTTCGTTCAAGCGCTGCTCAGATCAGGCCGCTTCAATCTTTCGATTCTGCTCGACCTTGCCCAGATATGCCGCCAGTTTTTCCTGCTCTGCCGGCGTGGTGAACAACCCCAGCTTGCTGCGGCGCCACAGAATGTCATGCGCGGTTGTCGCCCATTCTTCGCTGCACAGGTAATCGACTTCACGGGTGTAAAGCCCGCCACCAATGTGTTCACCCATATCGGCGAGGGTCTCGACACCTTCGAGCATGCGCCAGGTGCGGCTGCCGTAGGTGGTGGACCAGCGGCGAGCGATCTCGGTCGGTACGAAGTCGAACTTGTCGCGGATCAGCGCGCTCAGCGCCTGCGGGGTGGTCATGTCTTCGCCGCCGGGCAGGGTGGCGGTGGCCGTCCAGCTCGGGCGCATCTGGGTGAAGAACGGCATCAGTTGCGCCATCGCCGATTCGGCGAGTTTGCGATAGGTAGTCAGCTTGCCGCCGAACACCGACAGCAACGGCGCTTCTTCGGTACCGCCAGACAGTGCCAGGGTGTAATCGCGAGTCACGGCCGACGGATTGTCGGATTCGTCGTTGCACAGCGGACGTACGCCGGAATAGCTGTGCTGGATGTCGTCGCGGCTAATCTGCTTCTTGAAGTGGGCGTTGACTACTTTCAGCAAGTAATCGGTTTCGCCCTCGGTGATCGCCACTTTGGCCGGATCGCCGGTGTACTCACGGTCGGTAGTACCGATCAGGGTGAAGTGGTTCAGGTATGGAATGGTGAAGACGATGCGCTGGTCTTCGTTTTGCAGAATGTGCGCGTTTTCACCTTCGTACAGTTTCGGCACGATGATGTGGCTGCCCTGAATCAGACGGATGCCATACGGCGATTCCATCTTCAGGTCATCACGAATGAACTTGGCCACCCACGGACCGGCGGCGTTCACCAGCGCTTTGGCGGTAATCGAAAACAGGCTGCCGTCGGCGCGTTCCAGGTTCAGGTGCCACAGGCCCTTGGCGCGGCGGGCGCTGACGCAACGGGTCTGGGTGTGGACGTGGGCGCCTTTTTCACGGGCTGCCATGGCGTTCAATACAACGAGGCGGGCATCATCGACCCAGCAGTCGGAATATTCGAAGCCGTTCTTGATTTCGCTTTTCAACGCGCTGTCGGCGCCGAACTTCAGGCTTTTCGAACCTGGCAGCTTTTCGCGTTTGCCGAGGTTGTCATACAGGAACAGACCGGCACGGATCATCCACGCCGGACGCAGGTGCGGACGGTGCGGCAACACAAAGCGCATCGGCTTGACGATGTGCGGCGCCTTGGTCAGCAGCACTTCGCGCTCGGCCAGTGCTTCGCGTACCAGACGGAACTCGTAATGTTCGAGGTAGCGCAGGCCACCGTGGATCAACTTGCTGCTGGCCGACGAGGTGTGGCTGGCGAGGTCATCTTTTTCGCAAAGGAACACCGATAGACCGCGACCGGCGGCATCCGCTGCGATCCCCACCCCATTGATCCCGCCGCCGATGACGGCGAGGTCGTAGATCTCGGAGATAGGGGGCGTACGCAAGGTAGATGTGGACATCGGCTGGCCTCGGGCTCTTTTGATTTTATGTATTGGAAATCGAACATTAATGTTCATTTGCGAAAATGGTAGCCCATAAACACGCGCACAGCCAGTCGACTTCGATTGAAAAAACTCATCGAAGGGCAGGGAAAGGAAAATTTTCGAACATTAATAGGCGAAGAAGAGTGGTTGTGGTGAGGGGATTTATCCCCGATGGACTGCGAAGCAGTCCCAAAACCATCAAACGAGGTTCCACTTTGAAATGCTGAGGGGGCCGCTTCGCAGCCCCTCGGGGATAGATCCCCTCGCCACATGGGAATGCTGAGGGGGTTAAACGACTTCTAAACGAATCTTGTGCTGACTCAACAACTGCGCCAACGCGGGCACCGGCTGCTGATCGGTGACCAGACAATCAATCAGGCTGATCGGCCCAAGGCGAATCATCGCGTTACGTCCGAACTTGCTCGAGTCCGCCGCCAGAATCACCTGCCGTGCATTGGCAATGATCGCCTGGGAGACCCGCACTTCCTGATAATCGAAGTCGAGCAGGCTGCCGTCCTCGTCGATACCACTGATGCCAACCAAGGCGAAATCAACCTTGAACTGGTTGATGAAATCCACACTCGCCTGACCCACAACACCGCCATCGCGGCGCACGTTGCCGCCGGTCAGCAGCACATCGAAATCATCCTTGGCACTGAGCATCGATGCCACGTGCAGGTTGTTGGTGATGATCTTCAGATGGTTGTGATTGAGCAGGGCGCGGGCAATCGATTCGGTGGTGGTGCCGATATTGATGAACAGCGAGGCATGATCGGGGATCTGCGCGGCGATGGCTTCACCGATGCGTTGCTTTTCATCGCGCATCTGATCGGCGCGCATCGCATAGGCAGTGTTTTCGACGCTGGAATCATAGGCCGCACCGCCATGGTAGCGACGCAGCAGATTGGCTTCCGCGAGCTGATTGATGTCGCGGCGGATGGTTTGCGGGGTAACAACGAACAGCGTGGCCATTTCCTCGATGCTCACATAGCCGCGTTCGCGGACCAGCTCGAGGATTTGCTGCTGACGGGGAGGCAGATTCATGGGGCTTCCTTTGGGCTGCCGTGCAAAATTTGCCCATGATGCCGCAGGAATCCGCTCCCGACCAGTTTCCAGCCTTAGTCAGTCCTCAGACTGGCTTATTCAGCGTCTTCACGCGCCCAGTCACGGGTACGGCTGACGGCTTTTTTCCAGCCTTTATACAGCTTCTCTTTCTCGACTTCGTCCAGGCTCGGCTCGAATTCGCGCTCGATCACCGCTTTGCCGCGCAGTTCTTCCAGGCTGCCCCAGAAGCCGCACGCCAGGCCGGCCAGGTAAGCCGCGCCCAGTGCCGTGGTTTCACGCATTTGCGGGCGCTCGACCTGAGTGCCGAGGATGTCCGCCTGGAACTGCATCAGGAAGTTGTTCGCCACTGCGCCGCCGTCCACGCGCAGAGCCTTCAGGCGTTCGCCGGAGTCCTGTTGCATGGCGTCGAGGACGTCGCGGGTCTGATAGGCGATCGATTCCAGCGCGGCGCGGATGATGTGATCCACGCGCACGCCGCGAGTCAGGCCGAACAGCGCGCCACGGGCATACGGGTCCCAGTACGGAGCGCCCAGACCCGTGAAGGCCGGCACCAGGTACACGCCGTTGCTGTCCTTGACCTTGCTGGCGAAGTATTCGGTGTCGTGGGCGTCGTTGATGATCTTCAGTTCATCACGCAGCCACTGCACGGTCGAACCGCCGTTGAACACTGCACCTTCCAGCGCATAGGCGACTTCGCCGCGCGGGCCGCAAGCGATGGTGGTGAGCATGCCGTGCTTGGATTTCACCGCTTTGTCGCCGGTGTTCATGAGCAGGAAGCAACCAGTGCCGTAGGTGTTTTTTGCCTGGCCCGGCTCGACGCACATCTGGCCGAACAGTGCCGCTTGCTGGTCACCAGCGATACCGCCGATGGCGATGCCGCTCTTGGTGCGACCGTAAATTTCCGAAGACGCTTTCACTTCCGGGAGCATCTCGCGCGGGATGTCGAGGATCTCCAGCATCTTCGAATCCCACTCAAGCGAGTGGATGTTGAAGAGCATGGTGCGCGAGGCGTTGGTGTAGTCGGTGACGTGGACTTTGCCGCCGGTGAATTTCCAGATCAGCCAGCTATCGATGGTGCCGAACAGCAGTTCGCCGTTGCGCGCACGCTCGCGGCTGCCTTCGACGTTGTCGAGGATCCACTTCAGTTTGGTGCCGGAGAAGTACGGGTCGGTGACCAGGCCCGTGGTGTCACGGATATAGTCTTCGTGGCCGTCACGCTTGAGCTGTTGGCAGATCTCGGTGCTGCGGCGGCACTGCCAGACGATCGCGTTGTAGACCGGGCGACCGGTGGTCTTGTCCCAGACCACGGTGGTTTCACGCTGGTTGGTGATGCCGATGGCGGCCACTTGATCGTGATGCAGGCCGGCCTGGGCCAGTGCTTCAACCATCACCGCGCTCTGGGTGGCGAAGATTTCCATCGGGTCGTGTTCAACCCAACCGGCCTGCGGGTAATGCTGGGCGAATTCGCGCTGCGCGGTGCAGACCACGTTCGCGTCGCGGTCGAAAATGATCGCGCGGGAGCTGGTCGTACCCTGATCGAGGGCAATGATGTAGTTCTTATTCTGAATGTCGGTCATGTCGATTGCCTTGGACGAAATAAGGGAGAGTGGGCCGGGGCGCAGGCTCTATAGGGCAGGAGCCTGCGCCGACTGTTTCAAGAAGTTCTTGGTTTGCCTTCAATGGCCGGTTCTGCATCCTTTGTAGCAGGTGTGGCGCCGGTCAGGTGACGGGCGATGAGCCCGCGATACCCGGCAGCGCCGAGGCAGGCACCGACAATCGGTGCAAAAATCGGAATCAGGAAGTACGGGATTTCACGGGCGCCGGTGAAGGAAATTTCACCCCAGCCAGCGAAGAAAGTCATCAGTTTTGGACCGAAGTCTCGTGCCGGGTTCATCGCAAAACCGGTCAGCGGACCCATCGAGCTGCCGATCACCGCGATCAACAGGCCGATCAGCAGCGGCGCCATCGGGCCTTTTGGCAGACCGTTGTTGTCATCGGTCAGGGCCATGATCACGCCCATCAGGATGGCAGTGATGATCATCTCGACCAGGAATGCCTGAGCGGTAGACAGCACAGGGTTCGGGAAAGTGGAGAACACCGACGCCAACTCAAGGCTGGCAGCCGAGCCACGAACCATTTGGTGAGTTTGTTCGTAATCGAAGAAAAGATTGCTGTACAGCGTGTAGACCAGCAGCGCACCACAGAAGGCGCCGGCAATCTGCGAGACGATATAGAACGGCAGTTTGCGCTTTTCGAAGTCAGCAAAGATTGTCAGCGCAATGCTCACAGCAGGATTGAGGTGCGCACCGGAAACCCCTGCGGTGAGGTAGATCGCCATGCTCACGCCGACGCCCCAGATGATGCTGATTTCCCACAGGCCGAAGCTGGCGCCCGCGACTTTGAGCGCGGCGACACAACCGGTACCGAAAAAGATCAGGAGTGCAGTCCCCAGAAACTCGGCCATGCATTGGCCCGAGAGCGAAGGTTGCTGTAAAGCAGTTGTCATTGAAAACCTCGATTTTTGTTGTTGTCTGGCGCATTGCCAACAGGGCAATGCGCGATTTTCCCCGGGGCAGGATCCCCATCCTGTTCCCGGTTTACTGCTGAGTGCTGCGATGTCGACAATTCTTACATTATTCAGATTCGAAAAAATATAGACAAGAAACAAACCTGTCAAAGGTCGAAAGTGAACTGTCGGTCACAATTAAACTATTCGTTATGTGAATGATCGTTTGTGATCCGCGTGCTCAAAAGCCTGCAGCCCACGGGAAACGTGGCTTGGAATAGAGCCTTTTGTGGTGCGATGGCCTAAAATCCGCCACAGGTTTTTTCTGCCACTGCCGAGCCTGGAGCTGCCATGACCCCTGCGTTGGACTTGTTGAAAAAAGTTCGTGCCGAACATCGCGTGCACAGTTACGAACATGATCCGAAGGCCGCGTCCTATGGGCTGGAGGCCGCAGAAAAACTGGCGCTTGAGCCTGCTCAGGTGTTCAAGACGCTGCTGGCGGCGAGTGAAAAAGGTGAATTGTTAGTGGCTGTCGTGCCGGTCGTCGGAACGCTCGACCTCAAAGGTCTGGCGCATGCCGCCGGCGTGAAGAAAGTCGAGATGGCTGATCCGGCAGCCGCGCAGCGTTCCACCGGTTACCTGTTGGGAGGCATAAGCCCGTTGGGTCAGAAGAAGCGCCTGCGCACTTTTATCGATAGTTCAGCCCAGGGTTTTGCGACTATTTATGTCAGCGCCGGTCGGCGCGGGCTAGAGGTTGAGCTGGCGCCAATGGTCTTGGCCGAACATACCCAGGCAAAATTCGCCGAGATTGGTCGAACCTGAGATCGGCCTGCGCTGTATGAAGAAAATTGGCCGGTTCTGTCACTGGCGCTGATCCGACCCGCGCTGCATGCTCTGCCGACGAACTTAGGGAGAAGGTTATGCAGCTCGAGTTTTATCAGGTCGACGCATTCAGTGATCGGCCGTTCAGTGGCAATCCGGCGATGGTCTATCGACTCGACGCATGGCTGGCGGATGAGTTGATGCAGAAGATCGCCGCCGAGCACAATCTGGCGGAAACCGCATTTCTGGTGCGTGAAGGTCAGGCCTGGCACATCCGCTGGTTCACCCCGACTACAGAAGTGCCGTTGTGTGGGCACGCGACGCTGGCCAGTGCCTATGTCCTGTTCGAGATCTACAAGGAAACTGCCGAACGTCTGGACTTCGTTTGCAAGTCCGGACCGCTGAGTGTCAGTCGCGAAGGTGGCCGCTTGTGGTTGGACTTCCCGTCGATTGTGCCGTCGGAAATCGGTGTGACGCTGGATGTCGAGCGGGCGCTGGGCGTCGAAGCAGTGGATGTGCTCGGGTCAAATGAGTTGTTTGTAGTGCTGGAATCGGAGCAGGCCGTGCTCGATTGCAAGCCGGATATGGTCGCACTGGCCAAACTGCCATGGCTGGGCGCTATCGTCACAGCTCGCGGCAATCATCATGATTTTGTCTCGCGCTACTTCGCGCCGGCCATCGGCATCAATGAAGATCCAGTGACCGGTTCGACTCATTGCAGTCTGATTCCGTATTGGTCGAAGCGTCTGGGTAAATCCAGTCTGACCGCGTGCCAACGTTCGGCGCGGGGCGGGGAGTTGTTCTGTCGGCTGGAGGGTGAGCGGGTGAAGATCGGTGGCAATGCGACGCTCGTTGCGAGCGGTAAGTTGTTGCTCGCTTAAAAGCTAAAAGATCGCAGCCTTCGGCAGCTCCTACAGGGATCAATGTAGGAGCTGCCGAAGGCTGCGATCTTTTGATCTTAATAAGCGGTGCTGAATCGGCGCACGCCGTTTTCCACTGCTGGTATTTGCGCTGCTGTGCTGCCACTCGCCTGGAACAACACCAGATGTTCAGCGGCAACACGAATTCCGACCTCTGCGCCAACCTGATGATCAGCATGGCTCGGGAAAATCGATTCCAGTTGCGAGCCCGTCGGCAATTGCAGGCGATAGAGCGTCGAGGCGCCGAGGAATGTTTTGCCAATAATCCGTGCCTTCAGCGGACTGTCCGGCGCATAAACGATGTCGTCAGGACGCAACAGCACATCCACCGCACCACCAATCGGCCATGTATAAGCACGATTACCGCGCAGTTCACCCAGTTCGGTCTGCACCGATTCCGGAGTGTTCAGTTGGCCTCGAATGAAGTAACCCTGACCGATGAAACTGGCCACAAACGGCGTCGCCGGTTCGTGATAGAGGTTGTAGGGCGTGTCCCACTGTTCCAGTCGACCCTCCTTGAAGACGCCAACGTGATCACTCACGGCGAAGGCTTCTTCCTGGTCGTGGGTCACCAGAATCGCACTGGTGCCACGCGCCTTGAGGATGTCGCGCACTTCGTGGCTGAGCTTGCGGCGCAACTCGCCGTCGAGGTTGGAGAACGGCTCGTCGAGCAGCAGCAGTTGCGGTTCCGGTGCCAAGGCGCGGGCGAGGGCAACGCGCTGTTGCTGGCCGCCGGACAGCTCATGAGGGAAACGCTTGCCAAGGTTCTTCAGGTTGACCAGTTCCAGCAGCTCTTCGGTCACGCGATCCTTGTGCGGGTGCTTGCGGATGCCGAAGGCGATGTTGTCCGCGACGCTCAGGTGCGGGAACAGCGCGTAGTCCTGGAACACCATGCCGATCCGGCGTTTCTCCGGCGCGAGGGTGAAACCGGCGCTGGAAATGGTCTCGCCACCCAACGTGATTTCACCTTCGTGCACCGGTTCGAAACCGGCAATGGCACGCAGAGTGGTGGTCTTGCCGCAACCGGACGAGCCGAGCAGGCAGCCGATGTCACCGGCATTGAGGTGCAGATTGAGGTTCTGCACCACGCGTTGGTCTTGATAGCCGCAAGCGAGGTTGCGCAGGTTCAGCAGTAATTCATGGCTCATGCGTGGTGATATGCCGGTTCGACGAGGAACTCGAGCAGGGCCTTCTGTGCGTGGAGACGGTTTTCTGCCTGATCCCAAGCGACGGAGCGCGGGTCATCAAGCAGGTCGAGGCTGATTTCTTCGCCACGGTGCGCGGGCAGGCAGTGCATGAACAGCACGTCCTCGGCAGCGAGATCGAGCAGGGCGCGGTTGACCTGAAACGGTGCGAACAGCTTGAGGCGCTTGGCAGTTTCCTCTTCCTGGCCCATAGAGGTCCAGACGTCGGTGCTGACCAGATGCGCGCCGCGCACGGCATCCTGCGGATCGCGGACAATGGTCACGCGATCGCCGGCCTTGGCGACGAATTCAGGGTTCGGCTCGTAGCCTTCGGGGCAGGCTATACGCAACTGGAAGTCGAACTGGATCGCCGCTTCTATATAGCTGTTGCACATGTTGTTGCCGTCGCCGATCCAGGCCACGGTTTTGCCCTGAATCGAGCCGCGATGTTCCAGGAACGTTTGCATGTCGGCCAGCAACTGGCACGGGTGCAGGTCGTCGGACAGGCCATTGATCACCGGCACGCGCGAGTTGGCGGCGAATTCGGTCAGGGTGCTGTGGGCAAAGGTACGGATCATCACCGCGTCGAGCATGCTCGACATGACGATGGCGCAGTCGCCGATCGGCTCGCCACGGCCCAGTTGGGTGTCGCGCGGCGAAAGGAAGATCGCCTGGCCGCCGAGCTGGATCATGCCGGCCTCGAAGGAGATCCGGGTACGGGTCGAGGATTTCTCGAAGATCATCCCCAGCACGCGGTTTTTCAGAGGCTCGAACAGTACGCCGCGGTTACGCAGGTCCTTGAGCTCAACGCCTCGACGGATCACGCTGACCAGCTCTTCGGGCGTGCAATCCATCAGGGAGAGAAAGTGCCTTGCGCTCATCATTGACTACCTTTTTGCTACAAACCGCAGATGCTCAAAGCCTTGTTTATCGGAACAACGGGCGAGACCTGCGGCGTAAGCCGCACGGGGCGACGAAATAGGGGGAGGCGCGATATTGACACTAAATGTCGCGTTTTTCCAATAGGCTACGGTTTTTGCGGGATTCGGAGGGCGGACTTAATAGAGTCGTCACGCATTTGAAACCGGGTTCAGGACAGCAGCGAGCCTCTTTGTACACTGGCCTCGCAGGGCTTGGCAATCCGGTTTGGCGGGGATAGCGCCGCTTTGGTCGGTTTACGACCATGGCGCCATGCCACCACTTGGTCGGATGCTCAGTCTGAAACATTTGCTAAAGCAAAGTGCTGGGTTATAAATACGTTTCGAGCGACGCAGGAAGCCTCCGCATGGAATCGAAAGAAAAACTGTTAATGGAATTGCTGGGCCATACGGCTCGCTCTCTGACCCATCTCACCGCATCGGTCACTTCGATGTCCTTCGAACTGCTGCGCAGCGAAGACGACGTGGTCAAGGCTGCCAGCCGGCAGATGATCGACCGCATGGCGACCATCAGCGCCGGGCTAGACGAACACTGGCGGCTGATCGGTGAACTCACCGGCGTACACGTCGCCCACGAGCAGATCGAAACCATTCAGGAAATCCAGTTGCAGGCGCCGCCGCAACTGCCGTCCAACTGATCGCGGCGGGCTATCGGCTCGCCTGATAGCCGTCGATTCACAAGACGAACGTCGCTGGCGCCCCACCGACGTAGGGGCCATAGTTTTGTTCCCGCAGGCGTCATTACCTGCCCCAGAACAAAACAGAGACTGGCCATGACCAAGACTCTCCATCACCGTGCCTGCCACCTGTGTGAAGCCATTTGCGGCCTGACCATCGAGACCACCGAAACTGATGGCGCTGTCGCGATCACCTCGATCAAGGGCGATGCTCTCGACACCTTCAGCCGTGGCCACATCTGCCCCAAGGCCGTGGCCCTGCAAGACATTCAGAATGATCCTGATCGCCTGCGCCAGCCGATGCGCCGGGTCGGCAGTGAATGGCTGCCGATCGAGTGGGACGAGGCGTTCGCGCTGGTGGCCGAGCGGCTGGCGGCGATTCAGGAACGGCATGGGCAAAACGCGGTGGCGGTCTATCAAGGCAACCCGAGTGTGCATAACTATGGGCTGATGACTCACAGCAACTATTTCCTCGGTCTGCTGAAGACGCGCAATCGTTATTCCGCGACGTCGGTCGATCAATTGCCGCATCACCTCAGCAGCTACTTGATGTACGGCCATGGCTTGCTGTTGCCGATCCCGGACATCGATCACACCGACTTCATGCTGATCCTCGGTGGTAATCCGTTGGCGTCCAACGGCAGCATCATGACTGTGCCTGACGTGGAGAAACGCCTGAAAGCGATTCAGGCGCGCGGCGGCAAAGTGGTGGTGGTCGACCCACGGCGCAGCGAGACGGCAGCGATCGCCGATCAGCATCTGTTCGTGCGCCCGGGCGGCGATGCGGCGCTGCTGTTTGGCATGCTCAACACGTTGTTTGATGAAGGCCTGACCCGCGACAGTCATTTGCCAGTCGATGGGCTGGACGAAGTCCGCGCCGCCGTGGCGACGTTCACCGCTGAAGCCATGAGTCCGTTGTGCGCCGTTCCCGCCGAACAGATTCGCCAACTGGCCCGCGACTTTGCTGCCGCACCAAGCGCGGTGTGCTACGGGCGGATGGGCGTATCGACTCAGGCGTTCGGCACCTTGTGTCACTGGGTGGTGCAGTTGATCAACCTGGTGACCGGTAACCTGGATCGCGTCGGCGGTGCGCTGTGCACCGAGCCTGCTGTTGATCTGGTGGCGTCGACCTCGGGCGGGCATTTCAACAAATGGCAAAGCCGTGTTTCCGGGCGCCCCGAGTACGGCGGCGAACTGCCGGTGTCGGCACTGGCTGAAGAGATGCTCACCGAAGGC
This sequence comes from Pseudomonas sp. LBUM1655, assembly GCF_059716085.1. Lineage (NCBI taxonomy): Bacteria > Pseudomonadati > Pseudomonadota > Gammaproteobacteria > Pseudomonadales > Pseudomonadaceae > Pseudomonas > Pseudomonas sp. LBUM1655. The sequence goes on along the minus strand of NZ_CP166801.1, from coordinate 4,930,324 downwards.
GAGGGGCAGATCCGCGCGCTGATCACCGTTGCAGGCAACCCGGTGTTGTCGACGCCCAACGGCCGACAATTGGAGCAAGCGCTGGACGGTCTGGAGTTCATGGTCAGCATCGACCTGTACATCAACGAAACCACCCGTTATGCCGACCTGATCCTGCCGTCCACTTCTGCGCTGGAGAACGATCACTACGACACCACGTTCAACCTGTTCGCGGTGCGCAACGTTAGTCGTTTCAACCGCGCGATCCTCGCCAAGCCTGAGGGCGCGCTGCATGACTGGGAGATCTTTGTCGGGTTGGCCAAGGCCTTTGCCGAGCAAACCGGCAAGGAGCTCAAACCAACGATGCCGCCGGCGAAGATGATCGACATGGGGCTGCGCATGGGCCTCTATGGCGATGCTTCAGAGCATAAGCTGTCGCTGGCGACGCTGTTCGATCATCCCCATGGCGTTGATCTGGGCGCGTTGAAACCGAATCTGGCGAAGCGTCTGAAAACGCCTGATCAGCGGGTGCAAGCAGCGCCGCCGGAGATCCTCGCGGATCTCGCACGCTTCGCCGCATTGCAGGCGCCGGCCGCCGATGAGCTGTTAATGATTGGCCGCCGCCATGTGCGCAGCAATAATTCGTGGATGCACAATTACCATCGTCTGGTGAAGGGCAAGCCGCGTCATCAGTTGCTGATGCATCCGGATGATCTCGCCAGCCGTGGGCTCAATGACGGTCAGTTGGTGCGGGTCAGTTCGCGGGTCGGGCAGATCGAAGTGGAAGTGCTCAGCAGTCTGGACATGATGAGGGGCGTGGTCAGCCTGCCGCACGGTTGGGGCCATGCGCGCCCTGGTGTGCAGATGGCGATTGCCAGCGGTCAGCCGGGTTCGAGTGCCAACGACCTGACGGATGAATGCCAGCTCGACGAGTTGTCCGGTAATGCCGCGCTCAATGGCGTGCCGGTGACAGTGGCGGCGGCTTGAACATGTCTGTCGGGGAGACCGAGCATGGCGCTCGGGATTCCGTTACAATGCGCCACCGTGCCGACCCATGAGTCGGAAAGTTCAGCCGAGGTGCTCCATGGATATCATCGAAACGATTAAAGAGCAGATTGCCAACAACACCATTCTGCTTTACATGAAAGGCTCGCCGAATGCCCCACAGTGTGGCTTTTCCGCGAAAGCTGCGCAGGCTGTGATGGCATGTGGCGAAAAGTTTGCGTACGTGGACATCCTGCAGAACCCGGAAATCCGCGCCAACCTGCCAAAGTACGCCAACTGGCCGACTTTCCCGCAACTGTGGGTGGGTGGTGAGCTGGTCGGCGGCAGCGACATCATGACCGAGATGTCTGCAGACGGTTCGCTGCAAACCACCATCAAGGCTGCTGTCGAAGCGGCTGCTGCGAACAAGTCCGAAGCCTGATTGGCTTCTGTGGGTTTCAGCAAATGCTGAAACCCGGGCAATAAAAAGCCCCGCGCCTCGAAAGAGGGCGGGGCTTTTTAGTGTCGCAAGTTTAGCGGGCGCTAACTTACTCTTCGCCCATCTGCGATTGCAGATAGTTCTCAAGACCGACTTTGTCGATCAGGCCCAGTTGGGTTTCCAGCCAGTCGATATGTTCTTCTTCGGATTCGAGAATGTCTTCGAGCAGTTCACGGCTACCGAAGTCGCCAACGGTCTCGCAATGCGCGATGGCGGCTTTAAGGTCGGCGTGGCCGGTCTTCTCGATACGCAGGTCGCACTCCAGCATTTCTTTGGTGTGCTCACCGATGTGCAGCTTGCCCAGATCCTGCACGTTCGGCAGGCCTTCGAGGAACAGGATGCGCTTGATCAGCTTGTCCGCGTGCTTCATCTCGTCGATGGATTCTTTGTACTCGTGCTTGCCCAGCTTGTTCAGGCCCCAATCTTCATACATGCGCGCATGCAGGAAGTACTGATTGATCGCGACCAGCTCATTGGCAAGGATCTTGTTGAGATGCTGGATGACTGTAATGTCGCCTTTCATGATCGGAGTCCTGCCCTGTAATAGCTGTATATAAGGCGGAGTTTGAGCTGCACGTTTATAAGTGTCAAACCTAAGTTATTGAATAATAAATGAAAATAAATCTGAATAAGAATGTTTGTGTTCCGCGTCTAGAGCCTAACCGATTGATTTGCGGGCATAAAAAAACCGGACATAAGTCCGGTTCTTTGAAATAGGGGTAATTACGCAGCAGTAAATTCTACTGGATAGGGGATCGCAGCCTGGGCGGTTTGCAGCTTCGTCAGGGTTTCGCGAACCACTTCCTTGGCCAGGCAGGCACATTTGCCGCATTGGCTGGCGACGCCGGTGGCTTGGCGCACTTCTTTGTAGCTGCAGCAACCTTCATAGATCGCATCGCGGATTTGACCGTCGGTGACGCCAGTGCAGAGACAAACATACATAAGTGAGAACCGTCGCTGGTTGTGACTCAATTGCGATGGATCTTAATGTTAACGAGAATGATTGTCAAAGTGCTTTCGGAAGGCTTTTGCCGGGATTAGCGAGTGACTGACGAGCGGTAGTGACTGGCCATCTGCCTGGCCCTGTAAATGCAACGCCGTTATCCGCCTGCTTTAAAAAACCGTTAAGGACAGGCCAAAAACGCAGTGTATGATGGTCGGCCCTTGCGAAGGGGGTTCGTGTCACAGGGCTGTCGCCTCAGGGTGGCAGGCTGGCCCGGACCCTGAACTTCAAGTTTTTACACCAGGAGATATCAATGAGCGTACTCGTAGGCAAACAAGCCCCTGACTTCACCGTCCCGGCCGTACTCGGCAATGGCGAGATCGTTGACAGCTTCACCCTGTCCTCGGCCATCAAAGGCAAATACGGCCTGGTGTTCTTCTACCCACTGGACTTCACCTTCGTCTGCCCGTCCGAGCTGATCGCTCTGGACAACCGCATGGCTGACTTCAAAGCACGCAACGTTGAAGTGATCGCTGTGTCGATCGACTCGCACTTCACCCACAACGCCTGGCGCAACACTCCAGTGAACAATGGCGGCATCGGTCAGGTGAAATACACCATGGCTGCCGACATGAAGCACGAAATCGCCAAGGCCTACGACGTTGAATCCGAAGGCGGCGTGGCTTTCCGTGGCGCGTTCCTGATCGACGACAAGGGCGTTGTCCGCTCGCAGATCATCAACGACCTGCCGCTGGGCCGTAACATGGAAGAGCTGATCCGTCTGGTCGACGCTCTGCAATTCCACGAAGAGCACGGCGAAGTCTGCCCTGCCAACTGGAAGAAAGGCGACAAAGGCATGAACGCTTCGCCAGAAGGCGTTGCTGCATACCTGACCGAGAACGCTGCTGCCCTGTAAGGCATCAACGTCGAGGTACAAAAAAACCGGCCCACGTGGCCGGTTTTTTATGCGCGGTTGAAACGGCGACGATCAGTCGTCGAAGTCTTCCCAGCCACCCATCTGTTTCCAGCGGTTGACGATGCCGCAGAACAGCTCGGCAGTCTTCTCTGTGTCGTAACGCGCCGAGTGCGCCTCACGGCCGTCGAAATCGATGTCCGCTGCCTGACAGGCTTTTGCCAGGACGGTTTGGCCATAAGCCAGACCAGCCAGTGTCGCGGTATCGAAACTCGAAAACGGATGGAACGGATTGCGCTTCATGTCCAGCCGCGCGACGGCGGCATTCAGGAAGCCGAGATCGAAGCTGCTGTTGTGGCCGACCAGAATCGCTCGCTTGCAGCCGTTGGCCTTCAGCGCCTTGCGGATGCCACGGAAGATGTCGGTGAGAGCCGTCTCTTCACTGACCGCCATGCGCAATGGGTGATCAAGCTTGATCCCGGTGAACTCCAGCGCCGCTGCTTCAATGTTGGCGCCTTCGAAAGGCTCAACGCGGAAGAAGTAGGTGTGATCCGGATATACAAAACCCTTTTCATCCATGGCGATGGTGGTCGCGGCAATCTCCAGCAATGCGTCGGTGGCCGAGTTGAAGCCACCGGTTTCTACGTCGACGACAACCGGCAGGTAACCGCGAAAACGCGCTGCCATCGGATGACGGGAACCGCCGCCGCCACCTTGACCTTCCAGTTCGTCGTCGAAATGGTCTTCACTCACGCGTGTTCCTCCAGCAGGCGCCAGCGCAGTTTTTCACCGGCGCGCAGCGGGATAACGGTCAGCTCGCCAAATGGCAGGCTGGTTGGGGCGGTCCATTCTTCGCGAACCAGGGTGATGCGATCGGTGTTGGCCGGCAAACCGTAGAAACGCGGACCATTGAGGCTGGCGAACGCTTCGAGCTTGTCCAGGGCATTACGCTGTTCGAACGCTTCGGCATACAACTCGATGGCGGCGTACGCGGTGTAGCAGCCGGCACAGCCGCAAGCGGCTTCCTTGGCGTGCTGGGCGTGCGGTGCCGAATCGGTGCCGAGGAAGAACTTCGCGCTACCGCTGGTGGCGGCGTCGAGCAGGGCTTCCTGGTGCGTATTGCGCTTGAGAATCGGCAGGCAATAGAAGTGCGGCCGAATCCCGCCAACCAGCATGTGATTGCGGTTGTACAGCAGGTGATGCGCAGTGATGGTTGCGCCGACGTTGGCCGATGCCTCGTTGACGAACTGCACGGCGTCGCCGGTGGTGATGTGTTCGAACACCACTTTCAGCGTTGGGAAACGCTCGACCACACGGCGCATGTGTTCATCGATGAAGATCTTTTCGCGGTCGAAGACATCGACGTCGCCGCGAGTGACTTCGCCGTGGATCAGCAGCGGCATGCCGACTTCGGCCATGGCTTCCAGCGCCGGGAAAATCTTGTCGATGCTGGTCACCCCGGAATCGGAGTTGGTCGTGGCGCCAGCCGGATACAACTTGGCGGCGTGTACGAAACCGCTGGCCTTGGCTTCACGAATTTCTTCGGGTTGGGTGCGGTCGGTGAGGTACAGCACCATCAACGGCTCGAAACGACTGCCGGCCGGGCGGGCAGCGAGAATCCGCTGGCGATAGCCGTCGGCTTCAGCGGCGTTGCGCACCGGAGGTACCAGGTTGGGCATGATGATGGCGCGACCAAAAGTGCGCGCAACATCGGCAACGGTATTGGTCAACACGGCACCATCGCGAAGATGAATGTGCCAGTCGTCGGGACGCAGCAGGGTCAGGCGGTCGGACATGAGGGGATTCCAGGCGGGTCAAACTGAGGCGAATGCTACCGGAAAAGACTCTTGCAGGCACTCGCTATCAAGTTTTGCGGGAAGCTTCCGATATCCCGTAGGTATGCCGTAAACATAGTGTGAATCGGTCTTTGTGTTTCAGAAGCCAATGGAGCCTCCCGTGCGCCAGCGTTATTTAGCCTTGCTCAGTGTGTTTGCCAGCCTTCCCGCGATGGCGCTGACCTACCAGACTCGCCTGGAGAACATTGAGTGGACGGTCGCCGGCGACAAGTTCGAATGCCGCCTGACACAACCGATCACCGACTTCGGTTCGGGTGAATTCGTGCGCAAGGCCGGTGAGCAGGCGATATTCCGTCTGAACGCCTACAACGCCATGTTGGGCGGCGGGTCGGCGACGTTGCTCGCGGCCGCAGCACCATGGCAACCGGGCCGTGGTGACATCAATCTGGGCAGCGTCAGGCTCGGTAGCGGCAATGTCCTGTTTAACAGCTCGCAGTCTCAGGCTGGCGGTCTGATCAGTGGCCTGCTGGACGGTCGCAGTCCTGTCGTGCGCCGTGCTTCGGGTGATGGCCGAGTGTCGGAAGTGCGTTTATTGCCGGTCAAGTTCAGCAAGGCGTTTAACGACTACCAGACCTGTGTGGCGAAATTGCTGCCGCAGAATTTCGACCAGATCAAGCAGTCGCAGATCGGTTTCCCCGGGGAAGGCGTAGACCTCGACGCCGCCGCCAAAGCCAAGCTGCAAGTTATGCTCGAATTCATGAAGGCCGATCCTACGGTCAATCACATCGAGCTCGACGGCCATTCCGACAACAGCGGAAATCGCCTGACCAACCGTGAGTTGTCGCGCCGCCGGGCGCTGGCGGTGGTCGACTTTTTCAAGGCCAATGGTATTCAGGAATCGCAGATCACGGTGCGTTTCCACGGCGAGCAATATCCTATTGTGCCGAACACCAATGCGGCCAATCGTGCGAAAAACCGTCGGGTCAATGTCAAACTGGCGCGAGTGGCGCCAACCACCGCTCCGGCGCCGCAAGCGAGCACTCCGGCCAACACCGCAGCGACTTCCTGACCCGCCAGTCATCGTCGCGCTCTCGACAGATTCTGTCGCTTTGTCGTCTTAAGCTGTCGCGCCTCTGTAAATTATCGCGTTTGGGCGGTAGACTCCTCGGCTTTCCGTAGAACCCCGTGGAGTGATGGCATGGCGGACGTAAACAAGGTCGTTCTGGCGTATTCCGGCGGCCTGGACACTTCGGTGATCCTCAAGTGGCTGCAGGATACTTATAACTGTGAAGTGGTGACCTTCACCGCTGACCTGGGTCAGGGCGAAGAGGTCGAGCCGGCTCGCGCCAAGGCTCAGGCCATGGGCGTCAAAGAAATCTACATCGACGACCTGCGCGAAGAATTCGTGCGTGACTTCGTGTTCCCGATGTTCCGCGCCAACACCGTTTACGAAGGCGAGTACCTGCTGGGTACCTCCATCGCACGTCCGCTGATCGCCAAGCGTCTGATCGAAATCGCCAACGAAACCGGCGCTGACGCCATTTCCCATGGCGCCACCGGCAAGGGCAACGACCAGGTACGTTTCGAGCTGGGCGCCTACGCGCTCAAACCAGGTGTGAAAGTGATTGCGCCATGGCGTGAGTGGGACCTGCTGTCCCGCGAGAAGCTGATGGACTACGCCGAGAAGCACGCGATCCCGATCGAGCGCCACGGCAAGAAGAAATCCCCGTACTCGATGGACGCCAACCTGCTGCACATCTCCTATGAAGGCGGCGTGCTGGAAGATACCTGGACCGAGCACGAAGAAGACATGTGGCGCTGGACCGTCTCCCCGGAGAACGCGCCTGACAAGCCGCAATACCTGGAACTGACCTACCGCAACGGCGACATCGTTGCACTGGACGGTGTCGAAATGACCCCGGCCACCGTGCTGGCGACGTTGAACAAGATTGGTGGCGAGCACGGCATTGGCCGTCTGGACATCGTCGAGAACCGTTATGTCGGCATGAAGTCCCGTGGCTGCTACGAAACCCCGGGCGGCACCATCATGCTGCGCGCTCACCGCGCCATCGAATCGATCACTCTGGACCGTGAAGTCGCTCACCTCAAAGACGAGCTGATGCCAAAGTACGCCAGCCTGATCTACACCGGCTACTGGTGGAGCCCTGAGCGTCTGATGCTGCAACAGATGATCGACGCTTCGCAGGTCAACGTGAATGGCGTTGTTCGTTTGAAGCTGTACAAGGGCAATGTGATCGTCACCGGCCGCAAGTCCGACGATTCGCTGTTCGACGCCAACATCGCGACCTTCGAAGAAGACGGCGGTGCCTACAACCAGGCCGACGCGGCGGGCTTCATCAAGCTCAACGCCCTGCGCATGCGTATTGCTGCCAACAAGGGCCGCAAGCTGTTCTGATTTTTACAGACTGACGCGCCAATGAAAGGGCGGCCTTGTCTTCGAGACAAGGCCGCCCTTTTTTTAAATTCTTTGTCTGGCTCTTATCGAACGTTTTTCCGCTGCATCTGCTTCTCGGCAATGCTTCTTTCTTCAGGCCCGCGCCAACAGCGTTACCCCTTGTGAGCACAGGTTGTAAACCACGCAGAGTGTGGTGCCTGAGCCTTTCTTCGCGTGCTTGATGTGCAGCAACACATTTTCTGTCAGCGAAACGTCCGACACGTGATTGGAAAGAAACACGATCACACGGGTGGCTTTTTTGTCGGTGCGTTGGATTTTTTCCACAATCGTGGCGAACTCTCTCGATGCATCAATATCCCGTGCATCGATGATGTGCAGGTTGCTTACAGAAGCGGACAACTGAATATTGTATTGAAGCGTCCGGTGTGACTTCGTAATGATGCCAGGAGGCGGATCGAGCGTATTATGGATTTTTCCCGTGTTGGCGCATTGGGCTGCAGCGGTTTCGCTGGGCACAACACTACTTGATATGCCGAACGTGCAATGTGCGATTGTGTCCTGCGTCGGCATGTTTCGTTTGTTGTCGCGATCATTGTGGTCGTTGGCCTTTAGAAAACTCTTGTCTTTGCCAAAGTCAGAGGGTGAATAAAGTGAGCGGTGGTTGAAGTTCAGGGTAATAAAAAATAGAAGTAACAAATAAAACGGAAAGCTGATCAGAAACCAGACGTATATTTCGCGATCTTCATTGTTGAGAAACGGCAGAGAGATAGCAGCTGATGTCTCGGAGATGGCTGCAAATATAGCGATAACTGTCATGGGGTTGGTGATTTTGTTTTTTATTTTAAACATGGGTGTTTTCTCGTTTTTGATTTTTCTCATTGTTAGTCGCTTTATATGTTCTTGATTGTCGTGAGTGGGTAGTTGGTGTTTCTATTTATAGCAAAACTGTTCTCTTAAGTATAAATAGCTTGTTTCAAGTCTTTATGGTTGGGTGGGGAGTATATTGGCGCTGTAAGAAATTGCGGCTATTTCTTGATGTTTCGGATGTGTAATCTCCGTATGACGTGATGCGGATATTCATTCACTTGCCCATGTGACGAATGCAACGAATAGCTGCTCGGACAGGGAGTCTCCAGAGAAGTCGGTTGCACGCGGTTACAAGTTCAAAGCTGAAATATTGCATGGGATTGAAAGGTGGGTTTTGTCAGATGTTTAGAGGGAGACAGATTTTTTGTAGGAATTATCCTCAATGCCCGTAGGGTATGTCTCTCGATGCGAGTGCATCAGAGCCCCGGTATGCCATGGAGCAAGTGACTGGGATATTGTGCGTGCTCTAAAAATTCGAACAGCGAAACTGGACTTGCCCATGAATAAAGTGCTGATCGTGGATGACCACCCCGTCATTCGACTTGCGGTACGTATGCTGATGGAACGTCATGGCTACGAAGTCATTGCAGAAACAGATAACGGTGTGGATGCGTTACAACTTGCTCGCGAACAAATGCCGGATATTGTCATTCTGGATATTGGAATACCGAAACTTGATGGGTTGGAAGTTATTGCGCGCCTTACCTCGGTTGCCATGCCTATTAAAGTGCTGGTGTTGACTTCCCAGGCGCCTGGCCATTTTTCAATGCGTTGCATGCAGTCGGGCGCGGCGGGTTATGTATGTAAACAGCAGGATCTGACCGAATTACTCAGCGCGATCAAGGCCGTGCTCTCCGGCTACAGTTATTTCCCCAATCAGGCGTTGCATACAGTGCGCACCAGTCTGGGTAATGCCAGTGAAGCCGACATGGTGGATCGCCTTTCCGGGCGCGAAATGATGGTGTTGCAACAGTTGGCCCGTGGCAAGACCAACAAGGAAATCGCCGATGGCATGTTTTTGAGTAACAAAACCGTGAGCACCTACAAGACCCGCTTGTTGCTCAAACTCAATGCGCGTTCACTGGTGGACTTGATCGAGTTGGCACAGCGTAATGGACTGGTCTGAATGTCTCGGTAGCTGACGGGGTCATGGGCCGATCTGATTCAGTTAGTCGCAGAAAGTGAAAAGCCTCCATTTCGGGAGGCTTTCAAATGTCAGAGATCAAAGTCGTAATCGGCCAATCGCCTTTGTAGTCGGCGCTCTTCCAGCAGATTGTCGATAGTGCGGCGTTTGCTCAGGTTGGTTTTGGCGACTTCGACTACCGGTTCCTCAGCGTCAGCGTCCGCGGTGTCAACGTCGTCTTCTACGTCCAGTTGCTCTTTGTCGCTACTCATAAGGTTAACTCCGGCTAAGACTGCCTTTGGCGCCCCTTATATCGGTAATGCAGCAACGGGTAAAAAAGATTTTTTCAATCGATCAGTTAATAAATCTAATAGCCGGTCAATCGTCCGATGTTTTGGCCTTGTACTCGCACAAGTCTTCGATCCTGCAACTGCCACAGCGTGGCTTGCGCGCCAGGCAAACGTAGCGTCCGTGAAGAATCAGCCAATGGTGGGAGTCGAGCAGGAATTCCTTCGGCACAAATTTCATCAGCTTGTTTTCCACTTCAACCACGTTTTTGCCCGGTGCAATGCCAGTGCGGTTGCTGACCCGGAAAATGTGCGTGTCGACCGCCATGGTCAGTTGACGGAACGCCGTATTCAGCACCACGTTTGCGGTCTTTCGGCCTACGCCGGGCAAGGCCTCCAGCTCTTCACGCGTTTGCGGCACTTCACTGTTGTGGCGTTCGACCAGCATGCGGCAGGTCTCGATGACGTTCTTGGCCTTGCTGTTGTAGAGGCCGATGGTCTTGATGTATTCGGAAAGGCCTTCGACACCCAGCGCATAGATCGCCGCCGGGGTGTTGGCGATCGGGAACAACTTCGCCGTCGCCTTGTTGACGCCGACATCAGTCGACTGCGCCGAGAGAATCACAGCAATCAGCAATTCGAAGGGCGAGGAGTAGGCCAATTCGGTTTTCGGCTCGGGATTGTCTTCATGCAGTCGGCGAAAAATCTCAAGACGTTTTGCGGCATTCATGGGCGATGCGTTTCCTTGGGAATTGAGTTCGAGCGAGTCCACGCCTGACGGGCCGCAAGCAGCAGCCCCAATACGATGAAGGCGCCGGGAACCAGAGTGACCATGTGCAGCCCCTCACTGAATAAAACAAGACCTTGCCAGTGTTCTGATAGTCCGCGACCGAGGCTGCCATGACCGAGCAGTTCACGCATTACAGCGAGTACCAGCATCAATGTGCTGAACAAACCGCAGAGTTTGAGCCGTTCGATCCGCGTCTGGCGGAAAAATCCATGCTGTTCCAGCACCACGCACTGCAAGGCAATCAGGCCAGCATAAAGGCCAAAGTTCTGATGCCAGGGCAGATAAAAGCGTTGCGTAAAAATTTCCACACAACTGGTCAACGTAGCGGCGAGCAACAGGCTTGCCAGCAACGCACTTGAACCGTTCAGGCGCGAACGCAGGGGTGCCATGCAGACGCCATAGACCAGCACGACGGTGGCAAACATCATCAGCGTGCCCAGCGCACCGGCCAGCGTTTGTGTGGTGCCAAGTAGCAGAACCAGCATCAGAGCATTCGACAGATTCATGTTCCACTTCCCAGCAACGCCGCGCGATGCTCATCGAAGTAACGCAGCGCATCATGGATTGCGTTGATCGCCGCGCGGGACGTGATGGTCGCACCGGCCATTTGATCAAATTGTCCCTGATCCTTTTTCAACGCCCAACCTGAATCCGTCGGCTCGTTGCTCGATTTGCCAACGAATGCCTGGAGCCAGGTGTTAGGCCAGTCGCCGATCACGCCACCAAGCGCCGGGGTTTCGGTTTGTTTGAGGGTTTTCACGCCCAACAATTTTCCGTTCGCATCAATGGCAATCAGCAGCTCGATGCTCCCGGCATAACCCTGCGATTGACTACGCAGCAGCACTGCGACCGTTTGCCCGGCATTGGTCGCGCGATAACCGCCGCTCAGCGTGCTGTGGCTCAAGGCAATGTCGGCCAATGCCAGCGGCTGCTGCAGCGGTTGATTGTCATAAGTTTCTGAAGCGAGCACATCGAGCAGTTTGCGGCTGTCGAGCAGACGTTGCTCGGCAGCAATTTGCGGCGCATTGCTGCGTTGCACCAGATACGTCGCACCGATGCCGAACCCGGCCAACAGCAGCAGTATGAGTACGCTGGTCGTGCGGTTCATGGGGTCACCTGGGCTTGTCGGTTTGCGGCAAAACGCTCCAGCGCCGGCACGCAGAGATTCATCAGCAACACCGCAAATGCGACACCGTCCGGGTAACCGCCCCAGGTGCGGATCAGGTAAGTCAGCAGCCCGACACCGACACCAAACAGCAGGCGAGCGAGTGCGCTTTTTGCCCCGGATACCGGTTCAGTGATGATGAAAAACGCGCCGAGCATGGTCGCCCCGCTCAGCAGATGAAACAGTGGCGAGCCGTGAGAATCGGAGCCAGAGCCATTCCAGAACAGCAAACTGACCACAAACAGACTGGCAAGCATGCCAACCGGTGCATGCCAGCCGAACACCCGCCGTTGCAGCAAAAACAGCCCGCCGGCGAGAAACGCCAGATTCACCCATTCCACGCCACGTCCGCCGAAGCGCCCGAAGGCTGGATTGGCGGCGAACAGTTCATCGATGGTCAGGCTTTTGTTGATGCGCAGGCTGTCCAGTGCTGTCGCCTGAACCCAGGCGTCAGGAGCCTGACTTGGATTGAACACCTGCTGCACGGTGTCGAGCAGCCCCATGCCTTGGGCCGGCCAGTGGGTCATCGGTTGCGGGAACATCACAATGGCCAGCGCAAAACCGAGCATGGCCGGGTTGAATGGGTTTTTGCCAACACCACCGTACAGGTGTTTTCCAAACAGCAAGCCCGAAGCAATCGCGATCACCGTCAGCCACCACGGGCAATAAGGCGGCAGGGCAGCGGCGAGCAGTGTGGCGCTGACCAGTGCGCTGCCGTCGCTCAGTGTCGGCTGCAAAGGCTGTCGGCGCAGGCGTGTGACGCCTGTCTCGACGATCAATGCGCCGCTGACGGCCAACAACAAGTTGATCAATACCCCCCAACCGTACATCCAGAACAGCGCCAGCAGCCCCGGCAGCATGGCCAACAGCACCAGCTTCATCGCCTGTTGCAGGCGATCTTCCGGCGTCTCAAGGGGCGACATGGTCTTGCACCTGGCGCTCGGCGTCTTGCAGGCGGGCGCGGGCCTTGTCGAGGGTTTCGCCCGGCGTGTCGGCGCGGCGTTCGAGCTTATTGAGGTCGGCGCGGGCGTTGGCCAATTCGGTTTTCAGCTGTCGAAGCTGGCTGTCGATCGGGTGTTTTTCCACGCGTACGAGGTCAGGCATGGGCTGATCACTGGCGGCTTCGGCAGCGTGCAGTGCCTGCTCGGCGTCACGCAGGGCCTGTTCCAGCGTGGCGATCTGCTGCGCAGGCGCCTCGGCGGTCTGGGCCTTTTTCAGCTCGGCGCGGCGCATGGCCAACTGGATCTTCGCCCGTTTCAGTTCAGCGTCCTTCGCCGGGACTGGCGTGACCGGATCGCCGGGTGCGTTGCTTTCAAGTTTCGCCAGAGCCTGTTCGGCCGCTTCGAATTGCTGCTGCAAGACGATCAATTGCGACTGCTGCTCAAAAGTCGGCGGATGGCCGAAGGCTTTCAGGGATTTATGCAATTGTGCGCGGCTCATCGCTACATCAATCTTGGCTTTTTTCAACGCGGCATCGGCGGTCGCGGTTTTCTGCGCGCGCACACGTTCAAGTGCAGCCTGCACCGGGTCAGTTGCAGTGACTTCAGGTTGCGCCGCTTTTTTCGCTCGAGCCTCTCGCTCAGCCTGCTTCTGTTGTTCTTCGCGCAGCAAGCGATCGTTGCGTCGCTCAAAGCGCTGGCGGGCGTGATCGCGTTTGGCGGCGCGGGCGCGCTGTTCTTCAAGGCTGAAGGCCAGGCCACCGACCACCGGCAGCGTGCCGAGCGGCAGTGGATGCATTTCGATGCAGTCCACCGGGCAAGGCGCCACGCACAAATCGCAACCGGTGCATTCGTCGATGATCACCGTGTGCATCAATTTGGCGGCGCCAACGATCGCGTCGATCGGGCAGGCCTGAATGCACTTGGTGCAGCCGATGCATTCGGCTTCGCGGATGTAGGCGACTTGGGGCGGTGCCGAGCCACGGCTGATATCCAGTTCCAGCACCGGCACTTTCAGCAACTCGGCCAGCGCCGCGACCGTTTCGTCACCGCCCGGCGGGCACTTGTTGATCGGCTCGCCCTCGGCGATGCCTTGTGCGTAGGGTTTGCATCCGGGATGGCCGCATTTGCCGCATTGGGTCTGGGGCAGCAGGGCATCGATGCGTTGAATCAGACTCATGTTTTGATCAGTCCACTGAATCCGAGAAAAATCACAGCCATCAGTCCGGCGCTGATCAGATCGATCGGCAAACCGCGAAAGGGCAGTGGAATATCGTTGTCGGCGCTGCGTTCGCGCAAATCACTGAACAGGCTCAGCACCAGCCAGAAGCCCAACCCGGCACCGAGACTCAGCGCCGTCGCCTGCAACAGGCCCTGATCGTTCTGCGCATTGATCAGCGCCAGGCCGAGCACGCCGGCATTGCCCAGTAACAGCGGCCACAAACCTTCGAACGGCCAGTCGGGCAGTCCGCGCGCCAGCAATTTCAGGATCGGCGCGATCAACAGCACGCTCAGCGGTAGAAACACGAACAGGCGCAGAGCTTCAAGTTGCAGCGGCACCAGCAGCCAGTGCCAGACCGCGTAACTGAACACGCCGACCACCACCATCAGGCACAACGTTGCCAGTCCCAGCGCATGCACTTGGCGGCGATTGCCAGCCAGCAGCGGATCGACGCCCAGCGGCCAGTGCAACACGAAGTTGTTGAGCAGCGCAGCACTGAAAAGCGTAAGCACAAGTTCGGTCATGGTTCTGCCGGCGAAACGGGCGGGTGTCTCATAAGGTTAGGCATTATCCGGCTGCCGCGAAGGGTGGGCCAGATATGAAAAATCCCACAGGCATGCGGAGCACGTCTGTGGGATCGATCTAACGCATAGACTTACTTGATGCGCTGACCCGGCTTGGCGCCGCTGTCCGGGCTCAGCAGGTAGATTTCTTCACCGCCAGGACCTGCCGCCATCACCATGCCTTCAGAGATACCGAATTTCATTTTCCGTGGCTTGAGGTTGGCGATCATCATGGTCAGGCGACCGTCGAGCTTGGACGGGTCTGGGTAAGCACTCTTGATCCCCGAGAACACGTTGCGTTGCTCGTCACCGATGTCCAGGGTCAGGCGCAGCAGCTTATCGGCGCCTTCCACGTGTTCAGCCTTGACGATCAGTGCGACGCGCAGGTCGACAGCGGCAAAGGTGTCGAAGTCGATTTCCGCCGACAGCGGATCCTTGGCCAGTTCGCCATTGCCCGCAGGGGCGGTGGCACCGGTGTCGGTCTGGCTGGCGGTCAGGTCTTCTTTGGAGGCGTCGCTCATGGCTTGCACTTTTACCGGGTCGATGCGGGTCATCAGCGGCTTGAACTCGTTGAGCTGATGGTTGGCCAGCAGGGTGGTGTGGTCGTTCCAGGTCAGCGGCGCGACGTTGAGGAACGCCTCGGCATCGGCGGCCAGCAGCGGCAGCACCGGTTTGAGGAAGATCACCAGTTGGCGGAACAGGTTGATGCCGGTGGCGCAGATCGCCTGGACTTCATCCTGCTTGCCTTCCTGCTTGTTCAGCGACCATGGAGCCTTGTCGGCGATCCAGGCGTTGGCGCGATCGGCCAGGGCCATGGTTTCACGCATGGCGCGGGCGAAGTCGCGGGCTTCATAGGCGTCGGCAATGCTTGGCGCGGCGGCGAGGAAAGCTTCGGTCAGCTCTGGCGCAGCATTGTTGTCGACCAGCAGGCCGGCGTTGCCTTTCTGAATGAAGCCGGCGCAACGGCTGGCGATGTTGACCACTTTGCCGACCAGGTCAGAGTTGACCTTCTGCACGAAGTCTTCGAGGTTCAGGTCGAGGTCATCGACGCCACGGCCCAGTTTGGCCGCGTAGTAGTAGCGCAGGTATTCCGGCGACAGGTGATCAAGGTAGGTGCGCGCCTTGATGAAGGTGCCGCGGGACTTGGACATCTTCTGACCGTTGACGGTCAGGTAACCATGCACGTTGATGCCGGTTGGCTTGCGGTAGCCCGCACCTTCGAGCATCGCTGGCCAGAACAGCGCATGGAAGTTGACGATGTCCTTGCCGATGAAGTGGTACAGCTCGGCGGTGGAGTCCTTGCCCCAGAACGCGTCGAAGTCCAGCTCAGGCGTGCGGTCGCAAAGGTTCTTGAAGCTGGCCATGTAGCCGATCGGCGCATCCAGCCACACGTAGAAATATTTGCCCGGCTCGTCCGGGATCTCGAAACCGAAGTACGGCGCATCGCGGGAGATGTCCCACTGTTGCAGGCCGGCGTCCAGCCACTCGGCGATCTTGTTGGCTACGGCGTCTTGCAGGGTGCCGCTGCGGGTCCATACCTGCAGCATTTCCTGGAAGTCCGGGAGCTTGAAGAAGAAGTGCTGGGAATCCTTGAGCACTGGGGTGGCGCCGGAGATTGCCGACTTCGGATCCTTCAGGTCGGTTGGTGCGTAGGTCGCACCGCATTTTTCGCAGTTGTCGCCGTACTGGTCTTCGGTGCCGCATTTCGGGCAGGTGCCCTTGATGAAGCGGTCGGCCAGGAACATTTTCTTTTCCGGGTCGAAATACTGGGTGATCGAGCGTTGGGCGATGTGCCCGGCGTCACGCAGCTTGAGATAGATCTGGCTCGACAGCTCACGGTTTTCTTCGGCGTGAGTGGAGTGGAAGTTGTCGAAGTCGACCAGGAACTCGGCAAAGTCGGCGCTGTGTTCAGCCTGCACGTTGGCGATCAGTTGTTCCGGGGTGATGCCTTCCTTTTCCGCGCGCAGCATGATCGCCGAACCGTGGGCGTCGTCGGCGCAGACATAAATGCATTGATTGCCGCGATGCTTCTGGAAGCGCACCCACATATCGGTCTGGATATATTCCAGCATGTGGCCAAGGTGAATCGAACCGTTGGCGTAGGGCAGGGCGCTGGTGACGAGGATCTTGCGTGGTTCGGACATGTGGGGCTTCGCTACTTGATGAAACGGAGGTCGGCCACTATAAAGCGCCGGCCAAGATATTTCACCCCTGCAAATCGTTGCCGGGCATGCCGTCTGGAGGATAGAAGGGGTAGGATAGCGGCCATCTTTTCCCAGTCTTGTTATCGGAGTTGCCCATGAGTGCCGTCACTCGCGCAGCGGTGGAAGCCGTCCTCAGCCAATACACTGACCCTTACCTGAACCAGGACCCGGTCAGCGCCGGTTGCGTGAAAAACATCGAGATCATCGGTGATCGCGTCAACGTACAACTGGAAATCGGTTATGCCGCCGGTCTGTTCAAGAGCGGCTGGGCGCAATTGCTGCAACTGGCCATCGAAAACATCGACGGCGTGGTGATCGCCAGGGTTGAAGTCAACAGCGTGATCGCCGCGCACAAGGCCCAGGCGCAGATTCCGGGCCTGGCCAACGTCAAGAACGTGGTCGCCGTGGCATCGGGCAAGGGCGGTGTGGGCAAATCGACCACTGCGGCCAACCTCGCACTGGCATTGGCCCGTGAAGGCGCCAAGGTCGGGATTCTCGACGCCGATATCTATGGCCCGAGCCAGGGCATCATGTTCGGTATCCCCGAGCGCACTCGCCCAGAGGTCAAGGATCAGAAATGGTTCGTGCCACTCAAGGCCCATGGCGTTGAAGTCATGTCGATGGCATTCCTGACCGACGACAACACGCCGATGGTCTGGCGCGGGCCGATGGTTTCCGGCGCGCTGCTGCAACTGGTCACGCAAACTGCGTGGGGCGATCTGGATTATCTGGTCATCGACATGCCGCCAGGTACCGGTGACATCCAGCTGACTCTGGCGCAGAAAGTCCCGGTGGCTGGCGCCGTGATCGTCACCACCCCGCAGGATCTGGCGCTGCTCGACGCGCGCAAAGGCGTGGAGATGTTCCGCAAGGTCAACATCCCCGTGCTCGGTGTGGTTGAAAACATGGCTGTGCACATCTGCTCGAACTGCGGCCATGCCGAGCATCTGTTCGGTGAGGGCGGTGGTGAGAAGCTGGCGACTCAATACGGCGTCGAACTGCTGGCTTCGCTGCCGTTGTCGATGCTGATCCGCGAGCAGGCCGATGGCGGCAAACCAACGGTAATCGCCGAACCGGACAGCCAGATTGCCATGGTCTATCAGGAACTGGCCCGCCATGTCGGCGCGCGGATTGTCTTGCAGGAAGCGGCAACGCCGGCGATGCCGAATATCACCATCAGCGACGATTGATAAATCGGCCACGCTGAAAATCTGTAGGAGTGAGCCTGCTCGCGATGGCGGATTAACATTCAACGGATGTGTTGAATGGACTACTGCATCGCGAGCAGGCTCACTCCTACATTTGGTTTTGTGGTGTGTTTAGATCCGCAACCCGCCATCCATCTCCAGAATCCGACCGGTGTAGTAGTCGTTCTCGAAGATGTACGCCGCCGAATGGGCGATCTCTTCCGGCTTGCCCATGCGCTTGAGCGGGATGCCCGCGGTCATCTTCTCCAGCGCTTCCGGCTTCATGCCCAGGGTCATTTCAGTTTCGATGAAGCCCGGGGCAATGCCCGCCACACGAATGCCATACCGCGCCAGCTCCTTGGCCCAGGTCACGGTGGCCGCCGCTACGCCAGCCTTGGCGGCTGAGTAGTTGGTCTGGCCAACGTTGCCCGCGCGGGAGATCGACGAGATGTTGATGATCGCGCCGCTGTTTTTCAGCTCGACCATTTTTGCTGCCACTTCACGGGTGCACAGGAACACGCCGGTCAGGTTGACGTCGATCACCGCCTGCCACTGGGCCAGGCTCATCTTGGTCATTTCGCCGTCCTTGACCTTGAGCAGCAGTCCGTCACGCAGAATCCCGGCGTTGTTGATCAAACCGTGGATCGCACCAAAGTCGGCGGCGACCTGAGCAACCATGTGCTCGACCTGTTCTTCATTGGCGACGTTGCACAGATAGCTGCGCGCCTTGACGCCCTTGGCTTTGCAAGCGGCAACCGCGTCGTCGAGTTTTTCCTGGTTCAGATCGACCAGGGCCAGCTTCGCGCCTTTGCCGGCGAAATACTCGGCCATCGAGCGGCCCAGACCTTGGCAACCGCCAGTGATAATGATTACTTTGTCGTTGAGTTGCATTCGCATGCCCCGATAGCAGGTCAGAGTGGTGGTCCTTTTAGAGAGCCTCTCGATCTGCACCCGACATGGCCTGGCTGCACATGAGAATTGCCCCGAAGGTGACTGGAACTTATCCAAGGCACCTGTCCGTTTTTTCGACGGATTCTAATTAAGGAGTCATAAATTGAGCGTTGAAGCGGCCAAGAATGCCCGAGAATTGCTTCTCAAGGAATACCGGGGCGTGCTGTCGACCCACTCCAAATCGATGCCCGGTTTTCCCTTTGGCTCCGTCGTGCCGTATTGCCTGGACGAGCAGGGCCGGCCGCTGATCCTGATCAGCCGTATCGCCCAGCACACCCACAATCTGCAAAAAGACCCGAAATGCTCGATGTTGGTGGGCGAACGTGAGGCCGACGACGTACAAGCCGTTGGTCGCCTGACGTATCTGGCTGAGGCGCAAAAGCTCGAAGACCCGGCGGCCATCGAAGCGGCGGCGCAGCGTTACTACCGCTATTTCCCGGATTCAAAGAACTACCACAAGGCCCACGACTTCGATTTCTGGGTACTGAACCCGGTGCGCCATCGCTATATCGGCGGTTTTGGTGCGATTCACTGGATTGATCAACTGACCCTGGCCAACCCGTTTGCCGGCAAAGCCGAGATCAGCATGGTCGAGCACATGAACAGCGACCACGCCAAGGCCATCGCGCACTACGTCTATCTGGCCGGGCTGCCGAAAACCGAGCCGGCGCAACTGGCCGGGATCGACAGCGAAGGCATGCACCTGCGCATCGGTCAGGCGCTGTACTGGCTACCGTTTCAAGCGCCATGTCATACGCCGATACAAGTGCGCGAAGCCTTGGTTTCTCTGGCTCACGCAGAGGTTTGGCCAAAAAATGCAGGGGTCGACGCTTGAATTCACGAAAGGGCGACGTCATCTAAGGCTTACTGCAAGGTATTTCTTGCGTTGAGGAATCTTTGATGCGCCCTTTTTTGTTGCTCTTTCTGCTGTTTCCGGTGCTGGAGCTGTTCGTATTCGTCAAAGTGGCAGGGTCTATCGGGTTTTTCCCGGCCCTGCTGCTGATCATTCTCGGCTCGATGTTCGGTGTGTTCGTGCTGCGCGTCGCCGGTCTGGCCACCGCACTGCGTGCCCGTGAAAGCCTGAACCGCGGCGAACTGCCTGCGCAAACCATGCTTGAAGGCCTGATGCTGGCACTGGCCGGTGGCCTGTTGATCCTGCCGGGCTTCATCAGCGACGTGGTCGGTCTGGTGATGCTGCTGCCGTTCACCCGTCGTCTGCTGGCGAACAAAATGCGTCAGCGCGCCGAAGATCAGGCCATGCGTCAGCGTGCCTTTGCTGACGACCTGCAACCCCGTGGCGGTCCTGCACCGCGCGAGCCTATTGGCCGCGAAGGTGATGTGATCGAAGGCGAGTTCGAACACCGCGACACCAAATAACGTCTGCATCGACACGGCACCTTCGGGTGCCGTGCTCGTTTTTGCGCTCCTTTTACGACGAGCAACTGCGAAATTTTTTTAGCTGCGCCCTTGTAATAAGCTTATGCGCCCCTATGTAACGGTCACCGAAAGGTTTCCGACATTCGAGTCGGACAGACTTCCGCGGTTCGCTCGACGAATCGCAACCGGCGCAGGCCGGATTTGTAAACCCGCCGGGACTACACCGGCCGATGAAAACCACAATTAGGAGAGATCGACAATGAAGCTTCGTCCTCTGCATGACCGCGTCGTTATCCGTCGCAGCGAAGAAGAAAAGAAAACCGCTGGCGGTATCGTCCTGCCAGGTTCGGCTGCTGAAAAAGCCAACCACGGTGTGATCGTCGCTGCAGGCCCAGGCAAGACTCTGGAAAACGGTGAAGTACGTGCGCTGGCCGTTAAAGTCGGCGACAAGGTTGTGTTCGGTCCTTACTCCGGCAGCAACACTGTGAAAGTCGACGGCGAAGACCTGCTGGTAATGGCTGAGAACGAGATTCTCGCTGTACTGGAAGGCTGATTTCCCGCTCATTTTCCCGCTACTACAAAGTATTTAAGGAATATCGATCATGGCTGCTAAAGAAGTTCTGTTTGGCGATTCCGCCCGTAAGAAAATGCTCAAGGGCGTCAACATCCTGGCTGACGCAGTAAAAGCGACCCTGGGCCCGAAAGGCCGTAACGTGATCATCGAGAAGAGCTTCGGCGCTCCGACCATCACCAAGGACGGCGTTTCCGTCGCCAAAGAAATCGAACTCGAAGACCGTTTCGAAAACATGGGCGCGCAGCTGGTCAAAGACGTTGCCTCCCGTGCCAACGATGACGCCGGTGACGGTACTACCACCGCTACCGTTCTGGCTCAGTCGATCGTCAACGAAGGCCTGAAAGCCGTCGCTGCCGGCATGAACCCGATGGACCTCAAGCGCGGCATCGACAAGGCGACCATCGCCATTGTCAAAGAGCTGAAAAACCTGTCCAAGCCATGCGCTGACACCAAGGCCATCGCTCAGGTCGGCACCATCTCGGCCAACTCCGACAGCTCCATCGGCGACATCATTGCCGAAGCCATGGAAAAAGTCGGTAAAGAAGGCGTGATCACCGTTGAAGAAGGCACTGGCCTGGAAAACGAACTGTCGGTTGTAGAAGGCATGCAGTTCGACCGTGGCTACCTGTCCCCGTACTTCGTCAACAAGCCGGAAACCATGGTTGCCGAGCTGGACAGCCCGCTGATCCTGCTGGTCGACAAAAAGATCTCGAACATCCGCGAAATGCTGCCAGTACTGGAAGCCGTTGCCAAAGCCGGCCGTCCACTGCTGATCGTATCGGAAGACGTTGAAGGCGAAGCCCTGGCGACTCTGGTAGTGAACAACATGCGTGGCATCGTCAAGGTTGCAGCCGTCAAGGCTCCAGGCTTCGGCGACCGTCGCAAGGCCATGCTGCAGGACATCGCCGTTCTGACCGGCGGTACCGTTATCTCCGAAGAGATCGGCCTGAGCCTGGAAAGCGCCACCCTGGAAAACCTGGGCAGCGCCAAGCGCGTGACCATCACCAAGGAAGCCACCATCATCGTTGACGGTGCTGGCGTAGAAGCCGACATCCAGGCGCGTATCGCTCAGATCCGTGCTCAGGTTGGCGAAACTTCGTCCGACTACGACCGTGAAAAGCTGCAAGAACGTCTGGCCAAGCTGTCCGGCGGCGTTGCAGTGATCAAGGTTGGCGCTGGTTCCGAAGTTGAAATGAAAGAGAAGAAAGCCCGCGTTGAAGACGCCCTGCACGCAACCCGCGCAGCCGTTGAAGAAGGCGTGGTACCTGGCGGTGGCGTTGCGCTGATCCGTGCTCTGGAAGCCATCCTGGACCTGAAAGGCGAAAACGCTGATCAGGACGTGGGTATCGCTGTTCTGCGTCGTGCTGTTGAAGCACCGATGCGCCAGATCGCTGCCAACAGCGGTGACGAGCCAAGCGTTGTGGTCAACGAAGTCAAGAACGGCAAAGGTAACTTCGGTTACAACGCCGCGACTGGCGAATACGGCGACATGATCGAAATGGGCATCCTGGACCCAACCAAGGTGACCCGTTCCGCTCTGCAAGCTGCATCGTCGATCGGCGGTCTGATCCTGACCACCGAAGCTGCAATTGCCGACGCACCGAAGAAAGACGGTGGCGCTGGTGGTGGCATGCCAGACATGGGCGGCATGGGTGGCATGGGCGGCATGATGTAAGCCAGCCTTACCCCCGTAACGCAAAAACCCCGCTGGCGAAAGCCAGTGGGGTTTTTTATTGCCTCTGATTTGAGGTTCGGCTTGCCAGCGATGACGTCAGTTCAGACGCTGACCGGTTGTGTTTTGACTGCTGCATCAACCCTCGCCGCCGGGCGATACAGCACCCAGTAATACGAGCCCAGACAAATCAGCCAGCAGAAGATCGCCGTCCACACGTTGTGCGAAAAGAAGTGCGCGCCCTGCATCATCCGGCTGATCGAGAACACCGAACCCAGTGCAAAGGCAAAGATGAACGCTTGTCTGGCCAGACGCGGACGCCGGTCACGCAGCACAAAGAACAGCGCAAACAAAGTGAACCCCGTGGCTGCATGACCGCCGGGCCAGCAACGGCCAGGCTTGTCGGTAGGCGGGCGATGGTCGAGCAGTTTGCTATAGGTTTCATGGCCGCCGAATTGCTCCAGGCTCCATGGGCATTGCACGGCTGTCACCGCTTTGACCGGTGTCACGAATGAAGTGGCCAAACCGAGCGAGAGCACCAGGCAGCCCAACTCGCGTTTGAACGGTTTCAGCCGCTCGATGAAAAACGAACCGATGAAGCCGAGAATGGCAAACACTGAAAAAGCGATCACCACCTGCTTGGCGCGGTCATGCAGGATGTCTTCAAGGAAGAAACTGTGGCGGCCGATGAAGTCGCCCGCGACCGGGTCGTAAAACAGCCGGGCCAGATCCATGTCCAGATCGGTCAGTTCCAGCAGCACCAGAATCAACGCCGCGAAGGCGGGAACGCCCAGGCACAGCCAGAGATTCAGCGGCCTTGAAACAGGACGGGCAGAGGTCGACACCATGGCAATTCCTTGGTCGGTAAGTGGGTTCGATGAGCGCAATTGCGCGGAGTCTGCGCGTGATGGCGTTGCTGATTTGTTAACCAAAAGTGAAAAAAACGTTGGCTGGCGCAATCCGTATCTTTATCGATAAACAACCCGACACACGCCTAGCCCTGAGCCACACTTGGCCGTAAGCTGCGCGGGCCACGACGGCCGTTACCGTGTACGGAGGAGGTGCCCATGCGAATTCTATTGGTCGAAGACAACCGCGATATCCTGGCCAATCTGGCCGATTACCTTGGGCTCAAGGGCTATACCGTCGATTGCGCCCAGGACGGACTGTCGGGCCTGCATCTGGCAGCCACCGAACATTACGACCTGATCGTGCTCGACATCATGCTGCCGGGCATTGACGGCTACACGCTGTGCAAGCGCCTGCGCGAAGACGCGCGTCGCGACACGCCGGTGATCATGCTTACCGCCCGCGATCAACTGGACGACCGCTTGCAGGGCTTCAAGTCCGGGGCGGACGATTACCTGATCAAGCCATTCGCTTTGTCCGAACTGGCCGCGCGGGTGGAAGCGGTAATGCGTCGTACCCAGGGCGGCGGGCGTCGGGCATTGCAGGTCGGTGATCTGAGCTACGACCTCGACACTCTGGAAGTGACGCGTGAAGGCAAGTTTCTGAAACTCAACCCTGTGGGGCTCAAGCTGCTCGCGGTGTTGATGCAGAAAAGCCCACACGTGCTGCGCCGGGAAATTCTTGAAGAAGCGCTGTGGGGAGATGACTGCCCGGACAGCGACAGCCTGCGCAGTCATGTCCACCAATTGCGTCAGGTGATCGACAAACCGTTCGCCAAGCCACTGCTGCACACCGTGCACGGCGTGGGTTACCGCTTGGCCGAGGGCCGTGATGGAGTTTAAGCAAAGCCTTTCCCAGCGGATCATCATTGCTTTCGCGCTGATGAGCGCACTGGTGGCCGGTGCATTCGCCATGGGTATCGTCGCGACGGTGCATCTGGTAGAGGAAAAACTGATTTCAGCGGGGCTGGGCGGCGATTTGCAGCGTCTGTTGCTGATGGACAATGTCTCGGACTGGAGCCATCGCCCAGAGCCGGACCAGTTGTTCTATTTCAGCGGCGGCCCGGGCGATTTCGACTTGCCCAAGGATCTGCGGCATCTCGATGCGGGGTTCCACGAAGTGTTCCGCGAGCAGTTGTCGTATCACGCGATGGTCGAAATCGTCGATGGTCGGCGTTATGTGCTGCTGCAGGACCAAAGCGATTTCGAAGAACGCGAGCGCGTGTTGTTTGCCGTGGTGCTGGTGGGTTTTGTGCTCAGTCTGGCGTTGGCGGTATTCCTCGGCTGGGTGCTTGCGCGCAAAGTGATGGCGCCAGTGGTGCGGCTGGCTCGGCAGGTTCGCCATCGCGATCAACTGCTGGGGCTGGCACCCCCACTGGCGCCGGACTATGCGGCTGATGAAGTCGGAGAACTGGCCGTGGCGTTCGACGCCACGCTGGGGCGTTTGCGTCAGGCATTGACCCGCGAACGGCTGTTCACCAGCGATGTCAGTCACGAATTGCGCACACCGCTGATGGTGTTGGCCAGCTCTTGCGAGTTGCTGCTGGAAAACCCGGCGATCGATCAACGCGGTCGCTCACAGGTCGAGCGTATTGCCCGGGCCAGTGAGGAGATGCGTGAACTGGTGCAAACCTTCCTGATGCTCGCCCGTGCCCAGCGCGAAGACGCGGGGGCGGCGCCGCAACAGAATATTGCCCAAGTGGCTGACAGCCTGCTGTGTGTCTGGCGCGAACCGATCGAAAGCAAAGGTTTGAATTTGCAGTTTGAAGCCGGCAACCCCGCCGCGACCTGCTACAACGCGACGTTGCTGACGGCGGTGATGGGTAACCTGTTGCGCAATGCTTGCCATTACACCGAGCAGGGTTTCATTCGCCTGACGCTCAGCGCCAACGGGTTTGTGGTCGAGGACTCTGGCGTGGGCATTCCCGAGGAGAAACGCGAGGCGATGTTCGAGCCGTTTGTCCGTGGCAGTGAAAAGCGCGGCGAAGGCCTGGGGCTTGGCTTGTCGCTGGTGCAGCGTATCTGCGAAAACCAGGGCTGGATTGTCAGTTTAAGTACAATGGAGCCCAATGGCTGCCGCTTCGAGGTAGATCTCGGCAAAATCTGACGCAAATAGTGGCTCCATGCTACTCCCGCCAACCTGTCCAAATCCTGTATAACGCTGTAATAATTTGCCGGTTTACCTGACAAAATTTTCACAACTGGATGACCTGACGCTGACATGCCGCTCCTTAAGGTGGTGTCATCAGTCATTCAGGAGTCCAGGTGATGACCGGCCCGATCAAACTCGATTTTTCCGAAAAGTACGACGATCAACATGCGCAGAAATATTTGCGCAAGCATAAGGCAAGCCTGGGGCGTCGCCTGTCTCATTTGCGTGACGAACAGCTGGCCCGTAAGGCGCTGGCGCTGGCCGGCGAACCCGGCCTGGTGCTGGATTTGCCGTGCGGCGCCGGACGTTTCTGGCCGTTACTGGCGGAAAAACCCAACCGGGTGATCATCGGTGCGGACAATTCCGAATCGATGATCAAGACGGCGATGGAAGGACAACCGGCAGAAGTGGTGAAACGGGTACAACCTTTGCACACTTCTGCGTTCGACATTGCCTTGCCGGATAACGCCGTCGACAGCATTTTCTGCATGCGTTTGCTTCATCACATCGGTGAGGCCGAGCACCGCCGGGCGATTCTTCGCGAATTCGAACGCGTAACCCGTGACAGCGTCATCGTTTCATTGTGGGTCGACGGCAATTTCAAAGCCTGGAAACGCAAGCGTGCGGAGAAGGATCGTCCCAACCGCGATTACCAGAATCGCTTTTTGTTACCGGCGGCAACAGTCGAAAAAGAATTTGAAGAAGCGGGTTTCCGCATTCAGGAACAACTGGACTTTATTCCGCTCTATGCGATGTGGCGGGTTTACGTATTACGCAAGAGGTAACAGGATGGCAGTGCAATTTGCAGCAGAAACGGAAGTCGCTTCCCAGGATAGCTTCGACTACTACTGGAGTCAGCGCGGCGAGTGGGTCGAAGAGCCCAACGTTCGTCGTGGCGGTGAAAGTGGTGTGCAACGGATCGTGGGCAAGAACGGCCAACTGCTGTATGCCAAGCGCCAGACTGGGCACATCTATCGCAGTTGGTTGCATCCGTTCGGACGTCCGACGGTATTGCGCGAACTCGATGCCCTGACCGGCGTCAGCAAACTTGGTGTGCGCGTGCCGCAAATCGTCTTCTGCGGTGCCCAGCCTGATCCGCAGCACAAGTGGCGCGCATTGCTAGTGACCAAGTCCCTGGACGGTTTTCAGGAGCTGGAACATTGGCTGGCGGCGGCTGGTGGTCGTGATCATTGTGGCGATGCGATCTATGAACGCGTGCTCAAGGATCTCGCCGAAAACCTGGCGCGGATGCACAAGGGCCGCTGGCAGCACAGCTGCATCTACATTAAACACGTGTTTGTGCGAGTGACCGGTGAAGGCGAGTCGGCCAAAGTCGAAGTCGCGTTGATCGATCTGGAGAAATGCCGCCAGCGCCTGACCGCCTATCGCGCCGCCTCCCATGACATGAAGCAATTGCGTCGCCACTCGTCGTTCCGCGACGCGGACTGGAAGAAACTCGTCTATTTTTACGAGACGGCGTTTGGCAGCGCTATCAAAGGTTTATAGCGATGAAACTCGAAATTGCACGAGGTTTGTTTTTGGTTGGAGCCTTGGCAGTTGCTTCACTGGCGGTGGCTGCCTGGGAGCAGCCCCGCATGCAGGTGGTTGGCGCGTCGATAGACGATGCTCACTGCGCGGTACCACGGGTGGCGAAAGCCTCCGTGGCGTCCAGGCCCGATCATGATTTGCTGCTGTTCATGTTCGGACTTTCTCAAGGGATGAGGCCACAGAGTTGAACCGATTGAAGCCCACATAAAAGGCCTCGCAAATGCGAGGCCTTTTTTATGCACGAAATTTGCGTCCGGCACCGCTCCCACAGGGTTACGCGGATGGTTTGGGATCAGGTTTCGCCAGCAGGGTGTAGATGCACGGCAACACAAACAACGTAAACAACGTCCCGATTGACATCCCCGTCGCAATCACCGTACCAATATCAAACCGGCTGACTGCCCCCGCGCCCGTTGCCAGAATCAGCGGCACCATGCCGAAGACCATCGCCGCCGTGGTCATCAACACCGGCCGCAGGCGAATCGCCGCCGCTTCTTCCACCGCTTCGCGTGCAGTCAGGCCCTTGTCCTTGCGCAACTGATTGGCGAATTCGACGATCAGGATTCCGTGTTTGCTGATCAGCCCGATCAGCGTCACCAGCCCGACCTGGGTGTAGATGTTCATGCTCGACCAGCCAAGGAACAGCGGAATCAGCGCGCCGCAGATCGACAGCGGTACCGTCACCAGAATCACCAGTGGATCGCGGAAGCTTTCGAACTGCGCCGCCAACACCAGGAAAATGATCGCCAAGGCCAACCCGAACGTCACCCACAACGCACTACCTTCCTGCACGAACTGGCGCGACGCGCCGCCGTAGTCGAAGGCAAAACCGGCCGGCGCTTCTTCCCTGGCGATCTGGAGCACGGTGTCGATCGCTTCGCCCATGCTCACCAAAGGGAATCCGGAGATCTTGGCCGCATTGAGCTGTTGGAACTGGTTGAGCTGACGCGGTCGCGCGCGATCACTGACCTTGATCAGGGTCGACAGGGGCAGCAGCTCGCCCTGGGTGTTTTTCACGTAGTAATTGTTCAGCCAGTCCGGGTTGTCGCGGTACGGCCGTTCGACCTGAGCGATGACTTTGTAGCTGCGACCTTCAATGGTGAAACGGTTGATTTCCGCCTCGCCAAGCAGCGTTGCCAGGGTGCCGCCCAGATCCTGCATCGACACGCCCATCTGCGCAGCCTTGGCGCGGTCGATATCGACCACCACCTCCGGCTTGTCGAAGGCCAGATCAAGGTCGACGAAGGCGAATTTGCCCGATTCCATGGCGCGCTTCTTGATCCGGTCGGCCACTTGCAGCAGCAGTTCGTAGTCGTTGGCGGTGTTGATCACGAATTCGAACGGCAAGCCTTCACCGGTGCCGGGCAGGGAGGGCAGGTTGAAGCCGAAGACCTGCAAACCGGGGATGCCTTCCAGTTTGCCTTGCACCTCGGGGAGGATTTCCATCTGGGTGCGACTGCGCTCGTTCCACGGCTTGAGCAGGAAACCGCCGATCCCGGCCTGCACGCCGTTGTAGCCATTGATCTGGAACGAGGAGTAGTACTCCGGGAATTCCTTGAAGATCTTGATGAACTCGTCGGTGTAGGTGTTCAGGTAATCGAGGTTGGTCGGTTGCGGGGCTTTGGCCATCATGAAAATGATGCCCTGGTCTTCGTCCGGCGCCAGTTCCGATTTGGTGAATTTCAGGAATACCGGGATCAGGCACAGCACGATCACCGCGAACACCAGCACCACCGGCCGGGTGTTCAGCGTGCCGTGGAGCATGCTCTGGTAGCGGCGCTTGAGGCTGTCGAAGATGCGGTCGAGGCGATGCGCCAGACCGCTGGGGTTTTCTTCGTGGCGCAGCAAGAAGGCGCACATCATCGGCGACAGGGTCAGGGCGACCACCCCGGAAATCACCACGGCCCCGGCCAGGGTCAGGGCGAACTCCTTGAACAGCGCCCCGGTCAGCCCGGTGAGGAAGCCGATCGGTGCGTAAACGGCCGCCAGAGTAATGGTCATCGACACCACCGGCATGGCGATTTCCCTGGCGCCCTCAAGCGCTGCGTCGTAAGGCGTCTTGCCTTCCTCGATGTGTCGGTGAATGTTTTCCACCACCACAATCGCATCGTCGACCACCAGACCGATGGCGAGCACCATCGCCAGCAGGGTCAGCAGGTTGATCGAGTAGCCCATCATCTGCATGAAGAACATCACGCCGATCATCGACAGTGGAATGGTCACCACCGGGATCACCACCGAACGCAGTGCGCCGAGGAACAGGAACACCACCACGATCACGATCAGTACCGCTTCGAAGAGGGTTTTCACCACTTCGTCGATGGAGGCCTGAATGAACAGTGTGGCGTCGTAGGCAATCTCGCTCTTGAGATTGGGCGGCAGTTGGGCTTCCAACTCCGGCATGATCTTGCGCACTTCCTTGATCACATCCAGCGGGTTGGCCCCCGGCGACGACTTGATGCCGATGTACACCGACGGCGTGCCACCGAACGAGCTGACCGAGTCGTAGTTTTCCGCGCCCATTTCGACCCGCGCCACATCGCTGAGCAGCACACGGCTGTCGCCACTGACCTTGAGCGGAATCGCCGCGAATGCTTCAGCGGATTTCAATTCAGTGTTGGCGTTGATGCTGGTGACCACGTACTCGCCTTTCACTTCGCCCGCAGCGGAGAGGAAGTTGTATTGGCGTACCGCGTTGGTCACGTCGCTGGCGCTGAGGCCGAAACCGGCGAGCTTCACCGGATCGAGCCACAGGCGCATGGCAAACACCTGATTGCCGAGAATCTCCGCTTCGGCCATGCCCGGCAGGGTCGCCAGTTTCGGCTGGATAACCCGTGACAGGTAATCGGTAATCTGCGGGTTGCTCAGATCCTTGCTGAAGAAGCTGATGTACATCAGCGCCGAGGCGTCGGCAGACTCTTTGCTCAGCACCGGATCTTCGGCGTCCTGCGGCAGTTTGTTCTTCACCTCGTTGGCCTTGGCCAGCAGCTCGGTGAACAAGCGGTCGGTGTTGGAGCCGATGCGCGCGTAGATCGAAATCGTCGAGAAGTTCTGCCGACTGACCGACGTCATGTAGTCGATGCCCTCGGCGCTGGCCAGGCTCTGTTGCATCGGCTGGGTGATATAGCCCTGAATGGTTTCGGCGTTGGCCCCGGGATACGCGGTGGTCACCGTGATCAGGGCGTTTTCCATTTGCGGGTATTGGCGCAGCGGCAGCTTGCTCCAGGCCTGGAAGCCCAGCAGCACAATCAGCAGGCTGACCACGGTGGCGAGCACCGGGCGGCGGATGAACGGATCAGTAAAAGCCATGAGGATTCCTTGATCAGTCGGCGCGGCGCGGACTGTTCTGCTCGCCGAGGGTCTTGTCGTCGCTGATGGCAATGTGGGCGCCGTTGTCCAGTTTGATCTGGCCGGCCGTCACCACTTGTTCGCCGCTCTGCACGCCCTTGTTGATCATTACCAGGCCATCGCGGCGCTCACCGGTTTCGATGAAGCGGCGTTCGGCGATCAGCACCGGTTGGCCCTTGTCGTCTTTCTCGACGCTGCCGTCCTCGGCTTTCTTCTGTCCGACCACGTACAGCGAATTGCCATAGAGGGTGTACGTGATCGCACTCTCAGGTACCACGACGTGCTTCTGTGGATTGGGCAGCAGCACTTCGAGGCTGGCGAACATGCCCGGCAGCAATTTGCTGTCGGGGTTGGCGAGGGTGGCGCGCACCAGAATATTGCGGGTGCTGCTTTCGACGATCGGGTTGATTGCGCTGATCTTGCCCGGGAAATTTTGCCCGGGGTAAGCGCCGGCCGAGATATTCACCGGTTGGCCGATGGCCAGTTTCGGCACCGATTGCTCGGGCACATAGAAGTCGGCGTAGAGGCTGCTCAAATCCTGCAGGGTGGCGATTTTGGTGCCGCTGGCGAGGTAGTCGCCGACGTCGACCTGACGGATGCCGATGGTGCCGCTGAAGGGGGCGAGGATGCGTTTCTTCGCCAGCGAGGCATTGAGCTGGTTGACCGTGGCCTTGTTCTTTTGCAGTACCGCCGAGAGCCGGTCGTACTCGCCTTTGGAAATCGCGCGGCTGTCGACCAGTTGGCTGCCACGGCCGAAGTCCAGTTGCGCCAGGCCCAGGTCAGCCCTGGCGGTTTCCAGCAGGGCGGTTTCCACGGCGCTGTCGAGTTGCAGCAGCGGTTGCCCGGCCTTGACCTTCTGCCCGGATTCGAACTTGAGTTCGGTGACGGTGCCGGCGACTTCCAGGCTCAGCTCGACGCCTTGCAGCGCCTTGAGCGTGCCGACGGTGGGCAGGCGCATCTGCCACGGCTGCTCGCTGGCATTGGCCACGGCGACACTGATCGGCGGTTTCGGCTTGGAGAAACCCTGGATCATGGTGTAGATCGAAAAGGCTTTATAACCGCCCAGCACCAGGACGATCAGCAAGACAACACCCAACATGATCAGCATGCGGCGACGCAGCATATTTCCATTTCCTTGGATAAATCAGGCGAGACAGGCGGGAACATTACTCCGAGTACAGGGGGGATTCCAACTGGCAGTTTTCACAGGTTAGAGAGCAGAGGACGGCTGAACACAAAAACCGTGGTGAGGGGATTTATCCCCGACCGGCTGCGCAGCAGTCGTAAACCCGTCGCACGCCGTTCATTTGATAAACCGCGGTTGCTGGTTTGGGGCGGCTTCGCCACCCATCGGGGATAAATCCCCTCACCACAAAGTTCTGTAAACGCAGGGATATTTCTGGTTCACGCCATCAGATGAAGATGGTTGTCCCAGAGCCCCGCCGGCAATTCCAGCGGTTTGGCCAGCAGTTCATCCTGACGGCAATCGTAGTAACGGCAGCGCCCTTGACCCGAGGTCACGACAAAACCGTCCTGCACTGCACCGACGCCGGCGCAATCGGGCAACGGTGCGTCGAGGCGCACTTCGCCGGTGTCCAGATCCCAGATGAAGAAGCGATTGCCGCGCGGTGCGGTCAACGCCACCAGACGCAAATCGCTGTGCACCGCGACACTTGCGGTGTAGTGACCCATCGATTGCAACTGATGCTCCGGCACCGGGAACGCCGTGAACGGTTGGCCCGGACGCTTGATCGCCAGCAGCTCCGAACGCTCGTGGGACGCGCCCATGAACTGCTGGCCGGCGACGATGGTACCGTCGCTGGCAATCCCCAGATGGCGCACGCTGTTCATCTGCTGGGCGAGGGTTTCCTTACTCAGCAGGGTGCCGTCGCGCTGCATCAATACCAGGCTTGGCTCCATGGCTTTGAGGTTCATGTCGACGCGGCTTTCCGCCTCGGTACGAATCCCGCCGTTGGCCACTACCAGCGTCTCGCCATCCGGCATCCATGACACCTGATGCGGGCCGAGGCCGTGGGTGGAAATTTCGCCGCTGTGCACCAACCGCTCGCCTTCGAACTTGTACACCCCGAGCAGGCCACGACCGGGATCAGTGGTGTCGTTTTCGGTGGCGTACAGGTATTCGCCGTCCTTGTGCACCACGGCGTGGCCGTAGAAATGCCGGTTCGGCTGCGACGTCACGGTTTGCAGCAACGTGCCGTCGCGCAGGTCGATCAGATAGCTTTCGGTGCCCGGGCGGCGGGCGACGAACAGCGCAATCGACAGCGTCGGGTGGTTGATGATGTCGTGGCAACGCTGGCCGACTTCGGTGGCGAATACCCGCGTGCCGTCCAGTCGGTAGCCGACGGCGTAGTGTTTGCCGTCGGTATCGTCGCGCGCCGAGAGCAACAACGGGCTCTGATCCTTGCGCTTGAACAGCGTCCAGCCGCCCAGTGTCACTGCTCCCAGCAGCAAACTACCTAAAGTCAGAGCCTGGCGTCGCAGCATGGCACTTGCCCTCATCAGTCACCGTCGTTGGCGTTGAAGCCCAGTTGGATGCCCAGCGCCTTTGCCAGTTCGCCTTCGTGCAGGCGATGGACGACGTTGAGGCTGTCGTAGATGTCGTTCAATTGCTGGCGACCCGCGTCGTCTTCGAGCATTTCGCCGAGCGAACGCTGGGTGCTGTCGAACAGTTTCAGCGAAGCGGCGTAAGCAGCGTCGATCTTGTCAGCCAACGGCTTTTGCTCGGCCGGCAGCAGGCCACGCAGGCCTTTGTTGTCGACGCCTTCCCAAACGGTTTTGGCGGCGGCAAGGCTCGCTTCCAGTGCGGTCAGGGAAGATTGGCTGCGCCAGGCATCGGCCTGGAACGGCTGTGGCACGCCTTTGCTCTGGCGGCCCATCGGCGTGCCGAGTTTTTTCTTCAGGGTGTCGAGTGCGGTGACCTGCACACGCAGCAGGTCGGCGATCGCTTCATGAGAGTCGGCGTAACGCTGGTTCGGGAACTTGCTCATCTGCGCGAGCATGCCGTCGGTGTTGTTCCAGCTTTGCAGAATCTCTTCGGCCAGTTGCTTCTGGCGTTCGCCGATGGCGATCAGCAGTGGGCAGTACTTGGCTTTCTGTTCTTCGTTGGCAACGTCAGGCTTGGCATCGAACAGGATGTACTCGTAAGCCGACAGGCCCTGAACCACCACGCTCGATTTGGCCAGTGCGGCAGCATCGATCTGCGGCTGGGCGACGACCAGTTGCTCGACCTGACGGCCGACGAGGTTTTTCTTGTCCGGCCAGAATTGCACCTGCCACGAACGGTTGCCTTCGGCCAGTGGGCCGATCAGCAGCGGTTGCAACTCGGCCCAGGCTTTCTGCGCGTGCAGGAAGTCGGCGCGGGCGGTTTCCAGGGTTTCTTTGCCCTGGCAGTAGGCGAGGGCGCTGACGGCCAGTTGCTTGTCGGCTTCAACCCAACGGGTGTAGGTCGGCAGAATCACCGATTTGGCGATGGCGGCCGAAGTGACGGCTTGCGGATCCTGCGGCGAGCAAGCGCCGAGGGCGAGCGCGGCAAGGCTGGTGAACAACAACTTGGGACGGAACATGTCGGGCTCCCGATTCTTTTAAGTGTTTAAAGTGAATTCAGAAACGCCAGCAGCGCGGCACGCTGCCCGGCATTGAACGATAAAACCTGTTGCTGGGCCGCTTTCGCTTCGCCGCCGTGCCAGAGCACCGCTTCGAGCAGATTGCGCGCGCGACCGTCATGCAAAAACTGGGTGTGGCCACTGACCGCTTGCGTCAGGCCGATCCCCCACAACGGCGGCGTGCGCCAGTCGCGGCCGGAGGCCTGGAATTCCGTGCGGTTGTCGGCCAGACCGTCGCCCATGTCATGCAGCAGCAGATCGCTGTACGGGCGAATCACTTGATTGGCCAGTTCAGGTTCGGCCGCGTTGGCGGCGGTGGTGTATTTCGGAGTGTGGCAGGACTGGCACCCAGCCTGGAAAAACAGGTTTTTGCCGGCCAGCACTTGTTCATCGTTGATGCCACGGCGCGCAGGAACAGCGAGGTTGCGGCTGTAGAACAGCACCAGGCGCAGAATGTTGTCGCTGACTTCCGGCTCGCCGTCCGGGCCATTGCCATTCGGTGCCTGCTTGCAAGCGGTTTGCGCGTCGGTGCAGTCATCGAAGGGCCTCAGGCTGGTCGTGAGACCCATATCACCTGAAAACGCGTGAACATTCTGTTGATTGAGGTTCGGCTGTCCGGCTTTCCAGCCAAAGCGACCGATCACGGTTTTCTGCAACTCGTCGTCCCAAACCCGGTTTGGCCGACCGTTGATGCCGTTTTTCTCTTTGGCCTGCGCGGTGGCATTGGCGAGGATTGCGTCTTCGGGGATCGCTTCGAGCAGGCCGAGGCCGATCATCGGCGGCGCGATCCGCGCGGAGAAACGCGTATCCGGGTGCATCGGCCCGTAGCCAAGTTGGGTGATCTGCAACACCGGTTTACGCAACTCGACTTCGGTGCCGTCCTTGAAGCGAACAGGCACCGGCGTGTAGTCGACTCGCACTTTGCCTTCCGGAGTGACGCCGGGCACCGCCATGTCCTGGAACTGGCCGCCGTAGACCGGCTCCGGCACCACACCGACCTGCTCGATCAGCTTGGCAAACTCCGGCGAATCGGGAATCGACAGGCGTACCAGCATCGATACCGCGTTGGTCGCGCCGTTTTCCGGCGGATGACCGCGACCGTCTTTGATATGGCAGTTCTGGCAGGCGTTGGTGTTGAACAGCGGGCCGAGGCCGTCGCGCGCGGTGGTAGTCGACGGGGCGATCACCCAAGGGCTGCGGAAGAAGCTGTTGCCGACGCTGAAATCCACCCGGCGCGACGGCGGCAGGTTGGCCGAAGGCAGGGAGAACGCGTTCTGATCGGTCTTGCGCACGGTCGCCGCACCACCCGAGCGTGCTTCACCCGGCTCGGCCTGGGTAAAGCGCGGGGCGTCATCGCAGGCACTCAGGCCCAGGGCCAGAAACAGTGCGGACAAGCGAAGAGGCAGCGAGGGCATCAGACATCCTGAAGACGTGCGAAAACAAAGGCGCAAAGTCTAACAGGGCGAGGGAGTTTGAATAAGAGGAATTATCGTTTGCTTGATGTGCCGCAACACCTAAACTCCCTGTAGGAGCTGCCGCAGGCTGCGATCTTTTGATCTTGCTTCTAAAAAGACAGATCAAAAGATCGCAGCCTGCGGCAGCTCCTACAGGGGACTGTGAACAATACATATGAAAAAGGCGACCCGCAGGTCGCCTTTTTCAGTCAGACGCGGTTGATCAGAACTCGTGATCAGCGTTGTCCGGGTTCAGGTCGCTGATGCCCAGTTTGCCGGCAGCGGCTTCGATCGAACCCGTCTGCTTGACCAGCGATGCGATAGCGTCGCGAACGACCTGGTTGCCAGCCGTGTTGCCGGCCGCGATCAGTTGGTCGTAGTGCTCACCTTTCTTGGCGTGATCAACCATGACCTGGATCTTGGCTTCGGTAGCGGCCAGATCAGCTTTCAGCGCGGTGTCGGCAGCCGGATCGGCCTTGGCCACCAGCGACGACAGGCTGGCGCCGGTCATCTTGGTGCCGTCAACACGGGTGTACTCGCCCAGGTAAACGTTACGAATGCCTTTGGCATCGTAGAAGTGCGAGTAGTGGGTGTTGTCGCTGAAGCAATCCTGTTCGTCTTCCGGGGAATTGGCTTCCAGGGAAACCTTCATGCGCTCGCCCGCCAGTTCGCCCAGGGACAGACTGCCCATGCCGAAGAGCATTTTGCGCAGACCGGTTTCGCCCGGCTCGGCTTCCAGGGTGGCGCGGTAGTTGTCAGCCACGTTCGGCTTCCAGTTGCCGACCATTTCTTCCAGGTCGCTGACCAGCAGTTGGGTCACGGACTTCAGGTAGGCACGACGACGATCGTTGTGGCCGCCAGTGGCGCCGGCGCCTTCCAGGTAGTCCGAAGCAGGACGGTTGCCAGCGCCAGGGCCGGTGCCGTTCAAGTCCTGGCCCCAGAGCAGGAATTCGATCGCGTGGTAGCCGGTGGCAACGTTGGCCTCGGAACCGCCCAGCTCGTTCAGGCTGGCGAGTTTTTCCGGAGTGATGTCTTTGACATCGACCTTGTCTTCGCCGACCTGTACTTCAGTGTTGGCGATGATATTGGCGGTGGCGCCCGGGTTACCCAGTGCGTGCTCGTAGGATTTGTCGACGTAGTCGATCAGACCCTCGTCCAGTGGCCAGGCGTTAACCTGACCTTCCCAGTCATCGATGATGGTGTTGCCGAAGCGGAACACTTCGCTCTGCAGGTAAGGAACGCGAGCAGCAACCCACGCAGCCTTAGCGGCTTTCAGGGTGTCGGCGTTCGGCTTGGCGAGGAAAGCGTCAACGGCGGTTTGCAGGGTTTTCGCGGTGGATTCGGCATCGCTGTAAACGGCGAAGACCATGTCGGCGTAGTGCGCGACCACTGCCTTGGCAGCGGCTTCGTCGACTTTACCGGCAGCGGCAGGCGCGGCTGCTGGAGCGGCGGCGGTGGCGGCTGGAGTCGGCGTGGCCGGGGCGGCAGCCTTGTCTTTGCCTTCGCCGCAACCGGCGAGGGAAATAGCGATGGCCAGCAGACTGGCGGTAGCCAGAGGCATACGAATCATGGCGAACATCCTGCTTCGGTAGTTGAGTGGACTCGCGCTGGGGGCGCAAAACTGCGACATAATGCAAATCTTTCGCATTATGTGTAAAGGGTTGTGCTTGGAAATATTTCTTATTTAGCCAACGCTTATGCGCTGTATCAGAGAATCGCCGCGTTACTGCGCTGCGCCTGCTTGAGGTAGGCACTGAGCTCCCGCGCCGGCAGCGGCTTGCTGTAGTGGTAACCCTGACCTTCGTGGCAGCCTTCGGAGATGATGTAGGACTCTTGCTCGGCGGTTTCCACGCCCTCGGCAATCACCTGCATGCCGAGACTCTTGCCCAGTTGAATGATCGCGCGAACGATGGTCGCGTCATCGTCGTCATCCAGCAGATCCTGGACGAAGCTCTTGTCGATCTTGATCTTGTCCAGCGGCAGACTTTTCAGATAGCTCAGTGACGAATACCCGGTACCAAAGTCGTCGATGGCGATCAACGCGCCGGAGCGACGCAGGCTCAGCAGGTGCTGGGCGGCGGTGCTGATGTCTTCCATCAGGCCGGTTTCGGTAACTTCCAGTTCCAGGCTGCGCGGTGGCAGGCGGTACATCTGCAACAGGTTGTTGACCACCCGCGGCAACTCGGCGTGGTGCAGTTGCACGGTGGACAGGTTGACCGCCATACGCAGATCGGCGAAGCCCTGATCGTGCCATTCGCGCAACTGCTTGCAGGCCTGATCGAGCACCCATTCGCCGATGGCAATGATCGTGCCGTTCTGCT
Organism: Pseudomonas sp. LBUM1655; assembly: GCF_059716085.1. Taxonomy (NCBI): domain Bacteria; kingdom Pseudomonadati; phylum Pseudomonadota; class Gammaproteobacteria; order Pseudomonadales; family Pseudomonadaceae; genus Pseudomonas; species Pseudomonas sp. LBUM1655. The sequence continues at coordinate 4,892,520 of NZ_CP166801.1, read as the reverse complement.
CGGCCAGCGGAATGAACAAGTCCGGCGGCACCAGACCGTGCTCCGGATGCTGCCAGCGAATCAGCGCCTCGACCCCGACCACACGGTGATCGCGGTAGCTGATCTGCGGTTGATAGACGAGGTAGAACTGATCGCGCAGCAAGGCGTCGCGCAGGTCTTTTTCCAGTTCGCGACGGCGGCGCATCTCGCTGTCGACGCTGGCGATGTAGAACTGATAGCGATTGCGTGAGCGAGTCTTGGCCAGGGTCATGGTCTGCTCGGCTTTCTGCAACAGCTTTTCAGTGCTGTCGCCGTCCTCCGGGAACAGTGTGATGCCGATGGTCGCGCGCAAGCGGATCTCCTGATGATCGAGGGCAAACGCCGCTTCCAGGTCATCGAGAATGCTTTGCGCCAGTTCGGCAGCTTCGTAAGGCTGTTCGATATCGGCCTGCACCAGGGCGAACTGGTCGCCGCCCAAACGGGCGAGGGCGCCTAGGCGGCCGCTGTGGGCGCGCAGGCGATCAGCCAGGGCCAGCAATAATTGGTCGCCGGTCTGGTAGCTGAACTGCTCGTTGATACCTTTGAAATCATCCAGCCCTACACACAACACTGCGACCCGACGCTGCAACTTGCCGGCGTCGACCAGAATCTTGTCCAGTTGCTGCTGCAATTGCTGACGGTTCGGCAGGCCGGTGAGGAAATCGTACTGGGCCATGCGCAGCAGGCTGTTTTCCGCTTCGTGGCGCAGGTGGGTATTGCGTTCGATGGATTCGAGCAACTGGTTGGCGGTGTTGATCCAGAGGCCGAGTTCGTTCTTTTCGTGGCCCTTGAGCTGCGGAATCTTGTGTTCGCTGGGGCGATCCGGATTGATTTCGGTCAGATGCTCGATGATCCGCGACAGCGGTTTGGTCAACAGCCAGTGATAAACCAGATACAGCACCAGACCCATGGCCAGCGCCCGCAGCACACCGGAAATGAAGATGATCACCGAGCTGACGATAAAACCCTCACCATAAGTGGCGGTGTCGAGGGTGATGCTCAAGTCGCCGTAGTACTCGCTGTACGGTCCACGTCCCACCAGTTGGGTGGTGAAGGTGCGTTCTTGCCCAAGAATCAGGTCGGTCAGCCAGCGGCTGTTGGAATGCTGCAACTCACGGGACTTCTGCGCCAGCATCGCTTCGTTGGGGTGGCCAATGGAGGCCTGGCGCACGGCATCGTCCTGAAACAGGCCTTCGATCACCTGCATGCCCATCTCCCGATCCAGGCTATAGACGGCCTGAGTGGAGGGATCACGGAACATGTCGAGGATGCGCTCGGCGTCGCCCGCCACGGCCTGACGGGTTTTATAGGCGTCGAAAACGATCTGCGCGCAGCTCAAGACCACGCCGACGATCAATGCTGACAGGAGCACGACCCGGAGCAACTTCACCGACAAGCTGTTCTTGAGTTCCAGCTTCAAAGGGTTATTCCTTGTTCCGTGCGGGTAGCGTCAGTTTGCCATGAGTATTGGCAATCCCGTGTTTGCAGTCAAAGGGACAATCAGGCCTCAAGTCATTCGCCTGTGGTCTTGGCCGAAATGCTGCTGTCTGGAGTATTAGTCCTATTTGTACTATGTCGGTAGTTTCGGCCCCCAACTTGAGCGGTGCGCAAGAAATTTTCCTCTGTTTGATGTTAGCCCGCTGTGGCTCGGCGACAAGCAGTCAAGGCCAGCTTTCCTCGTGAGAGAAATGCTCTCCCTGTGGACATAAATCACAGGCATGAAAAACCCGGCAAAAGCCGGGTTTTTTGTCTGGCGCGCAGCTTAAGCGGTGAAGGCTTTGCCTTCGAACTGCTCAGCAACGAACTTCCAGTTGACCAGGTTCCAGAACGCTTCGACATACTTAGGACGAACGTTGCGGTAGTCGATGTAGTAAGCGTGTTCCCAGACGTCGCAGGTCAGCAGCGGGGTGTCGCCGCTGGTCAGCGGGTTGCCGGCGCCGATGGTGCTGGCCAGAGCCAGGGAACCGTCAGCCTTTTTCACCAGCCAGCCCCAGCCGGAACCGAAGGTACCGATCGAGGTTTTGCTGAACTCTTCCTTGAACTTGTCGAACGAACCGAACGCAGCGTTGATGGCTTCAGCCAGCGCGCCGGTTGGTTGACCGCCGGCGTTTGGTGCCAGGCAGTTCCAGTAGAAAGTGTGGTTCCAGACCTGAGCGGCGTTGTTGAAGATGCCGCCCGAGGAAGTCTTGACGATTTCTTCCAGGGTTTTGCCTTCGAACTCGGTGCCTGGCACCAGGTTGTTCAGGTTCACGACATAGGTGTTGTGGTGCTTGTCGTGGTGAAATTCCAGGGTTTCCTTGGAAATGTGCGGCTGCAGGGCATCGTGTGCGTAAGGCAGCGGCGGCAATTCGAAAGCCATGATGATTCTCCTAATCAGGTCTGTTGCGGTGAGCGCAAGGCCGATCACGGGCGGCCAGAAATGCACCGGCGAGTTTTTACTCTTTGCGGCGCAGGGTTCGGATCATAGCACCGGGGTTGCGGCTTAACCACGCAACAACTGTGTGGGATAGAGGTTCCAGAGCTGTTTGGAATAAGTCAGGACGCCAATATCAGCTGTCCTGCCACCGTGAACATCATTAACGCCACCAGCAGATCGAGAATCCGCCAGGTACTCGGGCGAGCCAGCCACGGTGCGAGCCACGCGGCACCCAGCGCCAAAGTGAAAAACCACAGCAAAGAAGCGCTTGCCGCGCCGACCACATAAGCCCCCGGCACCGACTGCTGAGCCCCCAGCGAACCAATCAACAGCACGGTATCGAGATAAACGTGCGGGTTGAGCAAGGTCACCGCCAAGGCACTGAGCATCACCGCCCGCAACGAGCGTACGGTCTGGTTTTCACCCTGATTCAGGCTCTGCTTCGAAAACGCCCGGCGCAGGGCCTGGCTGCCGTACCAGATCAGGAACACCGCACCACCCCAGCGCGCGACCGCCAGCAATGTCGGGTTTTGCGCCAACACGGTCGCCAGGCCAAACACCCCGGCGGCCACCAGCAATGCATCGCAGGCGACGCACAGCGCGGCGACGGGCAGGTGATGCTCACGGCGCAGACTCTGCGCCAGCACAAATGCGTTCTGCGTACCGATCGCCATGATCAGCCCCAGTGCCACTAACAAGCCGTTCACATAGCTTTGCCACATAAAATTTACTCCGCGTTGGCTGCCAGATCGCGCAGCACTTGCATGGCGCGTTCGGCGTCGGCCTGACCGACAAACAAATGGTCGTGGTAGTAACCGGCGATCACGTTGCAACTAATCCCGGCCTTGCCCAGTGCGGTGGCAAACGCGGCGGTGAGGCCGACGGCTTCCAGCGCCGAATGCACGTTCAGGGTGATCCACGCGGCCACATAGTCGAAGTTGAAACCGGCCTGTTCGGCATCGCGGCGTTGCAGGATCACCGTCAGGCCTTCCTGTTCACGGAAGCTGCCGACAACCTCCAGGCCGCGCGGCAACTGGCCGTCGGGCAGGGTGCAGAACACGTATTCGCCGGCGTTGAGCTGCGGGCTCATGCTGCGCAGCAAGGTCGAGAGTGATGTTTCGCCAGCCATTGACGTTGTCCTTGATAAAGAGTGCTTGCTGGCTATTCTCCGGTCTGACGTTGTATAAGAAAAACCAATAGTGCTGATCGCTCATTAGGAAAACTGATGTTCGACTACAAATTACTCTCCGCTCTGGCCGCCGTGGTCGAGCAGGCTGGATTCGAACGCGCGGCGCAGGTGCTGGGTTTGTCGCAATCGGCGATTTCGCAGCGGATCAAACTGCTTGAGGCGCGGGTCGGTCAGCCGGTGTTGGTGCGCGCTACGCCGCCATCGCCGACCGAGATTGGCCGACGCCTGCTCAACCATGTGCAGCAAGTGCGCCTGCTCGAGCGCGATTTACAGACGCTTGTGCCCGCGTTGGACGAAGAGGGGCTACCGGAACGTCTGCGCATCGCAATCAATGCCGACAGCCTGGCGACCTGGTGGGCCGAGGCGGTGGGGGATTTCTGCGCCGACCAGCATTTGTTGCTGGATCTGGTGGTGGAAGACCAGACCGTCGGCCTCAAACGCATGCGCGCCGGTGAAGTGGCGGCGTGCGTCTGCGCCAGCGAGCGACCGGTGGCTGGCGCGCGCAGCGTGTTGCTCGGGGCGATGCGTTATCGCGCGCTCGCCAGCCCGGCGTTTATCGAACGGCATTTCCCCGATGGCGTGCGCGCCGAACAACTGCCGCGAACCCCGGCGCTGGTGTTTGGCCCGGACGATTTCCTCCAGCATCGCTACCTGGCATCCCTCGGCGTTGATGGCGGTTTCGAGCACCATTTGTGCCCGTCTTCCGAGGGTTTTATCCGCCTGACTGAGGCCGGATTGGGTTGGGGACTGGTGCCGGAACTGCAAGTGCGCGAGCAATTGCAACGCGGGGTGTTGCGCGAGCTGTTGCCAGATAAACCGATCGACGTGCCGTTGTACTGGCATCATTGGCGCAATGGCGGTCAGTTGCTGGGCTTGCTGACCGAGCAATTGGTGCGTTCTTCACCCCAATGGTTGGTGCCGTTGAACTGACGGCCAGCGTCAAGACACACGAATCAGGCAAAACGAAAGACATCGGAGCTTTACATGAAAATTCTGGTCACCGGCGCAAGCGGCTTCATTGGCGGGCGCTTTGCGCGTTTCGCTCTGGAGCAGGGCCTTGACGTGCGGGTCAACGGTCGCCGGGCCGAGAGCGTCGAGCATCTGGTGCGCCGTGGCGCCGAGTTTGTCCCCGGCGATCTGACTGACCCGGATCTGGTGCGTGAACTCTGCGCCGACGTCGAAGCCGTGGTGCATTGTGCGGGCGCTGTCGGGCTGTGGGGGCGTTATCAGGACTTTCATCAAGGCAACGTGCAGGTTACTGAAAATGTCGTCGAGGCTTGCCTGAAGCAGCGGGTTCGGCGGCTGGTGCATCTGTCATCGCCGTCGATCTATTTCGATGGCCGTGACCACTTCGACCTGACCGAAGAACAAGTGCCCAAGCGCTTCAAACATCACTACGCCGCGACCAAGTATCTGGCCGAGCAAAAGGTCTTCGGCGCGCAGGAGTTCGGTCTGGAAACCATCGCGCTGCGTCCGCGTTTTGTTACCGGTGCCGGCGACATGAGCATTTTCCCGCGCCTGTTGAACATGCAGCGCAAGGGCCGTCTGGCGATCATCGGCAACGGTTTGAACAAGGTCGATTTCACCAGCGTGCACAACCTCAACGAAGTCATGCTCAGCAGCTTGCTGGCCGCCGGCTCCGCGCTGGGCAAGGCGTACAACATCAGTAATGGCGCGCCGGTGCCTCTGTGGGATGTGGTCAATTACGTGATGCGCAAAATGGAAGTCCCACAGGTCACCAAGTACCGTTCCTACGGGCTGGCCTACAGCGTCGCGGCGCTCAACGAAGGCGCGTGCAAACTCTGGCCGGGACGTCCGGAGCCGACGCTGTCGCGCTTGGGCATGCAGGTAATGAACAAAAATTTCACCCTCGACATCAGCCGCGCCCGGCATTATCTGGATTACGATCCGAAAGTCAGCCTGTGGACGGCCCTCGACGAGTTCTGCGGCTGGTGGAAAGCCCAGGACATTCGTTGAAACGATTCGGCCGGGCGGCAATGAACCGCACTGCTGGTTGAGGGTCAATCCCTGCGGCTGCGGGGTTTATACTTCGCCGCAATCTGCCATCACCGCGTTTCACAAAGGTTGCCTCAATGTCCATGCGTAATGATGCCCACGACGATTTCGATGATGTACCGAGCCTGCGTGCCGACACCTTCGACGACGATGACATTCCGACCACTGCCCGCACCGCCGTGCACTCGCGTACGCCGCCGGTGGTCAAGGTCAAGGCGGCCAGCACCGGGCCGTTGTGGGCGCTGGTCGGCGCCTTGTTTTTTGCCTTCATCGGTCTGGCCTGGTGGAGCTTTCAGCAGATTTCGCTGATGGAGCAGCAACTGGTGGCGACCCAGGAAAGTTTCGCGCGTATCAGTGAGGAAGCGGCCGGGCGCCTGCAGGATATTTCCGGCAAGGTCGTGGCCAGCCAGAGCAACGTCAGCAGCGACAGCGAAGCCTTGAAGCTGCAGATCAAACAGCTGGAAGGCAAACTGCTGGATCAGAGCAAGCAGCAGCAGGGCGTGGCCGGTCAGGCCAGCGATCTGGACAAACGTCTGGCGCAGATGACCGCGCAGACCACTGAACAGCAGAACGCCAATACCCAGTTGCAGGCGCAGGTCAAAGCCCTTAGCGCCGAACTGGCGAGCGTGAAAAGCACGCCGGCCGATACCAGCAAGGTCGACGCCCAGCTCAAGGCCTTCGATGCCCAGTTCAAGAGCCTTGGCGCCGACATCGCGGCACTGAAGAAACAGGGCAATCCGAGCGCGGCGATTGATCGTCTGGAACAGGAAATCGTCGTCCTCAAGAGCGAGCAGGACAACCGTCCGGCAGCCCCTCAGGGTGGCGGCAACACGGCCGAGTTCGACGCGTTCCGTGGGCAGATGACCCGCAACATCAATACGCTGTCGGCGCAGATCCAGAATTTGCAGCAGCAAATCAACGCCCGCCCATAGCCAAAAGCAGGGTTCTTTGTGTCGACAGAGAACCCTGTGGCGAGGGGATTTATCCCCGATGGAGGGCGAAGCGCTCCCCGGCATTTTTCCAGTGATATCGAGTTCTCAGGTTTTGGGGCTGCTTCGCAACCCATCGGGGATAAATCCCCTCGCCACAGGAATCTCCTTTGTCACAGGGGGGGCTCTGTAATCACCTGCATCATTCTGAATACTCGTACATGCCCCCAAGCCGTCTACGCTCTTGAAACACCAACAAGAACGAGGGATACGCTATGGGGTTTTTGCATAAAGTGGCCTGGCTCGGCGTGATGTTACTGGCGGGGTTCGGCCAGGCCAGCGCCGCAACCACCGCCAAGGATGACAGCCAGGCCGCCATCGCCTTGCTGGAAAAGGCCCTGGCCTATTACCACGACAACGGCGACAAGGCGTTCGCCGCATTCAGTCGTCAGGGCGAGTTTGTCGACAAGGATCGCTACGTGTTCGTGGTCGACACCAAAGGCGTGATGCTCGCCAGCGGCGGGCCATCGTCAGCGTTGATCGGTCGTGATGTGAGCGATGTGCTCGGCCCGGATCTGCAAAAAACCTTCAAGGACGCCTTGAAAGTGCCGGAGGGCAACGGCATCCAGCAAGCCGAGTACCGCTGGCAGAACTGGGCTGACGGCAAGGTCGAGCGCAAGCATGTGTTCTATCAGCGCGTCGGTCAGCGGATTCTGGCGGTCGGTTATTACTTGCCCCGGGCGTCGGCCGAGCAGGCGATGGCATTGCTGAACAAGGCAGCGACAGATCTGGGCAAAGACGAGAAGGGCACGCTGATGGCGATCAACTCGCTCAAGGGCGGCTATTTGCAGGATGACCTGTACGTGTTCGTGGTCGATCTGGATACCCAGCGCTATGTCGCACATGGCACCAATCTGCGGCTGATCAATACCGACTTCAGTAAGATCAAGGACCCGGAAGGCAAACCGGTGGGCGAGCCGATTCTGGCGCTGATCGCCAAGCAGGATTATGGCGACTACCAATACCGCTGGAAAAACCCGGTGACCGGCAAGGTCGAGGACAAACATGCCTACCTGAAGAAGGTCGGGCACTTTCTGGTGGCGGTGGGTTACTACAGCCCTTGAAACGCATCCTCCCTTGTGGGAGCGAGCCTGCTCGCGAAGGCAGAATATCAGTCGATACATTCTTCGACTGATTCACCGTCTTCGCGAGCAGGCTCGCTCCCACATGTTTTGGGGTGTTGCCGCTATTTGGCGCCGTGCTCGCGCCCACGCAGCAAGTGGTTCGGCATTGCAATCGCCGCCGCCAGCCCCAGCAGCGACACCGCCGCACTGACCCACAGCAAATGCCGGAAGGTCACCGAAAGCTCCGCGCGCAAGGCGTTCTGCGCATCACCCGGTGCAGCGTTCAGACCATCGAGCAGTACGTTGCCCGAGTGCCCCTCGCTCATCAGCGAGCTGCTCGTCAGATGGACAAAGTTTGAGTCCTGTAAAAATGCCAGCAACAGCGCGGACATCAACGCCACACCCACCGCGCCGCCCAGCGAGCGGAACAGGTTGGTGGTGCTGGTGGCCACACCGATGTCGCGTTGCTCCACCGAGTTCTGCGTGCCGACCAGTGACGTCGGGAACTGCATGCCACTGGCAATCCCGCTGAGCAACATGAACAGACCACTCATGACTGTGGCCTCCGGCGGACTGAACGCCATGCCGAGAATCGAGATCGGCATCAGGATCGCGCCGGTCAGAATCTGCGGTTTGTAGCGCCCGGTCACCGAGGTGCGACGCCCGGCAAAGAAGGCGCCGATCGGCAGGCCCATGGCCAATGGCAGCAAGTGCAACGCGGCGCTGTCGGCCCCGGCCCCGGTGACCGTTTGAAAGCGCAGCGGCATCAGCACGATCAGCGAAATCGCCTGGAAACTGGTGAAGAAAATCGTGCACCAGCACAGCAGGGCGTTGCGATTGGCGAACAGGTGCATCGGCAGCAACGGCTCACGCGCACGCCGCTCATGCCAGACAAAAATCGCCAACACCACGACCGCACAAGCGAACAGCCCAAGCACTTCGCTGCTGCGCCACGCATGGCCCTGACCGACCTGAGTGATACCGAGCAGCAGGGCCGTCAGGCCGATGATCATCAGCACTGTGCCGAGGTAATCGATGATCGGCTTGCGTTGTGGAATCGGTAGCCCGCGCAAGTTGCGATTGGCCACCCACCAGGCGCCGAGGCCCAGCGGCAGGTTGATCAGAAACACCCAGCGCCACGACAGGTACTCGGTCATGTAGCCGCCGAGCACCGGGCCGGCGACGCTAGCGACCGCGTACATGCTGCTGAAATACCCCTGATAGCGCCCGCGTTCGCGCGGCGGCACGATGTCGCCGATGATCGCCTGGCTCACCGAAATCATCCCGCCGGCACCGATGCCTTGGAGAATCCGCGCGAGCACCAGTTGTTCCATGCTTTGGGCCATGCCGCAAAACAGCGAAGCCAGCGTGAAAAGGCCCATGCCGAACAGCATCAGTTTGCGCCGCCCGTACAAATCGCCGAGCTTGCCGTAGATTGGCACCGCGACGGTCATCGCCACCATGTACCCGGAAATCACCCATGCCAGCAGGCTGACGTCCTTGAATTGCGCGGAGATGGCCGGCATCGACACGGCGACGATGGTCTGGTCCAGCGCGCCAAGGAAGATCGCCATCATCAGCGCGACCAGCACGCTGCGAATGGCCGGTTTGGGCGTTTCAGGCTGGTTGAGATTGGACACGGGCAGGACCTGCGGGCAGAGATGAACCCGCTGGCGAGCGGGGTGGATGCTCGCCAGTGTAAGTCGATAGCAGGCTATTCGATAGCCTCGTATGGAAGCCCGACGTAATTTTCTGCAATGGTTTTTCGGCCCGCTTCCGAGCTGACAAAGTAGTCCAGCTCCGAGGCGCAAATGCGTTGGCTGAAGTCATCGTGATCGTCGAAGCGATGCAGCATTGACGTCATCCACCAGGAAAACCGCTCGGCCTTCCAGACCCGACGCAGGCAGATCTCGGAGTATTTCTCCAGCAGATCGATGCGACCGTCGCGGTACACCTTCAACAGAATATTGAACAATGTGCTGACGTCGCTTGCGGCGAGGTTCAAGCCCTTGGCGCCCGTGGGCGGGACGATGTGCGCGGCGTCGCCGACCAGAAACATCCGGCCGTATTGCATCGGCTCCACCACGAAACTGCGCAGCGGCGCGATGCTCTTTTCAATCGACGGGCCAGTGACCAGTTTCTCTGCCAGCTCCGACGGCAGGCGCTTTTTCAGCTCATCCCAGAAGCGCTGATCGCTCCAGTTGTCGACGTTTTCATCCGCTGGCACTTGCAGGTAGTAACGGGTGCGAACCGCTGACCGCATGCTGCACAAGGCAAACCCGCGTTCGTGGCGGGCGTAGACCAGTTCGTCTTGCACTGGCGGGGTGTCGGCGAGAATGCCTAGCCAGCCGAAAGGGTAAACCCGTTCGAACACCTTCAGGCAATCCGCAGGAATTGACTGCCGGGCGACACCGTGGAAACCATCACAACCGGCGATGTAATCGCAATCGACGCGCCAGGTTTCGCCGTCCTTTTCGAAGGTGACGAAGGCTTCGTCGCTTTTCATGCCGTGAGGAACGACATTGCTCACTTGATAAATCGTCGTTGCCCCGGCCTCCCGACGAGCGGCCATCAGGTCGCGGGTGACTTCGGTCTGGCCGTAGATCATTACGGTCTTGCCGCCGGTCAAGGCGTGCAGATCGATGTGCACCTGACGCCCGTCCAGCGCCAGATCGAAACCGCCGTGAACCAGACCTTCAGCGTCCATCCGCTGACTCACGCCGGCCTGACGCAACAGCTCTACCATGCCTTGTTCAAGCACACCGGCACGGATGCGCCCGAGCACATAATCGGGTGCCTGGCGTTCGAGGATGAGGGTGTCGATGCCGGCGTTGTGCAGCAACTGACCGAGGAGCAATCCGGATGGACCGGCGCCGATGATGGCGACTTGGGTTTTCAGCGTTTTCATTGTTTTTATGGCTCGCAAGCTTCACGCGGCCAAGGCCGGTGAATGATTTTTATGGATCGAGTGCTTGCATTTTTCCCTTGCGGGTCTGTCAATTGAAGGTGAAAACTGAGCCGATACCTGTACATTCTGCCAATCGGTGCGATTATCGCCCGTAACCCTAGAGGCCTGGATTGAAGTGATGAACAAGCCTGAGCTGCCTTCGATTCCGGTGTTCAAGCTCTACGGTGAAAGCCTGGACTGGCCGACCCCGGACTTGCTGCACTGTGAAACCATTTCCTCACGCAGTCGCGAACATCAATGGGAAATCAAACCCCACCGCCACGCCGATTTGTGCCAGCTGCTCTTCGTCTTCAAAGGTCAGGCAGAGCTTGAGATCGAAGGTCAGCGCACTCAGCTTCAAACGCCTGCCATTCAAGTACTGCCACCGCTATCGGTACATGGCTTCCGTTTTTCCCAGGACATCGAAGGATTCGTCGTCACGCTCGCCACGCCGCTGATCAATCACTTGCAGGCGCAACTGGGCAACGCGGTTCACGCGCTTGCCCAGGCCGACAGCTATCCGGCGGGCAATGACGGCGATTACCTGAATAGCTTGTTTACGGCGTTGCAGGCCGAGTACAACGGCCATCAACCCGCGCGGGAAATGCTCATGCATTCGCTGGTCAGCGTGATCATGGTCTGGGTCAGCCGCCAGGCGATCGTGCGCCATAACGCCAGCCAGCGGCCGCAACGCCAGCGCGAATACCTCGCCGGGTTTATTCAATTGGTGGAGGAAACTTACCGCCAGCATGTGAAGGTCGAGGATCTGGCCCATCGACTGGGCATTTCGGTCTCTCACCTCAACGGCACGTGCCGTGAACTGGCGGGGCAACCGGCGTTGCAGATCATGCACGAACGCCAGTTACTGGAAGCCAAGCGCCTGCTGACCTATACCAGCATGACCATTTACGATATGTCGGAATTGTTGGGGTTTTCCGATCCGACCAACTTCACGCGCCTGTTCCGGCGTCGGGTGGGGATTTCGCCCAAGGCGTTTCGTGACAGGCTGAAGGCCGAGCAGTAATTCTGTAACCACTACAAATCCCTGTGGGAGCGAGCTTGCTCGCTCCCACAGGGATTTTATTCCAGCCTGATTCAATCAGCGCAGCGCATTCAGCGTGGCGTTGTGCGGAATACAGCGCTCGAAGTTACAACTCGCGTATTCGCGGGGCAGTTGTCGCAGTTGCTCGACCCGCCAGGCCGCGGTGCCGTACAACGCCAGCGTGGCAGCGCAGGTGATGAAAATCGCGAAGTATCTTCTTGTTTTGATGTTCATGGTGTTCGACCTCTGAACGAATACCCTTGGGTACTGCTTTCAGCATAGGTCAGCCATGAAGACTTGCCAGCACCAGCGGTTGCACATTTAACGCGACATTCAGAACATTGATGACCGGGTTTACAGGTCGATATCCCACGCCGGGTTTTCCGGGAATCTGAGCACCAGAAAATCCAGCATGCTGCGCAATGCTGCCGGCATGTGCTTGCGCGAGGCATAGACCGCGTAGATGTTCATCTGCCGGGGTTCGGCGTCGGGCAGCAAGCGAATCAACTCACCTGCGTGAATGTACACCCCGGCCTGATAGGTCGGCAGCATCGCCACCCCCGCACCGGCCAACGTCGCTCGCAACAGCGTGCTTGCTTCGTTGGCGCTGATATTGCCCTGAACCGGCACCGAGACCGGCTCGCCGTCCTCTTCGAAATGCCACAGGCTTTTGCCGAAGTAAGAGTGAGTGAGGCAGTTGTGTCGACTCAGCTCTTCAACCCGCTGTGGCGCCGGATGCGCTTGCAGATAATCCGGGGCCGCGCAGACCACCGAGCGGCAAACGGTCAGGCGCCGGGCGATCAGATTCGGGTCCAGGTCATTGCTGGTGCGGATCGCCAGATCGATGCGCTCATCCACCAGATTCACCGTGCGATCGAGCATCTGCATATCGATGCTGACGCCGGGGTAGCGCTTGACGTACGCCGCCATCGCATCGGCCAGTTGCGCCTGGCCGAACGAGGTGCTGACGCTGATCCGCAGCAGTCCGCGCGGGGCGTCGTGGGGTTCGCTCACGGCGGCCTGCATATCGCTCGACAGTTCAATCATCTGCCGGCAGCGCGGCAGGATTTCACTGCCGGCGGCGGTCAGGCTCAATTTTCGTGTGGTGCGGTGCATGAGGCGTGCGCCGACCCAGTCTTCCAACTCGGCCAGATAACGCGATACCACCGGGCGTGAAAGGTCCAGGTGATCGGCCGCTGCCGACTGACTGCCCAGGTCCACCACCGTGACAAACACCCGCATTGCTTGGAGACGATCCATGATTTGCCCGCTTTCAGAAACAAACTATGTCCAAGCATCGCATTTTTTGTACTGACTCAGGCAACTAAGCTCTGTCCCATCGCCAGACACGGCATTCGGACACTGGAGCAACAGATGATCGGTTTCACTGTAATCAAACGCGTACTCCTCGCCACCGCTTCCCTCGGTTTTGCTGCCCACGCAGCGGCTGCCAACCTGACCCTCGATGTCTACAACCCGGGCACCAACGCCATTTTTCCGGTGACCTCGGTGCTGGTCAGCGGCGCAAAAGACGCAATCCTGGTCGATGCACAATTCGGTAAATCCCAGGCAGAGCAAGTGGTGCAAAAGATCCGCGCCAGCGGCAAGCACCTGACCACCATTTACATCAGCCACGGTGACCCGGATTACTACTTCGGCCTCGACACCCTGACCAAAGCCTTCCCCGATGCAAAGGTGCTGGCTTCGCAGCCGACCGTTGATCACATCAACAAAACCGTCGAAGGCAAACTGGCGTTCTGGGGCCCGAAAATGGGCGCCGACGTACCGGCGAAAACCATCGTGCCGGGCGTGCTCAAGGGCGACAGCCTGATGCTCGAAGGGCAGAAGTTGCAGGTGATCGGGCTTGCGGGCAAACAACCGGATCGCAGCTTTGTATGGATTCCTTCGCTCAAAGCCGTGGTTGGTGGCGTTGTCGTTGCCGAGAACATCCACATCTGGATGGCCGACACCCAGACCGCACAATCCCACGCCGACTGGCTGGAAACCCTGCATTCAATCGAAACCCTGAAGCCGAACACCGTGGTGCCGGGTCATTACCTGGGTAACAGCAGCCGTTCGCTGGCCAGCGTGAAATTCACCGCCGATTACATCAAAGCGTTCGATGCAGAAACCGCCAAGGCCAAGGATTCCGCCGCCCTGATCGCGGCAATGAAAAAACGCTACCCGAAGCTGGGCGAGGAAAGCTCGCTGGAGCTGAGCGCCAAAGTCGCCAAAGGCGAAATGCAGTGGTAACCCGATTCTGAAAACGCAGCACTCTCAAGCCAACTGGAGAATGTCATGAGCAAGATCGCAATCATCGGTGCCACCGGTCGTGCCGGTAGCCAACTGCTGGAAGAAGCCCTGCGTCGCGGCCACAGCGTTACCGCCATCGCCCGGGACACCTCGAAGATCGGCGCCCGTGCCGGTGTGGTCAGCAAGAATGTCGATGTGCTGGATTCGGTGGCGCTGCAAGATGCCGTCGCCGGTCATGATGTGGTGATCACCGCCGCGCATTTCGCGACGGTGCCGGCCAGCGCGATTGTCGGGCCAGTGAAGCAGGCGGGTGTGAAACGCCTGTTGGTGGTCGGCGGTGCCGGTTCGCTGTTGTTGCCGGACGACACTCGGGTTATCGACAGCGCAGGTTTCCCGGCCGAGTACAAAACCGAGGCCAGCGCCGGTGCGGCGTTTCTTGAGGCGTTGCGTCAGGAAAAGGAATTGGACTGGAGTTTTCTGTCGCCGTCGGCGGAGTTTGTCGAAGGTGAGCGCAGCGGTACGTTCCGTGTCGGCAAGGATCATTTGCTGGTGAGTGGAGAAGGGCGCAGCTGGATCACTTTTGCCGATTACGCGATTGCGTTGATCGACGAAGTGGAAGCGCCGAAACATTCGCGGCAGCGGTTTACGGTCGGGTACTGACAGCCCCCCTCACCCCAGCCATCTCCCGGAGGGAGAGGGCGCCGACCGAGGTGTCTTGCGGGATACATCGACCTGAGGGATCGAGCCGATTATGGATTCGGCAGAGGGAGCCGACCGAGGTGTCTTGCGGGATACATCGACCTGAAAGATCGAGTCGATTATGGATTCGGGAGAGGGAGCCGACCGAGGTGTCTTGCGGGATACATCGACCTGAGGGATCGAGCCGATTATGGATTCGGCAGAGCACGTTCAGGTCGGCGTACTTCTTGAGCATCCCCCGATCGGTCCCCTCTCCTTCGGGAGAGGGCTAGGGTGAGGGGAAAGGCCTCAACGCAAATGCGCCTGCTCCACCAGCCAGATCATCAACTCCTCCAGCAGCGGCGACGGTTCTCCGCCCTGCGGCACCACCACGTAATACGCCAATCCCGTCTTCACCTTCAGCTCGAACGGCATCACCAGTCTTTCGGCGCGCAGGTCGTCGCCGATCAGCGACCAGTCCCCGATCGCCACCCCCGTCCCGTGCGACGCCATCGACATTGCCTGATCCAGCGTCTCGAAATGCTGGCCCGTGTTGACGTTGTTCAATTGCTGCTCGGCGGCGGTCAGCCACGCCGTCCAGTCCTGGGTATCGCGGGTCGGATGCAGCAGCAGATGGTGTTGCAGATCCGCCGGTGTGGTTAACGCCGGAGGGCCTTGCAATAGCGCGGGCGAACAGACCGGTGTCAGTTGCTCATCGAACAGATGCAGGGCGGTCGATGAGTTGTCCGGTGGCGTGCCATAAATGACGGCGGCATCGAATGGCTCGCGCGCAAAATCCACGCCGTGGGCCAGGGTGGTGGTCAGTTTGACCGGTACATCCGGGCGCTCTTTCTGCCATTGCAACAGGCGCGGCACCAGCCAGCGCATCACACAGCTTGGGGCCTTGATTTGCAGGGTTTCACGCTTGAGACCGATCTGCTCGGTGGCTTCGCTGATCAAGCCGAACACCTTTTCCACGCGCGGCAGCCATTCGCGACCCTCGGCCGTCAGTTCCAGACCACGGGCCTGGCGGATAAACAATTCATAACCCAGATGATCCTCAAGCCCGGCGATCTGCCGGCTCACCGCACCCTGGGTGATGTGCAACTGCTCGGCCGCCCGGGTGAAGTTGCAGCACTGCGCGGTAATCAGAAAGGTATGCAGCGCGGGCAAGGGTGGCATTCGTTTCATGGCGATCCGAGGTATGACGTGAGGACATGGCTAGTATGATTTTTTATCCATTGTTGCGGCTAGGTGTCGCCCGTTCCAATGAGGCCATCCCTGGGCTTGCCCGCGCATCATAAACACAGCGCAGGCCCGGCGTCTCAAACGAACAAGAAGGGCAATGACATGGCGACGTGTGGCGAAGTACTGGTCAAGTTACTCGAAGGTTACGGGGTCGAGCAGGTGTTCGGCATTCCCGGGGTGCATACCGTGGAGCTGTATCGCGGGCTGGCCCGTTCGAGCATCAACCATGTCACGCCACGGCATGAGCAGGGCGCCGGGTTTATGGCCGACGGCTACGCGCGCACCAGTGGCAAGCCGGGCGTGTGCTTCATCATCACCGGCCCGGGCATGACCAACATCACCACGGCGATGGGCCAGGCTTACGCCGACTCGATCCCGATGCTGGTGATCTCCAGTGTGCAGTCGCGCAGTCAGTTGGGCGGCGGTCGCGGCAAGCTCCACGAATTGCCGAACCAGAGCGCGCTGGTCGCTGGCGTCGCGGCGTTCTCCCATACCTTGATGTCGGCGGCGGAATTGCCGGTTGTGTTGGCTCGCGCCTTCGCCCTGTTCCAGGCCGGTCGTCCGCGTCCGGTGCACATTGAAATTCCGCTGGACGTGCTGGTGGAAAACGCCGATGAGCTGCTCGCCAGCATCCCGGTCAATATCGATCGCGCCGGTGCCGCTCCAGCCGCTGTGAGCCGCATGACCGAGCTGCTCGCCGGCGCACAGCGTCCGCTGATCCTCGCCGGTGGCGGTGCTATCGATGCCGCCGCCGAGCTGACTGAACTGGCCGAACTGCTCGACGCCCCGGTCGCGCTGACCATCAACGCCAAAGGCATGTTGCCGTCCAGCCATCCGCTGTTGATCGGCTCGACGCAGAGTCTGGTCGCGACCCGCGCACTGGTCGCCGATGCCGACGTGGTGTTGGCGATCGGCACCGAACTGGCCGAGACCGATTACGACGTCACTTTCGCCGGCGGTTTCGAGATTCCCGGCAAGCTGCTGCGCATCGACATCGACGCCGATCAGACCGTGCGCAACTATCCGCCGCATGTGGCGCTGGTCGCCGATTCGCGCAACGCCGCACAAGCGCTGCTCAGCGCGTTGTCGCACAAGTCCTTGGCCGAGCGGCGCAACGATTGGGGGCAGGTGCGTGCTGCGCGTCTGCGCGATGAGCTGGCCGCCACTTGGGATGCACCGACGCTGGCTCAGACCCGGTTCCTCGAAACCGTTCTGCACGAATTGCCGGACGCCGTGTTCGTCGGCGATTCCACGCAACCGGTGTACACCGGCAACCTCACCTTCAACCCGGAGCGCCCGCGCCGCTGGTTCAACTCATCCACCGGTTACGGCACCCTCGGCTACGCCTTGCCGGCGGCCATCGGTGCATGGCTCGGTGGCCATTCCGACAAAGGTGCGCGCCCGCCAGTGGTGTGCCTGATCGGCGACGGTGGTTTGCAATTCACCCTGCCGGAACTGGCCAGCGCCGTCGAAGCGCGCACGCCGGTGATCGTCCTGCTGTGGAATAACCAGGGTTACGAAGAGATCAAGAAGTACATGGTCAACCGCGCCATTGAACCGGTCGGTGTCGACATCTACACACCGGACTTCATCGGTGTGGCCAAGGCCCTGGGTTGCGCGGCTGAAGCGATCAGCTCGGTAGAACAACTGCGCGCTGCGCTGCGTGCCGCAACCGACCGCCAAGGCCCGACCGTGATTGAAATCGATCAGAACCACTGGATGCAGGCGGTGGCCAAATGATCAATTTCCCCACCACACTCGATGGCCTCTACATCAACGGCCAATGGTCCGCCGGCCGCGAGCATTTGCGGGTGATCAACCCGGCCACTGAAGCGCTGCTGACCACGGTCAATGGCGGTGATGAGCTGGCGGTCGAACACGCGGTGACCGCCGCCGTCGAAGCGTTCAAGGATTGGTCGAAAACCAGCGGCGCGGAGCGTGGCGCGATCCTGCGCAACATCGCCAATGGCGTGCGCAACGGTCGTGACCAACTGATGAAATTGCAGTCGAGCAACAACGGCAAACCGCAATTCGAAGCGGCCATCGACGTCGACGATGTGATCGCCACGTTCGAGTACTACGCCGAGTTGGCCGAAGGACTCGATGGCAAACAGGACAGCAATGTGCCGCTGCCCAGCGATGATTTCAGCGCACGCCTGCGTCGCGAGCCGTGCGGCGTGGTCGGGCTGATCGTGCCGTGGAATTTCCCGATGGTCACCACTGCCTGGAAGCTCGCGCCAGCCCTGGCTGCCGGTTGCTGCGTGGTGCTCAAGCCGTCGGAAGTCACGCCGCTGCCGGAGCTGGAACTGGCGGCGATCATTGCCGAGTCCGGCCTGCCCAAAGGCGTGTTCAACGTGGTTTGCGGCACCGGGCTGGCGGTCGGTGCGCCGCTGTCGGCGGATCCGCGTATCGCCAAGATTTCCTTCACCGGCAGCAACGCCGTCGGTGTGCAGGTGATGCAGCGCGCCGCCGAAACCGTGAAAGGCGTGAGCCTGGAACTGGGCGGTAAATCCTCGTTGTTGGTGCTCGAAGATGCCGATCTCGATCTGGCGGTGGAGCTGGCGTGCGGTGGCGGGTTCTTCAACGCCGGGCAGATGTGTTCGGCCACCAGCCGCGTATTGGTCGCCGATGAACTGGCGGATGAGTTCCTCCTGCGTCTGAAGGCCCGTGCGGAAAAAATCCGTGTGGCCGAGCCGTTTGATCCGGACGTGGAAATGGGCGCTTTGGTCAATCAGGCGCAGTACCAGCGCGTGCTGGGCCACATCGACCGTGAGTTGAGTGCCGGGGCGAAGCTGATTTGCGGCGGCAATCGTCCCGCCGATCTACCGCGCGGCTATTTTTTGCAGCCGACGATCTTCACCGACGTGCCCCTCGACAGTGCGTTGTGGTGTGAAGAGATTTTCGGCCCGGTGTTGTGCGTGCGCAGTTTCAGCAGTGAAGCCGAGGCCATCGCGCTGGCCAACGACAGTCAGTTCGGTCTGGTCGCCAGTGTGGTGACGCGTAACACCGAGACCGCTGACCGTGTCGCCAACGCCCTGCAGGCGGGGCTGGTGTGGCTCAACGCGCCGCAAGTGATCTTCCCGCAAACGGCGTGGGGCGGTTACAAGCAGAGCAGCATCGGCCGCGAATTGGGCCCATGGGGGCTGGCGGCGTTTCAGGAAATCAAACACGTGATCCGGGCGCTCTGAACGCCCGAAAAAGGTGAGCGCATGCCTCGCAACGAGGCATGCGTCGGCGTCATGGCTTCAATGAGTTTTTATCGATAGTCAGGTGTTTTGCACGACCTCAGGATGAACCCGTCGGCAGCGCTCAAGCCCTTTGAAAACGGGGCTTTGAGCCGAACCGGCCGCGCGGATGCAACGGTTGCGACCAACCTCATACTTAAAAGAACAAAGGGAGTCCTTCATGGGCGAGCACGATCTGAACAGGCGTCAATTCATTAAAACCGTCGGCGTGGCGTCCGTGGCCGCAGCGGCCATGAGCATGCCCTTCATCCGGGCCAGCGCCAGCGACACGCGTTTTGCCGGCAAGACTCTGCGTTTGCTGACCTGGTCGGATGACACCGGCCTCGCCGCACTGCGCAATATTGCCGCGACCTTCGAGGCCAAGACCGGCGCCAAGGTGATCGCCGACCGCACCGGCAGCACCTCGGAAATGGTCGCCAAACTCAAGGCCGGTGGTGACCGTCCGCAATACGACATCATCACCTTGGCCGGCGTCGGCGCCGAAGGCCTGGCCGCCGCCGGGCTGCTGGAAAAACCCGACCTCAATCGCATTCCCAATCTGGTCGACGTACCGGAAAAATACCGCACCGGGGCCAACGGTCACGGCATCGGTTATCTGTTGTGGTGCAACAGTCTGGTCTATAGCACCCGCACGTTGAAAGAAGCGCCGGACAGTTACGCTGCGTTGTGGGACGCCGATCTGGCGCCTAACATTTTCCTCCCGCCACCGAACTGGACCGAGGCGATGGACCTGATCATCATCGCCGCCAAACTGGCCGGTGGTGACGAGCACAACATCGAGCCGGGCTTCAAAAAACTCGCCGAACTCAAGGACCGCGTGATCACCCTGGGCGAGAACCCTAACCAGATTGCCGAGCTGTTCCGTACCGGTTCGCTGGACATGGGCGGCCTCTACGCCCCGGCGTTTTTCCCCAAGCAGATCCGCGATCCGAACTATGGTCTGGGTGCCACGTTCGGCATGAAGGAAGGTTTCTACACCGACCTGATGCTCTCGGTGATGCCGAAGAATCGTCCGGGCGATACTGATCTGGCTTACGCCTTTATCAACCACTCTCTCGACCCGCTGGTGCAGGGCAAGATGGCCGAAGACATCTTCAACGGCCCGGTCAACGCCAAGGCGATCATCTCTGCCGAAGCGCGCAAGAGCCCGTACATCCTGACGCCGGAGCAGATTGCCGAGAAGGCGATCATGCACGACAACGCCTTCCTGGCCACCGTGCATGACCAATGGATTCGTCGCTATACGGAAATCTTTTCTTCCTGACGCCGTCCTCCCAAACACCGCAATCTCTGTGGGAGCGGGCCCTGTGGCGAGGGGATTTATCCCCGATGGGTAGCGCAACTGCCCCAAGATCAGCAAATACGGTGCATCAAATGTTCCGCATACGGTGGTTTTGCGACTGCTTCGCAGCCGGTCGGGGATAAATCCCCTCACCACAGAAGCTCGCTCCCACAGGGAAATGGTGGAGCTTGGGATATTCGCTTTCCATTGACGAGATCATTGCTATGGAACATCAATCCCTGACCCAACCGGTTGGCGCCGGCGACGTGCGTCCGGCGGGCGGTATTTCGCCGACTGCCCGGGCGTGGTTTTTCCTCACCCCGTCGATGCTGTTTCTTGGTGTGCTGATTGCCGCGAGCCTGCTGGTGCTGCGCATGAGCGTTGGCACCAAAGGCGCGGAGTGGTCGGGTTTCAGCCTGGCCAGTTACGCGCAATTGCTCGAACCCTATTACCTCAAATCCTTGCTGCTGACCCTGCGGCTGGCCCTGATCAGCGCGGTGATTGCCGTGGTGTTGGCGATCCCGGTGGCGTACACCATGTCGCGGCTGACTTCGCCCTTTCTGCGGCGGATTTTTCTCGCGGCGGTGCTGCTGCCATTGCTGGTCAATCTGTTGCTGCAAAGCTATGGCTGGCTGGTGATTCTCGGCCCCGGCGGCATGTTGAACCAGGCGCTTATGGGCCTGGGTCTGATCAAACGGCCGATCATGCTGCTGTACAACCAGAACGGTGTGTTGATGGGCCTGGTGCAGACGGCGTTTCCCCTCGCGGTGTTGCCGATTGCCAGCGCCATGCGCGGCGTCGCCCGCAGCTACGAAGAGGCCGCCGCCACCCTCGGTGCCAGCCGCTTCCAGGTGTTCCGCCAAGTGGTGTTGCCGATGAGCCTGCCGGGCATCATCACCGGCGCGACACTGGTGTTCGCCTACAACGCCAGCAGCTTTGTCGTGCCGTTACTGCTCGGTGGTCGGCGCGTGCCGATGCTCGCGGTGATGGTGCATGACCAGATCGCCCCGCTGATGAACTGGCCTGCCGCCTCCGCCGCCGGGGTGGTGCTGATCATCACCACACTGGCGATCATGACCCTGTCCGAATACATCACCGGCCGTCGTCGGCGTTTGCTGGAGGCTTCGCAATGAGTGTCCTGTTCAAGAAGCGTCAGTCGCTGTTGCCCGGCGACACGGGCAAGTTCGCCGGCATCCTTTCCGGGTTCATTCTGCTGCTGGCGGTGTTGCCGATCCTGACCATGATCGTGATGTCGTTCAGCGGTGCGTCGAACCTCGACTTTCCGCCGAGCAGCTACAGCCTGCAATGGTACAAAGCGGCCTGGCACACCTTTGTCTCGCCGGACGCCAGCGATGTGCTGAGCCTCGGCCAGGCCATGGGCACCAGCCTGCTGGTGGCTTGCCTGACCATGATCTTCGCCACGCTGATCGCGGTGCCGGCCGCCTATGCACTGACCCGTTGCGAATTCCGCGGCAAAGCCGTGGCGCTGCAACTGATGTCGCTACCGCTGGTGTTTCCGATGGTGGTGTTGGGGCTGGCGTTGCTGTTGGTGTTCGACAGCCTGCCGTTCCACATGACCACCTCGCGTCTGGTGATTGCCCACGTGATTTTGGCGTTGCCGTTTGTGGTGAAGAACTGCACCGCCGCGATGCTTTCCATCGGCAGCGAAGTCGAAGAAGCGGCGCAGATGCTCGGCGCCTCGCCATTGCGGGCGATTGTCGATGTGGTGGTGCCGTTGATGAAGTCGGGGATTCTGGCGGGCATGCTGCTGGCGTTCATCGTCTCGTTCAACGAATTCACCGTGACCTATTTCCTCTACACCATCGACGTCATGACCGTGCCGATCTGGATGTACAGCCGCACCGTGTCATCGCTCGACCCTACCGTGTTCTCGTTTGCCGTGCTGATCGTGCTGATCGACTTCGTCCTGATCTGGGCGTTGGAGAAGCTGGTGGGCGAGGGCGGCGTTTCCTTTTGATTTGAGGTGCAACATGACTGGTCTGATTCTGGAAAACGTCGAGAAATTCTACGGCTCGGCTTGCGCGGTCAAAGACGTCAATCTGCATTTGCCGGAAGGCAAACTGGTGTGTTTTCTCGGCCCTTCGGGCTGCGGCAAAACCACTTTGCTGCGGATGATCGCCGGGCTGGAAACCCTCACCAGCGGCGAGATTCGCCTGGACGGCGAAAACATCGCCCACACCCCGGCGCACCTGCGCAACTTCGGCATGGTGTTCCAGTCGCTGGCGCTGTTCCCGCACATGACTGTCGGCGAAAACATCGCTTACCCGCTGAAACTGCGCGGCGTCAGCAAGGCCGATCAGCAGGCACGGGTGGTTGAACTGCTTGAGCTGATCCAGTTGCAGGCGATGATCGACCGTCCGGTGGCCAAACTCTCCGGCGGCCAACGCCAACGCGTGGCGATTGCCCGGGCGATTGCCTCGCATCCGAAAATCCTCTTGCTCGACGAACCGCTGTCGGCGCTCGACGCCAAGCTGCGCGAATCGATGCAGGTGGAAATCCGCCAACTGCAACAACGCCTGAACATCACCACGATCATGGTCACCCACGATCAGCGCGAAGCGATGACCATGGCCGACATCGTCGTGGTGCTGGGCGAGCACAAGGTGCAGCAGGTCGGTACGCCGATTGAAATCTACCGGCATCCGGCCAACGAATTCGTCGCTGACTTCATCGGTTCGGGCAACATTTTCCCGGCCACCGCGCTGGGCGATGGCATGGTCAGTTTGCCGGGTGGTGACGCATTGCAAGTGCCGATCTGCAGCAGCATCGTGGTCGGGCAGAAGTTGAAAATGCTGATTCGTCCGGAAGACCTGCAACTGTCGCCAGCGCAGGCAACGGCGGGCAACCGGTTGCTGGGCAAAGTGACGTTTGTGCGCGATATCGGCGCGACCATCGAAACCACGGTGGAGTGTTCTGGGGTGACGTTTACGGCGTTGAGTACACCGTGTCAGGGGATCGGCTTGGGGATCGGGCATCCGGTGTCGGTGACGCTGCCGGTGGAGGCGTGTCGGGTGTTGGGGGCTTGATCCGGTTTTGTTCATTCCGGCCTCTTCGCGAGCAGGCTCGCTCCCACAGGGGATTTGTGTCGATCACAGATTCAATGTGGGAGCGAGCCTGCTCGCGAAAGCGTCGGTCGATACAGCGCAATGTCTGGATCAGACTGACTGCCGCAACCGCGCCAGATCCCGCAACGGCGGCGCGCCGAACAAGCGGCTGTACTCACGGCTGAACTGCGACGGACTCTCATACCCCACCCGATACCCCGCCGCCGAAGCTTCCAGCCCTTCGGCCAGCATCAAGCGCCGCGCCTCTTGCAGGCGCAATTGCTTCTGATACTGCAACGGACTCATCGCCGTCATCGCCTTGAAGCGGTGATGCAATGTCGACACGCTGAGGTTCACTTCTTTGGCCAGATCATCAATGCGTAGCGGTTGTTCGAAGTTGCCGTTGAGCCATTTGATCGCTTGGCTGATGCGATGGCTCTGGCTGTTGGCAATCGCGATTTCATACAAACGATGGCCCTGCGGACTGCGCAGCAGGCGATAGAGGATCTCCCGGCGAATCAGCGGCGCGAGCATGGCGATGTCTTTTGGCGCATCGAGCAAACGCGCCAGGCGCAGCACGGCGTCGAGCATGGCGCTGTCGATTTTTTCGACGTACAAACCGCGTCCGGTCGGCCGGGTCGGCACGCCCAGGGGACCAGCGTCGGCGATGAGCGCGGTGATTTCCGCCGGGTCGATATCCAGGCGCACGGCGAGGATCGGGTCCTCTGGCGAGACATTGACCACGCGCCCGCTCAACGGCATCGATACCGAGACCACCAGGTAATTCAGTGGGTCGTAATTGAAGAATTCATCCGCCAGCCGCACCTCTTTACGCCCCTGGGCCATGATGCACAGCGCCGGTTGCGCCAGCACCGGGGCGAAGTCGTGGGATCGGGTATGGCGCGACATGAACAGCGAACCGACAGCGGTGGCGTAACTACCATCGTCCGTGGTGTTACGGCGGATGATCGCCGCGAGTTCCGCGCGCTGCTTTTCCATGTCTGCGGTGGGTTCGGCTTGAAAACGATCGAATGACGTCATGCACGGCATCCTCGGCAAGGGAGGTGGAATGGAGCAGAGCATATGTTTGTGCAATCGAGAGCGGTAGACGCATTCTGCGAAATGCTTGCCTGATTCTGCACGGGGTCGCGGCGTTGATTTGTCGTCGAACCCTGTAGGAGCTGCCGAAGGCTGCGATCTTTTGATTTTTAAAGGTCAAAGGATCGCAGCCTTCGGCAGCTCCTACACAAAGCCTGTGTGACGGTGTTGCAACTACTTTCGCAGGATTGTGCAACGCGACGGCAGGAATCGACTAACGGCGTCTGGCGCGCGGCCCTTAACCTTTGATCCTGTCGCAGCCCGTCCGCTGGCTGCCACGCGACTCCCTGGGAGGGTTGAACAATGTCCAAGCAGATTCCCGTCAGTCATATGGCCTTCGTCCGAGCGCGTGCCGGGCGCTCGGCGGAACTCGGTGTACGCCTGAGCGCGCTGATCGAACCGTCTCGCGCCGCCCCCGGTTGCCTGAGCTTTGCCTTGCAGCATTCGCAGTGTGATCCCGAGTTGTGGCTGGTCTCCGGTTTCTGGAGCAATCAACAGATGATGACCGCGTACTTCAATAGTCCGTCGATGGAAATCTTCGCCGAGCTGGTGCAGGAGTTGGTGGTCAACAGTCTGGATTTCCACACTTTCAAAGAAGTCTCTGCGGCGCAGGCTCTCGGCCAGTGTTCGGCACCGGTACACAAACTCGCCGGTTGAGGGTTTAATATCCGGCTTATTTGTCTGAGCCGGGATGTATGACATGGCACGTAAAGAGTTCGAACACTTCGAAGCAGTCTCCGCAGTCGTCCCCGTCGAGTTGGGTGGCAACAAGGGCTATCACGCGGCAATCGCGGTCAAGGCCCTGGTCGATGGCGGTGCGCCACGCTTTCACAAACTGCTGGGTGACCAAGTGTTTCCCGGCGCCATCGCTGCCGATGAGGCCGCCATCAATGAGCTGGACCGCCTCAAGGGCGTCACTGAAGACGCCGAGCTGATCTGGTAATCAGTTATTTGACGGCACCCGGTCGCCACATTTTGAACAGGGCTTCAGGCCCCAACTGAAAATAGTCCGCCGGCCCACCGCCGCGCAGAATCGGTTCTGCCGCGGCGGTGTCGTAAATCCCATCCTTCAACAGCCACTTGGCGATATGCACGGCGACCACTTCGCCGAGGATCAGCCAGCTCGGCACCGTCTCGCCATCGGCGCGCTGCAACTGAATGATCTGGGTGACCTTGCACTCGAAGGACACCGGGCTTTCGGCGACCCGTGGCACTGAAATCACCTTTGACGCCACCGTCGTCAGTCCTGCCAATTCAAACTCGTTGACCTCAGGCGCGACCATCGCACAGCTCTGATTCATCTGCTCGGCCAGCGGGCGGGTGGCGAGGTTCCAGACGAACTCGCCAGTCTGTTCGATGTTGTTCAGGCTGTCTTTGCGCCCGACGCTGGAAAAACCAATGATCGGTGGAATGTAGTTGAAGGCGTTGAAGAAACTGTACGGCGCCAGGTTCAACTGGCCGTTGGCATCCTGTGAAGAGATCCAGCCGATAGGGCGGGGGCCGACGATGGCGTTGAACGGATCGTGGGGCAGGCCGTGGCCGTTGGCGGGTTCGTAGAAGTGGATGTCATCGGGCATGGCTTGGAATCCAGGAAGGGCATTGGTCAGAGAGCAATAGTGCAAGTCCGGCCGTTGAAGATCAATTGTGGGAGCGAGCCTGCTCGCGAAGACAGCTCTTCAGTCGACATCAATGTTGAATGGGCTACCGCCTTCGCGAGCAGGCTCGCTCCCACAGGGGATCGTGTGCATTCCAGACCTTTTCCATTCCCCAGAAATGACTAAGCCCGGCCGAAGCCGGGCTGTGCGCTTTACAACAGCAATCAGCTGATCGAAGCGGATTGGGTGCGGTCGTAGCCGTCAGCGGCGAAAGTGGCGGAACCGGTGCGGTCGTAACCATCTTCAGCGAAGGTAGCGGAGCCGGTGCGATCAAAGCCGTCTTCAGCGACAGTGGCCGAGCCGGTGCGGTCGTAGCCATCAGCGGCGACAGTGGCGGAACCGGTGCGGTCATAACCATCGGCAGCAACGGCCGAGCCAGTGCGATCAAAACCATCAGCGGCAAAGGTGTTGGCGGCCAGTACGGACAGGGTCAGGGCGAGGATCAGTTTGGTTTTCATGTTCGTTACTCCAGATTCGTTGGCGGGTGTGTCTTGCATGGGTTTAATGCTACGCCAACTAAATTGATTAAAAAGCGCAAATTAATGCTAAAAACTATCGATTAACTAGATGTTAACGGCGACGCATTAAATGGCTTCCATCATCGGGAGCGAACGTCGCGCAGGTCATCGATCAGGTGAGCACAGGATGCAGAGGCAGCATTAACCGGTGATTAATCGGCCATAAAACAAAAATCGCAGCCCCGACAGCCTCCTGTAGGAGCTGCCGAAGGCTGCGATCTTTTGATCTTGCGTAACTATCAGTCAGTCACGATCCGCGAATGTTTCTGGGTGTCTTTCATGGTGATGTACACCAGCAACGACACTGCGATGCATGCGGTCACGTACCAGTAGTAACCGGTTTCCATGCCAATGCTCTTGAACCACAGCGCGATGTATTCGGCGGTGCCACCGAAGATCGAAACGGTCAGTGCGTACGGCAGGCCGACGCCCAGGGCGCGGATTTCGGTCGGGAACAGTTCGGCTTTCACCACTGCGTTGATCGAGGTGTAGCCACTGACAATGATCAGCGCCGCCATGATCAGGAAAAACGCACCCCACCAGGTCTGGATGGTGTGCAGGGTCATCAGGATCGGTACGGTGAAGATCGTCCCCAACACGCCGAAGGCGATCAGGATCGGACGACGGCCGATTTTATCGGACAGGCCACCGATGATCGGTTGCAGGCACATAAACAGGAACAGCGTGGCGGCAGAAATGGTGGTCGAGTCGGAGATGCTCATGCCGACGGTGTTCACCAGGTATTTCTGCATGTAGGTGGTGTAGGTGTAGAACGCCAGCGTACCGCCCATGGTCAGGCCGACCACGGTCAGCAGTTCTTTGGGGTGACGCATCAAGGTGCGCATGGCGCTTTCCTTGGCTTTCTCTTTTTTGGTGAACGATTCGGTCTCTTCCATACCACGACGCAGGTACAGCGCAACGACTGCGCACAGTGCGCCGATGGCGAACGGAATACGCCAGCCCCACGCATACAGCTCTTCGGTGGTGAGGAAGTTCTGCAGCACGATCAGTACGCCGAGGGCGATGAGCTGGCCGGAGATCAGCGTCACGTACTGGAAGCTGGAGAAAAAGCCGCGACGTTCCTTGGTCGCCATCTCGGACAGGTAAGTCGCCGAGGTGCCGTACTCGCCTCCGACCGACAGGCCTTGCAGCAAGCGAGCGAATACCAGAAGGATCGGCGCGCCGACACCGATGGTTTCATAACCTGGGCTCAGGGCGATGATCAACGAGCCGAAGCACATCAGGTAAACCGAGGCCATCAGCGCTTTCTTGCGTCCGACCTTATCGGCATAAAGCCCCATCAGCCAGCCGCCGATCGGGCGCATCAAAAAGCCCACGGCGAAGATCGCGGCGGTGTTCAGCAGTTGGGCGGTGGTGTCGCCTTTGGGGAAGAAGGCTTTGGCGAAGTACAGCGAGAAGGCGGCATACACGTACCAGTCGTACCACTCGACCATGTTGCCGACGGAACCGCTGAAGATCGATTTGATCCGGCTGGCGGTGGTTCTTTCTTTGGCCGGCACGGCAGCCGACCCAAGTGGCAGGGCGTTGGAGTTATCCATTGAAGGATCCTTCGTATAATTGTTTTTGTGGAGCGCGTCGAAACGCAGCCTGCGAGGGCTATAGCAGGAGCTGTGCCAACGGGGGGAGGCGCGGTTTAGAGGGGCCGGGGAGATCGAATGAGCGGAAATCCGCTTATGGCTGGATTGTGGTGAGCGGAAAATTGCTCATTCAGGCAGATGGATAATGGTTGGCTGGACCGGACCCTTCGCGAGCAGGCTATCAGCGACAACGAAAAACTCAGCTGTCCGGAACAAACATCTCCCGACTCAACCCATGCCGCTGCATCTTTTCATTGAAGGTGCGACGCGGCAGTTGCAGCTCTTCAAGCACCGCTTTCACATCGCCTTTGTGCCGGGTCAGCGCTGCACGCAAGCATTGCGCTTCAAACGCCTCTTGCTGCGCCGCCAGCGACTGGCCCGGATCAATCCCCGGCGCCGGTTCATCCAGCCCCAGCACCTGGCGTTCGGCGACGTTCGCCAGTTCGCGCACATTGCCCGGCCAGTCATGGCTGAGCAGGTGACTCAACTGCGCACCCGTCAACGGTGGGAAGGTGCGGCCAAGACGCTGAGCCGCGCTCTGGGCAAAGTTTTCGAACAGTAACGGAATGTCTTCGCGACGATCACGCAGCGGCGGCAAACGCAGCTCGGCAACGTTCAAGCGATACGCCAGGTCTTCACGAAAACGTCCTGCCCGCGCTTCGTCGAGCAGGTCGGGTTTGGTCGCCGCGACGATGCGCAAATCCACCCGAATACTCTGATTCGAACCCAGGCGTTCAAGCTTCTGCTCCTGCAACACCCGCAGCAGTTTGACCTGCTGGGCCAGCGGCATGCTTTCGATTTCATCGAGAAACAGCGTGCCGCCATCGGCATATTCCAGCTTGCCGATGCGCTTGCCAGAGGCACCGGTAAACGCGCCGCTTTCATGGCCGAACAGTTCCGCTTCGAACAGCTGCTCAGGGATCGCCGCGCAGTTCAACGCCACGAACGGCTTGTCCGCACGCGGGCCGAAATCATGCAGGCAACGGGCAACCAGTTCCTTGCCGCTGCCGGTTTCGCCACGGATCAACACGTTGACCGGTAACGTCGCCAGATCCAGCACCTGCCGGCGCAAGGTCTGCAAACCACGGGACACGCCCAGCAGTGTTGCGTCGAGTCTGGCGCGGTGGTCGGCCTGCTCGTGCAGGGCACGGTTTTCCAGAATCAGGCGGCGCTTTTCCAGTGCCCGGCGCAGGCTGCCGAGCAGGGTTTCCGGGCTGAAGGGTTTTTCCAGAAAGTCGTAGGCGCCGTCGCGCATCGCTTCGACCGCCATCGGCACATCGCCGTGACCGGTGAGCAGGATCACCGGCAGATCGGCGTCGCGGCGCTGCACTTCGGCCAGCAGCTCCAGACCACTGAGGCCGGGCATGCGCACGTCGCTGACAATCACCCCGGGAAAGTGTGCGGGCAGGGCGGCGAGGCATTCTTCGGCGCGGCTGAACAGCTGCACTTCGAAGCCCGACAGGCTTAGCCATTGCTCGACTGCATTGCGAATGCTGCTTTCGTCATCGACCACCATCACCGAATTGAGCATCAGATGTGTGCCTCCAGATCGATTGGCAAGGTCAGGGCGAACACCGCGCCGTTCTCGCCATTTTCCACACTCAGGCGTCCACCGGATTCATGGACGATGGCGAACGACACCGCCAGCCCCAGGCCCAGCCCGTCACCCACAGGTTTAGTGGTGAAGAACGGATCGAACACCTGACCCAGATGTTCTTCGGCGATGCCGCCGCCATTGTCGCTGATGCTCAGCCGCCATAGTTGTTCATCGGCTTGCAGACGGATTTCCAGACGTTTGCACGGTTTGCCCTGCATCGCATCGAGGGCGTTGCGCAGCAGGTTGATCAGCACCTGTTCCAGGCGGATCGCGTCACCGCGTACCCACGCCGGACGCGTCAGGTGCAGCACCAGACTGACCTGTTCGTCACGCAGTCGCGCATCAAGCAGTTGCAAGGATTGATCAACCACGGTCGCCAGATCCAGACGCTCGCGCAAACCGCTGGGGCTCTTTCGCGCAAAGGTTTTCAGGTGACCGGTGAGGGCGGCCATGCGCGTGAGCATTTCGTCCACCGGTTTGAGTGCCTTGTAGGCATCATCGACGCGGCCATGGTCGAGCAGCAGGCGCAGGGTCGCCAGTTGCATGCGCTGGGCGGTCAGCGGTTGATTGATCTCGTGCGCGAGCGCGGCGGACATCTGGCCGAGTGCGGCGAGCTTGGCCGACTGCACCAGACCGTCCTGGGCGGTGCGCAGGTCGCGGGTGCGCTCCTCGACCAGTTGCTCCAGTTCTTCGCGGTTGCGTTGGCGGATTTTCGACAGCCGCCAGCGCTGATTGAGGAACAGCAGCAGAAACACCAGCGCCAGCCACACCCCGGCGGCTGCGAGGCCGGCGTTACGCAAGTCTTCGAAGGCCACTTGCGGACGGCGCAACAGGTGCAGCGTCCAGCCTTCGGCCGTCAATGGCAGCGACTCCCAGAGATAGTCCGCCGTGCCTTGCGGGCCTTCGACCCGGCGCAGATCGCTGTTGTCATCGAAGCGGCGCAGTGACAGGTGGGTCAGTGGCTGCAGAGATTGCTTGTCGTACTGGCGCGTGGTTTTGATCTCTGCCAGATCGCTGGCACTCAACGGCCGCAACGCGCGATAGCGCCAGCCAGGCTGGTTGGCGATAAAGATGATGCCGCGCGCGTCGCTGACCAGCAGCGTGTCGCTGCCCTGGCTCCATTCGCGTTCCAGTTCGGGGAATTCCAGCTTGACCACCATCGCCCCGAGGAACTGCTCGTTATCACCGAGCACCGCACTGGACAGGAAATAACCGGGAATCCCGCTGGTCACACCGACCGCGTAGAAACGTCCGGTGCCCTGGGTGCGAGTCTGGCTGAAATAAGGACGAAAACCGTAATTGTGGCCGACATAGCTGCTCGGCAGGCGCCAGTTGCTGGCGGCCACGGCAAGGCCGGTGTGATCGAGCAGTTCAAGGGTCGAGGATTGCGCCGCACCGTTGATCTTTTCCAGCTTCAGATTCAGTGCCCGTTGCTGCTCGGCATCAACAGGGCCGGCCAGCGCCGAGCGTAACTGCGGGTCCAGTGCCAGCACGGCGGGGAGGGCGCGGTAGCGGTCGATCAGGGTGTGCAACGAATTGGCGTAGAGCGCCAATTGCTGGTTGGCGCGAGCGGCGTCCTCTTCCAGCGCCTGACGTTCGGCGTGGCGGATGGCGAGCGTTGCGGCAACAGCAGCGCCGGCGATGATCAGCAGGGTATACAACGACAGACGCAAGGTACGGGAAGTCGGCAGCATGCTGGGCAAACGGATGGCAGTCGGGCGGGCACGATAGCATGGGCGAGCGTGGCCCGGCGCGCTGTTCGGTCAGGCCATGGCGGTCACACGTATGTTTCGCCGACCGACACGCGACGAATGAATTTCGTCCGGGGTTTGGGCACGGGCCTTGGCCTTGGCCTTGGTTCTTCAATGATCGAGCGCTCCAGTTGTTGCAACCGGTCGTTGGCCTGTACGGCCTCGCTGACAATGCCTGGCACGTTCTCAATGACACTCTTTGCCTTTTCCATCGCCTGGAACGGCGAGACATTGTCTTCCAGCAGGCTATAGAATTTGAGTTTCTGCTCGTTCGTAAGGGCCTTCAATCCTTCGTTGAAGGTATCTCGAGCGTCCTGAGAGTATTCCTTTAGGGTGTCGGGAAGGTTCTTGAGACCATTGAACACTTGTGCCCCTCCTCGAAGCAGATCTCTTCCTGCCTCCATCGCGCTGGAAACGGCATTGCCCGCCGCGCTCACGCCGTCCTTGAGCTCCTGGGTGTGCAGCGTTTGTGCAAGCTTCAAACCTTTCTTGAAAAAGTAATAACGCAGCAACGGGAAAACGATCGCACCGACGATCGCACCCACGCCTGTACCAATGGCATTGCCAATCCCCGGCACCGCCGTGCCAAGAACGCTGCCGATCGCGGCCCCTTTCCCCGCGCCATAAAACGCGGATTTGATCCCGTGCCTGGACTTGAGAAATTTGCCGAGCGTCATGTTCTTGCGCAGCTCTTCGATATCCGCGCCTTCGGGAATCAGTCCGTCGAATTCGGAAGTCAGATTGTGCAACTGATCTGTCGCGGTTTTGGCTTTGTCGAAGATGCCGACAGCTCTTTTCGCCAGATCGAAAAGGATCCTGGAAGTACCTGTCTGGTCGACATAAACCATCGGGTTGTTGCCGACAAATCCATACAGATTCAACCCGTCTGCATCTCCCGCCGGGTCAGGGCTGACCCAACGCTGCAACCACGGCGCGTAATAGCGTGCGCCGTAGTAATACAGACCGCTGATATCCAACTCCTTGCCCGAATAGTGGATGAACCGGTAACCGACCTCGATTACTGATCTTGCGGCCATCCACGCGGTGGCGCCGAACGGATAATAGCCTTCGCTGCTGATGACCCGGGCGTCTTGATCCAGCTCCATGATGCAGGAACCCAAGTGGTCATCGAGGCTGTAGCGCAGTTGATCGTTTTCGATGTCCTGGGGCGGATTCTTTGCCCAGTGCAGGCAGCGCGCACCGCCAACACTGATCACGTGCAGTTCTTCGCCGTTGTCCTTGTCGCGAATTTCCAGCCCCGGCAGGTAGCGCACCTGATGGAAATGTTCGGCGCTGTCGGTGAAGGTTTCATGGCGTTTGAACACCCGCACGCCCTGGCTGTAGTGGTAATACTCGGCGTCATCGCGACCATCTACTCGGGCAATCAGCGTTACGCTTTGCAGTTCGTCGCGGGCGCTCCATCGCATGGCCTGTCCCGGTTGCGTCACCTGCTGATTACCGTGACGGTCGAACAGTTTCTCGAACTCCGGTGGCGGATCGCCCGGTTTCCAGCGCACGCCGCGGTTGCTGGTCGAGTCAATGCACATCTGGACAGTTTGACTGGCGCCATCGCGCACGTGGACAAGTTTTTCCAGATTGCCGCCAGCGTCGTAGGTGTAAGTCTGGGTGTAGTTGAGGCGGTTGTTCGGATCGGTCGGTTGAGGCAGGCCCGGAATGTCCGAGAGCGGGCCGTCGTCGTAACCGGTGGCGCTGGCCAGTCGATACAGTGAGTCATAGGTGAAATCACGG
Source organism: Pseudomonas sp. LBUM1655 (assembly GCF_059716085.1). Lineage (NCBI taxonomy): Bacteria > Pseudomonadati > Pseudomonadota > Gammaproteobacteria > Pseudomonadales > Pseudomonadaceae > Pseudomonas > Pseudomonas sp. LBUM1655. The sequence goes on along the minus strand of NZ_CP166801.1, from coordinate 4,859,102 downwards.
TGGCCATCGACGAGCTGATTGGCGAACCAGGCCGGTTGAAAAACGTGGTCTTCAATGCGGATGATGTTGCCGACCGAGTCGTGGAAATATTCCAGGCTTTGCAGCAGCGGGCCGGCGTCTTTCTGGTTGGACTGGGTGCGCAGCCGGCCATCGGCCTGATCGTAAGTCCAAAGGCTGCGCACTCCATTGCCGGCCTGCTGTTCGATGATCTGGTCGGCAGCGTTGTATTGTGCGTCGAGTAAAACTGCCTGCCAGTCGGACTGTCCACTGACTAGCAGTCGTACATGCTTGAGCTGACCGGCGAGGCCGTAGCGCGATTGCTGCCGATGTCCACCGGCATCGGTCTGTTCCAGCGTCGCGCCGAGGGGGCTTAACATTCGATGACTGGTGAACGCTTCAGCATCACGAAAGGTGCGGGTTTCTGTCAGCGGTTGGCCAGGCAGGGCGAAGCTGTCTGTACGCAGGGTGCCTGAACGGTCTTTCAACTCCCGCAACTGCCCACGCAGATTGTGTCCGGGGTCGGCCAAGCCATCGGCGTAGGTAAACACATCGACGTCGGCCTCGTCGTTTTCCTCAACCGCCACCACGCGCAACTGATTGTCGAAGGTCGTGCGCCAGTGGTTGTCACGTTCATCCCAGTGCTCCAGTGTCTCACCGCCCAGGCCCGGCAAACTCAGGCGCCAGCCGGCATCGACGCTGTCGGACTTCAGCACGGCGCCACCCAAACCGTAAACCGTGGTCAAGCAGGGAACCGGCAAGCGTGGGTCCCACTGGGCGATCAAATGACCGACGGGATCGTGGCGCTGGCGGGTGATCTGGCACTCGACATCGGCGCCGGCGACTTTGCGTAAGTAGGCGACCTGGCTGACCGGCAGATCCCTGGCGTCATGCACTCGCAGGGTCGGCGTGCGCCAGTGGACTGTCTGAGTCATGACCGGATACTTGCGCACGTGATCATTTCAGCCGGCCTTTTTCTTCGCCGCACGCGCCTGCTTGAGCAAAAACTGATTGTCCGTGGTGCCCATTTCTTTGTATTGGGCAACCATGGCCTGGGTGCGTGCAATGTTGCTCAGTGTGGCGCTGTGCAAATCGCGCATGCCTGAGCGAGTGATGGGGGTAAGGGTTTCTCTGGATGTCAGGTTGTTGACGTTGGGCAGTAATCTGGCTGGATTGACGGTGTCTGTACCGTGCGCATCAAAGGCATTTTCGGCCCAGGCGAAACGTTGCTCGACCGCCGCTTTCCAGTCGGTCAGCATTTTTTCGATTTTTTCGATCTTCACCGGATCCAGTCGGTTCTTGATGTCCTCAGCCTCAATGGCTCTCGAAAACAGATTCAGGAAGTGGGGGATGATCGATATCCATGAGGCCATGACACGGTTCATGACGAATTCAGGATTGAGTACGGAATTGAGCGCCGGGTGAATCAGTTGCTCTTTCATGTCTGTCCACGAATTGATCTCGTTGACGGCATCACCGATGCCCAATAGCTCGTCAATTGCGCTCACTGACATTTTTGAGGTTTGCGGTATGAGCGGACCGAGCCCCAGTCCGACACCTTCCATCACCGGAGCGATCATGCCGCCGCCGATTTCGCCGCCCAGGTTGCCCCCGATTATCCCTCCACCCGTCAGATAAGGCGTTGGTTGAGGCAAGCCGGGTACTGCGAGGTCGAACGCTTCGGCACCGGCATTGCCTGCCTTGTAGGTCGCGCCAAACCAGTTAATACCTTCGACAACGGTGTTCAGCACCATTGTTTTGAAGTAGCTCTGGGGGGGATGAAGGATGTTATGGAATTGATCCATGGTCTGCTGGGAGTGCCCATTGACGGCTTCCAAGAACTGCGACGTCAACATGATCACGGCTTCCGCTCGGGTATTTCCGTCAGGATCGATAAATCGCATCGGGTTGTTCCCCACAAACCCATAAAGGTTCAAGCCATCGGCCTGCGATGGGTCGGCGCTGATCCAGCGCTGCAGCCAGGGCGCGTAAAAGCGTGCGCCGTAGTAATACAAACCGCTGACATCCATTTCCTTGCCCGAATAGCGGACGAATTTGTAACTCACCTCAATGGCCGATGCTGTGGCCATCCACGCCGTGGCGCCGAATGGGTAATAGCCTTCGTGGCTGATCACCTGTGCGCTCTGATCCAGTTCCATGACGCAGGAACCCAGGTGATCGTCGAGGCTGTAGCGCAGCTGATTGTCGTCGATGCCGCGCGGCGGATTTTTTGCCCAATGCAGGCAGCGTGCGTTGCCGACGCTGATGACGTGCAGTTCTTCGCCGTTGTCTTTGTTGCGAATCTCCAGGCCCGGCAAGTAGCGCACCTGATGAAAGTGTTCGGCGCTATCGGTAAAGAATTCATGCCGTTTGAACACCCGTGCGCCCTGGCTGTAGCGGTAATGTTCGGCATCATCGCGACCGCCTTCGCGGTGTATCAGGGTCACGCCTTGCAGTTCGTCGCGGGCGTTCCATTGCAGGGGCTGGCCGGGTTGTACGGCTAGCCAGTTGCCGTGGCGGTCAAACAAGGTGTCGAACACGGGATCGGGGTCGCCCGGTTTCCAGCGCACCCCGCGATTGCTTTGCGGATCAATGCGCATCTCCCGTGTCTGGTTGGCGCCAGCACGTACGTGGCTCAACTCGATCAGGTTGCCACCGGAGTCGTAGTGGTAAGTCTGGGTGTAGTTGAGGCGGTTGTTCGGGTCGCTCGGCTGCGGCAGTCCCGGAATGTCCGAGAGCGGGCCGTCGTCATAACCGCTGGCGCTGGTCAGTCGGTACAGCGAGTCGTAGGTGAAGTCGCGGTGACCATCGACCACCTGGTTGGCGAAGTAAACCGGCTTGAAGGCGTGATCCTCAATACGCAGAAGGTTGCCGACGCGGTCGTAAAAATATTCGAAGTCTTGCAGCACCGGCCCGGCGTCTTGGCGGCTGGACTGCGTGCGCAAGCGGCCATCGGCGGGATCGTACGCCCAGTAGCTGCGCACATGGTTACCGGCCAGTTGCTCGATGATCTGTCCGCTGGCGTTGTACTGCGCATCGAGCAACGGCGTTTGCCAGTCTGACTCGCCATTGACCAGCAGCTTCACCTGCTGAAGCTGCCCGGAGTGATCGTGGAACGATTGCTGGCGATGCCCGCCGGCGTCGATCTGTTCCAGCGTTGCGCCGAGGGCATTGAAAGACCGGCGACTGGTGAACGCTGCGCCATCGTGAAAAGTGCGGGTGTCTGCCAGTGGCTGGCCGCCCAGGGCAAAGCTGTCCGTGCGCAGTGTACCGGAGCGATCTTGCTGCTTTAGCAACTGCCCGCGCAGATTGTATTGCTTGTCGGCGGTGGCATCGGCATAGGTAAAAAGATCGACGCCTGCTTCGCCGTTTTCCTCGAGCGCCACCACCCGCAACTGAGCGTCGAAAGTCGTGTGCCAATGGTTGCCGCGCGCGTCCCAGCGCTCCAGCGGTTCACCCGCCAGCCCCGGCAGATTCAGGCGCCAGCCGGCGTCGACACTGTCGACTTTCAGCACCTGGCCAGCCAACCCGTAAACCGTTGATAGGTTCGGCTCGGACAAGCGCGGATCCCATTGCGCCACGCTGCGTCCATTCACGTCGTGACGCTGACGGGTTATCAGCGCAGTCACGGGTTCACCGGCAACGCTGCGCAAATATTCGATCTGACGAACTGCCAGACCCCGTCCCTCACTCACCGTGAGTGAGGGCGTGCGCCAATGCACGGAGGCGTTCAACGCCGTGATGTCCGCTTCGGCGGCACCGGTTCAGCGGTGTCGTTGAAGTCTTCGCTGGCGTGGTACCACGGATGATAGGTCTCACGGGAGAAGTCGCCCTTGGCGTTGAGCAATTTGACCGCACGCCCCAACGGGTCATAGAACAGCTGATCGAAGTACCCCAGATCGTGCAGCGACTGGTCGTTGATGTAACCGTGGGCATTGGCAAAAAACGGCCGGAACTGGCGCACCGCCAAGCCTTTGTTGTTGTATTCGACACGCTCGCTGACGCGCCACCGTGGATTGGCTTGTACTTCAACGAACTTGCCGTCTTCAACGATCAGCGAGCCGTCGGTGTCCACCGCATAGGCCAGGCCGGGTTCAACCAACTGCTGGGATTGCAGCGCTCGACCAAAGCCGTCGACGCAGGCCTTGGTGATGTGGATCTGTGCCGGCACGGCGTCATCGGGGTAGCGGTCGGCGCTGAGGACGACGCTGTGTACCGGCTCGCGTCGGGTTGTTGCGATCGCCTCTCGCAAGTGCTGTTCTGTCGCCGTCAGATTGCCGATTCGTGCGAGTCGCCGGCGGGCGCTGGCACGAATATGGCCGCTGGGCAGGAGGTAACCGTTGGCGATCCATTCGCCGCTGGCGCGGTTGTCGGGCGGGATCTGCCCCATCCAGCTGAACAAGTCCTTGCGCAAGGTGCTGGCGGCTTTTTGCAGCGCCTCTTGCGGATCGTCAATCGCGGTATCCGGGCGATGGTCCTCGGGTCGGCGGTATTCGCTCAACGGTTTGAAACCGGCAGGCATCCCGTTTTCCGTACCGTGGAAACTGGTGGCCAGTGGTTGGCCGGAGGGTTCGTAAATCGCCTCCTCGACATTCTCGTTGGCATCGATGATGCGCAGCGGTTGCAGCGCGTGGTAGTCGTATTCGACCTGGGTGGTGCAACCATCCGGCAACTCGACGCGGGTGATCGCCAGCCGAAAGTCGTCGTATTCGGCGCGGGTTACGCCATGGCTCGGGGTTTCGTGGTAGCCGTGTACCAGATGAAACCCTTTGAGGTCGGCGTACTCGGCGTAGCCGAATGTCGACGACCATAGATTTTCTTCGGCATCGTCCGGCTCTACCTCAAACAGCAACGGCATGGCGGTGTAACCGATTTTTTTCAGTTCGACACGGATATCGAACGGCGGCGGCAGCACGTTGTAGGCGTCCAGTGCGGTCTTGTCCAACTGCGCCAATTCCAGTGGCCCGGCCAGTGCTTCGAACTCGGCGACACCGTCGTCCAGCGGCGAGCCGTCCGCCTGCACATAACGCTGCACCGACTGTGTCGTCAGGACTCGTTGAGTGTTCCAGTGCGGCGAATCCTGATGCAAAGCCAGTTGCTCGAAACACACCTCACTCGCGGACAGTCCCTCAGGCAGTGGGCCTTTTGGCAAGACCAGCGCGTTGCCACGCTGTTGCCACGGCAGGCCCAGTCGCCACTGTTGGGGATTACTGTCGAGATTGATGTATCGCGCGCGGGTTTCGCTGATGTAGAAGGATTGCTGCGCCTCGTCATGAGCGTCGCGCCACCACTGTTGTTCATCGGGATCGCTGAACGGCGGCGTGTCCGAGTCGACAAGCCTGCGGGCGCAGCTCACGGCCAACGCATGGGTCGACAGACCGAAGTCGTTCCAGCGCAGATTGACCTCATGACGGCACAGCGGATCGTCGATAAACCGGTCGTACTGGTAGCTGATTTTTTCCAGTACCAGCGGCAGCAACACAGCTGCCGCATATGGCCCTTTGGGCCGGACTTCGCGCACCAGATAACGTAGTTCTTGCACCGCATAAGGCGTGGCAATGCCCGGCTGATCCATATCCGCATCGGCATAGGTTTCGATGCGGGTGATCGAGCCGACCAGCGCTCGGGCTATCTGGTATTGACTGTCGGCGTCATGCGGCGCGATGGGCTCATCGATTTCGTCGCCGGCGTGGTAACGGCTGAACAGTGTGGTGCCCAGTGCGACGGCTTGCGCATCCTCATTGAAATAGCTATCACGCGCCCGATCCATTGACTGCCCGGTGTGGAACCAGGTGCAGACCCGAACCGGTTCGCTGAAGCCGACGTCATCATCGCCCGTGGCGCTTTCACTATCGGTTTGCTGCAACAGTCCGAAACCGCGGAACTCGCGTTCCTGGCCGTCGTAAACCCCTTCGCACCAAGTGAAAGACTGGGTCAGGCAGTTGCCGGTGACTTCATCCAGTTGCAGTTGTTTTTTGACCACCGCCACCGCCACCGGGAACGGCAAGTGCGAAACCGGCAGACGCTTGAGCTTGAGCATCCGCTGTTTTTCATCCAGCCATTCCTGGGCGGAACTGCGATAGACCACACTGGCGCTGCAACCCATGTTGTTGTTGCTGGCCGTCAGCAAATAGGGTTTGGCCGCGACGAAATCGTAGCGCCAGTGCTGCGGTGCGAGGTGCGGCACCGTCAGTATCAGGCTGGCACAGCCCAAACCTTGCAGGTCGGCGAAGCTCACCTGGCACAGGCGGTCATAACGCACACCTTGCGGCCAGGGCACGATCACCGGGATCTGTTCCAGCCCGTTGCCGCCGCGGTTCAGATAGATCTCGAACACATCGGACTTCAGATAGATCAGCGCCGGTGCCCCACAGCCATCGAGGTCGGCGAGGCGTACCCGCGATGAATCGAATTGCTCGTATGTGAAGGGCAGGTCACTGATCTTGCGACCTTCACCAAACCGGCCGTGGCCCAGGTTCGGCCAGCAGCGGATTTCGTCATGACGAATGCGGCACAGCTCGGGCATGTCGCTGCCCAGCAGATTGCCGAGCAGCACCAGTTCAGTGGGCGAGTCGCTGAATAATGGCAAGCGGTCATCGGGTGGTGAATGCGGCACCTCTTCTGCCCGGGCGAACCCTTGCTCTCGCTGGTTGGCGTACAGGCGCACCGAGTTCGGGCCGATCAGGGCAATCGAGCTGAGGCCGTCACCGCTGAGATCCGCCAGTTGCACCAGCGTGTGGAAAAACTCCAGCGGAAACGCGTTGAACGGCACGAAATCGGCGAAATCGCGCTGCGCATTCAGCGTGCGAAACCCGCTGGCGCCCGGTTGTGCGGTGATCCAGTCGAGACGTCCGTCACCGGTCAGATCGGTCAGCCATTGCATTACCGGCCGATTGCGATCAGCCAGCGGAATCCTGGCCAGCGCAGTCCATGGTCCATAGCTGATTTCATCACCACCTACTTTTGCGCGTAGCGGTTCGCGGTAGTACCAGCCTTGGTCATAGCGGCAGAGAAACCCCGGCACACCTTCGCCGTAGAGGTCAACGCACTGGTAGAACCCGCCGTCTTCGACGCCCGGTTGCGTGTCTGTTGCCAGCAGGCGTGTCGGGGTTTTATTGATTTCGAAGGCTGAGTAGTCGAACTCCACCGGCGGCGTGTTTTCCACGTAACCGCTGGCATCGAAGGCTTGATAGTGGGCGGCGCTGATCTGACTGAACGCCCACTGCGTCATTCTTTGAAGGTCGTGATATTCCAGCAGCAGACGCCGAACCAGCAGAGGTTTGTCGCCCGGGGCTGTGGGGAAGTGATGAAACATCAGTACTTGCCGACAGAGCCGACGGGTGCCCACTTCAAAGCCCTGGCCATAGGTTGAAAAGGGATCCGGGCGCCGGGGCCACGGCAACAGTGTGGCGCCGTCGTAAACCGGGACTTCAGTCAGCGACGTAGTGCGCTCGCCGTAGTCGAAGATCAGCTGAAAATGCCAATCCGGTTGGGCCGCGTCCTCCGCCTCCCAGGCATACAATTTCTTGCTCGCCGTGAAGTTGCCGTAGCACACCCGCTCCAGATAGCGCTGGGCGCTGTAGTCATGGATCGGGTCGGGATCCTGATCATCGGCCTTGTACCGATAACAGATGTGTTCGCCGCGCGTGTTCATGCTTTCGCAGAGTAGCCAGGCGCCGACACGGCCCTGAGCCTGTGGGTCTTCACGGCGTGAGGCGGCTGTTTTGCCGTAGACGTGCAACGAACCATCGGCACCGTGTATCAGCCAGAAACCAGGCGTTGCGGCCTCCTTCGAAGCAGGCTCTCGTTGCCAGTATTCACGCAGGGAAAAGTCCGCTTCAACCCGTGGCCAGTAGCGCACCACACGGTGTAGGCCGATGTTCTCGCCGTCATAAGTGGATTCATGGCGGGACTTGATTGTGCCGTCGGCTTCCAGCTCCGGCATCCACACTTCGCCGTCATGGCCGATGATCTCGTCGTGTTCGGTATAGCGCGGTACGCCCTTGTTGGTGCGCCGGCTGATCTGACTGAGGGCAAGTCCCCAGCCAATCCCGAACGAGCCGTTACCGGTCTGGCTGCTGTAAGTCAGCGACAGTTGCGGATCCCAGCCACGCCCGGCGGACAGTGGCATCGGCAGCTCGAACGACGCTGCGCCGGTCGGCCCGACGGCCCCCCAACTTTTGCCGATGGTGGCAATCGACGAACTCTTGGCAATGGAAGGTGTGGTGATGTTCAGTTCCTGATCGGCCATGGTCTTGTCCGTTGCGCACGCGGAGGGCGAGGGTGGACAGACGCTAGCAACAATCAGGCGCGAGGTAACCTGTCAGACCTGACAGGTGCGCAAGACCGATTTGTATGCATGGGGGATGTTTTTATCGCCAAATCATTGAATAAACAAAAAGGCCGGCCCGTCGTATGACGGGCCGGCCTTTTTTACAGCGTTAAAGCGCTTACTGCACTTCGACCGCCAGGCTTTCGCTGATCTTCTGTTGCCAGATCGCAGGACCGGTGATGTGTACCGACTCACCGTTGCTGTCCACCGCTACGGTGACCGGCATGTCCTTGACCTCAAACTCGTAGATCGCTTCCATGCCCAGTTCGGCGAATGCCAGCACTTTGGACTTCTTGATGGCCTGGGCCACCAGATAAGCGGCGCCGCCAACGGCCATCAGGTACACAGCCTTGTTGTCCTTGATCGCTTCGATTGCGGTCGGGCCGCGCTCGGACTTGCCGATCATGCCCAGCAGGCCGGTTTGTTCAAGGATCTGACGGGTGAACTTGTCCATCCGCGTGGCGGTGGTCGGGCCAGCCGGGCCAACCACTTCGTCACCGACCGGATCAACCGGGCCGACGTAATAGATGAAGCGACCTTTCAGATCGACCGGCAGGGTTTCACCTTTGTTGAGCATCTCGACCATGCGCTTGTGCGCCGCGTCGCGACCGGTGAGCATCTTGCCGTTGAGCAGCACGGTTTCGCCCGGCTTCCAGCTCTGCACGTCTTCCGGGGTCAGCGTGTCGAGGTTGACGCGACGGGCCGACGGGCCGGCTTCCCAGACGATTTCCGGGTAGGCGTCCAGCGGTGGCGCTTCCAGCGAGGCCGGGCCGGAACCGTCGAGCACGAAGTGCGCGTGACGGGTGGCAGCGCAGTTCGGGATCATACACACCGGCAGCGAAGCGGCGTGGGTCGGGTAATCCATGATCTTCACGTCGAGCACGGTGGTCAGGCCACCGAGGCCCTGGGCGCCGATGCCCAACTGGTTGACCTTCTCGAACAGCTCCAGACGCATTTCTTCAATGCGGTTCTGTGGGCCACGGGCCTTGAGCTCGTGGATGTCGATGGATTCCATCAACACTTCTTTAGCCATGACAGCGGCTTTCTCGGCGGTGCCGCCGATGCCGATGCCCAGCATGCCCGGTGGGCACCAGCCGGCGCCCATGGTCGGAACGGTCTTGAGCACCCAGTCAACGATCGAGTCGGACGGGTTGAGCATGGCCATTTTCGACTTGTTCTCGGAACCGCCGCCCTTGGCCGCCACGTCCACTTCCACGGTGTTGCCCGGGACGATGGAGTAGTGGATGACCGCCGGAGTGTTGTCCTTGGTGTTTTTACGAGCGCCCGCCGGGTCGGCGAGGATCGAAGCACGCAGGACGTTTTCCGGCAGGTTGTAGGCGCGACGCACGCCTTCGTTGATCATGTCGTCCAGGCCCATGGTGGCGCCATCCCAGCGCACGTCCATACCTACGCGGACAAACACGGTAACGATACCGGTGTCCTGGCAGATCGGCCGGTGGCCGGTGGCGCACATGCGCGAGTTGATCAGGATCTGCGCCATCGAGTCACGGGCCGCTGGCGATTCTTCGCGCAGGTAGGCTTCGTGCATCGCCTGGATGAAATCCACGGGGTGGTAATAGGAAATGAACTGTAGGGCGTCGGCAACGCTCTGAATCAGGTCGTCTTGCTTGATCACGGTCATGAGTCGCGCTCCTCTAAAAGACGGGAACATTCAATAAGGTGCCTGCGGCTTGGGTGCATCGGTCGGTCGCAAGCACCTTTCAAGGCACGCCGGGGCTGCTGGCGCGACGCTAAAAAGGCGCGGCAGTATAACGCGCATCAAAGAGGCGTACACGCGCAGGTAGTCATTCGTTGGTCGCATGGTTGGGCGAATATCGGACATCGGGTTTCACGTCTACATCGCCCGCTCAGCCCAGCCCTCTCCCTCGGGAGAGGGAGCCGATCCTCATGCTGTTCAAAATCTGAGTCGGGCTCAGACAACTTGGGGGAAGGGGAGCCGATTTGTGTGGTTTTCAAAACCTCGATTCGGCTCGGTATTTCAGGTCGGTGTAGCTTGTGAGTGAAACGCGGTCAGTCCCCTCTCCCACCGGGAGAGGGCTAGGGTGAGGGGCTTTTGAGGCCACACTTTTGACGTCAAATTTCGAGCCCGAAAATCGGTGGTCATTTATCGACTACGCCACTAAAGTGGCAGCCGGTCTGTAGAGTAGGACACTCGGTCAGCCTCCAATCGCACGGTGAGTCAACGATTGACCCATAACGCCATTCAACGTCTTTTGCTCAAACGCTTTGCCCTCGCTGCAGCCACCTATGGATTGGCTTTGGTGCTGTTGTGGCTGGCGTTTTTCACCGGGCATTACGACCAATCCTTGAGCACAGTGACCATCGGCAGCGCGCTGGTGGTGATCACTCAGGCCATCCTGTTCGGCCTGTTCTGGTCCGGCCGTAACCTGCGTTTTGCCGATCCCAGCCTGACCGAAGCGCAAGTGCTGCTCGGGCTCGGCTGGCAGACCTGGCTGATCGCCCATCTGGATGAAGCACGCAGCGCGTTTCTGGTGTTCTACGTGCTGATCCTGTTATTCGGTCTGTTTCATCTGAGTCGGCGGGCGTTTATTCGCTGTGCGCTGCTGGTGTTCTTCAGTTTCTGCGCAATTACCCTGTGGGACGGCTATCACATGCGCTTGCCGGAACCGGCGCTCGCAGCCTTGCAAGTGTGCGTCCTGGCGATGGTGCTGGCGTGGCTGGTGATTTACGCACGTTTCGTCCAGGTCTCGCGCCAACGCATGCGCCAGCGTCGCTTTGCCTTGCAGGCGCATCAGGACACCCTGCGCGGGATGATGCGCCAGCTTGAAGACCTGGTCGCCACTGACGAACTGACCGGCCTGTTCAATCGCCGGCATTTTCTGCGCCTGGCCTCGCGTGAACTGAATGCGATGGACAGCGACGTGTTGCACGGGCTGGCGCTGATCGACCTCGACCATTTCAAACGCATCAACGACCTGCACGGCCATGCCGCCGGCGATCAGGTGTTGCAAGCCTTTGCCGGCGTTGCTCAAGCATGCCTGCGCGACGGCGACGTGCTGGCGCGTTATGGTGGTGAGGAATTCGTGGTGTTGCTGCCCGACTGCGACGCCGAACGCCTTACGGCTTGTTGTGAACGGCTGCGCATCGCCTTTACCGACGTCGAACTGATCGGTCTGAACGTGCGAGATCTCAGCCTCTCGGCCGGCATGACCTTATTGGCGCTGGACGATGATCTGGACGACGCCTTGCAGCGCGCCGATCAGGCGCTCTATCGAGCCAAGCGTGACGGGCGCAACCGCTGTGCGGCCGCGTGGGAGAACGTCGATGCCTGAACTTCGCGTCGGTGAACGGCACTGGTCGGTGGCGGCGGGCAGCAATCTGCTCGATGCGCTCAACCAGAACGGCGTGGCTGTGCCCTACAGTTGTCGCGCCGGCAGTTGCCATGCCTGCCTGGTGCAGTGCGTACAAGGCCTGCCGGCAGATAACCGCCCGGATGCCTTGAGCGCCGAACAGCGTGAGCAGGGTTGGCGGCTGGCCTGCCAGTGTCAGGTGATCGAAGATTTGCAGGTGCACACCTTCGACCCGATCAAGGACGGTCGCCCGGCCGTCGTCGAAGCGCTGGACTGGCTCGGTGACAACGTCCTGCGTCTGCGCCTGACCCCGCAACGGCCCTTGCGCTACAGCGCCGGCCAACATCTGGTGCTGTGGATCGATCACATCGCGCGGCCGTATTCGCTGGCCAGCCTGCCGGAAGAAGACCGCTTTCTTGAGTTTCACCTCGACTGCCGCCAGCCCGGCGAATTCAGCGATGCGGCGCGGCGCTTGCAGATCGGTGACCCGATCCGCCTCGGCGAACTGCGCGGCGGCGCGCTGCATTACGACCCCGACTGGCATGCAAGACCGTTGTGGCTGCTGGCCGCCGGTACAGGTCTGGGCCCTTTGTTCGGTGTGCTGCGTGAAGCCTTGCGCCAGGATCACCAAGGCGCAATCCGCGTCATTCACCTGGCCCATGACGCCAGCGAGCACTATCTGGCCAAACCCCTTGCGGCACTGGCCGCGCAGCGGGAAAACCTGACCGTCGAACGCTGGACGGCGGCCGAGTCGCCCGCCGCTTTGGCGCAACTGCGCCTTGTTTCCCGGCAAACCCTGGCCTTAGTCTGCGGCTCACCGACCAGCGTAGACGCCTTTGCCCGGCGGCTGTACCTCGCTGGACTGCCGCGCAATCAACTGCTGGCCGACGTCTTCCTCAGCCGTAGTTGAGCGCTGATCCATCAGACGCGAGACACGCCATGCCCGAAGCCATCCTGCTGGAACGCGAACGCGGTTTACTGACCCTGCGCCTCAACCGCCCTGACAAGAAAAATGCCCTGACCCGGGCGATGTACAGTCGTCTCGCCGAGGCGCTGAAACAGGCTGACAGCGATCCCGAAATCAACGCCGTGCTGATCACCGGCAGCGCCGAGTGCTTCACCGCCGGCAACGACATCGCCGACTTCATCCAGCAACCGCCGAGCGATCTCGACAGCCCGGTGTTCCACTTCATGCTCAACCTGCTTGAGTTCCGCAAACCAGTGATCGCTGCCGTGGCCGGGGCGGCGGTGGGGATTGGCACCACGCTGTTGCTGCACTGTGATCTGGTCTACGTCAGCCGTGATGCGCGCCTGCGCATGCCGTTCGTCAACCTTGGTTTGTGCCCGGAGTTCGGCTCCAGCCTGATCCTGCCGCGCTTGCTCGGCCAGGCCAAAGCTTCTGAGTTGCTGTTGCTCGGTGAAGGCTTCAGCGGTGAACAAGCCGCCGAGTGGGGCATTGCCAGCGAAGCGTTGGGCAGCGGCGAAGCGGCACTGGCCAAGGCGCGGGAAATGGCCCTGCGCTTCGATGAGTTACCGCCCGAAGCCGTGCGTATCAGCAAGCAACTGATGAAAGCGCCGGATCGTGAGTTGATCCGCAAAGTGATCGAAGCGGAGGGCGCGTTGTTCACCCAAAGGCTGCGATCGCCCGAAGCGCTGGCGGCGTTGACCGGGTTTATCAAACGGCACTGAATCTTCGCGGCCTTGGCAGCGATGAGGGCCGAACAGGCGCCGCACCTGTTGGATCAGAATGCAAAAAGCCCCGCCATTCACATGGCGGGGCTTTCGCTTTTCAGCAACCGGTCACTCAGACCTGCGGGTCGCCCACGTGCAGGATCTTCATGCCGTTGGTGCCGCCGGTGGTGTGGTAGCTGTCGCCCTTGGTCAGGATGACCCAGTCGCCTTTTTCCACAACGCCGCGCTTGACCAGTTCGTCGATCGCCTTCTGGCTCACTTCGTGCGGCGGTAGCGATGCCGGGTCGAACGGCACGGTGTACACGCCACGGAACATGGCCGCACGGGCCTGAGTTTCACGGTGCGGAGAGAACGCGTAGATCGGCACCGAAGAACGGATGCGCGACATGATCAACGGCGTGTAGCCACTTTCGGTCAGGGCGATGATCGCTTTGACACCCGGGAAGTGGTTGGCGGTGTACATGGCTGCCAGCGCGATGCTCTGGTCGCAGCTTTCGAACACTTTGCCGATGCGGTGGCTGGAGGTTTTACCGGTCGGATGCTTTTCAGCGCCGACGCAGATGCGCGCCATCGCTTGCACGGCTTCCAGCGGGTACAGGCCTGCGGCGGATTCGGCCGAGAGCATCACGGCGTCGGTGTAGTCGAGCACGGCGTTGGCCACGTCGGACACTTCGGCGCGGGTTGGCATCGGGTTCTGGATCATCGACTCCATCATCTGGGTCGCAACGATCACAGCCTTGTTGTGGCGGCGTGCGTGCAGAATGATTTTCTTCTGAATGCCCACCAGTTCGGCGTCGCCGATTTCCACACCGAGGTCACCACGGGCAACCATCACTGCGTCGGACGCCTTGATCAGGCCGTCGAGGGTTTCGTCGTCGGCCACGGCTTCGGCGCGTTCGATCTTTGCCACCAGCCAGGCAGTACCGCCGGCTTCGTCGCGCAGTTGACGGGCGTATTCCATGTCGGCTGCGTCACGCGGGAAGGACACCGCGAGGTAGTCGACTTCCATTTCGGCGGCGAGCTTGATGTCGGCCTTGTCTTTTTCAGTCAGGGCCGGCGCGGTCAGGCCGCCACCGCGACGGTTGATGCCTTTGTGGTCGGACAGCGGGCCGCCGATGGTCACAGTGCAATGCAGTTCAGTGGCAGTGGCGGTATCAACGCGCATCACTACGCGACCGTCGTCGAGCAGCAGCTCGTCGCCCACGCCGCAGTCTTTCACCAGATCCGGGTAGTCGATGCCGACCACTTGCTGGTTGCCTTCGGTCAACGGATGGCTGGTGGAGAAGGTGAACTGGTCACCGATCTTCAGCTCGATCTTTTTGTTGGCGAATTTGGCGATACGGATTTTCGGGCCTTGCAGGTCACCGAGCAGGGCGACGAAGCGGCCGTGCTTGGCAGCGAGGTCACGCACCAGTTTCGCGCGAGCCTTGTGCTCGTCGGGGGTGCCGTGGGAGAAGTTCAGACGGGCAACGTCCAGACCAGCCAGAATCAGCTGTTCGAGAACTTCCGGCGAGTTACTGGCCGGGCCAAGGGTAGCGACGATTTTGGTACGACGGACGGACATGCAAAGACTCCTGAGTTCAAGCGCTAGCGAAGGCTACTATGCTCGAGGGGTGTAGTCATTGTTCGTTTGCACTACTTTCTATTTTCTTTATTGAACGCGGTAACTTTGGGACAAACGCGCCTGAAGATTTCCGACCAGGGGTCGATACAGAGCACAAGACAGGAGAACCCCCATGCGATTGTTGCCCATTGCCGCCCTTGCCCTCAGCGTCCTCGCCGTCACGGGCTGCACCCGTTGGTCGATGAACCATCATTTGAACAACGCCTACAGCGCCTATGATCGCGGCAATTGCGAGCAGGTGATGCTCGAACTGTCCAAGGTCGAACGCGCCAGCCGTGCCCGCCCATATGTGTGGCCGGAAGTGTCGATGATGCGCGGCCAGTGCCTGGAACGGCAGAAGCTGTTTGTCGATGCCGCGCAGACCTACCAGTTCATCATCGCCTCGTACCCCAACAGCGAATACGCCTACCGCGCCCGCGCGCGCCTGGAAACCTTGCAGAGCCTGGGCCATTACCCGACCCGCAGTGCTGCGGCCGTGGTGCGGCCAACGCGCTTTTGATGGCAGTTGTCATACAAATTCTGGCCGGTTGTACAGCCTGAGCTATAGTCGAATGATCCGGGTTAGAGTCGAGTCTCTAAACTTGGGCAACACCTGCGACTGGCAGTTTTAAGGTGATGGCGTTGTAGCGACCATTACACCGGAAGCGGGGAGAGCGTGCCTGCGATACAGGTGCGTTCCGAAGCAAAGGTGCGGCTCTGTGATGGAGCCTTGCATGGCGAACTGCGCATGTTTACCGACCGCCGGATCGAACGGCATCAACTGCCGTACTTCCTCAGAGTGTTCAACAGCGTCACCGACAAACCCATCGGCTTTCTCGGCAATGTGTCCGAAGACGGGCTGATGCTCATCAGCCAGTTGCCGATGATGATCGGTGCGGATTTCCATTTGCGTCTGAAGATCCCCTGCGGCGATGGCTGCCAGCAGGTGATCGATCTGGCAGCCTGCTGCCTCTGGTGCCACGAAGACGCGACGCCGCTGCACTACGACGCCGGCTTCAGCCTGCAACGACCGCCGGTGGAATACGGGCAACTGGTCGAGGCGCTACGGCAATACTTCAGTTTTCAGCCGTTGCCGGCTTCGGCCTGAGCTCTGCGGCGCCTTCACCATTGCAATCGCTGGCAAGCCAGCTCCCAAAGGGTTTGCGTCGTTCACTGATGTTGTGTCCGCTCGTTGAACCTGTGGGAGCGGGCTTGCCCGCGATGGCGTCAGTTCAGGCGCCGCATGGTTAACGGTCAGGTAACGGCAATCGCCCGTTCGTTATCCAGCGCCTGCTCCGCCAGCAACAACCCCATTTCGCTCAATTGATAAATCGCCATCGCCAGATGTCGCGGCTTGTCGTCCAGGCTGTCCGCCAGATCCAGCAGCAGAATGCTCACCGACGAAAACGTCTCGTACGTCTGAATGGCCACGGCTTCGGGGTTGAGGTCGGGGGCGACCCTGAACATTTGCATGCCGCGATCAACGGAATTGCGCGGGTCAGGTTTCGGTTTGAGGTAGTGGTCGAGGGCTTTTTCGGCGGCCTCGTGGAGTTTTTTTGATTCGGCGGATTTGTAGGGGGAAACCGAGTCGGTTTCGGGGGGATTCGGTGTGTCTTTGAACATAGTGATAACCCTAAGTTGGGGCCTTCACCACTTCGCGACTAAACGGAGGGTGGCGGCTGGACGCAGGTTAGTCGACCGGGGGGTATCACCAAAAACCGGCGCGCCGAAGCGCCCTACGTACAGCCACCATCGAGTGCAGGGATAGGGAATACCCGACTGGATGACGCTTATACACATTGATGACACACCCCGGGCGACTAAACCCGACCACTGATTGGCAGCGGCACGGATCAAGTTACGGGGCATCAGCCAAGCGCACAAGCCGGCGGATTCTGAGGGATGTGTAGGCAATGGCGCAACCCGGCGTAGCCGGATGTTGGCGGCTGTAGGACGTCACTGAACGGCAGTGCGGGAAAAGTTACCGTCCGTCGGTACTGTCAGATTTTACAGGTGCGAAAGGCAAGGGCGGAGGCGTATTAAAAGGTTTCCTGCAAGCCATCCCGCCCCAGTAACAAGAAGGAACTGATCATGGCGACCTTTGAAGAAGAGGGTACAACGGATCCATCAGGTGATGCGCAAACCCTTGATTCTCCGCCTTACATTCTGACCCCTTTCGACGGTGGAAAAGTTGGAGCCCTGGTGACGGTCACTGGGGGCGGGCACGCCAGGCGCCATGTGCGAATTGTCACGCCTGGAAAAGAGGACTATTTGAGTTACGAAGAGCAAATGGGAGGTGACGGGAGTTTTTCGTTGCCGCTTATAAATGGTCTGAAACCAGGAAAAAGTGAATTTCAGGTACTGCAATGGGAGTCAAGGCCGGAGTCTCATATGCGCAGTGAGGTGTGGACGGTTTATAACATTACGGCGCCGCTCATCTCTTCGAAACATAACAATCAGTTGGTGGGGAATTCATTCCTGCTGACGGGGACCGGTTGTCCGCCCTATGCGAAGGTGGTGAGCGAACACAGCTCGACTCATGAGGTTATTGGTGAGGGAAATGCCGATGGAAACGGCAATTTTTCGATCATGGTCGCGACCCCACGACAATCGCCAAGCCTGAGTTTGTTTGTTTTTTGGTCTGACAGCGTCAACAGTCGGGCGTCAGACATCATAACGGTGCGGGTTTTGGCCCCGTTGCTTCTTGGTCCTGCAAATGAACTTCTTGTGGGTAAAAAAACAACGTTTTGGGGCGATGGTTTGAGCGGTTCAACCGTCGACCTTTACCGATATAACGGCGCAATTGAGCACTACGGCAGCGCTCCCGTTCTCAATGGCAAATGGACCATAACGTCAAACGATCTGCCTGAAGGCAGGATTCAGATGCATGTCAGGGGGATGTTAGAAAACCTGGCGGCTTGGTCCAGTGTGGTAGTGCTTAATGTCATTCATGCGCCCGTCATTTCTTCCCCAGGTTCGGGTTCATTGGTGGACTCAACCTTCACGATTGAAGGTTCAAAGGGCATGCCTGGGGCTACTGTCGAGATTCTGCGCGATACGGGTGAGCACAATCCGATTGCCACCGGTCCGGTTCCAGAGGGCACGGAGTCATGGCGCGTGACTGTCAGCAACATGCCGCCGGGCCCTCTGAGTCTGGTGGCAGAACAGTTTGTCAGCGGCTTGGCGGAACATTCCAGGCGCAGTCTCCCGCGAGGATTCAAGGTTCGGCCTGCAAAATTTACCGGTGTCACCGTCGAGCTCACCGACACATCAATAAAATTTTCGGGTAGCGCACACCTTGGAGCAACGGTCGTGATCACCGTTCCCGGTTCGACTGTCACGCCACCAGCGCCCGTTGTGGCGAACGGAGGCAATTGGACAACCACGGCTACAGGCTGGCCGTACGGCATTTACACTGCGCACATCATACAAAAGGTCGGCGACGGTGCCAGTGGCTGGATCGAGTCGTTACCGTTTGAGTTTACGGTCGAAAATAGATTGCCTGATGTGAGTGAGTTGGCCTTCACCCCGGAATATCAACCGACCTTCAGCGGCAAGGGCAATGCTCGTGCGACCGTGTGGCTGTGGAAAATCGACAAGGACGAGGCGGTGGCGCCTCATGTGCCGCTGACGGTCAGTGGCAAATGGTCGAGCAAGGCCTCTGAAATCTGGGGGCCAACGTACAATCGACGAGTTCGTATCAAACAGGCGGGAGACGGGCAGGAAACAGAGTGGGTCTATCTGGATGTGACCATCCCGCCCTTGGCCCCCGGCCTGAACGACCCGGTGGAAGATGGTCTTTCCCCAAAGCTCAGCGGTACTTGCTGGCCAGGTGCAGCGGTCAAAATTCGGTACAGCGACGAAGAACAGGTCGAGCATGACGGGATTGTCAGTGGTGGTACCTGGCAGTTCCGGCGGGACAAGGAATTTGCGCCGGATGTGTCACATACCGTCACCGTCACCCAATTCGCCGCCGAGCAAACCTCGCCGCCGGTGTCAAAGACCTTCACTGTCAAAATACTCATGCTCCAACCGCTGATTACCCAGCCCGGGGACGGGGCGAAAGTCGGTCGCGTTGTCACGGTCGAGGGTAAAAACGGTATGGAGGGCGCCACGATGCAGTTGCGTGACGTGCGTTTCGACCGCCCGCTCGGCAGTCCCAAGGTACTGGATAAGGACGGTGACTGGTCGATTGACCTCAGCGCTCTGGAGTTCAGGCTCTACACCTTCGATGCGCAGCAGACCCTGCTGGGCATGCCTTCGGCTCGCAGTGACGCGCGCACTTTTGAAGTGGTGTTGCTGCCCCCGGAATTTCTCCAGCCGACGCAAAACGGCAAGCTGCCCCGCATGGCGAAGCTGGAGGGGCGCGGCATGGCGAACGGGCATGTCGAGATTTTTCTCGAAGGCCTCACAGAGCCTCTGCTCACGGATGTTCCGGTGAACCGGGAGGGCCATTGGGAAGCTGAAGTGACGTTGCCGGTAGGACATAAAACCATCTGGGCGCGGCAAACGTTCATGGATGAAACCGGCAAATTGCAGGAATCAGAAGACACGCCACTGCTGCAATTTGACCTCGTGCCGGCGGCGCCGTTTGTAGAGTCCCCAGTTGAAAATGACCAGGTCGGCCAGCAGGTCGTGGTGTCCGGCTTCGGTGTGCCGGGCGATACCGTCACTGTGCAGTTGAACCTTGGCACACAAAGCACCGTCGTGCAGGAGGATCGCACCTGGTCGGTGAAGGTGACCTCGGGTGTGAGGAGCGGCTTTCACGTTTTGCAAGCGACGGCAATCTACAACAACTTCGAGTCGGATCCCGCGCAGCGAACGCTCGAACAGAGCACTTATCGACCCGTCATCGACGAGCCGGCAGCCGGGCGCTGGCTCAGTGATCCGGTGACGCTCGCCGGCAAGGGGCGCGCGGGCAGCGTGCATGTGGTGAGCTGGTTCAACCCGGACGTGAAATGGTCGCCGCCACTGGCTGTGTCCGGCGACGCATGGCGCGGCGAATCCGAAGTGCCACTGTCACCCGGAGGCAACTGGTGCCGCGTCGGGCAAACGCTTGTCGACGATCCTACCGGGGTAGAGGCTTCGGACTGGGCGTTGAGCGCGCGCTTTGAGATCAAAAACTCAAAACCGACCTGAGCTAGGCCATCCGACGAACGGTCAATAGACCTGTCAGATCTGACAGTAGACGTTGATCTTTTCAAAGCGCCAAATCGTACTCACTCAATACGCAGTCTGCCGGAAACGGCAGGCTGTTCGGGCCAGTTGTCGCCTCAAGGAACCTGATCATGGTCGATTCGCGCCGCCCAGTCCTGCAACTGTTCGATCAGTTGTTTGCTGAGGAGCAACAAGTACAAAACATCGGGCTGGGAAACCTGAAAACCTACCTTGAGGAGGGCGGATCGATTTTTCCTTTGGTGGAGAAGGGCGTTCAAGGCTTGGTCAGGGAACAGCGGGTAACCCCCGATGACGCGCGGCGGTTTCTGCGCTCGGCCAACAGCATGGCCACGTTTTTGCGTCGCCAGTTTATCGAGCAAACCCTGACCGGCGAAAAGACGACTGCAACACGTAGTTCAAGCGGTTTGTTATCAATGGTTGACGGCCCCAGTTATGAATATCTGATCGGTACACGTTTTGCCGCACTGTGTCCGCCGAATGCACTGGAGTCACTGTTGTCGCCAGTGGCTTATCTGATTGAACTGTTGCGCTGGATTCGAGACCGTATCGAGTCTGTAGACAATCCGCCGGCGGAATTTCGACTGCATAACCGCCGTACTGATTTGCTGCCGTTGTCTGTCGACTTCAATGCGGTTTATCAGTCGATATCTTCGGTCGACATCATTGTCTCGGTGCTGGAAGCTTTCATTGTTGCGAACACGGAAAGCGAGAACAGTGCGTCGATTGAAGACGCGTTGATCGAAGCCCGCTACCCCAATG
This sequence comes from Pseudomonas sp. LBUM1655, assembly GCF_059716085.1. Lineage (NCBI taxonomy): Bacteria > Pseudomonadati > Pseudomonadota > Gammaproteobacteria > Pseudomonadales > Pseudomonadaceae > Pseudomonas > Pseudomonas sp. LBUM1655. The sequence continues at coordinate 4,838,209 of NZ_CP166801.1, read as the reverse complement.
GCCTGCCGTACTACCAGCATTGGGTCACGCTTGATGGCATTGCCCAGTCTCATGGCCTGTCGGTGGGCGATTTCGAGCACAGGGTTGATCTAGCGTACCCGTATTTTCTGCAAGCCAGTGCCCGTGGCCCCAATACCGGTCCCGGTTTTGCTCATGCGTCGCGGCTAGGCCCTTATCAGCGGCAAATATTGACAGAGCCGCGTGCGGTGCTCGATGAGGCCGAGGCTTTCTACGCGCACAATTTCGGTACTGATAATCTCGATAAGTATCAAAACCTTAATCAGTTTGCGTTTTTAGGCCAGCGGACAAAGTTGACCAGTACGCAGATCGAAGCCTTGCTGTCGATTCGCGATTTTGCACCGGTACGTTCAGCCAATGTGACCTACCCGGATGAGGCGCCCGAGATACCGCAAAGCGAGCGTTCAGGATCGGTCTACATCAACAACAACACCTTTCCGCCGGTGCGGATCGACGACGAGTCATTGTTACTCCCTCGCCTGACAGCAAATCCCGACGACGAAACTGGCTTCAACCGCTATGACCGGATGAATCAGATGGTGCGTCTGGCCAATTGGGTCGGATTGCCTTTTGACGAGGTGGATGCAGTGTTGGTGGCAGCCATCAGGGCGGTAGAGCTTGGCAATGCACCTTCCCCTACGGAAGAGATGAACATGTCGAGCGGCGTCGTGCATGCACTTGGCCTGTTTCAGACCTTGCGCGAGCGCTACGAATGCACAGCCGCCGACTTTGCTGTGTTTATGGGCGAACTGGCGGTTTATGGCCGTGGCGACGCGCTCTCGCAGTTCGACCGGATTTTCAATAATCAGGTGGGCTATCGCGAACCCTTGAGACTTGACAGCGGTGAGTTTGCACTGGCGCCGGTGCCGGGCGAGGTTGATTTGACGATCAGCCAGTTGTGCAGCGGTCTGGCGATCGACCTGCAGACTTATTACTACCTGGCAATGACGGTGGCCAACGCGCACGGCCTGACGGAAAAACTGACGCGCAGTCCGGCGATTATCAGCGCCTTTTACCGCCTGGTGAGACTGCCCCGACTGTTGAACATTACTCCCGTCGAAGGTGTGCTGATGCTGTCGTTGATGGGTGGGGATTCGTGGGTCAAAGGCGTGGCGGGTGTTCCTTATATCCACACCGTGCCGGCTGGTTCACCGGATGTGCTGGAACTGATCGAAGCCATGCAAAGCTGCGTTCAATGGTGCGCGCAAAGCAATCTGCCGGTGCTGTGGGTGTTGCAACACGCCGTCGCTGCGCAACCGGCGCTGGAACCGACTGAGCAGGATCTGCAGTTTTTCGAGCAGCTGCGCAATTTGCTGCCGACGGCACTGTTGTCCAATAGCGCTTTTCTGATGGCGGGTGTGCCGCCTGCCGGGGCCGCCAACTGGCTGGAATTCCTCGCAATACATGCCAATAACCTGAGTCCGATTGTCGATACCTATGGTCTGGTATTGCCATATGTCGGAACTGCCGAGCAGTACCTGGTCTTTGTCCACGCAAAAATCGAGTGGGCGGTCGACAGTGCCTTGGGCGTGATCGAACCACTGTTGCGCCAGAACATCATCGACATCATGACCCGAGTGCTGTTGCAGGTCCGGGATGCTCAGACGTCGCTGGTGAAAGAGACGCTGGCCGTGTATGCCGGCGTGGGTGTGGAACAGGCAATACCGATCCTTAACTGGGCAAATGCCACGGTTCATCAGTTACTGCAACAAGTGCTTGAGCTAACCGACGCGAGTTCGGAGCAACCCGAACGAACGCGCATCCGCAATGCCAACCCGATGCTCGATCTGTTGGCGGAGGTACGACGCCGCAGCGAGGTAGTGACGACGCTGGGACTGAGTGCCGCGCTGTTGCTCGATTATCTGGATTACGGCTACAGGGATTGGCTCGCTCAGACCAACAAGCATGAGTTGTCGCTGCGCACGCTGTATTACCTGACGACGCTTACCCGGGCCTTCGGCTTGAGCGAACAGCCGGCGCAGAAGCTCTTGGACTACCTGCGCCAGGTGAATGCACTGCCCACCGTCACGGGGGATGCGATGAAGCTTGCCCAACAGGCTGCCGCCATCAAACTGGCCGACTTTTTTGGCTGGAGCGTGCAGGAAGTACGTGAGTGCGTCAGTCGCATTGATCCCACGGACCTCAAGGTGCTGAAAAACCTCAGTCAACTTGATCTGTTGATGCGGATTCGGGTGCTGTCCGCGGAAACCGGAATGGATGCGTTGACGATCTTCCTGATCGGCAGCTTGCCCGAGACCGTCGACAAACAAGCTTATGAAATCGCTGCCGAACTTGCCCTGTTGGGCGAGTCTCATACGCGCGCGCCAACGGTGCATGTGCCGGGCGACCTCAAGGCGCTGGTCACGACCACGTGCGAAGTGCAGGGTGACAACAACGTGGTGGCCAACAAGCCTGGCGAACACATCACTTATAAGGTGACCCTGTGCGATGCCAAAGGGGCTGCGCTCAGTGGTGTCAACGTTTACTGGCAGACCACCTTGGGCCGCATGGAAACAGGCGCGACCCAGATAGACGGAACGCTGTTGGCCGAGTTCATCCCAGGCAAGGTCATGGGCACCGAAACGCCAATCTTCTGGCTGGACTTGTTTGACCCGGAGTACGCCCCTCCTTTGGTGATCGGGTTCGAAGTCCAATCACTGTCTTTTCCGCTTGCGGAACTGTCGCCAACCCCCTTGGGGGATGTGCCGCAAGGCCAGGAAGTCGAACTCTATGCCCTGCTTGAGGACAGGTACGCAAACCGTGGAAAAAACTCGCTGGTCGAATGGTTTGCAGAGAGCGTCGGCCCCGAAAAAAATGCACTGGCGACGATACGGCCATCGCAGGGGTTCACCGACCAGCAGGGGCTCACACGGGCTTTTGTTTCCAGTTCGACGGGCGGCACCTTCATCTTCTCGGTTCGCACTCAAGGTGGAGATGCCGAAAGAACATTCGTCGACTCCATCACCTTTGCGAGTGGTTCGACACCGGGGTAAGCGATGTTGCTTGGCGAACGTTTGTCCCCGGGTTCTACCCCAAGGAGCTGAATCATGGCACTGAGTAATATTGGCGGGCTGCTGGAAAAGCGCCGTTCGGCGCTGCTCGAATACTGCATCGGCCAGGTTGGCAATGCGAAATACCCTTTTGTGAAAACGCCGACCGATTTGTTCGAACTGCTGCGCATGGATCCGCTGGACACCTATCAGGTGCAGAGCTCCTGGGTGGCCGAAGCAACAAGTTGTGCGCAGCAGTACATTCATGCGGTGTATCGCAAGCTTGAGCCAGGCTTTGAAACACAGCGGTTCGACAAGCGGCATCTGGAGGAGTGGGAGCTTTGCAACAACTACCCAGACTGGGCGGCGGTGCAGATGATTTCGTGCTACCCGGAAAACTTCATCAATCCCTTTGTGCGTCTGCGCAAGACCAGTCTGTTCAAAAACCTGGAAAACAACCTCAACCAGGCGCGTTTGAACAACGATTCCGTTCAGGCTGCCCTGCAGGACTATTTGCAGGACTTCGAAAAGACCTGCGATCTGGACGTGATCAGTTGCTACATGGAGGGCACAACGCCTGCCCGCGCCGATTATTACTTTGTCGGGCGTCAACGTGTGCAGCCGTTCCAGTATTTCTGGCGCAAGGCCGAAATTGAACTAGGCGCCTCCACCGTTGCAGTCAATCCGGCCGCCTGGAGTGAGTGGCAAGCCGTGGAGATTCCGTCCGGCAACCGCGTGCTGGATATTCGCCCGGTGGTGTGGAATGGCCGGTTGTGTCTGGTCTGGGCCGAATGGCGTGACAAGGTCGCCAGCAAAGAAGCGGGCGAATACACCCCGAACAAACTTGAAATCAATCTGGCGTTCATGGCGCAGAACGGCCAATGGTCGGCACCTTTGAACCTGCACAGTTCGGAGTATGACCGTGCGCTTTTGCCGGACACGCGGTTGATTGCGAGCGTGCGCACCGACTATCTGGATCCCAAGGGCAAGCTGGGTGTTTTGATGTCGGGCAAGTTCGTACCGGCAGGGTCTGAACCTGATGATCTGAGGGTTTACGCCGTATATGACGTACTGATGCGCCCCATCAGCGGCGACGGCGGGGGCTGGCTGGATTTGGCGCTGCAACACCGATTCGTCAGCAACGAAACGGTTCAGCACCCGCTGAGCAGTCAGGTGACGGTTGTTCCACGGGTGCAGGTACCGGGCGTCATGACGCCGTATCTGGATGTGCAGGTCATGGCTCTGCGGGTGGATGAAAGCGATCTATTGATGGTGCAGGGTTTTTGCCGGCCCACGGGACGTGACAGTGCCTTAAAAAAAATGACGTTGGGGACGAACCAGGCAGGCGGGGACCCAGACCCGCTAGTCCAGGAAGTTGATGAAGCGGGCGGCTGGGTCACGGCGCCGTGGATAGCCAGTCGAGATAAAGGATCATGGTCGAACCCGACCACGTTTTCATTCGGTTTTCCCAATTGGACGGGGGGAGAAGTGTTGTTCGACCTGAGGATTGTCGACCTCATGGACTTCACCCCGCCGACCCTGCACAAAAATACCGTTGATGCCGCGCAGTTTCTTTCCTTCAACCAGCCCGGACTTGCATTGAAGTTCACCCGGCTCAACTCATTGTTTGGGCCGGAACTGGTGCAGCGCTCGAATATTTCCGTGGATGCCGTACTGGACTGGGAAACCCAGTTCTTGCCGGAGCCACCGCCCACCGGTGTGGTGTTTGATGAACCCAACGGTGCGTTCAACGGGGCCAACGGCCTGTTTTTCTGGGAACTGTTTTTTCATCTGCCGCATTTGATGGCCACGCGCTTGCGCGATGAAGAGCGCTTCCGTGAGGCGCAAAACTGGCTGCATTACCTGTTCGATCCTCAGGCACCTGCCGATCCTGTCACAGATCCACCCACTGCCAATCCGAAACCGAGGTATTGGCGCTGCCGCCCTTTGGACACCGTTCAAGGCGAGCCGGGTTGCGAAACGCAAGACCCCACAGACCCGGATGCCATTGGCTACGCCGCCCCCGCGCACTTCCAGATTCTGGTGTTCACCGATTATGTGAAAAACCTGATGGCCTGGGGTGACTGGTATTACCGGCAACTGACCCGTGACAGTCTGGTGGCGGCCAAGTTGTGCTACGTCCAGGCCGGGTTTCTGATGGGCGAGGCGCCCTCCGCCAGCACGGCAACCCGTTGGCAAACCAATACAGTCGAAAGCCTCTTGAATCAGAGCGCTTCGCGGCCCAGGCTCGAAGCTTTTGAGCAGACGCTGAATTTCAGCCTGGCGGATTTTCCGCTCGCCTCAGATACCCCGCCCATGCTCGGCCTGTTGGCGTGCGGGCCTTTTGAAATTCCGATCAATCAGTCGTTGCTCGACCTGTTCGAAGCCCCCCATCGACGGATGTATGGCCTGCGCAACAACCAGACCATTGATGGCAAACCGCTGGATATCCCCCTGTTCAGCCCCGCCACTGATCCCAATCAATTGTTGCGTGACCTGGCGTCCGGTGGCGTGGCCGGGCCGAGACCGATGGGCGGGCGGCTGGTGGTCAATGCGTTCCGCTGGCGCGTGACGTTCGAAGTCGCGCTGCGCGCGGTGCAGGCGTTGCAGGATTACGGCAGTCAGGTGCTGAATTTGCTTGAACGACGCGATCGCGCCGAGCAGGAAGAGTTGCAGCAAAACCATCTGGTGGAGTTGGGCAGCTACGCCGAGACGGTGCAGGAACAGTCCATCGCTCAGTTGGAGGCCAGCGTGACGGCGCTGCAGCATAGCCGGGCAGTGGCGCAGGAACGGGCCGATGCTTACGCAGCGCGCTACAACGACAACGTCTCGGCGATTGAGTATCAGGTCATGGCAAGCCTGAAACAGTCGAAAACATTCACCTTGCAGGCCAAAGTCGTCAAAACCGCAGGCGGGGTCATTGCGGCATTGCCAAAAATCTATGGTATGTCCAATGGTGGTTTCAAGCCCGAAAATGCATTCGATGCAGTCGCTTTCGGCCTGGAGGTTGCCTCTTCGCTATTGCAGATCGACGCCGATAGTCAGGCCACTACCGAAGGTTACCGTCGCCGCCGTGGCGAATGGGGCCTGCAACGCGACCAGGCACTGGCGGAGGTGCGGGCCATCGATGCGCAGATCGTAGCGCAAACCCATTCAGTCACCGCTGCCCGATCCAACCTTGAGCAAACCCTCAGGGGCAACGCTCAGGCATTGACGGTTTACAACTACCTGAAAAAACGCGCCAGTAACGCCGAGCTGTTCGGCTGGATGCTCGGTCAGCTCAAGGCGCTGCATTATCAGGCTTACGATGCGGTGATCAGCCTGTGCCTCAGCGCCCAGGCTTCACTGGCTGCCGAAACCGGCGATTACGATGCGCAGATCCCCTTGCCCCAGGTCTGGCTCGACCACCGCCATGGTCTGACCGCCGGTGAGCAGTTGCGTGGGCATCTGCTGCGTCTGGAACGTGAACACCTGCAACGTCAGGAGCGACGGCTGGAACTGGTCAAAACCGTCTCCTTGCGGCACTTGTTCAGTGACGAAGTTGAGCGCCAGGTGGGGGTTGCCGACTGGGCGGATGCCTTGGAGCAATTGAAAGATACTGGCGTGCTGGAGTTCAAGCTGACCCAGTTGCTGTTTGATCGTGATCATCCGGGCCACTTCTGCCGGCAGATCAGTTCGGTGGAAGTCGATCTGCCGGTACTGACCGGACCCTTCGAAGATGTCCGCGCGACCTTGCTCCAGATCAGCAGTATGACGGCGACCCGATCGACCACGCAGTCGGTGCAGTACTTGCACAATCCGATCGGGGTCGCGCCATCGGATGTGGTGATCAATCTGCGCAGCGCTCAGCAAATAGCGTTGTCGCTCGGGCTTGCCGACAACGGCCTGAGCGCCATGAAGCCCGATGAGGGGATGCTTAATCCGTTTGAGAACACCGGTGCGATCTCCAGTTGGCAACTGAAGTGCCCGTGGCCGGAAAAACAGCCGCAGGCAGCAATGCTCGCCTCGTTGACCGACATCATTGTGCGCATCCGCTACACCGCCAAGGCTGGTGAGCAGACCTTCATCCAAAAAGTCATGGATCTGGTCACCGAGGCTGAAAACGCCAGGCTGGACAAACCGTTCGAAGGGGCACGCAGTCATGAATGATCCAGTCATCCAAGCGAATGAAAGTCTGGTGCTTAATGGCGATTTCAATGACCGGCTGAACAAGTGGACTCGAAAAGGCCAAGTAGGTTTGGCAGCGGAAATGTATGAGGGCTGGCTCACCAATTTTATGGATGTCGGGGTTGGAAGCTTGGCCACTCAGGCCTTTGCGATCCCTAAAAAACCCGACGCCAATGCCCGGTACGAATTGTCGTTCCTCTGCGAACTGCGGCCCGGAGTGTCTTGGTCAGGTGATTCAGGCTGGTTGCGCATCCTTAAGGGCGACGACGTACTATTGAGCATCGAGCTCAGGAAAGGGGATTCACGCAACCTTGAACAGGATCAAGCCCGGCTGGCGACAGGGCAGCCGTTGGAGTTCCTGCCGATTGCCTATAGAGCGTCACTGGATGAGTTGGCGTTTGATAGTGGGGAGGAGCTGAGTGTTCAGGTCAGTGGTGTCGCGGCCAACCCTTTAGATACCCGTTCGTCTGTCTGTATCACCCGCATTGACCTCCAATTGCATCTGGAACCATTGAGGCTGCAAGAGATGCGCCTCGATGATCAGACTCTGGCGCCAGGCGCTGCGTTACACCTGTGCCTGGGAACGACGATCCTTGGCACTCCACATCGGTTGACGTTCTTGCCTGAGCCGGGAAATGCCTGGGAAAACACCGAGGCTTCGTTGAGCAGCGTCGGCAACCCTCGGGAAGCAATCATCGCGACACCTGATTGGGGTGTCGATCAATCGCTGGAATCCGAATGGCTGCTCGATTGCCCGTGGGTGGGGGATGAGGAGCGCTATGAGTTTGCGTTGACCTTGCGCAACCGGTACGCCGCCGAACCTTTCACTATCCCGATTTCACTGGGACATCACCGTCTGGCATTTCGTGATGAGCAGCAAGCCAGTCATTATCCGGTGCTTGAGTATGAAGACCAGGGCGTATGGCTGGGTGTGCGTGTGGTGTCGTATTACACCAGCCAGGCGATTGCAGACCAAACGGTGAACTGGTCGGTTGCAGGGCAAGGCGTCAAAGCCGCTTCGGTTACCAATGAGCAAGGCTGGGCCCAGTTCTATTACCAGCCGGAGGCGGCGGGTGATGTTGTTGTCACCGCAACGGTTGCCAGTCCTTACTACACCGAAGGCGAAGTCAGCATGCCGTTTGAGGTGAAGGTCCTGGCCACGGATCCGTGGAGCGACCTGAAGGAAATCATTGGCGGAGCACCGACAGACTGGGACACCCCCGGGTACCCGAACCGGGGCTCGATTCATGAATTGCAGGTACGCCTGCCCGCCGACAGTCCTTTGCTGAACACCACGATGGCGTTGCGCTGGAGCGGCGATGGGCATGAGCAACTCGGTGTGGTTGTCGAACCGCCCGTCGGGTCCCCGGTGCTTGTGGAAACACCCGACATGGGCTGGACGCTGACCTGCGAGGATCGGCTGGACGGCCGGTTCAAACTGTCACTGGTTTGCTCAATGCTCAAATTGCCGGCTCCCGAAAAAATCATGTCGCTGGCGCGCAACATCGTACGGATTGCCGACGTGCGCGAGGCCAACAAGTATCCGGTGGTGGCGGATAGGGAAATTGTGGTGTTGCGCCTGCAAGTGGTGCATGTCACAGCAAGCGGCGACGGCGAGGGTGTCATCGACGCTCGGGTCGACTGGGACACCCTCGATGGCCCGTTTTCGACCCGCACCGGCACCGGTGGCTGGGCGAGTCTGTCTTTCGTGCCAAGACAGGTCGGCGAGCAGGTCGTCACCGCCAGCGTCAAGGCCTACGAAGGTGCGGTGGGCATTGAGCGCAAATTCGATGTGAAAGCGATTGCGACCAGTTCCTGGAAAGACAAGGTGGAGATCAAGGTGGATAACCTATCCATCTCCCAAATCAAGGGAGTCGTGTGTTACCGAGGGGAGACACACACCTTGCAAGTCGAGGCGTTACCCGGCAGCCCATTGATTGGCCAAAACATTACGCTCGAGTGGCGGGGTAGCGAGCCGGGTATCGGCCTGGTGGCGAGTGACATCGGAACACCCAAGACTTTGCCCGCCGAGGGCGGCCTGAGCTGGACACTGGAGTCTGATCTTACGGGCAGCATCAGCAGCATGTTTGAGATGAGATTGACTTGTGCAGGGCTTGAAGATCGAGAATTGTTCGGGCGCCTGATGAAGCGTGATTTTCAGGATGAATTGTCCGTGGTACTGGATCAGATGATCACGACGAGGGGGCAGCAACTCTACCCATGTCTAGGGGCCAGGCACCGCTACACCCTGAGGCCTCACGCGTTGAGTCCTTTGGTGGGGTGGAATATCGCTCCGTTGTGGGTGAGTGGCGACACACCGGACAAGCTGGGTATCACGATTGAGCCTGCTTTGATAACTGAGCAGTGGCTGGAGGATGGTGGCGCAACCTGGACACTCGATTGTTCAAGCGCTCCGGCACCGGCTGATTTTTCCCTCCTTTTCCAGACGCCTTTGGGTCGAGTCGATGCCAACCAGATGAAGATGGGTCACAACAAATTCAGGATCGAGGCGTCGCACGAGTCAGCGGTGGATCCGGTTGTCGGGCAGGATCCCGCGTGGATGTGGGTGCAACTGGTGTCTCATTTCACAGACCTTGCCGTGGATCAGGTACCAGTGAACTGGATCGTGGATGAAAAAAACCAAGAGCACAAAACCGCTGCTGACGGTTGGAGTGGCTTCCCCTTTGTGCCCGCCACGGGAGGTGGCAAAACGGTCGAGGCCCGGGTGATCAGTCCGTATGACGGCTTCGAAGAATCCCGTTCGATGACGGTCAATGCGCTGGCGAGTGATCCGTGGGAAGAGGTGACGCTCAATTTTGATGGGCAAGTGGAACAGTCATTGGGAACACAGACGTTCTTCCCGCGGCGCAATGGGGAACACAGACTTGACGTGAAAGCCCCGCAGGGCAGTGCCTTGTTTGGCAAGTATCTGACGCTGGGCATGATGGACACCGGGCCAACGGAACTGGGCATACGCTTTGAAGAACCCAGGCTTGGCGAACCCAGGTATTTCAGCGAAGCAGGATTGACCTACCAATTCAGGGTAGGCGATCTCAAGGACGGAAGCTTTGGCCTGGGCCTCTCGTCCTCTCGGCTGGCGCGCCTGTCACCGGTCAACGCATTTTCGGTGGGTCAAGGCTCGCAGGTGGTGAAAATCGCCGAGCGCCAGCGGATCAACAAGACGCTGCTGTGGAGGGAGGTTGTGTCGGAACAGATCACCGTCATCTCGGTGGTCAGCGGCAAGCCGATGGTGGGGGTGACGGTGACGTGGCGCAGTCCTGATCTGGGTGTCGTGACGTCGACCACCAATTTTTACGGCGTGGCGAAAATAGCCTTTGTACCGACCACACCCGGGGCGTTTGCACTGACGGCAACGGTGGGGGATGAGCTGTATTCGGATTCGGTTTCGATGGCGTATTTTCTGAGCGAGCCTCGGCAGATCAGCGCGTTGGTCATTGATGAGCCCGGCGGCTATCCCGGCCAGCAAATGACCGCACAGGCATGGGTGGTTTCGGCAAATACCGGGGAGCCTATGGCAGATGTCGAGGTGATGTGGGAGCACGACAACACATCGATACCGGCAACACTGACGGATGCCGATGGCAAGGCAACGTGTAGTTTTACCTTCGGGTCATCGGGTGAGGCTGCTTTGTGGGCGTCGGTAAAGGGCGGTTTGGCTGGCTGGGATGTGAAAACGCTGTGGTTGACCGTCATTGAACGTCCAGCGGCAGTGGCCTCCGTTGTCGCTTCGCCCAATCCGGTTCCCTTGCAGACCTATGTAACGATGACTGCATTGATCGTGGGTAAGGAGTCTCGAGAGCCGATGCCTGACAGAAAGATCCAGGTCTCAAATAATGGAGCACCATTCTTCGAAACCACTACCGATCACAAGGGGCGATATCAGAGCCATTGGAGACCGATGGCTATAACGGATAACGTTTCCCTCGCCGTCAAGCTCGACAACCCAGATGGCACCTCGGACAGTGGTGCCGTGTATGTCACGGTCGTGAGCTGATCGACAGTTTAAAGCGCGGCACTTCGTTTCCAACTGAGATACCGCGTCACCAGTTCGGCCCCCAACTCCGCAGGCCGAACATCCACCACCGGAACTCCGTGAGCATTCAACCGCTCATGGAGTTCTGCCCGTTCATTCAGATAGCTCACCGCCCCGCAGTAGGCCAGTGCATCAGGCAATGTTTGCACCGGCGTATTACGCAGCGTATCGAGTGTTTCCTCACGCAAACTCGCCACCAGTACTCGGTGTTGCGTGCTCAAGCGTTTGACAGCGCCGAGCAGTTCTTCATCGTCCTCATCACGCAGGTTGCTGACCAGCACCACCAGCGCCCGGCGCTTTTGCCGGGCCAACAGCTGATTGGCGGCTGCCTGGTAATCGGCGGGGCGCTGGCTGCTGTCGAGGTCGTAGACACTGTTGAGCAGCGCGTTCAGTTGGCCGGTGCCTTTGACCGGCGCGAGATAGCGAGGTTGATCGCAGGCAAAAGTCATCAAGCCAACGGCATCACCCTGGCGCAAGGCGATGTAACTGAGCAGCAGACAGGCGTTGAGTGCGTGATCGAAGTGCGACAGTTCATCGTCCTGGCTGCGCATGCGCCGGCCGCAGTCGAGCAGGAAAATGATCTGCTGATCGCGTTCGTCCTGATACTCACGGGCAATCGGCGTGCGCTGGCGTGCCGTGGCTTTCCAGTCGATCTGGCGCAGGCTGTCGCCTTCACGGAATTCGCGCAGTTGATGGAACTCCAGACCCTGGCCGCGACGTTGTCTCTGGCGCACGCCGAGTTGGCTGAGCCAGTTGTCCACCGCCAGCAACTGACCGCCGTATAGCCGGGCAAAGTCGGGGTAAACGCGGGTGCTATCGCTAACCTGCAACAGGCGTTTGCCTGACCATAGACCCAGCGGACTTGGCAGGTTGACTTCGCACACATCGACGCTGAAATGACCGCGTTTGAGTGGCCGCAGGCGATAACCGATCTGGCTGGTTTGACCGGGCTGCAACGCGACGCTGAGTGGCAGGTTTTCAAAGCTCAGCCCATCGGGGACATGGTCGAAGATCTGAATGTTCAGGGGTTCGGCAAAGTCATGCTCAACCTCAAGCTGCACGTCTCCCCAACGCCCGAGCGCAAGGCTGCCGGGCATCTGCCGTTTGATCCGCAGTGCCGGCAGGCGCTTGAGGCGCAGCGCGTCGAGCATTGCCAGCGCCAACAATGCCAGCAGCAATCCCCAGTTGATCGATAGCACGCTGGCCGGGATGTCGACCTCCAGTGCCCGCAAAGTGCCCAGCACCATGCCGATGACCAGCAGCATGGCCAGCCAGATCAGCAGCAGGCGTGCGGGTTTCACAGGCGCGGCGCCGGGATCTGGTCGAGGAGTTGCTGCAGCACCTGATCGACTTGCAGGCCTTCGATGTCCAGCTCCGGAGCAATGCGTACGCGATGGCGCAGCACGGCCAGTGCGCAGCCCTTGATGTCATCCGGGATCACGAACTCGCCGCCGCGCAACAACGCCCGTGCGCGGGCACAACGCACCAGTGCGATCGAGGCGCGCGGCCCGGCACCGAGGATCAGGCCTGGCCAGGTGCGGGTGCTGCGCGCCAGACGCACGGCGTAGTCGAGCACCTGATCGTCCAGCGGCAAATCACTGGCAATGCGCTGCAAGGCTTGCACATCCTTGGCTTGCAGCACGGTGCGCAGTGGCTGCACATCGAGCATGTCGGCGCGGGTCGAACGGCTGACCTGTCGCACCATGTTCAATTCCTGATCCGCGTCCGGGTAGTCCATGCGCACCTTGAGCATGAAGCGGTCTAGTTCAGCTTCCGGCAGTGGATAAGTGCCTTCCTGTTCGATCGGGTTCTGCGTGGCCAACACCATGAACGGCTGAGCGATTGGCAGTGCGCGGCCTTCAAGGGTGACCTGGCGTTCCTGCATGGCTTCGAGCAGCGCGGCCTGAGTTTTCGCCGGGGCGCGGTTGATCTCGTCGGCCAGCAACAGATTGGTGAACAACGGGCCTTTGCGCAGCTTGAACTGCTCTGTCTGAAGGTCGTAGACCGCGTGGCCGGTGATGTCGCTGGGCATCAGGTCCGGGGTGAACTGAATGCGTGCGAACTCGCCGCCGAAGCACCGCGCCAATGCGCGTACCAGCAGGGTTTTACCCAGTCCGGGAACGCCTTCAAGCAACACGTGGCCGCCGGCGATGAGTGCAGTGAGCACGTCGTCGATCACCGCGTTCTGGCCGATCACGGCTTTCTGCAATTCGCCACGCACCGCTTGGGCCAGTTGACTGGCACGCTGGCGTTGCTGGGCGGCGTGGCTGGCGCTGCCGGGCTCGATCTGTTCAGTCATAGCGTGTTCCTCAAGGTTTGCAGGTGGGCGACCTGGCGGCAGAAGTCGGCGCTGGACATCCGCCGGTTCGGCACCGGGCTCAAGGCCTGGCTGATGGCACGGGTGGGTTGCCGTGTCAGGCGCGACAGCGCCAGCCATTGTTCGGCGACGTTCAATTGATCAAAACCGGGATGCCGTCGCCGGGCACGACGCAATACGTCCTGTTGCAACGCCTGCAATAGCGACTGCTGTCCGTTGTGCCGGAGCATGAAATCGGCACTGGCACGCAGGTGTTCCTGCAACTGCCGACGGCCAGTCGAGGCGGGCGCCTGAAGCGGGCCGTGGCGTACGCCGGCTTGCCACAACCACAGGCCAATCAGTGCAAGCAGGGCGACGATGGCTTGTGGGAAATAGCGCCAGAGTAGCGTCAACAGGCCATCGTGCTCGGTGTTGTAGATCAGCGTGACGTCGGTGTCGGCGCTCAGGTACCAGAGCAGCCAGGCGTTGTCGTACTGGGCGATGGCCGGGGTTTTCCACAACTCGGCATCGGTAACTACGGTGATCGAACCGAGGCTGTAGGGCAGTTGCATCATGTGCGTGGCCTTGGCGCTGTTGGCCCAGGCCTGGGCAAGATTTTTCGGATCATCGAGGTGAAAGTCGGTGTCGAACCCCGCATAGGCCGGCGCGTCTTCATCTTCCATGTACAGCTTGGTCAATTTCGGAAAAGGGTCTTGCTCCTGATCGGTGGGTGGATCCTTCAGATCCTTGCTCAGGGATTGGTGCAGTTGCACATGATCAAGCAACAGGTCGTTGCTTTGTTTCGCCTGCTCATCCCAGAGCGATTCGGCGACAAACACCAGCCGCCCACCGGCCCGCGTCCAGTTCAACACTTGATCGACCTGACGCGGCGTCATTCGCGAACGGTCGTTGAACAGCAGCAATGTGTGGCCCCGTGGATCGGTGTCCGGCAGCACCGCCAGACTTTCGGCATGGGCGACTTTGATGCCGCGCTCGCGCAAAAACATTTCTGCCGCCAGATAGGGATTGGCCTGCGCGGCTGGTGAGGGGCCGTGATCGATCTGCTCCTGATACGGCTTGGCGTTGAGGTACAGGAATATGCTCAGCGCAGCCAGCAGCGCGACGATCAATGCGCCAATCCACCACAGCGTGCGCCGGTTCAACGGCTGACTCCATGGCCGAACAGGGCGCGCCAGCCATCACACAACTCCTGTTGCAGATGCGCCGCCGGTATCCGATGCCCGTAGGCCATGCTCTGCCAGTGCGTGGTCAGCGTGCGGCTGAAGGCGAGCAATTCCGGACGCTGCAACTGTTCGACACGCGCCAGCACCTGATTTTCGGTGTCGGCGTCTTTCAGGGTCAGAGCAAAGTCGTGCAGCAAATGGCTGAGCAGGCCCCGATAGAGCAAACTCAAGGCTGCGCGGGGCTGGCTCTGCCAGAGTTGTTCGGCGTGGGTGGCGATATCGTCTGGCAGGGTGTCGCGGTTCAGATCCAGGCCGAAGGCTTGCTGCGGGGTTGGTCGCTTGGCGCGGGCGGGCAGTTTCGGCCGGCTGACGAAGGTTTGCAGAAACTCCCGATAGCGCCAGACCAGCCAGCCGAGTCCCGCAATCAATGTGCCCCACAACACCACTTCGATCAGCGTGGCCAAGGTATTGAAGTGGCGGCCGTCGAGCCAGCCGAGCAGGGTCTTCAGCCACTGCGGAGCTTCACCGTCCTTCTCGGATTTGGCCGGGGCCGCCGGGTCGTCACCAAAGCGATAACGGGTGACGGACTCCTTGTTCTTGAATGGCGCTTGTTCAAGCAGGGCCTTGACGCTGTCACGTGATTCCTGACTGGTCAGCGGCTGATTCAACAAGCGCGGCGCATCCGGGCTGCTGACGGGCTCGGCCGCCCAGACCTGGGGCACATTCGGCAGCAGCAGACACACCGCCAGCAGCACGCCGACCACGCTGCTGTTCAGGCGTTGGCGCAAGCGGCGGAACACCAGTTCAATGTCCCATGCCTCCAGTTGTGTGCGCCGATTCAGATAGAGACTAAAACCGCAGGCCACGTAGATCGGCTCCCACACCACCAGCACCAGTGCATAAAAGGCGTTGGTCAGGTGCTCCAGCCAGCGCCAGTCCTGATCCGCCGCGAGAATCAACGACTGCCAGTCCCAGTCGGTTTCGATCTGTTGCGGTAACAGCAGGTAGAACAGCACCATCAGGCCAATCCACAGCGCCGTTTCCAGATGCACGCCGATGATCGTCAGCCACTGTGCGGCGCCGGCGTTGCGTTGTAGCAACACCTGCAAACGCTGCTGACGGGCGTCGCCATCCAGACTTTCAAGTTGCACAACGGGCAGCAGAAAGCTGCGGCTCAAACTCAGGCGTCGCCAGGTCAGGCTGGCCAGCAGTTGCGGTTTGAGCAGGCGCGGCCACTCACGCAGGGCTTGTCTGAGCGTCGGCGTTTCGCCGAACAGCGCTTTGGACAGGATGTACAGTGGCAGGCGTTCATAGGCCGGTTTCAGCCACCAGAAAATAAACACCGCCAGTGACGGCGAATCCCACAGCAACACGCTGAGCAAGGCGAACAGCGGCAGGGTGACGATGGCCCAACTGGTCATCAACAAGCGTCGATGCTGCTGACTCATGAGCACGCCAAGATCCATGGCTTCCCAGGTGGTACGCGGACGGATGACCACGGTCGCGTCACTCAGGCGCATGGCGTGTCCTTCCGGCGAACAGCAAATAGCTCGCCACTAACATCCACAGAGCGGCACCGACCAGATATTTGGTGAGCGGAGCGACGCTGGTTTTCGACGACCAATAGGCTTCTATAAACGCGGCGATCAGCAGGAACAACATGACCCCACAGATCAGCAGCACGCTTTTGCGCGCGGCGCGTTTCAACGCTTCGGCACGGGTCAGGCGCCCCGGTGCGATCAACGCCCAGCCCAGTTGCAGACCTGCCGCGCCGGCCAGGGCAATGGCTGTCAGTTCAAAGGCACCATGGGCGACCACGAATGACCAGAAGGTCTGGCCGTAGCCGATTTCACTCAGATGCCCGGCCACGGCGCCGATGACCAGGCCGTTGTAGAACAGGAAAAACGCACTGCCCACCCCCATCAGCAAACCACTGGCGAAGGTCTGAAAGGCGATGCCGATGTTGTGCATCACGTAGTAGCCGAACATCACCCAGTCTTCGCTGGCCGCGCGTTCGGCCGGGCGCCCGAGGTGACCGGCCACCGGGTCATACATGCCTTGCATCTCGCGCACCTGATCGGCGGGGAGCAGGTTGTAGACCAGTTCGGGAAACACATAGACCAGCACACCGACGCCGATCAGGCTGCCGAAAAACAACAGGCCGGCGGCCAGCACGAAACGCCATTCGGCACGCACCAGACGCGGGAAGTCGGCGAGGATGAAGCTCAACAGGTTGGCGCCCAAACGACTGCGATGCCGGTAAAGCTGTTGATGACCGCGCAATACCTGTTGTTGCAGCGAGTCGATGAGAAAACTGCTGTAACCGCGTTCCTGCGCCAGTGCCAGATGTTGGCAGAGGTGCCGATACGCTTTGGGGAAGCCTGCCACTTGTGAGGTTTCCTTACCCCGTTCGAGACGTTCAAGGGCCAGCGCAAAACGCTCCCATTCGGCCTTGTGTCGATTTTCGAAAAGGCTTTGCTTCATGTCGGACCCAACAAGCCGCGGGCGATGCCGTTGAGTTCGGTGACTGCCCTGGGCGCAGAAATATGCAGCGGCTGGGCCAGCAACGCCGCCAGTTCATTGACCCGCGCCGGTGTCAGCTCGGCCTGCCGCTCGGCGAATCTGAGCAGCGCACGCTGTTCGCTGAGGGTGAGGGCAATCGGCGCGCGGCGCGGTTCGGCGGCGGGCAGTTGCGGGCGGGTTAGTGGGCGTTCGCTGTAGACCACCAGCGTGCCGGCGGCGATGTCGCCCAGACGCTTGAAGGTCGGGTGATTAAGGCAACTGAGGGTGCCGAGGAAATAACCGAATGGCAGCAGATCGACAAAGCGCAACAGGTTGCGCAGCAAGGACGCCGACCAGCCAATCGGCGTGCCGTCATCGTGTACCACGCGCAGGCCCATCCATTGCTTACCCGGCGAGCGTCCCTGGCGCAGCACTTCGAACAGCACCATGTACCACCAGCTGACCGCAAACAGCAGCAGCGAGCCGAGGCCCATGCCGAGCTTGCCGAAAAACGCCAGGACGATGAACAGCACGCCCATGACCGCGCCGCGAATGCTCAGGTCAATCGCGAAGGCGATGGCCCGCACCATCAACCCGGCGGGTCGCAGCGGCAAGTCGATGCCTTCCGGCGTTTCGACCTGATGCCGCGTATCCAGCGGTGCTTTCCTTGGCGGTGCTGTGGGCTCGAGCATGGGCTTCCTGATGTTCGCCTGTTCGGGATGCAAGTGGGGCCGATGCTAGCAGCCTCTCGGGGGGAAACGACATAACTATGTATTGCACATCGTGTGACGCCAGGTGTTTGAATGACGCGAGGCTGGCCGCGACCGCGGTTGAACGCCTAGACTTCGCCGATCTTCAGTTCAGGAACCGCCCGTGACTTCCATCTTTTGGTACGACTACGAAACCACTGGCATCAATCCCCGCAACGACCGCCCGCTGCAGGTTGCCGGGATTCGCACCGATCATGACCTCAACGAAATCGATGAACCGGTCAATCTCTACTGCCAACCCAGCGAAGACATCCTGCCGCATCCGGCGGCGTGCGTAATCACTGGCATTACTCCGAGCCAGCTCGCCGACAAGGGCTTGAGCGAGGCCGATTTCATGACCCGGGTGCATGCACAACTGGCGGCTCCCGGTACGTGCGGCGCCGGTTACAACACGTTGCGGTTCGACGACGAGATGACGCGCTACAGTTTGTACCGCAATTTCTTCGACCCATACGCGCGTGAATGGCAGGGTGGCAACAGTCGCTGGGATCTGATCGATGTGGTCCGCGCCGCGTATGCACTGCGTCCGGACGGGCTGGTCTGGCCGACCGATGACCAGGGTCGGGTAACGCTCAAGCTCGAGCGCCTGACGGCCGTGAACAATATTGATCATGGCCACGCCCACGAGGCCTTGTCGGACGTGCGCGCGACCATCGCGCTGGCGCGGCTGATCCGCGAGAAGCAGCCAAAACTGTATGACTGGTTGTTCCAGTTGCGCAGCAAGCAAAAGGTCATGGATCAGATTCGTCTGTTGCAGCCGCTGGTGCACATTTCAGGGCGCTTCTCGGCGGCGCGCAGTTATGTCGGCGTGGTGCTGCCGTTGGCCTGGCATCCGAAGAACCGCAACGCCTTGATCGTCTGCGATCTGCATCTGGATCCCCAGGGCTTGCTCGATCTCGATGCGCAGACCCTGCGCCAGCGCCTGTACACCCGCCGTGACGATTTGCTGGAAGGTGAGTTGCCGGTGCCGCTCAAACTGATTCATATCAATCGTTGCCCTGTGGTGGCGCCACTGTCGGTATTGCGTGCGCAAGATCAGCAGAGACTGGGGCTGGACATGGCGCTTTATCAGGACCGAGCGCTGCGACTAACTGACGCACAAGAAGTTTGGAAAGATAAAGTTGCGGCGATTTATGCCAGCGAAGACTTCACCCCGAGCGAGGATCCGGAACAACAGTTGTACGACGGATTTATCGGTGACCGCGACCGACGTCTATGTGAGCAAGTGAGAACGGCCGATCCTGCGCAATTAGCGCAAGAGCAATGGCCTTTCGATGATGAACGTTTGCCTGAATTACTCTTTCGATATCGAGCGCGTAACTTTCCCGACACCTTGAATTTTGAAGAGCAGGAACGTTGGCGAATATTTTGTCAGCAGCGTTTGTCCGCGCCTGAATGGGGGGCTCCAAATACCCTGACATCTTTTACAGAGGCCGCAGAGGAATGGGCGCTTAGTGCGACGCCGGTGCAGAGTGCGGTGCTCAATGAATGGCAGAATTATGTCCAGGCATTACGCAAACGTTTGAATCTTTGAAATCGAACATGACCGGGTTAATTCCGGACATAAAAAAACGCCAGCATTCGCTGGCGTTTCTTTTTCACCGCAGATCAGTCTGCGGCAGGCGTTGCGGCTTAGCCCAGCAGGGTAGCCCAGCCTTCAACCACGTCACCGCCCCACTTGGCTTTCCACTCTTTCAGAGTTTTATGGTTGCCACCTTTGGTTTCGATGACTTCGCCGTTGTGCGGGTTTTTGTATTGTTTAACTTTGCGAGCACGCTTGGTGCCGGTAGTTTTTACTGCGCCGCCGCGTGGAGCCTTGGTTTTGGATTCTGGATCCAGCAGGGCGATGATGTCACGCAGGGATTTGGAGTATTCGCCCATCAGGGTGCGCAGTTTGCCTTCGAATTCCAGCTCGGTTTGCAGTTTGTCGTCTTGCGACAGGTTCTTCAAACGGGCTTGCAGCTCTTTGATAGCTTCTTCGGTGGCGCGATATTCGTTGATCAAGGACATGATTACTACCTTAGTAGAGTGCTGAGTGGCAGGGGACAGTGCCGCAATAATAGTCAGGCTGTTTCATCAAGTAAACATTTAACCGGGGTTTTTATTTAAATTAGTTACAAGAATTAGCGGTAAATTGAATGTTCGGTTAAATAGTGTGATGCAGTCATCACAGATACTCACAGTTATCTGATCTAGCAGTACCTCCGAATCGCCGTCCCGTTGACGGTTGTCCCCGTCAAAAAGCTGTACGCCGGGGTGGGGCGAACGCCCCCGAGCTCATCAATACTGCAGTTTTGCTGCGCAGTCGCTAGAATGGCGGCCTTTGCGAAGTTCTGGAGTTTCCCCCTCATGCGCACTTTTCGGCTGGTGATTTCTTGCCCGGACCGCGTTGGCATTGTTGCCAAAGTCAGTAATTTTCTGGCATCCCATAATGGCTGGATCACCGAAGCGAGCCACCACTCGGATAATCAGATCGGTTGGTTCTTCATGCGTCACGAAATTCGTGCCGATTCGCTGCCGTTCGGTATTGAAGTCTTGCGCGAGAAGTTTGCACCGATCGCCGAAGAGTTCTCGATGGACTGGCGCATCACCGACACCGAGCAGAAAAAACGCGTGGTGCTGATGGCCAGCCGCGAATCCCATTGCCTGGCCGATCTGCTGCACCGCTGGCACAGCGATGAACTGGATTGCGAAATCTCCTGCGTGATTTCCAACCACGACGATCTGCGCAGCATGGTCGAGTGGCACGGCATTCCTTATTACCACGTCCCGGTCAATCCGCAGGACAAGGAACCGGCCTTCGCCGAAGTGTCGCGTCTGGTCAAACAACACGATGCCGAAGTGGTGGTGCTGGCGCGCTACATGCAAATCCTGCCGCCGGCGCTGTGCCGCGAATACGCGCACCAGGTCATCAACATTCACCACAGCTTCCTGCCGTCGTTCGTCGGTGCCAAGCCTTACCACCAGGCCTCCCTGCGTGGCGTGAAACTGATCGGTGCGACCTGCCACTACGTGACCGAAGAGCTGGACGCCGGTCCGATCATCGAGCAGGACGTTGTCCGCGTCAGCCACAGCGACAGCATCGAAGACATGGTGCGTTTCGGTCGTGACGTCGAGAAGATGGTGTTGGCGCGTGGCCTTCGTTATCACCTCGAAGATCGTGTGCTGGTACATGGCAACAAGACTGTAGTGTTCTGATCGAACGACTTCATGCTTGAAAAACGAAGGGCTTGGGCGTTGAATCGCCCAAGCCCTTCGCCGTTTCAGAATCAGAGGACATGCAGATGAGCGATCCACTGGACAAAGCCACTTCCAAAGCACCCGCGACATTGGGCGAGGGCTGTTTGAGTCGGTATGACCCGGATGACCTGAGTCCAGACGACGGGACGGAGTTTCCCGGCGCTGCCGAGTTGTGGGAGCAACTCAAGGATGAACAGAGCGAGCCTAAGAAGCCTGCCTGACCTTCAGCAGCTTTCTGAGTAGCGGCCGTCCGAGCATCAGCAGAAACACCGGCCCGCCCACCACCAGATAAAAGTAGAACGTCACCACCCGCCAGATCAGAATCGCCGCCGCGGCAGTGGATTTGCCGACCATCGGTGCCAGTAGCGCCGCCGAGGTCAATTCTGCGGCACCTGCGCCGCCCGGCAGCAGGCTGAACTGGCCGGCGCCCAGCGAGAGCATCTGCACCAGAAAACTCCACGCCCACTGCAAATCCGCCCCCAGCCCACGCAGCGCCAGATACAGCACGCTATAGCGCAGTAGCCAGTGCACGCAGGTCAGGGCGAAGACTTTGCTCAAGGTCTGCCAAGGCAACTTCAGCGTATCGATGAACGCGGCAAGAAAATGCAGCAGCTTGCGTGCCCAGCGGCGACGGGTGCTGGCGCGCACGTTCATTCGAGCCAGCAGCCGTCCGCTCAGGCGAATCAGTTGGCGGTGGTAGCGCGCCAGCAGTACACAACTGCACAAACCGCCGAACAGCGACACCGCGCTGACGATCAGCAGCCATTCCATGCGATCGCTGAGGTGTTGGAACAGTGCGTAAATCAGAATCCCGCTCAGGGCGCAGAGAAAAAACAGCAAATCGCTCAACTGATCCATGGCAAATACTGCGCTGCCCCGGGCCGGGCGCACGCCGCTGCGGGCCAGCAACGCCATGATCGTCAGCGGCCCGCCGCTACCGCCGGGTGTCGCGCAGTAGGCGAATTCGGCGGCCATGACCACGCCGAGGCTTTTCATCGGCGTGACGCGATCCCGTTGATCACCGAGCAACAAACGCAGGCGCAAGGTGTTGATGCCCCAGCACAGCAGGATCATGCCGAACATGATCAGCAGCCATTGCAACGGAAAGCTCTGCAGGCGCGCCCAGATTTCGCTGCCGCCGAGCAGCAGCGGGATCGACACCGCCGCGAGCAGGCCGATCAACAACACAATGCCGCGACTCATGCGGCGCGGTCCTGTTGACCGCGCTGTTGGGCGAGCCAGTTCACTTTGGTCATCGGTACTCGTCCTTCATTCAGCAATCGTTCGAGAGTGTTCAGCCAGTAATGGCGGGAGAATTCGTGGCGCATGTCCACCGGGTGCAAGCCTAGCCGAATCACCGGCGCCTGGCGCCAGTGCTGTTCACGCTGGTCGCTGATGATCTTCGACAGGCCGCGACGCCATGCACTGCGGGCGCTCCAGACCAGCCCCGGCGCATCGATAGAGGTGAAGTCCGGTAAACGATAAAGATGCTGCGGGTCGCTGGTGTAACTTAGCGGCAGTTCGCGCAGGGCCTGCCGTGTGCCGTCGCTCATCAGCCAGGCGGGGGCGACGAAACCCTGCAGCGGCCAGTCGTAACGCCGGAACAGGTCAATGCCGGCGCGCAGTCTGGCGAGAGCGGCTTCGCGAGACAAGTGATAAAACTCGCCTTCATGGGTATAAATGCGCCGCATGAACCAATCGCGCGGCGTGGTCGGGCCTGGCTCCTGGTCGTCGTGAAAGTAACCGTGCAGAGCCAACTCATCGCCGCGGGCGACGCGTGCGCTCAGCAGCCGGCGAAAGTCCGTGTGAGCGTCTAGGTTGTTGTGGCGATGAAAATTCGGCACTACCAGCCAGGTCATTGGCACGTCACCCAAAGCATCGACGGCTTCAACAAAGGGTCGGTAATCCGTCCAGGTCGATGGGGCCACGTCGTGCAGCACCAGCAACATGGCGGGCCGATTGAGCGAGTCAGCCATTAGCCACCCGTGGTATCGCAAGGCCGAGGACGGCGTGATAGTGACTGAGCAGACTGTCGACCACCGTGTCCCAGGCGTAATGCCGTTCGACATGCTGGCGCGCTTGCTGGCCGAGTTTCACGCTGCCGCGACTGAACAATTCCCGCACGGCATTGGCCATGGCCTGGGGATTGTTCGGCGCACACAGCAGACCGCAGGACTCAGTGACGATTTCTTCGAACGCTCCGGCCGCCACAGCGACCACTGGAATACCGCTGGCCATCGCTTCGAGGATCACCAGACCGAAGGTTTCCTGATCGCCGGCATGCAACAACGCATCGGCACTGGCCATCAGGCGTGCCACGGTCGGTGCCGGGCAGAACTCATCAATGACGCTGACGTTGTCCGGCACCGCGGCCGGCATTGCCGAGCCGACCAGCAACAAGTGATAGCGCGAGCCAAGGCGCGGCATGCACTTGAGCAAGACCGGCAGGTTTTTCTCTTTCGAACCGCGCCCGGCGAAGATCAGCAGGCGGGCGTCTTCGGCAATGCCCAGTTCGGCCCGCAAGTCCGGGTCGCGGGCGCCGGGGTGAAAGGTTTGCAGATCAACGCCCAACGGCTGTACGAAGACGTTGCGCACGCCCAGGCCTGTGAGCTTGTCAGCCATCACCTGACTGGGCGCGAGAACCCGGTCGAAGTTGCCATACAACTTGGTGACATAGGCCTCGACGTTGGGCGTGACCCGATGCCCCATGCGGTTGCTGACCAACAGCGGCAAGTCCGAGTGATAGAAACCGATCACCGGCACGTCCAGCTGCCGCCGGGCATCCAGAGCTGCCCACGCGGTGAGATACGGATCGCCGACCTCGATCAGATCGGGCTGCAAATCCTGCAGAACATTTCTCCAAGGAGCCAGGCGTACCGGAAAGCGGTAGCCCTTGCCGAAGGGCAGGGCGGGGGCGGGAACCGTGTACACGCCATCGTGTTCACCGAAATGCGCGCCGGGGATCAGCAAACTGTGACGAATCCCGGGTTTGACGCTCAACCGACGGTGTTTTGCATCGAGATAAGTACGTACGCCACCGCTGGCCGGGGCGTAGAACATGGTAATGTCGGCGATATGCACGGTGATCGTCCCTCCGCAGCGTTGCTCTCCTTTGGTTGACCTTTATCCAGAATAGATGTTCGGTCGGGATTGCGCGGGGTAGGGTCGATGCGAAAAGATCGCAGCCTGCGGCAGCTCCTGCAGGGAAAACACATTCCAACTGCAAGAGCTGCCAAGGCTGCGATCTTTAGATTTTCAGATGCGGAAGCTGCCCACCAACTGCTTCAACCTCGAAGCCTGCTGCTCCAGATCCGAACAGGCACGCAATGTCGCGTGCAGGTTCTCCACCCCTTCCTGGTTCAGCGTATTGATCTCGGTGATATCGACGTTGATCGACTCGACCACGGCGGTTTGTTCCTCGGTCGCCGTAGCCACCGACTGGTTCATCCCATCGATCTCGCCAATGCGTTGGGTCACGCTGTTCAAGCGCTCGCCCGCCAGGTTGGCGATTTCCACGCTGTCCTGGCTGTGACGCTGGCTGTCGCTCATGGTGCTCACCGATTCCCGGGCGCCGACTTGCAGCTCCTCGATCATGGTTTGTACCTGCTGCGCCGATTCCTGGGTGCGGTGGGCGAGGTTACGCACTTCGTCCGCCACCACGGCAAATCCGCGCCCGGCCTCACCGGCACGCGCGGCTTCAATCGCCGCGTTGAGCGCCAGCAGGTTGGTTTGCTGGGAAATACTGGTGATCACTTCGAGAATCTGCCCGATGTTCACGGTTTTGCTGTTCAGCGACTCGATATTGCTGCTCGACGCGCTGAGCATGCTCGACAGTTGATTCATCGCCTTGATGCTGCGATCCACCACTTGCTGGCCGTCTTCGGCGAGGCCGCGGGCGTCGCTGGCCTGGTTCGAGGCTTGCGCGGCGTTGCGGGCGATTTCCTGGGCGGCGGCGCCAAGTTGGTTGATCGCGGCGGCGACACTGCTGGTGCGCGACGCCTGCTGATCGGAGTTGTACATCGACGAGTTCGACGCCGCGACCACACGCAGGGCGACTTCGTTAACCTGCCCGGTGGCCGACGACACTTCGCGGATCGAGCCATGAATACGCTCGACGAAACGGTTGAACGCGGTACCGAGTACACCGAATTCATCGTTATTGACGATGGTCAGGCGCTTGGTCAGGTCGCCTTCGCCATCGGCGATGTCTTCCATGGCGCGGGTCATGACGTGCAGCGGCTGGATCAGGATGCGGATCAGCATGCCGAGCAGGGCAATGATGATCGCCACGGCAATCACCGTTGCGATTACTGCCGAGGTGCGGAACTCGCTGAGCATCGCGAACGCCTTGTCTTTGTCCACTGACAGGCCGATGTACCAGTTCACCGACGGCAGACCCTTGATCGGGGCGAAAGTGACGATGCGGGTCTTGCCATCGACAGTGACTTCACTGGAGTCGCTGCTGATGCGCGGGGTGTCCTGCGGATAGGCCTCCTTCAGTGATTTCATCACCAGGGCTTTGTCCGGGTGCACGAGGATCTTGCCGTCGGCGCTGACCAGGAACACATAACCCATGCCGTCGAAATCCCGGGCGGCCAGTGTGTCGACCAGTGATTGCAGGCTCAAGTCACCGCCGACCACGCCAACGCTCTGACCGGCCTTTTTCGAGGCGGTGGCGATGGAGATGATCAACTGGCCGGTCGCGGCGTCGATGTACGGTTCGGTCAGGGTCGGTGTGCTGCTGCTCTCGGCACCTTTGTACCAAGGACGAACGCGTGGATCGAAACCGTCCGGCATCTTCACGTCCGGGCGGATGGTGAAGTGGCCGGTGGCATCGCCCAGATAGGTCGCCATGAATGTCGAGGTCAGGGACTTCTGTTCCAGCAGGCTGGCGACATTGGTCGCTTCCGGGTTGATGGCGATATTCTGGGCAGCGTTCTCGACCAGCAGAATGCGGCCATTGAGCCAGGTCTGGATATTGTCGGCGGTGACCTCGCCCATCTCGTTGAGATAGTTGTTCAGGTCATCGCGGATTGCGTTGCGCTGTAGCCAGTCGTTGTACAGCGTGAACGAGGCGAAAGCGGCGATGACGATGAGGGCGGCGGCAAGCAAAATTTTATGGCTGAAGCGCAGGTTTTTGTTCATGGCTTGGGGTTCCGCTAAGGTCTTAATGTCCTGGGCGTGCTTTTATAAAGACGCTCAATATGGGCAAGGGTGAAAAAAGCTGATATTTCCGTCTCTCCTTAGGGAAATGTCCGACCCGACTTTTCAGTCAGGTTCACGCCTTTATTTATCGGCCATCGCGAATTAAAGATTAACCATTGGGTGACAAAATGCCTGACTCATCGCAACTCGTAATCGGCGCCGATCTCGCGGGGCAACCGATAGCCCAGGCCATGCGCCTGGCCAACCGACATGGACTGGTTGCCGGCGCGACCGGCACCGGTAAGACCGTGACTTTGCAACGTCTGGCCGAAGCCTTCAGCGACGCGGGCGTCGCGGTGTTTGCCGCTGATATCAAGGGAGATCTGTGCGGCCTCGGTGCTGCCGGCAACCCGCAGGGTAAGGTCGCCGAGCGCATCGCCGGCATGCCATGGCTCAATTACAAACCGCAGGCTTATCCCGTGACCTTGTGGGACATTCACGGTCAGTCCGGTCATCCACTGCGCACCACGTTGAGTGAAATGGGGCCGCTGCTGATTGGCAGCCTGCTTGAGCTGACCGACAGTCAGCAGTCGGCGCTCTATGCGGCGTTCAAGGTCGCTGATCGCGAAGGCCTGTTGTTGCTGGATCTGAAGGATCTGAAAGCGCTGCTCAATCACCTCAAGGACAATCCACAGCTGTTGGGCGAAGACGCCGCGCTGATGACCACCGGTTCCAGTCAGGCACTGTTACGCCGCTTGGCAACGCTGGAGCAGCAGGGTGCCGAAGCCTTGTTTGGCGAGCCGGCGCTGCAACTGGAAGACATCCTGCAACCCGCTGCCGATGGCCGTGGGCGCATTCATCTGCTCGATGCCAGCCGTCTGGTACACGAGGCGCCGAAGGTTTATGCGACGTTTCTGTTATGGCTGCTGGCCGAACTGTTCGAGCAGTTGCCGGAGCGCGGCGATGCCGATAAACCGCTGCTGGCGCTGTTTTTCGATGAGGCGCACTTGTTGTTTGGCGACACGCCAAAGGCGTTGCAGGAGCGGCTGGAGCAGGTGGTGCGGTTGATCCGTTCCAAAGGCGTGGGTGTGTATTTCGTCACCCAATCGCCGACCGACCTGCCGGATGACGTGCTGGCGCAACTGGGGCTGCGCATCCAGCACGGCCTGCGTGCATTCACTGCAAAAGAGCAGAAATCCCTGCGCGCGGTGGCTGACGGGTTCCGGCCGAATCCGGCCTTCGACAGTCTGTCGGTGCTGACCGAGCTTGGGATCGGTGAGGCGTTGGTCGGTACGCTTGCCGAGAAAGGCACGCCTGAAATGGTTCAGCGCGTGTTGGTCGCACCGCCGCAATCGCGGATCGGGCCGTTGACCGAAACCGAGCGAACAATGCTGATTGCCGGATCGCCGTTCAAGGGACGCTATGACAAACCGATCGATCGGGAGTCGGCTTATGAAATCCTGATGGGGCGTAAAGGGTTGGCCCCGGAGGCTGAAGCGCCGGCAGCTGCTCAAGAACCGAGTCTGGCGGACAGGGCTGGCGAGTTCCTGGGGACCGCGGCAGGGCAGGCGCTGAAGTCGGCGATGCGCCAAGCGGCCAACAACCTGGGCAAGCAACTGGTGCGTGGCCTGATGGGTTCGCTGCTCGGAGGCAGCAAACGCCGCTAAAAGCAAAGATCGTCCGATCGCGGCCCGAGCCTGCGGCACCTCCTAGAGGGGATGCATTCCAGCTGTAGAAGCTGCCGCAGGCTGCGATTTTTTCAGGGCTTGGCTTTGGCGTGCGCCGCAAGGCGCTCCAGCGCCGCCCGCAGATTCGGATCACTGATCCCGTCCGCCGTGGCCTGAATGGTCGCCGCTGCATCCGTTGAAAGATCCATCGTATGCCCGGTTGCTCCACGCTGAACCGTCGGTGGTTGAACCTTGAACAGAATCCGCGTCAGGCTGGCGAACTCGTCGAACATCTGCAATTGCCGTTGCAAGCGCTTTTGCTGATAGCGCAGGCGAGTGGCCCAATGACCATCGGTGACAATTAACAGGAGACTGCCCTCACGCCACGACGCCACATGGCAATGTTCGCGGGCGGCGGGTTGCAGTTGGCTTTCGAGCAGGCGTTGCAGATGGCCCAGTCGCTGGGCATGGCCGAGGATGGCTTTGAGCGGCTTGGCTTCGCGTAGCAAAACGGCGGGTGCTTTGGCCGTAAGAGGGCGAAACGCCATGATTGAACACCTGAAAGTACAGAGGCGCCATGGTAGCAGAAAGCACCGAATTCACTCGCCCATTGCTTTTGCCCCTGCTTTGCCCATTAAATCAACGACTAACTTCTTTTGCGTACGACTTGAAGTTGAGCAAAACGCCCCTATTTTAAGTGAGCCCCGTCAAAGCGCAGTGCCAGCATCGTGGAACATCGCCACTTTCCTCACCACCGTTTCCGGGTAGAATGCTCGTTCGCATGCGGCCATGAGGGCTGCACGGGCGACTCACGGGGCCGCCCTCCATCCCTTTAGTGTGGAAGATCCTGCCGATATGTTTGCGCCTTTGTTAAAGAAACTTTTTGGAAGCAAGAACGAGCGTGAAGTCAAACGCATGCTCAAGACGGTGCAGCTCGTCAATGCCTTCGAAGAGCAAATGGTGGCCCTTTCGGACGATCAATTGCGCGCCAAGACCGATGAGTTCAAGGCCCGCATCGCCAAAGGGGAAACCCTCGACAAGCTGTTGCCAGAAGCCTTTGCGGTCGCCCGCGAAGCCGGCAAGCGCATCATGGGTATGCGCCACTTCGACGTGCAACTCGTCGGCGGCATGACCTTGCATGAAGGCAAAATCGCCGAAATGCGCACCGGTGAGGGTAAAACCCTCGTGGCTACCCTGGGTGTTTACCTCAACGCACTGTCCGGCAAGGGCGTGCACGTTGTGACGGTGAACGACTACCTGGCCCGTCGTGACGCCAACTGGATGCGCCCGCTGTATGAATTCCTCGGCCTGACCGTCGGCGTCGTGACGCCGTTCCAGCCGCCGGAAGAGAAGCGTCTCGCTTACGCTGCCGACATCACCTACGGCACCAACAACGAATTCGGTTTCGACTACCTGCGAGACAACATGGCGTTCAGCATGGAAGAAAAATTCCAGCGCGAACTCAATTTTGCCGTGATCGACGAAGTCGACTCCATCCTCATCGACGAAGCACGTACCCCACTGATCATTTCCGGTCAGGCCGAGGACAGCTCCAAGCTGTACACCGAGATCAACAAACTGATCCCGCAGCTGGAACTGCACGTTGAAGAAGTCGAAGGGGAAGTCACCAAGGCTGGCCACTACACCGTTGACGAGAAGACCCGTCAGGTCGAACTCAACGAAGCCGGTCATCAGTTCATCGAAGACATGCTCACCCGTGTCGGCCTGCTGGCTGAGGGCGAGAGCCTGTACTCGGCGCATAACCTGGGTCTGCTGACCCACGTTTATGCCGGTCTGCGTGCGCACAAGCTGTTCAATCGCAACATTGAATACATCGTGCAGGACGGTCAGGTCGTACTGGTCGACGAGCACACCGGCCGTACCATGCCGGGCCGTCGTTTGTCCGAAGGTCTGCACCAGGCCATCGAAGCCAAAGAAGGCTTGAACATTCAGGCCGAGAGCCAGACCCTGGCATCGACCACGTTCCAGAACTACTTCCGTCTGTACACCAAGCTGTCCGGCATGACCGGTACCGCTGACACCGAAGCGTTTGAATTCCACCAGATCTATGGTCTGGAAGTGATGGTCATTCCGCCGAACAAGCCGTTGGCGCGTAAAGACTTCAACGACCTGGTGTTCCTGACAGCCGAAGAGAAGTACGCGGCGATCGTGACGGACATCAAGGAAAGCATGGCCGCTGGCCGTCCGGTGCTGGTGGGTACTGCGACCATCGAAACCTCCGAGCACATGTCCGCACTGCTCGTGAAGGAAGGCATCGAACACAAGGTTCTGAACGCCAAGTTCCACGAAAAAGAAGCCGAGATCATCGCGCAAGCCGGTCGTCCGGGTGCACTGACCATCGCCACCAACATGGCCGGTCGTGGTACCGACATCCTGTTGGGCGGTAACTGGGAAGTTGAAGTCGCATCGCTGGAAGACCCGACCCCTGAGCAGATCGCCCAGATCAAGGCCGACTGGCAGAAGCGTCACCAGCAAGTGCTGGAGTCCGGCGGTTTGCAGGTGATTGCATCCGAGCGTCACGAATCCCGTCGTATCGACAACCAGCTGCGTGGCCGTGCCGGCCGTCAGGGTGACGCCGGTTCCAGCCGCTTCTACCTGTCGCTGGAAGACAGCCTGATGCGTATCTTCGCCTCTGACCGGGTGAAGAACTTCATGAAAGCCCTGGGCATGCAGCCGGGCGAAGCGATCGAGCACCGCATGGTGACCAACGCGATCGAGAAGGCGCAGCGCAAGGTTGAAGGCCGCAACTTCGACATTCGTAAGCAACTGCTTGAGTTCGACGACGTTAACAACGAACAGCGTAAAGTGATTTATCACATGCGTAACACGTTGCTGGCCGCCGACAACATCGGTGAAACCATCGCCGACTTCCGTCAGGACGTACTCAACGCGACCGTCAGCGCCCACATTCCGCCGCAATCGCTGCCAGAGCAGTGGGACGTCGCCGGTCTGGAAGCCTCGCTGCAGAGCGACTTCGGTGTGGCGTTGCCGATCCAGCAATGGCTCGACGAAGACGATCACCTGTACGAAGAAACCCTGCGCGAGAAGCTCATGACCGAGCTGATGGCCGCGTACAACGAGAAAGAAGATCAGGCCGGTGCCGAAGCACTGCGCTCCTTCGAGAAGCAAATCGTTCTGCGCGTGCTGGACGACCTGTGGAAAGACCACCTGTCGACCATGGATCACCTGCGTCACGGCATCCACCTGCGTGGCTACGCTCAGAAGAACCCGAAGCAGGAATACAAGCGCGAGTCGTTCACGCTGTTCTCCGAGCTGCTGGATTCGATCAAGCGCGACTCCATCCGTGTGCTGTCGCACGTTCAGGTTCGCCGTGAAGATCCGGAAGCCGAAGAGCAACGTCTGCGTCAGGAAGCCGAAGCACTGGCCGCCCGCATGCAGTTCGAACACGCCGAAGCCCCTGGTCTTGATCAGCCGGAAATCCTGGGTGAAGAGGTCGATGTGGCCCTCGCCACCGCCCCGGTTCGCAATGACCAGAAGCTAGGCCGCAACGAACTGTGCTACTGCGGTTCGGGCAAGAAATTCAAGCATTGCCACGGGCAGATTCAGTAACACCCGTTTCAATCGCTGATGTACCCGCGCCGCGACCGGCATAAGCCGTCGCGGCGTTTTGCCATTTAAACCACCGCTTTCAAATGGCGGTGCTGACTTCATTGAGTAAGGAGCGCATTCATGGCTGTTGGTCTTGGTCCTTTGCCAACGTTGCACCCGGTTGCCGGTTTTGAACTCGGTATCGCCTCGGCCGGCATCAAGCGCCCCGGGCGCAAAGATGTCGTGGTGATGCGCTGCGCCGAAGGTTCGACCGTGGCGGGCGTGTTCACATTGAACGCCTTTTGTGCAGCACCGGTGATTCTGGCGAAAAAACGCGTGCAGAACGCTGTGCGCTACCTGCTGACCAACACCGGTAACGCCAACGCCGGTACCGGCGAACCAGGCCTGGCCGCTGCCGAGCGCACCTGCGCCAAACTGGCCGAGCTGACCGGCGTTGCTGCTGAACAGATCCTGCCGTACTCCACGGGTGTCATCGGCGAGCCATTGCCGGTCGAGAAAATTGAAGGTGCCTTGCAAGCCGCACTGGACGATCTGTCGGAAAACAACTGGGAAGCGGCCGCCACCGGCATCATGACCACCGACACCCTGCCCAAAGGTGCCAGCCGCCAGTTTCAGCATGACGGCGTGACCATCACCGTTACCGGCATCAGCAAAGGCGCGGGCATGATTCGTCCGAACATGGCGACTATGCTCGGCTACATAGCCACCGACGCCAAAGTCTCCCGCGATGTCCTGCAAAACCTGATGCTCGACGGCGCCAACAAGTCGTTCAACCGCATCACTATCGACGGCGACACTTCGACTAACGACTGCTGCATGCTGATCGCCACCGGCAAGGCTGCACTGCCGGAAATCACCCGCGCGGAAGGCGAACTGTTCGCCAAACTCAAGCAAGCGGTGTTCGAAGTGTGCATGGACGTGGCCCAGGCCATCGTGCGAGACGGCGAAGGCGCAACCAAGTTCGTCACCGTTGAAGTCAACGGTGGCGGCAATCACCAGGAATGCCTGGACGTCGGCTACACCGTGGCGCACTCGCCGCTGATCAAGACCGCGCTGTTCGCCTCCGACCCGAACTGGGGACGCATCCTGGCCGCTGTCGGCCGTGCCGGCGTGCCGGATCTGGACGTGAGCAAGATCGACGTGTTCCTCGGCGATGTGTGTATCGCCAGCCGTGGCGCCCGCGCTGAGACCTACACTGAGGCGCAGGGCTCGGCGGTGATGCAGCAGGAAGAGATCACCATCCGTATCGAGCTGGGTCGCGGCGATTGCAGCGAAACCATCTGGACCACTGACCTGTCGCATGAATACGTGAAGATCAACGCCGAATACCGGACCTGATCCGAGACCGAGTCGCTGCAATCGCCAGCAGTCTGGCTCCCACAGGGCTTGTGTTCACTGAACATCTACTGTGGGAGCTAGTCTGCTAGCGATGGCGTCGGTTCAGGCATCGCAAGTCCCAAAGCTTTTCCACTGACGAAAAGGCGCCAAAACCATGTCTCTGCACCTGATCATCGGCGACAAACTGCTTTCCTCCTGGTCCCTGCGCGCCGCCTTGGCGCTCGAATTGACCGGCGCTCCCTACACCGAAGAGTTGATCAAACTCGGCAAGCCCGACACCCGCGAGCGTCTGCTCAAGCATTCGCCGACTGCCAAAGTACCGCTGCTGAAAACCGCACGCGGCACCGTGGCTGATTCCTTGGCTATCGCTGAGTACCTCGCCGAGCAGTTTGCGTCCGAGCAGCTTTGGCCAACCGACCTCTTCGCCCGCGCCCAGGCGCGATCCGCCTGTGCGCAAATGCACAGTGGCTTCTTCGCCATGCGCAACCACATGCCGTTCAACCTGAGCCACAACGCGCCGCTGAACCCGGTGCCGCCGGAAGTGAAGGTCGATATCGAACGCATGCTCGCCTTGTGGGCTGAATGCCGTGCTGTCGCCACCGAGAGCGGGCCGTACCTGTTTGGTCGTTTGAGCCTGGCCGATGCGTTCTTCGCACCGATTGCCGTGCGTTTGCGCACCTATCAGGTGAAGCTGCCGGCCGCCGACGAAGCCTATGTTGAAACCGTCTACCAATGGCCGGCCTTCAAGGCATGGCAGAAGGCTGGACTGGAGGAGATGAACCCGTGAAACGTGTACACGTCGCGGCTGCCGTCATACGTGACGACAGTGGCAAAATTCTCATCGCCCGCCGTGCCGACACCCAGCATCAGGGTGGTTTGTGGGAGTTTCCCGGCGGCAAGGTCGAGGCTGACGAGTCGGTCGAAACCGCGCTGGCCCGTGAGCTGCACGAAGAGTTGGGCATTGTCGTAGGCAGCGCCCGGCCATTGATCAAGGTGCGTCACGATTACCCGGACAAACAGGTGTTGCTGGATGTCTGGGAAGTCTCGGACTTCAGCGGCGAACCCCACGGTGCCGAAGGTCAGCCATTGGCCTGGGTAACCGCGAAGGAGCTGGCGAACTACGAGTTTCCGGCGGCCAACCAGCCAATCGTCGCAGCGGCACGTTTGCCAGCCGAATACCTGATTACTCCGGAAGATCTGGAAACCCCGGCGTTGTTACGGGGCATCCAGAAGGCGATTGCCGGCGGGATCAAATTGATCCAGCTGCGTGCGCCCAATGGCTATGACCCGAAGTACCGTGATCTGGCGGTGGATGCAGCGGGTCTGTGTGCCGGCAAGGCGCAGTTGATGATCAAGGGGCCGTTCGAATGGCTCGGTGATTTCCCGTCCGCCGGGTGGCACATCACCTCCGCGCAACTGCGCAAGTATGCGGCGGCGGGGCGACCGTTGCCTGCGGAGCGTTGGTTGGCGGCGTCTTGCCATAACGCCGAAGAACTGGCGCTGGCCGAACAGATGGGCGTGGATTTCGTGACCCTGTCGCCGGTGCAGCCGACGTTGACTCATCCGGATGCGCAGCCGTTGGGCTGGGAGCAGGCTTCGACGTTGATCGAGGGGTTCAGCAAACCGGTGTTCGTGTTGGGCGGGGTTGGCCCGGCTGAGCGTGAGAAGGCCTGGAGCTTTGGGGCTCAGGGTGTGGCAGGGATTCGGGCGTTCTGGCCAGATTCTCTGTAAAGGCTACTGGCGTCATCGCTGGCAAGCCAGCTCCCACAGGTTTGAGTGTGTACACAACATTTGTGAGTGACATAAAACCCTGTGGGAGCTGGCTTGCCGGCGATAGCGTCCTGACAGGCGCTATATATCCTGAGGTTTTGGCGCCGGCTGCCACAAAATCTCCGCAACCCCCTGCCGCCGCGCAATCACTCGCGCCGCCACAAACAACAGATCCGATAACCGATTGATATAGGCCAAACCAACCCCGGCCAACGGCTCGATCGCATTCAAATGCTGACAGCGCCGCTCGGCACTTCTCGCCAGACTCCGGCACACATGGGCCTGAGCAATCAGCATCGAGCCGCCCGGCAAAATGAAATTCTCCAGCGGCCCCAGCTCTTCATTCCACACATCGATCGCCGCTTCCAACCGTTCGATTTCCGCCTCGTTCAGTGCCTGATATTCCGGCATTGCCAACTCGCCACCCAGATCGAACAGCCGATGCTGACACGGCGCCAACACCTCAATCAGCTCATTCAAGCCAGGCGTAGCTTCACGTTCGGCAAGCAGTCCAGCCAGCAACACGCCCACCTGACTGTTCAGCGTATCGACTTCACCAATCGCCTCGATACGCGGGTGATCCTTGGGTACACGGCGGCCATCGCCCAGGCCGGTTTCGCCTTTGTCGCCGGTGCGTGTGTAGATTTTCGACAGGCGAAAGCCCATGGGTTACCTCGATAATTGATTGGTTTCTGGAGCGATGGCAGTGGGTTGGGCCAGCGGCAGGCGCAAGGTGAAACATGTGCCTTGCCCGGGCGCTGACTGCACTTCCATCTGCCCTTTGTGGTTGTTGGTGATAATGAAGTACGACACTGACAAGCCAAGTCCTGTGCCTTGACCGATTTCCTTGGTGGTGAAGAACGGTTCGAAGGTGCGTTTGCGCACGTTCTCGCTCATGCCGATGCCGTTGTCCTCGACTTGAATCTCGGCCCACGGCGGATTGAGTCGGGTACGCAGGATGATCCGCCCCGGTTCGCTGTCGTCTTCGCGCTGATGAATGGCCTGTGCGGCGTTTTTCAATAGATTGAGCAGCACTTGTTCCAGCTCGTTGGCGGTGCCCGGCACCGGACCCAGCGCCGGGTCGAATTGGCGGATGATCGCCTGACCCTTGAAATCAAAACCGATGGCCAGATCGAAGTCGTTGCCGGCGATTTCAACCGCTTGATCAATCAGTGCCGGCAAATCGCACGGGGCCATTTGCCGGGTGCTGCGGCGGCTGAAACTGAGCATGTGAGTGACGATTTTTGCTGCCCGCGCTCCGGCCTGTTGAATGCCATCGAGCAGTTTCGGGACTTCCCGGCCTTGCAGATAACGGTTGACCGTGTCCAGTTCGATGCCCAGTTGCTCGGCGGTTTCGAGGTTCTTCGGCAGATCCGCTGACAGGCGCCGGCGGATGTTCTGCACGTTATGCAGGATCGCGCCCAGCGGGTTGTTGATTTCGTGGGCCATGCCCGCTGCGAGGCCGCCGACCGAGAGCATTTTTTCCGACTGCACCATCATTTCTTCCAGCGACAGGCGCTGGGTAATGTCGTCGATACGGATCACCACACCACGCCCGGCGCCGCCCATCAGCGGGTAGAACGTGAGTGCGTAATGCTTGGGCTCGTCGTCCTTGAACCAGGTCACGCGTTCGATTTTCGCCACGGTGTGTTGCTCGACGGTCTGCTTGAGTTGCGGCAGAAACGGTTTGAGCGGCTCGAAGGCGAGAAATATCGGCTGGTTCAGCGCTTCGTCGAGCCGGGTGCCGGAGAGGGCGCTGGCTTCCTGGTTCCATTGGGTGACGTAGAGCTGTTCATCAAGGGCGATCAGCGCCGACGGCATCGAGTCGATGATGCTGTTGAGGTAGTTCTGGAAACCGGTGAGTTTCTTCTCGATCTTGCTGCGTACCTGGACTTCCAGCTCCAGCTTGCGGTTGGTGTGGCGGGTTTCCTCGGCCAGGCCCTGGGCCTGATCGTAAGCCGCTTGTGAGTCGTCGCGGGCACGTTTGAGTTGCTGCTCGCGGGCTTCGATGCGCGACAGCATGGTGTTGAACGCCTCGGCGAGGCTGCCGATTTCGTCGTGGTTGCCGCGTGAAGCGCGCAGTGCGTAGTTCTCTTCACGGGTCACCTGACGCGACAACTCTTCAAGTTGATGAATCGGTCGGGTGATCAGCCGCTTGATCTGCCGGGCAATCACCAGCCACAGCAGCACGCTGAAAATCAGGATGCCAAGACTGGCCGTCAGCGTGCCGGTGTAGAACGCCATGGGCAATTCGCTACTGGCGACCAGTAATAGATGACCCGGCGCGGTGCCGGGGCGGGGCAAGGTGATCAACTGGTTGCTGCGAAACTCGGTGAGTTGCCAAGCCTCAATGTGCCGGTAACGTTCCGGCAGGTCGAGTTTGTCGCCGTGCTGCACTTGCGCGAGCCTTTCGCCCTTGCCGTCATACAGGGCGGCAGCGCGCAGTGGAGAATAGCTGTCGAGCTCCTTGAGCAGACGTTCTGCACTCTGCGGTGATTGCAGGGCTTCGCTGACAAGACTTGGGTTGGAGATCAGTCGGCCGATGGTCTGCAAGGCCTGAGGGGCCATGCTTTCCTGGGAGATGTAATAGGCGGCGCTGATAAAGGTCAGGTTGGCGACCAGCAAGACAGTGGTCAACAGCACCAGCAGGGCGGCCAGCAGTTTCTGGCCGACCGGCAGGTTTTCGAGGCGCTGGCGCAATGGCATCAGGTTTATCGCAGCAAAGGAACAAGTGGCCAGCGTAGCCGCTGCTCAGTCGCTGGGCAATCCGAGGCTGTGCAGATGAGCGATCAGACGTTGCTGCAATTGACTGAGGTGCGGCAGGTTCAACTGGTGGCGCGCAGCGACTTTGCAGGCGTGGCCCAATAAATAGCTGATCTCGGTGCGGCGCTGGTTGGCCACATCCTGATACATCGATGAGTAATTGGCTGCGGTGGCCTGGATCACTCGCTCGACTTCCTGTTGCAGATTGTCGGCGGCTGACGGTTGGCCGCAGCGCTGCAGCAGTTCGGTCAGTTCGACGCACAGCGTGGCGACTTCGCAATGATGCGCCTGCAATCCGCCGTTGCGGCAGTTATGCAGCACGGTCAGCGGATTGATCGCGCAGTTGAGCGCCAGTTTGCGCCACAGCCGGGTGAGGATGTCGGTGCTCCATTCGTGGGGGATTTTTGCGGCTTGCAGATCATCCAGCCAGATTGGCGCGACCGGATGCGCGACATCGCCGAGCCAGGTGTAACCGTGACCGGCAAAAACCACGCGCCAGTCACCGTCGCGGAAGGCGCCTTCGGTACTGGAGGCGCTGATGCAGCGCGCCTGGGGCACTTGCGCGGCGACAGCGTCCTGACTGCCGAGGCCGTTTTGCAGCAGGATCAGTTCGGCATCGGGCGCCAGGCGTGGGGCGAGGCGGGCGACCGCGCTTTCGGCGTCGTAGGCTTTGCAGGCCACCAGCAGGCGTCGGATCGGTTCGGGGTTGTCCGGGGTTTCGCCGGGAACTGCATAGGTGCGGGCTTGTCCCTGTTCCACAAGGGTCAGTCCACCTGCCGCTTCATAGCTATGCAAGCGCTCGGTATCGCGCACGATCAGCCTGACCGGTAATCCGGCCCGGGCCAGCCGCGTAGCCCAGAGTGTGCCGAGACTGCCGGCGCCGAGAACATGCCAAAGGGTGGACATCAGTTTTTTGCTCGAATGGGTGCAGGCATGTGCGGCTCGCCGTGTCGTCAGGAAAAGACCCGTTATAATGAGCCCGATTTTAACCGCAAGCCAAGCGCGCTCCATCCTCATCGAGCGCGCCTTTTTTATTGGAGAGATTACATGCCGTCGTTCGACGTGGTATCCGAACTGGACAAACACGAACTCACCAACGCGGTCGAGAACGCCGTGAAGGAACTCGATCGTCGTTATGACCTGAAAGGTAAAGGCAGCTTCGAGTTCAAGGAAAAAGACCTGACCGTCAACCTGACCGCTGAAGCCGATTTCCAGCTGGAAGCGATGATCGAGATCCTCAAGCTTGCCCTGGTCAAGCGCAAGATCGACGTGCAGTGCCTTGAAGTCAAAGACGCTTACGCATCGGGCAAGCTGATGAAGCAGGACGCCGTGCTCAAGGAAGGGATCGACAAGGAGCTGGCGAAGAAGATTGTCGGCCATATCAAGGATGCCAAGCTCAAGGTGCAGGCCGCCATTCAGGGCGAGCAGGTACGTGTCACCGGCAAGAAGCGTGACGACCTGCAAGAAGCCATCGCGGCCCTGCGTGCCAAGGAATTCGGCATGCCACTGCAGTTCAACAACTTCCGCGACTAAGCTTTCTCATGCGGAACCTGTGGGAGCGGGCTTGCTCGCGAAAGCGGTGTGTCAGTCAACTTCATTATTGAATGGCACACCATTTTCGCGAGCAAGCTCGCTCCCACTTTTTATTTGTTTATAGCCCGGGTAGCCGGAAATCAGGAGATAGAACATGGATTTGAATGCTGAGGTGGACCACCTGGTCAAGGCATCCCAGGCGTGGATACCGATGATCATGGAATACGGCAGCCGTGTGCTGCTGGCAGTGATTACCCTGGCCATCGGCTGGTGGCTGATCAACAAGGTCACGCAAAAACTCGGCGGTCTGCTGGCCCTGCGTAACGCTGACCTGGCGCTGCAAGGCTTCATCAGCAGTCTCGCCAACATCATTCTCAAGGTGCTGCTGATTGTCAGCGTCGCTTCGATGATCGGTGTTGAAACCACTTCGTTCGTTGCGGCGATCGGTGCTGCCGGCCTGGCCATCGGTCTGGCCTTGCAGGGTAGCCTGGCGAACTTCGCCGGCGGCGTGCTTATTCTGCTGTTCCGTCCGTTCCGTATCGGTGACTGGATCGAGGCCCAGGGTGTGTCGGGTACGGTCGACAGCATCCAGATCTTCCACACCGTGCTGCGTACCGGTGACAACAAGACCATCATCGTGCCGAACGGTAATCTGTCGAACGGCATCATCACCAACACCAACCGTCAGCCAACCCGCAAGGTTGTCTTCGATGTGGGCGTGGATTACGAAGCGGATCTGCAAAAGGCCCGTCAGGTGCTGCTGGATCTGGCCAAGGATGAGCGCGTTTTACAGGACCCGGCACCGCAAGCCGTAATCTCGACACTGGGCGACAGTTCGATCACTGTTTCCCTGCGTGTGTGGGTTAAAACTGCAGACTATTGGGATGTGATGTTCATGTTTAACGAACAGTCCCGCGATCGTTTAAAGACTGCAGGCATTGATATCCCGTTTCCGCAGCGGGTTATTCGTGTAGTTCAGGAAACAGCTGCACAGTAACAACATTGATACCTGGCCTCGCGGTCAGTTAATTAATGTCAGACCCAAGAGATGTTCACACTCTTGGGTTTTTTTATGTCTGTTGTGAAAGTTTGCTGGCTAATAGATAGCTGGCTAATGTTTTATGTCTGCAAACAAGTTAATGAGTGCATAAAAAAACCGCTCACCTGAATCCAGGTGAGCGGTTCTTGTTAGAGCAGGGCTCTAGTACGTCAGCCTTACATCCCTATTAGAGGATGTTCAGAGGGTACTCAACGATCAGACGGGTGTCGTTATTGTCAGACGAGTAGCCGCTGTATGCGCCGTTGGAACGGTACATGGCATAACGCAGACGGAACGACAGGTCTTTGGCTGGACCTTCCTGGATCACGTATTTGGACTCGGCGTTCCACTCGTTTTCCTTGCCTTCGCCCAAGCCGTTGGTGGTGATGTGGTCACCCATCACGTAACGGGTCATGAAGCTCAGGCCAGGTACGCCGTAAGTCTTCATGTTCAGGTCGTAGCGAGCTTGCCAAGAGCGCTCGTCGCGGCCCACGAAGTCGGAGATCTGAATGGAGTTGGCAACGAAGATAGTGCTGTTACCGTCAACGCCATAGTAGTAAGCGTTGTCGCCGCTGGAGCGCTGGTGAGCGAGGGTAAACTTGTGAGCACCGATGCTGTACGCAGCAGCCAGGGACCACAGGTTGTTGTCCACACCAGTGGTGCCGTCGCCGATCGCGTCAACCAGGTCACCGCGGCTATCGCCTTTGGTGTGGTAGCCGTTGAAGTCGAAGTTCAGCGACTGCTCGTCGTTGATTGGCAAGGTGTAGTTCAGGTTGACGTAGTACTTCTTGAAGTAGTCGTCAGCGTCGGAAGCAGCCAGGGCACCGGTGAAGTTATCGGTGAAGGAGTAGCTGGCACCGAAGATGTTGATGTTGGTCAGGCCTTTGCCGCCATTGCCATCTTCATCTGGCAGGCCGCCGATGCTGTCACGGCCCATGCCTGTTTGCTTGCTCAGCGCTGTGAAGCGACCTGCGCTCAGTTCCAGACCTTTGATCTCTTTGGAAGTGATCAGGGTACCGGTGGCGACTTCTGGAATCAGACGGCTGTCGTCAGTGGCGAACACTGGGCTTGCAACAAATTGTTGGCCGTATTTCAGCACGGTGTCGGATACGCGGAATTTGACTGCGCCGCCGATTTTACCTTGGGATTTTTCAGGGTTGCCATCGCTGTCGTTGGCGAACAGGCCATTACCACGACGGCCCGAACCGCCGTCCAGTTTGACCGAACCCATGGCCATGGCATCGAGACCGAAACCTACGGTGCCTTGAGTGAAGCCCGACTCGTAAGTCAGCAGTTGGCTTACACCGGTGTCCTGGCGATAGCCACTTTTGAAAGTGCCGTCACCGTTGGAAACGTTACCCGCGCCGTTTTTGTAGTCGCGGTTCATGTATTCCATACGAGTCTTCAGTTTCAGACTCTGGTCTTCCAGGAAGCCTTTGGACTCGTCTTGGGAAGACGCCATTGCGAACTGCGAGGTGCCTGCTGCAACAGCCAGGGCGATCATGCTCCACTTCATCACGCGCATCGTGATTTGCTCCTTTGGTTTTTAGAAGAGTACTGCCGTCCCACCTGTTTTATTATCTGGGCGGCTCTTTCTTTTTGTGTCGGCGCAAACTTATATCACGCCGACATTGTTGGCGATACTTGCGAATCTAACCTTTCACCTTCTTTACGACGCTGTCGCAGATGGCTTGGTAGATGTCGCAAATTCACAGTACCGATGCAATCGGACCGGCAACTTTCTCGCTGTTTTTGTAGCCTTTTGCATCGCTAAAAAAGAGTCCCTGGCAAAACACTTGAATCTCCATCGGGCAACCCTGCCACTGTTTTTGTTGGGCTTAAGGCTCCCACTTCCCGTGGTGCGCTTATAGTCCATATGAGTACGAATGCAACAAACGTGCACAAACCGCGATGTCGCTGCGGTTATTTTTCTGTGCACCTGTCTCTACCTGTAAAAACCTCATAAATACGGGGCGCCAAGCCGCTTTCTATCGGGGCTTGACGCGACTGTTCGTATGGTGTTGTCACACCGTGGCTGGCGCGCGACAACCAAAAACGTTACCGGTTCACCCCGCCAGTGAGTATTCGGCGGATGCCTGCCGCACTGAGCGTAGACGCACTGTGCGGTTTTGGTGCAAAAAAATTTACAGGCTGTACCGGATTCATACAGTTGAAGCATTGGGTGATTGTGAGCGGGTCAGGGTTTTTCGGTCATTTGAGCTTGCTGCTCGCTCGTTCTGGTTCTGTGCTGGTGCAGGTTGTCGATAAATGTCACATGTCGGGGCGTTCGCCGGGTGACAAATGGGCGCTGTCGTCGTGAAGGCCGGCGCATTCGCAGGTATGCTGCCGGTCTGTCGCTTGGTTCGCCGCTCGGTATGAGGGCCGCTAAGCTAATTATTCAGATCAGCCGGGAGTGCGCGCGGTGTTTGCTTTAGATTCACGACTTCAACAGGACACGCTGACCATTGGTGACTTCCCGCTCTGCCGTCTGCTGCTGTCCAACGACGCCAACTACCCGTGGTTCATCCTGGTGCCACGTCGGGACGATATCAGCGAGTTGTTTCAGTTGGATGTCGCCGATCAGCAGCAGCTCTGGCTGGAAACCACCGCGCTGGCGGAGTTGCTCAAGGACTTGTTCGATGCTGACAAGATGAACGTTGCGACCTTGGGTAATGTTGTCAGCCAGATGCACATGCATGTGATTGTGCGTAAACGCGATGATGCAGCGTGGCCGGCGCCGGTATGGGGCAAGCACGCGGCCAAACCTTATAGCGACGAACAGGTGGCCGCCATTCGCGAGCAATTGCGCGTGGTGCTGACCGAAGATTTCACATTTGTGGAGGGCTGAATCATGAGCCTTGAAGATCGCGTTACCGACCTGGAAAGCCGTCTGGCGTTTCAGGATGACACCATTCAGGCGTTGAACGACGTGCTGGTGGCGCAGCAGCGCGTGGTTGAGCGCCTGCAATTACAGATGGCTGCGCTGCTCAAGCGTCAGGAAGAGATGGTCGGCCAGTTCGAGTCCTTCGAAGAAGACGCGCCGCCACCGCACTATTGAGGCGAGCGCTTTTCATCGGGCATAAAAAAACCGCGAACAGCACGCTGCTCGCGGTTTTTTTTGGCCCTGGATCAGCGACGCGGCAGAGCGGCGATCACGTCCTCGGCTTGCAAACCCTTGTCCCGGTTCATCACCGAGAACTCGACGCGCTGGCCTTCGACCAGAACACGGTGGCCTTCGCCACGGATCGCACGAAAGTGCACGAAAATATCATCGCCGGAATCCCGGGAGATAAAGCCGAAGCCTTTGGAAGTGTTGAACCACTTGACGGTGCCGGTATCGCGGTTGGTCATGTCGTAGTTGGTCGGTGCGGCAGCCGGTGAAGATCGATAGAAGCTGACGGCCAGGTGCAGGATCACCGCAACCAGGGCAATCACCAGACTGAACAACACGGCGGGCTGGCCGGCGATGACAGGCATCGGTGCGATCAGGGTCAAGGTTTGCAGGACGACAGTCAGCACCAGAAGAGCGCTGACAAGGTTTTGCAGATGCTGGCGCGGGCCTTTGTTCCAGTAAGGAATCACTGGAGCGATCACCAGGTTCAGCAGGCCGAAAAAGGCCAGGTAAAGTGCATCGGGTTGTTGCAGGTAGGGAACGGCTTCGGATTTCAAACTAGGTATGAACGACAGCAGCAAGGCCGCTGCGCCCATTAGCAGGTGGACGATTTTCAACATTTTGATTGGCTCACGTTATGACGGCTCACAAGGAAGAGCTGAAGGCGCACGGTTCGCTTCGGAACAAAATAAGAGGCGGTGGACACGTACACGGCATCAGCCTATGCGCAACACCCCGGAAAATGGGGCATGGCGACACACTGCCTATTTAACAGCAAAGCCTGCAGCTACTCAAATCAGCCCGGCCAGCGGCAGAGAGTCGGTCTTTTTGTCGCAGTCTGTTCAGGCTTTCGGGGCTGCGGGCTGGCGATAGCCTTGCTAGAGTGGGGTTACACCTGTTGGATGAATTCAATCGCCGTTAGGGGGTAAACATGGCAATCGATATCGGTATCAGTGAAGAAGATCGCAAGTCCATCGTCGAAGGGCTGTCGCGGCTGCTGTCGGACACCTACGTGCTGTATCTGAAAACCCATAACTTCCACTGGAACGTCACAGGCCCGATGTTTCGTACGTTGCACTTGATGTTCGAAGAGCAATACAACGAACTGGCGCTGGCCGTGGACTCGATTGCCGAGCGCATTCGCGCGCTGGGCT
Source organism: Pseudomonas sp. LBUM1655 (assembly GCF_059716085.1). Classification (NCBI taxonomy): domain Bacteria; kingdom Pseudomonadati; phylum Pseudomonadota; class Gammaproteobacteria; order Pseudomonadales; family Pseudomonadaceae; genus Pseudomonas; species Pseudomonas sp. LBUM1655. Next base: position 4,793,876 of record NZ_CP166801.1, on the reverse strand, counting down.
TTCCGGCGCCGGGCGCTTATGCGACTTACGCACGTCTGTCTTCTATTAAAGAGGAGGTGGGCGTACCAAGCGCCGAGGACATGATCAAGCAATTGGTCGACGGTCAGGAAGCTGTGACCCGCACCGCACGCGGTATTTTCCCGCTGCTCGACAAGGTCAGTGATGAGCCGACGGCCGACCTGCTGACCCAGCGTATGCAGGTTCATGAGAAAACCGCGTGGATGTTGCGCGCTTTGCTGGAAGCGTAACCCGTAAGCGCGGGCTTGCCTGAGGCCGGCTCGCGCGCTGTCCGCAATCTTACCGCTATCGTTGGCTTATCCTACGGTGATGGTCAAAAAGTCATCTGGATATAACTTTGCGTCTGCGCTTTTATGAAGTCACAGCTTGTGGCTTCCAAAACAGGCAGAGATGACAAAGGAGTGTCACCGATATGGTAGAGGGAGACAGGCGAGGCGACAGGATTGTCGGCTTGCAGCATGAATTGAAATTCGATCCGTTCGTCAACGATTTCGACATGTCACTGGTCCAGCCGCTGTCGCGATCCGTGCGTTTGAACGGATTCGCGACCTGCCTGCGACTGGAACAGGTTTATTGGAACATCCTTGGCAACATGGCAGCAGACAATTGTTGTTCGGTCAGTTCGTTATTGCCCCACGTCGACCGTGAAGTGCATCTGCGTCACGGCGGGGTGAAGAATTTCAGCGCGCTGGTGCGGGTAGTGTGCGTCATGAACAGCACCAAGGAAGCACTCCCATTGAAACAGCGGTTGTAAACGAGGTCGCGGCCTGTGCAGTCTTACGGCTGCACAGGCCGCATTTAATGGATATAATCCCGCTCTTTCGCCGCAAAGCCCTGCGCGCGGTGGCAATCTGATCGCCGAGACACCCCAATGCCGATGTACGATTACCAATGTGCTTCCTGTGGTCATCAGTTGGAAGCCATTCAAAAGATCAGCGAAGCACCGTTGGTCGACTGCCCTGCCTGCCAGGCGCCAGAGCTCAAGAAACAGCTGTCCATGCCGGGCTTTCGCCTCAGCGGCAGCGGTTGGTACGAAACCGATTTCAAGACCGGAACCAAGAAGAATCTGGCCGGTGGCGACAAATCTGACTAGGGTTCAAACCCAGGTCGAACGACACGCGTGAGTTTTCCGCACTGCTTCAGTGCGCCGGGATCTCCACCGAATTTCGAATTACGAGAAGCGAACCACTACCATGATGCGCAGCCACTATTGCGGCCAACTGAACGAAAGCCTGGAAGGCCAGGAAATTACCCTTTGCGGATGGGTTCACCGTCGCCGCGACCACGGCGGGGTGATTTTCCTCGATATCCGTGATCGTGATGGTCTGGCTCAGGTAGTGTTCGATCCGGATCGCGCCGAGAGCTTCGCCGCCGCGGATCGCGTGCGCAGCGAATACGTCGTGAAGATCACCGGCAAGGTTCGCCTGCGTCCGGCCGGTGCCACCAACGCCAACATGGCGTCGGGCATGATCGAAGTGCTGGGCTACGAACTGGAAGTGCTGAACGAGTCGGAAACCCCGCCGTTCCCGCTGAACGAGTTCTCCGACGTCGGCGAAGAAACCCGCCTGCGTTATCGCTTCCTCGACCTGCGTCGTCCGGAAATGGCCGAGAAGCTGCGTCTGCGTTCGCGCATGACCACCAGCATCCGTCGCTTCCTCGACGAGAACGGCTTCCTCGACGTTGAGACACCAATCCTGACTCGCGCGACCCCGGAAGGTGCCCGTGACTACCTGGTGCCAAGCCGTACCCACGCCGGTTCGTTCTTTGCCTTGCCGCAATCGCCACAGCTGTTCAAGCAACTGCTGATGGTCGCTGGCTTCGACCGCTACTACCAGATCGCCAAGTGCTTCCGTGACGAAGACCTGCGTGCCGACCGTCAGCCGGAATTCACCCAGATCGACATCGAGACCAGCTTCCTCGATGAAAAAGAGATCATGGGCCTGACCGAGCAAATGATCCGCAACCTGTTCAAGGAAGTGCTGGGTCTGGAATTCGGTGATTTCCCGCACATGACTTTCGAAGAAGCCATGCGCCGCTACGGTTCCGACAAGCCAGACCTGCGTAACCCGCTGGAACTGGTAGACGTTGCCGATCAACTGAAAGAAGTCGACTTCAAGGTGTTCAGCGGCCCGGCCAACGACCCGAAATGCCGCATCGCCGCACTGCGCGTTCCAGGCGGGGCGAGCATGCCGCGCAAGCAGATCGACGACTACACCAAGTTCGTCGGCATCTACGGTGCCAAGGGCCTGGCGTACATCAAGGTCAACGAGCGTGCTGCCGGTGTTGAAGGTCTGCAATCGCCGATCGTGAAAAACATCCCGGAAGCCAACCTGAACGTGATCCTTGATCGCGTCGGCGCGGTTGATGGCGACATCGTGTTCTTCGGCGCCGACAAGGCCAAGATCGTCAGCGAAGCTTTGGGCGCACTGCGCATCAAGCTCGGTCATGACCTGAGCCTGCTGACTTGCGAATGGGCTCCGATGTGGGTTGTCGACTTCCCGATGTTCGAAGAGAACGATGACGGCAGCTTCTCTGCGCTGCACCACCCGTTCACCGCGCCGAAGTGCACGCCGCAAGAGCTCGAAGCCAACCCGGCTGGCGCCCTGTCTCGCGCGTACGACATGGTGCTGAACGGCACCGAGCTGGGTGGCGGTTCGATCCGTATCCATCGCAAGGAAATGCAGCAGTCGGTGTTCCGTCTGCTGGGTATCAACGAAGCGGAACAGGAAGAGAAATTCGGCTTCCTGCTCGACGCGCTGAAGTACGGTGCTCCGCCGCACGGTGGTCTGGCCTTCGGTCTGGATCGTCTGGTGATGCTGATGACCGGCGCCCAGTCGATCCGTGAAGTGATCGCCTTCCCGAAAACCCAGAGTGCTGCCGACGTGATGACGCAAGCACCGGGTGTGGTGGACGCCAAGGCACTGCGCGAGCTGCACATTCGTTTGCGCGAAACGCCAAAGGCTGAGTAAGACGGGCCTGAAGGCGCATCTTCGGATGCGCCTTTTTTCTTTCTATAGAGAAGAGAGCAGGTCGAGATTTTTTGGTTGCTGGCCGATGCATGAGCAGGCGGGCAACGTTTCAAAGAGAATTCGGAGCGAGTTATGGCAGGTCATTCCAAGTGGGCGAACATCAAGCACCGCAAAGAACGTCAGGATGCCAAGAGAGGCAAGATCTTCACCAAGTGGATCCGTGAACTGACCGTTGCGGCCCGTCAGGGCGGCGGTGATCCGGGCTCCAATCCGCGTCTGCGTCTGGCCCTGGACAAGGCGCTGAGCGCGAACATGAGTCGCGACATCATCGACCGTGCAGTGGCGCGCGGCGCCGGTGCGACAGAAGCGGACAACGTCGAAGAACTGACCTACGAAGGTTACGGCCCGGGCGGCGTGGCGGTAATGGTCGAGTGCATGACCGACAACCGCAACCGTACCGCAGCCGCTGTGCGCCATGCGTTCAGCAAGTGTGGTGGCAACCTTGGCACCGACGGTTCGGTCGCGTACCTGTTCGAGCGCAAGGGCCAGATCAGCTTCGCCCCGGGCATCAACGAAGACGCTCTGACCGAGGCGGCGCTGGAAGCCGACGCCGATGACGTGGTTACCCACGAAGACGGTTCGATCGATGTGTTCACCTCGTTCACCAGTTTCTACGCCGTGCGTAACGCCCTCGAAGCTGCTGGTTTCAAGGGTGATGATGCTGAGATCGTGATGCAACCGACCACCAGCGCCGAGCTGGACCTGGAAGGCGCGGAGAAAGTCCTGAAGCTGATCGACATGCTTGAAGACCTGGATGACGTGCAGAACGTCTATTCCAACGCAGACATTCCGGAAGACGTGGCCGCTCAGCTCGGTTAAGAGCGACTACGATTCAATGTGGGAGCTGGCTTGCCAGCGATGGCGTCGGCACATCTGTTGAAGATGCTGCCTGACACACCGTCATCGCTGGCAAGCCAGCTCCCACATTTGTTATTCGTTGTATTGAATTTCGTGCTTTTTCCGAATCCGCAGGCGTTATGACTTTAATTCTTGGTATCGACCCCGGTTCGCGTATCACCGGTTACGGCATTGTTCGCGATACCGGCCGCGGTGGCTGTATCTACGTGGCCTCCGGTTGTATTCGCACTGGCGCGGGCGAGCTTCATGAGCGTCTGCAAATCGTCTATCGCGGCGTACGCGAAATCATTCAGACCTACGGCCCGGTCACCATGGGCATCGAAAAGGTGTTCATGGCGAAAAACGCCGATTCTGCGCTGAAACTGGGGCAGGCCCGCGGAGCCGCCATCGTCGCTGGCGCCGAAGAGAGTCTTGAAATCGCCGAATACACCGCGACCCAGGTCAAGCAGGCCGTGGTCGGTACCGGCGCAGCGAATAAGGAGCAAGTGCAGATGATGGTCATGCACATGCTCAAGCTGACCAGCAAACCGCAAATCGATGCTTCGGACGCTCTGGCGATTGCCATTTGTCACGCGCACACCCGTTCCAGCCTACTGCCGCATGGCTTGGGAACGGCACGCAGTCGTGGCGGGCGCCTGCGTCTCTGATAGCATCAGCAATCAAATTTCCCGGAAGGTGGGTTTTGCGCCTGTGTCGTCGGCCTGAAGCTCGCCTTCCGTCAGTCGCCAGCCCACGGCTGGCCAACGCTCAAGGATCTGAAACGTGATTGGACGCTTGCGCGGCACCCTGGCTGAGAAACAGCCGCCGCACCTGATTCTGGATGTAAACGGCCTCGGATATGAGCTGGAAGTGCCCATGACCACTCTCTATCGGTTGCCGTCGGTCGGTGAGCCGCTGACCCTGCACACCCATTTGGTCGTACGCGAAGACGCGCAATTGCTCTATGGTTTTGCCGGCAAGCGTGAGCGAGACTTTTTTCGCGAGCTGATCCGTCTCAATGGTGTGGGGCCGAAACTGGCTCTGGCATTGATGTCGAGTCTGGAAGTCGACGAGTTGATCCGCTGCGTGCAATCCCAGGACACCTCGGCCCTGACCAAGGTGCCGGGCGTTGGCAAGAAAACCGCCGAGCGTTTACTGGTCGAACTGAAAGATCGCTTCAAGGCCTGGGAAACCTCGCCGGCCATGTTTGCCCTGGTGCCGAACCAGCCGGACGGCCCGGCGCCGGTCAACACCGCCGAGAACGATGCGGTCAGCGCGCTGATTTCCCTGGGTTACAAACCGCAGGAAGCGAGCAAGGCGATTTCCGCGATCAAGGACAAGAATTTGAGCAGTGAAGACATGATCCGCCGCGCCCTGAAGGGAATGATTTAAGTGATTGAAGCTGATCGTCTGATCGCCGCTGCGCACAGCCCGCGCGAGCGCGAAGAAGTCCAGGACCGGGCCATTCGCCCGGTCAGTCTGGCCGACTATATCGGCCAGCCGACCGTGCGCGAGCAGATGGAACTGTTCATCCAGGCCGCCCGTGGCCGTAGTGAATCCCTCGACCACACGCTGATCTTCGGCCCGCCTGGGCTGGGTAAAACCACGTTGGCCAATATCATCGCTCAGGAAATGGGTGTATCGATCAAGAGCACCTCGGGGCCGGTCCTCGAGCGTCCGGGTGATCTGGCGGCGTTGCTGACCAATCTTGAGCCGCACGATGTGTTGTTCATCGACGAAATCCATCGTCTGTCGCCGATCGTTGAAGAAGTGCTGTACCCGGCGATGGAAGATTTCCAACTCGACATCATGATCGGCGAAGGGCCGGCAGCGCGTTCGATCAAGCTCGATCTGCCGCCGTTCACGCTGGTCGGCGCGACCACTCGCGCCGGCATGCTGACCAACCCGTTGCGTGACCGCTTCGGTATCGTCCAGCGTCTTGAGTTCTACAGCACCGCTGACCTGTCGACGATTGTCAGTCGTTCGGCGAATATCCTCGGTCTGCCGCTGGATCCGGAAGGCGCCTTCGAAATCGCTCGCCGCGCCCGTGGTACGCCGCGGATCGCCAACCGTCTGCTGCGCCGGGTGCGCGATTTCGCCGAAGTTCGCGCCAAGGGGCACATCACCAAGTCGGTTGCCGATCTAGCGTTGAACCTGCTGGACGTCGACGAACACGGCTTCGATCATCAAGATCGGCGTTTGCTGCTGACCATGATCGAGAAGTTCGATGGCGGCCCGGTGGGGATCGACAGCCTCGCCGCTGCGATCAGCGAAGAGCGCCACACCATTGAAGATGTGCTTGAGCCATACCTGATTCAACAGGGCTACATCATGCGCACACCACGGGGCAGGGTGGTGACGCGGCATGCGTATCTGCATTTCGGTTTAAACATTCCGTCACGAATGGGTGAAATGCCCGTGGCAGACGAGTTTCTCGATGCTGTGGACGATTAATACACATTTGTTGTCGATTTATTCAGGGTTTGTACTGTCTGAGGACGGTACTTTTGCGGTAAAGCCTTTGAACAATGAAAAACAGTTGCCTGGCCGGATTGGCAACCTGAGGAGTAAGCACTAGAGTATGCGCGCGCAAAACGGGCTTGAGCCGTTCGCACATCGTTGTCGCGTTTATTACGAGGACACCGATGCGGGCGGCATCGTGTATTACGTTAATTACCTCAAGTTTATGGAACGGGCTCGAACCGAGCGGCTCCGCGAGCTGGGCTTTGCCCAATCGCAGCTGGCAGGGGAGGATCTGTTGTTTGTCGTGCATTCCAGCGAAGCGCGCTACCACGCGCCGGCGCGACTGGACGACGAGCTGCTGGTAAGCGCTGAAGTAATCGAATTGAACCGTGCCAGCCTGCGCTTTAAACAGCAGGTCAGGCGGGCTACGGATAATGTGCTGCTCTGCGAAGGGCAGTTTTTGGTGGCCTGTGTGCGCACTAACAGTTTGAAACCCCGGGCCCTTCCCGAAGACCTGCGTGCGGCCTTCGCCGACGCGGGCGGCCCGGGTACACACTCAAAGCAGGAGATAAAGCGTGGAAGCTAACGTCGTCGACCATTCCTCCATGTGGAGCCTGGTCAGCAATGCCAGCATCGTGGTGCAGTTGGTAATGTTGACTCTGGTGGCCGCATCGGTGACCTCATGGATCATGATCTTTCAGCGCAGCAACCTGCTGCGTGCCGGTCGACGCGCCCTGGAGAGCTTCGAGGAGCGCTTCTGGTCGGGTATCGATCTGTCCAAGCTGTACCGTCAGGCGGGTAGCAACCCGGATCCGGATTCGGGCGTCGAGCAAATCTTCCGCGCCGGTTTCAAAGAGTTCTCCCGTCTGCGTCAGCAGCCAGGCGTCGATCCTGAGGCGGTGATGGAAGGCGTGGCCCGTGCCATGCGTGTGGCCATCTCCCGCGAAGAAGAGAAGCTGGAGCAGAGCCTGCCGTTCCTCGCCACCGTTGGTTCGGTCAGCCCGTACATCGGCCTGTTCGGTACCGTGTGGGGCATCATGAACTCCTTCCGCGGTCTGGCCAGCGCTCAGCAAGCCACCCTGGCCACCGTGGCCCCGGGTATTGCCGAAGCACTGATCGCCACGGCGATCGGCCTGTTCGCGGCAATTCCTGCAGTAATCGCTTACAACCGTTTTGCAGCTCGCAGCGAAACCCTGCTGGGCCGTTACTACACCTTCGCCGATGAATTCCAGGCGATCCTGCACCGCAAAGTGCACACCAGCGAAGAATAAGCAGGTAATTTCCAATGGCTTTAATCGCTCGAGCTCGCAAAAAGCGCAAGCCGGTCGCCGAGATGAACGTGGTGCCTTACATCGACGTGATGTTGGTGCTGCTGGTCATCTTCATGGTAACCGCGCCGATGCTCAATCAGGGCGTGAAAGTTGATCTGCCCAAGGTTTCCAGCGAAGCCTTGCCGCAGGACAACAACACCCAGGTCCTGACCATTTCGATCAAGGCTGACAAGACCTATTACTGGAACCTTGGCAGCGAAGTCGACACCGAAAAGCAACAGGACAGGGCCATGACCCTGCCGCAGATGACCAGCGCGGTGACAAAAATCATCGCTGCCGGCAACGGTAACGGCAAGCGTACCCAGGTCTTCATTCGTGGCGACAAGACTGTCGATTACGGTTCCGTCATGGGCGCCATGGGCGGGTTGCAGAAAGCCGGGGTCGGGAATGTTGGCTTGATTACCGAGGCCCCCTGATGCAGCCACTGCGAGAGCCGTCTGCCTCGGAAAGCTTCTTCTGGCCTAGTGTCTGGGCGATTGTCTTGCACGTGCTGGTGTTCGGCATGCTGTTCGTCAGTTTCGCTTTTACACCTGAGCTGCCGCCGGCCAAGCCGATTGTCCAGGCGACCTTGTATCAACTGAAATCGAAAAGTCAGGCGACCACCCAGACCAATCAGAAGATTGCGGGTGAGGCGAAGAAATCCGCCGCGCGTCAGACCGAAGTCGAGCAGATGGAACAGAAAAAGGTCGAGCAGGAAGAGATCAAGGCCGCTGCGGAACAAAAGAAAGAAGAAGCGGCTCAAAAAGCCGAGGAAGCCAAGAAGGCCGACGAGTCTAAAAAAGCGGACGAGGCGAAAAAGGCTGATGAAGCCAAAAAAGCCGATGAAGCGAAGAAGACCGCCGAAGCCAAGAAGGCAGAAGAGAAACAATTGGCTGATATAGCCAAGAAGAAATCTGAAGAAGAAGCCAAAAAGGCTGCTGAAGAAGAGGCCAAGAAAGCCGCCGCTGAAGAAGCCAAGAAGAAGATTGTCGAAGACGCGAAGAAGAAAGCCGCCGAAGACGCCAAGAAGAAAGCTGAAGCTGAAGAGGCGAAGAAGAAAATCGCCGACGAAGCGAAGAAGAAAGCTGCTGCCGATGCTGCGAAGAAGAAAGCGCAGGATGCGGCACGTAAATCTACCGAAGACAAAAAGGCTCAGGCCCTGGCAGATTTGCTTTCCGACACGCCACAGCGTCAGCAGGCCTTGGCCGATGAGCAGGGTGACGAAGTCGCGGGCAGTTTCGATGACCTGATTCGTGCGCGAGCAGCAGAAGGCTGGGCTCGCCCACCTTCAGCACGCAAAGGCATGACGGTGGTGCTGCAAATCGGCATGTTGCCGGACGGTACGGTGACTTCGGTCAGCGTGGCCAAATCCAGTGGCGACGGTCCGTTCGATGCTTCGGCAGTCGCAGCGGTCAAGAATATTGGACGTTTGACAGAAATGCAGGGAATGAAGCCGAGCGATTTCGCTCCGTATCGTTCATTCAAGATGACATTCACACCTGAGGATCTAGCCTTGTGAGAAACCTTCTTCGAGGAATGCTGGTCGTGATCTGCTGCATGGCAGGGATCGCGATGGCTGATGAAAAGAACATTCTGGTCACCAGCGGCAGCGATCGGGCTACTCCGATCGCCGTTGTACCGTTCGGCATGCAGGGCGGTGCCGTGCTGCCGGACGACATGGCTGAAATCATTGGTAACGATTTGCGCAACTCGGGCTATTACTCGCCGATTCCAAAGCAAAACATGATCAGCCAGCCAAGCCAGCCGAGCGAAATCATCTTCCGTGACTGGAAGGCGGTGGGTGCTCAATACATGATGGTCGGCAGCATCGTTCCAGCGGGCGGTCGCCTGCAGGTGCAGTGGGCGCTGTTCAACGTTGCCACCGAACAGAAAGTTGCTGACGGCAGTGTTTCCGGCACTACCGAGCAATTGCGCGATATGGCGCACTTCATCTCGGACCAGTCGTTCGAAAAACTCACCGGTATTCAAGGTGCGTTTTCGACCCGTCTGTTGTACGTAACGGCTGAACGCTTCTCCGAGAAGAACACCCGTTACACCCTGCAGCGTTCGGACTATGACGGTGCGCGCGCCGTGACTCTGTTGCAATCGCGTGAGCCGATCCTGTCGCCGCGTTTCGCACCGGATGGCAAGCGCATCGCCTACGTGTCGTTTGAACAGAAGCGTCCGCGGATCTTCATGCAGAACATCGACACCGGTCGCCGTGAGCAAATCACCAACTTCGAAGGCCTGAATGGCGCACCCGCCTGGTCCCCGAATGGCGATCGTCTGGCGTTCGTGCTGTCGAAAGACGGTAACCCGGACATCTACGTGATGAACCTGGCTTCGCGTCAGATCAATCGTGTTACTGCGGGCCCGGGCATCAACACCGAACCGTACTGGGGCAAGGATGGTTCGACCATCTACTTCACTTCGGACCGTGGCGGCAAACCACAGATCTACAAAACCAGCGCCAGTGGCGGCGGTGCGGAGCGAGTGACCTTCATCGGTAACTACAACGCCAACCCGAAACTGTCGGCTGATGAAAAGACTTTGGTGATGATCCATCGTCAGGATGGTTTCACCAATTTCAAGGTGGCAGCCCAGGATTTGCAGCGAGGTAGTGTAAAGATCCTCACTGATAGCACTCTGGACGAGTCACCCACTGTTGCGCCCAACGGCACCATGGTAATCTACGCCACCCGCCAACAGGGCCGGGGAGTCTTGATGCTCGTGTCCATTAATGGACGCGTTAGGCTCCCGCTTCCTACCGCTCAAGGCGAAGTCAGAGAACCGTCCTGGTCCCCTTACCTGAAGTGAGCGGGCGCTACACGTTTTACTTAACACACTGGGGTTCATTAGGAGTTTCACGATGGAAATGCTGAAGTTTGGTAAATTTGCTGCGCTGGCTCTGGCCATGGCTGTAGCTGTAGGTTGCTCGTCCAAAGGCGGCGACAACGCCGGTGAAGGCGCTGTTGATCCAAACGCTGGTTACGGCGCAAACACTGGTGCCGTTGACGGTTCCCTGAGCGAAGAAGCTGCTCTGCGCGCAATCACCACCTTCTACTTCGAATACGACAGCTCGGACCTGAAGCCAGAAGCCATGCGCGCTCTGGACGTTCACGCCAAAGACCTGAAAGCAAACGGCGCTCGCGTTGTTCTGGAAGGCAACACCGACGAACGTGGTACTCGTGAGTACAACATGGCACTGGGCGAGCGTCGTGCGAAAGCCGTTCAACGCTACCTGGTACTGCAAGGTGTTTCCCCAGCTCAGCTGGAACTGGTTTCCTACGGCGAAGAGCGTCCAGTTGCTACCGGCAACGACGAGCAGTCCTGGGCTCAAAACCGTCGCGTCGAACTGCGTAAGTAATTCGATATGCGAACGTGCCGTCGTGCTGTAACTGTTCTGGCTCTCAGCCTCGCGCCGCTTGCGGCGTGGGCTGCGGTTCCTGTGGTCGATGACAACTCCGGTTATAACAATAGCGGGAGTAGTTATCCGCCTGCGGGTTACGGTACGAACGGCGCCTATGCCGGGGGAGCGGCTTCGGCCCCTGCCTCGGCACAAGGCATGCTGTTCAACCAACTGCAACAAATGCAGGATCAGATTTCGCGCCAGCAAGGTGTGATTGAAGAACTGCAGAATCAGGTTGCGCGCATGAAGCAAGAATCCCTGGAGCGATACCAGGATCTTGATCGGCGCATAGGATCCGGTGTTGCACCTGCCGCGACTCCTGAGAATTCTTCTACCGGTGGCGATGCAAGTGCTGCTGCCGGTGCTGCCGCTGGCGCCGGGGCTGCTGCCCAGGCACCTGCTGCGAGTAGCGAACCGGGTGATCCGGCCAAGGAAAAGCTGTATTACGATGCCGCTTTCGACCTGATCAAAGCCAAGGATTTCGACAAGGCCAGCCAGGCTTTCGCCGCTTTCCTGCGCAAATACCCGAACAGCCAATATGCGGGCAACGCTCAGTATTGGTTGGGTGAAGTGAACCTGGCCAAAGGTGATCTGCAAGGTGCAGGTCAAGCATTTGCCAAGGTTTCGCAGCTGTATCCCAAGCACGCCAAAGTGCCGGACTCGCTGTACAAGCTGGCTGATGTAGAGCGCCGCCTCGGTCATAACGACAAGGTAAAAGGCATTCTGCAGCAGGTTGTTGCCCAATATCCGGGCACATCTGCCGCTCAGTTGGCCCAACGCGATCTGCAACGCATGTAAGTTGCTTGACCCTTTGGAAGAAACCCGCGCCTGTCGCGGGTTTTTTCGTTAGAATTCACGCCCTTTTTCTGAAACACGCTTCTTGTGGTCTGCGCGTTGGCGGGATTGCCTGAAGTGCCTGACGGAGGCGGACAGCCTGTTTAGCTGTTACGCCCGTGGCGACTATGCAAGACACATTGAGAATCACCGAAGTTTTCTACTCTTTGCAGGGGGAAACGCGGACTGCCGGGCTGCCCACTGTTTTTGTGCGTCTGACCGGCTGCCCTTTGCGTTGCCAATACTGCGACAGTGCCTATGCGTTCAGTGGCGGCACCGTCCGCACCCTCGACGATATCCTCGAGCAAGTAGCCGGATTCCGTCCGCGCTATGTATGCGTCACCGGCGGTGAGCCGCTGGCACAGCCTAATGCCATTCCTTTACTCAAGCAGTTGTGTGATGCCGGTTACGAGGTCTCGCTGGAAACCAGCGGTGCTCTTGACGTTTCTGCTGTCGATCCGCGCGTCAGTCGCGTAGTCGACCTGAAAACACCGGGCTCGAAAGAAGCGCATCGCAACCGTTACGAGAATATCGAACTGCTGACTCCCAACGATCAGGTGAAGTTTGTCATCTGCTCGCGGGAAGACTACGACTGGGCCGTTTCCAAGTTGATCCAGTACGGACTCGACCGACGTGCCGGTGAAGTCCTGTTCTCGCCAAGTCACCACGACTTGAATGCGCGGGATCTGGCAGATTGGGTCGTAGCGGATAACCTGCCGGTACGCCTGCAATTGCAGCTGCATAAATATCTTTGGAATGACGAGCCGGGGCGCTGATATGACTGAGCAACTGAACACCACCGACAAACGCGCAGTCATTTTGCTGTCTGGCGGCCTCGACTCTGCGACTGTCGTAGCCATGGCTCGCGCCGAGGGCTATAGCTGCTACACGATGAGCTTCGATTACGGTCAGCGTTCGCACGCCGAATTGCACGCTGCTGCACGTGTTGCCCGCGACCTAGGTGTGATCGAGCACAAGGTGATCGGTCTGAATCTGAACGGCATGGGCGGTTCGGCCCTGACGGACACCAGCATCGAGATTCCTGAAGAGCTGGGCGAGGGCATCCCGGTGACTTACGTGCCGGCGCGCAATACCGTTTTCCTGTCGCTGGCACTGGGTTGGGCTGAAGTGCTTGGCGCCCGTGACATCTTTATTGGTGTGAATGCGGTGGATTATTCCGGTTATCCGGATTGCCGTCCCGAGTTTATCGAATCCTTCGAGCGCATGGCCAATCTGGCGACCAAGGCGGGGGTTGAAGGCAATGGCTTTCGCATTCAGGCGCCATTGCAGAACCTGAGCAAGGCGCAGATCGTCCAGGCGGGCGTGAAGCTCGGCGTCGATTATGGCCTCACCGTTTCCTGCTATCAGGCCGATGATAATGGCCGTGCATGCGGTAAATGCGACAGCTGCCGCCTGCGTGCGGAAGGCTTTGCGGCGGCCGGCGTGAGCGATCCAACACCTTATTTTTGATTATTTTCAAAAAGGTGTTGAATAGTCCTTAAAAATCAGTATTATACGCGCCACCACACAGCGGGTCGTTAGCTCAGTTGGTAGAGCAGTTGGCTTTTAACCAATTGGTCGTAGGTTCGAATCCCACACGACCCACCATATTTGGCGGTTTAGAAAATCCGGAAGGCCCACGAAAGTGAGGATTTCCGGGTTTTTTTTTGCCTGCGATTCGGGTGCGCGTTCTATCGGTGCTGCCGTCGCTGACACAGGTCAGAATCATCTTTTGTATCAACCGGATATTCTGTAGCCTTGCGCAGCTTCAACGCTGTCCGTGCCTGATAAAACTCACTCTCCCGGCGGTACCCACAAGGGGTCCGGAGCCGGGTGTATACTCGACTTTCGCGCGAAAGCGCCTGCAGGTCTTGCGAACATGACGCAGATTTCCGAACGCCTTCTGGTTCAAGCTCACCTCGACGCGAAACAGCCCAAACCGCTGACCGCCGAGGAAGAGGCTTATTACCGTTCTGCCATCGCCGCCGAGCTCAAGGCTCAGGACGCGGTGCTGGTGGCCCACTTTTATTGCGATCCGGTGATTCAGGCTTTGGCTGAAGAAACCGGTGGCTGTGTCTCCGACTCCCTGGAAATGGCCCGCTTTGGCAACGCTCATCCGGCCAAGACCGTGGTGGTCGCCGGTGTGAAGTTCATGGGTGAGACCGCGAAGATTCTCAATCCGGAAAAACGTGTGCTGATGCCGACCCTGGAAGCGACGTGCTCCTTGGATCTGGGTTGTCCGGTAGACGAGTTCTCGGCGTTCTGCGATCAGCATCCGGAACGCACGGTGGTGGTTTACGCCAACACCTCTGCCGCCGTGAAAGCCCGGGCCGACTGGGTGGTGACGTCGAGTTGCGCACTGGAGATCGTCGAAAGCCTGATGGACAACGGCGAAACCATCATCTGGGGGCCGGACAAACACCTGGGCACCTACATTCAGCGCAAGACCGGCGCCGACATGCTGCTCTGGGACGGTGCCTGCATCGTCCACGAAGAGTTCAAATCCAAGCAGCTCGAGGACATGAAGGCGTTGTACCCGGATGCAGCGATTCTAGTGCACCCGGAGTCGCCGACATCGGTAATCGAACTGGCGGACGCCGTTGGTTCCACCAGCCAATTGATCGCCGCTGCGCAGTCCTTGCCGAACAAGACTCTGATCGTCGCCACTGACCGCGGCATTTTCTACAAGATGCAGCAGCTATGCCCGGACAAGGTCTTCATCGAGGCGCCAACCGCCGGTAACGGCGCAGCGTGCCGCAGTTGCGCACATTGCCCGTGGATGGCCATGAACACCCTTGAGCGCACGCTCAAGAGCTTGAAGGAAGGGACGAACGAGATCTTTGTTGATCCGGCGTTGATTCCGCAGGCGATTCGGCCTTTGAAGCGCATGCTGGATTTCACTCAGGCTGCGCGAATGAAGCTGGCCGGTAACGCTTAAGCGTAAAAGCAAAAGATCGCAGCCTGCGGCAGCTCCTACAGAAATCGTTGTAGGCGCTGCCGCAGGCTGCGATCTTTTTTATGGGCGCTACTTTTGTTTCTTCGGAATCCGCACCACGCGAGTATCGGAATAGATGTCATGCCACGTGCGCTTCTGCTTGTCATAGAGCGACCAGAAGAATCCCAGGCCGGCGCACAGCCATGAAGCAATCGATACCATAAACCGCAACAGCGCCTGCCACAGGCTGATCGCCGTGCCGTTGGCGTTCTGCACACGAATGCCCCACACCTGCATGCCCAGCGTCTGACCGCCATGGGTCCAGAATTTGGCGAAGAAGGCAAACAGCACCAGGAGCAATACGGTGGAATACAGCGGATCGCCGTCCAGTTGCCCGGCATCGGTCATCACGCGCAGACGTTCTTCGCCGATGATCGCCGCCTGGATGAGCTTGTAGATGAAGCCGGTCACGATCAGCAGGGCGGTGCACAACAGAAAGTCATAGAACATCGCAGCCAGACGACGGCCAAGGCCAGCGGGAGGAAAGTCGCCTTGGGGCGTGAGCAGGTGTTTCGACATGGCTGCCTCTGGACGCGAAATGAAGCGCCATTTTACGGATTCGCGCGCACAAAAAAGCCCCTGATATCAATATCAGGGGCTTTTTCGTTACAGAAGGATCAAGCTTCTGCTTGTACTTCGTCAGCCTGCATGCCTTTCTGGCCTTGCACAGCAACGAAAGTCACTTTCTGGCCTTCTTTCAGGCTTTTGAAGCCGTTGCCCTGAATGGCGCGGAAATGCACGAACAGATCCGGACCGCTTTCTGGAGTGATAAAACCAAAACCTTTCTCGTCGTTAAACCACTTGACGGTACCGCTCTGACGTGTGGACATTTCTTATTTCCTTTGACGCATAAATTGATGACAGTCTCTTTCTCATGAAAGAGTACTGGGGCTGGTTGCAGGAGAGTAAGAAGACGTCGAACGGGATGTAGCTAACTTGTAGGCTACTGCCCAGGTCACGATTCCAAGCTGACCCATGCAAACACAGTGGATAAACTCTACGCCAACTACGGGAGAAAAAACAAGCCCCGTGAGGGCCCCGGTTTTGTTGCGCTTGCTGGCAGTTAGTCAGTTCACTAGTGCGGCTTGGACGATTAGCTTTTTCAAAAGTTTTCGAACGTTATAAGCAAAGTTCATATTCGAATCAGTTGTTAGAAAATGCACTTTTTTGTGGCGATTGCGTTACACATTAGTGCACGCATAACGCAATCGCGTTACTTATAGAAACAGCCAATCAACCACGATAGTAGCGTTGTGGAACAAATGGCATTTTGCTTACAAGCATTTGCACCTTTTTCCCACGAACGATGGCCCAGACTGGCGTGTCGAGAGTGACATGAGCGCTGTCGAGGTAACCCATCGCCAATGGGCCGCCCAGTGTCGGGCCGAAGCCGCCGCTGCACACGCTGCCGATGATCTCGTCGGCTTCGTTGACGATTTCTGCGCCTTCACGCACCGGCGTGCGTTCTTGCGGCAGCAGGCCGACACGTTTGCGCGCGACGCCGTTCTGTTGTTGATTGAAAACCTGCTCCGCCCCAGGGAAACCGCCGGCCCGCGCGCCGTCTGCACGGCGCGGCTTGGAAATCGCCCACAGCAGGCTGGCTTCGATTGGCGTGGTCTCGGTGTTCATGTCGTGGCCGTAGAGGCACAGGCCGGCTTCCAGACGCAGCGAGTCGCGCGCGCCGAGGCCGATGGCCTGGACTTCCGGTTCGGCCAACAGGGCGCGAGCGAGTTTTTCCGCATCGGCGGCCGGCACCGAGATTTCGAAACCGTCTTCACCGGTGTAGCCAGAACGGCTGACAAAGCAGTCCACGCCCAACAGGTTCACGCGGTTGAACTGCATGAAGGTCATCTTCGCCACGTCAGGAGCAAGGCGCGCCAGCACGGTCACTGCGGCCGGACCTTGCAGGGCGAGCAGGGCGCGCTCTTCGAACAGCGCCGTAATGGTGCACTGATCGCCGATGTGTTTTCGCAAGTGAGCCAGATCCTGATCCTTGCACGCAGCGTTCACTACGAGGAACAGCTCATCGTTACCGAGGTTGGCGACCATCAGGTCATCGAGAATGCCACCGCTCTCGTTGGTGAACATCGCGTAACGCTGCATGCCCACTGGCAGGTCGATGATGTCCACCGGCACCAGGGTTTCCAGGGCTTTGGCGGCGTTGGCGCCGGTCAGGCGGATCTGGCCCATGTGCGAAACATCAAACAGCCCGGCTTGCTCACGGGTGTGCTGGTGCTCCTTCATCACGCCGAGTGGGTATTGCACCGGCATGTCGTAGCCGGCGAACGGCACCATGCGGGCGCCGAGTTCGATGTGCAGAGCGTGCAGCGGGGTTTTCGACAGTTGTTCGGTGGACATGCGGAACTCCTTGATTCACACCAACCCTCTCCTGGAGAGAGAGGGGGCTAATTAGCATTCGATAATGTTGACCGCCAGACCGCCACGGGCGGTCTCTTTGTATTTGCTTTTCATGTCGGCGCCGGTCTGGCGCATGGTGCGGATAACTTTGTCGAGGGAGACGAAATGTTGACCGTCGCCACGCATGGCCATGCGCACCGCGTTTATCGCTTTCACCGAGCCCATGGCATTGCGCTCGATGCACGGCACTTGCACCAACCCGCCAATCGGGTCGCAGGTCAGGCCGAGGTTGTGTTCCATGCCGATTTCCGCCGCGTTCTCGACTTGCTGCACGCTGCCGCCGAGCACTTCGCACAACGCCCCGGCGGCCATTGAACAGGCCACACCGACCTCGCCCTGACAGCCGACTTCAGCACCGGAAATCGAAGCGTTTTCCTTGTACAGAATGCCTATGGCGGCGGCGGTCAGCAGAAATCGCACGACGCCGTCATCGGTGGAACCGGGGATAAAACGCATGTAGTAATGCAGCACGGCCGGAATGATCCCGGCCGCGCCGTTGGTTGGCGCGGTGACCACGCGCCCGCCGTTGGCGTTTTCTTCGTTGACCGCCAGCGCATAGAGGTTGACCCAGTCGAGCACCGACAGCGGATCGCGCAGCGCCGATTCCGGGTTCTTGCACAGTTGCCGATGCAGCGCTGCCGCGCGACGTTTGACTTTCAAACCGCCCGGCAAGATGCCTTCGTTACGACAACCAGCAGCCACGCAGTCCTGCATCACTTGCCAGATCTTCAGCAGACCGGCACGGGTTTCCGCTTCCGGGCGCCAGGCGCTTTCGTTGGTCAGCATCACCTGGCTGATCGACAGACCGTAAGTGCTGCAATGCGTGAGCAAGTCCTTGGCGCTTTTGAACGGGAAGGTCAGCGCGGTGGCGTCTTCGACGATGCGGTCGGCACCGGCCGCGTCCTCATCGACAACAAAACCACCGCCGACCGAGTAGTACTCGCGGCTGCGGATCTGAATGCCCGCCGCGTCGAACGCGCGGAAAATCATGCCGTTGGGGTGATAGGCCAGCGGCTTGCGGATCATCGCCAGATGTTCTTTTTCGTTGAACGCGATGCTGTGTTCACCAAGCAGGTTGAGGCGACCGCTGCCGCGAATGTCTTGCAGACGGGCAGCGACGGTTTCTGTATCGACAGTGTCGGGGTGCTCGCCTTCAAGGCCGAGCAGTACGGCTTTGTCGCTGCCGTGACCCTTGCCGGTGGCGCCGAGCGAGCCGTAGAGCTCGACGCGAACGCTCGCTGTTGCTGTGAGCAGGTTTTCACGCCGCAAACCTTCAGCGAAGCGCGCGGCGGCGCGCATCGGGCCGACGGTGTGGGAACTGGAGGGGCCGATGCCAATCTTGAACAGGTCGAACACGCTTAACGACATGAGTGGTTCTCCGGTTTCTTGTTATAGGAATTGGCGGATTTTGCAGCTGACCGCATTCCCTAGTAGGAGTGAGCCTGCTCGCGATAGCGGTGTGTCAGATAACAGTAATGTCGACTAATACACCACTATCGCGAGCAGGCTCACTCCTACAGGGGATCTGCGGTGTGTGCGGGATCAGCAAAACTGATCCCGCACTGTTTTAAGCGTAGCTTTCGATCGACGGGCAGGCGCAGACCAGATTGCGGTCGCCGAACACGTTGTCGACGCGACCGACCGGCGGCCAGTACTTGCCTTCGATCAACGAGGCCACCGGGTACACGGCTTGCTCGCGGCTGTACGGGTGAGTCCACTCGCCAACCAGTTCGGCTGCGGTGTGCGGCGCGTTTTTCAACGGGTTGTCGTCCTTGTCCAAGGTGCCGTTTTCCACTGCGCGGATTTCTTCGCGGATGCGGATCATGGCGTCGCAGAAGCGGTCCAGTTCTTCCCTGGATTCGCTTTCGGTCGGCTCGATCATCAGCGTGCCGGCGACCGGGAACGACATGGTCGGGGCGTGGAAGCCAAAGTCGATCAGGCGCTTGGCAACGTCATCAACGCTGATGCCGCTGCTGTCTTTCAGTGGACGCAGATCGAGGATGCACTCGTGCGCCACCAGACCGTTGCTGCCGGTGTACAGCACTGGGTAGTGCTCTTCCAGGCGACGGGAAATGTAGTTGGCATTGAGGATCGCCAACTGCGAAGCACGCTTGAGACCAGCGCCGCCCATCATGCGGATGTACATCCAGGTGATAGGCAGAATGCTCGCGCTGCCGAACGGTGCCGCGCAGACCGCGCCTTCTTTACGCTCCATGGTGCCGTGACCCGGCAGGAACGGCGTCAGGTGCGACTTGACGCCGATCGGGCCGACGCCCGGGCCGCCACCGCCGTGGGGGATGCAGAAAGTTTTGTGCAGGTTCAGGTGCGAGACGTCGCCACCGAACTTGCCCGGGGCGCAGAGACCGACCATTGCGTTCATGTTGGCGCCATCGATGTAAACCTGGCCGCCGTTGTCATGGATGATCCCGCAGATTTCGCGGATGCCTTCTTCGAACACGCCGTGAGTCGACGGGTAGGTGATCATCAGCGCAGCGAGGTGTTCGCGGTGCTCGATGGCTTTGGCGCGCAGGTCTTCGATATCGACGTTGCCGCGAGCGTCGCACGCGGTCACGACCACACGCATGCCAGCCATGTTGGCGGTGGCCGGGTTGGTGCCGTGGGCGGACGACGGGATCAGGCAAATGTCGCGACGGTCATCGCCACGGCTCTGGTGATAGGCGCGGATGGCCAGCAGGCCCGCGTATTCACCTTGCGAACCGGCGTTCGGTTGCAGCGAGATCGAATCGTAACCGGTGGCGGCGCAGAGCATCGCTTCCAGTTCATCGGTCAGTTGCTGATAGCCGGCGCTTTGCGCGGCCGGAGCGAACGGGTGCAGGGCACCGAATTCAGCCCAGGTCACCGGGATCATTTCGCTGGCGGCGTTGAGTTTCATGGTGCACGAACCCAGCGGGATCATGGTGCGATCCAGTGCCAGATCTTTGTCCGCCAGTTTGCGCAGGTAGCGCATCAGCTCGGTTTCCGAGTGATAACGGTTGAACACCGGGTGGCTGAGGATCGGCGACTGACGAACCAGCGCAGCGGGGATGGTGCTCTGCACCGAAGCGGCGAGGGCGGCGAAGTCCGGCAGGGTCTTGCCGTCGGCAAACACGCTCCACAGAGTTTCGATGTCAGCCTGCGTGGTGGTTTCGTCGACCGACAGACCGACACGCTGAGCATCGACGACGCGCAGGTTGATCTGCTGGGCGTGAGCCTTGTCGTGCAGCGCAGCGGTTTGCGCGCCGGTGGCCAGCGTCAGGGTGTCGAAGAAGCTTTCCTGCTCGACGTTCAAGCCCAGCGCGGTCAGGCCCTTGGCCAGAATCGCGGTCAGGTGATGCACGCGGTTGGCGATCTGGGTCAGGCCTTTCGGGCCGTGGTAGACGGCGTACATGCTGGCGATGTTGGCCAGCAGCACTTGCGCGGTGCAGATGTTCGACGTGGCCTTCTCGCGACGGATGTGTTGCTCGCGGGTCTGCATCGCCAGACGCAGGGCCGGCTTGCCGAAACGGTCAACCGACACACCGACCAGACGGCCCGGCATGTCGCGCTTGAACGCATCTTTAGTCGAGAAGTAAGCCGCGTGCGGGCCACCGAAGCCCAGCGGCACACCGAAGCGTTGTGCGCTGCCGATGGCGACGTCCGCGCCGAACTCGCCCGGAGCGGTCAGCAGGGTCAGGGCCAGGAGGTCGGCAGCCACGGCCACCAGAGCGTTGGCCGCGTGGAAGCGTTCGGTCAGTTCGCGGTAGTCGAACACATCGCCGTTGCTCGCCGGGTATTGCAGCAGGGCGCCGAAGAACGGGGTGACGTCGGTCAGTTCACGCTCATCGCCCACAACCACGTCGATGCCCAGCGGCTCGGCACGGGTGCGCAGCACGTCGAGGGTTTGCGGGTGGCTGTGGATCGAGGCGAAGAACTGGTGGCTGCCCTTGTTCTTGCTCAGGCGTTTGCAGAAGGTCATGGCTTCGGCAGCGGCGGTGGCTTCGTCGAGCAAGGATGCGTTGGCGATCGGCAGGCCGGTGAGGTCGCTGATCAGGGTCTGGAAGTTCAGCAGCGCTTCGAGACGGCCCTGGGAGATTTCTGGCTGGTACGGCGTGTAAGCGGTGTACCAGGCCGGGTTTTCCAGGAGGTTGCGCAGGATCGGCGACGGCGTATGGCAGTTGTAATAGCCCTGGCCGATGTAGGTCTTGAACAGTTGGTTCTTGCCAGCGATGGATTTGATCATCGCCAGTGCGTCGGCTTCGCTCAGGCCGTCGTCCATGCCGAGTACGCTGGTGCCCTTGATGCTTTCCGGGATGACGCTGGCGCTCAGGGCTTCGAGTGAGTCGAAGCCGAGGCTGTTGAGCATGGCTTGCTCGTCACCGGCGCGCGGGCCGATGTGACGGGCGATGAATTCGTTGGCGGTGCCGAGATTTACTTGGGTCATGTCGCTACTCCTCAGGCTTCGGCTTGGGCTTTGATCAGACGGTCGTAAGCGTCTTGATCCAGCAGTTTGCCGACAGCGGCGGCGTCGGATGGCTGGAAGCGGAAGAACCAGCCTTCGCCCAGCGGATCTTCGTTGACCAGTTCAGGGCTGTCTTCAAGCGCCGGGTTCACTTCCAGCACTTCTCCGTCGAGGGGCATGTACACGCCGCTGGCGGCTTTTACCGATTCCACGGTGGCGGCTTCGGCGCCTTTGTCGTAGGACTGCAGCTCAGGCAGTTGCACGAATACCACGTCGCCCAGGGCGTTCTGCGCAAAAGCGGTGATGCCGACAGTAACGCTGCCGTCAGCTTCAGTGCGCAGCCATTCGTGATCTTCAGTAAAACGCAACTCGCTCATGGAAACTCCTCAGGGGCCGGACTCGTCCGGTGGACGCGGTGGAAGGCTTGGGCAATAAAGCCCTTATTTATGAGTGGTTGATTAGCAAGAACGCGGCCAAGGTTTATTTATCGTTATAAATCAATGGTTTGAGTGTTTATTTAGAAAGGGTGATTGATGCGTGCGTAGCGAAATCGCTACAGCATAGGGCGAGGAAAAAAGCTGAAGCGGATCAAAGCCTTGCACAGCGGTGGCTGGAGGAGAGTGTACCGATATCGTTCCGCTGTAGCGCTTTCAGTACAGATGGAGGTCGCTTTTGAACGGATTTCGAATCCGTTACATACCTTGTGGGAGCGAGCCTGCTCGCGAAAGCGGCGCATCAGGCACATTAATGTCAATTGACACACCGCATTCGCGAGCAGGCTCGCTCCCACAAAGGGACAGTGATGGCTCAGGGTTTGTTGGGAATGCCGTATTTGCGCAATCGGTGGGCGATGGCTGTATGCGACGTTTGCAGGCGGCTGGCCAGTTGGCGGGTCGAGGGGTAGCTGACGTAGAGTTTTTCCAGCAGCGATCTTTCGAAGGACTCGACGGCTTGTTCGAGGCTGTCGACATCGCTGTCGGTCTGTCGGGCCACCGAGGTGCCGGCGATGTCGAGGTCGCCGATGTCGACGAGGCTGCTTTCGCAGATCGCAGCGGCGCGGAAGATCACGTTCTGCAATTGCCGTACGTTGCCCGGCCAGCGGTTGCCGAGCAGCGCCGGATAGGTGCCGGGGGCGAGGCGGCAGACCGGGCGCTGGATCTGCGCGCAGGCCTGCTGCATGAAATAACGCGCCAACAACAGAATGTCCTGACCCCGTTCACGCAGCGGCGGCACTTCGACGTTAAGCACGTTGAGGCGGTAGAACAGGTCTTCGCGGAACAGGCCTTCGCTGACCATTTTCTCCAGATCGCGGTGGGTTGCACTGAGGATTCGTACGTTGACCTTCACTTCTCGATCACCGCCGACCCGGCGGAAGCTGCCGTCATTCAAAAAACGCAGCAGTTTGGCCTGCAAGTACGGCGACATCTCGCCGATCTCGTCGAGGAACACCGTGCCCTGGTTCGCCAGCTCCATCAGCCCCGGTTTGCCACCGCGTGCGGCACCTGTGAAGGCGCCGGGGGCGTAGCCGAACAGTTCGCTCTCGGCGAGGTTCTCCGGCAGGGCCGCGCAGTTCAGGGCCAGAAACGGCGCACTGTGCCGCGTACTGATAGCGTGGCAGGCGCGGGCGACCAGTTCTTTACCGGTGCCGGTTTCGCCTTGAATCAGCAGCGGTGCATCGAGTGCGGCAACGCGTTGCGCGCGGGCCTTGAGGGTGCGGATCGCCGGGGATTCGCCGAGCAACGCATCGAAACCTTCGGCGTGGTCATGGTGCAGCGCCGAGAGTTGTTCACCGATGCGGTTCGGTTGATACAGGGTGAGCAGGGCGCCGGCGTCGGTAATCGGCGTGGCATCGAGCAGCAGGGTCTGGCCGTTGACGGTGATCTCGCGCAGCGGCAGGCGGAAGCCTTGCTCGAGCAAAGTGTCGAGCAGGCCGGGGTCATTGAACAGTTCCGCGACACTTTCGCCCGCCGGTTCGCGACCGTACAGCGCGATCAATGCCGGGTTGGCCAATAGCACCTTGCCGGCGCTGTCGAGAGCGAGCACCGGGTCAGTCATCGCCGCGAGCAAGGCGTCGAGCTGCAAGTGCCGACGCTGGCCGGGGAGAATGTCGACCACCGTCACCGCTTCCACGCCGAGCACGCGAAACAGCGCATCCTTGAGTTCTTCGAGCACTTGCGGGCTGAGCGTTGGCGCGTCGATGTAGACGTTCGGCGGGATCATTTCCACCGCATCCAGATTGAGGTTGCGCCCACCGAGGATAGCCAGGACTTCCTGGGTGATGCCGACGCGGTCGATGAAGCTGACGTGGATACGCATGGGGCGGTTCAGTGTTCTGCAGTGCGGAGGGTGGCAAGTATGCCTTAAATCAAAAGCACCCTCACCCCAGCCCTCTCCCAAGGGGAGAGGGAGCTGACCGAGGTGTCTCGGGTTTGACATCGACCTGGAAGAGACAGTCGATTATGGATTCGGTAAAGCAGGATCAGGTCGGCGTAACTCTGCAGCATCCCCCAATCAATCCCCTCTCCCTTTGGGAGAGGGCTAGGGTGAGGGGCTTTTGAGGGTTATTCGAAGTGCTCAAGATTGACCGGGTCGCCGGATTTCATGTCCAGCTGCTTACGGATGTCTTCAAACATCATGTCGTAATGCTTGTGCACCGAACCGATCTGACTGTGAGTCTTGGGAATGCCGTACTGCTCGGCGATTTTCGTCACGTTGTTGGCAAAGTTGTAGGCCTCCTCCTTGGGCAGGAAGAAGGTCTCTTTCATGTCCTTTCCCTGAAGGTTGCCATGCATCGTGAACTGGATGCCTTTGCCTTTTTGCGGATCGGTGAACACTTCATAGTCGAGGTGCACGTTGTAACTGACATCGTCCGGGGTCAACGCATGTCGCTCGATGTGCAAATGACCGGGTTCAAACTGGGCCATGGGTTTCTCCTTTCAAGGCATGGGAGAAGGGCAGACCCTACATCTGCCCTCGGAGTTTCTAATTATCGATAGGTGATACCAGGCTTGGCAGTACTGACCCGTGTGCCGGCAGTACCCTGGACGATCGCTTCGATGTCCGCCAGCGAACCGATCACCGCGACCTTGCCAGTATGGCGCGCGAATTCACAAGCTGCCTGCACCTTCGGCCCCATGGAGCCGGCGGCGAAGCCGAGGCGTTCGAGTTCGTCCGGGTGCGCCTCTGCGATGGCTTTCTGCGTGGGTTTGCCGAAGTCGATGAAGGCAGCGTTGACATCGGTGGCAATCACCAGCAACTCCGCTTCCAGTTGTTCAGCCAGCAGCGAGGAGCACAGATCCTTGTCGATCACCGCCTCGATGCCCTTGAGGTGGCGGTTCTCGTCGTACATGGTCGGAATGCCGCCGCCACCGGCGCAGATGACGATGCTGCCCTTGTCCAGCAGCCACTTGATCGGGCGGATTTCGAAGATGCGCTTCGGCCGTGGGCTGGCTACTACACGGCGGTACTTGTCGCCGTCAGGAGCGATGGCCCAGCCTTTTTCGGCGGCGAGTTTTTCCGCTTCAGCCTTGTCGTAGACCGGGCCGATGGGTTTGGTCGGGTTCTTGAAGGCCGGATCGTTGGCGTCGACTTCGACCTGGGTCAGCAGGGTGGCGAACGGCACTTCGAAGTCCAGCAGGTTGCCTAGCTCCTGTTCGATGATGTAGCCGATCATGCCTTCGGTTTCGGCGCCGAGCACGTCCAGCGGGTAAGGGGTGACGGAGGTGTAGGCTGCCGCTTGCAGCGACAGCAGGCCGACTTGCGGGCCATTGCCGTGGGCGATGACCAGTTGATTGCCGGGATGGATCTTGGCGATTTGCTCGGTGGCGATGCGGATGTTGGCGCGCTGATTGTCAGCGGTCATCGGTTCACCACGGCGGAGCAGGGCGTTACCGCCCAACGCTACGACGATACGCATGGTGCATGTCCTTCTGGAAAACAGTGATTTGTTGATCGTTCCCGCGCTCTGCGTGGGAATGCCGCCACTGACGCTCCGCGTCCGCTGTGACGCAGAGCGTCACGGGATGCATTCCCACGCGGGAGCGTGGGAATGATCACGGGTCAGCAGTGGTTAAAGATCAGCCAGCGCCGACACCAGAATTGCCTTGATGGTGTGCATGCGGTTTTCCGCTTGCTCGAAGGCGATGTTGGCCGGGGATTCGAACACGTCTTCTGTCACTTCGACGCCATTGGCCAAGTGTGGATAGCGTGCGGCAATGTCTTTGCCGACCTTGGTTTCGCTGTTATGGAACGCCGGCAGGCAGTGCATGAATTTCACGCGTGGGTTGCCGGAGGCTTTCATCATTTTGCTGTTGACCTGGTACGGCAGCAGTTGCTCGATACGCTCGTCCCACGCTTCGACCGGCTCGCCCATCGATACCCAGATGTCGGTGTGAATGAAGTCGACGCCTTTGACCGCTTCTTTCGGATCTTCGGTAATGGTGATGCGCGCGCCGCTTTCTTCGGCGAATTCTTTGCATTGCGCGATGAAGTCAGCGTGCGGCCACAGGGCTTTCGGTGCAGCGATGCGCACGTCCATGCCGAGTTTGGCGCCGATCATCAGCAGCGAGTTACCCATGTTGTAACGGGCGTCGCCGAGGTAGGCGTAGCTGATGTCGTGCATCGGTTTGTCGCTGTGTTCGCGCATGGTCAGCACGTCGGCGATCATTTGCGTCGGATGGAATTCGGCGGTCAGACCGTTGAACACCGGCACTCCGGCGAACTTGGCCAGCTCTTCGACGATTTCCTGTTCGAAGCCACGGTACTCGATGGCATCAAACATCCGGCCGAGTACGCGGGCGGTGTCTTTCATGCTTTCTTTGTGGCCGATCTGCGACGACACCGGGTCAATGTAGGTGACGTGAGCGCCTTGGTCGTGCGCCGCGACTTCGAAGGCGCAACGGGTGCGGGTCGAGGTTTTTTCGAAGATCAGCGCGATGTTCTTGCCTTGCAGGTGTGGACGCTCGGTGCCGGTGTACTTGGCGCGTTTGAGGTCGCGGGACAGGTCGATCAGGTAGTTGATCTCGCGAGTGGTGTGGTGCATCAAACTCAGCAAGCTGCGGTTGCGCATATTAAAAGCCATGATGGATCTCCTTGCCCGACACTGTGAAAGCTACTGCAGGCTGTGCGCCTTCGGCGCTACGCTTTCACAGCGTCGGGTCGTCATTAGTCAAAAAATCAGTAATCGATCGGGTCGCGGATGATCGGGCAGGTCATGCAGTGGCCGCCGCCACGGCCACGGCCCAGTTCCCCGGCGCTGATGGTGATGACCTCCACGCCAGCCTTGCGCAGCAGGGTGTTGGTGTAGGTGTTGCGGTCGTAGCCGATGACCACGCCCGGCTCCACGGCGACGACGTTGTTACCGTCGTCCCATTGCTCGCGTTCGGCGGCGAAGCTGTTGCCGCCGGTTTCCACCACGCGCAGCTTCGGCAGGTTGAGGGCGGCAGCCACGGTGTCGAGGAAGCTCGATTCTTCGCGGCGGATGTCGATGCCGCCCTGTTTGCTTTCGTCAGGTCGCAGGGTGAAGGCGACGATCTGGTTGACCACTTCCGGGAAAATCGTCACAAGGTCGCGGTCGCAAAAACTGAACACGGTGTCCAGGTGCATCGCTGCGCGGGACTTTGGCAGGCCGGCGACGATGACTTTTTCCACGGCTTTGTTCTTGAACAGGTTCAGCGCCAGTTGGCCGATGGCCTGACGGGATGAGCGCTCGCCCATGCCGATCAACACCACACCGTTGCCGATCGGCATCACGTCGCCGCCTTCAAGGGTGGCGCTGCCGTGATCCTTGTCCGGATCGCCGTACCAGATCTCGAAATCGGCGTTGGTGAACTGCGGGTGGAATTTGTAGATGGCCGTGGCCAACAGGGTTTCCTGACGGCGCGCCGGCCAGTACATCGGGTTCAGCGTCACGCCGCCGTAGATCCAGCATGTGGTGTCGCGGGTGAACTGAGTGTTCGGCAGCGGCGGCAGGATGAAGCTGGAGTGGCCGAGGAAGTCGCGGAACATCTGGATGGTCTTGCCGCCGAAGCTGTCCGGCAGGTCATCGGCGGAGACGCCGCCAATCAGAAACTCGGCGATGTGCCGTGGTTCAAGGCTTTTCAGCCAGGATTTCACCTCGCTGATCAGGCCCAGGCCCACCGAATCGGCGGTGACCTTGCGATCGAGAATCCAGTCCAGTGCTTCGGGGATGGCGACGATGTCGGTCAGCAGGTTGTGCATTTCCAGCACATCGATCCCGCGTTCACGCATCTTGGTGACGAAGTCGAAGTGGTCGCGCTTGGCCTGGGCGACCCACAGCACATCGTCGAACAGCAGTTCATCGCAGTTGTTCGGGGTCAGGCGCTGATGGGCCAGACCAGGGGAGCAGACCATGACTTTGCGCAGTTTGCCGGCTTCGGAATGTACGCCGTACTTAACTTTTTCCGTGGTCATTGCAGTGATCCTCCAGATAACTAATCAATCAGGTGTTACAGAGTCAGGAAGCCGTCATACAGTCCGTAGGCCGCGACCAGCGCGCCCACAACCACTGCGGCGAAAATCAGCTTCTCGACGTTGGTGAAAACCGCTTGCTTGAGTTCGAGCTTGGCCTTGGCGAACAGGAACGCGCCGGGGGCATAGAGCAGGGCCGAGAGCAGCAGGTATTTGATGCCGCCGGCGTACAGCAGCCAGATCGCGTAGATCAGGGCGATCGCGCCGATGATCAGATCCTTGCGCCGCTCGGCCGCGAAGCCTTCGTAGGTTTCGCCGCGCACCGCCAGCAGTACGGCATAGGCCGCCGACCACAGGTACGGCACCAGAATCATCGAGGTGGCGAGGTAGATCAGCGACAGGTAAGTGCTGGCCGAGAACAGGGTGATGATCAGGAAAATCTGCACCATCGCGTTGGTCAGCCAGAGGGCGTTGACCGGTACATGGTTGGCGTTCTCCTTGCGCAGGAACTCCGGCATGGTGTGGTCTTTGGCGGCGGCAAACATGATCTCCGCACACAACAACACCCACGACAACAGCGCCCCCAGCAGCGAGATGATCAGACCGACGCTGATCAGCACAGCGCCCCAGTGACCGATCACATGCTCAAGCACGGCGGCCATCGACGGGTTCTGCAGTTTGGCCAACTCTGGCTGAGTCATGATGCCCAGCGACAGCACGTTCACCAGCACCAGAAACAGCAGCACGGTGATGAAGCCGATCACGGTGGCCTTGCCCACGTCGGAGCGTTTTTCCGCCCGGGCCGAGAAGATGCTCGCGCCTTCGATGCCGATGAACACCCACACGGTGACCAGCATCATGTTGCGCACCTGATTCATCACACTGCCCAAATCAGGGTTTTTCACGCCCCAGATGTCAGCGGTGAAGATATCCAGTTTGAACGCGAAGAACGCGATCATCACGAACAACAGCAGTGGCACCACCTTGGCGACCGTGGTCACCAGGTTGATGAATGCCGCTTCCTTGATCCCGCGCAGCACCAGGAAATGCACGGCCCACAGCAGCACGGAGGCGCCAATCACCGCAGCGACGGTGTTGCCTTCGCCGAAAACCGGAAAGAAATAACCGAGGGTGCTGAACAACAGGACGAAGTAACCGACGTTGCCCAGCCAGGCACTGATCCAGTAACCCCAGGCCGAAGAGAAACCCATGTAATCGCCGAACCCGGCCTTGGCGTAGGCGTACACGCCGCCGTCCAGGTCAGGCTTGCGATTGGCGAGGGTTTGAAAGACAAAAGCGAGGGTGAGCATGCCGACAGCGGTGATGGCCCAACCGATCAGTACCGCGCCGACGTCGGCGCTGGCGGCCATGTTTTGTGGCAAAGAGAATATCCCGCCACCGATCATTGATCCGACGACCAAGGCAACCAGTGCACCTAATCGTAGTTTTCCGGGAGCTTCAGACATTGCATGACTCCATTGCAGGAGAGAAGAGTTCACAGCGTAGTTCTGTTGACTGATCAAACTACTGACTTAGATCAGTGCATAGGCACATTCCATTGTTAATGAATGACTTATGAAGCGCCTGATGGCATAAAGCGACTGCCTGAAAGGCCCATTCCAGAGGCTTTCGGCGATGGATTTGGGAATTGCTCCTATTACTTTCGAACTATCACCCTAGTTCTTTTTCAGGTTTTGGCAAATTTCCTCATCTGTTTTCAGTACAGAATCGAATAATCAGGGTCAGCAAATAAAGCGACTATCCGTGTTAGGTATTAGCGTCATTGGCTATATATAACGGGCGTTAATTGGCGTTATTCAATAAACGTACTTACGCTTTATCCGTTTAGTTAAAAGCAACATCTTTTTGATAATTGCCAGAGCAGGTGAAGGGAGACTGGAATGTCGCAACCGACGCAAAAGCTGCGACTGGGTGCGTTGATCGCCCTGGTGGTGGGGTCGATGATTGGCGGGGGGATTTTCTCCCTGCCGCAGAACATGGCGGCACGGGCCGATGCCGGGGCGATTTTGATCGGTTGGGGCATCACCGCGATCGGCATGTTGACCCTCGCTTTCGTGTTCCAGACCCTGGCCAATCGCAAGCCCGAACTGGACTCGGGGGTCTATGCCTACGCCAAGGCCGGGTTTGGCGACTACATGGGGTTCTCGTCGGCGTGGGGTTACTGGATCAGCGCCTGGCTGGGTAACGTCGGCTATTTCGTCCTGCTCTTCAGCACCCTCGGCTACTTCTTTCCGGTGTTCGGCCAGGGCAACACACCGGTTGCCATCGGCTGCGCCTCGGTGTTGCTGTGGGCCGTGCATTTTCTGGTGATGCGCGGGATCAAGGAGGCGGCGTTCATCAACCAGGTGACCACCGTGGCCAAGATCGTGCCGCTGATCATGTTCATCGTCATCGCTGCCGTGGCGTTCAAGGCTGACGTTTTTACCCGCGATATCTGGGGCCGCAGCAACCCGAGTTTCGGCGGGGTGATGGATCAGGTGCGCAACATGATGCTGGTGACAGTGTTTGTGTTCATCGGCATCGAAGGTGCCAGCGTGTACTCGGCACGGGCGGAGAAGCGCAGCGACGTCGGCCGCGCCACGGTGATCGGTTTTATCGGCGTGCTGGCGTTGCTGGTGCTGGTCAACGTGCTGTCGTTGGGGATCATGAGCCAGCCGGAACTGGCCAACCTGCAGAACCCGTCGCTGGCGGCGGTGCTGGAACATATCGTCGGGCCGTGGGGCGCGCTGCTGATCAGCCTCGGGCTGGCGGTTTCACTGCTGGGGGCGTTGTTGTCGTGGGCGTTGTTGTGCGCCGAAATCCTTTTCGCCACGGCCCGGGACAACACCATGCCGGCGTTCCTGAAAAAGGAAAACGCCAATCATGTGCCGGTCAATGCGTTGTGGCTGACCAACGTGATGATCCAGATTTTTCTGCTGATCACGCTGTTCTCGGCAGGCACTTACACCAGCCTGATCTACCTCGCCTCGTCGATGATTCTGGTGCCGTATCTGTGGTCGGCGGCGTACGCCGTGCTGTTGAGTGGGCGCGGCGAAACCTACGAACACGCCTCGGCCGAACGCACCAAGGATCTGCTGATCGGTGGCATCGCCCTGTGTTATGCGGTGTGGTTGTTGTACGCCGGCGGGGTGAAGTATTTGCTGTTGTCGGCGTTGCTGTATGCGCCGGGGGTGATCCTGTTTGCCAAGGCCAAGCATGAACAGGGTGAGCCGCTGTTCACCACGGTGGAGAAGGGTATTTTTACCGGCGTGATCATTGGGGCAGGGCTGGCAGCTTATGGTTTGTACAGTGGGGTGTTGTCGTTGTGAGGTTTCTCGGGTCGCGGCAGTGGTCGGCATCGACGGCGGATCGGGTGTGAAGGTGTTGTGGACGTCTTTGAGCCGGGCTGATTGATCAGGTTTTTGTGCCCCGAACTGGCCTCTTCGCGAGCAGGCTCGCTCCCACATTTGAAATGCGTTCCTCCTGTGGGAGCGGTGTAGCGATTAGACGCGGAACTGGTCCATCAACTTCATCTGCTGACTCGCCAAGGCATTGAGCTGGCTGCTGATCGCTGCCGATTCCGTGGCTTGCTCGGTCAAGGTTTCAGTCACGGTACGAATCGCCGAAACGTTGCGATTGACCTCTTCAGCCACCGCGCTCTGCTGTTCGGCGGCGCTGGCGATTTGCAGGTTCATGTCGCCGATCACCGTGACCGCATCGCTGATCTTGCCCAGCGCATCCACGGCCTGACGGATCTGCCCGGCATTGTTGTGCGCCTGGGTCTGGCTCGAATGCATGGTCGCGACCACGCCACGGGTGCCGGTCTGAATCCGCTCGATCACCACGCGAATTTCCTCCACCGAATCCTGCGTGCGCTTGGCCAGGTTGCGCACTTCGTCGGCGACCACGGCAAACCCACGACCGCTTTCACCGGCACGGGCTGCTTCAATGGCGGCGTTGAGAGCGAGCAAATTGGTCTGTTCGGCGATGCTGCGGATCACTTCCAGCACCGAGCCGATCTGCTCGCTGTTGACTGCCAGCGCTTCGACTTCGGTCACCGCTTTGCTGACTTCATCGGCCAGTTGATTGATGTCGCGGGTGCTGCGCTCGATGATCGACATGCCGTCCTTGGCCGACTGGTCGGCACCCTTGGCGGCGTTGGCGGCGTTCGATGCGCTGTTGGCAACGTCGTGGGCAGTGGCGCTCATTTCGTTGGAGGCGGTGGCAACCTGGTCTATTTCGCGGAACTGCACCTGCATGCCTTCGCTGGTCTGGCGGGCGATTTCCGAAGACTGGTCGGCGGTGCCGCGCGCCTCGGTGATGCTCTGTTTGATCTGCGCGATGGTCGGTTGCAGCTTGTCGAGGAAACGGTTGAACCAGTTCACCAGTTCGCCCAATTCATCTTGCTTGCTGTAGTTCAAGCGCTGAGTCAGATCGCCTTCACCGCTGGCGATATTCTTCAGCATCTCGGCGACGCTGTTGATCGGACGCGTGACGCCGGAAGCCGTGAGCCAGATCAGCAACAAGCCAATCAGCCCGGCAACAACAGCCACCGCCAGTGCGGTAAACACGCCGGTTTCCTGTGCGTCGTCGAGCACCGCTTGCAGTTTGACCGAGTCGGCCAGCAGCACCTGTTTCGGCAGGTCGATGACCACGCCCCAGGCCCGCGAATTGCCAATCGGATCGACCGGGTACACGGCGCGGATCAGGTCGCCCTGTTCAAGAATCTTCGGCGTGCCACTGCCGAGCAGCTGCAGCACATCCTTGCCATCGGCACCGAGAGTGTCGCCGATCTTTTTGCCAACCTTGGCAGCATCCGAACTGTCCGCAGCCAACACGCCGCTGCCCGAGACGATAAGCATGTGCCCGGCGTTGTTGAACAGGTTGCGCTGCGAGTCCACAGCCGCCGCTTGCAGGGCGTCCAGGGCGATATCGACGCCGGCCACGCCGATCGCTTTGCCATCGACGATCAACGGCACGGAAATGGTCGTCATGAGCATTTCCTTGCCACCGACGGTATCGGCATACGGGTCGAGCAGGCAGGTGCGCTTGTTGTCGCGAGGGCAGGTGTACCAACTGTTGTACGGCGTGCCGCTGACGCTTAGGGTGGTCTTGGTCAGGTCATCTTCGACCATGATCGTGTTCAGCGAGGCACCGCCAGCGCGGCTCCAATAGGTGGAAAAACGTCCGGTTTCGTTGGACTGGCGGGCCGCGTCGTTGGCGAATTCGCTGTCCTTGCCGTCCAGCCCATTGGGTTCGAAGGCGAGCCAGATGCCGAGCACTTTGTCGTTGCGCTCGAACGCGGTTTTCAGGCTCAGGTTCAACTCTTCACGCAGAGCGCCAGCGTCCAGCGAACGCTTGCCCGCCATCACGCGCATGTCCTTGATCTGGTCGGCCACTGCGGTGATGACCGTCAGGCTTTCGCCGAAGGTCTTCTGCACCCGCACCGCTTGTTCGGCGGCCTTGGCTTGCAGCAGGTTCTGCACACTGGCGGTGAGCATCTTGCTGCTGGAGTTGCTGACCAGTTCGTCGTTCTGGTTGGTCTGGTAAATGTTCATGCCGACGATCAGCGCAACCACACCGAGCAGGCACAGACCGGAGAGCAGAACGATTTTCAGGCGAATGGAGAGAGAGTCGAACATGGGCGTTCTCGCGAATGAATAAACGGGTGGCTGTCGGGCATGAACTACCCGGTTCGCCAAATCCATTCAGCGCCATGCAATGCTCATCGGCGCGGAGCGAGGGCGCATGAGCGTCTTGCCGACGAACGGTCAGTGCTAAACGTTTGCGCAGGGGAATGTGCTGAAAAGGCGATTAATTACAGGGAAGTTTCAGTGTTGTTGCGCGGGTTCAGGAAGGGGTGGGCAAGGTTTCCGGTCGCGACCAGATCCACAGATTACCCAGGCTCATCCCGGCAATCGCCAGATAGACCGGCCAGCCGTGATCGAGCATCAGCAGCATCAGCGTCGCACACAGCAGCATGCTCACTGTGGCGCTGATTTTGGCATTGCGCGCGATGATCTTGCCGTTGCGCCAGTTGCTCAGGATCGGCCCGAACAGGCGATGGTTTTCCAGCCAGGCACTCAGGCGCGGCGAACTGCGGGTCGCGGCCCAGGCGGCGAGCAGGATGAACTCGGTGGTCGGCAGGCCGGGCACGACGATGGCAATCAGGCCAATGCCGAGGCTGACGTAGGCCAGCAGGCCGAACAGCAGACGGGCGAGTTTGGAGGAGGCGGGTTGCGGCATGGGCTCAGCGGTGGCTTCTGAAGCGGAATGGAGATCTTACAGGTTGTTGCAGTTCCCATGTGGGAGCGAGCCTGCTCGCGAAAGCGGTGGATCAGTCACATTAATGTTGAATGTGCTGCCGTCTTCGCGAGCAGGCTCGCTCCCACAAGGAATAGGTGTTGCTTCAGGCCAGTTCTGCTTCGGTGGCATAAGCCTGTTCCAGCAACACGGTGAAGCGGTTGAACGCGTCAATCGCGCCTTGCTCCACTTCAGCTTCTTCCTCGGCGCTGAACTCCAGCGAGTCGAGAGTTTTGACAAAGCGCTTCCAACCCTCGGCGCGTCCACCTTCAGGTTCACCCAAATGACGCGCACCAAAGGTTTCGCTCAGCTCCAGCGCCACGGCGCGTTTGATCAGAAACGCAGCACCGAGCTTCGAACCTTCAGAGACGAAGATCCAGCCCAGTGCCCGGGCCTTGCTCGGGTTTTTCACTGCACCGGCAACCGGCGCCGGGACCTCGGTGTCCAGATCCGCTAGGTCGGCCTTGGCTGCTTCAGCGCGGCAGCGAGCGGGCAAGTCCGCGACGATCTCTGTCAGCTCGGCATCGTTGTACAGACCGACCAGTTCCGACTGAAACAGGTATTGCGCCACCACAAACCGGGCGAAGTTGGCGCGGGTCTCGAACGGCGCGTGGGCTTTGACCAGGGCGTCGAGCTTGCTGTGCGGCTCGTGGGTGATCTGGTTCAGACGTTGCGAACGCAGGGCTTTTTGCGAAGTGGTCATGACATGTCCTTGATAAAAGAGGCGCTTGATAACGAGACGAACGGGATAGCGCCGGACAGTAAAAAAAGCCTCACTGCGCGGCGTATCAACACGCGCAGTGAGTTCGACGGGATCAGATGTCCCAGATCAGATTGATCGCGAAGTTGCGACCCGGTTGGGTCAGGCGATCGAGGTTGGCCGGTTGCGTCACCGAGGCTTCGCCGACGCTGTCGTAACCGCGCACGTCATCCCACAGCCAGTATTTCTTGTCGGTCAGGTTGTAAATGCCGCCGCTGACGGTGACGTCGTCGGTGACTTTGTAGAACCCGGTCAGGTCAAGAAGGCCGAAGCCCGGCGACTTGAACTGGCTGCTGACGCCATCCGGCGACTTGAAGTTGGTGTCGTCGACGCGATCCTTCTTCTTCACCAACGTCCAGCTCAGCAGGCCACCGTAGTTGTCCTGGTCGTAACCCAGGCCGAACACGCCGGTCAGCGGATTAACACTGTTGAGCGGCTCGCCGCTGTCGTCGTTGCGACCGTAGGCATAGGCGATCGAGCCTTGGGTGTACAGGCCTTGCGGCGCGCCGAACGAGTCCAGGTTCAGACGTCCTTTGACTTCGGCACCCTTGATGGTCGCGTGCTTGATGTTGTTGCTCTGGAAGGTCAGTTCGTCATCGCCCGGCTTCACCGCGTCTTCATTAATGAAGTCGCGATACTTGTTGTAGAACACCGCCACATCGAACGAGCCCGACTCGAAATTGCCGCGCAGACCGGTTTCATAGCTTTTGCTTTTTTCCGGCTCCAGATCCGGGTTAGGCGCCACGGTATAACCGGTGGTGTTGTTCTCGAAGCGGCCGTACAGCGCTTTCGCGGTCGGGGTGCGGAAGCCTTCGGCGTACTGACCGTACCAGGTGTAGTTGTCGTTAAAGGCGTAGGTCAGGCCGAATTTCGGCGAGACTTTGTGCCAGGTCTTGTTCTTCTCGCTGACCGTGTCCGTGCCGTCAGCGTTCACGGTGTTGAGGAATTCCTGGGTGATGTGCGGCTTGAGCTGGGTGTAGTCGTAGCGCAGGCCCGGCAGGAAGGTCCAGTTGTTCCAGCTGATCTGATCCTGGGCGAACAGGCTGTAGGTGTTGATGGTCGGGTCCGGGAAGTCAGTGGCCTTGGCCAATACGTCAGCGGTACTGGTTGCACCAATCGCCGTGCAGCCACGACCGACCGCCAGGCACGTGCCGTCGCCGCTGCGCGAGCCGGTGACTTTCTGCTGCTTGATGGTGGTGCCGTAAGTCAGCACGTGATCGGTGTCAGCGATGGCGAACGCCTTGTCCAGTTGCGCATCGAATACCCACTGTTTTTCCTCGTAAATGGTGTCGCGGGTGCGCAGCACTTTTCGGGTGATCGGGTAGTAATACTCTTCGGTGCTCTGGTCGGTTTTGGCGATCTGATGGTTGAGGCTCCACTTCACGTTGTCGACCAGCAGGCTATCGAGGGCGAAGCTGTGTTCAATGCCAAAACGCTCACGGGTGATGGTGTCGTTACCGGTGCGCCACTGGTACATGCCGCCGGGCAACACGCTGCTTGGAATGGTCGGGGCGCCGTTGAAGTACGGGCCGCCGTAGGCACTTTTCTGATCGGTGTCGCGATCATCCTTGTACTTTTCGTAGGTCAGGCCAAGGCGCGAATCGTCGCTGTAGTTCCAGCCGATCTTGGCCAGCACGTTGGTTGCCTTGACGTCTTCCGGGTTGGCGGCGGTGCGCTCAAGGCCTGTGCCGTTGTTGCTGCCATAGGAGTCGGTTTCGTGGCCGTCGCGCTGGCTGTAGTGCAGCAAACCGTCGAACTGATCGGCTCGGCCGGCGACGGTGGCGGATTTCAGCCAGCTTTCATCGGCCGAGCTGTAACCGGTTTTCAGGCGGGCGCCGACGTCTTTGCCGGGTTTGATGATGTCGTCCGGATCGAGGGTGTAATAGCTGACGGCGCCGCCGATGGCGTTGCTGCCGTACAGCACCGAGGCCGGGCCACGGAGAATTTCCACGCGTTTGACGATTTCCGGGTCAACGTAATTGCGCTGGGTCTTGGCGTACGGGCCGTTGAAGAAACCGTCCGGTACTTCGACGCCGTCAACCTGCGTGAGGATGCGGTCGCCGTCGATGCCACGGATGTTGTAGCCGCTGATGCCGCCACGCTGGCCGGCGCCGCCGACGGAAACACCTGGCTCGTAGCGCACCAGATCCTTGATCGTGTTGACGTTGTTACGATCCAGTTCTTCACGGGTGTGCACGGTGACGGTACTTGGCACGCTGTTCACCGACTGTTCCTGACGGGTGGCGCTGATGGTCACCTGATCCAGATTCAGTGCGCCGCTGCTACTGCGTTTTTCCAGCACGACGTTGTTGTTGCTCAGTTTGCGGAAGCTCAAGTTGGTCCCCACCAACAGGCGCTCAAGGGCTTTTTCCGGTGGCAGCGAGCCGCGCACGCCCGGCGACGATACGCCCTGACCCAGTTCTGCCGGCAAGCCGACTTGCCAGCCAGTGACGGTGGTGAAGGCGTTGAGTGCCGACACCAGCGGTTGCTGACCGATAGAGAACGAGTAATCGCCCATGTTGCGCGTCGGTTGCTCGGTGGCAGCCAGCAGCGGTGCCGTGCCGGCCATGAGGATGGCAGCGGTCAGCAGCGACAATACGCGGGAAGGGGAAGAGGTCTGGCGGGTAAGGCGTGAGGACATCGATAGCGCTCCGTGTCGCACGAATCTTTATAGGTGCTGATTAGCGTCCGAAGATGCGAATCAATTGCATTGGCTATAACTAGACGTACGTGCTTCGGCTATCGAGTAAAAATAATTCTCATTTAGTTCAGGATCACCAGCGCGGGAAATTCCTGCAGCCGCGCCGAGGTGATGTGGGCGAGGGAGCGCACCACGTCGAGGGGTTGATCGAGGCGGTAGTTACCCGTGACGTTGACGTCGGCCAACTGCTCGTTGGTGTTGATGATCCAACCCGGATAGTAGCGGCGCAGCTCGGCCAGCACCTGATTCAGCGGGCAGTTCTCGAACACCAGTCGACCTTGCACCCAGGCCAGATCGGTATTTGCGTCGAGCTTGGCCGGGCGGTCGAAACCGTTGGGGCCGATGCGGATGCTTTCCCCGGCGGAGAGACGCACCCGGGCATCGTTATGGGTGGCGCGCAAATCGACATCGCCGCGCTGCACATTGACCTGCGCAACGCCGTCCAGATAACGCACGGCAAATGCAGTGTCTTGCACACTGGCCTTGACCGGGCCGGCATCGATTTCCAGCGGCTGGTTGCGATTGGCCGCCACCTCGAAAAACGCTTCGCCCTGATACAGCCGTGCGAAGCGCTGCTGATCGTTGATGGTGCTGGAAAACGCCGAATTGGTATTGAGCAGGACTTTCGAGCCGTCCTCCAGTTGCAGGCGCTGGCGTTCGCCGACCACGGTCAGGTGATCGGCCTGCAAGCGCATCGGCAAATTACTGAAGCTGAACAACCCGAGCAGCAGCACCGCAGCGGTGGCCAGCGGTTTCCAGTGCGGACGCAGACGCTTGAGGACGGTAACTTTCGCAGGTCGCAAAGCCAGGGTTTGCGCGCATTGGGCGATTTGCGGGCCATCCCAGATCGCCTGTGCCTTGGCAAACGCCTCGGCATTCAACGGATCAGCCGACAGCCACGCGTGAAACTGCCGGGTCTGCTCTTCATTCGGACTGCCGAGTACGATGAGCCAGTCTAGTGCCTGGTCCATTGCAAGTGCAGCATCCTGCGCCGATTCGGGCGAAGGCGAGCGGTGGGTGTCCGTCACGGTGATTCCTCGGCAGTGTCTGCGCACGGCTGTTTTTTTTAGTGAAGCGTAAAAGTCGGGCAAGGGTAACAAAGCCCGATGATCAGTGCAGTCGAACCTGGCACTTACAGAAAGAGCCTACAGTCTCAGTCGCCATTCAAGCGCTCGGCGACGCCGATGCAAATGGACATGATCAGTTTCAGTTCTTTCTGCACGGTGCTGAGCGAGACATTCAATTCGTCGGCGATTTCCTGGTAGCTGTGCCCGTGCAAACGGCTGAGGATGAAAATCTGCTGCTGACGCGGGCTGAGTTCACTGAGGCTCACGTTCAGGCGCTCCAGCAATTGTTCGGCGTGGGCGGCGTCTTCGGCGCTGCTGGCGGGGGCGGCGACGCTGTGCACCACGTCCTGCGGCACGTCATCGACCATGGTGCGCGAATGGATCTTGCGCGCACGCAAATGATCCAGCGCCAGATTGCGTGCGGTCTGGAAGACAAAGGGTTCGAGATGATCGATGGCCCGCTCGCTCAGCGCCCGCGTCACGCGCAGGTAGGTTTCCTGCAACAGGTCTTCAGCGGTGCTGTGATTGTTGACCATCCGTTCCAGCGTACGCAGCAGCGAGAGGCGCTGGGTGAGGAAGACGTGGTTGAAGTGTGATTGACTCACGGGGTGACCTGATCGATTTCAAGCGAATGATAATGCTTATCATCCGCCCGTA
Source organism: Pseudomonas sp. LBUM1655 (assembly GCF_059716085.1). Taxonomy (NCBI): domain Bacteria; kingdom Pseudomonadati; phylum Pseudomonadota; class Gammaproteobacteria; order Pseudomonadales; family Pseudomonadaceae; genus Pseudomonas; species Pseudomonas sp. LBUM1655. The sequence goes on along the minus strand of NZ_CP166801.1, from coordinate 4,754,208 downwards.
TGGTCAAGCCTTGATTTCAAATTGAAATTGAAACCTGTGGGAGCGAGCCTGCTCGCGAAAGCGGTGTATCTGCCAACATAAATGTTGAATGACACATCGTATTCGCGAGCAGGCTCGCTCCCACAGGGATAGGGGATTCTTTGGATTACTCGGCGTTACACAGCGCCAGGCAGTTATCCAGCATGCGGTTGGAGAACCCCCACTCGTTGTCATACCAAGCCAGCACTTTCAGTAGTTTGCCGCTGGATTTGGTGTGGTTGGCGTCGAAGATCGACGACAGCGGGTTGTGGTTGAAGTCACTGGAGACCAGCGGCAACGTGTTGTAACCCAAAATTTTCGAATGCTGGCTCGCTGCTTTGAGCAGGGCATTCACTTCCTCGGCAGTGGCTTCTTTCTTCAACTGCACGGTCAGATCCACCAGCGACACATTGATCACCGGCACCCGCACGGCCATGCCGGTCAGTTTGCCTGCCAGTTCCGGCAGCACCAGACCCACCGCTTCAGCGGCGCCGGTCTTGCTCGGGATCATGTTTTGCGTGGCCGAACGCGCGCGGTACGGGTCGGTGTGATAGACGTCGGTCAGGTTCTGGTCGTTGGTGTAGGCGTGGATGGTGGTCATCAGACCGCTTTCGATCCCCAGTTCGCGGTGCAGCACTTGCGCCACAGGCGCCAGGCAGTTGGTGGTGCACGAAGCGTTGGAGATGATCTGGTGCGACTGGCGCAGAATGTCGTGGTTAACACCGTAAACCACGGTGGCGTCGGCACCTTTGGCCGGGGCCGAGATGATCACTTTGCGTGCGCCGGCAGTAATATGCGCGGCGGCTTTGGCACGGTCGGTAAACAGACCGGTGCATTCGAATACCACATCAATCTTTTCGGCAGCCCATGGCAGTTCGGCCGGGTTACGAATGGCGCTGACCGCAATGCGGTCGCCGTTGACAGTCAGGCTCTCGTTGTCATGCTCGACCTGTGCATCGAAAGTGCCGTGAACGGTGTCGTATTTAAGCAGATGCGCGTTGATCGAGCTGTCGCCCAGATCGTTGATGGCGACAATCTGCAAATCCTGTCGATAGCCTTGGGTATACAGTGCGCGCAGGACATTACGGCCGATGCGGCCAAAACCATTGATTGCGATTCGAAGAGTCATGAAACAGCGCCGCCGTCGTTTTGTTGTTGGAATTACAAGATTATTCGCATAAAAATAGAAAACAAGCCTTTTTAGTGGCAATATTTTGTTTTATCTACAACGAGTGACCTGAATCAACTGGTCCGAATGGTCAAAAAAGCCGTCTGTCATTCCAACAACAACGGCGTTTGATCAGCATAGACAATCAGGTCGCCACATCCGTTAGCCTGGAGTTCTACACATGCATCCCCGCGTTCTTGAGGTCACCGAACGGCTTATCGCCCGCAGCCGCGCTACGCGTCAGGCTTACCTTGCACTGATTCGCGGCGCCGCCACTGACGGCCCGATGCGCGGCAAGCTGCAATGCGCCAACTTCGCCCACGGCGTGGCCGGGTGTGGCAGCGAAGACAAGCACAGCCTGCGGATGATGAATTCGGCGAACATCGCCATTGTTTCTTCCTATAACGACATGCTCTCGGCGCATCAGCCGTACGAAGTCTTTCCTGAACAAATCAAAAACGCCCTGCGCGAAATCGGCTCGGTCGGCCAGTTTGCCGGCGGCACTCCGGCGATGTGCGACGGCGTGACCCAAGGCGAGCCGGGCATGGAACTGAGCCTGCCGAGCCGCGAAGTGATCGCGATGTCGACGGCGGTGGCGCTTTCCCACAACATGTTCGACGGCGCTCTGATGCTCGGCATCTGCGACAAGATCGTGCCGGGCCTGATGATGGGCTCCCTGCGTTTTGGTCATCTGCCGACGATTTTCGTCCCGGGCGGGCCGATGGTCTCGGGGATTTCCAACAAGGAAAAAGCCGACGTGCGGCAGAAGTACGCCGAAGGCAAGGCGACCCGCGAAGAGCTGCTGGAATCGGAGATGAAGTCCTACCACAGCCCGGGCACCTGCACCTTCTACGGCACCGCCAACACCAACCAGTTGCTGATGGAAGTCATGGGCCTGCACTTGCCTGGCGCATCCTTCGTCAATCCGAACACGCCGCTGCGTGATGCCTTGACCCGCGAAGCCGCACATCAAGTCACGCGACTGACCAAGCAGAACGGCAACTTCATGCCGATCGGCGAAATCGTCGACGAGAAGTCGCTGGTCAACTCGATTGTTGCGCTGCACGCCACCGGCGGTTCGACCAACCACACCCTGCACATGCCGGCCATCGCCATGGCCGCAGGCATTCAACTGACCTGGCAGGACATGGCCGACCTCTCTGAAGTCGTGCCGACCCTGAGCCACGTCTACCCGAACGGCAAAGCCGACATCAACCACTTCCAGGCCGCTGGCGGCATGTCGTTCCTGATCCGCGAACTGCTCGCGGCGGGCCTGCTGCACGAAGACGTCAACACCGTGCTCGGCCACGGCTTGAGCCAATACACCAAAGAGCCGTTCCTCGATAACGGTCAACTGGTGTGGCGCGAAGGCCCGATCGACAGCCTCGACGAAAACATCCTGCGTCCAGTCGCTCGCGCATTCTCGGCGGAGGGTGGCTTGCGGGTGATGGAAGGCAACCTCGGTCGCGGTGTGATGAAGGTGTCCGCCGTGGCGCTGGAAAACCAGATCGTCGAAGCGCCGGCCATGGTGTTCCAGGATCAGCAGGATCTGGCCGATGCGTTCAAAGCCGGTTTGCTGGAGAAGGATTTCGTCGCCGTGATGCGCTTCCAGGGCCCGCGCTCCAACGGCATGCCGGAGCTGCACAAGATGACGCCGTTCCTCGGCGTGCTGCAGGATCGCGGCTTCAAAGTCGCACTGGTGACCGACGGGCGCATGTCCGGCGCGTCGGGGAAAATCCCGGCGGCGATCCACGTCAGTCCTGAAGCTTATGTCGGTGGCGCTTTGGCGCGCGTGCAAGAGGGCGATATCATCCGCGTCGATGGCGTCAAAGGCACTTTGGAACTCAAAGTGGACGCCGAAGAATTTGCCGCGCGCGAACCTGCCAAAGGCCTGTTGGGCAATAACATTGGCAGCGGTCGCGAACTGTTCGGCTTCATGCGTTTGGCCTTCAGCTCGGCGGAGCAGGGCGCCAGCGCCTTCACTTCTGCCCTGGAGACGCTTAATTGAAACTGGCTTTGGTCGGTGACATCGGAGGCACCAACGCGCGGTTTGCGTTGTGGAAAAATCAGCAACTCGAATCGATTCAAGTGCTGGCCACGGCCGACCACGCCAGCCCGGAGGAGGCGATCAGCCTCTATCTGAGCGGGCTCGGTCTGGCGCCAGGCTCGATCGGTTCGGTGTGCCTGTCAGTGGCTGGCCCCGTCAGCGGCGATGAATTCAAGTTCACCAACAACCACTGGCGCCTGAGTCGCAAGGCATTCTGCGAAACCTTGCAGGTCGAGCAGTTGTTGCTGGTCAACGACTTCTCGGCGATGGCGTTGGGCATGACCCGTTTGCAGCCCGATGAGTTTCGCGTGGTCTGCGAGGGCACGCCGGAGCCGTTGCGTCCGGCGGTGGTGATTGGGCCGGGTACTGGCCTTGGCGTCGGTACTTTGCTCGACTTGGGTGAAGGCCGCTTTGCCGCGTTGCCGGGCGAGGGCGGTCACGTCGATCTGCCGTTGAGCAGCCCGCGTGAAACTCAGTTGTGGCAGCACATCCATAACGAGATCGGCCATGTCAGCGCGGAAACCGCGTTGAGCGGCGGCGGCTTGCCACGGGTTTACCGGGCGATCTGCGCAGTGGATGGCCATGAGCCGACACTGGATACCCCGGAATCGATCACCGCTGCGGGTCTGGCCGGTGATCCGATTGCCCTGGAAGTGCTGGAGCAGTTCTGCTGCTGGCTCGGGCGAGTGGCCGGCAACAACGTGCTGACCACCGGCGGGCGAGGTGGGGTGTACATCGTCGGTGGCGTGATTCCGCGCTTTGCCGATTTCTTCCTTGAGAGCGGTTTCGCCCGCAGCTTCGCCGACAAGGGCTGCATGAGTGATTACTTCAAGGGCATTCCAGTGTGGCTGGTGACGGCGCCGTATTCCGGTCTTGTGGGTGCTGGTGTGGCGCTGGATCAATCCATCCCGACCTGAAATGCAATCAAACTGTAGGTGTGACCCTTTGTGGTGAGGGGATTCATCTGGGGTGAGGGGATAAATCCCCTCACCACAGGTTTTGTTCCCACATTGGTTCTGTGGTGTTTGTAAGTTCGATGCTTAAGGCATAATCCGCCCCAATTCCAACAACAAGGATGCCTTCGAAGTGAGCTCAGTCAACAAGTCGATATTGTTGGTCGATGACGACCAGGAAATACGCGAGTTGCTGGAAACCTACCTGACCCGCGCCGGGTTTCAGGTGCGGGCCACAGCCGATGGCGCCAGTTTCCGGCAGGCGCTCAACGAGGCGCCGAGCGATCTGGTGATCCTCGATGTCATGCTCCCCGACGAAGACGGCTTCAGCCTCTGCCGTTGGGTGCGTCAGCATCCGCGTCAGGCGCAGGTGCCGATCATCATGCTCACCGCCAGTTCCGACGAAGCCGACCGGGTGATCGGTCTGGAGCTCGGCGCCGACGACTACCTCGGCAAACCCTTCAGCCCCCGCGAACTGCAAGCGCGCATCAAAGCGCTGCTGCGCCGTGCGCAATTCGGTCAGGAACGCAGCGGCAGCGATGTGCTGGCGTTCGATGAATGGCGGCTGGACATGGTCAGCCATCGGCTGTTCCACACCGACGGCGAGGAAGTGATTCTCTCCGGCGCCGACTTCGCCCTGCTGAAACTGTTTCTCGACCACCCGCAGGAAATCCTCGACCGCGATACCATCGGCAACGCCACCCGTGGCCGTGATCTGATGCCGCTGGATCGCATCGTCGACATGGCCGTCAGCCGCTTGCGCCAACGCCTGCGCGACACGGAAAAACCGCCACGGCTGATCCGTACCGTGCGCGGCAGCGGCTACCAACTGGCAGCCAACGTGGTTGCCGGCAATGGTCACTGAGTCGCTGCGCAAACTCGCCGCCAAAGTACCGGTGCCACGTTCGCTGCTAGGGCGGATGTTGCTGCTGACCTTGCTGGCGGTGTTGTTCGCGCAAACCTTGTCGAGCGTGATCTGGGTTTCGCAACTGCGCGCCACCCAGCTCGAAGGGCTGGTCACCAGCGCCCGCAGCCTCGCCCATTCGATGACCGCCAGCGTCAGTTACTTTCGTTCGCTGCCGGTAGCGTATCGGCCGCTGGTACTCGATCAGTTGCGCAGCATGGGCGGCACCCGATTTGTCGTGACCCTCAACGACAAACCGTTGGGCATGGACGTGCTGCCGGTCACACCGCGCAAAGCGGCAGTGATGAAAGCGGTCGACGAAGTGCTGCGTCAATCCCTGGGCCATGACACTGATATCTCGGTGACCTTCGTCAGTCCGGAGGACCTGCGGATCTTCAACGCCGGCCTGAAGCTCGATGAGCTGCCGCGTTCCTGGGCGCACTATGCGCTCACTCTTGAGCCGGTGAATCCACCGGTGCTGGTCACGCAGATTCAGATGGCGCCGGGCGAATGGCTGTACATCGCCTCGCTGTTGCCCGAGCCCTACACCAGCCTTGAAGAGCAGGGCCTGCCGTCGCAGCAGGTGTGGTTTATCGTCCTCACCAGCGGTTTTCTGCTGCTGTTTATCGGCTTGCTGGTGCATTGGCAGAGCCGACCGCTCAAGCGCCTGGCCCGCGCGGCGCGGGATCTGTCGCTGGGGGCCGACGTCGAGCCGGTGGCCGAGGGCGGCGGCAGTGAAGTGGTCGAAGTGGGCCGTGCGTTCAACACCATGCGCGAGCGCATCAGCCGTTACCTGACCGAACGCAGCCAGTTGTTCAGCGCGATTTCCCATGACCTGCGCACGCCGATCACTCGATTGCGCCTGCGCGTCGAACTGCTGGAAGACGAACAACTGCAAGCCAAGTTCGGCCGCGATCTGGACGAACTGGAGTTGCTGGTCAAAGGCGCGCTGCAATGCGTGAAAGACACTGACATCCACGAGAACATCGAACCGGTTGACCTCAACCATGTGCTCGATTGTCTGGTGGAGCCTTATCTGGCGCCGAACGGCAATGGCCGCGTGACTCAGCACGGGCGGGCACTGGCGGCGTATTCGGGCAAGCCTTTGGCGTTGAAGCGTTGCATCGGCAACCTGATCGACAACGCCTTGAAGTACGGGCAGAACGCACATCTGCACATCGATGACGATGAGAGTGCGTTTGTTCTGCATGTCGACGATGAAGGGCCGGGCGTGCCGGAGCAGCGGTTGGAGCAGGTGTTTGAACCGCACTTCAGGTTGGCGGGGCAACAGCAGGGGTATGGGCTCGGCCTCGGGATTGCGCGCAACATTGCTCATAGCCATGGCGGTGAGGTGACGTTGCAGAATTTGCGTGAGGGTGGGTTGCGGGTCACGTTGCAACTACCCCGTTCGATGGACTGAAAATCAAAAGACTTTGCTTTTAAATGTCACTGACTCGTGACAAAACCCGTCCCCTTCGTTACAAGCCCATCGCGGCCCGTTGTTTAGACTCCCCGCAGTCATAACAACAAAAAAGGCCACCCATGGATCTCTTCAACCCAGGCTTCAGCAGTTGGCTGAACGCCCCTGCCCACCAGCAATGGCTCGCCGCCGAAGGCCTGCGTCTGCTGGATTTCGCCAAGGCTTCAAAACTGCCTCAAGGCTTCGGCAACCTCGACGAACGCGGCCAGTTGCCAGCGAGCGCGCAGGCCGAAACCATGAACACCGCGCGCATGACCCACAGCTTCGCCATGGCCCATATTCAGGGCCTGCCGGGGTTTGCCGAGCTGATCGATCACGGTATCGCCGCCCTGCGCGGGCCGTTGCGGGATGCCTTGCACGGTGGCTGGTTTGCGGTGGCCGAACATCGCGACGGCAACACCGGCAAGAACGCCTATCTGCACGCGTTCGTTGCACTGGCGGCGAGTTCTGCCGTTGTCGCGCAACGTCCCGGCGCCCAGGCTTTGCTGGATGACGCGATCGACATCATCGACACGTATTTCTGGAGCGAAGAAGAGGGCGCCATGCGCGAATTCTTCAACCGCGACTGGAGCGAAGAAGAAGCCTATCGCGGCGCCAACAGCAACATGCACGCCACCGAAGCCTTCCTCGCGCTGGCAGATGTCACTGAAGACCCGCGCTGGCTGGTGCGCGCGCAACGCATCGTCGAGCGGGTGATCCACGGTCACGCTGCCGCCAATGATTACCTGGTCATCGAACACTTCGATCGCAACTGGCAGCCACTGCGTGAATACAACCAGGACAATCCAGCCGACGGTTTCCGCCCTTACGGCACCACGCCGGGCCATGGTTTCGAGTGGGCGCGGCTGTTGCTGCACCTCGAAGCCGCGCGGGTCCAGGCCGGCATGCTTACGCCGGGTTGGCTGGCGACCGACGCGCAAAAGCTTTTCGACAACAACTGCCGTCATGGCTGGGACGTCGACGGCGCGCCTGGCATTGTCTACACCCTCGACTGGGACAACAAAGCCGTGGTCCGCCATCGCTTGCACTGGACTCACGCCGAAGCCAGCGCCGCTGCCAGCGCGTTGCTCAAGCGTACTGGCGATCAGCAATACGAAACCTGGTACCGGCTGTTCTGGGAGTTTTGCGAAATGAATTTCATCGACCGCTGCGATGGCAGCTGGCACCACGAACTCGATCCGCAGAATCGCCCAAGTACCGATATCTGGGCGGGTAAACCCGATCTCTATCACGCTTGGCAAGCGGTGCTGATTCCTCGTCTTCCCTTGGCACCGAGCATGGCTTCTGCCTTGGCGCAGTTGTCCCAGAGCGCTGCCATGTGACCAGCATGTGTAACCATGTGGTGACATTCGCGCGTCCCTTCGTTACCTGCGAAGGCAAACGTCCTGTTTAAACTCCTGTGCAGCGCAAGCACCAGACTTGCAATGCATAACAACAAGAAAGGTACATCTCAGATGAATGCGATTTCTCGCCTCGCTACTGTCATTTCTGTCGCCTCCCTGTTCCCGCTCGCAATTCTGCCTCTCAGTGTTTCCGCTGCCGAATCCAAAGGTTCGGTCGAAGTCGTGCACTGGTGGACGTCCGGTGGCGAAAAAGCTGCCGTTGATGTGCTCAAGGCTCAAGTCGAAAAAGACGGTTTCACCTGGAAAGACGGCGCTGTCGCCGGTGGTGGCGGTGCAACTGCCATGACCGTGCTGAAAAGCCGTGCCGTAGCCGGCAACCCGCCGGGTGTTGCCCAGATCAAAGGCCCGGACATCCAGGAATGGGCGTCGACCGGTCTGCTCGACACCGACGTTCTGAAAGACGTCGCCAAAGCAGAGAAGTGGGACAGCCTGCTCGACAAGAAAGTCTCCGACACCGTGAAGTACGACGGTGATTACGTGGCCGTGCCGGTGAACATTCACCGCGTGAACTGGCTGTGGATCAACCCGGAAGTCTTCAAGAAAGCCGGCATCGAAAAAGCGCCAACCACCCTCGAAGAATTCTACGCCGCTGGCGACAAGCTCAAGGCTGCGGGCTTCATTCCGTTGGCCCACGGCGGTCAGCCATGGCAGGACAGCACCGTGTTCGAAGCCGTTGTGCTGTCGGTCATGGGTGTTGATGGCTACAAGAAAGCCCTGGTCGATCTGGACAACAAAGCGCTGACCGGCCCGGAAATGGTCAAGGCCCTGACCGAGCTGAAGAAAGTCGCGACCTACATGGACGCTGACGGCAAAGGTCAGGACTGGAACCTGGAGGCGGCCAAAGTCATCAACGGCAAGGCCGGCATGCAGATCATGGGTGACTGGGCCAAGTCCGAATGGACTGCCGCGAAGAAAATCGCCGGCAAGGATTACCAGTGCGTAGCTTTCCCGGGCACCGACAAGGCGTTCACCTACAACATCGACTCCCTCGCTGTGTTCAAGCAGAAAGACGCCGGCACAGCCGCGGGTCAGAAGGACATTGCCAAAGTCGTGCTGGGTGAAAACTTCCAGAAGGTCTTCAGCATCAACAAAGGCTCGATCCCGGTTCGTATCGACATGTTGAACGACATGGAGAAACTCGGTTTCGACTCCTGCGCGCAGACGGCTGCCAAGGACTTCCTGGCAGACGCCAAGTCCGGTGGTTTGCAACCGAGCATGGCGCACAACATGGCGACCACGCTGGCGGTGCAGGGCGCGTTCTTTGACGTAGTGACCAACTACATCAACGACCCGAAAGCCGACCCGGCCGATGCGGCCAAGAAACTCGGCGCGGCGATTCAGTCGGCCAAGTAATGCTTGGCCCCTGTAGGAGTGAGCCTGTGTGGTGAGGGGATAAATCCCCTCACCATAGGCGGGCTCCCACAGGGAACACAAATGCAACCCTAATCCCCTGTACTGGATTCCCCCATGAGTTCTGTTGCTGTGTTCAGCAAGGCCTCGCCGTTCGATGCATTGCAACGCTGGCTGCCAAAACTGGTGCTGGCGCCGAGCATGTTCATCGTGCTGGTGGGCTTCTATGGCTACATCCTGTGGACGTTCATTCTGTCGTTCACCACTTCGACGTTCCTGCCCAACTACAAGTGGGCCGGCCTGGCGCAGTATCAGCGGCTGTTCGACAACGATCGCTGGTGGGTCGCGAGCAAGAACCTCGCCCTGTTCGGCGGGATGTTCATCGGCATCACCCTGGTGATCGGCGTGCTGCTGGCGGTGTTCCTCGACCAGCGTATCCGCCGCGAAGGTTTCATCCGCACCATTTACCTGTATCCGATGGCGCTCTCGATGATCGTCACCGGTACCGCGTGGAAATGGCTGCTCAACCCGGGCATGGGCCTGGACAAATTGTTGCGTGACTGGGGCTGGGAAGGCTTCCGTCTCGACTGGCTGATCGACCCCGATCGCGTGGTCTATTGCCTGGTGATCGCCGCTGTCTGGCAAGCCTCGGGCTTCATCATGGCGATGTTCCTCGCCGGCCTGCGTGGGGTTGATCAGTCGATCATCCGTGCCGCGCAGATCGACGGCGCGAGCATGCCGACGATCTACTGGAAAGTGGTGCTGCCAAGTCTGCGTCCGGTGTTCTTCAGTGCGGTAATGATTCTGGCGCACATCGCGATCAAGAGCTTCGACCTGGTTGCCGCGATGACTGCCGGTGGCCCGGGTTATTCCTCTGATCTGCCGGCGATGTTCATGTACTCGTTCACGTTCAGTCGCGGCCAGATGGGCATGGGCTCGGCCAGTGCGATTCTGATGCTCGGTGCGATTCTCGCGATCATCGTGCCTTACCTGTATTCCGAGCTGAGGACCAAGCGCAATGACTAGTCTCGCTGCCAAACCTGCGATCAGCCTGAGTCGCATCGCGATTTACGCGGTGCTGATCTTCGCCGTGTTCCTTTATCTGGTGCCGCTGGTGGTCATGTTGCTGACCAGCTTCAAGACCCCGGAAGACATCAGCACCGGCAACCTGCTGAGCTGGCCGACCGTGGTCAGCGGCATCGGCTGGGTCAAGGCCTGGGCCACGGTTGATGGCTACTTCTGGAACTCGATCAAGATCACCGTCCCGGCCGTGATCATCTCCACCGCCATCGGTGCGTTGAACGGGTATGTGCTGTCGTTCTGGCGCTTCCGTGGTTCGCAGCTGTTCTTCGGTTTGCTGTTGTTTGGCTGCTTCCTGCCATTCCAGACCGTACTGCTGCCGGCCTCGTTCACCCTCGGCAAAATGGGCCTGGCGAGCACCACCGCCGGCCTGGTGTTCATCCATGTGGTTTACGGTCTGGCGTTCACCACGCTGTTCTTCCGTAACTACTACGTGAGCATTCCCGATGCGCTGGTGAAAGCCGCACGTCTGGATGGCGCGGGTTTCTTCACCATTTTCCGGCGGATCATCCTGCCGATGTCGACGCCGATCATCATGGTCTGCCTGATCTGGCAGTTCACTCAGATCTGGAACGACTTCCTGTTCGGTGTGGTGTTCTCCAGCGGTGATTCGCAGCCGATTACGGTGGCGCTGAACAACCTGGTCAACACCAGCACCGGCGCCAAGGAATACAACGTGGACATGGCAGCGGCGATGATCGCCGGCCTGCCGACCCTGCTGGTCTATGTGGTCGCAGGCAAGTATTTCGTGCGCGGGCTGACGGCCGGCGCAGTCAAGGGGTAATCATGGCTACGCTCGAACTTCGCAACGTAAACAAGACCTATGGTGCCGGCCTGCCGGACACCCTGAAGAACATCGAACTGTCGATCAAGGACGGTGAGTTCCTGATCCTCGTCGGCCCGTCGGGCTGCGGCAAGTCGACCCTGATGAACTGCATCGCCGGCCTGGAAACCATCACCGGCGGCGCGATCATGATCGGCGACCAGGACGTCAGCGGCATGAGCCCCAAGGATCGCGACATCGCCATGGTGTTCCAGTCCTACGCGCTGTACCCGACCATGAGCGTGCGCGAGAACATCGAGTTCGGTCTGAAGATTCGCAAGATGCCGCAGTCGGCGATCGACGAAGAAGTCGCCCGCGTGGCCAAGCTGTTGCAGATCGAACACCTGCTCAACCGCAAGCCGGGCCAGCTCTCCGGTGGTCAGCAACAGCGTGTGGCGATGGGCCGTGCGTTGGCGCGTCGGCCGAAGATCTATCTGTTCGACGAACCGCTGTCCAACCTCGATGCCAAGCTGCGCGTCGAGATGCGCACCGAAATGAAACTGATGCACCAGCGCCTGAAAACCACCACGGTCTACGTGACCCACGACCAGATCGAAGCGATGACCCTGGGCGACAAAGTGGCGGTGATGAAGGACGGCATCATTCAGCAGTTCGGTACGCCAAAAGAGATCTACAACGACCCGGCCAACCTGTTCGTGGCGAGTTTCATTGGTTCGCCGCCGATGAACTTCATCCCGTTGCGGCTGCAACGCAAGGACGGTCGTCTGCTGGCGCTGCTCGACAGCGGCCAGGCGCGTTGCGAGTTGCCAATGGGTATGCAGGACGCCGGTCTCGAAGATCGCGAAGTGATCCTCGGCCTGCGCCCGGAACAGATCGTACTGGCGAACGGCGAGGGCAATGGCCTGCCGAGCATTCGCGCTGAAGTGCAGGTCACTGAACCGACCGGTCCGGACACTCTGGTGTTCGTCAACCTCAACGACACCAAGGTCTGCTGCCGTCTGGCACCGGACGTGGCACCGCAGGTGGGCGAGAGCCTGACGCTGCAATTCGATCCGTCGAAAGTTTTGTTGTTCGATGCCAAGACTGGCGAGCGGTTGGGTGTTGCCGGCCAACCGCAGACCGATGCGCGGTCTGCGAACGTTGCCCAGTTCAAAGGCCGCTGAATATCAACATGTGTGAGCAAACTTTTGTGGTGAGGGGATTTATCCCCGATGGGTCGCGAAGCGGCCCCAGAAGCCGGGTCTGCTGCGCAGAACATCGGGGATAAATCCCCTCGCCACAGGGTTCGATGCTGCACTTTATGTAAACCGCGTTAGATAAAAACAGTTAATAACAATAAAGACGAGGATGTAGGGATGAAAAAGAAACACGTCAATGCCCGGTTGATCTGCCAAGTGTCAGCTGCGGCGGCATTGGTGCTGGCCGGCAATGCGATGGCAGCGGATGCCTTCAGTTCCGATTCGAAATGGATGACCGGCGACTGGGGTGGCGAGCGGACCAAGCTGATCGAGCAGGGTATCGACATCAAGGCGGACTACGTCGGTGAAATGGGCGCCAACCTGAACGGCGGCTACAACGACGACAAGACCGGCCGCTACAGCGACCAGTTCGGTCTGGGCGTGGCACTTGATCTGCAAAAGCTGTGGGGCTGGGACAACACCCAGGCCAAGATCCAACTGACCAACCGTAACGGTCAAAACATCTCCAACGACCGCGTGGGCGATCCGCGTGCCGGTACCTTGAGTTCGTCTCAGGAAGTTTACGGCCGTGGCCACATGGTACGTCTGACCCAGTTGTGGATTCAGCACCAGTTCTTCGACAACAAACTCGACGTCAAGGCCGGTTATTTCGGTGAAGGCGAAGACTTCAACACCTTCCCGTGCGAATTCCAGAACCTGGCGTTTTGCGGCTCCCAAGTGGGTAACTGGGCAACCAACATCTGGTACAACTGGCCCGTCAGCCAGGCCGCGATCCGCGTGAAGTACAACATCAACGACGAGCTCTACGCGCAGATCGGCGCGTACAACCAGAACCCGTCGCAGCTGGAACACGGCAACGGCTTCAAACTCAGCGGCAGCGGCACCAAAGGCACCGTGTTGCCGGTCGAGCTGGTCTGGTCGCCGAAGGTCAACAGCCTGCCGGGCGAATACCGCGTCGGTTACTACAAGAGCACGGCGGATGCTGATGATGTTCGTGAAGACATCAATGGTTTCGACGCTGCCACTACTGGCAACGCCTACAAGACCCACAGCAGCAAAAGCGGCTACTGGTTCGTCGCGCAACAGCAACTCACCAGCCACAACGGTGACGCCTCGCGCGGTCTGAATATCGCGGCGAACGCCACGTTCCACGACAAGGACACCAACTTCATCGACAACTACCAGTCGGTGATGTTTGTCTACAAAGGCCCGTTCGACGCCCGTCCGAAGGATGACATCGGTATCGGCGCCGCCCGTATCCACGTCAACGATGACGTGAAGAAAAACGCCGAGCTGCTCAACGTGTCTAACGGTGTTTCGGACTACGACAATCCGGTGTTCTCGCCGATTCGTGAAACCGAATACAACTACGAGCTCAACTACGGCATCCATGTCACCAACTGGCTGACCGTACGTCCTAACCTGCAATACATCACCCATCCGGGCGGTGTGGATGCCGTGGACAACGCTTTGGTCGCCGGTCTGAAAATTCAGACCGTGTTCTAACGCGTCTGCGGTAAGCTCCTCTCTATGTGCGCATATTTGCGGACAGCCAAGGCTGTCCGCTTTTTTTTGCGATAGCCGTCCGGTGATATACCTGTGGCGAGGGGATTTATCCCCGATGGGTTGCGAAGCGACCCCAGACCTGCAACCGTTTTCACCCTGACATACCGTATGCAATTGGTTCAGGGCCGCTCCGCGCCCCATCGGGGATAAATCCCCTCGCCACAGTGTTCACTCTCACTGGGCACAAAGGTAATTGAGTACCCCAATGATTTTCAGGATCGTGGCCAATGCATGAGCATCCGCTACAACGCTTTTTCAAATCCCTGCGTGAACAACCGGTGTTCGCCTGGGAGCGATATCAGATGCGCGACGTGTTGGTGATCGATCATCCGCTGTGTCAGGCGGTGTTCAGTCGTCAGGGCGCGCAGTTGCTGCACTTTCAGCCGCGCGGGCAAAAACCGTGGTTGTGGTGTGCGGCGAAGTGGCCGCATGTTGGGGCCATTCGTGGTGGTGTGCCGGTCTGCTGGCCGTGGTATGGCCGCCATCCGAGCGAAAATGCCTGGCCGTCCCATGGTTGGGCACGATTGCTGGACTGGAAACTGCTCGACAGCAGCAGCGCCGAGGATGGCGTGCGACTGCACTGGCAATTGCAGTTATGCGACTGGCAGGTCGACCTGCACGCTCACCTCGGTGAGCGCATGGAATTACGTCTGAGCACCGAGCATCAGGACGACATGCCTTGCCAGTTGAGCCAGGCTTTGCACGCTTACTGGCGTATTGGCGATGTTGGTGAGATAGCGCTGTCTGGCCTCGAAGGCGCGCAGGGTTATGACCAATTGAACCGCCAGGCTTGCCAGCAGGAAGGTGAGTTGCGGGTCGATGGCGGCTGTCAGCGGGTGTTCCAGCATGACGGCGAATTGCAGCTCAAGGATCACGCCTGGCAGCGCGAGTTGTGCATTGATACTGGCGACAGTGGCGATACGGTGGTGTGGCATCCCGGGTCGCGGCCGTTGTTGGGCGTGAGCTGGGATGAGGTCACGGAGTTTGTCTGTGTTGAGGCAGCGGCGGGTGGGACCGATAGCCTGCATCTGGCGCCGGGGGAGAAGGCGCATTTGAGTTTGCAGGCGTGGGCTGCGGCCTGATCCGAAGCCATGCGGTGAATCGGCTGGCCTCTTCGCGAGCAGGCTCGCTCCCACAGGGAAATGCATTCCAAATGTGGGAGCGAGCCTGCTCGCGAAGAGGGTGGATCAGTCAGCCGAGATTTTGGATCAGTTGAACTCATCCCCCACCGGATACCTGCTCGCATTCAAGCTCTCTTTGATCTTGCGCAAATGCGGCTGGAAATCCACCCCGCGACGCAGCGTCATCCCCGTCGCCAGCACATCCAGCACCGTCAACTGAATGATCCGCGAAGTCATCGGCATATAGATGTCGGTGTCTTCCGGCAGCGGAATGTTCAGGCTCAAGGTACTCGCCTTGGCCAACGGCGAATTCTCCGCCGTCAGGCCGAGCACCGAAGCACCGTTCTCCCGAGCAATGCGCGCCACTTCCACCAGCTCACGGGTGCGGCCGGTGTAGGAAATGATCACGAACAACTCGCCGGTGTGTGCCACCGAAGCAATCATTCGCTGCATCAGCACATCGGCATGCGCCGTCACCGCCAAGTTGAAACGGAAGAACTTGTGCTGCGCGTCGAGAGCCACTGGAGCTGACGCACCGAGGCCGAAGAAGTGGATCTGTCGGGCCTGAATCAACAGGTCGACGGCGCGGCTGATCAGGTTCGGGTCGAGTGCCTGGCAGGCGCTGTCGAGCGAAGCGATGGCGCTGCCGAAAATCTTCTGTGTGTAGGCTTCGGGATTGTCATCGGCCTCGACCGCGCGGCTGACATACGCCGCGCCGCTGGCCAGGCTCTGGGCCAGTTGCAGCTTGAGTTCGGGGTAGCCGCTGACGCCGAACGAACGGCAGAAACGGTTGACCGTCGGTTCGCTCACCGAGGCTGCCTGGGCGAGGGCGGCGATGCTGAAACGGGTGGCCTGCTGCGGGTTGAGCAGGATCACTTCGGCGACTTTGCGTTCGGCCTTGTTCAGGTCTTCAAGGCGACTCTGGATCTGTTCCAGTAAATTTCGCACGCGGTCCATATGGAATTCCTAATTCACCTGCGCAAAGTGCGCCGGGCTATGCAAATTGGGCCTTTGATATGGCCGGTAACGGTGGCCTATCCTACTGATGGCTCCGACCGACCACCACTCGGAATCTGTATTTTGCGAAAATGTTGTGGTTATTACTACATTTTCCCTTGAGTGATGCCTTGAAAAAAGGTATTTGTAGCTTAACTTGATAAAAGAACAAACATCATGCCTTCGATTACGGTTGAACCGTGCACCTTTGCCTTGTTCGGCGCTCTTGGCGATCTCGCCCTGCGCAAGTTGTTTCCTGCCCTTTATCACCTTGACGGCGCCGACCTGTTGCACGAGGACACGCGCATCATCGCGTTGGCCCGTGAAGCGGGTTCCGAGCAAGAGCACATGGCGTTCATCGCCGCCGAACTGCGCCGCTACGTCGGCAAAGAACTGAACGAAGCCGTTGCCGAGCGCTTTCTCGCTCGCCTGACTTACCTGCACGTCGACTTCCTCAAGGCTGATGATTACGTCGCACTCGCCGAAATGGCCGGCAGCGCGCAACGCATGATTGCTTACTTCGCCACTCCGGCGGCGGTATACGGCGCGATCTGCGAGAACCTGGCGAAAGTCGGTCTGGCGGAAAACACCCGCGTAGTGCTGGAAAAACCGATCGGCTCCGATCTCGAATCCTCGCGCAAAGTGAATGATGCCGTGGCGCAGTTCTTCCCGGAGAACCGCACCTATCGCATCGACCACTACCTGGGCAAAGAGACCGTTCAAAACCTGATCGCCCTGCGTTTCGCCAACAGCCTGTTCGAAACCCAGTGGAACCAGAATTACATCTCCCACGTGGAAATCACCGTGGCCGAGAAGGTCGGCATCGAAGGCCGTTGGGGCTACTTCGACAAGGCCGGCCAGCTGCGCGACATGATTCAGAATCACCTGCTGCAACTGCTCTGCCTGATCGCCATGGACCCGCCGGCTGACCTGTCCGCCGACAGCATCCGTGACGAAAAAGTAAAAGTGCTCAAGGCCCTGGCGCCGATCAGCCCGGAAGGTCTGACCACCCAAGTGGTGCGCGGTCAATACATCGCTGGCCACAGCGAAGGCAAATCCGTACCGGGCTACCTCGAAGAACCGAACTCCAACACCCAGAGCGACACCGAAACCTTCGTCGCCCTGCGTGCCGACATCCGCAACTGGCGTTGGGCCGGTGTGCCGTTCTACCTGCGCACCGGCAAGCGTATGCCGCAGAAACTGTCGCAGATCGTCATCCACTTCAAGGAACCGTCTCACTACATCTTCGCCCCCGAGCAGCGCCTGCAGATCAGCAACAAACTGATCATCCGCCTGCAACCGGACGAAGGCATTTCCTTGCGCGTGATGACCAAAGAGCAGGGCCTGGACAAAGGCATGCAACTGCGCAGCGGCCCACTGCAACTGAATTTCTCCGACACCTGGCGTAGCGCGCGGATCCCCGATGCCTACGAGCGGTTGTTGCTGGAAGTGATGAACGGCAATCAGAACCTGTTTGTCCGTAAAGATGAAATCGAAGCCGCGTGGAAGTGGTGTGACCAGCTGATCGCCGGGTGGAAAAAATCCGGTGACGCGCCCAAGCCTTATGCGGCCGGGTCGTGGGGGCCGATGAGCTCCATTGCATTGATCACGCGGGACGGGAGGTCGTGGTATGGCGATATCTGATGTGAAACTGCCCGCGGGCGTGAACGCTCACGAATTCAAGAGCCCGGTGCTGTTGGCCGAAGGTCTGGCGCTGAACGTTGCCAAGCAGCTCGGCGATGCCCTTGCGGCACGCGGCAACGCAGTGCTGGTGGTGTCCGGCGGGCGCAGCCCGGTGGCGTTTTTCCAGCACTTGGCCAAACAGGAACTGGACTGGTCGAAGGTCGTCGTGACCCTCGCCGATGAGCGCTGGGTACCGGTCGAACACGCTGACAGCAATGCCGGTTTGCTCAAGCAGTATCTGCTCAAAGGTCCGGCAGCCAAGGCACAGTTCCTCAGCCTCTACAGCGCTGCGGCGAATGTGGAACAGGCAGCGGAAAACGCCGACCGCTTGCTCGCGGAATTGCCAGCGATTGACGTACTGGTGCTGGGCATGGGCGACGACGGTCACACCGCTTCGCTGTTCCCTGACAGCCCGAACCTCGCTGAAGCGCTGCAAGCCGACGGCACGCGCCGTTGCTGGCCGATGCTGGCACCGAGCGTGCCGCGTCAGCGCCTGACCATAAGCCGTGCGCTACTGGCTTCGGCCAAGCACAAGATTCTGTCGATTTCCGGTCAATCGAAACTGACCACCCTGAATGCCGCGCTGGCGTCCGACGACGTCGCTGCCATGCCGGTTCGCGCGTTTCTGCAACCCACGTTAGAGATTTACTGGTGCCCATGAGCCAAGGAACAGCCGCTATGACAACCCCATCCCCGACCGTTTCCATGGCGGACAAAGTTGCCCTGATCGACAGCCTCTGTGCCAAGGCGCGGATCCTGCCGGTGATCACCATCGCTCGCGAACAGGACGTGCTGCCACTGGCCGACGCCCTGGCCGCCGGTGGCCTGACTGCACTGGAAGTGACTCTGCGTTCGCAATTCGGCCTCAAGGCGATCCAGATCCTGCGCCACCAGCGCCCGGAACTGATGACCGGTGCCGGCACCGTGCTCGATCGCAACATGCTCGCAGCGGCCGAAGCGGCGGGTTCGCAATTCATCGTTACCCCTGGCATCACCCGTGACCTGCTCGAAGCCAGCGTCGACAGCCCGATTCCGCTGTTGCCGGGTATCAGCAACGCCTCCGGCATCATGGAAGGCTACGGTCTTGGCTATCGCCGCTTCAAGCTGTTCCCGGCTGAAGTCAGCGGCGGCGTCGCGGCCATCAAGGCCCTCGGCGGCCCGTTCGGCGAAGTTAAATTCTGCCCGACCGGTGGCGTTGGCCCGGCCAATATCAAAAGCTACATGGCGCTGAAAAACGTCATGTGCGTGGGCGGTAGCTGGATGCTGGATCCGGAGTGGATCAAGAACGGCGATTGGGCCCGCATTCAGGAATGCACCGCCGAGGCGTTGGCGCTGCTGGACTGATTTTTATCCGACACTTCGTTGTGTGTTCTACGGCTTTACGGTGCGCTTGGTCGGTGCACCGTTTTTTTTTGCCCTGAAAAAGTTGCGGATACATTGCTCGATACATAGTTACCGCACGCTGACTTTTCCTCGCCGCTAATCTGCGCTCTTCTTATGGAAGAGAGCATGTGTCATGGATCGAGATCCCGCTTCACCCTCAACTCAATCGGTGTACCAACTGGCCCCCGAGCAAATTCCCGGGCCGTATTTTCGCAATCCAAAACTGTTGCGTCGCAACATCAGCGAAGGAGCCGAAGGCTTGCCGCTGGTCCTGCGCCTGACCATTGTCGATGCCATGACGGGTGAGCCGGTGAGTGGCGCCCTGGTGGACATCTGGCACTGCAACGCGCGAGGCGCTTATTCGGGTTGGAGTCGGATCAATCCGGATCTGGAAGCCGATGCCGAAACAATCGGTTCGATCCCGCGCACCGACGATGACACTTATCTGCGCGGCAGTCAGTTCTGTGACCATCGAGGGCAGGCGCGATTTACCACGATTTATCCGGGGTTCTATGCCGGTCGTGCGCTGCACATTCATGTCGCGGTGCGCATCGCGGCCGGTAGCGAATACCTGGAAGAGCGCAATGTGGCCTGGGTCGGTCAGCTGTACTTTCCCGAGGTCGTCTCTCGCTCGGTGCTCAATGCCAAAGCCTATCGCGGCCGTGCTTCGTTGCCACGCAACAACGCCGAGGACGACCTGTATGCCCGCATGAACGGTGAAGCATCGACACTGACTGTCTGGCCCATTGGTCGCGATTCTTACGATGATGGGTTCTTCGGCCACCTCACCATCGGCATCGATACTTTTGCGGCGTCGTCGCAGATCAAACCCGAGGATTTCGACAAATACACCGTATAAGCGGCTCAGCGCAGTGCGTTGAGCGCACGGGTCAGCAACTGCATGTCGTCGGCTGTGGTCGTCAGTCCCGGCGTGATGCGGATGCATGGGCCGCACGCTGCACCGTTGCGCACTACGGTGAACAGGTTGTAGTCGTTGAGCAAACGTTCTGCCATCGCCTGTTGATTGTCGTGGCGGGTGAAACGCATTGACGTGATCCCGCAATACAACCGTGGATCGTCCGGGGTCATGACTTCGATGCCCGGCAAGTGCCGCACGGCGCTGACCCACAGATTGCGCAGGTAATTGAGCCGCGCACCTTTGGCTGCGGCGCCGCCCAGGGAGCGGTGCTCCTCGAACACCAGCGGCAAGGTCATCAGTGCTGGAATGTTCGGCGTGCTGTAAGACGTACGCGCACGGATGTCATTGGCTGGATAGTGCATCTCGCCCATGTCCGGATCGATATCGGCCAGACGTTGCGGGGCGATATAGAGAAAGCCGAGAGTCAGCGGTGCACCAATCCATTTGTGCAGGTTGTAGCCGGCGAAGGTAATGCCCAGCGCTTCGAGATTGAACTCCATCTGGCCGAGGGCGTGGGCGCCGTCAAGGATGATGTCCACGCCGTGTTCCTTGGCCAGTGTTGCGATTGCCTGCACCGGCATCACCAGGCCGGTGCGATGGGTGACATGGGTCAGCGCCATCAACTTGAGTTTCGGATGGCGGATGAATGTCTCGCGATACGTCTCCAGCAGGCTGTCGAAACTGGCCGGGTGCGTGTGGCTGATCTCGATCACCTCTACGCCGCGCTGCCGTGCCAGCCAGCGCATGGCGCCCTTGACCGTGTCGTATTCAAGATCGCAGATCAGCACCTGGTCGCCCGGCTGCAAGCGGTTGTAGTTGCGGATCAGCGATTGCAGGCCTTCGGTGGCGTTGCGGGTAAAGGCGACGCTTTGCGCGCGCACACCGATCAGTTCGGCCAGTTGCGCGCGAATGTCGAGGTTGTCGTGTTGTTCGAAGCGTTGGCGCACATACACCGAGTTGCTGTTGTTGATCAGTTCGATGTTGCGCTGGTACTCCTCGATCACCGTGCGCGACATGCGGCCGAAGTAACCGTTTTCCAGGTTCACTGGGCCGGGATGAACGTCGTAACGATCGGCGAACGTCTGCCAGAAGGCTTCGTCACGGGCGCGGCGGGTGTTATCGGGCATGATCGGGCTGAACTCTATAGAGGAGGGCGCTTCAGTGGCGCGGAGCAGGTTTGCCGTGTTTGGCGCGCAGCGGTTCAAGCAGATCAGACAAGCCGTTGTGGTCGATTTCCTGCATCAATGCCAGCAAGCCCCCGAGTTCACCGTGGGGAAATCCCTCGCGGGCGAACCAGTTCAGGTAAGGGCTTGGCAGGTCGGCAATGATCCGGCCCTTGTACTTGCCGAAGGGCATTTCGCGGGTGATCAGCAGTTCGAGTTTTTCAGGATTCATCGAGTTTCGGTCTGGATTCAATTCAAACTGGAAAATACAGGCATTCTGCATGCAGGCCAAATGACAGATCATGCAAATAACCGGGATACAGATAGTTCCTTTATATTTAAGTTATTGATAAATAAAGAATAATTCTAAAATAAAAAGCTGGCACGCTCACTGCAATATCCCTTGCATCTTCCACCGATCGCAAGGAATTGAAAAATGACCGACATGAATAAAGAAGCCATCTCTGTACTCAATGACCTGATTGAAACCAGCAAGGACGGTCAGGAAGGGTTCAAGACTTGCGCTGAAGACATCAAGCATCCAGAACTGAAAACCCTGTTTGTGTCCCGCTCTGCCGATTGCGCCACTGCCGCTGCTGAACTGCAAGCTGAAGTGCGTAAACTCGGCGGCGATCCGGAAACTTCCACCAGCGTCAGCGGTGACCTGCACCGCCGTTGGGTAGACGTCAAAGCCATGTTCACCGGCAAGGACGAAGAGGCTGTACTGAACGAAGCCGAGCGCGGTGAAGACCATGCGCTGAAGGCTTATCGTGAAGCCATGGAGAAAATCAACAAGCACAACCTGGTGGGTATTCGTGACCTGGTTGAACGCCAGTATCACGGCGTACAGCGCAATCACGATCAGGTGAAAGCCCTGCGTAACCAGGCTCGCGCACGCTCGTAAGCGTCACTGAAAAAACTGTGGGAGCGAGCCTGCTCGCGAATATGGTGTGTCATGCAACGATGATGTTGCTGACACGACCTCTTCGCGAGCAGGCTCGCTCCCACTTTTGTTTTGCGCTATCAATCAGCCAATACTGATCGCCGGCAACGTCGGCAGCGTCACAGTCTGCTGCTTGCGTGGCGCAAGAATTTCCGCCTCGCCATCCACCACCAACTCATCACGCTGATTGAACACGCGAGTGGCAATGCGCACGCGAAATTTCGGCAGCTTCTCGAGAATTTCCAGACGCACCGTCAGCGTGTCGCCAATCTTCACCGGCTTCTGAAAGCTCATCTGCTGACCGATATAAATAGTGCCCGGCCCAGGCAGTTCGCAAGCCACCGCAGCACTGATCAGCGCGCCGCTGAACATGCCGTGGGCGATGCGTTCCTTGAACATGCTGGCGGCGGCGAATTCGGCGTCCAGGTGCACCGGGTTGTGGTCGCCGGACATCGCGGCGAACAACTGAATGTCACGCTCTTCGACAGTCTTGCTGTAGCTGGCGGTCTGGCCGACTTCGAGGGCTTCGTAAGGGATGTTGGTAACTTGGGTCATCGGTCTTGATTCCTGTGATGGATCAAATGAATCCACAAAAAATTATTCGCTACGTTGAGGGCGCGGATGGCTCAGGGCCTGGTCGATCCAGGCCAGCACATCGGTGATCACTTCGTCGCGATTGGTTTCGTTGAACAATTCGTGCCGCGCCTGCGGGTAGATCTTCAGTTGCAGGTTCTGGCTGCCGGCGGTGCGCAAGGCATTGGCCAGATCTGTCAGACGCTTGCCCTCGCTCACCGGATCACATTCACCACCAATCACCAGCAGCGGCAGGCCCGGGGCTATCTGGGCGAGAGTGGACGCTTTGCTGATTTGCTGCAAGCCGCCGAGCAAGTCGATCCACAGTTGATTGGTGCAGCGAAAGCCGCACAGCGGGTCGGCAGCGTACTGGTCGACTTCGGCCGGATCGCGGCTTAGCCAGTCAAACGGCGTACGCACCGGTTTGAATTTTTTGTTGAACGAGCCGAACGACAACCACTCGATCAGCGCGCTGCGACCCTTGCCACCCTGGCGCAGTTTTTCCAGGCGGGCGATCTGCCGCGCAGCGCCATAAAGCGCTACCGGTTGAAAGTTCGAGCCACTGAGAATCGCCCCGTGCAGGCTGGCGCTGTGGTGCAACATATAGCCTTGGGCGAGGTAGCTGCCCATGCTGTGCCCGAGCAGAATGATCGGCACGCCGGGGTGCTGTTGGCCTATGTATTGATTGAGGCTGGCCAGATCACCGACGACTTTGCACCAGCCGTCATCGTCAGCGAAATGCCCGAGGGTGCCGTTATCGGCAGTTCTGCCATGTCCACGCAGGTCCGGGGCGTACACGCCATAACCTTCGGCGCAGAACCGCTCTGCCAGCCGCTGGTATCGCGCGCTGTGCTCGGCCATGCCGTGGGCCAGCAGGATCACGGCCTTCAGCGGAGTGGCCGGCAACCACTGATTGACGAAGAGGCGACTGCGGTCACTCGCGTCCAGCCATAGGGTGTCGTGGATCATGGCGATTCCTTTGCTCATAGTCGAAACAGTGTATAGCGCATCTGTCGTCCGCCGTCTGATCAGCCCACGCCACGGCAGGAAGATTCACACGATCAATGACGGCTTTAGCCGTATTTGCCTGATTGGCCATAACTGCTAGTGTCCGTGAAGCTCCGCTTTTTGCTTTCTGTATTCAAGGGATGAACGAGAAATGACAGAAACGCGGCCCCGGATCGGCTCAGGTAAAGAGGACAAGAACAATGCAACCTGATTTCTGGAATGACAAACGCCCGGCCGGCGTACCGCTGGACATCGACATGGCTGAGTTCAAGTCGGTGATCGAGGTGTTCGAGCGTTCCTGCAAGAAGTTCGCGGATCGCCCGGCGTTCAGCAACATGGGCGTGACCCTGACTTACGCCGAACTCGAACGCCAGAGCGCCGCTTTCGCCGGTTATCTGCAAGCACATACCGATCTGGTGCCGGGGGATCGCATCGCGGTGCAGATGCCCAACATCCTGCATTACCCGATTGCCGTGTTCGGCGCCTTGCGCGCCGGGCTGATCGTGGTCAACACCAACCCGCTCTACACCGCGCGGGAGATGCGCCATCAGTTCAAGGACTCCGGCGCACGGGCGCTGGTGTACCTGAACATGTTCGGCCAGAAAGTCCAGGAAGTGCTGGCCGACACCGATATTCAATACCTGATCGAAGCGAAGATGGGCGACCTGATGCCTACCGCCAAAGGCTGGCTGGTCAACACCGTCGTCAGCAAGGTGAAGAAGATGGTGCCGGCGTATTCGCTGCCGCAGGCGGTCTCTTTCAAAAGCGCGTTGCGTCTGGGTCGGGGGCAGGGCATCAAGCCATTGAAAGTCGGTCTCGACGACATCGCCGTGCTGCAATACACCGGCGGCACCACCGGGCTGGCCAAGGGCGCGATGCTCACGCATGGCAATCTCGTGGCGAACATGCAGCAAGTGCGCGCCTGTCTCGCGCAACTGGGGCCTGATGGCCAGCCATTGCTGCGTGAAGGCCAGGAAGTGATGGTCGCGCCACTGCCGCTGTACCACATCTATGCCTTCACCGCGAACTGCATGTGCATGATGGTTTCCGGCAACCACAACGTGCTGATCACCAATCCGCGAGACATTGCCGGGTTCATCAAGGAGCTGAAGAACTGGCGCTTCTCCGCATTACTGGGTTTGAACACACTGTTTGTCGCGCTGATGGAGCACCCGGATTTCAAGACCCTGGATTTCTCCAGCCTGAAACTGACCAATTCCGGCGGCACTGCGCTGGTGAAAGCCACGGCCGAACGCTGGGAGCAGATCACCGGTTGCCGTATCACCGAAGGCTATGGTCTGACCGAAACATCGCCGGTTGCCTGCACCAACCCGTACGGCGACCAGTCGCGTCTGGGCACGGTTGGCTTGCCCGTGCCGGGCACGCTGTTGAAAGTCATCAACGATGACGGCGTCGAGCAGCCGCTGGGCGAGCGGGGCGAGTTGTGCATCAAGGGCCCGCAGATCATGAAAGGCTACTGGCACAAACCCGAAGCCACCGCCGAAGTGCTGGATGCCGAGGGCTGGTTCAAGTCCGGCGACATCGCGGTGATCGAACCGGACGGCTTTGTGCGCATCGTCGATCGCAAGAAGGACATGATCATCGTCTCCGGTTTCAACGTGTACCCCAACGAGATCGAGGACGTGGTGATGGCCCACCCGAAAGTCGCCAACTGTGCGGTGATCGGCGTGCCGGACGAGCGTTCGGGGGAGGCGGTGAAGCTGTTTGTGGTGGCGCGGGAAAGCGGGGTCAGTCTTGAAGAGCTGAAGGCTTACTGCAAAGAGAATTTCACGGCGTACAAGGTGCCGAAACACATAGTGTTGCGTGAGTCGTTGCCGATGACGCCTGTAGGGAAAATTCTGCGGCGTGAGTTGCGCGACATCGCCTGAAGATCAGAAGCGAAAAGATCGCAGCCTTCGGCAGCTCCTACATTGGAATGTGTTCCCTGTAGGAGCTGCCGAAGGCTGCGATCTTTTGCTTGGACGACCCGGAAAACCGGGGTTTCCAAGGTAATATAGGATTTTTGCTCTAAAATGACTGCTAGATAGTCTTGAGTCATCAATGTGACTGTAGGGGCCGCTTTTGGCTCTAGGCGACCCTCGGCAAAGCTGCTACTCTCGGCGCGCTTTGTGACTTCTCGGCCTCTGTAAAAGCCAGATTCACCAATACAAAACACACACCAATAATAATCGCATCAAATGCGGTGAAGAATTCGCGTTGCTGAGGAGTGGGCTTCCATGATCGAAGACTTTTGGAAGGATAAATACCCGGCTGGCATTGCTGCCGAGATCAATCCAGACGAGTATCCGAACATTCAGGCAGTGTTGAAGCAATCCTGCCAACGCTTCGCCAACAAACCGGCTTTCAGCAACCTGGGCAAGACAATCACCTACGGTGAGTTGTACGAATTGTCCGGTGCATTTGCCGCGTATCTGCAACAGCATACCGATTTGCAGCCCGGTGATCGAATCGCCGTGCAACTGCCCAACGTTCTGCAGTACCCGGTCGCTGTCTTCGGTGCGATACGCGCCGGGCTGATCGTGGTCAACACCAACCCGCTGTACACCGCGCGGGAAATGGAACACCAATTCAACGACTCCGGTGCCAAGGCGCTGGTGTGCCTGGCGAACATGGCGCACCTGGCCGAAGCCGTGTTGCCGAAAACCGGCGTCAAACACGTCATCGTCACCGAAGTCGCCGACCTGCTGCCGCCGATCAAGCGCTTGCTGATCAACAGCGTCATCAAGTACGTGAAGAAGATGGTGCCGGCCTATCACTTGCCAAAAGCCGTCAAGTTCAACGACGTGCTGAGCAAGGGCCAGGGTCAGCCTGTGGCTGAAGCCAACCCGGACAGCGGTGACGTCGCGGTGCTGCAATACACTGGCGGCACCACGGGCGTTGCCAAAGGCGCAATGCTGACCCACCGCAACCTCGTCGCCAACATGCTGCAGTGCAAGGCGCTGATGGGGTCCAACCTCAATGAAGGTTGCGAGATCCTGATCACGCCACTGCCGCTGTACCACATCTATGCGTTCACCTTTCATTGCATGGCGATGATGCTGATCGGCAACCACAACATCCTGATCAGCAACCCGCGTGATCTGCCGGCGATGGTCAAGGAACTGTCGAAGTGGAAGTTCAGCGGTTTCGTCGGCCTGAATACACTGTTCGTGGCGCTGTGCAACAACGAAGGCTTCCGCAAGCTGGATTTCTCCGCGCTCAAGGTCACCTTGTCCGGCGGCATGGCCCTGCAACTGGCCGCTGCCGAACGCTGGAAAGACGTGACCGGTTGCGCCATCTGCGAAGGTTACGGCATGACCGAAACCAGTCCGGTGGCCACGGTCAACCCGATCCAGCACATCCAGATCGGCACCATCGGCATTCCAGTGCCGTCGACCCTGTGCAAAGTCATCGACGATGCCGGTGTCGAGCAGCCGCTAGGTGAAATCGGCGAACTGTGCGTCAAGGGCCCGCAAGTGATGAAAGGCTACTGGCAGCGTCAGGAAGCCACCGATGAAATGCTCGACAGCGACGGCTGGCTGAAGACCGGTGACATCGCGCTGATCCAGCCGGACGGCTACATGCGCATTGTCGATCGCAAGAAAGATATGATTCTGGTCTCCGGTTTCAACGTCTATCCGAATGAACTGGAAGATGTACTGGCGACCCTGCCGGGCGTGTTGCAGTGCGCGGCCATTGGCGTCCCGGACGAGAAGTCGGGCGAGGCAATCAAGATCTTTATCGTCGTCAAACCGGGCGTAACGCTGACCAAAGAGCAGGTGATGGATCACATGCGCGCCAACGTCACCGGCTACAAGGTGCCGCGCTCCGTGGAATTCCGCGATGCGCTGCCAACCACCAACGTCGGCAAGATCCTGCGTCGTGAGTTGCGTGATGAAGAGCTGAAGAAGATCAAGGCGAAGAACGCCGCGTAAAACAAAAAGCCCCGCAGATGCGGGGCTTTTTGATTTTGGCCGGCAGATATTCTGTGCCTGTGAGGCCGTTTTCGCGAGCAGGCTCGCTCCCACATTGAAATGCGGTTTACTGTGGGAGCGAGCCTGCTCGCGAAGCTTTTGCGGTTACTGACGAAACGGCGCGAAGTTCACGTTGGTCCCCGCCGGACGCATGTCCTGCAGATACGAATCCTTGTCCGCACTCAACTCCAGGCTCAGCGCGGCTTTGCGCTTGCCCTCGTTGCGAATCACCAGACCCTCAAGCTTTTCACGCAGAAACACCGTCGGCACTTTCAAGTGCAGCAGTTCGTCGGTGGCCGGCGTGTGCATCAGCAGGTGAATCCACTCGTACTGACCAACGGCCAGGCGCGTCACCGGCAGGTCGAACCACCAGATGTTGCGATTGCGGTTCAGTTCGGCGAAGTGGCAGTTGTTGCTGCCGAGCACAGCGCCGCCCAGTTCCTGGTTTCGACGGGCAATGGCCTGCTTTTTATCGAGTTTCATAACATTCCTGCGGGATCGGTTCTCTGGCGCATGGCGCCCATATGGAGCGCATTCTCAAGGCAACGCTCGCAAACATAAAGCCCAACCTGCACGCCGCGACGAAATGAGCCGCTGAAAATAAATGAAACTCGCCGCAAATCCCGCCGGTCAATCATTACGTACTGACTTTTCCCCCTAATTGCACCAAGGAGAAACACCATGAGTAGCACAGGCGATAAAGTAAAAGGCATGGCCAACGAAGCAGTCGGCAACGTCAAACAAGGCGTCGGTAAAGCCACCGACAACACCAAGCTGCAAGCTGAAGGCAAGATTCAAGAGAAAAAAGGCGAAGCCCAGCAAGCCGTTGGCAAAGCCAAAGATGCAGTGAAGAAAACCGTCGACAAGGCGTAATTGCGTTGTGAACGAAAAACAGAAGCGGCCATCCAAGGATGGCCGTTTTTGTGTCTAAGCCCTGCGCTGGCCCACCACTGGTCGCCAAGTAGGCTACCGTGATGTAAAAACGGCCCCTGAGTCGCCACGACTTCAACCTGTATTGCGGCGAAAGGAGACGCGAATGATATTTCCGGACATGAAAGGTCTGCCCCTGCACCGGGTGATGGTGCGCACGGTCACTGAGTTCGTCGACGACGAGATGTCGACGTACGCCTCGGCTCTGGCTTACCAGATGCTGTTCTCGCTGTTCCCGTTCATTTTGTTCCTGATCGCCCTGATCGGTTTCCTGCACCTGCCGGACTTCTTTTCCTGGCTGCGCCTGCAATCGGAGCTGGTGCTGCCACCGCAGGCGCTGGAGCAGGTCAACCCGGTAATCGATCAATTGCAGCAGTCCAAGGGTGGGTTGCTGTCAGTGGGTATTGTCATCGCCCTCTACACCGCTTCCGCCGGTGTGCGCCTGATGATGAGCGCAATGAACGCGGCCTACGATGTGGTCGAGGGGCGCCCGATCTGGAAGCGGTTTCCACTGTCGATTTTCTATACCGTCGGCATTGCCGGCATGCTCCTGGTGGCTGCCGCGCTGATGGTGCTTGGGCCGCAGGTGATGGGCTGGATCGCGGCGCAGGTGGGGCTGGAAGAATTCATCGTCACCCTATGGACCATCGCGCGCTGGCCGGTGATCGTGATTCTGATGATGGTTGCCGTGGCACTGATCTATTACGTGATGCCCGACGTCAAACAGGAATTCCGCTTCATCACACCCGGCTCGGTATTGGCCGTAGTGGTGTGGATCATCGCTTCGTTGGGTTTCGCGTTCTACGTGAAAACCTTCGCCAACTACAACGCAATGTATGGCAGCATCGGTGCAATCATCGTTCTGTTGCTGTACTTCTACATCTCCGCTGCGGTCCTGTTGCTCGGTGCCGAGATGAATGCGGTGATTGAGCACATGTCCAGCGAAGGCAAGGATTCGGGTGAGAAAGTCCCCGGCGAACTCGATGAACATCCCAAACAACACGTCTCGGGCCTGGGCCGCGATCACTCGCTCAAGCCGGACACTGACGAAGTCTGATCAATGATCCGTGAAATCCTCAAAATGGGCGACGAGCGCCTGTTGCGTATTGCCCCACCCGTGCCAGCCGAGATGTTCGACAGCCCTGAACTCTGGCAACTGATCGACGACATGTTCCAGACCATGGAAAGTGTCGGCGGCGTCGGCCTTGCCGCGCCGCAGATCGGTGTAGACCTGCAACTAGTGATCTTCGGTTTCGAGCACAGTGAACGTTACCCGGACGCCGAAGCGGTGCCGCAGACGATTTTGATCAACCCGCTGATCACACCGTTGAATCCATTGACGGAAGAGGGCTTCGAAGGATGCCTGTCAGTGCCGGGATTGCGTGGTGCGGTGGAGCGTTATCAGCAAATTCGCTACGAAGGTTTTGATCCGAAAGGCCAGCCGATCGTGCGCGTGGCTGCAGGTTTTCACGCGAGGGTGGTGCAGCATGAGTGCGATCACCTGATCGGCCGGTTGTATCCGTCGCGGATTACCGACTTCAGCAAGTTCGGCTTTACCGAAGTGATGTTCCCGGATCTCGATCCAGCCGCAGACGACTAGCAACAATCAAAAGATCTTATAAACGCCCCATCGCAATCATCGGCTTGCTCCGCGCATACCGGCTCAAGCGCTCCGCCATCGCCTGGGGCAGGGCAGGGTCGATACTGAATCCGCGTCGCTCATAAAACCCACGCAAATCCGGATGACAGAACAGCCACACCGGTTCTGTCACATCCTTCACTGCCGCCGTGATCAACTGCGCGGCAAGCCCTTGCTCACGACACGTCGGATCGACAAACAACCCGGTCAACCAACGCCCACCTGCTACCGGCCGCAAACACAACGCCGCAACAATGTCGCCACGTCGCGCCACCCACAATTGCGCCTCGCGCACGGCTTTCATCGAGGATTGGTGGCTGCGGTAAAACTTGTTCATCAACGGCCAAAGCGACTCGTCGAGCAGTGTGTATTGGGTATCGGGCATGGGATCGGACTGGCGGTGAGGGAAGCGGCGATTATAAAAGAACGCGCGCCTTAGGATAGGTGTATACCTGAGCCTACAGCCCTGTGAGTGGAGACCCATCATGTCCAAAGGTATGGATTCAAAGAAAGCCGCGAAGAAGAAACCGGCCAAGACTGCGATTGAAAAACGTGCGGAAAAGAAAGCCAAGAAAGTCGACATTTTCGGCCATTGATCACGCCCCTCAGGAGCTCGATTCTCGGGCTCCTGCCTGAACCTGAAAATAATCTGCAAGATTTACCGCTGCCGTTGCACAGAGGGAGAAGATTCCCGTTCCGAGCAACGACATGGCCCATTACTTCGACGCCACCCATCGCCAAAACATAGAAACCCTGCGTCAACGCTTTACCGCCCGCACCGAATGGCCGACCTGGCTGTTGCTGATCGGCGTGTATGGCGGCTGGTTCGCCATCATCTTCAATAGCGAATGGCTCGGTCGCGGCTTGACCACGGTGTTGCTGATCCCGCTGCTGGTGTTGTGGCTGTCGGTGCAGCATGAGTTGCTCCACGGTCATCCGACCCGCTCGACCCTCTTCAATAAAATCCTCGGCTACGCGCCATTTGCGGTGTGGTATCCGTACACCTTGTATCGCGACAGCCATTTGTTGCATCACCGCGATGAGGATCTGACGGTTCCCGGTGTCGATCCGGAAAGTCGTTACCTGACGAGTGCAGGCTGGCAGGGCAGTTCTTTGTTCGAGCGCAGCCTGCACTGGTTGAACAAAACGGTGATCGGCCGTTTCGTGATTGGTGCACCGCTGGGACTTGTTGCACTGGCCGGCGAAGAGCTGCAACGGTTGAAAAACGGCGAACGCCAAGCCTGGATAATGTGGCTGACCCATGGTGCCTGCACGCTGCTGATGCTCTGGCTCATCGCCCGTTACAGTGTGTTACCGGTGTGGCATTACCTGTTGCTGATCAGTGTGCCGGCGCTGTCGATCGCAATGATTCGCTCCTACTATGAACACCGCCCGCACGCTCAACCGGAGCGCCGCACGGTGCTCAACGAGGCCGGGTGGCCGTGGCGCTGGCTGTTTCTCAATCTCAACTTTCATTTGGTGCATCACGACTTGCCGGGGCTGGCGTGGTACGACTTGCCGCAGGTTTATCGGATGCATCGCGAGCAGTGGATCGCGCGCAGTGGCGGCTTTCTGGTGCAGGGGTACGGGCAGTTGTGGCGGCAGAACGGGTTGAGGCCGATCGACAGTCCCGAGCATCCGTTTCACTGATTTCAAAAGCACCACCGCTCCCACATTGGAATTTTGTTGTCCGGGAAGAATGTGCATGACCCAACACCACATCGAACTGCTGATGTACACCGCCCCGGAGCCAATCCGGGCGGCCAATGACCGCTGGATCAAACGCATCCTCGACCATTTGGGCCACTCGCGTCTGAGCGCCGAAAGCCTGTCGCTGCCCGAGCTGTGGTTATCACCGGATCTACTGCTGACCCAAACCTGCGGCTATCCCTTGATGACCTTGCTGCGCGGTCAGGTCCGCATCGTCGGTCGCCCACGCTACGAACTGCCCGACGCCAGCGCCGGCAACCATTGCAGCCTGATCCTCAGTCGCGCCGACGACACACGCGAAACCCTGGCGGACTTTCGCCACAGCCGCGGGGTGATCAACAGCGAAGACTCCAACAGCGGCATGAACCTGCTGCGTCAGCGTCTGGTGTCATTGCAGCAGGACGGGCGTTTTTTCGCCTCGGTCGGCATCAGCGGCGGCCACCGCGAGAGCTTGCGCTGGTTGCGGGACAGTCGCGCCGATCTGGCGGCCATCGACAGCGTCACCTACGCCTGTCTCGCCCATTACGCGCCCGAGGAGGTAAGCGGATTGCGCGTGGTGGCGCGCAGTGCGTTGAGTCCGACGTTGCCGTTCATTACCGTCGCCGCCGCAACAGACAAACAGGTTGAACGGTTGCGCCAGGTCATGAACCTGTCTCTGAGCGAACTTCCCGACGTCGCACAGACCCTGGGTCTTGCCGAGGTGCTGCCAGCCAGCGAAAGCGACTATCAGATCGTGCTCGATTACCAGCGAGAGGCCGAGGCACTGGGCTACGGCCAATTACGCTAATTCGATAATCGAATATAAAAATAATATTTAAATATTATTAATGCATAAGGCGCCTTGCTAGGATCGCGCCACCGGACGACCGGACATTCAGCGACCCCTAACCCAGGAGCCCCTATGTCCGGCGCCGACGTATCCCATCGCAATCACTTGGACGGCCTCTTCCGCAGCCATTACCACTGGCTTTGCACGTACCTGCGCCGTCATTTGCACGATGCGGCAAGCGTGGAAGACATCGCCGCCGAAACCTTCGTGCAATTGCTCGAAGCGACCGGCCTGACCGCGCTCCGTGAACCCCGAGCCTTGCTCACCACCATCGCGCAGCGTCTGCTTTATCAGCGCTGGCGCCGCGCGGATCTCGAGCGTCAGCACCGACAGCAGATTGATGTGGAGTACGCCACCTCGCCCGAAGACATCGCGCAACTGACGCAAACCCTGAGCCGTCTCGACCGCAGCCTGCAACGGTTGCCGGGCAAAGTCCGCTCGACCTTCCTGCTCGCGCGCATCGACGGCCTGACCTACCCGCAAATCGCTGCCGAGCTAGGCATCTCCCAGCGCTCGGTCAGCGTGTACATGACCCGTTCCCAGGCGCTGTGCGATCGCCACAGCGCCAACCAACTCCTACAAGACAAGAGGTCTGCATGAGATCGATCAAAACCCTGCTCGGCGGTTCAATACTGGCGTTGAGCCTGAGTGTCGGCGCGGTCTCGGCGGCGGAGAAAACCGCACCGATCCACTTCGGTGACATCACTTGGGAAAGTGGCAGTTTCATCACTGAAGTGCTGCGCCTGATTGTCGAGAAAGGCTATGGCTATTCGACCGATACGCTGCCGGGTAGCACCGTCAGCCTAGAAGCGGCGCTGGCAAAGAATGACATTCAGGTGATCGGCGAAGAGTGGGCGGGGCGCAGTCCAGCGTGGGTCAAAGCGGCCGCCGAAGGCAAAGTGTTTGGCCTCGGTGATACGGTCAAAGGTGCCACCGAAGGCTGGTGGGTGCCGGAATACGTGATCAAGGGTGATCCGGAACGCGGCATCAAACCTCTGGCGCCGGAACTGAAATCGGTAGCCGATCTGCCGCGCTACAAAGACGTGTTCCGCGATCCCGAAGACCCGAGCCGAGGGCGCTTTCTGAACAGCCCGACCGGCTGGACGTCAGAGATCGTCAACAGCCAGAAGCTCAAGGCGTATGCGCTGAATGACAGCTTCGTCAATTTTCGCACCGGCTCCGGCGCGGCGCTGGATGCCGAAGTGGCATCGTCGATTCGTCGGGGTAAGCCGGTGCTGTTCTACTACTGGTCGCCGACGCCGCTGCTCGGACGCTTCAAACTGGTGAAGCTCGAGGAGCCGCCGTTTGATGCCGAAGCCTGGAAGACCCTCGCCGATGCCAATAACCCGAATCCCAAGGGCACCCGCTCGATGCCGGCAAGCCTGGCGATTGGCGTATCGGCGCCGTTCAAGGCGCAGTATCCGGAACTGGTGACGTTCTTTGAGAAAGTCGATTTGCCGATTGATCTGCTCAACCAGACGCTGGCGGGGATGAGTGAAAAACGCCAGCAACCGCGGGCGGTGGCCGAGGCGTTTTTGCGCGATCAGCCGCAGGTCTGGAAACTTTGGGTGCCCGCAGAAGTGGCTACCAAGGTGAGCTCCCACCTCTAATCCGTCTGCCAACCCCCTGTAGGCGCTGCCGCAGGCTGAGATCTTTTGACTTTGTTTTTCAAGAACAAGATCAAAAGATCGCAGCCTGCGGCAGCGCGTACAGGGGCTTCTTTGTTTCTGGCTGAACCGTTTCTTGTGCAAAAAGTGCCAGATACTGGCCGACTAGTGGCCTTGCGCTAGGCTTTGCGATGGCTATGCTGACACCTAACTAACCATGTCGACCGTAATGTCACTGTCGGTCGGTTAGTCCGTGATTCATGCTGCCAGAGTGCGCAACCCGAGGCACCGACACTGAACCAACAAGGAGCGTCGTTTAAATGGAAGTTCTTCAACACGTTAGGGCTGGCCCGCGTGCGGGCTATCAAGAGAAGGATGTCTTGATTAGAACGTCGCTGCATGGACGCTCCGATTAATCATCATTTGTCACCTGACAACTTCCTCCTGTGGAGGAGTGCGTGTGCCTGTTCTTCGGAACGTAGTGGTGGATTCTGAAAGACCTGAACTTTCATCAAATCAAAAATCCGCGCGGAAGGTGATACAACCATGTTCAACCTACATCACAAGGCTGACCTGCAGGAAATCGAGCGATTCAGCTGTGCCCTGACCGAGGCCAACGCCAAGCTGGATGCGATCAGCCGTTCAATGGCAATGATCGAGTTCACGCCCGAGGGCATCGTTCTGGATGCCAACGAAAACTTCTGCAAGACCATGGGTTATGGCGCCGAGGAAGTTCGCGGCAAGCATCATCGAATCTTTTGTGAAGAAGCGTTTTACCGCAGCGAGGAGTACGCCAAATTGTGGCGCGATCTGGCCCGTGGCGAACCCATCGGCGGAACGTTTCTGCGTCTGAACAAGAGTGGCAAAGAGGTCTGGCTCGAAGCCAGTTACATGCCGGTGTATGGCCCGGACAAGCAAGTCAGAAGTGTGATCAAAGTCGCCGCCGACATTACCGTGCGGATCAACAAGGAACACGAAGAGGAAAGCATGCTGGCGGCGATCGGCCGCTCCATGGCGGTGATTGAGTTCACTCCGGAAGGCAATGTGATTACTGCCAACGAAAACTTCCTGAAGACCATGCAGTACTCGCTCAACGAAATCGTCGGCCACCACCACAGTCTGTTTTGCCATCGCGCCGATGCCGAATCAGGGCAGTACAAAGCATTCTGGGCCTCACTCAATCGCGGCGAATATCACTCGCACCGTTTCGAACGCAAGAACAAGTCCGGGCAGATGGTGTATCTGGAAGCCTCGTATAACCCCCTGTTCGATGCCAAGGGCCGGTTGTACAAAGTGGTGAAGTTCGCCAGTGATATCACCCATCAGATGACCACCCTGCAAAACGCCGCGGAATCGGCCCACAGCACATCGGTACAAAACGACGCCTGCGCGCAAAAAGGCTCACTGGTTGTGCAGCAAACGGTGCAGATCATTCAGGACATTTCCCGCGATCTCAACGAAGCGGCGGTGAGCATCGATGCGGTCAGCAAGCAGTCGGACATCATTGGCACCATCGTTCAGACCATTCGCGGCATCGCCGATCAGACCAACCTGCTGGCGCTCAACGCCGCCATCGAAGCAGCGCGGGCCGGTGAGCATGGACGCGGCTTTGCCGTGGTCGCCGATGAGGTGCGCAGTTTGGCGGCCCGCACCAGTCAGGCAACCCTGGAAATTGTCGAGGTGGTGCGCAAGAACCACGACTTGTCGTTGAGCGCCGTGTCGAGCATGCAATCGAGTCTGAGCCGCACCGGGCTCGGGGTGGAACTGGCGAACGAGGCGGGGGAGGTGATCCTGGAAATTCAACAGGGCTCGCGGCATGTGGTGGATGCGATCAGCCAGTTCAATGAGACGTTGCAGTTGAATTGATGATGTCAGGGCAACTGCCTCTCGAACTTGAGGGGCAGTTGTTGATCGGCGCATGGAAGGCGTAGCACCGGGTCTATTCTGACAAATCGAAGTCTCCACTGATTTCTGCAGACTGTTTCCCGTCTTGTGATCGGGCGGTGAACTTGAGACGGCCTTTTGCAGTTTTTTTGTCCAGGTCTACTTCTTCGATTGTGACCTCACCACCTTCAACCAGTGAAGACCAGGAACTACCCACAAAATGTTTTGGGTTGTAGTTACCACCGACAATGTCTGATTCGAAGGCGTAGGTTGTGTTGGCCTCGATCTTTTTAGAAATATAGAAATCTGCTCCCTGCGAGGTGATGTCGTCGGTGGCGTTCCCGGCCACGTAAAGTTGTTTAGACTCCAGAACCATCACGAGACGGTTGGTCTTAACCAACACTTCCCCTTCGTTGTTCTCATTCACGTACAAGCTGAATTGCCCTGTGGCTTTGCTGGATTTGCTTTTGATGTCTTCGTTCACGATCTTTCTTCCTTGCCAGTCAGAGTCAGGAAACCGCCCACATTGTTGCGAGATCCATTGCGTGCTCGCTCGAGTCTACTGCTGGAGCGAAAACGTCCCGGTAATTGCTGCAGTGTTCTGCGGATCCTGCTTGTCGACGGCGGTGAACTTAAAGCTGCCTTTTGCGAATTTCTTTACGAAGTCGACCTCGTCCAGAGTGATCTCGCCCCCTTCTTGAATGGCACTCCAGCTGTCGCCGGTTTTCGGGTTATAGAAGGCTGTGGCTTTCGCGCTTCTCAACGTATAGGTGCCCGGTTCAATCTTCTCGGAGATCACAAACTCGCTGCCCCATGGTGGTGGGGGGGTGGAGCTGTCGAACCCACCTGCGAGCAATCTGTTTGGCTCGACCGAGAAATGGAGCAGGTCGGTAGGAACAGAGACCTCGGGGCCATTGTTTTCCTTTACTTTCAAGCTGAACAGTCCGACGGCTTTAGTGTTGCTCATGATTTATCTTCCTTGCCGGTTATCGAGAGAATCACACACTGCGTAATTGCAGCCATGGTTCTTCGAAATGGAAAGGGCGTCTACTGTCAGAAATTACAGGTAGAGGGAGATGTGCGACGAACGGTTCGCAAGCCAAAAAAGAGTCCCGAATGGAGACTCTATTTTGAGCGTTTTTTACTTCAAAGCGCAGCGAGAAACTTGTCGGCCAGTTTGTCGCTGTCCTTGACGTCGTTGACGTTCTCTTTCTCCGACTGCGCCAGTTGCATCTTGTCCTGCAAGCGCTGGGCGATCTCTTTGCCGATGGCCAGTTGTTTCTCCGGCGGCATGTTCTTGATGTCTTCTTCGGTGATGCCCAAGTCCTTGAGGATACTGTCGCGCAGACGCTGTTCCGGCGTCTTGCTCATGTAGTCCTTGAACTCGTCGGTGGCGGAACCGGTGGCTTTGGTCGCATCCGAAGTATCGGTGGTTTGCAGGCCGACACGGGTCTTGGCGAACGCTTCGTCGACGTTGTCGCTGATGCGCGTGGCTTCGCTGACTTGCTGAGTGGCAATCTGCGTGGCCGAGTCCTGCACCTTGGCGGTGGCTTCGCTGTTTTGCGTCTGCACCTGGTTTTGCAGCGTTTGCAACATCGCGCCGTGCAGGCCGCCTTGCAGACCGGCAGCCGCTGTGGCGGTCGCGTCTTCTGCCAACCGCTTGGGCAGCGGCAGCATTTCCATTTGTTTGGCACTGACCAACATGATGAATTGACCTGTAGTTATGACTGACCGCCATACAGGAGCAATTACCGTGCCTGACCAATAAAGCCTTTTATTTCAGAGAGTTGTTGGATTCAGGCGATTGAGAAAACGGTCATCCTTTGCCGATGAGCGGCAGTGGGTGACCGCCAAGCGTCAGCGATGGGCAATCCTCTCCAGCGCCAGATTCGTGTGCACGGCCAGTGCGGCGAATCGGGCAGACGCTTGCGCGGCCACCCGATAAACCAAATTACGAATTAGCGATTTATGCCGCAGCGGCAGAATCCGGCAGCGCCGAGGCCGGCAAGCCGAATACCCCATCAAACAGCCAGTTGAAGGCAAACGTATAGCAAGGGATGAAGATGATTAGCGCCAGATCCAGCAGAAACGCCTGTACCAGGCTGATGTTCATCCACCACGCGATTAACGGAATCAGGAACACGATCAACGTCAGTTGAAAACCGACGGCATGGGCGATGCGTCGCTTGACTGTGCGGGTACGCGACTTCTGCCGACTTTCCCAGTGTTCAAACAGCGAGGTGTAGATGAAATTCCAGGTCACGGCGATGGTGGTGATGATCACCGCCAATGGCCCGGTGCTGCCCGGCGAGGTGCCGGACAACAAGGCCAGACCAAGGGCGGAGAAGGTCATGCCGATTACTTCGTAGAGCGACACATAGACCAGTTTGCGTTTGACGCCTTGCATGCAGATTTGCCTCTTATTTCAGATTCGATGGCCAGCGGGACTGGCGGAGGCGGCGAAAGATAGCTTCAATAGAGCTGACAGAAAAAGTCAGTAGCTTTCAGTTTTATTGATAGGTGGGGAATTGAACTTCAACAGCGACAGCATCGAACTGTTTCTCGCCGTGATCGAGCGCGGCTCCTTTTCCGCCGCCGCCCGGGCGTTGGGCAAAGTCCCGTCGGCGGTGAGTATGGGCATCGGCAACCTTGAGGCCGAACTGGGTTATCAACTGTTCGACCGTAGCCATCGCGAACCGCAACCGACGGCGATGGCGATGTCGCTGGTGCCTCACGCGCGGTTGATCGCCGAACAGCTCAAGCAACTGCAAGTACACGCGGTGGAATTGTCGCTGGGGCTGGAGAGCAAATTGTCGATCGGCGTGGTGGCGGACATTGATCGCCGACGTTTGCTGGCGGCAATCAAGGTGATCGCCGAGCGTCATCCACTGCTCGACATCGAAGTGCTGACCGCGCCGCAGGATGACGTGCTGGCGATGTTGCACAGCGGTCGGGTCAGTGTGTGCCTGGCGTTCGCCGGACTGAGCGTGAACGTGCTCGAGCGTTTTCAGTTTGTCGGCAACGAACGAATGATCGCCACGCTGGCGGCGGACAGTCCGTTGTTGCAGGGCCAGGATCTGTTTCTTGAAGACCTGGTGCATGTGCGGCAAATTTTTGTCGCCAGCCGTGATTTGCCGATCAGCGAGACCCGGCCATTGGTGGCTGAGTCCTGTTGGCGAACCGACAGTCTGGAAACGGCGATGGAGATGGTCGAGGCGGGATTGGGCTGGGGCAACTTTCCGTTGTCGGTGGTGCAGTCGCGGCTGGATTCGGGGCGCCTGAAACGCCTGAATTTCCGCAACATCGAAAACGGCCTGGTGTTGCCGGTGCATGCGGTGTGGCTCAAGAGCCAGCCGTTGCAGAAGGGCGCGTTGGCGCTGGTCGAGTTACTCGGCCACTGACCCAATGATCGTTCCCACGCTCTGCGTGGGAATGATCAGCAAGGGAAGGGTGGTGTCAGGTACTTTCGCGGATCTTCAGTTCGAAGCCCATGTCTTCCACTGGCCGCGCAACGCTGTTGCCCGCCATCAAGGTCAACATCTGCTCCGCCGCCCGCCGGCCAATCGCCTCTCGCGGCGTATTGATGCTGCTCAGACGCGGCACCATGTGCTCGGACATTGGCAAGTCGTTGAAGCCCAGAATCGCCACTTGCTCGGGAATCTTGATGCCATTGCGCAGCGCCTCAAGCAAAGCACCCTGCGCCAAGTCGTCGTTACCAAAGAAGATCGCATCGACATCCGGATGCGCTGCCAGCAATTGCAGAAACAACTCCCCGCCCAAGCCAACAGAGGAGGAGCGCGGGGTCAGCACTTCCAGATCCGGATCGTAGCGCCCGGCCTTCTGCAACGCTTTGCGGAAACCTTCGCCACGCAGCAAAGTGCGCTGATCGAGCTGTGCGCCGATGTACGCCAGACGCTTGCGCCCACGAGAGAGCAAATGCTCGGCGGCAGTTTCACCAGCGCTGAGCTGCGAGAAGCCGACGCAGTTCACGCCAGCGGCGCTGTCCAGTTCCATCATGTACACGCAGGGGATGTTGCTCGCTTCGATCATCCGCCGCGAACTTTCAGTGCGATCAAACCCGGTCAGCAGAAAGCCACGCGGCTGATAGGCCATGTAGTTGCGCAGCAGTTTTTCTTCTTCATCGCGCGAGTAGTGGAAGTTGCCGATCAGCACTTCGAAGCCCTTGGGCGTCAACACCCGATGAATGGCTTCCAGCGTGTCGATGAACAACAGGTTGGATAACGAAGGCACCAAAACCACCAC
The DNA here is from genome assembly GCF_059716085.1 of Pseudomonas sp. LBUM1655. NCBI lineage: Bacteria > Pseudomonadati > Pseudomonadota > Gammaproteobacteria > Pseudomonadales > Pseudomonadaceae > Pseudomonas > Pseudomonas sp. LBUM1655. Next base: position 4,713,631 of record NZ_CP166801.1, on the reverse strand, counting down.
CGAATGGCTCTGGGCAGAGGCCAGGGCACGGGCGGCGGGGTTGACCACGTAGTTGAGTTCGAGCGCAGCTTTCTGGACTTTCTCCACCAGCTCAGTGGCCACGGTGCTGACGCCGCGCAAGGCGCGGGAGGCGGTAATCGGGCTGACGCCGGCCAGGCGGGCAACTTCATTGAGGGTGGGACGGCCGGTGGTGCGGGTATTTTTATCGTTTTTAGAGGTGGTCATCGGGCGGCTTGCCAAACAAAAATCAAGGCACTAAGGTAGCGCTGTCCTGATGCAGCTGCAAATGCGTAAGCGAGGTCCTGCCTGATCTTCGCTTTTTGGCGTTGGGAACAAACCTGCTGCAACCCAAAAAAACGACAAGAAGGCGTCGGCAACTTCTACCTGTGCACTAGAGTCATAGCTAGCAAAGGTAGCGCTGTCTGCGCGCTGAGGTGTTATATGAGTCATCCCATCACCGCCCTGGTCATCATGGGCGTTGCCGGTTGCGGCAAGACGTGCGTCAGCGAGGCCCTGTGCCAATTGAGCGGCGCCACTGCCATTGAAGGCGATACTTTTCATCCGGCCGCGAACATCGAAAAGATGAGCGCGGGGATCCCCCTGAACGACGACGACCGCGCCGGCTGGCTCGACAGCCTGTGCGATGAATTGCGTCGTGTCGATGCCTCGGGCCAGCGCCCGGTGCTGACCTGCTCGGCCCTCAAACACAGTTACCGCGAAGTGCTGCGCAGTGCCTTGCCGGGCCTGGGCTTCGTGTTCCTGGAACTGACGCCTGAAGTGGCCGCCGAGCGTGTATCCCACCGCCCGGGCCATTTCATGCCGGCCACGTTGATCGAAAGCCAGTTCGCCACCCTCGAATCGCCCAAGGGCGAGCCGTTGACCCTGGCGTTGAATGCATCGATCCACAGTGTTGAAGAACTGGCTGAACAAGCTCACGTCTGGTGGCAGGCCAACGGCCTGAAACAGGCGGTATGAGTGTGTCCATGCAGATAGCGCTGTCCTCACGACTTCTGATTAACCCGCTTTAATAACAACAACAAACCAGGAGACACCCCCAATGTTTGGCATGTCCCACGACGCCTACCTGCTGCTTGATGCAGTGGTCACGGTGATCGGACTCATCATCCTGATCACCAAGTTCAAGATTCACCCGTTCATTGCCCTGACCATCGCCGCCGCGTTCCTCGGCCTGACGTCCGGCATGCCGATCGGCACCATCATCAAGGCGTTCCAGGACGGCTTTGGTGGCGTGCTGGGTTTCGTCGGCATCATCCTCGCGCTGGGCACCATGCTCGGCAAAATGATGGCCGAGTCGGGCGGGGCAGACCAGATTGCCCAAACCCTGATCCGCGCGTTCGGTAAAGACAAAGTCCAGTGGGCAATGATGTTCGCCGCGTTCCTGGTGGGCATTCCGCTGTTCTTTGAAATCGGCTTTGTATTGCTGATTCCGCTGGTGTTCATCGTTGCCCGCCGCACCGGCGTGTCGATCATCAAGATCGGTATCCCGCTGCTCGCCGGCCTGTCCGCCGTGCACGGTCTGGTGCCACCGCACCCGGGTCCGCTGCTGGCCATCGGCGTGTTCGGCGCTGATATCGGCAAGACCATCCTGTACGGTCTGATCGTTGCGCTGCCGACCGCCATCATTGCCGGTCCGATCTTCGGTACGTTCATCGCCAAGCACATTCCGGGTCACCCGAATCAGGAACTGGTCGATCAACTGGCCCGCGAAAACGATTCCGCCGTTCTGCCGAGCTTCAGCATCACCCTGATCACTGTGCTGCTGCCGGTGTTCCTGATGCTGCTGAAAACCTTTGCTGACGTGGCGCTGCCGGACGGTAACTTCTTCCGTACCTGGATGGACATGATCGGTCACCCGATCTCGGCACTGCTGCTGGCGTTGCTGCTGTCGCTGTACACCTTTGGCTACAAACAGGGCATTGGCTCCAACCAAATGCTCAAGTGGCTTGATGCGAGCCTGGCGCCAACCGCGGCGATCATCCTGATCATCGGTGCTGGCGGCGGCTTCAAGCAGATGCTGGTGACCAGCGGCGTGGGCGACGTGATCGGCCACATGGCGGTCAGCGCGCAAATCTCGCCGATCCTGCTGGCGTGGCTGGTAGCGGCGGTGATTCGTATCGCCACCGGTTCGGCGACTGTGGCGACCATCACTGGCGCAGGCATTGTGGTGCCGGTGGTGGGGATGATTCCGGGCGTCAACCGTGAGCTTCTGGTGCTGGCCACCGGTGCCGGTTCGTTGATCCTGTCCCACGTCAACGACGCCGGTTTCTGGCTGGTGAAGCAATACTTCAACATGACCGTGGCCGAGACGTTCAAGACCTGGACCGCGATGGAAACCATCCTCTCCATCGTCGCGCTGGGCTTTATCCTGCTGCTGTCGCTGTTCGTTTAAGCGACTTTTTGCAGACACAAAAAAACCGCAGCGATGCGGTTTTTTTGTGGGTGGATCGTTCCTCAGGTAGTCGTTTTCGGCGCCAAGCCATCCGCCCGGAACATCCCGCGAATGCCGCGTACAGCCTGACGAATCCGGTCCTGGTTTTCGATCAGCGCGAAGCGCACATGATCGTCGCCATACTCACCGAATCCCACGCCCGGCGAGACGCAGACCTTGGCTTCGGCCAGCAGCTTCTTGGCGAACTCCAGCGAGCCCAAGTGCGCGTATGCCTCGGGAATCTTTGCCCAGACATACATCGACGCTTTCGGATTCTCGACCATCCAGCCCAGCTCATGCAGGCCTTTGACCAGCACATTACGCCGCTGGCGGTACTGCTCGGCGATGTCGCGCACGCACTGCTGATCGCCTTCCAGCGCAGCAATCGCTGCCACTTGCAGCGGGGTGAACGTGCCGTAGTCGTGGTAACTCTTGATCCGCGCCAGAGCGTTGACCAGTTCTGGATTGCCGACCATGAAGCCGATACGCCAACCGGCCATGTTGTAACTTTTCGACAGGGTGAAAAACTCTACGGCGATGTCCTTGGCGCCCGGCACCTGCATGATCGACGGGGCTTTCCAGCCGTCGTAGACGATGTCGGCGTACGCCAGGTCGTGGATCACCAGCACGTCGTATTGCTTGGCGAGGGCGATTACCCGTTCGAAGAAATCCAGCTCCACGCACTGCGCGGTCGGGTTGGACGGGAAGCCGAGGATCATCATTTTCGGCTTGGGGATCGAACCGCGAATCGCCCGCTCAAGCTCGGCGAAGAAATCCACACCGGGCACCAGCGGCACCGAACGCACCTGAGCGCCAGCAATCACCGCGCCGTAGATATGAATCGGGTAGCTCGGGTTCGGCACCAGTACGGTGTCGCCCTGATCCAGCGTGGCCAGCATCAAATGCGCCAGGCCTTCCTTGGAACCGATGGTGACGATGGCCTCGCTTTCCGGGTCGATATCGACCTCGTAGCGTTGCTTGTACCAGTTGGAAATCGCCCGGCGCAGGCGCGGAATGCCCTTGGACGTGGAATAACCATGGGTGTCTTCGCGTTGAGCAACTTGTACGAGTTTTTCGACAATGTGCGGCGGCGTAGCGCCGTCGGGGTTGCCCATGCTCAAGTCGATGATGTCTTCACCGCGGCGCCTGGCGGCCATCTTCAGCTCGGCGGTGATGTTGAAAACGTAAGGGGGGAGTCGATCTATGCGCGCAAAGCGGCGCGGCGAACCTTGTTCGGCCATTGTTGCCTCGGATAACGTAAGCGCCCGGAACCGTCCGAGCGACGCTGGTCACTGCGGTGACCTGTTGGCGAAGATAAGGGCAGTGATGGCAGACTGTCCAGTCTGTGCGTAAACAAATTTTTCCCAAGGAAATCGGTAGATGGAATTCACCAGCGGCTTCTTGCTGAGCCTTTCGCTGTGCCTGGACATCGGCGTCGCCAACATCGCAATGATCACTTTGGCGATGCAGCGCGGTTACTTTCAAGGCTTCGCGCTGGGCCTTGGCACTTGTGTCGGCGACTTGATTTACGCGGTGCTGGCGCTGGCCGGGATGACCGTTCTGCTGCAATACGAAACCGTGCGCTGGGTGCTGTGGATCGGCGGTTCGGCGCTGCTGATCTACTTTGCCGCGAAGATGATTTATTCGGCGATTCACCACGAAGCGCTGCTGGCTGAAACCGCCGAAGTGGGGCACAACTCCCATCGCAAGGAGTTCTTTCGCGGGATCTTCCTGGCCATGTCCTCGCCCAGTGCAATTCTGTGGTTCGCCGCAGTCGGTGGCACGCTGATCGCCCGTTCCGGTGGCGGTGGCCCAGTCAGTTCGGCGCTGTTCCTCGGTGGTTTTCTCTGCGCCGGGCTGCTGTGGTCAGCCGGTTTGTGCTTCGCCGCGAGCCACGGAGGCAAGCTGCTGGGCGACAAGCTGTTGCGCTACTCCTATATGGCATCTGCGGCGATCTTCTGCTATTTCGCGGTTTACGTGATCGTATCCGGCTACAACGAGTTTGTCGGCTCCGGTGCCGTCGAGCAGCTGCACGCACTGTAATCGTGCGAATCGGCATGGGCTTTCTATACTCACCAGCCGAACCCCTTTTTTGTTCCAGGAGTCGAGTCATGGATGAGCAAACACGCGTCGAAGTGGCTGAACCTCGCTTCGAACATGGACACTTTCTGCTGATAGCAGGTTTTCGCGGTCGATTTACCCAAGAGACAGCCAAGGATATCCCGGCGCTGTGGGAAAAATTCCTGCCGCACCTGGGGCGCATTCCTGGCCAAAAAGGCGAAGTGACCTACGGGGTCTGCTGCAATTTCGACGGCAAGGGTGGCTTCGATTACATCGCCGGGGTGGAAATAAGCAAGCTCGATGATCTGGATCAGAAGTTGTATCAATGGGTCGAAGTGTTACCCCGCCAGTACGCGGTGTTCGAACATACAGGGCCACTCGACCAGTTGCCGCAGACCCTGCAGTACATCTACAAAACCTGGCTGCCGAGCTCTCACTATGTGGAGCTGAACGCCCCGGAGCTGGAGCGCTACAGTGCGGACTTCAATCCGAAACTGCATACCGGCAAGCTGGAAATCTGCGTACCGGTCGACAGCAAATCCTGAGCCGACAACGCTGAGGCGGATCACTGATCCGCCTCTTGTTTTCAACGCTGTTTACGGCGCGCCCGCATCAGGTCGATGCCCAGGGTGATAAAGCCGAATGTACTGATGCCCAACACCATCAACAGGCCAATCTCAACGCTGCTCATAAGCGGTTCCCCCAAGGGTAGTCAGAGACACCCCACAGAAATAGACCCCCGCGAACCCGAAGAAAAGCGCTTATACGCAGGCTTTACGCCGCCCGCGCGGATCGATATGCACACCTTATTCCTTTATGCTTTGCGCACTTTTTTCCGCTGATTTTCGAGCTGCCATGAACACCGTCATTCGCAACGTCACCGCTGCCGACTTGGACCGCTGCTACGCCATCGAAACCGTTGCCTATGAAGGCGACGAAGCTGCCACTCGCGAGAAGATCGCCACGCGCATTGCGACCTGGCCGGAGGGTTTCATCGTTGCCGAGGTGGACGGCGAGGTCGCGGGTTTCATCAACTCGGGCGCGGCGTTTGACGTGCAGATGTCGGACGAGGCGTTCAAGGAACTGATCGGCCACGACCCGGCCGGGCCGAACGTGGTGATCATGTCAGTGGTGGTGCATCCGGACTATCAGGGCCAGGGCCTGGCCAAGCGTTTGATGGCCGAGTTCATCGAGCGTATGCGTGGGATGGATAAAGCGACGATTCACTTGATGTGCAAGGAAAAGCACATCCCGCTGTATGCCGGGTTTGGCTTTGCCTACATCAAACCGTCTGAGTCGGACCATGGCGGCATGGCGTGGCACGAGATGATTCTGACCCTGTAAACACGTCCCCCTGTAGGAGCTGCCGAAGGCTGCGATCTTTTGATTTTGGGTTTTAAGATCTAGATCAAAAGATCGCAGCCTTCGGCAGCTCCTACAGGGGATGGTGTCAGTAGAGGGTGTCTTGCACCCGCTTCGGCGCCTCGCGGTCGTAGCTGTCGGCATCGAACTGGCCGTCGTTCAAACGCTTGTGAAAGGCTCCGGCCGTGGGCAGCGCCGAGCGCGGCAAATGCGTTTCAGGGTTCCACGCATCCGAGCGCACAAACGCTTTCGAACAATGGAAATACGCCGCTTCCACTTTTACCAGCAACACGGTTTTCGCCGGTTTGCCGTTCACTGCAAAACTCTCCAGCAACGCCGGCTCAGCGCTGATCGACGCCGTGCCGTTGACCCGCAACGTCTCGCCTATCCCCGGAATGATGAACAGCAGCGACACCCGTGGATCGTGCAGCACATTGTGCAACGTATCGATGCGGTTGTTGCCCGGACGATCCGGCAGGGCCAGGGTGCGTTCGTCGATGATCCGCACAAACCCCGGCGCATCACCGCGTGGCGAATTGTCGAGGCCATCAGCGCCCACCGAGCTGACAATCACCAACGGCGACACGCGCACCATCGCCTGATAGTCCTCGTTGAGAAAGGTGATCTGCTTGCGCACCGCACGCTCGTGGGGCAATCCGTAAATAGCTTCCAGTGCTTCAATTGAGTCGATCATCGTGCTTCCCTCGATGACTTAGAAAAACAGGCCCATGCGCCGCTCGTAGCCGATTCGGCCCTTGTAGGCTTCGCCGCTGTCGACGTAGCCATGTTTGGCGTACAGGGCGATGGCGGCGTCATTGTCGGCGTCCACCGACAATTCCAGACCTTTGATTTCCGGCCATGCCTGGCGTGCAACATTCGGCAGCGCTTGCAGACACGCCTTGCCGTAACCCTTGCCCTGCGCCCGGCGATCCACCTGCAACGCATGCAACGTGGCGCTGTGTTCATCGGCCCAGGCCGGTAACACCGGCGGGCGCTTGAGCAGCAGGAACGCCACTGGCATTTCATCCGCCAGCAGCGCAAAACCCTTCACGCCGGGGCCGGGTTTCGACAGCAAGGTGTGCAACGCGCCATGAATGTCGCCGGAAAACTTGATCTGCTCGGGATGGATTTCAATCGCCTCGACTTGCTGACGCTGCAATGCGTTCAGGCTGTCGTACGGCACGAGTTGGGCTGACACGGGAATTTCCTTTTTCCTACAAAGTTGAGTCCGGATTCTAGCGACTTTGCTTCCTGCGGAAATTTTTTGTTTCGTCTGTCGATCTGCCGACTGGCCGAACGACTAAAGGTGTCTTCACAACAACAATCACGGAGAACACCATGAGCGCACAGACTGAAATCCAGACCCTGATCGACACCTATCGACAGGCCGTCATGGCCAAGGACGTGGAGAAAGTCATGGCGTTGTACGCCGACGACATCGTCTCGTTCGATGCAATCAAGGCCCTGCAATTCAAGGGCAAACCGGCCTACCGCGCGCACTGGGTGGAATGCATGGAAATGTGCCCCGGCCCGCACATCTTCGAGTTCCACGAGATCGCCATCGAGAGCGCCGACAACATTGCCTTCGCCCATTGGGTGGCCAATTGCGGCGGCACCAACGAGAAGGGCGAAACCCAGAGCTGCTGGATGCGCGTCACCGCGTGCTATCGGCAGGTCGGCGGGGCGTGGCGCATTGTCCACGAGCACTGGTCGGCACCGTTCGATCCGATGAGCGGCGCGACGCTGTTCGATGTGCAGCCCTGATCTTCAGCCATAGTTGATCCGTTCGTTTCAGGAGAACGCCATGAAATATCTCTGCCTGGTCTACAGCGATGAGCGCTTGCTGCATTCGTCGCCCGATAGCCCCGAAGACGCTGAATGCTGGGCCTACGCCGAGTCGATCCAGGGCAGCGGGCGGATGGTCGCGGCCGAAGCGCTGGAGTCGGTGCAGACCGCCACCACAGTGCGGATGCGCCACGGCAAACTGTCGATCACCGATGGCCCGTTCGCTGAAACCAAGGAGCAACTGGCCGGCTTCTACCTGATCGATGCCAAGGATCTCAACGAGGCGATTCAGGTCGCCGGCAACATCCCGGCGGCCCGGGTTGGCAGCGTTGAAGTGCGCCCCGTGCGCCAGTTGAATGTCTGAAGTCCGGGCGCGGGTCGAGCAGGTCTATCGCGAAGACTCGCGGCGGATTCTGGCGACGCTGATTCGCCTGCTCGGTGATTTCGATCTCGCCGAAGAGGCCTTGCACGAGGCATTTTTCGTCGCGGTCGAACGCTGGCAGCGCGACGGCGTGCCGGGCAATCCGCGCACCTGGCTGGTGTCCACCGGGCGTTTCAAGGCCATTGATGTGTTGCGTCGTCGTGCACGGTTCAAGGCCTCGCAGCCGTTGTTGTTGGCGCAGCTGGAAGAGCTGGAGCAGGCCGACTGGAGTGACGAAGACGTGGAAGACGATCGCCTGCGGCTGATCTTCACCTGCTGTCACCCGGCGCTGGCGGCAGATGCGCAGGTGCCGCTGACCTTGCGCGAAGTCTGCGACCTGACCACCGAAGAAATCGCCCGCGCCTTTCTCTCGGCGCCGGCGGCGATTGCCCAGCGCATCGTACGGGCGAAAGCCAAGATCCGTGACGCGAAAATCCCTTATCAAGTGCCGAGCCTGAGCGAACTGCCCGAACGCCTGGACAGTGTGTTGCGGGTGATTTATCTGGTGTTCAACGAGGGCTATTCGGCGTCGATGGGCACTGAGTTAACGCGGGAAGATCTGACCCGTGAAGCAATCCGGCTAGGGCGGTTGTTGATGGAGTTGCTGCCGGAGCCGGAGGTGATGGGGCTGTTGGCGCTGATGCTGCTGCACGAGTCGCGGCGACCGGCGCGCACCTCGCCGACAGGGGAGCTGGTGCTGCTGGATGATCAGGATCGCTTGCAGTGGGATGCCGGTTTGATTGCTGAAGGTTGTGCGCTGGTAGAAAGGGCGCTGACCACGCGGCGGTTCGGGCCGTACTGTCTGCAAGCGGCGATTGCGGCGGTGCATGCCGAAGCGCCGACCGCCGATGACACCGATTGGGAGCAAATCGTTGGGCTGTATGACGTGCTGTCGCGGGCGGTGCCGTCGCCGGTGATCGAGTTGAACCGGGCAGTGGCGGTGGCCAAGCGTGACGGGGCGTTGGCCGGGTTGACGTTGATCGAGGGGATATTGGCGCGAGGGGAGTTGCAGGATTACCACCTGGCGCATTCGGCGCGGGCGGAGTTTTGTCGGCAGTTGGGCCGGGTTGAGGAGGCGCGGGCGAGTTATTTGCGGGCGCTGGAGTTGACGCGGCAGGAGCCGGAGCGGCGGTTTATCGAGGGGCGGTTGAGCGAACTCGATTGATCTGAAATCTTCAATGGCAGCGCCGGCCTCATCGCTAGCAGGCTAGCTCCCACAGGGTTCGGGGTTGAACACTGCATTTGTGACCGACATCAATCACTGTGGGAGCTAGCCTGCTAGCGATTAAGGTCCGAAGGACCTTCGGCGTTTTGTCAGGCCTGCTGGCGGGTCGCAGCCATAACGATTTCGCGGATGCAAACGTTCTGCGGCTGCTCATACGCATAAGCAATCGCCGTCGCCACATCCTCGGCACTCAACACCGTCCCGCCCATTTCCTGCTTCCAGGCCTGATACCCGGTCTTGATCGCCTCATCCGTGGTGTGGCTCAACAACTCGGTCTCCACCGCCCCCGGCGCAATCGTGGTCACGCGCACGTTATGCGGCGCCAACTCTTCACGCAGGTTTTCCGACAGGCCATGCACGGCAAACTTGGTGCCGACATATGCCACGTGATTCGGGAAGGTCTTGCGCCCAGCCACTGAGCTGACGTTGATGATCGTCCCGTGTTTACGCTCGACCATCCCGGCCACCACCGCGTGCACACCGTTGAGCAAACCCTTCACATTGACGTCGAGCATCTGGTCCCACTGCGCCGGATCCTGCTCTGTCATCGCGCCCAGCAGCATCACCCCGGCGTTGTTGATTAGCGCATCGGCCGGCCCGAATTGGGCCTCGGCTTCTGCCACCGCTGCGAGCAAAGCGGCGCGATCGGTGATGTCGACTTTACGGCTGAGGGTGTTCGGCAGCTCCAGCGCTTCAAGACGCTCAACCCGCCGCGCCAGCAACAGCAGCGGATGGCCGGCAGCACTCAAGCGGCGGGCGGTGGCTTCGCCGATGCCCGAACTGGCCCCGGTGATGATGATCAATGGCTTGCTCATGGCTGCACTCCTGAAATAAGAATTTCAAATGACTAAAGAATGGGCGCAGTATATTTAGCCCTGCCGAGGCTGAAAAATGCCTTATTCCTCTGTCTGTCATCGGAATTGCCTATGGATATCCGCCATCTCAAAGCCTTTCTCGCGGTGTTTGAGGAGCGCAACATCACTGCAGCCGCGCAGCGACTGTTCATCAGTCAGCCGACGCTGTCGGTGACCATCAAGCAGCTTGAAGAAGAACTCGGCGCGCCGCTGTTTGTGCGCCAGCCACGCGGGGTCGAGGTCAGCGATGAGGCGCGGTTGTTGTACCCGCAAGCGCGGCGCATGGTGGCGGAAGCCGAGGCCTTGAGCCGGATGTTTCGCGGTGGCGAAAACCGCCTGCCGTTGACCCTGGGTATCGAGGGCGATATTGCCGCCAGCCATATCGAAGCGTTCGTGCGCATGGCCCATCTGGCATTGCCGAATCTGTTGTTGACGCTGGAGGAAGGTTGCAGCGGTGAGGGTCGTTTGGCGGTCGAGGAGATGTGCTGCGAAGACGAGTTGTTCCTGCCGCTGTGGGAAGAACCCTATGTGATGGCGCTACCGCTGGATCATCCGATGGCGGCCGCACAGGCCGGTTGGGCGCCGATTGAAGACTGGATCACTTGCCCGCAGCATCCGTCGCATCAGCGTTTGATGGCGCTGTACGGGCGCTCGCCAGACGCGGTGGCGGGGCATGCCGGCTCGTTGCAGCAGGCGTTGCATATGGTCGCGGCGGGTGTCGGCGTGGCGATGTTGCCGCAGTCACTGGTGAACGGACATGGACGGGTGGTGGTGCGCGCGTTGCATCTGCCGGCGCCGACGCGGCGGGTGGGGTTGTGTTATGCGGCGCAGGCGCTGGAGTTGCCGGCGATGCGTGGGTTGCATGAGTATTTTCAGGTGAATCGGCCGGCGGATATTGCTGCCGCCTGATCGGCCGCTATTCCAGCATCTTGCTCAACAGCCAACTCCCCGCCGGCCCCGGCGGATACAGCCGCGACCATAGGGCATCGACAAACACCGGTTTCGGCCAGCCGCGCACGTTCAATTCCACTAGCGTGCCATTGCCGAAACGTCCCACTAGCCAGCGCGGCAGTGGCGCCCAGCCGAAGCCCATTTCGGCCATTTCCATCAACATCAGATAACTCGGTGCCGACCACACGCGGCCCTTGGCGCGACTCTCGTAGGGATTGATGATCGTTGCCAGGCGCAGCTCTCGATGCTGTTCGAGGATGGCTTGATCGACATTTTTCAGCGTCGCCAGCGGATGTTCGCGGCTGACGAACAAGGCGATATCCGTGCGCTCGGCGACGGTCGAGGTCACCAGATCCGGTGGGTAGGTGTCCCGCATCTCGGCAAAGGCCAGATGCGCTCGACCGCGTTGCACCAGTTCGATCAAGTCATCGCATTCGGCGATCAGGCATTCCAGCTCCAGATCCGGATAACGCTGCTCGAAGCCCATCAACGCCGCTTCGAAACGCGCCGATTGGTAGGTGTCGGAAATCGCCACGGTCAGCTTTGGTTCGACACCTTGGGACAATTGTCGTGCGGTCATTTCCAGACGGCTGTTGGCTGCCAGAATCGCCTCGGCCCGTTGCAGCATCACGTGGCCAGCGGGGGTGAGGGTCGGTTTGCGGCTGCTGCGATCAAACAGGATCAGATCCAGATCAATCTCCAGACTCGCCACCGCCGCGCTGATGGTCGACTGACTGCGCCCGAGTTTGCGCGCCGCCGCCGAAAACGAACCCTGGGTTGCCGCCTGGACAAACGCCAACAGCACTTCTTGCGAAGCCATGAACTATCGCCTTGATCGATGGTTATTGGTTATGAAGTATCGGTGCGGGGGTGGATCATGGCAACCATCTTCACTCAAGGAGTCAGGCCATGACTGCCCCTAAATCCATCACTGAACGTATTTTCCAGGCCATCGGTTTCGAACTGCTGGCGATCCTGATTTGCACACCATTGCTGGCGTGGATCATGCAAAAACCGCTGCTCGACATGGGCGCGGTGACGGTACTGATCGCGATGCTGGCGCTGGGCTGGAACGTGGTGTTCAACCGTTTCTTCGACCGCATGCTGGCGCGCATGAACGTCGCGCACAACGCCTGGGTGCGGGTGGTGCATGCGTTGCTGTTCGAGGGTGGCTTGATCGTGATGGGTGTGCCGCTGATTGCCTGGTGGTTGTCGGTCAGTCTGTGGCAAGCGTTGTTGCTCGACATCGGCGTGTTGCTGTTCTTTCTGCCCTACACCTACGTGTATCACTGGGGCTATGACGTAATGCGCGAGCGCTTCCTGACCCGCCGTGTCTGTGAGGGATAACACAAAAACTGTGGCAAATAAAAACCTGTGGTGAGGGGATAAATCCCCTCACCACAATGGCTATTTCCAAAAAAGTTTTTAGTGAGGTTTAGAGAAACATCCCGCCCGACGCCTCAACCCGCTGCCCATTGATCCACTGCGCACCCGGCGACAGCAGCAGTGCCAGCGCTCCGCCAATATCGTCCGGCTGCCCCGCGCGACCCAGCGCCGTATTGCTGGCAACCATCGCATTCACCGCCGGGTTGTCGCGCACAGTGCCGCCGCCAAAGTCGGTTTCAATCGCACCCGGCGCCAGCGTATTTACGGTGATCTGCCGTGAGCCCAGTTCCTTGGCCTGATAGCGGGTCAGTACTTCAATCGCGCCTTTCATCGCCGCATAAGCACTGGCGCCCGGGATGGTGAAGCGAGCAAGCCCGCTGGAGATGTTGATGATCCGCCCGCCATCGTTAATCAGTGGCAGCAGTTGCTGAGTCAGGAAGAACGGCCCTTTGAAATGCACGTTCATCAGCAGGTCGAATTGCTCCACGGTCGTTTCGGCGAAACCGACATGCAAACCGACCCCGGCATTGTTGATCAGGAAATCAAATCGCTGCCGATCAAAGTGCTGCAACGCCTGCTCGACCCGCGCGGCGAAGTCGGCAAAGGCTTCGCTGCGGCCGACATCCAGTTGCAGCATCACGGCTTTGCCGCCGAGTGCTTCGATTTCGCTTACCAGCGCCTGAGCTTCATCGGCGCGGCTGTTGTAGGTGCCGATGACGTCGATGCCGAGGGCTGCGAGGTGCAGGGCGGCGTTTTTGCCCAGGCCTCGACTGGCGCCGGTGATCAATGCAATTTTGCGGTTCATGGGACTTCCTCGGTTGCGGTGAGTGGTGATGGATCAAAGTTTATTTATCCGCCGCCAGGTGATAAACAGACTTAAATCGGAATCACTGTTCGGATGATTCGAACAATCAGAGAGTGGCCCATGAACAAACTGGAACTGCTGCGCACCTTCGTCCGGGTCAGCGAGTTATCAAGTTTCACCCTCGCCGGAGAAAACCTCGGCCTGCCACGTTCAACGGTGTCCGAACATGTGCAGGCGCTGGAAGCCCTGCTCGGTACGCGTCTGTTGCAACGCACCACACGCAAGGTGCAAGCGACGCAGGACGGCCTGGTTTTGTATGAGCGCAGCAAGGATCTGCTCTCGCACATGGACGAGATCGAAGGCTTGTTCCGTCAGGACGAAGCCTCGCTGACCGGGCGGATTCGCGTCGACATGCCGAACATTCTCGCGCGGCGCGTGGTGATGCCACGGCTGCCGCAGTTCATGGATCGCCACCCGAACCTGGAGCTGGAAATCAGCAGCACTGACCGCCGCGTCGATCTGCTCAGCGAAGGTTTTGATTGCGTGCTGCGCGTCGGCGCACAACCGGATCAGTCGGTGGTGGCGCGGCACCTGTGCGACGTCAGCATGATCAACTGCGCCAGCCCTGCTTACCTTGAACGCTATGGCGTGCCACAGACCCTGGAAGATCTGGCACAGCATCGACTGGTGCATTACGTCGGCGTGCTCGGTTCGCGTTCGGAAGGGTTTGTGTATGAGGAGGAGGGGCAGATACGGCGCGTGCCAATGGCCGGCAGTGTCACGGTCAACAGCACCGATGCTTATGAATCGGCGTGTCTGGGCGGCTTCGGGATTGTGCAGGTGCCCAATACCGGCCTGCGCTCGCATCTGCAAACCGGCGAACTGGTGGCGGTGCTGCCGCAATACAACGCGCCGGCAATGGGCGTTTCGCTGTTGTACGCGCGGCAGCGGCATTTGCCGTTGCGGGTGCGGGCGTTTATGGATTGGTTGGGGGAGGTGATCCGTTCCACTCTCTAGCCCACTACACCATCAAAATGCAGGAGTAAGGCTGCTCGCGATAGCGGTTCATCAGTCTAGATCTGCACCGACTGACGCTGCTTCATCGCAAGCAGGCTCGCTCCCACACGTTTGCTCACGGCATGATCAAACGTGGAAGTAACCCACGCACGAATCAAACGGCAGGCGCTTGAGTTCGATTTTGTTCAGGTCCAGCACTTCACGCAGCGCTTTGGTTTCACCCGGGAAGTTGCGATAAGCCACTTCGTCCAGTACCACGATCGCGCCTTTAGGCATGTATGGCAGGAAAGTTTCCAGCGCGACCTTGGTCGACTCGTACAGGTCAGTGTCGAGAATCAACATGGCCACGACCAGGTCCGGACGCGTCTTGACCCACTCCGGCACGGTCTTGACGATGTCGCCCTTGACCAGTTCGCAACGCGGAATACGGTTGACCGGACGCAGCAAGTCATTGGCGTCGATCATGTCCTGGATCAGCGACTGGTCGGTATCGGCGAACATGGTTTCGTTGACGTCGGCCGGATCGTCGGTCTTGCTGATGCTCTGGAAGCCTTCGAAGGTATCGAAACCCACGATCGAACGGTTGATCGCGTAGGGCTCCAGAATCATCGACAGGTGCATGTAGAGCATCAGCGAGTTGCCCTTGTACACGCCGCACTCGATGATCGCGCCCGGAATCTCTGCGACTTTCTTGAACAGCTCCATGCGCGACAGGGCAGCGGTCACACCGATGCGGTTGGCGAATACAAACGGTGCGTCCGCCACGTACTCGGCATCCACGCGCTTGAGGACATTGGCGCGGGTTTCGTTGTACTGAGCCTCGGCTGGGGTGATGCGACGCTTGGTCATTGCTGGATTCCTTGGAAATTCGAAAAATCGTGGGCGTGGAAATAATCTTTGAAACCGGCACCGACATCCGGACAGGCGCTGTCGACATTGATCGCGCCGCGCTGATGTTTGAGGTCATCCAGGTGCATCAGGCGGAAATCCACGCTGAAGCGGGTTTGCTGAGTGTGATTGGCCACGGTGCCGTGCAGGTGTGAGCCGGAGAAAATCAGCATTTCGCCGGTATTGCCGGCGATACGCAGTTCGGACGCGGTATTGATCTCTTCCTGCGGCAGCGGATGCACGCGGACTTCGTCCTTGAGGTTGTCCTTGGCCTTGTGCCGCTGGTTGCTGATCCAGTCCGACAGGCTCCACTGACTGGAGGTGTTTTTCACCGGCACATCGAAGTAGCCGGTGTTGATCATCATCGTTTGATCCGGGGAAATGGTGTGCACCGGCATCCAAGTGTTGATCTGGCAATCGACGCTGCCATACCAGGTGTCGCGATGCGGCTTGTAGGCGTAGCTGACCCCGGCGTGCAGGTAGTCGTAATTGGGTACGACGCGGATGCGCGGCACGTCGAAGATGTATTCACGCGGATCGGCGCCGATCTCTTCGATAAAACTCAAAATCAGTTCTTTGACGCGCAGGCTGTTGGTGAACTGGCCCTTGAGGCGAGTCACCAGCACGACGAACTCTTCCACCGGCATCAGCGTGTGCAGCGCCTGGTGTTGGGTTTCACCGTTGAATGCAGCCGTGATGCTCTCTTGAGCAAAGGCACACAGTTGGTGGGCAGCGCGCAGTTGCGTGTTCAGAAAGATATCGCCGGCGTAGATGGCTTCCTTGAAGTCAGCTCGTTGTTGAAGCTGATTGATGTACAAATTCACTGTTGCCCTCCTGGAGACGTCGAGTGACTTAATAGTCGGCACCCGACCGACAAACTGAAGCGTTTTTTGACCACTGGCGCTTTGCGGCGAGGCTGGCAAGTTTCAAACCGACAAAAAAAATCCCGGTGTGCGAGGGGCCAGCCGGGATCTTTCGAGCGAATGTGAGCTTAGAACAATTGGGTAAACAACCAGTACAGGCTGCCCGACAACAAAATCGCCGCCGGCAACGTCAGCACCCACGCCATCAACAAATTGCGGATGGTCTTCATCTGTAATCCGCCGCCATTGGCAACCATGGTCCCGGCCACGCCCGAAGACAACACATGCGTCGTCGACACCGGCAAACCGAACATGTCGGCTGCGCCAATGGTCAGCATTGCCACGGTTTCCGCCGACGCGCCTTGTGCGTAAGTCAGGTGGGTCTTGCCGATTTTCTCGCCGACCGTCACCACAATCCGCTTCCAGCCAACCATGGTGCCTAGCCCGAGCGCGATGGCCACGGCGATCTTCACCCACAGCGGAATAAATCGCGTCGCGTTGTCGATCTGTTGCTTGAACAATTGCAGCTTGCTGCTGGTGTCGGCGTCGAAGTTGCCGACCTTGTTCTTGTCCATCAGGCGAATGGTTTCGCTGGCCAGGTACATGTCGTTACGCACGTTGCCCATGGCTTCGGCCGGGACTTTCGCCAGCGAGCCGTAGCCTTTGACTTCTTCACCGATGTGCCCGGTGAGGGCGGCGAGGGCGGGGACCAATTGCGGCGAGGCTTCCTTGCTGCGCATGTAATCCGAGAGGATTGGGCGCGGATCGGCCGGCGCCGGCAGCGGTGAACTTTTGACCAGCGCTTGCTGGGTGACTTGCGCCACGGCGGCGAACTGCAGTGATTGTTCTTCCGGCATGGTGCGATTCAAGGCGTAGGCCATCGGCAAGGTGCCGACCAGAATCAGCATGATCAGGCCCATGCCTTTCTGCCCGTCGTTGGAGCCGTGGGCGAACGATACGCCGGTGCAGGTCAGGATCAGCAAACCGCGAATCCACCACGGTGGCGGGGTGTTGCCTTCAGGCGCCTTGTACAGCGAACGGTTCTTTACGAAGGCGCGCAGCGCCAGCAGCAACAACGCCGCAAAACCGAAACCCACCAGCGGCGACAGCAGCAATGCGTAACCGATCTTCGTTGCCTGCGCCCAGTCCACGCCAGAGGTGCCGTCGCGCCCGTGCATCAGCGCATTGGCCACGCCGACGCCGATGATCGAGCCGATCAACGTGTGCGACGACGAGGCCGGCAAGCCCAGACACCAGGTGCCGAGGTTCCACAGGATCGCCGCAATCAGCAGTGCGAAGATCATCGCGAACCCGGCGGACGAGCCGACCTGCAGGATCAGCTCCACCGGCAGCAACGCGATGATGCCGAACGCCACCGCGCCACTGGACAGCAGCACACCGAGGAAATTGAAGAACCCCGACCAGACCACCGCCACATTCGGCGGCAGCGAGTGGGTGTAGATCACTGTGGCCACGGCGTTGGCGGTGTCGTGGAAACCGTTGACGAACTCAAAGCCGAGCGCAATCAGCAGTGCCACGCCGAGCAGCAGGAACGGCGTCCACGTGGTGACCACGGTGCCGAGTTCGTGCATGTCGTGCATCAGGCTATAGGCCGTGAACAGCATCCCCATGGCCAGCACTGCGAAAAAGATCACGTAGGTGAACGGGCCGGTTTTCTTGTCGAGGGCGGGCCTGCCGCTGGGGGCAGACGTTTGGCGGGCGGTCAGGGAGGGAGTAGCCATGAGCGGACAATCCTGAGCGAGGGAAGGAGTGTCGCCCATGATCGTTGCAGAATGTTACAGAGAGACTGCTTCAGGTCAGTGTTTAGTCTGTCAGCCGATTGATCACGACAACTGATGAAGTTCCCGGTGGCGAGGGGATTTATCCCCGATCGGCTGCGCAGCAGTCGTAAATACGGTGACCACTGTTTAACTGATAAACCAAGGTGTCGGGTTTTGGGGCTGCTTCGCAACCCATCGGGGATAAATCCCCTCACCACAAAAGCTGATGTCGCCCTGTAGAAGTTGCCGCAGGCTGCGATCTTTTGCTCTTAATAATCCCCGCGTTTGCGAAACGCCCAGCGCCCGGCAATCACGGTAAACGTCGCCACCAGCGCGACCAATATCCAGAACCCCTCCGGATCTTGCGACAACGGCACGCCCCCCACATTCATCCCGAAGAAACCGGCAATGATATTGATCGGCAGCGCCAGCACCGTCACCACGGTCAGGGTGAACAGCGTGCGGTTGCTCTGTTCGTTGAGGTTGGCGGCGATTTCTTCCTGAAGCAGTTTGATCCGCTCGCCGAGGGCAGTGAGGTCGTTGATGATCAGCGCAAATTCCTCGGTGGATTTGCGCAACTCCTTGACGTCCTCCTTCTGCAACCACGGCGGCGGGCGATTGAGCAGACGCAGTAACGAACCCGGCTCCAGCGCCAACAGCCGCTGCAAACGCACCAGCACCCGTCGGTGGGCGCCGAGTTCGGCACGGTTGGTCGACAGCCGCGATGAGAGCAATTCGTCCTCGATCTGATCGACGCTGAGGCTGGTCTTGCGCACGATCTGCGTCAGCACTTCGCCCTGATCGCGCAGCAGGTGCACGAGCAATTCCGAAGGCGAGCGAAAGCGCTCACCGGCCTTCACCGACGAACGCAATTTATCCACCGAATGCAGCGGTTGCAGGCGCGCACTGACGATCAGTTTGCTGCGCACGCACACCCACAGCGTCGACACATCAGAAGAGACCATGCTGCTGAGGTTGAACACCACGTCGTTGACCACCGCCAGCAATGCCGAGTCGACATGTTCGATGCGCGTCGAACGCGAGCCTTCGTGCAGCGCCTCAAAAAACTCGTCGGGCAATTGCAGATGGCTTTTCATCCAGCGCTCGCACGCCGCGTGCGCCAGGTTCAGGTGCAGCCAGAGGAATGCGCCGCTGTCGCTGTCGTCCTGCAGGCAGCGCAGTGCCGTCGCCGAATCGACCTCGCGGCCACGCTCACCGGGCAGAAAACGAAAGCCGTAGAGCAAGCCAAACAGGTCAGGATCGCGATGACTGATATCGAGGCTGTGGTTCATGAAGGCTCGCTGCGAGGTTGGCGTGAGACAGGGAATTCACAGATTCACCTGAACCGCATCATCGCAATGTCACATGACGTTTGTGTGACGGCAAAATGACGTCAAATCAGCGACTTACCGGCGGTCGGATTTTTCTCAAGAAGCGCTCTGGAACGCCGATCACAGGTGCATTAGGTTGCGCGCCATTGGCCATGGGCCAAGGTTCGCTGACAGGGAAGTCCGCACCATTTCACGCTCGTTTCGGGCGTGCCTCATCCCTGTCTTGAGTACCTGCGATGCTGCAAAAATCCCTGAGAGCGCAAATTCTCGCCCTGCTGAGTGGCAGCCTGTTGGCGATGCTGTTGATCGCGCTGGCCTGTTTCCATTTCCTGTCCAACGGCGTGCAAAGCTACAGCCAGTTGATCGCAGGCCCCTTGCACACTTCGCAACTGATCGACGAAGCCAACCTGCAATTCAAGGTGCAGGTGCAGGAATGGAAAAACGTCCTGCTGCGCGGCAAGCAACCGGCAGACCTGGCCAAGTACTGGGGCCAGTTCGAAGACCGTCAGCGCGATGTGCAGAACATCCTCGGCGAATTGGCGAGCCAGAAAGGTATCGAGCCAAGTCTGAAAAACCGTATCGATCGTTTGCGCGACGAGCACCGTCAGTTGGGCGCTGCTTACCAGAAGGGTCGCGACGCCTATGTAGCGGCGGGCGGCGATCCAACGGCGGGAGACGTCGCTGTCAAAGGCGTCGACCGCGCGACCAGCGAGCAGATGAGCGAACTGGTGACCGAGTTGCGCAAACAGGGCACCGAGCAGTCGGCGCTGATCAGTGCCGAGGCTGATCGCACGGTATTGCTAGGCACCCTGGTGATGCTTGCTTCAAGTTTGTTGATTGGTCTGCTCAGCTTGTGGCTGGTCAACCGCAATCTGGTCGATCCGATCCGTAAGCTGATTGATTACGTGACCCAGTTGAGCCGAGGCAAATTGGCTGAGCGCGTCTCCAGCGACCGTCAGGATGAATTGGGCAACCTCGCCGCTGCCGCCAATACGCTGCGCGATTTCCTCGCTGAAACCTTCACCCGTTTGCAGCGCAGTGCCAGTGACCTGGACAGCGCCAGCGGCGAGTTGAACGCCATCGCCACCACCATGGCCGGCGGCACCAACGAGCAATTCAACCGCACCGATCAAGTGGCCACGGCAATGAACGAAATGTCTGCCACCGCCCAGGAAGTGGCGCGTCACGCCGCCGATGCGGCGCGCGCTGCCGACGATGCCGACCAGTCCGCCCAGCAGGGTGAAAAGGTCATGCAAAGCACTATTCACACCATCACGCAGATGCGCGGCGAAATCGCCAACACCGCCACGGTGATCCGTCGTCTGGAAGCCGACAGCGGCCGTATCGGCAAGGTGCTGGAAGTGATTCGCGGCATTGCCGAGCAGACCAACCTGCTGGCGTTGAACGCCGCCATTGAAGCGGCGCGGGCCGGTGAGGCCGGGCGTGGTTTTGCTGTGGTCGCCGACGAAGTGCGCAACCTGGCGCAGCGTACGGCGGAGTCGATCATCGAGATCAACCAGATCATCCAGAGCGTGCAGACCGGCGCGGTGGACGCCGCGCAAGCCATCGATAGCGGCCAGACCCGCAGCGATGAAAGCGTCGAGCAGGTCACCCAGGCCGGCGCGATGCTGGAGCGCATCACCCACGCGGTGGAAGCGATTCGCGACATGAACCGCCAGATCGCCACCGCCGCCGAAGAGCAGACGTCGGTAGCCGAGGACATCTCACGCAATCTGACCGAGATCACCTCCATCGCCAGCACCAACCTCGAGAGCGTCCAGCGCACCGAAAGTGCCAGCCAGAACCTGCATGGGCTGTCGGGGCAACTGAACGAAGTCACCGCGTGCCTGAGCGCCTGAGCCGTTGACTGTGTACCGGTTCGGATACCGAGTCGGTACACAGTCGATCTCAATTCAATGCGGCCATGGTCGATGACCGGTTATCCATAACCGGCATTGGAGCATTCCCATGGTCAGCATCACCTCTGTTTCGATCAACCAGACCCTCACCACAGCGACCAGCAAAACGTCGATCAAAGACGTCAGCGAAGACACCTCGACCAGCGCAACGACGAGCAGCGGTGTAGCGGCCGATACCAGCAAAGTCGCTGCGGGCGGCGGCGCGGCGCCGGCGGGCGACAGCAGTTCCAGCAGCAGTGAAGAATCGGACTCGGTGAAAGAGCTGCGCAAGCAGATTGCCGAGTTGCAAAAGCAATTGCAGGAACAGCAACAGGCGCTGCAAGCGGCGCAGGCGAAGCAGGAAAGTGCTGAGGCGAAGGCTGCGGATGTTGCGGCGGCACAGGCGCAAATCTCCAGCACCTCAGCCTCGCTGCAAACCGCCACGGCGGCGCTGTTGCAGGCGTTGCAGGATTCCGACAGCAGCACCTCCGGCTCACTGGTCAGTACCTCGGCCTGATCGTCACCGCACTTCCTGTGTGGGGGCAGGCTTTAGCGTCGTTCACCCGATCCTGTAGGAGCTGCGGCACGCTGCGATCTTTTGATTTTGTTTTTAAAGATCAAAAGATCGCAGCCTCGTTTCACTCGACAGCTCCTACAGGGGGTTATGTCGCGCACAAAAAAGCCGCGCGATCATTAGATCGCGCGGCTTTGGGTACGCGGTGTATCAGGTGTCTTGCTTGTTGCTCAGCACCTTGCCGGTGGTGGCGTCGAAGTCCACGTCGAACTCTTTGCCATCAGCGGTTTTCAGCTCAACTTCATACTCATAACCGTTGAAGTGGTTATCCAGATCGGTGTCGGTGATCGTCGCACCCGGGTGCAGCTTCAGGGCTTCGGCGTTCATCGACTCCAGCGACTTGATCTTGCCTTCCTTCTCTAGTTGCGGGATCTGGTCGATGCGAACATCAGCCTGGGCCAGGCCAGCAGTCAGCGTCAGGGCAGCGGCGGTAAACAGGGCAGTCAAAGTTTTCATCGGTTCGTTCCTTGGGTTGCTTAAGTGCGTGTTCTGTTGAAGTGGGTTCAGATTAACCACCGCAACTTAATTCACCCTTAAAACCCCACATCGTGTGCAGGGCTCCTGTAGGAGTGAGCCTGCTCGCGATGCGGACAACCCGGTTTACCGATCAGAACCCGTTGTTCTTCAACACCTGATCAACGCTGGCAGCGGCCGGGCGTTTATAGAACTTCAACAGTTCGCTGGCGCGGTTGGTGAAGATACCGTCGACACCAGCAGCCATTACTTTTTCGAAGTCCACCGGCTCATCGACGGTATAGACGTGCACCAGCATGCCTTGGTCGTGGGTGTACTTGTTCATCCACGGTTGCACCAGATCGGAATAGCTCTGATCGCCACCCTTGGTCAGCTTCGCCGAAGGGCCGGTACCGATGGCGCCCTGAGCCTTGGCGTAATCGACCCACTGTTTGAACTCAGCTTCGGACTTCGGCTCCTGCTTGCCGTAGAAAGCGTTCTTGTCCTTCTCGCCCGACTCGGCAAACGTCACTTTGGATTTCGGCTCGATGCTGCCTTCGCCGACCCACAACAGCAGAATCTTCGGCACTTGCGGCATTTCCTTTTGCAGCAGTTCGAGGCTGTTCTTCTCGAAGGTCTGCAAAATCACCTTGCCTTTGCCCTGACCGACGCCCAGTGGGCTTTTCGCCAGTTTAGAACCCGCCGGGCTCAGCCAGCCGCGATCCTGCAGTTTGTCTTTCAGGTCTTTCTCGATCCCCGGAAACAGTTGCGGCTCCTTGGTTTCGATGTACAGGCCCGGCTTGTGCTGCGGGTTGGCCTGGGCGATGTCGATGATTTCATCCAGCGTCAGAATTTTCAGGCCCGCGTAGGAAGGGCGCGCGCGATCCGGGTAAGCCTTGTTGTACCAACTGCCGGCGTCGAGGGTTTTCAGTTCGGCCATGGTGAAAGCCGTGGCCGGGCTGTCCTTGCGCTCCGGGAACTTGGTGGCGACGTCGGTGGTGCGTTGCAGGTTGTTGTCGTGCAGGGCGAACAGCACGCCATCCTTGCTGCGTTGCAGGTCCATTTCCAGGTAATCGGCGCCCAGATCGCGGGCCAGTTTGTAGGCCGCA
Organism: Pseudomonas sp. LBUM1655; assembly: GCF_059716085.1. Classification (NCBI taxonomy): domain Bacteria; kingdom Pseudomonadati; phylum Pseudomonadota; class Gammaproteobacteria; order Pseudomonadales; family Pseudomonadaceae; genus Pseudomonas; species Pseudomonas sp. LBUM1655. The sequence goes on along the minus strand of NZ_CP166801.1, from coordinate 4,690,418 downwards.
GCGGTGGATTCCGGTGCATCGAAGGACGCGCCACGGTGGGCGATTACCGCCGGGTGCGGGATGCCATGCGTCGCAGCCACGGCGTCGGGCGTTGTCTGGCTTGCGGCATGCGCCTGACCGAAACCGAGCAACAGGCTCAGCATGAGGGCGCTTTTGGTGAAAGTGGCGGGCATGTTCGAATTCCTTTCGCAGGGCATTTTCAAAGACGTACCTTTTAACAACTGAATCGATTGCGTGCTATCGCGAGACCGACATAAACGTATTAAAAGCGATTTTTCCTGCACTTTTGTGGCGCTGTTTGCAGTACGCTTGCCCACGGCAGACGTCCCGGCAGAGGACGCGCCCACTGTTGCGCCCTGCGTGTAAACCATCGATCAACATTTCGTGAGGTTTACCATGCGCATCACCTCCCAACTCATCTGCCAGGCCGCCGACGACCTCAAGGGCTTTGTCGGCCTCAACCGCAAGACCGGTCAATACATCGTGCGTTTCAGCGAAGATTCCTTCGGCATGGACGTGGCGGATGACGGCATCATTCCCTCCAGCGAATTCGTCTGGGCCCGGGTTTCAGACACGACCATGACGTTGAAGCGCGAGTTGATTCAGTTGCTGCTGGATCAGAACATCGATGACCGGATCAACATCACCGAGCCGTTGCGGGTGTATATGCACAAGCAGGACGTGCCGGAGATTGTGGCGGTGCGCAGTCTGGTGCGCGGCTGAAATTTGCAGTGACCCTATTGCCGCCATCGCCAGCAGGCTGGCTCCCACATTGGATCTGTGGCGCTCACACATCCCCTGTGGGAGCCAGCCTGCTGGCGATGAGGCCAGTGAGTGCGCCGCCGCACTCACTGCCCAAACCGATACTCGCGCTCAACCTTGCACACCCGCGTTTGAAACGCCGAATACCAGATCGACCGCCCACGCTGCTGAATCACCTTATGTTCGGTATGCTCCCGCCACGCCAGAATCGCCGCCTCACTTTCCCAATAAGAAACAGTGATGCCGATGCCGTCCGCCCCGCGAATCGAGTCAATGCCCAGAAAACCCGGTTGTTTGGCAACCAGTTCCATCATGCGCTCAGCCGCCTCGGCATAGCCGTTGTCACCCTCGGTTCGAGTCGACGTAAAAATCACCGCAAAGCACAAAGTCATCAACGTGCCTCCGCACAAGCTTCGACAAACGCGCGCACCAGCGGTGGCATCTGCCCTATGAGCGCCGCACGTTCCGGTTGAAACAACGTGGCGACAAAAAACCGATGATCCCTGAGTTCGATTGCCCTCAAGTCGCCCGCTGAGTCATGACCCACCGCCTGTAGCCGATGTTTGAAAAGCTCCCGTTCGAACTGCGGATTCACACCGTAGCGGCAGCGATAGCCTTCACGAATTTCAGACGTTTCGTACGCCTTGGCGATCAACGAACCCGGCACCAGATCAATGCTGTCCACGGTTTCCACCAGCGAACAGGTGAGCGGGGTGAGCACGGCTCTTTCGGATTCGGGCGAAGTCTCGCCATGTTCAGCATCAGCCCAGCCCAACACATTGCGGGAAAATTCCAGCACCGCATGCTGAAAACCGCCACAGGTGCCGAGGAAGGGGCGCTGTTGCTCGCGGGCAAAACGGATCGCTCGCAATGCGCCGGCTTCACTTTTGTAAGGGCTGGCCGGCACGCACCAGAAGCCATCGAAGTGATCCAGCGAAGTGTCAGCGAGGATTTGATCGGTGGGTAGCCATTGGTATTGCACATCGCGGCCGGTCTGCTCGGCGATCATGCCGAGCGCAACAGGGATCGCCTGGTGGGCGGTGACTTGCGGGTCGTAGTCGCCGATCAGGGCGATGGAAATGGCGTCCATGGATTTCCTTTATTTGAAAGCAGTGATCAATCTTTGTGGTGAGGGAATTTATCCCCGATGGGGCGCGAAGCGGCCCTCAAACAAGGCCTGCTGCGCAGTCCATCGGGGATAAATCCCCTCGCCACAGTAAATGTGTGCAGTTGTCGATCACTGGAGCTCACTATAGATTGGCGTTCACGCACTCAATATTGGCGTTTCTCCAAGTGATCAATGCACCGACGCACTATCGGCTCGACTACCTGGATCTGGCGCTGATTCTCGCTTTGGTACGTGGCGGCTCTCTGGCCCGGGCTTCACAGCTGTTGAAGGTCGATGTCTCGACGGTGTTCCGTGCCGTGCGACGCCTTGAGGCTGCGCTCGGCCAGCAACTGTTCGAAAAAAGCCGCGCCGGTTATTTGCCAACGTCGCTTGCGCAGACACTGGCCGAGCAGGCCGAACGCGCCGAGCAGGCACTGGACGCCGCGCGGATCGGCGTGGAGCAGGGCGGTGAAGTCGTCAGCGGCACGGTGCGGCTGACCTGCACCGACTCGGTGTTGCAGGGCTTGCTGCTGCCGGCGCTGGCGCAGTTCATGCCCAACTATCCGGCGCTGACCATCGAATTAAGCACTTCCAACGATTTCGCCAACCTCAGCCGCCGCGATGCTGACATTGCCCTGCGCCTGACACGCACACCGCCGGAGCATCTGGTCGGACGGCAATTGGCGAAGATTTCCTACCGCGTCTGCGCCAGTGCGCGCTACTTGCAGAACGTGGATGCGTCGGATCTGGCCGCACTGACCTGGATCGCCCCGGACGATTTCCTGCCCGATCACCCGACCATCGCTTGGCGCCGCCAGCACCTGCCCGGTGTGACCCCGGGTTATCGCTGCAACAGCATGCTTTCGGTCACGGAACTGGTGCGCGCCGGCCTTGGCGTGGCGGCGTTGCCGGACTTTTTGATCAACGATGGCTTGCAGGCGTTAAGCGAGCCGCTGCACGGCTACGATACGGCGCTGTGGTTGCTGACCCGTCCGGATTGCCGGGCATTGCGTTCGGTGGTCACGTTGTTCGATGAACTCGGGCGGGCGCTGCGTTTGCCGTGATCAGCGCTGTGGGTTCTGGCACACGTGCGCGTGCAACTCGCTGGTCAGGCCTTCGATGCGTTCGGTCAGGCTTTTGGTCATCTCGGTGAGGCGCGTGTTCTGTTCCAAAAGCTCAAGCAATTGCGCGGTGTTCTGCGCTGCCTGTGCCTGGCGTTCGGTGTTGGCTTGCGCCAGGGCTTCGCGGTGCAGGGCGTCGGCGTCGGCTTGTGCTTTGTCGCGCGCGGCCTGGCGGGTTTGTGCGAGCAGGATCAGTGGCGCGGCGTAGGCCGATTGCAGGCTGAACGCCAGGTTTAAGAGGATGAACGGGTAAACGTCGAACGTGGTCACGCCAAACGCGTTGAGACTGATCCACAACACCACGATCAGGGTTTGCGCGCCAAGAAAGGTTGGCGTGCCGAAGAACCGCGCAAAGGCTTCGGCGCGCAGGGCGAAGGTGTCGTTGCCGAAGGTTGTGTTCAGGTGGGCGTGGGGGCGGTGGAAGCGCAGGTGATCGACGGGGGGCGCGGATGGTCCGGGTTTTTCGTTGTTCATGGTGTGCTCGGCAGGGCTTGGGACTGAAGGCCACTATAGTCCTGCATTGCCGCTGACACCGCCTTCGCGAGCAGGCTCGCTCCTACATTGAAATACAATCCACTGTGGGAGCGAGCCTGCTCGCGATGGCCGCGACTCGGTTTCCAGCCTCAGCCAGGCGCCCGCTCATTGGCAAACATACTCACCGCCTGCACCGCCTCACTGGCGCCATCACGAATCTGCAGGATTACCGTGCCGGCCTGATCCGCCAGTTCCACGCCCTGTGCCGCGCGATCGCGGGTGCCGTCCATGCTCTTGATCGCCTGGCGAGTTTCGGTCTGGATCAACCCGATCATGTTGGAAATCTCCGCTGTCGAGCCGCTGGTGCGTGCCGCCAACTGCCGTACTTCATCGGCCACCACGGCAAAACCGCGGCCCTGTTCACCGGCGCGGGCGGCTTCGATCGCCGCGTTGAGCGCCAGCAAGTTGGTTTGATCGGCGATCCCACGGATGGTGTTGACGATGGCCGTGATCTGCTCGGAGCGCTCACCCAGTTGTGCGATCAGTGTCGAAGACTCGGCAATGTCCTGGGCAATTTCACGCATCTCACTGGCCGCTTGCTGAATGACCTGAGTGCCTTGTTCGGCGACTTTCCGCGTCTCGACCGAAATGTGATAGGCGGCGCTGGCACTGCGCGCGTCTTGCGCGTGTTGTTCGACCCGGGCGGTGACGTCGGAAGCGAATTTCACCACTTTGCACAGACGTCCGGAAGCGTCGTAAACCGGGTTGTAATTGGCCTCCAGCCAAACAGTCTTCCCGCGCTTGTCGACGCGTTCGAACTGGCCTTGAAAGAACTCACCCTGATTCAGCCGTCGCCAGAAATCCTGATAGGTGCTGCTGTTGACCAATTCTGCGGTGCAGAACAAACGGTGATGTTTACCTTTGAGTTCGGCCAGTGAGTAACCCATGCGCGTCAGAAAATTCTGGTTGGCGGTGATTACGCTGCCGTCGAGGTTGAATTCAATCACCGCCATCGCCCGGTCGATGGCTTCCAACTTGGCGTTGACCTCGCTTTCCTGCTGCACCTTGGTCGTCACGTCCATGGCGTACTTGACCACTTTCACCACCCGTCCGGAGGCATCCTTGATCGGGTTGTAGCTGGCTTCGAGCCAGACTGGCTGGCCTTTGCTGTCGACCCGTTCAAACGTCCCTGACTGAAACTCCCCGTTTTTCAGGCGCGACCACAACTCGCTGTACCGAGCGCTGCGACCAAACTCAGGGGTGCAGAACAACCGATGGGGCTGGCCGATCGCTTGTTCGGCGCGGTAACCCATGGTTTTGAGGAAGTTGTCGTTCGCACTTAAAACCACACCGTCGAGATCGAATTCAATCACCGCCATGGAGCGGTTGATGGCATCGAGCAGGCCACCTTGTTGAGTGAGGGTGTGTTGAAGGTTATCGAGGGCGGCTTTGTGGCGATTAAAGAACATGTCGCAGTACCTGGAAGTAGGGAAAGACTGGGGTTGTGTCCCTGTTTCCGCGGGGGCAGGCCAAGCCGATGGATGTATGCATTGACCTCAAAGTGCCAGCATCCAGGCTGACGGCTGAATCTTATACAGACTTATTGGTTCTGTACAAGAAACTGCTGTTTCGAAATTGTACGAAAGTGCTCATATGCCCAGCGCCAGATTCATCCTGAAATACTTTGCCGTATTTTTTTCGGACGGATCTTGCGTCGGACATTGTCATTTATTCCAACGGAATCGCTGCCGGGGCATTCAATCGAAGGAGCGCGCAGGAGAGTGGCGATTCAGAGCTGATAACGCGCCAGAAACATCTCCAGTGCCGAGTCGGCCACGGTGTTTTGCGTCGCGGTGTCGAGCGGTGGCTGACCCATGGAAATCTGCGGCCAGAAACCGAACGACTTCAGCAGGCCCTGCACCTGTTGCGCGGCGAAAACCGCGTCCACCGCTTTTATCCGACCATCAGCCTGAGCGGCACGAATCCAAACGGTCAGGCCTTCTTCCCGCTCGCCCATGCGCGCGACCATGTTCTGCGCACGCTCCGGTGAGTGGATGGTCGCGGCAATCGCCACGCGCGCCAGGCTGAGGAAGTTGTCATCGGCCATCAGTTGCAGTTTGGCCAACAACATCTGTCGCAACTGATCAGATAACGGCTGATCAGGGCTGTACGCGACCGACTGCTCGGCGCTGATCCGCGCCCATAACTGGTTGAGAATTTCGGCGAACAGCTCTTCTTTGCTAGGGAAATGGTTGTACACGGTGCGCTTGGACACACCGGCGGTGGCCGCGATTTTGTCCATGCTCGTGATCTCGAAACCGTTGGCACGGAATTCGGCAATCGCCGCTTGAATAATGGCTTCGCGTTTACGGTCAGTGAGGCGCTGTGGAGCTGTCATAAGTACGCTTCGGCAGGAAGAGGGTGAAATTACACTTGGCAGTTTACTTGTCATCTCGTTTGATGCAACCTAGAAACTACACCGATGAGTGTAATGTTGCGTTAATCCTCGCAACCTAAAAAACAGACAGTTCGGCTAATGCGTGCGTGCCTTGGCCATTTATCGTCCCACCGTGGAAAACCGTAAATTGCGCGGTTTTCTGGAGTCATTCAGTCATGGCCAATCCAGTTTCTGTTACGGACAACACCTCCACGCCTGAAGCCTCTCGACAGGATCAAGGCCTGTTCCGCAATCATGCGCCAGTTCAACGCGAAGGCGTGCGCAAAATGCTGCGCATCATGTGGAACATGATCTTCCACAAACCGCGCAACACCCGGCCGGCCGCAGCGATCCCGGTACAACCGCTGACCCGCAAAGACCTGATGGCAGCGCCTGACCACAGCGTCTGGCGCCTCGGTCACTCGACCCTGTTGCTGAAGATGCAGGACAAGTTCTGGATCACCGACCCGGTGTTCGCCGAACGCGCCTCGCCAGTGCAATGGGCTGGCCCTAAACGCTTCCACCAGCCGCCGATCAGCCTCGACCAGTTGCCGCCGATCGAAGCGGTGATCCTGTCCCACAACCACTACGACCACCTCGATTACGAGGCCGTGCTGCGGCTGGCGGTCAAAACCAATCTGTTCCTGACCCCGCTGGGCGTCGGCGATACCTTGATCAAATGGGGCATCGACGCCAGCAAGGTTCGCCAGTTCGACTGGTGGGAAGGCACGGAAATCGCCGGCATCCGCTTCATCGCCACGCCGTCGCAACACTTCTCCGGTCGTGGCCTGTTCGACAGCAACAGCACCCTGTGGGCGTCATGGGTAATGATCGACGGCGACACCCGCATCTTCTTCAGCGGCGACAGTGGCTACTTCGACGGTTTCAAACGCATCGGCGAACAGTACGGCCCCTTCGACCTGACCCTGATGGAAACCGGCGCCTACAACGTCGAATGGCCGCACGTGCACATGCAACCCGAACAAACCCTGCAAGCCCACCTCGACCTTAAGGGCCGCTGGCTGTTTCCGATACATAACGGCACTTTTGATCTGGCGATGCATGCTTGGCATGAACCGTTTGACCGGATACTGGCGCTGGCCTGGGAGCGCAGTGTTTCGATTACTACGCCACAGATGGGTGAGGCGTTCAACATCGCTCAGCCGCAACGTGGGAATGCGTGGTGGTTGGGAGTTGAAGGGGAGAGTGAGGGGGTGGTTCAGAACGCTTAACGAGTTTTAGGTTAAGCAAACACCACTTCAATTCGGCCCTCTTTCCGTGATCGGGGGGCCGATTTCACTACGATTTGCACGTCTCGCCCAAGATGTGAAAGACATTCCATCATTTTGGCTTCACTGATCCCTCGAAATTTCCCGCGCAGCATTTCGGAAAGTTTTGGCTGGGATAATCCAAGAATTTCAGACGCCTGAATCTGAGTAAGATGGCGAGCTTTGATGATCTCGCCGATCTTTGCCGCGAGCTGCGACTTAACCTGCATTTCACTGGCATTGGGCAGTTCGAGGTCTTGGTAGACGTTCCCGATACCTTCTTCAATTTCTATCATGTTGTGATCCTTTCGCGTGATCCTGAGCGGCTCGAAGTCTGTTTCGGATCAGATCAATGTCGGACTGAGCCGTTTTGATTCCAGCAGTCGACTTCTTCTGAAAGCAGTGCAATACATAAATGGCACTGCCGAAACGAACCGTATAAATGGCACGGTAGGTGTTGGTGTCGAAGTCTTCGATCAGCTCCAGTACACCTGCGCCTCCAAACCCTTTCAGGGGTTTTGCATCTGGGTGCTTCAAGCCACTTTGAGCCAAGTCCAGTGCATAACCAAAAACATCCTGTACGTCTGTGGGCATCTGCTTGAGATCTTTCTTGCTACTGCAGACCCAAAAGAGTGGCTTCCTTGCACTCATGCGAAAATATACCTATTTAGGGATAAAGATCAACTTGCCTTTTCAATCAGCCATGGCGTAGTCCCCATGCCCCACAGACTCCGATGCTGAGTTCGTAACACTCACTGATCGCCCCGGCGCAAACCCCGGAAAGAACACCAACCCCCGTGACTCAAACCGATACGCCAGCGCCAGACGCGCCGCATCCGCCACCTCTTGCTGCGCCTCGAACCGTTGAATGTCGGCTACCGAAACTTCAGCTTCCCGCGACAGCTGTTCCACGCTCCAGCCCAGCATCGCTCGGGCCTGGACGCAGTGGGTCGGGGTGAACTGGAAAAGGGCAATGCGTTCGAGGATGTGGTTCATCGCAAGAGAGGCCATGGTGTGCTCCGGGCTCAAGAGTGCTGACTGAAAATGTACTGTGTTTTTGTACAGTTGTTTTCGGCCGGGATCAAACGCATTTTTTGATTTGCCCTAATTCGCCGCCTCCAACCAGACGGACGGTGCCTGACCGAGGGTGCGCCGGAACATCGTCGAGAACGCTGCCGGGCTCTCGTAACCGAAATCCAGGGCAATCCGCGTCACTGCTTCACCCGCCGCCAGCCGCGCCAGTGCAAGCACCACGCAAGCCTGCTGGCGCCACTGGCTGAAGCTCAATCCGGTTTGCTGCCGAAACATTCTGTTGAATGTACGCAAGCTTATGTGTAACTGGTCAGCCCAGTGCTGTGGCGACTGGTGGGCGTTCGGCTGATGCAGAAAGGTCTGACACAACGCGAGGAGCTTTCCGTCAGACGGCAACGGAATGTGCAGCGGCAGCGGGGCACTGCGCACAACTTCATGCAGCAACAGATCGACCAGCGCGCCGTCGCGGCCGCTCAGGTCATAGTCCAATGGCACCTCCACCGCTTCCATCAGCAAGTGCCGCATCAACGGCGAGACATTGATCACTTGGCAGCGCTCACCCAAATCCACCGCGCCCGGCTCGATGTACACACTGCGAGTGCTTACGCCCAGCATCAACACCTCATGCGCCACACCCGGCGGAATCCACACCGCGCGCTGTGGCGGCACCACCCAATTGCCGTCATGGGTGCTGACCTGCATCACCCCGGTCACGCCGTACAACAATTGCGCGCGCCGATGTGTATGAAACGGCAACAGGTGACCGTGGGAATAATCCGTACCGATCGCCACCACGGGTCGTGGTGTGTCATCCAGCAGATTGATCGAAACATTGCGCATTGAGCGGCACCGAGTGGTTGGCGTAAACGCAAACATTATTGGCTGACTTGCTGAAGCAGGCCAAGCCAAGTTTCACTATCGTCGACCGCTCCACCCGAACGGACGACGCCTCATGTTCTATCTCCTCCTGACCCTTTTCGGCTGCCTCACCGGCATAACAGCCGTGCTCTTCGGCTTCGGCGGCGGCTTCGTCGTCGTGCCATTGCTCTATCGCATGCTCACCGCCAGCCACGGCGCCGACGACCCCATCAGCCAATCGGCCATGCACATCGCCGTCGCCACCTCGACCTGCGTGATGATCGTCAACGCCCTGATCGCCACCGACAAACATCGCCGCGCCGGAAATCTCGTCCGTCATTATCTGTGGCCGCTCGGCGGCTTCATCGGTTTGGGAGCAATCGTCGGTGCAATCGCGGCGGTGTGGGTCAGTGGCGAAGTCATCCGCTACGCCTTCATCACCTACCTCGGGGTGACCATCATCGACTGCCTGCTACGGCGCGGATTTATCACGCAATCGGCCACTGTCATCCCACGCCGACTGGGCAGGGCGGAAACATCCGCCGGCGGTGTAGGCATCGGCGCCATCGCGACGTTTCTCGGCGTAGGAGGAAGCGTCATGACCGTGCCGCTCCTGCGCCGTTGCGGGTTGAGCATGTCGCAGGCGACCTCCATGGCTAACCCACTCAGCGTGCCGGTTGCATTGGCGGGAACGCTGACCTACATGGCGCTGGCCGGGTTCAGCGAGACAGATCTGGGCGCATGGTTTGTCGGCTATGTGGACCTGCTGGCGTTTGCGGTGCTGACGGTTGGGTCACTGATAGGGATTCGAATTGCTTCGCCGTGGATTGGGCGGATACCGGATCGGGTGCATGCTTGGGTGTACATCGGGTTGTTGGTCATCGTTCTGCTGGGAATGGCTATCAAGTAGTGTCTCGATTCCTACAGGCAACACCGCCATAATCCACTCCCGAATTTACCGGCGCCGATCTCACTTCGGCGCTGCCAACGCCTCTTTCAAGGACTGATCCATGCTCAAGGGACTGTTGCGCCTGGCGCCTTACGCCGCTGCGCTGTTCACACTGATTTCCACCGCCCACGCCGAAGATGGCCGGCAGGTTTTCACCGGTACTTTGGGCAAAACCCCAATCGTGGTGGAGTTGAACACCGAACAGCCGGGCGAAGTGACCGGCCGTTACTTCTACGAAAAATACCATCGCGACCTGCCCCTCAGTGGCGCGTTGCAGGGCAACACACTGACCCTGACCGAAGGCAACAATCGCTACGGCGACGACAAACCGCTGCCGACCTTGAAACTGCAAGAGACAGGTAATGGCTGGCAGGGCGAGTGGCAAAGTCCGAAGGGTAAAAAACTGCAGGTGAACCTGACCGAGGCCAAACTTCCGGCGCTGCCTGCCAATGCCGTGCCCGTCATTGCCTCACTGCCCAATGGCGAGGCGTATGAATACTTGCGCCTGCAAGGGCTGAAGCTCAAACCCACCAAGAAAGAAAACTTCATGGGTTACACCCTGCAATGGTGGACCGAGCCTGAAACGAAGATCTCGCTGTTCAGCGTGGAATCCGGCCTGTCGAAAGATGATCAACAGCGGGTTAACCAGCAACTACTGGGCAGACTCTGGCTTGAAGTCATCAGCTATCACGGCTGCCAACTTCAGGGCGGAGAAAACGTCGAGTTCATGCAACAGGCAGAACCGAAAATGATCTCGCCAGCCGTGGTCAGCCTGAACATCTCGACCAGCTATTACTGCGGCGGCGCGCATCCGGACTTCGGTGATTCCCCGCTCAACATTGACGTTAAAACCGGCCACCCGTTGTCGCTCGAAGATGTGCTGTGGGTCGGTGAGGGCAAGCCGCTTCTGCATGCCGAGCGCGACAGCCTGGGTGACAAACCTCTGAGCAAGGCCGAAAGTGACGCGCGTTATCAGTATGAAAGCAAAGAGTTGGTGCCGTGGCTGATCAAGCAACTCACCGCCCTGTACCCCACAGAAATGAAGAAACCGACGCAAGAAGACGACTGCGACTTCACGGATGAAAGCATCTGGGGTTCTTCGCCGTGGTACTTCACCGAGAAAGGCTTGTACCTGGGTGCCTACTTCGCTCGCGTACAACGCTCTTGCGACAGACCAGACTGGTCGGTCTTGCCGTACTCGCTAGTTAAACAACACCCCGGCGCCGTCAACCTGCAACTGCCCCAAGGCTAACCGTCACGCCAAACCCGGCGCTTCACGAATGATGAAGTGATCCAGGTTCTCGATATCGGCATTGAAGACCTCGAAAGGTTTTTCGGGGTTCTTCTTGCCCGGCACCTGCTTCAACTCCGGCGTCACGCCGTAGAAGAAACAGAACAACTCTTTGTCGCTATCCACCGCCTGCTTGATCTCTTCCAGAAACGCCTTACGCTTGCGGTAGTTGTCGATCAGCTTCTTGTTCAGATAGACGCTCACCGGATAAGGCTTCTTCTTGCTGTCTTCAGGCTTCTTCCACCAGACCCTGTCCTCGAAGTCGATACGAAAGCTGACCCCCCCGTGAAAGTCTTCGATCTTCTTGATCCGCCCCCAGTAAATCAGCCCCTTGTTGTCCATCAAGTATTCAACCTTCTTGAAGAACGAACTGTACGGCGCCGTATGCTCGCCGATCTTCAACGGCATGCGCTTGAGCAAATCCTTGTCGGCGAAGTTCGACACAAAACACTCCACCGGATGCGCAAACACACTGGTCTTGTCCGGCGCCGTCTCACGACTCACTGACTCTTTACCACTCACCGCCGCCACCCGCACCGGATCATCGCGCAACACATCCGCCGCCACCGCAGGCGCGGCAGGCTTACGCACATACTCACGCCGCGTCAGCAACAACTCCGACGGAAAATGCTCCTCCCGCCCGTCATCCCCCTCGCCATCCGCCGCCTCACCGCCAGAAGCCGACGCCTTCAAACTCACATACGGACACCCCGCCACATGCTGCGTACCCGGCAGATTCTTGAAGTGCGGCGTGCGCACGTAATTCACATTCTTGGCGTTGAACGTGCCTAACTCGTTCGACGCATCGAACGAAGCACGACAGGCATCGTTGGGGCACTGGAACTGTTCCTTGGCGGAATCGAACGCCACCGTCTCATCGAAATTGAGATCGCGAACGTCATAGATCGACAACTTGTCGTCGAGGCCGAGGCAATAGGCGAGATCGAATTTCATGGTGGGGCTCGGATCCTTGAGTGGGGGAGGGGTATTAATAGCGGGAGGCGGCGCGGGTTGCACTGATTGTTTTCAGGATGATGCGGAATCTGTGGGAGCCAGCCTGCTGGCGATTGGTGGGATCAACCAAATCTCGAATCCAGACACCCACCCAGCAGCAACACATCTCAATTGTGGTGAGGGGATTTATCCCCGATGGGCAGCGAAGCTGCCCCAAATCCAGCAAACGCGAATTTTTAGCGTTGTAGGTTACTTGTTTGGCGACCGCATTTAACGGCGTCAGAACCATCGGTTACACATTGCAGCTGAGCTGAAATTTATAAGCAGGGTTATAAATTTCCTTCCAATAGTTTTTCCAAGGCTCCAAGCTGTCCGTGCGAGAGATCGTATCCCTCCCATTGTAGTGGTCTAATGAAACCGGACACCCATTTAGGCGAGAATGCTCGCCAGATCGAGGTGTCAGATGACTAAACAACGCCGCTCCTTTACTCCTGAATTCAAGCGCGAGGCTGCTGACCTTGTGCTCAAACAAAACTACAGCTACATCGAAGCCAGCCGTTCGCTCGGCATTGGTGAGTCGGCATTGCGCCGCTGGGTTGACCAGATTCAGAAAGAACATAAAGGCGTCACTCCGCAGAGCAAGGCACTGACTCCGGAACAGCAAAAAATTCAGGAGCTGGAAGCCCGGATTGCTCGGCTTGAGCGAGAGAAATCAATACTAAAAAAGGCTACCGCGCTCTTGATGTCGGAAGATCACGAGCGTTCGCGCTGATTGACCAGTTGAGGGCACATGAGCCGGTTGATTGGCTGTGCAAGGTGTTTGACGTCACTCGCTCGTGTTACTACGCCCAGCGCCTGCGGCGCCGCACGCCGGATGTCGAACGGCTTCGATTGCGTAGTCGCGTAAGTGAGCTGTTCTCGCAAAGTCGCAGCTCTGCGGGCAGTCGCAGCATCCTGTCACTGATGCGTGAAGACGGTGAGCAACTCGGTCGATTCAAAGTGCGTAGCTTGATGCGCGAGCTTGATTTAGTCAGCAAACAACCCGGCTCCCATGCCTACAAACGAGCAACAGTAGAAAGACTGGATATCCCGAACACATTGAATCGCGAGTTCGACGTGCCTGCGCCCAATCAAGTCTGGTGCGGCGATATCACCTACATTTGGGCACAAGGAAAGTGGCATTACCTGGCTGTCGTCCTGGATCTTTGTACGCGTCGGATCGTGGGCTGGGCGCTGTCGGAAAAGCCAGACGCTGAGTTGGTGATCAAAGCGCTGGATATGGCTTACGAGCAGCGTGGCAGGCCTTCGGATCTGCTATTCCACTCGGACCAGGGATCGCAATATGCAAGCCGACTCTTTCGCCAGCGGTTGTGGCGATACCGCATGCGTCAGAGCATGAGTCGACGAGGAAACTGCTGGGATAACGCACCGATGGAGCGCGTATTTCGTAGCTTGAAAACAGAATGGATACCGACCGTGGGCTATCGAACTGCGCAGGAAGCACAGCGCGATATCAGCCACTTTTTGATGCATCGCTACAACTGGATTCGGCCTCACCAGTTCAACGAGGGGTTGGCACCAGCGCGGGCCGAGGAAGAACTTAACGTCGTGTCCGGGATTGGTTGACCACTACAAACTACTCAAAAGTCTTGAAGCATTAGATGGAAAGATCGAGCGTTCTCTTAGCCAGGTACCACAAACTATAGAGGGGGCGCTGACAAGATTGGCAAGCGCCACAGCAGATGGTGTTGCCACAAGGCTTAGCGAAAAATTTGTCGGTGCGAACAAAGCAGCAAGCGATGCCACCCGTCTCTTCAAAGCAGCGAGTCATACGCTTTTGCGAAAAGACTGAATTGCCTTGACGGTCTCGCAGTTGGTGTTCGCAATGTTTTTAGCCGCAACCGCTTACTTTTACATCCCCAGCAAAGAGGAGATTGTCAGCAGGCGGTACGAGCTTGCCGAGCTTCAGCGCTCTATCGAAATTATCAAGAAGGGGAAGAGGTGAGAGGTGAGCGAAGACGTTTTTATACCCTATGAATCTGCCTCCTTCCTTTCATGTGTATCGAAATTAGTGAGTTTATTTCATGAAGATAATTTCGCTAATTTCGATACATATGACCTTTTAAAGCTCCCACAGGCCCAGGTACAAGAAGCGTTCAGGACAGGTTTCTACCATCAGACGCGGAACCAATTCATAGCCGGCCAATCGGCCCGAAAGATCCACCTCGCCGTTGACGCCACTTCTGCCAAACAAGTCTATGCTCAGAGAAAGCTCTGCCATTGGAGTGTGTGATGTTAGTACCTGGTGAACCTGCTAACGAAGATGATCGAGTAAAGGTGTTGCAAGACCTCCATGTTCTGGACACGGCACCGGAAGAGCGTTTTGATCGCCTGACGCGCTTGGCTAAGCGTCTGTTTGATGTTCCCATTGCACTCGTGTCTCTGGTGGACAAGCATCGTCAGTGGTTCAAGTCTTGCGTTGGACTCAGCGTAACTGAAACGTCGCGCGAAGTTTCGTTCTGCGGACATGCAATCTTGAAGAATGAAATGCTTCTGGTGGCAGACGCGCGCAAGGATGAACGCTTTTTGGATAATCCACTGGTAACGGGGGAACCGTATATCCGTTTCTATGCCGGTTACCCTTTGACTGTTCCCGATGGCCAAAAGATGGGCACCTTGTGCCTAATCGATTTCAAACCTCGCCATTTCGATGCTGAAGATTACGCGCTACTGCGCGATCTGGCCGGCATGGCCGAACAAGAACTGGTTGCCGTTCAGATGGCAAGCATCGACGAGCTGACATGGCTATCTAATCGACGTGGTTTCATGACCCTGGCCCAGCATGCATTAGCCGCGTGCCAGCGACACGCAAGGTCGGCCACCCTGCTGTTTTTTGATCTCAACGATTTCAAGAAAATCAATGACCTGTACGGCCATGCTGAGGGAGATAACGCCCTCAAGACCTTTGCCGATGTGCTCCGCATCGCCTTTCGAGAATGCGATGTGGTGGGACGTCTGGGAGGCGACGAATTTGTCGCATTACTGACGGGCTCCAGTCAAGTCGAAACCTCGGCGATCATGGCGCGGTTTAAGGAGTTGTTGGAGGAGAGCAATGCCACCTTGCACCGTGGTTATGCAATCCGCTTCAGCGTCGGTCAGATAGAATATCATCGCGAGCTTCACACAAACGTGGAAGACCTGTTGGCGCACGCTGATCGCGCCATGTATGAGCATAAACAATCGCTCAGCGCCAGCCGCCACCAGTACTGATCGCCCACGCAGACCTTGGCAGCCAATACGCGAGCGCAAGTTGCAGAGCGTTGCTGGCGCGAAACGACGTGCAGCAGAGCATGAGCCGTAAAGGTAACAGTTGGGACAACGCGGTGATGGAGCGCTTCTTCCTAAGCTTGAAATGGAGCGAGTATGGCGACGTGATATGCCCCTGATTACGCAGTCTCCCTATTCGGATCAAAGGTACATCAATGAGGCAAATTTTTCGTTAGCGTCCGGCGAAGTCACCTCCAGAACTTCAATATTAAGGGCGATGCTGTCCGCTTAAAAATACATTTTGACGGAAATCCTTACAGCCATAGCTGCGTTTTTATTTGAACATAGGCAGCAGTCGATTCATGCCATCCGGTACGGCCAATGAAAAGCGCGCACTTCCAAGTAGCTGGCTTAACGGCCGGTGCGCAGAATCTGAGCGCCCCGAGATAGATAGTAACGGCTACAGTTTTGGACCGTTATTCAGTACATCCCTATCTCCACAAACGACAGTGATACCTTTCGTGGTGGCCTATGCTTTTTAGTGGTGGATGCTCAAGGCGTCAGTATTTGGCAGGCCCTTGTGCTGCTCCGTATGCGCGACGAAGCCATATTTGGGTGCCTGGCGCCTAGGGTGGGTTCAAAGATCTAGGGCAATTTAACTTCAAGGGAGCTCAAAGCATCATGAATAGGTTTCTACTTGCTCGCCTGGCCGTTTGGATGTTGTTCGCGACCCTGGCCAGCAGTGCTGGGGCGGTGGACGCTACCACGCCGACGGTCAAGGGCCACGCGCCGGTGATCAGCGATGTGGAAATTGAAAATATTACTCGTCCCGGTAAACAACCGAGGATACGTGATTCGCTTCGGGCCAAGTACACATTTAGGGATATTGATGGCGATTTAAACAATGGCACGACCCTGCAATGGAGGCGTGGTGGTAGCAATATTACTCAAGGTGCCCACACGGTGCTGGAAGCTGACCTCTATGAAAGCTTGACGGTAGTGGTAACGCCGAAAACCAACCTGGCGACTACCGATCCGTCCATTGGTTCGCCGGTGACCTCGCCAGCGATCACAGTGTTGCCGACAAGTGTGGGTAGGTTCTTGGCGCCTGATCGTCTGACGCGCTCGTGGTCGGCTGCCAATAGCTATTGCCAAGGGCTGGGTAACGGTGCGCGGCTAGCAACCAGGGATGAGCTGAGACAACTATTTCTCGATTCTACTAGCTCAACGTATAGCAATGAAATGTGTACGAAGTACGGTTGGCCGCTCTCCAATAGGTGCCGTGGCACTAGCAACAGTTATTGGTCCAGTACGCCCCTCTCAAAGGGCAAACACCATACGGTCGTTATGAACGAGGCCAGCGTAGACAGCAGCGCCAGTGGCGAAAACACCTTTCATGTGGCTTGCGTGCGGTGAGGGTTTTAGTTTTGAGTTTTTAAACTTGCTTTTGCTGTTTGGCGTATTAAGTAGGTGTCGAAATGCAGATTGGCGTGCGCTTAAGCGAGTCCGCTAACTGCCTGGCAGTTAGCGTTAAGATCTATTTGTGCGCTTTTACGAATCGAATGTGCTGATTAGCCCCTTGCCGCAGCCGAAAAAAAACGTCTCCCACTTCATTAGTGCACGCTAGTTTTTAGATTGACACCATCGCCTAG
Source organism: Pseudomonas sp. LBUM1655 (assembly GCF_059716085.1). Taxonomy (NCBI): domain Bacteria; kingdom Pseudomonadati; phylum Pseudomonadota; class Gammaproteobacteria; order Pseudomonadales; family Pseudomonadaceae; genus Pseudomonas; species Pseudomonas sp. LBUM1655. The sequence goes on along the minus strand of NZ_CP166801.1, from coordinate 4,673,245 downwards.
AATCAGGAATTCTTGCTATGGATACTGACTTCAAGCTTTAGAGTTGCACCTGCCAACATGTTTACCAAGGTATCAAAATAGAATTTATCAATCTTCCTTTTCAACGCCCAGGCATGTGGCAGCATTCAGCGAATCAGCGATTGAGCCCGCTATTGGCGAGTCAATTAAAGCCCATATTTGCGTTGGCCGAGCGGCTAAGTCCATCACTTATTTCATAGTAGACTGACACCGCCTATCGATTCGCGCTGGCGAGTAGAAGCGAAATTTTAGGCTAAGTATTATATGGGGATTTAAATACTTCACATATATTAATGCGAGGGCGCGTTTAATGTGAGAGTGCGATGAAGCATAACGAGATGTGATTACCCGGCGCAAAAATCAAAGCTACAATTAAATTTATTTTCATGAGATTGGTAGGTTTAAATGATGGTTTTCGTCAAGACTTCCTTTGCGACGCATATGGAACGTGAAGAACTCCCCCATTCAAACTGGTCGTCATCATCGACGTATCGTGCTTTCTACGTTTGGCTGGGTTGTTGGGGAATAATATGTGCCGGTATAAACTCCGCTATATCTTGAAAAAGGAAATTATAATGATCGAGAAGAGTGCTCTCGATAATGTGACGATGGTGCGTTGGCGAATTCAGCAGATGGAATGTGTGCGCAGTTATGCAGGCGCTCAGTACGAGTTTGGCTATATGCACGGCTGGATTGCAGCTATGAGCTGGGCAGGTTTAATTGAGGCGTCAGTAGCTGGCAAGTTGCGCGCCGAGCTTGATGACGCTTACGCACGTGCCTTGCGTCGTGTTGATGAATCGCTAATCTTGAAGCCAGGGAAATCCAACGGCGGCAACTACCGAACGCTGTGACAGTAGAAGCACAAACGCGGCCCGAAAATCGCGGAAGGCCGGCTGACTCCTGAATTGACGCGCTTTAACTAAGTAATAATGAGGATTTGATTATGGTGGTTGCCTTCTTGACTATTAACGTTTCTAAAACGCAAGCCGGTTATTTCGCCAGCGATTGTGGCGATACGGCATGCGCCAAAGCATGATTCGTCAGTGAAGTTGCTGGGACAGCTCAGCGATAGAGCGCGTGTTCCGAAGTGTGAAAGCTGAATTCATACCTACATTAGCCTACAGAGCTGTGCAGGGGGCAAAGCGTTACATCAACTTTTTTGATGCATTGCTACAACTGGGTTTGGCCTTACCAATTCAACGTTGGTCTGGGGCAAGCTGAGTCCTAGTAAAAATTTAACCTCGCACCGGGATTAGTAGACCTTTACCCAGCGCACCAAGCATGGTTATTAGAGCTTTTTATTCACACTAATTTCCTACTTGTAAAAAACATTTTGCTCGAGGAGTATAACTTTTTTACTAGCCTCAAGTACGAGTTTCTGTAACCCGCTGTCTCAGGGGTCTATACCGAGCCAAAAAATCGGCTGCCACTTGAGGGGCTCTCAAACGGCAACCGATATTGGTTCGCGAGACCTCTACAACCGTTTAAAACTTATAAGTGAGCTCTAGCTGCCCTCCGTAAACTTGTTTATTATTTCCTGATATGGCTTGCTCATAACTCACCTGCAAACCGACGCCAAGCGATTTGTTGATTTCGCCGGTGAGGCCGCCGGTTAAGTTCAGTGCGCTGCCCCCACGATCGGACTCGAAATTGACTGCGGCGCGACCTTGCTGGAAGCGCGTCTCGGGATTGGCCTTGAATTCGTGCACCACGCTAGGCCGAATCCAAGCGCTTAACGGTTGATGGCCATCATGCCACGTCTGCTCCAAGCGCAAGCCGGCTCTGGCCTGTAGGCTTTGTATATCGTCGAAGCGAACCTCCGCGGCCGGGTCATGGGTCTTGTCCAAGCTTAACGTCTGAGCGCTCAATTGGACTTGGGGCTCAAGTAATAGCGTTTGGCTCAGAGCATAACGATACCCCCCCTCTAAACTGGCGCCCATTCCCCAGCCCTGGGTTTTCAACCTCAACCCATTTGCCGATTTACTTGACAGGTCATTGAAGGACGCTTGCACGGTGGCGTCGGTATACCAGCCACTCTCCCAGAAACGCGTCCAGTAGGCTCCCAGGCTGTAGCTATCGAGGGTTAAATCGCCGGCCTTGCTGCCGTCATGATGTTCAACCCGGGCCGTGCTGCGACCTATTGCTCCATAGAGACCCACACGCTCAATAAAATCGGCAGTTTGCCGACCAAACAGATCACTTCCTATTTGCAAAGCGTTAATTTGCGCATCGTAATCGGCCGCTCCGCGATAGATGCCCTCATGGGCGCCATCGTTACGTTCACGGCTATTGACTATCCGACTCCAGAGTATTTTTCCTGGATCAACCAATCCGCCATTATTGGTGGCCGTGCCGCCGCGTCGTTCGTGCAAGGAACTGAGAAGTGTATTGGCGTAATCGAGACCCAAGCTCGGAGCTACCGAGCCCAATGACACTTCAGCACGGTAATTGGGGCGAGCGGCCGCGCGTGGAGGCTGGGCGGTGTCGGGAGTGGGAGTAACGCCAGGGATAGAGGGAACGTCAGGTGTAGGGAAGATCACCTGATCAGATGTGAGAAACCAGTCCGGTGAGTTCAATCCTTGGCGCAAAGAATACTGGTACGCGCCCGCCAATACGACATTTTGTAGCTGGAAAGCATTACTTTGGGATTGAGCTCCATTTATAAGGCTCACAAGTTCGATGCCTTCTCCGCTGGTTGGACCGCCCAGGCCTCCAGCATTGCGGATATTGAGCGCGGTGTTACCGGTAACTTGACCACCATCGACTACTATCTGGTCGGTAGGCGAGTTGTTATCAGCGAGAACGCTGTTGAGCGTTATCACTCCGCCGTTCCCGATCAGGTTGGTGACGTTAAGTACTTTTGGCACATAGCTGCTGCCTGCTTGTGGTGCCTGAAAGTCAATGGTACCCGCATGAGTCAGGGTGGCGATCAGGGAGTTGCCAGTCAGTGCCCAGTTAGAGCTGGCGTCAATGTCTACGTCCAGCGGGTCGATTGCCCCGGTCAGCGATGCACCATTTTGCAGCGAAAGCCGACTGCCAAGTGTGCCAAAAACGTCGCTTACCAGTTGAGCGCCTCCGTTTGCGCCATCAAGGATCAGGCTGCCAGCAGTGATGGTCGTTGGGCCGCTATAACCAAGTACACCACTGAGCGTTTGCGCATAGTTGCCATTCTTGATCAGGCCGCCAGTGCCGCTGAGGCTGCCGGCATAGGTAACTTCGCTAGTGGCAGGGTTACTGTTGGTGAGGGTCAGCGTGTTGGCACCGAGAAGCACCTGACCGTTCCCGGCCAGACTAGCGACGGACTGATCGAAGCCGCCGGCGTCAAAAGTACCTCCGCTCATAATCAACGCATTCGCGCTTGCCAATACATTGGCGGTACCGGCTTTGAGGGTGCCACTTTCGATAGTGGCTTGGCCCGTAAAGGACTGCGCCTGCTCAAGCGTCAGGGTGGCAGTACCAGCTTGGGTCAAGTTACCGGTGCCTGAAATCGCCGCTTGCACTACGCTGTCGACGGATTGGCTAAAGCGTAGTTCACCATTGTTTTGCACCGCCTCGCCAGTCAGTTTGCCAGTACCTTCGATCAATGTAGTACCGGTCAGTGTGGCACCGTCATAGACTAGCAATTCGCCCTGCTCACTGACGGTGGTGTTATTGGCTATGGCGCCTCTGTAGACATAAAGCTGCGCGCCAGCGTTTTCCAGCAGTACATTGTCGGCTAAATGTGCGGCGGAGGTGACAGTGAAGCTACCTAGACGGTTAGTGCCAGTCACGTCCGCATCAGTATCAACGTTGATCGCCCCGCCGCTGTTTTGCAGCACGTTAGTAGAGATACTGCCACCGTAGATGTCCATCAAGCCGCCGTTGTTGATGGTACTGTCGACAACGATCGACCCTCCAGAAACGATTTGGTTGGCGCCTGCATTGATCTGGGTAGCGCTGGCTAAGCCGCCGCTGCTGACGAACTGCCGGCCGCCCTGGTTGATCTGGGTGACGCTGGCCAGAGCGCCGGCTGAAACGCGTTGTAGGCCGCCGGCTACAGTTGTAGTGTTGGCCAACGCGCCAGAGAACAGCACCTGTTCACCACCACTATTGATTAAACTCTGATTGGCTACGCCCCTCACCGTTTGTTGACCACCGCTGTTGATGATAGTACTACTGGCGCTGGCGGCCGATCCAACAGTCTGCACCCCCCCAGCGTAAATCGATGTTGCGTTAGCTTGGCTACCTGCGCTGAGGTTTTCCACACCGTAGATTTGACTACCTTGGGTGGTGCCACCACTTGCTAAGTTAACAGTCCCGCCTGAATAGGCTGTGGTAGCGGTTGCCGTACCTCCAGAGTTTACGACTAGTAAGCCGCCTGACTCCAATAATACGTTGCTTGCCGATTTGGTGGCACTGTTGATGAAAAAGACTCCCAGTGGGTTGGTGCCATTGAGCGTGCCCAGTAAGTTAGCCGAGATAATGCCGCCGCTAAGTTGCTTAATGCCCACCGCGGTAGGGTTGTTGATAGCATTAGCCACCAATGTTCCGCCAGATAAGATGGTAGTGGCTGAGACTGTGCTTAGGCCTCCCACGCTGTAACGCGCACCATTGTCTAACACTAAGCCGTTAACCGTTCTAGTAGCCACATTGATAGAAAAGGTACCCGACACATCGATGCCGTTTAGGCTGTAGACATTGGTGCCAGTGATGCTGTTAGTAGAGCCTGTAAAAAGCGAATTACCTCTTATAATCGATCCGTTTAGCAAATTGACATTAGTGCCATTGCCTACTTGAGCAATATTGAAGACTCCGCCTGAGCTTATGGTGGCACCAGTAATAGTGCCCCCAGTGCCCCCAAGGACCAACGACCCCCCTGAGCTTACGGTGGTGTTAATAGCAGTCTGACCGTTACCTGCTGCCATCAGGCCACTGTTTTCCAATAGAACGTTATTGGCCACCCCGCCCGCCACGATGAAAGCTCCCAGTGCATTCGTACCACTGATATTTGCAGCCATGTTAACGTTTAACCCACCGCCCTGCTGCTGGGTCAGGTTGGTTGTTGTCGTGCCAGAACCGGCAAATAGTAAACCGCCGCTGGCAATCACAAAATTGTTCGCCGTGCCGCTATTGATGGAGAAGCTCGACCCGAGAGCGTTGATACCTGTCAGGGTGCTGCCCCCGAGACCCCCGCTGCCAACGGCAGCGCTGATAATTCCACCCGCCTGCTGTGTCACGCCCAAGGCGCTTGCCCCAGTTGCAACATTCAAAACCCCGCCATTTTGTATCAGGCTGCCGCTAGCAGTACTGCCAGCTAGCACGTTTTCCCGGCCGCCGACCATGATCTGAGTATTGGAAGCGCTACCACCGGAGTTAATATTTTGTACCCCGCTGTTCTTAAGCGTGGTGGAGACCGCCTGCCCGCCAGAAGACACGATCAGCAGGGCACCGGCATTCTCCAGCAGTACACCGGTGGCTGTCTTGGTGGCACTGTTGATAGAAAAGCTGCCCACGGTATTGGTGCCACTGACTGTGGTATTGGTGGTAGCGTTGAGCGCACCGCCACTATTTTGTGCCACGCCAGTGGCCACTCCGCCAGCGACTACAGTCAGCATCCCTCCTAGATTGATTGTCGTGCTGGTAGCCGAGGCGGCGGCATTGACGATGAAGCTGCCGCCATTTTCTAGCATTACATTGTTGGCGGTCTTAGCGGCCCCATCAATAAAAAACGTACCCAGGCTATTAGAGCCTGTGACGGTGGCGTTAGTGGTGGTGACCAGTGCACCACCATTTTGCTGAATAATGCCCGAGGCGATGCTTCCGAGCGTGGTGGCGGAGAGTGTGCCGCCGCTGGCGAGCACAGTGTCTAGGGCGGACCCGCCCGCCGAAACAATCTGGGTGCCTCCGCTGCTGACTGTAGCTGCCACCGCGACCCCTCCTGAGGTGATACTCAAGCGCCCGCCGCTGCCAACCAAGGCACTAGTAGCCACGCCGCCAGAGGAGGTCGTCAGCAGAGCGTTGATGCCACTGAGCAGCGAGCCGCTGGCTTGACCACCGGTCAATACAGTCTGCTGTGCGCCGCCCAAAATCTGGGTCTGCTGAGCTTGTCCACCGGATGAAACGATTTGCGCCGCGCCGCTATTAAGCAGGCTGCTGATGGCCGTACCTCTGTCCTTGATGGTCTGGGTGTCATCCCTCTCAAGGATTTCGTCTTGAACCGTTTCGTCGGCGTTTACCGTGGCGGTGAATTCCGCCACCGCCGGCGGCGGTAGTGCAGCCAATAGGCAGGCACCCAGCAGGCTTACCATAGAGACGGGCGCAGGAGATTGGCGGCGGCATGAAGATTTACCTTTGCCTCTGCCCTTAGCCAGTTCCGAAGCCACCACCCAAAGTCTCATAGAGTTATTCCACACTACGCGGAAGCTACGGTTTAGAGCGTTCTTAACTGACATGGCAGGCAATCCTGGATGTGATAGTAGGCAGGCAGGAATCAATGTGAGCAATGACTTGATGGGCAGTGATCAAGGATGAGCATTCATATTGGCGCTGAGTGCCCTTGTGTCGCGGGCACCAGAAAAAATCATGGTGATCGAATCGCTGCCGAACGTCGTTCCAACATCCGTTGCAGCTGTGCACGTTGAAGATTCGATGTGGGGTTTGAAATTCGTTCAATGGCAGAGTGAAACCACTGATCATCAGCACTGGGGTTTCACAAGCCCAGGCCAGCCACGCTAAGCCGCTGGAAACGCCAATGAAGGCGCTGGCATGCTGTAACAATGCGGCTCGTTCTAAAAGCGGGCGGTCACCGGTGAAGTCCTCTGCCTCGGACGGAGCGTACGTCCACGCCGGCGTCTGGCCATGCACTGAGTCTTTGTCGATGCATAGAACTCGATAACCCAAGCCCTTGAGGTGTCGAATAACCTCGCTCCAGCCAGTGGGGTTATTCCACTTCTTGCATTGTGTGGAGGCTTGAACAGCAATACACACGTAGGGTTCGGCGATGCCAGGACGCTTTTGCTGGGCGATACGAGGACGGATCTCACTGTTGTTCACACCCAAAATATTGCCGGCGGTATGGTGCAGCCCGGCTTGGCGGAAATCGATGGGCTGCTGGCAATTATCCTGGTCGTCGAAGAATAGTCCGAGCCAGTACGTGGCATAAAAATCCCTGCTAGTGTCGCTTGGTGGTAGATAGCGCAGCAGTGGGTAAACATCTGCAAAAAGGGGAGCGATTTCTTCGGCCATGCTGTAATAAAGCTGGCATTGGTGTTGTTCTTGAAAACGCTCCAAGTAGGGAAACCAAGCCAGTACATCTCCAAGCGTTCCTACGGGGAAGCGCACATGTACCGCCTTGCCGGTAAGATCGAGTCGGTGTTCTAAGCAGGGGCTAGTCTGGCCGGTCTGCCAAACCTTGATCAGAAAAGGTACGTAGAATTTTTTGGTACTGAACACCCAGCCTTCTGATGAGTCTGCACAAAATAGAATGTTGCCAGTGCTGGTATCGTGCAACTCCACATACCATTCACCTTCGGGCAGCAAAATACGAGCACCGTCGTTGAAGTCATAACGAATTCCTAAAGATCCAATTTCATTGGGTATATGCGAAGCATCCATTACATTACCTAAAGTTACAGTTAATTAAGAGTCACTAAAAACCAACTTCAGATTAGTCGTAGATTGGGCAATCACATAGGCAGCGGCAGACTTTAAAGATTGCCTTACAAGGCACTCAGGAAATCCCTACTTTCGACTCGCCATAACGCTAGCTTCATCACGTAAAATGCAATTCTTCATGAAATGACCAAGCATGTGACTTAAAAAGCTGTGCGACAGGGCTAGGTAATGAGGAATACTCTGCTTGACGCTCCAGAACTTTCTCATGACGTGGGAAGGCACATGAAATTTTCGAAAAAAACTTTCTCAGGACCACTACTTGACAGCAGCAAACAGTGCTTTTTAATCTTCCGCTGGATTGAAAGTTTCCGAGGAGCTTGCCTCTGAATATTGCACCCCCGAGTTTTGACGATGGCGGCACGACAGGCTTCGGCAATTCATCTAAGCTTGTCATGTCTGACAGAATGCTGATTAGTTTAGTCCCAGTTGAGGCGGTGAGCGCCGACAAGCATCAAATACAATCAGTGACAAAACTAAAATAGATCGCTCTATCGAATAATTTTTCGCAATAAACGCCACTTAATATGCTCTTACGTCAATGGTAATCTGCATTATGTTTCGATAGTGCAGCCTGAAAATCCCCTAGAGGGATTAGCGTCTTGTCCTAAATGGCCAGCACTTCAAATGGGAGATAATGATTTATCTCCTAAGTAAGATAGACAAAAAATGCCCCCCCCCAAAAAAAGAAACCAACTTCACGTGATGATACTTAAAGAAGATCCATACTACGGGCTGTAGCGGCCAACATGTTTAGGCAGCGCAAGCATCTGCCATGCTCATCGCAAGTGAGTTAGGCACCATCCAGATATGAGGCAACAGCTCGGCGACCTCGCTCGCCCGCCCGCTGCGTCAGCATATCTTTGAGAGAGGCATGCGGATCAAGCTCATGATTGCTGCGTCCATCAGCGCCGATGAACCACCAGTACAGATGCTCGCTCCGAACTCGAAGAAAACTCATCGTTCTTATGTATGGGCCTACGCTACCAAACATCTCTGCGAAACAGCGGCAGTCATTCATTTATGATTTCAGCCCCAGCAGCGCCGGTAAGCATGCTCGCAATTTCCTGCAAGGCTGGAAGGGCGCGCTGGTGCGATGATTTCGGAAGCGGAAGTGACAACCCCTAGTGTCGAATAGTCAAACCGTACGCACTCCTCAACCACCCTGCCATCGCTTCAGCTTCGGCGTACGGCCGCAAGATCGCTTGGGAACCATCCTCGACCAATTATTCCGAAAGGGGGGGGGGGGGGGGGGGGGGGCACACCTCCCGAACTACACCATTAAGTAAGGACTGTGGCGCCTGCTTAAAAATACATTTTCAGGGAAATCCTTACAGCCATTGCTCCATTTTTATTTGAAAATCACAGCCGTTACTGCACTTAAGCTGGCACGATCTTCTGAAAGTGTGCACAACCAGGTTACTGGCGTAACAACCTGTGCGCCGAATCCGAACGCCCCAGAGGGAGATCGTAACGGCTACAGTTTTGGGCCGCTATCAGCGCATCCCTACTCCCACAAACGACAGCGACAGCGACAGCTCTCGCGATGGCCTAAGCTGGTCTAATGGTAGACGCTCAAAGGCGTCAGTACTAAGCAGGGCCCTTGGCGGCTGCGCACGCACGACGAAGCAACCTGTCGGTGGCTCGCGCCTAGAGCGGGCTGAGGGCAAAGGACGCGGACAATTTGAACGTTAAGAGGATGCAAAACAGCATGAACAGATTTCTACTGCCCGGCCTGATTGGTTGGATGTTGCTCGTGCCCCTGGCCGGCAGTGTGCAGGCGGTGGACACTACCACGTCGACGGTCATGGGTCGCGCGCCGGTGGCCAGCAATGTGGCAATCGTCAATGAGTCCCGTCCCGGTGAGCAACCGCGGGCGAATGATTTGCTGCGGGTCAGCTACAACTTCTTGGATATTGATGGCGATGGCGAGAGCGGCACCACCTATAAATGGATTATACGGGGCGCTAACTTCCTGGGCAGTACCTACAGGGTTTGGGGCATCTACGCCTATGAGAGCATTAGGGTAGAGGTAACGCCGAAAACCAACTCGGCGACTACCGATCCTTCCAGTGGTACGCCAGCGACCTCAGCAGCGTTCCTAATTTTACCGGCAAATGTGGGTAGATTCCTGGCGCCTGACTCTACGGTACGCAACTGGACTGCTGCCAATATGTATTGCCAGGGGCTGGGTAACCGTGCGCGTTTACCAACCAAGGATGAGCTGAAAAAACTATTTTTGGATGTCACCGGCGCTACTGCAGTTGGTAATCTTAATATTGAACTTTGTAACAAATACGGCTGGCCCCTTGACGGTGTTTGCAGGGGCAGTCAATCCAACTACTGGTCCAGCACCCCGTACAACAGCGCAGGTGTCCACTACTACGTCAATATGGTGTACGGCTATGACTACTCCGGCAACGATAGCCAAACTAAATATGTTGCTTGCGTGCGTTGAGGTTTTTAGCTGTTAGTTTTTACATGTTAACGCTGGACGCGTCTAATGTGGGCGTGCAGCGAAGCACGCCACGAGATGATTATTTGGTGCAAAAATCCAAGCTACAATCAAATTTTTAAATGGTAGAATTTATTTCCCTTATATTGCCAAGTTTAAATGATTGTTTACGTCATAGCTTCCTTTGCAGCGCATAAGAAGGCTGAAGCCCCCTCCCATTTGAACTGGTCGTCATCACCGATGTGCCGGGCGTTCTAAGTTTTTTTGAACTATTGGGAGTTCATTTTTAATAGAATGATTTTGCTATTTACTAAAAAGGAAGCGCCGAATAATGGAACAGAATGTTCTCGATAATGTGATGATAGTGCGCTAACGAATGCAGCAGATGGAATGTGTACGCAGTTATGCAGGGCCCAGTACGCGTTTAGCTATATGCGCAGCCGGGATTGTAGCGATCAGCTGGGCTGAGTTAATTGAGGCGCCAGTCGCTGGCGAGTTACGCGCCGGGCTTGATGGGGTTTATGCGCGCGCCTTGCGTCGTGTTGGTGAATCGCTCATCTTGGAACCGGGGAAATTGTGCAACCCAAGGGCGATAACCACTGAACGCTGCGACAGTGGAGGTACAAGCACAGCCAAAAAAACGTGGAATGCTGGCTGACTCATTAATTAACGCACGCTGGCTAGGTAATAAGACTAATATGATTCTGAGAACCGCCTTCCTCGATTATCGACCTTTTGAAATGCAGCCGGTTATTTCGCCAACGGTTGTGGCGATACCGCATACGCCAAAGCATGAGTTGCCGGTGAATTTTCTTGGGCAGCGCAGCGATGGAGCGCGCGCTCCGGAGTTTGAAGCCTGAATTCATACCGATCTTAGGCTACAAAACTGCGCAGCAATCACAGGGCGACATCAGCAATTTTGATGCATCGCTATACCTAGATTCGGCCTCAGCAATTCAACGGCGAGCTCGCGCCAGCTCGTGCGGAGGAAAACTTATGTCGTGTCCGGGATTAGTTGGCCGCTACAGTGATCGCCAAATTGCCCGATAAGTATTTCTTTCGGTCGACTGCAGCGAGTCAAAGTGCTGCCGGCGAATACGCCCCACTGATCATTTAGCGCATGAGTCTGTGCATCGGCACGTTATCCAGCTGTCCGCTGGTTTTTTCGCATATCACATGATTGCGGCCACCGTAGACGCGGGTCCGCTATTGAATTGATCTGTGAACCTAGAACCAGCGTCGTTGACGCTCAGCCCTTTTTGAGCATCGTAGAAATGGTCATGTCGCTTGGACGCTCAGACCATCTCCGCCCGCGACACCCAAGCATACAGCCGGACAGACAAAACCCTAAAAAACAAACGTACTGCAGTCTCAGCTGCCTTTTCGCCTGTGATCCCGGTTGCGATTTGCTTTCAGAGCAGCCGCTCGATTTCACCCGATGCTTCCAGCGAGGTTCATGGAGGGTGCGTCGATGCGTAATAGGGATATTCCTACAGCTTTTTAGTCTCAGAGCTGCGATTTTGTGGAGATAACCGCAATCGTACTGCTGCCGAGCTCCTTTTTTACGATTTGCGGCTAGCCTGATAACAAGCTTGCGTAGGTGATTTTTGCCTTTGTGTCAGGCTCTACATCAATGGGGTGTCGCAGAAAGGCTCACAACATGAAGAGGTGATGAATTGGCTAAAATATTGATTGCCGACGATCATGCTGTCGTTCGCATGGCCGTATCTCTGCTATTGGAAAAGACTGGGCATACAGTGATCGGACAGGCCCACAGTGGAGTTGATGTCATCACATTGGCGCGCAGTCTAAGACCAGACTTGGTAATCCTAGATATTGATATGCCACAGCTGGACGGCTTTTCGGTACTAAAACGACTATGCGTCGGGCCAGAGTGTATCAAAATTATCGTTTTTTCCGGCCTTGATGCCAACCGCTACGCCATTCGGTGTTCGCGGGCAGGTGCCAGTGGATTTGTGAGCAAGGATGGGCATCTTGATGATCTGTTAAGTGCAGTGCAGATCGTGATGGCAGGCTATACGCTGTTCCCGACGACAGATTTATCTTCCGTCGACAAATCTAGTTGGCGGGGCTCAGAAGAAGCGCTCATCAGAACGCTTTCGAATCGTGAGTTGGTAGTGCTGAGGCATCTGGTCCGCGGGCATCGAATAAAGGACATCGCCGAGGAGCTAATGCTTAGCGAGAAAACTACGAGCACCTATAAGGCTAGGTTGATCGTGAAGCTTCAAGTAAACAATTTTCTTGAGTTGGTCGAGCTTGCCAAGCGCAATTCCTTGGTTTGACGCCTGATACCCGATGAAATATTGGGGGAAATCCCTACGCATCGAGAGGTAGGCGCTTAGCTCCATTGGTGAGCCCACCTGAGATTATGCCGCCGTCAATACATTCAGGACGGTGGTCTCTGTTGAAGCAGCTCAACCAATCAGGCAAGTCGCCTTCTGATCTTTATCAAAAGGTAATATTTGCTTCTCCCCTTACGAAACGCAACAGCAGACGATCCTTGCCGGCATGTATAGTCCTTGCTCTATACGGTTATGAAGTCTTTGCCATGCCCTTGGCAACAGCTGCCGCGGGCAGCAACTTACCGCAACAGCAGCGCATTTATACTCCTTTGGAAAAAATCTATGTGCTTTATGTCCCGCAGGGGGAGACTGTTGCCCAAGTGGCTCAGCGTTTCGCGGTAAGCGAAGACTCTATAACGTCGCTTCGCTCGCAGATGCTAGACCAGGGTTGGTCTGATAACGTGTGGCTAATCCCCAAAGCGAAAGGCGAGACAGGCGAAGCGGCACTTTACCCAGGCTACGTATTTTACACCCTGCGCAAGGGTGAAACCTTGGCGTCTCAGAGTTTGCGTAATAATCGCTCCGAGCGTGAGCTTACACGCCTCAATACCCTAGTAATGGGTGAGGCGGGTGTTGCCCGGCTAAAAACGGGGGGCATGATCATGGTGCCAGCACCTCAGGCTGAAGTTACCAAGGCCGATCCAATCTCCGTAAAAAAAGGTCGCGAATTCGAACTGCGCCTAGCTCAGACCTTGTCGCAGACTGCTCAAGGGCTGGGCGCTGCACGAAAGTCTGGAAGTGGCGTAACTGCTGTTGATTTGCTGGCACAGCAGGTGTCAGGAGGTGCCAGTAGCTCCTTATCTCAGAAAGCGGAAGATCTGCTTAGCCCGCATGGTCGCGCCAAAGTCGGCGTGCAAATCAACACCAATAACAATGACATTAACCTCGCACTCGATTACCTACACCCTTTGCTCGAAGGCAGCGACGACATACTGTTTGGCCAAGTGGGGGTGCGCCAATTCGACGAGCGCAACATTGGCAACGTAGGCTTGGGCTATCGTAAGCTGGTGAACGAGCATCTGATGCTGGGTGCAAATGCCTTTATCGACCAAGACTTTACCCGCAATCATACGCGCGCCGGTGTGGGTGTTGAGGCGTGGACTTCGCAAGCGCGTCTAGCGGCCAACGCCTATGTGCCGGTGACAGGCTGGAAGAAGTCGGACCAAGATCATCTGAATCCCGATACAGCGCGCTATGACTTGTACGAGCGTCCGGCCTCCGGTTGGGACGCCCGTGCGGAAGTAGCCCTTCCGGGAGCCCCAAGGGTCGCCGGAACAATCAAGTACTTCCAATGGAAAGGTGAGGGCGTTGATACTTTAGGTGGTGGCCGTCTTACCCGAGACCCCAAGGGTTACAGTATCGGCGCCAAGTGGCAGCCGATCCCTTTAGTAGGCTTCAGCGCCGAGCACGAAAATATAGTTGGTGGAGACGGTCAATGGAAGCTAGGTGCGAGCCTTACCTGGAGTTTTGATACCGATCTATCCTCGCAACTCAATCCTGGCAGCGCAACGGCGATGCGGCCTTTGTCGCAAGCGCGTAAAGACTTCGTGCAGCGTGAGTACAACCTCGTGCTGAACTACAAAAAAGAAGAAAAACCTGTCGCAATACCTTTTGCTTTTTTGGACGATACGCTGACCTTGACAGCCCCAGGCGCCCGTACGATTAATCCGTTGATAGCCTCTAGTCCTGCACTGCAAGGCGTCCGCCCTACAGGCGTGGTGAGGTACGAAATAGGTTCGGTCAACCTTGCGACTCTCGCGCCCCGTAAAGTGAGCAAATTGTCGGTAACGATAGACCCGTCCACTGGACACGTAACAGTTCCCGCTGGTATCTCCGCGCACTCAGTTGAAGTATTGGCGCATTTGGATGTCAATGATCAACCTTCCGCCATGGCGAGCTACAAGCTAGTAATTTTGGAAGGGATAGATACCGATGGCGATGGATTAGCCGATGACGAAGAGGCCGTTTTGGGTACTGATCCAAACCAGCCAGATACTGACGGTGACGGTGCGACCGACTTGGAAGAAGTGGATGCAAGCACAGACCCTTTGGATCCAGACAGTCATCCAGGAAAGGGTAAGCCCGTGGTCGATGTCACCGACATCAAGGGCGTGTTGCAAGTCGGCCAGACCTTAACAGGTGAATACAGCTTCAGTGCCAATGGTGGTGACGCCACCGATGCTTCGGTCATCACTTGGAAAAACGGTGGTCATGCCGATAACGATGCCGACTACGTGTTGGACGCGGGTGACGTGGGCACAGTCCTGACCTTTGAAGTCCAGGCGAAAAACAGTGCCGGCGTGACGGGTAATACCGACAGTCTCGATACCGCTAGCGCCACAGGCGTAACGGGTGGAGGTACGGTTCCACCAGGCTCGATTGTTGATCCGTCCTTGACTGGCGTGCCAGGTGTGGATGTCACCGACATCAAGGGCGTGTTGCAAGTCGGCCAGACCTTAACAGGTGAATACAGCTTCAGTGCCAATGGTGGTGACGCCACCGATGCTTCGGTCATCACTTGGAAAAACGGTGGTCATGCCGATAACGATGCCGACTACGTGTTGGACACGGGTGACGTGGGCACAGTCCTGACCTTTGAAGTCCAGGCGAAAAACAGTGCCGGCGTGACGGGTAATACCGACAGTCTCGATACCGCTAGCGCCACAGGCGTAACGGGTGGAGGTACGGTTCCACCAGGCTCGATTGTTGATCCGTCCTTGACTGGCGTGCCAGGTGTGGATGTCACCGACATCAAGGGCGTGTTGCAAGTCGGCCAGACCTTAACAGGTGAATACAGCTTCAGTGCCAATGGTGGTGACGCCACCGATGCTTCGGTCATCACTTGGAAAAACGGTGGTCATGCCGATAACGATGCCGACTACGTGTTGGACACGGGTGACGTGGGCACAGTCCTGACCTTTGAAGTCCAGGCGAAAAACAGTGCCGGCGTGACGGGTAATACCGACAGTCTCGATACCGCTAGCGCCACAGGCGTAACGGGTGGAGGTACGGTTCCACCAGGCTCGATTGTTGATCCGTCCTTGACTGGCGTGCCAGGTGTGGATGTCACCGACATCAAGGGCGTGTTGCAAGTCGGCCAGACCTTAACAGGTGAATACAGCTTCAGTGCCAATGGTGGTGACGCCACCGATGCTTCGGTCATCACTTGGAAAAACGGTGGTCATGCCGATAACGATGCCGACTACGTGTTGGACACGGGTGACGTGGGCACAGTCCTGACCTTTGAAGTCCAGGCGAAAAACAGTGCCGGCGTGACGGGTAATACCGACAGTCTCGATACCGCTAGCGCCACAGGCGTAACGGGTGGAGGTACGGTTCCACCAGGCTCGATTGTTGATCCAATGGCGTCGGGCAGCGTGATAATCAGAGGCACCTTCGTCAACGGCTTCCCGCAGGTAGGAACGCCACTTTTTGCCGAGGTAACTTGTGTACATTCTTGCGCGCCGAATATGGTCTATCAGTGGGAGATAGAAACGGGGGTTAGTAGCGACAACTATGTAAGTATCTCGGGGGCGACGTATGCTACTTACACGCCTTTGAAGGAAGATCAGCGTCGAAAGATTCGTGTGACTGTTAGAAATCCTTAACAGCTTGGTGCGGATATAATGGCTCTCCACGTTTCGCCTATTTCATTCAGTGTCTTTCGTAGATACATACCTGCGTATGTTTGTTGGTACTAGCACGCGCAGTGATCATACAAGCGCCGAGAGCGCGGACTTGCTCCGCGCGCGAATGATAATGGCTTCTTTGCTTTATGGGGGAAATCCCTACAATTATTGAGGTGCGGACCGATGTTTGGGTTGAGCCCTGAAGCCTACGATGTTATCGAACCATGCGTTGTAACTGGAGTGATTCCAAGGTAGAGCTAATGCAGGTTTTTAAAGTTTTAACAAATGTAACGATTACAAACGTCTTGGCGTTTCCAGGCATGTTGAATGTTGCGAGGTGAATAGAAAAGTGAATATATTTAAAAGGCAGGCGTCGCCGCAATTGTTGGGTTTGGCAATAGGCTTTGCCGTCAGTGCTTCGGCATTTTCAGCAACGGTGACTTCTACTTCTACTACCTCAGTTATGGGGCGTGCGCCAGTCATGGCTGCACCAAAAATTGAATATACCGACACCAATAATAATGGAATTGTGGATGTTGGAGATACGCTGACCGCTATAGATGGAGCTATAACTGATGAGGATGGGGATGCTCCAATAGACTCGAGCTATCGCTGGAACAACGGTACTGCCGATGTAGGTAGTTCTTGGACATATACCATCGTGACAAATGATCTTGGTAAAAAACTTACCCTATTCGCGACTCCGTATACGGATCCGGACATTACGGATCCAGCTGAAGGCATTGAAGTGGCCGGTACCGTTGGAAGCGGTGGTGAAATTTTTGTTGAGAGCGGGAATCTTCTTACAGGCGTAGTAGTATCGGGCTATGTGAACGGTAATCCACAAGTAGGTACAGAGCTGACAGCTACTCCAACGTGCCTAACTACTTGTGATGGCACTATTACTTATCAGTGGGAAGTTGAAACAGCGGTCAATAGTCGCGTCTATACAAAAATCGACGGGGCCAACGGTAACAAATACACGCCTAAAGGGACTGATCAGCGTCGTTTGATTCGTGTTGTGGCAGAGAACCAATAATTAAGCTTTCTTGAGTTATTCTTGGCTGGGTAGTGCTCTGTGCAATACCCGGCTTTTAGCCTTTCGAGTGTTGAGCTGTGCTGACATATGACTAGATGAAAATTTGCGTAAGCGTGGCAGTGCGGGACCTATATAAACTCAACAAGTGGACCTTATCATTGATCTTGCGATCTCTCTCAAAGCAGTTTTGCTTTTTATAGTGTTTGCTAATTGAGATGCGCAGTAGATGGGGGTATGTGCTTTGAACGATCCAAAAAAACAGGAAGCCGTTTCTCATCCCCCCCCCCCCCCAACATTACGATAAGGGATAGGCAAGCGGTTATGTTTATGACTAATAGCAAAGATAAGAGTGGTAAACTTTTAGGACAGTAGCGTCGGTGTCTCTGGTGCTCAGAGTAAATACTGGTTATGGTTCGCGAGAGCCTTGGGCCAGGCCAAAGTGTTTCGGCCGTGGCTAGGCGCAACGGCATCAATGCCAACCAGCGACCTGTGGCGTAATTACCAGAACGGCAGTCTATGTGCTGTAAGCTCAGGCGAAGCCTTGGTGCCGCACCCGAGCTGAGTGATGCGCTCAAGCAGATCCGTGAATTGCAACGGATGCGGGCCAAGAAAACGATAGAAGCAGAGATCTTCAAAGAAACTGTGTATATGACCCGCTCGTGAAATTGATTGCGCACTCACGCTAGTTACAGGTAGGGGGGGACGACCAGTGAAGCTGGTCAGCGCATGTCTCGGTGCGGCGCCCTAGCAATTAACGGTTCGAATCAAGCAATCGGTATCGCCCATGACCCGGCGACAAAGGCCTGTAAGCGTCGCTGAGTTGGCGGCCGAAATCCAGTAGCAGTTCAGCGAACTTCCCAGCTATGGCTAACGTCGAACCTAGGGATTGTTTCGTCGCGCACGTGAAACCCATTTGCTACCCGCGATCAAGGCGAAGCGGGTTTATCGGATTATGAGTGATCGCAACTTGCTGCTTGAACGCCGGATCAAGCAACGCGGCGTGCGGCTTCGAAACGAAGGCCGTCCAGCGGTGCAAACCAGTGATACGCGTTGCTGCTCGGACGGCTTTGAGTTCAGCTGCGAAGACGGTGCCAAACTGAGCATTACCTTCACCCTGGACACCTGTGATCGCAAAGCCATCGGCCAGACCGCAAGCCCGACCTAGTGCGGCGGCGATGGCATGCGCGACCTTATGTTGGAAAAAGTGGAGAAGCACGTCGTTGATAAACTGCCTGCAACGCCGGTGCAGTGGCTCAGCGATAATGACTCGACCTAAACCGCCCAACAGACTCCCCCCTGTTTGCTCGATATATCGTTTGCAGTCGGTGACTACCCCAGCAGGCATAGGGCCTCATGAAGAAAGTCAAACGTGATTACGTGGCGCACATGCCTAAGCCGGATCGAGAAACGGCGCTGCGTAACTTGGCAATTGCCTTCGAAATTACAACGATCAGCATCTGCACATCGCCTTGAACTTTGGTTCGCCGAGGGAGTTTAGTCACCTGTCAGTGGTATCAATTAACAGGAGTTGGTGTCAGGTTTGAAAGGGCAAGCCCACGCTTGTCCCCCTTGGCCCAGAACAAGCATGGCTGGTAGAAGCTGTGTTCTGAGTTGTGGCGTGCAACATCAACAGTCAAATAATGGTCAAGATAGAATGGTGTATGCTATTACATAAACATGCGTATCTTAATGGCTAGTAATTACTCGGAGGTCAGGTGGCTATGTATAAAATCGTATTTTCTTATTTTTTTGGCATGGTATTCGCCGCGGGCTATTCCATGAATATTTTGGCCGCCGGCGAACTTCATCTGAAATTCCATATAGGTGGGGCTGTTGGGAATGAATCGTTTATCGGTGGGACCTTGGTAAATACCGGTGACGCACCAGTGGCTCATGGGTATGTGGTGGTTACTTTACTTGATGGTCAGTGCCGTCCTCTGAAAAGTGTGCTACAGAGTTTTTACGGGATGACGGCAGGCGAGCAGAAAGATTTTCGTATCCCCATCAGCGGCGGTTTGAAGCGTTATCGCCTCAGCAGCATTAAGGGTTTTGATGACGCGGGCTTTGAGTTGATATCAGTAGATGATAATGCGCATATTCTTCGAGACCGGGAATCCCGGGAGCGCGAGTATTGCGCGAAGGCTCAGGATGCTCGCGGGCATTCGACTCTTCAGTGAGCCAATCGATAAGTTGAGCCGAAGGAATCTTGATCCTTCGGCTATTTTCAATTTTAGGTTTCTTCACGCTTTCTAGTGATGGTGGCATACACCTCCTCACGATGAACAGCAATCGATTTAGGCGCCTTGACACCTATTTTGACATAACCCTCATCAACACCGAAAACTGTCAAGGTAATTTCGTTGCCTATTATAATGGATTGGTTAGGAAAGCGCGAAAGTACGAGCATGGTTTTACGATTGGATGTGGATGATTTATCGTTTTCTTTCGATGAGAATTTTTTTTGCATTTGCTCTATCTCTTATAGTCATAAATGTCATGCTTTTGCATGACAAGACTTAGAGTTACCTTGTCGCTTGAAACTTTCTGTAGGGCAATCCCTAATTAGGCTTTTCTGTTGGCACTGATTGAAAACGGAGCCTCCCTGCCGATTGAATATTGACCCAGGGCGGATTGCTGATTTTTGCATCAGCAATTGTGGTTAAGCTTAGCAGTCGTCTCCAAGTGAAAAATATACCAAGCCTCACCGCATGCAAGCATGCGTTAGGGTATTTCCGGTGCAGATCAAAACGGCTAATCGCCCTCTGCACCATCATGTCCCTGCGCTTTCGTTCACGTGATTTGATTTTTGTTTGAGCAGTTAGGCTGTTGTGTTGCAAGTGATAGGACTCGTTGCCCGTTTCGACGATGTGACATTGGTGTGTCAGCCGATCCAACAACGCAGTGGTCATCTTGGCTTCGCCAAACACACTCGACCATTCCGAGAAGAGGAGGTTGATCGTGATGACCACGTTGGTATGCTCGTACTGCTTGGACAGGAGGCGAAATAACAGTAGGCGATCCATAAACCCCACCTACCTCAAGAGGGGGCAGAGAACTACTTTGGCATTTCAGGCGAGCAGTTACATGGCAGCAAGGCTTCTTAGTCTTCAACCGACGAGGCGTGGGGTAACCGCTCCAGTAGGTGGCGCAGTCACGTATAGGGCACTTGGCCGTTGGCCTTGGCGGTCTCAACCAGGCTGTAGATTTGAGCGCTGGCGGTGCCACCATTGGTAGTAACGCTGAACAACCAGGCTTTGCGCCCAATGACAAACGGCTTGAGCGCTCTTTTGGTGGCGTTGTTGTCGATGGGCAAATAACCAGCTTCGATGTAGCGCTCCAACCGGCCCCACTTGTTCGCCAAATAATGCACAGCCCTACCCAGAGCACTTTGCGGTGTCACTTGGGATAGGATTCTATCCAGCCAGCTTTTTAGATGAAGCAGGAGCGGTAGGCTCTTTTCCTGGCGTCCGATAAACCGCTGTTCATCGCTGGCATCCCTGAGTTCACGCTCGATGCCGTATAGCTTATTGATCATCGTCAGCGCGATATCCGCGCGGCCACTCTTGCCGTAGGGCTGCATTTTTTACGCTTGTACGAACTTGCGTCGCACTGCGCGATGCGCGCTAGCCTTTCCACACTCGGTTGCAACGCCAAGGCGTTATAGCCCGCATAATGGTCCGTCATGATATAGCCGCGATTACTTTTCAATAGACGCAACGGTACTTCCTGCGCACGGCTTGACGTGTAGGCCTAGCCATTACCTGCTGACGGCTTAGCGCTTCAAGCAACATTTGCTTGAGCAGAACAGGATCGTCAGGGAGGTTTTCGGATATTAAATTCATGTCCAGATTTTACTCGTCATGCAACGAATCTTGGAGTTAAAACCTGATGAGGACGATTGCGCACAGATCAAAACCGTTGAGTAACCAGTTCAACTCCTGGACCGTTAAAACGATGGCTTCTTCGGTAGCTTCGGTGATGTTTCAAACCGCTCGGCCTCCAAGCGCTTGAGCCAAAGACAGAAGCCGTTACGCTCCCAATACAAAACCTTGATACGGTTGTGGGCTTTGTTGAGGAGGACGAAGAGTAACGGATCGAACACGGCGACCTTGATGTCCAGCTCGACCAGCGCGGTCAGGCCATCAACGGATTTTCGGAAGTCGACGGGTTCGGGATACAGATACACTTTTTAGACTTTGGCATCAGGTCGCTTCATAACGAACTGGCTCCAGAGAGAATCGGGAGCAAAGCATCCGGCATCAGCTAAGCGCTTTGAATGTGGGGTTTATGGAGCCCTTACAATTGAAAGGCCTCATTGGGTGAGAACGTCAACGGTACGAAGAGACGTGCCTTGCTCACCTCGCCACAAACGAATGAAGGCGGTGAGCTGGCTGTAGCCGCCGTCGTAACCCTCGGCCTTGATCTGCATGAAGAGCGCTTTGGCGCTCCTGCGGTTGTGCTATGCCCGAAAAGAATCAGCCTTGACCGCCTGCCCCTGCGTCTCGTGAAACGGACTAAGTTTTTTGAGGGCTGCGCACCGCTGGTACGCCGGCTAAGTTGCTTTGAGCGCTATGACCCATTTTCGTATGGTGTTGCTCGACACCCCGGTACGCTTGACTATCTGATGCAGCGACAGCTTTTCGCGAAAATACATATACCGAATTTTTCCCATCATTTCGATGCTGATCACCCTGTGTTCACCTGCTCAAAAATTGAGCAGAGGCAGTTGAACACCTAGGTTAATTTTCGGTCAGTTGCAACAGAACAGGGACACTATTCGCGCTGTCTAACCTGTGGATGGCACGCCGACACTTACTGACCAATACTGGGTGCGCCTGTCATGCGGGAAATGGCTGCCGCGAGGTACTCGTTGGGCTTGAAACACCGAAATGAGCGAGCGATTTGATCGTTTCTGATCGGTTTACCGCTTTCAAAACTGGCAGGTACTGAAGTCGACGGGAAATATATGTCTACTTTAGACCATTCGTTGGGGGGGAGATAGATTTTACTTATTACCCGATGAAATATACCAAGCCCTAGGTAATCAAAAATAAAAAACGTTAGAGATCTTTACGCGTACCCGCCCGGTTTCTCAAAGAATATTTAGAGAAAAAGCTCGTATGTTGTTGATATCTTTCATATATAACTTAACTAATCAGCTTCAGCGCAACTCCTAGTTAGAGACTACACTGTCTAGAAATAGTGATCTCCATTCAACTGCGCCAAGGAAATGGCCATCCATTTCCGGTAGAATGTTATGACAAATCTTCCTAAAGTGTACGACGGATTCAATCGATGTGGCAAATGCAAGACCTTGACTACTAAAGACATTGACTTTACATTTGCATTTCAACCTATAGTTGATACTCGCAATCATTCGGTTTTCGCTTATGAGGCCCTAGCGAGGGGGCGACAGGGCGAGAGCGCCTGTTCTGTGCTCGCTCAGGTGGACAATGAAAACAAATATAGCTTTGACCAAAAGTGCCGAACTCGAGCTATTTGTATGGCGGCCGAATTAGGTATGACAGAGCATTTGTCTATAAATTTTCTGCCTAACACAGTATACCGCCCCGAGCTATGCATTCGGAGCACTCTTGCTGCAGCGGAATCCTGCCACTTTCCAATTGAGCGGCTTATTTTTGAAGCAGTAGAAGGAGAATGCGTAGCAAGCAATAAGCATTTAGTTGAGATTTTTCAAAACTATCGTGGTCTTGGTTTTAAAACAGCTATCGATGACTTTGGCGCAGGTTATTCCGGACTGTGTCTTTTGGCAGACTTTCAACCGGATTTTATAAAGCTTGATATGGATCTAATACGAGGCATTCACCTTGATATTGTTCGACAAAGCATTGTGCGTAACGTCGTAAATTTATGCGTAGACTTGGGTGTAAAGGTTATTGCAGAGGGTGTAGAGTTGGTGGAAGAACGAGATTTTTTAGATGGCTGCGGAATTTTCATGATGCAGGGTTATTGGTTTGCAAGGCCAGCATTAAACTCATTGACAACAATTCCAGTCGCCCTCTGGAAAACTTAGATCTAACATGAAGACGACTTTACACGACTTGCTGCTGGAGTAAAATTTCGAATCATCCGGCAACAATATTTCTGCTCGGCGAGCTAATTGGCGAGCTATCGGCGTGCGCCGACTATAAAAAGTACGGAGGCAACAAAAGTAACGCACAGGAGAGCGTAAGATGAGTTGGTCGATAATTTTTTCTCAAAAAATACTCCTCTAGATGAACACACATTAATTCGGAAGGCGTTGAAAGCTTGCCTTTCAGCGGTAGGTCGGTTCCGTTATTTCCGTCGGATATGGTGACTATTTTCAACGCGCCTTACAGTAATGCATGTACCTGGGAAGGTGCCAAGCTTTTTTGCGAAGCCGCGGGCGGGCGCTTACCCGAACGTTTTGAATTAGATTCAGCATATGGTGATGCGTCTGGAGGTTATACATTGAGCAGCCAGATGTGTTTAAAGCACGGCTTGCCGCTAGGCGACGTGTACTTGATTCTAAGAGCCCGTACTACCCCTTAATGTTAGTAAACACCACGCCATCGATATGATGGTCCCGGATTCCTTCGCCGAATCTACCGACAATGCCCTCCACCAGGTTCCGTGCGTGCGTCCTGGACATTAGCCTTGAGTTTTTAAAGGAGGTTTTGCTATTTTGCGTATTCAGGGACTGAATGGATCGAAAAGCGAAACAGTTTGCTTGTTAAGTGAAATTTTTCCGAACAACGTAAGCGCAACTTCGTATTATTGCATTCCACTCTCCGGCCAATATCGGGTCAGCTTTCTCGGGGTTCATTCGCTCGCTGCTTTATACATCGTTATATGTCAGGGTTCCGGGAAACTTGACCTGCGGAAATGCTGAAGTCCGACCTGAGGTCGGGCTTGAGCATAGGCGTGTACGATCTTAAAATTTTAGTCGTCGGCAAGTACTGTCTTAAGATCCTGCCCCTGTATATTGACCACCGAACGAGAAAAATTCAGGAACTTACCAGATTCTGGATTGATGAGCCTTGCGGAGACATGGAAAACCATCTTCTCGGAGTTAATGGAACGAATCAAGACAGTGGCATGCGTCGGGTGAGTGTTGGACTCAACATATTTAAGGCCCTGCCAGTCCGCAGTCATTATCAGTTCAGGATTGTTAGCACTTTTACTATGAACCCGATTTCCCGGCAGGATCTGCATACGTTGCAGATAGATGTTAAGCAGGATGTTATTATCCGTGCTGACGTGAATAGACACTCCCGGTTGACCCGCCAAGCCGAACTCGACAGAACCCACTTGAACTTTTGCACCGGTCACGTTGAACCAGTCCAACCAACCCGTCAGGCGTTGCTCAACAAAGGCACTTTCGCCCTTGGGGTTCGGCTTATGCTCCTCGTTGCCGCAAGCACAAAGCAAGAGCGCAAGTATCGAAACAGTTATGATTTTTCTATTTATTTCCATGTTCATGAATCTCCTTTTTCCAGCGCTTTTGGTAGAGACCAGAGGTTTGCATCTGCACATATGTACCAACACTTAGTGGTTTCAATCGAGGTGGCACGGATAGCCAAAGTGGCCAAAGCCTTCGGTGAGCAAGTGCAGATTCTCCAGTAACGCCGCCTGGTGCTGCTGTGGCTGACTAGTCGAGTACAACCAAGCATGGTGAAGCGGATCGTCGCAGCGACTATGGACAACATTAACCCACTGCGAACAGTGACTGAAGTGCACGCGACCTCGCTGGAAAAACCCCATCCATTCCAACGAATCTGTTAAAAAAACATCCTGCTCAAGTTGACTGCGCTGTTCCATTGCGCCTCCCATTTATTGGTTAATGAACCTCAACGCACGCAAGCCACACGAGATGGGGAATTGCTCGTAACCCCCCAACCGTTAGTCAGGTTCGCGTATTTACCAAAGAGCGCGGCCCCATGGGCCCAGTAGATGTTCTCGTAGAAGCTCGCACCGCCCCCGCACTGGTCCCAAAGCGGCCAACCGTACTTTGAACACATCTCTGTATTAGTTATGTATCCCGGGCTTGGAGCAAAGGATGGTGAGGAAGTGGCATTCACAAACAGCGCCTGCAATTCTTCAACGGTTGGTAAACGTGCTGGGGGCACCTTGTTCTGGCAATAGGTTTTGGCGGCCTCTTGGGTGCGCAGTTCCAGGTCAGGCGCCAGGAAATACCCACATCCGACCGCACCACCGCGCTCCCGAGGGAGATAACCGGAGTACTGGAAGAATCGTTAGTCTCCTAATTGGCTTTCGGCGTTATCTGTACCATCAAGCGCTGATTCGCGACCTCCACCACCTTCGTGTAAGTACTCGCTCCTGCGCCGAGATTGGCACTTTCTCACCTCCATTGAACGGCCGTGCCGCCATCGCCAAAAGCCCCCCTAAAGTCGAAGCCGCCGCGCGCGAGATTGTCCATCTGCGGTAGAACACTTGAACCGTTTTGGTTGGCGATCACCACATTTTTGATCTCTGGCCCGCCCCCCTTGTCTATCAGTATGGTGGCGCCCACCGCCTGCATATTGGAGACTAGGGTCGACAACAACATCCCACCGGCCAGGCCTGGGAGTAGAAATCTATTCATGCTCTCTCGTCTCTTTGGAGATTTAAGTTGCCCGCGGCCTTGGCTTCACCTAGACCACAGACATGTATCTCCTGTTTCGCATCAGGAGCAAACCATACCTTGGCATAATCTATCCCCCATCACTGGACGCCAACCCGCGCGAAAGGGGCGCGAAGGGACGAAAAACCTGCATCAAAGTCGTCGCTGGAAACACCACAACGGAGAAAGCGAAGACGAACCACATTTTCAATACTATTGATGGGAGACTGCATCAACCCTGTCTCGTTATTTCTAGAGCAAGCTGTTTCGCCGGGACAGGTTCAGCCTCCAATATCTGACTAGATCATGGGGGAATTCTGGTAGTGCAAGTTAGCTAATGTCCAAATTGCTCGAGAGGCAAAATAACTCGCTGCAAGCAATAGCATGCAGAGACCTCAACGATTGATGCGCGGTGAAGCAAGTCATCTTATTGATTACAATATTCTACAGTGATGCTTCTAAAAACAACGCCGGCGTTAGCGAACTATATTGCGTATTAAACCAAAAAATAAGAGTATCCGCACCTAAAACTGACAACTTCCAAAGTTCAATCCTGAGCCTATAAAATGATAAAAATCCATCCTCAGCAAAGCCTCTCATCAGCCCAGTCAAAAAAAATAGCGGGTAAGATTTGGGGCGATCATCGAGCTGATGGACGATATCGTTGCAGAAAATTCTACAACCCCGCGCGTGAGTAAGGTTTACGCAGATCAACAAGCACTTGATGGCCGTATAGTCGCGCTTACTACTGGATCGCTAGGCTAAAGTAATTGGGAATGGAGCTTAAATCAGCGCGACGATAGTGCCCACTTCACGATCCGCGCGTAAAAATGCTACTCCATCAACACCAGACATAAATATGTCGCAGATCAGCACATCAAAACAACCTCGGCTCAGAGCAACGCAATCGCTTGCTCGCCGCTCTCGTCACTATGCACGCTTGTGTAACCAAGTCCTCGTAATGTGATGCTTAGAATTTGCCGAGCAAGGGCGTGATCTTCGAATTATTATTTTTATATCCTGCATCCTCCGCGCCCTCAATTTCATGAGCTCGACTTACTCATTTCCAAACGCTCTGTAAAGAAGGAAACACTTAGGTCTCGTATTCATGTTCGCTTAGCTCGGACAACCCGAATGAAGGAACGGGGCCACAGAGGCCCCTACCTTAATCTATGCAGTCAACCCTGCACGCCTGGCGATCATGATCAAGTCAAACAGACTATCAACATGGAATTTTTTTAACAATCGAGCCTTGTACATGCTGACTGCTTTGCTGTTCAACATCATTCGTTCGGTAATTTCCTGATTGCTTCGCCCTCGGGCTAGTTGCTGGAGTACTTGCAACTCCCGAGTAGGGAGGCATTCGATTAACCTATTCTCCGCGTCTATTTCTCCATCCTCGAATACCTTGGATGGGAGATATTGAATACCAGACTGCGCGGATCTCAACGCCAGAAGCAACATTTCAATTGGCTCCGTTTTGCTCACGTAGCCATCAGCACCTGCCTGCATGCAGCGTACTCCATGATGATAGGAATGTTCGGCAGTGAAAACCACAACATTGGGGGGCGAAGGCATACTCTTAATTTCATGGATAAACACCATCTCATCCATTAGAGGAATTCGAGACTCCATAATTATTATATCAGGCTGATGTATTTCGACTTGGCTGAGCGCGTCAGAGGCATTGCCTGCTTCGGCGATAACATCAAACCCATGAAGTGCCAGATACATGCGAACTGCGAAGCGCGCAATGGGATGCTCATCGACTAAAAGCACTTTTTTCATCATAAGACCGATCCTGATCAAACTAAGAAACAGCAACCGTGCGTGCACACCCAGAGTCGTCAATGCAGGTTTGAACGCATGCTTGCAATGAACAGCCATAATCCTTGCAATCAAAGAGTCAAACGCGCGAGAAAACCTGAATCCACCGTAGGGATCTCCCTATAAATCCGCCACTTCCATCCAGCCGACAACCGCCTCTTGCAGGCGAGTCACGGCATCGCACACGGCCACTGCACGACGACGGGCCTCATCGTCCGGAACAGCTTGCCCCAAGCCCGCTTCATAGGCGCTTGTCGCCTCAACCAATTGGTGTGCTCCCACCATCCGGGCTGCTCCTTTAAGCCGATGCACGATCTGACCGAGTTCGTGCCATTGCCCAACGGCCATTTGCTCTTCAAGTCGTCGCTTGTCCACCTCATTCGTCGCGAGCAGCTCACTGAATAGCACGCGAATCACCTGCCGATCTCCGTCGGTCAAAGACATGAGTAAGTCCAGGTCGAAAACGCCCCCCTTGGACTCCCCAGACAGAGATTCATCAGGGATTGGCACCGGCGCTCCGGAATGGGCATCATTGCGAACAACCTTCGCCAAGCAGGTTCTGAGTAAACTCAACCCGACGGGTTTGAACATGCAATCATCCATGCCTGCATTCAGGCAGCGCACTCGCTCTTCTGCCTGCGCATTCGCGGTAAATCCAATGATCAAGCACGGGGCAAGCGTCCTATCGTGCTGTCCAGCACGAATAAGCCGAGTCAGTTCGTAGCCATCCATAATCGGCATATTGCAATCGGTGATCACCACATCGAACGAATCCACCTGGAGGCAGTTGAACGCTTGCTGCCCGTTTTCAGCCTCCTTTACTCGATGTCCCAAAAAAGACAACTGCTGTCGCAACAGTAAACGGTTGGGTAAATGGTCATCGACCAATAACACGCTCAAGGTTGCACCATCATCCGGTATAAGTGATGACCAAACCTGCTCTGAGGGTCTCCCCTCCAAAATCGGCACCTGTAATTCGACGGTAACCCGCGTTCCAACCCCGAACTCACTCTGCAGGTATAACCGTCCGCCCATCATCTCGACTAGCTGCTGGCAGATCGCCAACCCCAACCCTGTACCACCGCGCTGGCTTGACGCCTCCCGCACCTGACTGAATGGCTCAAACAGGGAAGCTTGACCCGGCAACGAAATACCTATGCCACTGTCGTGTACAACAAACACCATCCGTAACTCTGAGCCCAATTCCTGCGCGCGCAATGAGAGCTTGATGCCCCCACTGTCTGTGAACTTGATCGCGTTGCCTAGTAGGTTGGACAAAACCTGCTTCAATCGACACCCGTCGACTAACACATCCTGATCCGAATCAAGTTGCAACTCCGACTTCAAGTACAATCCCTTTTGCCGAGCCAGTCCATAAAACACTCGCTGCACCGAATCCAGAATTTCTCGTGGGTTGTTGCGTCCGGGCTCCAATGTCAACTTGCCAGATTCGATCTTCGCAAGGTCGAGAATATCGCCGATCAATAACATCAGCGCGCTAGCAGAGGAGTAGGCGACTTCAATGGCGGATCGATCCCAGGGCTCGCCCCGTTTGAATCGTTCAATCGTAAGCTCGAGCAATCCAATGATGGCATTTAACGGGGTGCGGATTTCATGACTCATCACAGCCAGGAAACGGCTCTTTGCTGCGCTAGCTTGAACAGCCTGATCACGAGCTTCCTGCAATTGCTGAAGCAACCGCTGAGTATCAGATACATCGATCCATCCCATCAGCAATCCTACAACTTTACCGTCACTGCCCCGATGGGGAACGGCCCATTGGCGGAACGTGAAGTTTTCATTGCAAATACGCAATTCGACCAGTTGCATGTCAATGGCCTCATTGCGTTCCAGCAGCGCTTGATAAGCGCGCTGCTGGGCGCCTTCCTGGGCCAAATCCAATCCGTCGACCTCGACCCAGGAACGACCGATCACATCCTCGGGTTTAAGTTGGAACTTCCGAAAAAATGTGTGGTTACATAAGACGAAATACCCTTGCAGATCGCGTACGACGACGGACTGGGGAATGCCATCGAGCAGCTCGCTACGAAATGCCTGACGAGCCTTTTCAGCTCGGTCACGCACACGATTGAAGTACGCGTATCCCTGCCACAATACAAGTAGTACCAGCACCACTGCGCCAGCAAGAAAAAACCAACGTAGCTTGCGCTCATAGCCACCCCAAACGCTGCTCTCGGCCGGCAAGCTGTTTTGCCAGCGCTCGACCAGAGTACCGACAACACGAGGTTCAAGCTGATTGAGAGACGCCTGCATAACTTGATACAACATTGGATTGTCTTTCGTTACAGCAAATGAAAGGGACTCTTGGATCTGCGTCAGTGACGTGATGACCCGAAGATCCCGAGCGAAATACTGGTTGATCATGTAACGCGAAACCGGCAACAGCAAAGCCGCAGCCTCTGCTCGCCCACCGGCCACCGTCATGAGGGTTTCCAAATAGCTATCGGTCAGCACTGGTTTAATGGTCGGGTAAAATTCATGCACGTATTGGATTACCGATGAATTCTTCAACATAGCCACCCGCCTATCCTGCAAATCGGCCAGTGTTTTAATGCTGCTATTGCGTGGGCCTACTAACGCAAAGCTGCTTTTAACAAAAGGATCGGTAAAGTTCAGAAAGACTTTACGCTCGGAGGTAGGCAGCAACATGGTGGTCATGTCTCCTTTACCATCGCGCAATCCCTCCAACACATCCTGCAACGAATTGAACTCTACAAACTGAAAGCGCATACCGCTGCGCAAACTGACCTCTGCTAACAAATCTGCCAAAAAACCGCGAAACTCCCCCTCATCATCATAAAAGCTGTAAGGCGGTGTGCCGCCACTGACCACCACCTTGACTTGCGGTCGAGTCGCCAGCCAAATGAGTTGTTCAGGTGTATAAGCAGAAGTGCGCTCGCTATCGAAACGCGCGCTGACGCCCCAATGCCCAAAGATCTCAGCTTGGGTAACGCGCGGGATAGACTCAAGTACCCGGTCGAATAAATCGCGCAACAGCGCATCATCTACACGGAAGACAAAACCGTAACCCACGGGGCGCCAATTACTCTGTGGTCGCATGCGCAAACTCGGAAGCTCCCCAAGAGCGAGATGGTAGGCAACCGTCGCGGCATCACAAACCAACCAATTTGCATTTTGATACTCCACCGCATGCAGGGCCTCTCGAACCGTGGGATAGACATCAAGCTTTACCTTCGGATAACGAGCAGCCAGTTCGTTCAACGACGCATACCCATCTACCACTGCCAAACGTCCACCTTGGAGCAAAGCTTCCTCTCCTAGGTTACCGCCACGTCCAACTAGAACTGGTTGATTTTCGGTGTAAGGTCGAGAAAGCAACAAACCCGGGAGCTGCTCTTCAAATGAAGAGCCTCGAGCCAATACATCCACTTCCTTACCTCGCAATGCTGCCAAAGCTGTTGCCCAGTCAGGATAAACTCGTACCTCAACTTTCAGCCCGAGGGCGGTACCGATGATGCTCAAATAGTCGGCCGCAATTCCCTTAACCGTTTGATCGCGTACCACTTCTAAAGGCTCGTAGCCCGACTTAGTAACACCAAGACGGAGGATGCGGCGCGCTTGTAGTGATTGTTGCTCCAATGGCGCAAGTTGTACGGAGACTCGAGGAAGGCCCACGTCAGCATAGAGCTGAACCGACTCGATCGCATGAACCTGAAAACTTGAAAGCAAGGAGGCTGATATCGCCCACAACATGATCAGACAGCGAAAAGCGCCTTGCGAGATAATTTTGTGATGCCTCATATCAATTCCCCGCACGGATAAAAAGAACGCCCGACACCAAAAATACATTTAACCTAATTCCAATTTTCGTCCGAGTTACACCAGCCGATCACGGGACTCAGGTTTAAGCTTAGCCTGTAAACCTTGGATCACGAATTGAACATGCGTACTGATATTCAGTATCACCGCCACGCCATCCACACCACTGCCGCGCACTACACGGCGCGACATCACCAACGCGATGTCGGATAACTCGCCTGATCGACTATCGTCTCTGACGAAAGATCGGGGTAAACCATGCGTCCCTGAGCTACCTGGGTGATCGCACTGGACAACAAAACAAGATCGCACCCCCTCGTCAGGAAACCTTTCGCCCCAAGGCGCATACATCGCTGCACGTAAATACTTGCGTCCAGCACGCTTATCACGAGTACCGGTAACCGAGCATAGTGCCTGCTGACCTGTCGCAGCGTAGCCAGTGCTTCAAGTCTCGGCATCTTCAAATCCAACACCATCACGGATGGTGCATGTTTGGCCACCAGATGGAGGACGTCATGACCTTTTTTGCCTCTACAAACCACTGAAAAGCCTGCTCGTCTAACCATTTTGGTCAACAAACTACTGGTGGCTGAATCGTCATCGAGGATAAGCACCCGAGTTAAGGAGCGCCACCTTACAGAATCTGCCCCTTCCATCATATTGTGCATTGTAAAGTACCTCCTTAAAAATCTTAATTCCCAAGCAAAGTCCACGATCATTTGGTGCGCATGAAGCGCTAGCACTCTCAGTTCACGAGTTTTGAAGAGCGTAGAATTGTCGCCTAACGCCAAAATTCCGAGTCAGACTTATTCGAGTATTGCTCAACTAAGAAATTGTTATCGAATAGAATGCTGGGGAGGGCATCGAGGATGTTAAATCTACTAAAGCGTTTAGCATTTTACTAATAAAATGCACAAACTGCAGAGCACTGAAGCCAGCACCGTTTAGCCGCTCCAAAAAACTTAGACTATGAAACCCACGAAGCAGAGAGCAGAGAATAGAGAACAGATCTACTTAAAATTAAATATAAATCTTTGGCATTCAATAGATTATGGATAACCTGAGAACGCCCTCCCCGTGCAAGCCTAGGCTTACATTTAAATCAGGTTGAGCTCACAGCAGTGCTTGTAGCAACGGCTGAAACGTTATTAAATGCGACAATCCCAGTCCCGCCACCAATACGACATACAAATGCTTAATATCACTCATGTTAATTTTCACTTCCAGTTTTAGCTAAGCCTTCTAATTACCGGGCCATTATCCGCACTCCTAAGCACAAGCCACAGGGCAAGCCCCGTATTAGCATGTAGGGATCTTCCTTAAATTGATGAGCCTAAGGAATTAGCGCCAACTTATTAGGAATTCCCCTACAGAAAATCTCAGAAAGCAAGGTGGTTTTCAGGCTTCGCATGCAAATTCATGACGCTATGACTATCAAAAAGAGCAAATGCAAAAGAACCTCATCGAAAGAACACGATAATCCTTCCACATGCAAGCGCAAAACCATGCTCGTATTTTCGCGCTCACTTAACGAATCCATTACAGTCGGCGACCATATTATCGTGACAGTTTTCGGCTTCGTTGGGCGCCATGTCAAAATAGGTATCAACGCGCCGCCATCGATTACTGTTTATCGTTACGAGGCGTATGCCGCCATCTCTAAAAAGTAAGCGTCCGAGCTACATCGCGTTGCAACTCAAACCTAAATCCGTTTAAACCACTGATTCACGCGCCCAAATGCCACATGGATCCATGCCATTCAGCCATGTCGTCATGCTCCGGATGTCATCGAAACGCTGCCGCTGGTTGCTTGCAGCCAGACAAAGCGCCGTTGTTCCAGCCGTTTGCAAAACAGGCACAAGCCATCTTTATATCCAGGAAAGTTTGCAGCCCGCTTTTGGCTGGGATGATGTCCATGCGCCTTGTCAGTGCTGAGCCCAGTTGACCACTCAATGGCTCAAGGCTCGCCAAGACGCGTAAGTGACTCGAGAAATTACCAAGCGAAGCGCGTTGAAACTTTCCCTGCCTCCCTTGCGACCGACGTCTCCTGTGCTCCTGAAAATTTTTAGGAAGATGATGGATTATTAATCGGTTCCTCAATTATGGGTACAGTCTCCAGTGTTGGACGAAGGTGCTCAATCAGTTGTCGCATTACTTGTTTGGAAGAGGGAATCGGTCCTCCGATCTGGCGTTGCTCTGCTGAGTTCTCTTGGGCACGTACTGTGATTACGATGCTTTCATCCGCTTGGACTCGGGCAAACGCGGCAAACCCATTTTCCAAGGGGTGGATCATCTCGCCGGGTTCAACTCCAGGATAAAGCGGTGCTGCGTGGAAGTCGCTTTTAAAGGCAATCAGGCGAACTAGAGGATATAGTTGTGGTTGATAGTGTATTGACCAGTGCGTGTAAATTTTGAGCAATACCACGCTGGCAATAAAGGCACCTAAACCGTGGAGTAGTACACTGGTACGAGTCCGGCGCAGCGTCACTTGTCCGCCAAAAGCCCGTATCAGGATCACCAGATTTTGCAGCACGCTTTGCGCTGGCAGCAGCAGGAGTGGGATCGCTATCATAATGACGCCAGCCAACGCGAGGACCAATGCTGCAACCAGCATCCATGCTGGCAGATAAAACATTATGACAAGAAAACCAACCGTCGCATCAAAGGACTGCGGCGGTAAAGCTAGCGCATCGGCAACCATGGAGCGCGCGAGAACTGTGGCCAAAAGCAATACAAAAATATGCAGCAGCACAATAGGGGTCTTTGCGAATGGCCTCTCCCATGCGCCATATAGCCAGCGAGCCGCTGGGAAGCACCAAATGACAAAGCCGCTGACAATCAATGCCATTGCCAGTGTCGTGGTAATGTCCGAGATTAAGTCACCGAACTTACGCGCCAACAATTGTCCCGCGATAAAAGTCAGCATCGCGAGCCCATGCAGGCGTTGGGGGGTGGAAGTAGTTGAGTAAGTGCGTATTATCCATTGTTTTAGTGCTTTCATGAGCGGCTTTGAAGAAGTAAATGGTTGGTTTGAGATGGTCTAGCTGTTGATGCGTAAAAATTTTCTGCTGCAGGATCGATAATTTGATGTGTGTGTTGATTAGGTTTTTTTTATTAAGGAATTTAATACGCTGTCGGAGGGTTGCGTAAGTTATACATTTTTTGGAGATTCATTAGTTCTTCTTCGTCAAGCAATGTAGCCGCATGGCACTGAAATTTAGCAAGGGAAGTTTTGGTGTCTTCGCCAGCTACAATATATTCAATCCTCGCTTCACAATCCGTTGATATTGAGTCAGCGATTGAGGTCTCCTCTTTTTCTGGTTTCTTATATTGAACGGTGCTGTTCAGTTTAGACCGGCTCGATGAAAGGATGCTTGATTTCCCTTTTTCGACCAATAATCCTTTTTGGTCTATTTCAACATTGCTTTTAATATCTTCGCCCGAATGCAGCGTAACCCGTTGAACAACCAGGTCTTGTCCGCCGTCATTGCTCACCAGTAATGAAATATGCGAGGGGGTGCTATAGATGATCGCGGCAGTGAGTGAAGCTTGACGCGCCTTCCAAGAGTCATATGTAAAGCTTGTTCCCGCCGCAATAATACCTAAGGCGGCCAGCGCCTCTGAAGTAACTGTGATTAACTCTTTGTGCGCTAACACGAATGCCGTGAAGGAGGGCGGAGAAAAGCTTCTTGTTTTCATCCAGGTCACTATATGTTTGCCCAGCTTGATAAGTTTTGCTGCTCGCATAGTTGGTTTTTCCAGCTCATCTATTGATAGGGAGAGTTATTTGGCTATGGTTGAAGCCACCTGTACATGGGGCTTGTTTCATGGTGTCCGATTCAACAGCCATTTGTCGGTGATGGGGGCCGGGGCAATTTGCAAATTTACGCGCGAGATGATTTGAACAACCTTGCTGCCATGTCTGGCAACCTCAAATAGGCTTTGCAAGCCAAGGCGTCGGCGCTCCTTGCATAAAGCAGTGACAAGCGCGGCAGTTTGTTTAACGCGACTCTGGTAGATGCCCTGGACCTCTTGTGAGTTTGGAGATCCTTGGCTAGGGCCCATAAATGCGAGTTAAAGTTTTCACTGTCTAGTGATCAGAAATGCCCAGTTTTTCCTGGCTCGTGCGCTCTTAAGCATTGAAAGGGACGGGCCTATACACGATCGCTGGCTGATTGCCCTCGTGAAGCGGGAGAGCCACACCCCAAGGATAAACGGGAGCGCACGAGCGTTCGTATTGATAGATAATTGCCGGGGGAAGTAAGCGTCTGTCGTATACCCGGCCCAAATTAAATACCACGCTATTAGGGGCAGCGATGATGAGATGAATTGTCTTGACGCTGTGTCCTGAAAGCTTTTTCAGTTCCTGAAGAAATTGCTCTGCCCATGCGCCTTGTTTTTCCAACGACCAGTGCGCATTTGATGAGAGCTCCGACATTTTCATGTGGATGACCGGTAGCCCTGGGAAGGTTTTAGCGATGCCAGCCTCATCCACTGGGTACGATATGGAAAGCGCCATTACTACCTCCTCAGCTATCCCTTGAAGCGTACTTACAGTTTGCAAGCGTTTGCCATCATCCACACCGTTTTCAATCAGGCGCCATTGACCGATCCCGAGGCGATCCCAGTCAAAGATTTTGATTCCACCCCCCTCATCGTCCAAAAGGCACCCGGTGAGAAAAGTGAAGGGCACAGCAAGCAATCCTCCATAAACAATCTCGATGTCGTTTTTGTTTTGACCGTCCAGGCGACGCACCAGATCGCCCCGGCCATCGACCACTTTTTGCAGGGCGACTTCTGGATGAGTAATACGACCTTCTGTGACGCCTTCGCGAATGTCCACAAAAATGGTCTCAACCGTACCGCCGATGAGAGCCTTGACGATGGCATCCAGCGGACTATCAATTTTGAACAGACCTTTTTGCTCCAGTAACAAGACGCGGCGCCGAGCTAGTTGTTTGCGGTCGTGCAGGTTGAGCGCGACCCCTCCCACAATCATCAGAGCGCCCACGACGAACGCAGCGATTGTCATCCAGCTGGCTGGACCGCCTGTCGTGTCAACGTTGGCTTGTAATTGTGCCGACTCGCTGGCGTACTTTATTTTCCCAACAAAGCCGCCCGCTAGCGAAGCGCCTATCACCAGCGCCCCATAGCTGATAAGAAAAACACCTATATTTTTTGGGCGGACGTACCAGTCGACAAGCTTTCGACCCCAACTGAGCAATTCTTCCTTTATCATCGTCTGTTCCTGCTAACTGAGACGTGGGAGCGAGTATGGCAATATGCAATTATGGACATGATCCTGAATCGCTTGGATTAAATCCACCGTTTTTGCCATTAGGACATTATGAAAGGCGGGAGAGGGACTTATTTTGCGTCTAGATGACTATGGGGTCGTTTTAGCCTTTGTCCGGTCGAGAGCTGCTGCGTGTGGAAAGTTACTAGGCAGCTCAGTTCCCGAAGGTGGCGATCGTGTTGCAAGCGTTGAGCTCAAAAGTGAGCGGGTCACTTGAGTATTGGCGTTGCTCGAAGCCCTGGGTATGTTTGCGTATTAAGGCAATTTAAATCTTTTCAGTAGCCAAAACGCTACCGGTTCGCAATCTTAAAGCGCGTTACCAAGTGATTATTTGCAAGGATTTCCGCATGGGAGAATTTGTAGAAATCAAAAGAGTAGGTAGTCGACTTGCTGAAAGACGGAAAGCCGAGTCGCAATTTTCGGCCCACTTTGTGAGCTTCTTATCAGGAGAATGGAAATGAGCAGTGAAGAGCGTTACATATCTGTTGATATCGAAGCGTCCGGGCCTATTCCCGGAGAGTACAGTATGCTGTCTATTGGCGCTTGTCTGGTCGGCGAGCCAGAGCAGGCCATCTATCTTGAACTTAAGCCTGACAGCCCCAAACATGATCCAGAAGCTGTTGAGGTAACGGGTTTAGATCTAGGGGCGTTGGCTATCGCCGGGCTCGCTCCAAGGGAGGCTATGCAAACGCTTGCCGCTTGGATATCGATCGTGGGACGAACCGACCGAAAACCCATTTTTGTAGGTCTGAATGCTCCTTTTGATTGGTCGTTTGTGAACTACTATTTTCACAGGTATCTGGGCGAGAACCCTTTCGGATTTGCCGCCCTCGATATTAAGGCGTTCTACATGGGGGCTTTCAATCTTGAATGGAGCCAGACTAAATCATCGCATATGAACGCGAATTTGCTCCCGCGGACCACTCCGACTCATAACGCGTTGGACGACGCTCGCTATCAGGCTGAGCTATTTGATTTGATGTTGCTCCGTAGGGCAGAAAAGGGCGTTTAGCTAGTCAGGGTAGCCTCTATGCATGCGCCATCCCGGAACAGCCAAGCTTTGATCCCGTCGGGTTTTGACGACTGGCCCACGATTACGGCGATAGGATGGGGCAGCACGAGTGCGTAGCGCATTGCGAACTTTGTAAAGCTTGCGATATCCGTGGGGGATATCTCTGGAATCGTCTGTGGGTGAGTATGCCAGTAACCTATGAGGCGAAGACCCGCAGCGTTGGCCTTTACAATTTCATGTTGGCAGCGTTCGGCATCGAGTTCCAGCCAGGTCCAGCCAGCGCGGTCTTTGGTATGAGGTGGGGTCGCTAAGCTCATGATCAATCCATGCGGATTGCTCAAGTCAACAAACAACTGCCCACCTCGTTCAGTTTTCCACGACCGTTGCCGGTATTGATCGAGCATCTCGGCGGAGGCTTGTGAAACAGATAGGCGTAAGTCGATGCTACGCCATTGCCAGGTCCAGGCTATGGCGGTCATTGATCCTCATCCGTCACGGACGGCCACTCTCGTTCAAGAACGATGTGTTGGACGCCAGGTTCTATCTTTGTCCCGGAGTAAATGCCATCATGTTTGGTAACATCCTGCGGCCGATAAATGGATGTCGTCCATGTCGGACAGTCAATTTGTCCCGTCAGCGTGCGCAGCGCAACTTGTGTCACCATAGATGCGACGTTGCCCATGCCTGAGGCTCCTCCGGGAATAAAGGTTTGACCACAGGCCGGGAGTGGGACGACTCCACCACCGTTCGGCCACTCGGTATACTTCAATTTGAAATTACCAGTGTCGTCAAATAGGGGGCGTCCATCAGCTACCCCATCCAGGGCTAGGAGCGCATGCCCAACGAAGGAGTGGGGCTCACTCCAGGCTTGGAGCAACCCCCAGCGTGTGTCTCCCGTCTTATGACGCCACAGTGCGACTTCCGATGACCAGTCGGCGGTCGTAACTATCACCAGATTGGCACCTTCAAAGAGTGCGGGTTTTTCAAGAAGCATCAACTCGACGAAGCTCTGGTAGGGGACGACTTTAACGGTTGGCAGATCGTGAGTGATTCTCTCCGCGAGAGCACGGGCTTTTGATCGGGCAAGATCGTCGGCGCCCAATACGTGTCGTCCCAAATTGGCAGACTCTAAAGTATCAGGATCGATCAATATGATTTCTCCCACACCCGATCTTGCCAGTTGTAAAGCCACTGTGCTCCCAAGTGAGCCTACACCGACCATGATCACCCGCGCGTTCTCTAGATATTCCGCCGTCCCGCTAAGGTCGCGTGAAAGGATATCGTTTCGATCCAGCACATTCAGAATGGCTCCTCGCACTAGCGCCGGGGTGTGAGACGGTTGGTTTTTGCCGGACCATCGGCGGGCGGAACGAAACCCATACCAGCGTCCCTGATCTGGCTGTCTGCTGTAGGAGCGGACGTCCAGGCAATACAATGGTGCCCCTGCCGGCCCAGGGAGCTCTAGTAATATCCAGCGGTTTGCCAACGACCCCTTCCCGGAGAACCACGTAATAAATTTTTTGCGGTCGTCGTGACTGAAGTGGGGAGTGAGCCAGTCAAGCAAATGTTCAGGGTCTGGAAATCGCAGGTCCGGATACGTCAATAATTTCACGTAGAAACCGGCAACTGCGGGAGACCGAATTATTGCGTGTCGCCCAACGGTCCGTTTGATATGTGCTCGAAGTGGCTCCACACTGGGTGCGAGCCATGCAGTACGCGTACGCCGCGTAGGTCGCGGGTCGCTGATCGCAAATAGCTCGGAAGCAGATCCAGGCCGCTCCAGCAGCAAGGTATCTTGTGGGGAAGCACTCAGTTGCATGTTCCAATACGAGGTGAATTCCCGGCGGAACTCGGCATCTCTCAATGCAGGATCGGAGTCCATTATGACGAAGCTGAGGATAGTGCCGAAGCGTAAAAGGCTGTCCTGAACCACTGTCTCCGGTGTGCCGGTAATAGGTTTTTCACGGAAGCCATGCAGGCAGAGTCCAGATTTCATTGCGTGGGGCCATTCCAGCCACGGAGATGGCTCCACCCGAATTTGCAGTGAGATCAAAGGAAACCGGTGTGGAAAAGCGATACGCAGTTGCCGCTCCACACCGGTGTAGTCGAGGGGGAGAGGGAGCAAGAAGCTCGCAGCTTCCCCTTGCTTACGCGTCGTCGGCCGCAGGAGAGAGGTAGCGGCTTCTTCGCCAATAAAGGCTTGAAGGGCTGCGATACCTCGCTCCACCAAAGGGCTCAGCGTGGGACTAACCGAGGCGTTCAACTGGTTTCACATTTGTTTGAGAGGTTGCGTGACTCGAGCCACCAAAAATGGCGGTGGCGGATAAGACGTTTCTGGTCATGCCAGCTTTTCGGCCAGCCATCGTCCAATGAGCGGGGATTGCGTTATTGACATCAGCAATCAAGCCCAGGCCGACCCCAAAACTTTTTTTCATCAGCTGGGCGAATGCGTCAGCGCTTTCGTGGCTCTGCAACCCGAGTTTGAAGGCAACAGTTGCGCTTGCATGCCAGTTGGCGAAAGCCAATTGGTATTTTTTCCCCTCAAGAGGTCTGTTCCATTTTTCAGCAAAATTTTCCTCATGATCCTTTGGATTCAGGACCTGATACTGTCCGCCGAAAACTGTGATCTCTTCGGGAATTTTCTCGACGATTTTGATAATGGCATCGATAGGAGTAAGTGGAGTGAACTTGGACTCTTGAACTACTTTAAGGTAGGCATGAGTCGCAAGGGTTGTGATTACGGCAGAAATAGGCCGATGGTCTTCATTCCGGGTCTCAATCGCCCACTCATCACGGTGCCGTTTAAGGAGTTTGATAGTGGCACGTAGAGGATCGAGCGTGTCGTAATCTTGGTAGGAAGGGAGAGGCTCTTGGGTCGCGGAATCCCTCATCATTTCGAAGCCTTCGCAGGCTGTTACCAAGCTTTTGGCGAGCGCAAGCGAAATCTGTTTCTCAGACGCGTCGTGCAGCCAATCCGCATACGGAATTGGGCTACTGGCCTTCCAACCGATTTCACGATCGGGCACTTCAAGATTACCTTGCCCGTCACTTTCACCATTTCCTCTCACTGCCCGGGCCGGGGTGATGTCAATGTGGAATCCTGGGTTTTCGTCAGCGTATTCTATTCGGATACCGCGACGTAGCTGAACAATTTCGGACTGGACGCGGCTGCCTTCACGGAAACGCTCCTCGATCACGTTGAGTACCGTCGTCGCATTCGTTCCACCTGCATTCGGCAGCCAGACGATTGCATCCGCATCGATCGTTCCCAGATCTTTGGGAGCATCTTTGACTGGATTGATAGTGGTTCTTAAGCGCATTGAGCCTTGTGGGAAAATATGGGCGCCCTGAAGCAGAGGATTCGTTGATGCGGATAGAATCTTTTGCAGTTGCGAATATCTTTCCTCGATTGTCTCGTACTGGCTTTCTGTCAAGGAAATGCTGCTGGCCGCCCGCAGTAAAAGTAGTTCCCAGCTACGGCGTCTGGTCAATTCATCTTGCACAGTCATGTTCGATTCTCACTAGAAGTTGGTCCAGATCAACCCGTATTGGGATGTTTCTCTTCAATTTTTTGGGGTTCTACAACGCGTCTTATTCAGTAGCTCATGTTGATTGAAGTGCCGCTAACAATGCTAAGGAAAAAAAGGTTTTGCGTATAGTCTGAGTGAATAAAAAAAGCAAGATTTTGAAAGTCTCGTGACGAGTTGATCAGGTTGAATAATATGGAAAAGGTTTGCTGATCGGCTGCATTTCTAATAGTTACTGGCGCC
This sequence comes from Pseudomonas sp. LBUM1655, assembly GCF_059716085.1. Taxonomy (NCBI): domain Bacteria; kingdom Pseudomonadati; phylum Pseudomonadota; class Gammaproteobacteria; order Pseudomonadales; family Pseudomonadaceae; genus Pseudomonas; species Pseudomonas sp. LBUM1655. Next base: position 4,631,780 of record NZ_CP166801.1, on the reverse strand, counting down.
GGTTTTTTGACTTTTTTGTTTCGATGTTTTGACCAAATTCATCTTAAATTCATCGTTTCCATTAAAGACAAAGTATTTTTTTGCTTGGGTGCGCGAGACCGATTTAATCAGGAATTAATATTAGCATCAAAGGATAAGGTTGGTTAATCGTTTAAGTGAAGCTATGTCTTGAAAAATTCTTCGCAAGTTGTCTGATTTGTCCTCTGGCCTTCTTCGCATTCCTTGCGCTGAATTGCTGACGCTTTAATTCTGCGATGGCGCACTGCGAACTTTGCTCAAATGTAATAGGTAGGGTACGTCGATGAGCACGTTGGTATCAGAGAACTTTAATTAGTAGTCGTAATGGACTGCTGCTCCTGTCAGTTTCTCATACCGCTCCGATGGGGCGTTTTCACCGGTCTCCATGGGCAGGAAATGGATAGAGAGCACCCTCAGCCGACCGCAGCACGCTTCAAACAGTAAAGTTATTCTGAGCATAATGAGTATCCCGCTAATACATAAATGTGAGTACGTCATGACCGAAGACCAGCGCTGGATAGTGAAGTGCCAAGACCATGCGGATGGAAGTGGTGATTTCATCATTGATTTTCCGTCCGATCTACTCGCCAGTTTAGGACTGAGCATCGGTGACGTGTTGACGGTTGATGTAATCGACGGCGCGATAGTTCTGACACCCATGTCGAGCGACTCAGCTACACCCTGAGTTGAACCCTTATGGGCTACCTAATCTTGGGAGGGGGCATGAGTAAACGGCACACTTATTCGTGGCGATTGCATATTGGCCGGCGACTACAAACCTTTTGGGTCGATTGCCTTGCTCCCAGACAGTCAGCAATCGGCTACGCAGTGAGGGCGTAGCCTGGGCATGTATCCAACTCAAAATTGGCGGGTGAGATTGGTCGGATTGTATGCAATAGGCTGTGGGGAGGGCACAGAGCAGCTGTAAACACCAATATAGGCTAGGTTTAAGCATCATTCATCAAGGACGACCAGCATGTTAAATGACTCGGACTACCAGATCTCCACGGCGGATGCTTCGACATTGCTGCTGCACAATCAACGCGCTCAGAGTGCGGCGATAGAAGAAGTCACCAGGTGGCTATCAGAAAATGGGGTGGGCAGCGTCGCCGCTCATGCAATGTCGGCCATGGAAGTGCTGGACGGAAATGCACAAGCGATCACAGATTCCATTATGAGGATACGCCAGTCGTAAATCACTCATTATGATAATCCCCTCAACTTACCGTCACTAATCACTAACAGTGATGCTTTGGATAGCGGCCTCAATTCAATGCGTCAATACGTGAGGTGAGATATAGTCGATGATTGGTATGTAAGCTGCGAACTTGGAATATCGTTAAGGTGAAATATGTGTCGTTATGAGCCTTTTTGGCGCTGCAAAAAATCCTCCTGGTGCTATTTTATATCACAGGGGGGGGGGGGCGCTTTCGAAGCTTTGATGTAGCAGGCCCGTTTACTCAGCGAGGAGTTCTTGTCACCGAAATGGATGAAAAACTCAGGCAGCCTGAACGGACTATATAAAGCAAATTATTTAGCCTTGTTAGGTGAGCGTAAATTTTTCAGTGAGTTTACTTCTGAAGCCACATCAGCCAAAAGCTTTTCAGCTGTTTCAGTTCCCATTTTTTCGAAAGCGACGGCTAGAAGCGTAAGCGGATGCACTCCTAAATTACTGGCAATCTCAACAATTTTCTGCAGCGTTGGTGATTTCAGCCCATTTTCTACTTCACTCACATAGCCCTGATTCGCCCCGATGGCGCCTTGGGGAAGACCTTTATCCCGGCGAATGGATCTGACTGTTTCCCCAAATGATTCTCTGAGTTCCATTTGCTTTCCCGCAAAAGGAACGATAAGGCCTTGGTGGGTCGAAAATCTCTATACGCTATAGAGATTTCTTGTGCCGATCAGCAGAAAAGTAAGGCTCAGATCACTACTGTTTCAGTCAGTCTAGTGGACCTATCAGCTTCGGGTAAGTAAATTCAGAGTGGTTGGTAGAGCGAATCGGTACATGAAAATTAAGCATTTCAGCCGAGTAGATGACGTGGCCTTTCGGTGGATGGTCATGATCAAATTTACCAATTTTATAAACTGACGAACAAGTCTGGTAGATAATGCCCTCGTTCTCTGCAACAACCTCGCCGAGGAGGGTGATGCTGATGAGTTCTTCCAATAGCCAATGGCTTTTTCCGGTAATGGACGGTGGACACATCATGTGAATGTGTTTGATTTCAATGTCTCTAGCTGCCAGTAAAAAATGACGCAACGCGAAAACGCATTCTATTAAGGCTGCTCGGTTTGTATCGCCAGTTGCCAGCGATGTAATCGTTGCAACAAAGTTTGGGCCTTCAATTTCGGCGTGAGGAAAGCTCCGAATTGTTTTAGAGATCGGATCATTAGCAAACATCAGTAAAAGCTCCAAAGATCGTGTCTTAATCAAAACGGATGGATTCTACTCTATATGCTATGGAGATTATTTGGTTGGGTGATCCGTTCGTCGTTAACTTGGGATTCAAAATGGTTCGCGGTATCTCGACGATTCAGTCAGCTTCCGCTGATAGTATGGGAGTGACTTAGCTCACTAGCCTTCAAATTTTCTGACGAAAATTACAGCGCGGGAGCTTCGGGTAATACTTTCGTTATTCCCGGTGTCCGAGGTAATTAAAGGGAGAAGCCTGTTGGCGGAAGACCGACTTTCTAGTGGGCCGGGAAGTCATTAGCTGAGGCTATAAACAAAAAAACCACCTACGCCATAACAGCGTAGGTGGTTTCCATGTATTCAGCTCTGGTTACTGGAGTTTCCAGGCTGGCTGAACAAGTTTTTTCCGTTGTCCGTGGGGGGAGGCTTTTGCCCGCGTTACCCTCGGCTAGCTCGCTCAGTGTAAAAGTCCACACAGTTCGCGTCAATTGCCTAACTTCTACTCCGACACCACCCAATGTTTGTAGCTGCAGATCTTGTGTTTACCCCGCATCCCCAAGTGATTGTGGCGCGATTTTAGAAGCTAAGTTTGGGGGCAGCCATCCAATGCTTCGTAGGCTTGGATGGCTTTCGAGGCTGTTGCTCCAGTCTGGTGTAATTAAACAACACGAATGAAATCAATTCACAACTGGGATGAAAAATGCAAGTCATCTTGACATCGTGTCAGAGCATCGTGACAAGTGGGGAGCGAAACTATTAGTCCCAGCTCAACGCCCCACCAGTTTGGTATTCGATCACGCGAGTCTCAAAGAAATTCTTCTCTTTCTTCAAGTCCATAATCTCGCTCATCCAAGGGAACGGGTTAGTCGTCCCTGGGTACTCTTCCTTCAAACCAATCTGGCTCAAACGACGGTTAGCGATGAACTTCAGGTAGTCCTCCATCATCGCTGCGTTCATGCCCAGTACGCCGCGAGGCATGGTGTCGCGGGCGTATTCGATCTCCAGCTGCGTACCCTGCAGGATCATCTGGGTCGCTTCTTCCTTCATCTCGGCGTCCCACAGGTGTGGGTTTTCGATTTTGATCTGGTTGATCACGTCGATGCCGAAGTTCAGGTGCATGGATTCGTCGCGCAGGATGTATTGGAACTGCTCGGCGACGCCGGTCATTTTGTTGCGGCGGCCCATGGAGAGGATCTGGGTGAAGCCGCAGTAGAAGAAGATGCCTTCCAGAACGCAGTAGTAGGCGATCAGGTTGCGCAGCAACTCTTTGTCGGTTTCGACGGTGCCGGTTTCGAACTTCGGATCGGAGATCGAGCGGGTGTATTTCAGGCCCCAGGTGGCTTTTTTCGCGACCGATGGGATCTCGTGGTACATGTTGAAGATCTCGCCTTCATCCATGGCCAGCGATTCGATGCAGTACTGGTAGGCGTGGGTGTGGATCGCCTCTTCGAACGCCTGGCGCAGGATGTACTGGCGGCATTCCGGGTTGGTGATCAGGCGGTACACGGCCAGCACCAGGTTGTTGGCAACCAGGGAGTCGGCGGTGGAGAAGAAGCCGAGGTTGCGCATCACGATGCGGCGCTCGTCGTCGGTCAGGCCTTCCGGGTCTTTCCAGAGGGCGATGTCGGCGGTCATGTTGACTTCTTGCGGCATCCAGTGGTTTGCGCAACCGTCCAGGTACTTCTGCCAGGCCCAGTCGTACTTGAATGGCACGAGTTGGTTGAGGTCGGCGCGGCAGTTGATCATGCGCTTTTCGTCAACGGCGACACGGGCGGAGGCGCCTTCGAGTTCGGCGAGGCCTTCGGCGACGTCGAGGGAGTTCAGTGCAGCCTTGGCGCGGGCCACGGCGGCCGAGTCAGCGGCGGTGACGGCGCGGGCTTCCAGCGCTGCGGCGCCGCCAGCGTTGTCGAGGCGGTCCATGTTGGCTTCAGTAGCGTGGCCGGCGTTGGCGCCTTTCACTGCTGCTACTTCACTGTCTTCTTTGTCGAATTCGTCCCAGCTCAGCATGACGTGTCGTCTCCTGCGTGAGGGCCTGTCGCCCCGTGTGAAACCTGATTGGTTGGTTTTTCACACGGTCGTACAGACCGCGTTGGATCTTAAGGAATCGTTTTTTGCAGCAGCTAAGGCAGGCAATAAAACAGAATTTTGTACGGGGTTCCGAGAGCCTCTGACGGGCGCAGCTCGCGTTGAACGCTGCTGCGGGGCTTCAGATTGGCTGTTCATCCCTGTAAGGGAATATTGCTGTCCCGATTAGGGCGGCATTATAGGGAAAAAAAACGGGCCGTGCTGAGGCGAATCCGCGCATGGAGCGGTCGGGGAGGGTGGTTTTTCAGTGAGAGCGTTGGTTTACAGGGCTTTGCCGGGGAAAGATTTTTTTTCGAAGAAATTTCGTATTTGTGGATTTGCTCAAAAAATAAACAAAAAATCGCGTTTTTCACTACATCTAGTGTTTTGCAAGCATTTTTGACGGTTCCAGACACAACTGAGCCCGACCGAAGTCGGGCTGGAATCGACCCTCATTGATGCGCTGAGAGATCCAATTCGGTGCAGTCTGAGCTCATCAATTGGTGCAACCGTTGCCCATGACGCTGTAACGCAGGATGTGACGCTGGCCTGTGGAGTCGTCGTATTCCATTTTCATCGGAACCACTTCGCAGACGTTTGGCACTTCGCTCATGGAAACAACTTTGGCGATGTCCAGGTGGGTGGAGTAGGTGTACTCCTCAATAGCCGGTTGTTGCTGTGCGACATCAGTCGGGCCCTCGTTTGCCATGGCGGTTGCGCACAGACTGCTGAGGGCCAGAACCAATAAAGCTTTCATTTCAAATGTACCTTTTTGAGGTCGAGTGGGGTCACGCAACCTTTTTGGGGTTGCGTGTGGAACTTCAGTGCTTTGTTTCATTACTTGGAGAGCGGGATTAACGGCCTTCGTGGGGGCTGTAACGTTGTTAATCGCTTTGCCTTGTCGGCGAGGTGAATTTTAGGGAGGTGGGGCGGGGGTAAACAGAGCGGGTTTTGATAAACACCTTTGGCAGATTTGGTAACAATCGCCGGAAGATCAAAAGATCGCAGCCTTCGGCAGCTCCTACAAGGGCCGTGGGGCTTGGGGTTGAGGGTTTTGGTCCGGTAACGCCACGACTTGTAGGGGCTTGTTACTACCATCGTCGAATGGTTCTATGGGGCCGCTCCGGCTACAACGGGGTCATACAAAAACAACTATTACACCGAGGTAGGAAAGATGAGTGCGGCTTCTCTGTATCCCGTTCGTCCCGAGGTTCTGGCTAATACGCTGACTGATGAGGCGACCTACAAAGCCATGTACCAGCAGTCGGTCGTCAACCCTGACGGCTTCTGGCGCGAGCAAGCCAAGCGTCTTGACTGGATCAAGCCTTTCACCACGGTGAAGCAGACTTCTTTCGACGATCACCATGTCGACATCAAGTGGTTCGCCGACGGCACCTTGAACGTTTCCTACAACTGCCTTGACCGTCATCTGGCCGAGCGCGGCGATCAAGTCGCGATCATCTGGGAAGGTGACGATCCTGCCGAGAGCCGCAACATCACCTACCGCGAACTGCACGAGCAAGTGTGCAAACTCGCCAACGCCCTGCGTGGTCAGGACGTACACCGCGGTGACGTGGTGACTATCTATATGCCGATGATTCCCGAAGCCGTGGTCGCCATGCTGGCCTGCACCCGGATCGGCGCGATTCACTCGGTGGTGTTCGGTGGTTTCTCGCCGGAAGCCCTGGCCGGTCGCATCATCGACTGCAAATCGAAAGTTGTGATTACCGCTGACGAAGGCATTCGTGCTGGCAAGAAGATTCCGCTCAAGGCTAACGTCGACGACGCGCTGACCAACCCGGAAACCAGCAGCATCCAGAAAGTCATCGTGTGCAAGCGCACCGGTGGCGACATCAAGTGGAACCAGCATCGCGACATCTGGTACGAAGACCTGATGAAAGTGGCGGGCACCGTGTGCGCGCCGAAAGAGATGGGCGCTGAAGAAGCGCTGTTCATCCTTTATACCTCCGGCTCGACCGGCAAGCCGAAGGGTGTGCAGCACACCACCGGCGGGTATCTGCTGTATGCGGCGATGACTCACGAGCGCGTTTTCGATTACCGCCCGGGCGAAGTCTACTGGTGCACCGCCGACGTCGGCTGGGTCACCGGCCACAGTTATATCGTCTACGGCCCGCTGGCCAATGGCGCGACCACGCTGCTGTTCGAAGGCGTGCCGAACTATCCGGACATCACCCGGGTGGCGAAGATCGTCGACAAGCACAAGGTCAACATCCTCTACACCGCGCCGACTGCGATCCGCGCGATGATGGCGTCCGGCACCGCTGCTGTTGAAGGCGCGGACGGCAGCAGCCTGCGTCTGCTCGGTTCGGTCGGTGAGCCGATCAACCCGGAAGCCTGGGACTGGTACTACAAGAATGTCGGCAAGTCGCGTTGCCCGATCGTTGATACCTGGTGGCAGACCGAGACGGGCGGCAACATGATGAGTCCGTTGCCGGGCGCCCATGCGCTGAAACCGGGTTCGGCGGCACGGCCGTTCTTCGGTGTGGTGCCGGCGCTGGTCGACAACCTCGGTAACATTATTGAGGGCGAGGCTGAAGGCAATCTGGTGATTCTCGATTCGTGGCCGGGTCAGGCGCGCACGCTGTATGGCGACCATGACCGTTTCGTCGACACCTACTTCAAGACGTTCCGTGGCATGTATTTCACCGGTGACGGCGCGCGGCGTGACGCCGATGGTTACTACTGGATCACCGGGCGTGTGGATGACGTGCTTAACGTGTCTGGCCACCGTATGGGCACGGCCGAGATCGAAAGCGCGATGGTTGCTCACCCGAAAGTCGCCGAAGCAGCGGTCGTCGGTGTGCCGCATGACATCAAGGGACAGGGCATTTATGTCTATGTCACGTTGAAGAATGGCGAGGAGCCGAGCGAGCAGTTGCGTCTGGAGTTGAAAAACTGGGTGCGTAAAGAGATCGGGCCGATTGCTTCGCCGGACGTGATCCAGTGGGCGCCGGGGCTGCCGAAGACCCGTTCGGGCAAGATCATGCGCCGCATTCTGCGCAAGATCGCGACCGCTGAATATGATGGGTTGGGGGATATTTCGACCCTGGCGGACCCGGGTGTGGTGCAGCATTTGATTGATACGCACAAGACCATGAATGTTGCTTAAGCGTTAGAAGCATAGGAGCCCTGTCCGGTTTTGCCGGGCGGGGCTTTTTTGTGTCTGGTGGATTTGTGTCGATCGGGCCGGCCCCTTCGCGAGCAGGCTCACTCCCACAGTTTGACCGAGTACCTTCAGACAAAATGCAGATCCCTGTGGGAGCGAGCCTGCTCGCGAAGGCAATTTGTCGGACGCCGAGGTAGTCCGCTGTCGGAACGCGGACTCACCCAACCAATAATTATCGATTTCAGCCGTAGGGCATTTCCCGCTGTTACCTCCTGCCTTCCACGTAACCGAATGTGTAACCGCCCGCGCCAAACCGGGGCAAAGGGAAACGCATCGCCCCGTTTTAGCGCCTTAAAACGCCTAGTGAAAAATAAGACACAACGCTGCGCTTGCCGGATTAGAAGGGTTTGCGAATAATAGGCCCGCAATTTGCAGCATAGATCGGTTAACAATCTTTCGCTCTTGCATGAATTTGCAGGGCTGTCAATGTGCTCAAGTCGCTTTCTCTGTGCATCTGTAATTAGTTGTCGCATTGAAGAAATATCGGCTTCGGGCCTGTCGTTAGAATGCCGATCACTCGCTCATCGTTGCTTACGTTGAAACCTCCGACGGTTTCAATAGGAAATTTCCCACCGATGCAGCAACCGATTTCCGATTCACCATTCGCATATTGGGCTGTTGCTCACTCTGCCGTTTTTGCCCTTTACCGATGGAGTCCCAAGATGAAGAAACTTGTGCTGCTTGGCGCCCTGGCACTGTCCGTGCTGTCGCTGAATTCCTTCGCGGATGAAAAACCTCTGAAGATCGGTATCGAAGCGGCTTACCCTCCGTTCGCATCGAAAGCGCCGGATGGCAGCATCGTTGGTTTCGACTACGACATCGGCAACGCGCTGTGCGAGCAGATGCAGGTCAAGTGTGTATGGGTCGAGCAAGAGTTCGACGGTCTGATCCCAGCACTGAAAGTGCGCAAGATCGACGCGATCCTGTCGTCCATGTCGATCACTGAAGATCGCAAGAAGTCCGTGGACTTCACCAACAAGTACTACAACACCCCGGCTCGTCTGGTCATGAAGGCCGGCACTCAGGTCAGCGAAGGTCTGGCTGAGCTGAAGGGCAAGAACATCGGCGTGCAACGTGGTTCGATCCACGAGCGTTTCGCTCGCGAAGTCTTGGCCCCGCTGGGTGCCGAGATCAAGCCATACGGTTCGCAGAACGAAATCTACCTCGACGTGGCTGCCGGTCGCCTCGACGGCACCGTGGCTGACGCTACGCTGTTGGATGACGGTTTCCTGAAAACCGACGCTGGCAAAGGTTTCGCCTTCGTTGGCCCGGCATTCACCGACGTCAAATACTTCGGCGACGGCGTAGGCATCGCAGTCCGCAAGGGCGACGCCCTGAAAGACAAGATCAGCACCGCCATCGCGGCCATTCGCGAAAACGGCAAATACAAAGCTATCCAGGACAAGTACTTCGCCTTCGATATCTACGGCAAGTAAGACGTCTCTGCGACAAGTCCGAAATGGCGCAAGCAACAGAATCTCTGCGGTTTGCGCCATTTTTTCATCCCAACTTTCGAGGACCTGAATCATGTTGAAAGGCTACGGGGCTGTCATCCTCGATGGCGCATGGCTGACGCTTCAGCTCGCCTTGTCGTCCATGGCTCTGGCCATCGTTCTGGGGCTGATCGGTGTCGCGCTGCGCCTGTCGCCGGTGCGCTGGCTGGCGTGGCTGGGCGATCTGTATTCCACGGTGATCCGCGGGATTCCCGATCTGGTGCTGATCCTGCTGATCTTCTACGGCGGTCAGGACTTGCTCAACCGCGTTGCACCGATGCTCGGCTATGACGACTACATCGACCTGAACCCGTTGGCCGCCGGTATCGGCACCCTGGGTTTCATCTTCGGTGCGTACCTGTCGGAAACCTTCCGGGGTGCGTTCATGGCCATTCCGAAAGGTCAGGCCGAAGCAGGCATGGCGTATGGCATGAGCAGTTTTCAGGTGTTCTTCCGGGTGATGGTGCCGCAGATGATTCGTCTGGCGATTCCCGGCTTCACCAACAACTGGCTGGTACTGACCAAGGCCACCGCGCTGATTTCCGTGGTCGGTCTGCAAGACATGATGTTCAAGGCCAAGCAGGCGGCAGACGCCACTCGCGAGCCTTTTACCTTCTTCCTCGCAGTGGCGGCGATGTACCTGGTGATCACCAGCGTTTCGTTGCTGATCCTGCGTCAACTTGAGAAGCGCTACTCGGTAGGCGTAAGGGCGGCTGATCTATGATCTTCGACTACAACGTCATTTGGGAGGCTCTGCCGCTGTACCTCGGCGGCCTGGTGACTACCCTCAAATTGCTCGCGCTGTCGCTGTTTTTCGGTCTGCTGGCGGCACTGCCGCTGGGCCTGATGCGCGTCTCGAAGAACCCGATCGTCAACGGCGCCGCGTGGTTGTACACCTACGTGATTCGCGGCACGCCGATGCTGGTTCAACTGTTCCTGATCTACTACGGTCTGGCGCAGTTCGAAGCCGTACGTGAAAGCTTCCTCTGGCCGTGGCTGTCCAGCGCCACGTTCTGTGCGTGCCTGGCCTTCGCGGTCAACACCAGCGCCTACACCGCGGAAATCATCGCAGGCAGCCTCAAGGCCACGCCGAACGGTGAGATCGAAGCGGCCAAGGCCATGGGCATGTCGCGCTTCAAACTGTACAAGCGCATCTTGCTGCCGTCGGCCCTGCGCCGGGCGCTGCCGCAGTACAGCAACGAAGTGATCATGATGCTGCAAACCACCAGTCTGGCGTCCATCGTGACCTTGATCGACATCACCGGCGCGGCCCGTACCGTCAACGCGCAGTACTACCTGCCGTTCGAGGCGTACATCACCGCTGGCGTGTTCTATCTGTGCCTGACCTTCATTCTGGTCAAGCTGTTCAAGCTGGCCGAGCGTCGCTGGTTGAGCTACCTCGCTCCGCGGAAGCACTGATATGGAACGCATCGACCACGTTTTGCCGTGGAGCCACTTAGGCAGCGAGCGCAAGATTTCGGTCTTCCGTTTCGGTAGCGGTGAGCGCAAGGCCTACATTCAGGCCAGCCTGCACGCTGACGAATTGCCGGGCATGCGTACCGCCTGGGAGCTGAAAAAGCGCTTGGGCGAACTCGAAGCCAAAGGCCTGCTCAACGGTGTGATCGAACTGGTGCCGGTGGCCAATCCGTTGGGTCTTGGGCAATTGCTGCAAGGCAATTTCCAGGGCCGTTTCGAGGCGGGCAGCGGCAAGAATTTCAACCGTGATTTCGTTGAGCTGAGCGCGCCGGTAGCGGCAGCGTTGGCCGACAGTCTCGGTGATGATCCGCACGCCAACATTCGTCTGATCCGTCAGGCGATGGCTGATCACTTGGCCGCATTGCCGCCAGCGAGCAGCCAGTTGCAAGGCATGCAGCGCGTTTTGCTCAGTCATGCCTGCACCGCCGACGTGGTGCTCGACTTGCACTGCGACGCCGAAGCCGCGCTGCACCTGTATGCGCTGCCGCAGCACTGGCCGCAGTGGCGTTCGCTGGCCGCGCACCTGAATGTGAAGGTTGGCTTGCTGGCGGAAGATTCCGGCGGCAGCTCTTTTGATGAAGCGTGCTCACTGCCGTGGCTGCGTCTGTCGCGGCAGTTCCCGGATGCGCAGATTCCGCTGGCGTGCCTGGCGACGACCATCGAGCTGGGCGGTCAGGCTGACACTGGCCGTGCCGAGGCCGAGGCGTATGCTGAAGGCATTCTGGCGTTCCTCGCCGAGCAAGGTTTGATTACCGGCGAGTGGCCCGATCCAGCCAACGAGCCGTGCGAAGGCATGCCGTTCGAAGGCACCGAATTGCTGCTCGCGCCGCACCCTGGCGTGGTGAGTTTTCTGCGTAAACCCGGCGAGTGGGTCGAGGCCGGGGACGAGATTTTTGAAGTGATCGACCCTGTGTCCGATCGGGTCAGCACGGTATGTGCTGGTACGTCCGGGGTGCTGTTTGCCATTGAACGGCTGCGCTATGCCCAACCCGGTTTCTGGCTGGCCAAGGTGGCGGGGCGCGAAGCGCTGCGTCACGGACGCTTGCTCAACGACTGACTGACTGTTTTTGTGAGAACCGACCGCATGTACAAACTTGAAGTCCAAGACCTGCATAAACGCTATGGCAGTCACGAAGTGCTCAAGGGTGTTTCCCTGAAAGCGGCAGCCGGCGATGTGATCAGCATCATCGGCTCCAGTGGCTCCGGCAAAAGTACTTTCCTGCGTTGCATCAACCTGCTTGAGCAGCCGCACGCGGGCAAGATTCTGCTCAATAACGAAGAGCTGAAACTGGTGGCCAACAAGGACGGCGCGCTGAAAGCCGCTGATCCGAAACAGCTGCAGCGCATGCGTTCGCGTCTGTCGATGGTGTTCCAGCATTTCAACCTGTGGTCGCACATGACCGCGATTGAAAACATCATGGAAGCGCCGGTCCACGTACTGGGCGTGTCCAAGGCTGAAGCCCGCGAGAAAGCCGAGCACTACCTGAACAAGGTTGGCGTGGCTCATCGTAAGGATGCGTTCCCGGGGCACATGTCCGGTGGCGAGCAGCAGCGTGTGGCGATTGCCCGTGCGCTGGCGATGGAGCCGGAAGTGATGCTGTTCGACGAACCGACTTCGGCGCTTGACCCGGAACTGGTCGGTGACGTGCTCAAGGTGATGCAGGCGCTGGCTCAGGAAGGCCGCACCATGGTTGTGGTGACGCACGAAATGGGCTTTGCCCGTGAAGTGTCGAACCAGTTGGTGTTCCTGCACAAAGGTGTTGTTGAAGAAAGCGGCAACCCGCGCGAAGTGCTGGTTAATCCGCAGTCGGAGCGCCTGCAACAGTTCCTCTCGGGTAGCCTCAAGTAATCAGGACTGCCGGTATGCACCGGAATAGTGCATGCTTCGCCGACCGGGTTCCCCTGTAAGAGCTCCCGCAGGCTGCGATCTTTTGATCTTCAAAAACCAAAATCAAAAGATCGCAGCCTCGTTTCACTCGACAGCTCCTACAGGTGATCTCCGTCAGACTCAAGATTTGTGTTCATTTTCGGGCTAGCATTGGCCCTTGCCTTCATCACCGTTCCTCGTTTCGGATTGCCCGCCCATGACTGCCCATCGAATTGGTTTCCTGATTTGGCCCAGCACTAAAGCGTTGACGCTGGCGCTGGCGGAGGAGGCCTTGCGTGTTGCTCAGCGGGTGCACCCGGACGTGGTTTACGAACTGTCGTTCTTGCAGGCCGAGCCGCCCGTCGAAGGCGCCTGGCAATTACCCGGCGAACCGTGGGCCGGCAAGCTCGAGAACTTCCAGAAACTGTTCCTGCTTGCCGATGAGCCGCCAACTTCGCTGGCCTCGCCACTGAGCAGCGCGCTCAAGCAACTGGTGCGTGCCGGTTGTGTGATCGGTGGTCTGTCGGCCGGTGTATATCCGTTGGCGCAACTGGGGTTGCTCGATGGTTATCGCGCCGCCGTGCACTGGCGCTGGCAGGACGATTTCGCCGAACGCTTCCCGAAAGTCATCGCCACCAGTCATCTGTTCGATTGGGATCGCGATCGCCTGACCGCATGCGGCGGCATGTCGGTGCTCGATTTGTTGCTGGCAGTGCTGGCCCGTGACCACGGCGCGGAACTGGCCGGTGCGGTGTCGGAAGAACTGGTGGTCGAGCGCATCCGCGAGGGCGGCGAGCGTCAGCGTATTCCGTTGCAGAACCGTCTCGGCTCCAGTCATCCGAAGCTCACGCAAGCCGTGTTGCTGATGGAAGCCAACATCGAAGAGCCGCTGACCACCGACGAAATCGCCCAGCATGTGTGCGTATCCCGTCGGCAGTTGGAGCGGATCTTCAAGCAGTACCTCAACCGCGTGCCGAGCCAGTACTACCTGGAACTGCGCCTGAACAAGGCCCGGCAGATGTTGATGCAAACCAGCAAGTCGATCATCCAGATCGGCCTGTCGTGCGGCTTCTCCTCGGGGCCGCATTTCTCCAGTGCCTACCGCAACTTCTTCGGCGCCACACCGCGGGAAGATCGCAACCAGCGGCGCAGCAGCAGTCCGTTTGAATTGTCGTCGGTGCCGCCCGAGCGCGGCTAGACGCTAGTCGACGACCAGGTCACCTGAACTCTGCGAAGAGTCGATGTAAGACCTGGCTTCAGCGCCACTGGAAAACGAGTCGTCTTCGAACTCTTCGAAATGGCGACCAATTCTTTGTGGGATCTGCAGTCTGACAGCCCTTCTGCTGGCATAAACACTCAGTGCTTGCTGGCTACTAGGGGAGAGCAGATCGCCGCTGAAGATGAATTCGGTGGTGTCGGCCTCCATTATCTCGATGGGCAATTCGACAATGGCGTTGTTGGCCAGGTCGGCATACACAAGGTCCGGGCGATTGAACAAGCCCGGCGGAATTTCCGTGAGTCCTGTGTTGTTCAAGTTCAGTCTGGCCAGTGACGTCATCTGACTGAGGTCGGGGGTTCGGCCCAGCGCGTTATCCCTCAAGGCGAGTCGCGTGAGGTTACTCATGCCGCGCAACGCATTCGCGCTTTCCTGAGTGAGGGTGATCTGACAATTGACCAGACTGAGTTCCGTCAAACTTTCCATGGCTGGAATGGCGCCAGGAATGTCGCCCAGATGATAGCTCTCTATGGTAAGCGAACGCAGATGGGGGAAGCGCTCCAGGAATCGACCGACGCGAGGGAGCTTGAATCTGTTACCCGCCAGGATCAGCGTGCGTATATGCCAAAAATCCGCCGACAGCGTTGGTAGTTCGCCTGTAATTGGCAGATGGAACGTAAAGTCGAACTCGGATCGGCCTTCCCTCACTATCCGGCGCCAGCATTGTTCGAGACTTTCCTTGAATCGCATTCTGCAATCTTGTTCCTCGATCAGGCTATCGCCCGTCAAGGGTGTGTTGGTGCCGGGGGCGAGGGGAATTTCATTCGTCCACGCCTCAAGATCATTGATCAGTGTGGTGATCTCTGTTTGTCTGCGGATCAGTTCCAGATGCCCATCGGCCAAAGTACCGGGCAGGCCGTAGACGATTTCGTCGAGGCGCGCGTCGGTCAGATGCGGATACAACGCACGGGCCAGCAAACTATCTTCCTGAGGTACGGAAACGCCAAAATCAATGCCCAGCGCTTGATGATGGGTTTTTATCCGTTCGCGCGTGGCTGGCAACAGCGGGTTGCGATTCAAGTCAAAGCCATTGCTGGCGTCGGCGGGCAGTTGAAAAAGTGCCTCTGGCAACTCGCTGATGCGGTTTTCATGGAGTATCGCCGTTTCCAGAACCGGCAGTTCGAGCAGGCTGGGCGGTAGATGGTCGATCCCGGTTCGGGATAGATCGATGAACGTCAGTGCTCTCAGCGCCGAAACGTCTGGGGCGCTGCCCAGCGGGTTGTTGTACATATCCAGCATTGTCAGTCGGGATAACGAAGACAAGGCCGCTTGCCCCGATTCATCAAAAGCAATGCCGCAGCTGCTCAGTACCAGGGTTTTGAGTTGGGGCATGCGGGACACGGCCAGGGGGAATTGATCCAAGGCAAAGCGGCGCATTTCCAGTGCCTCCAGCCCGGTAAAGCAATTCAGGAAACCCTCAACCCCCGTCAGCTTTTCGCTGCCCTGCAAGGTCATTTGGGTGACGTGACTGAAATCAGCACTCAGCGCTGGCAGATCACCGATCACCCTGAGGTGGGCGTCGAAAGCGTTGAGCCTGAGTTCTGTTTTGCTGTTTTGTCTGCTGCGCCAGAAATGTTCCAGTTGTTCGCTGAACGCTCGGCGCTCGAACCGCTGTGTCGCTCTGTCAGCAGCGGTCATGTTCAAACCCGCCAGACCCGCAGGTGCGCGGTCGGACCATTCGGTAAGGTCACTGACCATCTGCGTGAGTTCAGCCTCCCAGTGCGCCAGTTGGGCGCTGCCGTCTGCCAGCGTTCCAGGCAATTCATAGATCACGTGCGTGACATCTTCGATGTCCAGATCGGGAAACAGTGCTTGTGCCTTGGCGATGTCGGCCAGGTCGGGGAGTACACCGAAGTCATAGCCGATGGCAGCGTAGTGGGACTTGATACGCTCACGCGTGGGCGGGGACAAAGGATTGTTTGCCAGATCTATGCCGTCAGCCAGATCAATGTCCACCGCGAAAAACGATTCGGGCAGATCCGTGATCGCGTTGTCGTTGAGCAGTGCATTGCGCAGGTTCGGATGAGAGCTCAAACCATTGGGTACGTTGCCAATGCCGGTATTGGTCAGGCGAACATCGTTCAGCATGGGCAGCGCCGCCAGATCTGGAATCTGCACCAGTGTGTTATGGCTCAGGTTCAGGAGTTCAAGTTCGTTCAGCGATTGCAGAAGGGTCTGCCCCTCGGCCGTGAGGGTAATGTTGCAGTGGGTCAGCATCAGCTCCTTGAGCTGCGACAGGTGTCCGAGGTTGGCTGGTATTTGTCCCAATTCGAAGTTGCGCATCTCAAGGACGTGCAGGTTGGGAAACAGTTCCACGAACGAGGCGATGTCATTCACCGACGCAGTGCCCATCAGGTTCAGACTCGACACATGGCTGAAATCTACGTTCAGCCGTGGCATGTCCCCCGTGAAGGCCAGGTTCGCGATAAAGTGATCGTCGCGCATGCTGGAGGTGGTCGAACGACTTTGCCAGAAATCCTGCAGCCGCTGGGCAAACTCCGATCGGGCCGTGTAGTTGTTGAACATTTCGACAGCATCGATCGCCGCCCCCGTCACAGGGTTCTGATGTGGTACCTCAACGGCCCATGTGCGCAGATCCTGCTCCAGCCCGCTCAGCTCCATTTGCCAGATATTGAGCTGAATCCGACTGTCCGCCAGGGTGCCGGGCAGGTCATAGATCACTTCACTGGCTTCGACGGTATCCAGCGTCGGGAACAGCCGCTTCGCCAAGGCGATATCTGTTGGATCTGCCAGCACGTCGAAATCATGCCCGGTTTTGCGGTAATAGTTTTTTATCTGGTTGCGAGCGTTCGAGGAGAGCCTCGGATTCTCGGCCAGATCAATTCCGTCACTGCGCTCGGCCGGCAGATCGAACAAGGCATCGGGCAATTCGACAATATTGTTTTCACTGAACAATGCGGTTGCCAGGTTGTGATTGTCGGTGATTCCGGCTGGAAGCTCGGAGAGTCCGGTGTCTGACAGGTCGAGGTGCTTGAGCGAGGGCAGCAGATTCAGATCAAAGAAGGATCCGAGCGGGTTGCCGCGCAACTCGAGTATCTCCAGTTGGCTCATGGCGCAGAGTGCTGCTTGATTTTCCGGGGTGATCACGACCCCGCAGTTCTTGAGCCGCAGTGTGACCAGTTGCCGGGCATTGATGGATTCCAAGGTGGCCGGTTCCAGGTCAAAAAAACTCAGCTCCAGGTCGGTCAGATTCTGGAAACGTTGCAGGAAGGGCAGTACGGTCGAAACGTTTTTGTTGCCGTCGAGCGTCAGTTCAGCAACGTGGCTGAAGTCAGCGTCGAGTACTGGCATGTCTCCGATAAACTCGACGCTCGCTACCAGACGGCTACTGCGAGAGTTGGGGGATACAGGGCTTCTTTCGTGCCAGAACTGTTCGAGTTTGATACTGAATCGCTGCCGGGCGAGACGTTCGTTCACCCGCTCACTGATAGTCAGCGCCTGGCCGGTTTCGGGGTGGTGGTCAGGAACGTTATTGGTCCATTGCGCCAGGTCGTTTTGCATTCGGTGGGCTTCGGCTTCCCATCCGGCGAGGTGGACGCGACCGTCAACCAGTGTGCCGGGCAGTTGATAGAGCAACTCGGCGGCCTGCTCGGTGTCGAGGGCAGGAAAGAGGTTCATGGCCCGATTCATATCGGCTCGCTCCGGCAAGATGCCGAAGTGTTTTCCGGTTTGCTGGTAGTACGCTTTCACCCGCTCCCGACTGATTGGAGACAGTGGGTTGTTGGCAAAACTGAAGCCATCGCTCAGCGCCGGGGGCAAGTCGAAAAAAGCCTTGGGAATGTCAGTGATCTGATTGCCGTCGAATCTGCCATTGCTCAGCCGTGGATGATCCAGCAGACCGTCTGGCAGCTTCGTGATTCCCGTGTTTTCGAGATTGATGTAGCGCAACGAAGGTATCGTGTGTACCTCGGGCGCAGCGCCTAATCGGTTGCCTTGCAGGTCCAGGATAAGGAGTTCGGACAAGGGTGAAAATAGCGCTCGGCTGTCGGCGGGCAGAACAATGCCGCAGTTGCGCAGGATCAGATTTCGCAATCGTGGCATCGAGCGAATGGCGGGCGGCAGATTCGGCACATTCAGGTTTTGCATGTCGAGGTAAAACAGTTGCGGGAATTGCTGCAAAAACCCATCGACGGCGCCGGTGCGGGCGCTGCCATTGATGCTCAGCAAGGTGACATGACTGAAGTCTGCATTCAACACAGGCAGGTCGCCAATGATCGGCTCCCTGATCTGCAGCGTGTAACCGGTAGAGCTGCGTAGCTCCCTGCGCCAGCAGCGTTCAATGTCGACCCTGAGTCGCGCTCGGCTTTGCCTTGCAGCCCGCAGTTCAATCACCGTCAATGGAAGGCCGGTGTCGGGATTGTTCACGGGGATCCGGGTTTCCCACAGCCGCAGGTCATCCTGAAGTTGACTGAGTTCACCCCTCAGACGGGTCAGTTCGTTTCTGATTGCTACCGGGTCCTGATTGAATCGGGTCGCAAAGTCTTCGGCCTCCTGAGTGGTGTAGCCGCGATAGATCACCTGAACAGGATCCAGTGGCTGGGGCTCTATGATTGCGCCCGGATGCACGTAGGCGTCAGGCAGACCGAATGTTGGCTGGCGACCGCCACGCCCGACCAGGCGCAGAGTATCCAGTTGCGGTTGCGGAGCCGGGGGCAGTGATATCGCTACGCGCAGATCCTCCCGAGCCAGTGGCCGGGCGCGGATCTCACTTTTCAGTTGTTCCGGCTGGCCAATCTGAATGTTCAGGGCCTGACGTTCGGTATCCGGCAGGGCGTACAGAATGCTGGAATAAATATCGGTGGCCGAATGCAGTTCCTGGCCGCGGTCGTCGAACGGCTGATAGAGGTCATCGGTTTGTCTGACCAGAATTTTTTGCACCGGCGCATCCACTCGCCCGGTGCTGTCGAGCACCTTGCCCTCATAGGCGCCGTCGCGAATTTCCAGGCGCACATCACCGCTCCAGCCAGGCACTTGCCTGAGGCTGTGCAGTACCAAAGTGTCGGTATCCGGATTACTCACCGAGCCCATCTCCAGTCCTTCATATGCGCGCGCGACGCGTACCTCTTCGCTGGCAATCTGGATAAGGTTTTGCTGGCGCTGGGGTAACTGCCCTTCACTGATCAGCAATAGCTCATCGCCGGTGGCGTTGTTGAGCAGTTCCTCCGTGATGCGCCGGGGGAGCGTTGGTTCATGCTGCGTAAGGCGGCTGATCAGCGGATCGTCGGGCGTTTCGAGAGCCTGGTAGCGTGCTTCGAACAGTGTCCCGCGTTGCGTTTTGGCATGGTGCAGCAGTTGCTTGCGCAAATGGCGGGTGCGGACCTCCAGTGTCAGATCCGGACCGGCGAAGTCTTCGCCCAGCAGCGCTTTGGCGTCCTGTTCATCCAGGGTTTGCAGCAGTGTCTTCAGGACATCGCCGTCCACCAGTCCGTCCGAGCGAATATCGGTGAGGGGAAGCGTTTCGTCTGCTGAAGACTGCCAGGTGACAGCCTGTTGTTGGTCCATCAGGCGCAGGCGTTTGTTGCCAGGCCAGCGTCCGTAATCATTGAGCAGTTGCAGTTGCGTCAGCGGGTCGGCACTGCGTTGCTGTTCGGGCAACTCGCTGCCCATTTGCTCGATTAACAGTTGCAGATCCTGGTCGATCTTGAAGCGCGCAATACTGTCCGCCAGCAACGGCGGTAACGGCTCCTGGTCGACATGCATCTGACGAAGAGCGTTGTGGTCGAAGCCGCTGATCTGAAGGACTCGTTCACGTTGAACGGGTGAGAAGGACTCGACCGAGTGGCCAATCCGCCGCAACGCCGTGGGGGCGTCCCACTCCAGCGGCTGTTCGACCTCGGTGTGCCACGCACCGTCGCCGTTATGGCGCACCAGCGGCTTATAGGCGTCGGGTCGGGTTGGATGATCAATTCGATATTGGCCGGGAATCGGAGTTTCTTTGACGGCATAGTGGCCTTGATCAATGGGTAGCAATAGCTTGCCCTGATGTTCGTGCAGGCCCAGTCGCGAAGGGGATGAACCTGGCGTCGGCAGGTTTTTTTGCTGGTAGGCGGACAGATCCGGTTTCCAATAAAGGGTTTTGCCGTTGGGCATCTGTACCGGTTTGAAACTGTCGATGAAGGCGACTATTTCTTTGGGCAGCACGTTGCGGAACTCGCCCAGGGCAACGACACCGCCGGCGACAAATGCGCCGAGTTGAACCAGCGACTCAAGGCAGCCGAACAGGTGCGTCAGCGCTTCGGTGTTCTGGCCTTGCGTCCACTCGACAATGCCTTCGAACATTTCGTCGAGAAACTGGTAGGCCATGTACGCCATCATCATTTCGCCCAGAACCGGCACGAACGGCGCAATGATGAATGCGGCGGTCTGCACAATCGTCGAGGCGATGCCGACGAACGAATCCCACAGTGCCCAGCGCACTTTTGAATCGACTGTGGCGGTCGCGACGGCAATGACTTGGGCGTCATTGAGGATCTTGTTCAGTTTGCCTTGATAGAGGTGCTCCCATAACTCGGCGCTGATTGGCGTGGCGGCCAGTTGCAGGTCCGGTTTGTCGAATGGTTCGTCTCGCCACACCGGCTGCGTGCTGCCCGGCACGGGTTCGTGCCACGTCACCCGGCTCAGGCGAGCGTTCAGGCTGGAGAAGAAAAAGCCACGCTGTTCGTGGTTGACGAACCGGCTGAAGAATTTCTGATAGTCGCGTGAACGCAGTTGCCGGGTCAGTTCGACTTCCAGCTCTGCTGAGGAGGCGTATTCCTTGATCGGGTGTTCAGGGTCATCCGGCACCCAGGCCACCACTCGCGCCACGCTTTGCGGTTCATCTGCCGGCGGGGCGAACACAGCGATGCCGGTGAGTGGGGCCTCCATCATCGTCAGGCTGTTACATAGCAGGGACTGGCCATTGATTCGCAGGTGCGGTACGCCTTCGGCCAGTGCGGTGATCGTACGAAAGTAGCCCTCGCTGATATCGTCGTTCATGCGGGCGAGTTGCAGGGCGGCTTTCAGGGCGGCTTGCTGGCTCTTGTCGACCTTGAGGCGCAACGCCGAGGCTTTCGCTTCATCGCCAAACCCCAGATGGTCTTCCAGCCAGGTTTTGTACTGCGCGCCGATATCCAGCGTTCGGCAGAGCGGGGTGAATGCGGCGATGCTCAGCGTTTGCTTGATCGCAGGCAGGGTGTCGAACTGGCCGGTCGCCGAGGGTTTGGTAATGAAGGTGGATTCGGCTTCATAGGCATCGTCCTCGGTTTCCTTCTCCTCGAAGTTATGCAGCGCGGCGTCCAGTAGCGACACCGTCCAGGTGCGGGCGCCGGTCTTGATCGAAAACAGTGGCGTGGTGGCCGGGATGTACAGGTGCAGGTACGTGGTTCTGACGTCCAGATCCAGAGCGAACTGTTCTTTCAACGCGGCTTTGAGCAGGGGCTCGGCGAAGGTGCTGGCGTCCTGGAAATGTTCGAGCTGTTGGTCGACATCGTTTTGGGCGGTCCAGTGCGCGGCATTGAGCGCCTTCAGCGCTTGATGGTGGGCGACCGATACCGCTCGCAGCTTGGGGGGCAGTGCGGGTTGCGTGGTCTTGAGGGCGTTGCGCCTGGCCGCCGAAGCGTTGCCCAACCAGTCGGGCATGCTGGCTTTGAGGTGCAGGTAATGGACGTCGGGCTGCTGTGAATCGACGTTGTGACTGGTGGCGGTGTGCTGCTCGTCGGTCGGATGCATCGGGCCAATCCTTGGCGTTTGAAAGCGCCAATCAAATCAGAGCGATGCACCGTCGGTGCGGTACATATTTATACCGGTGGGAAGGTCTTGAGTTGATATCCTTGCCCGCCTGCCGCAAATCGGCAGCGCCGGTTTAAACTGCGCCTTTGCGACGCTATATGTCGCATTGCCGTAAACCCGGGAAAATCCGGGGTTTGCGCTATAAGAAGTTGTCGCTTGGCGGCAAGGCCGGGCTGAAAACTGTCCTTACAATCCCCCCATCGCTCGCCAGTTTCAGGCGGGTGGCCCTCATCAGGAGACTCCGATGTCCGTTGAGCACGCTGCGGTACAACGCGCCGATTTCGACCAGGTTATGGTTCCCAACTACGCGCCTGCCGCTTTCATTCCGGTGCGTGGCGCCGGTTCCCGCGTCTGGGATCAGGCCGGCCGCGAGCTGATCGACTTTGCTGGCGGCATCGCCGTCAACGTATTGGGCCACGCGCACCCGGCGCTGGTCGGTGCCTTGACCGAGCAAGCGAACAAGCTGTGGCACGTATCGAACGTGTTCACCAACGAGCCGGCCCTGCGTCTGGCGCACAAGCTGATCGACGCCACGTTCGCCGAGCGCGTGTTCTTCTGCAACTCCGGCGCCGAAGCCAACGAGGCCGCGTTCAAGCTGGCCCGTCGCGTCGCATTCGACCGTTTCGGCAGCGAGAAGTACGAAATCATCGCCGCGCTGAACAGCTTCCACGGCCGTACCCTGTTCACCGTTAACGTCGGTGGCCAGTCGAAGTACTCCGACGGTTTCGGCCCGAAAATCACCGGCATCACCCACGTTCCTTATAACGACCTGGCTGCGCTGAAAGCTGCGGTTTCCGACAAGACCTGTGCGGTCGTGCTGGAGCCGATCCAGGGCGAGGGCGGCGTACTGCCGGCCGAACTGGCTTACCTGCAAGGTGCCCGCGAACTGTGCGACGCAAACAACGCGCTGCTGGTGTTCGATGAAGTGCAGACCGGCATGGGCCGCAGCGGCAAGCTGTTCGCCTACCAGCATTACGGCGTGACTCCGGACATCCTGACCAGCGCCAAGAGCCTGGGCGGCGGTTTCCCGATCGCGGCGATGCTGACCACCGAAGCGCTGGCCAAACATCTGGTGGTCGGCACCCACGGCACCACTTACGGCGGCAACCCGCTGGCGTGCGCCGTCGCGGAAGCGGTGATCGACGTGATCAACACCCCTGAAGTGTTGAATGGCGTGAATGCCAAGCACGACAAGTTCAAAACGCGTCTGCAGCAGATCGGCGAGAAGTACGGCCTGTTCACTCAGGTGCGTGGCCTTGGTCTGCTGATCGGTTGCGTACTGAGCGATGCCTGGAAAGGCAAGGCCAAGGACATCTTCAACGCCGCTGAAAAAGAAGGCCTGATGATTCTGCAAGCCGGCCCGGACGTAATCCGTTTCGCCCCGAGCCTGGTGGTGGAAGACGCCGACATCGATGCCGGCCTGGACCGCTTCGAACGCGCTGCCGCAAAACTGACGCAAGCCTGATAGACCTTTCGACGCCTGAGCATTTCAGGCGTCGAAGCCAATTTTTGTTTCGGGCCAGATTGATTTGGGAGTGAGCCCCTGTGGCGAGGGGATTTATCCCCGTTGGGTGGCGCAGCCGCCCTAAATCCAGTCACCGCGCACGCAATTGTGCGGGGACGGGTTCAGGGGCGCTTCGCACCCCAACGGGGATAAATCCCCTCGCCACAAACAGCTTTTCCCCCTGTTTCCCCTGGGAAGTGGCCCGAGATTTTCATCTTCTGTGAATTGATAAGAGAAAAGGAGTGACACCATGCTGGTGATGCGCCCCGCGCAAATGGCTGATCTGGGCGAGGTACAGCGTCTGGCTGCGGACAGCCCGATTGGTGTCACTTCCTTGCCGGATGACGTGGAACGTCTGAGCGACAAGATCGCTGCGAGCGAAGCCTCGTTCGCCGCCGAAGTGAGCTTTAACGGTGAAGAGAGCTACTTCTTCGTCCTTGAAGACACCGCCACCGGCAAACTGGTCGGCTGCTCGGCCATCGTTGCCTCGGCGGGTTATTCGGAGCCGTTCTACAGCTTCCGCAACGAGACCTTCGTCCACGCTTCCCGCGAGCTGAAGATCCACAACAAGATCCACGTGCTTTCGCAATGCCACGACCTGACCGGCAACAGCTTGCTGACCAGTTTCTATGTGCAGCGCGAGTTGGTGGGTTCGCCTTGGTCGGAGCTCAACTCCCGTGGCCGTCTGCTGTTTGTCGCCAGCCACCCGGAGCGGTTCGCTGATTCGGTGGTGACCGAGATCGTCGGTTACAGCGACGAGAATGGCGACTCGCCGTTCTGGGACGCCATTGGTCGCAACTTCTTCGACCTCAACTACGCCGAGGCCGAGCGCCTGTGCGGGCTGAAAAGCCGTACGTTCCTCGCCGAGCTGATGCCGCATTACCCGATCTACGTGCCGCTGCTGCCGGATTCCGCTCAAGAAGCGATGGGCCAGGTGCACCCGCGTGCGCAGATCACCTTCGACATCCTGATGCGCGAAGGCTTTGAGACCGACCACTACATCGACATTTTCGACGGTGGCCCGACCCTGCATGCGCGTGTTTCGGGGATCCGTTCGATCGCCCAGAGCCGCGTGGTGCCAGTGAAGATCGGCGAGCCGGTCAAAGGTGCCGGGCGCCAGTATTTGGTGGCCAACGCCCAGTTGCAGGATTACCGCGCCGTGTTGCTTGAGCTGGACTACGCGCCGGGCAAACCGGTGACGCTGGATATGGAAGCGGCCGAAGCCTTGGGCGTCGGTGAAGGTGCCAGCGTGCGCCTGGTGGCGGTTTAACGCCTTAGCGAGTTTCACGGGTGGCGAAGGCGGCCCGTTTGAGGAGATAGCATGATTGTTCGTCCCGTACGCAGCAGCGATTTATCCGCGCTGATCGACCTGGCCCGCAGCACCGGCACCGGCCTGACCACATTGCCGGCCAACGAAGAGCGCCTGACCCATCGGGTCGGCTGGGCCGAGAAGACCTTTCGCGGCGAAGCCGGCCGTGGCGACGCGGACTACCTGTTCGTGCTCGAAGATGACAACGGCCGCGTGGTGGGGATTTCTGCCATTGCCGGCGCGGTCGGTCTGCGTGAGCCCTGGTACAACTTCCGTGTCGGCCTCACTGTCAGCGCTTCGCAAGAGCTGAACATCTATCGCGAGATCCCGACGCTGTTCCTCGCCAACGACCTGACCGGCAACTCCGAGCTGTGCTCGCTGTTTCTGCACGCCGATTACCGCACTGGCCTCAACGGCCGCATGCTGTCCAAGGCGCGGATGCTGTTCATCGCCGAGTTCCCGGAACTGTTCGGCAACAAGATCATCGCCGAGATGCGTGGTGTGTCGGATGAAGCCGGTCGCTCGCCGTTCTGGGAGAGTCTGGGCCGGCACTTCTTCAAGATGGAATTCAGCCAGGCTGATTACCTGACCGGTGTCGGCAACAAGGCCTTCATCGCTGAACTGATGCCGAAATTCCCGCTGTACACCTGCTTCCTGTCTCCGGACGCACGCAATGTCATCGGTCAGGTTCACCCGGACACCGAGCCGGCGCTGGCGATGCTCAAGAGTGAAGGTTTCAGCTATCAGGGCTACGTCGACATCTTCGACGCCGGTCCGGCCATCGAATGCGAAACCAGCAAGATCCGCGCTGTGCGTGACAGCGAAGCGCTGGTGCTGGCCGTGGGTACGCCGGGCGACGACGCCACGCCGTTCATCATCCATAACCGCAAGCGCGAAGACTGCCGCATCACTGCCGCGCCGGCACGTCTGGCCGCCGGCACTCTGGTGGTCGATCAACAGACCGCCAAACGTCTTCAACTCAACGCTGGTGATCAAGTGCGCGCCGTGGCGTTGTCCGCTGCTCGGGAGTCGAAATAATGAATTCGCTATACATCGCAGGTGAATGGCTGGCCGGTCAGGGCGAAGCTTTTCAATCGCTGAACCCGGTGACCCAGCAAGTGCTGTGGTCGGGGGAGGGCGCCACCGCTGCTCAGGTCGAGTCGGCCGTGCAGGCTGCCCGTCAGGCATTTCCGGGCTGGGCACGTCGTTCGCTGGAAGATCGCATCAGCGTTCTGGAAGCTTTCGCCGCCGCGCTGAAAAACCACGCCGACGAACTGGCCCGCACCATCGGTGAGGAAACCGGCAAGCCACTGTGGGAAGCCGCGACCGAAGTCACCAGCATGGTCAACAAGATCGCGATCTCGGTGCAGAGCTACCGCGAACGTACCGGCGAGAAGAGCGGCCCGCTGGGCGACGCCACCGCCGTGCTGCGCCACAAGCCCCACGGCGTGGTCGCGGTGTTCGGCCCTTACAACTTCCCGGGGCACTTGCCGAACGGCCACATCGTGCCGGCGCTGCTGGCCGGTAACAGCGTGTTGTTCAAACCAAGCGAGCTGACCCCGAAAGTCGCCGAGCTGACGGTCAAGTGCTGGATCGAAGCCGGTCTGCCGGCCGGCGTATTGAACCTGCTGCAAGGCGCTCGCGAAACTGGTATCGCGCTGGCCGCGAATCCGGGCATCGACGGTCTGTTCTTCACCGGTTCCAGCCGCACCGGCAATCATCTGCACCAGCAATTCGCCGGGCGCCCGGACAAGATTCTTGCGCTGGAAATGGGCGGCAACAACCCGCTGGTGGTCGATCAGGTCGCTGATCTGGATGCCGCGGTTTACACGATCATTCAGTCGGCGTTCATTTCTGCCGGCCAGCGCTGCACCTGCGCCCGTCGCTTGCTGGTGCCGCAAGGCGCGTGGGGCGACAGCCTGCTCAAGCGTCTGGTGGAAGTCAGCGCGACCATCGAGGTCGGTGCATTCGATCAGCAACCGGCACCGTTCATGGGGTCGGTGATTTCCCTCGGTGCGGCGAAAGCGCTGATGGATGCCCAGGAACATCTGCTGGCCAACGGCGCCGTGTCGCTGCTGGAGATGACTCAGCCGCAGGCGCAATCGGCGCTGCTGACTCCGGGCATTGTTGATGTGACGGCTGTGGCCGAGCGTCCGGACGAAGAACTGTTTGGCCCGTTGCTGCAAGTGATCCGCTACACCGATTTCGCTGCCGCGATCAGTGAGGCCAACGACACCGCTTACGGCTTGGCCGCGGGTCTGCTGTCCGATTCCGAAGATCGCTATCAGCAGTTCTGGCTGGAAAGCCGCGCCGGTATCGTCAACTGGAACAAACAACTGACCGGTGCTGCGAGCAGCGCACCGTTCGGCGGTGTCGGTGCCTCGGGCAACCATCGCGCCAGTGCCTACTACGCGGCGGATTACTGCGCGTACCCGGTGGCGTCGCTGGAAACACCGAGCCTGGTGTTGCCTGCCACCCTGACGCCTGGCGTGAAGATGGCGTGATATCCATTCGCGAGCAGGCTCGCTCCCACAGGATTTGTGTCGTACACAACATGTATGTCACCGCCAAACCTGTAGGAGTGAGCCTGCTCGCGAAGGCCGCACCTCGGTCGCACTGAACAGTTAGTTACTGAAGCCTATAACAACAGATTCTCGTGGAGCCTCGCTGATGAAATCCTATGAAGTCAATTTTGACGGTCTAGTGGGGCCGACCCATAACTACGGCGGTCTGTCCTACGGCAACGTGGCGTCCCAGAGCAACAGCCAGCAATCCTCGAATCCGAAGGAAGCCGCGCTGCAAGGCCTGGCGAAAATGAAAGCGCTGATGGAAATGGGCTTTCAGCAAGGTGTGCTGGCGCCACAGGAGCGTCCGGACGTGGCCGCTCTGCGCCGTCTGGGTTTCAGCGGCACCGATGCTCAAGTGATCGAGCGCGCCGCCAAAGAAGCCATGCCGTTGCTGGTTGCCAGTTGCTCGGCGTCGAGCATGTGGGTGGCCAACGCCGCCACGGTCAGCCCGAGTGCCGACACCGCTGACGGTCGGGTGCATTTCACTGCCGCCAACCTCAACTGCAAATATCACCGCAGTATCGAGCACCCGACCACCAGCCGTGTACTCGGCGCGATGTTCGCCAATCAGCAACACTTCGCCCATCACGCGGCATTGCCGGCGGTGGCGCAGTTCGGCGACGAAGGCGCGGCCAACCACACGCGTTTCTGCCGCGAGTACGGCGAGGCCGGTGTCGAGTTCTTCGTGTTCGGTCGCAGTGCTTTCGACAATCGTTTCCCGGCACCGCAAAAGTACCCGGCCCGTCAGACCCTCGAAGCCTCGCAAGCGGTTGCGCGTCTGCACGGTCTGCGTGAAGAAGGCGTGGTTTACGCCCAGCAAAACCCCAACGTGATCGATCAGGGCGTGTTCCACAACGATGTGATCGCGGTGGGCAACGGCGAGGCGCTGTTCTATCACGAGGACGCGTTCCTCAACACCGAGCAGATGCTGGCCGAGTTGCAAGGCAAACTGGCCAAGGTCGGCGGCAACTTCCAGTCGATCTGCGTGCCGCGTTCGGCGGTCACCGTGGATGACGCGGTGCGTTCGTACCTGTTCAACAGCCAGTTGCTGTCGCGCCCTGATGGCTCGATGCTGTTGATCGTGCCGCAAGAGTGCCAGGCCAACGAGCGCGTGTGGGCCTACCTGCAAAGCCTGACCAGCTCCGGCGGTCTGATCCGTGAAGTGAAAGTCTTCGACCTCAAGCAAAGCATGCAGAACGGTGGTGGCCCGGCGTGCCTGCGTCTACGCGTCGCGCTCAATGAAACTGAACTGGCGGCGGTCAACCCAGGCGTTATCATGACGGCCCCGTTGTACGGTTCGTTGACCGCATGGGTTGAAAAGCACTACCGCGACCGTCTGAGCGAAACCGATCTGGCGGACCCGCAGTTGCTGCTTGAATGCCGGACGGCACTGGATGAACTGACGCAAATCCTTAAACTGGGCGCGGTTTATCCATTCCAGATCAATTGATGGCCGGCGCGTCGCCTGAACGCGGCGCGCGGTTTATCTCCCCAAGAGAGTAAAAACATGAGCGATTCCCTGCAGCTGATCCTTGAAGACACCGACGGCACGCAACTGCAAACCTCGTGCACCCGCGTCGCGGTCATGTGGCAAGGCAAAGAGCTGTGGATCCAGCAGGACGGCCGTGGCCAACTGCTGATCGGCGTGGACGTCGAAGAAGGCGACGCCGAGTACGCCAACCTGCTGCTGCGCCCATTGGCGACTAATCTGGTAAGTCTGCAACTGGAAATGGAACCGGCTGACGTCGGCGACGACGAAGACCACGTGCACGGCCCGGATTGCAACCACGACCACTAAGGAAACCGCTCTATGCTCGCCCTCGGCAAACTGCTTGAACTGACCCTCGCCGGCCGCGAACCGGCGGAGAAGACTCAACTGACTGTCGAAGGCGTGCGGATGCGCTGGTTGAGCGAAGGTGCGCTGGAAGTCCGGCCACCGGAAGCACGCGACAATGGCCTGGATCTACTGCTGTCGGCGGGGATCCATGGCAACGAAACAGCGCCGATCGAGTTGCTTGACCGGCTGCTGCACGACATCGCACGCGGCGATTTGAAACCGCGCGCACGCATTCTGTTCCTGTTCGGCAACCCGGAAGCGATTCGCAAGGGTGAGCGCTTCGTCGAGCAGGACGTCAATCGGCTGTTCAACGGCCGTCATGAACAAACCAGCGGTTCTGAGGCCATACGCGCCTGTGAGCTGGAACGACTGGCGGCGAGCTTCTTCAGCCTGCCGGATCGTCAGCGACTTCACTATGACCTGCATACGGCCATTCGCGGTTCGAAGATCGAGCAGTTCGCTTTGTACCCGTGGAAGGAAGGTCGCCAGCATTCCCGCCGCGAACTGGCACGCCTGCGTGCGGCCGGCATGGAGGCGGTGCTGTTGCAGAACAAACCGTCGATCGTGTTCAGCTCATACACCTACGACAAGCTCGATGCCGAGGCCTTCACGCTGGAACTGGGCAAGGCGCGACCGTTCGGGCAAAACGACGGGGTCAATGTGTCGCTGCTGGAAACCCGCCTGAAGCAGATCATCGAAGGCAACGAACCGGCCGCCGAGGAGGGCCTGGACGGTTTGCAACTGTTCAGCGTCGCGCGGGAAATCATCAAGCACAGCGATGCGTTCCGCCTGAACCTGCCGCAGGACATCGAAAACTTTTCCGAGCTGGAAGTGGGTTATGTGCTGGCCGAAGATCTGGCCAATACCCGCTGGATCATCGAGGAAGAGGGCGCGCGGATCATCTTCCCCAATCCCAAGGTCAAGAATGGCCTGCGGGCGGGCATCCTGATCGTCCCGGCCACCGACGAAAACCTGGCCTGATGTGATGATCGTTCCCACGCAGAGCGTGGGAACGCCTCAATGGAGGGTCAGACCGCTACTGCACGCGGCTCTGTGCGACGCAACGCACGAACCTTCTGCAACGTATCCGCGCAAGTCTTCGCCGCTTCCTGGCCCTTGTGCACAAAGTGCTCCAAGAAGAACTTCTGATGTTCTTCACCGGCATGGAAGTGATGCGGGGTCAGGGACACCGAGAACACCGGTACTTCGGTTTCCAGCTGAACCTGCATCAGGCCGCTGACCACCGACTGGGCGACGAACTCGTGACGATAGATGCCGCCGTCCACTACCAGGGCTGCCGCGACGATACCGGCATAACGACCGGTCTTGGCCAGTAGCTTGGCATGCAAGGGCATTTCAAAGGCGCCGCCGACTTCGAAAAAGTCGATGTCCGATTCCTGATAACCCTGAACGAGCATTTCAGCGACGAAGCCTTTACGGCTCTGGTCGACGATTTCCTTGTGCCAGCAAGCCTGGATGAACGCGACGCGCTCGCCGTGAGGGTGTTTGGTTTTGCTATCGAAAGCGGTGGGTTGCATGTTCTGACTCCTGTTTGTGTGAAAAACAGGGCGTTATGAATCGAATGGGATTCAAGGGTGCGCACGCTCGCACGAATGCACGCGGACGGCCCTTTAGCGTCAATCCCGTTCTCTCTTCATCCGGACTATGACCGTCGGCCCCGGAATCACACCGGGTCTGCTGACCTTGCCGCCATCCACCGCCGAAGCCGTGGCCGCCGCCAAGCGCTCGCGGGCTATGCGCATTGCGCGCAATTACCGCCGGTGGGGAATTGCACCCCGCCCTGAGAACGTTTTGCCGCCCTTTTGTGGGCGGCGCAGCGTTTTTAACACAGATTCTGTGTCTGCGCATTGCGCCTTTGCGATGATTGCTATCGAGTTTTTTGAACGCTCTTTGGGTGTTTTCCTGCGCCAAGGGTTGATTAATCGGTGCGATGACCGCAGTAATTCACCTCCACAAAGGGATTTCCCCTGCTGACTTGAGGCCAGGTTCATGAGCGTTATCGATCTTCGCAGCGACACCGTCACTCAACCGACTCCCGCCATGCTCGACGCGATGACTGCGGCGGACACCGGTGATGACGTGTACGGCGAAGATCCGACGGTCAATCGTCTGGAGGCCGAATTGGCGAAACGGCTGGGTTTCGCCGCTGCGCTGTTTGTGCCGACCGGCACCATGAGCAACTTGCTCGGCTTGATGGCGCATTGTGAGCGCGGTGACGAATACATCGTTGGTCAACAGGCGCACACCTATAAGTACGAGGGCGGTGGCGCGGCGGTGCTCGGTTCGATCCAGCCACAGCCGCTGGAGGTGCAGGCCGATGGCTCGCTGGATCTGGATCAGGTCGCCGCCGCGATCAAACCCGATGACTTCCACTTCGCCCGGACGCGATTGCTGGCGCTGGAAAACACCATGCAAGGCAAAGTGCTGCCGCTGGAGTATCTGGCGCGGGCGCGCAAGTTCACGCAGGACAATGGCTTGCAACTGCACCTGGACGGCGCGCGGTTGTACAACGCAGCCGTCAAGCTGGGCGTTGATGCCCGGCAAATCACTCAGCACTTCGATTCGGTGTCGGTGTGCCTGTCCAAGGGCCTTGGCGCGCCGGTCGGCTCGGTGTTGTGCGGATCGGTCGAGTTGATCGGCAAGGCGCGTCGCCTGCGCAAGATGGTCGGCGGCGGCATGCGTCAGGCCGGATTGCTCGCTGCGGCGGGGCTGTACGCGCTGGATCACAACGTCGAGCGCCTGGCCGATGACCACGCCAACGCGCAATTGCTCGCCGAAGGCCTGCGTGACGCCGGTTTCACTGTCGAACCCGTGCAGACCAATATGGTTTACGTGCAGATGGGCGACAAGGCCGAGGCGCTCAAGGCGTTCGCCGCCGAGCGCGGGATCAAATTGAGCGCTGCCGCGCGTCTGCGCATGGTCACGCACATGGACGTCAATCGCTCGCAAATCGAGCAAGTGATCGCGACATTCGTCGAGTTTTCGCGCAAGTGACAGCGTTAGCCGTCCAATTGACCGTTTCTATCGTATAAACACGCTGTACCCCGCGCGCTGGGCCGATATAATGCGGCCCTTTGCCGTCGCTTCGTCTGTTGACGTTTCGCACAGGCCTTTGGCCGCAGCCTCCGTGGAAGAACCTAATGAAAAGCGCAGAAATCCGTGAAGCCTTCCTTCGCTTCTTCGAAGAGCAAGGCCACACCCGTGTAGCCTCCAGCTCTTTGATTCCGGGCAACGACCCAACCCTGCTGTTCACCAACGCGGGGATGAACCAGTTCAAGGACTGCTTCCTGGGCCAGGAAAAACGTGCGTACACCCGTGCGACCAGCAGCCAGAAATGCGTGCGTGCCGGTGGCAAGAACAGCGACCTGGAAAACGTCGGTTATACCGCTCGTCACCACACGTTCTTCGAAATGCTCGGTAACTTCAGCTTCGGTGACTATTTCAAGCACGACGCGATTACCTTCGCCTGGACCTTCCTGACCGGCGTTCTGAAACTGCCGAAGGAAAAACTCTGGGTCACCGTCTACGCCTCCGACGACGAAGCGTATGACATCTGGACCAAGCAAATCGGTGTGCCAGTCGAGCGCATGATCCGCATCGGCGACAACAAAGGCGCGCCTTACGCCTCCGACAACTTCTGGACCATGGGCGATACCGGCCCTTGCGGCCCGTGCACCGAGATTTTCTACGATCACGGCGACCACATCTGGGGCGGCCCACCGGGTTCGCCGGAAGAAGACGGCGACCGTTACATCGAGATCTGGAACAACGTGTTCATGCAGTTCAACCGCACCGCCGATGGCGTGTTGCATCCGTTGCCAGCGCCGTCGGTGGATACCGGCATGGGCCTGGAACGGATCAGTGCGGTGATGCAGCACGTCAATTCCAACTATGACATCGACCTGTTCAAGAACCTGTTGAAAGCTTCGGCTGAGGCAATCGGCTGCGAAAATGGCGATCAGTCTTCGCTGAAGGTTGTTTCCGACCACATTCGTTCGTGCGGTTTCCTCATCGCCGACGGCGTGCTGCCGTCCAACGAAGGTCGTGGTTACGTGCTGCGCCGGATCATTCGTCGCGCCTGCCGTCACGGCAACAAGCTCGGCGCCACCGGCAGCTTTTTCTACAAGATCGTTGCGGCGCTGGTCGCCGAGATGGGCGAAGCGTTCCCGGAGCTGAAGAAGCAGCAGAGCAACATCGAGCGCGTACTTAAAGCCGAAGAAGAGCAGTTCTCCAAGACCCTGGAGCACGGTCTGAAGATTCTCGAGCAGGATCTGGCCGAACTCAAAGGCACTGTGGTGCCGGGCGACGTCGTGTTCAAACTCTACGACACCTACGGTTTCCCGATGGACCTGACCGCGGACATCGCCCGCGAGCGCAGCCTGACCGTCGACGAAGCCGGTTTCGAGCGTGAGATGGAAGCCCAGCGAGTGCGCGCACGTTCGGCCAGCTCGTTCGGTCTGGACTACAACACGCTGGTCAAGGTTGATGTGGCCACCGAGTTCACTGGCTACAAAGACACCAGCGGTTCGGCAAAAATTGTCGCTATTTATAAAGATGGCCAGTCGGTTGATGTCTTGAATGAAGGCGAAGAGGCGGTGATCGTTCTGAACCAGACGCCGTTCTACGCTGAATCCGGCGGCCAGATTGGCGACTGCGGTTTCCTGCAGGCGGGCAACGCGCGTTTCGACGTACGTGACACCACCAAAACCGGTGGCGCATTCCTGCACCACGGTGTGCTGGATTCGGGCAGCCTGACCATCGGTGCTCCAGTGGAAACCCACGTGGATGCCGAGGTGCGTCACGCGACTTCGCTGAACCACTCGGCCACTCACTTGCTGCATGCCGCATTGCGTCAGGTACTGGGCGAGCACGTTCAGCAGAAAGGTTCGTTGGTCGACAGTCAGCGTCTGCGTTTCGACTTCAGCCACTTTGAAGCGATCAAGCCTGAACAAATCAAAGCGCTGGAAGATATCGTCAACGCCGAGATTCGCAAGAACTCTGCCGTTGAAACCGAAGAAACCGACATCGAAACCGCCAAGAACAAAGGCGCCATGGCGCTGTTCGGCGAGAAGTACGGCGACAACGTGCGCGTGCTGAGCATGGGCGGCGATTTCTCCGTCGAGCTGTGCGGCGGTATCCACGCCAACCGTACTGGCGACATCGGCCTGCTGAAAATCATCAGCGAAGGCGGTGTGGCATCGGGCGTGCGTCGTATCGAGGCAGTCACCGGTGCCGCGGCACTGGCCTACTTGAACGCGGCAGAAGAACAACTCAAGGAAGCGGCCAGCCTGGTCAAGGGCAGTCGCGACAACCTGATCGACAAGCTGTCGGCAGTGCTCGAGCGCAACCGTGCGCTGGAAAAGCAACTCGAGCAGTTGCAGGCCAAGGCTGCAAGCGCCGCGGGCGACGATCTGTCGAGCTCGGCGCTGGACGTCAAAGGCGTGAAGGTTCTGGCCGCACGTCTGGATGGTCAGGACGCCAAGGCGCTGCTGGCGCTGGTCGATCAGTTGAAAAACAAACTCGGCCGCGCAGTGATCCTGCTCGGCAGTGTCCATGAGGAAAAGGTCGTTCTGGTTGCAGGCGTAACCAAAGACCTGACTGGCCAACTCAAAGCCGGTGATTTGATGAAACAGGCTGCTGCGGCAGTGGGCGGGAAGGGCGGTGGTCGTCCGGACATGGCGCAGGGCGGCGGTGTCGACGCCGGCGCGCTGGATGGCGCACTGGCGCTGACCGTTCCATTCGTCGAGCAAGCTTTATAAGGCGGCGCGCCGGGCCCGCAGTCTAGTGGCGGGCCCGACGGCTGTTTGAGTGATTATTTGGGCGCCCTTCATGGGCAGAGGCGGCTTTGAAATGGCTTTGATCGTACAGAAATTTGGAGGCACCTCGGTCGGCACTGTCGAGAGAATCGAGCAGGTCGCCGACAAGGTTAAGAAATTCCGCGATGCCGGCGATGACCTGGTGGTCGTGCTGTCTGCAATGAGCGGTGAAACCAACCGTCTGATCGATCTGGCCAAGCAAATCAGTGGCGACACTCAACCGGTTCCGCGTGAACTGGACGTGATCGTTTCCACCGGTGAGCAGGTGACGATTGCCCTGTTGGCCATGGCGCTGATCAAGCGCGGTGTGCCGGCGGTGTCGTACACCGGTAATCAGGTGCGGATCCTGACGGACAGTGCGCACAATAAAGCGCGTATCTTGCAGATTGATGACCAGAAGATCCGTGGTGATCTGAAGGCCGGTCGCGTTGTGGTAGTCGCCGGTTTCCAGGGCGTCGACGAGCACGGCAACATCACCACGCTGGGTCGTGGCGGTTCCGACACTACCGGTGTGGCACTCGCTGCTGCGCTGAAAGCTGACGAATGCCAGATCTACACTGACGTCGATGGTGTCTATACCACCGACCCGCGTGTGGTGCCGGTCGCTCAGCGTCTGGACAAGATTACCTTCGAAGAGATGCTGGAAATGGCCAGCCTCGGCTCCAAGGTGTTGCAGATCCGTGCGGTGGAATTCGCCGGCAAGTACAACGTTCCGCTGCGCGTACTGCACAGCTTCAAGGAGGGTCCGGGCACCCTCATTACTATTGATGAAGAGGAAACCATGGAACAGCCGATCATTTCCGGCATCGCTTTCAACCGCGATGAAGCCAAGCTGACCATCCGTGGCGTGCCAGACACCCCGGGTGTGGCGTTCAAGATTCTCGGCCCGATCAGTGCCGCGAACATCGAAGTCGACATGATCGTGCAGAACGTTGCGCACGATAACACCACCGACTTCACCTTCACCGTGCACCGCAACGACTACCAGGCCGCACAGACCGTGCTGGAAAACACTGCTCGCGAGATCGGTGCCCGTGAAGTGGTTGGCGACACCAAGATTGCCAAGGTCTCGATCGTCGGCGTCGGCATGCGTTCCCACGCAGGCGTGGCCAGCCGCATGTTCGAATCCCTGGCCAAGGAAAGCATCAACATTCAGATGATCTCGACCTCGGAAATCAAGGTTTCCGTGGTGATCGAAGAGAAGTACCTGGAACTGGCCGTGCGCGCTCTGCACACGGCTTTCGAACTGGATGCTCCGGCCCGTCAGGGCGAGTAATTCGGTTTCTTGAAGGGCGCGGTCTGACCGCGCCCTTTATTTTTGAATGGCGCGAGCCCTGAACTGTTCTTTTGCTCGCGCTGGTCAATACTCAGGCATGTAGGGCTACGATCGCTCCGGTTGTAGGTCGGGTGCCTTTTTTTTGCAGACTGTTGTCCCTGAAATGAAATGCGTGAGGAGAAAGGTATGCTGATTCTGACTCGTCGGTGCGCAGAAAGCCTGATTATCGGTGATGGCGAAATCACCGTGACCGTGCTCGGCGTTAAAGGAAATCAAGTGCGTATCGGCGTCAATGCCCCGAAAGAGGTTGCCGTGCACCGTGAGGAAATTTACCTGCGTATAAAGAAAGAGAAGGACGAAGAACCAAGCCATTAATTTTTATCGTTTTTTATGTTTGCAAACGGGGAAAAGGTTGGTTAAGATACGCCCCGTGTTGCGGAGAGCTGGCCGAGTGGCCGAAGGCGCTCCCCTGCTAAGGGAGTACACCTCAAAAGGGTGTCGGGGGTTCGAATCCCCCGTTCTCCGCCATTATTTGCTTAGTACGTCGTAATCTGGCTTTTTCGGTAAGTTCTTGAATTTACTAGAAAAAGTGGTTGGAATAGAGATTAGACGGGCTATAATGCGGCGCAACAAATGCACTCGTAGCTCAGCTGGATAGAGTACTCGGCTACGAACCGAGCGGTCACAGGTTCGAATCCTGTCGAGTGCACCATTTAAGAGTTACTTATAGCAATATAAGTGGCTTTGCTTTAGCCAGTTGTGATCTGGTTTAAAAACACAAATGCACTCGTAGCTCAGCTGGATAGAGTACTCGGCTACGAACCGAGCGGTCACAGGTTCGAATCCTGTCGAGTGCACCATTTAAGAGTTAGTTGCAGCAATGCAGGTAGCTTTGCTTCAGCCAGTTGTGATCTGGTCTAAAAACACAAATGCACTCGTAGCTCAGCTGGATAGAGTACTCGGCTACGAACCGAGCGGTCACAGGTTCGAATCCTGTCGAGTGCACCATATACCAAGAAGCCCGCGTTTAACGCGGGCTTTTTGCTGTCCGGGTTTTGGCTTTTCCTTTCACGCATCCCTTCTCGTCGAAATCGACTTGGGCACTACGGCCGCGCTTGAGGTCGTATCGATAGCTCGTCGTCGAAGTCCGGATATTCACCTTGTCCGGCTTGCCCAGCGCGCTTTCAACATCCTGCTGGCTCATGCCGGCGATCACGCGTTGATTGATGATTGCCTCGCGGCGTTGTCTGGCGTCGATCAGGTTGCCGCATTTGTCTTCTACTCCGCCCACAAGGCCTGGTTCTGCGCTTCTGATTTTCATACCGGATATTTCTTCGTGGTTGTGTTCCGGCATGATTGCCACAACCGATCCGGGCAAATAGGGGTGTACTTCCTGCACTGAAAGTTGCTCGCCGAGCGCACAGCTCATGCTGGTAAACGTTATGCCGCCATCGGGCGCTTCGCAACGATGAAGGCTGGTCGCAGCCCCGGCGGGCGGCAGGCAAAGCAGGCTGGTGAGTAAAAAACGAGTGGTTTTTGATGGCATTCGACGTCCTCCATGACGATCTATGCTCAAGGGTAGTCGCTGCATTTTTCATTGCCGGTGTGTTTTCTTTTCAGGATGAGTCGTCGCATCTGCATGGGTCAGGACAGCGCTCAGGTTTGTTTCGCAAGCGCTTGTTTCGGCCGCGATTTTTTAACGTTTAAAACCGTCAGGCGGTGTATCATTGCGCCCGTCAGCCCCGCCGGGGCTTATGGAATACCTCCATGGACTTACCCAGTAGTTACTCAGTAACCCGTTTCACCAATCATGAATTGACTGATTGATCCTTCCGGCGTGCCCCGCTGCTGGGAGTGGAGTTCGCCTATGTCTGAAATCGAAGTAAAGAAAACACAGGAAAGCCTGCAGGATCGCCTGGCTCAAGTCGTTGAGCTGCTGCAGCGTCAACGGGTTGTTGAAGACCTGACTCATCGCCAGGAAGGCGCGCATCACGACCGGGTGGAAAACCTGGTTCACCGGCAAAATCTGGTCGAGCTGCAACGCAAGCTCGATGATCTGCACTCCGCCGACGTCGCCTACATTCTTGAAGCCTTGCCGCTGGACGACCGTCTGACGCTCTGGCAACTGGTCAAGGCCGATCGCGACGGCGACATTCTTCTCGAAGTATCCGATTCCGTCCGTGAAACGCTGATCGCCGACATGGACGATCACGAGCTCCTGGCTGCCGCCAAGGACATGGATGCCGACGAACTCGCTGACCTGGCCTCCGAGCTGCCGCGAGACGTCGTCCACGAGCTGATGGAGAGTCTGGATAACCAGCAGCGCGAGCGCGTGCGTTCGGCCCTGTCCTATGACGAGGAACAGGTCGGTGCGCTGATGGACTTCGAGATGGTGACGATCCGTGAGGATGTCAGCCTCGAGGTGGTTCTGCGTTACCTGCGCCGTCTCAAAGAGCTTCCTGGTCACACCGACAAACTGTTCGTGGTCGATTACGACGGTGTGCTCAAGGGTGTGCTGCCGATCAAGCGTCTGCTGGTCAACGATCCGGATAAGCAGGTGGCCGATGTCATGGCCAGTGATCCGGTGAGTTTCCATCCCGACGAAGACGCCTACGACGCCGCTCAGGCGTTCGAGCGTTACGACTTGATCTCCGCCCCGGTGGTCGACAAGAACGGCAAGCTGATCGGTCGTCTGACCATCGATGAAATGGTTGACCTGATCCGTGAGGAGAGCGAAAGCGAAGTCCTCAACATGGCCGGTTTGCGCGAAGAGGAAGACATCTTCGCTTCCGTGTGGAAATCGCTTCGCAACCG
Organism: Pseudomonas sp. LBUM1655; assembly: GCF_059716085.1. Taxonomy (NCBI): domain Bacteria; kingdom Pseudomonadati; phylum Pseudomonadota; class Gammaproteobacteria; order Pseudomonadales; family Pseudomonadaceae; genus Pseudomonas; species Pseudomonas sp. LBUM1655. Next base: position 4,593,051 of record NZ_CP166801.1, on the reverse strand, counting down.
TTGGGCGTGGCTGGCGATCAACTTGATCACAGCGTTCATCGCTTCCCGGGTGATCGGCCTGTTTGAAGGCTCGATCGAGAAGCTGGTAGCGCTCGCGGCTTTGATGCCGATCGTGGCCGGTATTGGCGGCAACTCCGGTAACCAGACGATCACCATGATTGTGCGCGCCATGGCGCTCGATCAGGTCAGTACCGGCAACACTTCGCGCCTGATGCGCAAAGAGTTGGCAGTGGGGCTGATTAACGGTCTGGTCTGGGGCGGGGTGATCGGTGTGGTCGCTTACCTGCTCTACGGCAGTTGGTCACTGGGCGTAGTGATGACGGCGGCGATGACGCTTAACTTGTTGCTGGCGGCGCTGATGGGGGTGTTGATCCCGATGACCCTGGCGAAGATGGGCCGCGACCCGGCAATGGGTGCCAGCGTGATGATCACCGCAATGACGGACAGCGGTGGTTTCTTCATCTTCCTTGGTCTGGCGACCATCTTCCTGCTCTGATCGGCTGTAAACAAAAAGCCCGCCAATCGGCGGGCTTTTTTGTGTTCGCGAAAACTCAAATTCCAGGCAAAAAAAAGCCAGCAATCATGCTGGCTTGAGATGCTCGGTATGACTCAGGACGCGTCTGCGGCCATTTCGGCGTCATGGGCGATCAAGGACACCAATGCGTTCTGCTGACGGTGAGACAGCTGACGGAAGCGTTGCAGCAGCTCGCGTTCGTGCAACGACAGCTCGGGGCTGTCCAGGCGCATGCTCAGCTCTTCGCCCAATGCACCTTCCTGAATAAGACTCTGCTCAAGGCGCGCAATGATCTCGGAGTTCATGCTGCGATGATGATTGCGAGCCACCTCGGCAATGCGTTCACGCATTCCGTCTGGCAGACGTACGACGAACTTGTCAGCCGTACGGCTGGAATAAATTGCCTGTTTCAATGGGCGCATATATTTAACCGGTTAGTTCAGGGGAGCGGTTCTCGGGATTGGCCGCAGGATGTGTGGTAGGACAAGCATCCGCGCCAAATGGTTCAACCTGAATTGTTAAGAGGCCCGCATCATGCCTCAAAATTGCCAGATCATTGGCGTCAATTCTGTGACAAATATTGAGCCGGGTAAAGGCGTAATGCCAGCACCAATTATCAGAAATGCGGACTGGTTTGAAAACTTTGCCTTCGCCCGCATCATTGTCCGCTTACTGGTACACATCAATTGATGTCCGAAGACCTCAGAACGTGCATCCTATGCGGCGTTCGATCCGTGATCCTTATCTGTACAGGATAGTGGCAATTTGCCGATTTACTAGCGTTGAAGCAGGCCGGAGGGCGTTTTCAAGATGGATGGCAGGCTTATTTATCTGATGGGACCGTCCGGGTCAGGCAAGGACAGCCTGATTGACGCTGCGCGCGAGCCACTGCGCGAATTGAACTGTTCAGTGATGCGCCGGGTAATCACGCGCTCGGCCGAATCGGTAGGCGAGGACGCGATCGGTGTAACGCCAGAAGAATTCGAAAAGCGTAAACGCAGCGGTGATTTTTCCCTGGCATGGCAGGCCAATGGACTTGCCTATGGCATCCCGGTGGAAATGGACGAATGGTTGAAAACCGGAAGGCATGTATTGGTGAACGGCTCTCGCGCCAACCTGCGCCAAGCGCTTGAGCGATACCCGACACTGCTGCCGGTTTTGTTGACGGTGAAGGATGAAGTATTGCGTGAGCGCCTACTCAGACGCGGCCGAGAAACGATTGACCAGATCGACGCAAGGCTTGCCCGCAACGGGTTGTTCAAGGACAGGAGATCAAGTGATGCTCCTGTTCACCTGATCGACAACTCGGGCGCGTTGACTGACGCCGTCAATCAATTGCTGGATTGGGTAAAAATCAACGCAATACCGGATCAAACTTGATCCTGCGCCCGGCAACCAGTGCCAGCACGAACAACACCGCAAACATGCCGCAGCCAACCAGGGGCAGGGTGACTTCGGTTTCCTCGAACAGCGAAAAATGCACGACGCCACTCAATAAGGCGAGGATCAGAAATCCTGCTGCTGATTTGGACATGCTGTACTCCTGAAGATATTTCAAAAAACCAGACGTTCGGTAACAAGTGCTGGCAAAGCCTGCTGAGGTTCGCTGACCGCTTGCGGTGCGAAGCTCTGATCGCTCAACACCGCCAACTGCGGCGCCCTCTGCACCTGCAAGTAGTGCGGCATGCGCTGGGCGACCGGCTCAGCACCCTCGGGGATAAAGTGGAAGCCCACCAAAACGGCCAATGCGATTGCGTTTGCAAGCAAGAGAGTGCTGTTCATGGGACGGTGCTCCGGTTGTTCTTCTATGGAACAGACAAAGCAGCCGTCGTGCCAACAGTCTAACCGCTGTTAAGTCCTTTAAAAACAAGCATTTGGAAGGATTTTTCGGAAGGTTCGGGTTGCAATCTGCAATGATGGCGTTTTGCAGGAGTGCAAAATGCACGGTAAATTTTCCCGCAGCATTGCAAGGTGCCTGCCTACACTTAAAAAGCCCCACGGACGACATGACAAATCAGGGCTCGGCCGTTAACATGCACGCCGTCCGTCGCGCAGCGTTCAGCCCGTGACAACCCCCGTGTCTCAGTAGCTCAATTGGATAGAGCATCCCCCTCCTAAGGGGAAGGTTGGCAGTTCGAACCTGCCCTGGGACACCATCAAATTCAAACAGAAAGCCCCGGTGCAATTTCGATTGCACCGGGGCTTTTTGCAAGCCGTGTGTTTCCAGCTTCAGATTGCTTTTGGCAGCGCGCGCCTTGTCATTTGGCTAGTTGTCACCGTTCTCCTCGAACGTGCCAATCGAAGTGCTTACCTCGGCCTTCGAAGCTTTTGTGCAGTCCATTCCGGCCGCCGCTACGTGCTGGATAAACAGCAGCGCACAGGCGGATACGATGTAGCGTCCTTTGATGTACACGAGGTCAGCCTTGTATTGAAATGTGGGCAGGCGCGCAGGGTAATCGCAGTGAGAGGAATCTTGAAGCGCCCGCTTCAGAGAACGCCACTTGTGGCCGATAACCCAAACGGTGAGTTCAGACTCGCGCGAAATCGCTTGATGGCATTTGGCCGGCGGCTATCATCTGCGCGCCTGAATTTTGCCTCGGTTCATCTACTTCAATTGCCTGGAAATCCTCGATGCTGTCGTATCACCAAAAGAGTTTTCTGATCGTCGATGATTTCTCGGATTTCCGCAGTTCCGTGCGCTCGATGTTGCGCGAGCTGGGGGTCAAGGACGTGGACACCGCCGACACCGGTGAGCAGGCGCTGAAGATGTGTGCGCAGAAGTCCTACGATTTCATCCTGCAGGATTTCCATCTCGGCGATGGCAAGAAGAACGGCCAGCAGGTCCTTGAAGACCTGATGTCGGAAAAGCTCATCAGCCACGAAGCCGTGTTTGTCATGGTGACGGCCGAAACCAGTCAGGCGATGGTGCTCAGTGCTCTGGAGCACGAGCCGGATGCGTACCTGACTAAACCGTTCAACCGTTCCGGCCTGGCCCAGCGGCTGGAGCGTCTGGAGCAGCGCAAGACGTTGCTCAAACCGATTCTGCAAGCCCTCGACCGTGGCAAGCCGGCCGAGGTGCTTAACGCCTGCATCGCTCTGTGCAAGCAGGACATCCGTTATTCGCCGCTGTGCCTGCGCTACCGCGCCGATGCCTTGCGCGACATGAACCAGAACGAAGCACTGGAACGTCTCTACGACAGCATCATCGCTGACCGACCGTTGCCGTGGGCGTTTGCCGGGTTGGGCAAACTGCTGTTCAAGCGTGGGCAAGTGGCGCAGGCCAAAGGCGTCTACGAAAAAGCCTTGAAGGTGTTCCCGATGATGCCGGCGCTGTATGACGGCATGGCCGATGTGCTGGTTTCCGAGGGCGACACCAAAGGCGCGCAGCGGGTGCTGGAAGAGGCGATTCGCCTGTCGCCGCTGGCCGTGCGCCGGCAGGCATTGCTCGGCAAGCTGGCGATGGCTAACGAAGATTTTGATACCGCCTCGCGGGCTTATCGCCAAGCTGTGTCGCAGGGCGCGCAGTCGCGCTTTAAAGACCCGGAAAGCAATCTCGGCCTGGCCCATGCGCTGATCAGCAAGGGCAGTGAGCGCGGTCTCGACACGCGCACGCGCCTGGAGATCAACACCACCCTAAGCGCCGTGGCCAAAGAGAACCCGACCGACCCCGGTTTGCAGATTCGTGCGCGTTTGATGAAAGCCACCAGCCTGCTGCTGAACGATGCTGAAACCGCCGACAAGCTCACCGAGCAGGCGATGATGCGTCTCGACGGCATGGAGCAGTTCATGAGTCCGGAAGCGGCGCTGCTCGTCGCCAAACAGTTGCAGATGCTCGGTCAGGCCGAGGCGGGCACTTCTATGCTCAAGAGCTGTGCGGAAATCTACGGCGATGATCCGGCGGTGATGAAAGACATCGCCAAGCTCACCGATGACCCGACGATTCTCAGTTCCAGCAATGCCGCCGCCGACCTCAACCGTCAAGGCGTGCGCGTGTACAAGACCGGCAACCTGGTGGAGGCCCGCGAGGTGTTCCGCAAGGCGCTGAAGATGCAACCGAAGAACATCAGTATCGCGCTGAACATGGCTCAGTCGCTGCTGCACGGCACCGACACCAGTGTGCTGTCGGCGGAACTGGAAGAATGTCGGGCCTGCCTGAAACTGGTTGGCCTGATGCCCGATACCGACGCGCGTTACTCGCGTTATCAGAAGCTGAAAAGCAAGGCGTTTGGCGAATGAACCACTCTGATCCGGCTTTGGATTTTTCCACGGTGATCGCCTCCACCGTTCATGACATGAAGAACTCGCTGGCCATGCTGATGCAGGCCCACAGCCAATGGCTGGCGCGCTTGCCCCAAGAGCTGCGCTCCGGCACGGAGCAGGGGGTGATCGACTTCGAGTTCGCCCACCTCAACGGCATGCTGGTGCAGTTGCTCGGGCTGTATAAGCTCGGCGTCAACCAGATGCCGCTGCAACCGGCCTATCACGAACTGGATGATTTCATCGAAGCACAACTGGCGGCGCATCAAGAGGTGTTCGCCAGTCGCGCAATTGTCGCGACGTATGAAGTCGATCCGCTGAGCCCGCTGGGTTTCTTCGACCGTGAACTGATCGCCTCGGTGCTGGGCAACTGCATCAACAACGCCATTCGTTATGCCCGTGAGTCGCTGCTGATCACCGTCAGCGACGAGGCCGGGCAATTGGTGTTGAGCATCAACGATGACGGCGACGGTTACCCGGCCGAGATGCTCGAACGTCAGGCCGATTACGTGCAGGGCATCAATCACAGCAGCGGCAGCACCGGGCTCGGCTTGTATTTCGCGGCTCGTATTGCGGCGTTGCATCAACGCAATGGTGTTGAAGGGCGCACGGAAATCCGTAACGGCGGCCCGCTGGGCGGTGGGGTATTCAGTCTCTACCTGCCGTGATGCAGGCTTTTTGCATGACGCTGCTTGATATTCCGAACAGGCGGAGCCTATTTTGTTCGGGTCGCCGTTCGCGGCTCGCACAACAACAAGGATTGCGTCATGACAACCGATGGCCAGCGTTCACTCGCGCAGCGATTGACGGGCATTGATGAGATTGAATGTGTCACGCCGGATTTGAATGGCGTACCGCGCGGCAAGGTGATGACCGCCGAAGGTTTCCTCGAAGGGCGACGCTTGCAGTTGGCGCGGGGAGTGCTGCTGCAATGCATCATGGGTGGATATCCTGCGGCGCGGTTTTACGGCAGTGATGATGGCGACCTCGCATTGGTCGCCGACCCTGGGCAGATTCATCCTTTGCCATGGAGCGACGAGCCACGCGCCCTGGCGATTTGCGATGCCGACGAACTGACCGGCGAAAGCTCCAACCTGTCGACCCGTGGCCAGCTCAAAAAAGTGATCGCCCGTTACGCGGCGCGAGGCCTGGCGCCTGTGGTGGCGACCGAGCTGGAATTCTTTGTTTTCGCCCCGAACACCGATCCGACTCAACCGTTCCGCCCGCCAGTTGGCCTCGACGGCCGCCGCGAGGATGGCTTGTCAGCCTTCAGCGTCAGTTCCAACAACGGTCTGCGGCCGTTTTTCAGCGAAGTTTATAAATGCATGGCGGCCCTCGGTTTGCCGCGCGATACCTTCATGCACGAGATGGGCGTCAGCCAGTTCGAGATCAACCTGTTGCACGGTGATCCACTGTTGCTGGCCGATCAGACGTTCCTGTTCAAGCATCTGCTTAAGGAAGTCGCGCTCAAACATGGCTTGACCGTGGTGTGCATGGCCAAACCGCTGGCGCACACGCCGGGCAGTTCGATGCACATTCACCAGAGCATCGTCGAAATTGCTACCGGCAAGAACGTTTTCAGTGACGAGAAAGGTGAGCCGACCGCAATGTTCCGCCATTTCATTGGTGGGCAGCAGGCGGGCATGGCCGACTTCACTGCGCTGTTTGCACCGAATGTGAACTCTTATCAGCGTCTGTGTCACCCGTACGCTTCGCCGAATAACGCTTGCTGGTCGCACGATAACCGCGCTGCAGGGCTGCGGATTCCGGCCAGTGCGCCGGTTGCCCGTCGGGTCGAAAACCGTTTGCCGGGCGCCGATGCCAACCCATATCTGGCGATCGCCGCCAGTCTGGCCGCGGGTTTGCATGGGATCGAGCATGAGCTTGAACCGAGCGAACCGATTCAGGGCGAGTTCGCGGTGCCGGATAATCTTTCGTTGCCGTGTACCTTGCATGCCGCGCTCGAACGTCTGAAACGTAGCCAATTGGCCAGGGAACTGTTCGGACAGGAGTTCATCGAAGGCTACATCGCTTCGAAGACCATGGAGTTGACCAGCTTCTTTGATGAGATAACTCCCTGGGAACGGCGTGTTCTAGCAGCCCAGGCCTGACGAACCGTCGCCATAGGGCTATCGTTTTGGTAGCCCGATATTCACTGCAAGGAGCCGCTCGGAACGCCGATGCGCCAAATCTGGAAATCCTTTCGAGCGCTGTATTTCGCCTCGCTGATGATGTTGATCGGCTCGGGCCTTTTGTCTACTTATCTGGCATTGCGCCTGGCCGCTGACAATGTCGATGGGCTGTGGGTCGGTGCGCTGATGGCGGCCAACTATTTCGGTCTGGTACTGGGCGGCAAGATCGGTCACCGGCTGATCGCCCGGGTTGGGCATATCCGTGCATATTCAGCGTGTGCCGGGATCGTCGGCGCGGCGGTGCTGGGCCACGGTCTGGTGGACTGGTTGCCGGCGTGGCTGGTGCTGCGGACGATTGTCGGTCTGGGCATGATGTGCCAGTACATGGTGATCGAGAGCTGGCTCAATGAGCAGGCCGACGCCAATCAGCGCGGCCTGGTGTTCAGCGGCTACATGATCGCTTCGTATCTGGGGCTGGTGCTGGGTCAGTTGATTCTGGTCATGCACCCGGGCCTGGGCCTGGAACTGCTGATGCTGGTCGCCCTGTGCTTTGCGCTGTGTCTGGTACCGGTGACGCTGACCCGGCGGATTCACCCGGCGCCGCTGCATCCGGCACCGATGGAGCCGCGTTTCTTCATCAAGCGTGTGCCGCAATCGTTGAGCACGGTGCTCGGTGCGGGTCTGATCATCGGCTCGTTCTATGGTCTGGCGCCGCTGTATGCCTCGCAGCAGGGGCTGTCGACCGAGCAGGTCGGTCTGTTCATGGGTAGCTGCATTTTTGCCGGATTGCTGGTGCAGTGGCCGCTGGGCTGGTTGTCCGATCGCTATGATCGGGCGCTTTTGATCCGCTGCTTTGCCGGGTTTCTCGCGGTGGCGGCCTTGCCGCTGGCGATCCTGCCGCAGGTGCCGCTGGAGGTGCTGTTTGTGGTCGGCTTCCTCTGTTCGCTGGTGCAGTTCTGTCTGTATCCGCTGGCGGTGGCGTTTTCCAACGACCACGTAGAGGGTGATCGCCGGGTGTCGCTGACGGCCATGTTGCTGGTGACTTACGGGGTTGGCGCCAGTATCGGCCCGCTGGCCGCTGGTGTGTTGATGAAATTCTTCGGCAGTCAGAGCCTGTACGCGTTCTTCAGCTTCTTTGCACTGGTACTGGTGTGGCGCATCCGTCCGAAAGCCGTGACCAATCTGCATCAGGTCGATGACGCGCCGCTGCATCACGTGGCGATGCCGGACAGCATGTCCAGCTCGCCGCTGGTGGCGGCCCTCGACCCGCGTGTTGATGAGCAGGTGGTGCAGGAGCAGATGCAGAATACGGTCACGCCGGAACCAGAACCAGAACCTGAGATAGAACCGGAGTCTGAGCCGGCAGTAAGTCCGGATGACGACAGCGACAAACCCACCCCGGATATCAGTGGCGCCAGGCCTTGAAGCATCGCCGGAAGTAAAAAAGGGCAGTCCCGCCAAGGACTGCCCTTTTCATTTGCATGTTCGAATCACATGTCGTCTTTATCGAAACGCCGTGCTTCACGCTGCAACTGATAGACGAAGCGTTCAACGTTACGTGCCGCCTGACCACTGATGTTGTGGAAGCGCAGACCGGCAAACGTGATGTTGAGTTTTTCTTCGAAGTGCAGATAACGCAGTTCTACGGAGACCGGCTGATTGCCGAACAGCGGCGGGGCGATCATGCGGTCGTAGACCTGGCCCAGTTGCAGGCGCTCGGTGATGTCACCTTCAAAGCGCAGTTTGCAACCGGTGGCGGAAATATCCAGCAGCTTGCCGTTGATTGGCGCCTTGAGCTTTTCACCGCCCAGTTCGACGCCGACCAGGTCGGTCAGCTTCAATGCGGCGCGGAAGGCGTTGCGGCGTTGGTGGTAAACCACCTCGGTCGGCAGCTCGCCAGTGTAAAAGCGGTCGCCGTCGGATTCTTCGATGTTCAGCGTGCCGGTGCATTCCCAGGCAATGCGTACACCTTCATGAAAACCTTCGATCTTGAACGGTTCGCCGGCGAGCAAGAAGCGCTCGCCATCGCGCGGGATCATTTCGTCCAGAGCCATTGATGCGGTGTCGCGGTCGACTTTGATCAGGTAGGTCTGGAAACGCTGGCTGCGTTCATGGAACGTGATGATCAGCGGGTCGTGGCTATCTTGCAGCTGGCGCAGGTTGCTGGAGATTTCCAGTGACGTGGTGAGCACCTTTGGGGGCTGCGGAGCATCATCCGCGCTTAGCGTGTTGGACACGGTTTATCACTCTCCAGACAAAATATGACAACTGGCCAGTATTTTGCCAGTATGTTTCGCGAGTTGATAGGGCTGGCGCATCAACGGCTCATGCCTGGCTGAATGTACGCGGCTTGGCGGGTTTGGCAAAAGTGCCGCTGGCGTCATACAGCGCTGGCGGTTCGCCCCCGTTGAGGATTTTCAGCTGATTGGCCGTGGCGGCCTGCTGTACCTGGATCGACTGGCCATTGTTGACGTTGGCCGCCTGGCATTGGGCGATGAGGTCAGTCAACAAGTCGCTCTTGCTGAGCAACTGCTCGCCGATGCTCGACTGGCTGGCGAGTTGCTCGAGACCCTGCCGATTGGTCGGCAGGTTGAGGCTGGCGAGGATTTCGCTGCGTTTGCGGCCATGCTGTTCAAGCAGAATGATCAATGCCTGTTTGCGCGCCAGAATTTCTTCCAGCAGTGGCATGTCGCGACCGTGCAAGGCGAGGGATTCGGTTTGCAGTAACTCCAGCAATTGTTGAGCTGGAGCAAAGTCGTCGATGATCAGTTGCAGTAAATTAGTGTCGTGCATGGCTGGCCTTGGGTTTTAAGCGTCCAAAAGCCTGGCGCAGGCAAAAGCCTAGCGCTGGGCTTCGAAGTTGAGCAGTTTGCTGGCTACACGGTTGCTGTCGACTTTATAGCTGCCATCGGCAATCGCGGCTTTCAACTCGGCCACACGGGCTTTGTCGACAGCAGGTTGATCGCGCAGCTTGTCAGTGACCTTCTGCAACTGTTGAGCCTCATTGCTGAGGTGTACCGATTCCCCGCTCTTTGCGGTACTGGCCGATTCGGCCTGGGTATTCAGCGGCGCGGAGGTGCCGGTTTCGGCGGTTTCCTTGGCGTTGCTGGTACGTGTACTGCCCGTAAGTGACGAGGAGCTGTTCAAACGGCTGAAATCGATGACCATGATAAAAACCTCTGGGAATTTGGACGCTTGCCATGTTTTCGGCCATCCCCTGGAAAACTTTAGGCCCATTTATCAATGAGCTTGCATGCGCCGGCGCGTGTCCTGCTGCGGCACAGTTTAGGGAAGCGACGGGGTCCGCGCCAGTTTTCTCATCAGCGTTTTACATGGACACTTCCACCTGGCCCGGCGCGGTGACCTGCGCCTTGATGACTCGTTGGGAGTTAAGGTTTTTCACCCGGATCTGTTCTTTCAGGCCGCCATTGGCCAGGGCTTCACCGGGCATGCGCACGGCGAGCGTGCCGCTGCGGGCGGTGATGACCACTTGATCACCCTTGCGCACGACTTCGGCCTGTTCCAGATGCACCAGGGTAATGACCTGATCAGCGACCGTTGGTCGGGTTAATTTTTGCCCGATCGCTTCGTCCACCGACGTCAAGAAACCTTGATTGATCACGCTGACGTCGCGCTCGCGCAAGGTCACGTCCTGAGGTTCGATTATCCCGGCGCGTTTGAGCGGTCGGGTGGTGGTCACAATCTCGCGAAACAGGCGGACTTGAGCGGGCACGAACACCGTCCAGGGCGAGGCGCCTTCACAGCGAACCTTCACGGTTACCCGGCCCAGCGGACGTGCCGGACTCTCCAGAGACGCTGTCAATTCCTTGTCGCACATAGGCATGCGCATACGGGGGTCGAGCTGGTTGACTTCGATTTCGTAGCGGCCTTCCGTTTGACTGGTTGCCAGATAGTCTTCTACGGTGAACTCAAGAAAGCCCTGAGTGACGCCGATAAGCATGTCAGGCAAGGTAACCGCATCAGCAATGGCAGGGCTGCCGGCGAAGAAGAAGCAAACGGCGGACACCGCGCAAAGCCCTCTGCGAAGGGGAGATGTCAGGCGTCGGAAAAATGTCGTTTGAGCGTTCATACGAGTTAAAAAGCAAGCGCCGTGCCGTTTAGCAATGAATGTGCGTCGCAACAACACTTGGCGTTGGTGTAGGAGTCTGGGCATGGCTGGTGTAATGGATTCGGTGAACCAGCGCACGCAACTGGTAGGGCAGAATCGCCTGGAGCTGTTGTTGTTCCGTCTCGACGGCCAGCAGCTCTATGGAATCAACGTGTTCAAGGTGCGGGAAGTGCTGCAATGCCCGTCGCTGACGTTGATGCCCAAGTCCAGTCCTGTCGTGTGCGGGGTGGCGAATATCCGGGGGGCGACCATTCCGATCCTTGATCTGGCAATGGCGACCGGTTCCGGGGCGTTGAAAGACAAGAAAAATCCGTTCGTGATCATCACGGAGTACAACACCAAGACCCAGGGATTCCTGGTCCGCTCGGTGGAGCGCATCGTCAACATGAACTGGGAAGAGATCCATCCACCGCCCAAGGGCACGGGTCGCGATCATTACCTGACCGCTGTGACTCGGGTGGACAATCAGTTAGTCGAAATCATCGACGTCGAGAAGGTACTGGCCGAAGTTGCGCCAACGCCGGAAGCGATCTCGGTGGGTGTGGTTGATGTCGAGACGCAGACCAAGGCGTTGTCGCTGCGGGTGCTGACCGTCGATGACTCGTCGGTGGCGCGCAAGCAGGTCACGCGTTGCCTGCAGACGATCGGCGTCGAAGTGGTGGCGTTGAACGACGGCAAGCAGGCGCTGGATTACCTGCGCAAGCTGGTCGACGAGGGCAAGAAGCCGGAAGAAGAGTTCCTGATGATGATCTCCGACATCGAGATGCCGGAGATGGACGGGTACACCCTGACGGCGGAAATCCGCGGCGACGCGCGCATGCAAAAGCTTCATATCATCCTGCATACTTCGTTGTCCGGGGTATTCAATCAGGCGATGGTCAAGAAAGTCGGTGCCGATGACTTTTTGGCCAAATTCCGTCCTGATGACCTGGCATCCCGGGTAGTCGACCGGATCAAAGCAGCAGATATCAGCTAGGGGCCTTTTGTCCCTGGCGGTCAACACGATTTAAGAGGCGGCATCATTGTCTACGGGTAATTTGGATTTCGAACAGTTCCGGGTCTTCCTGGAAAAAGCCTGTGGCATTTTGCTCGGTGAAAACAAGCAGTACCTGGTCTCGAGCCGTCTCAACAAACTGATGGAGCAGCAAGGCATCAAGTCACTGGGTGAGCTGGTCCAGCGCATCCAGACCCAGCCGCGCAGCGGTTTGCGCGAGCAGGTGGTCGATGCCATGACGACCAACGAAACCCTGTGGTTTCGTGACACCTATCCGTTTGAAGTCTTGAAGAACAAGGTGCTGCCCGAGGCCATCAAGGCCAGCCCCAACCAGCGTCTGCGGATCTGGTCGGCGGCTTGCTCGTCGGGGCAGGAACCGTACTCGCTGTCGATGTCGATCGACGAGTTCGAGCGGACCAACCTCGGCCAGTTGAAGATGGGCGTGCAGATTGTTGCCACGGACTTGTCCGGCCTCATGCTGAACAATTGCAAGACCGGCGAGTACGACAGCCTGGCGATCGGGCGCGGTTTGTCTGCCGATCGTTTGCAGCGTTACTTCGACCCGAAAGGGCCGGGGCGCTGGGTGATCAAGGCGCCGATCAAGAACCGGGTGGAGTTTCGCTCGTTCAACTTGCTCGACAGCTATGCCGCGCTGGGCAAGTTCGACATCGTGTTCTGCCGCAACGTGCTGATCTACTTCTCCGCCGAGGTGAAGAAAGACATCCTGTTGCGCATTCACAGCACGTTGAAGCCGGGCGGTTATCTGTTCCTTGGCGCTTCCGAAGCGCTGAACGGTTTGCCGGATCATTACCAGATGGTCCAGTGCAGCCCGGGGATCATTTACCAGGCGAAATGATTGCATCGGCAACACAAAAAAACGGGAGGCCCTCAAAGCCTCCCGTTTTTTTATGCCCGATGATTCTGCTTCATGTAGGAGCTGCCGAAGGCTGCGATCTTTTGATTTTGTTTTTGAAGATCAAAAGATCGCAGCCTTCGGCAGCTCCTACAGGGCAAGGGCAGGGCTGAGAGCGGCAGAAAAGCGGCATCTGGCGGAAACCGGTTGCCGCTTTTCTGGCATTGCCGCTTTGCCGATGCCCGGCAAAGCCCCGGTTTATGGGGACTTCTCGCATTGGCACGCCGCTTGCTAAAGCTCAGTTACGAAAAACCGGTCACCCGAAGGTTCCCGACATGAGCATCAGCTTCGATAAAGCGCTCGGCATTCACGAAAAAGCCCTGGGCTTCCGCGCCCAGCGTGCCGAAGTCCTGGCCAACAACATCGCCAACGCCGATACCCCGAACTACAAGGCGCGGGATCTGGAATTCTCCAAAGTGCTCGAAGCACAGACCGAGAAAACCAAGAGCGGTGGCACGTTTGCCCTGAACATGACCAACAGCCGTCACATCGAGGCTGAAGGACTGGGCAACGGCGACGAGTCGCTGATGTATCGCACGCCGATGCAACCGTCGATCGACCAGAACACCGTGGATGCACAACTGGAACAGTCGAATTACGCGGAAAACGCCGTCGGCTTCCAGGCCAGCTTCACGCTGCTCAACAGCAAATTCAAAGGGCTGGTATCAGCCCTGCGCGGAGAGTAATCCATGTCCCTGTCCAGCGTTTTCAACATTGCCGGTAGCGGCATGAGCGCACAAACCACGCGTCTGAACACCGTGGCTTCGAACATCGCCAACGCCGAAACCGTCTCTTCGAGCATCGACCAGACCTACCGCGCCCGTCACCCGGTGTTCGCCACCATGTTCCAGGGTGGCCAGAACAGCGGCAGCAACTCGCTGTTCCAGAGCCAGGATGCGGCCGGTCAAGGCGTGCAGGTACTCGGTGTGGTCGAAGACCAGAGCAACCTCGAAGCGCGTTACGAGCCGAACCATCCGGCCGCTGACGGCAAAGGCTACGTCTACTACCCGAACGTCAACGTGGTGGAAGAAATGGCTGACATGATTTCCGCGAGCCGTTCCTTCCAGACCAACGCCGAAATGATGAACACCGCCAAAACCATGATGCAGAAGGTACTGACCCTCGGTCAGTAATAAGGGGCGACTGCCATGAGTGTTTCCGATTCCACCAGCGGCGTAAGCATCAAAGACGTTCTGGCCAATTCTTCGGTCAAGACCGGGACGACCACTGATGGTCTGGCTGCGGCCACCAACAGCGCCACCGGCAAGCAGGCTTTGGGCAAAGATGCCTTCCTGCAACTGCTGGTCACCCAACTGAAGAACCAGAACCCGCTCGATCCGCAGGACAACAGCGAGTTCGTCGCTCAGTTGGCGCAGTTCAGCAGCCTGGAAGGCATCACCACGCTGAACGACACCGTCACCGGCATTGCCGGCAACTACAACTCCTCGCAAGCATTGCAGGCGTCGTCGCTGGTTGGCCGTTCGGTCATCGCGCAGACCGACAAGGCTGTAGTCGACACCAGCAAAAGCCTCAATGGCACCGTCGTGGTTCCGGCCTCTGGCGCAGTTTCGCTCTCGATCAAAGATGCCGATGGCAAAGTCGTGCGCACCATCGACATGGGCACCCAGAAAGCCGGCAACGCCAGCTTCATCTGGGACGGCAAGGACGCTTCCGGTGCGGTCGCGAAGGCGGGCACTTACACGTTCACCGCCAGCGCCACTTACGACGGCAAGGCCACTTCGCTGGTGACTTACCTGCCAGCGACCGTCAACAGCGTGACCATCAGCCAGACCGGCGGTGAGTTGATGCTGAACCTGGCGGGCCTGGGCAGCGTTGCGCTGTCCAAAGTACAAACCATTGGTATATAGAGCCGACTAACCGGCACAAAGGAGTGGAATATGTCTTTCAATATCGGCCTTAGCGGTCTCTATGCTGCCAACAAGCAACTGGACGTGACCGGCAACAACATCGCCAACGTTGCGACCACCGGTTTCAAATCGTCCCGTGCAGAATTCGAAGACGTGTACTCGGCCACTCGCCTGGGTACCGGTAGCAAAACCGTCGGTAACGGCGTGCGTCTGGCCAACGTTTCCCAGCAGTTCGGCCAAGGTGATGTGAGCAACACCGGCAACGTGCTGGACATGGGTATCCAGGGCAACGGTTTCTTCATCCTCAGCGACAACGGTTCCCTGAGCTACACCCGCGCCGGTGCATTCAAGACCGACGCTGAAAACTACGTGGTCGATAACAACGGTAACCGTCTGCAAGGTTACGGCGTTGATGCCAACGGCAAGATCATGACCGGCGTGCTGACTGACCTGAAGATCGACACTTCGGCCCTCAAGCCGAACGCGACGTCCAAGATCGATCAGACCATGAACGTGAACTCGGAGGACACCTTGCCTACCGTGACCACGTTCAGCCCGACTGACCTGAACAGCTACAACAAGCTCATTTCCACGCCGGTCTACGATACTCAGGGTAACGAGCACCGCATGGATCAGTACTACGTGAAAACGGGTACCAATGCCTGGCGCGTCTACACCTACATGGATGGTCGTACCCCATCGGATCCGGCCAACAACACCCTGACACCGATGACCCACGACCTCACGTTCAACTCTGATGGTTCCATCGCGACCCTGACGGCGGGCGCTGGCTGGACCAAAACCGGCAACACCCTGACCATGAGCGGCTGGATTCCAGGTGTGGTGACCAACGCGACGACCTCGCCAGTGACCTGGGGCCCGAACGGTTCCAAGGCCAACTCGACCGGTATCGCGTTCAACACCGCGTTGACCACGTCCTATAACGCTCCGACCGCGCGTACTGCGCAATATCAGGACGGTTATGCGACTGGCCAGATCTCCAGCCTGACCATCGATTCGACCGGTGTGATGACGGCTAACTTCAGCAACCAGCAGACCAAGGCGATTGGTCAGGTGGCGGTGGCGAGCTTTGCCAACGAGCAGGGTCTGCAGCCGATTGGCGGTACGCGCTGGAAGGAGACGTTCGCGTCGGGTGTGGCCGGGGTTGATTCGCCGAAGACCGGTACGCTGGGTTCGATCGTGTCGAACTCGCTGGAAGAGTCGAACGTTAACCTGACCAATGAGCTGGTGGATCTGATCAAGGCGCAGAGCAACTATCAGGCGAACGCCAAGACCATCTCCACCCAGAGCACCATCATGCAGACCATCATTCAGATGACTTGATGCTGGTTGGCGCTGCATAAGAAGCCCCTCGTGAGAGGGGCTTTTTTTTGCCTGGTGGAATCAGGATCAAAAGATCTTAAAAGGCAGGCAAAAGAAAACCCCCGACAATCCAGAGGACTGATCGGGGGTTTTCAGGTCAGCGCCTTGCGGCGCTCACCGGCTCAGCTTATTGGCAAGCTTCGCAATCCGGCTCGTCAATCGCGCAAGCCTTTGGCACTGGAGCGGGACCGGCCGGAGCTGCCAGAACCGAATCATCACCATGGTTGCCGCCGCTGGAAACAGCGTTCAGCTTGCCGGTGTTGATGGTCGACTTCTCGGTGCTGGTCGCGGCCAGGGCACGGAGGTAGTAGGTGGTTTTCAGACCACGGTACCAAGCCATGCGGTAGGTCACGTCGAGTTTCTTGCCCGATGCGCCGGCGATGTACAGGTTCAGCGACTGGGCCTGGTCGATCCACTTCTGACGACGGCTGGCCGCGTCAACGATCCACTTGGTGTCCACTTCGAACGCGGTCGCGTAGAGCTCTTTGAGTTCTTGCGGGATGCGCTCGATCTGCTGAACCGAACCGTCGTAGTACTTCAGGTCGTTGATCATGACCGAGTCCCACAGACCGCGAGCCTTGAGGTCGCGAACCAGGTACGGGTTGATCACGGTGAATTCGCCCGACAGGTTCGATTTCACATACAGGTTCTGGTAGGTCGGTTCGATCGACTGCGATACGCCAGTGATGTTGGCGATGGTCGCGGTCGGTGCGATGGCCATGATGTTGGAGTTACGAATGCCTTTCTGTACACGGGCGCGAACCGGTGCCCAGTCCAGGGTTTCGTTCAGGTCAACGTCGATGTACTTCTGGCCGCGTTGCTCGATCAGGATCTGTTGCGAATCCAGAGGCAGGATGCCTTTGGACCAAAGCGAACCGTTGAAGGTCTCGTACGCGCCGCGCTCGTCGGCCAGGTCGCAGGAAGCCTGGATCGCGTAGTAGCTGACCGCTTCCATCGACTTGTCTGCGAACTCGACGGCAGCGTCGGAGCCGTAGGCGATGTGCTGCAGGTACAAAGCGTCCTGGAAGCCCATGATGCCCAGACCTACCGGACGGTGACGGAAGTTGGAGTTCTTCGCTTGCGGCACCGAGTAGTAGTTGATGTCGATCACGTTGTCGAGCATGCGCACGGCGGTGTTCACGGTGCGTTGCAGCTTGGCGGTGTCCAGCTTGCCGTCGACGATGTGGTTCGGCAGGTTGATCGAGCCCAGGTTGCAAACAGCGATTTCATCCTTGTTGGTGTTCAAGGTGATCTCGGTGCACAGGTTCGAGCTGTGAACCACGCCGACGTGCTGCTGCGGGCTACGCAGGTTGCACGGGTCTTTGAAAGTCAGCCATGGGTGGCCGGTTTCGAACAGCATGGACAGCATTTTGCGCCACAGGTCTTTGGCCTGGATGGTCTTGAACAGCTTGATCTTGCCCGGGTACTCGGACAGCGCTTCGTAGTACTCGTAACGCTCTTCGAAGGCTTTACCGGTCAGGTCGTGCAGGTCCGGTACTTCGGATGGCGAGAACAGGGTCCACTTGCCGTCATCGAAGACACGCTTCATGAACAGGTCAGGGATCCAGTTGGCAGTGTTCATGTCGTGGGTACGACGACGATCATCACCGGTGTTCTTGCGCAGCTCGATGAACTCTTCGATGTCCATGTGCCAGGTTTCCAGGTAGGCACACACAGCGCCTTTGCGCTTGCCACCCTGGTTAACGGCTACAGCGGTGTCGTTCACGACTTTCAGGAACGGAACAACGCCTTGCGACTTGCCGTTGGTGCCTTTGATGTACGAACCCAAAGCACGGACAGGCGTCCAGTCGTTGCCCAGGCCACCGGCGAATTTCGACAGCATGGCGTTGTCGTGGATCGCGTGGTAGATGCCCGACAGGTCATCCGGAACGGTGGTCAGGTAGCAGCTCGACAGCTGTGGACGCAGAGTGCCGGCGTTGAACAGTGTTGGAGTCGAGGCCATGTAGTCGAAGGACGACAACAGGTTGTAGAACTCGATCGCACGGTCTTCTTTGTTCTTCTCTTCGATCGCCAGGCCCATGGCCACGCGCATGAAGAAGATCTGCGGCAGTTCGAAACGCACGCCATCCTTGTGGATGAAGTAACGGTCGTACAGGGTTTGCAGACCCAGGTAGGTGAATTGCTGATCACGCTCGTGGTTGATCGCCTTGCCCAGTTTTTCCAGGTCGAAGGTGGCCAGCACAGGGTTCAGCAGTTCGAACTCGATACCTTTGGCGATGTAGGCCGGCAGGGCCTTGGCGTACAGGTCGGCCATTTCGTGATGGGTGGCGCTTTCGGCGACTTCGAGGAAGTTCAGGCCTTCGGCACGCAGGGTGTCCATCAGCAGGCGGGCGGTCACGAACGAGTAGTTCGGCTCACGCTCAACCAGGGTACGGGCGGTCATCACCAGAGCGGTGTTGACGTCGGTCAGGGCCACGCCGTCGTACAGGTTTTTCAGGGTTTCGCGCTGGATCAGGTCGCCGTCGACTTCTTCCAGACCTTCGCAGGCCTCGGTGACGATGGTGTTCAGGCGGCCCATGTCCAGCGGCGCCAGGCTGCCGTCGGCACGGGTGATGCGGATCGACGGGTGCGCGTTGACCGCTTCTTCGGCCGGCGCGTGGGCAGCGCGTTCTTTCGAACGGCCGTCACGGTAGATCACGTAGTCGCGAGCGACTTTCTGCTCGCCGGCACGCATCAGGGCCAGTTCGACCTGGTCCTGGATTTCTTCGATGTGGATGGTGCCGCCCGAAGGCATGCGACGCTTGAAGGTCGCGGTGACTTGTTCGGTCAGGCGGGCAACGGTGTCGTGGATTCGCGACGAGGCGGCAGCGGTGCCGCCCTCAACTGCGAGAAACGCTTTGGTGATAGCGACGGTGATCTTGTCATCGGTGTAAGGAACGACAGTGCCATTGCGCTTGATCACGCGCAGTTGACCAGGCGCGGTAGCTGCCAGATCCGAATTCGAATCGGCGGCCTGCGGCAAGGTGCCCTGCGGGTTCTCGCGAGTTGTGTCGGTTTGCATGGGGGATTGTCTCCACATTCTCTATGTTTGTTTGAGCACCATCATGGTGCTCACCGTTCTGTCCCGAAGCACTACAACCGACGAGCGTCGGCCTAACAACTTCGGAGCAGTAGGAAAAAGGCTACATCGCCGCGTCCCTGCCGAAGTTTTGGTTGCGAGCCTGCGCTCGAACCGGATTCCTTCCCGGGTGACAGTAATGACTGCAACACCCATACCGTTCTTTGCCATTTGGAGCTAAAAAAACGGTGCCATCCGCAAGCGCGGTTTGGGCTTCGAAAAACTTGTTTCGTTCAACCCGAAACTTGCCATAAAGCGCTTGAGTTTCAGGTCTGAAATGTGGTTGGGCGTTTCAGTCGAAAACCCCATATGTAGGGTCTCCGTTTTCGCCGTGCTACAAGATAATGCGTTTCAGGGGAGGAATGCAACGGACAGCCTGTGGATAAACCTGTGCGTAAATTGTGTAAGAAAGCAGGAATTCACGTGTAGGCCGCGAACCCACTGAGCTAGACCGTTTGTCACTGTTCTTTCAACCGGAAAAACGCTTCAGCGGATTTTTAAGGGCGCGAACCCTATCACAAAAAACCGCCTTGTCCGAACGCATTTACCGACTTGTGTTCTGGCTGTACGCCGTTTATACAATCGGCCCATGCGCAGGCATTCTTATCCTCCAGAAAGATGACAAAAAGACCGGAGGATCCCTTCTTTTATTAGTAAACCTGGCAAGCAGAGGTCACCCGTGGAGCAACAAGCCTTTCAGGTATTGATAGTCGAGGACGATCAGCGTCTGGCCGAACTCACTCGCGACTACCTGCAAGCCAATGGATTGCGCGTCGAAATCGAAGGCAACGGTGCGCTGGCGGCGGCGCGGATTATCCAGGAACAGCCGGATCTGGTGATCCTTGATCTGATGCTGCCCGGTGAAGATGGTCTGAGCATTTGCCGCAAGGTGCGTGACCGTTATGACGGCCCCATCCTGATGCTCACCGCGCGCACCGATGACGCCGACCAGATCCAGGGGCTTGATCTCGGCGCCGACGATTACGTGTGCAAACCGGTGCGCCCACGGCTGTTGCTGGCGCGGATTCAGGCGTTGCTGCGACGCAGTGACACACCGGAGCCGAGCGCGGAAAAAAGCCGCCGTCTGCAATTCGGCCCGCTGGTGGTCGACAACGCCTTGCGCGAAGCCTGGTTGAGCGACAACGGCATCGAACTGACCAGCGCCGAGTTCGACCTGCTCTGGTTGCTGGTGTCCAATGCCGGGCGAATCCTCTCCCGCGAAGAAATCTTCACGGCGTTGCGCGGCATCGGCTACGACGGCCAGGACCGCTCGATCGATGTACGTATTTCGCGCATCCGCCCGAAAATCGGCGATGACCCTGACCATCCGCGCCTGATCAAGACCATCCGCAGCAAAGGCTATCTGTTTGTCCCTGAAGCCTGCGTAGACCTGACGCTGTGAACTCGATCTTCCTGCGCATCTACGGCGGCATGTGCGCCGCGCTGATTCTGGTGGCGGTGCTCGGCGTGCTGGCGCTGAACCTGCTCAACCAGGTGCGCAGCGAGCAATACCGCGAACGGCTGGCCCATGGCACGTTCTCGCTGATGGCCGACAACCTGCAACCGATGAACCAGACCGAGCGCCATCGTGCGCTGCTGGTGTGGGAGCGTTTGCTCGGGATTCCGCTGGCGCTGAAGAAGTTTGCCGAAACCGATCTCGACCTGACCCAGCGCACCCGCGTGCTGCGCGGTTCGGCGTTGGTGGAGCAGACCGGCCCGCACGCGGCGAAGGTTTACCGACTGGTCAGTGACAAAGAACAGTTGGTGCTCACGGGCGAGGTGCAGCAGATCAGTGAGCAATTGGCTCGCGCGACTATTTACCTGTTGGCCGATGAGCTGGTGCGCGTGCCAGTGGCCGAGCAGCCCAAGCGGTTGGCGCAGATAAAGGAAGACAAGGGCTTCGGTTTCGATCTGCGTCTGGTCACGGTGAACGACGCCGATATGGACGAAGACCAGAGCCGTCGCGTGGCCGAGGGCGACACGGTGATGGCGTTGGGCAAGGGGGGGGATTCGATCCGGGTGTTTGCCGGCATGGTCGGCACGCCGTGGGTGCTGGAAATCGGTCCGTTGTATCAGATGAATCCGTATCCACCGGAGTGGCTGGTGTTGATCGCTGCGCTTGGCCTCAGTTTGATCGGTCTGATCGTTTATCTATTGGTGCGCCAACTGGAGCGGCGCTTGCGCGGCCTCGAAGCGGCGGCCACGCGGATCGCCAAGGGCAGTCTGGAAACCCGCGTGCCGGCGCGCGGTGCCGACTCGGTCGGGCGGCTGGCTTCCGCGTTCAATGGCATGGCGGAGCACTTGCAGCAATTGCTGGCGATCCAGCGCGAACTGGTGCGCGCGGTGTCCCATGAGTTGCGCACGCCGGTGGCGCGGTTGCGTTTCGGCCTGGAGATGATCGGCTCGGCGACCACACCGCAAGCGCTGGAAAAGTACCGTGAAGGCATGGATCACGACATCGAAGACCTCGATAAGCTGGTCGATGAAATGCTCACTTATGCACGACTGGAGCAGGGTTCGCCGGCGCTGACATTTCAGCGCATCGACCTTGATGCGCTGGTCAATCAAGTGATTGAAGAGTTGGCGCCGCTGCGTGCCGAGGTCACGGTGCAGCGCGGCTTGTGCCTATCTGCTGCCGATAACGACGACGCCTGGGTCGAGGCTGAGCCGCGTTACCTGCACCGGGCGCTGCAGAATCTGGTGAGCAACGCCATGCGCCATGCAGGCTCGAAGGTCACGGTGAGTTATCAGGTCGGCCAGTTGCGTTGCCGGGTGGACGTCGAGGACGACGGGCCGGGTGTGCCGGAAGTGGCGTGGGAGCGGATTTTCACGCCGTTTCTACGGCTGGATGACAGCCGCACGCGGGCGTCAGGCGGGCATGGATTGGGGTTGTCGATTGTGCGACGGATCATCCATTGGCATGACGGCCGGGCGATCATTGGCAAGAGCAAAAGTCTGGGTGGGGCTTGTTTCAGTTTGAGTTGGCCGAGAAATCAGGAGCGCCGCTGAGCCCCGCAGTGGCTGGACGATAGCTTTCGCGAGCAGGCTCGCTCCCACAGGTGAAATGCATTCCAAATGTGGGAGCGAGCCTGCTCGCGAAGAGGGCTGCACAGGCGCCGAAAATCTTCAGGCTTTGATGCTGACCAGACTCAACAACTGCCCATCCTGCACACCAAACTGCGCATCCAGCTCCGTCCCGTTGCGCCATTCACTCGACAGATCCGTCAACAGACGCAACCGCACCTCACCCTGTTCAGTCCACTCCAGCACTTCGGCGTGCTCAAAGTAAAAGCGCTTCTGCACGATCGGGTACAGCGCCTTGAACAAACTCTCTTTTACCGAAAACGTCAGCGTCACCCACAGCGCCAACTGATCCCGAGAACCCGCCGCCATGCGTTGCATCTCCGGCGGCGTGAGGATTTCCCCGGCCAGTCGTTCGGCACGTTCGGTATTGAGCAGGTTTTCCAGATCCATACCCAGACCGCGCCAATGTTGCTTGTTGGCGACGATCGCCGCCGCGCGGCCGGTGCTGTGGGTGATCGAGCCGCAGATGTGCGCCGGCCATACCGGCGCGCGATCTTCGCCAATCGCCGGGATGACGCTGCTGCCTTCGAGTTGCTGCAACGCCGCGCGGGCACAGATTCGACCGGCGAGAAACTCCGCCTGCCGCTTGGCCACCGAACGCTGGATGCTCGGCGGTGGCTCGATGGCGCTGCGTCGGAAGTCATCGCCGAGCAGTTGTGACGGATCGAAATGGGTGCTGAGCAGCACCGTGTCAGGCAACACCGTTGGCAACGGCCAGTGGGCATCGAGCGGGGTGCAGCAGGCGGGGAGGGCAGGCGTTGGATTCATGGCGGGCATTTTGCCGGTTAGCATCAAAACTGGGTAGAGGCACACACCTGTAGGAGCTGCCGAAGGCTGCGATCTTTTGATTTTGATTGTTAAAAACAGGATCAAAAGATCGCAGCCTTCGGCAGCTCCTACAGGGGCATTGCGATCCAATGAAGATTTTTGATCGCGCAGGTTTTGGGTCAGCCAAATATTGTCTGGAAGAACGCTTTCATATCCGCCCAGGATTTTTCATCGGCAGCCTTGTTGTAGCCGATGTCCGGGCCACCGTGCTCACCATGACCCAAGCGATCGGCGTCCGGATTGGTAAAACCATGCTTGGCCCCATCCAGGCTGACGAACTTGTAGTCCGCCCCGGCCTTGTCCATTTCCGCTTTGAACGCGCTGACGTTTGCGGGTGTGACCATACTGTCCAGTGCGCCATGCTCCACCAGAATCTTCGCTTTCACACTGCCGGGCGTGGCCGGTGTCTTGGTCGCCAGTGCGCCGTGGAAACTCACCACGCCCGCCAGTGGCTCACCCTGTCGCGCGGCATTCAGCACCACGGCGCCGCCGAAGCAATAACCGATGGCGGCGAGTTTGTTCACGTCGGTCTGCGGTTGTTTCTTCAACAGATTCAGGCCGGCCTCGAAGCGCTTGCTGGAAGCGGCCGCGTCCTGCGTCGCCGCCTGCATGAACGCCATTGCATCTTTCGGGTGCTCGGTGTTCTTGCCTTCGCCGTACATATCAATCGCCAATGCGCTGTAGCCGAGTTCGGCCAGATCCCGCGCGCGGCGCTTGGCGTAATCGTTCAGGCCCCACCATTCGTGCACCACAACGACTCCCGGGCGCTTGCCTTTGATGGCGTCGTCGTAGGCGTAGTAGCCGATCAGCTTGGTGCCGTCGGCACTCTGGTAGGGGATTTCTTCGGTCTTGATCGCTGCCTGGGTGAGGCTGCTGACGGCCAGCAAGGTGAGGGCGAGGAACAGGCGCATGGTCGTTGTCCTTATCGAAAAGTGGTCAGAACAGCCTAGTCGATTTGGTTCAGGTCAGGTTCAGAGAGCGTTCAGGGTCGGTACAGGGGAGGGTCAGTAACCTTGCGCCATACCTAAACAGCACTGTGAAAGAGGAAATACCCATGACTCGTTTAAACAAACTGCTGCTGGCAATGACCGTTATGAGCGCCAGTATCGCGGCCCAGGCCGACACCACTTCGAACTTCGCCGGCCTGACCTTCGGCCAGACCAGCAACAAAATCGACAAATCCCATGCTCTGAACAACAACCTCGATCACCCTAACGCCACCGGCGCGATCGACGGCAACAACACCTACGGCGTACGCCTCGGTCAGCAAAACTCGCAAGGTCGCTACTACGCCACCTACGACAACGTGTCCGGTTCGCACAATGGCATTAAACTGCGCCAGGAAAACCTGCTGGGCAGCTACGATCTGTTCTACCCGGTGGGCAGTACCACCAAACTGTTCGGCGGTGCGACGGCCGGTCTGACCAAACTGACCCAGGAGTCGCCAGGCTATAGCCGCGACAGTGACATCGGTTACGCCGTCGGCGGCCAGTTCGGTGTGTTGCAGCAAGTATCGCAAAACACCTCGGTGGAACTCGGTTACCGTTACCTGATGAGCAACGCCAGCACCGAGATGAGCGAACGCGGTGGCAGCAAGCAAGGCTCGCTGGATCTGAACAGCAGCGCGCAGACTTACCTGTCGGCCAACTACAATTTCTAAGGAGTTGCCGCCAAATTCAATGTGGGAGCGAGCCTGCTCGCGAAGCGATGTGTCAGTCGACATCTTCATTGACTGACTCACCGCTTTCGCGAGCAGGCTCGCTCCCACAGATGTGTAGTCGGAGATGTTTGATTTGCCCGGGAGAGCAATATGAAACTGTTGGTCGTCGAAGATGAAGCGCTGTTGCGCCATCACCTGCAAACCCGTCTGACGGAGAGCGGTCACGTGGTCGAGTCCGTGGCCAATGCCGAGGAGGCGCTGTATCAGACCGGACAGTTCAACTTTGACCTGGCGGTGATCGACCTTGGTCTGCCGGGCATGGGCGGCCTCGACCTGATCCGTCAGTTGCGTTCGGGCGGCAAGACCTTCCCGATCCTGATCCTCACCGCGCGCGGCAACTGGCAGGACAAGGTCGAAGGTCTGGCTGCCGGCGCCGACGATTACGTGGTCAAACCGTTCCAGTTCGAAGAACTCGACGCGCGCCTGAATGCCTTGCTGCGTCGCTCCAGCGGCTTCACCCAGTCGACCATCGTCGCCGGCCCTCTGTTGCTCGATCTCAATCGCAAGCAAGCGAGCCTCGACGAGCAACCGCTGGCGCTGACCGCCTACGAATACCGCATTCTTGAATACCTGATGCGGCATCACCAGCAGGTGGTGCCCAAGGATCGCCTGATGGAACAACTCTATCCGGATGACGACGAGCGCGATCCGAACGTGATCGAAGTGCTGGTCGGCCGCTTGCGCCGCAAACTCGAAGGCCCGGCAGGGTTCAAGCCGATCGACACCGTGCGTGGCCTCGGCTACCTGTTCAATGAGCGCTGCACTTGATTCGTTCCCTTCGCGTCCGTTTGATGCTCGCCGCCACTACGTTGGCGGTGTTGTTCATGCTCGCCTTGCTGCCGGCGATGCAGGGCGCGTTCAGCCTCGCGTTGCAGGACTCGATCGAGCAGCGTCTGGCGTCGGACGTCACCACGCTGATTTCTGCCGCACGCATCGAAAGCGGCAAACTGGTCATGCCCTCGCAGTTGCCGGATGAGCGTTTCAACCTTACCGACTTCCGTCTGCTGGGTTACATCTACGACCGCGAAGGGCATCTGGTCTGGCGCTCGAAAGCCACTCAGGAAGAGCAGATCAACTACAAGCCGCGCTACGACGGGCTCGGTAATGAGTTCGCGCGGATTCGCGAGAGCAACGGTCAGGAATTCTTCGTTTACGACGTTGAAGTGAAACTGCTCGGCGGTAAGAGCGCGGCATTCAGCATCGTCGCCCTGCAACCGGTGCGCGAGTACGAAACCACCCTCGAAGGCCTGCGCGAGAATCTGTATCTGGGCTTTGGCGCAGCCTTGCTTGTGCTGTTGGCGCTGCTGTGGATCGGCTTGACCTGGGGTTTGAAGGCCTTGCGCCAACTCAGCCAGGAACTCGACGAAATCGAGGGCGGCACCCGCGAAAGCCTCACGGAAAAACACCCGCGCGAATTGCTGCGTCTGACTGGCTCGCTCAACCGCTTGCTGCTCAGTGAGCGCCAGCAGCGCAGCCGTTATCGCGACTCTCTCGACGACTTGGCCCATAGCCTGAAAACGCCGTTGGCGGTGTTGCAGGGTGTCAGTGAGGACATGGCTCAGCGGCCCAAAGACATCGATCAGGCGTGGGTGCTGCAAAGTCAGATCGAACGGATGAGTCAGCAGATCAGTTATCAGCTGCAACGGGCGAGTTTGCGTAAAAGCGGTTTGGTGCGACATCAGGTGCGGCTGCGTCCGGTGCTGCAAAGCCTGTGCGATACGCTGGACAAGGTGTATCGCGACAAGCGTGTGCAGGTGGCGTTTGATCTGCCGGAGCATTGTTATGTGCCGATCGAGCAGGGTGCCTTGTTGGAGATGATGGGGAATTTGCTGGAGAACGCTTATCGGCTGTGTCTTGGGGAAGTGCGCATTAGTGTGCGTGAGACGCTCGCCGGGGTTGAGTTGTGTGTTGAGGATGATGGGCCGGGGGTGCCGCCGGATCAGCGGGCGCGGATTCTTGAGCGCGGTGAGCGTTTGGATCGGCAGCATCCGGGGCAGGGGATTGGGTTGGCGGTGGTCAAGGACATCATCGAAAGCTATAACGCCAAGCTGACCTTGGGCGATTCACCGATGGGCGGGGCGGCGTTTCGGATTCATTTTCCGGCTGTGTGATTTGGTTTTGGGTGTATATCCGTTGCTGCGGGTGTTGCTGATTAGGGTTCCGCCCTTACGGCGGGTCACTTTTGGCAAACGCCCCAAAAGTAACCAAAAGGTCTGTGCCCTGACGTTCGGCCCCTCGCTGAGGCTCGGGGTTCCTTCGTTCCGGGATTGATCCGGGCGCATCGCCTCCGGTTTGCTTCGCTGCACCTCCTCTCGATGTGTTTGGCTGCGCCAAACGGTCGCTTCGCTCCCACCCCCGGATCAATCCCTCCACTCAGCCTACCGACGGGCTTTAAGATCAAAAGCGGTACTCGAGCTAACGCTCATTGTGTTGAGTGGTGCGGCTTTGCCGCTTGGGTTGTACGCAGTTAAAACTGTAGGAGCCAGCCTGACAGCCGACCAATCTCTGGCAGGTGCACCCATTCCAATTGTAGGAGCTGCCGAAGGCTGCGATCTTTTGATCTGTTTTGGCTTTGGCTTTGGCTTTGGCTTTTGATCTTGCTCTTGATCTTGATCTTGCTCTTCAGCCCATCGGCAGGCCGAGCGAAGGTGTTCATCCGGGGGTAGGCGCGCAGCGCCGTGCGGCGAAGCCGCATACATCGAAAGGAGGTGCAGCGAAGCAAACCGGAGGCGATGCCCCCGGATGGACACCGTAGCGAGGGAACACTGAGCCTAGGCGAAGTGCCGTACGTCAGGGGGCAGCCTTTTTGGTTACTTTTTCGGCGTCTGGAAAAAGTGACCCGCCGTAAGGGCGGAACCCTAATCAGCAACACCCGCAGCAACGGATATACACCCAAATCCAAATCCAAATCCAAATCCAAATCCAAATCCAAATCCAAAACTCAGAAGGCGGGATCTTGAAGCCGCCTCACTGCTCCTGCGCCCGATAAGCCCCCGGCGTCAGCCCCGTCCACTTCTTGAACGCCCGGTGAAACGCCGACGGTTCGGAAAACCCCAACTGCTCGGCAATCTGTTGCAACGACAGATCCGCCCGCCCCAAATGATAGATGGCGATATCCCGCCGCAGTTGATCCTTCAGCTCCTGAAAACTGGTGCCTTCGTCACGCAAGTGCCGGCGCAGGGTCTGTGGGCTGATGTGCAGATGAGCGGCCACCGCTTCCAGATCCGGCCAGCGCGCACTGTCGCGGCTGAGCAAGCGGCGCAGGCGACTGCTGAGGCTGTCGCCATCATCCGGGCGTGACAGCAAGTCAGCGGGGGAGCGTTCGAGGAAGTGTTTGAGAGTGCGTTCGTCCTGCAAAAGTGGCATGTGCAAGTAGCGGCTGTGGAACAGCAGGCTGCTTTGCTGCGCTGAAAATTCCAGAGGGCAGGGGAATAGCAGATCGTATTCAGCGCCATGCGCAGGTTTTGCATAGCTGAAGGTTGCCTGCTCCAGACGGATTCGCTGGCCGATCAGCCAACTGCCGAGGCGGTGCCAGATCACCAGCAGGCTTTCGCTGAGAAAGTGATCCGGGTCCCATAACTGCGAATCGTCGAGGCTCAGGCGCACCCATTCGTCTTCGCGGGTGAGGCTCAAGCGGGGGGCTTCGGGGAATAGGCTATAAAACATTAAGCCGCGTTGCAGGGCCTTCTCCAGATTGCGGCAGTGAATCGAGGCATGGCACATCATTGCGAAGCTGCCGGGTTTGCTCGGTGCCTTGCCAAAACCGAGGTATTCGTCGTCCAGCGCCAGCCACAGGCCCTGGATCAACCGGGTGAACTGCTCCGGGGCGATGCGCGCACGAGGCTCATCGAGCAATTCAGGGCTGATTCCCAGTTGCTGCAACAGGCCCGCGTAGTCGAACCCCAGGCGGCGTGCGCCACCGAGGGCGGCACGGGCGAAATGACTGGCGATGGTGCGTTCGCGCATAAGCGGCAAATCCTTCCTCAAGCGCCGGATGGTAGCCGTGGGTGGCATGGGCAACAAGGCGGATTTCCGCCAAATTGTAGGACGAGACTCGGTGAGTTGGCGGAAATCCGCCATACCTGGGTAACCGGACGGTGACACAAATGAACCTGTAGTACCTGATATCAAAAGGCTGGCAGTGAATTGCACCAATGTGGCACGAGGTTTGCGATAAGAGCGACAGAAGCGTGCGTTTATCCCTCAGGAGAAAGCGCCGTTCCAACAACAAATCCCTCCAGTGCAGGAGGGTTCGCAATTTAAGGTTTCGCGGACAACAGATGGATGTTGCCCCGTGGGACTCTTGAGGAAATTTGCAATGACGACTCGTCAGCCACTCTACAAATCCCTGTACTTCCAGGTGATCGTTGCAATCGCCATCGGCATTCTGCTCGGTCACTTCTACCCACAGACCGGTGTGGCCCTCAAGCCGCTGGGTGACGGGTTCATCAAACTGATCAAAATGGTCATCGCCCCGATCATTTTCTGTACCGTTGTCAGCGGCATCGCCGGCATGCAGAACATGAAATCGGTGGGCAAGACTGGCGGCTACGCGCTGCTGTACTTCGAAATCGTTTCCACCATCGCCTTGCTGATCGGTCTGGTCGTGGTCAACGTCGTGCAACCGGGCGCCGGCATGCACATCGACGTGACCACCCTGGACGCTTCGAAAATCGCCACTTATGTGACGGCCAGTAAAGACCAGAGCATTGTCGGCTTCCTGCTTAACGTGATCCCGAACACCATTGTCGGTGCATTCGCCACGGGCGATATCCTGCAAGTGCTGATGTTCTCGGTGATCTTCGGTTATGCCTTGCATCGCCTGGGCTCCTACGGCCGACCGCTGCTGGACATGATCGATCGCTTCGCCCACGTGATGTTCAACATCATCAACATGATCATGAAACTGGCGCCACTCGGTGCGTTCGGTGCCATGGCGTTCACCATCGGTGCCTACGGTGTCGGCTCGCTGGTGCAGTTGGGTCAGTTGATGATCTGCTTCTACATCACCTGCGTGCTGTTTGTGTTGGTGGTGTTGGGTGGGATCTGCCGCGCGCACGGTTTCAGTGTTTTGAAACTGATTCGCTACATCCGCGAAGAGCTGCTGATCGTACTGGGCACTTCGTCCTCTGAATCGGCACTGCCGCGCATGCTGATCAAGATGGAGCGTCTGGGTGCGAAGAAATCGGTAGTCGGTCTGGTGATTCCGACCGGTTACTCGTTCAACCTCGACGGTACCTCGATCTACCTGACCATGGCGGCTGTGTTTATCGCTCAGGCGACCGACACCCAAATGGACATCACTCACCAGATCACCCTGCTGCTGGTGCTGCTGCTGTCCTCCAAAGGCGCTGCCGGTGTCACCGGTTCGGGCTTCATCGTGCTGGCGGCCACCCTGTCGGCCGTAGGTCACTTGCCGGTGGCCGGTCTGGCGCTGATCCTGGGTATCGACCGCTTCATGTCCGAAGCCCGCGCGCTGACCAACCTGGTGGGTAACGCCGTTGCGACCATCGTTGTTGCCAAGTGGGTGAAAGAGCTGGACACCGATGTACTGCAAGCCGAACTGGCTTCTGGCGGTCGCGGTATCTCTGATGAGCGTGAAGAAGACGACCTGGGTGTGGCTGAAGGCCCAACCCCGAGCAATGTGAAGTAAGCATCGCTTGAAAGAAAAAACCCGCTTCGGCGGGTTTTTTCTTGCCCGGGATTTGAGCGCAACGGTCACTTCGCCTGATGGATCCGGTGATTGCTGTAAGCGCCATCGCTGCCTAGGCTGGGTGCATCGCACAAGGAGTTCGCCCATGTCCGCACCGCTGGCCTCACTCAAGATTCTGGATTTCTCGACCCTGTTGCCGGGGCCGTTCGCCTCGCTGCTGTTGGCGGACATGGGCGCCGAGGTGCTGCGCATCGAATCGCCGACGCGCCTGGATCTGCTGCGGGTGTTGCCGCCACATGATCAGGGAATGTCGGCCAGTCACGCGTATCTCAACCGCAACAAGCGCAGTCTGGCGCTGGATCTGAAACAGCCAGAAGCACTTGAAGTGGTCAAGCAACTGCTCGCCGATTACGACATCGTCCTGGAGCAGTTTCGCCCCGGCGTGATGGAGCGCCTGGGCCTGGGTTATGAGGCTCTGAAAGCAATCAACCCGAAGCTGATTTACGTGTCGATCACCGGTTACGGCCAGACCGGCCCGTACAAGGATCGCGCCGGTCACGACATCAATTATCTGGCGCTGGCCGGGCTCGCCAGCTACACCGGCCGGGCTGACAGCGGGCCGCTGCCGCTGGGCATGCAGGTGGCGGATGTCGCTGGCGGTTCGCTGCACGGGGTGATCGGCTTGCTGGCGGCGGTGATTGCTCGCCAGCAGAGCGGGCAGGGCACGCATCTGGATGTGAGCATGACTGATTGCGCGTTCAGCCTGAACGCCATGGCCGGCGCCGGGTATCTGGCCTGTGGTGAGGAGCCGGGCTGGGAAGACCAGATGCTCAATGGCGGCAGTTTTTATGACTACTACCGATCTCGCGATGGGCGCTGGATGTCGGTGGGCAGTCTTGAGCCGGGATTCATGCAGCCATTGTGTGCGGCGCTGGGCCGGCCTGAGTTGGCGGCGCAAGGCTTGTCACCCAAACCGGAGCAACAGCAGGCGCTGAAGGAGGCGTTGAAGGTCGAGTTCGAGAAGCATGACTTTGCAGAGCTGTGTGCGTTGTTTGCCGGGATTGATGCGTGTGTCGAGCCGGTGTTGAGTCTGAGCGAGGCAGTGAAACATCCGCAATTGCAGGCGCGGGAGCTGGTGACGCAGGTGCCGCGGGGGGATGGGACGATGCAGGCGCAGATTGCTTGTCCGTTGAAGTTTTCCGAGGATTTGCCTGCTCCCCGGCATGTCGGGGCGGGGTTGGGGCAGCATACGGATCAGGTGTTGGGGGAGTTGGGGTTTAGTGCTGAGCGGATTGCTGAACTGCGCCGAGCCAAGGTCATTCTCTAGTGTCTGTACCTGCCCTTTCGCGAGCAGGCTCGCTCCCACAGGTGACTGAATTCCAGGGTGGGAGCGAGCCTGCTCGCGAAGAGGTCAATGTGAAGGACACAAACCTCAATTATTCCACCCGCATCTCACCACTGAACACCAAGGTATTCCGGCAGCGGCGACACAAATACCGCCGCCCCTGCCTGACCAGGCTATGGCGCTGCGCCGAAAACGGGAAATCACTGTCCGCGCATGGGCACTTGTAGATGTAGCGCGTCACGCTGCGGCGTTTGATTGCGTAGGTGTGGCAGCGATCCGGCGGCAGTTCGTAAACGCCGCGCATGATCAGTTGCCACTCCTCGCCGTGGGGCTGGATGCGGTCGCCGAACAACTGATGGGCGATCAGGTGCGCGACTTCATGGGCCACGGTCTGCTTGAGGAAGTGTTCGGTGTTTTCCCGGTACAGCTGCGGGTTGAAGCGCAGCAGGTTCTCGTGCAGATGCGCGACCCCGGCTTTTTGCCCGCGCAGCTTGAGACTCACCACAGGGCGTTGGAAATGACGTTTGAAAAAGGATTCAGCGAGTTGGTAACAGTCTTCGACGCGGGTATTGAGTTGCTCGGGCATGCTTGATGGATCTCCAGAGGCGTCGAGTATGCCGCAACCCTCAGGACTTGCGAATCGCTGAACTGCCGAATGGTCATCCTCCACACGAGAAGGCCGCCTTGCGGCGGCCTGTATTGGCAGATCTTGTTTTTCTCGGTGAGTCATTGCGCTAGTTGGTATAGACGGGCCCCACGCCCAGTCCCCAGACGATCACGGTGAACGCCATGATGGCCACCAGCACCACCAGACCCACCGCCAGCACTGAGCTGGAAAACAGAAAGCCTTCATCTGACGGAATATTCATGAAGGTCGGCAACCCGACATACAGTAGATACACGGTGTAGCAGATGGCGGCCGTGCCGACGATCATCCCCAGCCACATGTGCGGATATAGCGCTGCCAGCCCGCCGACAAACAACGGTGTCGCGGTGTACGTGGCAAACGCCACGCAACGGGCCAGGCTCGGGTTGGCGTCATAAGTGCGGGCCATCCAGTGCACAAAGGCGCCCATGACCGCGACACCGCCGAGCATTGCCAGGTACGACATGACCGTCATCCAGATGGCGCTTTCAACGGTGAGCATGACCGGCGCGCGGTTGCCGATCACCCAGCCGACCTGCGTGGTGCCGATGAAGGCCGACACGGCCGGGATTGCCGCCAGAATCAGCGTGTGCGTGAGATACATGTGGCTGATGCTTTCCTCTTGGTCGCCACGGATTTCCTTCCATTCCTGATCGGGGTGGGTAAAAAGTCCCACTACGTGATGGATCATGCCAGTCACTCCTCTTGTTATTGCCGTCGCCCCCCAGCGGAGCGCTTTCGGGCCAATGAGGCCGAGCAAATTCAGGTCTTCAGATGTATGCGACCTTATGTCGCAGTATAGAAAGGTCTTAACCGCACAGGCACTAGGGGCTTAGAGCAAATCGCGCTGTAAACGCTGGGCTTAATCGCCGCAGGGTCTTGGCATCAGCTCTGTTTTATCTTTGAAATACATTTGTGGTGAGGGGATTTATTCCCGATGGGGTGCGGAGGAGCCCCAAAACCTCAGAACTCTATTTTCCCGATACTTCCCGTTGGATGGCTTGACGACTGCTGCGCAGCCGATCGGGGATAAATCCCCTCGCCACAGAGGGCAATGCAGACCTCGGAAGAATGGGACAGACCCGCGGCCCTTCGCCCCCACGACGTTTTTGCGTAAAATGCCCGCCTTTCGTCACACCTCACGGATTTCGCGTCATGGGCACTCTTTCGGTCAACCAGAACAAACTGCAAAAGCGCCTGCGCCGCCTGGCCGGCGAAGCTGTTGCCGACTTCAACATGATCGAAGACGGCGACAAGGTCATGGTCTGCCTGTCCGGGGGCAAGGACAGCTACACCATGCTCGACGTGCTGATGCACCTGCAGAAGGTTGCACCGATCAAGTTCGAGATCGTCGCCGTGAACATGGACCAGAAGCAGCCGGGCTTCCCCGAGCACGTGCTGCCGGCCTACCTCAAAACGCTGGGCATCGAGTACCACATCGTCGAGAAAGACACCTACTCGGTGGTCAAGGAGCTGATTCCGGAAGGCAAGACCACGTGCTCGCTGTGCTCGCGTCTGCGTCGCGGCACGCTGTACACCTTTGCCGACGAAATCGGCGCGACCAAAATGGCCCTCGGTCATCATCGCGACGACATCGTCGAGACGTTCTTCCTCAACATGTTTTTCAACGGCAGCCTCAAGGCGATGCCGCCGAAGCTGCGCGCCGATGATGGCCGCAACGTGGTGATCCGTCCGCTGGCGTACTGCAACGAGAAAGACATTCAGGCTTACTCTGACTTGAAGGAATTCCCGATCATCCCGTGCAACCTCTGCGGCTCGCAGGAAAACTTGCAGCGTCAGGTGGTCAAGGAAATGCTCCAGGACTGGGACCGCAAGACCCCGGGCCGTACCGAAAGCATCTTCCGCAGCCTGCAGAACGTGGTGCCGTCGCAACTGGCCGACCGCAACCTGTTCGACTTCACCAGCCTCAAGATCGACGAAACCGCGGCGTCGCGCTTCGTCAATGTCGTGAACCTCTGACGGTTTCGGCAGCTCTGACTTACGGCGCTTGCGGGCGCCGTTTTTATTTTCATTTCAAGGAGAGGGCATGCGCGATTACAAGTGGCTGCACGAATACTGTCTGAACCGCTTTGGTTCAGCGGCTGAACTGGAAGCCCATCTGCCCGTTCCCAAGACCCCGGCACAACTGCGCAGGATCAGCGACGACCGTTACCTCTCGACCATGGCCCTGCGTGTGTTTCGCGCCGGGCTCAAGCACAGTCTGGTGGACGCCAAGTGGCCGGCCTTCGAAGAAGTGTTCTTCAAGTTCGATCCGGAAAAAGTCGTACTGATGAGTGCCGAACATCTTGAGCGGCTGATGCAGGATGCGCGGATTATTCGTCATCTGGGCAAGCTCAAGAGTGTGCCGCGCAATGCGCAGTTCATTCTGGATGTGGAGAAAGAGAAGGGCAGTTTCGGCGCGTTGATCGCCGACTGGCCGGTGACCGATATCGTCGGCCTGTGGACGTACCTGAAAAAGCACGGCCATCAATTGGGCGGGCTGTCGGCGCCACGGTTTTTGCGCATGGTCGGCAAGGATACGTTTGTACCGAGCTACGACGTGGTCGCTGCGCTGAATGCGCAGAAGATCGTTGACAAGGCGCCGACCAGTTTGCGCGATCTGGCGATTGTGCAGAACGTGTTCAACCAGTGGCATGAGGAGAGTGGCGGGCGGCCGATGAGCCAGATTTCGATGATGCTGGCCTACACCGTCAATCACTGAGACCGCGTCGCCCCATTCGCGAGCAGGCTCGCTCCCACAGGGGGAATACATTTCAAATGTGGGAGCGAGCCTGCTCGCGAAGGCGTCAGATCAGGTGACGCTGATCTCGCCTTCACCTGCCAACTTGCGATTCAACTGGTACCGCCACCGCACATACAGCAGCGCCGAGCAGAACACCGCCAAACTCGCGAGCATCTCCAGCACACCAAACCAGTGTCGGTTCGGGTCATACGCCGCCAGTGCGCCTTTGATGAAGTACAGATTCACCACAAAACACATCCACGAATGACCGCGGGCACTGCCCATGATCATCGCCGGGGCGAGGACGAGCCACGGGATCAGTTCGACCAGCAGAATCACCCACGGTCGCGCGCCATGCAGGTCGGCGAATATCAGGTAGTAAGCGGCGAGCAATCCGGCCAGGGCAAAAAAGCTCAGCAGGCTGAGCACCCGCATCGCTTTTACCCGCGGCTCAAGCCACTCGACGGAGGGCAGGACTTTCG
Source organism: Pseudomonas sp. LBUM1655 (assembly GCF_059716085.1). Taxonomy (NCBI): domain Bacteria; kingdom Pseudomonadati; phylum Pseudomonadota; class Gammaproteobacteria; order Pseudomonadales; family Pseudomonadaceae; genus Pseudomonas; species Pseudomonas sp. LBUM1655. The sequence continues at coordinate 4,557,281 of NZ_CP166801.1, read as the reverse complement.
GCTTCTTCGCCACGTCAGCCCTCCAGTTTCTGTGCAGTCTTGGCCAGACGCAGGCCAAGCGCTCGGCACAGCGCCACTTCGTGCTGATCGAGACCGCTTTTGCCATCCGCCCCGGCGTGATGGCTGGCACCGTAAGGCGTACCGCCGCCCTGGGTTTCCAGCAGCGCCGACTCACTGTAAGGCAGGCCGGTGATCAGCATGCCGTGGTGCAGCAGCGGCAGCATCATCGATAGCAGGGTGGTTTCCTGGCCGCCATGCAGGCTGGCGGTGGAGGTGAACACCCCGGCCGGTTTGCCGACCAGCGCCCCGGTCAGCCACAGGTTGCTGGTGCCGTCGAGGAAGTATTTGAGCGGCGCGGCCATGTTGCCGAAGCGGGTCGGACTGCCCAGCGCCAGACCGGCGCAGTTTTTCAGATCATCGAGGGTTGCGTAGAGCGCGCCTTCGTCCGGGATGTCCGGGGACACCGCTTCGCACTCGGTGGAGATCGCCGGCACGGTGCGCAGACGCGCTTCCATGCCTGCCTGCTCAACGCCGCGAGCGATCTGCCGCGCCATCTCGTTGGTCGAGCCGTTGCGGCTGTAATACAGAACGAGAATGTACGGCGCGCTCACGGCAGCAACTCCAGGATCTGCTCAGGTGGACGGCCAATGACGGCTCTGTCGCCGACTTCAAGAATCGGACGCTCCATCAGCTTGGGATGGGCCGCGATCGCTTCGACCAATTGTTTCTCGGTGAGACTGGCGTCTGCCAGGTTCAGGGTTTTGTATTCATCTTCCCCGGTGCGCAGCAGTTGTCGCGCAGTGATCCCGAGTTTGCCAAGCAGGGCCTTGATTTGCGCGGCATCCAGCGGGGTTTCGAGGTAGCGCACAATGGTCGGGGTCAGGCCGCGGGCTTCAAGCAGTTCCAGTGCGCCGCGGGATTTCGAGCAGCGCGGATTGTGATAAAGCGTCAGATCGGTCATGGCGGGTCGCTTCTGGCGTAAAGTGGCGGCTATTCTAACTGTGCAGCGCGCAATCCAGAACCTTCAGAGGCGATGGGTCGCAGGCGCATTCAAATTTTCACAAGGAACACGACATGACACGGCGATTGGCAGCAGCATTGACGATAATCGGGGCGTTGATGCTGGGGGGCTGCGGCAACGACTATGGCATTGACCAGAACGGTCAGAAGGTTGCGTCCGAGCGCCTCGACAAACAATGGGTGGTGCTCAATTACTGGGCTGAATGGTGTGGACCGTGCCGGACCGAGATCCCGGAACTCAATCATCTGGCCGATGAGCTCAAGAGCAAAAACGTCGGTGTGTTCGGGGTCAACTTCGACAACGTGCAGGGTGAAGAACTGAAGAGCGCCAGCGAGAAACTGGGCATCAAGTTCACCGTGCTGGCGCAGGATCCGGCGGAGCTGTTCGACTTGCCGCGCAGTGAGGCCTTGCCGGTGACGTACATCATCGACAACAAGGGCAAGGTGCGGGAACAGTTGTTGGGCGAGCAGACGGCGGCGGGAGTGATGGCGAAGCTACAGGCGTTGCAGTCGACCCAGTAGGTCATGAAAAAAAGATCGCAGCCTTCGGCAGTTCCTACATGGATTGAGTACACCTTGTAGGCGCTGCCGAAGGCTGCGATCTTTTTTGTGGCTGAATGATCAACCCTCTTCCAGCCACCACCGCAAAGGCTTGCCTTGGGCCGGCCAGAAGCGCATCTGCTCGATCGGCGAGATGTCCCAGCGCTGCACGCCTTCCAGCGCTTGCAGGAAGCGTTCTTCCTGCTCCATCAACGCCGGCGCGCACAGCTTGCGGGTCTTGCCGATTTTGCCGAAAGTCAGCTTGTCGCCATCCAGCGTGTACGGCGCGAACCAATGGTTGCAGCCGCCGTTGCCATAGGCGCGACCATCATCGCCAAGGGTCACGGTCAGATGGCTGTAATCCATCAATGGCCGCTCGCCGATCCACTCCAGAATGTAGCTGCGGTTCTGTTGCAGTTGCACAGGCTCTGCGGCGCAACCCGCCAGGCCAACACCGACCAGAACGGTCAGGGCAAGGCGTTTCATCACGCAGGCTCCTGGCATTTCGGGCACAGGTGCTTGTCGCCAACGGCTTTCCAGCCCAGCTCGGCGATGCGCGCAGTGGCGGCCGGTTTTTCTGCGTTTTTACCCAGTTTGGCGTCCACGGCGAATTCAAAGCTGAGCTCTTTGGCGCAGCTGTCGCAGTTGACCTGCCAGGTATGAATGGCCAGTTCGCCGAACACCGGGCCTGTGGTCATCGCGGTCCATTGGCCCGGCGGATTGATCAGGTGGCGGACGGTTTCGACGGTCAGGCGCATGGACAAGTCCTTGCTGCCTTTGAGGGTGACCAACAGGGCGTCACCGATGCGGATCGAGCCACCGTTGCCGGTGACCTGATAGCGGCCCGGAACGAGGGCGCGGCATTCGGTGAGGGTGTGTTGCGGGTTCATCAGGTTGTAGCGGAAATCGTGTTCGACCATGGGTCCTCCAAATATGCGCGACATGCTAGCACGGGCCACGTTGCAGAATGATGTGCGCTTGCGACCTTCGATCCGGTTCAAATCGACCGGCGCACATGGCAAACTGCCGCCCTCGACTCTGAAGGAACGGAACATGGCGCTGATCGAATGTTATGAATGCAAGCGGAGCATCAGCTCCGAAGCCCAAGCGTGTATTCATTGTGGAGCTCCGATGGCGGAGCAGCCGGCCCACGCACAAGCGCAGGCAGCAGCGGCACCGGCTCAGGCGTCGACGATTTCCTTCGGCAGTCTGCCGCGCAACCGGGCTGTGCCCGAGGCGGTTGTCCCTCACGCGCCAGAGCCTTTACCGAAAGTCATGCCGGCCGCAGCGGGGCGTCGGCGTCGGCAACAGGCCGAAACGGTTGCGCCGCAAATCAATGAAGATGGCAGCCGTCCGGTGGAAGGCTGGCTGAAGATCATGGTGTTTCTGCTGCCGATGGTGTTCGTCTGGTTTCTGCTGCGCAGTGGTCACTCGGCGAAGCAGCGTTTGTTCGGCTTCGGCTGGCTGGCGCTATTGATTCTGGCGTCCTCGCTGTCGCCGAAATAAGCGTCAACCCTCGACTTGGTTCTGCGGCGACCCCGCCGCCCAGGTCGCGATGTTGTGCAGGGTGGTCGCGGCAATCGCGCCCAGCGCCTCGTGGGTCAGAAAGGCCTGGTGCGCGGTGATTATCACGTTGGGAAAGGTCAGCAAACGCGCCAGCACGTCGTCCTGCAATGGAAGGTCGGAACGATCCTCGAAAAACAGCTGCGCCTCTTCTTCATACACATCCAGCCCCAGATAGCCGAGCTGACCGTCCTTCAAAGCGTCGATCAGTGCTGGCGTATCGACCAGTCCGCCGCGACCGGTGTTAATGAGCATGGCACCCGCTTGCAGGTGCGCCAGTGAATCGCGGTTGATCAGGTGTTTGCTCTGCGCGTTGAGCGGGCAGTGCAGGCTGATGATTCGCGACTGCGCGAGCAATTCCGGCAGGCTCAGATAACGCGCGCCCAATGCCAGAACGTCGGGATTCGGATACGGGTCGTATGCCAGCAACTCACAGCCGAAACCGTGCATGATTTTCGCGAATGTGGCGCCGATCTGCCCGGTGCCGACGATGCCGACAGTTTTGCCCACCAGATCGAAACCGGTCAGCCCGTGCAGCGTGAAATCGCCCTCACGGGTGCGGTTGTAGGCGCGGTGCAAGCGACGGTTGAGGGCGAGAATCAGCGCGACAGCATGTTCGGCAACGGCATGGGGTGAGTAAGCCGGGACACGCACCACGGCCAGTCCCAGGCGTTTCGCGGCGAGTAGATCGACATGGTTGTAACCGGCCGAACGCAAGGCGATCAATCGCGTGCCGCCGGCGGCCAGACGTTCCAGCACCGCAGCACTGAGGTCGTCATTGATAAAGGCGCAGACCACTTCGTGTTGGTCGGCCAGTGCCGCGGTGTCGAGACTGAGCCGGGCCGATTGAAAGTGCAGTTCGAGACTGGCAGGGCAATCGGCGCCGAGGAAACTGTCTCGGTCGTAGGTCTGGCTACTGAAAACGATCGTACGCATGACATCCTCCTTGAACATGGACTCGGGTGGCATCACCCGAGTCCACTGTAGCCGGATCGGCGTTGGCCGGCATTGCGCTGGGTCAGGCGCTGATCTTCGCCTGCGCGGCGAGGCGGTTGATTGCCCGCTCCAGCTCATCCAGCGCTGTCGACGCTTTCGGATCTTCCTGTTTGAGCAGGGTTTCACTGCGCTGACAGGCCGCACGCAATTGCGGCACGCCGCAGTAACGCGTGGCGCCGTGCAAGCGATGCACACGTTCAATCAGGGCATTCTGGTCGTGGCTGTCGCGGGCGCTGCGAATGGCTTCGCGGTCGGCTTCCAGCGAAGCCAGCAACATCGCCAGCATGTCTGCTGCCAGATCCGCTTTACCGGCAGCCAGACGCAAGCCTTCCTCGTGATCGAGCACCGGCAATTCGTTGCTGCCCGCCGCGCTGTCGCTGACCCGCTCCGGTGCCTGATTGCGCAGGGCCAGGCCGGTCCACTTCAGCACGACTTGCGCCAGCTGCCGCTCGCTGATCGGTTTGGTCAGGTAGTCGTCCATGCCGCTTTGCAGCAGCGCACGTTTTTCGTTGGCCATGGCGTGGGCGGTGAGGGCGACGATCGGCAGCGGCGTGCAATGCCGCTCGCTCTCCCACTGGCGGATGGTTTCGGTGCTCTGGCGGCCGTCCATGCCCGGCATCTGCACATCCATCAGCACCAGATCGAAGGACTCGGTCTGCACAGCTTTCACCGCCGCATATCCGCTTTCCACGGCAAGCACTTTGGCGCCCATGTCTTCGAGCAGGGTCTGCACCAGCAAAAGGTTGGCCGGGTTGTCGTCGACGCACAGCACTTTCGGCGCGCGACTCGACAGGGGTTCGCCGGGTTCGTTGCGTGGTTGGCGCGGGTTGGCCAGATCCGACAGCGCGCGGCGCAGTTTGCGCGTGCAGGCAGGTTTGGCCTGCAACTGGCTGTGGGGATTGGGTACCGACAAATGGAACAGCGTCTGCTCGGTGGTCGGGCACAGCACCAGCACTTTGCAGCCGAGGTGTTCGAGATCCCAGATGTGCTGGTTCAGGCGCTCCGGGAGCATGTCGTTGCTGGTGATGCCGATGACCGCCAGATCAATCGCCTGATCGGTCTGGTGCGCGCCAGTGACGCCATTGGTCAGGGTTTCCAGTGTATTGAACGGCGTGACAATGAGGCCACAGTCTTCCAACTGATGCTGCAAGGCCTGACGCGCCAGTTCGTGGTTTTCCAGTACCGCCACCCGACGTCCGAGCAGTGGCGCCGAAGGCAGGTCTTCGGCGTCGTCGCGGGTTTTCGGCAGGCTCAGGCTGATCCAGAATTCCGAGCCTTCGCCCGGTGTGCTGTCGACGCCGATCTCGCCGCCCATCTGTTCGATCAGACGCTTGGAAATCACCAGCCCCAGACCGGTGCCGCCGGGCTGGCGCGACAACGAGTTGTCGGCCTGACTGAAGGCCTGGAACAACGCACGCACGTCCTGATTCGACAGGCCAATGCCGGTGTCCTGAATACTGATGCGCAGTTGCACGCTGTCTTCGTGTTCTTCTTCGAGCATCGCCCGGGCAACGATAGTGCCTTCGCGGGTGAACTTGATCGCGTTGCTGACCAGGTTGGTGAGGATCTGCTTCAAGCGCAGCGGGTCACCGACCAGCGACAGCGGCGTATCGCGATAGACCAGACTGACCAGCTCAAGCTGCTTGGCGTGAGCGGCGGGGGCGAGAATGGTCAAGGTGTCTTGCAGCAAGTCGCGCAGGTTGAACGGGATGTGGTCGAGCACCAGTTTGCCGGCTTCGATTTTCGAGAAGTCGAGGATCTCGTTGATGATCCCGAGCAGGCTGTCGGCGGACTTTTCAATGGTGCCGAGATAGTCGAGCTGGCGCGGGGTCAGTTCGCTTTTTTGCAACAGATGGGTGAAGCCGAGAATGCCATTGAGCGGCGTGCGGATCTCGTGGCTCATGTTGGCGAGGAACTCGGATTTGATCCGGCTCGCCTCCAGCGCCTCTTTACGGGCCAGATCCAGCTCGATGTTCTGGATTTCGATGGTTTCCAGATTCTGGCGCACATCTTCGGTGGCCTGATCGACGCTGTGCTGCAATTCTTCGCGGGCGTTCTGCAAGGTACCGGCCATGCGGTTGATGCCCGATGCCAGTTCATCCAGCTCCTGACTGCCGAGCGGCGGCAGGCGGGTTTCCAGATGACCGTCCTTGAGTTGCGCGACGGCCTGCTTGATCTGGCCCAGCGGCCGATTGATCGTGCGGCCCATGCGCAAAGCGAGCAGCGCGGCACCGGCCAGGCCGGCGGCGATCAGCAACAGGCTGGCGAACAGGCTGCGATAACCGCGCAGCAGCATGCCGTTGTGCGACAGCTCCAGTTCGACCCAGCCGAGCAGGCGCTCGGACTCTTCGGGGATCAGTTCGCCGGCGAGGTTGCGATGCTTGCCGAAGACCGGCATCAGATAACGGGTCGCGTCATTGCCGCTGCGCCGTTGCAGGTGCGCGCTGTCACCGCTGGGCGCCTGATTGAGCATGGTCGGGCCGGCGTGGGCCAGCGGCGTGCGATCCGGCGCAAGGAAAGTCACCGCGCGCATGTCCGGTTGTTCGAGGGACTGGGTGGCAATGCGCTCAAGCAGTTCGCTGTTGCCATGGCCCATCGCGGGCGCCACCAGCGGCGCCAGTTGCTCGGCGATCATCTCGCCGCGCTGCATCAATTGGCTCTGCAAGTCGGCCTGCTGCGTCCAGGTGAAATAACCACCCAGCACCAGCGCCATCAGGCTGGTCGGCAACAAGGTCAGCAACAACACGCGACCTTTGATTCCCAGTTTCTTGAGCACGCCTATCTCCTGCATCCCGCTGATCTGTTGACTCATGCGTGCATCCGGCACGCGACATGGGCGCAGTGTAGCGATTTGCTCGCAGGCAATCTCCGGAAAAATGGTGACGTTGTCGGTCCTTGTGCAGACGCGCGTTCGTCCGGCCGCTCAACCATGAGTTGCCCGATGCCTGGCAATCTTGAATAATCGCGCTCAACTGAGAATGACTTGCAGATACTCATGACTCCTGTTTCCGTTGGCCAGCCACGCATACTTTCCATTGAGGACGATCCGATCCTCGGTGCCTATGTTCATGAACATCTGGGCCGCAGCGGCTTTCAGGTGACCTGGTGCCAGAACGGTCAGGAAGGCTTGAGCATCGCCAAACGCCAGCCTTTCGACGTGGTGTTGATGGATATTCTGCTGCCGGGCCTGGACGGTCTGAACGTACTGACGCAATTGCGGCAGAGCCATTCGACGCCGGTGCTGCTGATGTCGGCGCTCGGTGCCGAGGCGGATCGCATCAGCGGTTTTCGTTTGGGCGCCGACGATTATTTGCCCAAGCCGTTCAGCATGGCCGAGCTGCATGTGCGCATCGAAGCGATCCTGCGCCGGGTGGCACTCGACCGCCGCCCGGCTGCCATCGCCGTGCCAGTGGCGACAGGCACACTGCATTTCGACGATGAGCAATGCGACGTTTTTTTCCGTGAGCAAGCGGCCGGCTTGACCCGCAGCGAATACCGTCTGCTGGAAACCCTCAATCGCAACGATGAAGAAGTGCTGAGCAAGGCCTTCCTTTATCAGCACGTCCTGCAACGCGGTTATGCGGCCCATGATCGCAGTCTCGACATGCACATCAGCCAGATCCGCCGCAAACTCAAGGCCATTGGTTACACCGAGCGCGAGGTGCGCACGGTGTGGGGCAAGGGTTACGTGCTGAGTGGCGCTGATGAAAGTGTCTGAATTGCCCGGGCGCCATTCGCTGTTCTGGAAACTCGCCTGTCTGCTGGTGGCGTTCTGTCTGCTGATGATCTGGCTGAGCTGGTCGTGGGGCCGGTATATGGAGAAACGCAACCAGTTCCTCTCCGATGAAGCTCGCGGCACCCTCACACGTTATGCCGCTGAAGCCGAGCGGGCGTGGCAGCGCGGTCAGCGTGACGGCGTCGATAGCTGGTTGCAGAGCATGGAATTGCGCGAGGCCGCTTGGGTCGGTGTGATTGGCGGTAATTTGCAGTCGCTGAGCAATGAGCCGCTGAACGAGCAGGAAGTCCAGCGCCTGACTTTTTTGCGTGGGCTCGATTGGCCGATTCACAAACAAGGTCGGCCATGGCTGCGTATCCCGTTTCCCGAGGAACCGGCCGCCGGCAGTCTGGTGATCGAATTGCCCGAGCGCTTCTTGCCGGGCAAGTATCGAGTGTTCTGGCGGGTGATTACCAACGGCGTGATTCCCGGTCTATTCACCCTGTTGCTGTGCGTCGGCCTGTATCGCTTGCTGGTGGTGCCGCTGAACAACTTGCGTGAGCAGGCAAATGCGTGGCGCGCCGATCAACTGAATGTGCGCTTGTCGAGTGGCATCACTCAGCGACCGGACGAACTCGGTGAACTGGCCCGGGCGTTCGACTCGATGTCCGAACGCCTGCAAAGCACCGTCGCGCTGCAGCAGCAATTGTTGCGCGACCTCTCCCATGAACTGCGCACGCCACTGAGCCGATTGCGCGTGGCCAGTGAAAGTGAGCAGGGGCTTGTGCAATTGCGCGAGCGCATCGGTCGCGAGGTCGACGGCATGCAACGGCTGGTCGAAGACACCCTGCAACTGGCCTGGCTCGATACCGACCGCTCGCCACTCCCCGACGAAGCAATCCAGATTCAGGCCCTGTGGGAAATGCTCACCGAAAACGCCTGCTACGAAAGCGGTTGGCCGAGTTTGCAATTGCAGTGCGCGGTCGACTCGTCGTGCTGGGTGCGCGGTAATCTCAACACCCTGGCGCAGGCGCTGGAGAACATTGTGCGCAATGCCATTCGTCATTCGCCGGTGGGCGGGATCGTGCGGCTGGATGGACGGCGGGAGGGCGATTACTGGCATCTGTGGCTGGAAGATCAGGGCGGCGGGGTGGCTGACGGGGACCTGGAGCGGATATTTTCGCCATTCACTCGACTGGACGGCTCGCGGCCGGGGGATGGCGGGTTCGGGTTGGGGTTGAGCATTGCCCGAAATGCGGTGCAGCGCCAGGGCGGGATGTTGTGGGCGGACAACAGCGGGGCGGGGTTGCGGCTCAATTTGCGACTGCTTGCTGATGACAGCGCTGTCAGTCCCGACACGATCGCTGGCTTGCCAGCGATGAGGCCAGTCGCATCGCCTCAACTCAAAAGTCTCACCGCTGGTGAGACTTTTGCTGCTTATTCCCATAAACCATAAGCACCGCACTTTGCGTGATATGGCCTGCGCGGGTTTGCCGGTATGATAGGCGCCCCCGCACGTCTGGATTGCGAATACGCCATGACCCTGCAGTACCCAACCATCGCCGATTGCGTCGGCAACACTCCGCTGGTGCGTTTGCAGCGCCTGCCCGGTGCCACCAGCAACACCCTATTGCTCAAGCTCGAAGGGAATAACCCGGCGGGTTCGGTCAAGGACCGTCCGGCGCTGTCGATGATCACCCGTGCCGAGTTGCGCGGGCAGATCCACGCTGGCGACACCTTGATCGAAGCGACCTCGGGCAACACCGGGATCGCCCTGGCGATGGCTGCCGCGATCAAGGGTTACAAGATGATCCTGATCATGCCGGACAACTCCAGCGCAGAGCGCAAGGCGGCAATGACCGCTTACGGTGCCGAGCTGATTCTGGTCAGTCAGGAAGAGGGCATGGAAGGCGCTCGCGATCTCGCCCAACGGATGGAAGCCGAAGGCCGTGGCAAGGTGCTCGATCAGTTCGCCAATGGCGACAACCCTGAAGCGCATTACACCAGCACCGGCCCGGAAATCTGGCGCCAGACCCAGGGCACCATCACCCATTTCGTCAGCTCCATGGGCACCACCGGCACCATCATGGGCGTTTCGCGCTACTTGAAAGAGCAGAGCGACACCGTGCAGATCGTCGGTCTGCAACCGATGGAAGGCTCGGCCATTCCCGGCATTCGCCGCTGGCCGCAGGAATACCTGCCGAAGATTTATCAGGCCGACCGCGTCGACCGCATCGTCGACATGGCACAAAGCGAAGCCGAGGACGTCACCCGGCGTCTGGCTCGCGAAGAAGGCATCTTCTGCGGCGTGTCCTCGGGCGGTGCGGTGGCAGCGATGCTGCGCCTGTCCAAAGAAGTTGAAAACGCGGTGATCGTCGCGATCATCTGCGACCGTGGCGACCGTTATCTGTCGACCGGCATTTTCGACGCGCCCAACTGATGGCCAAGCACGAGAGAGGCCTGCGCTTCCAGCCCACCGGCGGCAGCAAGGCCCCGCAAATCCCGACCGGCAAAAAGCAGCGCTTGAGCATTGAGCGACTGGCCAATGACGGTCGCGGCATCGCGTTTTTCGAAGGCCGCACCTGGTTCGTCCTCGGCGCCCTGGCCGGTGAAGAGATCGAGGCACGGGTGCTCGGCACCCATGGCAAAGTGGTCGAAGCGCGCACCGAGCGCGTATTCACCGCCAGCGAACTGCGCCGTCCGGCGCCGTGTCAGCACGCCGGCCGTTGCGGCGGCTGCAGCGTCCAGCATTTGCCCCACAGCGAACAGCTTGCCCTGAAACAGCGCATGCTTGCCGAGCAATTATCGAAGGTCGCCGGTGTCGAACCGCAAGAGTGGGCAGCCCCGTTGACCGGCCCCGAGTTCGGCTATCGCCGTCGTGCCCGCATCGCTGTGCGCTGGGACATGAAAGCCAAGACGCTCGAAGTCGGTTTCCGCGCCGCCGGCAGTCAGGACATTGTCGCGATCAGCGAGTGCCCGGTGCTGGTACAGCCCTTGCAACCGATCATGACCCGTTTGCCGGAGATGCTTCGCCGTTTGAGCAAGCCTCAGGCGCTGGGCCATGTGGAATTGTTCAGCGGTTCATCGCTGGCAGTGTTGCTGCGGCACATGGCGCCGCTGTCCGAGGCGGATCTGACGATTCTCAAGGACTTCTGCCAGTTCCATGAAGCGCAACTGTGGCTGCATGGTGAAGGTGAGCCGCAACCGGTCGACGCTGCGCAATCGCTGGGCTATCGCCTGGAACAGTGGGGTCTGGATCTGGCTTACCGGCCGGGGGATTTCATTCAGGTCAACGCTGGCGTCAACGAAGCAATGGTCGCGCAGGCGCTGGACTGGCTGAAACCGACCCGCGACGAGCGTGTGCTGGACCTGTTCTGCGGTCTTGGCAACTTCGCTTTGCCGCTGGCCAAAACCGCACGCGAAGTGGTGGCAGTGGAGGGCGTGCAGACCATGGTCGAGCGCGCCGCTGCGAACGCCGCTAGTAACAATTTGCATAACACAAAGTTTTTTCAAGCCGATTTATCCCAGCCTCTGGCCGATGCCGAGTGGATCGCAAACGGCTTTTCTGCGGTACTCTTGGACCCACCGCGTGACGGTGCTTTCGAGGTGGTGCGCAAGCTCGCGACCCTGGGTGCCAAGCGGCTGGTTTACGTGTCGTGCAACCCGGCAACGCTGGCGCGCGATACGGTCGAATTGATAAAGCAGGGCTACCGGTTAAAACGTGCCGGGATTCTCGATATGTTTCCACAGACGGCACATGTCGAGGCCATGGCGTTATTTGAAGCGAGCCAGGATGGCTCGTCTGAATCCGTCTGATCTGTCCGTGCCGCGCTCGCAATAGCCCCGCGAGCGCAAACGGGCGTTGAAGATCAGCGATTTGACGCATTGAATCTGCGTCGTAGGGAAGGTAAAGCAAGATGGTACAGGTGAGAGCACACCAGCCGATCAACACTGACGGCAGTATCAATCTCGAGGCTTGGCTCGATCACGCGGTCAGTGTCGATCTGGCACTGGATCGCGAAGCCTTGAAAGAAGCCTGCGAGTTTGCTCGCGAGGCCGAACAACAGTCCAATGCCAAGAAGAATCTGTGGGCCGAAGGCTCCGGCAGTTTCAGCGCCGGCCTTGAAATCGCCGAGATTCTCGCCGACCTCAAGCTCGATCAGGATTCGCTGGTCGCCGCTGTCCTGTATCGCGGCGTGCGCGAAGGCCAGATCGAGCTGGCGGCAATCAGCCAGCGCTTTGGCCCGGTGGTTGCCAAGCTGATTGACGGCGTGCAGCGCATGGCTGCCATCAGCGCCAGCCTCAGTCCGCGTCAGTCGATGGTCATGGGCACGCAAGGGCAGGTGGAAAACCTGCGCAAGATGCTCGTGGCGATGGTCGATGACGTCCGCGTCGCGCTGATCAAGCTGGCCGAACGCACCTGCGCCATTCGTGCGGTGAAAACCGCCGACGACGAAAAACGTAACCGTGTCGCCCGGGAAGTCTTCGACATCTATGCGCCGCTCGCGCACCGGCTCGGCATCGGTCATATCAAATGGGAACTGGAGGACTTGTCCTTCCGCTACCTTGAGCCTGATCAATACAAACAGATCGCCAAGCTGCTCCATGAGCGACGGCTGGATCGTGAGCGTTTCATCGCCGATGTGATGACCCAGCTCAAGGATGAATTGCAGGCTACCGGCGTCGACGCGGATATCAGCGGTCGGGCCAAACACATCTATTCGATCTGGCGCAAAATGCAGCGCAAAGGTCTGGAATTCAGCCAGATCTACGACGTGCGCGCCGTGCGTGTGCTGGTGCCGGAAATGCGCGACTGCTACACCGCGCTCGGCATCGTCCACACCCTGTGGCGGCACATTCCGAAAGAGTTCGACGACTACATCGCCAACCCCAAAGAGAACGGCTATCGCTCGCTGCACACCGCCGTGATCGGCCCGGAAGGCAAAGTGCTGGAAGTGCAGATTCGCACCCATTCCATGCACGAAGAAGCCGAACTCGGCGTTTGCGCGCACTGGCGCTACAAAGGCACCGACGTCAAATCCGGCTCCAATCACTACGAAGAGAAAATCTCCTGGCTGCGTCAGGTGCTCGAGTGGCATGAAGAGCTGGGTGATATCGGTGGCCTGGCTGAACAGTTGCGGGTCGATATCGAGCCGGATCGGGTTTACATCTTCACTCCCGACGGTCACGCCATCGACTTGCCCAAAGGCGCAACCCCGCTGGACTTCGCCTACCGCGTGCACACCGAAATCGGTCACAACTGCCGTGGCGCGAAGATCAACGGGCGCATCGTGCCGCTCAACTACAGCCTGCAGACCGGTGAGCAGGTCGAGATCATCACCAGCAAACATGGCACGCCAAGTCGTGACTGGCTGAACTCGAACCTGGGTTACGTCACCACGTCGCGGGCGCGGGCGAAGATCGTTCACTGGTTCAAGTTGCAGGCCCGTGACCAGAACGTTGCCGCCGGTAAAACCCTGATCGAGCGCGAACTGACGCGTCTCGGTCTGCCAGCGGTGGATTTCGACAAGTTGGCGGACAAGGCCAACATGAAAACCGCCGAAGACATGTTTGCCGCACTCGGTGCCGGCGATCTGCGTCTGGCGCAACTGGTCAACCTCGCGCAGCAGTTGGTCGAGCCGGAACGCGGCAACGAACAGTTGGAACTGATCCCGCGCAAAGCCACCGGTTACAAACCGGGCAAGCGTGGCGACATCCAGATCCAGGGCGTCGGCAACCTTATGACGCAAATGGCGGGCTGCTGCCAGCCGCTGCCGGGCGATGCGATTGTCGGTTACATCACTCAGGGGCGTGGCGTGAGCATTCACCGTCAGGATTGCGCTTCGGTGCTGCAACTGGGCGGGCGCGAGCCGGAGCGGATCATTCAGGTCAGCTGGGGCCCGGTGCCGGTGCTCACCTATCCGGTGGATATCGTTATCCGCGCCTACGACCGTTCCGGTCTGCTGCGTGACGTCTCGCAGGTGCTGCTCAACGAGCGGATCAACGTACTGGCGGTCAACACCCGCTCGAACAAGGAAGACAACACCGCGCTGATGTCCCTGACCATCGAGATCCCGGGTCTGGATGCGCTGGGGCGGCTGCTGGGGCGGATTTCCCAGTTGCCGAACATCATCGAAACGCGGCGTAACCGCACCCCTTGAAGATTGATCGTTGATCGTTCCCATGCTCCGCGTGGGAACGATCAAGATCGCAAAGGGTTGAGTGAGATTTTTATGTACAGCCTCGAAGACCTGCTCCACCTTATGAGCCGCCTGCGCGATCCTCAATACGGTTGCCCGTGGGACATCAGACAAACCTACGCGACCATCGTCCCGCACACTCTCGAAGAAGCCTACGAAGTGGCCGATGCCATCGAACGCGGCGACTTCGATCACTTGCAGGGCGAGTTGGGAGATCTGCTGTTTCAGGTCGTCTATTACAGCCAGTTGGCTCGCGAAGAAGGGCGCTTCGAATTTGCCGGGGTGATCGACAGCATCACCCGCAAGCTGATTCGCCGTCATCCCCATGTTTTCCCTACCGGCGATCTGTATGCGCCGCTGGACGTGCCGCGTTTGACCGAAGAGCAGGTCAAGCAGCGTTGGGAGGAAATCAAGGCCGAAGAACGTGCCGAGAAATCCGCCGCACCCGAGCAACTGTCACTGCTCGACGACGTGCCTGCCACGTTGCCCGCATTGTCGCGCTCGGCCAAATTGCAGAAGCGTGCAGGGCAGGTCGGTTTCGACTGGCCGGATGCCTTGCCGGTGCTCGACAAAGTGCGCGAAGAGCTCGACGAAGTGCTCGAGGCCATGTCTGAAAACGATCCCGTCGCGGTGGCTGACGAGATCGGCGATCTGTTGTTTTCCGTGGTCAATCTGGCCCGGCATTTGAAGGTCGACCCGGAAACCGCACTGCGTGGCGCCAACGGCAAGTTCGAAAGACGTTTCCGATTTATCGAACAGGCATTGCGCGACACCCACCGTCCCATAGAAGATTGCACCCTCGAAGAGTTGGACGCCCTGTGGGGTGAAGCCAAACGTCAGGAAAAGAATTTGCCTAGCTGCGGCTGAGCAACTGCCCAAGTGAGTAAGCACCATGAGTATTTCCCTTCGCGATCAGTTGCTCAAAGCAGGCCTGGTCAACCAAAAGCAGGCCAAACAGGTCAGCAAGGACAAGCAGAAACAGCAGCGTCTGGCCCACAAAGGTCAGATCGAGCTGGATGACTCGCAGCAGCGCGCCGCCCAGGAAGCCATGGCCGAGAAGGTCAAGCGCGACCAGGAGCTCAACCGTCAGCAGAAAGAGAAAGCCGAGGCCAAGGCCCGTGCCGCGCAGGTCAAGCAGTTGATCGAAGTCTCGCGTCTGCCGAAGCTGACCACCGAGGATTACTACAACTTCGTCGACGACAAGAAGGTCAAGCGTATCTCGGTCAACACGCTGATGCGCAACAAGCTCAGCAGTGGTTCGCTAGCGATCGTCCATCATGCCGGCGGCTACGAAGTGATCCCGCGTGATGCGGCCCTGAAGATCCAGGAGCGCGACCCGCAACGCATCGTGCAGCTCAACGTGCAGACCGAAGAAGTCAGCACCGAGGACGATCCGTACGCGGCTTACCAGATCCCTGATGATCTGATGTGGTAAATCGATAAGCTGTAACAACGACAAACCCCGCTCATGGCGGGGTTTGTCGTTTTCAATGCTGTGGTTGCTTCAGGCGGAACATAAATCCCGTTGCTGTTCTTGCAGTTCCAGTTCGGCCTTGTAGTTGTGGGCGTCGTTCTCGTTATGGAACATCCCGACCAGCAGGTCTTGTTGATGCACGTCCCAGATCCGGATACCGGCGGCTACGCCTTCATGGGACATGTGTGAATCGTCGCGTTCAGTTACTTTTACAGTCATCTGCTAGCTCCAAATCTCAAGTTATCTGCAGCAAGGCGTGTGCAGGGCTCTGTTATAGAATTTGTTAGGAGGCTAAGTAAACGGCTGATTCGCGCAAGGTGTTGTTGCGTTTTTTGCAACAGTGCTGCAGGCCGCTAAATCCGCGACATTCGGTCGCAGGGCGGTAAGTTGCATGACAGAAGTTTCATTTTCAGCCTCACACAATCCCATGTAGGAGCTGCCGAAGGCTGCGATCTTTTGATCTTGTCTTTTAAAAATCACAGTCAAAAGATCGCAGCCTTCGGCAGCTCCTACATGGGGGATTTGTGTCGGCCATGAGTTTTCTGCAGACCAAAAAAACGCCCCGAACCAGTCGGGGCGTTTTCAGGTGTGGCTCAAGCCAGGGGAATTACTTGCCTTCCCAGCGCTTCAGTACCAGCGTGGCGTTGGTGCCGCCGAAGCCGAAGCTGTTGCTCATCACGGTGTTGATGGTGGCGTTCTCGCGGGTCTTGGTCAGCACCGGCAGATCGGCCACTTCAGGGTCCAGCTCGTCGATGTTGGCGGAACCGGCAATGAAGTTGCCTTCCATCATCAGCATGCAGTAGATCGCTTCGTGAACGCCGGCGGCGCCCAGGGAGTGACCGGACAGGCTCTTGGTCGAGCTGATCGCTGGAGCCTTGTCGCCGAACACTTCACGCACACCTTTCATTTCCGCAACGTCGCCGACCGGAGTCGAAGTGCCGTGGGTGTTCAGGTAGTCGATCGGGGTATCAACGGTGGACATCGCCATCTGCATGCAGCGGATCGCGCCTTCGCCACTCGGGGCAACCATGTCGTAGCCATCGGACGTCGCGCCGTAGCCAACGATTTCGGCGTAGATCTTCGCGCCACGGGCCAGAGCGTGTTCCAGCTCTTCAACCACGACCATGCCGCCACCGCCAGCGATGACGAAACCGTCACGGTCGGCGTCGTAGGCGCGGGAGGCTTTTTCCGGGGTGTCGTTACGCTTGCTGGACAGAGCGCCCATTGCGTCGAACAGGAACGACTGGCTCCAGTGCTCTTCTTCACCGCCACCGGCGAAAACGATGTCCTGCTTGCCCATCTGGATCTGTTCCATGGCGGTACCGATGCAGTGAGCACTGGTGGCGCAGGCAGAAGCGATGGAGTAGTTCAGGCCTTTGATCTTGAATGGCGTGGCCAGGCAAGCGGAAACGGTGCTGCTCATGGTCCGCGTTACGCGGTATGGGCCGACGCGCTTCACGCCTTTCTCGCGCAGGATGTCCAGCGCTTCCATCTGGTTCAGCGTGGAAGCACCGCCGGAGCCGGCAACCAGGCCGGTACGCGGGTTGGACACTTGCTCTTCGGTCAGGCCGGAGTCAGCAATGGCGTCTTTCATGGCCAGGTAGGCGTAAGCCGCTGCGTGGCCGACGAAGCGATAGATCTTGCGATCGATCAGCTCTTCAAGGTTGAGGTCGATGGAGCCGGAAACCTGGCTACGCAGACCCATTTCGGCATATTCCGGGTTGAACCGGATGCCAGGGCGGCTTGCACGCAGGTTAGCGGAGACGGTCTCTTTGTCATTGCCCAGGCACGAAACAATGCCCAGACCAGTGATAACGACGCGGCGCATGCGAATAACCCTTAGAAGTTGTCAGTGGAGGTGAACACGCCGACGCGAAGGCCTTCGGCGGTGTAGATTTCGCGACCGTCGACAGTCACCGAACCATCGGCGATGGCCAGGTTCAGCTTGCCCTTGAGGACGCGTTTGATATGAATGTTGTAGGTGACTTTCTTGGCGGTCGGCAGCACCTGACCGAAGAACTTCACTTCGCCCGAACCCAGCGCACGGCCGCGGCCCGGCAGGCCTTGCCAGCCCAGGAAGAAGCCGACCAGTTGCCACATGGCATCCAGACCCAGGCAGCCCGGCATCACCGGATCGCCTTCGAAGTGGCAAGCGAAGAACCACAGGTCAGGGTTGATATCCAGTTCGGCGACCAATTCACCTTTGCCGTACTTGCCGCCTTCTTCACTGATCAGAGTGATGCGATCGACCATCAGCATGTTCGGGGCGGGCAGTTGCGCGTTACCTGGGCCGAACAGCTCACCGCGACTGCAGCGCAGCAGATCTTCCCGAGTAAAGGCGTTTTGTTTGGTCATGCGAGCTCCTCAATAATCCCATGCGGCAGGTGGGGCAAATCTTCCCGACCGTTCGAAGCGTTCATGCCTCGAACCGGCAGCCTACTCATAGACTATTGCGTTGTGGTGAAAGTCACAGCACCAAGGACATGAATGTACACTTGTGCACTGAAATTTTTATTCAAGCCTCTTTTGAGGCTCGTTCGGGTGCCTAAGACTGCCGCACTTTCGCTTTTCACGCCAGTCGCAGATGGTCGAAAAGCCGTCACTACGACACCCATCGCTGCAGAATCTGCTGCAAGTCATTGCGTTTGAACGGCTTGGCCAGATAATCGTTCATGCCCGCCGACAGGCAGGTTTCCCGGTCACCCTGCAAAGCGTTTGCCGTCAATGCGATGATCGGCACATCGCTGCGTCCGTGCAGACAGCGAATCTGCCGGGTCGCCTCGTAGCCATCGATGATCGGCAGGCGACAGTCCATCAGGATCACTTCGAAATCACTGCTCTCGGCACTGCGCACCGCTTGCGCGCCATCAGTGGCGACACTGACAGTAAAGCCCAGACTGCGCAGCATCGCTTCAATCACGGTCTGGTTGACCGGATTATCTTCCACCAACAAGACTTTGCGCCCCTCGCCATGGTCGTTGCCATTCAGTGCCCGTGGTGCGGCCAGTTGTGGTAACGCCTGCTTATATAAGGCCAGTGGAATTTCCAGGGTGAACACCGAGCCACGACCTTCTTCGCTCTGCGCACGCAAGGTGCCGCCCATGCGTTCGGCGAGGGTGCGGGCGATCGGCAGGCCCAGACCGGTGCCGCCGTAGCGTCGCGAGATCGAACTGTCGGCCTGCTGGAACGCGTTGAACATCAGCTCCAGGCTTTCGGACGAAATGCCGATGCCACTGTCGCGTACCGAGCAGGTGAACCACAGCAGTTCGTGATCCAGCGATTGCCACTGCGCTTCGATACTGACCCGGCCCTGTTCGGTGAACTTCAGGGCATTGCCGACCAGGTTCACCAGAATCTGCCGAATCCGCGTCGGGTCGCCCTGCACCTGCAAGCCGCGCATGTCCTCGGGAATTCGCAGATCAAGCGCCAGACCACGCTGCACCGCGCTGTGTTGGAACGACTGCGCGCAGGCCCCGATTACTTCAGCGAGATTGAACGGAATGTGTTCCATCTCAAGCTCGGAACGTTCGATGCGCGAAAAGTCGAGGATGTCGTTGATCACCTTGAGCAAGTGCTCGGTGGATTCCGAGGCTAGCGCGGCGTATTCGATTTGCTCCTCGGTCATTTCTGTTGTTTCAAGCAGTTGCAGCATGCCCAACACGCCATTCATCGGCGTGCGCAGTTCATGGCTCATCATCGCCAGAAAATCGGATTTGGCGTTGTTGGCCTTTTCCGCTTCCTCGCGGGTCTGGATCAATTGCGCCATGGCCTGCTGCTGTTCACGACTGGCCTGTTCCAGCGCCTGAGCGAGGTTGTTGATGTGCTGCGACAGGGCACCCAGTTCGGTGTCGTCGACAATCGGCAGCGGTGTTTTGAAGTCGCCGTCCTGAATCGCCTTGACCGCATTGCCGATATCGCGGATCGGCTGCGACAGACTGCCCGCCAGGCGTCGCGCCACGACGAAGGTGAAGAGCAGGGCGAACATCGCCAGAATCCCGGCCTTGAGCAGGATTTCCTGCTGACGCTGACTGAAGGCATCGTTGGACAGACCGACGATCACACGCCCCAGATAATCCTCGTTGGCCGCACCACTGCTGGCTTTTGCGTCGTGAAAAAAATCATTGTTCAAAGCGATTCGTTGCAACCGCACCGGCGCCTGGAACACTTCGACCTGATGCGGGCGACGGTGTGCATCCGCCGGTTGTTCGACGTACGCCAGAATTCGGTTGGCGCTGTCCTGTACCTCAAGAAACCGCACGTTGGGCGTTGCCAGCGTGGCCTTGAGCAGGCTTTCCAACACTTCGTTGTTGCCGGAAATCACTCCGTATTCGGTGGCGGGGGCCAGTTGGTTGGCGATCAGTTGGCCGGTGTGGTTCAGCTCCTGACGCAAATCCTGAATGCGTACAAAGGTGAAGAAACTGATCAGCATTAAGGTCAGCAACAGCGCCGGGCCCAGGCTGATCATCTGGGTGCGGGTGTTGATGTCCCAACGGCGACGAAAACTCATGGGCGGCGTTCTCCTTCAGCCAAAGCGCTGGCGACAGACGCGTCATCAAGCGGTTCGATCCCTAAGGAACGAGCCACCTGCGCATTACTTGAGACTTTAAAGTGTGCGGGATAGAGCGTTCTCGGCCAATTGGCAGGCGCTTGGTCGAGCAAATGGTCGAGCACGCTCAGCCAGTCGCTCTGGTCGCTGTAAGTGCTCGCCAGGCTGCCAGCACGGACAAACGCGGCGTTGGGGCCGACCAGCGCCAATTGCCTTGAGTAACTGCTGAGCAGCAGGTTTTTCGCGGTTTTCGGGTTGTACAGATCCGGGTCGTCGAGGCCCAGCAGCACGTCGCTGTTTTTCAGCACCTCTTGCAGTGGGCGGCTGTCGTGGGTGTTGTCCCAGCGTTGACTGACGATTTCCAGGTCCAAGGGGCGGGCTGCCAGTTGCAGTTCTTTAAGGAGGAACTCGCTGTGCTGATCGAACAACACGCCAACCCGTCGCGCCTGGGGCAGGATTCGCCGGATCAGTTGCAACTGCCGGCCCAGAGGTGGATCGCTCCACAGCAAGCTCAGGTGCGACGGCTGTGCCGAGCCAAGACGTTGCCGGGCTTGCAAACGGCTGATGCGCAAGACTAGCGTGGGCGGGCCTTGCGACTCTTGCAGACGCCAGTCGAGGCTCGGCAGGTCGAGCAAAATCAGGCGCAGGCTGGAGGGGAGTTTGCCCGGCACCGGCAGACTGGCCAATGGCTGGAAACGCACATTATCGGTCGGGCGCAACTCACTCAGCGCCTGAACGAAGGCCTGCACGCCGGGGCTTTCTTCGGCGCCGGTCAATAGAATGTCGGCCGCCTGCACCGCCACGCCATGCAGCCATGCGGTCAAAAACAGGCACAGCACGGCCAGCCAGTGGCCAAGGGTCGGCGTCTTCCGTGACAGGCCGAAGCGCATCCTAGAACTCCAACTCGGCGCTGAAGTACATCACGCGGCGTTCGTCATAGTTGTTGTCGACGAACGTGGTCGGTTCGTGGTCGAGCCGCTGTTGCAACACGCCGGCCAGTTGCAGTTGGGCCTTGCCCAAAGCGATGCGTTTGGCGATGCGCGTGTCGACCCGTTCGAAGCGGTAGCCGTTGAGGGCGTTGTCGCCGTAATAGAAGAGGGCGCTGTTCCAGCCGTGCCCCCAATCGCGCAGCCAGCCGGCGGAACCGCTGTTGCTCGCGGTGAATTGCTGATCCAGCGGATTGCTCGCCTCGGCGTCGACGTAGGCGTAAGTGAAACGCAAGCGGTCGACCCTGCTCACGCGCCAGTCGAGTTGTGCTTCGCTGCCGCGAAACCGTGAGCTGTTGGCGTTGCTGGCGATGTATTGGTTGTTGCGCAGTGGCTCACTGATCATGCCGGTGATTTCGTCGTAGAACAGCTTCACATCCAGCGCTAGGCCTTGCTCGGGGAAATAGCCGTTGTAGCCGAGTTCGCGCGAACGCATATGTTCCTTGTCGAGATCGCCAGGGCCGCGAGTCTTGACGAAATAGCGCGCCGACGACTGGCCGTAGGCCGAAGGCCGCAGCTTGGTCACCTGATAGCTCCAGTTGACGTTGTTCTCGAACATGTCCGGCGAGCGGATCGCCTCCGAGTACACCGCACGCAGGCCGTGGCGCGGATTGATCAGGTAATTGACGGCGAAGCGCGGGGTCAGCGAACTGCCGATCAGTTGGGTGTCTTCGAACATCGCTCCGCCCTGCAACAACCAGTGTTCAGTCGCGCGCCACTCCAATTGGCCGAATGCACGCCAGGTGGTGTCATCCAGCGTGCCGTTGAAGTAGGTCTCGGAATCGGCCCGGTCGTAACGATAGTTCATGCCGCTGACCAGACGCAGGCTGTCGGACAGGCTGAGGGTGTCTTGCAGTTCGAGGTCGTAGCGCGACTCGCGGGCACTCTGATCGATATCGCCGCACAGGGTTTGACTGGCGCCGTTGCGCCACTGATCGAGCACACGATTGGCCAGCGCCATTTGCTGCGGCGTGCCGGATTCCGGGCCGGGGCCGAGGAAACGGTTGATATTGCGTGCCAGGCGTTCGGTGTAATTCGGGTCGATTTGCCACAGTTGCGTCAACTCGGGGCTGAACGACACCTCGGCGTCGCAGGCGCGCCAGGTTTGCTGGCGATCCCAGTGTTGCGCCGAGCCTTGGATATAGAGGCTGTGTTCGGGATTGATGTCGAGGTTCCAGCGCACCGAACCGGCGTAGTCCTTGGCTATCACGTCGGAATTGTTCCCGGCGGCGGTAATCCCCGAGAACACCGGGCGGTAGGTGTAGGGCCGCTGGTTGGTGCCGTCCTTTGCGTTGACCTGCCAGTCGATACTCTGGTTGTCACTGAGGGTTTGGCTGACGGCGAGACTGAAACGATTCAAGCGACGATTGTCACGGTAATCGGCACCGGTTCGATCGGTGTCGAACCCATCATCTTCCTGACCGGACAGCGACAGCCGCAGGTCGCCGCCATTCCATCCCGTGCCCTGGCTGGCATAGAAGTCATTGATGCCGCGCTGGCCGCGAGTAATCTTCAGCCGCGTGCCGTGGCTGTCCGCCGGGTTGCGGGTGATGATGTTGACCACCGCCATCAACGCGTTGGCACCGTAGCTGACGGTGTTAGGGCCAC
This sequence comes from Pseudomonas sp. LBUM1655, assembly GCF_059716085.1. Classification (NCBI taxonomy): domain Bacteria; kingdom Pseudomonadati; phylum Pseudomonadota; class Gammaproteobacteria; order Pseudomonadales; family Pseudomonadaceae; genus Pseudomonas; species Pseudomonas sp. LBUM1655. The sequence goes on along the minus strand of NZ_CP166801.1, from coordinate 4,534,633 downwards.
GAAAGACTTCGATGCGCTCGATGTCCTCGATGGCCACCGGAATATCACTCCAGTCCACCGTGGCCAGGCCTGCGCGGTACACCGAACGGCCATCGATCAACACCTGCATGCGCCGTGCTTCGCTGGCGTTGGTGCCGTGATAATTGACCGCTGCCTGATTGCCGCTGATGTTGCCGACCATCATCCCCGGCACCAGACGCAGCAGTTCGCTGATGTCGCGGGCGCCGCTGGCGGTGATCAATTCGCTGTCGAGCACGGTCATGCTCCCCGGCACTTCCGCAGGCGTCTGTTTCAACCGAGTGGCCGTCAGCACCTGTGGCAGCGCTTCGCTGTCCATGAACAGATCGTCCGCCTGCAACAAAGGGCTGAACAGCAGCGCCAGCAGCAGAGAGGAACGTGATGGGGAAGGGCCAGAAAACACGACACAGCCTATAGAGTGAAGAATTGGCGCGCATGTTAACCGAGGGCTGCGACTTTTCCAGTCACGTTGCAGGCATTTTCCTAGGTTTTATTGGTCTTCTTCCTACAAGTGTCGGTAATTGACGTGGGGGCTGGCCGCGACCGGGTCGCCCCGTATAATGCCGCCATCGCCACTGGTATGGATTAACGGATTGCATATGACTGAACAGCGCCCGATTGCGGTCCTGGGAGGCGGAAGTTTTGGTACCGCCGTGGCCAATCTTCTGGCCGAGAACGGCCATCAAGTCTTGCAGTGGATGCGTGACCCGGAGCAGGCCGAGGCCATCCGGGTCAATCGCGAAAACCCGCGTTACCTCAAAGGCATCAAGATTCTGCCGGGCGTGACTGCGGTCACTGACCTGCAAGCCACCCTCGACGCCTGCGACCTGTGCTTTGTCGCGCTGCCGTCCAGCGCGTTGCGCACGGTGCTGGCGGCTCACGCCGAGCGGCTGAGCGGCAAAATGCTGGTCAGCCTGACCAAAGGCATCGAAGCCCACACCTTCAAACTGATGAGCCAGATCCTCGAAGAGATCGCCCCGCAGGCACGTATCGGCGTGTTGTCCGGGCCGAATCTGGCGCGGGAAATCGCCGAACACGCGCTGACCGCCACGGTGGTTGCCAGTGAGGACGAAGAACTGTGCAAGCAGGTGCAAGCGGCGCTGCATGGCCGCACCTTCCGCGTTTATGCCAGCGCCGACCGTTTCGGTGTCGAGCTGGGCGGGGCCTTGAAAAACGTTTACGCGATCATCGCCGGCATGGCGGTGGCGCTGGAAATGGGCGAGAACACCAAGAGTATGCTGATCACTCGCGCCTTGGCCGAGATGACCCGGTTTGCGGTCAATCAGGGCGCCAACCCGATGACCTTCCTTGGCTTGGCCGGCGTTGGCGATCTTATCGTCACGTGCTCGTCGCCCAAGAGCCGCAACTATCAGGTCGGATTCGCCCTCGGTCAGGGCCTGAGCCTTGAAGAAGCGGTATCGCGCCTCGGTGAAGTCGCCGAAGGGGTGAACACCCTGAAGGTGCTCAAAGCCAAATCCCAGGAGGTTGGCGTGTACATGCCGCTGGTCGCCGGGCTGCACGCCATTCTGTTCGAAGGACGCACGCTGGAGCAGGTGATTGGTCTACTGATGCGGGCCGAGCCGAAAACCGACGTCGACTTTATTTCCACCAGTGGTTTCAACTGATTCACAGGGAACGACATATGAACGATCCGAAAACCGAAGCCAAGTACGAATCCATCCTTCTGCGGGTGTTGTGGATGATCGTCTACGTGCTGGTCTGGCAAGTGGCGCAGTTCATCCTCGGCGCGGTGGTGCTGGTGCAACTGATCTATCGTTTGATCTATGGCGCCCCGAGCGCCAGCCTGATGAATTTCGGCGACAGCCTGAGCCAGTTTCTGGCGCAGATCGGCCGCTTCGGCAGCTTCCACAGCGACCAGAAACCCTGGCCGTTCGCCGACTGGCCAACGCCGCGTACCCCGGAAGGTGAAGCGCCGCACGCCGTGCCGCCAGCACCGCATCCGGCCCGAGATGAGGAACCCAAGCTATGAAACTCTGGGTATTGCGTCACGGCGAGGCCGTGCCTTATGGCTCGCGCCCCGATTCCGAGCGCGAGCTGACCCAGCACGGTCGCAAAGAAGTCCTGCGCAGTGCGGCCCACCTGAAGGGCAAGCCATTGACCGCAATCTACGCCAGCCCTTATCTGCGCGCGCAGCAGACTGCACAGATTGTCCGCGAGGTGCTGAAATTCGAGCCGGAGATTCGCACGGTCGAGTGGCTGACGCCGGAAGTTGATCCGGACAAGGTCACCGATCAGCTGGTGTCGGTGAGCAATGTACTGCTGGTCAGTCACAACCCGTTGGTGGGCAATCTGTTGAGCTACCTGCAACATGGCGCCGGGTATCCGCCGGAGCGGGTCAGCACGGCGGGGTTGGCTGAGCTTGAGAGTCCTGAACTGCTGATCGGCTCGATGACCCTCAACAGCCTCAAGCACCCATAACGCTGATCCCTTTGTGGGAGCGAGCCTGCTCGCGAAAGCGGAGTGTCATTCACAACTTATGTGCCTGACACCCTGCATTCGCGAGCAGGCTCGCTCCCACATGTTCTCTGTGTCGTCGGAAATTATTTGTGTGAATTTTCCAACCAAGCACTTGCTTGGTTGACTACGCTTGCTCCAGACCAAAAAAACAGGAGCGAGTCGCATGTCTGCCGCATTCCGTTTGCCGCTGGACGTGTTTTACGAACGCGAGGGCCGGCACCCGCGCCAGCGCTTCCTCGTGCAACCTGTCGGCGGTGGGCAGGTCGAGACCCTGACCTGGGCCGACGTCGGTCATCAGGCCCGCTGCGCTGCGCACTGGCTGCGTGCCCGGGAATTGCCGCAAGGCAGCCACATCGCCCTGATCTCGAAAAACTGCGCACACTGGATCATTGCCGATCTGGCGATCTGGATGGCCGGGCACGTTTCGGTGCCGCTGTATCCCAACCTCACAGCCGACTCCGTGGCTCAAGTACTCAATCACTCGGAAAGCGTCTTGGCGTTCATCGGCAAACTCGATGACTGGCCGGGCATGTCCAAAGGTGTGCCGGCAGATCTGCCGACCATCAGCCTCCCGCTGCATCCGCCCGGCGAGTTCGATTTCAGTTGGGATGACCTGCAGCGCAGTTCACCGATCCAGGATGACCCGCGTCCCGCCGCCGAGCAACTGGCGACCATCATCTACACCTCCGGCACCACTGGCCTGCCCAAAGGCGTGATGCACAGCTTTGCCAATCTCGGGTTCGCGACGACCCGGGGCACGCAGTTGTTCGGGCTCAACGAGAGTGACCGACTGCTGTCGTACCTGCCGTTGTGCCACGTCGCCGAGCGCATGTTCGTTGAACTGGCTTCGATCTACACCGGGCAGACCGTGTTCTTTGCTGAAAGCCTCGACACTTTTATCACTGACCTCAAACGTGCGCGGCCGACGGCGATGTTCGGCGTGCCGCGGATCTGGACCAAATTCCAGATGGGCGTCTACAGCAAGATCCCGGCCAAGCGTCTGGATTTCCTCCTCGGCCTGCCATTCATTGGCAAGCGGGTAGGGCACAAAGTGCTGGCAGGCCTGGGGCTTGATGCCTTGCGCGTTGCTCTGTCCGGCGCAGCACCGGTGCCGCAGACTTTGCTCACCTGGTATCAGAAGCTCGGGCTCGATGTGCTGGAGGTCTATGGCATGACCGAGAGTTGCGGCTACTCGCACATCTGCCTGCCGGGCCAGTACAAACAGGGCTGGATCGGCAAACCGTGCCCGGATGTCGAGGTGCGCATCGATGAGTCAGGCGAGGTGCAGGTGCGCAGTCGGGCGAACATGCTCGGCTATTTCAAGGAACCGCAGAAAACCGCTGAAACCCTCACAGAAGATGGCTTCCTGCGTACTGGCGACAAGGGCGAGCAGGATGCCGAGGGACGTCTGCGATTAACCGGGCGGTTGAAGGAGATTTTCAAGACCAGCAAAGGCAAGTACGTGGCGCCGGCACCGATCGAAAACCGTCTGGCGGTGCATTCGCGAATCGAGCAGGTGTGCGTGGTCGGTGATGGCCTGAGTGCGCCGCTGGGCTTGTGCGTACTCTCAAGCGTCAATCAGGAGGAGCCGCGTGCGAGTCTGCATTCGAGCCTGGAAAAACTTCTGGAAGACGTCAATGCCGTGCTCGACAAACACGAACGCCTGCGTCGGTTAGTGGTGGTCAAGGACAGTTGGGCGGTGGAAAACGGCTTTCTCACGCCGACCCTGAAAATCAAACGCAACGTCATCGAAGACACCTACGGCACCCGCTTCGAAGAATGGAGCGAGCGCAGTGAGGCAGTGCTGTGGCAGGATTGAGCGACCACTAAAAACAACAAAGGAAGTCTGCGATGAGTCTGTGGCGCACCATCCCGAACATCGAGCAGTTGAACGCGATCCAGAAAAACACCATCGGCGAAGTGCTGGATATCCGCTTCGAAGCGTTCGATGAAGAATCGCTGACCGCGAGCATGGTCATCGACCATCGCACTCACCAGCCTTACGGATTGCTGCATGGCGGCGCATCGGTGGTGCTGGCGGAAACCGTCGGTTCGATGGCCAGCTATTTGTGCATCGACGCGAGCAAGTTTTACTGCGTGGGGCTGGAGATCAACGCCAACCATTTGCGCGGCTTGCGCAGTGGTCGGGTGACGGCGGTGGCCAAGCCGATTCATATCGGCCGCACGACGCACGTGTGGGATATCCGTCTGACCAGCGATGAAGGCAAGGCCAGTTGTGTGTCGCGATTGACCATGGCGGTGGTGCCTTTGGGGCAGACGCCACCTTCGAGTTGAGTCATACGCTACCTCGTCTGATCACACTCATGGGCAGGTCGCCCGCGTTCGGTGTTTCCGGGTGATAACCGGCGGGTGTCGCATCTCTCCAAATCCGGTTCGCTGGAGTGAAACGATCCAGAGTGAAGTCCCCATCATCGTGCCTGGCCAGCTCGAAGGCGCCACGCTGCACATGCTGTCCCACGTATGTCCGGGCCTCGGTGGGAGTGGCCAGGCTTGTGATGACGGCTGAGCGCAAGTGGGCATTGTCGATGGCGCTTGTCAGAGGTTCGGCGAGCAATGTCAGTGATGCGGTCAAGGTCGAGCCGGCGGTACGCGTCACTACGCCATATAGCCATTCCGCGCCGTTTGGCAGAGAAAGCTCAGAGTGTTCCGGACTGCGATACTCACCCCCGCGCAATGAATTGATCGTGGTGATGGATACGCCATCCACACCTTCGACGACAGCACTGATCATGAAATCAACGCCGGGCGCGAGCCCTGCCGTGAGCGCACCGTCTGTCAAAAGAACACCCCCATAGAAGGCCGTGCGCCATGCCGTTGTGGTGCCGGAAGGAGCAATCGTAACGCTGGGGCCGACGTTGGCGAGCGCGCGTTGGCCTGCTTCCCTAGTCATGCCCCCCGGCACGCTGGCAAGAATACTGATCGCTGTGAGATTCAAGGCTTCCCTGTCGGCCAGGTACGCATAAAGCGGGGCAGCCGCTCCCGCCGCAGCGCCCGCCAGCCCCAAGATGCCGGCCATGACTTTCTGTGTGGTGCGGCTGTAGTTACGGCTGCTGGCAATACGACTGCCTGCTCCTATCCCCATGGATCCACCGGCCAATGCACCCGCCATGCTGCCCGCTATGGTCAATCCCAGATTGACACTCGGGTCTGGCGGTGTGTGCGGGTCGTCGCTTGCCCATCCCTCCAGTGCTTTTGCTGCAAAATATTTAATCGCACCCCCGGCCAGTGCACTCAGACTGTCACGGGCAAAGGTTGCGAGCGCCGCGCCCGTGCCCTCTCTTACAGTGACCAGCCCCTGAAAGTCGATATGCCCTATAGGGTTGCCGTGCACCATGGCAAACAGATTCAGGCCATCGGTTGCACCTAGTGGGTCTGCATTGATCCAGCGTTGAAACCAAGGCGCGTAGTAACGAAAACCGTAGTAATACAGTCCGCTGGCATCCCGTTCTTTTCCTGAATAGCGCTGGGTCTTGTAGTTCGCTTCGACCAGGCTTCGGCCCGCCCACCAACAGGTACCGCCAAAGGGGTAGTAGCTTTCGCGCGAGATAATCTGTGCCAGTGCGTCCAGTTCAACGGTGCTGGAGTTCAAGTGATCGGTGAAGCTGTAGCGTTGCTGATCTTGCTTCATGTCGCCTGGTGGAGTTTTTTCCCAGTGCAGCACCTGGACTGTCGCGCGACCGGCCTTGATCGTCATGACGTGGACTATCTGATCCGGCTCTGTGCGAATTTCCAGACCGGGCAGGTAACGGGTTTCATTGAAACGTTGCACTGCGCTAGTGTAAGCCTGACGGATTTTTCGCTGGCGCTGACCGCCGCCGTCGTAAACGTAAAATTCGAGATCATTCGGCTCATCCTCACGAACCACCTGTTCGACCTGCTGCAACTCATTGCGTGGATTCCACTGCAGGACTTGTCCGCGTTGCAGAAACACGCGGTTTCCATTGGCGTCGTAAGCGGCGGCAATCGCCTGCTCATCGGGCAACTGGCCGTCGGGAGGGGCTGGCAGGCTGCGATTGCTGGCGCTGGCCACAACCGTGCGCTCGGTGCGGTTTCCACTGGCGGCGCGGTGCTCCATCAATAGCAGATTGCCGGCCGGATCATAGGTGTAGGTACGCGTATAGTTTTCCAGTTGTCCCGGATCGGCGGGAGAGATAAATGCGGGTAACTGTGGCCCACCGGGAGCGTTACGGATCTGCCGGCCACTGGCTTGGATCAAGCGCGAGAGACTGTCGTAACGGTAGCTGCAGATCGCCTCGGATCGCTGGTTGCGGTGATAGGTCACCGCTTCTGCAGTATCGGTGATGCGGGTGATGTTGCCGATCGCATCATACGCGTAGGACAGATCCTGCAGGATCGAGCCATTGCTGGTCTGACTCGTCAGATGTTGCAGGCGACCATCGTCGAGGCTGAATGTCGCGTGGGAGATCACGTCATTTCCAGCGCGCTGCTGTTCAATAAGCCCGAAGGCGTTGTAGCGGATATCGCTGACCAGCATCTGGCTGTCGTCATTTGCAGCCAGTGTCAGACGGGTTTCTTTCAATTGGCCGGCCAGGTCTTGCAGCAGCGTTTGCCGATTACCCATGGCATCAGTCTGGCCAATCAACTCGCTCATGGCGTTGTAGCTGAAATGGGTCGTGGCGGGGAGAGCTTCCAGAAATACATCCCGCTCGGCTTCCATTTTCGGCCAGTTCACTGGCCAGCCGGGGTCGGCGCTGAAGGCGCGATGAAGTTGCAGTGGCTGGCCACTCATGTTGAATTCGGGGAAGTGCAGGGTGCCTGCAGTGTCATCATGGCGAATCAATCGGCCCAGGCGGTTATGGTCGTCTTCAGCCGTTCCGTCGAAGTAAGTGAAGCGCTCCGTGCAGTGTTCAGGCTCGCCCGCAGACTGCTCGAAAGTGGCGCTCGGTCGTCGCAAAGGATCATGGTGGGTACGGCTGTGGTTGCGCTTCTGATCCCAGCCTTCAACATGGGCGCCGTCCTCTGCGAGCAAGCTCGAGCGCCAGCCGGCGTCGGTATTTTCGCTCGACAGCAAGGCTCCCGACAGGCTGAACACATTGCTCTGATTCGCAGGGCCCGGCTTTTCAGATGTGTGCTCGCGGAACAGTCGGGGGTCGCGGCTGAATACCGTGCGGCCAGCCGCGTCATGCGTATGGTGAATGATGTAACGCTCAGGCGCCGAGATCTCATCGCGACGATGGTAATTCACGCCGCGCAGTACCAGGCCTCGAGCGTCGAAGGCTTGGATGGCAGGTGTATTCGCGTGAGTCATGGGCGCCGGCAATGTTAATGAGGATGATGTTCTTATCAGCCTGAACGCGGATTGGGTCAACTGACAGAACTGACAGTTGACAACAGCACCCTCGCGGCGACGGCTGAGCTATAGCCATGGCGCGACTGTCATCATTCCTGGCAGTTACGGTCATTGCCGCCGGCTTCGGTCTTACGGACAATCAACGCCACGTTTCCCGCTCATGGATTTACCGGTATGTCGCAACCGATCTTTTTCGCCCACGCCAACGGTTTCCCTTCGGGCACCTATGGCAAGTTGTTCGCGGCGCTGGCGCCCGAGTATCGGGTCGCGCATCTGGAGCAGCATGCCCATGACCCGCGTTTCCCGGCGGATGACAACTGGTACAACCTCGTTGACGAGTTGATCCACCATCTCAAACAGCAAGACCAGCCGGTGTGGGGCGTCGGTCATTCCTTCGGTGGTGTGCTGCATTTACACGCGGCGCTGCGTTGCCCTGAGTTGTATCGCGGCGTGGTGATGCTCGATTCGCCGGTGCTGACCCGCACGGATCAATGGGTGATTCGCGCCGCCAAGCGCTTTGGTTTCATCGATCGATTGACTCCGGCCGGCCGCACACTCGGGCGCCGCGAAGAGTTCGCCGACCTCGACAGCGCGCGCAGTTACTTCGCCGGAAAGAGCCTGTTTCGTGGCTTTGACCCGGAATGCTTCGACGCTTACCTGCAACATGGCCTGCACAAGGTCGGCGACAAGCTGCGTCTGCGTTTCGATCCGGCCACCGAGATCAGCATCTATCGCGGCGTGCCGCACACCAGCCCGGGGCGCACTCGTCAGTTGCAGGTACCGCTGGCGGTGGTGCGTGGGCACAAGAGTCGCGTGGTGATGCGCCATCACACCCACTTTGTTTCACGCCTTGCCCAGGGAGAGGCGCTGAGCATGCCCGGTGGCCATATGTTTCCCCTTGAGCGACCGCAAGACACCGCGCGGCTGCTGAAGAATCTGTTCACTCGCTGGGAAAACCGTCAGGACAAGGATTGCGCATGAGCCAGACAGTCGAAGAGGTGCGCCTGAGCCTGCCGCATATCGAGTTGGCAGCGCATTTGTTCGGCCCTGAGGATGGCTTGCCGGTGATCGCCCTGCATGGCTGGCTCGACAACGCCAACAGCTTCGCGCGCCTGGCGCCCAAGCTCAAAAGCCTGCGCATTATTGCGCTGGACATGGCTGGGCATGGGCATTCCGGGCATCGACCGAAGGGCGCCGGTTATGCGCTGTGGGACTACGCCCATGATGTGCTGCAAGTTGCCGAACAACTGGGCTGGAAACGGTTCGGCCTGCTCGGGCATTCGATGGGCGCCATCGTTTCACTGGTGCTGGCGGGTTCATTGCCGGAGCGTATCAGCCATCTGGCTTTGATCGACGGGGTGATTCCTCCTACAGACAAAGGCGAAAACGCTGCCGAGCGCATGGGCATGGCCCTGCAAGCGCAGCTGGATCTGCGCGAGAAGCGCAAACCGGTCTACAACACCCTCGACCGTGCCATCGAAGCGCGAATGAAAGGCTTGGTGGCGGTCAGTCGTGAGGCTGCAGAGTTGTTGGCTCAACGCGGTTTGATGCCGGTGCCCGGCGGTTACACCTGGCGCACCGACAATCGCCTGACCCTGCCTTCGCCATTGCGCCTGACTCAGGAGCAGGCGATGGCATTCGTCCAGCGCATCGGTTGCCCGGCGCAATTGGTGGTCGCGGCCGACGGCATGCTGGCCAAACATCCGGAGCTGCTGGAGCGTCTACCCTTTAGCAGGGAACAGCTGCCGGGCGGGCACCATTTGCACCTCAACGACGAGGCCGGTGCCGACCTTGTCGCAGACTGTTTCAATCGGTTCTTCGCCATTCCTTGACTTGCAGCGGGCAACTGTCGAGGCTGGGCGGGTTGAAATGGGAGACAACCACGATGGATTTCTATACCGCTGCGCCCCCGAATAGCCAAGTCATGCCGATCCGATGAGCCTGACTATGCGGTCACTCAGTCTGTTGGCGCTGTGCTGTTTCAGTTCCGTTTCGTTCGCCGCCGATGTGCCCGGCAGTCAGGATTTGCAGATCGTGCCGCGTCTGGCCGATGCGCAAATCGTCGACTATCGCCCGCCCGTTGAGCTGGAGCGAATCTACCCGCTGGGCTCGATTCGCAAGATCAGCGGCCAGTTGCGCTTTGACGGCCAAGTCACTGCCCGTGGCCAGACCACCTCGGTCACTTACGAGTTGCCGCCCGAACATTCCGCCACCGAAGCCTTCACCGCTGCCCGCGAGGCCCTGCAAAAGCAGGATGCCGAGTTGCTGTTCTGGTGTCAGGCGCGCGACTGTGGCGAAAGCAGTCTGTGGGCTAATGAGGTGTTCGGTAATGCCAAGCTGTATGGCTCCGACGAGCAACAGGCCTATCTGTTGCTGAGGTTGGCGGCACCGAAGGACAACACGCTGGTGGCGCTCTACAGCATCACGCGCGGCAATCGCAAAGCCTATCTGCATGTCGAACAGTTCGATGCGGGGGCGCCATTGGGCGAGTTGCTGCCGACTTCGGCGACCTTGTTGCGCCAACTCAAGAGCACCGGCGAGCTGGATTTCCCAAAACTCGTCAATGATCCGGATGACACCTGGCTGCGCTTGATTTCGCGTGGTTTGAACCTCGATACCACTCAGCGAGTCACGGTGTCCGGCCCTAAAGCCGAGGCCTGGCGCCAGGCGCTGATCAATCAGGGCGTACGCGCGGCGCGGATGGAAACCGGCAATGTCGACGGCGTTGGCCTGCGCATTGATCTGTTGCGATAAGCTCTGGCGGGCGAGCATGCGCGGCATGTTCGCCTACTCTTGGCCTGACTGACTTTTTCGAGACTTTACATGCTCAATAACGATCGACTGCTGGTGCAGATCCTGCTGCTGGTGTTGTTTGGCGCCAGCCTGTGGGTGATGGCGCCGTTCTGGTCGGCGCTTTTCTGGGGGGCAGTGCTGGCGTTTGCCAGTTGGCCGCTGATGCGTCTTTTGACTCGGCTGCTCAATGGTCGTGAGTCGCTGGCTGCCGCGATTCTGACGTTGGGTTGGATGCTGCTGGTGGCAGTGCCGCTGGTCTGGCTGGGGTTCAACCTGGCCGATCATGTACGCGATGCCACGGCGTTCATCAAGGATGTGCAGGTTGATGGTCTGCCGGAGGTGCCAGCCTGGCTGGGCGCTGTGCCGTTTGTGGGCGGGCGGCTGCTCGGGATCTGGAACAGCATCGATCAGCAGGGCGCGGCGTTGATGGTGTCGATCAAGCCTTATCTGGGGCAAGTCGGTAACTGGTTGCTGGCGCGCAGTGCGCAGATCGGCGGCGGGATTCTCGAGCTGACGTTGAGCATTGTCTTTGTGTTCTTTTTCTATCGTGACGGGCCGCGTCTGGCGGCGTTCGTGCACGGTCTGCTGGAGCGTTTGATCGGCGATCGTGCCGGGTACTACATCGAGCTGGTGGCCGGTACGGTGCAGCGGGTGGTCAACGGGGTAATCGGCACGGCGGCGGCACAGGCGGTTCTGGCGTTGATCGGGTTTTTGATTGCCGGGGTGCCGGGTGCATTGGTGTTGGGGATCGTGACTTTCCTGCTGAGTCTGATTCCGATGGGGCCACCGTTGGTCTGGGTACCGGCAACGGCTTGGCTGGCGTGGAAGGGTGAGTATGGGATGGCGGTGTTTCTCGGGATCTGGGGGACGTTCATCATCAGTGGCGTGGATAACGTGCTGAAGCCTTATCTGATCAGTCGTGGCGGGAATTTGCCGTTGGTGATTGTGTTGCTTGGGGTGTTTGGCGGGTTGATTGCGTTTGGGTTTATCGGGTTGTTTATCGGGCCTACGCTTTTGGCGGTTGCTTATAGTTTGTTGACGGATTGGAGTAAGAGTCAGGCTCGGGTTTAGGTTCGCTGTTGGTGGGGGTTGGGTGTATATCCGTTTCTGCGGTAATGGCTGATTAGGGTTCCGCCCTTACGGCGGGTCACTTTTGGCAAACGCCCCAAAAGTAACCAAAAGGTCTGTGCCCTGACGTACGGCCCTCGCTTAGGCTCGGGTTCCTTCGCTGCGGGATTGATCCGGGGGCATCGCCTCCGGTTTGCTTCGCTGCACCTCCTCTCGATGTGTTCGACTTCGTCGAACGGTCGCTGCGCTCCCACCCCCGGATCAATCCCTCCACTCAGCCTTCCGACGGGCGCTTTAAGATCAAGAGCTTTACTCGAGCTAACGCTCATTGTGTTGAGTGGGGCGGCATGCGCCGCGTGTGGGGTGTATTCATTTTCTTGTGGGAGCTGGCTTGCCAGCGATGGCGGCCTGATAGCCGACCAGGCTCTGGTAGGTGTACTCACTCCTTGTAGGAGCTGCCGAAGGCTGCGATCTTTTGATCTGCTTTGGCTTTGGCTTTGGCTTTGGCTTTGGCTTTGGCTTTGGCTTTGGCTTTGGCTTTGGCTTTGGCTTTGGCTTTGGCTTTGGCTTCGGCTTCGGCTTTGCTTTTGTTCTTGATCTTGCTCTTCAGCCCATCGGCAGGCCGAGCGTAGGTGTTCATCAGGGGGTAGGCGCGCAGCGCCGTGCGGCGAAGCCGCATACATCGAGAGGAGGTGCAGCGCAGCAAACCGGAGGCGATGCCCCCGGATGGACACCGTAGCGAGGGAACACTGAGCCTAGGCGAAGTGCCGTACGTCAGGGGGCAGCCTTTTTGGTTACTTTTTCGGCGTCTGGAAAAAGTGACCCGCCGTAAGGGCGGAACCCTAAGCAGCCGTTACCGCAGCAACGGATATGCCCCCACCCCCCCCCCACACACACATGCAAGAACCGCCAAACGCCACGATCTGTTGATCTTGCTAATAATTCAAAAAGCAAAATCAAAAGATCGCAGCCTCGTTCCACTCGACAGCTCCTACAGTAGGCGGGTTACGTAGCGACGTTGAGGTACTTACCCACCGGCGCCGCATTATCCAACGAGTACTGCTTGCTCAAGTTCGCAATCATGCGGTTCAGCGCTTCTGCGCTGGTCTGAGCGCTGGCGGTCTGCTCCTCATCCAGACGTTCACGTCCAAACTGCAAAGCTGCCTTCAACTCATCGCTGCTGACGCCACCGCTACTGTCGCTATCCAGAACCTTGAGCAGCTCGGCGCTGGTGTCGGTGCTGGCTGTCGAGGTGCTGTCGCTGGCCTGCAACACGCTGCTCAGTTCGGTCGCGGTTACGCTGCCGTCACCGTCGGCATCAAGCTGGCTGAACAGTTCATCGCTGTTCACTTGTGGCGGAGGCGGTGGCGGCGGGGTCAGGCTGGCGGTGAGTTCGTCTTGGCTGACGACGCCGTCTTCGTTCTTGTCCAGTGCCGAGAAGATTTCGTTGCTGTCGGCGGTGCTGCCGGCGCTGGTCAGGCCGGTGCTCAGTTCGTCGCTGCTGATGGCACCGTCGCCGTCGATGTCGAGTGCGCTGATCAGGGCGTCGGCCAGGTCGGTGTTGGGCGCTTGATCGCGTGGCGGTGGGGGCGCCATGGCGGTCATTTCTTCGGCACTCAGGCTACCGCTGCCGTCGCTGTCCAGATCACCGAACTGTTTGCTCAGGTTGACCAGCAGGCCGTCATCGGATTTTTGAGACAGGGCGCTGTTCAGTTCGTCCTGATCCACCGCGCCGTCGCCGTTGCTGTCGAGTTTGGCGAACAGTTCTTTTTGCAGTTGCTGGCTGCGGGCGTTTTGCGTAGTGGTGCTGCTGCTGGTGCTGGTATAGCTCGTGTAGTTGCTGACGCTACCGATCATCGGACTCACTCCCTGGAATGGAAAGCCGGTGGGTGTACCGGCTTATGCAGCCTCAAGGCGTAAGTTGTCGTGGGTATGTGGGGTTTGTACCGATTGGTACACAGATGTGTTCTCAGGTGCGGGGCAAACGGATGATTGCCGTCAGGCCGCCACCCGGTGTTTCTTCCAGGTTCAATTGCCCGCCCAAACGCTGTGCTGCCTCGCGGGCGATGGTCATGCCCAAGCCCACGCCACCGGAATTGCGGTTGCGCGAACCTTCCAGGCGATAGAACGGTTCGAACACCGCCTCGCGCTTGTCCTCGGCAATCCCCGGCCCGTGGTCGATCACGCGGATCAGCAGTTGCTCGCGCTGATCCTGCAATTCGATGCGCGCCTGCCCGGCATAGCGCAGGGCATTGTCCATCAGGTTGTTGATACACGAACGCAGCGCCATCGGCTGCACCTGCATCGGTGGGCAATGGCCGCTGACTTGCACGTCAGCGCCTTGATCCTGAGCGTTTTCGCACAACGATTCGACCAGCGCCTGCACGTCCATCAGTTGCAGCGCTTCGCTGGTACGTTGTTCGTGCAGGTAGGTGAGGGTGGCGTCGAGCATGCCGATCATGTCGTTCAGATCCTGACGCATCTGGCTTTGCAACTTGTCGTCGCTGATGTTTTCCAGACGCAGTTTCAGGCGTGACAGCGGTGTGCGCAGATCGTGGGAGACGGCGCCGAGCATGCGTGCGCGCTGTTGAACCTGTTCGCGAATGCGATGCTGCATCAGGTTGAAGGTGTGCGCCGCTTGCCTGGCTTCGCGCGGGCCGGATTCGTCGAGCGGTGGGCTGTCGAGGTCTTCGCTGAGGCGTTCGGCCGCGTCGCTCAGGCGCTGGATCGGCCGACTCAGCAGTTTGGCGCCGTACCACGCGGCAATTATCAGCGAGACAAACTGAAACGTCAGCGGCACGATCGGCCCACCAAACCACGGGCGAGGCGGGCGTGGCGGGTATCGCGGATCCTGGGGCGGACGTTGCCCCTCGGCGTTCTGGGAAAACTCCGGTGGCGGCGGAGGCGGTGGCGGGCCGTAGAGGCGAAACCAGGTAAACGCCAACAGGTGCGCCAGGACGATCGCCGCGAACAGCATGCCAAACAGGCGGCCGAACAGCGTGTCGAAGCGCGCCCGCATCAGCCGATGTCCCTGGCGTCGAACAGGTAGCCCTCACCGCGAACGGTCTTGATCAACTGCGGGGCTTTTGGATCGTCGCCGAGTTTTTGCCGCAGGCGCGAGACCAGCAGGTCGATACTGCGGTCGAACGCTTCGATCGAGCGCCCGCGGGCGGCGTCGAGCAATTGTTCGCGGCTGAGCACTCGGCGCGGGCGTTCGATGAAAACCCAAAGCAAACGGAATTCGGCGTTGGACAGGGGCACCACAAGGCCGTTGTCGGCGATCAGTTGGCGCAGGACGCTGTTCAGGCGCCAGTTGTCGAAGCGAATGTTCGCCCGCTGTTCGGTGCGATCATCGCGTACGCGGCGCAGAATGGTCTGGATCCGCGCCACCAGTTCGCGCGGTTCAAACGGTTTGGCCATGTAGTCATCAGCGCCCAGTTCCAGGCCGATGATGCGGTCAGTGGGCTCGCAGCGGGCGGTGAGCATCAGGATCGGGATGTCCGATTCGGCGCGCAGCCAGCGGCACAGCGACAAGCCGTCTTCGCCTGGCAGCATCAGATCCAGCACCACCACATCAAAATGTTCGGCCTGCATCGCCTGGCGCATCGCCGCGCCGTCGGTGACGCCGCTGGCGTGAATGTTGAAACGGGCGAGGTAGTCGATCATTAACTCGCGGATCGGCACGTCATCGTCGACGATCAGGGCCCGGATGCTCCAGCGCTTGTCGTCTTTTTGCTCATCATTCACGGTGGTTTGGTTGTTGTGCATGGGGCTGTTTATCTGCCAGTAGGCCGCCAACCACAAAGATGGGCTGCGAGGTGGTGGTTTCAGCATAGGCGTCCGGCCGTGGGGCGGGAAGTGCTGATGTAAGGACGTGTTGCGGCTGGCGAGGCTAGCGCGGGTGCTTGTTGGTGGCGTGTCGGTTGTGTATCGGAGTCGACACAATAGCAGCGAGCGCTATGCTGATCACGGTTGGCGCGACGAATTACCGATCATCGGGTGCCGCGCCGCCGCCGGTTCCGCTACAATGCGCGCCGATTTCGACCTGCCTGAGAGCCCATCCATGTCCGTCTGCCAGACTCCTATCATCGTCGCCCTGGATTTCCCCACCCGTGACGCCGCACTGAAGCTGGCCGACCAGTTGGACCCGAAACTGTGCCGGGTCAAAGTGGGCAAGGAATTGTTCACCAGTTGCGCCGCGGAAATCGTCGGCACCCTGCGTGACAAGGGTTTTGAAGTGTTTCTTGACCTGAAATTCCACGACATCCCGAACACCACGGCGATGGCCGTCAAAGCCGCTGCCGAGATGGGTGTGTGGATGGTCAACGTGCATTGCTCCGGTGGCATGCGCATGATGGCAGCCTGCCGTGAAGAGCTGGACAAGCGCAGTGGCCCACAACCGCTGTTGATCGGCGTGACGGTGCTGACCAGCATGGAGCGCGAGGATCTGGCCGGTATCGGTCTGGATATCGAACCGCAGGAGCAGGTATTGCGTCTGGCGGCACTGGCCGAGAAGGCCGGGATGGACGGACTGGTGTGCTCGGCACTGGAAGCCCAGGCCCTGAAAACCGCACATCCGTCGCTGCAACTGGTGACCCCGGGGATTCGTCCGGCGGGCAGCGCGCAGGACGACCAGCGTCGCATTCTGACCCCGCGTCAGGCGCTGGATGCCGGTTCCGATTACCTGGTGATCGGCCGCCCGATTAGCCAGGCGGCGGATCCGGCCAAGGCGTTGGCCTCCGTAGTGGCCGAAATCGCGTAAGAAAACACCGCAAATTCTGTGGGAGCGAGCTTGCTCGCGAAGAGGGCGTTTCAGTCACCGAAGATGTTGGCTGATCCACTGCATTCGCGAGCAAGTTCGCTCCCACATTTGTTTTGTGGTGGATTTAAACCTTCAACACCAACTTGCCAAAGTTCTCACCGCTGAACAGTTTCATCAGCGTCTCCGGGAATGTCTCCAGTCCTTCGACGATGTCTTCCTTGCTCTTGAGCTGCCCCTTGGCCATCCACCCGGCCATTTCCTGCGCGGCACTCGCGTACTGCGCCGCATAGTCCATCACCACAAAACCTTCCATGCGCGCACGATTGACCAACAACGACAAATAGTTGGCCGGGCCTTTTACCGCCTCTTTATTGTTGTACTGGCTGATGGCGCCGCAGATCACCACCCGCGCTTTCGGGGCCAGGCGACTCAGCACCGCATCGAGAATGTCGCCGCCGACGTTATCGAAATACACGTCCACACCTTTCGGACATTCACGCTTGAGCCCGGCCAGCACGTCTTCGTTTTTGTAGTCGATGGCGCCGTCAAAGCCCAGTTCATCTATCAGGTATTTGCTCTTGTCGGCACCGCCGGCAATACCGATCACCCGGCAGCCTTTGATCTTGGCGATCTGCCCGGCGATGCTGCCCACCGCACCGGCCGCGCCGGAAAGCACCACGGTGTCACCAGCCTTCGGTGCACCGACGTCGAGTAAGGCGAAGTACGCGGTCATGCCGGTCATGCCCAGCGCGGACAAATACACCGGCAACGGCGCCAGTTTCGGATCGACCTTGTAGAAACCTCGCGGCTCGCCGAGGAAATAATCCTGCACGCCGATCGCGCCGTTGACGTAGTCCCCGACCGCGAACCCCGGATTGTTCGAAGCGATGACTTTGCCGACGCCCAAGGCGCGCATGACTTCACCGATGCCGACCGGCGGGATATAGGACTTGCCTTCATTCATCCAGCCACGCATGGCCGGGTCGAGGGACAGGTATTCGTTCTTCACCAGTATCTGTCCCGCCGCCGGTTCGCCCACCGGTACTTCCTGATAAGTGAAAGTCTCGCGAGTCGCTGCGCCCACCGGGCGTTTGGCGAGCAGGAACTGGCGATTGGTCTGGTTGGTCATGGCAGGCACTCGAGCTGAATGAAGCCTTGTTGATAGACCTTCAGCGGCGATGTCGCAAGGTTGGCTGATGCGGCGAATGCATTCCAATCCAGTGCAGTGATAGTTATTGGTGGGGTTCTATCACTGCGGCGCATGGGGGCATAAACAGCCTTCTGATAGTGCTGACGTCCGTCCACCCCCAATGGCTATGCTGCAAATCTCCAACTCTCTCCCTGCATCATTCCCTTCGAGGACATAACAATGAGCATGACGTTTTCCGGTCAGGTTGCTGTAGTCACCGGAGCCGCCAACGGCATCGGCCGAGCAACCGCCCAGGCATTCGCCGCCGAAGGCTTGAAAGTGGTGGTGGCCGATCTGGACGCGGCCGGGGGCGAGGGCACGGTGGCGCTGATTCGTACAGCCGGTGGCGAAGCGACTTTCGTGCGTTGCAACGTTACCGTCGAAAGCGAAGTAAAAAATCTGATGGACGAGGTGATCAATACCTACGGCCGTCTCGACTATGCCTTCAATAATGCCGGGATCGAAATCGAGAAGGGCAAACTGGCCGAAAGCTCGATGGATGAGTTCGACGCCATCATGGGCGTCAACGTCAAAGGCGTCTGGCTGTGCATGAAGTATCAATTGCCGCTGTTGCTGGCGCAGGGCGGCGGGGCGATCGTCAACACCGCATCGGTGGCGGGGCTCGGGGCGGCGCCGAAGATGAGTATTTACGCGGCGTCGAAACACGCGGTGATCGGTCTGACCAAGTCGGCCGCCATCGAGTACGCGAAAAAGAAAATCCGCGTCAATGCGGTGTGCCCGGCGGTAATCGACACTGACATGTTCCGCCGTGCCTACGAGGCCGATCCGAAGAAGGGCGAGTTCGCCAACGCGATGCACCCGGTAGGCCGCATCGGCAAGGTCGAGGAAATTGCCAGTGCAGTGTTGTACCTGTGCAGCGACGGCGCGGCATTCACCACCGGACATTCGCTGGCCGTGGATGGCGGCGTGACCGCGTTCTGAAAGGTTGCTGCTGAACAAAGCCCGCATTCGTGCGGGCTTTTTTTTGCGCCGCTTTCAGTTCCCTTAAACGGCTAAACAATGTGTATCAAAGGATTAGATCGGTCGCTTTTGGCGGCGTTGTCGCACAGCCTGTGCGACGTGGCTGTGATTTACTGCCGCCAGCAAAACGGACAGGAGTTTGCTTGCTCATGGAATTGAGAATTGATCGACAGGCAATGGTGCCGGTCGTGCAGCAGATTGTTGACGGACTGACTGACTGGATACTGCAAAGCGGAGTACCACCGGCCACCCGTTTGCCCTCCGTTCGGCAGATCGCCCGGGGCAATCTGCTCAGCCAGTCGTGTGTTGTCGAGGCTTGTGAGCGGTTGGTGTCGCAGGGCGTTCTGAGCACGCGTCAGGGTGCTGGTTTTATCGTGGCAGCGTCGCCTTCCAGGGAGGGCGCGGAGGACGAGTTGCTGTCAATCGAGGGGCGACATGCCTGGTGCGATGCGGTGTGCGGCGCAACAAGCGGATTGAAACTCGGCGGTGGTGGTTTGCCGGAGAGCTGGCGCGAGCCCGACGATCTCAGCTACGCATTGCGTGAAGTGGCGCGTACCGACATGGCCAGTCTGTTCAACTACAGCACGCCACTGGGCCTCGCGGCGTTGCGCGAGCAGATCGTCAAACGCCTCAAACTATTCAGTATCGAGGCCCGCAGCACGCAGTTGTTGAGCACATGTGGTGCCAGCCACGCGCTGGATCTGATCGTCCGTACGTTGTTCAAGGCCGGCGACTGCGTGGTGGTCGAGACGCCCGGTTATGCGCCGCTGTTCGACCTTTTGCGCCTGCATGGCGTGCGCATGCTCGAAGTGCGTCGTACGCCCAGCGGGCCGGATCTCGAGGCGCTCGAGGTTTTGCTGCAACAGTTTCAGCCCGGCGCATTCTTCATCAACAGCCATCATCACAATCCCACCGGCAGTTGCCTGACGCCGGCGGTGGCTCAGCGGGTCATGCAACTGAGCAAACTCTACGATGTGCGCCTGATCGAAGACGATGTCTACGCTGACTTGCACACGGGTAACGGTGCGCGTCTGGCCGCACTGGATGACGATGGGCGTGTCATCTATGTGGGCAGTTTTTCCAAGACACTGAGTAGTTCGTTGCGGGTCGGTTTTGTGAAGGCCGACAGTAAGCTGATTGAGCGGCTGGCTCAGGTGAAGATGATCAGTGGCCTGGGAGGCTCGAGGTTTTGCGAGGCGGTGTTGACCAGCCTGTTGGCGACGGGTGCTTACCGCAAACTCGTAAATCGTCAGCGGCAGCGCCTGAATGCCGATCGCGCCGCCGCGCTGCAGGCGCTGGAGGACGCCGACTGGGAAGTATTCGGCAAGCCGACTGGCGGGTTGTTCATCTGGGCTCGTTCACGAATGACCGATCAGGCACAGGTGTATCAGCTGGCTCAACGTTGCGGCGTATTGCTGTCGACCCCTGATGCCTTCAGTCCCAATGGCGAGGCCGGCGATTGGCTGCGCATCAACGTGGCTTACGCCTGCGATCCGCGTGCCCGACAGTTTTTTCGCAATACCCGTTCGGATCGACCTCAAGTGTTCTGAAAACGACGCAGGCGTAGCTTTTTGCCATTATTCCGACGCCAGAGACTTGTGCTGGTTCATGGCCATTGCGACTCTTCGTCAACAGACTTTGGCAGGGGACTACGCGCAATGATTTCAGCCGTGCAAGGACGTTTTGCCAACCTCGGTATGGCGAAAAAACTGGGTATCGGGTTTGTGCTGGTTTTGCTGCTGACCGCGCTGGTGGCGGCCATTGGCGTCTGGTCCCTGCAAACCATCAGTCTGCGCTTCGACGGGCTGAAACAGATGTCCTCGCTCAATAGCAGCCTGCTCAAGGTTCGCCTGCTTGAGCAGGAATACGCCTTGCGCGGTAACCCGAAAACGGCCGATGCCTTGCGCGAAGGCGTGGATGGTTTGATGGCTCAGGCCAACGCGCTCAAGGCGCAATCGCCGGCCAACGTGCCGGTAATGACCGATGTCGAGCAATCGCTGGGTGCCTATCGCAAGTCGTTCGATGAGTTCGTCTCGTTGACCCAGGCCAAGGATCTGGCTTTGGAAATGGCCAGTTGGTCGGTCTCCAGTGTGGCCAACAACCTTGATGTGTTGCAGGCCGGATTGGCCGATGACGGTGCGTATACCTTGAAGGACAGCGAGGGTAAGGACGGTGCGCAGTTTATCGAGCAGGCCAATCAGGTCAGTCAGGTGTCGAGGCTGATGCTGCAAGCGATGAATGAGGCGCGGATTCGTCTGGATCAAAGCCGCAAGGGCGATACCGACAGTGCGGGCAAGGGCAATATCGAACAGGCCGCCCAGGCACAGACTCAAGCCGAAGAGTTGAAATCCATGGTCAAGGATGAGGGTTATCTGACGGTGCTTAATGAGGTCTCCGGGCATATCGCCGGCTTCAACGACAAACTGGCCGAGTACACCGGGTTGCTGGATCAGGAAAAGACGGTGTACGAACAATTGCACCAGCGTGCTGCGCAAGTGGTGAAAAGGGTGGATCAGGCTTACGTTGCCGAAGACGCAGCCATGCAGGCGGAACTGAAAAAGAATTCGGTGTTGATTGTGGGCTCTTCGGCGCTGGCACTGCTGGTCGGGTTGATTGCGGCGTGGGTGATTACTCGACTGATCGTCGCACCGTTACGCAGTGTGATCACTGTTGCGCAGCGGATTGCGGCCGGGGATCTGAGCGCGACTGTCGAGGTGACCCGGCGTGACGAGATTGGCCAGTTGATGTTGGCGATGCAGCAGATGGGCGCAGGCCTCAGCACTATTGTCAGCGGCTTGCAGGCCGGTATCGAGCAACTGGCCAGTTCTGCGCAATCACTGTCGGCAGTGACCGAACAGACCAATCTTGAGGTCAGCAGTCAGAAGGAGGAAACCGAGCAGGTGGCCACGGCGATGAATCAGATGACCGCCACCGTCCACGATGTTGCGCGCAACGCTGAAGAGGCGGCGTTGGCGGCGCAGACTGCGGACGACAAGGTCGAGAGCGGTCAGCAGGTGGTGCGCCAGAGCATGGCACGGATCGAACAGCTGGCGGATTCGGCGACGTCGGCCAGTTCCAGCATCGAGAGCCTCAGTGCTGAAATCCAGAATATCGGTACGGTGCTGGAGGTGATCAAAAGCGTGGCAGAGCAGACCAATCTGTTGGCGTTGAATGCGGCGATCGAGGCGGCGCGGGCAGGGGAGCAGGGCAGGGGCTTTGCGGTGGTGGCGGATGAGGTTCGTGCGCTGGCCAGACGCACGCAGCAATCGACCGAGGAGATCGAGCGGTTGGTCAGTGCGTTGCGCTCCGCGGCGCATTCGTCGGTGCAGCAGATTCAGAGCAGTGGTGAGTTGGTGAAGTTGGCGGTGAGTGATGCGTTGCAGACGGAAAGTGCGTTGGGGAGTATTGCGGCGGCGGTTTCGTTGATTCAGCAGATGAATCAGCAGATTGCGGCGGCTGCCGAGGAGCAGAGTTCGGTGGCCGAGGAGATTAATCGCAGTGTGACGAGTATTCGCGCGAGTGCGGATCAGTCTTCGATTGCGATGCGCGGGAATGCGGCTTCGAGTATTGAGCTGGCGCAGTTGGGGGGGGAGTTGCGGGGGATGGTTGGGCATTTTCGGCTTTGAGCCTTGGCGGCCTTAGGGCCGACCAGGTTCATGGTTTTTTGTGAATATCCGTTTTTTGTGGTGTTGCGGATTACGGTTCCGCCCTTACGGCGGGTCACCTTTTCCAAACGCCGAAAAGGTAACCCAAAAGGCTTTACCCTGACGTTCGGCCCTCGCTGTGGCTCGGGTTCCTTCGCTACGGGATTGATCCGGGCGCATCGCCTCCGGTTTGCTGCGCTGCACCTCCTCTCGATGTGTTTGGCTTCGCCAAACGGTCGCTGCGCTCCCACCCCCCGGATCAATCCCTCCACTCAGCCTTCCGACGGGCTTTAAGATCAAAAGCTGCACTCGAGCTAACGCTCATTGTGTTGAGTGGGGCGGCTTTGCCGCATGGGGCGCACACAAATTGAAACTGTAGGAGCCAGCCTGCTCGCGAACGCGGTTTATCAAACAACCCATCTCTTTCAGTCTTCCCCAATCAAGAGCCACAAAAAAGCCACCTCTCGGTGGCTTCTCTTTCAGCATCTTTGATCAGTCGTAGATCGCTTTCTTCTTCCAGTCTGCATCGGCTTCAACATCTTTGAGCCCTGCAGTCAGTTGGTTTTCTTCGCCTTCAACCGGTGCAATTTTGTCCATGACCTGGGCGTTGGCGCGGGCCAGCAGTTTTTCCAGGTATTGAAGTTGTTCGGAGTAGATTTGCGGGTCCTGCTGTTTGCGCAGGTATTGCACGCCGCGTTCGAAGGCGAGGCGGGCCTGGCCGGGCTGGTTTTGTTGCAGGGACTGCTGGCCGAGGTTGTTGAAGAACTCGATGTGCAGCAGGACCAGAATGTGGCGGACTTCACGCACCCAGTGTTTGGCTTCGTTCGGCGGCAGGAAGCCGTCGTGCGCGGCGCGGGTGATCTGGCCGTGGAGGGCTTCGAGCAGGAAGCGTACATCTTTGGCTTTGGCTTCGGTCAGGATCGGCGCCGGCGGATTGTTGACCGGGATCGATTCGCCCTGGGCCACCAGCGCGTTGAGTTCGGTGATGCGTGCTTTGGTTGTAGCGCTGGTTTTTTCCAGGTTCAGCAGACGCTGGCAGACGTTCAGTTCCAGTCGGGTCAGCAGCAGCTTGAGTGCCGGGGTCATGAACTGGCCGGGGAAGGTCTCGGTCAGTTCGCCGCAGCGGCTCAGGCGGTCGTTGAGTTCGACCTTGGTACGGATCTTCTCTACCTTGTTGTTTTCCACCACATGGTTCATGTAGCCAATGGCGATCAGAATTGCGATCCCGGCTATGACAAGCAGGGTGATCATGAGTGGTGTCACCGGTAAGACCTCTTTATAGGATTCGCATGCGAGTGTAGTGGCTGGGCATTTGTGCGCCTAGCGCCGCTCGACGAGTTGGATCGGTTGGTTCAATCTGTATCGGCCGCGCACTGCTTATATGAATGCTGGCGCTTAATGTTCAAATTGCCATCACTGTGTTGCGGACTATAGCGTCTTGGCGAGTGTCGGAATATAGGCGTCAAACCTCAAGCGACGGAAAAGCTTGCGGGGGCCCTTAAAGCAGGTCGAAGTCATTGATTTAAATAAATTTATATCAGGGGGTTGACGACCTCCCAATCCATCCATAGAATGCGCGCCACTTACAGCGTAAAGCACACAGCGAAACGCGGTAGGGAGTGAATGTTGTAGCGTGTCCCCTTCGTCTAGTGGCCTAGGACACCGCCCTTTCACGGCGGTAACAGGGGTTCGAGTCCCCTAGGGGACGCCAATGCGGGAATAGCTCAGTTGGTAGAGCACGACCTTGCCAAGGTCGGGGTCGCGAGTTCGAGTCTCGTTTCCCGCTCCATTTTTAAACAGCACTGCTTTCGGGCGGGGCTGAGTGAAACCAGAACCAAGTCTTCGGACGCGGATCTGGACACCGAAACACACACCATGTGTTCCGGGTAGCGTGTCCCCTTCGTCTAGTGGCCTAGGACACCGCCCTTTCACGGCGGTAACAGGGGTTCGAGTCCCCTAGGGGACGCCATTTGCGGGAATAGCTCAGTTGGTAGAGCACGACCTTGCCAAGGTCGGGGTCGCGAGTTCGAGTCTCGTTTCCCGCTCCAATTTCACAAAAACGCCGCTCATTCATGAGCGGCGTTTTTGTTTGTGCGTTTTTTGTATTTTCCCTGCCCGTTTCATCCATAGCAGTCGGCTCAGGTTCGTGGCTGTCAGTTGAAAAAAAAGGCCCGCCGATGAAAATCGGCGGGCCTTTTGCTTTGTGGGGAAAATTACCAGGACATCATCAATCGACCGGCAAACAGAATCAGCACGACGCCCATGGTGCGCTCGAACCAATGGCCCATGCGCATGAACAGCAAGCGCACTTTGTTGCTGGAGAAAAACAGCGCAACGATCACGAACCACAACGCGTTTACAAAACACATCCACAAGCCATAGAGCGCCTGGATTTGCAGCGGCGTATTGGCGCTGATGATCGTGGTGAAGATAGCCAGGAAAAACAGTGTGGCTTTGGGGTTGGTGGCATTGGTCAGAAAACCGGTACTGAAGGCCTTGAACAGGGTTTGCTCGACGATCGGTTCGTCTTTGTTTTTATCCCCTTCAAGTGTCGATTTCGGTTTGCTGCGCAGCAGGCTGACACCCAGGTACAAGATGTAAGCGCCACCAATCACCTTGGCGACAGTCAACAACCACGGCGTTGTATGCATCAAGGCGCCGACGCCAAGCAGGGTGTAGAGCACGTGCACGGAAATGCCCGCGCCGATGCCCAGCGCCGTGCAAATACCCACAATTCGTCCAAAACGCACACTCTGGCGAATGGTCACGGCGAAGTCAGGGCCAGGAGCGACCACAGCCAAAAAGTGAATGGTGGCCAGCGCCAGAAACTCGCCCAGGTAATTCGATAACATCTCAGCTCCAGAAGGTCAGGGGTGAAGCATTGCCGCGATAGCCGACAAAGAAGGAAAGGCTCAAGCGCGGATCCGCCACACCTGGCGTCACCGAGTGCATGCAGCGCGAATTGAACATGATGAAATCGCCGGGCTCGGGCCGCACTTCAAGGGTCGGCGGGCCAAGCAGTGCGGGGTCGATGCCGTAACTGTCGCCGCGCATTTCGTCGAACTGATCGGGAGAAATGTCGTCGTCCCACATTTGCAATGCGCCGCCCTCGGTCGGCATGTTCAAGTAAACGTTGCAGGCAAATTGCGCTTCGAGGCTGCGGGCCTGAAAGCTCTCCGGTGCGTCCTTGGCGAAAATGTCGTGATGGGCAAGGAAGCACACGCCCGGCTTCACCACCCGCGACAGGCCGACATACATCTTGCGACCGTAGAGGTTTTCCAGATGGGCACCGGCCGGCCAGGATTCGTCGAGCATGCAGCGCAAGGTGTCGACCGGCGAGGAATAGGGCGCACAGCGATTACGCAATTCAGCGATGTTGCTGGTGGCGCGTTCGAAGTAATCCTCGATCAACAGCGGTTGGTTTTCTGCCTCGTAAAACGCCATGCCGATGCGGCCGATACTCGGTGCGTTGATGTAGCCCTCAAAGCCTGGAGCGAGAATCTTGTCGCCAATCTGGATCGCCAGCGGCTCGGGCAAAAAGCCTTTGACGCGGATGGCGAGGACTTCTTCGTTGGCCAGTTTTTTTATGCACGTCTCATCGAGACGCTCGACGTCTAGCATCATTTTTTTAGGTCCATCTATCGATATTCAACGGAACCGGCGAGTGCGGTTCCCCGGCGCCGGACGCTGCGCAGGGCAGCGTCCGAAATGCTCAATCCACGCTGTAGTGGACGGACAACGTGCCTTTCTTCTGCGAAAGGGACGCGATCGTGACTGTGCCCAGATCCTTCAGGCTGCGTACATGGGTGCCACCGCAGCCATAGGCCGGCAGTTCACCAAAACCGATTTCCCGCGCGCCTTCGCGCAGCGAGGTCAGGCGCGGCAGATCATCTTCGATCCATTGGCCGATGCCGTGTTGAACGGTTTGTGCATCAACTTCTTGAGCCGCATCGCCCGGCTTGAATTGCACCCGGCCCTCATCCGGCCAGTGGTGCGCCTTGATTGGCATCCAGCCCATGGCCTGGACGAAATGCCCGATCAGGTGCCCGGCCGAATGCATGCGCGTGTTGAAGCAGCGGCGTTGTTCATCGACCCGGATACAGGTCATGCCGAGTTTTACCGGTCGGTCGACAAAATGAATGATCCGGTCCGGTTCCTGTACGACGCGCAGCACCTGGCTTTCGCCAATCCAGCCGGTGTCGCAGGGTTGGCCGCCACCTTGCGGGTGAAACAGAGTGGCGCGCAGCACTACGGCAAATTCGTTCTCGTAGGGCGTGCAGTCGAGGACTTCCACATTGGCCTTGAGGTCATCACTATGGAAAAAGAGGCGAAGCGTCATATTCCATGCCCTTATTAAAGTTTCTATTTTTATTATATGAATCGTGCAATAACGTGATAATCCGTTCAAACATCAAAGGACTTGTGCGCTGTGAGCATCAATCTTCCCTTGCCGTTGCTCGGCGAAATGGCGATTTTCGTCAAGGTCGTGGAGACCGGCAGCTTTTCTGAAGCGGCTCGCCAACTGGGTTCGTCGCCGTCGGCGATCAGTCGCAGTATTTCGCGACTGGAAAAGGCCTTGGCCACTCGCTTGTTGCAGCGCACTACGCGCAAGTTGCGCTTGAGTGATGGCGGGGAAGAGGTGTTCAAACGCTGTCAGGAGATGGTCAGCGCTGCCAAGTCAGTGATGGAAATCAGCGGGCAATTCACTCATGAAGCCGAGGGCCTGGTGCGGGTCAGCGTGCCGAAGGCGGTGGGGCGTTTTGTCATTCATCCACACATGCCCGAGTTTTTGCGGCGTTATCCCAAGGTTGATGTGGAGTTGCTGCTGGAGGATAGGCAAGTCGATCTGATTGACGACCATGTCGATCTGGCGATTCGAATTACTGATCGGCCGCCAGCCGGGTTGGTCGGGCGGCAGTTGCTGACCATTGATCATTTGCTCTGCGCCACTCCGCAATATCTGGCCGAACACGGCACGCCGACGCACCCTCAAGATTTGCTCAATCACAGCTGCATTTATCTGGGCGAAACCCCGAGTGATGCGCGCTGGAAATTCAAGAAAGGCAGCAAAGCGGTGACGGTTGGTGTGCGTGGTCGATATGCCGCCAACCACACCGGCGTGCGCCTGGGGGCGGTGTTACAGCACATCGGCATTGGCAGCCTGCCGTATTTCACTGCGCGTTATGCGCTGGAGCAAAAGTTGGTGGTGCAGGTGCTGCCGGACTGGACGTTCCTGGCTTCCTACCACGGTGGTCTGTGGCTGCTGCATTCGCCTACGCGCTACTTGCCGCCAAAACTGCGGGTGTTTATCGATTATCTGGTGGAGTGTCTGGACAAAGAGCCGACCTTGAGCAAACCGGGAAAGGCAGGCAATACCAGTAATGCAGCGATGGCCTACGAGCTGCCGGAGAGCGAGGGATTGCTTTAAAAGCTGAAGATCAAAAAAAGGCCCGCATGAATGGTCATGCGGGCCTTTTCATTACTCGATGAGTATCAGTGTTTGCTGTCCTGAGCGGACATCGCCAACAGCTGCTTTTCCTGGTTCCAGTCGAACGGCTCATCGTTCTGTTCAGCTTCAAATCGACGTTCTTCCAGCGCCTGATACATGTCGATTTCTTCATCGGCCAGGTAGTGCAGGCAGTCGCCGGCGAAGAACCACAGCAGATCCCGCGGGATCAAGTGGGCAATTTGCGGGTAACGGGTAATCACTTGAGTCAGGATGTCCTGGCCCAGGTATTGGCTTTCGATCGGATCGATCGGCAATGACGCCAGCAGTTCGTCGAAGCGCTCCAGGAACAAGGCATGGCTTTCTTCGGGAACCTGTTCGGCCTCACCTACGGCGACCAGGATACTGCGCAGGTGGTCGAGCAAAACAAGATGATCGGCAACGACGTTGGACACGAGATAAGTCCTCAAGAGCAAAACGGGCGCGGGAGTATAAAGCGCCCGCGCCCATTTTTCACAAATAAACAGCTATACGCTGGAAGGGATCAGCGGACTTTCCCCTCAGCCAGCGTCAGCTCCTCTTTGTCGAAGTCATCGACGTCGATCACCTTGCGCCGCGCCGCTTCGGCATCGCGCAAGCTCTGCGCTTCCACCGGTTGCAACACGCCGGCCTCCAAAGCCGCATCGATAGCGTGTTCGCCTGCGGCCGGTTTGACCTGACCGCTTTTCAGCGACGTGTGCAGTTTTTTATGCAGCGGTTGCGCGGTGTGCAGCAAGTCGCTGGCGTGTTGCAGCGCACCCACCGCATCGTCTGCCGATTGCGGGCGATAGCAGCCGGCAAGCAGTTCTTCCAGTGCCGGATCACCCTTGGCACGGCCAATGACACCCGCGACCTCGGCGCCGAGTTTGTCCGACGGACCTTTGTGACGACGACCGAACGGGAACACGATGACCCGCAATACACAGCCGAAGACTTTGTTCGGGAAGTTTCTCAGCAGTTCATCCAGTGCGCGTTCCGACTGGCCGAGGCTTTCTTCCATCGCCCAGCGGAACAGCGGCTCCATGTAAGCCGGCGAATCCAGATCGTGATATCGCTTGAGCGCGGCGGAGGCCAGATACAGGTTGCTCAATACATCGCCCAGACGTGCCGACAAGCGTTCGCGACGTTTCAGTTCGCCACCCAGCAACATCATGCTGAAGTCGGCCAGCATGGCGAATGCCGCGGCCTGACGATTGAGTGCGCGGAAGTAGCCTTGGCTGATTTTGTCCCCCGGCGCGTGTTCGAAGTGGCCGATACCCAGGTTCAGCACCAGCGTGCTGGCGGCATTGCTCACGGCGAACCCGATGTGTTTGAGCAGCAGGCCGTCGAACTCTTTCAGCGCCTGATCCTTGTCCTCGCGACCGGCGAGGGCCATTTCCTTGAGCACGAACGGATGGCAGCGAATCGCGCCCTGACCGAAGATCATCAGGTTGCGCGACAGAATGTTCGCACCTTCCACGGTGATGAAAATCGGCGCACCGTTCCAGCTGCGCCCAAGGTAGTTGTTCGGGCCCATGATGATCGCCTTGCCACCGTGCACATCCATGGCGTGGCTGATGCACTCGCGACCGCGTTCGGTGAGGTGGTACTTGAGGATCGCCGACAGCACCGACGGTTTCTCGCCCAGATCCACCGCGTTGGCGGTGAGCATGCGTGCGGCGTCCATCATCCAGGCGTTGCCGCCGATACGCGCCATCGCCTCTTGAATACCTTCGAAGGCCGACAGCGGCACATTGAACTGCTCGCGAATCTGCGCATATTGCCCGGTCACCAGACTGGTGAACTTGGCCGCGCCGGTGCCGACGGCCGGGAGCGAGATCGAACGCCCGACCGACAGGCAGTTCATCAGCATCATCCAGCCTTTGCCGAGCATCTCCTGACCACCGATGAGGAAGTCCAGCGGGATGAACACGTCTTTGCCCGAGTTCGGGCCGTTCATGAACGCAGCGCCCAGCGGCAGGTGCCGACGGCCGATTTCTACGCCCGCAGTATCGGTCGGAATCAGCGCCAGGCTGATGCCGAGGTCTTCCTTGTCACCCAGCAGGTGATCCGGGTCATACGCTTTGAAGGCCAGGCCGAGCAGAGTGGCCACCGGGCCGAGGGTGATGTAGCGCTTTTCCCAGTTCAGGCGCAGGCCAAGGACTTCCTGACCCTCCCACTGACCTTTGCAGATGATCCCGGTGTCGGGCATTGCGCCGGCGTCCGAACCAGCGAGCGGGCCGGTGAGGGCGAAGCACGGGATGTCATCGCCACGGGCGAGCCGCGGCAGATAGTGATTGCGTTGCTCGTCAGTGCCGTAATGCAGCAGCAATTCGGCTGGGCCTAGCGAGTTGGGCACCATGACCGTGGACGCGAGATCGCCGCTGCGGGTGGCGAGTTTCATCGCTACTTGGGAGTGAGCGTAGGCGGAGAAGCCTTTACCGCCGAATTCCTTGGGAATGATCAGGGCGAAGAAGCCGTGTTCCTTGATGTGCGTCCACGCTTCTGGGGGCAGATCCATCGACTGGCCGATCTGCCAGTCAGTGACCATCGCACAGAGTTCTTCGGTCGGGCCGTCGATAAAGGCCTGCTCTTCTTCGCTCAATTGCACCTTGGGATAGGACAGCAGTTTGTCCCAGTCCGGACGGCCGCTGAACAGTTCACCGTCCCACCAGACCGTGCCGGCATCGATCGCGTCGCGTTCGGTCTGCGACATCGGTGGCAGGGTTTTCTGGAACCAGTTGAACAGCGGCGCAGTGAAGTGTTTGCGACGCAGGTCGGGCAGCAGCAGCGGCGCGGCAACCACCGCCAGGACGACCCAGAACACCAGCAGCAGCCAGCCCGGCGCGTGACTGAAAATCCCCATTGCCAGCAGGTAGACGGCAACGATGCCCAACGCGGGCAGCGGGGCGATGCGCCGGTGGGCGAGATACGCCACGCCAACGATCAAAACCAGTATCCACAACAACAGCATATTTCAGTCCTCCGTGAACCAAGGCAAATCGACCCTCCAGAGCTTAGACGGCATCTGCAAAAGCGGGTGGTCAGAGCAAGGTGATTGAAATCGTGGGAAACCCCGGACGGTTTTCGTAGGTTCGGTGGGCAACGCGTGTGGGAAATCGTTCGCCAGTCCCGCGTCTTTGCGTCCAAGTTTGGCCGAAACGTCGTTATCTCTGTGCTTGAGCTGTCGCTAGACTCGGGGCTCACCCAGGAGATCTGTCGTCATGCACGAGTATCTGAGTCCCGGCCGCTTCATCGATAGTGACCACCCGGCGGTGGTGGAGTTCGCCGAAATGCATCGTGGTGCCAGCCGCGATCCACTCGCGCAGGCGGTCAGTCTGTATTACGCGGTGCGTGAGGCGGTGCGCTACAACCCTTACACCTTCAGTCGCGATCCGCAAACGTTGCGCGGCAGCTATGCGCTGGCGACAGGGGAAAGCTACTGCGTGCCGAAAGCCACGCTGCTCGCCGGGTGTGCTCGACATTGTGGAATCCCGGCGCGCATCGGTCTGGCCGATGTCCGCAATCATCTGTCGACCCCGCGTCTGCTTGAGCTTCTGAAAAGCGATATGTTCGCCATGCATGGCTATACCGAGTTGTTTCTCAATGGTCGCTGGGTCAAGGCAACACCGGCGTTCAACCAGAAACTCTGCGAATTGTTCAATGTGGCACCGCTGGAGTTCGACGGCATCAACGACAGCGTTTTCCACCCGTTCAACCGTGACGGTGCGCAACTGATGGAGTATCTGGTCGATCACGGCCAGTTCGCCGATGTGCCGGAAACCTTCTTCTTTGAACACCTGGAGAAGTGCTATCCACACCTGTTCGGTGATCATCAGCCGCAACTGTTGGGTGACATGCACAGTGATGTCAGGCTCGTCTGATCCGGCGTATGCTGCCTGCCCACTCATTTGCAAAGAGGCGGTCATGCTGAAGATCTGGGGACGGAAAAACTCATCGAATGTCAGGAAGCCACTGTGGGCTGCCGAGGAATTGGGCCTGGCTTACGAGGCGATTGATGCCGGTGGTGCGTTCGGCGTGGTCGACACGCCCGAGTACCGCGCGATGAACCCGAACGGTCGGGTGCCGGTGATTGAGGATGACGGCTTCGTGCTGTGGGAATCCAACGCCATCGTCCGCTATCTGCTGGCCAAACATGCGCCCGATAGCGCGTGGTATCCGGCGGATGCGCAGGCCCGGGCCACCGCCGACAAGTGGATGGACTGGACCACCTCGAGTTTTGCCGGGCCGTTCCGCACAGTGTTCTGGGGCGTGTTGCGTACCCCGGTGGACAAACAGGATTGGCCCGCCATCAACGCGGCGATTAAAGAATGTAATGAGTTGCTGAGCATGGCCGATCAGGCACTTGCCAGCCAACCGTACTTGTCCGGCAACGAAATCGGCATGGGCGATATTCCGCTCGGCAGTTTCATTTATGCCTGGTTCGAGATGCCTGTCGAACGCGCGGCACAACCGAATCTGCAAGCCTGGTACGAGCGCCTGAAACAGCGTCCGGCGTATCAGAAAGCAGTCATGACCGCGTTGACTTAATACCTACTATCGACACACTTGACTGTACTTGTGTGGCGACGGCAAGCACCATTGCGCTCGTGCGCCGCGGTTGTATCCCTCGCCGCCCGCCCTTATTTATGTCTTTCTTCCCTTCACCATGGTGCGTAAATCAGATATGAGTTCCGCTCTGTCCATCCGGCAGCTAACCAAAACCTACGGCAACGGGTTCCAGGCCTTGAGTGGTATCGATCTGGACGTCGCCGAAGGTGACTTCTTCGCCTTGCTCGGCCCCAACGGTGCCGGCAAATCCACGACCATCGGCATTCTCTCGACCCTGGTGAACAAGACCAGCGGCACGGTGAATATCTTTGGCAATGACCTGGACAAGAACCCGGCAGCGCTCAAGCGCTCGATCGGCGTGGTGCCCCAGGAATTCAACTTCAACCAGTTCGAAAAAACGTTCGATATCGTCGTGACCCAGGCCGGTTACTACGGCATTCCGGCGAAGATCGCCAAGGAACGCGCCGAGCAGTACCTGACCCAGCTCGGCCTGTGGGACAAGCGTGATGTGCCGTCGCGTTCGCTGTCCGGCGGCATGAAGCGTCGCTTGATGATTGCCCGTGCGCTGGTGCATGAACCGCGCCTGCTGATCCTCGACGAACCGACTGCCGGGGTCGACATCGAGCTGCGCCGTTCGATGTGGACGTTCCTCACCGAACTGAATCAGAAAGGCATCACCATCATCCTCACCACGCACTATCTGGAAGAGGCTGAGCAGTTATGCCGCAACATCGGCATCATCGACCACGGCACGATCGTCGAAAATACCAGCATGAAACAACTGCTGGGCCAGTTGCACGTTGAAACCTTCCTGCTGGACCTGAAAAACGACTTGAATGCCGCGCCGCAATTGATCGGCTATCCCGCCCGGTTGATCGACAGCCATACCCTGGAAGTCCAGGTCGACAAGTCCATGGGCATCACCGCGCTGTTCGGCCAACTGGCCCTGCAGAGCATCGAGGTGCTGAGCCTGCGTAATAAAACCAATCGCCTCGAGGAACTGTTCGTGTCCCTGGTGGAGAAAAATCTGTCGAAGGTGGCGGTATGAGTTCCGAATTCCGTCCCAACCTCGTCGCACTCCAAACCATCGTTTACCGCGAGGTCAAACGCTTTACCCGGATCTGGCCGCAGACATTGCTGCCGCCGGCGATCACCATGGTTCTGTACTTCGTGATCTTCGGCAACCTGATCGGCCGGCAGATCGGCGACATGGGTGGCTTCACTTACATGGAGTACATCGTGCCGGGGCTGATCATGATGTCGGTGATCACCAACTCCTACGGCAACGTGGTGTCGAGTTTCTTCGGCAGCAAATTCCAGCGTTCCATCGAAGAGTTGATGGTCTCGCCGGTGTCGCCGCACACGATCCTTATCGGCTACACCTGTGGTGGCGTGTTGCGCGGGTTGATGGTCGGCGTCATCGTGACCATCCTGTCGCTGTTCTTCACCCATTTGCAGGTGCATCACCTGGGTGTGACCATTCTGGTGGTGGTACTGACGGCAACAATCTTCTCGTTGCTGGGTTTCATCAACGCCGTGTTTGCACGCAACTTCGATGACATTTCGATCATCCCGACGTTCGTGCTGACGCCGCTGACCTATCTGGGGGGCGTGTTCTACTCGATCACTCTGCTGCCGCCGTTCTGGCAGACCGTATCGCTGGCCAACCCGGTGTTGCACATGGTCAACGCCTTTCGCTACGGCATTCTTGGGGTGTCGGATATCCGCATCGGCATTGCGATCACCTTCATGCTGGTAGCGACCGTGGTGCTGTATTTCGGTTGCGCGCGGTTGCTGGTGAGTGGGCGCGGGATGCGTACTTAAGAGCGCACAATATCCCTGTAGGATTGATGGCGTCAGTCCAGGCAGCACAAAAAAACGGCCTCCCATTGCGGAGGCCGTTTTGCATTCACGACATTCGTTTCTTTTTGCGCCGTGCCCATTGCCGCGCTACCCACCAGCGCCAATACATCATCACCGCGCAATAGGCGAGGGCACCAAGCACCAGCCCTACTACCACCGAACCCAGCAAAAACGGTTGCCACAACGTCGACAGCTCGCCGCTGATCCATTCCCACGTCAGCTCATCCGGCAGATGCCGTGCCGGCACATCCATCAACCACGCACCGGCCTGATAGGTGCAGAAAAACACCGCGGGCATGGTGATCGGATTAGTCAGCCAGACCAGGCTGACGGCGATTGGCATGTTGCCACGCACGATGATGGCCAGCGCTGCTGCAACCAGCATCTGCGCCGGAATCGGCAGAAACGCAGCAAACAGCCCGACCGCCATCGCGCGAGCCACCGAGTGACGATTGAGGTGCCAGAGGTTCGGGTCATGCAGCAACTTGCCGAGAAAGCGTAAGGATTTGTGTTCCCTGATGCTCGTCGGGTCGGGCATGTAACGTTTGAATAAGCGCCGGGGCATAAGGCTTCTCGGTCGGTTAAGGCGGCAAGTATGTCTGGATTCTACGAAGCCCCCATTCAGACTTTGTGACAATTGTTGACGACGGTCGTGCGAAAGAGCCGCTATGCCTAAGAGCGGGACTCTCAAGGACGGGCTTATGCGCACAGGGATGATGGCGCTGGCAGTCGGTCTGCTTGCCTCTGTTTTTATGCCGGCGTTACCGCCGGTCTGGTTGTTGCTGTTGTTGCCGATCGCCGGTTTGATGTTGCTGCCGTTTCGCAGCTATCCATTGGCTTTTTTGCTGTTTGGGTTCACTTGGGCCTGTGTCGGCGCGCAATGGGCATTGAATGATCGATTGCCGGTCAAACTCGACGGTGAGACCCGCTGGCTTGAAGGGCGGGTGGTCGGCTTGCCGCAAATCAGCGAAGGTGTGGTGCGTTTTGAATTGGCTGATGCGCGCTCGCGTCACGGCAAACTGCCGCCGCTGATGCGTCTGGCGTGGTACGCCGGGCCGCCGGTCAACAGTGGCGAACGCTGGCGCCTGGCGGTCAAGCTCAAGCGTCCTGGCGGTTTACTCAATGCTGATGCCTTCGATTACGAAGCCTGGTTGCTGGCGCAACGCATCGGCGCAACCGGCACGATCAAGGATGGCCAGCGCCTGAGCGAAGCGCGATGGGCGTGGCGCGACAGCATTCGTCAGCGTTTGCTTGAGGTGGACGCCCAGGGGCGGGCAGGCGCGTTGGCGGCCTTGGTACTGGGCGATGGCTCCGGGCTCAGTCGCGAGGATTGGCAGATCCTGCAGGACACCGGCACCGTGCATTTGCTGGTGATCTCCGGCCAGCACATCGGCATGTTGGCGGCGGTGATGTACTTGCTGGTCGCCGGGTTGGCCCGATATGGGCTGTGGCCGTTGCGTTGGCCTTGGCTGTCGTGGGCCTGTGGTCTGGCATTCGCTGCCGCGCTCGGTTACGGGCTGCTCGCCGGATTTGATGTGCCAGTGCGCCGGGCCTGCGTGATGGTCGGGCTGGTGCTGTTATGGCGCCTGCGTTTTCGCCATCTCGGCGCGTGGTGGCCGCTGTTGTTGGCGTTCAACTGCGTGCTGTTGCTCGATCCGCTAGCCAGTTTACGGCCCGGTTTTTGGCTGTCCTTCGCGGCGGTGGCGGTGCTTGTCTTCACTTTTGGCGGTCGCCTCGGGGCGTGGCGCTGGTGGCAGACGTGGACGCTGGCGCAATGGCTGATTGCGATCGGTTTGTGCCCGGTGCTGATGGCGCTGAACCTGCCGATCAGTCTCAGTGGGCCGTTGGCGAATTTGCTCGCAGTGCCCTGGGTCAGCCTGGTGGTGTTGCCACCGGCACTGCTCGGAACGTTGTTGCTGCCGGTGCCGTATGTCGGTGAGGGGCTGTTGTGGCTGTCCGGCGGTTTGATCGACTGGCTATTTCAAGGTCTGGCGGTAATCGCCGGGCACTGGCCCGCGTGGATTGCGCCGTCGATTCCCATGTGGGCGTTGGCCATCGGCAGTCTCGGTGCCGTGCTGCTGCTATTGCCCCGTGGGGTACCGCTGCGTCCGCTGGGTTGGCCCTTGCTGCTGGTCCTTGTGGTACCGCCAAGAGAGCGGCTGGACGCAGGATTGGCCGATATCTGGCAGCTCGATGTTGGTCAGGGGCTGGCGATTCTGATCCGCACCCGGCATCACACCTTGCTCTACGACGCCGGGCCGCGTTTCGGTGATTTCGATCTCGGTGAGCGTGTTGTGCTGCCGGCCTTGCGCAAATTGAGGGTCGAGAAACTTGATTTGATGCTGCTCAGCCACGCCGATGCGGATCATGCCGGTGGGGCCCTGGCAGTGGCGCGCAGCTTGAAGGTGGATCGAGTCATCAGTGGTGACCCACCGGGATTGCCCGCCGAATTGAATGCCGAAGCCTGCGAAAGCGCACGCCAGTGGCACTGGGATGGCGTCAGTTTTCAGCCCTGGCAATGGTCGGATGCCCACGACAGTAATCAGCGCTCCTGCGTATTGCAGATCGAGGCTAATGGTGAGCGCCTGCTGTTGACCGGTGATATCGACACCCATGCCGAGCGCGTCTTGCTGGAAAGTCCATTGGCGGTGCCTACGCAATGGCTGCAAGCGCCGCACCACGGCAGTCGTAGTTCCTCTTCAATGGCCTTGCTCAAAGCCTTGAACCCCGACGCTGTGCTGATTTCTCGAGGCCACAGCAATTCCTTCGGGCATCCGCACCCCACCGTGCTCGCCCGCTATCGCAAACAGGGTCTGCGCATCTACGACAGCGCCGTGCATGGCGCCATCCATCTGCAACTCGGTACCTTCAAACCGCCCAGGACAATGCGCCAACACCGACGCTTCTGGCGTGATCCGCCCGCTTTTGCCCGTTGATCGGGGGGCGCACGAATGCGGCATCACGGTCGTCGGAGCGGCGGGTCTTAATCGCGAACCGGTATGGTAAAGTGGCGCACTTTTTCGAGGGGACTGTCACTGTGTGGGAATTGGTCAAATCCGGCGGCTGGATGATGTTGCCGATCATTCTGAGTTCCATCGCGGCCATGGCGATTGTCGCCGAGCGCCTGTGGACCCTGCGCGCCAGCCGCGTTACCCCCGAGCATTTGCTGGGCCAGGTCTGGGTCTGGATCAAGGACAAACAGCTCAATAAAGAAAAACTCAAGGAATTGCGCGCCAATTCGCCGCTGGGTGAAATCCTCGCGGCGGGCCTGGCCAACTCCAAGCATGGTCGCGAGATCATGAAAGAGTGCATCGAAGAAGCCGCAGGCCGGGTGATCCACGAACTCGAGCGCTACGTCAATGCACTCGGCACCATCGCTGCCATGGCGCCGTTGTTGGGGCTGTTGGGTACAGTGTTGGGCATGATCGATATTTTCAGTGCTTTTACCGGTTCAGGCATGACCACTAATGCGTCAGTGCTGGCCGGCGGTATTTCCAAAGCGCTGATCACCACTGCGGCAGGCCTGATGGTGGGTATTCCGGCGGTGTTCTTCCACCGTTTCCTGCAGCGTCGCATCGATGAGTTGGTGGTGGGCATGGAGCAGGAAGCAATCAAACTGGTTGAAGTGGTGCAGGGCGACCGTGACGTCGACCTGGCCGAGGGCCGCGCGTGAAATTCCGTCGCAAGCCCCGGGAAACCGTGGACATCAACCTCGCGTCACTGATCGACGTGGTGTTCATCCTGCTGCTGTTTTTCGTCGTGACCACCACGTTTACCCGCGAGACCCAGTTGCGTGTCGATCTGCCGGAAGCGGTCAGTGGTTCGCCGGCCGAAGATCAGCAGGTCAAGCAGATCGACGTCGCCATCAGCGCCGAGGGCGTGTTTTCGGTGAACAACAAGATTCTGCCGAAAAACGATCTGCCGACTTTGATGGAAGCCATGCAGAAGGAATCCAACGGTGACACCAATATGCCGTTGTCGATCAGCGCTGATGGCAAGACTCAGCATCAATCGGTGATCACCGCCATGGACGCGGCCGGCAAGCTCGGTTTCAGCCATCTGCGCATGACCACGGTCGAGGCGGCGCCCAAATCCTGATGAGCCTGTCTGATCGTTTGCTCGCCGCGTGGTATCAGGGGCACCCGGCCCTGACGCTGTTGCGGCCGCTGGAAATGCTCTATCGCCGCGTCGTCGTCGGCAAGCGTCAGCGCTTTCTCGATGGCGAGGGCGAAATCTATCAGCCGCCAGTGCCGTTGATCGTGGTGGGCAATATCACTGTCGGCGGCACCGGCAAGACGCCAATGATCCTCTGGCTGATCGAACATTGCCGACGCCGCGGTTTGCGCGTGGGTGTGGTCAGCCGTGGTTATGGCGCCAAACCGCCGCAACTGCCGTGGCGGGTCGAAGCGGAGCAAAGCGCTGACATCGCAGGCGACGAGCCATTGCTGATCGTCCAGCGCACCGGCGTGCCGCTGATGATCGATCCTGATCGCAGTGCGGCGGTCAAAGCCTTGCTCGCCAGCGAACCGCTGGACCTGATCCTGTCCGACGACGGTATGCAGCATTACCGTCTGGGCCGGGATCTGGAACTGGTGTTGATTGACGCCGCCCGGGGTCTGGGCAATAAGCGTTGCCTGCCCGCCGGGCCTTTGCGCGAGCCGATCGAACGTTTGCAAAGCGTCGACGGCGTGCTGTTCAACGGCGCGACGGACGATCGCGAGGACGGGTTCGCCTTCCGCCTGCAACCCACCGCGCTGGTCAATCTGCGCAGTGGCGAGCATAAGCCGCTCGATCATTTTTCTGCCGGTCAAAGCGTGCATGCGGTCGCCGGGATTGGCAATCCGCAACGTTTCTTCAATACCCTCGAAGCGCTAGACTGGCGCCCAGTCCCCCATGCGTTTGCCGACCACGCCGAGTACAGCGTGCAGGCCTTGAATTTCACGCCGCCATTGCCGTTGGTGATGACTGAAAAGGACGCGGTGAAGTGCCGTGCCTTCGCTGCTGCCGATTGGTGGTATATGGCGGTCGATGCGGTGCCGTCGCCGGCCTTTGTGGCTTGGTTCGACATCCAACTGATGCGTCTGTTACCGGATCGGCTTTTGCCTTAACTCTTTATTCCAGGGAATGTTCATGGACACCAAATTGCTCGATATCCTCGCGTGCCCTATCTGCAAAGGCCCGCTCAAGCTCAGCGCCGACAAGACCGAGCTGATCAGTAAGGGCGCCGGTCTGGCATATCCGATCCGCGACGGCATCCCGGTGATGCTCGAAACTGAAGCCCGCACCCTGACCACCGACGAGCGCCTGGATAAATGACCACAGCCTTCACCGTTGTCATCCCGTCGCGGTACGCCTCCACTCGGCTGCCGGGTAAACCGCTGCTGTTGATTGCCGGCAAGCCGATGATCCAGCACGTCTGGGAACAGGCGAGCAAAAGCAGCGCCAGCCGTGTAGTCGTCGCGACCGACGATGCGCGTATCGTCGAGGCCTGCAAGGGCTTTGGTGCCGAAGTGGTGCTGACCCGTGAAGACCACAATTCCGGCACCGACCGTCTGGCCGAAGTCGCGGCGAAACTGGGCCTTGAGGCCAACGCGATCGTGGTCAACGTGCAGGGCGACGAGCCGTTGATCCCGCCGAGCGTGATCGATCAGGTCGCCGCCAACCTTGCCGCCCACACCGAAGCGCGCATGGCCACCCTGGCCGAGCCGATCGAAGACGTGGAAACCCTGTTCAATCCGAACGTGGTCAAAGTTGTCAGCGACGTTAATGGTCTGGCGCTGACCTTCAGCCGTGCAACCTTGCCGTGGGCGCGCGATGCGTTCGCCAAGAATCGCGAGCAATTGCCAGAAGGCGTGCCTTATCGTCGCCACATCGGCATTTATGCCTACCGCGCCGGTTTCCTCCAGGATTTCGTGAGCTGGGGCCCTTGCTGGCTGGAAAACACTGAATCCCTGGAGCAACTGCGTGCCCTGTGGCACGGCGTGCGGATTCATGTCGCCGACGCGCTGATCGCACCGCCAACCGGTGTCGACACCGTCGAAGACCTCGAACGCGTTCGTCGCCTGCTGGAGGCCTGATGCGCGTTTTGTTTGTGTGCCTGGGCAACATCTGCCGGTCACCCACAGCGGAAGGCGTGTTGCGCCAAAAACTGCGTGAAGCGGGGCTGGCGGATCAGGTCGAAGTGGCCTCCGCCGGCACGGGTGACTGGCACGTCGGCAATCCGCCGGACAAACGCAGCCAGGCCGCAGCCAAAGTGCGCGGTTATGACCTGTCGGCGCAACGCGCGCAGCAGGTCAGCCGTGCCGACTTCGCCAGTTATGACCTGATCCTGGCCATGGACAACAGCAATCTGCGCAATCTCAAGGCGTTGCAACCGTCCACCGGCAAGGCCGAACTGGATCTGTTCCTGCGCCGTTATGCCGGGTTGGTCGATGAAGTACCTGATCCGTATTACGACGGCGATCAGGGGTTCGAGCAGGTCCTTGACCTGATCGAAGCGGCCTGTGACCAACTGTTGATCGAAGTGAAGGGGCGGTTATGAGTTTGTTGGTACAACCGCAGGTTTCCCTGAAACCGTTCAACAGTTTTGGTGTGGAGGTTCGCGCGCAACTGTTTGCCGAAGCCCACAGCGATGATGATGTACGCGAAGCCTTGGCGTATGCCGAGTCCCGCGATGTGCCATTGCTGGTGATCGGTGGTGGCAGCAACTTGCTGCTGACCGCTGATATCCCGGCGCTGGTACTGCGCATGGCCACTCGCGGTATTCGCGTGATCAGTGATGACGGCAACCGCGTGGTGATCGAAGCCGAAGCCGGCGAACCGTGGCATCCGTTCGTGCAACACACCCTGGCGCAGGGGTTGTCCGGGCTGGAAAACCTCAGTCTGATTCCCGGCACCGTCGGCGCTGCGCCGATGCAGAACATCGGTGCCTACGGTGTCGAGATCAAGGATGTATTCGCCGGGCTCACGGCGCTGGATCGCCAGACCGGCGAGCTGCGCGATTTCAGCCTGGAGGAATGCAACTTCGCCTACCGCGACAGCCTGTTCAAGCAGGAGCCGGGACGTTGGTTGATTCTGCGGGTGCGCTTCAAGCTCGACCGCGCTGCACATCTGCATCTGGAATACGGTCCGGTGCGTCAGCGTCTGAACGAGCAGGGCATCGAACAACCGACGCCTACTGACGTCAGCCGCGCAATTTGCAGCATCCGCAGCGAAAAACTCCCGGACCCGGCGGTGCTCGGTAATGCCGGCAGCTTCTTCAAGAACCCGCTGGTGTCGGCGGCGCTGGTTGAGCAGATCAAGGCTCAACACCCGGATCTGGTGGCCTATGCGCAGCCGGATGGGCAGATGAAATTGGCCGCCGGTTGGCTGATCGAGCGCGCAGGCTGGAAAGGTTTCCGTGAGGCCGATGCCGGCGTGCATAAATTGCAGGCGCTGGTGCTGGTCAATTACGGCGCGGCGACGGGGCTGCAATTGCTCGATCTGGCGCAGCGTATCCAGAAAGATATTTCCGAGCGTTTCAATGTCGAACTGGAAATGGAGCCCAATCGTTATTGAGGCTAAGCTTTCAAGGCGCCATCCAAAGCCCTGCACTGATAAAAAGTGCAGGGCTTTTTTGTTAATGCTGGGTTAACTTAGCGAGCTAACGATACCAGCCATTTGCTCCACCAAAGGCCCGGTGCAGACGTTTTCGTCGGCGCAAGAGAGCCTGACTAGCCTGAGTCGATCTGCGAACCCACCGCTGATGTTTCCGGCGGCAGATTGCTCGACCCCATAACCTCCAAAAATATGCGGGCGTGCCCATGATTACCCTAAAACTCAACGGTCAAGACCATCCCCTCGATGTCACTGAAGACATGCCGCTGCTCTGGGCAATTCGTGACGTCGCCGGTTACAACGGCACCAAGTTCGGTTGCGGCATGGGCCTGTGCGGCGCCTGCACCATTCATATCGACGGCTTGCCCGCGCGCAGCTGCATCACGCCGATCGGCTCGGTGGTCGGGCAGAACGTGACCACCATCGACAACCTTCATGCTGACCCGGTCGGGCAAGTCGTCCAGCAGGCCTGGCTCGACAGCGCCGTGGCCCAGTGCGGTTTCTGTCAGGGTGGCCAGATCATGTCTGCCACCGCGCTACTGAAAACCAATCCGAACCCTAGCGACGAGCAGATCGAAGAAGCGATGGTCGGCAACATTTGCCGCTGCGGCACCTACAACCGGATCAAAACCGCGATCCGTCAGGCTTCCACTCATCTGAAGGAGGCCAAGGCATGAGTCGCCTACCGAATGATTTCGCCCTGAGCAACCTCAGCCGCCGTGGGTTTCTCAAAGGCGTCAGCGCCACCGGCGCGCTGGTGCTGGCGGCAAGTTGGGGCTGGCAGGATGCGTTGGCCGAAGACAAACCGAAGAAATTTGGCGCCGATGGCATGCCCAACGGCTGGATCGATGATCCTAAGGTCTACGTCAGCATCGCTGCTGACGGCACGGTAACCGTGGTGTGCAACCGTTCCGAGATGGGCCAGGGCGTGCGTACCAGCCTGACCATGGTCGTCGCTGATGAGCTGGAAGCCGATTGGGCCAAGGTCAAAGTGCAGCAGGCGCCGGGCGATGAAGTGCGCTTCGGCAACCAGGACACCGACGGTTCGCGCAGTATGCGTCACTGGTACGAGCCGATGCGTCGCTGTGGCGCCGCTGCCCGGACCATGCTTGAGCAAGCGGCGGCTGAGCAGTGGAAAGTGCCGGTCGGCGAGTGCCACGCACAGTTGCACAAAGTTCTGCACAAACCGTCCGGCCGCGAGCTGGGCTATGGCGAACTTGCCGCCGCCGCCAGTGCCTTGGCAGTACCGGCGCGCGACAGCTTGCGCCTCAAGCAGCCGTCGGAGTTTCGCTACATCGGCAAGGAAGGCACCAAAGCCATCGACGGCGACGACATCGTCAATGGCCGCGCGGTTTACGGCGCCGACGTGCATTTCGACGGCATGCTGTATGCGACCATCGCCCGTCCGGCGGTTTACGGCGGCAAGGTCAAATCGGTCGATGACAGCGCTGCGCTGAAAGTCCCCGGTGTGCTTAAAGTCATTCAGATCGAAAGCCGCCCGCTACCTTCAGAGTTTCAGCCATTGGGCGGTGTGGCAGTTATCGCCAGTAACACCTGGGCGGCCATCAAGGGCCGCGAAGCGCTGAAAATCGAGTGGGACGATGGCCCGAACGCCAGTTACGACTCGATTGCCTATCGTAAAGAGCTGGAAGCCGCTTCGCTGAAGCCCGGTAAAGTGGTGCGCAATACCGGTGATATCGACAAAGCTCTAAGCGGCGCCGCCAGCACCCTCGAAGCTTCTTATTATTTGCCGCACCTGGCGCAGGCGCCGATGGAGCCGATGGTTGCCATCGCCCGTTTCAAGGACGGTGTCTGCGAAGCCTGGGCACCGAGTCAGGCGCCGCAGGTGACTCGCGAGCGAATCGCAGAGCGCCTCGGCCTGCCGTTCGATAACGTCACGTTCAATGTGACGCTGCTGGGCGGTGGTTTTGGTCGTAAGTCAAAACCGGACTTCGTCGTTGAAGCCGCGATTCTCGCCAAAGAATTCCCTGGCAAAGCTGTGCGGGTGCAATGGAC
Organism: Pseudomonas sp. LBUM1655; assembly: GCF_059716085.1. Classification (NCBI taxonomy): domain Bacteria; kingdom Pseudomonadati; phylum Pseudomonadota; class Gammaproteobacteria; order Pseudomonadales; family Pseudomonadaceae; genus Pseudomonas; species Pseudomonas sp. LBUM1655. The sequence continues at coordinate 4,490,857 of NZ_CP166801.1, read as the reverse complement.
GCGCGAGGACGATATCCACAACTCGTATTTACACACCGTGTCCGCCGAATATCTGAAGGCCGGTGTTGGCAAGGACGGCATGCCGTCCGGCTGGCTGCATCGCACCGTGGCGCCGAGCATCACTGCGCTGTTCGCTCCCGGTATGAACCATGAAGCGGCGTTCGAACTGGGCATGGGTTTCACCAACATGGCCTATGCCATTCCCAACGTGCGCCTGGAAAACCCCGAAGCCACGGTGCATACGCGGGTCGGCTGGTATCGCTCGGTGTCGAACATTCCCCACGGGTTCGCGATCCAGAGCTTTGTCGATGAACTGGCGCACAAGGCCGGTGTTGATCCGCTCAAGTACCAGGTCAAGTTGCTTGGCCCGGATCGACAGATCGATCCGCGCACCTTGAGCGAAGAGTGGAACTACGGCGAATCCCCTGAGCGCTATCCGATCGACACCGGGCGCATGCGCACCGTACTGGAAACCGCGGCCAAGGCTGCCGGTTGGGGTCGCAAGTTACCCAAGGGTCGTGGCCTGGGGCTGGCGGTGCACTACAGCTTCGTCACCTATGTGGCGGCGGTAATCGAAGTCGAGGTCAAGGACGATGGCACGCTGATCGTGCACAAGGCTGACATCGCCGTCGATTGCGGGCCGCAGATCAACCCTGAGCGCATCCGTTCGCAGTTCGAGGGCGCCTGCGTCATGGGCCTTGGTAACGCGGTGCTGGGTGAGATCAGCTTCAAGGACGGCAAGGTGCAGCAGGACAACTTCCATATGTACGAGGTCGCGCGCATGTCGCTGGCGCCGAAGGAAGTCGCGGTGCATCTGGTGACGCCACCGGGCGACGTACCGTTGGGTGGTGTCGGTGAACCGGGTGTGCCGCCGATTGCGCCGGCGCTGTGCAATGCGATTTTCGCGGCCACCGGCCAACGCATCCGCAACCTGCCAGTGCGTTATCAGTTGCAGGGCTGGCAGAAGGCGCAGGCGTAATGGACAGCGTCGACCTCAACGTCCTGCGCAGCGTGCTCGAATGGCGCCGCGCCGGGCAGCGGGTGGTGCTGTTCAGCGTGGTGCAGACCTGGGGCACCGCGCCCCGGTCACCCGGCGCCATGCTGGCATTGCGCGAGGATGGCGTGGTGATCGGCTCGGTGTCGGGCGGGTGTGTCGAGGATGACTTGATCGCCCGCCTGCACGACGGGCGCATCGCTACCGATGGGCCACCGGTGCAATTGATCACCTACGGCGTCACCCGCGAAGAGGCGGCGCGGTTTGGCCTGCCTTGCGGCGGTACGCTGCGTCTGACCGAGGAGCGTGTCGGTGATCCATCATGGGTTGCCGAACTGCTCGCGCGTTGCGAAGCCCATGAAATTGTTGCCCGTGAGCTGGACATTGAAACCGGTGAAGTGGTTTTGACTGGTGCCAGCAAGTCAGATTCTTTGGTGTTCGACGGCAAGGTCCTGCGCGCCATTTATGGCCCGCGCTGGCGTCTGCTGTTGATCGGCGCCGGACAGCTGTCGCGGTACGTGGCGGACATGGCGCGGTTGCTGGATTTCGAAGTGCTGATTTGTGATCCGCGCACCGAATTCGTCTACGGTTGGGAAGAGCATCACGGTCGTTTCGTCCCAGGGATGCCGGATGACGCGGTATTGAGCATTCAGACCGATGAGCGCACGGCAATTGTCGCGCTGACTCACGATCCGCGCCTGGATGACATGGCCTTGCTGACCGCCCTCGATTCGCCGGCCTTTTATGTCGGCGCGCTGGGTTCGCGGGTCAATAGTCAGAAGCGTCGGGAGAATCTGGCTCAGCTAGGTTTGTCGGAACAGGCCATCGCTCGGTTGCACGGGCCGATCGGTTTGCATATCGGCAGTCATTCGCCGGCGGAAATCGCTTTGTCCCTTTTGGCGGAAATTGTCGCGATCAAGAACGGCGTTGAATTGAAGCAGAAGAAGTCACTGGAGGGCGCATGAGTCGATCCATCGGTGTGATTGTGCTGGCGGCGGGCGAGGGCAGTCGCTTTCGCCAAGTGGCGGGTGCGGACAAGGACAAATTGCTGGCCGGTTGCACCGGGCGTGATGGCGCTGTGCGCTCGGTGATCGAGCAGGTGTTGGTGAACCTGCCAGCTAGCCTCGACAAGCGCGTGCTGGTGACCACTGAGGCTCGACCGCAGGCAATGCGCATGGCGCAGGCCTATGGCTGTGATGTGGTTTCGATTGAATCGACTGGCATGGGCGACAGTATTGCTGCGGGTGTGGCGGCTTGCCCGGATGTGGATGGCTGGTTGATCGTGTTGGGAGATATGCCGTTTATCTTGCCGTCGAGCATCGAGCGGGTGGTCGCGGCGATGGCTGACGATGCGGTGAGCGTGCCGGTGCAGGATGGCGAATTTGGGCATCCAGTGGGGTTTGGTCGTTCGTTTGGTCTGGAGTTGTTGGCGTTGTCCGGTGATCGCGGGGCCAGGCCTTTGTTGAAGCAGGGAAGGGTGGTGGAAGTGGCGGTGGATGATCCAGGGGTGTTGTGGGATATCGATGTGCCTGAGGCGTTGGTGTTCAAGTAACAGCAAGATCAAAAGGCATAAAAAAGCCCCGCCTGAATCATCAGGCGGGGCTTTTTATTGGCTTAAGGAATCAGACGAGAGGTTTAGGCTCGTGTTCTTTTTCCTGGGCCTCTTCGTTGTGCTCGACCGCGTCCTGAACGGAGCGTGGTGCTTCAGCGATCACCGATTCAACCACGGCTTCTTCAGCAGCCAGTGCAGGCGCTGCCTCGACCACTTCAGCAACCACTGGCTCGGCAACAACCGGAGCAGCAGCGGCGGCCAGTTCGGCTTCCTTCGCCAGACGCTCTTCTTCACGCTTGCGACGACGCACTTCACGTGGGTCGTTTGGCGCGCGACCGTTTGGCGCCAGAGCGCTGACCGGAGCCGCTTCAACGACCGGAGCAGGTGCTTCGGCAACCACTGGCGCTTCGACGACCGGTGCTTCAACGACTGGCGCTGGAGCAGGTTCGGTAGCCTTGGCTTCTTCAACCACTGGCGCTTCGAATGCAGGCGCTGGTGTTTCAGCGGCGGCAGGCTCGGCAACCCAGTTGAATGCGGTCTGCTCTTCGCGAACTTCACGCACGGTTTCGGTCACGGTTTCAGCGACGGTTTCGACAACCGGCTCTGCAACAACGACTGGCGCTTCGGCGACTACTGCAGGTTCAGCAGCAGGTTCAGCAAAAGCTTCGAACTGCGGCTGAGCTTCGCGAACCGGTGCTACTTCGACTTCCGGAGCAACAGTCACTTCTACCGGAGTCGTTACTTCAACAACCGGTGCTTCGACTGGAGCGGTTTCCAGAGTAGCGGCGGTGGCGCGTTCGGCTTGCTCGTGAGCCTGTGCTTCGGCCGGAGCGCTGATCACAGTGCTGGCGACAGCGGCGGTTACAACCAGGCCGGCAGCCAGATCGGCAGTGTCCGGCGCTTCAGCGTTTTCGCCGGACTCGGACTCTTCCGAACCTTCGATCACGTTGCCGTTGGCATCACGCTGACGCTCACGACGGTTGCTGCGACGACGCTGGCCGCGGGAGCGACGACGTGGGCGATCGCCTTCGGCGTTCTCCGAACCGTCTTCCGGCAGTTGCTCTTCGTTGCTGATCACTTCTTCTTCAGCGACGGCAGCAGCGGCCTGTTCGGCGCGCGGTTGACGCTCTTCACGCGGTGGGCGCGGAGCGCGTTCTTCACGTGGCTGACGGGCCGGACGCTCTTCAGCGGTCACGTCGGCAGCGGCCGCAGCAACGGGAGCGGCGTCCAGAGGCTCGCGCAGTTCACGCACGCGTTCTTCACGCTCGCCACGTGGCTTGCGGTCTTCGCGTGGAGCGCGCGGTGCACGTTCTTCACGAGGGGCGCGTGGTGCGCGTTCTTCGCGGGCGGCTGGGGCTTCAGTGCGGGCTTCACGCGGCTCGCGGACTTCACGGGCTTCACGTGGCTGACGCTCTTCACGCGGCTCGCGTGGGGCGCGCTCTTCACGCGGTGCACGTTCTTCGCGCGGCTTGCGTTCTTCATCGCGGCGACCGTTACGGTTGCGGCTCTGCTGACGACCGTTGCGACGCTCTTCGTTGCGGGCCGGACGTTCGGTAGCCGGTTTTTCAACCACAACCGGAGCGGCAGGCTCTTCTTTAGTAGCGAACAGGCTGACCAGCGACTTCACCAGGCCTTTGAACAGGCTAGGCTCTGGTACGGCAACTGGCGCAGGCGCTGGTGCGGCAGGGGCGGCAGCTTCGGTCGGAACCGGAGCATTGGCGCGTGCCGGAGCAGTCTTGACCGCGGCTTCCTGGCGAACCAGGGTGCGGGTCGCAGCGGCTGGCTGGACTTCTTCGACTTCGGCAGCGGCAGCAGCGATTTCGTAGCTGGACTGGTTGGTCGCGGCTTCCGGGCTGTCGTCACGCAGGCGCTGAACTTCGAAGTGCGGCGTTTCGAGGTGATCGTTCGGCAGGATGATGATACGGGCACGGGTGCGCAGTTCGATCTTGGTGATCGAGTTGCGTTTTTCGTTGAGCAGGAACGCGGCCACCGGGATCGGCACTTGTGCGCGAACTTCAGCGGTGCGGTCTTTCAGGGCTTCTTCTTCGATCAGGCGCAGGATCGCCAGCGACAGCGATTCGACGTCACGGATGATGCCGGTGCCGTTGCAACGCGGGCAGACGATGCCGCTGCTTTCGCCCAGCGATGGACGCAGGCGCTGACGGGACATTTCCAGCAGGCCGAAGCGCGAGATGCGGCCGATCTGCACGCGAGCGCGGTCGGCTTCCAGGCATTCGCGGACTTTCTCTTCCACGGCGCGCTGGTTCTTGGCAGGGGTCATGTCGATGAAGTCGATGACGATCAGGCCGCCGATGTCGCGCAGGCGCAACTGACGGGCGATTTCTTCGGCGGCTTCAAGGTTGGTCTGCAGGGCGGTTTCTTCGATGTCGCTGCCTTTGGTGGCGCGCGCCGAGTTGATGTCGATGGACACCAGGGCTTCGGTCGGATCGATAACGATGGAGCCGCCGGAAGGCAGTTCAACGACGCGCTGGAAAGCGGTCTCGATCTGGCTTTCGATCTGGAAGCGGTTGAACAGCGGAACGCTGTCTTCGTACAGCTTGATCTTGCTGGCGTACTGCGGCATCACCTGGCGGATGAACGTCAGGGCTTCGTCCTGGGCTTCAACGCTGTCGATCAGCACTTCGCCGATGTCCTGGCGCAGGTAATCACGGATGGCGCGGATGATCACGTTGCTTTCCTGATAGATCAGGAATGGCGCGGAGCGATCCAGCGAGGCTTCTTTGATGGCGGTCCACAGTTGCAGCAGGTAGTCGAGGTCCCACTGCATTTCTTCGCTGCTGCGGCCCAGGCCGGCAGTACGCACGATCAGACCCATGTCGGCTGGTGCAACCAGGCCGTTCAGCGCTTCACGCAGTTCGTTGCGCTCTTCGCCTTCGATGCGACGGGAGATACCGCCGGCACGCGGGTTGTTCGGCATCAGTACGAGGTAGCGACCGGCCAGGCTGATGAAGGTGGTCAGGGCTGCGCCCTTGTTGCCACGTTCTTCTTTTTCGACCTGAACGATGACTTCCTGGCCTTCGCTCAGGACGTCCTTGATGTTGACGCGGCCTTCAGGAGCTTTCTTGAAGTATTCGCGGGAGATTTCTTTGAGTGGCAGGAAGCCGTGGCGCTCGGAGCCGAAATCGACAAAGGCAGCCTCAAGGCTTGGTTCGATGCGAGTGATGCGGCCTTTATAGATGTTGGCCTTCTTCTGCTCGCGTGCACCGGATTCGATGTCCAGGTCGTAGAGGCGCTGGCCATCTACCAGTGCAACACGCAACTCTTCGGGTTGAGTTGCGTTAATCAGCATTCTTTTCATGTAGTACCGTCGGTTTCCGGGCTGCCGGAAACGGCGTTCGGCACACACGACTTCTCACGGTCGGTGTCAGGTGCGTCGGGAGTGGTTGGCCATTCCCGTGTCCAGCGATGTGCGACCAATTGGGCCGATACCGCGACGTACGCGTCCTGCTTGCTGTGGCTACTTAAGCACTCAGTCAGGAGGAGGAATCAACCAGCGGCTGTGGACGAGATGAAGCGTCTTGATAAAGCCTATTGCTACACAGTCCAGCGGTTGTGCATCTCCACCCTACACGTATCCCTGATAATTCGGGTGCTGCCGCGCGCAGAATCCGCAGCGGGTTGGCATTTACCGTGAGCTCCGAAAGGGGAGGTCACGCATCATGGCTAATTTAGGCAGTGTTTCCGAAGCGTTCGCTCGAGGTCATTCGCAGTTGACTGCACTTTGTGAACTGGCCTTGAATGTTTGCCTGCCAGGCGAGTTAAAACTCTGCTCGGCGGTGTGATTCAGGCCTCATGTCACCTGCGCTTGTTACAACTGCAAACTCCACCGTTACGTAGCGAAAGCCCCGTAGGACGGCCTCGCGTCCTGGTGAATTGCGTTGGTCAGGGCCGGTTTTTGACCGTGGTGCCGCTGTCCAGGCCGCTTTTGGCGGCGTTCGCGACTATAGCAGCAATGATTAAGTGCTTCAATTCCATAAAAATTGTTATCATCCGCGCCATGACAACTACTGCCCCTTCGACTCCAGGCGTTCAACTGCTTGAAGTCTCGCCGGAGTATGCCGGCCAACGAATCGACAATTTCCTCCTCGCCCGGCTCAAAGGCGTGCCCAAGACCTTGATTTACCGCATTTTGCGCAAGGGCGAAGTGCGTGTGAACAAAGGTCGGATCAAGCCCGAATACAAGCTGCAGGCCGGCGATATCGTGCGTGTGCCGCCAGTTCGTGTGCCGGAGCGTGACGAGCCGGTGCCTCTGGCCCAAGGCCTTTTGCAGCGCCTGGAAGCCTCGATTGTCTACGAAGACAAAGCGCTGATCGTGATCAACAAGCCCGCCGGCATTGCGGTTCACGGCGGCAGCGGATTGAATTTCGGCGTAATCGAAGCCTTTCGTCAGTTGCGTCCGGATGCCAAGGAGCTGGAACTGGTTCACCGTCTCGATCGCGACACCTCCGGCCTGCTGATGATCGCCAAGAAGCGCAGCATGCTTCGTCATTTGCACGAGCAGTTACGCGGTGATGGCATCGACAAGCGCTACATGGCGCTGGTTCGTGGCAACTGGGCGACCTCGATCAAGAAAGTCAGCGCGCCATTGCTCAAGAGCAACTTGCGTTCCGGCGAGCGCATGGTTGAAGTCAATGAAGAAGGCAAAGAAGCCCTGACGATGTTCAAGGTGCTGCGCCGCTTCGGTGATTTCGCGACCATGGTCGAGGCCAAGCCGGTTACCGGTCGCACCCATCAGATTCGCGTGCACACTTTGCATGCCGGCCATTGCATTGCTGGCGACAGCAAGTATGGCGACGAGGATTTCACCAAGGAAATCCGCGATCTGGGCGGCAAGCGCCTGTTTCTGCATGCTTACATGCTGACCGTGCCGCTGCCCGATGGCGGCAAGCTGACCTTGCAGGCGCCGGTCGATGAAATGTGGGCCAAGACCGTGGAGCGATTGAGTGCGCCCATCTGATTACAAGCTGCTGATTTTCGATTGGGACGGCACGCTGGCCGATTCCATTCATCGGATCGTCGAGGCGATGCATTCGGCGTCCGGGCGCTCCGGTTTCGAGTTGCGTGATGATTTTGCCGTCAAAGGCATCATCGGTCTTGGTCTGCCCGAGGCGATCCGCACCTTGTACCCCGAGATCAGCGACGCCGAAATGACCTTGTTTCGCGAGTATTACGCTGATCACTACATTGCAGCGGAAGCCGTGCCTTCGCCGTTGTTTGAGGGGGTCGTCGAATCGATGACGTCCTTTCGTGAGCAGGGTTATCACCTGGCTGTCGCGACCGGCAAGAATCGGCGCGGACTGGATCGGGTGCTCAAGGCCAATGGCTGGGAAGAGTATTTCGACATTACCCGCGCGGCCGATGAAACTGCGAGCAAGCCGCACCCTCTGATGCTGGAGCAGATACTTGCTCATTGCGGTGTGCGTGCGGACCAGGCGCTGATGGTCGGGGATTCGTCCTTCGATCTGCTGATGGCGCGTAACGCGGGGATGGATTCGGTGGCTGTCAGTTATGGCGCGCAATCGATCGAATCGTTGCAACAGTTCGAGCCGCGCCTGTCGATCGACCGTTTTTCTGAATTGCATGCCTGGCTGGCGCAGCAGGCTTAATACGTTTTTGCTGGGGTGGATGGCATGACCGACGAATGGAAAGCACCGGCCAAGGCAAGTGCCGACGGCGGTGACGAGAAAAGCTGGAAGCTGTTGGAGAAGACCCTTCTGGCAGGTGTGCAGGAGCAGCGGCGCTCGCGGCGTTGGGGGATTTTCTTCAAGCTGCTGACGTTTGTTTATCTGTTTGTTGCGTTGATCCTGTTCACGCCGCTGATGGACATGGAAAAGAGCGCCACACGCGGCACCAACTACATCGCTTTGATCGATGTCACTGGCGTGATCGCCGACAAGGAGCCGGCCAGTGCCGACAATATTGTCGGTAGCCTGCGTGCTGCATTCGAAGACAAGAAGGTCAAGGGTGTCATCCTGCGGATCAACAGCCCGGGCGGCAGTCCGGTGCAGTCGGGTTATGTGTATGACGAGATCAAACGCCTGCGAGCGCTGCATCCGGATACCAAGTTGTATGCGGTGATCTCCGATCTCGGCGCGTCGGGTGCGTATTACATCGCCAGCGCGGCGGATCAGATCTATGCCGACAAAGCGAGTCTGGTTGGCTCCATTGGTGTGACGGCGGCGGGTTATGGCTTTGTCGGGACCATGGAGAAGCTCGGTGTCGAGCGTCGTACGTATACGTCCGGCGAGCACAAGTCGTTCCTTGATCCGTTCCAGCCACAGAAGCCTGAAGAAACTGCGTTCTGGCAAAGCGTGCTGGACACTACGCACAAGCAGTTCATCAATAGCGTCAAGCAAGGGCGTGGCGACCGTCTGAAGGACAAAGAGCATCCGGAGCTATTCTCAGGGCTGGTCTGGTCGGGCGAGCAAGCACTGCCGCTTGGGCTGATTGATGGCTTGGGTAATGCCAGTTCCGTGGCGCGTGACGTGATCGGCGAGAAAGAACTGGTGGATTTCACTGTTCAGGAATCACCGTTCGACCGTTTCTCGAAGAAGCTTGGTGCCAGCGTGGCTGAGCAGTTGGCGATGTGGATGGGTTTCCAGGGGCCTTCGTTGCGCTGAGTTGTCGATGCATAAAAAAACCGGCCTTGATGGCCGGTTTTTTGTGGTCATGGGATTTGCACGCCCTCGACCAGCAGCATGTCGATCAGGCGAATCAGCGGCAGGCCGATCAGGCTGGTGGCGTCCGGGCCTTCAGTGGACTGGAACAGGCTCACGCCGAGGCCTTCGGCCTTGAAGCTGCCTGCGCAGTCGTAAGGCTGTTCGATGCGCAGGTAGCGCTCGATGCGAGCCATGTCGAGTTGGCGCATGTGTACGGTGAATGGCACGCAATCGACCTGACATTGGCCGGTCTGGCTATTGAGAAGGGCCAGGCTGGTCAAGAAGGTCACGCTGGCGCCGCTGGCAGCCAACAGCTGTTCGCGGGCCTTCTCGAAGGTGTGCGGCTTGCCGATGATCTGAGCGCCGAGGACGGCCACCTGGTCTGAGCCGATAATCAGATGAGCGGGATGGCTGTCGGCAAGTGCGCGGGCTTTTTGTTCGGCGAGGCGTTTGACCAGGTCGATTGCCGATTCGCCGGGGTGGTGACTTTCATCAATGTCTGGCGAACTGCAGACGAACGGCAGGTGCAGGCGGGCGAGTAATTCGCGGCGATAAGTCGAGCTTGAAGCGAGTAATAAAGGCAGCATTCGCGTCTCCTGAGGCAGGTGCGGATTCTAGCGGAGGCACGCAAGTGACGGACAGGGCACAATTTCCTTTGACATGGGTGGGTGCATCCCTATAATGCTGCGCCTATGTTGAATGACCCGATTCCACCTCACGTTGACCCGCGCAAATTGGCTGACCGTGGCACCACCCTTCAAGGTGAACTGCTGCTGGCCGATTTGAAGAGACTCTGCGACCCGCTTTCCGACAATGTCGGTACGGTGCAGGCGAAATTCGTTTTTGAACGAGATGAACGTAAATCTGTGGTAATCCACAGCTTTATCGACACCGAAGTCAAAATGGTTTGCCAGCGTTGTCTTGAGCTGGTCACCCTGCCGATCCACAGCGAATGCAGTTACGCTGTAGTGAAGGAGGGTGCGAATACCCAGTCGTTACCGAAAGGTTATGACGTGCTGGAACTGGGCGAAGATCCATTGGATCTGCAGTCACTGGTCGAGGAAGAGCTTTTGCTCGCTTTGCCCATTGTGCCTGCTCATCATCCGGAAGAATGCCAGCAGCCGGCGGGAGCAGATGAGCCCGAACCGAGCGAGGACGAGGTAACGCGGTCCAACCCGTTCAGTGTATTGGCGCAGTTAAAGCGTGACCCAAACGTTTAGGAGTTAATCAATTATGGCTGTTCAGCAGAACAAAAAATCCCGCTCTGCCCGTGACATGCGCCGTTCGCACGACGCTCTCGAGGCTAGCACCCTGTCTGTAGAAAAAACCACTGGTGAAGTTCACCTGCGTCACCACGTATCGCCAGAAGGCGTATACCGTGGCCGTAAAGTGATCGACAAGGGCGCTGACGAGTAATCACTTGTCCGCTCAAGTCATCGCGATTGACGCAATGGGCGGGGACTTCGGTCCCCGCAGCATTGTTCAGGCCAGCCTTGCTTGCCTGTCTGCTACGCCCTCGCTGCACCTGACCCTCGTCGGTCAACCCTCCCTTCTTGAAGAATTGATCAACGGCCAATCGGCTGCCGATCGCGCGCGCCTGACGATTTTTCCGGCGTCCGAGGTCATCACCATGGACGAAAAGCCGACTCAGGCCTTGCGTGGCAAGCCCGATTCGTCGATGCGTGTCGCCCTTGAGCTGGTGCGTGATGGCAAGGCTCAGGCCTGCGTCAGTGCCGGCAATACCGGTGCGCTGATGGCTCTGTCGCGATTTGTACTCAAGACGTTGCCCGGCATCGACCGGCCGGCGATGGTTGCTGCTATCCCCACGCAGAAAGGTTATTGCCAGTTACTCGACCTGGGCGCCAACGTAGATTGCAGTGCAGAGCACCTTTTGCAGTTTGCGGTGATGGGTTCGGTGGCCGCGCAGACGCTCGGCATTGCCCGTCCACGCGTGGCGTTGCTGAATATCGGCACCGAGGACATCAAAGGCAATCAGCAGGTCAAGCTGGCTGCTACTCTGCTGCAGGCTGCCCGAGGCATCAATTACATCGGTTTCGTCGAAGGTGACGGGTTGTATCGTGGCGAAGCGGACGTCGTGGTCTGCGATGGATTTGTCGGGAATATCCTGCTCAAGTCCAGTGAAGGCCTGGCGACGATGATTGCTGCGCGCATCGAGGCGCTGTTCAAAAAGAATCTTGCCTCCCGCGCTGTCGGTGCCCTGGCGTTGCCGCTGATGAAGCGGTTGCAGGCTGATCTGGCGCCGGCGCGACATAATGGCGCAAGCTTCCTCGGCTTGCAGGGTATCGTGGTGAAAAGTCACGGTTCGGCTGGGGTTCAGGGCTTTCAGAGTGCGATTTCCCGTGCCCTGATCGAGATTCAGGAGAATCTTCCCGAGCGCCTCCACGGTCGTCTGGAGGATTTGTTGTCTTAGGCGTTTTCGTCGGACAATGCTTAAATGTGACCGCCCGGTTCAAAGGGCCATCCAACTGTCAGTTTCTTGCGTCCCCAAGCGGGGCGTCATTCTCCGACGACAAGATCATTAGGGGCTTGTTACATGTCTGCTTCCCTCGCATTCGTCTTTCCAGGACAGGGTTCGCAGTCCCTCGGCATGCTGGCCGAGCTGGGCGCGCAACATCCGTTGATCCTCGAAACTTTCAAAGAAGCATCCGATGCTCTGGGCTATGACCTGTGGGCACTGACCCAGCAGGGGCCGGAAGAGCTGCTCAATCAAACCGATAAAACCCAACCGGCCATTCTGACCGCCTCGATCGCCCTGTGGCGTCTGTGGCTGGCTGAAGGTGGTGCGCGTCCGGCCTTTGTTGCCGGTCACAGCCTGGGTGAATACAGCGCCCTGGTTGCTGCTGGCAGTCTGACACTGGCTGACGCGGTGAAACTCGTCGAGCGCCGTGGTCAACTGATGCAGGAAGCTGTTCCGGCCGGGCAGGGCGGCATGGCTGCCATCCTCGGTCTGGAAGATGCCGATGTGCTGGCTGCCTGCACCGAAGCGGCACAAGGCGAAGTGGTCAGTGCCGTCAACTTCAACTCGCCTGGCCAGGTCGTGATTGCCGGTGCCAAGGCTGCCGTTGAGCGTGCCATCGAAGGTTGCAAGGCCCGTGGCGCCAAGCGCGCCATGCCGCTGCCGGTGAGCGTGCCGTCGCACTGCGAACTGATGCGTCCGGCTGCCGAGCGCTTTGCCGAATCCATCGCCGCCATCGACTGGCAGGTGCCGCAGATCCCGGTGGTGCAGAACGTCAGCGCGCAAGTGCCGGCCGATCTGGAAACCCTCAAGCGTGATCTGCTCGAACAACTGTACAAGCCGGTTCGCTGGGTCGAGTCGGTACAGACTCTGGCCGCGAAGGGCGCGACCAATCTGGTCGAATGCGGTCCGGGCAAAGTACTGGCCGGTCTGAACAAACGTTGCGCCGAAGGCGTTGCGACTTCCAACCTCAATACCCCAGACGCTTTCGCTGCCGCTCGCGCAGCGCAAGCCTGAATCAGGAGAAGCTTGCATGAGTCTGCAAGGTAAAGTTGCACTGGTAACCGGTGCAAGCCGCGGTATCGGCCAGGCTATCGCACTGGAACTGGGTCGTCAGGGCGCCATCGTTGTTGGCACCGCGACCTCTGCCAAGGGTGCCGAGGCGATTGCCGCCACTCTGAAAGAGCACGGCATTCAGGGCACCGGTCTGGAACTGAACGTGACCAGTGACGAGTCGGTCAGCAAAGTGATCGCGAGCATTCAGGAACAGTTCGGTGCGCCGGCGATTCTGGTCAATAATGCCGGTATCACCCGCGATAACCTGATGATGCGCATGAAAGACGATGAATGGTACGACGTGATCGATACCAACCTGAACAGTCTATATCGCCTGTCCAAGGGCGTTCTGCGCGGCATGACCAAGGCGCGTTGGGGTCGAATTATCAGTATTGGCTCGGTGGTGGGTGCCATGGGCAACGCAGGCCAAGTAAACTATGCAGCCGCCAAGGCCGGTCTGGAAGGTTTCAGCCGTGCAATGGCGCGTGAAGTCGGTTCGCGTTCGATTACGGTCAACTCGGTAACCCCAGGGTTTATCGACACCGATATGACCCGCGAGCTGCCTGAAGCACAGCGTGAAGCCTTGCAGACGCAGATTCCGCTGGGTCGTCTGGGACAAGCTCAAGAGATCGCGTCTGTGGTCGCTTTTCTTGCATCCGACGGTGCGGCATACGTTACTGGGGCTACAATCCCGGTGAACGGTGGGATGTACATGTAAGTAAAATGTGACGGATTGCTTCAAAAAAATGTCATACGAGCTGTCTAAAATCCGTTATAAAGCTGCAATCTATTTATAGGCAGAGGGTCGCAGGGTTTGAGGAGTGAAGCTTTCAGTTGAAAAGCTGAAAAGTCTTTCTATACACTTACCCACTGGCCAGCTGCCTGAATTTGTCCATTAGGAGTGAAAACAAGGTATGAGCACCATCGAAGAGCGCGTCAAGAAAATCGTTGCCGAGCAACTGGGTGTTAAAGAAGAAGAAGTGGTCAACACCGCTTCCTTCGTAGAAGACCTGGGTGCCGACTCCCTTGACACCGTTGAGCTGGTGATGGCTCTGGAAGAGGAATTCGAGACCGAAATCCCTGACGAAGAAGCTGAGAAGATCACTACTGTACAAGCTGCAATCGATTACGTTACTAACCACCAGGCTTAATAGCTTGTAATCGTTGCTTGCTGTCATGGAAAAACCGCACTGCCATCATGGCGTGCGGTTTTTTCTTTAGGCCTGATGCAAAATCGTCATTTGAAAAAGGAGAGTGCTGTGTCGCGTAGACGCGTCGTAGTCACCGGTATGGGTATGTTGTCGCCACTGGGCACGGATGTGCCGAGCAGTTGGCAGGGCATTCTGGCTGGCCGCAGTGGCATTGGTCTGATCGAACACACCGACCTTTCTGCCTATTCCACCCGCTTTGGCGGCTCGGTGAAGGGCTTCAATGTCGAGGAATACCTGTCGGTCAAGGAAGCGCGCAAGCTCGATCTGTTCATTCAGTACGGTCTCGCGGCGGGCTTTCAAGCCGTACGCAATGCCGGTCTGGAAGTCACTGACGCCAACCGTGAACGCATTGGCGTGGCCATGGGTTCGGGGATAGGCGGCCTGACCAACATCGAAGAAACCAGCCGTACTCTGCATGAGACGGGCCCGCGTCGAATTTCTCCATTCTTCGTGCCAGGCTCGATCATCAATATGATTTCCGGTTTCCTGTCCATCCATCTGGGTGCACAGGGGCCTAACTACGCCATCGCCACAGCGTGTACCACTGGTACGCACTGCATCGGCATGGCAGCGCGCAACATCATGTACGACGAAGCTGACGTGATGATCGCCGGCGGCGCCGAAATGGCCGCGTGCGGTCTGGGTATGGGTGGCTTCGGCGCGTCCCGTGCGCTGTCGACCCGCAACGACGAGCCAACTCGCGCCAGTCGTCCGTGGGACAAGGGCCGTGACGGCTTTGTGTTGTCCGACGGTGCCGGTGCTCTGGTGCTCGAAGAACTCGAGCACGCCAAGGCGCGCGGCGCGACCATCTACGCCGAGCTGATCGGTTTTGGCACCAGCGGCGATGCGTTCCACATGACTTCGCCCCCCGCCGATGGCGCCGGTGCGGCTCGCTGCATCACCAATGCGCTGCGCGATGCAAAAATCAACGCCGATCAAGTGCAATACATCAACGCGCACGGCACTTCGACCTCGGCCGGCGACCTCGCCGAAGCCAACGCGATCAAGTCGGTGTTTGGCGATCACGCCTACAAGCTGGCGGTCAGTTCGACCAAGTCCATGACCGGTCACCTGTTGGGTGCGGCGGGCGCAGTCGAGGCGATCTTCAGCGTACTGGCGATCAACAGTCAGGTGGCACCACCGACCATCAACCTCGAAGAGCCTGATGAGGGCTGTGATCTCGATTTTGTGCCGCACACCGCGCGCAACATGGACATCGATGTCGTGCTCTCCAACTCCTTCGGTTTTGGCGGCACCAACGGCACCTTGGCGTTCCGTCGGTTCGCGGGCTGATGGACAGCTGGGTCGACGGTCAACCGGCTGACGCTCTGTCGCTGAAAGATCGCGGCCTGGCTTACGGCGATGGTCTGTTCGAGACCATCGCCGTGCGTGGCGGCCAACCGTTATTGCTGGATCGACACCTGATGCGATTGGCCGACGGCTGCACGCGTCTGGCCATTGCGGCCGATATCGAACTGATTCGCCAGGAGCTGCTGAGCTACGCGGCAGCGATGAGCGAGGGCGTGCTCAAGCTCATCCTCACCCGTGGCGACGGTTTGCGCGGTTATGCGCCCGATCCCGCGGCGCCGGGCCGACGCATTCTGCAAGGCAACCCACCCGCCGCTTATCCCGCCGTCCATGCCGAACAGGGCGTTCGCCTGTTTCCGTGCAGCACGCGATTGTCCAAACAACCTTTGCTGGCTGGACTCAAACACCTCAATCGACTGGAACAAGTGCTCGCTCGCGCCGAATGGCAAGACAGCGAACACGCCGAAGGCTTGATGCTCGATCAGGCTGGTCGGGTCATTGAAGGTGTTTTCAGCAATCTGTTTCTGGTGCGTGACGGTGTATTGGTCACGCCGGATCTGAAGCGTTGCGGTGTCGCTGGTGTGATGCGCGCAGAAATATTGTTTCAGGCCGAGTCATTGGCCATCCCCACTCAAATCGCCGACATCAGCCTTGATCAACTGCAATGGGCCGATGAAGTGTTTGTCTGCAACAGCGTGTATGGCGTCTGGCCGGTACGTGCCTACGCTGCACTGAGCTGGCCGGTTGGCCCGCTCACCCGTAAACTGCAAACCATTTCCCGCGCCCTACTGGATGCCTGATTCGTGAGACGTAAACTTTTGCTGCTGCTGGAAACCGGACTGGTTCTGGCAGGGCTGTTGTTGGGCGCCAGCGCCTGGAAGATTCACTCCGCACTGGAACAGCCTCTGAACATCACGCAGGAAGAACTGCTGGATGTGCCGAAAGGATCTACACCGACCCGTACTTTCCTCGAACTTGAAACCGATGGCGTCATCAAGGACGCTTTCTGGCTTCGGGTCTATTGGCGTTTCAATCTTGCCGGTACGCCGATCCACACCGGTGAATACCGCATGCAACCCGGCATGACCGTCAATGGACTGATCGATTCGTGGAAGCGTGGCGACGTGGTGCAGTACAGCCTGACCTTGGTCGAAGGCTGGAATTTTCATCAGGTGCGCGCCGCTTTGGCGAAAGATGAAAAGATCGAGCAGACCCTCAATGGTTTGAGCGACAGTGACGTGATGGCGAAGATTGGCCACAAGGGCTTGTTCCCGGAAGGTCGTTTCTTCCCTGATACCTACCGCTTCGTACGCGGAGTTTCTGATACCGAACTGCTGAAAAAGGCTTTTGATCGTCTTGATGAAGTGCTGGCCAAGGAGTGGGAAAAGCGCTCCGTCGATGCGCCTTACAAGGAACCCTATCAAGCGCTGATCATGGCCTCGCTGGTCGAGAAAGAAACCGGTGTGCCGCAAGAACGCGGTGAGATTGCCGGGGTTTTCGTGCGCCGGATGGCGCTTGGTATGCAGTTGCAGACCGATCCCACCGTGATCTACGGGTTGGGTGATCGCTACACCGGCAAGTTGACCCGCGCTCATCTCAAGGAGCCGACGCCGTATAACACCTATGTGATTCCTGGCTTGCCGCCGACGCCGATTGCGATGGTCGGGCGCGAAGCGATTCATGCGGCACTGAACCCGGTGGAAGGTAGCAGTCTCTATTTTGTAGCTCGTGGCGACGGCAGCCATGTGTTCTCTGACGACCTCGATGCCCATAACAGCGCGGTGCGAGAGTTCCAGCTCAAGCGACGTGCGGATTACCGCTCAAGCCCGGCGCCAGTGACGACGCCTGAAGCGGCTCCGGCCACAGAGGAAGCGATTCCAGCGGCATCACCGGATACTGCGCCAGAGTCGCTGCCATCGGTTCCTCCCCAGGAACCTGCACCGGAAGCAGCAGCACCACAAAACACGCAATGACTTTGATTAAGGACTGCCTGTGACTGGCTTGTTTATTACCCTGGAAGGGCCGGAAGGCGCCGGTAAAAGCACCAACCGCGAATACCTCGCCGAGCGCCTGCGCGCCGCCGGTATCGAAGTGGTGCTGACCCGCGAGCCCGGCGGAACACCGTTGGCCGAGCGGATTCGCGACGTGCTGCTGGCCCCGGCCGACGAAGTCATGAACCCGGACACTGAGCTGTTGCTGGTATTCGCCGCGCGCGCTCAGCATCTGGCTGAAGTGATCCGCCCGGCACTGGCACGCGGTGCGGTGGTGTTGTGCGATCGTTTCACTGATTCCACTTACGCCTATCAGGGCGGCGGCCGCGGTTTGTCGCTGGAGCGGATCGCCGCGCTGGAAACCTTTGTACAAGGTGATCTGCGCCCGGACCTGACCCTGATTTTCGACCTGCCGGTAGAAATCGGTCTGGCTCGCGCCAGCGCTCGTGGTCGTCTCGATCGTTTCGAGCTGGAAGGCCGGGCATTTTTTGAAGCGGTGCGTAGCGCATTCCTGAAGCGGGCTGAAGCCGATCCTGCGCGCTATGTGCGGATCGACGCCGGTCAGCCATTGGTCAAGGTTCAGCAATCGCTGGATACGTTGCTCCCGAACTTGCTGGAGCTGGCCCGTGGCTGAGGCCTACCCATGGCAAGACAGCCTCTGGCAGCAACTGGCCGGACGTAAGCAGCACGCACATGCCTATCTGATGCATGGCCCGGCCGGGAT
Organism: Pseudomonas sp. LBUM1655; assembly: GCF_059716085.1. Taxonomy (NCBI): domain Bacteria; kingdom Pseudomonadati; phylum Pseudomonadota; class Gammaproteobacteria; order Pseudomonadales; family Pseudomonadaceae; genus Pseudomonas; species Pseudomonas sp. LBUM1655. The sequence continues at coordinate 4,472,865 of NZ_CP166801.1, read as the reverse complement.
CGGCAAACGGGCATTGGCGGAGCGGTTGATGGCCAGTCTGCTGTGCCAGCGGCCCACGCCCGAAGCGTGCGGCGAATGCAAATCCTGTCTGTTGCTCAGGGCCGGGAGCCATCCGGACAATTACATCCTCGAGCCGGAAGAAGCCGACAAGGCAATCAAGGTCGATCAGGTGCGCGATCTGGTTAGTTTCGTGGTGCAGACCGCGCAACTGGGCGGTCGCAAGGTCGTATTGATCGAGCCGGTGGAGTCGATGAACATCAACGCCGCCAACGCCTTGCTCAAAAGTCTTGAAGAGCCTTCCGGCGATACCGTGCTGTTGCTGGTCAGTCACCAGCCGAGCCGTTTGTTGCCGACGATCAAGAGCCGTTGCGTGCAGCAGGCCTGTCCGCTGCCGGGCGAGGCCATGAGCCTGCAATGGCTGGCGCAGGCGCTGCCGGAATGTTCGGCAGAGGAGCGTGTCGAGCTGTTGACGTTGGCAGCCGGTTCGCCACTGGCGGCGGTCAGCCTTCAGTCCCAAGGCGTTCGCGAACAGCGTGCGCAGGTAGTTGAAGGGGTGAAGAAGCTGCTCAAGCAGCAGCAATCGCCGACGCAACTGGCCGAAGAGTGGAAAAGCATTCCGATGCTGCGGCTGTTCGACTGGTTCTGCGATTGGTCGAGCTTGATCCTGCGTTATCAACTGACTCAGGATGAAGCCGGGCTCGGTCTGACCGACATGCGCAAGGTGGTGCAGTATCTCGCGCAGAAAAGTGCGCAGGGTAAAGTGCTCGATATTCAGGACTGGATTCTCGCTCAACGGCAGAAAGTCATGAGCAAGGCCAACCTTAATCCGGCGTTGCTGCTGGAAGCGTTGTTGGTGCAATGGGCAGGATTGCCTGGCCAAAGATAAGAATGTGTACCTAGACTCTGAACATCAGCAGTGGAGGTCAACATGAATGAACCCGTCAGCCCGGGGCCGCGCAACGGCATTTTGTCCCTGACCATCAAGGACAAGTCAGTGCTTTACGCGGCCTACATGCCGTTCATCAAGAACGGTGGTCTGTTCATCCCGACCAACAAAAGCTACAAGTTGGGCGATGAGGTGTTCATGTTGCTGAACCTGATGGATGAGGCGGAGAAGATTCCGGTGGCCGGTAAAGTCGCCTGGATTACCCCCAAAGGTGCGCAAGGCAACCGCGCGGCGGGTGTCGGCGTGCAGTTCAACGATGGCGACAACACCGCGCGCAGTCGCATCGAAACCCATCTGGCCGGAGCCCTCAAGTCCGACCGTCCCACTCATACGATGTAAGTTGCAGTCTCTTTTATGCTCGTAGATTCCCATTGTCACCTTGATCGCCTCGACCTCGCCGTCCATGACGGCTCGCTGGATGCTGCACTCGATGCCGCCCGCGAACGCGGGGTAGGGCACTTCCTGTGCATCGGCGTCAGCGCCGACAACGCCGCTGACGTCAAAGCCCTGGCCGACCGATACGAAGACGTCGACTGTTCGGTCGGCGTGCATCCGTTGGATGTGCAGCCCGGCGCGGCGCCAGCGCTGGACTGGTTGCTGCACGAACTCAATCACCCGAAAGTGGTGGCGATCGGCGAAACCGGTCTGGACTATCACTACGAGCCGGAAGCCGCCGAGCTGCAACAGGCGTCGTTCCGCCTGCACCTGCAAGCGGCGCAGCAGACCGGCAAACCGGTGATCATCCATACCCGTGGCGCCCGCGCCGATACCCTTGAGCTGCTGCGTGAAGCGGCGTTGCCCCAGGCCGGCGTACTGCATTGCTTCACCGAAGACTGGGACATGGCCAAAGCAGCGCTGGACATGGGTTATTACATTTCGCTGTCGGGCATTGTCACGTTCCGCAATGCCGACGCCTTGCGCGATGTGGCGAGCAAAGTCCCTGCGGATCGCCTGCTGGTGGAGACCGATTCGCCGTATCTGGCGCCGATCCCTTATCGCGGCAAACCGAACCTGCCGCAGTATGTGCGCGAAGTGGCCGAGTTTCTGGCGATGCTGCGCGGTGAAAACTATGAGCGTTTTGCCGAGCAGACCACCGAGAACTTCAAGCGGTTGTTCCCGTTGGCCCATGTAAAAGGCTGAATCGCAGGCAAAAAAAACCCGGGTTCTGGGGGGTGAATCCGGGTTAAGACCATTAGGAGTAAAACAAAGGCACGCGGTCCTTTGGTACCTTTATCGGCGCGGCACTTGGGGGAGATGCCGCCCGACAGTTCAAGTATTGATCAGTCTGGCGTGCAGTCCAGTTAGCCGGTCGGGGTTTTTAAACAAATTTGGAATACGTTCGCTTCAGTTGAGTTCTCATTGCACCCAAAACGTTCCCAAAACGAACAAGAAACACAGATATGGTCGGATGATCCGTGCATTTTTGCGCAAGTTAGGCATAATACGCGGCTTCGAATTTTGACCCTTCAGACCTTTTCTTATGCACAAAGAACCTCGTAAGGTCCGTGAGTTTCGTCGCCGCGAGCAAGAAATTCTCGATACCGCGCTCAAGCTGTTCCTCGACCAAGGTGAAGACAGTGTCACCGTGGAGATGATTGCTGATGCCGTGGGTATCGGCAAAGGCACGATTTACAAGCACTTCAAGTCCAAGGCCGAGATCTATTTGCGCCTGATGCTCGATTACGAGCGCGATTTGAACGAGCTGCTGCATTCCGCCGATGTCGATAAGGACAAGGAAGCGCTGTCCCGCGCCTACTTCGAATTCCGCATGCGTGACCCTCAGCGTTATCGCCTGTTTGATCGCCTCGAAGAAAAGGTGGTCAAGGGCAATCAGGTGCCGGAGATGGTCGAGGAGCTGCACAAGATCCGTGCCTCGAATTTCGAACGCCTCACCTTGCTGATCAAGGGCCGCATCAGCGAAGGCAAGCTGGAAGATGTGCCGCCGTATTTCCACTATTGCGCTTCCTGGGCGTTGGTGCACGGCGCAGTGGCGCTGTATCACTCGCCGTTCTGGAGCAATGTGCTGGAAGATCAGGAAGGTTTCTTCCAGTTCCTGATGGATATCGGTGTGCGCATGGGCAACAAGCGCAAGCGCGACCCGGAAACGCCGAGCAGCTGAGCCATTCACTTCCCTTATTGCGCCATGATTTCGCTACATGGCGCAGTACCGCAGGAATATACTCAGGCATAGGGCTTGCTAAAACTTGATTTGTGAGTCAAGTTTTAGCGGCTCGATTTTCAATCGCCGGAGTGATCATGATCGTTGACCGTCAAGGCAGGCGTTTTCGCAATTTGCGGATCAGTCTGACCTCAGCCTGCAATTACGCCTGTACCTACTGCGTGCCCAACGGCAAGCGGCTGGTCGCTGCGCAGGATGAACTGTCGGCCGAAGCCATGGCACGCGGCGTGGCCTATCTGATCGAAGCCGCAGGCATCGAGCGCCTGCGTATTACCGGTGGCGAGCCGCTGGTCAGCCCCAAACTCGAATCGTTCATGACCGCCGTCGGCAAGATGGGGCTGGACGACATCAGCCTGACCACCAATGGTCAACTGCTCGCCAAAAAGCTCCCGCTGCTGGTAGACGCGGGTCTGCGCCGGATCAATGTTTCCCTCGATACTCTCGACGCCAGCGCGTTTCGCAGTATTGCCCGTGGCGGCGACCTGGCCACAGTGCTCGACGGCATGGATCAGGCCGCAGCGGCCGGAATGAAGATCAAGGTCAACATGGTGCCGTTGCGCGGGCAGAATCTCGATCAGGTGATGCCGCTGCTTGATTACTGTCTTGAGCGTGGATTTGAACTGCGTTTCATCGAGCTGATGCGCATGGGCCACCTGGCCAAAGACTCCAATGCCTTCCTGCAACAGTTTGTCAGTCTGCAACAGTTGCTGGAGCTCATTGGCGAACGTTATGAGTACGCGCAAACCGATGCGCCCGTGGACGCCACGGCGGTGCGTTACTCTATTCCCGGGTTGGGTAACTTCGGCGTGATTGCCAACGAAAGCGTGCCGTTTTGCCGGACTTGCTCGCGGTTGCGCTTGTCGTCGACCGGTTGGTTGCACGGTTGCCTGTCGTCGAGCAATCGCCATTACGTCGGCGATCTGCTGGATAAACCACGTCATCAAGCGCTGCCGGCGCTGCAAAGGCTGCTGGTCAAAGCCTTGGGTGACAAGCAGGAAGTGGCGTTCTCTGGCGGCGCGACGGTCATGAAAATCATCGGCGGCTGAAGAACCGCATTCGCCATACCCTCGAGCTGGCGCAAAAGCTGCATTCAACGGCCATTCGCCGGTTTTCCGTCACCGGCTTCTGGAGGATGAGGATGCGTAGCCTGGTTTTGCTGCTGGCCGTTTTGGCGCTTGGCGGCTGCATGAATGTCAGCGATATGGCCGAAGGCACTCGCTACCACATGAGCGACGCGGGGCTGCTGGATCACAGCGACAGCCGCCGCGTGAACAACTTCCGCATTCAGCCGGACTCGTTCATCTACATCGCTCAGGGCGCCTTTGCACCACCGGGTGGTTCGTATCCGCGACCGAACGTAGTGGCAGAGGAAGCCTTCAAGGGTTTTGTCGAGTATTTCCCGATGGTCCGTCGCGCGCGCGCGCCCGAAGGCCTTGATCAGGCAATGGGTGAAGCCCGCGATGCGGGTGCTCATTACCTGCTGTACACGCGTTTCGCCAAGGCCGACGACCGCATTGGTAACTCCGATGAATGGCTCGATCAGGAGTACGTGGATCGCCTGGGCATCGATGGCGGCGTGATTCAGATCATGTTGATCGAGACCAGCACCCAGTATTTGATTGATACTGCACGTATCAAGAGTCGTGGCGGTTTACTGACGTTCCACGACAACAAACCCGAAGACCTGATCGGCCCTCCGCTTGCTCAATATGCACGCAGCCTGTTGGGGGTCGGCGACCAATAAGCCAAGGAGTACGCCATGAGTGGCCCGCAAAAAGCCAATGACCTGTTGGGACAGATCCCCAAAACCAAAGGCCTGCCGCCGGTGCACTTGTGGAATCCGGACTTCTGCGGCGACATCGACATGCGCATCGCCCGAGACGGCACCTGGTATTACCTGGGCACGCCGATCGGGCGCAAGCCGATGGTCAAGTTGTTCTCCACGATCATCCGCCGCGACGGCGATGATTATTTCCTGATTACCCCGGTCGAAAAGGTCGGGATCAAAGTCGACGACGCGCCGTTTGTAGCGATTGCCGTGGAGGTTGAAGGCGAGGGCGAGGCGCAGGTGCTGCGTTTTACCACCAACGTCGACGAAACCGCCGAGGCGGGGTCCGAGCATCCGATCCGCGTCGAGATTGATCCCGCCACGCAAGAGCCTGCGCCATACGTGCATGTGCGCACCAACCTCGAAGCGCTGATCCACCGCAATGTGTTCTACCAATTGGTGGAGTTAGCGGTCAGTCGCGAAATCGATGGCCAGCGCTGGCTTGGGGTTTGGAGCAGCGGTGAGTTCTTCCGCATCGGCTTGGAGCCCTAAAAGATCGCAGCCTTCGGCAGCTCCTACATTTGGAATGCAATCTCCTGTAGGAGCTGCCGAAGGCTGCGATCTTTTTTGTCGTTGACACCCAATCGTATGATGATTAGCGTGGACACCCATCGCGATCCGCTTTGAGGTGTTCATGTCCAGCAGCTTTCATGCGTCAACGGTCGACTGGCTCGGCAGTTGGATCGCCGCTGGCCAGGTGAAACCTGGGCAGACCATCAAGGTCGAGGCCGATCTGGGCGAACAGCTCGGGGTTAGCCGCACGGTCATCCGTGAAGCCATCAAAACCCTCGTCGCCAAAGGCATGCTTGAAGTCGGGCCGAAAGTCGGTACTCGCGTCTTGCCGGTGCGGCGCTGGAATCTGTTCGATCCGCAAGTTGTCGGTTGGCTGTCGCGCAACGGCCTGCCGGAAAACTTCGTTGATGACCTGCTTGATTTGCGCCGCACCATCGAACCCATGGCCGTGCGCTGGGCTTGCGAGCGAGCGACCCTCGAGCAGATCGAGGCGGTGCAACTGGCCTATAACGCGCTGGAGCGGGCGGTCGACAGCAGCAAGGATTACAACCGCGCCGACCAGACGTTCCACGAATGCATTCTCGCTGCCAGCCACAATCAGTTCATCGAACAAATGGTCCCGGCCCTAGGCGCCCTGCTTGCGGTGTCGTTCGAAGTCTCCGCCGCCGACCCCGATGAACTGCGTCGCACCTTGCCGATCCACAAAGACATGGCCGACGCCATCGCCGCTCGCGATTCCGCGCGGGGCGTATGGGCCTGCATGACGCTGATCGACAATGCGGACCTGGCGATCAAACGCTTTTACCCCAAAGTCATGGCTGACAAAAAAGCCGGCTAAATACCCACACACTAAAAACAACAAAGAAGGATCGCCATGACCTGGACCGCACTGACCCAACACCGCGCCAAACTCGGCGAAGGCCCGTTCTGGGACGCACCGACGCAGGCGCTGTACTGGGTCGATATTGCTGGCAAGCAAGCCCTGCGCCTGATCGGCCAGAACGTGCAGATCTGGCAAATGCCCGAGCATGTGTCGGCGTTCATTCCTTGTGCCAGCGGTGATGCGCTGGTGACTCTGAGCAGTGGCGTCTATCGCCTCGATCTCGATTCTCCGGGACTCGACCCGCGCCTGACCCTGTTCTGCGTTGCTGATCCGCAACCCGGCAACCGCGCCAACGAAGCTCGCTGTGATGCCCTGGGCCGGTTATGGCTCAGCACCATGCAAAACAACATCGGCGAGCAGGGCGAAGACCTGCCGATCATCCGCCGCTCGGGTGGACTGTTCCGTATTGATCCGGATAAACGCGTCACGCCGCTGCTGCGCGGTTTGGGGATTCCCAACACGCTGCTTTGGAGCGACGACGGCAGCACGCTGCTGTTCGGTGACAGCCTCGACAGCACGCTTTATCGCTATTTCGTTCACACCGACGGCAATCTCGACACCGCTTACATCTGGTACGGCCCCGATCAACAGGGCGGTCCGGACGGTTCGGCGATGGATAGTGAAGGCTATGTGTGGAACGCGCGTTGGGACGGCAGTTGCCTGTTGCGCCTGACGCCTGAAGGCAAAGTCGATCGCAAGATTGATTTGCCGATCAGCCGACCCACCAGTTGCGTATTCGGCGGCGAAGATCTGAAGACCCTGTACATCACCAGCGCCCACAGCCCGCTCAACCATCCGTTGGACGGCGCCGTGCTGTCGTTGCGGGTCGATGTCGCAGGAAAGCTCTGTACGCGTTTTGCGGGTTAGATCCCAAAATATGGGATGTAAAATTATATATTGAGATTATTTGCTGGTCGGGTTTATAGTCGGCTCCAGCAGTAACACGCACTCACACTTAAAAAGAACAAAACAGGTGAAGTGATGCAGCGAATTTCCATCGCACTCCTCAACGGAGTCGGCGTCTCGCAACAGCTCAATGCTGTCATCGGCGCCTGCCTGTTTTGTTTCAAACGCTTTCCAGACCGGACATCGTCAGATGCCCGGTTTTTTTGCGCTTGCGAACAGGAGTCCTGATTCATGGCTGAACCTCTTTCCCTGCCGCCGGTGCCCGCACCGCCCAAGGGTGAGCGCCTGAAAAACAAAGTCGTGCTGCTGACCGGCGCTGCCCAAGGCATCGGTGAAGCCATCGTCGCGGCCTTCGCCTCGCAGCAAGCGAAACTGCTGATCAGCGATATTCAAGTCGAGAAGGTCGAGAAGGTTGCCGCCCACTGGCGCGAGCAGGGCGCGGACGTGCAGGCGCTCAAGGCAGATGTGTCGCGCCAGCAGGATCTCCACGCCATGGCAAGACTCGCCGTCGAACGGCATGGGCGCATCGACGTGTTGGTCAACTGCGCCGGCGTCAACGTGTTCCGTGATCCGCTGCAGATGAGCGAAGAAGACTGGCATCGCTGTTTCGCCATTGATCTGGACGGCGCCTGGTACGGTTGCAAAGCGGTATTGCCGCAGATGATCGAGCAGGGCGTCGGCAGCATCATCAACATCGCCTCGACCCATTCTTCACACATCATTCCCGGCTGCTTCCCGTACCCGGTGGCCAAGCACGGCCTGCTCGGTCTGACCCGTGCGCTGGGCATCGAATACGCGGCCAAGGGCATTCGCGTCAATGCCATCGCGCCCGGCTACATCGAAACCCAACTCAACGTTGATTACTGGAACGGTTTCGCCGACCCGCACGCCGAGCGTCAGCGCGCCTTCGATCTGCATCCGCCGAAACGCATTGGCCAGCCGCTGGAAGTGGCGATGACGGCAGTGTTTCTGGCCAGTGACGAAGCACCTTTTATCAACGCTTCATGCATCACCATTGATGGTGGTCGCTCGGTGATGTACCACGACTGAGCGAACGGGTTTCAGGCGGATAAGTCCGCTTGAAATCCAATCATCATACGATATGACTATTTTCGACAGGCTTTGCAGTAAGACGCTTCAAACGCATTAACGCTTTTCAAATATTGCTCAAAAAAAATAACAAGGAGTCAGCTTATGAAACGTCGTTTCGGGATTCGTACCCTGTGCACTACCGCGCTGGCGGTCAGCGCATTCAGCCTGAGCAGTGCGCTGCTCGCTGCCGATACCGTGAAAATCGGCTTTCTGGTCAAACAGGCCGAAGAACCGTGGTTCCAGACCGAATGGGCATTCGCCGAGAAAGCCGCCAAGGACAAGGGTTTTGAACTGATCAAGATCGCCGTGCCGGATGGCGAGAAGACGTTGTCGGCCATCGATAGCCTGGCCGCCAATGGCGCCAAGGGCTTTGTGATTTGCCCACCGGACGTTTCCCTCGGGCCGGCCATCATGGCTAAAGCCAAACTCAATGACCTCAAAGTGATTGCTGTCGACGATCGTTTCGTCGACGCCAACGGCAAGTTCATGGAAGACGTGCCGTACCTCGGCATGGCCGCGTTCGAAGTCGGTCAGAAGCAGGGCGCCGCGATGGCCGCCGAAGCGAAGAAACGCAATTGGGACTGGAAAGACACCTACGCGGTGGTCAACACCTACAACGAACTCGACACCGGCAAGAAGCGCACCGACGGCTCGGTCAAAGCCCTGGAAGAGGCCGGCATGCCGAAAGACCACATCCTCTTCGCCGCCCTGAAAACCCTCGACGTGCCGGGCAGCATGGACGCGACCAACTCGGCGCTGGTGAAACTGCCGAGTGCGGCGAAGAACCTGATCATCGGCGGCATGAATGACAACACCGTGCTTGGCGGCGTGCGCGCCACCGAAGCCGCCGGGTTTGCTGCGGCCAACGTGATCGGTATCGGCATCAACGGCACCGACGCCATCGGCGAACTGAAAAAGCCCAACAGCGGCTTCTACGGTTCCATGCTGCCGAGCCCGCACATCGAAGGCTACAAGACTGCCGAGATGATGTACGAGTGGGTCACCACCGGCAAAGAGCCACCGAAGTACACCGCCATGGACGACGTCACCCTGATCACCCGCGAGAACTTCAAGCAAGAGCTGGAAAAAATCGGCTTGTGGAACTGACGGCAACGCCGGCCCGGGCAACCGGGCCGTTTGATCAGGCCGTTATGAACACGGCGATGAGGTGGCTTAAATGCACGCGCAAGTACAAACAACACAACACAACGCTGGCGGCAGCCTGCGCTTCAACGGGATCGGTAAAACCTTTCCCGGCGTGAAAGCGCTGGACGGCATCAGCTTCGTCGCCCATCCCGGCCAAGTCCACGCCTTGATGGGCGAGAACGGCGCCGGTAAATCGACCCTGCTGAAAATCCTCGGTGGCGCTTACATCCCCAGCAGCGGCGAGTTGCAGATCGGCGAGCAGACGATGGCGTTTAAATCGACTGCCGACAGCATCGGCAGCGGCGTGGCGGTGATTCACCAGGAACTGCATCTGGTGCCCGAAATGACCGTGGCAGAGAACCTGTTTCTCGGTCACTTGCCCGCCAGTTTCGGCCTGATCAATCGCGGCGTTTTACGTCAGCAAGCCCTGAGCTGCCTCAAAGGCCTGGCCGACGAAATCGATCCGCAGACCAAGGTCGGACGCTTGTCCCTTGGCCAGCGGCAATTGGTGGAAATCGCCAAGGCCCTGTCGCGCGGCGCCCATGTCATCGCCTTCGACGAGCCGACCAGCAGCCTTTCGGCCCGTGAGATCGACCGCTTGATGGCGATCATCGGGCGCTTGCGTGACGAGGGTAAAGTCGTGCTCTACGTCTCGCATCGCATGGAAGAAGTGTTCCGCATTTGCGACGCGGTGACCGTGTTCAAGGACGGTCGCTACGTGCGTACTTTCGAGGACATGAGCCAGTTGACCCACGATCAACTGGTGACCTGCATGGTCGGACGCGACATTCAGGACATCTACGATTATCGCAATCGCCCGCGCGGCGCGGTGGCGCTGAAAGTTGACGGCTTACTCGGGCCGGGCCTGCGCGAGCCGATCAGTTTCGAGGCGCACAAAGGCGAGATTCTCGGGTTGTTCGGACTGGTCGGGGCAGGGCGCACCGAGCTGTTTCGTTTGCTCAGTGGCCTGGAGCGCAATACCGCCGGACGCCTCGAACTGCGTGGCCACGAGCTGAAGTTACGTTCACCCCGCGATGCGATTGCTGCCGGGATTCTGCTGTGCCCGGAGGATCGTAAAAAGGAAGGGATCATCCCGCTGGCCAGCGTCGCCGAGAACATCAATATCAGCGCCCGTGGCGCGCACTCCGGTCTCGGTTGCCTGTTGCGCGGACTCTGGGAAAAGACCAACGCCGAGAAGCAGATCAAGGCGCTGAAAGTGAAAACGCCCCACGCCGGCCAGCAGATCAAATTCCTTTCCGGTGGCAATCAGCAGAAGGCCATTCTCGGCCGCTGGTTGTCGATGCCAATGAAAGTCCTGCTGCTCGACGAACCGACCCGTGGCATCGACATCGGTGCCAAAGCCGAGATCTACCAGATCATCCATAACCTGGCCGCTGACGGCATTTCGGTGATCGTGGTGTCCAGCGACCTGATGGAAGTGATGGGCATTTCCGACCGCATCCTGGTGCTGTGCGAAGGCGCCCTGCGCGGCGAAGTCAGCCGTGACCAGGCCAATGAATCCAACCTGCTGCAACTGGCTTTGCCACGCCACCGCGCTGACGGCGTGGCGAACTGAGAGGTGACTATGATGACAACCCAGAAAGAAACCCTGCCGACCGAGCGCAAACCTTTGGATATGCGGCGCTTCCTCGATGACTGGGTCATGCTGTTGGCAGCCGTCGGCATCTTCGTGGCCTGCACGCTGCTGATCGACAACTTTCTCTCGCCGCTGAACATGCGTGGCCTTGGCCTGGCGATTTCCACCACCGGGATTGCCGCGTGCACCATGCTGTATTGCCTGGCGTCCGGGCACTTCGACTTGTCGGTAGGCTCGGTGATTGCCTGCGCCGGCGTGGTCGCGGCGGTGGTCATGCGTGACACCAACAGCGTGTTCCTCGGCGTCAGTGCGGCGCTGGTGATGGGCCTGATTGTCGGGCTGATCAACGGCATCGTGATTGCCAAGTTACGGGTCAATGCGTTGATCACCACGTTGGCGACCATGCAGATTGTCCGTGGTCTGGCCTACATTTTTGCCAACGGCAAAGCGGTAGGCGTGTCGCAGGAATCGTTCTTCGTCTTCGGCAATGGCCAGTTGTTCGGCGTGCCGGTGCCGATCCTGATCACCATCGTCTGCTTCCTGTTTTTCGGCTGGTTGCTGAACTACACCACCTACGGGCGCAACACCATGGCCATCGGCGGTAACCAGGAAGCTGCGTTGCTGGCGGGTGTGAACGTTGATCGGACCAAAATCATCATCTTCGCCGTGCATGGCGTGATCGGTGCGTTGGCCGGGGTGATTCTGGCGTCGCGGATGACCTCCGGGCAGCCGATGATCGGTCAGGGTTTTGAGCTGACGGTGATCTCGGCTTGCGTGTTGGGCGGGGTGTCGCTGAGCGGCGGGATCGGCATGATTCGGCATGTGATTGCCGGGGTGTTGATTCTGGCGATCATCGAGAATGCGATGAACCTGAAGAATATCGATACGTTTTATCAGTATGTGATTCGTGGGTCGATTTTGTTGTTGGCTGTGGTTATTGACCGTCTGAAACAGCGCTGAGACCAAAAGCCCCTCACCCCAGCCCTCTCCCGGAGGGAGAGGGGGCCGACCGAGGTGTCTTGCGCTCTACATTGACCTGAAGAATCCAGTCGATTGTGGATTCGTTAAAGCACGCTCAGGTCGGCGTATCTCTGAAGCATCCCCCAATCAGTCCCCTCTCCCTCCGGGAGAGGGCTAGGGTGAGGGTGATCACTCCCAAAAAATATCTCTTGCCCACACAACCCCGTTTCGGTTATCAATTTGTACATGATTAGACAGGTACGATTTGACAAGAAACAACGGGTGGTCGACGAACTCGTCCGGCGCATCGAAAGCGGCCTCATGGAGGATGGCTTTCTGTTGCCCGGCGAGCATCAGTTGGCTCAAGAATTCAAGGTCAGCCGTGGCACGCTGCGCGAAGCGCTGGCCGAATTGAAGCGGCGCAAATACATCGCCACGCAAAGCGGGGTCGGCTCCATCGTCACGTTTGACGGTGTTGTGCTCGACCAGCGCAGCGGCTGGGCGCAGGCGCTGGCCGACAGCGGGGCGCTGGTCAATACCGAAGTGTTGCGCCTGGAAGCCGTGACCCGGACTGACTTGCTGTCGCGTTTCGGCACCGACCAATTCATCACCCTCGACCGCCGTCGCCGTTCCAACGACGGCACGCTGGTGTCCCTCGAACGTTCTTTGATGCCGGCCACCGGCGGCCTGGAAAGCCTGCCGCGAGTCGGTCTGATCGATAATTCCCTGACCATCACCTTGGCCGCCTACGGCTACATCGGCGAGCGCGGCGATCAGTGGATCGGCGCCGAACCGTTGAATGCCGAAGATGCCGAGCTGCTCGGCCGTCCGGTCGGCACCGTATTCCTCAAAGCCTTGCGTACCACTTACGACCGGCAGAACCGTTTCATGGAGCAGGTCGAAAGCCTGCTCGATCCGGTGCATTTCCGCATGCACCTGCAATTTGGAGAATCAAAATGACCACGCTTAACCGTGCCCTTGGCGCTTTCTATGGCCTGGCCCTCGGTGATGCGCTGGGCATGCCGACGCAATCGCTGAACCGCGAAACGATCAAGGCCCGCTTCGGCCAGATCACCGATCTGCAGGATGCTGGCCCGCTGCAACCGATCGCTGCAAACATGCCCAAAGGCTCGATCACCGATGACACCGAACAGGCGATTCTGGTTGGCGAATTGTTGATCGAAGGCAAGGGCCGGATCGAGCCGGCGATCCTTGCGCAACGGCTGATCGAATGGGAAGCCGAGATGCAGGCCAAGGGCTCGCAGGATTTGCTTGGCCCGTCGACCAAACGCGCTATTGAAATGATCCTCGCCGGCCATTCACCGGAAGAGGCCGGACGCTACGGCACCACCAATGGCGCGGCGATGCGCATCACCCCGGTGGGGATTGCGGCGGACGTTGCCGATCCCGAGCGCTTTATCGCGGCGGTGGTGCAGGCCTGTCAGGTCACCCACAACACCACGCTGGGGATTTCCAGTGCGGCGGCGGTGGCGGCAGTGGTTTCCGCCGGCATTAATGGCATGGATCTGGGCGAGGCGTTGAACCTCGGTCAGCAGATTGCTCAACAAGCGGAGTCGCACGGGCACTGGGTGGCCGGTGGGCGCATCGCGTCGCGCATCAGTTGGGCACGCAGCATCAGCGTCGACAGCGACAAAGCGTTGCTGGCGGATCTGCTGTACGACGTGATCGGCACGTCGGTGGCGTCGCAGGAATCGGTGGTGGTGTCGTTCGCGCTGGCGCAGCAAGTGGCCGTCGGTGAGATGAGCGCGTTTGATGCGTTGTGCATGGCTGCCAGTCTTGGCGGAGACACTGACACCATCGCCGCGATACTCGGGGCAATGCTTGGGGCCTGCCTGGGTCTTGAGAGTTGGCCTGCGCCGATGATCGAGACGGTGAAAACCGTCAATGCTCTTGAGCTGGAACCGTTGGTGCAAGGACTCCTTACTCTGCGCTGAGCACCCCCTGTGTAGGAGCTGCCGGAGGCTGCGATCTTTTGATCTTCAACAGTCTTCAGCCCGCCACAAAATCAAGGTCAAAAGATCGCAGCCTGCGGCAGCTCCTACAGGGGATGTGCAGGTTATTGAATTGCCCATAAACACAAAAAAGGCAACAGGAGCACTTTCATGAGTTCATCAAACGCCGGGCAAAGCGCCGGGCAACTGGAAACCCGCGGCATCGAGCCGGTCCCGGAAGCCGAGTGCAACGGGCATCCGCTGCAACTGTTCTGGGTCTGGTTTGCGGCTAACATTTCCATTCTCGGCCTGCCGCTGGGTGCCACGCTGGTTGCGTTTCGCGGCTTGGCGATCTGGCAGGCGATCATCGTCGCGATCATCGGCGCTGCCGGTTCGTTTGCGGTGGTCGGGATCATCTCCATCGCTGGCCGTCGAGGTCGAGCGCCGAGCCTGACCCTGTCGCGAGCGATCTTCGGTATGCGCGGCAACATCGGCCCGACGCTGGTCTCGCTGATGTCGCGGCTGGGCTGGGAAACCGTCAACACCACCACCGCCGCGTTCGTCTTGTTGTCGCTGTGCTCGATCCTGTTCGGCTCGCCGGTTGAAGCGAAAAGTGCGCCGGTGCTGACGCTGATCTTCATCGCGATTTTCGTCCTGCTGACCCTGTCGGTCTCCGGCCTCGGCCACGCGACCTTGCTGGTGATCCAGAAGTGGGCGACCTACGTGTTCGGCGCGTTGAACATTCTGGTCGGCGGCTTCCTCTGCGCGACCATCGACTGGAGCGCGGTGTTCAACGCTACACCTGCGCCGATGAGCGCAATGATCATCGGCATCGGCACCATGGCCGCCGGCACTGGTATCGGCTGGGCCAACGCGGGCGCCGACATGTCGCGCTATCAACATCGCAGCGTCAAAGCCGCGCGTCTGGTGGCCTCGGCGGCGTTCGGCGCCGGCATTCCGCTGGTGCTGCTGATCACCCTCGGCGGCCTGCTCTCGGTGGGCAACAACGACCTCGCGTCGGCGACTGACCCGATCGTGGCGATCCGCGACATGCTGCCGACCTGGATGGCCGTGCCATACCTGATTACCGCGTTCGGTGGTCTGCTGCTGTCGAACAACCTGTCGGTGTACTCCGCCGGTTTGACCACGCTGACCCTCGGCCTGAAGGTCAAACGCGTCTACGCGGTGGTGGTCGATATCGTTGCGATCTTTGCCGGTTCGATCTACTTCATGTTGATCGCCGACAGCTTCTACGGCCCGTTCATCACTTTCATTTCCTTGCTGGCGGTGCCGATCACGGCGTGGGTCGGGATCTTCGTGGTCGACTTGATTCACCGTCACTACTACAGCCCGACAGACTTGCTCGACGTCAGCCCGAGCAGCGCTTACTGGTATCGCGGCGGCGTCGAGTGGCGTGCGTTCGGCGCGTGGGCGATTGCTATCGTGCTCGGTTTCAGCTTCACCACCATCGGCACCACCGCGGAAAATGTCTGGTTCAAAGGCTTCCTGTCCGACTCGTGGCTGGGCCACAACGGCCTCGGCTGGATCGTGACGTTCGTGGTCGCCGGTGGCATTTACTTTGTACTGGGCGGGGCGAAAGATCGCCGTGCCGCGCAAACCGAGAATGCTCATGCCTAAGATGTTGCACACCGGCCAGGTCATCATCGACCTGGTCATGGCCGTGGATAAACTGCCACAAATCGGCGGCGACGTGCTGGCGCAGTCCGCCGGTTTCGAGGCCGGCGGCGGCTTCAACGTAATGGCGGCGGCAGTGCGTAATGGCCTGCCGGTGGTTTATCTCGGTCGCCATGGCACCGGACGTTTCGGTGATCTGGCGCGCCAGGCGATGAACGCCGAAGGTATTCACATAGGCATCAGCACACCTGCACAACGCGACACTGGTTTGTGTGTGGCGTTGACCGATGCGTCGGCCGAGCGCAGTTTCATTTCCTACATCGGCGCTGAAGGTGAGGTGACGGTCGAGGATTTGAACAGCGTCCCCGCCGAGGCCGGGGATTATGTCTACGTCAGCGGTTACAGCCTGTTGCATGAAGGCAAGGCTAAGCCGTTGCTCGACTGGACACTGGCGTTGCCGGCCACGATCAACGTGGTGTTCGATCCGGGGCCGCTGGTGGAGTCGCCGGATTCACCGTTGATGCAGGCATTGCTGCCGCGCATCGATGTGTGGACCAGCAACAGTGTCGAGGCGTTGCGGTTTACCGGGGCTGAAGACATTGGCGTGGCGCTGGATCGTCTGGCCGAGCATCTGCCTAAGCAGGCGCTGATGGTGGTGCGCGATGGGCCGCAGGGTTGCTGGATTCACCAGCGTGGCGAGCGTCGGCATGTCCCGGGTTTTGCCGTGAAAGCGGTGGACAGCAATGGTGCCGGAGATGCCCATGCGGGAGTATTTGTCGCGGGGTTGGCGCAAGGGTTGTCAGCCCATGAAGCGGCGCGGCGGGCGAATGCGGCGGCGGCACTGGCGGTGACGCGGTGGGGGCCGGCTACATCGCCGGGGAGTGCTGAGGTTGATGCGTTAATCCGCGAATCCTGCGGTGACTGATCCATAGCTATCGCTAGCAGGCTAGCTCCCACATTGCATCTTTGCCAATCACAGGCCCTTGTAGGAGCAGCCTGCGGCGACTCCTACAGGGTCAGACGGTGTCAGCTATCGAGTTTGCGCGCCGCTTCAACCCCGGCGGCACTGAGCTTGATCGGCAGGTGCAATGAATGTTCGCCGGCCTCGTTGCAGGTCACATGACCATGGTGAATCAGTCCACGTTCCTGCAAAGCGGCGAGGGCGCTGGCCACGACTTTCTCGCCCCGGTAATTGTCCAGCACCTCCTTGCCCAGTCCACTCGGGTGAGCGTGCAGCAGGCGGGTGAGGACTTCTTTTTCCAGGTTTTTATCGACGTTCATGGTTACCTCTTCATGGATGTGAATAGGACGCTCGCGTCGGCGAACTACTGCTGACCGGACCCTTCGGAACCCGAGCCACCGGTGGTGGTTTTCGAGCCGACGCCGGGGCCGGCGTTGTCTGGCGTTGCAGGGGAATCCGGGGTGTTCATGCCGCCCTGGCGACCGGGATCACTGCCTTGCGTGCGAGGATCGGTGCCGGTGGCTGGGGGCTGGTTGATCAACGGAACACCCGAGCCATCGGTATTCATGCCGGGGGCACTGTTGATGGCGGGGGCTCGCGGAGGGGTCGGATCGGTAGGGCCGGTACCTGCCGCGGTTGCAGCGAAGGCTGCGGGGCAGAGCAGGGCGGTGAAGACAAGAGCGGTCAACCTTGACGGAATCATAGGGCTTCTCCAGTGATTGGAATCCTTACCTTGTGTTGGTCTGCCCTGGTTTTGGATTGGTGCCTGATGATCGACGAACGGTCTACATCGCTTGTGCGGTTTTGACATTGATCCGGCGCCAGAGTAATCGGCCGAGGGTGATCAACCAGTTCAGCAGCGCGACCGCCAACACCGTGAGTAGCAGCGTCGCCATGCCGTGTTCAACGATGATTTTCCCGGCCAATAATGGAAAGCCAAAAACGCCAACAAAATAGGAAAGACTGAACAGCAGCAACGCCTGCGAAGTCGTGCCATTCGGTGCTTCGTTGGCGGCCAGTCCGTTGATCACCGAATAAGTAAGTCCGTAACCGACACCCAGCATCACCGCCGCCAGCAGATAAGCGAAACCGCTGTGTACGCCGAACGCAAACAGCACAATCGAGCCGAGCATCAGCCCCGACAGCAGACACGACGCACGCAGTGGATCACGCTTGACCACGAAGCCGGCGATCAGCATCCGGCTGCTGATTGCCGCGCTCATGAAGCCGAGAAAGAACAGCGAATAATCCAGCGAGCGGGTAGCGGCATAAGTGGTCTGGAAGCTCGACAGACCACCGAACACGCAACCGCCGAGACCGACCATGATGATCGGAAACAGCGCGCGGGAACCGAGTACTTGAGTGGTCGCTCGCCAAGTGATTCTGGCGGAGGACATGGTTTGGGGGCTTTGCAGGCGAGCACCGAGCCGCCAGAACAACAACACGCCGATCAGGCTCGCCAGTGCCGCCAGATAGAACGCCGACGTCACCGGCAAGCCCAGCGCACCGGCCATCCTTCCGAGCAACGGGCCGCTGCCGATCCCGGTCATCATGCTCCCCGACAGCAAGGCAAAATATTTCGCCCGCTGCGCCGGGGTCACCAGACTGGCGACAATGATCGGCCCCAAGGTGTAAAACACCCCCCAGCCCAACCCCAGCAACAAACCGAAAAACAGCAACAGATGACCGAACCCCGGCGTCATCGCAAAGCCCAGGCTGGCCGCCACCAGCAGCAGACCGAACAACGCAATCGAACGCGCCGCGCCAAGCAGATCCGACAGGTGCCCGGACACCAGCACTGCCGCAAACGTGCTGAACATCGCCGCAGAAATCACGCTGCCGGCGTCGTGTTCATTGCCGCCGCGCGAGCCGATCAACAACGACAGCAGAAACGTCGAACCGTAGGACAGCGACAGCAGGTAACTGGCGAGGCAGAACAGGCCGAACAGCTTGCCCGACACCTTGGGTGTGGCTTGAGACATTGACGCGTTCCTTGACCGGAGCATTGAGCGTCATCTATCTAACACGCCCGGCGCCAGGCTTAGGTCTGAGCTTGGTGAAGTCAGGATCGTTGCGGGCCGGAGTAATGCGTTCAGGCGATACCAATCTCTTCCTTGAACTGCTCCATGAAGCCTTTCAGGCGTTGATGACGAATCTGCGCCAGGCGCTGGCCGGCGGCGGTCTGGAAACCGTCGGCGAGGTGCAGCAGTTTGGTCTGGAAGTGATCCAGGCAGAACCGTGTGTCGTTGTAATCGCGATATTTCGCCTCTGGATCCTGCGGGTCGTACAAAGCCGATCCCATGCGCCCGGCCACGTAGAAGGTGCGGGCGACGCCGAGCATACCGAGGGAATCGAGACGGTCGGCGTCCTGGACGATTTTTGCTTCGAGGGTGATTGGCGTGATGTTGGCGGAAAAGCTGTGGGCTTCGATGGCGTGGGCGACAGTGTTGATTTTGTCTTCGGGCCATTTAAGGTCGGCCAACACTGCCCAAGCTTTTTTCGCTGCCAGGCGCGAGGCTTGCGAGCGCAACGGCGAGTTCTTTTCAATGGCGACGCAATCGTGCAACAGCACAGCCGCCAGCAATACTTCAAGATCCCCGCCTTCCTCGGCCTGCAACGTACGCACGTTGTGCCAGACCCGTTGCAGGTGGGCGAGGTCGTGAGCACCGTCGTCTGAGGGTTCGAGCGCGTGGGGTAGCAGATCTTCCGCAAGAGTCATCAGTGGAGTAAAAGCGCTGGCAGACATAAACACTCTTTCAGTTGAGGTGGGTGTCTGTGGCGAGGGAGCAAGCTCTCTCGCCACAAAAGCAATGGCGCCTTAGTATGGCGCTTTCCATTTCCAACAAGGCCCGTCCATGACGATCGAGATCCGCCCGGCGACCCCCAGCGATGCTCCGCAAATCCTCGCGTTCATCACCGAACTGGCAGATTTCGAAAAAGCCCGCCACGAAGTTATCGCCAGCGTTACCGACATCGAGCGCAGCCTGTTCGGCGAAGGCGCCACCGCCCATGGCCTGATCTGCCTGCGCGACGGCCTGCCCATTGGTTTCGCCGTGTTCTTCTTCAGCTACTCCACCTGGCTCGGCAGCAACTGCCTGTACCTCGAAGACCTCTACATCACCCCCGAGCAACGTGGCGGCGGCGCCGGCAAAACCCTGCTGCGCCATCTGGCAAAAATCGCCTGCGACAACGACTGCGGACGCTTCGAGTGGAGTGTCCTGGAATGGAACACGCCGGCCATCGACTTCTACAAATCCCTCGGTGCCCAGCCGCAGGAAGAATGGGTGAGGTATCGCATGGATGGCAAGGTGTTGCGCGAGTTCGCCGAGGGCTGAACAACAATGATGGCGATCCAGTGCTAATTCGATTGTCGCCAGCCCTCTAGTCCGGCATTCTACGCGCCATTTTTGCGCGCTCACGGACGACACCTGCAATGCCTCTGGCAAAATTTCTCCACGCCCGTGGAGCCTTCGCTGTGTCAATGAGTGACCGGCGATGAGCGGATTACGGGCGTCAATGCGTTTGTATGGCCTGGTGAAAAACTCGGGCTCCAGCGACAACCCCCAGCGTCAACCGGTAGACATCCTCTGCGTCGTCAGTCGCACGGGCGGCAAAGCCATCCGTGCGTTTGTGTCTCGGCTCGACGCCGAGTTGATGGCGCGCAGCGAAGGGCTCGATGCTTATCGCGTGATCCCCCTGCGCAGCTTTGATCCCACAGTGTTTATCGACGTCCAACAAGGCTGGCTGACGCTGCACATTTGCTGCGGCTTCGTCGCCCCGGCCGGTCATTCGTTGCTCAAGGACGGCGCGCTGATGCCGATGGGGTGGTACGTCTACTCCGAGATTGGCCAGTGGACTGCCGAACATCATCTGGACCTCGGCGCGCAAATGGCCGAGTTGCTGCAATCAACCTACGACCTGATTCACCTGCACAATTACAACGCTTGGCTCAACGAACTCGACGACGCCACCCCCGCCGATTTGCTTTGGCAAACCGACGAAGCCTGGCGACATCTGCAAACCGCTGCATCTCCCGACAGCCGTGAGCATTGCCACGCCCTGTTCGACCCCGTCGACAATCGCTGGCGCTTCGCCGCGACCGACATCGATATCCATCAGCCGCACCCGGAACCTCTGAAGCAAGGAGCTTTGAATTGAGTGGTAAACCCGCCGCACGCGTCACCGACCCGACCGCCTGCCCACTGCCTGGCCATGGCACCAACCCGATCGTCTCCGGCTCGCCGAACGTCTTCTTCGACGGCCTCGCCGCTGCGCGCATGACCGACAAGTCAGCATGTGGCAGTCCGATTACTGGCGCTGTCTCCGGCACTGTGTTCATCAACGGCCTGAACGCCGCCACGCTCGACAGCACCGGCGGGCATGGCAATGTCGTCGTCGGTGGCTCAGGGACTGTGATTATTGGCCAGAGCGGCGGCGGGGCGGCGTTTAGTGGGTTGTTGCCGATGCCGGTGCATTTTAATGATCGGATGCAGATCGTTGATGAAACCAGCGGCGAACCGCTTTCCTATATCGCGTATGTCATCGAGCGGGCGGATGGAACGCTGGAGCGAGGCGTCACCGACGCAGCGGGGCACACCCACACTGTTAGCTCGCATCTCAAAGAAACAATCAAACTGTACGTGGAGTAACACCGATGGGAGCCCAAGCCGGAGCCGTTCAAGGATGCATCGGGAGACTGGTAGCCAGCCACGAACTCACAACCAAAGAAGACCAGACCGCCAAACCTGTGACGCTTGCGAGAGAAGTCGTAGCGTTTTTCATCGGTGGGGCAGGTGATTCGGAAAGTTACTATGGCGATGGTCCGAGTAACTACACCTTAAGGGCCATGGAGGCGTTGGAGGGGCGACTGGGGCCGAAATACGGCGATAAATTCCAACGGCATTACATGGGCTACAACGACGTCAAAGGGGATTCCGATCTTGAGGAATTTGTGTTTTCCAAGCTTCCTCACAAGTCCGCGCACGTGTACATCGTTGGTCACAGCCTGGGTGGATGGAACGGCGCGCATTTGTCTCAGATTCTGACCGACAAAGGTTACATCGTTAAAATGCTCGTTACGTTGGACCCCGTTGGTGAAGGAGTGATGGTTGCATTGATCTCGGATATTTATTGGTCGGAGCCAACACCCAAGGCTGAAAAATGGATCAATGTTCGAGCCGAGCCTGTTGAGATGGATCGGACCGACGTCGTTGCCTGGATGGGGGGTAAGTGGGATATCGAGTCAGGTCCGGATGTCATGGGGATTGTCAGGTTCAACCACTATTCGGCGAGAGTTCTGTATGAAACCCGGTTGGAGTGCGGGCAATCTGCTTTGGACTTATCTGCGGACTCTATCGCTGGTTATTTGGGAGAAGGAGCATGAGATTTGCACTGCTGATCGTGGCGTCGCTGCTGTGCGTGTCCTGCGCAAAGTCCCATGACATAAGGTCGGCGAAGTTGGAATTCGAATCGATTCAATCTCGTTCGGAAAACATTTTTTTTGATGTGAATTTTTATTCGGATATGGAATTGCTGGAGCTTTTCAGGCGAGAAAAGAAAGCGAACAGCTATGACCAGGTTTTCATCTGTGCGTTAGGCGAGGATACGGATTTCTCTGTTGAACACACGATTTCAAAAGCCGCGATGGGGTTAATCGAAGAAAACAAAGAACCTTTGAGGCAAGCAGGATTTGCTTACACGGCAAGGATTGCCGTCAAGAACGTGGCAGAAAAGAAAAGATCGTCGACGTATTTGAGTCGGGAGGAGTTGGAAAAACTATTGGTAGGTAAGCAAAGTATTCCATGCAAGGTGGTCATCACGGCCACAGGTTATAAGGCTTACTACACGCAATCGATGTTTATTCCTGTTGCAGACATTCTGTCTGCCTTGGTGGACGACTCAGTCAAAGGTGAAACGGTATCCCCCGCGTCCGAGTAATCCATCATCCGCGGTGACGGACGCCAGGAGCCCGGAATAACTGACGACAAAGGCCACACACATGAGGTGGGTTCCAGCGAGCACGAAACGGTGAGGGTCCTGATTAACAAGAATCTGGACGTCGTTCAGCGGTGGACAAAATGAACTGATTTCATCCCAAAATATGGGATGTAAAATTACATATTGAGATTTACTGTTTGAGAGGTCTATAGTCCGTCGCACTCACTGCCAAAAACAAAACAGGTGAAGCGATGCTGGCGCAATTGATCGCGCTCGATTGGGGGACGACCTCATTACGTGCTTACAAACTCGCGGCGGGCGGTGTGGTGCTGGAGCAGCGTTCGCTGTCGTCCGGGATCATGCAGTTGCCGAAGACCCCGCGAGTCATCAACGGTCGCGAATGTGCCGACGGTTTTGAACTGGCCTTTGACGAGGCTTGTGGCGACTGGCTCGATGCACAGCCGGATCTGCCGGTGATCGCCTGCGGCATGGTCGGCAGCGCGCAGGGCTGGCGTGAAGCGGCCTACTGCGAAACGCCGGCGAACGTCGCCAATCTCGGAAACTCCCTACAAACAGTTGTCAGTCTTCGCGGCACGCGGGTGCATATCGTGCCGGGCGTGATTCAGCGTTCGCGACTGCCGAATGTGATGCGTGGCGAAGAGACTCAAGTCCTCGGTGTTCTGCAGAATCTTCCGGTGGAGGCGGGCAACGAAGTGTTGATCGGCCTGCCGGGCAGTCATTCGAAATGGGTGGAAGTGGTCGATGGCCGCATCACGCATTTCGACACCTTCATGACCGGCGAAGTGTTCGCCGTGCTCAGTGATCACAGCATCCTCGGCCGTACTCAACAGCAAGGCGCGACGTTCGATGGTCAGGCGTTTGACCGGGGCGTGCAGGTTGCGCTGTCGGCGGACGGTGAGCTCGGCGTGCTCTCGACTTTATTCAGTGCGCGAACGCTGGGCCTGACCGGTGAACTCAGCCCGACGGCGCAAGCGGATTACCTGTCGGGCCTGATGATTGGCCATGAACTGGCGGCACTCGCCACGGTTCAGCGGCATCGACGCAACAGCGTGCACCTTCCTTCGATCGTCCTTATCGGCAACGCGCAACTCTGCGCGCGCTATAGCCGTGCCCTCGATGCCTGCGGGTTCGCCAAGGTGACGCTGGCCGAGCAGGCCACCGAGCGTGGCTTATGGCAACTGGCGCTGGCCGCCGGACTGATCGATTCCTCATCCCGTTAACCCTGACTGGAGGCCTGACATGCTCAAGCAAGCATTGGCACAAAACGGTCTGATCGCGATTCTGCGCGGCCTGCATCCGCAGGAAGCTGCCGCTGTCGGAGAAGTCCTGTATGCCGCCGGATTTCGCGTCATCGAAGTACCGCTCAATTCCCCTTCGCCGTACGAAAGTATCCGCATCCTGCGCACGACGTTGCCCGCCGATTGCCTGATCGGCGCCGGCACGGTGTTGACCCCGGAGCAGGTCGAGCAAGTGAAAGCGGCTGGCGGCCAAGTGATCGTCATGCCGCACAGCGATGCCAAGGTCTTGCGCGCAGCAAAAGCGGCGGGTTTGTTCCTCTCGCCGGGCGTGGCCACACCCACTGAAGCGTTCGCGGCGCTGGAGGAGGGCGCGGACATTCTCAAGCTGTTCCCGGCCGAGCAGATGGGCCCGGCAGTCGTTAAAGCCTGGCTGGCGGTGTTGCCTTCTGGAACGGTGCTGGCGCCGGTCGGCGGGATCACGCCGGACAACATGCAAGCGTTTATTGACGCGGGTGTGAAAGGCTTCGGACTCGGTTCCGGCCTGTTCAAACCGGGGATGACGCCGCAGCAGGTTGCGGTCAATGCCAAGGCCTACGTTGCTGCCTGGAAAGCCCTTCGCTAAGAACTTTTGGCGCTGCGTGCGCTGCATCTATAAGAGCTGCATTTACAAAAAGAGAGCAGAGATGAAAATCACCAAACTCACCACCTTCATCGTCCCGCCGCGCTGGTGCTTCCTCAAGGTTGAAACCGATGAGGGCGTGACCGGTTGGGGCGAGCCTGTCGTCGAGGGTCGCGCGCACACGGTTGCCGCTGCCGTTGAAGAATTGTCCGACTACCTGATCGGCAAAGACCCACGCAACATCGAAGATATCTGGACGGTGTTGTACCGCGGCGGTTTCTATCGCGGCGGCGCGATTCACATGAGCGCACTGGCCGGTATCGACCAGGCGTTGTGGGACATCAAGGGCAAGGCGCTCGGTGTCTCGGTCAGCGATCTGCTGGGCGGTCAGGTGCGCGACAAGATCCGTGTGTATTCGTGGATCGGCGGCGACCGTCCGGCCGACACCGCACGCGCGGCGAAAGAAGCGGTGAGCCGTGGTTTTACCGCGGTGAAGATGAACGGCACCGAAGAGCTGCAGTTCCTCGATACTTTCGAAAAAGTCGACCTCGCCTTGGCTAACGTGGCCGCCGTGCGTGATGCGGTCGGGCCGAACGTCGGCATTGGCGTCGACTTCCATGGCCGGGTACACAAGCCGATGGCCAAGGTGCTGATGAAGGAACTCGACCCGTACAAACTGATGTTTATCGAAGAGCCAGTGCTTAGCGAAAACTACGAAGCACTGAAAGAACTGGCGCCGTTGACCAGCACGCCGATTGCTCTCGGTGAGCGGCTGTTCTCGCGCTGGGACTTTAAACGGGTGTTGAGTGAAGGTTACGTCGACATCATTCAGCCGGATGCGTCGCATGCCGGCGGCATCACCGAAACCCGCAAGATCGCCAACATGGCCGAAGCCTACGACGTGGCGCTGGCGCTGCATTGCCCGCTGGGGCCGATTGCACTGGCAGCGTGTTTGCAACTCGACGCGGTTTGTTACAACGCGTTTATCCAGGAGCAGAGCCTGGGTATCCATTACAACGAGAGCAACGACTTGCTCGACTACGTGAAGGATCCGCGAGTGTTCGATTACGACAAGGGCTTCGTGAAGATTCCGAACGGGCCGGGGTTGGGCATCGAGATCAACGAGGAATACGTGATCGAGCGTGCGGCCGTCGGTCACCGCTGGCGCAACCCGATCTGGCGCCATGCCGATGGCAGCTTTGCCGAGTGGTGAGTCATCCCTGACCCACCGCTGGCGGTGCTGATCGTTCCCACGCTCTGCGTGGGAGCGATCTTCTGACCTCAATAAACATAAAAAGAGGCACTCCCCATGCAACCGCAAACCCTCATCGGGCAGGCGTCTTTAGTCACGCCTAGCCGTAAGCGGTTTTTCATCATGGTGTTGCTGTTTATCACCGTGGTCATCAACTACCTCGACCGCAGTAACCTGTCGATTGCCGCACCGGCGCTGACCAGTGAGCTGGGCATCGATCCAATTCATGTCGGCCTGATTTTCTCGGCGTTCGGCTGGACCTACGCCGCGATGCAGATTCCCGGCGGCTGGCTGGTGGACCGGGTGCCGCCGCGCATCCTTTATAGCGTCGCATTGCTGCTGTGGTCACTGGCCACGGTGATGCTTGGTTTCGCTGCCAGTTTCATCGCGCTGTTCGTGTTGCGCATGGCGGTCGGTGCGCTGGAAGCACCGGCCTATCCGATCAACAGCCGCGTGGTCACGACGTGGTTCCCCGAGCGCGAGCGCGCCACGGCGATTGGTTTCTACACGTCTGGACAGTTCGTCGGATTGGCGTTCCTCACCCCGGTGCTAGCCTGGCTGCAACACGAATTCGGCTGGCACATGGTATTTATTGCAACCGGCGCGGTGGGCATTGTCTGGGCGGCGATCTGGTACGCGGTGTATCGCGAGCCGCGTGATTTCAAAGGCGTCAACGATGCAGAAATCGACCTGATCCGCGAGGGCGGCGGGTTGGTGGATATTCAGGCCGAGAGCGCCAAGGTCAAAGCCAAATTCAGTTGGACCGATCTCGGCATCGTTCTCACTAAACGCAAGTTGTGGGGCATCTATCTCGGCCAGTTCTGCCTGAACTCGACGCTGTGGTTTTTCCTGACGTGGTTCCCGACCTACCTCGTGAAATATCGCGGCATGGACTTCATCAAATCCGGCCTGTTGGCGTCGCTGCCGTTTCTCGCAGCGTTCGTTGGCGTGTTGTGTTCGGGGTTCTTTTCCGACTTTTTGATCCGCCGTGGTTACACCGTCGGTTTCGCGCGCAAGTTGCCGATCATTGGCGGGCTGCTGATTTCCACCTCGATCATTGGCGCCAACTTCGTTGAGTCGACGCCGCTGGTGATTGCCTTTCTGGCGCTGGCGTTTTTCGGTAATGGGTTGGCGTCGATCACCTGGTCGCTGGTGTCGACACTGGCACCGGCACGCCTGCTCGGCTTGACCGGTGGGGTGTTTAATTTCATCGGTAACCTCTCGGCGATTGCCACGCCGATCGTGATCGGATTCCTCGCCAGCGGTGATTCCTTTGCCCCGGCGATCACTTATATCGCGGTTCTCGCATTGATCGGCGCTTTGTCCTACGTGCTGCTGGTGGGCAAGGTCGAACGTATCGAGTTGTAGTGCTCAGCGTCGGGCGACCATAATGCCGCCCGTTCCCTCGCTCAACGGTAAAGGCTGGATATGCAGGAAGACGCCCCGGAAAAAACCAAGGACGCCGCGCCCACCGGCACTCAGACGCTACTTCGCGGGCTGGGTGTGGTGCAGGCCGTGGCCAGTGGCGCGCGGGATCTCAAGGAGATCGCCCGGCTGATCGGCACCACACGCAGCACCACCCATCGTCTGGCCAGTTGTCTGGTGGATGAGCGTTATCTGCGTGTTGTGCCGCAAATCGGTTATCTGTTGGGGCCGAAGCTGATCGAGCTGGGTTTCCAGGCACGCGAAGAGTTGCCGCTGGTGACGTTGGCCGGGCCGTATCTGGATGAGTTGTCGGCACTGACCGGTGACACGGTTCACCTGGGGATTCGTGAAGGCGACGAAGTGCTGTATCTGCTGAAGAATCCAGGGCGCAACGGCCCGGAGATGCGTTCGCGGGTTGGCCATCGCATGCCTCTGGCACGCACCGGGATCGGCAAGGCGTTGATGCTCGACGACACGCCGCAGGATTGGCAACGTCTGTACGACATCAGTCTTCCGGCGGGTGGGAAAAGTCAGTTCTGGCCGCAGCACCCACAACAGTCGTGGGAACAGGTTGAACAGCGGATGACCGAGTATGTGGTCGGTGGCTACGCGTTCGATCTGGAAGACAACGAACCGTCGATTCGTTGTGTGGCGGCGCCGATCCGTGATGCGAGCAAGCGCATTGTGGCGGCGATCAGTATCGCCAGCACTGTGCCTTATATGCCTCTGGAAAAAATGGCCGAGCTGATTCCCCTGATCAAAGGGGTCACAGCCCGGCTATCGGCGGAGCTGGGATTGAAGGTCTGAAGGATCAGACTTTCAGGGTCGCCATGTCGATCACGAAGCGGTATTTCACGTCACCGGCAATCATGCGGGCGTACGCCTCATTGATCTCGCGGATGTCGAGCATTTCAATGTCGCAGGTGATGTTGTGCTCGGCGCAGAAATCCAGCACTTCCTGAGTTTCGGCGACGCCACCGATCAGCGAACCGGCCAGCACGCGGCGACTCATCACCAGTTTGCCGGCGTGTACCGGTGGATCAACCGGCTCGATCAGACCGACCAGAATGTGCACACCGTCGAAACGCAGGGTGTCGAGGTACGGGTTCAGGTCGTGCTGCACCGGAATGGTGTCGAGCAGGAAGTCGAAGTAACCCGCCGCAGCTTTCATCTGCTCGGCATCGGTGGACACGATCACATGATCGGCGCCCTGACGACGGCCTTCTTCAGCTTTGCTTGCCGAACGGGTGAACAGCGTCACTTCGGCGCCCATCGCCTTGGCGAACTTGATGCCCATATGGCCGAGGCCGCCCATGCCGAGAATCCCGACCTTGTCGCCAGCCTTCACGCCGTAGTGCTTGAGCGGCGAATAAGTGGTGATGCCGGCGCAGAGGATCGGCGCGGCGCTGGCCAACGCCAGACGCTCCGGAATGCGTACAACAAAGTGCTCGCTGACGACGATGCTGTCGGAGTAGCCGCCCATGGTGTTGCTGCCGTCGACCCGGTCCGGGGTGGCGTAAGTCATGGTCGGACCTTCGAGGCAGTATTGCTCAAGGTTCGCTTGGCAGGCTTCGCAGGAGCGGCAGGAGTCGACCATGCAGCCAACGCCGACCAGATCGCCTACTTTGTGTTTAGTGACATTCGCACCGATGGCGGTGACTTTTCCTACGATCTCGTGGCCGGGCATCAACGGGTAAACAGCGATGCCCCATTCGTTGCGCGCCTGGTGAATGTCGGAGTGGCAGACGCCGCAATACAGGATCTCGATCGCCACGTCGTCGGCCCGAGGGCTGCGGCGTTCGAATTTCATCGGGGCGAGGGGCGTGGTGGCCGATTGGGCGGCATAGCCGATGGCGGTATACATGTGAAACCTCGCAAAAGCAGTAACAAGTGAGGCGGCGCATTTTGGGCGCCGTCCGCCTGTCCGGCCATGACGATTCCTCCGGGTCTCATGCCTAATCCTCCGGCATGCGGCTTTGATCGGTCGCATTGGCAAAAGGATCTGCGATGATGCTTTCATCCCTTTTTCCGTGGTTTTTGTGAAGAACATGTCGATGCAATTGACCCGTCACCTTGATGCCAACGCCACGCTGGTTTCGTTGATCGAACCGCTGGCGCTGCGCGACGGTTATTCCCAGACCGGGCTGCCGGGTGTGCAGGTGTTGCGCGCCAGTTGCGACGTTGCCCGTGGCCCGCACATTTATGAGCCGAGCCTGATGATCATCGCCCAGGGCAGCAAACTGGCGTTTCTCGGGCCGCGCACCATGGAGTATGGCGCCGGGCACTATCTGATTCAGGCGCTGCCGGTGCCTTTCGAATGCGAAACCTTTGCCTTGCCGGATGCGCCGTTACTGGGGATTTCGGTGGCGATCGACCGTGTCTTGCTGGGTGAATTGGTATTGGCGATGGGGCTGGCGCCGGGGCGGCATATTCCAGCGCAGACACCTGAGTCGATGACCTCGGTGGTGCTTGACGATGACATGCGGGGTTGCGTCGAGCGGCTGCTGCAATGTCTGCACGATCCGCTGGAGTGCCAGATTCTGGGGCCGGCGCGGATTCGCGAATTGCTCTTCGTCGCCCTGCGCGGTCCGCAGGCTGATGTGTTGCGGGCGCTGGTCGAGCAGCAGGGGCAGTTTGCCCGGGTCGCGGCATCGATCAGTCATTTGCACGCGCACTACACCGAGCCGTTGAACGTCGAGACCCTGGCCAGTTGCGCGAACATGAGCGTTTCGACGTTTCATGAACATTTCAAGCGCAGCACGTTGTTGTCGCCGGTGCAGTATCTGAAGCGCCTGCGCTTGCTTAAGGCGCAAACGCTGCTGGTGGCGGAGGGCCTGGGTGTGGCGCAGGTGGCGCATCGGGTCGGGTATCAGAGTACTTCGCAGTTCAGCCGTGAATATAAGCGTTACTTTGAGCGCAGCCCCGGAGAGGAGCGCGCGGCCTGAGGATTTACACAATCCCTGTGGGAGTGAGCCTGCTCGCGATAGCGGCGTACCAGATGACATGATGTCGACTGGTTTACTGCTATCGCGAGCAGGCTCACTCCTACAGTTGTTTTTGGTGAGACAAAAATTTTGGGCAACAAAAAGGCCCCCGTTTCGGGAGCCTTGATGTTCAGCGGTTCGGCTTACATATTTGGATAGGTCGGGCCGCCGGCGCCTTCCGGCGTGACCCAGGTGATGTTCTGCGAAGGGTCCTTGATGTCACAGGTCTTGCAGTGCACGCAGTTCTGGGCGTTGATCTGGAAGCGTTTCTCGCCGTCTTCCTTGGTGATGACTTCGTATACGCCGGCCGGGCAGTAGCGCTGCGCCGGTTCGTCGTACAGTGGCAGGTTTTTGCTGATCGGGATGCTCGGGTCGGTCAGCTTCAGGTGGCACGGCTGTTCTTCTTCGTGGTTGGTACCGGAGATGAACACCGAGCTGAGTTTGTCGAAGCTGAGCTTGCCGTCGGGTTTCGGGTAGTCGATCTTCTTGCAGTCGGCCGCGAGCTTGAGGCAGGCGTAGTCCGGCTTGGTGTCGTGCAGGGTGAACGGCAGTTTGCCGCCGAAGATGTTCTGGTCCAGCCAGTTGAAGCCGCCACCGACAATGGCGCCGAACTTGTGGACGGCCGGGCCGAAGTTGCGGCTGGCGAACAGTTCGTCGTAGAGCCAGCTCTTCTTGAAGGCGTCGACGTAAGTGGTCAGCTCTTCAGTGCCGTCCTTCTCAGCGAACAGCGCGTCAGCCACCGATTCAGCGGCGATCATGCCGGACTTCATCGCGGTGTGGCTGCCTTTGATCTTGGCGAAGTTCAGGGTGCCGAGGTCGCAACCGATCAGCGCGCCGCCCTTGAAGACCATTTTTGGCATCGAGTTCAGGCCGCCCTTGCAGATCGCGCGGGCGCCGTAGCTGACGCGCTTGCCGCCTTCCAGGTACTGAGCCAGTACCGGGTGATGCTTGAGGCGCTGGAACTCGTCGAACGGCGACAGGTAAGTGTTGCTGTAGGACAGATCGACGATCAGACCGACCACCACCTGGTTGTTTTCCAAGTGATAGAGGAACGAGCCACCGGTGTTCTCGGTGCCCATGATGTCCAGCGGCCAACCGGCGGTGTGCACCACCAGGCCTGGCTGGTGTTTGGCCGGATCGATTTCCCAGATTTCTTTCAGGCCGATGCCGTAGTGCTGGGCGTCGGCATCGCTGTCGAGGTTGAAGCGCTTGATCAGCTGCTTGCCGATGTGGCCACGGCAGCCTTCGGCGAACAGCGTGTATTTGCCACGCAGTTCCATGCCCGGGGTGTACAGGCCTTCTTTCGGATTGCCTTCGCGGTCAACGCCCAGATCACCGGTGATGATCCCGCGCACGATGCCGCTTTCATCGATCAGCGCCTCCTGAGCAGCGAAGCCCGGGTAGATTTCCACGCCCAGGTTTTCAGCCTGCTGGGCCAGCCAGCGGCAGAGGTTGCCGAGGGAGATAATGTAGTTGCCTTCGTTGTGCATGGTCTTGGGCACAAAGAAGTCAGGAATCTTCTGCGCGCTTTCGGCGTTTTTCAGCACGAAAATATCGTCGCGGGTGACTGGCGTGTTCAGCGGGGCGCCGAGTTCTTTCCAGTCCGGGAACAATTCGCTCAGAGCGCGTGGTTCGAACACGGCACCGGAAAGGATGTGTGCGCCGACTTCGGAGCCTTTTTCGACCACGCAGACGCTGATTTCCTTACCGGCTTCGGCGGCCTTCTGCTTCAGACGGCAGGCGGCGGACAGGCCAGCGGGGCCGGCACCGACGATGACCACGTCGAATTCCATGTATTCGCGTTCCACAGGCTATCTCCTACTCAAGGCTCAACAGTTTTTTTTCTAATTTGGAGGTTCGGTGTCGCATCCGTATTGCCTTTACGTTAACGTCAAGGGCAGTAATGGAAAACCCACCTTTCTCTCTAGGGGGCGCATTATATCTACACCACTCTGAGCGTCCAATACAAACGTTTGTTTGAATTGGCTCCAGCCCAGAGAAATCAAAGAAGCGCGGCTTATGAGTGACCATTTTGCCGTATTGACCGGAATAGGCGTTCCGGTCAATATACGGGCGGTTTTGCGCTCGCCGTAGGCAGACTGGCGGTTTCAAGAGCACCTCTAAAGACAGGGCGTAGGCAGTACAAGGTGATGCGCAGCGCAGGTCTGGAGCGCAGTTTACACACCGTGAAGATCAATGACTTGTCGGTCACCACTGACGAACGGTCATCGCACTTCGCAGCGTGGAATCACCCTATACACAAGCCGGCGTTTTTAGAGGTGCCCTTGTAGCCCGATGAGCATCATCCGCCAGGTTCGCCTAGGCGACTTTCTTTTCACCGGAGAGTAACGAGGAATCCATGAAGGTTCTTGTAGCTGTCAAACGCGTTGTGGATTACAACGTCAAGGTTCGCGTCAAGGCGGACAATTCCGGCGTAGACCTCGCCAACGTCAAGATGTCGATGAACCCGTTCTGCGAAATCGCAGTGGAAGAAGCCGTGCGCCTGAAAGAGAAAGGCGTTGCGACTGAAATCGTCGTCGTCTCCATCGGCCCGACCACTGCTCAGGAACAGCTGCGTACCGCACTGGCTCTGGGTGCCGACCGCGCCATCCTCGTCGAATCCGCTGAAGATCTGACGTCCCTGGCCGTTGCCAAACTGTTGAAAGCGGTTGTCGACAAGGAACAGCCTCAGCTCGTGATTCTGGGCAAGCAGGCAATCGACAGCGACAACAACCAGACCGGCCAGATGCTCGCTGCACTGAGCGGCTACGGTCAGGGCACTTTCGCCTCGAAAGTCGAAGTCTCCGGCGACAGCGTTGCCGTGACCCGCGAAATCGACGGCGGCGCGCAGACCGTTTCGCTGAAACTGCCAGCGATCGTCACCACCGACCTGCGTTTGAACGAGCCGCGCTACGCGTCCCTGCCAAACATCATGAAAGCCAAGAAGAAGCCTCTCGAAGTGCTGACTCCGGATGCTTTGGGCGTTTCCACCGCCTCCACCAACAAGACTCTGAAAGTCGAAGCTCCGGCTGCACGCAGCGCGGGTATCAAGGTCAAGTCCGTGGCTGAACTGGTCGAGAAACTGAAAAACGAAGCGAAGGTAATCTAATCATGACTATCTTGGTAATCGCCGAACACGACAACAAAGTGCTGGCTCCGGCCACGCTGAACACTGTTGCTGCCGCTGCCAAAATCGGCGGTGACATCCACGTTCTGGTTGCCGGCCAAGGCGCTGGCGCCGTGGCTGAAGCCGCTGCGAAAATCGCGGGCGTGAGCAAAGTCCTGAACGCTGACAACGCTGCTTACGCGCATCAGTTGCCGGAAAACGTTGCTCCTCTGGTTGCCGAACTCGGCGCTGGCTACAGCCACATCCTGGCTGCCGCCACTTCGAACGGCAAAAACATCCTGCCGCGCGTTGCCGCTGCGCTGGACGTTGACCAGATCTCCGAGATCATCTCGGTAGAGAGCGCTGATACTTTCAAGCGCCCGATCTACGCCGGTAACGCCATCGCTACCGTGCAATCGACCGCTGCGATCAAAGTGATCACCGTGCGTGCCACCGGTTTCGACCCGGTTGCTGCTGAAGGTGGTTCGGCTGCCGTTGAAGCGGTTGCTGCTGCGCACAACGCTGGGACTTCGAGCTTCGTTGGCGAAGAACTGGCCAAGTCTGATCGTCCAGAACTGACCGCTGCCAAGATCGTCGTTTCCGGCGGCCGCGGCATGCAAAACGGCGACAACTTCAAACACCTGTACGCCCTGGCAGACAAGCTGGGCGCTGCCGTCGGTGCTTCGCGCGCCGCGGTCGACGCAGGTTTCGTACCGAACGACATGCAGGTCGGTCAGACCGGCAAGATCGTTGCGCCACAGCTGTACATCGCGGTCGGTATCTCTGGCGCGATCCAGCACTTGGCCGGGATGAAAGACTCCAAAGTGATCGTTGCGATCAACAAGGACGAAGAAGCCCCGATCTTCCAGGTGGCCGATTACGGTCTGGTGGCAGATCTGTTCGAAGCCGTACCTGAGCTGGAGAAGCTGGTCTAATCCAGCGGCTTCACTTATAAAGAGCCCGACCTTTTGGTCGGGCTTTTTTTTGTCTCGGTTCTGAGTGGGAGCGTTTTGCCATGGATCTGCGCTGCGGATTGTTATTGGGATTGGCCCTATTGCCTGGGTTGGCAACGGCCGCCGGCAAGTGCGAGCGCCTCGTCGTCACCGGCAGCCCGGACGCGCCGCCGTACCTGTGGCAGGATCCGCAGAATCCCAAGCAATTGATCGGTGCCAGTGCCGATCTGTTGCAGCAAGTGGCCAAAGACCTGGGTATCAAGGTCGAGTTGCTCTACGCGGGCAAACGATCACAGGCCCTCGATGAAGTGCGCAGTGGCCGTATGGATATGCTGGCCGATGCGCCACTGACCCTCAACGAGCTGGAAAACTTCGACTACATCCATCCGCCGCTGCTGGAAAACGATTACCTGGTGTGGACACGTAAAGGCTCGACTCTGGCCTACACCGAAGCCAAAGACCTGCACGGCCATTCCGGTGGCTTGTCGGAAAAGTCTCGAATGACCCAGGCATTTGGCACCTTCGCCGATCGGCAATTGACCCTTACCCGGACAGCAAACCTCACCCAGGCCTTTCAGAAATTGCTCCTGGGAGAGGTGGAATATGTACTCGCCGGACGTTACTCGGGCATGGCCGCCGCGCAGGCGTTGGGCATGGCCAATGACTTGCTGGCCTTCGAGCAACCCATTGATCGACCGGGGCTGTATCTGGCGGTTTCTCATAACTCGGCGTGCAACGATCCGTGGTTGCGCGGACAGTTGGCCAAAAAGATGACAGAATTGCCCGCGTCCGGACTGACGGAAACCGCGCTGCAACGCAATATCGAGCGCTGGAAGGCGCAGCAGCAACAGCCGCAACAACCTGTCAGTGCCCCAAAACAGTAGGGATTCTTAGTGAGTATTCGACCTCTTTTCGCGGCGATGGCCGTTCTGGCCATGGCCGGTTGCGCGACCGATCCGGCACCCAATGAACAAATGCGCCTGACCGAACAAACCATCGCCCAGGCCAAGGCCGTCGGCGCGACCGCCGATGATGTGCCGGAAATGAAACTGGCCGAAACCAAGTACAACCGGGCCAAGGGCAGCATGGCCGATGAGTCCTACCGAAACGCGCGCATGCGCGCCGAACAGGCCGAACTCGACGCGCGTCTGGCAGAAGCCAAAGTGCTGACGCAAAAGAGCGAAGCACAACTGAACGTGCTCAACACCCGCATCACCCGTCTGCGCAAGCAACTGGGAGATGCCCAATGAGCCTCAAGTCCAAAGTTCTCGGGGGTGTGATCCTCGCCGGTTGCGCCAGCCTGTATGGCTGCGCCGGTCAACACAGCGAATCCGCTCTGCAAGAGGCCAGCGCCGACTTCCAGAAGGTCAAGGAAGATTCCAACGTGCTGCGTATCGCGCCGAAGGACGTGATACGCGCCGGCGAATCCCTGGCCCGTGCCGATCGCCTGTCCACTTATTGGGGCAGCGGTTCGGACGTGGTGCATTACGCCTACCTGAGTCAGCGATACAGCGAAATTGCTCGCGAACACACCAATAAGGTGCTCAACGAAGAGCGCGCAGCCAAACTCGAACTGGAGCGTCAGCGCCTTCAACTGGCGCTGCGCGAATCGAAACTGTTGAGCGTTCAGCAGCAGGGCAAATGGCTTGAAGAACAGATCGTCGCTCTGGCCACCACGCAGACTGATCGCGGTTTGGTGATGACTCTCGGCGATGTGCTGTTCGATACGGGTGAAGCGGAGCTGAAAAACTCGGCCAACCGCGTCGTTCTGAAGATCGTGCAGTTCCTGCAATTGAATCCGAAACGCGTGGTGCGTATCGAGGGTTACGCCGACAGCACCGGCGGCAAACAGGAAAACCTCAAGCTGTCCCGCGACCGCGCGCAGTCGGTAGCCGATGTGCTTATGGACCTGGGCATCGACGACAAACGCATTCAGGTCGAAGGTTACGGCGACGAATACCCGGTGGATGCCAACGCTTCCGAGCGTGGACGCGCACAGAACCGTCGGGTGGAAATTGTCTTCTCCGACGAAAAAGGCCAGCTCGGCGCCGCCCGTTGAGGGTTGCGTCTCTGGAAAGCCCGGGCTGTCATGCAGCGCCGGGCTTTTTTACGTCTGTCGAATAGCTCGCAAATCAATACAGTTGTGGCAGACACTGCACTGTATGGTCGACTAGAGTGACAACTGTCCCAGTACACTTCTAAACTGTTCCGGTATTGTTTCATACAAGAATAAAATGCCCGTGAAATCGAGTGCTGCGTCATGACCAATCTCTTGCTCTACCAACGTATTGCTCAGCAACTGGCCGAAGACATCCGCCGTGGTGTCTACCAACCGGGAGAACGCGTGCCATCGGTGCGCAAGATGAGCTCGCAGCTCAACGTCAGCCATGCAACGGTGTTGCAGGCTTACGCCAACCTCGAAGATCAGGGCCTGATTCGCGCGCGGCCACAGTCCGGTTATTACGTGCACCAGACCCCGGCGCTGACGGCGCCTACGCCGGATATAGCCCGGGTCGAACGGCCTGGTCTGGTCACGCGCAGCAGCATCATCCAACAAGTTCTGGTCGAGTCGCGCCGCGAAGGTGTGTTCCCGTTGGGCGCCGCCGTACCGAGCGTTGACTATCTGCCAGTGCGCGCGCTGCATCAGCAACTGGCCAAAGTCACTCGCTTCCACAGTCCACGGGCCTTCAGCTACATGTTCAGCCCGGGCTTCGAACCGCTTCGCCGGCAAGTGGCGATCCGCATGCGCGACGCGGGCGTGGTGGTTGATCCCTCGGAAATCGTGATCACCCACGGTTGTGTCGATGCCTTGCAGATGTCATTGCGCGTGCTGACCCGACCGGGCGACCTGATCGCCGCCGAGTCGCCAACCTATTACGGACTGTTGCAACTGGCCGACCTGCTGGGCCTGAAAGTCATCGAGATTCCCAGCGATCCTGCCACCGGCATGAGCCTCGAAGCACTGCAACTGGCCGCCAACCAGTGGTCGATCAAGGCGCTTGTGCTGACCACACGCCTGAGCAATCCGCTGGGCGGCACCATGCCTGAAGAGCGGCAGAAACAACTGCTGCGCCTGGCTTCGGATTTCGATATTCAGATCGTCGAAGACGATATCTACGGCGAATTGATGTTCGAACAGGGCCGCACCAAAGCGCTGAAGGCTTACGACCGGCTTGACCGAGTCATCTACTGCTCAAGCTTCTCCAAAACCCTGTCGCCCGGTGTACGCATCGGCTGGATGATCGCCGGCAAGTATCAGCAGGAAATTCAGCGCTTGCAGACCTTCAGCACGCATTCGGCGTGCAGCGTGACGCAGATGGCGATTGCCGCTTATCTGGAAAACGGCGGTTATGACCGGCATTTACGGTACATCCGCCAGGAATACCGAAAAAACCTCAGCGCTTTCCAGCTGGCGGTGCAGCAGTACTTCCCCGAAGGCACGCAGATGTCCCGGCCCACGGGCGGTTTCATCCTGTGGGTGAGTCTGCCGGGACGGGTCAATACTCAGGAATTGCATGTCCGCGCATTGCAGCAGGGCATCAGCATCGCACCGGGCCTGATCTTCAGTAATACCGAGCAGTTCAACCACTGTATCCGCCTGAACTGCGGCATTCCGTGGAACCGCGAAGCGGAGAGGGCGTTGATGACGCTGGGCCTGCTGGCAACCCAACTGTGCCAGGAAACGGCTGGCGGATTCTGAACGAGTGGCCGGTGATGCTTGTCTTGTGGCGCTCAACAAGCGAGCATATGGCCCTCTGCCGTTAGTGTCGTTGGGTCCATGAAAGCGATTTTTTCTGCCGCCGGGATTGTGATTTTTTCGCTGATGATCAGTCATGCGCCAGAGGTCATGGCGGCTGCGGTTCAGGATAAACCGGCAGCGACGACCCCGGCGCAAAAGCCGGCGGCGAACAAAAAAGCCGTCCCGGTAAAAAAAGCGCAACCCAAGAAAGCCGCGCCGGTGAAGAAACGCAAGCCGGTGGCTTCCAAGTCCAAACCCGCCAGTGAAATAGCAAAGTCCAAGTTGCCGCCAGCCAAACTGGATCTGAGTCTGCCCAGGGACATGGTCCAGGAATTGAAACCTGAAGGCACTGTCCCGCTGCCCAAACGTGAAGCGATCCTGCCGCAGATGTTTGGCGAGAAAAACAGCGGATTCCAGCTCAACGGCCGTTTGCTCAGCAACGAAATGCAGCTGCAGTTGCGCAACGATGAGCGCCGGGACGTGGAAGGCGCGGCGCTGGATTTCGAATTCAAACAGTAAAAGCCACCCATCTGTGACCCGCGAAGCAGACGCTTTGTCGGAGACTGGTCAGTCATTTTCACTTATCCGTAAAAACCCCGGTTCAGGGAATTTGAAACAGCCGTTTTAGCGGTTACCCTGTCCGCGTCTCTTTTTACACATTACCCGTTGCGAGGACTTGTTCGTCATGAAATGCCGTGAAGGCTGTGGCGCTTGCTGCATTGCCCCTTCCATCAGCTCGGCGATTCCCGGCATGCCTGATGGCAAACCTGCCGGCGAACGTTGCGTGCAACTCTCGGTCGAAAACCTGTGCAGCATTTTCGGCCGCCCGGAGCGCCCGGCAGTCTGTTCCGGCTTCGCTGCCGATGTCGAGGTGTGTGGCAGCAGTTCGGAAGAAGCGATCAGGTTGATCGGCTGGTGGGAGCAAATGACGGCGGCGTGATGTGTCAAACGAACGGAACTTCAACAATAAGGAATAAGACTATGGGTTCGCTGCACCGTATCGCTGTGTTGTGTGGTTTGACTGCCGTGCTGGCGACTTCGGCCGCTCAGGCTGAAGACTGGAAGGTCGCCAAGAACGAGGACGGCATCAAGGTTTCCCTGAGTGAAGTGCCGGGTTCGGACTACAAGTCCTATCAGGGCGTCGCCCTGATGAAGACCACCATCGCCAAACTGCGCGCACTGCAGGAAGACGTCTCCGGTGCCTGCGCTTGGATTCACGAGTGCAAGACCCAGAAACTGCTCAAGCACGAGGGCGATCAGAGCTGGACTTACAGCCAGTTCAACACGCCTTGGCCAGTCACCCCGCGTGATTCGGTGCTGCGCATCACCACTGTTGAGGGCGCCGATGGCAGCTTGACCCGCAAGCTTGAAGGCGTACCGAAGTACATTCCTGAAGAGAAAGGTTTTGTCCGCGTGGTCAAGGTCGAGGGTTTCTGGAAGTTCGTGCCCAAGGGCGATCAGGTCGAAGTGACCTACCAGGTGCACACCGAGCCAGGCGGCAGTGTGCCGTCGATGATTGCCAACAAGTTTGTCGTCGACGCCCCGTTCAACACCCTTAAAGCTCTGAAAGAACGTGCCGAGAAGTAATCGCCGCGCTTGCAGTAAAACGCCCCGAACAATTCGGGGCGTTTTGTTTTAGAGCTTTATTGTGTTTCCAGATATGCGTTGAACGAAATTTTCACAATGCGTTCAAGACAATTCGCCCGCGCTGTTTGCATGCTGTACCTGTCTGCTGCGGCATTAAATGAGAGTGTCCGGCGGCGTGGTAGTAATCAATGGCAATGGCGCGGGTGATCGTGCAACATTTGCGCACCGCGCACGCCCCAGGGTCGGGAATGACCAATAGAGGGCATGGCGCCGCTGTATTTTTGCAACTTCAACTTCCAATGGGTCCTAAAACGACATGGCAAACCCGGACGCCCTGAATCAGCAGCGATCTTCCAGTCGCCTGCTGCAACCGACCGTCAAATCGCATCTGGCCTACACGCTGCTTTGTGCGCTGGTCATGATGGTGATGTTTTCCGTGCTGCGCCTCGCGCTGCTGGTCTACAACCGCGAGATGATCCTCGATACCCCGGCTTCGACGTTCCTCGAAGCCTTCGCCAACGGCCTGCGTTTCGACCTGCGCCTGGTGGTCTACCTGTGCATTCCGCTGGTGCTGTCACTGTTCAGTGCGCGGGCCATGGCAGCGCGCGGTTTCTTCCGTCTGTGGCTGACCGTTGCCTCGAGCATCGCGCTGTTCCTCGGCCTGATGGAGATGGACTTCTACCGCGAGTTTCACCAGCGCCTCAACGGCCTGGTGTTCCAGTACGTGAAGGAAGACCCGAAAACCGTGATGAGCATGCTCTGGTACGGTTTCCCGGTGGTGCGCTATCTGCTGGCCTGGGTCATCGGCACGGTGATCCTGACTCTGGCGTTCAAAGGCGCCGACCGTGCAACGCGTCCACGCGGGCCATTCAGCGGTGGCAGCGTCAGCACTCGCCAAGTGGCGCCGTGGTATACGCGCCTTGCGGTGTTCGTGGTTTGCCTGCTGATCTGCGTTGTCGCGGCCCGTGGCACTCTGCGCCAAGGTCCGCCGATGCGCTGGGGTGATGTCTACACCACCGATTCCAACTTCGCCAACCAGCTCGGCCTTAACGCCACGCTGTCGCTGATCGAGGCCGCCAAGTCCCGCATGGGCGAGGATCGCGACAACATCTGGAAAGCCACGCTGCCGCAGGAGCAAGCTCAGAAAATCGTACGCGACATGCTGGTGATGCCGGACGAAAAACTGGTCGAAGCCGATATTGCCGCCGTGCGCCGTGATTACACGCCGCCGACCGACAAGACCCTGCCGATCAAGAACGTCGTTGTGATCCTGATGGAAAGCATGGCCGGTCACTCGGTTGGCGCCTTGGGCGCTCCGGGCAACATCACGCCTTACCTGGACAAGCTGTCCAAGGAAGGCCTGCTGTTCGACCGTTTCTTCTCCAACGGTACGCATACCCACCAGGGCATGTTCGCGACCATGGCCTGCTTCCCGAACCTGCCGGGCTTCGAATACCTGATGCAGACGCCGGAAGGCAGCCACAAGCTGTCTGGCCTGCCGCAGGTGCTCAGCGCCCGTAATTACGACGATGTGTACGTCTACAACGGCGACTTCGCCTGGGACAACCAGTCGGGCTTCTTCAGCAACCAGGGCATGACCAACTTCGTTGGCCGTAATGACTTCGTCAACCCGGTGTTCTCCGATCCGACCTGGGGCGTGTCCGACCAGGACATGTTCGACCGTGGTCTGCAGGAGCTCAAGGCGCGGGAAAACGGCAAGCCGTTCTACGCGCTGCTGCAAACCCTGTCCAACCACACGCCGTACGCCTTGCCGACGCCATTGCCGGTCGAGCGCGTGACCGATCGTGGCTCGCTCAACGAGCATTTGACCGCCATGCGTTACGCCGACTGGGCGTTGGGTCAGTTCTTCGAGAAGGCCCGCAAGGAGCCGTACTTCAAAGAGACCCTGTTCGTAGTCGTCGGCGACCACGGTTTCGGTAACGAGCGTCAGATCACTGAAATGGACCTGGGCCGCTTCAACGTGCCGATGCTGATGATCGCACCGGGCATCCAGGAGAAGTTCGGTACCCGTGACCACACCGTGGGCACGCAGATCGACATCGTGCCGACCATCATGGGGCGTCTGGGTGGTGAAGTGCGCCATCAGTGCTGGGGTCGTGACCTGCTCAACCTGCCGGAAGGCGACACCGGTTTTGGTGTGATCAAGCCGTCGGGCAGCGAGCAGACCACCGCGATCGTTACTGCCGACCAGATTCTGGTGCTGCCGAGAGACAAGGACATGGGTCCGAAGATGTGGCAGTACCAACTGGGAGCCAATCCGCACGCCGAGGTCGTTCCGAATGCACCGCGCACTGCCGAGTTGAAACTCAAACTCGAGGCGTTCCTGCAAACGGCGACCAAGAGCCTGATGGATAACACCGCTGGTGTGATCCACGGCAAGCCGGACTGATCGATCTGTAAAAGAAAGCTGCGCGCAATAAAAAAGAGGCCCTGAAAAGGGCCTCTTTTTTTACGCTTGAATCGTTATATCCGACCGAGTAGCAATAGCACCAGCAGCACGACCAACACCACGCCGATAATGCCCGATGGACCGTAACCCCAACTTCTGGAGTGTGGGAAGACTGGCAGACCACCGATCAGCAACAGGATCAGGATAATGATAAGAATTGTGCCCATGTCTATTTCCTTGTTGAAAGTGTTCGAGAAGTCTTGGTGTTCAAGGGCGACTGGAGACTAAGTAATTCCAGGCAGCTTATAAATTCCGACCGGTGCGAATGAAAGAAAATTCAATGTTTTTTTAATGTATTTGGATTGCGTCCTTATTTCCTTTAAAGCAAAAGATCAAAAGCTCGCAGCCTTGCGCAGCTCCTACAGAAATCAGTCCAGGAGCTGCCGAAGGTTGCGATCTTTTGATCCTCCATTCAGCAACTTGATGGAGCGTGGGCGCGCGCCGAACCTTCGCTACACTCCGCGCATCTTCCCCGGAACAACAAGGCTGTCTGCTATGCAAAATCGCATGATGATCACTGGCGCGGGCTCAGGTTTAGGTCGCGAAATCGCGCTGCGCTGGGCGCGTGAAGGCTGGCAACTGGCCTTGTCCGACGTCAGCGAGCCCGGCCTCCAAGAAACCCTGAAAATGGTGCGCGAGGCGGGCGGCGACGGGTTTATTCAGCGTTGCGATGTGCGTGATTACAGCCAGCTCACTGCGTTCGCCCAGGCCTGCGAAGAGAAACTCGGCGGCATCGACATCATCGTCAACAATGCTGGCGTGGCCTCTGGCGGGTTCTTCAGCGAACTGTCGCTGGAAGACTGGGACTGGCAGATCGCGATCAACCTGATGGGCGTGGTCAAGGGCTGCAAAGCGTTCCTGCCATTGCTTGAACAAAGCAAAGGCAAGATTATCAACATCGCCTCCATGGCCGCGTTGATGCAGGGCCCGGCGATGAGCAACTACAACGTGGCCAAGGCGGGCGTGGTGGCCTTGTCGGAGAGTCTGTTGATCGAACTCGCGCAGCAGGAAGTCGGCGTGCATGTGGTGTGCCCGTCATTCTTCCAGACCAATCTGCTTGATTCTTTCCGTGGCCCGACTCCGGCGATGAAAGCCCAGGTTGGCAAGTTGCTGGAGAGTTCACCGATCAGTGCAGCCGACATAGCCGACTACATCTATCAGCAAGTCGCTGCTGGCGAATTCATGATCCTGCCTCACGAACAGGGCCGTATGGCTTGGGCGATCAAGCAGAAGAACCCGCAACTGCTTTACAACGAAATGACGTCAATGGCCGAGAAAATGCGCGCCAAGGCCAAACAGAGCAACGGCTGAACTTGCCCCTGAAGTGCGGCGTGGTTAGGGTGGCCGCAATGGTCACCCTGTCGAGACGTGTCAATGCTCAATTATTTGTGGTTCTTCCTTGCGGCGCTGTTTGAAATCGCCGGTTGTTTTGCTTTCTTCATGTGGCTGCGTCAGGGCAAAAGTGCCCTGTGGGTGATCCCGGCGCTGCTCAGTCTGACCCTGTTCGCGCTGTTGTTGACGCGCGTCGAAGCGGCCTACGCCGGTCGCGCCTATGCCGCTTATGGCGGGATCTACATCGTGGCTTCGATTGGCTGGCTGGCCGTGGTCGAGCGAGTTCGTCCATTGGGTTCGGACTGGATCGGCGTGGCGTTGTGCGTGATCGGTGCCAGCGTGATTCTGTTCGGCCCACGCTTTTCCGCCGCTTGAGGGGAAGGCTGTTTAACGATTTGCGGGAAATGTCTGAAGGTCAGCGCGCCTGACGCTGTAGGGCATTACTGATTTGCCCGCAACGCATTGTAGAGCCGCCGCAAGCCGCGCATCTTCAGGGTTCGCTAACCCTGAAGGACGAATCTCATGCTTGTACTCAGCCGTGTCGTTGGTGAGTTGATTTCAATCGGTGATGACATCACCTTGCGCGTTCTGTCAGTGAACGGCTCCAGCGTGCGCTTCGGCGTCGAGGCGCCACAGAAAGTCAATGTGCATCGTGCGGAGGTCTACGAGCGGATCCAGCGCAAACAGGCTACGCAAAAGGTCCGCTGAGGTTTTCAGTCAAACAGATGCTTGGGCACGTCGTGCTTGAGCATCAACTGGCACTGTTCGCTTTCCGGGTCGAAGACAATCAGCGCCTGGCCCTTGGTCAGAGCCTGGCGTACGCGCAATACGCGGGTTTCCAGCGGCGTGTCGTCGCCGTTATCGGTGCCGTCGCGTGTGACGAAATCTTCGATGAGGCGGGTGAGGGTGTCGACTTCAAGAGCGTCGTAAGGGATGAGCATGGGCACCTCGGCTGAATCAATGGCGGGATGCTACGGCGATTGATGGTTGCCTGCCAGTTTTGTGTTGCCTGATCTGGCCCCTTCGCGAGCAGGCTCGCTCCCACATTTGGAATGCGTTTCCCTGTAGGAGCGAGCCTGCTCGCGAAGGCGATGGTTCTGCCAACAATGATTTAACTGTCGGAACGCTGCCCCACCAGACTGTCCACTGGCGGCACTCGCGTTTCGCTCTCCATCTGCGTGTCGTGCTCGATCTGATGGCTGAAGCGGTCCAGCGATGCATTGGCCGGCGCCGCGTCGCTGGCAAATACCGGCGGACTCAGGATGTAAGCCCCGAGCAAGCGACTGAGCGCCGCCAGACTGTCGATGTGCGTGCGCTCATAACCATGGGTCGCATCGCAGCCAAAGGCGAGCAGGGCAGTGCGGATGTCGTGGCCGGCAGTCACCGCCGAGTGCGCGTCGCTGAAGTAGTAGCGGAACAGGTCGCGGCGCACCGGCAGTTCGTTTTCACCGGCCAGACGCAGCAGGTGGCGCGACAGGTGATAGTCGTATGGGCCGCCGGAATCCTGCATCGCCACACTCACCGCGTGT
Organism: Pseudomonas sp. LBUM1655; assembly: GCF_059716085.1. Lineage (NCBI taxonomy): Bacteria > Pseudomonadati > Pseudomonadota > Gammaproteobacteria > Pseudomonadales > Pseudomonadaceae > Pseudomonas > Pseudomonas sp. LBUM1655. The sequence goes on along the minus strand of NZ_CP166801.1, from coordinate 4,428,075 downwards.
TCACTGGAATGCTGCCCCGGCGCGACCGGCGCAATGTCGATGCCAACGAACTCGCTGACGTCCCACGGCAAAGCCGCCGCCGCACCGCTGCCGGTTTCCTCGGTGATGGTGAACAGCGGGTGGCAGTCGATCATCAGTTCCTGACCGCTATCGACGATGGCTTTGAGTGCCGCCAGCAACGCGGCGACGCCAGCCTTGTCATCGAGGTGACGGGCGCTGATATGGCCGCTTTCGGTGAATTCCGGCAGCGGATCAAACGCCACCACATCACCGACGCTGATACCCAGCGAGTCGCAATCGGCCTTGGTTGCGCAGTAGGCGTCCAGGCGCAGTTCGACGTGATCCCAACTGATCGGCATCTCGTCCACCGCGGTATTGAACGCATGCCCGGAAGCCATGAGGGGCAACACACTGCCGCGAATCACGCCGTTGTCGGTGAACAGGCTGACGCGACTGCCCTCGGCAAAACGGCTCGACCAGCAGCCGACCGGTGCAAGGGTCAGGCGACCGTTGTCTTTGACCGCCCGGACAGCAGCGCCAATGGTGTCCAGATGCGCGGAAACGGCGCGGTCGGGGCTGTTTTTTCGACCCTTGAGCGTCGCGCGAATGGTACCGCGCCGGGTCATTTCGAAAGGGATGCCGAGTTCTTCCAGACGCTCGGCGACGTAGCGCACGATGGTGTCGGTGAACCCGGTGGGGCTGGGAATGGCGAGCATTTCCAGCAGGACTTTTTGCAGGTAGTTGAGATCCGGTTCGGGGATTTGCGTGGTCATGGAAACTCCTGATGGGTTGAGCACATCGATGGTTTCGATGAGGAGAAAAATTTGTAGCGCCTGAGGCGGCCCCTTCGCGAGCAGGCTCGCTCCCACAGGGGACCGCATTTCAAATGTGGGAGCGAGCCTGCTCGCGAAGGCGTCAGTAGATGCACCACATGATCAAGAAACTGCCGGCTTGCTGTGCGGAAACAACAAATCGACAAACCGCTCGGCTGTCGGTTGCGGTTCATGGTTGGCCAGACCGGCCCGCTCGTTGGCTTCGATAAACACGTACTCCGGTTGATCTGCCGCCGGCACCATCAGGTCGAGGCCGACCATCGGAATATCCAGCGCCCGCGCCGCCCGCACGGCGGCATCGATCAGGGTCGGATGCAGAATCGCCGTGACATCCTCCAACGTGCCACCGGTGTGCAGATTCGCCGTGCGCCGCACGAACAAATGCTCGCCCGCCGGCAAAATGCTGCTGTAGTCGTAACCGGCCGCATGCAAGGTGCGCTGGGTTTCGTGATCCAGCGGGATTTTGCTCTCGCCGCCCGTGGCCGCTTGCCGGCGTCGGCTCTGGGCTTCGATCAGCGCACCAATCGAATGCTGACCATCACCGATCACTTCCGCCGGACGACGAATCGCCGCCGCCACCACTTCAAAACCGATCACCAGAATCCGCAGATCCAGACCTTCGTGGAAACTTTCCAACAGCACTCGGCTATCGAATTGCTTGGCCGCTTCGATGGCCTGCTGCACCTCCTCGATGCTCTGCAAATCCACTGCCACGCCTTGACCCTGTTCACCATCGAGCGGCTTGACCACCACCCGCTGATGCTCATCGAGAAACTCTAAATTGTCATCGGCGTTGCCCGCCAATTGCTGCGAGGGCAGCTTCAGTCCGGCAGCCTTCAACACTTTGTGGGTCAGGCTTTTGTCCTGACACAGACTCATGCTGATCGCGCTGGTCAGATCGCTCAACGATTCGCGGCAACGCACGCGGCGCCCGCCATGGCTGAGGGTGAACAGTCCGGCCTCGGCGTCATCCACTTGCACGTCGATACCACGGCGATGGGCTTCTTCGACGATGATTCGCGCATAGGGATTGAAATTGGCTTCCGGCCCGGGACCCAGGAACAGCGTCTGGTTGATGCCATTCTTGCGCTTGATCGCGAAGGTCGAGAGGTTGCGGAAACCGAGTTTGGCGTAGAGGTTTTTCGCCTGACGGTTGTCGTGCAACACCGACAGATCGAGATAGCTCAAGCCGCGACTCATGAAGTGCTCGATCAAGTGGCGCACCAGCACTTCGCCGACACCGGGGCGCGAGCACTGCGGGTCCACCGCAAGGCACCAGAGGCTGCTGCCGTTTTCCGGATCGTTGAAGGCCTTGTGGTGATTCAGGCCCATGACGCTGCCGATCACCGCGCCGCTGTCTTCATCCTCGGCCAGCCAGTAAACCGGGCCGCCCTGATGATGCGGGGTGAGCAGCGCCGGATCGATCGGCAGCATGCCGCGCGCCTGATACAGGTGATTGATTGCCTGCCAGTCTGCTTCGCTTTGTGCACGACGAATACGAAAGCCGCGAAACACGCGGGTGGCCTGGCGATAGTCGCTGAACCACAGGCGCAGGGTGTCGGACGGGTCGAGAAACAGTTGCGTCGGTTCGAGGCCGAGAATCTGCTGCGGTGCGGCGACGTACAGGGCAATGTCACGCTCGCCGGGCTGCTCGTTGAGCAGCTCTCGGGCCAGTGTTGCCGGGTCGGGAAAAGTGTGGCCGATCAGCAACCGGCCCCAGCCGCAATGCACTGCAATCGGCGCAGTTGCGAGTTCGCTGCCGTCTTCGGCCAGGCGCGCCTGCAAACGCTCATACGACGGCGTCTGGCCGCGTATCAGGCGTTGGTTAATGGCCGTGGCGTGGGGTTTCATCAATCAGATTCCTTGTTCACTGAGCCACAGGTTCAGGGCCGCGAGTTGCCACAGTTTCGAACCGCGCAACGGCGTCAGTTGGCCTTGCGGATCAGTCAGTAATTTGTCGAGCATGGCCGGGTTGAACAGGCCGCGATCCTGGCTTGGATCGAGCAGCAGTTCGCGCACCCAGTTCAAGGTGTCGCCTTGCAAATGTTTGAGGCCGGGCACCGGGAAGTAGCCTTTCTTGCGGTCGATCACTTCGCTTGGAATGACCCGTCGCGCCGCTTCTTTCAGCACTTGTTTGCCGCCATCGGGCAGCTTGAATTTGCCGGGAACCCGCGCCGACAGTTCGACCAGTCGATAGTCGAGAAACGGCGTGCGCGCCTCCAGGCCCCAGGCCATGGTCATGTTGTCGACGCGTTTGACCGGGTCGTCTACCAGCATCACGGTGCTGTCCAGACGCAGGGCCTTGTCCACCGCGGCATCGGCGCCGGGTTGGGCGAAATGCTCTTTCACGTAGTCACCGGCGGCGTCATTGGCGGTCAGCCATTTCGGTTGCACGGTGGCGGCGTAGTCGTCATAGCTGCGGTCGAAAAACGCTTCGCGGTAGGCCGCGTAAGGATTGGCCGCGCCGTCCACTTGCGGGTACCAGTGATAACCGGCGAACAGTTCATCTGCGCCTTGGCCGCTCTGCACCACTTTGCAATGCTTGGCCACTTCGCGAGACAAAAGATAGAAAGCGATGCAGTCGTGGCTGACCATCGGCTCGCTCATCGCGCGGAATGCGGCGGGCAGTTGTTCGATGATCTCTTTCTCGTCGATACGCAGTTGGTGATGCTGAGTGCCGTAGTGTTTGGCGATCAGGTCGGAATACTGAAATTCGTCGCCGCGCTCGCCACCGGCATCCTGGAAACCGATAGAGAAGGTCGACAGATTTTCTACACCGACTTCACGCAACAGACCGACGAGCATGCTCGAGTCGACACCGCCCGACAGCAGCACGCCAACATCCACTGCCGCACGTTGACGAATTGCCACGGCTTCGCGGGTGCTGTCGAGTACGCGGTCGACCCAGTCTTCGAGCTGCAGGTTTTTCTCGTCCTCGTGTGGGCCGTAGGGCAGGGTCCACCAGGTTTTCTGCTCGGTGGTGCCGTCCGCTTCAACGCGCATCCAGGTCGCTGGCGGCAGTTTCTCGATGCCAGCCAACAGCGTGCGTGGCGCAGGCACCACGGCGTGGAAGTTCAGGTAATGGTTGAGCGCGACGGGATCGAGGATCGGGTTGATGTCGCCACCCTTGAGCAGCGCCGGCAGGGCCGAGGCAAAACGCAAACGCTGGCCGGTACGTGACAGGTACAGCGGCTTCACGCCGAGACGGTCACGGGCGATGAACAGACGCTGCGCATCGCGCTCCCAGATGGCGAATGCAAACATGCCGTTGAGTTTTGGCAGCAGCGCTTCGCCCCAGGCGTGATAACCCTTGAGCAGCACTTCGGTGTCGCCACCGGAATAGAAGGCGTAGCCCAGCGCTTCAAGTTCGGCACGCAGCTCCGGGAAGTTGTAGATCGCGCCGTTGAAGGCCAGTGACAGGCCCAATTGACTGTCGATCATCGGCTGCGCCGAGCCGTCCGACAGGTCCATGATTTTCAGGCGACGATGGCCCAGGGCAATCGGCCCTTGGGCGTGGAAGCCCCACGCGTCAGGGCCGCGAGGGGCCAGGTGATGGGTGATTCGCTCAATGGCTGCAAGGTCTGCAGGTTGTTGATCAAAACGTAACTCGCCAGCTAATCCGCACATAAAATCCTTACCGGTTTTTCCGTTGGGGAGGGGGTCAAGCCATGCCTCGCCAAAAGGGCAGGCACTCAGAAACTGACCCGCCCCGGTAAGTGGAGTTTTAGAACGATAAGTTATAAGGCCAATGTTGTATCTATCCGCGCTTCGGAATAAGCGGGCGTTGACCCTTCGCTGTTTGCTGATAACTGAAGGGTTTGATCGACGATGGTTTTGTAGCGGGTTATCAGTCGGCGTCTACCTGCAAACCCTCGAGATCGGTATCAGACGAGGACAATCGTTTTTTCAGATCCAGCAGGCGTGACAGGGCATTGTACTTCTCGATGGCGGTCCAACTGCCCAGACCGGCGAACACGGAGCCCAGCAATTCATCTGTGGCGTAAGTGCGCAAGCGGCTGCTGAAATTATGGGTCGGGCTGGTGGAAAGTCGCTCGCTCTTACCCAAGGTATGAACGTCGCGCCTGTTGGCGTAGGCGGGCTCGTTGACATTGGCGAGTGGCACGGCAATGTCCCTGGCATCTGCGGACAACTTATCCAGATAGCGGTCGAAGAGATGTTTGCACAGCCCTTTCTTTAGCGGGATAAACGTTATGTCGTTGACAGCCGAAATGTTAGTCAGGTCCTTTGCCTTTATTTCATTTTGTTCGGTATTGGTAAGTTGGGAGAAGATGAGTGTTTGGAATTCGTTATTTGCAAGGAAGTTGATGGCGAATCGATATTTTGACTGGTCTTCGCTATCGTCTGTGTAGAAGCCGTCACCCGTGTCGTTGGGGATGTATACGATGTGATGGTCTTTTGGCGATTGGTCAGTCCGGCATGTGATCAGAATTGCATCGGTGGTGTACTTGCCAAATAACTGTATCGACTGCAGTTCTATTTTGCCGTTATTAAAATTGGCACCATAGAAAATATCTCCGTTTCCATTGGTCAGATCCAACAGGGTGAAAAGCCGGTGCAGAGGAAAATCGGGATTTTTGAAGTACTTTTCATAGCCGCTGAGTTTCATGTTGAATTTGTGCAGGCGCGTGCCGATCAATTCAATAGTTGAAACTTTAAACGTTCTGGCGATGTGTTTCTGGTATTGACCTCCCAGATCCAGTTTGCGACTCAGAGTAGCAAACTCTTGTGCGGATACCTTGATCGCGTCAGGGGCGTCGCCTGTTGCCTGGCCAAGAATGTCCAAAATCTCGCTGTCGTTCGAGAAATAACCGGGAGCCGCTTCTTCGTCGGTGAAATTCAACATCGCCGCCTGCAGCAGGGTGTAGGTATAGGACGCAACATCCGTAGTGTTTTCAGGCTTGAGCCTGATGCTGTCGTTGACGCTGAAGCGTGTCCCATAGGTTTGCTTGAGTTCATGGCGAAGTTCGCGTCTGCAGAAATTCTCCAGTGTTTCCAGTTTGCCTGCCAACTCATCAATATAATCCTGATAGGGCAGCGCTTCATCGAGCGTTGCGCGAAAACCGCCCAGCCTCGTGGGGTCGTCTTTTGCCATGCCGTGGGTGATGAATCGTTGCACGGCAGTTGCCTTGTCCTGATCTTTGACGACATCGAAGATGTTCCCGATGGCGTCAGCGTCCGATATCGTGGCGGGCGGGTTATTTGTAGGTGAAGTCATGATGGAAGTCTCTTTTTTATATGAGATGCCATGTTATGTTCGGCTGTCGTGATAAAAAAGTTCTTTTATTGAATGGTTTCTTGTGTGCTTTGCTTTAGTATTTGAATGTTTAATATAAATATATACCGCACGGTCTTTGGTGAGGTGTGTTTGCTGTAATGTAATTTAAATGAGTTAGGGTTATATGTTTTAATTTGTAGTGAGTGTGGATAAGGTTGAAGTTCAATCCTGCAATAAAGGACTATTGCCGATGAACACCACACAGGATAAATCCGCACCGCGCGCATTGACTCAAAATGAAGTACTCAGCGCCTTGTTCGAAGCCACAGGCGACCTGGACAGCGCCGAGGCGCTGCAAAAAAACCTGCCCGATATGCTGCTCAAGAGTTCGGTCGCCACTTTGGCCGCACTCGACCAGACCGCGCGCGACCTGCACGCCGCTCAGCTCAAGGTCGAGAAGGATCTACTGCTGCTCAAACCCCTGAAAAGCTTCTGCATTGCCGAATTGACCAAGGCGTTGAGTCGCAAGTGGTCGGCGAGCTTCAATGTCGAGAAGGATCTGTTGAGTCTGCCGGGGATCGATTGCGGTTGCCTGCCGACCTCAACCGACGCCCAAGGTATTGAAACCTTTGCGCACGCTTCACAAACATTGCTGCACGCGGCGATGCAGAACTTCAGCGAGGACGAAGAGGCCGACAATTATCCTGTCGGCAGTTTGATCCAGGTGCATGGCGCACCCTCAGGCGTGGCCGGGTTGACCCCTGCATCGTTCGCCAGATTCTGTCGCGAACTGGATCTGGGTAAACGCTACCAGGAACATTTCCAGCAGGTGTTCGGCCTGGCCGACAGCGACGGCAAAGTGGTTGCGACCAGCCCGATGACTCGCGATATCGCGACGCTGAAAAAGCACCTGCTGCAACTGGATATGCATTTGGCCGGGCTAAGGCAGCACATCACGCCGCAAGGCCTGCAAACGATCCAGAGGCTGATTGCCGCTGATGGCGAGGTCTCGTCGAAAACCCTGCATTACAAGAAGCGTGCATTGCTCATGCAGGGCATTGAGGTGCTCGACAGTTGCGTCTGGGGTGTTGTGGTGTTTTCCGTCCGGTCGTTCGAGTTGTACCCGGACGAATGGTGCCTGGTGTACATGGCCAACGAGCCGCAAAGGCCTTTGTACGAGTACGCCAGTTTCAACGCATTCAAGCAGTACCTCACGCAGAAATTGAATGTGAAAAGCTACAAGGACTATTTCGCCAACAGTCTTGACGAAGATGACAAGGCCGACTTCTTCAAAACCTTCGCCGATAAAGCTGATCTGGGCCACATCCGGCAGTTGCCGATCACCGTGCCACTGTTCGAGTTCATGGTGCAAAGTCACGTCGGCAAGATGCAGATCGACGCTCGCAAGCTCGCCGTGCCGACCGCCGATGTTGATGAAGAGGTGCGTCAGAAACGCTTTCTCGATTTTCTCGAACTGGGTGTGACGATTGCGACGGTGGCAGGTTTTTTCGTTCCGGTAGTCGGCCAATTGATGATGGGGGTCGCGCTCGGGCAACTGTTGGCGGAGGTGTACGAAGGGGTCGAAGACTGGCGTCGGGGCGATCAGCAGGAGGCTTTGTCACATGTGCTCAGCGTGGTCGAAAATATTCTGCTGATGGGCGTTTTCGCCGGTGCGCAGAAGGCGGTCGGTGCGTTGGGAAGCAAACTGGTTCGTGCCCATCCGGAGTTTTTCGACCAGTTCACCGCGATTCTCGACCCGACCGGCAAACCACGCCTGTGGAAGCCCGATCTGAGGACGTATGAGCATCAGCTTCCATCGGGATTTACGGTGGCGGATGGCTCTGAGGAGCTCTATCAGATCCGGGACAAAACCGTGGCTCGGGTTGACCATCGGATATTTTCCGGAAGCATCGATCCAGTCAGTCGGGTCTGGCGTCTTGACCATCCTGAGCGCCCTCAAGCCTATGCCGCCGAGCTTGAACGGCACATCGAGGGTGGCTGGCGCCTGGCGGCTGAAGATGTCGAAAAGTGGAAAAGCGCGCCCTATACCCTCAAACGCATTGATCCGCATCTGAGCGAGTTCGGGGATACGGATCTGGAGATGATTCGCCGAATCAGCAACATCCCGCACGATGAATTGCAGCGCGCCTTTACTGACAACCTGGTCTTGCCTGCCCGGTTACGCGACACCGTGGAGCGCTTGCGGATCGAGCGTCAGTTACGCCAATTCATCATCGAACTGCAAAGCGGCGAAACCCACGCTGGCCAGCCACTGCCGGAGCAGTTGCACGGCCTGCCGAAACTGCCGGGCTGGCCTACTGATCGCTACATCGCAGTCAGTGATCCCGAAGGCACAATCACTGCAACCTATCCTACGACCACCCTCCTCGATGAAGAACTCAGCGTGGCTGTCAGCCAGGATCAACTGGAGGAGGGGCAGTTGCTCCAGACGGTAATCGATGGCCTGTTTCAGCACGAGGTCGATACGTTGCTGGGAGCCAGGGTCAGCCCTGAGTCGCAAAGGCCAGCGTTGGCGAAAAAACTGGGGGCGGCGTTCAAGGCTGATCGTCGCGCGGTTTTTGAGCGAATGTACCAGCGACATGACCAGAGTGATGCGGACGAGGTGAAGAAGCTGCGTAGCGTGTTCGCCGATATCCCCGCGCGCTATGCGCAACGCCTGATTGATCAGGCGTCGAGTGTTGATCGTTTGCATTTGCGCTCCACCGGGCGGGTGCCCTTGCGGCTGGCGCAAAAAGCCCGCGAAGCTAGCGCCCAAGTGCGACTCGATCGCGCGCTAAGCGGGTTTCACGTACCGCAGATCGCCAATGCCGACTGTGAAAAACTGGCCATCCAGTTGCTGCCTCGTTTGAGTGGATGGGACGCTGAACTGCGCCTGTCGGTGCGTGACAAGACACTGACCGGGCCGATATTGGAAGCCATCGGTAATGAATCGGCGACACCCCTGAACACCTGCACGCTGGTCAAATCCAGCAACGGCTACGAAGCGTTTGGCGGGGACGGTAAATCCCTCGGGATTACCGCAGCAGGTCCCGACAGCCTTTATGCCGCGATCCTCAAGGCACTCCCTCCGCGCCAGCGCATCGCCGCCGGCTTCGCCGATCCTGTGGACGCCGACAGTGCGCGGCTGCGCAGCAAATTACTCAACGTTGCGCTGGATGAGCGTGAGACCAGTGCCCAGCTATTGGCCGGCGGCGAGTTTGCACCGCTGAGCGCTGAACTCGGCTGTTTTCAAGCTGACCATGACCATGCAGCGACGGCGACCACGCATCCGCGAGCACTGATCCGCAAGGTGAGAAAACTCTATCCACGTTTCTCCCAAGCGCAGGCCATCGAGCTTATCGATCAGTTGGGCGACGACCCGTTGACACGCGCGGCCCGGGTCAAAGGTCTGCGCCATGAACTGCTGCAATTGCGTGAGGTGCTGGACGTCTGGAGTGAGGACATAGCTGCGATGAGGGCGCTGGGCGGTGACTTGCGTGAAGAGTGGTACAGCCGCAAGTTGACGGCAGGGCTGATTGAAGACGGGTTTCGGCGGCTGTTTCTGGCGACCGATGAAAGTGGCCAATCGGTCTGTGTGCTGAATCTCGACGGAATGCGGGTGGGGGCATTGCCCACGTTACCGCCGGAGTTGAACTTCGATCATATTCAACAGTTGTCGATGAAAAACATGGCGCAGGGCGATGATCTCGTTTATTTCCTCAAGTCATTCAAAAAGGTCGAGTCCCTGCAACTCGACAACAATAAACTCACGCGGCTGCCCGAGATTCTGTCGCACATGCCCAATCTCGCCCGGTTGAGTCTGGCGGGTAACCAGATCAAGCTGACCGAACAGTCTCTGGTGAAGCTGAGCAACATACGCACAATGTGCAACTTGAACCTGAGCAGTAACCCGTTGGGCGCGACCCCGGACGTGAGCAAGATGTTTGACCTGCACTCCCTGTCCTTGCGTGAGACGGGTGCCACCGAATTACCCAAAGGCCTTGCACGCCTGCCTTATCTGGACTGGGTGGATCTGCGCAACAACGACATCAAGGAGCTGCCGAACTGGCTGTTCAAAACATCGAAACGTTTCAGTCAGGCCGTCAACCTGCGCGGTAATCCCTTGTCGAGCACCAGCGCCACTCATCTGGCCGATTATCGAAACAACGTCGGTATCGGCATGGGCTATCTGGAAGACGATATCGCTCGACTCGATGAACAGCAGGCGCGCTCACTGTGGTTTAAGGACGGAGCCGGAGAGGACTGGGGCCGGCGTAACCGGATCTGGACAGCCTTCAAGGACGATCCACGGGCCGAGGGCCTGTTTCATTTGCTGGCGGAGGTCGGCAATACGGCCGACTCTGAAAAGGTCAGCGATGACATGCATCGCCGGGTTTGGGCGATCCTTGAAGCCGCGGAATCCGACGCAGAGTTATGCGAGCAAGTGCTCAATCTGGCCGCCAACCCGATCAACTGTACGGATACGGCGGCGATGAATTTCAGCCATATTGAAGTCGCCGTGGAAGTCGACAGGGTGACCAGCCTCGCCGGCGGCCGAACCACCAGTGCGAAGCCTTTGCTCCAACTGGGCAGGGGCCTGTTCCGGCTGGACAAACTGGACCACATCGCCCAAGAGCATGTGCGCAAGAACCCGACTGCCGATCCGCTTGAGGTGAGCCTTGCGTATCGTACGGGCCTTGCCGATGACCTTGATCTGCCGGGGCAGCCTCGGCATATGCGGTTTGCCGTGTTGGGCGGGGTGACCGAAGCGGATCTGGCTACGGCAAAAAATGCGGTCAATACCGCTGAACTGTCCTCCGAATGGCTGACATTCATGCTGCGTCAGCCATTCTGGTGCGAGTACCTCAAGCGCACGTTTCCGCGATCGTTCAACAGCATTGAGCAAACGTTCGCATCGCAAATCGATGCCGTTTTTGATCAGGCAACCAAGCTGACCACCGGGGATTACCTGAACCAGATGGATGCGATCAAACTCAAACGCGAGGAGGCCGAAGGAACAGTGGTCACCCGCCTGACCAACGATGCGATACGGCTGATGGACCTGGGCATCTGTGCGATGCCCGGTGATTGAAGCTTTACTTGCCGCGTATCAGCTGACGTAAGGCGAAACGATTGGGGTGACAGGCCTCGGCAACGCTTCTTGGTAGTGGCAACGGCTCATCGTTCAACCAGGCCGCGAGCAGTTCGCCGGACAGTGGCGCGGTGATCAGCCCGCGCGAGCCATGGCCGCTGTTGACGTATAGACCGTCGAGCCAAGGGCAGGCGATGTCCGGCACTTGTCGGGCATCCTTGCTCAGCGCCGCGTACGCGTGAGTGAACGCAGCACGGTCGGCGAGGGGGCCGACGATCGGCAGGTAGTCCGGGCTTGTGCAGCGGAAAGCCGCGCGGCCCAGCAGGCTCTCAACATCCTGTTCACTAATGATCAGGCGTGAGACGAGGTCGCTGGAAATCTCTTCGAGCATCGCCAGATTACCCAGGTGTTCGGCGGTGGTCGGGGTCAGGTCGTCGCTGTTGAAATCGAAACTGGCGCCGAGGGTGTGTTCACCCAGTCGTGCGGGTGCGACGTAGCCTTCAGCGCACACCACTGTGGCCAGTGCCTGGCTTTGTTCCGTCTGCGCCAGGCGTGTGATTTGTCCGCGAATACGCTTGAGCGGTAACTCGGCGCTTTGCGCGAAACGTTTGATCTCGGCAGCACCGGCCAGCACCACGACGGGAGCGCTGGCGAGCAAACGGTCACCGTCGAAGGCTTGCCATTGATCATCCACCTTGCGCAGTTCCAGCACTTCGCGATGGCTGAGCAATTCGATGTTCGGTTGCATGGCCTGTGCCTGACACAGCGCGGGTGGATGCACCCAACCCCCTTCGGGATAGTACAAACCACCATGCTCCAGACCCACGCCGGCGCGGGCCTGCGCTTGAGGCTGGTCGAGCCACTGCAACAGGTCTGTCGGGAAGGCTTCTGCCAGTTGAGCGTGGCGTTCGGCTTCCTTGGCATTGAACGCCAGTTGCAGCACGCCGCAATCGTCCCAGTCGGTACCGCGTTGCAGACTTTCGAGCAGGCGGCGGGTGTAACCGAAGCCGCTGACGATCAGTTGCGATAGTGCGGTGCCATGGGCCGACAGTTTCAGATACAGCACACCTTGCGGGTTGCCCGAGGCTTCTTGCGCCACGGCGTCGTGGCGTTCGAGCAAACTCACCTGCCAGCCGCGGGCTGCAAGGCTGGCCGCCGTGGCGCAGCCCGCCAGACCTGCGCCAATCACCAGCGCCCGGCGCTCACCGGTCAGAGGGGCAGGGCGCGCGAACCAGGGTTTCTCGGGGGCTGGTGGTGGCACTTCCGGTGGCCAGCCGAGGAACTCGCCACGCAGGATTTCCCACTTGTGGCCGATGCCCGGCGTGCGTTTCATCTTGAACCCGGCAGCGTTAAGCAAGCGCCGCACCCAACCGGTGCTGGTGAAGGTACTGATGGTCGAGCCGGGGGCCGCCAGTCGGGCCAGTTCGACGAACAGCTCGGCGGTCCACATGTCCGGGTTTTTTGCCGGGGCAAAACCGTCGAGGAACCACGCATCGATCTGTGCATCCAGCTGTGGCAATTGTTCCAGGGCATCGCCGATCAGCAGCGTCAACGTCACCCGACCGTCGGCCAGCGTGACGCGTTGGAAGCCTTGATGAATGGCCACGTAATGATTGAGCAACTGATCGGCCAGCGGTTTGAGTTCTGGCCACAAGGCCAACGCGCGTTGCAGGTCGGCCGGGCTCAATGGGTACTTTTCGACACTGACAAAATGCAGCCTGGAACCCGCCACCGCGTGTTGCTCGAACAGTTGCCAGGCGCAGAGAAAATTCAGCCCGGTGCCGAACCCGGTTTCACCGATGACCAGGCGCCCATTCTCCGGCAACGCGGCAAAACGCTCGGCCAAACGGTTCTGTTCAAGGAACACATAACGGGTTTCATCCAGCCCCGACTTGTCGGAAAAATACACGTCATCGAACACTCGCGAACGCGGGCGTCCCTGATCATCCCAGTCGAGTTGGGCGTGGGGCATTACAGGTTTCATGGCAGGCTCGGCAACGACAAGGCGGCCATTCTAGCCGATCGCGCAGGCGCTGCTTGATCCATGGCAAGGCTTGCTCGCGATGACCCGAGGACAATCCGCCACCCGCGGGAATTTCTGTGCCTCGTCCGTGCCCAATCCGCTAGTCTTGCTGAACCCTGGAAGGAGCCGTCCAATGTTTGAATCCGCTGAAATCGGTCACGCCATCGACAAAGACACTTACGAGGCCGCTGTCCCGGCGCTGCGTGAGGCGTTGCTGGAAGCCCAGTTCGAATTGCAGCAGCAAAAGCGTTTCCCGGTGATCATTTTGATCAACGGCATCGAAGGTGCGGGCAAGGGCGAGACGGTCAAGCTGCTCAACGAGTGGATGGACCCGCGCCTGATTGAGGTGCGCACCTTCGACCAGCAGACTGATGAAGAGCTGGCGCACCCACCGGCGTGGCGCTATTGGCGGATGCTGCCGGCCAAGGGGCGTATGGGGGTTTTCTTCGGTAACTGGTACAGCCAGATGCTGCAGGGGCGGGTGCACGGTTTATTCAAGGATCCGCGCCTGGATCAGGCGATCAACGCCGCCGAACGCCTGGAAAAAATGCTCTGCGATGAAGGCGCGCTGATCTTCAAGTTCTGGTTTCACCTGTCCAAGAAGCAGATGAAAGCGCGGCTCAAGTCTCTCGCCGATGACCCGCTGCACAGCTGGCGCATCAGCCCGCTGGACTGGCAGCAATCGCAAACCTACGACAAGTTCGTCAAATACGGCGAGCGCGTGCTGCGCCGCACCAGTCGCGACTACGCACCGTGGCATGTCATTGAAGGCATGGACGCCAACTACCGCAGTCTGGCGGTCGGCAAGATTCTCCTTGAGGGCCTGCAAAACGCCCTGAAGCGCCCGGATGTGCACGCCGAGGAAGTCAACGCCGCACCGTTGGGCACGGCGGTCGATCAGTTGAACCTGCTTGACAGCCTCGACCTGACTCAGCGCCTGGAGAAGAAAGACTACGAAGAGCAACTGATCACCGAGCAGGCGCGACTGTCGGGGTTGATGCGCGATAAACGCATGCGCCGCCACGCCTTGGTTGCCGTGTTTGAGGGCAATGATGCGGCGGGCAAGGGCGGGGCGATTCGCCGGGTGGCGGCGGCGCTTGATCCACGCCAGTACAGCATCGTGCCGATTGCCGCGCCGACCGAAGAGGAGCGGGCGCAGCCGTATTTGTGGCGCTTCTGGCGGCATCTGCCGGCGCGGGGCAAGTTCACCGTGTTCGACCGCTCGTGGTATGGCCGGGTGCTGGTGGAGCGCATCGAAGGCTTTTGCAGCCCGGCCGACTGGCTGCGCGCCTACAGTGAAATCAATGATTATGAAGAGCAGATCGCTGACGCCGGGGTGATCGTGGTCAAGTTCTGGCTGGCCATCGACAAGGACACGCAGATGGAGCGCTTTCAGGCGCGCGAAGAAATTCCGTTCAAACGCTTCAAAATCACCGAAGACGACTGGCGCAACCGCGACAAGTGGGACGCCTACCGTGCTGCCGTGGGCGACATGGTCGACCGCACGAGCACCGAGATTTCTCCGTGGACATTGGTCGAGGCCAACGACAAACGCTGGGCGCGGGTCAAGGTGTTGCGCACGATCAACCTCGCGCTGGAAGAGGCTTTCGAGAAGTCCGACAAGAAGGCCAAAAAGCACAAGGACTGAAGCGATGGGCACGCATACGCGGGGTGAATGATTGTCGCGGTCGGTCATTTGGTGGGCTTATGCTCGAGCCACTCTCAACCGACAACAACAATGAGGTATGCCATGCGTGAAGTGGTGATCGTCGACAGCGTACGAACCGGGCTGGCCAAGTCCTTTCGCGGCAAGTTCAACCAGACCCGTCCCGATGACATGGCAGCGCATTGCGTCAATGCGCTGCTTGAGCGCAACGACATCGACCCGGCCAGCGTCGAGGACTGCATCGTCGGTGCCGGTTCCAACGAGGGCGCGCAGGGCTACAACATCGGCCGCAACGTCGCGGTGCTCTCGCAATTGGGCACCGGCGTCGCCGGGATGACCCTCAACCGTTTCTGTTCTTCCGGTTTGCAGGCGATTGCGATCGCCGCCAACCAGATCGCTTCGGGTTGCAGCGACATCATCGTCGCCGGCGGCGTCGAGTCGATCAGCCTGACCCTGAAAAGCGTCAACACCGATCACTTGATCAACCCGTTGCTCAAGCAGCAGACACCGGGCATCTACTACACGATGGGCCAGACCGCTGAAGTGGTGGCACGGCGTTATGGCGTCAGCCGCGAAGCCCAGGATCGCTATTCGCTGCAAAGTCAGCTGCGCACCGCGCAGGCGCAGGCGGCTGGGTTGTTTGATGATGAAATCGTGCCGATGGCGGTGAAGTACCGGGTCGAGGACAAGAACAGCGGCGAAGTGCAGATCCTCGATGGCATCGTCGAGCGCGACGACTGCAACCGTCCGGACACCACTTACGAAAGCCTCGCCGGATTGAAGCCGGTGTTTGCTGACGACGGTTCGGTAACGGCGGGCAACTCGTCGCAACTGTCCGACGGTGCATCGATGACCTTGGTCATGAGCCTGGAAAAGGCCCTGCAACTGGGGCTCAAGCCGAAAGCGTTTTTCCGTGGTTTCACCGTCGCCGGTTGCGAGCCGGACGAAATGGGCATCGGTCCGGTGTTCTCGGTGCCGAAACTGCTCAAGGTCAAGGGTTTGCAAGTGGCGGACATCGATTTGTGGGAACTGAACGAGGCCTTTGCTTCGCAGTGCCTGTACGCCCGGGATCGGCTGGAGATCGAAAATGACAAATACAACGTCAATGGCGGGTCGATTTCCATTGGCCACCCGTTCGGCATGACCGGGTCGCGGCAGGTCGGGCATCTGGTGAGGGAGTTGCAGCGGCGCAATCTGCGTTACGGCGTCGTCACCATGTGTGTTGGCGGCGGGATGGGTGCTACGGGGTTGTTTGAGGCTGTGCGCTAGGCTCCAAAGAGTTTGTTGTTCGTTCTAGCGCTTTCGCGAGCAGGCTCGCTCCCACATTTGGAATGCATTTCAACTGTGGGAGCGAGCCTGCTCGCGAAGGAAGCACCGCAGTTTATCTGTTGGAATCCATAACCTGCATCCGCGCGATATAAGCCTTTATCCCCCGCTCGGCGCTCTCGTGACTGTCGAAAGGCCCTTCCAGGGTGTTTTCCCGAGTGCTGAAAAACAGTTCGCCATTCACCCGGCATACGCGGTCGCTGCGAAACTGTGTGGCGGGGGCAGGGTCTTGGGCGCGCATGCCTAACATGACGGGTCTCCTGACGTGCATTGATTGCGAGTGGATCCAATGAGCTTATGCCTGAAGCACTTACCTTGCCTGCCCAGCCGATCAACGGCGCCTCGTCAATTTAATGCTGCGACCTGCACAGTTTCATTCGCGGCGTGTCTCCAACTGTCCCTGTGTCGCGTTCGGCACTGCGCCTAGAATGACGGCTCTTGTCAGCAGCCGTCGGAGTTCGCATGCACATTTCATCGGGGCGCTGGGTATATGGCTTGTGCCTGGCGCTGCTGACCGCATTTTTGTGGGGCATCCTGCCGATCAAACTCAAACAGGTACTGCTGGTGATGGACCCGGTCACCGTGACGTGGTTTCGCTTGCTGGTGTCCGGCGGTTGCCTGTTCATCTATCTGGCTTCGACCAGACGCCTGCCGAGTCGTAAAGTGCTCGGCCCCAAGGGCGGCTGGCTGGTGCTGATGGCGGTGCTCGGGCTGGTCGGCAACTACGTTTTGTACCTGATGGGCCTCAATCTGCTCAGCCCCGGCACCGCGCAACTGGTGGTGCAGATGGGGCCGATCATGTTGCTGATCGCCAGTCTGTTCGTGTTCAAGGAGCGATTCAGTATCGGTCAGGGCGTCGGTCTGGCAGTGTTGCTGATCGGTTTTGTGTTGTTCTTCAATCAGCGTCTCGCGGAGTTGCTGACTTCGCTGTCGGATTACACCGCCGGGGTGTTGCTGGTGTTATTGGCGTCGACGGTCTGGACCTTCTATGCGCTGGGCCAGAAGCAATTGCTGACGGTGTGGAATTCGCTGCAGGTGATGATGGTGATCTACCTGTTCTGCGCGTTGTTGCTGACGCCGTGGGTGCATCCGCTCGAAGCGCTGCAATTGAGTCCGCTGCAAGGCTGGCTGCTGCTGGCATGCTGCATGAATACGCTGATCGCTTATGGCGCGTTTGCCGAAGCGCTGGCGCATTGGGAGGCATCGCGGGTCAGTGCGACGTTGGCGATAACGCCGTTGGTGACGTTCGGTGCAGTGGCGATTGCGGCGTGGATATGGCCGGACTATGTGCATGCCGAGCAGATCAACGGCCTGGGTTATGGCGGGGCGGTACTGGTGGTGTTGGGCTCGGCGCTGGTGGCGTTGGGGCCTTCGTTGATCGCCGGGCTGAAGGCGCGGCGGCTGCGCATGGCTTGAAGATCAAAGGATCGCAGCGTGCCGCAGCTCCTACATTTGGAATGCGTTTCCCTGTAGGAGCTGCGGCACGCTGCGATCTTTTTGCTGTTAGCCCTTGGCCCCGGCCTCGATCATGTTCTCCGGACGCACCCACGCATCGAATTGTTCATCGGTCAGATAACCCAACTCAAGCGCCGCCTCACGCAAAGTCTTTCCTTCGCTGTAAGCCTTCTTGGCGATTTCCGCCGACTTGTCGTAACCGATGTGCGGATTCAACGCCGTCACCAGCATCAGCCCACGTTCCAGATGTTTGGCCATGACGTCGGCATCCGGTTCGAGCCCGGCAATGCAGTGCTGCTGGAAGTTGCTGCAACCATCGCCGAGCAGGCGGATCGATTGCAGCAGATTGTGGATGATCACCGGTTTGAACACGTTCAACTGCAAGTGGCCCTGGCTCGCGGCAATGCCGATCGTCACGTCGTTGCCCAGCACCTGGCAGGCGAGCATCGATAGCGCTTCGCACTGGGTCGGGTTGACCTTGCCGGGCATGATCGAACTGCCCGGTTCGTTGGCCGGCAGCCGCACTTCAGCAAAGCCTGCGCGTGGACCGGAACCGAGCAGACGCAGATCATTGGCGATTTTCATCAGTGCCACGGCGAGGGTTTTCAAGGCGCCGGACAGGCTGGTCAGCGGCTCGTGCCCGGCCAGCGCCGCGAACTTGTTCGGTGCGGTGACGAAGGGCAAACCGGACAATGCCGCCAGTTCTGCGGCAATGGCCTCGCCAAAACCGTGCGGCGAGTTCAGTCCGGTGCCGACGGCGGTGCCGCCCTGTGCCAGTTCACAGACTGCCGGCAGTGCCGCGCGGATCGCTCGTTCGGCGTAATCCAGTTGCGCGATGAAGCCGGACAGTTCCTGGCCGAAGGTGATTGGCGTCGCATCCATCATGTGCGTGCGGCCGGTTTTCACCAGCTTCATGTGCCGCGCAGCGAGTTCGGCCAAGCCGCCGGACAGCTCGGCGATCGCTGGCAACAGTTGTTCCTGTACAGCTTTCGCTGTGGCGATGCTCATGGCGGTGGGGAAGCAGTCGTTGGAGCTTTGCGAGCGGTTGACGTGGTCGTTCGGGTGTACCGGGATTTTGCCGCCGCGCGGGTTGCCGGCCAGTTCATTGGCGCGACCGGCGATCACTTCGTTGACGTTCATGTTGCTCTGGGTGCCGCTGCCGGTCTGCCAGACCACCAGCGGAAACTGATCGTCGTGCTGGCCGTCGAGCACTTCGTCGGCGGCTTGTTCGATCAGGCGCGCGATGTCGGCGGGCAGGTCGCCATTACGGTCGTTGACCCGGGCGGCGGCTTTCTTGATCAGGGCCAGAGCGTGCAGCACCGGCAGTGGCATGCGCTCCTGGCCAATGGCGAAGTTGATCAGCGAGCGTTGCGTCTGAGCACCCCAGTAGGCGTCGTCCGGGACTTCGATCTGGCCCAGGCTGTCGGTTTCGATACGGCTCATCGTGCACACTCCTGTTGGTCTGTTTGCGCTGATTAGGCCGGCGTCGGCCCAGGTGGTTCCATCAATCCGATTGTTGACCGGTAAAACCCCGCCAATCAAGCGCGGCAAGGCGCGGGGGTTGAGCCATAGCGTTTTTTAGGCGCAGAATGGTCGCCCTTGGGGTTTTACCTCGTTAGCTAGAAAAGGAAACTCGATGACTCGTCTTCGTGCCATCTGTACCGCGGTTGCACTGGTTTGCGCCAGCGGCCAGGTGCTTGCCGATACCGCCAGCCACAACGCCAGTGCCGAAGCTTTCCTGACCCTGGCGCACGCTGACAAACTGGGCACTCCGGTGTACATGCAAGTGCAGCAAATGTTCGCCCAGCGTTTTGAACAGACCAAGGCCCCGGAATCCAAGAAAGCCACGCTGGAAACCTACCAGGCCAAAGCCAACGCTGCCCTGGATCAGGCCATTGGCTGGAACAAGCTGAAGCCCGACATGGTCAAGCTCTACACCAGCAACTTCAGCGAATCCGAGCTCAAAGACCTGGTCGCTTTCTACAAGTCGCCACTGGGCAAGAAAGTCCTGGAAAAAATGCCGCAGCTGACCCAGCAATCGGCCCAGATGACCCAGGCCAAGCTGGAAAGCGCCGTTCCTGTCGTTAACAAGTTGCTCGAAGACATGACCAACGAGCTGGCACCGAAAGGCGCTGCTCCGGCCAAGAAAAAGCCATAAGCGGAGTTCGTGATGACCATGCAACAACGCATCGAATCGACGCTGGCCCTGCTTCAGCCTGAGCATCTGCAAGTGCTGGATGAAAGCCACATGCACAGTCGCGGGTTGCAGACCCACTACAAGGCTGTGGTGGTCAGCGCGCAGTTCGACGGCCTGAACCGGGTCAAGCGCCACCAGAAAGTCTATGGCACGCTCGGCGAGCTGATGGGCGAGTTCCATGCGTTGGCGCTGCACACCTACACCCCGCAGGAATGGGCAGAGATCGGCGCCGCCCCGGCGTCGCCGACCTGTGCCGGCGGTAGCAAACATTAAGATCAAAAGATCGCAGCCTGCGGCAGCTCCTACAGGTGGCTGCCGCAGAGGGTGATGTTTTTGCTAGAATCCGCAACGCGCCGCTCACCCGGCGCGTTTTTTTTCGTATCCGGTTCACCCTTTGCGAGGGTAGCCACCTGGAGAAATACCCATGACACAACCGATTGTCGTGGCGGCACTGTATAAGTTCGTCACCCTCGAAGATTACGTCAACCTGCGCGAGCCACTGCTGCAAGCGATGGTCGACAATGCCATCAAAGGCACCCTGCTGATCGCCGAAGAAGGCATCAACGGCACGGTTTCCGGCACGCGTGAAGGCATCGACGGCCTGCTCGCCTGGCTCAAGAACGACCCGCGCATGATCGACATCGATCACAAGGAATCGTATTGCGACGAGCAGCCGTTCTACCGCACCAAGGTCAAGCTCAAGAAAGAGATCGTCACCCTCGGTGTCGAAGGCGTCGACCCGAACAAGAAGGTCGGCACCTACGTTGATCCGCAAGACTGGAACGCGTTGATCAGCGACCCTGAAGTGCTGTTGATCGATACCCGCAACGATTACGAAGTGTCGATCGGCACCTTCGAAGGCGCCATCGATCCGAAAACCACCAGTTTTCGCGAATTCCCCGACTACATCAAAGAACACTTCGATCCGGCCGTGCACAAGAAGGTCGCGATGTTCTGCACGGGCGGCATTCGCTGCGAGAAGGCCTCGAGCTACATGCTGGGCGAGGGTTTCGAAGAGGTTTATCACCTCAAGGGCGGCATTCTGAAGTACCTCGAAGAGGTGCCGCAGGAAGAAACCAAGTGGCAGGGCGACTGCTTTGTGTTCGACAACCGTGTGACCGTGCGACACGACCTCAGCGAAGGCGACTACGATCAATGTCATGCCTGCCGCACACCGGTCAGCGTTGAGGATCGTGCCTCCGAGCATTACGTGGCCGGCGTCAGTTGCCCGCACTGCTGGGACACCCTGAGCGAGAAAACCCGCCGCAGCGCCATCGATCGGCAGAAGCAGATTGAACTGGCCAAGGCCCGCAACCAGCCGCACCCGATCGGCTACAACTATAAGCAAGCATCCACCGAGGCTTAACCATGTCTGCGCGCCTGCTCTATGTAATGGACCCGATGTGTTCCTGGTGCTGGGGGTTCGCTCCGGTGGCCAAGGCACTGGTCGAACAGGCGCAGGCAGCCGGGGTCGAGTTGCATCTTGTCGTTGGCGGATTGCGCACGGGCAGCGGTGCGGCGCTGGAGCCGACCACCCGACGCTACATTCTTGAACACTGGCAGGCCGTCACCGAGGCCACCGGCCAGCCGTTCAAGTTCGACGGCGCGCTGCCCGATGGTTTTGTCTACGACACCGAGCCTGCTTGCCGGGCGATTGTCACGGCACGTAGCCTGGCGCCGGATTGCGCGTGGACACTGGTCGGACTGATCCAGCAGGCGTTTTACGCTGAAGGTCGCGATGTCACCCAGGCCAGCGTGCTGGTCGAACTGGCAGAGCAGGCCGGTGTGCCGCGTATCGAATTTGCTGCGTTGTTCGATCATGCCGATCAACACAAAGCGACTCAGGCTGATTTCAGTTGGGTGCAGGATCTGGGCATCGCCGGTTTCCCGACCTTGCTCGCCGAACGCAACGGCCAACTGGCGTTGCTGACCAACGGTTATCAACCGCTCAGCGAATTGTCGCCACTGCTCGGTCGTTGGCTGGAGCGCGCAGCCTGTGCCTGACCGAGCCGATGACACGCCAGCCGTAAAGCGTGTCGACCGGCTGAGCTGGGCAGAAGTCCGGCGACTGGCACTCCATCACAAAAAATCCCTGTGGATCGCCAACGGCGTGGCTGTGCTGGCGACGCTGTGCAGCGTGCCGATTCCGTTGCTGCTGCCATTGCTGGTGGACGAAGTCCTGCTCGGTCACGGCGACGCCGCGCTGAAAATCATGAACCATGTACTGCCGAGCATGTGGCAGCAAGCAGCGGGTTATATCGGCTTGATGCTGGTGCTCACCCTGACTCTGCGTTGCAGCGCGTTGTGCTTTGGTGTGTTGCAGTCGCGCCTGTTCGCCCGCCTGGCCAAGGACATCGTCTATCGCATTCGCGTGCGCCTGATCGAACGGCTCAAACGCATTTCCCTCGGCGAATACGAGAGTCTCGGCAGCGGCACGGTGACCACGCACCTGGTTACCGATCTGGACACCCTCGACAAGTTTGTCGGCGAAACCCTAAGCCGTTTTCTGGTGGCGATGCTGACGCTGGTCGGCACTGCGAGCATCCTGATGTGGATGCACTGGAAACTGGCGTTGCTGATTTTGCTGTTCAATCCGCTGGTGATCTACGCCACGGTGCAGTTGGGCAAACGGGTCAAACACCTCAAGAAACTGGAGAACGACAGTACGGCGCGCTTCACTCAGGCGCTGAGCGAAACCCTCGATTCGATTCAGGAAGTGCGCGCGGGCAACCGTCAGGGTTACTTCCTTGGCCGGCTCGGCCTGCGAGCGCAAGAGGTGCGTAACTACGCGGTCAACTCGCAGTGGAAAACCGATGCCTCCAACCGCGCCAGCGGGCTGCTGTTCCAGTTCGGCATCGACATTTTCCGCGCAGCGGCGATGCTCACCGTGTTGTTCTCCGACCTGTCGATCGGTCAGATGCTCGCGGTATTCAGTTACCTGTGGTTCATGATCGGCCCCGTGGAGCAACTGCTGAATCTGCAATACGCCTACTACGCGGCCGGCGGCGCGCTGGCACGGATCAATGAATTGCTGGCCCGGGCTGATGAGCCGCAATATCCGGGTGGTGTTGATCCGTTCAAGGGCCGCGACACCGTGGGCATTCAGGTGCAAGGCCTGAGCTTCGGTTACGGCGATGAACTGGTACTGGATCAGTTGAACCTGTCCATCGCCCCGGGGGAGAAAGTGGCGATTGTCGGCGCCAGCGGCGGCGGCAAAAGTACCCTGGTGCAATTGCTGCTTGGGTTGTACACGCCGCTGGCGGGCACCATCCGTTTCGGCGGTTCGACCCAGCAGGAAATCGGGCTGGAGACCGTTCGGGAAAACGTCGCGGTGGTATTGCAACACCCTGCGCTGTTCAACGATACCGTGCGCGCCAACCTGACCATGGGCCGCACGCGCAGTGACGAAGCCTGCTGGCAGGCACTGGAAATCGCTCAGCTCGAACCCACCATCCGCGCCTTGCCGGATGGCCTGGACAGCATCGTCGGGCGTTCCGGCGTGCGCTTGTCTGGCGGTCAGCGCCAGCGTCTGGCGATTGCACGGATGATCCTCGCCGAGCCGAAAGTGGTAATCCTCGACGAAGCCACCTCAGCCCTTGATGCCGCCACCGAATACAACCTGCATCAGGCCATGGCGCGGTTCCTCAATGGTCGCACCACGCTGATCATCGCCCACCGCTTGTCGGCGGTGAAGCAAGCGGATCGGGTCTTGGTGTTCGACGGCGGGCAAGTGGCCGAAGACGGCGATCATCAGCAGTTGATTGCCGACGGCGGGCTGTACGCGAAACTCTACGGTCACTTGCAACAAATCCAGCGCCCTTGAGTTTTGTCCGCGTTTCTGTGCTTAGTGCTTGAATTGCTTCGAATAAAAACACCCGGATTACCTCCCCGTACAGCCAGGTTGCATGATCGGCATAGAGGACGGCACAGCTGTCCCTTGGACATGTCGAAAATTAGCCTAGGCTGAGCTGTCAGGAGCGGTATTTTCCGGTGCTCATCTGGCAGTGCTTGCGCAAGGGATCTCATGAAGCAAAAGCGGACTCTCGGAACGCCACGGTTGTTGGGCATCGTCTGGCCATTTATTGCCGTCGTGTTGTTTCAGGCGTTGTTGGGCGGGGTGAGTCTTTACGTGCTCTCGGCCGTTCGCGGTTACGTGGCGGGGGAAAGTCTCTGGTCCAAGGGCCAGAAAGACGCCATTTACTACCTCAATCTGTACGCCGACAGTCGTGACGAGGCGATTTTTCTCAAATACCAAAGTGCGATTGCCGTGCCCCAGGGCGGTCATCAGTTGCGCGTGGCGCTGGACCGTCAGCCGCCGGACCTGCAATCGGCGCGTGACGGCATTCTCAAGGGCGGCAACCATCCTGACGACGTCTCCAGCGTGATCTGGCTGTACCTCAACTTCCGTCACTTCAGTTACCTGGAAACCGCTATTGATCGCTGGACGGTCGGTGATGCTTATCTGATCGAACTTCATGACGTGGCGCGCGAGATGCATCAACGTATCGTCGACAATGCTGCTACCGAGGCTGATATCCAGCGCTGGAAGGCGCGGATCTTTGCGATCAACGATGGCGTGACCCCGGCCGCGAAAGCGTTCAGCGATGCCCTGGGCGAAGGCTCGCGGATGATCCTGCGGCTGCTGCTGTTCACCAACCTTGCCACGGCGCTTGGGCTGATCGTGCTGGCCTTGTGGCGTACCCACAAATTGCTCAAGCAGCGCCATGCCTTTGCCGAGGCGTTGCAGATGGAAAAAGATCGTGCACATGTGACGTTGCAATCAATTGGTGATGGTGTCATCACCACCGACGTGACCGGCGCCATTGACTACATGAACCCCGCCGCTGAAGCCATGACTCACTGGAAGGCCGAGCAGGCCGCCGGTTTGCCCTTGGCGGCGCTGTTCAATTTGCTCGACGACAACGCCCAGGCCGAAGGCCTGACCCTGATCGAGCACATTCTCAGCGGCCAGCTCAGCGGCGGCAGCGAGCACTCCAAGCTGATTCAGCGCCTGGATGGCAGCACGCTTTCGGTGACGCTGGTCGGAGCGCCGATCCGCAATGCCGGCAAGGTCAGTGGCACGGTGCTGGTGCTGCACGACATGACCCAGGAGCGGCAATACATCGCCAACCTTTCCTGGCAGGCCACCCATGATGCGTTGACCGGATTGGCGAATCGTCGTGAGTTTGAATATCGCCTTGAGCAGGCGCTGCACAACCTCACGCGCCAGTCCGGGCGGCATGCGCTGATGTTCCTGGATCTGGATCAGTTCAAACTGGTCAACGATACCTGCGGCCATGCTGCGGGCGATGAGCTGTTGCGGCACATCTGCACCTTGCTGCAATCGGGGCTGCGCGAAGGCGATACGCTGGCGCGGCTTGGCGGTGACGAATTTGGCATTCTGCTGGAAAACTGCGCGCCGGAAGCGGCGGAGAAGATCGCCGAGGCACTGCGCCAGACCGTGCAGAACCTGCACTTTGTCTGGAAAGGGCGGCCATTCCTGACCACGGTGAGTATAGGTCTGGTGCATGTTGCACAAAACCCGACGACGCTTGAAGCCTCGCTGCGTGCTGCCGATATGGCCTGCTACATGGCCAAGGAAAAAGGCCGCAACAGGGTCCAGGTTTACCACCCTGACGACTCCGAACTCTCGCTGCGCTTTGGTGAAATGGCCTGGGTGCAACGTTTGCATATGGCGCTGGAAGAGAATCGCTTCTGCCTTTATGCCCAGGAAATCGCGCCGTTGAAACAGGGTGGCGGCGACAGAGGACACATTGAAATCCTGCTGCGTCTGCACGATGAAGCCGGTCGGATGATTCTGCCGAACAGTTTTATTCCTGCCGCCGAACGCTATGGCTTGATGAGTCAACTGGATCGTTGGGTAGTGCAAAACGTATTCAAGGTTATTGCTCAATGTATTGCGCAAGAACATGAAGGGCCATTAGCGATGTGTGCGATTAATCTGTCAGGCATTACTATAGGAGATGACGCGTTTTTGCACTTTCTGCGCGAACAGTTTGTTAACTATTCGATACCGCCTGAAATGATTTGTTTTGAAATTACTGAAACCAGTGCAATTTCAAACTTGGGCAGTGCAATTAGATTTATTAATGAACTCAAAGGCTTAGGTTGTTATTTTTCGTTAGATGACTTTTGTGCCGGAATGTCTTCATTCGCTTATCTGAAACATTTGCCTGTAGACTTCCTGAAGATCGACGGGAGTTTCGTAAAGGATATGCTGGACGATCCGATTAACCGCGCAATGGTCGAAGTGATCAATCACATCGGGCATGTCATGGGTAAGCAGACAATTGCCGAGTTTGTTGAAACAACCCAGATCGAGCAGGCACTGCTTGAAATTGGTGTGGATTACGCTCAGGGTTACGTTATCGAACGCCCGCAATTGTTTACCTGCGACAGTTTGCAAAGTCGGCCCGCCAGGCCGCAGCCGCTGTTATTCAAAGCGCCTGGCACGTTCCGTTGAAGTCTCTCGCCGATCCTTACAATCACAAATCAAAAGGAGCCGAACAGTGATCGACACATTCAACCGAACCGGACCACTCATGGAAGCTGCAAGTTATCCTGTCTGGGCACAACAGCTCATTGAGGATTGCAGCGAGAGCAAGCGCCGGGTTGTCGAACATGAACTTTACCTGCGCATGCGTGATAACAAACTCAGCGCCAAAACCATGCGCCAGTACCTGATCGGGGGCTGGCCGGTAGTTGAGCAGTTCGCGTTGTACATGGCGCAGAACCTGACCAAAACCAAATTCGCCCGTCACCCCGGTGAAGACATGGCGCGGCGTTGGCTGATGCGCAACATTCGCGTTGAACTCAATCACGCTGACTACTGGGTGCACTGGAGTCGCGCACACGGTGTGAGTCTGGAAGATCTCCAGGCCCAGCACGTACCGCCTGAGTTGCATGCCTTGAGTCATTGGTGCTGGCACACCAGCTCCGCCGACTCACTGATTGTGGCCATTGCCGCCACCAACTATGCCATCGAGGGTGCGACCGGGGAGTGGTCGGCGGTCGTCTGTTCTACCGGGGTGTACGCCGCAGCGTTCCCCGAAGAAGACCGCAAGCGTGCGATGAAATGGCTGAAAATGCATGCCCAGTATGACGATGCTCATCCGTGGGAAGCGCTGGAAATCATCTGCACCCTGGCGGGCATGAACCCGAGCAAGGTCTTGCAGGCCGAGTTGCGCCAAGCGATCTGCAAGAGCTACGACTACATGTACCTGTTCCTGGAGCGGTGCATGCAGCTTGAGACTTCCGAGCGTTTGCTGGTAACCCGTGAGCGCAGGACTGTGGTCGAGAGCTGAACCTGACAACACTGCGCAAAAAAATGTGGGAGCGAGCCTGCTCCCACATTGATTTTTGAAACTCAGCCCGCCATCGCCAATCGATTCCGCCCCTCGCGCTTGGCCACGTAAAGCGCGCTGTCAGCGCGGCGCAACAGGCTTTCTGCCGACTCACCCGGCAGCAGGGTCGAGCAGCCCAGGCTGACCGTCAGCTCTATCAACTTTCCATCGGCGTAATACTCCGCCGCCTGCGCCGCATAACGCAGACGCTCGCCAACCATCGCCGCCGCTTCCCGGCTGGTATTGGACAGCAGGATCAGAAACTCTTCCCCGCCATAGCGAAACACCATGTCGACGTTGCGCAACTGACCCTTGATCGACGCGGCCACGGCTTTAAGCACGTCATCGCCAGTGCTGTGACCATGACTGTCGTTGACCCGTTTGAAGTGGTCGATGTCCAGCATCAACACCGACAACGGCTGCAGGTGTCGGCGGGACATCTCGATCTCGCGTTGCAGTGTCTGCTCCATCGCGATGCGGTTGCCGGCGCCGGTCAGTGGATCGCGCAGGGCGCTTTGGGTGGCGGCGCGGTACAGCAGAGCGTTGCGCATCGGATACAGCAGTGACGACAGCAGCGATTCTAGATTGCCCTGTTCCTGCTCGTTGAAACGTTGGTTGCGGCGAAACATCAGTTCGCCCATATGCTCACCTTCGTGGCTCAAGGTGTAGCTGACCGAATGATGGCCGCGAGCGCCGAACTCCAGGCGCAGGTCACTGCCTTGGTGCACGTAACTCAAGGCATCCAGCGGCACGAGACGCTGAACTTCACGGAAAAACAGACCGAGGATGCGTTGTGGTTCAAGACTGGTTTGCAGTTGCAGGCTCAGTTGCTGGCGCAATTGCGCGAGACTGGCGGGCCGCTCCAGAAGAGGCGGCTGCTGACCGAAACCCAGGCGTTGCAATTTGGCGCTGTCAAAGTCAATTGCATTGGTCTGGGAAGGTGATTTCATATGGCGTGAGCCCCTAAGCAGTAAGTCTGTCTTACAGGCTGGGTGAGAGCGGCTTTGGGCTGCGTGTCGTACTGATCCATCAGTCCCGTAGGACATTTGACGTAAGTCTAGTCTGCCTGATGACGATTAGTAAGCTATCGAACCAAGCCTTGCCCCATTGCCTTCACACGGCATGCTTTGAGGAAATTTAGAGCGAAAGTCGTGCCATTCGGTTCGTTTTTATTTAACCCGTTATGAATCAAAGGGTTGAACGTAAATGAGAGAGAGCGGTGCTGGATATTTGACTATATTGTGACGGCTAATTGCGTTAAATGACTGCCGCGACGGGAATCCGCCACGGCAACAAATGCGACGTATGGCATTACTGCGCGTTGAATGCCTGGCCGTTGATCCCGGTGCTGTCCGGACCCATCAGGTAGAGGTAGACCGGCATGATCTCCTTCGGCGTCGGGTTGTTCAGCGGGTTTTCCCCCGGATAAGCCTGCGCACGCATGCTGGTGCGAGTACCGCCCGGGTTGATGCTGTTGGAGCGTACCGGAGCAACGCCGTCGACTTCGTCGGCCAGGGTTTGCATCAGGCCTTCGGTGGCGAACTTCGACACACCGTAAGCGCCCCAGTAAGCGCGACCCTTGCGGCCGACGCTGCTGGAGGTGAACACCACCGAAGCATCCTGCGACAGCTTGAGCAGCGGCAACAACGTGCTGGTCAGCATGAACATCGCATTGACGTTGACCTGCATGACGCGCATGAAGTTTTCGCCCGACAGTTGCTCGATCGGCGTGCGCGGGCCAATGATCGAGGCGTTGTGCAGCAGGCCGTCGAGGTGGCCGAACTCGGTCTCGATCATCGCTGCCAGCTCATCGTACTGATGGGGCAGGGCGGTCTCGAGGTTGAAGGGAATCACTGCCGGTTGCGGATGGCCCGCAGCTTCGATCTCGTCGTAGACCTGTGTCAGATTGGCTTCGGTCTTGCCCAGCAGCAGGACTGTCGCGCCGTGAGCCGCGTAGGTTTTCGCGGCAGCCGCGCCGATACCGCGACCGGCACCGGTGACCAGAATGACCCGATCCTTGAGCAATTCGGGACGAGCGGAGTAATCAAACATAAACACCTCATCAACAGTCAGATCGTTCCCATGCGCAGCAAAGGAATGCAGCCAATGACGCTCTGCGTCAGGTCTCAGCAGCTGCAAAGCGCGCTATCAAGCACCTTGCGCAACTCCAGCGGATGATCCACCACCACATCCGCACCCCAATGCCGCGGGTTGTCGTCCGGGTGAATGTAGCCATAGGTCACTGCGGCCGTTTTGGTCCCGGCATCACGCCCCGACTCGATATCGCGCAGATCATCGCCCACAAACAGAACCGTCGACGGATCCAGATCAAGCATCTTGCACGCAAGGATCAGCGGCTCCGGGTCCGGTTTGCTGTTCTTCACGTGATCCGGGCAGATCAGCAGCGCCGAACGCTCGGCCAGCCCCAGCTGTTGCATGATCGGCTCGGCGAAGCGCAATGGCTTATTGGTGACCACGCCCCAGATCAGGTTGGCTTTTTCAATGTCGGCCAGCAGTTCTTCCATGCCGTCGAACAGCTTGCTGTGCACAGCGCAGCCTACGAGGTAGCGGCTGAGAAACTCCTGGCGCAGATCTTCGAAGCCCGGTGATTCCGGGTCCATCGAGAATGTCACCGCAACCATGGACATCGCACCGCCGGAAATCTCGTCGCGGATGTGCTTGTCGTTGATCGGCGGCAAACCACGATCCGCGCGCATCGCCTGGCAGATGGCGATGAAATCCGGCGCGGTGTCGAGCAGGGTGCCGTCCATGTCGAAAAGAACTGCTCTGATGGCCATCGGCTTACTCCTCGCGCAGGGTCTGGATCATGTAGTTGACGTCAACGTCGCTGGCCAGTTTGTAGTGCTTGGTCAGCGGGTTGTAGGTCAGGCCGATGATGTCCTTGACGGTCAGGCCGGCCATGCGACTCCAGGCGCCCAGCTCGGATGGACGAATAAATTTCTTGAAGTCGTGGGTGCCGCGCGGCAACAGCTTCATGATGTATTCGGCGCCGATGATGGCGAACAGGTAGGCCTTCGGGTTGCGGTTGATGGTCGAGAAGAACACTTGGCCGCCCGGCTTGACCATGCGGAAGCAGGCGCGGATGACCGAAGAAGGGTCCGGTACGTGCTCAAGCATTTCCAGGCAGGTCACCACGTCGAACTGCTCAGGCATCTCTTCGGCCAGGGCTTCGGCGGTGATCTGGCGGTACTCGACGCTGACGCCGGATTCCAACTGATGCAGTTGCGCAACTGCCAGTGGCGCTTCGCCCATGTCGATACCCATCACGGTGGCACCACGTTGCGCCATGGCTTCGCTCAAGATGCCGCCACCGCAGCCAACGTCGAGGACTTTCTTGCCGGCCAGATTGACCCGTTCGTCAATCCAGTTGACCCGCAGCGGGTTGATGTCGTGCAGCGGTTTGAATTCGCTTTCGCGATCCCACCAACGATGGGCCAGGGCTTCGAATTTGGCGATTTCAGCGTGGTCGACGTTGCTCATGTTCAATTCCTCGAAAAACTTGAAAAAGGCTGTAGCCCTGGCGTGTGTGCCGGGATGTTTACGATTCGGTGTGGCCGCTGATGCGCTGGCCCCAGGCTCGCGCAGTAGCGCCAAGCTGTTCTTCATCCATGCGGGTCAGGCGCCGTTCGTCAAGCAATTGTTTGCCGGCGACCCACAGGTGTTTCACGCAATCGCGACCGGTGGCGTATATAAGCTGTGAAACCGGGTCGTACACCGGTTGCTGCGCCAGGCCAGACAGGTCGAAGGCGACAATGTCCGCGGCTTTGCCGATTTCCAGCGAGCCCGTTTCGCTTTCGATCCCCAAGGCGCGTGCGCCGTTCAGTGTGGCCATGCGCAGGGCGCGATGGGCATCGAGCGCGGTAGCCGAGCCGGCGACGGCTTTGGCCAGCAAGGCAGCGGTGCGGGTCTCGCCGAGCAGATCCAGATCATTGTTGCTGGCCGCGCCATCAGTGCCGACCGCAACGTTGACCCCGGCTTGCCACAGACGCTCGACGGGACAGAAGCCGCTGGCGAGTTTCAGGTTCGATTCCGGGCAATGGATGATGTTGGTGTTGCTTTCTACCAGCAACGCCAGGTCTTCATCGCTGATCTGGGTCATGTGCACGGCCTGGAAGCGCGGGCCGAGCAGGCCCAGACGGCCGAGGCGGGCGAGTGGCCGTTCGCTGTGCTGTTCAACCGCTTGCTGCACTTCGAAGGCGGTTTCGTGGACGTGCATGTGGATCGACGCGTCCAGCTCCTCGGCAATCACGCGGATTTTCTCAAGGTTCTCGTCGCCGACGGTGTAGGGTGCATGAGGGCCGAAGGTGATCTTGATCCGTTCGTGATGCTTCAGATCGCCGAACAACTCGACGCCCTGACGAATGGCCTCATCCGCGTTGCTGGCGCCAGGAATCGGGAAGTCGAGGATCGGAATGGCGATCTGTGCGCGGATGCCGCTGTTGTGCACGCGCTCGCTGGCAACTTTCGGGAAGAAGTACATGTCCGAAAAGCAGGTGATGCCGCCCTTGATCTGCTCGGCGATTGCGAGGTCGGTGCCATCACGGACGAAGTCTTCATCGACCCATTTGGCTTCGGCCGGCCAAATGTGGTTTTCCAGCCAGGTCATCAGCGGCAGATCATCGGCCAGGCCGCGGAACAACGTCATTGCGGCGTGGCCATGGGCGTTGATCAGACCGGGGCTGAGCAGAACATCCGGCAATTCGCGCACTTGCGTGGCATTACACTTCAACGCTTCGGCGCGTGGGCCGATAAACACGATGCGACCGTCGCGGATGCCCAGGCCATGCTCCTTGAGCACAACGCCTGCGGGTTCGACGGGTACCAGCCAGGTCGGCAGCAATAATAAGTCGAGCGCAATGGCAGGTTTCGGCATCGAGGGTCGGTTCCAGTGCTTTTGTAAAGGATGGCGAAGTA
Organism: Pseudomonas sp. LBUM1655; assembly: GCF_059716085.1. Classification (NCBI taxonomy): domain Bacteria; kingdom Pseudomonadati; phylum Pseudomonadota; class Gammaproteobacteria; order Pseudomonadales; family Pseudomonadaceae; genus Pseudomonas; species Pseudomonas sp. LBUM1655. The sequence goes on along the minus strand of NZ_CP166801.1, from coordinate 4,395,948 downwards.
TACCCGAGCGTCTTCGCGGGGGGATCGCTATAATCGGCGGCTTTTGTTCATGAGTGCGGGGTGAGGGATGCGCGATCGACTGTTGGCTGCGGAGAAAGTAAAGGCCATCGATTGGCGAGATGGCGCGCTCCACCTGCTGGATCAGCGTATTTTGCCGTTCGAGGAAACCTGGATCGCCTACACCAGCGCCGCCGGCGTGGCCGAGGCGATTCGCTCGATGGTGGTGCGTGGTGCGCCGGCCATCGGTATCAGCGCGGCTTATGGCATCGTGCTCGCGGCCCGCGCACGGATTGCCGAAGGTGGCGACTGGTATGCGGCGCTGGAAGAGGATTTCGCCCTGTTGGCCGATTCCCGTCCGACCGCAGTCAATCTGTTCTGGGCGCTGGGTCGCATGCACGATCGGCTGGATCGTCTGAAAGAAAATGCCGATCCTCTTGCGGCTCTGGAAGCCGAAGCTATCGCCATACATGAAAGTGACCGCGAAGCAAACCTGACGATGGCGCAGTTGGGTGTCGATCTGATCCGCAAGCATCAGGGCAACGCGCAGGCGATTCTCACCCACTGCAACACCGGTGCCCTTGCCACCGGCGGTTTCGGCACGGCGCTGGGGGTCATTCGAGCGGCTTTCCTTGAGGGGATGGTTGAACGCGTTTATGCCGACGAAACCCGGCCTTGGCTGCAAGGCTCGCGCCTGACCGCGTGGGAACTGGCCAACGAAGGCATTCCTGTGACCCTCAATGCTGACTCCGCCGCCGCGCACATCATGAAAACCAAAGGTGTGACCTGGGTGATCGTCGGCGCTGACCGCATTACCGCCAATGGTGATGTGGCCAACAAGATCGGCACCTATCAACTGGCGGTCAACGCCATGCACCACGGTGTGCGTTTCATGGTGGTGGCGCCGAGTTCGACCATCGACATGAATCTGGCCAGTGGTGATGACATTCCGATCGAAGAGCGTGACGGCGCCGAGCTGCTGGAAGTCGGTGGCAAGCGTGTCGGGGCGGACGTTGAAGCGTTCAACCCAGTGTTTGACGTGACGCCGGCAGACTTGATCGATGCGATTGTTACCGAGAAGGGCATCGTCGAGCGTCCGGACACCGCGAAAATGGCGCAGTTGATGTGCCGCAAGCGCCTGCATTAATTGTCACTGGCGCCTGAAAAGACGGCATCGCCAGCAGGCTGGCCCCCACAGGATTTGTGATCGACCCAAATCAATGTGCAAACCAAGCTGCTGGCAATGAGGCGCTATAAGTCAATAAACAAGCGTAAACCCAGCTCGAAATCTCTATTCAATAACTCTCTAAGCCTCTCTCGTCCCCCTTTCAGGCGATTACCGGTCAACTAACTATGCTCCATGCGCTTGTGGGGGATAGGTGCGTGGCGGCGATTGTGGTAGCATCCGGCGTTTTCCGAGGCAGTCCCACAGGGTTGTCTTCACTGCGCAAATCCAGGGTTCAACTTGTTGATTTGTCGTAAGTCGGCGTATGGCACTCAGTCTGCATCGACGAGCTTCGTGATCCCTATGGATATGACGAGGTTTCACCAGAAAAAGGAATCAGGCTTCTCATGGGCGAACTGGCCAAAGAAATCCTCCCGGTCAATATCGAAGACGAGCTGAAACAGTCCTACCTCGATTACGCGATGAGCGTGATCGTCGGCCGTGCACTGCCGGATGCGCGCGATGGCTTGAAGCCCGTGCACCGCCGCGTGCTGTTCGCGATGAGCGAGCTGGGCAACGACTTCAACAAGCCGTACAAGAAATCTGCCCGTGTTGTCGGTGACGTGATCGGTAAATATCACCCGCACGGTGACACTGCCGTCTACGACACCATCGTACGTATGGCTCAGCCTTTCTCCCTGCGCTACCTGTTGGTCGACGGTCAGGGCAACTTCGGTTCGGTGGACGGCGACAACGCTGCAGCCATGCGATACACCGAAGTGCGCATGACCAAGCTGGCTCACGAGCTGCTGGCTGACTTGCACAAGGAAACCGTGGATTGGGTGCCGAACTACGACGGCACGGAAATGATCCCGGCGGTCATGCCGACCCGTATTCCCAACCTGCTGGTCAACGGTTCCAGCGGTATCGCTGTGGGCATGGCAACCAACATCCCGCCGCACAACCTCGGTGAAGTCATCGACGGTTGCCTGGCGCTCATCGACAATCCCGAGCTGACTGTCGACGAGCTGATGCAATACATCCCCGGTCCGGACTTCCCGACCGCCGCGATCATCAACGGTCGCGCCGGTATCATCGAAGCCTACCGCACCGGTCGTGGGCGCATTTACATGCGTGCGCGTTCGATCGTTGAAGACATCGACAAGGTCGGCGGTCGTCAGCAGATCGTCATCACCGAACTCCCTTACCAGTTGAACAAGGCGCGTCTGATCGAGAAGATCGCCGAGCTGGTAAAAGAGAAGAAGCTTGAAGGCATCACTGAACTGCGCGACGAGTCCGACAAGGACGGTATGCGCGTCGTGATCGAGCTGCGTCGCGGCGAAGTGCCCGAGGTGATCCTCAACAACCTCTACGCCCAGACCCAGCTGCAATCGGTATTCGGTATCAACATCGTTGCGCTGATCGACGGCCGTCCGCGGATTCTGAATCTCAAGGATCTGCTGGAAGCCTTCGTTCGTCACCGTCGCGAAGTCGTTACCCGCCGTACCGTGTTCGAACTGCGCAAGGCGCGCGAGCGTGGTCACATCCTTGAAGGCCAGGCCGTTGCCCTGTCGAACATCGACCCGGTGATCGCCCTGATCAAAGCTTCGCCAACCCCATCGGAAGCCAAGGAAGCGCTGATCAGCACCCCTTGGGAATCCTCGGCGGTAGTGGCGATGGTTGAACGTGCCGGTGCCGATTCGTGCCGTCCGGAAAACCTCGATCCGCAATACGGTCTGCGCGAAGGCAAGTACTTCCTGTCGCCAGAGCAGGCGCAAGCCATCCTGGAACTGCGTCTGCACCGTCTGACCGGTCTGGAGCACGAGAAGCTGCTGGCCGAGTATCAAGAGATCCTCAACCAGATCGGCGAGCTGATCCGCATCCTCAACAGTGCCGTGCGCCTGATGGAAGTGATCCGCGAAGAGCTGGAAGTGATCCGCGCCGAATACGGCGATCAGCGTCGCACCGAGATTCTCGATGCACGCCTCGACCTGACTCTGGGCGACATGATCCCGGAAGAAGAGCGCGTCGTGACCATCTCCCACGGTGGCTACGCCAAGACCCAGCCGCTGGCTGCGTACCAGGCTCAGCGTCGTGGCGGTAAAGGCAAGTCGGCGACCGGCGTCAAGGATGAGGACTACATTGCTCACCTGCTGGTTGCCAACAGTCACTCCACGCTGTTGCTGTTCTCCAGCAAAGGCAAGGTTTACTGGCTGAAGACTTACGAAATCCCTGAAGCATCGCGTGCTGCACGTGGTCGTCCGCTGGTCAATCTGCTGCCGCTGGAAGCCGATGAAACCATCACCACCATGCTGCAGATCGATCTCGAGGCCCTGCAAAAACGTGCCGGTGCTGACGATGAGGATGATGCTGACGATGTGATCATCGAAGGCGAAGTAGTCGAAGCTGAAGAAGCTGCCGAGCTGGAAGAGATCGACGGCGAAACAGCCGAACTGGTGGCTGAGCCGACCGGCGAATTCATCTTCATGGCCACGGCTTCCGGTACCGTCAAGAAGACCCCGCTGGCACGCTTCGCCCGTCCGCGCTCCAATGGCTTGATCGCCTTGAAGTTGAAGGAAGGCGACACGTTGATCGCGGCTGCCATCACTGATGGCGCGAAAGAAATCATGCTGTTCTCCGACGCTGGCAAGGTGATTCGTTTCGCTGAAGCCGCAGTGCGTGAAATGGGTCGTGGTGCACGCGGTATTCGCGGCATGCGGATCCTCAAGGATCAGAAGCTGATCTCCATGCTGATTCCTGAGTCGGGCGCGCAGATTCTGACCGCTTCCGAGCGTGGTTTCGGCAAGCGCACCGCCCTGAGCAAATTCCCTCGCCGCGGTCGCGGTGGTCAGGGTGTGATTGCCATGGTCACCAAAGAGCGCAACGGCAAACTCGTCGGTGCGATCCAGGTGCAGGAAGGCGAGGAAATCATGCTGATTTCCGACCAGGGCACACTGGTGCGGACTCGTGTTGATGAAGTGTCCAGCCTGGGTCGCAACACCCAGGGTGTGACCCTGATCAAGCTGGCCACTGATGAAACGCTGGTCGGTCTGGAGCGGGTTCAGGAGCCGTCGGAAGTCGAGGGCGAAGAGCTCGAAGGTGAAGAAGGGTTGGTGTCTGGCGCGGAGGTCGTGATTGACGACGTTGCCGAAGACCAGCAACTTGACGCCGCAGCTGACGAAGAACCGCAGGAATAAGCGGACAAGCGAGGGGGCGGATGAGAATTCGCCCCCTTGTTATTTGTCCGGTATGAAAGTTTCTGAAGTGCAGAGTTACCGAATTACAGATTTATTGTGTATCACCAAGTCAGAGCGAGATTGGATGTGAGCAAGCGAGCCTATAACTTCTGCGCCGGCCCTGCGGCGCTTCCCGAAGCTGTCCTGCAACGCGCCCAAGGTGAACTCCTTGACTGGCACGGCAAGGGTCTGTCGGTTATGGAAATGAGCCATCGCAGCGATGAGTTCGTGTCCATTGCCAATCAGGCCGAGCAGGATCTGCGTGACCTGCTGAATATCCCTTCGAACTATAAAGTGCTGTTTCTGCAGGGTGGCGCCAGCCAGCAGTTTGCGCAGATCCCGCTGAATCTGTTGCCTGAAGGCGGCTCGGCTGACTATATCGACACCGGTATCTGGTCGCAGAAAGCCATCGAAGAAGCTTCGCGTTACGGTCACGTCAACGTTGCCGCTACCGCCAAGCCTTATGACTATTTCGCCATCCCGGGTCAGAACGAGTGGAACCTGTCCAAGGATGCCGCTTACGTTCACTACGCACCGAACGAAACCATCGGCGGTCTGGAATTCCAGTGGATCCCGGAAACCGGCGACGTGCCATTGGTTGCTGACATGTCTTCGGACATCCTCTCGCGTCCAGTCGACATTTCGCGTTTCGGCATGATCTACGCGGGCGCGCAGAAGAACATCGGCCCGAGCGGCATCGTGGTCAACATCATCCGCGAAGACCTGTTGGGCAAGGCGCGTTCGCTGTGCCCGACCATGCTCAACTACAAAGTCGCGGCCGATAACGGCTCGATGTACAACACCCCGCCGACGTTGGCCTGGTACTTGTCCGGTCTGGTGTTCCAGTGGCTGAAAGAGCAGGGCGGCGTCGAAGCGATTGCCAGACTTAATGACGTCAAACAGCGCACGCTTTATGACTTCATCGATGCCAGCGGCCTCTACAGCAACCCAATCAACAAGTCGGATCGCTCGTGGATGAACGTGCCGTTCCGCCTCGCCGATGATCGTCTGGACAAGCCATTCCTGGTCGGTGCCGAGGAGCGCGGTCTGCTCAACCTCAAGGGCCACCGCTCCGTGGGCGGCATGCGCGCCTCCATCTACAACGCCGTCGACATCACCGCCGTCAATGCGCTGGTGGCGTACATGGCTGAATTCGAGAAGGAACACGGCTGATGTCCGAGCAAGAACTCAAGGCACTGCGCGTTCGCATTGACGCTCTGGACACCAAGGTCATGGAGCTGATCAGTGAGCGTGCGCGTTGCGCCCAGGAAGTCGCGCGAGTAAAGATGGCCTCGCTGGCCGAAGGCGAAGTGCCGGTGTTCTATCGTCCCGAGCGTGAAGCTCAGGTGCTCAAGCGGGTGATGGAGCGTAACCAGGGGCCGCTGGGCAACGAAGAGATGGCGCGGTTGTTCCGCGAAATCATGTCTTCGTGCCTGGCGCTGGAGCAGTCGCTGAAAGTGGCTTACCTCGGCCCTGAAGGCACCTTTACCCAAGCGGCGGCCATGAAGCACTTCGGTCACGCGGTGATCAGCAAGCCGATGGCGGCGATCGACGAAGTGTTCCGTGAAGTGGCCGCCGGTGCGGTGAACTTTGGCGTGGTGCCAGTGGAGAACTCCACTGAAGGCGCGGTCAACCACACGCTGGACAGTTTCCTCGAACACGACATGGTGATCTGTGGCGAAGTCGAGCTGCGCATCCACCATCACCTGTTGGTCGGTGAAAACACCAAGACCGACAGCATCAGCCGCATCTACTCCCACGCGCAGTCGCTGGCTCAGTGCCGCAAGTGGCTGGACGCGCATTACCCGAATGTCGAGCGCGTCGCGGTGTCGAGCAATGCCGAAGCGGCCAAGCGGGTTAAAGGCGAGTGGAATTCGGCGGCGATTGCCGGTGACATGGCGGCTGGCCTCTATGGTCTGACCCGTCTGGCCGAGAAGATCGAAGATCGCCCGGACAACTCCACGCGCTTCCTGATGATCGGCAACCAGGAAGTGCCGCCGACCGGCGACGACAAGACGTCGATCATCGTTTCCATGAGCAACAAGCCCGGCGCGCTTCATGAGCTGTTGGTGCCGTTCCATGACAACGGTATCGACCTGACCCGCATCGAAACCCGTCCGTCGCGCAGCGGCAAGTGGACCTACGTGTTCTTCATCGACTTCGTCGGCCACCACCGTGATCCGTTGATCAAAGGTGTGTTGGAAAAGATCAGTCAGGAAGCAGTAGCACTCAAAGTGCTGGGTTCCTACCCGAAAGCAGTTCTGTAAGGGGCGGTAGTAAATGAGTGGCAATTTCCTCGCTCTGGCACAGCCGGGCGTGCAACAACTTTCGCCGTACGTTCCGGGCAAGCCTGTGGACGAACTGGCGCGCGAGCTGGATCTGGATCCGGCGAAAATCGTCAAACTGGCCAGCAACGAAAACCCGCTGGGCGCCAGTCCAAAAGCCTTGGCGGCGATCCGCGAAGAGCTGGCCGAGCTGACCCGTTATCCTGACGGCAACGGCTTTGCGCTTAAGTCTTTGCTGGCTGAACAGTGCCGCGTTGAGCTGAACCAAGTCACCCTTGGCAACGGCTCCAACGACATTCTCGAACTGGTCGCGCGCGCCTATCTGGCGCCGGGCCTTAATGCCGTGTTCAGTGAGCACGCGTTCGCGGTGTATCCGATCGCCACCCAGGCAGTCGGTGCGCAGGCTAAAGTGGTGCCGGCCAAGGATTGGGGGCACGACCTGCCTGCCATGCTCGCGGCTATCGACGCCAACACCCGCGTGGTGTTCATCGCCAACCCGAACAACCCGACCGGTACCTGGTTCGGCGCCGAAGCGCTGGACGAGTTCCTGCAGGATGTTCCGGAGCATGTACTGGTAGTGCTGGACGAGGCGTACATCGAGTATGCCGAAGGCAGCGACTTGCCGGATGGTCTGGATTTCCTTGCGGCGTATCCGAACCTGCTGGTCTCGCGCACCTTCTCCAAAGCTTACGGTCTGGCGGCGTTGCGCGTTGGCTATGGCCTGTCCACTCCGGTAGTGGCGGATGTGCTGAACCGTGTTCGCCAGCCGTTCAACGTCAACAGCCTGGCGTTGGCTGCGGCTTGTGCGGCGTTGAAAGACGAAGAGTATCTGGCGCAAAGCCGTCAGCTCAACGAGTCAGGCATGCAGCAACTGCAAGCCGGTTTCCGGGAGCTGGATTTGGGCTGGATCGAGTCCAAGGGCAACTTCATTTGCGTCGATCTCGGTCAGGTGGCGGCTCCGGTGTTCCAGGGCTTGCTGCGCGAAGGCGTGATCGTGCGTCCCGTGGCCAATTACGGCATGCCGAACCACCTGCGGGTGACGATCGGTCTGCCGGCGGAAAACAGCCGCTTCCTCGACGCGCTGCGTAAGGTTCTGGCTCGTGGGTGATGTCACTGCACTGCAATCTGCTGCACCTATGATCGGTCGCCTGGTGGTGGTCGGTCTGGGATTGATCGGTGGTTCGTTTGCCAAAGGCTTGCGTGAAAGCGGCGTGTGCCGCGAAGTGGTCGGCGTCGATCTCGACCCGCAATCGCGCAAGCTGGCGGTCGAGTTGGGCGTGGTGGATCGCTGTGAGGATGACCTGGCAGCTGCATGCCAAGGCGCGGACGTGATTCAGTTGGCGGTGCCGATTCTGGCCATGGAGAAAGTGCTCGCGCGTTTGGCGAGCATGGATCTGGGGCAGGCGATTCTGACCGATGTCGGCAGCGCCAAAGGCAATGTGGTGCGCGCGGCGACCGAGGCTTTTGGCGGTATGCCGGCGCGCTTCGTGCCCGGGCATCCGATTGCTGGATCCGAGCAGAGTGGGGTAGAAGCCTCAAATGCCGAGCTGTTCCGTCGACACAAAGTGATCCTGACGCCGCTTGAGCAAACCGATCCGGCGGCACTCGCTGTGGTCGATCGTCTGTGGCGTGAACTGGGTGCTGATGTGGAGCATATGCAGGTCGAGCGTCACGATGAAGTGCTGGCTGCGACCAGCCATCTGCCGCACCTGCTGGCCTTCGGTCTGGTCGACTCGTTGGCCAAACGCAATGAAAACCTTGAGATCTTCCGTTACGCTGCCGGTGGTTTCCGCGATTTCACAAGAATCGCCGGAAGCGACCCGGTGATGTGGCACGACATCTTCCTCGCCAACCGCGAGGCTGTTCTGCGCACACTTGATACATTTCGCAGCGACCTCGACGCCTTGCGCGACGCGGTCGATGCAGGGGATGGGCACCAATTGTTGGGCGTTTTCACTCGCGCCCGGGTTGCCCGCGAGCATTTCAGTAAAATCCTGGCCCGCAGGGCCTATGTGGACGCTATGAATTCCAACGATCTGATCTTCCTGGCTCAACCTGGTGGCCGCCTGTCCGGTCGGATTCGCGTACCGGGTGACAAATCGATTTCCCACCGTTCGATCATGCTCGGCTCGCTGGCCGAAGGCGTCACCGAAGTCGAAGGCTTCCTCGAGGGCGAAGACGCCCTGGCGACCTTGCAGGCATTCCGCGACATGGGCGTGGTCATCGAAGGTCCGCACCACGGCCGCGTGACCATTCACGGTGTTGGCCTGCACGGTCTGAAGCCTGCGCCGGGCCCGATCTATCTGGGCAACTCCGGTACGTCCATGCGTCTGCTGTCCGGCCTGCTGGCCGCGCAGAACTTCGACAGCACTCTTACCGGCGACGCTTCGCTGTCCAAGCGTCCGATGAATCGCGTGGCCAATCCGCTGCGTGAAATGGGCGCCGTGATCGAAACCGCTGCCGAAGGTCGTCCGCCGATGACTATCCGTGGTGGCCACAAGCTCAAAGGCCTGACCTACACCATGCCGATGGCCAGTGCTCAGGTGAAATCCTGCCTGCTGCTGGCCGGTCTGTATGCTGAAGGCAAGACCACCGTTACCGAACCTGCGCCGACCCGTGACCACACCGAGCGCATGCTGCGTGGCTTCGGCTATCCGGTAAACGTTGATGGCGCGACTGCATCGGTCGAATCCGGTGGCAAGTTGACGGCGACCCATATCGAAGTGCCGGGCGACATCTCGTCGTCGGCGTTCTTCCTGGTCGCGGCTTCGATCGCTGAAGGCTCGGAGCTGGTGCTGGAACACGTTGGCATCAACCCGACCCGTACCGGTGTCATCGATATCCTGCGCCTGATGGGTGCCGATATCACTCTGGAGAACCAGCGTGAAGTCGGCGGCGAGCCTGTGGCTGACCTGCGCGTGCGGGCAGCTAAACTCAAAGGTATCGAGATTCCGGAAGAGCTGGTTCCGTTGGCCATCGATGAATTCCCGGTGCTGTTCGTGGCCGCCGCCTGTGCCGAAGGGCGCACCGTGCTGACCGGCGCCGAAGAGCTGCGGGTCAAGGAATCGGATCGTATCCAGGTCATGGCGGACGGTTTGCTGGCGCTGGGCGTCAAATGCGAACCGACGCCGGACGGCATCATCATCGACGGCGGCCAGATTGGCGGCGGCGAAGTGCATGGTCACGGCGATCACCGTATCGCCATGGCATTCAGCGTGGCATCGCTGCGCGCCACTGCACCGATCCGCATCCATGATTGCGCTAACGTCGCGACATCGTTCCCGAACTTCCTCGCGCTGTGCGGGCAGGTCGGTATTCGTGTGGCACAAGAGGCTCAGTCGTGAAGAACATTGCACCGGTCATCACCATTGATGGGCCAAGTGGCTCGGGCAAAGGCACGGTAGCCGGGATTCTGGCCAAGCGTCTTGGCTGGAATCTGCTGGATTCCGGTGCGCTTTATCGGTTGCTGGCGTTCGCTGCACACAATCATGGTGTCGACCTGACCAATGAAGAGTTGCTGAAGACACTTGCCGCTCATCTGGATGTGCAATTCATTGCGGCGACCGACGGTCAGTTGCAGCGCATCATTCTGGAAGGTGACGAAGTCAGCGATGTCATTCGTACTGAAAGCGTCGGTTCCGGCGCTTCTCAAGTGGCTGCATTGCCGGCCGTGCGCGAGGCGCTGCTGCAGCGCCAGCGTGCTTTCCAGGAAGCGCCGGGTCTTGTGGCCGATGGTCGCGACATGGGTACGGTGGTTTTCCCGAGTGCGCCGCTGAAGATTTTCCTGACCGCCAGTGCCGAGGAGCGGGCGCGCCGTCGATATTTGCAGTTGAAGGGCAAAGTCGAGGGTGTTAGTCTGTCGAGTCTGCTAGATGAGATCCGTGCACGCGATGAGCGTGACACCCAGCGAGCGGTAGCCCCGCTTAAGCCGGCGGCTGACGCCATACAGCTGGATTCCACGGAGTTGTCCATCGATCAGGTGCTTGAACGCATCATGAGCGAGATCGCCATTCGCGATATCGCCGGGTGACCAAGAAGGTTGCAGGGGACCAGTCATAGTCCTGTGGCGCTTCTTCTATATGAAACTAACCCACACCGTCTGGGGTGTGGAGATGGGCGTATCCTTCGCCCTCATTTACAGGAATTAAAATGAGCGAAAGCTTTGCGGAACTCTTTGAAGAAAGCCTAAAAACCCTGAACCTTCAGGCAGGCTCCATCATCACCGGTGTTATCGTTGATATCGATTACCAAGCTCGCTGGGTAACCGTTCACGCTGGCCTGAAGTCTGAAGCACTCATCCCGCTTGAGCAGTTCTACAACGACGCTGGCGATCTGACTATCAATGTCGGTGACGAAGTTCACGTTGCTCTGGACTCGGTTGAAGATGGTTTCGGTGAAACCAAGCTGTCCCGTGAAAAAGCCAAGCGCGCTGAGTGCTGGATCGTTCTGGAAGCTGCCTTCGCAGCCGAGGAAGTGGTCAAGGGCGTTATCAACGGTAAGGTTAAAGGCGGCTTCACTGTCGACGTTAACGGCATCCGTGCGTTCCTGCCAGGTTCCCTGGTTGACGTCCGTCCAGTGCGCGACACCACGCACCTGGAAGGCAAAGAGCTGGAATTCAAGGTCATCAAGCTGGACCAGAAGCGCAACAACGTTGTCGTTTCCCGTCGCAGCGTCCTGGAAGCCGAGAACTCCGCCGAGCGTGAAGCTCTGCTGGAATCCCTGCAGGAAGGCCAGCAAGTCAAAGGTATCGTCAAAAACCTCACCGATTACGGCGCATTCGTCGATCTGGGTGGCGTGGACGGCCTGCTGCACATCACCGACATGGCCTGGAAGCGCATCAAGCATCCTTCCGAGATCGTCAACGTTGGTGACGAAATCGACGTTAAGGTTCTGAAATACGATCGCGAACGCAACCGTGTTTCCCTGGGCCTGAAGCAACTGGGTGAAGATCCATGGGTTGCTATCAAAGCTCGTTACCCAGAAAGCACCCGCGTTACCGCTCGTGTAACCAACCTGACCGACTACGGCTGCTTCGCTGAGCTGGAAGAAGGCGTTGAAGGTCTGGTACACGTTTCCGAAATGGACTGGACCAACAAGAACATCCACCCTTCGAAAGTCGTACAAGTCGGCGACGAAGTGGAAGTTATGGTTCTGGACATCGACGAAGAGCGTCGTCGTATCTCCCTGGGCATCAAGCAGTGCAAATCTAACCCATGGGAAGATTTCTCTGGCCAGTTCAACAAGGGCGATAAAATCTCCGGCACCATCAAGTCGATCACCGATTTCGGTATCTTCATTGGTCTGGACGGCGGCATCGACGGTCTGGTTCACCTGTCCGACATCTCCTGGAACGAAGTTGGCGAAGAAGCTGTTCGTCGTTTCAAGAAGGGCGACGAGCTGGACACCGTTATCCTGTCGGTTGACCCAGAGCGCGAGCGTATCTCCCTGGGTATCAAGCAACTGGAAAGCGATCCGTTCTCCGAGTACGTCTCGGTTAACGACAAAGGCGCAATCGTTACTGGCACCGTGAAAGAAGTTGACGCCAAAGGCGCCATCATCGTTCTGGCCGACGATATCGAAGCAACTCTGAAAGCCTCCGAAATCAGCCGTGACCGCGTTGAAGACGCGCGCAACGTTCTGAAAGAAGGCCAGGAAGTAGAAGCCAAGATCATCAGCGTTGATCGCAAGAGCCGCGTGATCCAACTCTCCATCAAGTCGAAAGATGATGCTGAAGAGAAAGAAGCTATCCAGAGCCTGAAAGAGACTCCGGAAGCTGCTACCGGCGACACCACCATGGCGGCACTGCTGCGCCAGGCAATGGCCAAACAGAACTAAGTTCTGCTTGATCATTAAAAAGGGCGACTTCGGTCGCCCTTTTTTGTGCCTGCGATTTGGTGAGTTGCGTGTGCTGTGCGGGTTGTGGTGAAACCAATCTCACTCCGGAGTTGTCTGTTTCTTTAATCGGATCAATCGCCTATTCGCGACTAAGCTTGGTCTTAAGCGTGTGGTAGTCGGGCGTCGCCTGGCATAAGGAAGTGGATGAACAAGTTTATTGTCCTCATGGCTGTATTGGTTTTGGCAGGCTGCACCACCAGCGCCAAGACTCGTGCGGTGCGCGGTGTCAGCGGTATCGAAGTCGACTGCTCTGGGTTGGGCTCCAGTTGGGAGAAGTGCCAGAAGCGAGCGGCGAAGGAGTGCAAAGGGGCTGGGTATAAAGTCATTACCCGATCTGATGATGCCAAGGATGAAGATGAGTTTCCTTTTGGCTTCAATCCAGCTGGCTACGTGACGCGAACCATGCTGGTCATCTGTCGTTGAGCTTGTTTGTTGATTTTATGCCCTGAAAATGGGCGTTTTGACGCTGAGGAAGATATGTCAATCCCTGGGCTGTTCAAAATCTTCCGGGCGTGCTAAAACCTTTCAAGCGCTGATCTAGCTGCTTGAAAAAGAAGGGAAAAATATGACGAAGTCGGAGTTGATCGAACGAATTGTCACCCATCAAGGGCTGCTCTCATCCAAGGATGTAGAGCTGGCCATCAAGACCATGCTTGAACAAATGTCCCAATGTCTGGCCACCGGTGATCGTATCGAGATCCGTGGATTCGGCAGCTTCTCCCTGCACTATCGTGCGCCACGTGTTGGTCGCAATCCTAAAACCGGTCAATCTGTCAGCCTTGACGGTAAATTCGTTCCGCATTTCAAGCCGGGTAAGGAATTGCGTGATCGGGTGAATGAGGAAGAGGAGGAGGGGGTTTGATTTCCATTGCCTCTCAAGGGAGCGTGCATGCGTAAATTCAAACACATCGTTCTCTGTGGTTTCATTCTGTTACTTATATTGCTGGTTCTGGCTTTCATGCTGGAAAATCAGCAGTCGGTAGCGCTTGTGTTCATCGGTTGGTCGAGCCCTCAATTACCCGTTTCGTTGATACTGATGCTGGCGCTGCTGATCGGCATGCTCGCAGGGCCAGTGATCAGTTGGCTTCTCGGTCGTTCGTCGAGAGCTTCCCGCAAGCGCATTGCCTGACTGTATCGGAAGCAACTGCGAGAGCGAATTTGCGCCACGGCTTGTCTATATCCATTCGTAAATCGTTCATTAAGCTGTAAAATGCCGCCCTGATTTGATGGTGGCATGTTCGCACTTCGTTCAGGACTGACTTTGACAGAAGCCATTTGAACTAAGGGCTTTTGCTTTCATGGATTAGACAGCGCTGGGTTGGCGGCCCTGTCAGCTACTCGAGGGTATGGTTTCGCGTGAAAATTCTAGTAACCGGCGGGGCGGGTTTCATTGGCTCGGCAGTCATTCGTCACATCATCTCCAGTACCACCGACGCAGTGATCAATGTCGATAAGCTTACTTATGCCGGTAATCTTGAGTCGTTGGCAACAGTCAGCAATGATTCGCGATATGCGTTCGAGCGCGTCGACATCTGCGATCGCGATGAGGTCGACCGTGTTTTGCGCGAGCATCAGCCGGATGCAATCATGCACCTTGCTGCAGAATCTCACGTAGACCGCTCGATTTCTGGTCCGTCCGAATTTATCCAGACCAACATTATTGGCACTTATACCTTGCTAGAAGCGGCCCGTCGTTATTGGTCGGATATGGATGATATTCGCAAGGACGGTTTTCGCTTTCACCATATCTCGACAGACGAGGTTTATGGCGATCTTGAGGGGCCGGAAGATCTCTTTACCGAAAACACTCCCTATCAGCCAAGTTCACCGTATTCGGCCAGCAAGGCCAGTTCCGATCACCTGGTTCGCGCGTGGGCCCGTACCTATGGTCTGCCGACACTGGTGACCAATTGCTCGAACAATTACGGCCCCTGTCATTTTCCCGAGAAGCTGATTCCGCTGATTATCCTGAATGCTTTGGAGGGCAAGTCATTGCCGGTGTATGGCAAAGGCAATCAGGTTCGGGACTGGCTTTACGTCGAGGATCATGCGCGTGCGCTTTACAAGGTTGTGACTGAAGGCGTAATCGGTGAGACCTATAACATCGGCGGCCATAACGAAAAGCAGAACATTGAAGTGGTGCATGCACTCTGCACCTTGCTCGATGAGTTGCGTCCAGAGTCCGCTCATCGCCCTCATGCGGACTTGATTACTTACGTCCAGGATCGTCCGGGTCACGATCAGCGCTATGCAATTGATGCCAGCAAGATTCAGCGTGAGCTGAACTGGACGCCGCAAGAAACCTTCGAAACCGGTATTCGTAAGACGGTCGAGTGGTATCTGAATAATACTGATTGGGTCGCGCACGTGAAGAGCGGTAGCTACCAGCAGTGGATAGACCAGAATTATTCGGACCGTTCGGACAAGTCATGAAAATCCTCTTGCTGGGAAAAAACGGTCAGGTTGGGTGGGAGCTGCAGCGCTCTCTGGCTCCGCTTGGCGAGTTGATTTCCCTGGACCGCCACGGTACAGAATTTCTTTGCGGCGACCTTACCGATCTTGCTGGATTGCGCTCCACCATTCAGCGCACGCGTCCCGACATCATCGTCAACGCGGCGGCCTACACGGCTGTCGACAAAGCGGAGGTCGAGAGCGACCTGGCGGATCTCGTGAATTTCAGCGCCTGCCAGCTCATGGCGCAAGAAGCTCTGGCTACGGGCGCATGGTTGATTCATATCTCCACGGACTACGTTTTCAACGGTCAGGGCTCAACGCCCTGGCTGGAAACGGACCCTGTTGCTCCGTTGAATCGGTACGGCGCGAGCAAGGCAGCAGGTGAGCAGGCAATTATCGGTTCCGGCTGTAAATACCTGATCTTTCGTACAAGTTGGTGTTATGGCGCTCGCGACGATAACTTTGCCAAGATCATGCTCAAACTGGCTCGCGAGCGTGAAACCCTGGAGATCGTCGCGGATCAGATCGGTGCACCCACGGGCGCGGATTTAATCGCCGACGTGACGGCATTGGCTATCTTGCAGGTTTTGCAGCGACCCGAACTGGCTGGTGTGTATCACTTGGTCGCCAGCGGTGAAGTGTCGCGGCAAGGCTATGCGTCTTTTGTGATTGATGTCGCCCGCGGCCTTGGCGAGACTCTCATGGTCAAGGCCATCAATCCTATAAGCACCGAGGCCTTTCCAACACCCGCACGCCGGCCGTTGAACTCTCGTTTGAATACGCAGAAGCTGCGCGACAACTTTTCTCTGCACTTGCCGGATTGGCAAAGTGGTGTAACCCGAATGCTTAGGGAAACCCTGAACAAATGATCAAGACAAACCGTAAAGGCATCATTCTGGCCGGTGGCTCAGGTACGCGGTTGCATCCGGTCACTTTGGGTGTGTCCAAACAACTGCTTCCGATTTACGACAAACCGATGATTTTCTATCCGTTGTCGGTGCTGATGCTGGCAGGCATGCGCGAAATCCTGATCATTTCCACCCCTGAGGACTTGCCCAATTTCCGCAAACTGTTGGGTGATGGCAGCCTCTACGGTGTCCAGCTGAGTTACGCCGAGCAGCCTAGTCCTGACGGTCTGGCCCAGGCATTCATCATTGGCGAGGAGTTCATTGGCAAAGATCCATGCTGCCTGATCCTTGGCGATAACATCTTTTACGGCCAGAACTTCACGCACAATCTTCTTTCGGCCAGTGCCCAGGCTGCGGGTGCCACCGTATTCGGTTATCACGTCAGCGACCCGGAGCGCTTCGGGGTCGTGGAATTCGACGCAGCAGGCAGGGCTCTGAGCATCGAAGAAAAGCCGCAGAAACCGAAATCCAACTACGCTGTTACCGGTCTGTATTTCTACGACAACGACGTGATTGAAATCGCTAAAAGCATCAAGCCTTCCGAGCGCGGCGAGCTGGAAATCACCGATATCAACCGAGCTTATCTGGAACAGAAGACGCTTAACGTCGAGATGCTGGGCCGCGGTTTCGCCTGGCTGGACACTGGCACGCACGACTCCCTGCTGGAAGCGAGTCACTTCGTCCATACAATCGAACACCGGCAGGGCCTGAAAGTCGCTTGTCTCGAGGAAATTGCCTACAACAATGGGTGGATAGCCGCTGAGCAGGTGGCAACTCAGGCCGAGCGTCTGAAAAAGACCGGCTACGGGCAATACCTGCAGAAGTTACTGGATAACCCTTCGGCTTGATGGCGGTTGGCGTCCGACTGGTAGTTTGCCGAGTTATCTATTCAAGCCCGCTGTAGAATGGCTGACAGGTTTTGATGGTAGAGCAATGCTTTTGCACTGAGTTCGGTGCAGGAACGACTGAAAATATAACTGAACCCGCTTTTCTGATGACATCAACAGGAAAGGGGATTAAGGATTTCGAGCATGGAACTGATTCCCGTAATTTTGTCTGGCGGAGTGGGCAGCCGGTTGTGGCCTGTTTCCCGTGAAGCCCACCCCAAGCCGTTCATGGATTTGCCAGACGGCCAGAATCTTATCCAGAAGACGTTCTTGCGTGCTTCGCGTCTGGAGGGCGTTGTCGAAGTCCTCACGGTGACCAACCGTGAACTGTTGTTCAAGACTGAAGACGAGTACGGCGTGGTTAACACCGCCAAGCACGCTCAAGGGTTCATCCTTGAACCTTTCGGACGTAATACCGCGGCAGCAGTCGCTGCGGCGGCCCTTCAGCTCGAAGCTACCCATGGCGCTGATGCGCAAATGCTGGTGCTGGCCGCCGATCACCTGATCAAGGATGAAAAAGCGTTTGCCGCCGCAGTGGCCCAGGCAGGCGCGCTTGCCGCTGAGGGCTGGCTGGTCACGTTCGGTATTCAGCCGACCTATCCGGAAACCGGCTTCGGTTACATCGAAGCGCAAAAAGACACCCCGCTAGAGGGTGGCCTGAAAGTTGCGCGGTTTGTCGAGAAACCGAACCTGGAAACTGCTCAGGGGTATGTCAAGGCCGGTAACTATTTCTGGAACTCAGGCATGTTCTGCTTCCGCGTGGGTACGGTTCTGGAAGAGCTTCGCCAGCATGCTCCCGACGTCGTCGAAGCCGTTGCCAGGACAATCGAGGCTTCGCGCCTGACTTCTTCCGACAAGTATCGGTGTCTGGCACTGGACAGCGACGCCTTCGCCAAGGTACCGGATATCTCCATTGACTATGCGTTGATGGAGCGTTCCAGCAAGGTTGCGACCATCCCTTGTGACATTGGCTGGAGCGATATCGGCTCCTGGAATGCCGTGAGTGAACTGACCGAGCCTGACGAAAACGGCAACCGTTTCGAAGGCGAAGTCCTCTCCCATGGTTCGCGTAACAATTATGTGAACAGCGAATCTCGCCTGACGGCCCTGGTGGGTGTCGAAGACTTGTTGGTAATCGACACGCCTGATGCAGTGATGATCGCCCACAAGGATCATGCTCAGGACGTGAAACATATCGTCAACCAGCTAAAGGCCTGCAGTCATACGGTGCACTTGCTGCACCGTACGGTCCATCGACCATGGGGCACCTACACCACTCTGGAGGAGGGCGAGCGTTTCAAGATCAAGCGTATCGTGGTCAAACCGAAGGCGTCCCTGTCCTTGCAGATGCATCACCATCGCAGTGAACACTGGATTGTCGTCAAGGGCATGGCTGTGGTGGTCAACGACCAGCAGGAGCTGATGTTGAACACCAACGAGTCCACGTTCATTCGTGCAGGCCATCAACATCGTCTCAGTAATCCCGGGGTGATTGACCTGGTGATGATTGAAGTGCAGAGCGGCGAATATCTGGGTGAAGACGATATCGTGCGCTTCGAAGATATCTACGGCCGCGTCGACCAGTAATTGCCTGTCGGCTGTCATAAGCCTGATCGGTGATTCATTGACCGGTCAGGCTTATTTGCATGTATATACCTCACATCTCATTCAATATCGATGACGCACGACGGCAGCTCCGGGTGTTTCGTCTTCAGATTTCCAACCAAGAGACCAGAATGCATACCCCTATCAAAACCCGATGCTTCAAGGCTTATGACATCCGTGGCCAGGTACCGTCCGACCTGAACGAAGATGTGGCTTATCGGATTGGCCGCGCGATGGTCACCGAGCTGCAGGGCAAGAGCATCGTACTGGGTCGGGACATGCGGCTGGAGAGCCCGATGCTGGCGGATGCGATGACCCGTGGCTTGCTGGAGGGCGGCGCGGACGTCATTGACATCGGTCTGTGCGGGACTGAAGAGGTCTACTTCGCTACCAGCGCGTTCAATGCGGACGGTGGGGTGATGATTACTGCAAGCCACAATCCCAAAGGCTACAACGGGATGAAGCTGGTCAAATCGCAGTCGCGTCCGATCAGCGGCGATACAGGCCTCAATGCAATCCGGGACCGAGTGGAAAGCGGTGACCTGGGCGCATTGGCGGACACGCCGGGCAATGTTCGCCATGAGCAGGACAAGGCTGGTTACATCAATCATCTGTTGACCTATGTTGACACTGCGCAACTCAAACCGTTGAAAGTGCTGGCCGATCCTGGCAACGGCGCGGCGGGTCCGGTTCTACAGGCGTTGATCGGCAAGCTGCCGTTTGAATGGGTGCTGATCAATGGCGAGCCCGACGGTAATTTCCCTAATGGCGTGCCCAACCCGTTGCTGCCGGAAAACCGTGAGCTCACACGTCAGGCGCTGCTCGATAACGGTTGTGATCTCGGGCTGGCGTGGGATGGCGACTTTGACCGCTGTTTCTTCTTTGACGAAACAGGTCGGTTCATTGAAGGCTATTATCTGGTGGGCCTGCTGGCCGAAATGCTGCTCAAGCAGCACCCGGGCAGCAAGATCATTCATGACCCGCGACTGACTTGGAACACAATCGATCAAGTTGAACAGGCGGGGGGCGTACCGGTGCTGTGCAAAACTGGTCACGCATTTATCAAAGAGCGTATGCGTCTTGAAGATGCGATCTATGGCGGTGAGATGAGTGCCCACCACTATTTCCGCGATTTTGCCTATTGCGACAGTGGCATGATTCCATGGTTATTGGTGACTGCCTTGATGTCCAGCGGCGGCAAGACACTTGCGCAACTGGTGGACGAGCGTATCGCGGCCTATCCGTGCACTGGCGAGATCAATTACCGCGTTGAAGATGTGCCCGCGATGCTGCAAAAGGTACTGACGCATTTTCTTCCGCAAGGCCCTGAACTGGATAAGACCGACGGCATCAGCGTTTCTTTTGCCGATTGGCGCTTCAATCTGCGGGGGTCCAACACCGAGCCGTTGTTGCGGCTCAATGTTGAAGCCAAAGGCGACCAGGCATTGATGTGGATGCGCTTGAAGGAAATCGAAACATTGATTCAAGAGGCTTGAGAGCTTCGACTCTCTAGTATCCAACGGCGCCCGTACTTCGGTAGTTGAAACATCGCGGTGCGGTCGTGGGTTGTGAAGTATCAATTTTATAGGTTCTTATTTTGAAAACGGTTTTACTGCTCAGTACCTACCCTATTGCCAGTCCCCGACACGGTGGTCAGGTCAGGGTCGCCAATATTGCTAAAACCTTCACAGACAGCGGTTGGAGCGTCACTCATCTGGCCGTCTACGAGCCAGAAGGGTATCCGCCGTCGACATTGGGCGCCAATGACGTCAAGTTTCCAGTCGACAGCCGCTTCCGAAAGTACAAGGGCACTTATGTGCCATTGATCAACGACCTGCTTTCGGGCGAGTTCGCTGCATCGGATCAAGGCGGTTTCGCCGAGATCCTCAAGAAGCTGCCACCCGTCATCGATGTGATCCATGTCGAGCAACCCTGGCTCTGGCCTCTGGTGCTGAAAATCCAGCAGATGCCTCAGTATCGTAATGCATGCTTGATTTATGGTTCGCAGAATATCGAGTCACCGTTGAAGCAGGAAATCCTCGACAGCTACGGCATTACGGGCGCTGATTCAGTGATTGCCGATATCGAAGCGCTGGAACGCAAGGCAACACTCGAAGCCGACATCGCCGTGGCAGTTACTCAGGCTGATCACGACATACTCAATGCTTGGGGCGCGAAACTGCCTTTGCTCGCTCCCAATGGCATTGCGCCGTGGACGGCCAAGGCCGAAGTTCTGGAGACCTGGAAGGCACGTCTTCCCGAGTCGCCGTGGATTCTCTATGTCGCCAGTGCGCATCCGCCGAACTTCAAGGGGTTCAATGAGTGCCTGGGGAGTTCCTTGGCGTGTATCCCTCCCGATAGCAAGCTGGTGGTGGTCGGAAGTGTCTGCGAGCACCTTGAAACGACCCTGCGAAACAGTCGTTGGGGCCAGTTGAATCTGTCGCGCCTGCAGTTGCTGTACATGCTGCCGGATGATGATCTGGATGCGGTGAAAACCCTCGCCCATGCTTTCCTGCTGCCAATCCCACACGGCGGTGGTTCTAACATCAAAACCGCTGAAGCGATTTATTCGGGTAAGTACGTCATTGGCACTGAGTCGGCTTTTCGCGGTTTCGAGCAGCATTTGAGTTCGCCGGAGATCAGCGTCGCACGCACGCCTGGCGAATTCCATGCAGCCATTCGCAATCGCCTGACGGGGAGGGCAGCAACAGATGGCCAAGGGCCGGACCGTGAGTCCCGCGAGCCGTTGACGTGGGCTCGCAGTCTCGAAGCGATCCCCCGTGCAGCGGTAGAAGTCATTGAAAAGAAGGCGCAACAGGTATGACGACCTGGTTTGATGTGACAACGATCCTGGGCTGGCACCGACCGGCTGTAGGCATTATTCGTACCGAAGCAGAAGCGGCTGCCCATGCGCTTGAGCTTATCGCTGCCGGTGAGGACGTCAAGTTCTGTTTCTTCAGTCATGCTACCGGCTACAGTGCTATCGCCGCTGGCGATGTCGCCGCCACGCTGAAGAGAATTTCGGGCGCGCATGTTGCGAGTTCCGGCAAGACTGCCAGCGCCAGATCGAACAAAAGCTCGATAGAAGCCCGCCTCAAAAGCAAAGCGATGAAAGTGCTCAACCGACTGCCTACCAGTATCAGCGGACGCATTTATCAGTTTTTCCAGCAGCGGCGCGTTTCGATCGTTGAGGCAGTCATTGGCGTTCGCCATTTGCGCTCTGCGGCCAAGGCGTTTCTCAAACCTGCCAATCGCGGACATGTGTTCAACCCGTCGTTGCGCAAGGCCAGTACCAGTGGCCACCCGTTCTCCCGAGGCGATAGCTACATTTCCGTTGGGCTGGATTGGGATAACAAGGATCTGCCGCATCTTTATGAATTGAAAAAACAGGTCGGTCTGCGGGTTGTACTTTTCTGCTACGACGTGATTCCTGTGCGCCTTCCGCACCTGTGTGTGGGCGATGTGGCTGCCAAGTTTGCAAACTATTTTGCCGATGTCGCCTGGTGTGCGGACAAGATTCTGTGCATTTCCGAGTGCACCCGCAAAGATCTGGTCTCGCTGCTGAGTGAACTGGGCGCACCGATTCCCGAGACGGAAGTAGTCAAGCTTGGCTGTCAGTTGTCCCATGTACTCAGCGACAGCATCAGCGCTGACGTCAAGGCACTGTTGAGCGAACGCTTTGTATTATTCGTTTCGACGATTGAGCGCCGCAAGAACCATGAAGTGCTTTACCGTGCCTACACGCGCCTGATCGATGACGGAGTGCAGGACCTGCCCAAGCTGGTGTTTGTAGGTATGCCGGGTTGGGGGGTGGGCGATCTGCTGAAGGATCTTGAGCTGGATCCGCGGACGAAGGATTACATCCGCATCCTCAACAACGTCTCTGACTCCGACCTGATGCATCTGTATCGGCATTGCATGATGACGGCGTTCCCGTCTCTGTATGAAGGATGGGGCTTACCGGTTGCGGAGAGTCTGGCAGCGGGTAAGTACTGTCTTGCCTCAAATGCGGCGTCGATACCGGAAGTCGGGGGTGAATTGCTGGATTATCTCGATCCGTGGAACGTCTCGGCATGGGCGGCGGAGCTGGAGAAGTATGCATTCGATCCAGTGGCGCTGTCGGCCAAGGAAGAAGCGATCAAGCGCGGATACAAGCCAGTTGCGTGGTCAGAGACTGCGCAGTTTGTATTCGGAAGTTTGAACTAGCGCAACGACCTTCTCGGAGCATGGGGTGGATCAAAGACTGATCCACCCCATGCTCCGGTTATACGATTGTGTTGGTATTGAAGATACTCAATGGCTTGAGAATTTCGGGAGTTCCGAGCAATTCAGGATTGGCAGACCAATTGCCGATGATAGTCGCAAAATGATCGACCGCTGAAATGATCACCTGGGCTCGCAACACAACAGGGATAGCCTGTTCAAGTATATGGACATAGTTTTCAGCCGTGAACGTTTCACTCGCCCACGCTTGCGCAAGCTTGCCGATGGCGGCGGCGGCGGGAGGATTGCTTTGCAGCGACAAAAAAGTCCTTTTCAGATCCTCGATTTCGTTGTTAGCCGAGATCTTCAGTACATACTGGTTAGGCAATTCTTTGTAAAAACCAGTGTCTGTAACCACCGTGGCTTTGCCGTATAGCATCGCTTCAATTGCGGACGCTGACGCTGCTTCCAGGCTTGGCCAGCGCAGGCAGGTGATGACGTCGGCATCCCTGATGGCTTCTGACAACGCTGCATCATCTACTTCGTTTGAAATGATCAACTCGACGCCATTTTTATGCGCGAGTTCGCTGAGGCGCTGTTCAACGTCGGGCTGAATCGCTCCGACAAGTCGATAACTGACGTCCTTGCGCAGCGATTCGTTGCTGCCAATTGCCTTGATACAGCTCTCGACACGTTTATTGGGATTCACATGGCCTATAGTCAGCAGTTTTAGCTTGTCCCCGGATTTGCGTTCTCTCTCAATGGCGATGGCTCCGGGTGCATCATAAGCAAGCGGAGTGACAAAGACGGGACCTGCACAGGCAGCCATGACCCGGTCGCAGCCCCAGGTGCTGTGGGTGATTACGCCAGTGGCCATCGAGCTGATCCACTCTGTCAGCGGTGCCGTTTCCCGTGTCGTACCGATGAAAGTCGCGCTGTCGCTAAAGTTGAAGTACTCGGCTGCAATCTTGGGCCCGTACCACTGGGTCAACATGTCGCTTGCTTGTGCTCGTCGCTGCTGCGCCCAGCCCCAGAACAAATGGCCGAGAAAAAAATCATGTAGGCAGACAATTCCAGGAGCTTTCTGCAGCCATGCAACGCCGCCCTCATGAAACTCGTAGTTGTCGCCGATCTGGTAGATGAGGCAATCTGCGCTCTGAACTTCCAAGGTTACCAGCGCTTCATCCGTCCAAGACAGTACGTTGCAGCCAAAGTCGTGAGGTTCTTTGCCCAGTAAATGAGCACCTTCGGTCCGGATCAATACAATCTCATGACGTTGAGTCAGCAGTGCGCGAACCACGAGGCGAGTCATTCGGCCGATGGCCGATGATTTGATGCCTGGTGCAAATATGACAAGTTTCATTTGAGTAGCGCCTCGATAGTCTCGGGCCAATTGATACCCAGGCTGTCCCACAGTGCCTGGGCACCTTCGCCATACTGTTTGGTTAGCACTCGGCTCTCAAACGCTGCGTTCATCGCTTGCGCAAGGCCTTCTACAGTCGGCTCGGCTATCCAGCCGGTTTCCATAGGCTTGACAAGGCCGAGGATCCCACCGCTATCTGTGGTGGTAATCAACGCTTTACGAGCGGTTGCGGCTTCCATGGCAACATATCCCAAGGAATCCTCATCGAACGGGATGTAAGCCACCGCCCGGGAATTATTCACGTAATCGACGTAGGTCGCTCGCGGTAAAAACCGCAGATCAAGTTTTACGCGATCCTGCAGGCCGAACTCTTCCACAATTGCATGGAGTTTTTGCGCGTCGGCCGCAGACTCCGGCGGCCCAGCGATGATCAGTTTGACTTGTTTATCCGCTTTGGCCAGCGCCTGCAGAAGCAAGTATTGGCGCTTCATGCCGTTTACCCGGCCACCTGCAAAAATGTAGTCGCCTGATTCCCCGCCGATAAACGCTTGTGGATCGTTGACGGGTGGCAGCAGTACACTGGAGTCAAAACCGTTGTACTTCAGCAGGCGTTGGCGCGTGATTTCGGAGTTGGTATAGATATGCCGGCTCTCAGCGAAGCTTTCGTTGTCAGCATTGATGATCGCGTTACGGATATCCGCGCCGCTCTGATCCGCCGGCAGATTCGTCTGGCCGACGTCATACAGGTCATAGGCCTGGCGATACTGGTGAAGTAACCACAATGACTTTCTATGGTGCCGAACCAGGTACGCCGGAAATTTCAAGGCGATGACGTGATCGGTGTTGAATACTTCCAGGGTGCGCGCCAGCAGCATCTGCGACGGAATTGTCGATGCGGGCTCCCATTGAAACGGTATTCGCATGATTTCGGCATCATGACCTGCGACGATCAGGTTTTTCTGCAGGTTAACCGCTAGTTCTTCAGCCCCCCCCCAGAGGAATGGGGCCATGTTGTTTACAATCAATACTTTCATGCCAACAGGCGCTCCAGAACGTGCGACCAGGAAATTTTCAAGTCGACCAGTCGCTGTTTCGCATTCTTGCCCATGGCTTGCGTCATGTTTCTGTCCGTGAAGAGCTTGTCCATTGCAGTGGCCAACGACTCGGGGGTAGGGTCGGCGATGTATCCGTTGTAGCCATCCTGAACCAACTCTAGTACGCCACCCGAATCAGTGGTGGTAAGGATCGGTTTCTCGGCGTGACTGGCTTCCAGGCTTGGATAGCCATAGGAGTCTTCGTCGACCGGCAGATAAGCAGCAGCGAGACATGTCGATAGACAAGCGACTTTTTCTTCTTCGGTGATCCAGCGGTCATCGAGGATTACGCGATCTGCCAGATTGCTTTCTTCGATTTGCTGGTGAAGGGCAATGGCATAGTCGGGACCAGCACCGGTTCCCAGCAGGCGCAGACGAACCGGGGTGGTCGTATAGCTAAGCGCCTCGATCAGCAGATGCTGACGTTTGTGGTGTTCGAGGCGGCAGATGTATGCAATCTCGTCGTTGTGACCCGCACTGAAGAACCGCTCCGACTCGAACACGGGAGGGTAGAGCACTTCACTATCGACATCGTTGTAGGTCTTGAGTCGGCCGGACACGACTTTCGAGTTGGTGAAGATCGCCTTGGCTTCGCCCAGTGCTCGGGTGTCCGCATCAAACAGCGCTTCGCGGATCGCGCGATGCTTGGCGTCATCCGCGAAATCCCGATAGGGGCTGTCCCACAAATCATAAAACGTACGGATATGATGTATGAACCACAAGATCTTGTGCGGGTGCGGAATGAGGTGGGCCTGAGGCCTGAAGCAGATGACCCGGTCAGCTGCTTGAAGGTCAACCCAGCGCAACGCCATCATCTGCTGGAACAGTAGTTCCGGCGCATCCAGTTCGGGCAGATACACCACTTCGACCTCATGTCCGGCTGCAGTCAGAATGGATGCCAGCCAATCGACGATATTCCTTCCGCCTCCCCTGACAAAAGGCACAAATGTGGAGCACAGTGCAATTTTCATCAGGCCGCCAAGACCTCACGCAAGGCTGCGGAAATTCTGATGATGTCTTCCTGAGTCAGATCCTGGTGCGTCGGCAGGTTGATGCCGCGACCAGACCACAAGTCAGCGATGGGGTAGGTTTTGTCTTCCTTGTAAGGTGGCAGCACATGCATCGGATAGAAGACTGGCCGTGTTTCGATACCCGCCGCGTCCAGTTTCTGCATGACCGCGTCACGCTTGTGTTCGTCCCCGTCAGCGAGAAAGATGTTGTACATCCAGAACACCTGCTTTGCCCAAGACGCTTCGCTTGGCAGGACGAGCTTGTCCTGAAGGTCTGCCAAGGCCTCGTTGTACCAGACCGCGATCTGTTCGCGATCAGCCAAGGACTTATCTATCGTTTCCATCTGGGCAAGGCCGATGGCCGCCTGGATGTTGGTCATACGGTAGTTGTAACCGATCACCGGGAACCAGTAGCGCCGCTTCGGATCCATGCCTTGGCCGCGAAACAGTCGCAGCTTGGCGGCCAGTTCGTCGTCGTTGGTTGTGATCATGCCGCCTTCACCGGTCGTTATGATCTTGTTGCCGAAGAAACTGAACGTTGCACATGTCCCCAGACTGCCAACCTTGCTGCCTTGGACTTCAGCGCCATGCGCTTCTGCCGCATCTTCGACAACCCACAGGTTGTGTTTGCGGGCGATGTCGTTGACCACGTCCATCTGTGCCGGGTGACCGTAAAGGTGTACCGGGATGATGCCTTTGGTCTTCGCGGTGATTTTGCTTTCGATGGTCTGCGGATCGATATTCATCGTCTCCGGGCAGACGTCGACCAAAACAGGTGTGGCACCGCAATACTTCACGGCATTGGCGGTAGCAATATAGGTGACGGTCGGGATGATGACTTCGTCGCCTGGCTGCAGGTCGAGTCCGACCAGTGCCAGATGCAGCGCGGTGGTGCCATTGTTGGTTGCGATAGCGTGTTTGACACCACAGAAGGCAGCGAAGCTTTCTTCGAAGGCAGCTATATATTTACCCGCGGAGGAAATCCAGTTGGTATCCAGGCAATCAAGTACGTACTTGCGTTCGTTTCCAGCAAGCTTCGGTTGTGCAACGGAAATACGTTTCATGTCTCTTCCTTCAAATTTTGTTTAAAGCTTTCGCCGGGACGCCCACGACGGTGGTTGCCGACTCAATGTTCGAAATGACGACGCTACCTGCGCCGACCGTGACCGACTCGCCGATGTGGATTTCGGGAATGATCTTGCTGCCTACGCCGACGAAGCTGAGATCGCCTACATGCACATTGCCCGCCAGCGCGCACTGAGGCGCGATGTGAACCGCCTGACCGATCACACAGTCGTGGTCGATGGTGGCCCCGGTGTTGATGATGCAAAGATCGGATATCTTCGCCTCGGCATTGATCACTGCACCGGCCATCACGGCGATGCCGGTACCCAAAGTGGCTGAAGGCGAAACAATGGCTGCCGGACTGATTGCATTGACCAGCTCAAAACCCATGGTGATGGCGTTTCTGGCCAATTTGCTCCTCACCGTATTTGATCCGATGGCGATGAACGCCTTTGCATACCCGTCTTTGCGCAACACCGCCAGGTGTTCGTCGCTTTTGAATACCGTGAAGCCCAGGCAAGTATCAGGGCTGTCCGGATTGCCGACGCAGCAGGCGACTCTGTCGCCCTGTGCCAGAAGTAGTTCAATACAGACTTTCGCGTGACCGCCTGCGCCTATAACGATGATTTCACTCTTCATGCATCGGTACCTCCCTCGCCGAGCGAGTCGGGCGATGAGAACAACAGGTTAATCGAGTCAGAGTTCGCCATCTGCGACAGCGACCACGTTTCCAGCGCGCCTGTCTGTTCATTGATGACACGGTAAGTCAGCCCAAATGTTGCGAATTGTTGCAGCCAGTCTTCGATCGACAACGCGTTCCTTTTCAGGTGCGAGAGGCCAAGCTCAACGATCAAAAACATTTTCGGGTTGCTTGCAAGAAGTTTTTGCGCGCCTCTGATTACGTCGATTTCCGCGCCCTCGGCGTCGATCTTCAGCAATTTGACAGCCTGATCTGGCGGCAAGAAATCGTCCAGCGTAGTGGTATTAATATCCACTGAAGCCGACGTTGAAAAAGCCGGATTATCCAGTTCATAAAGAGAGTGATGGCCGCTCGTGGCGCCCAAATGAAGCTTATGACTTCCCGATCTGTCCGAAAGGGCGAAAGGGGACACTTCACTCATTGCTGAAAAGCCGTTGAGCCACAGGTTTCTCTCGAGAAGCTTGCGGGTCGGTTCAAATGGCTCGAATGCGATGATTTTTCCCTGTCCCGACATGGCTCGAGCGGCGGCGATCGAGTGCAGGCCGATATTCGCGCCAACGTCGACGTAGACATCGCCAGGCTTGATGATCCGCTCAATCACCTGACGTGTACCAGGCTCCAGTTCGCCAGCCTGCAGCAGGCAGCTGAGCAATGCATGGTCTCTGGCATCGCACAGCACGTATCCCACAGTTGATTTGATGAGCGTTTCGTCCGGCCCTGCATTGACGGCCACGCGATTGACATCCAGAAGCGTGTATTGCTCGATCCGATCAAGTTGCGCTTTATTGGAGAGTTCCTGATTGCGGTTTTCCTGCGCTGATAATCGGGCGAAGAGCTTTTGTGACATTGAGGCCTGGATCTTTGCTGAATTTGCCTGACGCTCAAACTCCAGCGTGATCATTTGGTTTTGCTCGCGCTGCAGGTCTTGTAGCCTGCCAAATTCCTCCAGCATTTCCTGACGAAGGCTGGATATCAAGTAGTTGCGCAGGCGAAAAAGTACAGGCCGGGTAAAGGGTCTCATTACATAAAACACGCTTCGGGCTGTCTGCCGCAACATTTGCTTGATGTAGTGACGCAGCATCAGGCTCGTCCTCACTTGGGCGGTTGTTTGGGATTCCTTTCCATCAATGGAAATGCTTGGCACCGGATCAATAACCGTTTTCGCGATCGAACGTCTGGAGGCGAGGTTGAAAGCCGCCTCGATATCCACGCCATTGCGCTTGATGCTATTCATTAGCCTCAAGCTCCAAAATAAGCTGCGGTGACAGTCGCCGGATCGCCATCCATTTTTATTTTTCCGTGCTCCAGCCACAGCAACCGGTTACAGGTGTGCATGGCAAGTTCACGCGAATGCGTGGCAATGACCAGGATGTCTGTGGACTTCACCAGTTCGTCCATACGGGCTTCGGCTTTGTGCTTGAAGTTTTCGTCACCGACCGAGAGCCACTCATCCATCAGCAGGATGTTCGGAGATACCGTAGTCGAAACAGCAAATGCCAAGCGCAGGTGCATGCCGGACGAATAGGTTCGAATTGGCATGTCGATAAAGTCGCCGAGCTCGGTAAAGTCGATGATCTCGTCAATCTTCTCAGTAATTTGCGCCTTGGTCATGCCCAGAATACCGCCCCGAAGGTAAATGTTTTCCCGTCCGGTAGCTTCTGGGTCCGTCCCAAGGGAAAGATCGATCAGCGACCCGATTTCGCCCTCAATTCGGGCGGTCCCTGACGACGGCTCGTAAACCTTGCTGAGCAGCCGCAGCATGGTGCTCTTGCCAGCGCCGTTGTGGCCGAGCAGTCCGACCCGGTCGCCTTTGCGCAAGGTAACGGTAATGTTTTCAAGGGCTCTTACGATGACGCGGCCTTGCTGGTCTGAACCCAGCTGCCCGCCGGTGGCAACCTGAATAAGTCGCTTCTTCAGGGAGCGGCCGTTGGCGTTGTAGATCGGGAAATCTACACAAACGTTATTGAATTCGATCAGGGACATTATTAATTCTTCTCAGAGCCAGTAGGCGATGCGGCGCTTGTAACGGCCATAGACCACCAGCGCAACGAGCCAGCCGACAACGGCCATGCCCAGGGAAACCCACCAGTTGGTCGCGGTCGGCATCTGGCCGATCAGCGGCGAGCGGACCACCGAAATGATGTGATAGGCCGGGTTGAGGTCAAGCAGATACAGTCCGGCGCGTTGTGGCAGCAGGCTTGGCATCCACATGATTGGCGTGAGGTAGAACACTACCTGTAACAAACTGGCGACAATCTGTGGCAGGTCACGGTAGCGCGCACACAGGATGCCCAACAGCAATGCAATCCACGTCAGATTGAGCAGGGCCAGGAAAAACCCGGGAATGCTGATGAGCGCGATCAAGCTCAAGGGCTTGCCGACCGCCAGCAACACCAGCGGAAAAATGACGATGTTGTGGCCAAGAATGAGGATGTTGCGCCATATCATGCGCATGATATGGGCGAAGAGCGGGATGGGCAGTTGCTTGATGATGCTTTCGGCCGCAATAAATCCGGTACAGCCCTCACTGATGACTGTGGACATGAATCCCCAGAGGATCATGCCGATGGCGAGGAATGGAAGAAATTCCTGAATGGGCGAGTTAAAGATCTGACCGAATACCACGCCGATGGTGCCAATCATGACGCCCATGCTGATGGTCAGCCAGAAAGGGCCCAATGCTGACCTTCTATAGCGCTGCCGGACGTCTTGCCAGCCGAGCATCCCTACCAAAGCGTACCGTCTTGTCGCAGCGATGATGTCCGACACGGCGATACTTACTGAACCATTGCGCATTAAAAGCACCAGATTGTTGGTCAAAAAAACACGCCATTTTAGGCTGGGGTGGGGGGAGTGTCACTCATTACTAGATGATTTCTTTCGGCGCGCGGCGCTCGCTGTCGGGATCCGATGCCCTGCGGCTGACGAACCCCGATAAAGGCAGCTGCGCGTTGACCCCCGCCTGGCCTCAATAGCTGGCGCGACGAGTATTGAAACGTGTTGCAAGCAGGTTGGGTATCGTCGTTCGGGGCCGCATTCTGTATCATCTGCCAGAATTTGTGGCTCCTCGCGTGGAGCCCAATAGCGCACACAACGCAAAAGTGCCTGTAAAAGGCACTCAAATGGAGTTCAGAGGATTCGCATGAAAGCTATCGTTACTGGCATTACTGGACAAGACGGCGCCTACCTGGCGGAACTGCTGCTGGATAAGGGCTACACGGTATACGGCACCTACCGTCGAACCAGTTCTGTCAATTTCTGGCGTATTGAGGAATTGGGTATTCAGAACAACCCGAACCTGCATCTGGTCGAGTATGACCTGACCGATCTGTCGGCCAGTATTCGTCTGCTGCAAACCACAGAAGCAACCGAGGTTTACAACCTGGCTGCCCAGAGTTTTGTAGGCGTGTCTTTCGAACAGCCTCTGACTACCGCGGAAATCACCGGCCTGGGCTGTGTGAACCTGCTGGAAGCCATTCGTATCGTCAACCCGAAAGTGCGCTTCTATCAGGCGTCCACATCGGAAATGTTCGGTAAGGTGCAGGCGATCCCGCAGATCGAGAGCACGCCGTTTTACCCGCGCAGCCCTTACGGTGTCGCCAAGCTGTATGCGCACTGGATGACCATCAACTATCGCGAGTCGTATGGCATCTTTGCTACCAGCGGGATTTTGTTCAACCACGAATCGCCGTTGCGCGGTCGTGAGTTCGTCACCCGCAAGATTACCGACTCGGTTGCCAAGATCAAGTTGGGCCTGCTGGACAAAATGGAGTTGGGCAACCTCGACGCCAAGCGTGACTGGGGTTTTGCCAAAGAGTACGTCGAAGGCATGTGGCGCATGCTGCAGGCTGATGAGCCGGACACTTTCGTACTGGCGACCAACCGTACTGAAACCGTGCGTGATTTCGTCACCATGGCTTTCAAGGCTGTCGGCATCGCTTTGACCTGGAGCGGTTCGGCAGAAGACGAGCAAGGTACTGATGCGGCCACCGGCAAGGTTCTGGTCACCATCAATCCGAAATTCTACCGTCCGACCGAAGTCGAGTTGTTGATCGGTGATCCGGCCAAGGCCAAGGCCGCACTGGGTTGGGAGCCGAAAACGACGCTTGAAGAGCTGTGCCGAATGATGGTCGAAGCCGACCTTCGTCGAAATGAGCAAGGGTTTTCGTTCTGATGAGTATTGCCGGTAAACGAGCGCTGATCACAGGTATTCAAGGTTTCACTGGGCGTTACATGGCCGCTGAGCTCAAAGCCAACGGTTATGAAGTGATAGGATTGGGTTCTCAGTCCTCGGACGAGCCTGGCTATTTTCAGGCAGATCTGGCCGACGGTGCCGCTCTGCGCAAGTTGCTGGCAACAATTCAACCTGATGTCGTGGTTCATCTGGCGGCATTGGCATTCGTTGGGCACGGCGCTGCAGATCCCTTTTACGAGGTCAATCTGATCGGCACCCGTCACTTGCTGGAAGCGATTGCCGCTTGCGGGAAGGTTCCGGATTGCGTGCTGCTCGCCAGCAGTGCCAACGTCTACGGCAATGCTTCGGCCGGCCTGCTGAGTGAATCCACTGTGCCGGCGCCCGCCAATGATTACGCAGTCAGCAAGCTTGCCATGGAATACATGGCCAGCCTTTGGCATGACCGTCTGCCGATCGTGATCACGCGTCCTTTCAACTACACCGGTGTTGGCCAGGCGGAAAGCTTCCTGTTACCCAAGATCGTCTCTCACTTTCGCCAGCGAGCAAGCAGGATTCAGCTCGGAAATCTCGATGTATCTCGCGATTTCAGCGATGTACGGGCTGTGGTCAAAGCGTATCGCGGCCTGATTGAGGCCAAGCCTTTGGGACAGACCGTCAACGTCAGTTCGGGCAAAAGTCATTCGTTGCGTGAAGTGATCGACATGTGCGCGGCCTTTACTGGTCATCACCTGGAAGTCGAAGTGAATCCGGCATTCGTGCGCACTCACGAAGTGAAGATCCTGTGCGGTGACAACACCCGTCTTTGCGGGCTGGTTAACGGCTGGCAAACTCCAAAACTGGAAGAAACTCTAAGCTGGATGCTTTCGGCGGACTAAATGAAGCTAGTGCTATCTGTTGAGCCGATCCGCTTTCCGCTGACTGGCATCGGTCGCTATACCTACGAACTTGCGCTGAAACTTCAGCAAAACCCAGATATTAGCGACCTGCAGTTCTTTGCAGGCCGCAGCTTCCTGCCGCAATTACCCACCGCTGCCAACGAGTCCGGCAGTGGCTATGGGCTCAAGCGTGCCGTGCAGAAGAGTTTCCTTGCCGTGGAAGCCTATCGGCTGCTCATGCCGATGCTGCGCAAAGCCGCGCTGAAAGGGCATGGCGATTTTCTGTATCACAGTCCCAATTATTTTCTGCCGCCCTTCCCTGGGCGCAGCGTGGCGACGTTCCATGATCTGTCGCCTTTCACTTGGGCGCACTGCCACGCGCCTCAACTGGTTCGATACCTGCAAAAAGAACTGAGAACGACTTTGGTAAGAGCTGACGCGCTGATTACCGATTCGGAATTCACGCGCCGTGAGCTCGCCGATTACTTTTCCTGGCCTATTGAGCGGATCCACGCCGTGCCGCTGGCAAGTTCTCCGGAGTTCTACCCGCGCCCTGCAGATGAGCTCGTCGTTACGCTGGCTCGGCATGGGCTGCAGCCGAGCGGATATACGCTGTTTGTCGGCACCATTGAGCCGCGCAAGAATATCGAGACATTGCTTGCCGCCTATGAACGACTGCCGCTGGCGCTGCGTACCCGGTGGCCGCTGATCCTCACCGGCTACCACGGCTGGCGCAACGATGTGATTCATCAGAAACTCGAAAGCGCGAGACGTGAGGGCTGGGCCCACTACCTTGGGTTTGTGCCGGCCGAAGACTTGCCGTTGCTCTTTGCGGGTGCCCGTTTGTTTGCCTTTCCTTCGCTCTACGAAGGGTTCGGTCTGCCGGTACTCGAAGCCATGAATTCCGGCGTGCCGGTGGTCTGCTCCAATAGCTCATCATTGCCTGAAGTTGCCGGCGATGCCGCGCTGATGTGTGCACCGATGGATGTTGAGGAACTGACGAGGCTGATTGAGCGAGGGCTGACTGACGATGACTGGCGTGAGTCCGCCGTGGTCAAGGGATTGCGCCATGCACAAGGTTTTTCCTGGGAGCGTTGCGCTCTGGAAACGCTGCAAGTCTACCGGAAGGTATCAGGCGAAAAATGATCAAGGTTCTGCATTTTTTCAAAACCTACTACCCGGAAACCATGGGTGGTATCGAACAAGTCATTTTCCAGATCGCCCAGGGCGGTGCTGAACACGGCTTTTCGTCGCAGGTGCTCTACCTCAGCGAGCGCGGTGCGGCGCGCAATGAAACAGTCGGGAATCACGTCACTCATCGTTCGAAACTGGATCTGCACGTGGCTTCGACGGGTTTCTCGCTGTCGGCATTCAAGGACTTTTCCGAGCTGGCAAAGGAAGTCGATGTAGTGCATTACCACTTCCCTTGGCCATACATGGATCTGGTTCATTTCGCGACACGCCACGGCAAGCCTTCGGTGGTCAGTTACCACTCTGATATCGTCAAGCAGAAGACCCTGCTCAAGTTGTATCAGCCGCTGATGAACCGTTTCCTTTCCAGCGTGGATTGTATCGTTGCGTCGTCGCCCAACTACGCGCAGAGCAGTCCTGTGTTGTCGCGGTTCCGCGATAAAGTCGAGATCATTCCGTACGGACTGGACGCGGCTACTTATCCGATTGTCTCTCCGGAGAAACTCGCTGAATGGCGGGCGAAGGTAGGCGCGAAATTTTTCCTCTTCGTCGGTGCTCTGCGGTACTACAAAGGTCTGGATTTTCTGCTTGAGGCCGCACATATCACAGGTTTTCCGGTAGTGATTCTGGGGGGCGGTCATCAGGAATACGAGCTTAAGGAGCAGGCTTCCAGGCTAGGACTGGCCAATGTGCATTTTTTGGGCGGATTGGGTGATGTAGACAAAGCCGCCTTGCTGACGTTGTGCCATTGTTTTGTATTTCCTTCGCATCTGCGCTCGGAATCCTTCGGTATTTCTTTGCTGGAGGCCGCGATGTATGCGAAGCCGCTGATCTCCTGTGAAATCGGTTCAGGGACGACTTTCATCAATATTGCCAATGAGACCGGGCTGGTGGTTCCACCTCGAGATTCTGTTGCGCTCGCCGCGGCAATGAGCACCCTGTGGATTGATGTGGAGAAGGCCGGTGAAATGGGACGGCTGGCATTTCGGCGTTACCAAGAGGTGTTTTCGTCGAGTGAAATGGCTGCGGCCTATGCAGCGGTTTACCGGAAACTGTGCAGTAGAAGTTAGCGCTCTGTGGCGGGTACCAGCATTGGCATGACCGCTCCTCCGGGGTTCGAACGTATTGATTGGTGGAAAAATCCTTCTGTTGCTCAGGACCTGGACTAGGTCCGAGCCTTCCTTTAAATAAGAACTGGTGCTGGTAAATAACAATGACTGTAAGCGAGACCCATAGCCTGCCGCTATCTCCGCGCATTTCCGGTGACCACATAAGCCACATCGGCTATCGACCTGATATCGATGGACTCAGGGCTATTGCCGTTTTAGCCGTGTTGTTTTTTCATGCCTTTCCCACGCTGCTGCGCGGGGGATTTGTGGGCGTGGATGTATTCTTCGTCATCTCGGGTTACTTGATATCCAAGGTTATTCTGACGACGCTGGAGCGGGGTACTTTCAGCATTGCTGATTTTTACTCTCGACGCATACGACGGATCTTTCCCGCACTGTTTACAGTACTGGCGGTTTGCCTGGCGTTCGGTTGGAACACGATGCTCGCTGATGACCTGGCTCAGCTAGCGAAACATGTCTTGGGTGGGGCTACGTTCGTTTCAAACTTTGTTTTGTGGAGCGAGGCTGGCTATTTCGACAAGGCGTCTGAACTCAAACCACTATTGCATCTTTGGTCTCTTGGAATCGAAGAGCAATTCTATGTCGTTTGGCCGCTCCTGCTTTGGGCTGCCTGGCGGCTGCGTGCTCCAGTGTTGCTGCTCGTCGTCGTTGTCGGTATTGCATCGTTCGCCCTCAACGTGATTGAGGTGCGTGAGCATGCTACGGCGACTTTCTATTCGCCACTTTCTCGCGGGTGGGAATTGATTGTCGGTGCATTTTTGGCATGCTTGAGCACCACGTCGGGGCTTAAATTTGTTTCGCACTACCGGGTTTTGAGTGTCGTTGCGAGCTTTCTTGGCAGACCGAAGGCGCGAACGGTTATGTCGATTGTCGGCATGCTGTTCATCACTTATGCAATTATTCGAATCAAGGATACTTTGCCCTTCCCCGGGAAGTGGGCACTGATCCCCACGATCGGCACGGCATTGATCATTGCTGCGGGATCTAGTGCATGGGTAAATCGGGTTTTGCTGAGCAGCCGTCCGATGATCGCCATCGGACTGATCAGTTTCCCGCTTTATTTGTGGCACTGGCCAATCCTTACTTTCGCCAGAACGGCTTATCCGGAGGGGTTGAGCTGGTCTATGCGGTTGGGGTTGTTGGTATTGAGTGCGATCCTCGCCACTCTCACCTATCTCTATATCGAGCGCCCGTTTCGCTCAGGCTCCAGAACCCGGATCAAGGTTTTCGCACTTTGTGCCTCAATGTGTGTGGCGGGCCTGAGCGCAGGTGTAATTTTCAAGCAGGGCGGCTTCGCTTCACGCTACCCGGACATTATTCAGCGAGCTACTGAGTACGATCTCGACAGCTATCGTGCAGCTTTGCGCAACCATGTTTGCTTCATGGATATTGGTCAGGACGCTAATCAGTATGCTGCGGAGTGCGTCGACAAAGGCGACAAACCTCTTTGGGTCTTGTGGGGCGACTCTGGTGCGGCAGCGGTTTACTCCGGGCTGCGTGGGCTGGCCGATCGTTCTGGTGCGTTCCGACTGGCGCAATTCACGTCTTCCGCTTGTGCGCCAATGGTGGGGTTTCATGGGGGAAATCCGGCCTGCGCGTCCAACAATCAGTGGACGATTGATAAGGTTCGCGAATTGGTGCCCGATACGGTGATTCTCGCTGCCATGTGGGGTGAATACGACAAGTCCCTACTAGCGGCAACCATTAAACAAATACAGGCCGCTGGTGTTCGCAGGGTTATTCTCTTGGGTCCGACTCCTGCTTGGAAAGACACTCCTTCGCGTATCGCGTTCAACTTGTGGAGCAGTGACCCGCTGCATCGTGTTCCCTCTGAGCGGTTGGATTATTCGAAATACGGGCAAGAGTCCGGCTCTGAGTCCCATACCAGAACTGAGGTCGCGGAGCAGAACTTGAGAAATCTCGCACAGCAGTCCGGCGCTATCTATATCTCGGTAGTCGAGAAGATGTGCAACAAAGAGGGATGTCTGATGCGCGAGTCGGCATCGAGCGGGGATGCGTTCTATCTGGATATCGTGCACCTCACTCCTCGCGGTTCGGCGTTCGCAGTCAAGGCCATTGCAGCCGAACTGGGAGTTACCGATCACTAGGCGGTCATAGTCCAAAGGTTCTGGCAGTGGTTCACATTCTGCTGTGTTCAGAGCCTGAGGCGCTGTGGGTAGGTGAGGTAGCCGCTCAAGGGATTTGCCCTTGAGCGGCTGACTTGGACTCTCCCGATCCGGTTACGGCTGGCGCGAGATGTGGAAGCCCTCAAAAATCGCGGACAGACCGAAGTAACTATCGTCAGTCACTGAGTCGAACTCGATGATATTCGAGCCGTCCTTCAGTACTCCTTCATTAATCGTCGCTTTGAAGCTGCCAAGCGCTCCCCACTGAAGTGCAACTGGAGAGCCATTGATCGATATTGCCATGCTCTCCAAGACCGCGTTATTGATGATCAGGCTAAACTTGCCCTTAAGTACGTAAGTGCGTCCGGGTTTGGGCTGGAACTTGAATAGCAGGCTGGATTGCTTCTCGCTTTTCCAAGCAGTTGACTGATGATGGAAATACCCCACATCCCAGCTTGCTTCCCGCCAGCCTGAACCTTGGGTTGGAATCTCCATGCTCCACCACTTCCCGAAAGTCCATTTGTAGTCATCAGTGACCATAGCGTCTCTGAAGCGGATGAAACGCGTTTTCTCGTCGATCACATTCACGACGTTCCGATAGCGCTGCTCAACCACGCCTTCGGGGATTTTCGAGGCGAGCACCGACGGTGCGCCGCTTATGGTGCCGACGCCGTTTTCTCTGCCGATTGCTATCGCGATCACATCTGACTTCGCAAGCACAATACTGTCGGCCGGTGACGTGGCAGGAAGGCTTGGTCCGCTCACAGATGTGGGGTACTGGAACGTCCAGTCATGTGCGTTCTCGATGCACTTGCCCTTACGTTGTACCGAGTCGACTTGCTGCCACTCACGGCTGGGCATGTGACAAACCTGAATATTCGCGACGGGTTTTCCATATAGATAAGACAGTGATCCGACCAGACCGTCGGCGATGAACATCCACGAATGGTTGAGCTGGTTGCCATAGTCAAGAATCAGCAGTGTTTTACCGTCAAGCTTGCCATCGAACTGCATGGCAATGTCTTGTAAAACTGCCATTTGCTTCTTCGAGATTTCAATATAGTGATGGAATTGATAGAGCTGGAAGGACAGACCAGTGACAAAGAAAAAACCCACACAAACATTGGTGATGGTTTTTGACAGGGAGTAGCCCGTATTTAACACGGCTATCCAGAGCAGGACTGCGCCAGGAGCTGTGAACAGGAATGTTCTCTGGCTTATAGCTACGTGAGCTCCTGATAAGAGAAATGGCGCGTAGCCAAGCAGCAGCAGAATAATGCCCGACAGTGCCAGTCGTGCATTCAGAGGCAAGTCGCTGAATCGTCGCTTGTCTGATTGTTGAGCGCAGGTAAATTTGGCAATTGCAACGATGATCAGTATCAGGCAAAGACTGCTGACGATCAGGTATCCGTAATTCACGTACTCGCGCAATGTAATTTGAGCTGCGTCGAACCATCCCCCGAGTGTGCTTCGCACAAATCCGACGCTGAATAGTTTCGAGATGTTGAGCTGCAAGGTGCTCATAATGTTTGAGCCGGCGATGCTGCTTTGATAGCTTTTTACTAGCGGAGCGGTGTAAGCAACGTAAGCGACGTAGCTGAGGACACCTAGTACCCAGACGCTATGTTCGACTGCCTTGTGCTTGAGCCGAGCCAAGAAGGCTTTGAACCCGATCATCGAAAAAATGATCAGCGCAGGGATGCAGGCGAGTAACAAGGATGCTTCGTACATGAAGCACGCCGATGCAAACAGTGCGGCACCGATTGCACTGACCATGTATGCGGCCAGCTTGCGTTCCATCTCCAGCGCGCCAAGGAATATGGCGCTGCCCAAGAGCGCCAGGCTTAGTGCCCAGTTAATATGAATAGCCCTGAACGAAAGCTGCATGGTGTCGGCTGGATAGATGATGACCAGCACGCTTGCAATCATTCCCAGCGTCAGGCTTCCGGTGAGCTTCCTGGTCAGATAACTCAGAGCAGAACCTTTGATTATCAGAGCGACTATCAGCAGTACGTGCCAGTAGTTAAACGAGTTGCTGTCCAGCCAATACCCGGCGGCTTGAGGGAATATCGTCAGCGGACGCAGGGCGTGAGGGGATAACGGACTGTTTATGCCCGTGAAGAAAAACGTACCCTCTTTTATGAAGAGTCCCAGAACAACCCATTCTTCGAGAAGTCCGGTCAAGGCAAAGCCGAAAGGTAGCCACAGGATCAGAACAACCATGGCTGCGGGAACGATGTGAGCAAGCCAGTGGCCTGGCAACGAACGTATTGGCGTTGTTCGTGTTTCTTTGGAGACGGGACAAGGCTGGCTCGTTTCCGTCGAAGGCCTTGTAATCATCAGTGTGCCTTGGTTCGCGCGCCGAGCATTCATAAGTGTCGTATGCGTCGGAGGAGGTTGATTTGAGCGGTAGAGGTTGCTCGTGAGAATCAATCGATCCTCACGAGTAACTCCACCTGGTCAGTGTTTCGACAGGTTATCAGTGCTGCTTGGCAATTCTGACCCAGTCCAGTCTTGCCGATAGTCCGTAATAGTTGTCATCTACTCCCGAGACAAACTCGATGACGTTTTTTCCGGTCTTGAGCAGTTGCGGGTCCAGGTCACCGCCGAAGCTACCGTCTGCACTCCATTGAACGGGCACCGCTGCGCCATTCACCAGTACCTGCATCTCGCCACGAATTTTATCGTTGGCAAAAGCATTGAACAGTCCACTGATGCTGTAAGGCCCAGGTGTTGGCGTCATGTCAAAGATGAGTGAGGCGCGCGGAGCATTTTTCCAGGCCGAAGACATGTGGGAAAACCGACTGCTTTCCCACTCGGTATTACGCCATCCAGAGCCTGCAATCGGTGAGTCCAGGCTCCACCAGCGACCAAAACCCCAGAAATATTCGTCCTTGTGTTCCTGGCTGCGAAACCTGAAAAAGTCGAACCACGGGGCGGTTTCGGTGAGGCCATGCAAGCGGGCGGTGATGGGTAGTGCTCCCGATGCGAGATTGCGCCGATATGTTTCCAGCGCGGGGCTGGCCGGCGTAATCAGTCCCTTGCCCACAGCAACGGTGACAACCTCGACTTTGGACAGCTTTTTATCTGGCTGTTGGACGGTCCGTTCCATACCGGGGCCCCCTGTCGGGGTAGGGTAGTGGAATGTCCAGCCATCAGCCGTTTCCTCGCAGGTGCCTTTGCGCAATAGCGAGTCTGATTGCTGCCATTCACCGCTCGGCATGTAGCAAACTTCCAGCGTGTCGACAGGTTTTCCGTAAATATGGAAGAGGGTAGAAGCCAGATTCGGATTCAGGAACATCCAGTCATGATTAAGCTCATTGGAGTAGTCGAGTATCACCAGGGTCTTATTGACTGCGTTGCCATCGAAGTTTTCAACAATGTCTTTAAGAACAGTTTGTTGTCTCTTCGAAATATCCACGTAGTGCTGAAACTGGAATATCTGCGCTGCAAGGCCAGTGAAAATCATGCCCGCGGCGATTGCTGTACTGGCGACTTTCGAATAACGATTGATCGCGACGCACAGCGCTACGAAGAGCAGTGTCGCACCAGGGGCAGCGTACAGGAATGTGCGCTGGCTCACAGACATGTGCGCAAGGTTGAAGATGAAGGGCAAGTATCCGAGGCAGATCAATATCACGCCGGCAATTACCATGCGCGCGAGCAGTACCGGACTTGGCGACTTGGGATCTGAGAAAGGCGCAGAGTTAGCAGAGATTCTCGCAACAAACTGGATCAGCGCAAGGAGTGCGAGAGTCGCCAGGGCCAGGTACCAGTAAGTGCTGATTTCCGTGAGTGTGATCTTGATTGCATCGACCCAGCCGCCAAAAATGCTGCGTCCGAGTCCAAGAGTGAAAATTTTCGGATAGTAGGCTTTCAGGGATGCGAGCGCATTGTCACCAACGACAGCCCCTTGATAAGTCTGTACCAGTGGGGCGGTGTGGACGACATAGGCTACATAGGCAAGGACACCCGCTGCCCACACCAGATGCTGGCCATAATATCGTTTGACATGTGCAGCGATGCCCTTGAAACCGATCTGGATGAAGATCACCAGCGCAGGAATGGCGGCCAGCAGCAGTGAGACTTCATACATTGCACATCCGGCAGCAATCAGCAGGCTGCCTAATACACTGAATATGAACGAGCGAACCCGGTTTTTTTGATCCAGGGCATGCATAAACACGACGCTCGCCAACAACGCCAGGCTCAACGCCCAGTTGATATGAATCGAGCGGAAAGACAACTGCATGGTGTCAGCAGGAAAAATGATGACAAGGACGCTAGCCAGCATTCCCCATTTCACCGCGCCGGTTACCCGCGTGGTGAGGACGCTGAGCGCCCAACCCTTGATGACCAGCGCGATGATCAGCAGTACGTGCCAATAATTGAACGTATCCGGATCAAGATAATAAGCTAGAGCGTGCGGGAAAATAGTCAGCGGACGCAGCGCGTGGGCGGGCATCGCGCTGCTCACGTCTGTGATGAAAAACACTCCTATCCTGCTGAATAGGCCGATTACACCCCATTCTTCGAGCAGCCCGGTCATGGCAAAGCCAAAGGGTAGCCACATGAAAATTACTGTCAATAGTGCCGGTCCCAGGTGGGCCAGCCAAGTAAACGCTTGTGTTTTTTCCAGCGAAGACGGGTTGGTCATCGCCGGTTGTGTAGTCGCTGTCATGGGTTGCCTTGTTGATCCTTCGAGGGCTTTGTTTTATGAGTTGCCTTCAGAACGACTTTGTTTAAAAGGTAACTTGATGGCAGAAGTAGCAAGATGACCAGTATTGGCGCGATGGCTTTGTGCAGGTTCAGGTGTTCCACCAAGAGGTTGAGCAACAGCGCTCCGAAAATGTATTGGACCAGATAGATAGTCGGGTAGATGGCCATGCCAATCAGCGACTGCTCTACCTTGAATACAAATTTGGAGTTGAAGAAATACGCAAAGACTATCCCGGCCGCGTACGCAATTGCGTAAGCGACTTGATAGTCGATCCAATGACTCAAAATCAGGTACAGGCAATACGTGAGCCCGGTATTAAGTCCGCCGCCGGCAAGAAAGCTTAGCCAGCGACGAACGTTCGGGTTGTCTTTCAGTCCGCTCACAGCGCAGATTTTTGTGCAGTAAGTTTGGTGAATTCCGAGTAATCGCGAATGTAGTCGGCGTTGTCGTAGTAATCGGAGGTGAACACCAGCAGTACTGCGTCTTCAGAATATTTGTACTGAATGCCCCAAGTCATCGGTGGCAGGTAAATGCCTTTGTTCGGTGCATCAAGAAGAACTTCCGCACGATTGGTACCGTCATCGACCACTACTGCACAACTGCCTTTGACGCAAATCAGGAACTGATGGCACTTGTGATGGGCGTGTTCGCCACGGGTTTTCTGGCTGGGTACGTTGAATACCAGGAAGTAGCGCTTGGGTGTGAAAGGAATCTCTCGGTCAAACTCGCCGACGGAAAGATCACCGCGCATGTCAGGAACGTGCTTGAAGCGATGAGTCGTGACATCGCCCACGCCAATACGTACGACCGCGTCATCCTGCTGTGCAGGTTTTGGTGCGGGGGGGATAGCAGCATCGCTCGAGGCTGAGTTTTCCACGTATCCGGTGATACGTGCGGGGGAGCCGGTAACGATGGCGTAAGGCGGTACTGACTTGGTGACCACAGCGCCAGCGCCGACCATGGCGCCGGTGCCGATGGTGACGCCGGGCAGGATCACTGCGCCGCCGCCGATCGAGGCGCCGTCCTGAATTACTGTTTGGGAAAAAGACTCCGGATAGACTTTCGAGCGCGGGAACTTGTCGTTGGTGAACGTGGCATTCGGGCCGATGAACACGTCGGCGCCGATTCGCAGGCCATCCCACACATAAACGCCGGATTTGATGGTCGTACGGTCGCCGATGACCACATCGTTCTCGATCAGGGAGTGCGAGCAAACATTGACGTCGTTTCCGATTACTGCGTTCTCGAACACCACCACGTATTGCCAGATTCGCGTGTTTTCGCCGATGTTCTTGCTTTTCACATCGGCCGTCGCGTGGATGAAGGCTTCAGTCACTTGGATTCTCCTGGTTATCGAGCTTCATGCAGACAATCGCCAATGGCCGC
Organism: Pseudomonas sp. LBUM1655; assembly: GCF_059716085.1. Lineage (NCBI taxonomy): Bacteria > Pseudomonadati > Pseudomonadota > Gammaproteobacteria > Pseudomonadales > Pseudomonadaceae > Pseudomonas > Pseudomonas sp. LBUM1655. Next base: position 4,352,458 of record NZ_CP166801.1, on the reverse strand, counting down.
TGCTTACTGTTTTCGTAGGCGCGCCAGGCATAGGTGCCTACCAGGCCGAGGCCGAGCAGATTTAATGTTCCCAGCAGCAGTACCACCACCATTGTCGCGGCGTAGCCCGGAACTTCAATCGCGCCGGACAGCCGCGCCATGATCACCATCGCGCCAATGAACAGCGAAATGAGCGAGCCCATCGCGCCCATCCTGGTCAGCAGTCTGATCGGGTAGTCGGTGAAGGCGAACACGCTATCCATCATGTATTCGAGCTTTTTCTTGAACGTCCAGGCTGACTTGCCCTCAAGTCGGGTCTGGCGCTCGTACTCGATGAACTTGCGGCGAAAGCCCAGCCAGAAGATCAGGGCAATCAGTGACGAGCGGGATTCGTTGAGTTGCAACAGCTGTTCCCGAAACGCCTTGTTGCAGCCGAAGATGTCCACGCCGCCCTTGGGCATGTCGTGCACAACCAGTCGGCGATACAAGCCCCAGAAGAGCGATGAAGCCATGCGACTGGAAAGCGGGTCCTGCCTGGCATTGCGTGTGCCGATGGCGACATCGCATTCGTCGTTGGACAGCGACTTGAAGAAGCTGATCAGCAGTTCTGGTGGTTCTTGCAGGTCGGCTGCCATCACGCCGAAATAATCGCCTCTGGCCGCCATCAGTCCGGTGCGGATCGCAGGAAATGAGCCGAAGTTGCGCGAGTGAGCGAGCAGTTGTGCGCTGAAGCTCAGTGTGCTCAACGCTTGTTTAAGCATGGCAAACGATTGGTCGGGACTGCCGTCTACCACGAAAACCACTTCGAGCTGGTTCTCGAGCGTGTTGTTCATGTCCGTCAAAGCCTGAAGCAGCCGCGGTATCGAGTCGGCGTTTTTATAGACCGGGACGATTACGGAGTATTTCATGCAGCCCATCCGTTGACGGCCTTGATCACGGCGCTGACCGCTTCATCTGGCATGCCCGGATAGCACGGCAGCGTGAGGATCTCGCTGGCAAGTTGCTCGGTGTTTGGCAGTGACATGTCGGCAAACCGCTGGCCGAAGACCGGCTGCTTGTAGTCCGGAATCGGATAGTGGACGTCAGAAGCAATCTGCGCCGTGCGCAAGTGCTGTTGCAACGCGTCACGCTTCGACGACTTGATCACATACAAGTGTGCAACTGAGGCCGTGTCGTAATCTAGCGGATGAGTGACGTCGGCGTGGTTGATTTCGTTTCTGTAGCGCGCTGCGATCGCGCGGCGGAGCGCGTTTTCTTGATCGAGATACGGCAGGAACTCAGACAGGATTGCCGCTTGCATTTCATCCAGGCGGCTATTGCGGGCGCCATCCAGCTCTACGCAGTATTTCGAGGACCAACCGTACTGGCGTAGTTGTGCCACGCGTTGGGCAATTTTGGTCGAGTTGGTCACAACCGCTCCGCCGTCACCCAATGCACCGAGGTTTTTAGTCGGGTAGAAGCTGAAGCTTGACGCGTCGCCGAATGTGCCGACCCGTTGACCGTCACGTTCGGCACCGTGTGCCTGTGCACAGTCCTCGAGTAGAGGGATATTGCGCTCGGCGCAGAATTGGGCGATGGCTTTGATCTCCGGGATTGCCAAACCATACAAATGGGTGACGACAACCGCCTTCGCCCCGGCATCCACGGCATGTTTCACGCTGTCGAGCGTTACCACCTGGGTGTTCACGTCGACATCCATGAACAGCGGTTCGGCTCCGATCGCCAGAACCGACGTGGTGGTGTACATGCCTGCGTTGGCAACGGTTGCGACCTGATCACCTTTCGCGACGCCGAGTGCCTTGAGTGCCAGTTCAATCGCATCGGTACCGTTGGCAACAGTCACGCAGTGGCTGGCATTCAAATACTGTGCAAAAGCAGCTTCGAAGCGTTTGACTTCCGGCCCCAAGATCACCCATCCGCTCGCGACCACCCGCTGGACCGAAGAATTAATCTGCGATCGAAACTTTTCTATCTTCGCTGCAAGGTCGTTGATTTGCTGCATGGGGCTCTCCATTTCGAAGCAAAAGGCGTGCAATAGCTTTTTATTTCGGCGTTGGCCGAAATTCGATGCGTAGGAAGGGAAGAGGCTGTTTTTCATTTAGGAAAAGCCTTCATTCCATTTCCGCACGGATTCTATCCGTACCCTGAGCCAGCTCCAACCAGCAAAATACTTTTATGCAATTTGTTTGACCGGGCAGAGTGGATTTCGCGAAACAAACGACTCTGAATATCCAGTTGAGTAACGAAGCGCTGGGCAGCGAAATAACGCTGCTCGCTGAAAGTGGTCAAGCGTACGCCGATTCAATAAACTGCTTCCCCAATCCGTCTGCACTGGTGTGTTTCTGATTCACCACAGTCGACCGTCTGGTCTTTACCTCACTGACAGATTTGCTGCTGTTTCTCTGCAGTCATTAATGTTTTCCCAAAGGGTCGCCCATGAACTTCAAGACATTCCTGGTCACTGGTGGAACCGGTTTCGTCGGGCGTGCACTAATCGAACGACTGGTCCATGTTCAATGCTCTGTGCTGGCGCCGGTGCGCGACATGTCAGTGGAATTCCCGCGTGGGGTGCGTTCGATGGCATACGCCGGGCTCGATAACCGGCAGGACTGGACGTCGATGTTGAGCGGTATTGACTGTGTCGTTCACGCAGCCGGGCGAGTGCACGTCATGAATGAAGTTTGCGCCGACCCTTTGAGCGCTTTTCGTCAGGTAAATGTCGACGGTACCTTGCATCTGGCGCGTCAGGCAGCGGCGATTGGGGTCAAGCGATTTATCTTTATCAGTTCGATCAAGGTGAACGGAGACGGCACCACTGGCGGTCGGGCTTACACCGCGGACGATATTCCCGCACCCGGTGATCCTTACGGTATTTCCAAGCTCGAAGCTGAACGGGCGCTACAGGCGCTTGCGGCCGATACCGGCATGGAGGTAGTCATCATCCGTCCGGTGTTGGTCTACGGGCCAGGTGTCAAGGCCAACTTCCTCAGCATGATTCGCTGGCTCCATCGCGGCGTGCCGTTGCCGTTTGGTGCAGTTCGCAATCAACGTAGCCTGATTGCCATCGACAATCTGGTCGATCTGATTCTGACGTGTGCCGAGCACCCCGCAGCAGCCAATCAGATCTTCCTGGGCAGTGATGGCGAGGATGTCTCAACCACGCAGTTATTGCGCAAGCTGGCGGCAGCGCTGGGGCATCCCGCCCGGCTGCTGCCGGTGCCAGTTGGTTTGATGAGCAGTGTGGCCAGCCTGCTGGGGCGTCACGCATTGTCGCAAAGGCTGTTCGGTTCCTTGCAGGTTGATATCGAAAAAAACCGAAAGCTGTTGAACTGGATACCTCCGATTACACTTGATCGCGCTCTGAGTCTGACGGCGCAGCATTTTCTGGATTCTGCTCAACCATGAACTACGGATGGATTATTCCCGTCATCGCTCTGCTCGCATTCAGTCTTACCTGGGTGTTGCGCCATTACGCGCTGTCGCGCAGCCTGCTGGACGTTCCCAATGCGCGAAGCTCGCACTCGGTGCCGACCCCTCGTGGTGGTGGTGTCGCGATAGTGCTGGCATTCCTTCTGGCGATGATGTTTCTGCTATGGCGGGAGTTGATCGCTCCAGCCCATTTTTGGGCCATTGCCGGCTCTGGAAGCCTGGTAGCGTTGCTCGGCTTCATGGATGACCATGGACATATCGCGGCACGCTGGCGCTTGCTGGGTCACTTTGCGGCCGCGATATGGCTGCTGGTGTGGATGGGCGGCTTGCCGGCGATCCGTTTATGGGGTGTCGAGTTCGACCTGGGCGCCGTGGGCCAGATTCTTGCGGCGTTTTATCTGGTCTGGCTGCTCAACCTTTATAACTTCATGGACGGCATCGACGGCATTGCAAGCGTAGAAGCCATTTGTGTGTGTCTCGGAGCCTGTTTTCTTGGCTGGCTGGGCGGGTGGCCCCAATTGGTCTGGGCACCCTTATTGTTGTCGGTATGCGTCGCCGGGTTTCTGTTCTGGAACTTTCCTCCTGCGCGCATATTCATGGGCGATGCCGGGAGCGGTTTTCTGGGGATAGTGCTGGGAGGCTTATCCTTGCAGGCAGCAACGGTCTCGGCGGATCTTCTGTGGGCCTGGTTGATCCTGTTTGGGGTATTTATTGTCGATGCCACTTTTACCCTGTTTCGGCGTGTATTGCGCGGCGACAAAGTTTATGAAGCGCATCGCAGCCATGCTTATCAGTTTGCCTCTCGTCGGTTTGGCAGTCATCTACCGGTAACGCTCGCCGTCGCATTGATCAATATGCTCTGGTTACTGCCGGTTGCCGTGGCTGTATCACATTTCGGACTGGACGGCAGTGTGGGGCTGATAGTGGCCTATGCTCCTTTGCTATTGCTTGCAGTCATGTTTCGCGCTGGCGAACTTGAAAGGATTAATGAATAACTCGCTAACGAATGGGTCATAACGGTTTAGAGTGCAGGGTACGCGCCAGGGTAACCAACGCGATGCAGCAGTTAAAGGGAGGTACTGAGGTGTTTGAGGAGTCAATGGATAAAATCAGAGAGCGACTGTTAGGCCTGCCTAGGCGCCGTAAACGCATGATCCAGGTAGCTACGGACATTGTTCTTGTCTGGGTTGCGCTGTGGTTGGCCTTTATAGTCCGTCTTGGCATTGATGACATGTACAACCCTTTCAAGGTGCATCTCTGGCTGTTCGCTTTTGCTCCGATCGTTGCCATCCCTCTGTTTATTCGCTTTGGCATGTATCGGGCCGTAATGCGTTACTTCGGTAATGATGCGTTGATTGCCATCATCAAAGCCGTGAGTTTGTCATCGTTGATTCTGGCCGTTGTCGTTTATTGGTACAGCAACCATGAAGCGGTGGTGCCGCGCTCGATCATTTTCAATTATTGGTGGCTGAGTCTGGTGATCATCGGCGGACTGCGCCTATGCATGCGTCAGTACTTCATGGGGGACTGGTTTACCGCAGCCCAGCATGTGCCGTTCACTAACCGCGACAACGGTTTGACCAAGGTCGCGATTTATGGCGCCGGGGTCGCTGGTAATCAACTGGTGGCGGCGCTGCGCATGGGCAAGGTGATGCGTCCGGTTGCATTCGTTGATGATGATGCGAGCATTGCCGAGCGTTCTATATCCGGCTTGCATGTTTACAAACCCAAACATATTCAGCAGATGATCGATGTCACCGGTGCTCAGGAGATACTTCTTGCTCTTCCGTCGTCGACGCGTGCCCGGCGCCGGGAAATTCTGAATCTGCTGGAAGGTTTCCCGCTGCATGTCAGAAGTGTCCCTAATTTTACCGATCTGGCGAGCGGAAGAGTGAAGGTCGAGGATATCCAGGAGGTCGATATTGCCGACTTGCTGGGGCGTGACTCCGTGCCCGCGCAGCCTGATCTTCTGGAGCGCTGCATCAAAGGCAAGACCGTGATGGTAACGGGAGCGGGCGGCTCGATCGGCTCCGAGTTGTGCCGGCAGATTTTTGCCTTGGGGCCTACCACGCTGCTGCTGTTCGAACACAGTGAATTCAACCTCTACAGCATTCTTTCCGAACTGGAGCAGCGGAGCTCTCGAGAGTCGGTGCCTGTCAGGCTGCTGCCAATCCTCGGATCGATCCGGCATCAGGACAAGCTCCTTGATGTGATGAAAACCTGGAAGGTCGACACTGTTTATCACGCCGCGGCCTATAAGCATGTGCCCATGGTCGAGCACAACATCGCTGAAGGTGTTCTGAATAACGTGATTGGTACGCTCAACACCGCTCAGGCTGCGCTGCAGTCTGGTGTATCGAATTTTGTGCTGATCTCTACCGACAAAGCCGTTCGCCCGACCAATGTCATGGGTAGCACTAAACGTCTGGCCGAATTGACTTTGCAGGCTTTGAGCCGCGAGGTTGCGCCCGTCCTGTTTGGCGATAAGTCGAATGTTTCCCGAGTCAATAAAACGCGCTTCACCATGGTCAGGTTCGGCAATGTACTGGGCTCATCCGGCTCGGTCATCCCGCTGTTCCATAGTCAGATCAAGTCCGGTGGACCGCTGACGGTGACGCATCCTAAGATCACTCGCTATTTCATGACTATCCCCGAGGCCGCGCAGTTGGTCATTCAGGCAGGCTCGATGGGGCAGGGTGGCGATGTGTTTGTTTTGGATATGGGCGAGCCGGTGCGGATTGTCGAGTTGGCAGAGAAGATGATCCATCTGTCAGGTTTGAGCATTCGTTCCGAGCGAAATCCTCAAGGCGACATATCCATCGAGTTCACTGGATTGCGGCCGGGCGAGAAGCTCTACGAAGAGCTGTTGATCGGTGACAACGTCGCTGCGACCTCCCACCCGATGATCATGTCCGCCAATGAAGATCATCTGCCTTGGGAAGTTTTGAAGGCCAGGCTGAGCGATCTGTTGAGTGCGGTTGAAAAGGATGATTACTCCCGCGTCCGCCAACTCCTCCGAGAAACCGTCAGCGGCTACACCCCCGACGGCGAAATCGTCGACTGGATCTACCAGCAGCGCCGTCTCGAACCCTGATTGTTTCACATCCTGTAACGCACGCATTTTTGACATGCGCCAACCATCACCTACTTTTGAGGAGCAGCTTCGGAAAAGCTGCTTTCTCAAACGATGATGGAGCGTCACTTATGCGTACCGGTTACTTCTACTCTTTGGTTTTTGCCTTTCTCACCAGCGCCTCGATCGCCGCTATTGCCGCACCTGTTGCGCCAGCGGAATCGCCCAAAGCGCCTTTGGTGATGGATACAGCGGTATCTTCCCAGACTGCAAAAATCGATCTCAACGAAGCCGACTCGGCGACGCTGCAAAAGGAACTGTCAGGCGTAGGTGAGGCCAAGGCCAAAGCGATTGTTACGTATCGCGAAACAAACGGGCCGTTCTCCTCGGTCGATGAGTTGCTGGAAGTGAAGGGGATCGGCAAGGCGATCCTGGATCGCAATCGCGATAAGCTGGAAGTGAACTAAGCTGATTGTTCAACGCCAAGGGGCCGGTCATTGACCGGCCTTTTTGTTTTTCTGTTCGCGAGTTTGGCAGGGAAGGCGAAGGGGACGCTCGTCGGATAGCAAAAAATTACGACTATCATATTGGCTTTGAATTATGCCTATAATAATTTCCACGCGCTCTGCATCAAAAGGATTCAGAGGCGATCCCTCAAGCATTTCAGGAGTACGGTCATGAATTCTGTTGCAGCCCAAGGTACGGCTCTTGTCACGGGTGCATCGTCCGGTATCGGTGCGATTTACGCTGAGCGGTTGGCAGCGCGTGGGTTCGATCTGTTGTTGGTCGCCCGTGATCTGGAGCGCCTGGAAAATGCCGCGAGCCAGTTGCGCGAGGCTCATGGCGTTCAGGTGGAAGTGATGAAGGCGGATCTGACGCTAAAGGATGACGTACTCAAGCTGGAGCAGCGTCTGCGCAGTGATTCGAGCATCAGCCTGTTGGTCAACAACGCAGGTGTTGCGGCTGACGGTCTGTTGGCCAACGCCGATCTGGAGAATCTGGAGCGTCTGATCCAGCTCAATGTCACTACGGTCACCCGACTGGCATCGGCCGCTGCGGCGAGTTTCGCCAAGGCCGGGCGCGGCACGATCATCAACATCGCCTCGGTGGTGGCGCTGTTTCCTGAGCGCTTCAATGCCACTTACAGCGCCAGCAAAGCTTACGTGTTGAGCCTCACCCAATCGCTGAATGCCGAACTCGACGGCACAGGGGTCAAGGTGCAAGCGGTACTGCCCGGCGTCACCCGCACGGAAATCTGGGAGCGCTCCGGTATCGACGCCAGCGGCATCCCGGCAGAAATGGTGATGGAGGCCGGCGAGATGGTGGATGCAGCGCTGGCCGGTCTGGATCAAGGCGAACTCATTACCATCCCTTCCTTGCCGGATGCAGACGAGTGGCATGCGTTTGTCGCAGCGCGTCACGTGATGGCACCGAATCTGTCGCGCAGTTCGGCAGCCAGTCGTTACAAATAAGTTCTTCTGAATCGGTGAGAGGTATACGCGGTATGGATCAGCGTCGAGTAGTCGTCACGGGCATGGGCCTGGTATCACCTTTGGGTAGCGGCGTCGAAGTCGTTTGGCAGCGTTTGCTCGCCGGGCGTTCGGGATTGCGCAGCTTGCCGGATGCGGTGGTCGCTGATTTGCCGGCGAAAATCGGTGGCGCCGTGCCAACCCTGGAAGACGATGCCGAGGCGGGGTTCGATCCTGATCGGGCCACGCCACCCAAAGAACAGAAGAAGATGGACCGCTTCATCATGTTTGCCATGGAGGCGGCCCGACAGGCGCTGGAGCAGGCCGGTTGGCATCCAAAAGAGGGTAGGGATCAGGAGCGCACAGCGACGATCATCGGTTCCGGTGTCGGCGGCTTTGGTGCCATAGCCGACGCCGTTCGCACGACTGACAGTCGCGGCCCCCGCCGTCTGTCGCCGTTTACCATTCCATCCTTTCTGGTCAATCTGGCGGCCGGTCACGTGTCGATTCAGCACGGCCTCAAAGGTCCATTGGGCGCGCCGGTAACGGCCTGCGCCGCCGGGGTTCAGGCGATTGGCGACGCTGCGCGAATGATTCGGGCCGGTGAAGCGGATATCGCCGTGTGCGGCGGGGCGGAAGCTGCGATTGACCGGGTCAGTCTTGCGGGTTTCGCCGCGGCACGAGCGCTGTCCAGCGGCTATAACGAAACCCCGGAGCGCGCCTCACGTCCATTCGACAGCGGTCGTGACGGCTTTGTCATGGGCGAAGGCGCGGGCCTGCTGGTGATCGAGTCTCTGGAACACGCCTTGGCACGCGGTGCGAAACCCTTGGCCGAACTGGTCGGTTACGGCACCACCGCCGACGCCTATCATCTGACCGCCGGCCCTGAAGATGGCAGCGGTGCACGGCGTGCAATGGAGTTGGCCTTGGCGCAGGCCGGTATCGCGCCGGATCAGGTGCAGCACCTGAACGCTCATGCCACTTCCACACCGGTGGGTGATCTTGGCGAGCTGGCAGCAATCAAAAGTGTGTTCGGCTCGCAGAACAAAATCGCCGTGACCTCGACCAAATCCGCTACCGGTCATCTGCTCGGCGCTGCCGGTGGGCTCGAAGCGATCTTCACGCTGTTGGCGATTCGCGATCAGGTGGTACCGCCGACGCTCAACTTCGACAACCCCGATCCTGCCAGTGAAGGCGTGGACATCGTCCATGGCCAGGCCCGATCAATGCCGATCGAATATGCATTGTCCAACGGCTTTGGCTTTGGTGGGGTGAATGCCAGCGTGTTGTTCAAGCGATGGCAGGCTTAGCCTTCTGCTTGCTTGAGATGGTCGCGGGTGATGTCGAGAATGCGCTGCGCCAACTCGGCATCCGCGACACTGCGCGACAGTAACAGAGCGCCAACTAAAGTCGACATGATGACGATGGCTCGGTCGGCGCTGTTGTCACCTTGCAGGGTGTTCTCGATCTGGCTCAGTCGCGCGTTGAGTACGGCGTCGCTGGTTGGACTGGGTTGTCCGCGCAGTCCCAGTTCCGAGGAGATCGTCGGCAGGGGGCAGCCCTCATGTGGCGAGGTCTGATGCCATTCGGACAGGTAGGTGTCGATGAACACCTGCAGGGGATTGTCCTGCGCAAAAATTTCAGCGCATAACCCATCGACTTGATCGCTTGCCTCTTGCAGTGCTTTTTCGACCAAATCATCTTTGGATTTGAAGTGCGAATAAAAGCCGCCATGGGTCAGTCCCAGAGCTTTCATCAAAGGCTGCAGTCCGGTTGCACCGATCCCGTCCTTGCGAAATCGTGCCGACGCTTCCTTGATAATGCGCTGATGGGTCTGGGCTTTATGATCCTGCGAGTAACGCATCGGCAACTCTCCGCAACAATGTCGCCATCTTAACCAAGGAAAATTAAATGGTGACTGTACTTCTACTTCTAAAAAGCGTGCGGAAACGCCGATACGGATCTGAAAAACAAACCCCGCCAATCAGGCGGGGTTTTTGTTAACGATCTTGTGCTTCTTTTGCATCCATTTCCGCGTTGCGTTGCGCAACGCGCTTACGTTCTTCATCGGTCAGTTCGACCTTGTTGGCGGTGTCTCTCAACATCATCAGTCCGCCAACGATCGAGCCGATTGCAACAACCAGAATCAACCAGGCATACCAAGGCATAACGGCTCTCCTTAATGGCAGATCGACGGGCGAGGATTTCGCCGTGCGACGCTGCATACCACATTTGAGCGAAGCGACTTCGCAGTGGTTCCATTCTAGGCGCGTTATGCCCTGCGCACCCGAAGTCCCTTAACGCCCGGTCAGCATCGCATCGGCTGGCGCGTTGGCGCGTAGTTGCCCGGTGAGTATGAAATAGCCGAAACCGACCGCCATGAAGCCGAGGAAAATCAGCCCGATCAAGGTGTTGAACCACGCCATCGCCACCAGGCACACCACCGCCAGCACCAGTGCAATCATCGGCACCAGCGGGTAGCACGGCGCGCGGAAAGTTCGCTCCAGGTTCGGCTCGGATTTACGCAGCTTGAACAGGCTGAGCATGCTCATGATGTACATCACGATTGCGCCGAATACCGCCATGGTGATCATCGCGGCAGTGAGGGTCATGCCGCCGAGGTTGATCAGGCCGTCGCTGTAGATCGCGGCAATTCCGATGATGCCGCCGACGATGATCGCCCGGTGCGGTGTCTGGAAGCGCGACAGCTTGGCCAGCGAAGCGGGCAGATAACCGGCGCGGGCGAGGGCGAAGAACTGGCGCGAATAGCCGAGGATGATCCCGTGGAAACTCGCCACCAACCCGAACAGGCCAATCCATACCAGCATGTGCAGCCAGCCAGAGTTATCGCCGACCACGGTTTTCATCGCCTGCGGTAACGGATCGTTGATGTTTGCCAAGGTGCGCCAGTCACCCACGCCGCCAGCAAAGAACATCACGCCCATGGCCAAAAACACCAGCGTCAGGATGCCGCTGATGTAGGCCTTTGGAATCGTGCGTTTCGGATCCTTGGCTTCTTCGGCAGCCATCGCTGCGCCTTCAATCGCCAGGAAAAACCAGATCGCAAACGGAATCGCGGCGAACATCCCGGCAATTGCGGGTGCCCCGAACACATCCGAACCGGCCCAGCCATTCAGTGCGAAGTTGCTGAAGCTGAAGGCTGGTGCGACGACGCCCATGAACACCAGCAGTTCGGCGACGGCGAGCACGCAGACGATCAACTCGAAGGTTGCCGCCAGTTTCACCCCAAGGATGTTCAATCCCATAAAGACGATATACGCACCGACTGCTGCGTGTTTCGGATCGAGGGCCGGAAACTGCACATTTAAGTAGGCGCCGATGGCCAAGGCAATTGCCGGTGGTGCGAAGACAAATTCGATCAGCGTCGCCAGCCCGGCGATCAATCCACCTTTTTCCCCGAAGGCACGACGGCTGTAGGCAAACGGCCCGCCCGCGTGAGGAATCGCGGTCGTCAGTTCGGTGAAACTGAAGATAAAACAGGTGTACATGGTCGCGACCATGAACGAGGTCACCAGGAAACCCAGCGTTCCGGCCACGCCCCAGCCGTAACTCCAGCCGAAGTATTCCCCGGAAATCACCAGTCCCACGGCGATGCCCCACAGGTGCAGCGTGCCGAGTGTGGGTTTGAGTTGTGTGTTCATGCGTTTGCTCCCTGAACGGTTTGGAAAGCTCGGGGGAGGGCGTGTGCAGTGGGCGTGCCATCGCGGTGAAACAAGTCGTAATGAGTTCAAAGCTGTCGCAGGGGGGATGATTGGCGGTGGATGCATGGGTTTTGTGCGCCAGTTGAGTGCGATGTTGTCTGCGCCGCCGCCTTCGCGAGCAGGCTCGCTCCCACATTATGAAATGCGTTCCCCCTGTGGGAGCGAGCCTGCTCGCGAAGAGGCCAGCCCAAGCACCGCATAAATCGCCCGTAAAGCCCGCATAAACCCACTCTTTACGCTTTCTTTATGCCCCGCCACACCCCTCGATCTCGTTCCTTTACAGCCTCCTTTCCGACAATGCCTCCACACGCGGCAATACGCCGTAACACGGAGATCTTCCATGAGCGTTCTGGACGGGGTGTCACTGCTATTGGCAGTGGGGCTGTTCATTTATCTGTTGGTTGCGCTGTTGCGCGCGGATCGGAACTAGGAGCGGCTATGCACAGTTATGATTATTGGCTGATCCTCGCGTTTTTCGCGGTGGTTCTGTTGCCGGCGCCGTTCCTCGGGCGCTTCTACTACAAAGTGATGGAAGGTCAGCGCACCTGGCTGACGCCGATTCTCGGCCCGGTCGAGCGCGGTTGCTATCGCATCGCCGGTGTCGATGCGCAGGCTGAGCAGAGCTGGCAGAAATACACGCTGGCGCTGTTGGCGTTCAACCTCGCCGGTTTCCTGCTGCTGTTCGCGATTCTGTTGTTCCAGGATCACTTGCCGCTGAACCCGCAGAACCTGCCGGGCCAGGAGTGGACCCAGGCGTTCAACACCGCGGTCAGCTTTATGACCAACACCAACTGGCAGTCCTACAGCGGTGAGGCGACTCTCAGCTACCTGAGCCAAATGGTCGGCCTCACCGTGCAGAACTTCGTCAGCGCCGCCACTGGCCTCGCCGTACTGGTTGCGCTGTGCCGTGGTATCGGTCGCAAGTCGACCAAGACCCTTGGCAACTTCTGGGTCGACATGACCCGTGCCACCCTCTACGGCCTGCTGCCGCTGTGCTTGCTGCTGGCGCTGTACCTGGTGTGGCAGGGCGTACCGCAAACCTTCGCTCAGTATGTGAACGCTGTGACCATGCAGGGTGTTGATCAGGTGATTCCGCTCGGCCCGGCCGCCAGCCAGATTGCGATCAAGCAATTGGGCACCAACGGTGGTGGCTTCTTCGGCGTGAACTCGGCGCACCCGTTCGAGAACCCGACTGCGTGGAGCAACCTGTTCGAAGTCGCCTCGATCATCCTGATCCCGGTCGCGCTGGTGTTCACCTTCGGCCACTACGTCAAAGACTTGCGTCAGAGCCGCGCGATCATCGCCTGCATGTTGGCGCTGTTCCTGATTGGCGGCGCGACCTCTCTGTGGGCCGAATATCAACCGAATCCGACCCTGAACAACGCCGCCGTCGAACAGACCGCGCCGCTGGAAGGCAAGGAAGCGCGCTTTGGCACCACCGCCACTGTGTTGTGGTCGGTGACCACCACTGCGGCGTCGAACGGCTCGGTCAACGCCATGCATGACAGCCTCAACCCGCTCAGCGGCATGGTCGCGCTGGTCAACATGATGGTTGGCGAAGTGATCTTCGGTGGCGTCGGTGCCGGGCTCTACGGCATGTTGCTCAACGTGTTGATCGCGGTGTTCCTCGCCGGCCTGATGATCGGCCGCACACCTGAATATCTGGGCAAGAAACTGCAGGCGCGGGAAGTGCAATTGCTGGTGGTGACCCTGCTGGTGATGCCGGTTGGCGTACTGGTGCTCGGCGCGATTGCCGCTGTCCTGCCAGGCCCGGCAGCGACCATCAGCAACCCCGGCCCGCACGGTTTCAGTCAGTTGCTGTACGCCTACACCTCGGCCAGTGCCAACAACGGTTCGGCGTTCGGTGGTCTGAGCGCGAACACACCGTTCCACAACCTGATGCTCGGTCTGGGCATGTTGATCGGTCGCTTCGGTTACATCCTCCCGGTTCTGGCATTGGCCGGCAGCCTGGCGATGAAGAAAACCGCACCGATCGGCCAGAACAGCTTCCCGACTCACGGCCCGCTGTTCGTGACCCTGTTGACCGTGACCATTTTGCTGGTGGGCGGCCTGACTTTCCTGCCGACTCTGGCGTTGGGCCCTATCGCCGAACACTTGAGCATGGGCTTCTAAGCCTCTCTATTTAGGAGCTGCATCATGAATATGCCTGCAATCAAACCCGCTGCTGCAAAAGCACCGGAACAAGCGAAAACCGCGATCTCGGCACTGTGGCGCCCGGCGCTGGTGCAAGCGTTCGTCAAGCTCGACCCACGGCAGCTCAAGCGTTCGCCGGTGATGCTGGTGGTCGAACTGACCGCGATCTTCACCACCGTGCTGTGCTTCATTCCGGACGCTGATGTGCCGACGTTCGTCGCCGCGCAAATCGCTCTGTGGCTGTGGTTCACCGTGCTGTTCGCCAACTTCGCCGAAGCCTTGGCCGAAGGTCGCGGCAAGGCCCGCGCCGACAGCCTGAAGGCTGGCAGCGAAGGCCTCAGCGCCCGACGTAAACAGGCCAACGGCAGCTTTCAGGTGGTACCTGCCACCAGCTTGCGCAAAGGCGATGTGGTGCGCGTCGAAGCGGGGGAGATGATCCCCGGTGACGGCGAAGTCATTGAAGGCATCGCGGCGGTCAACGAAGCGGCGATTACCGGTGAATCGGCACCGGTGATTCGCGAGTCCGGCGGCGACCGTTCTGCGGTCACGGGTAACACTCGACTGGTGTCGGACTGGCTGCTGGTGAAGATCACCGCCAACCCCGGTGAGTCGACCCTCGACCGCATGATCGCGTTGGTCGAAGGTGCCAAGCGCCAAAAGACCCCAAACGAAGTCGCGCTGGACATCCTGCTGATCGGCCTGACCCTGATCTTCCTAGTCGTGGTCGTGACCCTGCAACCGTTCGCCCGCTTCGCCAACGGCAGCCTGCCGCTGGTGTTCCTGGTGGCGCTGTTGGTCACGCTGATTCCGACCACCATTGGCGGTCTGCTCTCGGCGATCGGTATCGCCGGGATGGATCGTCTGGTGCGCCTGAACGTGATCGCCAAGTCTGGCCGTGCAGTAGAGGCGGCGGGTGACGTGCACGTGCTGCTGCTCGACAAGACCGGCACCATCACTTTCGGTAACCGTCGTTGCAGCGCGGTGTATGCCGCGCCGGGCGTCAGTGGTCGTGATCTGGCCGAGGGCGCGCTGTTCGCCTCGCTGGCGGATGAAACTGCCGAAGGCAAGTCCATCGTCGAGTACCTGCGCGGTCTGCATCCGCAGCCCGAGCCGTCGCCGGAAACCCTGACTGCCGTGCCGTTCAGCGCGGAAACCCGCTTGTCCGGTGTCGACTATCAGGGCCGCGTCTATCGCAAAGGCGCGGTGGATTCGCTGCTGAGTTTCATCGGCCAAAAACGCTCCGATCTCGCCCCGGCGTTGTCGCGAGAAATCGACAAAATCGCCCAGAGCGGCGGCACACCGTTGCTGGTCTGCGTCGACGGCAAACTGCTTGGTGCGATCCACCTCAAGGACGTGGTGAAACCTGGCATCCGCGAGCGTTTTGCCGAACTGCGCAAGCTGGGGATTCGCACGGTAATGGTTACCGGCGACAACCCGCTGACCGCTGCCGCCATCGCCGCTGAAGCAGGCGTCGACGATGTGCTGGCTGAAGCCACCCCGGAGAAAAAACTCGCCCGTATTCGTCACGAGCAAAACGACGGTCGTCTGGTCGCCATGTGCGGCGACGGCGCCAACGACGCCCCGGCACTGGCTCAGGCTGACGTCGGCATGGCGATGAACGACGGCACCCAAGCGGCGCGCGAAGCGGCGAACATGGTCGACCTCGACAGCGACCCGACCAAGCTGCTCGACGTGGTGCAGATCGGCAAGGAATTGCTAGTGACTCGCGGTGCGCTGACGACCTTTTCCATCGCCAACGACGTGGCCAAATACTTCGCGATCCTGCCAGCGCTGTTCGCCTCGATTTATCCGCAACTGGGCGTGCTGAATATCATGCAATTGACCAGTCCGCAGAGCGCGATTCTGTCGGCCATTGTGTTCAACGCTTTGATCATTGTTGTGCTGATTCCATTGGCCCTGCGCGGTGTGCGAGTGCAGGCGGCGAGTGCGGCGGCGTTGTTGCGCCGTAATCTGTTGATCTATGGCGTGGGCGGGATTCTGGTGCCGTTCGTGGGTATCAAGGCGATCGATATGTTGCTCACGGCGTTGCATCTGGTTTGAGGCTGTGAAGAGCCCCTCACCCTAACCCTCTCCCAGGGGGAGAGGGGACTGATCGAGTTGAATGTTTGAGGTACACCGACCTGAAAAATCGAGCCGAACTCAGGTTTTGAACTGAAAAAAGATCGGCTCCCTTTCCCCCTCGCTCCCCTGGGGGAGAGGGCTGGGGTGAGGGGGAAAGATTTCCCTGACACCCCGCAAAAGTTTGCCCAACGAATTCGAGGATTTTGAAATGTCCACAATGATACGTCCGGCCCTGAGCCTGCTGGTGCTGATGACCCTGGTCACCGGCGTCGCCTACCCACTGGTAGTCACTGGCGTCGCGCAAGTCGCGTTCCCCGCTCAAGCCAATGGCAGTCTGGTCCAGGACGCCGACGGCAAGGTCCGCGGCTCATCCCTGATCGCACAGGATTTCGTCGGCGATGCGTGGTTCCATCCGCGTCCTTCGGCGGGCGCATTTGCTACCGTGTCCAGCAGCGCAAGCAACCTGGCGCCAAGCAACCCGGCACTCGCCACGCGAGTGATCGACGAAGCCAACAAACTGCAAGTTCCTGGGCAAGGCCCGGTGCCGTTGGCGTTGCTGACCACCTCCGGCAGCGGCCTCGATCCGCACTTGCCACCGGCGGCAATTGCCTATCAACTGGCGCGAGTTGCAGCCGCACGCAATCTGCCGGTGTCGACCGTGCAGCAGTTGCTCGATGCGCATATCGAACAGCCGCTGGTGGGGCCACCGGTGGTGAATGTGCTGGAGCTGAACATGGCACTGGAAAAACTCTGAATCGGCGGCGCGGCCATTCGCGAGCAGGCTCGCTCCCACAGCTGTACGCGTTCCAAATGTGGGAGCGAGCCTGCTCGCGAAGAGGGCCGAAAGAACACCGCATAACTATCAGGAAGAGAGAGCATCAAGCATGAGCGATTCCGGCCGCGCCGACGCGCTGTTAGCAGACCTGTCCCGCGACGGCCGTGGCCGGCTCAAGGTTTTCCTCGGTGCCGCGCCCGGCGTCGGCAAAACCTACGCCATGCTCCAGGCCGCCCATACCCAGCTGCGCCAAGGCGTGAAAGTCATTGCTGGTGTCGTCGAAACCCACGGCCGTGCCGAGACCGAAGCACTGCTCGGTGGCCTGCCGCAGCAGCCGTTGGTGCGCTCGGAATACCGTGGCGTGATGCTTGAAGAAATGGACCTCGACGGCATCCTCGCTGCCAAGCCAAAACTGGTGCTGGTCGATGAACTGGCCCACAGCAACGCCCCCGGCAGCCGTCACGCCAAACGCTGGCAAGACATTCAGGAACTGCTCGCCGCTGGCATCGACGTGTTCACCACGGTCAACGTCCAGCATCTGGAAAGCCTCAACGATCAAGTGCGCGGCATTACCGGCGTTCAAGTACGCGAAACCCTGCCGGACTGGGTGCTGCAAGAAGCCTACGAACTTCTGCTGATCGACCTGCCGCCGCGCGAACTGCTTGAGCGTCTGCGCGAAGGCAAGGTCTACGTGCCGGAGCAGGCCCGGGCGGCCATCGATGCATTTTTCACCCAGACCAACCTCACCGCACTGCGCGAACTGGCCATGCAAACCGCGGCGGCGCAAGTCGATAACGACCTCGCCCAAGGCTATCGCCAACTCGGCCAAGCCGCGCCAGCCGTGCGCGGTCGTTTGCTGGTCGGGGTTGATGGCGATGCCCACGCCGAGCGCCTGGTGCGTCACGCCAGTCGCGTTGCCCAACGGCGCCATCTGCCGTGGAGTCTGGTACACGTCGACAACGGCACGGTGCGCGACGAGCAATCGCGTCTGCGCCTGCAAAGCGCCCAGCAACTGGCCGAACGCCTTGGCGGCGAAGTGGTGTTGCTGCGCGCCGGTGAGGTGGCAAAAACCCTGATCCAGCATGCCGCCGAACGTCGCGCGAGTCTGGTGCTGGTCGGGCAATCCCGGCCGGGTCTGCGTCGTCGCCTGTTCGGTGGCGGTCTGGCTGCACGGTTGCTGCGTCAGGCCCATGGTCTGGAAATCAACGTCCTCGACAGCGATCAAGAGCAGCATCAGCCGCGCCAACGATCAGCGCCGACGCTGGTGTGGTTCGACTATGCGCTGGCGCTGGTCGCCACGTTGTTGGCCACCGCTTTGGCGTGGGCGGTGTCGAGTGTGTTACCGCTGCCGAACATCTCGCTGGTGTTCCTCGCGGCGGTGTTGCTGGTGGCGGTGCGCAGCAGCCTCGGCCCGGCGCTGGCGTGTGCGGCGTTGTCGTTTCTGACCTACGACTTTTTGTTCATCCCGCCGAATTTTTCCTTCGCCATCCAGCGTGAAGAAGACGTGCTGACCTTGTTGTTCTTCCTGCTGATGGCGGCGCTCACTGGTAACCTCGCGGCACGTCAGCGCCGGCAGTTGCAGGCGTTGCGCGACACCCAGGAAGAGACCACCGAACTGCTCGATCTGTCGCGCAAACTCACTGCCGCCACCGACCGCCAAGCCGTGGTCAGCGCCGCTGCGCAACACCTCAACGGCTGGAGCGATTTGCAGCTGTGCCTGCTCAACCGCGACGGGCAGGGCGGCTGGAAAGTCGAGACCGGCGGGCCGCTGGAGTTCACCGAGTCTGAACGTGCTGCCGCTGATTGGGCCTGGCAGCACGATCAACCGGCCGGCATGGGCACCGGCACCTTGCCGTTCGGGCGTTGGTGGTGGTGGCCGCTTTCCGTCGAGGACGGGCCGTTGGCCTTGCTCGGCGTCTGCGCCAAAGAAGGCCAGACCTTGAGCGGCCAGCGCCGTCGCTTGCTCACGGCGTTGAGTCAGCCATTGGCGCAAGCGCTGGCCCGTGCGCAACTGGCGGATGATCTGGAGGCTGCGCGCCTGCACGGCGAAACCGAGCAATTGCGCAGCGCCTTGCTGGCCTCGGTATCCCATGATTTGCGCACGCCGCTGACGTCGATGCGCGGCAGCATCGACAGCCTGTTGGCCTTGGGCGAAGCGATCCCGCTGGAGGATCGTCGTGAACTGCTCGAAGGCACCCGCGATGAAGCCGAGCGCCTCGACCGCTACATCCAGAACCTGCTCGACATGACTCGCCTCGGCCACGGCGCGCTGAAGCTGGCGCGGGACTGGGTGTCGCCAGCCGACATCGTTGGCAGTTCGCTCAATCGTCTGCGCGCCGTGCTGGCGCCGTTGCAGGTCAGTACTGATGTGCCGGCGGAGTTGCCGTTGCTGTTCGTGCATGCGGCGCTGATCGAGCAGGCGCTGGTCAATGTGCTGGAAAACGCCGCGCGCTTCTCACCCGTCCACGGGCGCTTGCAACTGAGCGCAGGTGCCAATGACGAAGAGATTTTCTTCTCGGTCAGCGATGAAGGCCCCGGGATTCCGGAAGACGAGCGGGCGAAGATTTTCGACATGTTCTACACCGCTGCACGGGGCGATCGCGGCGGCCAAGGCACAGGTCTGGGGCTGGCGATCTGTCAGGGCATGGTCGGCGCTCACGGCGGGCGCATCAGTGTCGCCGACGGCATCGACGGGCGCGGCACCTGCATCACCTTGCACCTGCCGTTGCAGGCGCAACCGGGGATGGACGATGAAGCTTGATTCTGACTGCGCTACTCTCTTGCCAATCTTTTCTGTTGATGTGAATTCATGAGCCAGACCGCGACCATTTTGGTCATCGACGACGAACCGCAGATCCGCAAATTCCTGCGCATCAGCCTCGCTTCACAAGGCTACAAGGTGCTGGAGGCTGGCACGGGGGCCGAAGGCCTGGCCCAGGCGGCGCTGAACAAACCGGATCTACTGGTGCTCGACCTGGGTCTGCCGGACATGGACGGCCAGCAAGTGCTGCGCGAGTTTCGCGAGTGGGCCACGGCGCCGGTGCTGGTGCTGTCGGTGCGCGCCAGCGAAGGGCAGAAAGTCCAGGCACTCGATGGCGGTGCCAATGACTACGTGACCAAGCCGTTCGGCATTCAGGAGTTTCTTGCGCGGGTGCGCGCGTTGTTGCGTCAGGCGCCGGCGGGAGAGGCGCAACAAGCGGCGCTGAATTTCGGCCCGCTGACGGTCGATCTGGCTTATCGGCGAGTGCTGCTCGATGGCGTCGAAGTGGCGCTGACCCGCAAGGAATACGCCGTGCTGGCGCAACTGGCGCGGCATCCGGGGCGGGTGATCACCCAGCAGCAATTGCTCAAGGATATCTGGGGGCCGACGCATACCGAGGACAGCCACTACTTGCGGATTGTGGTGGGGCACTTGCGTCAGAAACTGGCGGATGATCCAACCCGGCCGCGATTTATCGTGACGGAAGCGGGGGTTGGGTATCGGCTGATTAGCGAGAACAGCCTTTAGTCTTGTGTCGACCAGACTGACGCTATCGCTGGCTTGCCAGCGATGAGGCCATATCAGTCAGCCGTGATCTTCAGGGCTCTCTGCTCTGCTCACTCTCATACCGATCCAGCGTATCCCGAGCAATCTCCCGCCCCAGTGCGATCAACTCCGGCGCTTTGTAAAACTCGAAAAACCGGCACACCCGCTTCGGCACGTTGATCAGGATGTCCGGTGGATACCCGGCAATCTTGTACTGCGCCAGCGAGGTCTGCATCACCTCGAAACTCTGGTTGATCAAGTCCAGCAAAGAGGCCGGGCCGACGTTATCGATGATGAACGAGCCGGTGGCGGATTTCGGTGCGCCTTCGCCTTCGCGTTCGGGGGCTGCGGCGGGTTGCTGGGCTTCAGGCTCGGCGCCTTCGAGCCACGGATTGATGGCTGCCGCTTCGGCCCTCAGGGCTTCCTGTTCCAGGCGCAGTAATTGTTCGGCCTGGGTGCGACGGAACGGCATCTTCGAACCGAGCGAACTGATCAGGCTGTCGAAGCGTGAACGAAAGGCTGGCGGGCGCTGGATCACCGGCAATTTGTAATGCCGCTGGTTGGTCGAGTTGAGATTGACCGCAATGATCAGATCACAGTGGCTCGACACCACTGGCACAATCGGCAGCGGGTTGAGAATGCCGCCGTCGACCAGCATCCGGTTGCCTTGCATCACTGGAGTGAAGAGGCTGGGAATCGCCGCCGAGGCGCGCATGGCCTGATGCAGGCAGCCTTCCTGAAACCAGATTTCCTGTTGATTGGTGAGGTCGGCGGCGACCGCCGTGTAGGGGATGCGCAGATCCTCAATGTTGATATCGCCAACGATCTTGCGGATCTGCCCGAAGACCTTTTCGCCACGAATGGCGCCGAGACGGAAACTCACGTCCACCAGGCGCAGCACGTCGAGATAATCCAGGCTTTCGATCCAGTTGCGGTATTCATCGAGCTTGCCGGCGGCATAGATTCCGCCGACTACCGCGCCCATCGAACAACCGGCAATACAGGCGATGTCGTAACCGCGGCGTTCCAGTTCTTCAATGACGCCGATATGGGCGTAGCCCCGGGCACCTCCGGAACCCAGCACCAGTGCGACACGCTTTTTCATCAAACTTCCTCCCGACAAGGTTGCACAATGCACCCATCGAGCGGACGGCTCAATCGCCAAGGTCGCCCTGTGCGCCGGTGACGTCGTTTTTTCGATACTCCATGGTCTCTCGGCGCTATCCTCTTGCCACCGCAGATTCAGGCAGGGGCAAGGCACTTTTTTGCCGCCCGACCGTCTTACCTGCACGACTGTTGACCTATTTTGAGGTGTAAGTGATGAAAGCCTGGATCTGTGTGCCGTTGATGGCCCTGGCATTGGCCGGTTGCGCCGGTAAAACCGCCTACCGTGACAGTTGCGGCAGCCAGCTCGACACTGCGTGGCATGAGCTGGACCTGGCCAAGGCCGAAGGCTTTGCCGGCACTGTCAGTTATTCCAAAGCCTTGTCGTTGCTGACGGCAGCCAAGACCCAGCAGCAATTCGAAGGTTTCGAAGGTTGCGCGAGCAAGGCCGAGAAGGCGCGTTTCTACATTCGCGAATCTCGCGCCGGTCGCTAAGCTGCTGACATAGCGCAAGCGGGTTGAGGCTGCGAAGTTGCAGACTCATCTCTGAAGCCATTTGAATCAGGAGCAAGTGATGTCTGCGTTGGTTGACCGGTTGGTGGCTCATGTCCTGAGCCTGGAAGTGCGGCTGCTGGCCTGTCAGGCGCGAATGACAGCGCGCACCGATCCCGAGGCGCTGCATGATCTGCGCACCACGGTGCGGCGGCTGCGCAGTCTGTTGCGGCCGTTGCGCGGTTTGCCGGGTGTCGAGCAACTGGAAGGCGCGGCGTCGGCGGTAGGCCAACTGACTACGCCGTGGCGCGATCGCGAAGTGCTGGCGGCGTATCTGCTCCAGCATGCTCAACCCGAAGCTGCGCAAAAACGCATGGCGCAAATGGCCGAAGCCTATCCAGCGCTGGCGGCGAGTCACGAGGTGGTTTCGCTGCTGATGATCCTCGACGCTTTCCCGCGTTTCCTGCGTGCGTCCCAGCGTCAGGGTTTGCTCAAAGGGCTGGATAAGCGCATCGAAAAACGCCTCGGCAAGCAATGGCAGAAACTCGATGAGGCACTGCACGATCCAGCCCACGACCGGCATCGCCTGCGTCTGCTGATCAAGCGTGTGCGTTACGGCATCGAGGCCTATCCCGAACTGGATCGCTTACCGAAGCCGGCGCTGGAGCGCTTGAAGTCGGCACAAGGTGCGTTGGGCGACTGGCACGATTGCTGGCAGTGGCTGGCTCGGGCTGAGCTGGAAACAGATCTGCAGCCGTGTGTCGCGACGTGGCAGGCGACCATGGTCAAGGCTGAAACCAAAGCGGATCGGGTCTTGGAAAAGCTCAGCTCCACCTGCTTCAAATAATCTCGAATCGCCCTGAATCCCTGTGGGAGCGAGCCTGCTCGCGAAGAGGTCATGTCAGTCGACATCATTGTTGTCTGACCCACCGCATTCGCGAGCAGGCTCGCTCCCACAGTGGTTTTCATTTGGTTTGAAATTGGCGTAAGGCCTATCTGTCAGCCCATTTGACCGGAATAGACGCTGCGGCGCTTCGCAGGGCTGGTTAAGATCCTCGCATTCACTTTTCGCTTTTTGAGGTTGCCATGCGCTTTTGCGATTTGCTCGATGCCGTCCGCCGCCAACCGGAGCTGACCATTCCCGCCGAATGGGCGCAGGGCCGCGCCAGTTTCGGTGGCCTGGTCGCCGCGCTGCAATACGAAGCCATGCGCGCCAGGGTGCCGGCGGATCGCCCGGTGCGTTCGCTGGCGATCACCTTTGTCGGCCCGGTCGAGCCAGAAGTGCCGGTGAGTTTTGAGGTCGATGTGTTGCGTGAAGGCAAAGCCGTAAGCCAAGTGCTGGGCCGGGCGATGCAGAATGGTCAGGTGGTGACACTGGTGCAAGGCAGTTTTGGCGCCTCGCGCCCATCGGAAGTGGCTGTGCCAGCGTTTCCTGCTCCCGAGATGAAGCCTTGGGACGATTGTCAGGAACTGCCGTATATCAAAGGTGTGACCCCGGAGTTCATGCGCCATTTGGCAATGCGCTGGAGTGTGGGCGGTCTGCCATTTACGGGCAACACGTCGCGCGACATGGGCGGTTGGGTGCGTTTGCGTGGGGACGTGAAAGAAGAGCCGGTCACTGAGTCGCACATTCTGGCACTGGTGGATGCCTGGCCGCCGTCACTGTTGCCGCACCTGAAGAAAGTGGCAGCGGGCAGTACGCTGACCTGGACTATCGAATTCGTTCAGCCGTTGCGCGATGTGAGCACGCTGGACTGGTGCAAATATCGGGTTGAAACCGAGTACGCCGTCGACGGCTACGGCCATGCTGCCGCCAAGCTTTGGAGCGCTGAAGGAGAACTGATCGCCATGAGTCGCCAGACCGTCACGATCTTTGCCTGAGTCAATGCCCAGGCCGGCGCTGCAAACCCAGCGCCGCGACGATGCCGATCACACCGATGGCCACACTCTCCAGACTCAGGCTGAACACGCCGGATACGATCAACAGAAACGCAACGATGAACAACGGCATGGCAATCAGGTGCAGCCCCAGATTGGTCGGACTCTGATGATTGTTCGGGTACGCGCGCCATTGCCACGCGGGAAGGTTGGGGTGACGTTTGCCCATGTTGACTACTCCTCGATCCATGTTGAACACATGGGTTGAAGAATAGGCCGGGGCGGGGAGGGCGGCGAATCAACGTTGGCTATAGGTGTGATAGGTGTGATTGTCCAAAAAGATCGCTGCCTTCGGCAGCTCCTACAGGTTCGCATTCCAATGTATGAGCTGCCGAAGGCTGCGATCTTTTGATCTTCAGAGTTTCAACTGCCCTATGGCCTTGCTCAATTCCCCAGCCAACGTCGCCAGCTCATTACTGGTCGTCGCCGAATCCACCGTCTGCTGCACGGTGTTCTCGGTCACATCGCGAATACTCACCACTGCGCGATTCATTTCCTCGGCCACCTGACTCTGTTGCTCCGCCGCCACGGCAATCTGTGTGTTGCTCTCGTGCATCTGCGCCACCGCTCCGGTGATTTCCGCCAGCGCCTCACCAGCCTCCTGCGCCTGCTGCACGCAGTCGTCGGCCTTGTACGAACTCTCCTGCATGAAATCCACCGCATCGCGGGTGCCGGCCTGCAACGCCGAGACCATGGTGGTTATCTCATCGGTCGACGTCTGCACTCGCTTGGCAAGATTGCGCACTTCATCGGCGACCACCGCAAAACCACGGCCCATTTCGCCGGCCCGCGCCGCTTCGATGGCGGCGTTGAGTGCCAGCAGGTTGGTCTGCTCGGCGATGCTGTGAATCACGCTGACCACACCGTTGATCTTCTGACTGTCTTCGGCCAGCCGTTGAATCATCTCGGCGGTTTGCTGCACGCCGCTGGACAGCCCGGCAATCGAATGCTGCACCCGCGCAACTACCTGCTGACCGCTGCCGGCCAGGCCGTCGGCGGTCTGTGATAAATCGCGGGTGGCGCCAGCGTGTTGGGCGATGTGGTAAACGGTGGCGGTCATCTCGTTGATCGCGGTGGCGGCCTGATCAGTTTCGCTTTGCTGGCCGAGCATGCCGTGACGCACTTCGTTCATGCTCTTCGCCAGGCGCGCCGCACCGACATCAAGTTGCCGTGCGGTGTTGGCGACGGTAGTCACCACTCGCTGATAACCCGCTTGCATGGCGTTGAACGCATTGGCCATCTGCCCGACTTCGTCCTTGCCGGCCAGTGGCACACGGGCCGACAAGTCGCCGCTTTTCTCGACGTGCAGCATTACGTCCTTGAGCGTGTTGAGTTGGCTGAGCAGGAAGCGGATCAGCAGTTGCGAGGCGCCGAGCATCGCCAGCATCAGGATAAATACCGCCACCGCGTAATTGGCAAAACGCTCGCCGAACACTTGCGTCAGGCTTGGTCCATAAGCGATGACCGCTACTTGTTGGCCGTCGGCACGGCTGAACACTTCGGCGCCCATCAGCGGGTTATCGCCGAACAGCGGCAGGTGATTGATCTCGTTCCAGCCGTTGCTGTCGGTGATCTCCAGCAGAGGTTGGTCATTGAGGCGTGGGGCTTCGCCGCGTTTAAACGTCAGCACCTGATCAGTCTTGGGCAGCACCGCCCCGGCCGGCCAAACCTTGAGCAATTGCGCCTGGGCTTGCGCCGAGGCTTGTGCGGCGTGGCTGCGAGCCTGCTGTTCGAGTTGCACGGCGTACAACACCAGCAGCAGGGTGGTGACGAAGGCGACCGCATTGACCGCCCAGAATTTGTATTTCAGCGAGATATTGCTAAGCCAGGCACCCATGGAGGTTTTCTCTGATAGCGGAAACAGCATTGGCAAGGTGCCAGCATTGTGCCGCTATACAACGAGGAAGAACTTGATATGGGTCAACAGGCAACGTAGTCCTACGCTGGAAGATCGGGGAGGCCATAGAACGCGCGGGCGCACGCGGTGGTATGCGCCGCCAGATCTTCCTCGGTCTCGCCCCGATGCAACGCCACTTCGCGCAGCACTTCAGTCAGGTACGCCGGCTCATTGCGCCCGTTCTTCGGCTTCGGCCTCAGCGTGCGTGGCAGCAGATACGGCGCATCGCTTTCCAGCATCAGTCGTCCGCGTTTGATCTCCTTGACCAGCGGATGCAAATGCGTGCCCCGGCGCTCGTCGCAGATCCAGCCGGTAATACCGATATGCAGATCCAGATCGAGGTAGCTGAACAACGCCTTTTGCTCACCCGTAAAGCAATGCACCACGGCCGCGGGCAGTTGATCGCGGAAGTCCTTTAAAATCTCCAGCAGGCGCTGACTGGCATCGCGCTCATGCAGAAACACAGGCAATTGCAACTCAACGGCCAGCGCCAGATGTTCTTCGAGGACTTTTTCCTGCTGCGGGCGCGGCGAGAAATCACGGTTGAAATCCAGTCCGCATTCACCCACCGCGACCGCATTCGATTCGTTCAGCAAACTGCGCAGGCGGCTGGCGCTGTCAGCGTTCCAGTCACTGGCCGAATGCGGGTGAATTCCGGCTGTGGCGAACAGTCGTTGGCCGCTCTCATCCAGTTGCTGGCACAACTCCAGAGCCTGTTCGCTGCCTTCGACGCTGGTGCCAGTCAGCACCAGTTGGCAGACCCCGGCGGCGTAGGCGCGGTCGAGCACGGCCTGGTGTTTGTCGGCGAAACTTGGGTTGGTCAGGTTGACGCCGATATCGATGAGTTGCATGGTTGCTACCTCGGGCCGAAGGCCGGGAAGCATACCAGAGCTGTAGATTCATAAGAAAAGCCAAGAACTACAACGGCTTATGACTGTCTGTTGAGGCCGCGAGACCGCTCGTGTTGGCGTAATAGCCATCACTGTGCCAGTCTCTCGCACTTTATCAGCGCTCAGGCGCTCTGTTTTCGACGGTGATTTCGACCGTTTAATGGTGAGTTCACCCCGCATTCTTTCCGGAGAGTGGATGATTCGTCCCTCGGTTTTGTTGCTGTTGTGTGGATCGTTGCTGCTGCCGATGACGGCGGTTGCGCGCTTGCCCGGGCCGTTGCAAGCCGTGCCGGCGGCGAAAGTGCGCGACCTTTCGGAGATTCGCAGCAGCCGGGTGTTGCGCGTACTGGTCAACCAGAGCCGTAACAGCTCCGGCGAAGTCCAGGGTCAGGCCATCGGCGTCGAATACCATCGCCTGCGCGCCTTCGAGCAATACCTCAATGGCCACGCCCGTGACGGTCAGGAAGTCACCCTCAAGATCATTCCCAAAGCCAAGGATCAACTGCTCGGCGCCTTGCAGCGCGGCGAGGGGGATCTGGTTGCGCCTGGCGAATTACTGCAACTGCAACCGGGTTATGCGGTAGTCAGCAGTGAGCCGATTGCCAGCAATGTTCCGTTAGTGCTGGTCGGGATCAAGGGCGAGCGGCGCTACACAAAGGTTGAGCAACTTTCCGGGAAAACCCTCGCGTTGCCAACCGGCAGTGCAGCAGGGGACGCGGTCAGTCAGATCAACCAGAAACTGGCGCTGCACAAACTGGCACCGATCAACATCGAATGGGTCGATCCGACGCTCGCAGTCGAAGATGTACTGGAAATGGTCCAGGGCGGGATCTTCCACCTGACCATCGTCGAGCAACCGATTGCCGAACGCTGGGGCAAGATCCTGCCCAAGCTGCGCTTTGATCGGCAGTTGATGATCAGCGAGCCCGGCGAGGAGTACTGGTTTGTGCGCCGTGATGCGTCGATGCTGCGGGCGAGCATTGATCGCTTCCTGACGGGGTACAAAAAGCCTTCGAACGAAGACGCAGCGTTTCTGCGCATCTATCGCCGTCTCTATCAAGTTCACTATCCATTGGCCAAGGCCGATCGCCAGCGTCTGGAAAAGCTGCGGCCAACCCTGCAGAAACATGCCGAAGCGCAGAACATGGACTGGCTGAATCTGGCCGCACTGGCGTTCAAGGAATCCGCCCTGCAACCCAATGCCCGCAGTGGCAGCGGCCCGACCGGGCTGATGCAAATCACCCCATCCGCGGCGCAACGGGTCGGCGTGAATAACATCCAGAATCTCGATGCGAACGTGCAGGCCGGGGCCAAGTACCTGGCAATGATCCGTCGCAAGTTTTTCAGCAGTCCCAAGCTCAATGAGCGCGAACGCATGGCCTTCACGCTGGCGGCCTACAACATCGGCCCGGAGCGGGTGCAAGGCATGCGTGCCGAAGCGCGGCGGCGGGGGCTGAATCCCAATCAGTGGTTTTTTCAGGTCGAGCGCATTGCCATGGAGCAGGTGGGAATGGGCGCCGTCAGCTATGTTAATAGCGTGAACAAGTATTACTTGGCGTTCGACCGGGAGCGAGAGTCGTTGGAGCCCCGGGGACAGAAAGTTGTCTCACGCAAATGATCAAATAAATTGATTGTTATGGCGCATTATTTGCGCTTTTAACATGAAATTAACTGATTAATATAGCGGCCAACCAACACACACTTCTCGCAAAAAAAGGAATACACAATGAGCACTCTGATCAACAAGGTACTGTTTACCCGCGCCGGTTACGGCCTGACCATTCTGCGCATTGCGGTCGGCGTGATCTTCGCCGCTCACGGTGCGCAGAAACTCTTCGGCATGTTCGGTGGTTACGGTCTGGCCGGCACCGCGCAGTACATGGAAAGCATCGGTCTGACCCCGGGCTATCTGATGGCCACACTGGCCGGTGGTACCGAGTTCTTCGCCGGTCTGGCCTTGATCATCGGTCTGCTGGTTCGCCCGGCGGCATTGGGTCTGACCTTCCTGTCGCTGGTGGCGATCTTCACCGTGCACATCAGCAACGGTCTGTTCATGGCCAACAACGGTTACGAGTTCGCCCTGGCACTGCTCGGTGGCAGCCTCGCGGTATTGATCGAAGGTGCCGGCAAGCTCTCGGTGGACCGCGCCATCGCCGGTTGAACGCTCTGGCTCAAGCAAAAGGCCCGCATTGTGCGGGCCTTTTTTGTTGCTGCCGATTCTTGACACTGATCGGTCACGTTCTCTAGGATGTTGCTCATGCGCCGATTTAAACAGCTACTTGCGGGGCGCCAGGTGACTTCAACAGTTGCCGTCAGAAGCCGGAACAGGGCTTCGAAATACCGCTAAAGCGCTGGTTCGGTGTTGCCTCTCACCTGCCATGCAGACTTTTTGAGGCTGAGACACGACACGATGAATGCACTACGCCCTCCAGCACGTCCCGCGCCGATCACGGCACATATCACCCAGCGCAATCCAAAAATCCTCCTTGGCGGTAAACATCAGCCGACGCTGTTGCGTTATATCGATGGCTGGCCACGGCGCAGCGGCGGTCCTGCCGCGTTTTTGATCCAGTTTGTTGAAGACGGTGAGTCGCTGGCGCGTTTTGCCAGTGACAGTTTCGATCTGGCCGTGATTCAGGCGCCCAGCCAGGAAGACGCCCCGCAAATGATCAAGCAACTGATCCGCGTCGCGCGGCAGGGATTGATTACTCGTCGCTGATCCCGATTACGGATAATCGATCGCCACGATGTACACGAATTGCTCGCCGGTCGGCGTCTGCACGCGCACTTCGGCATCCAGCGCCTTGCCGATCAAGGCGCGCGCCAGAGGTGAATCGATGCTGATCAGGCCCAGCTTCAGATCCAGTTCATCCGGGCCGACGATGCGGTAGCGCGACTGCTTGCCTTCCTCGTTTTCGATGGTCACCCACGCGCCGAAGTAAACCTTGTTCGGATCGCTGGGTTTTTCGCTGACAACCTTGAGCGCTTCCAGGCGTTTGGTGAGAAAGCGCACGCGACTGTCGATTTCGCGCAGCATCTTTTTGCCGTAGGTGTACTCGGCGTTCTCCGAGCGATCACCCTGAGCCGCCGCCTCGCTGACCGATTGCGTCACCTGCGGACGGCGCACATGCCACAGCTCATGGAATTCGGCGCGCATCCGCGCTTCACCTTCTGGGGTGATCAGCGCGGTGCCGGCGGTGCGGGGAGGGCGATAACGGCTCATGGCAACTTCTTGTGAGAGAGACGGCTGGAGTCTATCAACCCTCGCGCAACACTGTCAGCGGACTTGCATTGAGCGCCCTGCGCGTGCCGAACACGCCGGCGCCGCCAATCAACGCTGCGCCAATCAGCGGCAGCACCAGCAGCCACGGATGCGGGTGCCACGGCAGATCGAATGCGTAGCGATACAGCACCAGACTCACCACTTCCGAACCAATGGCCGCGAGCAAACCGCTGACCGCGCCAAGCAAGCCGAACTCGATGCGCCGTGCCTTGATCAGCAATTGCCGCTCCGCCCCCAGCGCACGCAAGAGCGCGCCTTGGCGAATACGCTCATCCAGCGTCGCCTGCAACCCGGAAAACAACACGGCCATCCCCGCCGCCAAAACAAACAACAACACATATTCCACGGCCAGGGTGACCTGGGCGAGGATGCTACGCAGCTGTTCAAGCAGGGCTTCGACTTGAAGGATGGTCACAGCCGGGAAGGTGCGCGACAGTTCGACTATCTGCTGGTCGTGTCCGGGGGCCAGATAGAAGCTGGTGAGGTAGGTAGCCGGCAGATCCTTCAGAGTGCCGGGCTGGAAGATCATGAAGAAGTTCGGCTGGAAGTTGTCCCAGTTGATCTCGCGCAGGCTGGTGACTTTTGCTTCACGGTTGACTCCACCGACGTTGAACACCATGTGATCGCCGAGTTTGAGTTTGAGGCTCTCGGCGACTTTGCCTTCCACCGACACGCCCGGTACTTCGTCCGACGGTTGCGAGCTCCACCATGAGCCGGCAGTCAGTTTATTGCCAGCGGGCAAGTCAGCAGCCCAAGTCAGGCTCAGATCCCGTTGAACTGCGCGGTCACCCGCCGAATCCTTGCTGACGATTTGCTGTACGGGGTCGCCGTTGATGCTGATCAACCGGCCCGGCACTACCGGGTACAACGGCGCCGCTTGCGCCGACACCTTGATCAGGTGATCCGTAAAGGCCTGTTTGTCCGCGGGCAGGATGTTCAGAGCGAAGTAGTTCGGTGCGTTTTTCGGCAATTGGTTCTGCCAGGTATCAAGCAGTTCGCCACGCAACAGCGCGATCAATGCCATGGACAGCAAGATCAGACCGAACGCCAACGCTTGGCCGGCAGCCGCCAACGGATGGCGCAACAATTGGCCGAGGCCAAGACGCCACGGCAAGGAAGCCCGGGCCAGCAGGCGGCGCAAGCTGTTCAGCAGCAACAGCAGCAATCCACCAAGAATGACTGCCGCCACGACACCGCCGCCCAGCAGGGCAAACGTCAGCAGCAGATCCAGACTCAGACGCCACATGATCAGGCCGAGCGCGCCCAATGCGGCACCGTAAACCATCCAGGTGCTCGACGGGATTGGCAGCATGTCGCGGCGCAATACTCGCAGTGGCGGCACTCGACCCAGCGCGGCAAGTGGCGGCAGGGCGAACCCTGCCAGCGCTACCAGCCCGGTGCCGATCCCGGCGATCGCCGGAAACAGACCGCCCGGTGGCACATCACTCGGCAGCAGGTCGTTCAGCAATGCAAACAAACCCAGTTGCGCCAGCCAGCCCAGCAAGGCACCGCTGAGGCTGGCGAGCAATCCGAGGACAGTCAGCTGCAAACTGAACAGCACCATGGTTTCCCGGCGTGACAAGCCGAGGCAGCGCAGCAGGGCGCTGGCATCGAAGCGGCGGCTGGCGAAGCGGTTTGCCGAAAGCGCGACCGCCACCCCGGCCAACAACACCGCGACCAGACTGGCCATGTTCAGATAGCGCTCGGCTTTGCCCAGCGCACCGCCAATCTGCCGGTTGCCGTCGCGGGCATCTTGAATTCGCTGATTCGCCGCCAACCCTGGTTTGATCAGCTGCCGATAGGTTTCCAGCGCTTGCGGTTCGCCGCGCCACAGTTCGCGATAGCTCACCCGGCTGCCGGGCTGCACCACGCCGGTCGCGACGAGGTCGTCGAGGTTGATCATCACTCGGGGTGTGAGGCTATAGAAGTTACCGGCGCGATCCGGTTCATAGGTCAGCACCCGTGTCAGCTTCAACGTCTTCATGCCGACATCGATGCTGTCGCCGATCTTCAGATCCAGCGCGGTCAGCAGACGTGCCTCGACCCAGGCTTCACCGGGTTGTGGTTCGCCGCCGGGCTCCTCAGTGGCGAATGGCGCCGGAGCGCTCTTCAGTTCGCCACGCAATGGGTAGGCGCGATCGACCGCTTTGATACTCGACAACTGAATGGCGTTGTCGGTGGCGATGACGCTGGAAAATTCCACCACTTGCGCGTGGATCAGGCGCAACTCGGTACCGCTCCTGATCTGTTCCTCTCGGGCCGGCGAGCTGCCTTCCAGAACCAGATCGGCGCCAAGAAACTCAGTGGCGCGCAACATCATCGCGCCGTTGAGGCGGGCACCGAAGTAACCGATGGCGGTACTCGCCGCCACCGCTACCACCAGAGCGAAGAACAACACCCGCAATTCTCCGGCGCGGGCATCGCGCATGAGTTGGCGAATGGCGAGACTGAACAGACGCAACAGCGGCAGGCGTGCCATCAAGGCTCCAGAGGGGCGACCAACAGCCCGGCTTCAAGACGGATCAGGCGCCGGCAGCGATGCGCCAGGCGTTCGTCATGGGTCACCAGCACCAGAGTGGTGCCGCGTTCCTTGTTCAATTCGAACAGCAGGTCGCTGATGCGCTCGCCGGTGTGGCTGTCGAGGTTGCCGGTGGGTTCGTCGGCGAACAGCACGTCCGGTTCGGCTGCAAACGCTCGGGCAATCGCCACGCGTTGTTGCTCGCCACCGGAGAGCTGGCGCGGTGAATGTGTCAGACGCTGGCCGAGGCCAACTCGCTTAAGCAACTCGGTGGCGCGCTCGCGGGCGTCTTTGCGGCCATCGAGTTCCAGCGGCAGCATGACGTTTTCCAGCGCGTTGAGACTGTCGAGCAACTGGAACGATTGAAAAACGAAACCCACATGCTCGGCGCGGATGCGCGCGCGCTGGTCTTCATCGAGATTGCTTAACGCCTGGCCGGCGAGAATGACTTCGCCGCTGCTAGGCAAATCGAGTCCGGCGAGCAGGCCGAGGAGGGTGGATTTGCCGGAACCGGACGCGCCGACGATGGCCAGGCTGTCGCCCTTGTTCAGTTCCAGGCTGAGTTCGTGCAGGATAGTCAGTTCACCTTCCGCGCTGGGAACCACTTTGCTGAGGTTCTTCGCGGTGAGAATGCTTGCGCCCATGGAGAATCCGATGCGTGTGTGGTTTTTGAGTGCTGGCCTGGCCTTGATGTGCATGGCCCAGAACGCAGCGGCGGGTACTGTCCTGATCGTTGGCGATAGTATCAGCGCCGGTTTCGGACTGGATACCCGCTTGGGATGGGTATCGTTGCTTGAGCAACGGCTCAAACAGGAGGGTTTCGACGACAAAGTAGTGAATGCCTCCATCAGCGGCGACACCAGTGCCGGAGGCCAGGCGCGCCTGCCAGCGCTGCTTGCAGAGCATAAGCCTGAGCTGGTGATTCTCGAGTTGGGAGGCAATGACGGCTTGCGCGGAATGCCGCCAACGCAATTGCAACAAAATCTTGCCTCGATGATCGACAGCTCTCGCCAAAGCGGCGCCAAGGTGCTGTTGCTCGGTATGCAATTGCCGCCTAACTACGGTAAGCGCTACACCGATGCCTTCGCCAAGGTCTACGGCAATCTCGCCGAGGATAAAAAGATCCCGCTGGTGCCGTTTTTTCTCGACGGTGTAGGCGGTCATCCAGACCTGATGCAGGCCGATGGTCTGCACCCGGCGGCCGGGGCTCAGGGCAAGTTGCTGGAAAATGTCTGGCCTACGCTAAAACCCCTGTTATGAGGCTTTTCTAGCGGCAGGCTTTCGGCTAATGTGGCGCCCCCTTATTTGGAGCCCCCAATGCCGCGTTCTGCCTGGTCCCTGTTTGCCTACCAACTGATCGAGCCTGACGAGCAGTTGGATCTGTTCGCCTGCCAGGAAGTGCGGGTGCATCTGGTGACCCGTCAACTCGAATTGGGCGGCTCGGCCGATCGCACCCTGTGCGGCAGTCTGCTGCCGGCACAGCCGCGCTGGTCGAGCGTGGATCGCCGGGTGTTCCAGGACCAGCGTCTGTGTTCGCTGTGCCGGGCAATCCTGGAGTCGCAGAAGCGCGGCACTTCGCCGATCTGGCCTGAGTTGCGCTTCGAGCTTTAAAGCCATTCAGGCCGCTTTGCACGGTCTATCGGCGCATCTCCCCGAATTCCCGAGGCGCGGTGTACAATCGCGCACTTATACCCTTGTTGATCATGCGAAGGATTTTCCGGATGTTGCCGCGCTTTCCTGCCGTCACCCGCTGCCTGTCACTTGCCGCCCTGTGTGTGGCCGGTCCCGTTGCTGCATTGGAGCTTCCCCTGCCCCCTCCCGGTGAGGACATCATCGGCCAGGTGCAGGTGATCAAAGCCAAGTACGAAGACACTTTCGCCGATCTGGGCACAACCTACGATCTGGGTTATTCGGAAATGGTTGCGGCCAACCCGGGCGTCGATGCCTGGTTGCCGGGTGCCGGTACCGAAATCGTCCTGCCGACGCGTTTCATTCTGCCGCCAGGCCCGCGTGAAGGCATCGTCATCAACCTTGCCGAATACCGTCTCTACTACTTCCCGAAAGGCCGGAACGTGGTGTACACCTTCCCGCTGGGTATCGGTCGTGAGGGCTGGGGTTCGCCCATCGCGCACACCTCGATCACGGCGAAGACACCGAACCCTACCTGGACGCCTCCAGCGTCGATCAAGGCCGAACACGCCGCTGATGGTGATCCGCTGCCAAACGTGGTGCCGGCAGGTCCAGACAATCCTCTGGGGCCGTTCAAGTTCACCCTGGGTACTCCGGGCTACCTGATTCACGGTTCGAACAAGAAGTTCGGTATCGGTATGCGCACCAGCCATGGCTGTTTCCGCATGTTCAACAACAACGTGCTGGAGATGGCCGGCATGGTCCCGGTCGGTACCTCGGTGCGTATCATCAACGATGCGTACAAGTTCGGTCGCAGTGGTGGCAAGGTCTATCTGGAAGCGCACACGCCGATCGACGACAAGGGCAACCCGTCGGTGGTCGACAAGCACACCGCGGTGATCAACGCGATGCTCAAGCGTGAAGACGTCACCAACAACCTGCGCATGAACTGGGATGTGGTACGTGATGTGGTCGCGGCCGAAGACGGCCTGCCGACGGAAATCGGTACGCCGAGTACTTCGGCACCGATTGTTTCGACTGCGCCGATCGACCTGCAACAGTAAGCTGAAAAACAAAACCCGCCGATGTCAGCATCGGCGGGTTTTTTTATGCCCGGACAAAAGCGTCGGGCACAAAAAAGCCGACCCAAAAAATGGGTCGGCTTGATAACAATCCCGAGGGATTATTACTTGCGGCTAGCTTTGTCCAGCATGCGCAGA
Source organism: Pseudomonas sp. LBUM1655 (assembly GCF_059716085.1). NCBI lineage: Bacteria > Pseudomonadati > Pseudomonadota > Gammaproteobacteria > Pseudomonadales > Pseudomonadaceae > Pseudomonas > Pseudomonas sp. LBUM1655. The sequence continues at coordinate 4,317,278 of NZ_CP166801.1, read as the reverse complement.
GCACGCTCGTTAGCTTCGTCAGCAGTCTGTTGTGCTTTTTGAGCAGCAGCCAGAGCTTCATCAGCTTTACGGTAAGCTTCGTCTGCACGAGCCTGGGAGCGAGCAGCTGCGTCTTCAGTAGCGGTCAGACGTGCTTCGGTTTCTTTCGATGCGCTGCTGCAACCGGTAGCCAGAACTGCGGCCAGAGCCAGAGCAGAGAATTTCAGAACGTTGTTCATCGTGTTCCCCTTCAAGGACTTTCAATTAAGTGGCTGTCTCCTCCGATTGAGGAAATAGCCGGCGTACATACTACCCATTACTTGTAGTAAGTAAACTGACGTAAGGCAAGAAGCAAAAAAAATTGTAGGCGTTGATTCTTTTTCGAGCAACTTTTAACTGAGCTGTTTAAAAAGTATCCAGCTGCAAGCCCCGCGCAGAGCGAGTTATTGAGAAAAAGTTCCCGGTGTCTCGTGCTGTATTGCAGGTAGTGGCTAAAGTCTGTCTATATGACTTCGTCCATACTTTTGTTCCGGATTTGTGTGCTGCTTCGCTTATCTTTGTCCATGTTGAGGTGACTTTAAAAAAGGTCGCACGTCTTAAGTCTCAACATCCGGCAATGTTCAGGTAGTCGGCCGGGGAGATCTTCTCCCCCAGCCACCCTGCGTCCATCGGAGCAACCCCGGTCTTTGAGCGTGATGACGAGCGCACCTTGAGCAATTTCGCCAATGGTGCCTACTATTTATTACGTGCTCGGTTGTGCGAGATCGGTGTGTCTCTTCTCGGTGTCCGACAGGCACGGGGTGGCGTAGATGTTCCTTCGCCGGAAAAACATCGGTAAGGTAGGGGTCAGAATTCAAGACCCGCGAGGAGTAGTGATGAGCGAGGCGTTGTCCATCCACCATGACCAGGCTGGTCATCAGTTCGAGACCAATGTGGACGGTCATCGTGCCTACCTGACCTATATGGATCTGGGGAAACAGACCCTGGACATCTATCGCACGTTTGTGCCCAACGCCCTGCGCGGCCGTGGTATTGCCGCAGCGCTGACCGAAAGCGCGCTGCAATACGCCGAAGAAATGGGCTACACGGTGATTCCATCGTGCTCCTACGTCGAGCGCTACATGGAGCGTCATCAGCGTCGCGCCGCGAAGATCTGAGCCATACGCCACACACAAAAACGCCGGGCAATGCCCGGCGTTTTTTTATGCCTGTAAACCGCGTATCAACTGCGCTGGCGTTTTGGCAGAACATCCTTGAGCTTGGCGTGCATGCTGCGCAAGGTGTTTTCGGTGGCGGACCAGTCGATGCAAGCATCGGTGATCGACACGCCGTATTGCAGATCGGCGAGGTCTTTTGGAATCGCCTGGCAGCCCCAGTTCAAGTGGCTCTCGACCATCAGGCCGATGATCGACTGGTTGCCTTCGAGGATCTGGTTGGCGACGTTCTCCATCACCAGCGGTTGCAGGGCCGGGTCCTTGTTGGAGTTGGCGTGGCTGCAATCGACCATGATGTTCGGCTTGATCTTCGCCTTGTTCAACGCCTGCTCGCACAGGGCAACGCTGACCGAATCGTAGTTCGGCTTGCCATTGCCACCGCGCAGCACTACGTGACCGTAGGCGTTGCCTTTGGTGGTGACGATCGACACGCCACCTTCCTGGTTGATGCCGAGGAAACGGTGCGGGCTGGAAACCGACTGCAAGGCGTTGATCGCCACAGTCAGACCGCCATCGGTGCCGTTCTTGAAACCGACTGCCGAGGACAGGCCGGAAGCCATCTCACGGTGAGTCTGGGATTCGGTGGTGCGCGCGCCGATAGCCGACCAGCTGATCAGGTCCTGCAGATACTGCGGGGAGATCGGGTCGAGGGCTTCGGTAGCGGTCGGCAGGCCTTTTTCCGCCAGGTCCAGCAGCAACTGGCGACCGATGTGCAGACCGTCCTGAATTTTGAAGGAGTCGTCCAGATACGGATCGTTGATCAGACCTTTCCAGCCGACAGTGGTGCGCGGCTTTTCGAAATACACGCGCATGACCAGATACAAGGTATCGGAGACTTCCGCAGCCAGCACCTTCAGGCGCTCGGCGTATTCGTGGGCAGCCTTGATGTCGTGGATCGAGCACGGACCGATCACTACGAACAGACGGTGGTCGGTGCCATCAAGAATGTTGCGAATGACTTCGCGGCCCTTGGTGACGGTGCGCAGGGCAGCGTCGCTCAGAGGAATATCACGCTTGAGCTGATCGGGAGTGATCAGGGTCTCGTTAGAGGCGACGTTTAGGTCGTTGATCGGTAAATCAGCCATCGTTTACTCGTCAGGTCACGGGTGCCGGCCGCCAGCGATCCCCGCGCGGCGGAGCACAGCAGATTTTAGCGCGTCGGGGGAACGGAACCTTAGCGCGTCAGGCGCTGCTCGACAATGGGCAAACGCCGCTTTAATCCAGCACTGGCTGGGCAAAAGCCTTGCGAACGCTGTCCTGGGAGAACTCGTCGGCGTGCTGTTCGACCCATTGCAGGGCCAGCGCCTGAATATCCTGCAGGTCGTCGTGGGTGTCGTTCATGCGGCAGTAGCGTTCGATCTGACACACCTGCTCACCCATTCGCGCGCTGAACAGCGTTTGTTCGTCGGTGAAGGCGATACCCAGCAGATAGCCTTTTTTGCGGCGCAAACACCACGCCACGTACCCCGGAAAACAGATGTCGGCATTGAGCGTCGGCATGCGCACTTGCAGGGCCGTACCGTGGCGCCAGGCACGGTGGTAATTGCAAGCGATCCCGCCGAGGCTGATAGTGTGCAGCCGTTGCCTGGAAATACACTCAGGCTTGAGTAAGGTTAATTCAACCGGCACTTCGTCCGGATGAGGAATGAAACGTCCCATGAGCACAGACTCCCTGTGTCGGCCATTTGACATTGTTTCCCCCAGTATAGTGGTCGAATCCGAACTGACCGATTTCGACGCCGACCAGCGGCTGCTGGCGATGAGTGGCGTTTCTCTGGTGATTTTCACCAGCGTCGGCTGCGCCAGTTGCCGCTATGCCCGTGAGGTATTGCCCGGTTTCGACTTGGCGGTGGATCGGCTGTGCTGGATCGACGCCAGTGACAACGGCGGGCTGGTGGAGCGTTACCAGGTCTTTCATTTGCCGGCGCTGTTTGTGGTGCGCGACGGTGAGTTCTTTGGGGCATTGCATACGCGCCTTACGGCCGAAGAGCTGAACGCTTCGCTGGCGCAGGCGCTGGGTCGAATTGCAGAGGAATTGCCATAAATGGGAACAATCAACAAACCGCTAGTGGGGATCATCGGTACTGGCGCCATCGGCGGGTTCTACGGATTGATGCTGGCACGCGCCGGATTCGATGTGCACTTTCTGTTGCGCAGTGAGTTTTCGGCTGTGGCCGAGCGCGGCTTGCAGGTGGACAGCGCGGTGCACGGCAAGCTGATGCTGAATCCGGTGCAGGCCTATTCTGCTGCTGAAGACATGCCCAAGTGCGACTGGCTGCTGGTCGGTGCCAAGACCACCAGTTCGGTAGGCCTCGCTCCGGCGATCATTCAAGCGGCCAGGCCCGATGCGAAAGTGCTGGTGCTGCAAAATGGTCTGGACGTCGAGGACAGTCTGCGTGAGTTGTTGCCTGAGTCCCTGCATGTGTTGGGTGGTCTGTGCCTGGTCTGCGTGCATCGCGACGGGCCCGGGCAGATTACCCACCAAGCCCTCGGCGCAGTAAACGTCGGTTATCACAGCGGCCCGGCAGTCGATGACGCGGCGCGCATGGCGTTGGTCGAAGAGGGCGCCGGACTGTTCCGTGCCGCGGGTATCGACTCCCAGGCAATGCCCAATCTACATCAGGCACGCTGGCAGAAACTGGTCTGGAATATTCCCTACAACGGTCTCTCGGTGTTACTCGGCGCCAGCACTACGCCACTGATGGCCGACGACGACAGTCGCGCATTGATCCAGGCGCTTATGGCCGAAGTGGTGCAGGGCGCGCGGGCTTGCGGTCACGAGATCCTGCCCGGTTATGCCGAGTACCTGTTCATGATGACCGAGAAAATGCCCGACTACTGGCCGAGCATGTACCACGACTTTCTGCATAAGCGACCGCTGGAGCTGGAGGCGATTTATGCCCGACCACTGGTGGCGGCGAGAGAGGCAGGCTGTGAGCTGCCGCGCATCGAGGCGCTGTATCGCAATTTGAGTTTTATCGACCGACGTAACGTTTAAGTCGGTTTTTTGTTGTGGGGGCGGGGGAAGGCATGGCCAAGAACATCGATGACAAACTGGTGCTGGCGATTTCGTCGCGCGCCTTGTTCGACCTGAGCGAGAGCCACAAGGTCTACCTGTCGAGCGGCGTCGAAGCCTACCGGCAATACCAGATCGAGCACGAAGACGAGATCCTCGCGCCCGGTGACGCCTTTCCACTGGTGGAAAAACTCTTGAGCCTGAACAGTCGCCTCGGCCGCGCGCGGGTCGAGGTGATTCTGGTGTCACGCAACAGCGCCGACACCGGGTTGCGCGTGTTCAATTCGATTCATCATTACGGCCTGGCGATTTCCCGCGCGGCGTTTGTCGGCGGGCGCAGTCCTTATCCCTATCTGAAGGCGTTTGGTTGCGACCTGTTTCTCTCCACCCATGCCGAGGACGTTCGCGCGGCGCTGGATGCCGGCTTCGCCGCCGCGACCATTTTGTCCGGGGGCGCCAGCCGTGCGGCCAGCGACGAACTGCGCATCGCCTTCGACGGTGACGCGGTGATCTTTTCCGACGAGTCGGAGCGCGTCTATCAGTCAGGCGGGTTGGAAGCGTTCCAGGCCAAGGAGCGCGAATCGGCGCGTGAGCCATTGCGCGGTGGGCCATTCAAGGGCTTCCTGGCGGCGCTCAATCTGCTGCAACGCGAATTCCCCGACGATGACTGCCCGATCCGTACCGCGCTGGTGACCGCTCGTTCGGCTCCGGCCCATGAACGAGTCATCCGCACGCTGCGCGAGTGGGATATCCGTCTCGATGAATCCCTGTTTCTCGGCGGCCTGACCAAATCGGCGTTTCTCGAAGCGTTTGCCGCCGACGTGTTCTTTGACGATCAGGCCGGCCACTGCGAGCTTGCCCGCGAAGTGGTTGCAACCGGCCATGTGCCACACGGCATCAGCAACGAACCATCGATCTAAAGGCCCTGTGCTTCAAGACGTTGCGTCACACGTCGTACTCGCCAAGGCACTGCTAAGCTGAATCAAATCTCCGCCATGTTGGCTTGCGAGGAGGTCATATGATTCGTTCGATGCTGTATGCCACTGACCTCGGTCTGTACGCGCCGTTTGTGATGCAGCATGCCCTGGCCTTGGCGCGAACGTTCGATGCCGACTTATATGTAGTGCATGCGGTGGAACCAATGGGGCTGTTTGCCGAATCTGTGTTGCAGAGTTATCTCGACGAGCAGGCGTTGAACGAATTCCACAGCCAGGGTCTGAAAACTGTCATCGCCAATATCGAGCAGCGGGTGCTCGACAGTTTTCGTGAAGAACTGGGCGAGGAGGGCGAGCAGGATCTGCAGCGGATTTGCGCGGTGCGCGTGCTACAGGGCGATCCTTCGCAGGTGATTCTCGACCAGGCGCAGAAACTCTCTGTCGATTTGCTGATCGTAGGAAGTCACAGCCACGGGGTAGGCGCGGAAACACCCTTGGGGCGCACGGCGGCGCGGGTACTGCAATTGGCCAAGGTGCCGGTTTATCTGGTGCCGCTGGTGGAGCGTCGGCGCCGGGAGGATCGCTGAGGCAGGAATAATGGCGCTTTGACAAAAAAGTTCTAGATTTATTCTTCAAACCATTAATATAGTTATATACCGTCGCTGATGCCCGTGGCGTCTACCTGCTTTGAGGGATACATATGAAGCTTCAACAATTGCGCTACATCTGGGAAGTGGCGCACCACGACCTCAACGTTTCCGCTACAGCCCAAAGCCTTTACACCTCGCAACCGGGCATCAGTAAACAAATCCGTCTGTTGGAAGATGAGCTCGGCGTTGAAGTGTTTGCCCGCAGCGGCAAGCACCTGACCCGCGTCACGCCAGCCGGCGAGCGCATCATCACCACTGCCGGTGAGATTCTGCGCAAGGTCGAAAGCATCAAGCAGATCGCCCAGGAATTCTCCAACGAGAAGAAAGGTACGCTGTCGATTGCCACGACTCACACCCAGGCGCGTTATGCGTTGCCGCCGGTGATCAGCAATTTCATCAAGCAATACCCTGACGTGGCGCTGCACATGCACCAGGGTTCGCCGATGCAGATCGCCGAAATGGCCGCTGACGGCACCGTCGATTTCGCCATCGCCACCGAAGCGCTTGAGCTGTTCGGCGATCTGGTGATGATGCCGTGCTACCGCTGGAACCGCTGCGTGGTTGTGCCCCAGGGCCACCCGCTGACCAAGCTGCCGAAGCTGACCCTCGAAGCTCTGGCCGAATACCCGATCGTGACTTACGTGTTCGGTTTCACCGGCCGCTCGAAACTCGACGAAGCATTCAGCCACCGTGGCCTGACGCCGAAAGTGGTGTTCACCGCTGCCGACGCCGACGTGATCAAAACCTATGTGCGCTTGGGTCTGGGTGTGGGCATCGTGGCGAAAATGGCCGTCGATACCAAACTCGACAACGATCTGGTGGTGCTGGATGCCAGCGAGCTGTTCGAATCGAGCATCACCAAGATCGGTTTCCGTCGTGGCACCTTCCTGCGTGGTTTCATGTGCGACTTCATTGAGAAGTTCGCGCCGCACCTGACCCGCGAAGTGATGGCCAAAGCCATTCAGTGCCACAACAAGCAAGAGCTGGAAGAACTGTTCGACGGCGTCGAACTGCCAGTCCACTAAGTCCCTGCTTCAGAGCACCTCGGTGACAGCAAACTGTTGCCGGGTGCCCGCCACCAGAATCTCCACCTCATCACCTTCGAACTTGCCCAGCAGACTTTTGCCCAGCGGCGAGCGCGGGGTGATGACGGTAATCGGCTGGCCGACCACGTCGACCTTCAAGCCCGCCGCATCCGGCGCCAGAAACAGCCATTGCTCACGACCCTTTTCGTCTTCCAGGCCGAGCAGGGCGCCGACCTCAATTCCTCGGTTTTCGTCATAGGCACGCAGTGTCAGGTTCTGGCACAGCGCCAGCGACTGACGAATTTCCTCGACGCGTTTCGCTTGCCCGGCCGCCAGATACGAAGCTTCCAGCCCAAGGGTGTCGTACTTGTTTTCGGCGATGTTCTCTTCGTGGGTCGCGGTTTCGTAAGCGGTTTGTGCCGCACGTTCGGCGATATCGAGGTCGATGCGCAATTTGTCGAGAATCAATTGGTGGACGCTGTGCTTGTTCATGATCAATCGCAGAATTGTAAAACGTTGGCGCGGCTCTTTTCGCTTGGCGCGGTTTGGTCCTGTTGCAGCCAGAACTGGCATTTCGGGTTCGACTGATTGCGGTTGCTGCTACGCGCCTGATCCAGACGATTCTGCTGCTCGTTCTTGCGCAGGTTTTCTTCGTACTGATCGAACAGAGGGCTCTGCGGCGGTATCTCCGGAACGGCTTGCACTGCTGGCGGATTGGCCAGTTGCTGCACCGCCTGGGCAACCGGCGCGAGTTGTTCGTTGAACATAAAACGCGAGAGTAGCCAGCATGTCAGCGCAATCGCGAGGAAGCCCAGCCACATGCCCAGGGCAATGCTGCCGGTCAAATGCAACGCGCTAAGCTGAACAGGCAAGGGGCGACGCGGGTTAGGACGGTAGGGCATGGCTGCCTCCTGGCGGATGGGTACGGGCAAGTGGCGATTGTCGCACGAAGATTAATCGCCGTCGGCTCTTCTGCACGACGTCATTTATGCGGACAATCGCTGCTTTTGCCAACGGGGAGTCTTGAATGCCGCCACTGAAAACCCGCTGGGATATTTTTTGCACTGTGGTCGACAACTATGGCGACATCGGCGTGACCTGGCGTCTGGCCCGGCAACTGGTCGCCGAGCATTCGCTGACGGTGCGGCTGTGGGTCGATGATCTGCGCGCGTTCGAGCGCATTTGTCCGGAAATCGACGTCAGCGCAGCGCAGCAATGGCAGCAGGGCGTCGAGGTACGCCACTGGCCGAGCGAGTGGCTCCATGCTGACGCCGCCGACGTGGTGATTGCCGCGTTTGCCTGCCAACTGCCGAGTGCTTACATGGACGCCATGGCCGAGCGCGAAAAGCCGCCGCTATGGATGAACCTCGACTATTTGAGTGCCGAAGACTGGGTCACCGGCTGCCACGGCCTGCCGTCGGTGAAGTACAAATCGGTGCAGAAAATCTTCTTCTTTCCGGGCTTCCAGCCAGGCACCGGTGGGCTGCTGCGTGAACGAGGATTGCTTGCACAGCGTCAGCAGTTTCAACGGGATGCCGCAGCGCAGCGACAATTCCTGCAAGGTCTGGGGATTGAACGCGCGCCTGACGCCCAGTTGATTTCCCTGTTTGCCTACGAGAACGCCGGGCTGGCCAGTTGGCTGGACGTGTTGGCAGCAGACGCCACACCGACTCAGTTGCTGGTGCCGGAAGGGCGGATTCTCGGCGACGTCGCGCGATGGCTCGGTGTTGAGACCCTCTCTGTCGGGGCGATCCATATCCGTCAGGCGCTGACCGTGCAGGTGTTGCCGTTCGTCCGTCAGGATCAGTACGATCATTTGCTCTGGTGTTGCGATTTCAACGCGGTGCGCGGCGAGGATTCGTTTGTCCGGGCGCAGTGGGCCGGGCGGCCGATGCTCTGGCACATCTATCAGCAGGACGAAGACATTCATCTGGACAAGCTCGATGCCTTCCTCGCGCTCTATACAAAGGGACTTTCACCGGCTGCTGCCGAGGCGATGAACGGTCTGTGGCGCGCCTGGAGTGCCGGCCAGCCGATCGGCGAGCACTGGCTAGCGGCCCGAAAGCACTGGCCGCAACTGCAGAAAAATGCAGAAGCATGGTGTCTGGAACAGGGCTTGCAAGCCGATCTTGCCGCGGCGCTGGTACAGTTTTACCTAAATTGGATATGATACGCGGCCTAGATTTTTGTAAATCCCATCCAAATTCGGATATTCGCAATGAAAACTGGTAAAGAACTGAAACCCGGTACCGTGATCCGTCTCGAAAACGATCCTTGGCTGGTTCAGAAAGCTGAATTCACCAAGTCGGGCCGTAACAGCGCGATCATGAAGACCAAGCTGAAAAACCTGCTGACCGGTTACAAGACCGAGATCGTTTACAGCGCCGACGACAAACTGGACGACGTAATCCTCGACCGCAAAGAAGCGACCCTGTCCTTCATCAGCGGCGACACCTACACGTTCATGGACACCACTGACTACACCATGTACGAGCTGAACGCTGAAGACATCGAAGCTGTTCTGCCTTTCGTTGAAGAAGGCATGACCGATGTTTGCGAAGCGATCTTCTTCGAAGAACGTCTGGTTTCCGTAGAGCTGCCGACCACCATCGTGCGCGTAGTTGACTACACCGAAGGTTCGGCTCGCGGCGACACTTCCGGCAAGGTCATGAAGCCAGCCAAGCTGAGCAACGGTACCGAGCTGCAAGTTGCTGACTTCATCGAAATCGGTGACAAGATCGAAATCGACACCCGCGAAGGCGGTTCCTACAAAGGCCGTGCCAAATAAGCACTGCTTTTTGCGGAAAGAAAAAGCCCGACCATTGAGTCGGGCTTTTTTGTGCCTGCGATTTTTTGCTTTATTTACACGGTGACGTGCAGACGTACATCGACATTGCCACGGGTGGCGTTGGAGTACGGGCAGACCTGGTGGGCAGCGTCGACCAGGCTTTGCGCGTCGGCTTGTTCAAGACCTGGCAGGCTGATGTGCAGGTCGATGTCCAGACCGAAACCACCAGGGATCTGGCCGATACCAACGTGAGCGGTGATCGCCGCGTCGTCCGGGATTTTGCGCTTGGTCTGGCTGGCTACGAATTTCAGCGCGCCGATGAAGCAGGCCGAATAACCGGCAGCAAACAGTTGCTCAGGGTTGGTCGCTGCGCCGCCAGCACCACCGAGTTCTTTCGGGGTGGCGAGTTTGACGTCGAGGACGTTGTCACTGGAGATCGCACGACCGTCACGGCCGCCGGTGGAGGTTGCGATTGCGGTGTAGAGAGTTTGCATGGTGTGGGCCTCGTTTAGTGTCATTGATTGCGCTAACTGTTTGCGCGCTAAGTAAGTTCGAGGTGAATATAGTCCGCAAATATTTAGTGCGCAATATAATTTTTTAAGGAAAGTGAAGGAGCGCGCCGAAGTGGAGGGATTCAGCGCGCTGGATGTATTGATCTAGAGAGGTTGAAGGGTCAAAAGCCGACAGCAAAAAATGTTCAGGTCGGGCAAAATCTCGGTAGAAAAAGAGATCCCTTGGGTTCTAGATAAGGCTGTCTTGCAGATGACTGCGCAGCACTTGCAGCTCAGCCTGCAGATTTTGCAGGCGCTCAAGGGTAAAGCCGCTGGCACCGAGAATGCATTGCGGAACGGTTTTGGCCTTTTCCTTGAGTGCTCGGCCTTTCGCAGTCAATTCAACAATCACCACGCGCTCATCCTCACGACTGCGGGTCCGGCTCAACAAGCCTTCACCTTCCAGACGTTTGAGCAACGGCGTTAGGGAGCCGGGATCAGTCAACAGTCGCGTGCTGATTTCTCCCACCGTCAAACCATCCTTCTCCCACAACACCATCATCGCCAGATACTGCGGATAGGTCAGGCCCAGCGCTTGCAAAAGCGGCTTGTAGACCTTGGTCAGCATCAGCGAAGTGGAATGCAATGCGAAGCAGGCCTGATTATCCAGCAACAGGTCTTCGCAGTGGTCTGGGGTGTTGCGTTCGGTGCTCATGTGTAAACCTTGATCAATGATGCTCATGAATCTAGCGCTCGAATCTTTAATGCGCCAGATAATTCTCTGAAACCTAGTGCCGGCCCAAGTCCCGTTGCAGCGCCAGATCCCAGGGTGGCACCGGGCTGAAGCGGGTCTTGAGATACTCCAGCAATAAACGGCTGCGCGAGTGGGTCTGCTGCTCCATCCGCAAGGCGTAGATGCCGGTGGATTCGGGTCGTGGCAGGCCATTTTCACAAAACAGCGGCAACAATTCGCCGCGCAGCAGGTATTCGCTGGCCAACCAGGTTGGCAGGTGCGCGATGCCCAGCCCCGCCAATGCACCGCACACCAGAGCCTCGGCGTTATTGGCGCTCATGCGGATGCGCGCCGGGCGGTGTAATTGCATCTGCCCGTCCTGTTCGAAACGCCACGCAAAGGGTGGGGCGAGACCGTCCCAATCCAGACCGTCATGTTCGCTCAACTGCGCAGGATGATTCGGTACACCGCGACGCTTGAGGTAGTCGGGACTGGCGCAAGCGATGCGCACCATGCTCGCCAACGGGGTGGCGACCAGTCGGGTATCGGCCATTTGTCCGGCACGCAGCACCAGATCGACTTTGCCCAGATTCGAGCCGTGCATGTCGACGAAACTGTCGATCAGGTGCAACTGCACGTCGAGCCCCGGATACAACACCAGAAAGTCGGCAATCACCGGTGCCAAGTGTCGGCGCCCGAATGCAGCCGGCGCATCGATGCGAATCAAACCTTCCGGCGCACTGCTCAGCGACACCGCTTCGGCGCGGGCCAGTTGCAGTTCGGCAACGATCCGCCGCGCCCGTTCGGCAAAGGCCAGACCTGCCGGCGTGGCGCGTACGGCATGCGTGCTGCGAATGAACAACTGGCTGCCCACCGCGCTTTCCAGGCTATCGATGCGCCGGGCAACCGCCGACGGCGTCAGCGGATGACGGCGTGAGGCGGCGGAAAAGCTGCCACTCTCCAGCACATCGAGAAACAATCCGAGTTGATCGGTCAATTGGTTGGGATTCATGTCGGTTCAATGCTTGTGCGAATTCGGCATAGCCATTGTGCGTTGCTATGCGTTTCCCCGCCAGCCGCGACTGCGTAGGATGTTTCGCCTGACGTAAGAGGAATTCGACTGTGATGGAGTTTTTGTTGTACCTGCTGTTCGGCGCCGCCCTCGGCACGCTCGGTGGCATCTTCGGCATCGGCGGTGGCTTGATCGCGATTCCATTGCTCGGCGTCTGGTTCGGCCTTGATCAGCAGATCGCTCAAGGCACAGCGCTGGTGATGGTGGTGCCGAACGTGATGCTGGCGCTGTGGCGTTATCACCAGCGCAATCGCATCGAACTGCGTCATGCGTTGCCGCTGGCGGTGATGGGGTTCTGCTTCGCGTGGATCGGTTCGATCTGGGCCGTGGGCATCGATGCGCAAACCATGCGTATCGGGTTTGTCGCGTTCCTGGTCGTATTGTCCGCCTATAACTTGCTGAAGATGTTCGGCAAGCGCCCGGCGCCAACGTCCGAGATGCGTTATTCCTGGCCGTGGCTGGGTGTACTCGGTGCGGCGTCCGGGACCATGGGCGGGTTGTTTGGTGTCGGCGGGGCAGTCGTGGCGACGCCCGTACTCACCAGCCTGTTCGGCACTACTCAGGTGGTCGCCCAAGGCTTGTCGCTGGCGCTGGCACTGCCGAGCACAGGCGTGACGCTGGTGACCTACGCGGTGCACCACGAAGTGGACTGGATGATTGGTCTGCCGCTGGCCATCGGCGGTCTGGCCAGCATCAGTTGGGGCGTGAAAGTTGCCCACGCGATGCCGGAAAAACTCCTGCGTGGGCTGTTCTGCGGGTTTCTGGTGCTGTGCGCGGTGATGCTTGCCTTTAAAGTTTGAAGCCTTCGACGATGTGCTCGGCGAGGCATTCAGTGATCGGCGACGGATTGTTCAAGTTGCGGATGAGCATGATGCTGGCCTCGGGCAACAGCGGCAGATCCTCGTTGGCTCCCAGAATGCGCATGTCCGGGGTGATCAGGCTTTCCAGTTGCGCGGTGATCGCCAGACCCGCGCTCACCACCGCCATCAGCGCCGACAGACTGGTGCTGTTGTAGGCGATGCGGTAATCGCGACCCATTGCGTCCAGCGCATTGCAGGCCCACAAGCGGCAGAAACAATCACTGTTGAACATCGCTAGCGGCAGCGGCGTCTGCTCATGGGCGCTGAAGTTTTGCGCTTCAGCCCAGACAAACCGTTCTTTGCGCAGTAACTGGCCGATCTCGTTACCGGGTTCGCGGGTGACGATCGACAGATCAAGATCGGTGCGCTGCAACAACTGTTTGGTCGATTCGCAATGCACTTCGATCTGGATCAGCGGATAGAACTGCGCAAATCGCGACAGGATCCCTGGCAGAAAACGCATCACGTAATCATCCGGCGTGCCGATGCGCACGGTGCCGACCATGTGCGGCTCGCGCAGAGTGTTGAACACTTCGCTGTGCAGCTTGAGGATGCGCCGCGCGTAACCGAGCAGCACCTGGCCTTCGGCGGTCAGGCGAACCTGCCGGCCGTCACGCTCGAACAACTGGCGCTGCAGCACGTCTTCTTCCAGACGTTTCATCTGCATGCTCACCGCCGATTGCGTGCGGTTGACCATCTCTCCAGCGCGGGTGAAACCGCCCTGATCGGCAATTGCGACAAAGGTGCGCAGTACATCGGTATCGATACTGGGGTAGGCCGACAATTGATGAATCTCCGTGATGCATGCCATCAGAAACATTCGTTGGATTGATCTTAGCGCCGGCGCGAGACTTGAGCCATCCACAACGGAGGTCAAGACGATGAAAGGTCAAAGAGAGTCTGTAGGTGAAGAAGCGTTTTCCGGCCATGGCCATATGGTTTCGGACCTGCTGCACAAGTTTAGCCGCTGGTACGAACTGCACCGTGAACGAGAGTTGCTTGCCAGTCTGAGCGACGAAGCGCTGAAAGACATCGGGGTCAGTCGTGCCGACGTCGAGCACGAGTCAGTGCGGCCGTTCTGGGACGATCCGATGCATAAATGATGAGGCCATTGCTACACAAACACTTCTGGACTGAGGTAGGTTGCGAGCAGACAAGGAGATGCTCATGCCCGCGACACTGTCCTTTTCCCTTAAACAGGCGCGACGTCTGGTGCTGGCTGCCCAAGGGTTCAACGGGCGCCAGCCGCCGACCGTCAAGGCGCCGCACGTCAACCGGCTGATCGAACGGCTGGGCCTGCTGCAAATCGATTCCGTCAACGCCGTGGTGCGCTCGCACTACCTGCCGCTGTTTTCCCGTCTGGGTTCCTATTCTTCTGACTTGCTCGACCAGGCCGCCTGGAGTTCGGGGCGTCGTCGTACGCTTTTTGAATACTGGGGGCATGAGGCGTCGTTACTACCGCTGTCGATGTATCCGTTGCTGGGTTGGCGCATGCAGCGGGCCAGGCAAGGTAAGGACATCTATCAGCAACTGGCGAAGTTTGGTCTTGAGCAGCAGGATGTCATTCGCCGGGTTCTGAATGCGGTCCAAGAGCGTGGGGCATTGGGCGCAGGCAGTTTGTCGACCCGTGAAGACAAGCCCGGACAGTGGTGGGACTGGAGTGCGGAAAAGCATGCGCTGGAATGGTTGTTCGCCGCTGGTGAAGTGACGGTGGCCGGGCGACGGGGCTTTGAGCGTTTGTATGATTTGCCTGAGCGGGTGATTCCTTCGGCGATCCTGCAGCAGCCTTTGCCTGATGAGGCTGAGGCTCAGCGCGGGTTATTACTGCATGCGGCGCAGGCGCTGGGCGTAGGCACTGAAAAGGATCTGCGTGATTACTTTCGTCTGAATCCGGCTGATGCGCGTCCGCGTCTGGCCGAGTTGGTTGAGGCCGGACAATTGCAGTCCTGCGAAGTCGCTGATTGGCGGCAAATCGCCTATTGCCTGCCGAAGCCGAAAATCCCGCGCAAAGTGCCGGCCAGTGCGCTGTTGTCACCGTTCGATTCGTTGATCTGGGAGCGCAGTCGCACCGAGCGGTTGTTTGATTTTCGCTATCGGCTGGAGATCTACACGCCGCAGGACAAGCGGGTTTACGGCTATTACGTGCTGCCGTTTTTGAACAATGAGCGGATAGCCGCACGGGTGGATCTGCGTGCCGAGCGGGCGGCGGGGCGGCTGGCGGTGCATGCGGTGCATGAAGAGGAATCAGGGCTGGATGAAGAGGGGATGCTGGCGCTGGCGGTGAATTTGCGGCGCATGGCGGACTGGCTGGGGTTGGAGAGGGTGCAGCTGAATTGTAAGCGTGAGAGTGCGGGGCGGTTGCGGGCGGCATTGGCTCAGATCGGTGGTGACTGAGCAGACACCTTCGCGAGCTTGCTCGCGAAGGAGGTGACGCGGTTTAGCGACGGACTTGCTTCAGTGTTTCGGCGATCAGGAACGCCAATTCCAGCGACTGATCGGCATTCATCCGCGGATCACAGTGGGTGTGATAGCGATCCGACAAGCCATCTTCAGTGATCGGCCGTGCGCCCCCGATGCACTCGGTGACATTCTGCCCGGTCATCTCGATGTGAATCCCGCCGGCGTAACTGCCTTCCGCTTCGTGCACCTGGAAGAACTGCTTCACTTCGCCAAGGATCTGCGCAAAGTCGCGGGTCTTGTAGCCGCTGCTGGCCTTGATAGTGTTGCCGTGCATCGGGTCGGAACTCCACAGCACCTGCTTGCCTTCACGCTGCACAGCGCGGATCAACGCCGGTAAATGATCGCCGACCTTGTTCGTGCCCATTCGCGCGATGAGGTTCAGACGCCCCGGATCGTTGCTCGGGTTGAGCACGTCGATCAGACGAATCAGATCATCGGGGTTCATGCTAGGGCCGACTTTCACCCCGATCGGGTTGTTCACCCCACGCAGAAATTCGACGTGAGCACCGTCGAGCTGACGGGTGCGGTCGCCGATCCACAGCATGTGCGCCGAGCAATCGTAGTAATCGTTGGTCAGGCTGTCGCGGCGCACGAAGGCTTCTTCGTAGTTGAGCAGCAGCGCTTCGTGGGCGGTGAAGAAACTGGTTTCGCGCAATTGCGGCGAGCTGTCCATGCCGCAGGCGCGCATGAAGGCCAGGGTTTCATCGATGCGATCGGCGAGGTGGCTGTATTTCTCGGCCAGCGCGGAGTTGGCGATGAAATCGAGGTTCCACTTGTGCACCTGATGCAGGTCGGCAAAACCGCCCTGGGCGAAGGCGCGCAGCAGGTTCAGGGTCGCGGTGGACTGGTGATAGGACTGCAGCAGACGCTCCGGATCCGGCACGCGACTCTTTTCGTCGAAGCCGATGCCGTTGACGATGTCGCCACGGTAGGCCGGCAGGGTCACGCCGTCGATGGTTTCGTCGTTGGCCGAACGCGGCTTGGCGAATTGACCGGCCATGCGCCCGACCTTGACCACCGGGCAACCGGCGGCAAAGGTCATGACGATGGCCATTTGCAGCAGCACCTTAAACGTGTCGCGAATCTTGGCTGCTGAGAATTCAGCGAAGCTTTCAGCGCAATCGCCGCCCTGCAGCAGGAACGCCCGGCCTTGAGTCACCTCGGCAAACTGACGACGCAGCTCCCGCGCTTCGCCGGCAAACACCAGCGGCGGATAACTGGCCAGGGTTTGCTCGACCTGGCGCAGATGCGCGGCGTCGGGGTATTGGGGTTGTTGCTGGATCGGCAGGGCGCGCCAGCTGTCAGGGCTCCAGGGTTGGCTCATCACGGTCTCTAAGGTTCTACGCACGGAACGCCATGGTATCAGCAAATTAGTGCGTGACCTGTTCCCGCCCCATCGCCGACAATCGCCGCTTTGCCACGGTGCCATAGCGGTGCCATCGCGTCACCGCGCCCGGTGACCATCAGGAGACGAAATGACTGAGGAGCGCGCCGAGCTATTGCTCGCCGAGGTACAGGACGAGTTCGGCGTGATTCGCGTGCTGGAGGTGGCCGATTACCGCTTTCTGGAGTTCGGCGATGCGATCGAGCAGAGCTGCGTGTTCACTGCCGACCCGAGCTGGCTGGAATACGACTACACCCGGGCGATGCTGATTGGCGCGCTGTGCCACGAGCATCCGGAGAGTGCGCTGTTCCTCGGATTGGGCGCGGGTACGCTGACTCAGGCTTGCCTCAAGTTTCTGCCGCTGGAAGATGTCGAAGCCATCGAACTGCGTCCGGACGTGCCGCGTCTGGCCATCGAATATCTTGGCCTGGATGACGATCCGCGCCTGTACATCCGCGTCGGCGATGCCCTTGAATTGCTGCCGAGCGCCGAGCCTGCCGATCTGATCTTCGTCGACCTTTACACCGACGTCGGCCCCGGTGTCGGGCATCTGGCCTGGAGTTTTCTCGGCGACTGTCAGAAACGCTTGAATCCGGGCGGCTGGCTGGTGATTAACCAGTGGGCTACCGATGATGGCAAACCGTTGGGCGCGGCGTTGTTGCGCGGGCTCTATCACCGGCATTACTGGGAATTGCCGGTGAAGGAGGGCAACGTGATTCTGATTGTGCCAGCGGATCTGGATCAGGCGCTGGACATGCAGGCGCTGACTGCCCGGGCTGAAGCGCTGGCGCCGCAGTTGGGGTATTCGTTGCAGTCGTTGATCAAGGCGATTCGTCCCGCGACTTGAGCAGTAGGAGCTGCCGAAGGCTGCGATCCTTCTTTTAAAAAATCAAAGTCAAAAGATCGCAACCTGCGGCAGCTCCTACAGGATTTGGTGCGTTTCATCAGATGCCTTTGAAGACCCCGGGCCGCCGCTCAACCAGCGACCGTACACCTTCCTTGGCATCCTCGCTGGCCAGCAACTTCTTCACCAGCGCCGGCAAGCCCTGTGCTGCCGCCGTCTCACCTTCATACCGCGCCTGGCGCGCCGACATCAACGTCGCCTGCACCCCTAACGGCGCCTGTTGCGCAATCCGTTCGGCCAGTTCAATTGCCCGGGGCAGCAGATCCTCGCTGGCCATCACTTCCTGCACCAATCCCAGGTGCAAGGCATCGTGTGCATCGAATTCGTCTCCGGTCAGCAACCACCGCATGGCATTGCCCCAACCGGCTACCTGATGAAAGCGCAGAGTCGCGCCGCCAAAAGGAAAGATCCCACGCTGCACTTCCATCTGGGCGAACCGGGTATTGCTCGCGCAAAGGTTGATATCAGCGGCCAGCATCAGCTCGATGCCGATGGTCAGGCAGTAACCCTGTGCCGCGACAATCACCGGTTTGCTCACCCGTGGGCCGACGAAAACACCCCACGGATCACAACCGCCGGTCGGAACTATCCAGCCTTGGGCAAGTGCCGAGCTGGCATTGACCAGATCCAGGCCGGCGGTAAAGTGTTCGCCATGGCCGAACACCACTGCCACCCGCGCCTCGCTATCCGCCTCGAACTCGCCATACGCCAGGCTCAGCTCATTGAGCAGGTCGAGGTCGAAAGCATTGCGCTTGGCGGCTCGGTCGAGGCCGATCAGGTGGACATGGCCACGACGTTCACGGCTGACGCGGCCGGGGCAGGGCTGATTCATGGATAACTCCTCGGGCGGGAAGGGCGGGTGCAGCGACGGTATGCCGCAGATCGATGAATCGTTTAAGCGTCATCACCTGCGTGGCCGGGCCTTTGAAAAATAGACCTTCGCACGATTATCCGCAAAACCCCGTTACACAGCGGTGACACACGCATTCAGGCAATAAAAAAAGCTCCCTATTTGGGCGAAATCCGGTATAGTGCGCGCCGGCCTTTAACAGGGCCGCGTTTAGGTAGCGCAATTCCCCGAAGTCAGCTTCGGCTGCACGTTCGCATTGCGGGCTCTTCCCGGACGATTCTTTTTTTTCATTCATACGTTTTCGCAAATCCCCGCCGACAAAGCTGCCAGGGCGACTCTTGAGTCTCAACACGGCATGCGCAGCTTTGGAGCATGGGTCTTTGCGGATGCACTTAGAGGCAGACCCATGACCCAGGAAACCGGCGGATTCGCCGCTTTTAATCTTAACCCGAATATTCTTGCAGCCGTCGCAGCGACCGGCTACGAAGAGCCTTCGGCGATTCAGCAGCAATCGATCCCGATCATCATGGCCGGCCAGGACATGATTGGCCAGGCGCAAACCGGTACCGGTAAAACCGCCGCGTTCGCTCTGCCTATTCTGCACCGCATCGATCCTGCCAAGCGCGAACCGCAAGCCCTGATCCTGGCGCCAACCCGAGAGTTGGCGCTGCAAGTAGCAACCGCTTTTGAAACCTACGCCAAGCAAATGCCAGGCGTCACCGTTGTGGCCGTTTACGGCGGCGCGCCGATGGGCCCGCAACTGAAAGCAATCCGTAATGGCGCGCAGATCGTTGTCGCTACCCCGGGTCGTCTGTGTGACCACCTGCGTCGCGACGAGAAAGTGCTGTCGACCGTGAACCACCTGGTTCTCGACGAAGCTGACGAAATGTTGAAGCTGGGCTTCATGGATGACCTGGAAGTCATCTTCAAGGCTCTGCCAGCGACCCGTCAGACCGTTCTGTTCTCGGCTACCCTGCCGCAGTCGATCCGCGCCATTGCCGAACGCCACCTGCGCGATCCGCAACACGTCAAGATCCAGACCAAGACCCAGACCGTTACCGCGATCGAACAGGCTCACCTGTTGGTTCACGCTGACCAGAAGACTTCGGCCGTTCTCAGCTTGCTGGAAGTGGAAGACTTCGACGCTCTGATCATGTTCGTGCGCACCAAGCAAGCGACTCTGGATCTGGCCAGTGCCCTGGACGCCAAAGGCTACAAAGCCGCTGCGCTGAACGGTGACATCGCCCAGAACCAGCGTGAGCGCGTGATCGACTCGCTCAAGGATGGCCGTCTGGACATCGTTGTTGCGACCGACGTTGCTGCTCGTGGTCTGGACGTTCCGCGCATCACCCACGTTTTCAACGTGGACATGCCGTACGATCCGGAATCCTACGTTCACCGTATCGGCCGTACCGGTCGTGCCGGTCGCGAAGGTCGTGCGCTGCTGCTGGTGACTCCGCGTGAGCGCCGCATGCTGCAAGTGATCGAGCGTGTAACCGGTCAGAAAGTGGCTGAAGTTCGTCTGCCGGACGCTCAGGCTGTTCTCGATGCGCGCATCAAGAAACTGACCAACAGCCTGTCGCCGCTGGTCGCTGATGCCGAATCGACTCACGGTGAACTGCTCGATCGTCTGACCGCTGATATCGGCTGCACCCCGCGTGCTCTGGCTGCTGCTCTGCTGCGCAAGGCCACTAACGGTCAAGCGCTGAACCTGGCTGCAATCGAGAAGGAACGTCCACTGGTGCCGAACAACGCACCGCGTGGCGACCGTCCTGAGCGTACCGGTGATCGTCCGGATCGTGGTGACCGCGAGCGTCGTGCGCCAATGCCTTTGGGCGAAGGCCGTGCTCGTTGCCGTACCGCGCTGGGTGCGCGTGACGGTATCGCCGCCAAGAACCTGCTGGGCGCCATCCTCAACGAAGGTGGTCTGGCCCGTGAAGCGATCGGTCGCATTCAGGTACGTGACAGCTTCAGCCTCGTTGAGCTGCCGGAAGATGGTCTGGACAAACTCCTGACCAAGCTGAAGGACACTCGCGTTGCCGGTAAGCAGCTGAAACTGCGTCGCTATCGTGAAGATTGATCCGCCCTTGGGCTGATTGATCGAACATAAAAAATCCCCGACTGGTTCGGGGATTTTTTTTGCCTGTTTGAAAGATCAAAAGATCGCAGGGTAGGAGCTGCTGAAGGCTGCGATCTTTTGATTTTGCCTTTAGCCGAAGCGGTAAATATCCATACCCAGTGCACCCATGGTGAATCCCTTATGCGCCACACTGAATTCACCCCCGGCACCCCGGGCAAAGTACAACGGCAACAAGTGCTCATCACTCGGATGGCTGCGCACCGCGTTCGGTGCCTGCTGTCGGTAGTCATGCAGCGCCGCTTCATCATCGGTCGCAAGCTTTTCGATCACCCAGTCACGGAAGTCTTTTGCCCACGGCTCCACGCTTTCCGGACCGGCATGCCAGTCCAGCTCGCGCAGGTTGTGGGTGATGCTGCCCGAGCCGATCAACAAAATCCCTTGTTCACGCAAGCCTGCCAACGCACGACCAACACGGGTTTGCAGCGCTGGACCGCCGCGACTCGGCAGCGAAACCTGCACCACCGGAATGTCAGCTTGCGGGTACATCAGCGACAGCGGCACCCACACGCCGTGGTCGAACGGCCGTTGCGGATCGAGGCGTGCCGGCAGGTCGTTGGCGCTCAGCAACTCGGCGACCTCGACAGCCAATTGCGGATTGCCCGGTGCCGGGTACTGCACTTCAAACAACGCCCGAGGGAAGCCGCCGAAGTCATGCCAGGTCTCGGGCTGCGGATGGCTGCTGACCAGCAATTCGTGGCTCTCCCAGTGTGCGGAGACGATCACGATAGATTTAGGTCGGGGCAGTTCAGCGGCCAGTCGGGCTAGCGCCGGGCCACTCGCGCCGGGCTCCAGTGCAAGCATGGGTGAACCATGGGAAATAAACAGGCTGGGAAACATGATGGGTTCCTGAGCGTTAAGATGACTCATCTTCAGCCACATCATTGATCTAAATCTAATATAAGTTTTAACGCTTTTTGATCGAATTTTTAGGGGGATTCATGCAGCCTGAGTTTTGGCACAAGAAGTGGGCTTCGGACCAGATCGGTTTTCATTTGCCTGAGGTGAACCCGCATCTACAACGGCACTGGCCTGACCTCCCGATTCCTGCGCAGGCGCGGGTGTTGGTTCCGTTGTGTGGGAAAAGTCTGGATTTGCTGTGGTTAGCTGGGCGTGGCCATCAGGTGCTCGGGATTGAGTTGTCGGAAAAGGCCATTGAGGCCTTTTTCAGTGAGCAACATGTACAGCCGCAGGTTAGCGAGACAGACGGGTTCAAGATCTATCGTGCCGACTCCATTGAATTGTGGTGCGGTGATGTCTTCACGCTCACGGCAGAGGATGTGGCTGATTGCACGGCGCTGTACGACCGGGCAGCGCTGATAGCCTTGCCGCCGCCGATGCGTGAGCGCTATGTGGCGCATCTTCAGCAGATCCTGCCGCAGGGAGTGCAAGGGTTGCTGATTACGCTGGATTACGATCAGGCGCAGATGCCCGGGCCGCCGTTTGCAGTGGTGGATGATGAGGTGCAGCGGTTGTTGGGCGGTGCTTGGCAGGTGCAGGTGCTGGAAGAGCAGGATGTGCTGAGTGAGAGCGGGAAGTTTCTGCAGGCCGGGGTGACGCGGCTAGAGGAGCGGGTTTACCGTATTTCGCCTCGTTAGTTTGTGTTGGCTGTTCCGGCCTCATCGTTGGCAAGCCAGCAATCAGGCCAGTGGAAACAACCCATTACTCTAAGCAAAAAAAGGCCCGCATCACTGCGGGCCTTCTTGTTTTTACGCCAGTCTGATCAACCGCGACGACGCAATGCGTCGATACGCTCTTCCAGCGGCGGGTGGCTCATGAACATGCGGGCGAAGCCCTGTTTGATGCCACCGTTGATGCCAAAGGCGTTCAGGGTGTCCGGCATGTGCACCGGCAGACCCTGCTCGGCGCGCAGGCGTTGCAGGGCGCCGATCATTGCGCTGGTGCCAGCCAGACGCGCACCGGCTTCGTCTGCGCGGAATTCGCGTTTGCGCGAGAACCACATGACGATCGCGCTGGCCAGAATACCCAGTACCAGCTCGGCGAAGATGGTTGCCACGTAGTAGGCAATGCCCTGGCCTTCTTCGTTCTTGAAGATCACCTTGTCGACGAAGTTGCCGATGATCCGCGCGAAAAACATCACGAAGGTGTTCACCACGCCCTGGATCAGCGCCAGGGTGACCATGTCACCGTTGGCGACGTGGCCGATTTCGTGGGCCAGCACGGCTTTCACTTCATCGGGCGAAAACCGTTCGAGCAGGCCCTGGCTGACTGCGACCAATGCGTCGTTCTTGTTCCAGCCCGTGGCGAACGCGTTCGCTTCGTAGGCCGGGAAAATACCGACTTCGGGCATCTTGATCCCGGCTTCGCGGGACAATTGCTCAACGGTTTGCAGCAGCCATTGCTCATGCCGGGTACGTGGCTGGCTGATGATCTGGGTACCGGTGCTCATCTTCGCCATCCACTTGGAGATGAATAGCGAGAACAGCGAGCCGGCGAAACCAAAGACCGCACAGAAAACCAGCAGCTGACTAAGGTCGAGATCAACCCCGTTGGCCGCCATGAACCCGTTGAAGCCGAAAAGGCTCAGGGTGATGCTGGCTATCAGCACGACCGCCAGGTTAGTGGCCAAAAACAGCAGGATGCGCATCATGGTTGTAGAAATCTCCTCAAGCTAAAGATGTAGCGTACTGCGGGGTATATAAGGTGCGGCACCCGGCTATTCAACTGGGTGACTATTTCAAACTGTGTCCTACAGCAGTTTCCTCGGCGCGCGACCTGTTTCCCACGACAGACACCGACACGGACGACGGGCAGTCGCGACCCGTCGCCATTGCGTCAGACGCAGGTAACCGGTACGAAACGCAAGTGTAGAAGGCGTGTGGATGTGGGTAGTGCAGAAGTGTTGCTGAATCAGACAGTGCGCAACGTTTGGGTCGTTGCGCACTGCTGGCCAGTTATTGGCGGTATGACTTGAGAAAGCTGCCGATACGGCCAATCGCCATTTCCAGATCATCGACGCGGGGCAGTGTGACGACGCGGAAGTGATCCGGCCACGGCCAGTTGAACGCTGTACCTTGCACCACCAGCAGCTTTTCGGAGAGCAGCAGGTCGAGGACGAATTTTTCGTCGTTGTGGATCGGACAGACCTTCGGGTCGATCCGTGGGAAGGCGTACAGCGCACCCATTGGCTTGACGCAGCTCACGCCGGGAATGTCGTTGAGCAGCTCCCAGGTGCGGTTGCGCTGCTCCAGCAGGCGACCCTGCGGCAACACCAGATCGTTGATGCTCTGATAGCCGCCCAGTGCGGTCTGAATGGCATGCTGGCTCGGCACGTTGGCGCACAGGCGCATGTTGGCCAGCATGTCGATGCCTTCGATGTAGCTCTGGGCATTGTGCTTCGGCCCGGAAATCGCGATCCAGCCGGAGCGGAAACCGGCCACGCGATAGGATTTGGAAAGACCGTTGAAGGTCAGGCACAGCAGGTCCGGAGCCAGCGAAGCGGTGCAGATGTGCACGGCGTCGTCGTACAGAATCTTGTCGTAGATTTCGTCGGAGAACACCACCAGATTGTGCTGACGGGCCAGCTCGAGCATGCCCAGCAACACTTCTTTTGAATACACCGCGCCAGTCGGGTTGTTCGGGTTGATGATCACCATGGCCTTGGTGTTCGGGGTGATCTTGGCCTTGATGTCGGCCAGGTCCGGGAACCAGTCGGCGCCTTCGTCGCACAGGTAATGCACGGCGTTGCCGCCGGCCAGACTGACGGCGGCGGTCCATAGCGGGTAGTCCGGCGCTGGCACCAGCACTTCGTCACCGTTGTTGAGCAGTGCCTGCAAGGACATCACGATCAGCTCGGACACGCCGTTGCCCAGGTAGATGTCTTCGATACCGACACCTTCCACCTGCTTTTGCTGGTAGTACTGCATCACGGCCTTGCGCGCGCTGAACAGACCTTTGGAGTCGCTGTAGCCTTGCGCGGTCGGCAGGTTGCGGATCACATCCTGAAGGATTTCGTCCGGCGCTTCGAAACCAAACGGCGCCGGGTTGCCGATGTTCAGCTTGAGGATGCGCTGGCCTTCCTCCTCCAGACGTTTGGCGTGCTTTAGCACCGGGCCGCGAATGTCGTAGCAGACGTTGGCGAGCTTGTTCGATTTGCTGAACTGCATGGCGATGTGATCCCGAAAATGAACGATCCAGGCGGCGGATGGACAACCGTACTGGGATTCCTGCGTCTTCACACAGGCGGACGTCTGAGCCGTGGCTCCGAGAATCCGTTTGAATGCGCCCGGTCTGGCTGCCAGACTGGCGCGTGACGAGGCGCAATCATACGTGCCGCCCGATCCGTGGAAAAGGTACAGATCGGGCTTTTTCAGCCGCTGAGGTGTGATGATGGAAAAGTTGGAAAAAACCCTGGAAGAGTGGAAAGCCATGCTCGATCCGCAGCAGTACGAGGTTTGTCGCCTCAGTGCGACCGAGCGACCGTTCTCCGGCAAATACAATGCCACCAAAACCGCTGGTGTTTACCACTGCGTGTGCTGCAACGAGGCGCTGTTCGATTCCAATACCAAATTCGATTCCGGCTGCGGCTGGCCGAGCTTTTACGCGCCGATCGGTGAAAGCGCCATGACCGAGATTCGCGACATCAGCCACGGCATGATTCGCACCGAAGTCAAATGCGCCCGTTGTGACGCGCACCTGGGGCACGTGTTCCCGGATGGCCCGCCACCGACCGGTTTGCGTTACTGCATCAACTCGGTGTGTCTGGATCTGGTGCCCCGCGAGTAGGTGATCGGGTGGCCCTAGGGTCGCCTTTCTGATAATTAAATTGCACGCAATTTAATTGCTCGCTATGTTTGGCCTTTCCCGATGATCTGAGGAGCCCGTCTCATGAGCGACAACCTGCTGAATATCCCGTGCACCACCATCAAGGGGGAGCAAAAGACCCTGGCCGATTTCGCCGGCAAAGCCGTGCTGGTGGTCAATACCGCGAGCAAGTGCGGTTTCACTCCGCAATACAAAGGTCTGGAAGCGCTGTGGCAGACCTACAAGGATCAAGGCCTGGTGGTGCTGGGCTTTCCGTGCAACCAGTTCGGCAAGCAGGAGCCGGGCAACGAGGGCGCAATCAGCGAGTTCTGCGAATTGAACTTCGGTGTCAGCTTCCCGCTGTTCAAGAAGATCGAAGTCAATGGCGCCGGAGCCCATCCGCTGTTTGTGCAATTGAAGAAGCGCGCTCCCGGCGTACTGGGCTCGCAAGGCATCAAGTGGAACTTCACCAAATTTCTGATCGGCAAGGACGGCCAGTTGGTCAAGCGCTTCGCCCCGGCCACCAAGCCGCAGGATCTGAGTCGCGAGATCGAAGCCCTGCTCAAATGAACAACCTGCCCGTTGATTCGCTGAAGCTCGACAGTCAGTTGTGCTTCAAGTTGTATGCCGCGTCCCGGGCGGTGATTCGCGGCTATAAGCCGATGCTTGATCAGCTTGGCCTGACGTATCCGCAGTATCTGGCGATGCTGGTGTTGTGGGAATGGCAGGAGTGCGGGCCGGAGCAACCGACCGTCAAGGCTTTGGGTGAGCGTCTGACGCTGGATTCCGGAACGCTGACGCCATTGCTCAAGCGTCTGGAGCATTTGCAACTGGTTCAGCGTCAGCGCTCGGTGCGCGATGAACGTGAAGTGCATTTGAGTCTGACGCCAGAAGGGCAATTGCTGCGCGAGCAGGTCGGGCCACTCAAGGCCCGCCTGCTGTGCGACAGCGGGGTCGATCTGGACCGACTCAACGCATTGCGCGACGGTCTCGATCAGTTACTGGGGCAGATCAAGGCGCTGTCGTAGTCCGGATCCACTGATCCAGCAGCGCCGCCAGTTCTTCTCGGCGAAACGGCTTGGCCAGATAGTCGCTCATGCCCGCGGCCCGGCAGCGTTCGCGTTCTTCAGACATGGCATTGGCCGTCAGGGCAACGATTGGCAGGTCCGGCCATCGCCCGCTCTGGCGGATCTGCCGGCTCGCCTCGTAGCCGTCCATGACCGGCATGTTGCAGTCCATCAACACCAGATCGAAGGCGTGATATTCCAGTTGATCCAGTGCTTCGGCGCCATGGGCGGCGACGATGACATCACAGCCGAGTTTGCCGAGCATGCCTTTGGCGACCAGTTGATTGACCGGGTTGTCTTCGACCAGCAGCACCCGACCGCGTCGTATGGATGGCGACGTATCCACCTGTGCGTCGCTGATAGTGGCGACGTCCGGTTGCAGGGTCCGTCGCAGGTTCTGGTAGAGCGCGTTACGCGCCAGCGGTCGTGCCTGCTGTTGCAGTGGGGCGAGGGCTGCCGCCTCTTCGCTGGGCAGAAAACTGCCATAGGCCGTCACCAGCAGAATGGGCGCGCCGAGTGCAGGACGCAGCCCGAACAGACACTCCGGACAGTCGGTAATCACCACGTCCGGCGTCACGCCCAACAGTGAGTCGTTGAGGGTGCGTTGCTCATACTCAAGCCCCCAGACCTGCAGCAAGCTTCTTAACAACTCGGCCAGGCCACTGCTGGCCGGGGTGATGGCGAGGACTTTGCCCTGCAGAGGCGCCGGAGCCAGCGCGCGCGTATGGCAGGGCAGTGGCAGTTCGGCGCAGAACTGACTGCCGAAACCGGTCTCTGAACTGATGGTCAGGCGCCCCCGCATCGCTTCGCAGAGGTTGTACGTCAGCGCCAGCCCCAGTCCTGTGCCGCCGTACTGACGGGTGATACCTGCGCCCGCCTGAGTGAACGGCTGGAAGATTCTCACCTGGGCTTCCTGTGCGATGCCGATACCGGTGTCGCAGACTTCGATACGCACGCCATCCTGGTAGGCCGACAAGCGCACATCGACCCGCCCGAAGCGAGTGAATTTCAGTGCGTTGGACAGCAGGTTGCTGACGATCTGTCGGACCCGGGTCGGATCCCCCAGTACCAGCGCCGGAAAATGCGGATCGATCAGGCAGGTCAGCTCGACGCTCGGCGCCGCGTTTTGCGAGAGCAGGTTTGCGGTGTCTTCGATCAATGAGCCGAGATCGAACGGAATGTGTTCAAGCTCCAGTTGCCCGGCATCGAACTTCGACAGGTCGAGAATATCGTTGAGCAACTCCACCAGCACTTTTCCCGAGTCGTGGGCGATCGACAGTTGTTGCTGCTGCTCGGCGTTCAGTGGCCCGTCGAGCGACAACGCAATCATCCCCAGCAGGCCGTTGAGCGGCGTGCGGATCTCATGGCTCATGTTGGCGAGGAACGCCGAGCGGGCTTCGGCCATTTCCAGTGCCGTGCTGCGGGCGACTTCGAGTTCCTCATTGGACTGGCTGAGTCGCGTGTTGATGGCCTTGAGTTCGGCGGTTCGCGCCGAGACGATGGTTTCCAGTTGGCCGAGGTAGTCGGTCAGACGGTTTTCCGCGTTGCGCCGCTGCTGGATCTCGGTGGCGATGTTCTCGAATTGCTGATTGGCGACTTTGACAAGCACGCCGATTTCATCGTTGGCGTGTCCGGCCGGACACTCCAGCGTGGTCGCTTCGGCGCTGCGCGGATCGCGCCCGCTGAGTTCGCGGATCACCCGCACCAGCGGTTTGGTGAGCATCACGTAGAACAGCGCCAACAGGAGCCCGGTCAGGATCAGGCTGCGGGCGAACCCGTTGAGCAGGGTGATCTCGGCCCGGCGCAGGAAGCGGCTGCCGAAGGCATAGGTATCCACTTCCAGGCTCAAGACACCCAGCGATTCGTTGGGTAGATGGTCCAGATACAGGCGATCTTCGAACTGGCGTTTGGCACCGAACAGGAAGTCGCTGATCATTCGATAGCTGCTTTGCAGCTCAGGGCGTTTGACGCTGGCCAGCACGGTATTGTTGTTGTCGGTCAACTGCGCCGAAATGATTGCAGGTGAACGCAACAGGCCCAGGGTGAGTTCCTGAGCCAGTTCGGCATCGATGTTGTAGGCGATACGTGATGCCGGGTTGTGGCTGATTTCCAGCAAAGACAGGATTTCACGGTTGATGGAGGCGTCTTCGCTGGCATAATCAATGCCGATTTGCAGCAGGCTGAGCAGCGTGCCCAGAATGAACCCGACCAGCACAGTAAGCCTGGCTTGTTTGTATGACAGCCGGTGGGTGAATTTGATATCCATGGGGTGTTGAACCACTTCCGTTTCCCTTCGCTGCTCAAGCATAGTCGATCATGTATCGATACCGAGGTTCCCGAATCGCCTTGTAACAAGGCACGGGGCGGGAATTTTGATCCGCGAGTCGTCGCTGGATCGCCATCATCACTGTGAACGTGCCCGAGGAGAAGATGTGGATTCCCGATTGAATGCTTTTCTTGAACGTGCCGAGTCGGTTCTGGCGCGGATCGAACCGTTGTTGCCGGCGCCCCGCCCGGTGATCGACTGGGGCACTTGCCTGGCCGCGCGCTGGCAGCGTGACGGCCGCAGCGGATATTTGCTGCCGCTGGAAGTCAGCCTTGATATGCGTTTGTCCGACCTGATCGGTGTTGACCGGCAACTGGAGCAACTGGGGCGCAATACCCAGCAATTTCTTGATGGCATGCCGGCCAACCATGCGCTGCTCTGGGGCTCGCGTGGGACCGGAAAGTCCTCGCTGGTACGGGCGTTGCTCGCTGAACACGCCGAGGCGGGCCTGCGTTTGATCGAGATCGAGCGCGACCATCTGGCCGACTTGCCGCGGGTGGTCGAGCAGATCGGCAAACTGCCGCAACGTTTTGTGTTGTTTTGCGATGACTTGTCGTTCGAATCCGGTGAGGGCGATTACCGCGTGCTCAAAAGCGTGCTCGACGGCTCGCTGGAACAGGCGCCGGACAACGTCTTGCTGTACGCCACTTCCAACCGTCGCCACCTGGTGCCGGAGAAGGAAAGCGACAACGAAAACTGGAAACGCGTTGACGGCGAACTGCACCCCAGCGAAGCGGTGGAAGACAAGATCGCGCTGTCGGACCGTTTTGGTCTTTGGTTGTCGTTTTATCCGTTTACTCAAGAACACTTCCTCAACGTCGTCGAACACTGGATCGGCCAACTGGCCGCCAAGGCTGGTCTGAGCTGGCAGCGCGACGAAGAGCTGGACATCCTCGCCGTGCGTTGGGCCACCGGCCGCGGTAATCGCAACGGACGTTGCGCATACCAATTCGCCCGTTACTGGGTGGGACTGAAATTGTTGGAGCACAAGCCATGATTGATTTGCAACAAAGCGGCCAGGGCCTCGAAGGCTATGGCATGTTGGCTGCACAACTGGAATCGCTGCTGGCGGACGAGCGCGATTTTATCGCCAACGCCGCGCAGTTCTCTGCATTCCTGTTCAACCAGCTCGATGACCTGAACTGGGCCGGTTTTTACCTCAATCGCAACGAAGAGCTGGTACTCGGCCCGTTCCAGGGCCAGATCGCTTGCGTACGCATTCCGTTTGGGCGCGGCGTGTGTGGCGCGGCGGCGGCCAGCCTGCAGACGCAGCGGGTTGAAGATGTGCATGCGTTTCCCGGCCATATCGCCTGCGACAGCGCCTCGAACAGTGAGCTGGTGGTGCCGTTGGTCAAAGAGGGTCGCCTGATCGGCGTGCTCGATCTCGACAGCCCGAAGCTCGCCCGTTTCGGTGCACAGGACCAGGCAGGAATCGAGCAACTGGCGGCGATTTTCCTGCGTCTGACCGACTGCTGATCACGCGCCAAGGCCAGCCTTGTGCAACAGGCTGGCCGTGTCCACGGCATCGATCTGCCGAGGATCGAGAAAGCGCTCGGCGTACTGCATATACACGCCGTCGTTGATGAACAATCCAAACAACTGCGCATCGATGTGCGCCTCGCGGCACATGGTCGCCATGATTCCCAATGCCTCGCTCAATGACTTGGCTTTCTTGTACGGGCGATCGGCAGCGGTCAGCGCCTCAAAAATATCGGCGATCGCCATCATCCGTGCCGGCAGGCTCATTTCTTCGCGCTTCAGGCGTTTCGGGTAGCCGGTGCCGTCCATTTTTTCATGATGCCCACCTGCGATTTCGGCAATGCTGTCGAGGTGGCCGGGGAAGGGCAGGTGACTGAGCATCATGATCGTCTGCACCATGTGGTGATTGATGATGTAGCGCTCTTCGCGGGTCAGTGTGCCGCGGGCGATGCTCAGGTTGTACAACTCGCCGCGATTGTATTTGTGGCGTGGCACATCCAGCTTGAAGCCCCACGGATTGTCTTCAGGGATCAACTCGTTTTTATCGCGATCGAGCAAATGTTCTGGCTTGTCCGCCAGCAGCTTTTCACTGACCGGCAAGTTTGGCGCAGGGGTTTGGGCCTGACGCTTGTTTTCTTCCCACGACACGCCCAGGCGGTCGTCCAGCGTGCGCAGCCAGGTGCGTTGGGACAGATCATTCAGGCGTTGCAAATCTGCCTCTGCCATCGCTTCGCTGCCCAGGTTGCAACGGGCGACAAAGGCAAAGTCTGCGTCCAGTGCGCACAAGGTTTGCTCGCGCATTTCGGCCAGCGTCGCTTCGTCTCCACCCAGGGCCAGCGCCTGCCAGTAATTGATCCAGGCATCGCGCTTGAGCACTTCGAAACGGGTTCGGATCTCGTGGATGCGGTCGTTGATGGTTTCCAGTTTGGTGGCTTTGTCGACCACGTATTCCGGCGTCGTGACCTTGCCGCAGTCGTGCAGCCACGCGGCAATGTGCAAGGCTTCCCATTCGTCCTCGCTGGGTTGATAAGTGCTGAAGGCGGGCGCCTGACTCGCTGCCGCGGCTTGAGCGAGCATCAGCGTCAGTTCCGGTACGCGTTGGCAATGTCCGCCGGTATACGGGCTCTTGGCGTCGATGGCCCCGGCGAGCAACTGAATGAAGGCATCGAGCAATTGCTTCTGTCTGGCTTGCAGGCGCTGGCTCTCGATGCTCACCGCCGCAGCGCCGGACACCGCTTGCAAGAAGGCGATACGGTCGGGGCGCAGTTTTTCCAGATCGGCCGCGGTGCCGCTGTCGTTGATCAACAGGATCAAAAGACCAATGGTTTCGTTGTGGCGGTTGCGCAGACGGATACCGATGAGATGGATCCTCGGCGCTGCCATTGCCAGCAGCACTTTCTGCAAATCCCCGGCGTTTTCGAAACCTAAGTTGCTCACCACGTTGTCGGCGCTGACCAGTTGTTCAAACCACGCCGGGCCCGCGCGCTCTTGCAGGTCGTGGCCCTGAATGTCGAACGCCTCCAGTGCTTGTGGCGCGCCATCGATTACCAGACCGTAAGGCTCCATGCGACTGCCGTCGTGTTCACGCAGATAAATCAGCCCTGCCTGAGCCTGGGCGATCTGCACCGTTTCAAACAGCACCCGTTGCAGCAGCGGTGCGAATCGGGTTTCGGCGCACAGGCTGTCGGTGATCCGGAAGAAGCTCGCCAAGGTGTCTTTCATCCGCGCCATCGACACGCTCAACTGGTCGACTTCCAGCACCGGCGAGCGTCGAGCCAGCGGAAAATTGAAGTCGAAACTGCGAATCGCATCGGCTTCCTTGACCAGCGCGTGCAAGGGCTTGACCAGAATTCGTGAGATCAGCCAGCCCAGTGGCAGGCATAGCAGCAAGGTGGCGAGAGTGATCAGCGCACCTTGCCAGCGCATGTGATAGGCATCGGCCAGCAATTCGTCTTCCGGCACCAGCAACGCCAGCTGCAAACCTTTCGGACCGCCTTCCTGAATGCTGCTGCGGGCGACAATCCATTGCCGGCCATCGGCATTCAGACGATTGCCGGTGTGCTCAGCGGACAGCAGCCTATTGAGGCTCGGACTCAAGTCAGCCACTTTGGCCAGGTGTGCGGTGCTGTCATTGACGATCAGTCGGCTACTGTCGGGGTAGGCCACGGCGTTGCCGTCGGAATCGAACAGGGCGATTTCGGTGGACGGTGTGACGACATGTTTACGCAAGGTGGCAGACAGGGCTACCAGCGTCAGATCGGCGCCAATGACCGCGTTTTCGCCACTGCGTCGGGCCAGCGTAGTGCCGACGTTGCGGGTTGAGAAAAAGACGTAGGGCTCTGTGGTGATTTGTTCGGTTTGCTGGCGGGCATTGATGTACCAGGCGCGGTCGCGCGGATCGTAGGGATCCCGGGGATTGTCCTGCCGGCTGATCGGCGTCAATGCCTGATCGAAGAACAGTGACTGCGAGCGCACTTCGCCGCGCGGGTCATGCTCGATGCTCCAGACCTGATACGCCGCCGTTTCGGGGGCGCTGAGCAGTGTTTTCAGGGCCGCGTTGCGTAGTGGGCGCACCATGAAGAAATCGCCGTTGGCATAACCCAGGTACAGCGAAGCGAGGTTCGGGTTGTCCGTGAGGGACTGGCTGAACGGCCTGAGCAGCGGCAATCGTTGTTCAAGCCCCGAAGCCCGGGTAGCGGGATTGTCCGCCAGCAGGCTCAGCAGGTGACGGATCGGCTGATAGGTGGCAGACATGTCCAGGCGCACTTCCTGCTCGATCCGATCGAACAGCTTCTCGCTACTCGACAGGATGATCTGCGTCGTCTGGCGATAGTTGAACAGCCCCAGCACCACGCCTGTGAGCAACAGGAGAAACGTGAACATGACACTGATGTGTACGTGCAGCGGAAACCGGCGTTGCTCCGGGTGCAGTGGGCTGGGCATTTCGGGTTCTCCATGATGGTTAACTCACTGCTCAGCGCCAAGCATAGTTAAGGCAAGCTCATTGTGCTTTGGTCAGACAACGCCAATTGTTGTTGCAAGGCTTGCTCCAGGTCGAGCATTGCCCTGTTGCTCGCCTCGCAGAGGCGGGCGATCTCATCTGTTGGCAAAGCCTGCGCGCAGGCCTGTTCAAGAGCATTGCAACATTCGATCACCTGCGTCGCCTGCGCGATGCGCGCGGCGCCCTTGATTTTGTGAGCGACTACGGCCAACGCCCCGCGATCTTGTTGCGGCGATAGCGCGAGCAGTTCCTGTCGGTCGAGACGGCTGCTTTTTAGCAGCTCGACCAGCAGTCGTCGGGCCTGTGTCGGGTTGCCGCCGGTCAACAGGTTAAGGCTTTGCAGGTTGAATGCCGCAGGTTGCGACGCTGGAGTGATGCCGTCGACCCACTGGCTGAGGAGACTCAGGCTCAAGGGTTTGAACAGGCAGTCGTCCATGCCGGCCTGTTTGCAGCGTTGTATTTCTTCGGGTTGCGCATTGGCCGTGAAACCCAGCACGGTGCAGGGCGGCCAGCGGTTCTGCAGCTCCTGCTGGCGAATGGCACGGGTCAGCTCATAACCGTTCATCACTGGCATGTTGCAGTCGACAATCACCAGATCAAAGCCGCCATCCATCCACCGTTCAAGTCCGCTGCGGCCGTTCTCGGCGAGGCTGAAATGATGGCCGAGGAATTCCAGTTGCTGACACATCAACAGGCGGTTGGCCGGGTGGTCATCGACCACAAGCACCCGCAGAGGCGTTAGCGAAGTCTTGAGCGCGGGTTCGTTTCTGGTCGTGCTCACCTGGACAGGCAGAGTTTCCAGCGGCAGCGAAACGCAGACCTGAGTGCCGATTCCGGGCTGGCTGCTCAATTGCAGCTGGCCGCCCATCATTTCGCACAGGTTGCGACTGATGACCAGGCCCAGACCCGCGCCGCTTCTGGCTTGCTGATGGCTGTTTTCCGCTTGCGCGAAAGGTTCGAACAAGCGTTGCTGATCCTCCGCACTGATACCCACGCCGCTGTCCTGTACGGTCAGTTGCATCAGTGCCCGTGCAGGCATCTCCGTGTTCATGAGATCGAGGGTAATCCTGACGTGACCGTGCTCGGTGAACTTGATGGCATTGCTGACTAGATTGGACAGCACTTGTTTGAAGCGCAGCGGGTCCAGATCGACATCGACCGCCAGGTCCGGCGGGTTGACGATGACTTGCAGGGCGAGATTCTTCTGTCGGGCGAGGCCGTCGAAGATTCTGGCAACCGACGCCACCATGTCGACCAGATTGACCCGTTCAGGACAAAGACTCAGGCGCCCCGACTCGATCCGTGCAATGTCGAGAATGTCGCCGATCAGGCCCAGCAGATCCTTTGCCGAATGGTAGGCCGTATCGATCGACGAACGATCCGGATGCTGTGTGTCCATGCGTTTGAGCGTCAGTTCGAGCATGCCGATCACGGCGTTCATCGGGGTACGGATTTCATGGCTCATGGTGGCCAGAAACGTGCTTTTGGCGCGGTTGGCTTCATCCGCCTGTTCCTTGGCCGCGCGAAGGTCTTCGAACAGCTGGCGGCGTTCACTGATGTCGATCCAGCCACCGATGATGCCTTTCACATCGCCGCTGGAGTCGCGATAGGGAAGTATCCAGTGATAGATCGTCAGGCGGCGGTTGCCGATGTGCAGCGGCCGGTCGAGCACCAGCGGAGTGCCTTCTGCGACGACGCGCTGATAATCGGCTTGAAAGGCCTGTGCCTCGAAAGCGTTGCTCAGGGTGCCCTGCATGACGCTTTTGCCGATAACGTCCTCACGCTTGGCATTGAAGGCTTCGAGGTAGCTGTCATTGCAGCTTTGCAACAGGCCCTGGCGGTCGCGAACGTAGATCGGATGCGGCGTACCGTTGACCAGCGAGCGCATGAATTCGAACTGGTCGTTAAGGGCACGTTCGGCCGCCTGGCGTTGTTTGATCTGGTGTCGCATATAAGCATTCCAGGCCAGCAACAGCAGCAGAACCAGGCAAGCGGCAGTGATCATTTGATAGAACAGACGCTGGTAGTTGTGCCAGATATTCTGGGAGGCGGTGGAGTAACCGCGCCACCGGCCATTGATCACACCCAGCTCTTCCGGGGCAATGCTTAGCAGAGCTTTGTTGATGATCGAGCCCAGCTCCTTGTTGTCGCGGGCGGTCGCCAGAGAGAACGCGGCCTGACCGGTGCCGATGGTGGTGGTGATCTGCAATGGATGGTCAAAGATCCGCGAAGAAATGAAGTAATTGGCGATCACCAGCGAGTTCACCGCGCCGTCGACATGCCCCTCGGCAAGCAACGAAACGGCGCTGAAGGTATCGGCCGTTTCGATCAACTGAATGAGTGGAAACTCTCGGCGCAGGTACTCGACCATCGGGTTGCCCTGGGCGATAGCCAGCGGCTTGCCTTTGAGCTGGCCCAGATTGGTTGGGCCGTCGGCGCTCTTGCGGGTCAGCAAGACATAGGAGTTTTCCAGGTAAGGGCGACTGAAGTTCAGGGCTTTTTCCCGTTCGGCGGTCGGCAGCAGTGCTGCAATCAGATCGGCTTGATGGCTGTCGAGTTGCTTGATCATGTCCGCGTCGTTGCGACTGCGGCGGATCTCGAAACGCAGGCCGGTGCGCAATCGGATCAGTTCGAGCAGATCGGCGCTGATGCCGCGGAAATTTCCATCATTGTCGAAGAAGGTCAGCGGCGCAAACGCCTCATTGACCACCACGCTCACGACAGGGTGCTGTTTGAGCCACGCCTCTTCGCGCTGGGTCAGTTGCATTTTCTGATCGGTGAGCAACAGGTCGCTGCCGGCACTCCAGCGTTTGGCGATGTTGTCGCGTTCGCTGCTTGGCACCGCTTTGAGTACGGTGTCGATGATGCCCAACAGGTGCGGATTGTTTTGGCGTACGGCGAAGCTGAACCCCTGGGCTTCCTGTTTGCCGAAATTGGCCATGCGCACGTTGTTGAGGTAGCCCTTGTTGATCATGTAATGCGTGGAAATGGTATCGCCGAGAAACACATCGGCCTGATCGAATGCCACGGCGTTGATTGCATTCTGGTAGGAGGGATAGCAGGTAATCAGCGCTTTTGGATACAGCGCCTTGACCTCGGGCAACGGCAGATAGTGATAGACCATGCTCAGTCGCAGCCCCGCCAGGCCTTCGCTCAGTGAGCGGGTTTCGTCCTCGCGGGTGACGAGTACAGGCTGATCAATGGCATAGGGTGTGGAAAGCGCGAGGCTGGCGTTGCTCGCCTCGAAGCCGTTGGCTGTGCCGAGCAGGTCGACCTGGCCGTCGACCAGCGCGCGAATCGCAGCATCCCGGGAGGGGAAGCGCTGCACCCGGATTGGCAAACCGGTG
Organism: Pseudomonas sp. LBUM1655; assembly: GCF_059716085.1. Classification (NCBI taxonomy): domain Bacteria; kingdom Pseudomonadati; phylum Pseudomonadota; class Gammaproteobacteria; order Pseudomonadales; family Pseudomonadaceae; genus Pseudomonas; species Pseudomonas sp. LBUM1655. The sequence goes on along the minus strand of NZ_CP166801.1, from coordinate 4,280,796 downwards.
GCCTGACTGAGGATTCCGGCGTAGTCAGCCGTCAGACCTTCGTAATCCTTTCCGCTGACAGTCATGTCAAAGGGTGGGTAGTCGGGCGCGGAAGTGCCGAGTATCAGTTCGCTGCGCTCATGCAGCCACTGCCGTTGGGACTGTTCGAGCGCGACCGGGACCGACTCGCTTGCCGACCGGCTGAGCAAGACATAGTCCGCCGAAGCGCCAGGCATGGCGAACACGTTGGCGCTCAAGTACAGACCGGCGCACAACGCAATTAAATAGTCCTTTAAACGACTGGGCATGCGGGCTCTCACACGAGTGCGTTACGTTTGGCCATCTCGATAAGTTCTACAAGTGATTTGGCTTTGAGTTTTTGCATCAGGCGTTTTTTGTAGGTGCTGACGGTTTTATTGCTGAGGAACATACCCTTGGCTATTTCCTTGTTGGTACGCCCCTGAGCAAATAGTTGCAATACCATCAACTCCCGATCATTGACGGATTTGAAAAGTTCCAGTTCTGCGTAACGAATATCGTCGCTGCGCACCGGATTTAACGCCTGGCTGGGGAAATAGTTGTAACCGGAAAGTACTGCCTTTATCGCGCTGACCAGTTCGCTCAAGTCTTCTTGTTTACAGACATATCCTGACGCGCCGGACTGCATGCAGCGAATACCGAATAAAGTCGGGCACTGGGCGGTCAGTACCAGGGTCTTCAATGGTGAACTCATGGCGTTGAAGCGGGCCAGCACTTCCAGGCCGTCGAGCTTGGGGATACTGATGTCGAGAATGATCAGATCAGGCATGCACTCGCGCACCATCTGCATGGCATCGACCCCGTTATCGGTTTCACCGACGACCTTATAACCTTCATGTTCCAGCAGCATGCGAACGGCGAGACGGATGACCGGGTGATCGTCAACAATAAAAACGGAGTTCATAATCAACTGCGGCACATGTGCATACAGGCGCTCTAGAACAAGGCACCTACAACTGGCCGCTCGATGATGTACCCCGAAAGCTACCCCCGGCAGGAGTATCTGAAATGAGCAGAGCCCGCACCCGAGAAGTTGTCGCAACCGTCGATGTCCTGATGCCCCCGGAAGACGTGATGTACGCGCTGGGCATCGGCAGCCGCACAACTCTGGACAAATACGTCGCCGCTGGCTGGCTCAAGGCGCCCGTAGAAGTCGGACCGCCGCGCCGTAACGGGAGTGCCGGCAAAGTCGCCTGGCTGAAGAGCGAGGTGGACGCCTTCATTCTTGCGCGTGCAGCTGCGCGCCCTGTGGCCAGCCCGTTGGCCGCCTTCGACGGTGCCAGCCAGCCCGCTTGAATTTCCTACGGACAAAAGAAAACCCCAAGGAGCGCGAACTCAAAGGGGTTAAGGGGTATTTCCTGATGAGTAATTATAGCTCGACCGCGTCAGCGAGTCACCGGCTCAAGCCGTCGATTTTCGACCTCGCTGCGCAATTTCAAGCCATTAAGGCGCAGCCGGCGCACGTACCTGCTCGACATTCGATCACAGGTACGGTGTCAGTCGCCCTGGTGACGGCGCCCGCTGCAAACGGCATCCCCGTAACGTCCGAGCAGCCTGATTGGCTGGTCGACGCCGCGAAGTCCGAAGGTTTGGTAATCCAGACTGCGCAGAGCGCAGAGCAGCCCGAGGTTGAGGCCAAGAAGCCCCAAGCCAAGGCGGAACGGGAGAAGGTCGGCAGCGACAGCCCAGTCCCCCCAGCTGGCGGCTTGAAGTTCGACCCCGAATCCTTCGAGGTCCTGCGGTACATCAGCGAAGACTTTGTGATGTTGACGGGCAAATCCCTAGTCGCCTACCACATTCAATCCGGTGACGAGATGTGCAGGGACGCGTTTATCCAATACAGCGACCGGCACTACCACGATGTCCTGGTCCTCCAGCCGCCTGACAAGGAAGGCAAACCGGTCGATCCGAAGCGCGTTTCCGCCGGCGAAGTCTGGTGGAGTTGGAAAAACGACTTGCGCCGCCGGGTTCGCCGCATTGTGATGGAGCCGACGAGCAAGCCGGAGCTGGACGATAATCCCGAAGTGCTCAACCGTTGGCATCAGCTCAAGCACACGATGGCCGAGCGCAACCCGAAAGCCACGGCTGATGACATTGCGATTCTGGTCAATCACCTGATGTACCTGTCAGGCGGTGACGTGGTGGGCGTGACCTTCTTCCTGTGCTGGCTGGCGCAGCTGTACCAGTCGCCAGAGATCAAGATGCCGACCGCTATCTGCATGTATTCCAAGTACGGTCGTGTGGGTAAAAACCTCATGCAACGGCTTATCTCGAAGGTATTCGGCCAGCCGCTGGTGGGCGGCTGTACAGGTAAGCAACTGCAGAAGAACTTCGACGATGCTATTGAGCACAAGCGCTTGGTGTTCATCAACGAGCTGGCGCGATCGGAGAAGGTCGACGGGTATGAACACTTCAAAAGTCAGGTGTCCGAGGAGTTCACCCAGTTCGAAGGCAAGGGTCGCGCTTCCAAGGAGATCCGCAACATTGCGCACTTTGTCGTCACGACCAACCACGAAGACGCGCTGCCGCTGATGGAGGGTGACGGGCGGATCGCGGTGCTGCGCTGCCTGGCGCCGCGCCAGTCTGATGAGTATTACAAGGAGTTGGTCGCGTGGATCGACGGGCCTGGCGCACCGGCGATGGCACAGATCCTGGCCACTTGGAAGTTTCCGGCTGGTTGGAATCCACACGCACCTGTGCCACAAACAGCAGCAGCAAGGGCCATGCAGAAAGCGTCGCGGGACGAGCTGGAAGTGTTGCTGGCGGAACTCATCGAGGCCGGCACGGTGCCGTGCGATAAAGACATCATCATCGTCGACGATCTTTGCGCACAGGTGAACACCCTCTTTGGCAACAGCCTCACAAGACGGGCCAACCGTACTTCAGCCGGCAAGGCGTTGCAGGCCATCGGTGCCGAGTTTTGCGAGAAGCGCATAGAGCTCCAAGGAAAGAGCACACCACGTAAACACTACGTCATCCGCAATAAAGAACAGTGGGCGAACGCCACCCCCAAACAGCGTGGCGAGCACCTGAACACGGGCGCTCGCCTGTTCGCAGTCCAACCATCTGACGACCACCTGAACACCGAAGGTGAAGCCCATGACTAGCCTATCTGGCACCACGACCGCACCTCTGCCGGTCCCGTTCTCCCTGAACCTCTGCGGCACCTTGCGAGGACGTCGTCTGGAAAAGGAACTCGCCCCCAACCCCAAGGACGAACGCGCCCGACAGCTCGCCGTCAAGCGCAAGGCACAGCACGAAGTCGAGATGCTGGCCCTCGAGTGGTCCAAGATCATGCTCGAGAAGACCATCCACGCGGCACTGGATCCGAAGACCGACCCCGTCCTTGCGGCAAAGCTGCGCGAGCAGGTGCTCAACCGTGGCGTTGGTAAGGTGCGCGAAGCGGAGGACGAAGACGCGACCACCCGGAAGAAGGGTGGCGACCCTGCTGGATTGCTGGAAGTCCTGGCCGCGTTCTCGACGGCAGCCAGCGCAGCCCAAGTTCTCGGTGCAGCACAGGCGCCACGGATCGAACGCGACATTGGCGGCGGAGGCACCGACGGGGACAGCCTGGAACAACTTCTGAGCGATCTGGACGGCGCCGAGGAGAAAGATGATGAATGAGTTCGAGGCATGGATACGTACACTGATAGAGCTTGCGCGTGACCCGGGGACGGACTCTAAAGTCCGCGCCGACGCCGACGCCGACGCCGACGCCGAGCTGCACAGCATCGCCGGACCCGACGCCGGCAGGGAGGTTGCGCAACTCGAAGCCTTCGACGCACTGGAGAAACTGAAAGAACTCGCGGGGTCAGCCAAAGACCCCGAGGTCAGGCGTGACGCCAAACAGGCTGTCGAGAAGTACGAGCTAGCGCGAGAGGCCTACATACGAAAGGTGACCGGCGATGAAGATTGACTTGGTTGAATGGCTAGGGCGCGGCATGCAGCTCGCGCTCGTTGTGCTGGTAGTCGGCGGGCTATATCAGTGGTCTACCGAAGAAAGCCGGAAACAGGAAGCACTGTGCGACGTGGCGCTGTCATACGTGGACGTTCTCGAGACACAGCGGGGTGCGACCAGGCAAGAGATCCGCAATGCACAGACGGTGGCAGACGATGCCTGCGCCGAACCTGAATACAACGACTACTGATCCTCAATGGAGTGCTACGCTTCCGGTTTTCTCGAACGGAGTCGAAGCCATGCATGCACTCGAATACTCTCTGCCTGACACCCTCGAACGCCTCTACAACAATCAGCTGGCGCTTGAAGCCGCGATCATGGAGCTGACGCTGCTAGTCGAGCAGCAGGGGCATGCAGAGGCCGGCGAGAACGTCCGCAGCTCTCTGCAATCGATCGGCGAGAACGAGGGGCACATCCGGCAGGGCCTCGCCAAGCTGGTTCTACAGCACCGAAGTGATGACTGACAGCCGCATTGAACTGCACTCAATCGACGGATACTATCGGCATGCCAATTTGCTATCACATAAGGAAAGTGTAATGTCAGAACAATCATCTTTTGATGTCGGCGATCTCGTAACCATCAAGTCTGGCGGCCCATCCATGGCGGTCAAGCTTGTTCGCTCAAGCGGGAATTTTGAATGTCAGTGGTTCGCTGGCAAAAAGTTAGAGTCGGGCATTTTTCCCGGCGCATCACTTGTGCCGTTTACTCCTGAGCCGATTAAACCGGCTGAGGACAAGCAATAACCATGGACGCCCAAAAGGTTGCGGATTGGATGCTTGCGCAGGTTGAGAAGGACGGGTGCGTCTACCAAGACGACGCGGTCGATTACATCGTCAGGGCCAAGGCCGAGGAGCTGCTTCGCGAAAATAGCGACGGCAACCTCGTACTGGGAACCCCAGTGCTGAATGCCTTCAAAAAACTCACCCCTGAGTCCGTCGTTTGGGTCGGACCAGATCGGTACTGGAGATGGCGTGTCGCGGAGGATGAGCCGGGGCGAAATGCCCGAGGCTGATAGCTGAAACAAAGGGCGCTCTCCGTGGGCGCCCTTGTCGTCTGTGCTGCACACCGGTCATTTGCCTTTCTTCCCGCTCTCTACCTCGATTGTTGTGCCGGAATTGGCACACTCGGTCTGTGCAGGAAATCCCAGCTCTTCGCGCAGCACTTGCTCGATGTCTTCCAGGGATAGCCTTTCCACCATCGAGCCAAAACCTGCGCGAAAACCTCTCATCACCGCTCGCTGTTGCTGCTTCACGGCTTCACTGGCACGACGTGACTCGAGCTCGCTCTGCACGTCGCGCAGCACCCTTTGAATCAACACACTTCTGCGCAGCATGATCCACCTCCTAGAACGCTGGCCCTTGCGAGCTGCTGCCCTTCATCTGCGACCAGAACTTGTCGAACTCGGCCTCGCTCATGCCAGAGATATCAGACGCGGTGACAGCACCGCGCTCATCAGGTGCCCTCGCGGCGCCGCCGAGGTTGGCCAAGCTGGTAGGTGGCTCACGGCGTGGTGCCTGACGGGCAGTCTTGAAACCAAGCGCCTGCGCCTTCGCGTAGATTCTTTCCGCTGGGTTGGCCCCACTCTCCAAACACTGACGGGCGAATTCACTCAACGCAGTGCTACGGATCATTTGAAATTGTTCCTCTGTCGCTTGCGGGTACAGCTGGCGTATCTGCGCGTCTGCGTTGCGTTGCACCAAGTCGACCGCCTGTTCGTAATCCGGCACCGATGCCGCGAACTGCTTCTCTAAATTGTCGACAGCGAGGGTCACCTGCTGGTGCTGTATTGCAGCCTGCTGCTGTTGGGCAGGACCGTTCTGCAACTGCTCGAGCGCCTGGGCGAACTGGCGTTCCTTGGCCTCGATATACCCGCGAGGGTCTTCGTCGAAGTCGGGAATCGCGGCCTGTGCAGCGGCCTGCTGTGCCTGTTGCTGTGCGGCTTGCTGTTGCGCGATGAACTGTTGCAGCTGTTGGGCCTGGGCTTGTACCTGCAACTCGAGCGCTTGGCGCTTTTGCCGCTCTTCGTGGAGAGCCTGGAGGGGCACCTTTTTGCCACGACCACGCTGTTGCTCCGCTTCTTCAACACGGTCGGCTTCGCCCTGACGGGTGTCGTCCACGTCGTTGCTGACAGGAACGTCTCGCTCGGCCAGCATGGTTTCCTGATCATGCAGATCGGCGGCGAGCGAGTCGGACATATCGCCGCTGCCATCGTCCTGCAGGCCAACGCTGCCGGTGAGTTCCGCCGCGAGGCTTTCGCTCAGATCTTCGTTCTCGGTGCTCATGCGTTTGCTCCTCGCGATGGGTTGCGTTGGGGTTTGGCGCTGCCTTGTACTGGCACTGCTTTTGTCGGTTTGGCTGGAGTCGATAATCCGTAGCGGTCTTTCAGTGCATCGGCACCGGCAGTCGTGGTCGCAGCTACCGCGTTGCTTTCCAGCACAGCAGCCAATTGCTTTTGCAACTCGGCGACCTGCTTTTTGTGAGTGACTTCGGCCAGGTACTCGTTGACCTCATCTGTACTGAGCGCGCACCTCGAGATCTGATCGGGCGACCAGCCGAATACACGGCCCATGCGCAGCTTTTGGCGTTCTGCTCGTTGGATGCGGATCAGCCAGGTCAGCATTTCCCCCTCGGCAATCGCTGCGCTGCGTGCAGCGATCTCACTCGGCACGTCAGTCAGCACACTGCCCAGATCGAACAGCGGCTTGTCGAGCACGACGGTGTAACCCCCGGTTCTGACCTGGGTGATCCGTGCCCGTGAAAAGTCGACGTGATTCAACTCCGCCTCACGGCGCAAGTTTTTCAGTTCGGCGGCGTCGAAGCCGACAACATTCCTATCCATTTGCGACTACCTCTGTGTGTTTGGCGGCGGTGATCTTGGCGCGCAGCAAGTCGAGTTCGGCTTTGCGGGCGGCGGGTTTACTAGTTCTGGTCAAGGCGCGCAGCCGCTTCTCGGCACTGAACAACGCGGCCTGTGCAGTCGGCAGTTCGGCTTCGAGCATCCGCTCGATCTCTAGAAGTTTGTCCAGCGCTTCACGCGCTGCTGTCACGGCAGCGGCGGCATCGACTGCTTCTCTGTTAGCGGTATTCATTTTTCTTACCCCCGTCTGTGCGCTTCCAGGCGCTGGTTTGCTTGCGGTAGAGGTCGACCAGTCCACGCTTTCCGGCTGCTAGGTACGGCACAAATGCCGCCCTGGCCGAGGCCCGCGCTTCCTTCATGATCTTGTCCAGTTGGTCGGCGCGCTCGTCGTCATTGAGGGTCGCCCAATACTTGGTGCGCATCAGGTTCCCGGCTGCCGCGTGCATGCGGGAACCGGCGATCTCGTTCAGTTCGCGCAGTTGGTCGTCGTTCAGATCGAAGCGCTTGCTGCGCTGGCCTTGCACTTTCGATGGCACACTGAAGTGGGGTTGCATGTTCCCCGGCACCCAGCCGATGCGGCCAAGTTCGAGACGCACAGGGTCGTCGGATGGGGTGGCGATTGGGGTAGGGCCGGCGCGGCCGATCTGGCGCTGCGCCTCCATGAGCGGCTGGCCGAAGTGGTCAGTCTTGATCGGCAGGGACTCGCGGCCGAAAGTCTCGCCAGGCAGGCGATATTTGAGTTGGTCGAAGAAGTCGCCCCGGTCGGTATCACGCTGGTACGGGTCGCCGTATCGGCCGATGTGCGAAAGCAGCGTGACCGGTTGTGCCAGCGTGGCGCCGCTGCGGGCGAGGAAGCTTTCGCCGTACCTATCAGGGTCGGACATGGCCTGCATGACACCGGAGAGTCCCTGCAGCCAGGTCTTCGAAGTGAAGTTGCGGCCGATCGCTTTGAAAATACTGGCCAACCCCAGATCCTGATCCTCGGCACCGGTTGCGATGTCGGCAGCGACACCAACGAGGGAGGCCAGCGGCTCAATGCGGTTGTAGGCGTACCACTTGCCGTTGACCTTCATCGAGTACGGCTGATTCCCGGCAGCGAGCCACGCCCTGCGCTCTTTCTGATCTTCGGGACCACCACCCGACAGCGTTCCATTCATCGCGCCGACAGCGCCGAGGGAGATCAGCAGCGAGCCGATACCCATGCGGGCGAACGCCTCTTCCTGTTTGGCGCCACCGGCTTTAATGTCGGCGCGAACCTCCTTGAAAATCGGGGCGGCCGGGCTGTGTTTGACGGCGTAGGTGATGAGGTTGGCCGGCGTCTTCAGGAACGGCACAATCAAGTTACCGGTACCGTGCGGCAGCGAGTGGCGCAGGTTGTTCACCGCCTGCGTGAGTTTGCCAGCCTGGTTGTTGAACGTATGGAACAGCGCTGCATCCTGGCCAGCCTCGGTCAGATCCTGGGGCGGGTTGGCGATCAGCTCTTGCACACGCTTGTGTACTGCGGCTGGACCTTGACCTGTCAGCTCTTGGGAAGCCATGCGGTAGGCGACTGAATAACGCTCCATACCATCATTGAGGTTCTTGAAGAACGCATCTTCCGACTGCAGTAGGCGCAGTGGTACCCCCCACACTTTCTGGCCTGGGTGATCCGTGCGGTAAATCTCGGCCTTGTTACCGCCGAAAGCGTCCTCGCCCGTACGCCACGAATTCACTGCGCCCTTGGCACCGTTGATTGAGCCCTCGAGCATGCCGGCCAGTTGGTAGGCGGCTTCACCCATGCGGGTTTCGCCATTCAGGCCAACGACCCGTTTCGCGGCTCCGATTCCTCCAGCCAAGGCGCGAGTGGGAACCTGCATCACGCTGGTAAACAGGTTGCTGACCATGTTCACGATGTGAGTATCTGGCGAGCTGAGCAGCGCGGATTTGTAGAACGTCCAGAAGGCGTCAGACCCTGAAGCGCGAGCCATCTTGTTGGCCGCTTCGACACCGCCGACACGGGCGGCAGTGGTCAGCGCATCAGCGATCGCCTTGGCCCCTTGAGCACCGCCGACAGATTCCAGCATCCGGCCGGCTTCTTTCATCGTGGTGACATCGGCGCGCATGGCAGACATGGCCCGACCGATCTCGGCGCGGGAGGACATGACGGCCTTCTGTGTCGTGCGTAGATCTGCGAGCGATTGCAGGAAGTTGGCCTGGTCGATTTCACCGGCCGTACCGGCTGTGATCTTGTTGCCCAGATCAAGGACTTTCAGCGTCTGATCTTTCAACAGCCGAGTTGCCGCGACCTGCTCTTCAGCGTTGAACGCAACGCCTACGCGATGCTTACGCAGCTTCTCGACGGTAGTGCCGGTCAGTGCGGCGAGCCGGCCGGTTTCTTCCCAACTGATCGTGCCACGACGCGCCGCTTCGATATCAGGTTCAACATCGCGCAGCAGGTCCAGGCTCTTGTCCATCTGCGTCTGGTCCATGCCCATCGATTCGAACAAGGGGCGGACATTGGCGCTGCCAGCGAATGGCGTTGGCGCAGCGGCAGCCTGTGGTGCGATCGGAGTAGCGCTGGCCATTGGGGGCGGGGTTGATATAGGCGCAGCGGCGGCCTGTGACTGCGGCATGCCTTGTTGCTGCTGCGCTGGCATGGGCACAGGCTGTGGCTGTGGTGCGGTCATGTTCGGACGACGGAGGCCACCGGCTGCGCCCATGAGTCCACCCATTACCGCGCCTTGCCCTGCGGCGCTACCGACACCTTGGGTCAGTGGATTGCCCAGCGCAGCATTCTGCATCATCTGTTCCTGGCCCGACTGCAGCATCTCTTCGCCCGTCTCCATACCGGCGCCGATGCCCATCCGGGTGAGCATGTTACGGCCAGCAGCAGGACCAGCCGCGCCACTCAGTATGGCGTCGATGTCAGCCGCGCCAAGTCGACCACCCAAGCCAGCGGACCCGGCACCAATAAGTCCAGTGAGTCCGCCTGCGCCGAGTGCGGCGGCTGTTTGGCCTAGCGTGAGATCGCCCGTCTGCTGGACTGTATTAGCGGCTTGCTGACCTGCCGTAGCGAGGCCTTCGCCTGTACCCGCACCAACAAGTGCAGCGCGGCCAGTATTCAAACCTGCCGCCCTGGCACCGATCGCCGCGCCTTTACCAGCGACACCACCGACAACCATGGTCGGTACGGACTCGATCACCTGGCCAGCGGTGTACGCCGGGTTTTGCAACATAGCCGCGATCGTCGGACCGAATCCCTCGGCGTTCGCCACCTCATCGCGCTGCGCTTTGGCCTGCGGCGACATTTCATCCTCGAGTACCTGGCGTGCGGCCTTTGAATCCATGCCGTGTTGGGCAAGCCAAGGCGTGACCGCGCCCCCGGTCAGTATGTCGCCAATACCCGCGCCTGCATCGAACAGGTTGTAAGCACCGCGCCCGACGTTGCCGCCAATATCAGTAATCCATTGGCCCGCTGTACGGTTGGGTGATTCGGTGCCCGCGTCGTCCAGGTCATCACCAAAGGCCGACACCGCTTTAGCTGCGGGCGGCGCTTGTGGTACAGGCTGGCCTGGGGCCTCCGGTTCAAGGGCGTCACCGAAGGCGCTGAGTTCGTCACCGAAAGCGGACAAGGCCATGTCACGCACCCCGCTTTACAGCGACTTTGCCGCTTGCGGGATCGATGTACGCAGCGCCGGCTGGCAGTGCGTCATAGTCGGCCTTGGTTTTAGGCGCGGCCGGACTCTTGGCGCTGGTCTGTGCGGGTGGGCGTGCCATCGGATTAGCACCGCTGCCATGCATCAAGAGTTCGGCGCCCTGCATCGGCTGCTTGGTGAATTGCGCCGACGTCGCACCTGGCAAACCTTGCACTGCAGGGCCAACGCCAGCGTTGTCGTCGGGCATCACTTCGCCGAGAAGCTGGTCCATCGGGTCGGCTTTGCCTGGCGCGTACTGGCGGTAAGGCTTGCCGTAGGGCTTATAGGTGTTGGTGGCAGGGTCAAAAATGTGTTTCTGCAACATGCCATTTTCGAGCGGTTCTTCCAGAACCTGACGCGGCGTCGGTACTTTCGGACCGGGCGGCTGACCGCCACCGCCACCACCGGCAGCAAGGCGGGCTTGTTGTTGGGCGAACTGGCTGGCTTGCTGTTGCAATTGCGCAGCACGGTGCTGCTGCAAGGCATCACCGCTGTTCGCTTTCAGGATCATTTCCGGGTCGATGCCAGCTTGCGCTAGGTATTTCGCCATCGGTCCCAGTTGTGCCTGCAAGGCAGGATCCTGAAACGCTTGCTGCTGGCGCTGTGCGGCTTCCTGCTTCGCCTGGGCCTGCGCTTGCTGCAACGCCACTTGCTGCTGTTGCTGCGCAATCATCTGTTCGCGGTACTGCTGCAGCGCCTGGGATCGTTGCATTTCGGACATGCCCGCCAAGGCCTGACCGAGGCGAGCACCGCCGCTTGGGTTGCCTTGTTGTGGCCCCGACTGGGCGAGCAAGCTGGTGCCGAGCTGGCCAAGTGGGGTGTTAAGCCCACCGATGCCTTGGTTCAGCATTTCCATGATGGTAGCCATTTCGGTTTCTCCTGCTCGGCACAGTGGCCGGCGTTAATGCAACGGCGGTGAAGTCGTGGCTTTTTCCACCACGGCGTCATCGACAAGCTGTTGATGGTCCAGCCCCAGCACACTGGCGAAGGTGCCGTCGCACACGGCGTTGTAGTGCGCGCTGACTGGCTGCTCGAACGGCGTACTGCACAGTCCATACGACTGGGCGGCATTCGTCATCGCGGGGCCTGGGCTGTGGATCAGGCTGGCCATTGGCGTACGCGGCGGCAGAAAAAGAATTTTGGCGGTCATGGCTGCATACCTTCTGGAGTGGCGGTGCGGGGTTGGCGTTTGGCACTGCGGCGGGTGCGCAGCTCGGCCTGTTCGGACGCCAGCAGGGTTTCGACCTTGGCACGCAGTTCGGGCGTCAGGGCGCCGTGATCTCGGGGTACTACTTCGAGTACGCCATCGACTTCGAGCAGGGTGTGAGCGTCGTAGAAACGAGACATCTTCGATCCCCTCTTGCGTGGGTTGGCGCTCAATGCCACACGCAGCCGGCACTCGGCGTCGGTCAGGAAACTGGTTTCATTCAGGATGAAGCCGGCGATGTCCTCGAGGTTGTAGGCCTTGGCAGGCCGGCCGCCTTGTGGACTGGCGGATGGCACATCGAAGGCCCCCGGTAGTTCGGCGCGGTGCAAGGTGAAATAGGAGGGGTCGAGCCCTGCGAGGCTGGCCAGTTGCTGCGTGGTGATGATGGTTTGCATGTCCCCGACCTCCCCAGTCAGGTTTTCTGTTACGTACAATCTAGTGCTTATTATTCCATTTGGATATTGGACTTATGGCAATTATTGCTGTATTTGAAGTAAATCAGACGAGCGGTATTGGCGGTTTTTGGTGGGCTGTGCTAAACGCTAAGCGCTATCACTGATTTCGCAGAGCTTAGGTATCTGAAAAATATGGGAAATTTTTCGGCGGGGGGAATCTAAGCGGTATCGTGATTTTAAAAAATAGTGCTGAAGTCATACGACCCTATATGTATATGGCGCGTGATCAAAAGACCCGATACCCCACCCCCACGGGGGTCGATTTCTGACACCCTGGCCCTTTCCCTGGCAGCCCCAGCCAGCAGTCGTGCCTTCTGCCTTCACTCGACGTCATCGGCTCGAGCGATCAATGATCTGAATGTGTGCGGCGGCGTCCAATGATTTGGTAGACATGGCCCTGTTTTCCTGGGGCTCAATCCGTACCGATTAGGGTATACACCAGCGAGTACCGCTTGTCGGGTAGTTTGCCCTGTACCGAAATACCGCTTTCAATACCCTAACGAGTACTCTTATATTGAATACACCCAAAACGGTATAGGAGAGTACTCCCATGTTTATTCGTGCCTACTTACGGGCTAGCACAGAGGATCAGGACGCCAGCCGTGCCCGCGAATCACTCGAGCAGTTCGCCGCCAACTACGGCAAGGACATCGCCAGCGAGTACCTGGAGAATGCCAGCGGAGCAACCGCAGATCGCCCTGAATTGCTGCGTCTGCTCAAAGGTGCGCGCAAGGGGGACGTGCTGCTGGTTGAGTCGATAGACCGCCTCTCGCGCCTCCCTGCGGAGGGCTGGCAGAAACTCAAGGGGGTTATCGACTCCAAAGGGCTGCACATCGTCGCGCTGGATCTGCCAACCACCCATCAAGTCATGAAGGCCGATACCGGCGATGAGTTCACCGGCCGGATGCTGGGAGCGATCAGCAGCCTGATGGTAGAGATGATGGCTGCCATAGCCCGCAAGGACTACGAGCAGCGCCGCGAGCGCCAAGCACAAGGCATAGAGAAGGCCAAAGCTGCGGGTGTATTCAAGGGGCGCCAGATCAACCACGCCCTACACGGCCGCATTGAACAGTGCCTGGCGTCGGGCATGAGCCTGCGCAAGACTGCGGAGGCGGTCGACTGCGCTCTCAGCACAGTGCAACGCGTCGCGAAGGCAATGCCTAAAGAGTTGATCGGCACAGTGCAGCGGGCGATGCGGGGGTGAGCAGTCAAAACTGCTGATTGGCACATTGACGAGGAATCGGCCTTGTCGCTATGTTGTCGCCTTGTCGCTATCTTTTTCCCCATTGTGCCGACCTACACAGTACAGAAGCCCTATGAACTCCCATATCAGCACATATAGTCATACTATTCACCCCCTATCTCCCCTTCATCTCCAAATCATATAAAAACATAGAGACATAGAGACAACTACTGTGCAAGCCTCGGCCTAGAGCTATGCCAGCCTGTCGCTATGTGCTGATAAAACACAGCGACACGGCCCCACGACTCCGCGACATAGCGACAGCGAAGCGTCGTGTGCTAATTTTTTAGCGCCGCGTGCCTTCCGCTGTCACTATGTGTCGCGGTGTTTGTCGCTACCCTGCATGGCGACAATGTCGACAGCTCGCCCCTCGACATCACGCAGTAATAGCTGTCATTAATAACGCTTATTGCGCGCCTCGAAGATCCGCTACCGAAGCCCATAGTTCCTCGACATAGTTCGCCCACTTCTGCATCGCCTCGCGTCGCTGCCCCAGCAACTGTGCTCTGGCGTACGTCGCCCCCAGTGCCCCTGGCATGCGGTGCCCAAGACAAAGCTCCAGCACGATCGGGTCGAGGTCTAGGATCTCATGCCCGAGACTGCGGAACGTCGAGCGGAATCCATGACTGGTGATGATGCCGCGTTCGTAACCCAGCCCCGTACGTATGCGTACCAATAAGGTGTCGGCGGATATCGGCACGCCGAACTTTCCAGAGGAAGGAAATACCCACGTTGGCAGGTCCACGGCCTCGCTGGCAGCGGTCTTTCCAAAAGGCGTGGCGCCGAGTGCCCCTTTCCTGTTCAGTGCCTGGCTGTGCTCTTGTAGCGCACGCAATTGGCCGACAGCTTGGTCGGGCAGGGGGACGATGTGCGGTTGGCCGGTCTTGGGCACCGTATAGCGCCATTCGGATTTATCGAGGTTTACTTGCTCCCACCGCATCGCAGCGAGTTCAGCGGGGCGCACCGGTAACAGCACCATAAGCCACAGTGCCGATATCACGGGATCGTTGTAGGCGACGAAGTTGTTCAAGCGGCGAAGGAACTCGGCCAGGTCGTCGGGTGTTTCCAGTGCAGCGCGGTGCACCGTCTTGTGTTTCTTCAGCAGCCCTGAGCGCCGGGCGGCGACGTTCTTGTCTATCAGTTCGCGGTTCATGGCGTGGTCGAGGATCTGGCGCATCAAGCCGAGTGAGTAGCGGGCCATGGTGGGGGAGGAGGTGAGGCGTTCCAGCACCGTCTTGACGTGGCCAAAGGTGATGTCCGTAACCGGCACATCGCCCACGACGGGGTATAGATGGTTCTTCAGCGCGCCGCGATGGCCGGACAGGGTCTTCGCTGCCAGGTGCGAATTGAAGTCCAGCCACTGTTCGGCGACCTTTTTGAATGTATTCGCCACTTTGGCCTGCTGTGCTTCCTTTCTGGTCGTCTCTCTGGCGATCTTGGCTTGCAGGGGGTGAATGCCCTTTACTACATCGTCCCGAGCTTCCTGTGCCCGAACGCGCGCCTCATCAATGGAGGTGTTTGGGTAAGTGCCGAGGGCAAGTAGACCCTCTTTACCATCCATTGAGAACTTGAATCTCCATAGTTGTGAGGTGCTGGTAACTTGCAAAAACAAACCTTTGATAGTTCCTTCGGAATGTTTTCCAAGCTTTCCGTCCTTGATTATGAGTGCGATGTTCTCGTCACTGTCTGCTTTGCGTTTGGCTGGGGTAGTTGTCATGGGGTATCCGAGCGCGGCGAAAGGGTGTGGATACCCCAAAAATACCCCGTTTTCTGATAGCGAACAACGGAAAAAAGGGGTATGTTGATATGTATCTAAGCGAATAACCCATTATATATTGGGCTTTCAGTCGGTAAAGATGAAATCACCGGTGATGACTGGACTTCATAATCAAATCCCATACAAGCACGAATAAAGCGCGCACCTTAGCTCAGATGAATGAACACTCGCATGAACTGACTTGGCTCCAGTCGCGTTATCGGATAATTCCTACAATTAATGAGGAAAGGGACTACGGCCAAACTAGGATCAACGTAAGGAAGTGCAGGGATGGTATCGGCTTATAGTTGGCTGTGTTTGTTTTGCAAGTGCTGGATGTCAATAGTTATTTCATCACTGTTTAAGTGTGCTGATTCGTCGCTTTTTTGTTGTTGGTTGTTTTGCCGTTATATCCCGGCATAAAACTGCTAAATGCACTCGTCGAAAATGACATTGCAGGTAGAAAACGATCGACAGGTAATCAGCCTGCCGGCGGTACCGGCCGGCTGAATACGCTGGATCAGTGGCTGGAGCGCCCAGTCATTTCCAGCGCCATGTCGCTGGCGTAGCTGTCGGTCATGCCAGCGATGAAATCGATCATGCGCAAAAACGATGCGTGCAATGAACCTTGTGGGTCCGGCGCATTGTTGCCCAGCAAATCGAGGATGCGTCGGCTTTTGAACGACGGAGTACGCCCATTGTGCTGTTCCAGCGCGGCGCCGCAGAACGAATTGAGCAGAATCTCCAGCGTCGTATAGGCGCCGATTTCGTGCAGGGTTTTGCGTTTGTCCTGAAAGATCTTCTTGCGCGCAATGTCCTTGGCGTTCAACACACACCGCTTGGCCGGGCCGTGCATGTGCTCGACCAGATCGCCGTGCAACGTGCCGGCGAGCAGTGCGTCCTGTTGCTCGACAAAGGCCCGCGCGGCGGCGTTGGTCAAATGCTCGATGGCTTTGCCGCGCAGGATCGCCAGTTTGCGCCGCCGCGAATCCTGCGGACCGAGTTGGCGATAGGTTTCCGGTAAATCATCGCCCACGAGGCCGAGCAGCAGGGATTCGACTTCGGCGTACTCCAGCAACTCCATCTCAAGACCGTCTTCGAGGTCGATCAGCGCGTAGCAGATGTCGTCAGCGGCCTCCATCAGGTACACCAATGGATGGCGCGCCCAGCGTTGGTCTTCCAGTTGCGGCAGGCCGAGCTTGTGGGCAATTTGCTCAAGCAGCGGCAGTTCGCTCTGATAGCAGCCGAACTTGTGCTTCTTGTAACCGAGGGAGTCGGCGTGACGAGCCGTCCACGGATACTTCAGATAAGTGCCTAGGGTGGCGTAGGTCAGGCGGGTGCCACCGTCGAACTGATGGTACTCAAGCTGCGTGAGCACGCGGAAGCCCTGGGCATTGCCTTCGAAGTTAAGGAAGTCACCGCGCTCGGCTTCGCTCATGCCGTCCAGCCAGCCGCGGCCGGCCGCTTGCTGAAACCAGTGGCGAATGGCGTCTTCACCGGAATGGCCGAACGGCGGATTGCCGATGTCGTGAGCCAGGCAGGCCGACTGCACAACCATGCCCAGGTCGGCAGGATCACACCAGTCCGGAAGGGCACTGCGCAGGGTTTCGCCAACGCGCATGCCCAGCGAACGGCCCACGCAGCTGACTTCCAGCGAGTGGGTCAGGCGTGTGTGGATATGATCATTACTGGTGACCGGGTGCACTTGGGTTTTACGGCCCAGGCGACGGAAAGCTCCCGAGAAAATGATGCGGTCATGGTCTTTATGAAAAGGGCTGCGGCCAAGTTCTTGCGGGCTGTACAGCGGCTTTCCGAGGCGTTCGCGGTTGAGCAGGGTTTGCCAATCCAAGGCTGATTCTCTCCGTCAGGTGACTGAATTGACCTAGCTTCCCGGTTCAGCCGTATGCCTGCAAGCGGAACTATAATCCTGCAGCATCGATATCGATCAACAGCAGGCGTTCGCCATTGTCGAAGAACTGCCCGGCCGTCAGGCAATACTGATTGCTGGTGGCATCTCGGTAGGTATTGGAGAGGGTCAGACGCCGTTCGTCCCAACCTTCGGCCAACAGATGATAGAAGTACGGACGCCACGACCAGTTGTGTCCCAGATAGCGGTTGTCGGCGATCCAGCCGTTGTGGCGCCATTCCAGATTGGGGGTCAGTTGCGTGCCGTGGCGGTCGCACTGATAAAACCGCAGCAGCCATGGAAATGCTTCCAGGTGGGGCAATGCACTGAGTGGCGCACGGGCTTGCGCCCATTTTTGCAGGATCGCCATCAATTCACTGAGTTGCTGGCGCATCTGCATCAATCGCCCACGCTCGGCGAGCTTCTGCTGAACGTAACGCTGGCGCAGCTCGGCAAAGCGCTGCACAAAGGCGTCGGTGGCAAAGAACGCCTCCTGCGCCCGAGCGAACAGGAAACCCTGTACGTAGCGCGATCCGCATTCCAGAGCGAAATTCAGCTGCGCCTCGGTTTCGACCCCTTCGGCAATGATCCAGCAGCCGGTTTTCTCGGCCATTTGCGCGAGGGCCTTGACCACATCACTGCTCGGCCCGCCCAACGCGGCGGCCTGAAACAGTCGCATGTCGAGCTTGAGGATGTCCGGTTGCAGCGCCAGCACCCGATCGAGTTGCGAATATCCGGCGCCAAAATCATCAATGGCAATCCGCGCCCCAGCCTCGCGATAACGCGCAACCACTTCGGCCAGACGTTGACCATTGCCGCCCAGTTCGGTGATCTCGAACACAATGCGCTGTGGATCAACGTTGTGTCGCGCCAGTTGCTTGAGGCTGGGCAGGGCCTGGTCGGGGCGCAGGCGACTGATCCAGCGCGGCGACATATTGAGACTGAGAAACCAGTCAGCCGGGGCTTCATGCAGACGGCTCAGGGCGTTGTCGCGGATCTGCCGGTCGAGGCGGCGCAGGGCCATGGCCGGCGTGCGCGGGTCAGCGAACAGCGGCCCGACCGAGGTCAATTGTCCATCGCTCTGGCGCAGGCGGCCCAAGGCTTCGACGCCGGCGATGCGTCCAGTGGCGGTATCGATGAAAGGCTGAAAACAGGCGAGCGGTTGCCCGTCGATCACGGGGCCTCCTTAGTCGTTCTTGTTCTGGTTGAAACCTGCCGACCGGGTAGGCGTTCAGGATTGAACCTCTTCTAGAAAGAGGTTCATCCCGAAGGTATTGCAAGAATGTAGCCAGTTGCGAGAGGTCAGCGTTTGCCCGAACTCTGCATGACCAGTTTGATCAGTGGCCCGAGGCTGGTACCGAGGCGAACCAGTCGGGTCAGGCCACCGACGCCGCCGCTTTTCGCGCCCTTACCGGTGATGAATCCCAGCAGGGTGACAGCGGCCACGCCCCACAACGGCGCGTGTTTGATGCCGAATCCGCCTTGCAGGTTTTGCGACATGCCGCGCATGCGCTGCAAGGGTTGCAGCACTTGCCCGGCTTCGTGACGGATTTCCTGACGATGCATTTCCATGCGCAGGCGGATCAGTGCCTTGCGCATTTCCCGACGAGAGCTGTTATGTGGAAGTTCAGGCAGGCTCATGGCAGCAAACGCTCCCGGTCGTTGGCCAGCTCTTCGAGCGTGCCGTGGAAGGGTGAGGATTCATCGAAGACTGCAGCCTTCAGGCGCAACCCGCAGAACGCGGCCGCCAGTGTGTAGAACACGCACAGGCCGATGATCGCGGGCAGACGATAGGTGTCCCAGAACACGATCAACACCAACGTCGACAAACCTACCAGCAACAGAAGGGCAAACACCAAAGCCAAGCCTGCGAACAGCAACAGGCTGACGGTACGTGCTTTCTGCTCCTGCAATTCGATGCCGAACAATTCGACATGACTGTGCAGCAAGCCAAGGACAGCGGCGCCCAGACGCCGCGTGGAGGAAGTGGTGCCCGCAGCCGGGCCGGATTCACCGATCGACATAATCAGCGCCGAGTAGCCAGCAGGCCGATCAGAAAACCTACACCGGCAGCGATGCCGACGGATTGCCACGGATTGGCCGACACGTAGTCTTCAGTGGCGGTGACCGCCGCCTGACCGCGCTCGCGCAGGGTGTCTTCGGTCAGCTTCAGGGTTTCCCGTGCACGCAGCAGGCTGTCGTGGATCTGTTCACGCAGCTCATCAGCCTGATCGCCGGCCAGAGTGGCGGTGTGCTCGAGCAACCGTTCGGTGTCGGCGACCAATGTCTGGAAGTCGTTCATCAGGATTTCTTGAGCAGTCTTTGCCTTGATGCTGGCCATGGGTGGATCTCCGTAAGTGGCGTCTGAAGCGTTCGAGTATGAGCCTTGCGCGAAGGTTCAGTACAAATGACTGGTACAGCTTTTGCTATGTCGTGGTGCGTCGCCCGACAGTCGTGCGCTGTTGCCGAGCGTACAAGCGGGAAAACCTTAACTCAAATAACCACGGTTCGTATCAGGGCATCGACCTTGTGCGCCAAAGCGGTTCATCGGACAGCCTGATCCATGACTGCGCGGTCGCAACTTGGTGCATGAAATGCTCGTATGAACTGATTTGGTGCTCTATTTACCTGCCAGGTCTGCCTCTTTATGGAAAATCTGCAAAGCGCTGTGGACACGTTGGTTCACAGCTCCAATACGTTGTTCATTCTGATCGGTGCGGTGATGGTGCTGGCGATGCACGCCGGTTTCGCATTTCTGGAAGTCGGTACGGTGCGCCAGAAAAACCAGGTCAACGCCTTGTCGAAGATCCTCAGCGATTTCGCCGTCTCGACCCTGGCCTATTTCTTTATAGGCTATTGGATCTCCTACGGCGTGACGTTCATGCAGCCGGCGGCGGTGCTGAGTGCCGATCATGGCTATGGGCTGGTGAAGTTTTTCTTTCTGCTGACCTTTGCCGCAGCGATCCCGGCGATCATTTCCGGCGGCATTGCCGAGCGGGCGCGTTTCGTTCCTCAGTTGTGTGCCACAGCGCTGATCGTGGCGTTCATTTATCCGTTTTTCGAAGGGATGATCTGGAATGGCAACTATGGCCTGCAAGCCTGGCTGACGGCGCAGTTTGGTGCGGCGTTCCATGATTTCGCCGGCTCCGTGGTGGTACATGCCATGGGCGGCTGGCTGGCGCTGGCGGCGGTGCTGCTGCTTGGCCCGCGCAATGGGCGTTATCGCGATGGTCGACTGGTCGCGTTCGCTCCGTCGAGCATTCCGTTTCTGGCTTTGGGCTCGTGGATTCTGATTGTCGGCTGGTTCGGCTTCAACGTAATGAGCGCACAGACGCTGCAGGGTGTCAGCGGACTGGTGGCGGTCAACTCGTTGATGGCGATGGTCGGTGGCACGGTGGCGGCGTTGATCGTCGGGCGCAATGACCCGGGCTTTCTGCACAACGGCCCGTTGGCCGGGTTGGTGGCGATCTGTGCAGGTTCTGATCTGATGCATCCGGTCGGCGCACTGGTGACCGGCGCCATTGCTGGTGCACTGTTCGTCTGGTGCTTTACCGCCGCGCAGGTCAAATGGCGCATCGACGACGTCTTGGGCGTATGGCCGTTGCACGGATTGTGTGGCGTGTGGGGCGGGATTGCCTGCGGGGTTTTCGGCCAGACAGCGCTCGGTGGTCTTGGTGGCGTCAGCCTGATCAGCCAGTTGATCGGCACTGCGCTCGGCGTGGCGGTGGCGCTGATCGGCGGCTTCGTCGTTTACGGCGGGATCAAGGCGCTGCATGGCCTGCGCCTGAGTCAGGAACAAGAGTATTACGGCGCCGATCTGTCGTTGCACAAGATCGGCGCGGTGAGTCAGGACTAATTTTCAACATCGTCGGCCCCGGGATAAAAACCGTGCAGCAGGCGATAGCGATCAATGCGCACCTGATCGACTTTCTCCTGTACCTGATGCGCTGGCAGGCCGAGCATGATCAAGGCATGCGAGGCGAGCATCAGGCTCGATTCCAATAGTTCCGGCACCACTTCGGTGGCGCCGGCGGCCTTCAGTTCGGCCCATTGGCTGTCGTCACGGGTGCGCACCAGAATCGGCACGTGCGCATTGAGTCGGCGAGCTTCCTTGAGGATGCGCAGGGCGACATCGCTTTGATCCACGGCAATCACCAGCAATCGTGCACGCATCAGGCCGATGGCGGTCAGCAGTTCGCCGCGAGAGGAGTCGCCGTAATGCACGTCACTTTCCCCGCTCGAGGCTTCCTGTACCCGCACCGGGTCGTTGTCCAGAGCGATGTAAGGCTGCTTTGCGTTGCGCATGAAACGGCCGATCGATTGGCCGACGCGGCCGTATCCGCAAATCACCACATGCTTGTCGAGACTGGCGTTGAGCGCGCTGATCTCCTCGATCTGTGCTTCCTGATTGGGTTTGCGGTGCAGGACCGCGGCGATACGTGGTGCCGCACGCAGCAACAGCGGTGTCAGCAGCATTGAGCAGAACGTCGCCGCGAGCAGCAGGGCGCCCAACTCTGCCGGCATCAGGCTGTTTTGTTGTATCTGCGCCATCAGTGCGAAGCAGAATTCTCCCCCTTGGGCCAGCGCCAAACCACTGCGCCACGCGGTTTCACTGTCACTGCCGCGCCACTTCACCAGCAGCGCCACCACGATGCCCTTGATCACCATCAAACCGAGGGTCAGGCCGAGGATCAGCAGGCTGTGACTGACGAACAATTGCAGGTCGATCAGCATGCCGATGCTGACAAAAAATACCCCGAGCAGAATGTCGCGGAAAGGCCGGATATCGGCTTCGATCTGATGTCGGTAGTGGCTTTCACCCAACAACATGCCGGCGAGAAAAGCGCCAAGGGCAGGGGACAGGCCGAGCAAGTGAGTCAGCCATGCGGTCAACAGCACGATCACCAGCGCCAACAGTACGAACAACTCAGCCGAGCGCGACGCAGCCACTTCATGGAACAGCCGAGGCAACAACCAGCGACTGGCGAGCAGCAGACCGACAAACAGCACCACGGTTTTCGCCAGGGTCATCGGCAATGCCCAATACCAGACCTGATCACTGCTTCCGGCGAACACCGGCACCAGGGTCAGCAGCAAGACCGCGACCACGTCCTGAAACAGCAGAACGCCGATGGCATTCTGGCCGTGACTGCTGAACACTTCGCCGAGGCTACCCAGCTCTTTGGTCACGATCGCCGTGGACGACAGCGACAGTCCTGCGCCAAGCAACAGTGCAGAAGTCATCGGCATGCCCAGCGACATCAGCAGCAGACCCAACAGCGCCGTGCTGATCAGAACTTGCTGGCTGCCCAGACGAAATACGACCTGGCGCAGCGCAATCATCTTCGACAGGGAAAACTCCAGGCCCAACGAAAACAACAGGAACACCACACCCAGTTCAGCCACGTCGGGGAGGTGTTCACTCTCGTTGACCCAATCGAAGGCACTCGGCCCGACGAGCAAGCCCACGCACAGGTAGCCCAACACCGGCGGCAATCGCAGGCGACGGAACAGCGCAATCACCACGAGGGACGAGGCGAGGATGATCAACAGGTTGGCAAACACTGGACACTCCGATGTCAGGGCTCTGGCTTCTCAAGCGTAGAGGCAAAAAGACCGGGAGCTTTGCGTAATTGGTTTTTCAGCGGGCTGATTTGCGTCAGGGTTTTGCGAGTGAAACGCCACAAATACGCTTAAGCCTTCGGGCTGCGGTGGCTCGACGGGTTTTCAGGGGCGGCATAGAATAAGCGCACTTATTTCTGGTCGAAGCCATCATGCCTCCTGAATGTCAGCTGTTCGGCACCTTGGGGTGTCATCTGTGTGAAGTCGCGGAAGCTGAACTGATGCCCTTTGTCGAGCACGGCTTGCTCGTTGAGCTGGTTGATATCGCCGAGGACGAGCACTGGTTTGAGGCTTACAGCCTGCGGATTCCAGTACTGCGTCGAATCGATACCGGGGCGGAACTGGACTGGCCGTTCAGCGCCGATGAGGTCGTGGCGTTTCTCCGTTAATCAGCTTTCGTGCTGCATCCCGCTGGTCGCTCACGCGCATCAAGCCCTTGGCACTTCCCGGTTTGTTCGGTTACTGTATGTTCATACAGTAATTGGGTCAGAGGGATGAACCGTGGTCAATGTCGAACAGTTGAAGAACAGCGTTAACCGGATGTCGGTTGATGTGGTGCGCGAGGCCGTTCTCGAATTGCGCCTGGACGGGTTGGTCACGGAGGGCAAGACGCCATTCAACAAACTGCATTTCAATACCTGTTTTGCCGAGATCGAAGCCCTGTTTCAGCGCGCCGGTTATCACAAGCAGTTGGACGTGGTCGGTTATCAGGGTTTGCTCTACGCCTTGTACGACCCGGGACGCTGGGAGGCGGTCGACGTGTTGCGCTGGCTCAAGGAATTCACCGAGGCGGCGGCGCTCAAGTCGATTCCCGCCTGAGGATTCAGCGCTAGGTTCGTTTCCCTCAGTGTTGGATAATGCCGGACTGCTTTAATGGTTCGAGTTTCCGTATGTCCACATCAACATTTTCCGCTGCACAGAATCAGGCCAGCACACTGTACCTGCCGCCGGGTACTTGGCTGACCGTACTTGATTGTTTGTGCGAGCATTTCAGTGCCATTGGGCGCGAGCAGTGGCTGGACCGGATTGCCCGGGGGCGGGTGCTGGATGGCCAAGGTCAGCCGATTGCGTTGGACTTGCCCTACAAGGAAGGCCTGCGGATTCACTACTTTCGCGAAGTGCCGGACGAAAAACCGATACCGATGGTCGAGTCGATTCTTTATGCCGACGAACATCTGGTGGTGGCTGACAAACCTCACTTTCTCCCGGTGACCCCGGCCGGCGAGTATGTCGAACAAACCTTGCTGCGCAGGCTGATTCGTCGGCTGGACAATCCTCATCTGGTGCCGCTGCACCGGATCGACCGGCATACGGCGGGGCTGGTGATCTTCTCGGCTAATCCGCAAACCCGTTCCGCGTATCAGTCGCTGTTCCCGACACGGCAGATCGACAAGCGCTATGAAGCGATTGCCCCGGCATTGCCTGAACTCAGTTTCCCCTTGGTGCACAAAAGCCGCCTTATTGATGGCGAGCCTTTTTTCCGTATGCAGGAGGGGCCGGGCGTCAGCAACACCGAAACGGCTGTGGAAGTCCGGGAAAAGAACGGCGATCTCTGGCGCTACGGCCTGTATCCGGTGACCGGCAAGAAACATCAACTGCGCGTGCACATGACCGCGTTGGGGGCGAGCATCTGCAACGATCCGTTTTACCCGGATGCACTGAAAGACGTCGAGGATGACTACGCCAATCCACTCAAATTACTGGCACAAGGGCTGCGCTTTATCGATCCGGTGACCGGTGAGGAACGTGAATTCGAAAGTCGCATCACCCTGCAATGGTGACATCGGTGCCATTTTTCGAGCGCCCATGAAAAAGCCCGCATATCTATGCGGGCTTTTCTGTATCCGGTGTCGACCCAGAGCTTACAACTCTTTAACGGTACGAACCTGATCCTTGTTGATGCGGGTTTCTTTGCCGTCGAGCTGTTTGAACTCGTAGAAGCCCGAATCATCATCGTATTGCGGGGTGTCGACGGCCTGGATTTCGCGACCGTCATTCAAGGTGATCACTGTTGGCGACGAGCAACCGGCGAGGGTAGCTAGGCCCAGTGCGAGCATGAAAGTGGCGAGGGTCCGTTGAGTCATGAGTGTGTCTCCGAATGGGAATTCTTTTGGTTACTGAGCTTGAGACGTATACAAGGCGTGAGAGTTCCTTGAATAGTGTCAGTCTGACACAGTGTTGTGCGCATTTAACAGGTCGGGGGTGTTCAGGTTGGCCAGCCGTGGGTCGTTGTCGGGACAGTGCAGCGCGGTGGCGCCGAGACCGCGCATGACCCGCCCGGGGCTGCGTTCCCCGGCATTCCATGCGTCTTCGAAGGCCGGTAAGAGGGCGACCGGGATCACGCACAACAACGGTTCCCAGTGCTCGTCATGGCGCAACATTAATGGTTTGTCATGATGCAGATTCGCGGTCTCGCGCATGCTTTGTAGCAACGCACCATCAATACGCGGGACATCGCAGGGCAATACCAACAGATGCGAATGGCGTGCGGCTTTCAGGCCGGCGCGAATACCGGCCAACGGACCGGGAAAGTCACCCTCGTCGTCCACCACCAACTGATCGGCGAACGGCGCGTAACGCTCACGATTACGGTTGCAGGAGATGATCAGGTCATCGGTGAGCGGACGGGTCTTGCGCTGTAGATGCGCAATCAACGGCTCGCCCAGCCACTCCACCAGACCTTTGTCCTGACCGCCCATGCGTTGCCCGCGTCCACCCGCCAAAAGCAAGATGGAGCAGGGCGGCAGTTGCGTGTCAAAGGTCATGGCAGCTCTCCGGAGGGGCGGCGAAAAAAGGGGGCGCTGTGATATAACACCAGGCTGTTTTCCCTACAACTGGAAGAGCCTATGAAAGCCAAGGCTGATGTACCTTTCGTGCCGCTCAATATTGCGGTTCTGACTGTCAGCGATACCCGAACCCTGGAAACCGACACTTCAGGCCAGGTCTTCGTCGACCGACTGGCGGCCGCCGGCCACAATCTGGCAGCGCGGGTCCTGCTCAAAGATGACCTCTACAAAATTCGCGCGCAAGTCGCCAACTGGATTGCCGACGATGTCGTACAGGTGGTGCTGATCACCGGTGGCACCGGGTTCACGGGCCGCGACAGCACCCCTGAAGCCGTCACGTGTCTGCTCGACAAGCAAGTGGATGGGTTTGGGGAGTTGTTCCGGCAGATATCGGTGGCCGATATCGGCACCTCGACCGTGCAATCCCGAGCGCTGGCCGGTCTGGCCAATGGAACGCTGGTTTGCTGCTTGCCGGGTTCGACCAATGCCGTGCGTACGGGGTGGGATGGGATTTTGGGTGAGCAACTGGACGCTCGTCACCGTCCGTGCAATTTCGTTCCTCATCTGAAACAGGCAGCGCCTTGTGAATCCCGTGGGTAAGCCGGGCAAGACGGGCTCGTTGATGCCCGTCGAAGTGGCGCTGGCGCGACTGCTGGAAATGGCCGAGGCCTCGCCAATCGTCGAGCACGAATATTTGCCACTGGCTCAGGTCGAGGGTCGGGTACTGGCCGAAGATCTGTTTTCGACCCTGGATCTGCCACCTTGGCCCAACAGTGCCATGGACGGATATGCCTTGAACCTCTCGGACTGGGCGGGCGAACCGCTGCCGGTTAGTCAAAAGGTGTTTGCCGGGCAGTCTCCGGAAGCTTTGAAACCCGGTACCTGTGCGCGAATCTTCACGGGGGCGCCGATACCACCCGGTGCCAATTGCGTGGAAATGCAGGAAAACGCTGACGTTCAGTCCGATGGAAGCGTGCGTTTCGTTGAAGCTCTGAAGATCGGGCAGAACATTCGACCCCAGGGCCAGGAAACAACCGTCGGGGAACTGATACTTCCCGCCGGAACGCGACTTGGTCCGATTGAACAAGGCTTGTCCGCGTCGCTGGGCTGCGCCGGGCTGAAAGTTGTGCGCAAGGTTCGAGTTGCGGTGATTTCTACTGGCGACGAACTGGTCGAACCGGGTCAGCCATTGGGGCCGGGGCAGATTTACAACAGTAATCGGGTGTTGCTGTGCAGCTGGTTACTGCGTCTGGGCTGTGAAGTGATCGACGCTGGCATTCTTCCTGATGACCTTGCCACCACCCGTGCCCGGCTCGGTGAGTTGCAGAATGTTGATCTGATACTTTCCACCGGTGGTGTATCAGTAGGTGAAGCGGATTTTCTGGGTATTGCCCTGCGAGAAGAGGGCGAACTGGCCCTTTGGAAACTGGCCATCAAGCCCGGAAAACCGCTGACATTCGGACATTTCCGCAATGTGCCGGTCATCGGCTTGCCTGGTAACCCGGCGTCGACGTTGGTGACCTTTGCTCTGCTGGCTCGCCCCTACCTGTTGCGCCGGCAGGGAGTGCGGGATGTCGAGCCTCTGAAGTTCCCGGTGCCGGCAGGCTTCACCTGGCCGGTTGCCGGCAATCGCCGTGAATACCTGCGTGGGCGTCTCGAGCAAGGGCGAGCGACGATCTATCGCAACCAGAGTTCCGGTGTGCTGCGCAGTGCCGCGTGGGCAGATGGATTGGTTGAAGTGCTGGAAGGCCGCACTCTGAATGTAGGGGATGAGGTCGTTTTCATTCCACTGAGTGATCTACTGGGCTGATCGAGCGTAAATGCAGGCGTCGGCTGAAACAGTCGATGCCTGCAATGTTTCTCTGAGTCAATGGCTGATCAGCGTAACAAGCTGGTCGAATCGGCTATTGGCCACCCAACCCAGCAGAGCCAGTACTACTGCTGTTGCACCCGCCGAATAGGCAAGACGGTGTTTGATTGTTCTGACGTCACTACGAACTTCGTCCATGTCCCGTCGAATGTATTTGAGGTGGGTTTCCAGCTCGGTAACACGAGGTTCCATATCAACTTCTCCAGTGGTCTTGGCGTTGCTTTTGAACTCGGACTTGGGGTTCGCGCGACTTTCGGCGAGAGGGCCAACCGGACTCACTGGCATTCTGGCTTCAAGGCTCTGCATGGAAAAATCCAACAGCGGCTGTTTCGGATAGAAGCCAGTAACCTTTTCCATCTGTCGAGCTGTTAAAAAAACTCGGGGTGTATCGACTCATTACATGCACGTCCTTGTGTTATTGGGATGATTGATACCGCCGACACACGGTGAACCAATGGCCGAGCTTGGTCAATTAAGCCGATTCCTCTTGTTTTGTAAGAAAAAATACCGCTGTGTAAGACGCCTCGTCCGGTCGCTTGAATTAATTGTCATTCTTGCGGCTTTTTTAGGTGCCGCTGCGGTCAAGATGTTTCAACCGATTCAATTCAGGGAGTGACGCTATGAGTGAACGCCGGGCACTGTTGATTCTGCATGGCAAGCAGGCACTCAACGAGGCGGTTCGCGCCGCAGTCGAGGACAAACGCAAGCAAGGCTGGGAATTGGCAGTGCGTCTGACGTGGGAGGCAGGCGATGCCCAACGATGGGTGGAGCAAGCGCTGGCGGATGGCTATCGGCAGATCATTGCCGGTGGCGGAGACGGCACTTTGCGCGATATCGCCGAGGCTCTCGCGGCGCATCCGGGGAAAGCCAGTCTGGTACTTTTGCCCTTGGGGACTGCCAACGATTTTTCCCGCGCAGCGGGAATCCCGCTGGAGCCGGCCGAGGCGCTTGAGCTTCTCGATGTACCCGCGCGTGATATTGATCTGGGTGAAGTGGGCGGGCAGATTTTTCTCAACATGGCCACCGGTGGTTTTGGCAGTCAGGTCACGGCCAATACTTCAGAGGATCTGAAGAAAGTGCTGGGCGGTGCGGCCTATCTGTTCACCGGTCTGTCACGATTCAGCGAGTTACATGCCGCATATGGCGAGCTGCAGGGGCCTGATTTTCACTGGAGCGGTGAGCTGCTGGCATTGGGGATCGGTAATGGTCGTCAGGCGGGAGGCGGGCATGTGCTGTGTCCGCAGGCACTGGCCGACGACGGATTACTGGATGTCAGCATCTTGCCAGCGCCACAGGAGCTGGTCGGCACGTTGAAGAGTCTGCTGAGCGACGGTTTTGGCATCGACAACATGTTTGTGCGAACCCGTTTGCCGTGGGTCGAAATCAAGGTCGCCGAGGGGCTGTACATTAATCTTGATGGTGAACCGCTGGAAGGCGAAAGCATGCGATTCGAGGCAAGGCCTGCGGCGTTGCAGGTGCACCTGCCGAAGGACTCGCCTCTGTTGACCGTCAAGCAGCCTCTCAGTCGTCCAGACTGATGATCTGTTCGCGTACGGCGAACAGTACCAGGCCTGCCACATCGTAGATTTGCAGACGCTTCATGATTTGCGAGCGGTGGGTCTCGACGGTCTTGATGCTCAAGCCCAGGCCGTTGGCAATTTCCCGGGTCGATTTGCCCCGCACGATCAAGCGCAGGATTTCCAACTGTCGGGCGGTCAGATTGTGCGAGTCGGCGATTTCCGGCTGTTGCTTCTGATTGCGGGTCAGCGCTTGGGTGATCACGGTGTGGGCGATGGCCGGACTCAAGTAACGCTCGTTGTTGCGCAAGGCTTCCAGCGCGTGCTCGAGTTCGGTGGCGGTGGTGTCCTTGAGCAGATAACCGTGGGCGCCGGATTCCAGCGCCTGCATGATCAGCGCGGGGTCCGTGTGCATCGACAGGATCAGCACTTTGCTCTGCGGACGCACCCGCTTGAGCCGCTGCAGGGCTTCCAGGCCGCCGGTTTCCTTCATGGATATGTCCAGCAGCACGATATCGGGGCTCAGTTGCTCGACCATCTCGAGCAACTGCGAGCCGTCGTTGGCCTCGCCAATCACCGCGTAACCGGGAATATCCAGCACCAGAGCGCGCACGCCGGCCCTGATCAGCGAGTGGTCATCCACCAGAAGTAAGTTACAAGTCAACGCATAACCTTATTCGTACTGGCCCGCTCGAGTGCGCGGGGCGCCCAGGGGAAAAGTGCTTCGATTTGAGTGCCTTTGCCCGGTTCGCTAATGACGCTCAGGGTGCCACCCAATTGTTCGATCCGTTCGGCCATCCCGGCCATGCCGCGTTGTCCTTCACGACCCGGATTCGCGGCCGGAGCGAATCCCTTTCCGTCATCGCTGATCAACAATGTCAGGCCTTTTGGCAGGCGTTGCACGCGTATCAACAGATTTCTTGCCTGCGCGTGTCGCAGGATATTGGTCACGGCCTCTTGGGTAATGCGAAAGGCGGCGACCGCCATTTCTTCCGGAATGCCGTTCAGGCGCTGCTGGCAATCGAGACTCCAGTGCACGCTGGTGTTGGTCAAAGTCTTGAGCAGGTGCGCACGCAGGCTGGCCTCAAGACCGAGGCTGGTCAGTTGACGTGGATTGAGAATGGCCGAGACATCGCGCACCTTGTTCAATGTTTCTTCTAGGGTGTCGCAAAGCGCCGTGCATTGCTCCTGCAAGTCTTCCGGCATGCGCCGTTTAAGCCAGTCGCTCTGAAGTTTGGCGGCCGTCAGCAGTTGGCCGATATCGTCGTGCAGCTCACGGCTGAGGCGATGGCGTTCGTTTTCCTGGACTTCCAGCAGGCGGTCAGCGAGTTCTTGCGGCTGGAATTTGATCGATTTGCGCGACAGCCGATATTGCACCCAGACGCAGGCGGTGGCGGCGATGTTCAGCAGCAACAGTCCCAGGCCGATCTGTGTGGAAAAACCATAGGTCAGCAGGCTGCCAAGTGTGGCCGCGATACACAGTATGAGCGTGAACCGGCGTGCATTTTCCCGGGAGGGTGGCCATGTTGTGATCGACTTGAGGCTGGCGTACATAACGGATGGAGCCAATGGATTTTCGCTGCGGGCAGACCGGCCGGTGGCTGGCGGGTCCCTGTCTGAAAATGCTGTCAATTATGTTATTGAATTCAACGTGGTTCAGTGTACGTATTTTGACTGCCAACTTCGTAGATGTCTTTCTCTGAAGTCACTGTGCCATTAACTAGAAGGCAACTAGTGGGCGGCATAATACCACTTAAGATACCGTTGGTCGCGTTCGCTATATATGTCCAATGAGCCAGCAAATACGCCATGTTGGACGCGAGTTCCATAACTGGGGGAAATCGATTTATTGTCATCGATAGATATCGGTGTTGCCTGAAGTTGGGTTCTTTAGACACAGGCAAACCCTGAGCCCGGCTGGAAATATTCGCCTCTGTCAGGTGTGATTATTTAATTCGATTTGTCGCTGGCAGGTATGAACTGTTCAATTGCGACATTGGACGATGCGAACGGCGATCTTGTCAGCGGTGGATCACACCCTATCAGGCCTGGCGCTCCGAAAAGGACAAGAGGGGCAAGCGTTTGGCTGTGAGCGCTGGTTGAAACTCGGGTTGACCAACTTGAAAGGCGAAGGCCTCGATCAGCAAGGTTTGTTCACTGTTATCGAGGCTCAGTTGTCCGGTGTTCTGGTCGACCAGTTCAAGTTGCCAGGCCA
This sequence comes from Pseudomonas sp. LBUM1655, assembly GCF_059716085.1. Classification (NCBI taxonomy): domain Bacteria; kingdom Pseudomonadati; phylum Pseudomonadota; class Gammaproteobacteria; order Pseudomonadales; family Pseudomonadaceae; genus Pseudomonas; species Pseudomonas sp. LBUM1655. The sequence goes on along the minus strand of NZ_CP166801.1, from coordinate 4,249,711 downwards.
TCAGTGTGAAGCAATCCTTCAATGCATCCAGGGCCTGTTGGTGCAGGTCGACGTGGTCCTGAGCCAGATTGAGCAAGCCGTAAATATGCAGGGAAAACTCGGAAATCGCTTCAAGCGCCAGGGCTTCAGCTCTGCTGGCAAGCTTGAGGAGCGTGCTGAGCATGCAGTCGATGGCGTCCTTGTCGTTGCTGATCAGTTGCAGATGACTGAGGCATTCTTCGGACTTGGCCAGGAGCGTTTCAGCTTCGACAAGAAATTCGGGGAACCGTTGCGCCCACTCTTTACGGTCGATTGGCATGCTTATCTCCACAACGTCATGTCTGATGAGGGAATGCCGTGTGTGACGACGATCGTGAATCGTCGGGAGATCGCGCCCAGACGTGCAGGTACACAGGCTGAGAGGTTCCAGAGGGTTTGTTTCCGCTGAACTGCGATCGCACACAATAGCCTGACTCCGTTCATGCAATGAGAATGGCGTCACATTAATGGCTATTGGATATTGCGAATATCAGGTTGGGCCTGATTGTTACTAGGGGAATCCCTTAGGCGCGGGAACCTACCGTGCAAACCGAGGTCGCGCCGCGAAGACTTTAGCAGATGAAAAACACGGGGCCAGTAAAGCATGATGTTAATGTGACATCAATGCCCTGATGTGGCATTTTGATAGTGATTTCTGCGGGGATCAAGATTCGGCATTTACAGCCGATAACACCTCTTAGTGAATTCATCAGAACAACCCCAGGAGTCATTGATGGCCGGCATTCTCGACACGGTAGACCAACGCACGCAACTGGTGGGTGAGAATCGCCTGGAAATTCTCATGTTCCGCCTGGCCGGACGGCAATTGTTCGCGATCAACGTGTTCAAGGTTCAGGAGGTTCTGCAACTGCCAAAGTTGACCCTCATGCCTCAGCGTCACCCGTTTGTCTGCGGTGTGGTCAATCTGCGCGGGCAGACCTTGCCGGTGATCGACCTTTCGCAAGCGATCGGCATGCGTCCACTGGTACCCGGTCCGAACAGCACCATCATCGTCACTGAGTACAACCGCTCGGTGCAGGCCTTCCTCGTCGGTGGTGTGGATCGCATCGTCAACATGAACTGGGAAGCCATTCTACCGCCGCCAACCAGTGCTGGCCGCCAGCATTATCTGACTGCGATCAGCAAAGTTGACGATCAGTTGGTGGAAATCATCGACGTCGAAAAAGTGCTCGCCGAAATCGTTCCGTACAACGCCAAGGTATCGCGCGACAAGCTCGATGATCCGGTGCTGGAACGTGCCCGTGGCCGAGAAGTGCTGCTGGTGGACGACTCCAACGTGGCACTCTCGCAATTGCGTGACACGCTTGGCCAGCTCGGCGTGAAAATGCACATTGCCAGCGATGGCCTGAAGGCGCTGAACATGCTCAAGGCCTGGGCCGACACCGGCGTGAACATGACCGACAAACTGCTGATGGTGTTCACCGACGCGGAAATGCCGGAGATGGACGGCTATCGCCTGACCACCGAAATCCGCAACGATCCACGCCTGCGTGGGCTGTACGTGGTGTTGCATACCTCGCTGTCAGGCAGTTTCAACGACTCTATGGTGAAGAAGGTCGGCTGCGACAATTTCCTCTCCAAGTTCCAGCCGGACAAACTGGTCGATGTGGTTCGCCAGCGTCTGATGCTCGATGAAGTGCCGGCCTGATCGCCCTGCTCAAAGGCTGACTTCATGTCAGCCTTTGATTCGTTGATGAAGCTCGTATAGGGTGGCGTTTTTTACCCATCAGGGAGCTGGCCATGCTGCGTCTGAGCGCGCTTTATCGTTACCCGTTGAAATCCGGCAAAGGCGAGGTTCTGCAAGGGATCAGCCTGGACAAGCTGGGGCTTGAGGGTGATCGACGCTGGATGCTGGTGGACGAAGCCAGCGGGCGTTTCCTGACTCAGCGCGCAGAAGCGAAGATGAGCCAGTTGTCGGCACTGTGGAATGCCCACGGCGGACTGACGCTCAGCGCACCTTCGCATGCGTCCATTGAAATCGCCGTGCCGGACAGCGGTGCCGAACTGCGTGGCGTGACCATTTGGCGTGACACCTTGCGGGTGCCGGACGCTGGCGATGACGCAGCGAAGTGGGTCAGCGATTTCATCGGTAAGCCGACCCGTCTGGTGCAGGTGCCACTTGACCGTGCGCGTACGACGCAGGCTGGTTATGGCAAGGAGGACGATCAGGTCGCATTCGCCGATGGTTTTCCGTTGTTGCTGATCGGTGAAGCGTCGCTGCAGCACCTGGCGCAACAGGTCGGACGGCCGCTGGAAATGCTGCGTTTCCGGCCGAATCTGGTCATTGAAGGCAGCGACGCGTATGCCGAAGACAGTTGGAAGCGTATTCGTATTGGCGATGTCGAGTTCCGCGTAGTCAAGTCGTGCTTACGCTGCATCCTCACCACCATCGACCCGCAAACCGGCGAGCGCAGCGCTGATCGCGAACCGCTGGCGACGCTGCAAAAGACCCGCGCGCAGGCCGATGGCGCGATGTTCGGGCAGAATCTGGTGAATGACAGCAATGGTCGTCTTGAGGTCGGGATGCCGGTGGAAATTCTCGAATAACCCAACCCTGAAATGAAAAATGCCCGTGTCTTTGGACACGGGCATTTTTATTACGCCGGGGGGAAAGCCGTGGACTCAGCCGCGGTATTCGCACAGGTAAGCGGTGTCGACTGCGACTTTCAGCTGGAACTTGCTGTTGGCCGGTACGTTGAACTGGCTGCCGGCGGCGAAGGTTTCCCAATCGTTGCTGTCGGGCAATTTGACGCTCAGTGCGCCGGAAACAACGTGCATGATTTCACGCTGGGCCGTGCCGAATTCGTATTCGCCCGGAGCCATGACGCCGATGGTCGCCGGACCTTCAGCAGTGCCAAAGGCGATCGACTTGACGGTACCGTCGAAGTACTCGTTGACTTTAAACATGGGCGATTCCTCGAAAAGGGCTAAAAAGTGGGGCGGCCAGTATGCACAAGGCCATTAACGCCGTCACGCCCCTAAAGCGGCAGAACCAGCGGCAGCAAGCGTGCGGTATTGCGCGCATCCTCCAGCGCCCGATGTTGCTGACCGCTGAACTGCATGCCGGCCAGTTGCAGCGCGCCGTTGAGCCCCAATGGCCGTTCCAGGCGCCGGGCCTTGGCGAAGCGTTGCTTGAGGTTCATATGCGGCACGCGGCTCAAGGCGCTGTCAAGTTGTAGCCGCTGCCATTCCTGCAATAACTGTTTGCGGTCGTAATCGCCCCAACTCGCCCAGCCTTCAAGACGTGTCTGATGCTGACCAAGCCAGCGCTCGAACGCTGGCGAGACCTCCGTCAAAGGCTGCGCCGTGTCGATATTGGCCTGGGTGATGTGCGTGAGTTCACGACAAAACGGCGTCAGCAATGGCCGACGTGTGGGTTTGACGAAACGCTGAAAGTGATCCTGTTCGCGCCCCGCACGATCGACCAGCGTGGCGCCGATTTCGATGATTTCCATTTCCGTAACCGGCCAGCCACCCTCGTCGGTGGTGGCTTCCAGATCAATGACCAGCCAATGGGGCATCGCAGGGTTCCTGATTTCCGCGTCCTGATAGATCAGAGCGTAGTCAAACCCTGCGTTTGCGCCTGGCGACTCACTCTACCTGCAACAGAACCTGACGATTTTTTACCTGATCGCCGACCTTGACCTGCACCCGTTTGAGCACGCCGTCGATGCCGGCCTTGAGCGGGTGCTCCATTTTCATTGCCTCCAGCACCACCAGCAATTGACCCTTGCTGACCGCGCTGCCTTCGCTGACCAGTACGTCGACGATGGCGCCATCCATCGGCGCCTTCAAGGTGCCGGAGCTGACGCTGGTCTGACTGCCGATCACGGCATGAGTTCGATCCTCCAGGCGCAGGCTGCCGGGATGGGTGAACAGCCAGAGTTGCCCGACATCGAGGCGATAGGCGTGACGTTGGTGCAGGCCGTCGATTTCCAGCGTGACCGATTTTTCGCTGTGATTAATCAGTTTCAGTTCAAGGGACCGTTCCGCGGTTTGCACCTGAATCACCTCTCCCGCGAGCTTGAGCAGTTGCACGGTCCAGTTCTGCTCATCGAGGCCAAGCCGATAGTGCAGCGGTACATTGGCGTTGTTGCGCCAATGGCTCAAGGGCGCTCGGTGCTGTCGAGCGGACGCCTGGTAAAACAGCACAGCGGCAATGGCCAGTTCTTCGGCACTCGGTGTGTACGGGTGCAGGCTTGGGTGATCGCTGAAGTGCCGAGGAATGAATCCGGTACTGAATTCGCCACTGATGAACTGCGGATGTTGCAGCAGGTTGTCGAGTAATCGCTGATTGCTTTGCACGCCCAGCAGGACGCTATCCTGCACCGCACGCAGCAGTTTGCGCCGCGCCTCTTCACGGGTAGCGCCGTGAGCGATCAGTTTGCCGAGCATCGGGTCATAGAACGGGCTGACCGATTGCCCTTCGAACAGGCCGTGATCGATTCGTGCGCCGTGCTCAAGCGCCGGTTCCCATGCTTCGATGCGGCCGGTTTGCGGGAGAAAATCTTGCGTCGGATCTTCGGCGTACAGCCGTACTTCCATCGCATGACCATGGAGTTGCACTTGCTCCTGGGTCAACGGCAGCGGCTGCCCCTCGGCGACCGATAATTGCCAGGCGACCAGATCCAGCCCCGTGATCAATTCAGTCACCGGATGTTCCACTTGCAAGCGGGTGTTCATCTCCAGAAAGTAGAACTGCCCGCGCGCGTCGAGCAGGAACTCCACGGTGCCAGCGCCGACGTAATTCACCGCGCGCCCAGCCTTGAGCGCCGCTTCGCCCATGGCCTGGCGCAACTCGGCGGTCATGACCGGGCAGGGCGCTTCTTCAATGACTTTTTGATGGCGCCGCTGGATCGAGCAGTCGCGTTCGCCAAGGTAGACCAGGTGGCCGTGGTGATCGCCAAACAGTTGCACCTCGACATGTCGCGGTTCGATCAGTGCTTGTTCGAGGATCAATTCGTCGCTGCCAAATCCATTGAGGGCTTCAGAGCGGGCGGTACGCAGTTGTGCAGGCAGCTCGTCAGCGTTGTGCACAAGACGCATACCGCGCCCGCCGCCGCCGGCGCTTGCCTTGATCATCAGCGGGTATCCGATGCGTTCGGCTTCGCGCAGCAACGTTGCGTCGTCCTGTTCTGCACCTTGATAACCGGCAATGCACGGTACGCCGGCATCGAGCATGGCGAGTTTCGACAGGCGTTTGCTGCCCATCAGTTCGATGGCGGCGGCGCTCGGGCCGATGAAGATCAGCCCGGCCTGTTCGCAGGTTCGCGCGAATTCGGCGTTTTCCGAGAGGAAACCGTAGCCGGGGTGGATTGCATCGGCCCCGCTGCGTCGAGCCGCGTCGAGGATGGCGGGGATGTTCAGATACGACTGCTGCACCGGCGCCGGGCCGATGTGCACGGCTTGATCGGCCATTTGCACGTGCAGTGCATCGGCGTCGGCATCGCTGTAGACGGCGACGGTGCGATAGCCGAGGGCTTGGGCGGTGCGCTGGATACGGCAGGCGATTTCACCGCGGTTGGCGATCAGGATCTTGTGGATGGCGGGCATGGGCTGTTCCCTCGAAAGTTGCGGTGTATGTGCTGGCCTCTTCGCGGGCTAGCCCGCTCCCACAGGGTCAGGTGGCCCACCCGGGTTTGCGTTTTTGCATGAACGCCATGGTTCCTTCGATTCCCTCGGCACCCGTCACCGCTTCGCTGAACCACTGCGCCGCCTCATCCAGCAGCTCACTTGATGGCTGCCCGGCACTGGCCAGCAGCAGTTGTTTGGTCATGGCATTCGCCTCTGGTGCACAGCACAAAACATGTTGCAGCACCTCATCCAACCGCTCGGCCAACGCTTGTGCATCCTGCTCGACAAAATGCACCAGCCCCAACCGCCGAGCCTGATGGCCGTCGAAACGCGCAGCGGTGAGGGCCAGTCGTCTGGTTTCAGTCAGGCCGATGCGTTGCACCACAAACGGGGCGATCTGCGCCGGCAACAGGCCGAGGCTGGTTTCCGGTAAGCCGAACTGCGCTTTGTGGTCGACAATTGCGATGTCGCTTACGCAGGCAAGACCGAATCCGCCGCCCATGACCGCGCCTTGCAATACGCAGATCAGCACTTGCGGCGCGTGCTGAGCTTCTTCGAGCAGCGCGCCGAACGTCCGGTTCAAATCACGGTAAGCGTCGGCTCCTTGGGCGCGGGCACTGGCCATGTCCTTGATGTCGCCACCGGCACAGAAATGTCCGCCGCTGCCGCTGAGCACCAGGGCCCGAACAGTCCGGTCATCGTGAACGGCCGCGAACACGGCGCGCAATTCGGTGACCATCTGCAGGCTCATCGCATTGCGGCTGTCCGGGCGATTGAGGGTGATGTGCAGTACGCCGCCGTGCAGCTCCAGCAGCAGCGTATGGCAAGCGGGCAGGGTGCTCATTTCTTTTTCCCCGGCAAAATACCCATCAGTTTGCAGATGATCCCCAGCATGATTTCGTCGGCGCCGCCGCCAATCGACACCAGTCGCACATCGCGATAGGCGCGGGCCACCGGGTTGTCCCACATGAAACCCATGCCGCCCCAATATTGCAGGCAACTGTCGCTGACTTCGCGACCAAGGCGCCCGGCCTTCAGCTTGGCCATCGAAGCGAGGCGGGTGACGTCCTGGCCTTTGATGTACTGCTCGGTGGCCTGATAGACCAGCGCTCGCAGGCATTCGATTTCGGTCTGCAGTTCGGCGAGGCGGAAGTGGATCACCTGATTGTCGATCAGTGCACTGCCGAAGGTCTTGCGCTCCTTGCAATACTCAATGGTGCTGTCGATGCAGTATTCCAGGCCCTTGATCATGTTCGCCGCACCGAACAGACGTTCCTCCTGAAACTGCAGCATCTGCATCATGAAGCCTGCGCCTTCGTGACCGATGCGATTGCGCTGCGGCACGCGCACGTCGTCGAAAAACACTTGGGCGGTTTCCGAACTGCGCATGCCGAGCTTGTCCAGATGCGAACTGAGGCTGATCCCGGGCGTGTTCATCGGCACCATGATCAGCGACTTGTTGATGTGCGGCTTGTCGTCCGAAGTGTTGGCCAGCAGGCAGATGAAATCGGCGCTCGGCGAGTTGGTAATCCACATTTTGCTGCCGTTGATCACGTAGTCGTCGCCATCCTTGCGCGCGCTGGTCTTGAGCCCGGCAACGTCAGAGCCGGCACCGACTTCGGAAACTCCGATGCAGCCGACCTGCTCGCCGGTGATCGCCGGACGGAGGAATTCTTCGCGCAGTTCATCGGAGCCGAAGCGCGCCAGCGCCGGGGTACACATGTCGGTCTGCACGCCGATCGACATCGGAATGCCGCCGCAGTGAATGGTGCCGAACTCTTCGGCCGCGACAATCGAATAGCTGTAATCGAGGCCCATGCCGCCGAATTTTTCCGGTTTGGAAATCCCTAGCAAACCGAGTTCGCCAGCCTTGCGGAAAATCCCGTGGATCGGAAAGCGTCCGGCCTTTTCCCATTCCTCGACGTGCGGATTGATCTCATGGTCGACGAACTGGCGGACGGTGCGGCGCAGCGCTTCGTGTTCCGGGGTGAAGATCATTTTTATTGTTCTCCGTAAGATCCGTGGCGGTCAGAACCGGCTGACGCCGAAGCTGTTGGGTTGCAGTGCGCGAATGTCCGCTTCGTGACAGATATCCAGCAGGTAGCCGAGCAGGGTGCGCGTGTCGCGTGGATCGATCAGCCCGTCGTCCCACAGGTTGGCGCTGCCATACAGCGCGGTGGATTGGCTGTCGAGTTTCTGCGCGGTGACCTGTTCGAGCATGTCGAGCATTTTTGGATCGGGCACCAGCCCGTCCTTGAGCTGTTTGGCTTCGGTGACGATGCGCAGCACCTTGCCGGCCTGGGCGCCACCCATCACCGCCGTACGGCTGTTGGGCCAGGCGAAGATGAACCGTGGATCGAGACCGCGTCCGCACATCGCGTAGTTGCCGGCGCCGTAGGAGCCGCCGACGACAATCGTCAGTTTAGGCACCCGTGCGTTGGCCACCGCTTGAATCAGTTTCGAGCCGTGTTTGATAACGCCTTGCTGCTCGGATTCGGTACCGACCATGAAGCCGGTAGTGTTGTGGAAAAACAGCAGCGGCGTCTGGCTCTGGTCGCACAGCTGGATGAACTGCGCAGCCTTGCTCGCGCCGTTGGGGGTGATCGGGCCGTTGTTGCCGATGAAGCCACAGGCGCGGCCCTGGATTTTCAACTGGCCGCAAATGGTTTGCTGATCGAACTCACCCTTGAATTCGAGGAACTCTGATTCATCGGCGATGCGCGCGATGATTTCGCGCACGTCGTAGGGCTTTTTCGGATCGTCCGGGATCAGCCCTAGCAGTTCGTCGATGGGGTAGAGCGGCTCTTTGTATTGCGGTTCGGGAAGCCATGGCAGTTGCTCGTTCCACGGCAACATGCGCAGGATTTCGCGAACCTGGCGCACGCCGTCGGCGTCGTTCTCGGCGAGGTATTCGGCAGTCCCGGCGATTTGCGCGTGCATCTCGGCGCCGCCCAGTTCTTCATCGGTGGCCACTTCACCGGTCGCCGCTTTGAGCAGCGGAGGGCCGGCGAGAAACAGCTTGGCTTTGCCGCGCACCACCACCACGTAATCCGACAGCCCCGGTTGATAAGCGCCACCCGCCGTGGCCGAACCGTGAACCACGGTAATCTGCGGCAAGCCCATCGCCGACATGCGCGCCTGATTGGCAAAGCTGCGCGCGCCTTCGACGAAAATTTCCGCCGCGTAATTGAGATTGGCGCCGCCGCTTTCGGCCAGGGTGATCACCGGTAGTTTGTTTTCCTGGGCGATCTGTTGCAGGCGCAGGGATTTTTTCAGGCCGCTGGGCGAGATCGTCCCGCCCTTGATCGCGCTGTTGTTCGCTACCACCATCGCGCGAATGCCCGACACGTAACCGATGCCGGCAATCAGGCCGCCACCGGCCGCGCTGCCGTCCTTGTCATCGTGCAGTTTGTAACCGGCGAGGCTGGCCAGTTCGAGGAACGGCGCGCCGGGGTCGAGCAGCAGGTTCAGGCGTTCGCGCGGCAGCAATTGCCCGCGCTTGTCGAATTTCGCCTTGGCTTCAGCGGCCTTGTTCAGCAAGTTCTGTTCGAGTTGTTGCACTTGCTCGATGGCCGTAAGCATCACCGCGCGGTTGCGGGCGAATGCTTCGCTGTGCGGATCGAGTTGGGACTGGATCTGCGCCATGGCTTACTCCTTGTCCTTGAGTACGTCCGGAAGGTACGCCCGGTGGAAACCGTTGTACGACTCGCTGTGAGTCGCCTTGTGCAACGGCCATGCCCGACTGCCGAGACTGGCGGCGCCGTCGATTTTCAGCGTGCTGCCACTGATGAATGCCGCTGCCGGACTGAGCAGAAACACAATCGCCGCGCTGACTTCCGACTCGGTGCCGATGCGTTTGAGCGGCACATGTTCGCGCAGGGTCGGGATCACCGCTTTGAACGCGCCTTCGTAGGTGTCCATGCCGCTGGACGCAATCCAGCCCGGCGCAACCGCGTTGACTCGCACCCCGGCATAACCCCACTCGAACGCTGCGGTCTTGGTGAAGTTGTCCATGCCCGACCGTGCCGCGCCGGAATGGCCCATGCCGGGCATGCCGCCCCACATGTCGGCGAGCATGTTGACGATGTTGCCGCCGTGCTTGCTCATCGACTGGTTGAACACTTCCCGCGCCATCAGGAAACCGCCGACCAGATTGGTGCGCAGCACGGTTTCGAAACCTTTCTGATTGATAGAAGCCAGCGGCGACGGGTATTGGCCACCGGCGTTGTTGACCAGTCCGTGGATCGGCCCATGTTCTGAGATCAACTCGGTGACCAGCAGTTTGACGGCTTCTTCATCGCGGATATCGCACGCTTTCCAGTGCGCGCGACCACCGTCCTCGGCGATCTCGGCAGCAACCTTTTGCAGCTTTTCCGGCTTGCGCCCGACCAGCAGCACATTGGCGCCGAGGGCTGCGAGCTCATGGGCGGTGCAGCGACCGATGCCGCTGCCGCCACCGGTGACGATGATGGTTTGGCCGCTGAACAGATCGGCTGTGAAAATCGACGCGTAAGCCATGCAAACAATCCTCTAGTCGAACTGCTCGGCGATGCTCTGTGGCACCGGGATCTGGATTTCCAACAGTTGCTGGGCGAAGGCTTTGCCTTGCGGATCGATGCGCAGACTGGCCACGCCACCGCCGCCAAGGGCATTTTCCAGGAGAAAATTCAGGCTGTGGGTGCCGGGCAAATACCAGCGTTCGACCCGACCGTGAATCGGGTCGAGGACATGGCTCATCCAGTCGACGATGACCGCCGGGGTCAACGCTTCGGCGATCCACGGCAGGTATTCGGGCCGGCGTGGCAGGACGCCAATGTTGCTGTGGTTGCCCTTGTCACCGGAACGCGCCACGGCCAGTTTCACCAGCGCAACACTGGCGTCGGCGCGGCCTTGAGGTTTGGGGGGTTGATCGGCGATTGGCAGATCGTGGCTGTCGAGTGCGGTCAGTGAGGGCAGGGCGCATGGGTGTTTTTCACCGGCCATTTCGACGTGCAGCGCGCAGGCACTTTTGTCGATCAGGAACGAAAACAGCCGGATCACCGGATAGACCGTCGGCCGTCCGCCGACGATGCCGGTCAGCCCCGGGGCCATGCCGGTCGCGGCCTGGGCGATTTCCCGGGAGAACACAATCAGCGCCTGTTTGTGCGGATGGCGCACCGCAATTTTTATCACCACTTCGCGGCTGTCGCGCCGCTGGCCGTGGGGGCCGTAAGTGGCTTCGCTGCCCAGAAGTTCAATGTTGGTTTCGCTATAAGGCGCCCAGCCTCGTTGACTGAACATCTCGGCGGTCTTGTCGATGATCGCCTGGCTGACGCGTTGTGCTTTTTCCACCGCGTCGATGCCGGCGATCAGGCAACTGGCGGTGCAGCGGAAGCCGTCCGGCCAGGTGGCGCTGACTTTGTATTTGTCGCTGGCAGGCAGACCTTTGGCGCCGTGCACATGCACTGCGTTTTTACCTTGTTGCTGAAGTTTGACCTGACTGAAATCGCAGACCACATCGGGCAACAGATAGGCCTGCGGATCACCGATTTCATAAAGCATCTGCTCGCCAACGGTCAGCGGCGTGACCAGTCCGCCGGAGCCTTCGGGTTTGCTGACGATGAATTGGCTGTCGGCGCTGACTTCTACGATCGGGAAACCGATGTGCTCGTAATCCGGCACGTCGCGCCAGTCGGTGAAGTTGCCGCCGGTGCATTGCGCGCCGCATTCGATGATGTGTCCGGCCAGCGCGGCCTGGGCGAGTTTGTCGTAGTCGTGCCACGACCAGCCGAATTCATGCACCAGCGCTGCGCTGACCACGGCGCTGTCGACTACCCGGCCGGTAATGACGATATCGGCGCCCAGTCGCAGGGCTTCGACGATGCCAGGGGCACCGAGGTAGGCGTTGGTCGATACGCACATCGGTGGCAGAGGGGCGCCGGTGAACATTTCGCTGATGCCGGTGAGTTGTTTGAATTGCGGTTGCAAGTCATCGCCCAGCAGGACGGCGATTTTCAGTTCGACGCCGGCCTTGTCGCACGCCGCTTGCAGCGCCGTAGCGCAAGCCTGAGGGTTGACCCCGCCAGCATTGCTGATGACGCGGATTTTCTGCTCGGCCAACTGTGGCAGCAGCGGCGTCAGCACGTCGACGAAGTCACCGGCGAACCCGGCCTGCGGGTCTTTCATGCGTGCGCCGGCCATGATCGACATGGTGATTTCGGCCAGGTAATCGAACACCAGGTAATCCAGGCATCCTCCCGCCACAAGCTGCGCGGCGGCGGTTGACGTGTCACCCCAGAAGGCACTGGCGCATCCGATGCGAACGGTTGTGGGCATTTTTGTCTCCGACTCAGGAACCTGCGACAGAAGTGTCTGGAGGCTACCAAGCAAGCGCTTGGTTTGTAAACAACTGAAACTATCTTCTACCCAAGCGCTTGCTTGGTCGCCGTCGGCGGCTTAAATTGCGCGCAACCCTGCGGTTTCAGGGGGCAACAGACTGATCGACTGTAGGAGAGAACGGGTGGACGAGCAAAAAGCCCTGAGGGTCATGCGCGAACTGGTCGACGACGGCCAGTTGACCGACCCGGACAGCGCCCGTGGCAAATTGCTGCAAGTGGCGGCTCACCTGTTCCGCAACAAAGGCTATGAGCGCACCACCGTGCGCGATCTGGCCGGCGCGGTGGGCATTCAGTCGGGGAGCATTTTTCATCACTTCAAAAGCAAGGATGAAATCCTGCGCGCGGTGATGGAAGAAACCATCCGTTACAACACTGCCTTGATGCGCGCAGCGCTCGCCGACGCGAGCAATGTCCGCGAGCGGGTGCTGGCGCTGATTCGCTGCGAATTGCAGTCGATCATGGGCGGCAGCGGCGAAGCCATGGCGGTGCTGGTCTACGAATGGCGCTCGTTGTCCGAAGAGGGCCAGGCCAAAGTTCTCGCGTTGCGCGATGTTTATGAGGACATCTGGCTGCAAGTGCTGGGCGAGGCCAAGGACGCCGGATTTATTCGCGGCGACGTCTTTATTACCCGACGTTTCCTCACTGGTGCATTGTCCTGGACCACCACTTGGTTCCGTGCCGGCGGCAGTTTGAGCCTGGATCAGTTGGCCGATGAGGCGCTGATTCTGGTTCTTGAAGAGCGTTGAAGCACTTTCTATCGGGTCGGGAAACTGGCTAACTGGGCGAAACCGCCTAGCTTGAATGCATTGATCGGTACTTTTTCGGGGAGTGGGGTGTTTTGAAGTCTTCGCCAATTCGGACGGCCGCGGGGTTTTTGCTCGCAGCGCTGGCTGCAATATGGGTAATGCCCACACAGGCAGCGCAATTGGTGCGGGTGGGCGCGGCGCATTTTCCGCCCTACACCGTTCGCCCGGAAAACGGTGCCGACACCGGTCTCTTGCCACAATTGGTCGAGGCGTTGAATCGCCTGCAAAGCGACTATCAGTTCGTTCTGGTACCGACTTCGATTCCCCGGCGTTTCGGTGATTTCAAGCAGGGCCGGATCGATATGGCGATCTTCGAAAACCCGGAGTGGGGCTGGAAGGAGATTCCCCACACCGACGTCGACATGGGGCTGGAGGACGCCGAAATTTTCGTCGCACAACGGGAAGAGGGGCGCAAGGAGAGCTATTTTGCCGATCTCACCGGCAAGCGTCTGGCCCTGTTCAGTGGCTATCACTACGAGTTCGCCAACTTCAATGCTGATCCAAAATTCCTTGCGCAGAACTTCAAGGCCACACTGACCTATTCCCACGACAGCAACCTGTTGATGGTGCTGCGCGGGCGCGCGGATATCGCGCTGGTGACCCGCTCCTATCTGAGTGATTACCTGCTGCGCAACGAAAAGGTGCGCGATGAGTTGCTGGTGTCGCAGCGCATCGATCAGGTCTACCACCACTACGCAATTCTTCGTCCAACCGCACCAATAACCGGTGATGCGTTCGGCAAACTGCTGAAAGGTTTGCGCGACAACGGTGAGATGCTGAAAATCTTCGATCCGTACCGGATTGCGGTGGTGCCGGTGCCCCATCACTGAAGCACTGATTGCTGCCCAAGCCTAAATTTCTCCGCTCGGCTCACGTCCCATCGTTGAACTGTCGACGATTATCGTGAGCCCGACCCATGTCCAATCTGAATGACCTGACTGCCCTGGCCTTGCCTTCGGGCAGCCAATTGGTAGCCGATGCAACCGAAAGCCGTCTGAGCCTGAGCCTGGATGGGCAACCATTGATTCGCCTGCGACTGGATCGTGAGGCCAAAGGGCCGATCCAGATCGATGAGCGTTTTGCCCTGCCGCCTGGCCAGGCGCTGTGGGCTGCCTGTTACTGGCTGTTTGCGCGGCACCCGGAGTGCCAGCAATTGACCTGGCAACTCGATCAGCCACCGACCGAGGCCTTGCTCAGCGGTTTGTTGGTAAACACCGATGTGCCCGGTGAATACCGCTGCGAGCGCACGCTGTTCTGGCAACTGCCGCAACCTTGGCTCGGCGCGTCGCTCACTGGCAGCTATCCGCAGCAGATGGTCATCAGCGCTGGCAAGCGCCATCCGTTGCGACCATTGAAGCCGCGCGGTGAGGTTTACCGGCGTTTTGATGCACGCCTGGGAGCGTGGATTTCCCTGCGTACGGTAGAGATCGAAGAGGATCTGCCGCGTTTCAATCGCTGGCAGAACAGTCCGCGGGTGGCCAGTTTCTGGCAGGAAGAGGGCAGCATTGAAAAGCATCGCGAGTACCTGAGCAAACTCGACGCCGATCCGCATGCGCTGACCTTGATCGGCTGTTTCGATGATCAGCCGTTTGCCTATTTCGAAGCCTATTGGGCCAAGGAAGATCGCATCGCACCGTTCTACGAAGCCGACAACTACGACCGTGGCATTCACATGCTGGTAGGGGAGGAGGATCACCGCGGTCCGCACAAAGTAGCGAGTTGGTTATCGGCGCTGGTGCACTACCTGTTTCTGGATGACCCGCGCACGCAGCGCGTGGTTGCCGAGCCGCGTGCCGACAACGCGAAGATGATCGGCCACATGCAGAATCAGTGCTTCCATTGCGAGAAAGAGTTCGACTTCCCGCACAAGCGCGCGGCGCTGATGATCCTGGGGCGTGAGCGGTTTTTTGATCGCTGCAAGTTGGCTTGAAGCAAAAGATCGCAGCCTTCGGCAACTCCTGCACGGGTATCGCGTTAACCCTGTAGAAGTTGCCGAAGGCTGCGATCTTTTTTGTGCGGACAACTCGGTTTCAGCGACGACCCACAGCCACCGCATCCCGACGACTGCCCGACACCTTGCGGCAGTGCACCAGAGCATCACGAATCATGAAGTTGACCAGGGTCGGCGAGACGCCGAGTTCCTTGGCGATGTCCTTTTGCGGCACGCCGTGCAGGCGGTACATCTCGAATGCATAGCGAGTGCGGCTGGGCAGCTCGGTCAGCGCATCGGCAATGTTTTCCAGGGTCGAGAAGTTGATGTGCGAGGTTTCCGGCGAAGCACCTTGAATGACCACGTTCAGCCCTTCCTCTTCAGGGCCGGAATACTTCTGCTCCAGCGCCTGTTTGCGGTAGTGATCGATGGCGAGGTTGCGCACGATCTGGAACAGATAACTCAGTTGAGCCTTGATCGACGACGTGATCGGTGGTGCTGATTGCAGTCGGAAAAACGCATCCTGCACGACATCCTCGGCACGCGAGCGGCAGCCAGTAATGCGCGCTGCAATTTTGACCAGAATCAGTCGGTTGTCGACAAAAGCCTGGAGTAGCGGTGAATCGCACCTGCTTGTGGATACTTGTTCCGTCATGGAAATCACCTTGCTGCCAATTGGTTCGTGGGACGCCGGGGAGAGGAGGGGCGCCCTACACATCGAGCGACAAATTATGTTGAATGATAATGATTGTCAAATGAGAAAGAGAAGTAATGCTCTGAATTATTGCGATCTGAGAACTGCGACACGCCGCCGCACCCCGGCCCCATTGACGATCCAGCCTGCCGACTAATTATTTCAAGACGTCATCCGTTCTCATTGGTGAATGGTTCCGGATAAAGAGTCCCGGCCAGACAGCATTCCCATGCCTTGCGCGGTCGGCGTAGACCGCGTCCTGCATGCCCTCGAAGGGCGTGACGCAGCAACCCGATTCCACTAGCAAGCCGAATTCAGGCAGGAAACCTCATGACCGACGCGTTCGAACTCCCCAGCACCCTGGTCCAAGCCCTCAAGCGCCGCGCGGCCCTGACGCCGGATCGACTGGCCTTGCGTTTTCTCGCTGAAAACGAAGAGCAGGCTGTGGTGCTCAGCTATCGCGAACTGGATCAGCGCGCGCGCACCATTGCTGCCGCGTTGCAGGCCGAGGCCGAATTTGGTGATCGCGCGGTGCTGTTGTTTCCCAGCGGTCCGGATTACGTCGCGGCATTCTTCGGTTGCCTGTATGCGGGCGTGATCGCGGTGCCGGCCTATCCGCCGGAGTCCGCCCGCCGTCATCACCAGGAGCGTCTGCTGTCGATCATCGCCGACGCCGAGCCGCGCCTGCTGCTGACCAGCGCCGACCTGCGTGAAGCGCTGCAACAGATCGAAGGTGCGCCGCCGCTGTTGTGCGTCGATACCCTCGACAGCGCATTGGCTGATCGTTGGGTCGAACCCGATCTGCCGACAGACCACATCGCCTTTCTGCAATACACCTCTGGCTCTACTGCATTGCCCAAAGGCGTGCAGGTCAGCCATGGCAACCTGGTCGCCAACGAGTTGCTGATCCGTCACGGTTTCGGCATCGATGTGAACCCGGACGACGTCATCGTCAGTTGGCTGCCGCTGTACCACGACATGGGTTTGATCGGCGGATTACTGCAACCGATTTTCAGCGGCGTACCGTGCATCCTGATGTCGCCGGCGTACTTTCTTGGACGGCCATTGCGCTGGCTTGAGGCGATCAGCCAATACGGCGGCACCATCAGCGGCGGACCGGATTTCGCCTACCGTTTGTGCAGCGAGCGGGTCAGTGAATCGGCGCTGGAGCGTCTCGACCTGAGCCGTTGGCGTGTGGCCTATTCCGGCTCTGAGCCGATCCGTCTCGACACCCTTGAGCGCTTCGCCGAGAAGTTCGTGACCTGCGGTTTCAGCGAAGACAGTTTCATGGCCTCCTACGGTCTGGCCGAAGCGACGCTGTTCGTTGCCGGCACCCCGCGTGGCACCGGTATTCCCGCGCTGCGCGTGGATGATCAGGCGCTGGCGCAAAACCGCGCCGAGCCTGGCGATGGCAGCCCGATCATGAGTTGCGGCGTCAGCCAGCCGGAGCACGCGGTGCTGATCGTCGAACCGAACAGCCTGGTAGAACTGGCCGACAACGCCGTTGGCGAAGTCTGGGCTGCCGGGCCGAGCATCGCTCATGGTTACTGGCGCAACCCCGAGGCCAGTGCCAAGACCTTCGTCCAGCACGCCGGCCGCACCTGGCTACGCACGGGCGACTTGGGCTTCATCCGCGAGGGTGAGTTGTTCATCACCGGTCGTTTAAAGGACATGCTGATCGTGCGCGGGCACAACCTGTATCCGCAGGACATCGAGAAGACTGTCGAAAACGAAGTGGAGGTGGTGCGCAAGGGCCGTGTCGCCGCGTTTACGGTTACTCAGGACGGCGAGGAGGGAATCGGTATCGCCGCGGAAATCAGCCGCAGCGTGCAGAAAATCCTGCTGCCGGACGCATTGATCAAAGCCATCCGCCAAGCGGTGGCAGAGGCATATCAAGAAGCTCCGAGTGTGGTGGTGCTGCTCAATCCGGGCGCGCTGCCCAAGACTTCCAGCGGCAAACTGCAACGTTCGGCCTGCCGCAATCGTCTGGCCGACGGCAGCCTCGACAGCTACGCAGTGTTCCCGTCGACCACTTCCGAAACCCAGGATGCGACGGCATCAGCCTCCGAACTCGAAACCCTGATCGGCAAAATCTGGGCCGAACAGCTGAACGTCAAACAGGTCAACGCCGACGATCACTTCTTCCTGCTCGGCGGCAACTCGATCGCCGCCACGCAAGTGATCGCCCGCGTCCGCGAAGAGCTGGGTCTTGAACTGAATCTGCGCCTGCTCTTCGAAGCCCCGACCCTGTCCGCGTTCGCCGCTGCGGTGGCGCAACAGCAACAGGACGGCGGCAGCGCTCAGGGCGAAATCACTGCCCTGTCGCGCACTGAGCCGATGCCTCAATCGCTGGCGCAGAACCGTCTGTGGATCACTTGGCAGCTCGATCCGCAGAGCAGCGCCTACAACATTCCCGGAGCCCTGCGTTTGCGCGGCGAACTGGACGAAGACGCCTTGCGCACCAGTTTCCAGCAACTGATCGACCGCCACGAATCCCTCCGTACACGCTTCTTCGAACGCGACGGTGTGGCGCTGCAACAGGTCGACGCGACAGCTGAATTCAATCTGCAACTGATCGACATCAGCGACCTGCCAGCCCATGAGCGTGAGGCCCGTGCCCGGCAGATCCGTGAGGACGAAGCGCGTACCCAGTTCGATCTGGAAAAAGGCCCGCTGCTGTGGGTGACGCTGATCCGCCTCGACGATGAAGATCACCAACTGCTGGTGACGCTGCATCACATCATCGCTGACGGCTGGTCGCTGAACGTGTTGATCGATGAGTTCTCGCGTCTGTACGCCTGCGCTTCCCAAGGGCAACGTGCCGAACTCGCACCGTTGCCAACTCAATACGCCGACTACGGCAGCTGGCAGCGCCAATGGCTGGCGCAAGGCGAGGGCGAGCGGCAACTGGCGTATTGGAAAGCGCAATTGGGGAATGAGCATCCGACGCTGGAACTGGCCACCGATCATCCGCGTTCCGCCTTGCAGGTTCACAGCGCGGCACGACACAGCGTGCGCTTGGGCGTCAGCCTCAGCGAAGCGATCCGACAGACTGCCCAAGCGAACGATGCCACGCCGTTCATGCTCTTGCTATCGGCGTTCCAGAGCCTGCTGCATCGCTACAGTGGGCAGCGTGATATCCGCATCGGTGTGCCCAATGCCAACCGTCCGCGCCTGGAAACCCAAGGCCTGATCGGCTTCTTCATCAACACCCAAGTGCTGCGCGCTGACGTCGATTCGCGGCTGTCCTTTATCGAGTTGCTGGCGCAAACCCGTCAGGCTGCACTCGGGGCACAAGCGAATCAGGATCTGCCATTCGAACAACTGCTCGAAGCTTTCCCGCAGGCCCGCGAACAAGGTCTGTTCCAAGTCATGTTCAACCACCAGCAGCGCGACCTGAGTGCGCTCAAGCGCCTGCCGGGCCTGCTCGCCGAAGAATTGCCGTGGCACAGCCGCGAGGCCAAGTTCGATCTGCAACTGCACAGCGAGGAAGACCGTAACGGTCGCCTGACGCTGTCCTTCGACTACGCCAACGAACTGTTCGATGCGCAGACGATCGAGCGTCTGGCCGAACACTTCAGCAATCTGTTGCGCGACGTCTGCGAGCGTCCACAGCAGGCCATTGGCGATCTACAACTGCTGACCGCCACTGAACACGATCAGCAAAAAGACTGGAGCATCGCCCCGTGCGCCCCGGCGCAACAATGGCTGCCGGAGCTGCTCAATGAACAAGTGCGCCTGACCCCGGAACGCACTGCGCTGGTCTGGGACGGTGGCAGCCTCGATTTCGCCGAACTGCATGTTCAAGCCAACCGCCTGGCGCATTACCTGCGCGACAAAGGCGTCGGCCCGGATGTCTGCGTGGCCATCGCTGCCGAGCGTTCGCCGCAACTGCTGATTGGCCTGCTGGCAATCATCAAGGCCGGCGGCGCCTACGTGCCGCTGGACCCTGATTATCCGGCTGATCGCCTGGCCTACATGCTCAACGACAGCGGCGTCGAACTGCTGTTGACCCAGACCGAATTGCTTGACCGCTTGCCGGCCAGCGAAGGCGTCAGCGTTATCGCCATGGACGCGTTGCACCTGGAAAACTGGCCGAGCCAGGCACCGGTTTTGCACCTGCATGGCGACAACCTCGCCTATGTGATTTACACCTCCGGCTCCACTGGCCAGCCGAAAGGCGTCGGCAACACGCACGCGGCACTGGCCGAACGTCTGCAATGGATGCAGAACACCTATCGCCTCAACGAAACCGACGTGCTGATGCAGAAAGCGCCGATCAGTTTCGACGTGTCGGTGTGGGAATGCTTCTGGCCGCTGATCACCGGTGCACGTCTGCTGATTGCCGGCCCGGGCGAACACCGTGATCCGCATCGCATTGCTCAGCTTGTTCAGCAATACGGCGTGACCACGCTGCATTTTGTGCCGCCGCTGCTTTCGTTATTCGTCGACGAGCCGCTCAGCGCTGAATGCACCAGCCTGCGCCGTGTCTTCTCTGGCGGCGAAGCCTTGCCGGCGGAGTTGCGTAACCGCGTACTGGCGCAACTGCCAGCGGTGCAACTGCACAACCGATATGGCCCGACCGAAACCGCGATCAACGTCACTCACTGGCATTGCACAACGGCCGATGGCGAACGCTCGCCGATTGGCCGACCGCTGGGCAACGTGGTGTGCCGCATTCTCGACGCCGACCTCAACCCCATGCCGGCCGGCGTACCCGGTGAACTGTGCATCAGCGGCATCGGCCTGGCCCGTGGTTACCTCGGCCGCCCGGCGCTGACTGCCGAACGTTTCGTTGTCGATCCATTGGGTGAACAGGGCGCGCGTCTGTACCGTACCGGCGACCGTGCACGCTGGGCAACCGACGGCGTCATCGAATACCTCGGCCGTCTCGATCAACAGGTCAAGCTGCGCGGCTTTCGTGTCGAACCGGAAGAAATCGAAGCGCGGTTGCTCGCTCAAAACGGCGTCGCCCAAGCCGTGGTGCTGGTACGCGAAACCGCCGCTGGCGCACAACTGATCGGCTACTTCACCGCCACCGACGCCAGCGAAGATCAGGACGCGCAGATCACTCGCCTGAAAACCGCTCTGGCCGCTGAACTGCCGGAATATATGGTCCCGGCGCAACTGATGCGCCTTGACGAAATGCCCCTCAGCCCGAGCGGCAAACTCGACCGTCGTGCCTTGCCTGAGCCGCAATGGCAAGTGCGCGAACACGTCGAGCCGGTCACTGAACTTGAGCAACAGATCGCCGCGATCTGGCGTGAAGTGCTGGGTCTGGCGCAAGTCGGCCTGCGCGACGATTTCTTTGCCCTCGGCGGTCACTCGCTGCTGGCCACGCAAATCATCTCGCGTAGCCGTCAGGCCTGCGACGTCGAGTTGCCGTTACGAGCGCTGTTTGAACACAGCGAACTCGGTGATTTCGCTGAACAGATCCGTCTGATCCAGGCCAGCGGCCGCACCAACAAACAGCCGCCAATTGAAAAAGTCGACCGCAGCCAACCGGTACCGTTGTCCTATTCGCAACAGCGCATGTGGTTCCTCTGGCAGATGGAACCGGACAGCCCGGCGTACAACGTTGGCGGCATGGCGCGCCTGCGCGGCGTATTGCATGTCGAGCGTTTCGAGGCAGCGTTGCAAGCGCTGATCCTGCGTCACGAAACCCTGCGCACCACGTTCCCGAGCGTCGATGGTGTTGCTCGTCAGCGCGTGCATGCCGAGACTGGCGTGCGCATGGACTGGAAGGATTTTTCGAAACTCGCGGCTGATGTCCGTGAGCAAAACGTCCAGCAACTGGCTGACGAGGAAGCGCACCAGCCGTTCGATCTGGAAACCGGTCCGCTGCTGCGTGCCTGTCTGGTGAAAACCGCCGCGCAAGAGCATTACTTTGTTCTGACCCTGCACCACATCGTCACCGAAGGCTGGGCGATGGACATCTTTGCCCGCGAACTCAGCGCGCTGTACGAAGCCTTTGTCGATGACCGTGATTCGCCGCTGGAGCCGCTGCCGGTGCAGTACCTCGACTACAGCGTCTGGCAGCGTAACTGGCTTGAGTCCGGCGAACGTCAGCGTCAGCTCGACTACTGGACCGCGCAACTGGGGCGCGAACATCCGCTGCTGGAACTGCCGGGCGACCGTCCGCGTCCGCCGGTGCAAAGCCATCAGGGTGAACTGTTCCGTTTCGACCTGAGCGACGACCTCGCCGCCCGCGTCCGTGCCTTCAATGCGCAAAACGGTCTGACCCTGTTCATGACCATGACCGCCGCGCTCGCCACGCTGCTTTACCGCTACAGCGGCCAGAACGATCTGCGTATCGGCGCGCCGGTGGCCAACCGCATCCGCCCGGAAAGCGAAGGGCTGATCGGTGCGTTCCTCAACACCCAGGTGTTGCGCTGCCAACTCGACGGCCAGATGTCGGTCGGCGAGTTGTTCGAGCAGGTTCGTCACACCGTGATCGAAGGCCAGTCCCATCAGGATCTGCCGTTCGATCATCTGGTCGAGGCTTTGCAGCCACCGCGCAGCGCCGCGTACAACCCGCTGTTCCAAGTGATGTGCAATGTGCAGCGCTGGGAGTTCCAGCAGAGCCGCATGCTTGCCGGCATGACCGTCGAATACCTGGCCAACGATGCGCGGGCGACCAAGTTCGACCTCAACCTGGAAGTCACCGACCTCGACCATCGCCTCGGGTGCTGCCTGACGTACAGCACCGATCTGTTCGACGAACCGACCATCGCGCGCATGGCCAAGCATTGGCGCAATTTGCTGGAAGCGCTGATCGCCGATCCGCAACAGCGCCTTAGCGAACTGCCGCTGCTCGACAAACCTGAGCAGCAGCACCTGCTCGACAGCCTTGGCATCGAGCCGGGTGAGCATCGTCTCGATCAGTGCATCCATCACCTGTTCGCCGAGCAGGCCCTGGTGCGCAAAGACGCGCCGGCCCTGACCTTCGCCGGCCAGACCCTGAGCTACGCCGAACTCGACGCCCGCGCCAATCGTCTGGCCTGGGCGCTACGTGAGCGTGGGGTTGGGCCGCAAGTGCGGGTCGGTCTGGCGCTGGAGCGTTCGCTGGAAATGGTCATCGGCCTGCTGGCGATACTCAAGGCCGGCGGCGCCTACGTTCCGCTGGACCCGGAATACCCGCTCGACCGTCTGCACTACATGATCGAAGACAGCCGCATCGGTCTGCTGCTCAGCGACCGTGCGATGTTCAAAGCGCTTGGCGATTTGCCGCCGAGTGTGGCGCGCTGGAGCCAGGAAGATGACAGCGCGGCACTAGCGGATTACCCGGCCACGGAGCTGCCCTTTATCAGCCTGCCGCAGCATCAGGCCTACCTGATTTACACCTCGGGCTCGACCGGAAAGCCGAAAGGTGTGGTGGTCTCCCACGGTGAAATCGCCATGCACTGCCAAGCCGTGATCGAACGCTTCGGCATGCGCCCGGACGACTGCGAGCTGCACTTCTATTCGATCAACTTCGATGCCGCCACCGAGCGTCTGCTGGTGCCGCTGCTGAGTGGCGCGCAAGTTGTGTTGCGTGCGCAAGGTCAGTGGGACGCCGAAGAGATCTGCGGGCTGATTCGCATCCATCGCATCAACGTGCTGGGTTTCACCCCGAGCTACGGCAGCCAGTTGGCGCAATTCCTGGCGACGCAAAACGAAGTCCTCCCGGTGCGGATGATCATCACCGGCGGCGAAGCATTGACCGGCGAACACCTGCAACGGATTCGCGCAGCGTTCAAACCGAGCCTGTTCTTCAACGCCTACGGCCCGACCGAAACCGTGGTCATGCCACTGGCCAGTCTGGCCCCGGATTTGTTGGAGGAGGGCGCCGGCAGTGTGCCGATCGGCAGCGTGATCGGTGCGCGTGTTGCGTACATCCTCGACGCCGATCTGGCACTGGTGCCGCAAGGTGCGACCGGCGAACTGTTCGTCGGCGGCGCCGGTCTGGCGCAGGCTTACCATGATCGTCCGGGCATCACAGCCGAGCGTTTTGTCGCTGATCCGTTTGCCGTCGATGGCGGTCGCATGTACCGCACCGGCGATCTGGTGCGCCAGCGCGCCGACGGTCTGGTCGAGTACCTGGGCCGGATCGACCATCAGGTGAAAATCCGTGGTTTCCGTATTGAGTTGGGCGAAATCGAAACCCGCCTGCTCGATCACGATTCGATCCGCGAAGCGGTGGTGCTGGCAGTGGATGCGCCGAGCGGCAAGCAACTGGTTGGCTACCTCGTCACCGAGATCGCAGAGCAAAGCGAACCCAAACAGGCCGAATTGCGCGAAGCCCTCAAGTCGCACCTCAAGACGCAATTGCCGGATTACATGGTGCCGGCGCACCTGATCCTGCTGGCTAGCATGCCGCTGACCGCCAACGGCAAACTCGACCGCCGCGCCTTGCCGGCGCCGGACCCGGAGCTCAATCGTCAGGATTATGTGGCACCGAGCAACGAGCTCGAACAAACCCTGGCGCAGATCTGGTGCGAAGTACTTAACGTCGAACAGGTCGGGCTCAACGACAACTTCTTCGAACTGGGCGGCGACTCGATTCTGTCGATTCAAGTGGTCAGCCGAGCGCGCCAGCAGGGCATTCATTTCAGCCCGCGTGACCTGTTCCAGCATCAGACCGTGCAGACTCTCGCCGCTGTGGCGAGTCGGGGCGAGCAGGTGACGGCCGAACAAGGTTTGGTCGCCGGTGAATCACGTCTGACGCCGATTCAGCACTGGTTCTTTGATACTGATATTCCTCAGCGTCAACACTGGAACCAGGCGTTGCTGCTGGAGCCGACCGTTACGCTGGAACCGCACCGTCTGGAGCAGGCGCTGCTGGCAGTGATCGAGCAGCATGACGCCTTGCGTCTGTGCTTCACCGAGGCCAACGGCGCGTGGCAAGCGACGCACCAACCGGTGTCGGATGCGGCAGTGCTGTGGCAAGTGCGAGTGTCCTCGATGGACAAGTGTGAGGCATTGTTCGCCGATGCCCAGCGCAGTCTCGATCTGGAAAACGGCCCGCTTCTGCGCGCCTTGCTGGTCGATGGCCCGGAGGGTCAGCAGCGCCTGTTCATCGCTATCCATCACTTGGTGGTCGACGGTGTGTCGTGGCGCGTTTTGCTCGACGATCTGCAAACCGTGTATCGCCAGCTGGACGCCAATCAGTCAGTCAAGTTGCCGGCGAAAACCAGCGCCTTCAAGGATTGGGCTGCACGCTTGCAGGCTTACGCCGGCAGCGAATCCCTGCGTGAAGAACTCAACTGGTGGCAAACCCAACTGGCGGGCCCGAACGCTGATCTGCCATGCGAAAATCCACAGGGCGGCCAGCAGAATCGCCACGCTCAAACGGTCAGCGTGCGTCTGGATGCAGAACACACCAAACAACTGCTGCAACAGGCGCCAAGCGCTTATCGCACCCAGGTCAACGATCTGTTGCTGACCGCCCTGGCCCGCGTGATGTGCCGCTGGAGCGGCCAAGAATCGGCGCTGATTAAACTCGAAGGTCACGGTCGCGAAACCCTGTTCGACGACATCGATCTGACCCGCACCGTTGGCTGGTTCACCAGCGCGTATCCGCTGCGCCTGACCCCGCACAACATCGAAGAGGCCGCCGGACAGGGCGCTTCGATCAAGGCGATCAAGGAGCAACTGCGCGCGGTGCCGCATAAAGGTCTGGGTTATGGCGTGCTGCGTTATCTGGCCGATGATTTCAGCCAGCGCAGCATGTCGGCGCTGCCGAACGCACCGATCACCTTCAACTACCTCGGCCAGTTCGACCAGAGCTTCGGCAGCGATGCGCTGTTCCGTCCGCTGGATGAGCCGGTCGGCGCGGCCCACGATCCGCAGGCACCGTTGCCGAACGAGTTGAGCGTCGACAGTCAGGTCTATGGCGGTGAATTGCTGCTGCGCTGGACCTTCAGCGCTGAGCGTTACGACGCGCAGACCATCAATGATCTGGCCGACGCCTACCTCGCCGAACTGCAAAGTCTGATCAGCCATTGCCTGCAAGACGAGGCCGGTGGCCTGACGCCTTCGGACTTCCCGCTGGCCAGACTGACCCAGGCGCAACTCGATGCCTTGCCAGTGCCGGCCACGCACATCGAAGACGTTTATCCGCTGACGCCGATGCAGGAGGGCATGCTGCTGCACACCTTGCTCGAACCGGGCACCGGTCTGTACTACATGCAGGATCGCTACCGCATCAACAGTGAACTTGATCCCGAGCGTTTCGCTCAGGCGTGGCAAGCGGTGATCGCCCGTCATGAGGCGCTGCGTGCATCGTTCTGCTGGAACGTCGGCGAAGACATGCTGCAAGTGATTCACACCCCGGGCCGCACGCCGATCAAGTACCTCGACTGGAGCGCGATCAGCGATGCCGATCAAGAGCCAAAGCTGCAAGCACTGCTGAAAAGCGAGCGTGAGGCCGGGTTCGATCTGCTCAATCAGGCACCTTTCCACCTGCGCCTGATCAAGGTCGGGGCGGCGCGCTACTGGTTCATGATGAGCAACCACCACATCCTCATCGATGCCTGGTGCCGTTCGTTGCTGATGAATGACTTCTTCGAAATCTACACCGCCCTTGGTGAAGGTCGCGAAGCCCAGTTGAGCGTGCCGCCGCGTTACCGCGATTACATCGGCTGGCTGCAACGCCAGAGCCTGGCCGAGGCGCGCCAATGGTGGCAGCAGAACCTGCGAGGTTTTGAACGCACCACGCCGATCCCGAGCGACCGTCCGTTCCTGCGTGAACATGCCGGCGAAAGCGGCGGGATGGTCGTCGGCGACCGCTACACCCGACTCAACGTCGAGGACGGTGCCCGTCTGCGCGAGCTCGCCCAGGCCCATCAACTGACCATCAACACCTTCGCCCAAGCGGCGTGGGCACTGGTGCTGCGGCGCATGAGCGGTGATCGTGACGTGCTGTTCGGTGTAACCGTGGCCGGGCGTCCGGTGGAAATGCCCGAGATGCAGCGCACTGTCGGCCTGTTCATCAACAGCATTGCGCTGCGGGTGCAGATCCCGGCGGACGATCAGCGCGCCAGTGTGCGTCAGTGGTTGAGCGGTTTGCTCGACAGCAACATGCAGCTGCGCGAGTACGAATACCTGCCGCTGGTGAGCATTCAGGAACAGAGCGAACTGCCGAAAGGCCAGCCGCTGTTCGACAGCCTGTTCGTCTTCGAAAACGCCCCGGTGGAAGTTTCCGTGCTGGATCGCGCGCAGAGTCTTAACGCGACTTCGGACTCGGGCCGCACCCACACCAACTTCCCGTTGACGGCGGTGTGCTACCCGGGCGATGACCTCGGCCTGCATCTGTCGTATGACCAGCGTTACTTCGACGAGTCGACGATCGAGCGGATGCTCGGTGAATTCAAACGTCTGCTGCTGGCATTGGTCGATGGCTTCCATGGCGACATGGCCGATCTGCCGCTGCTCGGCGCTGAGGAACAGGACTTTCTGCTGCACGGTTGCAACCAGAGCGCCCATGACTATCCGCTGGAGCAGAGCTATGTTTCGCTGTTCGAAGCGCAGGTCGCGCAGCATCCACAGCGGATTGCTGCCAGTTGCCTCGATCAGCAATTGAGTTTCGAGGCGCTGAACCACAACGCCAACCGTCTCGGTCATGCACTGGTTGCGGCCGGGGTGCAGATGGATCAACCGGTGGCGTTGCTGGCCGAACGTAACCTTGATCTGTTGGGCATGATCATCGGCAGCTTCAAGGCGGGTGCCGGTTACCTGCCGCTGGACCCGGGCCTGCCGAGTCAGCGCCTGCAACGGATCATCGAGCTGAGCCGCACGCCAGTGCTGGTGTGCAGCGAGGTGTGCCGCGCGCAAGCGCAGACTTTGCTGGATGAATTCAGCTGCGCCAATCGCCCACGTCTGCTGGTCTGGGAAGAGGTGCAAGCAGCCGCGACATCCTTGGTAAACCCAGGTATCCACAGTGGCCCGGACAATCTGGCCTATGTGATCTATACCTCGGGTTCCACCGGCTTGCCGAAAGGTGTGATGGTCGAGCAGCGCGGCATGCTTAACAACCAGTTGAGCAAGGTGCCCTATCTGCATCTGACTGACGCTGACGTCATCGCGCAGACCGCATCGCAAAGCTTCGACATTTCGGTCTGGCAATTCCTCGCCGCGCCGCTGTTTGGTGCGCGGGTCGACATCGTGCCGAACACCATCGCCCACGATCCGCAAGGTTTGCTGGTGCATGTGCAGGAACAGGGCATCACCGTGCTGGAGAGCGTGCCTTCGCTGATTCAAGGCATGCTCGCCTCGGATCGCCTGAGCCTCGACGGCTTGCGCTGGATGCTGCCGACCGGTGAAGCGATGCCGCCCGAGTTGGCGCATCAGTGGCTGTTGCGTTACCCGCAGATCGGCCTGGTCAACGCTTATGGCCCGGCGGAATGTTCCGATGACGTGGCGTTCTTCCGCGTCGACCTGGCCTCGACTCGCGGCAGTTACTTGCCGATCGGTACACCGACCGACAACAACTTGCTGTACCTGCTTGATGGCGCGCTGGAACTGGTGCCGTTGGGTGCGGTGGGTGAGTTGTGTGTGGCGGGCACCGGCGTCGGTCGCGGGTATGTCAGCGATCCGCTGCGTACTGCACCAGTATTTGTGCCGAACCCGTTCGGCGCGCCGGGTGAGCGTCTGTATCGCACGGGTGACCTGGCGCGACGTCGTAGCGATGGCGTGCTGGAATATGTTGGCCGGGTCGATCATCAAGTGAAGATCCGCGGCTACCGCATCGAGCTGGGTGAAATCGAAGCGCGTCTGCACGAACAGCCGGAAGTCCGTGATGCGGCGGTTGGCGTGCAGGAAGGCGTAAACGGCAAGCACTTGGTCGGGTATCTGGTTGCTGCGGGTTCGGCGGTCAATCCGAGTGAACGTCTGGAGCGAATCAAACAGCGCCTGCGTGCCGAACTACCGGAATACATGGTGCCGCTGCACTGGTTGTGGCTGGAGCAACTGCCGCTCAACGCCAACGGCAAACTCGATCGCAAAGCCTTGCCGGCGCTGGAGATCGGCCAGTTGCAGAGCCAGGATTACCTGGCCCCGCGTAACGAACTGGAGCAGACCCTGGCGGATATCTGGGCCGAAGTGCTGAAGGTCGACAAGGTCGGCGTGCGCGACAACTTTTTCGAACTGGGCGGCCATTCGTTGCTGGCGACGCAGATTGCTTCGCGGGTGCAAAAAACCCTGCAACGCGACGTACCGCTGCGGGCGATGTTCGAATGCAGCACGGTGGCGGAACTGGCCGAGTACATCGATGGGCTGGCGGCGAGTGATATCACCGAGGAGAAGGTGGATCGCTTGAATGACCTGATGGCGGAGCTCGAAGGTCTATGATTCTCTAGCGCCCTTGTCAGCGATGGCGTTAGTGAGTTCAACAAAATTCAACCTGTACATTCGCGTACATTTCCAGGGTTGACGATCCAGAACCGGCAGCTCAGTCTGCCGGTTCTCTTTTTTCCCGCGCAGGTGAATCGATGCCTTTTTTCACGGTGGACGGACAAGCCCTTCATTACATTGACCAAGGCACCGGCCCGGCTGTGCTGCTGGCCGGCAGTTACCTGTGGGACCAAGCCATGTGGGCGCCGCAGATCGCTGCGCTGGCGCCGCACTATCGGGTGATTGCGCTGGATCTGTGGGGCCATGGCGAGTCCGGGCGATTGCCGCAAGGCACCACATCTCTGGACGACATCGCCCGTCAGGCGCAGGCCTTGCTTGATCATCTGGATATCGATCAGGTGACTTTGGTGGGATTGTCGGTCGGCGGCATGTGGGGCGTGCGTCTGGCACTGTCGGCACCGCAGCGGCTCAATGGTCTGGTGTTGATGGACACCTATGTCGGTGTTGAACCCGAGCCCACCCGTCAGTACTACTTCTCGTTGTTCAAACAGATCGAAGAAACCGGCGAAATCTCGGAGCAATTGCTCGATATCGTCGTGCCTATTTTCTTCCGGCCGGGGATCGATCCACAGTCGGCGCTTTACCAGGACTTCCGCGCAAAACTGGCGGCGTATTCAGCCGATCGCCTGCGCGAAAGCATCGTGCCAATGGGCCGCATCACCTTTGGTCGCGATGATCTGTTGCCGCGTCTGGGCGAGCTGAATGCAGCGACCACGCTGGTACTGTGCGGCGATCAGGACAAGCCACGGCCGCCGTCGGAAGCCAAGGAAATGGCAGAGCTGATCGGCTGCCCGTGGGGGCTGGTACCGGAGGCAGGGCATATCTCCAATCTGGAGAATCCAGAGTTTGTGAATGAGGCATTGCTGAAGTTTTTGGCTGAGCGCAATTAAAAAGATCGCAGCGTGCCACAGCACCTACAGGAAAACGCGAATTCCCGTGTAGATACCGTCTTGCCCCTCATCGGGCAAGGGCAATTTTCGGGTCAAATGGCTGGCCCGATTTAAGAACGGCGTAGACAAAATGTAGGAGTTTGCGCATCGCTGCACAGATGATTTGCTTGGGGGCCTTGCCGTTGGCCTTCAAGCGGTCCTTCATGGCGATGATTGCCTTGTTGTGCTTCAGTGCAACCAACCCAGGCATGTATAGACCCGCCCGAACGCGAGCCGATCCGATTCTCGAAATCACTGTTCTGCCTTTGAACTTTCCCGAGTCCTGCAGCTTTGGGTTCAACCCGGCGGCAGCGACCAGCTTGCGAGGGTCGTCATATTTACGCAGGTCGCCCAACTCGGCCAGCAGCCGCTCAAGGGTTTTCTGGCCGATACCGTCGATGGTCACGATCAAGTCGCGCATTTGGCGCATGTCTGGATCATCGTCGATGTGTTTTTTGATTGCTTTGTGAGTTTCAACGATCTCTTTCTCGATGTGACGCAGCACAGAGTTGATCGAGTCTTTGACCTTTTCGTCGGACACATCCAGGCGATTGAGCTCCATTTGCTCCATTTCCTGAAGGTCATCCAAGCGACGTACCATCGCCTTTAGCTGACGATATTTCAGCGGCTCTGGAGCCCAAAGCTGAAGCTTTTCAGCCTTTTCCCGAGCAAAGTCAGCGATCAATTTGGCGTCGCTTTTGTCGGTTTTGATCCGGCGCAGCTCGCTGTCAGCGTAAGCGTGGGTCGTAGCCGGATTGACGACGCAGACCCGGTAACCCTTGTTGTAGACGAACTCGGCAAGTTCCAGGTGATAAACGCTGGTGGCTTCCATCACGATCAGAGCTGTAGGCTCGACCTGCTTGTTCAGCCAGGCGTCAAACTCTTTGAAACCTTTTGAGTCGTTAGCCAGTTTGGCCTTGGTTTTGTGCTTGCCGTTTGGCAGGTGAGTGGCAATATCAAAGGTATTTTTAGCGACATCGACGCCGACGAAATTGGACATGACCGTTTCTCCATTAATCCGTTTTCGATCATCACTGCACTCTGTCCAACCTTGCGAATGCGGGCTCTCGCCAGAGACGGGCCCAAGATACCGTTCGAACTATACGAGTGAGTGTGGAGGGCTGGAGCACGATCTACATCACAGGCAAAAAGCCTAAGGAGCTGCACGGCTTCCAAGTCCCTCCCTCGATGATCAGTCGAGAACTATCGCTCCTGACGGAGCGATAGTCGAGATACAAGGAGCTGCGGCACGCTGCGATCTTTTGATCTTGCTTACTTCGGCCCGAGAATCTTCGCCAGTTTGTCCGACGTCGGTGCGCCTTGCTGCTGTTGCAGTTCACCCTTGTCGTCCATGTAGAAAATCGCCGGAGTGGCCTGCAACTCCAGGTCTTCCATCAACTGCATGTTCGCCGCCAGTTTGGTCTGCACTGCCGCCGGAATGTCTTTCAATGCCTTGAGCGAACTGCCCTTGCCGGCCTTTTCGTGATCTTCCAGGGCTTTACTCGGATCCTTGGCCGCCAGCAGCGCGGCGGACTTGCCCGGGCTGTCTTCGCGGATGATGCCGACCATGATGTGGCGCAACTGCACCTTGCCGGCCTTGACCCAAGGTCGGGCCTGTTCCCAGAACATGTTGCAATACGGGCAATTCGGATCGCTGAACAGGTACACCGTGCGCGGCGCATCTTTGTTGCCGTCCTGAATCCAGTTGCTCGCCTCGAACTTGGCCCAGACTTCTTTGGCCAGCGGCGCGTAGACCAGTTTTTGCAACGGTTCGCTGCTCAAGTCTTTGCCATCTGCGTCGTACAGATTGCCCAGCAGCACGTGTTTGCCATCCGGGGTCAGGTACAGCGCCATGCCGCGGTTCTGGTACTGCGCCGCGTAACCGCGCAAGCCATCGGGGGCATCGAACTGGCCGACGATTTTTGCGCCTTTGGCTTCGATCTGTTTGATCGCCGCAGGCAATTCTTCAGCGGCCTGAACCGACGGCAGTTGCAGCAGGGCAGTGCCCAGAGTCAGCGTCAGCAGGTGGCGGAGGCGGGGCATGGCAGTTTCCTTGAAGAGGTGGACGGTGCGGCGGTCGGATTTGGGGTATCGAAGTTTTCCAGGGCGCGAGCCAGGCTGGCGTTCGACAACTCGCCCAGATGACTGGCCAACAATCGACCATCGGGGTTATAGAACAGGGTAGTCGGCAATGCCATGGAACCCACGGCCTGGCCCAGTCGGCCGCCGCGATCGAACAACACGTTGTTGAGGCTCAGGCCTTGAGTTTCGAGAAATGTCGCGACGCTTTGCATGCTTTCGGCCTGATTGACGAACAGGAACGTCAGGTCCGGGCGTTGCTGTTGGGCATTTTCCAGTACCGGCATTTCGCGCCGGCACGGTGGACACCAGGTCGCCCACAGGTTGATCACCAGCGGGCCGCCCTTATAGTCGCTGAGTTTGATGGTTTCCCCGGCAGCGTTACGCAGGGTGATGTCCGGCAGTCGGGTGCCTTGTTCGTAGATGTTCAGCGACAGCGTCGCCAACAGCCAGAACGCTACACCGCTGGCGACGCCAAAGCCCAAAGGTCGACGCAGGCCCGGACGCCGCCAGCCGCGATACAGCGCGGCGAGCAGCAGGACGATCACCCCCGGCCAAGCGAGGAAACCGCCATCGCGCAGATCGACGATCTGCCACGGATCGTTGCGGTAGTGCGACCAATACAAAGCCACAAAGGCAATGCGCGCTGCCAGCATGCCGAGCAGAAAAAGACTGAACAGCGCCGACTCGGGATTATCGCCACCGCGTTTGGCCACTCGCCAACCGACGAAGGTTGCCAGTGCCAAGGCACTGATCAGCAGCAGGTGGTTAAGCGCGATGGCAAAGGTGCCGAGGGTGAAAGTCAGCATTAATTGGCGTCTCGGGTGGTGGTCCAGCGTTGCAGGAACGTATCGGCATCGACTTCGCCGGTGATGCGCTGGCTGCGGCGCTCTTCGCCATCGGCGCCGATCCACACGAAACTCGGTGGCCCGGGCACTTTATAACGGCTGAGCAATTCGCGACTGGCGGCGTTGTCGGCGGTGACATCCAGTCGAAGCAGACGTACATCGCTCAGCGCCTGCATCACCTTGTCCTTGCCGAACACCTGCTTTTCCATGACTTTGCACGATACGCACCAGTCGGCGTAGTAATCGAGCAGCACCCACTGGCCCTGAGCCTTGGCGGTATCGAGTTCGCGTTGCAGTGCCGCCGGATCCTTGATCGTGGTGAACGCGTCATGGCCACTCGGCGCAGCGCTGGTTGCACGACCGGCGCTGTAAACCTGCAATGGCTGATACGGATCATCGCTGCCGCCTGCCGCACCTACTACCAGCAAACCGCCCCATAACCCGAGCAGTAATCCAGTAGCACCAAACAGTTGGGCGACACGGCCAAAGCCATCGGACTGTTTCCAGGCGCAATAAGCAGCGATCAACAGCAGGGCACCACACAGACCGAGCCACAACGATGGATCCAGCACCGGGCGCAACATCAACAATGCCGTCGCGAGGAACAGGAAACCGAAGATGCCCTTGAGCAGATTCATCCAATCGCCGGGTTTTGGCAGGAAGCGATTGCCGACCGTCACCAGCAGCAACAGCGGCACACCAATGCCGATCCCCAGCGAGAACAGGATCAACCCGCCGTGCAAGGCGTTGCCGCTTTGCGCGATATACAGCAGGGCACCGGCCAGCGGTGCGGTCATGCACGGACCGACCAGCAAGCCAGATAGCGCGCCGAGCACGCCAGCACCAATCAGGCTGCCGCCGCTGCGACTGCGTGAGGCGTGTTCCAGTCGATCACGCAAGGCCACTGGCAATTGCAATTCAAAGAAGCCGAACATCGGTAGCGCCAGCACCACAAACACTGCCGCGAAGGCGCCGAGCAGCCACGGATTCTGTAACCACGCCTGCAAGTTCGCACCGAGCAGCGCAGCAATCACGCCCATCGCGGCATACACCAGCGCCATGCAAATCACATAACTGCCGGCCAGCGCGAAACCACGGCGCGGCGTCGCGCCACTGCCGACAATCATCCCGGCCAGAATCGGCAACATCGGCAACGTACACGGGGTGAACGCCAATAGCAGGCCGAGGCCGAAAAACACCAGCAGGCTCCAGCCCAGCGCTCGTTGTTGCAGGCTGCTGGCCAGAGCTTGATCCGGTGCTTCGGCGCCTGCCGAGGCGGTCGCTTTGCCGCCCAGATCAATGACCCGGGTTTGCGGCGGATAACAAAGGCCCGCATCGGCACAGCCCTGATAACTGACTTTGATCTGCCCGGTGGCCGCCGCCGGGATCTTCACTTCCAGCCCTTGGCGATAAACCGGTTGTTCGCCGAAAAATTCGTCGCTGTGGGATTCGCCTTCGGGCAATGTTGGCTGCTGCTCGACGGTCAGGCCGTCGAACTTCAGACGTTTCTGGTACAGGTAATAGCCGTCGGTGATCTGCCAGAAGAGCTGGGTTTCACCCGATTCCAGGCGTTCGGAGGTGAGTACAAACGCTTTGTCGACCGGCAAAAACTCCGGTTTAGTCTCAAAAGGATTATTCCCGGCCTGGGCCAGGCCCGAGATCAGAAGCGCAAACAGTAGAAAAATACGACGCATGGAGAAGCCTTGTCCCTGTGCAATTGAGGTGCAGAATGGGCGGCGGCGATTAACCGATAATTAACCGTATCCTACAAGGCTCCCCGGGTTCGGCCAATCAGTCACGCAGCAGTCCCGGCCAATTGCTGTCATTGATTGGGTGCGGGCCGGAGACCAGTCGATCCGTCTGAATGTTGTAAATCAGGTACTGGTTGTTGGTGAGAAAGATGTACCAGTAACTGTCTGCGAAAGTTCGATCATTTTGTGCGGCCGTGATCATTCGATTTTTGAACGGGATCAACGCGCCCAGACGATGTTGGCCGAACGGGTTGCGGGTCAGTGTTTTTGCTTTGTAGTTGAACGTCAGGTAATGACCGTCATTGAGAATGAACCTGAAAAGAAAAGGGTGCCCCGTTATTTCTGCCCACGTGCCGGCAATGATTTTGTCAAAGTAGGGAACAATCGGTTTCCAGAGCGTATCGGCGACTTTGTAAATACCGGTGACCCTATCTTCATCCTGGTTGTATTTGCACACGGCCGGTATGTCGCCGTAGTAAAAGAACAGCCAGGCGATGTCTTCGTCGCTACCGGCGTTGAACCCCAGCGAGGTCGAGGTAAATCCGAAGCGCAAATCCTTGGCATGCAGATCAAATGCATCCCAGCGACCCATGATGGGGCGTGGATAGCCATCGGGTACTGTATTGTCGCCAATGCTGAATTGAGAGTAAGTGTCGGTGTTTTTGAAGAAGAAATAGATTCTATCGGGGCCGGAGCGCCAATCAACGGCAACGAAGTTTTCAAGTTTTGGCATGTTTGTTAATTCCTTTTAACGGGTTGTTTTAATGTGCAGGCAGGTTATCCGGCTGGATTAATTATCAGTAGTGCTTAAGTGTGGGATTTCATTTCTCGGGACTTATTGAAGTGCCTGCAGTGCGCAATTAAGGAATGTGTTCCGGCGGGTGCCGGCCTGCTCAATTCTGCGAGCGGCTTCCCGTCACTACCGAGGATGGCCATAATTGCCGCTTAATCCTCACCTGCTTCACTCGCATTTTTTTCAGGGAGCGCCCATGCACGTACTGGTTTGCGAAGACGATGAGCTGATCGCCAGCGGCATCGTTGCCGGCCTCACGGCTCAAGGGCTGACAGTCGAGCACGTCAACACCGCGTCCAAGGCGCGGGCGATGCTCAAGGTTGCCGAGTTTGACGTGATGGTGCTCGACCTCGGCCTGCCCGACGAAGATGGCCTGAAACTGCTGCAGCAACTGCGTCAGCACGGTCTGGAGATTCCGGTGCTGATTCTGACCGCGCGCGATTCGGTCACTGACCGGGTCGACGGCTTGCAGGCCGGTGCCGACGATTACTTGCTCAAACCGTTCGATCTGCGTGAGCTATTCGCCCGTCTGCAAACCTTGCTGCGTCGAGTGGCCGGGCGCAGCGTCAACCTGATTGAACACGGTGCGTTGACCTACGACCCAAGCAGCCGCGAAACCATGCTGGCCGGGCAACCGGTGGATTTGTCGCGACGCGAACAATCCCTGTTGCAGGCTCTGCTGCACAATCGCGGTCGGGTGCTGTCCACCGAGCAATTGAAAGACAGCGTCTACGGTTTCAATGATGAGTTGGAGAGCAACGCGTTGAACGTGCATATTCACCACCTGCGCAGCAAACTCGGCAAAGGCATCGTCGAAACCGTGCGCGGTCTGGGTTATCGCCTGGGGCCGGCCGATGGTGGAGAACAAGGCAAGTGATGAGCCTACGACTGCGCCTGAGCCTGACTCTCGGCGCCGCGTTTGCGCTGATCTGGGCGCTGGCGGCGGCCTGGATGCTCAGCGACCTGCGCAATCAGATGATGTTTTCCCTTGATCAGCGTCTGGTGGCGTCGGCGCGCATGGTCGCCGGTTTGCTGGAGCAACTGCCGACCCTGCCGAGCAAGGGCGAAGGCACCCATTTCAGTGCCGAACAACTGAACATTCCCGGTGGCATGGCCTGCCAGGTCAGTTCCTTGCGCGGAGAAATTCTCGCACGCAGCCACAACAATCCCGAACAAGCGCTGGAAGCCGAGAAAATGGGCTTCCACGACCAGATGATCGACGGTGCGCCGTGGCGCAGTTTCACTCTCGCCCGGGGCGATGTGCGGATTACCACAGCGGATCGGCAGATCGAACGTGAAGCGCTGAACATGTCGATCCTGCTGGCGGCGTCGGTGCCGGTGGGCGTGGCGTTGCTCGGCTGCCTGTGCCTGCTGTGGCTGGGGATTGGCCAAGGGCTGGCGCCGCTTAACCGTCTGCGTGAGGCCTTGATGCGGCGCAATGCCGATTCGCTCGAACCCTTGCAATTGCAGGCGTTTCCCAGCGAATTGAAGCCGTTGCTCGATACCCAGAATCAACTGTTCCAGCGCATTGGCAAGACCATCGAGCGCGAACGTCGGCTGACCGGCGACGCCGCCCACGAGCTGCGCAGCCCGCTCACGGCGATCAAGACCCACCTGCAAGTGGCGCGCATGACCGACGGTGCCGCCCGCGATCAGTCGCTGGCCAAGGCCGAGGAGGGCGCTGATCGCCTGCATCGCACGCTTGAGCAATTGCTGTTGCTGGCGCGGGTCGAGGGCAGCCTGTCGTTTGACGACGGCTCGCAGTGCAGCGCCGAGCAAGTGGCGCGGCTGGCGATTGCCGATGCCACGGGCGGCGAGCGCCTGCGAATCAAATTGCAACTGCCGGAACAGCTTTCGACAGCGCCCTTGCAAATGCCGGCGGTGCTGTCGATTGCCGCGCTGCGCAATCTGCTCGACAACGCCCTGCGCCACACCCCCGAAGACTGTGCGGTCGAGTTGAGTCTGGAAACCATCGGCAACCGCGTACGTTTTATTGTGCGTGACCATGGCCCGGGCATCGCTCAGGATGATCTGCAACATCTGACCCAACGCTTCTGGCGCAATGGTCAGAGTACCGGCTGCGGCCTGGGCCTGGCGATTGTTCAGGCCATCGTCCAGCGTTGCGAATGTGCCCTGCATTTCGACAGCCGTCCGGATGGGCTGCGCGTTGAGTTGACCATGCCATTGCAGGCCATTTGAAACCGCTCTCGCGGGATCTGCATGCGGCACATCAAATGTAACCTCTCTCCAATGGCTATCCGGCTGTCGTGACGTTAAGGTCACGACAGCTTTGACTCAATGGATTGAGGGAACAGCGCCATGGAAGCACCCATCTGTATTCGTCCGGCCATCCTGGCCGACGTCGGCATCATCTGTCGCATCATCGAACGTTCGATCCGATTCGGTTGTGCGCTCGATCATCGCAACGACCCGCTTATCGTCAACGACTGGATCCGGCAGCAATCTGCCGATTTGCTCAGCGCCTGGCTTGCCGACCCGCATTTCTATCTGAATATCGCCTTGCTGGCGGACAAACCGGTCGGTGTCGGCCTGGCTCAGGGCAGTGGCGACATTGTGCTCTGCTATGTACAACCGGAATCCTTTCGCCGTGGCGCGGGGCGAGCGCTGATGAACGATCTGCAAGGCTGGCTGCGGGTGCACGGTGTGCTCCATGCCCACCTCAACAGCACACGCACTGGCGAAGCGTTCTATCGTCATCTGGGCTATCGCGAATCTGAACCACCCCTCATACACAAAGGCTTGCAGATCCTGCCCATGTACAAGCCACTGCCATTATCCGGATGACGAGTCGATCAAGGGGCTAAATCCTCGCCTCGCTTATGCGTTTCCAGAACAGGAAAACCTGCAAGTGCGCCCCGCGACCGGAACGCGCACATGTCCGGTGTGCTGTTTTGGTCACAATCCATAGCGAATTGAGGGGTCGAGAGATGTCAGTCGCCACCAGCCTTATCGAAGAGTCGCCGGCCCGGGTTACCACGGTGCCAGCGGAAACGTTGTATCAGTTCAATGAATCGCCACTGCTGACCCGTCAGGCACAGCAGGAGTCCAATGCCCGTAGCTATCCGCGCCGCATTCCGCTGGCGCTCAAGCGTGCCAAGGGTCTGTATGTCGAAGACGTCGAAGGGCGCACCTTTATTGACTGCCTGGCCGGTGCCGGCACGCTGGCACTGGGGCATAACCACCCGGTGGTGATCGAAGCGATCCAGCAGGTATTGGCCGATGAGTTGCCGCTGCATACGCTCGACCTGACCACCCCGGTCAAGGATCAGTTCGTTCAGGATCTTTTCGGTCTGCTGCCGGTTGAGCTGGCGGCGCAAGCGAAGATCCAGTTCTGCGGCCCGACCGGCACTGATGCAGTGGAAGCGGCATTGAAACTGGTGCGCACTGCGACCGGGCGCAGCACGGTGCTGTCATTCTCCGGTGGTTACCACGGCATGAGCCAAGGGGCGTTGAGCCTGATGGGCAGCCTGGGGCCGAAAAAACCGCTGGGCGCGTTGCTCAGCAACGGCGTGCAGTTCATGCCGTTCCCGTATGACTATCGTTGCCCGTTCGGCCTCGGCGGCGCAGCCGGGGTGAAGGCCAACCTGAGCTACCTGGAAAACCTGCTCAACGATCCCGAGGCCGGCGTGCAATTGCCAGCAGCGGTGATCGTCGAGGCGGTGCAGGGCGAGGGCGGGGTGATTCCGGCGGATATCGAATGGCTGCGCGGCTTGCGTCGGATCACCGAGAAGGCTGGTGTGGCGCTGATTGTCGATGAAATCCAGAGCGGTTTCGCCCGTACCGGCAAGATGTTTGCCTTCGAACACGCTGGCATCATCCCGGACGTGGTGGTGCTGTCCAAAGCCATCGGTGGCAGCCTGCCGCTGGCGGTGGTGGTGTATCGCGACTGGCTCGACACCTGGCAGCCGGGCGCTCACGCCGGCACCTTCCGCGGCAACCAGATGGCGATGGCAGCAGGTTCTGCGGTGATGCGTTATCTGGTTGAGCACAAAGTGTGCGAACACGCCGCCGCCATGGGTGCGCGCTTGAGCGAGCACCTGCGCATCCTGCAGCGCGACTTCCCGCAACTGGGCGATATTCGCGGCCGTGGCTTGATGCTTGGCGTCGAACTGGTCGACCCGAACGGCGCGCCGGACGCACTCGGCCATCCACCAGCGTTTGCGCGGCTGGCACCGCTCGTGCAGCGCGAATGTCTCAAACGCGGTTTGATTCTGGAGTTGGGTGGCCGTCACGGCGCGGTGGTGCGTTTCCTCCCGCCGCTGGTGATCACCGCTGCCGAAATCGACTGCGTTGCCGAGATCTTCGGTCGTGCGTTGGCTGCTGCCATCGCCGCCGAGTAAATTTTTCGCCGCGCCGAACGTTCTTTCTACATACCCGGCTGCACCTGCCGTGCAGCCCCCCCTACAACGATGGAGAACCAGCATGACGTCAGTATTCGACCGCGAGGACATCCTCTTTCAGGTCGTGGTCAACCACGAAGAGCAGTACTCGATCTGGCCGGATTACAAGGCCGTGCCAGAAGGCTGGCGCACCGTGGGCAAGAGCGGCCTGAAAAAGGAATGCCTGGCCTACATCGAGGAAGTCTGGACTGACATGCGCCCGCTGAGCCTGCGCCAGAAAATGGAAGGGCAGGCTGCGGTTCAATAAGCTTCCGGCCAAAAAGAAACCCGCTGGACTGGAGACAGTCAGCGGGTTTTTTCATGTCCGGAACATGCGTTGTCCTTGCTGGCCTCATCGCCAGCAGGCTGGCTCCCACATGGGATCACCCAACCCTGTAGGAGTGAGCCCGCTCGCGATGAACGATAACGCGGTGTAACTGAACTTACGCCCCACTCAGCCCCTTGAGCAGCAGATCCACATCCCCCTCAAGCTCCGCCACCGGATCTTCGGCATCAGTACTCAACACCACCAGATGACTACCGGACTCGGCGATCGCCGCTTTCACCGCGTCTGACGGTTGTCGGTGATGCAGCACCACCGCCACGTCATTGTCCTTGAGCGCCGCCGTCAATTGCTTCAAATCCTCCGGCGTCCACTCTGTATCAGGACGTGGATCCTGCCCGATCAGCTCCAGATTCAGGCTACCGATCAGATAGCCGAAGTGATCGCTCAAGCTCATCACACTCAGATTGTCTGCATTGGCCAGACGCGCCTCGCTGTCGGCGCTGAGTTTGAGCAGGCGCTGTTTCAACGCCGCCAGGTTCGCTTCGATCTTCGGCTTGGCGGTCGGTGCCAGACGCACCAGATCCGCTGCCATCACGTCTGCCATGCGCCCCATGTTGTTGCTCGCCAGCCATGGCTGGCTGTTCAGTCCATCGACCTTCAACCCTGGTTGCACGGCAATACCGGGCAGGGCACCGTCGACCGGGCGTGCGGCATCGACCTCAACAATACGGATGTTGCTGCGACGGGCGATTGGGTACAGCGGGTCATCGGCCCACAGCGAGCGCACGCCGATGACCGCGTCGGCATTACTCGCCAGTTTGTCCAGCGCCGGAGCGCCGCGACCCGTGAAGTAAGCGGTCTGGCGGCTGCCCGGCAAGTTCGCCGGCGCCGCGCGTTCCAGGTTGATATCGGTGCCTTTGAGCAATGCTTCGCCCAAGCCGTAGGTGATCGGTAGCGAGGCCAACACCCGCAAGGGCTTGGCGCTTTCGGCGGCCATCAACGGGCTGCAGACCACGCCGCACAGCGCCATGCTCAGGGTCAGTTTTCTCAGTGAAAAAGCCATTTATCCAAGGTTCCCTTTCAGACTGGGTACGACACCGCGCGCGATGGCGGCGAGGGCGAACGCAATGCCGGCGACCAGAATGATCGCGGCGCCGGACGGGATCGGCAGATCGAAGACGATCGGCGCAAGAATCCCGCACAAGGTGCTGACGGTGGCAATCAGTACCGAACACCAGAAGAAGCCCTTGAGCGACTGGCTGAGCAAACGCGCCGCCGCCGCCGGAATCACCAGCAGGGCACCGACCAGAATCGCACCGATGACTTTCACCGCCGCCACAGTGATCAGCGTCACCAGAATCACGAACAAGTAATCGAGGGTCTTCACCGCCACCCCGCGTACCGCCGCCAGTTGTGGATTGAAGCTGGCCAGCATGATGCGGTTGTACAGCGGCAGTGCGAGGGCCATGACCAGCGAACCGACGATGGCCAGCACCGCCAGATCATTGCCGTTGACGGTCAGCACCGAACCGAACAGCACGTTTTCCAGAATGTGTACGTTGATCTTGCCGGCCAGAATCAGCAGCAGGCTCGCACCCAGCGCCAGGGATACCGAGAGGAACACGCCGATCAAGGTGTCAGGCGCCAGACCCGTGCGGTTGCGCAGGTAGTTGAGCAGAATGCCGAACAGCAGGCAGTAACCGAACAGGCTGCCATACGGCCCGGTGTAGGGTTCGCCGAGCAGGATGCCGATGGCCACGCCGGTTAGCGCTGCGTGGCCGACTGCTTCGGAGAAAAACGCAAAGCGCTTGACCACCACCAGCGTGCCGAGGCCGCCGAGCACCGGGCCGATCAACAGACCCGCGAGCAGCGCATTGACCACAAAACCATAGGCCAGCGCTTCGGGCAGGTAACCCGACGAGGCCCAGCCCTGAACCATCAAACGAAAGGCTTCGTAACTCATCAGGCAGCGCTCCGTGGATGGGTCGAAAACAGCGTCAGCAGACGCTCCGGGGTCAGCGCCTGTTGCGGTGTGGCATCGAACAGCACGCGACGGTTGAGACCGGTGACGCGATCGGCCAGACGTCCGACCGCCTCCAGATCATGTTCGATCCACAACACGGTGATGCCCGCCGCGCGCCAGCCCCCGAGCAGGCGTTCGAACACCTGAATCCCGGCCTCGTCGAGCGCCGACATCGGTTCATCCAGCACCAGCAGTTGCGGCGCCGGGATGAGCCCTTGGGCGAGCAGGACCCGCTGACGTTCGCCGCCGGACAGCGCGCCCATGCGTCGCTTGCGCTTGTCTTGCATGCCGACCCGTTCCAGCGCCTCACCGATGGCGCCAGCGTAGTGTTTGCTCAAGCCGAGAAACGCCGGGCGGCGCTGGCACATGGCGGCCATGAAATCGTCGACCGTCATTGGCAAGCCGCGGTCGAATTCCAGCGCTTGCGGCACGTAGCCAATGGTGTCGGGCTCGCCGGGCCATTGCAGGCTCAACTGGCCTTGATGCGGCATTTGGCCGAGCAAGGTCTTGATCAGCGAACTCTTGCCACCACCGTTGGGGCCGACCAGCGCATGCACGCTGCCGGGGTGTACCTGGAAGGTGACCTTGTCGAGAATGGTGGTGCGCCCAAGGGTCAGGCTGACATCAGCAAAATCGAGAGTCGGCCCGCAAACCTGTGGGAGCGAGCTTGCTCGCGAAGGTGTCGTGTCAGCCAACGGATGCGTTGAGTGTTCAACCGCATTCGCGAGCAGGCTCGCTCCCACAGGGGTTTCGGACTGGTCAGAGAAGGTTTCTTTGGAGGTCATGCCCCTGACTCCTGAATCGCCCGCACCACGGTGTTGAGGTTGCCGGTCATTTCCTTTTCGTACTTGTCGGTGGTGTATTCGCCGTAGGAAATGTGCGACAGCGGGTACAGCTTCACACCGGACTCTCGCTGAATGGTGTCGACGTAAGAGGACGGAAAGTCCATTTCCGAGAAGATCACTTTCACGTCCAGTTCGCGCAGTTGGTCGATGGTCTTCTTCAACTGGCTCGGGCTCGGCTCGATACCGTGGGCCGGTTCGACCACGGCCGTCACTTCCAGACCGAATTCGCGCAGCAGGTAATCGTAAGCCGCGTGAACGGTGGCGACGCGCAGTTCGGCGTTCGGTGCCTGGGTCAGCTTGGCCAGCGCGTCGGCGCGCATCTGCCGCAGACGTTTGCCGTAGGCACGGGCGTTCTGGGTGTAAGTCTTGGCGTTGTCCGGGTCGAGCTTGCCCAGTTCCCGGGCGATGTTGTTGACCTGGGCAATCGAAGCACTGATCGACAGGAACGTGTGCGGGTTGACCACTTTGCCGGCACCGCGCGCGGCAACTCCGGTGGCGGCCAGCAGCGGCACGTTTTCGTTGGCTTCGATGGTCTTGATGTTCGGTGTTTCGCTGGCGGCGATCATGCGGTCAGCGAAGTCGTCATGGCCGACACCGTTGAGCACGATCACGTCCAGGCCGCTGATACGTTTGATGTCCTCGGCCCGTGGCTCGTAAGCGTGCGGGTTGAAACCGGCCGGAATCAGCGGCACGACCTCGGCCTTGTCGCCGACGATGTTCGCCACGTAGCTGTAATAAGGATGCAGGGTAATGCCGATGCGCAGGCGTTTTGCCTGATCGGCACTGGCCAGTGGGCTCAACAGACAGGCACACAGGCCCATTAGAAACAGGCGCAACAACGGACGGCGTGGCGATGAAATAGACATGGGCAAACGGTCTTCTCTCGGGTGAGTGCGAGGAATCAATGGCGATGTTCGCGGGTAACCCCGGCATCGTATTGCGCGACGATCTGTTTCCAGCCGGCGGCGGACAGGGCCGCGTCGGTCAGCGCTTGAGGCGCCTTGAGTTCGGCTTGGCGGTTGAGCCATATATCTGGCGCCGCTTTGGCATCGGCATCGACGCGCATCAGAAACGAACCGGCGACGGCAGGCGTCTGGCTGTGACCGAAATAGGCGCTGTCGGCCTGCATTTGCCAGACGTGACCGCCACGACTGACGGAACTGGCGTCCTGGGCAAACGGAGCGAAACCTTCATCCGCCAGGTTTTGCGGGGTTGGCAGGGTTTTCTGCTCTTCACGCAGCAACTGGATTTCGTCCAGCGTCACCCGCAGGTCGGCATAGATGCCTTGCTCGGCGGCGCTAAGGTCACGCCGGGCATCGAACTGGTTGCTGGCGACGGGCTCCGGTTCATGGGAAACCCCGCGCCAGGCCACCGCGGAGCCGGCCAGCGCGAGGATCAGCAGACACAACAACAGGACGTTGAGGGTTTCGTGGCCGGCACCTGCCGGGCGCACGATTTGTGTGGTGGGCGTACTCATGGGGCTTCGATATCCGCTTGGTCGATTTCGACTACATGGCCGGGGCCCGCGTCGAACAGCACGTAGAACTCGGCGCCGGGTTTCTTGAAGGTCAGGGTTGAGTCACTACCGAGCTTGCCGGGCACCAGAATGGTTTCGTCGTAGCCAATCACGTCGAGGGTCACGCCCGGGGCGCCGCTGCCGTCGGAAAAACCGCCGGTGCATTGGATCTGCTCGTCGTCGATGGCTTTGCATTCACACATCGGGTTATGCGCCAGAGCGCTGGCGCTGAAACCGGCGAACAGCACCAGCAGCGCGGCGCTCAGCCGCAGGCGGGAAGGGCGAGAGCAGCTCATGGTTTGGCTCCTTGTGTGTTCAGCCAGGCAAGGGTGGCGGGAGAGGCCTGGCTCAGGGGAATCGAGGCCTGATGCATGCTGCCGTCCCAGCCTTCCATGGTGATCCACAGTTCGGCATCGGCTTTGGTTTTTTCCGGGACTGGCAGTTGGGCACCCATGCGGTAAGGGGTGCCGAAGAAAATCACTCCGGCGGCGCGCAGACTGCGGGGTTTGCCGATGCGCAGATAAGTCGCCTTGACCTTGTCGACGCAAGCGTCACACAGGGCGGCGTTGAAGCCTTTCAGATAACCGGCCGGGCCGCCGCGCGGCGCTTCATCGCGCAACTCGGCGAGGCGCAGGCTCCAGGG
Organism: Pseudomonas sp. LBUM1655; assembly: GCF_059716085.1. Classification (NCBI taxonomy): domain Bacteria; kingdom Pseudomonadati; phylum Pseudomonadota; class Gammaproteobacteria; order Pseudomonadales; family Pseudomonadaceae; genus Pseudomonas; species Pseudomonas sp. LBUM1655. The sequence goes on along the minus strand of NZ_CP166801.1, from coordinate 4,204,786 downwards.
GCCGACCTGAATTTCGCCGACTTCCCGTTCACCGAGACCACTGTCGCCGCGGAACAGGGCGGCATCGGCGAAGTATTTGGGCATGAAGCCCAGCGGAATCAGCAGCAACAGCACGTTGATGTGAAACCGCCATTTGTGCCAGAACAGACTCAGGCGTGAGGGTTGAGCAGAAACAGTGGATTTGCTCACAGGTTGGCCTCCGACACTTCACGATTCATGGCCGGTTGGGGCAGGACACGATTCTTTTTACTTTCCCGCTTGAGTGCGTTGGCGGTCGCCAGGGCGGTGCGTTTGGTCCAGATCAACAGGCCGCTGAGCACCATCATGCTCAGCAGCAGGCCGAAGAAAAACCAGATCAGCTTGATCCACAATCCGCCAAAGTCCCCGGTATGCAGCGGGCGCATGGATTCGGTGACGAATTCCAGTGAGGAACGATCGGACAACAACCGCGAAGCCGCCATGTCACCGTTGTACGGATTGATCGTGGCGGTCTGGAACATCAGCGGATACCAGCCACGGCCACCGACACTCATATGGCTGTAGGCATTGCCCGGCAGGCTGACGAAACTGACCTCCAGGCCGGGGATCTTCTGCTGGGCGATTTCAATGGCGTGATCCAGGCTTATTCGCGTGGGCGGTGAGCCGTCCGGCGAAAGCGGTACAGCCTCACGGGCCATTGCCGGGATGATCGGTTCGCTGGAAATGGAAATCTGGTTATCCGACAGCAACGCCTGAATCAGGAACCAGGTGCCGGTGATGGAAATCACCGCAATGAACCAGATCGACCAGATACCGCTGAGACGGTGGAAGTCTCCCCAGAAAATCCGCGCGCCGTGGCGAAAGCGCAGGGTCGGGTTAAAGAAACCTTTCCAGAAGCGTTTATAAACCACCAGCCCAGTGATCAGCGAAACCAGCAAAGGCAGGCCGAGGAACGACACCAGATACCAGCCCCAGCTGAAACCGTTGGTGAACGGCACGAGCCACCAGCCATGCAATGCACGGGTGAACGCCTTGAAATTGAAGGTCGGTGCCGTGCCCTGGATCACCCCGGTGTAAGGGTTGACGTAGACCGTCAGCGAACGACCGTCCGGGTAGCTGACCTCTACGTCCAGGGCAAAGTGTGATTCGTCGGGGCGGCTGATGCTTTCGACCACGGTCTGTGGTTCGGCTTTCTTGATCGCCGCCAGCACCTGATCGTAGCTGAGCAGCGGTGCATCGTCCGACGGCTGACTGGCGCGCATCTGCGGATTGGCGAGCCAGACGATCTCCTGGCTGACCACCGCCAACGTCCCGGTCACGCAGACGATCAGGACGAAAAACCAGATGGGTAACGCGAGCCAGCTATGCACCAGGAACCACAGTTTGGAGCGGGATTTCTTCGACATGATTACGCGTCTTGATTTCGGTGGAAGGGAGCACGGCTACGGGCTTCGCAGCACGGGATTCCCCGAAAGGCGTTCGTGGCTTTTGCCTACGCGAACGGCCTGCATCTCTATAGGACGGATGAGCGAGGTAAATCCCGATGATCGATATGAAAGCAAATGTTTCGCAATTCGCATCTGCACCACTGAACCCTTGTGGGAGATCAAACACGATTCATGAATGACGCCATCACCCTCCGCCAATTGATGCCCGCCACCCGCTCCCTATGATGGAAATCACCCGGATTGCCTCAGTGAGCGCCTTTGATGACCCCCAGAACCCTCTACGACAAACACATCGATGCACACACGGTGTGCCGCCTCGACGATCAGGGCCACGTGCTGCTGTATATCGATCGTCAGGTGATCAATGAGTACACCAGCCCGCAGGCTTTCAGCGGTTTGCGCGATGCCGGACGTGACGTCTGGCGCCCGGGCACGGCGCTGGCGGTGGTCGATCACGTCAACCCGACTGCGCCTGTGCGAGTGGCGGCAATGGCTGATGCGGGCGGCGCGCGGCAAGTGTCGTATCTGGCGGAAAACTGCCGGGACTTCGGCATCGAACTGCTGGATATCCTCGATAAGCGCCAGGGCATCGAACATGTCATCGCTCCCGAGCAAGGCTTCATTCTGCCGGGCATGGTGATTGCTGCCGGCGACAGCCACACCACCACCTATGGCGCACTCGGCGCCTTCGGTTTCGGCATTGGTACCTCGGAAATCGAGCATCTGCTGGCCTCGCAGACCCTGGTCTACAAACGCCTGAAAACCCTGCGCGTGACCGTTGATGGCGAACTGGCCCCGGGGCTGACCTCAAAAGACGTGATCATGGCGCTGATCGGCCGGATCGGCGCGTCCGGGGCCACCGGCTTCGCCATCGAGTTTTGCGGTTCGACCATCGACGGTCTGAGCGTTGAAGCGCGGATGACCATCTGCAACATGGCGGTCGAAGCCGGTGCGCGCGGCGCATTCATGGCGCCGGACGACAAGGTCTTCGCCTACCTCAAAGGCAAACCCCGGGCGCCCGCAGGTGAGCTGTGGGAGCGCGGACTGACAGCGTGGCGAGAATTGCACAGCGATCCGGGCGCGGTGTTCGACCGGGAAGTTCATCTCGACGCCAGCCTGCTCGAACCGATGGTCACTTGGGGCACCAGCCCGGATCAGGCCGCCACCATTGGTGCGCGAGTGCCGGATCCACAGGACATCAACGACCCGATCCTGCGTCAGGGCATGCGCCGCGCCCTCAAATACATGGGCCTGGAAGCGGGCATGGCGCTCAGCGATATCGTCATCAGCCATGCGTTTATCGGCTCATGCACCAACGCGCGGATCGAGGATTTGCGTGATGCCGCCAGCGTCGTGCGCGGGCAACGTGTGGCTGGGCATGTGCGGGCGATGATCGTGCCCGGCTCTAGCGAAGTCCGCGCCCAAGCCGAGGCCGAAGGTTTGGCGCAGACCTTTATCGATGCCGGTTTTGAGTGGCGCCAGTCGGGCTGCTCGATGTGCCTGGCGATGAACGACGACGTACTCGCTCCCGGTGACCGCTGCGCTTCGAGCACTAATCGCAATTTCGAGGGCCGACAGGGCGCCGGCGCGCGCACCCATCTGATGAGCCCGGCAATGGTCGCCGCCGCTGCGATCAGAGGGCGACTCACTGACATCCGCCACTTTGGAGAACGCTCATGAGCCTGCAACCCTTCACTCAGGTCTGCGGCCAGGCCGCGCCATTGCTGGCGGCGAATGTCGATACTGACGTGATCATGCCTAAACAGTTTCTCAAGGGTATCGATCGTCAGGGGCTGGATCGCGGCTTGTTTTTCGATCTGCGGTTTCTGCCCGATGGCACGCCAAATTCCGAATTCGTGTTGAACAAGCCAACCTGGCAAGGGGCGAGTTTCCTTGTGGTCGGGCCGAATTTCGGCTGCGGTTCCAGCCGTGAGCATGCTGTGTGGGGCTTGCAGCAGATGAGCATCCGCGCGCTGATCGGCAGCAGTTTTGCCGGGATCTTTTATGACAACTGCCAGCGCAACGGGGTGTTGTTGATCACGCTGGAAGAGGCGCAGGTGCAGCGGATCGGGCAGCTTGTCGGCCAGCCTGACAGCGCGCGGATCAGTGTTGATCTGGAGGCACAGCAGATTGAATTGGCGGATGGCTCGGTGATTGATTTTCAGATTGATACGTTGCGCAAGACCGCGCTGTTGCTGGGGCTGGATGCGATCGGCAGCACGTTGCAGCGGCATGAGCAGATCAAGGCGTTCGAGCGCGAGCATCTAGCTAACAACCCTTGGCTATCCTGATACACCTCTGACCCTGTAAGCGTGAGCCTGCTCGCGATAGCGGCCATTCAGTCAATGATGATGTTGGCTGACACTTTGCAATCGCGAGCAGGCTCACTCCTACATTGGTTTTGTGGGGTTTTAACTACAGGGACAGATCCCGGAAATGCACCTGCAAAAACTCCACACACGCGCGCAATTTCCCCGAATGCGCCAATCGAGTCGGGTACACCGCCCAGACGTTGGCGCTCTGACTGTAATCGTCCAGCACCTGCACCAACCGTCCCTCATCCAGCAACGGCTTCACGTCCCACAATGAGCGCAGCAACATCCCACGACCATCCAGCGCCCATTGCAGGACGATCTCGCCATTGTTCGACGACAACGGCCCGCTGACCCGCACGCTTTCCTGCGTGCCGTCACGATGCAGATCCCAGATGCCGAACGCGTTGTCGCGCTCCTTGATCACCAGGCAATCGTGCTGCTGCAAATCATCTAGTGTCTGGGGCGTGCCGCGACGTTGCAGATAATCCGGTGCGGCACACAACACCCGTCGGTTGCTGACAAGTTGGCGAGCGATGTGCTGGCCGGGAATGTCATCACCCACGCGGATCTCCAGATCGAAACCCTCATTGACGATGTCCACCCCCCGGTCAAACAAATCGAGGCGAATCTCCAGTTGCGGGTAACGCTCGGCCAGCAACGAAACTGCAGGCGCGACGTGATTGCGGCCGAAACCGAAACTGCTGCAGATGTGCAGACGCCCACGCGGGCTATCATGGGCGTCGGAAAGTTCGTCGTGCAGTTGCTGGAAGTCATCGAGAATGCGCAACGCCCAGCGCTGCACCCTTTCGCCGTCCTCGGTCAGAGACACGCGGCGACTGGTGCGGTGCAACAGGCGCGTGCCGAGGGTGGTTTCGAGAATCTGGATGCGCTTGCTGACGTAAGCCGGGGAAAGGCCCAACTCATCCGCCGCAGCGGCGAAGCCGTTCTTGCGGATCACGGTGAGCAGCACGCGCAGGTCTTCGGGCAGGGGCACGGTGTCTTTCTTCTGGGTCATGGCAAAACGAGCACTTGCGGCACAAGCCGCCAGCATAGCATCGGCACTTGCAGGCTCGGTTCAGCGCAGAAAATCCAGCGCTTCGGCGAGCAATAGTTCGGGGATTTCTTCGGCGATGTAATGGCCGGCGGGCAAGGATTGGCCGCTAACGTTGGCGGCCACCTGCTGCCATTCCTTGAGCGGATCGAAGCAGCGCCCGACTGTGCCCTCGGCGCCCCACAAAACCCGCAGTGGCAGGTGCAGATGGCGCTGCGCAGCAATGTCGGCGCGATCATGTTCCAGATCGATGCCGGCGCTGGCGCGGTAGTCCTCGCAGATACCGCGAGCGCTGCCCGGCTGCTGCAAGCAGCGCAGGTATTCGCCGAACGCTTCGTCGGTAAACGGCTTGAGTCCGGCACTGCGACTGCCCATCACGCTGCGCAGGTAAGACTCGGGATCGGCCTCGATCAGGGTTTCCGGCAGCGGCGCCGGGCGAATCAGGAAGAACCAGTGCCAGTAGGCGCGGGCGAAGGCTTCGTTGGTTTGTGCATACATCGACAGGGTCGGGGCGATGTCCAGCAGCATCATGCGTTGCACGGCGGCGGGGTGGTCGAGCGCCAGGCGATGGGCGACCCGGGCGCCACGGTCGTGGGCAAGGACCGAGAACTGCTCGAAGCCCAGCGCCTGCATCAGTTCGATGTTGTCCCGGGCCATTTCGCGTTTTGAGTAGTTGTGGTGCAACTCGTCGGCGGCCGGGCGCCCGCTATCGCCATAACCGCGCAGGTCGGCGGCGACCACGGTGAAGTGCTCGGCCAGTTGTTCGGCAATCTTGTGCCAGATCACATGGGTCTGCGGGTGACCGTGCAACAGCAACAGGCCCGGGCCGCTACCGCCGAGACGATAGGCAATGTCGACGCCGTTGACGTGACGCTGGTTTTTGAGGAATCCGGCAAACATCGGGCTGATCCTTGTTCAGGGTTTTATAGATGCATCCTGAAATTGTCCGGGGGTTGGGGCAAGGGGCAAAGCGTGAGGGGCGGGTTCATGAAGTGTGTTGTCAGTGATGGCCTCATCGCGGGCAAGCCCGCTCCCACAGAGATCTGAGGGGTGACAGCTATTTATGCCACCCCGCGACACACTGTGGGAGCGAGCCTGCTCGCGAAGAGGCCAGTGATAACACTCCAAAGCTCAACCTTGTTGAAACATCTCCATCGCCCGCTGCTTGATTTGCTCTTCGGTCAGATCTTCCTTGTGCGTGGCCAGAAACCACAGATGCCCATACGGATCCTTCAACGTCCCGCTGCGATCACCGTAAAACTGATCCTTGACCTCGGACACCACCGTCGCACCGGCATCCAGCGCCCGTTGGAATGATTTATCGACATCGGTCACGTATAGATGCAAACCGACTGATACAGCTTTGTCGGGATTGCTCAATGGCCCCTGATCGCACGGCGAGCCGAGCATGATTGCGCTGTCGCCAATACGCAGTTCCGCGTGGCCGATGCCGCCGTCGGGCATGGCCAGACGCATGACTTCGGTGGCACCGAAGGCTTTCTTATAGAAATCGATGGCCTCAGCAGCCTTTTGGATGCCGAGATACGGGGTAATGCTGTGATACCCCTCCGGGATAGGTTTGACGCTCATGACGTTCTCCCTGATTGTTGTTCTACGAGGTGTAACTTCACCGGATTACCGGAAAAACCACTATAGGGCTGTCTTCGCGGCCAGGATTTTCGCCCGACGAGCAGCACCCATCATCAGTCCTGGATAAAGTGTGGCCCCGGCCCCTGTTCGCCCAACACGTCACCCTGATTGCGCAACGGGCAGGCCTCCATCGACAAACAGCCACAACCGATGCAGCCCGTGAGCCGGTCGCGCAGCAGTGTCAATTGATTGATCCGCTCATCCAGCTCCCGACGCCACTGCTCAGACAGAATCTTCCAGTCCGCTGCCGTCGGTGCGCGATCATCCGGAAGATTTTTCAGTGCCTCACCGATCTCTGCCAGAGGAATCCCCAGACGCTGCGCAACTTTGATCAACGCCACCCGGCGCAGCACGGTTCGTGGATAACGGCGTTGATTGCCGGCATTGCGCTGGCTCTTGATCAAGCCTTTGGATTCATAAAAATGCAGCGCGGTGACCGCAACGCCGCTGCGCGCCGCGACCTCGCCGACGGTTAGCTGCTTGTGCACATTCTCTTTGGTGATCATTTGAAGATAGCTCTTGACCTTGACTTAACTAGAGGTTTTACCCTGCGCTTCGTCGAGTCGCAAGATTCGCCTTACAGCCAAGTGGGGACTTTTCATGCAAGCATCAGCGAAAAACCGCAGCTTCACACAATTGATCGAATTCGAGATCGAGCCACGGCAGCAACCGGCGCTGGTCTCGGCGCTGTCGGTGCAGACCGAGCGTCTGGCCCAGCGCTACGGAGGTTTCGTCAGCGCGAGTGTGCAAGCCAGCGACGATGGCCGGCGGGTATTGAGCTTTCTGCAATGGCAGAGCCGCGAGGCGGGGGAGGCCGCATTCAGCAGTTTCGAAAGCGGCGAGCAGGATTTCTGGCAGTTGATCCGCACCCATCAGGCGAAAACCGTGACTTTCAACTCGTTTCAGGTATTGAGCAGCATCGCCCGCAGTCACGACGATGCACTGCACTGCAATCTGGTGAGTTAGATGAACAACTGGATCAGCTGCTTAGAACGTTTATCGATCTTTATAGATATCTAAGAGATAGGCGCAGTCATTGCTGATTCACTGATAGCCACTATTGAAAGCGTTGATTTCTGCGCGAGCGTACCGGGGCGTAGCCTTTCTCCATCGACCCCCACCGCTCGCCAGGACGCTCCCATGAATCGTTTACTGACTGTTTCTCTGCTGCTCGCTGTCTCCGTACTTGCCGGTTGTGCCTCTCACAACTCTCCAGAGCTGCGCCCCTACACCGAGGAAGAATCTCGGGAGTTGGCGATGGAAGCGCTGAACCGCAGCGGTTTGTCCTTTGACGAATACCACGCTAAGAAAGCTCAGTTGCTCGGCCAGTCGCAGTTCGACAAGAAGGCTGAAATGAGCGCGGAGCGTGCCGTACAGCTGCACGGTCGGCCAAGCTGAAAACAAACTGTACTGCTAGAAGTTTTACCCAACTGTCCGTGGGTTTACCGGCCTGCGTGGGATAGGGTCTACACCTGAATGACCCTGACGGATTTGCCCACGATGACCCTCTCGCTTGATCTATTGTTGGGCTTTGCCCTGTTTGCTCTTGTCACCTCGATAACGCCGGGGCCAAACAACACCATGTTGTTGGCATCGGGCGTGAACTTCGGCTTTAACCGCACCATCCCGCACATGCTGGGCATTACCTGTGGCTTTTTTGTCCTGGTGGTGGCGGTGGGTTTTGGCCTGGGCGCGGTGTTTCAGACCTATCCGATTCTTTATACGATTCTGCGTTATGTCGGCGCGGCGTATCTGTTGTATCTGGCGTGGAAAATTGCTCACTCGGGACCGGTCGGTGACAACGTTCAAGGCGAAGCCAAACCGATCAGCTACCTCGGCGCAGCAGCGTTCCAGTGGGTCAATCCCAAAGCGTGGATCATGGCCATCGGTGCCATCAGCACGTACACGCCGATGCAGGGTTACTTCACCAATGTGCTGGTGATCGCTGCGGTGTTCGCCATCATCAATCTGCCGAGCGTCGGCGTCTGGGCGGCGTGCGGCACGCTCCTGCGCAATGTGCTGAAGGACCCGCGCTGGTTGCGCGTGTTCAACTGGGGCATGGCGGCGTTGCTGGTGGTTTCCCTGTACCCGTTACTTCTCGAAAGCTTTAGCTGACGCATTGCTTCAACCGCCGGCCCGATGCCTGTTAAGCTCGGCTTCAGGAGCGTTCCTACGCACTTTTAAATGAAGTTGTTCTTCTTTAACGGCATCCGATCAGGTATTGATGACGCTCTCGAACCGACGCGCAGCTCACAAGGCTGCGCTGTGCCGTTTGCAGATACGAGCCTCCTGATCCCGGAACACGCTCTGCGAGTCTTTTATGAACACACGTCCGTTGTATTTCGATTACGCCGCCACTACTCCGGTGGACGAGCGGGTCATCCAGGTGATGATCGAATGTCTGGGGTTTCACGGTAATTTCGGCAACCCGGCTTCCAGCTCCCATGCTTTTGGCCAGCAGGCCCGGCAAACGGTTGAGCAGGCCCGCCGACAAGTCGCCGAACTGGTCGGCGCGCAAGCCGAACAGATCGTCTGGACTTCCGGTGCTACCGAGTCCAATAACCTTGCTCTCAAAGGTGTAGCCCAAGCGCGCGGCGTGTCCGGCGGGCACATCATTACCAGCCAGATCGAACACAAAGCCATCCTCGATACCGCCCGTCAATTGCAGGACGCTGGCGTTGCCGTGACTTATCTGGTGCCGGACGCCGACGGCCTGATTACCCCGCAAGCGGTCAGCGAAGCGATGCGTGATGACACCTTTCTGGTGTCGCTGATGCTGGTTAACAACGAACTCGGCACCGTCAACGACATCCCTGCCATCGGTGAAGTCGTTCGCGGTCGCGAGGCGTTGTTCCATGTCGATGCGGCTCAGGGCGCGGGCAAAGTGGCAATCGATCTGACGCAATGGCCGGTTGATCTGATGTCTTTCTCGGCGCATAAACTCTACGGCCCCAAAGGCATCGGTGCGCTGTACGTCGGCCCGCGTGCGCAACAGCGCGTCCAAGCGCAGATCCATGGTGGCGGGCATGAGAGCGGGTTGCGCTCCGGAACACTTGCGACGCATCAGATCGCCGCGATGGGTGCGGCATTCGCCTTGGCCGCTGCCGAATTCGATAAAGAGAAAAACTCCATCGTCGCTTTGCGTGAACGCTTGCTCGAACAACTCTTGAGCCTGCCGGGCGTGCGCCTCAACGGCAGTGCCACGCAACGCATTCCGCATACCTTGAGCCTGACCTTCAGCGAAGGCGAGTTCAATAGTGCGGCGCTTAGCCATTCAATCGCATTCTCCGCGACCTCGGCCTGCAATTCCGCGAGTAACGCGCCATCCCACGTGCTGTTGGCACTGGGACATGACACAAGGCTGGCCGGGCGTACGATTCGCCTGAGTCTCGGCCGTTTCACCACCGCTGAAGATATCGACAAGGCTTTTGAACTGATCAAGACCGCCTGCACCAGTGCTCCGGCATTCTGGGCGACAGGGCTTTAAACGCGCCGACCTGATGGCGACGAACAATAACGATGAAGTGATTGGCAGGAGACATGATGAGTACCCAGACTTTGACCGAGGGATCGGTTCCCCAGCGCCTTGCGCACACCCGTGAACTGATGCGCCGCGAAGGCATTCATGCGCTGTTGGTGCCTTCCGCCGACCCGCATCTGTCGGAATATCTGCCGGGGTACTGGCAAGGCCGCCAGTGGCTGTCGGGTTTCCATGGTTCGGTCGGGACTTTGATTGTCACCCACGATTTCGCCGGCGTTTGGGCCGACAGTCGTTACTGGGAACAGGCGACCAAGGAACTCAATGGCAGCGGCATCGAGCTGGTCAAGCTGCAACCCGGTCAGCCAAGCCCGCTGGACTGGCTAGCCGAGCAGACACCTGAAGGTGGCGTGGTTGCGGTCGATGGCGCGGTGATGGCAGTGGCCTCTGCGCGCACACTGGGCAGTAAACTTGAAGCGCGCGGTGCCCGTCTGCGTACCGATATCGATCTGTTGACGGAAGTCTGGAGCGACCGGCCGACGCTGCCGAATGCACCGATCTATCAGCATCTGCCGCCACAAGCGACCGTCAGCCGTGGCGATAAACTCGCCAAACTGCGGGAAACCTTGCAGGAGCGCGGCGCCGATTGGCACTTCATCGCCACCCTCGACGATATCGCGTGGCTGTTCAACCTGCGTGGCGGCGATGTGTCGTTCAACCCGGTGTTTGTTTCCTTCGCCTTGATCAATCAGCAGCAGGCCACCTTGTTTGTCGCGCTGAGCAAGATCGATGCGCAGTTGCGCGCAGTACTGGAACACGATGGCGTGACGCTGCGTGATTACAGCGAAGTGTCCGACGCCTTGCGCGCCGTGCCGAGTGGCACGAGCCTGTTGGTGGATCCGGCGCGCGTCACCAGCGGTCTGCTGGATAACCTCGACAGCGGTGTGAAATTGGTCGAAGGCTTGAACCCGACGACACTGGCCAAGTCGCAAAAAAGTGAAGCCGACGCCGCGCACATCCGTAAAGCGATGGAGCAGGACGGCGCAGCGCTGTGCGAATTCTTCGCCTGGCTGGAGTCGGCCTGGGGCCGCGAGCGCATTACCGAACTGACCATCGACGAGAAGCTCACCGCTGCCCGTGAACGTCGTCCGGATTACGTTTCCCTGAGTTTCAACACTATCGCGGCATTCAACGCCAATGGCGCGATGCCGCACTATCACGCCACTGAAGAAGAACACGCGGTGATCGAAGGCGACGGCCTGTTGCTGATCGATTCCGGCGGTCAGTATCTCGGCGGCACAACCGACATCACGCGGATGGTGCCGGTCGGTACGCCAACCGAAGAGCAGAAGCGCGATTGCACGCGCGTGTTGAAAGGCGTGATTGCGCTGTCGCGGGCACAGTTTCCGAAAGGCATTCTATCGCCGTTGCTGGATGCCATCGCTCGCGCGCCGATCTGGGCTGAAAGCGTCGACTACGGTCACGGCACCGGTCACGGCGTCGGTTATTTCCTCAATGTTCACGAAGGCCCACAGGTCATTGCCTATCAGGCAGCGCCGGCGCCGCAAACCGCGATGCAACCGGGCATGATCACTTCCATCGAGCCTGGTACTTATCGTCCGGGCCGTTGGGGCGTGCGTATCGAGAACCTGGCGATGAACCAAGTGGCGGAGAGTAGCGAGTTCGGCGAGTTTCTCAAGTTTGAAACCTTGACCCTGTGCCCTATTGACACGCGCTGCCTGGTGCCAGCGTTGCTGACTCAGGACGAGAAACAGTGGTTCAACGCTTACCACGCGCAGGTGCGTGAACGTTTGAGTCCGTTGCTCGACGGTGCTGCGCTGGAATGGCTGAACACGCGTACTGCGGCCATTTGATGGGTTGGCACTCAGGCGCTGAAGTCCGCGCTTGAGTGCCGGGATCAATCTAGGTCAAGGCTTCTTCGACGAAGTCCAGGCGATCCTGCCCGAAGAACATCTGGTTGCCGACAAACATTGTTGGGGCACCGAAAACGCCACGTTTAACCGCGGTTTCGGTGTTCACCTTCAGTGCAGCCTTCACGGTTTCATCGTTGGTCAACGCCAGGACTTCATCGGGATCGAACCCATGTTCGATCAATACGCCAGCAACGATTACCGGGTCGTTGAGGTTTGCGCCTTCCACCCACAACGCAGCGAACAGACAATCGATAAACGCCTCAAAGCGTTCCGGCTGGCGTAGCTGTATGCCAGTGACGGCGCGCATCAACAGCAGCGTGTTGATCGGGAAGTGCGGGTTGAACTTGAGGGACACGCCATAGCGTTTGGCGTAACGATCCAGATCCTGAAACATATAGCGACCCTTGGCCGGAATCATTGCCGGCGATGCATTGCCGGTCGCCTTGAATACACCACCGAGCAACATCGGAATGTATGTCAGCTCGCTATTGGTATCAGCGCAGATCTTTGGCAGCTGGGTGTAGGCCAGATACGTCGCAGGGCTGCCTAGGTCAAAATAGAATTCCACGGTTTTCGTCATTGTCGCTGCTCTCTATTTATTGTTTTGGGCGGTGGGTTCACCAGCGTTCGTTCCAGGGACGCAGATCCAGCTCAAAGGTCCACGCATCACGTGGCTGACTGTGCAAATACCAATAGTTTTCGGCGATGTGTTCGGGGTTGAGAATACCGTCCTGATCCTTGGTGGCGTATTTCTCAGGGAAGCTGTTGCGGATGAAGTCGGTATCAATGGCTCCATCGACTACCACATGGGCGACGTGGATGTTCATAGGGCCAAGTTCCCGCGCCATGCTTTGCGCCAGTGCGCGAATGCCGTGTTTAGCTCCGGCGAACGCGGCGAAGCCTGACGCACCGCGAAGTCCGGCAGTGGCACCGGTGAACAGAATCGTACCGCGCTGACGGGTGACCATGCGTTTGGCTACTTCACGGGCATTGAGGAAACCGGAGAAACAGGCCATTTCCCAGATCTTGAAATACTTGCGCGCGGTTTCTTCGAGGATGCTGCAGGGCACGTTGGCGCCGATGTTGAATACAAAGGCTTCGATTGGACCGAGGCCGGTTTCGATGTCTTCAATCAGAGCGATTACGTCTTCTTCTTTGCGCGCATCGCAGGCAAAACCATGAGCTTCGCCGCCCTCAGCCTCAATGGCCTCCACCAGCGGCTGCAATTTGTCGGCGCTGCGCCGTGTAACACAGGCGATGAATCCTTCCTTGGCAAAGCGCTTGGCAATGGCTCCGCCAGTTGCATCGCCTGCACCGACAACCAATACGACCTTCTTGTTATTCATGGGTAGACCCCTTTAGTAAACGATCGTTAAGTGAACGAACGTTATGCTAGGATCCGGTTAACGTCAAGGCGGTCAATTCGAGGGCAAACACATGCGTTACTCCGCCAGTCACAAGCTGGAAACCCGAGAGAAATTATTGCAGAGCAGTGCGCTGTCGGCGAAGCGATCCGGGTTTTCCACGGTCGGTGTCGATGGTTTGATGAAGGCTATTGGCCTGAGTGGCGCGGCGTTTTACAGCCACTTTTCGTCGAAAGATGCGCTGTTTATTGCCATCGTCGAGAGAGAGTTGGGGCAAAGCATGGAGCGATTGGGTGGGCAAAGCGAGCCGGATCGCGAGCGGCTGCAACGCTGCCTCAGACATTATTTGAGCATGGCTCATGTTGAACAACCCGAATCTGGCTGTGCTTTGCCTGCGTTAGGCGCGGAAATCGCTCGTTCGGATATTCAGGTACGCGAGCAGGCAGAGCTGTGGATCTGCCTGCTCCAGGAGAGTTGGGCGCGGATACTTGAGAGTGACAGTCTGGCATGGTCGGTTCTGTCGCAGTGCGTGGGAGCACTGGTGGTGGCGCGTATGTTGGCCAGCCCGGACATTCAGAGAACAGTGCTGAAGTCCAGCCATGACGAGATTTGTCGCCAGATCACCAGGCAGCCCTGACCTATTTACAGATGACTATCATGCTGCGGCTGGTATAGCCCGCAGGATTGAGGCCGAATGGATAGTCGCCAGGCTCCTCCACGGAATCCCCCGATTTGGCGATAACTTTGTAGCCTTTCGGAGCGCAGGAGCTGGCTGCGCTGTTATAGCACTGGTCCCAGGAGGACGAGAGCCCCGAGCAGTTGATGTGCAGCCCTTTTTTGCCGTGCTTTACCTGGGTTTTCGAGGTCGCCGCGCAACCCGCGATTGCGAGTACGGCGATCAATATCAAAATTCGTTTCATTCCCGTCCTTATAGCGGCCACGAGTCTGGCGCTCGGGTCTGCCTGTATTCGCCTGCGCTCAAAGCGTTTTGAAATCCCTGTACGAAAAAATCCATGTCTGGCATTGGGTTACGAGCCTAAACATGGCCTATATGAACGCCAATTGCCAGACCTTCGTTAAATCCTGTTTCAATCTGCCGCGATGGCAGGCTTGGCGGCACTGCCCATGGTCATTGTCGCGCCGACGGAAGCCAGAATAATGCACAGGATCGCCATCCATTGTGACAGCGTGAGGTATTCCTGCAGAAACAGCAGGCCCGACAATGCTCCGAACGCGGGTTCGATGCTCATCAAAGTACCGAAAGTGCGCGCGGGCATGCGGGTGAGCGCGACCATTTCCAGTGTGTAGGGGAGGGCAGTGGACAGGATCGCGACGCCAATCGCGATTGGAATCAGTGATGGCGTCAGTAGCGCAGCGCCAGCATGCACGATGCCTATGGGGGCTACAAACAATGCCGCAATCATCACGCCTAACGCTGCGGTCGTGACGCCGTTGTCAGCGCCGGCCTTCTGGCCGAACAGAATGTAAAGTGCCCAGCAGACTCCGGCACCCAGGGCGTAACTTGCACCAATCAAATCGATTCCGGCAGTGGTTGCTCCCGTCGGTATCAACAGCATGAGTCCGGCGGCGGCCAGGCCGATCCATAGAAAGTCGATGGCGCGACGGGATGCATATATAGCTACAGCGAGCGGGCCAGTGAATTCGAGAGCAACTGCTATGCCCAGCGGCACTGTGCGCAATGACATATAGAAGAGGAAGTTCATGCCGCCCAGCGCCATGCCGTAGACAATCACTGTGCGCAACGACTTGGATGTCAGCTTCGCGCGCCACGGACGCAGCAGTAACAACATGATCACGCTGGCGAAGATCAGACGCAGAGTGGTAGTTCCTTGAGCGCCCACTACGGGGAACATGCTTTTGGCCAGGGATGCACCGGACTGGATCGATGCCATGGCTATTAATAGCAGGCCAACCGGGAACAGCATGGAGGCAAGAGAGCGTGGTTGGTCATTCATTGCGCGGCATCGTCCGAAATAAGAGCAGAGTATTGTTTTGGCTATTGGGCAATATACTGCGCAATCTCGCCTATGCCGTCTATATATAAGCTGGGTTTTCAGCTGTTTCGATGAAAAGTAAAATTAACGGTTGACGGCAGATTCTAGGAGTCTATAATTCGCCCCACTTCCGGCGCAGTCGAAACGGAAAACTCCTTGAGATTCAATGAGTTATACGGTTTTCGGCAGCGGGTTGCTTCAGTTCATCGAAGCCTGGAAGGAGTTGAAAGAGCGGTGATGTTTGGCTCTTTTAACGGCTCGATCTTCTCGGTCGAAAGCGGAGAAAAAGAGGTGTTGACAACAGCGACTAACGCTGTAGAATTCGCCTCCCGCTAACGAGAGATCGGAAGCGCAAGTGGTTGAAGTTGTTGAAGAATTCTTCGAAAACTTCTGAAAATAATCACTTGACAGCAAATGAGGCTGCTGTAGAATGCGCGCCTCGGTTGAGACGAAAGATCTTAACCAACCGCTCTTTAACAACTGAATCAAGCAATTCGTGTGGGTGCTTGTGGAGTCAGACTGATAGTCAACAAGATTATCAGCATCACAAGTTACTCCGCGAGAAATCAAAGATGTAACCAACGATTGCTGAGCCAAGTTTAGGGTTTCTTAAAAACCCAAAGATGTTTGAACTGAAGAGTTTGATCATGGCTCAGATTGAACGCTGGCGGCAGGCCTAACACATGCAAGTCGAGCGGATGAAAGGAGCTTGCTCCTGGATTCAGCGGCGGACGGGTGAGTAATGCCTAGGAATCTGCCTGGTAGTGGGGGACAACGTTTCGAAAGGAACGCTAATACCGCATACGTCCTACGGGAGAAAGCAGGGGACCTTCGGGCCTTGCGCTATCAGATGAGCCTAGGTCGGATTAGCTAGTTGGTGAGGTAATGGCTCACCAAGGCGACGATCCGTAACTGGTCTGAGAGGATGATCAGTCACACTGGAACTGAGACACGGTCCAGACTCCTACGGGAGGCAGCAGTGGGGAATATTGGACAATGGGCGAAAGCCTGATCCAGCCATGCCGCGTGTGTGAAGAAGGTCTTCGGATTGTAAAGCACTTTAAGTTGGGAGGAAGGGCATTAACCTAATACGTTAGTGTTTTGACGTTACCGACAGAATAAGCACCGGCTAACTCTGTGCCAGCAGCCGCGGTAATACAGAGGGTGCAAGCGTTAATCGGAATTACTGGGCGTAAAGCGCGCGTAGGTGGTTTGTTAAGTTGGATGTGAAATCCCCGGGCTCAACCTGGGAACTGCATTCAAAACTGACAAGCTAGAGTATGGTAGAGGGTGGTGGAATTTCCTGTGTAGCGGTGAAATGCGTAGATATAGGAAGGAACACCAGTGGCGAAGGCGACCACCTGGACTGATACTGACACTGAGGTGCGAAAGCGTGGGGAGCAAACAGGATTAGATACCCTGGTAGTCCACGCCGTAAACGATGTCAACTAGCCGTTGGGAGCCTTGAGCTCTTAGTGGCGCAGCTAACGCATTAAGTTGACCGCCTGGGGAGTACGGCCGCAAGGTTAAAACTCAAATGAATTGACGGGGGCCCGCACAAGCGGTGGAGCATGTGGTTTAATTCGAAGCAACGCGAAGAACCTTACCAGGCCTTGACATCCAATGAACTTTCCAGAGATGGATTGGTGCCTTCGGGAACATTGAGACAGGTGCTGCATGGCTGTCGTCAGCTCGTGTCGTGAGATGTTGGGTTAAGTCCCGTAACGAGCGCAACCCTTGTCCTTAGTTACCAGCACGTAATGGTGGGCACTCTAAGGAGACTGCCGGTGACAAACCGGAGGAAGGTGGGGATGACGTCAAGTCATCATGGCCCTTACGGCCTGGGCTACACACGTGCTACAATGGTCGGTACAAAGGGTTGCCAAGCCGCGAGGTGGAGCTAATCCCATAAAACCGATCGTAGTCCGGATCGCAGTCTGCAACTCGACTGCGTGAAGTCGGAATCGCTAGTAATCGCGAATCAGAATGTCGCGGTGAATACGTTCCCGGGCCTTGTACACACCGCCCGTCACACCATGGGAGTGGGTTGCACCAGAAGTAGCTAGTCTAACCTTCGGGAGGACGGTTACCACGGTGTGATTCATGACTGGGGTGAAGTCGTAACAAGGTAGCCGTAGGGGAACCTGCGGCTGGATCACCTCCTTAATCGACGACATCAGCTGCTCCATAAGTTCCCACACGAATTGCTTGATTCATTGAAGAAGACGATAAGAAGCAGCCCGAAATTGGGTCTGTAGCTCAGTTGGTTAGAGCGCACCCCTGATAAGGGTGAGGTCGGCAGTTCGAATCTGCCCAGACCCACCAATTTTGTGTGGGAAACGCCTGTAGAGAATACGGGGCCATAGCTCAGCTGGGAGAGCGCCTGCCTTGCACGCAGGAGGTCAGCGGTTCGATCCCGCTTGGCTCCACCACTACTGCTTCTGAAGTTTTGAAAGCTTAGAAATGAGCATTCCATCGATGTGATGATGAATGTTGATTTCTAGTCTTTGATTAGATCGTTCTTTAAAAATTTGGGTATGTGATAGAAAGATAGACTGAACGTTACTTTCACTGGTAACGGATCAGGCTAAGGTAAAATTTGTGAGTTACTCTGAATTGAGTATTATCGAATTTTCGGCGAATGTCGTCTTCACAGTATAACCAGATTGCTTGGGGTTATATGGTCAAGTGAAGAAGCGCATACGGTGGATGCCTTGGCAGTCAGAGGCGATGAAAGACGTGGTAGCCTGCGAAAAGCTTCGGGGAGTCGGCAAACAGACTTTGATCCGGAGATGTCTGAATGGGGGAACCCAGCCATCATAAGATGGTTATCTTGTACTGAATACATAGGTGCAAGAGGCGAACCAGGGGAACTGAAACATCTAAGTACCCTGAGGAAAAGAAATCAACCGAGATTCCCTTAGTAGTGGCGAGCGAACGGGGACTAGCCCTTAAGTGGCTTTGAGATTAGCGGAACGCTCTGGAAAGTGCGGCCATAGTGGGTGATAGCCCTGTACGCGAAAATCTCTTAGTCATGAAATCGAGTAGGACGGAGCACGAGAAACTTTGTCTGAATATGGGGGGACCATCCTCCAAGGCTAAATACTACTGACTGACCGATAGTGAACTAGTACCGTGAGGGAAAGGCGAAAAGAACCCCGGAGAGGGGAGTGAAATAGATCCTGAAACCGTATGCGTACAAGCAGTGGGAGCCCACTTTGTTGGGTGACTGCGTACCTTTTGTATAATGGGTCAGCGACTTATTTTCAGTGGCGAGCTTAACCGAATAGGGGAGGCGTAGCGAAAGCGAGTCTTAATAGGGCGTCTAGTCGCTGGGAATAGACCCGAAACCGGGCGATCTATCCATGGGCAGGTTGAAGGTTGGGTAACACTAACTGGAGGACCGAACCGACTACCGTTGAAAAGTTAGCGGATGACCTGTGGATCGGAGTGAAAGGCTAATCAAGCTCGGAGATAGCTGGTTCTCCTCGAAAGCTATTTAGGTAGCGCCTCATGTATCACTGTAGGGGGTAGAGCACTGTTTCGGCTAGGGGGTCATCCCGACTTACCAAACCGATGCAAACTCCGAATACCTACAAGTGCCGAGCATGGGAGACACACGGCGGGTGCTAACGTCCGTCGTGAAAAGGGAAACAACCCAGACCGTCAGCTAAGGTCCCAAAGTTATGGTTAAGTGGGAAACGATGTGGGAAGGCTTAGACAGCTAGGAGGTTGGCTTAGAAGCAGCCACCCTTTAAAGAAAGCGTAATAGCTCACTAGTCGAGTCGGCCTGCGCGGAAGATGTAACGGGGCTCAAACCATACACCGAAGCTACGGGTATCATCTTAGGATGATGCGGTAGAGGAGCGTTCTGTAAGCCTGTGAAGGTGAGTTGAGAAGCTTGCTGGAGGTATCAGAAGTGCGAATGCTGACATGAGTAACGACAATGGGTGTGAAAAACACCCACGCCGAAAGACCAAGGTTTCCTGCGCAACGTTAATCGACGCAGGGTTAGTCGGTCCCTAAGGCGAGGCTGAAAAGCGTAGTCGATGGAAAACAGGTTAATATTCCTGTACTTCTGGTTATTGCGATGGAGGGACGGAGAAGGCTAGGCCAGCTTGGCGTTGGTTGTCCAAGTTTAAGGTGGTAGGCTGGAATCTTAGGTAAATCCGGGATTCTAAGGCCGAGAGCTGATGACGAGTCATCTTTTAGATGACGAAGTGGTTGATGCCATGCTTCCAAGAAAAGCTTCTAAGCTTCAGGTAACCAGGAACCGTACCCCAAACCGACACAGGTGGTTGGGTAGAGAATACCAAGGCGCTTGAGAGAACTCGGGTGAAGGAACTAGGCAAAATGGCACCGTAACTTCGGGAGAAGGTGCGCCGGTGAGGGTGAAGGACTTGCTCCGTAAGCTCATGCCGGTCGAAGATACCAGGCCGCTGCGACTGTTTATTAAAAACACAGCACTCTGCAAACACGAAAGTGGACGTATAGGGTGTGACGCCTGCCCGGTGCCGGAAGGTTAATTGATGGGGTTAGCTAACGCGAAGCTCTTGATCGAAGCCCCGGTAAACGGCGGCCGTAACTATAACGGTCCTAAGGTAGCGAAATTCCTTGTCGGGTAAGTTCCGACCTGCACGAATGGCGTAACGATGGCGGCGCTGTCTCCACCCGAGACTCAGTGAAATTGAAATCGCTGTGAAGATGCAGTGTATCCGCGGCTAGACGGAAAGACCCCGTGAACCTTTACTATAGCTTTGCACTGGACTTTGAATTTGCTTGTGTAGGATAGGTGGGAGGCTTTGAAGCGTGGACGCCAGTTCGCGTGGAGCCAACCTTGAAATACCACCCTGGCAACTTTGAGGTTCTAACTCAGGTCCGTTATCCGGATCGAGGACAGTGTATGGTGGGTAGTTTGACTGGGGCGGTCTCCTCCTAAAGAGTAACGGAGGAGTACGAAGGTGCGCTCAGACCGGTCGGAAATCGGTCGTAGAGTATAAAGGCAAAAGCGCGCTTGACTGCGAGACAGACACGTCGAGCAGGTACGAAAGTAGGTCTTAGTGATCCGGTGGTTCTGTATGGAAGGGCCATCGCTCAACGGATAAAAGGTACTCCGGGGATAACAGGCTGATACCGCCCAAGAGTTCATATCGACGGCGGTGTTTGGCACCTCGATGTCGGCTCATCACATCCTGGGGCTGAAGCCGGTCCCAAGGGTATGGCTGTTCGCCATTTAAAGTGGTACGCGAGCTGGGTTTAGAACGTCGTGAGACAGTTCGGTCCCTATCTGCCGTGGACGTTTGAGATTTGAGAGGGGCTGCTCCTAGTACGAGAGGACCGGAGTGGACGAACCTCTGGTGTTCCGGTTGTCACGCCAGTGGCATTGCCGGGTAGCTATGTTCGGGAAAGATAACCGCTGAAAGCATCTAAGCGGGAAACTTGCCTCAAGATGAGATCTCACTGGAACCTTGAGTTCCCTGAAGGGCCGTCGAAGACTACGACGTTGATAGGTTGGGTGTGTAAGCGCTGTGAGGCGTTGAGCTAACCAATACTAATTGCCCGTGAGGCTTGACCATATAACACCCAAGCAATTTGCGTCGAAAGGCCAGATTGCGGTGTGTGAAGACGAAACGAACCGAAAGTTCGATGTTCACAAAACACCGACAGCTGTCACATACCCAATTTGCTGAAGCGAGGCCATCAGGTCACGACTCAGTACCCGAATTTCTTGACGACCATAGAGCGTTGGAACCACCTGATCCCATCCCGAACTCAGCAGTGAAACGATGCATCGCCGATGGTAGTGTGGGGTTTCCCCATGTGAGAGTAGGTCATCGTCAAGATTAAATTCCGAAACCCCAATTGCGAAAGCAATTGGGGTTTTGTTTTGTCCGCAGGAAAGTTTTTTGCTCGCGTCAGCCACATCAAACCATCGCAACAGCTACCGCTGGGAAAATCGTTCTGAAGTGACCGGGTAGTTTTGGTATGGTGCAGCTCGTTTTTTCACGGACTGATGTCATGCCCACGGATCGGCACTCATTTATGTCAAAGAGTTGCTGTAGAAATGCCTGAGCCAATCCCGATCAAAGATCACGAAAAAGAGACGCGTCTGGTCAACACGCGATTGATCGCCTGCGCCTTGTTCGTCTTCGCTGTCAGCTGTGCCCTCGTCGTTCGCATGTACATTCTGCAAGTTGTGGAATTCGACTATCACTCGACCATCTCTGAAAACAACCGGGTGCACGTCTTGCCAATCCCGCCGACACGCGGGCTGATCTACGACCGCAATGGCGTGCTGCTGGCCGACAATCGTCCCAGTTACAACCTGACCATCACTCGTGAACGCGCGACTGATGTGAATCAGGAGCTGGATGAGGTTATAAATCTTCTGCATCTGCCTGCAGAAGATCGCAACGTGTTCGACAAGGCTATGAAGCAGTCTCGGCATCCATTCACGCCGGTGACGCTGTTTTACGAACTGACCGAAGAGCAGATTGCCGTGTTAGCGGTCAATGAATTCCGTTTGCCTGGCCTTGATGTCGAAGCGCAGTTCGTCCGTGATTACCCTCTTGGTGCGCACTTCGCCCATTCAATAGGCTACGTAGGCCGGATCAACGAGAAAGAATCCAAGACCCTCGACTCGGTTGAATACCGTGGCACCCAGTCCATCGGCAAAACCGGTATCGAACGCTTCTACGAAGCACAACTGCACGGTCACGTCGGTTACGAGGAAGTTGAAACCAACGCCCAAGGCAGAGTACTGCGCGTGCTCAAGCACACCGACCCGGTGCCAGGCAAAAACATCGTCCTGAGTCTCGACGTCAAACTGCAGGAAGCAGCCGAGGCCGCGCTGGGTGATCGTCGTGGTTCAGTTGTGGCGCTTGACCCGTCCACAGGGGAAGTGCTGGCCATGGTCAGCAATCCGAGTTTTGACCCGAACCTGTTCGTCACCGGCATCAGCTCCAAGGAGTATTCGGCGCTGCGTGACTCCATCGACCGACCGCTCTTCAATCGCGTGCTGCGTGGCTTGTACGCGCCGGGTTCGACTATCAAACCGGAAGTGGCGATCGCCGGCCTAGATGCCGGCGTGGTCACGCCGCAGAGCCGCGTGTTCGATCCGGGCTATTACCAACTCCCGGACTTCGATCACAAGTACCGTAACTGGAACCACAGCGGCGACGGCTGGGTAGATATGGACGCCGCGATCATGCGTTCCAACGACACCTACTTCTACGACCTTGCGCACAAACTGGGCATTGATCGCCTGCACGACTACATGGCCATGTTCGGTCTCGGTGAGAAAGTCTCGCTGGATATGTTTGAAGAATCTCCCGGACTGATGCCGTCCCAAGCCTGGAAGCGTGCCACAAGGCGACAGGCTTGGTTCCCCGGCGAAACAGTCATCCTTGGCATCGGTCAGGGTTATATGCAGGTGACGCCGCTGCAACTGGCTCAAGCCACCGCACTGATTGCCAATAAAGGTGTGTGGAACCGTCCGCATCTGGCCAAGACCGTCGATGGCGTAGCACCTGTGGACGAGCACCCGATGCCGAACATCCTGCTCAAGGATCCGCGCGACTGGGAGCAGGTCAACCATGGCATGCAGATGGTGATGCACGATGCGCGCGGCATTGCCCGGGCGGCAGCAGCGGGTGCGCAATACCGTATAGCCGGCAAGAGCGGCACGGCGCAGGTGGTGGCGATAAAGCAAGGCGAGCGCTACAACCGCGAGAAGACGCTGGAGCGCCACCGCGACAACGCCTTGTTCGTCGGTTTCGCTCCAGCTGAGCATCCGAAGATCGCGATTTCGGTGATGATCGAAAACGGTGAGGCGGGTGGTCGTGTCGCAGGTCCCGTGGTGAGGCAGATCATGGACGCCTGGTTACTCGATCAGGATGGCCATCTCAAGCCGCAATACGCGGCGCCGAGCAAGGCGCCGGGTGATCCGCACGTTTAGTCGGGACTCAGACCTTCTCATCGATTCTTTTGGCATCGATTGCGGCATTGCGTGCGGCCACAATGGCTGCATCCGAGGCCGGCGTGCCCAGCTCACCTTTGCGCCATAACTGATGCGAGAAAAGGCCGTCTATGGCTTCAGCGCTGGGCGTCTTGCCCTTGGGCAGAAAAAGGGCTGCCATATCAATGGTGTTGGCGAAGTTTTCTTTGGTCAGGTTGTACTTGCCCAAATGGCTGCCTCCCCACCCGGCATCCGCCGCGACCAACTCGATGGACGTGTCCCGATAACTGAGTGCCGCCGTTTTCAATGCGCCTGAGGAATTGAGCAGTGAGTTGAGTTGATCCATGTCTGAAGCGCTCAACTCGTTGTCGGGGTTCAGCGCTTTGAGGTTGCCATCGGCTTCAACAGTAAAGCCGAATTTCTTGTTGGCGATATCCGGGAAGGTGTAACTCAAGGCCGATTTGAAGTCTTCAAACGCCAGTTTCAGTGATTCGTGGGCGTTTTTGTGCTGTTCGGCAATTTGAGGGAAGTCAGCTGCCTGGGATCGGCCGAGCCAGACATCGATCGCTTCCATGGTCGGGCTGATTGTCTGGGCTTCATCACCGGGATGATAAACGGCTGCCGGATTGAGGTTGACCGCCGCCTTTTTGAGGTCTTCGCTGAGCGACGCTGTTGTCAATGGTTGGGCTGTTTTGCTCAGCTCAAAGGCTGATGGCTGGATAAAAGCAGAGTTTAAAGAGATCGCCATTTCGTCATTCCCTGATCGTTGGTTGTCAGCCCTTTATCGGCGATTAGAGACTTGCCTTTAGTTATAGGGCGACAGTGGGCATTACTGAATGTGTCGGAGACATTCCAAAAATCATGCCCCGGGAACCGGGCAACTCATGTCACCTTCTTCACACTTCAAATACTGCTTCAGCGCCTCGACCCGCACCTTGGTCACAGCCGTCATGCAATTGCTGTAAACCCACGGATAAACACTCCCGCCTGTCACGCCGGACGACGAAAACTTGCACTCGGCATCACGAAACCCGATCCACGCCCGCTGCGCATTCACCAACAGCTTCTTGCCATCCGGGTTGTCCTTCAAACGCCCGGTGATCTGCTGATATACCTTATTCAACTCTTTGTCCGCCGCTTTGAAATCCTGGCCGGCACACTGGTTCATGGTGGCTTGGTCGCTGGCATTGGCGCAGTCGACGGCGGCGTGGGCGAGGGCCGGGAAGAGAAATGACGTCAGGGCCAGGAGCAGGCGTGGGGACATAAGAAATGCTCATTTAAAGTTAAAGAGCAAGCAGTGTAGCCGGACTAAACAGAGTGCCGGGCAGCCGTTTGATACAACTTCAGGTTGGACATGTGGTCATACAAGCCTAGTGTTCAGAACAGGAGGTGACGTGTGAAACCAGTACCTAACAGCTTTGAACGCAAGATAACGCTCAAATCGCCACGATCGCATGTCTGGCGCGCGCTGGTGGATGCCGAGGCGTTCGGCCAGTGGTTTGGCGTGGCGCTGGAGGGCAGACGTTTTATTGCCGGTGAATGGACACAAGGTCAGGTCACATATCCGGGTTATGAACATGTGCTGTGGAATGTGCTGGTCGAGCGGGTCGAGCCGCAGCAGTTGTTTTCATTCCGTTGGCATCCGTATGCAGTCAATCCGAAGATCGACTATTCCCAGGAGCCGACGACGCTGGTCAAGTTCGATCTGCAGGATTACGAGGATGGCACGTTGCTAACGGTGTCCGAATCGGGGTTTGCCCATATTCCCGATATCCGCCAGAAAGAGGCGTATTACAGTGACAGCCGTGGCTGGGAAGAGCAATTGAGCAGGCTCGAGCGCTTTCTCGCCGAAAGCGCCAAGGCCCGCCTGCGCGAAAACAGTAACGCTTCGTCGCTCGATGACTGACACGTCTAAGGGTTTTCGGAAGGGCTGCTATGGCGAATGTCTTACACGCGATGGTAGCTATTGCGACTATTGCCGATTGGATCCAGCGCGTAATCTACACACATCAACTGAAGCACAGGGAGTGCTTCAGGATCAGGGATGATCGACCATCTGCAAGGATCGCTGCCGACAGGGAGTCGATAATGGTCTTGGGAAAAACCCGCTTCGGCGGGTTTTTTTTCGTCTGTAGGAAAGTGCTGCGCTTAAACACAAACACCGCCGGATCGCGGTGTTTGTGCCTCGACAGGTTTACGAAGCGATCAACTGCCGCAACACATAATGCAGAATCCCGCCCGACTTGAAGTACTCCACCTCATTCAAGGTGTCGATCCGGCACAGCACTTCGATTTTCTCCTGGCGCCCGTCTTCACGGGTGATCACCAGGGGCAGGTTCATCCGCGGCGTCAGTTCGACGCCGCTCAGGCCCAGAACTTCAAAGGTCTCCTTGCCGGTCAGGTTCAGGCTCTTGCGGTTCTGATCAAGCTTGAACTGCAATGGCAGCACACCCATGCCCACCAGGTTGGAGCGGTGGATCCGCTCGAAGCTTTCCGCGATCACGGCTTTGACGCCCAGCAGGTTGGTGCCTTTGGCTGCCCAGTCCCGACTTGAGCCCGTGCCATATTCCTGTCCGGCAATCACCACCAATGGCGTTCCCGATGCCTGATAACGCATGGCCGCATCGTAGATCGGCATTTTCTCGCCGGTGGGAATGTAAAGGGTGTTGCCACCTTCTTCGCCGCCGAGCATTTCGTTGCGGATGCGAATATTGGCGAAGGTACCGCGCATCATCACTTCATGGTTGCCGCGACGTGAGCCGTAGGAGTTGAAGTCTCGCGGCTCCACACCTTTTTCGCGCAGATAGCGTCCGGCCGGGCTGTCGGCCTTGATGTTGCCGGCGGGGGAGATGTGGTCAGTGGTCACCGAGTCGCCCAGCAGCGCCAGTACCCGCGCAGCTTTGACATCCTTGATCTCCGGGAGCGGGCCGGAAATATCGTCGAAAAACGGCGGATGCTGGATGTAGGTCGAGTCGTCCTGCCACACATAGGTTGCCGCCTGCGGCACTTCGATGGCTTGCCACTGCTCGTCACCGGCAAACACCTCGGCGTATTCCTTGTGGAACATCGCGGTGTTGACTTGACTGACCGCGTTGGCGATTTCCTTGCTGCTTGGCCAGATATCACGCAAGTACACCGGATTGCCCTGCTGATCGTTACCCAGCGGTTCGCTGCTGATATCGGTACGCACAGTACCGGCCAAGGCATAAGCCACCACCAGCGGCGGTGATGCCAGCCAGTTGGTTTTCACTAGTGGATGCACCCGGCCTTCGAAGTTGCGGTTGCCGGAGAGCACCGAGGCGACGGCGAGATCGGCTTTCTGAATAGCCTTTTCGATCGGCTCGGGCAAAGGCCCGGAGTTACCGATGCAGGTCGTGCAGCCATAGCCGACCAGAGAGAAGCCGAGCTGGTCGAGGTACTGTGTCAGTCCGGCGGCCTTGTAGTAATCGGTGACCACTTTCGAACCGGGTGCCAGCGAGCTTTTGACCCACGGTTTACGGGTCAGGCCCTTTTCCACGGCTTTTTTCGCCAGCAGCCCGGCCGCCATCATCACGCTCGGGTTGGACGTGTTGGTGCAAGAGGTGATCGCAGCGATGACCACGGCACCGTTTTTCAGGCGATAGGTGTGGCCTTCATATTCGTACTCCGTTTCCCCGACCAGATCGGCATTGCCCACGGCCACGCCGCCGCCACCTTCACTTTCAAGGCGTCCTTCTTCTTTGCTGGTCGGCTTGAATTGCAAATCGAGGAAGTCGCTGAAGGCCTGGGCGACATTCGGTAATGAAACGCGATCCTGCGGGCGTTTCGGCCCGGCAAGACTGGCCTCAACGCTGCCCATGTCCAGCGATAGGCTGTCGGTAAATACGGGCTCCTGACCGGGCAGACGCCACAGGCCCTGAGCCTTGGTATAAGCCTCGACCAGTTTCACCACTTCTGGCGGCCGTCCGGACAGGCGCAAGTACTCCAGCGTCACGTCATCGACCGGGAAGAAACCGCACGTCGCACCGTATTCCGGCGCCATATTGGCGACGGTCGCGCGGTCGGCCAGCGGCAGATCGGCGAGGCCATCACCGTAGAACTCGACAAATTTGCCGACCACGCCTTTCTTGCGCAGCATCTGCGTTACCGTCAGCACCAGGTCGGTGGCGGTAATGCCTTCCTTGAGCTTGCCGGTCAGTTTGAAACCGATCACTTCCGGAATCAGCATCGACACCGGTTGCCCGAGCATCGCCGCTTCTGCCTCGATCCCGCCGACGCCCCAGCCAAGTACGCCGAGGCCATTGATCATGGTGGTGTGGGAGTCGGTTCCAACCAGGGTATCGGGGAAGGCATAGGTGCGGCCGTCTTCGTCCTTGGTCCACACGGTGCGGCCGAGGTATTCGAGGTTGACCTGATGGCAGATCCCGGTGCCCGGCGGCACCACGCTGAAGTTGTCGAAAGCGCTCTGGCCCCAACGCAGGAAGGCGTAACGTTCGCCGTTGCGCTGCATCTCGATGTCGACGTTCTGTTCGAAAGCGCTGGCGGTAGCGAATTTGTCGACCATCACTGAGTGGTCGATCACCAGATCCACCGGCGACAACGGATTGATTCGCTGCGGATCACCGCCAGCCTTGGCCATGGCGGCGCGCATCGCAGCGAGGTCGACCACGGCAGGGACACCGGTAAAGTCTTGCATCAGCACGCGGGCGGGACGGTACTGGATTTCCCGGTCGGAGCGACGCTCCTTGAGCCAGGCGGCGATTGCCCTGAGGTCGGCGCCGGTGACGGTTTTTTCATCTTCCCAGCGCAGCAGGTTTTCCAGCAGGACTTTCAACGACATCGGCAGCGTGTCGATATTGCCGAGGCTCTTGGCGGCATCAGGCAGGCTGAAATAGTGGTAGGTCTTGTCGTCGATCTGCAGGGTCTTGAGGGTTTTCAGGCTATCGAGGGACGGCATTACAATCACTCCTTTGAATCCGCACGGCTACGGATTGAGGGGACGGGCAGAGCTAACAACGTAGCCCTGTTTTCAGTAGCTGGCTAATAACTGGACTCTATGGGCAAGTCCAAGGTTCCGACTTCGGCTATCATGCGCCGGTTTTCGTGACAGGCTTTGCTGCAACGCAAGACCTGAGCATCGCGCAGAGGGCGAATAATCGTCCTCTGCCCAGGAGTAAGAATGAACACCCTATTCATGCATTGCCGGCCCGGCTTCGAAGGCGAAGTCTGTTCGGAGATTTCCGACCTCGCGGCGCAGTTGAACGTGGCCGGCTACGCCAAGGCCAAAGCGGCCACCGCGTGCGCCGAGTTTGTCTGCACCGAAGAAGACGGCGCCGAGCGCCTGATGCGCGGTCAGCGTTTCGCCGAGTTGATCTTCCCGCGCCAATGGGCGCGTGGCGTCTTCATCGATCTGCCGGAAACCGACCGCATCAGCGTAATCCTCGCGAACATGGCCGAATTCCCGGTGTGCGGCAGCCTCTGGCTGGAAGTCGTCGACACCAACGACGGCAAGGAACTGTCGAACTTCTGCAAGAAATTCGAAGGCCCGCTGCGCAAGGCCCTGACCGGCGCCGGCAAACTGGTGGATGACGCCAGCAAGCCGCGTCTGTTGCTGACGTTCAAAAGCGGTCGCGAAGTGTTTCTCGGCATGGCCGACGCCGGTAACTCGGCGATGTGGCCGATGGGCATTCCACGTTTGAAGTTCCCGCGTGAGGCGCCGAGCCGTTCGACGCTGAAACTGGAAGAGGCCTGGCACCACTTTATCCCGCGTGATCAGTGGGAAGATCGTTTGCACAGCGACATGACCGGCGTTGACCTCGGCGCAGCGCCGGGCGGTTGGACCTGGCAACTGGTCAATCGCGGCATGCTGGTGACTGCCATCGACAACGGCCCGATGGCCGAAAGCCTGATGGACACGGGGTTGGTGCAGCACTTGATGGCCGACGGCTTCACCTTCAAGCCCAAGCAACCGGTGGACTGGATGGTTTGCGACATCGTCGAGAAACCGGCGCGTAACGCGGCGATGCTCGAAGAGTGGATTGGCGAGGGCCATTGCCGCGAGGCCGTGGTTAACCTGAAATTGCCAATGAAGCAGCGTTACGCCGAGGTGAAGCGCCTACTTGAGCGCATCGCCGATGGTTTCAAGGCGCGCGGGATCAAGGTCGATATCGGCTGCAAACAGCTGTATCACGACCGTGAGGAAGTGACCTGCCACCTGCGCCGGCACGATGTGAAAAAGACCAAAAGATGACCGAGCACCCGGCAATGCGCGACAATGCCGGCCAGTTTCAGGAGTGAATCATGAGTGAAATGATCGACACGCCGGTCGACGGCACCCTCGACGCCACCGGCCTCAATTGCCCGGAGCCGGTGATGATGCTGCACCAGCACATCCGTGATCTGGTGCCTGGCGGACTGCTCAAGGTGATCGCCACTGATCCCTCTACTCGCCGCGACATTCCCAAGTTCTGTGTGTTTCTCGACCACGAACTGGTGGGGCAGCACGAAGAGGCCGGTACTTACCTGTACTGGATTCGCAAGAAGTCCGGCTGACAGACAAAAAAAGACCTGCAAATGCAGGTCTTTTTTTATGGCTGATCAGCCCAACGAACGACTGATACGAATGCGCTTGCGTGCGCTGCGTGTCAGCCTGATCGACAGCATCAGCGCCGCGCAGCTCAGACCCACGATCAAACCCTGCCACAAGCCGCTCGGACCACGCGGTTCGCCGAGCCAGTCGGTCAGGCCGAGGGCGTAACCCACCGGCAGGCCGATGCCCCAATAGGCGAACAGAGTCAGGATCATCGTCACCCGAGTGTCCTGGTAACCCCGCAGGGCACCGGCGGCGGTCACTTGGATCGCATCGGAAAACTGGAACAACGCCGAGTACACAATCAACATCGCCGCGATGTGAATCACCGTCGGATCAGCCGTGTAGATCGCCGCAATCGGTTCACGCAGCAGCAACATCATGCTCGCCGACAGACAGGCATAAGCCAGCGCGGTGCCCATGCCGACGCCTGCGGCGAAACGCGCCTCGCGTGGTTCTTCGCGACCGAGAGCCTGACCGACGCGCACGGTCACGGCCATGCCCAGCGAGTAGGGAATCATGAACACCAGTGAGCTGACGTTCAGCGCAATCTGGTGCCCGGCCACCACGGTAGCGCCAAGGCTGCCGATCAGCAGCGCGATCACCGCGAAGATGCTCGACTCGGCAAACACCGCGATGCCGATCGGCAGACCGATCGCCAGCAGACGCTTGATGACTGCCCATTGCGGCCAGTCGAAGCGGCTGAACAGTTCGCTCGAACGATAAGCCGGTGCCCAGCGCTCGTAACCGGCCAGGCCCAGCGCCATCACCCACATCACAATTGCCGTGGCCCAGCCGCAGCCAACGCCACCCATGGCTGGCACGCCGAAGTGACCATAAATGAACACGTAGTTCAGCGGGATATTCAGCGCCAGCCCGCACAGGCCCAGCACCATCGCCGGGCGGGTACGACCGAGGCCGTCACTGAAGCAGCGCAGCACATGGTAGAACGCCACCGCCGGCAGACCACTGGCGATACCGTGCAAATACTGCATGCACGGGCCGATCAGCTCTGGATCGACTTTCATCAGGTGCAGCACCGGTTCGGCGGCAACCAGCATGGTGGTCGCGATCAGTCCGACCACCAGCGCCAGCCACAACGCCTGACGCACGATCGGGCCGATCTCGCTATGGGTGCCGGCGCCGTAACGCTGGGCGACTTTTGGCGTGGTGGCCAGCAGGGTGCCGGTCATCAGCAGGAACACCGGCACCCAGATCGAGTTACCCAGTGCCACGGCCGCCAGATCCTTCGGTCCGACGCGACCGGCCATCACTGCATCGACGAAGCCCATGGCCGTGGTTGCCAGTTGCGCGATGATGATCGGCAACGCCAGGGCGAGCAGGTTCTTGAACTCCAGGCGAATCCGCGCGGGGCGGGTCAGGGAGACGGCGACAGGTTGGTCAGTTACAGAATTCACAGGCAAAGCGTCCACGGAGATTGATGCGCAGGGCGCCGCATTCTACGCCGCTGACGCTTTGGTCAGGAAAAATCCTCTGTTGCGGATTTGTAATCACAAAGCCTGCTGGCCCAACCGTGCATCTGCACCTAAACTGCCGATCCGCCCAAGGAGCCCGCCATGCTGATTGTTGCCGACGAAAATATTCCGCTGCTCGATGCCTTTTTTGAAGGTTTCGGCGAGATCCGCCGGGTACCGGGCCGCTCCATCGACCGTGCGACTGTCGAACAGGCTGACGTGTTGCTGGTGCGTTCCGTGACCAATGTCAGCCGGGCGTTGCTAGAGGGCAGCAAGGTGCGCTTTGTCGGCACTTGCACCATCGGCACCGATCA
Source organism: Pseudomonas sp. LBUM1655 (assembly GCF_059716085.1). Taxonomy (NCBI): domain Bacteria; kingdom Pseudomonadati; phylum Pseudomonadota; class Gammaproteobacteria; order Pseudomonadales; family Pseudomonadaceae; genus Pseudomonas; species Pseudomonas sp. LBUM1655. The sequence goes on along the minus strand of NZ_CP166801.1, from coordinate 4,173,238 downwards.
TCTGGATCTGGAGTATTTCGCTGAGGCCGGCATTGCCTGGTCGAGCGCGCCCGGCTGCAACGCCCGGGGCGTGGTCGATTACGTGCTCGGCAGTCTGCTGACCCTCGCCGAAATCGAAGGTGTTTATCTGACTCAACGCACTTTCGGTGTGGTGGGCGCAGGTGAAGTGGGCGGTCGTCTGATCAACGTCCTGAAGGGCCTGGGCTGGAACGTGAAAGTCTGCGATCCGCCGCGTCAGGCTGCCGAAGGTGGCGATTACGTCAGCCTGGAGCAAATCATCGAGCAGTGCGATGTGATCAGCCTGCACACGCCACTGACCCGCAGCGGTGACGGCGCGACGTGGCATCTGTTCGATCAGCAACGTTTGCAGCAACTCAAACCCGGCGCGTGGCTGATCAATGCCGCACGCGGTCCAGTGGTGGATAACGCTGCACTGCGCAAAGTGCTGCTGGAGCGCGAAGACCTGCAAGCTGTTCTGGATGTCTGGGAAGCCGAGCCCGAGGTCGACGTGTCACTGGCTGATCTCTGCGTCCTGGCCACGCCGCACATTGCCGGTTACAGCCTCGACGGCAAACAGCGCGGTACAGCGCAGATCTATCAGGCTTACTGCGACTTTATCGGTGTGCCTGCAAGCATCCAGCTCACTGACTTACTGCCAGCACCCTGGTTGTCGGAAGTGACCTTGCATGCTGACAGCGATCCGGCTTGGGCGTTGGCGATGTTGTGCCGTGGCGTGTACGACCCGCGCCGGGATGACGCAGATTTTCGTCGCAGCCTTGTAGGCAATGTCAGCGAGCAGCGGGCGGCGTTTGATGTGTTGCGCAAGCAATATCCGGTTCGGCGCGAGATTGAAGGGCTGAAAGTGCGGATCGCCGGGGATTCGCCGGTGTTGCAGCAGATTGTGGCGGCGCTGGGCGCGGTGGCAATCTAAGCCACCGCACTGGCAGACAGAAAAAACCCGGCCAAAGGGGCCGGGTCAGGAAGACGGTGGCTACATCACTTTTGTTCGGCAGGCTTGACCAATCGCTTATCCAGTTCGCGGCAGGCGTCCTGGATCATGTCTTCAGTGATCGGTACTTCGCGCCCCTGTTCATCGATAATCGAGCAACCCAGAGTCTGGCCGGGCTTGGTGCGGATCACTTCAATCTTGTCTTCGCTGCTTTGTTGCAAGGACATGGCCTGTCTCCTCATCAGGTTGTGCGCCTAGGTTAAAACCCCCACGTGACCGGGCTGTGACAACTCCCTGCGGTCTGTCGGCGGCATCTCCACTCAAACAGAAATGACCGCTCGTCTCAACCGGGACTTTAGACCAATAGCAACTATGGCCTAGTCTTTGGGGGCATATTTAACCTGACTCATTGTGATTTACAGAGTTCCACCCCATTGAGCTTGTAGGTTGGCCCTATTCATCCGTACAGATGTGAACCCGAATGATCTCGATGCTTTCCTCAAGGCACCGGCGCGCCCTGCGCCTGACCAGCCATTTTCTTGCGCCGTATCGTTGGCAGGCCTTCGGCGCGCTGCTCGCGTTGATCCTCACCGCTGGTATCACTCTGTCGATGGGGCAGGGCATCAAACTGCTGGTCGATCAGGGATTCATGACCCAGTCGCCGCACCTGCTCAATCAATCCATTGGCCTGTTCATGCTGCTGGTGCTTGGTCTGGCGGTGGGTACATTTGCCCGGTTCTACTTGGTGTCGTGGATCGGCGAGCGTTGTGTGGCGGACATTCGTCGACAGGTGTTCAACCATCTGGTGTACCTGCATCCGGGGTTCTACGAGGACAACCGCAGCTCGGAAATCCAGTCACGCCTGACCGCTGATACGACATTGCTGCAATCGGTGATCGGCTCGTCGCTTTCGCTGTTTCTGCGCAATCTGCTGATGGTCATCGGCGGCGTGGTGTTGCTGTTTATCACCAATCCAAAACTTACCAGCATCGTCGTTATCGCCCTTCCATTGGTGATCGCGCCGATCCTGATCTTCGGCCGCCGCGTGCGTAACCTGTCGCGGCTGAGCCAGGACCGGATTGCCGACATTGGCAGCTACGTTTCCGAAACCCTCGGCCAGATCAAAACCGTGCAAGCCTACAACCATCAGGTGCAGGACGAGCAGCGCTTCGCCACCACTGTCGAACAGGCTTTCGAAACGGCGCGCAAACGAATCTTCCAGCGGGCATGGCTGATCACATTGGTCATCGTGCTGGTGTTGGGTGCCGTGGCGGTCATGCTGTGGGTTGGCGGGATGGACGTGATTGCCGGGCGAATTTCTGCCGGTGAACTGGCCGCGTTCGTCTTCTACAGCCTGATTGTCGGCAGCGCTTTCGGCACACTGAGTGAAGTGATTGGCGAGCTGCAACGCGCGGCCGGCGCCGCCGAGCGGATTGCCGAATTACTGCGCTCGGAAAATATTATCCAGCCGCCAACCTCCGGATTGGTAACGTTGCCTGCGCGGGTGAGGGGCGAGTTGGAGCTGCAGGATGTAAGGTTTTCCTACCCTTCAAGGCCAGAAAGCTACGCCGTCGACGGTTTGAATCTTACGGTCAGGGCAGGCGAAACCCTGGCATTGGTGGGGCCGTCCGGTGCCGGTAAATCCACGGTGTATGACTTGCTGTTGCGCTTCTACGATCCCGGCCAAGGCCGGATTCTGCTCGATGGCGTGCCATTGACGAGTCTGGATCCGCTGGATCTGCGTCGCTGTTTCGCCCTGGTTTCACAAACGCCGGCACTGTTTTTTGGCAGCGTGGAAGAGAACATCCGTTATGGCTGTCCGACGGCGACGCTGGAGCAAGTCAAGGAGGCGGCGCGGATTGCTCATGCTCACGACTTTATTGAGCAGATGCCCGACGGATACCAGACCCATTTGGGCGATGGCGGTCTCGGACTCTCCGGCGGCCAGCGTCAGCGGTTGGCTATCGCCCGGGCGTTGTTGGTTGACGCGCCGATCTTGCTACTCGACGAAGCTACCAGCGCCCTTGATGCGCAAAGTGAACACCTGATTCAGCAAGCCTTGCCGAGCCTGATGCACAACCGCACCACACTGGTCATTGCCCATCGTTTGGCCACGGTGAAGAATGCCGACCGGATTGCGGTGATGGATCAGGGCAAGCTCGTGGCAATCGGTACGCATCAGGAATTGATTGTGAGCAACCCGTTGTATGCACGGCTGGCGTCATTGCAGTTCAGTGATGGCCAGCACGCGACAACCAACTAGTTGGCGCCCCATAAAAAATGCCCGCATTTCTCAATGCGGGCATTTTCGTTTAATCGAACCGTAGTCGATCACTGATCATCAAAATAGCGTTCATGCCAATCCACCAGCGGTTGCGGCGAATTGAGCTTCTGGCCGTAGATCACCGAATAAGACAGCACGTTTTGCACGTACTGGCGGGTTTCGTCAAAGGGGATGCTTTCCACCCACACGTCGAAACTCAGGTGATCAGCGCCGCGCAGCCACTGACGTACGCGGCCTGGGCCGGCGTTATAGGCGGCGGAAGCGAGTACGCGGTTGCCGTTGAACTGGCTGTGCACCTGGCTCAGATAAGCAGCGCCGAGCTGGATATTCTTGTCCGGATCGAGCACTTGCTGCGGCGAGGCCAGCGGAATGCTGAACTTGCGCGCGGTTTCCTTGGCGGTGCCGGGCATCAATTGCATCAGGCCGCTGGCGCCGACGCCGGAGCGGGCGTCATCCATGAAGGCACTTTCCTGACGGGTGATGGCGAACACCCAGCTCGAATGCAGGCCGCGAACCTTGGCTTCCCGAACGAGGGTTTCTCGGTGGGCCATCGGGAAGCGAATATCCAGATCGTCCCAGTACTGAGCCTGACTGATTGTGCGGATCGCCGGGAAATACCACTTCAGGTCATAGGCAAGTTTGGCCTGGGCGACCATTTCGTCACGGTTGAAGTGGCGGCTGACGTGATACCACTCGCGGCGACCGTCGACGATCTGCCCGCGGGCATGGAATTCCAGCGCGCGGCGCACGCCCGGCGTATTGCGTACCTTGTTGATCAGCGCCTGACTGAGCACCAACGGCTTATTGTTCAACGAGTACGGGGATTGGGAGCGATCGGCGGCGAGGAAGCCGTAGAAATCACGTTCTCGGGCGAGCCCTTTGTACAGCGTCTGTGCTTCCGGGTTTTGCGGTTGCGCCAGTTCCAGGCTGCGTGCCTGCCAGTAACGCCAGCGATTGGTGGTCGCCAGATCCTGCGGCAGACGGCGGGTCAGTTGATAAGCGTCGTCCCAACGGGCCAGGCGCAGCAACAGGCGCAGGCGCCATTCCGATACCGTGTTGTCACGCAACTCCGGATCGTATTTGGTCATTACGTCCAGCGCGCGGCTGTCGAAACGCCGTGCCAGGGTCAGGCCGATTTCCCGGGCGATCGCGACTTTCTCATCGCGGGAGAAATGCATGCTGCTGGCGTAACCGTCGAGCAACGCCATGGCCTTTTCCGGATCCTGACGGGCCAGGCGGCGCAGGCCAAGGCTGACCACGTCGGACATCGGCTCATCGGCCGGGGTGAAACGCGACTGTTGATTCAACAGCTCGGGTTTCTGCGCCACATCGACCAGCAAACGACCGCGTGGGGCGAGGGTGGTCAGGCCGTTGACCAGGCTGTTGGCCAGCGGATAGTTGCGCGCCTGAGCCGCAAGTTTGGTGCGCTCCCAGCGTTTCTGTTCGGTCAACTGGCCGTCGGCGGCCCAGATGCCGAACAGCGCATCACACGCGGCGGGTTGCGATTTGCCAGTCAGCCAGAGCTTGTCGGCATTGGCGTAGCCCTCGGCTTTTTTACCGTGGGTAATCTGGTACTGCGCATTGAGGCAGTCCAGTTCAGTGAAGTTGAGTTTCGGGTCGTAATACTTGACGAAGGTCGCCCAGTCCCCACGGTCGGCGAGCCAGCGCAACCAGCGCAGCTTCATCCAGTTGGCCTGGGGCAGGTCGCCGTGTTCGGCGAGGAATTTCTCGATTTCCGCGTTGCTCGCGGTTTTCAGGCGCGCGGTCAGTTCGTCGTAGGCCAGATACGGTTCCAGCGGATAATCGGCCAGAGCCTGGCTGTATCGGAAATACGGGCCGGTATCGCCCTTGGCCAGCGCGCGCTTGGCTTCATCGTAATACTGGCGCTGGGTGGACAGGTCCACCGCCTGGGCGGATTGAACGGCAGTGGCGGTAAGTAGCAAACAGGACAAAACACTGAGAAGGCGACTGCGCATGAGACATCCGGGCAGAGAAATCATGACAAGTGCCGACAAGGATCAGCACTGAATTGTCTGTAGCTTAGCCTTTTGCCAGCAAGCGGCGAAAGCTTTGCCGGCCTCGCAGCACAAGTTCGCAACAAATGTTGTGCAGAGTGCTTCAACAGACAAATTGCCGGCCTGTTGAAGCCCTATCTCAGGTAGAATGCGCGCCCGGTTTTTGGAGAAGCTCATGACCCTGCTCAAATTCAGCGATGTGTCCCTTGCATTCGGCGCGATGCCGTTGTTGGACAAGGTGTCCTGGCAGATCGCCCGTGGTGAGCGGGTGTGCATCATCGGCCGCAACGGCACTGGCAAGTCCAGCATGATGAAACTGGTCAAGGGCGACCAGAAGCCCGATGACGGCTCGGTGTGGCGTGCCCCCGGTCTGAAAATCGGCGAATTGCCGCAAGAATTGCCGGTGGCCGACGAGCGGACGGTGTTCGACGTTGTGGCTGAAGGCCTCGACGGCGTTGGCGCATTGCTCGCCGAGTACCATCACCTGAGCCAGAACATCGTCACCGACGCTGATCTGGACAAGCTGATGCACGTCCAGCACGACCTCGAAGCCCGTGACGGCTGGCGCTTGCAGACTCTGGTCGACAGCACCCTGAGCCGCCTGCAACTGCCGGCCGACAAGACCCTCGCCGAACTGTCCGGCGGCTGGCGTCGTCGCGTACTGCTTGCGCAGGCGCTGGTGTCCGAGCCGGATCTGCTGCTGCTCGACGAGCCAACCAACCACCTGGACATCGGTGCGATTGCCTGGCTTGAAGAAGCATTGAAGGATTTCCAGGGCGCCGTGTTGTTCATCACGCACGACCGTTCCTTCTTGCAAAACCTCGCCACGCGCATCCTGGAACTGGATCGCGGCGGCCTGATCGACTGGAACGGCGACTACGCCAGCTTCCTCGTGCACAAAGAAGCCGAGCTCGCTGCCGAAGCCACTGCCAACGCGCTGTTCGACAAGCGTCTGGCCCAGGAAGAAGTGTGGATCCGTCAGGGCATCAAAGCCCGTCGTACCCGTAACGAAGGCCGCGTGCGCGCCCTGAAAGCCCTGCGCGTCGAGCGCAGCGAGCGTCGTGAGCGTACCGGCAAGGCCAACATTCAGCTGGATACCGCCGACAAATCCGGCAAGCAGGTGATGGTGCTCGAGAACGTGAGCTTTGCTCATCCGGGCGGCCCGTTCCTGATCAAGGATTTCTCGATGGTTCTGCAGCGCGGCGACCGTATCGGTCTGCTTGGCGCCAACGGTACCGGCAAGACCACCCTGTTGAAACTGATGCTCAACGGTCTGCAACCGACCAGCGGTAAAGTGGAAGAGGGCACGCGCATCGACGTGGCTTACTTCGACCAGTTGCGTCATCAGCTGGATCTGGAAAAAACCGTTATCGACAACGTCGCTGAAGGTCGCGACTTCATCGATATCGACGGTCAGAGCCGCCACGTACTGAGCTACCTCGGCGACTTCCTGTTCAGCCCGCAGCGTGCCCGCACGCCGGTCAAGGCGCTGTCGGGTGGTGAGCGTGCGCGCTTGCTGCTGGCCAAACTGTTCAGCAAACCGGCGAACCTGCTGGTTCTCGACGAACCGACCAACGACCTCGACGTGGAAACCCTCGAGCTGCTCGAAGAAGTGCTGCTGACCTTCAACGGTACTGTGCTGATGGTCAGCCACGACCGGGCATTCCTCGACAACGTGGTCACCAGCACACTGGTCTTCGAAGGTGAAGGCAAGGTGCGTGAATACGTCGGTGGTTATCAGGACTGGATCCGTCAGGGCGGTTCGCCGCGTCTGTTGGGCGTGACCGAAAGCAAGTCGGGTAAGGCGGATCTGAATTCGGCGGTGGTAACTGCCGAGCCCGCGCCGGCAGCCGCTGCTCCGGCAGCCAAGAAGAAGCTCAGCTATAAGTTGCAGCGCGAGCTGGAAGCCTTGCCAGGCGACATCGACGCCAAGGAACAGCAAATCGCAGCGGTTGAAGCTGAAATGGCCGAAGGTGGTTTCTATCAGCGCCCTGCGGCCGAAACCGTCAAGGTGATTGCATCGCTTGAGCAGTTGCAGGCCGAACTGGATGCTCTGGTGGAGCGCTGGGCCGAGCTGGATGCCTGATTGATCCGGCAATAAAAAAGCCCGGCCTCATTCGCGTGAGGCCGGGCTTTTTGCAGGAACTGCCGAAGGGTTTAGCGTTTGACCAGATGCACCGCCAGCACATCACAAGGCGCGCCGTGCAGTACATCGTTGGCGGTCGAGCCGAGCAGCAGCGCCAGACCATGCCGGCCGTGACTGCCGACCACGATCAAGTCGCAGGTCTTTTCCTTGGCGAAATGGTGGATTTCCTGGCGCGGCTGGCCGTAGGCCAAGTGGCAGTTGGCACCTTCGAGTTCGGAGTACTTGAGCTTCAGGCGCTCAAGGCGTTCCTTGGCTTGATCGAATTGCTGCTGTTGCAGTTGTGACAGGTCCATCGGCACGTCGCCGCCGAATGCCATGGCCATCGGTTCGACAATATGTACCAGCGACAGCTTGGCGTCGTTGCTCACCGACAGCTCTCGGGCGCGGTGGATAACAGGGTCGCACTCTTCGGTCAGATCTACGGCGACCAGGATGTGGTGGTAGGGCATGAGGTGCTCCTCCTGAGGTTTCAATATTGGTAAGTATGGCTGGTTTCAAGCGCATTGGTTCCAAACTGACGCAATGGGCTCATCAAGATTCGGGAGTACAGATATGACGGTCTGGATAGTGGTGTCAATCCTGCTGGTGGTATTGAGTCCGCTGGCGTGGTTGCGCCCATCGCGGGCGCAGAGTGGCCGCATCGCCCTGCGCATGGAGGCCCGGCGCATCGGCCTGGCCATGCAACTGGCACCTCAGGAATGGCCGCACTGGCTGTCGCAAGAGCCGCCGAGCCCGTGTGCGCAGTACCATCGGCCGCGCCGTGGCAATCAGCCGGCGTGCTGGACGTACTGGCAGAAATCGCCGGGCGTGTGGGTCAATCAGTGGCAAGAAGTCTGCGAAGATCGGGCGTTGCTCAATCATTTCGAAAAATTGCCGGACAACGTCTTCAAGGTGGAGGCGGACAAGCAGATGATTGCTTTGTATTGGGGCGAGAAGGGCGAGGCGACGGTTTTGAAGGAAATCGACGCCACACTGAAAGCGCTGGCGTGACTCGCGGAATTTTCGCACTGCAACGGTGCGAAGGGGCCGGCAGACGAGCAATAAAAAGCCCGACATCATTCATCGGGCTGGGTTGGCCAGGCAGGCCGGTAACTCTTTTTTCACTGAAGTAACGTCGGTAAGTCAGCAAATTTTTCTGTAGTCCTGCCAGCGTAGCCTGTTAAACAAGGCTTGCCGCGAATTAGGGCGACTTTTCTAACTATTGATCTTATGAATGGCTGCACATGAAGACGCGTGTTGCTGGTCTTCGTGGTACGGAAATGACCGCAAAGTCGCATTTCAACCCGTATTTTGGGCGATTGACAATTGTTGGAAATTCCGTGAAGGTGACGTACCCAAATCAAACGGGCGTATGAATTGAGCGTTTGTCTTACAGAGCGCTCCTACAGAATCCCGACTATCGCGTTGGCGGGTGTGCCGGGTGGATTGGCGTCAGCATCGACGAAAAAGCGTCCTGCCGAGCCATTCGCCTGCGTCCGACGTGTACTGTTCAGCTTCCATATCGTGGAGATCAGTTGATGATTTACGAAGGTAAAGCCATCACGGTTAAAGCTCTTGAAAGTGGCATCGTCGAATTGAAATTCGACCTCAAGGGTGAGTCCGTCAACAAGTTCAACCGTCTTACCCTGAACGAACTGCGTCAGGCCGTAGACGCCATCAAGGCAGATGCTTCGATCAAGGGCGTGATCGTCAGCAGTGGCAAGGACGTGTTCATCGTCGGCGCCGACATCACCGAATTTGTCGACAACTTCAAGCTGCCGGATGCCGAGCTGGTTGCTGGCAATCTCGAAGCCAACAAGATCTTCAGCGATTTCGAAGACCTCAACGTTCCGACCGTGGCCGCGATCAACGGTATCGCACTGGGTGGCGGTCTGGAAATGTGCCTGGCGGCTGACTACCGCGTCATGTCCACCAAGGCCAAGATCGGTCTGCCGGAAGTCAAACTGGGTATCTACCCAGGCTTCGGCGGTACTGTGCGTCTGCCGCGTCTGATCGGTGTCGACAACGCTATCGAGTGGATTGCCGCCGGTAAGGAAAACCGCCCTGAAGACGCCCTGAAAGTCAGCGCAGTCGACGCCGTGGTTGCTCCAGAGAAGCTGCAGGAAGCTGCCCTTGAACTGATCAAGCGCGCCATCTCCGGCGAGTTCGACTACAAGGCCAAGCGTCAGCCGAAGCTGGAAAAGCTCAAGCTGAACGCCATTGAACAAATGATGGCTTTCGAAACAGCCAAAGGTTTCGTGGCCGGTCAGGCTGGCCCGAACTATCCGGCGCCGGTTGAAGCAATCAAAACCATCCAGAAAGCCGCGAACTTCGGTCGTGACAAGGCGCTGGAAGTTGAAGCTGCAGGTTTCGTCAAACTGGCCAAGACCTCTGCCGCGCAGAGCTTGATCGGTCTGTTCCTGAACGATCAGGAGCTGAAGAAAAAGGCCAAGGCCTACGATGAAATCGCCAAGGACGTGAAGCAGGCAGCCGTACTCGGCGCCGGTATCATGGGTGGCGGTATCGCTTATCAGTCGGCCTCCAAAGGCACGCCGATCCTGATGAAGGACATCAACGAGCACGGTATCGAGCAGGGTCTGGCCGAAGCCGCCAAACTGCTGGTTGGCCGCGTTGATAAAGGTCGCATGACCGCAGCGAAAATGGCTGAAGTGCTCAACGGCATTCGTCCGACCCTATCCTACGGCGATTTCGGTCACGTCGACCTGGTGGTCGAAGCTGTGGTCGAGAACCCGAAGGTCAAGCAAGCCGTGCTGGCTGAAGTCGAAGACAAGGTCAAAGAGGACACCATCCTCGCGTCCAACACCTCGACCATTTCCATCAGCCTGTTGGCCAAGGCCCTCAAGCGTCCGGAAAACTTCGTCGGCATGCACTTCTTCAACCCGGTGCACATGATGCCGCTGGTGGAAGTGATCCGTGGCGAGAAGTCCAGCGAGCTGGCAGTTGCCACCACCGTTGCCTACGCCAAGAAAATGGGCAAGAACCCGATCGTCGTCAACGACTGCCCGGGCTTCCTGGTCAACCGCGTGCTGTTCCCGTACTTCGGCGGTTTCGCCAAGCTGGTCAGCGCCGGTGTGGACTTCGTCCGCATTGACAAAGTCATGGAAAAATTCGGCTGGCCAATGGGCCCGGCGTACCTGATGGACGTGGTCGGCATCGACACCGGTCACCACGGTCGTGACGTGATGGCTGAAGGTTTCCCGGACCGCATGAAGGATGACCGTCGCTCGGCCATCGACGTGCTGTACGAAGCCAAGCGCCTGGGTCAGAAGAACGGCAAGGGCTTCTACGCCTACGAGGCCGACAAGAAAGGCAAGCAGAAGAAAGTCGCCGATCCGTCGGTACTGGAAGTGCTCAAGCCGATCGTTTACGAGCAGCGCGAAGTCACAGACGAAGACATCATCAACTGGATGATGATCCCGCTGTGCCTGGAAACCGTGCGTTGCCTGGAAGACGGTATCGTTGAAACTGCCGCTGAAGCCGACATGGGTCTGGTCTACGGCATCGGTTTCCCTCCATTCCGTGGTGGTGCGCTGCGCTACATCGATTCGATCGGTGTTGCCGAGTTCGTTGCCCTGGCTGACCAGTACGCTGATTTGGGCGCGCTGTACCACCCGACCGCGAAGCTGCGCGAAATGGCCAAAAACGGCCAACGCTTCTTCGGTTAAGCGCCCCCAACTAGAGTGAGAGTGAACTTATGAGCTTGAATCCTAGAGACGTCGTGATTGTCGACTTCGGTCGTACTCCGATGGGCCGCTCCAAGGGCGGCATGCACCGCAACACCCGCGCCGAAGACATGTCGGCGCACCTGATCAGCAAACTGCTGGAACGCAACGCCAAGGTTGATCCTGCAGAAGTCGAGGATGTGATCTGGGGCTGTGTAAACCAGACCCTGGAGCAGGGCTGGAACATTGCGCGCATGGCGTCGCTGATGACCCAGATCCCGCACACCTCGGCCGGTCAGACCGTCAGCCGTCTGTGTGGCTCGTCGATGAGTGCTCTGCACACTGCTGCGCAAGCGATCATGACCGGCAACGGTGACGTCTTCGTGGTTGGCGGCGTCGAGCATATGGGTCACGTGAGCATGATGCACGGTGTCGATCCGAACCCGCACATGTCGCTGTACGCGGCGAAAGCCTCGGGCATGATGGGCCTGACCGCCGAAATGCTTGGCAAAATGCACGGCATTACTCGCGAGCAGCAAGATGCTTTCGGCGTGCGTTCCCACCAGTTGGCCCACAAGGCTACTGTGGAAGGCAAGTTCAAAGACGAAATCATCCCGATGCAGGGCTATGACGAGAACGGTTTCCTGAAACTGTTCGACTACGACGAAACCATTCGTCCGGAAACCACCCTGGAAAGTCTGGCGGCCCTTAAGCCTGCCTTCAATCCAAAGGGCGGCACCGTGACTGCCGGTACTTCGTCGCAGATCACCGATGGTGCTTCGTGCATGATCGTGATGTCGGCGCAGCGTGCGCAGGACCTGGGTATTCAGCCAATGGCGGTGATCCGTTCGATGGCAGTAGCGGGTGTGGATCCGGCGATCATGGGCTATGGTCCAGTTCCGGCGACACAAAAAGCCCTGAAGCGTGCGGGCCTTGGCATCAACGATATCGACTTCTTCGAGCTTAACGAAGCTTTCGCCGCACAGGCTCTGCCAGTGCTGAAAGATCTGAAAGTACTCGACAAGATGAACGAGAAGGTTAACCTGCACGGCGGCGCGATCGCCCTGGGTCACCCGTTCGGTTGCTCCGGTGCGCGTATTTCCGGCACCCTGCTGAACGTGATGAAGCAGAATAGCGGCACCTTCGGGGTGGCCACTATGTGCATTGGTCTCGGCCAAGGCATCTCTACCGTCTTCGAACGCGTTTAAGCGTCTCGTCGATGGAAGCCGGGGCCAAGTGCCCCGGTTTTTGTTTTTGTGGATTTATTTTGTTTTTATTTTGAAAAAATTTGAGTGAGGGCCAAACCATGCCGATACAACCTGGGCTCTACCAACATTACAAAGGTCCGCAGTACCGTGTATTCAGTGTTGCGCGGCATTCCGAGACTGAAGAAGAAGTGGTCTTTTACCAAGCCCTGTATGGCGATTACGGCTTTTGGGTGCGTCCCTTGAGCATGTTTCTGGAGTCGGTCGAGGTTGACGGCGAGCAGGTGCCACGCTTTGCTTTGGTGCAAGCCGAACCGAGCCTTTTTTCCAAGGCCTGAGGCGAATGCGCACAGAACCCTGTGCTTGACCTCACCTTGTATCAACTATATATAGCGGTGCCGCGTCAGGCGCCAACCGCCTTTCACTTCTAGAATTCAGGAATTTTCTGATCCATGGGCAAATCGCTGGTCATTGTGGAATCCCCGGCTAAGGCCAAGACCATCAACAAGTATCTGGGTAACCAATACGTGGTGAAGTCGAGTATCGGCCATATCCGAGACCTGCCCACCAGCGGTTCGGCTAGCGCCAGCAAAGAGCCAGCCGCCAAGCGCGGCAAGGCTGCCGCAGGCGAAGGTCCGGTGCTCACGCCGAAGGAGAAGGCGCGCAAGCAGCTCGTCTCGCGTATGGGTGTCGATCCCGATCATGGCTGGAAAGCCAAGTACGAGATCCTCCCGGGCAAAGAGAAGGTGATCGAAGAGCTGCGCAGGCTCGCCAAAGATGCTGACACCATCTATCTCGCAACCGACTTGGATCGCGAGGGGGAAGCCATTGCCTGGCACCTGCGCGAAGCCATCGGTGGTGACGACAGCCGCTACAAGCGCGTGGTGTTCAACGAAATCACCAAAAAGGCCATTCAGGAGGCCTTCTCCAAGCCGGGCGAGCTGGACATCGATCGTGTCAACGCTCAGCAGGCGCGTCGCTTCCTCGATCGCGTCGTTGGCTACATGGTCTCGCCGCTGCTGTGGGCCAAAATCGCCCGTGGCCTGTCCGCCGGTCGTGTGCAATCGGTTGCCGTGAAACTGGTGGTCGAGCGTGAGCGTGAAATCCGTGCGTTCAACCCGGAAGAGTACTGGGAAGTGCATGCCGATCTCGGCACCACCAAGGGATCGACAGTACGTTTCGAAGTCGCCCGCGAGAAAGGCGAAGCCTTCAAGCCGCTGAACGAAGCCCAGGCCATGGCCGCGCTGGAGAAGCTCAAATCTTCCAGCTACAGCATCGTCAAGCGCGAAGACAAACCGACCAGCAGCAAGCCGTCGGCACCGTTCATCACGTCTACGTTGCAACAGGCTGCGAGCAACCGCCTGGGCTTCGGCGTGAAGAAAACCATGATGATGGCCCAGCGTCTGTATGAAGCCGGCTACATCACTTATATGCGTACCGACTCGACCAACCTCTCGGCGGATGCCGTGACGATGGCGCGTGCTTATATCGAAGACGAGTTCGGCAAGAAATACCTGCCGGAAACGCCAAACGTCTACAGCAGCAAGGAAGGCGCACAAGAGGCTCACGAAGCGATTCGTCCGTCCGATGCCAATACCATTCCGAGCAAGCTTGCCGGCATGGAGCGTGATGCCGAGCGTCTCTACGAGCTGATCTGGCGTCAATTCCTGGCTTGCCAGATGCTGCCGGCGCAGTACCTGTCGACTACCGTCAGCGTCGGTGCTGGTGATTTCGAGCTGCGCGCCAAGGGCCGTATCCTGAAATTCGACGGTTACACCCGCGTTATGCCGCAAATTGCCAAACCTGGTGACGACGACGTGCTGCCCGATATGGCGCAGGGCGATGTGATGAAGCTGATCAAGCTAGATCCATCGCAGCACTTCACCAAGCCGCCGGCGCGTTACTCCGAAGCCAGTCTGGTGAAGGAAATGGAAAAGCGCGGCATCGGTCGTCCTTCGACCTACGCGGCGATTATTTCGACCATTCAGGATCGCGGTTACGTGACCCTGCATAACCGTCGTTTCTATTCGGAAAAGATGGGCGACATCGTTACCGAGCGTCTGTCGGAGAGCTTCTCGAACCTCATGGACTATGGCTTCACCGCCGGCATGGAAGAGAACCTCGATGACGTGGCCCAGGGCGAGCGTGACTGGAAAAACGTGCTGGACGAGTTCTACGGCGACTTCAAAAAGAAACTGGAAGTAGCCGAAAACCCTGAAAGCGGCATGCGTGCCAACCAGCCGGTCATGACTGACATTCCGTGCACGACTTGCGGCCGCCCGATGCAGATCCGTACTGCATCGACTGGCGTGTTTCTCGGTTGCTCGGGTTACAGCCTGCCACCGAAAGAACGCTGCAAGGCCACTGTCAATCTGGTGCCGGGCGACGAGATCGCTGCGGACGACGAAGGTGAGTCGGAATCGCTGGTACTGCGTGGCAAACATCGCTGCCCGATCTGCAGCACGGCGATGGACGCTTACCTGCTCGACGAGAAGCGCAAGCTGCACATCTGCGGTAACAACCCGGATTGCGCGGGCTACGAAATCGAAGAAGGCAGCTATCGCATCAAGGGCTACGAAGGTCCGAGCCTGGAGTGCGACAAGTGCGGCAGCGAGATGCAGCTCAAGACCGGCCGTTTCGGCAAGTTCTTCGGTTGTACCAATGCGACGTGCAAGAACACCCGCAAACTGCTGAAAAGCGGTGATGCGGCGCCGCCGAAGATGGATCCGGTGAAGATGCCTGAGCTGAAATGCGAAAAGGTCAACGACACCTACATCCTGCGTGACGGTGCGTCTGGTCTGTTCCTGGCGGCCAGTCAGTTCCCGAAAAACCGTGAGACCCGTGCTCCGCTGGTGATCGAGATTCTGCCGCACAAGGACGAAATCGATCCGAAGTACCACTTCCTGTGCGAAGCGCCGCAGAAGGATCCTGATGGTCTGCCAGCGGTGATCCGCTACAGCCGCAAGACCAAGGAGCAATACGTGCAGACCGAAGTCGACGGCAAGCCTACCGGTTGGAAGGCGTACTTCGACGGTGGTAAATGGACGGTTGAAGACAAGCGCTCTGCAAAGGCCAAGGCTGAGTAAGCGTTAGGCTGATACTGAAAAGGCCGCATGAGAACCTATGGGATTTCATGCGGCCTTTTTGTTTTGTGCTTGCGGTGAGATCGGCTGATCCACGACACTGTCCGGCCTGTGTGAAGCAATTATTTCGTTGTGGAGACTGCCGTCATGGCCCACGAGTTCTATACCCGTACCAATCAGAAAATCTATTTCGCCGGCCTGTCGCTGGAAGCCTTGGCTCGGGCTGAAGAGGGGCGGGCGATGAACTCCTTGGCGCTGATTCAGGCTGGGCGCGAATCGGCGTTGTTCCACTTGTACGGCGCGCTGTTGGGTTTGTGTCACGAGATCGCCGGGTTCTATCGACTGCCGCAGGCCAATGCGCCACGGGCCGAGATGTTGCTGACACGCGAAGTGCTGGAGTCGATTGCCATTCCCGAGCTGGCTGAAATGGTTGAACTGGCGGGCAATCCGGAAACCTGGCTGGCAAAACTGTTGGCAGCGCATTCGGCGCTGTTCCAGCCGCCACGGGCGCCACGCAAGCCCAAGGGTGACGTCACACAGCCATTGATTCAGGCGGTTAACCTGGATGAGGAAGAGGCGCCGCAGGAGTTGAGTCGAGAGGAGCTTGAGAGTTGGCGGCAAAACCTCAAAGGTCTGGCCATTCGTTTTCGCGAAGGTTTGAACGAGTGCTGACGAGGATTGACACGGTGGCAATCTGAAACATGCTGCTGGTCAAGATCCCGAGCGAAGCCTGAATGATGTCTATATAATGCCTGCCTTTCGTGGAGAACAGACCTATATGCCAACGTCCTTTCTAGAAATTGTCGAGTTACCCGACGGCCGAATCGAACTGCGCAGGGCTGAGGACGAGGGTTCTTTGGTGACTCTGGATTTCTCCGAGGATGCCAAGACATTCCTGCAGGGCCAGCACGTGGAAATCGCCAAGGCGATGTTGAGCGTCGGCGTGCAGATGGCAGGCCGGATGATTGAAGGTGAGTTTGATAAGGAAGAAGGGCCTCGGGTTCTTCATTGATTCCCGACTGCTTTTGGTTCCTGTCGATACCGCTTCAGATCGGCTTCTCTATCCATGGAGAAGCCCTGCGCTTCAAACAGCGCACCAAACCAGCCAATCAACCCAATCGAATGTTCAGACTCTGAGCGTCGCCTGTGCGTGCAGCGCTGATCAGTTGTTGTCGTGAACTCGTGTTCAGTGGGTTGAGCCAAGTGACTACCGTATGGCTGCGACCTAGACGCAACGCTTCGCAGGCCAATTGATGAGCACTTTGTGTGCCTCTGGGTTGCAGCAGCAGAATGCGCTCGCGGTTCAGGCCTGCATCCCGCAACCATGATTGGGTCAGGCTGGCGGGTGGCGCAATCAGCGTCAGCCAGCGTGCGTCTTGATCGTCGCTCAATTCGCGAAGTATCGGGGCGAGCAGGTTCAGGCAGCTCCCGGTCGCACCGCGCAGTGACAGCTCACTGAATACTTCGGGTTCGGCATTCCAAGGGCGTTCGACCACGTCTTTCAGGATCGGCGCCATCGGTTGCGCCAGAAACGCATCGAATAAAGGCAGTTGTGTTTGCTGAGGTGTGTGTGGGAACTGCATAAAGCCTCCTTTAGCGGCGGATTACGCCGACACTCAAGCCTTCGATCACCAGTTCCTGATCTTTCAGGTCGACTTCGATGGGGGCAAATTCAGGGTTTTCTGCGATCAGCCAGACTTTGCTGCCTTCACGCTTGAAGCGTTTGACGGTCACTTCATCGCCAATGCGGGCGACGACAACCTGGCCATTACGCGCTTCACGGGTGGTGTGGACTGCCAGAAGGTCGCCGTCGAAAATGCCAATGTCCTTCATGCTCATGCCGTGCACGCGCAGCAGATAGTCGGCACGTGGGTGGAAGAATGCCGGATTGATGTTGCAGGATTCTTCGATGTGCTGCTGGGCAAGGATCGGCGCGCCGGCTGCGACTCGGCCGATGATGGGCAGGGTAGAGTCGTCGGCCTTGGCTTCGAAACCAGGGATTCGAATGCCGCGAGAAGCGCCCGGGGTCATTTCGATGGCGCCCTTGCGGGCCAGTGCCTTGAGGTGTTCTTCCGCAGCATTGGGCGATTTGAAACCCAGTTCCTGAGCGATTTCCGCGCGGGTCGGCGGATAGCCATTGTCTTCGAGGCAACGTTTGATGAAGGCCAGAATCTCGGCTTGGCGTGGCGTCAGCTTTAGCATAATGATCGCTCTGTCTTTTTATACAGTGACTGGGATTATATACAGTGAAGCGTTCTTGGCAATGCCCGTTTTTTTGCAGGCCGCCGGACGGTCGGCAGACGTGCTTATTAATGCAATGGCCTTGTGTGGTTAAATAGCTGACCGACCATTCCCAAAACGAACAGGCAGGCTTGACAAGGCACAGGCTGAAACGTATGTTTCAAACAAGTGTTTGTCAGGCGGAGTAGCCATGGCCCAGTCGGAAACCGTTGAACGCATTCTTGATGCTGCCGAGCAGTTGTTCGCGGAGAAAGGTTTCGCTGAAACCTCATTGCGTTTGATTACCAGCAAGGCTGGCGTCAACCTGGCAGCGGTGAATTATCATTTCGGCTCCAAGAAAGCGCTGATTCAAGCCGTTTTCTCGCGATTCCTCGGGCCGTTCTGTATCAGCCTCGATAAGGAACTGGAGCGACGCCAAGCCAAGCCTGAAAACAAGCCGACCCTCGAAGAGTTGCTGGAAATCCTTGTTGAGCAGGCGCTCGTGGTCCAGCCGCGCAGTGGCAATGATCTGTCGATCTTCATGCGGTTGCTCGGTTTGGCGTTCAGCCAAAGCCAGGGGCACCTGCGTCGTTATCTGGAAGACATGTACGGCAAGGTGTTCCGCCGTTACATGCTGCTGGTCAACGAGGCGGCGCCGCGCATTCCTCCGATAGAACTGTTTTGGCGCGTGCACTTCATGCTCGGTGCGGCGGCGTTCAGCATGTCCGGCATCAAGGCTTTGCGTGCGATCGCAGAGACCGATTTCGGCGTTAACACCTCCATTGAACAAGTCATGCGCCTGATGGTGCCGTTCCTTGCCGCAGGCATGCGCGCAGAGACCGGCGTCACCGACGCTGCCATGGCCACCGCGCAGTTGCGCCCGCGCAGCAAATCAACGCCGGTAGCCGCCAAGGTTTGACCGCACACGGGTGGGCGCGGCAGCTTGTATCCGCTAAGCTAGCCGCCCATGCCGACTCTCGTTCTGAACCCGTTCTCTATCGATATCGCTGACCTGCCGGGCACTGCCTTCGGTGGCGATCTCGTGCGCAACGGGTTTTTCGTTTTCAAGGAATCTCTATGACTGCTGGCCTGCAAGGCTCGTTGATGGTGGACGTCGCCGGTACCTGGTTGACGGCCGAAGATCGCCAATTGTTGCGCCAGCCCGAAGTGGGCGGCCTGATCATTTTTGCCCGCAATATCGAGCATCCGCGCCAGGTGCGTGAACTCAGCGCGGCGATCCGTGCGATTCGTCCGGATCTGCTGCTGGCGGTGGACCAGGAGGGCGGCCGCGTGCAGCGTCTGCGCCAAGGCTTTGTGCGCCTGCCGGCCATGCGCGCCATCGCCGACAATCCGAACGCCGAATATCTGGCCGAGCAATGCGGCTGGATCATGGCCACCGAGGTGCTGGCGGTCGGACTCGACCTGAGTTTCGCCCCGGTGCTCGATCTGGACTACCAACGCAGCGCCGTGGTTGGCACGCGTTCGTTCGAAGGAGATGCCGAGCGCGCCGCTCTGCTCGCCGGAGCCTTCATCCGTGGCATGAACAGCGCCGGGATGGCCGCCACCGGCAAGCACTTCCCTGGTCACGGCTGGGCCGAAGCGGACTCTCATGTCGCGATCCCGAATGACGAGCGAAGCCTCGACGAAATCCGCGCCAACGACCTCGTACCCTTCGCCAGACTCAGCAAGCATCTGGCTGCGGTCATGCCAGCCCACGTTATCTACCCGCAAGTCGATTCGCAGCCCGCCGGTTTCTCCCGCCGCTGGTTGCAGGACATCCTGCGCGGCGAGTTGCAGTTTGACGGCGTGATCTTCAGCGACGATCTGTCGATGGCTGGCGCCCACGTGGTCGGCGACGCCGCCAGTCGTATCGAAGCGGCACTCAGTGCCGGTTGCGACATGGGCCTGGTGTGCAACGACCGCGCCGCCGCCGAGTTGGCCTTGAGCGCCGCACAACGGATGAAGGTCAAGCCATCGGCGCGCATCGCGAGGATGCGTGGTCAGGCGTTCGCCAGCACCGACTACCGTCAGGATCCGCGTTGGCTCACCGCTATCGGCGCGCTGAAAGAAGCTCAACTGATCGATTGAGGATTTTTCGCTATGACGGTTTACGCAATCATCGGTGGCACCGGCCTGACCCAGCTTGAAGGTCTGAGCATTCGCCAATCGCTGGCGGTGGACACCCCTTACGGCGCGCCGTCGGCCGACGTGCAAATCGGCGAATATGCCGGCAAGGAAGTGCTGTTCCTTGCCCGTCACGGCCACCCGCATCGTTTCCCGCCGCACAAGGTCAACTACCGCGCCAATCTGTGGGCGCTGAAGCAGGCAGGTGCCGAAGCGATCATTGCGGTCAATGCCGTTGGCGGGATTCATCCGGCGATGGGCACCGGGCATTTCTGCGTGCCACATCAGATCGTCGATTACACCAGCGGGCGCGAGCACACTTACTTCGCCGATGATCTGGAACATGTCACCCACATCGATTTCAGCTTCCCCTATAGCGAGCCGCTGCGTCAGCAATTGATTGCTGCGGTGGCCGCCGAAGGTTGCGAGTACAGCGATCAGGGTGTTTACGCCTGTACCCAAGGCCCACGCCTGGAGACTGTTGCGGAGATCGTGCGACTGGAGCGTGATGGTTGCGACATTGTTGGCATGACCGGTATGCCGGAAGCGGCTCTGGCTCGTGAGCTGGATCTGGACTATGCGTGTCTGGCGCTGGTGGTGAATCCGGCAGCGGGCAAGACCGCCGAAGTGATTACCATGGCCGAGATCGAGCAGGCGTTGCATGACGGGCTGGGGAAGGTGAAGTCGGCGTTGGCGCGGTTGTTGGCCGGCTGAAGGGGTGATAAACGCCATGACGACAATCATCAGTCAGCTTCACTCGCTGCCGTGGACTGAGGCATTCAGCCGTAATGCTCTGGCCAAGGCTCGCGATTACGCCATCGAGGATAGGATAGAAATCCATTTAGTCGATGACGAGATGATTGAGGCGGCCTGCGCGGGTTCTGAAAACTACGTCTATCAACAGATCATCTACTTGATTAAAGATCAGCAGGAGCAATTCGGTCTGCGTTGCTTTTGCTCCTGTCCGGTCGAGATCAATTGCAAGCACAGCGCGGCGGTGCTCTTTCACTTGCAGGCTCGCGCCGATAAAGCGCCTGAAAGTGATGCCCCGGTTCAACTGAGCCGATCACTGGAACATTGGCTCTCCAGTATTCCTGTGGCGACCCAGCCCACTGAAGAAACCTCGCAAGCGGCCAGTACGCGGCTCTTTTACAAACTCAATGCAACACCGGTGCCGGGCAAGTGGCTGGTAGAAATCTTCAAGGTCTACCAGCTCAAGAGCGGCGAGCTGCGCGACGTCAAACCGTTGTTCTCGCTATCAGACATGCTGATGCGTCAGCCCGGTTATCTGACCGAACTTGATCTGCGAATTGCCAGGCTGCTCGTGGCCATGCACTCCCATCATGCCTATTACAGTGGCTATCCGCTGGAGGGCAGCAGTGGCGCCGAACTGCTCGAAATGCTGTTGAAAACGTCGCGCCTGTATCTGGATTTTGAAGTGTTGCAGCCGCTGACTGCGGGCGCCAGAAGAAGCGCGCAGTTTGCCTGGGCCGAACAAGCCAATGGCAGTTTTCGCCCGCAATGGAGCAGCGATGAGGCGTCGGTGGAAACCGTACTCGCGCTGGAGCCGCTGTATTATCTGGATCGCGAGCGGCACCACATCGGCCCGCTGTTTAACGAGCTCGATGAGAAACTCGCCTGTCATTTGGCATTGGCACCAGAGATTCCGGCCCGCCAAGCGATGCAGTTCAGCCATAGGATGAGTGCGGCAACGCAAGTGGCCCCGCCGCACCAGCTCACGGAGCGGATCGTCGATGATGTGTTGCCCAAGGCTCATCTGACCCTCGCCAGCGGCAAACGCTACATGCGCTGGCAGTACGAACCCGAGCACCGTGCAGCTTTGCTGTTCACCTACGACGGTCATCCCGTCCAGGATCGCAACCCGCAGGTGATGGTTCTTGCGGGCGTTGAAACCCTGCGTATTCAGCGTCAGCCTGCTGCCGAAAAAGCCCTGCGTCAGCAGCTACAGAAACACGGCTTCAAGAAGGCCACGCGCAAAAGCAGCGTTGATCATCCGGGTGAGAGATTTGACCTGCCCGATGATTCAACGTGGCTCACCTTTGCTCAAAATGGCATTCCCGCATTGCGCGAGGCAGGCTGGCAGATTGACGTCAGCAAGAACTTCCATTTCAACGTAGAGCCGGTCGAGCATTGGTACGCCGAGGTTGAGGAAGAGTCGGGACGGCAGTGGTTTGATTTGCAATTAGGGATTGTCGTTAACGGCGAACGCCACAGCCTGTTGCCGATTTTTCTGCACCTGTTGCGCACTCATCCACTGCTTCTCGATCCAGCCAGACTCGCTCAGCGCGGTGATGATGAGCTGCTGTTGGTCGAGTTGGGTGCCGGTCGCTTCAGCAATAACATCAGTGGCAAAGTCGCCCTGCCTTTTGGCCGGGTCAAACCGCTGATGGCCACGCTCAGTGAGTTGTATCTGGGCAATCATCTCGGCGATAAATTGCGCTTGAGTGCTCCCGATGCAGCGCGCCTGAGTTTGCTTGAAGGTGTATCGCTCGATTGGCAGGGTGGCGAGCGGCTGCGCAATTTTGCCAAGCGCCTGCGTGAGTCAACTCATACGCAAGTCGCCGCGCCGGCCGGACTCAACGCGCAGATGCGACCTTATCAGCTCGAAGGCCTCAACTGGATGCAAACCCTGCGCGAGCTGGAGGTTGGCGGCATTCTCGGTGACGATATGGGGCTGGGTAAAACCTTGCAAACCCTGGCTCACCTGTTGACTGAAAAGCAGGCCGGGCGGCTTGATCATCCGGCGTTGGCCGTGATGCCCACCAGTCTGATCCCCAACTGGCTGGACGAGGCACTGCGTTTCACGCCGCAGTTGAAGGTGCTGGCGCTGCATGGCACCGCGCGGAAAAAAGACTTCGCCAGTTTTGCTGAATACGATTTGGTGCTGACTACTTACGCCTTGCTGCCCAGGGATCTTGAAGTTCTGCAGCCGCGGCTGTGGAGCGTGCTGATTCTAGATGAGGCGCAGAACATCAAAAATCCGCTCAGCAAGGCAGCTCAAGCCGCGCGTTTTGCAGGCCCGTCAGCGCTTGTGCTTGAGCGGCACGCCGCTGGAAAACCACTTGGGTGAGCTGTGGTCGCAGTTCCACTTCTTGATGCCCGGTTGGCTCGGCGACAGCAAATCCTTCAATCGCGACTACCGCACGCCTATTGAAAAGCACGGCAACGCCGAGCGCATGCAGCATCTGACGGCGCGGATAAAACCCTTTTTACTGCGCCGCAAAAAGGATCAGGTGGCGACCGAGTTGCCGCCGAAAACCGAGATTGTCCATTGGGTTGATCTGAGCGACGGCCAGCGCGATGTCTATGAAACGGTTCGCGTGGCAATGGACAAAAAAGTGCGCGACGAAATTGCCCGCAGTGGCGTGGCGCGCAGTCAGATCATCATTCTGGATGCCTTGCTCAAGCTGCGTCAGGTCTGTTGCGACTTACGCCTGATCAACATGCCGTTGACGGCAAAGGCGCTGCGCTCCGGGAGTGGCAAGCTGGTCAGCCTGATGGAAATGCTCGAAGAGTTGCTGGGCGAGGGGCGCAGGATCCTGCTGTTCTCCCAGTTCACCTCGATGCTGGCCTTGATCGAGCAAGAGTTGCAGCAACGTGACATTGCCTATTCGTTGCTGACCGGTGAAACCACGGATCGGCGCACACCGGTGAAGGATTTTCAGGGCGGCAAGGTGCCGCTGTTTCTGATCAGTCTGAAGGCTGGGGGTACCGGTTTGAATCTGACCGCTGCGGACACGGTTATCCACTTCGACCCTTGGTGGAACCCGGCGGTGGAAAATCAGGCAACCGATCGTGCGTATCGAATCGGGCAAAACAATCCGGTGTTCGTTTACAAGCTGATAGCTCGTGGCACGGTAGAGGAAAAAATACAGGCGTTGCAGCAGGAGAAGGCTGCATTGGCTGGGGCGGTGCTCGAGGGTGGCACGACGGGTGGGTGGAAGCTGGAGCAGAGTGACATCGAGGCATTATTTGCGCCGTTGCCTGTTGCCAAGGGTTGATTGCCTAAGCCGGATACCAATATTTGATGGCCCCATCGCTGGCTTGCCAGCGATAGCTATCTAACAGGCGACAAACATCTCAGCGCTTGTCGAGCTTATCCGGCAACGGCGCAAACAACGCTTCAATATCGTCATTCTGCAATTTCCAGTCGCCAGCCTTGCGTCCATCCAGAACGCCCGCAGCCAAGTCGGACTTTTCCTTCTGCAAATGCTGAATCTTCTCTTCGACCGTGCCCCGGGCAATCATCTTGTAGACGAACACCGGTTTCTCCTGGCCGATCCGGTACGCGCGGTCAGTCGCTTGATTCTCGGTCGCCGGGTTCCACCACGGATCGTAGTGAATCACCGTATCCGCTTCGGTCAGGTTCAGACCTACGCCGCCGGCTTTCAGGCTGATCAGAAAGATCTGACGCTTGCCGCTCTGAAATTCCTTCACCGGCGTGCGCCTATCCCGGGTTTGGCCGGTCAATAAGGCGTAAGCGACATTGCGTTTTTTCAACTCGTTCTCGATCAGTGACAGCATCGAAGTGAACTGCGAAAACAGCAGAATCCGCCGACCCTCTTCGAACAACTCCTCAAGCATTTCCATCAGGCTGTCGAGCTTCCCCGAGGTGCTGCCGCGGGCGGGCAGGGTGGCGTCGTTGACCAGGCGCAAATCACAGCAGACCTGACGCAACTTGAGCAACGCCTCAAGAATGATGATCTGGCTGCGCGCCACCCCTTTGCGCGTGATCTCGTCGCGGACTTTCTTGTCCATGGCCAAACGCATGGTTTCGTACACGTCGCGTTGGGCTTCGTTGAGATCGACCCAATGGATGATTTCAGTCTTCGGCGGCAGTTCGGTGGCCACCTGCTCTTTAGTGCGGCGCAGCAGAAACGGCTTTATCCGACCGTTGAGGTGCTGAAGTCTGACTTCACTGCCGCGCTTTTCAATCGGCACTCGGTAATCGGCGTTGAAGCTTTTGACGTCGCCGAGCCAGCCGGGCAGCAGAAAGTGAAACAGCGACCACAGTTCGCCGAGGTGATTCTCCAGTGGCGTACCGCTCAGGCACAGGCGCTGGCGCGCATTCAAATCGCGGGCCGCTTGAGCGGCTTTGCTGTTCGGGTTCTTGATGTATTGCGCTTCATCCAGCACCAACACATGCAGCGGCTGTTTGGCCAGAATCTCGACGTCCTTGGGCAGCAGCGCGTAGGTGGTGAGGATCAAGTCGAAGTCGGCCAAATGCTCGAAGTGCTTCTTGCGGCTGGCGCCATATAGCGCCACGACTTTCAGTTGCGGCGTAAAGTGCGCCGCTTCATCGAGCCAGTTCGGAATCAGGCTGGTAGGCATCACCACCATGCACGGCCGATCCAGGCGTCCAGCGTTTTTCTCGCTAAGAATATGCGCCAGAGTCTGTAGGGTTTTGCCCAGGCCCATGTCATCCGCAAGAATCCCGCCGACTTCCAGTTGCCGCAGCGATTGCATCCAGCTCAAACCCTCGAGCTGATAGGGGCGCAGCGTCGCGTTCAGGCCTTCCGGCGCTTCTGTGCTGAAATCACGGATGTCGCGCAGGCGCTGGGCGAACGTGCGGATCTGCTCGCCGCCTTCCCAAAGCAGCGGAATGCCTTCCAGCGAATTCAGGCGTGTGGCGTCGGCCTTGCTCAGGCGCAGGGTGGTTTCGCCGGGCTCTTGCAGATAGAACTCGCCCAGGGTCGCCAGCACCGGTTTCAGTCGGCCCAGCGGAAGCGCAACTTGCAACGGCCCGTGTTCGATATTGCGTTGGGGGACATTGACCAGAATCAGCTCGTCGTCGCGCCGGCGCGCGAGGCGTTCCGGATTGAGAATCTCGGCGTGCGAGCGCATCAGATTGAGCAGAATCGGCAGCAGGCTCAGGCGCTCGCCGTTGACGATGATGCCCAGTTCCAGATCAAACCAGTCGCGCTCCGGTGCCTGTTCGACGGTGGCGTACCAGTCATCGACTGCGGTCAGGTCGAAGCCGAACTCCTCATCGATCTGCAATTCCCAGCCTTGCGTGCGCAGCTTCGGCAGATCGTTGAGGGTAAAGGTCAGCCATGCGCTGTCATTGACCATCTCATAGAGTTCGCCGGCGCTTTCCGGGAGTGCTTTGCTTTGGCGCGTGGCGATGCGGAAACCGAGGATTCGTAACTGTTCGCGGTAGGACTGTTCGACTTCCGGTTGGCGTTTTATCCGCAGCGTCTGGGTTTCCTGACGAATCAGGATGTCGCTGTTTTTCTGCCCGCTGACGTATTCGTCCAGATAACTGAACGACAGCGCCGCGCGATGTTGAATGTAGCGCTGCATCTTGCCGTTGCGCGGCTCGAAAGCGCTGAACTCGACACTGGCCAGCCACAGGCGCGGTATTGGTTGCACGTTGTCGACCAACACCTGCGGCGGCGCTTTCGGGCTGCGGTTTTCCAACACGGCCTGAAGTTTTTCCAGTAGTTCGGCGTCTTTGGCGGCGGCGGGGTAGTCGAGGGTTTCCTGGATTTTCAGCAGCACCGCTGCGCAGTGCTTGCAGTTGCTGCGAACCGGGCAAGTGCATGCCGCGTCGACCAGCAGCAAAGTGCTTTTTGCCGACTCGCGCAGTTGAATGGTCTGACGGTAGACGTTACCGCCAGAGCCTTCGCAACTGGCTGTAATGGTCGCATCGCCGACCTGGGCGATGCGTACCCGGTTTTCCAAAGCGTAGCGGCGGCCACGCTCCAGGCTCTGTTCCTTGAATCGGCTGACCCAGGAGGGTGCCAACGGTTTACTCAGGGGCGCGGACATAAGGACTTCGGTCAGTCCGGAATGGCTTCAGGCGCTTCCCGTGGCGCAGGCGCCGTCAGGGAAGTGATCTTGATCAGCAGGGCCAGGTGGCCGTTGTCGAGATAATTGAGTTGGCCGTTTTTGGTGTGACTGTCCTGTTTCAGGCGCTCACTGGCGGTGACCATACCGTTGCTGTCGATCTGATTGACCCAGAAGTCGGCAGCCACGTCGGTGAAACGCCCGAGTTTCATCTCAAGCGTGCCCTCGATCGGGAACTGGCCGAACTGTTCCTGGCCGTCGCTGACCGCTACTTTCGCAGGTGCTTCGCCAAGGGTTTGCTGCCAGGCCTTGTGCATCAACACGCTGTACTCCCCGCTGGCAGTGAGTTTTGCGGCAACTTCACCCAGTGCGGGCGTGCGCTTGGTTTCATCGCCAAGTCGTTGTGCGCCGGCGGCCCAGTCTTCCGGCGCGGCGCGGCTGACAATGGCGGGTACAGCGTTCTGACGGACCAGAATCATTTCGACCTGATACGTGTCATCGGCAAATGCCGTGGGTGCTACCAAAGTCAGTAGCAAAGTCAGTGAGCGAAACAGGCGCATGCGGCGTCCTTTCAAGCAGTTTTCGGAATGAGGCGCTCGAACAGCGCCTCTACAGTATTAAAGCGCTCTTCCGGGCGCTCCATCGGCACCTGAAACTTGAACATCGTGGCGCCTTCGAATTTGTAGCGTTTGGGCTGGCTCTGGATCAGCTTGATCAGGGTCATCGGGTCGACCGGCGTCTGTGCGGCGAACTCGATGCGGCCACCTTGCGGGCCGCCATCGACCTTCTTGATGCCCAGCTGTTCGGCCTGCAGTTTCAAGGCCGTGATGCGCACCAGATTTTTGGTCGGTTCCGGCAGCAGGCCGAAGCGGTCGATCATTTCCACTTGCAGATCCTTCAGGCCTTCCTCATCGGTGGCCGAGGCGATGCGCTTGTACAGGATCAGACGGGCGTGGACGTCCGGGAGATAGTCTTCCGGAATCAGTGCCGGAACCCGCAGGTTGACCTCCGGGCCACCGCCGAGCGGTTGATCGAGGTTCGGCTGCTCGCCCTTACGGATTGACTTCACCGCGCGCTCGAGCATTTCCATATACAAAGTGAAGCCCACAGCCTGAATCTGGCCGCTCTGGCCATCGCCAAGCAATTCGCCGGCGCCACGGATTTCCAGATCGTTGGTGGCCAGCACGAAACCTGCGCCGAGATCCTGGGTATTGGCGATCGCCTCCAGACGTTTTTCCGCGTCCGAAGTGATTTGCTGGCGCGGCGGCGTCAGCAAGTACGCGTAAGCCTGGTGGTGACTACGCCCCACGCGACCGCGCAACTGGTGCAGTTGCGCCAGGCCGAACTTGTCGGCGCGCTCGATGATGATGGTGTTGGCGCTCGGCACGTCGATGCCGGTCTCGATGATGGTCGAGGCGATCAGCACGTTGAAGCGCTTGTGATAGAAGTCGCTCATCACCTGTTCGAGTTCGCGCTCGCGCATCTGCCCGTGACCGATGCCGATCCGCGCTTCCGGCACCAGTTCGGCCAAATCGGCGGCGCATTTCTCGATGGTCTTCACATCGTTGTGCAAGTAGTAAACCTGACCGCCACGCAACAGTTCACGGAGCAGGGCTTCTTTGACCGTGCTCTTGTTCTGTTCCATAACGAAGGTGCGCACCGACAGGCGTCGGGCCGGCGGCGTAGCGATGATCGACAGGTCGCGCATGCCCGACACCGCCATGTTCAGCGTGCGCGGAATCGGCGTAGCGGTCAGGGTGAGGATGTCGACTTCGCTGCGCAGGGCCTTGAGCTGTTCTTTCTGGCGCACACCAAAGCGGTGTTCTTCGTCGATGATCACCAGGCCAAGGTTTTTGATCTTCACATCGTCGGAAAGCAGCTTGTGCGTGCCGATGACGATGTCGATCTTGCCTTCTGCCAGATCAGCGATTGCAGCATTTACTTCCTTGGTCGATTTGAAGCGGCTCATCACTTCCACGGTCACCGGCCAGTCGGCGAAGCGGTCGCGGAAGCTGTTGTAGTGTTGCTGAGCGAGCAGGGTGGTCGGCACCAGAATCGCCACCTGGCGGCCGCCGTGCACGGCGATGAACGCCGCACGCATGGCCACTTCGGTCTTGCCGAAACCAACGTCGCCGCAGACCAGACGATCCATCGGTTTCGGCGCGAGCATGTCTTCGCGCACGGCTTCGATGGTGGACTGCTGGTCCGGGGTTTCTTCGAACGGGAAGCCTGCGCTGAACGTTGCGTAGTCGGCCTTCGGGTCGGCGAACGCATAGCCTTCGCGAGCGGCGCGGCGGGCATAAATGTCGAGCAATTCGGCGGCGACGTCACGCACCTGTTCAGCGGCTTTGCGCTTGGCTTTCTGCCAGGTCTCGGAGCCGAGGCGGTGCAGCGGGGCCAGCGCATCGTCACTGCCGGTGTAACGGGCGATCAAGTGCAAATTGGCGACCGGCACGTAGAGTTTGGCGTTTTCGGCGTATTCGAGCGTGAGGAACTCGGCAGCCTGATTGTCGATTTCCAGAATCGTCAGGCCCAGATAACGACCGACGCCGTGGTCAATGTGCACCACCGGTGCGCCTTCACGCAGCTCGGTGAGGTTCTTGATCACCGCATCGTTGTTGCCGTCGGCACGCTTCTCGCGGCGACGACGCTGCATCACGCGTTGACCGAACAACGGACTTTCCGCGACCAGTGCCAGCGCCGGATCGTCGAGCATCAAGCCTTCGTCGAGCGGGGCGATGGTGATCGCCAGGCGATCCTTGCTCGCGACGAAGTCCGGCCAGCTGTCGACGGTTTTCGGCCGCAGCTTCAAGCGTTCGAGCAACTCCAGCAGGACTTCGCGACGGCCCGCCGATTCGGCGGTGAACAATACGCGGCCAGGGAATTCGTCGAGGAAGGTCGAAAGTGCCGCCAACGGTTGTGTGGCTTTGGCTTCGATTGCCAGGTTCGGCAGTGCCTGCGCCGGGAAGCGTTCGCGGCCGACCCCGGTTTCCACGTCCTGCTGACTGGCAACTACGCGTGGCCAGTTCTTGAGTCGTGCAAAGCAGTCTTCCACCGGCAGGAACAATTCCGCAGGAGGCAATAGAGGACGCGATGGATCGACGCGGCGCTCTTCATAACGGTTACGCACGTCGTTCCAGAAGTTCTCTGCCGCTTGTTCGATGCCCGGTAGCGAGAACACTTGCGTGTCCTGGGGCAGGTAATCGAACAGGGTCGAGGTTTCGTCGAAGAACAGCGGCAGGTAGTACTCGATACCGGCCGGGGTGATACCGCTGCTCAAATCCTGAAAGATCGGGCAGCGCCGGAAGTCGACGTCAAAACGCTCGCGGAAACGCGCCTTGAAGCGAGTGACCGCATCTTTTTGCAGCGGGAACTCACGTGCCGGCAGCAGCTTGACCGAATCGACCTTGTCGATGGAGCGCTGGTTTTCCGGATCGAAGGTGCGCAGGGTTTCGATTTCGTCATCGAACAGGTCAATGCGATACGGCAGCTTGCTGCCCATCGGGAAGAGATCGATCAGCGCGCCGCGAACCGTGAATTCACCGTGCTCATAAACGGTGTCGACGTAGCGATAGCCACTGGCTTCAAGTCGCGAACGCATTTGCTCGACATCGAGCTTCTGGCCGACGTCCAGTACCAGGCTGCTGCCGAGCAGGAATTTGGTCGGCGCCAGACGATGCAGGGCCGTGGTGATCGGCACCACCAGTACGCCATGCGCCAGTTCCGGCAGCCTGTACAGGCTGGCGATGCGCTGGGAAATGATGTCCTGGTGCGGCGAAAACAGGTCGTACGGCAGGGTTTCCCAGTCGGGGAAATGCAGAACGGGCAAATCCGGGGCGAAGAAACTCAGCTCCTGTTCCAGCCGTTCGGCACTCTGGCTGTCGGCGGTCAGTAGCAGGGTGAAGCGCTTGGCAGCGCTGGCAGCCTCGGCAATCGCCAGGCTCAGGGCGGCACCGGGCAGATTGCCCCAGTGCTGTTTACCTGCCTCGGCAGGGAGAAGCGGTAGACGCAGAACAGGCACGGAAGGTTGAGCTCCAGGCGTTGCGACAAAGTCGGTAATTGTAGCGGCGTCCGATGCTGCCTGTCAGTTGCAGACTGCGTCTATCTTCACTGTTTGCGCAAAATGTAGTGGTAACCATAAAAAAGAGCACTTTTTTTGGGGTTATGTAGTGCCGAAACGGGGTGGTGTTACGGAGGGTTACAGACATCGTCTAACAGTCGTCGAAAAATTGACTGTGCTGGAGGCCCCGGTTTTACTGGGCTGGCGAGGGGCGTAATTTTTTTGAACGGAATTTTGTTACCGATTGCGCGACAAGCGCGCATTGCTACAAGAGGCTCGCGGCGGCATAATGTAGCCCCTTTTTTCTGCCCCTACATGTGGAAGGTTCCCGTGACTCAGAAGCCCGACCAGTGTCTTGGTGAATGGATCGACCGTGAAGCACTCGCAGAAGCGATGATCCCGCTTATCGGTCAGCTCTACCGCAATAACAACGTGGTGAGCTCGATCTATGGCCGCAGCCTGATCAACCAGTCTGTCATCGCGATTCTCAAAGCTCACCGCTTTGCTCGCCATCGTTCTTCCGACGATAGCGAACTCTCCGTCCACGAAACATTCCCACTGCTCAAAGCCATGAGCGAGCTCAAGCTCGGCGCGGCTTCGGTGGATCTGGGCAAGTTGGCGTTCAAATTCCGCAACGAAGCCAATGGCCGCACTGCCGAGCAGTTCGTCCGCGAAGAAATGGCTGACGTGGTTGGCCAGCAAAACGCTTCGGCCCGCAAAGGCACTGACGTTGTACTTTACGGCTTCGGTCGTATCGGCCGTCTGCTTGCGCGCATCCTGATCGAGAAAACCGGTGGTGGCGACGGTCTGCGTCTGCGGGCCATCGTGGTGCGCAAAGGCGCCGACAACGACCTGACCAAGCGCGCCAGCCTGCTGCGTCGCGATTCGGTACATGGTTCGTTCAACGGCACCATCACCATCGACGAAGAAAACAACACCATCACCGCCAACGGCAACCTGATTCAGGTGATCTACGCGAAGAACCCGACCGAGGTGGATTACACCCAGTACGGCATCAAAGACGCGCTGCTGGTGGACAACACCGGTGTATGGCGTGACGCTGATGGCCTGGGTCAGCACCTGGCGTGCCCGGGTATCGACCGCGTTGTTCTGACCGCGCCTGGCAAAGGCAAACTCAAGAACATCGTTCACGGCATCAACCACGGTGAAATCACCGCTGACGACAAGATCGTGTCCGCTGCTTCCTGCACCACCAACGCCATCGTGCCGGTGCTGAAGGCTGTGAATGACAAGTTCGGCATCATCAACGGTCACGTCGAAACCGTTCACTCGTACACCAACGACCAGAACCTGATCGACAACTTCCACAAGGGCGATCGCCGTGGTCGTTCCGCTGCGCTGAACATGGTAATCACCGAGACCGGTGCTGCCACCGCTGCTGCCAAGGCTCTGCCTGAGCTGGCCGGCAAGCTGACCGGTAACGCGATCCGTGTTCCGACGCCGAACGTGTCGATGGCTATTCTCAACCTGAACCTTGAGAAAGCCGCTACCCGTGAAGAGATGAACGAGTACCTGCGCTACATGGCGCTGCACTCCGATCTGCATAAGCAAATCGACTTCGTCAATTCGCAGGAAGTGGTATCCACCGACTTCGTTGGCTCGCGCCACGCCGGTGTGGTCGACGCTGAAGCGACCATCGTTCAGGACAACCGCGTTGTTCTGTACGTCTGGTACGACAACGAGTTCGGCTACAGCTGCCAGGTTGTTCGCGTGATGGAAGACATGGCCGGTGTAAACCCGCCAGCATTCCCGCGCTAAGCCTTAGCTGCAAATGAAAACGCCCCGACTTTGGTCGGGGCGTTTTTTTATGCCTGGTAAATCTCTGTTGCCTGTTCCGGCCTCA
Source organism: Pseudomonas sp. LBUM1655 (assembly GCF_059716085.1). Lineage (NCBI taxonomy): Bacteria > Pseudomonadati > Pseudomonadota > Gammaproteobacteria > Pseudomonadales > Pseudomonadaceae > Pseudomonas > Pseudomonas sp. LBUM1655. Next base: position 4,140,816 of record NZ_CP166801.1, on the reverse strand, counting down.
TCGCCAGCAGGCTGGCTCCCACACTGGATCTTTGTCGTTCACAAATCCCCTGTGGGAGCGAGCCTGCTCGCGATGGCGTCCTATCGGGCGCCGCCAGCAACAGCCGCTTGCGCAGTGCGCAGTTCATGCTTGTTGCCCCGGAACAACACCAGCGTCGCAATCAACCCCAATACCGCCGCACCGCTGAGCCAGATCCCCGGCGCAGCCTTGTTGCCCAGCACATGAATCAGATAAGTACACGCTGCCGGTGTAAAACCACCGAAGGTCGCCGTAGCCAGACTGTAGGCCAGCGAGAACCCGGTTGTACGCACTTCTACCGGCATGATCTCGGTCAGCGCCACCACCATCGCGCCGTTGTACGAGCCGTACAGGAAAGACAGCCACAACTCGACGATCAGCAAATGGCTGAAGCTCGGATTCGCCACCAGCCACGAAAGGGCAGGGTAAGCGGTCAGAATCGCCAGAATCGTCGCTGCCAGCAGTAGGGGTTTGCGTCCGATCTTGTCAGACACCGCACCCATCACCGGCAGCCAGAAGAAGTTCGACAGGCCGATGCACACCGTCACCAGCAACGCATCCAGATCCGACAAATGCAGTTCAGACTTGCCGAAAGTCGGGGTGTAGGCAGTGATCAGATAGAACGACACCGTGGTCATCACCACCAGCGCCATGCCGGCGAGCACGATGCCGAAGTTCTGGCCAATCGAGCGGACGATTTCCTGCAAAGTAGGGCGATGCTTGCGCGCCTGGAATTCCGGGGTTTCCTCCAGCGAGCGACGAATCACGAAGATCACCGGCACGATCATGCAGCCGATCAGAAACGGCACGCGCCAGCCCCAATCGCCCATTTGCTCCGGGCTCAGCCAGTGGTTGAGACCGACGCCGAGCAGGCCGGCGAACACCACGGCCGCTTGTTGGCTGGCGGACTGCCAACTGACAAAAAAGCCTTTGCGGCCCGGCGTGGAAATTTCCGCCAGATAAACCGAGACGCCGCCCAGTTCAACCCCCGCCGAGAACCCTTGCAGCAAGCGGCCAAGCAACACCAGCAAGGGTGCGGCGACACCGAGCGTTGCGTAGCCGGGGACGCAGGCAATCAACACGGTGCCGGCGGCCATCATCGCCAGAGTGATGATCAGGCCCTTGCGACGGCCATGGCGGTCAATGTAGGCGCCCAGAAAGATTGCGCCGAGTGGGCGCATCAGGAAACCGGCACCGAAGGTTGCCAGCGAAAGCATCAGGGAGGCGAAGGCGCTGTCGGTCGGGAAGAAAGTCTTGGCGATCGCCGTGGCGTAGAAGCCGTAGACCATGAAGTCGAACATTTCGAGAAAATTGCCGCTGACAACGCGAAAAATCGCCTTGCCTTTGCCGGTCGTTGAAGACATTTCTGGATACTCACTTTAAATCTTGTAAGAAAGCGTTTCGCTCGTATCCCATAATGGCCGGCGTGCTTTTGCGGGGAGATGAAGAATTGTTAACTGGACGGTGGCAGGGGGTTGTGGTGTTGGCGGTCGTCTTGTCCGGCTGCGGCAATGGCGACTCCATGGAGAGCATTGGCGGTCCGACCATGGGCAGCACGTATTCGATCAAATACGTACGTCATGCAGGTCTTGCTGATCCTGCACAAGTTCGCCGCGAAGTGGAGGGCATCCTCGCCGAAGTCGAACGGCATATGTCCACTTATCGCAGCGATTCGGACATCGAGCAATTCAACGCATTGCCCGCCAACAGTTGTCAGAAGATGCCCGCTTCCGTACTCGAATTGGTTCGTATCGGTGAACAGCTGTCAGAGCAAAGCGAAGGTTCCTACGACCTCACCGTCGAACCGCTGATGAATCTCTGGGGCTTCGGCCCGCAAGGTCGCGAAGAAAAAGTCCCAAGTGCTGCTGCATTGGCCGAGGTGCTGCAACGGGTCGGTCATCAGCATCTGCGAATCGATGGCGATCAGTTGTGCAAGGACGCCGCGGTCGAAGTCGACTTCAACAGCGTTGCCGCCGGTTATGCCGTCGATAGGATTGCCGCACGACTCGACGCCATGGGCATCCACGATTACCTCGCCGAAGCCACGGGAGAGCTCAAGGCCAAGGGCAAAAAACTCGATGGCTCACCATGGCGCATTGCCTTGGAAGAGCCCCGCGATGATCAGCGAGTCGCCGAGCGCATCATCAATGTCGATGGCTACGGCGTTTCCACCTCCGGCGATTACCGCAACTATTTCCTGCGAGATGGCCGGCGCTATTCCCACACCTTCGATGCGCGTAGCGGCGCACCTGTCCTACATGATCTTGCGTCAGTCACGGTGATTCATCCTTCAGCGTTGATGGCCGATGGACTATCGACGCTGTTGCTGATTCTCGGGCCTGAAAGGGCTTGGGACTATGCCGAAAAACACGACATTGGTGCATTCTTTGTGATTCGTGCCGATACAGGTTTTGTTATCCGCACCAGCAAGGCTTTCGAGCGGTTCAGTGGCGTAAAAACTGACTGAGGACAATACGAAAGCTGGCGTTGTAGTGCAGGCAAAAGTAGCCTACGACGCGACCAAGGGTTAATGTGCGCGGCGTTGACGCTTCTATAGACTGTGTCCGGGTTCATCACTGGCCCCCAATTGTTCCTTCGCGCCGCCGTTCGGCGTGATTTAGCCGCAGGTGCTGCTGGCACCGCGGCCTGTTCTGAGGAGTACGCATGGCTGTCTACAACTACGACGTGGTGGTGCTGGGTTCCGGCCCGGCGGGAGAAGGCGCGGCAATGAACGCCGCCAAAGCAGGGCGCAAGGTCGCGATGGTCGACAGCCGTCGTCAGGTCGGCGGCAACTGCACCCACCTCGGTACCATCCCGTCCAAGGCACTGCGTCACTCGGTGCGGCAGATCATGCAGTTCAACACCAACCCGATGTTCCGGGCCATCGGCGAGCCACGCTGGTTCTCCTTCCCGGACGTGTTGAAAAGCGCCGAGAAAGTCATCTCCAAACAAGTCGCCTCGCGCACCGGCTACTACGCCCGTAACCGCGTCGACGTGTTTTTCGGCACCGGCAGCTTCGCCGATGAGCAAACCATCGAAGTGGTCTGCGCCAACGGCGTGGTCGAGAAGCTGGTGGCCAAGCACATCATCATCGCCACCGGTTCGCGCCCGTATCGCCCGGCGGACATCGATTTCCACCATCCGCGTATCTACGATAGCGACACCATCCTCAGCCTCGGCCACACCCCGCGCAAATTGATCGTTTACGGCGCCGGCGTGATCGGTTGCGAATACGCCTCGATCTTCAGTGGTCTGGGTGTACTGGTTGAACTGGTGGATAACCGCGGTCAGTTGCTGAGCTTCCTCGACTCGGAAATCTCCCAGGCGTTGAGCTACCACTTCAGCAACAACAACATCACCGTGCGCCACAACGAAGACTACGATCGTGTCGAAGGCGTGGACAACGGGGTGATCCTGCACCTCAAGTCCGGCAAGAAGATCAAGGCCGACGCCTTGCTCTGGTGCAACGGCCGTACCGGTAATACCGACCAGTTGGGTCTGGAAAACATCGGCGTCAAGGTCAACAGCCGTGGCCAGATCGAAGTCGACGAGGCTTACCGCACCTGCGTGCCGAACATCTACGGTGCTGGCGACGTGATCGGCTGGCCGAGCCTGGCCAGTGCCGCCCACGACCAGGGCCGTTCGGCTGCTGGCAGCATCGTTGATAACGGTAGCTGGCGCTTTGTGAATGACGTGCCGACCGGCATTTACACCATTCCGGAGATCAGCTCGATCGGCAAGAACGAGCAGGAACTGACCCAGGCCAAAGTGCCGTACGAAGTCGGCAAGGCATTCTTCAAGAGCATGGCGCGGGCGCAGATTGCCGGCGAGCCGCAAGGCATGCTGAAGATCCTGTTCCACCGTGAAACCCTGGAAGTGCTGGGCGTTCACTGCTTCGGTTATCAGGCGTCGGAGATCGTGCACATCGGTCAGGCGATCATGAACCAGCCGGGCGAGTTGAACACTCTGAAATACTTCGTCAACACGACGTTCAACTACCCGACCATGGCCGAAGCCTATCGGGTAGCGGCGTACGATGGCCTCAACCGGCTTTTTTGACGGGCTCCGGCCGGTGGCCTGAGCCGGCCGGGGAGACCGATTTCAGCAATTCTCGAGGGTGGCAGTGGCCAAACCGGGAAAGTCTGTAATCAGGCTGTCAACGCCGAAGTCGGCGAGTCTGCGCATCAGCGCAGGCTCGTTGACGGTCCACACCGACACATGCAGCCCCTGACGCTGCGCCTTCTGCAGGCGTTCCGGCGTACACAGCGTCCAGTTCAGCGCAAGAATCTCACAGCCATAGCTCTGGGCGACCTTCAACGGGTCGAGCCAGGCGTACTCGGCTACCAGTCCGCGTGACACGTCCGGCACCAGATCCAGCGCAGCTTTCAGTACTTCGCGCGAACTCGAGGTGATTGTCACCTTGTCCAGCAGGCCGTGGCGCTGAGCCATTTCACGAATTGCCAGCACCGTGGTTGCGGCGCGGGTGCGTGAGGCGCTTTTCACTTCAAGCTGCCAGTGCTCGAAATCACACTTTTCGAACAGCTCTTCCAGCGTCGGAATCGGGCACGGCTTGATCCAGCCCGGGCCGCCCTTGCGCGCGTCGTACGTCACCAGTTCGGCGGCGCTGTGCTCGACGACTTTGCCGCGACGCTCGGTGGTGCGTTTGAGGGTCGGGTCGTGGATGACCATCAACTCGCCGTCCTTGGACAGGTGCAAGTCAAGTTCGCAGCGGCGCACGCCGTGCTTGAGACATTCCTGAAAACTGCTCAGGGTATTTTCCGGTGCTTCGCCCTTGGCGCCGCGGTGGCCGTAGATGAGGGTCACGGTTCTTCCTTAATTTAAATGCCTGATTCGTTCTGTTCGCGGGCCAGACGTCGTTCCTGGGCCTGCTTCTGCAAGATATAACGAGCGAGCAGTTGGCGTTGGGCATCGGTCAGGTGTTCGAACTCGGTGCCGACGTCATAGCCGTCGCCCTTGCGGTCGCAATGGGTGACGCGTGCGCGCAACAGCAGGCCCAACGCTTGCGGCATCAGCACCAGTTTCACCGACAGATGCGCGTCGGTAGCGATTGGCGTCGGATACTGAAAGTCGATCCCGCCTTCGGAGATGATCACCGGTTGCGGTTCGCCGATATGGCCGAGCACGGTCAGCGCGACCACCTGGCTCAGCAGGTCGATGCGTTTGTTCTGGGATTTCAGGAACGCGGCGATGGCCCGGTCGCGCTCGCTGATCTGGCGCAACAGGTGCTGCGACTCGAATTCGCTCAGGTGCAGTTCGCTGAGCAGGTTGAAGAGTGGGGAAGCATCCTGCAACACTTCCTGGCCTGCGGCTTCGGGAGCGGACAGGGGCCGAATTTCCAGTGCGATCGTGTCCTCGATACGGTAGTATTCGCGGCGATCTTCTTCATCTAATGTCGACATGGCGAACCCATGGTAGCGGCGGTGGTCTGAGTGTAAAGCTGGTTATCGACCCCCGCCACAAGGACGTTCCTTTTCCCTCCGAACAAGCCCCGACATGTTCAGACCTCTCTTCGTATTTATCGGCACGCGTTATACCCGTGCAAAGCGTCGCAATCATTTTGTGTCATTCATTTCCCTGACTTCGATGATCGGGCTCGCCCTTGGCGTGGTCGTAATGATCGTTGTGCTTTCGGTGATGAATGGCTTCGATCATGAGATGCGCACCCGTGTGCTGGGCATGGTGCCCCACGCGACCATCGAGTCCACTGAGCCGATCAACGATTGGCAAAGCCTGGCCACCCGGGTCAAGCAGAACCCGCAGGTGACGGCGGTTGCGCCGTTCACCCAGATGCAGGGCCTGCTGACCAACAACGGTCAGGTGTCCAAGGTGTTGCTCAACGCCATCGACCCTGCGCTTGAGCGCAATGTGTCGATCATCGACAACTTCATGAAGCAGGGCAAACTCGACGATTTGACGCCGGGCAGCTTCGGCATCGTGATTGGCGACAAGGCCGCGACCAAGCTGGGCGTGGGCATCGGTGACAAGATCACCTTTGTCGCACCGGAGGTCAGTGTGACCCCGGCCGGGATGTTCCCGCGCATGAAGCGCTTCACCGTGGTCGGCATTTTCCATGTCGGCGCCGGCGAGCTCGACGGTTATCTGGGCGTCACCAACCTGCAGGATCTGGCGAAAATGCATCGCTGGAAGCCTGATCAGGTGCAGGGCATCCGTTTGAAATTCGATGATCTGTTTCAGGCACCACGCGTAGCCTGGAATATCGCCCAGCAGCTCGGCGAAGACCATTACTACGCCCGCGACTGGACCCGTACCCACGGCAACCTGTATCAGGCCATCCGCATGGAGAAAGCCATGATCGGTCTACTGTTGCTGCTGATCGTTGCGGTGGCCGCGTTCAACATCATTTCCACGCTGGTGATGGTGGTGAACGACAAGAAGGGCGACATCGCCATTCTGCGCACCCTCGGCGCCACGCCTGGGACGATCATGCGTACGTTCATGGTGCAAGGCACGGTCATCGGCGTAGTCGGCACAGCCATTGGCGCTGTGCTCGGGATCCTCGCTGCGCTCAACGTCAGCGCGGCGATTTCAGCCCTCGAAGGGCTGATCGGGCACAAATTCCTTAATGCTGACGTGTATTTCATTGATTATCTTCCGTCGCAGGTGCAGAGCCAGGATGTGGTCATGGTTTGCGCGGCTGCGTTGATCTTGAGTTTCCTCGCCACCCTGTATCCCGCCTGGCGTGCCGCGCGCACCCAGCCGGCGGAGGCGCTACGTTATGAGTGAGTCGGGCATGAGTGAAAAAGCAATCTTGAGCTGCCGCAACCTGGGCAAATCCTACGAGGAAGGCCCGGAGTCGGTGCAAGTGCTGGCCGGTCTGCAACTGGAGTTGCACCCGGGCGAGCGTGTGGCGATCGTCGGCACCTCGGGATCGGGCAAAAGTACTTTGCTCAACCTGTTGGGCGGCCTCGATACGCCAACAAAGGGCAGCGTCTGGCTCGACGGTGAAGAGCTGTCGGCCCTGAGCGAGAAGAAACGTGGTCTGCTGCGTAACCGCGCACTGGGTTTCGTTTACCAATTCCACCACCTGCTGCCGGAATTCACTGCGCTGGAAAACGTCTGCATGCCGCTGCTGATCGGCACGACGCCGATCCCGGAAGCCCGTCAGCGCGCTACGGCGTTGCTGGAGCGGGTAGGGCTGGGCCATCGCCTGGAGCACAAGCCGGCGGAACTGTCCGGTGGTGAACGTCAGCGTGTGGCCATCGCCCGCGCCCTGGTGAACAAGCCGGGTCTGGTGATGCTCGATGAGCCGACCGGCAACCTCGACTCCCACACCGCCCAGGGCATTCAGGATTTGATGCTGGAACTCAGCACCTCGATGCGCACGGCGTTCCTGGTGGTGACTCACGACATGAACCTGGCTCGCCAGATGGATCGCGTCCTGCACTTGCAGGAAGGTTGCCTGACGCCCATCTGATTGGTTGAAACCCGGCGTCTGAAAAGGCGTCGGGTCTTTTATTTTTATACGGTGCCCCAGCGAATGTTCAGACCGTTATCGATCTTTATCGGCACGCGCTATACCCGCGCCAAGCGCCGCAATCGCTTTGTTTCGTTCATTTCGATGACCTCGATGATCGGCCTCGCCCTCGGCGTTTTGGCGATGATCGTGGTGTTGTCGGTGATGAACGGCTTCCAGCGTGAAATGAGCTCGCGCATCCTCGGTATGGTGCCGCACGCGACCATCGTCGGCGTCAAACCGATTGATGACTGGCAGCCCGTGGCTGCCGCTGCCATGAAAAACCCAGAAGTCACCGCCGCCGTGCCGTTCACGGAAATGGAAGGCATGCTCTCCTACAAAGGCCTGATGCAGCCGATCCAGATCAGCGGCATCGATCCGGCCCAGGAAGGCAAGGTGTCGATTGTTGCCCAGCACATCGTTCAGGGGCGTCTCGATGCTCTGAAGCCGGGCGAATTCGGCGTGGTGATCGGTGAAATCACCGCGCGTCGTTTCCGTCTGAATGTCGGTGACAAAATCACCCTGATCGTACCGGAAGTCAGCACCGCGCCGGGCGGCATCACGCCGCGCATGCAGCGCCTGAACGTGGTCGGCGTGTTCAAGGTCGGCGCTGAGCTGGACGGCTCGATGGGCCTGATCCACATGGCCGATGCTGCGACAATGCAGCATTGGGAACCGAATCAGGTGCAGAGCGTGCGTCTGGCGGTGAAAGACCTGTATGCCGCGCCGAAAGTCTCCTCGGACATCGCCGCCGGCCTCGGTGCCGACTTCAAGGCTGACGACTGGACCCACACTCAGGGCAGCCTGTTCAGCGCCATGAAAATGGAAAAAACCATGATCGGTCTGCTGTTGCTGATGATCGTCGCGGTGGCGGCGTTCAACATCATCGCGACCTTGATCATGGTGGTAAACGACAAGGGCGCGGACATCGCGATCCTGCGTACCATCGGCGCTACACCCCGGCAGATCATGGCGGTTTTCATGGTGCAGGGCACGGTGATCGGGATTGTCGGGACGTTGATTGGCGGCGTGCTGGGCGTGATCGCGGCGCTGAATGTCAGCGAACTGGTGGGCTGGGTTGAGCGGGTGACCGGGCAACACATTTTCAGTTCGGATGTGTATTTCGTCAGCAATCTGCCGTCGGAATTGCAGGGCGGTGATGTGCTGTTGATCTGCTCCGCCGGTTTCATTCTGAGCTTCCTGGCGACGGTGTATCCAGCGTGGCGGGCGGCGAAGATCGAGCCTGCTCATGCGCTGAGATATTCGTAAACTCTGAAAACGCCATCGCGGGCAAGCCCGCGATGGGGCCTGTACTGCTGGCCTCAGTCTTCCTTAGGCAACTCAATCACAAACCGCGTCCAGCCCTCAGCCGATTCGCAATGAATCTGCCCACCATGGGCCCGGACAATCGATTGAGTAATCGCCAGCCCCAACCCCGCATGTTCACTGCTGCCTTCCTGCCGCGCCGGATCCGCCCGATAAAACCGGTCGAACAACCTCGGTAACTGGTCTGCCGAAATCCCTTCACCACTGTTCTCGACGGATATTCGCACTGCGTTCGCTTGATCGAGGATTGATAAGCGCACCACACCTTCAGTCGGCGTAAACCGCAGCGCGTTATCCAGCAAGTTCGACAAGGCCCGGCGCAACATGCTGCGATCACCTTCGATTCGTGCATGCCCTTCACGAGTCAGTGTCACCCCTGCGTCCTCAGCCAAGGGCGCAAAAAACTCTATCAGCGCCTCCGCTTCGTCCGCCAACTCCAATGGCTCACGCTTGGGCATTAACAAACCGTGATCAGCCTTGGCCAGGTACAACATGTCGTTGACCAGTTGCGCCATCCATTGCAGCTCTTCGAGATTGCTGTGCAGCGCTTCGCGGTAATCCTCAATCGGCCGTGGGCGGGTGAGGGTGACTTGGGTGTGGGTCAGCAGGTTCGACAACGGCGTGCGCAGTTCATGGGCGATGTCGGCCGAAAACGCCGAAAGACGCTGAAACGAGTCGTCGAGGCGTCCGAGCATGGCGTTGAAGCTGTGGGCCATTTCCGCAAGCTCTGGCGGCATTTGCGCTTCCGGCAGTCGGGCATTGAGCGACTGCGCCGAAATCCCACGGGCTACTGCGCTCATGCGCCGTAACGGTCGTAAACCGCTGCGTGCTGCCCAAGCGCCGAGCAGCGCGGTGGCCAGTGCTGACAATCCGACGGTCAGCCAGATCAAATGCTGCATACGTTGCAGGAAGTGTTGGTGATGGGTGATGTCCAGTAACAGCGTCAATTGTGGCGAGTCGGTTTTATCCGGGTAGAGCGGGGCGTTGAGAACGCGGTAGTCGGCGCCGTCATCGCTGATGGTCGACAGACCATTTTTTCGCGGCAAGTCTTGCGGTATGCGGGGCGAACTGTCGAACCAGCGCTGCCCCTGGGCCCCGGTGATACGCAGGGAAAGATCAGCCTGCCGGCTCAGCTCATCGGCCAGTCGTGCCTGGCTTTCACTGGGCTGAACATCCTGCAGGGCCCGGCGCAGGCCGATCAGTTTGCTGTCCAGTTGTTGCTGGTCGAGTTCGATGAAGTGCGCCTCGCTGGCACGATTGAACAGCACCCCGGCAAACAGCGAAACCACGGCGGTACAAGCGGCAAACAACAAGGCCAGGCGCGAACTCAGGGACAACCGGCGCATCAGGCTGAGCGCTCTTCAAGCACGTAACCCATGCCGCGCACGGTGTGGATCAGTTTGTTGGGGAATTCGTCGTCGATCTTCAGGCGCAGTCGGCGGATGGCTACTTCGATGACATTGGTGTCACTGTCGAAATTCATGTCCCAGACTTGCGAGGCGATCAGCGATTTAGGCAGCACTTCGCCCTGGCGGCGCAGAAGCATCTCCAGCAGGGCGAACTCCTTGGCAGTCAGGTCGATGCGCTGGCCACTGCGTTCGACCCGGCGTCGAATCAGATCAAGGCGCAGGTCGGCCAGTTGCAGGCTGGTTTCCACAGCAACGGCGCTGCCACGGCGCAACAGGCTGCGCACCCGGGCCAGCAGTTCGGAGAAGGCGAAAGGTTTGACCAGATAGTCGTCGGCACCGAGTTCGAGGCCGTGCACTCTGTCCTCCACTGTGTCTTTGGCCGTCAGAAAAAGTACCGGCGTATCGAGCCCGGCACTGCGCACCGCTTGCAGGATCTGCCAGCCATTGCGTCCTGGCAGCATCACGTCGAGGATCAACAGCGCGTAATCACCGCTCAGGGCCAATTGCTGGCCGCTGTCGCCGTCGGCCACCAGTTCGGTGTTGAAACCGGCCTCGGTCAGGCCCTGACGCAGGTATTGGCCGGTTTTCGCTTGGTCTTCGACGATCAACAGTTTCATGGGCGACTCGGTGTGTAGGAACTCCGATTTTAGGATCTCAGGCTTTATAACGTGAGAGCAGGCGACAAATGCCAACCTGACAAAGTTGTAATCTGCCTGTCAGGTAGATGCCAGCGCAGGCGCGCTAGAGTTTCCCACAGGCTGAACCTTATCTTGTGGGAGTACGACTATGTTTTTGCGTAAACCTTTGGCCTTGGCCGCGTGTTTGCTGGCGCTGAGCTCGCCCGTTTGGGCAGGGCCGGCACACACCTACGACTTTGGCCAATCGGCGCCTGCGGCCAACGCCACGCGCAGCATCGAAGTGGTGATGGGCGACATGTCGTTCGATCCGAAAACCATTCAGATCAAGGCCGGTGAGACCGTTCGCTTTGTGCTGGTGAATAAAGGTCAATTGCTACACGAATTCAACCTCGGTGACGCGGCGATGCACGCCGAGCATCAGCAGGAAATGTTGCATATGCAGCAAAGTGGCATGCTCACGCCTACCGGTATGAAAGAAATGTCCCACGATATGGCGGGCATGGATCACGCTGCGATGGGCCATGGCATGAAGCATGACGACCCGAACAGTGTGCTGGTCGAGCCGGGCAAAACCGCCGAGCTGACCTGGACCTTCAGTAAAGCAACCAGCCTGGAATTTGCCTGCAATATCCCCGGTCATTATCAGGCGGGCATGGTCGGCAAACTGACTGTCAGTCAGTAAGCACTCAAAGGCGCGGGCAAAGGCTGGTAGAATCCGCTGATTATTCAGTCAGGTTTCCGCCATGCATCCCGCAGCCGAACATTCGCCGCTGGGCAAATCCAGCGAATACATCGCCACGTACACACCGTCTCTGCTTTTCCCGATCCCGCGCACCGCGAAATGGGCCGAGTTGGGCCTGACCGCCGACACCCTGCCTTATAAGGGCGTGGACTTCTGGAACTGCTTCGAACTGTCGTGGCTGTTGCCGTCGGGCAAACCGGTGGTGGCCATCGGCGAGTTCAGCATTCCGGCGGATTCGCCGAACATCATCGAGTCGAAGTCGTTCAAGCTGTACCTGAACTCGCTGAACCAGACGCCGTTCGCTGATGTTGCCAGCCTGGAAGCGACGCTGGTCAAGGATCTGTCTGCCGCTGCCGGCAAACCGGTGGGCGTGCGGGTTCGCAGTCTTAAAGACGTGGAAGCCGAAGGTGTCGTGGCGTTGCCGGGTGTGTGCATCGACGATCTGGATATCAGCGTCAGCAACTACGAGCATCCGCGTCCGGAACTGCTGCGTTGTGATGATTCGAAGGTTGTGGAGGAGAGCGTGCATAGCCACTTGCTCAAATCCAACTGCCCGGTGACCAGTCAGCCGGACTGGGGCAGTGTGGTGGTGGAATATCGCGGCGCGGCGCTGGATCATGCCAGTCTGCTGGAGTACATCGTCAGTTTCCGCCAGCACTCGGACTTCCATGAGCAGTGTGTCGAGCGGATCTTCCTCGATCTGCAACAGTTGCTGAAACCGGAGAAGTTGACGGTGTTTGCGCGGTATGTGCGTCGTGGCGGGCTGGATATCAACCCGTATCGCAGCACTGAGAGTTTGCAACTGCCGAACCACCGTCTGGTTCGCCAGTAAGACCTACAGGCAGAAATGAAAAAGCCCTGTCAGTGATGGCAGGGCTTTTTGCGTTTCGGCGGGAATCAGATCCCCATGCTGCCCAGTGTATTGATGATGTTGCGCAGCGTGCCAGCAATGGCAGGGTGTTCGACTTCAAAGCGTTCGACGGCCAGGTTCACGCCATCAGCGAGGCTGGCATCCTGGGTCTTGGTTTCGAGTTCAAGCTCCAACTCGATCTGCTGCATCAGCGTATGCAGATCTTCCCGCTCGGCTTCAGTCAGTGGCGGATTCTGTTCCAACTGCTCGCGCAGGGTATCTAGCTGTTTCTGCAATTCTTGGGCGGGCATGGTGTTTTCCTTTTATCGAGAGGCACTGGCATTGACCGCAGACGCGCGCCAAAGGTCTATGGCTGACCTTTAGATTAATCCACTCTCGACCACCCTGCATGATCCCGATCAGGGCTTTTCGCCTTTGAGGCGGCGCAGGCTGATGTCCGCCAGACAGGTTTCGAGCTCGCCCAGATGATCAATCACCGAGTGCACGCCGAGTCCGAACAACTGCATTGTCGCCTTGCCGCGCAGTTGTTCGCGCTCCTTCTGGCTCAGGGCCTGCCATTCGCCCGGCGCGAGCCCGCACAGCGAACCGCAGGAGGCGAGCCCGATTGTCCATAACCCGGCATTCAATCCCGATTGCAGCAATCGTGGTTCACCGCTGACCAGCACGCAGCCGTCGAGACTGGCGACGTTCAAGTTCATCAACGCTTGCCAGCAGGCGTTGGGAGCAGGCCACGGATTGACTGTTGCTGAATGTTGCGCCGGCTTGATCCACGCCGGCAACGAAGCCGACAGCGGTTGTGCAAGGGCGGGGGGCAATTCATCAAGCCAGGCGCACGGAATCTGCTGGCGCTGCAAACCGAGCACGCTGTCCAGCGCGCCGAGTGTGGCATCGGCATGTTCGGGCAGGGCGACACCGCCTTGTCGCGCGCGGGCACCGAAATCCACCAGACAGCCGCTGAGGCCGAACAGCACGGCAGTCAGTCCGGGGGCAGCGAGGGGCAAGGTTTCGGCGTGTGACATGGCAACGTCCCTGAAATAACGAACAGGCTAGGGCGTGCCGGTGACAGTTGGATGACAACTGTGTGAAAGGCGACGTAGGAGACGTCTCACAGATGCCTTTATTCGCGGACTGCCCAAAAGACCTTTTACGCTTATACTAGCGCTCTTAACGCCCAGGCCCTCGATGCCCGCGCCAGTACAAATCCAAGGAGTTTTTCTATGCGCTGGAGCCCTCCGCTCGCTCAGCTTTGTGTATATGCCGGCCTGCTGCTGGCGCCGTTGGCTGCTCAGGCCGCCACGGAAGAAGACCCTTGGGAAAGCGTCAACCGTCCGATCTTCCAGTTCAACGACTTCGTTGATACCTACGCGCTCAAGCCGTTGGCACAGGGTTATGAGTTCGTGACACCGCAATTTGTCGAAGACGGCATCCACAACATGTTCCGCAACGTCGGTGATGTCACCAACCTGGCGAACAACATCCTGCAGGCCAAACCGGCTGCGGCTGGCGTCGACACTGCGCGCCTGATCTTCAACACTACGTTCGGTCTGCTTGGCTTCTTCGACGTCGGCACCAAAATGGGCCTGAACCGCAGCGACGAAGATTTCGGCCAGACCCTCGGCTATTGGGGTGTGGGTAGCGGCCCGTACGTGATGCTGCCGTTGATGGGGCCAAGCACTTTGCGAGACGCGCCGTCCAAGTACGTCGACGGCTATACCGGCCCTTACCGTTATATCAACGACGTGCCAGTGCGTAACTCGGTGTTCGGCCTGAATATCGTCGACACCCGTGCCAGCCTGTTGTCGAGCGAAAAGCTGATCAGCGGCGACAAGTACACCTTCATCCGCAACGCCTACTTGCAGAACCGCGAGTTCAAAGTGAAGGATGGCCAGGTCGAAGACGACTTTTAATCTCGACCAGTAAGAAGAAGGCGACCCTCGGGTCGCCTTTTTTGTGTGTGCGCTTATTTCATCTGCAGAATAGTCAGGCCGAGCTTTTGGCCGCCGCCATCTTGCGCCCGGACCCAGACTACTTCGGTATCGGCTTCAAGCCCGCTGAGCGCTGCATGCTCGGAATCGATGCGCACGCTCAAACGGTCACCTACCGCGAACTGGCGCGGCGCCTCGACCTGCATGCCACTGCTGGAGAGATCGATACACACCGCTGACACCTGATCCCCTTCATGAATCAACACGACATCGGCATCGACCCGCATGCGGATGAAATCGCGTTTTTCGCTGTAGTCCCGGCCGGTTTGACTCATGGCTTCATCCTTCCATTGGGTTACGGTTTGAGCCGTTCTTATAACTCTCGGTGATTTGACAAGTAAAGTCGTCAAGCGACCATCGGCGCATGCTTGAAACGCCCCGCGGATGGGAGTACCGTCTGCGCCTTAGAAGGGCACCTCTGGTGCAACCGTGTACGGAGCAAACGCTCTAAAGCGGTGCAGCAGAGAGGCTAGAAAGCGAATCCAGTAGTCAGTGCAGGGCCTGTCGCCCCGCCAACTACGCCAACCTAATTCTGGCGCCGTTTGCCCACATGCCAAAAACCAGTGCCACGCTGCTGATAATCGATGATGACGAAGTAGTGCGCGCGAGCCTCGCGGCCTATTTGGAAGACAGTGGTTTCAGCGTCCTGCAGGCCAGCAATGGCCAACAGGGTCTTCAGGTATTCGAGCAAGACAAGCCCGACCTGGTCATCTGCGATCTGCGCATGCCGCAGATGGGCGGTCTCGAACTCATCCGTCAGGTCACCGAGCTGTCGCCGCAAACACCGGTGATCGTGGTGTCGGGTGCCGGCGTGATGAACGACGCGGTCGAGGCGTTGCGCCTGGGCGCGGCGGATTACCTGATCAAGCCTCTCGAAGATCTGGCCGTGCTCGAGCATTCCGTGCGCCGGGCCCTGGATCGTGCGCGCCTGCTGCTGGAAAACCAGCGCTATCGCGAGAAGCTGGAAAAGGCCAACCGCGAACTCGAAGCCAGCCTGAACCTGCTCCAGGAAGACCAGAACGCCGGTCGCCAGGTGCAGATGAACATGCTGCCGGAAAGTCCATGGAGCATCGACGAGTTCAAGTTTGCGCACCAGATCATCCCGTCGCTGTACCTGTCGGGTGATTTTGTCGACTATTTCCGTGTCGATGAGCGTCGGGTCGCGTTTTACCTGGCAGACGTATCGGGTCATGGCGCCTCTTCAGCCTTCGTCACCGTGGTGCTGAAGTTCATGACCACGCGTTTGTTGTTCGAATCCAAGCGCAACGGCACATTGCCGGAATTCAAGCCTTCGGAAGTCCTTGGTCATATCAACCGGGGACTGATCAGTTGTAAGCTGGGTAAACACGTCACAATGGTCGGTGGAGTCATCGACGAGGAGACCGGTTTGTTGACCTATAGCATTGGCGGCCATCTGCCTTTGCCTGTGTTGTACACGCCTGACAGTGTTCGTTATCTCGAAGGACGCGGTCTGCCGGTGGGCCTCTTCAATGAAGCCACCTACGAAGACCACGTGCTTGAGCTGCCACCGACGTTCAGCCTGACGCTGATGTCTGATGGCATTCTGGATCTTTTGCCAGAACCTACGCTCAAAGAAAAAGAAGCGGCTTTGCCCGAACGGGTGAAGTCAGCGGGCGGCAGCCTGGATGGTCTGCGGCAAGTGTTTGGATTGGCCACGCTAGGGGAGATGCCGGATGATATCGCCCTGTTGGTGTTGAGCAGGAATCTTTAATGAGTACCGGTAGAATCCAGTTCGCCGAGCAGGACGGCACCTTCGTCCTGAAGTTCGTCGGTGAAGTTCGCCTGACCCTGTGTTCGGCGTTGGATGCGACTATTGAGAAAATCTTCACCGCGCTGAATTTCAACGCGATCGTGATCGATTTGACCGAAACCCGCAGCATCGACAGCACCACATTGGGCCTGTTGGCCAAATTGTCGATCCTGTCGCGGCAGAAGGTCGGCCTGCTGCCGACCGTCGTCACCACCCACGATGACATCACCCGTCTGCTGCAATCGATGGGTTTCGAGCAGGTGTTCAACATCGTCAACCACCCAGTGCCATGCCCGGAGTGCCTGGACGACTTGCCGGATCAGGATCAGTCGGAAGAGGTTGTGCGGATCAAGGTGCTGGAAGCGCACAAGATCCTCATGGGGTTGAACGATTCCAATCGTGAAGCCTTCCATGATCTGGTGAATGCCCTCGAACGGCACTGATCCTCTGAAGTGATGTTGTCTGGGCCGGCCTGCTCGCGAAAGCGGCCGCAAGATCACCAAGAATTTCCCAGCAGCCACAAAAAAGGGCGAACCTATGAAGGTTCGCCCTTTTTGCATTCCAGCGACTCAGATCACAGCTTGGCTTGCAGCAATGCCTCAAGCTTTTCCTGATCACGGGCAAACTGACGGATGCCTTCAGCCAGTTTCTCGGTGGCCATCGCGTCTTCGTTGGACAACCAGCGGAACTGCGCTTCGTTCAGGCTCAGGCGCGCTTCACCGGCATGACCCGGCGCCAGTTTGCGCTCCAGCTTGCCGGTGTCTGCCGCCAGCTTGTCGATCAGGTCCGGGCTGATGGTCAGGCGGTCGCAGCCGGCCAGTTGTTCAATCTGGTTCAGGTTACGGAAGCTCGCACCCATCACCACGGTCTTGTAGTCATTGGCCTTGTAGTAGTTGTAGATGCGCGTAACCGACTGCACGCCCGGATCATCGGCACCGGTGTAGTCGTTGCCGTTGGCCTTTTTGTACCAGTCGTAGATGCGGCCCACGAACGGCGAGATCAGGAACACGCCAGCATCGGCGCACGCAGCAGCTTGTGCGAAGGAGAACAGCAGGGTCAGGTTGGTCTGAATGCCTTCCTTCTCCAGCACCTCGGCCGCGCGGATACCTTCCCAGGTCGAGGCGATCTTGATCAGTACGCGGTCGCGGCCAATGCCGGCCTTGTCATACAGCTCGATCAGACGGTGCGCGCGTTTCAGCACGGCATCTTTATCGAACGACAGGCGCGCATCCACTTCAGTGGAGATACGGCCTGGAATCACTTTGAGGATTTCCTGACCCACCGCGACGCCAAAACGGTCGCTGGCCAGGCCCACATCGCCCTTGCAGTCGCTGACGCAGGCATTCAGCAGCTCGGCGTAAGCAGGAATGGCCGCTGCCTTGAGCAGCAGGGAAGGGTTGGTGGTGGCGTCGACCGGCTTGACCCGGGCAATCGCTTCGAAGTCGCCGGTGTCGGCAACCACGGTGGTCATTTGTTTGAGTTGTTCCAGCTTGGAAGTCATGTGTGTGCTCTGTCCTGTGGGTTTGACGACATTACCCGAGCGCTGACAGCCACTCAAGGGCGGGTGCGTGTATCGACGGCCCATGCGGCAACAACCTGAAAACGATTGTTTGAAAGGGAGGGCGCGGTATCGATGAATACGATGCCAAAACCGCTCACAGGTTCAACGCAACTGACCTGCGTACAGATCAGTCGCGCATGGCCTACTGCGCGTTCAATTGAGTGGCGGCGGCCATTTTTGCCGGTTTCGGTTGCCCGCCCGAGGTCAGCAGGCCGAAGTTTTTCTCGCGATCGTTACTGCCCGAGTCACTGTTCTTCCATTCGTATATCGATGTCAGCGGGATGTTGAGTCTTTTTACATCGGCGATGAATGCGCTGATTTTGTTGGCTTGTCCGTCATTGCCACCGTTGGAGGTGAGCGCCGAGATGCCCCATTCACTGAGGACGCCGGGCAGGTGGAAGTTCTGCTGGATGAAGGCCTGCGCATTGCTGATCTGCGTGGCGGTCATGCCGTAGGGGTGATAGGAGATCGCGTTCAGGCATTTCGGGTATTCACTGACGATGCGGCTCAGCGCCACGGTTGAGGCAGAGCCTGCCGTCGGTGCCCGGGCGAAACCGTAGCCGACCCGTGGCGTCGATTGCGGTTTGTCCTGCAGCGACTTGCACACCGCGCTCATGAACGGCACGAACGTCGTGTCGAAATTACGAGTCGGCCAATAGGTTTCAAGGTCCGGCTCATTCCAGATTTCAATCGCCGCCAATTGCGCGCTGTAGGTTGTCTCCAGACCGGTCAGCGCGTTGGCAAAGGATTCGCCAGCCGTTGCCAGTTCAGCGCTATTGCCTGACGCCGAGGTCAGCGGCTTGATGGCGCGCACGGTCAGCAAAACTGGCAGGCCAGCGGATTTGGCCGCTGCAAAGGCATCACTGACCTGCTTCTGATAGGCCTTGGCGCTGAGGCTGTCGCTCCACACGCCGAAGCGCACAAAACTGAATCCTGCTTCTTTGATGTGTGCGGCATCTTCGGCGGTGAAGTTCTGGATCTTCACCTGAACACCGATGGTTCTGGCGGGGAGGTTGGGGAACAGTTCACTGGCGTGAACCTGCGTCGCGGCACTGAGCGCCAGTAACACTGAGGCGCTGAGCCGTTTGAGATGGGCTGATTTCATGTCGGTTCTCCCGATGGGAATGACAACGGCGAATAGTTATCTTGTTACATGAATTACGAAACTAACAACGACGCTTAGTGCGCGAATGTTATTAATTGTCAGGAAGTCATTATCCGAAAATCACAGTTATTTTTAGTCCGGTAATTCTGGTTGGGGCGCTTTTGGGTCTGTGGTACTTAATACGCTGTAGTAACAGGGCGAATCTATTTCTGAGTGCATGAAGATCTAGTGGGTTCATTAAAGTTCGCTCTAGATGTTGGCAGTTTGATATTACACAGGAAAGTAAACCTTGTTCAAAAAGATCCTTGTCGTCTGCGTGGGCAATATATGTCGAAGTCCGACAGCAGAACTTCTGCTGCGTAACGCGCTGGCGCCTTCAACGATCTCGGTGACCTCCGCAGGCCTCGCCGCACGTGTCGGCGAAGGCGTTGAAGCCTCGGCGCGGCAGGTGCTGGAGGATCACGGGCACAGTGCCCAGGGGTTTCAGGCGCGGCAACTGACAGCCGACATCGTCAATGAATCAGACCTGATTCTGGTCATGGAAAAACAACACGTAAATCAAGTATTGAAAATTGCCTCTCACGCGAGAGGCAAAGTGTTTTTGCTCGGCAAATGGCAGAGCGAGCGCGAAATACAAGATCCCTATCGTCAAGGCAAGGCCGCTTTTATTCATGCCCATGCATTGATTGAAGATGCTGTCAGCTCATGGGCACAACGTCTCGCACGTTGATGAATATTCTTCAGATCAGTGAATGGTAAGAACAGACTTATGCAGTTACCGTCAGTAATCGCCAGCCGTGATAACGATCAAGACAGTATTGATCTGCTCGGCATATTCGGCAGTTTGATTGACCAGAAGTGGTTGATCGGCGCGTTCACCGGCGCCTTCATGGCCGCCGGTGTTGCCTATGCAGTGTTGGCCACGCCCGTGTACCTGGCGAACGCGCTGGTGCAGGTCGAACCGAAAAAGAACGACATGCTCGGGTTTTCCGACCTCAACAGCATGCTCGGTGGGCAATCGCCGTCGGTGACCGAAATCGGCATCATCAAGTCCCGCGCAGTGATCGGCAAAACCGTCGATGACCTGCGTCTGGATATCGATGTCACTCCCAACCGGTTCCCGGTTATTGGCGGTTTTCTCGCCCGCCGTTATCACGGCGAAACCGAGTTAAGCGTCGCGCCGCCGCGTTTCGGCTTCAACAGCTACGCGTGGGGCGGTGAGCGTGTGGACATCGCCCGGCTCAACCTGCCGAAAGAGCTGTTGGGCAAGAAGCTTACGCTGATCGCCGGTGAGCAAAATCACTTTCAGTTGCTCGATGAGAACGACAATTTGCTGGTCGACGGCGTCACCGGCGAAGCCTTCGCTCAAGACGGCGTTGAAGGCTTGATCGCGCAGCTATCGGCCAACCCCGGCACGCGTTTCGAAGTGGTGCGTAATCCACGGATCGTGACCATCCAGAGCTACCAGGATGCGTTGGATATCACTGAACAGGGCAAAGAGTCGGGAATTATTCGTCTGGCGCTGGCCAGCTCCGATGCGCCCGAGGCGGTGAAGATCCTCAACAAGATTGCCGCGCTTTACGTGGAACAGAACGTGCGACGCACCTCGGCTGAAGCGGCGCAAAGCCTGGCTTTTCTGCAAAGCCAGTTACCGCAGGTCAAACGTGATCTGGCCAAGGCCAGCGATGCGCTCAACGCCTACCAGACTCACGGCAAAACCGTGAACATCTCCCTGGAAACCCAATCGGTGCTCGGTCAGTCCGTGGCGCTCGAAACGCGAATTTCCGAGCTGAAAATGCAGCAGGCGGAGATGGATCGCAAGTTCACCAAGCAGCATCCGGCCTATCGCGCGTTGATGAGCCAGATCGGTGAATTGACCCAACTACAGAAGTCACTGGAAGGCAAGGTTCAGGACTTGCCGGCCACGCAACAGGAATTGCTCAACCTGACCCGCGATGTCGAAGTTGCCTCGCAGATCTACACGCAACTGTTGAACAAATCCCAAGAGCTGGACATCGTCCGGGCCGGCGCTGTCGGCAACGTACGTTTGGTGGATGCGGCGGATGTCGACCTGACCAGTCCGGTCAAACCGAAAAAACCTTTGATCGTGCTCATCGCCACGTTCCTCGGCGCCTTCCTCGGCGTGGCGCTGGTGCTGCTGCGCAAATCCCTGAGCCGTGGTCTGGAAGGGCCAGAGGCCATCGAGCAACTCGGCCTGCCGGTCTATGCGTCGATTCCCTATAGCGCACTGCAACAGGAAGAGGACGGGAAAAAAGGTCGCGCTCGCGACGGCGCCGACAAACCGGCGTACCTGTTGGCATTGCGCAACCCGACGGATCTGTCCATCGAATCGATCCGCAGCCTGCGCACCTGTCTGCACTTCGCCGGCCTGGACTCGACCAACAACCGCATCATGATTTCCGGGCCGAGCCCGCAGGTCGGCAAGACCTTCGTGTCCTCCAACCTTGCCGCCGTCATGGCGCAGAGCGGCCAGCGTGTGGTGCTGATCGATGCCGACATGCGCAAAGGGCATCTGCACAAGACCCTGAACGTACCGATCGAAAATGGTCTGTCGGACCTACTGGTCAAACGCTGCAGCGTCGAACAGGCGATCAATAAAATCGAAGGCGCCGACCTGCACTTCATCAGTCGTGGCCAGGTACCGCCCAATCCTTCCGAGCTGTTGATGCACGCCAATTTTCGCGAGCTGCTGGCGCAACTCAGCGACATGTACGACGTGGTGATCATCGATACACCGCCGCTGCTGGCCGTGACCGACGCGGCGATTGTCGGCCGTGATGCGGGCATCAGCCTGATCGTCACGCGCTTCGGGGTGAACCCGGCCAAAGAGATCGAGTTGACCATTCGCCGCTTTGCCCAGAACGGCATCGAGCTCAAAGGCGCGGTATTCAACGGCGTCGAGAAGCGCGCGTCCAGCTATTACGGCAACGGCGGCTACGGCTATTACAACTACGAATACGCGTCCGACAAGTCCTGAGTTTCAGCGGTTGTCCTTACTTTTGAAGTGGGTGAATTGTGAAGAAAATACTGCACGTGGCTGAAACGATAAAAGGTGGCGTCGCGACGGTGATCCGCACGATTTCAACGTCCCCCGAAGACGACGCTGCCAACTATCAGCTGGTCTATCTGGTCCCGCAGGATCAGGAAAAGGAACTGCACGGCATCGCACCGCAGCAGATACGTACTTTCGCCCGTACCGGGCGCAATGTGCCGTCGCTGCTGCGTTTCGCCTGGCGTCTGGCCCAGGTGATGCTCAAGGAGAAACCGGACGTGGTGCATTTGCACAGCACCTTTTCCGGGGTAATCGGTCGTTGCGTGTGTGTGCTGTTGCGACCGTGGCGCAAGCCGAAAATCGTCTACTGCCCACACGCCTTTTCGTTCCTGATGGAAAGCTCGCCGACCAAGCAGAAAGTCTATGCGTGGATCGAGCGCGTGTTGCAGAAGGTCACCGACGTGATCATTTGCGTCAGCCAATACGAACTGGATAAAGCCGCACGGTTTGGCATTGAGCGCAAGCGCATGAAGCTGATCTACAACGGCATTCATCACCGCGACGATGCAGCGAAAACCCACAATCCCGAGCCGATTCACCTGCTGTTTGTCGGCCGTCTCGACTACCAGAAAGGCTTCGACGTGTTGCTCAAGGCCTACGCCAAGGTGCAGCGCAACGATCTGAAACTGACCGTGGTGGGTAGCGCTGTCAACGAGGATGCGGTCGAGTGCCCACCCATGGACTCGGTTGAATACTTGCCGTGGGTTACGCCGAGCGAAGTGCACGCGCTGTATCAAAAAGCCGATGCGCTGATCGTCCCGAGCCGTTGGGAAGGCTTTGCCATGGTGCCGCTGGAAGGCATGGCCATGGGGCTGCCGGTGATTGCCAGCAATTGCACGTCGTTGCCCGAGTTAGTCACTGACGAAGTGTCCGGTTACGTCTTTCCCTCAGGTGACCATCAGGCACTCGCCGACGTGCTTTCGAAAATCCAGAAGCCACGGTTGCTCGACCTCGGCAACGAAGGTCGCAGCATCGTCCGCGAGCGTTTCAGCGCTGCGTTGATGATTCGCCAGACCTACGATCTGTATCGCGCTCCCTCTTATTAAGTAGAACTCAAGCTTATGAACGTAACGATTTTGCATGGCTACAGTGCGTCCAACTCCGGTGACGGCCTGCTCGTCGATCTGGCCATTGCCCTGGTGCAGCGCAACTTTGGTGATGACACCGCGATCAGCGTCGTGGCTTCCGATCCCGAGTCCTTCAGCTATTTGCCGCACCCGCGTTTTGACGCGCCGGTGATGGCGGCCAAAGGTTTGGGCCGGGTCAAGCAAGCCGTGTTTCTCAATCAGTCCTACGCGGGGCTTGCCGATCTGTTGAAGAAAACCGATCTGATCGTCGGCGTCGGTGGCGGCTACATGCGCTCGAAAAGCGCTTTTGAACACATCAAACTGAAACTGGGCCACGCCAAGCAACTGGAAACCGCGATCCTCAGCAAAGTGCCTTCGGTGTACCTGCCGCAGAGCATCGGCCCGTTCCACGGCGAGAGCAGCAAAATCGTCGAGCATTACGCCAGCGCCGATGCGGTGTTCGTGCGCGACAATCGCTCTTCGGCGATCTTCGATGCCTGTGAAAACGTCTACCGCGCGCCGGATCTGGCGGTGCAGTCATTGGCGAGCAAAATCCTTCTGCAACCCAAGTTCACCCGCTGCGCCTCATCGCCGGCAACGGTCTGTGTGGTACTGCGCAAGCCGCCAGAGTGGAGCAAGGAAAAGAAAGTCGCCTACGTGGCCAACCTGAAGTTGCTGCTGCAGCGCCTCAAGAACAAAAGCAAAGTCGTCTGCGCCGTACAAAGCGCTGTGCGTGGCAACGATGACGGTGCGTTCTATCGCGAATTGGGCATCACCGAAGACCTGCTGTCGTTGAAGGCCACCATTGCTAAATATCAACCGGACCTGGTGATCTCCGTGCGCCTGCACGGGGCCATCGAATCGCTGCTCTCCGGCGTGCCGGCGTACCACATCAGCTACGAGCGCAAAGGCTTTGGCGCCTATCAGGACATGGGCGTCGAGGACTGGGTCATCAACGGCGGCGACATCGATGTCGACACCATCATCAACACGGTTTACGCACCGAATGCACTGTCTGATTTCGGCAAGCGCCTGACCGATACCTGCCGCGAGATCGAGGCGAAAACCGTGGCCATGGACGACATCATCAAAGGGATCGTTCGATGATATTTCGGCTGTTGCTTCGCGGCGGTGCATTAGGCGCGAAGTTTTTGCTGGTGCTGGCCATCACCCATTTCCTCGGTTATGAGGCCCTGGGTTTTTACGGCGTGGTGGTCGCGGCGTCGTTGATCGCGTCGAAGTTCTACAGCGTCGGTTTCAGTTCCGAGATCAATCGGTTGATCAGTGTTGGCGGCAGTTCGCGCCGGGTTGTCGACAAGGTTTTGCTGCTGTACCTGGCGGTGGGGCTGGTGTTGTCGCTGGTGACCGTGGGGATTTACTCACTGTTCCAGCAGGTTGATGCGCCGATCGCGCTGATCGCTTGTGTGACGCTGGTGTTGCTCACCGAGCACCTGTCGTTCGAAATCAACTCGTTCGTGTTTTCCGCACAGAAAGCCACGGCGGGTGCGTTGCTGTTTTTCATCAAGACCGGCCTGTGGGCGTTGTTGGCCGTGGGCGGGATGATGCTCGGCTGGGTGTCGGGCGTCGCCAGTGTGTTGTGGCTGTGGGTCGCCGCCAACGTGCTGGTGATCATTGCGGGTTACTTGATTGTGGTGAGAGTTCATCACGGGCGAGAAGCCGGGACGCTGGCTACGGGCGCCGTGTGGAAGGCCGGGTTGCCGTTCTATCTCGGCACCGGGTTGATCGCGTTGAGTCAGTACGCCGAGCGCTTTCTGATCATCGACCTTGAACCCTACGCCAGCCTCGGTAAATACGTATACGCGTGGTCGGCCGCCAACACCTTGCAGGCGTTGTCTTACGCGGTGGTGGCGGTGGTCGGCATTCCGGTGCTGGCCAAGCGTTTTCAGGCGGATCAACAGGCGTTCACGGTCAAGCAACTGTTCGTGAACAAGTGGGTTGCACGTTCGCTGGTGGTCTCCGCTGCCGTGGCGGTGGCGATTTATCTGTTCTTCAACATCGTGCTCGATTACGTCGCCACCAGCGTGCCGCGTCCGGATAACGCGCTGCTTGCCGTGCTGATTTTCTCCTTCGCCCTGCGTGCGATTGGCGACATCGTCTGGGGCGGGTTGATCGCTTCGAAAAACAGTCGGGTGTCACTCGCCAGTGCGGCGATCTGCTTGCTGGTTTCGGTGCCGGTCAGTTACGTGCTGATCAAGCACTATTCGATCTATGGCGCGGCTTGGGGCAACGTCTTCGCGATCATTGTGCAACTCGGCGTGATTGCTCTGTTGACCCGCGTGACCGGCACGAAAAAGGCTGCCGTGTCATGGGCCTGAAGCTGCCGTGCATCGAGTTTCGTGGCAAGAAACTTGATTCATACGTCTCGTTCCTGATCCTCTTCACCGGTTTGTTTCTGTCGGTGGCCATGCCACTGCTGATCCCCCGTGATCCCGGCCCGGATGCCATGACGTTGTGGTCGTCTTACGCCCGCGCCGACAACTGCAATTTCTGGAACCCGTTCTCGCCGGATCGCTCCTCCTACGAGTGTTCGGCATTCCTGCTGCGGCCCACCGGGATCAACCTGACCAATGCCTGGGCCTATGGCATGTTCTGCAACTTTTTCCTCACGGCGATTCCGGTTGTGGTGTTCCGGCGCATGCCGCTGGCGATTTTCGGCACCCTGTGTCTGTGGGGCATCGTGCGCTCGTTTTTCCTGGAAAACCTGACCAAGGAAATCATCGTGTCGGTGGCGGTGCTGAGCATTTTGCTCAGCTCGTTGACGCGCAAATATCGTGGCGGTTTTTTTCTCTCGGCGGTGATCTACGGCGTGCTGATCCGGCCTTACTGGATTCTGTTTTCGCTGTCCTGGGTCGGCGTCTGCGTGATGAAGAAGTACGTGTCGCGTTTCACCTTCTTCCTGATGCTGTTCCTGTTTTACCTGGCGGTGGCCATGGCGATCCAGGTGGCGCTCGGGTTTCCGGTGTCGTCGATTCGCGCCAGCAACAACGAGTTGCGCACGGCGGGGGAGGAGGGCTCGAAGTCGTTGATCGTGTCCTGGCTCAGCGGCAGTGACTTCGTCTCGCAAGCGCTGGACTCGATGATCATCTTCTTCCGGCTGTCGTTCCCGGTGGAGCTGATTCTGCTATCGGGGCCGGGCCAGGTGATCTTTGTGGCGTTGATGATCATGACCGCGCTGCTGCTGTTCAAAGTCATCACCTCGACCGATTACAAAGGCGCGCCGATCCAGACCAAACCCAAGGAACTGATCGCGATTCCGCTGGCGTTTTTGCTGGTGCAAGGCTTGTTCGAGCCGGACTTCGGCTCTTTCGCCCGGCACTTCTCGATGGTGGTGCCGGTGCTGTTTGTCGGCCTGGGATTGATGCTGCGCGCGAACAAACCGATGCAGGTTGAATCAAGAATTCTGAATTGAGGCAGGTGCTTTATGTCGAGCAAGAAAAAGTCCCTGGAGATCGAAACCCTGCGTGGCCTGGCGTGCCTGCTGCTGGTGCTCTATCACGTCATCGGCCCGTTGGGCGGTGGTTTGAAGATTGATCTGGGCTCGCCGTTCCGGGTGCTCGCCGACTCGATGGTGTACGTGCGCATGCCGCTGTTCACCTTCATTTCCGGCTACATCTATTCCATCTACAAAATCCGCGGTAATGACTTTTCGACGTTCTTTTCCGGCAAGGTGCGGCGGTTGATCGTGCCGCTGTTTTGCGTGGGCGTGCCGTTCTCCGTGTTGCAAGCGGTGGGGCCGGGGGTGAACAAGGATGTCGGTGTGATGGACGCGTTGTTGTCGTTCTGGGTGCCGATCAATCACTTCTGGTTCTTGCAGGCGGTGTTCATCATTTTCATGTTCGTCGGCCTGTTGGAGTGGCGTGGCCTGTTGCGTTCGGCGACCCGCTTGTATCTGCTGTTTGCCTTTGCCGCCGTGGTATTTCTGCTGCCGCCGTTCAAGTTCGACGCGTTCGGCATCAACGGTGCGATCTACCTGCTGCCGTTTTTTGTGGCGGGGATGATTGGCCAGGAAAACGTCAGCAAGTTGAAGCAGACGTTCAAGGTGATCGGCCCGTTGGTGTTTGTGTTGATCTCGCTGACGCTGTTGTATGTGGCGGCGGTGGATCGCGAGTTGATCGTTGATCGCCGCAGTCTGATCGGTCTGACCGTGGGCTGCGTGTCTTGCTTCGCGCTGCTGTCCAGTGACATGCGCTCGAAGTGGCTGACCTGGCTGGGCGGTTATTCCTACGCGATTTTCCTGTTCCATGTCTTGTTCGCGGCCACCTCGCGGTTTGTACTGGGGCGCCTGGGCGTGAAGGATGAGAGCCTGCTGGTGTTCGGTGGTGTGGCGTGCGGTTTGCTCGGGCCGGTGGTGTTGTCGATGATTTTCAGTCGGTTCAACTTTACGTCCGTGCTGTTTTTGGGTGAGCGTGCGGCGAGTAAAAAACCGCCGGCGACCATCACTCCGGTGGTGCAGGCATGAGAATGCTAAAAGCTTCGCGAGCAGGCTCGCTCCCACACTGGATCTGTGTCTGCTCACGATCACTGTGGGAGCGAGCCTGCTCGCGAAGGGGCCACTACGGACTAATGGAAATTTTGCATGTTGGTAGTTGATGACACCCGGCCAGTTGCAGCCGCGATGGTTGAGGTGGGCGATGCGCGCGAGCGCTTTGCCCAGTGGCGAGAAGGCAAGGCCGGCAAGGTGCTGGCGGTCTCGGTGATCGGCGACAGCTACAGCGCCGGGCAGGATTTCTATCTGAACAAACTGGTGCAGCGTGTGGCCGGCGAGGTGGGTTTTGCCGGCCCCGGTTACGTCGGCTTCAACCATGGCGCGGCACTTGGCGGCACCCATTTCAAATACACCCGCAGCAGCGAAAAGTACTTTGGTGGTGGCTGGGATGTGTCCAGCCTCGGCCAGGCCAGCCCCGACAGCCGCACGGTGACGGGGCGTCCCGGCGCCTGGTTGCAGATCGATGCCAACCCGACACCCAGGATCAGCACGGCGGTCACTCAGGCGAAATTGCTCTTTCTGGGCAATGGCGAGTCCAGTGAACTGCGCTATCGCTGGACGCCATCGGAGGACTGGAAGCCGTTGACGCTGGCCGGTTCCGGCGTTCAGGAAGTGCCATTGTCGGGCACGCCGACAGCGGCGGATTGGGCGTTCAAACTGGAAGTGGTGAAAGGCGCACCAACGCTGTTCGGCGTGTGGATGAGCAATGATCAGAACGGTGTGCGGGTGTCGAAACTCGCGGCGTCCGGCGCGGCATCTGCTGACTTTTATCACAAGGATCCGCACTGGCAGACGCAGTGGAAAGCCGCCGTGTCGAAGATTCCCGCCGACGTTTACCTGATCATGCTCGGTGGCAACGATCAGGGTTTCGGGGTGAAGCCCGAGGCGTATCTGCAGAACGTTCAGGGGCTGGTGGGGATGATCCGCGAGATCCAGCCGAAGGCGAGCATCAACCTGATCATGCGGCAGGACACTACGCGCTCCAGTGCGTATCCGATGTCGGCGTATGCACAGGTTCTGCAACCCTGGGCACACGAGCAGCATCTGGGTTACGCCAACCTGCAATGCGCCTTTGGCCCCGACGTCAAACGCTATGCTGCCGCGATGATTGGTCCGGACAAGATTCATCCGGTGCCGGCCACGGGTGGAAAGGTGATTGCCGATTATTTCTATGGCTGGATCGTGGGTGGCCACACAGGCAATTGCAGCGAAACACCTACCCGTTGATCGTTCCCACGCAGAGCGTGGGAACGATCAGGCCGCGTCAACTATTCGAAGGCCTCGACCTGATCGAGCAATTCCGTGAGCTTCTGCGGCATCAGGCGCGTATCACAACGGGTTTCCACGTTGATGATGATCGCCGGGTCGTTACAGCAAATGCGCACGCGAAAGCGCCAGTCGCTGAAAATCACTTTCAGACCATCGCGGTCGTCGATTTCCAGCGCCTGTTCGCCGTAAAGCTTTTTCAGATGGGCGAGGAGGGGATAGGGATCGGCCATCGTCCGGCGAATATCGCCGGACGAAGGAAACATGCCAATGCGCTCCACCAACAGGATGGTGCCCAGCCAGGACTCGTTGGCGCTGGGCAACGGCTGGTGGCGTGACAGCCAACTCACCACCCCGAGGTTGCCCACCTCGCGTTCAATCTCTACGGAATGTTGTGCAATGTTCATGGTGACCTGCCTGAAGTGAAGAGTGGGCGTCGAGTGTCTGGGCCGTCTCAGCGGCCCTTGAGGTACACGTTTTCGTAGCAGAAGTTGGTCGCTTGCAGATAACCCTCGGCATCGCCGCAGTCGAAGCGCAGGCCCTTGAACTTGTAGGCCAGCACGCAACCGTTCTGCGCCTGTTTCATCAGCGCGTCGGTGATCTGGATCTCGCCACCCTTGCCCGGCTGGGTATCGGCGATCAGGTCGAAAATGTCCGGGGTCAGGATGTAGCGGCCGATGATCGCCAGGTTCGACGGGGCGTCCTGTGGCGCCGGTTTTTCCACCATGTTGTTGACCCGGTAGATGCCGTCGGAAATCAGCTCGCCAGCGATCACACCGTACTTGTGCGTTTGATCAGCCGGGACTTCCTGGATGGCGACGATCGAGCAGCGGAATTTCTTGTACAGCTGGATCATCTGCGCGAGGACGCCGTCGCCTTCCAGGTTCAGGCACAGGTCGTCGGCCAGAACTACGGCGAAGGGTTCGTCGCCGATCAATGGGCGACCGCTGAGAATGGCGTGGCCCAAGCCTTTCATTTCTACCTGACGGGTGTAGGAGAACGTGCAGGTGTCGATCAGCTCACGGGTGCCGGCGAGAAACTTCTCTTTCTCGGTGCCGCGAATCTGGTGTTCCAGTTCATAGCTGATGTCGAAATGGTCTTCCAGCGCACGCTTGCCCCGGCCTGTGACGATTGCCATGTGTTGCAGGCCGGCGTCCCGAGCTTCTTCAACGGCGTACTCGATCAACGGTTTGTTGACGATCGGCAGCATCTCTTTCGGCATTGCTTTGGTGGCCGGCAAGAAACGCGTGCCGTAGCCGGCAGCGGGGAACAAACATTTACGAATCATAAAAGTATCCTGGACAGTCATGGAACACAGCCAACGGGTGCATGCACTAACGAAGGAGTGCAAGTTTCAATAGTTATTGAACGAATGCTTTAATACCTGAGTCAGGTTGTTAATGGCAAATAGCGGAGGCGCTAAAACACGACAATGTTATGCGATGTCGGTTAGAGCGTTATTAGTTATTTTTAGTCGGCATCTGTTGATAGTGATGAGTGCACTTGCAGTGCTAATAAGTACCGGGCAATACAGTGTGACCTGCAAAAATAAATATTGCCAGTCATTGAACTAGTTTTGTTTTCGGTTGTTGTCGCCTTGTTTGTGTGGATTGCGACACATCTCCACAACAAGAGGCTTGACACGCTACTTGGCACTTATCCAATTACGGACCCGCGCTATGAAGATTCTGGTAACCGGTGGCGCCGGCTATATCGGCTCGCACACCACACTTGCTTTGCTTGAAGCAGGTTATGAAGTTGTCGTGCTGGATAATCTCTGCAACAGCAGCGACGCGGCATTGCATGCGGTGGAAGCCATCTGTGGCAAGAGTGCGCTGATGATTCGCGGTGATGTCTGCGACCGGACGCTGCTCGACCGGATTTTCCAGGAGCATGCCATTGGAGCGGTGCTGCATTTCGCCGGGCTCAAAGCCGTCGGCGAGAGTGTGCGCAAGCCGCTGGCGTACTACGAAACCAACGTCAGCGGCAGCATCACGCTGTGTCAGGCGATGGCAGCGGCGGGGGTGTTCCGGCTGGTGTTCAGCTCCTCGGCGACGGTGTATGGCGAGCCTGAGCAAATGCCGATCCGCGAGGATTTCCCGACCGGTAATCCGACCAATCCCTACGGCCAATCCAAACTGATTGTCGAAAACGTCCTGCGCGACCTGAGCCAGTCGGAGCCGCGCTGGAGCATCGCCTTGCTGCGGTACTTCAACCCGATCGGCGCGCATCACAGCGGTCAGATGGGCGAAGACCCGAACGGCATCCCCAATAATCTGGTGCCTTATATCAGCCAGGTCGCGGTGGGCAGCCTGCAAGAACTGTCGATCTTCGGCAACGATTACCCGACCGTCGACGGCACCGGCGTGCGTGACTACATCCACGTTGTGGATCTGGCGGACGGCCACCTCAAGGCTTTGCAGTCGATCACTGACCGCACCGGCATTCACACCTGGAACCTCGGTACCGGCGATGGCTACAGCGTATTGCAAGTACTGCGCGCCTTCGAGCAAGCCTGCGGGCAACCGGTGCCATATCGGATGATGCCGCGTCGTTCGGGGGATATCGCCGAGAGTTGGGCTGACGCTTCCAAAGCAGAGCAAGAGTTGGGCTGGAAAGCCACGCGTAGTTTGCAGGACATGGTCACCGATACTTGGCGCTGGCAATCGAACCATCCCAAGGGTTATCTCGGCTGATGTCGTTTTGATGCGAAATGTTAGTTTCGGTCAGGTGTTAGATATCGTCGGGAAAATACGCTGGAAATGCCTTTTGCAAGTCCGTAGATATAAACCTGCCGTTCGACTTTTATCAGTTGGGTAAGACTGTGAAAGAACAACGGATCTTGTTCGCATTTTTCGCGGACTTGAACTCTACCACCTCTAACACCAATCGGTTTTTAACAGGTTGAATGTTAGAAAGGAGTTGATATGAAAAAAGTGATGGCAGTTGCCCTGTTGACGATGTTGAGCAACTGGGCTGCCGCAGCTGAAGCACCGCTGACGGCGGTGACCAATGTAGGTGGCAGTGTGGCGGCTTCTCAAGCGCCTGCAGCCAGTACTGCAATGGTTGCCAGTGCAGTAGCGGCGTCCAACAGCGGTGGCAGTGCCAACGGCGGTACCACCGGCACCACAGGTACCACCGGTACAACCGGCACGCATAACTAACAGAAGTTTTGTTAGTGCAGTACAGGGTCGCCCGACGCAAGTCGGGTGACTTCTTTTTAGATTCGCCCTTGAATAGCGTAGTGCCATTATGACTCGTAGTTTTTCTCTTTTGATGTTGGCAAGTTTCGCTTTACAAGGTTGCATGTTTTCCCCGGGCCAATACCTGAGTACCAGTGACATCACCCGCCAAGGGGCCAGTGAAAGCAGCCGGGTCGAGCTGATCCCGATCACCCCCAAGCTGATTTCCACCACCCGCGCCACGCACAAGCGTGAGTCGCTGCCGGCGGAGCTGTTGGCGACCCCGGCCGAGTACCGCATCGGTAACAACGATGTCTTGTACATCACGGTCTGGGATCACCCTGAGCTGACAGCCCCGTCCGGCGCGCAACAACAGATCGATGCCAACGGCCGACTGGTGCGCTCCGACGGCACGCTGTATTACCCGTTCATCAAGGAAGTCCAGGCCGCCGGCCGGACCATCCAGCAATTGCGCGCCGACATCGAACAACGGCTGTCGGCGTTCATCGCCGAACCGCAGGTGGATGTCGCGGTGCTGCGTTTCGCCAGTCAGAAAGTCGTGGTCACCGGCGCGGTGGCCAAGGGCGGCCCGCAAGCGATTTCGACCAATCCGCTGAGCGTGGTCGAAGCCCTCGGTTCCGCCGGTATCGATACCAACAATGCTGACTTGTCGGGCCTGACGCTGACGCGCAACGGCCGGGTTTATCCGCTGAATCTCGACTCGCTCAATCAGCAGGATTCCGAGTTGCAGGGTGTCTACCTCAAGGGGGGCGACCAGTTGTATCTGCCGTACAACGACAACAAGCGCATTTACGTCATGGGCGAGGTCAACCAGCCGCGCGCATTGAGCTTCAAGACCGCCACCATGAACCTCTCGGATGTGCTCGGCTCGGTCGGCGGCTTGAGCCAGACCACCTCCAACGGCAACGCGGTGTACGTCATCCGTGGCGTGGAAAACCTCGACGTCGAGCCGGCGAAGATCTACCAGTTGAACGCCGAATCGCCGACCGCCATGGCCCTCGCCACGCACTTCGAAGTCCGTCCCCAGGACGTGGTCTACGTCGGGCCTGCCAACGTGACTCGCTGGAACCGCTTCATCAGCCAATTGGTGCCGTCGGCGTCGATTGTCGGGACCGGGGCTTCCGCTGCGAAGAACTGGAGCGAATACAGTAACAACAGCAAATAAGGCCGCCGACTGTGAACACGTTGAAAGTTGGCGTCTGCCTGAGTGCGGCCCTGTTGTTGTGTGGCTGCAACCCGCTGATGAGCGCTTCGTTGAACAACCTCAAGTCGGCGGTGATCGGGCCGGACGAGGTGGACGTGACCGCGGCCCAGGTGGCCGAGGTCACCTATCCGCAAATCAAACTGACCACGCCGTCCGGCTCCGGGGTGTTGGCGCTGGTGCGCGAGCGTGAAGACCTGCAGTTCTGGGTCGCCTCCGGCAAACAAGTGTTGCTGCTGCGTAATGGCCTCGCCGTGCGCAGCATTGGTCTGGGACTGGAAGGTGATCTGGACGGCACGCGTCTGGCGGATAACTCACCGTTCAAGCAAGGCCTGCATCAAGTCGCCGATGGTTACACCACCCGGCGCTGGATCGATCTCTACAAGGGCCAGGAAGTCGGGGTGATCGTCAACAGTCGCTTCTCCCGCAAGTCCATGGACACCCTGACCATTCTCAACAAGGACTACCGCGTGCTGCGTGTCGATGAGCAGATTGACGCACCGGCCATTGGCCTGAGTGCGACCAATCGATATTGGGTCGATCCCGTCGACGGTTTCATTGTGCAGAGCGAGCAACAGCTGACGTCGCAGTTGCGCGTGAAGATCGTGCAACTGACGCCCGCGCGCAGGCATGTCCCGTGAAGCGCTTCAGAACGCTATCGGCGTGTTTGCTGTTGCTCACCAGCGTCAGCCAGGCCGCAGTCACCGTCAGCGGTGACGTCGCCAACCCCGGGCCGGTCAAGCTACCGGCGGGCGGGCGCCTGCTCGACGTGATCAACGAGGCTGTACCGAATGCCGAAGGTTATTGGCTGGCGGGTGTTTTGTTGCGGCAGTCATTGCTGGAAGAACAGGCGCGGCTCAAGGCTGGCGTGCTGTTTGATCTGGACGTGTTGCAGCGCATGGCGTTGCTCTTCGACAAACCGAGCCGTGCAGCGCTGGCACTGCGTTTGACCGAGCAAGTTCGGCAGATGCAGGTGACGGGGCGGCAGGTTGCCGATCTCGATCCGGTCGCGGTGGAAGTCGGTTTCGCGCGCAACATTCGTCTCGACGATGGCGATCGCCTGATCTACCCCAAACGCGTCGATGAGGTCGAAGTGCTCGGTGCTGTCGCCGAGACCTGCCACTTGCCTTATCAGCCGCTGCTTGAAGCGCGTGAATACCTTGAAGGCTGCACGCCGCTGGACGATGCCGAGGCCGATTACCTGTGGCTGATCCAGCCCAATGGCGTGGTCCGGCGCGTCGGCATCGCGCACTGGAATCGCGAGAGCGGGCACTTCCCCGTGGCCGGCAGCAAGATTCTGGTGCCGGTAAAAAATGATGATCTTGATCCGCCTGTCCCTGAGCTGAATCAGCAGTTGGCCGAATTGATTGCCACGCAGCTGGCCGAGGTGGTTCGTTGAATTTACGTTTTGCAGCTGTGTTGTTATTGCCGTGTGGTCTGGCGTATGCCGAGCCGCGCATCACTCAAAATGACTTCGGTGGCACCGGCCTGTTGCAGACGCCGACCGCACGCATGGCCCCGGCCGGCGAACTGAGCGTCAACGCCAACCGCACCGAGCCTTACAGTCGCTACAGCGTATCGCTGCAGCCGCTGGACTGGCTCGAAGGTTCCTTTCGTTACACCGCGATCACCAACCGGCCGTACGGCTCCGAGGCCCTCAGCGGCAGTCAAAGCTATAAGGATAAGGCGGTCGACGCCAAAGTCCGGCTGTGGCAGGAGAGCCACTGGCTGCCCGATGTAGCCCTGGGCTTCCGAGATATCGGTGGTACGGGTTTGTTCTCCAGTGAGTTCTTTGTCGCCAACAAGCGCTTCGACAATTTTGATTTCAGCGCCGGCATTGCCTGGGGTTATCTGGGCAATCGCGGCGACATCGACAACCCGTTGGGCTATGCCAGCGATCGCTTCGATACCCGGCCCGCCCTCGAAGGCACCGGTGACGTCAACTCGGGTTCGTACTTTCGCGGCAAGCCTTCGTTTTTCGGTGGCGTGAGTTACCAGACGCCCTGGGATCGGCTCAGCCTGAAACTCGAATACGAAGGCAACGACTACAAGCACGAGCCGAAGGACAACATCATCAACCAGGACTCGCCGATCAACTTCGGCGCGGTGTTCAAAGTGGCGGACTCCGTCGATGTCAGCGCAGCGTGGGAGCGCGGCAATACGGCGATGTTCGGCATCACGTTCCACACCAATTTCGCCACCCGCAAGGCACCCGCCAAGACCTACGACCCAACCCCCGAACCGTTGCCGGCGAAGATGCCGACCACGTCGATGGAGCAGGTCGACTGGGCCAACGTCTCCCAGCGTTTGCAGCAGAACGCCGGGTACAAGGTCGAGCGCATCACCCAGCGCGATTCCGAGTTGATCGTGTATGGCGAGCAGCAGCGTTACTTCCATTCGTCCAAAGCTGTCGGCCGTGCGAGCCGGATTCTGGATAACAGCGTCAACGACGACATTAACTGGTTCACCATGGTCAACAAGCGCTACGACTTGCCACTGGAAGAAACCAGCGTGCCGCGCCAGACCTTCCGCGAAGTGATCAACAACGAGGAACCGCTGCTGTCGCTGCACCGCACCACCGAGATCAATCCGGCGATGCCGCACAACGAGAAAACCCTCTACACCGAAGCGCCGCAGCATTTCAGTTATGGCGTCGGCCTGGGCTTCAAACAGAACGTCGGCGGCCCGGATGGCTTTCTCTATCAATTGAGTGCCGACGCGGACGCCGAATATCGCTTCAACCGCAACACCTGGTGGAGCGGATTGCTCAGCGCCAACCTGATCAACAACTTCGACAAGTTCACCTACGATGCACCCAGCGGCTTGCCGCGCGTGCGTACGGATTTGCGTCAGTACCTGACCGAATCCGAGGTGACCATGCCGATGTTCCAGCTCAGCCATACCGAGCAACTGGATAAAGACTGGTATGGCATGGTTTATGGCGGTTATCTGGAGTCGATGTTTGCCGGGGTAGGGGGCGAGGTGCTGTTTCGTCCGACCGGTGAGCGCTGGTCGGTGGGCGCGGATCTGAATTACGTGCGTCAGCGTGAGTTTGATCAGGGCTTTGGTCTGCGTGATTACTCTGTGGTCACCGGGCACATCACTGGCTACACGGATTTGCCTTACGACACGCTCGCGGCCATTAGCGTCGGCCGGTATCTGGCCGGTGACTGGGGCGGCACGCTGGACATCTCCCGCGAGTTCTCCAACGGCGTGCGCTTCGGCGCCTGGGCCACCATCACCACAGCCAGCAGTGCCGAGTACGGGGAAGGTAGCTTCGACAAAGGTCTCTATCTGTCGATCCCGTTCGACGAGATGATGAGCATGTCGACCATGCGCCGCGCCAACCTAGTGTGGGCGCCACTGACCCGTGACGGTGGTGCGCGGCTCAATCGCGGTTACCAACTGCACTCGATGACCGATAGCCGCGATGACGACATGTTCTATCGCAACTTCGAGAAAATCACCGAGTAACGGCTGATCGATCGACGTTCAAGCCGACGCTATCCCTGTAGGCGCTGCGGCACGCTGCGATTTTTTGATCCTGATCCTTGAAGATCAAAAGATCGCAGCGTGCCGCAGCTCCTACATGGGTCATGTGACGAACCCCGGATCCTGGCCAACACGCGATCCCCTGTAGGAGCGAGCCTGCTCGCGATAGCGTCGGCACATTCGAAATCATCATTGACTGACTCACCGCTATCGCGGGCATGCTCACTCCCACAGGGATCTTTGGCGGCCCCAAATCCCGGGCACAAAAAAGGGGACTTTCGTCCCCTTGCGGTGTTGCCTTGCGTAATGCTGAACCTCAGTAAATATCCTTCGACAGCAACGTAAACGGTGTCTTCACCAGGATCTTCAAGTCCAGCCACAGCGACCAGCTGTTGATGTACTGCAGGTCAATCTCGACACGTTTCTGCATCTTGTCGAGGGTGTCCGTCTCACCACGGCAGCCACTGATTTGAGCCAGCCCGGTAATGCCCGGTTTAATCCGGTGACGCGCCATGTAAGCGAGGATTTTCCCCGAGTAGAAATGGTTGTGCGCGACAGCATGCGGACGTGGGCCAACCAATGCCATGTGCCCTTGCAGCACGTTGAACAGTTGCGGCAACTCATCCAGCGAAGTGCGGCGGATGAAGCGGCCAACGGGGGTGATGCGCGAGTCGTTGCGGCTGGCCTGTTTGACGTCTTTGTCATCGTGCACACGCATCGAGCGGAACTTCCAGACCTGAATCACCTTGCCGTTCCAGCCGTGGCGATCCTGCTTGAAGAACACCGGGCCCGGCGAGTTGATCTTCACCGCCAGGGCAATGATCGCCAACACCGGACTCAACACAATGATCGCCAGCAGTGCCACGGCTTTCTCCACCAGGCTTTTGCTCAGGGCAGCGGTCGGGCGACTGGTCAGCGGGCTTTCATTCAGGTAGATCGCCGGCAGGCCGTCCACGACTTTAACCGAGTGATTGAGCAGCGTCAGGCTGTTCAAGTCCGGCACCCACACCACATCGACGTTGGCACCGAGCAAATCGACATACATCGCTTCGATTTTCGCCGCTTCCGACAGCGGCAGGGTGATGTACAACCGGCGGATGTCGTGGGCCTTGATCAGCTCAAGCAACTGTTCCTGAGCACCGACGATGCGCGGGGCATCCGACTCCAGCGCAGGCACGGTACCGTTACTGATCAAACCTACCAGTGGCAGGTTCTCGATCTGGCTCAGCTTCTTCGCCAGACCCAGCGCCAGCTCACCCGTACCAACGATCAGGGTCTTGTGCTCGCTTTTGCGTGAACGCTGATAGAACTTCGAAAACGCATGCAACGGTGCATACAACAGCGCCTGTCCGAGGAAGCCATACACCGCCCAGCTGAGAATCACCTGTCGGGAAAACAGCTCATCGGCCTTGCAGATAAACGCGATGCACGCCAGCGCCGCCATGGTCATGGACCAGCCCATAAACAGGCGACCCAACCCAGTCAGATAGTTATCGCGTTTGCGATACACACCACTGAACGTATAAGCCGGCACCGAAGCCAGTACCGCCAGCGTTGCGCACATTCGGTAGTAGAACGCGACCGTACCGGTGTGTTGCTCGGCCAGTACAAACAACAGAGCAACGATAAATCCCTGTGCCAGCGCCCATTGGCCCCAAAAGGTCAGTCCCTTGAGGCCCGTGCTTCGATTGATACTGAGAGAAAGATCCATACGATATCCCCAAAAGACGTCCATTCAGGTTTCAACAGTTGAAAGCCGAGTTGTTAGTCAGAGTTATTATTTTTGTTTTAACGAGTGTCCTGAGGTAACAACGCCGATATGCCGAACTGTCGTCAGTCAATAGACTAAGTTATTGCCGGGAATGGTGTCTGACGAGTTCTAACAAGATGGCACAATGCCAACTTTTTAATAATTAAATATAAGGGTGTTAGAAAAGGTCGCAGAGAAGGGGGTGAATAATCGAAGGGGTATTTGTTACTGTTTGAGGGGTGGAGGCAGGGATTTTATTCATCAAGGGAGGTGAAGCCAAACAGAGTGCTCTTGTTGTTTTTGTAGTCGCACTGTTTTCTGTTTGATGTGTTCGCAGATATCGCTGTCTTTAAGCCACGATTTCTTGAATGAGGCAGTAGCCGCGGTTTCTTACAGCGCGGAACAG
Source organism: Pseudomonas sp. LBUM1655 (assembly GCF_059716085.1). NCBI lineage: Bacteria > Pseudomonadati > Pseudomonadota > Gammaproteobacteria > Pseudomonadales > Pseudomonadaceae > Pseudomonas > Pseudomonas sp. LBUM1655. The sequence goes on along the minus strand of NZ_CP166801.1, from coordinate 4,101,930 downwards.
TCGCTCACCCTTACTGGCGCTTTTGAATTTGTCTTGCAGGCGACTCAGGCACATCTCCAGCCCACGATATTGCTCCGGCTCTCGGCCGATACTGAGGATCAGTTCATCGCGGCTGACAACTCGCTCTTCGTGGTGCAGCATTTTTCTGACCAGTGCAGTTTCGAGCCCGGTGAGACTGATCTCTACGTCTTCTTTGATCAATGCGCCTTGATCATTGTCGAGGTGCCAGGTCTCAGTGTAAGGAGCAGCACTGTCGAGAGCGGGAGGCGGGTTGCCGGCTTCAGCGGTTATTGCCGGAGTACTGTGAAATGGATTCGCCGATTGAGCGGCCAGCCATTCAGACTCAAGCGTGGCCAATATGCGCTGGGTGTCATGTTCAATTGTGCGAGCGACATTTTTACGGGTGCTGCCTGGGTAAGTGAACTCCATCAGCACGGGGGCGGAAGAGGGCGAAGTAGCACCTTCAATAAACATTTGCGCCTGAGACGTACCAAACGAATTGAATCGTTCGCTGGACAGAATGCTCTCAAGCTCACGCTGCGACGTTGTACTGTGAGTCACGACGACAAAATATTTTCTGGGGAGGGTTGTACTAGTTTCCATGTCTCTCTCCTTAACTGCGTACCAAAATTGGCTAAAAGGTAAATCGGCAGGCGAGCAATGACTTCCTCGGAAGTAATCGACAGGCAGGGTCTGGGCCCGAAAATGGCCCTCGATAAGTTCCACTCGTTCTGCTGCTATGTTGTTAAGTTTATTGTTATGTTGGCGCGCTCATTCAATCGCTTTGTTATTAGTAGGCGTGAAGTACAACTAGAGCTATATGGCTGCATCAGACGATCCTTCGTAAGCATGCAAAAGGGTGGCTGCCCTTGAGTCAGGCAGTCGATATCAGGCCGCGCATCAGGCGATAGCCATAGCCGCGGATACTCTGAATCGCGTTTGTACCATACATGTCCTTGATTTTTCCACGCAAGCGGCTGATTGATTTCTCCAGCGCCCTTGGGTCGTAGAAATTGGTATTGAGCCCCATGATGTTGGCAATTTCATCATGGCTGAGGATGTGGTTGCCGGTTTGCGCAAACGCTTCCAGGATCTTCATTTCAGCGAAAGAGATATCCAGCTTCTTGCTGGTGCTCATCAGACAGATACGAGTAGGGTCGAGCGTCAGATTGATATCTCTTTGCCATTCTTCACTGTTGAAGAACTCGGCAAGCAACTCGGCACCTTCGTCGGAAAGGGTATTGAGCTTGATACAGAAGTCCGCCCCGGCAAGAAAATACTTGATCTTGTTGAAGGCGCCGCGACCAGTGATGACCGCACAAATGATGGGCTTCAAGTTATCGGTGCGCAGGTTCTCCACCAGCGCAAGATTGTCTTCAAGGGCTTGCGGGCTGTCGATGACAATGAAGATGGCTCGATATGAACCAGAGAGTTCATTCTGCTTATATGAGCTAGTGTACGAATTGGCATCAAGCGCCATGTCGGTGCGGACGTGCTTGGCGAGTAGCGCTCTAAAATGTTCGGCCACGCCACGGGTACGGCCCAGAGTAAGAACACCGGGTTCGTCGTTTGTCGGGCGCGGACTTCTAGTCGCCAAGTTCCCTGAGAGCATCATGCATTGACTCGAATTAGGTGCTGACATCGGGATGTTAAAGCACCGGTTCTCATCTGTGACTGACAATTGGTAACATTCGACCAGTTTTTAGACGTGGCTCCCGAGTTTTCTAACAATAATTAAGCTTTTCAGGCTTTTAGTTGATTTTTTCGGGAGTGTGAACTAGTCGTTAGATGGTGGCAATATGGAATTGTGCCACTATTTTGAACTCAATGCGACAGCTTTGTTTATGTCCTTTGGCCACTGTCTGGCCATCCAAGAGAATGTGATATTGATCACACTTTATTGGGCACGCAACTTTTTTCTATATAAAGGCCTAAATATTTCCCGAGTAGTTCGTAGGCGGACGATTACTAACATGGCTTGAGTGTGTCTTTTGATAAGACATATTCTGCGTCGCCTAGTCAGGCAACGGGTGTCGATATACCGATTGTTTCATTTCAGATACTCAATTCCTGAGTGCAGTTTAACGGGCCGCTCGCGATGAGCGCTCTGACGGAGGATTAATGGATTTCTGGACTTTTTTCCAGGTGTTGATTTTAGGCGCGGTAGAAGGCCTGACCGAGTTCCTGCCCATCTCAAGTACGGGCCACCAGATTATCGTCGCCGACTTGCTGGAATTCGGCGGTGAACGCGCCATGGCGTTCAACATCATTATTCAGCTCGGCGCCATTCTTGCCGTGGTCTGGGAGTTCCGGCCGAAAATCTTCGAAATCGTCAAAGGCCTGCCCACCGAACGCAACGCACAACGCTTCACCCTCAACCTGTTGATCGCCTTTCTTCCGGCCGTGGTTTTGGGCGTGCTGTTCGCTGATGCGATCCATGAATACCTGTTCAACCCGATCACCGTGGCCGTCGCTCTGGTCGTCGGTGGCATCGTGATGTTGTGGGCGGAACAGCGCAGCCACGTAGTGAGCGTCGATCATGTCGACGACATGCGCTGGTCTGACGCGTTGAAGATCGGTTTCGTACAATGCCTGGCGATGATTCCGGGCACTTCGCGCTCCGGCTCGACCATCATCGGTGGCCTGCTGTTCGGCCTCTCGCGCAAAGCCGCTACCGAGTTCTCGTTCTTCCTCGCCATGCCGACCATGGTCGGCGCCGCCGTGTACTCAGGCTACAAATACCGAGACCTGTTTGAACAAAGCGACCTGCCAGTCTTTGCACTTGGTTTCGTTACGGCGTTCATCTTCGCCATGATCGCCGTGCGCGGCCTGCTCAAGTTCATCGCCAACCACAGCTACGCCGCGTTCGCCTGGTATCGGATCGCGTTTGGCTTGCTGATTCTGGCAACGTGGCAGTTTGGCTGGGTCAACTGGACAGCAGCGGCGGCAGGCTGATTACTGACTGCTGATCAACGCGGCGACGGCGAGGTCGTTTAACTCGCTGTCGGGGGATTCCTGGCGGAAGCGCTGCAAGGCCGAGGTGAAATACGCGGCTTGCAGCATGCCGTCGCTGGCGAGGTAATAGCGCGCTGCTTCGATTTCTTCTACCGAATAAACACGTTTATTCAGTCCGGAAACGTTCGACGTCCCATCAAACGAAACCAGCGTCCCGGTGAAAACCAGAAAGCCAGACATCTGCGTAGATTGAAAAGGGCCATCTTCTCCATCACCGCAGCCCTTCGCAAAATCGCAGGATGCGTAGGCGTTGGCATAAAGAGTCGAGAGTAAAGCGAGGAGGGTGAATCGCTTGAATAAAACACGGCTAAACGCGGGCATAACCTGAAGACGTCCTGTCAGTACAACAACACTCCGGGCAACGCTCATTCGTTGCCCGCACATCCAACGCATCGATCAACGCCCCGCCAACAACTCCGCCGCCTGATCCAGCAACGCCAGCGGATCCTTGGCCTTGTGAATATCCACCGACAACAACTGGCGGAATTTACGCGCCCCCGGAAACCCGGTGCCCAGGCCCAGCACATGCCGCGTGATGTGATGCATCGACCCACCGGCCAGCAAATGCTCGGCAATATAAGGCCGCAACTGCGCCAACGCCTCGGCCCGACTGATCACCGGCGCCGAACTGCCGAACAACTGCTGATCCACCTCCGCCAGCAGATACGGATTGTGATAAGCCTCACGCCCCAGCATCACACCGTCAAAAGTCTGCAAATGCTCATGGCAGGCCTCCATCGTCTTGATCCCGCCGTTCAGCACAATCTCCAACTCCGGAAAATCCGCCTTCAGCTGCGCAGCAACGTCATAACGCAACGGCGGAATGTCGCGATTCTCCTTCGGCGACAACCCCTCCAGAATCGCAATCCGCGCATGCACCGTAAAACTGGTACACCCCGCATCCCGCACCGTCCCGACGAAATCACACAACTGCTCGTAACTGTCCCGCCCATTAATCCCGATCCGATGCTTCACCGTCACCGGAATCGACACCGCATCGCGCATCGCCTTCACACAATCCGCTACCAACTGCGGGTGACCCATCAGGCACGCGCCGATCATGTTGTTCTGCACTCGATCGCTTGGGCAGCCGACGTTAAGGTTCACCTCGTCGTAACCGTGCTCCTGAGCCATACGCGCGCAGGCGGCCAGATCCAGCGGAACGCTACCGCCTAGCTGCAAGGCGAGAGGGTGCTCGGCTTCGTTGTGACGGAGGAAACGTTCGTGATCGCCGTTGAGCAGCGCGCCGGTGGTGACCATTTCGGTGTAGAGCAGAGCATTCTTCGACAGGAGGCGTAGGAAGAAACGGCAATGGCGGTCAGTCCAATCCATCATTGGGGCGACGGAGAAGCGGCGGGAGAGTGGGGCGGGTGTGGCGGTGATAGGGGACATTGGCGGTTCTGGATTGGGTGGGGCTGGGAGGTGGGGGAGTTTATCAGGATCAAGGAGGGGAGCGTTGGGGAAGTCTATAAGTGGAGGGAGGGCTTTTACACATGCAAGCGAAGAGCGTGGTACAGCTGTAAATAAATCTGTCCGCATTTTCCTTGCAACGCTAAGTCGGTGTCTGCCTTTTTTACACGGACATGCCCGCTGCTGGGAATAGAGGATTTGCATTTTCATGACCTGCGGCATGAAGGTATGAGCCGGCTGTTTGAGATGGACTGGGATATCCCCAGAGTGTCGAGTGTGTTAGGGCGCAGGGATTGGAACTCGTTGAGGCGCTACACTCATCTGCGGGGGCATGGTGCTAAATACAAATCCTGGAATTGTTTTCTACATATCGGGATACACTTAAACAAGTAAATACAAAATAAACAGGGGGTGTAAGTGTGGATGTGAATAGTAGAGAGATGGCCATGCTGATCTGGGTTGTAGGTTTTTTTATGGTTTGTGGTTATAAGTACAAGGGCGTGCGTGGTTCATATCTTCCTTTGTTGAAAGCGTTTATTAATCGTAAAATTATCGTCTTTTTAGTTCTTTCTGCTCTTTGGATATCGCTGTGTGTAATATGTCTATATAAAGTTGGGTTGTGGGGCTATGAAAACTTTAAAACTGTCTTGGTGTGGGGCATAGCATTTAGCTTTATTTCGTTGTTCGAGTTGACTAAGATTAGTGACGATAAGTCTTTTTTTGGTAGGGTGACAAGTGACTCTGTTAAGGTTACAGCAATTGTTGTTTTTATTACGGGGCTGTATACGTTTGATTTCTGGATAGAGATGTTGCTGGTACCTGTCTTGGCTTTTTTGAGTGCGCTGAGTGCGGTATCACAGTTGGATAAAAAGAATGAGCCCGCGAGTAGATTTCTGTTTGGAGTGCTTGTAGGTTCTGGATTGGTGCTACTAAGTTATTCGGTTTACAAGATTTTTGACGATTTTGGATCTTTCGCAACGGCGAAAAATTTCAAAGATTTCATAGGTCCGGTTATTTTGACATTGCTGTTTCTTCCATTCGTGTATGTTTACAGCATCTACATCGTTTATGAAACCGTCTTCGTCCGTCTGAGGCTTACCATGGACGGACAGCTCGCAAGGTATGCTAAATGGCAAATGATTCTTCGCTTCAGAATGAACACTAGCCTTATGCGCACATGGGCTAGTGAGCTTCACTTGTGCCCGCTTACTACGCAAGCAGAGGTAAAGTCTTCAATAATTTCCCTCAAGTTTCGTCACAAACGAGAGTTAAATCCGTTGCCAGTCTCAAGTCAGGATGGTTGGCCTGTTAACGAAGCTCGTAGGTATTTGCATGGCTTTGGATTAGTTGTAGGTCAGTATAAACCACTGTTCGGCGTCGAAGAATGGTTTGCGAGCTCAAGCATGGTTGAGGTTGGCGAAGCTTCACGCTCTTCAAATCTGGCCTATTATCTAGAGGGCGATGAAGGCGTGGTTCGCATATTAAAACTAAAGTTGAACGTCAATGATTCGTGTGATGTAGAAAAGGCTGAATGCTCATTTTTAGAGACTGCTGGTAGCCTTTTGAGAGTCGTGTTTACCGATGTTTCAGATGAGGTGTTAGCACTTTTAGAGAAAAATCATGTAGACCTGGTAATTAAAGGGCGAAGACTAAAAGTTGATAAAGAGCTATATTCTGCTGGAGGTGTAGTGGGTGGGTATTCACGGTTGTTGACTATTTTGCATAATTAATTTTTTCGGAATGAGTGAGTTGGGTATGATGATAGTTGTCCGCCGGCCCTTGTGATTACGCAGCCCTGCTCAAAAGTTTATCCAGTTCCAATATTGCTTTGTCTCGCTGCTTGTCGATATAGTCGGCAAAGTCCTTTAGATGAACTCCCAGTGCTGCTTTTTGGCTGTTGGCGCCGAGTCGGACAATTGGTGTTGTCGATTTCTCCTGATAGGCACTTAAGTTCGAATTTCTCCACGGTTGAGTGTATGTAGTCTTCGCAAATGCGGTTTAAGGGAATTACGGCTTGGCCGTCGTACTGGGCCATAAGTAAAGACAGTGTATTCATCATGGCATCTCCCGTTGGACCGCATTTGAAGCGATAGCTACCGGTTGCATCCAAATCGAAATGTTATTGAGCATAAATGCGTCACCGGCTTCAGGGAGCAGAAGCGTCAAACCGAATACGTCAGTCATTGCATTAGCTGTATACCCCGACATGTGCGCATACCTGCTTCAGCAGGCTGTGCGAGCCGACAATTCTGAGCGATTAGCGTTGCATCAGGTATGGCTGCCTCACAACCAAATAGGGACAGATTTATTTTTTCGCTGTTTCGGAAAATAAATCTGTCCCATTTCTAATTTCTATTTGCCGTCCCTTTTTTTCAAAATGTCTCACGCGGTCTGACTTCCGTATGGGTTTGCAATAACAACCGCGTAATTAATCCTATCAGCATATTGCGTCGATGGCAGCTGCACCTAAACAGCCGATCATCGGTAAAACTAAACCTCAATGATTTAGCTTCATAATGTGAGCATAAATTTTTTCGCATAATTTTCCAACTGAATCAGGTAACTCCCAATCTAACGAGTTCATTACCTCAATAGATTCTCTGCAGAATTTTACTTTGTCACTTATAGTTCCACTTTCGTCGGCGAAAACGCGAGATTTCGATTTTCCTTTGCCTTCTAAACCAAAGCACTTGTCAAGGTGGTAGCCAATACCATATTTCGACGCTGAAACCGGTTTTCCCAATATTTTGCTTATATGATCGATATTAAGTCCGGCCGTGGTCTTTCCTTTTTTACGCTGGAATATTCTTTTGGCGGTTTCTTCGATGACGTTCAGAGGTAGCAAGTTTTCTATTTCCTTGCTTGGCAACAGGTGAAAACGATCTTCCAACTCATTGCTCAATATTTCAAACCGGCCGCCTTTGTCTGAGATGTCTCCGTCTGCGATAAGGAAAGCCGCTGCGCAAAGTTTTGAGGCGTTTAACCGTTCGGTTGTGTCGCCATCATCAAAGCCCCAATGGCCAAGTGTGCCGCCTTGGTACTCCACAAATGTATAGTGAAAGTTTTCTAGTAAACCTTCAAGTTTAACTTTGAAAACTGAATCGTCCAAAGTCTCTAAATATTTCCTCATGAATGCTTTTAGGTACAGTCTGTCAGTTATTCCTTCAACCCAAATTGTAGAGTTTGCCAGGTAAACCGACGAGGCCAATACACCAAGATCACCTAATAGTTCTCTATCTCTCGTGCACTCCCGTATTTCGAAGGTTGAACCATCTTCACCATCAATCTTAGAAACCTTGTGAACCAATACGTCTTTTATGTTTTCAGCGAGATCAAGCAAATGGTTTGAGTGGGTTGTAGCTAGATATTGATGGGAGGTGTGGTTAAGCAAGAAGAGCGCAACCTTTCTAAGAAGCCCAGGATGTAGACATGCCTCTGGTTCCTCTATAAAAAATATAGATGGATCTTGTTCTAAATATGCAGCAGAAGTTATTATGATAACTTGTTGCAGTCCATCACCCAAATCATATATGGGGAATTGGTCGTCGGTTCCGATTTTAACTGCTACTGTGTCTTTGTTGTACTGAGGGATTAATGTTATTTCTCTTCCTCCAAAAAACTCGTTTCCTAATATTCTTTCATATTCCCGGATACGTTCACGTTCTTCAGGTTGCCCTAATAGAAAGCGCGCTAGTAAATTGTACAGATCAAAACCTGTTACGATTTTTAATGCGTCTTTTTGATGCTTCGAGAAGTAGTCCTTGTACGTTCTTTCCAGATAAAGGTCTGTGCTGTCGCCTAATGGTCTCATCCCTCGAAGTATAGGGATGTAATGCCTTTTGGTTTCTGTTGTTAAGTGGATTAATTTGGTGATTTTATTGATTTCTGTAACAGGGTATTGTGTTTGTACTAGGTCTTGTAATTCAGAGAAGTCGCTCAGATCCATTCCGCCGCTATAATATAAGTTGGTTTTAGCGGCGTCTTGGATTAATTTCGTAAAGCTATCGATTATGGATTTTATTTGATCGCCGCTTTTGCATTGTCCAAAGTAAACTTCCATAAATTGGGAGCTGTTGAAATCAATGATTTGCCTTCCTCTAGATATGATTTTAAAAATATCACCAAGTTGATTGCATGCGTCTTGGAATTCATCAGTAAACCCAAAGCTAAGATTTTTTTGTTGGGTTGAGAATAACGTTCGGAGAAGTCTGCTTTTTCCGCTGTTGTTTGGGCCTATAAGAAGGTTTAGCTTTCGGAGTCTTAGGTGCGTCTCATTATCCGTGTCGGTAACATATCCTTTTATGTCGCTCGACCAGATTTTATTTGTAAGCATAGTGAGCGCTCGCAGGGGAAATTGATGGTTCGTAAAGATATGCTTTTTTTTTAAATTGAGAGATCATAGGTTTTATCTGTTCTATATGTTGAGCTTTGTTTTTATTTCGCCTTTCAGTTTTCGGCGGAGTGTTACCACACCAAGCGCGATCGTAGCTAGCAGTGCGCCCAGGAGGTGCGCTATGGCAAGAAGCGTTTTTTTATCCTGTGTGAATGCCTCATGAATACTCGATGACGCTTTGACTGATTCGCTCGGTGAGTGTAGCTGGCAAATATAGGTCCGATTGGGTGGGGCGTTATCGATCGTTGAAGGTTCTCGGCCGCTCAACATGTCGACCCACGATAGTGCCCTGAGAACGATCCATTTCTGATGGATTACGATTTTTTCGAGCATGCAGTTAGGGGGGGAATGCGGAGTGAGAACAACGTAGGAAAGATCCTTAGGTAGCGAGACCATGCTGCCTCGTTAGCTGGTAGCAATGACACTGATCGTCTGACTATCGTGGTCTACATCGGATCGTGCCTAAAACAATTCATTTTCGATAGTGCGCGGAGATCTCTCTCCAGATGTATTTGTATCGGAACTCAAGCCAACGGATTAACAGTTTGTCTCTCTGGCGTCGAAAGCGACTACTAGCTCGGGCTTCCAACATTTGCGCGATGTCAGAATTTAATTGCTCTCGGTTAAATGCAGACCAGATGATTGGAATCACGCAGTCAAAATTCGTGTGGCAGACAGGTGCGACTTCCTCGTAGAGCATTCGTTTTATCTCTAGCGGGTCGTAATCTTCGGTCTGTCGGGCGATAGATTCGTAGTCCACCTCATTGTCGACAAACGCATCGGACAATGCCCAGTAGATGTCATATCGATCTTTTGCAGTCATTGTGCGATTCAAATTAGCGTTGGTCATTTTCATCGCGGAAACGCCGGCAACGACTTTGAATTCTGGTCGTACATGAGGGGCCGGGGTTTCAATGTGATACGTGCGGCTGGCTTCGCCATGTTTGACTCCCTGTCATCGAATTAACCGCTGCCGACTGTATCAGACTTGCTTTGGTCAGTGACTGGCGGCGATGCACTCGACGTTTTTCGTCAATCTAAACAGCAATGCTCGCGCTTGTTTAAATGAATCTCGCTGGCACAACCCTAGCCCTACACAACCTTGCGCCTCCCCCTACACCTAAGACAGAATCCGCCGGCTTGTGCCTCTAGCTCGCGGGTTCTATCGTTCCTGGGTCACTGAAAACCAGTGATCGGGTTTGGTAGCCCGTCTCCGTCAGAAGCACAAGACTACTGTCTTTCGAGGGCGTTTCTCGTCTTCGTTTTATGGTGGTCATGCGCGGGGCATCTTCGGATGCGCCGGGGTTCCTGACGACCGGTCTACCAACCTGCGTATGGCCTCCACCCTTCGTTTGGTAGCGAGAGTGATGGCTCCTTTTCGTTAATCCGTCAGGAGTTACACCATGTTCAAACCAACACCCAACCCGCCAGAAACTGACCCTGCATCCCCCTACGAATCCCCCCATTCCAAAAAGCTCCACGAAGCCGCCGAGCGTGCGCTTGATCACTATCTCCTTCCCGCCAGCCAGATCATGGCCAGCACCAACGAGCCCGAACGCATGTACTTCGCCAATCCGAAGTACGACACCGAATCCCTGCTGGCCAACGCCAGTGAAACCCTGAGTTCGGCCTCCGAGTTGCTCAACAACTTCGCCGCGCTGCTTGATCCCTCGAACCGCAAAACCGCGCTAGGCATTGCGCAGGTGGTGATGTTGGGTGAGTTGGCGGTGAATCAGGCGTTGGATCACGTCGAAATCAAGCCGTAAAACCCGTGTCCCTCTGCGGCGTGCGGCAGGCCGTTGCCGCAGAGGGGCGGGGTTCTGAATCGGTATTTTCAGCGTCTTTTTGGGCCAGTAGCGATGTGCCACAATTCGTGATGGCAATGCGTCATCACGCGACTCTAAAAGTTCAACCATTGTACAAAAATAAAAAGTTGTACAAGTTTTCCTAAAGTTTATAGCATCCCTTCCAGATACCTTTTGCTGAATCGATAAATCTTGCGTGCAGACGCCCTGTTTGCGACGTGATGGTTTTGTCTGCCGATGCTTGTGTCGGGTTTTCTTGACGCATCAACAGCATCGCATTTTGCATTTCCGGGACAGCTGGAGCGTCCCGTAACACGCCTTGGATGACGACCCCCGAATGTCTGGACGGTGACTGCGGTTGCCGAAGATCTATTTTTTGTGCCTGGCGTTTCGCGTCAGGGCGTTTGAGGCTGAATATGGCAGTTGCATCGAATTTCCTGGGTGATATCAAAGTTTCCCGCAAGCTGGGAACCGGTTTCGGCATTCTGTTGCTGGCTGTTTTGGCGGTTGCTTTCATTGGCTATAACAGCAACAGCGTGCTGGTTGATCGCTTGAGTACGACGCGGCTGATCGGCACGTTGAATGACGCTACGCAAAATATGCGTCTGTCCGAGAAACAGTACGAAGCCGCTGCTGACGCGGCCTTCGTCGATTCTTATCACGCTCAGTTGAATGTCTTGCAGGGCCTTGTGAGCAAGGCGCTGGACACGTTGACGCGCGCTGAAAACCAGCAAGCCTTGAAGGCGTTGCAAGCCACGATTGTTGCCTACGATCAGAAGGTAAAGCGGCTGATTGATGCCGATAAGTCGACGACGGATGCCCTGAAACCGCTGGGTGCGCTGTCGGACAAGTACGCGCAGACCTTTGCCGGCATGCTTGAGAGCACCACAACCAATGCCCTGGCGTCTGCCGATGGCGAGCGCGTGCGGGAGCTGCGCACGGTGGCTGACTTGCGCAACGGCATGACCACGTTTCGCCTGATGTTGCGTCGTTACATTGCGGTACCCAACGACGCGAACAAAATCGTGCTGATGCAGACCATCGACACGTTTCTGAGTGATATCACCAAGGCGCGTACCAGCCTGCCGGCGACCCTGTCGAGTCAACTGGAAGAAGCGCACGCCGGGATGCGTCGTTATCGCGAAGTCTTGGTGGAAGTGGCCGGGCTGTTTGAGCAGAAGCAGAGCATGCGCCAGCAGGTCGACCAGGAAAGCAAGGCGATGGACAGCATCATGAACGGCCTGATGGACACCCAGCAGCGCCTGGCGCGTGAAGATCAGCGCTCAGCCTTTATTCAGATGGCGGTGTTGACCGTGTTGGCGCTGGTGGTCGGGCTGTTTGCTTCGGTGGTCATCTCGCGGCAGATCACTTTACCGCTGGCGCTGACGGTTGATCTGGCTCGTCGTATTGCCAAAGGCGATCTGACGGTTCAGGCCAAATCGGCGCGCAAAGATGAGTTGGGCGATCTGCAAAACGCGATGCAGGACATGGCGCAGAACCTGAATACGCTGGTGCAAGGTATCGGCAATGGCGTCACGCATATTTCCACCTCAGCGGAAAAACTCTCGGCCATGAGCGAGCAGACCAGCGCGGGTGTTCGTCAGCAGAAAAGTGAAGTGGATCAAGTCGCCACGGCGATGCACGAAATGGCTTCGACGGTGCAGGAAGTTGCCCGTAACACGACAGACGCCTCGGCTGCCGCGACCTTGGCCGATCAGCAGGCGCGTCACGGCAGTACGGTGGTCAAGCAGGCGACGGTGCAGATCAGCGAGCTCGCTGTGGCCATTGAAGAGTTGGGTGGTGCGATGAACGTGCTGTCTCAGGACAGTGAGCAGATCGGCAAAGTGATCGATGTGATCAAAGCCGTCGCGGAGCAGACCAATTTGCTCGCGTTGAACGCCGCCATCGAAGCGGCGCGGGCGGGCGAGCAGGGCCGTGGTTTCGCCGTGGTGGCAGACGAAGTACGTTCGCTGGCGCAGCGGACACAGGACTCGACCAAGGAAATCGAAGCGCTGATCGTCACCCTGCAACAGGGCACGCAAGCGGCCTCGACGCTGATGGCTTCCAGCCGCGAGCGCACCCTCGATACGGTGGTGTTGGCGCAGAAGGCCGAGCTGGCGATTACCGAGATCAATCAGTCCATCGGCACGATCCAGGAAATGAGCTTGCAGATCTCGGCCGCGGCCGAGCAGCAAAGTGCGGTGGCCGACGAGATCAATCGCAGCATCGTCAGTGTGCGTGATGTGGCCGACCAGTCGGCGGTTGCCAGCGAAGAGAGTGCAGCGGCGACGATTGAGTTGGCGTCGCTGGGGCAGGACTTGCAGCGAATGACCGCGCATTTCCGCACTTGATTTTGTGAACGATGAGCCCACGGCGCCTTCAATATATTCAGGCGCCGTTGGGCTACAGTTATGGCTGGGTAGCACATAACCGAACAGCTACTTATTGATCACATGGACGTTTACAACCCGTTATCAGGGGGCTTCATGACCGAATTTCCAAAATCATCCGCCTCTCCCGGAGGCTGCCAGGGCTGTAAAAACAAAGGCGCGCCGGATCTGGATTTCGCTTTCGCGTTTCAGCCGATTGTGGATCTGCGCGATCAAACGACCTTTGCCCATGAGGCCTTGGTTCGCGGCGTGAATGGCGAAGGTGCTTTGTCAGTCCTGGAGCAGGTGGACGATCAAAACCGATATCGATTTGATCAACTGTGTCGTGTGCGGGCGATTTCCACGGCGGCTCAGTTAGGTATGACCGAGTACCTCTCGATCAACTTTTTGCCGAATGCCGTTTACCGTCCGGAATTGTGCATTCGCAGCACGCTTGAAGCAGCGCGCGCTCACGGGTTCCCGCTGGATCGCCTGATCTTCGAGGCGGTTGAGGGCGAGCACGTTGAAAAGAACAGCCATCTGACGAACATTCTGCGTGAGTACCGTGAGTTTGGTTTCAAGACGGCAATCGACGACTTTGGCGCAGGCTATTCCGGCCTTAACCTGTTGGCGGATTTTCAGCCGGATTTGATCAAGCTGGACATGGCGCTGGTCCGGGATATTCACCTTGATCGTGTGCGCCAGACCATCGTGCGTAATGTCGTGAACATGTGCAGAGAGTTGGGCGTCGAAGTTATCGCCGAGGGCATTGAAGATGCCCAGGAAAGAGACTTTCTCGCCGATTGCGGCATTTATCTGATGCAGGGTTTCTGGTTCGCAAAGCCTGCTTTCAAATCGCTGGCGCAGATCACCAAAGGTGCGTGGCTGGAGAGATGATCTCGTTCAGCTCGCACTGATCCGCTCGATAACGGCGGCCAGCGCAGGTCGCTTGTTCTGCCACTCAGCCTTGGTTATCCCCAACAAAACCACATCAATCCTAACGGCATCCTTCACCACGTTCTGCCGCCTCACACCTTCAATCTCAAACCCGAACTTCTGGTGCATCTTCACTACCGCTGAATTCATCGCCAGTACTTCGCAATTCAGCTTTTCCAGCCCCGCCACATCAAACGCGTAATCGAGCATCCAGAACTCGACCACGCTGCCCAAGCCCTTGCCCTGCAAGCCAACGTCCAGATAAAACGCCCAATCTGCGGTTTTCTGCGCAGCGTTGATCGCGTTCAACGAGACGATCCCGACCGCTTGCTGATCCTTGATCACTACAAACACTTGCTGCCGTGAATTGCCCTGCAAGGACGCCAACCAGTTCGCGTGTTGCTGTTCGCTGATTTCATGGGAGGTGTACATGAACTTGCGCACGTCTTGCTGATTGCGCAGGGTACGCACATGCGCCTGGATGGCGGGGCTGGCGTTAGTGAGGGGGAGGAATTGCATGGTGATGTCCTTGTCTGGCGGTCAGGCGATACTGAACCGGCGCTGTCGATCCGGAAAATTTCATGTTGCGGTGTACGGGGCAGGCCTAGGATGTTGGCACAAGATCGTTGCTTTTCATCCCGAGGGGAATCGTGCCATGCGCCTTGATGTCTTCAAAGTGTTGTTGATTGCGGGAACGGTGTCGGTGTTGAGTGCGTGTTCGGGGGCGGGCGGGTTGACGACCAGCAGTTGTTTTTCGGCGGATTGTCAGTCGCTGGACGGGCAGAGCCATGCGACGACTTTGAAGTTTGGCGGGAGCAGTATTGGTAGTAGCTTGAACCAGTACAGCTCCGGGATGTTGCATGACGATTGAGTGTTTGTGCCTGAACCTGAAAAAAAGTGGGGCCGCTCGCGACCCGTCGGGGATAAATCCCCTCACCACAGGTTCAATGTGAGCCTGACTGCTCAGTGCAGGTCTGGTTGATTGAGTGTCAGGCTCGATTGCTTACTGCGGCACGGCCAGCCATTCACCAATGACCTTCTGGTATTTGCCAGTGACTTTGCTCAAGTGCAGCCACTGATCGACGTACAGCTTCCAGCTGATGTCATCGCGCGGCAGCAGGTAAGCCTTTTCCCCGTATTGCATGAACTGGTGCGGATTGACCGCGCACAAACCGGGTTTGAGTTTCTGCTGGTACAGCGCTTCGGAGGCGTCGGTGATCATCACGTCGGCCTTGTTGTCGAGCAGTTGCTGGAAGATGGTCACGTTGTCGTGCAGGGCCAATTGCGCTTTTGGCAGGAAGGCGTGGACGAAGGCTTCATTGGTGCCACCGGCGGGTTCCACCAGGCGCACGCCGGGCTGGTTGATCTGTTCGACGGTCTGGTATTTGGCTTGATCGGCGCAGCGCACCAGCGGGATTTTGCCGTCGACGTCGAGGGTGTTGCTGAAGTAGGCCTTTTTCTGCCGGTCCAGCGTGACCGAAATCCCGCCCATGCCGATGTCGCACTTGCCGGCCTGCATGTCCGGCATCAGGGTTTTCCAGGTCGTTGGTACCCACTCGACCTTGACCCCGAGGCTGTCGGCCAGCGAGCGGGCCATGCTGATGTCGATGCCTTCGAAGTCGCCGTCGGTGCGTTTGAAGGTGTAGGGCTTGTAGTCGCCGGTGGTGCAGACGCGCAGTTGGCCTTGTTGCTGGATGGTGTCGAGGTGCGACGGTTGTTCCGCTGCCTGCGCGCTCAAGGTCAGGGGCAGGGCCAGCAAGGTACCGAGCAAGATTCTGGTTTTTGTCATGTCTGTCGGGCTTCAAAGGGATCGGAGCGAGAAGTTAACCACGTTCTCGGCGCTGATCCCTATCGTCGAAGTGCACTTACAAGCCCAATCCTTCCTGCACCACCTGCAACAGGTTGTTCTCGGTCAACGCAATGGCATCCAGCTCCTGCCCGGTTTCAACGGTCTGCAGCCACCAGTGGCTTTCGTGGTGTTCATCGACGGTGCGCAACAGATAGGTGTTTCGCTCCGGCAGGGTGATTTGTACCCGTCCAGAACCATCTTCGGTAAAGCGTGCGATGGGATCAAATGTCAGGGTTTGGTCATTCGCCTCGATCACCAATTGATCGATGGCGTAGTCATGGGATTCGCCATCCGGGGAGGTTTCGCAAATGTGCGTTGGATTGCGCCGAATCTTCAGGCCGACTTCGGTCACCGGTTGCAGCCACGCCTCGATGCGGTGGTACAGGTCGTAGACCTGCGCGGGCCAGCAATCGATCTCCAGTTCCGCGCAGGTGATGTCGGCCGCGTGGTTGTGCCGGGTTTGCTTGAGCTTCGCGGCGAGTTCGTCTGCTTTACTCATTTCGGTTCCCTGTATTTGATGGCTGCTTATTAATCGTAGACCTTTCAACGGGGTACGGCCTTGCCTTGCGTCATGCGCTTGCAACACTGGCGTGTCCAAATCAGCCCTGACCACGTCTGGTCAGGAACGAAAACCACGGACGCAGGCGTCCCAAGGAGCGGGTACATGAAAAAGCTGTTTACAATTTTGGCGGTGATTGCGCTGACGGCCGGTAGCATCGGTCTGAGTTCGGCGCGCCAATCCCAGTCCGGCAAAGTGCAGGCGGAATCGGTGGCGGGGGTATTCGATTACTACCTGTTGGCGCTGTCCTGGTCGCCGACGTTTTGCCTTACGCACAAGGATGACGTGCAGTGTTCGGGCAAAGGTTACGGCTTTGTCCTGCACGGTCTGTGGCCGCAATACGCCAAGGGCGGCTGGCCGGAGTCCTGCCCGCCACTGACCACGTTGTCGGCGGCGGAAAGCAACAAAGGCATGACGCTGTTCCCGACCAAGAAGTTGCTTGATCACGAATGGTCGAAACATGGCACGTGCAGTGGTCTCGGCGCGATGGGCTATCTGGATGCGGCGGATAAGGCTGTTGGCGCGGTAAAAATCCCGCAAGAGCTGCAACCGTTCAGCACCTCCTATTACTTTGAGGCGCAAGAAATCGCCGACTTGTTCCGCAAAGCTAACCCGGGGATTCCGGCGGATGGCATCGCGGTGATTTGCAGCGGCCCGGAATTGTCCGAGGTGCGCGTGTGCATGGGTAAAGACTTGCAGCCTGGCGCTTGTGGCAAAGGTGTGAAAACTCAGTGCCGGGCGGGGGATATCCGGGTGCCGCCGTCGCGCTGAGGTGATTTGAATCAGAATTGCTGAGCGCTGAGCGCTGAGCATTGAACAGAGAGCAGAGAGCACTGAGCACTGAGCTCTGAACCTGTGGTGAGGGGATTTATCCCCGATGGACTGCGCAGCAGTCCGGTTTCTTGGGGCCGCTGCGCGACCCATCGGGGATAAATCCCCTCGCCACAGGGGCCTCGTGTCCACGCTGCTTATCTACTGCAAAACCGATCGTAAAAATAAATCGACCTGTGGCGATCATCCAAATCCACCGCGCGCCGATACAACGGGGCGAGAGCGGGGTGTTTGCCCCCTGCATCCGTGTGAACTACGCTCACAAAACATAAGGGTTTCGGGCTCGCGCCCCTGTCGTACCTGCCCAGGACATGCTTTTGCCTATCCCCATTCACGATCTGCAACAGGCCCCCGGCGCGCTTAAACGCCTGCCGCTGCGTAAAGCGGCAGCGTTGTTTGTCGTTGCGGTGAGCTTGTGCCTGTTTGGTTTGCTGTACCTGCAACTGGAGCAGTCGCGGCGTCAGGATCTGGCGGTGGCGCAAATGGCCTCGAGCAACCTGACCCGGGCGATGGCGCAGCAGGCAGAAGACACGTTTCTCGCGGCGGATCTGGTGATGACCAGCCTGGTCGACTGGATTCAGGATGATGGTTACGGCGCGGCGCAGAAGCCACGCCTGCAAAGAACTTTCGCCCGCCGGGTGCAGCAACTAAGTCAGTTACACGGCATGTTCCTGTTCGACCAGCAGGGCCAGTGGGTGCTTACCTCTTTCAACGATCTGCCCCATGACATCAACGTGGCTGACCGTGAGTACTTCAAGTTCCATCAGCAGAACGCCTCGACCGTGGCGCACATCGGCCCGGCGATTCGCAACCGCGAGGATGGCGAGTGGATCATCCCGATCTCCAAGCGCGTCAATGACCGCGCCGGCAATTTTCAGGGTGTGTTGCTGGCCGGAATCAAGATGGCGTACTTCGACCAATTCTTCAAAAGCTTCAGCCTCGACGACAACGGCATCATGTTCCTCGGTCTGACTGACGGCACCTTGCTCGCTCGTCGTCCGTTCGACGAATCGCTGATTGGTACCTCACTGGCCCAGGGCGAGATCTATCAAAAGCTGTTGCCCAATGCCGCGGCCGGTACGGCGATGTTCAATTCGGTGGTCGACGGCGTTAATCGTTTGTACGGCTATCGACAACTCGCGTCGTATCCGTTGGTGGTGTCTGCCGCGACCTCGCGGGACACAATCCTCAAGGGTTGGTATGAACGTGCGTTCCAGTCCAGCGTGATCGTGGCGCTGGTGATCCTGGGCATTGGGCTGTTTGGCTGGGTGTTCATCCATCAGGTGCGCGACGGTGAGCGGATCGAGAAGAACCTGCGCAAGGCACAACGCTCGCTGGAGCAGATCGCCACCCACGACAGCCTCACCGGACTGGCCAACCGGCGACTGTTTGAACGGTCACTCGAAATCGAGTTTGCCCGGGGTGCGCGGCAGGTCAGCCCAGTCAGCCTGATCATGCTCGATATCGATTTTTTCAAGCGTTACAACGACGCCTATGGGCATGTGGCCGGCGATCATTGTCTGACGCAAGTGGCGCAGGTGTTGAAGAATTGCTGCCAACGCAAGTCGGATCTGGCAGTGCGCTACGGGGGCGAGGAGTTCGCGGTGCTGTTGCCCGATACCGACATCAACGGCGCATTGGCGATTGCCGGGCAGATTCGCCGCAGCGTGATCGACAAACGCATTACCCACAGTGGATCACCCACCGAATATCTCACCGTGAGTCTGGGCTGTTATTCCTTTATTCCCAATGGCAATGACAGCCCGGAAGTGTTTATCCAACGGGCGGATGCGGCGCTCTATCAGGCGAAAAATGCCGGGCGCAACCGGGCGGCGGTGCTGTCGCCGGAGGACGGTTTAGCGGAACTCATGCGCTCCGATCGCTAAGCCACAACCTGCACAAAAACCTGTGGGAGCTGGCTTGCCACAGGGATTTTCATTGAGTGAGGATTGTGAAAACGCTCATAGGAGCGTTCTCACCAAGGGTGGCTCTTGTTCGTTCAGCCGCCCGTGCCACCGCCTGCGCCGCCCGTTCCGCCGCCGGCCGAACCCGTGCCGCCACCGGCACCCGAACCCGAACCGCTGGCGCCGCCATTGGTGCCGGTACCGGAACCGGCGCCATTGGAACCGCTACCGCCAGAAGGCGCGCCCGGCGTGTTGTCTGGCGGCATGGTCGAGCCGCTGGTGGCGCCGGATTTGGTGCCGGTAGCATCAGCGCCATCGTTGGCCGCGAAGCTGGCGGCCGAAGCCGTGGCCAGCAGGCCGGCAAGCAATAACGAGGTGAGTTTGCGCGTCATCATGGTAGTTCTCCAAAAAGGGGATTTACCTGATATTGGTCTGACGCGCCGAACGCTAGGTGCCGGTAGAGTGACGAGCGGTCAATCAAGTGGCCTCCTGATCTTCGCGAATATTGGCTATTTGTCGAACCACGCGCCGGGACTAACGTAGTCACACATTCACTTGCCCCGGAATCCACCATGAAAGCCCGTACCGATTTCTACACCGCTTCCCCAGACGCTCTGAAAGCGATGATCGCCCTGGAAACGGCCGTCTCCAAACTGCCGCTGGAAAAAAACCTGATCGAACTGGTCAAGCTGCGCGCCTCGCAAATCAACGGCTGCGCGTTCTGCATCGACATGCACACCGCTGATGCGATCAAGGGCGGTGAAACGCCACGTCGTCTGTTCGCCGTGGCCGCATGGCGTGAAGCGCCGTTCTTCAGCGACCGTGAACGCGCCGCGCTGCTGTGGACCGAATCGTTGACCCAACTGAGCCTGACCCACGCCCCGGACGAAGATTACGACGTCGTCGCCGCGCAGTTCACGCCGAAAGAAATGGTCGACCTGACTGTGGCGATCAGCACCATCAATAGCTGGAATCGTCTGGCGGTGGGCTTCCGTAAAACGCCGCAAGCCTGAGGTCACACCGCAGATCAATGTGCATCGGCACTCGGCGCGGCCGGTGGTTGTACCTTGCGCATCAAGGGCACCATGGCGGTGGCGATGACGAAGCACACCATGATCATCAGGAACGTGTCGCCGTAGGTTTGCGTTTGCGCCTCGCGGTAGGTCAGCAGCCATAGCTGACGCAGGCTGGCGGTGACGCCGATGTCGCCGCTCTGGCCCAGGGTGGCGAGGTTGCCGCCGACCTGGGACAGCCATTGATTCATCGCCTCATTGCTGCTGTTCAGATGCTCGGCCAGCCGTGTGAAGTGCAGGTTAGTGCGGTCATTGAGAATGGTTGCGCAGGCAGCAATGCCAATCGCGCCACCCAGATTACGCATCAGGTTGAACAGGCCCGACGCATGCTTGAGCCGCGCCGGCGCCAGCCCGCCGAGGGTCAGCGTCACCGCCGGCGGCACCGCCAGTTGCTGGGCAATCCCGCGCAGGGCTTGCGGCAGCATCAACTCTCCGGCGCCCCAGTCGTGGGTGATCGGGCTGAACTCCCACATCGACACCGCGAACAAACCCAACCCGATCATCATGATCCAGCGCAAATCCATCCGGTTGGCCAGAAAGGCGTACAGCGGAATCGCCATGATCTGGAACACCCCGGTGGAGAAAACCGCCAGACCGATTTCCAGTGCGCTATAGCCACGCACCCGGCCGAGGAACAGCGGCGTCAGGTAAATCGTCGCGAACAGACCAATCCCGGTGACAAACGAAAAAAAGCAGCCGAGCGCGAAGTTGCGATCCTTGAGTGCGCGCAGATCGACGATCGGATTGGCCACGTGCAACGTGCGGCCGATGAAGGCCAATCCCGCCAACCCGCTGATCCACGTGGTGGTCAGAATCGTCTGATCGCTGAACCAGTTCCAGCGCGGGCCCTCCTCGAGGGTGTATTGCAGGCAGCCGAGAAACAGCGCCAGAAACACCATGCTCAGATAGTCCGCGCCTTTAAGCAGTGACAGTTCCGGTTGATCGATCTTCACCAGCATCGGCACCGCCACCGCAACAAAAATCCCAGGTACCAGGTTGATATAGAACAGCCAGTGCCACGACGATATATCGGTAATCCAGCCACCGATCACCGGCCCCAATGTCGGCGCCAGTGAAGCGACCGCGCCGATGGTTGCGGCGGCAATCACCCGTTGTTTGCCGGTGAAGAAAAAGAACGCGGTGGTGAATACCAGCGGAATCATCGAGCCGCCGAGAAAGCCTTGCAGCGCGCGAAAGGCGATCATGCTCTGGATGTTCCAGGCCATGCCGCAGAGCAGGCTGGCGAAGGTGAAGCCGACCGCCGAGGCGCAGAACAGCCAGCGCGTGGAGAACACTCGCGATAACCAGCCCGACAGCGGGATCACGATGATTTCGGCGATCAGGTAACTGGTCTGCACCCACACGGTTTCATCGGTGCCGGCGGACAGTCCGCCACCGATATCGCGCAACGACGCCGAGACGATCTGAATATCCAGCAGCGCAATGAACATGCCGATGCACATCGTCGCGAAGGCGAAGACTTTGGTAGCGGTCGCCATGTTTGCCGCGTTGAACGGTTCCGCCGGGGCGGCGAGGATGGTGCTCATGGCGCGGCTGCCACGGCGCTGTTTTCAGGTTGCGCGCGGGTGTCGACTTCAGCGGTCACTGACAGGCCCGGACGCAAATGGCCGAGCACGCCATCAGCCGGGTCGAGCAGAATTCGCACCGGTACGCGCTGGACGATTTTGGTGAAGTTGCCGGTGGCGTTTTCCGGCGGCAGTACGCTGAATTGCGAACCGGTAGCGGGGGCGAGGCTGTCGAGGCGTCCGTGGAATTGCTGACCTGATAACACGTCGGCACGAATGCTCACGCGTTGGCCGGGTTTCATCCGCGCCAATTGGTCTTCCTTGAAATTGGCATCGACCCACAAGCCGCTCGCCGGGACCACTGACAGTTGCTGCGAACCGGCCTGTGCGTAGGCGCCGACCCGCGCGCGGCGGTTGCCGATGACGCCGTCGACCGGGGCGCGTAATTCGGTGTAGCCGAGGTTGAGTTGCGCCAGATCACGTTCGGCCCGCGCCTGCTGGAGAGCGGCGCGGGCTTGCTGTTTCTGCGTATCGATCACCGCCAGTTGACGTTGCGCGGCGAGCAGTTCGGCTTGCGCGCGGGCACTCAGGGCCAGGGCGGTTTTGAAGGTGGCGTCGGCGCGCTGGGCGCTTTCCACCGAGACGGCATTGGTGGTCACCAGACGTTTGTAGCGCGCGTTGTCATCCCGCGAGCGCGCGGTTTCGGCACCCGCCGCATCAATGCCGGCACGGGCCTGACCGATCACCGCGTGTTGCAGTTGCTCGGTGGCGTCGAGGTTGGCCAAAAGCGCTTGTTCGGCCGCCACCGCGCCTTCGGCTTTGGCCAGGTTGGCGCGGTAATCGCGCGCATCGAGGCGGATCAGCACGTCACCCGCCTTAACCGGTTGGTTGTCGCTGACCAGCACTTCTTCGATGTATCCGGCGACCTTTGGCCCGATCACCGTGACGTCGCCACCGATATAGGCATCGTCGGTTTCCTCGAGAAAACGCCCGGTGTCCCACCAGTGCACGGCATACAAACAGGCGAACACCAGCGCGATCAAACCGGCACAGGGAATCAACAGGCGTTTGAGCAGGGTAGGCCTGGCGCTGACCGGAGTGACGCGGGCGGGTTCGAGGGGGGGCATGCTGGTCATGGAGGGATACCTGCGGAAACGGATCGTTATTACGATCGTAATATGACGCAGGTAATATTTAGTGGCAATTGAAATCTTCGACCGATCGTCAGTTGTTCCTCCAAGGGATATATGCGGGTTCCAGACGGGCGCTAGGGGAAACCCTGATGTCTGGCAAATCAATTGTTTAAGAAATGTAAGCGCTGTAGGAAGCGTCTTGCATTTGTGTAGGAGGGCTCCGACTATCACGATCATTGATAGTGTGGCATTACGCCATTTGATGATTGCAAGGATGTTGCGTGCCGTATTCGCTTCAAGCTGTGTTTCGTCGTTGTGCCACGCGTTGCCCGCTGTTGTCGGCCTTTGTGTTGAGTGTGTGTGCCTCATCGCTTGAAGCGGCCGAACCTGTCGCGCCGGGCCAGGAAGTGCTGCGCCAGCAGCAACAGCAACAGCGCGATCTGCAACAACTTCAGCTTGAGCAAAGAAAGCGCCAACTGGAGCGCGGCGCGTTCGGTCCGGCAGCGGTCACTCCGGCAATTCCCCAGACCGTAACCCCTGATGAGCGCTGCTGGCCGTTAAGCGGCACGCGCATCGGCGGCGTGACATTGATCGACAGCGACAAACTCAACGCCCGGATCAAACCGCTGCTGGCACCGTGCATGGGCGTCGGCCAGATCAATCATCTGCTGGCGACCATCACCGCGATCTATGTCGAGAAGGGCTACATCGCCAGCCGCCCGTACCTGAGCAGCGCACCGGCGGCGGGGCAGTCGCTCGATGTCATGGTCGACGAAGGCTATATCGAGTCCATCGAACTGGCCGATCAGAGCCTGCCGGTTTCCCTCGGCGGCGCCTTCCCGGGGATGCTCGGTGGGCCGCTGAACCTGCGTGACCTGGAGCAAGGTCTGGATCAGTTGAACCGCTTGCGCTCTGTTGACCTGACCGCCGATATCGCCCCCGGCAGCCAGCCCGGCGCCTCGCGGATCATCCTGCGTTCGCGCACCTCCGGGCAGTCACGCTGGGCCTTGAATGCGGGAATCGACAACCTCGGCAGTGCCAGCACCGGGCGCGACCGCGACACGCTCAGCCTGAGTCTCGACAGCCCGCTGGAGCTCAACGACCTGTTAAGTCTCAGTGCCAGCGACACGCTCAATCAGGGCGACCGCTATAACCGCAACGCCAGCCTGTATTACGCGATCCCTTACGGTTATTGGACCTACAGCGCATTCGCCAGCCACGCCGAATATCGCGCGCCGTTTAAATTGCCCAGCACCACTTTTCACAGCACCGGCATCACCGATCAAGTGAGCCTGCGCGCCGACCGCGTGCTGTGGCGCGACCAGAGCCGCCAGCTCAGCGCCAACCTGCAACTGGCCCACAAGGACGTCGACAGCTATCTGGAAAATGTGCGCCTGGGGATTCAGAGCCCGACCCTGACCGTGGCCGAAGCCGGACTCAATCTGTTCTGGCTCGACCGCGCGGTGTGGAACCTCGATGTCAATTACGCCCAGGGCCTGCGCTGGTTTGGCGCCGATGACGACTCGCAGCATCCAGTCAAAAACCTGCCCAAGGCGCAATTCCACAAGTACCGCGCCGGCCTTAGCCAATGGCGCAACGGTCAGCTCGGCGCGCAAGCCTGGCAGTGGCAGAGCCAGCTCAATTTGCAGTACAGCCCCGATCCGCTGCCGGCCATTGAACAACTGCTCGGCACCGACGATTCGGCGGTGCGCGGTTATCGCGTCAGCAGTGCATCCGGCGCCAGCGGCGCGATCTGGCGCAACACCTTGCGCCTGCCGCTGCGCAATGAATGGCCGATGCAGATCACCCCGCGCGTCGGTCTCGACCACGGCTGGATCAAGGCCGATCACGGTGCCCAGGGCCAACGCCTGAGCGGCGCCAGTGTCGGCCTGAATCTGGGCTGGAAAAACCTGCAAGTGGACGTCGACTACCAACGCGCCCTCAACACGCCCAAGGGTCTGCAGCATGAGCCGCAGACCTGGCTGATGCGGGTCGGCTTACAGATATGAGCGCTACATAAACAAAGAATGCAGTGAACAAACAGCCGTCGGATCTGAGCGCGACAGCCACGGCCAGGAAAAATCGCGCGACGTGATGCCGTACTCACATGGAGACGTTTTTATGCCAGCACACACCTTTGCATTTCATCTTTCCCCACGGGGCAAATTGCGCTGGGCAATCGCCAGCCTGTTCTTCGCCGTGCACCTGCCCAGCGCTCTTGCCGGTGGTGTCGTCGTCGCACCGGGCCCCGGCGGTACCGCGCAACTGCAAACCCAGGGCGGTGTGCCCATCGTCAACATCGTCGCGCCCAACGGTTCGGGCCTGTCGCATAACCAGTTCCTCGACTACAACGTCGACCGTCAGGGACTGGTGCTGAACAACGCCTTGCAGGCCGGACAATCGCAGCTCGCCGGGCAACTGGCGGCCAACCCGCAATTGCAAGGGCAAGCCGCGAGCGTGATCCTCAACGAAGTGATCAGTCGCAACCCGTCGGCGATCAACGGCGCGCAGGAAATCTTCGGGCGCACAGCCGATTACGTGCTGGCCAACCCCAACGGCATCTCGGTCAACGGCGGCAGTTTCATCAACACGCCGAACGCCAATCTGGTGGTTGGTCGCCCTGAATTGAACGACGGCAAACTGCAATCGCTCAACACCCGCGACGCCAGCGGTCAGTTGCAGATTCAGAGCGGCGGCCTGCGTAACGCCGAGGGCTCGATCAACCTGATCGCCCCGCGTATCGACAGTCAGGGCGCGCTCACTGCCCGTGATCAACTCAACCTCACGGTCGGACGCAATCAGGTGGATTACGCCAGCGGCCAGGTGAAAACCGTGGACCCGGCAGGCAGCACCGCTGATCAACGCATCGACGCCAGCCTGTTCGGCGCGATGCAGGCCGGGCGCATCAACATCGTCAGCACTGCCGAAGGGGCCGGTGTGCGCGTCGGTGCGGTGCAAGTGGCCGGGCGTGACGGGGTGCAGATTCGTTCGGCCGGTGACCTCAGTGTCAGCGGTGAGGCCGTGACCAACAGCCTCGATGTGACCCGCGCGGGTATTCGCAGCAGTCAGGGCGATGTCGGCCTGCACAGTGGTAAAGACCTGACCCTGGCCGCGACCGATGTCAGCGGCCGTGATGTGACTGTCGACGCCAAACGCAACCTGACCCTGAGCACCGTGGAAAGCCGCAAACTCCAGGAAAAGCGCGAAAACTGGAACAACAGCACCATCGGCATCACCTGGGAAACCTACGACCGCACCCAGACCGACAGCGAAGCGCGTCAGCACGGCAGCCAAATCGTTGCCAGCCGTGACGTGAAACTGTCCTCCGGCAAAGACACCGAACTGAACGCGGCCAAGGTCGAAGCGGCGAAGAATCTGGATGTGAAAAGCGGCGGCGATCTGCGCCTGACTGCGGCCACCGAAAGCCACATCCAGACTGATCAGGGCAACCACCGCAAGCACCTGTGGAAAGCCAATTGGAACACCAGTAGCGAAGAGCAACGCAGCGTCACCACCCAGTTGAAGGCTGGCAACATCGCCCTGCAAACCGCTGCATTGTTGCGCTCCGAAGGCGCCGAACTGGACAGCACGGGCGACCTGCAACTGGCCGGCAAACAAGTGGAAATCGCTACCGCCACACGCAGCAATCGCAGCAGCGACAATAGCTACTCCGGCGATCTGGTCGGCGGTGGCTTCTTCGGCAAGACCGGCGATGCCGACAAGGGCCAGAGCCAGCATCAGGGCAGCAAAATCAACGCCGCCGGCAAGCTGATCGTCAAGGCTGACGACGTGCGTATCAGCGGCAGTCAGGTGCGTGGCGGCACCGACGCGAGCGTGATCAGTGACAAGGGTTCGCTGATTATCGACGGCGTCCAAGACACCTCGCATAGCAACAACCACGACAAGGACAGCAAGTTCTTCGGCATCACCAAAAACGAGTCGCGCCAGAACGCCAAGGACAGCACCACGGTACGCAGCGAACTGGTGTCTGACAGCAACCTCAAGCTCAAGAGTGCCAAGGACATCGAAGTCGCTGGTTCGACGGTGAAGGCGGGCGGCGCGCTGACGGCGGACGCGGCGGGGGATGTGAATGTGCATTCCGCGCAGAACACTCACGACAGCAGCACCACCACTGAAACCCGTGGCTTCGACGCTTATGCGAAAGAGCAAACGCCGGAGCAGTATCGCGCCGGGATTCATTACGAAGACAAGCAGCAAACGGTGACCAGCAACGACGTCACCCAGCAAGGTTCCAGCCTCAGCGGCGGTGCCGTGCAGGTGAAGGCTGGCGGCGATCTGACGGTCAAGGGCAGCGAGGTGAAATCCACTGCGGGCGATACCCGCCTGAGCGGCCAAAACGTGTCGTTGCTGGCCGAAGAAGACAGCCACAAAACCTCCACCGACAAGAGCAGCACCGGCGGCGGTTTCTACTACACCGGCGGCCTTGACCGCGCCGGCAATGGCATCGATTTCGCCCACAGCACTTCGCAAGACACCACGAGCAAAACCACTGCGCAGACCAGCAGCGTGCAGAGCAGCGGCGGTTTGACGATCAATGCCGACAAGCTCGCCACCGAAGGTGCTCAGGTGAAGGCCGGTAATGGTCTGAACATCGCGGCCAACGAAGTCGACAACCGCGCGGCCAGCAATACCGAAAGCAGCACCCACACCGAGAGCAATTGGTCGGCGGATATCGGCGCCAACGTCGAGTACAAAGACATCGCCCGGCCAATAGCCGGTGCGGTCAAGGATGTGCTGAACGGCAAGGTGCCGGACAAGGACGCGCTGGCCAATCTCGGCCAGCCGAATGTCGGCATTGATGTCGCGGTCGGTCACGGCAGCGCCAATAAAACCGAGCAAAGCAGCAACGCTGTAGTCAGCCGCTTCGACGCTGGCAACGTCGACGTGAAAGTCGCTGGCACGCTGCACGACCAAGGCACCCAGTACAGCGCCGGTACCGGCAAAGTGAACATCAGCGCCGACAAACTGGTCGCCGATGCCGCGAGCAACACCCACAGCAGTACGGATAACGCGGTAGATGCCAAGGTTGATGTGCGCGTCTACACCAAAACCGGTGAGGACGTGAATGTCGCCGGCAGCGGCGCGGGCGGCAGCAGCCAATCGAGCAAGAACAGCTCCACCGCCGTGGTCGGCGGTTATGCCGGCAGCCAGGGTGTGAACATCAAAACCGCAGGCGATGCCCAGTTCGAAGGCAGCCGTATCCACGGCGGGCAGGGCAACGTGAGCATCAAGACCGGCGGCGATCTGGCGCTCAATCAGGCCACCGACCGCCAGAGCAGCAGCGACACCAGCCTGCGCGGTAATGGTTCGCTGACGGTCGGCACCTTGCCGGGCACCGACGGCACCAACGTTGACCTCGGCGCCGGGTTCCAGCTCGATCACAGCGGCAAGCAGACCTCTGATACTCAGGCCCATGTGGCGAGCATCAGTGGCAACGGCGTGCAACTGAACAGCGGCGGCGATCAGGTCCAGCAAGGCACGAAAATCGACAGCGCGGGCGCCATCGATCTGAAGGCTGACGGCAAGCTCGATCTGCAAGCGGCCGCCGACACCCACAGCGCTACCGGCAGCAATCTCGGCGGTGGTTTGAAGGGCGGTGGCAGCAAAACCAGCAGCGAGAAGAGCCGCGATCAGGGGGGCAATCTCAGCGGTAACTTCAACATTGGTCGGGTCAACGAGAGCTCGCAGACCCTGACCGGTGGCCAACTCAACAGCCAGAGCGGTATCGCCCTGAGCGGTGACTCGGTTCACTTGCAAGGCACACAGGTCACGGCGCCAAACGTCAGCATCAATGCGCAGAAGGGCGGTTATGTGCAGGAGTCGGCGCAGTCCACTGAAAGCCGTAACAACTGGAACGTCGCACTGAATGCCGGCGGCAACCTGAGCAGCAAAACCCCAACGGCCGCCGAAGAGAAGGCCAGTAGCGATCACGGCTTCAATGCCGGCGCCAAAGTGGGCGTGGATTACCTGCAAGGCACCTCGCAGCAGAACAGCCAGATCAAGGCTGACACGGTGCTGCTGAACAGCGCGGGTGATGCAGAACTGGCGGGTGCGCGGATTGATGCGAAGTCCGTCAGCGGCAAGGTCGCGGGTGATCTGACAGTCGAGAGTCGTCAGGACTCAAAGACTCAAGCCAAAGTTGATGTCGATCTTGCCCTGACCGCGAAAAAGAATCCGCCAAGCGACAAGGAAAAACTCGCCGGTACTGACTACAAGCCAACGCTGAAAGCCGAGGGTGAATACTCGCACAAGGACAGTGTCGCGCAGGCTTCCGGCATCAGTGGCAGCCAAGGTGTGAGCTTGAATGTTGACGGCGCCACACAACTGACCGGCGCGCGGATCTCGGCGAGTGAAGGGAAAGTTGATCTGGGTGGTTCGAAGGTCAGCAGCACTGACCTGAGCAACTTCGATTACGGGGTAAAAGCCGGGCTGGATCTGCCGCAGAAGAAGGAAGAAAACGCCCCTAAGGTGACTCTTGAAAACGGCAACCTGAAGGTCGGCCCGGTCACCCTGAGTGGCCACTTGGACGGCCAGCCGCTGCAAGCCGGGATCGACAACAAAGACTAACCTGCCCGCCCCTGTAGGAGCTGCCGCAGGCTGCGATCTCTCACTTTGATCTTCCAAAAAAAGATCAAGAGATCGCAGCCTGCGGCAGCTCCTACAGGGAAATTTTGCAGATGATCAGAATGATTTGCCGGGCTTAATAGGAAGCATTACTATTCACGCCCCTTTCCTCACCACGCCGCCCATACCCCCATGCGTCCCCGCAGACCCGGCTTTTTCGAGCATTACGAAGAGTTGATCGGCACCTGGACTCGTCGCCTGCGCAATCGCGCGCAGGCCGAGGATCTGGCGCACGACACCTTTGTGCGGGTGCTTGAGTCCGATTCGGCGGCGGTGCAGCAACCCCGGGCGTATCTGCATCAGACCGCGCGCAATATCGCGGTGGATGGGTATCGGCGTGAGGATCGGCGCGGCGCCATGGAGTCAGAGGCGATCGATCACAGTGTGTCGTCGTTCGGCGACCCGGAGCATTACATGCATGCGATCCAGTTGGCCGACTCCATCGAACGGGCGCTCACCGAGTTGCCGGTCAATTGCCGCAAGATTTTTGTCTGGCAAAAGATCGAAGGGTTGACCCAGGCGGAAATCGCCGAACGCCTTGGCCTGTCCAAGAACATGGTCGAAAAGTATATGATCCGCACCCTGCGGCACCTGCGTGATCGCCTCGACGGGCTGCAGTCATGAGCGGCCGCCGCTTTTCATCCCCAGCCCAACAGGACATTCCATGATGGATTCTCGTGATTGCGCGTGCGGGCAAACGACGGTGCGCGATGACGCGGCTCGCTGGTTTGTACGTTTGCAGGAGCCGGCCATCAGTGCCGACGAGCAGCAGCGCTTTGACGCCTGGCTGAACGAACATCCGCAGCACCGTGACGAATTTCAGTTGCTGCAGGGTTTGTGGACGGCGGCGGATCTGCTGCCGGCACCACGTCTCAAAGCCCTTGTTGAAACCACGCCTGCGCGCCGCGAACGGCGCCCGTTGCTGCGTTATGCGGTGGCGGCCAGTGTGCTGGCGGTGGCGCTTGGACTCGGGCTGTTCAGCGGTTTGAATCACCCGGGGGGTTACAGCGCCGAGTTTTCTACCGCCCTCGGCGAACGCAAACATGTGGCTTTGCCGGACGGCTCGGTGATCGATCTGAACAGTCGCAGCCGCTTGCAGGTGCGCTATGAAAAGGACCGCCGCGTTATTGAGTTGAGCGAAGGCGAAGCGATGTTCAGTGTTGAGCACGACAGAGCCCGGCCGTTCGTGGTCGAGGCCGGTAGTGGCAAGGTGACGGTCACTGGCACTCGTTTCGATGTGCGCCGTGATGTGTCGCAGACCCGTGTCGCGGTGGAGCAGGGCACGGTGAAAGTGCAGGGGCATGATGCGCCCGAAAACGAGTTCATCAACCTGACCGCAGGCTTGGCCACTTATGTCGATGGGCAAGGCAAAGTCGCGGCGGCCTACGCGGTCAACCCGGCGGAACTGACGGCGTGGCGCAGCGGCAAACTGGTGTTCAACAACGCCAGCCTCAGTGAGGTTGCTGCTGAAGTGTCGCGTTATCGCGACAAGCCGCTGACGGTCGCCAACCCGGCCGTAGCCAGTCTGCGGCTGACCAGCGTATTCAAATCCGACAACACCGACGCCTTGCTCAAAGCCTTGCCGAGCATCCTGCCGGTGGCCGTTCGCACCCTCGCCGATGGCAGCCAGGAAATAATTTCAAAATAGCATTCAGGTTTTTTTCGAGTTCATCGTCTTCCTGTTCAACTGCAACTGGTTTGCATTAACAGCCGCACACTCTTGCGATCCACAGGACTACGTTCGACGTGAAAACCATCCCTGCCAACAACAAGAAATCTCCTTGGTTGCCGCTGGCCCTCGCGCTGGCGGTCAACGCTGCCATGCCTTTGGCATTCGCGGCCGACGCCATTCATATCCGCGCCCAGCCGCTGGGTCAGGCCTTGAGTGAACTGGGCCAGCAAACCTCGTTACAAGTGTTTTTCAGCCCGGAGCTGGTCGCCGGCAAACAGGCTCCGGCGGTCGATGGTGATATCTCGCCGGAGCAGGCGTTGCGCCAATTGCTGCAGGGCAGCGGTCTGGATTATCAGATCAACGAAGGTTCGGTAACCCTGTCCCCGGCTGCGACTTCTGCCGCCACCAACGGCCCGCTGGAGCTCGGCGTGACCGACATCAAAGTGGTCGGCGACTGGCTCGGTGATGCCGACGCCGCCGTGGTGCAGAACCACCCCGGTGCGCGCACGGTGATCCGCCGCGAAGCGATGGTCGAGCAGGGCGCAATGAACGTCAGCGACGTCCTCAAGCGTGTGCCGGGCGTGCAGGTGCAGGACTCCAACGGCACCGGCGGCAGCGACATCGCGCTGAACGTCGGCGTACGCGGCCTG
The DNA here is from genome assembly GCF_059716085.1 of Pseudomonas sp. LBUM1655. NCBI lineage: Bacteria > Pseudomonadati > Pseudomonadota > Gammaproteobacteria > Pseudomonadales > Pseudomonadaceae > Pseudomonas > Pseudomonas sp. LBUM1655. The sequence continues at coordinate 4,070,160 of NZ_CP166801.1, read as the reverse complement.
ACGTCGCGTCTGTCACCGCGCTCCACCGTGCTGATCGATGGCGTACCGGCAGCGTTCGCGCCGTATGGTCAGCCGCAACTGTCGATGGCGCCGATTTCTGCGGGCAACCTCGACAGCATCGACGTGGTCCGTGGCGCCGGTTCTGTGCGTTATGGGCCGCAGAACGTCGGCGGGGTGATCAACTTCGTCACCCGCGCGATCCCGGAAAAAACCACCGGTGAAATCGGCACCACCCTGGAAACCACACAGTACGGCGGCTGGAAACACATTGACACCGCGTTCCTCGGCGGCACCGCCGATAACGGCATGGGTGTAGCGTTGCTCTACTCGGGCGTCAACGGCCACGGCTATCGCGAGCGCAATAACGGCAACGACATCGACGACGTGCTGCTCAAGACGCACTGGGCGCCGACTGATCAGGACGATTTCAGCCTCAACTTCCACTACTACGACGCCAGCGCCGACATGCCCGGTGGCCTGACGCAGAAGCAGTACGACGACAAACCCTACGATTCGGTGCGCGACTACGACAACTTCACCGGTCGGCGCAAAGACGTGTCGTTCAAGTGGATTCGCCAGATCGATGAGCGTACCCAGGCCGAAGTGCTGACCTATTACACCGACAGCTTCCGTGGCAGCACCATCGCCGCCCGCGACCAGAAAACCCTCAGCTCGTATCCGCGTTCCTACTACACCTTGGGCATCGAGCCGCGTGTGTCGCGCGTGTTTGACGTTGGCCCGACGACTCAGGAAGTCAGCGTCGGTTACCGCTATTTGAAAGAGGCGATGCACGAGCAGTCGAGCCGTCTGGCGCTGGTCAACAATCAGCCGGTGGTTACGCCGACCTCCGACGGCCATGTGTTTCAGGATCGCACCGGCGGCACTGAAGCCAACTCTGTGTATGTCGACAACAAAATCGACGTCGGCAATTGGACGATTACGCCGGGTATTCGCTTCGAACACATCAGCACCGACTGGCACGACCGCGCCGTGCTCGACACTGCCGGCAAACCGGTACCGGAGAAAAACCGCAGCATCGAGAGCAACGAACCGCTGCCGGCGCTGAGCGTGATGTATCACTTGTCGGATGCGTGGAAGCTGTTCGCCAACTACGAGACGTCGTTCGGCAGCCTGCAATATTTCCAGCTCGGTCAGGGTGGTTCCGGTGACAACACCGCCAACGGTCTGGAGCCGGAAAAGGCCAAGACTTACGAGATCGGTACGCGCTACAACGATGACGTGTGGGGCGGGGAAGTGACGCTGTTCTACATCGACTTCGACGATGAACTGCAATACATCAGCAATGATGTGGGCTGGACCAATCTTGGTGCGACCAAGCACCAGGGGATTGAAGCGTCGGTGCATTACGACATGGCAGCGCTCGATCCGCGCCTTGATGGCTTGACCGCGAATGCCGGTTTTACCTATACCCGTGCGACGTATGAAGGGGAGATTCCGGGGTTCAAGGGACGTGATCTGCCGTTTTATTCGCGTCAGGTGGCGACGGTGGGGTTGCGGTATGACGTCAATCGCTGGACCTACAACATTGATGGTTTTGCTCAGTCCAAGCAGCGCTCGCCGGGTACCGGGGTGAATGCTGATGGCAGTTTCAATGGCAATTACATTACTGACGGTACGGCGGATGGGCAGTACGGCGATATTCCGGGTTATGTGACCTGGAACGTGCGCGGGGGGTATGACTTTGGGCCGCAGGTGTCGAATCTGAAGTTGGGGGCGGGGGTGAAGAACGTCTTCGATAAGCAGTACTTTACGCGTTCCAGTGATAACAATTCGGGGATGTATGTGGGGGCGCCGCGGACGTTTTTTGTGCAGGCCAGTGTGGGGTTTTGATTGATTGGTTGATTGGGTGAATATCCGTTTTTGGGGTGATGGCTGATTAGGGTTCCGCCCTTACGGCGGGTCACTTTGGCAAACGCCCCAAAGTAACCAAAGGTCTGTGCCCTGACGTACGGCCCTCGCTGTGGCTCAGGTTCCTTCGCTGCGGGATTGATCCGGGGGCATCGCCTCCGGTTTGCTTCGCTGCACCTCCTCTCGATGTGTTTGGCTTCGCCAAACGGTCGCTGCGCTCCCACCCCCGGATCAATCCCTCCACTCAGCCTGCCGACGGGCGTTTGAGATCAAGAGCGGTACTCGAGCTTGCGCTCATTGTGTTGAGTGGGGCGGCATGCGCCGCGTGCGGGGTGTACTCGTTTTCTTGTGGGAGCTGGCTTGCCAGCGATGGCGGCCTGATAGCCGACCAGGCTCTGGCGGGTCTACTCATTCCCTGTAGGAGCTGCCGAAGGCTAGGGCCGCGATCGGACGATCTTTTGATCTGCTTTAGCTTTGGCTTTGGCTTTTGATCTTGCTCTTCAGCCCATCGGCAGGCCGAGAGAAGGTGTTCATCCGGGGGTAGGCGCGCAGCGCCGTGCGGCGAAGCCGCACACATCGAGAGGAGGTGCAGCGAAGCAAACCGTAGGCGATGCCCCCGGATGGACACCGTAGCGAGGGAACACTGAGCCTCAGCGAAGTGCCGTACGTCAGGGTAGAGCCTTTTGGGTTACCTTTTCGGCGTTTGGAAAAGGTGACCCGCCGTAAGGGCGGAACCCTAATCAGCAACACCCGCAGCAACGGATATGCCCCCAACCCCAACCCCAACCCCAACCCCAACCCCCAAACAACAATCTGGCAGATGCACTAAGTTCAGACTTTCAACACCTTCCCACCAATGGCCACCGCCACCAGCAACACCGCCATCAACCCGAAAGCAAAACTCAAACTGCTGGCATGAGCAACAAAACCAATCACCGCCGGCCCCGCCAGAATCCCCGCATAACCCAACGTAGTAATCGCCGGCACCGCAATACTTTCCGGCATCACGGTTTGTTTGCCCACCGCCGTGTACAACACCGGCACGATATTTGAGCAACCGGCACCGACCAACGCATAACCGACCAGTGCAGCCTCCCAGCTCGGTGCGAACGTTGCCAGAAACAAGCCTGCCGCCGCCAACAGGCCACCAAACAAAATAATCCGCGTCGCCCCGACAATCCGAACAATCCGGTCACCCATCAAGCGTCCGGCGGTCATGGTCAGAGCGAACGCCGCGTAACCCAGCCCCGCATACGCCGTGTCGATCCCGCGCTCTTGCGCCAGGAACACCGCACTCCAGTCCAGCGCCGCACCTTCGGTGAGGAATACGATGAAGCACATCCCGCCGATAAACAGCACGATGCCGTGGGGGATGGCGAATGCAGGCCCGGAGCTTTCGCTGCCATAGGGCAACATGTGCGGTACACACTTGAACAAAGCGGCGATCAACACCGCCACCACCACCAGCATCGCGCCCAACGGCGAAAGGCCGAGGCCGAGCAGGGCGCTGACGCCCGCCGCCCCGACGATGCCGCCAAGGCTGAACAGACCGTGGAAACCCGACATCATGTTCTTGCCGCTCGCACGCTCGACGATCACCGCTTGCAGGTTTACCGTCGAATCCACCGTGCCGAGGCCGGCGCCGAACATGAACAGCGTGGCGATCAGCGCCGGAATCGACGACACCGTCGCCAGCAACGGCAATGCCGCGCAGATCAACAGCGTGCCGCCAGTTGCCACTCTGCGGCAGCCGAATCGCGTTGCCAGAATCCCCGCCATTGGCATCGCCAGAATCGAACCGACGCCCAGGCATAACAGCAACAATCCCAGCGTGCCCTCATCAAGCCCGGCCCTAGTCTTGGCGTACGGCACCAGTGGCGCCCATGCGGCAATGCCGAGCCCGGCGATGAAGAAAGCGATGCGCGTGGACATCTGTTGCAGGCGTCCGGGGACGAAAGTGTCTTGGGGGTTGAGGCTGGTCATATCGATCCTTGGCAAAAAACGTCGCGTCCCCGAAGGACAGTGATTGAGCGTCGAGGTTCGATCGCAGGTGTTCCGGGGACGTGCAGTCGACATCCTAACCTGTGGGAGTGAGCCTGCTCGCGATAGCGGTGGATCAGTCGACATTTTTTTGCCTGGCACACCGCTATCGCGAGCGGGCTCACTCCTACAGGTGGTTGCGGTTTACAGTGGACTACTTTGGCAGCAGGGACACAAAAGTGATGACGCAGTTCTACGATGCGCGGGACAACATCTACGGAGTGATCTCTCCCGAGGCGCTACGCATGGCGGGAATCGACTTGCCGACCAGCGCTGGCGAATGTGCGTCATCACGCCAGACCTGGAGTCATCACGCCGTCGCTCTCTGCTGCGAATGGCCCGAAGGTCAGCGGCCAGCAGACAGCAAATCCCACCGCAGCGACGGTCTGCTCGTGGGTCCGTTCCAGGCATCGCCGCCATTTGACGTGCTGATCATCAACACCGACGGTACCCTCGCCGAGCGCAGTGGCAATGGCCTGACGATCTTCTCGCAAGCCCTGACCGAGCAAGGTGTACTGCCCGAGCAGGGCGCTCTGTTGCGCGTGCATCATGACAAAGGGAGCGCGGTTGAGACCTCTGTGAAGCCGGCCGAAGTCGAAGGCGTGAGAGGATTCTGGCTGGATCTCGGCCAACCCGAATTCGGCCCGTCCGCGGTCGGTGCACAGAACGTAGAAAGCCGCGAATTCAACGGCTGTGGAACAAGCCATATTCAATCCCTGGCACAACTCGACCCCTCGTGGAGCCACAGCCAGTTCGTGCGTATCGGCAATCCGCACTGCGTGACGTTGCTGACAGAAGTTGCCGCGCTGCCCAGTAACGAACAGATGCGCGCATCGCCACTGAACGAAGGCCTGACGCGAATCGCTTATGCCATGCCCACCGGCTCAGGGCAGCCCTGTCCGGCGGGCGTAAATCTGCAATGGGCCGCGCGCGAGTCCGCACGATGTATCGTCGCCCGGGTGTTCGAACGCGGCGAAGGGCCGACGGCCTCCTCAGGCACCAGCGCCAGCGCAGTGGCCTCATCGGCGTGGCGGGTCGGATGGGTCGAGGCAGGTGAAGTACACGTCGTCATGCCCGGCGGCACGGCGCCGATCCTGCTCGAAGAAGCAAATGGAGAATTGCTGCGCCTCAGCCTGTTCGGTACGGCCCAACCGATCCTCTAGAGCTGCCGAAGGTTTGCGATACCGTCAATTAGCCTTGAACAACGTCACGCTCACCACCTGATCACCCTCGACAACCAGCCGCAGCAACGCCTGCGGAGTGGGCAACGCCTCAAAACACTCAATAATCACCGAGTGCGCCGACGTCGCCAGCAACGACAAGCTTCGGGCGTGCCTCAACTGGCGTTTCACCGGGCGCCAGTCCCGAGGCCAAGCCGGTTTTGAGGTGTACGCTCAGCGGTGGGCCAACCATGCCCGAGGCTACGATCGCAGCGAATGACACCGCTCCACGCAGGCGCGGGTCGAGGCCGTGGCTAGCTGCAAATGCCCGTACACGACACCCTTAGACGAACTCCACCACCGGCATCTGCCGCTTCATCAACACCTCGCCGCCGCGAATCGAATACAGCGGCAAGCCCTGACTGCGAATAACCTCGTAATCGCTGTCCGCCGACAGAATCAGCAGGTTCGCCGGGCGCCCCTGTTCCAGGCCATAACGCTCGCCCAAGTGCATGGCTTTGGCGCTGTTGTCGGTCACCAGATCCAGCGCACTTTGCAGGTTGCGGTAACCGAGCATGTGGCAGATGTGCAGCCCGGCTTCCAGCACGCGCAGGATATTGCCGTTGCCCAGCGGATACCACGGATCGACGATTGAATCCTGGCCAAAACACACGTTCATCCCGGCTTCCAGCAACTCGTTCACCCGGGTCACGCCACGGCGTTTCGGGAAGTTGTCGAAGCGTCCTTGCAGGTGAATGCTTTCGGTCGGGCAGGAGACAAAACTGATCCCGGAGTGGCCAAGCAGGCGGAACAGTTTGGCGCAGTAGGCGTTGTCGTAAGAGCCCATTGCCGTGGTGTGGCTGGCGGTGACAAGGGCGCCCATGTCGCGGCTGCGTGCCTCTTCGGCGAGCACTTCAAGAAAGCGCGAATGCGGGTCGTCGGTTTCGTCGCAATGCACGTCGACCAGGCAACCGGTGCGCTCGGCCAGGTCCATCAGGAACTTCACCGAACTCACACCCTGATCGCGGGTGTACTCAAAGTGCGGAATCCCGCCGACCACGTCCGCGCCCATGCGGATCGCTTCTTCCATCAGCTCGCGGCCGTTGCGGAATGACTCGATGCCTTCCTGCGGGAATGCGACGATTTGCAGGTCGATCAGATGACGACTTTCCTCGCGCACTTCAAGCATGGCTTTGAGTGCAGTGAGTTGCGGGTCGGTGACATCGACGTGGGTGCGCACGTGCTGGATGCCGTGGGCGGCCAGGGTCTGAATGGTTTTCTTGGCGCGGGTCTTGGTGTCTTCTTCGGTGATGGTGACCTTGCGCTCGCCCCAGCACTCAATGCCTTCGAATAGCGTGCCGCTCATGTTCCAGCGCGGCTCGCCAGCGGTGAGGGTCGCGTCGAGGTGAATGTGCGGCTCGACGAAGGGCGGCACCACCAGATTGCCGCCGGCGTCGAGGTCGTCCGGGCCGAGGGACGGCGCTTCGGTCTGGCGGGCGATGCTGCGGATCAGCCCGTCCTCAAGGTGCAATTCGTGCAAACCTTCCTGGTTGCGCAATCGGGCGTTGATGATGTGCATCAGGCGAATCCTTTTTTATAAGTCTTGAAGTGGCGCGCTGGCGCTGCGGGCGCCGAGCAGGCCGGTGACGATGACATACGTTAGCGCGGCAGCGGCGATGCCTACCAGCGGCGCAACCCACGGCGAGCTGAACGCGGCGACGGTGCCGACCCCGTAGGCCCCGAGGCCCGGCCAGTTGAAGGCCGGCAGCCGTGCGTCGGCCAGGCGCGGATAGTGCCCGCGCCAGCGGAAGAAGAAGTCGGCCATGATCACCCCGCCAATCGGCGGGATCACCGTGCCGAGCAGAATCAGATACGGCACCAGCATGTCGTACATGCCCAGCAGGGCGAGCAGGGTGCCGATCACTGCGCCAGCCAGGGTTACGGTTTTGCGTCGGCCGGTGCGCAGCAGATTGCAGCCGGCGACGGCGAAGTTGTAGATGGTGTTGTCCTGGGTGCTCCAGATATTGAGTAGCAGCATGGCCATCGCGGCCATGGCGAAGCCTTGCAGGAGCAGCACTTCCACCACGTCCGGTTGTTGATAGACGATGGCGCCGTACGCACCGATCAGCACCATCAAGCCGTTGCCGATGAAAAATCCGATCAGGCTGGCCAGCACCGCGACTTTTGCCGAGCGCGAAAAGCGCGTCCAGTTGGTCGCCTGGGTCGCGCCGCTGACGAAGGTGCCGAACACCAGGGTGATCGCGGTCGACCAGTCCAGCGAGCCGCTTGGCACCACGCTGAGCAAGCCCTCGAAACCGCCGACTTTCACCGTCGCCACCCACATCGACAACATCAACAGCAGCATCATCGCCGGCACCGAGATGTACGACAGAATCTCCAGGCCGCGATAGCCGACATACGCCGTGGCGCAAAACACCAGGCCGAACAGCACCATCAAACCCAGCACCGCGCCTTCGCCCAGATCAAAGTATTTACCGAGCACCACCGCAGCGGTCGCTGTGCCCCAGGCGTACCAACCAATCTGGGTGAAGCCGAGGATCAGGTCGCTGAGCTTGCTGCCGACTTCGCCAAAACAGAAACGACCCATCAGCACCGAGTTGAGACCGCTCTTGAAAGCGATGTAACCCAGGCCCGCCGCGTACAGGCCGAGCAGCAGGTTGCCGACGATGATCACCGCCATCATCTCGGCAAAACCGAACGCCACACCGAGCTTGCCGCCGGCAAACATGGTCGCGGTGAAGAAGGTGAAGCCCAGCAATACCATGGCGGTCGAGGCCAGGCCTTTGCGTGCATGCATGGGGACTTCACTGAGGGGGTAATCGTTGCCGGGATCGTTTTGCGTCATGGGGCGTTCCTTGCTGAAAAGGGGAGACGCGGGGGAGGGTTGCAGTGGTCGTGCCAGGTTTGAGTAGCGTCCGTCCCAATGTTTGAAGATGTCTAAGTTATTGATTGTTTAACATCTAAGTGTTGGATCAGTAGGCATGTCGTGTTCTAACGAATTTATTGTTTGTGTGAAAACCTTCATATTTTGAATTAAGTATGGATTGCTCCCATAGTCTTGTTGGAATAATCCTACAGGATATTAGTCTTATTCCTGCCTTTAATTTATTGACCGTAAAGGCTTGATCCAATATATCTATAAGTGCAAGTGATTCACGATTTTTCAGGAAATTCTAATGGCGATACAAGGATGTGCGATGAATATTCGAAACGTTGATATCGAAACTATTAAAGATGTTATTCGGGCGGACGGCGTTATGATGAGCGCTGTCTTTGGGGAGAAGTACGTAGATCCACTTCTTATGCAAGTTGAGAACACTCCCCCGGGAATGGAACTGACTAGGCCAGTACATACGGGGGCGGCAACAAGTAATTGTACTCAATGTTTCAGTCGGTGTTGCTATGCTTCTTACTCTCCGAAATCAATAAAAAGTGGCACCTGTTATGGACTGGTATCCAGAGCCAATGTAGTCGTTTTTAACTAGGTATGTGCCGCCTCAAGGCGGCATTTCAATTGACATAAGGAAGTGTTAGTGAGTGATTTCTCGATGGTTGATTCTATGGCGACTTATTCTGGCTCACACAGGGTTTTAGTGAATGAATTTTTAAATAGCCTGTATGAGAGTAAAAAGTTTGATCTTGCTTGTCTGATTGATAAGAAGCTGGCTAATGCCTTTGCTATACACGTGGCAAATAAGGTTGAAAGCTATGTTCGCCAATCCATCGAGGCAGAGGTGTCACATGTTAATGAAAACCTTGGGGTCAGTATGGCCTACGAGGATTTTTTAGAGCAGGACGAATTGTATCTCGAGTTTTTGAGGAAGTACGAGTCGCTGAGGTACTTGCTGGATAAACTTTTTGTGGATGAGCTAGAGAATTTCTCACTAGTTAAAGAGTGTTTTGCAAAGTCGCTTCCAGAATTGCTGCGTAGTGGTTTTTTGGATGGTCCTCATGAAGTGAGTGATGTGTTTTTGCTGGGAGACGAGAGTCACGATGGAAATAAAAACGTGGCACTTTTTTATGTTCAAGGATGCCCTGCTTTTGCCTTGAAGTTGCGTGATTTGGAGTTGGAAAGGAAAACAAGCGAGTTTCTTGGAGCTTTTTTCAATGAACAATGTGGTATTCGCGGTTGGGAGTTTCCAGAATATATATCGGGGCAGGGTTTCGGGTGGGTGAAGTGGTGTGATCAGGTTCCTTTGAAAAGCAAGGCGGAGGTAGAGAATTACTATAGATTGGCAGGTTATTTGATTGCTGCGGCTGCGTCGTTAGGAATTACCGACCTCCATTATGAAAATATCGTAACTCATCAAGGAAACCCCGTTCCGGTCGACTTGGAGGCGGTATTTCATCATGTCTATGTTGATGCGCCGCGTTTGGGAATACCCAGAACAGGGCTTGTGCCGAATGTTATTAAGTACACAGATGGACTTGCCGACACCGAGCACGCGGGCATAGGAAATATATTTCGGAAACAATCCGTTAGAAAAGCATCATTAAACACAAATCCAAATGCGGTGGTGTTTGATGGTGAGGTACAGAATCCAATAGACTATATTGAACATATCGTTGCAGGTTGTGTTGAATGCTACAAGGTCATAATTTATGAGTATCAGCGTTTTGTAGAGTTTTTGAATCAAACTTCTAATCTAAGAAATAGAATAATCTTGAGAGATACGGCTAACTATTGCTTGGTGATTGAGGCTTCCTATCATCCGCGGTTTCTAAAGAATAACCAGGATAGAAAAAAATACATCGAGTCTTGCCTAGGATCAGTCGAAGATCATCGGGCTGACTCCGCTCTCTTAAGGGCGGAGGTTGAATCCTGCTTTTTTGGGGATGTTCCCAGATTTACTTCTTGTGCGAAAGATCTTGCTGTTTGGTCAACTCATGCTGCTGAAAGTATTAAGCTGATTAATTATGTAAGCGGATACGACAGTGTGAGGGATAATTTATATCGCATAGTGAATGAGGGGTTTGGTAGCGAGATTCAATTTTTAAAGTGTGTATACCGAGAGGCGGAAAAAATAGTTGAATTGAACTGTAGGTTTGATCAGGTTCATGGTTTTGAGGAAGAAGAAGGTTCTAATTGCTTGGTTCTAAAAGCAACGCCTTCTGCAGTAAATATAACTGCTAAACACATGATTGATACTCGGTCTCCTCCTTTAATGTTTACTAGTAGGTGTGAAAGCTATCTCGAGTTAACTACCGTAGGGTTTGATTTGTTTTCAGGTTCGGGTGGGCTTGGTTATCTCGCTGCTACTGGGAGATTATTCGAATCAGAATCAGAGAATAAGGAGTTTTTGTTTGCATATTTTGAGATGATTTTAGGTGATGAGTTGCTATCGTCGTCTCCAATAGGTGGAGCATATGTCGGTGGGCTAAGTTCTATAGCGCCAATTTTTATAGATGGAAATTCCTCCTTTATTTCAACTGCAACCGATAAAATTGTTGCGGCTTTTTATTCTGAAGAATATAAAAATCTAGGTTCGGGCTTGATCTATGGTCTTGCTGGAGCTTTGGTGGTGGCCAGCTGTTATTTTCAATTGTCAAAGAAGGAGGAGTGGCAAGATGTTTCTAGATTACTATTCGAGGCGTTAGTCGCGAGATCTGAATTAGACGGTGAGCAGATAATATTCCCTAGTAATATCTCAATGCATCCTAAAAAAATATTATGTGGGCTTTCGCATGGACAAGCAGGTATCGCTTATTCGATCGCTGTATATGCGATGGTTTTTGATATATCTGATGAAACGGTCATTCCATTGATAAAAGGCGTAATTACGTCGGAAATCAACTGCTTCGAGCGGCAACTTGGCAACTGGCCAGATTTAAGACATAAGCCTCGAAGCATAGAGCTTCAAAATGAGTTTGGATGGGCGCATGGAGGCGCGGGAATTATTTATGTTTTCGATTTTTTGAGAAGACATTTTAATATCGACGTGCTTGACAGGTTTTTGCAGGAGCACAATTTTCGAGCGATGTTCGAGAAGAATTTCAAAGCTTCGGCCAGTAAAGAAAATTTCTCAGTTTCAAACGGAGTGTTGGGGGTAGAGTTAATTTATCAGCGACTATTCAAGAAAGCTTTGAACGTCGATTTAGAAAGTAAGTATTGGTCGATTCAGGGGGCGTCTACTTTAGGGTGTGGTCTGATGAAAGGGTGTGCCGGAGAGCAACTAGCCCTGAATTCTCTAATGACGGGTGACCAATCTTTTCCTCTGTTGCCTCATGAACTGTTCAAACTGAGTTTTCGGGAAGTATCCAAATGAATGTCAAAGGATTTGTTGATACTTATACGCTACTGAAGTTGTCCATGAAATCAAAGGACGTAAGTCGTTTGGCCTTTTTAGTAGTGTTGATTTTCCTTACCGCGATAGGTTTTGGTCTCGTACCGTTATTTTTGCAGAGGATGCTTGCGGTTGCATCAGGTAATCATGAGCAGTTTTTGATGTTTTTGAGCCTGGTAGTCGGCGTTATTTTTATATCTCAGGTGTTTTCTCATTTGTCCGATGTAATGACAATGATGTTTATCCAGCGGGTGAATATAAATCTTGGTGAGATGTTCATTAAGAGATCTATTCGTTTGTCTGCATGTGAGAGCCTGATAAAAGGCCCGGCGCAACTGGCGCAGGTGCTGCAATGTGCTTCTGCGAGTATGGATAACACAATTCGATCAATGCTGGTTAGTATACTACCCTCTATCGTTCAAATATTCGTATCGTTAGTTGTGTTGTGGTTTTTTAAAGATTTTTTCGTAATGTTCATGATTTTTTTGTATGTTTTTACGTATGCAATTATTAGCTCTTCAATGATTGGGCGCTTGTCAGAGTTGTTCAAGGTTGTGATATTGAAAGAGATGGGGAGTTCAAAAACCATTCATGGCATTGTTTCTAATATTGAGACAATACGTATATATTTGGCCGATGAATTTCTGTTGCGTTTTTTTCGTGAAGATCAAGAAGGTGTTTATCAGTCTTGGTTGGGTTTTTATAGGAGAAGTACTTGTCTAGAAGTTTTTAGGGTATGTGTTTTTTCGCTTGTTTTTTTTGTTGTTCTTTATGAGTCTTCACTAAGGTTACTTTCCGGAGAGATAGGTGTTGGTCATTTTGTAATGGTTGCAGCCTATATGTTTCAGGTGTGTCAGCCATACGATGCTCTTTTAAAAAGTATTGGTAGCATGATTGAATCACTCGGTGGCTTTGCACCCTTGCTGAAACATCTCGACGCTTGTGAAGTTCGGCATGTTGGTAAAGGTAATGAGCTTCCGAATATTAGTCATCACCTGGAATTTTCTAATGTTCGATTTTCTTACCCTGAGCGACCTACAGAAAAGGTGCTGCACGATTTGTCAATCCGATTTATTCCGGGTGAAGTAGTTGCGATCACCGGTCCATCTGGTGTGGGTAAGTCGACAATTGTCAAGTTGCTGATGCGGCTCTATACACCCTCTTCGGGTTTAATTAAATATGGTGGTGTTGCGATAGAAGATTTGTCTGATCAAGACTTCTATTCTAGGTTTTCTTTCGTATCCCAAGAGGTTGGTTTATTCAGCGGGTCGTTAAGATTTAATCTAAGAATCGCTGATCAAAATGCACCTGATGAAAGATTAGAAGCAGTTTTAAAACTTGCTGACCTTGGTGGATTCCTAAAAGGCTTGCCATCCGGGCTGGATACGGAAATTGGAGACAGGGGTTTAATGTTGTCGGGAGGCGAGCGTCAACGTCTTGCCTTGGCAAGAAGTTTTTTGCGAGACCATAAGGTCGTCGTTTTTGACGAGAGCACGGCATTCCTTGATGAGGTTGCTGAGCGAGCAGTGATCTCAAATATCAAAAAATATAATGCGTCTAATATTGTGATCATTGTTGCTCATCGAGAGTCGATATTAAAGTTGGCTGATCGAGTGGTCTCGTTTAATGGCGAATTTTGCGTGGAGCTTTAATCGTGAGAATATTGTCTGTTTCAATTAAAGGGTACCGCTCTGTTGATGATGTGTTTCTGAATCTTGATGGTTTGAATATTTTTCATGGTGAAAATGGAGTTGGGAAAACTAATTTATATAATGCACTCAAGCTCGTGCAGGCTGCTGCAACGGGAGAGTTTTCGAAGTTTATCGTTCGGGAGGGTGGCATGCAGTCGATCCTTTCGGAGAATTCAAAGCGCAATGCAGATCGTTCAAAAATTATTTTTGAAGTGCGGTTCTCGACTTTTTCAGATGATGATGGCTATTACAGTTACGGAATCACAGCGGGACTAGTACCGCAAAAAACCGCTTTTGGAGAAAAGATTGTATTGGGCGATGGTTTTGAGTTTGAACCTCAAATCAAAACTGAAAAACTGATTTTTCATAATGGACGGAAAAGTCATACTTTGATGTTCCGAGAAAATGGTTTCTTGAAGGTGATGGATCGAGAAATGGCCGTTCTCGACATGTCGAATGCTATTCGACTATTCCCCTCTGCTACGGCATTAAGCTCTCTCACGGATGCAGAACGTTTTCCAGAGGTGTTACGTGTCAAACATGAAATTATGGGGTGGCGTTTTTATCACGGTTTCAGGACTGATATTGAGTCGCCCATTCGCAAGCCTTGCTACGCAGTTAGTGACACGGTACTTCATTCGTCTGGAGCAAATCTTGCTGCGGTTCTGGCGACGCATAAATATATAGTTCAAGATCTCGATGTTGTTGAAGAGTTGATTGCGGATACATTCGGAGGGGCTATTTTGGAGATTTCAAGGCCGGAACGTACCGTTTCTTTTGGACTTCGATTTCCTCAAAGTAATCGCACAAGCAATGCGTGGGAACTGTCTGACGGCACTTTGCAATATATTTGCCTAGCTGTTGCGCTGACATCCAGTTCTTTGCCTCCATTCATTGTTTTGAATGAGCCTGACAACAGTTTGCATCCCGATATGCTCAGGTCGTTGGCTGTTTTGATTAGTTCTGCCAGCAAGCGATCGCAGATTTGGGTTGTTACTCATTCACCGATATTGAAAGATATTCTTGAAGAGTCAGGGACGTCTAAATCTCGGCATGTCATTAAACGGGGGCTTCATACATGGATTGAAGGGTTGGCTCTAAATGGTGAAGTTAATACTTTTTGACACAATCGAAAGCTGGGATTTTGATTCACACAGCGCATGGATAGGCATGAAATTGGTGCATTGATGATGCATCTTGGCACACTGATTCTTCGGCATTTAGCGACTCTATATGAGTGGTTTGGCCTTTGTGCACTTGCGCCATTCCGGGACGCGGACGCCTCGCGTCAAAGAAATCGCAGCAATGCAGCGACGATCGCTTCAGGGGCGTCTTCCTGGACGAGGTGGCCGGCGTTGGGGATTGGGTGAAATTGTGATCCCGGGATCATCTGGTGTAACGCCCGACCCCGTTCGATGGGAATCCATTGGTCGTCCTCACCCCAGAGAATCTGCACCGGGCAGCGTATCGCCGGGTACAGATTTTCGGCTTCACGGGTATAGCGTTCGTCCATCTGCGCGATCTGCCGATAGAACGCCGCTTGCCCCGGATCGCCGAGCCACGGCTGCACGTACGGGGCCAGTTCATCATCGGGAATATCCCGGTGAATCGCCCCGCGAATGTAGGTCGGCACGATGGCGCACTGGATGTAGTCCGGCAGGCCGCTGAACGCCGCTTCATGCTGGCGCACGTGCTGCACGAACGGCGACCCCCACGGCGTCAGCGCCACCGGGTCGATCAGTGTCAGGCTGCGGTAATCCTTTTCGTTGAGCAGATGCGTGCGCAGTACCGTGGCGCCGCCGAAGTCGTGGGCGACTACGTCGGGGCGCTGGATGTTCCAGTGATCGAGCAGTTGCGCGAGGAGTTGGTTTTGCACGCCGAGTGACACGTCAGCGTCCGGTTGTTCCGAGCGCCCGTAGCCCAGCAAATCGAAGTAATGCACGCGGTGCGTGGCGAAAAAGTGCGGCGCGATGCGATGCCAGACATAGGACGAGAAGGGCGTGCCATGCACGAACACAAGCGGCGGGCCGTCGCCGCGTACGGCATGCCGCACCGGGTAGCCGTTGAAGTCAAAGACCTGATCCAGCAGCCAGTCCGTCATGGGCCTGTCCTCTTGGCGGGTTTGAGCCAAAGAGCATAGGCATAAAAAAACAGCCGGGGAGGCTGTTCTCTATTTCCCTGGATAAACACCGATCCCGTAGGAGCTGCCGAAGGCTCGGGCCGCGTTCGGCAGCTCCTACACGGGGCATCGGTGTTGGATCATTCGCCGCGATAGATGCAACCGCTGGTGCAGGTCTCATGAATACGGATCGCGCTGAGTTCCGGCAGCAGCGGCTTCATTTCATTCCAGATGAATTTGGCCAGCACTTCACTGGTCGGGTTTTCCAAACCGGGAATGTCGTTCAGGTAGTTGTGATCCAGACGCTCGTACAGCGGCTTGAAAATCGCCTTGATCTCGGAGAAGTCGCGGATCCAGCCGGTGTGCGGATCAAGGTCGCCGCTGAGGTGAATCGCCACCTTGAACGAGTGACCGTGCAGACGCCCGCACTTGTGGCCGTCCGGGACGTGCGGCAGGCGGTGGGCGGATTCGAATGTAAATTCCTTGAAGATTTCCACAGTATTTTCAGCTCTGTTCAGATGGCGTTCGCCGCAGCGATTCGGGCAGGCCGCGAGTTTATCAGCTTGTGTTTGGCCGTGCTGACTAAAGGGTCAGCAAGCGTTCGGCGAGGCGACCGTTGGCAGTCAGTTCGAGGAATTCGTCACCGAGGCGCCGGCTCTCGTCCATTGCCGCGTGCCAGTACTTCTGTCTGCTCGACGCATCGCCCATGAAGCGTTTGAAGTCGTTCCTGTCGGGCAGTTTGCCGTAGGGCAGGCGCGCCAGATACTCCTTCGACGGCGCCAGCAACAGCACGTCCTGCAAGCGCTCCACCGATGCGCGGCGCCACGGCAGGGTTTTGTCGAACCAGCCCGGAATCACCCGGTCGGTGAAGTGCGGATAGAGCACGATGCCGTCGCCGCTGTAGGGCAGGTCGAGGTGATAGTCGAGCAGACCGCCGTCGCGGAACGTCCCCTCACCCGCGCCCGGCAAGTCGCGCACGCCCTCCATCACCATCGGGATCGAACCCGAGGCCAGCAGTGCCTGGCGCAGATTGCCGGCGTTGAGCGCGACGAAGCGCGACGGGAAATCGTTCAGTGCGTTGACCGGTGGCGCCAGGCGCGGATCGTGAATGATCAGCCGTTCGAAGTGCCGCGAGAGCCGCGCGCGACCACGCAGGTTGTCGGCGATCACCGAGCCCAGCGCCAGGCCAAGTCGGCCACGATGATCATCAGCGAGGCGGCCCTGGCTTTTGACCACCATGATGTTCAGGCGGTAATCGGCGTTGTTCAGGATGCTCGCGTCGCGACCGTCGAGCAGGTCGTTGAGCATGCGCTGCGAGCTCTGACTGATCTCGGCCATGGTCACGCCTTTGTTGAAATTCTGCTCGGCGTACAAGCGCCCGAGGCGGCGGATGCCTTCGGCGGCATCGGGCAGGCAGGCACTGGCGAAGCGCCAGGAACCGACCGAGGCGCCGATCAGCGAGCGCTCGCGTGGCGCGCTCGGCAGCCATTCACCGAACAACGCCAGATCCAGCCCCTGAATCCCCAACGCCTTCGGCCCACCGGCCGCGCCGGGCAGGGTGCCGACGTCGGCGGCGTTCAGACCCTGGGCTCGAATCCGCGCCATGGCTCGGGGGCCGGCCTTGAGGGTGAGGGCGGGGAACTTGATGTGGATGGCTGTCATACCGGTCTCGATCGTTAGCAAGCGAAGGATTATAGAACCACTGCTCCCACAGGGGGGACCCTTTATTGCCTTGGAGCAATGATGGCAATTCAGTTTCAGTTAAGTTGCTCCCGCTAAGGTGCCCACCGTCGCAACACATAAAAAATACGGAGACATCCATGAAAACCCTGACTGCCCTTTCCCTTGCCTCGATCCTCGGCCTCACTGCCAGCCTCGCTCACGCTCGCGATCTGGGACCCGATGAAGCCCTGCGTCTGCGCGACGCTGGTACTATCGTCTCCTTCGAGAAGCTCAATGCCACGGCACTGGCCAAACACCCGGGTTCAACGATCACCGAAACCGA
Organism: Pseudomonas sp. LBUM1655; assembly: GCF_059716085.1. NCBI lineage: Bacteria > Pseudomonadati > Pseudomonadota > Gammaproteobacteria > Pseudomonadales > Pseudomonadaceae > Pseudomonas > Pseudomonas sp. LBUM1655. The sequence continues at coordinate 4,052,971 of NZ_CP166801.1, read as the reverse complement.
GCTGGAAGAAGAGTACGGCAAGTACATCTACCAGGTCGAAATGCGTGATCCGCAGGGGCTGGAGTGGGATCTGGAATTAGACGCGGTCAGCGGGCAGGTTCTCAAGGATCATCAGGATACGTAATGAAGGTGAATGTTCGCGCCACCAGTCGCACTGCGTTGGCGCTTGTGATTTTCTGCTCGGCTGCGATGGCTCGCGACCTCGATCAGGACGAAGCCCTGAAGCTGCGTGAGCGCGGGGTGATTCTGCCGCTGGAGCAAGTGCTGCAGCAGGCCATGGATCGCTATCCCGGGGCGAAACTGCTGGAAGTCGAGCTGGAAGAGAAACATGACGTCTACATTTATGAAGTCGAGTTGCTGACGGCCGAGGGTGTTGCGCGTGAGCTGCACCTGAAAGCCGATACCGGTGAACTCGTGAAAGACAAGGAAGATTGATCGATGCGTTTGCTTCTGGTGGAAGACCACGTACCGCTGGCCGACGAATTGATCGCGGGCCTGCAACGCCAAGGCTATGCGGTGGATTGGCTGGCGGACGGCCGCGATGCGGTGTATCAGGGCAGCAGCGAGCCCTATGACCTGATCATCCTCGACCTCGGCCTGCCCGGTGTACCGGGGCTTGAAGTGCTGGCGCAATGGCGCGCGGGCGGTCTGGCGATTCCGGTGTTGATCCTGACGGCGCGCGATTCCTGGGCCGAACGTATCGAAGGCCTCAAGGCTGGCGCCGACGATTACCTGACCAAACCGTTTCACCCCGAAGAGCTGCACCTGCGCGTTCAGTCGTTGCTGCGTCGCTCCAAGGGCCAGGCCAATCAAAGCACGCTAAAGGCTGCCGGCCTTCATCTGGACGAGGGCCGCCAATGCGTGACCCGCGACGGTGCGGACATTCTGCTGACCGCCGCCGAATTTCGCCTGCTGCGCTATTTCATGCTGCATCCGGAACAGATCCTCTCCAAAAGCCACCTCGCCGAACACCTCTACGACGGTGAGACCGAGCGCGACTCCAACGTCCTCGAAGTCCACGTCAATCACCTGCGCCGTAAACTCGGCAAAAGCGTGATCGAAACCCGTCGCGGCCAGGGTTATCTGTTCGGCGGGCAAGCTTCGTGAGATCAATCCAGCGCCGCTTGAGCCTGGGTTTGATCAGCGTGATGGTGGTCGTCGGCCTGGTGCTGGCGCAAACCAGTCTGTGGTTGTTTGAAATGGGTTTGCAGCGCTACCTCGAAGCCGGGTTGCGTAACGACAGCGAGAGCCTGCTGGTGGCGCTGGTGCGCGGGCCGCAGGGTTTGCAACTGGATGAGCGACACTTGTCGCCGGCCTATCAGCGGCCGTTTTCCGGGCATTATTTCCGCATCGACTTTGCCGAGAGCCATTGGCGCTCGCGCTCGTTGTGGGATCAGGATCTGCCGCTGCTTGAACGCCCTGGCCTGCACAGCAACCTGCAATTGGGGCCGGACGGTCAGCAGTTGCTGGTGCTGCGTTCGGACTATCGGCGGCTGGGGCAATCGATATCGATCAGCGTCGCCCAGGATTACACCCCCGTGCGCGAGAGTTTCCAGCGTATGCGCCAGATCGGCCTTGGCTTGGGATTGGCCGGGTTGCTACTGATTCTGTTTTTGCAACGGCTGACCGTGCGCCGCGCCCTGAAGCCGCTGGAAAAGGCCCGCGAGCAGATCGCTCAGTTGCAGCAGGGCCAGCGTTCACAACTGGACGATCAGGTGCCCGTTGAGCTGGAGCCGTTGGTAGCGCAGATCAACCATTTGCTCGCGCACACCGAAGACAGCCTCAAGCGTTCACGCAATGCCTTGGGCAATCTGGGCCATGCGCTGAAGACACCGTTGGCGGTGCTGTTGAGCCTGGCGTCGAGCGAAAAACTCGATGGCCATCCCGAGCTACGCAAGATCCTCAAGGAACAACTGGAACAGGTGCAGCAGCGACTTAACCGCGAACTCAATCGCGCACGGCTGTCCGGCGATGCGCTGCCGGGTGCGCTGTTTGATTGCGACGCGGAATTGCCGGGGCTGTTGGCGACGTTGAACATGATCCACGGCGAACATCTGGCGTTGAGCTATGTGGCGCCGCCGGGGCTGCAATTGCCGTGGGATCGTGAGGATTTGCTCGAGTTGCTCGGCAACCTGCTGGACAACGCCTGCAAGTGGGCGGATGCCGAAGTGCGCTTGAGCGTGATCGAGCGGACTGACGGTTTTGCTCTGAGCGTTGAGGATGACGGGCCGGGGATTCCCGAGGAGCAGCGCGCTCAGGTATTCAGCCGGGGCGCGCGGCTGGATGAGCAGACTCACGGGCATGGTCTGGGATTGGGGATCGTGCGCGATATCGTCGATACGTGGGGTGGGTTGTTGGTGTTGGGCGAGAGCGAGTGGGGCGGGTTGAAGGTGGTGATCGAGTTGCCTAAACGCTGATCACCCAAACACCACCAATCCCTTGTGGGGGCGAGCCTGCTCGCGAATGCGGTGGGTCAGACACATCATCGTTTACTGACACACCGCTTTCGCGAGCAGGCTCGCTCCCACATTGGGTTTTGCAATGGGCCGTCAAACCCGAAACTGATCCATCAAACTCTGCTGCTGATTCGCCAGGCTGTTCAGCGACTGACTCACCCGCGCCGACTCATTCGCCTGCTCCGACAACGACTCCGTCACATCGCGAATCGTCGCCACGTTGTTGTTGATCTCCTCAGCCACCGCGCTTTGCTCTTCGGCGGCACTGGCGATCTGCAGGTTCATGTCGCTGATCACCGTCACCGCATCACCAATCTGCCGCAGTGCGGTCACCGCTTGGCCAACCTGCTCGACGCTGCCCTGGGCCTGACGATGGCTGTTGCCCATCGAACCGACCACATCCTGCGTGCCGCTCTGCAGTTGCTCAATCACCTGACGGGTTTCTTCCACCGACTCCTGGGTGCGGCGGGCGAGGTTGCGGACTTCGTCGGCGACCACGGCAAAACCACGTCCGGCTTCACCGGCACGCGCCGCTTCAATCGCCGCGTTGAGCGCCAACAGGTTGGTTTGCTCGGCGATGGCGCGGATGGTTTCCAGCACGGCGCCGATCTTCTCGCTGTTGGCGGCCAGACCTTCGACCTGAACCATCGCCGCGCTCATGTCGGCGGCGAGGGTGTCGATGCTGGCGGTGGTGCGGTCGATCACGGTCAGGCCCTGGCGGGTGGCGCGATCAGCATCCTTGGCCGCTTCCGCTGCTTGCGCGGCGCTGCGGGCGACGTCCTGTGCCGTGGCGCTCATTTCGTGGGAGGCGGTCGCAACCTGATCGACCTGACGGTATTGCTGTTCCATGCCGGCGCTGGTCTGGGTGGCGATCGCCGAAGACTGGTCGGCGGTGTTGCGCGCGTCCTGCACCGAGCGTTTCACCTCGGCGATGATCGGCTGCAACTTGTCGAGGAACTTGTTGAACCAACCGGCCAGTTGACCCAGTTCATCCTTCTTGTCATAGGCCAGACGTCGGGTCAGATCACCTTCGCCGCTGGCGATGTCTTCGAGCATGCGCGCGACGCCGAGGATCGGTTTGGTCACGCTGCGCGCCATCAGCCACACCAGCAGCAAGCCGATTAACGCGGCGAGTACACCGAGGCTCAATTCGATCAGGGTGCCCGAGGTGTTGCTCGTATCCAGTTGCTGCTTGAGTGCTTCGGCGCGCTCCACCAGCACTTTTTCCGGCACATCCAGCAACACCGCCCATGACGGCCCGCCGGGAATCGGCTGGAACGGCGACAGCACTTTCAACTGGCCGTTGCTGTGCAGGCTGCTGACGCTGGCGCTCGACGACAGCATACGCAACAGCTCGGCGCCGCTGGTCTTGTCCACGGCATCCAGGCGCTGGCTGAGTTTGCCGGCGTCCGGGCTGTAACCGGCGAGCAGGCCGACCGGGCTGATGATGCTCACGGCGGTCTGACCGTCGTAGAGCTTTTTACTCGCGCCCTGACTGATCGCTTGCAGGCTGTTGAGGTTGATGTCCACCGACAGCGAGGCGATGACTTTGCCGTTGACCATCAGCGGGAAGACGATGCTGGTCATCAGCACGTTCTGGCCATCGATCACATAAAAGTACGGTTCAATCACGCACGGTTTGAGCGTGTTGCGCGGGCAGGTAAACCAGGCGTTGGCCGCCTGGCCGCTGGGGCCGGTGCTGGTGTCGGCCATGTCGCTTTCCGGCAGGGCCATCGAGGTGACTTTGCCCGGGGTCGGTTGCGACCAGTACAGGGCGAAGCGGCCCTTGTCGTTGCTGCCCAGTTCGGCCTGGCCGGCGAACAATTCGTCCTTGCCGTCCAGTGCGTTGGCTTCGAACACCAGCGACAGGCCGAGCAAGTCAGGGTTGGCTTGCAGGGCTGACTTGACCTGACGGGTCATGTCTTCGCGCAGGTCGAAGGCATCGAGGAAGCGTTTCTCGGCCTGTTCACGCAGGAACAGCACCTGCCGCGAAAAACCGTGGCCGTACTGATAAGCGTCCATGAACTGCTGGCGAATGCCCGCCGCTTGCACCTCGCCCTGAGACTCGATGCGCGCCTGCGCCGATTCAGTGAGCATCTCCATGCTCGAAGCTTTCACCAGTTCGGAACTGTGCTCCATGCGATACAGCGAAAGACCCACCAACAGGGTCACGATACCCGCCAGGCAAAGCCCGGCAAGCAGGGTGATTTTCCATTGGATGGAAAGTTGTCTGAGCGACATGGAAACATCCTTATTCGATAAATATCTGAGACTTTGCACTGTAACGGCCGCGTTTCGGCTTTCTTTATGCTGGAAACACAATAGGGCCGATTGCCGCATGCGGAGGCTGGAAACCCTGTTTGGGGTAAACACAAAACCTGTGGTGAGGGGATTTATCCCCGACCGGCTGCGCAGCAGTCGCAAAACCCGCAAATGCGGTGTGCCTGTAAGAATGCAGGGGGGCGGCTTCGCCACCCATCGGGGATAAATCCCCTCACCACAAAGATTGTGCCTGGCCCTGGATAATGGGCAGTTGTTTTGACACCGCCGCCACTCTGCGGCACAGTGCGCGCCCTTCTAATAAGACCCTCTTTGCAAATCCGCCGGTGCTTCAAGGGCGGACTCATCCTGTCTGGCGGTGAATTGTCCACCGCAGTGTTTTTGAGGTAGTGAAATGAATGCAGTGATTGCTGCGGTCGGCGTCATGCTGATCCTCAGCCTGTCCCGCGTGCACGTGGTGATCGCCTTGATCGTCGGTGCATTGGTCGGCGGCCTTACCGGTGGTCTGGGCATCGACGCCACGCTCAAGGCGTTCAACAGCGGTCTGGGCGGTGGGGCGACGGTGGCGTTGTCCTACGCGTTGCTCGGCGCTTTCGCTGTGGCGATCGCCAAGTCCGGCCTGGCCCACGCGCTGGCCGACAAGGCACTGGCCATGGTCGACCGTCAGCACTCGACCGGTGGTGGCAGCGTCAAATGGCTGCTGATCGGCCTGTTGTGGGTGGTGGCGATTGCCTCGCAGAACATCTTGCCGATCCACATCGCGTTCATTCCGCTGCTGGTGCCGCCGCTTTTATATGTGCTGACCAAGCTGCAACTGGATCGCCGGTTGATCGCTTGCGTCATGACGTTCGGCCTGATCACGCCGTACATGTTCCTGCCGGTGGGTTTTGGCAACATTTTCCTCAATGAAATCCTGTTGGCCAACGTCGCCCGCAGTGGTGTCGACATCAGCGGCGTCAACGTCACTCACGCCATGGGCATTCCGGCGCTGGGCATGGTGTTCGGCCTGGCGATGGCGTTCATCAGCTACCGCAAAAAGCGTGTTTACGACCTGACGAAGATCGAGCAGGTCGAGCAGGTGGTCGTGCAGTACAACCCGATGAGTCTGATGATTGCTGGTGTGGCCATCGCGGCGGCGTTCATCGTTCAACTGCTGCTGGACTCGATGATTATCGGCGCGCTGGCCGGCTTCCTGATCTTCTCGGTATCGGGCATCGTCAAGTGGCGCGAGACCGATGATCTGTTCACCGAAGGCATGAAAATGATGGCAATGATCGGCTTTATCATGATCGCCGCCTCCGGGTTTGCCGAAGTGATGAAGGCCACCGGACAGGTGCAGACACTGGTCGAGTCGTCGGCGTCGTGGATCAATCACAACAAGGGTGTTGGCGCGTTGCTGATGCTGCTGGTGGGGCTGCTGGTGACCATGGGCATCGGTTCGTCGTTCTCCACCGTACCGATTCTGGCTGCCATTTTCGTGCCGTTGTGCGTGCAATTAGGCTTTAGTCCGCTGGCCATCGTCTGCATTGTCGGCACCGCCGGCGCGCTGGGCGACGCCGGTTCGCCCGCCTCGGATTCGACCCTTGGCCCGACCTCCGGCCTGAACATCGACGGCCAGCATCACCACATCTGGGATACCGTGGTGCCGACCTTCCTGCATTACAACTTGCCATTGCTGGCGTTCGGCTGGGTGGCCGCGATGGTTCTCTGAACCCACAGGGGATTGGGGGGAATTGCTGACTCAACTTTTGATCTGGCGTGCCGTTAAAGCCTTTAACCACGCCAATAAAATCAAAAGAGTGAGCTTCCCCCATGCGCTTGAGTCTCAAGGCCAAAGTCCTGTCCCTTGCCGTCCTCCCGGTATTGCTCTTTGCGCTGGTCATCAGCCTGACCACGCTGTTCATCCTCCAGGAACAGGCGCACAAAGAGGTCGAACAGACCCGCGAACGCCTGCTCGGCGACGCCAAGGCCACTCTGCAAAGTTACGTCGCCGTGGCCATGACCACGATCAAACCGCTATATGACGCTGCCGCCCCCGGTGATGCGGAGTCGCGCGCGCAGGCGATCAAACTGCTGTCGGGCATTCGCTACGGCAAGGACGGCTACTTCTTCGGCTACGACTCCGAGACCGTGCGCCTGTTCAAGGCCAACGATCCGGAAGGCGTGGGTAAAAGCTTCAAGGACAACCGCGACCCGAACGGGGTTTTCGTCAACCTCGGTCTGGTGAAAGTGGCGAAGGACGGCACGCACTATCTGCAATACAGCTCGCCGCTGCCGGGCAACGCGCAAGTGCTGGTGCCGAAACTCGGCTACACCGAATACCTGGCGAAGTGGGACATGGCGGTCGGCACCTCGGTCAACCTTGACGGCATCGAAGCGCAGGTGGCGCAGGTTGAAGCGCAGGTACAGGAACGCATGCAGGGCGTAATCTTCAGCATCGTCGGCGTGGCGGTGGTGGTGCTGTTGGTGATCGCGGCGGCGGGGATGCTGCTGGCCAACACGATTCTGCGTCCACTGACTCTGATGAAAGCCAACCTCGACGACATTGCGGCGGGCGAGGGCGATTTGACCCGTCGTTTGAACATCACCAGCCAGGACGAACTCGGTGAACTGGCCGGCTCGTTCAACCGTTTCGTCGACAAGATCCACGGCCTGGTGCGGCAGATCACCGAGATGACCACGCAACTGACCGGGCTGGTGACGCAGGTGTCGGATCAGGCCCAGCGTTCGGATCAAGCCATGGAGCGCCAGCGCCACGAGACTGATCAGGTGGCCACGGCGATCAACGAAATGTCTGCCGCCGCCCAGGAAGTCGCCAAGAGCGCGCAAAACGCTGCGGTCGCGGCCCAGCAGACCGACGAAGAAGGGCAGAGCGCCAAACGCGTGGTGGCCGGCAGCATCAAACAGATTCATGCGCTGGTGGATGACATCCGCAGCAGCGGTGTGTCGCTGGACAGTTTGCAGCAGGACGTGAGTTCGATTGTCGGCGTGCTGGGGGTGATTCGCTCGATTGCCGAGCAGACCAACCTGCTGGCCTTGAACGCCGCCATTGAAGCAGCGCGGGCCGGTGAGGCCGGGCGCGGATTTGCCGTGGTGGCCGATGAAGTGCGGGCGCTGGCCAGTCGCACGCAGATCAGTACTCAGGAAATTCAGGGGATGATTGATCGCTTGCAGGCGGGCACGCAGTCGGCGGTGGAAGCGATGCGCCGTTCCAGCGAGGCGGGTGATGGCACCTCGCAGCAGGCCAATCAGGCGGGGGCGTCGCTGGATGCGATGGCGGAATTGATCGCGACGATCAACTCGATGAACGCGCAGATTGCCAGTGCGGCGGAAGAGCAAACGGCGGTGGCCGAAGAGATCAACCGCAGCGTGCATCAGATTGCGGTGGCGGTGGACAGCGTGGCGGATGAGACCCAGTTGGGGGCGCAAACTTCGCGCAGTCTGGCGGATCTGGGGCAGCGACTGGGCAAACTGGTTGGGCAGTTCCGTATCTGAGTGTCAGGGAAAGCCCCTCACCCTAACCCTCTCCCGAAGGGAGAGGGGACTGATCGGGGGATATTGAGGATGTACGGCGACTTGAACCTGCTATACCGAATCCATAATCGACTCAATCTTTCAGGTCGATGCATGACGCAAGACACCTCGGTCAGTCCCCTCTCCCTCCGGGAGAGGGCCAGGGTGAGGGGCTCTTGATCTTCAACCTCTCAAGGCCTGTCCCAATAAGGCACTTCACCGAAACATTCGATGAAGAAATCAATCACCGTCCGCACCTTCACCGACAACCGACGACTCCCCGGCCACAGCACCGCAATCTGCTGCGGCTCCAGACTGTTCGATACCTGATATTCCCTCAGCACCGGCAACAGCGTGCCTTCGCGCACCGCTTCGCCAATCAGCCACGACGGAAACATCACCAGCCCCAGGCCTTGCTCGGCGGCTTGGGTGAGGGTATCGGCGTGGTTGCCGGTGATCGGACCTTTGACCGAGTAGGGCGTCCAGTCCTGCCCGTCACGACGGAAAAACCAGCGCTGCTGGCCGGTCGCGCCTTTGTAGGCCAGGCATTGATGCTGCGCGAGTTCGTCGGGATGCTGCGGGATGCCATGGCGTTGCAGATACGCGGGACTGGCGGCGACCTGGAAGCGATGTGGCGCCAGAGTCCGCGCCTGCATGCTCGAATCATGCAGCGGGCCGATGCGGAACAGCAGGTCCGCACCTTCCTGCAACGGGTCGACGTAGTGGTCAGTCTGCTGGATATCCAGTTGCAACTTCGGATAACGCGCGCACAACTGGCCCAGCCACGGCGTCAGATGGCGCTGGCCGAACACCACTGGGGCGTTGATTCGTACAAGCCCCGTGGGTTCGCTTTGCTGTTCCTGCAGCGCTTGCTCGGCTTCTTCCAGTTGCACCAGCACCAACCGCGCATGATGGCCGAGCATGCGCCCGGCCTCGGTCGGCGTGACCGCGCGGGTGTGGCGGTAGAGCAATTGCTGGTTGAGCGCCTGCTCCATCAACTGAATCTGCCGGGAAATCGACGAGGGTGCCACGCCTTCGCGGCGGGCGACTTCGGAGAAACTGCCGTGGTCGAGCACCGCCACAAATAGCCTGAGTGCCTTGAATCCGAGTTCGTTGAGCCCGTGCATGAATCATCCTGCTATGCGAGTTACGCAAAAGTGTTGTCCGGATGCTCCCATTTATCGCAAAGCGCCGCCAGTCGATAATCCGCGCCATCGATTATTTGCTTGGGTTTTAGTTATGCAGACGTTGGATGAGGTGAGTGTTGCGCCGCCGGTGGCCAAACCGGGGTTGCGATTGTTGTTACTGCCGCTGGTGATTCTGGCGGGTATGGGCTTGTCGGTGGAAGCTGGGTTGCTTGGGCCATTGGGCGTGCAGGTCGGGCATCTGTGGGCGACCTTGAGCATTTTCGGCGTGGGTTCGGCGATTCTGTTTTTGCTGCTGTTGTTCAGCGGCCCGCAACAAGGGCCCGCGCTGAACACATTGCCGCGCTGGCAGTTGATCGGCGGGTTTTTGGGGCCGATGTATGTGGTGGTGCTGACGTTGGCCACGCCGCATATCGGTATCGCCATGACGATGATCGCGATTCTGTCGGGGCAGGTGGGCAAGAGTGTGTTGATTGACCATTTCGGCTGGTTCGGGGCGACGCGCAAGAAGGTCAACGCTGAGCGGTGGCTGGCGTTGGGCTTGATTGTGGCGGCACTTGTCTTGATTGCTCGGGGTTGATGATGAATCTGATTATTTTGTTGGCTGTGGTGGTTGCGGCAGGCGCGGTGTTGAGTGTTCAGGCCGCGATCAATGGGCGTCTGGGTGAAACCGTTGGGGTTTTGCGCAGTAGTTTGCTGACGTTTGCCGTGGGGGCGTTGGTTACGGGGTTGTTGATTCTGTTTTTTGAACCGGCCCACGCGGTGAGTTTGCTCGATGTGCCGAAATGGCAGCTCAGTGGTGCGTTGTTCGGGGTGGTTTACATGATTGTGATGGTCGGCGCTGTGCCACGGATTGGTACGGCGGTGGCGACGGTGGCGGTGATTGTCGGGCAGTTGGGGATGGGGATGTTGATTGATAATTTTGGTTGGTTGGGGAATCCGGCGATCGATCTTTCTTCGAGTCGGATTTTGGCGATGGTTTGTTTGGGGTTGGCTTTGGTGTTTATGTATCGCAGTAGTGTTCGCTCTTCTGACTGAGTACATATCCGTTATTTTTGTGAGGGCGACTTAGGGTTCCGCCCTTACGGCGGGTCACTTTGGCAAACGCCCCAAAGTAACCAAAGGTCTGTGCCCTGACGTACGGCCCTCGCTGTGGCTCGGGTTCCTTCGCTGCGGGATTGATCCGGGCGCATCGCCTCCGGTTTGCTTCGCTGCACCTCCTCTCGATGTGTTTGGCTGCGCCAAACGGTCGCTGCGCTCCCACCCCCGGATCAATCCCTCCACTCAGCCTGCCGACGGGCCTTCAGATCAAGAGCGGTACTCGAGCTAACGCTCATTGTGATGAGTGGTGCGGCTTTGCCGCTTGGGTTGTACGCAATTAAAACTGTAGGAGCCAGCCTGCTGGCGATGGCGGCCTGACAGCCGACCAATCTTTGTCAGGTGCATCCATTCCAATTGTAGGAGCTGCCGAAGGCTCGGGCCGCGATCGGACGATCTTTTGATCTGCTTTGGCTTTGGCTTTGGCTTTGGCTTTGGCTTTTGATCTTGCTCTTGCTCTTGCTCTTCAGCCCATCGGCAGGCCGAGCGAAGGTGTTCATCCGGGGGGTAGGCGCGCAGCGCCGTGCGGCGAAGCCGCACACATCGAGAGGAGGTGCAGCGAAGCAAACCGTAGGCGATGCCCCCGGATGGACACCGTAGCGAGGGAACACTGAGCCTCAGCGAAGTGCCGTACGTCAGGGGGCAGCCTTTTTGGTTACTTTTTCGGCGTCTGGAAAAAGTGACCCGCCGTAAGGGCGGAACCCTAAGCAGCCGTTACCGCAGCAACGGATATGCCCCCCAACCCCCCAACCCCCCAAACAAAATCAAAAGATCGTCCGATCGCGGCCCCGAGCCTTCGGCAGCTCCTACACTGATTCCTACGGCTTGCCCTTCAAGCCTCAGACAACCACCACTGAAGGAGTCTGTCCCATGCCTGTAACTTCTGAAAGCAACTGTGACTGTACTAAATGCAACTGCAAGCTCGGCGAGCACCCGATCGCGCGCCACGGCAAGCACTACTGCTGCGAAGGCTGTGCCAACCATCACAAAAACGGTGAGGAGTGCTCAAGCAAGGCCTGTAAATGCGCCCACGGCTGACGACCGCCCATAAAAAAGCGGAGCCTAATCAGGCTCCACTTCCAGTTTCAGACTTTCATCCTCCAGCCGTTCCGTATGCCGGACTGTTCCTTGCAATCGTCGCCCCTCAACCCTGACCACCACGGTTTTCGCTTGATCAAGATTTTCAGGAAACGGTGCCGGCACTCTCAGAGCAAAGCAATACGGATCATGTTCGACGGCTTCAAGCCCCACCTCACAATCGACACTTTTGGTGATACGTCCGAACAATGTGTCCAGGCCGTAATCCAGATGCGCCGGACTGCTGATGTGGCTCATTGTGCATTCCCCCGAATGATCCCGATCGCTGCGCAAAGCTTAGCTAGTCGGTCGCCAGACAACGTTTTCCACACCGAATTTTTCCGCCATCGGTTTGCTGGTCTTCTGTACTTTTTCGCGGCCGAAACGCGGGATTCGACCCACGCCCGCGTCGCAACTCGCCCAGTGCCACGCCTCGGCGTTGTCCATTTTGTCCGAGCGGATAATGAACGACTTGGGCGTGCCGTGAAGGGTGTATTCGATGACGTAGAGTTTTGCGTTGTTCATAAAGCCCGTATTCCTCCCTGTGGTAATAGAAGGATCGCAGCGCACCGGGAAAATTCACTCGGATTGTCCGACGGTATCTATCAAAGGCGACACACTGACGCACTGGTTACCATGGCGTCTTCGCCAACCCCAATGAATGCTCGCCATGGCCCTCGCCGCGCCGCCCGATCTCAGTGACACCGATGTGCCCGTTCAGCCGCTGGCGCGCACGTATCCGCGTGGTTTGTATATCGAGCAGCACGCGGAAAATGCCGGTGCCGGCACTGGCCGCGTTCGGTCGCATCGCGATCATTGCCGCGCCGGTGGACGGCCATGTGCAGTTGCCAGCACTGGCGTTGTATCGCAAGGGCGGTTCGGTGGTCGGGATCAATTCGCTGCTGTACGGCGTTGAAGCGTGCGCGGCCATGCTGGAACAGTTCGGCCGGTTCTTCGATGAAGACTTGCTGCCGTTGCCGCAAGGTCTGGTCGAAGCACCGCTGGCCGAGGGACTTGCGCGATAGCGGAGTGTCAGTTGATGCATGAGTGACTGAAACACCGCTATCGCGAGCAGGCTCGCTCCTACAGTTGCTCCGCAAGGATTTCAGGATTGAGGTACGCCGTTTTCCCAGGCAGACCAGTTTTTGAGGATGTCCTGCACCAGCGGATTGCCGGTGCGATAGAGGTTTTCAAGGGCAGGGACAAAGCCGCCCTGATCGGCGTATTTCAGCAAATTATCCACTTCACTACCGCCCGGTTCAGGACGGTCGAAGTCGGAGCCGGCGCGCACTACGGCCAGGCGTTGCACATCGACGAGTCCTTCACGGCTGGCGCGCAGCAGGGCTTCGTAGGTGGAGTTGTCTTCCTGTTGCGTCGTGCAGTATTCGCCCTTGTTGTCGGTCAGCAATTTGGTCCAGACCTCGGCCCGTTCACTCAGGCGTGTGCCGGAAAACCAGGTGTTGCCCGCCAGTGTGTCGCAACGGGTGACGACTGGCGGTTGGTTGGCGGGCGCTGACGGGTACTTCAAACGCCAAGCGGCGGATTCCTTGCTCTCGCTCAGTTCGACCTTGTGGCTCAGGGCGAAGGCCTTGGCCTGCAATGTCGGATTGAGTTCGAAGACTTCGGTCTTGTAATCCAGCGGCGGTTTTTCGTTCGGGCCTTTGGTGTTGATGCCGATGTAGCCGGTCGGCCAGGTCGAGGGCGCATCACGGGAATCCAGCTCCCACTGCGTGCCGAACTCCACCAGATAGTGCGCCCACGCGGCGGTGCCGATGGTCCCGTGTTTGGGGCTGATCCCGGCGATGCCGGCGATCAGGAAGTAGCTTTTGCGCAGGTCGAATTTCGGCGACATGGCCAGTGCCAGCGTCGAGGCGGCCGCGTTGGTCTGGCCCATGCCGGTGGTCAGCAGGCACACCTGCTGCGTGTTGCAGCGGATGCTCGGGTACTCGGCGGACAGGCCCGGCACGCGGACTTCCTGTTTGAGCTCAAGGCGATCGATCCAGTGCTGCGCCTCGGGGGCGAACATGGTGATCAGCACGACTTTGGGCTGGATTGGCGCATCGCTAGCCCATGCGGTGGAAGAGAGCAGGGCGGCAGCGGCCAGTGAAACTCGCATCATTGCTTGCATAAAAATCTCCTGATTTCAGAACTGATAACCGATGCCGGCGTAGTAACCCCAGCCGTTGGAACGCGCGCGGAAATTGCCGTCGCCGAAATTCAGCTCACTGCCGTCTTCCCAGTTACCGCCATTGTGGAAATAACGCCCGACCAGGGTGAAGCGCAAATGGGTGAACGAGTACAGCAAGACGTTGGTCGCCACCGTCGCGTTGGCGGTGCGCGCCGGGTTGTCCTTGTGCATGTCGGAGCCGAAATCGAAGTTGGTGAAGCCGATGTAGGTCAGCGAGGCGCCGTTGCTGAATTTGTCGATGGGCACGATGTACTTGAGCTGCGCGCGGTAGCCGTCCCACGAATACTCGTTGCTGGCGCCGTAGTTTTCCCACTGGTAGCGTCCGTAGAAGTTGGCCGACAGGTTGACCCGCGAATGGGTGTCGATGTCGGTGCCGAAGCCGCTGTACAGGGTGTTGGCGCGGTTTTCCTTACGGCTGCCATGGTCGTAGATCCAGTCGAACGCGACGTACCACTCCTTGAACGGGCCGATGGCCAGGCTGCGGCCGGCGAGGTAGTCGATGGAAATGCGCGGTTCGTGCTCCATGAACACCGGCGAGCCGTGGTCCCACACGCCTTTGTCGTGGCTGTTACCGATGTTGAAGATCTTCGGCACGTCGATGTAGCCGTACAGCTCGAAAGGGCCTTTGCGCCCGAAATACTCGTATTCGAGATAGATGTCATCGGCCGGTTGCGGGCCGAAGCTGATGTCTTTGCTGCCGATCAGGGTCAGGTCCTGGTTGTACCAGTCCGACAGGTACGCACCTTTTTGCGGCGGACTGGCTTCGGGGCTGAGGGTTTCGCCCTGGGCGGATTCTTCGGGGAGCGCCGGTTGCGCCATCGCGCTGTGGCTGAGAACTCCGGTAACGCTGGTCAGTAGCAGGGAAACAGCAAACGTGCGCACAAACGGGGCGCGAAAAACGGAAGCGACGTGCATTCAAAGTCCTTTTTTGCGGATCAAGGCCCGGATTCTGTGGGCCTACTGGATGTGTGGCGAAAATGCCGGGATTGACGGTTCGCAAACGTTTGCATAAGCCATACCAACTCCTCCCGGTTGCCACTGTTGGAGCTGCGTGCCGCAGCTCCAACAAGGGCGATGTTGTGCGTTCAAATCTCCGTGTGTATTGGCCGAAACCCTCGTCCTAGAGCGGCTAGTATTAAAGTATTAACACCATTTAATCCGTGCCCCATGTCTGGGCGTCTACTAGCGTTGTGAGCAATCAACGGTTTTCTGATGACCGTCGCGCTCTTGATTCGCGTGTGGAATAAGCAGGCTTCGCACGCCTTCAAGGAAGAATTGACCACGACAAGGAGTAGCCCGTGGAAGCAAGGTTTGGTGTCGCCCTCGTCTCGCGTTTTTCCCCTCTTTCCCTTGCTGTGCACCTGAGCGTCGCCGGACTGTTGTTTGGTGGCGTGAGCACCCCGGCGCTGGCCACGTGCTCCACGGCCGGCTCGACCGTGACCTGTACCGGCGTGCCGAGCCTGCCGCTGTTTCTCAACAACTTCAACAGCGCCACCAACGGCCTGACGGTCAACGTCAACAGCGGGGCGCAGATGAACGCGACCCTCGGCGGCCACGTGATGGACTTGACCGGGGTCAACATCAGCCTGAACAACTCCGGCACCATCGACCCGGCGTTGCTTGGCCTGGTCTCCGTACTGAGCGGCGGTGCGTTTATCGGTACCGGCGCGACGAGTACAGTCAGCGTGCTCAACAACGCCAGCGGGATCATCCGCGGGACGGGCATGTTGCTCGGGCTGAATCTGACCAGCATCGACGGCTTGGGCATTGCGGTGAACAACGCGGCGGCCGGCACCACCAGCATCACCAACAACGGCACCATCACCTCGACCGGACTCTCGGTCGGCGGCATTACGTTGGCCGATACCCCGGTGGTCGGGGTCTACGGCGGCTCGCAGGTCAACATGACCAACAGCAGCACCGGCGTCATCAACGGCCGGATCGCCTTCGAGACGTCGGCGGCGGGCAACACCTTTACCAACGCCGGCACGATTACCGGCGGCGTTTCGATGGGCGCGAGCAGTACCAACACCTTCACGGCGGTGACCGGCTCCAGCGTCAACGTGGGTGACGGCGTACAGGTCAGTGTGGGGTTGGGTGGGCTGATCGGCATCAACCTGACCTTCGCCCCGACTGGCACGGTCGACGGTGGCGCGGGCGGCACCAACAGCCTGATCCTGCAGAATCCGATTGGCGTCGGCGGCGGCACCACGGGTGTCGGCACTGCGTCCAGCGCCACTTATGTCAACTTCAACAACCTGACCATCAACAGCGGCACCTGGACCTTGCAGGGGCCGTTGGTCAGCGGTGCGACCACGCTTAACGGTGGTATCGCCCAATTCAACAACAACGCCACCTTCGGCAGCGGTGTGTTGACCTCTAACGGCGGGATTCTGCAGGCGAGCAACGCCGGGTTGAACATCAGTAATCTGATTTCCCTCGGTGCCGGGGGTGTGACGGTGCAAGGCACCAACGCCACCACATTGAGCGGGGTGATTTCCGGCAGCGGTGGCCTGACCAAAACCGGCTCCAGCCAACTTAACCTCAGCGCCGCCAACACCTATCTGGGTAACACCACGCTCAATGGCGGCACGGTGCAGGTCAGCAACAATCAGGCGTTCAGTACCGGCACCCTCAACGTGACCGGCGCGACGACGCTGAGTGCACCGGGCACCATCAGCCTGGCCAACGCCATCAGCCTCGGCGGCACATTGACGGCTGGCGGCACGGGAGCACTGACCCTCGGTGGCTTGATCAGCGGCGGTAGCGGCCTGACCAAAACCGGCACCGGCAGCCTGACCCTCAGCGGCGCCAACACCGGTTATACCGGCACTACCACGCTGAGCGCCGGCAGCTTGCTGGTGACCAATAATGATTCGCTGGGCAGCGGCGCTTTGACCACCGCTGCTGGCACCAGTCTCGACAGCACCGCCAACGTGACCCTGGCCAATAACATCGCGATGACCGGCGCCCTCAACGTGCTCGGCAGCAATGCGCTGAGCCTGGGCGGCGTGTTGTCCGGCACCGGCGGCATCACCAAATCCGGTACCGCCAGCCTGACCCTGACCGGTAACAACACCAACAGCGGCAATACCGCGCTGAATGCCGGCAGCCTGTTTGTCGGCAGCAACACCGCGCTCGGTACCGGTGCGCTGAACGCGGCGGCCGGCACTACGCTGGACGCGACCGCTGCCGTGACCCTGGCCAACGCCATCGCGCTGGCGGCGGATCTGACCATCGGCGGCACGCAGGCGCTGGGCCTGAGCGGCGTCATCAGTGGCGCCGGCAACCTGATCAAGAATGGCACGGCGAACCTGACGCTCAGCGGCAACAACACCTTCACCGGTGGCACCGCGCTCAATGCCGGAACGCTGATCGTCGGCTCCAACACCGCGCTGGGGACTGGCGCACTCACCACGGCGGCGGGCACTACCCTCGACGCCAGCACAGCAGTAGCGTTGACCAACGCTGTCAGCCTCGGCGGCAATCTGGACATAGGCGGCAGTGCCAACCTGACCCTTGGTGGTGTCGTCAGCGGCAGTGGCGGAGTGACCAAACGCGGGTTCACGAGCCTGATTCTCAACGGCGCCAACACCTTTACCGGCGGCACGACGCTGACGGCCGGTACGCTCACCGTCGGTAATGATGCGGCATTGGGCACTGGCGCCTTGTCGGTCACCGATACGGCAACGCTGGACAGCAACACCGCCGTTAATCTGAACAACAACGTCAACCTCAACAGCGCCCTGACCATCGGTGGCAGCAGCGGCCTGACCCTTGCCGGTGTGATCAACGGTGCCGGCCAATTGCTCAAGAATGGCGCGGCCAACCTGAACCTCAGCGGCGCCAACACCTTCACCGGCGGCACCACGTTGAACGCCGGTAGCCTGACCGTCGGCAACGGCGCGGCACTCGGCACGGGCGCACTGACCGTGGCCGGGGCAGGGACCCTCAACAGCAGTTCGGCGGTGACGCTGAACAACGCGATCACCCTCAACGCCAACCTCACCGCCGGCGGCGCCAACGCGCTGACCCTCGGTGGCGTGATCAGTGGCGGCAACGGTTTGATCAAGACCGGCGCGTCGAGCCTGACCCTCAACGGCGCCAATACCTACACTGGCACCACGGCGCTGAACGCCGGCACACTGATCGTCGGTTCCAACACTGCGCTGGGCACGGGCAGCGTCAACGCGTCGAACGGCACCACACTGGATGCCAACACCGCAGCGACACTGGCCAACAACGTCAACCTCGGCGGCACCCTGACCCTGGGCGGCACCAATGCGTTGACCCTTGGCGGCGTGGTCGCCGGTATCGGCGGACTGGTCAAGAATGGCGCCGCCGACCTGACCCTCAACGGCGCTAACACCTATTTCGGCAACACCGCACTGAACACCGGCAAGCTGATTGTCGGCAGCAACACCGCGCTGGGCTCGGGCACATTGAACGCGGCGGCAGGCACGACGCTGGACGCCAACACCGCCGTCAGCCTGAACAATGCAGTGGCCCTGGCCGGTGCCTTGAATGTCGGCGGCACGGCCGATCTGACCCTGACCGGTCTGGTCAGCGGCGCCGGCAGTCTGGTGAAAAACGGCGCGGCCAATCTGATCCTCAACGCGGCGAACAACTTCCTCGGCGGCACGACCCTGAACGCCGGCACCCTGACTGTCGGCAACAGTTCGGCGCTGGGCAGTGGTGCCTTGACCGTGGGCGGCGCCGCAACGCTGGACAGCAATTCGCCGCTGGTTTCGCTGAACAACGCAGTCGCCCTCAATGCCGCACTGACCGTCGGCGGCACGCAGAACCTGATCCTCGGCGGCGTCACCAGCGGCACTGGCGAGCTGATCAAGAACGGCGCGGCCAATCTGACCCTCAACGGCAACAACACCTTCAGCGGCGGCACCACCCTCAACGGCGGCACCCTGACCCTTGGCAATGCCAACGGCTTGGGCAGCGGCGCGTTGATCGTCGGTGGCGCGGCGACGCTGGATAACAGCGCTTCCTTCGGCATCGGCAATGCGATCACGTTGAACGCCGGTCTGACCGTCGCGGGCAACAATGACCTGAGCCTCAACGGCATCATCGACGGCGCCGGCAGCCTGACCAAAAACGGTCTGTCTGACCTGACGCTGGCGGGCAACAACACCTTCACCGGCGCACTGAACATCGTGTCCGGCAGCGTCACAACGTTGAACACCAATGCACTGGGCAGCACCTCAGGCGTGAATATCAGCGCTGGCGCCGGCCTGAATCTGGGCAGCGACGCCAGCCTTGGCGCGCTGACCGGCAGCGGCAATGTGCAGCTCACCGGCAGCAACACGCTGACCGTCGGCGGCGGCAACGTCACTAGCACCTTCGACGGCGGCCTCAGCGGCAGCGGCGGCCTGATCAAGGTCGGCACGGGCACGTTGAACCTCACCGGGATCAACGGCATTACCGGCAACACCGCCATCAATGGCGGCACCGTGGATCTCAGCGGTTCGCTGGCCAGTGCGCAGGTCAACGTCAATACCGGCGGCACTCTGAGCGGTACCGGCTCGGCGCTTGGCACGGTGAACATCAACAATGGCGGGCATCTGGCGCTTTCGTCGGGCAACACCTTGTCGGCAAGTGCGCTGACCCTCGCTGCCGGCAGCGACGTCGATGTGGCGCTGGGCACACCCTCGACCGCCTCGCTGATGAACATCGGTGGCAACCTCACCCTCGACGGCAATCTCAACGTCACCGACGCCGGCGGTTTTGGTGTCGGTGTGTATCGCCTGTTCAACTACACCGGTGCGCTGACCAATCTGGGTCTGGACGTTGCCGGTGTGCCGGTCGGTTACGCGCTCGGCGATCTGGTGGTACAGACCGGGGTGGCCAATCAGATCAACATTCAAGTGTCGGCGCCCAACACCAATATTCGTTACTGGGACGGCAGCCAGACCATTGCCAACGGTGTCGTCGATGGCGGCAGCGGCATCTGGAATGCGGTCGGCACCAACTGGACCGACGCCAACGGGCTGGTCAATCAGCCTTGGGCCGGCGACTTCGCGGTGTTCCAGGGCACGGCGGGTACGGTGACAGTTAACGGCACGCAGTTGGTCACTGGCATGCAGTTCCTCACCGATGGTTACAGCCTGGTCAACGGCACGGCGGGTCAGTTAACCGCCGTCAATGGCACTGGCGGGACCACGGCGGTGCGGGTCGATCCGGGCGTGACCGCCACCATTGGCGTGAACATCGATGGCAGCGGCATTCTCAACAAACTCGACACGGGCACCCTGGTGCTCAACGGCGCCAACACCTACAGCGGCGGCACGCAACTGGACGGTGGCAAGATTATCGTCGGCAGCAACACGGCGTTGGGCAGCGGCACGCTGACCGCTAATGCCGGTTCGCAACTGGACAGCAACGCAGCAGTGACCCTCGGCAACGCCGCAACGCTCAACGGCAACCTGACCGTGGTCGGCAGCAATGCGCTGACCCTCAACGGCGTGATCGGCGGCACGGGCGGTCTGATCAAAAACGGCGCGGCCAATCTGACCCTCGGCGGCAACAATGCCTTCCTTGGGCCAGTGGCGCTGAACGCGGGCGGACTGATTCTGGCGTCGAACGCGGCGCTGGGTTCGGGCACCTTGAACGCGGCGGGTGGCACCACGCTGGATGCCGCCACCGCAGTTTCGGTAAACAACGCGGTCAACCTGGCCGGCAATCTCGGCATCGGCGGCACGGCGAATCTGACCCTTGCCGGGACTATCAACGGCGCCGGCAGCCTGACCAAAAACGGCGCGGCCAACCTGACCCTGAGCGGCAATAACAACTTCCTCGGCGGCATCAACCTGAACGCTGGCACCCTGACCGCCGGCAGCAATTCGGCGTTGGGTCTGGGCAACTTGACGGTGGCCGGCGCCTCGGCGCTGGACAGCAACAGTGCGCTGAGCCTGGGCAACAACGTGGTGCTCAACGCCAACCTGAGCAACACCGGCAGCAACAACCTGACCCTTGCGGGAGTCGTCAGCGGCGCTGGCGGGCTGATCAAGAATGGCGCGTCGAACCTGACCCTCAACGGCATCAACACCTTCAGCGGTGGCACCACGCTGAATGCCGGCACAGTGACCCTCGGCACTGGCGCTTCGCTGGGTGCCGGCGCACTGACCGTGGCGGGTGCATCGACCCTCGACACCTCCGGACCGCTGGTGCTCGCCAACAGCTTCAACGTCAATGCCAATTTGAGCCTGGCCG
Source organism: Pseudomonas sp. LBUM1655 (assembly GCF_059716085.1). NCBI lineage: Bacteria > Pseudomonadati > Pseudomonadota > Gammaproteobacteria > Pseudomonadales > Pseudomonadaceae > Pseudomonas > Pseudomonas sp. LBUM1655. The sequence goes on along the minus strand of NZ_CP166801.1, from coordinate 4,031,990 downwards.
GCAACAACAACCTGACCCTTGGCGGTGTGATCGCCGGGGCGGGCACGCTGACTAAAAACGGTCTGGCCGATGTGACGCTGTCTGGCAACAACACCTTTAGCGGCACCTTCGATGTGTTGTCTGGCAGCCTGACTACCCTCAGTGGCACGGCGCTGGGCAATAACGCCACGGTCAATCTCGGCGGTGGCGCGGCGCTCAACCTCGGCGCTTCCGGCAGTCTCGCCAGCCTCACTGGCAACGGCACCGCGCTGATCGGCACCGGCAACACGCTGAGCCTCGGTGGCAACAACGTCAGCAGCACGTTTGCAGGCGTTCTCAGCGGTGACGGCGGCTTGACCAAACTTGGCACCGGTACTCTGACCCTGAGCGGCATCAGCGACCTGACCGGTGACACCAACGTCAACGCCGGCACCTTGCAGGTCAACGGTTCGCTGGCCAGTGGTAATGTGCTGGTCAACAGCGGCGGCACCCTCGGCGGCAGCGGCGCGTTGACCGGTGCAGTGACGGTGGCCGATGGCGGTCATCTGGCTGGCGTTACCGGCAGCACCTTGTCGGTGGATTCGCTGGTGTTCAACGGCAACTCCAACTTCGACGTCGGCCTCGGTACGCCGGTGTCCGGTGGCGGTAATGCGCTGGTCAACGTCGGCGGCAACCTGACCCTCGACGGCACTCTCAACGTCAGCGACATCGGCGGTTTCGGCAGCGGCGTCTATCGCCTGATCAACTACACCGGCGGACTGACCGACAACGGCATGCTCATCGGCACCGTGCCGGGCAGCGTCACCCCGGGCGATCTGACCCTGCAAACCGCGCTGGCCAATCAGATCAATCTGCTGGTTACCGCACCGGGCGTCACCGTGCAGTTCTGGGACGGCAATCAGCTGATCGCCAACGGTTCGGTCGATGGCGGCAGCGGCACCTGGGGAACTGGCATCACCGACTGGACCGACGTCAACGGCACCACCAATCAGGCCTGGACCAACAACTTCGCGGTGTTCCAGGGCGCGGCGGGCACTGTGACCGTCAACGGTGCGCAAACCATCACTGGCATGCAGTTCGTCACCGATGGCTACAGCCTGCAAAACGGCACGGCGGGTTCGCTGAATCTGGTCAATGGTTCACTCGGCAACGCTTCGGTGCGGGTCGACCCGAACGCCACCGCGACCATCGGCGTGGCGCTCAACGGCACCGGCACCCTCGGCAAATACGACACCGGCACGTTGGTGCTCAACGCCGCCAACGGTTACACCGGCGGCACTGCGCTCAACGGCGGCAAGATCGTGGTCGGCAACAACGCAGCCCTCGGCACTGGCGTGTTGACGGCGGCCAACGGCACCGCGCTGGACAGCAACACCAGCGTCAGCCTCGCCAACGATGTAGTGCTCAACGGTGGCTTGAACGTCGCTGGCTCCAACGCCTTGACCCTCGGCGGTGTGGTCAGCGGCAGCGGCAGTCTGATCAAGACTGGCGCCTCGAGCCTGACCCTCAACGGCAGCAACACTTACAGCGGTGGCACTCAGCTCAACGCCGGCACGCTGATCCTCGGCAACAACAGCGCGATCAGCAGCGGCGCACTGAGTGTGCTCGGCAACGGCAGCCTCGACAGCACCTCGGCGCTGCAACTGGCCAACGCCATCAACCTCGGCGCGCAACTGACCCTGGCCGGCACCCAGAACACCACGCTGCTGGGCGCTGTGACCGGCACTGGCAGTCTGGTGAAAAACGGCGCAGGTGACCTCGTGCTCAGCGGCGCCAACACCTACAGCGGTGGTACTACGCTGAACGGCGGCATTACTCGCGGCGACACCAGCAGCCTGCAAGGTGCGATCGTCAACAACGCGGCGCTGACCTTCGAGCAGAATGCTGACGGTAGCTACACCGGCAACCTCACCGGCACCGGTACGCTGAACAAAACCGGCAGCGGCGAATTGCTCCTCACCGGCAACAACACCTTCACCGGCAACACCTCGGTGCAGGCCGGCGCATTGACCATCAACGGCGTGCTCGACAGCGCCAATGTCAACGTCGCCAGCGGTGCGAGTATCGGCGGTGGCGGGCAACTCGGCGGGGCGCTGCAACTGGCCGACGGCGCAACCCTGGCCGGTGGCGGCACGGCGACGCCGTTGTCAGTGGGCTCGCTGGCGTTGTCCTCGGGCACCGACCTGGACTTCAGCCTCGGTTCGGCCACCAGCTCTACAACAGTGGTCAACGTCGCTGGCAACCTGACCCTCGACGGCACGCTGAACATCAGCAATGCCGGCGGCTTCGGTACCGGGGTCTATCAACTGTTCAGTTACGGCGGCAGCCTGACCAACAACGGTCTGGTCTATGGCAGCCTGCCGGTCTCGGCGGCCAACTTGACCCTGCAAACCGCCATCGCCAATCAGGTAAATCTGCTGGTGCAAGGCACACCGGGGGAGGTGCAGTTCTGGAACGGCGGCACCACCAATCCTGATGGCAGCATCGGGGGCGGCAGCGGTGTGTGGGGGCCGGACACCAACTGGACCGATCCGACCGGCACCCAGGCGTTGGCGTCCAACGGTCAGTTCGCGGTGTTTGGTGGGCAGGGCGGTACGGTCACCGTCCAGGGCAATCAGAACTTCACCGGCCTGCAATTCCTCGCCAACGGTTACAGCCTTGTGCCTGGAGCTGGCGGCACGCTGACTCCGGTCAACGGTGCCGACGGCAGCCTCGCGCCAGTGCGGGTCAATGCTGGCGGCAGCGCGGAAATCTCCACACCGCTGGTGGGCACGGGCGGTATCGAGAAACTGGATTCCGGCACCTTGGTACTGAGCGGTGCCAACACTTACAGCGGTGGCACCACCGTCAGTGGCGGTACGCTGGTCGGCAACACCACCAGCCTGCAAGGCAACATTCTCAACAACGCTTCGCTGTTGTTCGTGCAGAACTTCAACGGTCAATTCAACGGGTCGCTGCGCGGACTTGGTACGATGCTCAAACGCGGGACCGGTACCTTGCTGTTGACTGGTGATAATCCGTTCAGCGGCACCGTTTCGGTCGATCAAGGCGTGCTGCAGGTGGGTAGTCGTGCCGCACGCGCCTCGTTGGGCGGGCAAGTCACTGTGGCCAGCGGCGCGGCCCTGAGCGGTAACGGCAGCGTCGGTTCAATCGTCAACAACGGTCTGGTGGCTTCAGGTGGCGAGGCGGGAACCCTGAGCGTCGCCGGTAACCTGACCAATGCTCCAACCGGTGTGTTGGCGCTGACCATCAGTTCGCCAACCGCTACACCGCTGGCAGTCGGCGGTACGGCGGCGCTTGGCGGCGGCTTGCAGGTGAACTCGCTCGCACCGTTCACCGGCAACACCGTGTATTCGCTGATCACGGCGGGCGGCGGTGTCACCGGCACCTTCAGCAGTGCCGATTTGCCGCAATACGCTTTCCTAAACAGCTCGCTGGTCTACGGTGCCGATTCGGTGACCCTGGCGGTCAGCCGCAACGGCAACTCGTTCGCCGACGTGGCGGCCACGGGCAACCAGCGCAACACCGCGTCAGCGTTGTCGCGTAACGGTGCGGCGGGGGCTGCGTTGCAGAACGAAATCGTCAACCTCAGCGTGGCCGGTGCACGCAATGCCTTCGACAGTCTGTCCGGCGAAATCCACGCCAGCACCGCCAGCGCAATCCTTGAGGATTCGCGCTACGTGCGGGAGGCCGTCAACGATCGCATGCGCCAGCCTTCGTGCAGCGCGGCGGATGATCCACGCCGCGCCCTGGCGCCAAGCGACAACCAACTGAGCAGCAACGGTTGCCACGGCGAAATGGTCGGCTGGGCGCGCGCACTCGGCGCCTGGGGTGAATCGGATGGCGACAGCAACAGCGCCAAGCTTGATCGCAACCTCAGCGGCTTCATGCTCGGCACCGACAAGCAGCTCGATGACCAGTGGCGCGTGGGCATGGCCGCCGGTTACACCCGCAGCGACCTCGATGCGCATGATCGTCGTTCGGATGCCACGGTCGAGAGCTATCACCTGGCGGCGTACCTCAACTCGCAGTTCGACGCACTGGCCGTGCGCCTCGGCGCGGCTTATAGCTGGCACGACATCGAGACCAAACGCGACGTCAGCGTCGGCACCTACAACGACCGCTTGAAGGCCAACTACGACGCACGCAGCGCCCAAGTGTTCGGCGAAGTCGGTTACACCATCGACGCCGCCGGTATTGCGCTGGAGCCGTTCGCCGGTCTGGCTTACGTCAACTACGACACCGACAAGGCCAAGGAAAAAGGCGGAGCAGGGCGCCTGAAGGCTGATGCCGATCAAGACATCACCTTCTCCACCCTCGGCTTGCGCGCCGGCAAAGTCATCACCCTGGCCAACGGCGGGCAATTCACCCCGCGCGCGGCCGTCGGCTGGCGGCATGCCTTCGGCGACACCAAGCCTGACGCGGATCTGACCTTCATCGACGGCGGCGCCTCGTTCAGCACTCAGGGCGTACCGATTGCCAAGGACAGTGCCATCGTCGAAGCGGGTGTGGACTTCCAGATCAGCCCGACCGGCAAACTCGGGATCGGCTACTCGGGACAACTGTCGAACGACAACAACGATCACGCGATGACCGTCAGCTTCAGCCTTGGCTTCTGATTTAGGGTCGAAGCACTTTTAGCCGCCCGAAAGGGCGGTTTTTTTTGGTTAAAGCAAAAGATCGCAGCCTGCGGCAGCTCCTTGTATCTCGACTATCGCTCCGTCAGGAGCGATAGTTCTCGACTGATCATCGAGGGAGGGACTTGGAAGCCGTGCAGCTCCTTAGGCTTTTTGCCTGTGATGTAGATCGTGCTCCAGCCCTCCACACTCACTCGTATAGTTCGAACGGTATCTTGGGCCCGTCTCTGGCGAGAGCCCGCATTCGCAAGGTTGGACAGAGTGCAGTGATGATCGAAAACGGATTAATGGAGAAACGGTCATGTCCAATTTCGTCGGCGTCGATGTCGCTAAAAATACCTTTGATATTGCCACTCACCTGCCAAACGGCAAGCACAAAACCAAGGCCAAACTGGCTAACGACTCAAAAGGTTTCAAAGAGTTTGACGCCTGGCTGAACAAGCAGGTCGAGCCTACAGCTCTGATCGTGATGGAAGCCACCAGCGTTTATCACCTGGAACTTGCCGAGTTCGTCTACAACAAGGGTTACCGGGTCTGCGTCGTCAATCCGGCTACGACCCACGCTTACGCTGACAGCGAGCTGCGCCGGATCAAAACCGACAAAAGCGACGCCAAATTGATCGCTGACTTTGCTCGGGAAAAGGCTGAAAAGCTTCAGCTTTGGGCTCCAGAGCCGCTGAAATATCGTCAGCTAAAGGCGATGGTACGTCGCTTGGATGACCTTCAGGAAATGGAGCAAATGGAGCTCAATCGCCTGGATGTGTCCGACGAAAAGGTCAAAGACTCGATCAACTCTGTGCTGCGTCACATCGAGAAAGAGATCGTTGAAACTCACAAAGCAATCAAAAAACACATCGACGATGATCCAGACATGCGCCAAATGCGCGACTTGATCGTGACCATCGACGGTATCGGCCAGAAAACCCTTGAGCGGCTGCTGGCCGAGTTGGGCGACCTGCGTAAATATGACGACCCTCGCAAGCTGGTCGCTGCCGCCGGGTTGAACCCAAAGCTGCAGGACTCGGGAAAGTTCAAAGGCAGAACAGTGATTTCGAGAATCGGATCGGCTCGCGTTCGGGCGGGTCTATACATGCCTGGGTTGGTTGCACTGAAGCACAACAAGGCAATCATCGCCATGAAGGACCGCTTGAAGGCCAACGGCAAGGCCCCCAAGCAAATCATCTGTGCAGCGATGCGCAAACTCCTACATTTTGTCTACGCCGTTCTTAAATCGGGCCAGCCATTTGACCCGAAAATTGCCCTTGCCCGATGAGGGGCAAGACGGTATCTACACGGGAATTCGCGTTTTCCTGTAGGTGCTGTCGCAGGCTGCGATCTTTTGATCTTTATTGTTGCGGATCGATATTGTCCAAGGCCCGATTGACTGCAAGTTCACCGAGCATGACGATCTGGGCGATGCCCAGCACGGTGTTTCGATTTTGGCCGTTCAGCACGGCGGCAAATTCGGCCAGCATCACGTTGGCAGAGGCCAATGATTCGCAGGCGTTGGCGAGTAGGGATTCGGTGTCGATGTTGGGCGCGACCATGAACATGGTGCTGGGGGGATCCGGAGTAACTTTGACCATTGTGAAATCACCTTTCAAATCGATGGACTGACCCCATCTGCCGCCAAGCAGATTGGGTGGCAGGTTGCACAGGGTTGGCGGACCGAGAAAGGTGAATCGGCATCCCCGAAGGAATCCATGTGCAACCCGCCATAAAGTGAGTCCGGCACCCATAAGCGCCTGAAACTTTCATGACAGAACCTGCAACACCTTTCCGGGCCGCCAAGCCCGACCGCTGTATTTCAGCGACCGAGAAACAATAGGCACAGCCCGCAAGGCACACAAGCCGGGCGATTCTGGCGTTGTTGTAGGCAAAGACGCAACCCGCCGTAGCCCAAACATGTAACCAGTGAAATCGGTGTAGGAACCGTCTAACAGTGGCAGATGATTTTTCATCAGGGCACTTTCTGCGCTTTTGCAGTGAAGTGTTCATTGACTGCTCGCGTAGGCGCCTTGACAGTCACCAGACAAATTGCAAGTTCCGCTCTCTGCTAGAATCCGCCCCATTCCCTGCCAGAGACCCTCCTGATGAGTGAGCCGATTCGTCTGACCCAATACAGCCACGGCGCCGGTTGTGGCTGCAAGATTTCTCCGCAGGTGCTGGAAGTGATTCTGGCCGGCAGCGGCGCGCAGAACCTTGATCCGAAGCTGTGGGTCGGCAATGCCTCGCGCGATGACGCGGCGGTGTATGAGATCGATGCCGAGCGCGGCGTTGTGTCGACCACTGATTTTTTCATGCCGATTGTCGATGACCCGTTCGACTTCGGCCGTATCGCCGCGACCAACGCGATCAGCGACATCTACGCCATGGGCGGCGATCCGTTGATGGCGATTGCGATCCTCGGCTGGCCGGTCAATGTGCTGGCCCCGGAAGTGGCGCGGGAAGTGATTCGTGGTGGGCGTGCGGTGTGCGACGCCGCAGGTATTCCGCTGGCCGGCGGGCACTCGATCGATGCACCGGAGCCGATCTTCGGCCTGGCCGTGACCGGTCTCGTCGAAAAACGCCACATGAAGCGTAACGACACCGCCACCGCTGGTTGCTTGCTGTACCTGACCAAACCGCTGGGCATCGGCATCCTCACCACCGCCGAGAAGAAGGGCAAGTTGCGCCACAGCGACGTTGGCGTGGCTCGCGACTGGATGTGCACGTTGAACAAACCCGGCAGCCGCTTCGGCAAACTGGCCGGCGTCACCGCGATGACCGACGTCACCGGTTTCGGACTGCTCGGGCATCTGGTGGAAATGGCCGATGGCAGCCAACTGACCGCGCGCATCCGCTATGACCTCGTGCCGCGTCTGGACAGCGTCGAGTATTACCTCGATCAGGGCTGTGTGCCCGGCGGTACGTTGCGCAATTTCGACAGTTACGCAAGCAAGGTTGGGCGCGTGCAGGAGTTGCACAAACGCGTACTGTGCGACCCGCAAACCAGCGGCGGCCTGCTCATCGCCGTCACGCCTGAAGGCAATGACGAGTTCCTCGCCGTCGCCGCCGAACTGGGCCTGAACCTTGCGCCAATCGGTGAACTGGTTGAGCGACAGACGAACGCAGTCGAGGTGATTTGATGTTCCGCGACTGCACTGATTACCGCGACATCTTCCTCAACGACCGGCCGATGATGGATGCCCGTGCGCCGATTGAATTCGCCCACGGCGCGTTTCCCGGCGTGGTCAACTTGCCGCTGATGAATGACCGTGAGCGCGAACTGGTTGGCACTTGTTACAAGGAACACGGGCAGCAAGCCGCGATTGCCTTAGGTGAGCGGTTGGTGTCCAACGAGGTCAGGGAGCAGCGCATTCAAGGCTGGGTCGAGTTCGCCCGGGCCAATCCCGATGGCTACCTGTACTGCTTCCGCGGCGGCCTGCGTTCGCAGATCGTCCAGCAATGGATCAAGGAAGAGGGCGGTATCGATTACCCGCGTGTCGGTGGCGGTTACAAGGCTATGCGTACTTTTCTGCTGGAGACCGTCGATCAGGCGGTGGCCGAGTGTGAATTGGTACTACTGGGCGGCATGACCGGGACCGGCAAAACCGAAGTGCTGGTGCAGTTGAGCAACAGTCTGGATCTGGAAGGCCATGCCAATCACCGGGGGTCGAGTTTCGGCAAACGGGCCATCGGGCAACCGACCAACATCGATTTCGAAAACCGGTTGGCCGTCGATGTGCTGAAGAAGCGTGCGGGCGGGATCAGTCAATTTGTCCTGGAGGACGAAAGTCGAGTGGTCGGCAGTTGCGCCTTGCCATTGCCGCTGTACAAAGGCATGCAAGCGGCACCGCTGGTCTGGCTGGAAGACAGCATCGAAAACCGCGTCGAGCGCATCCTCCAGGATTATGTGATTGACCTGCACGCCGAGTTCGTCGCGGTGCATGGCGAGCAGGGCTTTGCGCTGTATGCCGAGCGGCTGATTTCCAGTCTGCACAACATTCAGCGACGCCTGGGTGGCGAGCGCCATCAGCGAATGTTTTTGCAGATGGAAGAGGCGCTGTCCGAGCAGGCACGCAGCGGGTCAGTCGAGCTGTTCCGGGACTGGATCGAAGTGTTGCTGCGCGAGTATTACGACCCGATGTATGTGTTTCAGCGGGAGAAGAAGGGCGGGCGCATCGAGTTTGCGGGTGAGCGCGGGGCGGTTATCGAGTATTTGCGCGAGCGGGTCAGTCTGAAAAATTGAGGCTGATTTTACCGGCCCCTTCGCGAGCAGGCTCGCTCCCACATTGGGTTTTCGGTGGACACGAATCAGGTGCCTTCGTCAGCCCCTGTGGGAGCGAGCCTGCTCGCGAAAGGGCAGGCACAGACACCGCACAACTCAGGTCGGGCAGGATTCCTTGCCATTATCCAACCCCTGCTTGTAGCTATGGCTCTGCAGACTGGCCTTGCCGTTGTGCCAGGTCAGGGTCAGCACATACAGCGAGTCAAAGTCGTTGCCCGCCCAGTCATCGGTGATGCTCTGCTTTTCGCCGACCGCGTTGCCTGCCACCTTGTTGATCAGCTCCGGCAGATAGCCGTGTGACCAGGCGGTGTAGATCGTCGAGTTGTGATACTTGTCATCAAGCAGCTCACGCGCCAGATCGCTGGTGTCGTTGGCCGAGAACTCGATGTTTACCGGCAGGCCGAGCTTGATCGCGGCCGGGCTGATGGTCATCAGCGGACGAATGTAGCTGTAGGAATTGTCCAGCTCGCCTTCCTCGACATTGCGCGTCGGATTGGCGGCGAACACGTAGTCAGCCTTGCCGAATTTCTCCGGCAGCAGCGTCGACAGGTCGATGGCACGGTTCAGGCCCTGGCAGTTGAGCTGGCCGAGACCGCCCTCAGGTTTTTCAGCGTGACGCAGAAACACCAGAGTCTGCGTGCCGTCGACCGGCTGCGCACGGCTTTCGCTGGATTCCAGCGACAGAAACAGCGCGCTGACCGCCAACAGGGAGGGCAGGGCCACATAAGCGCGATGTTTGAAGCGTTTGGCGAAACTCATAAGGTTCGTCATGAAATTAAGAATTCTTCAGCGTGTTCGGTTAAGGCTGACAAACCTTTACACCGCGGGCTCCCAGCACCGGGTGTTTTCCATGTCGTTTGCGCTTCCCTTGCGAAAGGCATAACTCAGAGTCCTCTGAGGCCGTTTGGTTCGATCGGCAAAAGTGCGCAGCACTCTATCGGCAACCCTCAATGGCTTGTTCGCAGGTTAGCGACAGGATGTTGCGAAATTAAGTAAGCAGGTGGCCGTCCGGGAAAAGAACCCGAGCTAGAGCGGATGATCCTGGATTATGCTCAGGCCTTTCATTTGTGACTGGATGCTTCCCATGACCGATCTGTCCGCGTTCCCGATCACCCAAAAGTGGCCCGCGCAGTACCCAGACTGGATTCAGCTCTACTCTTTGCCGACCCCCAATGGCGTCAAAGTCTCGATCATGCTCGAAGAGATCGGCCTGCCGTACGAGCCGCACCGCGTCGGTTTCGACACTAATGACCAGTTGTCCCCGGCGTTCCTGTCGCTGAATCCGAACAACAAGATCCCGGCCATCCTCGACCCCCACGGCCCTGAAGACCAACCGTTGCCGCTGTTCGAATCCGGCGCGATCCTGATTTATCTGGCTGACAAGAGCGGCCAATTGCTCGCTCAGGAAGGCGCGCTGCGCTACGAAACCATTCAGTGGCTGATGTTCCAGATGGGTGGTATCGGCCCGATGTTCGGCCAACTCGGTTTCTTCAACAAATTTGCCGGCAAGGACTACGAAGACAAGCGTCCGCGTGATCGCTACGTCGACGAAAGCAAGCGCCTGCTCAAGGTGCTCGACACTCGCCTTGAAGGGCGCGACTGGATCATGGGCGAGCGCTACACCATCGCCGACATCGCCACGTTTCCGTGGGTGCGCAATTTGATTGGCTTCTACGAGGCCGGTGACTTGGTCGGCATCAGCAATTTCCCGAATGTCACCCGCGTGCTGGAACGCTTCCTGGCGCGGCCGGCGGTGGTGCGTGGTTTGACTATTCCTCAATAAAGGCCTGTGTATGCGTTCATTCGATTTCAAGCAAGTCGACGTTTTCAGCCAGATAGCGCTCAAAGGCAATCCGCTGGCGGTGGTATTTGGCGCCGACTCCCTGAGCGATGAACGCATGGCTGCGTTTGCCGCATGGACCAATTTGAGCGAAACCACGTTCATTCTTGAACCGCGGGATCCTCGCGCCGATTATCGGGTGCGGATTTTCACCACGTTGAACGAATTGCCGTTTGCCGGTCATCCAACGCTCGGTAGCTGCCATGCCTGGCTCGAGGCGGGGGGCACGCCAAAAGGCGACGAGATCATTCAGGAGTGCGGCGTCGGGTTGGTGCGGATTCGGCGCGAGGGCAAGGAGCTCGCGTTTCTCGCACCGCCACTTATAAGGACGGGACCGGTTGAGTCCGAGATTATGGCGCGAGTGCAGCGAGGTTTTGGCCTTGCCAGCGACGCCATTGTTCGTGCGCAGTGGGTGGACAACGGCGCGGGATGGCTGGCCGTGATGCTCAGCGATCGGCAGCAGGTGCTGAACCTGCAACCGGATCATGCGCAAATGCTTGGTCTGGCGGTTGGCGTCATCGCTCCGTGGGATCCTGAGCGCGAGGGTGATGAGGCACAGTTTGAGGTGCGCGCGTTTATTTCCGGGGATGGTATGCCCGAGGATCCGGCCACCGGAAGTCTGAATGCCGGGATGGCTCAATGGTTACTCGGCGAAGGGCTGGCACCAGATTCCTACACCGTCAGTCAGGGTTTGAGCATGGGCCGAGCGGGGCGGATTCGGGTTAATCGGCTTGGCGACGAAATCTGGGTTGGCGGTGCTGTGGTGACCTGCATTGACGGACAGTTGACTCTCTGAAGGCAAGACGCGCCAGCGTAACCCCGATGATTATTGCACCCCCGGTAATGCACTCTTGATTGATCCAGGTTTGTACCTCAACCCCCGCAAGGCATAAGCTTCGCCCCCTACGACTTTCGTCTCATCTGCAGGTTTCAGGAAGGCCCCATGTCCAGTCAGTTCCCCGAAGCACGTCCCCGCCGTCTGCGCCGCAATGCGAGCCTGCGCAGTCTGTTCCAGGAAACCGAATTCAGCCTGAACGATCTGGTGCTGCCGATTTTCGTCGAGGAAGAAATCGATGACTTCGTGCCGATCAAGAGCATGCCCGGGGTGATGCGCATTCCCGAGCGCAAACTGGCCAGCGAGATCGAGCGCTACGCCCGTGCCGGCGTCAAATCGGTGATGACCTTCGGCGTGTCCCACCATCTGGACAGCAACGGCAGCGATACCTGGCGCGAAAACGGTCTGGTCTCGCGCATGTCGCGCATCGCCAAGGATGCCGTGCCGGAAATGATCGTGATGTCCGACACCTGCTTCTGCGAATACACCGATCACGGCCACTGCGGCGTGATGCACAACCATGAAGTCGACAACGACCAGACCTTGGTCAACCTTGGCAAACAAGCCGTGGCAGCGGCGCGGGCGGGCGCAGATGTGATTGCACCGTCGGCGGCGATGGACGGTCAGGTGCGTGCGATTCGCCAGGCACTCGATGCCGCCGGTTTCACCCAGATTCCGATCATGGCCTACTCGACCAAATTCGCCTCCGCACTTTACGGCCCGTTCCGCGAGGCCGGTGGCAGCGCGCTCAAGGGCGACCGCAAAAGCTACCAGATGAACCCGATGAACCGCCGCGAAGCCCTGCGCGAATCGCTGCTGGACGAACAGGAAGGCGCCGATGCGCTGATGGTCAAACCGGCCGGCGCGTATCTGGACATCATCCGCGACATCCGCGAAGCCTCGAACCTGCCGCTGGCGGCGTATCAGGTCAGCGGCGAGTACGCGATGATCAAGTTCGGCGCACAAGCCGGGGCGATTGATGAGGATCGTGTGGTGCGTGAGAGCCTAGGCGCAATCAAGCGCGCGGGTGCGGATCTGATCTTCACTTACTTTGCGATGGATCTGGCACTGGCCGGGATCTAAACAGCACTGCACTCCTACAGGGTTTTTTGGTGTGTCAGGGGAGGAATGGCCTGATGCCGTGATCGCGGAAGTAGCGTTCTATGACTTTCGGATCGGCGCTGTTATCGGCAATCGCCACATAGGTATCCGGGCGCAACAGATAAAAGCCGTTGCGCCCCAATCCCGCCGTTTCAAACGCCGGGCGCCAGTCGAACACATGCAGCGGCAAATGATGCTCAACGCACCAGGCGATCATCTCGTCGCTGGTGTCGCCGTACACATGCACCTGCCAGCACGGTTGGCGTAGCGGCTCATAATTATCCCCTTCACCGTCATGCGCCCACGGCAAGCGATCGCCGCCGTGGACGTGGCCGGCCGTGCCTTGGCTGAGCGGCATGCCGCGATAGTTGAGAGTGACCTGCGAGACAGTGCGAAAGAGAAATTCGCGACTGGCCTCGAACGAAGCCATTTTCGGGATCAGAAACGGTGCAAGCCGCATGCGCAGCAGATCGGCCATGCGCCCCTCAGCGGTGACGAAGCTGAAGACTTTGTCGGTGGTCGAGACCAGTCGCCGGGCAAACGCGATGCGCTCGGTTTCGTAAGTGTCGAGCAGTCTGGCCTCGGCAGCGCCGCTGAGCACGGCGGCGAGTTTCCACGCCAGATTGATCGCGTCACCGATACCGGTGTTCATGCCCTGGCCGCCCGCCGGGCTGTGCACGTGCGCCGCGTCGCCGAGCAAAAAAGCGCGGCCACTGCGAAAATGCTCAGCCACGCGGTGATGCACGCGATAGGTCGAGAACCAGTTCACGTCTTCGATATGGACTTTCAGGTGCTCGATGGCGCGGCTGCTGACGTCAGAGAATTCCAGGGTTTCGACGCGATCCGCGCGTTCGTCGCGCACGGTGCCGATCAGTCGTGCACGGCCTTCGCCCGCCAGTGGGAACACCGCGAGAAAGTCCGCTTCGTCCAGATCCAGATGCAACTCGCCATTGAGCGCCGGGCCGCTGGCCTGCACATCTGCCACGTAGAAAATCTGCTGATAGGTCCCGCCGGGGAATTCGGTGTCGAGGTTTTTACGCACCACCGATCGCGCGCCATCGCAACCAGCCAGGTAACAGGCCTGGCAGATTTCCTGCTCGCCATCGGGCAGACGCAAATGCGCGGTGAGGCCGTCACCGGTTTCCGCGAAACTCTCCAGCAACGTATTGCGTTCGACGCGGACGCCATAGTCTTCGAGGCGTTCGATCAATAGCCGTTCATGCTCATCCTGCGGGAAGATTTCGACGAAAGAGTAAGGCGTCAGGCCTTCGCCGATGCGGTTGAGCGGCAATTGCGCGACGGGTTTGCCGTTGACCCAGAAGTTTGCTGCCGCCACGCGATGGCCGTTGCGCACGATGGTCTCGGCCAGATCCAGTTGCCGATACAGCTCCAGGGTTCGCGCCTGCACCGCCAATGCCCGGGAGGTGGTGCCGGGGGCAGAAGTCTTGTCGATGATGCGCACCTGAACGCCCAGTTTGCTCAGCCACAGGGCCAGAACGAGTCCGGTGGGGCCGGCGCCGATGATCAGGACGTCGCTGCGGTTCATGATGGCCACTTTCCGCGCAGGGCAGGGTGCAAAGGATGAGGTTTAAGTGAAGCCCATCGCAGCTGCTGACGCCAGTGCAGTGTTGCTCAGAAATCGACGGTCTTGATGAAATCGATAAAGGCTTTTTGGCGCGAGGTGTACTGGTGCGCATGCGGCCAGAGCGCGTGAATCGGCGTGGCATTGGCCGAGTGCGCCAGCAACATGGGGGTCAGCCGGCCGTCAGCCAGCGGTTTGCGGATCGAGATGTCCGGCAGGCAGGCGATGCCCAGGCCTTTGAGGGCAAAATCGATGCGGGTATTGATGTCGTTGCAGACAATTGAAGTGGGCAAGTACAGCTCGCCGCAATCGTTGAGCGGCCATGGCTCGACCTTGCCGGAGTTGGGCGAGCGATAGTGCAGCAGTTTGTGTTCAGGTAATTGTTCCGGTCGGGTAGGCGTGCCGTGCCGCTCCAGATAAGTCGGGGAGGCGACGATCAAGCGACGAAAGTGGCCCATCGGGTGTGCCCGCAGGTTGTTGTCGGCCACCTCGCCGACGCGGATGGCCGCGTCGAATCCTTCCTGGATGATGTCAACGTTGCGCTCGGCGTAGTCCAGTTCCAGCTCGATCTCGGGGTAGCGCTCGTTGAAATGCGCCAGATGATCGAGAAACACGTCACTGATTGGCGCCAGACTGATCTTCAGACGACCTCGGGGCAGGTCGGCGGCGCTGCTCAGCTCGGTCTGGATTTCCTCGATTTCATCAAGAATCCGCCGGCTGCGCTCCAACAGTTTTTCACCTTCCGGCGTCAGAGCGATGCTCCGGGTACTGCGCTGAAACAGCTGCACACCGAGGCTTTCCTCCAACCGCGAGATGCGTTTGCCGATCGCTGACGCCGAGACACCCAACGCTCTGCCAGCGGCGACAAAGCTGCGTAACTCGGCGACTTGCACAAACACGGAAAACGCGGTAACGGATTCGAGCATGACACTTCCTTGATTGCGGACATCAGTGACCGGACAGACCGGAACGGTAACCTACTTTTTCCGCAATGCCTATGCCATTAACCTTCACAGCGCCTGCAATGTTGATCGGTCTGCGACAGCAAGGCAGCGCATCAGGGACGCGCACCGTTCATGGATGAACATGATTTTTTCTGGTTCAGGACGACAGGAGTCGCCATTTTGA
Source organism: Pseudomonas sp. LBUM1655 (assembly GCF_059716085.1). Classification (NCBI taxonomy): domain Bacteria; kingdom Pseudomonadati; phylum Pseudomonadota; class Gammaproteobacteria; order Pseudomonadales; family Pseudomonadaceae; genus Pseudomonas; species Pseudomonas sp. LBUM1655. Next base: position 4,016,618 of record NZ_CP166801.1, on the reverse strand, counting down.
AAGCATTTGTGACGGGCGTTACCGGTTACATCGGTGGGTCGATGGCCATGGCGTTGATCGACCGTGGATATCAAGTGTCTGGCCTGGTGCGTTCGGCACATCAGGCCAAAGAGGTCGGCCGACTGGGGATCATTCCGGTATTGGGGACGCTGTATGACACCGAAATCATCAAGAAGCAGGCACTCGCGGCGGATCTGATCGTCAACGCGGCCAACTCCGACAACGCTTACGTGGTCTCTACGCTGTTGCAGAGTTTGCGCGGCACCAGCAAGACCCTGATTCATTACAGCGGCACCAGCGTCATCGGTGATCGTGCCGAGGGGGCGGGTTCCGACCAACAATGGACAGAGCTATCGCAGCCGCGTCCACGCCTGGAAAAGGTAGGCCGGGTGGCTATTGATAACGCGATCCGCATGGCCGGCCAGCAAGGCCTGCGCACCCTGGTGGTGTGCCCGACGATGGTGTTCGGTGAAGGGCGCGGGCTGCACAAGGATTCGATCCAGATTCCGCTGTTGACGCGTCTGGCGTTCGAACACGGAGTCGGCATCTACGTCGGCACCGGTGAAAACCGCACGGCGTTCGTACACATCGATGATTTGGTGAGCCTGTCGCTGCTGATGCTCGACAAGGCTGAAAGCGGGGCGTACCTGTTCGCTGAAAATGGTGAAGTATCGATGAAGGACCTGGCGCAGGTCATCAGCGAAAAGCTCGGTTTCGGCGGTCGCACGCAATCGGTGTCGATGGAATACATCTTGAGTGAATGCTGCGCTCACGACCCGGAAGAAGCCGAATACGGTCTGGGCTCGAACATTCGGGTCTGCGGCCAGAAAGCCCGGGATTTTGGCTGGGAGCCAAAACACTCCGATGTTCTTTCGTGGATTCGTGACAGTCACAGAGTGGGAGTTGCGCAATGAGCGTCGCCATGAATGCAAACCTGCGCAACAAAGATGAGCGCGTGATGAGTTGGCCGCTGTTCGCTCTGGCCATCGCCGCTTTTGCCATCGGCACCGCCGAATTCATCATCATGGGCCTGCTGCCGCAAGTGTCAGCGGACCTCGGGGTTTCGATTCCCTCGGCCGGTTATCTGGTCTCGGGTTACGCCATGGGCGTGGTGGTCGGTGGCCCGCTGTTGGCGATGCTGGTCGGCAAGATGGAAGAAAAACGCGCGCTGCTGATCCTGATGGCGATCTTCACCATCGGCAACGTCGCCTGCATGATCGCGCCGGACTTCACCTCGTTGATTGTGGCCCGGATATTTACCGCGTTCAGTCACGCATCGTTCATCGGCATGGCTGCGGTGCTTGCGTCGCGTATCGCCCCGCCGGGCAAGGAAGGCCGGGCGATGACGCTGATGTTCACGGGCATGACGCTGGCCAACGTGCTGGGTGTGCCGGTGGGTTCGCTGGTGGGTCAGGTCTACGGCTGGCGTACCACGTTTTTGGGTGTGGTCGCGCTCGGTCTGATTTCGTTGTTTATGGTCTGGTACCTGGTGCCTGCGCGTGCGGGTGCCAACAAGCAACAGACGCGCGCCAATCTGGAAGGGATGAAGCGCCCGATCATCTGGTTGGGCCTGATGACCAGCGTGATGGCTTCGGCCAGCATGTTCGCGTTCTTCACCTACATCGTGCCGATCCTGCAAGACGTCACCCATGTCGAGCCCAAGTTCGCCAATGTCGCGCTGCTGGTCTGCGGTGTCGGCATCACCATCGGCGGGTTGCTTGGTGGTCGCCTGGCGGACTGGAGCCTGACCCGCTCGCTGGTGCTGACCTTGCTGGCATTGATTGCAGCGCTGGTGAGCTTCTTCTGGACCAGCCACTTCGTTTATCCGGCCGTGATCAATATGGCGGTGTGGGGTTGTCTGTCGTTCTCGGTCGGCATGCTCCTGCAAGCGATGATCATCCGCGTGGCGGGGGAGTCGGCCAACTACGCGTCGACCTTGAACGTCGGCGCGTTCAACCTGGGTAACGCGATGGGTGCCTGGATCGGTGGCCGAGTGATTGATGCGGGCATGCCGCTGAATTCGATCACCCTGGTGGCGGCGGGCATTTCCGTGATCACGCTGGTGATGGTGCTGGGTATGTTCCTGAGTCGCGACCGGCGCTTGTTGAGTTATTCGCCAGCCACTGTTTGAGCCTCGAATCACCAGGAATCGCTTGCGATTCCTGGTCCGGGTAAAAGGCTCAAGGACGGTCATTGCCGGCATATTGCTAGTGTCCTCGCATGGCATTAATGTAGCGCCGCTGCGCAGTGCCCGGTGGCACGCTTTCGCATGCAAAACCCAGGGAAACTCATCAATGGACGATGAATCGAAACACAACCCGTCGGCACAGTGGCGGGTAACGGGACAGGCTGTAGAGCATGAGAACCCCTGGTTTTCCGTGATCAGGCACGCCGTCCAGTTACATGATGGCCAGGCCATTGACTACTTTGGCGTTCATCATGAACGTCCGGCCGTGGGCATTCTGGCCCGGCACGAGGGGCGGATCCTGCTGATCCGGCAGTACCGAATGCTCACCGGTCAGTGCGTCTGGGGCTTGCCTTCAGGTGGTGTCGACGCCGGTGAAACCGTACTTCAGGCCGCCCAGCGCGAGTTGCTTGAAGAAACCGGATACGTCGCCCGCAATTGGCAGCCGCTGATTGCCTTTCACCCCACCTATGGTTGCAGCGACCAACGCTTTGAGATCTTCGAGGCGCAGGACGTGCAGCGCGTTAGCGAGCACTTCGACACAAACGAGGTGCTGCAGGTGCATTGGTTTTCGATCGAAGAGATTTTTCAGATGATCGCCGAGGGCAGCATGACGGACGGCTTGTCGCTCGTCCCGATTCTGCTCAGTGTCTGTCAGTCGGCGGCGATCAACGGGCCCGCCACGGCAATCCCGTCGGCTCTCAGTCAAAAGCAAGCAAGGATGCCGCAATGAAGATCAACGAGCTGTCGAAAAAATCAGGTGTCAGCCCACGCATGCTGCGTTACATGATTTCCTTGATCCGTGGGTCATTTGAGGCGAAGGCTTTTGGCGTCAGATTCGACGACATCTCTTCCAGCAGTTCAAACAGATCACGGTCCTTGATCAGCGCCATTTTGATGATTTCTGCTACGCCGTTGGAGATGTGGCGCTGATCCATGGTTTGCAGGAAGTACGGATCGATGAACGCCGAAGACGGAGCGTAGTAAGTACCGAGACGGTTTTTGTAATCGTCGTGATTGACCCCGGTCTTGATACCGATCCCCGCGTCTATCTGGCCCATCAGCGTGGTCGGAATGCGGATGTAAGGAATGCCCCGTCGATACAGGCTTGAAGCGAACCCCACGACGTCCAGCAGCACTCCACCGCCGATGCCGATCACCACTTCATTGCGCCGTAACAGATTGGCCGCGGCCATGGCCTGCGCGACCTCGATAGCGTGATCCATGGTCTTGAAGGCTTCATCGCCGGACATGACCTTCCACACGACCTGAATCTTCCATGCCTCGAAGTAGGCGCGAAATTCCTCGCCATACAACTCGTTGACCCGCACGTCGATGACCACCAGCCGGCGTACGGGTTGCACGCCGTTGGCCCCGCAACCATAAGCGAGGGTTGCGTTGGTGTGCTTGAGCAGGCCGGTGTTCAACGACACGCTGTAGTTGACCTCTTGCCGGGCGTGCATGCGCCAGGTCAGGTCAGAGCATTTGGGCAGCGGACTGGCTATGTGCAGACGACGCTGTGGCGTGGCTTGGTTGTTCAAGTTATCCATAACTTTTTACTCGAATAGGGTCGAAATGAGGGCAGGGTGTGATCAGTCGATAATCGTGCGGTGAACCTTTACCCAGCGTTCTTCTTCGGCCGAAGCCAGAATCGCATCGATGATTTCGCAGCAGCGCAGGCCGTCGACGAAATTCGGTGCCGGCGACTCGCCGGTCTTAAGCGCGTTGATGAAGTGGCGGAAACTGAGAGTGAATGCATCGCCGTAGCCCATGCCCTGCGCCGTGACCCCGACACCCAGATCGCCGCCCAGCGCCGGGAACCAGAACAGCTCGGCACCGGGATGAGCGCGGCCCAGCGGGATCGTCCGATAACCGGAAATGGCCTGGGCATCGGCGCCGTCGAAAAATTGCAGTTCGTTGCTGCGCTCCCAACTGAACCGCACGGCGCCCTTGTCGCCGACCACGACAAAGAACACGTCATTCTTGAAGCCGGGCAGGGCCCAACTGGCCTTGATAGTGCCGGTGGCGCCGTTGTCGAACCGCACCATTGCCGCCGCCAGGTCATCTACTTCAACCTGACCCTGTTGACTGCGGTAGTTGGGCAGTGGGCGTTTTTCGATGAAGCGCTGAGTGGTGGCAACCACGCTGTCCACTTCGCCAACCAGAAACCGCGCGAGGTCGATGATGTGCGCGCCGACATCACCCAGTGCTCCGGCACCGGCCGGGCCCTTTTTGAAGCGCCAGTGCAGGGGAATGGTCGGATCGTTATTGTGATCCTGGAAAAAGTGCCCTTCGAAATGACGAATCTGGCCCAGTGCGCCGCTTTTGATCAGGGCGCGTGCCTGCGCAATCGCTGGCCAGGCGCGGTAGGTGAAGTTGACCATGTGCACCCGACCGGAGGCGTGTGCTGCCCGTGCCATTTCAGCGGCAAAGTGGCTGTTGACCGACAGCGGTTTTTCGCAAATCACGTGTTTGCCGTGAGCGAACGCGTCGAGACAAATTTCATGATGAGAATCGTTGGGAGTGGCCACATCCACCACATCGATCGAAGGATCGCGGGTCACGCTCTTCCAGTCGGTGCCGTGTTCCTGCCATCCCCAGCGCGAGGCTTCGCGTTCTGCGGCGCCGGCATCGGTGTCGACGATCCGTGCCAGATCGAAACGATCGGCGAGGTCTTCGGTGTAACCAGCCAGATTGTTCATCGACAGGCTGTGCAGCTTCGCCATGTAACCGGCGCCAATCATCCCCACACGAAAAGGCTTTGCTGCTTGCATTGTTTCTGGCTCCCATTGGACTTCTTGTCTGGATGCCTGAAAAAAGGACGGACGCTCCTGCGCTGACCCCATTCCTTTGTTCTCAGGCGGGGCCATACCACCCTTGACAGCGGTGTGAAGGTCAAGAGTTTTTTAGGGCTTTAGCAAAAAAAACCATTGATCATGCGATGCGAGCAACTGGCAACGTTACCCATCGGCTGAGGACGCTTGGGCGGGGGGGCGGGTTTCACACGGCTGGAATGTTGCGCACACGAAAAAAAGGCCCCGCAGTCGTTAAACGGCGGGACCTTTTCATGTTGCAGGGCAGCTTTAGAAGTCGATGGTGCCCGACAACTTCGCCACTCGCGGTTCACCCTGAGTCAGATAACCGCCCTGAGCCGATTCCCAGTACTTCTTGTTCGCCAGGTTCTCCACGCCCAGACGCAGGGTCACGTCTTTTTCCGAGACCTTGAAGGCATAACGTGCGCCCGCGTCGAAGCGGTTCCAGGTTGGCAGGCTGAGGTTGTTTGCCGCGTCGGCGTATTGACCGCCGGTGCGCAGCATCCGCGCATTCAGCGCGACGCCTTGCAGGCCGGGTACATCCCAATCCACGCCGGCGTTGAACTGGAAGGTCGGCACGCCGATGGCACGGTTGCCGTCGTTGGCACCGTTCAGGGTGTTCTTCAGTTCGGTGTCCATGAGGGTCAGGCCGCTGATCAGGCGCAGCCCGTTGATCGGCTCGCCGAACACGTTCATTTCCACGCCTTTGTTGATCTGCTCGCCTTCACGAACGTAGGTGCACGTGGTGGTGCTGTCGATTTCACAGTAGCCGTCGCTCGGCTGCTCGATGCGGTACACACCCAGGCTCGCGCCGTAAGTGCCCATGTCGACTTTCACCCCGGCCTCGGTCTGCTTGGAGCGGGCGGGTGCATAGACTTCGTTGCCGTTGGTCACGCGAAAGCCACCGGAGCTGGTCGGCGAAGTCGGGCCCTGGGCCAGGCCTTCGATGTGGTTGGCGTAGAACGAAACGTGCTCCCACGGCTTGAATACGATGCCGTACACCGGCGTGGTGATCGACTCGTCGTAGCTCGAAGAGCGCGGGCCGCTGCCATAGCTGGCGTAACCGTAACCTTGCACGACCAATTGCTGACGACGCAGGCCGGCGGTGATCAGCAGGCGATCATCGAAGAAACCGAGAGTGTCGGAGATCGCGAGGCTGCGATTGAAAGTCTTGCCGACGATGCCCGGGTCATTCAGGTCGCCACCGGAAAAGTTGCCGACCGGCGACGGGGTTTGCACCGGGTGGTAGATGTTGTTGGCGTACTTGGTCAAGTCAAAATCATAGGCGCTGCGCTGTTCGGCCCAGATGCCGGTCAGGCCGAAATTGAGCTTGTGGCTGACCGGGCCGGTGTTGAATTTACCGTTAAGGCCGGCCATCACACTGGTGTTGTCTTCATCGTGGGGAATGAACGAGCCGGTGGTGAACGATGCACCGTTATTGCCGACCAGCGTGGTCGAGTTATAGCGCCCGACTTCACGAGTGTGCTTGGCGCCGCCAGCGGCGTAGGCGGTCCAGTTGTCGTTCAGGTCGTACTCGGCGCGGAGCATGCCGAAGGTGTCTTCGATGTCGGTGTAGCCCCATTTCGGCGCGTAGTTGGTGTCGGCTGATGGCGCATCCGGAATGTGCGTGGCGGTGCCGAGGTTGACCGAGTTGCGGCCACCGTTGACGCGCTCTTTCTGATAGGCGAAGTCGCCGGAAATTCGTAGCGCATCGCCGCGATAGTCGAGGCCGATGGCAAACAGTTTCGAACGCTGGTTCTCATGATCAATGCCGGTATCGCCTTCGCGCTGTGACAGGTTGATCCGTGCGCCGAAGCGGTTGTCTTCACCGAAACGCTGGCCGATGTCGAAGTGATGACCGATGCGGCCTTCGCTGTTGATGTCGGTGGTGTAGCGGCGCAGCGGCACGTCGCCGGCGCGCTTTGGCTGCAGGTTGACGCCGCCACCGATGCCGGAGCCGGTCGGGGTCACGCCGTTGATGAAGGCGTTGGGGCCTTTGAACACTTCCACGCGCTCAAGGGCGTCGGTGGAAATGATCTGCCGTGGCAGTACGCCGTACAGGCCGTTATAGGAAATGTCGTCGCCGTTCAGCGGCAGGCCACGGATCATGAAGACTTGCGACTGGTTGGAAAAGCCGGACGCCTGGCGCACCGACGAATCATTGAGCAGCACGTCAGCGACGTTTTCGGCTTGCTGGTCCTGAATCAGTTGCTCGGTGTAGGACGCGGCACTGAAGGGTACGTCCATCATGTCCTGATTACCCAGCACGCCCAACTGGCCGCCACGAGCGACCTGACCACCGGAATAAACCGGTGGCAAGGCGTTTGGCGCTGGGGCCTGGGCGTTGATGTTGACGTTGTCCAGCAGCAGTTCTTTGCCGTCTTCTTCAGCGGCATGGGCAGTGACAGTCAGGGAGCACAGCAGGGCGAGAAGCGTCGGGCGGAACGGGACGGCAAGTCGGGCTGAAGCGGGCATGTTTCGTACCTGGAGGCGCACGGCCGGTGAGAAAAGGTTAAGACGGCGCGGAACTCCTTGCGCAAATGCGACTCCAGGTGCAAATGATAGGTTTTCTCAGTAACGTTTTGCAATCAGTTTGTCATCACCTCTTGAAGGCGCTAGGCCGATGGGCATTTTACCCCCCGTGGTGAGGGGATTTATCCCCGATGGGCTGCGCAGCAGTCCCCTTTTCAGTAAAAAAGCAGGGCCGCTTCGCGCCCCATCGGGGATAAATCCCCTCGCCACAGGGTCAGTGTGGGTCTGGCTTGTGGAATACCATTGATCGTATGGTGAACCCGGCTCAACGGACTGGATGGAGCAACATGCACACCCCTCGATTACTGATCACCCTCGCCGCAATGCTCGTACTGGCCGGTTGCGCCAGCCAGCGCGGCGGCGAACCCGCCCCGCGCCCACCGGCTGAAGTGAAGGCCGAGATCGTGCGCCTGATGCCCGCCAAAACTGCCGATCGCCAAGGCTGGGCCACCGATATCTACGCCGCGTTCGTTGCACAAGGCATCAGCCCGACCACACAGAATCTGTGTTCGGTGCTGGCCGTGGCCGAACAGGAATCCACCTTTCAGGCCGACCCCACCGTGCCCGGTCTGGGCAAAATCGCTCGCGATGAAATCGACCGCCGCGCCGCCAAAGTCCATATCCCCAGCCTGTTGGTCAGCGGCGCCCTGCAAGTGCGTTCGACCAACGGCAAGAGCTACAGCGAACGCCTGAGCAGCGCGCGCAGCGAAAAGGAGTTGAGTGCGATTTTTGATGACTTCATCGGCAGGGTGCCGATGGGGCGCACACTGTTCGGCGGCTTCAATCCTGTGCATACCGGCGGACCGATGCAGGTCAGCATCGAGTTTGCCGAACAGCACGCCAAGGATTATCCGTACCCGGTCGACGGCACCATCCGCCGCGAGGTGTTCAGCCGTCGTGGTGGGATGTATTTCGGCATCGCGCATCTGCTCGGTTACCCGGTGAGTTACCGCGAGCCGCTCTATCGTTTCGCCGACTTCAACGCCGGTTGGTACGCCAGCCGCAACGCGGCGTTCCAGAACGCGGTCAGTCGCGCGTCGGGTATCCCGCTGGCGCTGGACGGCGACTTGATTCGCTACGATTCGATCATGCCCGGCGGCACGGAACTGGCGGTACGCACCCTCGGCAAGTCGTTGGGCATGCGCAATCCGACCATTCGCGATCAACTGGAGAAGGGCAAAACCCTGGAATTCGAAGAGACCAAACTCTATCAACGGGTATTCGAGTTGGCGGAGAAGGCCGAAGGCAAGTCATTGCCGCGTGCGGTGCTGCCGGGGATCGTGCTGCAGAGTCCGAAAATCACCCGAAAACTGACCACCGCGTGGTTCGCCAAACGCGTGGATGAACGCTACAAACGCTGCATGGCCAAGGGTGGCTGATTGTTGCAGGCATAAAAAACCCGGCTGAGGGGAGCCGGGTTTTTCTGGGTTGTTGCGATGACGCCATTCATTCAAGCGTTGCGCAGTTCGTTCAGGCGATCGGCACCACCTTCAGCGACGGTGTTGCCTTGCAGACGATCCGAGCCATCGGCAGCGACGGTGTTGCCTTGCAGACGATCCGAGCCATCGGCAGCGACGGTGTTGCCTTGCAGACGATCCGAGCCATCGGCAGCGACGGTGTTGCCTTGAAGGCGATCCGAGCCATCGGCAGCGACGGTGTTGCCTTGCAGACGATCCGAGCCATCGGCAGCGACGGTGTTGCCTTGCAGGCGATCCGAGCCATCGGCAGCGACGGTGTTGCCTTGCAGACGATCCGAACCATCAGCCGCGACGGTGTTGCCTTGCAGACGATCCGAGCCATCGGCAGCGACGGTGTTGCCTTGCAGGCGATCCGAACCGTCAGCAGCAACGGCGTTCTGGTACAGACGGTCCGAGCCATCGGCGGCGATCATCGTGTGTGCTGGAGTAGCGGCAAAAGCGTTAACTGCGAAAACCGAGAAAGCGATGCTGAGAAGAGTTTGGCGTTTCATGATGGTGTGCTCCGGGGTGTTATTGGTTGGTATGGAGCAGATGTTACGCCGGAGATTTTTTATGAGAACTTCATTGCTGTGATTGTGAACATCGACGCCGCTGATGATTGCCAGAGCCCGCAGCTTAGAGCCTCACAGCACCTTCACAGCGCGCCCGATGGCCTGAATCGGCCCGGTCGGTTTGCCGATCGGCGAGCCATTGGCGCCTTCCAGCGTCAGCTCGAACAACTGATTGGGTTGCAGTGGCGGCAACTTATCCAATTCAACCTTCAGCGCTTGCCCGGGCTTGACCAGCCCCAGCGACACAGGCCCTTGCCAGCCATCGGCCTTGGTCCAGAATTCCAGCGCCTTGTCTGCCGGCACCTCGACCACGCCTAGCGGTATCAATTGAATCTCATGTGAGTTGCTGGCCTGAATTACCCAGCCCGGGGCCTTGTCCTGCGGCGCGACCAGCACCACCAGATAACTCGGCTTCGGTGTGGTCTGGGTCAGCAGGATTGAACCCAATATCAACGTTGCGGCTAACCCGGCAGCACTCAAACCGCGCCACAGCGGCAGCAGATTCCACCAGGAGGTTTGCGCCGGGCTGGATACTTTTTGCGTAAGTCGTTCGACACTGCGCTCAATTCGCGGCCACAACAGGGGGGATGGCTGTTGCGGCTCGGCGAGGTCGGTGAGGTCCAGCAGGCGTCGTTCCCAGACATCCACCGCAGCACGCAGCTCAGGATCAGTCGGCAGGCGCCGTTGAACGTCGGCGCGATCTTCAGCCGAGAGCGTGCCGAGCACATATTCGCTGGCCAGCTCATCGCGTTCCGATTCAGTGGTCATCCCATGCACTCCCGCAAGGCGTTGAGGCTGCGTTTGATCCACGCTTTGACGGTGCCCAGCGGCGTGTCGAGGCGCGCGGAAATCTGCGCATGGCTGTAGCCGTCGACATACGCATGAATGATGCAGCTCCGGCGTTGAGGATCGAGTTGTTCCAGGCAGCGGTGAATGCGCGCCGAATGCGCCTGGGAATCGAAGCCGTCATCGTCGTGCGTGGGCATTTCATGATCTTCGCTGAACGGTGTTTCCCGAGCCTGATTACGCAGCAGGTTCAACGCCAGGTGCCGGGTCACGGTGAACATCCAGCCACGCGCCGAACCTCGCGCCGGATCAAACCCTGCCGCGCCGTTCCAGATCTTGATGAAGGCCTCATGGACAATGTCCTCCGCCAGTGCCGTGTCGCGCACCAGCCGTTTGGCCACGCCGAGCAGGCGCGGGCCTTCCTGCACATACAAATCGCGCAGGGCCGACCGCTCGCCGCGGGCACAGGCAGCGAGACGGGCTTCGTAATCGAATTCAGTTTCGGGTAAGGACATGCAGTGCAATCTAGCTCACATTCCCCAAACATCCAGGCCACACGATTCCCTTGTAGGAGTGAGCCTGCTCGCGATGGCGGTGTGTCAATGGAGCAGATATTGGCTGACACACCGCCATCGCGAGCAGGCTCACTCCTACAGGGAATTTGTGTGGGCGCTGAAAGTCAGTTCGCCGCCCAGAAAATGTAATCCGCCTGATACTTCACCACTTCCTGCTTACCCTTGTTCGCCGCTGTGCATTCACTGCTCGGCGCCACGCCGCCCTTGAGCGCGACACGCTGGATGTAGCTCACGCCGGTCATCGCGCCTTTGCCTTCTGCAGGGTTGGCCTTGACCAGTTGATAGGGCAGGTTGCCCGGGCTCGACGGCGCTACCGCCAGTTGCGTGCCGGTGACTTTCGAACCGTCCTCGGCCTGCCAGGTGGCTGGTGGGCCGAAGTAGTTGCCGACCTTCTTGCCGCTGCGATCATTGAGCACCGCTTTGGGACCGACGAAGGTCCACTCGGTCTGCCCGGCCATATTGGGCTTGTCGCGGCATTCGTAGGTGATCTCGCCGACCCCGGTGGTTTCCAGAGCGATCTTGTGGCCGTCCGGGACTTTGATGGTGTCGGGGTAACTGCTTTGGGCGAACGTTGCCGAGGAGGCTGCGAGCAAACCGGTGAAGCAAATCAGCTGTGTGGCGTTCATCAGTGTTTTCTCCGAAAAGGGTAGATCGCTGGCAGCCAAGGAGGGCTGTTACAGGGACTACCCATGGCGGAGCCGATTGGATGCAGTGCCTGAAAAATATTTTTCAAACACCACAAATTCCCTGTAGGAGCTGCCGCAGGCTGCGATCTTTTGACTTTGATTCTTTAAACAACAAGATCAAAAGATCGCAGCCTGCGGCAGCTCCTACACAAGTTCGGCGATTGGGCGGGAAACCACCAACCCGGAAGCTTTCAGGAGTTCTTGCGTATACGGATGCTGCGGCGCCGCAAAGATCTTGCGCGACGAGCCCTGTTCCACGACCTTGCCATCCTTGATCACCATCAAGTCGTGGGCCAGGGCATGCACCACCGCCAGATCGTGGCTGATGAACAAATACGTCAGCCCATGCTTGATCTGCAATTGCCGCAACAACTCCACCACTTGCTTTTGCACCGTGCGATCCAGCGCCGAGGTCGGTTCATCGAGCAGAATCAGCGCCGGTTCCAGCACCAATGCGCGGGCGATGGAAATGCGCTGACGCTGGCCGCCGGAGAACTCATGGGGATATCGATGACGACTTTGCGGATCCAGCCCGACTTCTTCGAGCACCCGAATCACCGCTGCCTCACGCTCGGTCTCGGTACCGATGCCGTGGGTCAGCAAACCCTCGGCGATGATCTGCTGCACCGACATCCGTGGGCTGAGGCTGCCGAACGGGTCCTGAAACACCACTTGAATCTGCCGCCGCAACGGCCGCATCAAACGCTGATTAAGCAGACTCAGTTGCTTGTTGCCGAAACGGATATTGCCCTCCGATTCCACCAGCCGCAGGATTGCCTGACCCAGCGTCGACTTGCCCGAACCTGACTCCCCGACAATGCCCAATGTCTTGCCCCGTTGCAGGCTGAAGCTCACGCCATCCACCGCTTTGATGTACTCCTGCTGCCGACTGAACAAAGCCTTGGGCAACGGGAACCACACCTTCAGGTCATCGACTTCCAGCAAGTTGTGCTCATACAAGCTCGGCACCGGCGCGCCGCTGGGTTCTGCCTCGATCAGCAAGCGGCTATAAGGATGCTGCGGCGCGCGAAACAATGCTTCGCAATCGGCCTGCTCGACGATCTCGCCGTGGCGCATCACGCACACCCGCTGGGCGATGCGGCGCACCAGATTGAGGTCGTGGCTGATCAGCAGCAACGACATGCCCAGCCGCTGCTGCAACTCGATCAACAGCTCAAGAATCTTCTGCTGCACGGTCACGTCCAGCGCCGTGGTCGGCTCGTCGGCGATCAGCAGCTTCGGCTCGTTGGCCAGTGCCATGGCGATCATCACCCGTTGCCGCTGGCCGCCGGAGAGTTGATGGGGATAGGCTTTCAAACGCTGCAAGGGTTGGCGAATGCCCACCAGTTCCAGCAGCTCCAAGGTACGCGCACGGGCCGCTCGACCCTTGAGCCCCTTGTGAATCTCCAGCACCTCGCTGACCTGTTTTTCCACCGTGTGCAGCGGGTTCAGTGAAGTCATCGGCTCCTGGAAAATCATCGCAATCCGGTTGCCGCGCAAACCACGCATTTGCTGTTCACTGGCGTGCAGCAAGTCGACCCCGTTGTAGCGAATCGAGCCACTGCTGCTGACGGTTTTGCCGGGCAACAAACGCAAGATCGAATGCGCCGTCACCGACTTGCCCGAACCGGATTCACCCACCAGCGCCAGGCACTCGCCGCGGCGGATATCGAGGTTCAGACCGTGCACCACTTCCTGCCCGGCGAAAGCGACACGCAGGTCGCGGATCTCGATCAAATGGTCTTTCATGTCAGCTCCTCGGATCAAAGGCATCACGGCAGGCTTCACCGATGAAAACCAACAACGACAGAATCAGCGCCAAGGCAAAAAACGCCGTCAGCCCCAGCCACGGCGCTTGCAGATTGCGCTTGGCCTGGCCGATCAACTCGCCCAGCGACGCGGTGCCGGCGGGCATGCCGAAACCGAGAAAGTCCAGCGCGGTGAGGGTGGCGATGGCGCCGGTCAGAATGAACGGCAGGTAGGTGAGGGTGGAGGTCATCGCGTTGGGCAGGATGTGCCGGCGCATCAGCTCGCTGTCGGTCAGGCCCAAGGCCCGCGCGGCTTTGACGTATTCCAGATTGCGCCCACGCAAGAACTCGGCACGCACCACGTCGACCAGCGCCAGCCACGAAAACAACGCCATGATCCCCAGCAACCACCAGAAACTCGGCGAGACGAAACCGGACAAAATGATCAGCAGATACAGCACCGGCAACCCCGACCAGATCTCCAGCACCCGTTGCCCGAGCAGATCAACCCAACCGCCGTAATAGCCCTGCAACGCCCCGGCAACGATGCCGATTAGCGCACTGATACCGGTGAGGATCAGCGCAAACAGAATCGAAATCCGCGTGCCGAATATCACTCGCGCCAAGACGTCCCGCGCCTGATCGTCGGTGCCCAGCCAATTGCTGGAGGAGGGTGGACTCGGCGCCGGTTCGGCGAGGTCGTAATTGACCGTGTCGTAACTGAACGGGATCGGCGGAAACAGCATCCAGCCGCCCTGATCCTCGATGAGTTTGTGCACATAGTTGCTGGCGTAATCCGGCTGGAACGGCAACTCGCCGCCGAAATCGGTTTCCAGGTAATCGCTGAGGATCGGGAAATACAAGGCGTTGTGGTAGCGGATCACCAGCGGCTTGTCATTGGCGATCAACTCGCCGCCGAGGCAAATCAGGCACAGGCCGATGAACAGCCACAGCGACCAGCGCCCGCGCCGGTTGGCTTTGAACTGAGCGACACGGCGCTGACCCAGAGGAGAAAGTGTGAACATCAGGCAGTCCTCGCCGAGAAGTCGATGCGCGGGTCGAGCAGGGTGTAGCAAAGGTCGCCGATCAGCTTGATCAACAGGCCGAACAGGGTGAACAGAAACAGCGCGCCGAACACCACCGGGTAGTCGCGCGACACTGCCGCTTCGTAGCTCATGCGGCCGAGGCCGTCGAGGTTGAAGATGGTTTCGATCAACAGGGAACCGGCGAAAAACACCTCGATCAGCGCCGACGGCACACCGGCTACCACCAGCAGCATGGCGTTGCGAAACACATGGCCGTAGAGCACGCGGCGCTCAGTCAACCCTTTGGCCCGCGCGGTGATCACGTACTGACGGCTGATCTCGTTGAGAAAGCTGTTTTTGGTCAGGATGGTCAGCGTGGCGAAACCGCCGATCACCAGCGCCGTCACTGGCAGTACCAAATGCCAGAGGTAGTCGCCGACCTTGCCCAAGGTGCTGAGGCTGTCGAAGTTGTCCGACACCAGGCCCTGCACCGGAAACCAGTTGACGTAACTGCCGCCGGCGAACACCACGATCAGCAGGATTGCAAAGAGAAACGCCGGCATCGCGTAGCCGATGATGATCGCCGTGCTGCTCCAGACGTCGAAGGCGCTGCCGTTCTTGATGGCCTTGCGAATGCCCAGCGGAATCGAGATCAGGTAAGTGATCAGCGTCGCCCACAGCCCAAGCGACAACGACACCGGCAGCTTCTGCGCGATCAAGTCAGTGACCTTGGCGCCACGAAAGAAACTGCTGCCCAGATCCAGTTGCGCGTAGTTTTTCAGCATCAGCCACAGGCGTTCGTGCAGGGGTTTGTCGAAACCGTAGTGGTGTTTGATTTCCTCGATCAGCGCCGGGTCGAGGCCACGGCTGCTGCGCCCGGCGCCGCCAATCGCGGCGACCTCGCCACCACCGCCCATGCTGTGCCCGCCAAAGCCCTGCAGGCGGGCGATGGCTTGTTCCACCGGGCCACCCGGCGCGGCCTGCACGATAAGGAAATTGACCACCAGAATGCACAACAGCGTCGGGATGATCAGCAGCAAGCGTCGACTCAGATAACGCAGCATGTCACTGGCCCCCCGCGAGCTGGGCGTTCATCTGTTGTGTGGTCAACGGCTTGGCCGAAACCTCCCACCAGGTTTCCAGACCTTCGTTGTACAGCGGCTGCTGCGCCGGCATGCCGAAACGGTTCTGGTACACCGTCGGCGTGCCTTTGGAGTAGTAGTTGGGAATCATGTAGTAACCCCATTGCAGCACCCGGTCGAGGGCGCGGGCGTAATGCACCATGGCGTCGCGGGTATTGGCCTGGACGAGGCCGTCGATCAGTTGATCCACGGCCGGGTTGGCCAACACCATCGAATTGGAACTGCCGATTTGCGTGGCACTTTGCGAGGCGTAAAGGCTGTACAGCTCGCGGCCGGGGGAGACGATCGGATCGCCACTGCGTGGGAAACTGGTGACGATCATGTCGTAGTCCCGGGCGTTGAGCCGGTTGACGTATTGCGCCGAGTCGATGCGGCGCAAATTGAGGGTGATGCCGATCTGCGCGAGGGTGCGTTTGAACGGCAGCAGCATGCGGTCGAACCCGCCCTGACCGTCGAGAAATGTGAACTCCAACGGTTCGCCGGCCGCGTTGACCAGCCGATTGTTTTTCGCCGTCCACCCAGCCTCGGCCAGCAGCTTCAACGCTTGCAGTTGCTTGTCGCGGATGTAGCCGCTGCCATCGGTTTTGGGTGCCTGATAAACCGTGGTGAACACTTCGTCGGGGATCTGCCCGCGCAGCGGTTCGAGGATCTTCAACTCCTCGGCGTCGGGCAGGGCGGTCGCGGCCATTTCACTCTTCGGCCAGAAGCTGTTCTGCCGCACGTAGAAGCCGCGCATCATCTGCTTGTTGGTCCACTCGAAATCCCACAACAGGCTGATCGCCTGACGCACGCGACGATCCTGGAAGATCGGGTTCTGCAGGTTGAACACGAAACCCTGAGCGGCGGTGGGTTTTTCCGGTGCGAGGATCGACTGCTGCAAGCGACCGTCACGCAGTGCCGGGCTGTCGTAACCCACCACATAGCCGGAAGAAGAAAATTCGCGGTTGTAGTCGAATGCGCCGGCCTGCAATAGCTGGCGAGCGACGTCGGTGTCGCCGTAGAAATTGATCGTCAGGTTGTCGAAGTTGTACATGCCGCGGCTGACCGGCAGGTCTTTGCCCCACCAGTCCGGATCACGCTGGAAACTGATGCTGCGCCCGGCATCGACCTTGCTTACGCGATACGGGCCGCTGCCCAGCGGCGGCTCGAAACCGCCACCGTTGGCGAAGTCGCGCGTCTTCCACCAGTGCTCTGGCACCACGCGCATCGTCGCCAGATCCAGCGCCAAGGTGCGGTTGAGGTTGTTCTTGAAGGTGAAGCGAATCTGTTGCGGACTCTCGATCAACGCGTCCTGCACGTCGGCGTATTGCTGGCGATAGCTCAGGCTGCCCTTGGTCATCAGCAGGTTGAAGGTGTAGCGCACGTCTTCGGCAGTGATCGGCGTGCCGTCGGCGAAGCGGGCCTTGGGGTTGAGGGTGAAACGCACCCAGAGGCCTTCGGGATCGCGCTCCATCTGCTGGGCGACCAGGCCGTAGACGGTGTAGGGCTCATCCAGCGAACGGAACGCCAGCGGCGAATACACCCAGTCATTGACCTGCACCACGGAAATGCCTTGATCGGCATAGGGCGCGATGTAGTTGTACTGACCGATCTCCATCGACGCACGGCTGAGCGAACCGCCCTTGGGCGCCTTGGGATCGACGAAATCGAAATGCTGGAAATCCGCCGGGTATTTCGGCGCCTCGCCGTACACCGTCATTGCGTAAGTGCCGACGGCCAGCGCATGGGCGGCATTGCACAGCAGTGCACTGCCAAAAAGCAGCGCAGCCATGTTGCGCATGAATTTCATGAAGTCACTCCACTGAATCCCTAGGAAGGTCACGCACGAAAATGTGGAGGTAAACCTGTGGTGAGGGGATTTATCCCCGACCGGCTGCGAAGCAGTCGCAAAGCCATTGCATGCGGTTGTTCTGGTCATCCGCAGTTGCAGGTTTTGGGGGCGCCTCGCACCCCATCGGGGATGAATCCCCTCACCACAAAAGCTCACTCACACAAGGGGTGTATCCAGCCCTGGGGTTAGAAGTGATAAGTCATCCGCGCAAACAGCGTGCGGCCCAGCGGATCGGTGTAGCGCGGGTCATAGCCGCTCTGGAAGTTGTAGGCCTGGTTGGAGAACGGTGGGTTGCGGTCGAACACGTTCTTCATCCCGGCATCGACATCCAGCACCTTGTTGAAGGTGTAACCGGCCGACAGGTCCCACACCGAATACGACGCCGCGCGCGCATGGGTATCGCGGTCGTAGTCGTTGTAACCGGTGGTGAAGCGGTTGGTCAGCGCCGCCCGCGCCGCGCCGAAGGTCCAGCTGCCGGTCAGGTTGTGCTTCCAGCGAGCGATCACGCCGTCACCTTGAAAGTCGCCGACCTTGTCGGTGAACGGGCCTTTGATGGTGCTCTGGAAGTCGTACTCGTCCACGTAGGTGCCTTGCAGCCCGAGACCGAACTGACCGTACGGCGTGTTCGGGAAGCGATAGTCGAGCGACACGTCGACACCGTTGGTTTCGACGATGCCGAGGTTGGCGTTACCGGTGACGATGTAGTTGAGCGTGCCATCGGCGTTGCGCACGAAGCGATCCGGGTAGCTGCCGGCCTGATCAAAGACGGTGGATTCCGGGAATGGCTGGATCTGGTTGGAGATGTGAATCCACCAGAAATCCAGACCCACCGACAGGTTGCTGATCGGCTGATAAACAAAGCCCAGTGTCACGTTGCGCGCCTTCTCCGGGGCCAGATCCTCGTTGCCGCCAATCTGGTTCAGGAACTGCTGACCGCAATCACGCCCGCCGTTGCCGCCCGGTTGCACCACACCGCCGGTACACAGCGCCGGGTCGTTGTAGTAACCCTGGGTGAACGTGATGCTGCGCGGTGAATACAGTTCGTAGAGCGACGGCGCACGGAAACCTTCGCTGTACGCACCACGCACCACGAGCTCTTTGAGCGGCTGATAACGGAACGAGTATTTCGGGTTGGTGGTGCTGCCGAAGTCGCTGTATTTGTCGTGGCGCACGGCGGCAGACAATTCGAGACTGTCGAGCACCGGCACGTTGATCTCGGCATACGCGGCTTTCACGCTGCGGTCGCCTTCGACGCTGCCGGCCGGGTCGATACCGAGGCTCTGGATGTCACCGGCAAACTGCTCGAAGTCCTGGTGGAATTTCTCTTTGCGGTACTCGCCACCCAGTGCCAGACCGGAAGGGCCGGCACCGAACCAGTCGCCGATTTCGCGGCTGATGCGCCCGTCAAATCCGGCGACCCGGCCGACAGCCGTGGAGTAGGCGCCGTGGTAGGCGGCGGCGTCGATGTACTGCTGACCAGCGGCCGACTGCGGGCCGAACGGATTGAGCAAGCCGCTGGCCAGACCATCGATCATCGCCTGATCGCTGACATAACCGCTGGTGACGCTGGAGACGATTTTGTTCTGGTTGTACGAGGCGCCGACGTTGTAATCCCAGCCGCCAACCAGGCCGTCGAAACTCAGCAGGAAGCGCTGGCTGGTGTTCTGGTCTTTCGATTCACGCGGGCCTGCTGCCGTTTCGCGCCAGTTGACGTCGACCGGTTGCGTCGGGTCGAGGGCGAAATCGGTCGGCGCCGGGGTGATGCCGTTGCCGGGGTAGTAGGGCGACGAGGAATCCAGGCTCAGACCGGTGAGCGGAGCAGGGCCGATGGACGTGGCGTTGTTGTTGCGTGACCAGAAGTATTCGAGGTTGACGTTGTGATCGTCGCCCAGTTTGCCGGTGGTCTTGCCGAAGAACGAAGTCTTCTCGGTTTGTGGCACCAGGTCGATGTATTCGCGGGTGCTGAAGCGGCACAGGCCATCACGGGCGACCAGGTTGGGGCCGTTGCAATTGCTGTTGGCCAGCGGGTTGGTGGCGTTGCCGTTCTGGCTGTAGTTGCCAGGGAATGCAGTGCCGGAGGTCTGGTCGAGGCCGCGACCGGGCGCGTAGTCGGTGGCGAAGGAGCGGTCGTTGGCGTCGAGGTTCTGCTGTTTGTTGTAGTTGAACACGCCGAGCACGTTGAAGCGGTCTTCTTCCAGATCGCCGTAACCCCAACTGGCGCTCATGTCCTTGGTCGCACCGCCGCCGCTGTGGGTCGGGGTTTCGCCGCCGAGGGTGAGCTGGCCGTCAGTCAGGGATTTCTTGGTGATGAAGTTGATCACGCCGCCGATGGCGTCGGTGCCGTACAGCGCCGATGCGCCGTCACGCAGCACTTCCACACGCTCGATGGCGGCAAACGGGATCATGTTCAGATCCACCGCGCCGCCGGCCGAGTTGGTACCCGACAAGGCGTTGTTGGCCAGCCGTCGACCGTTGAGCAACACCAGCGTCTTGTTCGCGCCGATACCGCGCATGTCGGCGAACGATGCGCCACCCGTGGCCGCGCCGACCGAGCCTGCACTGTTGTTGATCGACTGGCTGCCGGTGATGCGTTGCACCAGCTCGGCGGTGGTGGTCACGCCCTGTTTGCGCAGTTCATCGGCCTTGAGAATGGTGATCGGCACCGCCGTCTCCGCATCGACCCGGCGAATCGCCGAACCGGTCACTTCCACCCGTTGCAGTTGCGTGGTCGGCGCAACCACTGCGGCGGCGGCCGGGACGCCAGCATTATCGTCCTCCGCCGCTTGCACGGTCCCGGCGCCCATCCCCATGGCCACCAGATACAGCGGAACAAAACGATGGCGAGAAATCGTGGCCACCAATGGTTTGAGCGTGAAGCGTGGAGTGTTCATCAGCATGGTTGTTTCCGACTTTGTTAGACGTTATCGAATTGGCCTTGTGAGCCCCTCATTGCTCCGCTTTCGGTGATACCGCGTGCGGAAAACCACTTTCTTCAAGCAAGCCGATCCCCTCCGAAGACGCCGTGCGTTTTTTCGGTCGGCTGATTGCGACGGGATGCTTCAGCGGTGCCGGGCGTGTTTCTCAATGCGCGCCCGGCACCGCACTCAGTGGGTGGTCATCACCGATATCTTGGTGATGCCTGAGCGTTCGATAGACGCCATGGCTTTGGCCACCTGGCCGTAATTGACGGCGGAGTCGGCCTGCAACTGGACGCGTACTTCTGCGTCCTTGGCCTTGACCTCCTTGAGGCTGGCCTCCAGTGATTCCGGTGCCAGTTCGGTCTTGGCCAGATAGAACTTGCCGTCCTGGTCAACGCTGACCACCACCGGGTCTTTCTTTTCGGCGGGGGCGACGGCGTCGGTTTTCGGCAAGTTCACTTTGATTGCATTGGTCATCAGCGGCGCGGTGACAATGAACACCACCAGCAGCACAAGCATCACGTCCACCAGTGGCGTGACGTTCATTTCGCTGAGTACTTCATCGCTGTCTTGAGTGGAGAAAGACATCAGCTGGCCTCCCGCACGGCGGCCGTGGTTTTGCTGGCAATGGCCTGACGGCTGATGGAAAACGCACTGCGCGAGGCGAGGGCGTCGAAGTCGTGGGCGAAGTCATCCATGTCCGCCGAAGCGAGTTTCAGACGACGCAGGAAGAAGTTGTAAATCAGCACCGCCGGCACCGCGACGGCGATCCCCACGCCGGTGGCGATCAGCGCGTGGCCGATGGGGCCGGCGACCGCTTCAAGGCTGGCCGAGCCGGTTTCGCCGATGCTTTGCAGCGCTTCCATGATTCCCCAGACGGTGCCGAAGAGGCCAATGAACGGCGCGGTGCTGCCGATACTGGCGAGGATCGCCTGACCGTTTTCCAGCGAGCGGCGTTCTTTCTGGATCTGCTGGCGCAGATTGCGTTCCAGACGATCGGAACGGTTGATGGTGTGCGCAAGTTGTTGCGTGGTGCGCGGCGATTCTTCCACCAGCAGCGCTTCGAAACCGCTGCTGGCGATGCGCGCCAGTGAGCCTGGGTATTGGCTGGCGTGTTCGGCGGCGGTGAGCAGATCCGGCGCGCCCCAAAAGGCTTTGCTGAATTGTTTGTTCTGGGCTTTCTGGCGCAGGTATTGCGCCGACTTGACCAGCAGGATCGCCCAACTGACCACGGAAAACAGCACCAGGCCCCAAAGCACACCGGGGACAATCATCGAAGACAGTGAATCGTTCATGGCTACACCTCGCTTGCATTAAATCGGTTGTGAGTTCGTGGTTTGTGCCGTTATTGCGGCAATTTGAAATCGATGGTCTGGGTGGCGAAGCCGTCAATCGGCGTGTCACCGCGCTTGGCCGGAATAAACTTCCAGTTCTTCACGGCGGCGACCGCAGCTTCGTCCAGTTGCGCCTTGCCGCTGGACTTGGTCACCGTCACCGAACCTGCGCGACCGTTGGCCAACACCTGAATGCGCAGCACCACGCTGCCTTCCCAGTTACGCCGCAGCGCCAGCGACGGGTATTCCGGCGGCGGGTTGCCGAGGCTGGCGAGGCCGGAAATCGCTGCCGACTCTTTCACCGGGCCGGGTGCAGCCGCAGGTGCCGGTGGCGCGCTCGGTTTTGCTGGCGCCGCAGGAGCGGCCGGTTGTGCCGGAGCGGGCGGGGCTTTTGGCGGCTCGACCTTTTTCACCGGTTTGGGTTTTTCGACCGGTTTTGGTTTTTCGATTGGCTTGGGCTTCTCCACCGGTTTGGGTGGCGGTTTGACCGCGTCCTCGTCTTCCACCGGTTGCTCGGGTTCGGGCGGCGGTGGAGGCGGTGGCGGCGGCGGTGGTTCCGGAGTGGGCGGTGCGGGTGGCGTCGGGCTGGTCAGCTCGACGGTCATTTCCGGAATCTGCGGCGGCGTGGGCAGTGGCTCGGGTCGGGTCTGCTGAAAAAACCACCACGCACCGCCATGTATCAGCGCCGACACGGCAATCAACAGAACCATTTGCTGTTTGTTCAACCCGCCGGGCTGCGAGGTATTGGCTTTAAAGGCCGGCCTGCCGGATACCGGCGGGAGCGGCGCTTCCCGTAACGGCCCCGGCAGGGTCTTGTGCTTTACCGCATCGTTCATTAAAGCTCCCTCGGGTTGATGAAGGGCAATAAGGTGCCGTCCGAACATGTGCGTCATGTTCGAGTGGGTGGGTGCAACTTTCTTTAAGGTGTGCGCAAGCCGATAGTTAAACTATCAATTGAATAAGGCTTGTGTGCCGTTACTGGCTTAGAGCCATCGACTTCGAGTGTTCATCATCCATTCCCTGGTGTTGTTCTATGTAGGAGCTGCCGAAGGCTGCGATCTTTGCTTTTAAGATCGAGATCAAAAGATCGCAGCCTTCGGCAGCTCCTACAGGTCGCAGTTGGTTAAAGTGTCCGTATTTCATTTTGCAACCGCTGTGCCAAATGTTGCTGAAATGTACTTGGGTTATTTCAGCGATGTTACCCATGTCGCATTTATATAAGTTTTAGGGGCTGGCGGATTTTTTCGTTGCGCATAAATCTCCATCAGCCCGAATGCAGAGGCTTTTTCAAGGGCGAGTCAGACTTAACGCTATATCACGCTGAAGGGCGAGACAGAGCGGCTGCTCTCATGCCCGCCAGGGCACTTGCTGGTGCAGGGCGGACTGATTTGGTGCGGGTCAATGTTTTAGCGGTTCACAGACGATGTTCCTTGTTTTTGTTTAAATGAAATCAATGCTTCAAGTTTGGGTTAGTTGCAAACGCAAGAACGGTTTTGGTGCACGGGCAAACAGTTAATTAGCTATTGTTCGACAATCCAGCTGTCGTTCATTAATGCACTGCCTGTTGGGTGTTGTATTTAAAAAATAAATAACACGCTGCCGTCGGCGCATAACTCAGCGCCGAACACAGTGCGTGGTCGCTTGATTCAGGTAATAAAGTAAATACGCAGGGCGCCGGGGCTGTTCTGCTGAACTCGGCGTTGGGCGGATAGACGCAAACGGACAGTGATGCGGCAGAGCGATTGAAGATTCACGCGGTGAACTCCTTGTTACCAGCTCGGATACACGAACTTTTGGTTCGGTATCGCACCTTACAAGAACGCGGATAGCGTTCGATGATTGCTCTTGGTGCGGGATGGGCACCGCCAGCGCTGTTTTGCGAGGTTTGAATTCGCAAGTGGCGAGTGCATGGGAAAAACGTGCCAAATCGGATACACCAGCTATAAATAGGGCTACACCAGATGCCTGTCGGGATTGAGGAGGGGGTTATGTATCAGCTCTACGGACATCGCAACTCAGGCGCCGCCGCTATTGAAGCGGCGCTGGAGCTGTGTCAGATCGCATTTCGCTTCATTGATATTGAAGCCAGTACCGAAGCCGCCGAAGCGTTGGCGCAACTCAATCCACTGAAACAGATCCCGACCCTGCAACTGCCCGATGGCAGTGCGGTCACCGAGAGCGCGGCGATTCTGATTCATTTGGGCCTGACGTTTCCCAAGTCAGGATTGTTGCCGGCCGAGGCAGACGAGCGTGACCAGGCGATTCGCGGCCTCGTGTACATCGTCAGCAATTGCTACGCGGCCATTGGCGTCATCGACTACCCCGAGCGCTGGCTGCTGATGCCCGACGAAGCGTCGCGGCAGAACCTGATCGCCGGCGCCCGTGAGCGTCTGCACTGGAGTTGGGAGGTGTTTGCTGACCAGTTTTCCGCCGAGCTGTACCTGGACGACGAAACGCCGGGGGCGCTGGACGTGCTGGCGGCGGTGGTGACACGTTGGGCGGGCAGCCGCGAGCATCTGCGCCAGACGCGGCCCGGTTTCTATGCGTGGCTACAACGCATTGACCGGCATCCGGTGCTGGCGCCGGTATTCGCCCGGCATTGGCCAGTCTGAGCTTTCCTCTGATCGTTCCCACGCTCTGCATGGGAACGATCGCGGTTAGGTTTATTCCCCGCGAATGTACTGCTCCAACTGTTTGATCAACTCCGCCTGTTCGGCAATCGCTTCCTTGACCAGGTCACCAATCGACAGCAAGCCGATCAATTTGCCGTTCTCCACCACCGGCAAGTGGCGCAGGCGTTTGTCGGACATGATGCCCAGGCAAGTGTCGACAGTCTGGTGGGTATCCACCGTGATCACGTTGGCAACCATGATGTCGCGTACCGGCGTGCCGACTGAAGAGCGGCCATGCAGCACCAGTTTGCGCGCGTAATCGCGTTCACTGATGATGCCGACCACATTGTCGTCTTCCACGACCAGCAAGGCGCCGACGTTTTTCTCGGCCATCTTCATCAGTGCTTCGAGCACCATGTGATCAGGCTTGATCTGGTGCACTTCCTGATTTTTCTGATCTTTGAGCTTGAGCAGTTGGGCGACGGTCTTCATGGCAGTTACTCAGGTGTTGTCGTTGTTATCCAAGCATCGTAGACGCTGGCGTTCAGGGCAAGGTGGCAAAGCGGCAGATAACACGCAAAAAACGTCATTTGCCGCACTTTTTCTCCAGCAGCACGCACTTGTGGTGACTGAACCCCTGTGGCGAGGGGATTTAGCGAAACGTCGCACCGCCCCGATGGCCTGCGCAGCAGGCCCGGAATCAGACTGCCGGGTTTGCCTGACACACCGTGTCGGATGGTTTTGGGCCTGCTACGCAGGCCATCGGGGATAAATCCCCTCGCCACAGGGGATAGGGTTATCCCTTGAAGGGCAGCGTAGAATGCCTGCCAGATTCAATTTTCCGAGGTCGTAGTGGTGGATTTACAGCAGGGCTTCGTCCTGACCCGGCATTGGCGCGATACGCCGGCCGGCACCGAAGTCGAGTTCTGGCTGGCGACCGACGCCGGGCCGCGCCGTGTGCGCTTGCCGCATCAGCCGTCGGTGGCGTTTATCCCCGCCGAGCAGCGCGCAGCCGCCGAGCGCCTGCTGCATGACGAAAAGAACGTCGAACTGCGCCCCCTGGCCCTGCAGGATTTCGAGCATCGCCCGGTGCTCGGCCTGTATTGCCAGCAACATGGCCAGTTGATGCGTCTGGAAACCGCGCTCAACCGCCACGGCGTCGATGTTTTCGAGGCCGATGTGCGCCCGCCGGAACGCTATCTGATGGAGCGTTTCATCACCGCACCGGTGTTGTTCAGCGGCACCGCCGATGCCGACGGCACATTGCTCAACGCCCACCTCAAACCCGACCCCGAGTATCGGCCAAAGCTGCGACTGGTCTCGCTGGACATCGAAACCACCGAAACCGGCGAGTTGTACTCCATCGCTCTTGAAGGCTGCGGCGAGCGTCAGGTGTACATGCTCGGCGCGCCCAACGGTGACGCCAGCATCGTCGACTTCGACCTTGAATACTGCGACTCACGCACGGTGATCCTGAAGAAGCTCAACGATTGGTTCGCCCGCCATGATCCCGACGCGATCATCGGCTGGAACGTCGTGCAGTTCGATCTGCGCATCCTCCACGAACACGCGCGGCGCCTCGGCGTACCGTTGAAAATCGGCCGTGGCGGTGAAGAGATGCAGTGGCGCGAACACGGCAGCCGCAACCATTACTTCGCCTCGGCGGCGGGGCGCCTGATCATCGACGGCATTGAGTCGCTGCGTTCGGCGACCTGGAGTTTCCCTTCGTTCAGTCTGGAAAACGTCGCGCAGACCTTGCTTGGCGAAGGCAAGTCCATCGACAACCCGTACCAGCGCATGGATGAGATCAACCGCATGTTCGCCGAGGACAAACCGGCGCTGGCCAAGTACAACCTCAAGGACTGCGAACTGGTCACGCGGATTTTCGCCAAGACCGAACTGCTGACGTTTTTGCTGGAGCGCGCCAGCGTCACCGGCCTGCCGGCGGATCGCAGTGGCGGCTCGGTGGCGGCGTTCACGCATCTATATATGCCGTTGATGCACCGTCAGGGTTTCGTGGCGCCGAATCTGGGCACCAATCCGCCGCAGGCCAGCCCCGGTGGCTTTGTCATGGACTCGCGACCGGGGCTGTACGAATCGGTGCTGGTGCTCGATTACAAGAGCCTTTATCCGTCGATCATCCGCACCTTTCTGATTGATCCGGTCGGGCTGATCGAAGGCTTGCAGCATCCGGACGATGCCGACTCCGTGCCGGGCTTTCGTGGCGCCAGATTCTCACGCACCCGGCATTGCCTGCCGTCCATCGTCTCGCGAGTCGCCGAGGGCCGCGAGACCGCCAAGCGCGAACACAATGCGCCGCTGTCCCAGGCGCTGAAGATCATCATGAACGCCTTCTATGGCGTGCTCGGCTCCAGCGGTTGCCGGTTCTTTGATACACGGTTGGCGTCGTCGATCACTCTGCGCGGCCACGAGATCATGCTGCGCACGCGCAAGTTGATTGAAGAGCAGGGCCACGCGGTGATCTACGGTGACACCGACTCGACCTTCGTCTGGCTGCGTCGTCCCCACGGGCAGGAAGAAGCAGCGGCCATCGGCCATGCGCTGGTCAAACACGTCAACGACTGGTGGCGTGAGCATGTGCGTGACGAATACGGGCTGGAAAGCGCCCTCGAATTGCAGTTCGAAATTCACTACAAACGCTTTCTGATGCCGACCATTCGTGGCGCGGAGGAGGGCAGCAAGAAGCGCTACGCCGGCCTGGTTACCCGCGCCGACGGCAGCGAGGAAATGGTCTACAAAGGCCTGGAAACCGTGCGCACCGACTGGTCGCTTTTGGCCCGGCAATTTCAGCAGGAACTGTACGAGCGGATCTTCCAGCGCAAGCCCTATCAGGATTATGTGCGTGACTACGTGCGCAAAACCCTGGCGGGTGAATTCGATGATCGACTGATCTATCGCAAACGCCTGCGCCGCACCCTCGACGATTACGAGCGCAATGTTCCGCCCCACGTGCGCGCGGCGCGGCTGGCCGATGATTACAACACGCAGCACGGACGACCGCGGCAGTACCAGAACGGTGGCTGGATCAGCTACGTGATTACCCTGGCCGGCCCCGAACCGCTGGAAGTGCGGCGATCCACCATCGACTACGACCACTACATCACCCGGCAACTGCAACCGGTGGCGGATGCGATCCTGCCGTTTGTCGACGACGACTTCTCAACCCTGATCGGGGGACAACTGGGCCTGTTTTGAGTCCAGCAGTTGCAACGTCCACTCATCGAGGATGCCGTGGAAGTAGCGCTCAAGTGCCTGGTTGAACAAGCTGTCTTCAGCAGCGAACTGGGCGAACAGCGTCATTGAGGAGTGAAATTTCAGGTCATCGGGATGGCCGAAAATCTCGGCAATCGAACGCTCTCGCACATTCAGCACAAGCTGCGTGCAGGCGCGTAATCGTGCGCCGAGCAAGGGATGGTCCAGATAGGTCTGAGCTTCCTCGGCCGAACCGATGGCGAAGCGCCGGGACATCTCACTGCCGCCCAGGCCTGCGAACTGCGGGAAGACAAACCACATCCAGTGGCTGCGTTTGCGGCCCTCGTCGAGTTCGCGCTGGACCCGTTCGAAAACCGGGTCCTGTGCCTGGATAAAACGTTGCAGATTGAACGGGTCGTACTGATCAGTGCTTCTCATCGCGAAGCCCTCTGCCAGTCGGCGGTGGCTCAGACCATGGCCAACCGCTGCTTGCGCTTTGGCGCGTGAAACGCCTGGTCCAGCGCTGCCAGATCCCCGGCCTCCAGTTGCAACTGCGCCGCTTGTGCATTGAGTTGCACGTGTTCCGGCCGCACAGCTTTGGGAATCGCAATTACGCCATCCTGACGCAGAATCCACGCCAGCGAAACCTGTGCCGGGGTCGCGTTGTGACGAGCGGCAATCTGTTTCAACACCGGATCAGCCAGCATCGCGCCGCCTTGACCGATCGGACAGTACGCCATCAGCGGCATACGTTGCTGCTGGCACCACGGCAGCAGGTCGAATTCGACGCCGCGTTCTTCCAGGTTGAAGAGCACCTGATTGGTCGCGCAGGCCGGTGACGCCAGTTCTTCAAGATCATCAACATCGAAGTTCGACACGCCCCAACGGCCGATCTTGCCGTCCTCGCGCAGACGTTCGAACGCCTCGACGGTTTCTTCCAGCGGATACTGGCCGCGCCAATGCAACAGATAGAGGTCGATGTAATCAGTGTCGAGCCGACGCAGACTGCGCTCGCAGGCTAGCGGAATACCTTTGCGGCTGGCGTTGTGCGGGTAGACCTTGCTGACTAGAAACACTTGATCACGCAGGCCGGCAATGGCTTCGCCAACCACGGTTTCGGCACCACCCTCGGCGTACATTTCAGCGCTGTCGATCAGGGTCATGCCCAGCTCGATGCCAGTGCGCAGCGCGGTGACTTCACGTTTGTGCGCCGAACGATCCTCACCCATGCGCCAGGTGCCCTGGCCAATCACCGGAACCTGCACGCCGGCCAATTCGAGGGTACGCATTCAAACCTCCTTTCTGAAACGGTCGATACCTTAGTGGGCAGCAGGATAGTCCAAGGGTTCAAAAAGCAAAAAGATCGCAGCCTGCGGCAGCTCCTACATTGGGCTCGGGTTTCGCCCTGTAGGAGCTGCCGCAGGCTGCGATCTTTTGATCTTCAGCTTTTATTTGGCAGAAAACTTCAGCACCACGCTGTGCGCATAATCCTGCCCCGGATCCAGCCGCGTGCTCGGGAAGTTCGGCTGATTCGGTGAGTCAGGATAGTGCTGCGTCTCCAAGGTAAACGCGCCCCAGTGCGGATACACCTTGCCGCCCTTGCCCTTGACGGTGCCATCGAGGAAGTTGCTGGTGTAGAACTGCACGCCCGGTTCGCTGGTGAACAACTGCAAATGCCGGCCGGACTGTGGATCACTGACCTCGGCGGCGACTTTGCTCACGTCACCCTTGGTATCCAGCGCCCAGTTGAAATCGAAGCCACCCTGTTTAGGCTCGGCGAATTTCAACTGCGGGTGATCAGCCTTGATGTGCGTGCCAATTGCCGTTGGCTTGGTGAAATCCATCGGTGTACCTGCCACCGGCGCCAGTTCGCCGGTCGGGATCAGCTTGCCGGTGACCGGGGTGTAATGGCTGGCGTGCAGGGTCGCGACCTGTTTGAGGATGTCGCCATTGCCGGCACCCGCGAGGTTGAAGTAGCTGTGGTTGGTCAGGTTGAGCACGGTCGGTTTGTCGGTGCTGGCCTTGTAGTCGATGCGCAGTTCGTTGCTGTCGGTCAGGCGATAGGTCACTTCGGTGGTGAGGTTGCCTGGGAAGCCCATTTCACCGTCCGCCGACAGATAGGTCAGGGTCACGCCGACTGAGTCCTTGTCTTTGGTTTCCTGCGCTTTCCAGACCTTTTTATCGAAACCCTGAGTGCCGCCGTGCAAGGCGTTGGACTTGTCGTTCTGTGGCACTTGATAGCGCTTGCCGTCGAGTTCGAAAGCGCCGTCGGCCAGGCGATTACCGAAACGGCCGATGGTCGCGCCGAAGTAGGCGGTGCCTTTCTGGTAGCCCTGCACATCGTCGAAACCGAGCACCACGTCGGCGGCTTTGCCTTGTTTGTCCGGCACCAACAGCGATTGCAGGGTCGCGCCGTAGGTGATGACAGTGGCTTGCATGCCGTGGCTGTTGCGCAGGATGTATTGCTCGACGGGCGTGCCGTCATTGGTTTTGCCGAAGGCTTTGTGTTCGGCGGTCAGGCCCGCCGCATTGGCGGAAAGGGTGGCGATCATCAGGGACAGTCCGAGGCCGGAGAGCAAGTGACGGGATTGAAGCATGGTTGACCTTCCTTTTTGTTGTTGTTTTCAAAACAGGTTAATAGTCATGCTAATTGAGGCGTGAATCAGAATTTATAGCGGATTAAACGTTTATTGCAAAAATAAAGTCGGACTAAATGGTTGCCGAAGGTCGGGAAACCACGCGAACACTGCACTTTTCAGCAATTGGCGGCTCTATCCATGGCCAGGATGCGGTGACTCCCGCCGCACAGGAATGTGCCTGTTCGAGAATTCATGCCGAGAGCTTTTCACCTGATCGCCCGTGTTGTTCATCGCCCGTGCCTGTTGCTGGCCTGTCTGTCGTCGCTGTTTGTCAGCGGCTGCACGCATCAGGACGGCAATGGTTTCATCGCTCAGATTCGTGACGGTCAACCGCAGGAATTCCTGCAGACCAGCGTCGACCGTATGGCCACGCTGGCGATGCGCGACAACCTCAACAGTCTTTATCGGTTGATGGGCAAGTTGTACCTGCGCAACCCCGAAGAGCTGCGCAAATCCGGCTTCCTCAATATCCACGCCGCGGTGAAGCAGGTACGCCTGGCCATCGAGCAGCAGCAACCGTTGCCGGTGCTGGGCGGGCGCAAGGATCTGGCTGCGCTCAGTTATGCGATGAGCCCGGAGTTTCTCGGTGATCGGGTCGGCGCGTTCATCTATGCCATCGGCAGCATGTTGGTCACCGCCCATGGCAATCGCGTCGAGTTCTACATGACTGACGCGATCAACCCGACGTTCGTTCACAACGCCGCGCGCAACATCGAAAAAGCCACGTGGATTCTGTCCCAGCGCCAGAACAAGGAAGGCCAGCCGCTGCTGTTCTCCAATGAGATTTCGGAGGAGGGCAGCAACCTGAGTTTCGCCACGGAGTTCGGCAAAGTGGTGGCGCGCCTTGATCTGCTTACGCAAATGCTCGATGAGCGCTACCGGCGCATTGGCCTGAATTACGCGCAAAGTCTGCTGTTTCTGAATTTTTTGCCGGTGCAATAAATCTGACGTCGCCACCTTGCCCCTGTAGGAGCTGCCGAAGGCTGCGATCTTTTGACTTTGTTTTTCAAGATCAAGATCAAAAGATCGCAGCCTTCGGCAGCTCCTACAGGGGATCGGTACGGGATTGATTTTTTTTGTATACAATATATGGCTCATTTCGATCCAAAGGGAGCTGCACCCGTCATGACTGACCCCGCAAGCGCCGATTTCACTCGACTCGACTGCGCCGCCCGCGCGGACAAACTGCCCTATGCCGCGTTGCTGGCCTTTGCCATGACCGGCTTCATCGCTATCCTCACCGAAACCCTGCCAGCCGGACTGCTGCCACAAATTGGCGCCGGGCTTAACGTCAGCGAAGTGCTCGCCGGGCAACTGGTGACGCTGTATGCGCTGGGTTCGATTGTCGCGGCGATTCCGCTGACCGTCGCCACACGCGGCTGGCCTCGGCGGCGCGTGCTGCTGATGACGGTGGGCGGGTTTCTGTTGTTCAACACCATCACCACGTTTTCCAGCCATTACGGCCTGACCCTGGCTTCGCGCTTTCTTGCCGGGATGGCGGCGGGGCTGTCGTGGGGGATCATGGCCGGCTACGCGCGCGGCATCGTGCCGGTGCATCAACAGGGGCGGGCGCTGGCGATTGCCATGCTCGGCACACCGGTGGCGTTGTCGCTGGGCACGCCGGCGGGGACGTGGCTGGGCAATCTGATCGGCTGGCGCGCCTCGTTCGGGATCATGTCGGCGCTGGCCTTGGTGCTGGCGGCGTGGATCGTCATCGCGGTGCCGGATCGTCCGGGGCAGAACAACGAAGAACGCCTGCCATTGCTCGAGTCCCTGCGCCTGCCAGGTGTGCGACCGGTGCTGTTCGTGGTGCTGACGTGGATGCTCGGACACAACATTCTTTACACCTACATTTCACCTTTTCTGATGCAGGCCGGGCTGGCCGAGCGCGTTGATCTGGTGCTGCTGGTGTTCGGCCTGTGTTCGCTCGTGGGGATCTGGATCATCGGCATGCTGGTGGATCGCTGGTTGCGTTGGCTGACGCTGATCAGCCTTGCGGTGTTTGCCTTAACAGCGTTGGTATTGGCGCTGATTTCGCCGTCGCCGTGGCTGATTTATGGCTGCATGGCGGTGTGGGGGTTGTCGTTTGGTGGCTCGGCGACGCTGCTGCTGACAGCGGCGGCGGATTCTGCAGGCGACCATGTCGACGTGGTGCAGGCGATGCTCACCACGTCATGGAACGTGGCGATCGCCGGCGGCGGATTATTTGGCGGGTTGCTGCTGGATCGGGCGGGGGCAATGTCGTTTCCGTGGGCGCTGCTGATCCTGTCGCTGATCGCATTGGCCACGGTGTGGATCAACAGCCATCACAGTTTCAAACCGGGGCGGCGGGTGCATTGATCTTCTAATCACTACATCATCCCTGTGGGAGCGAGCAGGCTCGCTCCCACAATGGACCTGCGGTGTGATCGAAAGGCATAACGATAGACCGTATCGATATAGGTGGTTATAAGAAAAATCGCTATGCTGCGGGCCAGATTTTTCCTGTCGTTTTTCTGGACGTCTTAATGGAATTGGCAAATTTCGGCCTGGTGATTGCCGGGCTGGTGGTGGGTTTTATTGTCGGCATGACCGGTGTCGGCGGCGGTTCGTTGATGACGCCGATTCTGCTGTGGTTCGGCATCAACCCTGCAACGGCGGTGGGCACCGACCTGTTGTACGCGGCCATTACCAAATCCAGTGGCGTGCTCGTCCATAGAAAGAACAAGAACATCGACTGGGCCATCACCGGTTGGCTGACCCTCGGCAGCGTGCCGGCGGTGGCCATGACCCTGTGGTTTCTCAGCACCCTGCACACCGCGCCGGACGCGATGAACGCCATCATCAAACAGGCGCTGGGTTTCGTCCTGTTCGCTACCGCGCTGGCGATTTTCTTCAAGAAACGACTGTTGGATTTCGCCCACAAACGCGCAGGCGGCAACTACAACCCGAGCGGTTCGCGGCTCAATGTGATGACCGTGATCACCGGGCTTATCCTCGGCACCATGGTCGCCCTGACTTCGATTGGCGCCGGCGCCCTCGGCACCGTCGCGCTGTTCATCCTCTATCCGCTGCTGCCGACCCGCCGTCTGGTCGGCACCGAAATCGCCCACGCCGTGCCATTGACCCTGGTTGCAGGTCTGGGCCACGCGAGCATGGGCAATATGGATTGGGGCGTTTTGGGCTTTTTGCTGGTCGGTTCGCTGCCGGGCATCTGGCTTGGCAGCCACCTTACCGGGCGCATCTCCGATGAAGTGCTGCGCCCGTGCCTGGCGACGATGCTGGTGTTGATCGGTTATAAATTGGCGTTTTGATCGGCGCACTCACTCGGGTGAGGGAGCAACTCCCTCACCCGAGGCTCAACGTTGAATGACGAACTTCATGATCGTCACTGGCAAATCCTCGTAGACCAGTTCCTCAACCACCTCCCAACCCAATCGCGCATACAACGATTTTGCCGCGTCGGTGTACAGGTATAGCTGCGGCACTCCCAACGCTTCGGCCTCTTCGACAATCCGATTGACCAGTTGCGAAGCAACCCCGCGTCCACGTTCCTCTGCTTTCACAT
Organism: Pseudomonas sp. LBUM1655; assembly: GCF_059716085.1. Lineage (NCBI taxonomy): Bacteria > Pseudomonadati > Pseudomonadota > Gammaproteobacteria > Pseudomonadales > Pseudomonadaceae > Pseudomonas > Pseudomonas sp. LBUM1655. Next base: position 3,983,003 of record NZ_CP166801.1, on the reverse strand, counting down.
AAACCCCGGCCAGCCAGGGCGTCAGCTCGGGACGTGCCTTCATGTCGCTGTCGATCAGCAGCGCGCCACCGAGTAGCCTGCCGTCTTTAATCGCCACCACCACGCTGGGGATCGCGCCTTTGCCGCAGGCTTTGCGCATGCGTTCGGTGCGGGCCTCAAGGGTGTCGCCAGGGCGGAATTCACCCCACTCCTTGAAGTTGAGTTCGGACAGTTCTTCAACAAATCCGGGGTGATCGCACAGGTATTCGATGTGCATGCATTGAACTCCATTTCGTGGGCAGAACCGCCACCCTAATGCGCTCACAAAAGGTAATCAAATCCGCGTCACGATTGCACGCAGGCGGTTGCGCAATACCGGTCCTGACCTAAGCTTCTGACAAGGCGACACATATTTGCCGGACACACCCGGAACAATCGCCACGATGCGCAATCAGTAGAGCGTGGATATCAAAAGGAGATGCGCATGCTCATCAGGTCACTGACCCTGACACTCTTGCTGGCGATTGCCGGCCCCTTGTTCGCCGCTGACAACGATTCGCCGATTGCCGCAGACATGGGTCGCGCCCGACCGCTGATCGTGATCGCGCAAAGCACCGTCGACCCCGTGTGGGTGAGCCTGAAAAAGTCGCTGGAGGACCCGGCCAACAAAAAGGGCGTCGCCGACCGCAACATCAAGGTCTACACCATCCTCAACATGTCCGGCCAACTCGACGGCAAGGACATGGGGCAGCAAGACACCATGGCGCTGATCCGCTCCCTTAAACTTGGCGCCGGGGCTTTGCCTAAAGTGATTCTGGTGGGTAAAGACGGTGAGAAAAAGCTCGAAAGTTCGGGGGATGAGTCAAAGTCGGTCGACCTGAAGAAAGTCTTCGAGACGATCGACGCCATGCCGATGGCCGAGAAGGAAGCGGCCGCTGCAGCCGCCGCTCAGGCCCCGGCCGCCGCCGAGCCTGAAACGGCCAAAGGTGGAAAAGGGACTAAACCGACCAAGCCTGCAAAACCGGCTAAGCCGCCGGAAATGCCGGATGATTGATGGCATGGCGTGAATCAAAGAAATGGGCGACCTCAGTAGGTCGCCCATTTTTTATTGCGTGCTGATCAAAAAGTCGTTGCAGCATATTCCTACAGAAATGTCTGAGGCAAAGACCTGCATGTACCGTGGATTTTTCCTGCAAGGCGCGGCGGCGTTGGTGAACTGGTGCGTTGTGGGGCAGGGGGATAACCTTCTTTGGCCGCTGAAAAAAACAGCGGTCGGATGTGGAAGTCCGCTGGGTAGAGAATGAAGCAAGCTTTCATGAAGCGCAGGTAGACATTTTTTATGTCAACATTGTCGCGTTTTATGGCGGCTGTGCGCGGGAGCACTTTCGAGTGCGCCGGGGTTTCGTTCTCTCCCAGGTCTTCCACACCTGCGTACAGCTGCCACCTGTCATGTGGAAGTGAGTTGGGTGGCTCCATAAAATTCAATAGAGAACTTTTCACATGAAAAAACACACACCGAATCCCCCCGAATCCTCAACCGATTCTGGATCCTTCGACTCCCGCAACACACGCCTGCGCCACCCGCATCACCCCGATCCCGTCAGCTACGTCTTCACCATCCGCCCCGATATCGATACCCCCACGCTACTGACCCACGCTTGCGAAACCCTCGCCTCGCTCAACGTCCTGACCACCGACATGGCCTGCAAACTGGACGATTCACAGCGCAGTCTCGCTCTGTCGATTCAGCAGTTGGCAGTGGTCGGCGAGTTGCTGGTCAACCGCGCGCTGGACAATCTCGAGCCGGAAGCCATTTTCCAGGCTTGAAATGGTGATAAAAAAATGGGCGACCTCAGCAGGTCGCCCATTTTTATGCCCGCTATAAATCCGGTCAGTCAGCAACAGCGCTGAGGATCGTATGCGCGATCTTCACTCGCTCCGCAATCGGATAATTTTTGTTGGCCATGATCACGATGCCAATGTCTTTGCTCGGCACGAACGCGACGTAAGTACCAAAGCCTCCGGTGGAGCCGGTCTTGTTGAGCAACACATCGTCGGGTTGCGGTTGCGGCGGAGTCAGCCACTGAACCTTATGCGCCTCCATGGCCATTGGCGTCGAGTTACCGGCCAGCAAGCGGTCGAGGCTGGTCGGGTAGCGATACATTTCCCAGCCCAGGCCTTGGGTCATGTCGCTAACGGTGTAGTAACCGGTGTGGGTCGCGGCGATGGCTTTTTGCAGCGGCGCTTCAAGGCTGGCCGGTTTCAGGTTGGCCTCGACGTAACGCAGCAGATCCGCCGCGCTGGTTTTAATACCGTAGGCTTCGGAATCCAGTGCGCCCGGACTGACCCGAACCGGTTGGTCGTTCTTGTTGTAACCCTGAGCGTAGAGCTTGGCTTCGGACGCGGGCACCTTGACGAAGGTGTGCTTGAGGCCGAGTTTCGGCAGCAGGGTTTCGCTCATGGCCTGATCAAATGGCTGGCCCAGACTTTTCGCCGTCAGATAACCGAACAACCCAAGGCTCGGATTGGAATACAGCCGATGGCTGCCCGCCGGATACACCGGTTTCCACTGTTGGTAATAGCCGAGCATCTTGTCCGCCGAATCCGCCTCGGCGGGGAATTGCAGCGGCAAACCGCCGGCGCTGTAAGTACCCAGTTGCAACACGCTGATGTTGTCGAAAGCGCTGCCTTTCAACTCGGGCCAAACCTGGCTGGCCTTGGTCGACAGGTCCAGTTTGCCCGTGGCCTGAGCGTAACCGGCCAGTGTCGCGGTGAAGGTTTTGCTCACCGAACCGATTTCGAACAAAGTGTTTTCGCTGACTTTTTGCCCGGTGTCTTTGGCGGCGACGCCGTAGTTAAAGTAATGCGGTTTGCCGTTGATGGTGAGGGCAACGGCCAGGCCGGGTATGTTCTGCTGCTGCATCACAGGCGTAACGGCACCTTTGACCAGTGCTTGCAGTTGTTCGTCGGTTTGCGGTGCGGCCATGCAGGTCGCGGCGCCGAAGAACAGGCCGAAAGCACTACAGGAAATGACTTTGCTCGGGTTGATGAATGACATAGATGAACCACTTTCCATGAGTGTTGAGGGTGTTATCCCGCTAGACTGCGGGCATTTGCAACGTTAGGCGGCTGATCAGCGCCGACAATTTAGGCAGTCTGGCATTCGTCGACAAACGATGAAATCTCGGATGAGCCATTAGAAAAATTTGGGGCAGGGCATGATTCGACCACAATTGCCGCTCAACGCACTGCGCGCTTTCGAGGCGTCAGCGCGTCATTTGAGCTTTACCCGCGCTGCCGTGGAGTTGTGTGTGACCCAGGCTGCCGTCAGTCATCAGGTCAAAAGCCTTGAAGCGCAGCTCAACGTCACCCTGTTCAAACGCCTGCCCCGCGGGCTGATGCTGACCAGTGAAGGCGAAACTTTGCTGCCGGTGTTGAGCACGTCGTTTGATCATATCGCGCAGATTCTGGAACGCCTCGCCGGCGGACAGCATCGCGAGATGTTGACCGTGGGCGCGGTGGGCACCTTTGCCGTGGGTTGGTTATTACCGAGGCTTTTGGACTTTCGGCCGAAACATCCGCTCATAGATTTACGGCTGTCGACCAACAACAATCGCGTGGACGTCGCGGCAGAAGGGCTGGATTACGCGATCCGGTTTGGCGCCGGAGCGTGGCACGGCATTGAGGCGACCCGGCTGCTGGAAGCGCCGCTGTCGGTACTGTGCGTCCCGGAAATCGCCCGGCAATTGCACGCGCCGGGGGATCTGTTGCAGCAGACGTTGCTGCGTTCCTATCGCACGGATGAATGGCCGGAGTGGTTTCAGGCGGCAGGTATGGCGACTCAGGCAGCACCGCCGCAGAGCGTCGTCTTCGACTCGTCGCTGGCGATGATGGAAACGGCGTTGCAGGGCGGCGGGGTAGCGTTGGCACCGCCGCTGATGTTCGCGCGGCAACTGGCGGCGGAGGCGATTTGTCAGCCGTTTGCAATCGAGATCACCACGGGGAGTTATTGGTTGACGCGATTGCAGTCGCGGCCGGAGACGGCGGCGATGCTCGCTTTCAAGAACTGGTTGTTACAAGTCTCTGGTTAATACAGAGCCCCCTGTGGGAGCGAGCCTGCTCGCGAAAGCGATGTGTCTGTCGACAGAAGTGTTGGCTGTTATACCGCCTTCGCGAGCAGGCTCGCTCCCACAGGGACTGCTGGTGGTTCCAAAAAACCTTAGCGCACCAGACACGGCCGCTTGTTATCGAACTTCCACCCCGGAATCAAAAACTGCATCGCCACGCTGTCATCCCGTGCGCCCAGGCCCATGCCTTTATAGAGTTCGTGAGCCTTGGCCACCTGATCCATGTCCAACTCGACACCCAGCCCCGGTTTCTTCGGCACCTGCACGCAGCCGCCGACAATCTGCAACGGTGCCTTGGTCAGGCGCTGGCCGTCCTGCCAGATCCAGTGGGTGTCGATGGCGGTGATATCGCCCGGTGCGGCAGCGGCGACATGGGTAAACATCGCCAGCGAGATATCGAAGTGGTTGTTGGAATGCGAACCCCAGGTCAGGCCCCACTCATGACACATCTGCGCCACGCGCACCGAGCCCTGCATGGTCCAGAAGTGCGGGTCGGCCAGCGGGATGTCGACTGATTGCAACTGGATCGCGTGGCCCATCTCGCGCCAATCGGTGGCGATCATGTTGGTGGCGGTTTTCAGTCCGGTGGCGCGGCGGAATTCGGCCATGACTTCGCGACCCGAATAACCGTTTTCCGCACCGCACGGATCTTCGGCGTAAGCCAAAACCCGATGCTGATCGCGGCACAAGCGGATCGCTTCTTTCAGTGACCACGCCCCGTTCGGATCAAGGGTGATGCGCGCATCCGGGAAGCGCTCTGCCAGTGCCGTTACCGCTTCGATTTCCGCATCGCCGCTGAGCACGCCGCCCTTGAGCTTGAAGTCCTTGAAACCGTATTTTGCATGGGCCGCTTCGGCGAGACACACCACCGATTCGGCGGTCATGGCCTTCTCGTGACGCACGCGAAACCAGTCGTTTTCGGCGTCTGGTTCGCTGCGATAAGCGAGGTCGGTTTCGCGTTGATCGCCGACGTAGAACAGATAGCCAAGCATCTTCACTTCATCGCGTTGCTGACCTTCGCCAAGCAGCGCCGCGACCGGTACGTCGAGGTGCTGGCCGAGCAGATCAAGCAGGGCGGCTTCCAGGCCGGTGACCGCGTGAATGGTGATGCGCAGGTCGAAGGTTTGCAGGCCACGGCCGCCGGCATCGCGGTCGGCGAAGGTCTGGCGTACTTGATTGAGGATCTTCTGCCAGGTGCCGATCGGGCTGCCGATGACCAGGCTGCGCGCGTCTTCCAGGGTCTGGCGAATGCGTTCGCCGCCGGGCACTTCGCCGACGCCGGTGTGGCCTGCGTTGTCCTTGAGGATGACGATGTTGCGGGTGAAGAAAGGCCCGTGGGCGCCGCTCAGGTTGAGCAGCATGCCGTCGTGGCCGGCCACCGGGATGACTTGCATGTCGGTGATGATCGGGGCTTTGGCGGTGTCGTGTGCGTTCATTGTTTTTATCCCTGGAAACGGAAAGTCAGGCGTGCTTCGGCGCGGTATCGACTACGGCGGCAACTGTTGCGGGTTTCGCTGTGGTGCGGGCGTAGAACACGATGATCGCGGCGATGATCGAGGTCGCAGCCAGACCATAGAGGCCGCCCTGAATCGAGCCGGTGTGTTCTTCGAGCAGGCCGAAGGTGGTCGGTGCGACGAAGCCGCCGAGGTTGCCGACCGAGTTGATCAATGCGATCACTGCAGCGGCGATCCGCGCGTCCAGATAGGCCTGCGGAATCGGCCAGAACAGCGACGAGGCGGACTTGAACCCCAGCGCCGCAAAGCAGATCGCGACAAAAGCGAAGATCGGCCCGCCGGTGGTGGACATGAACATCCCCGCGGCCGCGATCAACAGCGCCGTGGCGACCCACGCCTGCTGGTGCTTCCACTTGGCCGAGAGCGTGGCGAAGGTATACATGCCGATAATCGACAGCAGCCACGGAATCGAGTTGAACAGCCCGACCTGGAAGTCGCTCATGTCGCCCATTTTCTTGATGATGCTCGGCAGCCAGAAGGTCGCGGCGTAGATCGTCAATTGGATGAAGAAGTAGATCAGGCAGAACAGGATGATCTGGCGATCCTTGAGCAGTTTGCCTATCGATGGCCGGATCGGTGTGGCGGCTTCGCGAGCCTTCTGTTCATCGTCGATGGCGTTGACCAACGCGTCCTGTTCGGCGCGGGTCAGCCATTTCGCGTCGTGGGGTTTGGCGTCGAGCCAGAACCAGACGAACACGCACAGGCACACCGAAAACATCCCTTCAATGAAGTACATCCATTGCCAGCCGTGCATGCCCAGGCCGTTGATTTGCAGGAGCAGGCCGGACAGCGGGCCGGAGATCAACGAGGCGATGGCCGAACCGCTGAGGAAGATCGCAATCGCCTTGCCGCGTTCGACACCGGGCAACCAACGGGTGAAGTAGTAAATCACGCCGGGAAAGAACCCGGCCTCGGCCACCCCGAGCAGAAAGCGCAGGATGTAGAAGTGGGTTTCGTTCTGAATGAACGCCATGCCGGCGGCGACCAGCCCCCAGGTGAACATGATGCGGGTCAGCCAGATTCGTGCGCCGATTTTTTGCAGCAGCATGTTGGAGGGGACTTCGAATAGCGCGTAGCCGATGAAGAACAGACCGGCGCCGAAGCCGTAAGCGGCGGCACCAATACCCAAGTCGTGTTCCATGTGGGTACGGACGAAACCGATGTTCACCCGGTCAATGTAGTTGACGATAAACATGATCACGAAGAGCGGCAGAACGTGGCGTTTCACTTTCGAGATGGCCGATGCGAGCGTTGGATCAACGCCCTCGTTCATCCCGGAGACGGAGGTTTTCACTAGGTTTTCTCCCACTGATTATTTTTATGCGGGGTAGGGCTTGGGTGCAGCATTGTTGATAGACATCATACAACCTGATTTTTTTGTCCTACAAGTGGGCAGTGCCTATTAAATTTATCTTGTGAGTGATTTTTTTATGTTTTTTTTGATTTTATTCCTGTTTTTATTGGGTCTTGTAGGTTTTTTTTGGCTTGGATATTTTCAGCGGAGGGGGTGGTCGGTTACAGGGAGGCGCTGAGTAAACGTGAAATATTTACGGATTATTGAGTGTTGTCATACAAGTTGAGTTGACGATCGGATCTAAAATCAATCTCGTCACCCCTCTGCCCGGTGCTACGATCCGCAAGTCCCGAACACGGAATAACCCATGCAAGATGACCTCGATGCCCCAGCCCGCAAACGCGCGCACAACCTGGCCCACGATCTGGTGGAAAAACTCACCCAGAGCATCCTGCTCGGCCAGATGTCGCCCGGCGACAAGCTGCCTTCGGAGAACTCGATCGTTCAGGAACACGGTGTCAGCCGCACGGTGGTGCGCGAGGCAATTTCCAAGTTGCAGGCTTCGGGGCTGGTAGAGACGCGGCACGGCATCGGCACGTTTGTGATCGAGCGTGCGCCGGAGCATGGGCTGCGGCTGAACGTAGATACGGCGCTGGGGGTGCGCAGTATTCTCGAATTGCGTATGGGCCTGGAGACCCAGGCAGCAGCGTTGGCGGCGCAACGGCGGACCGAGCAGCAACTGTTGCAGATGCGCCAGGCGCTGGATGACTATCAACGGTTGCTGGCCAATAACGACAGTTGCGTCGAGGCGGATCGACGCTTTCATCTGTTGATTGCCGAGGCCACCGGTAATGTCTGCTTCAGCGAAATCATGCAGCATTTAGGCAGCGCGATGATTCCCCGCACGCGGGTCAACGCGGTCGAGCGGGGTGCGGCGGATTTGAGCAAGTTGGGGCAACTTGCCAATCTGGAGCACGAGGCGATTCTGAATGCGATCAGGCGTCAGGATGCGGATGCGGCGCGCGCGGCGATGTGGCTGCACTTGACCAACAGCCGCGACCGGTTCAGTGCGCAGGGCTGATCGCCGTTGGTTGCGCGAAGAATTTACCGGGTCCCACCGCCCCTGTAGGAGCTGCCGCAGGCTGCGATCTTTTGATCTTGTTTTCAAGAATCAAAGTCAAAAGATCGCAGCCTGCGGCAGCTCCTACAAGGGCCTTCAAGCGCTCCCCACATCCCGCATCAACAACCCGAACCGCAAATCCACCGCATCCGGAATCGGCACATACACCGTATGCCCATCCCCCGGCGCCACCTCAATCGCTTCACCCTTGAGGGTCTGCAATTCATCCAGATCAAAGTGAAAATTGCCCTTGGGCGTCATCAACTCGAGATGATCACCCAGCGCAAAACGATTCTTCACCTTGACCTCGGCCAGTCGATCACGCCGCTCACCCGTCAACTCGCCGACAAACTGCTGGCGCTGCGACACTGAGCTGCCGTTCAGATAATTCTGGTACTCGTCATGCACATGGCGACGCAGGAAACCCTCGGTGTAACCGCGTTGGGCCAGCGATTCCAGATCGGTCATCAGGCTGCGATCGAAGACACGTCCCGCCACCGCATCATCAATCGCCCGGCGATACACCTGAGTGGTGCGTGCGCAGTAGAAGTGCGATTTGGTCCGGCCCTCGATCTTCAATGAATGCACGCCCATGCGCGTCAAGCGCTCGACATGCTGCACCGCGCGCAGATCCTTGGCGTTCATGATGTAGGTGCCGTGCTCGTCCTCGAAAGCGGGCATCAATTCGTCGGGACGGTTGGCTTCCTGGAGCAGGAACACCTGATCGGTCGGGGCGCCGATACCCAGCGTCGGTTCGGGCTGGAACGTCTGGACGATTTCGCCGTTCTGATTTTCCGTAGCCTGCTGCGCCGAGTATTTCCAGCGGCAGGCGTTGGTGCAGGTGCCCTGATTGGCGTCGCGCTTGTTCATGTAGCCCGACAGCAGGCAGCGCCCGGAGTAAGCCATGCACAGCGCCCCGTGAACGAATACTTCCAGCTCCATGGTTGGCACGTGCTCGCGGATTTCGCCGATCTCCTCCAGCGACAGTTCGCGCGACAGGATGATCCGACTCAGGCCCTGCTGTTGCCAGAACTCGACGCTCGCCCAATTCACCGTGTTGGCCTGTACCGAGAGGTGGATCGGCATCTGCGGGAAATACCGGCGCACCAGCATGATCAACCCCGGGTCGGACATGATCAGCGCGTCCGGGGCCATTTCGATGACCGGCGCCAGGTCCTTGAGAAAAGTCTTCAACTTGGCATTGTGCGGCGCGATGTTGACTACCACGTAAAAGCGCTTGCCCTGCGCCTGTGCCTCGCGAATGCCGAGCGCCAGGTTGGCGTGGTCGAACTCGTTGTTGCGCACTCGCAGGCTGTAGCGCGGCTGACCGGCGTAGACCGCATCGGCACCGTAGGCAAAGGCGTAACGCATGTTTTTCAAAGTGCCGGCGGGGGCGAGCAGTTCGGGGGCGGCGAGGGTGGCGGTGAGGGTCATGGCGGCATCTGTCGCAAAAGCGCAGCAGGGTAGTGCGGTTGCCGGCAGGGTTTATTGATCTGGGTCTACGTTCGAGTGGTGCGATGTGGGTCTGTGCAGAAACAGGCGACGTCCTGACCGCCGCGCAATCGTGTAATTGCCCGTTCGCTGCGTGGCTCGCGCCGATCCGCAACTATGCTCCATGAATAAAGATGGCACTCGTGCACGCTACGGCTGACTAAGCACCGGGCGTGTTTGACGCCCGACTGACATGGATCGGACATGAACGTAAAAAGTCTTCAATTCAAATCCCTGACGGTGCTGCTGGTGCTGGTCACGGTGGCCTTTATCTGGATTCTGTTGCCGTTCTACGGCGCGGTGTTCTGGGCGGTGATTCTCGGCATTCTGTTTGCGCCGATGCAGCGTCGCTTGCAGGCGAAGTTCGGCTGGCAGCGCAACCTCACGTCTTTGTTTACGTTAAGCATCTGTCTGGTGATCGCGATTCTGCCCGTGATCATCATCAGCTTGTTGCTGGTGCAGGAGGGGATGACGGTTTACAAGAATATCGAGAGCGGCGAGTTGGATATCGCGGCGTATCTGGCGCAATTCAAACACAGCCTGCCGCAATACTTTCAGCATCTGCTCGACCGGTTCGGCATGGGCGAACTCAATGCGCTGCGCGAAAAAATCGTCAAGGCAGCCATGCAGGGCAGCCAGGTGCTGGCGAGTCAGGCGTTCAGTTTTGGCCAGGGCACGTTCGAGTTTGTGGTGAGTTTTTTCATCATGCTTTATCTGTTGTTTTTCTTACTGCGTGACGGCCCCGAACTCGCGCGCAAGGTGCGCACCGCCTTACCGCTGGAGGAAAATCACAAGCGCCGTTTGCAATTGAAATTCAACCGGGTGGTGCGCGCGACGGTCAAGGGTAATGTGCTGGTGGCAATCACACAGGGCGCGCTGGGCGGGGCGATTTTCTGGTTTCTCGACATCCCCAGCGCGTTGCTGTGGGCGGTGTTGATGGCGTTTCTGTCGCTGTTGCCGGCGGTGGGGGCGGGGATTGTCTGGGCGCCGGTGGCGCTTTACTTCCTGCTCAGCGGGATGATCTGGCAGGGCGTGGTGCTGGGGTTGTTCGGGGTGTTCGTGATTGGCTTGGTGGACAACGTGCTGAGGCCGATCCTTGTGGGCAAGGACACTCGGATGCCCGACTACATGATTTTGATCTCGACCTTGGGCGGTCTGGCTGTGTTCGGCCTGAACGGATTCGTGATCGGGCCGTTGATCGCTGCGCTGTTCATGTCCAGCTGGGCGCTGTTCGTCGAGACCAAACCCAAGGTGCAACTGCCTTAGGCGTGAAACGGAGCGCTGATGAACTGTTGCGACAAGGCCTGCGCCGCCGGCAATGAGGTGAGCGGGCCGCTGATTGCTTCGCCGTCGCGCACCACATACCAACAGGCGAGCAGTCCCAGCTCTCTGAGTGGTGCGGGAACGGCGCTGCCGATTACCGACATGATTTGAACCTGAGCCATGACAAATACCTCCATCAAACGATGGGGCTACCTTAGGGATTTGCCGTTCTCAGGGACAATCAACGCTTTTGATAGTGGTCATTGATAACAGTGAGGGCTGCTTCAATCGACCACTTGATCAAGCATGTGCATGACTTCACGCTCATTGAGCAGGCCCTTGTGCACAAGGTTTTCCGCCAATAGCGAAAGAAACTTGGCGCAGCGGTGCCCTTCAAGGTGCTTGAGTTCGGTCAGCGCGCTGTACACCTTGCTTGAGGTGCACAGGCCGACGATGCGGTGCGGGTTTTGTGTTGGCATAGAGTCGTCCTTGTTGTTATCAACCTGTTGTTTGCGGACGGATTCAGATTGCAGTTCCGCCATGACAAAAAGATGACCGTTTAATGTTTGGCTCCCAACGGTCAAATCCATCATGCCGACTTTAGCTGTTGAAACTGTCCTCACAGCGACCTTGGCGAGATTTTTTCAGACGCCTGCCGACCGACGGTCATAAAAAAGCCCCGCTATAAAAGCGGGGCTCTGTGTTTCTGTTACCAGCGTGGGCCGCCGTAGTAGCCATGAGGGCGACCGTAATAACCACGGGGAGGGCCGTAGTAAACCGGGGCCGGTTGCACGTAAACCGGTTGCTGCACATAAACCGGCGCCGGCTGGTAGTAAACCGGTGGTGGCGGCTGTTGCACGTAAACCGGTTGCGGTTGAACGTAAACCGGCTGTTGCTGCACGTACACCGGTCGGTCCTGGTTGATCAGCGCCGAGCCGATGATGGCCGAGCCGACGATCGCGCCAAACACCGCAGGGCCTTGCCAGCCATGGCCACCACCGGCTTCTGCCTGGCCCGTGACAGCGAGTGCGCCAATCAGTAAGGCCATAATGGGGAGTTTACGAATCATGATAGTTCCTCGGTTCTTCGACCCGGCGTCCGGGCCTGCACCAGGCCCAAAGTTGTCGCGGGGATACTTCTAAGACAGCAACATTTTGAAAAACAGCACGGCCGCTGAGTAAATTTTGTGTAAGGTCTGTACCGCCATCTTTACCGGCCCGCCAAGGCCCGGTGCAGACGAGCGATATCATCGAACAGAACCCGATGGGCTGGCTAATCCCGTCCATCCGAAAGTGCGTTTGAAGGAGAAGTTTCATGCAGATGAACCCGAACAAAGACACCCAGCTGTGCATGTCCCTGTCGGCGCGCCCAGGGAATTTCGGTCTGCGTTTTCATAACCATTTGTATGAGCAACTGGGCCTGAATTTCTATTACAAGGCCTTCAGCAGCCAGGATCTGACCGGCGCGGTCGGCGGAATCCGGGCGTTGGGCATTCGTGGTTGCGGCGTGTCGATGCCGTTCAAGGAAGCCTGCATTGCGCTGGTCGATGAGCTGGATGCGTCGGCGGCGGCGATCCAATCGATCAACACCATTGTGAATACCAAGGGCCACCTCAAGGCTTACAACACCGATTACATCGCCATCGCACAACTGCTGGAAACCCACGCGGTGCCCAAGGATTCGACCTTTGCCCTGCGCGGCAGTGGCGGCATGGCCAAAGCGGTGGCCAGTGCCTTGCGTGATGGCGGTTATAAAAACGGTTTGATCGTCGCGCGCAATGAGCGCGCCGGACGTGCGCTGGCGGATTCGCTGGGGTATCGCTGGCAGGCTGAGCTGGGCGATGTGCGCCCGCAGATGCTGATCAACGTAACGCCGGTGGGCATGGACGGCGGCCCGGAAGCGGGGCAACTGGCATTTGAGCCTGAGGTGATACAAGCGTCTGAGACCGTGTTTGATGTGGTGGCGATTCCTTCGGAAACGCCACTGATTGTGCGTGGACGAGCAGAAGGCAAGCGGGTGATTACCGGGCTGGAAGTGATCGCGATTCAAGCGCTGGAGCAGTTTGTGTTGTACACCGGCGTGCGGCCGACCGAAGAGCAGTTTCAGGCGGCGGTGACGTTTGCCCGGAGCTGAATTGTTGCGCTGACTGGTCGGGCCTCATCGCTGGCACGATTATCCGGTTGCCTATACTGCTCGACCAGCAAGCACAGACTTGTCCATCCACAAAAAAAACCGAGGTTCAGCATGCATCCGCCCATCCTCAATCTGCATCAGGTCGAACTCGAATCCCTGCCCGAAGCCTTGGCCCCCGAAGGCGAAACTGCCGGACGTTATCAGCAGCGCATGGCCCGGATCGGCCAGCAACTCGGCGCGCAGAAACTCGGTTATCGACTGTATGCACTGCCGCCGGGCATGCGCGGCAGTCCGTTTCACAGTCATCGGGTCAATGAGGAGATGTTTTACGTAGTGGCCGGGGAAGGCGAGGTGCGTCTGGGCGCCGAGCGTTTTCCGATCCGCGCCGGCGATGTCATCGCCTGCCCAGCGGGCGGCCCGGAAATGGCGCATCAGATCATCAACACCAGCTTGACTGAACTGCGTTATCTGGCGGTCAGCACTCAGCAGCAGCCGGACATTTGTGAATACCCGGATTCGAACAAATATGCGGTGATGGACAACTTCAAGGTTGATGCCCAGGGCAATGCTTCAGGCTTTGTCGCGGTGGCTCGGCAGGCGGACGGGGTTGATTACTGGGATGGTGAGTGAAACGGCGAGTTTGCAGGCAGGCGCATAACCTGTTGGAGCGAGCTTGCTCGCTCCAACAGGGGGCGGTGGTGATTATTCCAGTCGGGCCAGGCGCTCTTCCAGCGCTGCAATCCGCGCCTCAAGCTCTTCGATGCGCTCGACGGAAACACCGCCGCTCGCGCGTTCGCCCGGATTCTGCCGCGCCGCCATAATCGCCTCGATGTCCGCCGGATCGCCCAGCGCATGGGTGTAGCGATCTTCGCGCTGCCCGGCCTGACGCGGAATCAACACAGCCAATCCGCGCGCAATGAGACGCTCCAACTGATGCACCACTTGCTCGGCATCTTCAAATTCATGCATGCGTCCGCTGCGGGTCAGCAATTCATTGACGGTCTGCGGACCGCGCAGAAACATCAGCCCGGTCAGAATCACCTGTGCCGGCACCAGTTCCAGCGCCTTGTCGACCTTGTGCTCCCAGCGGTCGGCGCGACTTCCCATTACAAGCTTGGCAAAACCGCGTCCTTCCAGAGCACGCAGGCTCTGGCCGACCTGGCCTGGGGTCAGGTTCATCACCGGTTCGCGGCTGGTTTTCTGATTGCAAGCCGTGACCAGTGCGTTGAGGGTCAGCGGATAGGTTTCCGGGCTGGTGGCCTGTTTCTCGATCAACGAGCCCAGGATGCGGATTTCCGTGGCATTGAGCCGTGGCTCGTCGAAGGTGGATTCTTGTTCAGTGGTCATCGCGCGTTCCCTCAGCAGTCGAAGGCGCCTAGCCTAATCCTTGCCAAACAAAAGGCAAGCCGTGTGGTCATCAAGCATGGCTATAATCGCCCCACGTTCCACCCAGCCACTACCACGAGACTGCCATGACTATTTCCCTGTACGCCGCATCCGTCCCGGTTTTTCAACAAATGCTCAACGCCCTGAGCGATGTGCTGAAAAAGGCTGAAGCCCACGCCACCGAGAAAAACATCGACCCGAACGCCTTCCTGCAAGCGCGCCTGTACCCGGACATGTTCCCGCTGGTGCGTCAGGTGCAGATTGCCGTCGATTTCGCCAAAGGTGTTTCCTCGCGTCTGGCTGAAGTCGAAGTGCCGAAATACGACGACACTGAAACCACCTTCGCCGAGCTGCAAGCGCTGATCGCCAAGGTTCTGGCCTACATCGGCGAGATCAAGCCTGAGCAGATCAATGGCAAGGAAGGCATCGAAATCGTCACCCGTCCGGGCACACCAAAAGAGAAGCGCTTCAGCGGTCAGGCTTATCTGCTGACTTACGGTTTGCCGCAGTTCTTCTTCCACGTCACCACCACTTATGCGCTGCTGCGCCATAACGGTGTTGAAGTGGGCAAGCGCGATTACATGGGCGCGTTCTAAATCGCCAGAAGCCCCTCACCCTAACCCTCTCCCAGGGGAGAGGGGACTGATCGCGTTGTTTGTTCGAGATACGCCGACCTGATCTATCGAGTCGAACTCAGGTTTTGAACAGCACACAAATCAGCTCCCTTTCCCCCTCGCCCCCTTGGGGGGAGAGGGTTGGGGTGAGGGGGGAAAGATCTCAGGCACAAAAAAGCCCGCCCAGGTTCACAACTCGGCGGGCTTTTCATTGCGGCGATGATTACGCGGTACGTTGAGCTTTCTCTTCCTCACCCAAACAAGCCGCTGCGGTAAACAGCACATCAGTAGACGAGTTCAGCGCAGTTTCGGCCGAATCCTGCAACACCCCAATGATGAAACCGACCGCCACCACCTGCATGGCGATCTCGCTTGGGATGCCGAAGAGGCTGCACGCCAGCGGAATCAGCAGTAGCGAACCACCGGCCACACCCGAAGCACCGCAGGCGCAGATCGCCGCCACGACGCTGAGCAGGATGGCGGTGGGAATGTCCACGGCAATGCCCAAGGTATGTACGGCCGCGAGGGTCAGCACGGTGATGGTGATCGCCGCGCCCGCCATGTTGATGGTCGCACCCAGCGGGATCGACACCGAATACGTGTCTTCATGCAGGCCCAGACGTTTGCTCAACTCCAGATTGACCGGAATGTTCGCCGCCGAACTGCGGGTGAAGAACGCGGTGATACCGCTTTCACGCAGGCACTTGAGAGTCAGCGGGTACGGGTTGCGACGCAACTTCCAGAACACGATCAACGGGTTCATCACCAGTGCTACGAAGAGCATGCAGCCCAAAAGCACAGCGAGCAGGTGTGCGTAACCGATCAGCGCGCCGAAACCTGAGGTGGCAAGGGTCGACGCCACCAGACCGAAAATACCCAGCGGCGCAAAACGGATCACCACCCGCACGATCACGGTGACGCCGTTGGACAGATCGCCGAGCACTTCGCGCGTCGTATCACCGGCATGGCGAATCGCGACGCCCATGCCGATCGCCCACGCCAGAATGCCGATGAAGTTGGCGTTCATCAGCGCACTCACCGGGTTGTCGACCACGCTCAACAGCAAGCTTTGCAGCACTTCGGCGATACCGCCCGGTGCGGTCACCGCAATGTTGTCGGTGGACAGCACCAGGTGCGACGGAAACGTCATGCTGGCAACCACCGCGACCACCGCCGCAGCGAACGTGCCCAGCAAATAAAGGAACAGGATCGGCCGAATATGGGTTTCCTGACCGTGCTTGTGGTTGGCAATCGAGGCCATCACCAGCACAAATACCAGGATCGGCGCCACGGCTTTCAGCGCCGACACGAATACCTTGCCGATAAATGCGCTGGCTTTCGCCGCGTCCGGGGCAAACATCGCCAGGGCGATGCCGGCAATCAGGCCGATCAGGATCTGCGCGACCAGACTCAAGTTCTTGATGCGGTGCAATAGAGAAGGTGAAGAAGCGGTCATAACGGCATCTCTGATTTTTTATAGGGTGCAAGGCTGCGTGAGCGCGGTGACAAAATCGGGGGCAGGCCACCGTCACGAGCCGAAAGGGCTGACGCTGTATCAACGCCAATAAACTTGGTGTTGAACAGGCTGTACGTTTTTCAGGGCGCGGACTTTATCACAGCGTAGGCTTTGTCCTTCAGGCCTGTGACGATCTGCCACTCGATTGATCGGCAAGTCGGCAGCTTTGTGCAAGTCAGGCTGGAAACACTCTGTTAAGATTCTCCATCATCATTTTCAAGTTCTGCCAGCGGGCCTTCCGGTCATCGCTGGTGTCGTCGTTTTGCTGGAGTTCCCCATGCTGTTGCCCATCCTTCTGTTGTCTGCCGCCGGATTCACGGTACTGACCACGGAATTCGTCATCGTCGGCCTGCTGCCGGCGATTGCCCGCGACCTTGCGGTCACCATCCCGCAGGCCGGGCTGCTGGTCACGCTGTTCGCCTTTACTGTGGCGATGTTCGGCCCATTCCTGACCGCGTATTTCGCCCGCTTCGAGCGCCGCAAGCTGTTCATCAGCATTTTGATCATGTTCGGCCTGGCCAATACCGTTGCCGCACTGGCGCCGAACATCTGGGTGATGGCGATTGCCCGATTGATCCCGGCGCTGGGTCTTCCAGTGTTCTGGGCACTGGCCAGCGAGACGGCCGTGGACATCGTCGGCCCGGACTTCGCCGGCCGTGCCATCGCCAAGATCGGCTTCGGTATCGTCTGCGCCACGGTGTTCGGCATTCCTGTCGGCACGCTGATTTCCGATGCATTGGGCTGGCGCAGCGCGTTCGGCATCCTCGCGGTGATCGCGTTTGCCAAGGCGCTGTTGCTGTTTGTTTATTTGCCAAAAACCAATCTGCACCAGCATCAGGTCAGCTTCCGCTCGCAGTTCAAGATCCTGCGCAGCCCGTTGATGATCGGCCACATCGTGCTGTCGATCCTGGTGTTCAGCGGCATGTTTACCGTTTACACCTATCTGGCGGACATCCTTGAGCGCCTGGCGGGTTTCAACGGCACGGTGGTTGGCTGGTGCCTGATGGGCTTTGGCGCGGTCGGTCTGATCGGCAACTCGTTGGGCGGCCGTGCGGTGGATCGGCATCCGCTGGGGGCGTCGGTATTGTTCTGTGCGTTCATGATTGCCGGCATGGTGTCGCTGGTGCCGAACATTCATTCGCCGCTGGGGCTGACGGTGGCGATGGGCATCTGGGGCGTGACCCAGGCGGCGTTGTTCCTGGTCAGCCATGTGCGCCTGATGAAAGCCGCGCCAGAAGCGCCGGCCTTCGCCGCCTCGTTGAATATTGCCGGGGCCAATCTGGGGATTGGCCTGGGCGCCATGGTCGGTGGTCGGGTTATCGACAGCGCGGGTCTGGGCTTTCTCGGATTCGCCGCTGCAGGGTTTATTCTGCTGTCGGTATTCCTCGCCATGGTGTTGATGACGCTCAAGCCGCGCGAAATGTGCACAGACGCCTCATAAGGTAGTAAACAACTCGCGTCGGGCACCTTCGGTAATCGCAACGATGCCGGGGTGCTTGACCTTGCGCTCCACCGAAATGGCGTAGAACGACTCGGTCACCGCGTCCGTCTGGCCAATCAACTGAACGCCGTACTGGCGCTTCACCTCATCGGCAATCACGCTCGGGCCGATAAAAATCCCGCTGCCGGATTGGCCGAATGCCTGCATCAAGGCACTGTCATCGAACTCGCCGACGATCTGCGGCTGGATCTGCTGCTCGGCGAACCAGCGCTGCAAACGACTGCGCACCACGGTTTCCGCCCCGGGAATCAACAGCGGTGCACCGTGCAGGCTGCGCGGAAAATCCTGCCCGTAACGCGCCGCCAGTTCGGCGGTGGCGAAAAAACTGATCCCGCATTCGCCGAGTTTCTGACTGTAGCCCTTGATGTCGAGGTGCGATGGCATCGGGCTGTCGGAGATCACCAGATCCAGCCGCTGGATGGCCAGGTCTGCCAGCAATCGTTCGAGTTTGTCTTCGCGGCAGGTGATGCGCAGTGGCTCGTTCAACTCCATGGTCGGTGCGATCAGGCGATAGACGATGGATTTCGGCACCACATCGGCGACGCCGACGCGGAACAGGATCTGCTGTTCATTGGGCTGGGCGCGCAGCATCAGTTCCAGTTCGCCGCCGAGCTGAAACATCTGTTCGGCGTAGGGCAGGGCCTGACGCCCGGCTTCGGTGAGTTCCAGTTGCCGGCCAACCCGTTTGAACAACTCGATGCCGTAAGTCTGTTCGAGCAGGGAAATCTGCCCGCTGATGGTCTGCGGGGTCAGGTTCAGTTGCTCGCAGGCGCGCACGATGCTGCCGGTTTTGGCTACAACCCAGAAGTAGTGCAGCTGTCGGTAATTGAGCATGGTGTTCTTCAGTTCGTAAAAACCGAAGTATAGCCGCTAAAAAAACGAATTTTCCTGAAGTGTTTGCCTCCCTAGAATGCCCAGCCATCGACGGCCGGTCTGCGACCCTGTCTGTTCATTCGAAGGAAACCTCATGAAATACACATTCCCTGTCCTGATGTTTACGTCTTTACTGGTTCTGGCCGGTTGCGATCAGGCCGAGAAAAGCGCCCAGCAGTTGATGGGCAAGGCGGCTGAAAGCGCCAAGCAAGCCATCGACGATACCCATAAAGCCGCCGAACAGGCGCTCAGTGATGCCACTGGCGGGTTGATCGAGAAAAAAGAATCAACGGAAAAAGATGCGGAACAATCCGAATCGTCCTCCAAAACCATCTAAACCGTATTACACAGAGTCAGGACTGAACCATGGAATATCTGTTGGAACTCGCCGCCAGCCCCACCGCTTGGGTTGCTTTGGCCACACTGGTGGTGATGGAAATCGTGCTCGGCATCGATAACCTGATCTTTATCTCGATCCTGACCAACAAACTGCCCGAGCAGCACCGGCAGAAAGCGCGCCGCATCGGTATTGGCATGGCGTTGATTCTGCGCCTGGCGCTGTTGAGCACCATCGCCTTCATCGTGCAGTTGACTGAGCCAGTCATCGAAATCCTCGGCCAGGCCTTCTCCTGGAAGGACATGATCCTGATCGCCGGTGGTCTGTTCCTGGTCTGGAAAGCGACGACCGAGATTCACCACAGCATGGACCCGTCGCCGGAAGACCCGAAATCGGCCACCTCGACAGTGACCTTGGGCTTTGCCGCCGCCATTGGCCAGATCCTGCTGCTCGACATGGTGTTCTCGATCGACAGCATCATTACTGCGGTCGGTATGACCGAACACTTGCCGATCATGATCATCGCGGTGGTGGTGTCGGTACTGGTGATGTTGCTTGCGGCTGATCCGCTGGCCAAGTTCATCAACGACAATCCGACTGTCGTGATGCTGGCCCTGGGCTTCCTGATCATGATCGGCATGACGCTGATCGCCGAAGGCTTCGGTGCCCACGTACCGAAAGGTTATGTGTATGCAGCGATGGCGTTCTCGGCGGGGATTGAAGTGCTGAACATGTTGTCGCGCCGGGCCCGGCAGAAGAAGTTGGCTGTGCAAGCGTAAACGCTGACAAGCCAAAAGGCCGCCTGAACTCCCGGAGTTCAGGCGGCCTTTTTGTTGGTGGCTTTTAGAGGCGGTCAGTGCGCAGTTACGTGACGTACACGATGCTTCACGGCTTTTTCAGCGGGTGCGGACTGAACAGGGTGGTGATGACGCCGCGCAATCCGCAACACGCCCCACAACATGGCGGCGGCAACAGCCAGCCAACCGGCAATCAACATTACGATAGTCATGGTCAGGCTCATCAGTGCCTCCTCTTCGCCCTGCATCGGGCACACGCTTTTTCAATTCGTTCTGTTTCAGTGACAGTCTAGTCAACCAGGTGTTTCAGGCTATTGACCAAAGGTCGGTGGTGACCAATCAGTTCGCTCTATGCAATCGATGTCTCTACGGTTTAAGGCTATACCGCAGCCTTGCACCACCCTATGATCGTGAACCTTGCCGGAACACGATGACCGGCGTCTGAACAGAGAGTGACAATGGTGCAGGTATTTTCTCGAATTCGTGCAGCGCTGTTGTCGGTTGGCTGCGCGGCCCTTTTGGTCGGGTGTGCAGGCAATGTTGCGCCCGAGGTCAAGCGATTGCCGGAGCGGGTCGAGCTGAGCGGCACGTTCTATCGCGGCGAAGCCAATCAGTCCGGTCCGCAAGTGCTGGCCAGCCTGTTGTCGCAGCAGGGCATCGTGATTACCCCGGGTTTGCTGGAAAAGCCGCTGCACCTGCCCGGCGGCGAGGACAAGTTGCAGCAAAATATCCAGAACCTGGCTCGGGAATACGGCATGGTCGTGTATCCGTTGGACAAGAGCTTGCCAGCGTTGCTGACTCAGGTCGCGGCGGGTTATCCAGTGATGGTGCGCTTCAGCGAGGGCTCGGCGTTCTGGGCTGAACCGCGCTACGCGATTCTCTCCGGCTACGATCGTAATAAACAGAACGTGCTGTTGCGTGCGGGCATGAACCGTCGCGAATTGATGAGTTTCAGTGCTTTTGAATCGGCATTCGAAAAGTCCGGCGGCTGGGCCATATTGATCCAGAAGCCTTCGCAGATTCCGGCATCAGTTGATCGTCAGCGCTGGCTCAAGGCTGCCGATGAGCTATCCCGGGCGGGTCAGGAGCCGGAAGCGGCGCAGGCGCGCAAGGCGCTGACTGGGCACTGAGTTCCGTTCGTCATCTGCCGGGCACGACTGCACCCGGCAGGCCTCTCACGGTTATAGCCCGTAATTCGCGGGCAAATCAGGAGGCGACATGACAGATTCTCCATCCCCTCAAGGCCCGCATTCTTCCGAGCATTCCTCAGGTGATGATCTGGGATTTGATCCGGATTCGCCGGATGTCGCCGATCCGCAAGTCGACCCGATCGGTCCCGCCAAGGCGCCGAAGGATGTGAAGCCAGGCGAGGACAGCCAAAAACCGGCCAAACCCTATGATCCTTTAGCCGATCTGAAACCTTGATGCGAGGTGCGTATGAGTACCGATTCAAGCTTCGATGACCAAAAGCCGGACAGCGTGCCGACTACGCCTGAAGAGGGCGTGGATCCGGTGCTGGATCCGGACAGTCCATTGCGCGATCCAATGGCCCGGCCGTTGGTGGCGCCAGGGCTTGCGCCAGATCCGAGTAAGGGCGATGGCATTCCCGACGATGACCAAATGCCATTGCCTAATGATTGATTCGCAGAAAGCAAAAAGCCCCGATCACTCGGGGCTTTTTTTGTGCTGCTATTTACTTTGAGGCTTCAACTACGCCGCTCTGGCGCGACTTCAGGTTTTTCTCGGCCTTGTACTGTTGAGCCACCGCTGGAACGGCGGCGCTCTTGCCGGTCTCGACCCAACTGCGGATACGGCTGGCATCGGCAAAGTGCGTGTATTTACCGAATGCATCAAGAATCACCAGGGCAACCTGACGGTTGCCCATACTCGTTACCAGCACCAGGCAATGCCCGGCCTGATTGGTGAAGCCGGTCTTGGTGATCTTGATGTCCCAATTGTCCTTGTTCACCAGATGGTCGGTGTTACGGAAACCCAAGGTGTAGTTGGGTTTGCGAAACGCCACGGTTTTTTCCTTGGTAGTGCTCAGTTGGGTGAGCAGCGGTTGTTTGTGCGCGGCTACCAGCAACTTGCTCAAGTCGCGGGCGGTAGACACGTTGCGCGGTGACAGGCCGGTGGGCTCGACAAAATGAGTGCTGGTCATGCCCAGCGCTTTCGCCTTGGCATTCATTGCCGCGATAAACGCTGCGTAGCCACCCGGATAGTGATGCGCGAGGCTGGCGGCCGCGCGGTTCTCCGAGGACATCAGTGCGATCAGCAGCATCTCGCGACGCGGCAGTTCACTCTTCAGTTTGACTCGGGAGAACACGCCCTTCATTTCCGGCGTTTGACTGATATCGACATCGATCCATTCGTCCATGTTCTGTCGCGCTTCAACCACGACCAGGCCAGTCATCAGTTTGCTGACGGAAGCGATCGGCACGATCACGTCAGGGTTACTGGAGTAGATGACTTTATTGGTCTGCATATCCATTAGCAGGGCGCTGCCGGAGGCGATCTTCAGTTGCGAAGCGTCACGAGGGGCAGCGGTGGTTTCCGCAGCGTTGATCGTTGGCGTGATGAATGTGCCTGTAAATGCAAAAAACAGGCTCAGTATCGAAAGACGAATTTTCACGCGGGCGAACTCATAAAGGTTGGATATTCCGTTAGTTTGTAACGGGTTATTTCTTCAAAGCGTCGCATTCTAGAAGTATGGCTGAAGATCTGTCGATGGTTGTTTGAACGAGCTGAAAATCTCGTGAAAAGGCCTGTAAAAAGAGGGGTTTCCGGCGAACGGTTAGTGTTTTTTCTCAGGCATGAAAAACCCCGCGCAAGGCGGGGTCCTTGTACTGCCGTAAATACCGATCAGACGTGCAGGGTTTCTGCTGCGTAAAGGGTGTTTTCCAGCAGGCAGGCACGGGTCATCGGGCCGACGCCGCCCGGTACCGGAGTGATCCAGCCGGCGCGGGGCAGGGCGGTTTCGTACACGACGTCACCGACCAGTTTGCCGTCTTCCTGACGGTTGATGCCGACGTCGATCACGATCGCGCCTTCCTTGATCCACTCGCCCTTGACCAGTCCCGGCTTGCCGGCGGCCACGACCACCAGGTCGGCGCGACCGACATGGCCAGCCAGATCCTTGGTGAAGCGGTGGGTCACAGTCACGGTGCAGCCGGCCAGCAACAGCTCCATCGCCATTGGGCGACCGACGATGTTGGAAGCACCGACGACCACTGCATCCATGCCATAAAGATCAGCGCCCGTGCTTTCCAGCAAGGTCATGATGCCTTTTGGGGTGCAGGGGCGCAGCAATGGAATCCGCTGGGCCAGACGGCCGACGTTATAAGGATGGAAACCGTCAACGTCTTTGTCCGGGCGGATGCGTTCCAGCAGCTTGGAAGCGTCCAGGTGCTCGGGCAGTGGCAGTTGAAGCAGGATACCGTCGATTGCCGGATCGTCATTGAGACGATCGATCAGATCGGTCAGCGCCTGCTGAGTGGTTTCAGAGGGCAGGTCGTAGGCTTGAGAGAGGAAGCCGACCTCTTCACAGTCTTTACGCTTGTGCGAGACATAAACCTGAGAGGCAGGATCGCTGCCGACCAGGATCACCGCGAGGCCGGGAGTGCGCAGGCCTTGCTGGCGACGCTCGGCAACTCGTTGGGCGATCTGCTGGCGCAGGCTGGCGGCGATCGATTTGCCGTCGATTAGTTGTGCAGTCATTGCGCGTGATTAACCATCGAGAGGGGAAAAAATGAGAACGCATTCTCGCATGTCGTGCGGTGAGGGCAAAGGCGCTTGGTCAGCAAATTCCCCTAACTCCTTTAATTAAATGAATTTTTTTCAAAAAGGATTTGACGACCTTGGGAGCGCTCTATACTATTCGTCGCACTTGTCGGGCACAGCCTAGCACTGGTTAAGAAGGTGAAGCGGAATCAAGGTTCTGCGACGCTGGAAAGCACTTAGTTTGTAGTCCTTTAAGAGTACAGATTAATAAGGCGCCCGTAGCTCAGCTGGATAGAGCATCCGCCTTCTAAGCGGATGGTCGCAGGTTCGAGTCCTGCCGGGTGCGCCATTAGGCAGCTTTGGCACAAGTAGCGCGATATGGTGGGCGTAGCTCAGTTGGTAGAGCACGGGATTGTGACTCCCGTTGTCGTGGGTTCGATCCCCATCGTCCACCCCATATTTCGAAAGGCGCCAGATTTAACGGTCTGGCGCCTTTGCTTTAAAAGCTTCATCCGCGGATGTGGTGGAATTGGTAGACACACTGGATTTAGGTTCCAGCGCCGCGAGGCGTAAGAGTTCGAGTCTCTTCATCCGCACCAATTAAAGCTTCATTCATGTCTTCGGGCTGGTGAGGTTCAACAAAGAAGTTGTTTGGCTTTTTTGTTACGCAATATGGTGGGCGTAGCTCAGTTGGTAGAGCACGGGATTGTGACTCCCGTTGTCGTGGGTTCGATCCCCATCGTCCACCCCATATTTCGAAAGGCGCCAGATTTAACAGTCTGGCGCCTTTTTTGTTTTACGGATTCGAATTTTCGGCGACCGCCGGCTCGGGTCGCAGGAAAGGTGATGCAGCGGCGCTTCTATATATAGAAGAGGTCGGCGCAGAGCCTTGGCGAGATTAGCTGTATTTGCGAACAGGGCGGGTTATAACCGTTTGTCCCCGCCTTCAAATTGCCTGCTGTTTTTTTACCCGTTTTCAGTAGGGTGACTTCTTGAGTTTGACCCACTAGAATGCATGCCCTTGATTCTGGGGTCGGAAACGGCCGGCTAACGTCTGTGCAACGAGGAATATCCATGCAAGTTTCTGTTGAAAATACTACTGCTCTCGAGCGCCGCATGAGCGTCACCGTGCCGGCAGAGCGCATCGAGACTCAGGTCAACAAGCGTCTGCAGCAGACTGCCCAAAAGGCCAAGATTGCTGGCTTCCGTCCAGGCAAAGTGCCAATGAGCGAAATCAAGCGCCGTTTCGGTGCTGATGCTCGTCAGGAAGCTGTTGGTGATGTCATCCAGTCCTCCTTCTACGAAGCTGTGGTTGAGCAGAAGCTGAACCCGGCGGGTTCGCCTTCGATCGAGCCCAAGTCGCTGGAAGCTGGCAAGGATCTGGAATACGTTGCCGTATTCGAAGTGTTCCCTGAGTTCACCGTTGCCGGCTTCGACGGCATCACCGTTGAGCGCCTGAACGCTGAAGTGGCTGACGCTGACCTGGACAAAATGCTGGACATCCTGCGCAAGCAGAACACCCGTTTCGAAGTGGCCGATCGCGCTGCCCAGAACGAAGACCAGCTGAACATCGATTTCGTTGGCAAGGTTGACGGCGAAGTATTCGCTGGCGGTTCCGCCAAGGGTACTCAGCTGGTTCTGGGTTCCGGCCGCATGATCCCAGGCTTCGAAGAAGGCCTGGTTGGCGCTAAAGCTGGCGAAGAGCGCGTTCTGAACCTGACCTTCCCTGAGGACTATCAGAACCTGGACCTGGCTGGCAAAACCGCCGAGTTCACCGTGACTGTAAACACCGTTTCCGAACCAAAACTGCCAGAGCTGAACGAAGAGTTCTTCGCTCAATTCGGCATCAAGGAAAGCGGCATCGACGGTTTCCGCACCGAAGTTCGCAAGAACATGGAGCGTGAACTGCGTCAGGCGATCAAATCCAAGGTCAAGAATCAGGTAATGGACGGTCTGCTGGCCACCAACCCGATCGAAGTGCCTAAGGCTCTGCTGTCCAACGAAGTTGACCGTCTGCGCGTGCAGGCTGTTCAGCAGTTCGGTGGCAACATCAAGCCTGACCAACTGCCGGCCGAGCTGTTCGAAGAGCAAGCCAAGCGCCGCGTAGTGCTGGGTCTGATCGTGGCTGAAGTGGTCAAGCAGTTCGACCTCAAGCCGGACGAAGCCCGCGTTCGTGAAATGATTCAGGAAATGGCTTCCGCTTACCAAGAGCCTGAGCAGGTTGTGTCCTGGTACTACAAGAACGACCAGCAACTGAACGAAGTTCGTTCGGTTGTGCTGGAAGAACAAGTTGTGGATACTGTTCTGCAGAAAGCTAGCGTGACCGACAAATCGGTCTCTTACGAAGAAGCGGTCAAGCCGGTAGAAGCTCCACAAGCCGACTGATTGTTTTTGCGTTAAGAAGTGCTCACATAAGCCAGCTCTCGAGCTGGCTTATGCGTATTCAAGACATAACTATTTGGGAGTGACTGCAGAGCATGTTCCGTAATTCGTATATTCAGCAGAACTCTGATATCCAGGCCGCAGGCGGCCTGGTTCCGATGGTTGTCGAGCAATCTGCTCGTGGCGAACGCGCCTATGACATCTACTCGCGCCTGCTCAAGGAGCGAGTGATCTTTCTGGTTGGTCCGGTAGAGGACTACATGGCCAACCTGATCTGCGCGCAACTGCTGTTCCTTGAAGCGGAAAACCCGGACAAGGACATCCATCTCTATATCAACTCCCCGGGCGGTTCGGTGACAGCGGGCATGTCGATCTACGACACCATGCAGTTCATCAAACCCAACGTATCGACCACCTGCATCGGCCAGGCCTGCAGCATGGGCGCTTTCCTGCTGACCGCAGGTGCTCCAGGCAAGCGTTTCTGCCTGCCGAACTCGCGTGTGATGATTCACCAGCCACTGGGCGGGTTCCAGGGCCAGGCGTCGGATATCGAAATCCATGCCAAGGAAATCCTCTTCATTCGCGAGCGCCTGAACACGCTGATGGCCAAGCACAGCGGTCGCACTCTGGAAGAAATCGAGCGCGATACCAACCGCGATAACTTCATGAGTGCAGAAGCTGCGAAGGAATATGGCTTGATCGACGAAGTCATCAACCAGCGCCCAGCTTAAAATAAGCAGCTCAAAATAGGCTTGGTCGGCGCGTCTGATCAGCGGCGGGCTTGAAAAAGCCCGCAATAGCCTTCATCTTGTGTTGCAAGCCTATCGGATTTGGATCGAACGAATGACTGACACCCGCAACGGCGAGGACAACGGCAAGCTGCTCTATTGCTCCTTCTGTGGCAAAAGCCAGCATGAAGTGCGCAAATTGATTGCCGGCCCCTCGGTCTTTATCTGCGACGAGTGCGTCGACCTGTGCAATGACATCATCCGCGAGGAGGTGCAGGAAGCCCAGGCCGAAAGCAGCGCGCATAAATTGCCTTCGCCTAAAGAAATCAGCGGCATCCTTGACCAATATGTGATTGGTCAGGAGCGTGCGAAAAAGGTTTTGGCCGTAGCGGTGTACAACCACTACAAGCGCCTGAACCAGCGTGACAAAAAGGCTGACGACGTCGAACTCGGCAAGAGCAACATCCTGCTGATCGGCCCGACAGGCTCCGGTAAAACCCTGCTGGCCGAAACACTGGCCCGCCTGCTGAACGTTCCGTTCACCATCGCTGACGCAACCACCCTCACCGAGGCCGGTTACGTGGGTGAAGATGTCGAGAACATCATTCAGAAACTGCTGCAGAAGTGCGATTACGACGTAGAGAAAGCCCAGATGGGTATTGTCTACATCGACGAAATCGACAAGATTTCCCGCAAGTCCGACAACCCGTCGATCACCCGCGATGTATCCGGTGAAGGCGTGCAGCAGGCCTTGCTCAAGTTGATCGAAGGCACGGTCGCTTCCGTACCGCCGCAAGGTGGCCGTAAGCATCCGCAGCAGGAATTCCTGCAGGTCGACACCCGTAACATCCTGTTCATCTGCGGTGGTGCGTTCTCGGGTCTCGAGAAGGTCATCCAGAACCGTTCCACCAAGGGTGGCATCGGTTTCAACGCAGAAGTACGTAGCAAGGAAGAGGGCAAGAAAGTCGGTGAATCCCTGCGTGAAGTCGAGCCTGACGATCTGGTCAAGTTCGGTCTGATCCCGGAGTTCGTCGGTCGTCTGCCGGTCCTCGCGACGCTGGACGAGCTGGATGAGGCTGCGCTGATGCAGATTCTCACCGAGCCGAAAAATGCTCTGACCAAACAGTATGCAAAGCTGTTCGAGATGGAAGGCGTGGATCTGGAATTCCGTTCCGACGCGCTGAAATCGGTCGCCAAGCGTGCCCTGGAACGTAAAACCGGTGCACGTGGTCTGCGCTCGATTCTCGAAGGTGTACTGCTCGACACGATGTATGAGATCCCCTCGCAGTCCGAGGTGAGCAAAGTCGTGATCGATGAAAGCGTGATCGAAGGCAAGTCCAAGCCACTGTATATCTACGAGAACAGTGAGCCGACAGCCAAGGCAGCGCCGGACGCTTAAGCGTCCACTCTGCCGGAATAAAGAAGGGGCCTTCGGGCCTCTTTTTTTTTATGTCGTTTTTTACATCTGCTTTGCGCTTGTTTTTTTTCAAGGCAGCCCCCATCTTGGTTTCAAGCTTAATTCCATCTGATTACGGCCATATGGCCGCCGTAGAGGCGAAATCATGAAGACAACCATCGAATTGCCTCTCCTGCCATTGCGTGATGTCGTGGTTTATCCGCACATGGTTATCCCGCTGTTCGTGGGGCGCGAGAAATCCATCGAAGCCCTCGAGGCAGCGATGACGGGCGACAAGCAGATCCTGCTGTTGGCCCAGAGAAACCCGGCTGATGATGATCCCGGTGAAGACGCTCTCTATCGCGTAGGTACCATCGCCACTGTTCTACAGCTGCTCAAGCTGCCTGACGGCACCGTCAAGGTGCTGGTCGAGGGTGAGCAGCGCGGTACCGTTGAGCGCTTCAGCGAAGTCGACGGCCACTGCCGCGCCGAAGTGTCGCTGATCGAAGAAGTCGACGCTGCCGAGCGCGAATCCGAAGTGTTCGTGCGCACGCTGCTGTCGCAATTCGAACAATATGTGCAGTTGGGCAAGAAAGTCCCGGCTGAAGTCCTGTCGTCGCTCAACAGCATCGATGAGCCGGGTCGCCTGGTCGATACCATGGCCGCACACATGGCGCTAAAGATCGAGCAGAAGCAGGAAATCCTCGAAATTATCGATTTGTCGGCCCGGGTCGAGCACGTTTTGGCGTTGCTCGACGCCGAAATCGATCTGCTGCAAGTCGAAAAGCGTATTCGTGGTCGCGTCAAAAAGCAGATGGAGCGCAGTCAGCGCGAGTACTACCTGAACGAGCAGATGAAGGCCATTCAGAAAGAGCTCGGCGATAGCGACGAAGGCCACAATGAAATCGAAGATCTGAAAAAGCGTATCGACGCTGCCGGTCTGCCGAAAGATGCGCTGGCCAAGGCCACTGCCGAGTTGAACAAGCTCAAGCAAATGTCGCCGATGTCCGCCGAGGCCACCGTGGTGCGCTCGTACATCGACTGGCTGGTGCAGGTGCCGTGGAAGGCCCAGAGCAAGGTGCGTCTGGATCTGGCGCGCGCAGAAGACATTCTCGATGCCGATCACTACGGTCTCGAAGAGGTCAAGGAGCGCATCCTTGAATACCTCGCCGTGCAAAAACGCGTGAAGAAAATCCGTGGCCCGGTGTTGTGCCTGGTCGGTCCTCCTGGTGTAGGTAAAACCTCGCTGGCGGAGTCGATTGCCCACGCCACCAACCGCAAATTCGTGCGTATGGCCCTTGGTGGTGTGCGTGATGAAGCGGAAATTCGCGGTCACCGCCGGACTTACATCGGTTCGATGCCGGGAAGATTGATTCAAAAGATGACAAAAGTGGGGGTACGCAACCCGCTGTTCCTGCTCGATGAAATCGACAAAATGGGCAGCGATATGCGTGGCGATCCGGCGTCGGCATTGCTGGAAGTGCTCGATCCCGAGCAGAACCACAACTTCAACGATCACTATCTGGAAGTCGATTACGACCTGTCGGATGTGATGTTCCTGTGCACTTCGAACTCGATGAATATCCCGCCGGCGCTGCTCGACCGGATGGAAGTGATCCGTCTGCCGGGCTACACCGAAGACGAGAAGATCAACATCGCGGTCAAATACCTGTCGCCAAAACAGATCGCAGCCAATGGTCTGAAGAAAGGCGAGCTGGAATTCGACGCGGAAGCGATCCGCGACATCATTCGTTACTACACCCGTGAAGCCGGCGTGCGTGGCCTTGAACGTCAGATTGCCAAGGTCTGCCGCAAGGCGGTGAAAGAGCACGCGCTGGAAAAACGTTTCTCGGTGAAAGTGACAGCTGAATTGCTGGAGCACTTCCTCGGCGTGCGGAAGTTTCGCTACGGCCTGGCTGAGCAACAGGATCAGATCGGTCAGGTCACCGGCCTTGCCTGGACTCAGGTTGGCGGCGAATTGCTGACCATTGAAGCGGCAGTTGTTCCGGGTAAAGGTCAGTTGATCAAGACGGGTTCGCTGGGCGACGTCATGGTCGAATCGATTACTGCTGCTCTGACCGTGGTGCGCAGCCGCGCGAAGAGTTTGGGCATTCCTCTGGACTTCCACGAGAAGCGCGACACGCACATCCACATGCCGGAAGGGGCTACCCCGAAAGACGGTCCTAGCGCCGGTGTAGGCATGTGCACTGCGTTGGTGTCGGCTTTGACCGGGATCCCGGTGCGCGCCGATGTCGCCATGACTGGCGAAATCACCCTGCGTGGTCAGGTGCTGGCTATTGGCGGTCTGAAGGAAAAACTGTTGGCGGCACACCGCGGCGGAATCAAGATTGTGATTATTCCGGAAGAGAACGTGCGCGATCTGAAGGAGATTCCTGACAATATCAAGCAGGATCTGCAGATTAAACCGGTTAAATGGATTGACGAGGTCCTGCAAATTGCGCTGCAATACGCGCCGGAGCCCTTGCCGGATGTGGCTCCGGAGATAGTTGCCAAGGACGAAAAACGTGAGTCTGACTCTAAGGAAAGAATTAGCACGCATTAATACGTTTTTGACTGGGTGGCTTCCTTGACAGCTTTTTAGAGCCCTTGTTATAAAGCGGCTCTTAAGTGTCTGTAGGCCATTCAGCACTCGTTTTTGCTTTCACCAAAAAACTTAGAATCATCTCAAAATAGATATAAGGGGACTTAGAGTGAACAAGTCGGAACTGATTGATGCTATCGCTGCATCCGCTGATATCCCGAAAGCTGCTGCTGGCCGTGCGCTGGACGCTGTAATCGAATCCGTCACTGGCGCTCTCAAGGCTGGCGACTCCGTTGTTCTGGTTGGTTTCGGTACTTTCTCCGTGACTGATCGTCCGGCTCGTACCGGTCGTAACCCTCAGACCGGCAAGACTCTGGAAATCCCGGCTGCCAAAAAGCCAGGTTTCAAAGCCGGTAAAGCACTGAAAGAAGCGGTTAACTAAGTTTCAGTTTTTACCCATCCGGGTCGGGGTAATGCCTGACTTGGCAGCGGAGCGGTAGAGCAGGTGGCTTGAATAGACATCTGTAACGCCGGGATCGAGGGTTCGAGCCCTGTCCGCTCCGCCAGTTACGAGAAGGCGCATCCTCGGATGCGCCTTTCTTCTATCCGGATTCTACCCACGCTCCACGGTTGCCTAATTTTGAAGTTCAACCGTTTCTGGGGGACGCATGCTGCAGAATATCAGGGACAATTCACAAGGCTGGATTGCCAAGACCATTATCGGGATCATCGTTGTATTGATGGCGTTCACGGGTATCGAAGCCATTTTCCAGGCTACGACCAACAGCCAGAATGCGGCCACGGTCAACGGTGAAGACATCAGTCAGAACGAGCTCAGCCAGGCCGTTGATATGCAACGACGTCAGCTGATGCAACAGCTGGGCAAGGATTTCGACGCTTCGTTGCTCGATGAAAAAATGCTCCGCGAATCTGCCCTCAAGGGTCTGATCGATCGCAAGTTGTTGCTGCAAGGTGCCGAACAAGCGAAATTCGCTTTCTCCGAAGGTGCACTGGATCAAGTGATCCTGCAGACGCCTGAATTCCAGGTTGATGGCAAGTTCAGCTCCGAGCGTTTCGACCAGGTGATCCGTCAACTGGGTTACAGCCGTATGCAATTCCGCCAGATGCTGGCTCAGGAAATGCTGATCGGCCAAGTCCGTGCCGGTGTGGCGGGCAGCGGTTTCGTCACCGACGCCGAAGTGCTGGCATTCGCCCGTCTGGAAAAACAGACCCGCGATTTCGCGACCCTTAACGTCAAGGCTGATCCGGCCGCGGTCAAGCTGACCGACGATGAGGTCAAGGCTTACTACGACGAGCACGCCAAGGAATTCATGACCCCGGATCAAGTGGTCATCGATTACATCGAGCTGAAGAAGGCTTCGTTCTTTGATCAGGTCGCCGTCAAGGACGAAGACCTGCAAGCGGCGTATCAGAAAGAGATCGCCAACCTGTCGGAACAGCGTCGCGCGGCGCACATTCTGATCGAAGTGAACGACAAGACCACCGAGGCTCAGGCCAAGGCGAAGATCGAAGAAGTCCAGGCGCGTCTGGCCAAGGGCGAGAAATTCGAAGCGCTGGCCAAAGAGTTCTCGCAGGATCCGGGTTCGGCCAACACTGGCGGTGACCTTGGTTATGCGGGTCCTGGCGTCTACGATCCGGCCTTCGAAAAAGCCCTGTACTCGTTGGCTAAAGATCAGGTTTCCGAGCCGGTTCGCACCGATTTCGGTTACCACTTGATCAAACTGCTGGGTGTTGAAGCACCTGAAGTACCGACCCTGGCCAGCCTGAAAGACAAGCTGACCCGCGAGCTGAAAGCCGCGCAGGTCGAGCAGCGTTTCGTCGAGGCGACCAAGCAACTGGAAGACTCTGCGTTCGAGGCGTCCGACCTGGCACAGCCAGCGGCGGATCTGAAACTGACAGTGCACACTTCCAAGCCGTTTGGCCGTGAAGGTGGCGAAGGTGTTGCGGCCAACCGTGCCGTGGTTACTGCTGCGTTCAGCACTGAAGTGATCGATGAGGGCGCCAACAGCACCGCCATCGAACTGGATCCGGAAACGGTGATCGTCCTGCGCGCCAAGGAACACTTGAAGCCTGCGCAATTGCCTCTGGAAAGTGTGAGTGCGGCTATCCGCACCCAACTGACCAAAGAGCACGCGAGCGCTGCTGCCAAGACCAAGGCCGATAAGCTGATCGCTGATCTGCGCGATGGCAAGGCTCCATTGGACAAGGCGGTTGACGGTCAGAACTGGAAAACCACCGAAGCGGCCACCCGTGGTCAGGAAGGTGTTGATCCTGCGGTGCTGCAAGCGTTGTTCCGCATGCCGAAGCCGGCTGCCAAGGACAAGCCAACGTTCAGCAGCGTTACTCTGCCCGATGGCAGTCTGATGATCGTGCGTCTGAACGGCGTCAACGAAGCGGCTGCGCCGACTGATGAAGAGAAGGCGCAGTACCGTCGCTTCCTCGCGTCGCGTGAAGGTCAGCAGGACTTTGCGGCGTATCGCAAGCAGTTGGAAGCTCAGGCAGAGATCAAGCGTTTTTGATGTTTGATTGAGTTGCGAAACCAGAGCCCCGGCCGATCAGCCGGGGCTTTTTTGTGGGAGCTTACTTGCCAGCGATGGCGGCCTGTCTGCCGACCAATCTCTATCAGAAGCACTTGAATCACATCGGGAAGGCGCCAGTCGTTACAGCGTCGCTCATCAATCGGTATTATCCCGCGCGCGGAAATCCATGTGCTCTCGCATTGATGGCCGCATACAAGGTCGAAACCAGCAACGCCGCGACGATCCACGGAAAGTGCTCAACGCCCACGCTGCCCAACATCAGACCTCCTGCCAACCCACCCCCAGCAATGCCGACATTCCACAAAGTAACCAACATCGACTGCGCGGTATCGGCGGCGTTTTTTGCCGTTTTCGCCGAGGCTGTTTGCAGCAACGATGGCATGGCACCAAATGCCAACCCCCACACGGCGGTGGCGAGGTAGACCACGCTCGGCAATTCGCGCCACAGGCCGAGTGCAATGGCCGAGAGCATGAACAGCAGTGCGCTGATCAGCACCAGTTCGCGCAGCCAGCGATCAATCAAGCTGCCGACTCCACAGGCTCAGCACCGAGGCCACGCCGTATACCAGCAGTACTTGATCGATACGGATCTAGCGGCTCACGCGTGTCTGCGCCACACCTTCCATGCCACCGGCAAAATGGAGCCGTGGCCCCTGCGTCGAGAGGTGTCTGCGGCTGAGCCAATATTGCCGGTGCGACTGGTCAGCACATCCATTGAGGCCGTTAACCACGCGGCGTTGGCCGGGATGGGAATCGCTTGCCTGCCGGACTTCATGACCCATGAGGCATTCGCCGCAGGGCACCTGCAAAGGGTGCTGGATCGGTATCTGGAACACACCGGGCAGTTCTGGATTCTGTGGCCGTCGAGCCGCCACGCGACTGCGAAATTGCGGGTGTTCATTGATCATTTATCGGCGCGACTTTTTCCCGCAATCGAGAGTCGTTAGAGTTGTAACCGTTTTAAGACACTAATCCATACGCCGCGGGGCCGCGATCTGTTGCACAATACGCCCCGGACTGTTTTCTCTCAGGATGTTCAATGTTGATTTTCACTCCCCTGCGTGTTGTCGGGTTGGCGCTGTTGTTGACTGCTGTTGCCGGCTGTTCGAAAGACAAGCCGATGTATGAGCATGAGAACTTCGATGACTCCGGTACGTTTTCGCGCAATTATCCAGTGACTGACTCGGTCAGCTGTGAAGCGGCCCGTCGTGCTTTGCTGAGCCAGGGTTACATCATCACCAGCAGCGATCCGAAACTGGTCAGCGGCCACAAGAGCTTCCAGCAAACCGGCGATACCCACATGGAGATCAGCTTCAACGTGGTCTGCGCAGATGACGGCACTGCCGGGCACCATGCCACGATGTTCGCCAACGCCCTGCAGGATCGTTACGCTCTGAAGAAGACCAACAACTCGGCCAGCCTGGGTGTCGGTGTGCTGGGTTCGGTGTCGATGCCGATCGGTTCCTCGGACGATTCGATGGTCAAGGTCGCCAGCGAGACGGTGACGGCACAAAAGTTCTATGAGCGCTTCTTTACGCTGGTCGAGCAGTTCCTGCCGGCAGAAACGAAGAAAGCGGCGCATATCGAAGAGAAGCCGAAGACCGATCTCGGCGTGCCTGAGCCGAAAGCGGCTCCAGCGCCTTTGGTTCCAGCGGCGGAGCCCGCTCCTGCACCCGCACCAGCGGTGACCGCACCTGCACCTGTTGAGACCGCACCGGTCAGTTCAGAGCCGGTTGCGCCGCCAGCGGATTCCACGCCGATCACACCGGCGCCGAGTGCAGAGCCTGCGCCGGCCACAGAAACCATCACGCCACCGGCCAATCCGACGGACATCCCGCCGCCGTCCGAGCCGATTCCAGCGATGCCAGCCTCCGGCCAGTAAACCGCTGCTCCCTGTAGGAGCTGCCGAAGGCTGCGATCTTTTGATCTTGATCTTAAAAAAATCAAAAGATCGCAGCCTTCGGCAGCTCCTACAGGTGAAATGTCGTTACATTCCCCTGACAAAAACCCCGCGATAAATTCCTGACCGCCTGCTACGTTTTATTCATGAAGGCCGTGTTTCATTTTTCCTTCACACGGGCACGTTATGCTCGGGACATTATCGAAGAGAGCAGTAGGGGGATTACACAATGGATGACTATCAAGAAGAACTGCTCGAATTCCAGGCTTATGAACTCGACTCGCCTGAGCCGGCAGAAGACGCCACCGAGCTTTAAAACCTCAAGCAGTTTTGCGATGACTACGGCGGAACTCGCCGGGTGTCTGACCGCTCCAGCGTTTGAATGCGCGCTGGAATGCTTCGGCTGAGGCAAAGCCCAGCAGGTAGGCGATTTCGCCGAACGCCAGTTCGGTGTCGCGAATGTAGGTCATCGCCAGATCACGCCGAGTGTCATTGAGGATCGCGCGAAACTGTGTGCCTTCCTCGGCCAGTTTGCGCCGCAAGGTCCACGTCGGCAGCTTCAGGCGCGCCGCCACTTCTTCCAGGTCGGGTTCCCGGCCGCCATTAAGCAACGGCCCAAGCAATTGCGTGATGCGTTCGCGCAGGCTGCGGGTACGGGTCAGTTGTTCCAGTTCCCGCTCACACAACCCGATCAAATGCTTCCACGTGCTTGGGCAATGCTCCGGATTGCGCTGGGCGAGGCTATTCAGGCTCAAGCGCAACTGGTTGCGCTCGGCACCGAACTGGATCGGGCCATCTCCCAATGCGTTGTAGGCTTCACGATAATCCGGCTCTTCGAACTCGATTTCGATGCGTTCGGCGCGCAGCGGTTCGCGGTTGACGCTGGATAATTGCTGCAGCCATCCAGCGATGATCGAATCCACCACAAAGCGGTTATAGGCGTTGTACGGGCTGATCGAATAGAAGCGCAGCCAGGCGCCATTGGCGTCTTCGTGAAAGCTCGACTGGCCGCGATAGTTGGAGCCGTACAGCGGCTCGAAGCGAATCAAACAACGTGCCGCCTCACGCACGGTGGGCGCCTGCGATGCGGTGACGCCAGCCAATCCGGCTTGGCTCAAACGGCTGAGCTGGCCCATGCGCAGGCCCAGTGCCGGATCTTCCGTGAGTTGAATCGCACTGTGCCCCAAACGCATATAACGCGGAATCGACAACCGGGCCCCGGCCTCGGCCAAGCGAGCGGCATCCAGACCGTACTGCTCCAGTAACGGCTGGGGATCGGCGCCATGGCTGCGGACGGCATCGGCGAGGCTATGGACGAAACCCACCGACAGATCCCCGAGGCGCATCGGCAGCGGCTTCATCACTTACAACCAGATATTCAGCAAGCGTGCGCCACGGGCGTCGCCGTCGGCGAACTGCTGGCCGTTGCTGCTGAGAAAGCTCTGCCCGGAACTGGATTTGTCCCAGAACTGGCCGCGCAGGAACACGCTCATACCGGCAATTGCGCGGCTGCTGGGTGGTTGCGCGGTCAAGGTCAGGCGATGCCAGGCTTGGCCTTCGCTGACTTCACCGGGTTTGAGGCTGACTGAGCTCGGTGTACTCGAACCCTTGTAGCCACGCCACGGCTTATCCCACGCGCCATGTCCGAACACTTGCGCCGGTACCGCGATCAATTGCGCGCCTTGCTCGTCGAGTTTGCGGTAGTTGTCCGGATACCAGCTGTCACTGCCGATCAGCACGCCGAGGCGTCCGGCCGGGGTGTCGACGACGTTGATTGTCTGTTCACTGGCCTGAATGACCTCACGTTGATCGAAGATCGGGTGCATTTGCCGCTGCGGCTGGCCGAGCGGCGCACCGTCGCGACCGAAGACCACGCTGCTGTTGTAGAGCGCACCGCTGCCGGGTTTGAGCTGGCCGTCGCGGATGCTCGGCTCGGGCAACACGATGGAGCCGGCCACCAGCGTCACATGGAATTCCTTGGCCAGACCGCCGAACAGCGCCTGGTAATCCTTGGCCATGGCGCGCGATTTCATGCGCAGATGGGCGTCGTTCAGCCGATCGCTACCTTTGGCGCCAAGCCAGGCGCGAGCGAACAATAATGGATTGCTGGCGGCCATCCAGTTCATCGCCTCGGCGAGGGTCGGGGCCTGGTATAGCTCGTCTTTTTCGCCGCTGATCATCAGCCAGGTGCCGACATGTTCCGGCAACACCACCACGGTCTTGTCATTCAACAAGCCCTGATCCTGGGCTTGCTGCAAATACGCGGCGAGTTTGCGGTGCAGGCGCTCTGAGCTTTGATAGTCGGTGGGAAACAGTTCGGGCTGGATGCCGAGCAGATTGCCACGGTCGCCGGGCGTACCCTCATCGACCGTGAGTTTGATGCGCAGGTCCGACAGATAATGCCCGGCGGGCCGATCCGCCGCCCACATGGCGTAGGTGGTCAGGGCGGCCACGATGGCCATGGAGAAAAACAGGTACAGAAGTTTGCGCATGAAAACCAACAACAACCGGGTACAGGGTGTGGCGACTAGGGTAGGGCGCCTGTCCGCGCTTGCCAAGGGGCGCTGCGCATTTTGGTCATTAACTTGTCAGTTACGGTCATTGAGTGACAGCGTTGCGACTCTTAGTCTGTCGAACATGACTGACGGGGGACACAGAGCTCCCGCAATTTTCCGTGATTGCTCGTTGTGGAGTTACCGATGACCGCCGCTCATTACCCGCACCTGCTGGCCCCGCTGGACCTGGGATTCACCACGCTGCGCAACCGTACCCTGATGGGTTCGATGCACACTGGCCTGGAAGAGAAACCGGGCGGTTTCGAGCGCATGGCGGCGTACTTCGCCGAACGTGCCCGAGGCGGCGTCGGCCTGATGGTTACCGGCGGGATCGGCCCGAACGACGAGGGCGGTGTGTATTCCGGCGCGGCCAAGCTGACCACCGAGGAAGAAGCGCTCAAACACCGCATCGTCACCCGCGCGGTGCACGAGGCGGGCGGCAAGATCTGCATGCAGATCCTTCACGCCGGCCGTTATGCCTACAGTCCGAAACAGGTAGCGCCGAGCGCGATTCAGGCGCCGATCAACCCGTTCAAGCCCAAAGAGCTGGACGAGGAAGGCATCGAGAAGCAGATCAGCGATTTCGTCACTTGCTCGGTACTGGCACAAACCGCCGAGTACGACGGCGTCGAGATCATGGGCTCGGAAGGGTATTTCATTAACCAGTTCCTCGCCGCGCACACCAACCACCGTACAGACCGTTGGGGTGGCAGCTACGAAAACCGTATGCGCCTGCCGGTAGAAATCGTGCGTCGCGTCCGGGAAGCGGTCGGGCCGAATTTCATCATCATTTTCCGTCTGTCGATGCTCGATCTGGTCGAGGGTGGCAGCACATGGGAAGAAATCGTCATCCTGGCCAAAGCCATCGAGCAGGCCGGTGCGACCATCATCAACACCGGCATCGGCTGGCATGAAGCGCGGATCCCGACCATCGCCACCAAGGTGCCGCGTGCGGCATTCAGCAAGGTTACGGCCAAGCTGCGCGGCTCGGTGAGCATTCCGCTGATCACCACCAACCGTATCAACACGCCGGAAATCGCCGAGCAGATTCTCGCTGAAGGCGATGCCGACATGGTCTCGATGGCGCGGCCGTTCCTTGCCGACCCGGACTTCGTCAACAAGGCTGCCGAAGGGCGTGCCGACGAAATCAACACCTGCATCGGCTGCAATCAGGCATGTCTCGATCACACCTTCGGCGGCAAGCTCACCAGTTGCCTGGTCAACCCGCGTGCCTGCCACGAAACCGAGCTCAATTATCTGCCGGTGCAGCAAATCAAGAAGATCGCC
Source organism: Pseudomonas sp. LBUM1655 (assembly GCF_059716085.1). Taxonomy (NCBI): domain Bacteria; kingdom Pseudomonadati; phylum Pseudomonadota; class Gammaproteobacteria; order Pseudomonadales; family Pseudomonadaceae; genus Pseudomonas; species Pseudomonas sp. LBUM1655. The sequence goes on along the minus strand of NZ_CP166801.1, from coordinate 3,943,987 downwards.
GTGGTCGGCGCCGGGCCTGCCGGGTTGTCCGCTGCCACCGTGGCCGCCGAGCGCGGGCATCAAGTGACACTGTTCGATTCGGCCAGCGAAATCGGTGGCCAGTTCAACATCGCCAAGCGCGTGCCGGGCAAGGAAGAGTTTTTCGAGACCCTGCGTTACTTCAAGCGCAAGTTGCAGACCACCCACGTCGAGGTGTGCCTGAACACCCGCGTCGATGTGGCCAAACTGGTTGAGGGTGGTTACGACGAGATCATCCTCGCTACTGGCATTGCGCCGCGTGTGCCGGCGATTCCGGGCGTCGAGAATGCCAAGGTGTTGAGCTACCTGGATGTGATCCTCGAGCGCAAACCGGTGGGCAAGCGTGTGGCGGTGATCGGTGCCGGCGGTATCGGTTTCGACGTGTCGGAATTCCTTGTGCATGAAGGGGTGGCCACCAGTCTGGATCGTGCCGCGTTCTGGAAAGAGTGGGGCATTGATACCCACCTTGAGGCCCGTGGTGGTGTGGCCGGGATCAAGCCAGCGCCGCATGCGCCGGCCCGTGAAGTGTTCCTGTTGCAGCGCAAGAAAACCAAAGTGGGCGACGGTCTGGGCAAGACCACCGGCTGGATTCACCGCACGGGGCTGAAGAACAAGCAGGTGCAGATGCTCAACAGCGTCGAATACCTGAGCATCGACGATGAAGGCCTGCATATCCGCATCGGCGAAAGCGGCGAGCCACAGCTGCTGGCGGTGGACAACATCGTCATCTGCGCGGGGCAGGATCCGCTGCGTGAACTGCATGACGGGCTGGTGGCCGCCGGGCAGAACGTGCACCTGATCGGCGGTGCCGACGTGGCGGCGGAGCTGGATGCCAAGCGCGCAATCAATCAGGGTTCGCGTCTGGCCGCCGAACTCTAAAACCACACATCTCCACTGTTGATCATTCCCACGCTCTGCGTGGGAATGATCAAGCTCGCAGCCTGTGGCAACTGTTAAAGGATTTATTGTTGGCTGGTAGACTGTGGTCTTTTTCAGATCATGCCGTGCTTATGTTTCCCCAAGCCCCTCTCAACCTTCTTCAACTCGACTGGCTCACCACCGCCGGCATCGAAGTCGCGATCCTGCGCCTCGATCAGATCGACCCACTGATCAGCGGCAACAAGTGGTTCAAACTCGTCGAACACCTCAAAGCCGCCGACCACGCAGGCGCCGACGGCATCATCAGCCTCGGCGGGGCGCATTCCAATCATCTGCATGCCTTGGCCGCAGCGGGCAAGCGTCTGGGGTTCAAAACCGTGGGGCTGTTGCGTGGCCATCCGCAGGAAACGCCGACGGTGAAGGATCTGCAAGCATTCGGCATGCAACTGCATTGGCTGGGTTATGGCGGCTATCGGGCGCGGCATGAACCGGGTTTCTGGCTGCCGTGGCAGGCGCAATATCCGACGCTGCATGCGGTGCCGGAGGGCGGTGGGGGATTGCCTGGAGCACTGGGCTGCGCAGCACTGAAGGTTCAGGTCGATGCGCAGTTGAGCGATCTGGGCTGGATCGATTACCACGGTTGGTGGCTGGCTTGCGGCACGGGGACGACGTTGGCTGGGCTGGCGCTGGTCGAGGCCGGCGAGCGTCCGGTGTACGGCGCGTTGGCCGTGCCTGACGATCACGGGGTCGCGCCACACGTCGAGGCGATCGTTCGCGAGGCAGGCTTGGCCACAGCGGATTACCAGTTGCTCGACGCCAGCCGAGGCGGTTTCGCCAAGGTCGATGCGCAATTGCTTGGCTTCATCGAACAGACCGAACAGCTCAGTGGTGTGCCGCTGGAGCCGTTGTACACCGGCAAGGCGTTACTGGCGCTCAAGCAGCAGGTCGAAGCGGGCCGGTTTGCCAGCGGCACGCGACTGATCTTCGTGCATACCGGCGGACTCCAAGGACGCCGAGGCTTCAACCGTAATTCCTGAGTAGAAGCGAGCACCCTGTGGCGAGGGGATTTATCCCCGATGGACTGCTTGGCAGTCCCGCGGCTTGATGGGGTTGCTTCGCAACCCGTCGGGGATAAATCCCCTCACCACGATGGTGTTTCCATTCCGGACAATCAGCGATCCGCCCGTTTTGGCATCATCCGTAGCAACGTGTTATCCCTCACCACGTAATGGTGATAAATCCCCGCCAGCGCATGCAGCCCGATCAGCCAGTAACCTGCCGTGGCGATCAACACATGCCAGCCTTCAACCTGTTTGGCGAACGCCTTGTCCTCGCTTACCAGCAGTGGCAGATCGAAACCATAGAACATCACCTGATGCCCCTCGGCGCTGGTGATCAACCAGCCGAGAATCGGCATGCCGATCATGAACAAGTACAACGCCCAGTGCATCAAACGCGCCAGCAGGGTTTGCCATTGCGGCGAAGCCGGGAAGATTTTTGGCGCCGCGCCGACGCTGCGGGCCAGCAGGCGAAACCACACCAGCACGAACACAGTCAGGCCCAGCATGTAGTGGGCTTCTTTGATCAGCGTGCGTCCGCCACTGCCCTTGGGGAACAGACCACGAAATTCCATGCTGGCGTAGACCAGCACCAACAACACCAGCATCAACCAGTGCAGCAGGACCGATACGGTGCTGTAGCGAGATTCGGAACTTGTCCACGGCATACGGTGTTTCCTCACAGATCAGGGTCGAAACGGGCCGTTCTTGGGCGACGGCATGTTTTAACTGTAATCCGCTTTGACGGATTTGCCTGAGGCTGATCGGTCTTTCAATGCGCTGAATCAAGGTGCAGCCAAAAAAACGCCCCTGTCGCTAAGACAGGGGCGTTTTTTCATACGGCGCGGGGCAGATCAGCTCGACTGCGGCATCTCACCATTGGCCAGACGCTTGTTGATGTCGGCAATCACTTCCGGCAGATCAGTGATGGTGTCGATCATGTAGTGCGGGCGCGAACTTTCGAACAGCGCGTGGATGCGCATGCGTTCGCTGGCCAGCTCATCGCTGCCCAATGCACGGAACCCTTCGTAATCCAGACCCAGCGCGTTGCCCGAGCAGATCAGCGCAACCGTCCACATCCCGGCGCGACGGCCCTCAAGAATGCCCGGCACGGTGTCGTCGATCTTCACGCAAGCGCCGACATCATCGATGCCCAGCGCGATCACGTTGGCCAGTGCCTGGGCTGGCCATGGGCGGCCATTTGGCACTTCGTCGGTGGCGACCACGTGGTCGGCGACGTAGCCATTGGTGGCGGCCAGTTCCACGACTTTATCCATCACCGGTTTCGGGTAGCCGGAGCAGGAGCCGATCTTGATCCCTTGCTGGCGCAGGTTGGCGATGGTTTCCAGGGCGCCGGGAATCAGCGCCGAGTGTTCGGCGATCTTCTCGATCTGCAACGGCATGAAACGGTTGTAGATCGCGGTGACGTCATCGTCGGTCGGGGTGCGGCCGAACACCTTGCGATACCGCTCGGCGACCTGCGGCTGATCGCACAGGGTGCGGATGTGATCCCACTTGCCCATGCCCATCGGCCCACGGGCTTCTTCGATGGAGACCTGGACGTCGAACTCGGCGAACGCTTCGACGAAGATCTGTGTCGGGGCGAAAGAACCGAAGTCGACCACGGTGCCGGCCCAGTCGAGGATGGCGGCTTGCAGTTTGGTTGGATTGGTGTAGTTCATGGCGAAAATTCCTGAGTTGGCAATGCAATTCAAAATGTGGGATTTGTGGTGAATCAGATTTCGAGGACTTCCATCTCGCGCAGCACTTCACCTACCGCCGCGACCGCTTCGCGCATCTGCGCCGGGCTGACGTGGCCGATGCAGCCGACGCGGAAAGTTTCGACCTGGGTCAGTTTGCCGGGGTAGAGGATGTAACCCTTGGCCTTGACCCGTTCGTAGAAGTCCTTGAACTGATAACGAGGATCGGTCGGCGCGTGGAACGTGGCGATGATCGGCGCCTGAATCGCTGCCGGTAGGAAGCTGCGCAAACCGAGTTTGGCCATCTCTTCCATCAGCGCCTGACAGTTGGCGGCGTAGCGCGCATGCCGCGCCGGCAGGCCACCTTCTTCGTTGTATTGCAGCAAGGCTTCGTGCAGCGCCGCGACCACGTGGGTCGGCGGGGTGAAGCGCCACTGGCCGGTCTTCTGCATGTAGGTGTGCTGGTCGAACAGATCCATCGCCAGCGACTGCGAATTACCGGCGGCAGCGGCCAACGACTCTTTACGAGCGAAGACAAAACCCATCCCCGGCACACCTTCCAGGCATTTGCCAGACGCTGCGATCAGTGCGTCGAAAGGCACTTGCTGCGCATCCACCGGCAAGGCACCGAAGGAACTCATGGCATCGATGATCAGGCGTTTGCCGTGTTGCTCGATAACCTGGGCAATTTCCGGCAACGGATTGAGGATGCCGGTGCTGGTTTCGCAGTGGATCAGCGCGACGTGGGTGATATCACTGTCGGCGCGCAGCAGACGATCAACGTCGGCAGCAGTAGTCGGTTCATCTTCAGCGGTTTCGAAAGTGCTGAACGAACGGCCGAGCACTTCGCAGATTTTCGCCAGACGCTTGCCGTAGGCACCGTTGATCAGCACCAGCACCTTGCCGTCGCGGGGTACGAGAGTGCCGATGGCCGCTTCGACCGCAAAGGTTCCACTGCCCTGCAACGGCACGCAATGGTGAGTGGCGGCGCCGTTGAGAATCGCCAGCAATTGCTCGCAGAGGCTGGCGGTCAGTTGGTTGAAGCGGTCATCCCATGACCCCCAGTCGACCATCATCGCCTGGCGGGTGCGGGCCGAAGTGGTCAACGGGCCGGGAGTGAGCAGGATGGGTTCGGCAATACTCATTCGTGTGTCCTCGGAAAGCGCTGTGGGATGAAGCTACGGGGCATACGTTGCAATTCGCCGTTGCATCAATCAAATTGTTTGTTGTTATGCCAGCCATCAGTGAGGCTTATTCATGAACTTGTTCCAACTGCGCGCCTTCGACGCCGTCGCCCGTGAAGGCAGCTTCACCCGCGCCGCCGCGCGGTTGTTCATCAGCCAGCCGGCGGTCACCGGGCACATCAAGGCGCTGGAGGAGCACTACCAGATCACCCTGTTGCGGCGCACCGCGCGACGGGTGGAACTGACCGAGGAGGGCACCAAACTCGCAGCGATCACCCGGGCCATGTTCGGTCTGGCGGAAGAAGCGCAGACGATGCTCGAAGCCAACCGTCAGCTGCTCACTGGGCGCCTGGAAGTGGCGGCTGATGGGCCGCACATGGTCATGCCGATGCTCGCCAGCCTGCGCGCGCGGTATCCGGGGATTACCGTGAATCTGCGTCTGGGCAATGCGCAGGAAACCCTCGCCGCACTGTTATCGGAGCACGCCGATGTCGCGGTGCTGACTGAAGTCGAGCCGCGCAAGGGACTGCATCTGCAAGCACTGAATGAATCTCGGATTTGCGCGCTGGTGCCGGCCGGACACCCTTGGGCAGAGCGCGTCGCAGAGGTGAAGCTCAAGGAACTTGATCAGGTGATCATGGTGCTGCGCGAGCCGAGTTCGATTACCCGGCGCACGTTTGATCAGGCGTGTGCGCAGGCGTCGATCCATCCGCGTGTGCTGCTCGAACTGGACAGCCGCGAAGCGGTGACGGAGGCCGTAGCGGCGCAGTTGGGGGTTGGCGTGGTGTCGTCGGTGGAGGTCAGCCATGACCCGCGAGTGGTGGCGATTCCGATTGTCGGCGAGGGGCTCGTGAACCGGCACATGATTGGCTGCATGGAGCGGCGGCGGGAGTTGCGGTTGATTCAGGCGTTCTTTGGCTTGGCGCCAGTCTGATACACCGCGACGCACTCATCGCTGGCTTGCCAGCGATAGGGCCATCACTGGCTACACAAGACTTTCGCGAACCATATCGAGAAACGTCGCGACCACCCGCCGCGAACTCTGCTCACGCAAACACACCAGTGTTTCAGTGAGCCGCCGGGTGCAATCGGTAATCGGCAACGCGCATACCCGCGAATCCGCGCCAAACTCCGCCGCCGAAACAACCCCCACACCAATCCCCACCACCACTGCTTCCCGCGCCGCTTCCCGCCCCTCAACCTGAATCGCCGGGCGAATGCGAAACCCGGCCCGGGCCATTTCCTCTTCCAGTGTCTGCCGCGTCACTGAACCGTGTTCACGCAACACCAGCGGCGTGTCGTCGAGGTCCGCCAGGCAAATCGATTCACGCTCCGCCCACGGATGATTGCGCGAAACGAATGCCACCATCGGATCGTTGCGCAACGGCACGCTGAGCAAACGTTCATCACTGACATCCCGACCCAGCAGCGCTAGATCGGCCTGATAGTTGAACAGCCGAAACAGCGATTCATCGGTGTTGCCCGTCTCGATCTTCACGCTGATCCCCGGATATCGCTCGCAGAACCGCGCAATCTGCGGCAGCACATGCACCGGCGCATCCACCGCCAGAATCAGGCTGCCGGTCTGCAAGGCCTGGGATTCCTGAAGCAGCTCCTGCGCTTCGGCTTCAATCACAAACAGGCGCTGAGTAATCGTCAGCAAGCGTTCGCCGAGGTCAGTCAAACGCACGGAACGTTTATTGCGATGAAACAATAAAACGCCGAAGCGTTCTTCGAGTTTGCGCACCTGGTCGGAAATCGCCGGTTGCGTGAGGAAAAGCCGCTCGGCGGCTTTGGTGAAGCTTCCATGTACGGCCACGGCATGGAAGGCTTTGAGCTGGGCGTGGGACACCGACATGTAGCCTCCAGTAACAAGCTGAGCTTATGTGTGAAATACGATAAATCGATTTTATTTATTAAACAGTAATTGCTTTGATCCGCTCACGCCATCGATGACTGCCCGATCGGACAGCAGCGTTGGCGATGAGCCTGTGCGTGCAACAGCAGGACTCATCTGACCGGTATCGCTTTAGGGATGGGGTGATATCGCAGTGCTCAACAATAAAAAACACAGGCGTTTACTTAACGATTCTGCCGGCACACTCACACCCTGAGGTCAGAACCACAATGAACAAGCACATCGGCACCATTGCGCGTTGGCGCATGCAGATTTTCGCTATTACCTGGCTCGCGTACGCCGCTTTCTACTTCACCCGCAAAGCGTTTTCGGTGGCCAAACTCGGCATCGGTGAAGACCCGAACTTCATGCTCGACAAAATGACCATGGCCAATCTCGATGCCATCTATCTGGCGGCTTACGCGATCGGCCAATTCACTTGGGGCATGCTCGCCGACAGCTTTGGCCCAAGGGTCGTGGTGCTCGGCGGATTGCTGATTTCCGCTGCGGCGGCGCTGGTGATGGGCAGTTTTGCAACGTTGCCGATCTTCGCCACCTGCATGTTGATCCAGGGGTTGGCGCAGTCCACCGGTTGGTCGGGGTTGTGCAAGAACCTCGGCAGTTTTTTCCCTTCCGCACAACGTGGGCGAGTGCTTGGGTTGTGGAGTTCCTGCTATGCGTTTGGCGGTCTGGTGGCGTCGCCGTTCGCCGGTTGGTGGGCGTACACGCTGGTGGGCACCTGGCACGCGGCGTTTATTTCCAGTGCGGTGGTGGTTGCGGTCGTGGCGGTGTTGTTCTTTATCTTCCAGCGCAACAAACCGGAAGACGTCGGTCTGCCGGCGGTGGAACCGGAGCCTGAACTGAGTGCTGAAGAGATCGAAGCCAACAGCAAACTCAGCGTTTGGGAGCCGCTGAAGGAGATCCTGCGCAACCGCACGGTGTTGGTGCTGGGGCTGGCTTACTTCATGTTGAAACCGGCGCGTTACGCGATTTTGCTGTGGGGGCCGGTGATTGTCTTTGAGCAGATGCCCAGCGTCGGCAAGGTGGGGGCAGCGATCATTCCGACCTCGTTCGAACTGGCCGGGTTGCTCGGGCCGATCATGATCGGCTTGGCCTCGGACAAACTGTTCGGCGCCCGGCGCATGCCGGCCTGTGTGCTCAGTCTGCTGGCACTGACCGTAACCCTGGCGCTGTTCATGGGCGCCTTGCAAACCGGCAGTGTATTGCTGGTGGTGGCGCTGCTGTTTGTCATGGGCCTGACCCTGTATGGCCCGGACTCGATGATCAGCGGCGCGGCCGCCATCGACTTCGGTAAAGCCAAGGCTGGCGCTACCGCTGCCGGATTCGTCAACGGCTGCGGCTCGGTCGGCGCGGTGCTCGGCGGTTTGCTGCCGGGTTATTTCGATACGGTGACGGTGTTCATCGTCTTCGCCGGTTGCGCGCTGTTCTCGGCGCTGGTGCTGATCCCGCATTGGAACAGCCGTCCGGTCGGCGTGATGGAGCCGCGCGCGTCCATCCCCAATTGCCCGTTGACGATCAAACCTCTGCGTTCCTGAAACCCTTTGCCTCGCGGCCTGCTGCGGCGTTCGCGGCAGGCTGTGTCGTGGCCAACTGACTGGAGAATCCCATGAGACCGTTTTGGCTGGAGCAGGCCTTGCAGGCCGATGCGTCCGCAACTTGCCCGCCGCTGCAAGGCGAAGTGCGCAGTGACGTGTGCATTGTCGGCGGCGGTTACACCGGGTTGTGGACGGCGATCATGCTCAAGCAACAGAACCCCGAACTCGATGTGTTGTTGATCGAAGCCGACATCTGTGGCGCTGGCGCCAGTGGGCGAAACGGCGGTTGCGCGCTGTCGTGGTCGGCCAAGTACTTCACCCTCGAGCGCTTGTTCGGCGTCGAAGAAGCGGTGCGGCTGGTCAAGGAATCGGAGCGCAGCATCCACGCCATCGGCGAGTTCTGCGAGCAATTTGGCGTCGATGCCGATTACCGCCTCGACGGCACGCTTTACACCGCCACCAACCGCGCGCAGGTCGGCTCGACCGACGCCGTGATCGCGGCGCTGGAGCGCAACGGCATCAACTCGTTCAGCCAGCGCCCGGTGGCGGATGTACAACGCATGGCCGGGTCGAGCAAGCATCTGGAAGGCTGGTTTTCCCCGGCTGCCGCCAGTGTGCAACCGGGCAAACTGGTGCGCGGGTTACGGCGGGTGGCGTTGCAACTTGGGGTGAAGATCCACGAAAACACCGCAATGACCGGTTTGGAGGAGGGCCGCCCAGCGCGTATTCACACCGCGAACGGTAGCGTGATCGCCGACCGCGTGGTGCTGGCAATGAACGCGTGGATGGCCCGCGCGTTTCCACAGTTCGAGCGCAGCGTGGCGATCGTTTCCAGCGACATGCTGATCACCGAGCCGCGCCCGGATCTGCTGCAGGAAATCGGTTTGACCAGTGGCGTCACCGTGCTCGATTCGCGGATTTTCGTGCACTACTACCACAACACTCCCGACGGCCGGATCATGCTCGGCAAGGGCGGCAATACATTTGCCTTTGGCGGGCGGATGCTGCCGGTATTCGATCAGCCATCGCCGTATGCCGGATTGCTCAAGCGCAGTCTTGGCGATTTCTTTCCGGTGTTCGCTGATGTCAAAGTCGATGCAACCTGGAACGGGCCGTCCGATCGCTCGGTGACTGGTCTGCCGTTTTTCGGCCAGATGAGCAACAGCGGTAATGTGTTTTACGGTTTTGGGTATTCCGGCAGCGGCGTGGGGCCGTGTCACATGGGCGGGCAGATTCTCGCCTCCTTGGTGCAAGGGCTGGATAACCCTTGGACGCGCTCGCCACTGGTCAATGGGCCGCTGGGTTACTTCCCGCCGGAGCCGATCCGCTATCTCGGATCGTTGATGGTGCGCAACGCCATCCGCCGCAAGGAGCGCGCCGAAGACCACGGGCGCCGGCCCCGGCATCTGGACGTGCGCCTGGCAAAATTTGCTGCGGCGGCGGGCAAGGCGGACAAAGGCTGAGCACACCACTTACCTCTGGAGCTGCCGAAGGCTGCGGTCTTTTGATCTTGATGGTTAAAAGCAAAACCAAAAAATCGCAGCCTCGTTTCACTCGACAGCTCCTACAGGTTATGTCGCGCGATTGAGCAACCAGTCGAGCAACAAACCGCTGTCGGACGCGGGTTGTGTTGCCCGGGGTTTGGGATTGCGGGTGTAGCCCAGGCACAGAATCGGTCGGTCGGGATCGCTGTCGAGGAAGCTCACCCATACTTCGCTGCCGGCGCCGGGCAACTCATCAGGCCTTATTCGGCCATTGGCTCGGGTCATGGCGATCGGCAGCCAGATCGCTTCGGTGTCGGTGGTTTGTGATGGTTCCGAGGGCCACAGTCTGACGGCGATCCGGCCGAGTTCGTCGAACCGCGCAGTTTGCCCCAGCGTGCCAATGACCTCCGCCAGATGATAGCCGGCGACACTCGGGCGCCGTTGTTTGAGCGGTGGGCGAAAGTCGGTGGACCAGGGCTGGGCGCTGAAATCGTTGTAATAACGGTGCACCGACGGGGTAGGGTCAAGGATCGATGGATGTTGTCCATGATGGCGGATGGAGGTGATTCGCCATTGCTCGTTGAAGTGGCTGATCGGATGCTCCGTCACCTGCAACAAATGCCCACTGAGCAAGCCGATACAGTCGCTGCGTCCATTGATCGAGCGATGCTGGCAACGTTGTCGCTCCAGATGCCGACGACTGCGCTGTTCACTGTAGCGCTGCTCCAGCGAGGGTAGCGGTGTGGGTGGATTTGACGGGGTCTGATTGGCGGCATCTTCGCCGAGAGTTTGCTGCCCTCGATTGCGTACGGCGTGGAGCGTCGGAATCGGCGCGGCGTGGTGATGCTGGAACAGCTCACTGATAGTGGGCGAGGGCGCTTGCTCATCAGCCTTGAACGGCAGCAGCGCCGGTTCTTGCGGCAGGCTGAGGCTGTCATCGGCAAACACCACAACGTGACCGTCGGGCCGGTGTTCGAAGTGATAGTGGATGCCTTCCTCTTCGCAAAGTCTGTGCAGCAGCGCCAGATCGCTTTCCTCGAACTGGATGCAGAACGGCCGCACCGGGTATTGCCCCACGGTCATTTCAATCCGGTAGCTATCGCCGGGCAGCGCATTTTCAGTGAGCAACTGCTGGAGAATCTGCGGCACGCTCAGTTGCACGAACACGCGCCGATTACTCCGCCGGGCCAGGCTTTGCAGGTGGGGCACCACTATCAGGCGATAGCCGATCCGGTGCGTTCCGCGATGTTCGCAACTGGCGCTGTGGATGATGCCGTGAACCCCGTGATGATCGTCCAGGCGCAGAAATGCCGGTTGCTGCAACAGCGTGCCTGGCGCCACGGCGGGTGCCAGACCGATCAGCTCAATGTCGAAACGGTAGGGCTGGTTAAGCGCTTCCTCGCCTTTGAAACGCAGCACCGGCAGGCATAACCCGCTGGCGGTCAGGGTAAGGGTGAACGGACTTTCCTTGTCATTGAGCATTCGAACAGGCTCTGTCAGGCAATACGGGCCTCAGAGGGTACGAAACCCCAGCGCTGAATGGTCATGTCAAAGGCGTTTTTCAGAATTGCCCTACAAGCACTGGTGAAGAAGTCGATTCCGCATTGGATTTTTTTGGTCGATTGCCGACTTTAGGCCGTATAAACTTGCCGCCACGCGTCGGCCAATAGATGTCTCGGCGCCACAGATCAAGAGAGTGAGTAATGGGCGCACAGTGGAAGGTTAAACACAAAGAAGCGGCAGCCAACGCCAAGGGCAAAATCTTCGGCAAACTGGTGAAAGAAATCACCATTGCTGCTCGCAACGGTGCCGATACCACCACCAACGCACACCTGCGTCTGGTGGTCGAACAGGCCAAGAAAGCCTCGATGCCGAAGGAGACCCTGGATCGCGCCATCAAGAAAGGCGCCGGTCTGCTGGGCGAAACCGTGCAATACCATCGCGTGACCTACGAAGGTTTCGCCCCGCACCAGGTGCCGCTGATCGTCGAGTGCGTCACCGACAACATCAACCGCACCGTCGCGGAAATCCGCGTGGCATTCCGCAAGGGCCAACTGGGCGCTTCCGGTTCCGTGGCGTGGGACTTCAACCATGTGGGCATGATCGAAGCCTCGCCGGACACCCCGGACGCCGATCCGGAAATGGCCGCGATCGAAGCCGGTGCTCAGGATTTTGAAGAAGGTGAAGAGGGCGCAACCCTGTTCCTGACTGATCCGACCGATCTGGATTCGGTGCAGAAAGCCCTGCCGGAACAAGGTTTCACCGTGCTGTCGGCCAAGCTTGGCTACCAGCCGAAAAATCCGGTCAGCGGTTTGAGCGATGAGCAGATGGCTGAGGTTGAAGCGTTCCTGGAAGGCCTCGACAACCATGATGACGTGCAGGATATGTTTGTCGGTCTGGCTGGCTGATTTGCTTCGTCAGTGATGCCCTCATCGCGAGCAGGCTCACTCCCACAGTTGAAATGCATTCCAATGTGGGAGCCAGCCTGCTGGCGATTGACCGCGTAGCGGTCACTGCTTTTCCAGTACCTCAATCACTTCACTGAACCCCGGCCGCCCCAGCACATCCGCCTGACAGCAGCGCCGCTGCAGTTCTTCCAGTACCCCACGGCGATCATCACTTAACCCCGAGTCGATGCGCGCCAGCAATTCTCCAAGCAAAATCCCGAACGCCCGCACTTCAATGCGTTGCAGCGCGCGGGTTTCGAAGTTGTCCGTTGTGGCATGGAAAGACGCCGCACCGAAGTCCCCCAATAAACAGTCGCCCTGATCGTTCAACAGAATGTTGTGCCCGTAGAGATCGCCGTGGGTGATGCCTTGCTGATGCAGATGCTCGGCTGCCGAAGCGATGCCCTTGGCAATGCGCAGCGCCACATCGGCGCTGAACCGGCAATTATCGGCATACACGTCCCGTGAGCAGGAGGCCAGGCTCGGCAAAGCCGCCAGATTGAGGAAACTCGGGTCAATCAACTGCATCACCAGCCCCTGCTGTCCGTCGGGGTGGCCAGTGATACGGCCTTCCACCCGGATCAGATTCGAGTGCAATCCGGCGGTGATGCAGGCGTTCATTTCGTGCAGCGGCGAACCGTCGCTGGTCATCTCGCCTTTGTACAGCTTGACCGCGACCGGTTGCGCCGAGCCATCGGCGCGCTGCCAGATCGCCCGGAAAATCACCCCGGAGGCGCCTTCACCGAGTTGTTGCTCCAGACGCAACGCCGACCAGTCGATCTGCGGCGTGGCTTCAAGGGCGGCGGCGTCGGCTTCGGTTTCCAGCGGATTACCGGCGTAGGCCAGCCACGTCAGGCTCGGCAGCGTCAGCAGAAACTGCGGTAACTCGGTCAGGCGGTTGGCGGCGATGCGGATCAGTTCCAGTCGATGGCAGTTGCCCAGGGATTGCGGCAGCGATTGCAACTGATTGCCCGCCAGCATGAGTTTCTGCAAGTAAGGACGTTCGCCCAGTTCATTTGGCAGGGTTTCGATGCAGTTGTCGGTCAGGATCAGCCAGCGCAGCTGCGGTGGCAGGGCGGCACCGGGCACATCGACAATGTGGTTGGCCTTGAAGCCGATCATCGTCAGCGCGGTGCATTGGCCGAGGCAAGCGGGCAGTTCACTGAACTGGTTGTCGGAGCAGAAAAGCACGCGCAGGCGGGTCAGCCGATGCAAATCATCCGGCAGGCTGCTCAAGGCGTTGCCGCTGAGGTTGAGCACCTCCAGCGTTTCGGCCAGATCGAAGATCTCCGGCGGGAATTCGGTCAGGCCGCAGGACAGATCCAGCCGCGTGATGCCCGACAGTTCGCCGGCGCGCAATTGAGCAAGGGTGTGCATGAAAGTCTTCGCAATAGAGGGGTCGCTGGGAATGGGCGACATGATAGCGGCAAAGCTGTAGTTGCAGGCTGCTCCAGATCTTTGGAACGTTATCAGGCGTGCACTTCTTGCAACTGTCCCAACCGACTCCGCGTGCGGGCCAGGTCGATAGCGTTGCCCGCCAGGCTTTCGCCCAGCGGCAGCCTACCGAGCAGCGTCAGGTGTTTGTCCTGGTCGTACAGCACGTCGATCAGGTTGATGAAGCGCTGTTGCGCGGCGATCGAGCATTCGGCGAGTTCGGGCAAGTCATCGATGACCCATTGATCGAATCGCCGACACATTTCCAGAAAATCCATCACCGCCGTTGGCTGTTCGCATAGGTCATTGAAGGTAAAGCCAACACGCCGCTCCTCGCACAGGCGTGCCTGAAAGTGTCGGGTGCCAACCGCTAACGACAGGGGCGGCGCATCTTCGGGCGGCAGGTTGAGGGCCTGGCGCTGGGCTGGCGTGGCTGGCCACACGTAATGGCCTTGGGTGAATACCTGATGCAAATGGTTGCGCGCCAGACTTCGATAGTCGTGAGCCCCACCCACTTCCATAACCTGCATGCGTGAGTTGATCAGCTCGATCACCGGTTTGAAACGAGCGTGATAGAGCGGGTTGGGCAGCAAGCCTTCCGGCTGATAGTTGGATGTCACCAACAACAAAATCCCGCGTTGGAACAACGCCTTGAACAGCCGTGTGATGAGCATCGCATCGCCAATGTCATGCACATGAAACTCGTCGAAACACAGCACCCGACAGTCGTGCAGCAGTTCATCGAGCGTGAGGGTGAGGGCATCGTCCTGCTGGCGATGACGGAACATGCCCTGGTGCAGTTGCGCGAAGAACTCATGGAAATGCAGGCGGCGTTTCTGCGTGATCGGCAGCGCCTGGAAGAAACCATCGAGCAACCAACTCTTGCCGCGCCCGACGGCGCCGTACAGGTACAGACTCGGCGGCGTCTGCCGTGATGCACCGAACAGCAGACTGGCCTGCTGCGCCATGCAGTCGATCACGCGCTGCTGGCTCTGGCTGAGGGTGTAACCCTGGCCGTGAGCCTTGTGGCGGAAGTAATCGCGGATCGACCGGGCACTGGCGTCATGGCCTGCGCTGGCAGGCAGACCTTTGCCGAACAAACGGCGCAACGCCAGCCAGCGCTGGGTCAGTGGCGATCGTTTCGGCGGCTGGGCGGGCACTCTGCGGTCACTCCGTGTTCGTCAAACCGGCTCCCGGGAGCGCGGCGGCGTAGTGTAACCAGACGCGGAGTCAGCCTTCCACCGCAGCCGGTCGAGAGTGGGCGGTCATTGAACAATATTGTGCGGTTCGTACAGCTATTTTCAGCGACAGGATCCGACGTGCTGCCAACCTTTCGAAACATATCCCCGACTATCCGTGGATCCAATCGACTGGCGCAATCGTCGTCCGTTGCTAATCTGAAACACATTAACGACCTTCGGGCGATCCCTGACAAGGAATGGGACAGTGAATGCACGTGTGGTCATGGGACTGCTGGGTGCGCTTGTTGCACCCGCATACGCGACGGATCTTCAGGTCGAAGTACGGGTCGATGTGCAGCGCGGCTGCCAGTTGATCGGCCAGCAGCGCGAGGCCGGTATCGAGCAACTGGGTGTGCTCGACTTCGGCAGCACAGCGCGTCTCGACGATCCGGCAGGGCCACTGGCGGCGGCGCTGACCAATCAGCGGCTGCCGCGTCTGGAGTGCAATCCGGACACGCCGTATCAGATGCGCGTCGATGGCGGTTTGCACGGCGGTGTCGGCGAAGTGCGTTACATGGTTGGCGATGCGGGCAGCAAGCCGATTCCTTACCGGTTGTATCAGGACGCCGCGCGGCGCGTGCCGTTGGTGGTGGATGTACCGGTCAGCGGTCGAGTGCCGGACAGCGGCACAGTGGAATTGCCCTTGTACGCGCGGATCGAGCGTTTGGCGCAAGTGCCGCGGGTCAGCCGTTACTCGGATCTGGTCAAGGTGACGGTCACCTGGTGATCGCAGGGTTTTAGTCGGCAATCCACCGGATTCGGGTTGCGCAGGGAAGGCGTTCAATGATGAGCGCGGTGGTTGAGTCATCCTCAGGGAGCAGGGAAGGGCGAAATGGCAGGCAAGCACTGGGTGGTCGTGGCGGCAGGTACGCTCGCATTACTCGCTGACGACGCGCAAGCGGCGGTGAGCGGGCAGATTCATGCGCGGCTGATCCTGATTGCCGGCTGTGAAGTGACCAACACCAGCAATCCCTCCAGCCCGGTCAGCGATTTTGGCAAGCTTGATTTCGGCCTTCAGGGCCCGACCTGGAACGCGCCGATCAACGCTAGCCTCGACAGCGACAGCAGCGGCAAACTCAACGTCGCGTGCAACCCTTCGGTCACCGGTTTCACCGTCACCATCGACGGTGGCGCCCATGGTGACGGCAATACCCGGCGCCTGAGCAACGGCCGCCAGACCATCCCTTATCAGCTGTTTCTCGATGCCTCCGGCAACCAAAGCTACAGCATCGGCCAACAACACAATTTCGCTGTCACCAGCGGTGCACAGATACCCATTCCGGTATTTGGCTCGGTGGTGGCGAATACCCGCGCGGTTCCGGCAGGGGTCTATACCGACACCCTGACGGTGACGCTCGACTGGTAACCCCGTAGAGGACGGACACCATGCGTACGTTTGCATCAAGGATAGGTTTGTCGCTGCTCGGCCTGACGCTGGTTTCCAGTGCCCATGCCGCCACCACTGTCACCGGCCAGATCACCTCCAGCCTGATCCTGATCAGCAGCTGTCAGGTCAACGGCGCTGGCGGCTCCACCGGTCTGAACTTCGGTGCCTTGAACTTCGGCACTGCCAACAGCCTGTTCACCACTGCCACCGGGCAAGTGCTGGGTGGTGGCGGCGGGGCGCTGTCGATTCTCTGTTCCAGCGGCACCACGCCGACGGTGAAGGTTCGTGCCGGCTCCCATGACGGCATGTCCCCGGGCGGCACGCGCGCGCTGTACGACGGTGTCGCTAACTACGTGCCGTACGACTTGTACACCGATGCCGGGCATTCGCAGCTGTTGGCGATTGACGGCACGATCAATCTGGCCGCCAGCACTGGCGTAGCACAAACGGTGAACATCTATGGTCAGGCAGTGGGCAAGGCCGGTTTACCGGCAGGGACCTACACCGACACTGTCGCTGTTGAACTGACGTTCTGATGCCATGCGCCGGCATGGCTGCATCGCGCTGCTCCTGCTTTGTGCGGGCAGTGCGCCGCTGCCGCTGACGGCGGCGACGAGTCAGAGCTTCCAGGTCAGCGCCACGGTCACGGCGGGGTGTCTGGTGGTGGGTGGGGTGTCGAACTATGGAGGGCTGAATTTCGGCTCGCGTTCAGCCCTGGCCACCGGCACGGTGCAGGTCGCGTTGACCGGTGGCGTGCAATTGCAATGCACGCCGGGGGTGACATTGAACATGAGCGTCGATGGCGGCCAGTACAACAGCAGTGGCCGGCACATGCAGGTCAACAGTGGAAGTGCGCGGGTGGCGTATTCGCTGTTTCGCGATGCCGCGTACAGCCAGAGCCTGGGCATCGGCCAGAGCGTAGCGGTGGCCTACAGCGATGCGAACAACATCAGCCTGCCGATTTACGGTCAGGTGCAATTGCCGGGCAATCAGCCTGGGGGGACGTACAGCGACGTGCTGCAGGTGCAGCTGTCGTGGTGAGGCGAAGGTTGTTCGACAGGGAGCGGTTTTATGGGGTCAGTTACATCTCGGCACTTGTTCATTCAGAACGCAATGTTGGCGCTGGCCATGTTCGCAGCAGGCCATACGCAGGCGGCCAGTTCGGTATTGATCTGGCCGATTGATCCGGTGCTTGAGGCCGACCAACAGGCCAGCGCGTTGTGGCTGGAAAACCGTGGCAATGAAACCGCGAATCTGCAGATTCGCGTCTTCGCCTGGAGCCAGAACGGTTTTGCAGAGCAGTACCAGAATCAGCGCGACGTGATTGGCAGTCCGCCGGTGGCGAAGATCGAACCGGGGCAAAAGCAATTGGTGCGCCTGACCCGAACCAAAGACGTACCCCCGGGGCAGGAACTGGCCTACCGCATCATCATCGACGAAATCCCTTCTGCACAACCGGCCTCCGCTGACGGTGGCAAAACGGCGGCGGCCATTCGTTTCCAGATGCGTTACTCGGTCCCGCTGTTTGCCTACGGTGCGGGGCTGTGGAGCAAAGAGGACAGCACGCGCCCACGTGATCCCAAAGGCATCGGCCTGCCGCAATTGAGCTGGCGCACAGTGGCGGTCGACGGCCGGCCTTATGTGGAAGTGCGCAATCAGGGTGCGGTCCATGCGCGGCTGACCGACGTGGCTATCAAACAGGGTGGACAGAGCAAACCTGTGGCTGAAGGCCTGCTGGGTTATGTGCTGCCGGGGGCGGTGATGCGCTGGCCGGCACCGGGTTCGCTGGCCGGTGATTCGGCGTTGCAGGTGCGGGTCAATGGCGCGCCCCAAGTGCAGAGCATCACCCCGGCACGCTGAGGATTCGAGTCCCAATAGCTGGCGTCGGTTAAAGCAGTATCAGGAGGATTGAGTCCATTGACGGACGTAAAGCGCGTATGAGCTCAGGATGGGCTCGCCGTATTCAGCGTCCGTTGTGGCTCATGACCGGCGCTTGTTGCCTGGTGTTCGTTCAACCAACCGGGGCCGGCGAGCTGCCGCCACCGCCCAGCGGCATGGAGGCCGTAAGTGATGCACAGTTGTTTCTGGAACTGGTGGTCAACCAGATGAATACCGGCCGCGTGGTGGCGGTGGAGCAGCGCGGTGGGCGACTGTATCTGCCGGCCACGGCGTTGCGCGAAACCGGTATGAAACTGCCCGATAACCTCGGCGTAGAAGTCGACCTCGACGGTCTGCCGGGGCTGCACAGCGATTACGACAGCGTCGGTCAGCGCTTGCTTCTCGACGTACCGCCGGACTGGCTGCCGGAGCAATTGATCGGCAATCGCCAGGCTTATCCACGAACCCCGGCATTGAGCAGTTTCGGCGCGCTATTCAACTATGACCTGTACCTCAACGACACCGACGATGCCGGCACGTATCTGGCGGCCTGGAATGAAGTGCGGCTGTTCGACAGTTGGGGCACCTTGTCCAATACCGGGCAGTATCGGCGCACCTTGTCCGGTGATTCGCTCAGTACGCTGAACAACGGCTACCTGCGTTATGACACCACGTGGCGTTACTCCGATGATGAGCGAATGCTCACCTACGAAGCCGGCGACGTGATCAGCGGCGCGTTGCCATGGAGCAGTTCGGTTCGGCTGGGCGGCGTGCAGTTCTCCCGGGACTTCGCGGTGCGCCCGGATCTGGTCACCTATCCACTGCCGCAGTTTGCCGGCGAAGCGGCGGTGCCGTCCTCGGTGGATCTGTTTATCAATGGCTACAAATCCAGCAGCGCCGACCTGCAACCTGGGCCGTATACGCTGACCAACATTCCGTTCATCAATGGCGCTGGCGAAGCGGTGGTTGTGACTACGGATGCGCTGGGTCGGCAGGTTTCGACCACAGTGCCGTTCTATGTCACCAGCAGTTTGCTGCAAAAGGGTTTGAGTGATTTTTCCGTGGCCGCCGGTACGTTGCGTCGCGATTACGCCCTGAAGGATTTCAGTTACGGGCCGGGCGTGACCTCTGGCAGCCTGCGTTATGGCGTCAGCGACACTTTCACCCTCGAGAGCCACGCCGAAGCCGCTGATAGCCTGACCCTCGCAGGGCTCGGGGGGAACCTGCGGCTCGGCAATTTCGGCGTGCTCAACAGTGCGATCAGCCAGAGCCGTTTCGAGGGCGACGGTGGCCAGCAGTTGAGCCTGGGTTACCAGTACAGCAACCAGCGCTTCAGTTTTTCTTATCAACGCCTGCAACGGCACGATCAATACGCCGACCTGACCGTGGTCGACAGCCCCTACATCAGCCTCAGCCGCCGCAGCGAACAGGCCACCCTGAGCCTCAATCTCGAGCGCTGGGGCAGCCTCGGTGCCGGGTATTTCGATGTGCGCGCGGCTGACGATTCGCGCACGCGCCTGCTCAATCTGAGCTGGAGCAAACCGCTGTGGCGCAACAGCAGTTTCTACCTGTCTGCCAACCGCGAGATCGGCGACAGCAACTGGGCGGTGCAGGCGCAACTGGTGATTCCGTTTGACTTGCGTGGCAGCCTGGCGATCAGCAGTGAACGCAGCAAGACCGGGCAGACCCAGCAGCGGATCAACTACAGCCGCGCGGTGCCATCCGAGGGCGGGGTGGGCTTCAATCTGGGTTACGCCAAGGGGGACGGCGCCGATTACCGTCAGGCTGACGTGACCTGGCGTCTGCAATCGGTGCAGTTGCAGGCCGGGGTTTATGGTACCTCGGACGCCGAAACCCGTTGGGCCGATGCCAGTGGCTCGCTGGTGTGGATGGATCAGCAGGTGTTCGCCGCCAACCGCATCGACGATGCGTTTGTCGTGGTCAGTACCGATGGTTTTGCCGACATTCCGGTGCGCTATGAAAACCAGCAAGTGGGTCAGACCGACAAGAACGGACATCTGTTAGTACCGTGGAGCAGTGCTTATTACCGTGGCAAATACGAAATCGATCCGCTGAATCTGCCGGCCAACGTGCGTAGTCCGAATGTCGAGCAGCGTATCGCGGTTCGGCGTGGCAGCGGGTACTTGCTGGAATTCCCGCTGGCCCGGGTGATCGCGGCGAGCATTGTGTTAGTCGATGCACAACAGCGTGAATTGCCGCTGGGCGCAGGCGTGTTGCATGAACAGAGCGGCACAAACACGGTGGTCGGGTGGGACGGGCTGGTCTATCTGGAAAATCTTCAGGCGCAGAACTCTTTAAAGGTCACGCTGGCCGATGGCAAAACCTGCAAGGCGCAGTTCAGCGTGGACATGAATCAGAGCCAGGTGCCGCTGATTGGTCCGTTGGTGTGCCAATGATAGGCGTCCGTTTGTGTCTGTGGCTGGCGCTGATGCTGCCGGGGGCGGCGCAAGCCTTGTGTTCAGTTGTCACCACCACGCCGGCGGCCTTCGGTACGCTCAGTTCGATTGCCGTACGCACCACATCGCAACCCAGTTCTACCCTCAATGGTGGTTTGAGCTGTACGGGTTCCCTGTTGACGTTGTTGAGCAGCAGCGACAACTTCTGGGCCACCGTCTCCTCGACCCAAAGTGGCCTGGTCGGGCCGACAGGTGATGTCATCGGTTACACGATCTACGCCAACAACAGCACCAGTTACCCGCTGACGCGGGGCACGGCCTATGACTTCGCCCGCAATGGCATCATTGATGCCTTGGGGCTGCTTAACGGGACGACGCCGAAAACCGTGCCGCTCTATCTGAGAACGACCATCGGCAGCAACGTTGCTGCCGGGGTGTACACCGAGACCCTGAGTATTTTCTGGAACTGGAATTACTGCTCGGGGATTGGCATCGGTGCCATCTGCCTCGGGCGCGATATCAACAATGGAACCACCACGTTGACCGTCAACCTGACCGTGTCCAACGATTGCACGATTACCGCGCCGAACATCGCGTTTGGCAGTGCGCCGGTGGTCAGTGCCTTTACGCCGGTAACCGGGCAGACCATCAATCTGGCTTGCACCAAGGGCAGCGCCTACACCGTGGGCTTGAGCGACGGTCAGAACCCGGTAAGCGTGGGTGGGCGACGGCGGATGATCTCCGGCGGCAACTACCTGGCCTATGACATTTTCAAAAGCGCCGGCACGACGCGTTGGGGCAGTGTCGGCACTGCACGTCGGGCGAGTACCGATGCCGAGGTCAATCCGGGTAACGGCTTGGGTACCGGCAGCCAGATTTTCAATTACAACGCAAAGATCTACACCGACCAGACCACACCGCCGGCGGGGACATATCTGGACAATGTGGTGCTGGATGTCGGTTTCTGAGCACGCGTGTTTCAGAATTGCAGCGATTGCTTGAGCTGTTGCGCCGCTGGCGTATCAACCGGGCTGACCATCGCATAGTTGTACCCGCCACCCGACCAATACTCGGCCTGCAAATCCCCATCACTGCGGCTGCCACGGGGCAAAAAGGTGTTTTTCGGCCCCGGCGGTCGCACATAAAAACTCACCTTGTGCCCACCGCGATCCTCATACATCACCATCGCTGCCGGACCTTCATCGGTGCTGAGCAGGCGACCACTGACCGGTTCAAATCCGGCCGACTTCAGGTCTGGCAAGCGCCCCGCCTGATTGAAATAGCGGTCGAGCCAGCGCTGCATATCGCCGTCGCCATCGACCTTGTAATCGGCCGGCAATATGCCTTGCTGGGCAATCAGTCGATAGGCCTGCAACGCATCGGTCATCGGCAATATGGAGGCGCGCACGAGGGTCATTTCCCGCGCCTGCCAGCCACTGAAACCGCCGACGCTGACCGCGATCAGCAACACTGCAGCGCTGGCCAGATGGCGGCGCGACTGAAGTTTGCGGCGCTGACGAATCATCGACGGATCAAGCGCCGGATTGGCCGGTTGCTGTAGCGCGCCACTTAGCGCCGCACGCAGTTGCTGGGCGTCCTGTTGCCAGCCGCGCACTTGCGCGGCTTCATCCGGGTGGCTGACCAGCCAGGTTTCCAGCACACGCCGGTCGGCGTCGCTGAGCTGGTGGTCGACGTAAGCGTGCAGGTCACGCTCGCTGGGAGGCAGGCTGATCATTTGAGTATCCGCAAAGAAGGGCTGCTGATTTCGCCGTCGCTGAGTTGGCGCAAGGCCTGGCGGGCGCGGGACAGGCGCGACATCACGGTGCCGATCGGGGCGCCAAGGATCTCGGCGACCTCTTTATAGGAAAGGCCTTCAACCGAGACCATCATTAGCAGGGCGCGTTGCTCGGTGGGCAATCGGTCGAAGGCTTGCAGGGTTGATTGGGCAATCACCGTGCGCTCCACCGAAGGCTCGACCTCGTCGCGACCGGTAAAAAACTCAAGCATCCGTGCATAGCGGCGAGAACGGCGATGAGCATCGAGAAACTGTCGATACAGGATCGCAAACAGCCAGGCACGCAGGTCGCCCTCGGCGCGTTTATCGCCCCAACTCGACAGTGCCCGCTCCAGGCTCGCCTGTACCAGATCGTCGGCGCTGCTGCTGTTGCGCGTCAACGACACGGCAAAGCGGCGCAATCTGGGAATGATTTCTCTCAACTGTTCGTCGAATTCGCTCATGAATTTCTGCTAGTCACTACGCTGTGGACTAGGGAGACGTCCGTCGTTGGAGGTTATTCCACGTTCGGAAAAATAAATACCGGGCCGTGGAATAAACCCTGACGGGGTGCGTCTTGCTGATTCTTCCTATTTGTGGCCGATGGCCCTGGAGTTATTCATGGTTGATCGCACTTCACCCACAGGCGGGCCGCAGCGCCCGCCACTGAGTGCCGCGAGCCTGATTTTGCGTCTTGGCGGCATAGCCGTGGTGGTCGCAGCAGTGGCCGGGGCGTTTGCCTACGTGCATGGCAACTTTGACCCACAACGTCTGACGCCCAAGGCGCTGGTCGATGTATTTGAAAAGAACAACGGTGTGCATCCCGGGTTCCGCCGCAATCACGGCAAGGGCGTTTGCGTCATCGGCCATTTCGAGAGCAGCGGCGAGGCGCGAGCGTTCTCGACCGCGCAGGTATTCAACGAGCCACGCACCCCGGTGGTGGGGCGTTTTGCGTTGCCAGCGGGCAATCCTTATGCGCCGGACAGCAGCGTACCGATTCGCAGTCTGGCGCTGCGTTTCACCCAGGCCAACGGCCAGCAGTGGCGCACCGGGATGAACAGCATGCCGGTGTTTCCGGTGGGTACGCCCGAGGCGTTCTATCAACTGCAACAGGCGCAGTCGCCGGATCCGGCCACCGGCAAACCGGACCCGGCCAAGGTGCCGGCATTCTTCGCATCGCACCCGGAAGCCGTGCCGTTTCTCACTTGGGTGAAGACCGCCAAACCATCGGCGAGCTACGCCACTGAAACCTATAACAGCATCAATGCCTTCTATCTGGTGGATGCCAGCGGGAAAAAACAGGCCGTGCGCTGGAGCATGAAGCCTTTGGCTCAGGACGCTGCAGGCGCCACCGCCCCCGAGGGCGGCGACTTTCTGGAGAAAGACCTGGTGCAGCGCATGGCTGCTGCACCACTGCGTTTTCAGTTGAATATCACCCTGGCTAACGCCGATGATCCGGTGAACGACGCCAGCAAAACCTGGCCCGAGGGTCGCAAGGTGTTGAACGCCGGCACGTTGGTGCTGGAGAAAACACAGCCGCAATTGAGCGGCGAGTGCCGTGACATCAACTACGACCCACTGGTTTTACCGGCCGGGATTCAAGGTTCCGACGATCCATTGCTGGCCGCTCGCTCCGCCGGTTACGCCGATTCCTACCTGCGTCGCACCAGCGAAGTCAGCCAATTGCCCGCCGCCAAACAGGAGGCTCGCCCATGAGCACGCAACCGACTCATTTCGCGCTGTTGGCGCGGCTGCTGCACTGGCTGATGGCGGTGATGA
Source organism: Pseudomonas sp. LBUM1655 (assembly GCF_059716085.1). Lineage (NCBI taxonomy): Bacteria > Pseudomonadati > Pseudomonadota > Gammaproteobacteria > Pseudomonadales > Pseudomonadaceae > Pseudomonas > Pseudomonas sp. LBUM1655. The sequence continues at coordinate 3,919,854 of NZ_CP166801.1, read as the reverse complement.
TCATCGCGATGCTGTTTATTGGTGCCGGTATGGTCACCTCGGTCTCAGAACGGCATGAATGGCTGATCAATCTGCACAAGCCGTTGGGTATTGCGATTCTGGCGCTGGTGATCGTACGTTTGTTGGTGCGTTTCTCGACGCGCCAGCCACCATTGCCGGCGGATCTGCCGGACTGGCAAGTGCTGGCCGCCAAGGCTTCGCACGTCTTGTTGTATGCGTTGATGCTGGTGTTGCCGCTGCTCGGTTGGGCGATGATCAGCGCCTCGGGGGAGCCGGTGATGCTCAGCAGTTCGTTGCAGTTGCCGTCGATTGTGCCGGCCGATGCGCAGGTGTTTGCGTTTCTGCGCAAAGCCCATGGGTATCTGGCGTATCTGTTGTTTCTGACCGTGCTGCTGCACCTGGCGGCGGCGTTGTTCCATGGCTGGGTGCGCCGCGACGAGGTACTCGAAAGTATGTTGCGTGGGCGGGACCGCAGTTAGCCCGTTTGGGTAGCGCATCGTTCAGGTGCGCCGCTTTTCAGGGTCAGCCACCAGTAGCCCAGCGCGACCGCGTTGATGCCTGCACCCAGCAGGCACACGCCAGTCCAACCGGCCCACGCATACATGGCGGTTGATCCGATTGAGCCCAACGCGCTGCCGATCGAATAAAACAGCATGTAACCGGCGGTAAGGCGGCTTTGCGCTTCAGGGCGCACGCTGTAGATCATGCTCTGGCTGGTGACGTGCACGGCTTGCAGGCCTAGATCCAAAGTAATCACTCCAAGCAGCAACGCCCACAGCGAGGATTGGGTGAGGGCGATCGGCAGCCACGAGCCGAGCATCAACAGCAGCGAAAGCCCGCTGACCCATTGGCCCAAGCCTCGGTCGGCCAGGTGTCCGGCGCGCGCGGCGGCCAGTGCGCCTGCTGCACCGGCGAGTCCGAATAATCCGATTTCGCTGTGGGAAAGCGACAGCGGTGGGGCGGCCAGTGGCAGCACCATCGGCGTCCACAACACCATGGCGCTGGCGAAGGTCAGCAGAGCGAGCAGTGCGCGTTGGCGCAGAACCGGCTCTTCCTTGAACAGGCTGAATACCGAGGCGATCAGTGCGCTGTAACGTGTCGCCGGTTGCGGCGCTTCTGCTTTGGGCAGCACGCGAAACAGCAGCAAAGCCATCACCAATGTCAGTCCCGCCGACAACCAATAGATGGCTCGCCATCCGGCCAGATCGGCCATGGCTCCGGCGACCGTGCGCGCCAGCAGGATGCCGACAACGATGCCACTGGTAACGACGCCGACTACGCGACCGCGTTGTGCCGGATCTGTCAGTGTCGCCGCGTAAGCCACCAAGACTTGAGTGACCACCGCGAGCAAACCGGTCAGCGTCATGCCAAGCAATAACCAAAGACTCGTGGGGGCCAGCGCAATAATCAATAACGCCGCCGCTGACAACAGCGTTTGCGTGACGATCAACCGTCGTCGATTCAGCAAATCACCGAGCGGCACGAGCAATACCAGCCCAACGCCGTAACCGATTTGAGTCAGCGTAATGACGATGCCGATGGAGGCCGGCGACATGGCAAACGCCTCGGCCATGGCATCCAGCAGCGGCTGTGCGTAATACACGTTGCCCACGGCCAGGCCGCAGGCGACGGCGAAAAGCAGCACGACACTGCTGTTAAGTGATTGAGATTTCATACCCGGATTCCCTTTTGGGTTTCAAATTAAAACCAGAATCAAGGTATGCACTCTGGTTTTGATTTGCAACCACCTATGTCGAATCCATGGACAGCACAAAGCAAAAGATCGCAGACAAGCTGCGATCTTTTGGTAACGCGGGGAAGGGTATCAGCGCAGGGTATCGACCATGTCGGCGATGGTGGTCAGCACGTCTTTGCCCAACTGTTTCGAGCGTTTGCCCGACCAGCCGGTTTCCGTATTCGGTGCGTCGTCGTGATCCTTGAACGGCATTTCGAGGGTCAGTGACAGACAATCGTACTTCTGGCCGACGCTGTTGCACGCCAGGGTCATGTTGGCTTGGCCCGGTTCGTCACGGGTGTAGCCGTACTTGGTCTGGAACTCTTTGGTGGTGTGTTTCAGGTGGCTGCGGAAATGCTCTTCGAGCTTCTCGATCCGCGGTGTGTATCCCGGATTGCCTTCACAACCGGCGGTGAACACGTGGGGAATGGTTTCGTCACCATGGGCGTCCAGAAACAGATCGACACCGTACTTTTCCATTTGCTGCTGTACGAACAGGACTTCAGGACTGATCTCCTGACTGGCATTCTGCCAGGCACGGTTCAAGTCCTGGCCCATTGCGTTGGTGCGCAGGTGGCCATGGAAGGCGCCGTCCGGGTTCATGTTCGGCACCAGGTAAAGATCGGCGCTGGCGAGTAATTTGTTCAGCACCGGGTCATCGTGTCTTTCCAGACGCTCGATGATGCCTTCCATGAACCATTCGGCCATGTGTTCGCCAGGATGCTGTTGGGCGATGATCCAGACTTTGCGCTGGCCTTCGGCACCGCTGCCTTTGCGCAACAGTTGAATGTCGCGACCTTCGACGCTCTTGCCGGTCGCCAGCAACTCGGTGCCGGCCTTGGTCAGGGCTTGTTCGATCAGCCAGTCGTGACGGCCACGGCTGTAGGGTTCGAAATACGCGAACCAGGCGTGGGTCTGGGTGGCTTCAAGGGAGAAACGCAGGCAGTCGCCTTCGAAAATCGTTGGTACGCGGAACCAGTTGACGTGGTCATAGGACGCTACGGCTTGATAGCCGGGCCAGCCCTTGGCGTAGGTGGACTGGCTGGCGTTGTTCAGGCGAAACCAGTGTTCCTGGCCGACGTGCAGGCCGCTGGCCTTGAAATGGAACCACTGGAAATGCGCGCTGCGGGTGTCTGGGCGGATGGCCAGAACCGGGTTGAGCGGATTGCTGATGTCGATGACTTGGATATTGCCGCTATCGAAGTTGGCGCTGATGTCGAACGAAGATTTGGCCACGGTCATAGTCGATTCCTGAATATGATTTTTATGGCCGTTACTTTACACGCAAGACAGCGGTGAAACCGAGGGGAATTACGGATGTTGGCGGGGGGCGTCCTCCATGACGCGGACGCAGCTTAGAAGCTATGCGATTGATTCTCAAGTGCTAATTGTCATTAGTTTGCCCCAATGTGGCCGGGCTTCGCTTGCCAACCGATATTCTTTTGATATTATCCGCGCCATCGAATTTGCAGTACCTAAAGACTTCATTAGCCTGAAGCCATAAGCCCGAAAAACGGGCAAAAAAAGACCCAGCAAAAAGCCGGGTCAAAAACCGTGATTAGCCTGATGAGGAGATAGTCCAGAAGACCGACCTAAGGTCTCTGGCCCATCGACTGATCTCGCGACCAGCTGCTTGCAATAATAATCATTATCATTTGCAAGTCAAATGTTTTTATCTGCGCGATTGGAAAACTCTTTCCTGTCCGTCCGAATTCCTGTCCCTCAGACGTCATCGCCATCGATCGAATGGTCGACCATCGCCCGCGCCATATCCACCATGTGCACCACCGAAAAGGCCAGATCGCGACTCGCGCCTTGCAGGTTTTCTGCTGCCTTGAAGGCAGTGGCGGCCGCGCAGCGCAACAGATCGGAAGCGTGCACCAGAGCTTCTTCGCCGCTGAGGTGGCGTCTGACATTGAAAAAGCGTTCATCCACCTCAGGTTCTGACACAGCTGGTTTCAAGTAATAATCCAGGGCTCGCTGCGCCGCCGCGTTGCCTTGTGGCGAGGTGAAGGTGGTGTCCATTTGCAGATCGGGCAAGTCTTTGCTGCTGATATTCATGATGAAGAGCCACTCCTTGTTCGATTGGAAATCCGTGCCTTCAGGATAATACGATGTGTAGTTGTGACTAGAATTTAAATACTACAATATGTGTTTTGCCGGCCGAAGGCGTCCGCGTAAGGTGCCGCACATGGATAAATGGATTGAGTTGGTCAAGGCCAAGATGAGTGAACTCAAAATCACTCAAACAGAGCTCGGAGAGCGCGTCGGTATGTCCCAGGGCGGGATTGGCCATTGGCTGAACAAACGCCGGGAACCGGGCATCACTGAAATGAACCGCGTGCTGCAGGCGCTGGGTATGGACTTCCTTGAAGTGGTGCTGGTGATCCGCGAGCCACAGGAAGCGCCTGACGATGACATGCCGCTGGCGCAGAAGTACAACCCTTACTTCCGATACCCGGTCAGCGATTGGCGCGCACCGTGCGAGGTGCGTGAGAGCGGTTCGGCAGTCTATGTGCCGACAACGGATAGACAGCGCTTCGAACTGACGGACTACCACGCCCGAGGTGCTGCGTTCTGGCTGGCGGTGGCGGGGGATTCGATGACCGCACCCAGTGGCCCGAGTATTGCCGAAGGCACGCTGATCCTGGTGGATCCGGAGGTGGAAGCTGTGCCCGGCAAGCTGGTGATTGCCCAGTGGCAGGGCAGCGAAGAAGCGATATTTCGCAAGCTCGACGAAGAGGGCGGCCAGCGTTACCTGGTGCCGCTCAATCCGACCTGGCCGAAGGCCCTGTTCACCGATGAGTGTCGAATCATCGGGGTCGTGGTTCAGGCAACGGCGCGATTCTAGTCAGATCGATCCTCGCCCGGCGTAGGATCGATCCTCCATTCACACCTCTTCCAGTTCGACCAAAGCACTGCCTTCGCCGACCATTTCACCTTCCTGGCAATACAGCGCCTTGATCACTCCTGCATGTGGCGCACGGATGCTGTGCTCCATCTTCATCGCCTCCAGCACCACCAGTTGCGCACCTGCTTCGACCGATTGCCCTGCTTCCACCAGAACTCGCACGATGCTGCCGTTCATTGGCGCAGTCAGCCCCCCTTGATGACTATGGCTGGCCTCGACGGCGCTGATCGGGTCGTACGTTTGGATACGGCGCAACTCGCCTTCCCATTGCAGATACAGCGAATCGCCCTGGCGGATCGCGCGCAAGTTACGACGTACACCGTCGTGCTCGATAACCAGTGCTTCACCACTCAGTTTGGCGTTGCCACCTGCATCCAGTGTCAGCGCCCGATCCTGGCCTTCGCAACTTAAATGCAGGGTGATCTGCTGCGGCAGACCTGCACGCAAACCGTTGTTTGCAGTCCACGGCGAACTCGGATCATCCGCCCGAGCAATACTCGGCAGGCTCTGTGCAAACGCCTGCGCCGCGACGTTCCAGAACGCATCACTCAACTCACCCGGAGCCGGCAACAGTTGCTCCTGATAACGCGGAATAAACCCGGTATCCAGTTCCGCCGCGGCAAACGCCGGATGAGCGATGATCCGCCGCAGGAAATTGATATTGGTCTTCAATCCGCCAATCGCAAACTCATCGAGCATGCTCAGCAAACGCAATCGCGCTTGTTCTCGATCCTCGCCCCAGGCAATCAGCTTGCCAAGCATCGGGTCGTAGAACGGCGAAATCTCATCACCTTCTTCCACTCCACTGTCGACTCGGCGTCCCGGCCCTTCAGCCGATTCACGGTACAACGCCAGGCGCCCGGTCGCGGGCAGGAAGTCATTCGCAGGATCCTCGGCATACAGCCGCACTTCAATCGCGTGGCCGTTGAGCGGGACTTGCTGCTGAGTGATCGGCAATACTTCGCCACGGGCAACGCGAATCTGCCAGGCCACCAGATCCAGGCCAGTAATGGCTTCGGTCACCGGGTGCTCAACCTGCAGTCGCGTGTTCATCTCCATAAAGAAGAATTCGCCACGCGCATCGAGCAAAAATTCCACGGTGCCAGCGCCGACGTAGCCGATTGCTTGCGCCGAACGCACGGCCGCCTCGCCCATCGCACGGCGCAGTTCCACCGTCAGGCCCGGTGCCGGTGCTTCTTCGACGACTTTCTGGTGACGGCGCTGGATCGAGCAATCGCGCTCGTTGAGGTAGAGGCAATTGCCATGCTGATCGGCGAACACCTGGATTTCCACGTGGCGTGGCTTGAGCAGGTATTTCTCCACCAGCATCCGCGAATCGCCGAACGACGACTGTGCTTCACGTTGAGCGGAGGCCAGTGCCTCAGCGAGTTGGCTGACGTCCTCGACGACTTTCATGCCCTTGCCGCCACCGCCCGCTGTGGCCTTGAGCAGGACTGGATAGCCGATGCGTTCGCAGGCAGCGCGGAAGGTCTCGAGATCCTGCGCTTCACCGTGGTAACCCGGCACCAACGGCACGCCGGCGGTTTCCATCAGCGCTTTGGCTGCGGATTTGCTGCCCATCGCGTCGATGGCCGAGGCGGGTGGGCCGAGGAAAATCAGGCCGGCCGCTTCGATGGCGCGGGCGAAACCGGCGTTCTCCGAAAGAAAGCCGTAACCTGGGTGAATCGCCTGTGCGCCGCTGGCCTTGGCCGCCGCGATCAGCTTGTCGATTTGCAGATAACTGTCGGCGGCTTTGCTGTCTCCGAGATCAACCCGAATATCCGCTTCACGGCTGTGCCGCGCTTCGCGGTCGGTGGCGCTGTGTACGGCGACAGTGGTCAGGCCAAGGGCTTTGGCGGTACGCATGACCCGGCAGGCAATTTCGCCACGGTTGGCCACCAGCACGGTGGTGAGAACAGGTGCGCTCATCAACGCGGCTCCTTGGTAGTAGTTGCGGCTAGCCAGTTCGGCGGGCGTTTTTGCAGAAACGCGCGCAAACCTTCCTGGCCTTCGGGGCTGACGCGGATACGGGCGATGGCGTTTTCGGTGTAGCGGCGCAGCGCCGGGGTCAGCGCTCCGTTCCCTACTTCACGCAGCAAGTCTTTGCTCGCGCGCATGGCGGCAGGGCTGTTGAGCAGCAGATTGTCGATCCATTGCTCGACGCGTTGATCAATTTCAACTGCCGGATAGCTCTCGGACAACAAGCCGATTTCCCGCGCCCGTTGACCGCCAAAACGTTCGGCCGTCAGTGCGTAACGACGTGCCGCGCGCTCGCCAATGGCCTGCACCACGAACGGGCTGATCACTGCGGGTGCCAGGCCGATACGCACTTCCGACAGGCAGAACTGCGCGTCATCGGCGCCAATGGCCATGTCGCAGCAACTGATCAATCCCAGCGCGCCGCCGAACGCCGCGCCTTGCACCACGGCCAAGGTCGGTATTTTCAGCTTGGCGAGGTTGTACATCAGCTCCGCCAGCTCGCGGGCGTCGTCGAGGTTGGTGTGGTAATCGAGTTCAGCCGATTGCTGCATCCAGGCGAGGTCGGCGCCGGCGCTGAAGTGTTTGCCACGCCCGCGCACCAGCAGGAAACGCAGGCTGGCATCGCTGGCAACCTTGTCGAGGGCGAGGATCAGTTCGCGGATCATTTCGGCGTTGAAGGCGTTGTTCTTTTCTGCGCGGTTGAGCCACAGGGTGGCGAAACCTCGTGGGTCGCTTTGCAATTCGAGGGTGTTGAAATCGCTCATGAGATTCTCCCGATCACATCCGGAACACGCCGAAGCGGCTCGGTTCGATAGGCGCGTTCAGCGACGCGGACAAGGCCAGGGCCAGCACATCGCGGGTCTGCGCCGGGTCGATGACGCCGTCGTCCCACAGCCGTGCGCTGGAATAGTAGGGGTGACCCTGCTCTTCGTACTGGTCGAGGATCGGTTGCTTGATCTCGGCTTCCTGCTCGGCGCTGAACGCCTGGCCGCTACGCTCAGCCTGCTCGCGCTTGACCTGCACCAGCACGCCGGCGGCCTGTTCAGCGCCCATCACGCCAATCCGCGCGTTCGGCCACATCCACAGAAAACGCGGATCGTAGGCGCGACCGCACATGCCATAGTTACCGGCGCCGAAGCTGCCGCCGATGATCACGGTGAATTTCGGCACCTTGGCGCAAGCCACGGCGGTCACCAGTTTCGCGCCGTGCTTGGCGATGCCGCCGGCCTCGTATTTCTGACCGACCATGAAGCCGGTGATGTTCTGCAAGAACAGCAGCGGGATGCCGCGCTGGCAGGCCAGTTCGATGAAGTGCGCGCCTTTTTGCGCGGCTTCGGCGAAGAGGATGCCGTTGTTTGCCAGAATCGCGATCGGGTAGCCGTGCAGGTGAGCGAACCCGCAGACCAGCGTGGTGCCGAACAGCGCTTTGAATTCATCGAACACCGAGCCGTCGACCAGTCGCGCGATCACTTCGCGCACATCGAACGGTTGCTTGGCGTCGGCCGACACCACGCCGTACAACTCATCGCTGCTGTAGAGCGGAGCAATCGGTGCGCGCTGTTGCACTTCACCGAGTTTGCGCCAGTTGAGGTTGGCGACACTGCGGCGGGCGAGGGCGAGGGCGTGTTCGTCGCTCTCGGCGTAATGGTCAGCGACTCCGGAAATCTTGCAGTGCACGTCGGCGCCGCCCAGATCCTCGGCGCTGACGACTTCACCGGTCGCGGCTTTCACCAGCGGTGGGCCGGCGAGGAAAATCGTTGCCTGATTGCGCACCATGATCGCTTCGTCGGCCATCGCCGGCACATAAGCGCCGCCGGCGGTGCACGAGCCCATGACCACGGCAATCTGCGGAATGCCCATCGCGCTCATGTTGGCCTGATTGAAGAAGATCCGCCCGAAGTGCTCGCGATCCGGGAACACCTCGTCCTGGCGTGGCAGGTTGGCGCCGCCCGAGTCGACCAGATAAATGCATGGCAAACGGTTTTGTTGGGCGATGGTCTGCGCGCGCAGGTGCTTTTTCACGGTCAGCGGATAGTACGAGCCACCTTTCACGGTCGCGTCGTTGGCGACGATCATGCATTCGACGCCTTCGACCCGGCCAATCCCCGCAATCACCCCGGCAGCCGGCACGTCTTCGCCATAAACGGCGTGGGCGGCCAATTGGCTGATTTCCAGAAATGGCGAGCCCGGATCGAGCAAGCGGTTGATGCGCTCACGCGGCAGCAGTTTGCCCCGCGAGGTGTGCCGTTCCTGAGCTTTCGCGCCACCGCCCTGGGCCACTTGGGCGAGCAGGGTGTGCAAGGCGTCGACCTGTTTGAGCATTGCCGCGCTGTTGGCGGCGAACTCCGCTGAACGCGGGTTGAGCTGAGTGTGCAAGGTTGCCATGGCCAGCTCCGTTTAGCGGGTTTCGTTGAACAGTTCGCGACCGATCAGCATGCGACGGATCTCACTGGTGCCGGCGCCGATTTCGTACAGCTTGGCGTCACGCAGCAAGCGACCCGCAGGGAATTCGTTGATGTAACCGTTACCGCCCAGAATCTGGATTGCGTCGAGGGCCATTTGCGTGGCGCGTTCGGCGGTATAGAGGATCACGCCGGCGGCGTCTTTGCGGGTGGTTTCGCCACGTTCGCAAGCCTGGGCCACTGCGTAGAGGTAAGCGCGGCTGGCGTTGAGTTGGGTGTACATGTCGGCGACTTTGCCCTGGATCAGCTGGAATTCGCCGATGCTCTGGCCGAACTGCTTGCGGTCGTGGATGTACGGCACGATCAGGTCCATGCACGACTGCATGATCCCGGTCGGGCCGCCGGACAACACGACGCGTTCGTAGTCGAGGCCGCTCATCAGCACTTTCACGCCTCCGTTGAGCACGCCGAGGATGTTCTCTTCCGGCACTTCGACGTCATCGAAAAACAGCTCGCAGGTGTTGGAGCCGCGCATGCCGAGCTTGTCGAACTTGTTGCTGCGGCTGAAGCCTTTCCAGTCGCGCTCGACAATAAATGCAGTGATGCCGTGGGCGCCTTTTTCCAGATCGGTCTTGGCGTAGATCACATAGGTGTTGGCGTCGGGGCCGTTGGTGATCCAGGTTTTGCTGCCGTTGAGGACGTAGCGGTCGCCACGTTTGTCGGCGCGCAGTTTCATTGAAACCACGTCAGAACCGGCGTTCGGCTCGCTCATGGCCAGCGCGCCGACGTGCTCGCCGCTGATCAGCTTCGGCAGGTATTTGATTTTCTGTTCGTGGTTGCCGTTGCGGTTGATCTGGTTGACGCAGAGGTTGGAATGCGCGCCGTAGGACAACGCCACCGAGGCCGAGCCACGGCTGATTTCTTCCATCGCCACGACGTGCGCCAGATAACCCAAACCCGCGCCGCCGTACTCTTCCGGCACGGTGATGCCGAGCAGGCCCATGTCACCGAACTTGCGCCACATGTCGGCCGGGAACAGGTTGTCGCTGTCGATCTGCGCCGCACGTGGGGCGATCTCTTTAGCGACAAAGGACTGAACCTGATCGCGCAGCATGTCGATGGTTTCACCGAGGGCGAAGTTCAGGGATGGGTAGCTCATGGGTCACCTTTTGGCTTTTTTGTAGGGTAGGGAGGGCGGTCGTGCTGCTCTCACCTTTACGTTAACGTAAGCCTGTGAGGAATGGCTGTCAATCACCCTTTACGTTAACGTCAACTTGAGCGAGAGTAGGGGCAGTTCAAGATTGCTAAACCCACTAATAAAGACAATAGGGGTCGTCATGGATCAACCCAGTGCACACCCGCAGCGCAGCTATACCCGTGGCTCCCAGGACAAAACCTTGCTGGCGATGACCATCGGGCAGAAGTTCGACCAGACCGTTGCGCAATACCCGGATGGCGAGGCGCTAGTGGTGCGGCATCAGCAGTTGCGCTATTCCTGGCGACAGTTGGCCGACGCGGTGGATCTGCATGCCAGAGCCCTGCTCGCATTGGGTTTACAGGCCGGTGACCGGCTCGGTATCTGGGCACCGAATTGCGCGCAGTGGTGTATCACGCAAGTGGCCACCGCGAAGATCGGCGTGATTCTGGTCAACATCAACCCGGCCTACCGCAGCTCCGAACTGGAATACGTGCTCAAGCAATCCGGTTGCCAATGGCTGGTCTGCGCCGGCGCGTTCAAGTCCTCCAGCTATCACGGCATGTTGCAAGGGCTGGTACCGGAACTGGCCGAGCAGTCCATCGGCCAGATGCGCAGCGAACGCCTGCCGGATCTGCGCGGGGTGATAAGTCTCGACACCCAGTCGCCGCCAGGTTTTCTGCCGTGGTCGCAACTGGCCGATCTGGCCGTCAGCATCTCCCCGCAACAATTGCGCGAACGCAGCGACAGCCTGCACTTCGATCAACCAGTGAACATTCAATACACCTCCGGCACCACCGGTTTCCCCAAGGGCGCGACCCTCAGTCATTACAACATTCTCAACAACGGTTACATGGTCGGCGAAAGCATCGGCCTGACGCCGCTTGATCGACTGGTGATTCCGGTGCCGCTGTATCACTGCTTCGGCATGGTCATGGGCAACCTCGGGTGCATCACCCACGGCAGCACGATGATTTATCCCAACGATGCCTTCGATCCGTTGCTGACCCTGCAAACCGTCGCCGAGGAAAAAGCCACCGGGCTCTACGGCGTGCCGACCATGTTCATTGCCATGCTCGATCAGCCGCAGCGTGCCGAATTCGACTTGTCGAGCCTGCGCACCGGGATCATGGCCGGTGCTACCTGCCCGATCGAAGTCATGCGCCGGGTCATCAGCGAGATGCACATGAGCGAAGTGCAGATCGCCTATGGCATGACCGAAACCAGTCCGGTTTCGCTCCAGACCGGGCCGAACGACGAACTGGAGCTGCGCGTGACCACCGTCGGCCGCACCCAGCCGCAACTCGAAAGCAAGATCATCGACGAGGCTGGCAACCTGGTTCCACGCGGCACTATCGGCGAACTCTGCACCCGCGGTTACAGCGTGATGCTCGGCTACTGGAGCAACCCGCAGGCCACCGCCGAGGCCATCGACGAGGCCGGATGGATGCACACCGGCGACTTGGCGAGCATGAATGACGAGGGTTACGTGAACATCGCCGGGCGTAACAAGGACATGATCATCCGTGGTGGCGAGAACATTTATCCGCGTGAGCTGGAAGAGTTTTTCTTCACCCATCCGGCGGTGGCGGACGTGCAGGTGATCGGCATTCCGTGTTCGCGTTACGGTGAGGAGATTGTTGCCTGGATCAAGTTTCACCCCGGCCACAGTGCTTCCGAGCTGGAGCTGCAAACCTGGTGCAAGGAGCGCATCGCACACTTCAAGACGCCGCGACACTTCAAGTTCGTCGAAGAGTTTCCGATGACGGTGACGGGCAAGATCCAGAAATTCAGGATGCGTGAGATCAGTATTGAGGAGTTGAAGGCGCTGCATTGAAGATCTTTTAAAAACACAAAACACAGAAAGCACAAAGGGGAGCCGAGGCTCCCCTTTAATTTTGTCGTCGCGTGCTCTTTTTTATTATTGAGGGTCGGTCTGTTGTTGTTTTTGGTAACCGTGGCCCTTTACCGCTGTTTTTGGCGACCCCCATCCGGGGTCAAGAGCAAACGTATTTTTTTGAGCGCTGATCTGCTTTCTCGTTAAACGATCCAACTGATTCGGGAGCTACCTGAAGGTAGTTTTATTGTTCTCTGCCCGGTTGCGGGTCACTCCTGAGAGCACCCTGAAAAGCACACCTTCTCCAAAAAAATCTGTTAGCTGCGTCTCTGTCGTGTTGTTTTTGTTATGTCAGAGTCGGTACGTCTTATTTTTATTGGTTTGCTGCTTTTTATTCTTGTTATGCCATAGAGATAGCAGAACGCGTGCCAACTTTTAAAAATCCTTATAAATCAATGGTTTGATATTTTTGGTGAGTTTTTCGCTCAGCCGAAACCAGACAATTTGTTTCCGTGTTACTCGCTTGCGACCACACTCCGGACGCAGCGGTAACACCATCTCCCTCACTGCGCGCTACGGGCCTTGGCCACGCGCGAACCGCTTGGGCGACCGAGCACTGCGCTGATCTGCTGACCCGCAGCAATCAAGGCGTCCAGATCGATACCGGTCTCGATGCCGAGGCCATTGAGCAGGTACACCACGTCTTCGGTGGCGACGTTACCGCTCGCGCCTTTGGCGTATGGGCAGCCGCCGAGGCCGGCGATAGAGCTGTCGAACACCGCAATCCCTTCGAGCAGGCTGGCGTAGATGTTGGCCATGGCCTGGCCGTAAGTGTCGTGGAAATGCCCGGCGAGTTTGTCGCGCGGCACTTGTGCCGACACCACCTCGAACAGACGGCGAGTCGCGCCCGCAGTGCCGGTGCCGATGGTGTCGCCAAGCGAAACTTCGTAGCAGCCCATCGCGTACAACTCGCGGGCGACCATGGCGACTTGCTCCGGCGCGACCGTGCCTTCATACGGGCAGCCGAGCACGCAGGAAACGTAACCGCGCACGGTAACGCCATGCTGTTTCGCCGCTTCCATGATCGGCGCAAACCGCGCCAGGCTCTCGCTGATCGAGCAATTGATGTTGCGCTGTGAGAACGCCTCGGAGGCAGCGGCGAACACTGCGACTTCCTTGACCCCGGCGGCAATGGCGTCTTCAAACCCGCGCAGATTCGGTGCCAATGCGCCGTAGGTCACGCCGGGTTTGCGCTGGATCTGCGCGAACACGTCGGCGGAACCGGCCATCTGCGGCACCCACTTCGGCGAGACGAAACTGCCGACTTCTATATAGCCAAGACCGGCGGCGCTCAATGCGTCGACCAATTGCACCTTGTCGGCGACGCTGATGGGTTGCGCTTCGTTCTGCAGGCCATCGCGCGGGCCGACTTCGATCAGGCGTACTTGGGAAGGGAGGGACATGGGCTGAGCCTGCTGATTATCTGAATGCAAGGGGATTTTTGTGGGTTTACTGAACCGCTTGCTGGCTCTTGAGCGTCTGCTCCAGCGCCTGCACGCAGCGCTCTTCGGCGGTGTCGAGTTCCAGCTTCATCTGTTCGATGTCGAGCAACTGCTGCTCCAACTGCTCGCGGCGCTCGCTGATTTTCGCCAGCATGCTGTTGAGCTGTTTGGTGTTACCGCTGGACGGGTCGTAGAGTTCGATCAGTTCGCGGCACTCGGCCAGTGAGAAACCGATGCGCTTGCCCCGCAGGATCAGCTTCAGGCTGACTTTGTCGCGGGGCGAATAGATGCGTTCCTGGCCTCGGCGCTCGGGGCTGAGCAGGCCTTGCTCTTCATAAAAGCGGATCGCCCGGGTGGTGATGTCCAGCTCGCGGGCGAGGTCGGAAATGCTGTAAGTCTGGCTGCTCATGAAAGCGCTCGAAAAAAGGTCTTGGCGCTAAGCTAATGGCAGGTTGACGTTTACGTCAAGCGTGGACTGCTTACGCCTTATCCAGCTTCTTCTCATGCGCCGTTACCTGTTGGCACAACTCGATCATCTGCTCGCGCATCCAGCGATTCGCCGGGTCCTGGTCGGTACTCTCATGCCAGTACAGGTGAGTCTCCACCGGCGGCACATCATTGACCGGCAGATTAAACGCATGCAGTTCATGCCGCCGGGCGAAACGCTCCGGCACAGTCATGACCATGTCGGTCTGCTGCATCACCTGGGACGCCATCAGGTAATGCTGCGAGCGCAGGGCGATCTTGCGTTGAATGCCCATTTTTCCCAACGCCAGATCGACATAACCCAGACCGCTGCGGCGGCTGGAAATATGGATGTGGGTCAGCGACAGATAGTCATCGAGGGAAAGCTTTTCCTTGCCCGCCATCGGATGGCCCTTGCGCATCGCACACACGTAACGGTCTTCCATCAACTTGACGTGGCGCACCTGCGGGTCGGTGTTGAGCGGCGCGTCCACGGCAAAATCCAGACGCCCGGCCGCCAGTTCCTTGGTGGTTTCCCGGCGTTTGGAAAGGAAACTTTCGATGATCACTGTTGGCGCCAGACGGCGCAGGCGTTGGAACAGCGGCGGCAAAATCACTGCTTCGGTCAGGTCGGTCATGCTGATGCGGTAGGTCTTGACCGCTTGCGCCGGGTTGAAAATGCGACTTTCCTGCACCGACACGCGCAACAGCGACAGTGCGTTGCGTACCGGGCCAATGATGTTCTGCGCCATCGGCGTCGGCACCATGCCCTGGGCGGTACGCACAAAAAGCGGATCGTTGAAGGTTTCGCGCAACCGCGCCAATGCGTTGGACACCGCTGGCTGAGTGATGCCGACAATCTGCCCGGCGCGGGTCAGGTTGGCTTCGGTGTAGATCGCGTCAAAGACGATGAAAAGGTTGAGGTCGACCTTGCTCAGATTCATAACGCGGCTTCTCTTGTTTTTAAGGGCTGACGATCACTGGATCATATATCGGTGATGAATGTTTATACACGCCGAGAATAGGCTAGGTAAATTATCAGCGCTGTTCTAGCATCGATTGCATGACTTAAACAACCTCTGCTCAAGAACTGCCTTAACCATCGGGAGCTGCTCATGGATTTCGCTTATTCGCCCAAGGTGCAAGAACTGCGTGAGCGCGTGACCGCGTTCATGGACACTTATGTTTACCCGGCCGAAGCCGTGTTCGAGCGCCAGGTTGCCGAAGGCGATCGCTGGCAGCCGACGGCGATCATGGAAGAGCTCAAAGCCAAGGCCAAAGCCGAAGGCCTGTGGAACCTGTTTCTGCCTGAGTCGGAACTCGGCGCCGGCCTGACCAACCTTGAATACGCACCGCTGGCGGAAATCATGGGCCGTTCCTTGCTGGGCCCAGAGCCGTTCAACTGCTCGGCGCCGGACACCGGCAACATGGAAGTCTTGGTGCGTTACGCCAACGAAGAACAGAAACAACGCTGGCTCGAACCGCTGCTGCGCGGCGAGATCCGCTCGGCGTTTGCCATGACCGAACCGGACGTTGCCTCCTCCGACGCCACTAACATGGCCGCCCGCGCCGTTCGCGATGGTGACGAGTGGGTGATCAACGGTAAAAAGTGGTGGACCTCCGGCGCTTGCGACCCGCGCTGCAAGATCCTGATCTTCATGGGCCTGAGCGACCCTGATGCACCTCGTCACGCCCAGCACTCGATGATCCTCGTACCGGTCGACACCCCGGGCGTGAAAATCGTTCGGCCGCTACCGGTGTTCGGCTATGACGATGCGCCGCACGGTCACGCCGAAGTGCTGTTCGACAATGTGCGCGTGCCGTACGAAAACGTTCTGCTCGGTGAAGGACGCGGCTTCGAAATCGCTCAGGGTCGTCTTGGCCCGGGCCGGATACACCACTGCATGCGTTCGATCGGCATGGCCGAGCGTGCGCTGGAATTGATGTGCAAACGTTCAGTGAGCCGCACCGCGTTCGGCAAACCGCTGGCACGTTTGGGCGGGAACATCGACAAGATCGCCGACTCGCGGATGGAAATCGACATGGCGCGCCTGCTGACGCTGAAAGCGGCGTACATGATGGACACCGTCGGCAACAAAGTGGCCAAGAGTGAGATTGCGCAGATCAAGGTCGTTGCACCCAACGTGGCACTGCGGGTGATCGACCGGGCGATCCAGATCCATGGCGGGGCAGGGGTTTCCAACGATTTCCCGTTGGCCTACATGTACGCCATGCAACGCACCCTGCGCCTGGCCGACGGCCCGGACGAAGTACACCGCGCGGCAATCGGCAAGTTCGAGATCGGCAAATATGTGCCGAAGGAGATGCTGCGTAGCGAGCGCTGATCCAGCACAGCGGTGATCGTTCCCACGCGGAGCGTGGGAACGATCAATCATCAAATTCAATACACCCAAACCTCAACCCGTCGATTCTTGATCCGCCCCTCATCCGCACTATTCGCCGCCACCGGCATCTGCGCTCCAAACCCGCGAACCTCACGCAACACCACGCCGTTCTTCACCAGCTCCCGCCGCACCGCCATCGCTCGCAGTTTCGATAGCAAGTCCGCGCGCGCCGGGTCGTCCTTTACATCACCAAACCCAATCAGCGTCACCGTGCGATCAGTCTTGTTTTGACGCTTTATATAGTCGAGCACCCGGGCCAGATCCTGTCGCGCCTTGTTATCCAGGCTCGCGCTGCCTTCCTCGAAACGGAAGTTCACTGTCAGACGCTGGGCGTGACGGCTGAGTGATTGGTAACCCTCGGGCATCAGCGCATTCGGTGCGACCGTCATGGCCTGAACGGTCTGGCTGATAAACCCGTTGGCCGCCACGATCGCCTGGCCCTGACGACTTTGCGCGAACGCCGCCAATGCTTTCGCCCAAGGATTCTTGCTATTCGGCGGCATATAGAAGAACAACCGGCGGGACAAGGGATAGTCCTCGGTGGCGATCAAGCTGCTCAGCGGCAGCATCGACTGCGACGCACCATCGGCAATCGCCACCGCTTTGGCCTGGCGCACGTAAGGTAAACCGATAAAACCGATGCCTTGCGGATCGGCGCTGACGGCATCGGACAATTGCTCGCTGGATTCAAACCTTTTCGCAACGCTACTCAGATTTTTCCCACGACGACTGAGGACCAATTCCTTAAACGTGTCGTAGGTGCCGGACTGATCATCGCGTGCATATAAATGAATCGCCCCGCCATGGCCGCCGAGGTCTTCCCAGGTTTTCACCTCGCCGGCAAAGATCCGCGCCAGTTGTTCGGTGTCCAGTTGCTGCAACGGGTTGTCGGGGTGAAGGATGATTGCCAGGCCATCAATGGCAATGACTTGCTCGGCTGCGGGGCTTTTCAAGTCGCCGAGCGATTGCAGGCTGAGCAGTTCGCTGTCCTTGATCGGGCGGGAGGAGGCGGCGAGGTCGGCAGCGGCGGCTTTGAGCGCAGTGAAGCCGGTGCTGGAACCGTGGGCTGCGATTTCCACCACGACGCTTTTACCTTGGGCAGACTGGCCGACGATCCGCAGTTCGTTGGCGCTGTCCGGGGTTTCGCGGTGGATCTTCAGCAGCCCTTGTTCCCGTAACAGGCCTTCGACCAACGCCGGGCCGAGTTCGGCGCCGATGGTGTTCGAGCCTTGGATGCGCAATGCCGGGCCGTTTTCAGGGATGGGCAGTGCAGCGGCGGAGACCGTCAGCCATCCACTCAAGAGAAAAACGCACAGAACACGCAGGGTCATGCCGGCACCGAATCAAGCCAAGGGGATTGCCGGGGAGATTAAGTCAGGCGCATGACCAAAACATGACAGTGATCCCACAGGAGAATTTCAGGCGATTTGAAGATCAGGCCAGTTCAAGCCAGATCGGCGCATGGTCCGAAGGCTTTTCCATCCCGCGCAGTTCATAGTCGACACCCGCCGCTTTCACCCGAGGCAACAAACCGTGGGAAGCGAGGATCACGTCGATGCGCAGGCCACGCTTCGGCTCGTCTTCAAACCCACGGCTGCGGTAATCGAACCAACTGAACATGTCGGTCACGTCCGGGTTCAGGTGGCGGTAGCTGTCGGTCAGGCCCCAGTTTTTCAGGCGGGCCATCCACTCGCGCTCTTCCGGCAGGAAGCTGCATTTACCGGTTTTCAGCCAGCGCTTCATGTTGTCCGGGCCGATGCCGATGTCGCAGTCTTCCGGGGAAATGTTCACATCGCCCATCACCACCAGCGGCTGCTCATTGTGGAACTGGCTTTCCAGCAAGGCTTGCAGATCGCTGTAAAAGCGCTGCTTGGCGGGAAATTTGGTTGGATGGTCGCGGCTTTCGCCCTGGGGGAAATAGCCGTTCATGATCGTCACCGGCACGCCGTTGGCGTCGGCGAAAGTGCCCCAGATGAAGCGGCGCTGGGCGTCTTCTTCATCAGTGGCGAAACCTTTGTGAATCGCGATCGGCTCCTGACGCGAGAGCAGGGCGACGCCGTAGTGACCTTTCTGGCCGTGGAAATACACGTGATAGCCCAGCGCACGTACTTCTTCCAGCGGGAACTGGTCGTCGTGGACTTTGGTTTCCTGCAGGCCGATGACGTCCGGCTGGTGTTTTTCGATCAGCGCTGCCAGCTGATGCGGACGCGCGCGCAGTCCGTTGATGTTGAAGGAAACAATCTTCATGTCGGCAGTCCTGGCAAAAGGGCGATGCTAGCTGACATGTGGGATGGGGGCCAGTGTGGGGTAGGGGAAATCGCTTTTGCCTGCCAGATAAATGTTGTCTGAACCGGCGTCATCGCGAGCAGGCTCACTCCTACAATTGAAATGCGTACCCCTGTAGGAGTGAGCCTGCTCGCGATTGGCGGTCGCCCGTTCGATGAAGATCCAAGGTTGGTCTATACCTGTGGGGAACTGTGCCAACGGCAATAGGTTCGTACCAACAAGAGCGCAGTCATTTTAGCCGCGCCCCGGGGAGAATCACCGTCATGCCTGAAACCCAGACCGCCATCGCCGACATTCATATGCTCGACCGCGGCTATTCCCGCGAAGCACGATCCCTGCTGTATCAGGCCTACCGCCACGAGCCGACTTTCGGCTACCTGTTCGAAGCCGAGCGTCCCGGCTATGAGCAGCGGGTGCGGGCTACGGTGCGCGAATTGGTAAAACAACATTTCCTGCAGGATCTGCCGGCCATCGGCCTGCTGGTCAACGATCGCCTGATCGGCATCGCCCTGATTGCACCGCCGCAACGCCGTTTGGGCATCACCGAGAGCTGGGCGTGGCGCCTGCGCATGGTGCTCAGCACCGGTTTCCGCTGTACTCGCCGCTATCTGGAATATCACGATGCCGTGGCCGCCTGCGTGCCGAGCGATTCGGTGCACATGTTACCGCTGCTGGGTGTTCACCCGCAGTTCCAGGGCAAACACTTCGGTGAGCAACTGCTGACTGCCGTGCACAACTGGTGCGCGGTGGACGAAACCTCGCAAGGTGTGGTGCTCGATACCGGCAACCCGCGTTACCTGGAATTCTATAAACGTCAGGGTTATCAGGAGATTGGCGAAGTTGCCGTCGGCCCGGTGCGCGAACACGTATTTTTCCACGCCAACCCTCAGGTGTTACAAACTGCAACAGCATAGCAATCGAACTTCTTGGGAAATTTCCTCTTCTATTACGCTCCCAAGCCCGTGATAGCATTCGCGCCATGAAGTTTCCAGGAAGATTTACCAGTGGCGTGCTCATGCTGTTATCCAGCTGCGCGGCGCTGGCGCAAAGTGAATTGGATGTGCGGATCAAACCGTCCAACGATGAACTCAAGGCCAATATAGAAGGCTATATCGGCAGCCTCGGTGACCGTGACGAAGAAGCCTTGCTGCGCTTCAGTCGCGGTGCCGAAGAGCAGGCGCGCAAGGCGGCCCAGGCGTTGGGCTACTATCAGCCGCAGATCGACAGCGACGTGAAGGGCGGCGAAAAACCGCGTCTGGTGCTGAACATCGATCCCGGCGAACCGATTCGTCTGCGCAACGTCACAATCCGTGTCGACGGCCCGGCTGCCTCCTTTAAATCCTTTCGCGTGCCGAAAGCCGACGTGCTCAAGCCCGGCGCGGTGCTCAACCATGGTCGCTACGAAGACGCCAAACGGCTGATCCAGAATCAGGCCTCGCGCTTCGGTTATTTCAGCGGCCATTTCACCAGTCAGAAACTCATGGTCGACCCGCGTGCCGGTGTCGCCGATGTTGAATTGATCTACGAAAGCGGCCCGCGTTATGCGCTGGGCAAAGTCAGTTTCGAGGGTAATACGCCGTTCGACGAAGACCTGCTGCAACGCATGGTGCCGTTCAAGGAAGGCGAGCCGTATGACTCCGAGCTGATCGCCGAACTCAACCGCGACCTGCAATCGAGCGGCTATTTCGAAGGGGTGCGCGTCGATGCCGCACCGACCACCGCGAAAAACGAGGTGATCCCGGTGGACGTCAAACTCGACACGCGCAAGCCGCGCACCATGGGCCTGGGCCTCGGTTATTCGACCGACGTCGGGCCACGGATCAAGGCCAACTGGACGCGCCATTGGGTCAATCCGCAGGGCGACAGTTATGGCTGGGAAGCCGAACTCTCGGCGCCACGGCAGAACGTCGGCCTCTTTTACGACATTCCGCTCGACCCGCCGCTGACCGACAAATTGCGTTGGGCCGGTGGTTATCAATTCGAAGACATCGAGGGTTCTGACACCCTGAGCAAGCTGCTGACCTTCGGCCCGGAATGGCACAGCAAGTTGCCCAGTGGCTGGCAACGGGTGATCTCGCTGAAATGGCAGCGCGAGGAATACGAGCTCGGTGATGACTCGGGTTTGAGTACCTTGCTGATGCCCGGCATCAGTTATTCGTACTTGAAAAGCGACAACCGCATCGACCCGCACAATGGCTATCGCCTGACCTTTGAAAGCAAAGTCGCGAAGGAAGGCCTCGGCTCGGACAACAACCTTCTATATGGCACCGCGCTGGTCAAAGGCCTGACCACGGTGTTCGACAAACACCGTTTGCTCGGCCGCGTGCAGGTCGGCGGCAGCGCCACCAACGGTTACGCGTCGGTGCCGCCGTCGCTGCGTTTCTTCGCCGGTGGCGATCAGAGCGTGCGTGGTTACGACTACCAGAGCCTGTCTCCGGAGAACTCCGACGGCAAACGTATCGGTGGCCGTTACATGGTTGCCGGCAGCGTCGAGTATCAATACTCGGTCGCCGAGAAGTGGCGGGTCGCGACCTTCGTCGACCAGGGCAACTCTTTCAACAAACTCGAACTGCCGAACCTCAAGACCGGGGTCGGTATTGGTGTGCGCTGGGTCTCGCCGGTGGGGCCGATCCGCCTCGACCTGGCCCACGCGCTGGACGACGATGGCGGCATCCGGCTGCACTTTTCCATGGGGCCTGAGCTGTGAAACGTGGTTTGAAAATAACGGCACTGACGCTTCTGGCGCTGGTGTTGTTGATTGTCTTGAGCATCGCTGCGGTGCTGGGTACGCAGGCTGGCAGCCGTTGGGCGCTGGGTCTGGTGCCGGGTTTGAGCGTAGAAAATTTCCAGGGCCGCCTCGGCGGACAATGGAGCGCCGATCACCTGTTGTGGCAGCAAGACAGCAGCCGCGTCGAGTTGCAGAAGCCGATCTTCGCCTGGTCGCCGCTGTGCCTGACGCGCATGACCTTGTGCATCGACCAGCTCAAGGCTGATCAGGTCATTCTGCAATTCCCGCCGAGCGAAGAAACTACGCAAAGCGGTCCGATCAAACTGCCGGATCTGCAATTGCCGGTGGCCCTCGAGCTGGGCGACGTGCAGGTCGGCAGCCTGTTGTTTAACGGCAGCGAACAACTCAAAGGCCTGAAACTGGCGGCGCACTGGACCGCCAAGGGCATGCAGATCGACAGCGTGCAATTGCAGCGCGACGAGCTCAGCCTGAATCTGTCCGGTCTGCTGCAACCCTCCGGTAACTGGCCACTGAACATCGCCGGTGATCTGACCCTGCCGTCGCCGGGCACCGGCCCATGGACGTTGGCGTTAAAGATCGACGGCGACCTGTTGAAAACCCTCAACCTGCACGCCGACAGCCGTGGCTACCTCGATGGCCAGTTGAGCGGCGAACTGCAACCGCTGGCGGAGAACCTGCCGGCCAAGGTGCGCATCACTTCCGAGGCGTTCAAGCCGAGCGCCGACCTGCCGGACACCCTGCAACTCAATCAACTGGTGCTGACCGGCGAAGGCGACCTGAAAAACGGTTATCAGCTAAACGGCAACGCCACACTGCCCGCTGATAAAGGCCCGGTCGCGCTGTTGCTCAAGGGCAAAGTCGACGCCAGCGGCGCGCAAATCGCCGGGCTCGACCTGAGCGCCAACGACAAGCAAAGCCTCAAGCTCACCGGCAGCGTCGACTGGAGCAAAGGCATCACGGCTCAAGCCAACATCAATTGGCAGGACTTCCCGTGGCATCGGCTCTACAACGAAATCGACGAGCCGCAAGTCGCCTTGCGTACCTTCAACGGCGAAGTCTCCTACACCGACGGTCAGTACATCGGTAACTTCGCCGCCGCGCTGGATGGCCCGGCGGGGGCGTTCAGCCTGAGCAGTCCGTTCAGTGGCAGCCTTAAACAGATCGCACTGCCGCAACTGAAAATGGAAGCCGGCCAGGGCAAGGCCGAAGGGCATGTGAACGTGCAGTTCGCCGACGGCATCGCCTGGGACACGGCGCTGGATCTGTCAGCGCTCAACCCGGCGTACTGGGTCGCGGAGCTGCCGGGCACTTTGGCCGGGCCACTGAAAAGCAAAGGCGAAATGAAGAACGAGCGCTTGAGCCTGACAGCTGACCTCGATCTGAAAGGCAAACTGCGCGGCCAACCGGCGATCCTGCAAGCCAAGGCTGACGGTGCGGGCGAGCAGTGGAATCTCAACGCCCTGCAAATCCGCCTCGGCGACAACAGCATCATCGGCAAGGGCAGCCTGCAACAGAAACTCACCGGGCAGATCGACATCAAACTGTCGCGTCTGGCCCAGCTGTGGCCGCAATTGCGCGGGCAGATCAACGGTCAGGTCAACGTAGCCGGTACGCTGAAAGCGCCGCAAGGCAAGCTAGGCCTGCAAGGTTCGCAACTGGCCTTCCAGGACAATCGCCTGCAAAGCCTCAACCTCGACGCCACCCTCGACAGTGCGCAACGGGCGAAAATTGATCTGAAAGGCTCAGGGATTCAGGCTGGCGATACGTCGCTGGGTACACTGACCGCCAGTGCCCAAGGCGACATCAAGAGCCAGAAACTCAGCCTCGATCTGCTCGGGCCGAAACTGAAACTGGCGTTGGGCCTGGACGGCAATCTCGACAAGGGCAACTGGCGTGGACGCTTGGCCAGCGGTGACATTCAGGCCGGTGGCCAGGACTGGAAGCTGCAAAACCCAGCGAAACTCGAACGTCTGGCCGACGGCAAGATCAACTTTGGCGCCCACTGCTGGATGTCCGGCAGCGCCAGCCTGTGCGGTGAAGATCAACGGCTGATGCCCGATCCGAAACTGCGCTACCACCTCAAGCAATTCCCGATTGAGAGTCTGGCGCAGTGGCTGCCCAAGGATTTTGCCTGGAAGGGCAAGCTCAACGCCGATCTGCAACTGGACGTGCCGGCCAGCGGCCCGAACGGTGTGATCAGCGTTGATGCCAGTGGTGGCACGCTGCGCATGCGTGAGAAAGATCAGTGGCTGGATTTCCCGTACCAGACGCTCAAGCTCACCAGCAAACTCACGCCGAAGCGTATCGACACCGACCTCAACTTCGTCGGCGGCAAACTCGGCGAATTGATGGTGCAGGCGCAGCTCAATCCGTTGCCGAAGAACAAACCGCTGAGCGGCTCGTTCCGCTTGAGTGGGCTGGATCTGTCGGTGGCGCGGCCGTTTGTGCCGATGGTCGAGAAACTCACCGGGCGCTTGAACGGTAGCGGCACGATTTCCGGCGGGCTACTGGCACCGCTGGTCAACGGTACGGTGCAACTCAGCGACGGCGAAGTGTCGGGTGCCGAGTTGCCGATGGAACTCAACAATCTGCAACTGCAAGCCGTGATTGCCGGTGAGTCGGTGCGTCTGGACGGCGGCTGGAAAAGCGGCAAGACCGGGCAGGGCAGTCTGAACGGCAACGTCGCCTGGGGTCAGGCGCTGGTGGTTGATCTCGCTTTGAAAGGTACGCAACTGCCGGTCACCGTCGAGCCATACGCCAAGCTTGAAGTGGCGCCCGACCTGAAGATTTCCATGGCCGGTGATGAGCTGAAGATTGCCGGCAAAGTGCTGGTGCCCAAAGGCGAAATCACCGTGCGCGAATTGCCGCCATCGACGGTGAAAGTCTCCGATGACACGATCATCGTCGGCGCGCAGACCGAAGAGGGCAAACCACCGATGGCCATGAAAATGGACATCGATGTAGTCGTCGGCGAAGACAAACTCAGCTTCGCCGGCTTCGGCCTGACCGCCAACCTGCAAGGTCAGGTGCACATCGGCGACAACATGGACACCCGTGGCGAACTGTGGCTCAACGACGGTCGTTACCGCGCCTACGGTCAGCGCTTGACGGTGCGGCGTGCGCGTCTGCTGTTTGCCGGCCCCCTCGATCAGCCGTATCTGGACATCGAGGCGATCCGCCAGACTGACGACGTGATCGCCGGTATTCGCCTGAGCGGCAGTGCCGAGCAGCCGACTACGCAGATCTTCTCGGAACCGGCGATGAGCCAGGAGCAGGCGTTGTCCTATCTGGTGCTGGGGCGTCCGCTGAGTACCAGCGGAGAAGACAACAACATGCTCGCGCAAGCGGCGTTGGGTCTCGGCTTGATGGGCAGCTCCGGGGTGACGAGCAGTCTGGCCAAGGACTTGGGCATTCAGGATTTCCAGCTCGACACCCAGGGCAGTGGCAACACCACCAGCGTGGTGGCCAGCGGCAACATTTCCGAAAAACTCAGTTTGCGTTATGGCGTCGGCGTGTTTGAACCGGCCAGCACCATTGCCCTGCGGTACAAGCTGAGCAAGAAGGTTTACCTCGAAGCGGCCAGTGGCGTCGCGAGTTCGCTGGATATCTTCTACAAGCGCGATTTCTGATTCATCTCTGAAAGATCAAAAGATCGCAGCCATCGGCAGCTCCAACAAGGGTTTACTCAATCCCTGTAGGCGCTGCCGATGGCTGCGATCTTTTGCTTTTGGCTTCTGAAGCACCACCACCTATCCGCCAATTACAAAGCCTCCTAACTATTTGTTTGACATTCGCTGCCTAGGCAGTAACATCTCGACATACATTCACTGCCTAGGCAGTTATTAGGTGAGCAAATGAAGCATTTCACCCCGGACGAATTCAAACATTGCCATCTCGGCCTGTTGCTTGGCCGTGCTGCGCTGCTCAAGGACCGGATCATCGACACCCACATGGAACCCCACGGCATCACCGCCGCGCAGTTCAAGGTGTTGATCATCATGGCCCAGTTCGGCGTCGACACTCCGGCCGAGCTGTGCCGGCATCTGTCGCTGGACAGCGGTTCGATGACGCGGATGCTCGATCGTCTGGAGCAGAAAGGTTTCCTGGTTCGCCAACGCAGCGAAGGCGATCGCCGTCAGGTGCAACTGAAACTGACCGAACAAGGCCAGCAACTGGCCGATCGCCTGCCGCACATCGGCGCCGATGCGATGAATGAACTGGCCGGCGCCGTCACTCCGGACGAGTTGAAGACCCTGGAATACATCCTCAAGAAAATTCTGCTGGCAGCCGGTGACCCGATCACCATCCAGCGGTTAGGTGAACACAATGAGCGGTAAAACCTTGCGCAGCAGCCTGACCCTCGTGCTGTCGGCGATGATCCTCGCCGGTTGCGCCAACTACAGCGGCCTCGACACCCAAGGCAAAAATCTTGATGCGCAAAGCCTGAAAGTCGGCCAATCCCTCAACGGCGTAACCCTGTCGCCGGCCGCGTGGCCGAAAAGCGACTGGTGGACCAGCCTCGGCGATCCGCAACTCGACGGTTTGATCCGCGAAGCGCTGCACGACAGCCCGGACATGCAGATCGCCGAAGCCCGCGCCCATCAAGCCAGCGCCGCTGCGTATGCCGCCGATGCCGCGCGTTATCCGACCCTCGACGCCAGCGCCGGCATCAGCCGTTCGCGCCTGGCCAAGGATCAGGACCCGCGAGGGCAGGGCGATGCCTACGCCACGGTGCGTAATGTCAGCGCCGGCTTCAATTACAACTTCGATTTGTGGGGCGGTCAGCGTGACGCCTGGGAAGCCGCACTCGGTCAGGCCCGTGCCGCCGAAGTCGACCGTCAGGCTGCGCAGTTGACCCTCGCTGCCGAAGTGGCCCGCGCTTACAGCGATCTCGGTCAGGCGCACATCGTCTATGACCTGGCCAACGAAGACCTCAAGCGCACCAAACAGATGCTCGATCTGAGCCAGCGTCGCCTGAGTTCCGGGATCGACAGCCAGTATCAGTTCCAGCAAACCCAGAGCCTGGAAGCGAGTTCCGAAGCCAGCCTGATCGAAGCGGAAAAACGCCTGAACAGCGCGAAAATCGCCTTGGCCGTGTTGCTCGGCAAAGGCCCGGATCGCGGCAACGAAATCGCCCGGCCAAAAGTGTTGCAGGCCAGCGCCGTGGCGGTGCCGTCGGTGTTACCGGCCGAACTGCTCGGTCGTCGCCCGGATCTGGTTGCCGCCCGCTGGCGGGTAGAAGCGGCTAGCAAGGACATCGACTCGGCGAAGACCCAGTTCTATCCGAACCTGAACCTGACGGCCTCGGCCGGTGCCGAGTCCTTGTTGGGTGACGCAATGTTCGGTTCGGCCAGTCGCTTCTTCAATATTGCCCCGACCATTTCGGTGCCGATCTTCGATGGCGGACGCCTGCGTGCCAACCTCGATGCGCGCGACGCCGATTACGACCTGGCGGTGGCGCAGTACAACAAAAGTCTGGTGAAAGCACTGGGCGATGTCAGCGACACGATCAATCAGTTGCGTGACATCGGCCGGCAGATCGGCGCGCAGCAACACGCCACCGACATTGCTCAGGACTCTTACAACACCGTCGTCCAGCGTTACGGTTCCGGCATCGGCAACTACCTGGACGTGCTCAGCATCGAGCAGCAATTGCTCCAGGCCCAGCGTCAATTGGCCAACCTCAATGCCGAGCAGATCGACCTGTCGATTCAACTGATGCAAGCGCTGGGCGGCGGCTTCCAGGGGCAGACCCTGACCGCAGCCAACGCCACCCCAGCCACGTCGCACAACTAATTCAAGGTATTTGTCATGGCCACTGCCGAAAACACTCAAGCTCCAGACAACACCCCAGACACCGGCAATCCGCGCAAACGCAAAGTGATGCTGCTGGTGCTGGCGGTTATCGTCCTCCTCGCTGTTGGCGGCGTCTGGGCGTATCACGAATTCATCGGGCGCTTTAACGAAAGCACCGACGACGCCTACGTCAACGGCAACGTCGTGGAAATCACTCCGCTGGTGACCGGCACCGTGGTCAGTATCGGCGCTGATGATGGCGACCTGGTCCACGAAGGTCAGGTGCTGATCAACTTCGATCCCAACGACGCTGAAGTCGGCCTGCAAAGTGCTCAGGCGAAACTGGCGCGCACTGTGCGTCAGGTGCGCGGCTTGTACAGCAACGTCGATGGCATGAAAGCCCAGGTCAACGCGCAACAGGCTGAAGTGCAGAAGGCGCAGGACAACTTCAATCGCCGGAAGAATCTCGCCGCTGGCGGGGCGATTTCCCAGGAAGAACTGTCCCACGCTCGCGACGACCTGACCTCGGCGCAAAACGCCCTGGCCAACGCCAAACAACAACTGAAAACCAGCAGCGCGCTGGTCGATGACACCGTGGTGTCGTCGCACCCGGACGTGATGTCGGCTGCTGCGGATCTGCGTCAGGCCTACCTGACCAATGCGCGCAGCACCTTGATCGCGCCAGTCACCGGTTACGTCGCCAAACGCACCGTGCAACTCGGTCAGCGCGTACAACCGGGCACCGCGCTGATGGCGGTGATTCCACTGGATCAACTGTGGATCGATGCCAACTTCAAGGAAACCCAACTGCGTGACATGCGCATCGGTCAGCCAGTCGACATCGAGTCCGACATCTACGGCAGCGACGTGAAATACAGCGGCACCGTCGACAGCCTCGGCGCCGGCACCGGCAGCGCGTTTGCCTTGTTGCCTGCGCAGAACGCCACCGGTAACTGGATCAAGATCGTTCAGCGTGTGCCGGTGCGGATTCACATCAACGCCGAAGAACTGGCCAAGCACCCGCTGCGGGTGGGCCTGTCGACCAACGTCGAAGTCAATCTGCACGACCAGAGCGGCCCGGTACTGGCTCAGCAACCACCGCAGAAAGCCTCGTTCAGCACCAACGTCTACGACCGTCAACTGGCCGAAGCCGACGCGATGATCGCTCAGCTGATCCACGACAACAGCGCTGCGGCCAGCAAAACCGCGCAACGCTGATTCACCGCTAACCCTGTGGGAGCAGTCTTTGTGGTGAAGAGATTCATCTGGGAAGAAGGGATTCTTCTGTAGAGAAAAGATGCATCTGTGGCGAGGGGATTTATCCCCGATGGACTGCGAAGCAGGCCCGTCTTTTTAGGACCAAAAGAGGGGCCGCTTCGCGACCCATCGGGGATAAATCCCCTCGCCACAAAAGCTCCCTCATCACAAAAGCGTGTTCCCACAAGGGCTGCTGTGTCTGTAACAGACGCAGCGTCAACTTGGTTCCAAAGGATTCACAATGAGCAATAACGCCTCTTTCACGCCGCCCAGCCTGTTGCTCAGCACCATTGGCCTGTCGCTGGCGACCTTCATGCAAGTGCTCGACACCACCATCGCCAACGTGGCGCTGCCGACGATTTCCGGCAACCTGGGGGTGAGTTCGGAGCAGGGCACCTGGGTGATCACCTCGTTTGCCGTGAGCAACGCCATTGCGCTGCCGCTGACCGGTTGGCTCAGTCGGCGTTTCGGTGAGGTGAAGCTGTTTCTCTGGGCCACCATTCTGTTTGTGCTGGCCTCGTTTCTCTGCGGTATCTCGACGTCGATGCCCGAGTTGATCGGCTTCCGCGTGCTGCAAGGCCTGGTGGCCGGGCCGCTTTATCCGATGACACAAACCCTGTTGATCGCCGTTTATCCCCCCGCGAAACGGGGGATGGCTTTGGCGTTGCTGGCGATGGTCACGGTGGTCGCACCAATTGCCGGGCCGATTCTCGGTGGCTGGATCACCGACAGCTACAGCTGGCCGTGGATCTTTTTCATCAACGTGCCGATCGGGATCTTTGCGGTGATGGTGGTGCGCTCGCAACTGGCCAAGCGGCCGGTGGTGACCAGTCGTCAGCCGATGGATTACGTTGGGCTGATCTCGCTGATCATCGGCGTCGGTGCCTTGCAGGTGATCCTCGACAAAGGCAATGACCTGGACTGGTTCGAATCGAACTTCATCATCATCGGTGCAGCGATTTCGGTGATTGCCCTGGCGGTGTTCGTCATCTGGGAAATGACTGACCAGCATCCGGTGGTGAATCTGCGGCTGTTCGCGCACCGTAACTTCCGTATCGGCACGATTGTGCTGGTGTTGGGTTACGCCGGGTTCTTCGGCATCAACCTGATCCTGCCGCAGTGGCTGCAAACGCAGATGGGTTACACCGCGACCTGGGCGGGTCTGGCCGTGGCGCCGATCGGCATTCTGCCGGTGCTGCTGTCGCCGTTTGTCGGCAAGTACGCGAACAAGTTCGATCTGCGCTTGCTGGCCGGGCTGGCGTTTCTGGCGATTGGCCTGAGCTGCTTCATGCGCGCCGGGTTCACCAATGAAGTGGACTTCCAGCACATCGCTCTGGTGCAACTGTTCATGGGCATTGGTGTGGCGCTGTTCTTCATGCCGACCTTGAGCATTCTGATGTCGGACTTGCCGCCGAGCCAGATTGCCGACGGTGCGGGCCTGGCGACCTTCCTGCGGACACTGGGCGGCAGCTTTGCCGCGTCGCTGACCACGTGGATCTGGATTCGCCGTGCTGATCAGCATCATGCGTATATGAGTGAAAGCATCAGTACGTATGAGCCGGCGACGCGCGAGACCTTGAATCATCTAGGCGGCGCGAGCCAATCGGCTTATGCGGAGATGGATCAGATCCTCACCAGCCAGGCGTACATGCTCTCCACCGTGGATTACTTCACGCTGCTGGGTTGGGGCTTCATGGGGTTGATTCTGATTGTGTGGCTGGCGAAGCCGCCGTTTGCTGCCAAGGCAGGGCCGGCTGCTTCCGGGCATTAAGGTCAAAAGCCCCTCACCCTAACCCTCTCCCGGAGGGAGAGGGGACTGACCGTGGTGGATGTTCGGGATACATCGACCTGACAGACTTCAGTCGAACTCAGGTTTTGAAAAGCACAGAGATCGGCTCCCTTTCCCCCTCGCGCCCCCTGGGGGAGAGGGCTGGGGTGAGGGGGTAGCGATCTTCAGCCGTGCGGCAAAGCCAGCGGCGGGGCGAAGTCGAATGGCGCTAACGCATAGCCGTTCTCATCCACCTGCAACGCCCAACCCTGACGATCCCAATCCCCCAGCACAATCCGCTTCGCCGCTTGCTCACCGAGCTGCAGCTTATGGATCGCCGGGCGATGGGTGTGCCCGTGAATCAGGGTTTTCACGCCAAATGCCTGCATGATCCGCGGAATCTCTTGCGGCGTGACATCGACAATGTCATTGGCCTTCATCCGCACCTGCGCCCGGCTTTCGCTGCGCAACTTGCGCGCCAGTTTGTGGCGGGTGCTTAAAGGCAGGTTCCGCAGGATAAACAGGGTGATCGGGTTGCGCAGGTAACGACGCAGCTTCATATAGCCGACGTCGCGGGTGCAGAGGCTGTCGCCGTGCATCAACAGCACCGGTTCGCCGTAAAACTGCACGACACTCGGGTCCTTCAACAGCGTGCAGCCGGCCTGTTTGCAGAAGGCCTTGCCGAGCATGAAGTCGCGATTGCCGTGCATCAGAAAAATGGCCGTGCCGCTGTCGCTCAATTCGCGCAGGGCCTGGCAGATGGAACGCTGGAAGGGCGTCATGGCATCGTCGCCAAT
The DNA here is from genome assembly GCF_059716085.1 of Pseudomonas sp. LBUM1655. Classification (NCBI taxonomy): domain Bacteria; kingdom Pseudomonadati; phylum Pseudomonadota; class Gammaproteobacteria; order Pseudomonadales; family Pseudomonadaceae; genus Pseudomonas; species Pseudomonas sp. LBUM1655. Next base: position 3,888,769 of record NZ_CP166801.1, on the reverse strand, counting down.
CCACGCCTCGAAGAAGTCGCCCAGAATGTACAACGCACTCGCCGAGCGGGCGCGTCCGGCGAGCAAATCCAGAAACGCCCGGGTTATGTCCGGGCGCTCCTCTTCCAGATGCAAGTCTGAAATCAGCAATATCACGCTTCGATGATCTCGGCTTTCTCGATGATCACGTCGTCTGCTGGTACGTCCTGGTGGCCGGCCTTGGAAGTGGTCGAAACACCTTTGATCTTGTCGACAACGTCGGTACCGGCGGTCACTTTACCGAACACGGCGTAACCCCAGCCTTGGGTGGTCTTGGCGCTGTGGTTCAGGAAGCTGTTGTCAGCCACGTTGATGAAGAACTGCGCGGAAGCCGAATGCGGCTCCATGGTGCGCGCCATGGCAACGGTGTACTTGTCGTTGGAAAGACCGTTGTCAGCTTCGTTCTGGATGCTTGGACGCTTGTCTTTCTTTTCCTTCATGCCTGGCTCAAAACCGCCGCCCTGGATCATGAAGTTACCGATTACACGGTGGAAAACAGTGTTTTCGTAGTGACCGGCGTTAACGTACTCGATGAAGTTGGCGACGGTGGTCGGCGCCTTTTCAGCATTCAGTTCGATGACGATGTCGCCATGGTTGGTGGTCAGTTTGACTTGAGTCATGGTCATTACTCTTCATAAGGAATTCGTGGTTATCGGACATTGAGCCCCAAAACCGGTTCAGCCTGCTTTGGCCAAGGTGCGCAGTTTAGCGTGACAGGCGCGAATTTCGAGGCTGTTTTTCAATTCCCGGCGATTAAATGCGTTCCTTTATAGGGCCTGCTCTGTCAGCCCCTTGACAGCATCGGCTATGATAGCGGCTTTGTTTTGTCTGGCCCCTCTCTGCGGCCGCGCACATGTAAGTCAAGGATCCTATGAGCAAGCCCACTGTCGACCCTACCTCGAATGCCAAGTCCGGCCCCGCCGTGCCGGTCAACTTCCTGCGGCCGATCATCCAGGCAGACCTGGACTCGGGCAAGCACACTCAGATCGTCACCCGTTTCCCGCCTGAGCCCAACGGCTACCTGCACATCGGCCACGCCAAGTCGATCTGCGTGAACTTCGGCCTGGCCCAGGAGTTCGGCGGCGTTACGCACCTGCGTTTTGACGACACCAACCCGGCCAAGGAAGACCAGGAATACATCGACGCGATCGAAAGCGACGTCAAATGGCTGGGCTTCGAATGGTCCGGCGAAGTGCGCTACGCCTCGCAGTATTTCGACCAGTTGCACGACTGGGCGGTCGAGTTGATCAAGGCTGGCAAGGCCTACGTTGACGACCTGACCCCTGAGCAAGCCAAGGAATACCGTGGCAGCCTGACCGAGCCGGGCAAGAACAGCCCGTTCCGCGACCGTTCGGTTGAAGAGAACCTCGACTGGTTCGCCCGCATGCGCGCCGGTGAGTTCCCGGACGGCGCCCGTGTGCTGCGTGCCAAGATCGACATGGCCTCGCCGAACATGAACCTGCGCGACCCGATCATGTACCGCATCCGCCACGCTCATCACCATCAGACCGGTGACAAGTGGTGCATCTACCCGAACTACGACTTCACCCACGGTCAGTCGGACGCCATCGAAGGCATCACTCACTCGATCTGCACCCTGGAGTTCGAAAGCCATCGTCCACTGTACGAGTGGTTCCTCGACGCCTTGCCAGTGCCGGCGCACCCGCGTCAGTACGAGTTCAGCCGCCTGAACCTGAACTACACCATCACCAGCAAGCGCAAGCTGAAACAACTGGTCGATGAAAAGCACGTCAATGGCTGGGACGATCCGCGCATGTCCACGCTGTCGGGCTTCCGCCGCCGTGGCTACACGCCGAAATCGATCCGCAACTTCTGCGACATGATCGGCACCAACCGTTCCGACGGCGTGGTCGACTTCGGCATGCTCGAATTCAGCATCCGTGACGACCTCGACCACAGCGCCCCGCGCGCCATGTGCGTGCTGCGTCCGCTGAAAGTCGTGATCACCAACTACCCGGAAGGCCAGGTCGAGAACCTCGAACTGCCGCGCCACCCGAAAGAAGACATGGGCGTGCGCGCTCTGCCGTTCGCCCGGGAAATCTACATCGACCGTGAAGACTTCATGGAAGAGCCGCCGAAGGGCTACAAGCGCCTGGAATCGGGTGGCGAAGTGCGTCTGCGCGGCAGCTACGTGATCCGTGCCGACGAAGCGATCAAGGACGCCGACGGCAACATCGTCGAACTGCGTTGCTCGTACGACCCGGAAACCCTCGGCAAGAACCCTGAAGGCCGTAAGGTCAAAGGCGTGGTTCACTGGGTGCCGGCCGCTGCCAGCGTCGAGTGCGAAGTGCGTCTGTACGATCGCCTGTTCCGTTCGGCCAACCCTGAGAAGGCCGAAGACAGCGCCAGTTTCCTCGACAACATCAACCCTGACTCACTGCAAGTGCTGACCGGTTGTCGTGCTGAGCCATCGCTTGGCAATGCACAGCCGGAAGACCGTTTCCAGTTCGAGCGCGAAGGCTACTTTGTCGCGGACATCAAGGACTCGAAACTAGGTCAGCCGGTATTCAACCGTACCGTGACCCTGCGTGATTCGTGGGGCCAGTGATTCAGCGTCAAGGAAATTAAAGTGCTGACGATCTACAACACGCTCACCAAGAGCAAAGAAGTCTTCAAGCCGCTCGATGGCAACAACGTGCGCATGTACGTCTGCGGGATGACCGTGTACGACTACTGCCACCTGGGCCACGGCCGCAGCATGGTCGCGTTCGACCTGGTGACCCGCTGGTTGCGGTTCAGCGGTTACAACCTGACCTACGTGCGTAACATCACCGACATCGACGACAAGATCATCAACCGGGCCAACGAGAACGGCGAATCGTTCGAAGCGTTGACCGAGCGCATGATCGCGGCGATGCACGAAGACGAAGCGCGCCTGAACATCAAGAAGCCGGACATGGAGCCGCGCGCCACGGATCACATTCCGGGCATGCACGCGATGATCCAGACCCTGATCGACAAGGGCTACGCCTACGCCCCGGGCAATGGCGACGTGTACTACCGCGTCGGCAAGTTCATGGGTTACGGCAAGCTGTCGCGCAAGAAGATCGAAGACCTGCGCATCGGTGCGCGGATCGAGGTCGACGAAGCCAAGGAAGATCCGCTGGACTTCGTGCTGTGGAAAGGCGTCAAGCCGGGCGAGCCGAGCTGGGAATCGCCGTGGGGCGCCGGGCGTCCGGGCTGGCACATCGAGTGCTCGGTGATGTCCACCTGCTGCCTGGGTGAGACGTTCGACATTCATGGCGGCGGCAGCGATCTGGAATTCCCGCACCACGAAAACGAAATCGCCCAGAGCGAAGCAGCCACCGGCAAGACCTACGCCAACGCGTGGATGCATTGCGGCATGATTCGCATCAATGGCGAGAAGATGTCCAAGTCCTTGAACAACTTCTTCACCATTCGCGACGTGCTCGACAAGTACCACCCGGAAGTCGTGCGTTACCTGCTGGTGTCGAGCCACTACCGCAGCGCGATCAACTACTCGGAAGACAACCTCAAGGACGCCAAAGGCGCCCTCGAGCGTTTCTACCACGCGTTGAAAGGCCTGCCGACTGTGGCGCCGGCCGGCGGCGAAGCGTTCGTCGAGCGTTTCACCTCGGTGATGAACGACGACTTCGGTACGCCGGAAGCCTGCGCGGTGCTGTTCGAGATGGTGCGTGAGATCAACCGTCTGCGTGAGAGCGATCTCAATGCAGCGGCCGGTCTGGCGGCGCGTCTGAAAGAACTGGCCAGTGTGCTGGGCGTGTTGCAATTGGAAGCCGATGATTTCTTGCAGGCGGGCGCCGAAGGGCGTGTCGATGCGGCTGAAGTCGATGCGCTGATTGCGGCGCGCCTGGCGGCACGGGCCGGCAAGGACTGGGCTGAGTCCGACCGCATCCGCGACCAGCTCACCGCCATGGGCGTGGTGCTGGAAGATGGCAAGGGCGGCACGACTTGGCGTCTGGCTGACTGATCGTCTGATCTGCTTTAAAACAAAACCCGCCTGGTGCGGGTTTTTGTTTGGCTGCGAAGAAGAGCCCCTCACCCTAACCCTCTCCCGGAGGGAGAGGGGGACTGAATGGGGGATATTCAAGAAATACGCCGACCTGAAAGGTTTTCTCCGAATCCATAATCCACGCAATCTCTCAGGTCGATGTACAACGCCAGACACCTCGGTCGGCTCCCTCTCCCTCCGGGAGAGGGCTGGGGTGAGGGGATCTTTTTGCTGTTGCTTTTGGTGTCCGCCTAGGTCTTGATGTCTGACGCGGCAGCGGGATGCTGCTCAGCGACGAATAGAGGGAGGAATCATGGCTAATCACTATCGCGAACTGCTGACAACCCCAGGTGCCACCGGGTTAGTGCTCGCGAGCTCTATTGCCCGATTACCGCAGGCAATGATCGGCATCGGCATCATCACCATGCTGGTGCAGCAAACCGGTGTGTACTGGCTGGCCGGCGCAGTCGCCGGAACGTTTACCCTGGCCAATGCACTGCTCGGCCCGCGCATCTCGAAACTCGTTGATCGGCATGGTCAGAGTCGAGTGCTGCCCATCGTCACGGCTTTCAGCGTTGTGATGTTGCTGGCGCTGATCTTCGCCGTCTACATGAGGGCTCCCGCCGCATTGTTTTTTGTGCTCGCTGCACTGGCGGGGACGATGCCGAGCATGCCGTCCATGATCAGGGCACGCTGGACGCAGTTGTTCCGTGGCAAGCCTCAGCTGCATACGGCGTTCTCCCTGGATACGGTGCTGACCGAACTGGCTTACATCATCGGTCCGCCACTGGCGATCGGTTTGAGCGTGAGCTTTTTCGCCGAAGCCGGACCGCTTGTCGCTGTGGCGCTGCTGGCCATCGGGGTGACGGCGTTTCTGTTGCAGCGCCAGACCGAACCGAAAGTGGTCTTGGGCCACAAGAGCCACACCGGTTCTACCTTGCTGATTCCCGGCGTTCGCACCATCGTGCTGGCGCTGTTGGCGATGGGGGTCATTGGCGGAGCAATCGATGTCGCCGTTGTGGCGTTCGCCAATGCACAAGGCTGGCCAGCGTCCGCCACGTTCATCCTCGCCGCCTATGCGCTCGGCTCACTGGTGGCGGGCCTGACCTTCGGTGCAATGCGGGTTTCCCTGCCGATCGAAAAACAGTTCTTCATCGGCATATTGGTCACGGCCGTTACCGGCGTACTGCCGGTTTTCTCAACAGATGTTTATGTCCTGTCAGGGATGCTGTTTATCGCTGGCATATCGTTTGCGCCAACGATGGTCGTGGTCATGAAGCTGGGGACGATCATCATCCCTGCGTCCAGGATGACAGAAGGGCTGACGTGGATGACCACTGGCATCAGCATCGGCGTAGCGCTGGGAGGCATGCTGGCGGGGTTGGTGATTGATGCGTTCGGCGCGCGAGCCGGGTTCGGGGTGGCGATTGGTGCCGGGGTGATGATGATGGTGGTTGTGTTGATTGGATTGCGCACGCTCGGTTTAGCGTCAGCGACACAGGTAGAGTCGACGTGCCAGTGATTGCGTGGATTTAGAGTCAAAAGATCGCAGCCTGCGGCAGCTCCTACACGGAAATGGTGTAGACCCTGTAGGAGCTGCCGCAGGCTGCGATCTTTTGATCTTCGCTGTTATCCGCCCATCTGCCGCAACCGCTTGTAAAGCGTATTGCGACTAACCCCCAACCGCCGCGCCAAGTGCGAAATATTCCCCCCCGCAGCCTTCAACTCCCGGTTCAGCGCTTCAACGTCATTCAAATCCAACCCCAGTGGCTGCGCGCTCTCAACCGGCTCCATCTCCAGATCGACAAAGAAATCATCCGGCAAATGCTCCGGCCGCACCGGTTGCTCCTCAGCCATGGCCAGTGCCACCTGCATCACGCTGCTGACCTGACGCAAATTCCCCGGCCACGGATGCTTGTCGAACAGTTCCAACACTTCGCGGCTCAAACCCGCCCATTGCGTCGGCTCGCGATGCTGTTCCCACAGCCGTTTGAACAACGCCTCTTTGTCACTGCGCTCGCGTAACGGTGGCAGCTCCAATGTCAGCCCACCGATGCGGTAATACAAATCCTCACGAAACCGCCCCAATTGCACCTGTTCCCGCAGCGAGCGGTTGGTCGCCGAGATGATCCGCAGATCCACCGGGAACAACTCGCTGCTGCCCACCGGTTGCACACAGCGCTCCTGCAAAACCCGCAACAACCGCGCCTGGGTCGGCAACGGCATGTCGCCGATTTCATCGAGGAACAGCGTGCCTTTGTCGGCCTTGCGAATCAGGCCGATGCTGCCTTTCTGGTTGGCGCCAGTGAACGCGCCTTTCTCGTAACCAAATAGCTCTGACTCCACCAGTTCGGCGGGGATCGCCGCACAGTTGACGGCAATGAATGCCTGTTTGCTGCGCGAACTGGCCTGATGCAAGGCTTTGACGAACACCTCTTTGCCGACCCCGGTTTCGCCGTGGATCAGCAACGGAATGTCTTTTTCCAGCAGACGCTCAGCCTGGCGCACGGCTTTTTCCACCCGACTGTCGCCAAAGTGCAGGGTGTTGAGGCTGATCGCGGTTGCAGCGACGGGTTTAGGTTCAGTCGCAAACACCCGAGCCTGAATCGGTGCCTGTTTCGGCCGCTTCAACAAGCACTGAAAGCGGTTACGTCCGGAGGTCTGCAAGGCGAACGGCAAACCGTCCGGCTGATTGATCAACTCCAGCAGCGACACCTTGAACAGGCTTTCAACGCTGACCCGCGACAAGCGCACGCCCAACAGATTGTCCGCCCGGCGATTGGCCGACAGCACCTGACCGCTCTCATCAAAAATCAGCAAGCCGGCCCATTGGCTGTCGAGGTTGTTCAAACCGGTGTTGAAGGTCAGTTGAAAGTGCTGGCCGTGGAACAGGTTGAGGATCAGTCGGTTCTCCACGGTCTGGCTCATCATCTTGACCATGCCCAAGGTGTGGGAGGGCGGCAGGTAGCTGTCACTGGACACATCGAGCACCGCGATGACTTTGCGCTCGGCGTCGAAAATCGGTGCGGCGGAGCCGGTCATGAAGCGGTTGGCCTTGAGGAAATGCTCGTCGTGTTCAATGTGTACCGCCTGCTCGCAGGCCAGTGCAGTGCCGATCGCATTGGTGCCGCTGCAGCGCTCCATCCAGCTCGCGCCGGGTTGAAAGCCCCGCGCCAGATTCGGCTCGATAAACCGTTGCGTGCCCCACGACGTCAGCACCTGGCCCTGATGGTCGGCGAGCATGATCAGGCAATTGGAATTACTGAGGATGTTCTCGTAGTAGGGCAGCACCTCCTGATGGGTGGTCTGCACCAGCGAGTGCTGGCTGTCGAGCAATTGCGCAATGCCGGCGGCGGGCAATTGGTCGAAGGCCGGGGTGCTTTGGTGATCGAGACCGAACGCACGGCAACGTTGCCAGGAACTCTGGATGATCGCGTCGTGGGACAGCGGCGGGGCAGGTGCGGCCATGGCGGTCAGCCTCTGAAGGGCATTCTTATTATTGTTATAAGGCCCCCTGTAGGAGCTGCCGAAGGCTGCGATCTTTTGATTTTGATCGTTAAAAAACAACATCAAGAGATCGCAGCCTTCGGCAGCTCCTACAGGGAATCGGGTCGCGAAAGCGTTCATAGAGTGTTGTTCACTATTGTTCATTGTCAATCGCCCAACTGTTCAAATGTGTTCAGCTCTGAACGCCGTTTAGCCGCGTTTTCAACGATTTTCACGACAAATCAATCACTTGCCATTTTTGGCACGAAAGTCGCTCCAGTGCACAGGTCGCTTGACTCCAATAATAAAAAGGCCGAGCCATGTCACTCACCCTGGAGCACGTCTGCCGTACCGTCGAGGGCCAGACCTGGATCGACGATGCGTGCCTGAAATTCGAACCCGGTTCCTTCAACGTTTTGCTCGGGCGCACCCTGTCCGGCAAGACCAGCCTGATGCGCCTGATGGCAGGGCTGGACAAGCCCGACAGCGGCCGCATCCTGATGAACGGCGTCGACGTCACCCAACGACCGGTGCGTTTGCGCAACGTGTCGATGGTCTATCAGCAGTTCATCAACTACCCGACCATGACCGTGTTCGAGAACATCGCCTCGCCGCTACGGCAGGCTGGTGTGTCGAAAGAGATCATCCACAGCAAGGTGCAGGAAACGGCGAAGATGCTGCGCATCGAGAAGTTTCTGCAGCGCTATCCGCTGGAACTCTCCGGCGGACAGCAGCAACGCACGGCCATGGCCCGGGCGCTGGTCAAGGATGCCGAGCTGATTCTGTTCGATGAGCCGCTGGTCAACCTCGACTACAAACTGCGCGAAGAACTGCGTCAGGAAATGCGCGAGCTGTTCAAGCTGCGCCACACCATTGCGATCTACGCCACCACCGAGCCCAACGAAGCGTTGGCGCTGGGCGGCACTACCACGATTCTTCATGAAGGTCGGGTGATTCAGAGCGGCCCTTCGACCTCGGTTTACCACCAGCCGCAAACCGTGCTGGCGGCGGAGTTGTTCTCCGAGCCGCCGATCAACCTGATGCCGGGGCGAATTGCCGGCAACGAAGTCAGCTTCGCCAACTTCGTACACTTCCCGTTGAACGTCGATCTGCGCCCGGTGGGCGAGGGCGAGTTCCGCTTCGGCGTGCGCCCCAGCCATATCTCGCTGGTGCCAAGCAACGACGACGATCTGGAATTGGCAGTGACCGTCGAAGTCGCCGAGATCAGCGGTTCGGAAACTTTCCTGCACGTGCGCAACGAGCATTTTCTGCTGGTGCTGCACCTGCCCGGCGTTCACGAATACGACGTCGATGCGCCGATCCGCATCTATATCCCGACCCACAAACTGTTCGTTTTCGATGCGCAGGGCCGTCTGGTGCAAGCACCTAGCCTGCGTGTCGCGAGGGTTGCCTGATGGCCGAAATCCGTTTGCAACACCTCGCCCACAGCTACAGTAAAACCCCCAGCGGCGCGGAGGATTATGCGATTCGCGAGATGGATCACGTCTGGGAGCAGGGCGGTGCCTATGCGTTGCTCGGGCCGTCGGGTTGCGGCAAGTCGACCTTGCTCAACATCATTTCCGGCCTGCTCAGCCCCTCGCAGGGTCATGTGTTGTTCGACGGCAAAGCAGTCAACGACCTGACACCGGAGAAGCGCAACATTGCTCAGGTTTTCCAGTTTCCGGTGGTTTACGACACCATGACCGTGTTCGATAACCTCGCGTTTCCCCTGCGCAATCAGGGCATGGCCGAGGCGAAAGTACACAGCAAGGTGCAGGAAATCGCCGAGGTTCTCGATCTGCAAAGCCTGCTGAGCAAAAAGGCCCGCAACCTCACCGCCGACGAAAAACAGAAAGTCTCCATGGGCCGTGGGCTGGTGCGTGACGACGTTTCGGCGATCCTCTTCGATGAACCGCTGACAGTGATCGACCCGCACCTGAAGTGGAAACTGCGGCGCAAGCTCAAGCAGATCCACGAGCAGTTCAACATCACCATGGTCTACGTGACCCACGATCAACTGGAAGCCTCGACTTTCGCCGACAAAATCGCGGTGATGTACGGCGGCCAGATCGTCCAGTTCGGTACGCCACGGGAGTTGTTCGAACGGCCGAGCCACACCTTTGTCGGCTACTTCATCGGCAGCCCCGGCATGAACCTGATCGAGGTGCAGCCGCAACCCGGCGGCGTCGGTTTCGCCTCGACCCACCTGCCGTTGTCCGACGCCTTGCAACGCCATATCGAACACGGCCAGTGGAAAAATCTGAAGGTCGGCATTCGCCCGGAATTCATTCATGTGTGGGACGAGCCGTTTGACGACGCGATGCAGGCCAGGGTCGTACACGTCGAAGACCTCGGTACCTACAAGATCATGACCCTGGACCTCGACGGTGCGCCGCTGAAAGTGCGCCTGGCCGAAGACAAACCAGTGCCGCAGGGCACCGCGTACATCAGTTTTCCGGCGCAATGGCTGATGGTCTATGCCGACGAGTTTCTGCTTGAAGCCCCAGAAGAAAACGAGGTGCAGCCATGAACAAGGTGCAGAACAACAAGGCCTGGTGGCTGGTGTTGCCGGTGTTTCTGCTGGTGGCGTTCAGTGCGGTAATCCCGATGATGACCGTGGTCAACTATTCGGTGCAGGACATCTTCGACCAGTCCAGCCGCTACTTCGTCGGTGCCGACTGGTACAAGCAAGTGCTGCTCGATCCGCGTTTGCACGACTCGCTGCTGCGCCAGTTCATCTACTCGGCCTGCGTCTTGTTGATCGAAATCCCGCTGGGCATTGCCGTTGCCCTGACCATGCCGACCAAGGGCCGCTGGTCGTCACTGGTGCTGATCATTCTGGCGATTCCGCTGCTGATTCCATGGAACGTGGTAGGCACCATCTGGCAGATCTTTGGCCGCGCCGATATCGGCTTGCTCGGTTCCAGCCTCAATGCCATGGGCATCAGCTACAACTATGCGGCCAACACCATGGACGCCTGGGTCACGGTGCTGGTGATGGACGTCTGGCACTGGACTTCGCTGGTGGCGCTGTTGTGTTTCTCCGGGTTGCGGGCGATTCCCGACGTGTATTACCAGGCCGCGCGGATCGACCGGGCCTCGGCCTGGGCTGTGTTCCGCCACATCCAGTTGCCCAAGTTGAAAAGCGTGCTGCTGATCGCGGTGATGCTGCGGTTTATGGACAGTTTCATGATTTACACCGAGCCGTTCGTGCTCACCGGCGGCGGGCCGGGTAATGCCACGACCTTCTTGAGTCAGACGTTGACGCAAATGGCCGTAGGGCAATTCGACCTGGGTCCGGCAGCGGCGTTTTCGCTGGTGTACTTCCTGATCATCCTGTTGGTGTCCTGGCTGTTCTACACCGCCATGACGCACTCCGACGCCAACCGCTGAGGCCCGGCCATGAGCAAAAGAAAGCTGATCCCGTTGCTGGTCTACATCCTGTTCCTGCTGGTGCCGATCTACTGGCTGCTGAACATGTCCTTCAAGAGCAACACTGAAATCCTCGGCGGCCTGACGCTTTTCCCACAGGACTTCACGCTGGCGAACTACAAGGTGATCTTCACTGATCCGAGCTGGTACACCGGTTATCTGAACTCGCTGTATTACGTGAGCCTGAACACGGTGATTTCCCTGAGTGTGGCGTTGCCGGCGGCGTATGCGTTTTCGCGCTATCGTTTTCTCGGCGACAAGCATCTGTTCTTCTGGCTACTGACCAACCGCATGGCGCCGCCGGCGGTGTTCCTGTTGCCGTTCTTTCAGTTGTATTCGTCGATTGGCTTGTTTGACACGCACATCGCCGTGGCGCTGGCGCACTGCCTGTTCAACGTGCCGTTGGCGGTGTGGATTCTGGAAGGCTTCATGTCGGGTGTGCCGAAGGAAATCGACGAAACCGCCTACATTGATGGCTACAGTTTCCCCAAGTTTTTCGTGAAGATTTTCATCCCGTTGATCGGCTCCGGCATCGGCGTCACGGCGTTTTTCTGCTTCATGTTTTCCTGGGTCGAATTGCTGCTGGCGCGCACGTTGACCTCGGTAAACGCCAAGCCGATTGCCGCCGTGATGACCCGCACCGTCTCGGCTTCGGGTATCGATTGGGGCGTGCTGGCAGCGGCGGGGGTGTTGACCATCCTGCCGGGCATGCTGGTGATCTGGTTTGTTCGCAACCACGTGGCCAAGGGCTTTGCCCTCGGCCGGGTCTGAGGAGCTGATGATGGAATGGATGAGTTGGACGACACCCACAGCCGCATTCTTTATCGTCATTGGCCTGATCCTGGCGGGGATGACGACGTGGGAGCTGCGCTCGCCGAGCATCCTGCGGCGAGGTTTTCTGCCGATTGCCACCACCCGTGGCGATCGCTTGTTTATCGGTCTTCTCGGCAGCGCCTACCTGCATCTGCTGGTAATCGGCGCCACCGACTGGAGCATCTGGGTCGCGTCCGCGTTGTCCCTGGTGTGGCTGTTGGCTGTGATGCGTTGGGGCTAGGTTCTTTACAAAGTCCGCTCGGCGGGCTTGTGTAAAAAGTCAGCTCCACAACTTAAACAGGAGGTCTCTATGTTCGACAAAAACAATAAGCTGCGACATAGCATTTCATTGGCAGCCATGCTGGCACTCAGCGGTTTGAGCGCGTCTGCCTGGGCCGATGCCTACGAAGACGCCGCGAAAAAGTGGATCGGCAGCGAATTCAAACCGTCGACCCTGACGGCTGAACAGCAGTTGGAAGAATTGAAGTGGTTCATCAAGGCCGCCGAGCCGTTTCGCGGGATGAACATCAAGGTGGTTTCGGAAACCCTGACCACTCACGAATACGAGTCCAAGGTGCTGGCCAAGGCCTTCAGCGAAATCACCGGGATCAAGCTCACCCACGACTTGCTGCAAGAAGGCGACGTGGTGGAAAAAATGCAGACGGTGATGCAGTCCGACAAGAATATCTATGACGGCTGGGTCAACGACTCGGACCTGATCGGTACGCACTTCCGCTACGGCAAGACCGAATCGATCACTGATCTGATGGCCAACGAAGGCAAGAACTTCACCTCGCCGACCCTCGACCTCAAGGACTTCATCGGCATCTCGTTCACCACTGCGCCGGACGGCAAGATCTATCAACTGCCCGACCAGCAGTTCGCCAACCTGTACTGGTTCCGCGCCGACTGGTTCGAACGGGCGGATCTGAAAGCCAAGTTCAAGGAAAAGTACGGCTACGAATTGGGCGTACCGGTGAACTGGTCAGCCTATGAAGACATCGCCAAATTCTTCAGTGAAGACGTCAAGGAAATCGACGGCAAACGTGTTTACGGGCACATGGACTACGGCAAGAAAGACCCGTCGCTGGGCTGGCGTTTCACCGATGCCTGGTTCTCCATGGCCGGTGGCGGCGACAAGGGCCTGCCTAACGGTCTGCCGGTGGACGAGTGGGGGATTCGTGTCGAGGATTGCCACCCTGTCGGCTCCAGCGTGACCCGTGGCGGCGACACCAACGGCCCGGCGGCAGTGTTTGCCACGACCAAATACGTCGACTGGCTCAAGGCCTACGCGCCACCTGAAGCGGCGGGCATGACCTTCTCCGAATCGGGGCCGGTGCCGTCGCAGGGCAACATCGCCCAGCAGATTTTCTGGTACACCGCGTTCACCGCCGACATGACCAAACCGGGCCTGCCGGTGGTCAACGCCGACGGCACGCCGAAATGGCGCATGGCACCGTCACCGCGTGGGCCGTATTGGGAAGAGGGCATGAAGCTCGGTTATCAGGACGTGGGTTCGTGGACGTTCATGAAATCCACGCCTGAGAAACAGAAACTCGCGGCGTGGCTGTACGCGCAGTTCGTGACTTCCAAAACCGTATCGCTGAAGAAAACCATCGTCGGCCTGACGCCGATTCGTGAGTCGGACATCAACTCGCAAGCGATGACTGACCTGGCGCCGAAACTTGGCGGTCTGGTCGAGTTCTATCGCAGCCCGGCCCGCGTGCAATGGACCCCGACCGGGACCAACGTGCCGGACTATCCGCGTCTGGCGCAATTGTGGTGGAGCCACATCGCCGAAGCGGCCAGCGGCGAGAAAACTCCGCAGCAGGCGCTGGATGGGTTGGCGAAAGATCAGGACGCGATCATGACCCGACTGGAACGCTCCAAGGCCCAAGCCACTTGCGCACCGAAAATGAACCCGGAACGCGACGCGCAATACTGGTTTGATCAGCCAGGCGCGCCGAAACCGAAACTGGCTAACGAGAAGCCGAAGGGCGAGACCGTGAGCTACAACGAACTGCTGAAATCGTGGGCGGATGCTCGCAAGTAAAGGCTGAACTGTGAAAAGAGAACGGCACCGCAAGGTGCCGTTTTCTTTTGTGGCTGATTTACCGTCATCGCGAGCAGGCTCACTCCGACAGGTGTTGTGTCGTTCACAAAATCCGAAGTCACCGCAGATCATTGTGGGAGCATTGGGTTAAACTAGGACAGCCAAATCTGTGTACTGAGCAACCAATGGATCAGCCGTAAGCAGTTTCATCGGTTCGGTCATTGCGGTTGCCACGATGAGGCGATCAAAAGGATCTCGGTGGTGGTGCTCAAGATCCTTAACAGCAATGGCATGTTCGGAAGTCACCGGCAGTTCGATAAATCCGCTATCGAGGCAATATTGGCGGATTTCTTCCAGATCAACGTTCAGTTTTCCGAGTCCAACCTTGATAGCCATCTCCCAGAAGGTGGCGGCACTGATGTAGATATCGGCAGCGTTTTCAATCAGCTTTCTGGCTTTGCCGGACAGTCTGGCGTCATCAGTGAGTGTCCAGAGCAGAATGTGCGTGTCGAGCAGCAGCCTCATGCTTGAGTGCCTTCAAAGGCATCCAGCATGTCATCGGGTATTGGTGAATCGAAATCCTGGGGCAGCACCAGTTTGCCCTTCATCGCACCGATGCGCTGCGTGCTGGGTTTTCCTACCGGAACAAGGCGAGCCATCGCCCGACCATGCTTGGCAATGGTGATGACTTGCCCGGCAGCGGCGTCATCAACGAGTTTGGATAAATTGTTTTTGGCTTCAGCCAGCGGAACGATGATCATCAGTTCACTCCTGTATTCTGGACAAATATAGCCAGAATATTTTAGAGCTGCAAAATCACGCCCATGCTCCGTGCAAATGACGGGTTGATCATTGGGGCTTCGCCGATAGGGGAGTTGCGTGACATGAGTTTGATGCCGGGCTGCCAAAGCATCGACGCCCCCAACCAACTCACAAAAGACATCTCGTTTCATTATTTGCCTCGTTTCGATATTCGACCTGCCTGGGCACTCACCTTAGAGCTATCCACTCAAGGCTGGCTGTAGGACGAAACGGAGGTTAAAGCGAGAGCTTTCGGAGTTTGTGCGGGGACGCGAGCGTTTCGGTAAAAAATCGCACAAAACGCTCGATTTCCGCTCAGGCATTCAACATTGCTATCGACTGACCCACCGCTATCGCTGGCAAGCCAGCTCCCACAGGTTTCGGTGGTGTTCACAAAATCCGGAGTCACCGTAGATCACTGTGGGAGCTGGCTTGCCAGCGATGGGGCCATTCACGCCTCCGCAGGAAAACCCAATCGGAACACGGTCATCGCACCGGGCAGGCTTTTCACGTCGGCCACGCCCTGATGCAGGCTCATGATCGAACGCACAATCGCCAGCCCCAACCCGGTACTGCCCTGCGAGCGCGAGCGGCTGCTGTCGACCCGGTAGAAGCGATCAAACAGATGCGGCAAATGCTGCGCCTCGATCCCCGCGCCAGGATTACTGACCAGCAGTGACGTCTGCGCCGCGCCTTGCTCGATCAGCAGCGTCACGGTTTTCCCGGCCGGGCAATGCCGAAGCGCGTTGGACAGCAGATTGGAAATCGCCCGCTGAATCATCAACCGATCGCCCATCACCGACGCACTGCCAAGCACGTTCAAATGAATCTGCTTGTCCTGCGCCGACAGCGAAAACATCTCCGCCACCTTCAATGCTTCCACCTCCAGCGCCACCGACTCAAACGGTGCCAGTGCCGATGGATGACTGACCTGCGCCAAAAACAGCATGTCCGAGACAATCCGCGCCACGCGCTCCAGTTCTTCAGTGCAGGAGACCAGCACATCCTTGTACTCATCCACGCTGCGTTCGCGTGACAGTGTGACTTGCGCCTTGCCCATCAGATTGTTGATCGGCGTGCGCAGCTCATGGGCCAGATCATCCGAGAACTGCGACAACTGCTGCACCCCGGCATCCAGCCGATGCAGCATGAAGTTGATGCCTTGCGCCAGTTCGCTGAGTTCCTGCGGCATGTTCACCACTGAAAGCCGATGATCCAGATCCTGAGTCGAGACCATCGCCGCCACTTTGCGAAACTCGCGCATCGGCGCCAGCCCGCGCTGCACCGCGCCCCAGGCAGTCAGGCCAATGAAGATCAGCAACAACGGCAAGGCAATCAGCGTCGAGCGCAGATAGGCACTGAGCAAGGCCTGATCGTGAGCGTTATCCATCGACAGCAACACCGGTACGCTGCTGCCATCCTTGAGGCGGATCAGCTTTGACACCGTCAGAAACTTTGCGCCTTCAGCATCAGTGCTATCGCTGTAGCTCAAATGCTCGGTGGTCGCCCGAACGGCTTTCAATTCAACCCGTGGATCGGCCAGTCCCGAGCCGGATTTCAGCAGCGGCGTACGCAGATTTGCGCGGTCGTAAATGGTCAACGTGAGGTTGTCATGGCCCATCACCTGATCGAGCAAGATATGCGGTTTGGAGCGAATCTCACCGGCATCGGCGTACAGCGACAGGCTGTGTTCGACTTGCTCCACCTTCTTTTCCAAGCTGTCTCTGGAAAGCGCATTGAGCTCATGGGTCAGGGCGAAATACGCCAGGATCGCCAGAAACACCACCAGCAGCGCGCCGAGAATACTCACCGTCAAACCCAGGCGCATCGACAGACTGGCCGGTTTCATTCGCGCGCCTCCAGCACATAACCGACACCGCGCAGGGTGTGGATCAACTTGTGGTCGAACGGGTCGTCGATCTTCGCGCGCAACCGCCGGATCGAAACCTCGACGACATTGGTGTCGCAGTCGAAATTCATATCCCACACCAGCGAGATGATCTGCGTGCGCGTCAGCACCTCGCCGGACTGGCGCATCAACAGATGCAACAGGGCGAACTCCTTGGTGGTCAGGTCAATGCGCTGCTCGCCACGAAACGCACGATGGCGCCCGGGATCAAGTTCCAGATCAGAGACTTTCAACACCTGCGGCACCGGGATGTTTTCGCTGCGGCGCATCAGTGTACGGACCCGTGCCAGCAACTCGGGGAACTCGAATGGCTTGACCAGATAATCGTCGGCGCCCAGATCGAGACCGCGAATCTTGTCGGCCAGGCGCCCGCGCGCGGTGAGCATCATTACCCGCGTGGCGTGGGTACGGCGCAGTTGTTCCAGCACGCCCCAGCCGTCGAGTTCCGGCAGATTCACATCGAGAATAATCAGGTCGTAGGCCTGCTGTTGTGCCAGATGCAGTCCATCGGCGCCGGTGGCCGCGTGGTCGACGATATAACCACTTTCGGTCAAACCCTGATGCAAGTATTCGGCAGCTTTAAGCTCGTCCTCGATGACAAGGATTCGCATGATCTATCACCACTTTTATTTAATGGATATTTAATTAAGGGTGGCCGGGAAAGTTGTTGTTTTTGTAAGGGCTTCCGGACGGGTTTTATTAACGACTAAAAATATTCCTACAGAGATTTCTCTGTGTGCAGGTGTGCAAGGTAAAGGCTGTAGTAGCTACAGAGTCAACGAAAAACCTCTCGATGAAGCCCTGAATAGAGCCACTGCGACAGCCTGTCGCAGGGCGATAAGGCATCCTTCATGAGAACTCGTTTCAGGCAAGTGCTGTTCGGCAGATAACTTCGGTGTATTTGTTTCCGTGTATTACATAATTGAATGTCGCACTTCGCATGCTAGTGCAAAACAACTTCCTGCAACCCTGGATAACGGATTTGTAATCTTCCAGTCACCTTGTCGATAAGTTCAAAACTCTACCGTGGCGCCATCGAAGATTCTTGATTAAAGGAAGCATTCCATTGCCCGGTTTAATAGAACTGACGGCGCGATCACGCCTGAAAAAAAGGTGGGTACTGGCCAGCAGCGTTTTATGGCTGACCACAGCGGGGCTTGCGCAAGCCTCGACGCTGACCCTCGAACAAGCCCTGCAATCGGCATTCGCCGGCAACCCGGATCTGGCGGCCGCGCAATGGGAAATCGGCATCGCCGAGGGTGACCGCAAACAGGCTGGCCTGATCCCCAACCCCGAAGTGTCATGGGAGGCCGAGGACACCCGCCGCGAATCCCGCACCACCACGGTGATGCTCAGCCAGCCGATCGAACTGGGTGGCAAACGTGGCGCGCGCATTGACGTCGCCAGCCGCGCGCAGGACGCCGCCGGCATCGAGCTTGAACGCAAGCGCAACACATTGCGCGCCGATGTGATTCAAGCGTTCAACAGCGCCCAGACTGCGCAGCAGCGCTTGCAGTTGTCCCGTCAGTCGCTGCAACTGGCCGAGCACGGTTTGCGTGTGGCGCAAGGGCGGATCGAGGCCGGCAAATCATCGCCCGTTGAAGGCACGCGCGCGCAAGTGCAACTCTCCGAAGTGCGCCTGGAACTGAGCCGCGCCGAACGCGATCAGGCCAACGCCTATCAACAATTGGCACAGGTCATGGGCGCACCGTTGCCCACTTCGATCAACGTGCAAGCCGCCACGCAAAGCCTCGCCGCCGTACCGCCACCCACACGTTTGCTTGATCGTCTTAACGAAACCGCCGAGCTGCGTCTGGCCAAATTACAGATCGATCAGCGCGAAGCCTCGTTGGGCCTGGAAAAGTCCCAGCGCATCCCCGACCTGACGGTGAGCATCGGCAGCCAATACAGCGAAACCGAGCGCGAGCGGGTCAACGTGGTCGGGCTGTCGATGCCGATTCCTCTGTTCAACCGCAATCAGGGCAACGTGCTCGCGGCCGCACGGCGCAGCGATCAGGCGCGCGACCTGCGCAATGCCACCGAGCTGCGTTTGCGCACGGAAATCCAGACTTCACTGGCGCAATGGCAGACCGCCAACGGTGAAGTCACCGCGTTCAACCAGACCATCCTGCCCGCCGCGCAAAGTGCGGTGGACAGCGCCACGCGCGGCTTTGAAATGGGCAAGTTCGGTTTCCTCGATGTGCTCGACGCCCAGCGCACGCTGATCAGTGCGCGCAGCCAATACATCCAGGCCGTCAGCGAAGCCACCGACGCCCGGGTACGCATCGAACGGATCTTCGGCGACCTCGCCGTCAGCCCTTGAATTTCATCTTTTTGATCACTGCGCGATGGTTTGGCGCAGAGGAGTTTCCATGGATAAAAAACTGATTGTGGTCGCTGCGGCGACCTTGGCATTAGGCATCGGCATCGGCTCGATGTGGCCGGGCAATGCGTCCATCGACGCCCACGCCGATGAAGCAGCGGAACATGCCGATCACGCTGAAGAAGGCGCAGCCGCTGACGGCGACCACGCTGAAGAAGGGCATATCGAGTTGAGCGCCGAGCAGATCACCGCTGCGGGCATTCAACTGGCCCAGGCACAGGCGCAGAACATCAGCCTCGGCCTGCCGTTCCCGGGCGAAGTGCGCTTTGACGAAGACCGCACCGCCCACGTGGTGCCGCGCGTGCCGGGCGTGGTCGAGTCGGTAGCGGTCAACCTCGGGCAACCGGTGAAAAAGGGCCAGTTGCTGGCAGTGATCGCCAGCCAGCAGATCTCCGATCAGCGCAGCGAACAAGCCGCCGCGCAACGTCGTTTGGCCTTGGCGCGCACGACCTACGAGCGCGAGAAAAAGCTGTGGCAAGACAAGATCTCCGCCGAGCAGGATTTTCTTCAGGCGCGCCAAGCGTTGGAAGAAGCCGAGATCGCCGTCAGCAACGCCCGGCAAAAAATCAGCGTACTCAGCGGCAGCGTGGTCGCTACCGGCGGCAATCGCTATGAACTGCGTGCACCGTTCGACGGTGTCGTGGTGGAAAAACACCTGACGCCGGGGGAGGTGGTCGATGAAACCACGGCGGCTTTCACGCTCTCGGACTTGTCGCGGGTGTGGGTGACGTTCGGCGTGTCACCCAAGGATTTGAACAAGGTGCAAGTGGGCAAAGCAGTCACCGTCAGCGCCCCGGAACTGAACGCCCAAGTCACCGGCAGCGTGGCTTATGTCGGCAGCCTGCTGGGCGAGCAGACTCGCACCGCAACCGTGCGCGTCACTCTGGAAAACCCGCAGGGTTCGTGGCGTCCGGGGCTGTTCGTCACAGCGCTGGTGGCCACCGACAGCCGTCAGGCGCAAGTCGCGGTGCCGGAAACCGCGATCCAGACCGTCGAGGACAAACCCACGGTGTTCGTGCGCACCGACGACGGCTTCAAGGCGCAAGCGGTGGAGTTGGGCAGTCGCGCGGCGGGGCAGGTGGAAATCACTCAAGGGCTGGAGGCGGGCGCGCAAGTCGCCAGCGCCGGCAGCTTCGTCCTCAAGTCGGAACTGGGCAAAGCCTCAGCCGAGCACAGTCATTAATTCTGGAAGGTCCCCATGTTCGAACGCCTGATCCAGTTTGCCATCGAGCAGCGCATCATCGTGCTGCTCGCCGTTCTGCTCATGGCCGGCCTCGGCATCGCCAGTTATCAAAAACTGCCGATCGACGCCGTGCCCGACATCACCAACGTCCAGGTGCAAATCAACACCGGCGCCGCCGGGTTCTCGCCGCTGGAAACCGAGCAGCGCATCACCTTCCCGATTGAAACCGCCATGGCCGGTTTGCCGGCACTGGAGCAGACCCGTTCGCTGTCGCGCTCGGGGCTGTCGCAGGTCACGGTGATCTTCAAGGACGGCACCGACCTGTTCTTCGCCCGCCAATTGGTCAACGAGCGCTTGCAGATCGCCAAGGAGCAATTGCCCGAAGGCGCGGAAGCGGTCATGGGGCCGATTTCCACCGGTCTCGGCGAGATTTTCCTGTGGACGGTCGAGGCGCAGGAAGGTGCGTTGAAGGAGGACGGCACGGCCTACTCACCGACCGATCTGCGGGTGATTCAGGACTGGATCATCAAGCCGCAATTGCGCAACGTGCCGGGCGTGGCGGAGATCAACACCATCGGCGGCTTCGCCAAGGAATACCAGATTGCGCCGGACCCGAAACGCCTGGCCGCGTACAAGCTGACCCTCACCGATCTGGTCACGGCGCTGGAGCGCAACAACGCCAACGTCGGCGCCGGTTACATCGAGCGCAGCGGCGAACAGTTGCTGATTCGTGCGCCGGGGCAAGTAGCGAGTACCGAGGACATCGCCAACATCGTCATGGCCAATGTCGACGGCACGCCGATCCGCATCAAGAACGTCGCCACCGTGGAAATCGGTCGTGAACTGCGCAGCGGTGCGGCCACGGAAAACGGTCGCGAAGTGGTGCTCGGCACGGTGTTCATGCTGATCGGCGAGAACAGCCGCACCGTCTCGCAAGCCGTCGCCAGCAAGCTTGAACAGATCAACAAATCCTTGCCCCAAGGTGTGATTGCGGTGCCGGTTTATGACCGCACGCACTTGGTCGACAAAGCCATCGCCACGGTGAAAAAGAACCTCATCGAAGGCGCGATTCTGGTGATCGCGATTCTGTTCCTGTTCCTCGGCAACATCCGCGCCGCGCTGATTACCGCGATGGTGATTCCGCTGTCGATGCTGTTCACCTTCACCGGCATGTTCAGCAACAAGGTCAGCGCCAACCTGATGAGCCTCGGCGCGCTGGACTTCGGCATCATCGTCGACGGCGCGGTGGTGATCGTCGAAAACACCCTGCGTCGACTGGCTCACGCCCAGCAACATCACGGGCGCTTGTTGACCCGGGCCGAGCGTTTCAGAGAAGTGTTTGCGGCGGCCAAAGAGGCGCGGCGACCGCTGATTTTCGGCCAGTTGATCATCATGGTCGTGTACTTGCCGATCTTCGCCCTGAGCGGCGTTGAAGGGAAAATGTTCCACCCGATGGCGTTCACCGTGGTCATCGCGTTGCTCGGTGCCATGCTGTTGTCGGTGACTTTTGTCCCGGCGGCGATTGCGCTGTTCGTGACTGGCAAGGTCAAGGAAGAAGAGGGCGCAGTCATGCGCGGCGCGCGTAATCTTTATGCACCGGCGCTGGCCTGGGTCATGTCTCATCGCGCGGTGGCCGTGGGCGCTGCGTTGGGCGTGATCGTGCTCAGTGGTGTGCTCACCAGCCGCATGGGCAGCGAGTTTGTGCCGAGCCTCAGCGAAGGTGATTTCGCCCTGCAAGCCTTGCGCGTACCGGGCACCAGCCTGACGCAATCGGTGGACATGCAGCAGCGCCTGGAAACGCTGATTCTGGCCAAAATGCCGGAAGTCGAGCGCGTGTTCGCCCGCACCGGCACTGCGGAAATCGCCTCTGACCCTATGCCGCCGAACATCTCCGACAGCTACGTGATGCTCAAGCCGAAAGAGCAATGGCCGGATCCGGGCAAATCCCGCGACACCCTGATGGCCGAACTGCAGGCGGCGGCCGCGACATTGCCGGGCAGTAACTACGAGCTGTCGCAGCCGATTCAACTGCGCTTCAACGAACTGATCTCCGGCGTGCGCAGTGACGTGGCAGTGAAGGTGTTTGGCGATGACATGGACGTGCTCAACGCCACCGCTGCGAAAATCGCGGCGGCCTTGCAGAAGGTCAACGGCGCGTCCGAGGTCAAAGTCGAGCAGACCACCGGGTTGCCGGTGCTGACCATCAACATTGATCGCGACAAGGCGGCGCGTTACGGGCTGAACGTAGGGGATGTGCAGGACACCATTGCCGTTGCGGTCGGTGGGCGTAAGGCCGGAACGTTGTATGAAGGGGATCGGCGTTTCGACATGGTCGTGCGTTTGTCCGATGCCATGCGCAAGGACATCGACGGCTTGGCGGCGCTGCTGATTCCGGTGCCTGCCGTGAACGGCTCGGCCAATCAAATTGGCTTCATCGCACTGCAAGACGTCGCCAGCCTTGATCTGGTGCTGGGGCCGAATCAGATCAGCCGCGAAAACGGCAAGCGCCTGGTGATCGTCAGCGCCAACGTGCGTGGGCGTGACATCGGTTCATTCGTTGAAGAGGCGGGCGAAGTGCTCGAACGTGATGTGCAGGTGCCGGCCGGTTACTGGACCAGTTGGGGCGGGCAGTTCGAGCAGCTGCAGTCAGCGGCCAAGCGCTTGCAGATTGTGGTGCCGGTGGCGTTGCTGCTGGTGTTCGGGTTGTTGTTCATGATGTTCAACAATCTGAAGGACGGCTTGCTGGTGTTTACCGGGATTCCGTTCGCGCTGACCGGGGGCGTGATGGCGCTGTGGCTGCGGGATATTCCGCTGTCGATTTCGGCGGGTGTCGGGTTTATCGCGCTGTCCGGGGTGGCGGTGCTCAACGGCTTGGTGATGATCGCGTTCATTCGCAATCTGCGGGAGGAGGGGCGTTCGCTCACTGATGCGATCAATGTTGGAGCGCTGACTCGCCTGCGGCCGGTGTTGATGACGGCGCTGGTGGCGTCCCTCGGTTTTATTCCGATGGCACTGGCGACTGGTACTGGCGCGGAAGTGCAGCGGCCATTGGCAACGGTGGTGATCGGCGGGATTCTGTCCTCGACCATCCTCACGCTGCTGATCTTGCCGGCGCTGTACCAGATTGCCCATCGCCGGGATGAGGACGCAGTCCCCACTTAATGGTGGCTACAACCCCCACCTGATGTGTGAACACAACCCTGTGGTGAGGGGATAAATCCCCTCACCACAAATTACTTTTCAGGCCGGCAGCTTCTCTGGTGCGCTGACATTACGAATATGTAATCCCCTCGCCACCGTCACGATAGGTTCGGATTGTTACCTTGATCCCGTCAGCTACTTAAACGAGGAATCAAACATGAAATTGGTAAAAATCAGTGCCTTTGCAGCCGCTCTGGTGATGTCTTCTCTGGCCATGGCCGAAGGTGGCGGTGACCGCACTTTCGAAAAAATGATGACCGCCAACGACCGCTCTGTAGAGCTGTTCGTCGCCCGGGAACAGGCCCGCGACCCGGTCGTCGTCAACGATAAGAAAGACGAAAAAACCCAAGACCTGTAAGCGTGTCGCACTTGATCAAGCCCGTCATCGCGCATCGATGCCGGGCTTTTTTATGGAGGTAATAAACATGAAGTTGATCCAGTGGATGGCGTTTGCCGGGGTGATGGCGATGTCGCTGAATGTGTTGGCTGAAGGCGGCGGTGATCGCACGTTTGACAGGGCGTTGAGTGCCAACGGCAAAGCCATGGAAAAGTACGCCGCCAACCAGGGTAAAGCAGCGCCGGTGGTCAAGGAGTACGCGTACGGGATGAAGCTGGATGTGGTGAGCGTGGTGAGTGTTGTGCGTTCGCCCGTGGCTTGCGCGGTAGTGCCTGCGGCGATGACTTATGAGGACTCCAAAGGCCAGCTCAACACCATTAAATACACCGTGGCGGGGGATTGCCGTAAGCGCGGTGGGTGAGGGCTACAGTTGGTATTTCAATTCGTGATGTTTAAGTGTGTAGGTAAATTGCAGAACCTTCCCACAATGTTTTCAGGTTGTCCGTCGGACGTCGGCTCTCTAGTGTGTGAACGTCGCTGCCCAATCAGCGATCGGGATTGGAACCCCGGAGAACGTGTCAGCGCCAAAGCGTCTTTCATGACGTATGCTTTGCGCACCTTCATGGTGTGCACGCTGTTATGGCGGCTGTGCGCGGGAGACTTCGAGTCTGCCGGGTTTCTCCGTTCCCCGGGTTCCAACCTGCGTACAGCTGCCACCCCTTCGCGTGGAACCGAATGGGTCAGCTCCAATGTTCAGAAGGAGAAACAACATGAAGAAGCCAACACCCAATCCGCCCGAAAAAACCATTCCTGCGGACGCCACTACAACGTCTCCCTACGTTTGCGAAGACACCCGCAAACTCCACGAAGCCGCCGACCGCGCCCTCGACTTCTACCTCAAACCCACGGCGGCCATCATGGCCACGCCCTACGTTCAGAACCAGATGTTCCAGGTCAATCCGAAGGCCGACACCGAATCCCTGCTGGCCAACGCCAGCGAGTCCCTGGGCTCGGCCAGTGTCATGCTCGGCGACTTCGCCGCGCTGCTGCAAGGCACGCATCGCAAGACGTTGCTGGGGATCGCGCAAGTGGTGATGCTTGGTGAACTGGCGGTGAACAAGGCACTGGATAACGTCGAGCCTGCCGCATAACCCTGTAGGAGCGAGCCTGCTCGCGAAAGCGCCGGGTCAGCCAATAAAGAGGCTGGCCGTGCCGACGCCTTCGCGGGCAAGCCCGCTCCTACCGTTTTTGTGATGCTAACGGCACTTGCGTACGCCACAAAATTTCCGCCGTTATGCCTTATCAGAGGAGCATTGCACGTCTGACGCGCTCCACTTCATCCGTCAACAGCCCCAATGAAACAACAGGGCGTGCGTGATGTATCAGATCTCCATGATTCAAATGCGCCTCGTACATGCTGTTGGCCATTCCGGTCTGGTCGGAGGGGCTACCTCCCGGGGTGGTGTTGAGATGCGCCAACATTGCCGAATTATTCGTTACCAGGTTCTCTATCAAAGAGACGCCTCTCACATCAGTGGCATCGATTTCATAGAAGTAATATTCACGACTGGCTGTGGCCGCATAAAACAACGCCCCTTCAAGGTTTTCAGAGACAATCAAGGCATCTCCGCTGATCATCTTTTCAGTGCCAGTGAACTCGTTCGAGGGACTAAATCCGTCCTTTAATATTTCAACAGGTTCACGCTGGTCTGCGCGGTAGACTTTCCCGCCAAAGTTGTCCCTTAAAAGTAAACCTCTACCATTCCAGGCGAATCGCATCTGAGGGGCGCCCTGATTCAAGATATCCAGAATAGTGTTTTGATCATTTACAGGGGGAGTTGGGCTGCCGGGGCTGCCGGGGCTGCCGGGACTACCGGGACTACCTGGGTCGGATTCGCCTGGTGACACCTGGCTCTGAATTGAGTCTGGTGACTGTTGATCGTCCATTGAGTCATCATCGCTGTCTTCAGCGGTGGGATAGCTGAACGCCGGCAGGCCGAAGTCGACCCTCAAACCAGGCTCGTTATCCAAAAACTGCTCCAGTATTCCGTCCATCGAGTTCTCATCAGTGCCGTGCCACATGCGCCCGTCGGGATCAACCCTGTCGATCGGGTTGTTGCCACAGAATCCATAGAAATTCAGGCCATCGCTAGCGCCAGCCGGATCTGGATTCAACCACCGCTGCAACCACGCCACGTAATACCGGAAGCCATAGTAATAAAGCCCTGTCACATCGCGCTCTTTCCCCGAATATCGCAGCGTTTTATAACTCGCCTCAATGTCTGCGCGACCGGCAAACCACGCAGTGGTGCCGAACGGGTGATAACGCTCATGGCTGATTACCTGGCCTGTGCCGTCGAGTTCCAGAGTGCAGGAGCCCAAATGATCGCTCAGGCTGTAACGCTGTTGATCGTTGGCGATGTCCTTGGTCGGTTCGGATTCCCAGTGCAAAACCTGCACGCTGCTGCGCCCGGCCTGAACACTGATGACCTGCAACACTTCACCCGTATTGCGCGTGCGGATTTCCAGGTTCGGCAGGTAACGAACTTCAGCGACCAGCGTGCGGGCATTGCTCTGGGTCGAGCGCACTTTGCGCAGGCGCATGCCGTCAGCACCGTAGACGTAGCGCTCGCTGTCGTCAGCCGCCGTGTCACGCTCAACCGGTCGGACTTCGCGTAACTGGTTGCGCAGGTCCCAGTGCAGCGATTGTCGCGGTTGCAGGTGGAGCAAATTGCCGTTGGCATCGAAGCTGTTGCGAAAGTCCTTTTCATCAGGTTCCACGCCATCAATCACTGGCAAACAGCGGTTGCTCTGTGCGGCGGCGATCAAGCGATGGCCGTGATTTTGCGGACCTTCGTGGGTCAATTGCAGCAGGTTGCCGCCGCGGTCATAGCGGTAGGTCTGGGTGTAGTTGGCGCATGCGACGGGATCGTCGAACGCCGAAAACAGTGTGGGACCACCGGCCTCCCATCCGGCCGCTCTGATCAACTGATTCAGGCTGTCATACGCGTAACGGTTGATCGGTTCGATCCGCTGGTTGGCGAAGTAGCGAATCGGCAGGGCGGCGTCTTCGATGCTGAGCACGTTGCCCACCGGATCGTAGGCATAGCGCAAGTCTTGCAGGACGTCGTTATTGCGTTTGGCTTGCAGCCGGGTCAGGCGGCCGTCTTCGGCGGCATATTGCAGCGTGGTGACGACGCCGTTGCCGGCGGTTTCCCGCTCAGTCTGGCCTTGGGCGTTGTACTCGATGGTACTGACCAGGGTCTTAGGCGTGGTATCCGTCTTCAGTTGCAGGCGCACCTCGCGCAGTTGTCCGTCGCAGGTCTGACTGAAAAACTGGCGGTTGCCTTTGGCGTCGGTGTGCTCGATGGCTTCGCCCGGCGGATTGAAAATCGAACGGCTGGTGGCTCCGGTGCCGGTTTCAAGCAACGTGTCGCGCTCGGTCTCAAGTGCGGGCCAGTCGGGGCAGTCCAGTGCGCTTAAAAAATGCCGGGTCTGCTCTAAAACCCCTCCCGTCAAACCGAACCGGGCAAACAACTGGGTGCCTGCCGGGTCATCGTGCCGAATCAGTTGTCCGCACTGGTTGTGCGCGGCGAATGCCGGATCGCTGCCGCCGTAGGCATAACGCTCCGTGCACAATGGCGCGCCGTCCACTGCCTGCTCGAATAGCGTCAGCGGTCTCATCAACTTGTCGTATTCAATCCGCCGCTGACTGCCCCGATCATCCCAGCCAAACACCGTCTGACTCGCTTCGCCCAAGAGGGCGGCGCGCCACCCGGCATCGACGCTGAGCGTGCTCAGAACCTGGCCGGACAGTGAGTAGATCGTGGCGAGGTTGGCGGGCGCCGAAGCGTCGGTCATCAGTCGTGGATCGCGCTGTGCCACCAGACGTGCAGCGGCGTCATGCTGCTGAATGGTGATCCGGGCCTCGGTATCGACCGCCTGGCGCCAGTACGCGACCTGTCGGACCGGCAAGCCACGGCCGTCGATGACTGTCAGGTGAGGAGTCTGTGAGTCGATACTCACGTGTTTTTCCACCAGTTGGTTCGCCGTTGTTCGGGAGGCGGATCAAACAGGTCGTTTTCATCAAAGGTCACGGTGTACCAGATGCAGTATTGCTGCTCCCGGCGTAACGGTTGCAGTTGCGGCGGATTGCCTTGCAACATTTTTTTCGCCAGCACCGTTTCGGTCGGTCGGCCTGCCGCGTCGTAGAACTGTTGATCGAAATAGGTGTGCTGACGCATTGACCGAGCAGTGATGTAACGCAACGGTTCGAGAAAGTAGGGGCGATAAGTCCGCACGATCTGGCCCTTGTTGTTGTACTCCACGGGTTGGCTGACGCGACAGCGTCTCGGCACTTCAAACTCCTCGGGCGTGCCGTCGGGCTTGAGAATCAGTTCGTCGTTTGCATCGACCCGCCATGACAGGCCCGGTTCGACTTCCTGTCTGGTTTGCAGCACTCGGCCGAAGCCGTCCCAGCAGATGATGCTTAACCGCACTTGCATCGCTTCATCACCGGGGTAGCGGTCGGCCAACAAGGCGACGGCGTACACCGGCTCACGCTGTGCCGCGTCGATCTGCTGCTTGAGGATGGTCTCGTCCGGGTCGGGATTTTCCAGACCGGCCACGTGCTGCCGCGCCCTGTCGCAAAGGTGCCCGCTGGGCAGAATAGAACCTTCACGCCTGGCCCACGCAAACCATGTCGGGGAGGGTGGCGTGGTGCGTGAGATACGCCCCATCCAACTGAATGGATCGGAAAAACCGGCGCTGGCGAAGTTGCCGATGGCTGTTTTCGGGTCGGCGATGGCGATGGCAGGGTCACGGTCTGCTGGGGGGACGTAGGTTTCCAGACGATGGAAGCCCACCGGTTCTCCCAGTTCCGTACCGCAGAAACTGGTGATCAGCGGTTCGCCGAAGGCGTTGTAACGGGCTTCCTGAATGTTGCGGTTGGCATCCTCGATGGTTGCCGGCAGGAAAGTCCGGTAATCAACGTCAAGGCTGCGTGTGGTACACAGGTCCGGCAAGGTGACTGCGATGGTCAAACATCCGTAGTCGTCGTAGGTAATCTGCGTTTCGCCATGGCTGCGGGTTTCCCGGTACTTCTGGATGTTAAAAAAACCGTCCAGCTTGTGGTAAGTGGGAAAGCCACGGTGCACTGACCACAAATAGTTTTTCGCGTCTGTGGGGTCTGCAACCGTTTGCCGGGCCAGCTCGGGCAGAAACAGATCCATGATGTGGTAGCCCACCTCAGGCGATTCGAGTTTTTCTTTGAGGTTGAAGGGCATGTTGCCTTGCTCGTCCTTGAGTTTGTCGTAGGCGCTCAGGGCAATCGCGTCCAGTTCGGCCATTTCGACATGGGCAGGCAAGCCTTCGAAGGTCGCTGCGCCGGGCGCAAGGGTCTGACCGTTCTCGGGGTTGATGTAGTGCTGCATGCTCAAACCGCTCAGCACCGCTTGTCTGGCCCACTCGCCGTCGTCCTTGCTCATTGCAAGAAAATGCTCATGGTGGATCGTGGCGGGAGTCAGAGCCTGTTTGTCCAGAACCAGGGCATTGCTGCGATTTCGCCAAGGCAGGCCCAGGCGCCACGCCTGTGGAGCCGGCATGTGAATGGGCTGCGACCGGGTTTGCGTCAGATACCAGTGTTGCTGCGCATCGTCATGGGCGTCCTTCCACCAGGTCTGCTGATACTCGTCACTGAAGGGCGGCGTATCGTCGACGGTTTTACGGCGTGCGTAGTGCACGTCGAAACCATGGAGGCAGACGCCATATTCGTCCCATTCCAGGTTGATGTGATGCTGGCACAACGGGTCGTCCGGGATGTTCGGCTCATACTGGTAACGGATGGACTCCAGATCCATGGGCTGCACCACGGCGTAGGGCTGATGCTCGCCTTTGGGCCGCAGCACCCGCACCAGATAGCTATTTTCCTGAACCACGTAGGGCACGGCAGTGGCCGGCTCATCGTCTGCCGCGTAGGTTTCCGAACGCAGCACTTTGCCGCTCAGGGCGCGGGCGATTTCATGGACGGTGTCTTCATCGGCCGC
This sequence comes from Pseudomonas sp. LBUM1655, assembly GCF_059716085.1. Lineage (NCBI taxonomy): Bacteria > Pseudomonadati > Pseudomonadota > Gammaproteobacteria > Pseudomonadales > Pseudomonadaceae > Pseudomonas > Pseudomonas sp. LBUM1655. The sequence goes on along the minus strand of NZ_CP166801.1, from coordinate 3,859,115 downwards.
GGTGAAAGGTTGCGTTGCCCTGTCGTTGAAATGGTAGTTGTGCAAAAGCGTGGGTTTGAGGGCAACCGCCAACGGATCGAGTGCGTAATAACCGTCCCGTGAGGGGTCGATGGCATCACCCGTGTGGAACCAGGTCTTGTTCAGGATCGGGGCGGTGAACCCGACAGTCGCGCGTTCAGTCGCCGAGGCTTCGGTATCGCTTTGCAGCAGCAGACGAAAGCCCCTGAACTCGCGTTCACGGCGGTCGTAATAACCGCCACGGTAGCTGAAACACTGTGTCAGGCGGTTACCGGTGATCTCATCGAGCTGCGTTTGCCGGCTGACCAGGTGCATCGCAAACGGCAGGTTGGATACAGGGTTCTCGACCCCAGCGGTGTGCTGTTGGTGTTTTTCGTCCAGCCATTCCTGTGCCGAGCTTCGATAGGTCACGCCGGTGCTGGCGCCCATGTTGTTGCAGGTGCCGTTGACCAGATAGGGTTTGGCTTTGACGAAATCGTAGCGCCAGTGTTGCGGCGCCATGTGCGGCACGGTCAGGATGAGGCTCGAGCAACCCAACCCTTGCAGGTCGGCGGTACTCACCTGGCAGAGCCGGTCGTAGCGTACGCCATCGGGCCAGCGCAGTTCGCGCCTGGTTTGCTCGTAGCCGTTACCGGCATGGTTCATGAATACCCGCAGGCCGTCGGGTTCCAGATAGATCAGATCGGCGGCCCCCGAGCCGTCCAGGTCGGCCAGCAACACTTGGGCGGCGTTGAACTCGCTGTACGCAAACGGCAAGGCACACAGCACAAAGCCTTTGCCGAACCGCCCACGTCCAAGATTCGGCCAGCATTTGACTTCGTTGTGACGGATGCGCACCAGATGTTGCTGCCCGCTGCCGAGCACATCAGCAAACGCCACCAGTTCGGTGGGCGTATCCCTCAGCGGCGGCAGGTCATCGTCATCACCCTCAGGGGTTTTATCCAGATGGGGCACGTCGATGCCGTCGGCGAACCCTTGCTCGCGCCGGTTGGCATACAGGCGCACGCTGCGGGTGCCGATCAGCGCCAGGTCGCTGAGACCGTCACCGACCAGATTGGTCAGGCGCGACATCGGCTGGAAAAATTCGCTGGGGAAGGCATCGAAAGGTACGAAAGTCGACCAGTTTCGATCCGGATCAAGGGTGAAAAAACCGCACATTCCGGGCATGGCGAGTACCCAGTCGAGCTTGCCATCTCCGGTCAGGTCAGTCAGCGACTGGTGAATCGGCTTGCGGCTGTCGGCCACCGGAATATGGTCCAGGCGTTTCCAGTCGCTGTAGCACACCTCGTCGCCACCTGTTTCGCCGCGCAACGGCTCGCGGTAATACCAGGCCTGGTCGTAACGACACAGGATTCCGGGCATGCCTTCGCCGTACAAGTCGACCAATTGATAACGCTGGCCGTCGTTGAGGCCGGGCATGTCGGGGAATCGAGTCCAGCCCTGAGGCTGCGGATCGGGTGCGAAAGCGTTATAGCTGAACTCCATCGGCGGCCGACTTTCGGTCTGACCCAGCCCGTCACAGGCCTGGATGTGCGCTGCGGTCAGTTGGCTGTAACCCAACGGACTGGTCCGGTGCTCCAGCAGCAGGCGCTGTACCAGGACGGGTATTTGACCCAGCTCCTCAGGGAAATGATGGAACATCAACACCTGCCGGCACAGGCGACGGGTGCCCAGTTCGAAACCATAGCTGTAGTTCCAGAATGGGTCGTCGCGCGCGGGCCATGGTTGTTGTTCAGCGAAGGTTGGCATCTTTTCAAGTTCGGTCCAGCGCTCGCCGTAATCGAACACCAGATGAAAGTGCCATTGTTCCTGTTTCCAGCTGTCGGTGGCCCACGCGTACAGGTGCGGATGGGCCTTGGCGTTGCCGTAGCACACGCGGGTCAGATAGCGCTGGGCACGGTAGTCACGCCACTGTGGTGCGGCAGGCGGATCTGTTTCGGCCTTGTACTCGTAAACAATGTGCTCACCCCGGGTGTTGAGGCTTTCGTCGATCATCCACACGCCGACATGCTGCGGGTTGTTCGGGTCGCTGCGGCGCGAGCTATCGGTGGTGCCATAGGCATGCAGACTGCCATCGGCACCGTGGATGAGCCAGAAACCCACGGTGTCGGCCACGGTGGACCAATGTTCGATCAGGGCGAACTCACCCTCGACCCGCGGCCAGTGGCGCACCACCTTGTATTCGCTTGTCAGGGGTTCGTTGTTGTAGGTTTTCTCGGTACGAGAGATCAGCTCACCGTTGCTTTCGTTGCGCTCGGGCATCCACACATCGCCGCCAGGCCCCACCACTTGGTCGGTGCCGTCGTACGTCGGCGCGCCCTGAGTCGTGCGCAGGGTGATGGCATTGACTGTCATCCGCCAGCCGATGCCGAACGGGCTGTTGCCCACGTCGCTGCTGTAGCCCAAACCCAGCGCAGGGGCAAAACCGCGTCCGGGAGAAATCGGCAGGGGTAACTCAAGCGACGCCGCCCCGGTGGTGCCAACGCCCCCCCAACCCTTGCCGATGCTTTGAATGGCACCGCCCATTTTTGGCAGGGAAGGGGTGTTGATTTGCATCGTCGACTGTTGCTGTGGCTGTTGTTCGTTCATAGCGAACCACCCTCGCGTCTGGCCGTGTAGCTCACGTGCACGATGATGTCGGTGAGGGATTTGATCTGGGCCTCCCGATCCGCGAGGTTGGTGAAGGTCAGGGTCCAGCGGGAAATGCCCCCGGTGTATTCGAACGGCAGGTAGCGTTCGTCCTGGAAGTTGAGCTGGAACATGCCGTTGTCATCGGTGCCGTGGGAGAGGGCGATCTGTTGGCTGACTCGCAGGTTTTCCTTGGTGGTGCCGGGGGTGGCGGCCATTTCAACTTTGCTATAGGTCTGACTCAGCACCGCGCAGATATCTTTATAGGGGCCAATGCTGACCGGGAGGGTCACGCTGAGGGTCTTGATTCGTCGCAGGTAGTGGTTTTGATTTTTGAAGTCATCGTCGAACATTGGTTGCGTCAGTTCGAATTCACAGGTGCCGTTGGTCTCCAGGTCGTTCTTGATAGCGTCCCAGGTCTTGTTGACGGTTGAGGCAGGATCCTTGTCCTTCAGCTCTTTTAGCGAGACGGTTTTACGGATTTCCAGGTCGCGCTTACTGTTTTTCAGGTAATCGGCATGCATCCGTTGCAGGCTCATTTTCAGCTCTTCTCCGGCACCGAGGCCGCGGTAGGTGGCGTTCCAGGCACCGGGACGGATGAAGGTCTGGCTGAAGTCGCCCATTTCGTATTGCCAGCAGGCCTCGGCTGCCTGACACAGGGATTGAGCGGTGGTGTAAGCGGTGCTGTAGAAACTGGCGAACTTGCTGTTGAGCCAGTCATAGGTCTGGGATCGGCTGAAGCGGTTGCTGCTCAGCAGAAAATCATGGGTCGCCCTGACGTGGTCCAACGCGGTTTGCGCCTGGCGCAGTTGCAGTTGAGTGGCTTTGTGTTGTTCGTCACAGACGGCGAGTTGCGCCTTGATTTGTTCGGCTTCGAGTTTTGCCTGGTCATGGGCCTGGGTCCATTCCTGGGCGCGGCGGCGATAACTCTCGATGCGATCCATGAGTTGACCAGCGCTGTTTAGCCATGCTGACTCTGCATGAAGTGTGGCCATCACGCTGTAAGCCGGCGCTTCAAGGCGATGTCCACCTATTGAAAAGCCGATGATATTAGGTGGGGCCTTTGAGCTTTCGCCGAAGGCTTGAGCGACGCAAGCCCCGACTTGGGCCGCGCCGCCCAGAAAGTGAGTGGCCCCCGCGGCGATCTCGAGTTCGCTGACGCCATCGTTCACCAGTTTTTCGTAATAACTGACCCTTCCCGCGATCAATGCCTGACTGGCTTGCAGCGCGTTCTTGTTAGCCTCATCGATCTTCCCGGCCTGCAGTTGTATATCCACAGCCACTTTCGCCATATTCCAGGCCTGTTGCTGTTGCAGCTCAAGGTATTGCGCCGACTCCTTGCGCTCGATCAGTGACAACAAGGTCGAGCCAAACTGAATCACGCTGTCCACCGCGTTCTGGGCCAGGGCAAACATGAACGTAAAGCGGTAATGCGGAATTTGCGGACTCAACAAGCGGCTAAGCGCGGCGCCAGACAAGCCCTGGCCCCAGGCGGCGAGCAGGGCGCGCGGATCCAGTGGCGTGGCGAACAACGGCAGGTTCAAGGCATTACCGGCCATGTCGAGGTGATGCCGCAGGTTGTGCAACCGACTCTCGGCCCGTTCCCAGCGCTGGATCAGCTCAGGGTTAAAGGGTCGGCGCAAGTAAGGATTATCGACGCCGGGCAACGACGGGTCGTCGCGGTATGGCCGCAGGCACAGCAACGGGGCGGCCTCCGAGTCCGGGGCTTTGCCGATGCGCAACGGTGGCTGTTGTTGATACTGGCGTTGCGCGGCGATCAGTTGCCGTTCAAATTCACGCAGCTCCTCATTCTTCGCAAAACTCAGTTCATCCAGCTTGATCGGTGCCCAATCGTCAGCCTGCCGAACGTCCGGACGCGGCCCGAGCAAATCCAGAATGCGTACGTAGCGTAACTTGGCTTCGGCCAACCCGTCCGGGGTCAGTTCCCGATAGGCCTGGTCAGCCTGATTGCTTTCTATATCGATATACAGCCCATACAAGGCCTTGCGAAAGTGCACTGGAAAACTGAGGGCGATCTGATGCGGGTCATCCGGGTACAAAATAGCCTGGCTGGGGTCCGCCGGGGCGGGCCAAACCGGCTCTTCCAGCGGCACTGTCTGCCAGTAGCCGGGGTGTCCCGAGTCGCTGCTTTGGCGTGCAGGATCGAAGACAAACGACAGCCAGTGTTTGGCTTCTTCGTACTGCTGTTCTTCGTTCAAACGGTAAGCCACCAGCCACGGCAGGTAGAGGAACAGTTCGAGGAAATACAGGTAGTAGGCGCCAGAGAAGTCCATCGATTGCGCGCCGAGACCGTTGGGGATCGGCGGTTCCTTCATCTGCTGGGTGTCCCAGCTCAGCAGTGACTCCATGCCGGATTCAGCACGATTGATCAATTGTCTGGCGAAAACGGTATTCATGCGGATCGGCGCCCGCGCTATCGTTTCATCGTCATTTTTCGCGATGCTTGATCCCGTGAAGTCAATGAATTGCGCCTTGCCCAGGGACGGACTGTCCCCCACGGCTGAATCTGTCACATTGTCGATGCTGGGAGCCGTTTGCGGAGAAGCCGGGAGCACCTCGCTCCAGCCGACGCTCAGGGCCTTCAAGGCGCCGCCCTTGATATTCCAGCCGGTAAAGGCGTTCCCCTCGTAAACCAAGACGCCATAAATCAGCGGGATTTTGAGGTCTTTTGCCTCGGGCCAGGTTACGGGCCAACCCTCGGGATGGTTAGTCGTCTGGTCGATCGAGAACGTATAACTTAGCCTGGTGTCTTTGCTCAGACGACTGACGAAATTCGACGCGTTAAGCTTACGCATTTGAACAAATGTTTCGGGTTGTGCATTGGAAATGACATCGTAAGGATGAGCGATGAAAAACTGGTAAGTGTATGGCCCGGACTGTGTGCTCTTCACGGTTTTATTGAGGAGTAACTTATGCCATCCTCCAGAATAAGTTCTACATTCTGTAATAAAGCTCATTCCTGACGGATCCAATATCATTTCCAGCATCGCTTTATAGAGACGCTTGCCTCTGAGCGACGCTGCTTGCCCCGGCTTTGTAGCGGGCAACGAGAATGTGTCGCCTCCCGAACCGTCTATGATCAGATTTTTCATGCCCAAGTTATTGGTGAACATATGTGTAGCATTCTGTCGGTCCAGCCAGTCCGTCGTGGCCGTAATGGTCGATCCCTCGAGTAATGTATATCGCTGGCTGTAGAAGCTGGATTCATTGACAACTAAAACCAACTTGAAAAGTTCTTCTGTTGGATCATTTCTACCAAAGATAGAAACCTCAATAGTTCGATCCTCGTTAAAATCCTCATCCAGTCTTACGGTCAGCTCAATGTTGGCTTTGCTTTGATCGTAAATCAGGTCGATATCTTTCTGGCTCTGTCTGATTCGCCGCTGCCAACCTCCGAAGTTCCAGGTGAGGGGATCTTTATCCGGGGTGAAGTGCGTGACACCGCCGAATTCAGGCATACCGCTGGGAAGCCAGTACTGAAGGCGGCCGGCATTGCGGTTGGAACTGGCGAATATGTAGCCGATCAACAGCACATGCCCACGGTCGTCAGCTTCGGGCACAACCTTCCTCGTGTCGCCGGGGGGCGTCCCGATGACAAAACCTTCCACAGGGAACAGCGAACTGGCCTTGGCGTTTTTGTCGATTCGCAGGGTTCTCAGGAACTTGTATCCATCCTTCTCGCCAGATGCACCATCGCCTTGAGTGTAATGGCAGTACAGGGCGATAAACATCGACTCCGGTGACGTCGAGTGGTCATACACCACGATAGTGTGCGTTTCCCGCATGACTTCTTCCGGCGTTATATCGGTACCCAGCGTTTTACAATAACTGTCAATGTAGACCCGTGGCGTGCTCCAACTGTCATCGTATTTCTTGTAGCTGGCATATAAACGGAACCGTGGATGTACCTTGAGGTTTGCGTCATCTGCGCTCTCGTTTTCGATGGCATTCTTGTTCTGGATTTCCACCTCGGCCCAGATCACAAACAAGCGATTATTGAACCAGCACGGCCGTATCGTGTGCTCGAGGGCCGCCTCCGAGATCGGCACATTGGCTTTTTGCCAATCCGTCCAGGCGTTGGGCATAGGCTTGTCGTATTTGGGGGGAGTGTCGCCAAGCGTCTCTGCCTGCTCCCGCAACGGACGCTGGCGCATGTCCAGTGAGCGCCAGTAATAGGCGTTTTCGGCCGGGGATTTGCCAATGAAGTAGTAAGTGCTGTTGGCGAAATCTTCGCCGTCGATGTAGCCATTGCAGACCTTGACGTTGGCCACTTCTTCGAAACGCCCCAGGTAAGCCAATACTGCCGACTGCACTGTGTCGGGCTGAATCTGTGCTTGATTGAGGTCGTTCTCCAACTGCTTGAAACTGTCGGTCTTGGTCAGCCGCAGGGTCGGGTCCAGATAGATGTCTGGAAAGTAATGCAGTTGCTGGGTAGCGGCCCAGACCGGATAGCGGTTCAGACTGTCGCGCCAGCGCTTGATCTGGCTGGGGTTGAGGCTGTCATTGCTGTAGCCGGGTTCCATGTTCAGCATCATGGAGTTGATCAGTTGTTGCAGACTGGCAATGGCGCAGGCCACCCGACTGGTCGGTACATTCTGGCTAACCAGGACATCCAGCAACCAGAACTGAAAAAGGTCGTTGGCGGTCTTGATCAGCTCCACCAGCCCCTGCTCGATCAGGTACTGATCGTTAGGCACAGCTTCGTGCAAGTACAGGGCGAGCATCGCGTCACGCATTGCTTCATTCAGTGGGGCATCGAAAGCAGTCGTCATGATCGTTCCTTAACCATTGGCAGGTGATGAGGCTGAGGCAGGGCGGGCGGCCATGACCGCGTCACCTACGGTTTTCCAGGCATCCAGCGTGCTTTGATCATTCAGCCCGGTGGCTTGCAGCAGCGCCGTGGCGGACAGTCCGCTGGACAGGCAGGTCGCGTGGCAGCGACGTACCCAGTCCACTTCTGCCATCGAGCAGGCACGTTTTTCGCTGAGGGTGCCGGTCAGCGCAGCGATTTCCACCTCCGACCATTCCAGCAACCGGGCCAAGGCAGCGTTGGCTGTTTCGCTGGCGACCTGGCGCAGGGCTTTGTTTTTCAGCTTGGCCTTGGCCGGATTGGCGCAACTGAAATAGCTCAACAGGCTGTCTTCCGATTGGCTTTGGCCGTGGAACCAATGACTGAAACGTTCGAACAGATAGAGGTCGCTGAGCGAGGGTTCGCTGCTACTCGCCGGGTACAGGTCTGCGCTCAGCCAGGCCGGATTGATCAGGAACAGGCGCAATGCGCTGTTGCTCAACCGCAATTGCACGGCGATCTCGGCATGGCGCGACACACGCTGGAAATGCTCGATCAGTGCCGGGTTGACTTCTCGCTCAAGGGCTTCCAGCAAAATGCTGTAAACCGAGGAATGCGCCCAGTGGATGACGGCAACGCAGCGCTCCGGCGGCAGCTTGGTGGTTTCCTGAAACAGCCCTTCAAGCAACTGTGTTTGCCGGTCGTGCGCGCCGAGTAAAAGCTCGACGAGTTTCGCTGCGCACATTTCTTTGACCGGCTCTGTCAGCTTGAGCAGTTTGAGCAGGTCATCAACCCCTGCCTGAAGCCAGGTGATCGGCGCGTCCACCAGGCTCAGTGAACGCTCAAGGCCTGGTAACAGTCCCCCATCATCAAGCAGTTTGTGGCTGATCAGTAACTCGAACCATTCGAGTTGTGCCGGGTTGGTTGTGCCATCGTCGACAAGAGGCAGGCCCAGCGAATTTACTTGCTCCTTGGTCACAACGCTTCGGTCTGTGTCCTCACACAACCGGGTCAATCGGCTGAGCAGATCGTCGGGCAGGGCTGCGGGTTCAGCCACTCGTGCTGGCGGGTTGTCATCCAGACCTTCAGCCGCCAAGGGGACATCCGGACCTAAACGCTGCTGCAATTGCGCAACCGTCTGTTGGCTGTCCTTGAGCCAGTCAACAGCCCAGTCCAGTTGCATCAGCACATCAAGAATGTCCGGCTCCGCAGGTGTCGTCCGAGGACTCAAGTGGCCGCTGGCCAGCGCAGTCTTGTAGCGTTGACCACCGAGCAACCCCGTCAGCGTCAACAGGTCGGCGACCGAGTAACCGAAGAGCCGGGCGATCCGCGCCTGACGGTAAAGTGACGAGACGGTGGGCAAATCGCGTTTGAGCCCGCCCAGGTGTTTTTGGGTCTGTTTGACAATCAGCAGCAGAGAATCTGCGGTCGGTTGCAGGCCGAGGCCGGCACACAATTGCAGCAGGGTTTTCTGCGTAGCCGCATGAGTGGTGGAAAGATCGATTTCCGTTTGATCAAGGATCAGCGGGGTGTCGAACAGTTTTACCATGTTGAACACTTGGTCAAACAACGGCACCTCATCCTGGCTGTTGGCATAGGGCGAGAGATCGTGCATCAGCGCCGCGAATTCCTGGGGATCAATACCGTGACGCTGGTTCAGATGGCGGTAGATGCCGATTGCGCGCAAGGTGTTTTCATTGAGCTCCATTGCAAGATTGGCATCGCCCTCGGCCCGCATAGCGCTGATGATCAACGTGTCCAGTTGTGCGAAGGGGGTCTGGCTCCAGCGTTGCAGGCGGACCATGCGTTGCAGGCGATCCAGTCGATTGAGTGAGGTCTTGGTCAGGCGCCACTGCCTGGACTCGCCCAGCCCGACTTGCTCCAGCCCCATGGCATTGTCGAATTGATCGCGCATGATGGATTCGGGCGTCGGGCCTTGTTCACTGTCATATAGGTCCGCGCCCGTGCCGGTGCCATTGACGTAGCAGGCGCCATAGTGGTTCGGGTGGGGAAAGGGCAAAACCTTGCCGACAATGCCACCGATCACCACACCGGCATGTTGCGGGTTCAGGCTTGGGCAGTTGGGGGACAGGCGCACCGCGTATGTGCGTCGAGCCAGGAGCATTTCCACCTGTTCGGCGTTCAGGCCGGTGTGCGCCATAAAGTCGGTCAGCATGGCCAAGGTCCAAAGTGGCGAGTCGTGTGTGACGTCGACACCGTAGGACTGTTTGAAAAACGCCTGTTCTGGCGCCGTCAGGATGTACTGCTCATCGAGGGTGAGGGTGACGCGCTGGCTAGCCAGACTTATCGGCGCGACGTCGGTGCCCGTGGTGGTGATCAGATTGAAGTGGGCGGTGTAGCCGCTCTCCTCTGGCTCTGGAAGGGGGTCCTTGGCTTGGATGAATGAAGTGATGGTGCGCTCGCCGGGGAGGTGCATAGCGTTCAGCAGCCATACTCCGTTAGCGTCTGCAGGTGTGGCAGAACCCAGTGACAGTTTCACCTCGGGAATTACTGTTGCGCCGTCCTTTTTAAAGGTCACGGGCACCGTGTTGGTGCCGGCCGTAACATCGACAGGAATATTCGCCTGGGGATCTGCGGCACCGACGTCGTCCTGCCCCGGGGGCAATGAAAAACACTCTCGCATTGGCGTGTGGGAACCCAGGTAGGTGCTCCCGGCGCTCCTCCAGCCATTAATCAACTCATTACGCGTCAGATAAAAATTGCTGAATACCGAGGGTTCGATCAGCAATGCCTGTTGCTGTGGACTCAACCCGGACAATAACCGTTGCGCTTGCAGCACCGGCTGCTCGAACACTTGGCCAAATTGGTTGGTTGCCTTCTGCCCAATCGGCAGCACCAGGCTGGCTCGGTAATTCAACTCCCCCAGTTGGGGTTTCTTGTCAGCCAAACCCAATTGGCATTGATGGTGATAGAAGTTGTAGGGCAGCTCGAAGGGATAGCGCCGCTCGGCCAATACCTGATGGGTGGACTTGGTGCGGTCAGTGGGATTGCCATCCAGGTAAATGCGCAAGTTACTCCCCAGCACCTCATTGACAATTTCCAGCATCGGTTTTGGGGTAAAGGTGCTTTCGTGGGTGATCAACAGATCCTTCAGGTCCGGGCGGCGGTGATCCAGCAAGATGCGTTTTGAGTCGGTGCTGGTGCCTTCCAGCTCCTGAATGAACGCCCGTAGCGTGCTCAGGTAGGCCACTGGCGAATCGATGGCGGCAAGGGCGCCGACCTTGCAGAACTTATCCCAGTTTTCCTTGAACAGATTGGGAAAAGTCGGCCCCAACGGAATGAGCGCGCGAACGCCACTGCGTTGGGCGAGTTGCTGGAACGTGCCGGAAGAAGTTTGGTATTCACGGTACAGGCGCGCAATCAGCGTGGCGTAGCCCATAGCGTTGTCGTAGGCGAGGTCGGCGTCGGCGTCACTGTGTTTGGCGAGTTGGCGAGCGAACGCGGTTTTGGGCAGGCGAATGATGTCGAAGACTGAGGTGAACGCCATTTTTTGCATGGCCGATGCAAAATCCCTCCGTCCCTTTTTCAACGAACCTTCAGTCTTGACGAGTGAGGTCATCAGTGAATTGTTGTCATCGGCCATGACGGTGATTCTCCTGCCAGAAAAAGGGAAGGCATCGACGAATGCAATGCCCGGCAGGATCACGCTAACGATAAACAGGGGCGACGTAACCTGTCAGACCTGACAGGTGAATAGCGTATCTTTAGAACAAATTAATATGTTTTTTATGTTTTTTATTTCTTTATCGAAAGGGCAAATAATCCGCGTTCGTTCGTCGGGACTGTCAGGTTTGACAGGTGTCGCCGTTCTTTTTTGGAGGTAGAACGGGAGGATATCGCGCGATGAGGCTGCGCATTCCAGGAGATAAATCATGTCTGACGAAAATGAAGTTGAAGACAATAAAGACGAACTGTCGGGGAAATTCTTAGTTCCAACACCCATTATTACTGCGCCTACCGCAAGTGTTGTCAGTCGTCGATTTAATGTTCATGCAATCACATCGCCGCGGCCTCACTCCAAGTGGAATCTGGATTTCTTCAAGGTCGGCCAAAGTGGCCGATTGAAAAGATACGACGGTGGACGTGGTATCGCTTTTATTGAATTCGTAGTGCCCGATGAATTACCCGTTGGAGAGAATCTTTACTTCAAGATTGAATACCGGGACTTACTCACTACGATATACAGTCCGTGGGCTACCAGTCGTGTTTTTAGAATAATTCAAGCACCCCCGCCCCTGCCGGAGATTCGCGCTCCGGCAGAAGGCTTCTCGCACATCGGAGCCGGTCAGCTCAACGGAACCTGCGTGGCAGGGGCGAAAGTAACGGCGATATTCATCAACGGCAACCCACCGGAGGCAGATGTCTATGTGAACGTGACTGAATGGGCATACAACTACTCATGGGCGCCGGGCAAACATCAGTTCCGGATGAAGCAGACGTTGAACGGAGAGGAATCCGGCCTGACCGGTATACGAACGTTCTACACCAAGGCCCCTCAGCCGACGATCAATCCGCCACCCACCCCGGCGGGGGCGAAACAGGTGCTGACTATTGCCGGCGTTTGGCCTGATGCTCCTACCCTGCAAATGTTGACCGGTGCGAACACACCGGTTGCGGGCACCTTCAGCGCCAGCGGAACCACCCGCACCTTCACACCGACGGCGAATTGGGCATTCGGCACCACCACGGTCAAAGTCGTACAGACGGTGAACGCTGTGGCTTCGGATCCCAGCAATCTGGTGTCCGTCGTGGTTAAACCCTTGGCGCCGCACATCACGACCCCTAAAGAGGGTGAAAGCCATGTTGCCGTAGAGGTGACGGGCACCTGTGAGCCCGGCGCTACGGTGAAGGTATGGAGTGTCGGTACTGACCTTGGTGCTACCGAGGTAACGGGCACGAGTTGGAAAAACCGCTGGCCCTGGACGCCAGGTCCGAAGGTTGTTCACGCGAGGCAAACGGTAGCAGGGCAGACCTCTGATGACAGTACGGTCATCAACTTCAAAATAAAGCCACCGAAGCCGACGATCAGTCCGACACCCAACCCGGCGGCCGCGAAACAGGAGCTGAGCATTACCGACGTTTGGTCCGGTGCTGTCACCCTGCAGATGCTGACTGAGGCAGGCACACCGGTTGCGGGCACCTTCAGCGCCAGCGGAACCACCCGCACCTTCACACCGACGGCGAATTGGGCATTCGGCACCACCACGGTCAAGGTCGTACAGACGGTGAACGCCGTGGCTTCGGATCCCAGCAATCTGGTGTCCGTCGTGGTTAAACCTTTGGCGCCGCACATCACGACCCCTAAAGAGGGTGAAAGCCATGTTGCCGTAGAGGTGACGGGCACCTGTGAGCCCGGCGCTACGGTGAAGGTATGGAGTGGCGGAACTGACCTTGGCGCTACCGAGGTAACGGGCACGAGTTGGATAAACCGCTGGCCCTGGACACCAGGTCCTAAGGTTGTTCACGCGAGGCAAACGGTAGCAGGGCAGACCTCTGATGACAGTGCGGTCATCAACTTCAAAATAAAGCCACCGAAGCCGACGATCAGTCCGACACCCAATCCGGCGGCCGCGAAACAGGAGCTGAGCATTACCGACGTTTGGTCCGGTGCTGTCACCCTGCAAATGCTGACTGAGGCAGGCACACCGGTTGCGGGCACCTTCAGCGCCAGCGGAACCACCCGTACCTTCACTCCGACGGCGAATTGGGCATTCGGCACCACCACGGTCAAGGTCGTACAGACGGTGAACGCCGTGGCTTCGGATCCCAGCAATCTGGTGTCCGTCGTGGTTAAACCTTTGGCGCCGCACATCACGACCCCTAAAGAGGGTGAAAGCCATGTTGCCGTAGAGGTGACGGGCACCTGTGAGCCCGGCGCTACGGTGAAGGTATGGAGTGGCGGAACTGACCTTGGTGCTACCGAGGTAACGGGCACGAGTTGGATAAACCGCTGGCCCTGGACGCCAGGTCCGAAGGTTGTTCACGCGAGGCAAACGGTAGCAGGGCAGACCTCTGATGACAGTGCGGTCATCAACTTCAAAATAAAACCACCGAAGCCGACGATCAGCCCGCCACCCAGGCCGGCGGCGGCGAGAGAGGTGCTGAACATTACCGACGTTTGGTCCGGTGCAGTCACCCTGCAAATGCTGAACGAGGCAGGCACTACGGTTGCTGGCAGCTTCAGCGCCAGCGGAACCACCCGCACCTTCACACCGACGGAAGATTGGACCCCGGGCGATAACACCGTCACGGTCGTGCAGACCGTCAACGCTGTGGACTCCGATCCAAGTGATGGGTGCACGTTCACCGTGGAGGTTGGGGAAAAGCCTGAAGCTCCACAATTTCTGCTACCGATGGCGGGTGCCAAAACCTCGACACGGCCGGTCATCAAGGTCAGCGGCCTGGCCGGTGCCCTGCATACCGTGCGGCTTGAGGACGGGGGAACGTTGCATGAGAACAACGCGGACGCCGATGGCGTTTTGGAGTTCACGATCCAGACACCTTTGACTCCCGGGACGAACCGCCTCCAAGTGAAACAGAAAGCTAATGGGCCCGCGTCCGACTGGAGTGAGCCGCATCTGTTTACGGTAAAAGAACTGCCGAAAACCCCCATCATTCAGGTGCCGCTGGATGCCGCACTTGTCCCGCGTACACCCGTGATCAGAGGTAAAGGCGAAACCCGAGGACAGATACTTTTGCGTCATGAGGATGACCCCGAGAACCTGATTGCCACGATCAGTGGGTTAACGTCCTGGCGCTGGACCGCCAAGGAGATGTGGCCCCTCGGCGACTACGCCATTCAGGCACAGCAGACAGAAGACGGGGACAGTTCAGATTGGACAGAAACCCGCTCCTTCACGGTGGTTGATGCCCGCTACGGCATTGGCGATGCCACGCCGGTGCTCGGCAATCCGGTGGTGGGCACCGGGCAGAGTGTCATGTTGCGGGTTCAGGTTTTGTCCGGTGACAGCGGGGAGGCGGCCGAAGGGGTGAAGGTGGAATGGCGTATCAAAGGTGAGCAGGATGTCCTGGCGACGACTGAGACCGGCCGTGACGGTTGGGCGCATTATGCCTACACCCCTGAAACTGCCGGCAAAAGTGAAATCGTGGCGGATATCACCAACGATAATGCCGGCGTCGTCATGACCGAACTCTACGAGGTCAACGCCTTGTTGCACGATGACTGGGCGCGGGAGGTCACGCTTTATCTGGACGGTCGTCACGTTGACTTGGCTAAGAGTGACCTCGTTCTGGTGAAAGGCAAACCCTCAAGGCTGCAAATCGAAGTCAAAGCAGGCAGTAAGTTGATTGGCTCTTCCGTCACCTTGCAAGACCTATGGGGGGCTACGGAACATGGCCTGACCTTTGTTCCAGAGCTGGGAACGGCGCAGGTGGTAGAGAAAGTACAGGCCTTGGTTTGGTCCATTTCTTTGGAGGAGGGTCAAAGCGGAATTTTTGGTTTGAACCTGACCAGTCCGGTAATGCCTGACTGGCAATTGCCTGGGCATGTGGTAACGGGAGATTTTGCTGAATTCGTGGACGTCGATCTCGATACGTTCCCACAGGTTTTCGGAGGCGAACCGGCATATCCCTGCCTGGGTGCGACGCATACGGTAAATGTGCGACCCAAACTCAATAGTCTTTTGCTTGGCCTGCCCGTAACGCTGCAGTTGACCCAGGAAGCAGCAGACCTTGGGGTGACCGTGAGTCCGAGTTCCCCTCAAAGAATGAACGAGAATGGAGTGAGTTGGTCGCTGGATTGCGTCAACAGTAGTAAAAGCGGCAACTTTGCAGTGCGGTTGAATTTAGTGGGGTGGGAGTTCACGTCCCCGGAAATGCCGATGTCTCTGGGGCATAACAAGGTCGAGATAACGGAAACGTTTGGCCCTCAGGAAATGGGAGGGTCGGCCAGTTATTGGAGGTATGGCAAGCGAGCGACGTCAACATTCACGGGCCAGCCTGCGGGGGGCGTCCCGGTGACGGTCACTATTTCCGGGACTCCTTCGCAACGTAATACAGGGCCAGATGGCTGGATATACGTCAATTACAATGATGATCAATCTGCAAGTTTGACCATTCGCAATCGTTACGACGGAAGCAGTGCCTGACCCGGATACCCACTCAGCAGGCGTTGCCGAAGGCTGCGAGCCTTTGATCTTGATCTCTAAAGGCATGATTAAAGGTTCGCAGCCTTCGGCATTTGCAGGGGACTGCGTTTCAAGCGGACATAAAAAAGGCGCCCCAAAGGACGCCAAAAAATTCACCTCTTTCCAAAGGAGCAAGGAGCTTCTAAAGGTGAATGTGCATTGCTCGTAAACTCAGAGAATCGCCAACGGATACTCGACAAACACCCGCACTTCATCCAGGTCCGACTCGAATGCCGTGGCGCGAGTGGTGGCTTGGCGCAAGCGCAACGACATGTCCTTCAACGAACCACTCTGCACCACGTATTTCACTTCGATGTTTCGCTCCCAACGCTTCTGGTCGGTCAATGGATTGCCGTCGCCATCGCGGCGCATGTACACGGCGTTGGCGTTGGAATAATCAGCGTCGGTACCGCGCGCGTAACGGGTCATGAACGACAAACCGGGCATGCCGTAAGTGGTCATGTCGAGGTCGTAGCGAACCATCCATGAACGTTCTTTCGGTGAGTTGAAGTCGCTGTACTGGATGGAGTTGTCGAGGAAGATCGAATCGGACTGGCGCAGGTAATCGAAGTCGTCGTTACCGTTGTTGCGCTGATGCGAGAGGGCGAAGGAATGCGCGCCGAATTTCACGCCGGCACGGCCGCTCCAGATGTTGTTGTCGAACTCCCCAAGCAGTTGTTTGCCTTCGTCGACAGCCTTGTAATAGTTCAGACCACCGAACAGCGACACGTCATCCGATAGCGGATATGTCCACGCGGTGCCAGCGTAGTACTGGTTCCAGGCATCCTTGAGGCGGCTGGAATACAGGCTGAAACTGAGGTTTTTGTTCAGCACATAGTCGCCGCCACCGTAAGCGATCCACGGCGAATTGACGGGGCCGGCATAGAAGGTCGCGAAGTTCTCGCGCATGTCGCTGGACACCGGTTGGCTCATCGCATGCAGTCGACCGCCCTGAACCGATAGACCTTCAATACTGGTGTTGGTCGCTGTCACGCCGCGAAAGCTTTCCGGCAGCAAACGCGAGTCGCCGGCCGCCACGACCGGATTGGCCGGGAATACATCGCCGACCCTGACCACCGTATCGAATGCCCGCACTTTCGCGGCGCCCCCGACCTTGGTGTATTCATCCCGCGCCTCGCCGTCACTGTTGACCGGCAGCACATCAAACGAACTACGGCCACCGTTGCGCCCGTCACCGGTGTCGAGTTTCAAACCGATCATCGCAAACGCATCAACACCGACCCCGACCCCGACGGTGCCTTGGGTAAAGCCGGATTCGAACTTGCTGATCACCGCATGCGACCAGGTTTCGGAATAACCGTTGCCGGTCGGGCTGGACTCGCCGTTGCGGTGATCACGATTGAAGTAGAAGTTGCGGTTGAGCACTGTCAGGCTGCTGCCTTCGATAAAGCCTTCGGCTTTTTCTTCTGCAAACACCATGGACGGCCCGGAGCCGACCACCACCGCTAAAGCGGCCATCGACATTTTTGTATTGTTAACCATCAAACACTCCTTGGGTTCGGCAGAACGGGAACGTGCTTCGGCGTGGGTTTTATTGTTCGACGGGCAAGCGCCCGCCGGCATGGTCGCCGGGTGACATCGTTGCAAGCTGCGGATAACGCCAAGGTGATGAGGGAATTACAATTTCGTCATATGGGTGGAGCGAAGGCCTTGGATATCAGGTCAGGGCTGCGAGTTGTTCGATTGTCTGCGGAAAACGCTGGACCAGACGGATCAGGGTCGTGGCCTGAGCATTGGGTGTTGCTCGTCCTTGCTCCCAGTTTTCGAGCGTTCGCGTGTTGGTGCGTAGATACATCGCGAATACTGACCGAGAAAGATTAAGTTGCTGACGGATGGCTACCACTTCCTCCGCAGTGATTGGCATCAGTTTTGGCAACTGAACCTTGTGGGTACGCAAGGTGATTTTGCCTTGGCGTTCATCAGCCAGTGCTTCGAGTCCATCCATCAGTTCGGAAAAAATGTCACGTTTCATAGTGGCTTCTCGCGTTGAGTTCTCTATCCAGTGTTTTTCTGAAAAGTTTTTTCTGGGCAGGCGTCAGATCGTCCTGCTCGTTTTTGTTGTAGACGGTAAAGAGCCAGAACTGATCGAAGCCTGACCACCAGTAATAAATCACTCGTAATCCGCTGCGTTTACCTTTCCCTCTTCGTTGGTCGCCAAAGCGAATTTTACGAAGCCCGCCTGTGTCCTCGATGAGATCGCCTGCTTCCGGATTTTTCAGCAACTCCAGTCGAAAGCTGCGAAACAGATCGTCATCCAGATAGTCGTCTCGGTGCTTCTGAAACACAGGTAATTCGATAAATAGAGCATCCATGTTCTGTACGTTACCTACGTATAGTGTTGTCTCGAAAATCGAATCGGTCAAGGCTTCCTGGCCTTGCTTTTCGTCCCTTTTTCAACGGTAGACGCCGGTCGTAAAAACACCTGTAGGACGAATCGCCGCGTGTGGTGAGAACGTTCGATTGATCTATGAAGAGACTTCGCAATTGCCGTGTCGGAACAATCCCGCAGCAGTGTCCAACGCCGAATCGCGATAGCGGCGGGGGGCAGGGTATGAAGAGGCTGAATGTGCCGACGCCTTCGCGAGCAGGCTCGCTCCCACAATGGTCCAGAGTGGTTACAGACTTTGTGAAACCATCGAAACCTGTGGGAGCCGGGCTTGCCCGCGATGAGGCCAGCGCAAGCGCTCGAGATGCTAAATCCCACAAAAACAAAAACGGCACCCGAAGGTGCCGTTTTCATGTGTAGCCAGCCGAGCTATCAGCCCGCCAGACCCGCCTGCTGAACCAGAGTCAGCAATGGCTGCGGGTAAACGCCGAGGAAGAACGCAACCAGGGCGATGGCCAGCAGCATCACGCCGCCTGCCTTCTGTTCCCAGTGCAGTTGCGCATCGTGGCGACGCAGGTTTGGCTCGATCAGGTACAGGGTGACCATCACGCGCAGGTAGTAGAAGACGCCGATGGCGCTGCCCAGTACCAAGGACCCGACCAGCCACCATTGGTGCGACTCGACACCGGTGGCGATGATGTAGAACTTGCCGATGAAGCCTGCGGTCAGCGGGATACCGGCCAGGGACAGCATCATCACGGTCAGTACGGCGGTCAGGTACGGACGGCGCCAGAACAGGCCGCGGTACTCGTACAGGGCGTCTGCGTCACGGCCGTTGTACGGCGAGGACATCAGAGTGATCACACCGAACGCGCCAAGGCTGGTGATCACGTAGGTGACCAGGTAGACGCCGATGGCTTCTACCGCCAGACCCTTGCTCGCCACCAGTGCGATCAGCAGGTAGCCGAAGTGCGCGATGGACGAGTAACCGAGCAGACGCTTGAGGTTGCTCTGGGTCAGGGCCAGCAGGTTACCGAACAGGATCGAGGCGACGGCGATCACGCTCAGCACGTCGCTCAGTACGCCACTGCTTGCAGCAGGGGAGATCTGGAACAGACGCACCATCACCGCAAACACTGCCACTTTCGACGCGGTCGCGAGGAACGCTGCGACCGGTGCCGGAGCACCTTCGTACACGTCCGGCGTCCACAGGTGGAACGGTACCAGCGACAGCTTGAACGCCAGACCGATCAGCATCATGCCCAGGCCCAATTGTGCCAGCGGGCTAGGCAGACCAGTGGCAGCCAGTGCCTGACCAATACCGACGAAGCTCAGCGAACCGGCGTCTGCGTACAGCAGCGCCATACCGAACAGCAGGAACGCGGAACCGGCGGCCGACAGCACCATGTACTTGATACCGGCTTCCAGCGAACGCTTGTTGAAGAAGGCGTAAGCCACCAGACCGTAGACCGGCACCGACAGCAGTTCCAGACCGATGAACAAGCCGGCCAGGTGCTGCGCGCTGACCAGAACCAGACCACCGGCAGCGGCCATCAGGATCAGCAGATACAGTTCTTCACGGTTGCCCGGGTAACCTGAACCGCCATCGCCCAGATAGGCGTGGGCGAGGGTGACGCAAGCGAGGGTGGCGACCAGGATCAGCGCCATGTACAGGCAGGCAAAGGTGTCGATCTGCAGCAATGGGGTCACGGCCAGAGGCGCGACTTTCAGGGCTGGCAGGATCGACAGCAAGGCCAGGTTCAGACCGGCCACCGAGATCAGGAACGTCTGCGAGTGGTTGCGGCGCCAGGCGATTGCCAGCATCACCACGATAATGGTGAGGCTGGTGATCAACAGTGGCGCAAGCGCAATAAAGTGTTGAATCGTGAATTCCATAGCGCTCTTACCGGGCCGAAGCGAGTTGAGTGAAGGCGGTGCCGAGCCACTGCTGTACGCCATGCATCGTGGCGGCAGAAGTGTCGAGGAACGGTTGCGGGTAGACGCCGAGGTAAATCAGCAGCACCGCAAGGCCTAGCACCATGATCAGTTCGCGAGCGTCCATGCCGTGCAGGATCGAATCCGATTTGGACGGACCGAAATACGCACGGTGGATCATGATCAGCGAGTAGACCGAACCGAACACCAGACCGGAGGTGGCAATCGCGGTGATCCAAGGCCAGCTGGCGAAAGAACCGATCAGGATCAGGAACTCGCCGACGAAGTTACCAGTGCCTGGCAAGCCCAGCGAAGCGGCTGCGAAGAACAGGCTGATCGCCGGCAGGTAAGCGATACGCGACCACAGACCGCCCATCTCACGCATGTCACGAGTGTGCAGACGCTCGTACAACTGACCGCTGAGGATAAACAGTGCTGCTGCCGACACACCGTGCGCGAGCATCTGGATCACGGCACCTTGCAGCGCCAGTTGGCTACCGGAGTAGATGCCGATCAGTACGAAGCCCATGTGGGAAACGGACGAGAAGGCGATCAGACGCTTGATATCGGTTTGGGCGAACGCCAGGAACGCACCGTAGAAGATCCCGATCAGACCGAGGGTCATGGCGATCGGCGCGAACTCGGCCGAAGCGTTCGGGAACAGCGGCAGGGCGAAACGCAGCAGGCCGTAGGCAGCGGTTTTCAGCAAGATACCGGCGAGGTCGACGGAGCCAGCGGTCGGCGCCTGGGCGTGAGCGTCAGGCAACCAGGAGTGGAACGGTACGACGGGCAGCTTGACCGCGAAGGCGATGAAGAAGCCGAGCATCAGAATGTACTCGGTAGTCATCGACATCTTGGTTTTCAACAGGTCGGCGTAGTTGAAGGTAATCACGCCAGTGTTGTTGAAGTTGACCAGCACCAGACCGAGGATCGCCACCAGCATGATCAGGCCGGAAGCCTGAGTGAAGATGAAGAACTTGGTCGCTGCGTAGATCCGGGTTTTCTTGCCGTCCGAAGAACTGTGACCCCAGAGCGCGATGAGGAAGTACATCGGCACCAGCATCATTTCCCAGAAGAAGAAGAACATGAACAGGTCGAGGGCGAGGAACACGCCGACAACGCCGCCCAGGATCCACATCAGGTTCAGGTGGAAGAAGCCAACGTGACGTTGAATCTCTTTCCACGAGCACAGTACCGACAAGATACCCAGCAGACCGGTCAGCAGAATCATCAACAGCGACAGGCCGTCGAGGGCCAGGTGCACGCTGATGCCGAATCGTTCGATCCAGATGTGCTTGAACTCAAGCGCCCAGGTCGGATCGGCGCCAGGCGCCGGGGCAAATGAATAGTTGCCGGTCGCCCACAGCCAGAGGCCGATCGCGAGCAACAGGGACATGGTGATCAGCGCAATCCAGCGGGGGAGGGTAGCGCCGAAGCGCTCACCCATCCAGCACAGCAGGCCGCCGATGAAGGGGATCAGGATTAGCCAAGGCAGAATCATGACGGGCTCGTTTCCTTTCGCAAATTCGCAAGGTTCATATCAGACCGCTACCAGCACGATGGCGCCAATAACCAGCACGGCACCAGCAGCCATCGAAGCAGCGTACCAACGCAGTTGACCGGTCTCGGTGCGGCTCAGGGCAGTGTGACCACCCTTGGCCATACGCGGGATCAGACCGATGGTCTGGTCGAGCGGGTCTTTGCGCAGGATGTGGCTGATCGCAAGGTACGGCTTGACGAACAGTTTGTCGTAGATCCAGTCGAAGCCCCAGGCAGCGAACCACCAGGCCGAAAGGAAACGGCCGATGCCGCTGTTGGCAATTGCCGTCACGAAGCGACGCTTGCCGAGGAACAGCAGGGCCGCCAGCAGGATACCGGCCAGGGCGATGGCGCCCGACGCGATTTCCAGACTGTGCTTGGCTTCGCCACCGGCATGGCCAACGCTCTCAGGCAGTACGCCGTGCAGCGGTGGAACGATCATGGCGCCGACGAAAGTCGACAGCACGATCAGCACCGACAGCGGCAGCCAGTGAGCGATGCCGTGACCGGCGTGGGCTTCGGTCTTGGCTTCACCGTGGAACGCGATGAAGATCAGGCGGAAGGTGTACAGCGACGTCATGAACGCACCCACCAGACCTGCATAGAGCAGACCGTGGTTGCCGCTGGCGAACGCTTCCCAAAGGATTTCGTCCTTGGAGTAGAAACCTGCGGTGACCAGTGGCAGGGCAGACAGGGCCGCGCCGCCGACGATGAAGCTGGCATAAGCCAGTGGCAGTTTCTTCCACAGGCCACCCATCTTGAAGATGTTCTGCTCGTGGTGGCAGGCAACGATCACCGCACCGGAAGCAAGGAACAGCAGGGCTTTGAAGAAGGCGTGGGTCATCAGGTGGAAAATCGCGCCATCCCAGGCACCAACGCCCAGCGCCAGGAACATGTAGCCGATCTGGCTCATGGTCGAGTAGGCGAGGATACGTTTGATGTCGGTCTGTACCAGAGCAGCGAAACCAGCCAGAACCAGGGTCACACCACCGACGATGCCGACCAGGTGCAGGATGTCCGGCGCCAGGGTGAACAGGCCGTGAGTACGGGCGATGAGGTAAACGCCTGCGGTCACCATGGTTGCAGCGTGGATCAGTGCCGAAACCGGGGTAGGACCGGCCATCGCGTCTGCCAGCCAGGTTTGCAGCGGCAGTTGCGCCGATTTACCGACAGCGCCGCCCAGCAGCATCAGGGTCGCCAGCGTGATCCAGAAATCGCCGACCTGGAATTTCTGCGGTGCCAGCACCAGCAGTTCCTGGATGTTCAGCGTGCCCACTTGCTGGAACAGGATGAACAGGCCGATGGCCATGAACACGTCGCCGATCCGGGTCACGATGAAGGCCTTGAGTGCGGCGTTACCGTTGTTGCGGTTGCTGTAGTAGAAACCGATCAACAGGTACGAGCACAGGCCTACGCCTTCCCAACCGAAGTACAGGAACAACAGGTTATCGCCCAGGACCAGGAACAGCATGCTGGCGATAAACAGGTTGGTGTACGAGAAGAAGCGCGAGTAACCCGCTTCGCCGCGCATGTACCAGGAGGCGAACAGGTGGATCAGGAAACCTACGCCAACCACCACGCCGAGCATGGTGATCGACAGGCCGTCGATGTAGAGGGCGAAGTCAGGCTTGAAGCCTTCCACCGCCATCCACTGCCAAAGCACCAGGGTGTAGTGACCGCCTTCGGGAGGCGCGA
Source organism: Pseudomonas sp. LBUM1655 (assembly GCF_059716085.1). Classification (NCBI taxonomy): domain Bacteria; kingdom Pseudomonadati; phylum Pseudomonadota; class Gammaproteobacteria; order Pseudomonadales; family Pseudomonadaceae; genus Pseudomonas; species Pseudomonas sp. LBUM1655. Next base: position 3,835,975 of record NZ_CP166801.1, on the reverse strand, counting down.
CGTTGAATTGCCAGATGACGTAGGCGGTGACAATCGCCGACAAGCCAATGGAACCCACGCCGACCAGCGCCGAAAGGTTTTCCGACCAGCGTCCACGGGAGAACGACAGCAGCAGGAAACCGATCAGAGGGAATACGAAAGTCAGAAAGATTAAGTTCATCCGCGCATCTCACTGGCAGCGTCGATATCGAGCGTGTGGAAGCGGCGATACAGTTGCAGCAGGATCGCCAGGCCAATACTGGCCTCGGCGGCTGCCAGGCTGATCACCAGGATGAACATGATCTGTCCATCCGGCTGGCCCCAACGGGCGCCTGCAACGATGAAGGCCAGTGCCGCGGCGTTCATCATCACTTCCAGACTCATCAACACGAACAAAATGTTGCGGCGGACCATCAGGCCGACCAGACCAAGGCAGAACAGGATGCCGGCAACTGCCAGTCCATGCTCGAGAGGGATAGCAGGCATGTCTTACTCCTTCGCCTCGTTACGGCCCAAATGGAACGCCGTGACGGCTGCGGCGAGCAGCAGCATCGAGGCGAGTTCGACCACCAGCAGGTACGGGCCGAACAGGCTGATGCCCACGGCTTTCGCGTCTACGGTGGTGTGGCCGATGGCCTGACCGCTCTGGTGAGCGAACAGCACATACAGCAGTTCGGCCAGCAGCAGGGCGGCGAGAATCACCGGCCCCGCCCAGATACCGGGCTTGAGCCAGACGCGTTCCTGCTGAACGGCGGCGGGGCCCAGGTTGAGCATCATCACCACGAACACGAACAGCACCATGATGGCGCCGGCGTAGGCGATCACTTCCAGCACGCCGGCGAACGGTGCGCCGAGTGCGAAGAAGGTCATGGCCACGGCGATCAACGAGATGATCAGGTAGAGCAGGGCGTGCACAGGGTTGGTGTTGGTGACCACGCGAAGCGTGGACACAACAGCGATACCCGATGCGAAATAGAAAGCGAATTCCATCGTTCTTCCTTAAGGCAGCAAGCTCTTCACGTTGATCGGTTCGGCTTCGTTCTGCGCAGCGCCTTTCGGCTTGCCAGCGATTGCCATACCTGCAACACGATAGAAGTTGTAATCAGGGTTTTTGCCGGGGCCGGAGATCAAAAGATCTTCTTTCTCGTACACCAGGTCCTGACGTTTGAACTCGGCCATCTCGAAATCCGGGGTCAGCTGGATTGCGGTGGTCGGACAGGCTTCCTCGCAGAGACCACAGAAAATGCAGCGCGAGAAGTTGATACGGAAGAAGTCCGGGTACCAGCGACCGTCTTCGGTTTCAGCTTTCTGCAGCGAGATGCAACCCACCGGGCAAGCCACGGCGCACAGGTTGCAGGCTACGCAACGCTCTTCGCCATCGGGGTCGCGGGTCAGGACGATACGACCACGGTAGCGTGGTGGCAGGTAGACCGCTTCTTCCGGGTACTGCAGGGTGTCGCGCTTGCGGAAGCCATGGCCAAAGACCATGACCAGGCTGCGCAACTGGGTACCAGTACCCTTAACGATGTCGCCAATATATTTGAACATGGGTCAAATCCTCACTGAACCGCAACCGCGGGCGTGTTCCACAACACAACCGCAGCGGTTATCAGCAAATTGATCAGGGTCAGTGGCAGGCAGAATTTCCAGCTGAAGTCCATCACCTGGTCATAACGCGGACGCGGGATGGAAGCGCGCAGCAGAATGAACAGCATGATGAAGAACGCGGTCTTCAGTGCGAACCACAGGAACGACAGTTGCGGCAGGATGCCGAACGGACCGTGCCAGCCACCGAAGAACAGGGTGACCAGCAGCGCCGAAATCAAGATGATGCCGATGTATTCACCGACGAAAAACATGCCCCATTTCATACCGGCGTATTCAATGTGGTAACCGTCTGCCAGTTCCTGTTCCGCTTCCGGCTGGTCGAACGGGTGACGGTGAGTCACGGCGACGCCAGCGATGAAGAAGGTACAGAAGCCGAAGAACTGCGGAATGATGAACCACAGGTTCTGCGCCTGGTACTCGACGATGTCGCGCATGTTGAACGAACCGACCTGCACAACGATGCCCATCAGGGCCAGGCCCATGAACACTTCGTAGGACACGGTCTGCGCCGAGGCACGCAAGGCACCCAGCAGGGCGAACTTGTTGTTACTCGACCAGCCGGCGAACAGCACCGCGTAGACCGACAGACCGGCCATGGCGAAGAAGAACAGCAGGCCGATGTTCAGATCCGCCACACCCCAGGTCGGGGTGATCGGGATGATTGCGAACGCAATCAGCAAGGCGGACATGGCCACAACCGGTGCCAGGGTGAAGATCACCTTGTCGGCAAACGGCGGGGTCCAGTCTTCCTTGAAGAACATCTTCAGCATGTCGGCGGCGATCTGGAACATACCAAACGGGCCAACGCGGTTCGGACCGTAACGGTCCTGCCACCAACCCAGCAGGCGACGTTCGACAAAGCTGAGCAACGCGCCTGCGACCACGACGGCCAACAGAATCACGATCGCTTTGATGACCGTCAGGATCACATCGATCACTTCAGGGGTGAACCAGGTCATTGCGCTGCCTCCTGCAGACCGTCGACGGATACGCCGGCGAATGCCGGTGGAATGCCGGCGATGCCCGCAGGCAATGCCACCAGACCTGCGCCCAGTTCTTCATTGATACGCAATGGCAGACGCAGGGTCTGGCCGGCCACGTTCAGGCTCAGCAGTGCACCGTCGTTGACCCCAAGGCGATCCGCTTCAGACTTGGCCAGAGCAACGTAGGCCGCCGGAATGCGTTCCTGCACAGGAGCGGCTTTCGAAGAGTTCTCGTCGCTACCGAACAGGTGGTAGAACGGCACAGCTTGCCAAGTGCCCGGCGCCGGGTTGAATGCGCGCGGAGCGGCAGCGAACCAGTTCAGCGAATCACCGGTGCTTTCGATCAGGCGGGTGCCCGGGTCGCCAGCGCGGATGTGACCACCGACTTCGTCCTGGAACTTGTTCCAGGCCTGCGGCGAGTTCCAGCCCGGCGACCAGGCGAATGGCACTTGCTGACGTGGCTCAACCGAGCCCGAGTAACCTTCCATGGAGAAGGCGAACGCGGTGTCTTTGTCTTGCGGGGTGCGTGGTTCGTGAACGCTGATGTCGGCGCGCATCGCGGTGCGACCGGAGTAACGCAGCGGCTCACGCGCCAGTTTCAGACCCTTGATACGGAACGCAGCGGACGGTGCAGCGTCGACGATACGCGCCAGTTGCTCGGTGCTCGAAGCAACGGCAGCGGTGACGTGGTCGAGTTGCGTCCAGTCGATCGGCTGGTTCAACAGGGTGGCGCGCAGGGCGTGCAGCCAGCGCCAGCCTTCGTGAACCAGAATGCTCGCGTCCAGGTATTGCGGATCGAAAACCTGGAAGAAGCGCTGGGCGCGACCTTCCTGGCTGACCAGCGTACCGTCGCCTTCAGCGAAGCTGGCGGCTGGCAGTACCAGATGCGCGCGGTCGCTGGTAGCAGTCTTCTGATGGTCAGCAACGATCACCACTTTCGCGGCGTTCAGCGCAGCATCGACTTTCTCTTTGGCGGTGCGGGTGTACAGATCGTTTTCCAGCACGACGATGGCGTCGGCTTTGCCATCGATGACGGCTTGCAGCGCAGCATCCACCGATTCGCCACCGAGCATGGCCAGACCGAGGCTGTTGGCTTCCGGCACGATCAGGCTGATCGAACCGTTCTTCTCGCGCAGCTTCAGAGCCTTGGCGATGTTCGCTGCCGCTTCGATCAGCGCTTTCGAACCCAGCGAAGTGCCGGCGATGATCAGCGGACGTTTGGCCGCGAGCAGGGCGTCGGCGATGCGCTTGGCCAGTTCCAGTGCTTCAGCGTCCAGACCTTCAACGGCCGGTGCGCTGGCGTCCAGAGCGTGAGCCACGGCGAAACCGATGCGCGCCAGATCATCGGGAGCTGCGTGAACGCATTCTTCGGCGATATCGTCGAGCTTGGTTTCAGCGAGGCTGGCGATGAACAGCGGGTTCAGCGCGTGCTGACCGATGTTTTTCACCGCAGCGTCGAGCCATGGCTGAACGCGCATGGCGTCGGCCATTTCTTCGGCTTTGCCTTTGACCGACTGACGCAGGGACAGCGCCATACGGGCGGCGGTCTGGGTCAGGTCTTCACCGAGGACGAACACGGCGTCGTGGTCTTCGATGTCGCGCATGTTTGGCACTGGCAGCGGGCTGTCTTTGAGCACTTGCAGGACCAGACGGATGCGTTCCAGTTCGGACGCTTCGATGCCGGAGTAGAAGTGCTCGGCGCCAACCAGTTCACGCAACGCGTAGTTGCTTTCCAGGCTGGCACGCGGCGAACCGATACCGACGATGTTGCGACCGCGCAGCAGATCGGCAGCCTTGTCCAGCGCAGCATCCAGTCCAAGCTTGGTGCCGTCGGCCAGCAGTGGCTGACGCGGACGGTCGGTGCGGTTGACGTAGCCATAACCGAAACGGCCACGGTCGCACAGGAAGTACTGGTTCACCGAACCGTTGAAACGGTTTTCGATGCGACGCAGTTCACCGTAACGCTCACCCGGGGAAATGTTGCAACCGCTGGAGCAGCCATGGCAGATGCTCGGCGAGAACTGCATGTCCCACTTACGGTTGTAGCGCTCGGAGTGAGTCTTGTCGGTGAACACACCGGTCGGGCAGACCTCGGTGAGGTTGCCGGAGAACTCGCTTTCGAGGGTGCCGTCTTCAACGCGACCGAAGTACACGTTGTCGTGGGCGCCGAATACACCGAGGTCGGTGCCGCCAGCGTAGTCCTTGTAGAAACGCACGCAGCGGTAGCAAGCGATGCAGCGGTTCATTTCGTGGGAAATGAACGGGCCCAGTTGCTGGTTCTGGTGGGTACGTTTGGTGAAGCGATAACGGCGCTCGTTGTGGCCGGTCATCACTGTCATGTCTTGCAGGTGGCAATGACCGCCTTCTTCGCACACAGGGCAGTCGTGCGGGTGGTTGGTCATCAGCCATTCGACAACACTGGCGCGGAACGCCTTGGATTCTTCATCTTCGATGGAGATCCAGGTGTTGTCGGTGGCTGGGGTCATGCAGGACATGACGATGCGACCACGGGTGTCGTTCTCGTCGGTGTACTGCTTGACCGCGCACTGGCGGCAAGCCCCGACGCTACCAAGCGCGGGGTGCCAGCAGAAATATGGAATGTCGAGGCCCAGCGACAGACATGCCTGTAACAGGTTGTCTGCCCCGTCGACTTCGAGCGCTTTGCCGTCTACGTGGATAGTGGCCATGGTTCAAAGGTCTTCGTTGGCCCGGTGTCAGCGGGCGTGGCTAATGGAATCTTGTTATCCGTGCGAATCAAACCAGCCTCGAAAGGCGTCATCGCAGGAGGCGAAGGGCACGGGCCCTTCACCTTATTAAGCGTTTACGCGCCGATTACGATCGGCCTTGCCAGAGGCGGGACGGCAGCGCTGACAGGCGCGATACCGGCTTCGAACTCTGGACGGAAGTATTTGATGGCACTGCCCAACGGCTCCACGGCACCCGGTGCGTGAGCACAGAAGGTTTTGCCTGGGCCGAGGAAGCCGACCAGACCCAGCAGGGTCTCGATGTCGCCCGGTTGGCCTTCGCCATTCTCGATGGCCATCAGCAGCTTGACGCTCCATGGCAAACCATCACGGCACGGTGTGCAGAAACCGCACGACTCACGGGCGAAGAACTGTTCCATGTTGCGCAGCAGCGAGACCATGTTGACGCTGTCGTCCACCGCCATGGCCAGGCCGGTACCCATACGGGTGCCCACTTTGGCAATGCCGCCGGCGTACATTTGTGCGTCGAGGTGTTCTGGCAGAAGGAAACCGGTACCGGCGCCACCTGGCTGCCAGGCCTTGAGCTTGTAACCATCGCGCATGCCGCCGGCGTAGTCTTCGAACAACTCGCGACCGGTGACGCCGAATGGCAGTTCCCACAGGCCCGGATTCTTGACCTTGCCGGAGAAGCCCATGAGCTTGGTGCCCATGTCTTCGCTGCCTTCGCGGGCCAACGATTTGTACCAGTCAACGCCGTCGGCAATGATCGCCGGCACGTTGCACAGGGTTTCAACGTTGTTCACGCAGGTCGGCTTGCCCCACACGCCAACGGCGGCAGGGAAGGGCGGCTTGGAGCGCGGGTTGGCGCGGCGGCCTTCGAGGGAGTTGATCAGTGCGGTTTCTTCACCGCAGATATAACGCCCGGCGCCGGTGTGGACGAACAGCTCGAAATCGAAGCCGCTGCCCAGGATGTTCTTGCCCAAAAGGCCAGCAGCCTTGGCTTCTTCCACGGCACGGTTGAGGTGCTTGGCGGCGGTGGTGTATTCGCCACGCAGGAAGATGTAGCCACGGTAGGTTTTCAGCGCGCGAGCACTGATCAGCATGCCTTCGATCAGCAGATGGGGCAGTTGCTCCATCAGCATGCGGTCTTTCCAGGTGTTCGGCTCCATTTCATCCGCGTTGCACAGCAGGTAGCGGATGTTGATGGATTCGTCTTTGGGCATCAGGCCCCACTTCACACCCGTGGGGAAACCTGCACCGCCGCGACCTTTGAGGCCTGCGTCTTTCACGGTCTGGACGATGTCGTCCTGGGCCATGTCGGCGAAGGCTTTGCGCGCTGCGGCGTAACCGTTCTTGGCCTGGTATTCGTCGAGCCACACGGCTTCACCGTCGTCACGCAGACGCCAGGTCAGCGGGTGTGTCTCGGCCGAACGCTTGATGCGGTTGGCCGGGCCGAAAGATGTCAGGGTCATACGTAGCCCTCGAGCAGTTTGGCAACGCCAGCAGGCTGCACATCACCAAAGGTGTCGTCGTCGATCATCAGCGCCGGAGCCTTGTCGCAGTTGCCGAGGCAGCAGACAGGCAGCAGGGTGAAACGACCGTCGGTGGTGGTTTGACCCAGGCCGATGCCCAGATTGTTCTGGATTTCGCTGACCACCGACTCGTGGCCGCCGATGTAGCAGACCATGCTGTCGCAGACGCGAATGATGTGACGGCCGACCGGTTGACGGAAGATCTGGCTATAGAACGTCGCCACACCTTCAACGTCGCTGGCCGGGATGCCGAGGATCTCGCCGATTGCGTACAAGGCGCCATCCGGCACCCAGCCGCGTTCTTTCTGAACGATCTTCAGGGCTTCGATCGACGCCGCGCGCGGGTCTTCGTAGTGATGCAGCTCGTGCTCGATGGCCGAGCGCTCGGTTTCACTCAGGGTGAAACGGTCTGTCTGGATAAGCGTGCTGTTCATGCTTAGCGGTCCACGTCGGCCATAACGAAGTCGATACTACCCAGGTACGCAATCAAGTCCGCGACCATGCTGCCTTTGATCACCGAAGGGATCTGTTGCAGATGCGGGAAGCTTGGAGTACGGATCCGGGTACGGTAGCTCATGGTGCCGCCGTCGCTCGTCAGGTAATAACTGTTGATGCCCTTGGTCGCTTCGATCATCTGGAAGGATTCGTTGGCCGGCATGACCGGACCCCACGAAACTTGCAGGAAGTGCGTGATCAAGGTTTCGATGTGCTGCAGCGTGCGCTCTTTCGGCGGCGGCGTGGTCAGCGGGTGATCCGCCTTGTACGGGCCTTCCGGCATGTTGCGCATGCACTGGTCGATGATCTTGATGCTCTGGCGCATCTCTTCGACGCGAACCATGCAGCGGTCGTAGGCATCGCCGTTGGCGGCCAGCGGCACTTCGAACTCGAAGTTCTCGTAGCCGGAGTACGGACGCGCTTTACGCAGGTCGAAGTCGCAACCGGTCGAACGCAGGCCGGCACCGGTGACGCCCCATTCCAGGGCCTCTTTGGTGTTGTAGGCAGCGACGCCGATGGTACGACCCTTGAGGATGCTGTTTTGCAGGGCAGCCTTGGTGTATTCGTCGAGGCGTTTTGGCAGCCACTCAACGAAATCTTTCACCAGTTTTTCCCAGCCGCGTGGCAGGTCGTGCGCGACGCCGCCGATGCGGTACCAGGCCGGGTGCAGACGGAAACCAGTAATGGCTTCAATCACCGTGTACGCTTTCTGGCGGTCGGTAAAGGTGAAGAACACCGGGGTCATGGCGCCGACGTCCTGGATGTAGGTACCCAGGAACAGCAGGTGGCTGGTGATCCGGAAGAACTCGGCCATCATGATCCGGATGACGTCGACCTTCTCGGGCACCTTGATGCCGGCGAGCTTCTCGACCGAGAGCACGTACGGCAGGTTGTTCATCACGCCGCCGAGGTAGTCGATACGGTCGGTGTACGGAATGAAGCTGTGCCAGGACTGACGCTCGGCCATCTTCTCGGCACCACGGTGGTGGTAACCGATGTCTGGCACGCAGTCGACGATCTCTTCACCGTCCAGTTGCAGAATGATGCGGAACGCACCGTGCGCCGAAGGGTGGTTCGGGCCCAGGTTGAGGAACATGTAGTCCTCATGGGTGCCGGAACGCTTCATGCCCCAGTCTTCAGGACGGAAGCGCGCGGCTTCTTCCTCAAGCTGTTGCTTGGCGAGGTTGAGACTGTACGGATCGAATTCGGTGGCGCGCGCCGGGAAGTCCTTGCGCAGCGGGTGACCTTCCCAGGTCGGCGGCATCATGATGCGCGACAGGTGCGGGTGGCCTTTGAAGTCGATGCCGTACATGTCCCAGACTTCACGCTCGTACCAGTTGGCGTTCGGCCAGATGCTGGTGACGGTCGGCAAGCTCAGGTCGCTTTCGGACAAGGCGACCTTGATCATCACGTCACTATTACGCTCAAGCGACATGAGGTGATAGAACACGGTGAATTCGGCGTCCGATGGCAGCCCTTGACGCTTGGTGCGCAGACGCTCGTCCACGCCGTGCAGGTCATAGAGCATGACGTACGGCTTGGGCAGGTTGCGCAGGAAAGTCAGGACTTCGACGAGTCTGGCGCGAGCCACCCACAGCACCGGCATGCCGGTGCGGGTCGACTGAGCGGTGAACGCTTCGGCGCCAAAACGGTTGTTGAGTTCGACGACCACATCCTGGTCGTCGGCCTTATAAGGCGGGATGTACAGAGCACTGCCTGTAGTCATGGTTATTTTTTCGCTTTCGGTCAACGTAAAGAATGAAGCCAGCTTCTCGTTTCTTTGTAAGAACAGATCTGGATCAGACTTCGTCAGGGCTGCGCAGGTTGGTGACTGCGATTCGCTGTTCGCGGCGCTGTTCCTTTTGCGAAGGCATGTCGGCGCGATAAACGCCTTGATCACCAACGACCCAGGAAAGCGGACGACGCTCCTGTCCAATCGATTCCTGCAACAGCATCAAGCCTTGCAGAAATGCTTCCGGACGGGGCGGGCAGCCAGGTACGTAGACGTCCACCGGCAGGAACTTGTCCACCCCTTGAACCACGGAGTAGATGTCGTACATGCCACCGGAGTTGGCGCACGAACCCATGGAGATAACCCACTTCGGTTCGAGCATTTGCTCGTAGAGACGCTGAATGATCGGCGCCATCTTGATGAAGCAGGTACCGGCGATAACCATGAAGTCGGCCTGACGCGGTGATGCCCGGATAACTTCGGCGCCAAAGCGCGCGATGTCGTGGGGCGCCGTGAAGGCAGTGGTCATTTCCACGTAGCAGCACGACAAGCCGAAGTTGTACGGCCACAGGGAGTTCTTACGTCCCCAGTTGACCGCGCCACTCAGCACGTCTTCCAGCTTGCCCATGAAAATGTTTTTGTGAACTTGATCTTCTAACGGATCGGAAACGGTTTCCCGTTCGCCAATCGGATACTGCTCGTTAGGAGCATCGGGGTCGATCCTGGTGAGATTGTATTGCATTGCCAAAGCCTCATTGTTTCAGCTTCGCCTGCCGCTTGCGACGAGCTTCCGGAGCCCAGTCAAGGGCGCCCACTCGGAACAGGTAGACAAGACCTGCCAACAGAATTGCTATGAAAACGAGAGCTTCGACGAATCCGGTCCAGCCGCTTTCGCGGACAGACACAGACCATGCAAAGAGAAAGAGGGCTTCGATATCGAAGATCACGAACAGCATCGCGACCAGATAGAATTTGGCTGAGAGCCGCAAGCGGGCGCCACCGGTAGGTAGCATGCCCGACTCGAACGGTTCGTTTTTGCTGCGGCCCCAGGCTTTTGACCCGAGGAGGCTGGAGACGCCAAGCATGAAGGCACACAGGCCGACGACACCCAGAAGGAAAATGGCAAAGCCCCAGTTGTGGGCCATGAGTCCTGTCGCTTCGGGCATGCTGGTAATCCTTAACAGAGAGCAAAGGTCTCTGAGCTTGATAAAGAAATAGGCAGTGACGATATGTCGCAGCAATCAATCGCGCTGATTTTATGGCTAAACACCCTGCAAGTAAAATTCCTATAGCGAAATTATTTATTGGAATAAGGACATAGCGCGCCTCCGATGCCCCGTAGCCCAAGCATAGCGGGCATTAGCCGGTTTTCTGCGAATTATGTTTTGTGGGAAATGTAACGAGCATAGTTGCGGCTAAATGATAATTAATATCGTTTGAGGTGGTTTTGTAACTGTTTAGCGGTGCAGTAGTTGGGAAGTTGTCTTATATGCCCGTTACTGCAAGTAGCGGTGGCGCCTGTTTTAACTGATTTTTCTGACGCCTATACCGCTATGGATCAATGTTTTTTCAGAAAGGTCTGACACAGAACCTTTGGGATTTGTGTGGTGAGGAACATCACAGGCAAAAAAACGCCCCGAACCAGTCGGGGCGTCAGTCTTGCGGCTCTGCGGTTAGCTTTCTATTCGATCCGCAGAGGCCGTTTGCTCAGGTGAAGCAGATCAGTGGAACTGTTCTTCTTCGGTCGAACCGGTCAGTGCGGTTACCGAGGACGAGCCACCCTGAATCACGGTGGTCATGTCATCGAAGTAGCCGGTGCCCACTTCCTGCTGGTGAGCCACGAAGGTGTAACCCTTGGAGGCGTCAGCGAATTCCTGCTCTTGCAGCTTCACGTAGGCAGTCATGTCGTTACGGGCGTAGTCGTGCGCCAGGTTGAACATGCTGTGCCACATGTTGTGAATGCCGGCCAGGGTGATGAACTGGTGCTTGTAGCCCATGGCGGACAGTTCGCGCTGGAACTTGGCGATGGTCGCGTCGTCCAGGTTTTTCTTCCAGTTGAAGGAAGGCGAGCAGTTGTACGACAGCAGTTGGTCCGGGTATTCCTTCTTGATCGCTTCAGCGAAGCGACGAGCCTCGTCCAGATCCGGCTTGGCGGTTTCGCACCAGATCAGGTCGGCGTAAGGGGCGTAAGCCAGACCACGGGCGATCGCTTGATCCAGACCGGCACGTACCTTGTAGAAACCTTCCTGGGTGCGCTCGCCAGTCACGAACGGCTGGTCGTACGGGTCGCAGTCGGAAGTCAGCAGGTCAGCAGCGTTAGCGTCGGTACGGGCCAGAATGATGGTCGGAGTACCGGCAACGTCAGCTGCCAGACGCGCTGCGGTCAGCTTCTGTACGGCTTCCTGGGTTGGCACCAGAACCTTGCCGCCCATGTGGCCGCATTTCTTCACGGAAGCCAGTTGGTCTTCGAAGTGAACGCCGGCGGCGCCTGCTTCGATCATGCTCTTCATCAGCTCGTAAGCGTTCAGTACGCCGCCGAAACCGGCTTCAGCGTCAGCCACGATCGGCGCGAAGTAGTCGATGTAGCCATCGTCGCCCGGGTTCTTGCCGGCTTTCCACTGGATCTGGTCAGCGCGACGGAACGAGTTGTTGATGCGCTTGACGACGGTTGGCACCGAGTCCACCGGGTACAGCGACTGGTCCGGGTACATCGATTCGGCGGAGTTGTTGTCCGCAGCTACCTGCCAGCCCGACAGGTAGATTGCCTGGATACCGGCTTTGACTTGCTGAACAGCCTGGCCGCCGGTCAGGGCGCCCATGCAGTTGACGAAATCTTTCTCTGGACGGAAGGACGGCTTGGCACCCTGGGTTACCAGGTTCCACAGCTTCTCGGCGCCCATTTTCGCAAAGGTGTGCTCAGGTTGAACCGAGCCACGCAGACGGACGACGTCAGCAGCGGAATAAGTGCGAGTCACGCCTTTCCAGCGCGGGTTTTCAGCCCAGTCTTTTTCAAGGGCTGCAATTTGCTGTTCGCGTGTCAGTGCCATGGAGATAAACCTCGTCGCGTCTTTTATGAAAAGTTGTTCTGCGGTGGAAAATTCCTGCGCTCGCTGACCAGAAGCTTAGGTGGTCAAGTCGGATTCGGCGGGGTAGGCGACGGGATGAACGATGAGCTCGAGGGGAAGTGAGCAGGTAAAGGCGAAACTGGCGGGCGCATTCGGGCGTCGTGGGCCTTTATACGAACTACAGTGTGATGCCGGGTTACCTAATTACGCTTCCGTCCCTCGGGACAACTTCGTTCCAGTCGGCAACCTCGTCAAACACACCTTGTGGGCGGTACAGACACGAAACGGTTCGCGGGGTAGATGCGAACAGCGCTTCGAAGGCCCTTGCCAGGGCCTCTGATTAGCGGGAGCGAGGCCATCATGCCTTCGCTTTTTTGGCTCGTCAAACGTTTTGTAGTGCTTTTTTTAAAGCACTACATCTTTCGTCTAATACGACTAATCAGTCAGTTTTCGGTGCTTTAGTCCAGGCTGTCGACTTTCACCCGCAAGGTCATGTCATCCCGGCCTTGAGTCGAGTAGCTGCGGGCCAGGCCCTGTTTGTCAGCCTGAGTCTGGCGATTGACGCCGGCCAGAGTGATCCACTCGCCGAGGCGCCCGCTGACGGTTGTGTCGGTGCTTTGCACGTTCACTACATCGGGACGTTCCTGGCTCATGCGGTCACGGTTGGTACTGATTGCCAGATGAACGATGTCGCCGGTGACGCTCGCGGTGACGTAAAAACCCTGAGTGACGTTGCGGTATTGGGTCTGGCTGCTGTAATCGCCGTAGGAGTTTGTCTGACTGTTGGTGATCGGCACGCTCTGGCCGACCTGGATCAGCGCCGGAGCGCCCTCGCTGGCCTGTACTTGCTGAATGCCGCCGTCACGGCTGGCGGTGCTGCGGCTGATGATGCGGGTCTGCGCACCGTTGACTGAATAACCTTCGTCGCCACGGCCATTGTTTTCGTTGGTGTCGACGGTAATCAGCAGGCGTTTCGGCGCGGTGTCGAGTTGGGTCAGCAACGCCTTGAGTTCCTGAATCTTGTCCGGCTCTGCCTTGACGATCAGTTGGTTGCCATAGGCGCTGACCTGGCCGTCCTTACCGAGGAAATCCTGCGCCATCGGCAGCATGTCGGTGCTGGTGCGGTACTTGAGGGGGACGATTTCTGTGGCTGCCATCACCGAAAAACTGCAGCCGAGCAGCAGGGTGGTGAGCAGGGTGCGTAGGGACATGTCCGTTATCTCCGCTTTCGAAAGGCTTGATATTGCCAGTTTGTCGGCCCCGGGTGGGGCAAGTTGAATCCAAGACAGCAAAACGCCCCGGCATCGTTCGATGTCGGGGCGTTTGCTGAAGTTTGCATATTGCTCTTGTGGCGAGGGGATTTATCCCCGATGGGCTGCGCAGCAGACCCAAAATTTTAGGGCCGCTTCGCGCCCCATCGGGGATAAATCCCCTCGCCACAAGGTTTCATTCAGCTAGCGGTTGGGCCGAATGGCGAACCATATCGACATGCGGAATCCCTGCTTCCAGGAACTCCTCACTGACCAGGCTGAAACCCAGGCGCTCGTAGAACGCCGTGGCTTGCACCTGAGCGCTGAGCATTTGCTGCTTCAGTCCGCGCTCTTCTGCTTCAGCAATGACCGCTTGCATCAGCGCGTCACCGACCTTCATGCCGCGCCAGTCTTTCAGCACCGAAACCCGGCCAATGTGCCCATCGGGCAACAGACGCGCAGTGCCGATCGGAAAGTCGCCCTCAAATGCCAGGAAATGCACAGCGGTCGCGTCATCGGCGTCCCATTCCAGCTCGGGTGGCACCGATTGTTCGGCGATGAACACCGTTTCACGAATGCGCCGGATCTCGGCGATGTCCTTCTGCCAGTCTGCGACACGTACGCGAATTTTATTCATCAGCGAACCCCAGGCTGCCTTGCTTGACCAGTTCGCACAGCAGGCCGCGACCGTCTTCGTCGTTCAGCCACTCGCCGAGGTTGTCGGTGTGCAAGGCGTCGGCGGCGCAGATCAGCTTCAGCAGTTCGCGCAGTTTGCCCGGCAGATAACGGCTCTGGCCGCTGGCGAACAGCAGCAGATCGTCATCGACTTCCGACCAGGCCAGGCGCGCGCTCGGGTTGCGGATCAGCACGGCGCCATCTTGCAGAGCACTGAGGAAGTCTTCTTCTTCGACTTCTTCCGGGCCGGCTACCAGTTCCGGGTAGCGTGGCTCGGTCATGTACTGGCCGAACCAGGTCAGCAGCAGACGCTCGTCGCTCATGTGTTCGGCGAGCAGGCTTTTCAGGCGATCCAGCGCATCGTGCTGAATCTGATGCGGATCGGCCGCTGGCTGCGCGTCGGCGTCGGTGTAGCGCTCTTCGTCGGTCAGGAACTGGCTGAGGAAGTCGGTGAAGTGGGTCAGCACTTCAGACGCGCTCGGGGCGCGGAAGCCTACCGAGTAGGTCATGCAGTTATCCACGGCGACGCCGCAGTGGGCCAGACGCGGTGGCAGGTAAAGCATGTCACCCGGTTCCAGAACCCACTCTTCGGTTTCGTGGAATTCGGCGAGGATGCGCAGGTCCGCGTGTTGCAGCAGCGGGCTCTCGGAGTCGCACATCTGGCCGATTTTCCAGTTGCGCTTGCCGTGACCTTGCAGCAGGAACACGTCGTAGTTGTCGAAGTGCGGGCCGACGCTGCCACCTGGGGCTGCGAAGCTGATCATCACGTCGTCGACGCGCCAGCTCGGCAGGAAGCGGAAGTTTTCCAGCAGTTCGCTGACTTCCGGTACGAATTGATCGACTGCCTGAACCAGCAGAGTCCACTCTTTTTCCGGCAGCTTGATGAATTCGTCTTCAGCGAACGGGCCGCGACGCAGTTCCCATGGGCGCTCGCCATGCTCGATGACCAGGCGCGATTCGACTTCTTCTTCCAGGGCCAGGCCGGCCAGTTCGTCGGCGTCGATCGGGCTTTCGAAGTCAGGAATCGCCTGGCGGATCAGCAGTGGCTTTTTCTGCCAGTAGTCGCGCAGGAATTCGCGCGCCGTGATGCCGCCCAGAAGTTGAAGAGGAATATCGGAATTCATATGTAACCTATTGAAAAAAAGCATTTTTCAGACGGGAATAAAAACGCCCGGCGCGGCCGGGCGTCTCAAACGGTTCAAGCGGTCGATCAGATGCGTTTGGCTTGCGCTACAGCGTTGCCGATGTAGTTGGCCGGGGTCAGCTGTTTCAGCTCGGCTTTCGCTGCGGCTGGCATGTCCAGGCCGTCGATGAAAGTCTGCAATGCTTCAGGGCTGATGCCCTTGCCGCGGGTCAGTTCTTTCAGCTTTTCGTACGGGTTTTCGATGTTGTAGCGACGCATCACGGTCTGGATCGGCTCAGCCAGGACTTCCCAGCAAGCGTCGAGGTCAGCGGCAATCTTCTGCTCGTTGAGCTCCAGTTTGCTGATGCCTTTGAGGCTGGCTTCGTAAGCGATCACGCTGTGGGCGAAGCCGACACCGAGGTTGCGCAGTACGGTGGAGTCGGTCAGGTCGCGCTGCCAGCGGGAGATCGGCAGTTTGCTCGCCAGGTGCTGGAACAGCGCGTTGGCGATGCCCAGGTTGCCTTCGGAGTTTTCGAAGTCGATCGGGTTGACCTTGTGCGGCATGGTCGACGAACCGATTTCGCCAGCGATGGTGCGCTGCTTGAAATAACCCAGGGAGATGTAGCCCCAGATGTCACGGTCGAAGTCGATCAGGATGGTGTTGAAGCGCGCAATGGCGTCAAACAGCTCGGCGATGTAGTCGTGCGGTTCGATCTGCGTGGTGTACGGGTTGAAGCCCAGACCCAGCTCGTCTTCGATGAAGGCGCGGGCGTTGGCTTCCCAGTCGATCTGCGGGTAGGCCGACAGGTGAGCGTTGTAGTTGCCGACAGCGCCGTTGATCTTGCCCAGCAGTGGTACAGCAGCGACTTGAGCGATCTGACGCTCGAGACGGTAAACCACGTTCGCCAGTTCTTTACCCAGAGTGGTCGGCGAAGCTGGTTGACCGTGGGTACGCGACAGCATCGGCACGTCAGCGAAACGGATGGCCAGTTCGCGGATGGCGTTGGCAGTCTGGCGCATCAGCGGCAGCATCACGTCGTCACGGCCTTCGCGCAGCATCAGGGCGTGGGACAGGTTGTTGATGTCTTCGCTGGTGCAGGCAAAGTGGATGAACTCGCTGACCTTGGCCAGCTCCGGCAGTTTGGCCGCCTGCTCTTTGAGCAGGTATTCGATCGCTTTCACGTCGTGGTTGGTGGTGCGCTCGATCTCTTTGACGCGCTCGGCGTGCTCCAGCGCGAAGTTTTCAGCCAGTTCATTGAGAACGGCGTTGGCCTCGGCGGAGAAGGCTGGCACTTCCGGGATACCGGTATGGGCGGCCAGGCGCTGGAGCCAGCGCACTTCAACCAGAACGCGGGCACGGATCAGGCCGTACTCGCTGAAAATCGGGCGCAAGGCCTGGGTTTTGCCGGCGTAGCGGCCGTCAACAGGGGAAACCGCAGTGAGCGAAGAGAGCTGCATGGGGTGTTCTCGGACAGTCGGGCAACGAAATGGGGCGCGTATCATACATGAAAAAATCCGCCGGTCCGTTGCCAACTGACCGGCGTATTACGCGTTACAGACTACAAAGCTTTTATTGCGCGGCGATTTACTCGCTGCGCATCAACGGGTACAGCTCTTTGAGCAGCTTGCGGCGGCTGACCACCAACTGCCAGCGATGGCCGCCAAGTTGACGCCACAGGCGCGCCGAACGGATGCCGGCGAGCAGCAAGGCGCGGATTTTCGATGCGTTGCTCGGCTGCTGCAGGTTGCGCATGTCGCCATGCACCTGAATCCGCTGGCGCAGAGTGCTCAAAGTGTCCTGATAAAGTGCGCCGCACGCGGCAACCACGTTTTCGTGGGCCGGGCCGAAGTGCTCGACCTGCGACTGGATCTGCGGCAAGCGCTTGCCGATCGTGTCGAGCAGGTCGCCACGTTTGGCCAGTTGGCGCTCAAGACCGAGCATCGACAGGGCATAACGCAGTGGCTCGCGCTGCAAAGTGCTTGGGTCGCGTTCAAGTGCGCCGATCAGCGCCCGGTAACCTTCACGCAGGTTGATATCGTCGCCGCCGTACACGTCCAGCGTGTCTTTCGGGTCGCGCACCAGCAGGCTGCCGAGCATGCAGCTCAGGCCGGCCTCGTTGGTCTGGCCAGTCTTGGCGATCCGGTCAACCAGTACGGCCGCGAGAAACACGCCGCCCAGCGCCGTCAGTTGCTCCTGAGTCGGGCTCATGCCTGACCGCTCCACGGCTCGGCGACTTCGATCACGCCGCCACCGAGGCATATTTCACCGTCATAGAACACCACCGACTGGCCCGGCGTGACCGCGCGCTGCGGCTCGTCGAATACGGCGCGGTAACCGCTTGCGGTTTTTTCCAGAGTGCAGGCCTGATCGCTTTGGCGATAGCGCACTTTGGCGGTCAAGCGCAGCGGCTGGCTCAGGTCGATCGGGTTGACCCAATAGATTTCCGAAGCGAGCAGGGCGCTGGAGAACAGCCATGGATGGTTGTTGCCCTGGCCGACGATCAGTTCATTGTTGTCCAGATCCTTGCGCAGCACGTACCACGGCTCGTCGCCGGCATCCTTCAAGCCGCCGATGCCCAGGCCCTGACGCTGACCGATGGTGTGATACATCAAGCCGTGGTGACGGCCGATGACTTCGCCTTCGGTGGTCTTGATCTCGCCCGGTTGTGCCGGCAGGTATTGCTTGAGGAAGTCGCTGAAGCGACGCTCGCCGATGAAGCAGATTCCGGTGGAATCCTTCTTCTTGGCGGTGGCCAGCTCGTATTTCTCGGCAATTGCGCGCACTTCCGGTTTTTCCAGTTCGCCGACCGGGAACAGCGTCTTGGCGATCTGTTCGCCGCCGACGGCGTGCAGGAAGTAGCTTTGATCCTTGTTCGGATCGAGGCCTTTGAGCAGTTCGGTGCGGCCATCGATGTCGCGGCGGCGCACGTAGTGGCCGGTGGCGATCAGGTCGGCGCCGAGCATCATGGCGTAGTCGAGGAACGCCTTGAACTTGATTTCGCGGTTACACAGGATGTCCGGGTTCGGCGTGCGCCCGGCCTTGTATTCGGCCAGGAAGTGCTCGAACACGTTGTCCCAGTACTCGGCGGCAAAGTTGGCGGTGTGCAGCTTGATGCCGATCTTGTCGCACACGGCCTGGGCATCCGCCAGATCGTCCATGGCGGTGCAGTATTCCGTTCCGTCGTCTTCTTCCCAGTTCTTCATGAACAGGCCTTCCACTTCATAGCCCTGCTCGATCAGCAGGAGAGCGGAAACGGAAGAGTCCACGCCGCCGGACATGCCGACAATGACGCGCTTCTTGGATGTGTCAGAAGGGGCTGGATCACGCATAGGGATTCAATGAGTGTCTTGAAAAAGGACGCGATTCTATCAGGCTCACGGCCTCAAGGCTAAAGAGAAGGGCGGATCAGTTCGAGGCCGAAGTGATGGCCGGCCAGGTAATCATCGATGCAGCGGATGATCAGCTCACTGCGCCAGTTGTCGCGCTGCTCGATTAATTCGTCGCGAGTCAGCCACTTGGCGCCGAGGATGCCGTCGTCGAGTGGGTAGTCCGGATGGTGTTTTATGGCCTTGGCGGAGAAGCAAACACGTTGATAAGTCACGCCGTTGCTTGGCGCGGTATACAGGTAAATGCCGATCACGCCGGTCGGTTCGACGTCCCAGCCGGTTTCTTCGAGGGTCTCGCGCACGGCGGCTTCGATCAGGGTTTCATCCGGGTCCAGGTGGCCGGCGGGCTGGTTGAGCACGTTACGGCCGGCCTTGTGCTCTTCGACCATCAGGAAGCGGCCGTTGTCTTCGACGATGGTGGCGACGGTGATGTGGGGGAGCCAGTCCATAGGGATTCCTCTGTCTTCTGTGTATCTTTGTCTGAAAACACAAACCCCGGCACCAGGCCGGGGTTTGTGATGTTCCCTTTACAACATTAAACCAGCGCAGCAATTGCCGCGTTGAGGGTTGCGCTTGGGCGCATGGCTTTGCTGATCAGTTCGGCATTGGCGTGGTAGTAACCGCCGATGTCCACTGGCTTGCCCTGAACGGCGTTGAGTTCGGCAACGATGGTTGCTTCGTTCTCGGTCAGAGTCTTGGCCAGAGTCGCGAACTGCGCTTGCAGTGCAGCGTCTTCAGTCTGGGCTGCCAGGGCCTGAGCCCAGTACATCGCCAGGTAGAAGTGGCTGCCGCGGTTGTCGATGTTGCCGACTTTGCGCGATGGCGACTTGTTGTTGTCGAGGAACTGGCCAGTAGCCTGATCCAGAGTCTTGGACAGAACCAGCGCTTTCGGATTGTTGTAGTTCACACCCAAATGCTCGAGGGACGCCGCCAGAGCCAGGAATTCACCCAGCGAATCCCAGCGCAGGAAGTTCTCTTCGACCAGTTGCTGCACGTGCTTCGGAGCCGAACCGCCGGCGCCGGTTTCGAACAGGCCGCCACCGTTCATCAACGGCACGATCGACAGCATCTTGGCGCTGGTGCCCAGTTCCATGATCGGGAACAGGTCGGTCAGGTAGTCGCGCAGTACGTTACCGGTCACCGAGATGGTGTCCTTGCCTTCGCGAGTGCGCTGCAGGGTGTACTTCATTGCGTCGACCGGCGCCATGATCTGGATGTCCAGACCGGCAGTGTCGTGATCCTTCAGGTAAGCCTGAACTTTCTCGATCACTACGCCGTCGTGAGCGCGCATTGGGTCCAGCCAAAAAATAGCTGGAGTGCTGCTGGCGCGAGCACGGTTGACGGCCAGTTTGACCCAGTCCTGGATCGGCGCGTCTTTGGTCTGGCACATGCGGAAGATGTCGCCGGCTTCAACAGCCTGTTCCATCAGCAGGGTGCCTTTGCTGTCGGTCACGCGAACCACGCCGTCAGCCTTGATCTGGAAGGTCTTGTCGTGCGAGCCGTACTCTTCGGCTTTCTTCGCCATCAGACCAACGTTTGGCACGCTGCCCATGGTGGTCGGATCGAATGCGCCATTGGCTTTGCAATCTTCGATCACGGCCTGGTAGATGGTTGCGTAGCAACGATCCGGGATCACAGCCTTGGTGTCGTGCAACTGACCGTCGGTGCCCCACATCTTGCCGGAGTCACGGATCATCGCTGGCATCGAGGCGTCGACGATAACGTCGCTCGGCACGTGCAGGTTGGTGATGCCTTTGTCGGAGTTGACCATCGCCAACGACGGACGTGCGGCGTAGACCGCTGCCATGTCAGCTTCGATCTGTGCCTGTTGCTCGGCCGGCAGGGCCTTGATGCGAGCGTACAGATCGCCGATGCCGTTGTTCAGGTTGAAGCCGATCTGGGCCAGCACGTCAGCGTGCTTGGTCAGCGCGTCTTTATAGAACTCGGCAACGATCTGGCCGAACATGATCGGGTCGGAGACCTTCATCATGGTCGCTTTCAGGTGAACCGACAGCAGCACGCCTTGAGCCTTGGCGCTTTCGATTTCAGCAGCGATGAATGCGCGCAGGGCGTTTTTGCTCATCACGGCGCAATCGAGGATCTCGCCAGCCTGAACGGTGGTTTTTTCTTTCAGGACGGTAGCGGTGCCGTCTTTGGCGATCAGTTCGATCTTCACAGCGTCAGCGGCGTCGATCAGGGCAGCTTTTTCGCTGCCGTAGAAATCGCCGGTGCTCATGTGCGCGACGTGGGACTTGGAGTCTTTGGCCCAGGCGCCCATTTTGTGCGGGTGCTTGCGTGCGTAGTTCTTGACCGACAGCGGGGCGCGACGATCGGAGTTGCCTTCGCGCAGAACCGGGTTCACGGCGCTGCCCTTGACCTTGTCGTAACGCGCCTTGGCGTCTTTGTCGGCGTCGCTGGTCACGGTTTCCGGGTAATCCGGCAGGTTGTAACCCTGAGCTTGCAGCTCTTTGATCGCGGCTTGCAGCTGTGGCACCGAAGCGCTGATGTTCGGCAGCTTGATGATGTTGGCTTCAGGCGTAACGGCCAGGTCGCCCAGTTCGGCGAGGTGGTCGGCTACGGCTTTTTCGCCCAGTTGCTCGGGGAAGCTGGCCAGAATGCGCGCTGCAAGAGAGATATCGCGGGTTTCCACGGCGATATCGGCCGAGGCGGTGTAAGCCTCGATGATCGGCAGCAGGGAATAGGTGGCGAGGGCTGGGGCTTCGTCGGTGAAGGTATAGATGATCTTCGAGCGGGTGGGCATATTCGGATTAACTCTCTCTTCTTTGCTAAAGCGTGCGCAGAAACTCGAGGGGCGCCGGGTAAGCGCGTTCGTTCAAAGTCATCCATGAACCGAATGTCGAGATTCTTCGCGGTGATGTTGGGTGCATCAGTAGAGCGTCAAGCGGTCGGGCTGCGGTAACAGCTCAACCAATCAGGCGGAAAGTCTCGTTCTAGAGAGGCCAGCCGTCGTGACCCTTTGGTCAGCGGGCGGCATTATACATAGGTAGCTGGCAATCTGCCGATGGTTCATATGCAACGATTCTCGTCCATTGGTCTAAAGGTCGCAGGGCAGGGTGAGGCGTAGAGTCGCCGCGAATGCTTGAGTTTGGCGCTTTTCCCTTTGCTTTCAGGCTTGTACGAAACCAGATGTGCTCGCGCCGTGAACAGAGGGTTTGCGTGTTGATTTAACTGGGTTACGCTCGAACCAAGCCAGATGTTCAATCCAAACAATGGAGTTCAGCATGGGTTACAAGAAGATTCAGGTTCCAGCCGTCGGCGACAAAATCTCCGTCAATGCAGACCATTCTCTCAATGTTCCTGATAACCCGATCATCCCCTTCATCGAAGGTGACGGCATTGGTGTCGACATCAGTCCGGTGATGATCAAGGTTGTCGATGCTGCAGTTCAAAAGGCATACGGCGGTAAGCGCAAGATTTCCTGGATGGAAGTCTATGCCGGGGAAAAAGCCACTCAGGTTTACGATCAGGACACCTGGCTGCCTCAGGAAACGCTGGACGCAGTCAAGGATTACGTGGTTTCCATCAAAGGCCCTCTGACCACTCCGGTGGGTGGGGGCATTCGCTCGCTGAACGTGGCCCTGCGTCAGCAACTCGACCTATACGTCTGCCTGCGCCCGGTGCGCTGGTTCGAAGGTGTGCCTAGCCCGGTGAAAAAGCCTGGCGACGTCGACATGACCATCTTCCGCGAAAACTCCGAGGACATTTACGCCGGTATCGAGTGGAAGGCCGGTTCGCCGGAAGCCACCAAGGTCATCAAATTCCTTAAAGAAGAAATGGGTGTCACCAAGATCCGTTTCGACGAAAATTGCGGCATCGGCGTCAAGCCGGTTTCTTTAGAGGGCACCAAGCGTCTGGCGCGCAAGGCTCTGCAATATGTGGTCGATAACGATCGCGACTCGCTGACCATCGTGCACAAAGGCAACATCATGAAGTTCACCGAAGGTGCCTTCAAGGAATGGGCCTACGAAGTGGCGGCCGAAGAGTTCGGCGCGACCCTGCTCGACGGTGGCCCTTGGATGCAGTTCAAGAATCCGAAAACCGGCAAGAACGTTGTCGTCAAGGATGCCATCGCCGACGCCATGCTCCAGCAGATCCTGCTGCGCCCGGCCGAATACGATGTGATCGCGACCCTCAACCTCAACGGCGACTACCTCTCCGACGCCCTGGCGGCAGAAGTGGGTGGTATCGGTATTGCGCCGGGCGCCAACCTGTCCGACACCGTGGCGATGTTCGAAGCGACCCACGGCACTGCGCCGAAGTATGCCGGCAAGGATCAGGTCAACCCGGGCTCATTGATTTTGTCAGCGGAAATGATGCTGCGTCACATGGGCTGGGTCGAAGCGGCGGATCTGATCATCAAGGGCACCAACGGCGCCATCAGTGCCAAAACCGTGACCTATGACTTCGAACGTCTGATGGACGGTGCCAAGCTGGTTTCGTCTTCTGGCTTCGGTGATGCGCTGATTTCGCACATGTAATAAAAACAGTTGTAACGAAGCCGCCCGGCTCGAGTGATCGAGTCGGGCGGCTTTTTTATGGCGGGCGGTTTTGTTGCGTCAGCTGGTGACTGATTGCTGCTGAGCGGTGGCCGGAGCGGCTTCTTTCACGGTCTCGGTAGGTACAATATTGTGCGCATGCAGGCCTATGGGGCCTTGCACAATATCAAAACTCACGGTTTGCCCGGCCTTGAGGGTTCTATATCCGTCCATCTGGATAGCGGAGTAATGCGCAAAGAAATCAATCTCTTTGCCGTCCTCGTCTCGACCTTCGTGGGTGTCGGTATTAATGAAACCGAACCCCTTGGCATTGTTGAACCATTTCACCTTGCCGACAGCCATGCTCAAATCCCTCTGCAACAGACTCCATCGCTGGAGTATCATCCAAGTCATCCGCAATCTAATCCGTTAAAAGGATTGACTCCGCGGATCTTTTTTACCCACTGTGGGCTCTATTGGTTGTAACACCGTTTTCCCGATAGTCAAGGTGACCGGGCAGTCGGAGTTGAAAACGTGTGCTGCCGCCCCCACCACTGTATTTGCACAACTGACGAACCTTTCTTTCCATGCATGCAATCAGCCAGATTCGACTAACATTCAATCAGGATCGCCCGCTTCTCCAAAAGGATCTTCCAGAGGAGCACGACGACGATTCGGCAGGCGTTGCTGTTCAGGAAGCAAAGCCTGCGTTACAGGCGCCGCCGATGTACAAGGTGGTTTTGTTCAACGATGACTACACACCGATGGATTTCGTCGTCGAAGTGCTCGAGGTGTTTTTTAACCTGAATCGCGAGCTGGCGACCAAGGTCATGCTGGCCGTCCACACAGAAGGGCGGGCCGTATGTGGAGTGTTTACCCGCGACATCGCCGAGACAAAGGCCATGCAGGTCAACCAGTACGCCAGGGAAAGCCAGCATCCGCTACTCTGTGAAATCGAGAAGGACGGTTAATCGCCGACCACTTGGGTATGAGGTGAAGCTATGTTAAACCGCGAGCTCGAAGTCACCCTCAATCTAGCCTTCAAGGAGGCTCGTTCGAAACGTCATGAATTCATGACCGTCGAACACCTGCTGCTGGCCCTATTGGACAATGAGGCTGCCGCCACCGTTTTGCGTGCCTGCGGCGCAAACCTCGACAAACTCAAGCACGACCTGCAGGAGTTCATCGACTCCACCACGCCTTTGATCCCCGTTCATGACGAAGATCGCGAAACCCAGCCAACCCTGGGCTTCCAGCGTGTACTGCAACGTGCTGTTTTCCACGTACAGAGCTCGGGCAAGCGTGAAGTGACTGGCGCCAATGTGCTGGTTGCAATCTTCAGTGAGCAAGAGAGTCAGGCAGTGTTTCTGCTGAAACAGCAGAGCGTTGCGCGCATTGATGTCGTCAACTACATCGCTCATGGCATTTCCAAAGTGCCGGGGCATGGCGATCACTCTGAAGGTGAACAAGATATGCAGGACGATGAGGGCGGTGAGTCTTCTTCTTCAGGCAATCCTCTGGATGCTTATGCCAGCAACCTCAACGAACTCGCGCGCCAGGGTCGTATTGATCCGCTGGTCGGCCGCGAATCGGAAGTCGAGCGTGTCGCGCAGATTCTCGCGCGTCGGCGCAAAAACAATCCGCTGCTGGTCGGCGAGGCAGGAGTGGGCAAAACCGCGATTGCCGAAGGCTTGGCCAAGCGCATTGTCGACAACCAGGTGCCTGATTTGCTGGCCAACAGCGTTGTCTACTCGCTCGATCTCGGTGCTCTGCTCGCAGGCACCAAATATCGTGGTGATTTCGAGAAGCGCTTCAAGGCGCTGCTCAATGAGCTGAAAAAACGTCCGCAGGCCATCCTGTTCATTGACGAGATCCACACCATCATTGGTGCGGGTGCTGCGTCCGGCGGCGTGATGGATGCTTCGAACCTGCTCAAGCCGCTGCTGTCGTCTGGCGACATTCGTTGCATCGGCTCGACCACGTTCCAGGAATTCCGTGGCATCTTCGAGAAGGATCGAGCCCTGGCGCGTCGCTTCCAGAAGGTCGATGTCGTCGAGCCGTCGGTGGAAGACACCATCGGTATCCTGCGCGGTCTGAAAGGGCGTTTCGAAGCGCACCACAACATCGAATACAGTGATGAGTCGTTGCGCGCTGCCGCTGAACTGGCATCGCGCTACATCAATGACCGGCACATGCCGGACAAGGCCATCGATGTGATCGACGAGGCGGGTGCCTATCAGCGTCTGCAGCCGGTCGAAAAACGCGTGAAGCGCATTGAAGTGCCACAGGTTGAAGATATTGTGGCGAAGATCGCGCGGATTCCTCCGAAGCACGTGACCAGTTCCGACAAGGAACTGCTGCGTAACCTGGAGCGTGACCTGAAACTGACGGTGTTTGGTCAGGACGCGGCGATCGATTCGCTGTCTACCGCGATCAAGCTGTCCCGTGCCGGCCTCAAGTCGCCTGACAAGCCAGTTGGTTCGTTCCTGTTCGCCGGACCGACCGGTGTCGGTAAAACCGAAGCCGCGCGCCAATTGGCCAAGGCGTTGGGGATCGAGCTGGTTCGCTTCGACATGTCCGAGTACATGGAGCGCCACACTGTATCGCGTCTGATCGGTGCGCCTCCGGGGTATGTCGGGTTTGATCAGGGCGGTCTGTTGACCGAAGCGATCACCAAGCAGCCGCACTGCGTATTGCTGCTCGATGAAATCGAGAAGGCGCACCCGGAAGTCTTCAACTTGCTTCTGCAGGTGATGGACCATGGCACGCTCACCGACAACAACGGGCGCAAGGCGGACTTCCGCAATGTGATCGTGATCATGACCACCAACGCCGGTGCCGAAACGGCAGCACGCGCTTCGATCGGTTTCACCCATCAGGACCACTCGTCTGATGCGATGGAAGTGATCAAGAAGAGCTTTACGCCGGAATTCCGCAACCGTCTGGACACCATTATCCAGTTTGGTCGCCTCAGTCATGAGGTCATCAAAAGTGTGGTGGACAAGTTCCTTACCGAGCTTCAGGCGCAGCTGGAAGACAAGCGGGTACTCCTGGAAGTCACCGATGCGGCGCGTAGCTGGCTGGCGGCGGGTGGTTATGATGCGGCAATGGGCGCTCGTCCGATGGCGCGTCTGATTCAGGACAAGATCAAGCGTCCGCTGGCGGAGGAGATTCTGTTTGGCGAGCTGGCCGAGCATGGCGGTGTGGTTCACATCGACATCAAGGACGGGGAGTTGACGTTCGACTTCGAGACTACTGCTGAAATGGCCTGACGGCTGGTTGTAAGTAAAAGGCGCCTTCGGGCGCCTTTTTGTTGTCTGGTGTTTTTGGGTGTATATCCGTTGCTGCGGTGATGGCTTCTTAGGGTTCCGCCCTTACGGCGGGTCACTTTGGCAAACGCCCCAAAGTAACCAAAGGTCTGTGCCCTGGCGTACGGCCCTCGCTTAGGCTCGGGTTCCTTCGCTGCGGGATTGATCCGGGCGCATCGCCTCCGGTTTGCTTCGCTGCACCTCCTCTCGATGTGTTTGGCTGCGCCAAACGGTCGCTGCGCTCCCACCCCCCGGATCAATCCCTCCACTCAGCCTTCCGACGGGCCTTCAGATCAAGAGCTTTACTCGAGCTAACGCTCATTGTGTTGAGTGGGGCGGCATGCGCCGCGTGCGGGGTGTACTCAATTCCTTGTGGGAGCTGGCTTGCCAGCGATGGCGGCCTGATAGCCGACCAAGCTCTGACGTGTCTACTCATTCCCTGTAGGAGCTGCCGAAGGCTCGTGCCGCGATCGGACGATCTTTTGATTTGGCTCTGGCTCTGGCTCTGGCTCTGGCTCTTGCTTTTGATGTTGTTTTTGCTCTTTTGCCCCTTCGGCAGGCCGAGCGTAGGTGTTCATCCGGGGGTTAGGCGCGTAGCGCCGTGCGGCGAAGCCGCACACATCGAGAGGAGGTGCAGCGAAGCAAACCGTAGGCGATGCCCCCGGATGGACACCGTAGCGAGGGAACACTGAGCCTCAGCGAAGTGCCGTACGCCGGGGCAAAAGCCTTTTGGTTCCTTTTTGGCGTTTGAAAAAGGGACTCGCTGTAAGAGCGAAACCGCCAGCGGCAGCACCCGCAGCAACGGATATGCCCCCCCCCCAAAAAAACCAAACCCCTAAACCGCAGACAAACAAAAACGCCCGGCAAAGCCGGGCGTCTTGTATTGACTTGATTAACGAGCGCGGTAAGTAATGCGCCCTTTGCTCAAGTCATAGGGCGTCAGCTCGACGCGCACTTTGTCACCGGTAAGAATACGAATGTAGTTCTTGCGCATCTTGCCGGAAATATGCGCGGTTACGACGTGCCCATTTTCCAACTCCACACGAAACATGGTGTTGGGCAGGGTGTCGACGACAGTGCCTTCCATTTCGAAGCTGTCTTCTTTCGACATGCAGTAAAGCCCTCGGTATCCAATGAATGGCCCGGTGCAACTGCGCCAGGCAAAAGCGGCGTGCATTGTGCCCGAAAAATGGGGTTTACGCCAAGGGGTTTAGGGTTTGGGTTTAGTTCAGGATCACCCAGCGCTGATTAATCAGCAGTTCGATGGGGCGATATTGCGTCTTGTAGTTCATCTTTTTGCAGTTCTTGATCCAGTAACCCAGGTAAACCGCCTCAAGCCCGAGGCGCTGGCTCTCGGCAATTTGCCAAAGAATGGCAAAGCGTCCCAGGCTGCGGCGTTCTTCGGCCGGTTCGTAAAACGTGTAGACCGCCGACAAGCCGTTAGGCAGTAAATCGGTCACCGCTACGGCCAGCAACCGTCCGTCGAGACGGAACTCGTAGAAACGGGAGAAGGGCAGGTCGCGTACCAGAAAGGTCGAAAATTGATCACGGCTCGGCGGGTACATGTCGCCGTCGGCGTGGCGCTGTTCGATATAGCGTTGGTACAGATCGAAATATTCTTCACTGAACTGGGGTTTCGCCGGGCGCACCTGCAAATCGGTGTTGCGCCTGAAAATGCGCTTCTGCTGGCGATTGGGAATGAACTGCGACACCGGAATGCGCGCAGGCACGCACGCATTGCAGTTCTGGCAATGGGGCCGATACAGATGGTCGCCGCTGCGACGAAAGCCCATTTCCGACAGGTCTGCGTAGACATGCACATCCATGGGCTGGCTCGGGTCGAGAAACAGGGTCGTGGCCTGCTCCTCGGGCAGATAACTGCAAGAGTGAGGTTGAGTGGCATAGAACTTCAAACGCGCCAACTCGGTCATGATCAACCCTCGGGATAAGCTGGTGAATTAAGTGTAAGCCACGCGCGCAAAAGTCGCTCAGCAAACCCAAGTGGCACGACTGGGTTGATCCAGGTGTCGGGCCAGATAGTCGGCGAACTCGAAGCGGGGAATCGCCCGTGCGCCGAGACTGTGCAGATGATCGGTCGGCATCTGGCAATCAATCAGCACGAAGCCCGAGTCTTGCAGGTGTCGCACCAGCGTGGCAAAGCCGTATTTGGAGGCATTGTCGGCACGGCTGAACATCGACTCACCGAAAAATAACTGCCCCATCGCCAGCCCGTACAGGCCGCCGACGAGTTCGCCCTCATCCCAGACTTCCACAGAATGGGCGAAGCCGCGCCGGTGCAACTCTACGTAAGCATCCTGCATGGCTTCAGTGATCCAGGTGCCGTCGGCGTAATCCCGTGGCGCCGCGCAGGCGCGGATCACTGCGTCGAAGTCCTGATCGAAGGTTACTTGGTAGCGTTGCTGGCGCAGCAATTTGCCCAGGCTGCGCGAAACATGCAGTTCGTCGGGAAACAGTACGGTGCGTGGGTCAGGCGACCACCACAGAATCGGCTGGCCTTCGGAAAACCAGGGGAAGCAGCCATGGCGATATGCCTGAATCAGGCGATCGGCGGACAAGTCGCCGCCGGCGGCGAGCAATCCATTGGGGTCGCGCATGGCCTTTTCCAGCGGCGGAAAAGTCAGGGAGTTGCGTTGTAACCAAGTCAGCATGGCATCCAGGCTTGCGGAAGGGGAGGGCGGTGCGGGCTGTTCGGCCCGCGCTAAAGTGTGCCGTTAAATGACACGAATGTCGTGCCGATCCTGCTTGACGCAGGCAGGGCTGCAACTTGGCGAGCTTGCTGCGGTCGTAAGCGAGCGCTGCGGGCTGGCTCGCAACTGGCCTGGCAATGCTTCGCTACGTTCATCAAATACACCTCATAAGCCTTTGTCACAAAAGGTAATGCATGCTCAAATTGCCGCACAGGTTTTGTACGCTTGGCTATGCTCAACACTGGGCTTTGAAGCATGGCATCAGACGCACAAACCCGTACAATGCCGGGCTGTTACAGAATATTCGCTGCGCGCCGTGTTTGTAGCTGTATTTATAAAATCGGCAGCACAGTGTTAAAAGTAGTCTCTGTTGTGCCCTTCAACTTTTTTACCTGCCTGGATTGGGCAGTTTTTATCGTCATTCAATAGATGGACGCGCCTCGGGCGCAGGAAAAGTAGCGTTTTGAAGAAATCCACCGAAGCACCAAAAACAGTCGTTCCGCTCTGGCGGCAGCAGTTGCACTACCGACTCAAGGAAGGTGCATTGATCGCCATCGGCGCCTTGTGCCTGTTCCTGATGATGGCCTTGCTGACCTACGGCAAGGACGACCCGGGCTGGAGCCACAACAGCAAGATCGACGACGTGCAGAATTTCGGCGGCCCGGCGGGCTCCTACAGCGCCGACATTTTGTTCATGGTGCTCGGCTATTTCGCCTATATCTTCCCGTTGCTGCTGGCGATCAAGGCGTACCAGATCTTCCGCCAACGCCACGAACCGTGGCAGTGGAGCGGCTGGCTGTTTTCCTGGCGCCTGATCGGTCTGGTGTTTTTGGTGCTGTCTGGCGCTGCGCTGGCGCATATTCACTTTCACGCCGCCACCGGTCTGCCGGCCGGCGCGGGTGGTGCGTTGGGCGAAAGTCTTGGCGATCTGGCCAAAAACGCGCTGAATATTCAGGGCAGCACATTGCTGTTCATTGCGCTGTTCCTGTTCGGCCTGACCGTATTCACCGATCTGTCGTGGTTCAAGGTGATGGACATCACCGGCAAGATCACCCTCGATCTGTTCGAACTGTTCCAGGGCGCGCTCAACCGCTGGTGGTCAGCGCGTACCGAACGCAAGCAACTGGTGGCGCAACTGCGTGAAGTCGATGACCGCGTGCACGATGTGGTCGCACCGACTGTCACCGACAAGCGCGAGCAGGCCAAGGTCAAGGAGCGCCTGATCGAACGTGAGCAGGCCCTGAGCAAGCACATGTCCGACCGCGAGAAGCAGGTGCCGCCGGTTATTGCACCGGCTCCCGTCAAGGCGCCCGAGCCAAGCAAGCGCGTACAGAAAGAGAAGCAGGCACCGCTGTTCGTCGACAGCGCTGTGGAAGGTACCTTGCCACCGATCTCGATCCTCGATCCTGCGGAAAAGAAACAACTCAATTACTCGCCGGAGTCTCTGGCTGCGGTCGGCCACTTGCTGGAGATCAAGCTCAAGGAGTTCGGTGTCGAGGTCACGGTGGATTCGATTCACCCGGGCCCGGTGATTACCCGTTACGAAATCCAGCCTGCCGCCGGCGTAAAAGTCAGCCGCATTTCCAACCTCGCGAAGGACCTCGCGCGCTCCCTGGCCGTGACCAGTGTGCGTGTGGTCGAGGTGATTCCGGGCAAGACCACGGTCGGTATCGAGATCCCGAACGAAGACCGGCAGATCGTGCGTTTCTCCGAAGTGCTGTCGACCCCCGAGTACGACAACTTCAAGTCGCCGGTCACTTTGGCTTTGGGCCACGACATCGGCGGCAAACCGGTTATTACCGATCTGGCGAAGATGCCGCACTTGCTGGTGGCGGGTACGACCGGTTCCGGTAAGTCGGTGGGCGTGAACGCGATGATCCTGTCGATCCTGTTCAAGTCCGGCCCGGAAGACGCCAAGCTGATCATGATCGACCCGAAAATGTTGGAACTGTCGATCTACGAAGGCATTCCGCACTTGCTGTGCCCGGTGGTGACCGACATGAAGGACGCCGCCAACGCCCTGCGCTGGAGCGTCGCCGAGATGGAGCGTCGCTACAAGCTGATGGCGAAGATGGGCGTGCGTAACCTGTCCGGCTTCAACGCCAAGGTCAAGGAAGCCCAGGACGCCGGCGAGCCATTGAGCGATCCGCTGTACAAACGCGAAAGCATTCACGACGAAGCGCCGCTGTTGCAGAAGCTGCCGACCATCGTCGTGGTCGTCGACGAATTCGCCGACATGATGATGATCGTCGGCAAGAAGGTTGAAGAACTGATCGCCCGTATCGCACAGAAAGCGCGGGCGGCGGGTATTCACTTGATCCTTGCGACCCAGCGGCCGTCGGTGGACGTGATCACCGGTCTGATCAAGGCCAACATTCCGACCCGAATGGCGTTCCAGGTGTCGAGCAAGATCGACTCGCGGACCATTATCGACCAGGGCGGCGCCGAACAATTGCTCGGCCACGGTGACATGCTCTACATGCCACCGGGCACCAGCCTGCCGATCCGGGTTCACGGCGCGTTCGTTTCCGACGAAGAAGTTCACCGTGTAGTCGAGGCTTGGAAACTGCGCGGCGCACCGGAATACAACGATGACATTCTTAACGGTGTCGAAGAGGCAGGCAGCGGCTTTGAAGGCAGCAGCGGTGGCGGCGACGGCGATGATCCTGAAGCCGATGCGCTGTATGACGAAGCCGTGCAGTTTGTACTGGAAAGCCGTAGGGCTTCGATCTCTGCGGTGCAGCGCAAGCTGAAGATCGGCTACAACCGTGCCGCACGGATGATCGAAGCCATGGAAATGGCTGGCGTCGTCACATCAATGAACACCAACGGCTCGCGTGAAGTCCTGGCTCCCGGCCCGGTACGCGACTGACCCCAAAAGCAACAGGCGGGACAATGATGTGCCGCCGCTTTCCCACGAGTATTCAAGAGGACTCCCATGCGTCTTATCCGCATGCTGCTGCCAGTACTGGCTTTGACCACACTCACGGCCCACGCCGATGACAAGGACGTGGCTCGTCTGACCCAATTGCTTGAAACATCCAAGACCCTGAGCGCGAACTTCTCGCAGCTGACCCTCGACGGCAGCGGTACTCAGTTGCAGGAAACCACTGGCGACATGACCTTGCAGCGTCCGGGCCTGTTCTACTGGCACACCAATGCGCCGGCCGAGCAGACCATGGTCTCCGATGGCAAGAAAGTCACCCTGTGGGACCCGGATCTGGAACAGGCAACCATCAAGAAGCTCGACGAGCGTCTGACCCAGACCCCGGCGCTGCTGCTGTCCGGTGATGTGTCGAAGATCAGCCAGAGCTTCGACATCAGCGCGAAAGAGGCGGGCGGCGTGATCGATTTCACCCTCAAGCCGAAAACCAAGGACACCCTTTTCGACAACCTGCGCCTGTCGTTCCGCAACGGTCTGCTCAATGACATGCAACTGATCGACAGCGTCGGTCAGCGCACCAACATCCTGTTCACCGGGGTGAAGGCCAACGAGCCGGTTCCAGCGTCGAAGTTCAAGTTCGATATCCCGAAGGGCGCTGACGTTATCCAGGAATAACGCATAGGCTCTGTGATGGGGCTTTTGTGGTGAGGAGATAAATCCCCTCACCACAGGTTTTCCTACATGTCTGAAAAATCGTAATAACCGAGGTTTTAACGGTACGTGATGGATCTGTTTCGCAGTGCACCGATTGCCCAGCCGCTGGCCGCGCGTTTGCGTGCGACCAATCTGGATGAGTACGTCGGTCAGGAGCACGTGCTCGCTCGCGGCAAGCCTCTGCGTGAGGCGCTGGAGCAGGGTGCCCTGCATTCGATGATCTTCTGGGGCCCGCCGGGCGTGGGCAAGACCACGTTGGCGCGGTTGCTGGCAGAAGTCTCGGATGCACACTTCGAAACGGTCTCGGCGGTCCTCGCCGGGGTCAAGGAGATCCGTCAGGCCGTTGAAATCGCCAAGCAGCAGGCCGGCCAGTACGGCAAACGCACCATTTTGTTCGTCGATGAAGTGCACCGTTTCAACAAATCCCAGCAGGACGCGTTCCTGCCCTACGTTGAAGACGGCACGCTGATCTTCATCGGCGCGACCACCGAAAACCCTTCGTTCGAACTGAACAACGCTTTGCTGTCGCGAGCCCGTGTCTATGTGCTGAAAAGCCTCGACGAAGCGGCGCTACGCAAACTGGTGCATCGCGCGCTGACCGAAGAGCGCGGCCTGGGCAAGCGCAACCTGACGTTGAGCGACGAAGGCTTTCAGATGCTGCTGTCCGCCGCCGATGGCGATGGTCGGCGCCTGCTCAATCTGCTGGAGAACGCCTCGGACCTGGCCGAAGACGATAGCGAGATCGGTACCGAGCTTCTGCAAAGTCTGCTCGGCGACACCCGTCGACGTTTCGACAAGGGTGGCGAAGCGTTCTATGACCAGATTTCCGCTTTGCACAAATCGGTGCGCGGCTCCAATCCTGACGGCGCGCTGTACTGGTTCGCACGGATGATCGATGGTGGTTGCGATCCGCTGTACCTGGCCCGGCGCGTAGTGCGCATGGCCAGCGAAGACATCGGCAACGCCGACCCGCGTGCGCTGAGCCTGTGTCTGGCAGCGTGGGAAGTGCAGGAGCGCCTCGGTAGCCCGGAAGGCGAGTTGGCCGTGGCGCAGGCCATCACGTATCTGGCCTGCGCGCCAAAAAGCAACGCGGTGTACATGGGGTTCAAGACTGCATTGCGCGCCGCCGCAGAAAATGGCTCGCTGGAAGTCCCGCTGCACCTGCGCAACGCGCCGACCAAACTGATGAAACAACTGGGTTACGGCGACGAATACCGTTATGCCCACGATGAGCCGGATGCTTATGCTGCCGGCGAAGACTATTTCCCGGAAGAGCTCGAGCCGATTCCGTTCTATCAACCAGTGCCACGCGGCCTGGAATTGAAGATCGGCGAGAAACTCAACCACCTCGCCCAACTTGACCGTTTAAGCCCTCGGCAGCGGAGAAAATAGTGATTCCATTGATCGTTGCGGTCTCCGTCGGCGGGATCGCCGGCACCTTGTTGCGCTTCGCCACCGGCAATTGGGTCAACGCCAATTGGCCTCGGCACTTCTATACGGCGACGCTGGCCGTTAATATCGTGGGCTGTCTGTTGATTGGCGTGTTGTACGGCCTGTTTTTGATACGCCCGGAAGTACCGATCGAGGTGCGTGCCGGGTTGATGGTCGGCTTCCTCGGGGGGCTGACGACTTTTTCATCCTTTTCACTGGATACGGTGCGTCTGCTGGAAAGCGGGCAAGTGTTGCTGGCCCTGGGCTATGCGGCACTCAGCGTATTCGGCGGGCTGCTCGCGACGTGGGCCGGCCTGTCCTTGACCAAACTTTGATAACGAGAAACCGACATGCTCGATTCCAAACTGTTACGTAGCAACCTTCAGGACGTAGCGGACCGCCTGGCTTCCCGTGGCTTTGCCCTGGATACCGCGCGCATCGAAGCGCTGGAAGAACAGCGCAAGACCGTCCAGACCCGCACCGAAGCACTGCAGGCTGAGCGTAACGCGCGTTCCAAATCCATCGGTCAGGCCAAGCAGCGCGGCGAAGACATCGCGCCGCTGATGGCGGACGTCGAGCGCATGGCGGGCGAATTGAGCGCCGGCAAAGTCGAGCTGGACGCGATCCAGACCGAACTGGACTCGATCCTGCTCGGCATCCCGAACCTGCCGCACGAGTCCGTTCCGGTCGGCAAGGACGAAGATGACAACGTCGAAGTACGCCGCTGGGGCACGCCGACTGCTTTCGATTTCCCGGTACAGGATCACGTCGCTCTGGGCGAGAAGTTCGGCTGGCTGGATTTCGAAACCGCCGCCAAGCTGTCCGGCGCACGTTTCGCCCTGCTGCGTGGCCCGATCGCCCGTCTGCATCGCGCACTGGCGCAGTTCATGATCAACCTGCACGTCAACGAGCACGGTTACGAAGAGGCTTACACGCCTTATCTGGTTCAGGCGCCAGCACTGCAAGGCACCGGTCAACTGCCGAAGTTCGAAGAAGACCTGTTCAAGATCGCTCGCGAAGGCGAAGCCGATCTGTACCTGATCCCGACCGCCGAAGTGTCGCTGACCAACATCGTCGCTGGCGAAATCGTCGATTCGAAACTGCTGCCGATCAAGTTCGTTGCGCACACCCCGTGCTTCCGCAGTGAAGCCGGCGCGTCGGGTCGCGATACTCGCGGCATGATCCGCCAGCACCAGTTCGACAAGGTTGAAATGGTCCAGATCGTTGAGCCATCGACCTCGATGGAAGCGCTGGAAGGTCTGACCGCCAACGCCGAGAAAGTTCTGCAACTGCTTGGCCTGCCTTACCGCACCCTGGCACTGTGCACCGGCGACATGGGCTTCAGTGCGGTCAAGACTTACGACCTCGAAGTGTGGATTCCGAGCCAGGACAAATACCGCGAAATCTCGTCGTGCTCCAACTGTGGCGACTTCCAGGCCCGCCGCATGCAGGCGCGTTTCCGCAACCCGGAAACCGGCAAGCCTGAGTTGGTACACACCTTGAACGGTTCCGGCCTGGCCGTCGGTCGTACCCTGGTTGCGGTGCTGGAAAACTACCAGCAGGCGGACGGTTCGATCCGTGTGCCGGACGTGCTCAAGCCGTACATGGGTGGCCTTGAGGTCATCGGCTAAATGAAATATCTGCCGCTGTTTCACAACCTGCGCGGCAGTCGTGTGTTGGTCGTCGGTGGGGGGGAAATTGCCTTGCGCAAATCCCGCCTGCTGGCCGAAGCCGGTGCGCTGCTGCGGGTGGTCGCACCTGAAATCGAAACGCAACTGCGTGAATTGGTTGTCGCCAGTGGTGGCGAGTGTCTGTTGCGCGGTTACGTTGAGGCGGATATGGATGGTTGCGTGCTGATCATTGCCGCCACCGATGACGAAACGCTGAACGCCCAGGTTTCCACCGATGCTCATCGGCGTTGCGTGCCGGTCAACGTGGTCGACGCACCTGCCCTGTGCAGCGTGATCTTCCCGGCGATCGTCGATCGCTCGCCGCTGATCGTCGCAATTTCCAGCGGCGGCGATGCGCCGGTGCTGGCGCGCTTGATTCGCGCCAAGATTGAAACCTGGATTCCTTCCACCTATGGCCAACTGGCTGGGCTGGCCGCGCGTTTCCGTAATCAGGTGAAAAACCTGTTTCCGGATGTGCAGCAGCGTCGCGGGTTCTGGGAAGACGTATTCCAAGGCCCGATTGCCGACCGGCAACTGGCCGGGCAGGGCGCCGAAGCCGAGCGTCTGCTGCAAGCGAAGATCGATGGCGAGGCCGACATCACCACGGGTGAGGTGTATCTGGTGGGAGCAGGGCCGGGTGACCCGGATCTG
The DNA here is from genome assembly GCF_059716085.1 of Pseudomonas sp. LBUM1655. Taxonomy (NCBI): domain Bacteria; kingdom Pseudomonadati; phylum Pseudomonadota; class Gammaproteobacteria; order Pseudomonadales; family Pseudomonadaceae; genus Pseudomonas; species Pseudomonas sp. LBUM1655. The sequence continues at coordinate 3,799,579 of NZ_CP166801.1, read as the reverse complement.
CTGACCTTCCGTGCGCTGCGTCTGATGCAACAGGCCGATGTGGTGCTGTACGACCGTTTGGTCGCGCCGGCTATTCTTGACCTGTGCCGTCGCGACGCCGAGCGGGTTTACGTCGGCAAGCGTCGCGCCGATCACGCGGTGCCTCAGGATCAGATCAACCAGCAACTGGTCGATCTGGCCAAGGCCGGCAAGCGTGTGGTGCGGTTGAAGGGCGGTGATCCGTTCATCTTCGGCCGGGGCGGCGAAGAGATCGAAGAGCTGGCAGCCCACGGAATTCCATTCCAGGTGGTGCCGGGTATTACGGCAGCCAGCGGTTGTGCGGCGTATGCCGGGATTCCGCTGACCCACCGTGATTACGCGCAGTCAGTGCGCTTTGTCACCGGGCACTTGAAGGACGGTTCCACCGATCTGCCATGGGCCGACCTTGTCGCTCCGGCGCAGACGCTGGTGTTCTACATGGGACTGGTGGGTTTGCCGGTGATCTGTGAGCAGTTGATCAAGCATGGCCGTTCGGCGGATACCCCGGCGGCACTGATTCAGCAGGGCACCACGGTCAATCAGCGGGTCTTCACTGGCACGCTGGCCGATTTGCCGCGAATGGTGGCGGAGCATGAAGTGCATGCCCCGACGCTGGTGATCGTCGGCGAAGTGGTGAAACTACGCGAGAAACTGGCGTGGTTTGAAGGGGCTCAGGCGCAGGTCTGAGCTAAATCAAAAGATCGTCCGATCGCGGCCCGAGCCTTCGGACGATCTTTTGCTTTTAGCTGTTAACCCCTCTGCCAAACTCCTTTCCCACCCAACCGCGCCCGATCATGAGCCACAGTGAAATCCTGCTCCGGCCCCTTCGGCACAACCCCCGTCGGATTGATGGTCTTGTGGCTGCCGTAGTAGTGATTTTTGATGTGCTGGAAATCCACCGTCTCGGCAATCCCCGGCCACTGATACAACTCACGCAGCCAGTTCGATAAGTTCGGATAATCGGCAATGCGCCGCATGTTGCACTTGAAGTGCCCGTGATACACCGCGTCGAAGCGAATAATCGTGGTGAAAAGGCGAATATCCGCTTCAGTCAGGTATTCACCACTCAGATAACGGTTGGCACCCAGCATCCGCTCCAAGTGATCGAGTTCGGCAAACACCTCATCGAACGCTTCCTCATACGCTTGTTGTGACGTGGCGAACCCGGCGCGATAGACGCCGTTGTTTACGGCTGGATAGATTCGCTCGTTCAGCGCATCAATCTCACCACGCAGCGGAGCAGGATAGAAGTCCAGATCATTGCCAGTCAGATCATCAAACGCGCTGTTGAACATGCGGATGATCTCAGCCGATTCGTTGCTGACAATGCGCTTGAGCTTTTTGTCCCACAGCACCGGTACGGTGACGCGGCCGGTGTAGTCGGGCGTGTCGGCGGTGTAGCGCTGGTGCATGAAGTCGAAGTGATCGAGCTTGTCGCCGGTCGAGCCGAGAGCCTTGTCGAAGGTCCAGCCGTTTTCCAGCATCAACCAACTGACCACGGAAACGTCGATCAGACTTTCCAGGCCTTTGAGTTTGCGCAGGATCAGCGTGCGATGCGCCCACGGACAGGCGAGCGAAACGTAGAGGTGATAGCGCCCGGCTTCGGCGGCAAAACCGCCTTCACCGCTAGAGCCAGGTTGGCCGTCAGCGGTGACCCAGTTGCGGCGTTGCGCCTGTTCGCGCTGGAACGCGCCGTCCTTGCTGCTTTCGTACCACTTGTCCTGCCAGTGGCCATCGACTAACAAACCCATGTTCAAGACTCCTGAAACCAATAATCGTTGGAGTCGAGTCTATTCCGATGAGTTCGAACAAAAAGCGCAAAGATCGGGCGCGAATGATCGGTTAAATCGATTTATTCCGCGCGGCCCAGTATTGTTCGGCGGTTTCGAAAGCCTGCTCGCGGCTCTGGCCGAGACCGCGCAGCGCCAGGGCCATGGTCGAAATCAGTGCCATTTGCGGGTAGCTGTCGACCACGTCGCCGCGCCACACGGCTTTCAAGTGCTCGACGTCCAGCGAGGCCGGTTTGACGTGGCGCTGTGCCGACAACTGCGGCCATTCCTCGTCCCAACTCTCGCCGCCGCTGGTGCCGTAAAGATGGCTGTCGGCATCGGGGTTGATCTCGATTTCACCGCCGTCACCCTTGACCACAATCGCCGTGTCGCCGAGCAAACCGCTGGCATCGCGGTGTACGGCCTGATAGCCGGGGTGGAAGATGCTTTGCAACCCGCAACGCGCGCCCAGCGGATTGAGAATTCGCGCCAGCGAGTGGATCGGCGAGCGCAGGCCCATGGTATTGCGCAGGTCGATCATCTTTTGCAGTTGTGGCGCCCAGTCGATCAGCGGCATGAATGCCAGGCCACCGTTGTCCAGCGCCGTGCCGACCTGCTGCCAGTTGCGGCACAGCGGGATATTCAGCTCGGCCAACAGCTGTTCGGTATACAAGCGCCCGGCGGTGTGTGCGCCGCCGCCGTGCATGAAGATGCGCACACCGTTTTGCGACAGACACTTGGCCGCCAGCAGATACCACGGCAGATGGCGCTTCTTGCCGGCATAGGTCGGCCAGTCCAGATCGACGTTCAAGGCTGGCGCCTGCAAACGTTCGCGCAGGGCTTCGGTGAAACCGGCCATCTCTTCGGCGCTTTCTTCTTTATGCCGCAGCAACATCAGAAAGGCGCCGAGTTGGGTGTCCTCGACCTTGTCGTCCAGCACCATGCCCATGGCTTGCCGGGCTTCTTCGCGAGTCAGATCGCGGGCGCCGCGCTTGCCTTTGCCGAGGATCCTGACGAATTGAGCGAACGGGTGCTCGGCAGGTGTTTCAAGGGTCAGCGCTGGGAAATCGGTCATAAGCAATTCGTCGGTTTGGGCAGGCCCGCCAGTTTCGCGGCGAGTTTGGCAGGGGTGCCTTTGAACAGTCGGTTCAGGTGCAGGCTGTTGCCTTTGTCCGGGCCGAGTTTCAGCGCGGTGTATTTGATCAGCGGTCGAGTGGCCGGGGACAGTTGGAACTCATCGTAGAAACTGCGCAGCAGTTCGAGCACCTCCCAGTGTTCGGGGGTCAACTCGATATCTTCGGCGGCGGCCAGGGCACTGGCGACGTCGTGTGACCAGTCGCTGAGGTCGACGAGGAAGCCGTCCTTGTCCAGTTCGATGGCGCGGGCGCCGACGGTCATGCAATTCATAGCCAGCTGTTGACCTTGTCGTGTTGGATCGACAGTTCGACGAAGGCCGGGTAGTCGATGGTTTCTGCCCATTCTGGAACCTGTACAGCGCGGGCCTCTGCATCTTCGGCCAGCACGTACAGTTTCACCCGCCGAGTTTGCAGTGCGGTGAAAGGAGCGGTGCCCGGTTGCAGGGCATATACCGCGTCGCCGGATAGCAGCAAAGCGTCGGCATGGCCGATCACTCGCAGGCAACTGGTCAGGCGATCGTCGCCGAACGGGGAATGAGACAACACATGCAAAGTCGACATCAGAGGGTGATCACCTGGTCGTAACGGTCAATAAGGGCGGTGATTTGCTCGGCTGCGAGCGGTTGCGCTTCGTCCAGCGACAGCGTGTTCAGGCCACGGCTGGTGGCGCTGTCGATGCAATAAAACAGCTCTTCAACGCCGAACATTGGCAGCGCTTGCAGGTTGGCGCTCAGGTCTTTCTGTTGCAGGGCCTTGGCCTTTTGCCCGGCGGCCAGTTGCAGCACGCCGTCATCGAGAAACAGCAGACCGATCGGCAGATCGAAGGCACCGCCGGCCAGCACGATGTCCAGCGCTTCGCGGGCACCGGGGCCGGACCATGGCGATTGGCGACTGATGATCAACAGGGATTTGGCCATGTCACGCGCCTCCGAAACAGATCAGGCGGTCAGCGTCTTGCACCGCGTCATGTAACTGGCCGAGGCCGGATAACTCCCACGGCGCGCTGACGGACACGGCGTCACGCTGATAGCGCTTGGCTTCTTCGTCATTCAGCACGCCCCTGCGCAGAGCGGCGGCGATGCACACCACGCCATCCAGTTGCTGCTCGTTGATGAAGGTGCGCCATTGCTTGGGCAGATCCAGTTCGTCCTGCGGAGTAACCACCGCGTCAGAGGCGTTGTAGACGCCATCCTGATAGAAAAACAGCCGGACAATCTCATGCCCACCGGCCAGTGCAGCCTGCGCAAACAGCAGGGCACGGCGCGAGGAGGGCGCATGGGCGGCGGAAAACAGTGCGATGGCGAACTTCATGACGGACTCGGTCAGCAAAACTGCGGCCATGATAAAGCTTTATCGAGGCGGTCGCGAAACCCAAGTTGCGTACCCGCCCACGGGGAGGCAGACATCGGTCAGCGCGGCATGTAACCCAACTGCCAGCGTCGGGGGATTTTAAGCGAGAGCAGCCCGATCAATGCCGCCAGCAAACCGCTGACAAACATCGCCTTCAGTCCCAGATGATGCTCCAGCACTGCGCCCAGAATGGCGCCGACGAACATCCCGCTCCACGGCACCAGTTGCACGCGCCAGCCACTGCGCCGCTCGCCGAGCATCCAGCGGCCCAGTCCTCGGCCGAACCGCGACAGTGCGCCAGTGACATACGTCAGCCCGACCGGCAGACCATTCACTTCCTCGACCGACGCGTTGAGCATGCCCATCGCAATGATCGCCGCCAGCAGTGCCGGCAGTTGCGAGTCATACGGCCAGGCTGCCGCCGCGCAGAGCAGGGTGGCGATACACAGGAGAAGCGGCAGCGCCCGTCGTCCGCCGAGATGCGCGACAAGAACGCCCAAGGCATTCCCGACAATAAAGGTTGCGACGAGAATCACCAGGCGTACGGTCAGCCCAAGATCGCCGTCACTGATCGCCACCGCCAGCCTCGTGGTGTTGCCGCTCATGAACGAGACGAAGTCGCCGCTGGCCATGAAACCGATGGCGTCGGTCATCCCCGCCAGCACCGAAAGGCTGGCCACCAGCGCCAGTCCCACGCGCCCACGCCATTTTTTCGAATGCAGATGGCCGGGACTGGCACGGTGAGTCGAGGCGGAAGGCAGCATCGTCGATTGTTTCCTTGAGCGGCGGTTACGGTTTTATTCCATACAAGTCGCAATACTCCAGCCAGTCCATGCCGGCCATTTCCGCCACCTCGCGATGAACGTTCAGACGGTGAGCCTGATATTCCTCAGGCGTTGCTGCCGTCAGTTGCAAGGTCAGTTCCCAGGCAAACAACCCTAGGCTTTCCGCCTCGGCCTCGAACGCTTCATGCAGGCGTTCTTCGCGATACTGTGCCTGGGTTTCACCCTTGGCCTGAGCCAACAGCGGATTGAGATGGTCGAGGGTTTCGCGCAGTTCGGGGCGTGCGTCGAGAAACAGTTTCAGGGCGTGTTCATGTCGCTGCTCGGTAGGCGCCATGTGTTTTCCTTGTGAGGCTGATGACCTTAGGTTGCCGCAGCGGCTCGCGCGTGTCGCGCTATAAATGCAGTAAAGCAGAACGATTCGGGCTGCTGCGGTGATACAGTCCGCTTTTTTCTGAATGAGCGAATGCAATGCGAATTCTGATGGTGGCGCTGGCCGCAACGTTGCTGGCCGGTTGCGCGGGTTCGATGATGGACGATGCTCGCACTAAAACGCCCTACAAAACCCTGACCTCGAACAAGCCCGAGAAAGTCGTCGCCCAGTGTGTGCAATTTGCCTGGCAGGACGAAGCGGTGTTCGGAGTGGACGCCGGGGCTTATCTGCAACCGGGCAAAAAGTCCGGTTCGACGGTCTACACGCGTTCGGCGGAGTCGTTTGTCGATGTGAGCACGGAGGCGTCGGGCACGGCGTTGAGTTACTACGCGCAGAAGGACGATTTCGTGGCCAAGCGCCGGTTGGCGGCGTTGGCGACCTGCCTCTGATCATGTGTTGAGGCGACTGCCCCCTTCGCGTGCAAGCTCGCTCCCACATTGGAATGCATTTCAAATGTGGGAGCGAGGCTGCTCGGGAAGGGGCTATCAAATTCAATCAATCAAGCGCTTCTGGAAAAAATGCCGCTTGTGCCCCAGCGGATAATCCAAAATCTCGCCACACTCGCTATAGCCGACTTTCCGGTAAAACTCAGGCGCCTGAAAAGAGAAGGTGTCGAGCCAAATCCCGACGCAATCTTTCTTCCGCGCAAACTCTTCGGCCATCTGCATCAATTTCGAGCCGATGCCCTGACCGCGCCCCTGCTCTGGTACCGCCAACAACTCAATGAACAACCACCGATAGAACGTGTGGCCGTACAGGCCGCCGAGGATCGCGTCGTGCTCGTCGCGAACCAAAAGGGCAATCGGCTCCAATGTCGAGGGGCCTGCTTTGGCTGCGTTGTGGGCACGCAGTGGCGCCAGAATGGCGTTGCGTTGTTCTTCGTTGGGGTTCTGCGATAACTCGATACGCAAGTTCATGGATGACTTCCTTGTGGTCTGAGGCGCCAGATTATCCTGCCCGGTGGTCGTGTTCCAAGCCCTGAAGCAACGCTGGTGGAACCGCCGTTCACGCGCTGCGGTCTAGCCTTAACAGCGTCATTCCAGCACGCGGTTGATGAGGACACCCCATGAACATTTTTGAAGCCCTTCGCGAAAGCCACGACCGCCAGCGCACCTACGCCAAAGCCCTGATCGAAACCAGCGGAGATACGCCGGAGCGCGTCGAGGCCTATAAGCAGCTCAAAGCCGAGCTGAAAGCCCACGAAACCGCCGAAGAGCGCCACTTCTATATCCCGCTGATGAAGTTCGACGACGGTGTCGACCTCAGCCGACATGCCATTTCCGAACATCACGAAATGGACGAAATGATGGAAGAGCTCGACGAGACCGAGATGTCCAGCCCGGCATGGCTGGCAACTGCGAAAAAGCTCTCGGACAAGGTTCATCACCACCTCAAGGAAGAGGAGCACAAATTCTTCCAGATGGCCGGCAAGTTACTCGACGAAAACCAGAAAGAACAGCTCGCCGGACAGTACGAAAAGGAGTTTCAGGCGCAGTTACCGTGAGTCACCCATGCGGGATTTCGTAACTTCGACGTGTACGCCTTTGGCTATGCGTCGAGTGCGATTCGCCACAATATACTGTGTTTATATCCAGTGTTTTCGCTGTTTTACTGATTGTGTCGGACAGATCTGCGACAAAACCGCCGATGGACAAAAAAATCACCTCCGTTAGCTTGAAGGCCTCTCCTCGGAAAGGAGAGTTCTTAAATCAACGGAGTGAAAAACATGAATCAACCACAAGCACAAACCCAACTGCGACACGGTCGCGTCACCTCCCCGGCGAGTCGTGGTGCGGTCGCTATTGAGCAAGGATTGCTCGGTGCCTGGCAGGTCAACGAAATGGAAGGCGGCAAGAATTTCCCGGCGCTGGTGGCCGGGCCGTTTCCAGCGCCCTACGAATCCGACTCTGCCAGTGTCGCGCCGCCGGCCGACGGCTACATTCTCAGTGGCGGCAAAACCGATCCGCGTGATTGCGTGAACTTCACGAATGAGGAGATGAGCCAAAAGCTCGGTCGTCCGTTCACCTGGCCGCTGCTCAATGTCACCCCGGGTCAGACCCTCGAAGTCAAATGGGAATACACCGCGCCGCACACCACCCGCGGCTATCGCTGGCTGATCACCAAGGATGGCTGGGACCCGAAACAACGCATCACCCGTGCGCAACTGGAAGCGCAGCCGTTCTTCGAGGACTTCTACACTCAGGTGCCTTACTACAGCCATTCAGCGGAGCTGAAGGCCAAGGTCAATCACTCGGTGAAACTTCCGGCGAACAAGCAAGGTCATCACGTTATCGTCTTGATGTGGATCGTCGCCAACACCGGCAACGCGTTCTATCAGGCCTTCGACGTCGACTTCAAATAACGACGCAGCGTCGTCAAAACCCACACGTTCTGAAGGATTAGAACATGTCAAATATCGACTTCTCTTTAATGCAAAACGCGGCGAGCGATGCGGCGTCATTGATGCCGAGCATTGCCGACAAAAAGATCCTCATGGGCTTCTGGCACAACTGGCCGGCGGGACCGAGCGACGGATATCGCCAAGGCCGCTTTGCCAACATCGCGCTGGAGGAGGTCCCCAAGGAGTACAACGTGGTCGCCGTGGCCTTCATGAAGGGCAGCGGGATTCCGACCTTTAAGCCGTTCAACGTGACCGATGCCGAGTTCCGCCGTCAGGTCGGCGTGCTCAACAGTCAGGGGCGGGCGGTGTTGATTTCCCTGGGTGGCGCGGATGCGCACATCGAGTTGCACAGCGGCCAGGAACAACCACTGGCCAATGAAATCATCCGTCTGGTGGAAACCTACGGCTTCGACGGCCTGGACATCGATCTTGAACAGAGCGCGATTGATTTCGCTGCCAACAAGACCGTCCTGCCGGCTGCGCTGAAACTGGTCAAGGATCACTACGCGGGCCAGGGCAAGCACTTCATCATCAGCATGGCCCCGGAGTTTCCGTACCTCACCAGCAGCGGCAAGTACGTCGGTTACTTGCAGGCACTGGAAGGCTACTACGACTTCATCGCCCCGCAGTTCTACAACCAGGGTGGCGACGGGGTCTGGGTGCCGGAGGCCAACAACGGTGCCGGCGCGTGGATCGCGCAGAACAACGATGAGCTGAAAGAGGATTTCCTCTATTACCTGACGGAAAGTCTGGTGACCGGCACGCGTGGTTTCACGAAGATCGCGGCGGACAAGTTCGTCATTGGTCTGCCCGCCAACGTCGACGCGGCTGCTACCGGTTATGTGATCGACAAGACCGTTGTAGGCAATGTGCTCAAACGGTTGGCGATCAAAGGACACCCGATCAAGGGCCTGATGACGTGGTCGGTGAACTGGGACAACGGCGTCAGCAAGGATCGTGTGCCATACAACTGGGAGTTCAGTCGGCGTTATGGGCCGCTGATCACCGGAGTGCAGGCAAGCGCACAAGAGGTGGATGAAACGGTGCTGCACGTCGCCCGTTAGTTGTGAATAAAAAAAGCCCGGTAGCGCTGCCGGGCTTTTTTTGTCGGTTCGATTAATCGACTATGAACGCTTTCTGATGACAAAAGGATGAGGCGTCATGGCTAACACAGCCGAACGGGTCAATATCATCGAGACTCAGGTGTTGTCCCACGACTGGTATCTCTTGAAGAAAATCACTTTTGACTACCACCGCAATAACGGCGAGTGGCAGCGCCAGACGCGCGAAGTGTATGACCGCGGCAATGGCGCGGCGATTCTGCTTTTCAATCGCGAGAAGCGCTCGGTGGTGCTGACCCGTCAGTTCCGCTTGCCGGTGTTCGTCAATGGTCATGACGGTCTGCTGATCGAAGTGGCGGCGGGGTTGTTGGAGGGGGCGGCGCCAGAGCAGCGCATTCGCGACGAAGCCGAAGAGGAAACCGGCTATCGCGTGCATGACGTGAAGAAAGTCTTCGAGGCCTATATGAGCCCCGGTTCGGTCACCGAGAAGCTGCACTTCTTTATTGCCGAGTACGACTCGGCGTCGAAGGTCAGCGAAGGCGGCGGTCTGGAAGAAGAGACCGAAGAGCTGGAAGTGTTGGAGTGGTCATTCGATGAAGCCTTGGCGGCCTTCCTGCGCGGCGAGATCTGCGACGCCAAGACCATCATGCTGTTGCAGTATGCGGCGATGAATAACCTGTTCGATCGATAAGGCTGCGATCTTCTGATCTTTAAAATAGCTCACCAGTTTTGCCAACCTCTGACCAGTCACCACCTTCCAACGTCAACAATCGCTCTTTAGCCTCAAGCCCCCCGGCAAACCCGGTCAATTTCCCCGATGCGCCAATTACCCGATGACACGGCGCAACGATTGAGATCGGGTTCCGCCCATTTGCCGCGCCCACCGCCCGCACGGCACTTGGATTGCCGATCTGCAGAGCGATCTGGCTATACGTGCGAGTCTCGCCGAACGGTATCGTCAGCAGCGCCGCCCAGACTTTTTTCTGAAAATCCGTGCCGGCAAAATCCAGCTCCAGGTCGAAGCGATCTCGCGTCCCGGCAAAATATTCTTCAAGTTGCCGCGCGGTTTTCAGCAGGATCGGATTGTCCGGCGCTTCACTCATCGGCCCAAGGCGCACCCGGTTGGGTTTATCGTTTTCCCAGAGGATGGCCGCCAGTCGTGAACCGTTCGCGACCAGCTTCAACTCGCCGACCGGCGAGGGCAGGGTGATGAACGTGTAGGGCATGGGGAAGAACTCCGGATCAGCACGGCAACAGCGCCCAGCATACTGCCTGACCGGGGAGGCGCAAACCGCAAACCCGACCATACTGCTTGTTGCTTTTGAAGCGTTCGCCTCTGTTTTGCACAGACCCTGAAAACAAAAAAGAGATCGACTCATGAAGTACGAACCTTTGGCCAAATCGCTGATAGCGACCTCACTGGCACTCAGCTGCCTTATGGCTCACGCCGCCTCGGTGGCACCGGTTGCCGCAGAAAACGGCATGGTGGTCACCGCGCAACATCTGGCCACTCATGTCGGTGTCGATGTGTTGAAAAGCGGTGGTAACGCCGTCGACGCGGCGGTCGCGGTGGGTTATGCGCTGGCGGTGGTCTATCCCGCAGCGGGCAACCTGGGTGGCGGCGGCTTCATGACCATTCAACTGGCGGACGGGCGCAAGACTTTCCTGGATTTCCGCGAAAAAGCGCCGTTGGCCGCAACCGCCAATATGTACCTCGACAAGGATGGCAACGTCATTCCGGATCTGAGTACCCGTGGCCACTTGGCGGTCGGCGTGCCGGGCACTGTGTCCGGCATGGAGCTGGCGCTTAGCAAGTACGGCACCAAGCAGCGCAAGGAGATGATCGCCCCGGCGATCAAACTGGCTGAAGACGGATTCGAGTTGCAGCAGGGTGACGTGGAGTTGCTGGAGTACGCCACGGACGTGTTCAAGAAGGACATGCGCGATTCCGGTTCGATCTTCCTCAGCAACGGCGAGCCGATGCAGGTCGGGCAAAAACTGGTGCAGAAAGATCTCGGCAAAACCCTGCGGACCATTTCCGAAAAGGGCGCCGACGGTTTCTATAAAGGCTGGGTGGCCGATGCCATCGTCACCTCCAGTCAGGCCAACAAGGGCATCATCACCCAGGCCGACCTCGACAAATACAAGACCCGCGAACTGGCTCCGGTGGAGTGCGATTACCGTGGCTACCATGTCGTTTCGGCGCCACCACCAAGCTCCGGCGGGGTGGTGATCTGCCAGATCATGAACATTCTTGAAGGCTATCCGATGAAGGATCTGGGCTTCCATTCGGCCCAGGGCATGCACTACCAGATCGAAGCGATGCGCCACGCCTATGTTGATCGCAACAGTTACCTCGGCGACCCGGACTTCGTGAAGAACCCGATCGAGCATCTGCTCGACAAGAATTACGCGACCAAACTGCGTAACGCCATCCAGCCGCAAAAGGCTGGGGTCTCCGCTGAACTGAAACCCGGCGTTGCGCCCCATGAAGGCAGCAACACCACTCATTATTCGATTGTCGACAAGTGGGGCAACGCGGTCTCGGTTACCTACACGCTCAACGACTGGTTCGGTGCGGGTGTGATGGCGAGCAAGACCGGGGTGATCCTCAACGACGAAATGGATGACTTCACTTCGAAAGTTGGCGTGCCGAACATGTACGGTCTGGTGCAGGGCGAAGCCAACGCCATCGCGCCGGGCAAGGCGCCGCTGTCGTCGATGAGTCCGACCATCGTCACCAAGGACGGCAAAGTGGTGATGGTGGTCGGCACGCCGGGTGGCAGTCGCATCATCACCGCCACCTTGCTGACCATGCTCAACGTCATCGACTACGGCATGGGCTTGCAGGAAGCGGTGGATGCGCCGCGTTTTCACCAGCAGTGGATGCCGGAAGAAACCAATCTCGAAGACTTCGCCGCCAGCCCGGACACGAAGAAGCTCCTCGAGAGCTGGGGCCACAAGTTTGCCGGCCCGCAGGACGCCAACCATATCGCCGCGATTCTGGTCGGTGCGCCATCACTGGAGGGTAAGCCGGTAGGCAAAAACCGCTTCTACGGTGCCAACGATCCACGGCGCAACACCGGGTTGTCATTGGGTTACTGAGAGGCGTAAAAAGGGGGCGGGCGCACGTCCGCCCCTGTCTCAAGGATCGATCAAGGAAGGCCCACCATGACCACCGCATTACTGATCATCGACGTCCAACGCGCACTTTGCTCGGGCGAATACCAGTGCCACGACATCCAGCGCGTGATCGGCACCATCAACGACCTCAGCACCCGCGCCCGAAAGGCCGGGGTTCCGGTGGTGCTGATTCAGCATGAGGAAAAGGACAGCCCGCTGGCCCACGGCGCTGAAGGCTGGCAACTGGCCGAAGGGCTTGAGACGTCCGCCAAAGATCTGCGCGTACGCAAAACCACCCCGGACTCGTTCTACCAGACCGACCTGCGCAAACTGCTGCCGAGCGAAGACTTTGAAAAACTGGTGATCTGCGGCCTGCAAACCGACTATTGCGTCAACGCTACCGTGCGCCAGGCCCATCAACTGGGCTACGACGTGGTGCTCGTGTCAGATGCACATTCCACCGTCGACAACGGCAACATGAGCGCCGAAGACATCATTGCCGAACACAACAAGGATCTGGCACACCTGACCGGTTCCGTGGCGCGGATCGATGTAAAACCTGCCGCCGATATCGTGTTCTGATCACAAATCCCTGTAGGAATGAGCCTGCTCGCGATAGCGTTCTGTAAACCAAGACATCATCGATTGACCGGGCGCCATCGCGCGCAGGCTCACTCCTACAGGGTGCTAGACCGAGGATTTCCTCAAATCACAAACAAACCCCCACTAATCTCTCCCATCTACCCGCCGGTGGAGGTCTAGGTGCGGGTCGCCGACCAAATGAACTGCATCAAGTGCTGAGGGGCCACCGGGGCATATTCGACGGGCAGCGCTATGCTGGTTCGAGCATCGATGTGAAAGCAGGGTGTTGAAATGACTATTCATGTATTAAGAGCCAATGCCACGCATCTGGACGCGGTGGCAAAACTGTTCGACGCCTATCGCGGTTTCTATGAACAACCGTCGAACCTTGAGCAATCGCGAGCGTTCATCGCCGAGCGCATGGCCGGCAACGAATCAGCGATTTTTCTTGCTCAGGATGAGAGCAGCGAGGCGTTGGGTTTCGTCCAGTTGTACCCGACCTTTTCGTCCATCGACGCTCACCGCACCTGGCTGCTCAGCGATCTGTTCACTGTGCCGGCCGCCCGTGGACATGGTGTTGGCAGATTGCTGATGAACACTGCACGCGATTTCGCCGTGGAGACCGGCGCGAAAGGTCTGGTGCTGGAAACAGCAACGGATAACTTCACCGCGCAAGGTTTGTACGAGTCACTGGGGTATGTGCGAGATACGGGTTATTTCACCTATCTCCTCGATTTACGGCAGGGCTGAGCAAATATTTTTGTCATTTTCCCGAATTCGGTCTTTCCCCAGACGATCACTGTCTCTAGAATCCGCCCGGCTTTCGACATGAAGGCTCATTGCCATCACTTGGCATTGTTCATATAGGGACGGACATCATGCAATTCGGGAAAATTCTGGCGCTGGGCCTGGTGCTCGCGCTGGGCGGTTGTGCCAGTTTCACCAAAGACGAAGTGGCGCCGGTGACATTGCCTTCGATGGCCAACTACGCCAACAAGCCAAACGTCTATGTCGATTTCGACTTCTATCAGGGCGAGCCGAAAAGTGCTTCCGCTGTGGAAGTACCGCAAGCGCGCGATCAACTGAAGCCACAGCTACAAAAAATACTCGCTGATTCCGGCCTGTTCGGCCGTGTCACCCTGGATGAATTCCAGAAGCAGCCGGGCGATTACAGCCTGCGCCTGAAGATGTACAACCATCCGCCGAACGCCGGCTCCATGGTGTTGGCGTTCATCAGTGGTTTCAGCATGGGGGTGATCCCGGCCTATGGCACCGATCAGTACACCCTGAGCCTGGAAAGCGTGGATGGACAAGGGCAGGCCCTGCCCACCGCAAGCAATCACGACGCGGTCGGTACCTGGATCGGCATCTGGTTTATCCCGCTGATGGCCAACACACCAAAAGAGGCGGTGAATGACACGTTCACCCGTCAGGTCAATGCGCTGCTCAAACAAATGGTTGATAACAAAAACCTGAAGTACTCGGCACTCGAAAGCCTTACTCCACGGGCCTGAAGCCAAAAAAAGAGCCGCGATTGCGGCTCTTTTTTTGTCTGTTACTTCAATGCCTGGATGAACTGCGGGTCGCTGTACAGATCCTTCAGCAGATCGCGCAACATCGGGTTGTAAGCGTTGACCGCGTTGGGGATCGCAATAAAACCGAAGAAGCTACTGCTCCATTGGCTGCTGACATCCTTGGTCGCGTCGTACACGACATCGTTGCCGTTGAGCAAGGTGAAGCGCGCCGCAAGCTTGCCGGTACCCGTGCCCATTCCAGCGGTGAGTTCATTCTTCACCACCAGTACTTTCAGCTGACGCTGGGCTTGCGGATCGAGCAGGCCGGCCTTGCGCAATTCTTCGGTTATCGCGTCCTGAATGTGCGCCGGGATGCTGCCGGACGGCGAACGGACAGGGTTGGCACGTACCACCAGCGAACCTTCACCGGATTCGGCGGTGACCTGAGGATTGCTGATCGCATGCAGTGGCGGAGTTTGCTTTAGCTTCTGGACGTTCTCAAAGCTCGGCTCGTAGCGGGTCATGGTCATGCCACAGCCTTGCAGCAACAGCGCCAACATCGGGATCAACAACAGCGACTTCTTCACGGCAGTTCCTTGCGTGGGAATAGAGGGGGGGCGAATTATGGGCAGAGTGCCATCATTGATCAACCGTGTTTATTATCCCCGCCAATAACCTCTCGATCTGCGTCAATTCCCAAGTGCTCAGCAAACTCACCGGATCGGTGCCATAACGCTGCCACGTCTCAAGCGCACCCTCATGGCCATCGGGGCTGCGGGCGTATTCACAGTGATGCAACCGTTCACCCTCAAAATCCAGCAGTAGATGCCAGCCTTCGATATCCACTGCGACCAGTCCGGCCTCGGAGGGTGTCTCGCAAAGTCTGAACGCAAGCACGCCCAGCGCAGCCTCGCGCAAACGCTGGCAAACCTCACGGGCGGTCAGCAATGAAGACATGTTCGAACTCGATGAGTGCAGGAGCGCGCCAGCATAATGCGCGAGTCGATCGGTGTCAGCGATCACTGGCCCGATCCCGGACAATTCCGTAACATCCGCAGCCCTCTTTTTCCGCAAAACATTGCGGCCACGCTCTTCGGCCGCTCAGTCAGGTACACCATGAAACCGATTCGTCTGCGCGCCGATGTCCTGGCCGGACTCACCACCTCGTTTGCCCTGTTGCCCGAATGCATTGCGTTTGCGCTGGTGGCCCACCTCAATCCGCTGATGGGCCTGTACGGCGCCTTCATCATTTGTACGCTGACGGCCTTGTTCGGCGGTCGGCCGGGGATGGTCTCCGGTGCGGCGGGTTCGATGGCGGTGGTGATCGTCGCGCTGGTGGTGCAACACGGTGTGCAATACCTGCTGGCGACCGTGTTGCTGGGCGGTTTGATCATGATGGCGTTCGGGTTGTTGCGTCTGGGCAAACTGGTGCGCATGGTGCCGCACCCGGTGATGCTCGGGTTCGTCAACGGTCTGGCGATTATTATTGCGCTGGCGCAACTGGAGCATTTCAAGAACGGTGAAGACTGGCTCAGCGGCACGCCGCTGTACCTGATGACCGGGCTGGTGCTGCTGACCATGGCCATCGTCTACATCCTGCCGCGCCTGACCCGCGCGGTGCCGCCGGCACTGGTGGCGATTCTTGGCGTGGGTCTGCTGGTCTACCTGTTCGGCCTGCCGACCCGCACCCTTGGCGACATGGCGCACATTGCCGGCGGCTTGCCGACTTTCGCCTTGCCGGACATTCCGTGGACGTTGGAAACCCTCGGCATCATCGCGCCTTACGCGATTCTGATGGCGCTGGTCGGTCTGCTGGAAACCCTGCTGACCCTCAACCTCACCGACGAAATCACCGAAACCCGTGGCTACCCTGATCGCGAGTGCGTGGCGCTCGGCGCGGCAAACATGGTCTGCGGCGCATTCGGCGGCATGGGCGGTTGCGCAATGATCGGCCAGACCGTGATCAACCTGAGTTCCGGCGGGCGCGGGCGTCTGTCCGGCGTGGTGGCTGGCGTGCTGATTCTGCTGTTCATCCTGTTTCTGTCACCGCTGATCGAGCGTATTCCGTTGGCGGCGCTGGTGGGTGTGATGTTTGTAGTGTCGCAGCAGACCTTCGCCTGGGCCTCGTTGCGCGTGGTGAACAAAGTGCCGCTCAACGATGTGCTGGTGATCATCGCTGTGACCACCATCACCGTGTTCACCGATCTGGCCACCGCTGTGCTGTGCGGCATCATCATCGCTGCGTTGAATTTTGCCTGGCAACAGGCGCGTGAACTGTATGCCGATGAGCATCTGGAAGCCGATGGCAGCAAGCTCTATCGGCTGCACGGCACGTTGTTCTTCGCCTCGACCACGCCGTTTCTCAACCGGTTCGACCCGGCCAATGACCCGGCGCGGGTGACGTTGGATTGCCGGCATCTGAGCTTTGTCGATTACTCGGCCATCGCCGCGCTGAAAACCTTGCGTGAACGCTATGAGAAGGCTGGCAAGCATTTGCAGGTGTTTCATCTGTCGGAACGTTGCAAGAAGTTGTTAAAACGCGCGGGCGTTGATCACGATTAAACGCCCTTGCAGTAGCAACCTAATCCCTGTGGGAGCTTGCTTGCCAGCGATGAGGTTGGATCAGTCGACATCGATGTCGATCGACCCTCCGCTATCGCTGGCAAGCCAGCTCCCACATTGGTTTTGTGTGTGGCCAGGTTTCAAATCGCCGGAAAGTCGATATCGGTCAGCGCCGCGTTGTTCAGGTAGTTGGTCAGCGACTGCACCGCCACCAGCGCTATCACCTCAATGATCTTCGTGTCATCGATCCCGGCAGCGCGGGCGGCGGCGATCTGCTCGTCGTTCAAGTGGCCGCGGCTTTGGGTGATTTGCTGGGCAAGGGCGGCGTAGGCGTTGAGTTCGCCCTGACGTGCCGCGAGGATGTCCTGCGCTGACAGCCCGGCCTTGCTTGCGAAGAACGTGTGGGCCGACAGGCAGTAATCGCAACCGTTGACCTGGGACGTGGCGAGGTAAACCGCTTCTTTCTCCTTGGCGCTCAGCGACGTTTTACCGAGTATCGTCGAGGCTTGCAGGTAGGTTTCAAGGGCGACCGGTGCCTTGGCCAGTGTGCTGAACACGTTGGGCAGGAAGCCGATTTTCTTCTTCACGCCTTCCAGCGCTGGGCGGGTGGCGTCGGTGGCGGATTCGAGGCTGATAGCGTTGATGCGGCTCATGGTGATTCTCCGAAAGACGGGCGCGAAGTGCGCCGGCGATGGAGTTAATGTTAATCAGCGCGTCTGGTGCTTTGGCTGCGGATCGTCGAGGATATGCGACAGATCGTCCAGATATTCGCTCGGGAGTCGCCCATGGATCGCCTTTCCACCTTGCTCAGCCATTTCGCTGTACATGCAGGCACTTTTCACAGCGGCGACTTTTGCGGCGTCAGCGTTCATGAGGGCGAGCAGAATGGTCATGTGCATCTGTTGCAAGCTGGCGAGTTGCTGCTCAAGCCGGGCAATCAGCGCGAGATCCGACTTGATGAGCCCGCACTGATTTTCTTCCCCAGACCCTTTGCCCATCGCATGGTGGCCGATGAGGCCATGAAGACGAAACTGGTCTGCGCATCGCTGACGTTTGATGGCGGTTCGGGCAATGCTCTGGCGGCGGCGCTGCCGGATTATCTGGTGCTCAAACTCAGCGAAATCCCGGAATTGAACAGCACCCTGGAATGGCTGTTCAAGGAAGCTTTCGAAGGTCATTGCGGGCGCGTGGCAGTAATGGATCGGCTGTTCGAATTGCTGGTGATTCTGCTGTTGCGTCACCTCATCAGCCGTCGTGATCAACAACCGGGAATGATGGCCGGGCTGGCCGATCCACGCCTGTCTCGCGCCTTGAATCTGATGCATGAACAACCAGCGAAAGCGTGGAGCGTGGCCGATCTGGCGACAGTGGCCAACCTTTCACGTGCCGGATTTGCCGAACAGTTTCGTCGCGTCGTCGGCCAGCCCCCGGCGGATTATCTGCTGAGCTGGCGGGTCAGCCTCGCGCAAAAACGCCTGCGCGAGGGCAAGCCGATTGCGCTGATCGCCGAAGAAGTCGGTTACGAAAGCCCTTCGGCGCTGGCCCGGGCATTTCGGCGCAAGACCGGATTAAGCCCCCGCGAATGGAAGGCTGGAGCCTGAGTCTTATTTCGCAAATTTCTTCGCTCCCGCCACACACAGAATCACCCCCAGCGTTACCGCGAGCATGCCGACGCTGACCTGTTCATGCAGCAACGTCGCCGCCAGTGCCAGGCCGAAAAACGGTTGCAGCAACTGCAGTTGCCCAACCGCCGCGATCCCGCCCTGCGCCAGTCCGCGATACCAGAACACAAACCCGATCAGCATGCTGAACAGCGACACATAAGCCAGGCACAGCCATGCCGACAGGCTGATGTGGTTGAACGAGGCGGGCGCCAGCCACAGGCTGAGCAGCGCCATCAGCGGCAGCGACAACAGCAGCGCCCAGCAGATCACCTGCCAGCCACCAAGAGTGCGCGACAGTTTTGCGCCTTCGGCATAACCGAGGCCGCAGGCCAGAATCGCCGCGAGCATCAGCAAGTCACCGGTGGGCGAAGCGGTCAGCCCCTGCGACAAGGCGAACCCAACCACCAATGCGCTACCCAGCACCGAAAAAAACCAGAACACCGCTCGCGGACGTTCACCGCCACGCAACACGCCAAAAATCGCCGTCGCCAGTGGCAGCAATCCTACAAACACAATCGAATGTGCCGACGTCACGTGTTGCAGCGCCAACGCCGTCAGCAATGGAAAGCCCAGCACCACACCCATCGCGACGATGAACAACGACAGCCACTGGTTGCGCGCCGGACGCCGTTCACGAAACAGCCCTAACAGAATCACTGCCAACACCCCGGCGATGGCCGCGCGCGCAACGGTGAGAAACACCGGGTCGAACTCCAGCACCGCCAGACGGGTGGCCGGCAGCGAGCCGCTGAAGATCACCACACCGATAAAGCCGTTGATCCAGCCGCTGGTTTTTTCGAGAGCCGGGTTTGTCAGGTTTGATGTCCGTTCCATACGAGGTCACGCTCAAAGGTGGGGTTGCGTTGCTGCCATCCTGCGGCCGAGAATCAGCACAATCAAAAAATTGTCATGGATACATCCCTACATGCCGCGCTCCCGCTATAAGACCCTTGTCGATGCCTATGCGACGGACATTCGCTCTGGACGCCTGGCCCCCGGCACGCGACTGCCGACTCATCGAGAACTGGCAGCAAGGGAAGGGCTGGCGCTGGTCACCGCCTCGCGGGTGTACGCCGAGCTGGAGGCGATGGGCCTGGTCAGCGGCGAAACCGGGCGCGGCACGTTTGTGCGGGAAACCTTGTTGTCGCCAGGGCAGGGCATTGATCAGAAGGACGTGGCGGTCGGCATGATCGATCTCAATTTCAACTACCCGTCATTGCCCGGTCAGGCTGATCTATTGCGTACGGCGTTGCGGCAATTGGCGTTGTCCGGGGACCTGGAATCGCTGCTGCGCTATCAACCCCACGCCGGCCGCCAGCATGAGCGCGCTTCGGTCGCGCGTCATTTGCTGAGCCGCGGCGTTAGCGTCGAGGCCGAGCAAGTGCTCATCGTCAACGGCGCCCAGCAAGGGCTGGCGGTTGCGTTGATGGCGCTGCTCAAACCGGGTGATGTGATTGCGGCGGATGCGCTGACCTATTCCGGGTTCAAAGTGCTGGCCGAAGCGCTGCATCTGGAAGTGGTGGCGATCCCGATCAACGAGCAAGGGCCTGATCTGGCGGCGTTGGACAAACTCTGCTGCAGCCGCTCGGTGCGCGCCGTGTACAGCATGCCGACTCTGCACAATCCGCTGGGCTGGGTCATGCCTCTTGAGCAGCGCGAGCAACTGGTCTCGATTGCCCGTCGGCATGATCTGACGATCATTGAGGACGCGGCCTACGCCTTTCTGGTGGAAAACCCACCGCGAACGTTGGTCGACCTGGCGCCGGAGCGCACGGTTTACGTGTCGGGACTTTCCAAGAATATCGCCACTGGTCTGCGCGTCGGTTTCATCGCGGCGCCTGCGCTCATGGTGCCGGCGCTGGAGCGCATCATCCGCGCCACCACCTGGAACACCCCCGGAATAATGACGGCGATTGCTTGCGGTTGGCTCGATGATGGCACCGTCACTCAGCTTGAGGAGCAAAAACGTAATGATGCGCGAGCCCGCCAGACAATGGCCGCCGAATTGCTCCACGGATTGCCCTGCATCACTCACCCGTCCTCGTACTTTTTGTGGCTACCGCTGCCGGAAGACGTACGCGCCGATCAGATTGTCGTGGAGTTGATGCAGCAACAGATTTCAGTCACCACCGCCGAACCGTTTTCGGTGGCGACGCACGTGCCGCATGCGATTCGGCTGGCGCTGGGGTCGGTGGACATGGAGGTATTGCGTCAGGCGTTGATCACCGTCAGAAAAGTCGTCGGCGCTTACCTGTAAACCAAAGTGCTACTCTTGCGCCGCCCGATTCCTGCCGTTCCGGAACCCTAGATGAAAAACACCGCTTCACTGTCCCTCGCCCTGATCCTCACTACTGGCCTGGTCAGCACCGCCGTGAACGCCGCAGGTGACCCTGAGGCCGGCGCAAAAATCTTTCCGCGTCTGTGTGGCGGCTGCCATCAAGTCGGCGAGTCCGCGCGTCCGGGGTTCGGCCCGCAACTCAACGGCATCATCGGTCGGCCAGCCGGGATCTCGGCGAACTACGTGTATTCCGATGCGATGAAGAATTCAGGAGTGACGTGGGATCACGAAACGCTGAAGGCTTACCTGAAAGATCCAAAAGGCGTGGTGCCGGGCACGCGGATGATTTTCTGGGGGCTGAGTGATGAGGAAAAACTCGAAAATCTGCTGGCGTATCTGCAGACGTTTCCGCAATAACAACCCGCTCGATCCCCTGCGGCAGCGCCTACAGGGCAATTGGGTTCATGGCCTGCTCGGCAAACCAGCGCATCACCAGTGTGCATTGCGGGTGCGATGCCGCCGAAGGCTGCGGACAAAGCGAATAAATCCCCCCAGTTCTTAACGGCTCACCAAACGGCACCACCAATATCCCGCGCTCGAGCGACTCCGCCGCCAGCGTCATGTCCGTCACTGCCACGCCCAATCCCCGCGCCGCCGCATCCAGTGCCAACTCATCCAGGTTGAACGGAATGTGCCGGTAATCCTCCAGCGGTTTGCCGTCATTCGCGGCCAGCCATTCGATCCATGCCTGGCGATCCGCCGAACGATGCAGCAAGGCAAAACGCAGCAACTCCTCTACCGAGCGCGGCGCGTTTGCCAGATTGGGTGAACACACCGGCACCAGCGTTTCTTCGAACAGCGTCAGGCAATCCGGGTCGGTCGACGGCTGCGGCAGATAAAGAATGTAGGCGTCACTGTCATTGCCCGGTTCGACGACTTCGGTGGCGACGGTTTCAATCGCCAGCGACACCTCGGGATGGCTCAGATAAAAGTCGCTGAGTTTCGGCAGCAGCCAACGCACCGCCAGTGACACATGCATGCGGATGCGGAATGGGCGCTTTTGGGGGGCGAGGCGTTCTTCAAGGGTTTTCAATTGATCAAGGATGCTGCGGGCGCTGGCCAGCACTTGTTCGCCTTCCGGGGTCAGGTGCAGGTTGCGGCTGGTGCGGATGAACAGAGCGACATTGAAGTGGCTTTCCAGTTGTTGGATCTGTCGGCTCACCGCGCTTTGGGTCAGGCATAGCTTTTGCGCGGCGGTGGTGAAGCTGCCGCAACCGGCGACTTCCACGAGCGCCTGCATGGCTTGCAGTGAGGGAACGTGGCGAATTTTATCCATGCGTTTTCAGAATGGCTCGATGATTTTATAGCGTTGGTCGGTCCGGCAAAGACCTTATAGATTCTAGCTCTAGCGGCAGATTTCTCCATCGGCGCATGCGATTCACGCATGAACGCCAGGCAGAAGCAAGGCGCAGAACGACAGTCGAATGAGGTGGTGCATGGAAAACGTATGTGGCTGGATCGCGCAGGCTGGCAGCTCGCCGGATCGCGGTCGCCTGAGTGGTGCGCAAAAAGCCGACTGGCTGATCATCGGCGCCGGGATCACCGGCCTCAGTGCCGCGCATACCCTCGCCGAAATGCATCCTCAGGCGCGCATTGTGGTGGTTGATCGGCAGCGGGCAGCTCAAGGTGCTTCGGCGCGCAATTCGGGTTTTGTCGTGGCCCATGAACATCCTGCACAAAGCGAGTTGATCGGCGCTCAGGGTTTCGCCGGGTTTGAAGTCGACACAATGATTTCCCGTGCGGCCAGCGAAGAAGTGCGCCAGCGGATCACTCGCCATGCGATCGACTGCGATTTTCGCGACAGCGGCTACTACTTCGCCGTTAACGACCGGGCCAAGCTCGACCATGTCGATGCCAAATTGGCGACGCTGCGCGCCCTCGGCGCCCGCGCAGAGTTTGTGCAAGGCGCGGCCCTTGCGCAGAAACTTGGCACTCGCCACTACGAAGCGGCGATCTGGTGCGGCCACGGCAACGCATTGCTGCAACCGGCCAAATATGTGAAAGGTTTGCTCAACGCATTGCCGGACACCATCACGGTTTACGAAAACACGGACATCACCGGTATCGAGCGCCTGAGCCAGGGACGGCTGCGCGCCCATACGATGGATGGCAGCATCGAAGCCAAACAGATTCTGGTCTGCCTGAACGCGTTCATTCCCCGGGTCGGCATTGCCGACAGTGCGACGTTCCCGATGGAACTCAGCGCCAGTCTCACGCGGCCGCTCAGCGATCAGGAATTTCAGGCCATCGGCGCGGTGGAGCCTTGGGGGGTGTTGTCGACCCGGCCCCTCGGCGCCACGGTGCGGCTGACTCCGGATCGCCGGGTGATGATCCGCAACACCGCCGAATACCGCACTCGCGATCTTTCCAACAGCGAACTCGCGCTACGCCGTCAGCACCATGTTCGCGGACTGCAACGGCGTTTTCCGTTCCTCGGCGAGCAAGACATTCAGTACACCTGGACCGGCCATTTGAGCGCGAGCCGCAGCGGCCAGGCGTATTTCGACCGGGTCGAAGAGGGCGTGTTTGCCGTGGCGGGCTGCAATGGTTCCGGCGTGGCGCGCGGGACGTTGTGGGGCCGGTTGTTGGCGGAGCTGGCCTCGGGCGTCGATTCGCCATTGCTGCAATCGGTGATGCAGCGGGCCGAGCCCGGTTGGCTACCGCCGCGCCCCTTCTTCGATATCGGTGCCATGCTTCGCATGCGCGTGGAGGCGGTCAGGGCCAGAACTGAAATCTGAATTTTCCGCATATCGCACAAGAACAAAAGCCACTCAACACAGGTGATAGAACATGCGCATCCATCCACTTTCTCTGACGGTCGTACTCGCGGCTACATCGGTATCCGTTTATGCCGAAGAAACCATCAACATCTCCAACTGGAATAGCTACATCGCCCCGGACACGTTGGCCAACTTCACCCAGGCCACCGGCATCAAGACCACTTACGACATCCATGACAGTAACGAAGTGCTGGAGTCGAAGTTGATGACCGGCAATACCGGTTATGACGTGGTCAGTCCGTCGAACCACTTTCTCTCGCGCCTGATCAAGGCCGGAGCGATCCAGAAACTGGACAAGGCGCAGCTGCCGAACTGGAAAAACCTCGATCCGCTGTTGATGCAGAAACTTGAAGTCAACGACCCCGGTAATCAATACGGCTATCCCTACATGTGGGGCACCGCCGGCATTGGTTACAACGTCGAGAAGATCAAGGCGATTTTCGGCAACACTGATATCACTCGCTCGTGGAAGATGTTGTTCGATGAAGAGAACATCAAAAAACTCAGTCAGTGTGGTGTGGCATTCATTGATAACCCGACCCAAGTGCTGCCGATCACCCTCAACTATCTGGGCCTGCCACCGCATAGTCACGAACCGGACGATTACAAAAAGGCTGAGCAGGCCTTACTGAAAATCCGTCCGCACATTCAGTACTTTCACGCTTCGAAATACATCAGCGATCTGGCCAACGGCAACGTCTGCGCGGTGATCGGCTTCAACGGCGACATTGTCCAGGCTGCGGCGAGTGCCAAAGAAGCGAAGAACGGCATCGACATCGCTTACTCGATCCCGGACGAAGGCACGACGTTGTGGTTCGACATGATGGTCATGCCAAAAAGCGCGCCCCATGAGAAGAACGGCTACGCCTACATGAACTACCTGCTCGAACCCAAGGTAATCGCCAACATCAGCAACAGCATCCACTACGCCAACCCTAACGCGGCGGCCAGTGAGTTCCTGAACCCGGACGTAAAGGGCGATTCGGCGATTTATCCGCCGAAAGCGGTGATGGAGAAGTTGTTCACCGTGGAAGAACTGCCGGCGAAGATTGCGCGGCTGACGACGCGGTTGTGGACCAAACTCAAAACCAACACCTGACGATCCCTGTAGCTGCCGAAGGCTCGGGCCGCGATCGGACGATCTTTTGACTTTGTTTTTTTAAATCAAGATCAAAACATCGTCCGATCGCGGCCCGAGCCTTCGGCAGCTCCTACAGGGGGGGGCGGCGCTGCACGTTAAACGCTGCTAGCCACCTGATTACGACCCGCAGCTTTCGCCTGATACAGCTGCTGATCGGCACGTTTGATCAGCGCTGTCTGGTTGTTGTCCGCCGGATCCGCCAGGCCGACGCCGATGCTCACCGTCACCTGACCGATGCCAGGGAAGTTCGCATCGGCAACCGCTGAGCGAATCTTCTCGGCGACCACTTCCGGGGTATCCGGTTGGGCGATTTCCGGCAGCAGTACGGCGAACTCTTCACCGCCGTAGCGCGCCACGAAGTCGGTGGTGCGCAGGTTGGTTTGAATCAACTGCGCCAACTGTTGCAGTACATCATCACCCACCGCGTGACCGTGAGTGTCATTGATGCGTTTGAAGTGGTCGGCGTCGATCAGCAGCAGGGCAAAAGGGCGCCCCGTGCGCCGGGACAGCAGGCTGTATTCTGTGAGTTTTTCGTCGAAGCGACGGCGGTTGTAGACGCCGGTCAAGGCATCGTGAGTCGCCAGACTCAACAGTTCTGCGTTCGCCTGCATGAGCGCGGCGGTGCGTTGCGCCACGGTGGCCTCAAGCGAAGCATTGGCTTCTTGCAGTTCGCGTTCCTTGCCGAGCAGCGATTGCGTCATCGCATCAATCGACTGGCCGAGCTGAGCAATCTCCCGCACCGGATGCTGAAGCGGGAAGTGCGCGCCGGGCTGATTGTTCTGAACCTGCCTGGCCGAGCGGACGAGTTGTTCGATCGGACGGCTCAGGTACAGCGCCAGGTAATACCCCACCAAGGCGAATACCACCGCTGCGAACACGCCCAGGAACAGCAATTTGTAGAGCAGCAGGCGCGCCGGTTGCAGCGCGGTTTCCAGTGGCTGACGGACGGCAATCGACCACGATAGCGCGGTGCCCGATGGCGTTGGTACGGTCACCATGCTGGTCAGATAGCCGTTACCCACCGACCAGCCCGGCAACGCCGAATCACCAGCCGCCAGTTGCTGGCCCATCATTGCTTCCGGGTACAGCACCTTGCCGTCGTGATCGATGATCAGTGCCTCGATATCCGGCGAGGAGTTTTTATGTGAAAACGCTGCCGATTCGACAATGCGTGTCACCCAACTCCAGTGCGCGTGTGCGCCCAGCACACCGATCGCCTGACCTTCGGCGTCATGAATCGGTGCGGCAAAATCGATGAAACGCAACGGCTCGCCATTGGGCGTACCCGGCAACAACTTGGCCAGCAGCACGGCTTCATGGGGATCGCCGGTGTATTCGCCGCGCAATCCGGACTGAAACCAGGGGCGCGCTTGTACAGATTGACCAACCAGCAAACCATTCACCGCTTGATGCACCTGGCCTTTGGCATCGGTCACCCCCATCCACGCATACTCGTTGCGGGCCTGGGTGCGCAGTTGCATCGACTTCAGTATCGCCGGGTTATCCAGATCGCCACGCTCCAGATGTGGCGCCCGGCTGAGCATATAAACCTCAAGCTGCCGTTCACGTAACTGCTCGCCCAGTAGCGTCGCCGCCGACCGTGCGGTATTCAACAGCGCATTGCCGCTGGCCTGTTTCATCTGTTCGGTGGCGATATGCCCGACATAGAAGCCCACGCTCAGTAGCGTCAGCAGGGACAAACCGGCGAACCACAGGGTCAGGTGGCTGCGCAGACTGGCTTTGAGCATGGGCGATGTCTGTCTTTATTTGAGTGGCGCCATGGTATGCGACATTGTCGATGGGCTGCCAGCGACGTAGTTCATGAAACGCGTCGAAACTGCGGGCGCAAAAAAGCCCGGCTGATCAGGCCGGGCTTTTCTGGGGGACTGCGGTAGAGCTATTGATTCATGCGACGCGGCGTTCGATCAGACGATCGGAGCCACCTTCGGCAACACGGCGTTCGATCAGACGATCAGAGCCACCTTCGGCAACACGGCGTTCTTGCAGACGATCAGAGCCACCTTCAGCAACGCGGCGTTCGATCAGACGATCGGAGCCACCTTCGGCAACGCGGCGTTCGATCAGACGATCGGAGCCACCTTCGGCAACGCGGCGTTCGATCAGACGATCGGAGCCACCTTCGGCAACACGGCGTTCGATCAGACGATCGGAGCCACCTTCGGCAACACGGCGTTCGATCAGACGATCCGAACCGCCCTCAGCCACACGACTTTCAATCAACCGATCCGAGCCGCCTTCAGCGACCATGGTGTGAGTCGGGGTTGCGGCAAAAGCGTTAACTGCGAAAACCGAGAAAGCGACGCTGAGAAGGGTTTGGCGTTTCATGATCGTGTGCTCCGGGGTGTTGTTGGTTGGTATGGAGCCGATCTTACGCCGCGGATTTTTTATGAGAACTTCATTGACGTGATGGTGAACATCGACGCCGATGATGTATAGCAAACCCACGTGTATCCAAGGTAGGAGCTGCCGCAGGCTGCGATCTTTTGATCTTCACTGCGCTCAAAGCCCCTTCACCGCCCGAACACACAACTCACCAGTGGCGCGCACCAATGCCAGCTCATGCAACACATCGTGGGTCAGACCCGTGCGCGCCTTCGCCAGCCAGACCGGGCAATTCGGGTCATGGCGATAAGGCAAGAAGTCGGCGTATTGCGCAAGCAACCGGGTTTGCAGCTCATCCAGGCGCGGGCGGATCTGCTTGCCCAGGTCAGGACGCTGCGTGTCGGGTGCGGCGCCCGCCGCTTGCCACTGCGCGAGCAAACCGTATTGCACCAGTTTGTTGGCCTCCATTTGCGCGGCGATCAATTGCGCTACATCTTCCGGGTCGAGCTTGCGCTCGGCGGCCAGCGTGCGGGCACTGGCGATGACTTGCGCCTCGCGGGGGCTGTCCTGGATCGGCTTGCCGCTGTCCCATTTGGTCAACGCGACGAGATCGCCGATGTTCAGGCGTTCGTTCAGTGTTTCCAGCAACGGTTTCAGCGCCTCAGGTGCTGGAGGGGGCGAGGCGGCTTGAGCGGTGCAGGCGAACAAAGCAAGAAGGGTGCTGGTCAGTAGTTTTCGAGATTGGGGCATGAACAGAGCCTCAATGGCTGAGATTGTAATGGGCTGTTGTTTACCACAGCTACGAGCGGTCACCTACACATCCATGGCCGTCACTCAGACGATGAACGCAACAATCAACACCCACCTGAAATGTTAATTGCACCCTGTCCCCAACTCACCGAAGCTATCCTTCATAAGCCCTCCCGCCGTCGAGATGGACCTCTATTCAATGCAAACCCCCAGCGTCAGCAAACCCCTCTGGCACACCTACCTGCTGTTCCTGGCGCCTATGGTGCTGTCCAACTTTCTGCAATCGATGTCGGGCACGGTCAACAGCATCTACATCGGCCAGATGCTTGGCATCCAGGCGCTGGCGGCGGTATCGGGGATGTTTCCCGTGGTGTTCTTTTTCATCGCCCTGGTGATTGGCCTCGGCGCGGGTGCAGGGGTGTTGATCGGTCAGGCGTGGGGTGCGCGCGAGCCGCACTTGGTCAAGGCGATTGCCGGGGCGACGCTGTTGCTGGGGGTATTGATCGGCTTGGTGGCGGCGGTGTTGGGCAGTGTGTTCGCGCGACAGGCGTTGACGGGGTTGGGGACGCCGGCGGATGTTCTGGACGATGCGGTGGCCTATGCCCATGTGATGATGTGGATTCTGCCGTCGCTGCTGGTGTTTGTATTGTTCACGCAACTACTGCGCGGAGTGAGTGACACGCTGTCGCCGTTGCTGGCGCTGGTGGTGTCGACCTGTGTCGGGCTGGCACTCACGTCGGCGCTGATTCGCGGCTGGTTCGGCCTGCCGCAACTGGGGATTCAGAGTGCGGCGTATGCGGGGCTCGCGGGTAACCTGGCGGCGATGGCGTGGCTTTCGTGGCGGCTGATTCGCAAGGGCCATCCGCTGGCGCCGGACCGGGAGTTTTTTGCGGCGCTGCGCTTCGACGGCGCGATTCTTGGCAAAGTGCTGCGCATCGGCCTGCCGACCGGCGTGCAGATGATTGTCTTGTCACTTTCAGAGCTGGTGATTCTGGCCCTGGTCAACCAGCACGGCTCGCAAGCGACAGCGGCGTATGGCGCGGTGACGCAGATCGTCAACTATGTGCAGTTCCCGGCGCTGTCGATTGCGATCACCGCTTCTATCCTCGGGGCGCAGGCCATCGGGGCAGGGAGGCTGGAACGGATGGGGCCGATTCTGCGCACCGGTCTGTTGATCAATGTGTGCCTGACCGGCGGCCTGATCGTGCTGGGCTATCTGTTGTCGCACTGGTTGCTCGGCCTGTTCCTGACCGAAGAGTCGACCCGGGCGATGGCCGAGCATCTGCTGCACATCATGTTGTGGAGTCTGTTGGTGTTCGGCTTCCAGGCGATCATCGGCGGCATCATGCGCGCCAGCGGCACGGTGTTGGTGCCGGTGGTGATTGCGATCATTTGTGTAGTCGGGGTGCAGTTGCCGGCTGCGTATTGGCTGGATGGCCAGTATGGTTTGCAGGGTGTGTGGATGGCGTTTCCGGTGGCGTATCTCGGGATGCTGGTGTTGCAGACTCTGTATTACAAACTGGTCTGGCAGCATCAGAAGATCGAGCGGCTGGTTTGATCCATGCGGGAGCAGAAAACTCTGTTTTCGCGGAGCAAAGCGTCGTAGGTTACGCAGCACAAATATAAGAACGTTCGAGGTTGTAGGTGGGGGCTTTTCGACTGCTGTTGGCCGTTCTGGTCGCCGTGTCTCATATGGGCAAGACCATCGCTGGGCTTAATCCCGGGGTGGTCGCCGTCATTTCTTTCCTGATCATCAGCGGTTTTGTGATGACTTCGCTGATTGAGCGCAATTACCACACGCCAGAGAAAATCAGCCTGTTTTATCTGGATAGAGCGCTCAGACTGTATCCCCAGTTCCTGTTGTATTTCGGCATGTCCTGCGCGGTCATTTACTGGCTCTTGCCCGGAACCGGGCAGGCGGCTGAACTGACGTTCTCGCGGATCGCCAGCAGTCTTGCCATCGTGCCACTGGGTTTCTATATGTTCGGAGTTGCCAGCACATGGATTCTGCCTCCAGCGTGGTCGTTGGGATTGGAGGTTTGTTTCTACCTGCTGATTCCGTTTCTGCTCATCTTCAGGCTGCGAGGCGTTGCGTTCGTCTTATCTGTCAGCGTTTTTCTAGTGGCGTGCCTCGGCTACATCGACACCGATATCTACGGCTATCGATTGTTGCCGGGCGCACTGTTCATGTTTCTCTGCGGTAGTTATTTGTATGGCGCGCGGGCCAGGGGCATGGTCATCGCTGCCAGCACCGCTGGGGTGGCCGCCCTGATATTCGTGGCCATCATGGCGGGAGTGATCGAGCGCCGACCCAACAACGCAGAGGTGACTCTGGGGATAGCGTTGGGTGTCCCGGCCGTTTACCTGTTGAGCAGGCTCAAGTCCCGCTGGATGGACGAGTTTCTAGGCAACATCAGCTACGGCGTGTTTCTCAACCACTTTGTGGTGATGTACGCCCTGTATGCTCTCTGGCCGGCTGATTACGACGCTCAAAGGGTTATTACGGTATTGATGCTGTCGTTGCTGTTGAGCTGCGTTTCGTATTACTACGTCGAGCGCCCGGTGCTGGCGCTTCGTCACCGGCTGCGACGCGGTGTCAGGTATGGCGCGACGTCCTCGCACGGCGGCGAGGTGGCGTAACCGCCGGTTGTTTGCTTAAGTCAACCAAGTCCCTCGACGGCAGCGCTGCCCGGAGAAATTCCATGTCGATCCGATTGCTGCTGGCTGTCGCGTTTTACCTGTGCGCCACCCCTGCCGTGCAGGCTGTCGAGTACAACCGCGTCAACACCACCGCCAGCCAGATCAGTTTCACCTACAACCAGATGGGCTCGCGGATGTATGGCACCTTTGGCAAGTTCGATGCGACCCTGGACTTCGACACCGATAACCTCGCCAGCGCCCGCACCACGTTGCGCATCGACCTCAGCAGCATCGACGCCGGCAGTGAAGACGCCAACACTGAATTGGTGAAACCGGCGTGGTTCGACACGCAGCAATTCCCCGTGGCGCTATTCGAATCCAGTCATTTCACGCAAGTGGCCGAAAACCGCTACCTGGTCGCCGGCCAGCTCACTCTCAAAGGCATCACCCGTGAGGTGCAAGTGCCGGTGGAGTTGAAGCCGGACAGCGTCATCGGCATTTTCGACGGTGAGTTGCTGCTCAAACGCGACGAGTTTGGCCTCGGCGTGGGGGAGTGGGCGGACACGGTGGTGTCCAAGGACATCGCCATCAAGTTTCGGGTCGTGGCGCCCCAGCAGTGACTTCAGGTCATGCGCAGGATCAATGGCTGCCGAACAACTGGCGGATGAGATTCGGTGTGCTGCCGGTCCAGCGCTTGAAGGAGCGCCGGAAGTTCGCCGGATCACTGAAGCTCAGGTAATCGGCCACTTCCTCGTTGCTCAGTCCTTTGACCTGATACAGGTACAGCGCGACGTGTTTGCGCACCAGATCCACTAGTTGTTGGAACCCGGTGTCGTGTTTTTGCAGTTTGCGTTTGAGGGTGGCCGGGCTCATGGCGAATGCCTGCGCGGCTTGTTCCAGACTCGGCGGCTGGCGGACTTGATCTTGCAAGTGGCGGTACAGGCAATCGGTGAAGCTTTCGGCAAACCCCAGTTGCTCGATCTGCCGCACGGCTTCCTGACGGGCGACCTGGCCGGCAGTCGCCGAGGCGTCGGGCCAGGGCCGGGCGAGAAACTCGCGGGGAATGCGCATCAAGTCCAGCGGGCGTTTGAACTGAGTCTGCTCGCCCAGATGCACCCAATATTGTTCGACGTAACGCGGCTCGGCATGGCTGAAACTGCATTCCCATGGCAGACGTTCGCCGCTGAGCCACTGACTCATGGCCACCAGAGACGTCATGCCCGCTTCCAGCAAAAACCGCCATTGTTCGCCGGCACCGCAACTGTCCAGCCAATAGACGTACGCAAAGCGCTCATCCAGCAGCAGGCGCGGCGTCATCAAGGGGCTGAGCAGGGCTTGTTGCTGGACCAGCGTATCGAGCGCCTGATGCAGGTTTTGCGCGTGACGCAAGGCGTGGCTGGCGGCGCCGTAGTGACCGGGCAGCAAGCGCTGGCCGAAGAGGAAGCTGCTGTCATCGGCGTCGAGCAAGCGGCGACTATTGTCGATCAGGCCGAGAAACTGCTGCGGGCTGAGGCGCGTCTGGCCGGCCAGAATGTCTTCATGGAACAGGCCTGTACCGCGCAAAAGACGATGGCTGTCGATATCGCGAGACAGGGCCAGATCGATCAATGTCGCGGGTTGGTAATGCCCGGGGATGAAGCGACTGTCGGCTTCGTACCAAGTGGATTTAACGGTCATGGTCGGCCTCAGGCGCTTTTGGCTAAGGGCGATTTGGCGCGGGCCAGTGCCAGGTTTAGGCGTTTGAGCAGCACTTCGGGCGTCTCGTCCAGGGCCATGACCGCCGCCGTGCTGGCCGCCAGTTGCAGGCGTTCGCCATGCTGTCGGGTCTTGTGCGCCAGGGCGTGTACGGCGGCTTGCAGCTCTTGCGCGAGCAGTTGCGCCTGACGCTCGCCGGTGTTTGGCAGCAACACCAC
This sequence comes from Pseudomonas sp. LBUM1655, assembly GCF_059716085.1. Classification (NCBI taxonomy): domain Bacteria; kingdom Pseudomonadati; phylum Pseudomonadota; class Gammaproteobacteria; order Pseudomonadales; family Pseudomonadaceae; genus Pseudomonas; species Pseudomonas sp. LBUM1655. The sequence continues at coordinate 3,767,279 of NZ_CP166801.1, read as the reverse complement.
AAAGCGATCACCGGCCAATCGGCAGAGCAAATCCTGACGGCGCAGATTGAGCAGCAGCAAATGGCTGAGGGCCTGCAACACCGCGTCCCCCTCGGCATGTCCGTAGGCCTGATTGATCGCGGCAAAGTTGTCCAGATCCAGCACCAGCAATGACAGCGGTTGCTGGTGCGCGATGCTCTCGCCAAGGCTGTCGGCCAGTTGCCGCTTGAGATAGTCGGCACCGCCCAGCGGGGTGAGCTTGTCGAACAGCCGATGCTCGCGGAACAGCCGCTCGCGTTTTTCCATTTGCGCGCTGATCGCCAGTTGTTCGCGGTGCCAGTGATAGATGCCGATGGTCAGCAGAATCATGCCCACCGGCATCGGCCCCGACTCCAGCCAGTGATCCCAGGTGATGCTGTCGGGCAGGCGGATGAATTCGTCGAGGCTGTCGATCCACCAGGAAAAGAAGATGCAGCTCAGGCCCAGCGCCAGGTAATTGGTCACGCGCCCGGCCGGACGGCTTTTCAGTACCAGCCCCAGCCAGACCAGTGCCAACAGCGCCGAGCCGCCTTCGCCGATGATGTCCAGCCAGACCCATTCACTGAATGACTTCAGGTCGCCGCAGGCCAGATGCAGAAGCAGACCGAGGTTGGCCGCCAGCAGCAGTGCAGCGAGTTTCCAACGGTGAGGTTTGAGCACTGAGAACATGGCCGCGATCCTTTGGCGAAGAAGCAATGCGCGTCAGCACAGCAGATGTTTGTGACAGCCGGGTGACGGCGTGGGGAGGTCGAATCAGCTCATCGAGGCGGGTGATTTTTTTCGCAAAACACCACCGACCCTGTGGGAGCGAGCCTGCTCGCGAAGGCGGTGGGTCAGCAAACGCATTGTGAATGACACACCGCCTTCGCGAGCAGGCTCGCTCCCACAGGAGACGATGGTGGTTTGAAGAGGTCATTTCAGCTCATTTGTCCCCGCAGTACCCGCGAAACCCCGGGTTTACGGGCTCTGCCGCCACGTCCTGTCACAGAAGCGTCATCCGTCGCCCCTAGCTTGCCCTCTCAGTTGCTGGGCCATTTGCCTGGCCTGACCGGACTCTTTGGGGGAGAACAATCATGTACCAGCGCAGCAGTCATCCGCGCAGCGGCACCGTCGGGCTCTTCAGTTTCGCCCTGACCGCATTGGCCATGGCGATGGCCAGTGAGCGCCTGCACGCCGCCGACGCCACCGCCAATGTCGAGCACGTCGAAGTCGTCGGCCAGGCCGCCAGCATCGACTCGGCGCTCAAGCAGCAGCGCCGCTCCGACAGCATCGAAAGCGTGGTGCATGCCGACGGCGTGGCGCAGTTGCCGGACGAAAACGTCGCTGAAGCGGCGCAGCGTTTGCCGGGCATCAGCGTTGAACGTGATCAGGGCGAAGGGCGTTTTGTCAGCGTGCGCGGCCTGGGGCCGGACCTGAACAGCGTGACCATCAACGGCACGCTGGTGCCGTCGCCGGAAAGCGAGCGCCGCGCCGTAGCCCTCGATGTGTTGCCCTCGGAGCTGGTGCAGTCGCTGTCGGTTATCAAAACCCTGACCCCGGACATGGACGCCAACTCGCTGGGTGGCACGGTCGACGTCAGAAGCCTCTCGGCCTTCGATCACAAAGGCCTGTTCTATACCGGCGGCACCGAAGCCAGCTACGACAAGAACAGCCACCAGACCAGCCCGAAATTTTCCGGCGCAATCAGTGACCGTTTCAGCCTCGGTGACGGCATCGACAACTTCGGTGTGGCTGCCGCGCTGAGCTGGCAGAAGCGCGATTTCGGTTCCGACAACGTCGAAACCGGCGGCGCCTGGGATTTCCAGCGCGGTGCGCAATTGGAAGAGTTCGAACAGCGTGACTACGACATCAGCCGCGAACGCACCGGCGGCGGTCTGAACTTCGATTACAAGCCCGACGACCTGAGCAGCTATTACCTGCGCACCCTCTACAGCCGCTACAAGGACAGCGAAACCCGCAACTCCACCAGCATCGAATTCGCCGAGCCGCAAGCCGCCGGCGTACTGGGCGATGCCGAAGGCTCACGCAAACTGAAGCAGCGCGAAGAAACCCAGGAAATTCAGTCCTACGTGTTCGGCGGCGAACGCATGTTCGGGCTGTGGACCCTCAGCGGCCAGGCCGGTTACAGCCGCTCCAGCGAAGACAGCCCCGGCCACATCGCCAATGCGGCGTTCGCGGGCAATGACGATTTCAGCGACAGCGGTTTCTACAGCAACGACAAGCCACGGCCGATCATTGGCCAAGGCTTCTACGACGCCAACAACTTCAGCCTCGACAAGGTCGACTGGGAAAAGCAGAACACCAAGGACACCGAGAAAAATCTGCGCCTGGATCTGGCCCGTGACTATGACTTGAGCGGCTATGCGTCTCAGGTCAAGTTCGGCGGCAAAGTCAGCCGCCGCAACAAGGACAACGACCTCGACGCCCGGGTCTACGAGGACTTCGATGACCTCGGCTTTAGCGACGATCAACTCAACCTCAGCCGCTTCGCCAAGGGCTCGGTGGATTATCGTCTCGGCCAGTTCGGGCCGGGCATCAGCGGCAGCGCGATCAAGAACCTGATCGGCGGGCTCAACCGCGACGACTTCTATGACGAGACCGAATCGACCGTCAACGACTTCAAGATGCGCGAGGACATCAACGCCGGCTACCTGATGAACACGATCGACATCGACGACTGGCGCTTCATCGCAGGTCTGCGTTACGAGGGCACCGAGTTCGAAGCCAAAGGCACTGGCGCCACTGACGGCGACTTCGAGGCCACCGAAACCAAGCGTCGTTACCACCACTGGCTGCCGGGCCTGCACGCACGCTATCAACTGGACAAAAACACCCAGGTTCGCGCGGCGTGGACCAAATCCGTGGTGCGCCCGACCTTTGGCCAACTGGCGCCGGGTTTTGTCATTGATGACGACGAGGCAACGTTCGGCAACCCGGACCTCAAACCGCTGGAGTCGAGCAACCTCGACCTCGGTATCGAACACTACATGGGCCATGCCGGTACGGTGTCGGCGTTCGTGTTCTACAAAGACATCAAGAACTTCGTCTACAACACCGACCTGGCCGGCACGGGCGCCTGGACCGATTTCTCCGAAGCGAACACCTTTGCCAACGGCGACAGCGCCAAACTCTATGGCCTGGAGTTGGCCTACTCACAGAAATTCGACTGGCTGCCGGCGCCGTGGAACGGCTTGCTGCTGGGTGCCAACACCACCTTCAGCCGCTCTGACGCCGAGATCGAAGGCTTCGACGCGGCCAGCGGGCGCAACCGCAAACGCAGCATTGATCTGCCGAGCCAGTCCGACACCGTGGGCAACCTGATGCTCGGCTGGGAGAACGACAAGGTCAGCCTGCGCCTGTCGGCCAACTACAAATCCGACTACCTCTACGAGTTGGCCTCGATCAACGACAAGGCCCACGACCTGCATGTCGATGCGCAAACCTTTGTCGATTTCAGCGCGCGCTATTCGCTGAGCAAAAACCTGCAACTGAGCTTCGAGGCGCAAAACCTCACTGACGAGCCGTACTTCGTATCCACCGGCCACCGCTCCTACAACGGCCAGTACGAAGAGTACGGCCCGACCTACAAGCTCGGCCTGACCTTCACCCACTTCTAAGCCTCGGAGGGCGGCCGGGTGCCGCCGTCGATCCATGCACGACAAGGATTCTGCCGGTTCATGAGTATTTCTCTGCGACATAAACATTGGCTGTTGGGCGCACTGATCGCGCTGGCTGCCGGCCAGACGCTGGCCGCCACACCGAGCCTGACGCTCACCCCTTGGGCGCCGAAACTGACGCTTGAAGAACTGAGTTTTTTACCGGGTGACCTGCGCTTGGGCGTCAGTCCCGTCAACGGCCTGTTGTTACTCGATGACCAAGGCGCGGAGCTGGCGCGCCTGAAGGGCTCTTTCAGCAGTCTGGACAGTCGCGCCGATGATCGCCGGGTGTGGGTGGCCAGCCTCGACAACGCCAACCAGCAGGCACTGGTGGTCGGGCTTGACCCGGCCAAGCGCACCTGGGGCACGCCGCTGCATTTGCCCGCGCGGGATTTTGCGGTCAACGGCGTGTGTCTGTATCGCGATGACGCCGACAACCTGTTCGTGTTTCTGGTGGGCGAGGAGGGCAAGGGCGAGCAATGGCTGGTGGGCAAGGGTGCGAAGCTGAACGCGCAGGCGCAACGGGTGCGCGGTTTGCCGCTGCCACCGTCGGCGAAGTTCTGCCGGGTCGATGACGCCGCGCATCAGTTGGTGGTCAATGAAGAGAATGTCGGCTGGTGGGCTTACCCGGCGCGGGCTGAAGGCGATGTAACGCGTTCGCCAGTGGCCATGCGTGAACCGTTCGGCCAGATCAAAGCCGAGGCGGGCGCCGTCGCGCTGGTGCCTGGCGGCATTGTCGGCCTCGATCCGAAAGCTGCGCAATTGCATCTGTTTCAGCAACAGGGTGAGCGCTGGACGGTGCAGGCAACGTTGCCTGTGCCTGGCCTTAAAGAACCGGAAAACCTCGCCCTGCGCGAAACCGCCAAAGGCCTGCAAGTGTTGATCCGCGACGATGATGATGGCCGTGTCTATCAAGGCGACCTCGACTGGCGCGCGACACCGTTGGCATTGCCGCCAGTGCTGCCGAGCGTCGCGGCGCAAGTGCAGAGCGACCCGGTGGCACGCCAGGGCGATGCGGCGGACGATCCGGCGATCTGGGTGCATCCGCAGCAGCCATCCCTCAGCCGCGTGCTCGGCACCAACAAGAAGCAAGGTCTGCTGGTGTATGACCTGCAAGGCAAATTGGTGCAGGAGTTGCCGGTTGGGCGTTTGAACAACGTCGACGTGCGACCGAACTTCAAACTCGGCGAGCAGACCGTCGATCTGGCGGTGGCCAGCCATCGCGATCACAACAGCCTCAGCCTGTTCGCCATCGACCGCCGCAGTGGCGAGTTGCGCGACATCGGCGAAGTGCCGACGCCGCTCAAAGACATCTACGGCATTTGCCTGTACCAGCCGGCCAGCGGCGAGATCTACGCGATCGCCAACGACAAGGACGGCACCTTCCTGCAATACCGCCTCGCTGCGCCGAACGGCAAGGTGCAGGGCGAGTTGGTGCGCCAGTTCAAAGTCGACAGTCAGCCTGAAGGGTGTGTCGCCGACGACCAGCGTCAGCGCCTGTTTCTTGGTGAAGAGGATGTCGGCGTCTGGGCCGTGGATGCCCGCGCCGATCAGCCTGCGACCCTCGCCAGTGTGATCAAGGTCGGTGGCCCGTTGCATGCCGATGTCGAAGGTCTGGCGTTGTATCAGAGCGCGGCGCGCGACTATCTGGTGGTGTCCAGCCAGGGCAACGACAGCTATCTGCTGCTGGATGCCGAACCGCCATTCGCCGTGCGCGGTGCGTTCCGGGTTGGCCTCAACGCGGATGCAGGGATAGACGGTGCCTCGGAAACCGATGGTCTGGAAGTCACTTCAGCCAACCTCGGCGGGCCGTGGGGCAAAGGCTTGCTGGTGGTGCAGGACGGCCGCAAGCGTATGCCCGAGCAAAGTCAGAACTTCAAGTTCGTGCCGTGGGATGAAGTCACCCAGGCGCTGAAGTTGCCCTGAGCTGTCATCAATCGGTCATTTGTTTTTCATCGAATAGCGACGCGGTCGACGTCTCTGGCGGCGACCGCCATTGCCCACAAGGAGTTTCACCATGCAGGCCACACTCGAACACATGACAATCTGGGGGCTGATCAGCGATGCGAGCCTGTTGGTCAAGGCCGTGATGCTCATTCTGCTGCTGGCGTCGATGCTCAGTTGGTATCTGATCGTGCTGCGCAGTCGCGTACTGCGACAACGTGAGCGACGCCTGAATGATTTCGTCCAGCGTTTCCGCCACACCCCGGAGTTGTTGCCGCTGTATCGCGAGTCGGCGCAGGTGGCGGTGGCCGAGGCCGGGATCGAGCCGATCTTCAATGCCGGATTTGCCGAGTTCAATCACCTGAACCGGCACGCTGACGGCAACGCCGATGCGGTGCAGGAAGGCGTCGAACGCGCGCTGCACGTCGCCATCAGCGAGCAGGAAGTGCAACTGGAAAAGGGCCTGCAGTTTCTCGCCACGGTCGGTTCGGTCAGCCCTTACATCGGCCTGTTCGGCACCGTGTGGGGGATCATGAATTCGTTTCTTGGTTTGTCTCAGGTGCAGCAAGCGACGCTGTCGACGGTGGCGCCGGGCATTGCCGAAGCGTTGATCGCCACGGCCATCGGCCTGTTCGCGGCGATCCCTGCGGTCATCGCCTACAACCGCTTTTCGGCACGCAGCCAGACTTTGCTCACCCGTTACTACGCCTTTGGCAACGAGCTGCAAGTGCGCCTGCATCGGCAATTGCACGGCTCGCCGTTGAACCTCGCCGCTGCGGCCTGAAAGGAGAAACACGATGCTAGTCAGGCCGCAACGCAAGCACGGGCCAAAGGCCGAAATGAACGTGGTGCCGTATATCGACGTGATGCTGGTACTGCTGGTGATTTTCATGGTCACCGCGCCGATGCTCACCCACGGCGTGAAGGTCGAGCTGCCGAAGATCGCCAGCGAAGCCCTGGCTACCGACACGCGCCAGCAAATCCTGACGTTGTCGGTGAAAGTCGAGGGTGGTTATTACTGGAATCTGGGCGGCGAACTCGACACCCAACATCAGACCGACAGCGCCGTGGCCCTTGATGAAATGCGCGCCAAGGTCGAGCAGATCGTCGCGCAGCGTGCTGACACGCAGGTGTACATCCGCGCCGATAAGGACGCCGGTTACGGCAGTGTTGTGGCGGCCATGGCGGCGTTGCAACAGGGTGGTGTCACTAACCTCGGGCTGGTGACCGAGGCCCCGCAATGACGGCGATGATCATGCACAGTCCTGCAACGATTTGCGCGCCGATGCCGCGCAACCCTTTCTGGCAACACAGCCTCGCGGCGACGCTGGCGGTGGCCTTGCACGTCGTGGTGCTAGTGCTGCTGATCAACGCCTGGTCGCCGCCGATCCCGCAGGTTCCGCCACCTCGGGTGCTGACCACGCAATTAGTGATGGTGGCACCGCCCGTCGCGCAACCTCCCGCGCCTGAACCGACGCCTGCACCGGTCATCGAGCCGGTGGCGGCGGCGCCGGTCGAACCCGTCAAGCCAAAGGCCGAGCCAGCACCGCAAACGCAAAAGATCGAGCAGGCTGCCTTGGCGCGCAAGCGAGTGGAAGAGCGCAAACGCGAGCAACTGGCCGAGCAACAACGCGAGCAAGCGCGCAAGCGTGAAGATGACGCCGCCCGGCAACGTCTGGCGCAGCAACAGGCTGCGCAGCAACAGGCCGCCCAGGCCCAACAGCAGGCGCAGCAGGCCGAACGTGCGCGCCAGCAGGCGCTGGCCGACAGCCGCCAATACCTGCCGCTGAGCAAAGAAGCGCCGGAATATCCGGAGCGGGCGCTGGATAAAAACATCGAAGGTGATTGCTCCGTGGAATACACGGTCAACCCGCAAGGCCGGGTCGAAAACCCCAAGGTGCTGGACGGCTGCCATCCATTGTTTATTCGCCCATCGATGGCCGCGGCGCAAACCTTCCGTTATCAGCCGCGGATCATCGACGGCGTCGCCGTGTCAGTGCCGGCGGTGCGCAATACCTTTCACTATCGGATCAAGTGAATACGGCGGCGCCACCGCGGTGACGCCAGTCCTCAACGATCAATACGCCCGCCAGTGCCCCGGTACCCAGCGCCATTGATTACCGGCCCAGCGGTGGTGACCGGCGACCCAGTGATAACCCGGTGCAGGCATGACCGGCACGACTTCCACCAGCGGCGGTGGCCGATGCGGCCGGGCCGGCGCGACGACGCAGCCGGACAGGGTGATGGCGACCAGCGTGGCGGCGAGCAGGGATTTAACGGCTTTCGACATGATGGTGTTCCCGCAAAGTGATCAGTGCAGGCGCGTTGCAATCAACGCACCCAGTGCCCTTCAACCCAGAACCAGTTCGGCCCTCGTGCCTGCCAGTGCCCCGGTTTCCAGTGCGCGTTGTACCGCACCGGTTGCCAGTGACCGGGCATCCACACATAACCACGTCCTTGCCAGCGCCAATGGCCCTGGTCCCAGACATAGCCGTGACGCGGGCCGGGCATCACTTCCATGCGCATTGGCGGTGGGGCTTGCTGGACGATCACCACTTGTTGGGCAAACACCGGGCCGCTGGCCAGCGCTGCCAGGGTCAACGGCACCAGCAGCCAGGTTTTTCGCCATTTGGACAGGGAACGCAAAACGCTCATGACAACTCCTCAAGGCCTGCGTCGGAAAGTGAACGCAGCTGAAGAATTGGATGCCAAATCCGCAAAAAATCCTGTTTGCCGTAGATGAAATTTTTTTCAGGCACAACCCTGCGGGAACGTAAGGGCTCGGCCACATTCGATTTGTCGTTGCCGATACAGGCGAAGTCAGCCCACAAGGTATGATGTCGCGGTTTTCCGCCGGAGGTCGCTCGTCATGCCACGCATCACCCACTACAAAACCCCATGCCCCGAAGGCGTCAACAGCCAGATTCTGCAGATGGTCGTCGACTACCTGACCGACATCAGCGCCGTGGGGCTCGGCCCGAGCAACCTGTTGTACAACGTCTATCAGTACGCGGTCGGCTATGAGGTGCATCTGTATCTGGAAGCGTTGAATGGCGAGAAGGGCACGGATGTGGAATTGCTGGTTGCCACCGATGACGACGACCCGGAGCAAGTCATCGGTTTCCTGTTGTACCTGCCGGTGCAGGGCGATTGGGAGGCGTGCAGCGTCGCTTACATGGCCGTGCGCGAAGGGCATCGGCGTCAGGGCGTGGCGCGGGCAATGATCAGTGAAATGGTCGGGCGTTATCCCCACGCCGAACTGGCCTGCACTGTCGGCAAAGTCCCGTATTTCGAGGCACTGGGCTTTGAGGTGATCGGCCAGCGCGAGACGCAAGTGCTGATGAGTACGCGGCATTACCGCAGCAACGGCTTGCATGGGTTCATCGACACCATGCCGATCTACCGTTCGCTGGAGGTGCAGCAGATCCACACCTATCTGCTACAGAAAAACGGCAAGCGCGCCATGCTCGATGCCGAGAAGCAGCGCGACAGGCATCTCGATCAAACCACCCGTCACACCGAGGAATTTGTCCGCCAACGGCTGACCGTTCACTGATCAGCCATAGGCATCCCGAAAGCCCTTGTTGCGAGTCCGGCAGCAGGGGCTTTTTTGTGGCCGCAGTGTTCAGGCAAGTTTCACGTTCATGGTGATCCGCGCCGTGAACACGTGTTTGCCCTCGGTATCGTGAATGTCCACGGTGACGATCTTGTCGCCTTCGCTCTGCCAATCGACGCCGTCGCCAGTGGCCACGGCCGTCACATCGGTTTTCGCCTTGGCCAGGTATTCCACGGTCATGCCCTTGGGAATCCAGCGGGCGCCGGCTGGGATCGAGACGTCAGTCATCATCCCGGCCGCGAGTTCCGCCGCATTGCACATGGCGATCGCATGCACGGTGCCCAAATGATTGGTGATCTCGCGGCGAAACGGCACTTGCACTGTCGCGGCATTCGCGCGCAACTCGGTCACCAGCGGGTTGATGCTGCTGAAGTACGGCGCAACCTGGCAGGCCATCTGGCTGAAGGCCTGAGGGCCTGCGCTATTGAACATGCTGAGAAACTGGCTCATGGAGAAACCTCAATGGAAGCGTTTTACGGAATTATGTTCCGTTACAGAATATTGTTCTGTAACGGAACGGTATTCTGTCTGTGGGAAATCTGTCAACCTAGGCGCGTTTTTGCCATAGGCACGGCGTGCCTTTTCAACTCCATATTTCAGGCTTGAGCCGCATGGACACCGCAGATTTACTTGAACGCAGCTACCCGGGCCGCCGGGCCGAACTCAAGCGCGATATTTTTCGCAAGGCCCTGAGCCTGTTCAACGAGCAGGGCATCGAAGCCACCACCATCGACATGATCCGCGCCGAATGCGATACCAGCGTCGGTGCGATCTACCACCATTTCGGCAACAAGGAAGGCCTGGTGGCGGCGCTGTTCTTTACTGCCCTTGAGGATCAGGCGCGCCTGCGTGACGCCTATCTGGACGCGGCAAACACCACGGAAGAAGGCGTGCAGGCGCTGGTGTTCAGCTATGTCGATTGGGTCGAGCGCCAACCGGAATGGGCGCGGTTTCAGTACCACGCGCGGTTTGCCGTGACCAAGGGCCCGTTCAAGGAAGAATTGGCCGAGCGCAACAAGACGCGCAATGTGCGTCTGCGTGAGTGGCTGGCCGAGTCCGGGCGCGCCGCTGAACTCAAGGCGCTGCCTGCCGAACTGTTGCCGTCGCTGATCATCGGCCAGGCCGACAGTTATTGCCGAGCCTGGTTGGCAGGAAGGGTGAAGGGCAGTCCAACGGCGTATCGCGAGTTGCTGGCGCAAGCGGTGTGGCAGTCTATTCGCAGTGACAACGAACCTTCGCGCTGATTTACGCAGACAAAAAAAGAGCCGCAAAGCTCTTTGATGGGGAGGAAGTGGAGCCCGTGAGGCTCAAGCGCCGGGGGGCTCAAGTTCCAATAGTCGCGCGGGCGGCCGCTCTTTCGACCAGCGCAATGATCGTTGCGAAAAGCTCGTTGCTGGCTTCTTCGGCGCTGATTTCGCGGTTGGCTGCCGCTTGGGAAAGCGCTTCGGCGGCGCCGAGCATTGCCCGCAGTCCCGCTTGGGTGATCTGCCCGCCACTGGCAAAAGGCGCAAGGACGCTCCGACATTTTTCAAGGAAGATCGCCTCGTACTCACGCTTGACCTTCTCAAGTTCCGGCGTGCTGGCCAGCGCGGCAATCACCCCGGGAATTTCGTTGCCTTGCAGCAATACGCAATCGACATACGCACTTGCGATCACTGACGCGGTGCCGACCAACGACGGCTGGCAGTTAGCAATAGCGGCATCCATCACCACGGTCTGACGGGCATCGAAATCCCGGTACAGCGCCGCCAGCAATCCTGCACGCGTGACGAAGTGGTCGTAGACCACCGGCTTGGTCACGCCAGCCTTCTCGGCCAAGTAACCGAGGGTCAGGGCATCGGTGCCTTCGACTCGGATGATCTGCCAGGCAACGTCGAGCAACTGGCGCAGGCGGTCTTCACGGGACAGACGCCGGCGCGGTTGGACGGGGGAATTCTCTTCGGACATTTCGTGGGTTGACATCGCTATATACCAAACGTAACTTACTTTCCGTAACTTACCAAGAGTATATAAGCCTTGATCTGTCTTCACCAACAGGAGATTTCCCATGCACGCATTGATTGTTATCGCGCATCACGATCCGCGCTCATTGACTCATGGCGTGGCGGCGCAGATCGCCGAAGGCCTGACACTGGCTGATCCAGCCAACACCGTCGAATTCGCCGACCTGTACGCTGAAGGCTTCGAACCCCGCTTCGGCGCTGCGGATTTTGCCGTGCATCACCGCGAGGCTCAGCCGCCTGCAGATGTGCTGGCCGAACAGACACGCATTGATCGCGCCGACACATTGGTGCTGGTGTACCCGGTGTATTGGTGGTCGATGCCGGCGCTGCTCAAGGGCTGGATCGACCGGGTTTTCAGCAATGGCTGGGCGTTTGATTTCGGCGGTGACCTCAGCCATGTGAAGCTGCTTCAGCGCATGCGAGTGCATCTGGTCCAACTCGCCGGGGCGGACGCGCGCACCTATGAGCGCCATGGCTATGGCGCGGCGATGAAGGCGCAGATCGAACACGGGATTTTCAATTATAGCGGGGCGACGGTGCTGAGTTCGACGTTGCTGCCGGAGTCGGAGTTGCGTGATCCCGGGCAGCAACTGAATGTCGCCCGAGAGCTCGGCACCCAAATGGCCAAGTAACACCTGTAGGAGCTGCCGAAGGCTCGGGCCGCGATCGGACGATCTTTTGATCTTGTTTTTTAGAATCAAAATCAAAAGATCGCAGCCCTCGGCAGCTCCTACAGAGTCGATCAATCTGGCATCGAGCGAATGATGTCGGCCAAATCATCCTTGGTTATTTCATTGGCTTTGATAGCGGCGGCGATGTCTTTTTTGGAAAGCGGGAAACGCTTGAAAATGTCTTTCAAATTGTCCGCATCAACATTGGCCAACCAGAGCGGATCAATAAAGGAACCGCCATACTCAGGTTTCATCGGTACTTCTTCGTGGGCAATAGCTCCTTTGTGGTTGAGATACACCACATAACGATCATGCCCTTCAGGAAAACTTTTATCGTGATATAGCGTGGTACCTAGAGGCAGGACATAGTAATTCTCGTCGCCATTCGGACCTTCGATCAGCAACGGTTCTTTCGTTTTGATCATTTTCATATCGTGACGGCTCGAAACATCGCCAAGCATCAGAAAAGCCATAAAGATCGCACTGACCGATAGAACTGCCACCACCCACAGACTAAGTTGCCTGTTCGTAAAAAATTTCCTTATCACTTTGCGCCTCGGTATTCCCTTCGAGCATGGCTGGTAAATCAGCGGGCATGAAAACGCTTGCGGTGTATTGATCATGCCGACGCTCTGCGTAGGAATGATCGAAAACAGATTATCCATGCAGTTTGCGGATTGATATAAAAAACGCGACCCCTGATTTTGGGTCGCGTTTTCCTGGATTGGCTTGGAAAAACTGTGGTGAGGGAGTTGCCTAAGGTTGCAGTTCTACGTGATCGAGGGCCTGGTTGACGGCCAGTTCACCCAGCATCACGATTTGGGCGATGCCCAGAGCGGTTTTGCGATGTGAGGGCGGTAGTGAAGCGGCGAAGTTGTTGAGCATTTCGCTGGCCGAGCCGAGGGTTTCGCTGGCGTTGGCCAGCAGGGATTCGGTGTTGTACTTGGGGTTGGCGAAGTACATGGACTCCGGCTCGTTGGCGCTGGACATGATGCCGGCACCGGGATTGAGGTAGTAATCAAGGGCGCGGTCGGCGGCTTCGTGGAGTTTTTTGCTGTCGACTGAGGCGTAGGGGGATGTGGTGTCGGTGGTGGCTTTTGATTCTGGCGGGTTGGGTGTTGGTTTTTTCATGGTGTTCTTCTCTCTCTAAGCTGTGGAGCTGGTCCATTCGGCTTCCGGTCGAATGGGTGGCAGCTGTACGCAAGGCTGGAAACCCGGGGAGCAGAGAAACCCGGACGACCCGAAGGTCCCCCACGCACAGCCGCCATAACAAAGTGCACACCAAAAAGGTGCGCAATCATACGTCATGAATGGCGCTTTTGCGTTCTGCAGTCCCACGGGGTTTCCAGTCCCGGTCGCTGAATTGGCAGCGACGAGCACAGGCTAGAGACCTGACGTCCGGCGGACAACCTGAAAACATTGTGGGAAGGTTCTGCAAATTCGAAACAACTTTTAAACATCCCGAATTGAAATACGCAGGAAGCTGCGGTGGGTTGCGATCTTTTGATCTGGTTTTTAAAGGGGCAAGATCAAAAGATCGTCCGATCGCGGCCCGAGCCTGCGGCAGCTCCACAGGGGATATTGTTGTGTCAGTGAGTGCGTTGGAAGACCAGGGCCTTCAGGCCGCTTTCGGGATCTATGTCAGGAAATTCCGGCGGGTTCTCCAACCGCTGCTCGAAGCGCAGACTCGGCGCTTCCTGCGTCACGCCATCAATCAAGAAGTCTGAACCGAACGCCGGGTCATTCATGCACGCCAGCACCACACCGTCAGCAGTCAGCAGTTCCGGCAAACGGCGCAGTACGCGCTGGTAATCCTTGGTCAGCAGAAAACTGCCTTTCTGGAACGACGGCGGGTCGATGATCACCAGGTCATACGGGCCGCTGTTGATCACCTTGCCCCAGGACTTGAACAGGTCGTGGCCAAGGAAGCTGACTTTGCTCAGGTCATGCCCGTTCAACCGATGATTGTCGCGTCCACGGCTCAACGCTGCGCGCGACATGTCCAGGTTGACCACATGGCTGGCGCCCCCCTCGATAGCCGCGACGGAAAAACCGCAGGTGTAGGCAAACAGGTTCAGCACGCGCTTGCCGTCTGCCTGTTCGCGCACCCAATTGCGCCCGTAACGCATGTCAAGAAACAGCCCGGCGTTCTGCTTGCGACCGAGATCGACGCGGTATTGCAAGCCGCCTTCGACGACGGTCATTTCGTCGATCTCTTCACCGACCAGCCATTGTGCGGTGCTCTGCGGCAGGTAACGGTGCTGGATCAACAAGGTATGCGCGCCGGCCTGTTGCCACTCATTCGAACCACTGATGTCCAGCAGCAAGCGCTTGAGGTCTTCAAGCTGTTCAGGCGCCGGCTCCTTGAACAACGACACCAGCACCACGCCTTGCAGCCAGTCCACGGTCAGCTGCTCCAGCCCCGGCCAGCAACGTCCGCGGCCGTGGAACAGGCGGCGGGTCTCGCTCGGTGCCGCCGCGAGCGCGGGCAGCAAGTGGGCGTGGAGGGTGGCGAGGGCTTCAGGGTTCATCGGTCACGGTCGGCAAGCAAAAGGGCCGGCATTTTAACCACAATTACGCCCTCGCGAACGCCTGGCGCCAATGGACAAAAACGACTATTCGGAAAACACCTGTATCAAAAATGAATTTCTGCAGAACCCGCCGCTCATACCAGATAAGCAGCGGATTCAAGCCGCTAAATCGTTAATGCAATTCAGGGAGTGCAGTTCCATGTGCCCAACACCGACGGCGGACACGCACCTTCCTGACGGATTGATTCTGGTGGTTGAGGATGATCCGTTGATTCTGGAGTTTCTCTGCGAAATTCTTCAGGAGGAAGGTTTCAGGGTTGCGCCGCAGACCAGTGCTGACGACGCATCACAATATTTGGAGGAGCATGCGCCGGAAGTGGCGTTGCTGCTGACTGATATCACCATGCCCGGCACCCTCAATGGTGCGGATCTGGCCAATCTGGTTGGCGACCGCTGGCCGGACAAACCGGTGATGGTCATGTCCGGCTATGAAACGCCGGAGACGTCCGGGGTCAAGTACCCCGTGGCGTTTATCAAAAAGCCCTGGGCCATCGGTCAATTGCTCGACTGCGTGGTAGGTGCGCTGAAGTCCAAGGCGCCGCTTCTGCACTGAAGCACTGGGTTCGTCGGTCAGGCAGATGCTACATTGCCCGGCCAACCTGACTGCCATTGCCAGAGGATGCGACCCTTTGTCTGCTCACGATTGTGTTTTTGACCGCGCGTTCGGCGCGTTCCTGTTCGACATGGACGGCACCGTCCTCAACTCCATCGCCGCCGCCGAGCGGATCTGGTCAGCCTGGGCCGTGCGGCATGGCGTGGACGTCGAATCGTTTTTGCCGACCATTCATGGCGCGCGGGCCATCGACACCATCAATCGCCTGAACTTGCCGGGAGTGAATGCCGAAGAACAAGCGGCGTTCATCACCGAGGCGGAAATCGGCGACGTTGAAGGCATTGTCGAGATTCCCGGTGCGGCAGCGTTTCTCAAGCGCCTGCCCGCCGAGCGCTGGGCCATGGTCACTTCGGCGCCGCGGGATCTGGCCTTGCGGCGGATGGCAGCGGCGGGCATTCCGGTGTCTGCGGTGATGATCACTGCCGAGGATGTGAAGGCCGGCAAACCCGATCCGTCCGGTTATATTCTGGCCGCCAAACGCCTGGGACTTGAGCCCCGCGACTGCCTGATTTTCGAAGACGCTACCGTCGGAATTCAGGCCGCCGAAGCCGCCGGCGCGCCGCTGATGATCATCACCACGACGCACCAGCATCCACTCGAAACGTCGCATGCGACATTGGCCAGTTACGAGGCGATCAGCGTCAAAGTCGACAGCGCCGGTCAGCTTCACCTGCACAAGGCCTGACACACCACGATTCCTGTGGGGTAGATCGTGACCGACGATCAGGCCCCACGGCGCCTGCGCCAACTCGGGCTATCCTAGGCTCAGCCTTTTTGTGCCTGCGGAGCCTCATGATGATCAACCTGGCCACTGCCCACCTGTTCGCTGATTACAAATCCTGGGCCAATCAACGCCTGTTCGACAGCCTCCAAGCACTGCCTCCTGAGGAAATCACCAAGGAGCGCAAAACGATCTTCAAGAACCTGATCGGCACCTTGAACCACATCTACGTGGTTGACCGCATCTGGCAGGCGCACCTTGAGGGGCGAGACCATGGCTTTCAGTCTTCCCATGATCTGGTGCACGCCGATCTCGGCGAATTGCGCCAGGCCCAGCAGGACGTCGATCGCTGGTATAGCACCTGGAGCCAGCAACAGACCGAGGCTTCACTCAATCGCGAGATCGATTTCAAGTTCGTCTCCGGCGACGGCGGCAGCATGAACGCCGGGGCGATTTTCCTGCATGTGATCAACCACAACAGCTATCACCGTGGCTGGGTGATCCAGATGTATTTCGAGATTCCGCAGATGCCGCCGATGACCGATCTGCCGGTGTATCTGCGCGAGGTCGACCCGAATTTCAAAGCGTTCAGTGCGCCTCCAGCGGCAGCGGAGCCGACATGTGATGGGCAATCAGCGAGCGCAACCAACGTTCCGCAGGGTCGTTGTCGTTAACACCGTTCCAGACCATCGACAGCTCCGAGGGGACGATGTCGAACGGCGGGTCGTCGGCACGCAAACCGTTGCTGCCTTCAACCAGTGCACACGCCGCAAAGTCCGGCACGGTGGCGAGCATGTCGGTGCCGGCGAGAATCGCCCGTAACCCGGCGAATTGCGGCACCGCCAGCACCACGCGACGGCTGCGATTGACCCGCGCCAGATCGTTGTCGATGGCCCCGCCCAGGTCCCCGGAAAACGACACCAGCGCATGCGGGCGCTCGCAGTAATCGTCGAGGGTCAGCGCACCGGGACGGTCGTCGGCACGGAGGATCTTGCAGCGTAAATCGCGCAGCTTTTTCCGCTTGGCGTTGGCCGGCAGTTCGGTGGTGTAACTGACGCCCACGGAGATTTCCCCGGTGGCGAGCATTGACGACATCAACAGAAAATTCACCCGGCGGATCACCACCACCACGTTCGGTGCTTCTTCGCGCAGCTGTTTGAGCAGCGGCGGCAGCAGGCCGAATTCCGCGTCGTCGGACAGACCGATGCGAAACACGTCACGGCTGGCCAGCGGGTCGAAATCCTTGGCGCGGCTGACGGCACCCGAGATGGTGTCCATCGCCGGTTGCAGCTCCTTGAGGATCGCCAGCGCCCGTTGCGTGGGTTCGAGGGTGCGGCCGTTGCGCACCAGCAGCGGATCGTCGAACAGATCGCGCAGACGGGCGAGGGAAGCGCTGACCGCCGGTTGGCCGAGGAACAGTTTTTCCCCGGCGCGGGTCAGGTTCTTTTCGAACATCAGCGTTTCGAAAATCACCAACAGGTTCATGTCGACGCGGCGCAGGTCGTTACGGTTCATGCCCAAAGCCTCCGATGTGCGGATTCTTCAGTGTAGTGAAACCAGTCATTCCTGAAGTCAGGGGGCGGTGCCTGTCAGCACTTTGCGAAACGTCTCCACCAACGGCCGCAAATTGATCCGGTGCCACGCCGCCCACAGCGGAGTAGTAAACGCCAGCCACGGCACCTCGCGCAGCACCACCCCCGGTGGGGCGTTATGGCTCAAACCCTTCTGGATCATGGCAATCCCCAACCCCGACGCCACCAGCCCCAGCGCGGTAAACGGCTCGGTCGCCTGCATCCGCACATCCGGGGTAAAGCCTGCACGGATGCACGCGCTGACGAACTCATCGCTCGCATCCTGCCGTGGCTGCACGCCGATCCATTCCTGATCGGCCAGATCCTCTGGACTCAGTGAGGCTTTGCCAGCTAACGGATGCTGTTCCGGCAACGCCAACAGCATCGGATCATCGAGTACCTGAAATCCGAGCAGATCCGGATCGTCATCGGTCGGCGGCTCACTCACCAAGGCAATATCGAGACTACGCTGTCGCAAGCCTTCCAGTTGCTCGGTGGAACTGAGGTTGTACAGCGCGACATGTACGTTCGGCCGGTCCACCCGCAGCACGCGAAGGGCATTGGGCAGGACGCCGGCGTGCATGGCGTTTTCGATGTAGCCGATGCACAACCCGCCTTCTTCGCCCCGGCCCAGTCGCTTGCCGAGGGATTCCAGGCGATTGGCGTGGGTCAGCAGGGCGCGGGTTTCAGCGAGGAAGGTCTGGCCATCGCGGGTCAGACGAATGCGTTGCTGGCTGCGCTCGAACAGCGTCAGGCCCAGGCGCTCTTCGAGCTGGGCGATCTGCCGGCTCAGCGGTGACTGGGAAATATGCAGCCGCTCGGCAGCACGGCCGACGTGCTCTTCCTCGGCGACGGCGACGAAGTAGCGCAATTGGCGAATGTCGATCATGTCAGACCTCTAGGGACTCAAGTACTACGAATTATGTCTTGGAAGGTCTCGGTGTCGCAATCTAGGATCTGCTCAACGGTCACGCAGACCACGCAACGAATGAGGACAATCCAATGAGCTTGAAAGACAAACTGCCCGGCCAACTGGGCTTCGGCACCGCCCCACTGGGCAACATGTTCCGCGCCATCCCCGAAGCAGAAGCGCAGGCCACCGTGCATGCCGCGTGGGATGCCGGTGTGCGCTACTTCGACACCGCGCCGTTCTACGGCTCGGGTTTGTCGGAGATCCGCCTCGGTGAAGCACTGAAACAATACAAGCGCGACGACTATGTGCTGAGCAGCAAAGTCGGCCGGGTGATTCTCGATGAAGTCGAAGACGCCGCTGCCCGCGATCTGGGCGAGAAGAGCGGGGTGTTCGAACACGGTCGCCCGAACAAGATCGTTAACGACTACAGCGCCGACGCAACCCTGCGTTCAATCGAGGACAGCCTCAATCGCCTGCAAACCGACCGTCTCGACATCGTCTGGGTGCACGACATTGCTCAGGACTTCTACGGCGATCAATGGCTGGAATATTTCAATCAGGCCCGCACCGGCGCGTTCAAAGTGCTGACCCGTTTGCGTGAAGAAGGCGTGATCAAGGGCTGGGGCCTGGGCGTGAACAAGGTCGAGCCGTGCGAGTTGACGCTGGATCTGACCGAGGCGCAGCCGGACGGTTTCCTGCTCGCGGGGCGCTACACGCTGCTCGATCACGAGCGTCCGTTACAACGCCTGATGGAGGCGGCGCTGGCGCAAAACGTTGAAATCGTCGTTGGCGGCCCTTACAGCTCAGGAATTCTGGCTGGCGGTGCGCACTTCGAATACCAGAAGGCCAACCCTGAAATCGTCGCCCGGGTTGAGCAGATCAAACGCATCGCTGCGGCTTACAACGTCGATGTGAAAGCCGCTGCCCTGCAATTTTCGCTGGCTCATCCAGCGGTTGCAGCGGTGATTCCCGGTGCGAGCAAGCCGGGTCGCATCGCCGAAGACGTGGCCGCACTGTCGGCGACCATTCCTGCTGGTTTCTGGCAGGCCATGCGTGACGCAAAACTGGTGTCCGAACGTGCACCATTGCCAATCGATGAGGTGAAAGCATGAAGATTGATCTGAGTGGAAAACTCGCCATTGTCAGCGGCAGCACCGCTGGTATCGGTTTGGGCATCAGCCAGTCGCTGGCTGAATCCGGCGCTACGGTGGTGGTGATCGGCCGCGACACGGCCAAGGTCGAGCAGGCACTGGCGAGCATTCGCAAGAAGGTGCCTGGCGCCCAGTTGCGCGGTTTGACGGCGGATCTGGGCACCGCCGAAGGCGCGGAGAAACTCTTCGCCGCAGAACCGAAAGCCGACATTCTGGTGAATAACCTCGGCATCTTTAATGACGTCGACTTCTTCGACGCGCCGGACAGCGAGTGGGCGCGCTTCTATGAGGTCAACGTGATTTCCGGTGTGCGTCTGTCGCGGCATTATGTGCCGGCGATGGTCGAGCAGGGCTGGGGCCGGGTGATTTTCCTGTCTTCGGAATCCGGGGTGGCGACGCCGGCCGACATGATCAATTATGGCGTGACCAAAAGCGCCAATCTGGCGGTGTCCCATGGCTTGGCCAAACGTCTGGCTGGCACAGGCGTGACGGTCAATGCGATCCTGCCGGGGCCGACTTTCACCGATGGCCTGGAGGAGATGCTCAAGGACGCCGCTGCCGAGTCCGGCCGCAACCTGCGCGATGAGGCCGATGCCTTTGTGCGCAAGGCGCGTCCGACCTCGATCATCCAGCGCGTGGCCGATGTCGAAGAGGTCGCACATCTGGTGACCTACATCGCTTCACCGCTGTCCTCGGCCACGACCGGCGCCGCCTTGCGGGTCGACGGTGGTGTGGTCGACAGCCTGACAATCTGAATTCCTTACGAGAGACGTTTTTATGGCAACTGCATCCGCAACCATCGACATCCCGGCTTCGGCCGATCAGGTCTGGCAATTGATCGGCGGCTTCAACACGCTGCCGGACTGGCTGCCGTTCATTCCCAACAGCGAACTCAGCGACGGCGGGCGTGTACGCACCCTGCAAACCGCCGATGGCGCCGTGGTGATTGAACGTCTGCAAACGTTCGACAATGCCGCCAGGACCTACAGCTATTCGATTGAACAGGCACCGTTCCCGGCCACCGATTATCTGGCGACGATCAAGGTTGAAGCCCAAGGGCAGGGGGCACGGGTCACGTGGTCGGGGCGTTTCACCGCCAAAGGCGTGAGCGATGAGGAAGTGGTGGCGTTGTTCAGCGGCATCTACCAGGGCGGCCTAGAGGCACTGCGGGCCAATTACCCGGCCTGAAGAACGCCACAATCCAATGTAGGAGCGAGCCTGCTCGCGATGGCGCATGGTCAGTCGATATCTTCTTTGACTGATACACCGTTATCGCGAGCAGGCTCACTCCTACAGGGATTGCATTCCAAGGTAGCGGTCAGGTGTTGGCGATCAGGCTCTGCCGACAATCGAGCACCAGTTTCGCCCCACCCAAGTCACTGCTGCGCACTTCCAGGCTGAAGCCGTGCAAGCTGACAATCGCCGCGACAATCGACAATCCCAGGCCAAAACCACCTTGCGGCTGCCCAACTTCGGCACGATAGAAACGCTGGAACACTGCCTCGCGTTCGGCTTCGGGAATCCCCGGGCCTGAGTCGTGTACTTCAATCCGCGTGTGCCCGGCATCATTCACCCCACGCAAAATCACCGTGCCGCCGACGGGCGTGAATTTGATCGAGTTGCTCAGCAGATTCGCCAAGGCCTCGAACAACAACGCCCGATCACCATTGAGCGGCGGCAAGGTCTCCGGCATGTTCAGTTCGAAGCGCAACTCGCCTTCCTCGGCCAGCGGCAGGTAAAACTCGTGAAGTTCTTCGAGCAGCAACACGGGGTCCAGTTCGACAAACCCTGAACGGCGCTGACGATCCTCCAGCTCGGAAATCCGCAACAAACCCCGAAACCGCGCCATCAGCGTATCCGCCTCGGCCAGCACCAGATCCAGTTGCGCGGCTTCCTGGGAACCTTCACCGGCCTGTTGCTGCATGCGATACAACTGCGCGCGCAAGCGGGTCAGCGGGGTACGCAGATCATGGGCGATGTTGTCGCAGACGCCTTTGACCTCATTCATCAGGCGCTCGATGCGCTCCAGCATCGCGTTGACGATGGCGGCGAGCATGTCCAGTTCATCGCGGCGGTTGGATAGCGGCAAACGCTGGGTCAGGTCGCCGGCCACAATGGCTTGCGCGCGATCCTGAATCGCACGAATGCGCCGCAACGGGCGGCGCCGCAGCAGGTGCCAACCGGCGATCCCCGGAAGAATGGTCAGCGACACGCCCCAGAACAACGCATGCAAAATGATCCGCGTCACGGCGAACAGCGAGCCGTTATCGCGCAGCAGCACCAGCCAGCGACCATCGCGGGTTTGCGTCGCGACGGCATCGCAGCTGTCGGCGGGCAGGGTCGGATCATCGGAGTCGGCGCATTCGGAAAGCATGTGGATCTTGCCGTCCAGCGGCAGGCCTTCCGGCAGTTGTTGCAAGGCGCCGCCGAGGTAGCGGCCCTCGGCGTCGAACAGACCGTAAGCGTCAATGCCGCGAATATCGAAGGTCATGCTCGCGGCGAGCGCTTCATCGAGTTGCTGGCCGCGAAAGTGCGAAAACAGGTGCTGACGTTGCATCAGCGAATGTTTGGCGAGGTTGTCGAGGTAGCCGGAAACCTCGTAGTACATGACCCCCATGAGGATCGCGCTCCACGCCACGAACAGCGAACTGTACAGCGCCAGCAAGCGGCTGCTGGAGGAGCGCCAGCCGTCAGACGGGTTCGGCAATGACATAACCCGAGCCCCGTACCGTGCGGATCAGCGGAACGTTGCCCGCCGCGTCGATCTTCTTGCGCAAACGGCCGATGTGCACGTCGATCAGGTTGGTGCCGGGGTCGAAGTGATAACCCCAGACTTCTTCGAAAATCATCATCCGCGACAGAATCTGTCCGCTGTTGCGCATCAGGAATTCCAGCAATTTGTATTCGGTCGGCAGCAGCGTCAGCACCTGCTCGGCGCGGCGTGCTTCGTGGCTGATCAGATCCAGCTCAAGATCCGCCACCCGCAACGTCGTCGCTTGAGTGGCGCCGCTGTTCTGCCGGCGCAGCAACACTTCGACCCGCGCGGCCATCTCGTCGGTGGCGAAGGGTTTGGTCAGGTAATCGTCGCCACCGGCACGCAAGCCGCGCACGCGCTCGTCGACATCGGAGAGGGCGCTGATCATCAGGATCGGCGTCGCCACGCCCATGGTGCGCAGGGTGGTGACGATGGCCAGGCCATCGAGCTCCGGCAGCATGCGGTCGAGAGTGATCAGGTCGTAGTTGCCGCTCACGGCACGGTCGAGGCCTTCGCGGCCATTGTCGACCCAGTCAACGTCGAGGCCGTGGCTGCTGAGTTCGGCGACGATTTCCCGGGCGGTCACGGCGTCGTCTTCGATGGTCAATATGCGAGTCATAGGGCAGGCCTTGATCGGTTCAAACGGAATGGCAGCATTTTGCCAAGAATTTTCCGCGGCGCTTTAAATTAACTTTCATCTTCGGGCTATGGCGTACGCAAATGTCGACGCCTGCTGCAATCGATGCCAATGCATAAAACCCGCTGAAATCGGCTGCACTTTGCAAATTGCAACGTCCTAAGAAGTTCATCTTTTTTAACTTGTTGAAATTTAATGACTTATTAATTCTTGGCGACTGGCACGGTCACTGCAATTCATGTTTCGACGAGTTGTAACACCATTTTTCATGCCTGGAGCACTACAACAATGAATAGATCCTCTGATGGGTTTTATCCTGCCTACGAAGGAGAGTCGAGCAACGTCTCAGGCGTGTCCTGGGGGGCGATTTTCGCCGGTGCGGCGGCGGCCGCAGCACTGTCGATGATTTTGGTGCTGCTCGGCTTCGGTTTGGGATTCTCTGCGGTTTCACCATGGGCCGGTGAGGGCATCAGCGCCAAGGGCTTGGGTATTACGACGATTGTCTGGCTGGCGGCGACGCAAATCATTGCTTCCGGTCTGGGTGGCTATATTGCCGGTCGCCTGCGAGTGAAATGGGCGAACATGCACGGTGACGAAGTGTACTTCCGCGACACCGCTCATGGGTTCCTGGCGTGGTGCGTGGCCACACTGGTGACTGCGATTCTGGTGGTCGGCTCGGTCAGCAGCGTAATCAGCGGTGGCGTTCAGGCCGGTGCCAGTGTGGTCGGTGGTGCAGCAAGCGCTGTGACCCAGGCAGCCGGTTCCGCAGCGGCGAACACTGACAGCAACCAGTACGGTTATTACATCGACAACCTGTTCCGCGATGACCGTCCGGCGTCTGTCAGTGATGACGCCGCCCATGGTGCAGTAGCGCGAATCTTTACCCAAAGCCTGGCCAACGGTCAGCTCAGCGCCGAAGACCGCACTTACCTCGCGCAACTGGTAGCGCAACGTACCAACCTGAGTCAGGCCGACGCTGAGCGTCGTGTCGACGAGGTGTATGCCCGCACCCAGAAAGCCATCGCCGACGCCAAGTTGAAAGCCCAGCAAGCTGCCGACACCGCCGCCAAAGTCGCAGCCTTGACCTCGCTGTGGATGTTCATCGCGCTGTTGGCCGGTGCCTTCTTCGCCAGTCTCGCGGCAACCTACGGCGGTCGTCGTCGGGATGCGGTCGAGTACGTTGAAGTCGATACCTACACCACTACCACCACTGTGCCTCCAGTCCGTTAAAAAGGGAGAATCACCATGCGCTCATTACTGCTGTTTTTCCTCGGCGTACCGATCCCGATCATTATCCTGATCGCCCTGTTCGTGCACTGATTGCTCTATTGGGGCTTTTGCCTCGGCCGCTACCACCCTCGGGTGGTAGCGGCTTTTTGCTTTCTGCGGGGCCAGCGGCAACGGGTCGGCCGTTGCTCGCACGTTTAAGGATGAATGAGTTGAACAAGCGGGAAATCAAGCGGCAACTGATCGAGATGCTCGACGCCGGCCGGTCCAAGACTGAAACCTTCAACGCGCTGTCCGGTGGCAAGGTCAAGGATCGAGTGTTGGCGGCGTGGATCGGGGGGCGCCCGGACCCGACCCTTAGAAAACGACATTCAGGCAAAGTGACCTTCCTGGTGGTGCTGACGGGCATTCTGGGGCTGATCGGTATGCTGGCTGGATTTGTTCAAATCAACGATGGTGGCATCGCTATGGCTTTGGCCATGATGCTGATTATCGGCGTCATTCCGCTGTTGTTTGCGTGGGGCTTCTACAAGGGGATCGCGGTGGTTTACACGATCTATGTCACTTTCACGATCAGCCAGGTTCCGCGCATGTTTGTAGGCTACAGCGAAGAGCCGGTGTCGACTGTGCTCGGCGTGGTTTTCACGCTGGCTATGATGTTCTACGCCGCCTGGGTCAAATCGCTGCTGTTCCCGGATCTCGCCTTGATTGGCGCGAAAAAGATCAAAGGCCAGTTCGTCTTCTCCAACTGATCGTTAAACAATGCGACTGTTTCACTGGCCTGGATCAATATTTCCGTTGGCGCTATCACCTAACGTAAATGTTCCAGGCCTTTGCTGAGGTATGAACTACAGTGCTTCTCGCGCACCTTGTTGCGCTGACGAAGTACCCGCGCCGACGCGCTAATCACAGTAAAAAATGCGTCGACGAGGCGTAGTGCAGCAAGGAGCTGACACAACCTCAACTGAATCTTCACGGATGAACACCGCAATGCACTGCCTAGAACGAACCTTCGATATCCAGCCCTTGGCGCAGGCGGATATGACCGTCCACATCAACGGCCAACCGGTCACTGCCGCCATCGGCGAAACCGTCCTCAGCGTTATTCAATCCCTCGGTGTGCGCCAGATTGCACGCAACGATCATGACCAGATCAGCGGCGCCTACTGCGGCATGGGCGTGTGCCAGTGCTGCCTGGTGAAAATCAACGGTCGCCACAAACGCCGCGCCTGCCAGACCGTCGTGCGTGACGGCATGCAGATTGAAACCCAGGTCAACCGCGTCGCCGCGCAGGAGGTTGTATGAGCCTGCAACCGGTCATCGTCGGCGGTGGCCCGGCGGGGATGGCGGCGGCCATCGAACTGGCGCGCCACGGCGTGCGTTGTACGCTGCTGGAAGAAGCCTCGCGACTCGGCGGCGTGGTCTATCGCGGGCCGTTGCGCGACGGCGTGCAGCTGGATTATCTGGGGCCGCGTTACTCCGAAGCATTGGGCAAACTGCACGGCGAATTCCAGGAACAATCCGGGCTGATCGACGTGCACCTCAATCATCGCGTGGTCGGCGCCGAAGGCACCCGTGCGCTGGTGGTGCTGGACGGCGACGAGCAACTGCACGAAATCGAGTATCCGCAATTGCTGCTGGCTGCCGGTTGCCACGAACGCAGCGTGCCGTTTCCCGGCTGGACCTTGCCGGGGGTGATTCTGCTTGGCGGCCTGCAACTGCAAATCAAGAGTGGCGTGGTCAAGCCGCAAGGGCCGGTGATCATTGCCGGCACCGGGCCGTTACTGCCGCTGGTGGCGACACAACTGCATGCTTCAGGCGTCAAAGTCGCGGGCGTGTATGAGGCCTGCGCGTTCGGCAAGATCGCCCGCGAAAGCCTGGCGCTGCTGAATAAGCCGCAACTGTTCCTCGATGGCTTGAGCATGCTCGCCTACCTGAAACTGCATGGCATCGCGATGAACTACGGCTGGGGGGTGGTCGAAGCCCACGGCGAGGGCGAGCTCAAAAGCGTCAGCGTCGCGCCGTACTCGGCCACCTGGGAGCCGGACATGTCCCGTGTCGAGCGCTTTGAAGCGAAGACGCTGGCGGTCGGTTACGGCTTCATTCCGCGCACGCAACTCAGTCAGCAGATGGGCCTGGATCACGGCTTCAGCGATGACGGCTATCTGCGCGCCAATTCGAACATCTGGCAGCAAAGCAACGAGCCGCATGTGCATCTTGCCGGTGACATGGGCGGGATTCGCGGTGGTGAAGCGGCGATGCTCGCGGGCAAGATCGCGGCGACGTCGATCCTGCTGCAACGTGGTGTGCTTGAAGAGGAGCTGGCGCGGGTACGCCGCGATCGCTATCTGGGCAAACTGAAAGCCATCGTGCGTTTCCGCGCGGCAGTCGATCGCTACACCGAACGCGGCGTCGGCCAGACTGCATTGCCGGCCGCCGACACGGTGATCTGCCGTTGCGAACACGCGACCCGCGCCGATATCGACCGGGCGCTGGAGCAAGGCGTGCAAGACATCGCCAGCCTGAAAATGCGTACCCGCGTGAGCATGGGCGATTGCCAGGGTCGCATGTGCGTCGGCTATTGCAGCGACCGTTTGCGCCAGGCCACCGGGCGCAAAGATGTCGGTTGGCTGCGCCCGCGCTTCCCGATTGATCCGATCCCTTTTTCCGCGTTCCAGAATGTCGGCACGGAGGCCGCTTCCCATGAGTAAGTTCTACGACGTGATCATCGCCGGCGGCGGTGTGATCGGGGCGTCCTGCGCTTATCAATTGTCCAAACGCAAAGAGCTCAAGGTTGCACTGATCGACGCCAAGCGTCCGGGCAACGCGACCCGTGCGTCGGCCGGTGGGTTATGGGCGATTGGCGAGTCGGTAGGGCTTGGCTGTGGGGTGATTTTCTTTCGCATGATGTCGGCTAACCGCAAGCGCGAAACCCAAGGCGCGGCAGTGGCGGTGGACGCGAGCACACCGCACATTCTGCCGGAGTCGTTTTTCGATTTCGCCTTGCAATCCAACGCGCTGTACCCGGCGCTGCACCGTGAGTTGAAAGACAACCACGGCATGGATTTCAAGTTCGAAAAGACCGGGCTGAAATTCGTGATTTATGACGACGAGGATCGGCTCTACGCCGAGCACATCGTCGGCTGCATTCCGCATCTGGCCGATCAGGTGCGCTGGCTCGATCAAGCCGCGCTGCGCGAAGCCGAACCGAGCGTCAGCCATGAAGCACGCGGGGCGCTGGAGTTTCTCTGCGATCACCAGGTCAGCCCGTTCCGCCTCGCCGATGCCTACATGGAAGGGGCGCGGCAGAATGGCGTCGACATCTTCGTCAACACCAACGTCACCGGCGTGTTGCATCACGGCACTCGTGTGACCGGCGTACAGACCACCGAGGAGGGCGTGTTCCACTGCAAGACGCTGATCAACGCCGGTGGTGCCTGGGCGGCGGATTTGAGCGAGTGGGCCACCGGCATTCGCATTCCGGTGAAGCCGGTGAAAGGCCAGATTCTGCTGACCGAGCGCATGCCGAAAATCCTCAACGGCTGCCTGACCACCAGCGATTGCTACGTGGCGCAAAAGGACAACGGTGAGATCCTGATTGGCAGCACCACCGAAGACAAAGGTTTCGACGTCACCACCACCTACCCGGAAATCGCCGGGCTGGTGCAGGGCGCGGTGCGTTGTCTGCCGGAGCTCAAAGACGTCAACCTGAAACGCACCTGGGCCGGGTTGCGTCCGGGCTCGCCGGATGAGTTGCCGATCCTCGGGCCGATGCGTGGGGTGGAGGGTTATCTGAATGCCTGCGGGCACTTCCGCACCGGGATTCTGACCTCGGCGATTACCGGCGTGTTGCTGGACAAACTGGTCAACGACGAGCCGTTGCCGCTGGACATCACGCCGTTTCTGGCGGATCGGTTTGAGACTGCCCCGGTCAAGCAGGAACTCGAGCTGGAAATGGCCTGACCTGAGTCCACCACCATCCCCTGTGGGAGCGAGCCTGCTCGCGAAGGCAATCTGTCAGTTGTCGAAGTGTTGGCTGACACAGCACTTTCGCGAACAGGCTCGCTCCCACATTGGGATTTGAGTAAGACTCACGCCTTGCGCGATTCCTCTTCCAGCTGATCCGACTCAAACAACCGCGCCAGTTCCGCCCGGGCTTCCTGGGCGGTTTGCAGGACTTTGGCGGCGTCATCGTAGACCGCGTGTTGTGCCTCCAGCACCTGTTCGTCATGGTGTTTGAAGCGCTTGATCCGCGCATCGGCCTGCGCCTGGGTCAGGCCGAGGCCGACCAGCGTGCGCCGGCTCATTTCCAGACTGGAGTAATAAGTCTCACGAATCGCTTCAGCGCCGACATCCACCAAGCGGTGAACGTGCTGACGGTTACGTGCCCGGGCGATGATTTTCATGTGCGGGTAAAGCTTGCGGACAATCTCGGCGGTCTTGATGTTGGTCTCCGGATCATCCGTGGCAATCACAAAATATTCCGCCTCGCCGACCTTGGCCGCATTGAGGATTTCCGGGCGCATCGGGTCGCCGTAGAACACCGGCACGCCACCGAAGCTGCGCGACAGTTCGATGGTTTCCACCGAGGTGTCCAGTGCCACGAACTTGATGTTCTGCGCGCGCAGAATACGCGCAACGATCTGGCCCATCCGCCCCATGCCGGCGATCACCACGCGCGGGGCGTCGGTGTCGATCTCGCGGAACTTCTCCGGCACTTCCACCGGTTGCACCTTGGGGCTGACCAGTCGCGCGCAGATCAACAGCAACAATGGCGTCACCGCCATCGAGAGAGTGATGGTCAGCACCAGCAAGTCGTACAAACGCGGTTCGAACAGACCCTGATCGCGACCGATCTTGAACACCACAAAGGCAAACTCACCGCCCGCTGCCAACACGATGCCGAGGCGTATGGCACTGATCTTGTTCAGCCCGCCGGCCAGACGCCCCACCAAAAACAACAGCGGCAGCTTCAAGCCAATCAACAGCAGCGTCAGCCCGAGCACAGTGATCGGCGCACTGAGCAACAGACCGAGATTGGCGCCCATGCCGACGCTGATGAAAAACAGCCCGAGCAGCAGGCCTTTGAACGGTTCGATCTGCGCTTCCAGTTCATGGCGATACTCTGAATCCGCCAGCAGCAAACCGGCCAGAAACGCCCCCAGCGCCATCGACACACCGACCAGATCCATCAACCACGCCGTGCCGATCACCACCAGCAACGCCGTGGCGGTCGACACTTCCGGCAAGCCGGTTTTCGCCACCACGCGGAACACCGGACGCAACAGATAGCGCCCGCCGACCACCACCACGGCAATGCCGCCGAGCACCTGCAAACTATGACGCACATCGTCAGCGGTGCTGGTGTGGTGATCGACACCCGCGAGCATCGGCACCAGCGCGATCAACGGGATCGCGGCGATGTCCTGGAACAGCAGAATCGCGAAGGCCAGACGTCCGTGGGGGCTGGTCAGCTCCTTGCGTTCGGCCAGGCTTTGCAGGCCGAACGCGGTGGACGACAGCGCCAGACCGAGGCCCAGCACAATCGCACTGTTCAGCGGCTGCCCGAAGACCGACAACGCCAGCACGCCGATCACCGAGGCGGTCAGCAGCACCTGTGCCAGACCCACGCCAAACACCGATTTGCGCATCACCCACAACCGTCGCGGCGACAGCTCAAGGCCGATGATGAACAGCAGCAACACCACGCCCAACTCAGAGATATGCGCCACGCTCTGCGGATTGCCGATCAGGCCCAGCACCGACGGCCCGATGATGACCCCGGCAAACAGATAACCGAGCACAGCGCCCAGCTGCAGACGTTTGGCCAAGGGCACGGTGAGCACGGCGGCGAACAGAAACACGACAGCGGCTTGTAACAGATTGCCTTCATGGGGCATTGATTGACTCCTGACAGCGGTACGGCGGGGGTGACAAGGATAAGGGCGATCTTCATCGAGCCTGTAATAAATTGCATCAATTGGTTACATTTATAGCCTCAGCGAATCAATCTTTCGAGTCTCCGCCATGGCCATCAACTTCGACCTCAACGACCTGCAAGCCTTTCGCGCGGTGGTCGAGCAGGGCAGTTTCCGCAAGGCCGCCGACACCGTGCGCCTATCGCAGCCAGCACTGAGCCGGCGCATCGAGAAACTCGAAGACGCCCTCGGCGTGAAGCTGTTCGAACGCACCACCCGCAAGGTCAGCCTGACTCAGGCCGGGCGCGGTTTCATGCCGAGTGTCGAGCGCTTGCTGGATGATCTCGACGTGGCGTTGCTCGGTATCAGCGAAGTGGCTTCGACCCGCTTGGGTCACGTCACTGTCGCCTGCGTACCCTCGGCGGCGTATTACTTCATGCCGCGCGTGGTCGCCCATTACCACCGGCAATTCCCGCGGATCAAAGTCAAAGTGCTCGACTCCAGCGCTCACGATGTACTGAGCGCCGTGGTCAATGGCGAGGCGGATTTCGGTTTGAGTTTTTTGGGCACACAGGATGCCAAAGTCGACTTCGAGCCGCTTGTGCAGGAGTGCTACGTCGTCGCGTGCCGCCGCGATCATCCGTTGGCCGGGCGTAGCAGCGTGACGTGGGACGAGTTTTATCAGCAGGATTACATCTCGCTGGACAAAACCTCGGGCAATCGTTTTTTGCTCGATCAGGCGCTGAGCAGCGTGGTGCCGCAGCGCCAGAGCATCTGCGAAACCCGGCATGTGACGACGATGATTGGTCTGGTGGAGGCGGGGTTGGGTGTGGCAGCCGTGCCGCTGATGGCGCTGCCGGGGCCGGATCATCCGATCCTGACGCGCGTGCCGCTGACCGATCCGCAAGTGATGCGCAGTGTCGGCATCATCAAGCGCCGGGGTCGCACATTGACCCCGGCGGCATTGGAGCTGGAGCGGCTGGTGGTGGAAATGAAAGTCCAGCCGCCAACGATCAGCGCTTGACCGAATCCAGCCCGGTAGCCTGCACGTCAGCCTGGGCGGCGGGTGCGGCGAGGTAGGCGAGCAACGCTTTGGCTTCGGCTGGATGCTGCGCGCCGACCGGAATCCCGGCAGCGAAGCGCGTCACTGACTGCACCGATTCAGGAATCTTCGAGACAAAACTCACCCCCGGCACCGGCAACAATTCGCTGACCTGTTGGAAGCCCAATTGATAATCACCGGTGGCGACCACCGAACCCACCGGGATTTTCGCGATCATCTTGGCCTTCGGCTTGAGTTGATCTTCGATCCCGAGTTTCTTGAACAACTGCTCCTCGATGTACACGCCGCTGGCGCTGTCGGAGTAGGCCACCGACTGCGCGTCGAGCAGGGTTTTCTTCAAGGCTTCGACGTTGCTGATGTCTGGCTTCGGCGTGCCTTCGCGCACCACCAGGCCGATCCGCGAATCGGCTAGCTCAACCCGCGAAGCCGGATCGACTTTGCCTTGCTTGATCAGATCGTCGAGGGCGTAGCCGACCATGATCACCACGTCTGCGTGTTCACCGCGTGCGAGACGATTGGGGATCGCCTCCGGTGCCTTGCCCATCGATGGGCCGAGCTGGGTGTCGAGCGTATTGCCCGTCGCGGCGGCGAATTTCGGCCCAAGGATTTTATAGGCAGCAGTGAAGCCGCCCGAGGTCATCACCCGCACCTCTTCGGCGTGCGCCAAAGCGCTGAAAGCCAAAAGGGCGAGGGCGGTGAGGTTGAATAGTTTTTTCATGTTGAAGGCTCCTTATGCTGCAACGGGTTGCAGACGGCCGCCCGCGCGGCGATAGAGGTACAGCGTGGCGAGCAACGCACACAGCGCACCGATGCTCATCCAGTAACCCGGCGCGGCTTTGTCGCCGGTGTACTGGATCAGGAAAGTCGACATTGCTGGCGTGAACCCGCCGAAAATCGCCGTGGCCAGGCTGTAGGCCAGCGAGAAACCCGCGACCCGGACTTCCACCGGCATGATCTCGGTGAGCGCCGGAATCATCGCGCCGTTGTACAGGCCGTAGATAAACGACAGCCACAGCAACGACAGCAACATGTGGCTGAAGCTCGGCGCCTGCACCAGGTACGACAGCGCCGGGTAAGTCGTGGCCAGCGCCAGCAGCGACATGGCGATCAGCACCGGACGACGGCCGATGCGGTCGGACAACATGCCGCCAATCGGCAACCAGAAGAAGTTCGATACACCGACCAACAGGGTCACCAGCAACGCATCGGACGTGCTCAGGTGCAGCACGGTTTTGCCGAAGGTCGGCGCATACACGGTGATCAGGTAGAACGCCGTGGTGGTCAGCGCGACCATCAACATCCCGCCGAGCACCACGCCCCAGTTTTGACCCAACGTGCGGAACACTTCTTTCATGCTCGGACGATGTTTGCGTGCGGCGAACTCTTCGGTTTCCGCCAGATTCCGGCGCAGGAAAAAAATGAACGGCACAATCATGCAACCGACGAAAAACGGAATGCGCCAGCCCCAATCGGCAACCACCTCTGGCGCCATCCACGCATTCAGCGCGTAGCCCAACGCGGCGGCAACGATGATCGCCACTTGTTGGCTGGCCGACTGCCAAGCAGTGAAAAAGCCTTTGCGACCGGGCGTGGCGATCTCGGAGAGGTAAACCGAAACGCCGCCCAGTTCTGCACCGGCCGAGAAGCCTTGCAGCAAGCGCCCGATCAACACCAACGCCGGGGCGAACAAACCGATGGTTTCGTATCCGGGCACCAGCACAATCAATATCGTGCCGCTGGCCATGATCGACAGGGTGACGATCAAACCCTTGCGACGACCGACGTCATCGATGTACGCACCCAGCACGATGGCCCCCAGCGGACGCATCAAAAAGCCTGCGCCGAACACTGCAAAAGTCATCATCAGGGAGGCGAATTCACTGCTCGCCGGAAAGAACACCGCCGCGATCTGCGTGGCGTAGAAACCGAACAGAAAGAAGTCGAACTGTTCGAGGAAGTTGCCCGAGGTCACCCGGAAAATGGCGCCGGCCCGCGAGCCGCCGTGTGGGATTGAGGCTGTCATAGAAAAGTACTCCACCGCTTTTATGACGTGCGCTACGGGAGGGCGGCGCACGGTTTTTATTGAGGCGGATGGTGGCGCAGGTGTAACAATATGTTAATTGCATTGTTGGCATGGATTGATGTGCAAAGCGGATCAATCCCTTCAGGCAATTGATAAACCTGTGGGAGCCAGCCTGCTGGCGATGGCGGCGTGGCTGACGACGGCAATCTTCTGATCCACACGCGCAAAAACAAGGAATGTTTCCAGATATCAGTAGTCGGAGTTCAGGTATCAGCCATCTCAAGAAGTTCACCGATGAACAGCAAAACCCTAATCGCCAGCCTGGCCCTCGTCGCCGGCATTGCCGGGATCAGCCCACTTGTTCAAGCGGCGCAAACCTCAAGCGAACCCGCCGTGCAATCCCCGGTCAGCGACCGTGAATTGAAGGTCAATGACCGTGCCCCCGACGTTTATCAGCGCAGCGAGAAAGCGTTGAAAAACTGGAAGCAGAAAGGCTTGAAAGCACCGGTCGAACAGGCGCAGTGGGTGCAAATCAACGACAAGTACGTGATGGTGATGATCACCAACGGGACGATTGTCGAGATGCAACCGGTCGAGCGTTAACTATCAGTTTTATCAATACCGGTTTGTTCAAAACTCAAGCGGTCAGCCTGTGTGGTCAGCCTGTGTGGTCAGGCTGACCCTCATTCGATTACTCATATCTTATTGCTTATATAACGTCACAGCGAATTTTTAAGCCTCCTAGTTGGTAGGTGGCTTGAGTGTTTCGATACAGCTCATAATTGATTGAGTTCTGTCGCCCGCTAGTTGTTTCGCCAAAATACGCATCAACAATGCGTTCAGGATCTTTGAGTTGCTCGTCCTTTAATGTGTACTCTTCTTTGATGTTTAGATTGTGGCTGAGTGAGATTTTTCCGTTCTTCAGAAGATTTCGGAACAGATTCCATTCGTAAAAACACACGCCTTCATGAACGTGGAAATTCAGGAATGGTAAGTTGTGCAGCAATAAGAAGTGGCTGTTGTCTTCGGTGGCGGCTGCGAGTCCCAGTCCCTTTAGCTTGTCTTTTATACCGGGTTCTCCTAGGTTGTTCTTGAGGGTGAGTAATTGTAAAACGTACCCTGCTTTGAAATCGGACTTCTGCAATATTTCATATTGTTCGCTCAAAAATGTAGGTTGCGCACTCAGGCGGTATTTGGCCTGGATGAAATAGAAGATCTTATGAGTCGTGTCCTCCAGAACCAGGTCAATGTCATAACCTTTGATTTTTGCTTTGTTTCCGGACTTGAAGCCTTTGTATACCTTGTATCTTTGTTCGTCGATATCTCGAATGTATTCGATCATGTGCTCTTGTTCGAAATTCTTGCCGAACAGGCTTTTCACGTCGTGCGTATTTTTAGGGTCTTTCGTGTCACCCAGTAGAAACCCGACCAGTTTTTTCAAGCCATACTTGAAATTCAGTACGCCACGAATATATTCGCTACCTCGAACCGCAATAAAGCTCTGTGCCGAGTCAACCTTCGGCAATGTCTCGGTGGACAATGCACTGGTCATATAGCTCAGCGATGCGGGGTTGACATAAGCCGAGAACGCCGCGCAATGAGTAGTTCGATGGCCTTGAAGTACGCGCATCTCCAGAAATGCAGCAATGAACACGATGTCCCTGAGATACAGGTACCTGCTGTTTTTCTCAAGCACTGGAGATATGAAGCCAACGTGGATGGAAAGACATTTATCAAGAATATAGTTAGTCAGGTTTTCCTTTTCTTCGAAAGAAAGCGATCTGCCTTGGATAACTGAACTGCCAATGTTTTGCAAATAGAATCGATCGCTCATGTTGGAGTGAAATTCCGAAGTCTCGGCGAGCCATCGTTGTCGAAGACCAGGCAGCAAAGCCGGGGTGGGCTCAATTAGCAGTTCGCCGCGCTTGTATTTTGCTCGCATAAGGCCCTGGTCAAGCAAAAAATTTGTTTCACTCAGATAATAAGTCGTCCAGAGTTTCTGGTGGCGTAAAGTTGCGTAAAAGAAAGATTCATCAAGATCGAGATTCTCGGTCACACGATTGCATGTGTACTCGAGCTTGGTGAACAGAGTGTTTGTCAGGTAGAAAGACAGTGATTCCTGGGCTGCCGGGGTCGTGTTGAAGAAGTAACCTGCAGGTATTTCTACGTTGAAGTATTGCTTGAGTGTGGTCATGTAGAGTTCGAAGTTGTTACTGCCGATTAATTCCGGGTTGGGTTGAAGTTGAGATTTACATGAGTCCTTTATCGCGCGCAGATTTTTAGAAAGTTCGGAGCCTATCAACGACTTCAGTTGCTTGCTCGTCAGGAATATTCGCAACAAACGGGAACGATGCAAAAATCGGGTATGCCATTTGGGTGCTGGGCAGGTTTTATCCAGGTACTCGATGTTTCTCAGGGGGTTCTGAAGAAAGTGTATTAGGCTTGGATCGACTTGCTTGAAAAGCATTGTGTGAATCCTCGTCACGAGTGTATTGGCTGCACCGTTATACGAAAATTCAATGCAGAGTTCCATAAACACGCGTTGATTCAATGCGAAGGAGATTTCGATCCTCCTGACACATTTTTTGCATGCATCCTTACTGAACCATTACTCCACCCGGCTTGGGGTTAGCGTCTGCCCACCCCCCAACCGATACTGATTATTCCCACTGCGCTTGGCCTCATACATTGCCAGATCGGCGATGTGCAAAAGCCTGTCCATGGTCGACGCATGATCGGGAAACACCGCGACGCCCAGACTGGTTCCGATGTGGCGCTGGTCGTTGCCGATGCTGATCGGTGGGGACAGTTCGATGAAGATTTTCTGACAGATACTGCGGGCTTCATCCTGCAGGTCAAGGCCCGGCGTCAGTCCTTGCAGTACCACCACGAATTCGTCGCCGCCGATACGCGCGACGGTGTCGGTCGCGCGCAGGATGCGTTGCAGGCGTGTGGCGGTGGTGATCAATACGCGGTCGCCAGCGGCGTGACCGTAGCGGTCGTTGATGTTTTTGAACCCGTTGAGATCGACAAACACCAGCGCCACCCGAGTGCTGCTCTGGCGCGCCTGATCCAGCGCTTCCGACAGCCGCTCCTCCAGCACCAGACGATTGGGCAGGCCGGTCAACGGATCGAAATGGGCGAGATGCTGGAGGTAACTGGCGGAGGCTTTTTCTTCAGTGATGTCGCGCACTACGCCCATCATTTTGATCACTGCGTCGTGGTCGTTTTTCACCACATTGCCGGTTTCCCTCAGCCAGCGAATCGTGCCGTCGCGCCAGACCACGCGGTACTCCTCGTCGTGATTTTCCCCGGTTTCCAGGCAGCGCAATTCACCGGCGCGAACCCTGACGCGGTCGTCCGGGTGTACGCAGGAACAGAACAATGCATAGGACGGAGTGATTTCGCCGATCTTGAAGCCAAACATGCCGTAGATCGCGTCCGACCAATACAACCGATCGGTGTCGACCTCCCAGTCCCAGGTGCCGATGCGCGCAAAATACTGGCTGCGCTTGAAGCGCTCGACGTCGCCGTCCTGATGAATGTTCTGGCCATCGGCGGCGCGGGTCAGCAGCTCACGGTACTCGTCGAGCTGCTTGCACAAACCGCGCTCGCGCCAGATTAGCAGGACGATGACGGCAAGCATCACCGTGCCGATTGCAAGACTTATCCAGAGTTGGGTCATTCGGGAGCTGCCGGCATGGCGAAGCGATCCGTGAAGTAGTGGCGGTTGGCTATCTTAATGGTTCTGATACGGGTTCGGATACAGCGCCTATCTTCGTAAATGGGTTGCGAACTACCGGCAATTCTGGGAAAACGGCGGCCGGCCGAACATATAGAGTGAATGTCATGAATGATGAACTGCAGGTAATCGATCTTGAGGTGGGCGAGGGCAAAGCCGTCGTCAAAGGCGCACTGATCACCACCCACTACACCGGCTGGCTGGAAGACGCCACCGAGTTCGATTCTTCCCACAGCCGTTGCAAACCGTTTCAGTGCGTGATCGGTACCGGGCGGGTGATCAAGGGCTGGGATCAGGGACTGATGGGCATGCAGGTCGGTGGCAAACGCAAATTGTTGGTGCCGGCGCATTTGGGATATGGCGAGCGGACGATGGGCAAAATTCCGCCGAATTCGAATCTTGTGTTTGAGATTGAGTTGTTGGAAGTGCTGACACGGGAGGATTGAGGTGGGCGGGGACCGTTTTGGCCGTGAGAGGGGCGAAGCCCCTCATCATTTGGTTGAGCGTGCTGGCGGCGGGTCAGCGTTCTTTCAGGCCCATTGCAGCGGTTGGCCCATCGGGAAGCAGATGTCTACCTCCAGCTTTGCTGCGGCTGACAGATTGACCAGCGCATCCAAAGAGAACTTGTCGATTTTGCCATTGAGTACGTCGTTGAGTCGCGGCTGAGTAATGCCCAAGCGTTGAGCAGCTTCTTTTTGAGGCAGCTCCCACGCTCGAATGGTCTCGCAAAGCGTGCGCATAAGCTTGGCCCGCAGGCGCATATTGGCGGCATCTTGCGGCGTGTCTTCCAGTGCATCCCAGACATTTGAATAGCGCTGGAAGCGCGGATGATGTTCCTTCATGACTTAAGCCTTCCTGGAGTCTGGCTTTCAGATATTCGTCAGCAGAAAGGAAGCCTTCGCGAGCAGGCTCGCTCCTACAGTTGATTGCGGTTGAGTACACCGCAGATCAATGTGGGAGCGAGCTTGCTCGCGAAGAACGATCACGCGGTCAATCAGGCCGCGTGCGCCATCTCGGCCAGTGTGTCGGTCACGGTCCTTTGCAGTGAGGGGAAGCGGCGTGTCACGCGGTGCAGTGCGGGCAGCACGGCGTCGACTTCCAGCTCATCGAGTCGGGCGAGGGCGGTGACGGCGGAGGCGACGATGGTTTCTCGTTCGCTTTCGAAGAGCACCAGGCAGGCGTTCTGCGCCCAGCGTCTGTCCCGTTCGTTGAAGCCCATGGCAATCAATGCCGCGACGACCTGTGCATCTGTTTTATGGGTCATGGTCATTGCCTCGGGTCGAGTTTGTCGAGGGCGCGGTTGACCGCGAGTTCGCCGAGCATGACGATTTGCTGGATACCGAGAACGGTGTTGCGGTAGGGCGAGTCGAGCAGGGCGGCGAAGTCGCTGAGCATGACGCTGGCCGAAGCCATGGATTCGCAGGCGTGGGCCATGAGGTCTTCGGTGCCTGTGTTCGGGTCAACGAGGAACATGGTGCTGGGTTTGCGTGGTGGTGAAGGCGGTGTGGGTTTCAGATAATGATCGAGGGCGCGTTCGGCGGCTTCGTGAAGTTTTCTGGAGCCCGGGGTGGAATAGGGGGACGTTGGATTCGGATCGATTTCCGCGCCTGTTTCAGGCGGATTTGGCGTAACTTTGAACATTTCTTAGAACCTTTTAATGAGGCCGACACGTCCATTGCGACTAAACAAATGGGTGGCAGCTATGCGCAGGTTAGTCGACCGGTGGTTCTAAGCAGTCCCGGCGCAC
This sequence comes from Pseudomonas sp. LBUM1655, assembly GCF_059716085.1. Classification (NCBI taxonomy): domain Bacteria; kingdom Pseudomonadati; phylum Pseudomonadota; class Gammaproteobacteria; order Pseudomonadales; family Pseudomonadaceae; genus Pseudomonas; species Pseudomonas sp. LBUM1655. The sequence goes on along the minus strand of NZ_CP166801.1, from coordinate 3,728,699 downwards.
CCGAAGATGCCCTACGCATAACTACCATTAAGCACAGGCGTTAGAGTGCCTGACAGAACGGACTGTATGCTGCTTACAAACCACCGAGCGACTAAACCCGATCACTGACCCTTCAGTGACGCGAACCAAGTTACCGGCGACCCCCAAGCCGCACAAGCCGGCGGATTCTGGCGTAGTTGTAGGCAAAGGCGCAAGGCGCTGTAGCCTCATGGCTGATGCCAAAATGATGCTGCGTTTTACCGGGCCTCTTCGCGAGCAGGCTCGCTCCTACAGGGGGAACGCATTCCAAGATGTAGGAGTGAGCCTGCTCGCGATGGGGCCTTCAAAATTCACTCAAGAACTGACCTTCACCCCACGCCCAAACCGCTCCCGATACACCGACGGCGGTACCCCGACCACGCCACGAAACGCCACCCGAAAACTCTCCACCGACCGATAACCACAGCGTTCGGCAATCTGTTCGGTGTGCTGATCCGTGCTTTCCAGCAATTCTCGCGCCCGGGCCAGGCGTTCATGCTGCAACCACGCCTTGGGCGACTGACCGCTGGCCTCGCTGAACCGCCGCAAAAAAGTGCGCTCACTCATCGCCGCTTCACTGGCCAGATGGCGCACCTCCAGTGGTTCATGCAAGCGCTCGCGCGCCCACTGCATCACCCGCGACAGGTCATTGCGCGGCGTCGCGCTCACCGGTGTCGGAATGAATTGCGCCTGACCGCCGGTACGCTGCGGCGACATCACCAGTCGTCGCGCCACCGAATTGGCCACTTGCGTGCCGAAGTCCCGCGCCACCAGATGCAGGCAGGCGTCAATGCCGGCCGCGCTGCCGGCCGAGGTGATCAACTGGCCCGAATCGACATAAAGCACATCGGGATCAACCGCAATCGCCGGAAAGCGTTGCGCCAGTTCAGTGGTGTAACGCCAATGAGTGGTGGCGCCGTGGCCGTCGAGCAGGCCGGTGGCTGCCAGCACAAATACCCCCGAGCAGATCGACAACAGTCGCGCTCCCCGGGCATGGGCCTGGCGCAGTGCGTCGATCAATTCGGGAGGCACCGCAGCATTACGGTCGCGCCAGCCGGGAATGATGATGGTGCGTGCCTCGGCCAGCAGTTCCAGACCACCGTCCGCCAATACCTGAATCCCGCCCATGGCGCGCATCGGGCCTTGATCGACCGCTGCAATTGCATGCTCGTACCACGGGAAATCGAACTCCGGCCGGGCCAGGCCGAAGATCTCCACGGCAATGCCGAACTCGAAAGTACAGAGGCCGTCGTAGGCCAGAATCGCGACCAGATTGGGTGATAAGGGCATTTGGCGGAAAATTCCCGGTGAGTGTCTTGTGCGCCACTGTAGCGGCAAGCGGCGGCTCGATAAAGTCTGTCCACACCCGTTCAGATTTAGGAGCAACACCCCATGACCAGTCTGGTTCGCGAAATTCCTGCCGCACCGTCAGCGATTGCCCTGATGCATTTCAGCAACCGTCTGACTTTCGAAACCGATTGTTCCGACGTATTCAGCAGCCAAGAGGCCGGTGAGGTCGACTTTGTGCTGGTCGATGTGCGCGGACCGTTGGCTTTCGAACGTGGCCATGTGCCGGGCGCGATCAATATGCCGGGGCGTTTGCTGACGACTGAAGCACTGGCGAGTTATCCGAAAACCACGTTGTTCGTGGTCTATTGCGCCGGCCCGCATTGCAATGGCGCCAACAAGGCCGCGGTGAAACTGGCAGCACTGGGTTACCCGGTCAAGGAGATGATCGGCGGCGTGACCGGATGGCTGGACGAAGGGTTTGAATTAAGCGTGGAGCAAGCTGCCAAGGCACCCATCGGCTGCAACTGCTAAAACCCAAACCCTGTGTAGGAGCTGCCGGAGGCTGCGATCTTTTGATCTTGCACTTAAAATCAAAATCAAAAGATCGCAGCCTCCGGCAGCTCCTACACGGGTTTTTTTGTACAGTTTGAGGGCTTGTCCTACAGCCTTTGCACCACGACGGCGCACCGTTTGACACCGCTCAGCTGGTGCGCCGATCTTCTGTAAGTATTTGTCGCTTAAAAACAATCTGCCCTGTGCGCGCCGCCATAGACTGCCGGCCACTTCGGTTTTTTGCCTGTAAATGGCCATGAACGGACGCTGACTCGAAAGCTGCCAATAAAAGCCTCCGCACACAGGAGTTATAAATGAAGAAGCTAGTGATGTTTGGTGCCCTGGCACTGTCGATGTTGTCCCTGACCGCTGTGGCCGAAGACGCCAAGCCGATCCGCATCGGTATCGAAGCCGGCTACCCGCCGTTCTCGATGAAAACCCCTGAAGGCAAACTCACCGGTTTCGACGTGGATATCGGCGATGCGCTCTGTGAGCAGATGAAAGTCAAATGTATCTGGGTCGAGCAGGAATTCGATGGCCTGATCCCGGCGTTGAAAGTGAAGAAGATCGACGCGATCCTGTCTTCGATGACCATCACTGACGACCGTAAGAAAAACGTCGACTTCACCATCAAGTACTACCACACCCCGGCTCGCTTCGTGATGAAGGAAGGTTCCGGCGTCAAAGACCCGCTGACCGAACTCAAAGGCAAGAAAGTCGGCGTACTGCGTGCCAGTACCCACGACCGCTACGCCACCGAAGTGCTGGTGCCGGCCGGGATCCAGTTGGTGCGTTACGGCTCGCAGCAGGAAGCCAACCTGGACATGGTCTCGGGTCGTATTGACGCGATGCTGGCCGACTCGGTCAACTTGAGCGACGGTTTCCTGAAAACCGACGCGGGCAAAGGCTTCGAATTCGTCGGCCCGACCTACGAAGACGCCAAATACTTCGGCGGCGGCGCCGGGATTGCAGTGCGCAAGGGCGATACCGCTCTGGCTGAGCAATTCAACAAGGCCATCACCGAAATCCGCGCCAACGGCAAGTACAAGCAAGTGCAGGACAAGTACTTCGACTTTGACGTGTACGGCCATTAATAGGCTGTAGAAAAAAGTGGCCCCGTTTACGCGGTGGCCACTTTTTTTGTGCCCATGATTTATCCTGCATCACACCTTTCCAATGCAGGAGCTGCCGCAGGCTGCGATCTTTTGATCTTGATCCTGAAAAACAAGATCAAAAGATCGCAGCCTGCGGCAGCTCCTACAGAGTTCGCGGAGTTTTCTTATGCAACGCATCGACCATGTTCTGCCCTGGAGCCACTTGGGCAGCGAGCGCTCCCTCAGCGTGTTCCGTTACGGCGCCGGCACCCGCAAGGTGTACATCCAGGCCAGCCTGCACGCCGATGAACTGCCGGGCATGCGCACCGCCTGGGAACTCAAACAACGCCTGAACGCACTCGAAGCACAAGGTCGTTTGCAAGGCGTGATCGAACTGGTGCCAGTGGCCAACCCGATTGGCCTGGACCAGCATCTGCAAAGCGCTCACATGGGCCGCTTCGAACTGGGCAGCGGCAAGAATTTCAACCGTGGGTTTGTCGAACTCAGCGCGCCGGTGGCGGCGTTGATCGGTGATCAATTGGGCGCCGATGCCTACGCCAACATCGCGCTGATCCGTCAGACCATGGGCCGGGTCTTCGATGATCTGCCAGCACCGGCCTCGCAACTGGAAGCGCTGCATCGCTTGCTCCTGCGCCATGCTTGCGACGCCGACATTACCCTCGACCTGCATTGCGATTTCGAGGCGTCGATTCATCTTTACGCGCTGCCGCAACACTGGCCGCAGTGGCAATCGCTGGCGGCGCGGATCAAGGCGGGCGTGGCGTTGCTGTGTGAAGATTCCGGCGGCAGTTCGTTTGACGAGTCTTGCTCGACACCGTGGCTGCGTCTGGCGCGCGCCTTCCCGGACGCGGCGATCCCGGCGGCCAACCTTGCGACCACTTTGGAGCTGGGCAGCATGGGCGACACTCGGGTTGATCAGGCCCAAGCCAATTGCGAGGCGATTCTCGGGTTTCTGGCGGAGCAGGGTTTCATCAGCGGTGAATGGCCGGCGGCGCCGAGTGAGTGCTGTGAAGGCATGCCGTTCGCCGGCACCGAATACCTGTTTGCCCCGCACCATGGCGTGGTGAGTTTCCTGCGCAATGCGGGCGAGTGGGTCGAGAAGGGCGATGCGATTTTTGAGGTGGTGGATCCGTTGAAGGATCAGTTGACCACCGTGCGTGCCGGAACCAGCGGGGTGTTGTTTGCGCTGGATCGCGGGCGTTATACCGAGCCGGGGATCTGGCAGGCGAAAGTGGCGGGGCGGGTGCCGTTTCGCACGGGCAAGCTGACTAACGACTGACAGCTCTGCGGCGGATCTGAAGGCCTCATCGCTGGCAGCACCTCAATATTTGGATCCCTGCTTCAGAGTGTTAGGCTCCCCCCGAACCCGACACCCTGTGAAGGAAGACTTATGTTGAAGGTGTTTGCTCTGTTGACCCTCCTGGCGTCCACCGCCGTGCATGCTCAAACCACTCTGCAATCCGATCTGCCACTCAAGTACATCGAACAGGTTCACCCGGATGCCGATCCGCGTCCGCTGGTGATTTTCCTGCACGGCTACGGCAGTAACGAGGCCGATCTGATCGGCATGAAATTTCAGCTCCCGGCGCAGTACAACTACCTGTCGGTGCAGGCGCCGCTGGCGTTGGGCGAAGGGCGTTTCCAGTGGTTTCGCAAGAAAGGCGAAGGCGCCTACAACGGTGAGACCGATGATCTGAAGGCCAGCGGCCAGAAGCTCCGGGATTTTGTCGCGCAAGCGGCGAAGAAATATCACGCGGCCCCGGACAAGGTGTACCTGATCGGTTTCAGCCAGGGCGCGATGATGACCTACGAGGTAGGCCTGCGACCACCGGTGGCGGTGGGCGGCATTGCGGCGTTGAGCGGGCGTTTATTGCCGGTGTTGAAAAGCGAGCTCAAGACCGAGCAACAACCGTTGCCACTGAACATCTTTATCGGTCACGGCACCGCCGATGATCGCGTGCCGTATCGCGACGGCACCGAGGCCAATGCGTTGCTACAGAAACTGGCTTACAAACCGCAATTTCACGCGTATCCCGGCATCGGCCACAGCATCACTGCAGCCGAATTGCGCGACTTGAACGCCTGGCTGCAGCAACTCAACCCTTGAAGATCATTTTTCCTTGAGGATGGTTTTCACCAGCGCATCGTGACCGGCCTTGTCGCTGACCCGGGAGATCACCTGGACCAGCGCCATGCGCGTTCCCGAACCGGCCATCAACGTCGTGTTGAGGGTCTGGCCGCCGCCCTGGGTGGCAGTGCTGTCGACCTGACGCAGGCCAAGGCCGGTGCCTTTTTGGGTCAGGCTTTTTTCGCTGAGCTTGTTGAAGTCCGGCAATGCTTTGCGCTGCGCCTCGATGAAGTCAGAGACGCTGCCGTCGAGAAACTCGCTGTCGTTGTCCTTGACGTTGTTGCCTTCGGGAATCTGGTTTTCGGCGGCGATGACCACGGTTTTAGTGGTCTGGTTGGTGTACATCGTGCCGGTGGCACCGGTCGGGCTGGCCGGCAGCGGATCGGCGACGAAGCCTTTGGGCAGCACAAAGGTGAACTTGCCGCCCAGCATCGAGACCTTCTCGGTGGCCGCTTTTTCCTTGGCCTTGGCCGCCTGAGCGTTGATGGCGCCGAGGCCGGCCACGGCCGCCAGTAACAGGACGACGGCTTTCTTGCTCAACAATGTCATTCGAATCTCCGGGGAATGGTCGGGGCAGGCGGGCGATCATCCCATGCAGAGCCGTGGCACTCCAGCGCGGCTCGTCCGGGTTACTGCGCTTGTTGCTGTTTTACTGCGGGGCGCGCCAGCAACTGTCGGGTCACGCCGAGCATGGCCACCGACACGGCGACGCCCATGGCAAATCCGCTGAGGCCCAGACTCGGCAAGGTCAGCGCCGACACCAGGCAAAACGCCGAAAACGAATACATTCCGGTCGCCGTCGCCCGCAACAACGCGGCAGTGAACTCAGGGCCGCGGGTCTGCTGGGAAAACACCGCCATCACACTGCCGAGCACCGGGAACACCGCCAGCAGGCCGCTCCAGCGTTCGCCGACAGTGCTGGCCAACATGGTCACCACCAGCGTCAACGCAGCGCCGGCGATCATCCGCCAGATCAGTTTGTCCGACTTCGGCGCCGGGCCGTTCAGCACTGGTTGCACCTTGGGAAACAAGTAGGGTGCCGCCAGCAAAGCAACGGCTGCCGCCGCCACCGAGAACGGCAGCGATGCCGGAATCAACGACAGCACCAGCGCCAGCGCGGCCCAGACTGCCAGGGAAAGGCTCAGCGCCCATGGCCAGTTCGCCCGTTGCGCGACCTGCGCGTAAGTGATGCAGAACGCAATCATCGCGAACATTGCCGACAATGCGGCCACCGCCGATTGCGCAGCAAATTGTGGCCCTTGTTCGATGGCGAGGAAAAACAGAATCGGCCCGACGACCACAGGCAACCCCGACAACCACCCGGCCACGCTCGGCCCCCAACGCTTGCCAGCCAGTGAGATCAGCAACAGAAAACCGGGAATCAGCAGCAGTTTGAGGATCAGCACGCAAGTGTCTCCGTCGGGTGATAGGCGGCAACGGTAGCATTGCTATGAACGTTTTGCTGCGTATATGAGTGATTTTTGTATACAAAGTATCGAAGCCATACAGGCTATGCTTTGCTTGTCAGGGTTTACCGGAGTCGATGGTGTGATGAACAGAACAAAGAGTGTCTTGCGTGGGTGCTGCGCCATCGGTTTGTGGGCCTTGCTGGTTGCGCCAGCGTGGGCCAACTGGCAGGCCGAAGTGCCCGGCGCCAGGATCATCGGCAGCGGCGATTTCAGTGTGTTTGGTTTCGATGTTTATAACGCCAGGTTGTGGAGTACGGCGCAGCCTCTGGCGGACGGGCAGCCTTTCGCGCTGGAGTTGATTTATCGCCGACAGATTTCTCGCGACGATCTGGTCGAAGCCAGCGTTGATGAAATCAAACGTCTGAATGGAGCCTCCGTCACCCCGGCACAACTGGCCGGCTGGCAGACGCAGATGCAGCAGGCGTTCGTCGATGTCCAGGCGGGCACCCGCATCACCGGGGTGTATTTGCCGGGGCAGGGCGCACGTTTTTTTGTCGGCCAGCAGTTGCAGCATGAGATCGCCGACCCGCAGTTCGCCCGGGCGTTTTTTGATATCTGGTTGAATCCACGTACGCGCAATCCCGAGTTGCGCCAGCAGTTGCTGGGTGTGACAGGGTCTTGAACTTTCATCAAAGGGGCTGAAACGTCTAAGCTGCGTCTTTCGACTTGTTTCTGGATGTGTGCGTGAAATTCAGTTTGCCCAAAATCGCCACCGCGCCGTTTTGCCCGCCGGAAGTGGCAGGCAGTGTTGCGGTAGATCCCAATGCCGCGTTTTTCAAGCGCGTGCTGCGTTTTGCCGGCCCCGGTTTGCTGGTGTCGATCGGCTATATGGATCCGGGCAACTGGGCGACGGCCATCGAGGCCGGCTCGCGTTTTGGGTACAGCCTGCTGTTTGTGGTGTTGCTGGCGAGTCTGGCGGGCATGGTTGTGCAGTGCCTCTGTTCGCGGTTGGGCATCGCCACCGGGCGCGATCTGGCGCAATTGTCCCGCGAACGCTACAGCACTCCAACCGCGCGGCTGCAATGGGTGTTGGCGGAGATCTCGATCATCGCCACCGACCTTGCCGAAGTCCTCGGTTGCGCGCTGGCGTTTCACTTGTTGCTTGGCTGTTCGCTGACCTTCGGCATTGCCCTCACGGCGTTCGATACATTGCTGGTGCTGGCGCTGCAGAACCGTGGGTTCCGTCGACTGGAAGCAATCATGCTGGTGCTGGTCGCCACCATCGGCGTGTGCTTTTTTGTTGAACTGGTGTTGATCAAACCGTACTGGCCGGACGTCGTCCAAGGCTTCAAACCCTCCCTGTCAGCTATCAGCGATGCCGCGCCGTTGTACCTGGCAATCGGCATTCTCGGGGCCACGGTGATGCCGCATAACCTCTACCTGCACACGTCCATCGTGCAAACGCGGATGATCGGCAAGGATCTGGCGAGCAAACAGGACGCGGTGAAGCTGGCGCGCATCGACACCATCGGCTCGCTGGCGCTGGCGCTGCTGGTCAACGCGGCGATCCTGATCCTCGCGGCGGCTGCGTTTCACCAGTCCGGGCATACCGACGTGGTGGAGATTCAGGACGCTTACCACTTGCTTGATCCGCTGGTCGGTGGCGCGCTGGCCAGCGTGCTGTTCGGCGTGGCGTTGCTCGCGTCAGGGCAGAGTTCGACCTTCACCGGCACCATCGCCGGTCAGGTGATCATGGAGGGCTATCTGAATCTGCGCATTCCCTGCTGGCAACGGCGCCTGATCACTCGTGGGCTGGCGTTGATTCCGGCGTTTATCGGCGTGTGGCTGATGGGCGATAACGCTGTGGGCAAGCTGCTGGTGATGAGTCAGGTGGTGTTGAGTTTGCAACTGCCGTTTGCCCTGTATCCGCTGATTCGCATGACCAACGACAAGCAACTGATGGGGCCGTTCGTGAACCGCTGGCCGACCCGGGTGCTGGCCTGGGGGTTGTTTGTGCTGATCAGCGGCGCCAATAGCTGGTTGATTTTGCAGTTGGCGGTTTAACCGATAATTTTTGGGGTCGGTCAGGCCCCCACAAAACTGAATAATGGAATACGTCCATTGAGCGAAGGCCGGTAACGCCAGTTCAGGCGATCAAGCTCAATGCCATGATCGAGCATTTTCCTCACCGTCGCGCTGGCAATACTCATTGCCAGCGCTTGCCCCGGACACTGATGCCGACCGCTGCCAAAACTGAAACTGCGGCGGTTCGGACGATCCAGCAGAAAGTGCTCGGGATTGTCATTCAGCGCCGGATCGCGGTTGGCCGAGGCCAGCAACAGCACAATCACAGCGCCGGCCTCGACGCGCACACCGTCTATTTCGCAGGATGCGGCGACAAAGCGTCGGGTGTTCTGCACCGACGGGTCGAAGCGCTGGACTTCGTTCAGCAGGGCTTCCATCGACGCGCCACTTAGCTCGGGGCGGTGCTGCAGCATCACCAACGCGTTGCCGATCAAGCCTGCGGTGGCTTCAAAGGTCTGCGAGCAGAGGCCGATCAGATTGGCGATCAGGGTCTCGTCATCTCCATCAAAACGCTGCCTGATACCCGCGAGCAAAGCGCTGTTCACATCAGCATCGGCCAACAACTCGATGAACTGACCGCGCAAATGTTGCGCTGCGACGTGGGCTGCGGCCAATTGCAGGTCGTTGCTCAACGGCGACAGGCACGCCGCGAAATCAGCGGTCAGCTCGCTGATGGCCCGACTCTGTGCCGGACTGAATCCGAGCAACGCGGCGACCACGCATACCGGGCCGCGGAACATGGCTTTGTATAAGCCGTCCGCATCCGTAGTGATCAGTCGTGCATTCACGTGCTCGCGGACTTCGTTCTGATCGATCAACGTCAGTGACGGCTCAATGGCGGAGCGCGGGCAGCGCTGGCGTTCGCCGTCGTTCATCCGCATCAACTGGCCGAAGACATTGCCGGCCATGCCTTCGGCAATCGCCTTGGGCACCGGCTCCTGGACTGGACGCACTCGGCAGTCGGCATGCGCCAGTACCGCACAAACCGCGCGGGCGCTGCTGGCTACCCACATTTTCAGTTTGGGGTGAAACGTCAGCCCACCTTCAGAGCGAAGTTTTTCGTAATAGGGGTAGGGATTGGCGTGAGTCGCAGCGGTGATCGGGTCCATGGTTGGCAGCCTTGTCGATGGGGAAAGTGTTGCTACTATCTCCAGTCCGTAACGGCGATGATTCGTCGGGGAGCGAAATATGCACGCAGAACATCAAGATATCGGCGTCTCGCAAGTGGCGGCAGCCATCGCCGAGCCGGCGCGGACCAAAATCCTTTGCTCGCTGATGGATGGCCACGCACGCACCAGCACCGAGTTGGCAGCCGTTGCCGAAGTCAGCGCTTCCACCGCCAGCGCGCATCTGGCCAAACTCAAGGACCTGGCGCTGGTGCGTTTGCACGTTCAGGGCCGCCATCGTTATTACAGCCTGGCCGACAAGCGTGTGGCTCAAGCGCTGGAAGCCTTGATGGTGATCGGCCAGAGCGCCGCGCCGACGTTCAAGCCGAAGACACCGGATCGCCTGCAATTCGCCCGCACCTGCTACGACCATATGGCCGGGACACTGGCGGTGTTGCTGCATGACCGCTTGATCGACGCGGGCTGGTTGTTGGAGACCGACGAGCAGGCGTATCGCCTGAGTGACAGTGGTGAGGCCTTGTTTGCCGGGCTGGGTATCGAGGTGCAGGACTTGAGCACTTTGCGCCGCAAGTTCGCCTGCCCGTGTGTGGACTGGAGCATGCGTCGGCCACATCTGGGGGGGGCGCTGGGCGCGGCATTGCTGCAAACGGCGTTGAAGCGTAAGTGGGTGACGCAGGACCTGGACAGTCGGGCGTTGGCGCTGACGGCGGTGGGGCGCAAAGAAATCGGCGTTCGGTTTGGTGTCGAGTTGCCCGGTGAGGTGAAGATCAAAGGATCGCAGCCTGCGGCCACTCCTACAGGAGTGGGGTATAACCGAACCGTGTAGAAGCTGCCGCAGGCTGCGATCTTTTGATCTGGCTTTGCACCTTGTGTCGATTCGATAGACTCGCTACTGTATATGCAACCAGTACAGAGTCCGCGCCATGCAAATCATCGACAAGCTCAGCATTCTCGCCGACGCCGCCAAGTACGACGCGTCTTGTGCAAGCAGCGGTGCGCCCAAGCGCAGTTCCGAAGGCAAGAGCGGCCTGGGCTCGACCGATGGCATGGGCATTTGTCACAGCTACACACCGGACGGGCGCTGCGTTTCGCTGCTGAAGATTCTGCTGACCAATTTCTGCCTCTACGACTGCCAATACTGCGTCAATCGCCGCTCCAGCGATGTGCCACGGGCACGCTTCACCCCCGAAGAAGTCGTGGCGCTGACCATGGACTTCTACCGGCGCAACTGTGTCAGCGGCCTGTTTCTCAGCTCCGGCATCATTCGCTCGGCGGACTACACCATGGAGCAACTGGTGCGCGTGGCGAAGCTGTTGCGCGAAGAGCACGAGTTTCGCGGTTACATCCACCTCAAGACCATTCCCGATGCCGACCCTGCACTGATAGAACAGGCCGGGCGTTACGCTGATCGCCTGAGCGTCAATATCGAACTGCCCACCGATGCCAGCCTGCAAACCCTGGCGCCTGAGAAAGACATCGGCTCGATCAAGCAGGCCATGCAGACCATCTTCACCGGCGAGCAGACCGTGCTCAACGAGCCCCGCGCGCCAAAGTTCGCGCCGGCCGGGCAGAGCACGCAGATGATCGTCGGCGCCGATGATACTGACGACAGCACAATCCTCCATGGCGCCCAGGCCTTGTACGGCAACTTCCGCCTGCGCCGGGTTTACTATTCGGCGTTCAGCCCGATCCCCGACAGCCCGAAAAGCGTGCCGCTGGCCGCACCGCCGCTGATGCGCGAGCACCGCTTGTATCAGGCCGATTTTCTCTTGCGCAGTTACGGCTACAGCGCCGATGAGCTGCTCAAGGGGCCGGGCAATCTGGCGCTGGATATCGATCCGAAACTGGCATGGGCACTGCAGAATCGCGAGGTGTTCCCGCTGGATCTGAACCGCGCCGAGCCCGCACTGATCGCACGCATCCCCGGCATTGGCCTGCGTACCACCGAACGTCTGGTGGAGCTGCGCCGCCAGCGGCGGATCCGCTACGAAGACGTGGCGCGTATGCGCTGTGTGCTGGCCAAGGCCAAGCCGTTCATCATCACCTGCGACTATCACCCGCAGCAGGCTGAGGTCACCAGTCATATGCTTTATCAGCAATTGCGCGACCGGCCGCAGCCGCAGCAGATGGGGTTGTGGGGATGATCAATCTTGATTGCGACGACCTGTTCGATACCTGGCGCCAACAGGCACGCTGGCTACTCAGTCATGAGGTCGATCCGAGTCTGGTGAGTTGGGCTTCGGAGGGCGTCAGCGACTTGTTTGCCAGCGATCATGAAGTGCCCGAGGGGCACGGCCCGTTTCAGGCCCGCATTCCGCGTGCGTTACTCGACACCCTGGAGCAAGCCGCGCGCTATCGAGGCGAGCAACGCTGGAGTCTGCTGTATGAAGTGCTGTGGCGAGTCAGTCACGGCGACCGCACGGCAATGATGGCCGGCGACAAACTGGGTAGCGAATTGCAGCGGCGAATCAAACAAGTCAGCCGCGAAGCCCATCATCTGCATGCATTCGTGCGTTTCATCGAACGCCCTAAAGATTCGCCAGGCCCACAATATGTGGCATGGCATGAACCCGCCCACGACATCCTGCACAGCGCCAGCGAGCATTTCGTCGCCCGCATGGGCCGTCACCGCTGGCTGATCGCCACACCGCGCGATGGGGTTTACTACGACGGCGAACAACTGATCCATGAGCGCCAATGCCCCGTTGAATGGCAGCAAATGGCGCAGAACGTCGACGATCCCCATGGTGATCTGTGGCTGACCTATTACAGCCACATCTTCAATCCGGCGCGGTTGAATCCGAAAGTGATGCAAGGGCATTTGCCGGTGCGATTCTGGAAGAACTTGCCGGAGGGAGAGTTGATCCCCGGGTTAATTACTCAGGCGCGTATGGGCAAACAGCAGAACGGGCAGGCGAGCGGGATCGCCGGGCGCACCGGTAAACGTATTGCCCTGAAGGACAGCGAACGGAGCGGACAATAAAAAGCCCCCATCGATTACTCGATGGGGGCTTTTGTGCGTCTGGCCGTCAGATCAAACCTTGACGATCCAGCCCGCTGGCGCTTCGATGTCGCCGGTCTGCACACCAGTCAGCTCTTTGTAGAGCTTCTGGGTGACCGGGCCGACTTCGGTTTCGCTGTGGAACACATGCAGATGGTCGTTGTAGCTGATGCCGCCGATCGGGGTGATCACCGCAGCAGTACCGCAGGCGCCGGCTTCCTTGAAGTCCGACAGTTTGTCGATGAGCACGTCGCCTTCAACCACTTCCAGGCCCAGACGCGATTTCGCCAGTTCGATCAGCGACAGACGGGTGATACCCGGCAATACCGATGGCGAGTTCGGTGTGATGAACTTGTTGTCGTGGGTGATCCCGAAGAAGTTGGCCGAACCGACTTCCTCGATTTTTGTGTGGGTCATCGGGTCCAGATAGATCGCATCGGCGAAGTTGGCTTTCTTCGCTTTCGAGCCCGGCATCAGACTGGCAGCGTAGTTGCCGCCGACCTTGGCGGCGCCGGTGCCTTGTGGGGCGGCGCGGTCGTAGCTGGAAATCTGGAAATTGTGCGGGGTCAGGCCGCCCTTGAAGTAGGCGCCAACCGGAATGCAGAAAATCGAGAAGATGAACTCGGGGGCGGTGCGCACGCCGATGTTGTCACCCACGCCGATCACGAACGGACGCAGGTACAGCGCGCCGCCGGTGCCGTATGGCGGGATGAAGCGCTCGTTGGCACGAACCACTTCTTTACAGGCTTCGATGAACTGCTCGGTGTCGACCAGCGGCATCAGCAGACGCGCGCAGCTGCGTTGCATGCGCAGGGCGTTCTGGTCCGGGCGGAACAAGTTGATCGAGCCGTCCTTGCAACGATAGGCCTTCATGCCTTCGAAGCATTGCTGGCCATAGTGAAGGGCAGTGGAGCCTTCGCTGATGTGCAGCACGTTATCTTCGGTCAGGGTGCCTTTGTCCCATTCGCCATCGCGAAAGTACGACAGATAGCGTTTGTCGGTTTTGATGTAGTCAAAACCCAGCTTGTCCCAATTGATGCTTTCGTTACCCATGACACCCTCTATCACTGAACAACCGTCGAAACGGTTCAAGGCTTCTGACGTTTTTTGGATGGGCACAACAATACTTCATTCTTGAGCGGTTTCGCAGCCCGGACTATCGGATGACAGACAGATAATTCGTGTTGCCCTCAGGAATTCGCGAGCAGGCTCGCTCCCACAGGTAGAACCCATTTCAAATGTGGGAGCGAGCCTGCTCGCGAAGGGGCCTTCATGGCCATCCGCAAAAGTCCTGAATTACAGATGCAACGCATGCCCGAGCGCACGCAACGCCGCTTCTTGCACCGCTTCACCCAAAGTCGGATGCGCATGAATGGTGCCGCCGATGTCTTCCAGGCGCGCGCCCATTTCGAGGCTCTGCGCAAACGCCGTGGACAATTCCGAAACCCCGACACCCACCGCTTGCCAGCCGACAATCAGATGATTGTCCCGACGAGCGACCACCCGCACGAAGCCGTTTTTTGACTCCAGCGTCATCGCCCGTCCATTGGCGGCAAACGGGAAACTGGAAACGATGCAGTCGAGCCCGGCAGCCTTGGCTTCGTCTGGCGTCTTGCCCACCACCACCAGTTCCGGGTCGGTGAAGCACACGGCGGCGATGGCGGTCGGGCTGAATTCGCGGGTTTTGCCGCTGATCAACTCGGCAACCATTTCGCCTTGAGCCATGGCGCGGTGAGCCAGCATCGGCTCGCCGCTGAGATCGCCGATGGCATAGACATTGCGCATGCTGGTCTGGCAACGGCTGTCGATCTTGATCGCCGAGCCGTTCATTTCCAGACTCAATGCTTCGAGGTTCCAGCCTTGGGTGTTGGGTTTGCGACCAACGGCCACCAGCACCTGATCGGTTTCCAGATTGAGGGTGTCGCCGTTCGGATCACGCACCTGCAACGTACCGTCGAAGCCCAAAACACTGTGCTTGAGATACAGCTTCACGCCCAGTTGCTTCAATGCGTCATGCACCGGTTGGGTCAGTTCCGCGTCATAGGCGGGCAGGATGCGATCCTGCGCCTCGACCACACTGACCTCGGCACCGAGCTTGCGGTAAGCAATGCCCAATTCCAGGCCGATGTAACCACCGCCAACCACGATCAGGCGTTTTGGTACGCTTTTCGGCGCCAACGCTTCAGTGGAGGAGATGATCGGCCCGCCAATCGGCAGGATCGGCAAATTGACGCTGGTGGAACCGGTGGCAAGCACCAGGTGCTCGCACTGGATGCGGGTGTCGCCGACTTCCACGGTTTTGCCGTCGATGACCTTGGCCCAGCCGTTGATGACCTGAACCTTGTTCTTCTTGAGCAGCGCGGCGACGCCAGTGGTCAGGCGATCAACGATGCCGTCCTTCCACTCAACGCTTTTGCTGATGTCCAGCGTCGGCGCCGAGACGCTGATCCCCAGCGCCGAATGCTGACTGTGATGCTGAGTCTGGTGAAACTGTTCGGCCACATGAATCAGCGCTTTGGACGGAATGCAGCCGATGTTGAGGCAGGTACCCCCGAGCGATTGGCCTTCGACCAGAATGGTCGCAATGCCCAACTGCCCGGCGCGAATCGCCGTGACATAACCGCCGGGGCCGCCGCCGATGATCAGCAGCGTGGTGTTCAGAGTTTGCATGCCATCACTCCACAAACAGGGTCGCGGGTTGTTCGAGCAGGCCACGAATGGCCTGGATGAAGAGCGCCGCGTCCATGCCGTCGACCACGCGGTGATCGAAGGAGCTGGAGAGGTTCATCATCTTGCGGATCACCACCTGGCCTTTGACGACCATCGGGCGTTCGACGATTTTATTCACGCCGACGATCGCCACTTCCGGCAGGTTCAAAACAGGCGTGCTGACAATGCCGCCCAGCGCACCGAGGCTGGTCAGGGTAATAGTCGAGCCTGACAGCTCATCGCGGCTGGCCTTCCCATTGCGCGCGGCATTGGCCAAACGTGAGATCTCGGCGGCGCTGTCCCACAGGCTGCGTGCCTCGGCGTGACGAACCACTGGCACCATCAAACCGACATCGCTTTGCGTGGCGACGCCGACGTGTACCGCGCCGAGACGGGTGATGACCTGGGCTTCGTCGTCATAGCGGGCGTTCATTTGCGGGAAGTCACGCAGGGCAACGACCAGAGCGCGCACGAGGAACGGCAGCAGGGTCAACTTGCCACGGCTCGCACCGTGTTTTTCATTCAGGTGGGCGCGCAGCTCTTCAATCGCGGTGACGTCGATTTCTTCGACATAGCTGAAATGCGCAGCACGCTGGGTGGCGTCCTGCATGCGCTGGGCGATCTTGCGGCGCATGCCGATCACCTGAATCTGCTCTTCGTCATTACGCTGGGCGTATGCGGCGGATGCAGGCGCAGAGGCGTTCGACTGACCTTGCGCCAGATAGGTGTCGAGATCTTCGTGCAACACGCGACCGGCCGGGCCGGTGCCGCGTACCAGGCGCAACTGAATGCCCAGATCTAGCGCATGCTTGCGCACGGCCGGGGAGGCCAGTGGACGTTCATCCGCTTCGCGAGCAACCATCGGGCCTTGGCAAACAGTCGCCGGACGCGGCGCGGCGGCGACAGGTTTGCTCTCTACAACGGCTTCAACTTTCGGTGCAGCAGGCGCCTCTTTAACCGGCGCTGGCGCGGCAGACTCTTTCAGGTTGCCGGCGCCTTCAACTTCAATGCTGATCAGCACACTGCCCACTGCCATGACTTCACCCGGCTGGCCTCCCAGCGCAATGACCTTGCCATGGACCGGCGACGGAATATCGACCATCGCCTTGTCGGTCATCACGTCCGCCAGCACCTGATCTTCAACGACCAGATCACCAACCTTGACGTGCCACTGCGACAGTTCTACTTCTGCGATGCCTTCGCCAATGTCCGGCATCTTGATAACGTGCGTGCCCATTCAGACCTCCATGACCCGTTTCAACGCCGCGCCCACTCGGGACGGCCCAGGGAAATACGCCCACTCTTGCGCGTGCGGGTAGGGGGTGTCCCAGCCGGTGACGCGTTCGATCGGCGCTTCCAGGTGATGGAAGCAATGCTCTTGCACCAGCGACACCAGTTCGGCGCCGAAACCGCAGGTGCGGGTGGCTTCGTGCACCACCACGCAACGACCGGTTTTCTTCACGGAGTTGACGATGGTTTCCAGATCCAGCGGCCACAGGCTGCGCAGGTCGATGACTTCGGCGTCGACGCCGCTTTCTTCAGCTGCGACTTGCGAAACATAAACGGTGGTGCCGTAGGTCAGCACGGTCACGTCCTTGCCCGGACGGGTGATCGCGGCGACGTCCAGCGGCACGGTGTAGTAGCCGTCCGGAACCTGTGCGGCGGGGTGCTTCGACCACGGGGTAACAGGACGGTCGTGATGGCCGTCGAACGGGCCGTTGTACAGGCGTTTTGGCTCGAGGAAGATCACCGGATCATCGTTTTCGATGGAGGCGATCAGCAGGCCTTTGGCGTCATACGGGTTGGACGGCATGACGGTGCGCAGACCGCAGACCTGGGTGAACATCGCCTCGATGCTCTGGCTGTGGGTCTGGCCACCGTAGATACCGCCGCCGCAAGGCATGCGCAGGGTCATCGGTGCGGTGAACTCGCCGGCCGAGCGATAACGCAGACGCGCCGCTTCGGAAATGATCTGGTCGGAGGCCGGGTAGACGTAGTCGGCGAACTGGATTTCAGCCACCGGACGCAGACCGTAAGCGCCCATGCCGACGGCAACGCCGACGATGCCACTCTCGGAGATCGGAGCATCGAACACTCGCGAGGCGCCGTACTTGGTCTGCAAGCCCTCGGTGCAACGGAACACGCCGCCGAAATAACCGACGTCCTGACCGAACACCACCACATTGTCATCACGCTCAAGCATCACATCCATGGCCGAGCGCAGGGCCTGGATCATGGTCATGGTGGTCGTGGTCATGGCGGTTTCCAACTGAATATTGTTGTTGTGATCGTTCATGTCAGATCCCCAACTGCTGACGCTGGCGCTTCAAGTGCTCCGGCATCTCTTTGTAGACGTCTTCGAACATGGTCGCGGCGCTTGGAATCTGACCGCCGGCGAGGGTGCCGTACTGTTCGGCCTGTTTCTGCGCGGCAATCACTTCGGCTTCGAGCTCGGCGCTGACGGCGGCGTGTTCTTCGTCCGACCAGTGGCCGACCTTGATCAGGTGCTGTTTCAGGCGAGCAATCGGATCGCCCAGCGGGAAGTGGCTCCAGTCATCGGCTGGACGGTATTTGGAGGGATCGTCGGAGGTCGAGTGCGGGCCGGCGCGGTAGGTGACCCACTCGATCATGGTCGGGCCGAGGTTGCGGCGGGCGCGTTCGGCGGCCCAGGCAGACGCGGCGTAGACCGCGTAGAAGTCGTTGCCGTCGACTCGCAGCGAGGCGATACCGCAACCAACACCGCGTCCGGCGAAGGTGGTGGCTTCACCCCCGGCAATGGCCTGGAAGGTCGAAATCGCCCATTGATTGTTGACTACGTTGAGGATCACTGGCGCACGGTAGACGTGAGCGAAGGTGAGAGCGGTGTGGAAGTCCGATTCGGCGGTAGCGCCGTCACCGATCCATGCCGAGGCGATTTTGGTATCGCCCTTGATCGCCGACGCCATGCCCCAGCCCACCGCCTGAATGAACTGGGTGGCGAGGTTGCCGGAAATGGTGAAGAAACCGGATTCCTTGACCGAGTACATGATCGGTAACTGACGGCCTTTGAGCGGGTCGCGCTCGTTGGACAGCAGTTGGCAGATCAAGTCGACCAGTGGAACGTCGCGAGCCATCAGGATGCTTTGCTGGCGATAGGTCGGGAAGCACATGTCGTCGATGTTCAAGGCCAGGGCCTGGGCGCTGCCGATGGCTTCTTCGCCAAGGCTTTGCATGTAGAACGACATTTTTTTCTGGCGCTGGGCGACCACCATGCGGTTGTCGTAGATGCGCGTCTTGAGCATGGCGCGCATGCCCTTGCGGAGGATCTCGACCGGAACGTTCTCGGCCCAAGGGCCGAGAGCGTTGCCCTGATCGTCGAGCACGCGGATCAGGCCACGGGCCAGGTCGGCGGTGTCGGCAGGTTCTACGTCGATGGAAGGTTTGCGCACCGTGCCGGCATCGGTCAGATGCAGGTAGGAGAAGTCGGTTTTGCAGCCTGGGCGGCCCGAAGGTTCAGGGACGTGCAGACGCAGCGGTTCATACGCTTGGGTCATGGCTTCTACGCTCGATCTTGTGAATTTCTTGTAGTGAGCTGGCAGTCATTCTTCGATGAAAGAAATCTTGTCCTACAACAATCATAGGCCCGGGCAAGAAGAATATTTATCTCTGTTTCGTTGCGCTGGCGGTCATTTGCAGATAGAAATTCTGCATAAACATAAAAAACAGGTGGTTTTGTCTCATGCGCAAACTGGACCGTACCGACATCGGCATTCTCAACAGCCTTCAGGAGAACGCACGCATCACCAACGCTGACCTTGCGCGCTCGGTGAACCTGTCGCCAACGCCGTGCTTCAACCGGGTCAAGGCGATGGAAGAATTAGGCCTGATTCGCGAACAGGTGACCCTGCTGGACGCAGATCTGCTGGGGCTGCATGTGAATGTGTTCATTCACGTCAGCCTGGAGAAACAGGTCGAGGAGGCGTTGCAGCATTTCGAGGAAGCGATTTCCGATCGCCCCGAGGTGATGGAGTGCTATCTGATGGCCGGTGACCCGGACTATCTGATCCGGGTACTGGTGCCGACCATTCAGTCCCTGGAGCGCTTCATGATGGACTTTTTGACCAAGGTTCCAGGGGTGGCGAACATCCGCTCGAGCTTTGCACTCAAGCAGGTGCGCTACAAAACCGCACTGCCGTTGCCGGCGAATGGGTTGACGTTGGGAGTCTGAAGATTTTTTGCTTTTAAAGCTTGTTCACCGGCACTTTCAGATAGACGACACCGTTGTCCTCCGGCGCGGGAAAGTTCCCCGCCCGCACATTCACCTGAACCGCCGGCAGCAGCAGTGTCGGCATGCCTAGCCCAGCATCGCGGCGTGTGCGCATCTCGACGAACGTCGCCTCATCGATCCCGTCATGCACATGGATATTGCTTTTGCGCTGCTCGCCGACTGTGGTCTGGCATTGCGCCTGCCGACCTTCAGGCGGGTAGTCGTGGCAGACGTAGAGTTTGACGCTGGCAGGGAAGGCCAGCAGTTTCTGAATCGAGTTGAACAGTTGATGAGCGTTGCCACCGGGGAAGTCGCAGCGCGCAGTACCGACGTCGGGCATGAACAGCGTGTCGCCGACCAGAATCTGTTCGCCGTCGATCAGGTACGCCATGTCTGCCGGAGTGTGGCCGGGGACGTGCAGGGCGGTGGCCTTGAGATTACCGATCCTGAAAGATTCGTTGGGTGTGAACAGATGATCGAACTGCGAACCATCGACGCAAAACTCCGGCTCCAGATTAAACAGTGCCTTGAAGACGTTCTGCACCTTGCTGATCGACTCGCCAATCGCGATCTTGCCGCCCAGTTCCCGGCGCAGATACGGCGCAGCGGACAGGTGATCGGCATGAGCGTGGGTTTCCAGCAGCCACTGCACTTGCAGGTGATGCTCGCGAACGAACGCGATGATCCTGTCAGCTTGAGCCGTGCCGGTGCGGCCGGCGGCGCCGTCGTAATCGAGCACCGGATCGACGATTGCGCATTGTCCGCCGTCGGCCTCGTAGACCACGTAGCTGTAGGTCGAGGAGGCGGGGTCAAGAAAGGCTTCAATCAACGCGGGCATGGACATGAACCTGTGCAGGGGTAGAAAAGTCGGTTGCAACACTTTATGTAAAAACATAATGTTCGCAGCTTAAGTGACGTTGAAGGCATCCTGCAAATGCAATCCAGTCTGACCGAATGTGAAGTCGCCCAATTGCGCGCCTCGGCCTCCAAGGCCTGCGCGTTGCTCAAGGCCATGGCCAACGAGGATCGCCTGTTGATTCTGTGCCAGCTGACACAGGGCGAGCGTAATGTCGGCGAGCTGGAAAAAATGACCGGTGTACGCCAGCCGACGCTGTCTCAGCAATTGGGTATTTTGCGCGATGAAGGGCTTGTCGCGACCCGTCGTGAAGGCAAGTACATTTTTTACGGCCTCGCCAGTCCTGAAGTCATCCAGGTGATGAAAACCCTCTCCGGGCTGTATTGCGGTGCCGTACTGAAAAGCCTGGGTCACCAATAAATGTCAGTCAGCACACCATTCAATTGCAGGAGTGCTGGCAAGAACAATCCGTGCGCGTAGCCATAAGGAACAAGCAATGAACGATCAACACTGGGGCCCATCCATCAGTGCAGATATCGTGGTCATCGGCGGCGGCACTGCCGGCATTGGCTTCGTCGCCAGTCTGCTCAAGCGCGATCCGCACTTGAAGATCACTGTGATCGAACCAAGTGCCCAGCATTACTACCAACCGGCATGGACGCTGGTCGGCGGTGGCGCTTACGACGTCAAAGACACCGTAAGACCGATGGGCAAAGTGATGCCGCGTCAGGCAACTTGGGTTCAAGCAGCGGTTACGAGTATTGATCCCGACAATCGCCAACTCACCCTCAACGATCAGCGCACCGTCAGCTACCAAAACCTGATCGTCTGTCCCGGCCTGCGTCTGGCCTGGGAAAAAATCGAAGGCCTGCAGGAAAGCCTCGGCCAGCACGGCGTGACCTCCAACTACAGCTATCAGCACGCGCAATACACCTGGGATCAGGTGCAGAAACTGCGCGGCGGCAAGGCGCTGTTCACCCAACCGGCGATGCCGATCAAATGCGCGGGGGCGCCGCAAAAGGCGTTGTACCTGTCGTGCGATTTTTGGCGAAAAAACGGCGTGCTGAACAAGGTCGAGGTGGAGTTCAACCTGGCCGGTGCTGCGCTGTTCGGCGTGGCGACGTTCGTACCGCCGCTGATGAAATACATCGAAAAATACAACGCGCAATTGGCCTTCAACTCGAATCTGGTCAAGGTCGACGGCCCGGCGAAAACTGCGTGGTTCGAGGTCAAGGACGCTGATGGCAACGTCACTCGCCAGGCGAAAACCTTCGATCTGCTGCACGTCGTGCCGCCCCAGGTTTCGCCGGATTTCATCGCGCAAAGCCCTTTGGCCGACGCTGCCGGCTGGTGCGAAGTCAATCCGAATAACCTGCAGCATCCGCGTTATCCAGAGGTGTTTGCGCTCGGCGATATCTGCGGCACCAGTAATGCGAAAACCGCTGCGGCAGTGCGCAAGCAAATCGTCGTAGTGGCGGAAAACCTGCTGGCCCTGCGCAATCACCAGCCGCTGCCGCTGAAGTACGACGGTTACGGTTCCTGCCCCCTCACGGTGGAGAAGGGCAAGGTGATCCTTGCCGAGTTCGGTTATGCCGGGAAGTTGTTGCCGACCTTTCCTCTGGACCCGACCGTACCGCGCCGTTCGGCCTGGTGGCTGAAGGCGACGTTGCTACCGTGGTTCTACTGGAACGGCATGCTCAAGGGCCGCGAATGGCTGACCGGTTTGTCGAAGGTTGACTGAGAACTCCCTATGTTGCTGGCAAGTCTGTTTGGCGTGGTGATGGGGCTGGTTCTTGGGCTGACCGGGGCCGGTGGCGGAATTCTCGCGGTGCCGGCGCTGGTGCTCGGGCTCGGCTGGACGATGACGCAGGCCGCTCCCGTAGCGCTGTTCGCTGTGGGCAGTGCGGCGGCCGTCGGCGCCATCGATGGGTTGCGCCATGGTCTGGTGCGTTATCGCGCGGCACTGTTGATTGCAGCGCTCGGTGCAGTGTTTTCACCGCTGGGGATCTACTTCGCGCATCAGTTGCCCGAGAAGATCCTGATGATTCTGTTCAGCCTGCTGATGGTCATGGTCGCCTGGCGCATGTTGCGGCGTGAGCGTCAGGCGCAAGGTCCGAGTGACCACGGTCACGCCAGTTGGGGGCAGAAGAACTGCATGCTCGATGAAGAGACCGGGCGTTTCGACTGGACCGCCAAATGCACCGCGACCCTTGCGGCGTTAGGTGCGGTCACCGGGGTGGTGTCCGGATTGCTTGGTGTTGGTGGCGGTTTCCTGATCGTGCCGGCATTCAAGCAACTGACCGACGTGCAAATGCGCGGCATCGTTGCAACGTCGCTGATGGTAATCAGTTTGATCTCGGCAATCGGGGTGATCGGCGCGTTTCATGCCGGGGTGCGGATCGACAGCCAGGGCGCGGCGTTCATTGTTGCCAGCGTCGTCGGCATGATCATCGGTCGCAAGCTTTGTGCGCGGGTGCCGGCTCGGGCATTACAGGTTGGGTTTGCCAGCGTGTGTCTGGTGGTGGCGGGGTATATGTTGTTGCGGGCTTGAGGTAAACCTTGTGGTGAGGGAGCTTGCTCCCTCACCACAGTTACAGTGTTACAACACCAAATGCGGCAACCACAGCGAAATCGCCGGAACGTAAGTCACCAGCATCAACACCAGAAACAGCACGGCATAGAACGGCAGGAGCGCCTTCACGGTGCTTTCGATGCTGACCTTGCCCACCGCCGAACCGACAAACAACACCGCACCTACCGGCGGCGTTATCAGCCCGATCCCCAGGTTGACCAGCATGATCATGCCGAACTGCACCGGGTCGACGCCGATGCCGAGAATCACCGGCATCAGGATCGGTGTCAGGATCAGGATCAGCGGCGCCATGTCCATCACCGTGCCGAGCAACAACAGCATGACGTTGATGCACATCAGGATCACGTAGCGGTTGTCCGACAGGGTCAGGAACAGTGTGGTGATCTTCGCCGGGATCTGCATCAGGGTCATGATGTAGCCGAAGCTGGCGGCGAAGCCGATCAGGATCATCACGATCGAAATCGTGCGCACTGTGCGGTGCATCAGTTTTGGCAGTTCACTCCACTTGTAGTCGCGGTAGATGAACATGGTGACGAAGAATGACCACAGTACGGCAATGGCTGCCGACTCGGTCGCGGTGAAAATCCCTGAAAGGATGCCGCCGAGGATGATCACCATCGCCATCAAGCCCCACATCGCTTCGCCGCAGATTTTCAGGGCTTCACGCAGCGGGATAACTTCACCTTTGGGGTAGTCGCGTTTGCGCGCAAAGATCAGGCACAACACCATCAGACACGCGCTCATCAGCAGGCCCGGCACGACGCCAGCCATGAAGAGCGAAGCAATCGATACCGTGCCGCCGGCCGCCAGCGAGTAGAGCACCGAGTTGTGGCTCGGCGGCGTCAGTAGTGCTTGTACCGAACCGCTGACGGTTACCGCCGTGGAGAAGTCCCGTGGATAGCCTTTGCGTTCCATTTCCGGGATCAGTACCGAACCGACCGAGGCGGTGTCCGCCACCGAGGAGCCGGAAATCGCGCCGAAAAACGTCGAGGCCATGATGTTGACCAGCGACAGGCCACCGCGCACAAACCCCACCAGCACCCCGGCGAACGCCACCAGCCTGCGCGACATGCCGCCTTCGGCCATGATCGCCCCGGCCAATACGAAGAACGGAATCGCCAGCAGCGAAAACTTGTTCACCCCACCGGCCACCTGAATCATCAAGGCCTGGAACGGGATGTCGATCCACCACGCGCCAATCAGCGCCGAGAGGCCGAGGGCATAGGCGACCGGCATGCCGATCAGGATCAATGCGATAAAACTGCCCAGCAGAATAAAAGCGTCCATCAGGCAGCCCCTTCGTTTTCTTCAACCAGATCGAACCGCACCACGCGGCGATTGCTCTGATCACCGAGCAAGAGTTTTTCCAGCACGAAAATCAGCGTCAACGCGCCGCCAATCGGGATCGGCATGTAGGTGATGCCG
This sequence comes from Pseudomonas sp. LBUM1655, assembly GCF_059716085.1. Lineage (NCBI taxonomy): Bacteria > Pseudomonadati > Pseudomonadota > Gammaproteobacteria > Pseudomonadales > Pseudomonadaceae > Pseudomonas > Pseudomonas sp. LBUM1655. The sequence continues at coordinate 3,704,145 of NZ_CP166801.1, read as the reverse complement.
ACGCGCAAAGTGGGCAGGGCGCTCATGAACTGGTTCCAGGTCGACAGGCACAGCTTGGTGCCCCAGATGGTCATGAACAGGCAGATGGTTGCCATCAGCAGTTGCGAAACGATGCTCATGGTCTTGCGCAGGTTGGGTGGCAAACGGTCGGTGACCATCGCCACGGCCATGTGCGCACCGGCGCGGTAACTGGCGGCGGCGCCGATGAAGGTGAAGACCATCATCAGCAGGATGGCGGTGGGCTCCGGCCAGCTCGAACCGGTGCCGAGGACGTAACGGGCGAAAACACCCCAGGGGATGATCAGGGAAATGGTCAGCACCGACAGACCGGCGACCCAGATGCAGGCCATGTAGATCCGGTCATTGATGCTCAGCAGCAAATTCTTCATCGGGTTCCACCGTAACCGGGCAGGCACAGACATCCAGCGAGGTCTGTGCTGCCGGGCCTTTCGTTGAGGGCAGGGAGGGTTACTGAACGGCTTCGATGCGCTTGATCAGATCGGCGTAAGGCGCGCCGTACTTCTCGCGAACCGAGGCTGTGGCCTCGTAGAAGGGTTTCTTGTCGACGGTGATGAACTCGACGCCAGCGGCCTTGAGTTTTTCTTCACTGCTGGCGGATTTCGCATCCCACAGTGCGCGCTCTTCAAGCTGGGCAGCCTTGGCGGCTTTCTTCACCAGCGTCTGTTGGTCGGGGGTGAGTTTTTCCCAGGTGATCTTCGACATCACGATCGGCTCGGGCAGGATCAGGTGCCCGGTCAGGCTGTAGAACTTGGCGTTCTGGTAGTGGTTGTGTTCAAGCAGGGTCGGCGGGTTGTTCTCCGCGCCGTCGATGACGCCGGTCTGCAGGGCGCTGAAGATTTCGCCGGTGTCCATGGCGATGCCGTTGCCGCCCATGGCATTGATGGTCTCGATGAACATCGGGTTGCCTTGCACGCGGATCTTCATGCCCTTGAGGTCTTCGAGTTTGCGCACTGGTTTTTTGGTGTAGATGTTGCGCGTACCACCGTCCATCCACGCCAAGGCCACCAGGCCGAATTCAGAGTTGGTGATCCGGTCGAGAATCGCATCGCCGACTTCGCCATCGATCACCGCGCGCATGTGCGCCTGGTCGCGGAAGATGAATGGCATGTTGAATACGTTCACGTCAGGCACCACCGGGCCGACGATACCCAGGCTGACACGGGTCATCTGGATTGCGCCGACCTGTGCCTGTTCAATCACCTCTTTTTCCGAGCCGAGCACGCCTCCGGGGAAATACTTGAAGGTGAGATCGCCATTGGTTTCCTTGGTCAGGGCTTTGCCCATGCTTTCCTCGGCAACCACGGTCGGATAACCGGCGGGGTGGATATCGGCGAACTTGATTTCCAGCGCCTGGGCGGCGCTGGTGAAGGTAAACATCAGCGGGAGTGCAGCGGCGAGCAACGTGCGTTTGAAGTCCATGGGGGGTGTCTCCAGTCTTGTTATTTTTGTGTTCAAGGCACAGCGGTGCAGCAGAGGCGGGTTAAAGCAAATCGTCAAACAAGGGTTCCGGCAGGCCTTTGACGCCGGGTGTCAGCGCGAATACGCCGCCGGCCAGAGACTGCGGATCATGATCGTCACCGGGGCGAATCGAGGCGACGAACAGGGTGTCCATTCCACTGCCGCCGAAGGCGCACATGGTCGGTTTTTTCACTGGCACCGCCAGCGAGTAGTCGAGTCGTCCGTCGGGAGTGAAACGGTGGATGAGACCGGCGTCGTTGGCGCAGATCCAGTAGCAACCGTCGGCGTCCACGGCCGCACCGTCGGGGCGACCACAGTAGTGATTCATGTCGACGAAGACGCGGCGGTTGGACGGTGTGCCGCTGGCGGTGTCGTAGTCGAAAGCCCAGATCAGTTGCACGTTGGGGTGCGAGTCGGACAGGTACATCGTCTTGCCGTCGGGACTGAAGCCGAGGCCGTTGGGCACAACGAAACCGTCGAGTTGCGCTTCAACCGGCCCCGACTGACCTGCGCTATACCGATAGAGCCGGCCTTCGGGCGCATTCAGGCCCATGTTCAGCACCATGCTGCCGGCCCAGAACCGTCCCTGACGATCGCAGCGGCCATCGTTGAGGCGCATGTCGTCTCGGCGGTGTTCAACCCGTGCAAGCCGTTCGGTATCGAGGCTGCCATCGTTGTGCGGGTGCAGATGGAAGAAACCGCTTTCCATGCCGGCGATCCAGCCGCCACGGCTGTGGCGAGCAATGCAGGCGAGCATTTCAGGGGCTTTCCAGGCGTGGACATGGCCGGTGTCGGCGCTCCAGCGTTGCAGGCCGCCATTGGGAATATCCACCCAATACAGGGCGTTTTCCTGCGCGACCCAGACCGGGCTCTCACCGACCGCGTTGCGGGCGTCGACGATCAATTCGGCTTGCATACTCATTCCCTTGGTTTTTATTGGAGGGGGATCAAGTGGACAGCAGAGCGTCAGTCGCCGAACGGACCAGCCGCAACGAAAGCACCACCCTGATAGATCCGCACCGGGTCATCGGCCGCCGGCATCGGCTGCGCTTCGACTTTTTCGCGGAACACTTCTGAGCTGTCCTTTGCTTCGAACCCGAGGTGGCTGGCGAAGCGGTTGTCCCACCACACGTCCTTGTTGTCGGACATGCCGTAGACCACGGTGTGGCCAACGTTTGGGGTATAGAGGGAGCGTTCGAGCAGTTGGGTGAGGTCGTCGAAGCTCAGCCAGGTGTGCATCATTCGGCGGTTCTGTGGTTCGGGAAACGAGGAGCCGATGCGGATGCTGACGGTCTCGATGCCGTAGCGATCGAAATAGAAACTGGCCATGTCTTCGCCGTAGGACTTGGACAACCCGTAGTAACCGTCGGGGCGGCGGGCGGAGCTGGCGTCGAGCTGTTCGTCCTGTTTGTAGAAGCCGATGACATGGTTGGAACTGGCGAAGATCACCCGTTTCACACCATGGCGGCGTGCGGCTTCATAGATGTGGAAGACGCCGCAGATGTTGGCGCCGAGGATCTCTTCAAACGGCCGCTCCACGGATACGCCGCCGAAATGCAGGATCGCATCGACACCTTCGACCAGTTGATGCACGGCCTGTTTGTCGGCGAGGTCGCAGACGACGATTTCTTCGCGATCATCGATGGCCGGGGTGAGGGCGGCGATGTCTGAAAGTCGCAGCACGTTGGCGTAGGGGCGCAGGCGTTCGCGCAGAACTTTGCCCAAACCACCGGCGGCGCCGGTAAGCAGCAGCCGATTAAACGGGGCGCGGGGAGTAGAGGTAGACGTCATGGCAATCCCTTACACGTTTTGTTTTTAGGTTTGTTGTAGGTTGTCGTATGACTGCGCTGAAGTATCGGTAGGGTTTCTGGATCTTGTCAACGCGACTTTTGGTGTAAATGACGGAAGGGCTGATCCATTCTCATGCTGCGCGCTTCTGTGGCGAGGGGATTCATCCCCGATCGGCTGCGCAGCAGTCGTCAGCGTTTTTTCTGAAAAACCAAGGGGGCTGCTGCGCAACCCGTCGGGGATAAATCCCCTCGCCACAGGTCATCGTTTTGCCAGAGGTTTGCGCTTGTACTCACTGTTACAACAACGAAATCGGATAGCTGATAAAGATCCGGTTCTCATCAAACTCGTTGGTGCTGAAGTCCCGGCGAATCGTCGCGTTACGCCATTTCACATTGAGGTTTTTCAACGCGCCGCTTTGCACGGTGTAGGCCAGTTCAGATTCGCGACCCCATTCCTTGCCGTCTGTGATTGTTCCAGTGTGCACGTTGTCGCCGCTGATGTAGCGGTTCATCAGGGTCAGCCCGGGAATGCCAAGCGCGACGAAGTTGTAATCGTGGCGCAACTGCCAGGAGCGCTCCTTGGCGTTGTCGTAACTGGCGTTGTAGCTGTCGTTGGCGAGGGTGCCACCGCTGGTGCCGTTGACCCGCATCCACGCGCTGTCGCCGGTGAGTTTTTGCAGGCCGACGTAGAAGGTGTTGCCGCCGTACTTGGCCGAGAGCATGGCAAACGCGGTCTTGTTGTCGAGGTCGCCGGCCTGGGCACTGCCGTCTTCCTTGCCGGTGAAGAAGCCGAGGTTGGCGCCCAGGGTCCAGTCGCCCAGCGGTTGGCTGTGGCTCAGATTGAAGTACTGCTGCTGGTAGATGTCGGTGAGTTCGGCGTACCACACGCCGACCATCGTGCGCTTGTCGTTGAAGGTGTATTCGCCGCCACCGAAATTAAAACGATCCGAGGTGAACGCACCGCGGCCGTTCATCGACATGTCCTCCATGCTCGCGTCGTTGCGCGGGCTGTTACCGCGGAACTGACCACCGTAGAGGCTCAGGCCGTTGATCTCGGTGGAAGTGATCTGCCCACCACGAAAGGTCTGGGGCAGGGAGCGGCCATCGTCCGAGCGCAAAATCGGCAGCACTGGCATCCATTCGCCGACCTTCAGTTCTGTCTTGGAAACCTTGGCCTTCAGCGCCACACCCATGCGTCCGAAATTGTCGGCCGGCCGCCCGTCATCGTGGATCGGCAGCAACTGGGTGCCACCGGTGCCTTTGCCGCCATCGAGCTTTTGCGAATACAGCCCCAGGATGTCCAGACCGAAACCGACGGTGCCTTGGGTGAAGCCGGATTTGGCATCGAGGATGAAGCTCTGCGTCCACTCTTCGGCTTTGCCCTGCGGGTAGGCTGGGTTGACGAAGTTGCGATTGAAGTAGGCGTTGCGCAAATTCAGCGTGGCTTTGCTGTCCTCGAGAAAGCCTTCGGCATCGGCGCTCATCGGCAAGGCGAGGGCAAGGCTGCTGCAACCGATCAGGCTTAGCGTGGAGCATGGGCGGGTGATTGAGAAGCGGGAATGGCGGACGGAATTGCAGACGAATGTGCTCACTGTAACGCTCCCTTATTGTTCTTGTTTTTATTAGTGTTGTGCGTTGTCGTACAACATCGGAGGCGATATTTACGGAGCTTACGGGGAATGTCAACTGGAAGTTATACGATGACTTCGCGGGCCTGGCAGCCCTCAATGCCCTCATCGCTGGCAAGCCAGCTCCCACAGGGATATGGGTTTACCGGCAGTTTTGCGGCAAACTTCAGCAACTTCCAGCTCAAGGCCTTTTAATGGATCGATACGCCCCGCGCGACTGGCAGCCTCACGAGAAGCCCAGTCTGCCCGGTTCCCCCTCGACGCCGCTGCACTCCAACCCCAAGCGCCTGGCCTATGCGCTGGTCGGGTTGCTGGTGGCGTTGACCGGTGGATTGGGTAATTCGCTGGTGGTCGCCAACCTGATTTATCTGCAAGGCGCGATCGGCGCGACCACCGCGGAGATGGCCTGGCTGCCGGCGGCGTATGTGATGACCAATGTGTCGATGAACCTGCTGCTGGTGAAGTTCCGCCAACAATTCGGTTTACGCGCATTCACCGAGGTGTTTCTGGTGCTGTATGCGCTGGTGACCTTCGGCCATTTGTTCGTCAACGACCTGAACTCGGCGATTGCCGTGCGGGCGGCGCACGGCATGGTCGGCGCCGCACTCAGTTCGCTGGGCCTGTATTACATGGTGCAGGCGTTCCCGGCCAAGTGGCGGATGAAGGCGCTGGTGCTGGGTCTGGGTGCTTCGCAACTGGCTTTGCCACTGGCGCGTTTGTTCTCCGAAGACTTGTTGCAGATCGCCGAATGGCGCGGTTTGTATCTGTTCGAATTGGGCATGGCGCTGCTGTCGCTGGGTTGCGTGTTGCTGCTCAAGTTGCCGCCGGGCGACCGTTTCAAAACCTTCGAAAAACTCGATTTCCTGACCTTTGCCATTCTCGCCAGCGGCGTGGCTTTGCTCTGTGCGGTGTTGTCGTTGGGGCGCATCGACTGGTGGTTTGAGCAAGACTGGATCGGTGTCGCGCTGGCCGCCTCGATTGTGTTGATTCTTGCCGGACTCGCCATCGAACATAATCGCAGCAACCCGCTGCTGATGACCCGCTGGCTCGGCAGTGGTGTGATGATTCGTCTGGCGTTGGCGGTGGTGCTGATTCGCATGGTCACGTCCGAACAATCCACCGGCGCCGTGGGTTTCATGCAGTACCTCAACATGAGCAATCAGCAGTTGCACAGCCTGTACGTGGTGATGATGATCGGCAGCGTCGCCGGCCTGCTCACCAGTGCGCTGACCATCGACCCGAAACACTTGCTCCTGCCGTTGATCATCTCGCTGGCGCTGATGGCGACCGGCTCGGTAATGGACAGTTATTCGAACAACCTGACTCGCCCGGAAAACCTGTATTTCAGCCAGTTCCTGTTGGCGTTCGGCAGTACGTTTTTCCTCGGCCCGACCATGGTGCTGGGCACCCGCAACGTGCTGACCAATCCGCGCAATCTGGTGAGTTTTTCCGTGCTGTTCGGGATCTGCAATAACCTCGGCGGACTGCTCGGCTCGGCGTTGCTCGGCACCTTCCAGATCGTGCGTGAGAAGTTTCATTCCAGCCATATCGTCGAGCACCTGACGTTGTCCGATCCGCTGGTGGCGGCGCGCGTGCAGAGTGGTGGATCGGCTTACGGTTCGCTGCTGGCTGACCCGAGCTTGCGCAATCTGGCGGGCATTCGCAGTCTGTCGAACGCGGCGACTCGCGAAGCCAATGTGCTGGCCTATAACGATGTGTTCATGCTCATCGCGGTGATCGCGGTGCTGACCATGATCTGGATTTCCATTCGTGCGCTGTGGCTGATGAGCACCACCAAAGCCGTCGCCGCTCCCCCCGTTCAGCCTTCCGTAACTAATAGCGGTGCCATTTCTTCATGACCGAGCCGACCACGACCACCACTAACGCCATCGCCGCCACCCCCGAGGGTGTCGCGCCGCCGTCATCACCGAACACCGAGCCGCGCTCGCTGCGGGTGCGGATTATCTCGTCGCTGGGTTTTGCCGCGATTGCCATCGTCGGTGTGCTGATCGTGCTCTACGCCTGGCAACTGCCGCCGTTCAGCAGCGCGGTCGAGACCACCGAAAACGCCTTGGTGCGCGGGCAGGTGACGATCATCGGCCCGCAGCTTGCAGGTTATGTCTATGAAGTGCCGGTGCAGGATTTCCAGTTTGTGAAGGCCGGCGATTTGCTGGTGCGTCTGGACGACCGCATCTATCAGCAGCGCCTCGATCAATCACTGGCGCAACTCGCGGTGCAGAAAGCCTCCCTGGCCAACGTGGTGCAACAACGTAACAGCGCTGAGGCGACGATCAAATTGCGTCAGGCAGTGGTGGCCGACAGCGAAGCGCAGTTGCGTAAAAGCGAGGCGGACTTGCGGCGTAACAAGGAGCTGGTGCGTGACGGCTCGGTGTCCAAACGTGAGATGGACGTGGCGCTGGCGGCCAATGCGCAAGGCGTTGCTGCGGTAGCGCAAGCCAAGGCCAATCTGGAAATCGCTCGGCAGGATCTGCAAACAGTGATCGTCAATCGCGGTTCGCTGGAAGCGGCGGTGGCCAGCGCCGAAGCGGCAGTGCAACTGGCGCGGATCGACCTGTCGAACACACGCATCGTCGCCCCGCGCGACGGCCAGCTCGGGCAGATCGGCGTGCGCCTCGGGGCCTACGTCAATTCCGGGGCGCAGCTGATGGCGTTGGTGCCGAACCAGAAATGGGTGATCGCCAACATGAAGGAAACCCAAATGGACAACGTGCGGGTAGGGCAACCGGTGCGCTTCACCGTTGATGCGTTGAACCACCGTAAATTCACCGGGCATGTGCAGCATATTTCGCCGGGCACCGGTTCTGAATTTGCCCTGTTGCAGGCGGACAACGCCACCGGCAACTTCGTCAAAATCGCCCAGCGAGTGCCGGTGCGGATCACCATTGATGAGGGCCAGCAGGAAGAGGAACGGTTGCGGCCGGGGATGTCGGTGGTGGTGAGTATCGATACGGCGGCAGGCGATACGCAGCCACATTAAGATCAAAAGATCGCAGCCTTCGGCAGCTCCTTGTATCTCGACTATCGCTCCGTCAGGAGCGATAGTTCTCGACTGATCATCGAGGGAGGGACTTGGAAGCCGTGCAGCTCCTTAGGCTTTTTGCCTGTGATGTAGATCGTGCTCCAGCCCTCCACACTCACTCGTATAGTTCGAACGGTATCTTGGGCCCGTCTCTGGCGAGAGCCCGCATTCGCAAGGTTGGACAGAGTGCAGTGATGATCGAAAACGGATTAATGGAGAAACGGTCATGTCCAATTTCGTCGGCGTCGATGTCGCTAAAAATACCTTTGATATTGCCACTCACCTGCCAAACGGCAAGCACAAAACCAAGGCCAAACTGGCTAACGACTCAAAAGGTTTCAAAGAGTTTGACGCCTGGCTGAACAAGCAGGTCGAGCCTACAGCTCTGATCGTGATGGAAGCCACCAGCGTTTATCACCTGGAACTTGCCGAGTTCGTCTACAACAAGGGTTACCGGGTCTGCGTCGTCAATCCGGCTACGACCCACGCTTACGCCGACAGCGAGCTGCGCCGGATCAAAACCGACAAAAGCGACGCCAAATTGATCGCTGACTTTGCTCGGGAAAAGGCTGAAAAGCTTCAGCTTTGGGCTCCAGAGCCGCTGAAATATCGTCAGCTAAAGGCGATGGTACGTCGCTTGGATGACCTTCAGGAAATGGAGCAAATGGAGCTCAATCGCCTGGATGTATCCGACGAAAAGGTCAAAGACTCGATCAACTCTGTGCTGCGTCACATCGAGAAAGAGATCGTTGAAACTCACAAATCAATCAAAAAACACATCGACGATGATCCAGACATGCGCCAAATGCGCGACTTGATCGTGACCATCGACGGTATCGGCCAGAAAACCCTTGAGCGGCTGCTGGCCGAGTTGGGCGACCTGCGTAAATATGACGACCCTCGCAAGCTGGTCGCTGCCGCCGGGTTGAACCCAAAGCTGCAGGACTCGGGAAAATTCAAAGGCAGAACAGTGATTTCGAGGATCGGATCGGCTCGCGTTCGGGCGGGTCTATACATGCCTGGGTTGGTTGCACTGAAGCACAACAAGGCAATCATCGCCATGAAGGACCGCTTGAAGGCCAACGGCAAGGCCCCCAAGCAAATCATCTGTGCAGCGATGCGCAAACTCCTACATTTTGTCTACGCCGTTCTTAAATCGGGCCAGCCATTTGACCCGAAAATTGCCCTTGCCCGATGAGGGGCAAGACGGTATCTACATTGAAATGCAATCCCCTGTAGGAGCTGCCGAAGGCTGCGATCTTTTGCTTTTCAGGCTGTGATCATCGGTGGCAGAGTGCCGAGCAGCGAGACGGCAGCGACAGCACCAATCCCCAGCAACCACTCCAGCACCACACTGCGCCTGAGCGCGGCCATCCGCTGTTCGCAGTCATCGATCCGCATACGATTGAACAGCGCCAGCCCGAGCATCCCCAGCACGATCATCGCCTTGATCAGCAGAATCAGCGCAAACCCCGTGAATAGCGGTGTCGGCCACCACTGGCCGGTCAGCACGCGAACGTTGAGCAACCCGGTGATCAGCAGGCCCGCAACCAGCGCATATCCGATCCCGCTGAAGCGTCGCAGAATCTCGCGCATCGGTTCACTGGGCCGGCGCAAAATCATCATCAGCAGCAACAACCCGCCAAGCCACGCCGCCACGCAGGTCAGGTGGATGATCTGGTTGAGAATCAACAGTTGGCCGCTGAGACCATCAAGCATCGCGCCATGTCCGACCGGCGCCAGTGTCGCCAACAGCAGCGCGCTCATGCCCAGGCGCAACGGCAGGTTCGAACGCCATGGCGTAAACAGCAACGCCAGCAACACTGCGTTGATCAACAGGTGCCAGCGCCAGACCTGACCAAAAAAGGTATTGCCCAACACCAGTGCAACCGTGTCCGGATCAAAAGCTGCCGCCGCCGAACCGGCCATGCTCGCGGTGATAAGCAACGCCCAGGCCATGCCACTGGCCAGCGCAACGGCAGCAAGCCAAGGTGCCAGCCGCGAAATACCAACGTCCAGCGCTGGCGCTCCACCCTTGAGCAGCAATGGCCTGAACAACCACACCCCGAACAGCATCAACACCACGGTGAAATGCAGGAACCGGCACAGCACCAGCGCTTCGCTCATGAATTACTGGCCAACCTTGAATTGGTAGGCGCCTTCGCTTTTATGTGTGTCGACCGACACGGCGTGCCATTCGACTTTGTATTCGCCGGCAGTCAGCGGTGCGGCGGGGGTGACGATCAGGGTTTTCTTGTCTTTGCCTTCGGTGGTCAGCGGTTTGACTGTGACTGGCGCGCCAGCCTTGGTCAGGGTGACTTTGGTGAAGGTTGCTTCAACGCCTTCGGAGAAGGTCAGGCGCAGATCCGCCGGTGCCGTGACGGTACTGTCGGCCGCCGGGGTCTGGCTTTTCAGGTGGGCGTGGGCAAATGCCGAGGATGCGGCCAACAGCGAGGCGAGCAGGGCAGTGGTGGTCAGGACATTCTTGAACAGCATCGCGGGTACCTCTGAGGCAGAATCGAAGAAGCCGCCAGTTTAGCCATCCGTCCTTGCCGGTACGAAGTTTTGTTTTCAGCGGTCGCCCCGGTGGCAGAGCGGATGCTAGTCTTGCGCAACGTTGTTGTCAGGGAGCCCACATGGGCAATCACAAGATCGAGATTCGTCGCAGTAACGTCGAAAAAATCCTCCTCGCCGCGGAAAAGGTTTTCGCCGAAAAAGGCTTCGGCAGCACCGCCATGGCCGACATCGCCGCCGAAGTGCAACTGCCGCGCTCCAACCTGCATTACTACTTCTCAACCAAGAGCGAGCTGTACAGCGCGGTGCTGTTCGATCTGCTGGAAGTTTGGAAACAGGACGCGCTGTGCTTCGAGATGTTCGACGATCCGCGTGTGGTGCTGAGCAGCTACATCCGCGCCAAGATGAACCATTCGCGCAGCCGACCTTACGGCTCGAAAGTCTGGGCCAATGAAATCATTCATGGCGCGCCTACCCTGGGCGAGGCGCTGGATGCCAGCCTGTATGACTGGGCGAAGATGAAAGAAGCGAAGATCCGCCAGTGGGTCGAGGACAAGCGCATCCTGCCGGTGGAACCGTCGAGCCTGCTGTACATGATCTGGGCCTCGACCCAGCACTACGCCGACTTCGATCATCAGGTGAATATCTTGAATGATCACCAGCCGCTGTCGGACATGCAGTTCGAGCGGGCGGTGCAGACGGTGACCAGTGTGATTTTGCGCGGGATCGGCTTGGAACCCTGAGCCTTTCCCTTGAGGCATTCCCACGCAGAGCGTGGGAACGATCAGTCAGAGAGCTACATGGTAGGGATTCCTCGGATCATGATTCCAATCCAGAAACGGCTTGCCCGTCTCCATCGGCACCATCTCGATGCAATCAGCCACCGGACAGGTGATCTGACACAAATTGCAGCCCACACACTCGTCATCGATCACTTCGTATTTATGCGTCCCGTCTGCTTGCTTCAGGCTACTGATCGCCTGATGTGAAGTGTCTTCGCAGGCAATGTGGCAACGCCCGCAACCGATGCACGCCTCCTGATCAATCTTCGCGATCACCTGATAGTTGATATCCAGATACTTCCAGTCCGTGGTGTTGCCCACGGCGCGTCCGGAAAACTCGGCAATGTTGGCGTAGCCCTGACTGTCCATCCAGCGTGACAGGCCATCCTTCATCTCCTCGACAATACGGAAGCCATGCAGCATCGCCGCCGTGCACACCTGCACCGCGCCGCTGCCCAGTGCCATGAATTCCGCCGCATCGCGCCAACTGCCGATGCCGCCGATCCCGCAGATCGGTAAACCTTGGGTCTGCGGATCACGAGCGATTTCCGCGACCATGTTCAGCGCAATCGGTTTGACCGCTGAACCGCAGTAACCGCCGTGGGTGCTTTTGCTGCCGACGGTGGGCAGGGCGACCATGTGTTCCAGGTCGACGCTGGTGATCGAGTTGATGGTGTTGATCAGCGACACCGCATCGGCGCCACCCCGATGCGCGGCGCGAGCGGCGACGCGGATGTCGGTGATGTTCGGCGTCAGTTTGACGATCACTGGCAGCGAGCAGTAGGTCTTGCACCAGCGCGTCACTTGCTCGACGTACTCCGGCACCTGACCGACCGCCGCGCCCATGCCGCGTTCAGGCATGCCGTGGGGGCAGCCGAAATTCAGTTCGATGCCATCGGCACCGGTGGCTTCCACCAGCGGCAGGATGTGTTTCCACGACTCTTCGACGCACGGCACCATCAGTGAAACGATGAGGGCGCGATCCGGCCAGTCCTTTTTCACCTGGGTGATTTCACGCAGGTTGATCTCCAGCGAGCGGTCGGTGATCAGCTCGATGTTGTTGATGCCCAGCACTTCTCGGTTGTTACCGTAGTGCGCCGAGTAGCGCGAAGAGACGTTGACCGCCGCCGGGTCTTCACCCAGGGTTTTCCAGACCACGCCACCCCAGCCGGCCTCGAAGGCACGAACCACGTTGTAGGCTTTGTCGGTCGGCGGCGCGGAGGCCAGCCAGAACGGATTGGGCGCTTTGATGCCGGCGAAGACTATCGAGAGATCGGCCATTTACGCAGCCTCCACGTTGAGCATCAGTTGAGCGTTGATGGCCTCGGCGGCCAGTTTGCCGTGCTGCACCGCTTGCACGGTGAGGTCCTGATCGAGGCTGGTGCAATCACCGCCGGCGTACACACCGGGGATGCTCGTGCGCAGATTTTCGTCGACCTGAATCCGCTCGCCCTGACGCTTGAGTTCACGCGCCAACGGGTCGGCGAGGGCGCTGCCATCGAAGGCCTGACCGATGGCTTTGAAGATCGCATCAGCGGCCAGTTCGAAGGTTTCCCCGGAGGTTTGCAGGCGACCGTCGACCAGATCGGTACGGGCGAAACGCATGCCGCGCACCTTGCCCTGTTCGTCGAGCAAAACCTCCTCCGGTTGTGCCCAGGTCAACAGACGTACCTGATTGGCCTTGGCGATGTCTTGCTCGTGAGCGGTGGCGCCCATGTCCGCCGCACCACGGCGATACACCAGATTGACATCGCGGGCACCCAGACGCGCCATTTGCACGGCCATGTCGATCGCGGTGTTACCGGCGCCGAGGACGATGCAACGCTCGGCCAGTGGCAGTTGCGTCAAGTCATCGGCCTGGCGCAGTTCGCGGATGTAGTCAGTGGCGGCGAGCAGGCCGGGAGCGTCTTCGTGAGCCAGACCAAGTTGCTTGCTGGCGTTGAGACCGAGGCCGAGGAACACGGCGTCGAACTGCTGATGCAATTCGCTGAGGGTCAGGTTGTCGCCGAGTTTGTGTCCGTGACGGATTTCGATACCGCCGATTTGCAGGAGAAAATCCAGTTCCTTCTGCGCGTAGTCGTCGACCAGTTTGTACTTGGCGATCCCGTATTCATTCAGGCCGCCAGCCTTCTCCCGCGCTTCGAAAATCACCACGTCATGCCCGTGCATGGCGCTGCGGTGCGCGCAGGACAGACCCGCCGGCCCGGCGCCGACCACGGCGATGCGTTTGCCAGTGTTAGCGGCGCGCTGGAATGGGTGTTCAGTGAAATTCGCGTTGTCCACGGCGTAGCGCTGCAACAGGCCGATCAGCACTGGCGCGCATTCCTGGGCGTTGTTGCGCACGCAGGCTTGCTGGCAAAGGATTTCAGTGGGACAGACTCGCGCGCAACTGCCGCCAAGGATGTTCGCCGAAAGGATTTTCTGCGCAGCACCGGGCACGTTGTCCTGATGGATATTGCGGATGAACGAAGGGATGTCGATCTCGCTCGGGCACGCATTGACGCACGGCGCGTCGTAGCAATACAGGCAGCGCGAGGCTTCCAGATGCGCCTGCCGAGCGTTGAGCGGCGGTGCCAGATCGGTGAAATGGCCGGCGAGGGCGGCCGCGCTTTCGTGCGGATGCGGGAGATGGTTCAGGGTCTCGATCACGGTTTTTTGCCTCACGGTTATTGAGGTGCTCTGCCTCTGATGGGCAGTGGTTTTTGTGTCGTTAGGGAGGGCCTCTTCGCGAGCAGGCTCGCTCCCACAGGGGAATGCATTTCAAATGTGGGAGCGAGCCTGCTCGCGAAGGCCGAAGGCCGGGATTTCAGCGTTTCACAGCAGTAGGCTTGTGCAATTCAGCCCGCTTGCTCAGCAAATCAAACACCGCCGGATACGCCGGCCGTTCGATGTAGCGTCCGGCCCCGCGCTCGGCACGCAGGTCGCCATCGGCCCAGACCACTCGGCCCTGGCTGACGGTGTGGCTCGGCACGCCGCGCACGGTCTTGCCTTCGAAGATGTTGAAGTCCACCTGCTGATGGTGGGTCTTGGCGGAAATCGTGCGGGTGCCTTGCGGGTCCCACAGCACCAGATCGGCATCGGCGCCGACCCGGATCGCACCTTTGCGCGGATAGAGGTTGAAGATCTTCGCGGTGTTGGTGGAGGTGAGGGCGACGAAGTCCTGCATCGAAAAGCGGCCGCTGTTGACGCCTTCATCCCACAGCACCGCCATGCGGTCTTCGATGCCGGCGGTGCCGTTGGGAATCTTGCTGAAGTCGTCGCGCCCGGCGGCTTTTTGTTCGGCGCAGAAGCAGCAGTGATCGGTCGCGGTGGTGTGCAGATTGCCGTTTTGCAAACCGTGCCACAGCGCTTCCTGATGCCCGCGCGGGCGGAACGGCGGGCTCATCACGTAACCGGCGGCGGTCTGCCAGTCCGGGTGTTGGTAGACGCTGTCATCGAGCAGCAGATGCCCGGCCAGGACTTCGCCGTAAACCGGTTGACCCTTGCTGCGCGCGTAGGTGATCTCGTCGAGAGCTTCCTTGGTCGAAACGTGTACCAGATACAGCGGCGTGCCAATGGTTTCGGCGATACGAATGGCCCGGCTCGCCGCTTCACCTTCAACCTGCGAAGGACGCGACAGCGGATGCGCTTCCGGCCCGGTGATGCCCTGGGCCATCAATTTGCGTTGCAGGTGATAAACCAGCTCGCCGTTTTCCGCATGCACCGTCGGTACGGCGCCGAGTTCCAGACAACGCTCGAAGCTCGCTACCAGCGTGTCATCGGCGGCCATGATCGCATTCTTGTAGGCCATGAAATGCTTGAAGCTGTTGATGCCGTGATGGCTGACCAGTTCGGCCATTTCCTCGCGCACCTGTTCGCTCCACCAGGTGATTGCGACGTGAAAGCCATAGTCCGATGCGGATTTCTCCGCCCAGCCGCGCCACTGATGAAACGCTTCCATCAACGACTGCTGCGGATTGGGAATCACAAAGTCGATGATCGATGTGGTGCCCCCGGCCAGACCCGCAGCGGTGCCGCTGAAGAAGTCTTCGCTGGCCACGGTGCCCATGAACGGGAGTTGCATGTGAGTGTGTGGATCGATGCCGCCAGGCATCAGGTATTGACCGCTGCCGTCGAGCACTTCGGCACCGGCGGGAATATCGAGGTTTTCACCAATGGCTTTGATCACGCCGTCGGCGCAATAGACGTCGGCGCGATAACTTTCATCATGGGTAATAACGGTGGCGCCACGGATCAACAGAGACATTCCGAGTTCCTCGCAGGCATGACCGACTGGTGTCGGTTCTAAATGTTTTATTGATGTACGGCGGTGAAGGGCGTATTCCTGTCAGCGCTGTCAGGAATAGAAACTAGTCGCAGTTTTGCAATAGATCAAGATTATTTTTTATAAGCTTATGACTGTTTTAAGTTGTTGAAAAACAACGATAAAAATAGAAAATCACCAAAATGGTGAGGCTGCTCACCATTTTGACGCACTTGACAGGATGGAAATATGAGCAAGATTTCCTATGTGAAATCAGCCGCTTGAAGTTGAGCTGCGGTCGATCGCCAAGGAAGAAAAAAAGTGCAGTGCACCAGTTTGAGTCCTGACAGTTCGGACAACTTGCCCGGCGTTAAGCCTGAGCGTTCAGACAAGTTTTCGAAGACTCATCCGGTCAATAATTAAAACTGATAAATATCAGAAAGTTGCAAAGCGTTTAATGCACGGCCCAAGCGTTCAGAGCGGCACCCGGCACGTTTATTGATGCCGCCGCTGACACCATGGCCGGTGCATGAAAGTTGTCAGTTCCTCCGGCCATCGTCCGGCTCGCACCGTCATGTGCAGCCGCCTGATGAGCAAAAAATAATCAGAAGAACAGTGGAGCGGCCATGCAACAGATCAGATCGCAAGTGACCGAGCGCGACGGCTTGTTTGAGCTTGAAGCCGGCAGCGACGTCCTCGACAGTCCCCGTTACAACCACGACATGGCACCGACCAAGGTGCGCGAACGAACCTGGAACAAATGGCACATCACCGCGCTGTGGGTCGGCATGTCGATCTGCGTGCCGACCTACACCCTCGGCGGCGTGCTGACGGCGTACTTCGGCCTGACCGTCGGCGAGGCGCTGCTGGCGATTCTGTTTGCCAACCTCATTGTGCTCATCCCCCTGACGCTCAACGCCTTTCCCGGCACCAAATACGGCATTCCGTTCCCGGTTCTGCTGCGCTCATCGTTCGGCATTCTCGGTTCCAACGTGCCGTGCCTGATTCGCGCGCTGGTGGCGTGTGGCTGGTTCGGCATTCAGACGATGTTTGGCGGGCTGGCGATTCACCTGTTTCTGGGCTCTATTTTCGATGGCTGGAAATCCCTTGGCGGCACGGGGGAGGTGATTGGCTTCATGATCTTCTGGGCGTTGAACCTGTGGGTGGTGATTCGCGGCGCCGAGTCGATCAAGTGGCTCGAAACCCTGTCCGCGCCGTTGCTGGTGGCAGTCGGCATCGGGTTGCTGGTGTGGGCGATGCCCAATGTGTCGATGACCGAGTTGCTGGCGATCCCGCCGAAACGTCCTGAAGGCGCAAGCGTGGTCAGTTACTTCGCTGCCGGGCTGACGGCGATGGTCGGCTTCTGGGCCACGCTGTCGCTGAACATTCCTGACTTCAGTCGCTACGCCAAAAGCCAGAAGGATCAAATCCTCGGGCAGATCTTCGGCCTGCCGCTGACCATGTTCCTGTTCGCGTCCCTCGGCGTGATCATGACCGCGGCTTCGGTGAAACTGGTGGGCGTGACCGTTTCTGATCCGGTCAGCCTGATCGGCCATATCCAGAGCCCGGTGTGGGTCGCGGTGGCCATGGCGCTGATCATCATCGCCACGCTGTCGACCAACACCGCCGCCAACATTGTCTCGCCGACCAACGACTTCCAGAACATCGCGCCCAAGGTCATCAACCGCACCAAAGCCGTGCTGCTGACCGGCGTTGTCGGGTTGGTGTTGATGGGGCATGAGCTACTGAAAAAGCTCGGGCTGATCGTCTCAGATGTGAGTCTGGAAACCGTGTATTCGAATTGGCTGCTGGGTTATTCGAGTCTGCTCGGGCCGATTGCCGGGATCATGGTGGTCGACTATTTCCTGATCAAGAAACAGCAACTGGATCTGGCCGGGTTGTACCGCGACGACGTGTATCCGGCGTGGAACTGGGCCGGTTTTCTCGCGTTCGGCGTGCCGGTGGTGTTGACCTTGCTGTCGCTTGGAAGCGATGCGTTCAGCTGGTTCTACAGCTACGGCTGGTTTACCGGCTCGGCGCTGGGCGGAATTATTTATTACGGGTTATGCGTGATGCGCGGTAACCCGGCGATGGCTAAAGCGCCTTCGTAATGATCGTTCCCACGCTCTGCGTGGGAATGCAGCCCGGGACGCTCTGCGTCCCAACAGCGGACGCAGAGCGTCCATGGATGAGTTCCCACGCAGAGCGTGGGAACTATCGGCATCAACACTGAGGAGATCCCCATGAACGCAGCCGTAGACGTTCTGCAATCGACCCATCAGCACATCAACCGCGACCGCCTCTGGGCGTCGCTGATGGAACTGGCCAAACTTGGCGCTACGGTCAAGGGCGGGGTCTGTCGCCTGGCCCTGACCGACCTCGACCGCCAGGCCCGCGACCTGTTCGTGCAATGGTGCAAGGACGCCGGATGCAGCGTCACGATCGACGAAGTCGGCAACATCTTCGCCCGCCGGCCTGGGCGTAATCCGAACCTGCCGCCGGTGATGACCGGCAGCCACATCGACACCCAACCCACCGGCGGCAAATTCGACGGCTGCTTCGGCGTACTGGCCGGCGTCGAAGTGCTGCGTACCCTCAATGACCTCGGCGTGGAAACCGAAGCACCGCTGGAAGTGGTGGTGTGGACCAACGAAGAAGGCTCGCGCTTCGCCCCGTGCATGATGGGCTCCGGCGTGTTCGCGGAAAAATTCACCCTCGAAGAAACGCTGGCCAAAGTCGATGCCGATGGCGTCACCGTTGGCGAAGCGCTCAATGCCATCGGCTATGCCGGCCCGCGCAAGGTTAGCGGGCACAAGGTCGGCGCTTATTTCGAGGCGCACATCGAGCAAGGCCCGATCCTCGAAGACGAACAGAAAACCATCGGCGTGGTGCTCGGCGCATTGGGGCAGAAGTGGTTCGACCTCAAGCTGCGCGGCGTCGAAGCGCATGCCGGCCCGACCCCGATGCACTTGCGCAAAGATGCCCTGGTCGGCGCCTCAGTCATCGTCGGTGCGGTCAACCGCGCCGCCCTTGGCCATCAGCCCCATGCCTGCGGCACCGTCGGTTGCCTGCAAGCCTATCCCGGCTCGCGCAACGTCATCCCCGGCGAGGTGCGCATGACCCTCGACTTCCGGCATCTGGAACCGGCACGCCTGGACTCGATGATCGCCGAAGTGAAACAGGTCATCGACGCGACTTGCGAAGAGCATGGCCTGACCTATGAACTGACGCCGACGGCCGACTTCCCACCGCTGTACTTCGAAAAGGGCTGCGTAGACGCTGTGCGTGGCGCCGCCAAAGGCCTGGGCCTGTCGCACATGGACATCGTCAGCGGCGCCGGCCACGACGCAATCTTCCTCGCCGAACTCGGCCCGGCCGGAATGATCTTCGTGCCGTGCGAAGGAGGGATCAGCCACAACGAAATCGAAAACGCCGCGCCGGATGATCTGGCAGCGGGGTGTGCGGTGTTGTTGCGCGCGATGCTGGCGGCTTCGGCGGCTGTGGCGGGAGGTAAGGTCGCCGCCTGAAGATCAAAAGATCGCAGCCTTCGGGAAATGCACATCCCGTGTAGGAGCTGCCGAAGGCTGCGATCTTTTACGTCACCAAAATGCAATGAAACCGTGCGATGTTGCCGCCCATGAAAATCATCACCTCAGGCGCGGCCTATCTGGATATCGACGCCTACGCCTGCTGCATTGCCTACACTGAATTGCTCAACCTGCAAGGCATTCCCGCCCGCGCGGTCAGTAGCGCGCAACCCAACGCCAGCGTGTCGAAAACCGTACTCGGTTGGGGTTCCGGTCTGCATGACTATGCCCCGAAATCGCACGACGAATTTGTTCTGGTCGACGTGTCCGACTATCACCATTTCGACCCATTGGTGGTGCTCGATCAGGTGGTTGAGGTGATCGACCATCATCCGGGGTACGAAAGTTACTGGGCGCAGAAACTGGGTACTGCCGCTGATATCCGTCCGATAGGCGCCGCTGCTACTCAGGTTTTCCAGCGTTGGCTGGCAGCTGGTTTGTTAACGCAGATCAGCGAACCAAGCGCCGCGTTATTGGCCACCGCGATTCTGGATAACACGCTGAATTTCACCGGGCAGATGACTACATCGCAAGACTTCGACGCCTATGTCGAACTCACCTCCCGAGCAAAACTGAGCGCCGACTGGCCCGAACAGTATTTCCTTGAATGCCAGGCCAGCATCGAAGCAGATCTTGCCGGTGCTTTGGCGGCCGACTTGAAGCGCATGCAGCACGAGAGCAATCTGCCAAAGATCTTCGCGCAAATGACGCTGTGGGATGCCGACGCGTTTGTGCAACAGCACCGCCCGGCGATCAATCGCTGGATGGCCGGGCAGGGCGATGACTGGCTACTGAACATCATTGGCATCCGTGACGGCAAAAGCTGTTTGCTGGCTCAACCTGAGGTCAGTCAGCAAAAGCTTAATAGCCTATTGGCGCTTGACTGGCAGGCTGGAGTGGCTGTTCTGCAGCCGTCAATTCTGCGCAAGGAACTGTTGAAACTGGGCCTTGGCGCTGGCCGTCAAGGCGCGCCAAACAGCATCGTCCAGTAGACCCCGTCATCACTGCGCGCTTCACTGGCGAAGCCGGCGCCGACTTGGGTAAAAATCGGGCTCATCAGGTTGGCGCAATGGCCAGGGCTGGCCAGCCATCCGGCCATGGCTTTGCCCGGTGAACTCTGTCCGGCTGCGATGTTTTCGCCAATTTGTCGACCTCGATAGCCGGCGGCGCGGGCGCGATCGGCAGGCAGGTCACCGTCCGGATCGCGATGGGCGAAATAGTTGCCGTAGGCCATGGCCTTGCTGTGCCCTTGGGCAGCGGCGCCGAGGGCGGCATTCCAGCTCAAGGGCCGGGCAGCGGCGAAGCGCTGGCGTCCACACATTCTTGGGCGGGCGCGGGCGGCATTGACTTCGGCCAGCAGGGCTTTGCCGACGCTGCGGTTATCACCGACACGGCTGTCGAGCACCGGTCGCGCCAACACTACTTGCCATTCGCTGCGCGCACGGCTGATGCCGATGTCGGCGTATTGAGTGTCCAGCAACGCGCCGCAGTAGTCGCTTTGCAGCCTGTCGAACGCCTCTTCGGCATCCTGCGCCCCGACAATGCGAATGCTGCGCACCGCCACAGCCGAGTACCCGGAAGACTTCAACGCTTCACGCAAGCCGCCGCCATATCGGTAGCCGACCGGCAAGGCCAGGTTCGACTTCAACGCCAACGGTGCCAGCCGTTGCGCGGGACGCCGATCGCAGCGTTGCGGGTGGGCACGGTAGTCGTTGATGGCCGCCACCAATTGGCGCTCGGCGCCGGCATGGGCAGTTTCGGCGAGCAGGGGCGAAAGGATCAGCAGGCACAACGAAACGAAGCGAGACGAACGGACGGCGTGGCGCATGGGACGGGCAGCTCTGGAGAGGGACGGTGCTTGAGTGGGTTGGTCGCAGAACGCGGCGCGAATAGGACTGGGGTTTTTTGACTTGGTTCAGTAGGTAGCGTCTTCGCGAACAACGGCTCACACAAAATCCTGTAGGAGCTGTCGAGTGAAACGAGGCTGCGATCTTTTGATCCTGTTTTTTAAGATCAAGATCAAAAGATCGCAGCGTGCCGCAGCTCCTACAGGGTTGCCGTGCAGTGGTCTCAACGATTCAACCTGTCCGCCATCCACTGCAGATACTGCCTGCGCTCGGAGATCGAGTTATGACCCGAATCCGGCACCACCTTGAGCACGGCCACCCCCTTGGGAAAATTGCCCAGCAACTGCTCGGTGCTGACCCGGGGAATCACCTCGTCATCACTCGCCGCCAGCAGCAACGTCGGCACGCGGATATGCGCGGCGTACTTGCCCGACTCGAAGCGATCCTTGAGCAACCACTTCACCGGCACCCATGGATATTGCCGCGCGGCGATTTCTTCGAGGCTGTTGTAGGGCGTTACCAGAATCAACTGCTGCACCGGTCGTTGACTGGCCAGGCGCACCGCGACGCCCGATCCCAGACTGCGCCCGACCACGGCAATCTGCGGATGGCTGGCAGATACCTGATCGAACAGCGCCAGCGCATCCTCGGCAATGGCTTCCTCGGAGGGTGAACCGCCGCTGCCGGCAAACCCCCGGTAGTTCAGCAGGTACAGCGCGTAATCAGGAAACGCTTGGGCAAACTCCGGCAGGTTGCGCGACACGTCCTCGGCGTTGCCGCCGAAATAGATCAGCGCCCGCGGCCCGTCGCGCTCGCGGGTGTTGACCCAGATATCGGCATCCGGCATCGACAGTTTCAGCCGCGAATCGGTGGCACTGACCGCACTGGGCTGCGGAAACCAGATCAACGAGCGCTGAAAAAAGAACAGTGCCGCGCACAGCGCCAGGTAAACGGCAACGATCAATGCGACGAGTGACATCAGGGTTCGGGACATTCGGCTACTTTTAACGGGGTGTGCGGGTTCGTTGTCGCAGTGTAGTCCAGCGCTTCACGCGGCCAGCGTTCGAACACAACGTGCAACAGATCCACGGAGCAGGGGAACCAGCATGAGCCACACTGAGGGTTACTCCCGTCGCCGATTGCTCACGCTGGCTGCCGGGGTGTCGGCGGTCTTCACCTTTGATCGGGCGCTGGCCACTGCCACATCGTCCGCCGCTACCGGAGGCCAAGCCATGCAGACTCGTGTCATCCCATCAAGCGCCGAGCCACTGCCCATGGTGGGGCTGGGCACGTATCGCGGCTTTGACGTCGCCCCTGGCGATCCGGCTTACAAGCAACTGCCAGCGGTGCTCGACGAACTGTTCGCCAAGGGTGGCACTGTGGTCGACAGCTCGCCGATGTATGGCCGCGCCGAAGAAACCACCGGTGAACTGCTGTCGATCCACGAACCGCGCTCACCGGCGTTTCTGGCTACCAAGGTATGGACGCGCGGACGTAAGGAGGGCATCGCGCAGATGGAGCAGTCATTCAGCCTGCTGCGCGCCGAGCGCATCGACCTGATGCAGATCCACAACCTGCTCGACTGGCAAACCCACTTGCCGACGCTGCGGGAATGGAAGGAGCAAGGGCGCATTCGCTACATCGGCATCACCCATTACACGCCCTCGGCGTACGAAGAGGTTGAAGCGGTGCTGAAGACTGAACAACTGGATTTCCTGCAGATCAACTACGCCCTTGATGACCGTGGCGTGGAAAAACGCATTCTGCCGCTATGCCGTGAGCGCGGTGTCGCGGTGATCTGTAACCGGCCATTCGGCGGCGGTGGCTTGCTCGCCCGGCTCAAAGGCAAACCGCTGCCGGCGTGGGTGTCGGACGTGCAGGTCAACAGTTGGCCGCAACTGGCGCTGAAGTTTCTGCTGGCGCACCCGGCCGTTACTTGTGTGATTCCGGGTACCGGTAATCCACGGTATATGGCCGATAACGTCAAGGCAGGGTTCGGGCCGATGTTGACGGATGCGCAGCGTCATCAGTTGATTGCCTTAGTGGGCTAGGCCGATTTCAACCGCGATAACGCAACGCCTCCAGCAACAACGCAAATGCCGGCGCCGCCTGGCGTCGGCTCGGGTAGTAGAGGTGATAACCGGCAAAGGTCGGGCACCAGTCTTCCATCACCTGCACCAGCCGACCCTCCGCCAGATACGGCGCGACGATATTTTCCGGGATATAGCTCAGGCCGAAGCCGTCCAGTGCGGCGTCGAGCAACGGGTAGACACCGTTCAGGGTGATCTGGCCGGAAACCCGCACCTTGAGGCTTTCACTATCCTTTTCAAATTCCCAGGTGTACAGCCCGCCGTTGGTGGGCAGGCGCAGATTGTTGCAGGCGTGTTCGGTCAGATCGCGGGGAGTTTGTGGGGCCGGATGCCTGGCGAAGTAGGCGGGCGAACCGACCACGGCCATGCGCATGTCCGGGCCGATGCGGGTGGCGATCATGCCTTGGGCAACGTCTTCGCCCAGACGTATACCGGCATCGAAGCCTTGGCCTGCGATGTCGACGAAACCGTAATCGCAACAGACTTCGACGGCGATGTCCGGGTACTTCGGTAAAAACTCCTTGAGCACCGGGCGCAGCAGCCAGTCCAGCGAATGGTCAGTCGCGCTGATGCGGATTTTGCCCGCCGGGGTTTCGCGCAAATTGCTCAGGGCCGCCAGCTCCTGCTCGATCTCTTCGAAGCGTGGGCCGACGGTTTGCAGCAGGTGCTCACCGGCCTCGGTGGGGGAAACGCTACGGGTGGTGCGGGTCAGCAGGCGCAGGCCGAGGCGTGCTTCGAGGGCGCGGATGGTATGGCTGAGCGCCGATTGCGAGACGCCGAGTTTGGCGGCGGCTTTGGTGAAGCTGCGCTCACGCGCCACGGCGAGGAAGGCGAGCAGGTCACTGGCGTTTTCCCGAAGCATTAATGAGTTTCCTGCATAAGTTTTTTCGAATTCTAGTCGATTATCTGAAGAGTCATGGTCGGTAAAGTTCAGGCATCACTTTTGGAGATATCGCCATGAACCCGATTGCTGCTTCTGCGCTGACCCTTTCCTTGCTGGCTGGCGATGTTCAGGCCAATGAAGCGCCGCGAGTGACCGTCACGCCCAATGGATCACAACCTTCGGCCCGCGGCCCGGCGGATTGGTTCACCGGAATTGTGCGGGTCGACGCGCCGTTCAAAGGCTCGGATCAGGCGCGGGTCAGTGGCGCCACGGTGACGTTCGAACCGGGTGCCCGCACAGCGTGGCACACCCATCCGTTGGGGCAGACGTTGATCGTCACCGCAGGTGCCGGTTATGTGCAGGAGTGGGGGCAGCCGGTTCGCGAAATTCGTCCAGGGGATACGGTGTGGGTTGCGCCGGGTGTGAAGCATTGGCATGGCGCGGCACCGAGCACGGCAATGACGCATATCGCGATTGCTGAAGTGCTGGATGGCAAGGTGGTGGAGTGGATGGAGCAGGTCAGCGAGGCGCAGTATCCCCGCGCTGAATAACCCCTTTGTAGGAGCTGCCGAAGGCCGCGATCTTTTGCTTTTTAAAGATCAAAAGATCGCAGCCTTCGGCAGCTCCTACAGGGTGAGATGTCAGATCATCTCCGGCAACGACGAAAGAATCTTGTCCAGCGTAATCGGATATTCCCGCACCCTGGCCCCGGTGGCGTTGTAGATCGCATTCGCCACCGCCGCACTCACACCGCAAATCCCCAACTCACCGACACCCTTGGCCTTCATCGGCGAAGAAATCGGATCCGTCTCATCGAGGAAAATTACCTCCTGATGCGGAATATCGGCATGCACCGGCACCTCATACCCAGCCAGGTCGTGATTGACAAAAAATCCAAGCTTCTTGTCCACTGCCAGCTCTTCCATCAGAGCCGCACCAACACCCATGGTCATCGCACCAATCACCTGGCTGCGCGCCGATTTGGGGTTGAGAATCCGCCCGGCCGCACACACTGCCAGCATCCGCCGCACACGCACTTCGCCCGTCGCCGCATCCACTGCGACCTCGACGAAATGCGCGCCAAACGTCGACTGCTGATACTGCTTGGCAAGGTCAGCGAATTCGATGCTGTCCTCCGCTTGCACCACGCCATTTTCTGCGGCGTGACGCAACGGCACACTTTTGCTGCCGAGCCGTACCTGACCGTCGACAAACTCGGCCTCACCGGCCGCCATGCCTAATTTGCCGGCCACCGCCTCACGCAGTTTCACACACGCGGCATACACCCCGGCCGTCGAGCAGTTGGCGCCGAATTGCCCACCAGAGCCGGCCGACACCGGGAAATTCGAATCGCCCAGCCGCACCACGACGTCGTCGATACCAACGCCCATCATCTCGGCCGCCGTTTGCGCAATGATCGTGTAGCTCCCGGTGCCGATGTCGGTCATGTCGGTTTCCACGGTGATCTTCCCGTCACGCTCCAGCCGCACCCGCGCGCCGGATTTCAGTAGCAGGTTGTTGCGGATCGCCGCGCCGACACCCATGCCGATCAGCCAGCGACCTTCGCGACGTGAACCGGGTTTTGCGTTGCGTTTATCCCAGCCGAACTTCTCGGCACCGGTTTGCAGGCATTCGATCAGTTGTCGCTGGGAGAACGGCCGCTCGGTTTTCACCGGGTCGACCTGAGTGTCGTTGAGAATGCGGAACTGCACCGGGTCGAGTTTGAGTTGTTCGGCCATTTCGTCCATGGCGATTTCCAGCGCCATCAGGCCCGGGGTTTCGCCCGGTGCGCGCATGGCGTTGCCTTCGGGCAGATCCAGCGGTGCCAGGCGCATGGTGACCAAGCGGTTTTCGCCGGCGTAGAGCAATTGGCTCGGTTGCGCCGCGACTTCGACCTTACCGTCTTGCAGATTGCCCGACCAGCCTTCGTGGGCGATGGCCGTGAGTTTGCCTTCCGCCGTGGCGCCCATGCGGATGCGCTGGATGGTCGCCGGGCGATGGGTGGTGTTGTTGGCGATCTGCGGCCGCGCGAGGGCGACTTTCACTGGTCGGTTGGCCATCCGCGCACCGAGGGCAGCGAGGATCGCGTCGGCGCGGATGAACAGTTTGCCGCCGAAGCCGCCGCCAATGTACGGCGAAATCAAGCGGACTTTTTCCTTGGGCAGGCCGAGGGTTTCGGCGATGTCGCCGACGCTCCAGGCGATCATCTGGTTGGACGTCCACAGGGTCAGTTGATCGCCTTTCCACGCGGCCAGTGTCGCGTGCGGTTCCATCATCGCGTGGGACTGATCGGGGGTGGTGTAGGTCTGGTCGAACTGCACCGGGGCGGCAGCGAACGCCGTGGCAAAATCCCCGTGTTTGACGTCTGGCAGTTCTTCTTTCTGTTCGACACCCTGATCGCGAACGCTGGCCAGATCGAACTCGCCCT
The DNA here is from genome assembly GCF_059716085.1 of Pseudomonas sp. LBUM1655. Classification (NCBI taxonomy): domain Bacteria; kingdom Pseudomonadati; phylum Pseudomonadota; class Gammaproteobacteria; order Pseudomonadales; family Pseudomonadaceae; genus Pseudomonas; species Pseudomonas sp. LBUM1655. Next base: position 3,677,834 of record NZ_CP166801.1, on the reverse strand, counting down.
TGGCCGTGACGTAATCGACTTTGACCAGTTGCGCTGCGGCGCGGGCCTGTTCAAAAGTCTCGGCAACGACCAGCGCAACGGCTTGGTGATAGTGCTGAATTTCCGGCCCGGCCAGCAGACGCGCCGAGTTGTATTGGCCCTTGCCGAGTTTGCCGGCATTGGCGGCGGTGACGATGGCCAGAACCCCGGGGGCGGCTTTCGCCTCGTCGAGATCAATGTTGTTGATGCGGCCCTTGGCGATGGCCGAACCGACCATGAAACCGTAAGCCTGATTGGCCACCGCCTCATGCTGCTCGTAAGCGTACGGCGCCTGGCCGCAGGTTTTCAGTTTGCCTTCGATGCGGTCGGTGGGTTTGCCAATGACCTTCAATTGGTCGATCGGGTTGGTGGTGGCGGGCGTGTCGAATTTCATGCTTCGTCCCTCGCTTGGGCCAGCACCGAGCCGAGTGTGCGCTCGACCAGGGTCAGTTTGAATTGGTTGTCGTGGGTCGGCGTGGCGCCGTCGAGCAGGCGTTCGCTCACGGCTTTGGCACCTTTGGGCAGCAACGCCTCGGCGGCTTCCACCCGCCATGGTTTCGGCGCGACGCCACCGACGGAGATGCGGCCGCTGCCGTCCTTTTGCAGGATCAAACCGACGGAAACCAGGGCAAACGCGTAAGACGAACGATCACGCACCTTGTGATAAACGTGGATGCCGCCCACGGGCGCCGGCAGCGTCACGGCAGTGATGAACTCGCCGGGCGTAAGGCTGGTTTCAATATTGGGCGTGTTGCCCGGCAACTGATGGAAATCGACCATGGCGATGCTGCGAGTGCTGCCATCGGGTCTGACCGTTTCAATCTGCGCATCGAGAGCGCGCATCGCAATCGCCATGTCGCTTGGGTGGGTGGCGATGCAGGCATCGCTGACGCCGATGATCCCCAGTTGTCGACTGACCCCGCCAATCGCCGAGCAGCCACTGCCGGGATTGCGTTTGTTGCAGGCTTGATTCGTGTCGTAGAAGTACGGACAGCGCGTGCGTTGCAGCAGGTTGCCGGCCGTGGTCGCCATGTTGCGCAACTGCCCGGAAGCACCGGCAAGCAAGGCGCGGGAGAGCAGGGCGTAGTCTTTTCGCACGCGCGCATCGGCGGCCAGATCGGTATTGCGCACCATGGCGCCGATACGCAAACCGCCCTCGGGCGTGGCTTCGATCTGGTCCAGCCCCAGGTGATTGATATCGATCAGGTGCAGCGGGGTTTCGATGTCGAGTTTCATCAAGTCCAGCAAGTTGGTGCCGCCGGCGATGAACTTTGCGCCTTCCACTTGCGCAGCTTGTGCTGCGGCTGCGGCGGGGGAGTCGGCGCGGCTGTAATTGAACGCTCTCATGCCGGCACCTCCGCGACTTCGGTGATGGCTTCGATGATGTTCGAGTAGGCGCCGCAACGGCAGATATTGCCGCTCATGCGTTCCTGGAATTCGCTGGCGATCAGTTGCGGCGGCTCGGTCAGACTGGCGCTGGCGTGGCTGGGAATGCCATCGCGGATTTCCTGGATGACCGCCACCGCCGAACAGATCTGTCCCGGCGTGCAGTAACCGCACTGATAACCGTCGTGCTTGATGAACGCGGCTTGCATCGGGTGCAGGTTGTCCGGCATGCCGAGGCCTTCGATGGTGGTGATCTCGCTGCCTTCGTGCATCACCGCCAGGGTCAGGCAGGAATTGATCCGCCGGCCATCGGCGATCACGGTGCAGGCGCCGCACTGGCCGTGGTCGCAGCCTTTTTTGCTGCCGGTCAGGTGCAGGTGTTCGCGCAGGGCGTCGAGCAGTGTGGTGCGGTTGTCGACTTCAAGGGCCTGAGGCTTGCCATTGACTTGAATGGTCACTTTGCTCATGGCCGGTTGCTCCAGATTGGCCGCGTAGGCCTTGAGGCTGATAAAGGGGGGCATCGCGAACGCCGTCGCGGTCACGGCGCCGAGGATCAGAAATTTACGTCGGGAAATCGGCATGGTTCGATTCCTTTTTCTCTCAATCAGGCGGCAGGGTTGCGAATGGCCCATAAGGGCGCGCCGGCATGCTTGCCAGTCTCGTTCTAGGAGTGACCGCTGGAGGGAGGAAAAGGTTTTTGCGGATTTGCGCTATAGAGTTATGCACATGGCTCATGAATCAACAGAGCCTGAGTATCCCTTGTGGGAGCGAGCCTGCTCGCGAAGAGGTCGGAACATCGAACATCTTCGCGAGCAGGCTCGCTCCCACATTGGAAATTTTGTTATGTGCAACTAATGCCCGCCGACGACCATGTAGGTGAACGGCGCCACATACGCCTGCAGCGTCACCAACCCGCCGACCAGAATCGCCAGCACAATCGAATGGAAGAACACATAGCGCAGAATCTCACCCTCATGCCCGTACCATCGGGTGGCGGTGGAGGCGACCACAATCGACTGCGCATCGACCATTTTGCCCATAACCCCACCGGAGCTATTGGCGGCGGCCATCAGCACCGGGCTGATCCCGAGCTGTTCCGCCGTCACCCGTTGCAAGCCGCCAAACAGCACGTTCGACGCGGTATCCGAGCCCGTCAGCGCCACGCCAAGCCAGCCGAGCAAGGTGCCGAACATCGGGTAGAAAATTCCCGTCGCCGCAAACGCCAGGCCCATGGTTGCGTCCAGCCCCGAGTAGCGCGTGAGGAACCCCAGCGCCAGCATCGCCGCGATGGTGATCAGCGAAAACCGCACCACCCACAGCGTGCGCAGGTACTGCTTGATCAGTTGCGGGATTGAATAGCCCATCAGCAAGCCGCCGACAATCGCCGCCAGCAGGATGCCGCTGCCGGTGGAGGTGAGCCAGGTGAACTTGTAGACCGCTTCTTCAGCTTTCGGCGCCGCCACTACCGGCGGGACTTTTTCGATTTGCAGGTGCAGATTGGTGAAGGTGATGGCCGGAGCGAAAATCGGGTTGGCCTCGCGCAGCGGTTTGCCCTGCGGATCAAGCTTGGCCGATTGCGTGACCGGATCGATGGCAGGGCGGGTGTCGAACATATTCTTGAAGCCCTGAGTGCCCCAGGCGAACACGAATACGGTGAGGATGATCCACGGCATCCACGCGCGCATCACCGCCGGGCGCGCCTGATCGCTGAACGCTGCGCTGGCGGTGACGTTCTCTTCGTCGACTTTGGAATTGTCGACCCGCCCGGACAGCGCCGCCGAGGTATGGATCGTCGCCGGTTTCCAGACCTTCAAAAACAGCGTCAGGCTGGCCATGGAAATCAGCGCAGCAATCACATCCACCAGCATCGGCCCGTGATAGTTCGATACCAGGAATTGCGGCACGGCGAAACTGACACCGGCCACCAGAATCGCCGGCCAGATCTCGAGCATCTTGCGCCAGCCGGCAAAGGCCCAGATCAGCCAGAACGGCACCAGCACCGAGAAGAACGGCAACTGCCGACCGACCATCATCGACAGCTCCATCTCATCCAGCCCGGTGACTTTGGCCAGGGTGATGATCGGCGTGCCGAGGGCGCCGAAAGCCACCGGCGCGGTGTTGGCAATCAGTGCCAGACCGGAGGCCGCCAGCGGTGAGAAGCCCAAACCAATCAGAATTGCCCCGGTCACTGCCACCGGTGTACCGAAACCGGCCGCCCCTTCGAAAAACGCACCGAAGCAGAAGGCGATCAGCAGCAACTGCAAGCGTCGGTCATCGGTGATCCGCGCCAGTGAATCCTGCAGCACTTTGAAGGAGCCGTTCTCGGTGGTCAGGCGATGCAGAAAGATGATGTTGAGGACGATCCAGCCAATCGGCAGCAGACCGTTGGCCGCGCCGAACAACGCCGCCGAACCGGCCATGCTCGCCGGCATGCCGAAGGCGAAGATCGAGATCAACAAGGCCGAAGCCAGCGCCAACAGGGCGGCCAGATGCGCCTTGACGTGGAAGAACGCCAGCGCCGCCAGCATCACGACCACCGGCACCGCGGCCATGAGCGTGGAGATCATCGGGTTGCCGAACGGGTCGTAAATCTGCTGCCAAACCATGGTGCACCTCTGCTTTTTGTTATTGAGGGCGCAGTTCCATTGCGTGGTGATGGGTTGGGAGCAGTATAGGTGGCATTACGCCGCCGTCTGGCCGATCAGGACGAGGCGATAAACGGTCGTGGGCGGGCACTGAATCAAAGCCGATTTGCCCGGTCGTATTTGCGGCAGCGCGCACCGAGTCCCGGAGGCGAAGGCAGCGCTGGCCGATTCCGTCGTCAAAACCTTGGTTTTAGGGAAGTATTGAATGAAGCGCGCTACAACGATGCTGTTGACCGTGACTGCCGCCGTATTGCTGGGTGGCTGTATTGCGGACTTTGATGATGATCACCGCCACGGCCGGCATTACGACCGCGACCATGGGCGCAATTACGACCATGATCGTCGGGATAACCGTTGGGATGACCGCGATGACCGCCGCGATGGCCGTCGCTATCACCGCGATCGGGATGACGACTGATCGAACAAGAGAGGGCGTTCCCGCAAAGGAACGCCCTCGGTTCTCAAGAAAAATGAGCGCTCGCCTGGACGCGGGATCGCGCAGGCACTGAGGCCTCGATGTCCAGCAAATGGGTGGCGAGAATGTCGCTCAGAAAACGGAACTGATCGTTGATGCCGACCACTTCATTGCTGAAATGGTTAGTGGCGGCGGGCATCAGCAGATCTTCGAAATCTTCGTTGAACACCAACGTCTGCGCCTTGCGGTTTACGACGTGTTGTTCGTAGTAGTTGCTGCCGAACACCGGAAAACTCACGGAGAGTGCGATGGTGTGAATCATGATGTGTACTCCTCGTTGTGGTTCGGATGGTGCAATCGTGCCTTCGCCGGCCGGTGGGCGGAAGGCAATCGTCGCGATGGTGAATATCGACGGTATTGATGGTCGGGATTTGTGGTGGTTTGGCTGGCCCCATCGCTGGCTTGCCAGCGATGAGGCCGGTACATCCAACATCACCTCTGACTGACCCACCTATACTCAAATCTGTCTCTCCCGTTTCAAGGACATCCCACCGTGAACATGCGCGCGCTGGTCGTCGCCGCACTGTGTCTGTTGGCCGGCTGTGCCTCTACGGCGCGGGCCCCGGTAACGGCGCCTGCCGTGGTGGTGTCGCCCGCGACCTGGCAGCGGATCGACCGCGAGATCGTCAGCGCTTCGCAACAATCCACCGAGCAGGTCAAGCTGTTCGCCCGTGGTTCGATGGAACATTGGCGCACTCGCGTCTATCAGCAAACTGAAGAAAATTTCATCCCGTGGTTCAGCAGCTACTGGACCCAGGAATGGCTGTCGATGAAGGTCAGTTGGTACACGATCAGTGCCGGCGGTGAGCAGGACGCTTCGGCCAAAAAGCTGGCGGCGTATCTGCTTGATCAATATCAGGAAAAGGTGCTCGCGCCGGTCGCCGTGGAAATCGATCCGGACGCGATCCTCAGTCAGGCCACGGCGTTCTATGCGCAACTGATGGCCCAGCAAATGCCGCTCATCGCCCAGCGTCACGGCGTGCCGGTTGCCCAGCTCAACGGTCGCTTGCAGAGAGTCCCGGCCATCGCCCTCGGCCCACCAGCGGCGCGGGATGCCTCGTTGTATAAAGTCATCAGCACAGAGCCGTTGAACACGCTGCCGGCCTACGCCGCGTTGATCGACAAGATTCACACCGACGGCGGCGCCAAAGGCATCGCCTCGACCGATGCCGGCATGGCGCCCGTGGCCAAACGCGCGAGCCAACGCATCGAAGCGGAAATGGCCCCGCGCGGCGCGGCCAGTGCGGTGGCCGCAGCGGCGGGCAAACTGGCCGGGGCGATGATTTCCGTGGGGGTGATGGGCATCCGCGCCATTATCCAGGCCAACGACCGCCCCGACAGCGAAGCGCTGATCCGCAGCAGCCTGGGCAACACCTTCGACAAGGCCTGGCTGAAACTGGTGCAAAACCCGACCACCGGCGTGATGGCCGGCACGCTGCACATGGCCGGGCAGGTCGAGCGCAATCTGGGCGGGGGAGAAGAGCCGTCGGTCGGGCAGGGGGTGAATCGTGTCGAATGGCAGCCGCCGCAATCGACTACCCAGCAGATCGAACCCACCGTACAAGGAGAATGAACATGGCTTACATCGATATTTTTGTAGCGCCGGTCCCGACTGCCAATCGTGAACAGTACAAAAAACACGCCGAAATCGCGGCAAAAATCTTCAAGGAGTACGGCGTCCTGAGTGTGGCGGAATGCTGGGGTGATGATGTCCCCGACGGCAAAGTTACGTCGTTCCCGATGGCGGTCAAACTCAAGGACGGTGAAACCGTGGCGTCGGGCTGGCTGATCTGGCCGGACAAGGCCACCCGCGATGCGGGCATGGCGAAAATGATGGAAGACCCCCGCATGCAACCGGACGTCAACCCGATGCCGTTCGATGGGCAGCGGATGATCTTCGCCGGGTTCAAATACCTCATTGAACCTTGATTCCCTTGTAGGAGCTGTCGAGTGAAACGAGGCTGCGATCTTTTGATTTTGTTATGAAAGATCAAGATCAAAAGATCGCAGCGTGCCGCAGCTCCTACGGGTAACCGGGGTCACTCGGAGGAGGGGGTTATCCGGCAGCCCTTGCGGTTGCGTATCTGCTCGTCCGTTGGCCGTTCGCGGACGAACTCAAAACGCGGTTCGCCTTCGCTGTAATGCACCAGCCAGCCCCATTCCAGTTCGGCTTCATCCTGCCCGGGGCTCGGTGGTCTGGCCCACCACGGTTCTTTGCTGAGGATCTCGCGCATGGCGTCCTCCGGTTGATGGCAATCCTTGAACTATAGACTTGTGTGGCGAGTCGTCAGAAAGGGACGGGTAGAATCGGCGATCACGAACCTTAAAGGAGTCAGGCCATGACGGATGAAAAGCGGCTGTTCTTTGCCCTCGACTGCCCACCGGCGCAGCGCAAGGCGATTGCTCAGTGGCGCAGCGAGTTGAGCCTGCGAGCCGGCAAGTCAGTGCCTGCGGATAACTTTCATCTGACGTTACTGTTTCTCGGCGCAGTGCCGTTGGCGCAGATTGGCGAGGTCTGCGAGGCCGCCAGCAAGGTACGCACGCCGGGGGAGGCGTTGAAAATTTCGCTGGATCGCGTGCAGGTCTGGCACCGTGCCGGGGTGTTGTCATTGGCGCCCGAGCAGGCACCGCAGGCGTTGCTGCGCCTGGTCTATGCGCTGGAACAGGCCATGCTGCCATTTGGTTTTGAAGAGCCGTCGCACGAGTTTCGCCCGCACCTGACGCTTGCCCGGGACTATCGCGCGCCAGAGCCGGAGTCCGCCACGCCGCCTGAGTTCTTGCTGCGTGCCGAGCGCTTTGCCTTGTTCGAATCGCACAAGGGCCGTTACCGGATTGTGCAGGAATGGCCGCTGACCTGAGTGACAAAAAAAGGCGCCCGAGGGCGCCTGAAATTCACCTGAGCCGAGGGAGCCAGGTGAGGCCGTTCATTTGCAGGGTGCAGCGGTGGTAAGGCGCTGCTTGAACGGGAAAGCACTGCACACAACCAGTGTGGGAGCGAGCCTGCTCGCGAAAGCTGTGGGTCAGGCAATGAATGGGTTAAGTGTGCCGACGCCTTCGCGAGCAGGCTCGCTCCCACAGTTGATTTGCGCTTGAATCACTTGCCGAGCTTCACCCGGGTCCAGCCGCGGGTCATGATGCGCTGGGTCGCTATCGGCTGATCCGGCACCGCGTACAGCGTCGCCATCACCGCTTGCGACGGGTACGAGCCCGGGTCGTTGCGGATCGCTTCGTCCACCAGCGGCGTGGCCGCCGAGTTGGCGTTGCTGTAGCCGTTGCTGTTGGTGATCTCGGCGATGATGTCCGGACGCATCAGGAAGTCCATGAACAAGTACGCGTTGTCGACGTTCGCCGCATCGCGCGGGATCGCGACCATGTCGTAGAAGCTGCCGGCGCCTTCCTTCGGAATGCTGTAGTTGATCTTCACCTTGTTGCCCGATTCCACCGCGCGGGCCTTGGCCTGCAGCACGTCACCGGAGTAACCGACCGCCACGCAAATGTTGCCGTTGGCCAGGTCCGAGATGTACTTCGAGGAATGGAAGTACGCCACGGATGGGCGGATTTTCATGAACAGCGCTTCGGCTTCGAGGATGTGCGCCTTGTCCTTGTCGTTCACCGGATAACCCAGGTAGTGCAGGGCGGCCGGGAGCATTTCGGTCGGCGAATCGAGGAAGCTGATACCGCAGGCTTTCAGCTTTTCAGCGTTCTCGGGCTTGAACAGCAAGTCCCAGGAATTGGTCGGGGCATTGGCGCCGAGCACTTCCTTGACCTTGTCCGGGTTGAAACCGATACCGATCGAGCCCCACATGTACGGGAACGCGTGAGCGTTGTCCGGATCACTGGCGGCGGCGTTCTTCAGCAGCACCGGGTTGAGATTCTTCCAGTTCGGCAGCTTCGATTTGTCCAGCGGCTGATAGACGCCAGCCTTGATCTGCTTGGCCAGGAAACTGTTGGATGGCACGACGATGTCGTAGCCGGATTTGCCCGCCAGCAAGCGCGCCTCAAGGGTTTCGTTGCTGTCGAAGACGTCGTAGGTCACACGGATGCCGGTCTCGTCTTCGAACTTCTTGACGGTGTCCGGCGCGATGTAATCTGACCAGTTGTAAACACGCAGCACCTTGTCGTTGGCTTGGGCGCCCATGACCATTGCGCCCATTAAGGACAGTGTCAGCAGAGTCCTGCCAAGCATTTTCATCGGTACAACTCCATTCTTTTTATTCACATTACGCAAAGCCCCTCACCCTAACCCTCTCCCAGAGGGAGAGGGGACTGACCGAGGGGCTGATTCCAGTTCCTGCAGGGTTATGCGGTGGCGGCGCGTGGCGGTTGCTGCCACGACTCGTTCGCCGTCTGATCCATCGCGTCCTGAATCGCACGTTTGCGGTTGGCTTCTGCCTTGCGGCCGAAGTACCAGACGAGGAAGGTCACCAGCGACACCGCCAGCAAAATCAGGCTGGCCACGGCGTTGATCTCAGGCTTCACGCCCAGACGCACCGCCGAGAACACTTCCATCGGCAGCGTCGTCGAACCCGGGCCGGACACGAAGCTCGCCAACACCAGGTCATCCAGCGACAAGGCGAACGACATCATCCCGCCCGCCGCCAGCGACGGCGCGATCATCGGAATGGTGATCAGGAAAAACACCTTGAACGGCTTCGCCCCGAGATCCATCGCCGCTTCTTCGATCGACAGGTCCAGTTCACGCAGGCGGGCGGAGACTACCACCGCCACATAGGCTGCACAAAACGTGGTGTGGGCGATCCAGATCGTGACGATGCCACGCTCCTGCGGCCAGCCGATCAACTGCGCCATCGCCACGAACAGCAGCAACAGCGACAGACCGGTGATCACCTCAGGCATTACCAACGGCGCGGTGACCAGCCCACCAAACAGCGTGCGGCCCTTGAAGCGCGTTACGCGAGTCAGCACGAATGCCGCCAGCGTACCCAGCGCGACAGCGGCAATCGCGGTGTAGCAGGCGATTTCCAGCGAGCGCAGCACCGAGCCCATCAGTTGCGTGTTGTCGAGCAGCCCGACGTACCACTTCACCGACCAGCCGCCCCATACCGTCACCAGTTTCGAGGCGTTGAACGAGTAGATCACCAGGATCAGCATCGGCAGGTAGATAAACGCCAGGCCGAAGATCAGCATGAATTTTGCAAAACCGAAGCGTTTCATCCCCGTGCCTCCATCTCTTTGGCCTGGCTGCGGTTGAACAGCAGAATCGGCACAATCAGGATCAACAGCATCACCACCGCCAGGGCAGATGCCACCGGCCAGTCGCGGTTATTGAAGAACTCTTGCCACAGCACGCGACCGATCATCAGCGTCTCCGGGCCACCCAGCAGTTCCGGAATCACAAACTCACCGACCACCGGAATGAACACCAGCATGCAACCGGCAATAATGCCGTTCTTGGCCAGCGGCACGGTGATTTTCCAGAAGTTGTTGAAGTTGCTCGAACCCAGATCCGACGCGGCTTCCAGCAGGCTGCCGTCGTGCTTCACAAGGTTGGCGTATAGCGGCAACACCATGAACGGCAGGTAGGCGTAAACCACGCCGATATACACCGCCGTGTTGGTGTTGAGGATCTCGATCGGGTGATCGGTGAGCCCCGTCCACATCAGAAACCCGTTGAGCAAACCGTTGTTGCTGAGGATGCCCATCCACGCGTAAACGCGGATCAGGATCGCCGTCCAGGTCGGCATCATGATCAATAGCAGCAGGACGTTTTGCGTTTCCTTGCCGGTTTTGGTGATCGCGTAGGCCATCGGGAAACCGATCACCAGGCACATCAACGTGCTGAGTGCTGCGACCTTCAGTGAGCCGAGGTAGGCGGACAGATACAGCTCGTCTTCGCCGAGCATGGTGTAGTTGCCGATGTTCAGCAGCAGCTGGAATTTCTGTTCGGCATAGGTGTAGATCTCCGAGTACGGCGGGATCGACAGCGCGGCTTCCGAGAAACTGATCTTCATCACCAGAAAGAACGGCAGCATAAAGAACAGGAACAGCCAGATGAACGGAATGCCGATTACCAGTTTTCGTCCGCTGGGCACCAGGCGCAGGAATTGCTGATTGAAGGTTCTCATGAGCGCAGTACCACGCCGCTGTCGTCTTCCCACCAGACGTAGACCGTGTCGTCCCAGGTCGGTCGCGCGCCACGGCGTTCGGCGTTGGCCATGAACGACTGGACGATCTTGCCACCAGGCAATTGGACGTAAAACACCGAGTGGCCGCCAAGGTAGGCGATGTCATGCACTTTGCCTTCGGACCAGTTGTAGCGGGTCTCTGGCTTGATCGTGCTGACGAGCATTTTTTCCGGACGAATCGCGTAGGTGATCGACTTGTCCTGCACCGAGGTGCTGACGCCGTGGCCGACGTAAATCTTCTGCTGCAAGTCCGGGCTGTGGATGATCGCGTGACCTTCAAGGTCTTCCACCACGGTGCCGTCGAAAGCGTTCACGTTACCGATGAACTCGCAGACCATGCGGCTGACCGGCGCTTCATAGATGTCGACCGGGCTGCCGATCTGGGCGATCCAGCCCAGGTGCATGATCGCGATGCGCTCGGCCATGGTCATGGCTTCTTCCTGGTCATGGGTCACCATCACGCAGGTCACGCCGACGCGTTCGATGATCTCGACCAGTTCCAACTGCATCTGCGAACGCAGCTTTTTATCCAGCGCCCCCATCGGCTCATCGAGCAGCAGCAGCTTCGGACGCTTGGCCAAAGAGCGGGCGAGGGCGACGCGCTGGCGCTGACCGCCGGACAACTGATGCGGTTTGCGTTTGGCGTATTGGGTCATGTGCACCAGACGCAGCATTTCTTCGACGCGGGCGTCGATTTCGCTGGCCGGCAAACGGTCCTGCTTGAGGCCAAAGGCGATGTTCTGCGCGACGGTCATGTGTGGGAACAACGCGTAGGACTGGAACATCATGTTGATCGGCCGCTCATAGGGCGGCATGTCGGTGATGTCCACGCCGTCGAGCAGAATTCGCCCTTCAGTCGGGCGCTCGAAACCGGCGAGCATGCGCAGCAGGGTCGATTTGCCCGAACCGGAGCCGCCGAGCAGGGCAAAGATTTCACCCTGATGGATCTCCAGGGACACATCGTCCACGGCCGTGGTTTCGTCGAACTTCTTGGTCACGCGATCGACTTTCACCAGAACCTTTTTCGGTTGCTGATGACCTTCAAGAGCCTTCCTGTAAGTGCTGGAGGCGTTTGCCATGTGAAACTCCCAACAGATTTCAGTCGCCGGGCCAATGTGGCCTGGCTTAAGTGGATTGCAAGCCCAGGGCAACAATCCCCGTCACCACACGGCAGCGGATTGCCCATTACTTGTTCGGCGCCGCCATCCTGGCTGCCTGGGTCGTACTTGTTGTTATTACGGTTTGTTGTTTTCACGGATGACGGATGCGCACACGCACAGCCGCCGACCCCGTGGGGGCAGTCAACAGTTATTGAATCCTGGGTTGTGTCAGCGCTTGTTGCGTCGCGCGGCCCGTTGCCGGCAAGCCTCACCGAATGCCTGGAAAATCTTCAGGTAGTTCGGGTTGTCCAGCACCTGCCATTCCGGGTGCCATTGCACACCGAGGGCGAAGGTCGGGCTGTGCTCCACCGAGATCGCCTCGATCAGACCATCCGGCGCCACCGCTTCGGCGCGCAGGCCGGGAGCGAGGCGGTCGATGCCCTGACTGTGAATCGAGTTCACCTGGAACTCGCCCGGCAACTCCAGCGCTTCGAACACGCCGCCGCCAAGCACCGTGACGGCGTGAGCCGGTGCGTATTGCACAGCCACGTCCGGGCTGTCGGCTTCGCGGTGATCGAGCATGCCCGGCAGCTCATGCACCTTCTGATGCAGGCTGCCGCCGAAGGCCACGTTCATTTCCTGGAAGCCACGGCAAATGCCCAGCACCGGAACGCCCGCCGCAATGGCTGCACGCAATAAAGGAAGGGTGGTGGCATCCCGCGCCGGATCGTGATCCGTACCGGGAGCGCTGGCCGGGCCTTGATAGTGGAAAGGTTCCACATTCGAAGGAGAGCCGGTCAGCATCAGACCGTCGAGTTGACCGAGCAGGTCTTCGATTTCAGTCAGGTTGCCAAGGGAAGGAATGACCACCGGCAACCCCAGCGCCGCAACGCTGACAGCGCGAACGTACTTGTCGCCGCTGATGTGATAGGGGTGCAGGCCAATCTGTTTGATGCACGCTGTAACGCCGATCAATGGCTTGAATGCCATTTTTATTCACCTCGAAGTTTGACACTTGAACGAGCTTTTCCGGAGCTTAGCCTCGTTGATTTTAATTAACAACCGCCATGTAAAAAATTCTAAACGCCGCTCGTCAAATCGTCAGGGTTTCTGGGCGTCTGGCGCTCGTATTGGCACGCAAGTGTTAAAAAAAGCCCTAAAAATAAAGGCTGAGCGGCAAGCTGTTCGCTATTGACTTCACTTTGCCGTTCGGGTTGACTGGCTCGGCGAAACAGCAGTGAACATAATAATTAACAGCTAAATAGGTGCATCATGTCGGTCCCTCTGCGTACCGTTCAACTCAACGAAGCAAACGCATTCCTTAAGAAATATCCTGAGGTTTTGTACGTCGACCTTCTGATTGCGGATATGAACGGTGTGGTGCGCGGCAAGCGCATCGAACGCACCAGTCTTCATAAGGTTTACGAGAAAGGCATCAACCTGCCGGCCTCCCTCTTCGCCCTCGACATCAATGGCTCCACGGTGGAAAGCACTGGCCTGGGTCTGGACATCGGCGACGCCGACCGCATCTGCTACCCGATCCCCGGCACCCTGAGCATCGAGCCGTGGCAGAAGCGCCCAACCGCGCAATTGCTGATGACCATGCACGAACTTGAAGGCCAGCCGTTCTTTGCTGACCCGCGTGAAGTGTTGGCCAACGTCGTGCGCAAGTTCGATGAGATGGGCCTGACCATCTGCGCCGCGTTCGAACTGGAGTTCTACCTGATCGACCAGGACAACGTGAACGGCCGTCCGCAGTCGCCGCGTTCGCCGGTTTCGGGCAAGCGCCCGGTGTCGACTCAGGTCTACCTGATCGATGACCTCGACGAGTACGTCGACTGCCTGCAAGACATCCTCGAAGGCGCGAAAGAGCAGGGCATTCCGGCTGACGCCATCGTCAAGGAAAGCGCCCCGGCGCAGTTCGAAGTCAACCTGCATCACGTCTCCGATCCGATCAAGGCGTGCGACTACGCCGTCCTGCTCAAGCGTCTGGTGAAAAACATCGCCTACGACCACGAGATGGACACCACCTTTATGGCCAAGCCGTATCCGGGCCAGGCGGGCAACGGTCTGCACGTGCATATTTCGATTCTGGACAAAGAAGGCAACAACATCTTCGCCAGCGAGGATCCCGAGCAGAACGCCGCGCTGCGACACGCGATCGGCGGTGTGCTGGAGACCCTGCCTGCGCAAATGGCGTTCCTCTGCCCGAACGTCAACTCGTACCGTCGCTTCGGCGCACAGTTCTACGTGCCTAACTCGCCGAGCTGGGGCATCGACAACCGCACGGTTGCGGTACGTGTGCCAACCGGTTCCGCCGACGCCGTGCGTATCGAGCATCGCGTAGCCGGTGCTGACGCCAACCCGTACCTGCTGATGGCCTCGGTGCTGGCTGGTATTCACCATGGCCTGACCAACCAGATCGAACCGGGCGCGCCTGTCGAAGGCAACAGCTACGAGCAGAACGAGCAGAGCCTGCCGAACAACCTGCGCGACGCCCTGCGCGAGCTGGACGACAGCGAAGTCATGGCCCGCTACATCGACCCGCTGTACATCGACGTCTTCGTCGCGTGCAAGGAAAGCGAGCTGGCCGAGTTCGAAAACTCGATCTCTGACCTTGAGTACAACTGGTATCTGCATACGGTGTGATTGTTTGAGGGCCCCAAAAGCCCCTCACCCTAACCCTCTCCCAAAGGGAGAGGGGACTGACGGAGTTGTCTTGAGATATTCAGCGACCTGAACGATCCAGTCGATTATGGATTCGGCAAAGATTTTTCAGGTCGGCGGAGATTCTGAGCATCCCCCAATCGGTCCCCTCTCCCACCGGGAGAGGGCTAGGGTGAGGGCAGCCATCTCAAGCCAGACATCACAGCCAGACAACACCCCCAATTCCCCCTTGTCGAGCCACAACAATGACTACAACCCGCAACGACTGGGAACAACGCTTCCAGTCCCTGAGCATCGAATCCCGCGCCTTCATCAACGGCGAATACCGCCCTGCGATCAGCGGCGACACCTTCGAATGCCTGAGCCCCGTTGACGGCCGTTTCCTCGCCTCCGTGGCCAGCACCGATGAAGCCGACGCCAACCTCGCCGTTGAGGTCGCGCGCCAGTCTTTCGAATCCGGCGTGTGGGCGAAAAAAGCCCCGGCCGAGCGCAAGCGCATCCTGATCCGCTTCGCCGATCTGATCCTGCAAAACCAGGAAGAGCTGGCGCTGCTCGAAACCCTGGACATGGGTAAACCGATCAGCGATTCCATGAGCATCGACATCCCGGCGACCGCCAACGCGATCCGCTGGAGCGCCGAAGCCATCGACAAGATCTACGACGAAGTCGCCGCCACGCCGCACGACCAACTGGGTCTGGTTACTCGCGAACCGTCCGGTGTTGTCGCCGCGATCGTGCCGTGGAACTTCCCGCTGATCATGGCCAGCTGGAAGTTCGCTCCGGCGCTGGCGGCGGGCAACTCGTTCATCCTCAAGCCTTCGGAAAAGTCGCCGCTGACTGCCATCCGCATCGCTCAGTTGGCGTTGGATGCAGGCATTCCGAAAGGCGTGTTCAACGTTTTGCCAGGCTTCGGCCACACCGTCGGCAAAGCGCTGGCGTTGCATATGGACGTCGACGTGCTGGCCTTCACCGGCTCCACGGCGATTGCCAAGCAACTGATGATTTATGCCGGCCAAAGCAACATGAAGCGCGTCTGGCTCGAAGCAGGGGGCAAGAGCCCTAACGTCGTATTCGCCGACGCACCGGACTTGCGCGCGGCAGCACAAGCGGCGGCCGGCGCCATTGCCTTCAATCAGGGCGAAGTCTGCACTGCCGGTTCGCGCCTGCTGGTCGAGCGTTCGATCCGCGAGCAATTCATCCCGATGCTGGTGGAAGCGCTGCAAGCGTGGAAACCCGGTCACGCCCTCGACCCGGCCACCACTGTCGGCGCCGTGGTCGATCAGCGTCAACTCGACAACGTGCTGCGCTACATCAGCATCGGTCGCGAGCAGGGCGCCGAGCTGATCGCCGGCGGCAAACGCACCCTCGAAGAAACCGGTGGCTTGTACGTCGAGCCGGCGCTGTTCGACGGCGTGACCAACGCCATGACCATCGCCCAGGAAGAAATCTTCGGCCCGGTCCTGTCGCTGATCACCTTCGACACCGCTGAAGAAGCACTGCAAATCGCCAACGACAGCATCTTCGGTCTCGCCGCCGGGGTCTGGACCAGCAACCTGAGCAAGGCGCACACCTTCGCCCGAGGCCTGCGCGCCGGCAGCGTGTGGGTCAACCAATACGACGGCGGCGACATGACGGCGCCGTTTGGTGGCTTCAAACAGTCGGGCAACGGTCGCGACAAGTCGCTGCACGCGTTCGACAAGTACACCGAGCTGAAAGCGACCTGGATCAAGCTCTGATTTTTCTAAAGCGGTGGTCGCCTTCAATGGGCGACCCTCGGAGAACAATAAAATGAAACAACAACACGTCAACAGCTACTACGCCGCCACCCGCAACGAAGTCATCGACTTCCCGGTTCTGGAAGAAGCGGTGGATTGCGATGTCTGCATCATCGGCGCCGGCTACACCGGCCTGTCCTCGGCACTGTTTCTCAGCGAGGCCGGCTATAAAGTGACCGTGCTGGAAGCGGCGAAAGTCGGCTACGGCGCCAGCGGTCGCAATGGCGGTCAACTGGTCAACTCCTACAGCCGCGACGTCGATGTGATCGAAGAGCGCTACGGCGACAAGACCGCAGAAATCCTCGGCAGCATGATCTTCGAAGGCGCCGACATCATTCGTTCGCGCATCAAGGACTACGACATCAAATGCGACTACCGCCCGGGCGGCATCTTCGCAGCGATGAACAAAAAGCAGCTCAACGGCCTGGCCGAACAGAAGCGCAACTGGGAACGCTACGGCAACCACAACCTGAAGATGCTCGATGCGGCGGACATTCGTCGCGAAGTCGGCTCCGACGCCTACGTCGGCGGCCTCCTCGACCTGCAGGGCGGCCACGTTCACCCACTGAACCTGGCCCTCGGTGAAGCCGCCGCCATCGTGCGTCTGGGCGGCAAGATCTATGAACAATCCGCCGCCGTGGAAATCACCTACGGCGAGCCAAACGTTGTGCGTACCGCCAAAGGCCTGGTGCGCGCCAAGTACCTGCTGATCGCCGGCAACGCCTACCTGCCGCAAGGCCTCGACAACCGCGTGACCGCGAAAAGCATGCCGTGCGGCTCACAGATCGTCGTCACCGAACCGTTGACCGAAAAACAGGCGCGCAGCCTGATCACCAACAACTACTGCGTCGAAGACTGTAACTATCTGCTCGATTACTACCGCCTCACTGCCGACAACCGACTGCTCTACGGCGGCGGCGTGGTCTACGGCGCCCGTGAACCGGACGACATCGAACAGCTGATCCGCCCGAAGATCCTCAAGACCTTCCCGCAGCTCAAAGACGTGAAAATCGACTACCGCTGGACCGGCAACTTCCTGCTGACCATGTCACGCATGCCGCAATTCGGCCGCATCGAGAAAAACGCCTACTACATGCAAGGCTACAGCGGCCACGGCGTCACCTGCTCGCACCTGGCTGGCAAACTGATCTCGGAAATGATCCGCGGCGACGCCGAACGCTTCAACGCCTTCGCCTCCCTGCCACACATGCCAATGCTCGGCGGCCGCACCTTCTCCGCACCGCTGACAGCCCTCGGCGCGGTCTACTACTCCCTGCGCGACCGCTTCGGCCTCTAAGTTAGCAATGTTCAAAATGTGGGAGCTGGCTTGCCAGCGATGACGGCCTGACAACCTCCACAAAGCCAACTGACACAAAAGAGATCCAACTGTGGGAGCGAGCCTGCTCGCGAAGAGGTCATTCAGCCAACATCGCCGTCGTCTGACACACCGCTTTCGCGAGCAGGCTCGCTCCCACAGTGACTCTACTACCAAGGCAGGAAAGACTTTTCCCCCACCATCCATCGAACCTGCTGAGCTACACCATCAAACGTGATTTAATAGCCGCCTTTCACGGTTCCGGGACACGGGAGCAACGTGATCCGCGCCCCGGCGCGTCACCCGCCACCCACCCCCATTACCCTTAAGTACCTCAACATAAGGCAGTCATGGATACGGGTTCTCGACTCAAACTAGTACGCGAAAGCTACAAACTCTCCCAGCGCGAGCTGGCCCGGCGTAGCGGTGTGACCAATGCCACCATCTCCCTGATCGAACAGAATCGCGTCAGCCCCTCCGTCAGCTCCCTGAAAAAGCTGCTCGAAGGCATCCCGATGTCCCTGGCCGACTTCTTCACCTTCGACCAGCCGCCACGCGAACACCAATACGTCTTCCGCGCCAACGAACAACCGGATCTTGGCCGCCATGGCCTGCGCCTGCTGCTGATCGGCGCCTCCGTGCCGAGCCGGCAGATGCGCTTGCTGCGCGAGCAATACGCACCGGGCGCGAGCTCCGGGGAAGAGCCGATTGTGCATGCGGAAGGTGAGGAGTGTGGGCTTGTTACCCGTGGCACTGTCGAGTTGACCGTGGATGGCTCGGTGAGTGTTTTGAATGCGGGGGATGGGTATTACTTTCCTTCCACGCTGCCGCATAAGTTCCGGAATATCGGGGCGGATGAGGCTGAGATTATTAGTGCGAATACGCCGGCGAATTTTTGATAATGCCCCGTGGCCGATATTGGCGACTGGTTACTGCCGGGGTTGTCGAGTTTAGGCAATAAACAAGTGTGGTGGCGGAAATACACTGTGGCGAGGGGATTTATCCCCGATCGGCGACGCAGTCGTCGTAATCCGGGGCGTGCGGGGTGTCTGGAGAAATGAACTCGCCGGGTTGGGGCCGCTTCGCAGCCCATCGGGGATGAATCCCCTCGCCACAAGGGGTGTTTTCCTACGAGTTTTTCAGACTTCAAATTCGGTCGATCTCAAGTCATGGCTTTGTATGTTTGGTACAAGGGCCGCTTCGCAGCCCAGCGGGAGCAAGCTCCCTCGCCACGGTGATTGCATCGATATTTAAAAAGGGACACCCAGCGGTGTCCCTTTTTATGTGCGCTAAACAGCCGTTACTTCGCCTTCCAATGCCCACCCCCACTTTCACAATCAATCTTCGCCTGCCCCAGATTCTCCGCGCCGTAGTAATACGTGGTCACCTGCGCGCCGTCCGGGATGTTCAACGCCTTGGCGTTTTTATCCTTGCTGGTGGAGTGCGGGTTGGCCAGGGATTCCTGGGTGAGGGTGGCGATGCAAGTGGCCTGGTAATGGTCGTCGCACTGTTGGACCTTTTTCTTGACGGCGTTGACCATGTCTTTGCTTTCGTTGCTGCACGACCAGTCGATGGAATTGACGGGCACACCCTCATATTCGTAGCAACTGTGGCTGGAGACGGTGGGCACGGAGGCGCTGGAGGAGCGGGTTTCGACGTCGCAGCCTTCGGCCATGACGCAGGTGGGGATGACGCTGAAAGTGGCGATCAGAAGCAGGAATCGAATGTTCATCGGGCTTTCCTCTTCAATGGCGCCGGTTCTGATCAATGAGTGGGCGCTTATGGTTTCGAGATAGCGCAGGGGAAGGAGGTTCAATCAGGTTTTTGATTTGCGCTGTTCGCGTAGACTGAGAAACAATCGGACACATCTAGCGCCCCAAGGATTGGAATATTGCCCATGATTGAAATCTGTAGCCGCAATGGCACATCCGTTTCGCGCATTCGGAGACTTCCATGACGCAAACACTGGAACGCGCAATCGCCATCGCCGCCACTGCGCACGCGGGGCAGGTGGACAAGGGCGGGGCGCCGTACATTTTGCATCCGCTGAAAGTGATGTTGCGCATGACCACGCTGGAGGAACGCATCGTCGCGGTGCTGCACGATGTGGTCGAGGATTGCGATATCAGCCTGGATGACTTGCGCAAAGAGGGCTTCAGCGAAGAGGTGCTGACGGCCATTGCCTCGGTGACCAAAGTGCCGGGCGAGTCCTATGAGGATTTCGTCGAGCGCGCGGCGCAAAACCCGATCGGCCGGGTCGTGAAACTGGCGGATCTGGAAGAGAACAGCGACCTGTCGCGGATCGCCTCGCCGAGTTGGGAGGATCTGGAACGAGTCGAAAAATACCGTCGCGCAATCGGTCGGTTGCGCTCATAAAAATGGACACGCCCCTGTAGGAGCTGCCGAAGGCTGCGATCTTTTGATCTTGTTTTTTAGATTCAAAGTCAAAAGATCGCAGCCTGCGGCAGCTCCTACACGGGATCGTGTCGGGTCAGTTGAATAGCCAGGAAGGCGAATATGAAATCCATTCTATGTTTGTTGATCGCCGCCGGTTTTGGAGCTGTGTTGCAGTCTCTCGGTGTACCTCATGGGTTGCTGCTGGGGTCGATCCTTGTCACGGCGTTCGTCGTCACTAAATCCGGTTTTGCACCCGCGACACCTTATGGTTTGGGCTACATCCAGGTCACGCTGGGCATCGCCACCGGGCTGATGTTCGAAGCGTGGGACAGTGCGACGGCGTCGACGATGTTGCCGAGTCTCGGCGTGTTGCTGCTGTGCTTGACGGTGCAGATTGCCTTGGCCGGATGGTGGCTGACGCGCGGGGCAGGGTGGAACCGCACGGACGCGCTACTCGCGGTGTATCCGGGGGCGCTGGCGGCGGTGTTTGATTTGCTTGAGTCGGAGAAGGCGTCGAGCAAGGTAATCATCGTGCACCTGATGCGGTTGCTGTTGATCACGGTGTTGGTGAGCTTTTTGATTCCGGGGCAGGTGTCGGTTGCTGCTGTTGATAGCGATCCGTTGACCACCGGCATGGCGTTGACGGTTTTCTCGGTAATCGGCTTGAGCGTCGTCCTCGGTCGATTGCTGCTGCTAATCGGCGTGCCGGCGCCATTTATGCTCACGGCGATCATCATCACCGCAGTCTTTGTAAAAGCAGGCTGGCTGCAGGGCTTTCACATGCCGGACTGGAGTTTGAATCTGGCAGCCCTGGTTCTCGGCGTACGGATTGGATCGCGGTTTAAGGGTTTGGGCCTCAAGGAATTGGGGCTGCATGGTCGTACGGCGCTGGTGTCGGTCGGGTTGATGATTGTGGTGGCGGCGGCATTTGCCGAAGGGGCGGCGCGATGGTTGGGCAGCGATCCGCTGTCTCTGTGGCTGGCGTACATGCCGGGGGCGATCGAGACGATTGCGATTGTCGCGTTTGCCGGCGGGCTGAATGTGGTGTTTATCCTCACTCACCACTTGGCGCGGATGGTGCTGCTGCATTTTGCGCCGGCGTTGTTGGTGCAGGTGCGGCGGGTGCGGGAAGAGTCCTGATTACACATCATCCGTCGCGGTGAGGGAGTTTGCTCCTTCACCGCTTAAATGAGTTTGTCACTGGTGAACTACACTATTTGATTACCCCGCATCACAGCCAACGCCAGGCCCCGCCGGAGGTAATCATGAACCGTTTGTCGTCCACCGTTCTCTTGATCGCTGCTCTTTGCGCCACGCAAGCCGATGCGCAAACCATCGTCCCGCTCAAGGGCCAGACTTCGCAACAAACCCAGATCGACATGAACGACTGCCATTCGGTCGCCGCCAGTTCCACCACTTCAACCCCGCAAACCGGTGGTCGCCTGAGGGGCGCTGCCGTCGGTGCTGCGGCCGGTGCAACAGCGGCTGAGGTGCGCGGTCGCCAGCACGACGAGTTTTATGATGCGGTCGACGATGATCGCAAGCAGGATTACCGGCAGAACCGCGCCGGGCAATCGGCTGCCGCCGGCGCGGTGGTAGGTGGTGCGCGACAGCGTCAGGATCGACGTGCGCAGAGCAAGACTGATGCAGCAGCCAGTTCCAGTGCTTACACCGGGTGTCTGCAAGGGCGCGGCTATCAGGTCACGCCTTGACGGCTGGGTTTGTGCGCTTCGAGCAGGCGCATCATCAACGCGCTGTAGAGCGTCACCAGAATGAACAGACCCATGCGCACGGCGAAGGCGCTGTAGACGTCTTTGCCGGCGGCGCTGTCCTGCACCGATTGGCCGAGCAGGATGATCATCGTCACCAAGGTGTTGAGCCAGAAGCCGGGGCTGAAGGTTGTCGGGCTGAGGCGATAGAGTTTGCGCGCCAGCCACAGCCCGAACAGCAGCGTCCACAGAAAGAACATCCACACATGCACGAACAGGCTCAAGCCACACCAGAGCAGCACGGCCAGCAAGCCTCCGAGCAGGGTCGAGCCGAGCAGTTCGCGGCCGGCGTGATGGGTGTGGGGCGTGGAGCTTTGCTGGCCGAGGCTGACGGCTTTGAGGATGATCGGCAGGTAACTGGCCGGGTCGCTCAGGGCCAGTAGAAACGTCGGCATGACGATCAGGGTGGCGCGCAGAGCCACACGCGGGACTTCATCGGCGGGTAAGGCGGGCGGCTTCGGCGGGACGGGGCTGTCGGGCCGTTCTGGAAACAGTGTATGGCTGATGCCCACCACCGCGACCGCCAGCAACAGGCCTTTGACCAGCGCGCCGATCACCGCCATCGCGAGATCGAATTCGGCAAATCCGGCGGCAGAAATCATGGTCATGCCGATCACCAGAAAGGTCACGATCAACGGGTTACCGCCGCGCAGGCCAAAGCGAAACACCACAAACAAACCGAGCCCAATCAACAACACACCACTCACCGGGTAATAGCGCAGCAACGGCACCAGCAGCAGGCCGATGCTCGTTGTCAGCGCGGCAACCAGTGCCAACACTATCGCGCCTTTGAGCGGTAATGGCCTTGGCAGACTGGCCAGCAACAACACCGCCAGCACGGGCGAAATAAACGCCAGCGGAAGCGCCAGCGCATAACTGGCGGCGGTGCACAGCGCGGTGCCGAACGCCAGGCGCAAGGCCCGCTGCGCCGGGACGCTGCGTTCAGTAGGCATACGACAGCCAGCTCATCAGGCCGACAAACAGCCGCCCCAACGGGTTGAGCGGATTACCTTCGCTGGGGAAAGCCATGACTTCAGCCTGGCCGCCGGCACGGATCGCGCGACTGTCGACGAGGCGTTTCTTCGCCTCTTCCGTGAACTCGATGATCACCGGAAAACGCTGCGCCGGACGCAACCAGTCGCGGCTGTTTTGGATGCTTGGCAGCGTACCCGGCGCCGGGGTCTGGCCGACGCTGACACCATAGCCGACGCTGCGCACCCGGCCGTCGAGGACTTCGCCGGGCAGCGCATCCAAAACGATCGAAACCGGCGTTCCGGGTTGCACGCGGCCGAGGTTGTTTTCCGTGAGGTCGGCGCTGATCCACACGTCATGAATCGCGATCAAGGTCATCAGCGGACTACCGGCGGCGGTGAACTGGCCGACGTCGGTGCGCAGATCAGTGATCAACCCGGCCGAGCGTGCGCCGATGCGGGTGTTGGCCAGATCCAGCTCGGCTTTGGCCAGTGCCGAGGCGGCGCTGCGTAACTGCGCGTTGGTGTCGGTATTGCCACCTTCCTGTTCCTGCGCCCGTTGCACTTCGGCGCGGGCGGCGGCAACTTGGGCGACCGCTTGTTCACGGTTGGCTCGCGACACCTCAAGAAGGCGAACGGAGACCGTGCCGGGATCTTGTTTGTACAAACCCTCGAGGCGCTGATTGTCCTGTCGTGCCTTGAGTTCGTTGGCTTGCGCGGCCCTTAAGGAAGCCTGTGCCGAGGCGATTCCGGCGGTGCTCGCGCCCACCTGACGTCGGGTCGATTCCAGATCGGCTTTTGCTCGATCGACGGCGATTTGCAGCGGCTGTGGATCAAGTTCGAAGAGGGTGTCGCCCGCTTTCACATCCTGGTTGTTGCGCACGTTGACCCGGATTACCCGACCCGCAACTTCCGCCGCCACCGGAATCACGAACGCACCGACCCGCGCCTGCTGGGTGTAGGGCGTGTAGCGGTCGGCGAGCAGATACCAGGCCAGGCTCAGTACGATCAGCAGTAGCACCCAGCGGATGCCTTTTTTCGCTGCGTCGGGCCGGGCAGGGGCAGGAGCGGGCGTCGTGTTTTCAGTCATGGCGGCTTTCCTGCGATGGAAGGGGATACGCCGGTTGGGCGGGTGGCGCGGTGAGCAAATCGCCCCAATCGGTGCGTTGTTGCATCTGTTGTCGGGTCGGCTCGTCGATCTGCGGCGCGTTGCTCTGCCAGCCGCCTCCGACGGATTTGTACAGAGCGATCAGATTGCTCACGGCGTTGCTGCGGCTGACCAGATAGTTGTCCTGTAACTCCAGCAGCGCACGTTGGGCGTCGAGCACTCGCTGAAAGTCCGAATAACCTTCGCGGTATTGCGTGTTGGCCAGCACCAGCGAACGCCGCGCTGCGCCTTCGGCCTCACGCAAAATGCGTTCGCGTCCCAGCGCCTTGCTCAAGCCACTGGCGGCGTCGTCAGCCTCGCGCGCGGCTTGCCGAACCTTGTCGCGATAGGCTTCGATCAGTTGCTGCAAGCGTGCGTCCTGCACCCGTACGTTATTGCGGATGCGGCCGTAATCGAAGATGTTCCAGCGCAGGCTCGGGCCGCCAATCAGGTCGAGGCTGCGTGGGGTGGCACCGAGGGAATCAGTCGACCAGACGATGCTGCCGAGCAAGGTCAGCGACGGGTACAGATCAGTCTCGGCAACACCGACCAGCGCCGATTGCGCGGCGACATTCAGCTCCGCCGCGCGCACGTCCGGGCGGCGCAGCAGCAGGTTGGCCGGGACGTCTTGCAGCACGGCGCGATCCAGCAAAGGAATCAGCCCGGTTTGTTCGGCCAGCATCGCCGCGCCACCGGGCGGCTGGCCGACGAGCACCGCCAGGGCATTGCGCGTGCGCAGCAATTGGTCTTCGAATGCCGGAATGCTGCTCAGCGTGCCTAGGTATTGGGTTTTCGCCTGTTG
This sequence comes from Pseudomonas sp. LBUM1655, assembly GCF_059716085.1. NCBI lineage: Bacteria > Pseudomonadati > Pseudomonadota > Gammaproteobacteria > Pseudomonadales > Pseudomonadaceae > Pseudomonas > Pseudomonas sp. LBUM1655. The sequence continues at coordinate 3,653,221 of NZ_CP166801.1, read as the reverse complement.
CAGGTCGAGTTCGGCGCTCTGGCCGCTGGTGAAAAGCTTTTCGGTGATCTCGAAATTGCGTTTTTGCTGGACGGCGTTTTCCCGGGCGACGCGCAGTCGTGCTTCGGTGGTGCGCAGGGAAAAATAGGTGTCGGCGACTTGCGCGCGCAGCAGTACAAGGGCGTCTTCGTAGTTGGCCTGAGCGGCGAAGTAGCTGGCATCGGACGATTCGATGGCGCGACTGAAGCGCCCCCAGAAATCCAGCTCCCAACCGATATCGAACGCGGCGCTGTGTTGCCAGAAGTGCAGATCCTGCGGGTTGCTGCCACCGGACTGGTGGCGGTCGATGTAGAGGCTGTCGACCCCGACCTGTTGCAGTTGCGGGTAGCGGCCGCTTTCGGCGATGCCCAGTTGGGCGCGGGCTTCGAGCACCCGCAGGCCGGCGATTTTCAGGCTGCTGTTATGTGCATCCGCTTCGGCAATCAGGCGATCCAGCACCGGGTCGGCGAATACCTGCCACCACTGGCGCAGGTCTGGCTGGGCCGCACGTTCGCTGGCCTGCTCCAGCGCTGCGCTGTTCCACTGCTTGCTCCATGCTTCGGCCGGCGGCTGGAAATCCGGCCCCAGACGCACACAGCCGCTGAAGCTCAGCGCGCCGAGCAACAACAGGTGACCGGGCCGCGTCAGCAGGGCTGTCGGTGCAGGCATTGCGTGTGTCCCCAATCGCCAATATCACTGGAGCATAGACCGCGAATTGCAGGTTGTTCGGGCGAATCTGCTGCTACGCTTTTCAGGCACGGCATCCCGCCAAAACAGGTACGAAACCATGGACACTGCCCAAGATCCGGTAACGCCGACCACCACCGCCAACTGGCGCTTCAAGGTCGGTGTGGCGATCATCTGCCTGATGCTCGGTTCGTGGCTGATGGTGCCACTGGCCGCCGCCCTTGATGTGCCCGGCTCGAAAGTGGCGGCGCTGACCGGTGTGCTGTTTATCAGTAACAAAGTGCTGTTGCTGCTGGTGATCGCGGTAATGGGCAAGGCCGGATTCGCCGAGCTCAAGCGCAAGATCGGCGGTTATGTCTCGGGAATGATTCCGACACCGGTCGACGAGGTCGGGCCGCTGCGGCACAGGATCGGCGTGGTGATGTTTTGTCTGCCGTTGCTTGTCTCGTTTCTGGAACCGTATTTCGATAACTTCTGGCCGGGGTTGCGGCCCAATTTGTGGCAGATGCAATTGCTTGGGGATCTGATGTTTGTTGGCAGTTTCTTTGTACTGGGCGGTAACTTCTGGGAGAAGGCCCATGCGTTGTTTGTGCGTAAGGCTCGGGTGGTATCGCCTTGAGATACGGTGAAGGAGCTTGCTCCTTCACCTTTCTCCGCTAAATGAGGTGTGCGGCAAAGCCCTGCTTACCGGGCGCAACATCATCCTTCAACGTCAACCCCGGAATCTCGTAATCCCCCGCATTCTGCTGCCTGAACGCAATCGGCCGGGCACTCCACAACTCATCCAGTCGGCGCCCCAGTTCATCCGTTGTCTCGGTAAACCGGGCGTCGTCCATGCGGCTGGTGCGATAGACAAGGAAGGGGGGCAGCACGTCAAAACCGGGGTAATGCAGAACTCCGTGCTGAATCGGGAACAACAGGTCATCCATCGGCCCATTGATCCCGCGCGGGCTGTAATGCGATTCCCAGCCACCAGTGGTGACCATCAACATCGCCCGTTTGCCTTTCATTTTCCCTTCGCCATAACGCTCGCCCCAACGGCTGTCGGAGTGTTCGCCAACGCCATAGGCAAACCCGTAGGCGTAGACGCGTTCGACCCAGCCCTTGAGGATCGCCGGCATCGTGAACCACCACAGCGGGAATTGCAGAATCAGCGCATCGGCCCACAGCAGTTTTTCCTGCTCGCGGGCGATGTCGGCGGCTTGCGTGCCTTGGGCGTAGGCGAGTTTCGAGTCAAGGGAGGCGTGGAACGGTTTGCTGTTATCACGCTGTGGGGCGTCGTCGGCATCGAGGATGGCTTTCCAGTTCATCGCGTAAAGGTCGGAGACTTGCACGTTGTGGCCGGCGGCTTCGAGGCGCTGAACGGTGAAGTCCTTGAGCGCGCCGTTGAGGGAGGTGGGTTCGGGGTGGGCGTAGACCAGTAGTACATTCATTTTTAAAGCTCCGTGGCTGAGTGGGAGCAGGATCAGCGCTCCACAGGTATATTGGAAATGAATGTCTGATATGTCTGGTATAGCCATGAATAATTTGAGACGGCTGGATATCAATCTGCTGTTGACCCTCGATGTGCTGCTGTCCGAGCACAACGTCACCCGCGCGGCGCAACGGCTGAACCTGTCGCAGCCCTCGGTGAGCGTCCATTTGGCCAAGCTTCGCGACATCTTCGGCGATCCGCTGTTGCTCCCTGGCCCGCGGGGTATGCGCCCGACGGCGCGAGCCGATGAGTTGCGTGAGCCTTTGCGCGAGGCGCTGGAAGCACTGGAACGGGCGGTGGCCCCGGCCACTGTGTTCGACCCCGCACTGGCGACCCAGACCTGGAGAGTCGCGGCAACCGACTACGGTGAATCGACCATTCTTCTGCCGGCGCTGAGCAGTTTACGTGCGCAGGCACCGGGCACTCGGCTGGCGGTTATCGACCTGATGCCAGCGCAATTGGTCAAGCAAGCGGAGCAGGGCGTGTTCGATCTGGCGCTGCACATCACCGAAGACGCGCCGCTGGACCTGCATCAACGCGTGCTGTTTAGCGAGCGTTACGTGTTGGCCGGGCGTCTCGGGCATCCCGGTTTGACGGGTAAACCGAGCTGCGATGAGTTCTGCGCACTGGAACATGTGCTGGTGTCGCGAGAGGGCGGGAGCTTTTTCGGGGTGACTGACAAGGTGCTGGCCGACGTGGGGCTGTCGCGCAAAGTGGTGCTGTCGGTGCCGCACTTTCTGATGGTGATGTCGGTGCTGGCGAGCACCGATCTGGTGGCGATGCTGCCGTCACGGCTGGTGCGGGGCAACTCGGCATTGCAAGTGGTCGAGGCACCGCTGCAGGTGCCGGGCTACGAAATGGCGATGTTCTGGGACGAGCGACTTCACCGTGATCCCGCGCACAAGTGGTTTCGCGAGCATCTGGCGGCGTCGGTTTAATGCCTCAGGCGTGGCCCAAAGCGATCGCGAAAGACACGACGATCATGCAAGCAAACGCGAAATTGAGATTCATAAGGTGGTCATCCTGAGCCTGTTGAGAGTGGGGCCATTCTGAACAGGCTGAATGCAAAGGAAAAATTCGGCTTTGTGATTCCAATGATCGAAACAATTGATATCCGCCGATTTGTGTTTACCCGAGGCTTTCGCTAGTCTCGGCGAAAACCTGCAACTACAAGCATAAACAGGCAGAACCATGCACGATCATTCGGTCACCGAACTTCCCTCCCTGCGCCGGCAGAAAATCCTCCTGATTCTTGAACGTGACGGCAAGGTCATGGCCTCCGAGTTGAGCCAGCATTTCGCCGTGTCCGAGGACACCATCCGCCGCGACCTCGCCGAGCTGGATAGCGCCGGCCTGGTGCAGCGGGTACACGGCGGCGCGTTGCCGAGGCCGAAAGACACTGGCAAGGATTACTTCACCCGCATCAGTGAGACCGACGAGGTGAAAACCCGCCTGGCGCAACTCGCCGCCGGGCGGGTGAAGGATGGCCAGATCGTGCTGTTCGATTCCGGCACTACCACGTTGCAGATCGCGCGTTCTTTGCCAGCGGATATCAAGATCACAGCGGTGACCACGTCGCCGATGACCGCCATCACCCTCGCCGAATACAAGGGCATCAAGGTAATCCTGGCGGGTGGGCAGTTGAACCTGGCGACGATGTCGGTCAGCGGCCACGAGACCGTGCGCCTGCTGCAAAGCATCAAGGCTGATCTGCTGTTTACCGGGGTGTGTGCGATTCATCCGGAGGTGGGGTTGAGTTCGCTGTATTTCGATGAGGTGCCGGTGAAGCAGGCATTGTTCGAGAGCGCCGCGCAGGTGATCGCGGTGACCACGGCGGACAAGTTGGGCGCGGTGGAGCCGTTTGTGGTGGCGCCGTGCACGCGGGTGCATACGTTGATTACCGAGCGGCACCTGGCGTCGGGGAGTGTCGAGGATTATCAACGGTTGGGGATTGAGGTGGAGCAGTTGCCTGACTGAGATTTGTATAGCGGCTTAGGGCCTCATCGCGAGCAGGCTCACTCCTACAAGGGGAATGCATTCCAACTGTAGGAGTGAGCCTGCTCGCGATGGGTGCAGTCCAGTCAACGCAACTTTTCAAGCATCTGGTAGTACCACATCCCCGCCGCCAGTAACGGATTGCCCAGCAAATCCCCCATTGGCACGCGAATGTGCTGGCACGCCGCAAACGTATCGAACTGCTCCATCTGCCCGGTGATCGCCCGACTCATGATTTCGCCCATGATGTGGGTAGAGGCGATGCCGTGCCCGGAGTAACCCTGGCAGTACCAGACATTGTCCGAAAGCTTGCCCAGTTGCGGGATGCGGTTGATCACGATGCCCATCGCGCAGCTCCACTGGTAGTCGATCTGCACGCCTTTGAGCGCCGGGAAAGTCTGCTCGATGCACGGGCGCAGTTCGGCGGCGATGTCGCGCGAGTCCTTGCCGCTGTAGTTGGCGCCGCCGCCGAACAACAAGCGGCCGTCGGCGGTGAGGCGGTAGTAATCGAGGACGAAACGGCAGTCGTACACCGCCAGATCTTCAGGGTTGATCTGCCGCGCCAGATCGCCGAGCGGGGCAGTGGTGACGATGCCGCCCATGGCCGGAAAAATCTTGCCCTTGAGCTGGCCCGGTTCGAGTTTGTGATAGACGTCGCCGGCGAGCATCACCTGATTGGCGTCGATCTGGCCGTGGGCGGTTCTGACCCCAGGCGTATCGCCGTGAATGATCTCCAGCACTTCGCTGTTTTCGAAGATCAGCGCACCCAGACTTTCCGCCGCTCGCGCTTCGCCGATGCACAGATTGAGCGGGTGCAGGTGCATGTTGCGGGTGTTCTTGATCGCGCCATGGTAGAGGTCGCTTTGCAGCAGGTCACGCACCTGGCTGCGGTCGAGCAGGCTGACTTCATCACCCAGTCCGCGTCGCACGGCTTCTTCGTAATCGCTGCGCAGATCGGTCATGTGGCTGGGTTTGTAGGCGGCGTGCAGGTGACCGTGTTTGAGGTCACAGGCGATGCCGTATTTCTCGACGCGCTGTTTGATGATCTCGTGCCCGCGCCAGCGCAGATGCCAGATGAAATCGTCGACCTCATCACCCAGTTTCGGGCGCATCTGTTTGCGCATCGCGCCATCGCCAGAGAGGCTGCCGGTGACCTGGCCGCCATTGCGCCCGGTGGCGCCCCAGCCGATTTTGTTGCTCTCGACGATGGCGACTTTCAGGCCTTTTTCGGCGAGTTCGACAGCGGTGGCGACGCCGGTGAAACCGCCGCCGATGATCACCACATCGACTTTGTGCCGGCCTTGCAGGGTCGGGTAGTCGGTGTCCTGGTTGAGGGTGGCGGTGTAGTAGGAATTGCAGCGATTGGTCATGTCAGTGTCCACACAAAATTCGAGTTCGGTACGCGGTCCCTTGTGGGAGCGAGCCTGCTCGCGAAAGCGGTTCGTCAGTCACCCAAATGTTGAATGTGACGACGCCTTCGCGAGCAGGCTCGCTCCCACAGGGGAGATGTGAGTATTCAGGCTTCAGTCAGATACCAGCGCCAATCCTGCTCACCCACTTCAGCCATGAACTGCCGGTACTCAGCGCGCTTCACCGCCAGATAAACCCCAAGAAACTCCTGCCCCAACGCATCCCGTGCCCAACTTGAATTTTCCAGCGCCTGCAGCGAAGTCAGCCAATCGGTCGGCAGTAATTCCTTCGCTTGCGCATAGCCGTTGCCCTCGACCGGTGCGCCCGGATCAAGGTTTTCGCGAATGCCGCGATGAATGCCGGCAAGGATCGCCGCTGCCGCCAGATACGGGTTGGCGTCGGCGCCGCAGATACGGTGTTCGATGTGTCGGGTGTTGGCCGGGCCGCCGGGCACGCGCAGGCTGACGGTGCGGTTGTCGACGCCCCAGGTCGGCGCCAGTGGCGCATAGCTGTTGGCCTGAAAACGGCGATAAGAGTTGGCATTCGGGCAGAACAGCAGCAGCGAATCGAGCAAGGACGCGAGCATCCCGCCAATCGCCGTGCGCAGCAGCGGGGTACCGGCCGGGTCTTCGGAGGCGAACAAGTTACGGCCTTCGGCATCGGCGAGGCTGACGTGCATGTGCATGCCGGTGCCGGCCAAATCATCGAACGGCTTGGCCATGAATGTCGCTTGCATGCCGTGCTTGTGCGCCACGGCTTTGACCAGGCGCTTGTAGCGCACCGCTTGATCCATCGCCTCCAGCGCATCGCCATGTTCGAGGGTGATTTCTACCTGACCCGGCGCGTATTCCGAGATCGCCGTGCGCGCCGGAATGCCGTGCAGTTTGCAGGCGCCGTAAAGGTCGGCAAGGAACGGTTCGATCTGCTCCAGTTCACGCAAACCGTAGACCTGGGTGTGTCGCGGTCGCCCGCCGTCAGCATCCAGCGCCGGTTGCGGGCGGCCGTTGTGATCGCGTTTGGCGTCGAGCAAATAGAACTCCAGCTCGCAAGCCATCACCGGGTAATAACCCTCGGCTTTGAGCGCGTCGACCACCTTGATCAACAGGTGGCGCGGGTCGGCGATGCTCGCCGGCATGCCCTCGGTGGGGTGCATGCTGACCTGCACCGCAGCGGTCGGAATCTGCCGCCATGGCAGGCGTACCAGACTGCCTTCCAATGGATAGGCGCGGCAGTCGATATCGCCGACATCCCAGACCAGACCGGAGTTCTCGACGTCCTCACCCTGTACGGTCAGACCGAGAATAGTGCTGGGCAGCGGGCGGCCGCTTTCATACACGGCGAGCAGTTCTTCACGGTGCAACAGCTTGCCGCGCGGTACGCCGTTGGCATCGAGGATGAACAGTTCGATCATGTCGATATCGGGGTTCTGTTCAAGGAACAGGCGTGCGTCTTCAATGGCTGCGAATTTCATAATCAATCACTCACGGTGGCGCCGCACAGGCGCGCAGATTCGGGCCGGACGCGATGGATGGCGTCCTGGCAGGGATTTCAAAAAGGTCTTCAGTCAGTCAGACGCGACGATGAACCTGTGGCGAGGGGATTTATCCCCGATGGGGCGCGAAGCGGCCCCCAAAAGGCGTGACTGCTACGCAGTCCATCGGGGATAAATCCCCTCGCCACAGGCCATCATCCAGTTTGTGTTGTTGACTGACGGTAATCAGGAAATCAGCAGGCGATATCCGGCGGGCGTGCGGAGTGACGCAGCTTGGAACGGCGCAGGGCCATGGGGAGATTGACGATGCGATTCATGCGCGGCCTCTTTGACAGAGGGCGCACACAGCGGAGACGTTCAACGATTTTGGTTGTTGTAGTGACGTACTCATGACGCGTGTTTCCGTTGGCGGAAAACTTCGGTGGCGGGACTGACCCGCCGACCGGTGTGCCCGGATAGTAAGGGGCATTCCTCGGGCGTGTAAACGATTGATTGCGCATCGGCGATGCGACGGTTGTTTAGCGCAACAGGTGAAAGCCCAGCCCGACAAGGGCGCAAACGATCAACACTTCAATCACACCACGTTTGAAAACGAACAGCGCCAGTGCCGCCAGGACTGCCAGCGCTATCGAAAAAACATCCGGTTGCCCGACGAAACCGCTCGGCCAGAACACGTGATACGCGAAAAAACACGCGAGGTTGAGAATCACCCCGACCACTGCTGCCGTGATCGCGGTCAGCGGCGCAGTGAACTTCAGTTCATTGTGAGTCGATTCCACCAACGGCCCGCCGGCGAGAATGAACAGAAACGAAGGCAGAAAGGTGAACCACGTCACCAGCGTCGCTGCCATTGCGCCGGCGGCGAACGCATGTTCCGCGCCGAATACCGGTTGCACATAACCGCCGATGAAACCGACAAACGCCACCACCATGATCAACGGCCCCGGGGTGGTTTCGCCAAGCGCCAGGCCGTCGATCATCTGCGTCGGCGTCAACCAGCCGTAATGCCCCACCGCGCCCTGATAGACATAGGGCAACACCGCATAGGCCCCTCCAAAAGTCAGTAATGCGGCTTTGGTGAAGAACCAGCCCATCTGCGTGAAAGTGCCGTCCCAGCCGAACAACGCCGTCAGCAAGGCCATGGGCAAACACCACAGCGCCGCGCCGACCAATGCCAGCCGCGAGAGCCGCGACAGACTGAATCGAGCGTGTTCGGGCGTCGGGGTGTCGTCATCAATCAACGCCGGGCCAAAGGATTTTTCACTGCTGCGCTGGCCGCCGTTATCGAACCGCTGCGGCGCCAGACGCCCACCGAGATAACCGATCAACGCGGCGCCGAGCACGATCAGCGGGAACGGCACATTGAACGCAAAAATCGCCACGAACGAGGCCCCGGCAATCGCCCAGAGCCAGCCATTCTTCAAGGCCCGCGAGCCGATGCGATGCGCCGCGTGCAGCACAATCGCCGTCACCGCCGGTTTGATCCCGTAAAACACCCCGGCCACCGCCGGCACGTCACCGTAGGCGATGTACAGCCATGACAGCGCAATCAGGATAAACAGCGACGGCAGCACAAACAGCACGCCCGCAATCACGCCGCCCCAGGTGCGATGCAACAACCAGCCGATGTAGGTCGCCAGTTGTTGAGCCTCGGGGCCGGGCAGCAACATGCAGTAGTTGAGGGCGTGGAGAAAACGTCGTTCGGAGATCCAGCGGCGGCGTTCGACCAACTCCTGATGCATGATCGCGATTTGCCCGGCGGGGCCGCCGAAACCGATACAGCCGAGCTTGAGCCAGAAGCGCCAGGCCTGACGCAGGGTGACGGGATCGGGGCGGGGAAGATCCTGCGGCGGTGTACTCAAGTGCGGCTCCTGAGTCGAATTCTGGCGGAGCGGCTATCTAATCAGGCTTTTGTTAAATCCAATAGTGCTCAGACAAGGCTGTGACTGGCCGATCAACTCAGGACGTAATCGACGGGCGTCAACGCCGGTGGCAGTTGCGCAACACCCAGTTCAGCCAGAATGTCGCGCTCGATCGTGCGGACCAGGGCATCGGTTGGCAGGTCGTTTTCATCGCGGCCGAATGGGTCTTCCAACTCATCGGCAATCGCATCCAGACCGAAAAAGGTGTAACTGACAATCGCGGTGAACAGCGGCGTCAGCCAGCCCAGTGGCTCGGCCATGGCGAACGGTAACAGGATGCAGAACAGGTAAATCGTGCGATGTAGCAGCAAGGTATAGGGGAAGGGCAGCGGCGTATTCTTGATCCGCTCGCACACGGCTTGAGCTTGCGTGAGGCTGGTCAGGTGATTGGCCAGCAGCATGTAGCGCCATTCGCTTAATGCGCCGGCCTGTTGCAGATCGGAGCATTGTTCGCCGATCCGGTGCAGGATCTGTGCGCTGTAGTCGGGCACCTGAGCGTCGGGTTTCGGGTCGACCCACGCGCCGCTGGCCGCCGCCTCGTCTTCACGCCGCAGTCGCGCGTTGAGGGCGTGGGCGAAGCCGCACAGATTGAGCAGCAGCGGCCGGCGTTGCTCCGATTCGCGGATGATGTGGGTTTCGCGAATGATCGAGCGCACATGGACGATCACTTCGCCCCAGGCCTTGCGCGCTTCGTACCAGCGGTCATAGCAGGCGTTGTTACGAAAACTCATGAAGATCGACAGCGACAAGCCCAGCAGCGTGAAGGGCGTGGCGTTGACCTTGGTGAAGCTGCTGGGATAGAGGATTTCCACCAGCACAATCGCCGACGCCAGCAGGGTGACCATCAGGGTGCGCAAGGCGATTCGCTTGGCAATCGAACCCTTGAGGGTAAAAAGTATGGCGAACTGACTGACCTTGGGTCTGATGATCATGCTGGGTGATCCCGATTACGCGTGGACGTGACGCATCAGCCGCCGGTCATGTTCATGAATCGCACGATTTGTACGTCATCGTTCACTTCAAAGTTGTGCCTGTAGGGCTTGAGCTTCATCGCTTCGATGATCGCTTTCTCCAGACGTTCCGGTTGCCCGGGATGGGCGCGCAGCACGGCTTTCAAGTCCAGCGAATGCTCGTTACCTAGACACAGTAGCAAACGCCCCTCCACCGTCAGCCTCACCCGGTTACAGGTAGCGCAGAAGTTGTGGCTGTGCGGAGAAATAAAACCCAGGCGAATCTGCGGGGCTTCGGCCAGCCGCCAGTAGCGCGACGGGCCTTGGGTCGATTCGGCGGAGTCGATCAGGGCGTAGCGTTCGGCGATCCGTTCGCGCACTTGTGCGCTAGAGAAAAACGATTCGGCGCGGCTGTGTTCGTCAATCACGCCCAGCGGCATTTCTTCAATGAAAGAAATGTCCAGCTCACGGTCGATGGCGAAGCTCACCAGATCATTGATCTCTTGATCATTTCGGCCCTGCATCACCACGCAGTTGAGTTTGGTGCGAGTGAAACCGGCCTTGCGCGCGGCATCGATACCCTCGATGACCTGTGCCAGATCGCCGGTGCGGGTCATCTGTTTGAAGCGCTCAGGGCAGAGGCTGTCGAGGCTGACGTTGAGGCGTTTAACGCCGGCGTCGAACAGCGGTGCGGCGAGTTTGCCCAGTTGTGAGCCGTTGGTGGTCAGGCACAATTCGCGCAGGCCGGGCAGGGCGGCGATCTGCTCGCACAGTTGCACCACGCCGGGACGGATCAGCGGCTCGCCGCCAGTGAGACGGATCTTGCGCGTGCCCAGTGCGACGAAGCTTTGTGCCAATTGGTAGATTTCCTCCAGCGTCAGCACTTGCTGGCGCGGCAGAAACTGCATGTCTTCAGCCATGCAATACACACAGCGAAAGTCGCAACGGTCGGTCACCGACATGCGCAGGTAGTCGACGCGGCGATTGAAGCCATCGATCAAGACGCGCTCTGACATGACAGCCTCGCTGTGGGGAAAACCGCTAACCGCGGATCTGGACGGCGCAGGGTATGGGCAATGTCGAACAGCGTCCAATCACTCTTAATGACCGGGTGATTGATGCCGTCGATGATCAGCAGAACACCACAAAAAGACTGTGGGCTTGAGATTTACTGCGCCCCAAACATCGCCGTCCAGTAAATCCCTGCATCGCTCCTCGGGTCGGTCGCATAAGCGGCGCCGAGTTCCTTGTACTGCGGGTTCATCAGGTTGGCGCAGTGGCCGGGGCTGGCGAGCCAGCCGTCGACGACTTTGCCCACAGTGTCCTGGCCGGCGGCGATGTTTTCGCCGACCAGTTGACCGCTGTAGCCGGCCAGTTCGGCGCGGTCACCGGGGGTGCGGCCGTCGCGGTCCTTGTGGTCGAGGTAGTTTTTGTTGGCCATGTCGCGGCTGTGATCCTGGGAGACCGTGCCCAGCGTCGCGTTCCAGGCCAGCGGTGCGGCAGCGGCGAAGGCCTGGCCGCCGCACTGGCGTGGCTGGCTGCGTGCGGCGTTGAGCTGCTCAAGCAGTTTTTGCCCTTCACCCTGCGCATCGCCAAGTTTTGCCGACAACAATGGCCGCGCCAGCACAACGCGCCAATCACGATCAGCGCGGCTGACACCGACATCGACGAACTGCGGATCGAGCACCACCTGACAGAAACTTTCTTGAATCGCCTGCATCGCCGACGCCGCATCGCGCGGGCCGTTGAGGGTGATCGCCTGTACGTTGACCATCGGGTAACTGGCGCTGGCCATGGCTTGCTGCAAATTGACAGCCCCACTGGCCGGTAGCCGCAGTCGCGGATCGGCCGACAGCGGTGGCAGTTCGCTGGATGCCTGAGCACCGCAACGTTGCGGTTCGCTGCGGTACTTGTTGATCGACTCGATCAGTTGCGACTCGTCGCTGGCCATGGTCGAGGCGGCAAAGGCCAGGCCGGCGGACAACGCGGCAAAGCGCAAAACGGATGGCATGAAGCGCATGGAGATCTCCCTTGAGCTGAATGCGCCCATGATGCGCGAAACGCCCCCGGTGGGTGCAATGTCTTTTTCTTGATTTGGCGGATTTTTCAGCGGAACGTTGCCCGCGATTTTGCCGTCTACACTCAGCCAAGACCCCGGGATGCGGGCGTCTCCCCTGCGTAACACCTTGCCCGACTCGGGCCCTGCCGGAAGAGCTGACATGGCATTGAAATGGTTGATTGGATGCGTTGCGTTAACCCTGTTGGCCGGCACTGCCATGGCCACCGATCAAACGCCGATCAAGGCAAAAGCCGAAGAGAAAGCCCAGGTGCTGGAAGAGAAAGCAGCGGACAAAGTCAGCGCGGCACCGGCGCCCAAATCCGAAGCCATCACCCCGACCGAAGTGCAAGCGGTGGACCCGGCCGGCGCCGCACCGCTGGATGATCCGATCACGTGCCTGGCGCGCAGTATCTACTGGGAAGCCAAAGGCAGGGACACCCCGGAGATGGAAGCCGTGGCCAGCGTGGTAATGAATCGCCTCGGCCATGAAGGTTTTCCCGACACCGTTTGCGCCGTGGTCAAGCAAGGCTCGGAAACCAAAAGCTGCCAGTTTTCCTGGTGGTGTGACGGGCGTCCGGATCAGGTCAAGGAAGATGCCGAATACGCGCTGGCCAAGGAAATCGCCGGCAAGGCGTTGAACCGTCAGCTCAAGGATCGCACCAATGGCGCGCTGTATTTCCATGACCGCAACGTGCATCCGAGTTGGGCCAAGGAATACCGGAAAACCGCCGAGACGAAAAAATTCCTGTTCTACAAACCCGCTGGCGGTGACGCGCGTTAGGCACAGACTTCCCGCACGCAGTTGCGCAACCAGCGATGCGCCGGGTCGGCGTCCATGCGCGGATGCCAGAGCATGGACACACTGATGGGCGGCATCTCGAAGGGCAGGGCGAAACTGTGCAGGCCGGTGCGCAGTTTGCTGGTGTGACGTTCCGGCACGGTGGCAATCAGGTCTGATTCACGAACCAGTGTGAGTGCCGCTGAAAATCCGCCGAATGAAGTGACAATGTCCCGCGTCAGGCCCAAGGCGAGTAACGCTTCATCGACCGGGCCGCTGCTGCGTCCGCGTCGTGAAATGAGAATGTGCTCTCCACCGGCAAAGCGCTTGGCGCTGATCTTGCCCGAACCCAATGGATGCCCCTCACGGACCACCCCGATCCAGTGATCTTCAAAGAGGATGCGGCTGTGCAGCGTCGGGTCGGTGCTGTCGTCGACCACACCAGTCTCCAGATCCACCCGGCCTTCGCGCAGCGGCGTGCTGTCCTTGTCGGCTTTCTGCACAAAGCGCAGGCGCACGCCGGGCGCTTCTTGCGCGATGCGGGCGAGCAGGGCAGCGGCGAAGGTTTCGACAAAACCGTCGGTGTTGCGCAGGGTGAACGTGCGCTGCAACTGGCCGGGATCAAGCACTTCGGCGGGACGCAAAACCGCCTCGGCGTCCTGCACCAGATGACTGACCCGTTCGCGCAACTCCAGCGCGCGCGGGGTCGGCACCAGGCCACGCCCGGCGCGCACCAGCAACGGATCGCCGGTGGTTTCGCGCAGACGGGCCAGAGCACGGCTCATGGCTGACGGGCTCAGGCGCAGACATTTGGCGGCGCGGGCGACACTGCCCTCACGCAGCAGCACGTCGAGGGTGATCAGCAGGTTCAGATCCGGTGCAGTCATGACATGGCGTTCTGTGCAGGTATTAAGTGCAAAGCATGCGTCTTGCGCCTTGTATTGTCGAGGCTCAGGCTACGACACATTAACTTTGCACAGTGAATGCGCCATGCCTCGACCACCCCTGAACACCACAGCCCGCTGGGCCCTGACCAGTCTGGCGCTGTCGATGTTGATGCCGTCGCTGGACACCAGCATTGCCAACGCCGGGTTGCCGATTCTGGCGGCGGCGTTTGAGGCGACGTTTCCACAGGTGCAGTGGATCGTTCTGGCCTACTTGCTGGCGATCACCACGTTGATTGTCAGTGTCGGGCGTTTAGGGGATGGCCTCGGGCGGCGGCGATTGCTGTTGATCGGCATCGGCATTTTTACTGCCGCGTCGTTGGCCTGCGCGCTGGCCCCGGGGCTGGGCTGGCTGATCGGCGCACGGGCGGTGCAAGGCCTTGGCGCGGCGATCATGTTCGCCTTGACGGTGGCGCTGGTGGCCGATGCGGTGCCCAAGTCCCGGGCGGGCAGTGCGATGGGATTGTTGGCGACCATGTCGGCCACCGGCACCAGCCTCGGCCCGTCGCTGGGCGGGTTGTTGATGACGCATGCCGGCTGGCATTCGATTTTTCTACTCAACGTGCCGTTGGGCTTGCTCAATGCGTGGCTGGTGTATCGCTATCTGCCGGCGGATCGGCCAGTCCGGGTGCGTATTGCGTTTGATTATTTCGGCACCGGGTTATTGATGCTGACGCTGGCGGCCTATGCGCTGGCGATGACCCTTGACGGATTCACCCCGGCGTTGCTGCTGATCAGCCTGTGCGGCGCGGGATTGTTCATTGCGGTCGAGATGAAGACCAAGGCACCGCTGATTCGCTTGTCACTGTTCGCCGACCTGCGGCTGAGTGGCAGTCTGGCGCTGACGCTGCTGGTGACCACGGTCATGATGACCACACTGGTGGTTGGCCCGTTTTACCTGAGCCGAGGGTTGGGCCTGACCAGCACGGTGGTCGGATTGGTGTTGTCGGTCGGGCCTTTGTTGGCGGCGTTCGGCGGCGTACCGGCCGGGCGCTTGGTGGATCGCTTCGGCGCGCGGAGAGTGGTGCCCGGCGCGTTGCTCGCAATGGCCTGCGGTTGCAGCCTGTTAGCGCTGTTGCCGATGAGTTTCGGCCTGCCTGCGTACCTGCTGCCGATGACGGTGATCGCCGCTGGTTATGCGTTGTTCCAGGCGGCCAACAATACCGGTTTGATGGCTGGGGTCAGCCAGGATCAGCGCGGCGTGGTGTCGGCACTGCTCGGGTTGGCGCGCAATCTGGGCTTGATCACCGGGGCGGCGGCGATGGGCGCGGTGTTTGCCGTGGCCACCGGCGATCCGACCCAAGCCCCGGCTGCCGTTATTGCCACTGGGTTGCACATCACCTTCGGCGTCGCCACGGCCCTGATGGTCATGGCCCTGATCATCAGCCGAGCGCAGATCAACTGTAGGAGCGAGCCTGCTCGCGATAGCGGCGGCACAGTCAAAATCTCAGGTGACTGACCCACCACCACTTTCTGTAGGAGCTGCGGCACGCTGCGATCTTTTGATTGCAAAGATCAGGATCAAAAGATCGCAGCCTCGTTTCACTCGACAGCTCCTACAGGGACTTGTGGTGGATGTCAGCCCCGGGATTCGCGGGCGGGGAAAAACAGTTCGAAGCACGTCTCGCCATCGACGCTGCTCACAGCATAACGACCGTGATGCAACTGCATGATCGTCGCAACGATCGACAGGCCCAGCCCGTTCGATTGCGCAGAGCGCTCGCGAGACGGGTCAACGCGGTAGAAACGTTCGAACAGTCGCGCCAGATGTTCCGGCGCAATCGTCACGCCCCGGTTGCGCACCCGCAGATAACTGCCGTCAGCCTCGGCAAACGCCTCTACCTGTACCGTCGAATCCGCCGCGCCGTACTTGATCGCATTGGCGCACAGATTGGCCAGCGCCCGGCGCAGCAACATCGGCTCGGCCCAGATCACGCCGCTGCCTCGCGCCTCGATGCACACGCCGACATCCGCCGCCAAGCCTTCAAAGTAATCGGCGATGCGTTGCATCTCATCGCTGGCGTCCAGCTCCTGACGTTGATTCAAGGCACTGGCCGGATCGGTGCGCGCCAGAAACAGCATGTTGTCGAGCATGCGCGTCAGCCGCTCAAGCTCCTCGACATTGGAGGCGAGCAACTGCTGATACGCCTCGACGCTGCGGTTCTGATGCAGCGCGACCTGAGTCTCACCGAGCAGGTTATTGATCGGTGTGCGCAGTTCATGGGCCATGTCGGTGGACACCTGGCTCAACTGCGCAAAGCCCTTGGCGAGGCGGTCGAGCATGGCGTTGAACGCCTCGATCATCGGCTGCAACTCTCGCGGTGCGCCATGGCTGCCGAGACGTTCACCGAGGTTGCCGACGCCGATACCGTGGGCGTGGTTGGCCAAGCGCCGCAACGGTAACAGTCCGCGATACACCAGCAGACAGCCAATCACCGCCAACATCAGCGCCGCCAGCGACGCGAAGCCATAAACACTCAAACGATAATTGGCGAGCATCGCCGTGCGCTCGCTCATCAGGCGCCCGGACTGTACTTGCAGATTGCCCAGATCGCCGGAATCGATGCTTGCCGCCACGGCCGAAAACGGCACGCCGTTGACGTCGGGCAGATGCTGCACGTCGTTCAGCGACAGCGGCCGGTCAATCGGCACCGCCGGCAAATTTGGCGTGGCCAGGTTGCCGGGATTGACCACCAACAGCGGCGGCTGGCCCGGCGCGCCGATGGTCAGCAGCGCTTCGTGGTTGCCGAGCATGTTCTGGAACAGCGCCGGTTTGTTCTTGATCAGCTCAAGGGTGTTGCTGTCGTTGAGGAAACTGCGCAACTGATCGACGCGACTGACCAGCGCCGTGTCGTCGCGCCGGATGAGTTGTTCTTCAAGCTCGCTGTACAGCGCCGCGCCGAGCCCGGCCAGTGAGGCAAAGGCGAGCAGGGCGAACACCAGTGCCAGGCGCAGGGTCAGGGAATACGGGCGATTCGTGCTCATGGCTGAGTATCGAAGCGGTAGCCGATCCCGCGCACGCTGTGGATCAGCTTGAGCTGGAACGGGTCGTCGATCTTAGCCCGCAAGCGGCGCACGGCGACGTCGACCACGTTGGTATCACTGTCGAAATTCATGTCCCACACCCGTGAAGCGATCAGTGAGCGCGCGAGCACTTGCCCGGTGTGGCTGGCGAACAGTTGCAGCAGGGCGAACTCCTTGTTGGTCAAGGTGATCCGCACCCCGGCGCGGGTCACGCGGCGCTTGAGCACGTCTATCTGCAGATCGGCCACTTGCAGTTGTTCGTCTTCATGAATCGGCCCGCGTCGGGTCAGGGTGCGCAGGCGCGCCACCAGTTCGGCGAAGGAAAACGGCTTGATCAGGTAATCGTCGGCGCCCAGCTCCAGGCCCTTGACCCGGTCGGCAATGTCATCGCGGGCGGTGAGGAAGAGCACCGGCGTGTCGGCTTCCTTGCGCAGCCGGCGCAGGACTTCCCAGCCATCCATTTTCGGCATCATCACATCCAGCACGATCACGTCGAAGCTGTGCTCCAGCGCCAGATGCAGCCCGTCGGCGCCATCCCGGGCCAGGCTTACGCTGTAGCCCAGTTCCTGCAAACCGTTGAGCAGATAATTGCCGGCCTTGGGTTCGTCTTCGACAACCAGAATATTCATGGGCGATCAGTCTCAATGGTCGTTGGTGCAGCCGGTGCCTTGTACTTGATAGTCCAGCACATGTTCACGGCCCTGATGATCGAGGTAGTTCAGTTGCGCCGGAATCACGCCGCAGGCCTGTGAAATATCGGTGCTGGACAGGACTTTGTCGACATCCAGGTGCACGAAGAAGCCGGTTTTGTCATGAATCACGGCGGTGGCAGGCGTATCGGCGGCGAATACTGAACCGGTGGCGAGGAGGGCGGAGAAGGCGAGGATCAGGGTTTTCATGATGAGTCACTCAGTGGCTGAAGTTGATCGGCATTGGCGCCGGGACAACTTCAGGCTACCGAGCGATCCGCACGGCAAACCGACAACTGAATGACAAAGTTGTAATGAAACGAATTGCACAACGTCACCCCTGTAGGAGCTGCCGAAGGCTGCGATCTTTTGATTTTTTCAAAAAAAACAGATCAATAGATCGCAGCCTTCGGCAGCTCCTACAGGGTTTTGCGGTGTTTAGCTGGCGTGAGTACTCAAAATGCTCGCCACCTGCTGCGGCTGGCAATTGAGGTACGGCGACTTTTTCAGCCAGCGCTGATCCGGGTACCACGAAAACATGAACTGGCCGTCCTTGAGTTTGTCGATCACCTGCTTGGCAATCTGCGGCCGAACCGCCGGGCAACCCTGACTGCGGCCGATGCGACCCTGACGTTTGCTCCACAACGGATTCACATAGTCGGCGGCGTGGATGACGATGGCGCGGTCGCGGGCCATGTCGTTGAAGCCCGGTTCCAGGCCGTCCATGCGCAGCGAATAACCGTGAGTGCCACTGTAGCTTTCCTGAGTGCGGAACAGGCCGAGGCTGGACTGATAACTGCCTTCGACATTGGAAAACTGCGTGGCGAAGTTTTCACCGGAATTGGAGCCGTGGGCGACCAGATCGCGCAGCACCAGTTTTTTTCGGTTGAGGTCGAAAATCCACAGTCGGCGCTCAGTGGACGGTTGCGAATAATCGATGATTGCCAGGTGGCGGGACGGTTTGGCGCCGTTGTTGACCGCACATTGCATGGCGCTCAAGGCACCTTTCAGCGCTTGGGCATTGAGTTCTGGCGCGGCGTGCGCGAGGCTGGTGAACAAAACCGGCGATGGTTTGCCGGCGGCGAAAGCTGGGCTGGTCACGGCGACAAGGGTCACGGTGCTCAGCAGAAGTCGGCGCAAAAACGTCAACATTTATAAAGTGTCCTCAGCTTGCTACTTATTTGGCACTTTGGCTCCTGACGTCCAGTCGTAACCTGCAGGCCGGAAGATTCGAGCCTGACTGTTCAGCGCACCTGATGTAAGGTTGGCCATCATCTGGATGGCCATGGATTGGAGTAAAGCAGTTGTTCAAAAAGTACGCATGCTACTTGAGCATTTGTTTGCTCGCTGCGCCGTTTGTCGCTTGTGCCGATGAGCCGCTGCCACCCTTGCAGACGCTGCCGACGCCACCGGCCGAAATGCCGGTCGAGCCGCAAAGCCCTTTGCAGGCTGTGATGATCGGTCTGCGACAGTCATGCCCGGCGATTGCAACGCAGCTCAATGGCCCGGCGCTGGAACAGTTAAAAGGCTTCTACCAACAGCAGGACTGGATGCCGGTGTGGGCCAGTGAGTCCGGACGATTGCAGGCGTTGCAGGGCCAATTGCAGTTGTTGGCCGACGATGGCCTCAGCCCGAAACGCTATCCGGTCGCCACCACTGCACCGCAGGACGGCGAGCTGTGCGCCGACATCGACATCAGCCGCTATTACCTGCAAGCGCTGCAGGATCTGCATTACGGCCGTCTGCTGCAATCGCACTTCGAACCGCTGTGGCACGCCGACGAAGCGCCGCGTGACCGTCAGGCGGAATTGTTGTCGATTGCCGTACCGGGCATGCATGACATTCCGGCGGCGTTCGATCTCGCCCGGCCGCGTTTGACGCAATACCAGAATCTGCGTCAGCTCTACGCCGCGCAAAGGATCAAAGCCTTGCCGCAATGGCAGTCGGTCGGCAACGGCCCGCTGCTGCGCCCGTCCATGGAAGACAAACGCGTGCCGGAACTGGCGTTGCGTCTGCACAGCGAAGGCTATCTGACCGATTACATCGCCACGCCCGGCAATGCCTACGAAGGCGTGCTGGTGGAGGCGGTGAAAAGCTTCCAGGCCAACCATTCGTTGCAGGCTGACGGCGTGGTCGGGCCGGGCACGATTGCCGAACTGAACATAAGCCCGCTGACCCGCCGCGACCAACTGCGGGTCAACCTCGAACGTTTCCGTTGGATGGCCCAGGACATGGAGCCTGATGGTTTGCTGGTCAACGTCGCTGCGGCCGAGCTGATGCTGTATCAGGGCGGCCAGCCAGTGTGGCAGACACGCACCCAGGTTGGCCGTGCCGAGCGCCAGACACCGTTGCTCAAATCCCGCGTCACGCGTCTGACCCTGAACCCGACCTGGACGGTGCCGCCGACCATCTGGAAGGAAGACAAACTGCCGGAGATTCGCAAGGACCAGACCTTCCTCAGCCGCCAGAACCTGCAAGTGCTCGATGCCAACGGCCAGCCGCTGGCCGCTGCGGACATCGACTGGGACAATCCCGGCAATATTCTCCTGCGTCAGGACGCCGGGCCGCGCAATCCGTTGGGGCAGATGGTCATTCGCTTCCCCAATCCGTTCTCGGTGTACCTGCATGACACGCCGAGCAAGGCGCTGTTCGACAAGGGGCCGCGGGCATTCAGCTCCGGTTGTGTGCGGGTCGAGCACCCGATGCAACTGCGCGATCTGCTACTCACACCGGCGGAAAAGGCCCGCACCGAGACCTTGCTCGCCACCGGCACCACCCACGAGTTCCGCTTGTCGGCGCCGGTGCCGATCCTGATGACCTACTGGACCGCGCAAGTCGACAACGCCGGCCACGTGCGCTACGCGCCGGACATCTACAGCCGTGACAACGCGTTGCTGGTTGGGCTGGATCGCGCGCATTGAGCCTTAGCGGGTGCTTCGCTTCCAGAACACCCGCGCCAGCCAGGCATCGACACTCAACTTGCCGGCCCCGGCGAAGACCAGCGGCACCAAAGCGGCCAGGTAAATCGCCGGCAGCTTGAAGTTGCCGAAGCCCTTGTTGGTGATCGCATAACCCTGCGCCAGCTCGCTCAACGACGACCAGTCTGCGGGCCAATGCACGGCGGCGGTGGCAACGACAGTCACCACGATCAGCGCAATGGCCGAAATTCGTGTGCCGAAGCCAATCAGAATCGCCAAGGCACAAATCAGCTCGGCCCACATCGACAGCTCCCAATTCAGCGTCGCCGGCAGGTGGTCGAAGGGAAACGGGAAGCGCTCCTGAATGTCTTCGAACCAGTTCTGGCCGTTGAACTTCTCCAGCCCCGACTCGAAAAATTCCCAGGCGATAAACAGGCGCAAAGTCAGCGGCGCGAGCCAGGTGCCGGCGCGGTCGAGGTTCAGGTGCAGGCCTTTGAGGGCGGAGGGAAGGGTCGAGGTCATGGCAGTTCTCCGGTGGATTTTAGAAGTTGAATCGACCGGTGCATTTGAGCCTTGGGGTGTATCGGTGATGTGTCGTCGGGGTGGGGAATTGTGCGGTGGGTGTGTCTGCGGTGGGGCGATATACAGTGCGATACAGTCTGCACGCTGGACGCGCATCACCTGTCCGGTCAGCATGGCCGAAAAAAACGGATCAAACCCCATGCGACGACTCCCCTCACTGGCCGCCCTGCGTACCTTCGAATGCGCCGCCCGCCACGCGCATTTCGGTCGCGCCGCCGCAGAGTTATGTGTCACCGACAGCGCCGTCAGCCATCAGATCCGGCAACTGGAAGAACAGCTCGGCGTCTCACTGTTCATCCGCGAAGGCCGGCAGATTCGCCCGACCATCGCCGCCGGGCGTCTGATGCAAAGCTTGCAACAGGCCTTTGAACTGATCGGCGATGCCTGCGATGAACTGCGCGACCCGTCTTCGCTGGCGGTACTGCGCCTGGCCGTGACCGCTGAGCTTTCGCAGAAGTGGTTGATGAGTCGCCTCAGCGATTTTTACGCGCGCTATCCGCACATCACTTTGCACCTCTACGAACAACCCATCGACGCCAGCGCGCCGGGCGAGGATATCGATCTGGCGATCACCTACGGCACCGGCCCGGTGGACAGCAGCGCCTATTTCGTTCGCCCTTTGCCTGCGTTGCAATTCTTCCCGGTGTGCAGCCCCGGACTGTTCAACCAAGGCACCCTGAAAAACCCGAAGGATCTGGCTCGCCACTGCCTGCTGCACGATGATCAGGACGGCAAGACCTGGACCGCGTGGCTGACCAGCCATGCCGGCGATCAGCGCCCGCAACGCCAGTTGTATTTCGCCCACGCCGGGTTGGCGCTGGAGGCGGCGGCGCAAGGGCAGGGCGTGGCGATGGGCGACAATCTTACTGCCCAGGAAGACTTGCAGAACGGTCGGCTGGTGCGGCCATTTACTTCCAGCATGACGGCGCTGGGCCAATACGCGCTGGTTTGCGAACGGGTGCGACTGGAGCGTCCGGCAGTGGCGCAGATGCTTGAATGGTTCAACGATCAACTGGCTGATTGATGAGTTGAATTCAACTGTTCCGCAATAATCATCGTTGGCGGGCGCGCTGCCGACGACCTTAGCCTGTGGTCATTCCCATCCCGAAGACGAGGTTTGACCATGGCACGTTTGCTCGACTCCACCCCCAAACACGACGGCTTTCGTCTGCCCGGCGAATTCGAAGCCAAGTCTGGCTGCTGGCTCGGCTGGCCAGAGCGCACCGATGTCTGGCGCAACGGCGCCAAGCCAGCGCAGAAAGTCTGGGTGCAGATCGTCACGGCCATTTCGCGAAGCGAACCGGTCACCGTGTGCGCTTCTGCCGCGCAATTCGCTACCGCCCGCCGGCAGTTGCCGCCGCAAGTGCGCGTGGTGGAAATGACCTGCAACGACACCTGGTTTCGCGACAGCGGCCCATGCTTTGTGGTCAACGATCAGAGCGGTGAAGTGCGCGGTGTCGACTTCGAATTCAATGCCTACGGCGGTCTCGACGGCGGCCTGTATTACCCGTGGGACAAGGACGATCAGATCGCCTGCAAGATCCTTGAGATCGAACGCCTCGACCGTTATCGCGCGCCGTTGATTGCCGAACTCGGCGGCATCCAGAGCGACGGCCAGGGCAGCATCCTCACCACCGAACAATGCCTGCTCAACCGCAATCGCAACCAGCATCTGGGCAAGGACGAAGTCACTCGGCGGTTGAACGATTACCTCGGTGCCGAACAGGTGATCTGGCTGCCACGGGGCTGCAAGTTCGATGAAACCGACGGCCATGTCGATGACCTTGCTTGCTTTGTTCGTCCCGGTGAAGTGGTCCTGCAATGGACCGACAACCGCGATGATCCGCAGTGGGAAATCTATCAGGAGGCCTACGACATCCTGCGTAGCACCCGCGACAGCCGTGGCCGCGAGTTGATCGTGCACAAATTGCCGCAACCGGACGTGTTGGAGTGGACCGCCGAGGAAGCCGAAGGTATCGATCAGCAAGACAGCACCCACACACGGCAGGCCGGCACGAAAATCTGCGCGTCGTACATCAACTACTACGCCGGCAATAGTTCGATCGTCGTTCCCCTGTTTGGTGATCGCCAGGACAACATCGCTTTGGCGACCCTGGCCGAACTGTTCCCGCAGCACAAAATCGTCGGCATCGAAAACTCCCGGGAAATCCTCCTCGGCGGCGGCAACGTCGCGTGCATCACCATGCCGCAATACGCCGGCCTGAAGAAAGGAGCCTGAGCATGGGCCTGCACAAACTGACTCAAGCGTTAATGCTGGTGCTTGCACCCTTGTGTGTGCAGGCCGCCGACACCGCCAAACCGGTGGTTAATCTGTATATCTGGGGCGAGTACCTGGCCCCGGATACCCTGAAGAATTTCGAGGCGAAAACCGGTATTCATGTGGTCGCCGATCACTTTGATTCGCTGGAAACGGTGGAGACCAAACTGCTCACCGGGCGCAGCGGTTACGACTTGGTGCTGACCGCCGGCCAGCACCTGTCGCGAGCCATCGAGAGCGGTGCGATCCAGCCGCTGGACAAGGCGAAAGTGCCGCACTTCGCCGGGGTCGGTGAGGAGTTTCGCCAGCACATGGCGGTGTTCGATCCCGGCAACCGTTATGCCGGGATTTACGCCTGGGGCACCACCGGTGTGGGGTATCAGGAGCAGGCTATCAAGCAGCGTTTGCCTGATGCGCCGACGGACAGTTGGGCGATGTTGTTTGATCCGGCGGTGGTCTCGAAATTCGCCGATTGTGGGGTGAGCCTGCTCAACGATCCCAATGAAGTGTTTGCTGCGGTCATGAAGTACATGGGCCTGGACATCAACCGGCAGAACCTCGATGACCTGAAACTTGCCGAGCAGCAACTGGCGAAAATCCGTCCGTATATTCGCTACTTCGACAACGACCTGAACATCAGCGACCTGGCCAACGGCAACACCTGCGTGGCGATGTCGTGGAATGGCAACGTCGCCATCGCCGGCGGGCAGGCGCAGGCGGCCGGCAAACCGTTCAAACTCAGTTATCGGATACCGAAGGAGGGCACGCTGATCTGGTTCGACGCCATGGTCATTCCCAAGGACGCACCGCATCCGCAGGCCGGGTTGGCATTGATGGACTATTTGATGACCCCGGAGGTGATTGCGCCAATCACCGACACCATTCACTACGCCAATGCGATCACGGCGGCGGACGGGTTGGTGGAGGCGGCGATTCGCAATGATCCGGGGACGTATCCGTCGGCCGAGGTGAGGGCTTCGTTGTACAGCAAGAACGACAACGGCAAAGCGTTCAATCGGGCGTTGATTCGGGCGTTCAGTCGCTTGAAGTCTGGCCTGTAAATGGGTGTTAAATCGACTGACGCCTTCGCGAGCAGGCTCGCTCCCACAGGGAACTGCATTTCAAATGTGGGAGCCTGCTCGCGAAGAACGATAACGCGGTCTACGGCTTGGCCACCCGCCACAAATACCAAGCCGCCACCGTCCGAAACGGACTCCAGCCCAATCCCACCTCAACCATTTGCCTGCGCGTCGGCAGCACCTCCAGCCCCTTCAGCCGCCGATAGCCCTCACGCACACCGAAATCATCTGCCGGCAACACATCCATCCGCTCCAGGCTGTAAATCAGCAGCATCTCGACAGTCCAGCGCCCGACGCCGCGCAAGCTGACCAGCCGCTCGATCAGCACTTCGTCGTCCATGGCCAGCGCCGTGGCGTAATCCGGCACCACGCCGTCCAGCGTGGCTTGGGCAATGCCTTGAATCGTCGCGATCTTGCCCGCCGAAAACCCGCAGCCGCGCATTCGATCAAAGTCGGTCGCAAGAATCTGCTCAGGCCGAGGAAACGACTGACCGGGAAACAACCCGACCAGCCGCCCGATAATCGCATCCCCGGCCTTGGCATGCAGTTGCTGATAGGCAATCGCCCGCACCAATGATTCGTAGGGATCGCGCGCCGGATGCGGTTGATGCAGGCAAGGCCCGACAACCGCGACGTGCCGCTGCCAATCAGCATCGAGCGCGGCCAGAAATTCAGTGGCAGCCTGATAGACCTCGACCATGCTATTTCAGCAATCCGTTGACTTCGCCGTAGGAGAACGCCTTCAGATCGTGGGTATCGAGTTTGCCGGTGTCGAGGAAGCTTTTCACCAGCCCGCCCATCGCGCCATACATGAACTCGGCAATGCCGGAGCCGGCGCTCAAGCGGTGTACGCCCAGTGCTTGCAGCTCGGCAGGCGAGGGCAGGCCGGCTAAGCCCAGCACGTTGACCGGCAACGCAGTGCCCTTGCAGATGGCTTCAATCTCGTAGGCAGCGGTGACGCCTGCAGCAAACAGACCATCGGCGCCGGCGGCCTGATACAACGCGGCACGACGCAGGGTTTCGGCGACGCGGTCTTCGGCTGGCACCAGACCTTTGAGGTAAACATCGGTACGGGCATTGATGAACAGCTTCACATCGCGTTTATTGGCGACTTGCCGCGCCAGTTCGATCTTGCGCGCCAGCAATTCGGGATCAGCCGATCCGTCCTCGATATTGATCCCTACGGCGCCCGCTGCGATGACCGCGTCGAGCACTTCGGCCACGCGCCCGAGGTCATCGGAGTAACCGGCCTCGACGTCGACGGTCAACGGCACGCTGATCACCCGGGCAATCGACTCCACGGTGGAAACCAGGCGTTCGAGGGGCAGGGTGTTGCCGTCCGGATAACCGTGCGCCCAGGCCACGGCGCTGCTGCTGGTGGCCACGGCTTTACCGCCCAGATGTTCGACCAGTCGCGCACCGGTGGCGTCGCCTACGTTGGTCAGGATCAGCAGGCCTTGCTGGTGCAATTGGTGAAACTGCGTGTCGAGCGCGTTCATCAAAATCCCTTCTTGTCGGTTGTGTCGAATCGTCAGAAAGCCAGTTGTTGCGTGATTTGCATCGCGGCGTTTTCCAGCCTCAGCAGAAACGCCTTGCGCGGCTGTCCTCCACCATAGCCGGTGAGCGAGCCATCCGCGCCGATCACCCGATGACACGGCACCACAATCGCCAAGCGGTTGTGCCCGTTGGCCAGGCCGACTGCGCGACTGGCGCCGGGTTTGCCCAAACCGGCGGCAATCGCGCCGTAGGTGGCAGTGTGGCCATAGGGGATTTGCAGCAGATGCGCCCAGACCTGACGGTCGAACGGGCTGCCGGGCAAGTGCAGGGCGACAGTAAACGCGGTCAGTCGGCCGGCGAAATACTCCGCCAGTTCGCCTTCGATCTGCTTCAAATGCGCATTGTGTCCCGGGGCGACTGCGTAGCCGTAACGGTTCTGCAGCTCTTCTACTTCGCGGGTCAGCGCCGGCCGATCAAGAAACTCCAGCAATACAAGTCCACGACGCTCGGCCATGGCAATCATCGGCCCCAGCGGCGTGGTCAGACGCGTGAACAACAGCGGCTCGCTGGCCGCCGCACGGCCCGGGGTGATGTGGAACGACTTCTGGAACGCGTCGCGAAAGCCGCTGAGGGATTCGTAGCCGGAGTCGAACGCCGCGTGATCAATCGAGGTGCCTTGCCTGATCCCGCCCAGTGCCATGCCGAGCCGACGGGTGCGCAACCACGCATGGAAAGTCATACCGAAATGCTGCTTGAACCAGCGCCGCAGTTTCAGCGGCTCAATGCCTTCGGCGAGCAGTTGCGCATCGCTCCAGCGCATCTCGGGATCGGCCTCTACCGCGTTGAGCAGGCGCTGCACCCAGTCCGGCGCAATGGCCGCCGCGTCCAGCGGCTTGCAGCGCAAACACGCGCGATAGCCTGCAGACATGCATTCATCGGCATGGGCGAAGAATTCGACGTTTTCCGGTTTCGGCTTGCGCGCCGTGCAGCTGGGGCGGCAGAAGATCCCGGTGGTTTTCACGGCCGTGAAGAACACGCCTTCATAGGCGGTGTCACTTTCGAGCATGGCGCGAACCATTTCGGCGTGGGGCGGCAGGGCAGCGGTTTGTATGTTCATGGCGTGAGAGTAAAACCAGTTTGTCGATGGCTCCACCGAAAAATCGACAGTGAATTTTTTTGTATTTGCACCACAATCACCGGGTCGCTGAATGTAAGGAATCCAACTCATGCAACCGTTCGTCATTCAACACATCGATCACATCGTATTGCGCGTCGCGGACCTGCAACGCAGCATCGACTTCTACGGCCGTGTGTTCGGCGCCGAAGTGGTCAAATACAACGAGCCGCTGGGGCTGGTGCACCTGCGCGCCGGCACTTCGTTGATCGACCTGATTGATCTCGCCGGCGAACTCGGGCGCAAGGGCGGCGGGGCGGCGGGTGCCGAGCGGCGCAACGTCGATCACTTCTGCCTGCGCATCGAGCCGTTCGATGAAGCGGCGCTGATCGCCCACTTGCAGGCACACGGCCTGAGCGTCGAAAAAGCCGCCACCCGTTTCGGCGCCGAGGGCAATGGCCTGTCGCTGTACTGTTTTGATCCGGATGGCAATCAGGTCGAACTCAAAGGCCCGTCCCCAGACAAGTCGAACTTTCCGGACACGAGCCGAGTCTGAACGGATCTGAGGGTGATGGTTGCGCCAGATAACGCTATCTATCCGGCGAGCATAGGCGTAAGCCATGTAAGTTCCGCCCTTGTGTTGCGAACCCGAATGGCCCCAGGCGGCCCCACCAAGAGCGATATACATGCCAGCAAAGGCCCGTGAAATTTATGTGCCACTCGTGCTGCAAGATCTGCGAGCCGGCACTGCCGAACTGCACATCGCACTGGAAAAACGCCTTCCTTTTTTCTCCGATACCCTCGATGCGCAAGCTTTTGGGCGCCTGATGCAGGCCTATTACGGTTTCTACGCGCCTCTGGAAAACGCATTGCAGCGCAGCGGTTCAGTCCCCGACGATTTTGATTTGATGCCACGTCTCAAGACCCACACGCTGCGCGGCGATCTGCGTGCACTGGGTATGGCAGACGCCGCGCTGGCAAGCCTGCCGATCTGCCAGCAGTTGCCGCTGATCGACTCCAGCGCTGCCTGCCTTGGCGTGTTGTACGTGCTTGAAGGCGCAACCCTGGGCGGGCAGATCCTGCGCCGGGAAATCGCCGCGCGTCTGGCTGTGGATGCCGACAACGGCGCGGCATTTCTGGATATTTACGGTGCCTCGACCGGTCGGCGCTGGCGTGATTTCATCGAATACCTGGGCAGTCGCCCGATGGACGCCGCCGAGCGTGAGGCCGTCGTGTGTGCCGCCCAATCTACATTCAGCTGTTTCGAGCGCTGGCTCGAAAGCCAGGAGGTGCTGGCGTGACCGAGCAAGAAAAAGAGACGTTTGAACAACTGCTGAGCAATTGTGCCGACGAGCCGATTCGTTTCCCCGGCGCGATCCAGCCCCACGGCTTGCTGCTGACCCTGAGCGAGCCTGCGCTGGACATCATTCAAGTCAGCGCCAACGTCGAAACCCTGCTGGCCCGCGCGCCAGAAGAGCTCATTGGTCAGCCGCTGGAGCGCCTGATCGGCGACGTGGATGCCCAGGCCGTGCGCGTGGCGTTGCAGCAACCGGCACTCTTCGATGTGCCACCGCTGCGTTTTCAGCTCAATGGCACGGCGTTCGAAGGCTTGCTGCATCGCCATCAAGACGTGTTGATTCTGGAGCTGGAAATCCACGCGGAGAACTTCCAGCCACGCAACGTTGCCGGTAATCAAACCCTCTTGGGGCGGATGCTCCAGCGCCTGCACGCGGCGACCACGTTGCAGGCGCTGTACGACATCAGCGTCCAGGAAATCCAGGCCCTGACCGGTTACGACCGAGTGCTGATCTACCGTTTCGAGGAGGAGGGCCACGGTCAGGTCATCGCCGAAGCCTCCTCCCCATCGATGGAAGTGTTCAATGGCCTGTTCTTCCCGGCCTCGGACATTCCCGAGCAGGCCCGCGAGTTGTACCGCACCAACTGGCTGCGGATCATCCCCAATGCCGACTATCAACCGGTGCCGCTGGTGCCGAAGCTGCGTCCTGACACGCAGACGCCGCTGGATTTGAGTTTCGCCACGCTGCGTAGCGTGTCGCCGATTCACTGCCAATACATGAAGAACATGGGCGTGCTGTCGTCGATGAGCATTTCCCTGCTCAAGGGCGACAAGCTGTGGGGCCTGATCAGTTGCGGCAATCGTCAGCCGTTGCATGTGCCGCATGAATTGCGCAGCGCATGCCAGACCATCGGCCAGGTGCTGTCGTTGCAGATCAGCGCGATGGAATCTCTGGAAATAAGCCGTCAGCGAGAAGAGAAGCTCGATGCGCTGGCGCTGCTCAACCAAGCGATGATCGATTCGCCGCAAAACGTTTTCGATGGCCTGGCTAACCTGCCGCAAACCCTCATGGCGCTGACCAATGCGGGCGGTGTCGCGATCATTGAAGACAAGCAGATGCACCATTACGGTATCTGCCCGGAACCCGATGAGATCCGCGCCCTGCACAAATGGCTGCAAGAGAGCGGCCAGTCGGTGTTCGCCAGTCATCATCTGGCCAGCGTTTATCCGCCGGCCGCGCAATATCAGCAGGTAACCAGCGGCGTGCTTGCCATGAGTCTGCCCAAACCAGTGGAAAACGGCGTGCTGTGGTTCCGTCCCGAGGTGAAAGAAAACATCAACTGGAGCGGTGATCCGCGCAAACCGCTGGCGCTGGAAAATTCCGACGCCGGGTTGCATCTGCGTCCGCGCACGTCGTTCGAAATCTGGAAAGTCGAGATGGCCGGGATCTCCACCAAGTGGAGCCACGGCGACCTGTTCGCCGCCAACGACCTGCGCCGTTCGGCGCTGGAAAACGATCTGGCCCGCCAGGTGCGCCGCGAGCAGGATGCGGTGCACGCCCGTGATGAGTTGGTGGCGGTGGTCTCGCACGACCTGCGTAACCCGATGACGGTCATTTCGATGCTCTGCGGTCTGCTGCAAAAGGACTTCAGCTCCGAAGGTCACCATCCCTCGCGGCGCATCTCCACGGCCATCGACACCATGCAACAGGCCGCCGCACGCATGAATACGCTGCTGGAAGACTTGCTCGATACTTCGAAAATCGATGCCGGACGCTACACCATTACGCCGCAGCGGCTCGACGTGGGGCAGATGTTCGACGAAGCTCAAGCCTTGCTCGGGCCGCTGGCGCAGGACAAGGACATCCGCATTTCCTTCGAGGCCGATCCCGGCCTGCGTATCCATGCCGACCCCGAGCGCTTGTTTCAGGTGCTGTCGAATCTGGTCGGCAACGCGATCAAGTTCACCCCGCGCCTGGGCGCAGTCGATGTGCTGGCCAAATCCGTGGGCAGCGATATTGTTTTCACCGTGCGCGACAGTGGTGAAGGCATTCCCAAGGAAAACCTGGCCCGCGTCTTCGACCGTTACTGGACTGTGAAAGAGGGCAACCCGACCGGCACCGGCCTGGGTTTGTACATCAGCCAAGGCATTGTCGAAGCCCATGGCGGGCGGATTTTCGCCGAAAGCGAGGTGGGGCAGGGCAGCGAGTTCCGCTTCACCGTGCCGCGCCTGGACTGATCGCCGAAACACCTGAACCTCGTGTAGGAGCAACCTGCGGCAGCTCCTGTACAGAGTGTGTTGTTGGCAGGGTGATTTTCTTCAATACCGGGGGCGGGGCGCTGGTTACCGTGAGCGCCTTGTTCCCCGATTTGAAGCAGGTGTGCGATGAGTCTGATTATCTCGATGGCGGCGTTTGCCCTGGCCGCGTCCATTACCCCCGGCCCGGTCAACATCGTCGCGCTGAGTTCCGGCGCGCAGTTCGGCTTTCGCGCCAGCCAGCGGCATGTCCTCGGCGCGACGCTGGGGTTTGTGCTGCTACTGGTGCTGATGGGCCTGGGCTTGCATGAAGTCCTCAAGCTCTGGCCGTTCATGACCCGCGTGGTGCAACTGGCCGGGGTGGCGTTTCTGCTGTTCATGGCCTGGAAGCTGGCGACCGACAACGGGCAGTTGAACGCCGGCGACTCGGGCCGCGCGCCATCGATGCTCTATGGCGCGGTCATGCAGTGGCTCAACCCGAAAGCCTGGCTGGCCTGCGTGGCCGGCATGGGCGCGTTTGTCGCCGATGGCGAGGCCCGGTTGGTCTGGCAGTTTGCGGCGGTGTATCTGGTGATCTGCTATGTGTCGGTGGGCTGCTGGGTGTATGCCGGGACGTTCTTGCGCGGCTATCTGAGCAACCCGGCGGGGATGCGCCTGTTCAACAGGCTGATGGCGGGGTTGTTGGTGGTGAGTGCGATTTATCTGTTGTTGCCGTAGCAGCCAGGCAAGGTCACCCGATCGCAGACTTTTTTGGTGCTGACCGTCCGTCAGAAAACGCTGCCTACCTGTAATTTCTGACAGTGGGCGACACATTTGCTCCGGGTGTTTAATCCCTTGTGTAGCGGCCGCCTTGCGGCCCCATTATCAAGGACGGTTCCTCATGACATCTGGTCAAGCAATCCCTGGCGTGCTCGTGCTCTATCCGCTGAAATTCGCCGGGGCGACCTCTGGCGTGATTGTCGATCCCGCACCGCCGGCCGGGACGCCGGTTGAAGGGCTGCCGCAATCGAGTTTCAAGGAAGTCATCAGGCGTGATGGCAGTCGGGAAGGGGCGGTGCAGGCTATCGTGGACCCGCCGACGGGCGGCAGTTATCTCAATATTGCGCTGTATGTGAAGGGGCCTCGGGATACACAACGGCAGTTGCTGGAACGCAAACCGGTGCCAACGGCTGATCAGGATAAGCAGACGTCGTTCAACGTCTTCCAGTCATCGCTCAATGACGGTGTGCACGTGTTCACGTATGACGTCGAGCGCGTGAGCGGGAATGCCTCCACTTCGACGGAATCATGGGCGCTTTACTACCGAGACCTTCCCGGTGGCAACGATGTGCCCGGCAGCGGCGCTCACCCCGACCTGACGCTCAGCCTGCCGGCGGAGTTGGGCGATCCCCCGCAGATCGGCAAGGACGAGGTCGACAAGGGGGTCCCCATGACGTTGTCCTATCCATTCATGAAAGCGTATGACCTGATCACGCTTGAGTTGAGCCGGGAGCGCTTCACTTACACCGTACAACCCGGCCAGGAAGGCCGGCCTTACGTGATTACCGTGACCCGGGCGATGTTCGAGCAGGCGGGTAGCAATGTGCGGTTTCCGATCGCCTATACCGTGGTCGATCAGGTCAACAACCCGACGGACAAGCGCCGTTGGTCAAGAACCATCGAGGCGAATGTCGACACCGAGCGCGCGACGCTGGTGGCGCCGGATTTAAGTGAGGATCCTGACGATCCGGCAGATGATCCTGACACCATTGACCTGGGAAAACTGAAGGATTTTCTCTATGTGCAGGTTCATGTTTTTGAACCATTGTGGGCAAAGGATGATGAAATTCGCGTGAGCTATACCTGCACGCCGCCTTCCGGATTAGCGGTGACGCACAGCGCCGAGGCAACGGTGGTCCGTTTGCCGTTTACGTATAAGTTGCAGGTGCCTGCGGCCAAGGTGCTCGCGGGTGGCAACGTGTCGGTGACGTATGAGCAAGTCAGGGGGGGCAAGGTGTTTGGCGTTTCCCGCGCGGCCGAGGCATGGGTCATCGGGCAAGGGGTTCCCGATGTGCAATTGAAGTTCCTCAACGAACCTTTCGTGGCGGCTGTGGCAGGACGGTTGAAAGACATCAGGCTGAGCTTGACGCGATCGGGCAATCCCGTCGTTGGAGTCATTGCCGTGACTCTCCCGGACGGCACGACGTTTGCCGATGGCGCAGGGGGGACGCGCGAACTTACGACACAAACGGACGGTACGCTGACGGTAAGCGGCGTAAAAGCGGCGATTACCCCGGGCGCCTATTCACTGACTGCAGCCTTTGGTAATGCCATCGCCACGGCGGAGCTGACCATCAATCAATACGGTCCGCTTGGGCCGATCGCAATGCCCCCCACAATCCGCGGTATCACACTCAGTTCGGACGGTAACTTCGCTTACGTCAATGGAACCGGAGCGTTGCATGTGATCGATACCGCAAGTTCCAGGTTGCTGACGCCAACGACTCTGCCGACCGGGTCGGGAGAAATCGTCCTCGACCTCTCCGGTTCACGTGCTTTTGCCTGCTGCTACGACGGTAACGTGGCGGTCATTGATACGGCCGGTTCCGCAGTAATCGCCAGGATTCCAGCGGCGGGTTATCCGGCCGGAATTGTATTGAGCAAGGACGGTTCAAAGGCGTTTGTCAGCACCTGGACCGGTAATACCGTTGTGGTGATCGATACTCTGAATTTAGAGGCAATCAAGACCATTACTGTTGGCCGAAGCCCCCGAGGGATGGACATATCGCCGGACGGTCGTCTGGTATACGTGGCTAATTACGAAAGCCAGACCGTTTCCGTCATTGACGCGCAGACACTCGAGGGTGTCCGAACGGTGCAAGTGAATATGGGCATTCACGATGTCGCGATCAGTCCGGATGGCAACAGTCTTTACGTCGGTGGAGGTCTGCCTAATCAAGGAACCGTGGTGCAATTGGACACCCGCGACTGGTCGAGGATCAGATCCATTTCCTTCCCTCAGTACGTCTCTGGTCTTGCCGTTAACCACGCCGGCACCAGAGCCTATGTTTGCGGATGGGGAAACCGAATCAGCACGGTTGACACGGCAACTGGCATCGTCATCGATACACCCATGGTTGGCACGGGGCCGGTGGCGGTTGCGATCAGCAATGACAATGCGCGAGCATTCGTGTTGTGCCCCTCGGGCAACACGGTATCAGTCATCTCGTTGGCGGAGGGCGCCGGTTTGGGCGCACAGAGCTTTAATGAACCGGGCGGAGAAGACATCATCCCGTTGCCATGGTAGCCGTCTGCGCCTGCCGGGGAGTTGCGATCCTCTGATCATGCTCTCGAGTCAGCCGCGATATTGGCCGGGGGTCGCCGCCAGATGCTGTTTGAACGCCCGTTGAAAGTGCGCTTGATCGGCAAACCCGGCTTCGAGCGCTACATCCGCAATCAACTGTCCTCTGCGCAACCGCTCGCGGGCGAACTGGATGCGCTGGTTGACCACAAACGCGTGCGGCGTCATGCCGTAATGCTGTTTGAAAGCGCGGATCAGGTAGGACGGTGACAGCTGCGCCGCGCTGCAAATGTCGTCGAGGCTCAGCAGCTCGGTGCAGTGTTCGCGGATGAAATCGGCGGCGCGTTCAAGCTTGAAATTCGGTTCTCGCACGGGCGCTTGCGCCGGGTTCAAGCGCAGTTGCAGATCGGTGAAAAACTCCACCGCGGCGCTGTGTTTGCGCAAGACATCCTGTTGGTCATTGACCAGCACCTCATACAACCCGTTGAGATCATTGAACAGCCTGGCGTCGTCGAGATGCGTGGTCGCGAAGCGACGAAATTCCACGTCGGCGGCAAACCCCAGTTGATGCTGCAAATCCGTCAGCCATGGCGTTTCCACGTACAGCATCACGTATGACCACGGCTGATCATCGATCGGATTGCACGCATGCACATCACCGGGATTCATCAACACCACGGTGCCCGCCGCCACTTCGAACTGCGTCTGTTCGTGCACATACGTGCTGCGCCCGGCGGTGATCGCACCGATAGAAAAATGCGCGTGAGAATGCCGCGCATAGCAGACTTCGCGGCCATCGGCGATGGCCCGCGCCTCGATAAAGGGCAGGGCGTCGTCGCGCCAGAAGCGTGGGGCTTTTTCAGGGTTTTTCGCGGCAGCGTGTTTCATCGAAGTCATCCCGGCAGGCCAGTGGCCGATTGTATTAGCTCTGGCCGGCAAAGGCTCTGAAACTAGCACCGCTCAGCCACTAGCAGCAAAGACTGCGGCACAGGGCTTTGCGGATGCTGTGGCTCTTGCAGTGCGGCCAGTTGAAATCCGGCCATTTCCAGCGCGTTGACCCAGCTCGACAACGTACGAAAGTACCAGGGCATGGGCTGCCACTGACCCTTGAACCCGGCGAAAGTCTCTTCCCGCCAGCCGTCCTGATAATCACCCGCCGCGACGACCCAAGGGTGCAATGTCTGAATCACCAGTGCGCCGCCGGGCACCAGCAACGCGTTCATCGCGGCGAGCAACGGGATGATGTCCTGTTGCAGCAAAGAGAAATTCGCGCAGATGAGGTCATAGTCGCGACCGATGTCCACCGTCGCCTCAACCAACGCTTCATAACGGGCAACATGCGCCTGCGATGCACCGGCCAGACGTGCCGCTTCCACCAGCGTCGCATCGCCATCCACGCCCGTCGCCTCAATGCCCCGATCCACCAGTGCCCGCAACAGCCAGCCTTCGCCGCAACCGAGGTCGAGCACCCGCTGCGGTTGACGGCCCATGATCGCCAACAGAATCGCCTGATCGGTGACCTGTTGACGGCTTTCGATGGCGCCGCTGCGGATCACTTCGATCCAGGCGTGGGCGTTGTTGTGCCAGCTCTGCAACAGGGTGGATTCGGGTGAGGGCATGTCGGTGTCCGGACAGTTGAGTGGAGGATGCCGTTTGCAAAAAATCAGTATGGACGCCGGACTCAAGATCGCCATGCAGGATGCACTGGCCCTGCATGGCGATCCGTCGGGTACCTAACGCGGCAGGCGCAGCTTATCCAGCAATCGGTTGACCAACAGCTCGTTCAACATGATCACCTGTTGCAGCGCCAGCAGCGGTTTACGCTCCGGGCCACCCACCGAGTCAGCGATGTTACCGGCCATGGCATGGGCGTATGACAGCGATTCACAGGCTTCGACCAGCAGGGTTTCGTCATCCAGCGTGGGGTCGACGAGAAAGACGGGGCGAAACTTGGGCGATGCTGGCGGAGCTGCCAGGTCTTCGGGCTTGAGGTAGTAGTCGAGGGCGCGATCGGTTGCCTCTTTTACCTTTTGCGGGTCGAGCGCGGGGTCGTGGGGGATTGGATCGGTGTGTGGTGGGTTTGGCGTAACTTTGAACATATATCTAATTCCTAAAGTAGGGCCGCAACCGTTCTCTACTAAAAGAAGGGTGGCGGCTGTGCGCAGGTTAGTAGACCGGTGGAATTAGCAAGACCGGCGCGCCCGAGAGCGCCCTGCGCACAACCACCATCAAGTGCAGGAAAACGACCTACCTGACTGAATGGTGCTCATGCACTTACTAATACCAATCGGGCTACTAAACCCGACCACTGATCGGCAGTGGCAGGGAAACGATAGAGGTCGAGGGCTAAGCGCACAAGCCGGCGGATTCTGGCGTACGCGTAGGTAACGGCGCAAGGTGTTGTAGCCTGTATGGCGTAACGCGGCGTGTCATTTAAACGCGCTCAGAGAATGATGTTTATGCATGAAAAATGTCGGATGGCGGAAGGAGGAGGTGCAACATGAACCCATTCACCGGCGGTTGCCTCTGCGGCGATGTCCGTTTCGAAGTATCAGGCCAGCCCTACCGCGTCGGCATCTGCCACTGCCTCGACTGCCGCAAGCGCCACGGCGCGCTGTTCGGTACCTCGGCCATATTTCCCGAGGATGCGTTGAAGGTCATCGGCGAAACCCGTGACTATAACGGGCGCTTTTTCTGCCCGCGCTGCGGTTCACCGGTGTTCACGCGGTCGGCAGATGAAGTGGAAGTCAACGTCGGGTCGCTCGATGAACCGAACCAGTGCAAGCCCACCTATGAGCTCTGGACCATTCGCCGTGAGGCGTGGCTACCGGCGCTGCCACTGGCTCACCATTACGAACGTGACCGTGAAGGCACAGAGCGCACAGAGCAATAGTGGACCCATTGTGGGAGCGAGCCTGCTCGCGAAAGCGGTGGGTCATTCAGCTCAAGTGCAACTGACAGATTGCTTTCGCGAGCAGGCTCGCTCCCACAGGGGAAGTGGATGGCTGCTGTTCAACTCAGCCGCGAATAAAGGCTAAAAGATCCGCGTTAATCGTCTCCGCCTCAGTCGTCGGCATCCCGTGCGGAAACCCCGGATACGACTTCAACGTGCCATTTGGCAGCAGTTTCGCCGACATTGGCCCCGAGTTTTCGTACGGCACAATCTGATCATCCTCGCCATGCATGACCAGCACCGGCACGGTGACCTTCTTCAAGTCTTCGGTGAAATCCGTCTGCGAGAACGCCACGATGCCGTCGTAATGCGCCTTGGCGCCGCCGATCATGCCCTGACGCCACCAGTTGGCGATGATGCCTTCCGACGGCGTGGCCCCCGGCCGGTTGTAGCCATAAAAAGGCCCACTCGGAATATCGCGATAAAACTGCGCCCGATTCGCCGCCAGTTGCGCCTGCAAATCATCGAACACTGATTTCGGCAAACCACCCGGATTGCTCTCGGTCTGCACCATCAATGGCGGCACGGCGCTGATGAGCACCCCTTTGGCGACGTTGTCCTGACCATGGCGGGCGATGTAGTGGATGACTTCGCCGCCACCAGTGGAGTGGCCGACATGCACGACGTTTTTCACGCCCAGGTGGTTGACCACGGCCAGGGCATCATCGGCGTAGTGATCCATATCGTGGCCATCCCAGACCTGACTGGAGCGCCCATGGCCCCGGCGATCATGGGCAATCACCCGAAAGCCTTGCCCCAGAAAGAACAGCATCTGCGCGTCCCAGTCATCCGAACTCAGTGGCCAGCCGTGGTGGAAGTGGATGACCGGCGCGTCTTTGGGCCCCCAGTCCTTGTAGAAAATCTCGACGCCGTCTTTGGTGGTGACAAATCCCATGTTCGCTACTCCTGATCAAAGTAGAGGTTCGGTTTGCATGACAGTGTGCCCTCGCGCTCACTCGGGTGAGAGCCGTTATCAACTGTAGGATTAAAGCCGACATCTGCATGACCGGTGGTCGCCGCATCTGGCCTAAAACGCAAATTACGCTTAGCTGAAAGGGATAAGCCGAGGCGCGCGCAGGTATTGATGGCCGCAGCAACGCCCCTTCAGAACACCGTGAGTCTGAGGAAATTTCCCGATGCTGACCTTGAATATCAATGGCAAGGATCAGGAGCTCGATGTCCCCGCGGACATGCCGTTGCTCTGGGTCCTGCGCGATGTCGCGCACCTGACCGGTACCAAATTCGGCTGCGGCATGGCCCAGTGCGGCGCCTGTACCGTGCATGTCGATGGTGCGCCGTTGCGATCCTGTATCACCCCGGCCACCGCCGTCGCCCATGGGCAGAAAATTCTCACCATCGAAGGCTTGTCCACGGACGGTTCGCACCCGGTGCAGCAAGCCTGGGCCGAACTTGATGTGGTGCAGTGCGGTTACTGCCAGTCCGGGCAGATCATGTCCGCCGCTGCTTTATTGGCGAAGATTCCCAAACCCACCGACAGCGATATCGATCAGGCGCTCTCCGGCAATATCTGCCGCTGCGGCACCTACCCAAGAATTCGTGCCGCGGTAAAACGTGCGTCCGAGATCGGTTGAACCTGACGGGGAGATAGACCATGAACAGTCCCGTATCGCGTCGGGGTTTTCTCAAGGGCAGCGCCATGTTGGGCGGCGGTCTGGTGGTGGCGTTTGTCGTGCCCGGTGCCCATCGTTTTGCTTTGGCGGCAGAGAATGAAGGCAAGGTCTTCGCGCCGAACGCCTTTCTGCGTATCGCCGCTGATAACAGCGTCACCGTGCTGCTTGGCCATTCGGAAATGGGGCAGGGCATCTGGACTGGCCTGACCATGCTGATCGCCGAAGAGCTGGATGCCGACTGGTCGAAAATACGTGTCGAACATTCGCCGGCCTCGGCAGCGGATTACGGCATGCCCGGTTTTGGCGGCATGCAGATTACCGGTGGCTCGACGTCAACCTGGATGGAGTTCGACCGCTATCGGTTGGCGGGTGCTACGGCGCGGCAGATGCTGGTGGAAGCGGCGGCCAAGCGTTTTGAGGTGGCGCCTTCGACGATTCGCACCGAATCGGGCGTGGTGATCGCGGGTGATAAACGCGCGACTTATGGCGAATTGGCCGACGCCGCCGGGCAACTGCCGGTGCCGGATCCAAAGTCGATCACTTTCAAGGAAGCCAAGGACTGGAAAGTCATTGGCAAACCCACCAAACGCCTCGACACCCCGGAGAAAATCACCGGTCGCGCCAAGTTCGGCATGGACGTGCAATTTGAAGGCTTGATGACCGCCATGGTCTCCCGCGCACCAGCGTTCGGGGCCACGGTCAAATCCTTCGAAGGCGCCGAGGCGCTGGCGGTGCCGGGCGTGCATAAAGTGCTGCAAGTGCCGACCGGTGTGGCGGTGATCGCTGACCATTACTGGGCGGCGAAGCTCGGTCGCGACGCGCTGAAGGTTGATTGGGATCTGGGGCCGCACGCGGATCTGAGCAGTGAAAAACTGCTCGAGAGCTTTCGCAAACTGGCCGCGACACCGGGCACTTCGGCCAGTCAGGCCGGGGATGCCAAGGGTAATTTCAGCAAAGCGGCGAAGAAAGTCGACGTCGAATACAGCGTGCCTTATCTCGCCCATGCGCCGATGGAGCCCTTGAATTGCACGGTAAAAATCAGCGCCGAGAAGTGTGAGATCTGGACGGGTACGCAGTTTCAGACGCTGGATCAGATGGTCGCCGGGAAAATCACCGGGCTGAAACCCGAGCAAGTGGAAATCCACACAGAATTCCTCGGCGGCGGTTTTGGCCGGCGGGCCAATCCAACCTCGGACTTTGTCGCCGAAGCGGTGGAGGTGGCGAAAGCGGCAGGCATGCCGGTGAAAACCGTGTGGTCGCGGGAGGACGACATTCGCGGCGGTTACTACCGTTCGATGTTTTTGCATCAGGCGCGTGTCGGCCTTGGCGCCGATGGGCTGCCGCTGGCCTGGCAGCATGTGCTGGTCGGCCAGTCGATCATGACCGGCACGTTGATGGAAGCGACCATGGTCAAGAACGGCATTGATCCGACCTCGGTCGAGGGCGTCGCCGACAGCCCTTACGTCAAAGACCTGGCCCATCATCAGGTCGAGCTGCACTCGCCGCAGACCGGCATCAATGTGTTGTGGATGCGTTCGGTGGGGCATACCCATACCGCGTTTGTCATGGAATCGCTGATCGATGAACTGGCCACAGCGGCGGGCAAGGACCCGCTGGAATATCGACGCACGCTGCTCAAGGCGCATCCGCGGCATCTCGGCGTGCTCAATCTGGCGGTGGAGAAGGCCAACTGGAAAGCGCCGTTGCCTGACGGCCATGCCTTGGGCGTGGCGGTACACGAGTCGTTCGGCAGTTATGTGGCGCAGGTGGCCGAGGTCTCGCAGGACAATCTGGCCATTCGTGTGCATCGGGTGGTGTGTGCGGTGGATTGTGGGATCGCGGTCAACCCGCAGAGCATCGCCGCGCAGATGGAGTCGTGCATCACCTTCGGCCTGGGCATGGCGCTGCACAATAAGCTCACGCTGAAGAACGGCGGGGTGGTGCAGTCCAACTATCACGATTATCAGGTGCTGCGGCTCAACGAGATGCCGGTGGTCGAGGTGCATATCGTGCCCAGCAGCGAGAAACCCGGCGGCATCGGCGAGGCCGGTGTGCCGCCGACCGCGCCGGCGGTGGCCAACGCGCTGTTTGCCTTGACCGGGCAACGCCTGCGCGAGCTGCCGCTGCAACTGTCGGGGGTGTGAGATGAAACGACATCTGCTGTTGGGAACGGTGGTTTTGCTTGGGTTGGGCGGCTACGCCTCAGACTTGTTCGCCGAGGATCAGGAAGCCTTGAAGGCGTTCGGCACGATTCAGAAAGTTTTCCAGAGCCCGCGCTGCCAGAACTGCCACATCCCCGGGGACTCACCGCTGCAGTTCGATGCCGGCACGCCACACGCGATGAACGTGGTGCGCGGCATGGACGGCAAAGGCGCCGCCGGTTTGCCCTGCGCGACCTGTCATGCCGAAAGCAATCCGCCGGCCAGTTACGGCCCCCACGCACCACCGGGCGCGCCGCACTGGAGCCTGCCACCGGCCGCGCACAAAATGGCCTGGATCGGCCTGCCGCCGGACAAGTTGTGCGCAATGATCAAGGACCGTTCCAGCAACGGTGACCGCGATTTTGCCGCGCTGATCAAACACGTCAGCGAGGACAAACTGGTGCTCTGGGGTTGGAATCCCGGAACAGGGCGTGCGCCGGTGCCGGTGCCGCACGACCTATTCGTGAACCAGTTCAAGCTCTGGGCTGATGCTGGCGGGCCATGTCCGGTGGCCGGGAGTTGACGGTGTGACCGGGCGGCGAATCAGGCTACTCTAAGGGCCACTGACCTCGATGGAGTGTGTGATGCTGGTTCCCGGAAAACCCGCCAATGAAGCCGCGCGAATTCAAGTGCTGCACGGCCTCGACCTTCTCGATTCGGCTCCCGAAGAGCGTTTCGACCGACTCACGCGACTGGCCAAGCGTCTGTTCAATGTGCCGATCGCCTTGGTGACGCTGGTGGACAAGGATCGTCAGTGGTTCAAGTCCTGTGTCGGGCTGAATGTCACTGAAACCTCGCGGGACGTGTCTTTCTGCGGCCACGCCATTCTCAAGAATGACTTGTTGCTGGTGCCTGATGCCCGCCAGGACGAGCGCTTTCACGACAATCCGCTAGTGACCGGCGAGCCGCACATTCGCTTCTATGCCGGCTATCCACTGACCGTGCCTACTGGCAACAAAATGGGCACGCTGTGCCTGATCGACACCAAACCCCGCGAACTCGACGACGAAGAGCGCGCGCTGCTGCGTGATCTGGCAGAGATGGCCGAGCAAGAGCTGACGGCCGTGCAAATGGCGAGCATGGACGAGCTGACGCTGCTCTCCAATCGTCGCGGTTTCAAGCAATTGGCCCAGCATGCACTGGACGCCTGCGCGCGGCTGAACCGGCCGGCCACTTTGCTGTTTTTCGACCTCAATGACTTCAAGCAGATCAACGATCTCTATGGCCATGCCGAGGGCGATGGTGCATTGAAGACCTTCGCTGATGTGCTGCGCATTGCCTTTCGCGAAAGTGATGTGGTCGGGCGTCTGGGCGGCGATGAGTTTGTGGCGTTGCTGACCGGCTCCAGTCATATCGAAACCACGGCGATCATGGCGCGGCTCAAGGAAATCCTCGAAGAGCGCAACGCTACGTTGCACCGTGGTTATGCCATTCGTTTCAGCGTCGGCCAGATCGAATATGACCCGCAGCGGCATGACACGGTGGATCGACTGCTGGCAGATGCAGATGGAGCGATGTATGCCCATAAACAGGCCTTGAAGCGCATCTGATCGGGGCTTTGTGGTTCAAAGTCAAACGGTCGATGCCTGGATGGATTGAAAAAACGCCATCCAGGCCTGATGAATACCTTCAGCTTCTTGGAGCTCGATCGCACGGTTGGCCCGTTCCAGGGCCGAGGCCTGTTGAACGGCGAACAGGCGTTCTACTGCTGTGCTGGCAATCGTCTGGATTCTTGATGACGTGAATGTTGCGGGGATTTGTTGATAGGCGCCAACTGCCAACTGTCCTTGCTCGATTTCGATTCTTTTGATCTGGCCACGACAGGTGCCTGGGCTTCTTGCCGTTGCGCCTTGCAGGTACGTCTCTGCGTCGAATGGCAGGCTTGTGCTGGTCGTTTTCGCGGATGCCGACACCAGCGTGGAATAGTTGATGTCCTGACGTAGATGAACGGCTCGCTCTCGAATGAATATCTCGTAAATTCGTGGCAGCTCACTTTGGCAGGAGACGATCATGGCAAACAATCCAGCCGCCGGATTCTGCTTATCTGCGACAGCCTGGCCCGGGGGTTGTGCTGTTACCGGATGCAGGGCGAAGAATCCCAGTGGGCCGGTCTCCAGATCGAGTCGTTGCTGAAGCGGTAATTCACAGAACGATTCCTTGATCAGGGCCACGTAGGCGTCCTTCATTCGTTCCAGTCGGCTTTTGAGCTGCACCAGGAACGCGCCGGCAACCGACGTGAGCTGGTCAAACGACGGTGCCAGCAGCGATAGCTGCACTTGCGGGAGTGTCGAGCTCCAATTGCTCCATTCAGTGGTCAGCTTCTGCGCCATGTGCAACTCGACCAGCGAATACTTTTCGGTCGGCGCCGCGTCAGGCGCGGTCGGTGTGGCTGACTCTTTCCTGCATTTGGGCAGCCATATC
This sequence comes from Pseudomonas sp. LBUM1655, assembly GCF_059716085.1. NCBI lineage: Bacteria > Pseudomonadati > Pseudomonadota > Gammaproteobacteria > Pseudomonadales > Pseudomonadaceae > Pseudomonas > Pseudomonas sp. LBUM1655. The sequence goes on along the minus strand of NZ_CP166801.1, from coordinate 3,610,272 downwards.
AGGCACCTTTCTTCCAGGTACAACGCGTCAGGAAACACCTTGCGCAGATCTTGCAGGGCAACGGTGTACGGTGTTGCGAAGGGTGCGCGAAAGGCCAGCTCGGTATGGGTGAACATCCTCTGTCCATGCAGGACAAACGCATTGTCGGCTGCATTGAGTGTGGCGGCATCATAGAGCGCATCCGTCTGGACCGAGTCGCGTTGAATCACGCCTCTGGCAATGGCCCAATCGGCTACCAGAGAGACGGGTGCTTTCTTCGAGCGGAACTCCTGCAGGTGGGGAATCATGGGCAGGGCGGACAGTGTCATGATTTCGTTGTAACTCATCAAACGGGTCATGCCGGGGGCGTGGTTTTCGATGAAGAGCACCACTTGTTTGAGCTTCACCCATGAGTGCGCGGTCATGTAGGCGAGTGAAGCGGGGATGCCGCGGACCAGAAATTCCGGAGCGATACCTGAGAGCAGTAGATGTGTCGCCAGGGTTTTCTGCTTGATGCGATGCAGCGCGAATTGCCCATCGATAAAGCGTCGGACATCCTTGTACGACTCACCCCAAAAAAAGCTGTCATTGAGCGGCTGATCGATCACCTTGCCTGGCTGCTGGCCTGCCAGAGGATCGAGACTGAGGATCAAGGCAGTCAGTAACAGATACTCACGATTGGTGGCTATGTCTTCCTTTTTCTTCCATTTTTCAGGATCAAGCTTTTCCAGCAGACGATTGCCCAATTGATGCGCACGTGGCGAAATCAGTATCTGGCTGAGCAGCGAATCGGCTTTGGCTTGCAGCACTGTGGCGCTCAGATCAGGTACCACGCCTTCGCTCAGATAATCGATCAATGCAACGCAAGTGTGCGCCAGGAATGCTGCGCTGGCGTCGATGATCAACTTGCGTCGCTCGGCGGTGAGGCCCGGCGAGCCGCTACCGGGGGAGCCGAGCATGTACCAGTGATTCGTAAAGCCTGGGGGGAGCAACTGGTAGGGTTTCATCCACTGCGCGATGATCCCGGCGACTTGCGCGTTTGCAGGCAGCGGGATTTCGTAGAAACCCATCATTTGCTTGAGTGTCACCAGTCCGTTGGTACGCAAGGCGCCGCCGGCCTTGTCGGCCAACAGCCGAAGTTCATCGCGTTTGGTTTTGAGCGTGCTGTTTTGTTCTACCTGCGTCGTCAGGTCCTCCCAGTTCTTTTTCTTCCCTGGTGTGCCGACATGACCTGAACGGGTCAGAAGCAGCGGGCTGTCGGCGGGCAGTTGGTTAGCCTTCAAGAGCCGCTGAAATTCGCTGCTATCTCTGAAACTCAGCAATCGTTGTTTGCCCGTCACTGTCTTTTCGCCCAATGCGGATTCCGGGTCTGGCGCACTGAGGTAGTAGAGGTCGATTTCGGCACCTGCCTCCTTGTTCCAGGCCAGTACTTCAAGGAGCAAATGGATATTGCGAAAGTCCTCAACATTCGCAAAAGCACGCTTGTAACGTTGGATGAGCTTGCGCGTCTGGATGTGTTCACTGACGTAGGGCAGGGGCGGCCATTTGTGCTGTCGCAGTCGAGTGAGCAAGTCGCGGGCGGCGTCGAGGGTGGCGGGTATCTCAAACCCGTAACACTCAAGAAGCTGATCGAGGTTGAAAAACTCATCGCTGGCGATGACGCAACTCAGTTTTCCTGCTGCGCTTATCAGCTCAGCCAATGAGTCGTCTGGCAGACCGTCATCGAACAGACTTTGTGGGTGTTCAATGATCGAACCATCGTTGCAAGTGAACGAAAATATCTGCTCCTTCAATGAGTAACGGCAGGTCACGAAGGGCGTGGCATCTGCGGCCAAGGTCAGAAACGCCTCATTGTGAACCAGTGCCATCATGGCCGTCGTCCCACGGTGCATGAGGGTGGTCAGCCAGGATCCGTGACGCAGACGTACGCGGGTAAGGTCCAACTGCAAGGGCTGGTTCTGTCTTAGGGTATTGATCGACTGCTCGAGCGCGGTAGCCAGAACCTGGTAGTCGGCCGTTTGCGCGTTGCGCTCGGCAACCACTGCCGACGTCGTGTGCGCGTCGCTTGCGATCGGCGCGAATCCGCTGGCTTTTAGCTCATCGATGATCACCTGAGCCTGCATACGGTTTTCCGGCTCGGGATAACCGTAAAACGCCAGCACGAGCGCCCGGGGAATCAGGCAAAGCGGGTTGGCGGATTTGCCGCCGACGGAGGGTAGACCCAGTCCTGCGGGGTCGATTTTGCGGGCGATGGACAAGGGCGGAAACGCGACTTTCCACCACAGGGAGTCATCTTGCTGGGTGAACGTGCGCGTGGTGAGGACGCCGTCCTTGAGGGTCGAGGCGTGCAGCGTGTCACCTTTGAGGCTGAGGGTGTCCAGGTCGATGTCGAACGTGCTGGCCCAATCGAGAAAGCTCGAGCGATCAAGGCTGACCCAGTAGAGCTCCATCCATTCACGCAGCAGGCTGTTGCGAGGGATATCGAGGGTTCGCGCGAGTGCGACCTCCGGCGTTGCGGTCGGGAGCGCCGAGAGCTCTTTGATCACGATTTGAACCATGGCAGGTTCGTGCTTTTCGTCAGGTGCAAGGGCTGGCTGAGGGGGCATGGGTGTTCTCCAGTAAGCAGCAAAAAGACTTGCTGGAGTGGATTGTCGAGCGGCAAGGAAAGCGGCTGGCGGTACATATGTATGCGTTGAGTAATGAGTTTTTTGCGAGCAAAAAAAACCCGCCTGAATCGGCGGGTTTTTTATCGGCTAACCGAAGATCACTCTTCGATGTTGCCCATGGCGGTGGTATTGAAGCCGCCGTCCACGTACATGATTTCACCGCTGATGCCCGACGCCAGGTCGGAGCACAGGAAGGCGCCGGCGTTGCCGACTTCGTCGATGGTGACGTTGCGGCGCAGTGGGGTTTGCGCTTCGTTGGCGGCCAGCATCTTGCGGAAGTTCTTGATGCCCGAGGCTGCCAGAGTACGGATCGGGCCAGCCGATACGCAGTTGACGCGGGTGCCGTCCGGGCCCAGGGAGCCGGCCAGGTAACGCACGCCGGCTTCCAGCGAAGCCTTGGCCATGCCCATGACGTTGTAGTTCGGCATGGTGCGCTCGGCGCCCAGGTACGACAGGGTCAGCAGGCTGCCGTTGCGGCCTTTCATCATTTCGCGGCCAGCTTTGGCCAGGGCCACGAAGCTGTAGGCGCTGATGTCGTGAGCGATGCGGAAACCGTCACGGGTGGTGGCTTCGGTGAAGTCGCCGTCCAGTTGGTCGCCCGGGGCGAAGCCAACGGAGTGGACGATGCAGTCCAGGCCGTCCCACTTCTTGCTCAACTCTTCGAAGACCTTGGCGATTTCTTCATCGCTGGCCACGTCGCACGGGAAGCACAGCTCAGGGCTCGAACCCCAGCCTTGTGCGAACTCTTCGACACGACCTTTGAGTTTGTCGTTCTGATAAGTGAAGGCAAGCTCAGCGCCCTCGCGATGCATGGCGGCAGCGATGCCGGATGCGATGGACAGCTTGCTGGCGACACCGACGATCAGTACGCGCTTACCGGCGAGAAAACCCATGTGTTGCTCCTCTTTCAGGTTATTGCGCAGTGGCTGGTGCCAAAAAAGCGGCTTCCAGCAACTGCTGTGTATACGGATGTTGGGGGGCGGCAAAGATACTTTGCGCGTCTCCCTGTTCGACCACTTGGCCATGCTTGACCACCATCAACTGGTGGCTCAGCGCTTTAACAACAGCCAGGTCATGGCTGATAAACAAATACGTCAGGTTGTACTTGGCTTGCAGTGAACGCAACAGCTCCACCACTTGCCGCTGTACCGTCCGGTCGAGCGCCGAAGTCGGCTCGTCCAGCAGGATCAGCGCCGGTTTGAGCACCAAAGCCCGGGCAATGGCGATTCGTTGCCGTTGCCCACCGGAAAATTCGTGGGGGTAGCGGTGCCGGGTTTCCGGATCCAGACCTACCTCCTTCAATGCCGCAATAATCGCCGCTTCCTGCTCGGCGGCGGTGCCCATCTTGTGAATCCGCAGGCCTTCGCCAACGATGTCGCTCACGCACATCCGCGGGCTCAGGCTGCCAAACGGGTCCTGAAACACCACCTGCATCTCCCGACGCAACGGGCGCACCTCGTTCTGCGTCAGGCAGTCTAGCTGCTTGCCTTCAAAGCGGATGGCGCCTTTGCTGCCGATCAGCCGCAAAATCGCCAGACCCAGCGTGGATTTGCCGGAACCACTTTCCCCCACGATTCCCAGGGTCTGACCCTGAGGCAGGCTGAAATTGATGCCGTCCACTGCCTTGACGTGATCCACCGTGCGCTTGAGCAGGCCTTTCTTGATCGGGAACCAGACTTTCAGGTCCTCGACCTCAAGCAGCGGCGCCCCGATTTTATTGGTCGCCGGGCCTCCGCTGGGCTCCGCGCCGAGCAATTCCCGAGTGTACGGATGCTGCGGCGAACGGAACAGCTCTTCGCACGATGCCTGTTCGACGATGCAACCGCGCTGCATGACACATACGCGATGCGCAATTCTTCGCACCAGGTTCAAATCGTGACTGATCAGTAGCAGCGACATGCCCAATCGAGCCTGAAGTTCCTTGAGTAAATCGAGGATTTTCAACTGAACGGTCACGTCCAGTGCAGTGGTCGGTTCGTCGGCAATCAGCAGTTCCGGCTCGTTGGCCAGAGCCATGGCGATCATCACGCGCTGGCGCTGGCCGCCGGACAGTTCATGGGGCAGGGCCTTGAGGCGCTTGTGCGGCTCCGGGATGCCGACCATCTCCAGCAATTCCAGCGTGCGTTTGGTCGCGACTTTGCCGGTCAGGCCCTTGTGGATGCCCAACACCTCGTTGATCTGCTTCTCGATCGAGTGCAGCGGGTTGAGCGAGGTCATCGGCTCCTGAAAGATCATCGCGATACGGTTGCCACGGATGTGGCGGATGGTCTTTTCGCTCAGGCCCAGCAGGTTTTGCCCGGAATAGTTGATGCTTCCGGCCGGATGCCGCGCCAAAGGGTAGGGCAGCAGGCGCAGGATCGAGTGCGCCGTCACCGATTTGCCCGAGCCGGATTCACCGACCAAGGCCAGGGTCTCGCCGCGCTTGATATCGAAGCTGACGCCCTCGACCACCCGGTGTATGCGCTCGCCAAAGCCGAATTCGACGGCGAGGTCGCGTACTTCGATCAGATTGTCCTGATTCATTTCACTTCCTCGGGTCGAAGGCATCGCGAGCGGACTCGCCGATAAACACCAGCAAGCTCAACATCAGCGCGAGCACAGCGAACGCGCTCATGCCCAGCCACGGCGCTTGCAGGTTGGATTTGCCCTGCGCGACCAGTTCACCCAGCGACGGACTGCCGGCCGGCAAGCCGAAACCGAGGAAGTCCAAAGCGGTGAGGGTGCCGATGGCGCCGGTGAGGATGAACGGCATGAAGGTCATGGTCGAGACCATGGCGTTGGGCAGGATGTGGCGGAACATGATTGCGCCATTCTGCATGCCCAGCGCCCGTGCAGCTCGCACATATTCAAGGTTGCGGCCACGCAGGAACTCGGCGCGCACCACGTCGACCAGGCTCATCCACGAGAACAGCAGCATGATCCCCAGCAGCCACCAGAAATTCGGCTGGACGAAACTGGCGAGAATGATCAGCAGGTACAGCACCGGCAAACCCGACCAGATCTCCAGAAACCGCTGACCGGCCAGATCGACCCAGCCGCCATAGAAACCCTGCAAGGCCCCGGCAATCACGCCGATGATCGAACTCAGCACGGTCAGCGTCAGGGCAAACAGCACCGAAATGCGGAAGCCGTAAATCACCCGCGCCAACACATCGCGGCCCTGATCGTCAGTGCCCAGCAAGTTGTCCGCCGAGGGCGGGGCAGGGGCGGGGACTTTCAGGTCGTAGTTGATGCTTTGATAGTTGTACGGAATCGGCGCCCACAACACCCACGCATCCTTGGCCTTGAGCAGTTCACGGATGTACGGGCTCTTGTAGTTGGCTTCCAGCGGGAATTCGCCGCCGAAGGTGGTTTCCGGGTAGCGCTTGACCGCCGGGAAGTACCAGCTGTTGTCGTAGTGCACCACCAGCGGCTTGTCGTTGGCGATCAGCTCGGCGCCCAGGCTCAGGCCGAACAGAATCAGAAACAGCCACAGCGACCACCAGCCACGCTTGTTGGCCTTGAACAGTTCAAAGCGGCGGCGGTTGAGAGGGGACAGGTTCATCTCAATGCTCCCGGCTTTCGAAGTCGATGCGCGGATCGACCAAGGTGTAGGTGAGGTCGCCGATCAGTTTCACCACCAGCCCGAGCAGGGTGAAGATGAACAGGGTGCCGAACACCACCGGATAATCGCGGTTGATCGCCGCTTCGAAGCTCATCAGGCCCAGGCCGTCGAGGGAGAAGATCACCTCCACCAGCAACGAGCCGGTGAAGAAGATGCCAATGAACGCCGAGGGGAATCCGGCAATCACCAGCAACATGGCGTTGCGAAACACGTGACCGTAGAGCACGCGATGGCGGGTCAGGCCCTTGGCCTTGGCGGTGACCACGTACTGTTTGTTGATCTCGTCGAGGAAGCTGTTTTTGGTCAGCAGGGTCATGGTCGCGAAGTTGCCGATCACCAGTGCGGTCACTGGCAGTGCCAAGTGCCAGAAGTAATCGAGGATCTTGCCGCCGAGGCTTAACTCATCAAAGTTGTTCGAGGTCAGGCCCCTTAGCGGGAACCAGTCCAGATAACTGCCGCCGGCAAACACCACGATCAGCAGAATCGCAAAGAGAAACGCCGGGATCGCATAGCCGACAATGATTGCCGAACTGGTCCAGACGTCGAAATGGCTGCCGTGTCGCGTGGCCTTGGCGATCCCCAGCGGGATCGACACCAGGTACATGATCAGCGTGCTCCACAAGCCCAGCGAGATCGACACCGGCATCTTTTCCTTGATCAGGTCGATGACCTTGGCGTCGCGGAAAAAACTGTCGCCGAAGTCCAGCGAGGCGTAGTTCTTGACCATGATCCACAGACGTTCCGGGGCCGATTTATCGAACCCGTACATGTGCTCGATTTCCTTGATCAGCGCCGGGTCCAGCCCCTGCGCGCCGCGATAAGAGGAACCGGCCACCGACACCTCGGCACCGCCGCCTGCGATGCGACTGGTGGCGCCTTCGAAGCCTTCCAGCTTGGCAATCATCTGCTCTACCGGGCCACCGGGCGCAGCCTGGATGATCACGAAGTTGATCAGCAGAATGCCGAACAGGGTCGGGATGATCAGCAGCAGTCGCCGAAATATATACGCCAGCATCTGATTACTCCGTGCCCGCAGGGTCGGCTTGCAGTTTGGTTTCGACTTCTATTGCCGGTTTGGCATCGGGCTTGACCCACCAGGTGCTCGTGCCGATGTCGTACTTGGGCGAAACTTTCGGATGGCCGATGTGGTTCCAGTACGCCACGCGCCAGGTCTTGATGTGCCAGTTGGGGATCACGTAATAGCCCCACTGCAACACGCGATCCAGCGCTCGGGCGTGGGCCACCAGGCTTTTGCGTGAATCGGCGTTGATCAGGTTCTCGACCAGTTGATCGACGATCGGATCCTTCAAACCCATGGTGTTGCGACTGCTCGGTTTGTCGGCGGCGGCGCTCATCCAGTATTCGCGCTGTTCGTTACCCGGCGAATTGGACTGCGCAAAGCTGCCGACCATCATGTCGAAATCCCGCGAACGCACGCGGTTGATGTACTGCGAGACGTCGACACGGCGGATCACCAGTTCGATGCCAAGGTCGCTGAGGTTGCGCTTGAGCGGCAACAGCACGCGTTCAAAATCGGTCTGCGCCAGCAGGAACTCAATGACCACCGGTTTGCCGGTGGCGTCGACCATTTTGTCGTCGACGATCTTCCAGCCAGCCTCTTGCAGCAGTTGGTAGGCCTCACGTTGTTGGGTACGGATCATGCCGCTGGCGTCGGTCTTCGGGTTCTCGAAGGCTTCGCTGAATACCTGCGCTGGCAGTTTGCTGCGGAACGGGTCGAGGATCGCCACCTGGTCAGCGTCGGGCAATCCGGTGGCGGCCATTTCCGAGTTCTCGAAGTAGCTGCGCGTGCGTGTATACGCACCGTTGAACAACTGCTTGTTGGTCCATTCGAAATCGAACAGCAGGCCCAGCGCCTGACGTACTCGGACATCCTGGAACACCGGGCGGCGCAGGTTGAAGACAAAACCCTGCATGCCAGTCGGGTTGCTGTTGGGGATCAATTCCTTGATCAGGCGACCTTCAGTCACCGCCGGGACGTTGTAGGCGTTGGCCCAATTCTTGGCGGTCATTTCCAGCCAGTAGTCGAACTGTCCGGCTTTCAGCGCTTCCAGCGCGACAGTGTTGTCACGGTAGTAATCGGTGGTCATCGTATCGAAGTTGTAGAACCCGCGATTGACCGGCAGATCCTTGCCCCAGTAGTCCTTGACCCGCTCGTAGCGCACCGAGCGGCCAGCCTTCACTTCGGTGACTTTGTACGGGCCGCTGCCCAGCGGAATTTCCAGATTGCCCTTGCTGAAGTCACGATCGGCCCACCAGTGTTTTGGCAACACTGGCAGTTGACCCAGGATCAGCGGCAGTTCGCGATTGTTGGTGTGCTTGAACTTGAACAGTACCTTGAGCGGGTCTTCAGCGACAACTTCGGCGACATCGTTGTAGTAGCCGCGAAACAGCGGTGAGCCTTCCTTGGTCAGGGTCTGGAAGCTGAACACCACATCGTCGGCGCGCACCGGGTGACCATCGTTGAAGCGTGCTTCGGGTCGCAGGTAAAACCGTACCCAGCTGTTGTCCGGGGCCTTTTCGATCTTGCCGGCGATCAAGCCGTATTCGGTAAAGGGCTCGTCGAGACTGTGCTTGGTCAGGGTGTCGTAGATCTGTCCGATGTCATCGGCCGGCACGCCTTTGCTGATGAACGGGTTGAGGCTGTCGAACCCGCCGAACCCGGCCTGGCGAAAGATCCCGCCCTTGGGCGCGTCGGGGTTCACGTAATCGAAATGCTTGAAATCGGCCGGGTATTTCGGCGGCTCGTTGTACAGGGTCACGGCGTGTTGCGGGGCGGCCAAGGCCAGCCCGGCGAACAGCATGCCGCTGGCCTGCAGGAGCAGGGCGCGGATAGGCTTCATTGATCTTTCTCCGAAGACTTCAGCCACCACGCACTCAGGCCCAGGGTGTAGGGCGGCGTGGTGACGAAGGCCAACCGGTTGCGGTAGGCCAGACGGTGATAATTGATGTACCAGTTGGGAATGATGTAGTGCTGCCAGAGCAGCACGCGGTCGAGGGCCTTGCCGGCGGCGACCTGCTCATCGCGGGTTTGCGCGGCGAGCAATTGTTCAAGCAGGTGATCGACCACCGGGTTGGCGATGCCAGCGTAATTCTTGCTGCCCTTGACCCCGACCTGACTGGAATGGAAGTACTGCCATTGCTCAAGGCCCGGGCTGAGTGTCTGGTTGAGCGTCATCAGGATCATGTCGAAATCGAACTGGTCCAGACGTTGTTTGTACTGTGCTCGGTCTACCGTGCGCAGGCGGGCGTCGATGCCGATACTCTTGAGGTTCTCGATATACGGCTGAAGGATACGCTCCAGGTTCGGGTTGACCAGCAGCAGTTCGAAACTCAGTGGCTGGCCGGCGGCGTTGCGCAGGCGCTGACCGTTGAGCTTCCAGCCAGCCTCTGCCAGCAGCGCCAGGGCATTGCGCATGGTTTCCCGCGGGATGCCGCGCCCGTCGGTCTGCGCCAACGTGAACGGTTTGGTAAACAGTTTGGCCGGCAATTGGTCCTTGTACGGCTTGAGCATCAGCCATTCATGTCCGACCGGTACGCCGCTGGCGCTGAATTCGCTGTTGGGGTAGTAACTGGTGGTGCGTTTGTAGGCGTCGCTGAACAGCGCGCGATTGGTCCACTCGAAATCGAACATCAGGCCCAGGGCTTCGCGGGTTTTGACGTCGGCGAAGGTTGCGCGCCGGGTGTTCATGAACAGGCCCTGACTCTGGGTCGGAATCTGATGCGGGATCTGCGCTTTGATCACCTCGCCACGGCGCACGGCCGGGAAGTTGTAGCCGTTGGCCCAATTCTTGGCCTGATGCTCAATGTAGATGTCGAACTCACCGGCCTTGAACGCTTCGAATGCCACGTCGCTGTCGCGGTAGAACTCGACCTCCATGCGATCGAAGTTGTACTTGCCGCGATTGACCGGCAAGTCCTTGCCCCAGTAGTCCTTGACCCGTTCGAAGATCAATTGGCGACCCGGCGTCACCGAGGTAATGCGATACGGCCCACTGCCCAGCGGCGGCTCGAAGGTCGTGGCCTTGAAGTCGCGATCCTTCCAATAGTGCTGCGCCAGCACCGGCAACTCACCGAGGCGCAGGATCAACAGGGGATTGCCGGAGCGCTTGAGCACGAAGCGGATGCGCTGTTTGTTGAGAATGTCGACCCGCAGCACTTCCTGTAGCGCCGTGCGGTATAGCGGGTGGCCTTCCTTGAGCAGCAGGCGATAGGAGAACGCCACGTCGTAGGCGGTGATCGGCGTGCCATCGTGAAAGTGTGCTTCAGGGCGCAGATTGAACACCACCCAACTGCGATCCTCGCTGTACTCCACCGATTGCGCGATCAAGCCGTAACTGGAGGCCGGTTCATCGCCGGACGGCGAGTACTGGCCGGTGCCGACCATTAGCGGCTCGTTCAGTTCGTTGATGCCGTACTGAAGAAAATTCCCGGTGGATACAGGGCTGCTGCCCTTGAACGTGTACGGATTGACCGTATCGAAGGTGCCAAACGCCATCACCCGCAACGTACCGCCCTTGGGCGCTTGCGGGTTGACCCAGTCGAAATGGGTAAATCTGGCCGGGTACTTGAGCGTGCCGAACTGCGCATAACCGTGACTTTCGGTAATCGTCGCGCTTGCGGGTGAGCTCAAGGCCAGGCTGATCAGGAACAGGAGGAGGGGACGCTTCAAGTCAGATCCGATCCAGGCGGCTTGGGCTTTGTGGGCCGTACAGTAACAGCTTGTATGGACAGGAAAAAGATAGGCGGTTAATGCAGTGTTAATGCAAAAAAAAATCGTCCGATCGCGGCCCTAGCCTTCGGCAGCTCCTACAGGGATCAATGCAGGTGCTGCCGAAGGCTCGGGCCGCGATCGGACGATCTTTCGGTTTCTACTCAGTGCGGCTGATAAACCGTGAGCATCTGCCCAGGCTTCAACGCTTTTCCGGCACCCGGATTCCAGCGTTTGAGATGTTGCATCTCAACGTTGAAGCGCTTGGCGACCACATACAACGTGTCGCCGCGCTTGACCTTGTACTGGGTCTGCTGCGCGCTGTCGGCTTTGCCTTTGGTCTTGCTGTTGGCCGCGATCACGGTGTTGACCCGGCCACTGTTGCGCGATGGGGTGCGCTTGGTGGTGTCCTGCATCACCAGCGTCTGGCCGACCTTGAGGTTTTTGCCACTCAGTTTGTTCCAGCGTTGCAGATCCTTCACTTCGACCTTGTTGGCCTTGGCGATGGAGCCGAGGTTGTCGCCACGCTTCACACGATAGGCGCGCTTGAGCTGTGCCACTTCGCTTGGATCGGCACCGTCGAACACCGGTTTCAGCGAGCGTGGGCTGATCAACTCTTCAGGACGCATGGTTTGCAGGCTGGCGGTCAGCAGTTGCGCCTTGGACGTCGGCACCAGCAAATGCTGAGGGCCGTCGATGGTGGTGCGCTGCTTGAAGGCCGGATTGAGCTGGAACAGTTCGTCTTCATCGATGTTGGCAACGGCAGCGACTTTGGACAGGTCCATGCGCTGGTTGATTTCGACGACCTGGAAGTACGGCTCGTTGGCGATCGGGTTGAGGTTCACGCCGTAGGCTTCCGGCGCCAATACCACTTGCGACAGCGCCAGCAGCTTCGGCACGTACGCCTGGGTTTCCGCCGGCAGCGGCAGGTTCCAGTAGTCGGTCGGCAAACCGAGCTTCTCGTTGCGCTCGATGGCGCGGCTGACCGTGCCTTCACCGGCGTTGTAAGCCGCCAGCGCCAGCAGCCAGTCGCCGTTGAACATGTCGTGCAGACGGGTCAGGTAATCCATCGCCGCGGTGGTCGAGGCGGTGATGTCGCGACGACCGTCGTAGAAGCGGGTCTGACGCAAGTTGAAGTAACGTCCCGTGGAAGGGATGAATTGCCAGAGACCCACCGCGTTGGCCCGGGAATAGGCCATCGGGTTGTAGGCGCTTTCAATCACCGGCAGCAGGGCCAGTTCCAGCGGCATGTTGCGTTCTTCGAGGCGTTCGACGATGTAATGAATGTAGAGGCTGCCGCGTTCACCGGCATTCTCGAGAAAAGAGGGGTTACTGGCGAACCACAGGCGCTGCTGCTCGATTCGCGGGTTCACGCCCAGACCTTCCTGCAGCTGGAAACCCTGGCGCATGCGTTCCCAGATGTCCTGGGGAACCTGTGGGCTGGGCTTCTCGGTCAGCCAGATCGGCTTCTGCTTGGCTCGCGCAGCAATGTTTGGCGTATGCGTCGCTTCAGTCTGCGGAGCATGGCTGGAACAGCCCGCCAGCGTGGCGGACACAGCCACCGCGATGGCTTGCGCCAAGCGGGTCAATGCGTCTGAATTGACGGACTTACGTATGGATGACGACATTGGCTGGAAGTAAGTTCCGGGCAAAAATGTCGGGCGATTCTAGAAAGCGCACCCCCTGCGGTCAACCATTCAGAATTTTTGGACCCGGCGTCGAGGCACTTAGAACGTATCTTTCCATGCCCGCAGAGCCGCAAAAACCTCACTCGGCGCCCGGTTTTGAGCGCCTGCCCGTTCGTCCACTTTTTGTGTAACTAATGTTTCAGTGGTGCGCAAAAACGGATTTGTAAGCTTTTCCAGGGCCAGGGTCGAGGGCAGGGTCATGACACCGTTTTGCCGTTGCTGGGTGACTTTTTCCAGACGGGCGGCAATGTCCGGGTTGCCCGGCTCGACCGCTGCGGCAAACTTCAGATTGCTCAGGGTGTATTCATGGGTGCAGTAGACCAGCGTATCTTCTGGCAAGGCGGCGAGACGGCCGAGCGAATGATGCATCTGCTCCGGGGTGCCTTCGAACAACCGGCCGCACCCGGCGGCAAACAGCGTGTCGCCGCAGAACAGCAGGCCGTGGTGGTAATAGGCAATGTGTCCCAAGGTGTGACCGGGCACGGCATAGACATCGAAGTCCCAGCCGAGCACGCTGACCTTGTCGTTGTCCTTGAGGGCAATATCGCGCGCCGGGATGTTTTCGCTGGCCGGACCATAAACGGTCGCGCCGCTGGCCTGCTTCAGGCGCTCGACGCCGCCAACGTGGTCATGATGATGGTGGGTGATCATGATGTCACTCAGCACCCAGCCTGGATGCGCCGCTAGCCAAGCCTGTACGGGCGCGGCATCGCCCGGGTCGACCACGGCGCAGCGCTGGGTACGGTGATCCTGTAACAACCAGATGTAGTTGTCGGTGAACGCGGGCAGGGCACTGATCTGTATCATCGTCGGAATTCGCCAAGCGGAAAACATTGGCGCATCTTAGTAGTTCCTGGCGCGTTGGAGAATGACATGACCGATAAAGCGTTCGCTCAGGCTGATCCGGACTGGCTGGCGTTGATCAGCGCCGCCCGTGAATGGCTGTCGGGCCCGCTCGGGCAATTTCTGTTGGATGAAGAGCGGCGCATGCTCGAAGACGAGTTGGGCCGCTTCTTTGGCGGCTATCTCGTGCATTACGGCCCATCGGCCGACACCCCGCCGTCGGCACCGCAAGTGCAGCGCAATGTGCGGCTCGGTGCGCCGCTGCCGGGTGTCGAAATCGTCTGCGAAGAGCAGGCGTGGCCATTGAGCGAACACGCCGCCGATGTGGTGGTCATGCAGCATGGTCTGGATTTCTGCCTGTCGCCCCATGGCCTGTTGCGCGAAGCCGCGAGCAGCGTGCGCCCCGGCGGGCACCTGCTGATCATCGGAATCAACCCATGGAGCACCTGGGGCCTGCGTCATGTATTCGCCCATGATGCGTTGCGCCAGGCCCGTTGCATCTCGCCGTCGCGGGTCGCCGACTGGCTCAATCTGCTGGGTTTTGCGCTGGAGAAACGCCGCTTCGGGTGCTATCGTCCGCCGCTTGCTTCGCCCAAGTGGCAGGCCCGACTGGCCGGCTGGGAACGCAAGGCCGGTGACTGGCAACTGTCGGGCGGCGGCTTCTATTTATTGGTGGCGCGCAAGATTGTGGTCGGGCTGCGGCCCCTGCGTCAGGAGCGTCGCGAGCCGATGGGCAAACTGATTCCGCTGCCGATGGCCAAGGTCAACCGCCGCCGCATCGAACCGTAAACCTTCTTTTTTACAGTGGCCGGACCTGCTCCGGCCGCGGTCATCGTCAATCCGCGATTGGCGAGGCATGTATTTTTTCTGGATAGATTGGCATGAGCGAAAGCGTCGATAGCGTAGAACTGTTCACCGATGGCGCCTGCAAGGGCAACCCTGGCCCGGGTGGCTGGGGTGCTTTGCTGGTGTGCAAGGGCGTTGAGAAGGAGTTGTGGGGCGGCGAAGCCAACACAACCAACAACCGCATGGAACTGCTCGGCGCCATTCGCGGCCTTGAAGCTTTGAAGCGACCATGTGAAGTGCTGCTGGTGACCGACTCGCAGTACGTCATGAAGGGCATCAACGAGTGGATGTCCAACTGGAAGAAGCGCGGCTGGAAAACCGCTGCCAAGGAACCGGTGAAGAACGCTGATCTGTGGAAAGAGCTGGATGAGCAGGTCAACCGCCACAAGGTCACGTGGAAGTGGGTGCGCGGACACATTGGCCATCACGGCAACGAGCGGGCTGACCAGTTGGCTAACCGTGGCGTTGATGAAGTGCGCGGGTACAAGCAGAGCTGATTACCGGGAAATGAGCAGGCTTACTCGTACAGGGGCTTATGGTGACTGGTTCTCCGGCTTTTTGTCTCTGGTCAGCAGCAGACTCAACAACACCGACCCCAGGATCACACCACCCACCACCGCCAGCGACCACTCCACCGGCATGTGAAACCACGGCATCAGGGTCATCTTGCCGCCAATGAATACCAGCACAATCGCCAAACCGTACTTGAGCAGATGAAAGCGGTCGGCCATGTCCGCCAGCAGGAAGTACAGCGCGCGCAGGCCCATGATCGCGAAGATGTTCGAGGTGAAGACGATAAACGGGTCAGTGGTGACGGCGAAGATCGCCGGGATGCTGTCGACCGCAAACATCAGATCGCTGGCCTCAATCAGCACCAGCACCAGGAACATTGGCGTCGCCCAGCGTACGCCGTTCTGCAACACGAAAAACCGTTCGCCATGAAAACCGCTGGTGACGCGCAGATGCCCGCGCACCCAGCGTAATAAAGGATTTTTTTCCAGATCCGGCTGCTGATCGGCGAACACCAGCATCTTGATCCCGGTGATGATCAGGAACACGCCGAAGGCATACAGAAGCCATTCAAACTGCGAGACCAGCCACACACCGGCGAAAATCATCACCGCGCGCATCACGATTGCCCCAAGCACACCGTACAGCAACACTCGGCGCTGCAACTCCGGCGGCACTGCGAAGTAGCTGAAGATCATTACGAAGATGAACATGTTGTCGATCGACAGCGATTGCTCGATCAGATAACCGGTGAGGAATTCCAGGGTTTTCTGTCGGGCGATTTCGCCGCCGAACGTGCCGTGCAGATACCACCACAGCAGGGCTGCGAACGACAGGGCCAACAAGCACCAGGCAATGACCCAGGCCAAGGCTTCGCGAACGGATACTCGATGCGCCTTGCGCCCCCCGAACACAAACAAATCCAATGCCAGCATGGCAAGAACGAAGACGATGAAGGCACCCCACATCCAGGGTTCGCCGATATTGATGTTCGTGGCTGGCATGTCACGCTCCCTGTCTTTGGTTGTAAGAGGGTCAGACGAGGCCATGCTAACGACGAGTTTGTGGCAAAGAAAAATCGTTTATTTCTTGGTCAGAGTTCGATAAAACCGAAGTGTCGGAGGGTAAAGTGGCAACCCGATGCTTGCTCGTTTTCTGGAAAACATGTTTGGCGCCTCAACGAAAAAACTCCCCCGGCGTTTCCCCAAACTGTTGACGAAATGCCGCGATAAACGCCGACGTCGAGTCATAACCACAGGCCAGCGCGACGTCCGTGACGCGCTCGCCTTTCTCCAGCGGTGTCAGGGCGCCGAGCAGGCGCAGGCGCTGGCGCCAGGCGCGGAAGGTCAGGCCGGTGTCGCGCAAAAACAGACGCGTGAGGGTTTTTTCGGTGACGCCGAGTTTCTCGCTCCAGTGGCTCAGCGTGGTTTGCTGTTCCGGGCGTTGCTCCAGGCTTTGGTAGATCTGCCGCAAGCGCGGGTCCTGCGGCAACGGCAGCATCAGGTCGATGTGCGGGGCATCGACCAGTTGATCGAGGATCACCTGCGCAAGGCGCCCATGCGCGCCGTTCTGGTCGTATTCCACCGGCACCTGACTGAACGCACGGATCAGTTCCCTGAGCAAATCGCTGACGCCGAGCACATGGCAATGCTCAACCGCCCAACCGACGACGCTGCAATCGATGTACAGGCTGCGCATCTCGGTATGTGGCGAGCTGAATACCCGATGCGGTACGCCGGCCGGAATCCACACCGCGCGCTCCGGCGGCGCAACGAACCGCCCAGCGCTGGTCTGCACCTCAAGCACTCCCTGAATTGCGTAGGAGAGTTGCACCCAAGGATGACTGTGGCGCCGGGTCAGAGCGCGATTGGGCAACGATTCGGTGCGTCCGTACAGCGGGCGTGGCAGGCTTGGCAGCCCGGGAATACTGCGCCGGATACTTTTGTCATGTCCTTTAGGCGGCATCTGAAGGCTCTTCGGCGTTAGTCGGTAATTGGCTGTCACGTTAGAGTCGTCGTCACGCACTGGCAACCCCCGGATAAACACATCATGACGCGCCCAAGATTCCTCCCCGACAATTTCACCCTGACGCTGATAGGCGTCGTGCTGCTAGCCAGCTTTCTGCCCGCCAGCGGTCAGGTCGCGGTCGGCTTCGGCTGGCTGACCAACATTGCCATCGCGCTGCTGTTTTTCCTGCACGGCGCCAAACTGTCGCGGGAATCGATCATCGCCGGTGCGGGCCATTGGCGCCTGCACCTGTTGGTGTTCGGCCTGACTTTTGTCCTTTTCCCGCTATTGGGGCTGGCGCTGAAACCGCTGCTGTCGCCATTGATCGGCGACCAGTTGTACATGGGCATGCTTTACCTTTGCGCGTTGCCCGCCACCGTGCAGTCGGCGATTGCCTTCACTTCGCTGGCGCGGGGCAATATTCCGGCTGCAATTTGCAGCGCGGCGGCGTCCAGCCTGTTCGGGATTTTCCTGACGCCGTTACTGGTGACACTGCTGCTCAATGTGCATGGCGACGGCGGTTCGACCCTCGATGCGATCCTGAAAATCAGCATGCAACTGCTGCTGCCATTCATTGCCGGTCAAATCGCCCGTCGCTGGATTGGCGCGTGGGTGGGGCGTAACAAGAACTGGCTGAAGTTTGTCGATCAGGGCTCGATTCTGCTGGTGGTCTACGGTGCGTTCAGCGAGGCGGTCAACGAGGGTATCTGGCGTCAGATTCCAGTCGTTGATCTGTTGGGCCTGGTGCTGGTCTGCTGCATCTTGCTGGCACTGGTGCTGGTGGCATCGACGCTGCTGGGCAAGGCGTTCGGTTTCAGTCAGGAAGACCGCATCACCATTCTGTTCTGCGGCTCGAAAAAGAGCCTGGCTACCGGCGTGCCGATGGCTCAGGTGTTGTTTGCCGGCAGTACCATCGGCGTGCTGATTTTGCCGCTGATGCTGTTCCACCAGATTCAACTGATGGTCTGTGCGGTGCTGGCGCAGCGTTATGCCAAACGGAAGGAATCGGTGCCGGAACTGATGGCGCAGGTAGACCCATAGGTCGTAGAGGGCGAGAAGAGCGGCGTCATTGGCCTAAAACCGCCTCTGCACCTACGCTGTTCAGCTACCGACGATTAAATGAGGTGTTGGGTTATGGCAAAGGTAAAAGACAAGGACAAGAAAAAAACCGCCAAACACCGCGCCATTGCACCGGCAAAGCTGAAAAACAAGGATTATCTCGAGCAGTTGCGCCGCCTGCATATCGAGGTGGTCAAGCTTCAGGAATGGGTCAAGGCCAAGGGCATCAAGATCTGCATCGTTTTCGAGGGTCGCGATGGTGCAGGCAAGGGCGGTACGATCAAGGCGCTGACCGAACGTGTCAGTCCGCGGGTCTTCCGTGTCGTAGCGCTGCCGGCACCGACTGATCGCGAAAAAAGTCAGATGTATATTCAACGGTACCTTCCACACTTGCCGGCCGCCGGCGAGGTGGTGATTTTTGATCGCAGTTGGTACAACCGTGCCGGCGTCGAACGTGTAATGGGATTTTGCAGTGAAGAGCAGGTGGACGGTTTCCTCAATGCTGTCCCGGCGGTGGAGCGTGCCATCGTCGATTCCGGCGTGATCCTGCTCAAGTACTGGCTGGAGGTAAGTGAGCAGGAGCAGACCCGACGCCTTCAAGCGCGTATCCAGGACGGGCGCAAGATCTGGAAACTGACGCCCATGGACCTCCAGTCCTACAGCCGCTGGTACGACTATTCACGGGCTCGTGATGCCATGTTTGCGGCAACGGATTCCGAACACGCCCCGTGGAGAGTGGCTGATTCGAACGACAAGCGCCGGGCACGCTTGAACATCATCACCGATCTGCTCAGCCGCATCCCGTACAAGGAAGTCGAGCGTGAGCCCGTGATTCTGCCCAAACGCCAAAAACCCGGTGACTATCAGGAGCTGGATCACCCCTTCAAACGTGTGCCGGAAAAATTCTGAAGGAGCGCTGGCGCATCTGCTCCAGCGGTAGTCCGGTGCAGCCGTTGCGCGCGCTTGAAACTACGGTTATGGCCGAAACTTCCTGTCAGGTCGTGATGGCGAACTCCATGCCAAACGCCAGTAATCGATAAAAGGTCATTCACCCACCCCGGAATAACGCACCGCTGCAGCCGCCCGCGATGGCACGTTCAGCGTGCGCAGCAACGAAGAGACATGAATCCGCACCGTGAACGGTGAAATATCCAGTTCACGGGCGATTTCCTTGTTGGTCTTGCCTTGGGCGATCAATCGCAACACGTCCTGCTGACGGGGCGTGAGGGCAGTGCCGGTCTCCAGCGGCAGCAGGCCTGACGGGGCGAATTTCACCAACACTTCGCCTTCACGAATCGCCAGGATCGCCTGGCCAATCTCGCCCGGGGCAATGTTCTTGCCGATGAAACCGTCGATGCCGGCGGCCATGACTTCACTGATCAACGTTTCATCATCGACCATCGACACCACGATCAGGGTGGTACGCGGCAGGCGTCGGCGCAGTTCAGCGAGCTGGCTGACGCAGGTGAGTCCGGGAAAGCGCAGATCCAGAATCAGCGTGTCCGGCTCGTCACCGCAGGGCAGCAGCGCCATTACGCTGGCCAGGTCGCCAGCCTCTTCGATACTCGCGTCGGGCAGCAGGCGCTGGACAGTGCGCAGCATGGCCTCGCGAAACATCGGGTGATCGTCGGCTATGATAATTCGGCATGTCATGGCGTGACCCTCCCTGAGTCAGGCTTGTTCTTGGCAAACACCTTAGCATTGGGCGCTTGGATTGCCTGTAGGCTCATTCCGAATATGACGATTGCGGCACAAGGACGTTAACGATGAAGTTCGAGAAAAACACCGAACTCGACCAGGCCAACCTGCGCATTATCATCGCTGGCATTGCCGTGGTTTATATCGGTGTACTGGGTTTTTTGCCGGGCCAACGCTTCGATACCTACCTGCCTGTGGTCACGTATATCTGTCTGTTTTTGCTGGCCTCGATTGTGCTGCGTCAGACGATTGTGCGCTGGCCGGGGCATTACCCGGCACGACGGATTTTCGCCATGGTTCACGATTACACCGGCACCTGTTTCGGGCTGGTGGTTGGCGGCGAAGCGGCGTTGCCGCTTTATGCGGTGATCATCTGGGTCAACCTCGGCAACGGCATGCGATACGGCTCGCGCTATCTGGCGATTGCCACGGTGTTGGCGTTGCTGGCGCTGCTCTGCGTTTATCGCCTGACGCCGGTGTGGCAGGCGCAACCGTTCATGGTGTTGATGCTGATGATCACCAGCACGGTGATCCCGTTCTACGCGCACCTGCTGCTGGAACGCACGCGCAAGGCCTCCGAGGAAGCGGTCGCGGCCAATCTGGAGAAGTCGCGGTTTCTCGCCCAGGCCAGCCATGATTTGCGTCAGCCGATTCACTCCATCGGCCTGTTTACCGCGTGCCTGCGTGAGTCGAGGCTGGGGGATGAGGAGCGGCGGCTGGTCGACAACATCGACCGTTCGCTGCTGAACGTATCGCAGTTGTTCCGCTCGATTCTCGACCTGTACACCCTCGATAACGGGCGGATTCTGCCAAAACTGCAAACCCTGAATCTGGGCGAATGGCTTGCCGATCTGATCCGCGAGAATGCCGAAGCCGCGCGTTGGGCTGGCGTGGAACTGCGCTTGCGACCCTGTCGTTACTGGGTTCGAACCGATCCGTCGCTGCTCGCGACCATGGTGCAGAACGTGCTTTCCAACTGTTTCAAATATGGTGCGCAGCGGCCGGTGCTGATCGGTGTGCGCACGCGCGGAGCAGGGCTGGCTATCGTGATTTACGATCAGGGCAGCGGCATTGCCGAAGAGCATTTGCCAAAGGTATTCGAGGAGTTCTACCGGGTTCGCCAAGTGCGTGACAAAGATGTCGAAGGTGTAGGGCTGGGCCTGTCGATCGTCAAGCGCCTGGGGCAGTTGATTGATCTTGATGTCGCGTTGCGCTCGCGAATCGGTCGGGGTACGGCTGTCATCATGTCGGGGCTGCCCACGACTGCGCCGCCGCAGCTATCGGTCAATCGCGATGAAGCGCGCCAGGTCGGCCTGTTGACCGGGCTGAAGGTGTGTCTGGTGGAGGACGATCGCAACGTATTGATGGCGACATCGGCGTTGCTGGAGCGCTGGGGCTGCGTGGTGCAGGCCGAGTTGACGGGGCAGGACTTGACCACCGATTGCGACATCATTGTTGCCGATTATGATCTTGGCGCCCATGCCACTGGTATCGAGTGTATTGACGAGGTGCGCCGCCAACGCGGCTGGGTGGTGCCGGCAGTGATCATCAGCGGGCATGACATTGAAAAAATACAGGCGGCCTTGCACGACCGCCAAATTGCCATCCTGTCCAAACCGGTACGCCCGGTCGAGTTGCGCGCGACCTTGCGTGCCCTGCGCGACCGGCAAACCGAGCCGGTCGAGCAGGTTTGAGTCAACGCTTGCAGAGGTAATCCTGAGTGATGGTGGTTTGCAGGCAGTTGTACTGACCCATGGTGCGGCAGATGTTTTTCTCCGAACCGGTGACCTCGGCGTTTTTGTAGCCCCAGGTCTTGCAGCGCTGTACAGCGACGGTCAGGCCTTGTTCGGCGCTGGTCTGGCCGCTTTCGAACTGGCCCAGCTCGTAGGAGACCTGGACGACACCATCGTTCTTGCTGCCGCCAGTGGCTTCCCATTGTTTTGGTGTGGCGCAGCCGGTCAAAAAAAGGGAGGCGAGGGTGAGAGTTGCGATCAGGGTTTTCATGACGGAACGTAGTCCTTTACCGAGGAAGAGGCATTATTGAAATGGAAGCGGCGAGGCACCTTTCGGCAGGCATGACAGCGGTGGCTTCATGATGCCCATGCTCGCCACGGCGATGATTGCGCCGCTGGGCAACTGGCAGTTGTATTCACCGGCCGGGGTGTGGGCGGTGTAGTAGGTGAGGGTGCTGTCGTTACGGATGTTGTCGATTTTCGAGACCGGTTTACCGATGACGGTCTGGGCGCGCTCTTTCATGCTGGCTTCGGTGGGTTTCATGGTCTGGCAACCGGTGGTGCCCAGGAGCAGGGCACCGACGGCGACGATTTTGCTGAGGTGTGCATGCAGTTTCATGGTGTTTCTTCCTTGGTGTTGTTCTGATTTCCGAGCACAACGATCCTGAGCACCGCCAAGCGGCAGTGTTTAGGAACATTGGGGGTTGCGGGGGAATATAGCGCCGGGCGGCAGAGCGGTCGATTAGCACAAATGTGCTAGTGCGGCGCCGAACGGACGGCTCATCGGAGCTGCCCGCTGGGTCCAGGGAGGGGTTATTGCGGGCTGTTGAACTGGTCGGAATAATTGCCCGTCATCAGTGCCGAGGCAACTTGGTCGGAACCGACGCCGGCGCGGGAATAGGCGAGGCGGTTAGCGTTCACGCGATCAGCGCCGTCCGCCGCAACAGCCCCGGCGCCGACACGGTCAGCGCCATCCGCCGCAACAGCCCCGGCGCCGACACGGTCAGCGCCGTCCGCCGCAACAGCCCCGGCACCGACCCGGTCAGCGCCGTCCGCCGCAACAGCCCCGGCACCGACACGGTCAGCGCCATCCGCCGCGACAGCCCCGGCACCGACCCGATCAGCGCCGTCCGCCGCAACAGCCCCGGCGCCGACACGGTCAGCGCCGTCCGCCGCAACAGCCCCGGCACCGACCCGGTCAGCGCCGTCCGCCGCAACAGCCCCGGCACCGACACGGTCAGCGCCGTCCGCCGCAACAGCCCCGGCGCCGACACGGTCAGCGCCGTCCGCCGCAACAGCTCCGGCGCCGACACGATCCGACCCATCCGCAGCCACTGCTTGCGGCTGTGCTGCCCAGATCCCGGGCGCCGCAATCGTAGTCGCTACCGCTAATACAACGCCTGACAAAAGCTTGTGTTTCATGATCTTCTCCACGACCCATCAGCCACACCGCAATTGGGCAATGCCCGCCGTTAGATTTTTGGCGTTCGACTCACTGACTCGGGTCAAGCTGTTTGGCAATTGGCACGGGTGCACCGACTGGCGCACGGGTGTCGATGATTTCGATCGCTTGGAAACGCAACTGGAGAAGTATAGATCGGCATTCGCTGCCCATCCTGCGGGATGACAAGGATATGGGCGATAGTCGTTTCACTTCCTTGCAGGCAGGGGCAAGAAGGAAATCAGTCTAAAAACGCCAACCCGGTTTTCCGTGCGTTTGCTAGGCTCAAAGATGTAGGTGAAGACGCAGACTGATGCGCAATCGGATAGCAAGGGGGCGCGGGGCGCGTTCCGAAGGGTACACGGTTAGAAAGATCTCCGCGCTGAGATCCAGCCCTTACGCCGTGTGAAGCAGCCGAGGCACTACTTTTTCAAATTAGCCCGGTACTGTGAGAAGCCT
This sequence comes from Pseudomonas sp. LBUM1655, assembly GCF_059716085.1. NCBI lineage: Bacteria > Pseudomonadati > Pseudomonadota > Gammaproteobacteria > Pseudomonadales > Pseudomonadaceae > Pseudomonas > Pseudomonas sp. LBUM1655. Next base: position 3,587,010 of record NZ_CP166801.1, on the reverse strand, counting down.
GATAAACCTTGTAAGCCAGAGACCAGCGCTGGCCGCCTACTCGAACACCAAAGCCCGCATCGTGCGGGCTTTGTCGTTCTTGCAGGACTAGATCTGCTTGAGTGCGTGGGCCAGATCGGCGCGCAGGTCTTCGATGTCTTCGACACCCACGGACAAACGCACCAGCCCATCGCCGATCCCCAGTTTTGCGCGGGTTTCAGGGGGGATCGTGGCGTGGGTCATGATCGCCGGGTGCTCGATCAGACTCTCGACGCCGCCCAGGCTCTCGGCCAGAGCGAAGATCTTCACGTTCTCAAGAAAGCGTCGCGCGCCGGCCAGATCAGTGTTCAAGTCCACGGAAATCATCCCGCCGAAACCGCGCATCTGCCGCTTGGCCAATTCATGCTGAGGGTGTGATGCCAGACCCGGGTAGTAGACATGTTTGACCTGCGGCTGCTGCTCGAGCCACTGCGCCAGATCCAGTGCGTTGCTGCAATGGCGCTCCATGCGCAGCGCCAGGGTTTTCACACCGCGCAACGTCAGAAATGCATCGAACGGCCCGGAAATCGCGCCGACCGCGTTTTGCAAAAAGCCCAGACGTTCCGCCAGCTCGGCATTCTGCCCGACCACGGCAATACCGCCGATGACATCGGAGTGGCCGTTCAGATACTTGGTGGTCGAGTGCAGCACGATGTCGAAACCCAACTCCAGCGGCCGCTGGATATACGGGCTGGCAAAGGTGTTGTCGGCGACAGTGATGATGCCGCGCGCCCGGCAGATGCGCGCAATGGCGGCAAGATCCGACAGGCTCAACAAGGGGTTGGTCGGCGTCTCGACCATGACCATGCGCGTGTCGTCCTGCAGCGATGCTTCGAACGCTGACAGGTCAGTCAGATCGACGTAGCTGAAACGATGCCCGGCGCTGCGTTGGCGCACTTTGTCGAACAACCGGAAGGTGCCGCCGTACAGGTCATTGCCGGAAATGATGTGTGAACCGGCATCGAGCAGTTCCAGCACCGTGGAAATCGTCGCCAGCCCGGAAGCGAAGGCAAACGCCCGGGTGCCACCTTCCAGATCCGCCACGCAGCGCTCAAGGGCAAAACGCGTCGGGTTATGCGAGCGCCCGTAATCGAACCCCTTGTGCACACCGGGGCTGTCTTGCAGGTAGGTGGAGTTGGCGTAGATCGGCGGCATCAGAGCGCCAGTGGTCGGGTCAGGCTCTTGCCCGGCATGGATCACCCGGGTCGCGAAGCCTTGGGTGTTTTTGTCGTGCTGACTCATGCGAGGGATCTCCGTAATTGGTTGAGCATGTCGGTGCGGGTGATCAGGCCATGGAAGCCTGAAGCGTCGGCGATGATGGCGACGAGGCCGCGGCTGAGCACCGATTCCAGTTCAGCGAGAGGCGCGCCGGGGGCGAGGGTTTGCAGTTTGTCGGTCATCACGCTGGAGACCGATTGACTGAAGCGGGCGGCATCTTCGTGAACGGCCAGCAGAATGTCTGATTCGTCGATCACGCCGACCAGTTCCTTGCCTTCAACCAGCACTGGCAGTTGCGAAACGTCCGCCAGGCGCATGCGCTGGAACGCGGTCAGCAACGTGTCGTCTGGACCGACGCTGATGACGCGGCCGTCCTCGAAACGCCGGGCGATCAGATCGCGCAGGTCGCCATAGCCCTTGCGCTGCAACAGGCCTTGGTCGGTCATCCACTGGTCGTTGTAAACCTTCGACAAGTAGCGGGTGCCGGTGTCGCAGACAAAACTCACCACGCGTTTCGGCTCGGTCTGTTCGCGGCAATAACGCAATGCTGCGGCGAGCAGGGTGCCGGTGGATGAGCCGCCCAGAATGCCCTCGGCTTTGAGCAATTGGCGAGCGTGATCGAAGCTTTCTTCGTCACTGATCGAGTAAGCGTGGCGAACGCTGGAGAGATCGGTGATCGACGGAATGAAGTCTTCGCCAATGCCTTCGACCGCCCACGAACCGGGGGTCGGCAGCGAGCCGTCACGGCTGTATTGCGCCATCACCGAGCCAACCGGATCGGCCAGGACCATTTCCAGATCCGGCTGCACGCGCTTGAAGAACCGCGTCAGTCCGGTCAGGGTGCCTGCCGAGCCAACGCCGACCACGATCGCATCCAGGTCATGTTCGGTCTGCGCCCAGATCTCCGGCGCGGTGCTGCATTCATGGGCCAGTGGGTTGGCCGGGTTGTTGAACTGATCGGCAAAGAACGCGCCGGGAATGTCTTTCGCCAGTCGTGCGGCGACGTCCTGGTAGTACTCGGGATGGCCCTTGCCGACATCCGAGCGGGTGATGTGCACTTCAGCGCCCATGGCTTTCAAGTGCAGGACTTTCTCGGTGGACATTTTGTCCGGGACAACCAGCACCACGCGATAGCCTTTGGCACGGCCAACGAGCGCCAGACCCAGGCCGGTATTGCCGGCAGTGGCCTCGACGATGGTGCCGCCCGGTTTAAGGCGACCATCACGTTCGGCGGCGTCGATCATCGCCAGACCGATACGATCCTTGATCGAACCGCCAGGGTTTTGTGATTCGAGTTTGAGGAACAGTGTGCAGGGGCCGGTATCGAAGCGAGTGACTTGTACCAGCGGGGTATTTCCTATCAGCCCCAGGACAGCAGGGCGGGATTCCTTTGACATTCTTCACCTCTTGTTGGTGATGGATCGCGTTCCGTTCGCGGGAAAAGCTCGCAAGCAACATAGGCTGTGAAGGGGGCTGCCGCAACCACCCGACGGGCGGAAAAGGCCAGCGATTTTGATCTAACTATAGAACTGAATTGGCGAGGGGATCAGGACGGGGATCGGCGGTGTTGCCGAACAAAAGCCGTGGGGCGGGCGGTGCGTGTGGGACAGGATCAGTGTTTGCTCATCAAACCGTGCAAAACACCGAGGCGCAGGCCTGGCTCGGACGGCACCATCTGCGCAATGCCGAACACCTTGAACGCTGCAAGCATCAGCACCAGCCCGCCGGGCAGGATGCTTTGGCGGTGGGGTTGCAGACCGGCGAGTTTGAGTTGCTGGACATTGGTCACTTTCAGCAGAAGCAGCGACAGACGCAAGAGTCCGGCGTAGGTAATGCCGTCCTGGCCGAAGTCGTTCAGGCGATTGGCCTTGAGCACCTTCGCCAGCATGCGCGCGGTGCCGGAAGAGCCAATGGTCTGTTGCCAGCCCTGAGCACGATAGCGCCGAGCGACTTTTTCAAATTGCAGGATGGCGAAGCGTTCGGCTTCTTGCAGGGCGCCGGGGGAAACAGCACCGTTTCTAAAAAACCGTGTACTCAAGGTGCCGCTGCCAATGGCAATGCTTTCGGTCAGCAACGGTTGCGAACCTTGGCCGAGAATCAGTTCGGTGGAACCGCCGCCGATATCGACCACCAGGCGCATGTCCTCGACCCCGGGCAAGGTGTGAGCCACACCGGCATACACCAGTCGCGCTTCTTCATCCCCGGAAATGACATCGATGCGAAAACCCAGATGCCGCTCTGCGCTGGCCAGAAACAACTGCGCATTGTCCGCCTCACGCACCGCGCTGGTGGCCACCGCTCGCACTCGTCCCGGCTCGAAACCGCGTAATTTTTTGCCGAAGCGGGCCAGTGCCTGCCAGCCGCGATCCAGAGCCGAAGTGTCCAGCGCACCGCCCTCAAAACCCTCGGCGAGCCGCACCGGTTCCCGCAAGGTTTTGACTTCCTGAATCATCAAGCCCTTTCGGCTGCGCACCGACTGGCCGATCATCAGGCGAAAGGCATTCGAACCCAGGTCGATGGCGGCAAACAGCGAGGCATCTTCTTTCATGGGAATCCTTGCAAAGCATCCGTCTAGGCTGGAGACGGTTTGCGAGGATTCTGCCGTGGGGTTGATGACATCCTGATGACGGGGCAGGGGCGGTTCAATGAGCGTGCGACTGTCATGACACTGTCATTATCCGCCGCCTAAGCTTGGGTCAACACATCGCGTGTTCTTAAAGTTTCTGCTGCCGTTTTTGGCAGCTTTTTTTTGCCTGCGATTTGGCGTTACCGGGTGACCGAGGCAAGGGGCGGGCGCAGGTTCATGACGAAACGCCCGCCGTGTCTTCATGAGCGAGGGAAAGCATCCAGTCAATAAAAATCCGGGTTTCGGCCGCAGATTCCCGGGCGACACCGTAGTAATAACGGGTCAGTGGCAAGCGCAGGGAAGGCAGCGGGCAGATCAACCGTCCAGTCGCCAGGTCCTTGCCGAGCAGGGACGCCGGGCACAGCGCTAGGCCGAGGCCATCGACGGCGGCTTGCAACACCAGGTGCATGTGATCGAATTGCAGGATGGGTTGCTGGCGCAACATCGCGATATCGGCGTGCTCGGCCCAGTTCTTCCAGTCCATCGCGCGCGTCTTGCCAGCCAGAAGGGTGTGGCGAGCAACGTCCTGCGCACTGTTCAACGGCACCGTTTGCAGGAGTGACGGCGCCGCCACCAGCATCATGTCATCTTCCAGCAATATTTGCGGTTGAACATTGGATGACCATCCGGCATCTCCCCGACGGATGACGACGTCGAATTTTTCCCGCGATTGATCAGGCGGCAGGGTGCTGGTGACCACTTCGGGCTGGATGTCCGGATACAGCGCCATGAAATTGGGTAAGCGCGGGATCAGCCATCGCACCGCAAAGGACGGACGTACGTTGATGATGACTTTGCGCAATGAAGCGCCACGGGTCAGCGCGGTGGCGGCGTTAGCGATCTGCGTCAGGGCTACGCTGATGTGCTCATAAAACGTCTGGCCGGCGGGCGTGAGCAAGGATTGGCGGGTTCGGCGCTCGAACAGCAATACCCCCAAATGCTCCTCCAGCAGCTTGATATGACGGCTGACGGCGCTGTGGCTGACATGCAGTTCTTCGGCTGCACGGCTGAAACTCTGGTAACGAGCGGCAGCGGCGAAGGCACGAACGGCGTTCAAGGGGGGGAGGTCTGAAATCATGTGTCTAATTTAGTCACATCTGCGGTGCAATTAAAGTGTTTGTCAGCGTTACGGCTTCACGCCAATCTGAAGGCCGCTCTTTGTCTTGCCGGCCGTTGATGAAATGTCAGTCCCAAATACCCCTGCAACTGATCGAGCGTCGATGCGTGCCGCCTCCATATTGGGGCTGTGCCTGCCCGCCGACACCTTGCTGTATCTGCTGTTGCCGATGCAGCCTGAGGCCTTTGGCGTCAACCTGGCGCAGGCGGGCGTGTTGCTGGCAGCCAACCGTCTGGTCAGAATTTTCGGTTACCGCTATGTCATGGCGTTTTATGCGAGTCGCGGTGATCGCCCGGCGTCGATGCTGGCCGCCGGCGTAGCGGCGATATGTGCATTGGGTTATGCGACGCTTTCCGGGTTCTGGGCATTGTTGCTGTTGCGCCTGGGCTGGGGGTTGTCCTACGCCGCACTGAACTTGTCCACGCAAGTCATGGCAACCGCCGAACCCACAGGCGCCGCGCGCCGCACCGGGCGTTCGCGGGCGCTGATTGCCGCCGGCCCGATGCTGGCCCTGCCGTTGGGCGCGCTGCTCTGCCTGGCCTATGGGCCACGGGTGATTTTTTACCTGATGGTCGTGACGTCATTGATCGGGTTGTGGCTGGCGCGCGGGTTGCCGTCGGCGGCGCATGCCATGTCGGGCCCGACACGTCGATTCCAGCGTCCCGACAGCGTGGCGGTGTGGTCGTTTATCGAGGGGTTGACCCTGGACGGGCTTTTTATCATCGGCCTTTCGTTACTGGCGCAACAGGTGATGGCGGGCGGCGACGCGGTGATGGTGGCGGGCGTACTTCTGGCTTTGCGTTACGTCTCGGAGATGCTGTTCAGTCCATTGGGCGGGGTCGCTGCGCAGCGGTGGGGGGCGACGCGGATGTTGATTGTCTTTTCGCTGCTGACCTCGATTGCCCTCGTCGGATTTGGCAGTCACTGGTTGGTGGTAGGCGGAACCCTGGTGCTGTTGCTGCGCGCGCTGCAGTTGCCGCTGGTGGTGACGGTCGTTGCGCAACGCCATCCCGGAGCTGGACGGGTACGGGCATTGGCTGCGAATGCCGTCTGGCGGGACATCGGCGCGGGTGTGGGTCCTCTGCTGGCAGGCCTGGTGCTGCCATGGCTGCCGCCGGTGTGGGTGTATTCGTTGGCAGCACTGTGCCTGGCGCTCAGCGCACTGGCTTGCGCCCAACGTAACAAGGGAGAGATAGCTATTACGCAGCAGTCAGGGCGTGACTTGCAAGTTTAGCTATTCAACGCGGTGCGACTACTCAAGTTAAGCCATGTTGTGTTGTGAAAAAAACCGACAGCGCCGCGTAGGTCGCGGGATGCAGCAGCGGCCTCTAGCGAGGTTCCAGGAAATAATAAGTAAACGAACCTTCTTGGCGGAGAAAGAACATGATTAACGCTGCTGGGGAAGTTTTAATAAAACTGTAATAAAATATTGCGCTCGCCCGGGGATTGTGGTTTTTTGTGGTGGTGTCTAGTGCACTTTCAATGAGATTGGCCAGTGATGAAGGGAATCATATGAATAAGTATCCTAGTTATTAGCCAGGCTTGAATTAAGTAACAACGTACGCTTCAAGTGTCGAACTTTCTTTTCGATGCTGCTGCCAACTATTGCCTGGGGAAAAGTAATGAGCCGTGAATCCGTGTCGAAGTTTGTTTCTGCTGATCATAGAAGGGCAACACTAAGAAACTTGTTGGCTGACAAGCGCTGCTTGCGCTTTCTCGAAGCCCACAATCCGATCTCCGCGATACTGGCGGAGAATGCATCGCAAACGGTTGCCGGCCAGACGCGCGAATATGACGGTTTCTGGTCCAGCTCGCTGACGGACTCCACCGCTCGCGGCAAGCCGGATATCGAAGTGCTTGCGATCAAGGACCGTTTGAGCAACGTCAACGATATTTTCGAAGTGACCCGCAAACCGTTGATCATGGATGGTGATACCGGTGGCAAGCCTGAACACTTTGCCTACGACGTGCGCTCGCTTGAGCGACTGGGCGTCTCGGCGGTGATCATCGAAGACAAGACCGGGCTGAAGAAGAACTCGCTGTTCGGCAACGATGTATTCCAGCAGCAGGAAAGTATCGAGGACTTCTGCAACAAGATCAAAATCGGCAAGCAAGCACAAATATCCGAAGACTTCATGATTATTGCGCGCATCGAAAGTTTGATTCTCGATGCCGGTATCGAAGATGCGCTGACTCGCGCCGATGCGTATGTTGCAGCGGGCGCCGATGGGGTGATGATTCACAGTCGCAAAGAATCACCCGATGAAATATTCGAATTCGCCAAGCGTTTTAGACAGCAGCATCCAACGGTGCCACTGGTGTGCGTACCCACCAGTTATTCGAGTATTTCGTTCGAGGCGCTGGAAGCCGAAGGTTTTAACGTGGTTATTTATGCGAACCATATGTTGCGTTCGGCTTACATGGCAATGAGAACGGTGGCCGACAGTATTTTGTTTTCGGGGCGTACGCTTGAAGTTGAGCCGAACTGTCTGTCGATCAAAGAAATCCTTGAACTCATTCCGGGTACTAAATAATGAAGAAATTGTCTTTGGCCGATCGCAACGCTCAGGTTGTTGCACCCAGTACCTCACGCATGCGCAGCATCGCCAATGAGCTGAAAGAAAAGGGTGAGTCGATTATCAACTTCGCCGCTGGCGAACTTGATTTCGACACCCTCGACAGCCTGAAGCAAGCTGCGATAACGGCGATTCAGGGCAAGTGCAACGCCTACACCCCGGCGCTGGGCGAGAAGAAAATCCGCGAACAACTGGCCGCGCATATTTCGGCACAATTGGATGTCGATTACGCCTGGAATGAAGTGGGGATGACGGCGGGTGCCAAGCAGGCGCTGTACAACACCGCCATGGTGCTGATCAATCCGGGTGATGAAGTCATCATTCCGATCCCTTACTGGGTCACGTTTCCGACCCAGATCGAGTTGGCGGGTGGCAAGCCGGTCCTGGTCGACACCAAACCGGATGCTTACAAGTTGACGGCCGAGCTGATCGGCGCAGCGATTACCCCGCGCACCAAGGCCATCCTGATCAACACGCCGAACAACCCGACCGGCGCCGTGTATGACGAGGACCAGCTACGCAGGATCGGTGAACTGGCGATCCGTCACGACCTGTGGATTATCTATGACGAGTGCTATTCCCGACTGATCCGCAATGGCGGGGAGCATCACAACATTGTGTCGCTCATTCCGGCGTTGAAAGAGCGCACGGTGATTATCAACTCGTTCTCCAAGAGCATGGCATTGACCGGGTGGCGATTGGGTTACGCGAGTGGTCCGGCGGACGTGATCAAGGCAATGGAAAACCTGCAGGGGCACACCACTTCCAATCCGAACGTGGTTGCCCAGGTGGCGGTATCCAAGGCGCTTGACCAGTCTGCGGACTTCATCAGCACCGCCAATGCGATCCTTGATCGTCGTCTGCAGATTATTCAAAACGCGCTGCCACTTATCGAACATCTCGGAGCGGTCAAGGCAGAAGGTGCGTTTTACGTATTCGCCAACATCCAGTGGTTTATCGGCCGGCAATACAACGGCAAGACGGTTGAGAACACCGATGCGCTGGTCGAACTGATCCTGGCTGAAGCCAAGGTGGCCGTGGTGTCCGGTGCGGGCTTTGGCGACGCCAGCGGCATTCGGATTTCCTATGCGGTGAGCGATGCCGATGTGGAAACGGGTATGCAGCGGCTGGCCGGGTTTTTCGGCAAATTTAATTAAGGAGAGCGTCGAGATGAAAAAGGAAAACCCTGTTTCAGTGATTGTTCTGGCAGCGGGCCTGGGTTCTCGCCTGGAAGATCAGACCCTGTCCAAAAACAAATGCCTGATCGAAGTCGCCGGTAAAACCATCATTACCCGGTTGCTGACGCAACTGCAGTCGCACAACGTGGCGAACGTGATCATGGGCGTCGGATACCTGGCCGATGTGCTGGAAAGCTATATCCGCAGCAACCATCCCGAAATCTCGACGGTATTCGTGCAAAACCCGATTTATGCGCGCACTGGTTCGGTCTACTCCCTGAAGCTGTGCCTGAATGCCGTGCCACAAGCTCATGACGTGGTGGTGTTCGAGGGTGATGTGGTGGTCGAGGATTCGCTGGTTACGCGGTCGCTGGCGTCATTGCAGACGTTGGGCGAACAAGAGTTCTCGACAGTACTGGCGCCTTACTCGCCCGAGCTGACGGGCACCTTTGCCCTGATCGACAGCCAGAAAGTCACCGCGTGGCGGCATGAGTCGGTACGCGATGCCGACTTCCCACTGCTGACGTCGTTCAAGACGGTGAACATCACTGCGATGACTGCGCAGGCGGTGGGCACACTGTCCGAACATATCCAGGCCACCATCGAGCGTCACGGCGTCAAGGCGCCCCTGGAGTACGCGATGGACAGTCTGATCCAGAACGACTTTGTGATTCAGCCCGTCGTGGTCACCCACGAGAAGTGGTTCGAAGTCGATACCGCCGAGGACCTGGAAATCGCCAATGACATTTTCAGCACCCCGGCGCTGGCTCCGGCCTGAGGTGAACCATGTTTGCTGTTCTCTATGAGGTCTTGATCCTGCCCATCGCCCATTGTTTTCAATGGGTGCTGGACACCAGCTACACACACACCCAGAGCTTCGGCGCGTCCATCGTCATCCTCAGTCTGGTGTTTAACTTCGCGTTATTGCCGATCTATCACTTTGCAGAAAAAGTGCAGAACAAGGAGCGTGAAGCCCGGGCGAAAATGGAGCCGAAAGTTAAGGAATTCAAGCGCTGCTTCAGCGGTTACGAGCGGCACATGATGATCTCGGCGCTGTACCGCCAACATCATTACCACCCGGTCTTTGCGTTACGCGGATTTGTGCCATTGCTGATCCAGGTGCCGGTGTTCATTGCCGCTTACGGGTTGCTGAGCGACTACCCGCCGATCTGGGAACAGAGCTACATGGGCATCGCCAATCTCGGTGCGCCGGATGGTTTGGTGAACGGCATCAATGTGCTGCCGATCATCATGACGGTAATCAACCTGATCTCCGCTTATGTGTATAGCCGTGATCTTTCGGCTCAGGAACGAATGCAGACGTGGCTGGTGGCGATGTTGTTTTTTGTGCTGCTGTATACCTCGCCGGCGGGGCTGGTGCTGTACTGGATCTGCAACAACCTGTTTTCCCTGATGAAAAATATTGTCTATCGGGTCGCCCGGTCCGGCTCGACACTTCCAAGGATGACCAATGCTTAATTCGACGAGCCCTGCCTATGCCGCAAGGGCGAGCGCCGTGGCGCAATCCGGGGAAAAACCGCTGAAGCTTTTCCTTCTGGCGTACTCGGCGCTTTATCTGCTGGTGTTTCTGTCCAGTCCTCTGGCACTGATCAGTTTCGAAGATGACGTCACCGGCCTCAATGGCTATTTGACGATCTATGCCGCGACCCATGCGGTCGTATTTCTGGCCTGGCTGGCGCTGATCTTTGTCATCGGCGTGGTCGCCCATCGCAGGTTCCTGGCCTGCCTGACGGTACTGGGGGTGTGGGCGTTGATCGTGGGTATCGTCTACAGCTTCTTCCTGCCCCTGGATGCGGGGATGATCGACAACTTCAAGTTCTCCGATCCCAAGGCCCTGGTGTTTTCCCGGGAGCACGTGATCGTCGACTTTGCAGTGTGTGCCGGTGCATTGCTGGCGGCGCTGATCGTGTTGAAAGTGTTCGCTGAGCAGGTGGGCAAGTTTCTCACGCTTTTTGTCTTGATCTGCGCAGCCTACGCAGTGTTCTCGGGGTACACGCTGGCCTCGAAAATCGCGGCGATTCCCCCGCCGGGTAACGACGGCAAAGAAACGATTTCTTTCTCGAAAACCGAGAAAAACATTGTGCTGTTGATGATTGACGGCTCCATGGCCGGCTACATCCCCAAGCTGCTGAAAAGTGATGCAGGTATGGCTGAACGCCTGAGTGGCTTCACCTGGTATTCCAACGTGGTGTCCACCGGCAACCGGACGTTCAACGCGCTACCGGCGGTGTTTGGCGGCTTCGATTACAACGCCGCCAACATCAATGATCGGCCGGGCAGTCTGGAAGAAAAGGTCAACCAGGCCTACATGCTATACCCGGAAAACTTCGCGGCCAAAGGCTACGGCGTTAAATACGTCGACCCGTTCTGGTATGGCTTCGCCCGCCGTGGTGACTGCAAGAAATTCATCGAAGGTCGCATCGGCGATTGCATTCATGTGATTGACACCCTCGGTCGCCTTGAAACCAACAAGCACATGTACAGCAAACACACCGAGTACTTGTGGGGGGTGTTCAAACAGTACCTGGCCATTTCGATTTACAAGGCCGTGCCCAATACCCTCAAGGAGCAGGTGTACGACGGCGGAAACTGGCAGGGCGCCTCACTGTCCTGGTGGAAGCGTGAAGACAAGTTTCTCGAGAACTACTTCTCGCTGTTGGCACTTCCGGGCATTTCCGATACCCAGGCGCCAGGGCCGACCTTCACGTTCATGGCCAACAACATCACCCGCGCGGTGCTCAAGCTCGATGAGAGCTGCGTGCCGAATAAAAGCCTGAAAACCACGCCCCAGGAACTTGAGACCTTCAAGAGCGAAGACACCGCCGAAATCTACGATACGTTTTATTGCGCGATGAAGGGCGTGACCCAATACCTGGACTGGTTCAAGCAGCAGGGGATCTACGACAACACAATGTTTGTGCTGGTCTCGGACCACGGCTGGCCTTCGCGCAATCCACTTCTGGACGGCTTCCACGACGCGGAAAAACAGGAAGTGTATTCGCAGTTTCAGAACTTGCTGTTAATCAAACCGTTCGGGGCGCGGGGGGCGCCGAAAGAGAGCCGTGAGTTCATTGCCAATGCCAGCGTTCCGGGCATTGTCTGTCAGGAGATCGGCGGTTGTGTGGACCGTCACACCGGCAACCGCATCACTTACAAGCCACTGACCGAGCCGGTGAAACTGTATGAAACCCCGTGGCAACCCCAAGGCCAGAACGCCGATTCCTACAAGATTCTCAGCATTTATGAAGTGAAGGAAGACGTATCGATTCCGGCCAACTGGAGCAAGTTGCAATGACGATCCTGCTGGAGCACGCCGTGACGATTCCGTATGTCGGTCTGTATCTTGATCCGGGTACTGGCAGTCTGCTTTTCTCGTTGATTGCCGGGGTGGTCACCACGGTTTTTTACTCCGCCAAAGGCCTCTACTACAAGTTCAGTGGCTCGGCCAAGGGCACAGTCGGCAGCGCCGAGCGCAGCGTGCTCGATAACTGGTCGGTGGTGATTTATTCCGAGGGGACGCGTTATTACGGCACCTTCAAGCCGCTGTTGGCGCAACTGGCCAACGCCCGCATAAAAACGCTGTACCTGACTTCCAACAGCAACGATCCGGGCCTGACGGGGCATGCTGGTGTGAATGCCTGCTTCATCGGCGACGGTCACAAGGCCTGGGCTCTGCTCGGCAGGCTCAAGGCCGATGTGTGCATCTCGACCACGCCCGGTCTGGATGTCATGCAGTTCAAGCGTTCCAAACAGGTGAAACACTACATGCACTTGGTGCACGCGCCGACTGACAAGGCGTTCAATCGACCGTATTCCTTTGATTACTTCGATTCCGTGGTGATCAACGGTCCGCATCAGCAACGCACCTTGCGTTTCCTCGAGAACCTGCGGGGTTCGGCACCCAAGCAACTGATCATGGGCGGGTGCCTCTATTACGATGATTTGGTCGAGCAGTTGCGCAACCTGACACCGGAGCAGGCCCGCACGACCAAAACCGTTCTGCTCGCACCCACCTGGGGGCGCAACAGTTTGTTGAAACTGCACGGCAGCCAACTGCTGCAAAGCCTGGCGCAGCAAGACATCAACCTGATCATTCGTCCTCACCCGCAAAGCCTGGTCTCGGAGCCGGCATTGATCGAAGGGTTGCAGGCACAGTTCCCGAACAGCCCGCGCCTGCAGTGGGACTTTTCGCCGATTCCTTTCGACGCGATGGCCAGCAGCGACGTGATGATCTCGGACATCTCGGGGGTGATTTTCGACTACGCGTTCCTGTTCGAGAAGCCGGTCATCACAGTAGGTATCGAACCAGTGCGCGAAGGCACCGAAGCCAGTGACCTGCCTTACGATCCCTGGGAGCTGACCGTGTTGAACGACATCGGTTTGCGCCTGACCGAGCAGGATGTCGAGCGGCTGGCGGACTACTTGCCGAGCCTCACTCAGGACGAGCGATACAAACACAACATTCGCGCCCTTCGCGCCGAGTACGTGTTGAATTTCGGCTGCGCGGTGCAGCCGATCATGGAGGCGATCAAGCCACTCATCGAGGCACGCGAAACCGTTGCGCCCGGGCTGGCTGCGCTTGAGCAGCAGGCAGAGTAGGGGCGCACGGCATGGCTGACGGGCTGGTGGAATTATGGGTGGTATTCCCGGCGCTGGTGGCGGCGGTGACCGTGCATGAAGCGGGTCACGCGCTGGTTGCTGCGCTGTTTGGCGACCCAGCGGCACGAGAGGGCGGCAGGGTGTCCCTCAACCCGCTCAGGCACTGTTCGCTGGTGGGGACGGCGGTGGTACCGATTTCGCTACTTGTCCTGACGTCCCTAATGGCGCTGCCCTTGACGCTGGTGGGGTGGGGCAAGGCCGTGCCGATCAGTGAGGATTTGACGGTACGCAAAGTCGGCCTGCTGTGCACTGCACTGGCGGGGCCTTTGGCCAATCTGGTGTTGGCCACGCTGTGCCTCGGTTTGCTCGGTCACGTACAGGGCTCTGCCGGGATGAGTACGTTTCTGCAGACCTGTGTGTCGTTCAATCTTTTCCTGTGCGTGGTCAACTTGCTGCCCGTCATGCCGCTGGACGGCGCGACCTGTATTCGGGCCCTGAGCAGCGATCGGCTGTGGAATGAATTTCAGCAAATTCAGCCTTGCCTCTATGTCATCGGTGCCGGTTTGTTACTGACGGGTTTATTGAACCAATACATGGTATGGGCCACTCACGGCCTCCTGAATGTCCTGCTTGGTGGAGTGATTTATGGCTAGTTATGGACTGTTTCTGATTCTGGCAACCCTGACTGTTCTCAGCCCCGGTCCCGGGGTGGTGCTGACGCTTTCCAATGCGTTGCGGCATGGCTGGACCGGTTCGCTGCCCGGCATCCTCGGCATTGCGACAGGTGCCTTTATGGTGGCGGGTATTTCCGCCAGCAGCGTCGGATTGATCCTGGCGACCTCGGCCGTTGCATTCACGATTCTCAAATACATCGGTGCCCTGTATTTGTTGTACCTGGGGATAAAGATGTGGCGTACTCAGAGCTTCATCCCCGAACTCAAACTCACGTCGCCACGTCCGTGGCGTCGTTATGTCGAGGCGCTGTCGATTCAGTTGCTGAACCCCAAGGCCGGTTTCTTCTTCCTGGCCGTATTCCCTCAGTTCATCAAGCCGGAAGGTAATTACTACAGCCAGTTTTTCTTGCTGGTGTCCTCCTACAGCCTGCTCGTCGTGCTTGTGCACAGTGGCTACGCGCTGATGGCCAACGGCGCGCGGGGCTGGCTGTCGACGAACAAGGGCGCCAGAATTGTCGGCAAACTGTCGGGTATCACCTTTTTCTGCTTTGGCGTGCTTATGGCTTCGACCAGTAAGTAAAACGACTGAATTATTTGATCCGGAGGCAACATGGCCAAGAAGGCGATCCACTTTTTACTGGTGGACGAAGATCGCGAACGACTCAAGAAAATCGCTCGCTCCGGACTTCTGCCGTATAGAAGCGTCACCCGCGCGACGATCCTGCTGTTATTGGACAGCGGACTGTCCCCCAAGGAAGTCAGCTTCCGATTGAATATCTCGGCCCCGGTGGTATTCAAGTGGCGCAGCCGTTATCTGGCTTTTGGCATCGATGGGCTTGAGGACCTTCCCCGCAATGGGTTGCAGAAGGTTTTGCCGATGGTGGCGAGCGGCTGACGAGCGCTGGTATTGACGTAACCCAAGGGTGGTGTGGCGAGCGGTTTGCCTTTTTCTGCAATATACGATTAATATATAAAACATATATGAATCGTATGGGAAGCCACAATGGGCATCGTCAAGATTTCAGAGGACATGCACGAAAATCTGCGCATCTCCAGCAACGCACTCAGCCGCTCGATCAACGCGCAGGCCGAGCACTGGATGCGCATCGGCATGCTCGCCGAGCTGCACCCCAACCTCGACCACAGTGCCATTTGCCGCTTGCTGATCCGCGCCGAGCAGAACGGCGGGCTGGATCTGCAACAACTGACTCAGGAAGCAGTCACCGCATGAGAAACCAGATCAAGATCAACACCCCGGCCGAGATCGCGCAATCGCGCGCCGCTGGCCAACTCGCCGCCGAGGTACTGGCGATGCTGGTGCCCCACGTCAAGGCTGGCGTGACCACCGATGAGCTGGATCGGCTGTGCAACGACTACATCGTCAATGTGCAAAAAGCCATCCCGGCCAACGTCGGCTACCACGGCTTCCCGAAAACCGTCTGTGCCTCGGTCAACGACGTGGTGTGCCACGGCATTCCGTCAGGCACACCGTTGAAGGACGGTGACATCGTCAACCTCGACATCGCCGTGATCAAGGATGGCTGGTTTGGCGACACCAGCCGCATGTATGTGGTCGGTGAGGCTACGCCTGAGGCGCAGCATCTGATCAAGACCACCTACGACGCCATGTGCGCCGGTATCCGCGCTGTGCGCCCGGGTGCGACGCTGGGGGATATCGGCCATGCGATTCAGAGCCTGGCGGAGAAGGAAGGCTTCAGCGTGGTGCGCGAGTATTGCGGGCACGGCATCGGCAAGATCTACCACGATGAACCGCAGATCCTGCATTACGGTTTCCCGAATCAGGGGATGAAGCTCAAGGCCGGGATGATCTTCACCATCGAGCCAATGCTCAATGCCGGCAAGCGTCATGTGAAGAACATGCCGGACGGCTGGACCGTGCTGACCAGGGACGGGTCGCTGTCGGCGCAGTGGGAGCATATGGTGGCGGTGACGGAGACCGGGTTTGAAGTGTTGACGGCGTGGCCGGATCAGATCGAAGGCTTTACCCCGATAGCCTGAACACCACAAAATCACTGTGGAAGCGAGCAGGCTCGCTCCCACAGGGGGATCCGCAGGTTAGTGGGCCCCGGCGGCTTTGTTGAGGTCACTTTCAGTCCATTCGGTATAAACACAGGCATCCGCCGTAGCCCAACGCACCCGCACCTCATCGCCAGCCTTGAGCGGCATGCCCGCCGCCGACAGCGCCTTCACCGTCATCGACGTCCCGCCCGAAGTGACCACGCTGCACGTCTGGCTCTCACCCAGAAACAGCACCTCCACCACCTTCGCCGACACCTGATTCCAACCTGCCGCCAATGGCTCATCAGTCGCCTGCTGCACACTCAATGCCAGCGCTTTTTCCGGACGCACCATCAGCAACACATCCTGATCGGTGTGCAAACCCGAGGTCAGTCGAATCGACAGCGACTGCCCTTCAAAACTCGCCGCCGCGTTACCCTGCGCCTTGAGCTTGAGGAAGTTCGAATTGCCGAGAAACGAGGCGACAAAGGCATTCGGCGGATTCTGATAAAGGTCATAACCGCTGCCCAGACCGACAATCTTGCCGTGACTGAAAATCGCAATGCGTTGCGACAAACGCATGGCTTCTTCCTGATCGTGGGTCACATAAACGATGGTGATGCCCAGGCGCCGATGCAGTTGGCGCAATTCATCTTGCAAATCCTCACGCAGTTTTTTATCCAGCGCACCCAGCGGTTCGTCCATCAGCAAAATGCGTGGTTCGTAGACCAGCGCCCGGGCGATGGCGACCCGTTGCTGTTGGCCACCGGACAGTTGCGAAGGGCGGCGATGGGCGAATTGTTCGAGTTGCACCAGTTTCAACATCGCATCGACGCGCTTGTTACGCTCGGCCGCCGCCAGTTTACGGATCGCCAACGGGAAGGCGATGTTGTCGCGTACAGACAGATGCGGGAACAGCGAATAACGCTGGAACACCATGCCGATGTCGCGCTTGTGCGGCGGTACGTTGACCAGCGACTGGCCGTTGACGAGGATCTCGCCGCTGCTCGGCGTTTCGAAACCGGCGAGCATCGACAGCGTGGTGCTTTTACCGGAGCCGCTGGAGCCGAGGAAGGTCAGGAACTCGCCGTCCTTGATGTCCAGCGAGATGTTGTCCACGGCGGCGAAGTCGCCGTAGTGCTTGTTCAGGTTGTGCAGGCTGACCAGGGGTTTGTCGTTCTGCTGGGATGCGTCTTTGATCACGGCACTCATGTCGTACTCCTGGGCGCTCAGGCGCTGATTTCGTTGCGCCGACGCAGGGCGGCGGCGATCACCATGACCAAGACCGACAGGCCGATCAGCAGCGTCGAAGCGACGGCGATCACCGGAGTCAGATCCTGGCGCAGGGTGGTCCACATTTTCACGGGAAGGGTTTGCAGGGTCGGGCTGGCCATCATCACGCTGAGCACCACTTCGTCCCACGAAACGAGAAAGGCGAAGAGGGCGCCCGCAACCATGCCCGGACGAATCGCCGGGAACGTCACCTTGAACACTGCTTGCAGGCGTGACGCACCGCAGATCACCGCCGCGTCTTCAATCGACTGATCGAACAGCTTCAGCGAGTTGATGATCGAGATGATGGTGAACGGCAGCGCGACGATCACATGGCTGACGACGAAGGCGAACATCGTCCCGGTGTAACCGAGCTTGAGGAACAGCGCGTACACCGCCACGGCGATGATCACCAGCGGCACGATCATCGGCAGGGTGAACAGGCCGTAGAGCATTTCCCGGCCGGGAAAACGCCCGCGAACCAGCGCAAATGCGGTCGGCAAACCGAGGGCCACAGCGCAAATCGTGGTCAACACGGCGACTTTAAGGCTGGCCGCTGCGGCGTTCATCCAGTCGGGGTTGGAGAAGAACTGGCCGTACCATTTCAGCGTCCAGCCAGGCGGCGGGAACACCAGCCACTGGGATGAACCGAACGACAGCAAGACGATAAACACGATCGGCAACAGCAGGAACAAACCGATCAACCCGGTGGTTGCATACAAGCCGAAGCGCATCCGCCGGCTCATGGCATTGGGAGTCAGGAGCATGTCGGCTTACCTCGCGTTACTGGCGCCAACCGGGGATTCCGGCTGAAGCTTCAGGTAGAAGTAGAACAGCACCAAAGTGATCGCGATCAGCAACGCGGCGCCAGCACTGGCCAGACCCCAATTGAGGAACGATTGCACCTGCTGAATGATGAACTCCGGCAGCATCATGTTCTGCGCCCCGCCGAGCAGCGCCGGGGTGACGTAGTAACCGAGCGACATCACGAACACCATCAACCCGCCGGACGCCAGACCCGGCCGGCACAGCGGCAGGAACACCCGGAAGAAGTTGGTCCATGGGCTGGCGCCGCAGATCGAGCCGGCCTGCAGGATCATCGGGTCGATGGCCTGCATGGTCGCCTGCAACGGCAGGACGATGAACGGGATCATGATGTAGCTCATGCCGATCACCACGCCGGTCAGGTTATGCACCATTTCCAGCGGCTGATCGATGATGCCCATCGCCATCAAAGCTTTGTTGATCACGCCCGAGGCTTGCAGCAACACAAGCCACGAATAGGTGCGGGCGAGCAGGCTGGTCCACATCGACAACAGCACGATGTTGAGAATCCAGCGACCCCAGCCGCGCGGCACCAGCGTGATCGCCCAGGCCAGCGGAAAGCCCAGCAACAGGCTGAAAATCGTCACCAGCCCGGCCACCGAAAAGGTGTTGAGCAGCACCCGGGCATAGGCCGAGTTGGCGAACAGTTGTTCATAGTTGCCAAGGCCTGGTGTCGGCTCCAGCACGCCGCGCAACAGCAGGCCAATCAACGGCGCGAGAAAGAACAGGCCGAGGAACAGCAGCGCCGGAGCGAGGTTGCCGGCGCCGCGCCAGCGTTGTCTCAGGGACGGGGTTTGCGACATCGCGATCGCCTGTTTTCCTTCGGCCGAACCGGCAGCGCTTGCGGCGCTCCCGGTGGCAGTGGATGGACGGGGCGCGGTGGCCGCCATTTTCATTTGACCAGCCATTCGTTCCACCGTGTCGCGATGGTAGGGCCGTTTTTGGCCCAGTACGCGAAATCAAGAGTGATCTGATCCTTGGCGTAAGCAGTCGGCAGGTTGGGAGCCAGCGTCGAATCCAGACGCTCCACGCTGTCGAGGTTGACCGGGGCGTAAGCGGTCAGGTTGGAGAAGTCGGCCTGGCCTTTGGCACTGCTGGCGTTGGCCAGGAACTTCATCGCCGCGTCCTTGTTTTTCGAGCCCTTTGGAATCACCAGAATGTCGGCCATGACCAGGTTCTGTTTCCAGCTCACGCCCACCGGCGCGCCATCGTCTTGCAGGGCGTGAATGCGGCCGTTCCAGAACTGGCCCATGCTCGCTTCACCGGATGCCAGCAGTTGCTGCGACTGCGCGCCGCCGCCCCACCAGACGATGTCTTTCTTGATGGTGTCGAGTTTTTTGAAGGCGCGATCCAGATCCAGCGGGTAGAGCTTGTCGGCCGCTACGCCATCGGCCAGCAGGGCCAGTTCGAGCACGCCGGGGCTTGGCCATTTATAGAGGGCGCGTTTGCCGGGGTAGGTCTTGGTGTCGAACAGGGCGCTCCAGTCCTGCGGCTTGTTGGCGCCGAGTTTGCCCTCGTTGTAGCCGAGGACGAAGGAGAAGAAGAACGAGCCGACGCCGTGATCGCTGACAAAGCGCGGGTCGATTCTGTCGCGTTGGATGACTTTGAAATCGAGGGGTTCGAGCAGGCCTTCAGCCGCAGCGCGCAGGGCGAAATCGGCTTCGACGTCGACCACGTCCCATTGCACGTTACCGCTTTCGACCATGGCCTTGAGTTTGCCGTAGTCGGTCGGGCCATCCTGCACGACGGTAATGCCGCTGGCCTTGCTGAACGGATCAGCCCAGGCCTGTTTCTGCGCATCCTGGGTGCTTCCGCCCCAGCTGACGAAATTTACGCTTTCGGCGGCCATTGCAGCCTGGCCGGTCACGCTGAGCAGTCCCGCAAAAAAGATTGCGGTTGCAGCTTTGTTCAACACCATTTTCACGCCCTCATTGTTGTGTTTTTGAGCGGGCCTTGCGTTGTTGCCCGCCTGTCGGGAGCAGTAGATGGACGATCGTGGGAGTGTCCGGTCTATGGAATATCATATTATGGTATTCCAAACTTTGTGCAAGCACTTTGCCTTACCGGTTATCTGGCGAAGTAGTTTTTTGGGGGGCACCGAAAATGTGCAGTGGATGAAATTGTGGCGAGGGGATTTATCCCCGTTGGGCTGCGGAGCAGCCCTGAAAGCGGAAAACGCGCTTTTCCTGAAGGATCGCGTTGGCAGGATTTGGGGCCGCTTCGCAGCCCAACGGGGATAAATCCCCTCACCACAGGGGCTCATCGATAACTGTGGGTTATTCGGTGTAGGGGATACTCTCGACCACTTCCAGGTCATACCCGGTCAGGCCGGCGTACTTGAGGGGCGGCCCAAGGTGCCGCAGTTTGCCAACCCCAAGGTTCTGCAGAATCTGCGCTCCGGTCCCCACCTCCGAATAAATCCGTGACTGCGACCGACTGAACTGCCGTGGCGGCTGCGTCAGTTGCGGCACCCGCTCCAGCAACGCCTGCGACGATTCATGATTGGCCAGCACCACGACAACTCCATGGCCCTCGGCCGCGACTCGTTGCAACGCCGCCCACAGCGTCCAGTTTGTCGGCCCGCTGTACTCGGCGCCGACCAGATCTCGCAGCGGATCGATCACATGCACGCGCACCAGCGTTGGATGCTCACGGCGTAGATCGCCCATGACCATCGCCATGTGAACCCCACCTTCGATACGGTCTTCGAAAGTGATCAAACGGAAAGTGCCATGCACCGTCGGCAGCTCCCGTTCGCCAATACGTTCGATGGTGTGTTCGGTACTCAGGCGATAGTGGATCAGGTCGGCGATGGTGCCGATCTTGATCCCGTGCTTGCGCGCGAAGACTTCCAGATCAGGGCGACGGGCCATGGTGCCGTCGTCGTTCATCACTTCGACGATGACCGACGCCGGGGTGAAACCGGCCAGCCTGGCCAGATCGCAACCGGCCTCGGTGTGACCGGCGCGGGTCAACACGCCACCTTCCTTGGCGCGAAGCGGAAAGATATGCCCGGGTTGCACCAGATCTTCGGCGCGGGCGTCTTTGGCCACGGCGGCGGCGACCGTGCAGGCACGATCGGCGGCGGAAATCCCGGTGGTGACGCCAACTGCCGCTTCAATCGACACAGTGAACGCGGTGCTGAAAACGCTGCCATTGCTCGGCACCATTTGCTCAAGACCCAAACGCTGGCAGTGTTCGTCTGTCAACGTAAGGCAAATCAGCCCGCGTGCCTCACGCGCCATGAAGCTGATCGCCTCGGGCGTGCAACAATCAGCGGCGAGTAACAGGTCGCCTTCGTTTTCCCGGTCTTCGTCATCGACCAGCAGAACCATTTTGCCGAGGCGATAATCTTCGATGATTTCTTCGATGCTGTTGAAGGCCATGCTGGACTCTCAGGGTTCGTTGGAAATATATTGGTATACCATAATACAAAATCAACAAAGAGGTCACTATGAAGGCGTACTGGATTGCTCACGTAGACATCACCGATCCCGACCAATACAGCCAATACACCCAGCGCGCGCCCAAGGCGTTCGCTGAGTTTGGCGGGCGGTTTCTGGCCAGAGGCGGGCGCAGCGAAGCGATGGAAGGGCGCAAGACGCCACAGCGCAGCGTGGTGATCGAGTTCGATAGCTACGAGCAAGCGGTCGCCTGCTACCGCTCGGCGGCGTATCAAGAGGCGAAGCGTTATCGCGAGGAATGGGCGAGGGCGGAAATCATCATTGTCGAAGGCATGGCGCCGTAATCAGCGGATGAAGTGGATCTTGCCGCTGTCATCATTGCCCATGTAGATCCCATACACCCCGGCCTGGCGTTCCTCGATATAGCGTTCGAGGATCTGCCGGATCGCCGGGTAGTAGATCTGCTCCCACGGGATGTCTTCGGGGGCGAAGAATTTGTAGTCGAGGGTTTCCGGGCCGTATTGGCCGGTAATCTCCAGGGCGATGGCGCGGAAGATGATGTACACCTCGCTGATCTTCGGCACGCTGAAGATCGAATAGGGCGAGACGATTTCCGCACGCACGCCGCTTTCTTCCCAGACTTCACGCAAGGCCGCCTCTTCGGTGGTCTCGCCGCTTTCCATGAAGCCGGCCGGCAGCGTCCAGGTGCCCGGACGCGGAGGGATCGCCCGTTGGCACAAGAGGTATTTGCCGTCCTGCTCGATGATGCAGCCGGCGATGATCTTCGGATTGACGTAGTGAATGTAGCCGCAGCCGCGGCACATCAGGCGCTCGTGCGTATCGCCCGGCGGCACCTGCTGACCGAGGTCAGGGCCACCGCATTTCGGGCAATAGCTCGGGCTGGACATGTCAGTGACCTATACGGGGTTCTTTCAGCGCGATGGGCAGGGTGATCGCAGGCACGTCGCCTGTTTCTTCCTGTTTGCGCTTGAGGTAGTCGAGGGCGACAGCAGCGGCAGCACGCACGTGATCGACGCACGCCTGATGCGCCGCCAGCGCATCGCCGCTCTTGATCGCCGCGACCATTTTTTCCATTTCCTGATTGCTTGCGCCGCGACGGTTTTGCTGGGACACCGAGGTCGCACGCAGATAACTGATGCGTGCTTGCAACTGACGCAACTGAGTGGCCGCGACATGGTTGCCCGAACCTTCGAGCAGGACGTCGTAGAAGCCTTGTACCGAGTCGATCACCTGTTGCAACTCGCCGTCCTTGAGGGCCTTGCGGTTCTCATCGAGGGCTTTTTCCAGGGCTTTGATGTCCTTGGCTTTGGCGCGCAGGGTGAACAGTTGGACGATCAGGCCTTCGAGCACGCAACGCAATTCGTAGATATCGATGGCATCGGCGAGAGTGATGATCGCCACCCGTGGACCTTTGGCATCAGCGAACTCGACCAGACCTTCGGATTCCAGGTGACGCAAGGCTTCACGCACCGAGGTGCGGCTGACGCCCAGGCGATCACACAGATCGCGTTCGACCAGACGATCCCCTGGCATGAGCTGGAAATTCATGATCGCGCTACGCAGTTTATCCAGCACGATTTCGCGCAGGGTAACGGGGTTGCGATTGACCTTGAAGCTGTCGTCGAGTGGCTGGCGTTTCATGGGGTCCGCTCTTTACTGTGGCTGTCCATGCCAGACGGGCATCAAAACAGCCGAGGGGTTAACTGGAGGCCTCGGCGTCGGCTTCGGCGAAGGCTTCACGGGCGAGCCGGAAACTGTCCACGGCTGCCGGGACGCCGCAATAAATGCCGACCTGAAGCAGAATTTCGCGTATTTGCTCACGACTCAGGCCGTTACGCAAGGCGCCACGCACATGCAGCTTGAGTTCGTGTGGGCGGTTGAGCGCCGAGATCATCGCCAGGTTGATCATGCTCCGCTCCTTGAGCGACAAGCCCTCGCGACCCCAGACGTGGCCCCAACAGTATTCGGTGACCATTTCCTGCAGGGGGCGGGTGAAGTCATCGGCGTTGTCGATTGAACGTTGCACGTAGGCTTCGCCGAGCACCTGGGTGCGAATCTTCAGGCCTTTTTCGTACTTCTCGTTACTCATCATTCCTCCTCACACACATTCCCCTGTAGGAGCTGCCGAAGGCTGCGATCTTTTGATCTTGTCTTTAAAAATCAAAGTCAAAGGATCGCAGCCTGCGGCAGCTCCTACACAGGGAGCGCGTTAATCAGGTCAGGGTGGGCAGGGCGCCCAACTTGCCCTTGTGATAAATCATCGGCGTCACCGGTTGCGCCGGCAGGATCAGATTCTTCACCGCGCCGACGATGATCGCGTGATCGCCACCATCGTATTCGCGCCACAATTCGCACTCGATGATCGCCGTGGCCTTGGCCAGGATCGGGTTGCCGAGTTCGCTCAAGTGCCATTCGATGCCTTTGGCTTTGTCCTTGCCTTTACCGGCGAAGGCGTAGGCCTCGGCGGTCTGCTCGGCGGACAGCAAATGGATCGCGAAACGCTTGCTGTCGCGCAGCACCGGGTAGGTGTCGGAGGCGTAGTTGGGGCAGAACAGCACCAGCGCCGGATCAATCGACAGCGCGCTGAAGGCGCTGGCGGTGATGCCGACGATGCCGCCCGCAGGGTCAAGGGTGGTGACCACCGTGACGCCGGACGGGAACGAGCTCATGACGTCTTTGTAAATGCCGGGTTCGATCATTTCGCAGGACTCCTAGCGCATCACAAACGGATCAGGCATTGGCGCCTGAGAAAGATTGATCCACACCGTTTTCAGTTCGGTGTAGGCCAGCACCGAATCGATGCCGCTTTCGCGTCCATAGCCACTGTTCTTGAAGCCGCCGATCGGTGCCATCGCCGACACCGCGCGGTAAGTGTTGACCCAGATAATCCCCGAACGCACATCCCTGGCCAGGCGATGGGCACGGCCCAGATCCCGCGTCCAGATGCCAGCGGCGAGGCCGAACTGCGAGTCGTTGGCGATGGCCAGCGCTTCGGCTTCGTCCTTGAAACGGATGACGGATGCCACCGGGCCAAAGACTTCTTCCTGCATGATCTTCATCGAGTTGCGGTCGCACTCGAACAGCGTCGGCTCGTAAAACCAGCCCTCGCCGAGATTTGCAGGACGCTTGCCTCCCGTGCGCAAACGCGCACCTTCGGCGATGGCATCGGCGACCAGGCCTTCAACCACGGCCAATTGCTGCGCGGTGGCCATCGGGCCCATTTCGCTGTTGTCTTCCAGCGGGTTGCCGATGCGGATGCGCTGGGCGCGTTCCACCAGTCGGCTGACGAATTCGTCGTAGATTTCGTCCTGCACCAACAGCCGCGAACCCGACACGCAGCTCTGTCCGGAGGCGGCGTAGATCCCGGCTATTGCACCGTTGATCGCGCTGTCCAGATCGGCGTCGGCGAAGATGATGTTCGGCGACTTGCCGCCCAGTTCCAGCGACAACTTGGCGAAGTTCTCGGCGCTGCTGCGCACCACATGCCGCGCGGTGGCCGCGCCGCCAGTGAAGGCGATCTTGCGGATCAGCGGATGGCGGGTGAGGGCGGCGCCGGTGCTCGGGCCGTACCCGGTGACAACGTTGACCACGCCCGGCGGAATCCCGGCTTCAAGGGCTAGACGCGCCAGCTCCAGAATGGTCGCTGAAGCGTGCTCGGACGGCTTGATCACAATCGTGTTGCCGGCGGCGAGGGCCGGGGCCAGTTTAATGGCGGTCAGGTAAAGCGGGCTGTTCCACGGAATGATCGCGGCAACCACACCCATGGCTTCGTGCACGGTGTAGGCGAACAGGTCGGGCTTATCCAGCGGCAGGGTGCCGCCTTCGAGCTTGTCGGCCAAACCGGCGGTGTAGTGGAAGAACTCCGGCAGATAGCTGACCTGACCGCGGGTTTCGCGGATCAGCTTGCCGTTGTCGCGGCTTTCCAGCTGCGCCAGATGCTCTTTGTTTTCAGCAATCAAGTCTCCGAGGCGGCGTAGCAGTTTGCCGCGCGCGGTGGCGGTCAGGCCACGCCACGCGGGGCTGTCGAAGGCCTGTTGGGCGACTTGAACGGCGCGTTCGACATCGGCCTCATCGGCATCGGGCAGTTCGGCCCAGGCTTGGGCGGTGGCCGGGTTGAGGCTTTCGAAAGTCTTGCCGGAGAGGGCATCGACCCATTCTCCGCCGATGCACATCTGGAAGCGTGCGAGTGTCATGCAACGATCCCCTTTATATGGTTTTGTCGGGAGTGTGCGAATTCGAGAAATTCCAGCAACGTCTGGTTGACCAGTCGCGGGGACTCTACGGGCATCATATGCCGTTGCTCGGGCAGCACGGCAACCTTCGCGCCGGGGATGCGTCGGGCCAGTTGCTCGGCCATTTCGGGGGTCGAACCGGGGTCGAGTTCACCCGTGGCGATCAGCGTCGGCGCCTGAATACTGCCCAGATCATCGACGCGGTACATGTCTTGAGTGGCGAACAATTCGTAAGTGGTCAAGTAGCCCTGCGGATCATTGCCGGCGAGTGTCTGGCGGATCGCGGCGATCTGCGCCGGGTTGGCCGCCTGATATTCGCGGCTGAACCAGCGTGACAGCGCCGCTTCGGCATTGGCATCCGGGCCGTGTTCGGCAGCCTGAGCGGTGCGCGCGATGACCCCGGCACGCTGTTCTTCACTGCGGTTGAACACGCTGTTGAGTACCACCAGGCTTTGCAGGCGCTGCGGGTAATGCAGGGCAAACGCCCGCGCCACCAGCCCGCCCATGGAGAAACCGATCACCGCTGCCTCGGGCAGGTTCAGGTGATCGAGCAACTCCAGCAACTGATCGGCGTAACCGAGCAGGTTGGTGCCACTGGCCGGTCGCGGGCTGGCGCCGTGGCCGAGCATGTCGTAGGCGATCACCCGGTACTGGGTCGACAGGCCAACGATCTGGCCGCCCCACATTTCTTTATTCAGGCCCACGCCGTGGATCAAAACCACGGGCTGGCCTTGGCCGGTCGCCAGGTAACTGGTGCCCGCCGGGGTGAGTTCAGCGGTGAGCCGAATCATGGAGCGCTCCTGCAATGCCTTTTTATTGTGATTACTGGGCTTTTTCGGCGGCCAGTTCTTCCAGATCGATGTAGCGGTTACCGATGCGCGGGTGCAGCCGGCCACCGTCGGCGCAACCCAGCACCACGACGATTTCGTCGGCACGCGGTGCGTCTTCGATCTGCATTTCCAGAGTGATGTAGTGCGAACGCAGACCTTCGTCGTCCTTGTGCATCATCGGGATCTGAATCGAAGTGCCCGGGCCGCCGCGCTTGTTGGTGAAGCTCAGGTAGCTCTTGGCCTTGACCGCTTCGCGGTAGTGGTTGCCAAAGCGCAGGGTGTGGATCACGGCGGAGGCGTGTTCGATTTCGCCGTCAGCACCGACCACTGCCGCTTTACCGTAAGCCTCGATCTTCTCGGCACCGCCAATGATGCCGACCAGACGCTCGACCATCATGGCGCCCAGGTCGGAGCAGTTGGCGCGGATCTGCGGTTTCAGGTCTTCGACAAAGCCGTTACCCACCCAAGGGTTTTTCATCACGACAGCGAGGCCGACCATGGTCACTGGCTTGTCGGTGGCTTTGCCGCCTTCGATAAAGGTCTCTTCGACATAGCTGACGATCTTGCGAATTTCGAAACTCATGAGCTGCTCCGTTGGGGGATTGAGAGTGTCTGTGCGTCTGATGGTATACCATAATACCGATCGCGCAAGTCCCCCTCGCAAGTTTTGCCTTATCCATCCGGCGAATGGCCATGCATTCACCCGCCACCGCAAATCCAAAGATCACCTCCGGCCCCTGTGGGAGCGAGCCTGCTCGCGAAAGCGGTGGGTCAGCCAACAAAGAGGGTGACTGTTACGCCGCCTTCGCGAGCAGGCTCGCTCCCACAGGGGAATGCTTGGTTACAAGGGGCCGCTTTTGGTTAACAAAAGATAACGTGGCGCCGATTGTCAGACGTTTCTAAAGCCCGATAGGATGAGCCAGCTTCCGAAGGGGCTCTGGATTGCGGGTTTGAGGACTATGCTTCTTACCAGCGATTGGCGGAGCACCCTTGCGGCGCCCTTGAAGGCCAATGGCCTAACAATAATAAATAGGGGAAGGTCTATGAGTCGTTGCCGCCCGCCGGCGTTACGCAACACCGCGTTGCTGACCACAGCACTCGCGCTGCTGGGCTTTGCCACGTTGTCGGCACCTGTGATTGCCGCCGAGGCTCCGGCCGACGTGGTCTATGCCAGCGCATCCGCCAAAGCGGCGAAAAGCCTGATTCTCGATGTCGTCCACGCCGGAGCACGGTTGGTGGCGGTCGGGGATCGCGGGCACATTCTCTATTCCGATGACCAGGGCAAGACCTGGACCCAGGCCAAGGTACCGAGCCGGCAGTTGCTGACGGCGGTTTATTTCGTCGATGACAAACACGGCTGGGCGGTCGGCCATGACGCGCAGATTCTCGCCAGCGAGGACGGCGGTCTGACCTGGACCAAGCAATTCGAAGACCTCAAACGCGAATCGCCGCTGCTCGACGTCTGGTTCAAGGACGTCAACAGCGGCCTCGCCGTGGGTGCTTACGGCGCACTGCTGGAAACGACCGATGGCGGCAAGAACTGGGAAGACGTCAGCGACCGCCTCGACAACGAAGACCAGTTCCACCTCAACGCCATCGCGGCGGTAAAAGACGCTGGGCTTTTTATCGTCGGCGAGTCGGGCAGCATGTTTCGCTCCGCCGACTGGGGCCAGACCTGGGAAAAACTCGAAGGCCCTTACGAAGGCTCGCTGTTCGGCGTGATCGGCACTGCGCAACCGCAGACGCTGCTGGCCTACGGCTTGCGCGGCAACCTCTACCGCTCCACTGATTTCGGCAGCACCTGGGAACAGGTTGAATTGAAGGCTGCACGCGGTTCGCTGGAGTTCGGCTTGTCCGGTGCCACGCTGCTTGAGGACGGCTCCATCGTCATCGTCGGCAACGGCGGCTCGGTGATCAGCAGCAGCGACAACGGCGAAACTTTCAGCGTGTTCAACCGCCCGGATCGCATTTCCCTGTCGTCGGTCACTGCTGCCGGCGACGGCAACCTGATTCTGACCGGGCAGGGTGGCGTCCACACCACACAGCCAAACGGCGCCGAGATCAACAATAAGAAGGCGGGGCTATGACTTCCTTGATTACTCCTCAGCAGGAAAAAGCGACGCTCCTCGAACGTCTGATTTTCAACAACCGCCCGGCCGTGATCCTGATCTGTCTGGTGGTCAGCATTTTCCTGTTCTGGCAGGCCACGCTGATCCGGCCGTCCACCAGTTTCGAAAAAATGATCCCGCTGCAGCATCCGTTCATCGAGAAGATGATGGAGCACCGCAACGATCTGGCGAACCTGGGCAACACCGTGCGTATTTCGGTGGAAGCCACCGACGGCGACATCTTCTCCAAGGAGTACATGGAGACCCTTCGTCAGATCAACGACGAGGTGTTCTACATCTCCGGTGTTGACCGCTCCGGTCTGAAGTCACTGTGGAGTCCGAGCGTGCGCTGGACCGAAGTGACCGAAGAGGGTTTCGCCGGCGGCGAAGTGATCCCGCAGAGCTACAACGGCTCGCAGGACAGCCTCGATCTGCTGCGCAACAATGTGCTCAAGTCCGGTCAGGTCGGGCGTCTGGTGGCCAACGACTTCAAGTCGAGCATCGTCGACATCCCGCTGCTGGAGTCCTACCCCGACCCGCAGGACCAGGGCAAGTTGCTGGCGCTGGACTATCGCAAGTTCTCCCATGAACTCGAAGACAAGATCCGCAACAAGTTCGAAGCGCAGAACCCCAACGTCAAAATTCACATCGTCGGTTTCGCCAAGAAAGTCGGCGACCTGATCGACGGCCTGGTGATGGTGGTGTTGTTCTTCGGCATCGCCTTCGTCATCACTCTGATTTTGCTGCTGTGGTTCACCAACTGCGTGCGCAGCACCATCGCGGTGTTGAGCACGACGCTGGTGGCGGTGGTCTGGCAACTGGGGTTGATGCACTTTTTCGGCTTTGGCCTCGATCCGTATTCGATGCTGGTGCCGTTCCTGATCTTCGCCATCGGCATTTCCCACGGCGTGCAGAAGATCAACGGTATCGCCCTGCAATCCAGTGAGGCGGACAACGCCCTGACTGCCGCGCGGCGCACGTTCCGGCAACTGTTCCTGCCGGGGATGATCGCGATTCTGGCGGATGCGGTGGGTTTCATCACGCTGCTGATCATCGACATCGGCGTGATCCGCGAACTGGCCATCGGCGCGTCCATTGGCGTGGCGGTGATTGTGTTCACCAACCTGATCCTGCTGCCGGTAGCGATTTCCTATGTCGGCATCAGCAAGCGTGCGATTGACAAGAGCAAGAAGGACGCAAACCGCGAACATCCGTTCTGGCGCCTGCTGTCGAACTTTGCCAGCCCGAAAGTTGCCCCCATCTCTGTGGCTCTGGCGCTGATCGCCTTCGGCGGCGGCCTCTGGTACAGCCAGAACCTGAAAATCGGCGACCTCGACCAGGGCGCGCCGGAGTTACGTCCGGACTCGCGCTACAACAAGGACAACAACTTCATCATCAGCAACTACTCGACCAGTTCCGACGTGCTGGTGGTGATGGTCAAGACCAAGGCTGAAGGCTGCTCACGCATTGAAGCCATGGCGCCCATTGATGAGCTGATGTGGAAGATGCAGAACACCGAGGGCGTGCAGTCGGCGATCTCGCTGGTGACCGTGTCCAAGCAAATGATCAAGGGCATGAACGAGGGCAACCTGAAATGGGAAACCCTGTCACGCAACCCCGACGTGCTGAACAACTCGATTGCCCGCGCTGACGGTCTGTACAACAACAGCTGCTCGCTGGCCCCGGTGCTGGTGTTCCTCAACGATCACAAGGCGGAAACCCTCGATCGTGCGGTGCAGGCGGTGCAGGAATTCGCCAAGGACAACAACAAGGACGGTCTGGAATTCATCCTTGCTGCCGGTAATGCCGGGATCGAAGCGGCCACCAACGAAGTCATCAAACAGGCTGAGCTGACCATCCTGATTCTGGTGTACATCTGCGTGGCGGTGATGTGCATGATCACCTTCCGTTCGTGGGCGGCGACTTTGTGCATCGTCCTGCCGCTGGTGCTGACCTCGGTACTGGGCAACGCGCTGATGGCGTTCATGGGCATCGGCGTCAAAGTCGCGACCTTGCCAGTGGTGGCGCTGGGCGTAGGCATCGGCGTGGACTACGGCATCTACATCTACAGCCGTCTGGAAAGTTTCCTGCGGGCCGGCCTGCCGTTGCAGGAAGCCTATTACCAGACCCTGAAATCCACCGGTAAAGCGGTGCTGTTCACCGGTCTGTGCCTGGCCATCGGCGTGTGCACCTGGATCTTCTCGGCGATCAAGTTCCAGGCTGACATGGGCCTGATGCTGACCTTCATGCTGCTATGGAACATGTTCGGTGCGCTGTGGCTACTGCCGGCACTGGCGAAGTTCCTGATCAAGCCGGAGAAACTGGCGGGGCAGAAGGGGAATTCGTTGTTTGCGCATTGATCTGCAGGGCTGAAACAACAAAGCCGCAACCTTAGGGTTGCGGCTTTTTTATGGGGATCAAGATCTTTTGACTTTGCCCTAAGAAAGTTCAGTGCCAAGCACAACACTGAGCGCACTACGCGCATCATCCAGTTGCACGAGCGTCGCATGCCGCGCCCCCAGCGCATCACGATTCTCGATAGCCGTGAGAATCGCCTTGTGCCGTGGCAACGCCAGCTCATGCAGATTCGGTCGCTGATTCGAATGCTTCAACGCCTCGGCAATCGCCACCGAGAGCATGTTGCACAGATTCGCCAGCAAGTCGTTGTGGGTCGCATCGGCAATCCGACTGTGAAAATCCAGATCCGGTTGCAGCAGGGCTTCCGGCGTCGGCGCAGCTTCCATGCGTTGGTAAG
Source organism: Pseudomonas sp. LBUM1655 (assembly GCF_059716085.1). Taxonomy (NCBI): domain Bacteria; kingdom Pseudomonadati; phylum Pseudomonadota; class Gammaproteobacteria; order Pseudomonadales; family Pseudomonadaceae; genus Pseudomonas; species Pseudomonas sp. LBUM1655. Next base: position 3,555,517 of record NZ_CP166801.1, on the reverse strand, counting down.
CCTCACCGATGGCGGCAATGTCGGCATCAGTCGCATGCTGAGCGGCGAGGGCGGCGGCGGCCGGTTCGATGATGCTGCGCACGCTGGTCAGCACATTGAAGAATTCATTCTGCGGGCTGCTTTGCATCAGCCAGTGCAGCACGTCCGGGTCGAGCATATGCCATTCGCGGCGCGCCTTGACCACCGTGCCCACCCGCGGCTTGGAGTACACCAGCCCTTTGGCCACCAACACCCGTGTGGCTTCGCGCAATACCGGCCGGCTGACCGCGTATTCCTCGCACAACAAGGCTTCGGCGGGCAGTTTGTCGTCGGGCTTGAAGCGTCCGGAGACGATCTGCATGCCCAGTTCCTGGACGATGCGCGAGTGCATGCTTTTGCGGTCGGAAGGTTTGCGGTAATCCATGGGGAGCGGCGCGATCCTGAGCGATGGAGATGCCGCGCATCATAGCAGGCACCAGATAATCTTGAGGCAGACACAGAAATCAAATGTGGGAGCGAGCCTGCTCGCGAAGGCGGTATATCAGTCAAATAGGTGTCGACTGACACTCCCTCTTCGCGAGCAGGCTCGCTCCCACAAGGGAATTGTGTTGTCAGTGAGAGTGGCGCGGTACTTCAGCCCCACGGCAGCCGACCAGGAAGTCGAAATCACAGCCCTGATCCGCCTGCAACACATGATCGATGTACAACTGACGATAACCCCCCACCAACAGTTGTTGCGGCGGTTGCAGGTCAGCCATGCGCGCCGCCAGCTCGGCATCCGGAATATCCAGGTGCAACCGGCCAGTGGCGCAATCGAGTTCGATCCAGTCGCCTTCCTTCACCGTCGCCAAAGGCCCACCCGCAGCGGCTTCCGGCGCGACGTGCAACACCACGGTGCCGTAAGCGGTGCCGCTCATCCGTGCATCGGAAATGCGCACCATATCCGTCACACCTTGGGCCAACAGCTTGGCCGGCAAACCCATGTTGCCGACTTCGGCCATGCCCGGATAACCCTTCGGCCCGCAGTTTTTCATCACCAGAATCGAGTTGGCATCGACATCCAGTTCCGGGTCATTGATCCGCGCCTTGTACATGTCGAAGTTCTCGAACACCACTGCACGACCGCGATGCTGCATCAGCTCGGGCGTGGCAGCAGACGGTTTGAGCACCGCACCGAGCGGCGCCAGATTGCCGCGTAACACACAGATGCCGCCGTCAGCGCGAATCGGATTGTCGAGGGTGCGGATCACTTCGTCTTCGCCGTAGATCGGTGCGTCTTTGGTGTTCTCGCCGATGGACTTGCCGTTGACCGTCAGTGCATTCGGATTGGGGATCAGATTGGCCTCACCGAGGCGGCGCAGCACGGCAGGCAATCCACCGGCGTAGTAGAACTCTTCCATCAGGAAACGTCCGGAAGGTTGCAGGTCGACGATGGTCGGCATGCCGCGACCGATGCGCGTCCAGTCATCCAGATCGAGCTCGACGCCGATGCGTCCGGCAATGGCCTTCAAGTGAATCACCGCGTTGGTCGAACCGCCGATGGCCGCGTTGACGCGAATGGCGTTTTCGAAGGCTTCCTTGGTCAGGATCTTCGACAGTTTCAAATCCTCACGAACCATCTCCACCGCACGCATGCCGGACATGTGCGCCAGCACGTATCGCCGCGCATCCACCGCCGGAATAGCTGCGTTATGGGGCAGGGAAGTGCCCAGTGCTTCCGCCATGCAGGCCATGGTCGACGCGGTGCCCATGGTGTTGCAGGTGCCTGCTGAGCGCGACATGCCGCCCTCGGCCGCAAGGAAATCATCGATGGTGATCGTGCCGGCCTTGACCTGCTCGCTGAGCTGCCAGACCACGGTGCCTGAACCGATGTCCTTGCCCTTGTGCTTGCCATTGAGCATCGGGCCGCCAGTGACGACGATGGCCGGTACGTCGCAGCTGGCTGCGCCCATCAGCAGCGCCGGGGTGGTTTTATCGCAACCGGTCAGCAGCACCACACCGTCAATCGGGTTGCCGCGAATCGCCTCCTCAACGTCCATGCTCGCCAGGTTGCGGGTGAGCATGGCGGTCGGGCGCAGGTTCGACTCGCCGTTGGAGAACACCGGGAATTCCACCGGGAAGCCACCGGCCTCGATCACCCCGCGTTTGACGTGCTCCGCGATCTGGCGGAAATGCGCGTTGCACGGGGTCAGTTCCGACCAGGTATTGCAGATGCCGATGATCGGCTTGCCATGAAACTGGTGGTCGGCGATGCCCTGATTCTTCATCCAGCTGCGGTACATGAAGCCGTTCTTGTCGGCAGTGCCAAACCATTGGGCCGAGCGCAGGGTGGGTTTCTTCTCAGACATGATCGATTCTCTTATTGTATGACTATAGTGTTCGGGCTAAGGCCTAACATAAGCGCAAATTTGCCGCTTTGGAAGTGGTTGTTGGGTAAATAGTATTACTATATAGTCGTTTTCGACGGAGGGATGGCCCTGGCGATTTTCCGCGAGAGGCGTCCCCCGAGGTTCTATAAAAACAACAATCGGAGACCGATCCCATGAGCCAGGAACTGCGGCTTATTCGTCGCATCACACTGAAACTGATTCCCTTCCTGATCCTGTTGTACCTGATCGCCTATGTGGATCGCTCCGCCGTCGGCTTCGCCAAGCTGCACATGGGCGCCGACATCGGCATTGGTGATGCGGCTTATGGCTTGGGCGCCGGGCTGTTTTTCATCGGCTATTTTCTTCTCGAGATTCCCAGCAACCTGATGCTCGAACGCTTCGGCGCGCGGCGCTGGTTCGCGCGGATCATGATCACCTGGGGCGCCATTACCATCGGCATGGCGTTCGTCCAGGGCCCGCACAGTTTCTACGTGATGCGCTTTCTGCTCGGCGCGGCGGAGGCGGGCTTCTTCCCCGGCGTTCTCTACTACATCACCCAATGGTTCCCGGTGCGCCATCGCGGCAAGATCCTCGGGCTGTTTATCCTCTCCCAACCCATCGCGATGATGATTACTGGCCCGGTGTCCGGCGGTTTGCTGGGCATGGACGGCATCCTCGGTCTGCACGGCTGGCAGTGGCTGTTCATCGTCATCGGCACCCCGGCGATCCTGCTGACCTGGCCGGTGCTGCGCTGGCTGCCGGATGGCCCGCAACAAGTGAAATGGATGGATCAGGCCGAGAAGGACTGGCTGACCGGCGAACTGAAAAAGGATCTGCAGGAATACGGCCAGACCCGCCATGGCAATCCGCTGCATGCGCTCAAAGACAAGCGTGTGTTGCTGCTGGCGCTGTTTTATCTGCCGGTGACCCTGAGCATTTATGGCCTGGGCCTGTGGCTGCCGACCTTGATCAAACAGTTTGGCGGCACTGATCTGGTGACCGGTTTCGTGTCGTCGGTGCCGTACATCTTCGGGATCATCGGCTTGCTGATCGTGCCACGCAGTTCCGACCGCTTGAACGATCGCTATGGCCATCTGGCGGTGCTGTATGTGCTGGGCGCCATTGGTCTGTTCCTGAGTGCCTGGCTGTCGCTGCCGGTGGCGCAACTGGCAGCGCTGTGTCTGGTGGCGTTCGCGCTGTTTTCCTGCACGGCGGTGTTCTGGACCTTGCCGGGGCGGTTCTTTGCCGGCGCGAGTGCCGCGGCGGGGATCGCGTTGATCAATTCGGTGGGCAATCTCGGCGGGTATATCGGGCCGTTCGTGATCGGCGCGTTGAAGGAGTACACCGGGAATCTGGCTTCGGGGTTGTACTTCCTGTCGGGCGTGATGGTGTTCGGCTTGATTCTCACAGGGATCGTCTACCGCGTGCTTGAGCGCAAACACGTGCTGCCGGTCGACCAATTTGCCTCCAGTGCACGCGGCGCGACCCGTACCTGAATGGCTGACACCGGCCCCTGTAGGAGTGAGCCTGCTCGCGAAGAGGCCATTACATTCAACATTGTGGGTGACTGACACACCGCTTTCGCGAGCAGGCTCGCTCCCACAGGGGATCTGCGGTGTTTTTTGGGAAAAGGAGAAAAATATGCATCTGGTGCAATTCGAATTAAGCAACGGCGAACGCCGCGTCGGCGTGGTCGAGGACGGTCTGGTGCGCGAAGTACAAGACGCTCGCACCACACGCGATCTGGCGCTGGCCGCCATCGAAGCTGGCGGCACTCTGGAGCAGCAAGTACAAACCCTCGGCCTGGGCAACAGTCATGACTATGCGCAATTGCTCAAAGACCTGCGCATCCTGCCGCCGCTCGATCACCCGGACCCCGCGCACCTGCTGGTCAGCGGCACTGGCCTGACCCATCTGGGCAGCGCCTCGGCGCGGGACAAAATGCACCAGCAGGCCGGCGACGAAGCGGCGATGACCGACACCATGCGCATCTTCAAATGGGGCGTGGAGGGCGGTAAACCAGCAACAGGGCAGGCCGGTGTTCAGCCCGAGTGGTTCTACAAGGGCGACGGCAGTATCGTCGTGCGCCCGGGCCAACCGTTCCCGCTGCCGCCATTTGCCGAAGACGCTGGCGAAGAGCCGGAGATGGCCGGCCTGTACATCATCGGTCACGACGGCAAGCCTTATCGCCTGGGCTTCGCGGTCGGCAACGAGTTCTCCGACCACGTCATGGAACGCAAGAATTACCTGTACCTGGCCCACTCCAAATTGCGCAGTTGCAGTTATGGCCCGGAACTTCGCGTCGGTGAGCTACCCCAACACCTTGCAGGCACCAGTCGCATCCTGCGTAACGGTGAAGTGTTGTGGCAGAACGAGTTCCTCAGCGGCGAGGCCAACATGTGCCACAGCCTGGCCAACCTCGAATACCACCACTTCAAGTACAGCCAGTTTTTGCGTCCCGGCGACGTGCACATTCATTTCTTCGGCACTGCGACGCTGTCGTTCGCCGATGGCATCCGCACTCAGCCGGGTGATGTGTTTGAAATCAGTCAGGCCGAATTCGGCGCGGCACTGGTCAACGGCATTGCCCCGGTCGAAGCGGCTTTCGAACCGGGCAGCATCGGCACCCTTTAAGGAGATCCCATGACTCAGATTCTCGGTCACAACTACATCGGCGGTCAGCGCAGCGCTGCCGGCAACGTCAAACTGCACAGCGTTGACGCCTCGACGGGGGAGCAACTGCCCCACGATTTCATTCAGGCCACCGAGCAGGAAGTCGACGCCGCCGCCAAGGCCGCCGCTGCCGCGTACCCGGCTTATCGCAGCCTCAGCGCTGAACGTCGCGCGCAGTTCCTTGATGCGATTGCCGATGAACTGGACGCGCTTGGTGATGATTTCGTCGCCGTAGTCTGCTGCGAAACCGCGTTGCCGGCCGGGCGTATCCAGGGCGAGCGCGGTCGCACCAGCGGCCAGATGCGCCTGTTTGCCAAAGTGCTGCGCCGTGGCGATTTCTATGGCGCGCGCATCGACCTGCCGCTGCCGGATCGTCAGCCATTGCCGCGTCCGGATCTGCGTCAGTACCGCATCGGCCTCGGCCCGGTTGCCGTGTTTGGTGCGAGCAACTTTCCGTTGGCGTTCTCCACCGCAGGCGGCGACACCGCTTCGGCACTGGCGGCCGGTTGCCCGGTGGTGTTCAAGGCCCACAGTGGCCACATGGCCACGGCTGAACTGGTCGCCGATGCGCTGATTCGCGCGGCGGAAAAAACCGCGATGCCGGCCGGCGTGTTCAACATGGTCTACGGCGGTGGCGTCGGCGAGTGGCTGGTCAAGCATCCGGCGATTCAGGCGGTGGGTTTCACCGGCTCGCTCAAGGGCGGTCGGGCGTTGTGCGACATGGCCGCTGCTCGCCCGCAACCGATTCCGGTGTTTGCCGAGATGTCGAGCATCAACCCGGTGATCGTCCTGCCCCATGCGTTGGCTGCGCGTTCGGAAACCGTGGCTCGTGACCTCACCGCATCGGTGGTGCAGGGCTGCGGTCAGTTCTGTACCAATCCGGGCCTGGTCATCGGTATCCGCTCGCCGCAATTCACTGCGTTCGTGCAACAGGTCGCTGGGCTGATCGGCGATCAGCCGGCGCAAACCATGCTCAACGCCGGCACCCTCGGCAGTTACGGCAAAGGCTTGCAGAAACTCCTGGCGCATTCCGGCATCGAGCATCTGGCCGGTCATCCACAGCAGGGCAATCAGGCCCAGCCGCAGTTGTTCAGGGCTGATGTCAGCCTGTTGATCGGTGGCGATGAAGTGCTGCAGGAAGAAGTGTTCGGCCCGACCACGGTGATTGTCGAGGTTGCTGATCAGGCGCAGCTCAGCGCCGCGCTCAATGGGCTGCATGGCCAGCTCACTGCGACCATCATCGGCGAGCCGGCGGACTTTGAGCAGTTCGCGGAACTGACGCCACTGCTGGAACAAAAGGTCGGGCGGATTCTGCTCAACGGTTATCCGACTGGTGTAGAAGTGTGTGATTCGATGGTGCATGGCGGGCCATATCCAGCGACGTCCGATGCGCGCGGCACTTCGGTTGGAACCTTGGCAATCGATCGCTTCCTGCGCCCGGTGTGCTTCCAGAATTACCCCGACAGCTTGCTGCCCGAGCCGCTGAAAAACGCCAATCCGCTGCGTATCCAGCGACTGGTCGACGGCAAACCGTCGCGCGATGCTCTGTAACTCACGCCGTCATTACCTGTAGGAGTGAGCCTGCTCGCGATCGCGGTCATTCAGTCGACCTCTCTGTTAACTGACACTCCGCCATCGCGAGCAGGCTCACTCCTACAGGGGCCGGGTACGACAATGAGCTATCATTGGCGCTTTCCCCCCTAGAAAGACTGTTTGCCATGACTGCCCAAACCCTTCTCGACGTCCTCGAACACTGCGATATGGTCGAAATCGATGGCCTGCACGCCTTCGAATTCTCCCTCGACGAAGACGACAATCTGCACATCGAATGCATTGATGGCCGAGCGGCCAAGCATTGGGTATTCACGCCGGCTCAGGTTGACGCAGCGATGTTTGATGTGACGCTGCAGAGCTGGTTGATCGTTGGCGATTCCGGCGAACACCGCCTGGTCTGCAGCGAAGCCTTTGGCGGCAGCAACGACGAGGAAGAAACTGATGACAATGCGTAAATTCTGGCCACTGTTGATGGCCGGCAGTGTCGGCGCGATGGGCCTTTCCACGGCATCTGCCGAAAGCTATCAATTGCTGGTCGGCTCCTACACCGCCGACACCAGCCAAGGCATCTATCGAATGAACTTCGACAGTGCCACCGGCCAGATTGCCGCCAAGCCGCTGCAAGTGGTCAAAAGCGAAAACCCGTCGTGGCTGACCCTGTCCAAAGATCAGAAACGTCTGTTCGTGGTCAACGAAAACGGCCCGGGCCAGACCGACCCGGTCGGTCGCGTCAGCAGTTACGCGATCGATCCGAAAACCCATGCCCTGAGCCTGATCAATCAGGTGCAAAGCCTGGGCAACGAGCCGACTCATTCGAGCCTGAGCGGTGACGCCAGCCATCTGTTCGTCAGCAACTATTCGGTGATGGAAGATCCGGGCGGCACCCTCGCGGTGTTGCCGGTCGGCGCCGACGGCAAACTCAAACCGGTGGTGCAGATGAGCGCCCACCCGGCGAGCCGGATCAATCCCGAGCGTCAGGCGTCGAACCATGTGCACTCGACGGTCTCTTCGCCGGACGGCCGTTACGTGTTCTCCAATGATTTGGGCGCGGACAAAGTCTTCGTCTATCTCTTCGATCCGAAGGCCAACCCGGACCTGCCACTGACCCCGGCGATGACGGCCGCAGTGGCCTTGCCGGCAGGCAGCGGCCCGCGTCACCTGCTGTTCAGCGCTGACGGTAAACACGCCTGGCTGACCATGGAAATGAGCGCCCAGGTTGCGGTGTTCGATTACAACGACGGCGTGCTGACCCAGACGCAAATGATCGATCTGGCGGCCGGCCAGCCGACTTCAGACAAAGCTGCGGCTGCGCTGCACGCGTCCGCCGACGGCAAATTCCTCTATGTCAGCAACCGTGGCACTGCCAATCAGGTGCTGGTGTTCGCTATCGATCCGGCGACCGGCCAGCTCAAAGAGCTGCAGCGACGTTCAGTGGAAGGTGATCACCCACGGGAATTCAGCCTCGATCCGAGTGGCAAATTCCTGCTGATCGCCAACCAGAAGAGCAACGAGATTGTCGTCGTCGAGCGCGATGGCAAGACTGGTCTGCTCGGCAAAACCGTGCAGAAACTGCCGATGGACGCCCCGAGCGACCTGAAGTTTCTAGTGCGACAATAAGCCACAGGCCCCGGTTTACGGGGCCTGCCTCTTTGTATTAATCGCGCTGATAACTGCTAATGCTACAAAGCATTTCAAGCGATCAACCCTCGAGCGTTAAGTTTGCTCCACAGCCCAACCGGGCAAGCAAGCCAACCGAACACGAGGGTTACCGCCATGAACTTCAATCTCTTCTCCGTGATTGCCGCTTCCGCCATCTCCGCTACCGTGGTTCTGCCAGCCAGTGCCAACGTCGAAATCAACAGCAAAAAATCCCACACCCAGAGCTACACCCAGAAATACCTGCAACAGAGCGCTAACTTCTACGCCGCGCTGGATCACAAAGTTCAACACTGAAATGCCCGACTCGCGCGACTCCCTGTAGGAGCTGCCGAAGGCTGCGATCTTTTGACTTTCAAGATCAAAAGATCGCAGCCTTCGGCAGCTCCTACACGTGTGCACAAAGCACCACGATAGGTTTCTTCAAGCACCCGGATAGATTGGCTAAATAATCAACGAAGCTGATGGTTACTATGGGAAACCCTGAGTGGTTACCGCGGCTTTTTTGATCGATTCTGTGGGCTCTGAAACATGCCCACGGGAGAACACCATGGCCAGCGCAATCATCTCTTCTGCCAAACGCGGCGCCTACCTGGCCATCGGTCTTTACCTGGCTCTGGTGCTGATCGTCAGCGTCTCATCGCAGATGGAACACAACTTCGACGCACCGATTCAAGTCGCCAACCCCGGCATCCAGTTTGAACACCGTTCGCAAAGCGTGATGGTCGATCGGGCTGAACTCGCAGGAGTCGGCGGAGCATGAAAGGCTACAGGCTTTGGGTCATCGCAGGTCTGGCGTTCATGACCAACGGCGCTTCATTGCTGGGGATAGGGCAGGGCTCGGTCGGCGGCCTGGCCCGAGCCATAGAGGCCAACCACAACATCGCGCACAACATTGAGCGGGCCAATACCCTGGGGCTGATGGCCGGTAATCCACCGGTGAAAGTTGCGGGTGATTTTCTCGGGCCGTTTGAAGTGGATTGCATGGCACTTGGCATGTGCGGCGCGCTGGCGTAGACAACGCGATTTATTGTGGTGAGGGGATTTATCCCCGATGGGCTGCGAAGCAGCCCCAAACCCGATACACCGGATTGTTCTGATACACCGAGGTGAATGATTTCAGGGCCGCTTCGCAGCCCATCGGGGATAAATCCCCACGCCACAGGGTTACCCCTCTTGCAGGAGAACTGGCCTTACTTCTTCATGACTGCGGTGAAGAGCTCGGATTGCAGAAAGTGTTGTAGCCACGCTTGCAAGCGTACGTAAGGCGTCTGCGCAAACCAATCGCGATCAACGTGGGCGAACTGGCGAACGAACGGCAGCAGTGCGATATCCGCCAGACATGGGCGATCAGCCAGCAAGTAATCGCGATCCGTCAGCAACTCATCCAGCTTCTGCAGAAACAACGAACCCTGCGTGCGATAAACCTCCATCGGCTGCTCGGGATAACGCTCAGCGTACTTGTAGCGATTGAGATGAACCTTGAACACTTGATCATTGGCTTCGATCAAGTCGGCAATCCTCGCATCTCCCTCCAGCAACCAATCCTGCGGATCATTCTGTGCCAACGCCCAGCGCATGATCTCCAGACTCTCATCAATCACCCGTCCATCCGCATCCAGCACCGGCACCGTACCCTTGGGCGAGATCGCCAGCATCTCGGCCGGTTTGGCCTTGAGGCTAACCTCGACGATATTCACCGGCACGCCCGAATAGCGCAGCGCCATCCGTGCCCGCATCGCGTAAGGGCAGCGGCGGAAAGAATACAGCGTATTCATTTCACCTCCAGGGTGCTCAAACCGTTGCCCTGACGCTGCACCTGAATCTGCACCGGGATCCGCTCGTGCATTTCCTGCACGTGGGAAATCACCGCGACCTTGCGGCCCTGGGCCTGCAAGCCGTCGAGGGCGTCCATCGCCAGTTGCAGAGATTCCGGATCGAGGCTGCCAAAGCCTTCGTCGATAAACAGCGATTCGATTTTCAGCGTACTCGACGCCATCGACGCCAGCCCCAACGCGAGCGCCAGCGATACGAGGAACGTCTCGCCGCCGGACAACGAATGCACCGAGCGCAGCTCATCGCCCATTTCCGTGTCCATCACCAACAGGCCGAGCATGCTGCCGCCGCGCTTCAAACGATAGCGTTTGACCAGTTGGCGCAGTTGCACGTTGGCGTGATGCACCAGCAAGTCGAGGTTGTAGGCCTGGGCGATCTTGCGGAAGGTGTCGCCAGTGGCTGAACCGATCAACGCGCTCAGGCGTGCCCAGCGCTGGTACTCGGCATAGGCGTCGGCGATCTGCTGCGCCAGTGCCTGATTGGCGTTCTGTCGGCGCTGGTCTTCGGCCTGTTCAGCACGCAGTTCGGCGCATTGCTGCTCGCTGACGTTGAATTGGTTTTGCACATCGGCGAGGGCGGCGGCCAGTTGCTCGGCATCGAGATTGCCGTTGTGCTGGGCCTGATGATCGAGCAAGCGCTGGTCGCGCTCCTGCACCAGCACCATGGCCTGTTCGATGGCTTTTTCATTGAGCTGCAAACGTTGGCGCAGCTCAGCGACTTGCCCGTCGTCGACGCGCAGCAGATCTTCGAGGCCGCCGTCATCCAGCTCCGGATGACGGGCGCGCCAGTCGGCAATCTTGCTGGCCAGCTCCTTATCTTCAATTTCCAGCGCCTGCAAACGCTCCTGCTGCGCCTTGAGTTCGGCGGCGGTTTGCACGCGTTGCGTGCGCACGTTTTGCAGTTCCTGAGCGGTTGTGGTTTCAGCGTTGCGCGCCTGCTCCACGGCCTGTTCCAGTTGCTGCTGCCAGTGTTCGGCGCTGCTGTGCTCGCCAAGCAACTGCATGAGTTGTTGCTGGCAGGTTTGCTGCTGTTCGGCAAGGGCATTGAACTGCTGTTCGGCGTTTTGCAATTGCTGGACGCGGGTCTGCTGGCGATCCTGTTCTTTCTCCAGCGTCTGCTGGCGTTGCAGCTGTTCGGCCAGTTCTTCTTTCTGCTGATCGACTTGCGTCAGACGCTCGGCGATCTGCCGGTCGAGCTGCATGAACGTCGCCGCCGGCTCATGGCGTAGAGCCTCAACCGTGTCGGCCGGCAGCAGGTTACCGAACGCGCTGAGTTCTTCATCGAGGCGCTGGCGGTCGCTGCTCAACTCGCGCTGCTGATTGCTCAGATGCTGCGCCGCTTGCTGATGAGCTGTTTCGGCCTGACGCAACTGCTGGGTCAGACGCGCGGCGTCTTGTTGCAGGGTGAGCAGGGCGTTTTGCCGTTGTTCGTCCTGCGTGATGCTCTGGTTCAACTGCTCGTTTTGCCGGGTCAGCCAGGCGTCGCGTTTGTCGGCGTCCTGGTTCATCAACTGCTCCGCTTGCGGGTGAGCATCGAGACTCGGCGCCAACGCTTGTTGCTGGGCGGCCAGTTGCTCCTGTTGTTGCAGCAGTTCCTTCTGCTGAGCGATGACGCCGCCCACTTCAGCGCGCAGTTCGATGAGCTTTTCCTTGAGCTGATCGACCACTTGTTGCGCGTTGGCCTGCTCGCTTTCATCGTGTTTGCCGAGGCTTTGCAGCAGCGCTTCGGGCTGGTGATACGGATGCTCATTGCTGCCGCAGACCGGGCACGGCTGATCATCCTGCAACTGCGCGCGCAGCTCTTCGACACTGGCACTGCGCGCCAGACGCTGACGCTCAAGCAGCTCGCGGGTGACGTTAAGGGTTTGCTCGGCGACGGTCAGTTCGGCCTTGGTTTTCACCCCGTCCTGAGTCAGGCGCTCGCGTTCTTGCTGAGCGCTGAGCTGGCGTTGTTGCAGGTCGGTGCTGCGTTTATCCAGATCCTGTCGGGTGGCCCACAGGCGTGACAGGTCTTCGATGGCGCGCAGCTGTTTGCGGTTGTCCTGTAACAAATTGCCGAGGATGCCGATCTGCTCGGCGACGGCATCCGGCTCGGCGCCAGCCTCTTTGAACAGCACTTCCAGTTGCTGTTTCTGCGTGGCGAAGGTTTCGGCGCTGCGGCTGGCGTTCTCCTCCAGTGAGGCCAGTTCGGTCTGGCCCTTGTTCAAGCGATTGCCGATCAACATCAGCTGTTGCAGGCGATCGCGGTAGGCATTCCACGCATCGCTCAGCGGTGCGAGATGGGCGCTCTGTTCCAGTTCGGTGGCAATCTTTTGCAGGCGTTCGGCGACTTGAGTCTGCTTTTCCAGCAGCGCCGCAATGGCGCTCTGGCCTTGAGTACAAGCCTGCTCTGCGTTCTGTTTCGCTTCGGCACTGAGTGCAACGTCCTTGACCAGACGGGCGAGGGTGCTTTGCTCTTCAAAGGCCTGACGCAAAAGCGGCGAACTTTCAGTCTGCCGTTGTTGTGCCTCGCTCAAAGCGACTTTCGCGGCCTCGAGGTTTTGCTCCAGGTGCGTCTGGCGCTCAGTCAGTTCAGCGTGTTGCCGGGTGTGCGCGGCAATCTGCGCGGCCAGCGGGGACAAGAGCGCGTCGAGTTCAGTCTTGCGGGCGAACTGGTGCCGCTGTGGGCCGAGCTGTTCCAGTCGCGTCAGTTTTACCCGTTCACCGGCCAGACCTTCCCTTTGTTGTTGGGCACTGTGCAGTTGCTCGGCGGCGGCTTGTTGCGCGTCCTGCAACTGACGTAAATCCTTGAGCCAGCTGTGCTGCTGCTCCAGCTGCTTGAGTTGCGCCTGTTGCAACTTCATCTGTTGCTGCGCGGCGTTGTAGCGCTCATCCAGCTCGGCGCGTGCTTCGGGAGCCAGCGGCGTGACGCCGGTGGCCTGATCCTGCAACAGCTTGTGCGCTTCGCGGGCCTCTTTGGTCTTGTCGAACGCGCGACGGCCGAGGCGGGTGTACAGCGCGGTGTCGGTGAGTTTTTCCAGCAGTTCGCTGCGGTCGTTGTCGTCAGCCTTGAGGAACGCACTGAACTCGCTTTGAGCCAGCAGCACGGCGCGGGTGAACTGTTCGAAGTTCAAACCCAGCGCGGCTTCCAATTGCGTTTTGTATTCGCCTTTCTGGCTGGCGAGCAGTTGATCCTGATCGATATCGCGCAGGCTCTGCCGACTGGCCTGCAACTTGCCGCCAGCCTTTTCCCGGGCGCGGTTGGCTTCCCAGCGCGCGCGATAGCGACGGCCATCGACACCGACAAAATCCACCTCGGCATAACCTTCGCCGGTGCCACGACGTAGCAAGGTGCGCGGGTCGCCGGTGGCGATCTCGCCGTCGGCGTCCGGGACTTTGGCGTCACGCCCCGTGTTGTTCAGGCGCGGTACGGCGCCGAACAGCGCCAGGCACAAGGCGTCGAGCAGGGTACTTTTGCCGGCGCCGGTGGGGCCGGTAATGGCGAACAGACCGGCGCTGGCCAGCGGTTCGGCGGTGAAGTCGATCTCGAACGGGCCGGCCAGCGAGGCGAGGTTTTTCAAACGAATGGCGAGAATCTTCATGGCTGCTCGCCCTCCATTTGCACGTCTTGCAGCAGTTCGGCGAAGTCCTTGAGCGTCTGCTCATCGACCTCGTTGCCATAGTTGTCGAGCCAGGCGCGGCTGAACAATTCCTGCGGCGTGAGTTGATCCAGCTCGATCAGCGCAGTGCCTTCTTCCGCGCCATCAGCGCCACGGTTGCCGGCGTATTCAGCGGCGATACGCACCAGCCGCACGGCTTTGCCTTGCAGGGCGCTTTCCACTTGATGGCGCAAATCCGGTTGCGGCTCATCGAGACGCACACGCACCTCCAGCCACGGCTGGCGCTGGGTTTCAGCGAGTAGATCAATGTTCGGCAAGTCCGCCAGTTGCAGCAGGATCTCCGCCAGCGGCGCCGGGCCGATGCGTTGTAGGTTGACCGATCGCGGGATCAGTTTCGGCTCGACGCTGACCAGGGTTTCGCCATCAAGGGTGACGTCGAGAATCTGGTGCTGATAGCTGATTTCCGAAAACGACAGCGGAATCGGCGAGCCGCTGTAGCGGGTACGTTCTTCGCCATTGACCTTCTGCGGCTTGTGCAAATGACCGAGGGCAACGTAGCTGATGCTCGGCCCGAACAGGCTGGCCGGCAGCGCTTCGGCGTTGCCGATGATCAGGCTGCGCTCGGAGTCTTCCGACACCGAACCACCCGCCATGTGCGCGTGGCTGATGGCGATCAGCGCCTGACCCGGTTTGCGCTTGGCATTCGCCGCCTCGATCAGCCATTCATGAACCTGACCGATACCGCGCAAATAGTTGTCGCCCAAATGCGCCCCGGTGACCTCCGCCGGGCGCAGAAATGGAAGCGCCAGGCACCACGCGGCGATTTCGCCGGTCGCGTCCGGCAACGGCAACAGCAGACGATCGGCGTCGAGTTGACCATCATCCAGCCACAACACCCGACCCAGCGCATGAGTGCGCAAACGGCGCATCAATGGCGCGGGCAGTTCGATGCGCGAACCGGAATCGTGGTTGCCGGCAATCATCACGATGGTCAGCAATGGCTGCTGCTCGTGGGCGCTGACGATGAAATCGTACAGGCGTTCCTGGGCTTTGACCGGCGGATTGACCGTGTCGAAGATGTCCCCGGCAATCAGCAGCACATCCGGCTGCGCCAGTTGCAGTTGGCGCAGCAGCCATTCGAGAAAGCACGCATGCTCGAAATCGCGCTCCTGGCCGTGCAGGTTTTGCCCAAGGTGCCAGTCGGAGGTGTGAAACAGACGCAAGGCAGACTCCGCTACAGATAAAGAGGTGGTGGCCGCAGGAAAATGATGGGGCGGCGAAAGAGGGGAGAGTTTACAGATTATTACGGTGGGAGGGCTTGTCGGTGGAGGGAGGGGCTGGCTATTTCGGTGAATCCATTAATTGACGCCCAAATAGCCGCTATCTAGTATTGAGCCATTATATTGATATCGATTCGGTTTGAACTGGCTTCTCACGACATCTCAGGAACTGAGCGGCTTTTAAATTATGTGAAGGTATATGACGTTTTTGGTCAATACGGAAATGGTGTGTCGCCAAGCGTATTTCTTCAACTGCGCGCCGTCATCGGATTTTCGTGGCGCATGGTGCTGAAGGAAAAATTTCCGGAAAAGTCATTTTTCGTAGACGTTTCGAATTCAGAACAGGCTTACGGCCCCGTTGTTACGTTCTTTCAATTGAAACGATGAGTGATAGGAATGCTGAAATACAACAAAGCAATGGCCCAAGCGCTATCTACATTGCAGCCATTGAATACACTTGCTGCCGAACTGACTTTAGTAGCCGGGAAAGGATTTTTCCATAAGGATGGTTGTAAGTTTTTAAAGCACTTCGAAGCAACAAGTACCAATGTTGGTTTGGGACATTTTCCAGATCGCACGGGTTATGAATGCTTTGTCAATTCGCTGCATGTCGATGACTACGTTGAATCGGAATGGTTGAGTAGCGCGCTTCAATTTGCCAGCCAGCTGCTTGAGGCTTGGTCAGTAACTTCGGATGCCGAAATACTAGAAGTCATTGTGTCAAGTGATGAGTTTGATGCGGTGGTAAAAGCTCATATCGTGCGCGATGGTGAGTGTTGGCTGGTTGATGATTTGGACCAATATGATGGTCCGGTATTGCTGGCTACCTCTGAAGGATCGGAGCTTGGTGACCTATTGGATAACATGTAGGCCTGGCCGCCATTACACTGGCTGATTTGTAGAGACTGAGGCAAGTTCAGTGAGCGAAATTGATTTTTACACCGAGAGTGGGAGGTTGTTTGCTGGAGGAACTCCCGTTGATCTTCCCTATGCGGTGGTAGAGATTTTACGGCTGGCAGACCTATGTGTGGTCAGAGTTGAGCCCCCTGCTAGTGTCGTTTTCAATAGAAACGTATTTGCCGTTGCTACGCATGGCGTGACCCGTTGGCAAATTGCCGAGAGCCCGCACGGAGCGCAGTTAGATAAGCCGTATATGAATATCACGTGTGACAAAGAAGGGCGGCTCATTGCGGGGAATTGGATAGGTATCAATTATTTGGTGGGTCTGGAGACTGGTGAGGTTTTAGCTGTGACTTTTAATCGATAGCAGAATCAAAAGATCGCAGCCTTCGGCAGCTTCTGCAGGGATTAAGTGTAGGAGCTGCCAAAGGCTGCGATCTTTTGCTTTTTACTTCGGATAAAGCGGCGGCAACCCGCTGTCACCCACCGGGTCCTGCGCCCGTTCCGCCGCCGGAATCGTGCGGATTGCCCGCCACAAATCCTCACCCTGCCAATGCTGGCCCGTCTCGCTGTACAGCGCACCATTAAGCCCATCCAGCGCATCCGACAACGGTACAAACCGCGCCGCCATATCCGCCAGCGTTTCCGGCTGCTGACGCGCCCATGCGTCCAGCGCCTGACGAGTCGCCTGCGGATCGTTGGCCTGGCTGGCACGCTTGATATCGTCCATCAAGGTGCGTGGGCTCGGGCCGGTTTGTGCGGCGCGATGGACTGCCGGTTGCCAGCGCGCGCGCCACCACAGGCCGAAGCCAAGGAGGGTGGTGCAGGCGAGGATCAGGGTGCTGAGTTTCCACCACCACAACACATCGTTATCGACCGTGCTCGGTTGCAGGCTACCGGTCGGGGTATCGACTTGCAGGCTCGGGTTGTTCGCCACTTGCAGGGTGCGCGCCGGCAGGCTGGTGTGTTCCAGATGATCTTCGAAGGTGTTCCACCACACCACATCGACTGTCGGTAATTCAATCGAGCCGCTGCGGCTGGCCACCAGTGCTTCTCGTTCTTCGCGGCTGCCGATCAGGCCACGGTCGCTGCTCTGGTTGTTCAGCACCGGTTGGTCCGGGTAGCGGCGCAGGCCGTTGACTTCGGTGGCGGGCAGCGCCGGCAGTTGTGAACTGGCCAGGCCTTCGACTTTCAGCGTCAGGCTGCGTGTAAGGGAGTCGCCGACCTGTGTGTGCTCGGGCTCGGGATTCCAGCTTTCGCTCAGGCTCAGGCTGCGCGCTGGTAGCCATGGCGCATCGGCGGGGTAGGTCAGTGGCTTGGGTTTGACCGTAAGTGGAATCTGCGTGGAGCTGACCCGCAGCAGCTTGCCCGGTTTCGGCCCTTGCGCGGTCGCGTCCTGGGAGGGCTGAGTGTCGACCAGCGTCGCGCTGAACGTCTGTGGGGCGATGGTCAGCAAACCGCTGTGCTGCGGATAGATCGCGTAGCGCATCTCGATCACGCCGTGGCGCACACCGTTGATGTCTTTCTCATAAGTGCGGGTGTCGCCCAGTTGCTCGACCCGCGCATCGGCGAGTTGCAGCGGCGTCAGGCTGCTGTCGTCGTAGAGCGACACCGAATGGTAGATGCGCAGGGTCAGGATCGCCTGGGCCTGCACGTAGACACTGGACTGGTCGAGGCTGGCCTCGATGAACACCGGATCAAGGCTGTTCTTGTCTTCGCGGGTATCGCTCTCGACCACTTGCACTGTGATGGGCTGGCTCTGTGCGTCACCCATTTGCAATGGCGGGATCACCACGCTGCCGTTCTCTTTCGGCAGCAGGGTGATAATCCAGCGTGTGGTCGCGCGGTCGGCGCCATTGAGCGTGTTGAGCTGGTTGACTTGCCGCGTGCCGCGCACTTCGAACTGTGTCTCCAGCGGCGTCAGGTCGGGTTTGCCGAACTGGGTGACATCGCTGGTTTCGAGGGTGAGCTCGACCGTCTCGCCGGAGTTCAGGCGACTGCGATCCACACTGGCCGTCAGCTCGGCCGCCTGGGCGGTGGCTGTGCAGATCAGCAGTGGCAGCAAGAGAGCGGTGAAGCGGGTCATCGAGTGTTTTCCTGATCCTGATGTTGTTGCTGTTCGTACCAGAATTTGCGTCGCAGCAGTTCGCCCGGGTCGTCCGGGATCTTGCCCAGCCATTGCTCCAGGGCTTGGCGTTGTTCGCCTTCGAGGTTGCCCTCGCCGGGATGCAGCAGCGGCACCTCGTTCTGTTCTTCGTCCGGTTCGCTGCCCGGCACTTCATTGGGGCCCGGTTGCGGCGGGGAAGTCGGCGGCGGTTCGTTGGCTGACTCGGCGGGCTGGGCCTCGCTCTGGGTTTCACTTTTTACTGCCGGTGGTGGCGTAGTCGCTGGCGGCGGTTCATCACCAGGCAGATTTTGCTCCGACGGTTGGGTCTCCGGCTCGCTGGGCGGCAGCGTGGTCTGCTGCTTCAGCAGTTTTTCCACCAGCGCCTTGTTGGTCTGCGCCGGGCGCAAGTCCGGTTGCAGTTCCAGTGCCTGCTCATAAGCATCAATTGCCGCTTCCAGCTCACCGCTTTTTGCCAGGGCATTGCCACGATTGTAGTGGGCGCGAGCATCGCTGCCTTCGGCGAAACGCTGGGCGGCGCCACTGTAGTCGCCGGCCTCGTACAACGCCACCCCTTGCCACTGGTGATCGGCAAAATGTTGCGCCGCTTCGGCCGGGCGCTTTTGTTTGAGCAAGTGCAGGCCTTGTTGATCGGGGCGTAGCCACAGGTCTTCGAAGTCAAAAGCGTAGCTGGGTTGCGGCAGGCAGAACAGCAACGGCAGGCAGAACAACCAGCCGCGTCGCCCCGCACACGCAGCCAGCAACAAGAGTGGCAACAGCAGCCAGTAACCCTGATCGGCCCAGGTATCCAGACGCACGGTCTGGCCGTCATCGCGCAAGCTGCGCGGGCCGTTGAGCAGGCCGAGCGCACCCAGATCACCTTCGTCCAGGCGGGCTGGCTGGTATTCACCACCCACGCTGTTGAGGAACGCCGAAAGGCCCGGGCTGTCGAGTTGCGGCACGCGAATCGCGCCTTGTTCGTCCTTGAGGAAACTGCCGTCCTCCTGAGCGATCGGTGCCCCTTCGGCGGTGCCGATGCCGAGCATCAAAAATTGCGCCGATTGCCCACTAAGTGCGCGGTGAATGCCTTGGCGTTCTTCCTCGCTCAGCGACGAGCCGATCAACAGGATCCGGCCCTGACCGAGCGCGCCTTGCTTCAATAAGGCCAGCGCTTTACTCACCGCCAAATCAGCGCGATGCCCGCTTTCCGGCATCAACGATGGCTTGAGCGCATCGAGCAGGTTGCGACTGGTCGCCAGGTCATCTGACAGCGGCACCAGCGTGTGGGCGCTGCCGGCGTAAACGACGATAGCGGTTTGCGCATCGCTGCGCGCCTGCAACAGGTCGAACAGCTTGCGCCGCGCCTGTTCCAGTCGCGTCGGCGGTGAATCGGTGGCGAGCATTTCCGGGGTCAGCTCCAGCACCACCACCAACGGGTCGGCGGGTTTCTGGCTGGTCTGTTCGACGCGCTCCCAACTCGGGCCGAGCAGCGCCAGAATCGTCAGCAACCACGCAACGCCAAGAGCGACCCACGGCAATTTACTTTCACGACCGTTACCGCCACTGAGCAGAGTGGCGTGAAACGCTGGCGGCAGAATCATCTGCCAGCGTCCGGCGCGCTTCTGGCGGTGCCAGAGCTGCCAGATCAACCAGCCGAGCAGCGGCAGTAGCAACAACCACCACGGACGGAACCAGTGCGGCCAAAGGGCGATCATCGGCGCCTCCGCAGACGCAAGCGCTTAAGACGCTCGCGCCAGTCAGGCAGCGGACTTTGCAGATATAGCTGCTTGGTGAACAGGCGTTGCAACGGGTTGTCGGGCCACAATTCACGGGCGACCAACAACAGGCTCAGCCACAGGGCCAGCGCCAGCGGCCACTGATACAAGGCTTGCGCCGGCCGCGCCTGGGTCGGTTGCTGGGTCACCGGCTCGAGCTGGTCGAGGGTTTCCTTGATCGCTTGCAGCTCTTTACCGTCGTGTGCGCGGAAATACTGGCCGCCGGTGACTTCGGCGATGGCTTTGAGTGAAGGCTCGTCAAGATCCAGGCTCGGATTGACCCCGAGCAAAGCGGTGGAACCGCTTTCTTCAGGGTTTGCACCGATGCCGATCGGATAGATCTTCACGCCTTCGCTGGCGGCCAGTCTTGCGGCGGTCAGCGGATCGATTTCACCACCATTGTTGGCGCCGTCGGTGACCAGAATCAGCACGCGGCTCTGCGCCGGGCGCATGCGCAGGCGTTTCAGCGCCAGACCGATGGCGTCGCCGATGGCGGTGTTCTTGCCGGCGATGCCAATCCGCGCTTCGTCGAGCCAGACGCGCACGGTGTGGCGGTCAAAGGTCAGCGGTGCTTGCAGGTAGGCCTGACTGCCAAACAGGATCAAGCCTACGCGGTCACCGTCGCGGCTTTCGAGGAAGTCGCCGAGCAGGTGTTGCACCAGAGTCAGTCGGCTGACGTCTTCGTTCTGCCATTGCATGTCGGGGAAATCCATCGAGCCGGACACGTCCACCGCCACCAACAGATCACGACCGCTGGCGGCAATCGGCAACGGTTCGCCGAGCCATTGCGGACGCGCGGCGGCGGTCAACAGCAACAGCCATAGCAGCATGAACGGGGCCTGCTGACGCCACGCCGGCAGGTTGGCCCGAGCACGGCGGCGGGCGAGACCTTCCAGATCAGACAGGAAACTGACTTTAAGCGCCGGCTCGCCGCTGTCGGCCACCGGCAGCACGAGGCGCATCACCCAAGGGAGCGGGAACAGGACAAAGATCCACGGCCAGGCGAATTCAAACATGCTTGCGAATCCACGTGTCGACCGCTTGGGTCAGGCCGGCGATGGCCTTGTCGTCGAGTTTGCATTCCGGTTTGTAGGCGCCTTCGACCAACACCATCCAGCGCGTCAGGCCCGCCGCCGGGCAGCGGTTGTCGAGAAACGCCAGCCACTTGCGGCCATTGAGCGTGTGGCTCTGGCTATAGGGGTAGTGGTTGCGGCACAGGCGTTTGAGCAAACCGTTGAGTTGTTGCAGCCAGGCCCCGGCCGGCGCGCCGTCGTAAGGTTTGGGCATTTGTGCCAGTTCGGCGAGGGCGGCGATGCGCACCGGATCGAGCGGCTGTTCGGCTCGCACAATCGGGCGTTTCTTGATCGGGATGAAACGGCGCAGACGCCATGCCGCGAAACCGAGCAGCGGTAGCAATAGAAGCAGCAGCCACCAGCCCGGTGCCGGCGGCCAGAAGGCTATCGGGGGGGGGGACATCAGTGGTTGCAGTTGTTCGAGGCCGTTCATCGACCTTTCCCCGGACGCTGCGGATTGAGGAACTCGCGCATCTGCTCGACCATTTCACTCTGCGTGCTCAATGGCATCAGCAGCACCCGCAGCTTTTGCGCGAGCAATTCCCAGCGGGCGATGCGTGCTTCAGCCTGAGCGCGATAGGTCTGGCGCAGGTCGAAGTTGAGGGTGTCGATTTCGAGTTGTGCGCCGCGTTCGGCGAATCTTAAAAGCCCGGCGGCGGGCAGGGCGTGATCGAGCGGATCGGACAGCGGCAGCATCAGCAGATCGCAATGGCGCGACAACAGGCTCAGTTGCTGCTCGGCGCTGTCGGATAGCGCACGCTCATCGCAAATCACAATCACCAGACTGCCCGGGCGCAGCACTTCGCGGGCACGGCGCAGGGCGACGCCAAAGGAATCGCGATCCGGCACACGCTCGCTGTGCAGCGATTGGTTGACCTTCACCAAACGGTTAAGCAATTGCAGCAGGCTTTGCTTGCTGCGCCGTGGCTTGATTTCGTAATGCTCGTTATCGCCGAACACCAGCCCGCCGACCCGGTCGTTATGGCCGAGCGCGGCCCAGCCAATCAGCGCCGCCACTTGCGCCGCCAGCACCGATTTGAACATCAGCCCGGAGCCGAAAAACAGCCGCGTGCTTTGCTCGACCATGATGAAGATCGGCCGTTCGCGTTCTTCATGGAAGAGCTTGGTGTGCGGCTCTTGCGTGCGCGCCGTCACGCGCCAGTCGATAGTGCGCACGTCGTCGCCGGCCTGATAGACCCGCACCTGATCGAAGTCGACGCCACGCCCGCGGAATTTCGAGTGATGCAGGCCGATCAGCGGGCTGCGCTGACTCGGCGTGGAAAACAGCTGCACTTCGCGCACACGGTGGCGCATCTCGATCAGCTCGGCGAGGCTGATGCGGATGCCCGGTTCGGACGGCAGGGGGGCGTTCATGGGGGTCAAGCGACGGCTACGACGTCGAGAATCCGCTGCACCACCCGATCCTGATCGATGCCGGCGGCTTCGGCTTCAAACGACAGAATGATGCGATGACGCAACACGTCGAACAGCACGGCTTGAATGTCTTCCGGACTGACGAAATCACGCCCGGCCAACCAGGCGTGGGCCCGGGCGCAACGGTCGAGGGCGATCGAGCCGCGTGGGCTGGCGCCATAGGCGATCCACTCGGCCATTTCCGGATCGAACTTGGCCGGCGTGCGCGTGGCCATGACCAGTTGCACCAGGTATTCCTCCACGGCGTCGGCCATGTACAGACCGAGGATTTCCTTGCGCGCGGCGAAGATCGCCTGCTGGCTGACCCGGCGCTCGGGCTTGGTCTCGCCGTTCAGTGCTTCGCCACGGGCCTGCTGGAGGATCCGGCGTTCAACGGCGGCATCGGGGAAACCAATCTTGACGTGCATCAGGAAGCGGTCGAGCTGCGCTTCCGGCAGCGGATAGGTGCCTTCCTGCTCGATCGGGTTCTGCGTGGCCATTACCAGGAACAGCGGCGATAGCTCGTAAGTGCTGCGTCCGACGCTGACCTGACGCTCGGCCATGGCCTCGAGCAAGGCCGATTGCACCTTGGCCGGGGCACGGTTGATTTCGTCCGCCAGCACCAGATTGTGGAAGATCGGGCCTTGCTGGAACACGAAACTGCCGGTTTCCGGGCGATAGATCTCGGTGCCGGTGATATCGGCGGGCAACAGATCAGGGGTGAACTGAATGCGATGGAACTGGGCTTCGATGCCCTCGGCGAGCTCTTTGATCGCTTTGGTCTTGGCCAGACCCGGTGCGCCTTCGACCAGCATGTGGCCGTCGGCGAGCAGGGCGATGAGCAAACGCTCGATGAGTTTTTCCTGGCCGAGAATCTGCGTTGAAAGAAAGGTTCGCAGCGCCAGCAGCGCTTCACGATGTTCCATCGGTGACTGTTCCTGGAAAGGGTGGCCACGGGCGTTCGGATAACGCCGGGGCTGGGGGCGTTACTTTAATCCATCGCGGGGGGTGGCGACTAACGGCATTTTGCGCAAAATACGGGAAATGATCGTCGCAATTGTTGGATTTTTGTCGTGCGGGAGAGGTGCAGTGTTCTTCAGGGCCCCTTCGCGAGCAGGCTCGCTCCCACATTGACGGTGTACACGCTGTTCGAATGTGGGAGCGAGCCTGCTCGCGAAGGGGCCAGCCCAGACACCATCAAACTTCGTTAATGAAGGTACCCGTCCCGTCGAGGATATTCTTCAAGGTCTCGACAACCTCATCCATGTCCACCATATCCGGGTTAAAGCTGATCTCCAGCACATCATCCCCATTCAACGCATCGGCATCCGCCGCCCCAATCTCGATCTTCAGCAGGGTCGAGGTCAGCGTGACTTTCACACCATCCAGGGTCGAAGGCTCGCCATCCAGTGTGATCTCCAGCTCATCCTCGTCCGGGTAGCGGCTCATCAGGAACATGTCGCCCTTGTCGCTGTGGCAGCAGAGCATGGCCATGTTGTCTTCTTCGTCGTCGCACGGGTTGACGATCAGTAGGGCGGTGGTCATTTGCATGGGGGGATTCCTGGTGGGCGGCGTAATGAGTGCAAGGGAAAACGCGATTTTGCCAGTCACGGCGCATTTACGCTGCTGCCATGTTCAATTCCTTTTGGAAAAAACCTGCACCACCCAATTGAAAAGCTGATTGAAGAGCTCGTTTGACGCTCAGTGGATGAAAAATGTAGGGGTGTTCCTTCATCCACTTCCGCCCACCGGTAGAGAAATATCCGACGGCATTGTAAGGCATTTGTTTTGGCGGGGTTTTTCGGTGTTTTTATGGGTTTTCGCTTGTTTTCGCGGCACTTTAGCGATTATTTTCGCCGTTCGAACGCAAAGGAGTGCTTAACGAAAACTGAAAGAAAAGGACCTCTTTTCATGCACCAATATTTTGAGCTCGCCGAAGAAGTCAGACACTTGACCGAAGAACAGATCGAGCAGGTTTATCAGCGTTATCTGGAGGGGGAAAAAGTGCCGCACTCTTGGCCGAATTCCGAATCCCCTCGACTGTGCGCAGCTTGTTGAAAGTGCTGCCGCCAATCGTCAGCCAAGACCTCACGTGCCCCTATTGCGATCTGCCGATGTGGGTTCGTCGGCATGCCAGGGGCACCCCTGTAACGCTGCGCAACCCGTTCAAGTGCGTACGTTGCGAGCATCGTTATTTTGCGACAGGCGTGAATGTTCGACGCACACCTTGTACGTGCAAGGAATGCTTCAAGGTTCGCCAGCAGCAATTGGCGGCTCAGGCAGAGCGCGATCGTCTCGAGCTTGAGGTTCGCTACGGAGCGTCAAACCCCACAGTGCCTTACACAAAACTGGGTTTTGTACAAAAGCTGGCATTGCTGGCCTTGCTCGACGACGGCAATGGCGCCAATGTTCAATGGATTGCGCCGCTGAGCGCGCCATCCAGAGGCGAATCCCTTGCGCCGACCGACGAAGCCAGTGAGGAACTGCTGAAAGATCTTCACGAGACCGGCGTATTGGCTGTTGCGACGGATTCCGATATCAAAGCCTTTGATCGAACGGATGGCTGCTCTATCAGCGATTATTCAGCCGTGCGCTGGCGACCTAACGTTGCGGTGGAGGGGGATGTACGCAGTACGCGCGACAGTTTGTACCTGGCGCTGTATCAGGAATTGTCCGGGAACGTTCAGCCAGCGTGGAAAACCGAGCTCTATTCGTTGATCTTCAATCTGGCCCGGGAGGAGTCGATTCAATACATCCATGTGTTGGCCAATGAAGTGAGTTTTGCATTCACCGCCGAAGCCCGTGCCGAAACGGTCGTGGGGCAGCTGTTGCAAGACTTTTCGGTGAGCCAGCTCTATTACTTCGCGCGCCTGGCGGTAAAAAATGCCGCGCATTTCTACGCAACCGGTAACTCCAAGGGGCGCAACCACGCGTCCAATACCATCCCGCGTAACATGCTCGGGACGGCACAGGATGCCCTGGCGCGAAACTGGCGCAAAAACGCTCACCGCGACTCGCGAGTGCCGCAATCAGCCCTGCATCGATTGTTGTATGACGTCGTGCTCAAAGACAGCGGAGCGGGGTTTTCCAAATCCCCGGGGATGTATTGGCGTGATGAGCTGGTGCCACAGTTCTTTTCTGGCACAGCTTTCGATGCTGATCTGGTCGGCCATCTGCAACTGTTCTGCCGCGAATGCGACTCGAGCAATATCGACGCCAGCATGGACAAGATGACCTTGCAGATGATGTGTTACGACTGCGCTACCGTGAGCAAATTCAAGGCTTACGAAGAGTTGCCGGACTGACCCGCGTCAACCGCTGGCGCTGAACCCGATGTCACGCTCAAGGTCGATAGAACGGCCTTGGGCGTTTTCGTTTCTGGATATGTAGCGGCAAAAGGTCTGCACCTGGCACGAATGTCCCGTAAATACGGGCATTCAACCCGACGTTCTGCGCCACGAATGCTAGTGTTTACCGGTGCCAAAGCCTCGGTTTACGTGCCAATGACCGAATATGTCGCAGCACCGCAAGCAGACACATTGTCGCACCCA
Source organism: Pseudomonas sp. LBUM1655 (assembly GCF_059716085.1). Lineage (NCBI taxonomy): Bacteria > Pseudomonadati > Pseudomonadota > Gammaproteobacteria > Pseudomonadales > Pseudomonadaceae > Pseudomonas > Pseudomonas sp. LBUM1655. Next base: position 3,529,756 of record NZ_CP166801.1, on the reverse strand, counting down.
TTAAGCTGCGCATCGGATGAGCACCCGTAAAGGCATTGTCGGCGGTCCTGACAGTCGTTTTTGCAGATGCCCATTCAATGGAAGGTGAATGTGACCTGAGTGTCTCGTCCAGCTTCACCCACCTGTCCCCCTGTTTCCTCTGCCCGAGAATCAGGAGCAGGGTGACTCAAGCCCCGGAAGGGGTGTTGCACGCGACGCTTTCCATCAATAACAAGCTTAAGCGGAGTACCACAGATGGCGTTCTTCACCGCAGCCAGCAAAGCCGACTTCCAGCACCAACTGCAAGCGGCACTGGCGCAGCACATCAGTGAACAGGCACTGCCACAAGTGGCGCTGTTCGCTGAACAATTCTTCGGCATCATTTCCCTGGACGAGCTGACTCAACGTCGCCTCTCCGACCTCGCTGGCTGTACTCTTTCTGCGTGGCGCCTGCTTGAGCGCTTCGATCACGCGCAACCGCAAGTGCGCGTCTACAACCCCGATTACGAGCGTCATGGCTGGCAGTCGACCCACACCGCGGTCGAAGTGCTGCACCATGACCTGCCATTTCTGGTCGACTCGGTCCGCACTGAACTGAACCGCCGCGGCTACAGCATCCACACCCTGCAAACCACCGTGCTCAGCGTGCGTCGTGGCAGCAAGGGCGAGTTGCTGGAAGTCCTGCCAAAAGGCAGCACCGGCGAAGGCGTCCTGCATGAGTCGCTGATGTACCTGGAAATCGACCGCTGCGCCAACGCGGCCGAATTGAATGTGCTGAGCAAAGAGCTGGAACAGGTTCTCGGTGAGGTCCGCGTCGCGGTCGCCGATTTCGAGCCGATGAAAGCCAAGGTGCAGGAAATCCTCACCAAGCTCGACAACAGCGCTTTCGCCGTCGATGCCGACGAAAAGACCGAAATCAAAAGCTTCCTGGAATGGCTGGTGGGCAACCACTTCACCTTCCTCGGCTACGAAGAGTTCGTGGTCACCGATCAGGCCGATGGTGGCCACATCGAGTACGACCAGAACTCCTTCCTCGGCCTGACCAAACTGCTGCGCACCGGTCTGACCAACGAAGACCGCCACATCGAAGACTACGCGGTGAACTACCTGCGCGAGCCGACCCTGCTGTCGTTCGCCAAAGCTGCGCACCCGAGCCGCGTACACCGTCCGGCCTACCCGGACTACGTGTCGATCCGTGAAATCGACGCTGACGGCAAAGTCATCAAGGAACACCGCTTCATGGGCCTGTACACCTCCTCGGTGTATGGCGAGAGCGTGCGGGTCATCCCGTTCATCCGCCGCAAGGTCGAAGAGATCGAGCGCCGCTCCGGCTTCCAGTCCAAGGCTCACCTGGGCAAGGAACTGGCGCAGGTTCTCGAAGTACTGCCGCGTGATGACCTGTTCCAGACTCCGGTTGACGAACTGTTCACCACCGTGATGTCGATCGTGCAAATCCAGGAACGCAACAAGATCCGCGTGTTCCTGCGCAAAGACCCGTATGGTCGCTTCTGCTACTGCCTGGCCTACGTGCCGCGCGACATCTATTCCACCGAAGTGCGCCAGAAAATCCAGCAGGTTCTGATGGAGCGCCTGAAGGCCACCGACTGCGAGTTCTGGACGTTCTTCTCCGAGTCCGTGCTGGCCCGCGTGCAGTTGATCCTGCGTGTCGACCCGAAAAACCGCATCGACATGGACCCGCTGCTGCTGGAAAAAGAAGTCGTACAGGCTTGCCGCAGCTGGCAGGACGACTACGCCGCACTGACCGTCGAAAGCTTCGGCGAAGCCCACGGCACCAACGTGCTGGCTGACTTCCCGAAAGGCTTCCCGGCCGGCTACCGCGAGCGTTTCGCCGCGCATTCGGCCGTGGTCGACATGCAGCACCTGCTGAGCCTGAACGAAAAAAATCCGCTGGTAATGAGCTTCTATCAGCCGCTGGGCCAGGTATCTGGTCAACGCGAGCTGCATTGCAAGCTGTATCACGCTGACACCCCGCTGGCGCTGTCCGACGTTTTGCCGATTCTGGAAAACCTTGGCCTGCGCGTGCTGGGCGAGTTCCCGTACCGCCTGCGTCACACCAATGGCCGCGAGTTCTGGATTCACGACTTCGCGTTCACTGCCGCTGAAGGCCTGGACCTCGACATCCAGCAACTCAACGACACCCTGCAGGACGCGTTCATCCACATCGTCAGCGGCGATGCCGAGAACGATGCGTTCAACCGTCTGGTACTGACTGCCGGCCTGCCATGGCGCGACGTGGCGCTGCTGCGCGCTTACGCCCGTTACCTGAAGCAGATCCGTCTGGGCTTCGATCTGGGTTACATCGCCAGCACCCTGAACAACCACACCGACATCGCTCGCGAGTTGACCCGGTTGTTCAAGACCCGTTTCTACCTGGCGCGCAAACTGGGCAGCGATGACCTGGAAGACAAGCAACAGCGTCTGGAACAAGCGATTCTGACCGCACTGGACGACGTTCAGGTGCTCAACGAAGACCGCATCCTGCGTCGTTACCTCGACCTGATCAAAGCCACCCTGCGCACCAACTTCTATCAGACTGATGCCAACGGCCAGAACAAGTCGTACTTCAGCTTCAAGTTCAACCCGCACGCCATTCCTGAGCTGCCGAAGCCAGTACCGAAGTTCGAAATCTTCGTTTACTCGCCACGCGTTGAAGGCGTGCACCTGCGCTTCGGTAACGTGGCTCGCGGTGGTCTGCGCTGGTCCGACCGTGAAGAAGACTTCCGTACCGAAGTCCTCGGTCTGGTTAAAGCTCAACAAGTGAAGAACTCGGTCATCGTGCCAGTGGGTGCGAAGGGCGGCTTCCTGCCGCGTCGCTTGCCACTGGGCGGCAGCCGTGACGAGATCGCGGCCGAGGGCATCGCCTGCTACCGCATCTTCATTTCCGGTCTGTTGGACATCACCGACAACCTGAAAGACGGCGCGCTGGTACCGCCGGCCAACGTCGTGCGTCATGACGACGATGACCCGTACCTGGTGGTGGCAGCGGACAAGGGCACTGCAACCTTCTCCGACATCGCCAACGGCATCGCCATCGACTACGGCTTCTGGCTGGGTGACGCATTTGCGTCCGGTGGTTCGGCCGGTTACGACCACAAGAAAATGGGCATCACCGCCAAAGGCGCGTGGGTTGGCGTACAGCGCCACTTCCGCGAGCGCGGCATCAATGTTCAGGAAGACAGCATCACTGTGGTCGGTGTCGGCGACATGGCCGGTGACGTGTTCGGTAACGGCTTGCTGATGTCTGACAAGCTGCAACTGGTTGCCGCGTTCAACCACCTGCACATCTTCATCGATCCAAACCCGAACCCGGCGACCAGCTTCGTCGAGCGTCAGCGCATGTTCGACCTGCCGCGTTCGGCCTGGACCGACTACGACACCAGCATCATGTCCGAAGGTGGCGGTATCTTCTCGCGCAGCGCGAAGAGCATCGCGATCTCGCCGCAGATGAAAGAACGCTTCGACATCAAGGCCGACAAGCTGACCCCGACCGAACTGCTGAACGCCTTGCTCAAGGCGCCGGTAGATCTGCTGTGGAACGGCGGTATCGGTACTTACGTCAAGGCCAGCACCGAAAGCCACGCCGATGTCGGCGACAAGGCCAACGATGCGCTGCGCGTGAACGGCAACGAACTGCGCTGCAAGGTTGTGGGCGAGGGCGGTAACCTCGGCATGACCCAACTGGGTCGTGTGGAATTCGGTCTCAATGGCGGCGGTTCCAACACCGACTTCATCGACAACGCCGGTGGCGTGGACTGCTCCGACCACGAAGTAAACATCAAGATCCTGCTGAACGAAGTGGTTCAGGCCGGCGACATGACCGACAAGCAACGCAACCAGTTGCTGGCGAGCATGACCGACGAAGTCGGTGGTCTGGTGCTGGGCAACAACTACAAGCAGACTCAGGCCCTGTCCCTGGCGGCGCGTCGTGCCTACGAGCGCATCGCCGAGTACAAGCGTCTGATGGGCGATCTGGAAGGCCGTGGCAAGCTGGACCGTGCCATCGAGTTCCTGCCGACCGAAGAGCAGATCAACGAGCGCGTTGCGGCAGGCCATGGCCTGACCCGTCCTGAGCTGTCGGTGTTGATTTCGTACAGCAAGATCGACCTCAAGGAACAGCTGCTGGGTTCCTTGGTGCCGGACGACGATTACCTGACCCGCGACATGGAAACGGCGTTCCCGCCGACCCTGGTCAGCAAGTTCTCCGAAGCCATGCGTCGTCACCGCCTGAAGCGCGAGATCGTCAGCACCCAGATCGCCAACGATCTGGTCAACCACATGGGCATCACCTTCGTTCAACGACTCAAAGAGTCGACCGGCATGAGCCCGGCGAACGTGGCTGGCGCCTACGTGATCGTGCGTGACATCTTCCACCTCCCGCACTGGTTCCGTCAGATCGAAGCGCTGGACTACCAAGTCAGCGCTGACGTGCAACTGGAGCTGATGGACGAGCTGATGCGTCTGGGTCGCCGTGCTACGCGCTGGTTCCTGCGTGCCCGTCGTAACGAGCAGAACGCTGCCCGTGACACCGCGCACTTCGGTCCGCACCTGAAAGAGCTGGGTCTGAAGCTCGACGAACTGCTGAGCGGCGAAATCCGTGAAAACTGGCAGGCGCGTTATCAGGCGTACGTCGAAGCCGGTGTGCCGGAGTTGCTGGCGCGTATGGTCGCGGGTACCTCGCACCTGTACACCCTGCTGCCGATCATCGAAGCCTCCGACGTGACCGGCCAGAACCCTGCCGAAGTGGCCAAGGCCTACTTCGCCGTGGGCAGTGCGCTGGATATCACCTGGTACCTGCAACAGATCAGTGCTCTGCCGGTTGAAAACAACTGGCAGGCCCTGGCCCGTGAAGCGTTCCGTGATGACGTCGACTGGCAGCAACGTGCGATCACCATCTCCGTCCTGCAACAGGGCGACGGCACTCAGGACGTGGAAGCACGTCTGGCGCTGTGGATGGAACAGCACGAAGGCATGATCTCGCGCTGGCGCGCCATGCTGGTGGAAATCCGTGCTGCGAGCGGCACGGACTACGCCATGTATGCGGTCGCCAACCGCGAGCTGCTGGATCTGGCATTGAGCGGGCAAGCGGTGGTGGCACCTGTCACTGCCAATGCCGAGCCTGAGCTGGCTTAAGTAAGCGTTGAATGAAAAAGCCCCGGTATCGTGAGATGCCGGGGCTTTTTTATGTCTGAAGGTTTTGTGGTGTCTGGTCTGGCCCCTTCGCGAGCAGGCTCGCTCCCACATTGGTTTTGTGATCGACACAAGTCCCCTGTGGGAGCGAGCCTGCTCGCGAAAGGGCCCTTACATTCAATACAACTTCTGACCTTGTTTACTATCCAGCATCGACACTTTGTCCGCCGGTCTGGTCACTAAATTGTTGAGCGACTGGTCAAACTTCTGCAATGCCCTTACTTGAACGTCTTGTTGTTGATTGATGTCAGCAACAATCTCTTCCGAACGTTTGAAGTCTGCCCAGATCGGCGTCAGTTCTTTAGCTTCCGAGCCTTTAGCCGTGCCGATGTAGTTGAGTTGTGCATCATAAAAATCGGCACTCACGTCCGCCTTGATATCGGAACTGCGCGAGGTAATCAATTGGCTGTGGGTGCCAATGATTGCCACCACATCCGGCCTGGCCGCGCGCAGGCTTTGCATGTCCGGGTAGACCGTTACCGATCCGAACTGGCGCTGTAACGAGGCGTTGACCCATTCCACCGCCATGTCCGGTTTTGACGTCGCGACATAGGCGTCATGGATCGGTTGCACCAGCAGGCTCTGGCCGAAACCGGTGCCGGCATTGGCCTGATAGTCGCGCAGGTATTCACGATTGGTTTGGGTGCTTGGGCTGTAAACGACACCGAGCGCGACGCCGGGACCGCTTTTCACCTGAGTGGCGCTGCTGCGGCCGGTCGGATGGGGCAGTAGCGTGTCAAGGGATGAGACCGCTTGGGGAGCGGTGGGTACGGAACAGGCGGAGAGGGCTAAAACGGAAATTACCAACGTACTGGCCAACGCAAGTTTCATGGTGGATCTCCCGTAAAACAACCTCAGTCGGAAAGTTGCAATTGCCGAGTTTTAAAAGGGCGCTCGGCGTTAATTCAGACTAAACCGGAGAACCTGTAAGGCAGCTGACAATTTGTCGGTTTATTAACGCGTGGATAGTTTCATTTGCTTTAAACGGCATCGGTTAATTGCGCCGAGCAATAAAAAGGCTCAAATCAGTGATTTGAGCCTTTTTATTTATGGCTGGCCAGACAGCCATCAGTCTTTCAGGGGGATCAACACCTGCTCGCCCGGGGCCAACACCATAAACACCAGCAACTTCGCCGGTTTGCTCTTACTGGCATTTTTCGACACCAGATGTTCGGAGCCGGCCGGTTCGTACCAGAATTGACCCTTCTTGTAAGTGGTCGGCTGTTCACCCTTGACCTGGGAAATCACTTCGCCCTCCAGCACGTAAGCCATGGCGGTGCCCTCGTGTTTGTGGGCGATGGACGATTGGCCGGGCTTGTAGTCGACTTCGATCATCATGGCCTTTTTGCCGGGGGCGTTTTTCAGCATCTGGTCTTGCAGCACCGTGACTTTCTCGGACGAGTCATGGGCGAGCGCCGAGGCGGAAATCGTCAAGGCGAGGGCGGCGGCGAGGACGTGCAGGGCTTTCATGGCGGATCACCTGTGAAGTGGGGATTTAGGTGATCACAGTAGTGCGCGGGGTGGCGCATTCAAACGGCCAATATTCGGGAAGATCGGGTGACCAATCTGATCTGCGGGGTGATCAAAAGCAAAAGATCGCAGCCTTCGGCAGCTCCTACAGAAATCGGTGTAGGAGCTGCCGAAGGCTGCGATCTTTTGCTCTTGCTTCTAAACGATAGGAAAACTGTTGAAATCCACGCTATTGGCCAACCGGCTATCGATCAAATCGATAAACCCCTGCGCCTCGGGCCGGTTGAAATGCGCCTGCATCGCCGCTTCCGACTGCCAATGGGCGCTGACCGTCCAGCGGTGGCTGTCATCGGGGCAGCGGTCGACCATATAGGAGTCGCAGCCCGGCGTTTCGCGCAGAGTTTCGACGATCTTCTGCAGTTGCCTGCCCAGTTCATCCGAGCGGCCGGCGGCGGCCTGCACCTGGACGGTGTTGATCACTTCGTTGGACATTGCTCACACTCCTGAATCAGGCCGGACGAATCCTGCTCATTGAGGGATAACGCCTGTGCAGGATAGGCCTGCCACCCCGTATCACCAATAACCAATCGGCGGTTAATCCGTTAGGCCAATCACTCAAGCGACTTGCTGAAGGATGTCGCGCAGGCGATCCAGTGCGATATCGATGTCCAGCGTCTCGATGGCGCCAAAGCCGAAGTACAGACCGCTTTTCACCGGTTGCTGATAATAGAAACCGTCGATGGCGTACAGCCCGACTTCGACCTTTTTCGCCAGCTCAATCACCAATGGCAGGTCGATCGGCTTCTTGCACAGCGCGGCCATGTGGAATCCGGCGCTGGGTGGCACGGCCTCAAGCCACGGCGACAGATCGCTGGCCATGCGCGCCAGAATCCGCTCGCGGCGCTGGGCGTAAATCGCATGGCAACGGCGGATATGTTTGAGCAGGCAGCCCTCGGCGATGAACTTCGCCAGCGCCCATTGCGGCAGGGTAGAGGCGTGCAGGTCGGTGAGTTGCTTGGCGCGGATCACCGCTTCAAGAATCGCCGGCGGCAGGATCGCATAACCCAGCCGCAGCTCCGGCAGCAGTGTTTTAGAGAAGGTCCCGACGTAGGCGACGATGCCGCGCTGGTCGAGACTGAACAGTGAGTCGGTGGGCCGGCCCTCGTAGCGAAACTCGCTGTCATAGTCGTCCTCGATGATGATTGCGCCCAGTTCATGGGCGCGGGCCAGCAAGGCTTCGCGACGCGCTGGACTCATCGGCATGCTCAGGGGAAACTGGTGCGACGGGGTGACGTAAATCAGCCGCGTGCCCTCGGGAATGTGCTCAACCACAATGCCTTCGGCATCCACGGGCACGCCGACCACTTCCGCGCCGTGGGTGCCAAACAGCAGACGGGCCGGCGGGTAGCCCGGATCTTCCATCGCCACCCGGCTGCCGGGGCTGATCAGTACGCGAGTGATCAGGTCCAGCGCCTGTTGCGCGCCGTTGCACACCACAATGTCTTCGTCCTGGCAGTTCACCCCACGGGAAAACGCGATGTGCCGGGCAATCGCATTGCGCAGCGCCGGCAAACCTTCGGGCGCGCTGTAGAAGCCTTTTGAACCGGCCATCTGGCGCATGGCGTGGGAGACACAGCGGCGCCAGTCGTCATGGGGAAACTGGCCTTTGCTGGTGGCACCGCCAATGAAGTCGTAGCGCAACGAGCCTTCCAGCGTCGGGTGGCGCAGGAACACCGGCAGGTTTCTCCAGCGCTCGATCACCTCGGCGCTGGCCAGCTCGGTGTGGCTTTGCTTGCGCTGGACTTGCGCCGGGCGTGCGTTGACGTAGGTGCCTTTGCCGATCACGCCGGTCAGGAAATTTTCGTAGGTCAACTGCGCGTAGGTGTCGGAAATGGTCTTGCGCGAAATCCCCAGTTGCTCGGCCAGCAAGCGGCTGGGCGGCAACTGTGTGCCAGCGGCCAGACGCCCGGATTCGATGGCACCACGCAGTTGTTGATACAACTGACCAGCCAGATCCTTGCGGCCGTTGATCACAACGTGAAGTTCCATACCGACGCGGCTCCGGGGGCTGTTTGGCGTGCCCGCCAGATTACCGCTGTTGCGGGATCGGCAATAGTTGCGCACCCGAAAATCCCCAAATTGGCCCCAATCCCTGTAGGAGCTGCCGAAGGCTGCGATCTTTTGACTTTGGTTTTTTATAAACAAAAGCAAGATCAAAAGATCGCAGCCTTCGGCAGCTCCTACACGGGATTTGTGTTTGGCCGGGATGCAGTGGTGTGCCGGTTTTCCGTGCAATTGGGGCTGTAATGCGTCGCTGTCGGCGTTTACGGTGAAGTCATTATTCCGTCTACCGAGAACAGCCATGCCCCCGCGTCTGGATTACTACAACGCTTCGCCCAAGGCGATGAAAGCCATGATTGCCATGGAGGCGCTGACCAGCAACCTGAGCATCGAGCAGCCGCTGCTGCAACTGATCAGGATCCGCGCCTCGCAACTCAACGGCTGCGCGTTCTGCACCGACATGCATTCGGTGGACGCGCGACGGGCCGGGGAGAGTGACCGGCGTTTGTATGCGATTGCGGTGTGGCGCGACAGCAACTTCTTCAATCCCCGCGAACGTGCGGCGCTGGGGTGGGCCGAGGCGGTAACGCTGCTCGCCGAAAGTCATGTGCCGGATGATGTTTATCAGCAGGCACGCGAGCAATTCAACGAAGGGGAACTGGTCGACCTGACGATGGCCGTCACCACCATCAACAGCTGGAATCGGCTGGCGGTGAGCTTTCGCCAAACCCCGAGCGACTGACTGACGCATAACTCTGTGACTGACGTATAACCCTGTGACTGAGGTATTTCCAGTGATTGAGGTATTCCTTGTGGTGAGGGGATTTATCCCCGATGGGCTGCGCAGCAGCCCCAAAACGTTGCGACTCGGTACATCAGGCACATCCGGTGTAACGGGTTCGCGACTGCTGCGCAGCCGATCGGGGATAAATCCCCTCGCCACAGGTGTTTGATTCATTTATTGATTATTGGTGAGGTTGCAGTGTTGGCTGGTGGGCGCTGCGGTTTCACCGATGCGCCAAAGGTGTTGCCCATCCGCGTACTGGTCGCGGCCGGTGTTGCCAGCCCGAGCGTATTCGGCGGTCGCTTGTTCACCGGCACGTTCAGCGCCTCCTGATTCTTTTCCGCCGCCGCCGCGCCTTCGGGGTTGTTGCCCATCTGCTGGCTCAGGCAGTCGTAATTCGGCGCCTTGTAGCCGCCGACCGTCACTTCCACGCAGCCCAGCGGTTGCTCGGCGTGGGCGTTGGTGAATGCGCTCAGCAACAGCCCGCCAAGGGCGATTTTCCACAGTGATTTCATGCAGGCCTCCTGGCCGGCCCGAAGGGGCCGCGCTATGGAAGAAGTCTAGTGCACGCCGTGCGCAAATCCCGTGATGGTTTTTTTGCAGTGGCCGTCACACCAGATTCATAAACAGCCCTCAGGATGACGATTTTCAGGGATACGTCAGCCGTGCAGCGAGGCAGTTCCAGGGACGGTCTTCAGCGTTCAACGACTCTTGTGCGCCGGCTGGGTCTGGGGGTGCTGCTTGCCTGGCTGACGGGCACTGCGACAGCGGACCCGGTGCCGGCAGATATGCGCATGACGCTGCACATTCCTGCGCAGGATCTGGCCCGGGCGCTCGATCAGTACAGCCACGCCACCGGTGTGGCGGTGCTGGTCGACAGCCAGTTGAGTCGCGGTAGACGCTCCCTGGCGGTGGATGGCGAATACACCGCTGCCGACGCGCTGCGCCGCCTGCTCGGTGGCAGTGGTTTGATGGCGCGCTATGCCCGTGACGATGCGTTCACTTTGCAAGTGGCGCAGGTCGAAGACGTGCCAGCGCCGACGCAAAAACAGTCGCCCGAAAGCGTGGCCGTCAGTCGCAGTTACGCCACGGCAGTGCAAGCGGCGATTGAGCGCAACCTGTGCCGGTCGCCGCTGACCCGTCCGGGCAGTTATCGCGCGGTGTTGCAGGTCTGGGTCGGGCGCGATGGCCTGGTGCAACACAACCGGTTGGTCACTTCGACCGGTGATGTACGGCGCGATACCGCGCTGGTGGAAAGCTTTCGCAATCTCAGGATCGACCGGCCGACGCCCAGCGCCTTGCGTCAGCCCGTCACGTTGCTGTTGTTACCGGAGTCGTCAGGAAAACGCATGGAATGCACCACATGGGAAGGAGTTTCCGGGGGATGAAAGACACCGGACAAGGTTCGCTGGTCCAACTGTTCCTGACGTCCTACGAGGACTTTCGGGTGCGCCTGCGTCGGCGTCTGGGCTCGGAGGATCTGGCCAACGACGTGCTGCACGAAACCTACCTGCGCGTTGATCGCATGGAGACGCCGGCCAATATCGCCCGGCCCAACGCCTACCTCTATCGCATGGCCCTGAACATCGCCGCCGACCGGCGCCAGGCCGATGCGCGCCTGCTCACCGGCACCGAGGTCGAAGAGCTGCTGCAAATCGGTGACGAGGCGCTCGACCCGGCTCGGGTGGTCGGTGGGCAAAAGGAAATTCAGTCGTTGCTCAAGGCGCTATACGAACTGCCGGCGCGGCGACGGCGGATCTTCATCGCGGCACGTCTGGAAGAGGCGCCGCACCTGGAAATCTCCCAGCGCTTTGGCATTTCCACGCGCATGGTCGAGAAGGAAATCAAGGCTGCCTTGGGCCATTGCGCCGCCAAACTTGAAAGAAAAGTGTTTCAGCGGTTCGGTCGCGGGGCCGGAAAACCGTCTTCAGAGTAGTGCCCGATTAATCCGTTGAGAATCTGCGCGTCTTGAACATCTTTCGACTGACACCTGCCGAGCCTTCGGCCGCCGAGCGCTTGCAAAGCGAAGCCCGCGACTGGCTGATCCTGCTGACCTCGGGCCGCGCCACCGTCGCCGACGCCCGGGCGTTACGCCAGTGGTGCGCGCAGAGTCCTGAACACGCGAGCGCATTCGAAGAGACCAAAGCCCTGTGGCATTTGCTGCAACCGGCGGCAGAGGGTTTGCAGGCGCCGCGTGGGTTTGGGCGGAGGGCGTTTCTGGGTGGCGCGATTGCCGCGTCGGCGGCGTTCTTTTTGGTGCGTGGGACGATCCCCGGGGGCTTTGGCGGGTTGGGTGCCGATTTCATCACCGAGGTCGGGCAGCAGCGGCGTTTTGAACCGGTGGAGGGTGTGAGCCTTGAGCTGAATACGCAGACTCGGATCAATCAGCGCGCGGTCGATGACGGTGTGCAGGGTTTTGAGTTGGTCAGTGGTGAAGTTGAGGTGCAGACGGCGCGGTTGCCGCTAGCGATGCAGGCCGGGGGCGGGTGGTTGCGGGCGAGTCAGGCGCGGTTCAATTTGCGTAATACCGATCAGCAGGTCTGTGTGACTTGCCTTGATGGTGCGGTGGAAGTGGACGTTGAAGGGCGCCGTTTGCGTCTGGAGCCGGGGCAGCAGGTGACTTATGACGCGCGGCAGGTTGGCAGTGTGCAGAGTGTCGACACGGCGGCGGTGATGAATTGGCGGCAGCAGGTGTTGGTGTTTAACGGGGCGACCCTCAGCCAGATGATCGACGAGATCAACCGCTACCGCCCCGGCATGTTGCTGCTGCTCAATCGCGAGCTTGGGCAGCGGCGGGTGCAGGCGCGTTTCAGTCTTGATCAACTCGCGGGTGTCGCGTTGTTGATTCGGGATGCTTATGGGGTTAAGTGCACCGAGTTGCCGGGTGGTGTCGTCGTCCTTAGCTAGTGGGGCGGATGGTGTACATATCCGTTGCTGCGGTAACGGCTGCTTAGGGTTCCGCCCTGACGGCGGGTCACCTTTTCCAAACGCCGAAAAGGTAACCCAAAAGGCTTTACCCTGACGTACGGCCCTCGCCGTGGCTCGGGTTCCTTCGCTCCGGGATCGATCCGGGCGCATCGCCTCCGGTTTGCTGCGCTGCACCTCCTCTCGATGTGTTCGACTTCGTCGAACGGTCGCTACGCTCCCACCCCCGGATCAATCCCTCCACTCAGCCTTCCGACGGGCGTTTAGATCAAAAGCGGTACTCGAGCTAACGCTCATTGTTTTGAGTGGGGCGGCATGCGCCGCGTGCGGGGGCGTACTTGATACCTTGGGGGGCTGGCTTGCCAGCGATGGCGGCCTGCCAGCCACTCAACCTTTTGCTGATGTACCCGATCCAACTGTAGGAGTGAGCCTGCTCGCGATGACGACCTCACAGCCAACCAATCCTCAACTGATTTCACCCAATCCCTGTGGGAGCTGGCTTGCCAGCGATGACGGCCTGCCAGCCACCCAACCTCTAACTGACTGCATCCAATCCAACTGTAGGAGCCAGCCTGCTCGCGATGTCGGCCTAACAGCCAACCAATCCTCAACTGATTTCACCCAATCCCTGTGGGAGCTGGCTTGCCAGCGATGACGGCCAGCCAGCCAACCAATCCCCAACTGACTGCCCCCATTCCAATTGTGGGAGCGAGCCTGCTCGCGAAAGCGGTCTATCAGTAACAACAATGTTGACTGACCCACCACTTTCGCGAGCAAGCTCCCTCCCACATTTGATTAGCGGCCGGCCAATTATTGCAACGGCCCAATCACCTGCCGATATTTCTCCACCCCCTGCGGCGTCTGCCGAGTCAACCGAATCTCCAGCCCTTGCGGATCCTCCCGCCGATTACCACTCAACTGCCGCCAGCCCTTATCCGTTTCCCAAACCCGAATCTGTGCATCGCTCACTTCCTTCAGCACAGCGACTCCATTGGTCGGCGCCGGCAACGGATACCGACTCCGCGCCGCCGCCACCGCCCGATACAGCGTGTCGCCCTTGACCCACCACCGCACCCGCTGCAACGCCCCCGGCTGATCCGCCGCTGTGCGAATGATGTCCAAGCGAAAGCCCTTGCTGTCACTGCTGCGCACAGTAATCGCGGGCGGGGCGCTAGGCGGCTCATCGTCCACACCGACTTTCTTCGGCTCAGTCAATTCAATGCCCGCGCGCATGTCCACATCCCGCTGCAACTGATTCAACGCCCGCAACAGACTGTCACTCTGCTCACTGCTGGCCTGCAAATGGCTGTCAGCCCGAGTCACGCTGTCGAGCCCACGCCAGGCAATCAAACTCACCACCGCCATCAGCAGAATCGCGACCATCACCTCAATCAGGGTAAAACCTTGCTGGTCTTTCATTGCACGCTGATCCGGCCGGCGCCATCGCGCAACACGCTCAGCCGATTGAAACCATCAGACAACGTCAGTTGCAGCGGCGGGTTGATCCATTCGGCGTTGAGCACGACTTTCTGTTTCGGCTCCACGCGAACCTCCATCTTCGGGCTCTGCCATGGCCGTGGGCGCAATTGCGGGTCCTGGCTGAAATGCTCGAAACCTTTGCCGCTGTCACTACGCCGACTGAAGCGAAAACCCTTGGCATCACTGACCCAGACAATCGGTCGGCCATCCGCCCGCGCTTCGGCCTGCGCCACTTGCAGCAACTGCGCCACACGCTCGGCATCCTTGCGCAGCAACTGCAGCGGGTCGGGCTTGATGCTCAGGCTGATCGCCGCACTGGCGATACCGATGATCACCAGCACCACCATCAACTCGATCAGGGTAAAGCCCCGTTGCCTGTTCATCGATTGCGCGCTCCTTTGCGTTGACGATCATCCTGCACGGCCAACATGTAAGGCGTGTGAAATAAAACCGTGAGAATTGCCGCGTAGTCTGTGGGCAGGGACTAAAAGGAGATTCAGCCCATGATGTTCACCGCACGCTTTTCCCCACCGCAAATGGTCCAGGCCGTGGCACTGCTCGCCGCGCTGGTTGGCGTGGCGACATGGTCGTCGCTGCTGCTGACCACCGCCGAATCCCACACCCCGCCGGCAGCCCCGCAATTGCTCGCGGCACGCAGTGACAGCCCGGCGTTGCAGTGGTTTTCCAATCAAACGGCGCCGGTGGATATCAAGGTAAGTGGGGTGATGGCGGGGAGTCGGGGGGCGGTGGCGATACTGAGCCTGAACGATGGGCCGCCGCGTAGTTTTTTGCAGGGGGAGAAGGTTGGGCCTGGGGTGAAGCTGGTGGCGGTGGAGGGGGATGGGGTGGTGATTGAGCAGGGTGGGGAGAAGGTGAGGTTGGGGGTGGAGAGATTGGGGGAGGGGGTGGTGTTGCCTAGGTTGGTGAGGCCGTGAATTACAGGTTAATGAAGGTAGGCATTTTTGAGATTAAGTTGGAATGTTGCCTATATGCTTAAGTGTTCTGGTAAAAAAGTGAAGGGGATGCGCGAATGTTTTACATAAATAAATCTTTGATAATAAAGGGGTTTTGTGTTTTTCAAGATTCTGAAAATTTTTCCTCCATATTTTCTAGGAGCTTACAATCAGCCTTTTGACGACTACTCGTATACGTTGTGCGGTGCTATAGTGCCAGCATTGACAAGGAGGAGGTGTTAAATGGGTATCTTAATTCGCATTGCAGAGTGCCTGAATTTTAAGCATGAATGGGCTTAAAAAGCCGGCAGTGATATTCCAAACGCTTAAATCCGAATTTCGGCAGAGTACAGTTGTAGTGGTCAACCAATCCCGGACACGACGTTAAGTTCTTCCTCGGCCCGCGCTGGTGCCAACCCCTCGTTGAACTGGTGAGGCCGAATCCAGTTGTAGCGATGCATCAAAAAGTGGCTGATATCGCGCTGTGCTTCCTGCGCAGTTCGATAGCCCACGGTCGGTATCCATTCTGTTTTCAAGCTACGAAATACGCGCTCCATCGGTGCGTTATCCCAGCAGTTTCCTCGTCGACTCATGCTCTGACGCATGCGGTATCGCCACAACCGCTGGCGAAAGAGTCGGCTTGCATATTGCGATCCCTGGTCCGAGTGGAATAGCAGATCCGAAGGCCTGCCACGCTGCTCGTAAGCCATATCCAGCGCTTTGATCACCAACTCAGCGTCTGGCTTTTCCGACAGCGCCCAGCCCACGATCCGACGCGTACAAAGATCCAGGACGACAGCCAGGTAATGCCACTTTCCTTGTGCCCAAATGTAGGTGATATCGCCGCACCAGACTTGATTGGGCGCAGGCACGTCGAACTCGCGATTCAATGTGTTCGGGATATCCAGTCTTTCTACTGTTGCTCGTTTGTAGGCATGGGAGCCGGGTTGTTTGCTGACTAAATCAAGCTCGCGCATCAAGCTACGCACTTTGAATCGACCGAGTTGCTCACCGTCTTCACGCATCAGTGACAGGATGCTGCGACTGCCCGCAGAGCTGCGACTTTGCGAGAACAGCTCACTTACGCGACTACGCAATCGAAGCCGTTCGACATCCGGCGTGCGGCGCCGCAGGCGCTGGGCGTAGTAACACGAGCGAGTGACGTCAAACACCTTGCACAGCCAATCAACCGGCTCATGTGCCCTCAACTGGTCAATCAGCGCGAA
The DNA here is from genome assembly GCF_059716085.1 of Pseudomonas sp. LBUM1655. Taxonomy (NCBI): domain Bacteria; kingdom Pseudomonadati; phylum Pseudomonadota; class Gammaproteobacteria; order Pseudomonadales; family Pseudomonadaceae; genus Pseudomonas; species Pseudomonas sp. LBUM1655. The sequence goes on along the minus strand of NZ_CP166801.1, from coordinate 3,513,671 downwards.
CGCTCGTGATCTTCCGACATCAAGAGCGCGGTAGCCTTTTTTAGTATTGATTTCTCTCGCTCAAGCCGAGCAATCCGGGCTTCCAGCTCCTGAATTTTTTGCTGTTCCGGAGTCAGTGCCTTGCTCTGCGGAGTGACGCCTTTATGTTCTTTCTGAATCTGGTCAACCCAGCGGCGCAATGCCGACTCACCAATGCCGAGCGAACGGCTGGCTTCGATGTAGCTGTAGTTTTGTTTGAGCACAAGGTCAGCAGCCTCGCGCTTGAATTCAGGAGTAAAGGAGCGGCGTTGTTTAGTCATCTGACACCTCGATCTGGCGAGCATTCTCGCCTAAATGGGTGTCCGGTTTCATTAGACCACTACACTACCAACCTTCGTATGGCCACCACCCCTTCGTTTGGTAGCGAAAGATGATGGCTCCTTTTCTATGATTTGGAGATTCACTCATGATCAAACCAACACCCAACCCGCCCGAAACCGACTCGGTTTCCCCTTACGAATCCCTCGACTCAAAAAAACTCCACGAAGCCGCCGACCGCGCGCTCGACCATTACCTCTGTCCGCCTGGTTCCACGCCGCCTCCACGTAAAAACCGTGGGATGTATGCGGTGACGGCGGACCACAAGAATGAAGAACTGCTGATCGATGCCAGTGAAACACTCTCTTCGGCGCAAACCATTGCCCAGAACGTCGCCAGTTTGTTGCCGGCGTCGCAGCGTCGGGCGTTGTTGGGGATTGCGCAGTTGATCATGCTGGGGGAGCTGGCGGTGAATCGGGCGTTGGATAATCTGCAATTGCCGGCGTGATGCGGAGTAGGGCTGGCAGCGATGGCACATGCGCTGTTTCTGCTGCCTGATACTCCGCTATCGCCAGCAGGCTGGCTCCCACAGGGTTTTGTGTTGGTCACGGGCATCGTGTTCGGCGCTGAAACCTGTGGGGGCTGGTGAGCTACTGTCCTGCGCCTTTTTCGTGTGGTTATTGAGACGCCTCGGGACATTCACGGGTACATTGCGTAACCGTCATGTCATTCAACTGCTCTCCAATGGCATCGACGCGCGGGCAAGCCTTTTTCTTCGAGTAGTAGAATGGCGGCGAAGTTGTGGAGCATTTCTGTCACTGGGCTAAGCGATTCGCTTGCGTTGCCCAGCAGGGAGTCGCTGTCGTAGGTTGTGTTGGCCAAGAACCCACTGCTATCCGGGTAGTATTTGTGTCCAAGCCTTGTCGCTCAGCACGTAATAACGCCACCCCCCGATTTCCCTGACACCAACGACAAATGCCCCAAAGGGCTTTTTGTTAAGCGCTTCGCGCGCATGGACATAACAAGTTTCCTCGAATTTATCTTTGATCGCCTCAATCGTAAGGTCTTCCACTAACGCTGTGTCTACCTTTCCTTTAATCAGTTCCCCTAGTTTAACTGTCGCGCGTTGAACTCTCGTGGGTGCATACGGAGTTGCAATATTCGATAAAACGTCCTCGACCTCTCGAGCAATGGCTAACGCATCTGTCCCGGCTTTCAACTTTCCAATTAACAGCGTAGGAACTGTACGTAATGCATGCCCCTTCAAGAGGACACCGTAGGCATCGGTGTGCGTCTGCGCATAGAAAATGGAACTCGGGCTTTCTGTTATGGACACGCTTCTGGCGCGTGTTCCCGACGGGAGGGAGATAGCCTCCCTTGCAGCAGCGTTCCGTGTGGACGTAGAGGGAGGGGTGCTGCCAGTGTCAGACGAGGCTCTGGCGTCCCATGCAACATGCATCACGTGGTCCTCTGTGAGCGTGAAACGACACCCACTCAGTTCGACCGTCATGAAAAAATCATGATCGTTTTCGTACACTGAACGCTCGACCCATTTAGTTGACAAGGCTTTATAGTTGAGCAGAAACACCCGCTGCGCTGTTGGGCCGGTAACACCAGAGGGGCCGGTGGCCAGGACATCCAGTTGCCATTGGCCTGTAGTCTGTCCCGTGGCACCAATATGCAAGGTGGTGCCCATTCCGTAAGCCACATTGCCCCTTTTCAAAGTATCGTCACACGCTATGACTTTGATCGCGCCCCGTGTGTCGCTGCTCTTGAGAAGATCCCAGAAGTTACGACCTTCTCGGGCCTCTTTCTCTTCATGCGCGCTATTTTGTGAATCGAATCCGAAGAGCGAGAAAGATGCAAAGTTGTCATCATCGGAATCGCCAGATTGAGTCTTGGGAGGAGTCTTGGGACGCACAAAAATATCTCCAGACAAAGTGATCACGGATGACTATAGACGGTAGATACGGAAATGGGCGTCCTTCTGCTGTGAGCAAACTTTAAGTCGGTTTGCTACGAAGCCCTTAAGGAAATACTGCAAGGACCGGTTGGGAGTCGATGCGGATCTACTTGCGAAGTCGTGGCGCAATGAGGCATCGATAAACACCAACGTTTAAAAAGACATCTCCAAACACTCTCTCAGGCTACATATCCTTGCGCCTTTGCCTACAGCTACGCCAGAATCCGCCGGCTTGTGCGCCTTGGGGGCGGGTTCTATTGTGGTTCGGTCGCTGACGAATCAGCGATCGGGTTTGGTAGCCCGGTTTTGACTTGGCGCAGAGCGTCACCCGATACAGGCCTTTTTGGGGCTGTGTATTTATGGTGGCCATGCGCAGGGCGTCTTCGGGCGCGCCGGTTTTCCAAGTCACCGGTCTACCAACCTTCGTATGGCCACCACCCCTTCGTTTGGTAGCGAAAGATGATGGCTCCTTTTCTATGATTTGGAGATTCACTCATGATCAAACCAACACCCAACCCACCCGAAACCGACGCGGTTTCTCCCTACGAATCCCTCGATTCCAAAAAACTCCACGAAGCCGCCGATCGCGCGCTCGACCATTACCTCTGTCCGCCCGGTTCCACGCCGCCTCCACGTAAAACCCGTGGGATGTATGCGGTGACGGCGGACCACAAGAATGAAGAACTGCTGATCGATGCCAGTGAAACACTCGCTTCGGCGCAAACCATCGCCCAGAACGTGGCCAGCCTGTTGCCGGCATCGCAGCGTCGGGCGTTGTTGGGCATTGCGCAGTTGATCATGCTGGGGGAACTTGCGGTGAATCGGGCATTGGATAATCTGCAATTGCCGGGGTGATGCGGGTGCGGGGATCACCTGGTGATTGATCGGGTGTTCATTCTGGCGCCTTCGCGAGCAGGCTCGCTCCCACCTTTGAGCGTGTTCCAAGGTGGGAGTGCGCTGGCTCTTCAGCCGCGATAAGTTTCGCGACGATGTACGCCTATCTGTGCCCGCGAATGGCGGGCTGCTTTCTTTGCGTCAGTCGACTGCCAGGTTGTCCCGAGCCCACTGTTCAGCCGTGGTGACCTGAATCGATTGCTGTTCGTTGAAAGTCCCCGCTTTAGGCCACGCCACACCTCTGCCTTGTGCAAATACGGCGCGGTATTTTTTGATGTGGTGAGTGGGGTCTTTTTCCAGTTCCTGCATCAGGTACGGGACCGTCCAGACGTTACGCTTGAACGGCCGCCCCAGCACGCGTTCAAGCAGGCTCGCCACCTGCCCATACGTCACCGTGTCGCCAGACAGGTACACGATCTCGTTTCGAAAGCGCGGTTCGTAGAAAACGATGTCCGCTGTCAGCTTACCGATGTCCTCCGGCGTCGTGAGCGTCACGCTGGTTTCGAGGCTACCCAAGGCGTTGACGGTGTCGTTCTCAAAATCGACGACTTCAAATACCGGCTCGAACAGAAAACTGGTGAACATGCCGGTCGAGATGATCACCCACTCGGTTTTATCCTGGGCGCGGAGCAACTCGCGCACGTCGAGTTGCGCATCGAACAAATCCTGCGGGCTGCCCCGGCCAATCACTTCGAAATCGACGCCAAACTGCCAAGGGAAATAGCGCTTCACGCCGGACCTGAGCGCTGCTGTCGCCAGTTTCATCGGCGTTTCACGGCCCGCGACCATGCCTGCGCAGCCTATGACGGTATCGAATGCCGCGAACACTTCGGCCAGTTGATCGATGGAGTCGTTGACCAGGTCTGCAGCGACCATCTGGATGCCCAGACCGCGCAGTTCATCGATTTCCCGCTTTTTCTCAGGGGCTTGCGTGTTGATGGTCGAATCCCTGAGCAGGACGCTGATGGTGCTGCCGGGCGAGCGCTTGGCTACCCGCGCAAGATTGCGCAGCACCGGCAGGCCGAGTTCTCCGGCGCCGAGTACGAGAATGGATTGTGGGGAAGGGTGGGTCGCTGCGGTCATGATGTCTCCTGAGATCCGTCGTCTGTATGATTTGTCGATGCTGGCACGATTGGGCAGCGCTCAGAAGAAGGCACACGCGTGATACCAGGGGGACACATGACCGATGAGGAAACCCTTAGCCAGGCAGAAGCGATCTGCCAGACGCTAAGACGAGACGATGATGGCGTGCGGCGCGAAGTCCTGGCTCACGCCGGTAGCCGCTGGTCACTGGGTATCCTGCATGCCCTGGGTGTGTACGGGACGATGCGCCATGCCGAGATCAAACGGCAAATGACCGGCGTGACTCAGCGCATGTTGACCAAGACGCTGCGTGCGCTGGAACGCGATGGTTTGCTGATACGGCGAGAGTTGGATCAAGTGCCGCCCCATGTTGAGTACGAGCTGACGCCGTTGGGTATGGGGTTGTTGGTCCGTATGTCGCCGATTTGGACGTGGGTTGTGGAGCACGTCGATGATTTTCGCGAGGCGCGTCGTGCGTTTGATAGTCAGAGTGGGAAAAAGCCTTCGTGGCAGGTTCCGGTGGTGGGGCTGGTTGATGCGGATGCGGCCGACGAGCGGTGGCGATCATGAGCTTGATCCAGTCTGCGCGGCTGAAGGGTCATTCCGTACGCGTATCTGAAGGAAGTTCTCACGCGCCTGCCGACGCAGCGGGCGAATGAGATTACCGAACTACTGCCGCACAGGTGGATGCCCATCTAGCGGTGCAATCTCTGACGGGGCACCGCAACAAGATCTGCCTAGTCGCCCAAATTAACGGCATTACTGTTAGTCCGGACATAATAATTATCGAATTCACCGCTTTCGACGAATACGAAGCCATGGCGAGTGTAAAAACGATTGGAAGCGCTTTCCTTGAGAGCACCCACCTTGATGGGACGCCCGATCTCATCAGCCTCTCTGAAAATCCGAGTAAGCACTTCAGAGCCGATTCCTGCTCCTTGAGCACTGGGTATCACATACAAGTGGTCAAGCAGAAGCTCGCTCTGATGGTCTTTGATTACGACAAAACCGACCAGATCACCTGATACTTCTATGCGGCGTGTGCAGTTAGCGTCGAACCCACCAAGAAATCGTTCGCGCGCACGATCTGGATTAAATCGTCCAAGCCGTTCAAGGCTCTCGCGCATGGCCTCAATCCTGATAGCTACCAGATCTTCCAGGTCGTTATTGGAAGCTGCGCATAAAACGACAGCGGAGTTTTGATCAACGGAGGCTGGCATAACAAGCACCCTAAACGTGGCCGGTCAGTCATTATGCAGAGAACAGAATCCGCATAACCACTACTGCCTCGGTTCAATGGAGGCGATGGCTCCATATCAGCTTCAGGGGGATGTGTTCGCCGGACGCTTACGTCTGTTGGGGCAAGGGGACGGACGTAATGAGGATTCCGATAAACACCAACGTTTAAAAAAACATCTCCAGACACTCTCCTAGGCTACATATCCTTGCGCCTTTGCCTACAGCTACGCCAGAATCCGCCGGCTTGTGCGCCTTGGGGGCGGGTTCTATTGTGGTTCGGTCGCTGACGAATCAGCGATCGGGTTTCGCAGCCCGGATCAATCAAGGCGCACAGCGCTCCCAATCTCGTTGCCATTTTCGGCAATGGTGCTTTATGGCGGCTGTGCGCGGGATACCTTCGGGTATGCCGGGTGCCTTGATTCCCGGTCTGCGAACCTGCGTACAGCTGCCACCTCTCTTCGTTTCGCAGCGAAATGTGGCGGCTCCAATAATCAAGGAGCTTCACCATGATCAAACCAACACCCAACCCGCCCGAAGCCGACTCGGTTTCCCCTTACGAATCCCTCGATTCCAGAAAACTCCACGAAGCCGCCGACCGCGCGCTCGACCATTACCTCTGTCCGCCCGGTTCCACGCCGCCGCCACGTAAAAGCCGTGGGATGTACGCGGTGACGGCGGACCACAAGAATGAAGAACTGCTGATCGATGCCAGTGAAACACTCGCTTCGGCCCAAACCATCGCCCAGAACGTGGCCAGTCTGTTACCGGCGTCGCAGCGTCGGGCGTTGTTGGGGATTGCGCAGTTGATCATGCTGGGGGAGTTGGCGGTGAATCGGGCGTTGGATAATCTGCAATTGCCGGGGTGATGCGGGTGCCGGGATCACCTGCTGATTGATCGGGTGTTCATTCTGGCGCGCCTTCGCGAGCAGGCTCGCTCCCACAGGGTTTTGTGCTGATTGCAGATGCTGTGTACGACGCTGAAACCTTTGGGAGCAGTTGATTATTACCGTGCCGTCTTCGTGTGGTTATTGAGACGGCTCAGGACATTCACGGATCCATCGCGTCACCGTCATGTCATTGAATTGCTCACCGATGGTATCGACGCGTAGGCAAGTTCCTTTCTTCGTGTAGTACAAGATGCAGCGCAAGCTATCAAACGAGCAGGTATCCACTTCGAAGAACTTGTGTGCAGCCAGCTCCCGCTCCACGCCACTGTATTCATAGCCGTCGGTGGTATGCATCCGCGTCGGCTTCCATCCTTGTTTGACTAGCTTGGACTTGGCCGCCACCAAACGCTCACCGATGACGATGCCTGCTGGGCCGCGCTTGTCGTTTGGCGCCTGTGAGCCCTTGGCAAACGCGGCGCTGATACCCATGCAATAAAGTGCGACAAGTACGAGGGTAGAAGCCTTCATTTGACAGTTCCTCCAGCCGGGGCTGTCTACCTTGTTGCTGCTTTCGGCATCGCGCTTGGAAAAATTGGCGGCGGATCTATTTGAGGAGGGAGGTGATCGACCATCACCCTCACGGGTGATGGGTTCGATGCATCGTGCGGATTAGATATTCGGGGTGTAAGAGAAACCTTGCGAAGCTTCGGTATCGGAGAACGGCGTTACACGAGTTTTCTTGTTGATCAGGCCATTGACGACCGAGCCGGGGAACATCTCGATAGTGTTGTTGAACAGTTCGACGTTGCGGTTGTAGATGGTGATGGCTGCGCCGACGTTCTCTTGTTGTTCGGCAATTTCACGCATCATGTTGTTCGCCGCTTCTGATGCTTTCAGGTCAGGGTATGCCTCGAAAGCGATGCGCAGGCCACCCATCAGCTCTCTCGAGGCGGTTTCAACTTTGGTGAGGGCATTGCCGTCCGCTGCAGCGGGCAGGGCGTGGACCGCGCTGCGCAGGCCGGTGATTTTTTCGAGGAGGCTAGCCTCAAAGACCATGAAGTCGGCGAGTACCTTTTGAAGCTGATCGATCACCTTGGTCTTTTGGCGTTCGTAAACGAGGACGTCCGACCAGGCACGTTGTACTGCGTTGTGTCCCCCGATAATGTCGTTGTAGATGCCCACGCCCACCAAGATGATGACGACGGCGATAACAGCGGAGAGGATGAGTGCAATGTCCATGGCTTACTTCTCTTTGCGTTTTTTTGGGGGAGTGGCGGTAAAAGTAAAGTTGTCATCGTGCAGTTCAGTGAGTGCATGGCTCCATTGGAGCGCAGACATCAGGCGCGGCAGATCGACACCTGCATCAATCTCTGCGTAAAACTCGTTGGGTGATGCCAGCGAATACTCATTACCGAACGCGAACAGGTCGCTGCTCGCGAAGCTGAGGCAGAGCTTTCCATTTTCGGAGAACTCCAGGTTCGGACGATCGAGGATGTCGAACAGCTTCAGCAAGTGCAGCACCGTCGATGGTTTGATGAATTTCGCACAGAGTATCTCGCTGCGACCTGTCAAACAGAACGCTTTATTGAAATCCGGAGAAGCCGTGTCCATGGGCCACGGATAGTCGTTCTCTGATTGGTCATCGGATCTAACCGATATCCCGGTGACCCATGGAAAGTCGATGACCAGACTGTATCGGTCGTAGTGGTCATAAACCACTCGAGTCTCCGTTCGGGTTTTTCCCTTTTCGTCGGTAACAGTGGTTTGCACTGTTCGCCTGTTAACGTAGTGCAACTGGCGATAGTGGTAAGGGAGGTTGCGCAGCGTGCCGGTAAATTCACCCTGTATCGACTCGACCAACTCGCGGCTGTAGTTGCCCCGGCTGTAATCACTAAATTGCGCATTCAGCTTGTCGAGGGTCCGGTCCGAGTCTTCTTCGAGGAAAGTCAATCCGTTGTGGAAGTAGGATGACAGTTCAGCAATTCTGCGGCTGAGTGAAGGCAAGCGATCAGCTTTGGAGCTCATCCATGCCAGACTCCCACCGGTAAACGCGATGCCAAGCAAACCAGGGACCATGCCGAACAAGACGGGATCAATTTGCAGACGGTAAAAAAAAGATAAGACGGTATAGGTGTTCATGTACCCATAAAAGGCCACTGTGCTCGCAATCAGTAACAGGCCCGTGCCGAAAAACCACCATGCGCATTTGTTATTGAATTTGAGCGGGCCATTGTATGAAGCGAACTCATGGATCACGTTCAATAGGTCGGCTTTGGATTCAGCGCTGTCAATACTGGCTTCGTTCACAGCCAGCAACTCATTGAATCTCGCGTTCTGCGATGTGTTGGTCATGTCAGGTATCCATTGATTCAGGGATGCCTGGTGCGGGAGCAACGGCCCGGATTGAGGGTTTGGCTCTGTTCATAATCTGTCAGAAATTTGAAAAAGGAGGGGACGATAGCATTGTCATGGCAATGATGGCTTCTGGCCTGTCTCCGATTCTGGAAATGATTCTTTCGGGATGGGGGGCAGAAGCTACCCTCACCCCAACCCTCTCCCGGAGGGAGAGGGGGCCGACCGAGGTGTCTTGCGGGGTACATCGACCTGGAAGACCTTGGTGATTATGGCTTTGGTGAAGGGCCTTCGATTTGGCTTTGTGAACTTGGCAATTGTCGATTCAAAGAGAGACGTTCAGGTCGGTGCAGCTCTCGAATATCCCCGAATCGGTTCCCTCTAACTATGGGCGGTCCGACGTTTCGGGAGGGCTAGGGTGAGGGGCTTTCCGTTCGGGACAGCAACGTCTCAAGCCTGGCCAACGGCGGCGCATCCTGACTACGGTCAAACACCTGCACGCCAACCTTGAGCAACCGCCCATTCTCCACCGTTGCGATCACTTGCTCGCAGCGCAGCAATAGTCTCCCCTGATCACACTCCACCGCTTTCATCCCCATCGGCAATCGTCCCTCCAGCCGCAACTCCGCCATACGGCTTTGCCCCGCAATCAGGGCAATCGACCGATCCCGCAACACCCCATTGCTCTGCGTCATCAACCCCGCCACGCGCACAGCCGCTGACATCGCCACGGCAATAATCGCCAGTGCCACCAGCACTTCAATCAGGGTGAGACCCGCTTCTTGCGAACGCGCACGCATAAATGGCCCAAAACCAAAGCACAGCCCTCGACGCTAACCCCCGTCCTTGACGGCTTGACGACGAAAACTCCCGAGGATTTTCAACATCCCTGACATATCTTCTTGCAACACTGCGCGTCGAATCGAATCAAGCCAAAGGAATGTCGAGATGGATATCGCACCGTGCAAACCGCCTGAGCAGTCTCCGCGCAAGCCCCGTGGGCAGCAGGGTTTTACCCTGATCGAGATCATGGTGGTGGTGGTGATTTTGGGGATTCTGGCGGCGATGGTGGTGCCCAAGGTGCTCGACCGTCCGGATCAGGCGCGGGCGACGGCGGCGAAGCAGGACATTGGCGGTTTGATGCAGGCCTTGAAGCTGTATCGCCTCGACCATGGCACTTACCCGAGCATGAATCAGGGTTTGAAAGTGCTGGTGGAGCGGCCGGCGGATGCGAAGAACAGCAACTGGCGTTCGTACCTGGAGCGCTTGCCGAATGATCCGTGGGGCCGTCCTTATCAGTACCTCAACCCGGGCGCCAACGGCGAGATCGACATTTTCTCGCTCGGTGCCGACGGTCAGCCGGACGGCGACGGCGTGAATGCCGATATCGGTTCCTGGCAGCTGTAAGGCCGGCCATGAACAGACGTTCGCCTGATCTGGCGAAGCAACAAGGCATGGCGATTATCAGCGCGTTGCTGATTGCCGCCGTGGTGGCGGTGATTGCGGCGGGCATGTTGACCCGCCAGAGCGTGTCGACCCGTGCGCTGGAGGCCGATCAGCAGCGCGTGCAGGGGCGCTGGATTGTGCAGGGCGGCGTGGAGATCAGTCGCCAATTATTGTGGGACGCTCGCCAGCGCGATCCGCTGACCCGGCTCGATCAGCCGTGGGCGCAGCGCTTGGTGGCGCAGGGTTTCGAGGGGCGGCTGGAAGACGAGCAGGGCAAGTTCAACCTACGCAATCTGGTGGCCAACGAGCGTATTGATGAGGCGCAGGTGCAGGCGTTTCAGCGCTTGTGCGAGTTGATCGGGATCAGCGCCGGTTTGAGTCAGCGCATCCGTCAGCGGGTGATCGAGTCGTACCCGCGACTGTTGAATCCGCAGATGGCCGAGAACAATAACGGCGTCGACAGCGGTCGGGCCACATTGCCCAACGCCTCGCGCAAACCCCAAAATCCGACGTTGCCGATGCTGCGCAGTCTTGATGATTTGCGCAGCGTCGACGGCGTGAATGACGCGGTGATTGGCAAACTGGCGCCTTACCTGACGGTGATTCCCGCGACCACCTGGGTCAACGGCAACACGGCCACCGCGCCGGTGCTGGCGGCGTATGTGCCGGGGCTGTCGCTGGAGCGTGCGCAGGCGTTGATCAATGAGCGTGACGCCGGGCGCTGGTTTATCAACCGTGGCGACTTCGTCAACCGCTTGCGCATGCCGAATCTGGAAGTCAGCAGCGTCAAGATCGGCATCACCAGCGACTGGTTTCGCCTGCGCGGTGAAGCGCGACGCGAGCAGCGCCGGGTCAGCCTCGAGGCGTTGTTGCATCGCAGCCAGGATCGTTTGCCGCAGGTGATCTGGTCGCGGGTGGGCGTATGACTCAGTTAAGGGTTGCGCTGCCGCCATTGGCGGAACTGGACTTGGACAGCACGGTGAATTGCGCATGGCTGGATCGTCAGGGCCAGGTCAGCCGTGAAGACTGGCTGACGTTGGCGCAGTTGATTCAGTTGCCGAAACTGCCGCCGCTGCTGTGTTTTCTGCACCCGGCGGACAGCCTGCTGGCGAGTATCGATCTGCCGCCGCTGCCCGCCAACAAGACCGCAGCGGCGGTGCAATGCGCGGCGCAGGCGCTGATGCTCGGCGACAGCAGCGAAATGCACATCGCCCACAGTCCGCGTGATGAAGCGGGGCGGGTGCAGATTGCGTGGGCGCCGCGTCAACACTTGCTGCACCTTGCGCAGCTACTCAAGCAATCCGGCCTGAACCTGCGCGGTTTGTACCCGGCGGCGTACAGTTTGCCGGTGCTGCCGGGCATGGTCGCGTGCGTGCAGGACGGCCATCTGTTGCTGCGCGAAAGTCTGCAATCGGCGCGGGTGCAACCGTTGTTTGATGAAGGCGTCGACAACACGCTGTGGGAGCCGGGCGTAACGCTGCACTGGATCGGCGCCGCGCCGCCACCCGGTGCCGAACTGCCGATGAGCGAAGCCCAGCGCTGGACCGGGCCGGTACCGGGTTGGGGCTTGCACGGTGTGCTGCAACAGCAAGTTACCGAACATCGTGGTTGGGGGCGGGCGCTTGGGTTGGCGGCGCTGGCCGTGGCGGTGTGGGTGATCGGTTTGAACCTGTATGCCGCGCGCGAGGCCAGTCAGGGGCAGCAACTCAAGACGCAAATGAGTCTACGGGTGAAGCAGGCGTTCCCAGAGTTGCCGGTGATCCTCAACCCGCTGCAGCAGGCCCGCCAGCAACTGGCGGCGCGGCAGCAAGGCGCGGTCGATGATCCGGCGCAGAACTTCAGTCGCCTGGTGTTGCAGGCGGGCACCGGCATGCCGTTCATGGCCGGTAGCGTCGAGCGTCTGGCCTATGTCGACGGGACGTTGCAACTGAGCCTGTCGAGCGATGCCCGTCGCTCCGGCAATGACAAGGATTGGCAAAGCACCCTGACTCAGGCCGGGATCAGCGTGACGGCCGATGACGATGGCTGGACCTTACGCCCGGCCGAAGCCAGCACCAGTGAAAACCAAGACAACAGCAGCGAGGCAGACGATGAATAAGGCCGCGCTTGCGATGTACCGCGCCCGCTGGCAGCGCTTCAACAGCCAGTTACAGGCGCGTTGGCAGCCGTTGGCGTTGCGCGAGAAACGCATGGTCGCGGGCATGGCCATCGCGCTGTTCGGTCTGCTGGTCTGGGTGGCACTGATCCAGCCACCGCTGAAAAAAATCAGCTATTGGCAAACCGAAACCCCGAAGCTGCGCGCCCAGACCGAAGCGCTGGAAGTGCTGTTGCGTGACGTCAGCGTGCGCCCGAACGGGCAAAGCGTCGGTCAGACACTGGAGCAAACCCTGCAGGCCAGTGGTCTGGCCGGGCACTATCAATTACAGGCGGCGGATGCCGGTTCATGGCAGTTGACCTTAGACGCCGCGCCGGCCGATGCGGTACTCGACTGGCTGCTGAGCCAGCCGTCGCAACTTTCTCTGCAAGTGGTCGAGGCCCGTCTGCAACGCGCGGAAAACGCTTCGACCGAAGTCACTGCCGGCACTTTGTCAGGCACCGTTCGCATGGATCAGGCGCTGGGCGCTAAGGAAGCTTCATGAAGGAGTCAAGGTCCAAACCGGCACGCATGGCACTGCCGATGCTGCTGATGGCGTTGAGCGCGTGCAGCAACACCAGCACACCGCCGAATCAGCCGCCGTTGCTGGTCGACAGCGAACTCGGTCGGCCATTGGCCAACACTCAGCGCAGCGGTGACGCGGTACTGGATCGGGAGCGCGCGCAGGCCCAAGCCAGGCCGGCGCCGAAGCAATTGCACAACATCACCGAGCGCAGCCGTGGCGGTGGCGCTGCTCGCGGAACCACATTGCCGAGCAATCCACTGGGCGAGCAACCGGTGACGCTGAATTTCGTCGATGCTGATATTCAAGCGGTGGTGCGCGCGTTATCGCGCTCGACCGGCCAGCAGTTTCTCGTCGATCCACGGGTCAAGGGCACCATGACGCTGGTTTCAGAGGGGCAGGTGCCGGCGCGTCAGGCTTACGACATGCTGCTGTCGGCGCTGCGCATGCAAGGCTTCGCCGTGGTCGATGTCGGTGGCGTCGCCCAGGTGGTGCCGGAGGCCGACGCGAAACTGCTTGGCGGGCCGATCTATAGCGCGGACAAACCTGCCGGCAACGGCATGCTCACGCGCACGTTTCGCCTGCAATACGAGAACGCGGTGAACCTGATTCCGGTGCTGCGGCCGATCGTCTCGCCGAACAACCCGATAAACGCTTACCCCGGCAACAACACCATTGTCGTCACCGATTACGCCGAGAACCTCAATCGGGTTGCGCAGTTGATCGCGGGCATCGACACACAGAGCGCCATCGACACTGATGTGGTGCAGATCCAGAACGGCATTGCCGCTGACATCGCACCGATGGTGGCCGATTTGCTCGACGCGCCGGGCAACGACCCGACGCAGAAAATCGCCGTGATTGGCGATCCGCGTTCGAACACCATCATCATCCGCGCCGGCAGTCCCGAACGTACCGAGCTGGCGCGCAACCTGATCTACAAACTCGACAACGCGCAAAGCAATCCGAGCAACTTGCATGTGGTGTATCTGCGTAACGCGCAAGCGGCGAAACTGGCGCAGGCGTTGCGCGGTTTGCTCACTGGCGAGAGCGACAGCGGCACCAGTGACAGTGCACGTTCGGTGCTCAGTGCGATGGGCAGCAACGGTAGCAATGGCGGTTCGAGCGCTCAGAGCGGCACGCAAACCAGCGGCACGACCTCGACCACCTCCAGCAATGGCAGCACTGGCGGCAGTTATGCGCAGGGTAGCAGCCCAACCGGCAGCAGCGGCACTCAGGCCAGCGAACAAAACGTCGCCTTCAGCGCTGGTGGCGTGACGATTCAGGCTGACGCGACCACCAACACCTTGCTGATTTCGGCGCCGGAGCCGTTGTATCGCAACTTGCGTGAAGTCATCGACTTGCTCGACCAGCGCCGTGCGCAAGTGGTGATCGAAAGTCTGATCGTCGAAGTCGGCGAGGACGATGCCAGTGAGTTCGGTGTGCAATGGCAGACCGGCAACCTGGGAGGCAACGGCGTGATTGGTGGCGCGAATCTTGGTGGTTCCGGATTCAATCTCAGCGGTAAGACCAGCATTGATGCGCTGCCGCAGGGTTTGAACCTCGGCTACGTCAACGGTACGGTCGATATTCCCGGCATCGGCAAGATTCTCGACCTCAAGGTGCTGGCCCGGGCCTTGAAGAGCAAGGGCGGCACCAACGTGCTGTCGACGCCGAATCTGCTGACGCTGGACAACGAAGCGGCGAGTATTTTCGTCGGCCAGACCATTCCGTTTGTCAGCGGCAGCTACGTTACAGGCGGCGGTGGCACCAGCAACAACCCGTTCCAGACCGTGACCCGCGAGGAGGTGGGTTTGAAGCTCAACGTGCGTCCGCAGATTTCCGAGGGCGGCACGGTCAAGCTCGACATCTATCAGGAAGTCAGCAGCATTGACGAACGTGCCTCCGCCAGTTCGACCTCGGCGGGTATCGTCACCAACAAACGTGCGATCGACACCAGCATCCTGCTCGATGACGGACAGATCATGGTGCTCGGCGGTTTGCTGCAGGATGGCTACAGCCAGAGCAATGACGCGGTGCCGTGGTTGTCGACCATTCCGGGCATCGGCGCGCTGTTTCGCAACGAACGGCGAGCGATCAGCAAGACCAACCTGATGGTGTTCCTGCGCCCGTACATCATTCGCGACAGCGAAGCGGGGCGCAGCATTACGCTCAATCGCTACGACTTCATGCGCCGCGCACAGGGTGGTTTGCAACCGGAGCGCAGCTGGGCCATGCCCGATATGCAGGCGCCGCAATTGCCTGCGGCGGCGCAAGGGGTTCCTGATTCGGTTCCGGCTTCGGGACCCCGTGCGACCATCAAAGCCGTGCCGATCAAAGTAGGCCCACGGTTATGAGCGCCGATCCCAAAGTTGCAGTGAATCCTGTGGTGAGGGGATTTATCCCCGACCGGCTGCGCAGCAGTCGTAAGTCCGGTAGACGCGGTGCATCTGGCAAAGCGGAATTGCAGGTTTTGGGGCTGCTGCGCAGCCCATCGGGGATAAATCCCCTCGCCACAGGGAATCTCAGTGCCACAGGAAATCTCAGTGCCACAGGGAATCTCATTGCCACAGGAAATCTCAGTGCCACAGGGAATCTCATTGCCACAGGAAATCTCAGTGCCACAGGGAATCTCATTGCCACAGGGAATCTCAGTGCCACAGGAAATCTCAGTGCCACAGGGAATCTCATTGCCACAGGAAATCTCAGTGCCATTGGGAATTGCATTCAATCGGGGAGGGCGACTTCATGAGTTCGTTGCCTTACGCCTGGGCCAAGGCCCAACGCATTCTGCTGCGCGACGGGGTGTTGACGGTGTGCCCGTCGACGCCGGGTTGGTCGATCAGTGAGGTGCGCCGGCAGTTCGGTGCGGCCAAGGTCGAGCGGGTGCGCGACGATGAACTCGATGGGTTGCTCACCAGTGCTTACGCCGACACTGGCAGCGCCGCCGCTGTGGTCGGTGCCGCCGAAAACGAAGTCGACCTCGATCGCCTCATGCAGGACATGCCGGAGATCACCGACCTGCTCGACACCCAGGACGGCGCGCCGGTGATTCGCATGATCAACGCCTTGCTCACCCAGGCCGCCCGCGACGAGGCCAGTGACATTCACATCGAACCGTTCGAAACCCATTCGGTGGTGCGCTATCGGGTCGACGGCACCCTGCGTGACGTGGTCTCGCCACGCAAGGCCTTGCACGGTGCGTTGGTGTCGCGGATCAAGATCATGGCGCAGCTCGATATCGCCGAAAAACGCCTGCCGCAGGATGGTCGGATTGCTTTGCGTGTGGCGGGTCGGCCGATCGATATTCGCGTCTCCACCGTGCCCACGGGCCACGGCGAACGGGTGGTCATGCGGCTGCTCGACAAACAGGCCGGGCGTTTGCATCTGGAAACGTTGGGCATGGACGCGCAGGTGTTGGCCAAGCTCGATCACCTGATCCGCCAGCCCCACGGCATCGTGCTGGTCACCGGGCCGACCGGTAGCGGCAAGACCACCAGCCTCTACGCGGCGCTGGCGCGGCTGGATGCGAGCACCAGCAACATCCTCACCGTGGAAGACCCGGTGGAATACGACTTGCCGGGCATCAGCCAGATTCAGGTCAACGCCAAGATCGACATGACCTTTGCCCTGGCGCTGCGGGCGATTCTGCGGCAAGACCCGGACATCATCATGATCGGCGAGATCCGCGATTTGGAAACCGCCCAAATCGCCGTGCAGGCCTCGTTGACTGGCCACTTGGTGCTGGCGACGCTGCACACCAACGACGCGGTGTCGGCGGTGAACCGTTTGATCGACATGGGCGTGGAGCCGTTTCTTTTGGCGTCGTCGATGCTCGGCGTGCTCGCGCAACGGTTGGTGCGACGGCTATGCAACCAGTGCAAACAGGAAGATCCGGCCAGCCCCGGCACCTGGCGCCCGGTCGGTTGCGCAGCGTGCAATCACACCGGTTACAGCGGCCGCACCGGCATTCACGAATTGTTCTGCATCGACGACGACATCCGCACGCTGATTCACCAAGGGGCAGGGGAGCAGGCCTTGCGCGCGGCTGCCGCCAAGGCCGGGATGTTCAGCCTGCGCGAGGACGGTGAGCGCTGGATTCGCAGCGGCGCCACTGCGCCTGAAGAAATTCTGCGTGTGACACGGGACGCCTGATGAATCGCTATCGTTTTGAAGCCGCCGACGCGACCGGCAAGATCGAGTTCGGGCATCTGGAGGCCGAGAGTCAGACGGCCGCTTTCAGTGCCTTGCGCGGGCGAGGTTTGACCGCGTTGTCGGTGCAAAAGGAAAGCAATGTCGCCCAGCATGGCGGCGGTGGATTGTTCAGCGCGAAACTCTCGGACAACGATCTGGCGTGGGCCACGCGGCAACTGGCGAGCCTGCTCGGCGCCAGTCTGCCACTGGAAGCGGCGTTGAGTGCCACGGTCGAGCAGGCCGAGAAAAAGCACATCGCCCACACCCTCAGCGCCGTGCGTGCCGACGTGCGCAGCGGCATGCGACTGGCCGAATCGCTGGCGGCGCGACCACGGGATTTTCCCGAGATCTACCGGGCGTTGATCGCGGCGGGGGAAGAGTCCGGCGATCTGGCGCAGGTGATGGAGCGGTTGGCCGATTACATCGAGGAGCGTAATAACCTGCGCGGCAAGATTCTCACCGCGTTTATCTATCCGGGCGTGGTCGGGCTGGTGTCGATCGGCATTGTGATTTTCCTGCTCAGTTATGTGGTGCCGCAGGTGGTCAGTGCGTTTTCCCAGGCGCGGCAGGATCTGCCGGGGCTGACGCTGGCAATGCTCACCGCCAGTGATTTCATTCGGGCGTGGGGCTGGTTGTGTGCGGCGGTCATGGCCGGGGCGTTCTGGAGTTGGCGTTTGTATTTGCGTAATCCGGCGGCGCGCCTGAGTTGGCATCATCGGGTGCTGAAGTTGCCGCTGTTCGGGCGTTTCATATTGGGCCTGAACACCGCGCGTTTCGCCTCGACCCTGGCGATTCTCGGTGGTGCTGGCGTGCCGTTGCTGCGGGCGCTGGAAGCGGCGCGACAGACCTTATCCAACGACCGCTTGAGCCTGAGCGTCAGCGATGCCACGGCCAAGGTGCGCGAAGGCGTGAACCTTGCGGCAGCGTTGCGGGTGGAGAATGTGTTTCCGCCGGTGTTGATTCACTTGATTGCCAGCGGCGAGAAAACCGGCTCGCTGCCGCCGATGCTTGAACGCGCGGCGCAAACCTTGTCCCGGGATATCGAGCGCCGGGCGATGGGCATGACGGCGCTGCTTGAGCCGCTGATGATTGTGGTGATGGGCGGGGTGGTGTTGGTGATTGTGATGGCGGTGTTGTTGCCGATCATTGAGATCAATCAGTTGGTGCAGTAGTGATATGCCTGATGCCTTGGTGGTGTCTGGGCTGAAGTTGTTAATGCAATTTACTTCACAACACAGAACCCTGTGGGAGCGAGCCTGCTCGCGATGGGGCCAGTCAGGGCAATAAATAATCCAGATTTTTTCCCAGGACTTCAGCATCACCCGACCGTTGTCTCAACCATCCTCGGGTTCTCCTTTCTGTCATCTGCAACGGCCTTTCAGCGGCTCCAGCCCGATTCAGCCAAAGCCTTGATCCAGACGCTGCGCATATCCCCCTGAACACCCGAGAAATCCCCCCGAAAATCACCGCGCACCTCCCGAGGTTTTTTCCTTTATCTGTCACCGGAAACTGCGAATTTCTCAGTGCGACTTAACCAAGGCCAGCGCTAGCGAGGGCCCGGTGAGTCCTCCCGGTTTCATGCAAGTTCCCTGAAAACCTGTGTTCAAACACCAACGTTGAAAAGGAGATTCTTCATGTTCAAGCGCACTCTGATCGCAGCTTCCCTGACCGTCGCCGCTCTGGCCTCCGCTCAAGCCATGGCCGTTACCGGTGGTGGCGCTTCACTGCCTGCCGCTCTGTACAAAGGCTCTGCCAACAGCATCCTGCCTGCCAACTTCAGCTACGCCGTGACCGGTAGCGGCGTCGGCAAAAGTGCTTTCCTGACCAACAACGCTGCACAGTTCAGCACCACCGGCACTGTGCATTTCGCCGGTAGCGACTCGATCCTCAGCGCTTCGGAACTGAGCACCTACACCACCAACTTCGGTACTTCGTACGGTCCGCTGATCCAGTTGCCATCGGTGGCCACGTCGGTTGCCATTCCTTACAAAAAAACCGGTCAGACCGCACTTAACCTGACCAGCGCTCAACTGTGCGATGCGCTCTCGGGCACCGCGACCACTTGGGGCACTTTGCTGGGCACCGCCGACACCACGCCGATCCGTGTGGTTTACCGCAGCGTTTCCAGTGGCACCACTGAAATCCTCAGCCGCCACCTGAATGCCGTCTGCCCAGGCAAATTCGCCGTCAACTCCACCTTCACCAACGCTCGTCTGCCAGCCGGTTCTGCACTGCCATCGACTTGGGTTGGCGTAGCCAACACCGCTGAAGTAGCGACTGCCGTGAACGCTGTAGACGGTTCCATCGGTTATGTCGGTCCGGACGGCGTGAATGCCACCAGCAATGCCGTGGTTGCCCGCATCAATGGCGTTCAGCCAACCAACGCCAACGTGACGCTGGCGCTGAGCACCGCAGCCCTGCCAACCACGCCTTCCAACCCTGCACAGTGGGCGCCAGTCGTGCCTAACCCGGCCAGCGGTTATCCAATCGTGGCTTACACCAACTTCATCTTCGGCCAGTGCTACAAGGACGCAGCCGTGGCTGCTGATGTCAAAGCCTTCCTGACCACTCACTACAGCAACCCGGGCAACAACGTTGCCACCGTCGCTCACAGCTTCACGCCGGTTCCAAACAACTGGAAAACCGCTGTGACCGCCAACTTCATCACCAACACCTCGGGCAACAACCTGGACATCAACAACGCCAACGCCTGCAACGGCATTGGTCGTCCTCAGTAAGCCTCGTTTCAAGCGCAATAAAACGGCAGCAGCCTTCGGGCTGCTGCTTTTTTTTGCCGATTTACACCTTGATCATGAAGTTTGTGTGACATCCGTTCGGTCGTGAGGCTCGCCAACCGCCTATGTGGTAACAGCAGGGCTGATCCGACCTGCCACCCAAAAGGACCTGTAGTGATGCTTGCTCGCACCTCCCGTCGCAGTACCCGTATCCAGCCGATCAAACGTGGCGTGGGCGATCCCGCACAGTGGCTGCTCAAGCCATTGGCGCAAGCCGTCGCCTTGTGTCTGGTGGCGGGCAGTGCCGAAGCGGCGACGGCGTTCAGTTCCGGTTGGTTTGCCGCCAAGGGGGCGGCGCAGCAGGCGGCGGCATCGCGTCCGGGTGTGGGCGGTCTGCCGGGGATGACCCCGCCGCTGGCGCAGCAGCAACGGGCCAGCCAGCAGCTGCAGCGTTCTTTGCAGACACTCAATAACACCGTGGCGGCGATCGCCGCTCAGCAGGCGGCACAAGCCGCTGGACGTGCCGCCGCGTTGGGCAGCGTGCAGGTCGTTCCCGATGGATTGGGCGAGGGCGGCCTGAAGGTCGATAACAGCCTGTCTCAGGGTTGGATGAACGCCAAAGGCCCGCAACAAACCCAGGCGGACGGCAAGACCACGGTCAAGATCGAGCAGACCGCCGACAAGGCGATTCTCAACTGGGAAACCTTCAACGTCGGGCGCAATACCACGGTGGAGTTTGCCCAGCAGTCCAACTGGGCGGTGCTCAACCGCGTCAACGATCCGAGCGCACGGCCCAGCCAGATTCAGGGGCAGATCAAAGCGGACGGCACGGTGATGCTGATCAACCGCAACGGCATCGTGTTTAGCGGCAGCAGTCAGGTCAATGTGCGCAATCTGGTGGCGGCAGCCGCGAACATGAGCGATGCACAGTTTCGCGATCGGGGTCTGTATTTCGACAGCACCGGCAGTCAGCCGACGTTTACCGACGCCGCTGGCAAAGTCCTGGTGGAGCGTGGCGCGTCGATACAAACGCATCAACCTGCGCTCTCGACCGACTCCGGTGGCTACACCTTGTTGCTTGGCCAGGAAGTGCACAACGACGGTTCTATCAGCACGGCCAAAGGTCAGACAGTGCTGGGCGCGGGCGACCGTTTCTACATCCGCAAGGGCTCGGGCACCGAAGGCAATGGTTATTCCACCACTTTGGGCAGCGAAGTCATTCCCGGTTTCAAGGCTGACAGCACTGGCAAGGTCAGCAACACCGGTCTGATTCAGGCGTCTACCGGCGATATCACCCTGACCGGCCGCGACGTTCGGCAGAACGGCGTGCTGTTGGCGAGCACCTCGGTCGCGACGCGCGGCACCGTGCATTTGCTCAATCCAGCCAGCGATGCTCAAGGCAGTGTGACGCTGGGTGAAGGCAGCGTCAGTGCGATCTTGCTCGACAGCAGCGATCTGACTGCCCTGGACAGTCAGCGCGAGGCGGCGTTGATCGGTGTGAATGCCAATAACCGGATTCGCAGCGACCAGTCGCGGATTGATATCGGCAGTGGCGGTACCGTCGAATTCAAAAGCGGCTCGATCACGCTCGCCACCGGCGGGCAGGTGGCGGTCGCCGCCGGACGACGCAGTCTGTTGCGCGAGGGGGCGGTGGTCGACGTGTCCGGCGCGCTGGGCGTGAAAGTGGCCATGGACGCCAATAACATCAAGATCAATGTGCAGGGCAACGAGCAGCGTGATGCGCCGGTCAATCGCGAGAAGGGTGCGCTCAACAGTAACGATATCTGGGTCGATGTCCGCGAACTGGTGTTCGTGCCGGCCGGCACCAACGGTTACGCTACCGACCGCTGGTACACCGCCGGTGGCTTGTTGGAGGTCGGCGGATACCTTGGCACTCAGGGCCATGGTATCGGTGAATGGATGGCTCAGGGCGGCGAGGTGCGTTTTTCCGGGAATGACGTGATCAGCGAAAAAGGTTCGCTGATCAATGTGTCCGGCGGCACGCTCGATGTGCAAGGCGGCGAGATTCGCCAGAGTTGGCTGCGCGGTACGGACGGGCGGTTATACGAAGTGTCGCGTGCGCCGGGCGATATTCTCTACAGCGGTCTTTACAAAGGTTACGAAAGTCACAGCGAGCGCTGGGGCCAGACTGAATATTTCTATAGTCCGCTGATCGCGCCGACACGTCGTCAGGAAGCCGGGTACACCGTGGGCCGTGACGCCGGACAGTTGGTGATCGCCACGAGCAACGCCGTGCTGGACGGCCAGTTGTTGGGTGAGGTGTTTCAGGGCGAACGGCAGAACCAGGCACCGCGCGCAGGCCTGGACGGTTATGCCCAGGCCCAGACCGCCCGGGCGCGGCGCGGGCAGTTGGTCATTGGCAGTTACGACGCCGCTTATGTTGCCGCCAGTGCGGGCGTGCTCTATCAGCTCAACCCGTTGCTCGATCAGGTGCAGGTGGGTGGCGAGCGTGCCAGCGCTGTGAGCGCAGGGCTGACAGACGCGGTTGCTGAAGAGCGTCAGGGCAAACTGTTTCTCGATGCCGGGCTGCTCAATGGTTTCCAGCTGGGGGCGCTGAAGATCTCGGCCAAAAACACGATTGAAGTCAATGACGGCGTGACGGTGGATCACGGGGCAGACATCACCCTGTTCAGCCCTGACGTGCAGATCAATGCCGATCTGGTTGCGCAGGGCGGCAGCCTGCATCTGGGCAACGTTTTGAACCAGCTCGCCACGGATCGGCGTGATGACACCGCTCTCCAGGTGCCAGCAGGCCAGCAGGCTCGCGTCACGGTTGCGCAAGGTGTGCAGCTACAGACTCGCGGCCTGTGGAGCAACCTGTTGAGTAGCCCGGACGACGCTGCCAGCCTGGCCTACCTCAATGGCGGGACGGTGTCGATCCGCAGCAGCGGCGACATTCAGTTGGCCGGCGGCAGTCTGGTCGATGTCACCTCGGGCGGCGCTGTCTTGGCCAACGGCAAGACACGGGGCGGCAAGGGCGGCGACGTGACCCTGGAAGCCAGCGCCAACAGTGCGCCCGGCCAGTCACGCATGGTGCTCGATGGCGATGTGCAGGGTTATGGCGTGAGTGGCGGCGGTACGCTGACCGTGCAGGCCAACAAGGTCCTGATCGGGTCCTCCGGCAAAGTTACCGATGAACAGACCTTGCGTCTGACTCCGGAGCTGTTCCGCACGGGGTTCAGCGCTTACAACATCATCGGTCTGAAGGGCCTGGAAGTGGCCGATCAAACCGCCGTCGATGTGCTGATGCCGGTCTATCGATTCGGCGAATCCGTCTCGACCCTTGCCTCCGGTACGTCGCCGCGCACGGCGCTTGAGCTGTGGACGCCTTCGCTGTTCCAGGAAAACCCGCTCAAGGGCGTATTGACGCAAAGGGCCGGCGCTTCTGTCGCCTTACAGGCAGGCGGGACGCTAGTGGGCTTGATTGATCCCGCCAACAGCCCGTTGTCGATTGGCGAGGGCGCACGTATCAGCGTCGATCCCGGCCAGCGCATCAGCGTGCGCGGGGCCGGTCAGATCACGGTTGACGGGGAACTCAACGCCTGGGGCGGCGCCATCGATATCCGTCAACAGCAATTCGGTTCGATTGATGTGGCGACGTCCTTGCAGGAGGCCGATCCGACGGCACACAACCGTTCTATCTGGATCGGTGAACATGCCGTGCTCGACGTGGCCGGCCGGGCAGCGACTGCTGTTGATGCGCTGGGCCGCGTCTACGGCCAGGTCGGCAAGGGTGGCTCGATCATCCTCGGTGGCGAGATTGATGCGAAGAAGATCACTGCGACCGCCGCCGACGCTTATGTCATCGTCCGTCAGGGTGCGCGCCTGGACGCGTCCGGTACGCAAGCCGTCCTCGACAACGGCGGACAAGGTCCCGCTCGCGTAGCCACCGATGGCGGCCGGATCACCCTGAGTTCCTACAATGGCCTGTTCATCGAGGGCAGCCTGCAGGCCAATGCCGGTGGTGCAGGGGCGGCGGGCGGGCGTCTGGAGATTGCTCTGGATACACCGGCGTACGGTGCTGCGAACTTGAGCAATGCGGTACGGGTGCCACGGGAACTGATCATCGGCCAAGGGCCGGCACAGGCACTGCCGCAGGCGCTGCAAGCGGGGCAAGCCTCGCCACTTTTGCGCTACGGACGTACGCGCTTGAGTGCTGATCAGTTGATGAGCGGCGGCTTCGATAGCGTGAGTCTGCTGAGCAATGGACTGATGACATTCGATGGCGATGTCGACCTGCACATGGGGCAGAGCCTGAGTCTGTTCGCCGGTTCCCTGTCCCTGGCCGAGTCGGCGAAAGACAGCGCCCGGATCAATCTCAGCGCACCTTATCTGCGCCTGTCAGGGCCGGGCACTTACCTGAGTTCGGACGCCAAGATTCGTCCACGGGTCCTGAGCAACCCGACCGCGCACTTGTCCAGCGCGCAATTCAATGCCAGCGCGAACCTGCTGGACCTGGGCAACTCGCTTTCATTCGGTACCGAGGGGACCCTCGTGCAATCGGGCGCACCCGCGCTTGCGGTCAGCCGACGTGGCTTCGGTCTGGTGACGCTCGACAGCCAGGGTGATATGCGATTCCTCGCGCCGACCGATGAACAGCAGCGAAGCCGTCTGTGGACTCCGGGTGACATGCAGTTGCGGGCTGCGCAAATCTACCCGGCCAGCGGCGTCTCGGCTGAAGTGCGAGTGGGCTATCAGAGTCAGGCCGGATCGGTGCCGGAGCATACGTTGCGTATCGGCAGCCACGGGCCAGCGCCGACCACACTGCCTTATTCGGTGTTCGGCAGCCTGACACTCAGTGCAGGTCAGATCGAGCAGGGTGGCGTCATTCGTGCGCCTTTGGGGTTGATCTCCTTGGGTGACGACATCCTTGTCAAAACCCGTGAGCTTCATCTGCTGCCGGGGAGCGTGACGTCTGTCAGCGCCGCCGGACTGGTCATGCCTTATGGTGGCACCACCGACGGCATCGACTATCAATACAACGGCAAGTCGGTGATTCTGAATGGCATCGCCGGTGCGGCCTCCGGGGTCATACTCGATGCGCAATACACCGATGTGCAGGCCGGAGCGCTGATCGATCTTTCGGGTGGCGGCGATTTGCGCGGGGCCGGTTTCGTTTCCGGGCGAGGCGGCTCTACCGACGCGCGTTTCAATCCGCTGGTACGCAATGCCACCGATGGCACCTTCAGTCTGCCGGGGCTGGCGAGCAACCCGGTGTATGCGATCGTTGCCGGTGATCAGAGCCGCTACGCGCCGATGCTGGCCGAGGCCGGTGCAGTCGATCCGCGTATCGGCCAGCAAATCACTCTCGGGGCGGGTATCGCAGGGCTGGCGCCAGGCACCTACACCTTGTTGCCATCGACCTTTGCCTTGTTACCCGGTGCCTTCCGGGTCGAAATCAATGGTCAGGCGATTGCCGGTCCCATGGGCAGTGCGTTGAAGTTGCGCAATGGTTCGTGGACCACGGCCGGGCAGATGTCGATTGCCAACACCGGTATTCGCGACAGCCTGCCCAACCAGGTGACTGTGACGTCGGCCGATGTCCTGCGGCGCTATTCGCAGTACAACGAAACCGGGTTCACCCAATTTGTGCTCAACGATGCTGCGCGACGCGGTCTGCCACGCGCCCGCACCCCGCTGGACGGCAACACGCTGCACCTGCGCATGGTCAGCGGTGGCGACCATGACTCGGCACTGGACTTCAACGGGCAAGTGCTGTTCAAGCCTGCCGACGGCGGGGTCATCGGCACTGCGGTCGTCCAGGGCGGTTATACCGGCGGTGAGTTCGAGATTCTCGGTGCCGGGCATACGCGAACGGCGGGGTTCGCCGGTGTATCGCTGTACGCCGACACCCTCAACGGGTTGAATGCCGGACGTCTGACCATCGGCGGCACCCCGACCGTGTATTACGGCTCGGAGGGCAGCTCGATCAAGGTGCTCAGCAATACCTCCGCCATCCGCCTGCGGGAGGGCGCGATCCTGTCAGCGCCGGAAGTTGTTTTGAGCACCAACAGCGAGAGTGGCGGCATCACCATTGATGCGGGAGCGGGCATCAATACCTTGGGACGAGGTGCCGTCCCGTACGATGCGGCGGCCGGTTTCGTCTATGTACCGGAGCGTTCCAGCCTGCTGGTGGTCTCCAACGGCTGGACGCCGGTGCTTGCGCCTGCCGGGGGCGGAGGTGGCAGCATTCGTATCGGCAACTGTCCGACGGCTGAGTGCACCGCCCCGGCGTTGCTGTACTCCAACGGCAGCATCATCGCCGCCACCGACAAAGACTTCGAACTGGGCGAGAGCGTGCGCTTCGGCACCCGCCAACTCGGACTGTCGGTTGGCGTGGTCAATGCCGGCAGTACGCAAGCACTGGCAGCGGCCAGCGGCCGTATGCCGGCGGGCCTGACGCTTAACCAGAACGTGCTGGATCGGCTGTTGCAGGGCGACACGCAATTTGGCGCACCCGCCCTGGAAACCCTGAATCTGGTGGCCCGCGATGCGTTCAACTTTTTCGGCAGCGTTACCCTCGACACACTCGACCCACAGACCGGCGAGAGCCGCTTGCAGAATCTGGTGCTGGGCACCCCGGCCATTTACGGTTCGGGCGCGGCCAGTGACGTGGC
Source organism: Pseudomonas sp. LBUM1655 (assembly GCF_059716085.1). NCBI lineage: Bacteria > Pseudomonadati > Pseudomonadota > Gammaproteobacteria > Pseudomonadales > Pseudomonadaceae > Pseudomonas > Pseudomonas sp. LBUM1655. The sequence goes on along the minus strand of NZ_CP166801.1, from coordinate 3,487,286 downwards.
GACGATCCGCACCCGGAATCTGATCTGGAACGGGGCGACTCAGGCTCCGGGAACGGTGGTCACGGATGGCGCCGGTAACGGGCACGGCACGCTGGACATTCAAGCGCAGCGGATCGAACTGGGTTATGGCCCGAATCCGCAACCCAACGGGCTGGATCTCAACAACCGCCTGACCCTGGGTTTTGCCAACGTCAACCTCAATGCCAGCGAGCGCATCACCGCCAACCACAAGGGCAGCCTGGCGGTGTACGAGTCCCAAGGGGCTTACGACGCGGTCACGGGTTTGAGCTACAGCGGCGGCAATCTCAATCTGCGCACGCCACTGTTGACCGGGGAAGCCGCCTCGGTCAGTGAACTCAAGGCCGGCAACCACCTGACCCTCAGCGGCACCGCGACAACGGCCGTGGCGGATGCCCTCGGTGCGCAACTGAGTCTGATGGCACGCAGCGTTGTGCTCGACAGCCGCATCGTGCTGGCCAGCGGCAAACTGCTGGTCAATGCCGAGGATGATCTGATCCTTGGCGGCGGCGCGCAGGTGGACATGGCGGGTCGGGTTCTGCCGTTCAACGATGTGAAGAAATACAGTTGGGGCGGCGATGTGTCGTTGCACAGCAACAACGGCACTATTCGTCAGTCGGCCGGTTCGCGAATCGATCTGTCGGCCGTCAATAATCAGGCCGGTCAATTGAGCGTTGTGGCGCTGGCCAGCGGCGCCGGACAGGTTGATCTGCAAGGGCAGATTGTCGGCACCAGCAGCGGCTACTACGACGCCGGCGGCACGTGGGTACCGTACAAGGCCGGGGGGGTGGACATTCGTGCCCAGCGCCTGGACGGCGAGTTGAGCCAGGCCTTTGCCAGCCTCAACCAGCGCCTTAATTCGGGAGGGGTGACCGGCAGTCGCAGCTTTCAGTTCAAGCAGGGTGATCTGGTCATCGGTAACGAGCTCAAAGCAGGCGAGGTCAATGTCTCGGTGGACAGCGGTAGCCTGACCGTGGCCGGGCTGATCGATGCCAGTGGCGAGCGGGTCGGCAGCATTCGCCTGGCCGGCAAAAACGGTTTGAGCCTGACGGGCAACGCGGTGCTGGATGCCCATGGCCGCGTACTGCGTGTCGACAGCTACGGCAAGATCATCGACGCCCCGAACCGGGCCATGGTCGAACTCAATTCCGGTGATGGCGTGCTGACATTGGCGGCCGGCGCACGAATCGACCTGCGCCACGGCACCGATGCGCTGGCTGGAAACCTGGCGGGACAACGCGATGGCTTGCCGCGGGGAACGCTGGAACTGAATGCACCACGCCTGGGTGGCAATGACATTGCCATCGATGCCAGCGGTGCCGTCAATATTCAAGGTGCCCGCTCTATTGGGCTGAACGCCGTGCGTCGCTACAGCGATGCCGCCGACGGCACCGACCCGGCGGCCAGCGGTCGTCCGTATCAAGTGATCGATCAGGCCTACCTGGACCGCATTCACACGGACAGCGACGGCTTTATCAATGCGGCGCTGAACAACAGTGATCTGCTGCAACGCAAACTGGCCGGCCTTAACAATGCGGCCTATACGGATGTGTTTCACTTGCGACCGGGTGTCGAAATCGTCAGCAAAACCGCCGAGGGTGATCTGGTGGTGCAGGGCGACCTCGACTTGTCCGGCTACCGGTATGCCAGCCTCAACCCGCACACTCGCCGCACCTCGGTGTATGGCAGCGGCGAAGCGGGCAGCCTGTTGATTCGTGCCGGCGGCAACCTCGATATCTACGGCAGCATCAACGATGGTTTTGCGCCGCCGCCGGAAACCGTGGACGACGCCGGCTGGAAACTGGTGCCGGGGATACAGCCGTTCGGTGGTGACCTCATCGTGCCGGGCGCCGGGGTCAGCCTTGCCCCTGGTACGCTTTTCCCGGTCGGCGCCACCTTGAACTACGACTTGCCGATTCAGGCCGCCACGCTGGCAGCGGGCACGGTGTTACCCGCACAGGGCACGCTGGCCGCAGCCTATACGCTTCTGGCCGGAACCGTGCTGGCCGGCGATGTACACGACGCGGCGGGCAATCTGCTGTATGCCGCTGGCACGTTGCTCGACAGCGGTGTGACCCTGCCGGCCGGCAGTCGTTTGGGCGCGGGTATCCGCCTGAACAACGCCACCGCATTGCAGGCCCTGCTCTGGCCCAAAGGCGTGCCGCTGCCGGGCGCTGTCGATGCCGACAATAAAACGGTCGGTGTCATGCTGAGCACCACGCTGGAGCTGTTGCGTGGTTCGCTGATTCCCTCCATGACCGATGTGAAGCTGGCGGATGGCACTGTGTTCCTGGATCTGCGTCCCTCCAACGGCACACAACAAGGTCGCAACTGGGCCATCGCCAGCATGCTGCCGGCGGGCAGTGCGTCGTGGTCGATGCGCATGGTGGCAGGGGCTGATCTCTCGGCGGCCGACAGCCGTTCCGTGAGGCCTCAGGCCAGCGCCGGTCATTTGCAGTTGGCGGACACCCATTACGGTCTGACCATGGTCGAGGTGGCCGGCAAACTGGTCTGGGCCGTGGGTAACGAGTATGGCTTTACACCGTTCGAGCCGGTTCCCGAGGAATACCTCGTGCTCTGTGACATCGCGCCAGCCGCCTGTGCGCCGATGGCGCGCACGGTGTGGGCGCCGGGTAACTGGATGGGCATGCCGGATTACACGCCGATGAACGATGACGAATTGTTCTGGTGCACCATCGATCCGGCGCTGTGCATTGAAAACAATCCCCGCAAGAGCGCCGAAGCCCATACGCAGATGTTCAGCGTTTTGCGCACCGGCACCGGCGACCTGGATCTGATGGCTGCCGGTAACGTGAGCATGGCTTCACCTTTTGGCGTGTACACCGCCGGCACTCAATCGAGCAACGTTGATGCGCGTTACAACCAGGCGCGAGGGCGCTTGTCGGCTGATGGTTCGGTGTTGGGCAGCGCCGGTAGCGATGCCGAAAAATGGGTCGATGGCGGCACTGCCAGCCTTTACCAGGCCTGGTATCCGCAGATGGGCGGTAATCTGACGATCAATGCCGGCGGGTCGGTGTCCGGTGATGTGCTCGGTCGTCGTGCGGTCGGCACGGGCGACGGTACCCGTGAGCAGGTTCCAAGCGTCGCGGTGGGCAATTGGCTGTGGCGCCAGGGCACCGGCAACAACGATGTGCCGACGGCCTGGTGGATCAATTTCGGCAGCTACGCAGCGCAGCCATTGCCAGAACAGGGCGTGGAAAGCAAACCGTATCTGGTGGGCTTTACCGGATTCGGCACGTTGGGCGGCGGTAACCTCAGCCTGAGTGCCGCCGGGGATGCCGGCATGCTCAAGGCCATGGGGGACGACAAGTATGCGTCGTACCCTCGCAGTCAGGGTTTGATCGTGGCTGTCGGCAGCACGGGGCGCGTGGACAGCGACGGCAACCTGCAACTGACCGGCGGCGGCGACCTGGATATTCGTCTGGGTGGCACCCTCAATCCCTCTCTGCAAGCACGTGCCGGCCTGTCGGGCAGCGGCACGCCGACGCATGACTTGCAGGGCGCGATCATCAACCTGCGCGGTGCAGCACAACTGACGGGCGCCGCATTGGGCGGGATCAATCTGCAGTACGGCGCGTCCGCGCTGTTTCACGATCCACGGGAAACGCGTGCCTTCGATCCGTTCAATTCGACGGCCAGTAATGCCAGTGGCGGGGTGGTGCTGATTCCCGGCGACTCGGGCATGCGCCTCAATACCCGAGGTGATCTGGTACTGGGTGGTGCGACTGACCCAGGCCGTGTGCGTTTGCAGAACTCCACACCGTTTACCACGGCCGATGGCGTTTACCACGCCGGTGGCGGCTTGACTGGTTTTTCGCTGTGGACTGATCACACCGCCATCGATTTGTTCTCGGCGGGCGGCAACCTGACGCCGAACACCCAGTTGCTGGAAACCACTGGGCAGGGTCCTGTCGCCGGGCTTAACACTTCGCCCACCGATGATCGCTACGTGATCCCGTCGATACTGCGCGCCGTCGCTGGCCAGGGTTCGATTTATCTCGGGCCGTCAGCGGCTTACGGTGTAGGCAACGCAGCACCGGCCTTGACCTATTCGCTGCTGCTGGCGCCTTCGAACGCGGGGCAGCTCGAACTGATCGCCGGTGATTCGATCTATGCCGGGGGCTACGCCATCAACCAGTCGGGTGCCAGCCCATCGGCGCTCGCCACACCGTTTACGCCTGCGTTCAATGGCTACGGCAACAACACATTCAGTCGCCCGATCATGACCAACGCCGGCAGTGACGGTGTGCTGGCGGAGACCAATTCGCGCTATCCACTCTTTGCTTTTGGTCCCGATAGCTACTCGGGTTTGAGCAGTGTTCAGGGGCCGGCGCGCTTCTATGCCTTGACCGGTGATCTGGTGGGTATTCGCACGGGTGAAACGCTGGCGTTCGCGACCACGAAACGCACCTGGTATGAATCGGCAGGCCCGGTCTGGATGGTGGCGGGGCGCGACATCGTGGCGTCCGGTACCAACCTGGGGCAACCCACGTTTGCGCCCACCGGAGGCATGGGGCGCAACAACGAACAGATCCAGTCTACGGGCAATCTGTTCGTGCACAGTCGGCCAAGCGATGTCTCTCGGGTTTCGGCCGGGCGCGACATCCTTTACAGCAATTTCGACATCGCGGGGCCAGGGGTTCTGGACGTGAATGCCGGGCGCAACATCCTTATGGATAATCGCGCCAGCATCAACAGCATAGGGCCGGTGGTGGCGGGGGATAACCGGCCGGGTGCGAGCGTGGTGTTGCAGGCTGGCGCGGGCGCACAAGGTCCGGACTATTCGCGCTTCATCGCCCGGTATCTGAACACGCAGAATCTCGCCAATCCGGATACCTCGTTGAGCGCTCAACCGGGCAAAGTGGTCAAGACCTACGTGGACGAATTGCAGAGCTGGCTGACCCTCGGCTACGACTTCAGTGGTGACGCAGAACAGGCGCAAGCCTTCTTCGCCGCACTGCCGAGCGCCGAGCAGGCGATCTTCGCCCGCCAGGTGTACTTCGCCGAACTGCGTGCCGGTGGCCTGGAATACAACGATGTCGATGGGCCGCGTCAGGGCAGTTATCTGCGTGGTCGCAACGCCATTGCGTCGTTGTTCCCGACGGTTGATGTGGCGGGCAATCCGATCCGCTACGACGGCGATATCACCCTGTACGGCGGCGCCGGGGTCAAGACCCTGTTCGGCGGCGATATCCAGATGCTCACCCCGGGCGGTGGTCAGGTGTTCGGCATCGAAGGCGCGGCGCCGCCCTCGACGGCGGGGATCATCACCCAGGGCTCGGGCAATATTCAGCTCTATTCGCAGGGCAGCATTTTGCTGGGGCAGAGCCGGATCATGACCACCTTCGGCGGCTCGATTCTCGGTTGGTCGGCCGAGGGTGATATCAACGCCGGTCGCGGCTCAAAAACCACTGTGGTCTACACACCGCCAAAACGCGTTTACGACACCTGGGGCAACGTGTCGCTGTCGCCATCGGTGCCGAGCACCGGTGCCGGTATCGCCACGCTTAATCCGATTGCGGAAGTGAAGCCGGGCGACATCGATCTGATCGCGCCGTTGGGCACCATCGATGCGGGCGAGGCGGGCATTAGGGTGTCGGGCAACGTCAACATCGCCGCGCTGACGGTGGTCAACGCCGCCAACATCTCGGTGCAGGGCAAGGCGACCGGCGTGCCGGTGGTTTCGGCGGTCAACACTGGCGCGATCACCTCGGCCAGTTCCGCCGCATCGTCTGCCACCCAGGCCGCCGAAGATGTCGCGCGTCAGCAACAAGCGGCAGCGCGGCAGAACCAGGCGTCGGTATTCACCGTGCAGGTGTTGAGTTTCGGCAATGAGCAACTGGCCCCGTCCCGCGATGGCGCCAGCCGCACACAGGCGCCGGGTTACAACCCGAACAGTCCGGTGCAAGTGCTGGGGGCAGGGGCGCTGGATGAACAGGCGAAACAGCAGTTGACCGAGGAGGAACGCGGGCAACTGACCTTGTAAAAGACTCTCGTGTAGTACGTTTGGGCGGCCTGTTGGTCGCCCTTTTTTTGTCTGCTGAAAACTTTTGATTGGCCGCAATACCTTGTAGGAGTGAGCCTGCTCGCGATAGCAGTGTGTCAGGCAACACATCATTAACTGATACACCGCTATCGCGAGCAGGCTCACTCCTACAGGGGATTGCGGTGGGGTCAGAAGGCGTAAGGGATGCTGACTTTCGCCCAAAGCATTTCACCTTCAGGCCGGTTCTCCACGTCAAACTCCTTGGCCCAGCGAATCTCCGCGCTTGCGTATTTGAGGAAGGTGAAGTGCAGCGCCGGGCCAATCGCGAAGACTTTGCCGCGCACACCGTCGTTCACGTCTTCGCCGGCAAACTGCACGGTGTGGCCGAACTGTTTGTCGTCGCTGGTTTGCTTGAGGTAGTAGCCGTTGATGCCGAGCATCAGGTCGTCGGTGAGCTTGTAACTGGCCGAATAATCGAAGTGGAAGATCTGCCCGGATTTGTAATCGGTGTCCTTGTTCTTCTCGTTGAAGCTGTAGGTGGTCTTCATCGAGACCTCGGTCCTGTCCGTCGGCAGCCAGGTGAAGGAGAACAGCGGTTTGTAGGTGTAGAAGTTGTTGCTGGTATTGGCCAGCCGATCGACGCTGTATTCACCGGTGGGCACGGTGATTTCCACGGCCGCGCCGAGGGTCAGATTCTTGCCCATGTCCCACAGAATGATCGGTGCGATGGTGGTGTCGCCCATGCCTTCGCGGGTGTCGCTCAAGCCGAATACCGAGACTTCCTGCTTCAGCCACGGCTGGGCGATATAGCCGGCCAGACGACCACCGAATACGCGCACCGGACTCAGATAGTCGATGCGCGGGATCACCGCCGTAGACTCGATCTCGACATTGGGCACCTTGCCGCCGAGCGAGCTGATGTTGAGCTTTCGCGCCTTGTAATGGTTGTAGTAGAGGTTGAACGCGACCATGTTCTCAGGAAGGCTGTCGACCTCCATCGGCAGCATGAAAAAGCCGTCGGTGCCGGTGCCGATGTTGTCGACGCCGGCTTCGGTGGCCAGGGCCGGCAGGGTTGCGGCGCAGCCAAGCAAAGTCAGGGCCAGGCGCAAGGGCAATGTCGCGCGATTCGGGTGCATATCCGTCCTCATTATTATTGTGGTGGGGCGCAACGCCGGCACGCAGAACGCCCGGCACTCTAGAAATAAGCGCTTGGCGCCCGACGGGGCAGGGTATTGGCGGACACTGAGGGGGGCTTCTGCGGACAGTCGGCAAACCCTGTGCTAACTTCCTTCGACATAACCGGTAACAAAAATAACAATCAAGCGTGCTCCGGAATGTCTAGCCCCCATGAACGTAAAAGTCCAAGACCCGACCTTTGAACTGGCGCTGGTCTCGCCGTTTCTTCTGCAAACCCTCGCCGAAGTCGCGCAGAGCAAGGGCGTCGAGGCCGAGAGCCTGTGTCGTGGCCTGGGATTTACCCTCGAAGATTTGCAGGACCCGACGCAGCGGATTTCCTATCGGCAGGCAGTGGCGATGATTCAGCGTGCGCTCAAAGTGCTGCCCAATCAGGGCCTGGGTTTGTGGGTCGGGGCACAGAATGTTCTCGGCACGCTCGGTTTGCTCGGCCATGTGCTGTCGCTGTGCAAGACCCTGCGCGATGCCTTTGCTCTGGGCATTCGCCATCAGCACACCACCGGCGGGATTGTGGTTTCCAGCGTCGATGTGGTCGGCGAGCACGTGCATCTGGATGCCGAATGCCGCTTGCCGTTCGCCGATGTGCAGGTGTTCGCGGTCGAGGAGTTTTTTGCCAGTCTGCTGGTGTACGGGCGGGCGTTGGCCAGTGCCGACTTCAAGCCGATTGCCGTGGAGTTCGTGCATGCCACACCGGATTACCTCAGCGAATATCACCGTTTGCTCGGCCCGCAGGTGCGCTTCGGTTGCCTGCACAATCGCATGCTGATTGATGTGCGATGGCTGGACGTGAGCCTGCCCAATCATCATTCGCTGGCGTTGCGTCAGGCGGTGGCCTTGCTGGAGCTGGAAGCGGCGCAGGTGCACCAGAAGCTTGACCTGATTCAAGCGGTGGAGCGGGCGATTGCCCGGGATCTGAGTCGCGGCAGTCATATCGAGAAGATTGCCGGCGACCTGAACATGAGCAGCCGCACCTTGCGCCGGCGCCTGACCGAGCATTCGTTGACCTTTGAGGCGTTGCTGGAACAAGTGCGCCAGGCGCGGACGATGAGTCTGCTGGCCAATCCCGACATGCCGATCGAGCGCATCACCGAAGAGGTGGGCTACAGCGATGTGCGCAGTTTTCGCCGAGCGTTCAAGCGCTGGACGGGGATGAGCCCGAGTGCGTGGCGGCAAGAGAGCACCGCAACGGTTTAGATGAACCCTGTGGCGAGCGGATTCATCCCCGATGGGCAGCGAAGCGGCCCCAAAAACCTGCAAACGCGGTTTTTCTGGAAGGCGGCATATACCTGTTTTGCGACGGCTGCGCCGCCGATCGGGGATAAATCCCCTCGCCACAAGGGACCTTCGTGCTCAGTACATCGGCGTTTCAACCCCACAAACCCTCCGGCCACAGGTACACTCCCGCGCACTTTCCCAAGGAGTTCACATGAGTTACTACCAGCCGGGCATTCTCGCCACCCCTGTTCCTGCGCAAGCACGTCATCTGTTTTTCGCCCTCGCGTCGGTTGAAGCACTGCCGCAGGCGATCGACAACCTGATGAATCTGGTGGACGGCAAGTCGGCGGTGGTCGGTTTCGGTGAATCCCTGGCCAAGGCGCTCAACGTGCAAATCGACGGCCTGCGCAGCTTCCCGGCCATGACCGGCGTCGGTGTGGAAAACCCGTCGACCCAGCACGCCCTGTGGGTCTGGCTGCACGGCGTCGACCGTGGTGAACTGCTCAACCGCTGCAATGCTTTCGAAGCCGCACTGGCCCCGGCCCTGCGTCTGGTTGAGGCTCAGGAAGCCTTCCGCCACAAGGACGGCCACGACCTGACCGGCTACGAAGATGGCACCGAAAACCCCCACGATGACGCCGCTGTTGCCGCCGCCCTGCAAAGCGCGGGTGCCGACGGTCTGGTCGGTGGCAGCTTCGCCGCGATCCAGCAGTGGCAGCACGACCTCAAGGGTTTCCATCAGTTGTCCGCCGAAGACAAGGACAACATCATGGGCCGTCGCCTCAGCGACAACGAAGAGATTGACGACGCGCCGGTTTCCGCCCACGTCAAACGCACCGCGCAAGAAAGTTTCGCGCCTGAGGCGTTCGTCGTGCGCCGCTCGATGCCGTGGATCGAAGGCGATCGCGCGGGCTTGATGTTCCTTGCCTTCGGCTTCTCGCTGGATGCGTTCGAAGCGCAACTGCGGCGCATGAGCGGTCTGGAAGATGGCATCACCGATGGTCTCTATCGCATCTGCCGTCCGATTACCGGCGGTTACTACTGGTGTCCACCACTCAAGGACGGGCATCTGGATCTGCGCGCTTTGCGCATCGGCTAAGGAGCAAAACAAATGGACGTGGTGCGTTGGGGCATGATCGGTTGCGGTGACGTCACCGAGCGCAAGAGCGGGCCGGCCTTCTACAAGGCTCCCGGTTCGGCGTTGGTGGCGGTGATGGGTCGGCGTCTTGAAGCGGTGAGCGATTACGCCACGCGCCACGGCATCGCCCGGGTCTACACCGACGTCGATGCACTGATCAACGATCCCGAGGTGGACGCGGTGTACATCGCCACGCCACCCGACAGCCACCACGCCTACAGCCTCAAAGTCGCCGCCGCCGGCAAGCATTGCTGCGTGGAAAAACCCATGGCACTCAGCTCGGGGCAAAGCCGCGAGATGCAGCAGGCGTTTGCCGACGCCGGTTCGCACCTGTTCGTTTCCTACTACCGCCGTTCGTTGCCGCGCTTTCAACAAGTGCGCCAATGGCTGGAGGAAGGGCGCATCGGCGCGGTGCGGCACCTGAGCTGGACATTGACCAAGGCGCCGTCGGCGGCAGACCTGGAGGGCAGCAACAACTGGCGAACCGACCCCGCTGTGGCCGGTGGCGGCTACTTTGTCGACCTGGCCAGCCACGGTTTCGACCTGTTCCAGTACCTGCTCGGCGACATCGTTGAAGTCGCCGGATTCACCGCACGACAGGCTGGCTTGTATGCGGCTGAAGATGCGGTCAGCGCCAGTTGGCGGTTTTCATCCGGAGCGCTGGGCATGGGTTGCTGGAGCTTTGTTGCGGATCGGCGTGAAGATCGGGTCGAGATCATCGGCAGTGAAGGGCGAATCAGTTTTTCAGTGTTTGATGAGCACCCGGTGCAGTTATTTGCCGACGAACAGATCAGCCTGCAAATCCCGCATCACGAGCACATTCAGTGGCATCACGTATTGGGCATGAATGCGCATATCCGTGGTGACGCGCAGCATCCGGCGGTGGCCGAGCAGGCCGTGAAAACCGACTGGGTCATGGATCAGATTCTCAAACGGCACTGATCCCCCTGACATACAACATCCCCTGTGGGAGCGAGCCTGCTCGCGAAGGCGTCGTGTCAGGTTCCCATTCGAATACTGACACACCGTCTTCGCGAGCAGGCTCGCTCCCACATTTGCTCCTGTGTTGTCGCATCTAAGGATATGCCCAAACAATATTTCTCAACCTTGTCATAACAACTCTAAGATCACGTCATAACTCGTTATAACAAGTGATCCGAAGATGACCGATAACGTTCTCTCCCTAAGCAGCGTTCCTCTGCACACCCAACTGCGCGACGTCCTCCGCGCGCGCATTCTCGATGGCGAATACCCGCAAGACAGCCAGATGCCATCCGAAAGCGAACTCGGCGCGCTGTTCAAAGTCAGCCGCATCACCGTGCGCCAGGCGCTGGGTGATCTGCAAAAGGAAGGGCTGATCTTCAAGATCCACGGCAAAGGCACCTTCGTTGCCAAGCCGAAAACCTTCCAGAACGTCAGCAGCCTGCAAGGTCTCGCCGAGTCCATGACCGGGCGCGGCTACGAGGTGATCAACCGCCTGCGCAGCTTCAAATTCATCCCGGCGGACAAGCGCGTCGCCGAGCGTTTGCAGGTCGCCGAGGGCGAGATCGTCGCGCAGATCAAACGCGTGCGGTTGATCAACCGTGAGCCGATCTCGCTGGAAATCACCTACCTGCCCAAAGCCGTCGGCGAGCGGCTGGAGAAGGCTGATCTGGTTACTCGCGACATCTTCCTGATCCTCGCAAACGACTGCGGCATCGCCCTAGGCCACGCCGATCTGGCCATCGACGCGGTGCTCGCTGACAGCGACCTGACTCAGGCGCTGAACGTCGAGGCCGGCTCGCCGATCATGCGTATCGAACGTCTGACCCACGACGCGCAGGGGCAGCCGCTGGACTTCGAACACCTTTACTACCGTGGCGATGCGTTCCAGTACCGCCTGCGGATCGACCGGCAAAAAGGGGAGCAGGCATGACACGCAGCACGCTTGAGCAGGAATACGACATCGTCGTGATCGGCGGCGGCACTGCCGGCCCGATGGCCGCGATCAAGGCCAAAGAGAAGAACCGTGATCTGCGCGTGCTGCTGGTCGACAAGGCCAACGTCAAACGCAGCGGCGCGATCAGCATGGGCATGGACGGTCTGAACAACGCGATCATCCCCGGCCACTCGACGCCCGAGCAGTACACCAAGGAAATCACCATCGCCAACGACGGCATCGTCAATCAGGCGGCGGTGTACGCCTACGCCACCCACAGCTTCGAAACCATCGAGCAACTCGACCGCTGGGGTGTGAAGTTCGAGAAGGACGAAACCGGCGATTACGCGGTGAAAAAAGTCCACCACATGGGCGCCTACGTGCTGCCGATGCCGGAAGGTCACGACATCAAGAAAGTCCTTTATCGCCAGTTGAAGCGCGCGCGGGTCAGCATCACCAATCGACTGGTCTGCACCCGTTTGCTGACCGACGAAGAGGGCGCGGTCAACGGTGTGATGGGCTTCGATTGCCGCACCGCCGACTTCCATGTGATCAAGGCCAAAGCGGTGATCCTTGCCTGTGGCGCGGCCGGGCGCCTCGGTTTGCCATCGTCGGGCTATTTGATGGGCACCTACGAAAACCCGACCAATGCCGGCGACGGCTACGCGATGGCCTATCACGCCGGGGCCGAACTGGCGAACCTCGAATGTTTCCAGATCAACCCGCTGATCAAGGATTACAACGGCCCGGCGTGCGCCTACGTCACCGGCCCGCTGGGCGGCTACACCGCCAACAACAAGGGCGAACGCTTCATCGAGTGCGACTACTGGAGCGGGCAAATGATGTGGGAGTTCCACCAGGAACTGGAAAGCGGCAACGGCCCGGTATTCCTCAAACTCGATCATCTGGCCGAGGAAACCATCCAGAACATCGAGGAAATCCTGCACAGCAACGAACGCCCGAGCCGTGGCCAGTTTCACGCCAATCGCGGCACCGATTACCGCACGCAAATGGTCGAGATGCACATTTCCGAGATCGGTTTTTGCAGCGGCCACTCGGCGTCCGGTGTGTGGGTCAACGAGCGCGCCGAGACTTCGGTGAAAGGCTTGTATTCGGCCGGGGACATGGCTGCCGTGCCGCACAACTACATGCTCGGCGCGTTTACCTACGGCTGGTTCGCCGGGCACAACGCGGCGGAGTTTGTTGCCGGACGTGAGTTTTCCGCGTTGGATGCCGGGCAGATCGAGAAAGAGAAAGCGCGGGTCTACGCACCGCTGGATCGCGAACACGGCCTGCCGCCGGCGCAGGTCGAGTACAAGCTGCGGCGCTTCGTCAACGACTACCTGCAACCGCCAAAAGTGACAAAGAAGATGCAGATCGGCCTGCAACGCTTCAGCGACATCGAACGTGATCTCGACCAGATGAAGGCCAGCAACGCCCACGAACTGATGCGCGCCATGGAAACCAGCGTGATCCGCGACTGCGCCGAAATGGCTGCCCGCGCTTCGCTGTTCCGCGCCGAAAGCCGCTGGGGGCTTTACCACTACCGGGTCGATCACCCGCAGCGCAACGACGCTGAATGGTTCTGCCATTGCCACCTGAAGAAGGGCGACGACGGCCAGATGACCAGTTTCAAAAAAGCCGTCGAGCCTTACATCATCCCGCTCGATGCCGAAGAAATGCAGGCTTACGACCGCTTGCGGGTCGGCGCTTTTGCCGCGTGATGCATCACCCATAGAGAACCCGAACCATGGCCTATCAAGCCCAGGAAATCTTCTTCCGCTCCAACGCCCCCGTCACCGTGGACGAGGACAAATGCATCGCCGAAAAGGGCTGCACCGTGTGCGTCGACGTCTGCCCGATGGATCTGCTGGCGATCAACCCTGCCACGCAAAAGGCCTACATGGCGTTCGATGAATGCTGGTACTGCATGCCGTGTGAGAAGGATTGTCCGACCGGTGCGGTGAAAGTCGATATCCCTTATCTCCTGCGTTGAAACCCGCTCCCACATTGGAACTGTGAGAACACAAAGCCATCCGGAAACCCCGGACGCTGGATTCAAAAACACCCCTCGTTTCCCACCGCGCCCTGATCGCGGCGGAGACGAACATCCTATAAATGATTCGAGGGGAAACACTCATGTTGCGTGCAGCAATCGCCGGTCTCGTACTGGCCTCGTTCACCTTCTCGGCCTCGGCCGAAACCATCCGTATTGCTATCGGCACCCAAGACACCACCATCAACTGCGCCGCCGGCGGTCTGTTGATTCGAGAGCTCGGCCTGCTCGACAAGTACCTGCCCCACGACGGCGCCTACAAAGACGCGAAATACGATGTGCAGTGGAAGAACTTCACCAGCGGCGCACCGCTGACCAACGAAATGGTCGCCGGCAAACTCGACTTTGGCGCCATGGCCGATTTCCCCGGTGCGTTCAATGGCGTGGCATTCGAAACCGCCGGCAAGCACAGCCTGTTCATCAGCGTGTTGTCGGGCAGCACCAAGGGTAGCGGCAACGGCATCGTCGTGCCGAGCGCGTCGGGCGTGCAGTCGCTGAGCGAACTCAAGGGCAAGACCATCTCCGTGCCGTTCGCTTCCACGGCGCACGGTATGTTGCTGCGTGCGGTGGCGGAGCAGGGCTGGGACCCACTTAAAGACGTGAACATCATCGCTCAGCCGCCAGAAGTTGCCGGCTCCGCGTTGCAGGCCGGCAAGATCGACGCCCATGCTGATTTTGTGCCGTTCGCCGAACTGTTCCCCAGCCGTGGTTTCGCTCGCAAGATCTATGACGGCGCCCAAGCGAATTCGCCGACCTTTCACGGTGCTCTGGTCGATCAGGCGTACGCGAAAAAGTACCCGGAAATCGTCGTCGCTTATCTGCGCGCAAGCATCGAGGCCAATCAGTTGCTGGCCGCCGAGCCTGAGAGGTACAGCGAGCTGATCGCCAAAGTCACTGGCGTCGATGCCGAGGTCAATTACCTGTTCCACGGTCCGCTCGGTGTGCAGACCCGAGATCTGAGCTGGAAGCCGGAATATCGCCAGGCAGTCGGAACGGCCATCGACACATTGAAACTGCTGAAAAAGGCTGATCGTGGACTCGATCTGAACAACTTCATCGACGACCAGTACATCCGCGCCGCATTCAAGGCTTCGAACCTGGATTACACCGCGCAACTCGCCAACTACGCGCAGACGCCGCTCAAGACTGTTGATTCCGCCAGCGGTAAAGCCATCACGGACTTGCGCCACGTCGCCGAAATCTGGGTGCGCGGTGAAGACAAAGTGCGCCAGTACGCCTCGGCGCAAGCGGCGTTCAGCGCATTGGCCGGTTTGAAGCAGGACGGTAAAAGCATCCGTGCGGTGTATGCCCAGGCCAGCGACAGCGGGATCAAGTTGCTGGCGGATCAGGCGTGGTTTGCCAGTGATGCCAAGGGGCGTTTGAGTGCATTCCTGCTCAAGGGCCAGGCCCAGCAATTTGCGGCGGCGCAGGGGGGGAAGGTTTTCGACTTTACCGATGCCACGGCACAGGCTGTGGTCGCTCGTTAAGGGCAGATCAAGAGCCCCTCACCCTAACCCTCTCCCGGAGGGAGAGGGGACTGACCGGGATGTTTGGGCGAGATACGCCGACCTGGAATACCGAGCCGAACTCAGGTTTTGAAACACACAAAATCGGCTCCCTTTCCCCCTCGCCCCCTTGGGGGAGAGGGCTGGGGTGAGGGGGTAAATCTTAGCCGTCACACAGATCCGGAACTGGAAACCCGCTCCATGAAAACACCTTCCGCCTTGCGCTGGACATCAAGATCCGCCTCACTGCTGCTCTGCCTTCTATTCTGGCAACTCGCCGCCAGCCACCACTGGAACCTCGGCCTCGTCACCTTCGCCAATGTGCCTACGCCATTGGCGGTCATCGAAGCCGCACTCGGTCTGGGCGACTCCGGCAAGCTCCTGCAACACCTGACCGCCAGCCTCAGCCGCGTCTTCGCCGGCTACCTCGCTGCACTGGTCGTCGGCATCGCATTGGGCCTGGCCATCGGCCGTTCTAAATGGGCTGAAGACCTGTTGCTTCCACCGCTGGAAGTCCTGCGCCCGATCCCGGCCGTGGCATGGATTCCATTGGCGATCCTGATGTTCCCGTCCTCGGAGTTGTCGATGGTCTTCATCACCTTCACCGGCGCGTTGTTCCCGATCCTGCTCAACACTGTGCACGGCGTCGAAGGTGTCGATCCGCGCCTGATCGCTTCGGCGAAAAGCCTCGGAGCAGGGCGTCGGGCGATCCTGCTGGAAGTGATCCTGCCCGGTGCTGCGCCAAGTGTCATCACCGGCCTCGCCATCGGCATGGGCACGTCGTGGTTCTGTCTGGTGACCGCGGAAATGATCTCTGGCCAGTTCGGCATCGGTTACTACACCTGGGAGTCCTACACCATTCAGAACTACGCCGACATTGTCGTCGGCATGTTGCTGATCGGCGTACTGGGTATGGGCAGCAGTTTGTTGATCAAGCGTCTGGGTGGGTTGTTCACGCCTTGGCATCGTCCACGAGGTAAAGCCTGATGAGCATGATGCAAACCCCGGAAGGGCGGATTGATATCCGCAAGTTGTCCATCGTCCTCGGCGAAGGTCGGCACGCGTTTGAAGCGGTGCAGGGCCTCGATTGCCAGATCGAACCCGGCCAGTTCGTGTGCATTCTCGGCCCGTCCGGTTGCGGCAAATCGACCTTGCTCGGCGCCTTGGCCGGGCACTTGAACGCGCATGCCGGTAGCCTCAAAGTCGATGGCGCCGAGGTGTCCGGCCCGTCGCCGCAGCGCGGCATGGTGTTCCAGCATCACACGCTGTTCCCGTGGCGCACGGTGCGCGAAAACGTCGCCTTCGGCCTGAAGATGCAGGGCATCGGCAAGGCTGAACGTCATCGCGCCGCCGACGAAATTCTCAAACTGGTGGGCCTCGACGGTTTCGCCGAACGCTGGCCCGACCAACTCTCCGGCGGCATGCAGCAACGGGTGGAGATCGCCCGGGTGCTGGTCAATCGTCCACGGCTGTTGCTGATGGACGAGCCGTTCGGCGCGCTGGACGCCTTGACCCGGCTGAACATGCAGGAACTGTTGCTGGACATCTGGACGCGCATCCGCACCACCGTGGTGTTCGTCACCCACGACATCGACGAGGCGCTGTTTCTTGCCGACCGCTTGCTGGTGATGAGCGCGCGGCCGGGGCGAATCATCGAAGATCTGCGCCTGGATTTTCCGCGTCCGCGCACTACTGAGCTGGTCACCAGCCATGAATTCTCGCGTCTGAAGCGCCACTGTCTCGAACTGTTACGCCACGACAACGACCGACCGCTGCCGCGCCTCAATCCGCTCGGCCTGCCTCCCGAAAACCCTTTGCCGCGATTTGCCCTATGACCTCTATTTTTGCTGTGACCGATAACCAAGACATTCTCGACCTGCAACCACGACTGACCGCTGAAGACGCTGGCGTGCGGCGCATCGCCCTGATTGATCTGGCGGATCTCGAAGAACCGGATGGCTTGCTCTGGCTGGTGGAGCGCCTCGCGCATGATCCCGCCGAAGAAGTCCGCGCCGAAGCCGCGCGGCTGCTGGAGGCCTGGGAAGACGAGCCTGTGGTCGCCGCCTTGTGTGACGCGCTGACCGATCCGTCGCCAGCCGTACAATCTGCCGCCGCGCAGAGCCTCAGCCTGCTCAAGACCGAAGCCGCCGGGCGGGTGATTCTGCCGTGGACCGATCATGTCGACGTCAGCGTGCGGATCGCCGCGTTCCGTGCTTTACGTGAGTTGCGTTTTGCCGCTGCCGCGCCCGCTGCAGTCGCCGCACTGCAGGATGCCGACGCCCATGTACGCCGCGAAGCCGTGGGCGTGCTCGGCTGGCTCAAACAACTCGACGCACTGGCGGCATTGGCGCGACTGGCCAGCGCTGACCCTGACACCGAGGTGCGCCGCGCCGCCACCGGCGCTCTCGGTCTGGCCTCTGGCGCCGATGTGCTGCCGGCCCTGCGCCAAGCCTTGCAGGACGACGCCTGGCAAGTGCGCGAGGAAGCGGCGACTACGTTGGGCAAAGTCGGTCACACCGACGCCGGCCCGGCATTGATCGAAGCGCTGGGCGACGATTACTGGCAAGTCCGCCTGCGCGCCACCCGCAGCCTCGGTCGCTTGCGTTTCGCTCCTGCGCTCGACGCCTTGATCGAAACCCTTGGGCACCGCATCAGCAACCTGCGCAAGGAAGCCGCGTTGGCCTTGGGCGAGTTGAATGATCGCGGTGCAGTGGCGGCGTTGCAGGCCGCGCAGGACGATGGTGATCCGGAAGTGCGCAAAGCGGTGCGGATAGCCCTGAGTCAGCTGCAATGAACCCGCTGTCAGTCGGCAACTCGCAGAGTGAGCAGACCCTTCGACTAAGCTGGCCTGATGGCAGCGAATCGGTGCTCGATCACGCCGAACTGCGCCGCCAATGCCCCTGCTCGCAATGCCGCGCTTTTCGTCTGCGCGGCTTGACGCCGCTGGTGGATGAACGCGTGCGCCTCATCGAAATCAATCCCCAAGGCTATGGCGTGCAGCTGGTGTTCAGCGATGGCCACCAACGCGGGATCTACCCGTGGCAATATCTCGCACAGCTCACTTCCTGAACCCACCAAAAGCCCAATGTAGGAGTGTGGTGTGTCAGAAAGATTTACTGACGCTGGCAACCACAGTCGCGGTGCACACGTCCTTGAATCCCCAGTTGCTCAAGCACTGGGTTTGCGACAGATCGGTGTCGATGTAGCTCAAACCCAGCAGCACTCCGGCCAGATTGTGGGTGACTTTCACTTCCCATTCGCGGTACGACGCTTCGCCATGCCCGGAGGCCGAATACACATGCGGATCCTTGAAATCCATATGGCCATAACGCAACTTCAGGCCCGAATCGAACGGCAGTTCGGTTTCATAGCTGACGTAGCTGTAAAGCGAACTCTGCTGGCTATCGATGCCGGGCGCATCGCTTGAGTAATACGCCGCGAATTTCACCCCGTACACACCGAGAATCCCGTACACCTCACTCTGGTTGAATTGACTTTCCCCGGGATAGGCGTATTTGAGATAGCCCAGATCCAGGCTGACGTCTTCGGTCGCCTGCCACAGCCAACCGGCGTAGTAGTCGACTTCCTGCCGGGTTTTCAGGCCGCCGCCGAAATCGACGTTGGAACTCCAGGCGCCGAGGTACAAACCGCTGCTGTGGGCGAGGGTCAAACCGGCCTGCACGGCGGGGTCGTTCTGGGTCTGCGAGATGCCGCGAGTGCGGTAATCGCTGGCCACAGTCAAATCCACCAGCACGGCGAAGTCGTCGTTCAAGGGGACCGCGTGGCTGCTTAAAGGCAGCAGGCTCAAGGAACTCAGGGCGAACAGGGGCAAGGCTTTCATGTGAAGTCCCGATGTTGTGATTGTTATGGGGCAGAAAGAGAAACCTGTAGGAGCTGCCGAAGGCTGCTCCTACAGGGAGGGGCGGTGTTGTTATTGAGCGGCGGTATAGACCTGACGGCCGCCGAACCAGGTTTGCAGGACCTGGGTGTCATGCAGGGCTTTGTCGTCGACGCTGAACACGTCGCGATCAAGGACGATGAAATCCGCCTGTTTGCCCGGTGTCAGCGAACCGATCTGCTTGTCCAGGCCAATGGTTCGCGCGGCGTTGGCGGTGTAGGCGTAGAACATGGTTTCGCGGTCCAGACGCTCCTCGGCATTGAGCACGCCCAGCGGGCCGACGCGGGTGATGGCCTGGGCCATGGCGTTGAACGGGTTCGCTGACGACACCGGCCAGTCACTGGCGCCGGCAATCGTCGCGCCCTGTTTGAGCAGCGAGTGCGCCGGGTATTGATAACGGAAGGCGAGTGCGCTGACGTAGGGCTTGATCATGTCGGTGGTGTAATCGTCGGCACTGGCCCACAGCAGCTGCATCGAGGCGATCACGTTCAGTGGTTTGAAACGGGCGAATTCTTTCGGGTTGACCATTTGCAAGTGAGTGATCGAGTGCGTCACGCCGCTTTGCCGATCCTGGCGCGCCTGGGCGATGCCGTTCAACGCTTCGCGCACCGCACGGTCGCCGATAGCGTGGATGTGCACTAGCCAACCGCGTTGATCAATGGCGCTGACCAATGCGCCGAAATGCTGCGGGTCGATCAGCAATTCGCCCTGTTTGTGCGAGTTGCTGTACGGGTCGATCATCGCCGCACTTTGCGCCGGGTATTCGATCACCCCGTCAGCGAAGATTTTGATGCCGGGCAGGGTGAGGTTGGGGATGCCCTGAAACTGCTGGCGAACCTTGTCGAGGGTATCGAGATCGGCAGGTACGCTTTTCGAATTGGCCACCAGCAGCGCGGCGACGTGCACGCTCATGTCGCCGCTTTCTGCCAGCGCCTTATAGGCCGGCAGCACGCCGACGGTTTTCTCGGTGGGTTTGAGAGCGAAAACCGGCTCGCCCGGTGCGGCGTTGGCGGCGGGATCCATCCACGCCGTAATGCCGAGGCTGTTGTTGTAGCGCACGGCGGACTTCGCCGCGTTGAGCATGGCGGCGGCGCTTGGCACCGGCATTTTCGAGGCGACCCGATCCCAACCTGCATCGACCAGAAAACCGTTGGGTTCGCCGTTGGCCAGTTTGCCGATCGTATCTTTTTCCGCGTCTGGCAGGCTTTTCAGCAGTGCGGCGTCGATGCCTGCGCGTTTGAGCATCACGTTGTTGGCCCACGCGGTGTGGTGGTCGCTGCCGGTGAACACCACCGGCACGTTGGCCCATTCACCGTTGTTGAAGGTTTTGCCCAAGGCTTCAGCCTGCGCCCAATACTTCGAATTCATGCCGGCAATGCTCAGCACATCGCCATGCCTGGCCGTGCCGTCGTCCCGCCAGTTGCGCAGGTTTTTTTCCAGTTCGTCGAGGGCAACGACTTCGTCTTCCATGTTCGCCGAGACCATTTCCAGACCACCGAAAATCGCGTGGGAATGGCTATCGATCAGGCCGGGCATCAGCGCTTTGCCGCCTAGATCGATAACTTTTGTGCCGGGTTCGATCAGCGCTTTGATCTGTGCATCCGTGCCGACTTTCAACACTTTGCCGTTCTCCACGGCCAGCGCCTGCACCTTGGGTTGAGCGCGGTCGGCGGTGAAAATCTTGCCGTTTAGCAGCACCAGATCAGCCGCGGCCATGGCTTCCATCGAGGCAAAACTTACTGCAGCGACAAGCAGATTCGGGATGAATCTTTTCATTGAAGATTTCCTTGTTATTGCGTCTGATGGCCAGATTAGTGGCTGGCAACGACCGACAGAACGCCTCCCTCACGAAAAACGTTTTTGCCTGAATGGAAAAAGCATGGACAAGTTGGGTGCATTGAAAATGTTCGTGGTCACCGCGCAACTCGGCAGTTTCAGCCGCGCTGCCGAGCAACTGGGCAAGACGCCGTCGGCGCTGACCAAAGCGGTCAACCACCTGGAAGCCGAACTCGGGGCGCGGCTGTTTGAGCGCAGTACCCGGCGGATTTTGCTCACCGAAATCGGCCGGGTGTATCTGGAAACCGCACGCTTGGTGCTGCAGCGCCTGGAAGAGGCCAGCGAGGAAATCGAGCAACTGCAGCACGGTTTGCGCGGCAGCCTGAAAATCACCGCGCCGCTGGCGTACGGGCGTGCGTTTCTCGATCAAGTGTGCGACGGCTTTTTGCAGCAATACCCGCAGATCAGCCTGCAAGTGGATCTGTGCGACGAGTTCGTCAATCTGCTGGAAAGCGGCTACGACCTGGCCTTGCGCGAAGGTCACGATGACTTGCCGGGGCTGATCGCGCGGGTGGTCGGCAGCAATCGCCTGGCCCTGTGCGGCAGCCCTGAGTATCTGGCGCGCAAGGGCTTGCCGGTGAATCCGCAAACCCTAGATCAGCATGAATGGCTGCTGTACCGGCACCCGTTGCTCAGCCGTGAGTTCTGGTGGGCCGAGCGTGACGGTCAGCGCCTGAGCCTGCCGCAACCGGCAACGCCACGCTTGCGCAGTGACAATTACGACTTGCTGCTGGCCAGCGCTTTGGCCGGGCGCGGTTTGCTGCATACGCCGTTGTGGAGTGCCGCGCCTTATATTGCGGACGGGCGACTGGTGCGGGTCATGGCCGAATACGCCATCGATCCGGACAGCTTCGGCCCGCACATTCTTGCGGTGTACCCGAGCCATCGGCGCGCCACGGCGAAAGTCGTGGCGTTTATCGATTACATCGCAGGGTTTCTGGCCGAGCGTGGTTTGAGCTGACTGGCGGTGCTTGTCAGGAAAATCCTACAGGAGTACAAATGTACTCCATGACGAACCTGACTCCCCGCCGTACCGCCATCCTGACCTTTATCCGCGAACGCATCGCCGAACACGGTCAGCCTCCAAGCCTCGCTGAAATCAGCGAGGCTTTTGGTTTTGCCTCGCGCAGCGTGGCGCGCAAGCATGTGCTGGCGCTCACCGAAGCCGGGTTTATCGAGGTCAACCCGCATCAGGCCCGGGGCATTCGCTTGCT
Source organism: Pseudomonas sp. LBUM1655 (assembly GCF_059716085.1). Taxonomy (NCBI): domain Bacteria; kingdom Pseudomonadati; phylum Pseudomonadota; class Gammaproteobacteria; order Pseudomonadales; family Pseudomonadaceae; genus Pseudomonas; species Pseudomonas sp. LBUM1655. Next base: position 3,465,287 of record NZ_CP166801.1, on the reverse strand, counting down.
CGGGCAACCGGCACGTGCGGAGTTGCTGGAGATTCCTGTACTCGGCCGGGTTGCCGCCGGTGCGCCGATTGGTGCTGATGCCGACATTCATAACCGCCTGATGCTCGACCCGGCGCTGTTCTCCCGCACACCCGATTACATGCTGCGAGTGCAAGGCGACTCGATGATCGAGGACGGCATTCTCGATGGTGATCTGGTCGGTGTGCGGCGCAATCCCGAGGCGCTCAACGGCCAGATCGTCGTGGCGCGGCTCGACGGTGAAGTCACCATCAAGCGTTTCGAGCGCGTCGGCGATGTGGTGCGGCTGTTACCGCGCAACCCGGCGTATCAGCCTATTGTCGTGCGTGACGATCAGGATCTGGCCATCGAAGGGGTGTTCTGCGGTCTGGTGAGGCAAGGCTGATGGGCGCCGTCGTTGCGTTGGATACCCTGTTCAATGGCGGCCAGGTCTGGAAGGGCCGTCCTGCGCCACCGGCCGCCAGCCCACAACCGACCGGGCATGCCGCGCTGGACGCAGCATTGCCCAGCGGTGGCTGGCCGGAAGCGGCATTGAGCGAAATCCTCCTGGCAGGCCCCGGTGTGGGTGAGCTGCAACTGGTGTGGCCGACGCTGGCGCGGTTGTCGGCGGCGGGTGAGCGCATCGTGCTGATAGCGCCACCTTTCGTGCCGTACCCGCAGGCGTGGGAGAACGCCGGGGTCGACCTACGTCAGTTGTCGGTGATTCAGGCCAGTGAACGCGATGCCTTGTGGGCGGCGGAACAATGCCTGCGTTCGGGCAGTTGCGGCGCGGTGCTGTGCTGGCCGCACAAGGCTGATGACCGAGCGTTGCGGCGTTTGCAGGTGGCGGCGGAAACCGGCCATACCCTGGCCTTTGCGTGGCGCCCCTTAAGCGAAGCGATCAACCCGTCACCGGCAGCGTTGCGCATCGCCATCGATGCAAAACCGGCCCAACTGCGCGTACTCAAGTGCCGTGGCGGACTGGCGCGCACGGCGCCGATTGCCTTTGCCGTGGGGCATTGAGGTCGTCATGCGCTGGGTGTGTATTCTGTTCCCGCAATTGGCCCTCGACGCCGTCTTGCGTCAGCGGCCCGATCCCGATGAGCCGTTGGTGTTGCTCAGCGGCCCGGCCCAGCGCCGGGTGCTGCAAGCGGTCAACCCGGCAGCGCGCAAACTCGGCTTGCGTCCCGGCCAGTCGATGACCGCTGCGCAAGCCCTGAGCAAAGGTTTTGCCACCGCCGATTATGAAGTGGCCGAGGTCGAACACTGGCAGCAGTTTCTGGCCGCATGGGCCTACCGCTTCAGCGCGCAGGTCAGCGTGCATTACCCGCGCACCGTGGTGTTCGAGATCGAATCGAGCCTGGGCCTGTTCGGTTCCTGGGCGCAGTTCGAGGCGCGGTTGCGCAAGGAACTGACCGATCTGGGTTTCCGTCATCGCATCGTCGCTGCACCCAACCCGGTGGCGGCACGCATTCTGGCCAACGCCTATGACGGACTGGTGGTGCCGGACGGCGAAGCCTTGCAGCATCATCTAGGGCAATTGCCCATCGACCGGGTCGGTCTGGAGCCGGGCGTGGCCACAGCATTGTCGCGCATGGGCCTGCGCAACCTGAGTCAGGTGCAGAGCCTGCCGCGTCAGGCACTGGCCCGACGCTTCGAAGCGCCGATGCTCAAACATCTCGACACCTTGTTCGGTGCGCGGCCGCTGGCGCTGGCGTTCTATCTGCCGCCGGATCGTTTCGATGTGCGCATCGAACTCAATTTCGATGTGCAATCCCATCAGGCGCTGCTGTTCCCTTTACGACGCTTGACCGGCGATCTGTCGGCGTTTCTGTGTGGGCGCGACAGCGGCGTGCAGCGTTTCGACCTGCATCTGGAACACGCCGGGTTGCCGGACACCTTGATCAAGGTCGGCCTGCTCAGCGCCGAACGCGACCCGGCGATGCTCTTCGAACTGGCCCGTGGACGGCTGGAACAGGTGCAGGTTGACGCGCCAGTGCGCGGTTTCCGTCTGCGTGCCGAAGATTTGCCGAGTTTTGTGCCGCAGTTTCAGGAACTGTTCGATGACCGTCCGCAGCAGACCTTGCCTTGGGAGCAGTTGCGCGAACGCCTGCGCGCACGGCTGGGCGATGACGCCGTGCAAGGCCTGCGCTTTCAGGCCGATCATCGGCCCGAATGCGCGTGGCAGAACGGCGTCGACAAACAACGTTGCGCCGGTTTGCCGAGTGTCTACCGCCCGGGCTGGTTGCTCGGTGAACCGCAGAGCGTGGCGCAAGGTTCGGCACGCATCCTCATGGGCCCGGAGCGCATCGAATCAGGCTGGTGGGACGGTGACGATGTACGCCGCGATTACTACCTGATCCAGAACCGCGCCGGTCAGCAAGGCTGGGCCTATCGGGCGGTGGGCGAGGGCGGTCCGCTGTGGCTGCAGGGCTGGTTCGGATGAACGATGGCTACGCCGAACTGCATTGCCTGTCGAACTTCAGTTTCCAGCGCGGTGCGTCCAGTGCGCTGGAGTTGTTCCAGCGGGCGAAAAAGCACGGCTATCAGGCGCTGGCGATCACCGACGAATGCACGCTGGCGGGGATTGTCCGGGCTTGGCAAGCGGCGAAATCCGTTGAATTGCCGCTGATTATCGGCAGCGAGATTCGCATCGACAACGGCCCGAAACTGGTGCTGCTGGTGGAGAACCTTGAGGGGTATCAGGCGCTGTGCGGCTTGATCACCCGCGCCCGGCGGCGCACGCAAAAGGGCCAGTATCAGGTGCTGCGCGAGGACTTCAACGAAGCGCTGCCCGGGTTGTTGGTGTTGTGGGTGCCGGACTCGGTAGATGACGTGCAAGAGGGCCGTTGGCTGAAACAAACCTTCGGCGAACGGCTGTGGCTGGCGGTGCAGTTGCATCGCGGGCAGGACGATCAGCGGCGGCTGGCGGCGTTGTCGAGTCTGGCGGGTGAGTTGGGAATTCCTGCCGTGGCCAGTGGTGATGTACACATGCATGCCCGAGGCCGACGCGCCTTGCAGGACACCATGACTGCGATTCGTCATCACGTCCCGGTGGCGGAAGCCGGATTGCGCCTGCACCCCAATGGCGAGCGGCATTTGCGCAGTGTCGAGGTGTTGCGCGAACTGTATCCGCCGGCCTTGCTGGAGGCGTCGGTGAGTCTGGCCCGGCGCTGCACCTTTGATCTGGGCCAGTTGCGTTATCAATATCCCAAAGAGCTGGTGCCGGACGGGCACAGCGCCAGTTCCTGGTTGCGCCACCTGACCGAAGAAGGCATCGCCTGGCGCTGGCCGAAAGGGCCGCAGGCCAAAGTGCTCAAGCAGATCGACGATGAGCTGAAGCTGATCGCCGAACTCGGCTACGAAAGCTATTTCCTCACCGTACACGACGTGGTGCGCTTCGCCCGCGAGCAGCACATTCTCTGTCAGGGCCGTGGTTCGGCGGCCAACTCGGCGGTGTGCTTTGCCTTGGGCATCACCGAAATCGACCCGGATCGCACCACGTTGCTGTTCGAACGCTTCATGTCGAAAGAGCGCAACGAGCCGCCGGATATCGACGTCGACTTCGAGCACGAACGCCGCGAGGAAGTCCTGCAATACGTGTTTCGCCGTTACGGCCGCCATCGCGCGGCGCTGACAGCGGTGGTCAGCACTTATCACGCCGCCGGTGCGGTGCGCGATGTGGCCAAGGCGTTGGGCCTGCCGCCGGATCAGATCAATGCGCTAGCCGATTGCTGCGGCCATTGGAGCGATGAAACACCGCCAGTGGCACGCCTGATTGAGGGCGGATTCGATCCCGACAGCCCGGTGCTGCGCCGGGTGTTGAGCCTGACCGGGCAACTGATCGGTTTCCCCCGGCACCTGTCGCAGCACCCCGGTGGTTTTGTGATTTCCGAGCAACCGCTGGACAGTCTGGTGCCGGTGGAAAACGCCGCCATGGCCGACCGCACGATCATTCAGTGGGACAAGGACGACCTCGACGCGGTCGGGTTGCTTAAGGTCGACATCCTCGCGCTGGGCATGCTCAGCGCGATTCGCCGCTGTTTCGATCTGCTGCGCCGTCATCGTCATCTGGATCTGACACTGGCGACGATTCCGGCCGAAGACAAACCGACCTACGACATGATCAGCCGCGCCGACACCATCGGCGTGTTCCAGATCGAGTCCCGCGCACAGATGTCGATGCTGCCGCGCCTGCGACCGGCGAAGTTCTACGATCTGGTGATTGAGGTGGCCATCGTCCGGCCGGGCCCGATTCAGGGCGGCATGGTCCATCCGTACCTGCGCCGGCGGAACAAGGAAGAGCCGGAAACCTATCCGTCACCGGAACTGGAAGTGGTGCTCAAACGCACCCTCGGCGTGCCGCTGTTTCAGGAACAAGTGATGCAGATCGCCATCGTCGCCGCGGACTACAGCCCCGGCGAGGCCGATCAGTTGCGCCGCTCCATGGCCGCGTGGAAACGCCACGGCGGGCTTGAGCCGCACAAGGAGCGACTCGCCGCCGGCATGAAGAAAAACGGCTACACGCCGGAGTTCGCCGCGCAGATTTTCGAGCAGATCAAAGGCTTCGGCAGCTACGGTTTTCCCGAATCCCACGCGGCCAGTTTCGCCTTGCTGACCTACGCCAGTTGCTGGCTCAAGTGCCACGAACCGGCGGCGTTCGCCTGTGCGCTGATCAACAGTTGGCCGATGGGCTTCTACAGCCCCGACCAGATTCTTCAGGACGCCCGTCGGCATCAGCTGCAGATCCGCCCGGTGGACGTGCGCGCCAGTGACTGGGATTGCAGCCTGGAACCGATCAGCGGCGCACAACCGGCGATTCGCATGGGGCTGCGCATGATCAAGGGTTTTCGCGAGGACGATGCCCGACGCATTGAAGCGGCGCGGATGCGCGGGGCATTTGCCGATGTTGCCGATTTGGGCGAGCGGGCCGCACTCGACAGTCGGGCGCAGGCGCTGCTGGCAGATTCCGGAGCGTTGCGCGGCCTGGCCGGTCATCGGCATCGGGCGCGCTGGGAAGTCGCTGGGGTGCAGAAACAGCTGGGGTTGTTTGCCGGTTTGCCGAGTCAGGAAGAGCCTGACGTGGTGCTACCCAAGCCCAGTGTCGGCGAAGATCTGTACGCCGATTACACGACGGTCGGCACCACCCTGGGGCCGCATCCGTTGGCGTTGTTGCGCGACGAACTGAAGGCGCGGCGTTGCCGCAGTTCAAAAGAGTTGCTCGACGTTGAGCATGGTCGCCCGGTCAGCATTGCCGGACTGGTGACGGGCCGGCAACGACCGGGCACTGCCAGCGGCGTGACGTTTGTCACCCTGGAAGACGAGTTCGGCAACGTCAATGTGGTGGTCTGGCGCGACCTGGCCGAGCGTCAGCGCCAGGTACTGGTCGGCTCGCAACTGCTCAAGGTCGATGGCCGCTGGGAGCGCGAGGGCGACGTGCGCCACTTGATCGCCGGCCGCCTGAGCGACCTGAGTCCGCTGCTCAACGGCATCCGCGTGCAGAGCCGCGATTTCCACTGACACCACAAAATTCTCTGTCTGATCGTTCCCAGAGCAGCCAATCCATTGGCGTCAAAAAAAATCTGTCATCAATGATGGCACTTTGTCATAATGCCGCCCCTTTTCCGCTCCCCACCGCGTTGCTGTGCCGGGACACCCCCCGTTTTTCAAGAAGGAAATACTCAGTGAGAATGATCTCCCGGATGCTGGTCTCAGGCGTTGCGATTGCCGTGCTGGGCACAATCGCCGGCACGCTCGCCGGTTGCGCGACCGAAAGCTCCCGCGCGCTGCCGGTGGCCAAGGTTGAAAGCGCCACGCAAGTCTGGACTGGCGTTCGCGTGCCGATGGCCGTGGGCAAGTTCGATAACCGCTCCAGCTATATGCGCGGGATCTTCTCCGACGGCGTCGACCGTCTCGGTGGTCAGGCCAAGACCATCCTGATCACGCACTTGCAGCAGACCAACCGTTTCTCCGTGCTGGATCGCGACAACATGGGCGAAATCCAGCAGGAAGCGGCGATCAAGGGCCAGGCCCAACGCCTCAAGGGCGCTGATTATGTGGTCACCGGTGATGTCACCGAGTTTGGCCGTAAAGAGACCGGCGACCACCAGTTGTTCGGCATTCTTGGTCGCGGCAAAACTCAAGTGGCCTACGCCAAGGTCAACCTGAACATCGTCAACATCAGCACTTCGGAAGTGGTGTATTCGACCCAGGGCGCCGGCGAATACGCCTTGTCCAATCGCGAAATCATCGGCTTCGGCGGCACCGCTGCCTACGACTCCACCCTCAACGGCAAAGTCCTGGATCTGGCCATGCGCGAGGCGATCAATCGTCTGGTTGATGGCATGAACGCCGGTGCCTGGAAACCGGGCAACTGATCGACGCCCATTGCAAGGAGCAACAACCCATGAATTTGAATCTGTCGCGGTCGCTGATGACCCTGACGCTGGCCGCCAGCGCCTTGCTGGCGGGTTGCGCCGGCCCGCAAACCCTGTACCAGTGGGAAGGCTACGAACCCCAGGTCTACGAGTATTTCAAAAGCGAAACACCGAAAGAAGCCCAGGCTGAAGCACTGGAAGCCGACCTGCAGAAGATCCGCTCCACGGGTAAGGCCGTACCACCGGGTTACCACGCGCACCTCGGTCTGCTGTACCTGAGCATGGGTAAGGACGATCAGATGGTGCAGCAGTTCCGTACCGAAAAGACCCTGTTTCCAGAGTCCGGCACGTACATGGATTTCCTGCTTAAAAACGCCAAGACCGGAGACGCCAAATGATCCCGCGTGCAGTGAAACTGCTGGTGGGCGTGCTGGCACTGACCCTTCTGGGTGGCTGCGTAAAACCCAAGACCGTGGATTACTCGGCGTATAAACAAGCGCGTCCGAAGACCATTCTGGTGCTGCCGCCGCTGAACACCTCGCCGGACGTCAAGGCCTCCTACAGCCTGTTGTCGCAAGTGACGTTTCCGCTGGCCGAGGCCGGTTATTACGTGCTGCCGATCGCGCTGGTTGACGAGACGTTCCGCCAGAACGGCCTGACCACGCCGGATGATATCCATCAGGCACCGCCCGACAAACTGAAGGAAATCTTCGGCGCGGATGCGGCGCTGTACATCACCGTGACCGAGTACGGTACGCGTTACATGGTGATCAGCAGCGAAACCGCAGTGACCGCTACCGCCAGACTGGTCGATCTGAAATCCGGCACCACGCTGTGGACCGGTTCGGCGCGAGCCTCGAGCGAAGAGGGTAACAACGGTAACGCGGGTGGCCTGGTTGGCATGCTGATTACCGCAGCGGTGAAGCAGATCATCAACAGTTCTACCGACGCCGGTTATCCGATTGCCGGTGTCGCCAGCAATCGTCTGTTGTCGGCCGGACATCCGGCGGGCCTGCTGTACGGGCCACGTTCGCCGAAATACGGCACGGACTGACAGCGAAGATAAAAAGATCGCAGCCTGGGGTCGCTTCTTGTAAATACATTTGCGAGAAGCGGCAACAGGCTGCGATTTTTTTTGCCTGAACACTTCTCGACTTTCTTCGATATCGACTTGCAATCAAGACCCTGCATCTTGCGGCCGAAGGCGATATCCTGCGCGACAGTTCATGCGCCACGGCAACGTTGCCAGCACGGAAGGAGCTTTCGAGTGACCGAGAAGAAACCGGAAACCACCGTCGACCGCGTCTACCAAGGGGTTTACGAGGCGATCAGCAAGCGTTCGCTGCGCCCGGGGATGAAACTGGGCGAGGCTTCGCTGGCGGAGTTGTTTAATGTCAGCCGCACGTCGGTGCGCGCCGCGCTCAAGCATTTGGAGGCCGATGGACTGGTGACTACCGAACCCAATAAAGGCGCATCGGTTTCGTTGCCCAGTAACGAAGAGATTCGTTCGCTGTTTGAAACCCGGCGCCTGATCGAGATCGGCATTGTCACCGAGCTATGCCGACGCAAAGACATCGCCGCCATGCAGGTCCTGCGCGAACACTTGCTGCTGGAAGATCAAGCCCATGAGGCCGGCGATCACGAGCGACTGATCTACCTGCTCGGCGAGTTCCACCTCAAGCTTGCCCGCAGCCTGAATAATCCGGTGCTGCTCGACTGGTTCCATAAGCTGATTTCCCGCGCCTCGCTGTACATTGCCGCACTGGATGACGACAGCCACGAAGCCTGCCGCGACAATGAACACCTGCGCTTGATCGAGTACATCGAGGCCGGCAATCAGAGCGCCGCCATCGAACTGACCTGCGTGCACCTGAACGGTATCGAGAAGGCCATTCTCGACGTCGCCGCCAAAATGAAAACTGGCTACCATCCGCTCAAACATCTGATCGGTGTTTAAACCTGAACGGCGTCTGAAATCGGCTATACATCTAATGAAACCAATACGCTCGGCGATGCTCGAAACAGACGGGCATCGCGTCCTTTCGGCGTCGCGGTTTATCGGGCAATCAGCACAGGACACCGAGTCAACCGATGCAGTTTTTATCCGATAGCCACGGTTGTGACGGCTGGAAAGGCGAAATGGCCGGGCGCATTTGTGCGTTCGACTGGAGCCAGACTGACCTGGGGCCGCTGGATACCTGGCCCACCAGCTTGCGCAGCGCCGTGCAGATGCTGCTCGCTTCGCCGTTGCCGATGGTCATGCTGTGGGGGCGTGCTGGCTACATGATTTACAACGACGGTTATTCGGAGTTCGCGGGTGGCCGGCATCCCTACCTGCTGGGTTCACCGGTGGAACTGGGCTGGCCGGAAGTCGCCGAGTTCAACCGGCATGTGGTGGATACGTGTCTGGCCGGTGGCACCTTGTCTTACCGCAACAAGGAACTGGTATTACTGCGCGATGGCGTGCCCGAAGACGTCTGGATGGATCTGTATTACAACCCCGTACCCGACGACACGGGCGCGCCTGCCGGTGTGATGGCGACGGTGGTGGAAACCACTGAACGGGTGGTTGCCGAACAGCTGCGTCAGGCCGCCGAAGATGCCTACCGCGCCGATAACGAACGGGTGCGTCTGGCATTGAATGCCGGCGCCTTGCTCGGCTCGTTTGTCTGGGATGTGAAAAGCGACACGATGTCGGCAGACGAACGTTTCGCCCGGACGTTCTCTTATCCACCGAACCAGGATCTGAGCAACCTGGCGCGAGACGTCGCTCGCTCGCGCATCCATCCCGATGACTTGCCCTGGGTGCAGGAGCGGGTCGTCCATTCAATGCAGACCGGTGAGCCCTACAACGCCGAATACCGTGTACAGCGCAGCGATGGCAGTTATCTGTGGGTCCTGGCCAGCGGTGCCTGCGAGTTCAATGAACAGGGCGAACCGTTTCGTTTCCCCGGTGTGTTGATCGACATCCACGAGCGCAAGATCGCCGAAGAGTCCCTGCTCAAATTCACCCGCAACCTTGAACAACGGGTGGCCAGTGAAGTCGGCGCGCGGCTGGCCGCCGAGGAGCAATTGCGTCAGTCGCAGAAGCTCGAAGCGATCGGCGGACTGACTGGCGGCGTGGCCCATGACTTCAATAACCTGTTGCAAGTGATCGCCGGCAACCTGCACTTGCTGGCACGCCATGAACCGGACAATGCCAACGTGCAACGGCGCGTCAGTGCCTCGCTGGCGGCAGTCGAGCGCGGTGCCAAGCTGTCCTCGCAATTGCTTGCGTTTGCCCGGCGTCAGCCGCTATCACCGGCAGTGTGCAAACCGCAGCAGATCTTCGACGGCGTGGGCGAGTTATTGCAACGGGCGTTGGGCGAAACCATTCAGATCGATATGCAGTTGCCGCAAGAACCGTGGCACATCAACGTCGACCGCAATCAACTGGAAAACGCGATTCTCAACCTGGCGATCAACGCCCGGGACGCGATGCAGGGTGAGGGCACCATTGTCCTCAGCGCCCTCAATACCCGACTCGACAGCACGTTTTGCGCCGGTAAAGGCATCTGCGCAGGCGATTTTGTGCGGGTGGCGGTCAGCGATACCGGTCCAGGCATTCCGCCGCAGATGCTGGAGCAGGTGTTTGAACCGTTCTTCACCACCAAGGCCGACGGCCAGGGCACCGGGCTGGGCCTGAGCATGGTGTTTGGTTTCGTCAAACAAAGTGGCGGACACGTCGAGATCGACAGTACGCTCGGCGAGGGCACGCGGGTGCAGCTGTATTTCCCGCGCAGCCTGCGGCCGATCCGCGAAGAATCACCGAGCATCGACAATCACCAGAGAGGTGGTCACGAGACGATTCTGGTGGTCGAGGACAACGACGCGGTGCGCACCTCGGCCGTCGAGTTGTTGCGTGAAGAAGGTTACCGGGTGTTGACCGCAGGCAACGGCGACGCGGCCATGCAGATGCTGCTGGAAGGCGTCGATGTCGATCTGATTTTCACCGACGTGGTCATGCCGGGGCTGATCAAGAGTTCCGATCTGGCCGCGTGGGCCAAGGTGCAGACACCCCCGGTGGCGGTGCTGTTCACCTCCGGCCATACCCGCGACATCATTTCGCGCAATCACCAACTCAGCCCCGACACCCATTTGCTGGGCAAACCCTATGGCCCCGAAGCGCTATTGCAGATGATTCGTGCGGTGCTTAACGACTGAGCTGAAAACTCCCTCACCAAGGCAGGCTGATGACTTCCAAACGCACCTCCAAAGCACCCGCCGGTATGGTTCGGGTGCGTGGCGCCCGTGAGCACAATCTGAAGAACGTCGACGTCGACATCCCCCGCGATGCGCTGGTGGTGTTTACCGGCGTGTCCGGTTCGGGCAAGTCGTCGCTGGCGTTTTCCACCTTGTATGCCGAAGCGCAGCGCCGCTATTTCGAGTCAGTCGCGCCGTACGCGCGACGGCTGATCGATCAGGTGGGTGTGCCGGATGTCGATTCTATTGAAGGCTTGCCGCCCGCCGTGGCCCTGCAACAGCAGCGCGGTACGCCGAGCACACGCTCGTCGGTGGGCAGCGTGACCACGTTGTCGAGTCTGATCCGCATGCTTTATTCCCGCGCCGGCAGTTATCCGCCGGGTCAGGCGATGTTGTACGCCGAGGACTTTTCACCGAACACCCCGCAGGGCGCCTGTCCGGAGTGTCATGGGCTGGGCCGGGTGTATGAAGTCACCGAAGCACTGATGGTGCCTGATCCAGACCTGACCATCCGCCAACGGGCCGTCGCTTCCTGGCCGTTGGCCTGGCAGGGGCAGAACCTGCGCGACATCCTCGTGACCATGGGCATTGATGTCGATATCCCGTGGCGCAAACTGCCGAAAAAGCAACGCGACTGGATTCTCTTTACCGAAGAAACCCCGACCGTGCCGGTGTATGCCGGGCTGACGCCAGAAGAAACCCGCGTCGCCCTCAAGCGCAAAATGGAGCCGAGTTATCAGGGCACGTTCACTGGCGCCCGTCGCTACATCCTGCACACGTTCACCCACTCGCAAAGTGCGCTGATGAAGAAGCGCGTTTCGCGGTTCATGCTTGGCAGTCCTTGTCCGCTGTGCGATGGCAAACGCCTGAAGCGCGAAGCGTTGTCAGTGACGTTTGCCGGCTACGACATCGGTGAACTGTCGCAGATGCCGTTGCTGCAAGTCGCCGAAGTATTGAAACCGGTGGCGGCGGCCAGTTACCTGGAACACGCCGAAGAAAGCGGCGAAACCTTGAGCCATGCGCAGACCCGCGAAGCGCGCCAGCAACGCGTCGTCCACGGTGCGAGCGGCCATGCCGGCGCGCCGGATGTGCGCCACACGCCGAACCTGTCGCTGGAAAAGCGTCTGGCGGCGCAGCGCATTGCCGAGGACCTGCTGGAGCGGGTCAGTACGCTGACCGATCTGGGGCTGGGTTATCTGGCGCTGGAGCGCAGCACGCCGACCTTGTCGTCCGGTGAATTGCAGCGTTTGCGCCTGGCCACACAATTGGGTTCGCAGTTGTTTGGCGTGATCTACGTGCTCGACGAACCGTCCGCCGGGCTGCATCCCGCTGATGGCGAGGCGCTGTTCGAAGCCTTGCAGCGTTTGAAGGCCGACGGCAACACCCTGTTTGTGGTCGAACATGATCTGGAAACCATGCGCCGCGCCGACTGGTTGATCGACGTTGGCCCGGCGGCGGGTGAGAAGGGTGGGCAGATCCTGTACAGCGGCCCGCCAGCGGGTCTGGCCGACATCGAGCAATCGCAGACCCGCGCTTATCTGTTCGCTGAGCAGCAGCGTCCGACACGAGCGGCGCGCAAGCCATCGGGCTGGCTGAAACTCGATGGCATCAGCCGCAATAACCTCAGTCATCTCAGCGCCGAATTTCCTTTGGGTTGCTTCACCTCGGTGACCGGCGTGTCCGGTTCCGGCAAGTCGAGTCTGGTCAGTCAGGCCTTACTGGAATTGGTCGGCGCGCAACTGGGGCGGCCGAGCGTTGATGCCGAACCTGAAGAACTCAGCCTTGAGGACGACGCGCCGCAGGTCAGCAGCGGTCAGGTCGTCGCCGGGCTGGAGTTGATCAAGCGCCTGGTGCAGGTCGATCAAAAGCCCATCGGCCGCACGCCACGCTCCAATCTGGCGACCTACACCGGTCTGTTCGACAACGTGCGCAAGCTGTTCGCCGCGACGCCCGAGGCGCAGGCGGCCGGTTATGACGCCGGGCAGTTTTCCTTCAACGTCGCCAAGGGCCGTTGCCCGACCTGCGAAGGAGAGGGTTTTGTCAGCGTCGAGTTGTTGTTTATGCCCAGCGTGTATGCGCCGTGCCCGACCTGTCATGGTGCGCGTTACAACCCGCAGACCCTGGCGATTCTCTGGGAAGGCTTGAGCATTGCCCAAGTGCTGCAATTGACGGTCGATGAAGCGGTGACGGTGTTTGCCGGACAGCCGGGTATTCGTCGTTCGCTGGAGGTGCTGCGTGATATCGGCCTCGGTTATCTGCGGCTGGGGCAACCGGCCACGGAACTGTCCGGCGGCGAGGCGCAGCGGATCAAACTGGCCACCGAACTGCAGCGCAACCAGCGCGGCGCGACCTTGTATGTGCTGGATGAACCGACCACCGGCCTGCATCCACGGGATGTCGATCGATTACTGGAACAGCTCGATACGCTGGTGACAGCGGGGCACACGGTGATCGTGGTCGAGCATGAAATGCGCGTGGTCGCCCAGAGTGACTGGGTGATCGACATCGGCCCGGGGGCGGGGGATCAGGGTGGCAAGATTGTTGTGGCGGGTACACCGCAGAAAGTCGCAGCGAGTAAAAAGAGCCGGACAGCGCCGTTTCTGGCCCGGGCCTTGAGCCGATAGTCGCCCGCGCCGATGGGCACGGCTGGCGAGTGCGATGTTTTGAACGTTGGCGCGGCGCCGGCTTCGAACTTTCAAGGCCCGACTGTTTTCAGTCGCGCTGGCTTTGAACAACGAGGTGCTTATGAACGAGCAACAGCAAAATCAGTCGGGGCAGCCGATCAATCGCAATGATCCGGCCATCGACCCGCAAGTGCCGGGGCAACCGGCGCCGACGCAACCTGCACAACGCCAAGGTGATACGGAGCAGGCGCAAAGTGCTGATCCGGCGGTGGATCAGAAGAACCAGCACACCGACAACGACAACGAGTTCAGCCCGGGTTTCGAGCCTGAGCCGGATCGTGCGAAACCGGGTGAGGAGACGGATGCAGATATAGACACGGATGGGGGTTAATCAGGGTCGCAAATAACGAGGCCGCATCCATTGGATGCGGCCTCGTTATTTGCAGCCGATCATTTATTTACTCGGATGCTTGGCTTGCAGTTCCTTCGCCGCTGCCAGATGTTTTTCCAGCGCCGGCAGCATTTTCTGGGCGAACGCTTTCAGCTCAGTCGCGCCTTTGACCTTGTCATCCGTCACGGTGTTGGCCTGCTTCTTGAACAACTCGATGGTGTCTTCGTGAGCCTTCACCTGATTGTTGGCGTAGGCCGCGTCGAAGGACTCGTCGCGCATGTCGAGGATTTTCTCTTTGGCCTGCTTGACCAGCGTGGTGGTGTCCGGCACCTCGATGTCATGGGCCTTGGCAATCGTCGCCAGTTCATCATTGGCGTTGCCATGGTCGGTAATCATCATGGTGGCGAACGCCTTGATGTCCGCTGATTGGCTTTTTTCCAGAGCGAGGCGGCTGGTTTCGATTTCAGCAATGCCACCGGCAGCGGCGTTATCGACGAAGTTGTTGTCGGTGGCAGCGAAGGCGCTGCTCATGCCAGTGCTCAAAGCGACAGCCAGTACCAGATGACGCAGCTTGAATCCGTCCATTTGTGTATCTCCACGCAATTTGTTGTGAGCGTTATGCAGTGGAGGCAGGGCGACGGACAAAGGTTTTATCGCATTTGCGACAGGGCGACGAACGGCCACCGCTGGTCTGACAGGTGGTCGACAGAACGGCTCAACCGAGGCCATTCTGGTAACTGGCCAGCGCAATCGGTCGCGTTGGCCACCCGATCAACTGATGGAGGTGTTCCATGCCGGTTCCCCATGACCTGTTACAGGACTTGAAGATTGCAAAGGAAGAGATCCAGCACAAACGCTCCAACGATCCGTTACTGGATTCATTGATCAACAAGTATGCCGAAGCTGATGCCGAAGTGGTCAAGGCCGAAACCGCCCAGTCGGATGCCCCCAGTGACGACGCACTGAAGAAACTCAAAGAGAAGCGCTTGCAAGTCAAAGACAAGATCGTCCAGCAGTTACAGGCGAAAGCCTGACCCCTGATTAACCTGCCGACCTACGGTTGCAGATTGACTGGAACGACGGCCTCGCCCGGCACCTCGAATGTTCAGAGTCTTCCATCATCGACTCTTTGCGAGGTGCCTTATGAACGATCCCAAATTCCCCAGTGAAGAGCAGGGCGCATTCGACCCGGTTCCGACCCATCCCGAGCCCAATAGCCCGGCGCATACCACCGCATTCCCTGAAGAGCCGGTTGAAGAACTGCCGGAGGATGAAGACCCCGACAAGTTCGATAAATCCTCTAATTGACAGACCGCCATCGCTGGCAAGCCAGCGATGGCGTCAGTCAATCCAGCGCAAATTCAGCAGGCTTACTTCAGGGCTTCAGTCAGTGGCAAGCGCGCCATATGCGTGGCCTTGAGCGATCCGAAATACAACCAGTCCCCATACTCGCGCACCGTGGTGATCGGCGAATAATTGCCGCTGCTGGCATCCTGCAAATTGGCAATCACCTTGCCCTCAAGATCCAGCCCCAACACAAATCCGCGCTTTTCCACCGGTTTGGGGAGTACGGTCAGCGCCCGCACGATCATCTTGCGTACGAACGGATATCCGGCGGTGCCATCCAGTAACGCATTGCGCGGTGCGTAGAGGGCCACCCAAAAGCGGTTGCTGCCATTGAACGCCAGGTTGTCCGGCAGCCCCGGCAAATTATCGATGAACACGTCGTGGGTGCCAGCCTTCGGCCCGGTCAGCCAGAAGCGACTGATGCGGTAGGCGCCGGTCTCGTTGACCAGCACGTAGGCGTCATCCGGGCCGAGGGTTACACCGTTGGCGAACTCCAGTTTGTCCAGCAGTACGCTGGTTTTGCCAGTCTGGAAGTCATAGCGCAGCAGACGGCCGTCGCCGCCGTGCTCGATGATTGCCTCGCCGTCATGGCCGTAACCCCAACGACTGGAGGCATCGCTGAAATAGGCGTAATGCCCGGATTTGTCGATCGCCACGTCGTCGGTGAAACCAAATTCAAGGCCGTTGGCAGCGGTGGTCAAGGGAATCAACTGGCCTTGAGCATCCAGCGAGAGCAAGCCTTTGACCCCGTCGGCGATCACCAGCAACCCGTTGGGATGCCGCGCCAGCCCCAACGGTCTTCCGCCGGTATCAGCCAGAACTTTGCGCGTCTTGCCGTCGAGACTGGTGCGGATCAGCCGCCCGTCATGCAGCCCGGTGATCAGGAAATCGCTCTCCAGTAGTAGCGCTTCCGGGCCTTCGATATCACTCGGCCCAACCTGTTCGGTCGCTTTGAGACGCTGGTTGTCGGCATAGACGCCTTCGCTGAGGGAGGGCGCCGACGCCGGTTTCCACGCGACCGGTTCCACCCGGGTGGGCATCAGCAGCAGATACGCGATGACGACAACAATCAGCAGCAATAAAAACCGCCGCCACCTCATGCGCTGGCCCTCACGGACGCCAGATGCTGTGCCGCTCTATCGCGCAACGCGAGCATCGATGCCGCCGACTCCCGCTCGATGCGGCGTTTGAGCAATAACTGATTGGCAATGCGCATGCCCAAACCGTCGAAGCGATAATCAAGCGTGCGCACAAACCGTGTGCCGTTGCCTTCAGCCGAGCACTCGTAGGTCAACAGCAACGACAAACCGTGATCGCCTTGCGCTCGCGCGCACCAGCGTCGGCCGGGCAGGTACTCGGTGACTTCCCAACTGAGGTGACCGGCACGTCCGCCGGCATGAATATCTTCTTCAAACCGTGACCCGGCGTGCAACGGGCCTTGCGCGCCGTCGATCTTTAATGAAGAAGGGTGCCACTCGGGCCAGTGGCTGACACTGGCGGCATAGGCGAGCACGGCAATCGGGTCGCCGGCGATATCGATCGTGTGCTGCATGCGGGTCATGGGCATTCTCGAATAGCTCGAAGGGGAGGTTTCCGGCTCCCAGTACAGGGTGCCGAACAAGTAGTCCATCAGTGGCAGGACGATATTGAAATTGCGCTCCTGCATGCGCTCGCGACGGTGATGCAGTTCGTGCAAACGCCGCATCTGGCGAATCCACGGCAGGCGCGTCAGCGGGTTGTCTGGCGGCAGGTGTTCAGCAGCGTGAAACACCTCGTAGGCCAGATAACCCAGGACCATGCAGCCGCCAAATAATCCGGCAACATTGGCGTTGACCTGCGCGACAAGCCACCACAACGGCAGAGTGATGACCAGCGTGTGAATCACGATCAACCACGCCGGGAACAGAATCACTCGCCAATCCCGGGCGCTGTCGTAGGTCATGTGGCCGGGGGTGAAGAAGCTGTGATGGTCGCCCGCATGCCGGGCGTAGAACATTTTTGCGAAAGCTTTTTTATGGTGGCCGAGATGGCGATGGACCATGTACACGCCAAAGTTGAACAACAACAGCGTCAGCGGCACGGTCAGCCATTCCAGCCAACCGACCTGCTGCACGGTGCTCCAGAACGCACCGATGGCCAGTACACCGAACAGCAGCACGAAGACGCCGTGCAGCCACGGGTTGTAAAACGGATGGATCGCCGCGCGATAGCGGCTGCGAAATGCCTCGGTGGTCTGCCTCACTGCGTTCACCTGTGGGTATTGTTGTTATACCCGGCAGATTAGCCGATCCCGCCGTTTGTGCAGCCCAGACCTTGAGGCCACATGCGCCATGCTGCGCGGCAAATCGGTAGCGTCAGCTCAACGGGTTCCAGCGTTGTGACCAGTCGTCATCGGTGCGGATCACTTCGCGCAGCAGATTGAAGGCTTGCTGCAGCGTCGCCGAGTCGCGATCGCGCGAGTACACCAGATAGGTCGGATAGCCGAATTCAGGGGCTTTGGTCACTGGTTCCAGTGCGCCGCTTTCCAGATAGGTGCGCACTACGCGCGTACGGAAGTAGCCGCTGCCGCCATTTTCGAGGATGTATTGCAGGGCCAGCGGGCCGAGATTGAAACTCAGCGCGGCTTTGGCTTTTTCCGGCAGAGCGGCATCATGCTGACGGCGGAAGTCCGGCCCCCAGTCGATGTAAACGTACGGATCGGGCCGATCCGGCGCACGCACCAGAATCAGTTTTTCTTCCAGCACCTGCTCGACCTGCAATCCCGGCCAGTATTCCGGTTGATAGACCAATGCGGCGTCGAGCACACCGAGTTCGAGTTGGCGCAGCAGGTTTTCGCCATCGCGGATTTCCATGCGCAGGGCATGGCCGGGGATTTTCTCGCGCAATTGGGCCGCCCAACTGAGCATCAACGGGTTGCACAGGCTGACTTCACCGCCGATGTGCAGCACGTTGTGATAACCCTCGGGCAGCGGCAAATCGCGGCGGGCGGCTTCCCAGGTCTGCACCAGTTGATTGGCGTAGACCACGAACGCTTCACCATTGGGCGTCAATTTCGCCCCGGCGCGATTGCGCACAAACAAGGTACTGCCCAACTGACTTTCGAGCTTTTGTACCCGGGCGGTGATCGCCGTTTGCGTGACGAACAACTTCTGCGCAGCGGCGGCGAGACTGCCGTGGCGGACGATTTCGAGGAAGGTGCGGGCGAGGTCGATGTCCATGGGCGGGCCGGTGTTTGAGGTGGCGAGCATTGTAAAGGCAAAAGCCCCTCACCCTAACCCTCTCCCTGAGGGAGAGGGGATTGACCGAGGTGTCTTGCGTCACACATCGACCTGAAAGATCGAATCGATTATGGATTCAAAGCAAGACCCTCAGGTCGGTTTAGATCGCCAATATCACCGGCTCGGTTCCCTCTCCCTCGGGAGAGGGCCAGGGTGAGGGGAAAGCGGTCACCACCGACTCAACTGGCCAACTCGACCGAACGCACCCGCGCCCAATCCTCCACCAGCCGCGCCGGGGTGCCACACGCCTTGCGCTTATAAACAAAATTGCGGCATTTCTCGGCAAACCCGTTGCGGTTGTAAAGCATGTCTTCCTGCATTTCCTGCAACTCGCTTTCGCGGCATTGCTGGATCAGCACTTGATCAATCCGTGACTTGCGTTCACGCACAGCGGCGTAAGTCGGATCGCTCAAAACGCTGTTGGCCCGTTGCAACAACCACAATGAAAACTCATCAGGGCAACGCGGGCCGATTTCCTGAACCATGCCCAGTTGCAGCGCCTGGCTGGCACTCACCGGCAGACACGCTTGAGCCAATTGCTCGGCCATTGCCGGGCCGACGGCGCGGGGCAGGCTGTACGTCCAGTATTCCGAGCCATACAGGCCCATGCTTTTGTAATGCGGATTGAGCACGATATCGGCCCGGGCAAACACGATATCGGCAGCCAGAGCGAGCATCACACCACCGGCGCCGGCACTGCCCGCCACCCCGCTGACCACCAGTTGCCGCGCACTCAGTAACTCTTCACAGACGTCATCGATCGCCTGAATATTCGCCCAGGCTTCAGCGCCCGGATCCTGCGCGGCCTGAATCACATTGAAATGCACACCGTTGGAAAAGCTCCCGCGCCCACCCTTGATCAGCAACACCTGAGTGTCGCGGGACTTGGCCCAGCGCAACGCTTCAACCATGCGCCGGCATTGCTCAGTGCTCATGGCGCCGTTGTAGAACTCGAAGGTCAGCTCGCCGACATGCCCGGACTCGCGGTAACGAATCGGCTGATACGCTTCGTCGCTGAACGGCTGACTGGCAATCGACCAGTCCAGCGTCGGTACATCGACCAATTGCCCGGCCAGCACGTGCCGCGCCGGTTGCTTGAAGGTCTCTTCGCCGGGCTGCGGTTTGCGCCGCAGCGAGCCGATCCACACACTCTGATCACCGGTCGCGACCAGCACCGCATCGTCATGCACCGCGAGAATTTCGCCGGGCATGCCGGTGCGCGAGTCCAGGTGCGCGTCGTAAACGTAATACTGCCCGCCGGCGAGGCTTGCCAGCACGCCGGGCTGGCCGTCCGCCGCGTCTATGCAGCGCTTGATGAAGTGTGCGCAGTCGTGCCAACTGAAGCTGCGATCAACCTGCTTCATGTTCGGCTGCAAACGCCCGCGTACTGTCGGGTCGGTGTCGTCCAGCACCACTGGCACGAAGCCTTCAACGAATTTTTCCACCACTTCGCGAATGCAGCGAATGGCCGCATCACTGACTCGACCGTTGTACAACTCGGATTTGCGCAATCCGGGCGGCAGATTGAATTCGCAGGTAGCCCAGACCGGCCCGGCGTCCATTTCCTCGACCGCTTGCAGCGCCGTCACGCCCCAGCGTGTCAGCTCGTTGGTAATCGCCCAGTCCAGCGCACTGGCGCCACGATCGCCAACGATGCCGGGATGGATGATCACCACCGGGCGTTCAGTATTGCTCCACAGCGCTTGCGGGACGCGGTCCTTGAGGAACGGGCAGACCACCAGATCGGCGCCGCTGTGTTCAATCTGCTCGCACACTGAGGCCTCGTCGGTAAACACCACGACACTGGGCGAATGCCCAGCTTCACGCAGGTCCAGCCAGGCACGTTGGGTCAGGCCGTTAAACGCCGACGACAGCAGAATGATGTTGAGTGGTCGCATGAAAGTTCTTCCTTGAATGGGATCAGCCGCAGGCTCCCGGTGAGCCTTCCCTGGCCTTCGATGGAGCCGGAAGATTAATCAGTGACCGCTCGCACACCAGTGATCGAGATCAACGTTGTGTCAGCCAATTTCTTTGGCGCTCAAACGCAAAATCCCGCCATAAGGGCGGGATTTGTTTGAAGCTGAACTGCAGTCTTACGAAGGGAACAGCTCGGACAGTTTCATGGCCAGCATCATGTCGCCTTCAGCGCGCAGTTTGCCGCCCATGAACGCTTGCATGCCGTCGGTCGAACCGTCGACGATGCCTTCCAGGGTTTCGCCGTCCATGACCAGAGTGACCTGGGCGTCCGGGTTCTCGCCTTCTTTCAGCTCGCAGGTGCTGTCTTTGACGATCAGCGAGAAGTTTTTGGTCTCGTCGATGCGGAAACCGAAGACCAGATCCAGACCGGCAGCAGCGGCTGGGTTGAACTTGGCTTTCATTGCTTGTACGGCATCAGCTACGGAGGTCATGGTTCGATCCTTTCTTGGGTAATAAGAGCTGGTTGATTACAGCAAGGGTCACAGTAATCCGGACTCAGCGAAAAGTGATGAGTTCCGGAGCCTTCAACAGTTGCAGGTGCGCATGACTGTTGAAGGAGGCCAACGCCACCTCGCGACCGCGGAATTTCAACTGGTTGAGCGAGGTGTTGACGATTTGCCAGTTCAGTTCAAAGGCCTGTTTCGCAGGCATTTGCGTAATGAGGTGGAGCAGGGCAGTGATGGTGCCACCGGACGTGAACACGGCGATTTTCTGGTTTTTCTCTGCTTGTTCGAGAATCCGGTGCAATCCGGCCTGGACCCTCTCGACAAAACCCAGCCAGCTTTCCAGCCCCGGGGTGTCGTAAGTGCCAGCCAGCCAGCGCTCGATGATCAGGGCGAAAATGCGCTGGAATTCACTGCGGTTTTGCGCGGCGTTGCGCAGGATGTCGAGGGCTTCCGGCTCGTCCGGGAGCATCGCCGGGAGCAGGGCGCGGATCACCGCGTCGGCATCGAATTCGTTGAACGCGGAATCGGTTTCCAGGGTTGGCACCGACAGGCCTTTTGCGGTGAATTGCTCCAGCGCGCTGGTAGCCGTGTGCTGCTGGCGGCGCAGGTCACCGCAGAGGCAGCGATCGAAGCTGATCCCCAGTTCGGCGAGGTGCTGGCCGAGGATTTCTGCCTGGCGCACACCGGTCGGCGACAGGACGTCATAGTCGTCTGCACCAAAGGAGGCCTGGCCATGTCGAATCAAGTAGATGCTGCCCACGTCCGCGTCATCCCGGTACGTTGAAGGTTTGGCGAGGTTATGAGGATGATGGAGAGCTGTCAATGAAAAAACATACGCTTGTTTGAAATGCCCGTTACAGGCGTGTTGCCAGAGGTTTCACGGCTGGCCGACGAGCCAGCGCATGGGTATGCTGGAGCCATCCCGCGTGTGTGTTACATCCACGCATCGTTTTAAGGAGTCTCTGTGGAGTTTTTGTCCGAATACGCCAGCTTCCTGGCCAAGACCGTCACTCTGGTGATCGCCATTCTGGTGGTGCTCGCCAGTTTTGCCGCATTGCGCAGCAAGGGTCGGCGCAAGTCGGCTGGCCAGTTGCAGGTCAGCAAGCTCAATGATTTCTATAAAGGCCTGCGTGAGCGCCTGGAGCAAACCCTGCTCGACAAGGATCAGCTCAAAGCCTTGCGCAAGAGCGAGGCCAAGACCGAAAAAAGCGAGAAGAAACAGAAGAAAAAGCCTGAGGTTAAACCACGGGTGTTTGTGCTGGATTTCGACGGCGACATCAAAGCCTCGGCCACCGAGAGTCTGCGTCATGAGATCACTGCGCTGCTGACCCTCGCCACACCAAAGGACGAAGTCGTCCTGCGTCTGGAAAGCGGCGGTGGCATGGTGCACAGCTATGGACTGGCTTCGTCGCAACTGGCGCGAATCCGCGAAGCCGGCGTGCCGCTGACCGTGTGCATCGACAAGGTCGCGGCGAGCGGCGGCTACATGATGGCGTGCATCGGCGAAAAGATTATCAGCGCGCCGTTCGCGATTCTCGGCTCGATTGGCGTGGTCGCGCAATTGCCCAACGTCAACCGCTTGCTGAAAAAACACGACATCGATTTCGAAGTGCTGACTGCCGGTGAATACAAACGCACCCTGACCGTGTTTGGCGAAAATACCGAGAAAGGCCGCGAGAAATTCCAGGAAGACCTCGACATTACCCATCAACTGTTCAAGAACTTCGTTGCCCGCTACCGCCCGCAACTGGCTATCGATGACGTGGCGACCGGCGAAGTCTGGCTCGGCGTCGCGGCGCTGGACAAGCAATTGGTCGATGAACTCAAGACCAGCGATGAATATCTCGCGCAAAAAGCCAAGCAGGCCGAGGTTTATCACCTGCATTACGCCGAACGCAAAAGCCTGCAGGAACGCATTGGCATGGCGGCCAGCGGTTCGGTCGATCGCGTGCTGTTGAGTTGGTGGAGTCGTTTGACCCAGCAACGCTTCTGGTAAACAGTCAGGCATAAAAAACGCCGGTCAATGACCGGCGTTTTTTTGTGTCCAGTAAACCGAAGGCTTAGCGGCGACGGAACAGCGGCAGCGGTTCGTCAGTGGCGGCCTGATAGGTCACCGAGAAGTCCTTGAGACCTTCGAGGGCTTCATAGGGATCTTTGTCCGGACGTACGGCGAAGGCATCGAAACCGCAGCGATGCATGTAGAACAGTTGGTCGCGCAGCACATCGCCAATCGCCCGCAGTTCACCTTTGAAACCGTAACGGTCACGCAGCAGACGCGCGTTGGAGTAGTTGCGGCCGTCGGTAAACGCCGGGAAGTTCAGCGCGATCACCTGGAAATCGGCGACGTCGTCACCAATCTCCTCGGCTTCTTCATCGGCGTCCAGCCATACGCCCAGGCCGCCGTCGCGGGCCTTGAGCATACGGCTATGTTCGCGCCACAGCTGCAATGGCACGATCAGATCGTCACAGTTGCTGATCTCGTCGATGTTGAAATCCTTCGGCAGCAGATGCCAGGTTTCGTCGACGACTTCGTTGTTCTTAATGATTCGCTGCATAGACGCGTTCCTTGAAGAGGTCGATGCCAATACGCTGATAGGTGTCGATGAAGCGCTCGTCTTCGGTACGTTGTTCCACGTACACGTCGATCAGCTTCGAGATGACGTCAGGCATGGCTTCCTGAGCGAAGGACGGGCCGAGGATCTTGCCCAGACTCGCGTCACGGCTGGCACTGCCGCCGAGGGACACCTGGTAGAACTCTTCACCTTTCTTGTCCACCCCGAGGATGCCGATGTGGCCGACGTGGTGGTGACCGCAGGCGTTCATGCAACCGGAGATATTCAGGTCCAGTTCGCCGATGTCGAACAGATAGTCCAGATCGTCGAAACGACGCTGGATCGATTCGGCAATCGGGATCGACTTGGCATTGGCCAGCGAGCAGAAATCACCGCCCGGGCAGCAGATGATGTCGGTCAGCAGGCCGATGTTCGGCGTGGCAAAACCGCCTTCACGCAGCTCGCCCCACAGGGTGAACAACTGGCTCTGCTCGACGTCGGCCAGAATGATGTTCTGCTCATGGGAGGTGCGCAGTTGACCGAAGCTGTAGCGGTCGGCCAGATCGGCGACGGCGTCAAGCTGCTTGTCGGTGATGTCGCCCGGCGCGACGCCAGTCGGTTTCAGCGACAGGGTCACGGCCACATAACCCGGCTTCTTGTGCGCCAGGGTATTGCGGGTGCGCCAGCGAGCGAAGCCTGGATGTTCTTTATCGAGATCGGCCAACTGGGTAGTCTGGTTTTCCAGCGCCTTGTAGTCCGGGTCGACGAAGTGCTTGGCGACGCGATCCAGTTCGGCTTCGGTCAATGTGGTCTGGCCACCGCGCAGGTGTTCCATTTCCGCATCGACTTTCTGTGCGAACACTTCAGGCGTCAGTGCCTTGACGAGGATCTTGATCCGCGCCTTGTATTTGTTGTCGCGACGGCCGTAGCGGTTGTAGACCCGCAGGATCGCGTCGAGGTAGCTCAACAGGTCCTGCCACGGCAGGAACTCATTGATGAACGCGCCGACTACCGGGGTACGACCGAGGCCGCCGCCCACCAGCACGCGGAAACCCAGCTCGCCGGTTTCGTTGTGCACCGGCTCAAGGCCGATGTCGTGAACTTCGATGGCTGCACGGTCAGCGGTCGAACCGTTGACGGCGATCTTGAATTTACGCGGCAGGTAAGCGAATTCCGGGTGGAAAGTAGTCCACTGACGGACGATTTCGCACCATGGGCGTGGGTCGATCACCTCGTCGGCGGCGACACCGGCGAACTGGTCAGTAGTGACGTTGCGCAGGCAGTTGCCACTGGTCTGGATCGCGTGCATCTGCACGGTGGCCAGTTCAGCGAGGATGTCCGGGATATCTTCCACCGCCGGCCAGTTGAACTGCACGTTCTGCCGCGTACTGATGTGGGCGTAGCCCTTGTCGTAGTCACGGGCAATCTTGGCCATCATGCGGGTCTGACGCGAAGTCAGCTGGCCGTAAGGCACTGCCACACGCAACATCGGCGCAAAACGCTGGATGTACAGGCCATTTTGCAGGCGCAGGGGGCGGAACTCTTCTTCGCTCAGCTCACCTGCCAGATAGCGTCGGGTCTGATCACGGAACTGCTTGACGCGGTCCTCGATGATCCGCTGATCGTACTCGTCGTATACGTACATATAAGTCCTGTTCTCAGGCTTGGGCTACTCGGAAAACGCTGCGTTTTCGCTTGCTGGAGTCCGATTTTGCCTCTGCAATTCTGCGCGCACGGCCGCGCACTCACTAACGGAGCCGGGGCAATATACCCGTTTGCAGTTATGCGCAAAAGTGATGTTTGAGTATATGTAAAGAACCAAATCGCCTAACGAGAACGGTTATTAGCTAATCCACATTTGTCGTGCGGACAATCATCGTCTTAACTGTGGACGAGTCTTTCTGCAATCACCGATAAAACCGATAAGAGGCGATGCAATGAGCAATCCGACCAAAGCAAGGAAAAGCGATAGCAGCGTTGATGCCTGGGCAATTCTGTTCCTGATCATTCTGGTAGTAGGGACGGCGGTATTCTGGGTCAGTCATCAGTAAACGACCCGTCCGGGCCCGGCCCCGACGATTGTCGGACAAAAAACGGGATCAGGCGTCAATAGCCAGTGATTGAATGGCTATAATGCGCGGCCATTTTTCCTCGGGCCCGGATGCTTCATGTGCAAGTTTCTTCACCTCAGTCTGCTGCTGTTCGGCGCGTTTTTCACAACCTGCGCTCGGGCGGAGTCGTTGCTGTTCCTCAATCCGGGCTCGACCCAGGAAGCCTTCTGGGTCAGCTATTCGCAATTCATGCAGGCGGCCGCTCGGGACCTGGGCATTGATCTACAAATCCTCTATTCACAGCGCCAACCCGAACTGACGCTGGCTCAGGCCCGCGTTGCGTTGCAGGGGCCGAATCGTCCCGATTACCTGATATTCGTCAACGAACAGTATGTCGCGCCGCAGATTCTGCGTCTGGCCGACAACAGCGGGGTGAAGCTGTTCATGGTCAATGCCGCCCTGACGTCTGATCAGCAGGCTTTGGTGGGCGAACGCAGCGACCGGGTCGGCAGTCTGGTGCCGAACGACGAGGAGGGCGGGTATTTGATGATGAAGGAATTGATTCGTCTGCACCCGCCCGTGGCTCGGAATGAGCCTATCGAACTGCTCGCGTTTTCCGGGTTGAAGATCACCCCGTCTGCGCAGTTGCGGGAGCGCGGTATGCAGCGCGCGTTGGCCGAGCATCCGCAGGTGCGCTTGCGCCAATTGGTCTACAGCGGCTGGACGCAGCAACGTGCCTATGAACAGGCGAAACAGTTGTTCGCCCGCTACCCGAACGTGTCACTGGTGTGGTCGGCCAACGATGAAATGGCGTTTGGTGCGATGCGGGCGTTTTCCGAGACTGGCAAGAACCCAGGCAAAGATGCGTTATTCAGCGCGGTCAATTCCTCACCCGCAGCATTGCAGGCGCTGATCGACGGCCGCTTGAGCGCGTTGCTGGGCGGACACTTCACCTTGGGTGGCTGGGCGCTGGTAGAGCTGCATGATCATGAGCAGGGCGTCGATCTGGAGCAGTACGGCGGTCGCGATCGTCAGTTGCCATTGATGCAACTGATCGACAAGGCCCACGCCCGGCGAATGCTGGCCATGGGCGCCTCGCCGGATTACGGCGTGAATTTCCGCAAGCTCTCGGCCAAGGGGCGCCCGGCCTCGTACCGCTACCCGTTCAGCTTGCAGACCCTGATGCACTGAAGCGCGTCAGACACCGGCGAAATGCACCACCAGTTTGACGATGGCAAATAGCGTCAAGGCAAACACCGCAGTGAACAGAATGCCCAACATCACAAAATGGCTGGGCTTGCCATGGGTGAAGTCCCTTGCCCGATTCTTTCCGCTCTGCACCCCGAACGCCGCCGCCATCACGCTGTGCAGCATCTGCCAGAAGCTCGGCGGTTTGTTGTCGACTGGATCGTCCATAAATCCCTCGTCTGCCGTGTGTGTCAGACAAGCATAGCCAACCCCTGAAAAAAAGATCGCAGCCTCCGGCAGCTCCTGCACTGGAATGAGTTCACCCTGCAGGAGCTGCCGAAGGCTGCGATCTTTTTAGTTGTCGTAACCCAGGTTCGGCGCCAACCACCGCTCGGTCACACTCAACTCCTGACCTTTGCGCGAGGTGTAACTCGCCACCTGATCCTTGTCGACCTTGCCCACGGCAAAGTACTGCGCCTGCGGATGAGCGAAATACCAGCCGCTGACCGCTGCGGCCGGGAACATCGCGTAGTGTTCGGTGAGGAACACACCGCTGCGTCCGGCGCGCATTTCCTGTGCCTCGGGATCGAGCAGGGCAAACAACGCGGCTTTTTCGGTGTGATCCGGGCAGGCCGGGTAGCCTGGAGCAGGGCGGATGCCGCTGTAGTGCTCTTTGATCAGCGCTTCGTTGTCGAGGGTTTCGTCCTTGGCATAACCCCAGTGCTCTTTACGCACCTGCTGGTGCAGCCACTCGGCGCAAGCTTCGGCCAAACGGTCGGCCAGAGCCTTGACCATGATCGAGTTGTAATCGTCGCCGGCGTCCTGATAGGCCTTGGCCACTTCTTCGGCGCCAATGCCGGCGGTGGTGATGAAGCCGCCGACATAGTCGGTCACTTCGCTGTCTTTTGGCGCAACAAAGTCGGCCAGCGAGAAGTTCGGCTTGCCGTCGGTCTTGATAATCTGCTGGCGCAGGTGATGCAGCTTGGCCAATGGCTTGCCGTCGTCACCGTACAGCTCGATATCGTCGTCATGCACCTGATTGGCCGGCCAGAAACCGAACACGGCGCGGGCACTGATCAGTTTCTCGTCGATCAGCTTGGCGAGCATCTCTTGCGCGTCCTTGTACAGCGAGGTGGCGGCTTCACCGACCACTTCGTCTTCGAGGATGCGCGGGAACTTGCCGGCCAGATCCCAGGAAATGAAGAACGGCGTCCAGTCGATGTATTCGGCCAACACCTTGAGATCAATGTTATCCAGCACCTTGCTGCCGGTGAACGTCGGTTTGACCGGCTCGTAAGTCGCCCAGTCGAACTGCGGCTTCTTGGCGATGGCGGCGGCGTAGCTCAGGCGCTCGGTACGGGCGCTGCGGTTGGCGGTGCGCTCGCGCACTTCGACGTATTCGGCACGGGTTCTTTCGACAAACCCGGCTTTCAATTCTTTCGACAGCAACTGCGTCGCCACGCCCACGGCGCGGGAGGCGTCGGTCACGTAGACCACCGCGTCGTTGCTGTACTTCGGCTCGATCTTCACGGCGGTGTGCGCCTTGGAAGTGGTCGCACCACCGATCATCAGCGGCAAATGGAAATCCTGACGCTGCATCTCGCGGGCCACGTGAACCATTTCATCCAGCGACGGCGTGATCAGGCCGGACAGGCCGATGATGTCGCATTTCTGCTCTTTGGCCACTTGCAGGATCTTCTCCGCCGGCACCATCACGCCGAGGTCGACGATGTCGTAGCCGTTGCAACCGAGCACCACGCCGACAATGTTCTTGCCGATGTCGTGCACGTCACCCTTTACGGTGGCCATGAGGATCTTGCCCTTGGCCTCCGGCTTGTCGCCTTTTTCCAGTTCGATGAACGGGATCAGATGCGCTACGGCCTGTTTCATCACTCGGGCGGATTTCACCACTTGTGGCAGGAACATTTTGCCGGCGCCGAACAGGTCGCCGACGATGTTCATACCCGACATCAGCGGACCTTCGATCACCTCGATCGGACGGGTGAACGACTGGCGCGATTCTTCGGTGTCTTCGACGATGTGGGTGGTGATGCCCTTGACCAGCGCATGCTCCAGGCGCTTGTTGACGTCCCAGTTGCGCCACTCCTCGGTCTCGGCTTCCTTGACGCTGCCGTCGCCCTTGTACTTGTCGGCGATGGCGAGCAGGGCGTCGGTGCCGTTCGGGGTGCGGTTGAGCACCACGTCTTCGACGGCGTCGCGCAGCTCCACAGGGATCTGGTCATAGATTTCCAGCTGCCCGGCGTTGACGATACCCATGGTCAGGCCGGCGCGGATCGCATACAGCAGAAACACCGAGTGAATCGCTTCACGCACCGGGTTGTTGCCCCGGAACGAGAACGACACGTTGGACACGCCGCCGGAGGTCAGCGCATACGGCAGTTCGTCGCGGATGTAGGCGCAGGCATTGATGAAGTCCACAGCGTAGTTGTTGTGTTCTTCGATGCCGGTGGCCACGGCGAAGATGTTCGGGTCGAAGATGATGTCTTCCGGCGGGAAGCCGACTTCATTGACCAGAATGTCGTAGGAGCGTTTGCAGATCTCTTTCTTGCGCGCTTCGGTGTCGGCCTGACCCGCTTCGTCGAACGCCATCACCACCACGGCGGCGCCGTAGCGCTTGCACAGCTTGGCGTGATGGATGAACTGCTCGACGCCTTCTTTCATGCTGATCGAGTTGACGATGCCCTTGCCCTGAATGCACTTGAGGCCGGCTTCGATCACTTCCCATTTCGAGGAGTCGATCATGATCGGTACGCGGGAGATGTCCGGCTCACCGGCAATCAGATTGAGGAAGGTCACCATGGCCTTCTTCGAATCGAGCATCCCTTCGTCCATGTTGATGTCGATCACCTGCGCGCCGGCCTCGACCTGTTGCAGGGCGACTTCCAGCGCTTCGGTGTAGTTGTCTTCACGGATCAGACGGGCGAATTTGGCGGAACCGGTGATGTTGGTGCGCTCGCCGACGTTGACGAACAACGAGCTGCGATCGATGGTAAACGGCTCCAGACCCGACAGGCGGCATGCCTTGGGAATGTCCGGAATCTGTCGCGGCGCATAACCGGCCACGGCTTTGGCGATGGCTTCAATGTGCCCCGGCGTGGTGCCGCAGCAACCGCCGACAATATTGAGGAAGCCGCTTTGAGCGAACTCTTCGATGACCATGGCGGTTTGCGACGGCAGTTCGTCGTACTCGCCGAATTCGTTCGGCAGGCCGGCGTTCGGGTGCGCAGAAACGTGGGTGCTGGCCTTGTTCGACAGCTCTTCGAGGTACGGACGCAATTCACTGGCGCCGAGTGCGCAGTTCAAGCCGACTGAGATCGGCTTGGCGTGGGCCACGGAGTTCCAGAACGCTTCGGTGGTCTGGCCCGACAGCGTCCGGCCGGAGGCGTCAGTAATGGTGCCGGAAATCATGATCGGCAGTTCGATGTGCAGCTCTTCGAACACGCCTTGCACCGCGAAGATGGCTGCTTTGGCGTTGAGGGTGTCGAAAATGGTTTCGATCAGGATCAGGTCGGCGCCGCCCTCGATCAGACCTTTGGTGGCTTCGGTGTAGTTTTCAACCAACTCATCAAAGGTGACGTTGCGGTAGCCGGGGTTGTTGACGTCAGGCGACAGCGAGCAGGTTCGGCTGGTCGGGCCGAGCACGCCGGCGACGAAACGCGGCTTGTCCGGGTTCTCGGCGGTCTTGGCATCGGCGATCCTGCGTGCCAGGCGCGCGCCTTCTACGTTGAGTTCGTAAGCCAGTTCTTCCATGCCGTAGTCGGCCATGGAAATGCGCGTGGCGTTGAAGGTGTTGGTTTCCAGAATGTCGGCGCCGGCATCCAGGTAAGCTTTTT
Source organism: Pseudomonas sp. LBUM1655 (assembly GCF_059716085.1). Taxonomy (NCBI): domain Bacteria; kingdom Pseudomonadati; phylum Pseudomonadota; class Gammaproteobacteria; order Pseudomonadales; family Pseudomonadaceae; genus Pseudomonas; species Pseudomonas sp. LBUM1655. The sequence continues at coordinate 3,434,963 of NZ_CP166801.1, read as the reverse complement.
CGATGCCACCGATCACGTCCGGACGGGTGATCACCAAGAGGTCGTTGTTGCCTTTGACGTCACTCGGCCAGTCCGCAAAGCGTTTGCCGCGATAATCCTGCTCTTCGAGCTTGTAGCTCTGGATCATCGTGCCCATACCGCCGTCGAGTATCAGGATGCGCTCTTTGAGGGCTTGCTTGAGAGCTTGAAGGCGGACACTGCGATCGGACATGTGGACTACTCGGAAAGACCATTACGAAGGAGCGGGATCATAACAAACCTGTGCGCTTTTAGAGCATGCAGGGGTTTTTCATGAATATCGCTCATGTTGGTACGAACGTCATACTGTAGAATCGCGGCGTTTTTCTTCAGGATCGGGATCAAGGGCATGTCGTACCGCGTCATCAGCATTGTGTTGCTGTTTTTAAGCTGGGGCGCCGTTGCGCAAGAGCCCAAGATCTCTTATAGCCGCGATATCCAACCGATATTCACCGAGAAGTGCGTTGCTTGCCATGCGTGCTACGACTCCGCTTGTCAGCTCAATCTGGGCAGCGGCGAAGGGGCGGGCCGTGGAGCAAGCAAGATGCCCGTCTACGACGGCGAGCGCACTGAAGCGGCGCCGACTACCCGATTGTTTTACGACGCCTTCGGCAAACGTGCCTGGCAGCAGAAAGGCTTCTATTCGGTGCTCGATGCCCAGGGCAGTCAGGCCGCGCTGATGGCGCGCATGTTGGAGCTGGGGCACAAAACTCCTTTGACGCCCAACGCCAAATTGCCGGAAGACATTGTGCTCGGCCTCAATCGTGAAAACATGTGTGCAATGCCCGCCGAGTTTGACGGCTATGCCGGTGCTCACCCGAAAGAGGGCATGCCGCTGGCCGTGACCGGGCTGACCAATCAGCAATACCAGACCCTGCAACGCTGGCTGGCGTCCGGCGCGCCGATTGACGAACAAGGCCTGGCGCCGAGCGCCAAAGAGGCGATGCAAATCGTCCAATGGGAAAACCTGCTCAACACTCCCGGCGCCCGGCAAAGTCTGGTCGGGCGCTGGTTGTTCGAACACTGGTATCTCGCGCACATCTATTTCAAGGATGGCGAGCCGGGGCATTACTTTCAGTGGGTGCGATCGCGCACGCCGACCGGTCAGCCGATCGACCTGATCGCTACCCGTCGCCCCAACGATGATCCAGGGACGCAGGTGTATTACCGCTTGTGGCCGGTACAAGGGGTGATCGTGCACAAAACCCACATCACTTATCCGCTGAGCGCGGCGAAGATGGCGCGGGTCAAAAGCCTGTTCTACAGCGGCAACTGGCAAGTCAGCGCCTTGCCGGGCTACGGGCCACAGAGCCGGGCCAATCCGTTTGCCACGTTTGAGGCGATTCCGGCGCAGGCGCGCTATCAGTTCATGCTCGATAACGCCGAATATTTCGTCCGCACGTTTATTCGCGGTCCGGTGTGCCGTGGTCAGATCGCCACCGACGTGATCCGCGATAACTTCTGGGCGCTGTTCCAGGCGCCGGAGCATGACCTCTATATCACCGACCCGAACTATCGCGGCCAGGCCACACCGTTGCTGGCGATGCCCGGGCAGAACGACGATGTCGGCAGCGTCCTGGGCTTGTGGCGCAATTACCGTGACAAACGTAACGAATATGAAGCCCTGCGCCGCGACAGCTATGCCGATTTGCCGGCGCCGAGCTGGTCGACCCTGTGGGCCGGCAACGACAACGCGCTGCTGAGCATTTTCCGTCACTTCGACAGCGCCTCGGTGAGCAAAGGCCTGGTCGGCGAAGTGCCGCAAACCATGTGGCTATTCGACTATCCGCTGCTGGAACGCACTTATTACCAGTTGGCGGTCAACTTCGATGTGTTCGGCAACGTCTCCCATCAGGCGCAAACCCGCCTGTATTTCGACTTGATCCGCAACGGTGCCGAGCAGAACTTCCTGCGCCTGATGCCGGCCGATTCCCGCGAGGACTATCTCGACGATTGGTATCAGAGCAGCGGCCAGTTCAAGATGTGGCTCGATTACGAAGCCATTGACGACGACAAGCCGACCGGGTTGAAGCTGGACGAGAAAAACCCGAAATACGATTTCGCCATGCAATTGTTGGCGCGCTATGGCGATCTCAATGCTCGGCCTGATCCGATCAACCGCTGCGACGGCGCCTATTGCTCGCGGCCGAATATTGATCCTGCATTGCAAAATGCCGAACAGGCGCTGAGTCGCCTGGCATCGCGTCCGGCCGCCGGCCTGAAGGTTATCGAACAGTTACCGGAAGCGACGATGTTGCGCATCGAGACTGCCAGCGGCAAACGCGAGGTTTACAGCCTGTTGCGCAACCGCGCGCACAGCAACGTGGCGTTTTTGCTTGGTGAATCGCTGCGGTATCAGCCAGGTTTGGACACCTTGACCATTTATCCCGGCGTGCTGAGCAGCTATCCGAACTTCATGTTCAACATTCCCGCAGACCAGGTCTCTGAGTTTGTCGATGCGATGGAAAACGCCAAGGACGCCAATCGTTTCGAGAAAATCGTCGAGCGCTGGGGAATTCGGCGCAGTCATCCGCAATTCTGGTTCTATTTCCACGATCTGAGCCAATCCATGCACGAGACCGAACCGGTGGAAGAGGGTGTGCTGGACATGAACCGCTATGAGAATCTTTGATCGATTAAGGTGCGCGGGCAGTCCCAACTTCTTGAGGCGCCCGTAGCCCCTACAAAGTGGTCAATTATAAAGTTTTGCAATGGAGGGCCGTCGATGTTGATTTCAGTGCAAGCGCTGCGCGCACTGGCCGCCTGGATGGTGGTGGGGCATCACGTCATGCAGATTTTCTATAACTTCGAGCCTGATGGGCCAGTAGGTCGAGTGTTTGTCGACCAAGGGGCGGCGGGCGTCGATATATTTTTCGTCATCAGTGGCCTGGTGATGTATTTGTCGACGGCGGACAAAGACCTGACACCCAGGCAATTCATGACAATGCGGTTGATGCGTATCGCGCCGGCTTACTGGTTTTACACGCTCCTGGCGGCACTGTTGCTGATGGTAATTCCGGAGGCGTTCCCCGATGAACGGCTGGGCTGGACGAATTTTCTGTTGTCGCTGTTGTTCGTCGCCAGCGAAAACCCCGGCGGCTTCGGTGTTTACCCGACGTTGAACGTCGGATGGACGCTGAACTTCGAAATGCTTTTTTACCTGCTGTTTGCCGGCGCATTGCTGTTCCCGCTCAATGCGCGGATAGCAGTGGTCGCGTTTCTGTTGTTATGCGTTTGCTATGGGCTGACCGCCTTGGGCTGGATCAGTGAGTTTTACCATTCGGAACTGGTCTTCGAGTTTTTGCTGGGAATGGGCGTTGGCATGCTTTATCACCGCGGCTGGATCAGGCCGGGTCTTTGGCTGCCGATTCTGGCAATCGCCATGGCACTGCTGGCGATCTATTACTGGTTCGGCGAATCGCAGGTATTGGCCTGGGGCGTTCCGGGTGCAGTGCTGGTGACGGCGGCGCTGTCCCTTGAGCGCTTTGCCAAAAACAGTCGGCTGCTCAAAGCGTTGGGCGACTGCTCCTATTCCGTCTATCTACTGCATACGCTGGTGTTGATGCTTGGGCATTATCTGGCACAGCGTCACTCGCTCAACCCGCACGGGGTGATCGCGGTTTGTCTGGTGTTGATCACCGGCGGCAGCTGGGCCAGTTACCGCTGGATCGAAAGGGCCGGATATCGGCACTTGCAGCATTGGCGTGAGCGACCGTCGCCAGCCTGATGCGTCTGGTTCGCTTTCCTGACAAAAATACTGGGACTTTGTCCGGCGCGCCGATTGGCGTAAACTCCGCCACAAGCCTGCGAGGAGTTTCCATGACCGCTATTACCATTACCGACGCCGCCCACGATTACCTGGCCGATCTGCTCTCCAAGCAGAACACCCCGGGTATCGGTATCCGCGTCTTCATCACCCAGCCTGGCACCCAGTACGCCGAAACCTGCATTGCCTACTGCAAGCCGGGCGAAGAAAAACCTGAAGACACCGCGCTGGGGCTGAAAAGCTTCACCGCTTATATCGATTCGTTCAGCGAAGCATTCCTGGATGACGCGGTAGTCGACTATGCCACTGATCGCATGGGCGGCCAGCTGACCATCAAGGCGCCAAACGCCAAAGTACCGATGGTCAACGCCGACAGCCCGGTCAACGAGCGCATCAATTACTACCTGCAAACCGAAATCAACCCGGGGCTGGCCAGCCACGGCGGTCAGGTCAGCCTGATCGATGTGGTTGAAGACGGCATTGCCGTGCTGCAGTTCGGCGGCGGTTGCCAAGGCTGCGGTCAGGCCGACGTGACGTTGAAGGAAGGCATCGAGCGCACATTGCTCGAGCGTATTCCTGAGCTCAAGGGCGTTCGCGATGTGACCGACCACACGCAGAAAGAAAACGCCTACTACTAAGTAAGGTGTTCACCGCGAACATAAAAAACGGCGCCCCGTGAGCGCCGTTTTTTGTGCCTGCGATTAATGAGTGACTAATGACTTTGTGGCGAGGGGATTTATCCCCGATCGGGTGCGAAGCAGCCGCAAAACTGGAACTGCTGCGCAGTTCATCGGGGATAAATCCCCTCGCCACAGGTTTTGTGTCTGGCCACAAAAGTTCTTCAAATCAGGGTCGATAAAGATGCGCATGCCCCGCGCGATACAGCGATGACTCGCTAAACACCTCACTCCCCAACACCCGCCCAACCAGAATCAATGCCGTGCGCCGAAACCCCTTGGCCACTACCTTCTCGGCAATATCCTCGATTGTTCCCACCACCCAATCCTGATCCGGCCATGTTGCCCGGTGAATCACTGCAATCGGGCAATCCGCGCCGTAATGGGGGCGTAGTTCAGCGAGGATCTTCTCCAAATGATTGACCCCCAGATGAATCGCCATGGTCGCGCCATGCTGCGCCAAACTGCCCAGCTCCTCGCCCGCCGGCATTGCGGTTTTGTCGGCATAGCGGGTCAGAATTACGCTCTGTGAGACATCGGGCAGGGTCAGTTCGGCACCCAGCAATGCTGCGCACGCGGCGGTAGCCGTCACCCCTGGAATGATTTCGAACGGAATATCCAGCTCACGCAAATAGCGAATCTGCTCGCCAATCGCGCCATACAGGCTCGGATCGCCGGAATGCACTCGCGCCACATCCTGGCCCTTGGCATGGGCGGCTTTGATCAGGTCGATGATCTGTTCCAGATGCAGCTCCGCGCTGTTTATCACGGTTTCTGCTTGATGACCGTCGAGCACAGCCGCCGGTACCAGCGAACCTGCATAGATGATCACCGGGCAACTGCGGATCAGCCGCTGACCTTTGACGGTGATCAGTTCCGGGTCGCCGGGGCCGGCGCCGATGAAGTAAACAGTCATCGTTGAATCCTTTGGAAAAGAGGCGCAGCAATGCTTCAGATGAAGATCGCTCATGATCGATGGCGGGGATTATCGGGATTTTACGCGGCGCCGGCCAATGCCAGCGTTGCCTGCGCGTACTTTTGCCGGGAGATCAGCAGTTTGGCCGGCGCCTGAATCAGTTGTTCAGCCAGTGCCAACGCCGCACTTTCCGCTACTCCATAGCAACCGGTGCGTTCATAGGCGATCTGCGAGTGGTGACTGAGCTGTTGCTGGTAACTGGCCAATTGTTCACTGCTGAAGTACAGCAACGGCAAGGCCAATTGTGCGGCGAGTTCTTGTAAGCCCGGCTCATCACGCTTCAAGTCGATACTGGCCAGGGCTTTGACTGCTTCCAGTTCGATGCGATGGGCCTGCAAGGCTTGATCGAGTAACGCGCGCAGCGTGCTGGCGGGGCAGCCGCGCTGGCAGCCCAGACCGACCACGAAAGTCGGCGCTGCGCGGTTATTCGTCATGCGTGGTAGTGGCCATCGCTTTTGCGGCGGAACAACCAGGCACTGATCAGGCCCAGGGCCAGCCAGAACGCTACGTTGGTCAACTGCGAAGCGATTTTGAACTGTGCTTCGAGGGCTTCTGGCGCCAGCATCGAATGCACTTCCGGTTGCGGGGCGCCAATCACATGCGGCACGGCAAGGATCGCCACACCGAGGATCTTCATCAGCCAGTGACGGCTGAACGCGATCAACGCCAGACCTGCGGCGGTGGAGGCGGCAGTGCTGATCCACCAGAGCTGCCGGGAAGCCAGATCCGCCGCAGCAGTGCCTGGCAATTCAGGCGGCAAGCCCAGGGTCGGTGCCAGAACGAACGTAGCGTAACCGGCCAGACCCCAGAGCAGACCTTGCGAAGTTTTGGTCGGTGCACGCAGGGTGTACAGGCCGGCAAGCATCAGGGCAAAACCCACGGCCACTACCAGATTGCCGCCGGTGGTCGATACCACGCGCTGCCAGCCGTCTTCCGGCTCCCACGCTTCAGCATCGTGAGTATGGGCAGTGGCACCGGCAGCGTGTTCGTGAACCTCAGCCGCCGGTTCGGATTTTTCGTAGGTCTCGGCCTGCAGAATCAGCGGCGAAACCCAGAAACTTTGCAGCAGCGTAAGGAGCAGGGCGGCCAGAAGACCGGTGAAACCTGCGGTTTGCGCAATTCGCTTGATCATGTCGGCAGGTCTCAGTGGCACGGGAACGCGGCGCTGTGGCGGGTATCGTGGGCGGCGTTGTGCACTGCTTCGATGTGCGAGAAACCGGCGAAGTAAACCAGGCTGGCGCCGAGGATCGACGCGAAGATGGCGGCGGTCAGGCGTTGGCTCAGGGTGCTGGTGCTGGCGATTTTATCCGTGTTGCTGCCGGTGCTGCTGATGATCGACATGGCGCTTCCCTCTGGAATGTCAGCGGGGTAATAGAGCGCATGAAAACCCCTGCGAATCGGGCACGCAGGGGTTCGAACAGCGCCCGCCCACCGCGGGTTTGTTATGTTCAGCGACGCAAGTGCGCACTGTGTGTTGCGGGCCGGTCTCCGGGCTCACGAGGGGTTGGCGTCAGGCCGACCTGCAAGCGTCACCTTCCCATGCCGTCATGGCACAGTGGATTCGACGCTTCTCTCGCTTACCGTTGCGGGGGCAGCACCGGACTGACATGGCTTTAGAGTAAAGCACATGATTCACCGGTTTCCCGTTTCACCCTGTGAAGGGCACCCGTAACAAGTTGCGTAGGAGAGCATGTTGGGGGGATTTGAGTCAATTGAATGGGGGCATATCCGTTGCTGCGGTGATGGCTTATTACGGTTCCGCCCTTACGGCGGGTCACTTTGGCAAACGCCCCAAAGTAACCAAAGGTCTGTGCCCTGACGTTCGGCCCTCGCTGTGGCTCGGGTTCCTTCGCTCCGGGATTGATCCGGGCGCATCGCCTCCGGTTTGCTGCGCTGCACCTCCTCTCGATGTGTTCGACTGCGTCGAACGGTCGCTGCGCTCCCACCCCCGGATCAATCCCTCCACTCAGCCTGCCGACGGGCGCTTAGATCAAAAGCGTTACTCGAGCTAACGCTCATTGTGTTGAGTGGGGCGGCATGCGCCGCGTGTGGGGGGTATTCATATCCTTGTGGGGGCTGCCAGCGATGGCGGCCTGACAGCCGACCAAGGGCAGGGCGCGATTTATTCCCCTGTAGGAGCTGCCGAAGGCTGCGATCTTTTGATCTGCTTTGGCTTTGGCTTTGGCTTTTGACGTTGCTTTTGATCTCCAGGCCCATCGGCAGGCCGAGCGAAGGTGTTCATCCGGGGGGTTGGCGCGCAGCGCCGTGCGGCGAAGCCGCATCCATCGAGAGGAGGTGCAGCGAAGCAAACCGGAGGCGATGCCCCCGGATGGACACCGTAGCGAGGGAACACTGAGCCTAGGCGAAGTGCCGTACGTCAGGGGGCAGCCTTTTTGGTTACTTTTTCGGCGTCTGGAAAAAGTGACCCGCCGTAAGGGCGGAACCCTAATCAGCAACACCCGCAGCAACGGATATGCCCCCAAACCAAACATTGACCCATAAGCAAGCCATGCGTAGCCTTGCGCTTTCGAGGTTCTTCGGCGCGTGCCGAAGCTAAGAAGGGAACGCGGTCAAAGCCGCGGCTGCCCCCGCAACTGTGAACGGTGATGTTCGCTGCCACGCCACTGCCAGCCCCTGCAAAAGGGCGCCAGCGGGAAGGCGCAGCAAACGCCAGGCCCCAACGCCTGAACACCGTCAGCCAGGAGACCTGCCTCGTCACAGATTCTCACTACAACCGGGCGGGGTGATCCGGTGGCGAATGCTTCCGGCGCGTGCTCGCGTTGCCGGTTCTCGTCCCGTATGCCCGCCACCTTGCCAAAGGGCATCCGATGAAAACACTGGCCAAACTCCCCGTCACCATCGTCACCGGCTTCCTCGGCTCGGGCAAAACCACCTTGCTGCGGCACATGCTCGACAACGCTCAGGGCCGCCGCATCGCGGTGATCGTCAACGAGTTCGGCGAGCTGGGCATCGATGGTGAGATCCTCAAGCAATGCACCATCGGTTGCACCGAAGAAGAAGCCACCGGCCGCGTTTACGAACTGGCCAACGGCTGCCTGTGCTGCACCGTTCAGGAAGAGTTCTTCCCGGTAATGCGCGAACTGGTTGCCCGTCGCGGCGACCTCGACCACATCCTCATCGAAACCTCCGGTCTGGCCCTGCCAAAACCACTGGTACAAGCCTTCCAATGGCCGGAAATCCGCAGCGCCTGCACCGTTGACGCGGTGATCACCGTGGTCGACAGCCCGGCCGTGGCTGCTGGCACCTTCGCCGCGTTCCCGGATCAGGTCGACGCCCAGCGCAAACTCGACCCGAACCTGGACCACGAATCGCCGCTGCACGAGCTGTTCGCCGACCAACTGGCCAGCGCCGATCTGGTCATCCTCAACAAGGCCGATCAGACCAGCCCGGAAGACCTTGCGCGCGTACGCCTTGAAGTCGCCGAAGAACTGCCGCCAGCAGTCAAAATCGTCGAAGCCAGCAACGGTCGCCTGCCGCTGGACGTGCTGATCGGCCTCGGCGCCGGTTCCGAAGAACACATCGACAGCCGCCACAGCCATCACGATCACCACCACGACGGTGACGACGACCATGATGACCACGATCACGACGCTTTCGATTCGATCTCCATCGAGCTGCCGCAAGCCGACGAAAGCCTGCTGCTCGACGCCCTGACGCAACTGGTGGTCCAGCACGGCATCCTGCGTGTGAAGGGTTTTGCAGCGATCCCGAACAAGCCTATGCGCCTGCTGATTCAAGGCGTGGGCACGCGTTTCGACAAGCATTTCGACCGTCAGTGGGGCGCCGAAGAAGCGCGCGTCACGCGTCTGGTGCTGATCGGTCAGGAACTCGACGCCGCTCAACTCGAAGCGCAACTGCGCGCTGCGCTTAGCGTTTAAGCCATGCACCTGCTCAGGACCCAGCCCGGCGGTTTCGTGTCGGATGACAACATTGCCGACCTTGGCCAAACCCCCGCCGAGCTGGTGATCCTGTGCAGCGGCGACTCCAGCCTGGCGCTGCTCGCCGAAGCCGCGCAGCAGTTGCCCGAGGATTATCCGAGCCTGCGTCTGGCCAACCCGATGCAGGTGCAGAATCACGCCTCGGTCGATTTGTACGTCGACGAAGTGTTGCGCCATGCCAAGGTGATTGTGATCTCGCTGCACGGCGGCATTGCGTATTGGCGCTACGGTGTCGAGCGTTTGGTCGAGCTAGCCGAGCGTGGCGTGCAGGTGATCATGGTCCCGGGCTGCGATCGCCCCGATCCGGAACTCAGCGATCTGAGCACCGTCGCAGCCGAGGATCGCGACCGGCTCTGGCAGTTTTTGCGTCAGGGCGGCATGGGCAACGCGCTGGATTTCTTCAGCTGTCTGGCCAACCGTTGGCTGGCCCGTGATTACACCTGGGGCGAGCCGCAAGCACTGCCGCGCACGGCGATTTACCATCCTCACAAAACCTCCGCCGCACTGAGTGACTGGCAAGCCGAATGGCTGCCCGAGCAACCGGTGGCGGCGGTGCTGTTTTACCGCTCGCACCTGCAAGCGGCGAACACGGCGTTCATCGATGTTTTCTGCCAGCGTTTGCAAGCAGCGGGATTGAATCCGTTGCCGATCGCGGTAGCCAGTTTGAAAGAGCCCGGCTGCCTCTCGGTGGTCGAGGATTGGCTGGATGAAGTCGAGGCGGGGGTGATTCTCAACACCACCGGTTTTGCCCAATCCAGTCCTGAAGCACCGGATCTGCGGCCGTTTCGTCGCAATATTCCGGTGATTCAGGCGATCTGCGCCCAGGACAACGAACCCGGCTGGCGTGACAGCGAGCAGGGCCTCGGCCCTCGCGATCTGGCAATGCACATTGCCTTGCCGGAACTTGACGGGCGCATCATCAGTCGGCCGATCAGCTTCAAGGATCTGGCCTGGCGCAGCGAGCGCAGCCAGTCCGATGTGGTCTGCTATCGGGCGCAACCCGAGCGCATGGATTTCGTCGCCGAACTGGCGCGCCGCTGGATCGATCTGGCGCGGGTGCCGAATGCCGAGAAACGGATTGCACTGATTCTCGCCAACTACCCGACCCGCGACGGACGCATCGGTAACGGCGTCGGCCTCGACACGCCGGCGGCGGCGCTGAATATCCTTCGCGCATTGCAGGCTGAGGGTTATCCGGTCACGGCAGAGTTGCCGGATACCGGCACCGAGTTGATTCAGCAATTGCTCGGCGGCGTCAGCAACGATCTCGACACGATTGATCTGCGTCCATGCCAGCAAAGTCTGGCGATGGACGACTATCTGTTGATGTTCAACGCGCTCCCCGAGGCCAATCGCGCTGCGGTAGTCGCGCGTTGGGGCTCGCCGCAAAACGATCCGATGTATCGCGACGGGCGAATGATGATCGCCGGCCTGCGCTTTGGCCTGACCTTCGTTGGCATCCAGCCGGCGCGGGGTTATCAGGTCGATCCGAGCGCGGTCTATCACGACCCGGATCTGGTGCCGCCCCACGGTTATCTGGCGTTCTATTTCTGGCTGCGCAACACCTACGGCGCCCACGGCGTGATCCACGTCGGCAAGCACGGCAACCTCGAATGGCTGCCGGGCAAAGGCGTGGGGCTGTCGGAAAACTGCTGGCCGGATGCGTTGCTCGGGCCGCTGCCAAACATCTACCCATTTATCGTCAACGATCCGGGCGAGGGCGCCCAGGCCAAACGGCGCACGCAAGCGGTGATCATCGACCACCTGATGCCGCCACTGACTCGCGCCGAAACCTATGGGCCGCTGCGTAATCTGGAACTGCTGGCGGACGAATATTACGAGGCGCAACTGCTTGATCCGCGTCGTGCCCGCGAGTTGCAACGGGACATTCTGCAACTGGTGCGTGACACGCAGATCGACCGTGAACTGCAACTCGACGCGGCGCTGGACAGCGACGCCGATGCGGCGATCTGGCTGCCGCGTCTCGACACCTATTTGTGTGATCTGAAGGAATCGCAGATCCGCGATGGCTTGCACATCTTTGGCGAATCGCCGAGCGGGCGGTTGCGCATCGATACCTTGCTGGCGCTGCTGCGCATTCCTCGGGGCGACGGCAAAGGTGCGCAGTCGAGTCTGCTGCGGGCGTTGGCCAAGGCGTTTGAGTTGGAGTTTGATCCGCTCGATTGCGCACTGGCTGATCCGTGGACGGGCCCGCGTCCTGTCGAACTGCAAGCGGTCAGCGATGAAGTCTGGCGTACTGCCGGCGATACCCGCGAGCGCCTGGAGTTGTTCGCCACTGAGTTGATCGCAAAGACACTGCACAACCCCTGTAGGAGTGAGGCTGCTCGCGAAGGCGTTATGTCAGCTGACATCTCTTCCACAGAAACACCGCTATCGCGAGCAGGCTCACTCCTGCAGGAAGCGGGTTGGGGGCAAGTCAGCGCCATCATCGACAACCTGCGTGAAGTCGTCGCCCCACGCCTGGACGCCTGTGGCCCGGCGGAAATGCGCGGATTGCTCGACGCCCTCAGCGGCCGTTTCGTCCCCGCCGGCCCGAGCGGCGCGCCAAGTCGCGGTCGTCTCGACGTATTGCCCACCGGCCGCAACTTCTACTCGGTCGACGTGCGCAACCTGCCGACCACCACCGCGTGGCGCATCGGTTTCCAGTCGGCCACGCTGATTCTCGAACGGCACTTGCAGGATCACGGCGATCACTTGCGTCAGCTAGGCCTGTCGGTGTGGGGCACCGCGACCATGCGCACCGGCGGCGATGATATCGCCCAGGCCATGGCGCTGATGGGCGTGCGGCCGGTGTGGGCCACCGGCAGTCAGCGCGTCGATGATTTCGAGATTCTGCCGCTGAGTTTGCTGGACCGACCACGGGTCGACGTGACGTTGCGAGTTTCAGGATTCTTCCGCGATGCGTTTGCCAACCTGATTCGTTTGTTCGATGCGGCCGTGCAAGCGGTGGCTGCGCTGGACGAGCCGGATGATCTCAACCCGTTGGCCGCCAAGGTGCGCGCTGAGCGTGAGGCTCTGCTGCAATCGGGTCTGGATGAAGAGGCTGCGCGGCGTCAGGCCGGGTGGCGAATCTTCGGCGCCAAACCGGGTGCCTACGGCGCGGGCGTGCAGGGCGCCATCGACGGTCGTTTGTGGCAGAGTCGCGAGGATCTGGCTGAGGTTTACTTGAACTGGGGCGCCTACGCTTATGGCGGTTCTGATGAGGGCACCGCTGCTCGCGAACAATTCGTCCAGCGCCTGAGTCAGGTACAAGCGGTTCTGCAAAACCAGGACAACCGCGAGCACGACTTGCTCGATTCCAACGACTATTACCAGTTCCAGGGCGGCATGCTCGCTGCCGTCGAGACTTTGCGGGGCGAAGCGGCGGCCAGTTATCACGGCGATCACAGCCAGCCGGATCTGCCGAAGATCCGCACTCTGAAAGAAGAGCTGAACCGGGTAATCCGCTCGCGGGCGGCGAATCCAAAATGGATCGACGGGGTCAAGCGTCACGGCTATAAAGGCGCGTTCGAAATGGCGGCGACGGTGGATAACCTGTTTGCCTTCGATGCCACCACGCAGTTGATCGACGATCACCAGTACGCGCTGCTGGCCGATGCCTATCTGCTCGATCCGGCAACGCGGGATTTTGTTCGTGAGCATAACCCGCACGCGCTTCGTGACATGACCGAGCGCATGCTGGAAGCGCAGCAGCGCGGGATGTGGCAGGAGCCGGGGGCCTATAAAGAGGCGCTTGAGAATTTGTTGCTGGATATAGAAGAAGACATGTAGCGCTTCAATAAAGCCACCCCCTCACCCCAGCCCTCTCCCCCAAGGGGGAGAGGGGGAAAGGGAGCCGATTTGCAGGGCGTTCAAAACTTGAGTTCGACTCGACAGTTCAGGTCGGTGGACCTTGAAAGAGCACCTCGGTCAGTTCCCTCTCCCACTGGGAGAGGGCTAGGGTGAGGGCAACTCCACCTGACACACCAAAACTCTCAAGAACACCGACGACCACGACAGAGATCAATCCAAATGACCGACACCCCACATTTCCCACTCTCCGCCGTGGTCGGCGCCGACGATCTGAAACTCGCCCTGTGCCTCACCGCCATCGACCCGAAAATCGGCGGCGTACTCATCGAAGGCCCACGCGGGATGGCTAAAACCACTCTGGCGCGAGGCTTGGCGGATCTGCTCGCCAGCGGCCAGTTCGTCACGCTACCGCTGGGCGCCACCGAAGAGCGGCTGGTCGGTACGCTCGATCTCGACGCGGCCCTGAGCGACGGTCGCGCGCAGTTTTCCCCCGGTGTGCTGGCCAAGGCCGATGGCGGCGTGCTCTACGTCGATGAAGTCAACTTGTTGCCTGATCACTTGGTGGATCTGCTGCTCGATGTCGCTGCCAGCGGCACCAACCTGATCGAGCGCGACGGCATCTCCCATCGGCATTCGGCGAAGTTCGTCCTGATCGGCACCATGAACCCGGAAGAGGGTGAGTTGCGCCCGCAACTGCTCGACCGCTTTGGTCTGAATGTCGCCCTCAGTGGCCACACCGCACCGACCGAGCGTGGGCAGATCATCCGTCGTCGTCTCGACTTCGATAGCGACCCGCAAGCGTTCTGCGCGCTTTGGGAAACCGAGCAACAAACCCTTCGCGAACGTTGTGAACATGCCCGAGTCACCTTGGCCGATATTCCTCTGGATGATGCGGCGCTGGCGCAAATCACCGAGCGTTGTTTTGCCGCTGGCGTCGATGGTTTGCGCGCGGATCTGGTGTGGTTGCGCGCTGCCCGCGCTCACGCGGCATGGCGAGGAGCTGAAGTGATCGGCGAAGAAGATATCGACGCCGTGGCCGAATTTGCCTTGCGCCATCGTCGTCGTGAACAAACCCCGTCGAGTCCTCAGCAACAACCCGCGCAATCCCCAGCCAACGCGCAGGCCAACCCGAACGAAGGGCAGGGCCAGTGGGGCGACATGCCGGCTTCAGCGCTTGCCACCGGCAGCCGTCGTGAAGTGCCGAGCTGGCCAAAAAAGATGTAGGCATTCGCCCCCGGTCCGACGCGGGGGCGAATGCCAGACCCCGTGCCGGACAACTCGACAACGGACGCCAGGGCAAACGTCATGCAGCCCGCAGTGGCTCGGTGAACTGGCCGGGAACGCTGCTCAATGGCCGTCCGCAAAGCCGTGAAGATCTGCTGTTTCAACTGCGCACGCGTTCGCCCCATGAGTTGTGGCTGGTGATCGTCGATGCCTCGGCCTCAACGCGCCGTCATAACGCACTGAGCGATGCCAAAGGTCTGCTTGCGCAACTATTCGATGACGCCTATCGCCAGCGCGCGCGTTTGGCGTTGTTGACCGCCAGTGGTGCGGCGCCGAAATGGCAGGTGCAGGGTTTGAAGGCGTCCAGCGGTTTACGCATCTGGCTTGATGAATTGGGCGCGGGCGGCGGTACGCCGTTGCTGGCAGCGCTGAATCAGGCGCAGCAATGGCTGACGGTGCGGCGCAAGCGCTTTCCCGCCGAGCAACAGCGGTTGCTGGTAGTGACGGATGGACGTTTGAAGGCGTGGTCGGGATTACCGGCGCTGGGGTGTCCGGGGCTGTTGATCGATATCGAGCGTGGGCCGATCCGGTTGGGACGGGCGAAGGATCTGGCGGCGGCGCTGGAGGCGGAGTATCGGCATATCGATGAGCTGGTTTCGGTCTGAGATCTTCAATGCCTGGACAGGCCTCCTCGCGAGCTTGCTCGCGAATGTATCGCCTTGGTTTCAGGGCCGAACACCACAATTTGCATCACTGCTCTATGCTCCACCCCAGCCCAATCACAAAGAGTGAGCGATGCGAGTACTGGTCAGCAATCCTCAAGACGATTTCCGCGTCAAAGCCTACGCCGGCACCAATGGCGTGCTGTTGGCGATGGACCTCGCGGAGCCGCGTCGCAAAGGCTTGCTAGGGTTCGCCATCGAAAAGCAGCAAGGCGCCAAGCCGTGGCTGTTCCTCTTCAACAGCCTGACGTTCCCCGGCAAAGCCCACACTTTCCCGCAGTTTCACGCCACGCCGAGCGATAAAGCCCCGCTGCAAAAATTCCGTTGGGCCGATTACGCGGTCAATCCGGGGATGACGATTCACTATCGCGTTCACCTGGCTTATGGCACGCCCGATGCGCTGCAACTGGGGGAGTCGCTTGAGCTGACGATCAGTTCAGACGACGGTCACCCGGCCAACCAAAGCGTGATCTTCAACCGTGCGGTCGCTGCCAGCCAGGCGTTCCAGCGCAAATTTCCCGATCTTGATGCTCAGATCAGCGCCAACAAAAACATGCCCATCGAAGCCTGGCCGGATGCGCCACGGCAATGGCTGGAGAACGGCTTGCTCGGGCGTTTGCGGGGTTTTATCCAACGGGCGGTTGATGGTCAGTGGGCGCTGGACATCGCCATTTATGAGTATCAGTTGAAAGCCATCGTCGAGGCGGTTAACGGGGCATTTGCGCGGGGTGTGCAGATTCGAGTGCTGTATCACGCCCGAGTCGACGACGAAGACACCACAATCAACGAGGCGAGTCTGGCGAAACTGCCGGCGACGAGCAAACGTGGGCGGGTGACGCACAACATCTTCCACAACAAATTCATCGTCCTCAGCCGACTCGACGCAGCGGGACAGCGCCAACCGCAAGCCGTGTTGTGCGGCAGCACCAATTTCACCGCCAATGGCGTTTATCGACAGGCGAATGTGGTGCATGTGCTTGATGACGCTCCCGTGAGTTCGAGCTATCTGCGGATTTTCGAAAGGATCTGGGACGATCCCGATGATCTCGGTGCCACCCGTGACTGGATCACCGAACACAACCCGATGGACGCTTCGCAGTCGCTGTTTGCCGGGTTCTCGCCACGCACCGGCGGCGGCGATCTACGCGAGTTCGTCGAGATCATCGAAGCGGCGAAGAAGGATGTCCTGTTCGTCACTGCGTTCGTCTTGCCTGACGCGATTCTCAATGCTTTGCTCGGCCAGCCACACGACGACATCCTGCGTTACGGCCTGCAAAACACCACCAGCCGAATCACCGGTTTTCACGCCGACCGCAGCGCCGAATTCGCCGCCACCGCATTGCTCAACACGGGGCTGGAAGGCTGGCTGCGCGAGAACATGAAGGGCCAGAAGGGCAATCTGCTGGTGCATACCAAAGCGGTGGTCATCGACTTCACGACGGACACGCCGACTATTATCAGCGGCAGCCACAACTTCAGTGCCTCGGCCAGCAACGGCAATGACGAAAACTACCTGATCATTCGCGGCGACACCGATCTGGCGGATCGTTATGGCCTCGAGCTGCTGCGGTTTTACGAACATTACCGGTTTCGTTACTTCGCGAAGAAACTGGCGTTGAAGCAAGTGAATCCGTTGGCGGTGGATGATCGCTGGACCCAGGATTATTACGTCGATGGGGATTTGCGGCAGTTGTCGCGATTGCGTTTTGCCGGACGTTGAAGTGTCGCCCTGGCAGGTAATACAGATTTTGAAATGATTTGAGGCTGTAGGAAAAGTCACTTCAGGCTGTACGCTTCAAGGCCTTTTTTTATTCAGGATCTACATGAACACCCTCTCGGAGCCTCCCAGTTATCCATTCCCCTCGCGCTATGGCGCGGTCTTGACGCACTCGCAGCATCCGGTTTTCCGACACCCGTCTATTGTTGATAACGCGGCCCCAGAGCCTTCGCGTTGCGCTTTGCCGTGTCCGGCAGCCTGAATTCACTTAAGAGAGATCGAGACGTTTTATGGAATGGTTAGCGGATCCCACGGCCTGGTTGGGCTTGTTGACATTGATCGTGCTGGAACTGGTGCTGGGTATCGACAACCTGGTGTTCATCGCAATCCTCGCGGACAAACTGCCGCCGCATCAGCGTGATCGCGCGCGCATCATCGGCCTGTCGCTGGCACTGATCATGCGCCTGGGCCTGCTGGCGAGTATTTCCTGGCTGGTCACCCTCACGCAGCCGCTGTTCGAGGTGTTTGACAAGAGCTTCTCCGGCCGTGACCTGATCATGCTGTTCGGTGGTGTGTTCCTGTTGTTCAAGGCCACCATGGAGTTGCACGAACGGCTGGAAGGCCATGTCGGCGAGCGCTCAAGCAACACCGCTTATGCGCTGTTCTGGCCGATCGTCGCGCAGATCGTCGTGCTCGACGCCGTGTTCTCGCTGGACGCAGTGATTACCGCTGTGGGCATGGTCGATGAATTGGCGGTGATGATGATCGCGGTGATCATCTCCATTGGCCTGATGATTGTCGCGAGCAAGCCGCTGACCCGCTTCGTCAACGCGCACCCGACCGTGATCATGCTGTGTCTGGGCTTCCTGATGATGATCGGTTTTGCCCTGACCGCCGAAGGCCTGGGCTTCCACATCCCGAAAGGCTATCTGTACGCGGCCATCGGTTTCTCGATCTTGATCGAGGTGTTCAACCAGATCGCCCGTGCCCGACGCAAACGCTCGATGCAGGGCCTGCGCCCGATGCGCGAACGCACGGCGCACGCGGTGCTGCGCTTGCTTGGCGGGCGCAAACTGGCGGTGGAGGAGGTCGGTGAAGAGCTTTCCGACCTGTTGGACGACGGTGATGCGCCAAGCACGGAGCTGTTCGACCGTCGTGAGCGGGTGATGATCAGTGGCGTGCTGCAATTGGCCGAGCGGCCGATCCGCAGCCTGATGACCGTGCGCGCCGACGTCGACACTATCGATCTGGCTGACGATGCCGAGGCGATCCGGACGAAGTTGATGCACTCGTCCTACTCGCGTCTGCCGCTGATTCGCGATGGTGTTGTGGATGAACCCTTAGGCTTCGTGCACAAGAAGGAATTGCTCAAGGAGTACCTGGCCGGCGCTGAGCCGAATCTGGAGCACTTGGCGCGCAAGACCATCAATCTGCTCGACAGCTACTCGATCCTCAACGCGCTGGAACAGATGCGCGCGGCGTCGACCCACATTGCCTTTGTAGTCAATGAATTCGGCGACTTTGTCGGCGTGTTGACCATGACCGACATTCTCGAATCGATTGCCGGCGAGTTGCCCGATGCCAGCGAAATCGAAGGCCCGGACGTAGTCGAGGAGCAGGGCGGCTTCATGGTCAGTGGCGCATTGAACCTGGCGCGTGTTCGCCAGCGTACCGGTTTTGGCGCCGAGCCAACCGAGGATTACCAGACCATGGCCGGATTGGTGATGAGCTTGCTGGATCGGCTGCCGATGATGGGTGATCGTCTGGAATATGCGGGCTGGCAGATGACCGTCAAGGCTGTGGAAGAGCGGCGGGTGACGCGGGTGTTGTTGGTGCGTGAGGCCGCGTAAACACGAATCTCCCTTGTAGGAGCTGCGGCACGCTGCGATCTTTTGATCTTAAAAAACAAAATCAAAAGATCGCAGCGTGCCGCAGCTCCTACAGGGATATCGCGTGGTGTCGAAGTGACTGCGCACGCGGGATGCTGCAATAGCTTCTCAAGGTGCGTCGAAGCCAACTCAAATCATGCCGCTGCTTACGCAGCACCATTGGTGCCTTGGTTTTGCCAATGTGCCGGGCGAAGTCAGCCGCCAACGTTTCTTCAGTGCCAATCCCCTTGAGTTTTTTCACCAGCCTGCCGTCCTGGTAGAACAGCACCGTCGGCGTGCCAGTCACCTGTGGATGGCGCGGCGATTCGCTGGTGTTAAGCATGTAGATATTGGCGCGATGCCGGTACGGCTCGGCAATCTGACGAAAAATCGGCCCGGCCCATTCGCAGGCAGGGCAGTGTTCGTTGGCGAAATACAGGATTACCGGCCGCCAGGTCTTCAGGGCTTTGCGGTAGGTGTCGGGCAGGTCTGGAAGCTTTGTTGCAGGGCGCATATCAACCTCGTTGCACTGGTGATGTCGACTGGGTTGACGGTAATACTCCGCAAGGCGTTGATCTACTGTCAGAGTTGACAGGTGACAGCGCAAACCCGGTGTGCAGTTTCAATAATGTTGCACCGAGATGTGGCCCCGCTACCCGCAATGTGTGGCCTGCGGTAGCGCACGGTGGAGGCACCTCGCTAGACACCTTCTTGTGCGACTCTTGTATCCCTTTGATTCCCCGAACATTTCAATCCGTTGCAGATTCCTCGCGAATCCTGTGGCACACTTTCTGCTGTCTATTCCGTAGTAACAAACCGTGTTCCGGTATAGCGGAATAAACATCATCCTGGAGTGCTTGCCATGCATCGCCGACCTTCCTTGTTTAAAGCGTGTGTTTTTGTTCTTGCGGCTTCGTCCGCTGTCATGGGTATGGCCCAGGCAGCCGACAGCAAACTCGACAGTGTTCTGGCCCGTGGGAAACTGATTGTGGGTACTGGCAGCACCAATGCGCCGTGGCACTTTCAGGGCGCGGACGGCAAGTTGCAGGGGTTTGATATCGACATCGCCAGGATGGTGGCCAAAGGTCTGTTCAACGATCCGAGCAAAGTCGAGTTCGTCGTTCAGTCGTCCGATGCACGGATTCCCAATCTGCTCACCGACAAGGTCGACATGAGCTGCCAGTTCATCACTGTAACCGCCAGCCGCGCCCAGCAAGTCGCCTTCACCCTGCCGTATTACCGCGAAGGCGTCGGCCTGTTGCTGCCGAACAACAGCAAGTACAAGGAAATCGAAGACCTGCAGGCTGCCGGCGACAGCGTCATCGTGGCCGTGCTGCAAAACGTCTATGCCGAGGAACTGGTGCACCAGGCACTGCCCAAGGCCAAGGTCGATCAGTACGACAGCGTCGATCTGATGTATCAGGCGGTGAACTCCGGCCGCGCCGATGCCGCAGCCACCGATCAGTCCTCGGTCAAATACCTGATGGTGAAGAACCCTGGCCGCTACCGCAGCCCGGCCTACGCCTGGAGCCCACAGACCTACGCTTGCGCGGTTAAACGCGGCGATCAGGACTGGCTGAACTTCGTCAACACCGCGCTGCATGAAGCCATGACCGGCGTTGAATTCCCGACTTACGCGGCGTCGTTCAAGCAGTGGTTTGGTGTGGATCTGCCGTCCCCAGCCATCGGTTTCCCTGTCGAATTCAAATGATCCCGTGAGAGTGGGGCGCCGATAACGCGCCCCGCTCAAGGTACTGCTGACCATGAACTATCAGTTGAACTTTGCCGCCGTGTGGCGCGATTTCGACTCCTTGCTGGCGGGGCTCGGTCTGGGCCTCGAACTGGCGCTGGTGTCGATCGCCATCGGCTGCGTGATCGGCCTGCTGATGGCGTTTGCCTTGCTGTCAAAGCATCGCGCCTTGCGGGTGTTGGCTTCGGTGTACGTCACGGTGGTCCGTAACACGCCGATTCTGGTGTTGATTCTGTTGATCTATTTTGCCTTGCCGAGCCTGGGCATCCGCCTGGACAAGATTCCGTCGTTCATCATCACCCTGTCGCTGTATGCCGGGGCGTACCTGACCGAAGTGTTCCGAGGTGGTTTGCTCAGCATTCCGAAAGGTCAGCGCGAAGCCGGGCTGGCGATCGGCCTCGGCGAATGGCAGGTCAAGGCCTACGTCACCGTGCCGGTGATGCTGCGCAACGTGTTGCCGGCGCTGTCGAACAACTTCATTTCGCTGTTCAAGGACACCTCGCTGGCCGCTGCAATTGCGGTGCCGGAGCTGACCTATTACGCGCGCAAGATCAACGTCGAAAGCTACCGGGTGATCGAAACCTGGCTGGTGACCACGGCGCTGTATGTCGCGGCCTGTTACCTCATTGCCATGCTGCTGCGGTATCTCGAGCAGCGTCTGGCGATCCGCCGATAGGAGGCTGCGATGTACGAATCCCCCAGTTGGTTGCATGAATTGTGGGTGGCGCGCGAGCCACTCTGGCAAGGCTTTCTGACCAGTGTGCAGGCCTCGGCGCTGGCGATTCTGTTCGGCACGATTCTCGGTGTGTTTGCCGGTCTGGTGCTGACCTACGGCAAGTTCTGGATGCGCGCACCGTTCCGCTTTTACGTCGACATTATTCGCGGTACCCCGGTGTTTGTGCTGGTCCTGGCCTGCTTCTACATGGCGCCGGCGATCGGCTGGCAGATCAGCGCGTTTCAGGCCGGCGCGTTGGGGCTGACGCTGTTCTGTGGCTCTCACGTCGCCGAGATCGTGCGTGGTGCGTTGCAGGCGTTGCCCCGTGGGCAGATGGAAGCCAGCAAGGCCATCGGCCTGACGTTTTACCAATCCCTCGGCTATGTGCTGTTGCCCCAGGCACTGCGGCAGATCCTGCCGACCTGGGTCAACTCGTCAACCGAAATCGTCAAGGCATCGACCTTGCTTTCGGTGATCGGCGTCGCCGAATTGCTGCTCAGCACTCAACAGATCATCGCCCGGAACTTCATGACCCTGGAGTTCTATCTGTTCGCCGGTTTTCTGTTCTTCGTCATCAACTTCGGCATCGAATTACTCGGCCGGCACATTGAAAAGCGGGTGGCCTTGCCATGACTGAAGCTCAAGTTTCCAACGTTCAAAACGGCCAGCCACTGCTGGACATCCGTGGCCTGCACAAACAGTACGGCACGGTGGAGGTGCTTAAAGGCGTCGACCTGAGCATGCAACGCGGCAACGTCGTCACGCTGATCGGCTCCAGCGGTTCCGGCAAGACCACCCTGCTGCGCTGCGTGAACATGCTCGAAGAGTTCCAGGGCGGGCAGATCCTGCTTGAGGGCGAATCGATCGGCTATGAGGAGGTCAACGGCAAACGCGTGCGCCATGGTGAAAAAGTCATCGCTCGCCATCGCGCCATGACCGGCATGGCGTTCCAGCAGTTCAATCTGTTCCCGCATCTGAGCGCATTGCAGAACGTCACCCTGGGACTGCTCAAGGTGAAAAAGATGCACAAGGATGAAGCCGTGGTGCTGGCCGAGAAATGGCTGGAGCGGGTCGGCCTGCTGGAACGGCGCAATCACTTTCCCGGTCAGTTGTCCGGCGGTCAGCAACAGCGCGTGGCCATCGCCCGGGCGATTGCGATGAACCCGAGCCTGATGCTGTTCGACGAAGTCACTTCAGCCCTCGACCCGGAGTTGGTCGGCGAAGTGCTCAACGTGATCAAGGGCCTGGCCGAAGACGGCATGACCATGTTGCTGGTGACCCACGAGATGCGTTTCGCCTTCGAGGTCTCGGACAAAATCGTTTTCATGAACCAAGGGCGGATCGAAGAGCAGGGGCCTCCCAAGGAGCTGTTCGAACGCCCGCAATCACCGCGTCTGGCTGAGTTTCTGAAAAGCACGCGGTTCTGAATTTTCACTTTTGTAATCAGGAGAAACACCCATGAGCATTACGCGTTACGGTACCGGCAGCACCGCCGCTGGTGGTCAGCCTCGTCCATTCGCCCGCGCCGTTGAAGCGGATGGCTGGCTGCACGTGTCCGGCCAGGTGCCGGCAGTGGATGGAGAGATTATTGTTGGCGGCATCGTCGAGCAGACGCACCAGACCATGAAGAACCTGATCGCGATTCTCGAAGAGGCCGGTTATGGCCTGGAAGATGTGGTGCGTGCCGGCGTGTGGCTGGACGATCCGCGTGATTTCAGCAGTTTCAACAAAGTCTTCGGCGAGTACTTCAAACCGGAACACGCTCCGGCGCGGGCGTGTGTGCAAGCGAGCATGATGGTGGATTGCAAGGTTGAGATTGATTGCATTGCTTACAAGAAGAAGGCCTGAAATCTGTGCTGACTTCTTCGCGAGCAGGCTCGCTCCCACATTTGAAATGCAATCCCCTGTGGGAGCGAGCCTGCTCGCGAAAGTGGCCTACCAAGCGATGCAATACTCTCGGTAAACTCCCGGCGACTTTGAATGGGAACCACTGAAATGACCGAAGACACCATCAAACGCAGGGCCCGAGGTCTGGACCGGGCGTTCGATATCCTCGATTTCCTCAAGGAAGTCGGCCAGCCGCTGCGTCCGAATGACATCGCCAACGGCATCGGCAGCCCGAAATCCACGGTCTATGAACTGGTCGCCTCGTTGCTGGAGCGGCGAATCCTGGAACCGGTGGGCAAGGACGGTCACGTCTATCTCGGCCGGCAGCTGTACTTCCTCGGTCAGGCGCATTTGCGCCATTTCGACCTCAGCCGCGAAGCCGATCACGCCTTGCAGGAGATCGTCAGCCAGACTCGCGAAACCGCGCAGATGTGCCTGCTCAACGGGCGCAAATACACCGTGGCGCTGATGAAGGAGGGCGAGCGGCACTTCCGCATTTCCTCTGATATCGGCGAGAACGCGCCGATCCCATGGACCGCGTCCGGGCGCTTGCTGCTCGCGCACCTGAGCGATCAGCAAATCATCGACCTCATCGACGAAGACGACTACATCCTGCCCGACGGTGAACGCCTGCCGCTGGAGCGGTTTTTGGCAGAAATCCGTCAGGCCGGCATCGATGGGTTTTTCTCTTTCGACAGTGTTGCCGACACCTTCACCCATTGCTTCGCGGCACCGGTCAAAGACCCTTCCGGCGTTGCAATCTGCACCCTGTGCATCGTCGCCCCACGGGCCGATGCGAAGAACAATTACAACGACTATCGCCGGGTTCTGATCGAGAGTGCCAACAGCCTCGCCCGGCGAATCAACGAATAACCGCGGCTGTCTGCGCCGCGAATGAATGCGAGGAGTTTGACCATGACGACTGCCATCAATACTGCTGTGGAAAAGGGCGATGCCGCCATCGGCGCGCACCTGGTACGAGACGTCAGCCTGCCGGCGCTGGTGCTGCACCGCGAGGCGCTGGAGCACAACATTCGCTGGATGCAGAAGTTCGTCAGCGACAGCGGCGCGGAACTCGCACCGCACGGCAAGACCAGCATGACTCCGGCACTGTTCAAGCGTCAGCTCGACGCCGGCGCCTGGGGCATCACCCTCGCCAGCGCTACCCAGACCCGCGCGGCATATGCCCACGGCGTGCGTCGCGTGCTGATGGCCAACCAATTGGTCGGCACGCCGAACATGGCGCTGATTGCCGATCTGCTGGCCGATCCGTCGTTCGATTTCCATTGCATGGTCGATCATCCGGACAACGTTGCCGACCTCGGCGCCTACTTTGCTTCGCGCGGCGTGAAGCTCAACGTGATGATCGAATACGGCGTGGTCGGTGGTCGTTGCGGGTGCCGCAGCGAGCAGGAAGTCATTGAGCTGGCCAAAGCGATTAACGCGCAACCTTCGTTGGCGCTTACCGGTATCGAAGGTTACGAAGGCGTGATTCACGGTGATCACGCGGTCAGCGGCATTCGCGCGTTCGCCGCGTCGCTGGTGCGTCTGGCGGTGCAATTGCAGAACAGCGGGGCGTTTGCCATTCCCAAGCCGATCATCACCGCTTCGGGCTCGGCGTGGTATGACCTGATCGCCGAATCGTTCGAAGCGCAGAACGCTGGCGGCCGCTTCCTCAGTGTGTTGCGTCCGGGCAGCTACGTGGCACACGACCATGGCATCTACAAAGAAGCGCAGTGCTGCGTGCTCGATCGTCGTAGCGATTTGCATGAAGGCCTGCGGCCGGCGCTGGAAGTCTGGGCGCACGTACAGTCGATGCCGGAACCGGGGTTTGCGGTGATTGCCCTGGGCAAGCGTGATGTGGCGTTCGATGCCGGGCTGCCGGTGCCGCTGCTGCGTTACAAGGCAGGCGTGTTGCCGGCGGAGGGCGATGATGTCAGTGCATGCAAGGTGACAGCGGTGATGGATCAGCACGCGTTCATGACCGTGGCGCCGGGCGTTGAACTGCGCGTCGGCGACATCGTTTCCTTTGGTACTTCGCACCCGTGCCTGACCTTTGATAAGTGGCGCGTGGGGTTGCTGGTGGATGAGCAGTTGTCGGTGATCGAGAGCATGGAAACCTGTTTCTAAGACTCGAAACCGAGTAGTGATCATCGCTGGCTTGCCAGCGATGAGGCCAGACCAGACACCCGTGAATCAGCAGAGACACCACACAATGACCACCCTCAGCCCCTTGGGCCCCAACGCCCCGCGCATCGCCCTGATAGGCGAATGCATGATCGAACTCCAGCAACGCGCCGATGGCAGCCTGCAGCAGAGCTTTGGCGGCGACACGCTCAACACTGCCGTCTACCTGTCTCGCGCCTTGGGCGACAAGGCTCAGGTCGATTACGTCACGGCGCTGGGCGATGACAGTTTCAGCGACACCATGTGCCAGATCTGGACCAGCGAAGGTATTGGCCTTGACCTGGTGCAGCGCCTGCCCGGTCGCTTGCCGGGCTTGTATTGCATCCAGACTGACGCCAACGGCGAACGGCGCTTTCTCTACTGGCGCAACGAAGCGGCTGTGCGCGATTGCTTCACCACCCCGGCCGCCGAGCCGATTCTGGCCGCGTTGCCGGATTACGACGTGCTGTACTTCAGCGGCATCACCCTGGCCGTGCTCGGTGCGCAGGGCCGCGAAAGATTGATTCAGGTGTTGATCGAAGCGCGTCAGCGGGATGCACGGATTGTCTTCGACAATAACTACCGACCACGTTTGTGGGCGTCACTGGCAGACGCGCGGGCGGCCTATCGCAGCGTGTTGCCGCACATCGATCTGGCGTTGCTGACGGTGGATGACGAGCAGGCGCTGTTTGGTTTTGCCGATTGCGATGCGGTGTTCGACGCTTACGCGCAGATCGGCACGCCGGAAGTGGTGCTCAAGCGCGGCGCCGAGGCATGCCTGATTCGCTGTGACGGTGAAGCGTTTGAAGTGCCGGCGCAGAAGGTCGAGAAGGTCGTGGACACCACGGCGGCGGGGGATTCTTTCAGTGCGGCGTATCTGGCCAGTCGTTTGATGGGTGGCAGTCCCGCCGACGCGGCCGACGCGGGGCATAGGTTGGCAAGCCGGGTGATTCAAGTGCCGGGAGCACTTATCCCCAACGATTGAAATACAACCCCTGTAGGAGCTGCCGAAGGCTGCGATCTCTTGATCTCGATTGTAAAAAACAGGATCAAAAGATCGCAGCCTTCGGCAGCTCCTACCGGTGGGGGGAGCAGTGGTCAATCGCGATAGAAAACCTGCACCAAGTGATAACCAAACTTGCTCTTGATCGGTCCATGCACCGTACGCAGCGGCTTCTTGAAAATCACCGCATCAATCGCCCCCACCATCTGCCCCGGTCGCACTTCACCCAGATCACCGCCGCGTTTGCCGGACGGGCAGGTGGAAAATTTCTTGGCCAACACATCAAACGCTTCGCCCTTGGCGATACGTTGTTTGAGCTGTTCGGCCTCTTCGGCGGTTTTCACCAGAATGTGGCGGGCTTGGGCTTTCATCTTGCGATACCTGATAACGGGGTGAAGGCGGGGCGCGGATTATGCCTCAACTCAAGAGGTTTGGCTGATCATCGCGCGGATCTTGCTGGCCAATAGCTCGATGGAAAACGGTTTCGCCACCATGTCCATGCCGTCCTCGAGAAAGCCCTGGCGTTCGGCGGCTTTCTGCGCATAACCGGTCATGAACAATACTTTGAGGCCCGGGCGATGCTGACGGGCGATTTCCGCGAGTTGGCGACCATTCATGCCCGGCAGGCCGACGTCGGTAACCAGCAGGTCCACCCGTAGATCGGATTCGAGCAACGGCAGGGCCACCCGGGCGTCCTCGGCTTCGTGCGCCTGATAGCCCAACTCCTTGAGCAGATCGAGCACCAGCATGCGCACCGCCGGGTCGTCTTCGACCACCACCACGGATTCACCGGTGGCCGTGGCGGGTTGCGGCTCGGTGGGCTCGACTGGCAGACGTTCCGCTTCCAGGCCAACCATTCGCGGCAAGTACAGACGCACGCAGGTGCCTTGGCCGGGCAAGCTGTCGAGGCTGACATGCCCACCCGATTGCTGGGCAAAACCGTAAATCATCGACAGGCCGAGCCCGGTGCCCTGGCCGATCGGTTTGGTGGTGAAGAAGGGATCGAACGCCTTGGCCCTGACCGATGGCGTCATTCCCGTGCCGTTATCGCTGACCGCCAGCATCAGGTAATCGCCGGCCTTGACCGGTTCGAGGGTGGTGATGTCGCTGCCGTCGAGGAAGACGTTTGCCGTTTCGATCAGCAAGTCACCGCCCTCAGGCATGGCATCGCGGGCGTTGATCACCAGATTCAACAGGGCGTTTTCCAATTGACTGATGTCAGTGCTCACCGGCCACAAGTCATCGGCCAACTGTAACTTGAGGTCGATTGGATCGCCCTTGGTGCGGCGGATCAGGTCTTCCAGCGAGTGAATGAGTTCGTTGACGTTCAGTTGCTTGCGATCCAGCGATTGCCGCCGCGAGAACGCCAGCAACCGGTGAGTCAAGGCGGCCGCACGGTTCGCCGAGGCGACGGCGGCTTCGGTAAAGCGGCCGATCTCGCTGGCGCGACCGTTGGCGATGTAGCGCTGCATCAGGTCGAGGCTGCCGATGATCCCGGTGAGCATGTTGTTGAAGTCGTGGGCAATGCCGCCGGTAAGCTGTCCGACCGCCTCCATCTTCTGCGCATGGCGCAACGCATCTTCAGCGCGCTCGCGTTCGAACATCTCGTTCTGCAAACGCTGATTGGCCTGGGCCAATTGCTCGGTGCGGGCGCTGACACGCTCTTCAAGGGTTTCATTGAGGTTACGCAGGGCTTCTTCGGTTTTCTTGCGCTCGGATTCGTCGATCACAAAGATGTAGAAGCCGTTGACCGAACCGTCCGCACCGTGGCGCGGCAGGTAATTCATCAGGGCATGGCGGCTGCTGCCGTCGCGGTGGGGCGTGTACAGGCTGAACGAACAGGATCGACCGGCGAGTGCTTCGGCGATATACGGCGCGCGCAGGAAATACGCTTCCTCTCCGATCACTTCTCGAATGGTTCGGCCGCACAGCTCTTGGGGTGTGAGGCCGTACCAGTCCAGATAAGCCGCATTATTGAGGCGAAAGCGTTCTTCGTGGTCGACATAACTGATCAGGATCGGCATGGCGTTGATGATCAGCTGCAGTTCTGTCTGACTCTGGCGCAACGCTTGTTCGGTGTGTTTGCGCTCGGTCAAGTCCAGCGCCGCACCGAGAAAACGCACCGGCCGGCCATGGTGATCCTTGTAGCAGCGGCCGCGGGCAAACACCCAGCGTTGCTCACCGCCGGGCAGCAACAAGCGGTATTCCTCGGCATATTCGGTGCCGTGGGTGATGCAATGTTTGATGCTGCGAGCCACCAGCGCACGGTCTTCAGGATGGACACCGTGCAGGTAATCACTGATGGGCAATTGCGCGGCGCGAGACGGATCAATGCCGTGCAATTGGGCGAAGTGGGCGTCGGCAATGAAGCGGTCTTCGCCGATATCCCAGTCCCAGGTACCGACCGCATCTGTCGCGGCGAGGGCCAGTTGCAAGCGCTCTTCTGTTTCGCGCTGAGCCTTGAGGCTGTCGTCGGAGCGCTGCTGCAACTCCAGGGCGATACGTCGGCGCTCATTGGTTTCGATCGCCGTAACCAGAATTCCGGCGACCTGCGCGTTTTCATCGCGGATCGGGCTGTAGGTCAGATCCAGCCAGAAGTCGGTGTCTTTACCGTCGCGCTGCAGGGTGAAGCGTCGTTCACTGTAGGTGCGTACCTGGCCTAGCAGGACGGCGCTGTAAATCGGGTCAGTGAAGTCTCGAAGTTCCGGCCATATAAGGTGCGCAGGCTGTCCGAAAGCGTGGGGATGTTTGTTGCCGGCGAGCAGGGCGAAGCCGTTGTTATAAATTTGCGTGAGTTGCGGCCCCCACAACAACAGCATCGGCATCGGCGAGTGAATCACGATATCCACCGCGGTACGCAGGCTCTGCGGCCAGGTTCCTGCCGCGCCCAGTGGACTGCGGCTCCAGTCGGTGCGGGCGATCAGTGCCTGCGCGTCGTCGTTGGTCGGTGCAGCGTTCATCACATCAATCCTGAGCGTCGGTCGGTGAGACGGCGTCTATCATTGTTGCAGGCTATAGACGCTGTATGGCTCGTCGCGTCACGACGGCGGCCAATTCTGCTCATTGAATGCTTCGCGGGTGCTTTTTGCCATGGAAATCGATGCACTGTTATCTCGTTTGTCCAACTTACAGGGTTCTGACCTGTTCCTGTCTACCGCCGCGCCGCCCAGTGTAAGGGTAGACGGTGTACTGACGGCATTAAGCGACGAACCCTTCAAATCCGGTGAAATTGCCGCCATGGCGACCTCACTGATGGACGCCGAGCAGCGCCGAGAGTTCGACCGGGATCTGGAAATGAATCTGGCGATCTCCCGAGCCGGGATTGGCCGCTTTCGGGTCAATATCTTCAAGCAACGCAACGATGTGTCGATCGTCATTCGCAATGTAAAACTCGACATTCCGCGTTTCGAAGACTTGAAACTGCCGCCGGTACTCCTCGAAACGGTGATGCTCAAACAAGGCTTGATCCTGTTTGTCGGCGCCACCGACTCGGGCAAGTCGACCTCGCTGGCAGCCTTGATTGATCACCGCAACCGCCACAGCACCGGGCACATCATCACCATCGAAGACCCGATCGAGTACATCCATCGGCACAGGCTGTCGATCATCAATCAGCGTGAAGTCGGTGTCGACACGCGCAGCTTTCATGCAGCTCTGAAAAACACCCTGCGCCAGGCGCCGGACGTCGTGCTGATCGGAGAAATCCGTGACCGCGAAACCATGGAACACGCCTTGGCATTTGCCGAAACCGGGCATCTGGTGCTTTCCACGTTGCACGCCAACAACGCCAACCAGGCGCTGGATCGGATTATCAACATGTTTGCCGAAGAGCGACGCCCGCAGCTGTTGCATGCGTTGGGTAACCACCTTAAAGCGTTTGTATCGCAACGACTGGTACGCACCCTGGACGGGCAGCGCAGAGCGGCGGTCGAGGTGATGCTGGGTACGCCGACGGTCGAGGATCTGATTCGCCGCAACGAGTTGGGGGAACTGAAGGCGATCATGGAGAAGTCTGCCGAGCTTGGGATGCAGACCTTTGATGCGGCGCTGTTTGCGTTGGTCGTGGAAGGTGTCATCAGCGAGGAGGAGGCGCTCAACCATGCGGACTCAGTGAACAACCTGCGTCTGCGCCTGAAACTGCATGATGATAGGGTGCCCGGGCCGCCGCCAGCCGCTTCGGGGGAGTGGGGGTTGGTGGATTAGACAGCCTCAAAAGATCACAGCCTGCGCCGGGCGAGTCTCCCCGGCCGCAGGCTGTGATCTTTACGATCAGCTGCGCAACTCGTTTCTATTGCGAAATTGCTCCAGTGCCTCCGGGTTGGCCAGCGCATCGGTGTTTTTCACCGGCTCTCCGTGCACCACGTTGCGCACCGCCAGCTCCACGACCTTGCCGCTGAGGGTGCGTGGAATGTCGGTGACCTCGACAATCTTTGCCGGCACATGCCGTGGGGTGGTATTGGTGCGGATCACTTGGCGGATTCGTTGCTCCAGTGCTTCATCCAGCTCGACGCCCTCGCGCAGTTTCACAAACAGCACCACCCGCACATCATCCTGCCATTGCTGACCGATAGCCACGCTGTCCAGCACCTGCGAAATCTTCTCGACCTGGCGATAGATCTCCGCCGTACCGATGCGCACGCCGCCGGGATTGAGCACGGCGTCGGAGCGACCGTGGATCATCATCGCGCCATGGGGCAACTGTTCGGCGTAATCGCCCTGCGCCCAGACACCGGGGAACAGGCTGAAATAGGATTTGCGCAACTTTTCCCCATCGGCATCGTTCCACAACCCGATTGGCATCGCCGGAGAATGCCGCGTGCAGACCAGTTCACCCTTTTCGCCGATCACGGGCTGCCCGTCGTCATTCCACACTTCAACTGCCATGCCCAGGCTCTTGCCCATGATTTCACCGCGACGCACTGGGGACATCGGGTTGCCATTGACGAAGCAGGAAACGATATCGGTACCGCCGGACATCGAAGCCAGGCACACGTCGGGTTTGAAGTCGCGGTAAACAAAGTCATAACTCTGCGGCGACAACGCCGAACCGGTGCAAAGCAGGGTTCTCAGGCTGCTGAGGTCATGGCTCTCGCGCGGTCTGAGCCCTTGGCTTTCCAGCGTCGAGAGGTATTTGGGGCTGGTGCCGAAGACGCTGACACGTTCGTCGTCGAGCAGATCCAGCAAACGCTCCGGGCCCGGGTGAAACGGCGAACCGTCGTACAGCACCACGGCGCTGCCGACCGCGAGTGCCGACACCAGCCAGTTCCACATCATCCAGCCGCAGGTGGTGTAGTAAAACAAGCGATCGCCTGGGCCGAGATCGACGTGCAGGCCATGTTCCTTGATGTGTTGCAGCAGCACGCCGCCGGTGCTGTGCACGATGCATTTCGGCACGCCCGTGGTGCCACTGGAATACAGCACGTACAGCGGATGAGCGAAAGGTACCGGGACGAAGCGCGGTTCATCGCCGGGCTGATAAAAGTCGTCCCACAGGGTGACATTGGCTTGCGTGCGATAGTCTTCGATACGAGCTTGCGCACGCGCATAGGGAACGATGATCAACTGTTGCAGCGATGGCAGTTGCGCAAGGATTTCATTGAGCTTCGTCGTCTGGTCTATCTCTTTGCCGGCATAGCGGTAACCGGCGCAGGTGATCAGGACTTTCGGTTCGATCTGGCCAAAACGATCAATCACGCCGTGGGTGCCGAAGTCCGGCGAAGAGCACGACCAGATTGCCCCGAGGCTGGTGGTTGCGAGCATCGCCACCAGCGTCTGCCAGGTGTTGGGCATACACGCCGCCACCCGGTCGCCGAGACCCACGCCCACGGCTTGCAGACTGGCCTGGAAACCGGCGACCTGGTGAGCCAGTTCGGCCCAGCTCAATTGCTCGCGCTGACCGTTCTCGGCCAGGCTTACCACCGCCACGGCGTCATCACGGCGCCGCAATAAATGTTCGGCAAAGTTCAGGGAGGCGCCGGGAAACCATTCGGCGCTGGGCATGTATTCACCTTCGCGTAACACGGCGTCTGGCTGGGTATGGAAGCAAATGTCGAAGAAGTCGACGATGGCTTGCCAGAACGCTTCACGCTCTTCGATGCTCCATTGGTGCAGGGCAGGGTAGCCTTCCAGATTGAGCGAATGGCGCTGATTGACGAAGCGTCGGAAGGTATCCATGCGCGACTCGGCGATGCGGTTGGCGTCGGGCTGCCAGAGGATGTCGGACATTTGTTTGCCTCTTGTTTTCCTGAAGGTGTCGCGGCTTATTGCGCCAACCACCCACCGTCAATATTCCACGCCGCACCACGCACCTGGCTGCCTGCTTCGCTGCACAGAAACAACACCAGTTCCCCCAGATGCTGCGGCGTAACGAACTCCAGCGATGGCTGTTTCTCGGCCAGCAAATCATGCTGCGCCTGCTGCGGATCGACGCCCTTGGCGGCGCGATCATCGATCTGCTTCTGCACCAGCGGCGTCAGTACCCAGCCCGGGCAAATCGCATTGCAGGTGACGTTGCTGGTCGCGGTTTCCAGACCGACCACCTTGGTCAGGCCGATCACCCCGTGTTTGGCAGCAACGTAAGCCGCCTTGCCTGTGGAACCGACCTGGCCGTGTACGGAGGCGATATTGATGATCCGCCCCCAGCCTTTGGCGCGCATGCCCGGCAAGCTCAGGCGGGTGCTGTGAAACACCGAAGAGAGGTTGATGGCGATGATCGAGTCCCAGCGTTCAATCGGAAACTCTTCCACGGCGGCGACATGCTGGATGCCAGCGTTGTTGATAAGAATGTCCACGCCACCGAACTCGCGCTCGGCGTAGGCGATCATCTCGGCAATCTGCGCCGGGTCGCTGACGTCCGCCGGATGATGGCCGACCTTGCCGCCGAACTGCGCCACCTCGCTAATCACTTTGGACGCATCGCCAAAGCCATTGAGAACAACATTGGCTCCAGCCTTGGCCAGCACGAGCGCAATGCCCAGGCCAATGCCGCTGGTGGAGCCGGTAACCAGTGCGGTCTTGCCAGTAAGAGTCGTCATGAATGCCTCACACAATGCCAGTGGCGTAGAAAGTGCCGATCACCACGAAAACCGCCAGGGTTTTGATCAGCGTAATACAGAAAATGTCTTTATAGGCTTCACGATGGGTCAGGCCAGTGACCGCCAGCAGCGTGATGACCGCGCCGTTGTGCGGCAGGGTGTCCATGCCGCCGCTGGCCATCGCAGCCACGCGGTGCAACACCTCCAGCGGAATGTTCGCCGCATTGGCGGCGCTGATGAACTGCTCGGACATTGCCGCCAGCGCAATGCTCATGCCCCCCGAAGCCGAGCCGGTAATACCCGCGAGCAAGGTCACGGTGATCGCTTCGTTGACCAGTGGATTGGGGATTTGCTTGAGCCAGTCGGCCAGCACCAGAAAGCCCGGCAGCGAGGCGATCACTGCGCCGAAACCATATTCGGAAGCGGTGTTCATCGCTGCGAGTAACGCGCCACTGACCGCACTTTTGCTGCCCTCGGCCAGTTTGCTGCGAATCGCCTGAAAGCCGAACGCCAATACCATCAGAATCCCGACCAGCAATGCGGCTTGAACGGCCCAGATCGCCGTCAGTTTGGCGATTTCAGTGGTCACCGGTGTGGCCATGCCTGGCAGCGCCAAGCTGTGGGTCTTGCCGTACCACTGCGGAATCCAGTGGGTGAACAGCAGGTTCATGATGCCCACCGCCAACAACGGCGACAGCGCAAGCCAAGGGTTCGGCAGCGTCAGGTCTTCGGCGGTTTCCGGCTCGTTGCGCAGTTCGGTGCCATAGCCTTCACCGGCGCGTTGAGCCTTGTTGCGTTGACGTTGCAGAAACAGCATGCCGGTGCAGAACACGAAAATCGTGCCGATCACACCCAGCCACGGCGCTGCCCACGCGGTGGTGTTGAAGAACGTGCTGGGAATGATGTTCTGGATTTGTGGCGTCCCGGGCAAGGCGTCCATGGTGAACGAAAACGCGCCGAGGGCGATGGTGGCCGGGATCAGACGTTTGGGGATGTTGCTCTGGCGAAACATCTCCGCCGCAAACGGGTAAACCGCGAACACCACCACGAACAGCGAAACGCCACCGTAGGTGAGGAGGGCGCAGACCAACACGATCACCAGCATGGCCTGCTTTGTGCCTAACAGACGGATGGCCGCCGCAACGATCGAGCGCGAGAAACCCGACAGTTCGATCAACTTGCCGAACACGGCACCGAGCAGGAACACGGGGAAATACAGCTTGATGAAACCGACCATTTTCTCCATGAACACCCCTGTGAAGGCTGGGGCAACGGCGGACGGGTCGGTCAGCAGGACAGCGCCGAGCGCGGCGATGGGTGCGAAGAGGATAACGCTGTAGCCACGATACGCAGCGACCATCAACAGCGCCAGGGCTGCCAAGGCAATGATCACACTCATGGTGTGTCTCTCCAGAATTGTTATTTTTGTGGTTGAAACGGGTGTAGGAAGGGGCAAAGCGAGATGTGTGCCAAGTTGTTAACGTGTTGAAAATTAAGGAAATTATTCTCTATTTTGAATATGTGGATAGAGTTTTGTCTCAATCGGGAGATTGCGTCGGCCAGAAAAGATCGCAGCCTCCGGCAACTCCTACAATTTGAAGCCTATCCACCCCGTAGGAGCTGCCGAAGACTGCGATATTTTGATCTTTAAGGTCTTATCCAGAAATAGAGATAAGTATCTCTTTATTGAGACTAGACGATCCCCAGCGCCACCATTTTCTTGTACAGCGTCGACCGTCCAAGCCCCAATCTAGCCGCCGCCTCCGGCACCTTACCCCCGCATTGCGCAAGGGCAGACTGAATCAACTGCCGATCAAACCGCTCCCGCGCCTCAGCGAATGTCTCCTCGGCCAACGACTCAATCATCGGTGCCGAAGCACGCTCCACCGGCGTAAACGTACCGATGGCTGCGCGAATGTCGTTCTCGGTGAGCATCAGGTCATCACTCAGCAGCGCTGCTCGTTCCAGCACATTGCGCAGCTCTCGAATATTGCCCGGCCAGGCATGCTGCCCAAGCAACGTCAACGCTTCACGGTTCAGCTCATGTTGACTGCGAAGCTCTTCCAGAATGGCTTCGCTGAGTGCCGGCAGATCGTCGAGCCTTTCACGCAGCGGCGGTACATTGATCGGCAACACGTTGAGCCGGTAATAAAGGTCCGCGCGGAATTCGCCGCGTTTGATCGCCGCTTGCAGATCCGTCGACGTGGCGGCGATCACCCGCACATCACTCTGGATCACGTCGTTCGAACCTACCGGCTCGAACTCCTTCTCCTGCAGCACGCGCAGCAATTTGCTTTGCAGCGGCAGAGGCATGTCGCCGATTTCGTCAAGGAACAGCGTGCCGCCCTGAGCGATTTGCAGTTTGCCGGTACGGCCCTTGCGGTCGGCTCCGGTGAACGCGCCTGGGGCGGTGCCGAAAAACTCCGCTTCCAGCAGCGCCTCGGGAATCGCCGCGCTGTTGATGCTGACGAAGGCTTTGTGCGCTCGGGGCGAGGCACTGTGGATGGCCTGTGCCAGCAATTCCTTGCCGGTACCGGTTTCACCCAGCAGCAACACAGGAGACTCGGCACTCGCACTGCGCCGCGCACGGCGTTTGACGTCGAGGCTGGCGGCACTGGTGCCGATGAAATGGGCGAAGTTGTATTTGGTCTGCCGCGCGCGCAGCAAGGAGCGGGTCGAGGCCAGCTCTTCCTGCATGCTCAGGTAGCGTTTGAGCATCGGCGACAGGGTGCGTAACTCATCGAACAGGGCGAAGCCGATGGCGCCAATGACCGTGCCCGCGTCGTCGTGGATCGGCAGGCGCATCACCACCAGCGGTTCTTTTGGGGTGTCCTGCATGTCCAGCAGAATGGGGCGACCGGTGCGCACCACCTCACGCAGGAGACTTCCGGGGATCACCCTTTCACAGGGCTTGCCGATGGCGCCTGCGGCGGATTCCAGACCGAAACGCCGGGCGTAACGCTCATTCATCCAGACGATGTTGG
The DNA here is from genome assembly GCF_059716085.1 of Pseudomonas sp. LBUM1655. Classification (NCBI taxonomy): domain Bacteria; kingdom Pseudomonadati; phylum Pseudomonadota; class Gammaproteobacteria; order Pseudomonadales; family Pseudomonadaceae; genus Pseudomonas; species Pseudomonas sp. LBUM1655. Next base: position 3,398,684 of record NZ_CP166801.1, on the reverse strand, counting down.
CGTCACGATCGACAATCACCGTGCCTTCGCTCGACTGCTCGATGATCTCGAACAGCGAACGGATCGCCAGAGTGCGAACCCTTTGGTAGTCCTTGAGGCTTTCGGTGGTGTTCATGAAGGCTGATCCGAGGTTTGTGTTGTCAGTGCCGACGCCATCGCGGGCTCGCCAGCGATGGCCACGACCGGGTTTCAAATCGAGCGCCGATTATGCCTACCCCGGATGCGCCGCCGCCAACAGCTCTTTGGTGTAAGGATGCTGCGGCGAATCAAACACCTCGTGACTGGCGCCACGCTCGACCACTTTACCGTCCTTGATCACGATCATGTCGTGGGCCAAAGCGCGGACCACCGCCAGGTCGTGGCTGATAAACAGATAGGTCAGACCGTGTTTCTCCTGAAGCTGACGGAGCAGGGCGACCACTTGTTTCTGCACTGTACGATCCAGTGCCGACGTCGGTTCATCCAGCAGGATCAGCGCCGGTTTCAGTACCAATGCCCGGGCGATGGCGATGCGCTGACGTTGACCGCCGGAAAACTCGTGAGGGTATCGATGACGACTTTCAGGATCGAGACCGACTTCCTTGAGTACACGGATCACTTGCTCGTCGCATTCGCCAGCGGTGGATTCGCAATGCACTTCCAGGCCTTCGCTGATGATCTGTGCTACCGACATACGCGGGCTGAGGCTGCCGAACGGATCCTGAAACACCACTTGCATCTGCCGGCGCCAGGGTCGCAACTGCTTCTGATTGAGGCCGTCGAGCGCTTCGCCCTGGAAGCGGATACTGCCTTCGGAGTCGAGCAAACGAAGAATCGCCTGACCGAGTGTCGACTTGCCCGAACCGGACTCCCCGACGATGCCCAACGTCTTGCCGCGCTGAATGTTCAGGCTAATGCCGTCGACCGCGCGCAGGTATTGTTTGCGCTGAAACAGGCCGCCACCGACGGCAAATTCGACCCGCAGGTTATCGACTTCCAGCACGTTCTCACGCTCGTCCCTCGGCAGTGCTTCGCCTTCCGGTTCGGCATTGAGCAGGACGCAGCTGTAAGGATGTTTCGGCTCGGTAAACAGGGTTTCGCACGGTGCCTGTTCGACGATTTCTCCGGCCTTCATCACGCACACACGTTGAGCGATGCTACGCACCAGGTTGAGGTCGTGGCTGATTAGCAGTAGCGACATGCCCAAACGCTGTTGCAGGGATTTGAGCAGCAACAGGATCTTGCGTTGCACGGTGACGTCGAGCGCTGTAGTTGGCTCGTCGGCAATCAACAATTCCGGCTCGCAGGCCAGGGCCATGGCGATCATTACCCGCTGGCGTTGTCCGCCGGACAGTTGATGAGGGTAAGCCTTGAGCCGCTCCTTGGGTTTCTGGATGCCCACTAGTCCGAGCAGTTCGAGAATGCGTGCTTGCGCCGCTTTGCCACCGAGGCCGCGATGCAGCAGCAGGGTTTCGCCGATCTGTTTTTCGATGGTGTGCAGCGGATTGAGCGAGGTCATCGGCTCCTGAAAGATCATGGCGATACGGTTGCCACGCAGTTCGCGCAGGACCTTGGGGTCTGCCCCTACCAGTTCCTGCCCGCGATAGCGAATGCTGCCGGTGGTTTGCGCTTCACTGTCAGGCAGTAATTGCAGGATTGAATGAGCAGTCACCGATTTGCCCGAGCCCGACTCGCCGACCAGCGCCAGGCACTCGCCAGGGCGGATGTCCAGGCACAGGTCGCGCACCACGGGCTGGCCATGGAAGGCAACGTTGAGGTTACGGATTTCAATCAGGTTGTCAGTCATGGCCACGCTTCAGGATCGAGGGTCGAAGGCGTCACGTAACGCCTCGCCGATGAACACCAGTAAAGAAAGGATCAGCGCCAGGGTGAAAAACGCCGTCAGCCCCAGCCAAGGCGCCTGCAGATTCTGCTTGCCCTGGCCGATCAGTTCGCCCAGCGAAGCGCTGCCGGCCGGCATGCCGAAACCGAGGAAGTCCAACGCGGTAAGGGTGGAAATCGCCCCGGTCAGAATGAACGGCAAGTAGCTCAATGTCGCATTCATGGCGTTGGGCAAGATGTGCCGGACAATCACTTTGCGGTCAGTCAGACCAAGGGCTCGCGCGGCTTTGACGTATTCCAGATTACGCCCGCGAAGGAACTCGGCACGAACCACGTCCACCAGCGCCAGCCAGGAAAACAGCGCCATGATTCCCAGCAGCCACCAGAAATTCGGCTCGACGAAACCGGAAAGGATGATCAGCAGGTACAGCACCGGCAGTCCCGACCACACCTCAAGCAGACGTTGCCCGATCAAGTCGACCCAGCCGCCGTAGTAGCCCTGCAACGCGCCGGCGGCGATGCCGATCAGCGCACTGACAAACGTCAGCATCAGGGCAAACAGAATCGATACCCGCGCGCCGAAGATCACCCGCGCCAAGACATCCCGCGACTGATCGTCGGTGCCCAGCCAGTTGACTGCCGTGGGCGGGCTCGGTGCCGGTTTGGTGAGGTCGTAGTTCGGTGTGTCGTCGCTGAAGGGAATCGGCGGAAACAGCAGCCAGCCACCGTCCTTGCGGATGAGGTTCTGCACATAATCGCTGCGGTAATCGGCCTGGAACGGCAGTTGTCCGCCGAACTCCTGCTCGGTGTGGCGCTTGAACACCGGGAAGTACCACTGGCCCTGATAGCTGACCACCAGCGGCTTGTCGTTGGCGATCAGTTCGCCACCCAAGGTGACAATAAACAGCCCGATAAATAGCCACAACGACCACCAGCCACGACGGTTCTTCTTGAATCGCTCGAAGCGACGACGGCCCAAAGGCGAGAGCTTGAACATCAGGCGTTCCTCGCGGCGAAGTCGATGCGCGGATCAACGAAGGTGTAGCACAGGTCGCCGATCAGTTTTATCAGGAGGCCGAAGAGGGTGAAGATGAACAACGAGCCGAATACCACCGGATAATCCCGGGAAACCGCTGCTTCGTAGCTCATGCGGCCGAGGCCGTCGAGGGAGAAGATTACTTCGATCAGCAGCGAGCCGGCGAAGAACACGCTGATGAAGGCTTGAGGAATGCCCGACACCACCAACAGCATTGCATTGCGAAACACATGGCCATAGAGCACCCGACGCTCACTCAGACCCTTGGCCCGTGCGGTAACCACGTATTGGCGGGTGATTTCATTGAGGAACGAGTTTTTGGTCAGGATCGTCAATGTCGCGAAACCGCCGATCACCAGTGCCGTCACCGGCAGCACCAGGTGCCAGAAGTAGTCGGCGATCTTGCCCAGGGTCGACAGCGATTCGAAGTTGTCCGACACCAGCCCCCGTACTGGAAACCAGTTCAGTGAGGTGCCGCCGGCGAACAGCACGATCAGGAACATCGCAAACAGGAACGCCGGCATTGCGTAACCGATGATGATCGCCGTGCTGCTCCAGATATCGAAATGGCTGCCATGGTGCACGGCTTTGCGGATGCCCAGCGGTATCGACACCAGATAGGTAATCAGCGTCGCCCACAGACCGAGGGAAATGGTCACCGGCATTTTTTCCAGGATCAGGTCGGTGACCGTCGCGCCGCGAAAGAAGCTTTTGCCGAAGTCCAGTTGCGCATAGTTCTTGAGCATCAGCCACAGACGTTCATGAGCGGGCTTGTCGAAGCCGTACTGTTTTTCGATGTCTTTGATCAGCTGCGGGTCGAGACCACGACTGGCACGGGATGTGCCACTCATGGTTTCGCTCGCGCCGCCGCCGACACTGGCACCGCCGATACCCTGCAAGTGCGCGATCGCCTGCTCGACCGGGCCACCCGGCGCGGCTTGAATGATCACAAAATTCACCAGCAGGATGATCACCAGTGTCGGAATGATCAGCAGCAGGCGCCGCAGTATGTAACCCCACATCAGTGCGGTCCTCCGGGTCTGCCGCGAGAGATTTTTTCAGCGGTCATCTGGTGATTGGTCAGCGGTGTGCTGCTGATTTCCCACCAGCTCTCGATGGCTTCGTCATTGCTCGCCTGAACCGACGGCATGCCGAAACGGTTCCACCAGACAGTCGAGGTACCCGGCGGATAGTAGTTGGGAATCCAGTAGTAGTTCCATTGCAGCACCCGGTCCAGCGCGTGGGCGTAGTGCAGCATGTCGGATTGAGTCGAGGCGCGCATCAGGCCGTTGATCAAGGTATCTACCGCCGGGTTTTTCAACACCATGTAGTTGTTGGCGCCCGGATCATTGGCCGACGCTGATCCGAAGTAGTTGAGCAACTCGCCACCCGGAGATGTGGTGACGGGGTAGCCGGTGACGATCATGTCGTAGTCGCGGCTCATCAGGCGGTTGACGTATTGCGAGGAGTCGATACGGCGAATATTGAGATCGATGCCGATCTGATTCAGCGTGCGCTTGTACGGCAGCAACAGACGATCCATGCCGTTCTGGCTGACAAGGAAGGTAAAACTCAGTGGCTCGCCTTCGGCGTTGACCAGTTGATCGCCATCGGGTTTCCAGCCGGCCTGTTCCAGCAACTCGAGGGCTTGCAACTGCTTGTCGCGGATCAGGCCGCTGCCATCGGTTTTTGGCGCTTCGAAGACTTTTGAGAAGACTTCGTCGGGAACCTGCCCACGCAGCGGCTCAAGGATTTTCAACTCTTGCGCATCGGGCAGTTCGCGAGCCGCGAGTTCGGTATTGGAAAAGTAGCTTTGCTGGCGGATGTACAGGTTGCGCATCATCTGCCGGTTGCTCCACTCGAAATCCCAGAGCATGGCCAACGCCTGACGCACGCGCCGATCCTGGAAAATCGGTTTTTGCAGGTTGAACACAAAACCCTGGGCCGATTGCGGCGCCTCGGTGGCCAAGTGGGCTTTTTGCAGGCGCCCGTCGCTGAGGGCGGGGCTGTCATAACCGATCGAGTAGCCGGTGGCGGAGAACTCTCGGTTGTAGTCGTAGGCGCCGCCGCGCAGCACCTGACGCGCAACGTCGGTGTCGCCGAAATACTCGATGCTGAAGTGATCGAAGTTGTACAGGCCGCGGCTGACCGGCAAATCCTTGCCCCACCAGTCGGGATTACGCTCAAACGTAATGCTGCGTCCCGAATCGACTTTGCCGACACGATACGGGCCGCTGCCCAGCGGTGGCTCGTATCCGCCGCCGCCGGCGAAATCGCGGTTCTTCCACCAATGTTCGGGGAACACCGGCAGGGTCGCGATATCCAGCGGGAGGGTGCGGTTTTCATTACTTTTGAAGTCGAAACGCACAGTCAGCGGCGCTTCCACTTCGACGCCTTTGACGTCGGCGAATTGGGTGCGGTAGCGCAGGCTGCCCTGGGTCATCAACAAATCGTAGGTATAGCGCACGTCTTCGGCGGTAATCGGTTTGCCGTCGGCGAAGCGTGCTTTGGGATTGATGAAGAAACGCAGCGACAGGCCGTCGTCCGAGCGCTCCATCTTCTGTGCGACCAGGCCGTAAACGGTGTAGGGCTCATCCATCGAACGCTGGGCCAGCGGCGAATAAAGCAGGCCATCGATCTGAGTGACGCCGATGCCTTTGTCTATATAAGGAAGGAGATGGTCGAAGTGACCGATTTCGATCGCCGAGCGGCGCATCGTTCCCCCTTTGGGGGCCTGCAGGCTGGTGTAATCGAAGTGACTGAAACCGGCAGGGTATTTGGCAGGTTCGCCATACACGGTCAACGCATGTTGCGGTGCCGCGTTCACACCGGCGGCGCCCGACAGCAGGGCGAGGGCGGTGAGCATCAATGTGGGGAAAACCAGTCGCATTGTCAGCCTTGGAACCGGGTAATCGATAAGCGCAAGTTGTACGCGAGAGGCGCGTCAGTCGCCAGCCGTATGTGTAACTGAAACACAACGGCCCACCAGAAGGCGGGCCGTTGGACAGCGCTCAGGCGACGGATCAGTCCTGACGGCTGGTGACTTCCAGCAGGTGATAACCGAACTGGGTTTTTACCGGGCCTTGCACGACGTTGATTGGCGCGCTGAATACCACGGTGTCAAATTCCTTGACCATTTGGCCTGGACCGAACGAACCCAGGTCGCCACCCTGACGGCTGGATGGGCAAGTGGAGTTGGCCTTAGCGATTTCAGCGAAATCAGCGCCGCCTTCGATCTGGGCCTTGAGTTCGTTGCATTTGGCTTCATCGGAAACCAGGATGTGACGGGCAGTGGCTTTAGCCATGAGAAAACTCTCCAATCTATTTCAATAAAGTGCGGAGCCTACCGGATTCAGTGGTCGAATTCTCGGCAAAGTTCCGTTCGGTTGTCATGGCCTGATCAGAGATTCGCTGCTTGCAGGCGCGCGGCATGCTCAACGTAAAGGTCTATCGGGTCGAACTGACCGGTTACCTTGCCGGCGCAATAGCGCAGGCTGCTCAGGTGATCCAGCGGATAGTCGGAACGGATGACTTGACCCAAGTGAGAGCTGAAACGCCCGACGAAGCCGTCATTCTGCTCCCCCTCGGTCATGAAATACTGCGACAGCGCCCGGCAGGCTCCCTGCACCGGGTCGAGTGTTGCTAGCCCAATGGCCGGAAGAACGCCGCTCCAGGAGTAATAACGTACACCATTGACCTGTTCGGGGCCGTGTCCGCCCCAAGTGCCGGGTAATCCCTGTGGAAACCTGTCGTTGAAGTCACCCACTCCCTCGGTCGTCAGTGCATTGAGCGCCGCCAATGCATTCTGCGGCAGCGTGGTACTGCCGCTAAGCAACGAAAGAAAATCGGCAAATACCGTCGCCACGTTCTGCGCGACGACTTCCGGCAGCCGACCTGGAACCAGCGCCTTGCGCAAAAAGTCAGCCAATTCCGAGCCATGATTGGGGCCGCTGACTGAAGTCACTGAGGCCACGGCGTGTGGGGCAAGCGCTGCTGCGTATCGAGCCGCCAAAGCTCCCTGGCTGTGCCCGATGAGATTGACTTTTTTGGCACCTGTGCCCCGCAGGACACTGTCAATCTGCGTCAGCAGTTGCTTACCCCTGACTTCATTGTCGTGGGTGGCGGAGAGGTGTGGAACGAACACTCGGCAGTCAGCGGTTTTCAAAGCGTCCTTGACGTCATGAAACAGCTCGAAATGGCCGATACGCTCAAATCCAAACAGGCCGTGTACCAACAGTATGGGATAACGAGTTGTAGCACTCCGTTGCATGTTCTTACCTTTTTCGCAGAAGTTCATCGGGGAAATCTGTTGGCCACTCTAAAACACACACCTCGTTGAAGAAGTACGAAGAGGCTTCACTTGGCCGTTGAATTCGGACTAGAGGCTGTACGAATTTTCAGATACTTACGAAATCCAAATCGGAAGTTCTAGCCGTCCTCCGCCTGGGGAAGGTCGATTTAGTGTTGGTTGCCTACCGGGCTTGTAGCTTTTGCGCCATGGCTGCGGTGTATCGGGCTGATATCGAGAACACCAGCAATCGCGTTCAATGTTGGCTGTCGACGCCGTCATGAAGACAGCGTTTTATCCAGGGAATGGAGTTGCGAATGAACATGCATGAAATCGAGTTTTGCTATCGAATGCGTCACCCCGCCAGCCCCAAGACGACACATGAACAGTTGCCAGCAGCAACGCTTGATTCTCTACAGGGGAGCGTGCTCGATCCCGCTCTGAGCAAGGCCGTCGTTCGTATCGCGCCTTATGCAAACATGGCGTGTGGCGATCAGTTGCTGATGAGTTGGGAGGGGCTGGATGTCGAGGGTTTTGTTTATCAGCACGAAATGGTCCGCTTTGTCAGCGAAGCTCAGGTAGGCAAAGACGTCGTCTTCGTTATCAAAGGCATGCACGTCGCGGCCCTGGATGGCGGTTCACTGGAGGTCTACTGGACACTTGTCAGCGCGGCCCTGCCCGAACCTGCATCGTCTGCGCGCTTGCAACTGACAGTGGGGGATTCAAGGCCTCAGTTGCTTGCCCCGCACGTCGAAGGTGCAATCGGTGGGGCCCTGGATCCGGCGCGGGTCGTGGAAGGGGCACTCGTCACTCTCCAGCCCTACGCACGAATGGCGGCAGGCGATCAGGTGTCACTGAGCTGGTGCGCAGACGCGCCATCCGCATCGTTCCACGACAGATTGAAGGTCGAAACCTTTGCTGTTTCAGATTTGCTGTCTTTCTGGGTTCCACCTGAGTACATCGCAGCAAATCTCGGTGGTGAGGTGTCGGTACGCTACCGAGTCGAGCAGTCCAATGGCGTGGCACGTGAGTCCGAGCCGACGAGGATTCTCATCAACCCGTTTCTTCGTGGCGAACTGGACGCACCCGACGTACTTGAAGCTGAGGACGGCGTACTGCTTGCGGAAGACTCGATTGATGGCGTAACCGTCGTGATCGGCAACGCTCAGGCGCAAGAGGGTGAGCTGGTTTATCTCAAATGTGACGGAGACTTTTTCAATCATCGGGATGATCGCGAAATCACCCGGGAAACCGCAGGAAAGCCGCTGATTTTTATCGTTCCACATCGCTTCTGGCGCGAGCACCACGGATCTGCCGTACGCGTTGCGTACACGGTTGAGCGTTTGGACGATGTCAGTCAGGAGTCCGCAGTGACGCGGGTGCAGGTAGAGGCGAAGCTGTAACGCTGACGGCCCTCCAGTTTGAATAAGCCGGAGGGCCTGTCTCGCAATCAGCGTCTGGCTTGTGCGCCAAGACGCTGAGCAGCATCGACCAGCAATCGCTCTGTTGCGCTGAAACCGAGGCAGCCATCAGTGATCGAAACGCCGTAGCGCAGCGATGCACTCAGCGGCTGACAGCCTTCGAACAAATGAGACTCCAGCATCATGCCGATGAGTGAACGATCACCGTGTAAGCGTTGTTCAAGCACTTCATTGAAAACGCCAGGTTGACGCAATGGGTCTTTGCCGCTGTTGGCGTGGCTGCAATCGACCATGATTCGGCTCGGGATCTTCAGTCGGTCCAGATCGGCGTGAATGCTGGCAATGCTTTCGCGATCATGGTTGGGGCCTTTATGTCCGCCGCGCAGTACCAGATGGGTGTCAGGGTTGCCAGGCGTCTGGATGATGGCTGGGTGTCCCTGGCTGTCGACCCCGAAATGGCGATGCGGGTGTGAGGCCGAGCGCATGGCATCGACAGCCACGGCCGCGCCGCCGTCGGTGCCATTTTTGAATCCTACCGGCATGTTCAAGCCGCTGGCCATCTCGCGATGGATTTGTGATTCGGTTGTGCGTGCGCCAATGGCAACCCAACTGAGCAAGTCGTCGAAGTAGCCAGCTGCCATGGGTTGCAACAATTCGGTCGCCACGGGCAAGCCGAGACGGATCATTTCCAGCATCAGCCCACGGGACAGGGACAGGCCTGCGGCCATGTCATCACTACCGTCCAGGTGCGGGTCATAAGCCAGGCCTTTCCAGCCGACTGTAGTGCGCGGTTTTTCGACGTAGGCGCGCATCACCAGCAGCATTTCGTCGCTGACTTCTTCTGCCAGGCGGGCGAGTTTTCCGGCGTATTCAAGAGCGGATTGAGGGTCGTGGATAGAGCAGGGGCCAACGATTACCAGCAGGCGCTGATCCTCACCGTTGAGGATCGCGCGAACCGCTTGGCGGTGGGCGGCGACTTGTTGGCTCAAGGCATTGCTCAATGGCAATTGCTGTTTGAGTTGCAACGAGCTGGGCAGACGCAGGGTCAGTGCTTCGTTGGCAGAATCGAGGGTGGGCAGTGGCAGAGCAGAAACTGACGAGTTCATATTCGGTCTTCCTGGGCTGGCGGCGGGCTTTTCCCGCGCGCTCGGCCCTACTGGGGTGTTCGACAATTGGCCGTATTGGCTACGTGTGCATGTTTGCCACCTGTAGGTGACCGATCGGAGGCGGCAGGCTGTCCCGAGCGGAGGCTGCTAAATCGCCAGGCGCTAAAGCTGTCGTAACGGTAATAAGTGGCGTAGTTCATTGCGTAAATCCTCAAGGTGTCTGATGTGTTGCTGAAAAATTTTGGGCCTGAAAAAACAAAACCCCCGGTCGGGAAGCCGACCGGGGGTTGAGAAATCTCTGGTAGGCGACCCGTTTTTATGGGCGCCGTTTGGGTATCAGGCGCGCCAGTGGCTAAACCAATACCCAAAATAAAAGCTGACCGGAGCGCAAACGTCATTCGCCCGGGCAGCCGCAACCGAGCGCAGTGCGCTGGCGGTACGAAGCTGTGAGAGGGCGTTGAACATGGTCTGTCTCCGATGAATGCGCTGAGCTTACTAGAGGCCGACACGCCTCAGCAATCAGAAAATGCTATAGCGCGGCTAGCCAAATGCCTATTGCTTGAGCGCTGCATGAGTTGTGACACACTCAGCGTTTTGCCTGATGACCAAGGTTGAATCATGTCGACATTGAACATTGCAGCCGCCCAGACTACTTCCATTGCTGGCGATCTTGCCGCAAACATCGCCAGCCATATGCGCTTCATCGAGGTCGCGGGGGAGCAGGGTGTGGAGTTGCTGGTGTTTCCTGAGCTGTCACTGACCGGCTACGAAGGCGAGGTGGCTGCGGCATTGGCCATCGATCCACAGGATGCTGTGCTTCAGCCACTACGGGATCTGGCGCACGCACTGGGTGTGACGGCTGTCGTCGGCATGCCGATTCGACTGAAACACAGTTCGGCGGTATTGATTGGCGCACTGGTTCTGGGCGCCGACGGATCGCTTGGGGTGTACAGCAAACAACATCTGCACTCGGGCGAGGAGCGGGTCTTCGCCGCTGGGTTCGGCGGGTCACCCCTGAGCATCGGTAACGATAAGGTAGCGCTGGCGGTCTGCGCCGATTTCTCTCATGCCAGCCATGCGGCTGCGGCCGCTGATCTAGGCGCCGACCTTTACGCTGCGGGTGTGTTAATCAGTGAGCAGGGCTACGACGCAGACGCCGCGGTGCTGCAGGGTTATGCCCGACAACATGCGATGGCGGTGCTGATGGCCAACCATAGTGGCCTTACCGGCGGTTGGCAGTCGGCGGGGCGTAGCGCGATTTGGTCCGAGGACGGTTCACTGATTGCTGCGGCGCCGGGGTCGGGTGATCTTCTCGTGGTCGCCCGGCGTGACGCCGGTGCATGGCAGGGGCGAGTCATTTACGTGGAACAGGCTCAATGACATTCCAGGCACGCCCTGCGACAACAGAGGACCTGGCGTTTTCGCGCTACCTTACTTGTCAGAACATGCTGCGTTACTACATTCACCATGACCTGTTGTGGCAGGACGAGGCATTCGATGTTGCATGGCTTGGGCGCGAGAACTGGCTGATATTGCGTGATGATGTGCCGGCAGGTTTTTTCAGTCTCAGCCGAGATTCGCGCGCACTGTATATTCGTGAACTGCAGATTGCTGAAGCCTTTCAGCGGCAGGGTGCAGGTTCCTGGGCGATTGATCAGGTTATTGGCATGGCTCATCAGGAAAGGCGCCCGGCTTTGCGACTCACCGTGTTTGAAAATAACCCGGCGAAATATTTGTATGAAAGAAAAGGACTACGCGTGCAAGGCGAGGACGAGTGTTTCCTGCGGATGCAGCTGGATATCGGTACACCTGTGCTCTGAAACCCACGGCGGGCAAGCCCTCAATGATGAATTGAAACTTTTTAAATGATGCTTGCCGCTAGGTCTGTCCGGTACTTTTTGCTAAGGTGTCCGGCATCCCAATAAGACCATATCGCGAGGTGTCTGCTTGATTAGGGTGCTAGTGGTCGATGACCACGATCTCGTTCGTACAGGCATTACACGGATGCTGGCCGATATTGATGGCTTGCAGGTGGTGGGCCAGGCCGAATCCGGGGAAGAATCCCTGATCAAGGCCCGAGAGTTGAAACCCGATGTGGTGTTGATGGACGTCAAGATGCCCGGCATCGGCGGCCTGGAAGCCACGCGAAAACTGTTGCGCAGTCATCCGGACATCAAAGTGGTCGCGGTTACGGTGTGTGAGGAGGATCCTTTTCCTACTCGGTTGCTGCAGGCAGGTGCTGCTGGCTATTTGACCAAAGGCGCGGGTTTGCCGGAGATGGTTCAGGCCATTCGCCTGGTCTTTGCCGGTCAGCGCTATATCAGCCCGCAGATTGCTCAACAATTGGCGATCAAGTCCTTTCAGCCGTCCAACGATTCGCCCTTCGACGCTTTATCCGAGCGTGAAATCCAGATCGCTTTGATGATTGTCGGCTGTCAGAAGGTGCAAATCATTTCCGACAAGTTGTGCCTGTCGCCGAAAACCGTTAACACCTATCGCTACCGTATTTTCGAAAAGCTTTCGATCAGCAGCGACGTCGAGTTGACACTGTTGGCGGTTCGTCACGGCATGGTTGATGCCAGCCTCTGACCATGATTGAAACATTCGATTCCAGCGCCTTCCTGTCTACCGTCAGCGGGCGCCCCGGCGTCTATCGCATGTTCGACAGCGATGCGCGCCTGTTGTATGTCGGCAAGGCCAAAAACCTGAAGAAGCGCTTGGCGAGTTACTTTCGCAAGACCGGGCTGGCGCCGAAAACGGCTGCATTGGTTGGTCGCATTGCTCAGGTCGAAACGACCATCACCGCCAACGAAACGGAAGCGCTGCTGCTTGAACAGACACTGATCAAGGAATGGCGGCCGCCGTACAACATCCTGCTACGCGACGACAAATCCTATCCCTATGTTTTTCTGTCAGATGGGCAGTTCCCGCGTTTAAGCATCCATCGCGGGGCAAAAAAGGCCAAGGGCAAATACTTCGGGCCTTATCCAAGTGCCGGCGCCATTCGCGAAAGCCTGAGTTTGCTGCAAAAGACGTTTTTCGTTCGTCAGTGTGAAGACAGTTACTACAAGAACCGCACACGCCCATGTCTGCAATATCAGATCAAGCGATGCAAGGCACCTTGCGTCGGGCTGGTCGAGCCTGATGTTTATGCCGAAGACGTGCGCCACTCGGTGATGTTTCTTGAAGGGCGCAGTCATGCGCTGACCAATGAGCTGTCCACGGCAATGGAAGAGGCGGCGATCAACCTTGAGTTCGAGCGTGCCGCCGAGCTGCGTGATCAGATCGCATTGCTACGCCGCGTGCAGGACCAGCAGAGCATGGAAGGGGGCACGGGTGATATTGACGTCATCGCTGCCTTCGTCAACCCGGGCGGTGCCTGCGTGCATCTGATCAGTGTCCGTGGCGGACGCGTGCTGGGCAGCAAGAATTTCTTCCCGCAAGTCGGGATCGAAGAAGACGTTTCTGAAGTCATGGCGGCGTTTCTTGGGCAGTATTTCATCAGCAGCCCGGAGCGCGACCTGCCGAGCGAACTGATTGTTAACGTCGTGCATGAGGACTTCCCGACACTGATTGAGGCGATTAATGAACTGCGTGGTCGCGAATTGGCCATCAGTCATCGGGTGCGCGGCACCCGCGCGCGCTGGCAGCAACTGGCCGTCACCAACGCAGAACAGGCGTTGGGCGCACGCCTTGCCAATCGGCAGCACACGGCAGCGCGTTTTGATGCACTGGCTGAGGTGTTGAACCTGGATGAGCCGCCACAGCGTCTGGAATGCTACGACATCAGTCACTCCAGCGGCGAGGCTACGGTCGCGTCCTGCGTGGTCTTTGGCCCGGAGGGCGCAATCAAGTCGGATTACCGTCGCTATAACATCGAAGGTGTCACGGCAGGTGACGACTATGCCGCCATGCACCAGGCGCTGACGCGACGATTCAGTAAGCTCAAGGACGGCGAGGGCAAGTTACCGGATATTCTGCTGGTCGACGGTGGCAAGGGGCAGCTATCGATGGCCCGTGACGTTCTCAATGAGCTTGCAGTCCCGGATCTGATCTTGCTCGGTGTGGCCAAAGGCGCAACCCGCAAGGCCGGCTTTGAAACTTTGTATCTGAATGATGCCGCGCACGAGTTCACCTTGCGCGGCGACTCACCCGCATTGCACTTGATCCAGCAGATCCGCGATGAGGCCCACCGATTCGCAATTACCGGACACCGCGCACGCCGCGGTAAAACACGCCGCACGTCCACACTGGAAGGCGTTGCCGGCGTCGGGCCGACCCGACGTCGCGACTTGTTGAAACATTTTGGTGGATTGCAGGAGCTGTCTCGTGCAAGCATCGAAGAGATCGCCAAAGCCCCGGGGATCAGTAAAAAGCTCGCAGAGTCGATTTATGCAAACCTGCATAGCGAGTAGAATGCCCCTTCACCTCGTAGCCAGTTGTGCCGATGAATATCCCTAATCTGATTACCGTTCTACGCGTCCTGCTCATTCCGATCTTCATTTTGCTGTTCTATCTGCCTTACCAGTGGAGTTACATGGCCTCCGCCTCGGTGTTTGCCTTTGCGGCAGCCACCGACTGGCTGGATGGTTATCTGGCCCGCCGTCTGGAACAAAGCACTCCGTTCGGCGCTTTTCTTGATCCGGTCGCCGACAAACTCATGGTCGCGGTGGCGCTGGTACTGCTGGTGCAAGAACACGGCAATCTCTGGCTCACGCTGCCGGCTGCCGTGATCATCGGTCGTGAGATTGTCGTATCGGCATTGCGTGAATGGATGGCCGAACTCGGCGCCCGTGCTCATGTAGCTGTATCGAATCTAGGCAAATGGAAAACCGCTGCGCAGATGCTGGCGCTGGTCATTCTGCTGGCCAATCCGAAAGACTTCAGTTTCTGGGTGATCCTCGGTTATGCCTTGCTGATGGTGTCGGCAGGTCTGACTTTGTGGTCGATGGTTCAATACCTTCGCGCTGCCTGGCCACATCTGAAAACCGATGTTGAAAAGAAATAAAACTTTTTTGAATCAAGGGGTTGACGGGGCTTCTGAAATCTATAGAATGCGCCACACCAAGCGGGAATAGCTCAGTTGGTAGAGCACGACCTTGCCAAGGTCGGGGTCGCGAGTTCGAGTCTCGTTTCCCGCTCCAATTTGTACGTGTTTGTTGTTGTGCTACTGACAGCAGATGCTTTGAGGCCGAGTAGCAAAATGGTTATGCAGTGGATTGCAAATCCACCTACGCCGGTTCGATTCCGACCTCGGCCTCCACTATAAACAAGCTCCGTAGATCCATGATTTACGGAGCTTTTTTATTTCCAGTGCGCTGCAAGATTTTGTCTTGAATACGGCCATTGCGAACTTGCTTCACCGGGAAGTGATGTATATATTTCCCGCTCTGCTGCTTAGCGTGCATCCTGTCAGGATTGCGACTCGGCAGTTGAAATGAGCTACACCGCGCTACCGCCCGAATGGCGAAACTGGTAGACGCATGGGACTTAAAATCCCCCGCTCGTAAGGGCGTGCCGGTTCGATTCCGGCTTCGGGCACCATGAATATCAAGGGCTCGCATGAGATTTCTCATGCGAGCCCTTATTTTTTGCCCGCCATAATATGGACTGTGCACCGCGATTCACTCGCAAATAGTCATATCCTTCGACGAGCCATAGCCCACGTGATTTTTTGTAACGTCACCATTGGCTCCTGCCTTGTAGGCCCAAAGAAAGTCACTCTTGGGACGTCGCCGGCGCAACCGGGTAATCCACGTAGCCATGGTGATCGCCACCAAAGAAAGTGCTCGGCTGACGCGCCAGGTGGCGGGACTGGAAAACGAGCTTGGCGCCAGCCTGCTCAACCGCACGACTCGCAATACCAGCGTCACTGTCGCCGGGCAAACCTATTTCGAGAAAGCCGTGGCCATTCTCGACGCCATCGATGAGGCCGACGCGGTCGTCGCCGATCGTGGCAGCGAGGCGTAAGGCCGACTGCGAATCAGCGTCCCCGTCGAGTTTGGCCGACGCATCATTGCGCCGCATTTGAGTCGCCTGCTGGATCGTCATCCGGGGCTGGAAATCAGCCTGTCGCTGAGCGACCAGGTCAGTGATCTTTTGAGTGAGCAGATCGATGTTTCCGTGCGCCTCGGCTCCTCGGTGGTCAGCGACGATATCGTCAGCAAGCGGGTAGGGGCGTTCCAGCGCTGGGTGGTGGCCAGCCCGGATTATTTGAGTCGGCACCCGACGCCATGCCATCCCCGCGACCTGCTCGAACACCAATGTCTGCGCTTTGATTACGCTGGCTTCCACCTGCACTGGACCTTTCAGGGCGACGAAGAAACCATCCAGCTCAACGTCCACGGTCGCCTGCAAAGCAACAACGCCGATATTCTGCGCGAAGCAGCAATAGCGGGCGGCGGGGTGACATTGCTGGCCGATTGGCTGGTGCGCGACGACGTCGCGGCAGGGCGACTCACCCGATTGCTGGAACACTATGAGGTCAATCCCGGCAGTGCGAGCAGTTGCATCAATGCGCTGTATTTGCCCAATCACCGGGGGTCTAGCCGGATCAATGTGTTTATTGATTTTCTTGAGGAGATTCTCGCTGCGAGATAGATCCCTGGCGAAACTGTCTTCTGAGTAACAACTAACGCAAAAATGGGCCGACTTGCTCGGCCCATTTTTTATCCCGCTCTAAACAAATGCCTGCCCGGCAAATCCACGAGGCAAGCGTTGAAGCCCGGCCATCGCCGTGAGCCGCTCGATCCATTCTGCGCGCCAGTTTGTTGCGCCATGAGTGGTTTTTGCGTGCCGTGCGCTGCGTCGGGCTGCATTGCGTTGATCTTTTCTCGCCTGTTTGTAGGCATCGGTATTACGGCAACTGCGGCACTTCACGCGATTGAGTTCCTTGCTCGCAGAGAGTTGCTTGCCTTTGTGGCCGCAGGCCAGATGCCCGCCGACGTTGAAATGGATAACCATGGACCGTCTCCTTCGTGACGTGTACAGGTTATGACAACTCGTAGATAGCGCGGTTCGGTGAGTGGAACTGCACGCAAAAAAACACCCGCATGCGGGCGGGTGAGAGGGGGACTTTCTAAAGGAGTAATTTCACTGTAAGCGCTTAGATGTGATGGTTATGTGAAAAGAACCAAATCCCTGAGCGAAGAATATAAATGCCGCACAGGCGACGCAGCGGTGGCACAAGCGTCACCGCGTATGAAGCCTTATTGCCAACCGGTGCTATCTGAACCGAGGTAGCGGCCGATCGATTGGCTTGAGCGCTGTCAGCGTGTTGCGGATCAGCGGCGCGTCTTTCTCGATATCGTTCAGGCGATCGCGGATGCGCAGGGCGGTCGGGTGTCCGCCTTGGTTATCGACCCAGTCGGCGATCTCTTTGCAAGCTGCCGCGAGGCGCGCCTGCCGGGCGTCGAGCAGGGTGAGGAGGGTGGTGATGGACTCTTTTTCGGACATGGAACACCTCCGTTCGTGAAACCGCTGAGCGGCAGCAAAAAGCCCGCTATTTGCGAGCCTTCTGCCGTTGGGGCGCCGCTCCTTCAGCTGGTTTCAGTATAGACCCGCTTCTGCTCGGCATCAGCCGGAAGACTCGCGGGCCGTAATGGGCGAACTGACTGCATTGAGACGGGTGCATTCGCGCCGAGCGTCTGCTTCCGCGTCGTAGCCATCGCCGATGAAGCCGCCTGTTCGGGTATCGCAAATGCGGAACCAGCCAATGGCTTCGGCGGGATCATGCTGGCTGTCCTCGGCGCGTCGACCGTGAATAATGATCTTGTTGCAACGCTTCACGACGAAAATGTCTTCCATGGCGTCACCGCAGCTGATTCGTGTCACATCAACTATAGAAGCCCCCGGCGATCGTGCAAAAAATAGACAGGTCAACTCGTCGGTTGCAGGTGCCAACCTTGCGGATGCCAAATCAAATCATGGGTCGGGTTTAAGGCGCGTAGAAACGTTTGATCGTGGGAAACGGCGACGATCGCCCCGGGAAATGTCTGCAATGCCCGCTCGAAAGCTTCCACGGATGCCAGATCAAGATGATTGGTCGGCTCATCAAGCAGCAACAATTGCGCCGGCGTCTGGCGCCACAATGCCAGGGCCAGCGCGGCTTTCAGGCGTTCACCGCCACTGAGCGAGGCACAGGGCAAGGTGACGCGCCGCGCATTAAGTTGCAGATGCGCCAGATAGCTGCGCAAGGTGCCTTGGTCCAATGGCGTTTGTTGTGCCTTCAGTTGCTCAAGGATGGATGTCCGCTCATCCAGCAGCGTCAATTGTTGATCGATGAACGCAAAAGGCACGTGGGTCATGCATTCACCGCACACAGGTCTCAGGTCATTGGCGAGGATGTTCAGCAGAGTCGATTTGCCACACCCGTTGGGGCCGCTGACGGCAATGCGCATCGGCCCGTGGATGGCGAGGCTCACCCGCGTAGAAGGCGCACCAGTCGGCAGCCATGGCAGGCACGCATCGACCAGTGTGCAGACCTGACGCTTGCTCGGCACGACGCTGCCCGGCAGGTTGATCAGCACCCCGTCGGCGGGCACGACGTTCGCATAAGCGTCGCGCACACGAGTATCCAGATCGGATTTACGTGCCTGATGCCCGTGGCGCACCTTGCCCATGATTTCTCGCGCAGCCGCTTTAGCGGCCACTCGTTCGAAGCTGGCCACGTTGGCAGTCTCAGCTTTACGCCGGCTGCCGGCAGCATGGCGCTGGATCGCATCGTGCTCGCGTTGCAGTCTCGAACGCTCGCGCTGGCGTTCGATCCGGGCTTGATCAAATTGAGCTTGCGCAGCGGCTTGATGGATTCGGCGTTGTTCGGCAAATTCCGAATAACAACCGCTGAAGACGCTGGCGCCCAAAGGCGTGAGTTCAATGATTTTGCGCATTTGCTCCAGCAACTGCCGGTCATGGCTGACGACGATCAAACCACCGCGCCATTCTTCGAGTTTTTTCGTCAGCCACTGCCGGCCCGCGCTGTCGAGATGATTGGTCGGTTCATCCAGCACCAGTAATTGTGCCGGGCTCAGCAGCGCGCCAATCAGGGCGATCCTGGCTTGTTGGCCGCCGCTGAGGTTGGCCGTCAGATCGTTCGCAGCGATGTCGGTCAGTCCGCACTCATCGAGTAACTGGCGCAAGCGTTCCGGCAAATCCCAGCGTTCGCCAATGATGTCGAAATCCCCGGCACTGGCTTGCCCCAGGTTGAGTCGCCCCACGGCCGCCAGAACGGAGGCCGCGCCCGTTGCGTCGGCCACGGTTTGCCCCGGTGGTGCGACGAAGTTTTGTGAGACGTAATGCACAGTAAAAGAACTCACCACGCTGCCGGTTGTGGGCCGCAGCTGCCCGGCAATTAGCCGTGCGAGTACGCTTTTGCCGACACCGTTGCGTCCGACGATAGCGGTCGGCAGATGATCGAATTTCAGATTCAGGTCGTTGAAAATCGTCTCGCCATTGGCGAATTGAAAACCCAGTTGATTCAGCGAGACGAGTGCGGGCGTACGCGAGACGTGAGTCATCGGCACCTCCAGAAAAATGTCGTGAAAACTGACAAGCGCCGTTTGCGGCGTGTCGCGATTACATTTTCAGAGGGCTGAGTTGTTCACTTCTGCGGTCGTCCTGGGGAGGGGAAAGGTGGCTAGCCTAGAGGACGACGCGCAATCGATCAAGGTGTAGCCGTTATCTCGCTCATGCGTTCGAGAAACATCGCCAATGCCACTTCCTCGGCGCGCAGGCCCTTGCGCACGCGCGGGCGCGGTAATTCGGCGAGGGCACCGAGCATGAATTTTTCCACCACCGCCGGGTGGATGTAGCACTTGCGGCACACCGCTGGCGTGTTGCCCAACTGTTTGGCGACACCCTTCACCATTTCCACCACGTGCCGTTTGGCTTCCGTTTCGGACTCGTGTTTAAGCTCGCGCAAAACCGCCAATGCCAAGGCACTGCCGGCCCAGGTGCGATAGTCCTTGGCAGTGAAATCGGCACCGGTAAGGGTTTGCAGGTACGTGTTGACGTCGGAGGAGCTGACGGTGTGCCGCTCGCCGTTTTCGTCCAGATACTGGAACAGGTTCTGGCCAGGAAGCTCCAGGCAGCGCTTGATGATCCGCGCCAGGCGTCGATCTTTCACGGTGATTTGGTGTTCGATGCCGCTCTTGCCCCGGAACTGGAACAGGATCGCACTGCCGTTAACCTCGACATGCCGACTGCGCAGGGTGGTCAGGCCGTAGGAGCGATTGTCCCGCGCGTACTGCGTATTGCCGACCCTGATCAGCGTGGCGTCGAGCAGGGTGATCACCGTCGCCATGACTTTATCGCGGCTGAATCCGGGGGCCGCCAACAGGGTTTCCAGCTGTTTGCGCAACTTCGGCAGCGCCAGACCGAACTCGCGCAGCCGCGAGTACTTGTCGGCGTCGCGCACTTCGCGCCACCGCGCGTGATAGCGGTATTGCTTGCGGCCACGGGCATCGCGGCCGGTGGCTTGCAGATGGCCGCGTGGGTCGAGACAGATCCACACGTCAGTGTAAGCCGGCGGCACGGCGAGGGCGTTGATGCGTTTGATTTCGTCCGGATCAGTGATGCGCTGGCCCGACGGTTCGAAGTAGCTGAACTTGCCGCGCAGTTTTTTGCGGGTGATGCCGGGCTGTGTGTCATCGACGTAATGCAGGTCGGATGGCAGTGCATCGGTCAGCGCGGTATCGGGCATGGCGGCTTCCTTCGTTGGCGCGGCGGTCTGTAAAACGATTGACCGCGCACTGATGCCGTCGTGCCAACGGATTTAGGCGAGCACTGCGACTGCCTTGATTTGCGCCCAGAGTTGCTGACCCGGACGCACACCCAGTTGGTCGCGCGAGTACCGTGTGATGCGTGCCAGCAGCGGAGTGCCGCCAGCGTCGAGACGGATCAGCACATGGGCGGCGTTGTCTGCCGCTTGCTCGCTGATCACGGTCACCGGCAGGCGATTGAGGATGCTACTGAAAGCGTCGTTGTGCAGGGCCAGGCTGATGTCGCGCGCGTGTACCTTGCAGCGCAAGGCCTGGCCCACGGCCATCGGTGCATGAGTGACGCGGATGTTCATTTCGGTGGCCGGCAGTTGCAGGCTCAGCAACTGATATTCCGCATCGTAGGCACTGACCTGGCCTTCAATGATCACGCCGGCGTCATCGCCCATTGCCATCGGCAAGTCCAGACGGGCGAGGGTTTCGCCGATCGGGCCGCTGGCCAGGGCCTTGCCATCGTTGAGCAACACCAGATGGTCGGCCAGACGAGCGACTTCATCCTGCGCATGACTGACGTACAGCACCGGAATATCCAGTTCGTCATGCAGGCGTTGCAGATACGGCAGGATTTCGTTTTTGCGCTGGCTGTCGAGCGCGGCCAGTGGCTCGTCCATCAGCAGCAATTTCGGACTGGTCAGCAGCGCGCGGGCGATGCCGACACGCTGACGCTCGCCACCGGACAAATGCTGCGGATGCCGCTCGAGCAAATGACCGATCCCCAGCAGTTCGGTGGCGTGCGCCATGTCTACGCGACGCTGCGACTTGGCGATGCGCTTGAGGCCGAATTGCAGATTGGCCAGCACCGACAAATGCGGGAACAGGCTGGCTTCCTGAAATACATAACCCAGTGCGCGTTTGTGCGGCGGGACGAGAATCCCGTTTTCGCTGTCCTGCCAGACTTCTTCGTTGATCTGGATAAAACCGTGGTCGGCGCGCTCAAGCCCCGCAATACAACGCAGGCAGGTGGTTTTGCCCGAACCGGAATGGCCGAACAGTGCGGTGACGCCGCGGCCCGGCAAGTGCAGATCGACATCCAGGCTAAAGCCTGAGTAAGCCAGTTGAAGACGTGCATCAATCATTGATCAGCTCCAGCCCGCGCGGGTTTTACGGCTGGAGTACAGCACCAGCAACACCAGAAACGAAAACACCAGCATCGCGCCCGCCAGCCAGTGAGCCTGGGCGTATTCCATCGCTTCGACGTGGTCGTAGATTTGCACGGAGACCACGCGGGTCTTGTCGGGAATATTGCCGCCGATCATCAGCACGACGCCGAATTCACCGACGGTATGCGCGAAGCCCAGGATCGCCGCAGTGACAAAGCCGGGACGGGCCAGCGGCAGGATCACGCTGAAAAACGTGTCCCACGGGTTGGCGCGCAACGTCGCGGCCACTTCCAGCGGGCGGGTGCCGATCGCCGAGAACGCGTTTTGCAACGGTTGCACCACGAAAGGCATGGAATAGATCACCGAACCGATCACCAGTCCGGTGAAGCTGAACGTCAGGGTGCCGAGCCCCAGCCATTGGGTGAACTGGCCGAGAAAGCCGTGTGGCCCCATCATCAGCAACAGATAGAAGCCGATGACGGTCGGCGGCAGCACAAGGGGCAGGGCGACAATCGCCCCGATCGGGCCGCGCAGCCACGAGCGGGTGCGCGACAGCCACAGGGCAATCGGAGTGCCGACAATCAACAGGATCACGGTGGTCAGGGACGCCAGTTTCAGGGTCAGCCAGATCGCCGCGAAATCAGCACTCGTCAGCGACATTTAGAGCTGATAACCGTAAGACTTGATCACCGCAGCGGCTTTCGGGCCTTTGAGGTATTCAACCAGTGCCTTGGCTGCCGCGCTGTCCTTGCCTTTGTTGAGGATCACCGCGTCCTGTTTGATCGGGTCATGCATGCTGGCCGGGACGATCCACGCCGAACCGCTGCTGACTTTGCCGTTCTTGTAGATCTGCGACAGCGCCACAAAGCCCAGTTCGGCGTTGCCGGTGGAGACAAACTGATAGGCCTGAGTGATGTTCTGGCCTTCAACGATTTTGGCTTTGGTGGCTTCGGTCAGCTTGAGCTTTTCCAATACCTGTGTGGCGGCCAGGCCGTATGGCGCGGCTTTAGGGTTGGCGATGGACAGGTGCTGGTATGCGTTCTTCTTCAGCACTTCACCCTGGGCATCGACGTAACCGTCCTTCGCCGACCACAGCGCCAGAGTGCCGATGGCGTAGGTGAAGCGCGAGCCTTTAACCGTGTCGCCTTCTTTTTCGAGCTTTTCCGGGGTGGTGTCGTCAGCCGAGAGGAACACCTCGAACGGTGCGCCATTCTTGATCTGGGTATAGAACTGGCCGGTGGCGCCATAGGCTGCGACCAGTTTGTGCCCGGTGTCTTTTTCGAAGTCGGCTGCGATGGCCTGGATCGGAGCGGTGAAGTTGGCTGCAACCGCTACCTGTACTTCGTCAGCCTGAACTGCGCCAATGGCGAAGACCGCCAGCAAGGATGCAAGGCAGGCAGGGGCAAAACGTGAGGCAAGAATGGTCATGAAACAGCTCCGTTATTGGCGGTGCAGAGGGCAGTTCTTATTGGAATGGACTGCGCCGATGCAGAGGTGAAATCGCTATATAGCGAAATATATAGCGAAATGCCGCCAAACGGGAAGCTCTGCTGGAAATCAGGGTAAAGACCTTTGCTTCCTCACCCTGTTCACCCGTCAACGACGAGTCAGCTTAGCCAACGCACCTTCGGCCAATTGCCGCGTCAGCTCGGCGCTACTGATGTCCTCGCCCAGTGTGAAGGCCTGACCGGCCCACAGGTTGGCGAACTGCGCGTCATCTTTCGCACGCAATGGCATCAATGCTCCACCGGCCAACGGAAATGCCGGTGCTTTCGGCGACATCGGCCCCAGTTCACGCATGACGCGGTTGAGAATGCCGCGAGCGGGACGCCCGGTGAAAAGGTTGGTGATCG
The DNA here is from genome assembly GCF_059716085.1 of Pseudomonas sp. LBUM1655. Classification (NCBI taxonomy): domain Bacteria; kingdom Pseudomonadati; phylum Pseudomonadota; class Gammaproteobacteria; order Pseudomonadales; family Pseudomonadaceae; genus Pseudomonas; species Pseudomonas sp. LBUM1655. The sequence continues at coordinate 3,375,284 of NZ_CP166801.1, read as the reverse complement.
CTGTTTCGCTTTCTTTGGCCGTGCGCAGGGCCTTGTGATGCGAGGCGCTGACTTTCGCTTCGGGGGTGAACAGATACGCGGTGCCGACCTGTACCGCCGAAGCGCCCAGCATGAACGCCGCCGCAACACCGCGGGCATCGGCAATCGCCCCGGCGGCAATCACCGGCACTTTCACTGCATCGACTACCTGCGGCACCAGGGCAAACGTGCCGACCTGGCTGCTCAAGTCATCACTGAGAAACATCCCGCGATGGCCACCAGCTTCGTAGCCCATGGCGATGATTGCGTCGCAGCCGTTCTGCTCCAGCCAGACCGCTTCATCGATGGTGGTTGCAGAAGAGAGGATTTTTGCGCCGGTGGCCTTCACTCGATCGAGCAAGGATTTTTCCGGCAGGCCGAAGTGAAAACTCACCACCTCAGGCCGGAATTCCTCCAGCACTTCGCACGCCGCCGCATCGAACGGCGCCCGGTTGGACACGGGTGTTGGCGCATCGAAGTCGACGCCCAGTTCGCGATAGTACGGCTCCAGCAGATTCTTCCAGTCGCGCGCCCGCTGCTCATCGGCTGCGGGCGGGTGGTGACAGAAAAAATTCACGTTGAAAGGCTTGTCGGTGTGCTGACGAATCGTCTTCAGTTCTTCGCGCAACTGCTCGATGCTCAGCAATGCCGCCGGCATCGACCCGAGGCCGCCGGCGTTGCAAACGGCAATCACCATGGATGAGTTCGTGGCACCGGCCATCGGGCCCTGAATGACTGGCAGTTCAATGCCGAGCAAGTCGACGATGCGGGTATCTGGCCATGGGCTCATGGGAGCGGTTCTCCGAACGATAAAACGGGGCAGGGACGGTAGAGCCGGTTTTTTAACAGTAAAACCGGATAAAGGGCCACTCTGAAATACAGAACGTCACATTCAGATTTTCAGCGTTGACGGAATCTGCCTCCGCCAAATGAATGGTTCAGGAATTGCGAGCAGCTGTGAAAACCTCGGGTACGCTGATTGCCAAAGTTGTTGGCGGGGATTCGCCGATTGGCGGAAAGTCGAGTGTGGCAACCTGTTGCGATGTGCTATTTGAATGGCATGACTACCGCAAACCCTTCCATGAGAGGCCATCATGTTCAACGGTATTTTGATCAATAAAGACGACAACGGTTACCGCGCCAACCTGCAACAGATCAACGAAGAGCAGTTGCCCGAAGGCGATGTCACGGTCAACGTCGCCTACAGCACGTTGAATTTCAAGGACGGTCTGGCGATTACCGGCAGCAGCCCGGTGGTGCGCAAATTTCCGCTGGTGCCGGGGATTGATCTGGCGGGCACGGTCGAAGTCAGTTCCCATCCTGACTATAAAGTGGGCGACCAGGTGCTGCTCAATGGCTGGGGCGTCGGCGAAAGCCACTGGGGTGGCCTGGCGCAGAAGGCACGGCTCAATGGTGACTGGCTGATTCCACTGCCCAAGGCTTTTACGGCAGCACAGGCGATGGCCGTCGGTACCGCCGGATACACTGCAATGCTGTGCATTCTGGCGCTTGAACGTAATGGTGTGACCCCGGAGCAGGGCGAGGTACTCGTCACTGGCGCTAACGGCGGCGTCGGCAGTTTCGCTATCGCGCTACTGAGCAAGCTCGGTTATCGGGTTGTGGCGTCCACCGGCCGGGTGTCCGAGCATGAATACCTGAAGCAGTTGGGCGCCAGCGAAATCATCGACCGCGCGACCCTCTCCGAACCGGGCAAGCCGCTGGCCAAGGAACGCTGGGCAGCGGTAATCGACTCGGTCGGCAGCCATACGTTGGCCAATGCCTGCGCCAGTACGCGTGCAGAAGGTACCGTCGCCGCGTGCGGTCTGGCGCAGGGCATGGATTTTCCAGCGTCGGTAGCGCCGTTCATTTTGCGTGGTGTCACCTTGGCGGGTATCAACAGCGTGACCCAACCCAAGGCGCGTCGCCTTGACGCGTGGGATCGCCTGGCCAGGGATCTGGACTTCACTTTGCTGCCATTGATCAGTCATGAAATTGCCTTGAGCGAAGTCATTGAAGCCGCGCCAAAACTACTGGCCGGACAGCTTCGCGGACGGGTTGTGGTTGACGTCAATCGCTGATTAAGTCGCTAAGGCTGCGTCTCGCGCTCAAGCAATTGCCGTTTGCGCTCCACCCCCCAGCGGTAGCCCGAGAGATTGCCATCGCTGCGCACCACGCGGTGGCAAGGGATCGCCACCGCCAGGCGGTTGGCCCCGCACGCTTGAGCCACGGCGCGCATGGAGGTCGGCGCGCCGATGCGCTGGGCAATCTCGGTGTAACTGGCGGTGCTGCCGAGCGGAATTTCCCGAAGCGCCTGCCAGACGCGTTCCTGAAAAGCCGTGCCGCGCACATCCAGCGGCAAATCCAGGCCAATGGCCGGTGTCTCGATAAAACCCACCACTTTGGCGATCAACTGTTCAAATCCAGAGTCGGCGCCAATCAGGTTCGCCTTGCGGAACTGGTCCTGGAGGTCACACACCAGTTGGTGAGGATCGTCGCCTAGCAGGATCGCGCAAACGCCGCGTTCGCTCTGCGCCACCAGAATCGCCCCGAGTGAACATTGCCCGACGGCGAAACGAATGTCGTTGTTCCGCCCGGCGGCGCGGTAGTCGCCGGGCTTCATTCCCAACAACTGATCGGCGGCTTCATAAAAACGGCTGTTGGAATTGAAACCCGCGTCATACAGCGCATCGGTCACAGAACCTCCGTCCGCCAGACGTTCACGGACTTTGCGCGAGCGGTGCGCACTGGCGTAACCCTTGGGCGTCAGTCCTGTCGCGGCTTTGAATACACGGTGGAAATGAAAGGGGCTTAACCCGGCTTTCTCGGCGAGTTCGTTGAGTGCCGGCAAGGTTTCGGCGGACTCGATCTGGCGGCAGGCTGTCGCCACCGTGGCGGCATGCTGAGCGCTCACGTCACTCTGATCCTTGCTGGCTCGTTTGCTGGGGCGATAACCGGCGGCTTCAGCCTGTTGGGCGGTGTCGAAGAACTCGACATTCTGTGGTTTCGGCAACCGCGCAAGACTGCTCGGGCGGCAGTAAATGCCAGTGGTTTTCACGGCATAGACAAATTGCCCGTCTGCCCTTGGATCCCGCGCTACCACGGCGGCCCAACGTGGATCGTCTTCAGCGTTGACGCGGGTTAAAAGCGTTTTCATGGTGGGTAATCCATTGACCTGTTTGATTCAGGTTAACCAGCGTGGGTAGACGCAACACTCCGGGCCTTGCGGTCAAACTTTTGCTGCTTATCCAGCAACGCGAAAAGTCAGATTGATCCTTTGTTCACCCAGTCGTGGGTGCCGACCCTGCTTGATCGGCAAAACCCCATGAAAGCGCAAACGATCGACGCCGCCCCAGATCACCATATCGCCATGCAGCAAAGGAATTCGCTGGCTCTTGTCGCTTCGAGCGAATCCGCCGAACAGAAACATCGCCGGCAACCCTAGCGACAGCGAAACGATCGGCGCCGCGTAGGCGTTTTCGTCTTTGTCCTGATGCAGTGACATCTTCGCGCCGGGGACATATTGGTTGATGAGACAGGAGTCTGCCTTGAAGTCGGAAAAACCCGATTCCAGCGCCGCCGCATGCGACAGGTCAACAAACACTGCTGGCATCTGCGGCCAGGGCAATCCGCTGAGCGGATCGACACGCGAGTAACGATAGCCGCTGCGATCGGTGATCCAGCCCAGCTCCCCACAACTGCTGGTGCCCACTGACATGCTGAAGCCGCCCGGAGTAACCATGTGGCGAAGCGGGGCGGCGACAAGAATGGCATCCAGCGCCGGCAGCAATTGCTCGATAAGCGGCAGGGCCAACCCGCGAAGCACCCACGATTGTTCGCCGATCTGTTCGGCGCGTGGCTGTTGTGCGGGTTCGTTGTCAGCGAACAAATCGAACGAGTGAGGCTGCATGGCGGTTATGTGGCGTCGTGAAAGATGATGCCTAGGGTATGCCTTTTTCCACTGTGCAGGCGACTGACACCATGACGCAGGGTCACCCGATAGTCACCGCGCACGCCTTTGACCGGACGTTGGTTGACGGCAAAAATCACCGCGTCGCCTTTCTTCAAGTCCAGCACTTGCGGCCTGGACTGCATACGCGGGCGTTGCTCGGTGAGCACAAACTCGCCGCCGGTGAAGTCGTGCCCGGGCTCTGACAGAAGAATTGCCACTTGCAGCGGATAAACCCGTTCGCCATACAGGTCTTGATGCAGGCAGTTGTAGTCCTGTGGGCCGTACTGCAATAACAGTGGAGTAGGGCGCAACTGCCCGGCGTTATGACAGCTCTGCAGAAATGCTGCGTGGGTCGGCGGGAAGCGAGTGGGCAGGCCCATCCGTTCGTGCCAGCGGTTGGCGATTGGCACCAGGCGCGGATAGAGCGCAGTGCGCAGACGTTCTACGGTCGTAGGAAGTGGATAGCGGAAGTACTTGTATTCGCCGCGACCGAAACCGTGGCGGGCCATGATGACCTGCGAACGAAAGGGTTCGGTCTGCGGATACAGGCCGCTCAAGCGATCACAGCTCTCGGCATGCAGCAGCGAACGGATGATCGCGCAGCCGTCCTGATCCAGTTGCTGTTCCAGGCTGACCCAGTCGAGCGCATCCAGCCGGGAGGGTGACATCGACATGCTGACTCCTTGACTCAAGGTCGAGGCGGTCAGTCTAGGCAGGCCCCAGCGGCAGATCACTCCGCCGCTTGCGGTTGAATTCCTGCCGCAGTCTTACAGCGCTTTGCTGACGGCGATCTCGCTGATCACGTCTTCGCTCTGGTCGTGGATCGCGTCCAGCGCAGCTTTGGCTTCTTCGGCGGTGCCGTTTTCCAGCTGCGCGAACTCGAAGCGGCGTTCACCGTTGAGTTTGTACTTGATGACGTATTTGGTCGTTTGGGCCACGGTCATGAATACCTGTCTGTGTGGGCGGGGCGGCTCAGCTGAGTTTGGAGCTGGAGCGGCGGATGATCTTGATCGAATGCGTCAGCGTCGGTTTGCGTGTAACGCTGATTGCCCGGGTGGTGACGGTGTCGATGGTGATGTTCCAGAAACCGGTGCTCGGCGCGGTGATACGCGCCGGGAACGTGTCGAAAGCGCCGCCGTGGTAAGAGTGACGACCGCCATTTTTGAAGCTGCGGAAGTTGGCGTCGCTCATCAAACGGATGTTGCAGGTTTGCGAGCACTGGATGACGACGATGTCGTCTTCGTTGAGGTGCTCGCGCTGGTGAATGAATTTCATGGGCGCCTCCAGAAGGGCTTTTTCTACTAAATCAAAACGATAGCTTGTAATTGCGCGCAGTTTATCAGCCCGCACGGGTTATTATCGGGCCGTCGGGCGTTGCTTTGACAATTTTGAACAGATATTCGCGATTGGATGCGGGTTAAATACAGAAGGCCCCGGAGAAAAACGGCATTTTTGCTGTCGGACGGTCTTTAACGGAGGTTTTGTATGAAGTGGGGTGTGGTGTGTCTGCCGTTGGTTTTGGCTGTGGGTGGTTGTGCGAGCGTTTCCGAAATCAATGAAACGCTGCCGACTGTGAGCGTGATCTCCGGAAAGAAACCCCAGGAGTACGCGCAGTGCCTGACCGAAAAACTGGCTGACAGCCGCGGCGCGCTGCAGGTGCAACCGCACAAGGATGGGGTTCGCGTTATTGTTCCGGGCAAACTGTCCTCAGGCCCGGCCGCCGTATTCGATATCGAAGATCGCTCCGGCGGCAGCAGCATCAAGCTGCATGAGCGCATGTCCAATGTGCCTGTTCGCCCGCACGATGTGCGTAACGCTGCCAATGCGTGTATTTCCGGCTGATAGACTGTGGGTCATCAGCATCGATGCCGTCACAGTCATGCTGTGACGGCATTTTCATTTATGGAGTCGCGATGAAGCGAGAGCAAGTGCGGGAGCGCCATGTAGAGGGCCTTATCTCTGCCACCCATGTAATCCAGAACCCGGCGAACTCGGGCGAATGGATCGTATTTTTCAAGAAAAGCGCCGGCCGCAGCTACTTCCTGGTGGACGAGAACGACGAAGTCGAGTCATTCAATCGACTCGACGATCTGATCGAAGTCGTGCGCGGGCTCGGAATCAAATTCGCTGAAATTCACATGTAGCGTCTATTTGCAGACCACCACCACGCTGCGGTTCTTGTAGTTGCCGACATCGACGCCCAGTGTCTTGTCGCTTTCCTTAGGCGCTGGCGTACCGTCGGTGCCGATGATGCGATAGCCGGTGCCTGCGCAAGAGGCGTCTGCCTTCTCATAGCAGGTGGCCCAGGAGTTGGCTTCACCGGAGCAGTCGATGGTCAGGCCCTGTTCGCCGTTGTTCAGGGTGGTAGGTTCGGAAGTGGCACAGCCGCTCATTACCAGTACCGCAATCAGTGGCAAAAATACTTTCATGTTCATAGTTGTCGTCTTCAGCGAGGGGGGGACTAGACGCTCTGACAGCGCCGGTGTGAAAAGGTTATAGCGATTGGCCACTTGTTTGCGACTGTTGTTTGGCCAGACACAAAAAAGCCCTGCACGATGGCAGGGCTCTGCTTGCGCCGCTGGAGATCAATCCTGATCTTTATCTTTGCCCCGACGCTTCGCCGACGCTGGGGTATCGGTGAACACCGACGCTACATCAGTCGCCAACTGTTCGCTGTCGAAAGGCCCGGCGACGTGTTCGCCATTGGTAGTAGTCAGAGTCCACTTGCCGTCTTTCTTGTCGATCACATACCCGTTGATGATTTTTACCGCGGCCATCTATCTGTCTCGTTCGCTGGTTCAAAGTCGCCATGATACCGGCAAATGCTCGCATTGGGGGGCGATGAGCGTATGGTGGTTCTGCTTGCCGGCATCTTTGAGCTACGCTGATCTGGTTGCGCAAAAATGCCGATGGAACTATCAGCGAGAATATTTCTCTATGTTGGCATCGGTTAGCCAGTGCGGGGCATTGTAAGGTGCACGCCGCCTGATTAGACTGCGCCGAAACTCGTACACACAGCCCTTTCAAGGACTTATATGATCAAGAAATGCTTGTTCCCAGCAGCCGGTTACGGTACTCGCTTCCTGCCAGCGACTAAAGCCATGCCCAAAGAAATGCTGCCGGTGGTAAACAAGCCACTGATCCAGTACGGCGTTGAAGAAGCTCTGGACGCTGGCCTGACTGAAATCTCGATCGTTACCGGTCGTGGCAAGCGCGCTCTGGAAGACCACTTCGACATCAGCTACGAGCTGGAAAACCAGATCAAAGGCACCGACAAGGAGAAATACCTGGTTGGCATCCGCAAACTGCTGGACGAGTGCTCGTTCTCCTACACCCGTCAGACCGAAATGAAAGGTCTGGGCCACGCGATCCTGACCGGTCGCCCGCTGATCGGTGACGAACCGTTCGCCGTGGTGCTGGCGGACGACCTGTGCGTCAACCTCGAAGGCGACGGCGTACTGACCCAGATGGTCAAGCTGTACAAGCAGTTCCGCTGCTCGATTGTGGCCATCCAGGAAGTCGATCCGCAGGAAACCAACAAGTACGGCGTTATCTCCGGCGAGATGATCCGCGACGACATCTACCGCGTTCACAGCATGGTCGAGAAGCCAAAGCCGGAAGATGCTCCGTCGAACCTGGCAATCATCGGTCGTTACATCCTGACCCCGGACATCTTCGACCTGATCGAACAGACCGAGCCAGGCAAGGGCGGCGAAATCCAGATCACCGACGCTCTGATGAAACAAGCCCAGAACGGCTGCGTAATGGCCTACAAGTTCAAGGGCAAACGTTTCGACTGCGGTGGCGCTGAAGGCTACATCGACGCGACCAACTTCTGCTTCGAAAACTTCTACAAGACTGGCAAGGCTTACTGATAGCGCTTGATCCGTCTGTACGAAAAAGCCACCTTCGGGTGGCTTTTTCATTTTCCGTCCTTATATGGATAGCAGTGCTTGCCCAATGGATGTCTACAGGTATGCTGATCCCCTGCCGAGGAGATAAAAATGGCCTACGATTTTGACCTTTATGTGATTGGTGCCGGTTCCGGCGGTGTGCGGGCTGCGCGTTTTGCTGCCGGGTTCGGTGCGAAAGTGGCGGTTGCCGAGAGCCGTTATCTGGGCGGTACTTGCGTCAACGTTGGCTGCGTGCCGAAAAAACTGTTGGTGTACGGCGCGCATTTCGCCGAGGACTTTGAGCAAGCAGCAGGCTTCGGCTGGAGCCTGGGTGAGGCGGATTTTGATTGGTCGACGTTGATCGCCAACAAGGATCGCGAGATCAATCGCCTTAACGGCATCTATCGTAATCTGCTGGTTAACAGTGGCGTGACCCTGCACGAGGCGCACGCCAAAATCGTCGGCCCGCATGAGGTTGAGGTGAATGGTGAGCGCTTCACCGCCAAAAATATTCTGATTGCTACCGGTGGCTGGCCGCAGATTCCGGAGATTCCGGGGCATGAGCACGCGATCAGCTCCAATCAGGCGTTCTTCCTTAAAGAGTTGCCCAAGCGTGTATTGGTTGTGGGCGGTGGTTACATCGCGGTCGAATTCGCGGGGATTTTCCATGGTCTCGGCGCGAACACCACATTGCTGTACCGCGGCGATCTGTTCCTGCGCGGTTTCGACGGTTCGGTACGCAAGCATTTGCAGGAAGAGCTGACCAAGCGTGGCATGGATCTGCAATTCAACGCCGACATTGCACGCATCGACAAGCAAGCCGACGGCAGCCTGAAAGCCACCCTCAAGGATGGTCGCGTGCTGGAAGCGGATTGCGTGTTCTACGCGACCGGTCGCCGTCCGATGCTGGACAATCTGGGGCTGGAAAACACTGACGTGCAGCTCGATGACAAAGGCTTCATCAAGGTCGACGAGCAGTATCAGACCAGCGAGCCATCGATTCTGGCGTTGGGCGATGTGATCGGTCGTGTGCAGTTGACGCCGGTGGCGTTGGCTGAAGGTATGGCGGTAGCGCGGCGTCTGTTCAAGCCGGAGCAATACCGTCCGGTTGATTACAAGATGATCCCGACGGCGGTGTTCAGTCTGCCGAACATTGGCACTGTCGGCTTGACCGAGGAAGAGGCGCGCGATGCAGGTCACGATGTGGTGATCTTCGAGAGCCGCTTCCGGCCTATGAAGCTGACCCTGACCGAATGTCAGGAGAAAACGCTGATGAAGCTGGTGGTCGACGGCAAGACCGACAAAGTGCTCGGTTGCCACATGGTCGGCCCGGACGCGGGCGAAATCGTCCAAGGCCTGGCGATCGCGTTGAAAGCTGGCGCGACCAAGCGCGACTTCGACGACACGATCGGGGTGCACCCGACCGCCGCCGAGGAGTTTGTCACCATGCGTACGCCGGTCGGCGCTTAAGCGTCCTTCGGTTTGGCCGAGTCTGGCGCTGCCGCAACGGTAGCCGCCAGACGCTGGCTCTCTTCCAGGCTCGCCCGAGCTTTGCTCAATGCCTTCTCGAGTGACTGATTAAGCTGCGTTTGCTCTTCGACGTTCTGCTTGAGCGTCTGGGTTTCCAGTGATGCCACGCGCAAGCGTTCCTGGAGGAGGGTGCGCTCGCTGTCGACGCGGGTCGCTTGCTCCAGCAGTTGATCCTGGCGCTGGTTGCTGTGCTTGAGCTGATCCTGCATCAGGCTCAGTTCGCGCTGGGTGCCGCGGTTTTCGGTAAGCAGGCGTTCGTTGTCACGGTGCAGTTGAGTGATCTCGTCCTGACGTACCAGCGCACTCTGTTGCGCCTGGCGCAGTTCTGCCTGCAACTGCTGCACTTGCCCTTCGTGGCGACTCTGTTCCTGTTCGCGCTGTTCTTTGGTGGCGTTGCGGTAATGCTCCAGCGCGTCGCGTGCATGCAGATGCTTTTCTTCCAGTGAGCGAATCTGCTCGTCTTTGTCCTGCAAGCGCAACTCAAAATCGGCCAATGCCTGATTCAGGCCGGCGTTGCGGGTTTGTTCGGTCTGCAGCATTGAGCGGGTGTTGCTCAGCGCTTCGGATTCACGTTCCAGTGCGGCGCCTTGGATCTCGTGCTGTTGCTCCAGTTGTTCCAGTGTCTGGCGCAGCTGTTTCAGTTCGGATTCGAGTGTCTCTCGCTGTTCTTCAAACTGCTCGCGAGCCTGCTCGATAGGCTCTTGTGCCTGTTCTTTCAGTCTCTGTGCAAGGCGTGAAACCAGTGCGGTCAGCTCATCATCGATCGGCTCGGCCGACGCTTCGACGAGCGGGGCGCCGTCATCCAGCTCTTTCAAATAACGATGGATCGTGGTTTTCGAGCCGGTATTGCCCATTTCAATGCGTACTGCATCGATGCTCGGGTGTTCGCCGCGGGCCAGGATCGCTGTGCGCGCGATCTGAACCAGTGCTTTGGTAATGCCGCCACGGGCCATGTGAACTCCTACGGTTACGTACTGTGGTACATGCCACTAAAGTACGCAGTGTACCATCTGAGGAATAAAGGTAAATCTTTGAAATTAAAGAGGCGGGATATACTGGTATTACCCAGTGTCAGACGGCAAAATGCGTTTCTGCATCCTTGAATCAGTACGCTAGAGAGAAAACAGCCCATGAGCGATCTTGATCGCTATCTGCAAGCCGCTACCCGTGACAACACCCGCCGCAGTTATCGCGCGGCCATCGAGCATTTCGAAATCACCTGGGGTGGTTTCTTGCCGGCCACAGCAGAAAGTGTTGCGCGTTATCTGGTGGCGCATGCGGGCGTGCTGTCGATCAACACGTTGAAGTTGCGTTTATCTGCGCTGGCGCAATGGCACAACAGTCAGGGGTTTGCCGATCCGACAAAGGCGCCGATGGTGCGCAAGGTGTTCAAAGGCATTCGGGCGCTGCATCCGGCGCAGGAAAAACAGGCCGAGCCTTTGCAATTGCAGGATCTGGAGCGGGTTGTCGATAGGCTGGAACAAGAGATTCAAACCGCCAGAGAACAACAGGATCGTCCGTTATTGCTCAAGGCTTATCGCGACCGGGCGCTGATTCTTCTGGGCTTCTGGCGCGGCTTCCGCAGTGATGAGTTGTGCCGCTTGCAGATTGAGCATGTGCAAGCGCACGCAGGGCGTGGCATTACGTTGTATCTGCCGCGCAGCAAAGGCGACCGGGAAAACCTTGGCCAGACCTACCAGACCCCGGCACTGTTGAAGCTGTGCCCGGTGCAGGCTTACATCGACTGGATCACCGAAGTGGCGCTCGTGCGCGGTCCGGTGTTCCGCGGTATCGATCGCTGGGGCAATTTGAGCGAGGAGGGCTTGCATGCCAACAGCATCATTCCGTTATTGCGCCAGGCTCTGGATCGTGCCGGGATTGCCGCCGAACGTTACACCAGTCACTCGTTGCGCCGCGGCTTCGCAACGTGGGCGCATCAAAGCGGCTGGGATCTCAAATCACTGATGAGTTACGTAGGCTGGAAGGATATGCAGTCAGCCATGCGCTATGTTGAAGCCAGCCCCTTTCAAGAGATGGCTCGGATTACGGATAAACCGGCTTCGTCGTAGATATCGTTTTCTTCTATTAATACAGTCTGCTAATAGCGAAAACAAATCAGCAGCATCAGGTTTGCCAATGAGCCATCCGTCGAGTGAGTGGGTAGGATTCACCCCATCAACTTCATAACCCCTGACGGAGAGTCATCAATGCCTATCATCAACAGCCAAGTAAAACCGTTCAAAGCTACCGCGTTCAAAAACGGCGACTTCGTTCAAGTCTCGGACGCTGACCTGAAAGGCAAGTGGTCGGTGGTGTTCTTCTACCCAGCTGACTTCACCTTCGTTTGCCCAACCGAACTGGAAGACCTGGCTGACAACTACGCTGCCTTCCAGAAGCTGGGCGTAGAGATCTACAGCGTTTCCACCGACACCCACTTCGCTCACGCTGCCTGGCACAACACTTCGCCAGCCATCGGCAAAATCGAATACACCATGATCGGCGACCCGACCCACGCCATCTCCCGCAATTTCGACGTACTGATCGAAGAAGCTGGCTTGGCTGACCGTGGCACCTTCGTGATCAACCCTGAAGGCCAGATCAAAATCGTTGAACTGAACGATGGCGGCGTTGGCCGTGACGCTTCCGAGCTGCTGCGCAAAATCAAGGCTGCTCAGTATGTTGCCGCTCACCCGGGCGAAGTTTGCCCAGCCAAGTGGAAAGAAGGCGAGGCCACTCTGGCTCCGTCCCTGGACCTGGTCGGCAAGATCTAAGTCTGTGACACGCAACTCAGGGCGGAACTCCGCACCTACTTAAGTAAGCTGCACCGCCCAATAGAAAAGCCCGGGCGAGATTCGCTCGGGCTTTTTTTCGCCTCAAATAAAGGAAATCGCCCGTATGTTGGACGCCAATCTTAAAGCCCAGTTGAAATCGTACCTGGAACGGGTCACCCAGCCGATCGAGATCGTTGCTTCTCTCGACGACGGTGCGAAATCCCGTGAAATGCTGGAACTGCTGAAAGACGTTGCCAGTCTTTCGAGCCAAATTACCCTGATCGACAGCGGTGATGATGCGCGCAAGCCATCGTTCTCGATCAATCGCCCGGGCGCCGACATCAGTCTGCGCTTCGCCGGCATCCCGATGGGCCACGAATTCACTTCGCTGGTGCTGGCCCTGCTGCAAGTCGGCGGCCACCCATCGAAAGCCAGTGTTGAAGTGATCGAGCAGATCCGCTCGCTCAAAGGTGGGTTCAGCTTCGAGACTTACTTCTCGCTGTCCTGCCAGAACTGCCCGGACGTCGTCCAGGCACTGAATCTGATGGCCGTACTCAACCCGAACATCCGCCACGTCGCCATTGACGGCGCGCTGTTCCAGGACGAAGTCAACGATCGCAAGATCATGGCCGTGCCAAGCATCTACTTGAATGGTGAGAACTTCGGCCAGGGCCGTATGGGCCTGGAAGAAATTCTCGCCAAACTCGACACTGGCGCCATCGAGCGTCAAGCCGAGAAAATCAGCGCCAAAGAAGCCTTCGACGTGCTGGTCGTCGGCGGTGGCCCGGCTGGTGCTTCGGCAGCTATTTACGCTGCACGCAAAGGCATTCGTACCGGCGTTGCGGCTGAGCGTTTCGGCGGTCAAGTGCTGGACACCATGGCCATCGAGAATTTCATTTCCGTGCAGGAAACCGAAGGCCCGAAACTGGCCACTGCACTGGAAGAACACGTCAAACAGTACGACGTCGACATCATGAACCTGCAGCGCGCCGACAAACTGATCCCGGGCAAAAACGGCGAGCTGCACGAAGTCCGCTTCGCCAGCGGCGCGACCCTCAAAGCCAAGAGCATGATTCTGGCGACCGGTGCGCGATGGCGTGAAATGAACGTCCCGGGCGAGCAGGAGTACCGCAACAAAGGTGTGGCGTACTGCCCGCACTGCGACGGTCCGCTATTCAAAGGCAAGCGTGTCGCGGTGATTGGCGGTGGTAACTCCGGCGTTGAAGCGGCGATTGACCTGGCCGGTATCGTGTCTCACGTAACCTTGCTTGAGTTTGATGTACAGCTGCGTGCTGACGCCGTGTTGCAGCGCAAGTTGCACAGCCTGCCGAACGTGACTGTGATCACCAGTGCGCAAACCACCGAGGTCACCGGCAATGGTGAGAAGGTCAACGGCCTGCGTTACAAGGATCGCAATACTGACGAACTGCGCAACGTCGAATTAGAAGGGATTTTTGTGCAGATCGGTCTGCTGCCGAACACTGATTGGCTCAAAGGCACTATCGAGCTGTCGCCACGCGGCGAGATCATTGTCGATAACCGTGGTGAAACGTCGATCCCGGGCATCTTCGCTGCCGGTGACGTGACCACTGTGCCGTACAAGCAGATCGTCATCGCGGTGGGCGAGGGCGCCAAGGCTTCGCTGAGCGCGTTCGATCACTTGATCCGTACTTCGGCTCCGGCGTAAACGCCAAGCCTTAAAGCACAAAACCCCATGAGTGATCATGGGGTTTTGTGTGGGTGTAACAAAAGATCGCAGCCTGCCGCAGGCTGCGATCTTTTTACATCGGTGCTGGCTGGATGATCTCAACCCAATAGCCATCCGGGTCCTTGATAAACGCCAGACTCTTCATGCGGCCATCGGTGAGGCGTTTCTGGAAATCACAGCCCAGTTCTTCAAAACGCGCGCAAGCGGCGACGATATCCGGCACCGAGATGCAGATGTGGCCGAAGCCACGCGGGTCGGTGTTGCCGTTGTGATAGGCAAACTCAGCATCGTTTTCGGTGCCGTGGTTGTGGGTCAATTCCAGAATGCCCGGGATCGACTTCATCCACTCGGTGCGGGCAGCGGCGTCGGCCGGGATCTGCGCTTTGTCGACCAGGGCCAGGAAGTACAGGCTGAACTCCGCTTCCGGGAAGTCGCGTTTCTCGACCAGCGAGAAACCCAGCACGCGTGTGTAGAAGTCCAGCGACTGGGTGATGTTCTTCACACGCAGCATGGTGTGGTTGAAAACGAAGTTGTGGGTTGCGCTGTCCGGGGTGGCAGTGACGCCAGGGAAAGTGTTCAGTTCGTGCAGGCTCATAGGCCCTCCGTAACAATGGGGCGAGTGAATGGGCGCAATGATACGCATGCCTGCCGGCATCGCCAAACCCAAAGCGCGGGCTTGCTCTGTGTGCGGGTGGGCCTCAGACTTTGTGGCTCAATCTGCGAGTGTTGCCGGCAATGATCCGACTGTTCAAAACCCTGTTTGTTTTCTTTGGCCTGGCGTTTGTCGCGCCGGCCGTGTTTGCCGACCCGCCAGGCATCACTTGGCCCGCAGGTTGGGAGGTCGAAGCGCTGGCTGATACCGCGCCACAGGTTTTCCGGCAGCGGGCCGTGAAGAATGATGCCGATGGCAATCAAGTGATGGTGATGGAATTGACCATGACTCAGGTGGAGCCGGGTCACCAGGTCAATTTGCAGGGCGTGTTGCTGGAAATGCGCAAGTCGATACAAAAGGACTTTTTTCAGGGGGGTTATCAAAGTGTCTGCAACAAGGTGCATCCTGCGACGCTCGGTTCTTTGTCTGCTCTGGAGACGACTTGTACGGTGACTGAAAACGGTCGGCATGTGTTATCGCAAACGCTCGTCGCAGCCATCGAAGCGGATAAGGCTTATGTCCTTTCGTATGCCGGTCAGGCTGACGTCTATAAGGCGAGTTCAGACGAAATAGCAGCAGTGAAAAACAGCCTAAAACTTTAGACGCCTGCTCTATTCAAGACAGGATTAGATACCCGAAGGGATTAAGCATAAAGTTTAACGTTGCTCCGGGTCGCAACATCGAGCAGCAAAATGTTTAGCTCGCTGGCTCGGAAACGTTACAGAAAAGTCGCAACTTTAACGATGAAATTCATTTCATTTGTTAGATATTGTCAATAAAAAAAGCCCTGCGTATGCAGGGCTTTTTGTTGGCGTCAGATTAACCGCGCAACCAGGAGTCAACGGTGCCTGCACCGTATTGTTCCTTCCAGGCTTTCAGGCCACGGTGGTTGCCGCCCTTGGTCTCAATCAGTTCACCGGTATGCGGATTGTGATAGACCTTGACCACGCGAGCGCGGCGGGTTTTAGGTGCTGCAGCGGTTTGCAGGCCGGATTTAGCCGGATTCGGGTCGAGAATGGCGATGATGTCTTTCAGGCCTTTGCCGTAGGTTTTCATCAGCCCCTGGAGCTTTTCTTCGAATTCGATTTCTTTCTTGAGCCCGGCATCGTTCTTCAGCGATTCCAACTGCTTGAGCTGTTCCTGAAGGGCCTTTTCAGCTGCACGAAATTCAGCGAGTCTGGACAATATCTTTACTCCAATAGTGTATTTGGCTGATACCAACCGCAAACAAAGCTATAAGCCAAGAGCCCTGTAGCGACTCGGTGATAATTGGCTCACCTGCCAATCTTTGCGCAGGCAAGAAAAATTGTAGTTGTTAATGCCTCAGGAGTAAATCCTGATGTTGTCTTCATGTAACAGCAGTGGACTTTTTGTATCAATTTGGTGCGTCTTGTCGGTGCGCGACGCTTAAGTCAATTTAGTTAATGATGACTTAATGCACTAATGAAGTCTGCCCCCGGCATGGGTTTGCCGTACAGATAACCCTGTAGAAAGTTGACCTTGTGCGCGGTCAGATAGTCGGCTTGCGCCTGAGTTTCGACACCTTCGGCAACAATGCCCAGATCAAGCTTGGCCGAGAGTTCGATGATGGAGTCCAGTATGTGCCGTGAGAGAGCATCGATGCCGATCATGGCAACGAAGCTCTGGTCGATCTTGAGGAAGTCCACATTGAATTTGCGCAAGTAACCAAGACTCGAATGACCGGTGCCGAAGTCGTCGATGGCGATCATCACACCCAGCGCGCGCAACTGTTCGAACAGTTGTCGTGTCGTGTCGGTGGGCTCGATCAGCTCGCGCTCGGTGAGCTCCAGCACCAAGTGGATGCTGTCGGGAACGAAGGCGGCGAGAAACTCGTGGCAATCCTTCACCAGTACCAGATCCTGACAATGGCTTGCCGTGATGTTTATGCCGATGTGAAACGGTGTGGCGAAGGTCGATGACTGTGGCCCGAGCAATGCTGCGGTCTGCTGCATCAAGGCGCGGGTCATCGGCACGATCAGGCCCGAATGCTCGGCGAACGGGATAAACAGATCCGGACGCACCAGGCCTTCCTTGGGGTGATTCCAGCGCATCAGGACTTCGGCGCCCGACCATTTCTTGCTATCGCCATGAACCACGGGCTGGAAGTACGGAATGAACTCGCCGGCTTCCAGGGCACGGAGCATTTCATGGCTCGGCGAAGTGGAGCGCTTTTGCAAGACGTGCCCGATTGCGCCCGAGACCACACCAAAAAAAATCAGCAGGCTGAACAGCGGCGGGTATTCGTGGGCCATATAACGCCAGGTTTCACCGCTGGGAAACCCGGCAGACACGTTGAATGCATAGCGGGAAGAATCCAGCATGCTTTGCGCTACCGGGAAAGCGGGCAGGGCACCTTGATGGACTTTGCCATCGGCGGACAACCAGTTGTCGCCCACTTGCAGCAACAGCAGCGTCTGCCGGCCGATCAGGCGCAGCATGTTGCTCAAGTGATAGCCATCCAGTGTCGTCAATGCACCGCCGCGACCTTCACTGAGTCGATACACCAGCAATGCCGTATTGGGCGTCACCGGGTTGCCGTTCATCAACCACAACTTGCCATCGTTGTAGTCGCCGGCATTGACGGCTTCCTTATAGTCTCCGAACAACGAGCTGCAATAGAGGTTGTCTTCCCACACCAGATTGGTGGAGCGGACGAAAGGGCGGCGGGTGACTTGCTCGCGCAGGGCCAATTTGACGTCTTCGCAGCGTTGGCCGGCCAGTGGGAGCAGTTCCTGAGCGGCTTGGGCGGTGTTGTCGAGCATCAACTCAAACTGACGCAACGCCTCCTCGGCGGTCTGTTGTGAACTTTGCTGCAGCGTTCGTTCCGCCTGCATATAAAGAATTAAGCTGCCCAGTAAAACCGGGAGCAAGCCACTGAACAGTGTGACGACGATGCGGGTCATGCGCTTGCGGCGGGTTCTGATAGTTAAAGGCATGAGCGCATCCTGTCGCATGAAAGTGGGATCTTGAATGCAGGCCGGGCAACGGCGCATCACTGAGAAACTGCTCAGTTAGAGGGGATGATAGATGGCCGTTCACGCTTGTGCCGCTCATCGTCAGCTATGCGTGCGGCCAACTCTATAAATAGCCGCGCTGGCCATCTGCCCGGGGTGTGCGGAATGCAGGGCAATATACGTTAGCAACAATCTCCTTGCACCAGCGCCAAAAAAGCGGATTTTATAGAGAGGGCAGACAACCCTATTTACGCTGTGTAGAATCGGGTTACGCATACAATAATAATCGTCTTCTGGCAGCAGAAGCCTCGCCCGCAAGAGCCTTGGGTCGACAATGAAGATATTCGGGTTTCAACTGATCTACGGTGACTTCCTCGCCCGCAGTGTGCGTGGCATCTCCTGCGCGCCACCCACCGGTCTCAGCATTACTGACAAATAACCCTGGTTAATTGATAAGAAATGATGAGGCGCCACCATGGCAGATTTATACGAAAACCCAATGGGCCTGATGGGCTTTGAATTCATCGAGCTCGCATCGCCTGTTCCTGGCACCCTTGAGCCGATCTTCGAGATCATGGGCTTCACCAAAGTCGCGACCCACCGGTCCAAGAACGTGCACCTGTATCGTCAGGGCGCGATCAATCTGATCCTCAACAACGAACCGAACAGCGTTGCTTCGTACTTCGCAGCCGAGCACGGCCCGTCGGTATGTGGCATGGCGTTCCGGGTCAAGGATTCGCAAAAAGCCTACAACCGCGCACTGGAACTCGGTGCCCAGCCGATCCACATCGAAACCGGTCCCATGGAACTGAACCTGCCAGCGATCAAAGGCATTGGCGGTGCGCCGCTGTACCTGATCGACCGTTTCGGCGAAGGCAGTTCTATCTATGACATCGACTTCGTCTTCATCGAAGGCGTTGACCGCAACCCGGTCGGTGCCGGCCTGAAGATCATCGATCACCTGACCCACAACGTGTACCGCGGTCGCATGGCTTACTGGGCGAACTTCTACGAGAAGCTGTTCAATTTCCGCGAAATTCGTTACTTCGACATCAAGGGCGAATACACCGGCCTGACGTCGAAAGCGATGACTGCGCCGGACGGCATGATCCGCATCCCGCTGAACGAAGAGTCCTCGAAGGGCGCCGGGCAGATCGAAGAGTTCCTGATGCAGTTCAATGGCGAGGGCATCCAGCACGTCGCATTCCTCTCCGACGACCTGATAAAGACCTGGGATCACCTGAAAAAAATCGGCATGCGCTTCATGACCGCGCCGCCGGAAACCTATTACGAAATGCTCGAAGGCCGCCTGCCGAACCACGGCGAACCGGTTGATCAACTGCAAGTGCGCGGCATTCTGCTCGATGGCTCGTCGGAGCAGGGCGACAAGCGTCTGCTGCTGCAGATCTTCTCGGAAACCCTGATGGGGCCAGTGTTCTTCGAATTCATTCAGCGTAAAGGCGACGATGGTTTCGGCGAGGGCAACTTCAAGGCGCTGTTCGAATCGATCGAGCGTGACCAGGTGCGTCGTGGTGTACTCGCGACCGAGTAACCGGCTACTGAAATGAAAAATCCCGGTCTGCAGTGATGCAGGGCCGGGATTTTTTTTGTGTTGGATTTAAGGTCGGCGTTGCCGCATCAAGTGCTTGAAACCTTCAAAAACCAGCACAACGACCGCCAACCAGATCGGAATGTACGTCAACCATTCACCGGACTTGATACTTTCACCCAGCAACAACGCCACACCGAGCAACAGCACCGGCTCAACGTAACTCAACAAACCAAACAGACTGAACGGCAGTAACCGGCTGGCAATAATGTAAACCACCAGCGCCGAAGCACTGATCAGGCCGAGCAGCGGAATCAGCCACATCAACGCCGGATACTGGTCGAACACGGCCAGGCCTTGCTCGCCGCCCTGAACAAACCAATAGGCCACCGGCAGCATCAGGGTCATATCAACCCACAAGCCGCCGAGGTTGTCGGTTTTCAGGTATTTGCGCAGCACGAAGTACAACGGATAGCCGACCACGACCACCAGCGTCGCCCAGGAAAATCCGCCGACCTGATACAACTCGTTCAGCACACCCAGACTCGCGAAGAACACCGCGACCTTTTGCAGGTACGACAGGCTCTCGCCATAGGCAATCCGCCCGGTCAGCACCATGGCCAGCGGCAGCAGGAAGTAACCCAGCGACACATCGAGGCTGTAACCGTTGAGCGGCGCCCACATGAACAGCCATAACTGCACGCCGAGCAGGCCGGCCGAAACAATCAGCCCGCCGATCAATTTCGGCTTTGCCGCCATCAGGCGAACCAACTCCAGCACCCGCCGCCATTCCCCGGACACCAGCATGAACACGGTCATGCACGGCACGGTCAGCAGCATCCGCCAGCCAAAGATTTCCACGCCGCTCAACGGGGTGAGCAGCGAGGTGTAGTAATACATGACGGCAAACAGCACCGAGGCTGAAACCGATAGAGCGATACCTTTAGACAAACTGTCCTCGCGAGTGGGTGATCAAACGGGGCGCGAAGGATACGTGGTTTTTGTGCTGAATATTGGCCAGATGCTCATTATTTGCCACACACACACAAGCGTAGTCAGTTTTTACGGCTTGGCCTTCAGCGGATTGCCATAGCGCTTGAGGTACATCTCCCCGAACCGGTAAGAGGCGTAGTCGGTCACGTGGCCGATGTCACGGTAGACCGGCAAACCGTCGACCATCGTCACGCAAGTGCCGTCTTTGCACTGCGTGCTTTTCGGATCGATCACAATCAACGTCGGATATTCGGCAGTCAGGTCATTGAAGAGTTTTTCCAGCACGGGGTCTTTATCGCCTGCCCATGGCACCGTAGCGCAGAGACGGCTTTGCTCGGTACTCCCCATCAAACCCCGCAACTTGACCTGTTTTAACAGGCACTCGTTGATACCCGGCGGCATTGGCAGGGTGTTCTCCAAAAAGACTGGGGTAGCTCCCGATTTGACGATGATATCCAGGGCTTCGCGGATCGCCACGCCCAGGCGCTGTTGCGACAGTTCATAACTGCGCGGGTCATCCAGTTTGGTGACGATGGCATCGGTGAGATAGGCCTCCCAGAACTGGCCAACAATCACATACTGAAAATGCTTCTTCGCGATCATGGCGTAGTAGCGCTGGGCGGCATCGTGGCACTTTTGATAAAGCGCGTTCTTGTATTTATTCCAGTTGTACAAATAGATTCCGGGCAGCGCCAGACATGCCGGGTAACCCTGAACAAGAACTGAAAGATTGGCATCCGTCGCCAATGTTTCAACAAAGCCCCAGTAGTGATTTGAAAACGAATCACCCATCAGTAGTACTTGCGGCGCTGCCTGCGCGCTGCCCATCAGGCAGCCGGGATCGGCACCATCGCTGACACCCAGGCAACCCTCACGGCTCACCGGAACAGCCGCTTTCAAACCGTTGAACAGGTTGGTGTAGCCTTCGTTGAAGCGGTTCGGCCAACCCTCGTGTATATCGCTGGCTGAGTGGAGGATCGACAGGCAGATGGCGGGCAAAATCATCAGCACTACCAGGGTTTTGGTAAAACCAGCCCGGGCTTTTCGATATCTGTTTTCAATCAGCACAAAGGACAGCCAGGCAACCACGAAGGTGGAGACGAAGTAGACGACCGTCATCATCGGCGTGAGGGCGATGCCCAAGTAAGTCATCACCGCCAGAATCGGCCAGTGCCACAGGTACAGGGAGTAAGAGAGCGTGCCAATAAACACGAGCGGTTTGAACGCCAGCAATTTTGACGTGATGCTGGCGTCGCCTATGCCCTGAAAGAGCAGCACTGCGGTGGCGAGACACACGGCAATGGCGTAGTAGTCCGGAAAACCCGACACGATATCTACCCGGGTAGCGCAGTAGATAATAGTGGCAAGTGAGAGCGCACAGAGCAGGGACGCGCTGAGGCGATTGAGTCTGAACCTGTCCGTGCTGAAGATCACGGCACAGGAGCCGATCATCAATTCAAAGATTCGCGCGGTGAAGAAGTAATAGTTCTTTTCGGGGTGCGCGTAAGACAGATACAACGCGAGTGCCATTGCCGCCACGGTCAAAGCGAAGACCACCGCTTTGAAGGCTTTTTTCGCCACATAACGGTTGATCAACCACATCCCCAGTGGCAGAACCAAATACCACTGCCATTCGATAGCCAGCGACCAGGTGTGCAACAGCGGCAGGCTTGCCGCATCGGGCGTGGCATAACCCGTTGTCACTTTGGAAAAGTACTGGTTGGAGATGATTAACGATGTGTACTTTTCGCTTTTCAGAAAGTCGACATAGTCATCGGGCAGGTACAGCAGCGTTGTGACGATCAGTGTCGCTACCAGCAACGCGATGACGGCAGGTTGCAATCGCCAGATCCGACGCGTGTAAAACCCGGAAAAAGTGAATGTGCCGTTGTTCAGCGACTTCAGGATGATCGAGGTCGTCAAATACCCCGAAATCACGAAGAAGATATCGACGCCAATAAAACCGGAGGGGAAAAGCGCCAGTCCGCCGTGAAAAATCAGTACGAGCAGAACAGCGATTGCGCGAAGTCCATCAACATCAGCGCGGTAATTAATGGAGGGCGTGCGATCCCCGGCAGTTACGGCCGCAACGGGCTGACGCCACTGCTTTTTCTCGCCGAGTAGATTAAACAGCAGCCCACGCAAAGACTTTTTTGATACCTCAACGGGGCGATTGAACATGATTAATCCCTGGCGATGTCCGAACGATCACTGATTCCGTTTGATCGTGCTCGATTCAATGAAAAAACAGCCGATTGTATCGGCTGTTGCAGGGATAGGGAAAAATCTTAAGCCCGGTGCGGTTTGCGACCCGACACAAAATGGCTTACATCGTTGAACCCCGGTGTCGAGGCATGGCCTGGTGTCACCAGCGAATCGATAAACGCTTCATCCTCCGCCGTGATCTTCACCGATTGCGCCTTGGTGTACGCGTCCCACTGCGCTTCAGTACGAGGCCCGACAATTGCCGATGTGACTGCGCTGTTGTTCAACACCCAGGCAATCGCAAACTCGACGATGCCGACGCCACGGCCCTCGGTGTATTGCTGAATTTGCTGGGCAATGCGCAGCGACTCCACCCGCCATTCGGTTTCCAGAATGCGTTTGTCCTGCCGGCCGGCACGGCTGTTGGCGTCTGGCGTTACGTCTGGCGCGTATTTGCCGCTGAGTACGCCTCGGGCGAGTGGGCTGTAAGGCACCACACCCAGACCATACGTCTGCGCAGCGGTAATCTGTTCGGTCTCGGCCTGACGGTTGACGATGTTGTACAGAGGCTGGCTGATCACCGGGCGATCAATGCCAAGTTTGTCGGCGATGCGAATCACCTCGGCGATCCGCCAGCCACGATAGTTCGACAGGCCCCAATAACGAATCTTGCCTTGACGAATCAGGTCGCCGATCGCCGAGATCGTCACTTCCAGTGGCGTGTTGTGGTCTTCGCGGTGCAGGTAATAGATGTCGAGGTAATCAGTGCCGAGCCGAGTCAGGCTGGCATCGAGTCCGTTGAAGATATGTTTGCGGCTTAAACCGCTGCGGTTTGGTACGCCGTCCACCGGGCCGAATCCCACCTTGGTCGCCAAGACCCATTCATGGCGATTGCCGGCAATCGCTTCGCCGACGATCTCCTCCGAGCGACCATTGGTGTACACGTCAGCGGTATCAATGAAGTTGATGCCCTGATCCCAGGCCTTGTCGATGATGCGCAGCGACTCCTCGGTGCTGGTCTGTTCGCCAAACATCATCGTGCCGAGGGTGAGGGTGGACACCTGCAACCCCGAGTGGCCCAGTGTGCGATAGCTCATGCCAAAATCCCTTTGTCGGTGGGAATGCCTTAATCAAATACCAGAAGCGTGCGACGCGGCAAAGTGAATTATCGGCTCAAGCCTCGGCAGCGTGCCTGCAAAAACGCCTGCAACACACGGACCCGTTCCGATACCTGCACCCGATGTGGGCAGAGTAAATTGAACGGCACACTTTCACCTTGCCAGTCATCGAACAAGGTCATCAGTCGCCCGGCACGCACGTCTTCGGCGACATCGAGCCAGGCTTTGTAAGCGATGCCATGCCCGGCCAGTGCCCAACGGCGGGCGACTTCGCCGTCGTCGCTGAGATAGTCGCCATGGACTTCGACTTCAAGCGTTTCATCGTCGCGACTGAAACGCCAGGTGTTGTAAGGCCGACCATTGCGTAAGTAGAGCAGGGCACTGTGCTTCGTTAATTCGCTCGGGTTTTGCGGTGTGCCATGAAGGGCTAAATAGGCTGGACTGGCGCAAGCCACGCGACGATGCTCAGGCAGGATCGGCAACGCCACCAGCGTCGAATCGCTCGGTACGCCGAAGCGCAGCGCCACGTCTACGGTTTCACGAAACAGATCGGCATGGCGGTCGTTCAGCAGCAGTTGCAACTGAACGTGCGGATGTTCGCGTTTGAAATCATCCAGCCACGGCAACAACACATTGCGCCCGAAGTCCGACGGTGCCGCCAGTTGCAGTACGCCGCTCAGGCCTTCGCTCTGCTGCTTGAGCGCCTGCTCACCCTCGGCCAGTGTCGCGAGGGCAAGGCGCACACTTTCCAGATAGCGCCGGCCTTCTTCAGTCAGGCGCATGCTCCGGGTGGAGCGCGCCAGCAGGCGGATGCCGAGGCGGGTTTCAAGACGCTTCAAGGCGATGCTGGCGGCGGCCGGTGTCAGCTCCAATGCGCGGGCGGCGGCGGAAATGCTCCCGGAGTCGGCGACGCGGACGAAGATCTCCAGATCGAGAATCGAGCTCATTGGTAAAAATCCTTTAAAGATCTTTGCGTTTTAGCGGGATTTTTCCGTGATTGGCAAGTGTGGATACTGCAATCAGTGAATAACCGCAGGAGATGAGCATGACGTGGACATTCGATCATCTGGCTTTCAACACCGCTGACGGCCAGACGTTGCAGGACAATTTCGCGGCATTGCTGGGGCTGGCGCCGGGGCGTCGGCCGCCGTTTCCGTTTCCCGGCCGCTGGCTGTATCAGGACGCGCACGCCGTGGTGCATGTGATCGAGCAGCCAACTTTCGATGATACTGAACTCAGCCACATTGCGTTTCGCACCGATGAGCCGGCGGAAACTGTGTTGCGGCGGGTGCGTGAGAGTGGATTGCCGTACCAGTTGGCGCAAGTGCCGGGCGAGGGGATCTGGCAGATCTTTGTGCAGATGCCGGGTGGATTAGTAATTGAGTTGGATGCGTTTTCCTGACAGCAAAAGATCGCAGCCTTCGGTAGCTCCTACACCGACTGTAGGAACTGCCGCAGGCTGCGATCGTTTGATCTTCTAAATCAAACCCGCAACGTCCGCGTCATCCGTAACGCCAGCAGACTCCCGCCGACAATCACTCCCGCCAGCAGATACAACGCCGCATCGGTCGACCCGGTGCTGTCCTTGACCCAACCCACCAGATACGGGCTGAGGAACCCGGCCATCTGCCCCATCGAGTTGATCAACGCCAGACCACCCGCTGCTGCGCCTGCACTGAGCATCGCCGTCGGCACCGGCCAGAACATCGGCAGGCCGGTGAGGGCGCCCATGGTCGCAATGGTCAAACCGAGAATCGCAATCGCCGGGTTGGCCGCAAAGTTCACCGCAATCACCAGACCAATCGCACCCATCAGCATCGGCACCACCAGATGCCAGCGACGTTCTTGGCGCAGGTCTGCCGAACGCCCGACCACCAGCATGAACACTGCCGCCAGCAGGTAAGGAATCGCACTCAACCAGCCGATGACCAGGTTATCGCTGAAACCGAGGTTCTTGATGATCGACGGCAGCCAGAAGTTGATCGCGTACACGCCGCTCTGGATGCAAAAGTAGATCAGGCCAAACGCCCAGATCGCCGGATTCTTGAATACCGCCAGCAGTGAATCAGATGTGGTTTTTGGCTTGTTCGCCAAGTCTTCGGCCTGATCCGCTTCGAGCACGGCGCGCTCGTGTGGGGTCAGCCATTTGGCGTTGGCGAAGCTGTCGCTCAGCAGGAAATACGCCAGCGCACCCAGTATCACGGTCGGAATGCCTTGCAGCAGGAACATCCACTGCCAACCGGCCAAACCGCCCTGGCCCGCCGCGAAATGGTTGAGAATCCAGCCGGAAAACGGGCTGCCGAGCAAACCGGACACCGGGATCGCCGACATGAACAACGCCATGATCCGGCCACGGCGGAACGTCGGGAACCACTGCGAGAGATACAGCACAACGCCCGGGAAGAACCCGGCTTCGGCAGCACCGGTGAACAGGCGCAGGGTGTAGAACTCGGTGGGGGTGGTGACGAACAACAGGCAGGTCGACAGCGTGCCCCAAGTGATCATCATCAGCGCGATCCAGCGCCGCGGACCGAATTTGGTCAGCGCCAGATTGCTCGGTACGCCGCACAGCACGTAGCCGATGAAAAAAATACCGGCACCGAGGCCGTAGACGGTTTCGCTGAATTTCAGCGCGTCGAGCATCTGCAGTTTGGCAAATCCAACGTTTACCCGGTCGAGGTAGTTGAACAGATAGCAGATGAAGATGAAGGGGATTAAACGCAGGGTGATGCGTTTATAAACGGCGTTTTTACCGTCATCGATGGTCTGGGTAGCTGCGGCGCTCTGCGACATAGCGGCTCTCTCTTTATTATGATTTTTTGCGATGCAAAGGGTAACGTTGATCGCCCTGAGAGTCTCGGCCACCTTTGGCCGGATTGTCTTTGTGCCTGAGCACAGGGTTTGCCGCCAAGCCCTGTGCGCGTGAACAACCGTCCGCCCCGTTTTTAAGGATCTTGCCCACCATGTTCGAACTCGATCACGACCTCGCGCAGGACATCGTCGACCGGGCCATGGCTATTTTGCCGTACAACGTCAACGTCATGGACAGCCAGGGGCTGATCCTCGGCAGCGGCGAACCGGAGCGGATCAACACCCGACATGAAGGCGCGCAACTGGTATTGGCCAACGGTCGGGTGGTCGAAATCGACGCGCCGACAGCCCAGCATTTGAAAGGCGTGCAGCCGGGGATCAACCTGCCGTTGCTGCTCGATCAGCGTCTGATCGGCGTGCTCGGTATCACCGGTGAACCGGAACAACTGCGCACCTATGCCGAACTGGTGCGCATGACGGCGGAAATGTTGGTAGGTCAACGCAATCAGCAGGCCGAGCAGCAATGGCGGCGTCAACGTTGTGATGATCTGCTGGCGCTGCTGTTAAGCGAGGCGGGAGATTCACCACGGCTGGTCGATGAAGCGCAGCAACTCGGTCTCAAACCGCAATTGACGCGGATCCCGTATTTGCTCGAATTGGGGCCGGAACATGGCCCGGGGCAAACCGTCGAGGCGCTGAGTGCCTGGCTGATGTCACGCTATCCGGACAGTTGGTGCGTGAGCTCGGCAAAGTCGTCGCTGCTGTGGTGTCGGCCGGCGAGCCACAACGTCGAGCATGATCGCTTGCTGGAGAAGCTCGACGGCCTGGGCTGGAACGTCCTGCGCATTGCCGTGGGTGGGCAGGCGGACGGGTTGAGCGGGTTGCGTCGTTGTTATCGCCGGGTGGGCGATCTGCTTGCCTATGGCCGCGAGGTATTGCCGCATTCACGTCTGTTGACCCTCAATCGCTATCGCTTGCCGGTGATGCTCTGGCGGCATCGCAACGACGATGCGCTCGATGAACTGCTCAAGCCTCTGCGCAAGGTGATCGCCAAGGACAGCAACGGCCAGTTGCTGGCGACGTTGCGCAGTTGGTGCGATCACGATGGGCAAAGTCAGGCGTGTGCCGATGCACTGGGGATTCATCGCAATAGCCTGCGCTATCGGATGGAAAGGATTGCCGAGATCAGTGGGGTGGATCCGTTGAGGCTGGAAGGGATGTTGGCGCTGTATCTTGGGGTGCAATTGCTGCCGCAGACTGATCCCTCTGCATGAGGTGTTTTTGAAGACGCCATCGCTGGCTTGCCAGCGATGGCGCCGGGACATTCAGCATCCACTCCAGGGCTTTTGTAGAAATGAACAATAAACGCCTGCGCCCATTGTGCAGCGGACCGGCGTCAATGCGCAGACCGACTGGCAGCATGATGAGCATTGGAACTGGAGAATTCGCATGAAGATCGTCATCGCCCCCGATTCGTTCAAGGACAGCCTGAGTGCCCAAGGCGTCGCCGAGGCCATTGCTCTGGGCCTGGCGCAAGTCTGGCCGCAGTCCACACTCATCAAATGCCCGATGGCTGACGGCGGCGAAGGCACGGTCGAATCGATTCTCGCCGCGTGCGAAGGCGAGTTGCGCCGCACCCGCGTGCGTGGCCCGTTGGGTTCAGCGGTTGACGCCGCTTGGGGCTGGTTGCCGCATAACCACACCGCGATCATTGAAATGGCTGAGGCCAGCGGCTTGCAATTGGTGCCGCCGGGGCAGCGCGATGCGTGCATCAGCAGCACCTTCGGCACCGGCGAACTGATTCGCGCAGCGCTGGATGCCGGGGCACAACGGGTAATTCTGGCGATCGGCGGCAGTGCCACCAATGATGGGGGCGCCGGAGCCATGCAGGCGTTGGGGGTGAAGTTGCTGGACGCACAAGGTCAGGCGTTGGTGCCCGGCGGTCTGGCGCTGGCGCAATTGGCACATCTGGACTTGAGCGAACTGGACCTGCGTCTGGCTCAGGTGCGTTTCGATATCGCCGCCGACGTTAACAACCCGTTGTGCGGCCCACACGGTGCCTCGGCGATTTTTGGTCCGCAGAAAGGTGCATCGCCGACACAAGTGCAGCAACTTGATCAAGCGTTGGGGCATTTCGCCGAGCTGAGCGCGCAAGCCTTGGGTAAAGATGTTCGCGACGAGCCCGGCAGCGGTGCGGCGGGTGGCTTGGGTTTTGCCGCCAAGGCATTTCTCGGTGCGCAGTTTCAGGCCGGGGTCGAGGTGGTCGCCGAGTTGGTCGGGTTGGCCGAGGCGATCAAAGGCGCGGATCTGGTGATTACCGGCGAAGGACGGTTCGACGCGCAGACGTTGCGCGGCAAAACCCCGTTCGGCGTGGCGCGGATTGCCAAACAACACAACGTCCCGGTGATTGTCATCGCGGGGACATTGGGCGAGGGTTATCAGGAGCTGTACGCTCATGGCATTGATGCCGCGTTCGCCGTGACCAGCGGGCCGATGACGCTGGAGCAGGCTTGCGCGCAAGCGCCGCTTCTGCTGCGCGAGCGAGCGTGTGACATCGCTCGAGTCTGGCGACTCTCCACCAAACCCTGACCAACCTCCTGCACGGGGCGTGCGCGCGGTGTTTCAATGGTGTAACACACAGAAAAATATTTGCTCTTTACACGCAACCTTCCTAAAGCCTGGCCGATACAGCCAATAGGCGCGCACAAGAATCCCAAAAACAGTGACGCCGGACTGAAGCCCGCCCCCCACGGGTCAGTGATCACGGCATGGACGCTCGTAGTTTCTATCTTCCGAGAGTCCAACTATGTCCTTGCGTAACCTGAATATCGCGCCCCGTGCCTTCCTCGGTTTTGCCTTTATTGCCCTGCTGGTAGTCGTGCTTGGCGTGTTCGCCGTGAACCGCATGACGATCATCCGTCAGGCGTCAGTCGAGATGGACTCGACGCAGTTACCCAGCGTGACCCAGCTTGCCATCGTCACGGAAAACGTCCTGCGTCTGCGCATCCTGTCGTTCCGGGTTCTGGTGAACCGCGACCCGGCCGCCCTGCAAGAAGCACAAACCCGCATCGGCGTTCTGGTGGACAAGGTTCGCAGCGGCCAGGCCAAGTACGCCGCGCTGCCGGCCGGCCCGGAAGAACGCGCGATTTACCAGACG
The DNA here is from genome assembly GCF_059716085.1 of Pseudomonas sp. LBUM1655. Classification (NCBI taxonomy): domain Bacteria; kingdom Pseudomonadati; phylum Pseudomonadota; class Gammaproteobacteria; order Pseudomonadales; family Pseudomonadaceae; genus Pseudomonas; species Pseudomonas sp. LBUM1655. The sequence goes on along the minus strand of NZ_CP166801.1, from coordinate 3,345,955 downwards.
TTCGCGACGACGCTGGACAACTACCTGCAAGCGCAAAACCAGATGCTGGAGCTGTCGCGTCAGGACAAAGTTGACGAGATGCGTACCCTGATCAACACGCGGATCAAGGACGGCACCGACCAGATGGGTGAGCAACTCAACAAGCTCATCGCGATCAACGCTGCCGATGCAAAAACTGCTTCCAATAAGGCTGGCGAACATTACGACAGCGCCATCACCGGTATCGTCATCGTCGCCGTGGTTGCTGCGCTGGCCACCGTGTTGCTGGCGCTCTTGCTGACTCGCAGCATCGTCACGCCGCTGAACCGCGCCGTCGAGGCTGCGCGGACCATTGCCGACGGCAACCTGACCAAACTCATCGAAGTCGACGGCAAGGACGAGCCGGCGCGCCTGCTCGAAGCCCTCGCGGCGATGCAAACCAACCTGCGCAAAACCATTGAGCAGATCGCCGGTTCCGCCACGCAACTGGGCGCCGCCGCCGAAGAGCTCAGCGCGGTGACAGAAGAAGCGTCCCGTGGCCTGCAACAGCAGAACAATGAAATCGAACAAGCCGCCACTGCCGTCAACGAGATGACCGCTGCCGTGGAAGAAGTGGCGCGTAACGCCGTGTCGACCTCCGAAGCCTCCAATCAGTCGACCCACGCCGCCCGTGAAGGCCGCGATCAAGTGGTGAAAACCGTCGACGCGATCCAGACCATGACCCACGACGTGCAGAACACCGCGCAAATGATCGAAGGTCTTGCCACGCAAGGTCGTGACATCGGTAAGGTGCTCGACGTTATCCGCGCCATCGCCGAACAGACCAACCTGCTGGCGCTCAACGCCGCCATTGAAGCGGCCCGTGCCGGTGAGGCCGGACGTGGTTTTGCCGTGGTGGCTGATGAGGTGCGGGCACTGGCCCATCGCACCGCGCAGTCGACTCAAGAGATTGAGAAGATGGTCGCCGGCATCCAGAACGGCACCGGTGAAGCGGTTTCCTCAATGCAGCAAAGCAATCAACGCACCCAGTCCACCCTGGAAATGGCCCGCGCCGCTGGCGTGGCACTGGAGCAGATCACCCAGTCGATCCACCAGATCAACGAACGCAACCTGGTCATCGCCAGCGCTTCCGAAGAGCAGGCGCAGGTGTCGCGCGAGGTTGACCGCAACCTGGTGAACATTCGCGATCTGGCCACGCAATCGGCAGCAGGCGCCAACCAGACCAGCGCAGCAACCCACGAACTGTCGCGTCTGGCGGTCGACTTGAATGCCATGGTGGCGCGTTTCGTGATTTGAGATAGGGTGAAGGCTGGAGACTGCGCAATCAGGAGACGTACATGCGCTATTCAGCCTTGACCCAACGAATCGCCGGCGAGGGAGCAGCGGCCTGGCAGATTCATGACCGAGCGCTGGAGTTACGCGCCGAGGGTGTCGATATTCTGCTGCTGAGCGTCGGTGATCCTGATTTCGACACACCGCTGCCGATTGTCCACGGCGCCATCGACAGCCTGCTGGCGGGCGATACACATTATTCCGACGTGCGCGGTCGCTTGGCCCTGCGCCAGTTGATTGCCGCTCGACATCGCCGACGCAGTGGCCAGGTGGTCGACGCCGACCATGTGATTGTCATGCCCGGCGCACAATGCGCGGTGTATTCAGTGGCGCAATGCCTGCTGGATCCGGGCGATGAAGTGATCGTCGCCGAGCCGATGTACGTCACCTACGAAGGCGTGTTCGGCGCTTGCGGTGCGACCGTGGTGCCAGTGCCGGTGCGTCCGGAAAACGGCTTTCGTGTCGATCCCACGGATGTCGCCGCACGCATCACCCCGAAAACCCGCGCCATGCTGCTCAACAGTCCGAACAATCCCTGCGGCGCGAGCCTGTCGCTGCTGATCTGGCAGGAACTGGCGGCGTTGTGCATTCACCACGACTTGTGGCTGATCAGCGACGAGGTCTATAGCGAGCTGCTTTATGAAGGCGAGCACATCAGCCCGGCGAGTCTGCCGGGCATGGCCGAGCGGACGGCAACGATCAACAGCCTGTCGAAATCCCATGCGATGACCGGCTGGCGTATCGGCTGGATGATCGGGCCAAAATCCTTGGCCGAGCATCTGGTCAATCTGTCATTGAGCATGTTGTTCGGGCTGCCGGACTTTGTGCAGAAAGCGGCGCAGGTGGCGCTGGAAAGCGATTTGCCGGAAGTGACGCAGATGCGCGAGGAATATCGCCTACGGCGGGATCTGGTGTGCGAGCGCTTGCGCGGTTGCCCGGGGTTGCAGCCGATCCGCCCGGATGGCGGGATGTTCGTGATGGTCGATGTGCGCCAGACCGGGCTCGGTGCCCAGGCGTTTGCCGAACGATTGCTGGAAGGTTATGGCGTTTCGGTGCTGGCCGGTGAAGCGTTCGGGCCGAGTGCAGCGGGGCATATTCGCATCGGGTTGGTGGTGGATCGGGTGAAACTGGCAGATGCCTGTGCGCGGATTGCGTTGTGTGCGGCGCAGCTGTTGCAGGCGCGCAGTGCCTGACAATCTTGAACGGCCCGCACAGGCCCCATCGCTGGCTTGCCAGCGATGAGGCCCATTAGGCACAGGAGATCTCAACCCAGCCAGGCATCCCGGTTCACCAGATTCAAAGGCTTCTCCCCAGCCAAAGCCGCCAGCAGATTCTCCACCGCACACCGCGCCATCGCCTCGCGCGTTTCATGCGTCGCCGACCCCATATGCGGCGTCGCCACCACATTGTTGAGCTGCAACAACGGCGAGTCATGATTCAACGGCTCACGCTCGAACACATCCAGCCCTGCCGCGCGAATCCGGTTGTGACGCAGCGCATCGATCATCGCCGCCTCGTCCACCACCTTGCCCCGCGAGATGTTGATGAAGATGCTTTCCGGGCGCATCAACGCAAACTGCTCGGCGCCGATCAGGCCTTCAGTCTGTGCCGTCAGTGGCAAGGTCAGGCAAATGAAATCGGCCTGCTGCAACAGCTCTTCAAGGCTTCGATATTGCGCATCAAATCGATCTTCGACCGCCGGTTTGCGCGACTGGCTGTGGTAAATCACCGGCATGCCGAAGCCGAAATGCCCGCGCTGCGCCAACGCCTCGCCAATCCGGCCCATGCCGATAATCCCTAGCGTCTTGCCATGCACATCGGTGCCGAAATGCGCCGGGCCGATGTTGCGGTGCCACTGGCCGCTGCGCACCATGTTGGCCAGTTCCACCACACGCCGGGCGGCGGCGAGGATCAGCGCGAAACCGGTGTCGGCCGTGGTTTCGGTGAGTACGTCGGGGGTGTTGGTCAGCAGGATCTTGCGGTGGGTCAGGTAGTCGATGTCGTAGTTGTCGACGCCCACTGACACGCTGGCAATGGCCTCCAGTTGCGGCGCCAGATCCAGCAACGCGGCGTCGAGTTTCAAACTGGCACCGAGCAAACCGTGGGCGCGGGGCAGGGCATCGCGCAGTTGCATCAGGCCTTGGGCGTCGAGGCTTTCAATCAGCGTCACGTCAAACTGCGCTTGCAGGCGCGCCATCAGCGCGGGCGAGAGTTTCTTGTACAGCACGACCTGTTTTTTCATCGTAAAAATCTCTTCAGGAATGAGCCGGCACGGGGCGCGTGGCAACGGCTTTGGCGACGACGCGATCACTGGCGCCGGGCTTGAGGAAAATCGTCAGCACCACCGACAGCAGCAACGCGCCGCTCATCAGCAGGTAGGAGGAACCGGGCGAACCGGTGGAGCTGTTCAGGTAACCCACCAGATATGAACCGCCGAACGAACCGAGTGCGCCCATGCTGTTGATCAGCGCCATCGCACCACCGGCGACGTTGGCCGGGAGAATCTCCGGAACGATCGCGAAGAACGGCCCGTAGGGCGCGTACATGCAGGCACCGGCAATCACCAGCAACGTGTACGACCACCAGAAATGCTCCGCGCCCAGTGCGTAGGAGCCGTAGAAAGCAATCGAGGCAATCAGCAGCGGTGGCCAGACGAAGCGTTTGCGTTTTTGCAGTTTGTCCGAGCCCCACGACACGACGAGCATGCCAATCACCGCCGCCAGATACGGCAGCGCCGACAGCCAGCCGGCCTCGATCATGTCCATCTGCGCGCCGGCCTTGAGGATCGACGGCAGCCACAGCACAAAGCCGTAAACGCCAATGCTCCAGCAAAAGAACTGCAACGCCAGAATGATCACCTTCGGCGAGCGAAACGCTTCGGCGTAGTTCTTCACCGCTTTGATCCCGACCTGTTCGGCGGCCAGAGCGCTTTCGAGATCCTGCTTTTCCTGGTCGTTTAGCCACTTGGCCTGGGCTGGACGATCATCGGCCAGACGCCACCAGATAAACGCCCAGAGCACCGCCGGCAGACCTTCGATGATGAACATCCAGCGCCAGCTGAAATGCTGCACCAGATAGCCCGAGACCACCGACATCCACAGCATCGTCACCGGATTACCGAGGATCAGGAAGGTGTTGGCCCGCGAGCGTTCGGCACGGGTGAACCAGTGGCACAGATAGACCAGCATCGCCGGCATCACGGCGGCTTCGACCACGCCGAGCATGAAGCGGATAACGATCAGCCAATAGGCGTTGGAGACCACGCCGGTCAACGTGGCGAGCCCGCCCCAGAGGATCAGGCTGACAAAAATCAGTTTCTTCACGCTGTGCTTTTGCGCGTAGATCGCCCCCGGCACCTGGAAGAAAAAGTAGCCGAGGAAGAACAGCGCACCGAGCAATGAAGACAGGCCCGGGGTGATCATCAAATCTTCGGCCATGCCGGAGGCGGCGGCGAAGCCGTAATTGGCGCGATCGAGATACGCCAGGCTGTAGGTGATAAACACGATCGGCATGATGTACCACCAGCGGCGGGCGGCGAGGGTTGCGGTTTTCATGGTGTTGCTCCTGAGCTTGTTGTTTTTGTCGCAGCAGGTTCAAATTTTTCGCTGACTAGGCTGGCCTCTTCGCGAGCAGGCTCGCTCCCACAAGGGAATGCATTTCAAACGTGGGAGCGAGCCTGCTCGCGAAGGCAGACTCAAATTCAACCGATAACTCCAGGCGGGTGGGCAACCCCTCCATATCCCCGCGACTCTGCACCGCCCGACTGCCAATCCAGTTCGCACGCTGCACCGCCTCGGCAAAACTCTGGTGTTCGAGCAGGGCACTGATCATCCCCACCGCAAAGCCGTCACCGGCACCCACCGTGTCGACGACATGGGCCACTGGCACCCCGGCGACAAAGCCCTGATCCAGATGCGTGCGGTAATAGGCACCCTGTGGGCCAAGTTTGATCGCCACCGCTTCGGCGCCTTGATCGAGATAAAACGCGGCAATGTCCGCCGGATCTTCAAAACCGGTGAGCAAGCGACCTTCGCTCAACCCCGGCAACACCCAATGGGCGAGGGCGGCGAGGCGGTTGATCTCAGTAATCATTTCGCGTTCGCTGGCCCACAGGCTCGGGCGCAGATTGGGGTCGAACGACACGCTGCGCCCGGCATTGCGCATGCGGCTCATCAGCTCGAACGACATTTCCCGCGCTGACGCCGACAGCGCTGGCGGAATGCCCGTGGCATGAAGATGCCGGGCGCTCAGCAGGCTTTCGGTGATTGAGCGTGGTGACAGATGACTGGCCGCCGAGCCGCGACGGAAATATTCGACTTGTGGATCACTGCCATCGTCGGTGCGCGACTTGAACTGGAAACCGGTGGGGTGCGCGGTGTCGACATCGACATGGCTGCAATCGAGACCTTCTTTGGCCAGTGTCTCGACCACGAAGCGACCCAGCGAATCGGCACCCACCCGGCTCAGCCAGGCCACATTGAAGCCGAGCCGCGAAAGGCCGATCGCAACGTTGCTGTCGGCGCCGGCAATGCGTTTATGAAAGTGCTCGACCGTCGCCAGATCACCGCATTGCTCGGCCACCAGCATCGCCATGGTTTCGCCAAACGACAGAATATCGATCTCAGACATGGGCAGGCTCCAGACGCGATTGGCCGAGACGGGCGAGGGCGGCGACGTGTGCTGTGGTCAACTCGACCAGATCATCACCCTGCAACGGATACTCGGCCGCGCGCATAACGCCTTGGGCCATGTGCCGCAAGAGTTGTTCCCACAGATGCAAATCGCTGACAGCAGGTGGCACCGCAACCAGTTTGCCGTCGGCACGCCGGGCCACGGCTTTGCAGTGCACGTAGCCGACGTGGCGACCGAGCAGGCGTGCAGCGCTGGTGGCGGACTGGTCTTGCCACTGCCAGTTCCCGATATCGAACGTCATCTTGATTGGCAGGTTGTGCTGTTCGACGGCGGTGAAGAAACGCTGAAAAGGTTCGATCCGCCCGCCGTGCAGGGTCTGGTCGTTCTCCACCAGCAATTGCACCGGGCTGTTATTGAGCCGTTGCTTGAGGACTGACAGATCACAGTTGTCGGTGAAGTAGCCGAGGGAGACTTTGAGCCACTTCGAACCGAACGCCTCGGCGTGCTGCAGGGCGGTGATCAACTCGGGATTGGGTTGTGCCTGGCCGGCGAGCCACAGTTCGGTCGGTGAGGAATAGATGCTTTGCAATCCAAGCGCGGCGGTGGCGGCACTCAATTGCGCGGGCACTTCACGGGTCAGCAATTCCTCGCGCCACTCGATGCGATCGGCACCGGCGGCGGCTAGCACGTCAATAAAAAAGTCTTGCCCGCGTTGACGCACAAGCTCGGCGCCGTAGCTGGACAGGCTGATGGAAACGGCAGGTTTATTCATTGTTTTTTTACCTCTGAAACCGGTTTCATTTTTGTTCAAAAAAATTTCAGTGAGTGATGTGCTTTTCTTTCGGCCCTCGCGAGCTTGCTCGCGAAGAGGGCCGGCCAATTCACCGCAAATTCCCGAGGGTCGAACCGCGTTCAACCAACACAGGCGCAAAATCCAGCACCCGCGCCTCGCCAGCATCCCCACGCAAGCGCTTGAGCAAACACTCAAACGCCCGCGCACCAATCGCCTCCGTCGGCTGGGCAAGCGCGGTAATCCCGCTGCCCACCAACGGATACCAATCCAGATCATCCAAGGCAATCAGCCCGACATCCTCGAACAGCCGACAGCCGATCTCACGCAATGCGCGAGTGCTGGTCAGCGCTGCCACGCCATTGGCGCAGAACAGTGCCTTTGGCCCATTTGCAGGTTTGTTTAGAAAATTCTGCAGACCAGTCGCCAGCTCATCGCCGGTCTCCAGTACCGCGCCAGTCAACCCGGAGCGCTGCGCAATCTGTGCCTGAAAACTGCTGACCCGCTCGATCCGCGAACTGGTCCCGTCATAGGGCTCGGTCACCAGCAACACATCGCGATAACCGCGCTGTTCAAGATGGGCGAGGGCCATCTCCACTGCCTGCGGGTTGTTCAGCCCGACCATGTCGCTGTCGAGTCCGTCGACTTTGCGGTCCACCAACACCAGCGGCATTTCGCGATGCAGTTCATGCAGTTCGTCACGGTGATGGCCGAGGGTGTTAACGATCAGCCCTTCGATGTTGTACGAACGCAGCAGCGCCAGGTGCTGGCGTTCCTGTTCGTCATCGCGGTCGGTGTTGCACACCACCAGGCTGTAGCCGTGCGCACGGCAGGCGGTTTCCACCCCGTGCATCACGGCAATCGAATAAGGGTTACGGATATCGGCCACCAGCATGCCGATCAGGCGAGTGCGACCGCGTTTAAGGCCACGGGCCATCTGGTTCGGGCGATAGCCGAGTGCGCTGATCGCTTGCTCGATGCGCAAGGCAATGGCGTCGGAGAGCAGGGCGCGGTCATCGCCGATGAAGCGCGACACGCTGGCCTTGGAAACACCGGCGCGTTCGGCGACATCTAGCATGGTGACGCGGCTGCGTTGGGCGGCAGAGAAATCGTTCAAGGGATTGACCTTATTTTTGTAGGAAACGCCTGAAACGGGTTTCAGAAGACACGATAAACCTCACTCCCGTCAACCCACTCTCGCGCAGAATTCCCTCTAACTCCCGACAGACGGTCGCATTACCTGTCAGATATGACAGTAGGCAGTTGGAGTGAATCGGCGCTCAATATCTGAAAGCGTCATTCAACAAGAATATGCGCTGAGACCACCTCACAGAGCGAGAATCCGCGATGCCAGAGCCTAATGAACACGTCACCGCTGCAGGTTTGAAAATTGACGGTGTAAGCGAGAGCGATTCGGAAGGCCGTGTACCTTTGGAGCAACTGATTAATGGGACGATCATCAGAGTTCCCAGGTGGGATCGTTTCCCTGATCGACCCGGACGGTTTTCGATCCTTCATATCTTCTGGAAACAGAACAATGTTGAGAAGGAAATATATACCGAGACATACACCGAAGTAGATGACCAGCCAGAGTTTACTTTTCCATTGACGCCCCAACAAATGAGGGAGGATGGGGTCGCTTTTATCTATTATATCCTTGAAGGCTATGATGGGAACGATGATCCTTCTCCTATAAAGAAGCTGACAATTGATCACGCTTTGGCACCAACTCTTAAGGCGCCCGGCTTTCCGGACGCAAATATATCGGGATATATTGGATGTACTCCTGAATATCCAGACAGTCCGCCTGTTTGGGAGTGCATCAGATTAAAAATTTCGGCGGAACTCGTTTTTCGAGAGTTTGACGAGTTTGTCCTTGAGTGGCAGGGCTTCCCGAATCTCAACATCGAACCGCCCCCGCTAACCCAGTTGTTTCGGTTAACCAAAACATTGAGTTTAACGGACGCGAGAGATGGGTTTTTCTTTGAGATACCTTTTGAGCCCTATGTAAGGCCGATGTTTAACAAGCACTCGGGGGCGGCGCAATACACGATAGTTAGAAATGGTGTGCCGTTTGCAAGGTCTTTTAAAGAATATGTGAAGATAGATCGAACTACCAATGGTGAACCCATTCCCTGCGGTGGATTCCCGTTGGGATATGAAGAAGTTTGAAGTTTTCCTGCGTTTTGCGGTGCCGTTGTGTTTCATAAACAGGTAGCCAGTCGCCCGGTGAGAGTGTTGACGTACTTTTTATGCCGTTTCGTCAAACTTCGTAACATGCCGGGATTGATTTGGCTTGGATGTTTTATTCGGAGAAAAAAGATGACTATCCAAGAGAAAATCGGTAAAGGAAAGAAACTAACAGCCCAAGAAGTGTCAGCGAATTCTCGTTTGGCGTTGCGTACGTCCACCGTTAACGTAGGTATTCTCGCTGATCCACCCGTCATTGTGGGGCAGATTGTAGACAATCTGATTCCAAAATCGATTCTAGACCCAGGACCGATGATTGTCAGATTCGACACTAAAACAATTACGCTTCCTCATGATAACGATGAATGGGAACTTTGGCAGCGCAAAGGACCGTCCGGGACTGAAACGATAGTTGACTCTGATGCTTTTGGGCCTATAGCCACTCGCCCTGAATTTTTAGACATCCCGGTACCTACAGCAGGGCTTGTTGATGATGATGTGACGAAGATTTCGACAACTTATCAATTTCAGTTTACGCATTTCAGAGGTATAGATGGCAATCCGGACGATACCGGGTGGGTGACGGCGGAGATTGATCGCACTGCGCCTGAAGAGGATAAAGCTTCCGGTACTAAGTACAAGCCGGAGGCATTTACCTTCTTGAACTTGCCAGCGCCCAGATTGATTGATGATGAGTGGCTAAAGAATAACTCGCAACTTTCTTTGAGTGTCAATATTAGCTATGAGAATTATCGCTCTGATGATCATATTTTTGTCTATATCGACACAAATTATGGGGCGGGTACAGCTGTCCATAGTCAGCCGCTGACCTCGGCCACTGTGAATATTCCACAAGCCCAACTTCCAAAACTCGATTCACTTTACTTTATCTGGTACGTATTGCGCGATGTAGTGGGTAATGAAAGTGCTCCCGCTCTTTCCGGATCGTTTAATGTTCGGCGCCTTCCGCCCCCTTCTTTGATTCCTTGTGTAATTCCCAAGGGCATTTCGCCGGACGTCATCGACCTTGAAGATATTGAAGGTCCTGTTTTTTGTGAATGTGCCGTATACCACCAATGGTAATGAGAATGACCGCATTACCACATCGGTCACCAATGGTACATTGCCGATCTCACTGGGCACTCAACCCTTGGGCACAGCGCCAAGAACACTTCAGTTCCAGATTACTACCAGTAGATTGTTGGCGCTTTGGGGCAACGCTACAGCGGAAGTTCCGATTACCGCCAATTACAAGTTTTCACGTGGCCTTGAACCGTTGATTGACTCAGTCGATACGGATTCCGCTCTGGACTTTACCTACCGAGGCCCTGTCAATCCGGTCTTCCCTAGTAGGGAAAACCCAAATATGACGAAGGTCACCGTTCTAGGGGATTCTAAAACACCTAATCATATTACTGCGGATGACCGAGGTAAAAATGCGGACATCAGCACACCAATGATTACTGCTCCCGTAGTATGGGTGCCACTAGGGGACGAAACTGCAAAACTCTGGTTCAATGGCAATGCTGTAGATACCCAGTTGCTGACTGCCGGTTCAACAACACCAATAACCTTTTCGATGCTTCCTGATGTTATTGACGCAGCGGGCCCAGGTACAAAAATCGCTTACTGGACGATTGAAGAAACGGGTGGACGCAATGTAATGAAGTCACCTGATACTGAGGTGATTATTGACAATGTTCGGGTTACGCTGCCCCCGCCATCAGTTCGATTGTATAACTTGTTGGTATCATGCCGGTACTTGACTCGCCCCGCTTATGAGTTGCCAGTGACAGTTCCGATTGATCCGACTCATATGCCGACAGGCACGTCCGTAACATTAAAATCGGTAGGCACTGTGGACTCACAAGGCCTCAGAGTAATTCCAGGTACAGAGTTCAGCAAGTCTTACACTATTACCGGCGCTGAAACAGGTGGTGTGTTTATAGAAACTATCCAGCCATATTTGACGAAGTTGAAGCCCATTCAACCGCCAAACAGCTCCGGTCTTCCGAATGGATATATCAAGATCTGGTATGAGGTCACCATTTCTGGTGTGCCGACACCGTCGTTGGACTTCTTTAATGAGGTTTCCTTGCTGAACGATAGCGGAAACTACTGTGAAGGAACGGCAACCAATTAAATCTGACTGAGCATTTACCGGGGGAGCACGCTCTCCCGGTATTTTTCCCATTGCAGTAGGTAAGACTTCCCTGTTGAGTCTCGGATTATTCCTACATACCAGGGTTACGCTTAGTTGTAGTGTGCCGGCGTTAATGAGCGACATATGGTCGCTCACCCATTTCACTTCCTCGTTTCTCCAAGAGCGAAAAAAGCGGAAAACTCTATTATGTGGACAAAAAAAATCTCTCCCGAACGATGATGGCGAGAAGGTGGGCGGATGGGTCCTCGGTATGTCTTTTTTCATTGTTGATGTCTCAGACCGCTAACGCCGGAACATTGGTGGGCGGCACCCAAACGATTACGAATGGCTCCAACGTGGAGGGCTGGACGCTTTCTCAAAACGCCACTTTGAATGTCGATGGAGCTCAAACACTCGCTATCACCGCGTTTCAATCAACGTTGAACGCTGATGGTGCGCAGACCCAACAGATCTCTGTTAACCAGGGGTCGACAGTCAATCTCGTCAACACTACCGTCGTGGGAGGCAACGCACGCGCGGGTCTTGAACTGACCAACAGCACTGCGTCTATCAGTGGCAGTACCATCAGTGGTAATCGGTTAGGTTTGCAGGTGGCGCATTTGGTTGGCTCAACTACGGGGTCGAGTGCAGCGCTATCGGATAGCAATGTCACTGGTGTAACCGGCGGTGCGCGCGTAACGGCTTTCAGCACGCTTGAGTTAGACAATTCGACGCTGGAGGGCACGGGGGCGGGCAGCAATGGCCTCACTTTGCTCAGCGGGACTGCGTCCGCGGTAAACGGCTCACACATTGTCGGCGCGCAAAGCGGCGTGACATTGGGCCTGGAGGGGACGGAATTAACGGCCAGTCAATTGCGACTGGATCAATCGAGTGTCGAAGGCAAAAACGGCTCTGCCATCGTTGTTGACAATGCTGGTAATGCGGTGCCGGTTTCTCGAATTGATATACTCAATGGATCAACACTGACCAGTAGCAATGGAACAATTTTGGACGTGAGGGGCTCGGGCGACGCTGTGTTTAACGTCGAACGCAGTGATCTGACAGGCAATCTCCAAGTGTCGGACAACAGTCGCGCAACATTGAGCTTTACCCAGGCTTCGCTCATTGGAGATGTGAGCGCAGGTACCGGCAGCACAGCAACTATCTCGCTTCAGCAAGGTTCGCAATTGAGTGGTGTAATGAGTAATGTTGCCACAGTTGGCATTGATGCCACCTCCAGATGGAACCTGACAGGTACCAGCCAGGTTGGTGACTTGGTGTTGAGCGGTGGCACGGTGAAACTGGGGGCTGATAACGAATACTTCCAGTTGAACGTTCAAAATCTGTCCGGCAGCGGTTTGTTTGAGATGGGAACCAACTTCACGACAAACCAGACAGATTTTCTGAATGTCACCGGTACGGCCACCGGTGACCATCAATTGCTGATTGCCAGCACCGGCACCGAACCAGCCAGCGGCGAGCCAATTCAGGTTGTCCACACCGAAAGCGGAGATGCCCGATTTTCGTTGGCCAATGCTGAGGGCCAAGTCGATCTTGGGGCATATTCCTATGGACTGAAACAGGGCGGAACCGGCAACGACTGGTTTCTTGACCCTGAGACTCGCACGATAAGTCCTTCCACACGTGCAGTGACGGCACTGTTCAATACGGCTCCCACTGTTTGGTACGGCGAATTGACGTCGTTGCGCAGTCGTATGGGCGAACTTCGATTCAATCCGGACAAATCAGGCGTGTGGCTCAGAGCTTATGGCAACAAGTACAACGTCAACGATGCTTTTGGTGATGGATATCGACAAACCCAGCAAGGTTTTACGCTCGGTGCCGATGCTCCTCTGCATCTGGGTGACGGGCAATGGCTATTGGGTGTGATGGCTGGCCATAGTTCATCAGATCTGAATCTGCATCGTGGCACGTCCGGCACGATTAAAAGTTACTACGTGGGCACATATCTGACGTGGATGGATGACGTAAGTGGCTACTATGTTGACAGCGTGCTTAAACTCAATCGGTTCCAGAACGATGCCAAGGTCGGTATGACTGACGGCAATCGATCCAAAGGCGATTACGACAACACGGGGATCGGTGGTTCTGTGGAAGTGGGTCGACATATCAAACTGGAAGAAGGTTATTTCATTGAACCTTTTACTCAATGGTCCGCCGTAGGTATTCAAGGTAAAGATTACAAGCTGGACAATGGATTGCAGGCTGAAGGTGATCTCACCCGCTCTTTGCTTGGCAAGGTCGGGGTGACCGCTGGGCGTGATGTGCAGTTGAAGGGTGGGACGAAGTTACAACCTTATGTTCGCGGAGCATTCGCCCATGAGTTTTCATCGAACAACAAAGTCGAAGTCAACAATAATGTGTTCAATAATAACCTCTCTGGCTCAAGGGCTGAGGTCGGGGCGGGCATCGCGATTAATCTTTCGGAACGCTGGCAGGCGCACGCGGAAATTGAGTATATGAGTGGTAAAAATATTGAAATGCCAATGGGTGCCACTTTAGGTGTGCAACTCAAATGGTAGTCAACTCTGTCGTGTAATTAGATGTAAAAGGGCCTGGGTCAAATACCGAGGCCCTTTTTTACTTTATCGAACAAGCGCTGGGCTGGAACGACTGAGTATCGTATTGAAGTGAGCTCTACACTGGTACTGTCCGGAGCCATCAGATTTGTCTATGTCGGCGTTGAATGAGCCCTTCAACGTCATTTCTTTAAGATCCAGTGCATATTGGATCGTACCTGTTCTAGCTTGTTGAAGGGTTGGATTGTCAATATCTTCATAGTTATTGTAGAAAAGCGAAACCTCATCATCACCGTCGGTGATTTTGCCGATATTACTTTCAATGTCTTTCGAGAAGGAGATGGTGAATGTTTTTGCACTGTCGTCTCTTCGGTCAGTGGCGATGACAACCCAGATGTCGCCCCGACCCGGGGTTGACGAACTCCTGAGCTCAGTAAGCGTTGCGACAAAGTTTTTTCCATCCTCCAAGTTAGCGCTGAAGGTTTCCTCCAGAGTCGAGGCGCAAGCATTCAAGGCGGTATTGCTCATGATTAAACTCTCCATATTTGTGACAGGGAAGTCCAGGCCGCATCTTTCGATGTGAGTTGCTTGGATGTTTCATATAAGACCAATGCCCTGCTTTTGTACACTGTCAGATATAGCAGCTATACAAGGTGTGGAATATGTGTTGGAGGTTTTAGCGTCGATGGCTGTCTTGTATGGCGAGCAAAGCATTTACACGTAACTTTATAACCAGATGTACTGACGGTCCCATCGTCATTCATATAAAGGCTAATATTGGATTTAAATCTTCAGGGTATGAGGATGTGCATTCGTGCATTTCAGGAGCGCTGATACCGCAGCTGTATGTCAGGGGCATCCAAACGGCGCCGGACTTGCGCGGCTGGCTGGTTGGTCGTGGTGACTGTCAGCCAAACAAACCCGCCGCGATGTTGATTGAAAACCCCAGAATCGCCGTATTGAACACAAAACCGATCAACGATTGCGCCAGCACGATCTTGCGCATGTCCCGTATCGCAACGCCGACATCAGCCGTCTGCACGGCCACGCCGATGGTGAACGAAAAGTACAGAAAGTCCCAGTAGTTAGGCGTTGTCAGACCCTCCGCAAAGCGCAATGCCGGTTCCTTGCCGTCCCAGGTGTAATACAACCTTGCGTAATGCACGCAGAAAATTACCCCGATCAGCAACCATGAGCCGATGACGGTCAATGCGGTGAAACCGTAGTGCATGAGCTTGCGGGTGGTTTCCAGATCCTTGCTGCCGGCCAGTTCGAAGGTGATGGTGGCGAGGCTCGCCAGTGCCGCAATGCACACCACGAACAAAACCAGCCCGGCGTTTTCATCTTCGACTTCGGCAATGCGTTTGACGTCCGGTGCCTTGGCGCGGGCGGTGAGCCAGAACATCAGGATCAGGTACGTCCAGACGCCCGCGTTCCAGCCGATCAGGATTTTGCTGACGATGGAGTCGGCGGGGGCCAGAAGACCTGTGGCGAGACCAAGCAGGGCGGCGGCAGAGAGGCGAGGGTGGGTGCGGGCGAGAAAGCGCATGGAGGCTCACATCAGTGATCGATGCCTGCACCATAGCGCACGCCACCGGGCTTTTGTAGGAGCTGGCGCAGGCTGCGACCTTTTGGCCCTGGGGCGCAGAGCATCCCCAGCGGCGTTCCCACGCAGAGCGTGGGAACGATCAGATTGCAACCTGCGGCAGCTCGTACAGGGTCAGTGGGGTTTGGTGAATCTTTTTACGAGTTTCATCACGACGACGAAGAACACCGGGACGAAGATCACCGCCAAGGTTGCCGTGATCATCCCGCCGATCACTCCGGTGCCGATGGCTTGCTGGCTCGCCGAGCTGGCGCCAGTGGCAATCGCCAGCGGTACTACGCCGAGGATGAACGCCAGCGACGTCATCACGATCGGGCGCAGACGCAGGCGTGCGGCCTGCAATGTCGCGTCGATCAAGTCGTGGCCTTCGTCGTACAGGCTCTTGGCGAACTCGATGATCAGGATCGCGTTCTTCGCCGAGAGACCGATGATGGTGATAAGGCCGACCTTGAAGAACACGTCGTTGGGCATCCCGCGCAGCGTCACCGCCAGTACCGCGCCGAGCACCCCCAAAGGCACCACTAGCAACACCGAAGTCGGAATCGACCAGCTCTCATACAGCGCTGCCAGACACAGGAACACGATCAGCAGCGACAGCCCGAGCAGAATCGGTGCCTGACTACCGGACAAGCGCTCCTGCAACGACAGGCCCGTCCATTCTTGCCCCAGACCTTTCGGCCCTTGCGCAACAAGGCGTTCAACTTCGGCCATGGCTTCGCCCGTGCTGTGACCGGGCGAAGGTTCGCCGGAAATCGCAATCGCCGGGTAGCCGTTGTACCGGGTCAGTTGCGCCGGGCCCTGAATCCAGTTGGCCTGCACGAATGCCGACAGCGGCACCATTTTTCCGGCGTTGTTGCGCACGTGCATTTTCAGCAAGTCATCGACCTGACTGCGTTGATCGCCTTCAGCCTGCACCACAACCCGCTGCATGCGCCCCTGATTGGGGAAGTCGTTGATGTACGCCGAACCCACAGCGGTGGACAGCACATTGCCGATGTCGGCGAACGACACGCCCAAGGCATTGGCCTGCTTGCGGTCCACTTCCAGTTGCACCTGCGGTGCTTCGGCCAGCGCGCTTTCACGAACGTTCATCAGCACCGGGCTTTTCTCGGCGGCTGCCAGCAACTCGGTACGCGCCTGCATCAGTGTTGCGTGGCCGAGTCCGCCGCGATCCTGCAAACGGAACTCGAAACCGCTGGACGTACCGAGGCCATCCACGGGGGGCGGCAGCACGGAAAACGCCATGGCGTCCTTGATCTGGCTCAAGGCGATGTTGGCGCGGTCGGCAATCGAGCTGGCCGAGTCGTCGCTACCGCGTTGCGACCAATCCTTCAGCGTGGAGAACGCCAATGCCGCGTTTTGCCCACTACCGGAGAAGCTGAAACCCAGAATCACCACACTGTCACTGATGCCTGGCTCGCCAGCGTTATGTGCTTCAAGCTGTTCGGCCACTTGCACCGTACGGTTCTTGGTGGCGCCGGGTGGCAGTTGAATGTCAGTGATCGTGTAGCCCTGATCTTCCACCGGCAAAAACGAGGAGGGCAGACGCATGAAGCAAATACCCAGGCCAACCAGCAACACGACGTAGATCAGCAGATACCGTCCGGTACGTTTCAGCGCATAACCGACCCAACCCTGATAGCGGTTGGTCAATTGCTCGAAGCGGCGGTTGAACCAGCCGAAGAAGCCGCTTTTCTCATGATGCTCGCCTTTGGCAATTGGCTTGAGCAGCGTTGCGCACAGCGCCGGGGTCAAGGTCAGTGCGAGGAACGCCGAAAACAGAATCGACGTTGCCATCGACAACGAGAACTGCTGGTAAATGACCCCGACCGAACCCTGCATGAACGCCATCGGTATGAACACCGCCACCAGCACCAGGGTGATGCCGATGATGGCGCCGGTAATCTGCGTCATCGCCTTGCGTGTCGCTTCCTTGGGCGACAAGCCCTCGGTGGCCATGATCCGTTCGACGTTCTCCACCACGACAATGGCATCGTCCACCAGAATACCGATGGCCAGCACCATGCCGAACATGGTCAGCACGTTGATCGAGAAACCCAGCGCCAGCATGGTCGCGAACGTGCCCATCAGCGCCACCGGCACCACCAGTGTCGGGATCAGTGTGTAACGCACGTTTTGCAGGAACAGGAACATCACCGCAAACACCAGCAACATCGCTTCGCCGAGGGTATAGACCACCTTGGTGATCGAGACCTTCACGAATGGCGAGGTGTCGTATGGAATCTTGTATTCCACGCCAGGCGGAAAGTAACGCGCCAGCTCATCCATCTTCGCCCGCACCAGCGTCGCGGTGTTCAGTGCGTTGGCGCCCGGCGACAACTGCACGCCAACGGCGGTGGACGGCTTGCCATTGAGGCGAGTGCCGAATTGATATTCCTGACTGCCGATCTCGACCCGCGCCACATCTCCAATACGAACGGTGGAACCGTCCGGGTTGGCCTTGAGCACGATGTCGGCGAATTCCTGCGGCGTCGACAATTGGCCTTTGACCAGAATCGTCGCGGTGATTTCCTGCGTCGACGGCGCAGGCAGATCGCCGATGCTGCCCGCCGACACCTGGGCGTTCTGCGCGACGATGGCGGCGTTGACGTCTGCCGGGGTCAGGTTGAAACCGATGAGCTTCTGCGGATCGATCCAGATGCGCATGGCCCGTTCGGCACCATACAACTGCGCTTTGCCAACACCCTCCAGGCGCTTGATTTCGTTCATCACGTTGCGCGCCAGATAATCGCTGAGCGCTACGTCATCGAGCTTGCCGTCGCTGGACGTCAGGGTGATCAGCAACAGGAAACCAGATGAGACTTTCTCCACCTGCAAACCTTGCTGGTTCACCGCTTGCGGCAAGCGCGATTCGACCACCTTGAGGCGGTTTTGCACATCGACCTGCGCCAGTTCCGGGTTGGTTCCCGGTTGGAAAGTCGCCTTAATCGTGGCGCTGCCCAGGCTGCTTTGCGATTCGAAGTACAACAGGTGATCGGCGCCGTTGAGCTCTTCCTCGATCAGGCTGACCACGCTTTCATCGACGGTCTGCGCCGACGCGCCGGGGTACACGGCGTAGATTTCGATCTGTGGCGGCGCGACGTCGGGGTATTGCGCCACTGGCAATTGCGGGATGGCCAGCGCACCGGCCAACAGGATGAACAGTGCGACTACCCAGGCAAACACCGGGCGGTCGATAAAGAACTGCGGCATATAAAAGCGTCCTGCTTACTGACCAGAGGTCTGGGCAAGTGGAAGAGGGGTCTCGTCGATCTGTACTTTCTCGCCGGGGCGAGCGTGCTGCAGGCCTTCGATGACAATACGGTCGCCGGGTTTGAGGCCGCCAGTGACGATCCAGCGATTGTTCTGTACCGCGCCCAGTTGCACCGGTTGCTCGGCCACGCGCATCTGTTCGTCGACAGTCAACACGTTCGCCACTCCGGCACTGTCTCGCTGCACGGCGCGTTGCGGGACGGTGATGCCATTCTGGATGGTGCCCTGTTCCAGGCGCACGCGGATGAAGCTGCCGGGCAACAGGTCGAGATCCGGGTTTGGGAATTCGCTGCGCAGAATGATCTGGCCGGTGCCCGGGTCGACGGTGATGTCGCTGAACAAAAGTTTGCCCGGCAGCGGATACAGACTGCCGTCGTCCTGAATCAGCGTGGCCTTGACCTGATCCTGCCCGACTTCCTGCAATTGCCCGGAACGGAATGCGCGGCGCAATTCGTTGAGTTCGCGGGTCGACTGGGTGAGGTCGGCATAAATCGGGTTGAGTTGCTGAATCAGCGCTAACGGCGTGGTTTCGTTCTGGCCGACCAGTGCGCCTTCGGTGACTAGCGCACGGCCAATACGCCCTGAAATCGGTGCGGTGACGGTGGCATAACCCAGGTTCAGCTTCGCCCGTTCCACCGCGGCTTTGCTGGCGGCGACATCGGCGGCCGTTTGCCGTGCATTGGCGCGGGCGTTGTCGTAGTCCTGGGCGCTGATGGCCTTGTCGTCGATCAACTGGGCGTAGCGCTGCTCTTGCAACTTCGCCTGAAAGGCATTGGCCTCGGCCTTGCGCAAGGCGGCATCGGCGCTGTCCAGATCAGCCTTGAACGGTGCCGGATCGATGCGGAACAGCACGTCGCCCTTTTTCACGTCGCTGCCTTCGCGGTAGGTGCGTTGCAGCACCACGCCGGGCACCCGGGCACGCACTTCGGCAATGCGCGGCGCGGCGATGCGGCCGCTGAGTTCGCTGCTGATCGACAGGGGGCGGGCTTCGATGGTCTCGGTGCGCACGGTGGCTGGCGGCGCCTGCTCTTCGGCGTTCGAAGACGAGTCACAGGCGCTCAGCGTCAGCGCCATGGCGATCAGGCCGAGCCCGGCCAGCAGTTTGTTCGACATTTACCACCCCCAATATTGATGCCCGCATCCTACGGGCAGTTGCCGAGAGTAGCGGTGAAGCTTTGTAGGCGCTGTGTGAAATTGTGTAAGGGTTTTACTCAGGAGTGGGTGAGGGCGTATATCCTTTAGCCCTTGAAATTTATTGCGACAGTTCAATAGCTATCGCGAGCAGGCTCACTCCTACAGTGTTTGTGGCGGTCACAAAATTTGTGGCTGACATAGAACCAATGTAGGAGTGAGCCTGCTCGCGATGAGGCCCGACCAGTCGCCACAGCACTTTTTCTGGAACACCCATGCCCAACATCCTGCTGGTCGAAGACGACACCGCCCTCGCCGAACTGATTTCCAGCTACCTGGAGCGCAACGGCTATTCCGTCAGCGTGATCGGCCGTGGCGACCATGTGCGTGAACGGGCGCGGGTCAATCCGCCGGATCTGGTGATCCTCGACCTGATGTTGCCGGGGCTTGATGGCCTGCAAGTCTGCCGTTTGCTGCGTGCCGACTCGGCGACGCTGCCGATCCTGATGCTCACCGCTCGCGATGACAGCCACGATCAGGTGCTGGGCCTGGAAATGGGCGCTGACGATTACGTCACCAAACCCTGCGAACCGCGCGTGTTGCTTGCACGGGTGCGTACTTTGCTGCGCCGCAGCAGCCTGGGCGAACCGTTGACGGTCAACGACCGCATCGTCATGGGCAACCTTTGCATCGATTTGTCCGAACGCACCGTGAGCTGGCGCGATCAGCCGGTCGAGTTGTCCAGCGGCGAGTACAACTTGCTGGTGGTATTGGCGCGACACGCCGGCGAAGTGCTCAGCCGCGACCAGATTCTGCAACGCCTGCGTGGCATCGAATTCAACGGCACTGACCGTTCGGTGGATGTGGCGATTTCCAAGCTGCGGCGCAAGTTCGATGACCATGCTGGCGAGGCGCGCAAGATCAAGACGGTGTGGGGCAAGGGTTATCTGTTCAGCCGTTCCGAATGGGAATGCTGATCTGATGTTTCGCATCCTGTTTCGTCTGTATCTGGTGACGATTGTCTCGTACAGCGCGGCCATCTATCTGGTGCCGGATCTGGTGGTCATGGCTTTCCGGGAGCGCTTTGTCACCTACAACCTCGACTACTCCCGTGGCCTGCAATCGCTGATCACCAAACAGTTTCACGCCGTGCCGCAGGAACAATGGCCCGCCGTTGCAGCGTCGATGGACAAGGACTTCCAGCCGCTGCAGATCGTGCTGGCGCGCATCGACGATGCCGACTTCACCGCCATTGAACGTGAGCGACTGCGGCGTGGCGAGAACGTGGTGCGCATCGGCGATTGGGGCTGGCGCACACTCGCGGTCACGCCGCTGGACGACACCATGGCGGTGCAAATGGTGGTGCCGCCCGACCCGATGGACGTCGATCTGTTGTACTGGAGCATCAACGTCTTGATCGGCGCAACGCTGCTCGCCTGTCTGTTGATGTGGCTGCGTCCACACTGGCGCGATCTGGAGCGCCTCAAGGGCACTGCCGAGCGTTTTGGTAAAGGTCATCTGAGCGAACGCACGAATATCGCCTCGAGTTCGAACATCGGCAGCCTGGCCAATGTGTTCGACACCATGGCCGGTGACATCGAGAACCTGCTCAACCAACAGCGCGACCTGCTCAATGCGGTCTCCCACGAATTGCGCACGCCGTTGACGCGCCTGGATTTCGGCCTGGCGCTGGCGCTGTCCGATGACTTGCCGGCAGCGAGCCGTGAGCGTTTGCAAGGGTTGGTCGCACATATTCGTGAGCTGGATGAATTGGTACTGGAATTGCTGTCTTACAGCCGCTTGCAGAACCCTGCGCAGTGTCCGGAGCAGGTCGAAGTGTCGCTGGACGAATTCATCGACAGTATTCTGGGCAGCGTCGACGAGGAACTGGAGTCGCCGGATATCGTCATTGATGTGCTGCTGCACGGACAGCTCGAGCGCTTCTCGCTTGATCCGCGACTGACTGCCCGGGCGATCCAGAATCTGGTGCGTAATGCCATGCGGTACTGCGAAAAGCGCATTCAGATCGGCGTACAGGTTTGCGCAAAAGGTTGCGAGATCTGGGTGGATGACGACGGCATCGGCATTCCCGACGATGAACGCGAGCGGATTTTCGAGCCGTTCTATCGACTTGATCGCAGCCGTGATCGGGCGACAGGTGGGTTCGGCCTTGGACTGGCCATCAGTCGTCGGGCACTGGAAGCGCAGGGCGGGACTTTGACGGTCGAGTCTTCTCCGCTGGGGGGCGCGCGATTCCGACTGTGGCTGCCAACGTCAGTCTGACGGCCGCTCGCCACAGGGGAATGGTCGCCGATCAGCTGATTTCAGTGGATTGAATCAACCCGACCCCTGCGCCCTGCATCCGGTCCATCGCCGCCGCCAGTGATCCATCCAGATCAATCGCCCGGCAGGCATCTAGTACGACAAACGTATTGAACCCCGCCGCCCGCGCATCCAGAGCGGAAAACATCACGCAGAAATCCAATGCCAGACCGACCATGTAGACCGTATCTATGCCGCGCTCTTTCAAGTAACCGGCCAGTCCGGTGGTGGTGCGCCGATCGGCCTCCAGAAACGCAGAATAGCTGTCGATGTCGGGATTGCAGCCCTTGCGGATGATCAACTGGGCGTGGGGCAGATCCAGCTCCGGGTGAAACTGGGCACCGGGAGTGGCTTGCACACAATGGTCGGGCCAAAGTGTCTGTGCACCGTAAGGCAGTTGAATGACATCGAAGGGTTGACGGCCGGGGTGGCTGGAAGCGAAAGAGACATGTCCCTTCGGGTGCCAGTCCTGGGCAATTAATACCTGTTTGAAGTGGCCGGCAATGCGATTGATCAGCGGCACAATCTGGTCGCCTTCAGGCACCGGCAATTGACCGCCGGGAATGAAGTCGTTCTGAACGTCGATCACCAGTAATGCAGTGCGAGACGAAATCGGCATCGGTGGAATACTCCTTGGAAGATTACTTTTCCAGCATAGAAGTGGTTTTTCTCATACGGCTAAACGACTTCTCAACAAATTTGCCTTTTCTTCGAGCCCTGCGGCGGTGTCATGGCCGATCAACATCCATGCATGCTCTCGCTCGGTCCAATACACCACATTCATCCCTTGCCGGCGTTCGTGCGCCAAAGGTTGACTGCCGCTGTTCGAACGCCTGACGCACAGCGCCAATGGCCCATTTTTCGCGTCCAGATACACGATCTGCGCAATCGGTACGCCGTCGTACTCAAGCATTTGCGCGCGCTTGAATTCGGCGCCCGGCAGTTTCAGCGCGGCAGCGGAAAGATTCAGGCCAAGGCGTGCGTCGACGCTGCGTAACTGTGCGCGCTGTGTAACGTCGTCAGTGGGCAAATGCTCCAGTGTCTGCGGCACATACAGCGCCATATAGTCGCCAACCAACCCACGCCAGTTGTGTGATTGCTGCGCCTGCCAGCCGAGCAACAATCGGTCCGCCAGCACCCCGCCAGCCACCAACGTGGCTGCTGTGGCACCGATAAACCAGCGGCGACTCAGCCCCGGCTTTTGTGGCGAAGGAATGGCATCCAGGCGTGCTTGCAGACGATCCAGCGGCGCTTGTTGCGCCAGTTCATCGTAGGCGTTCTTGAACGGCAGGCTGCTGCGGCTCAACCACTGCGCGCGCAGGTTGAGCAGCGGGTCGTCAGCGATTGCGTTGTCGAGTCGGCGGCGATAATCCGGGTCGAGCTCATCGTCCAGATAGGCCACCAGTTGCTCGTCCGAAGGTGTATTCATGAGCGGTCTCCTTCGGTAGGTTTCGGCACGGATTGCAGCGGCGGATATTCGGCGAGTTTGAGGCGGGCGGTGGCCAGACGACTCATCAAGGTGCCGATCGGCACCTGCAGAATCTCCGCGACTTCGCGATAGGACAGGCCCTCGACATACGCCAGGTACACGGTTTCACGCTGAATTTCAGGCAGCGCATCGACCCGACGAATTACTTGCGCCGCCATGACGTGCGTCTGCGCCGCGTGCTCACCGTCGAACGCCAGTTGCCCATCGGCATCGACCTGACCGGTACCGTGGCGCACGCGGCGAGCGCGCACTTCATTGAGCCAGATCGAATGCAGAATGCTCAGCAGCCAACGATCCATGCGCGTGCCGGTCGCGTACTGCGCAGAACGCTCCAGCGCCCGCACGCACGTGGCCTGCACGAGATCCTCGGCCACGTGTCGATTGCGCGACAGCAGCAAACCGTAGCGCCACAATCGCGCCAGATGCTGGCCGAGTTCTGCTCTGAATGCCTGATCGCTGACGATGATCGCCTCCGTTGATTGATGCTCAGGTTTTCGATGAATCGTTGATGGCTTCAGCCAAATCCTGGTACTCCTCGCAGGACGTGCCGCAAATCGATTTGATCTGCTGTAACTGTTCCTGCGCCAGGTCGACGCGGCCTTTGATCACATAGGCCTCGCCGAGGTATTCGCGCACTTGCGCATACTGCGGATCGAGTTTCACCGATTGCACGTAATAGCTGATGCCTTCGTCGGTACGGCCCAGTTTGCGCGTGGCATATCCGCGATAGTTCAGGGCCTTGGCGGTGTTCGGTTGTTGCAGGGTATCGAGCAGCGCCAGCGCTTCGTCGTAGCGACCGTCCTTGGCGAGGCGATAGGCGTAGTCAGCACGATCAGCGTCGGGCAACAGGCTGCTGGTTTGCAATACGCACTTCTGCGTTTTGCTGTCCCAGACCTGGCCTTTGGGGCATTCGGGCTTCTTGACCGGCTCGTCTTCATCACCATTGGCAAACGCCAAATGGCTGGACAGGGCAGCGGCCAGCAGCAACGGGGCGGCGAACATAACGGAACGGATAGTCATGGGCAAGGCTCCACAGAGGGTTATGTCTGACTTTGAACACCACAGGGTGAAATTTTATTCATTGCTTTGTCAGTGACTGTTCAAGGTAGGCGTAAATTCAAGCGCTATGCTCGTGGGCATCCGCCGTTGATCCGAAGCTTTGCCGCAAGGGGAGTTGCCATGAAAGATCAGGTCCATCACTCAGCCGCCGCCGGCTATAAAACCGCTGCCGATACCTACGTCAAAGGACGGCCGGATTACCCGCCGCAGGTCAGCGAATGGCTGACCGCCACATTGGGTCTGGATGGTCATAAAACCGTGATTGATCTGGGCGCTGGCACTGGCAAGTTTACCGGGCGGCTGGTGGCGACCGGCGCGCAAGTGATTGCCGTGGAACCGGTGGCCCAGATGCTGGAAAAACTCTCTGATGCCTGGCCGCAGGTACTGGCGGTGAGCGGGACGGCAACGGACTTGCCGTTGCCCGATGCTTCAGTGGACGTGGTGGTCTGCGCCCAGGCGTTTCACTGGTTCGCCAGCACTGAGGCGCTGACCGAAATCGCCCGAGTGCTCAAATCCGGGGGCAAGTTGGCGCTGATCTGGAACCTGCGCGATACCCAAGTCAATTGGGTGCCGAAACTCGATGCAATCGTCAATGCACTGGAGGGCGACACGCCGCGCTATTACACCGGTGCCTGGCGGGCGGCGTTTCCGCATCCGGCGTTCGGCGCGTTGCAACTCCAGCAGTTTCACCATGGCCACACCGGATCGCCGGAAGATGTGATTTTCAATCGAGTGCGCTCCACCAGTTTTATCGCCGCGTTGCCGGACGCGCAGCGGACGCAGGTCGATGAGCAGATTCGCGCGCTGATCAACTCCGAGCCAGAGCTACGCGGTAAAGATGTGGTGACAGTACCTTACGAAACCGCAGCCTTCTTCGCCGTAAAACTTGGCTGAGTCTCCCTGTGGGAGCGAGCTTGCTCGCGAAGGCGGATTCAGCATCTACACAACATCCGGATCAGCTCAACCGAGGCGCATCGACAACTTTCTTCCGCTCCCGAACCCCACGAACCACCAGATACAACAACAGCCCAACCGACACAAAAACCGCCGTCAGCAACAAATAAGGCACTACCGACCACACAGTCTTCCCGCGCGCCTTGGCATACTTGACCATCCACACCCCGGCCAGTGTCGCCAGCAAATAAAGATCAATCACCACCTGCGCAGTATCCGGGCGCGACATCAGACTGATCCCGAAGTCGATCAGCGACTGCTCGGCCTGAAGCATCACCGAAACGGTATAACCAGCAAAAGCGAGCAAAGCCGTGAGGGGCAGGGCAATAGGCATCATGCATTCGTTCCTTGAAGTGATGAGCAGAATCGCCAGCCTACCTTTGTCGCGCGGAATTGGCCATTGAAGCGCGAGCACCGCTCGGGCTAATTTCCAGCCCATGACTTCCACCGTATTGCGCTGCCAGCCAAGCATTATTACCGCCATTCCTCATTTGGCGGGCTAGCTCACGACTGCAGCACCCAACCCGCCCTAGAGGCGGGTTTTCATTTGCAGCGGTGCCGATGTAATTTCAGGCCTGTTCAGTCAGATTGAATTGGCCATTGGTGATCCTGACTTGCTTGTCTTGGTATTTGCCGGTGAATGAAACAGTGCCCTCCAGCCGCTTATTGTCAGGCGACGGCACAGTTTTCAGCGTGACCTCGCCGCTTATGGATAGATACGCCTCAATATTACCGGACCTCTGAATGCCATAACTTGCCCAAACTTCTCCCTCACCAATCTTATAGATTCCTGGCGCCACGCCCTCGGCGACGAAGACACTCAGGTGTACCTGCACCGGATCAAATGGGTCTGAGGAGATGTCCTGAGTACCGAAACCTTGCCAATGTGGAGTCGGTATTGAAGAAAGCCTGTCGATTATTTTCGTATTGTCTGCACTGAACAAAGGACGTTCGCCCCCATTTACGTCGGCAGTAAATACATTGGCAGTGTTTGATTTTGAAAGGCTCATCGCAATGCTCCTGATGCATGAACACGGTGGGAGTGAATTCCCGGTGAATGCTCAAACTACGGCATCAGGATGAGTTGCATAACTGTCAGAGTTGACAGGTATAACCAGGTTGGCAATCGCTATTTGATCAAGCTGTATTCGTCGCGCTGCTGCTTGCTGCGTGATGGCGATCAGGGCAGCAATGGGCGCAGGAAACTGCGCTCGTAGCTGATGATGAACTTCTTCTCGACCAGTGATTTCACCAACGCGGTGCTCTCCGGATCGGTCATCGCGATGTGCCGATAGCTTTCGTAATCGGCCAGCGACGGAAAACTGAACAGACAATAAGCGATATTGCTCGCGCCCTCGGACGGCAGAAAGTAGCCGTGATGGGTACCGCCCAAGCGTTCGACAATGCCGAGCCAGGCCTTGGCGTAGGCCTCGAACTCGGTCAACTGGTAAGGATCGATCACGTATCTGACGTGGCAGGTAATCACGGATGACGCTCCTTGCTCAGATCATTCCTGAAGGGCAGTGCCGACTTTGTCCGAGGCGGACCAGATGCGATAACGCACTTCGACGTCCGACGGAGCATAAACCACCACTGGCAACTTGCTGTTGTACCGCAGCATGAAGCCATCCCCGACCACGGGCACGAACGCGCGCTTCTTCTGGGAGCCGGGCGGGCAGGCCATCTTCGTGCTCATCGGGCCGATGACTGTTTCCAGTCGGTAGAACGAGTAACCCCAGCCTTCGAGGTTCTTCTCATCCAGCATGCCGCCCAGACGTTGGCGGTTGCAATCGACTTCGAGGGTTTTGCCAGCGAGGATCTCGACTTGAAAGTTCTCTTCCTGATCCTGCTTGGGCAGATGAATGACCTGACGAGTGAAACCGGCTTCAGCCTTTGGATACGGCGCAACATCTTCCAGTTTGGCCGCGTGGGCGAGGGAGGACAGGCTGGCAACGATCAGGCCGGTGGTCGCGTAAGTACGGAAAGAACCCATGGAAGCCTCCTTGCGGGTGTAGTGTGGATTGAGGGGCATTCTTACCCCCACGCGCGTCGAATGCAAACCGACGCCGAGTTGCAATTTGCAGGGCCTGGAAGTCTTTTTCTTGCATTTTGCAACTGGCCAAATGCTGGCCTCATCGCCAAGTGCTTGATTTTACGAGGGTCAAAACGATCCGATGGAAGGCACGCTTTATGCGTCTGTTTGGTGCAGCGCACCGGGTTCGGGCGCCTACACTCCAAAAGGCATTTCGCAGTACAACCGCTTGCCGCACCAGGGAAACAGCGGGGACACACCCGTGCAGGGGCAGCAAAAGCGGTCAACGTGAAGCGTTGATTGGCAGTTTCATTTAGTAGGAGAGGTTCACCATGTTTCTGTCTGCCTTGGAACTACGCAATATCATTGAAAGCAGCTTTCTGCCAAAACGCTGCCAATGCACGCTGTCGCCAGACTTGTCGATGACCGTCAAGGTTTTCGGCGATCACCAGACCGACCAGGTCGATTTATTGGTTAGCGGCATTGATGCCAGTCATTTGAACGGCTGTCGCGAAATCAACGAACTGATCGCCGGGCTACGCTCGGACCTGGAGCGACAGGCGACGCCACATCACTACAGTCCACGATCCAGAGCCGTTTAACGCACCGTTTCACCCAGTTCGACCGTCACGCGCCGGGCCTGCACGAAGCCAAGGCCCAGCGCGAACTCGACCAGCACCGCGAGCAGAATCCCGGGGCCGGCGTGACCGTTGAGCCATTCTGCAAAACCCAGCACCGCCAAACCAAAACAGCCAACGATAAACCCATTGCTTAGCGCGTTGCGCCCAAGCGATGGCGGCGCGCTGCGCACCAGATAAAACATCAGCCCCAGCGCCGCAAACAGCACCGCACTGCGCCGTGCGACAAAACCGGCTGAGTCGGAATATTCGATGCTCCAGATCGCCAGCAACACGTCGGGGAAAAAGCCCCAGACCAACGCCAAGAGAAAACACAACGAAGAAGTTAGAGTCGACAACGTGCGAAACGACAACTGCATGGCGAATCCTTGCGGCAGTGAGGAAGGCCCCCGAGCATAACCCCGCGAAACACTCCCCGCCTACCGCAAAGCCGCAAATCAGAGCTTTCCGTCAGTTCTGATAACTGCAAGCGTCAGACAACTTCCGATAACTGATTTCCGCAGGCTTGCCGTTGTTATCGATGTACTTCATGTCGGCAGTGATCACCTTGCAATCCAGAGTGGGCGGCTCAGTCAACGAAACGACCTTCGCCACATGCAGCGGCATGCCGTACTCATAAGGCACAGCGTTGGACGTGGCAGACGAGTCATTGGCCTGGGCGAGCCCAGCGAACGCGGTGCAGGCGAGGGCAGTGGTGAGCAGGAAAGGACGAATATTCATGAAAGGACTCCCGTGTGACGGTTCTAGAGTTCGGCGTGATTCAGCCAAACCTGCCGCACTGGGCGTCAGCCAATAGCGCTGAGGGCGTGCGGTTCAGTAGAGTTTTTGACCGCAGCGTTAAGTGATGGTTAACCGGGCTGAACACCGGCTGTCAGGGAGTGGGTCGATTTCCTGCGGACGCAGGCCGGATTCCTACAAGGACAGATGCCTTGTCTGCTTTCGACGGCTGGAGTGGGGCGGTTATGGTTTCGCGTCGCTGCAAAATCAGCGATTCGGGTTTGGTCACCTGAGCGTTCACCCCATTGCAAATGTGCCATCATTTGCGCTGCGGACATCTATGTCCTCGCAGTGCTCTGTTGTGGCGGCTGTGTGCAGGATCGCTTTCGAGCGAGCTGAGTTGGGGTTATCTCGGTTGACCAAGCCTGTATACAGTCCGCCTCCCATTGTTTGGTCACAGTGCCGGCGGTTACTTTTGCCCCATTATGAGTAATCACCCATGTCTATCATTAATCCGCTCCCCAATCGCTACATCCCCCTCAACAGCGGCGTCACCGAAAGCGCACCCCTGGTCATCGACACAGAAGCCAACCCCAAAGACATCCTCGAAGCCGCCGTCCAGCGCGTCCGCGCATCAGCCGATCTCCTCGAAACCCTGCACTGCCTCTGCTTCAAGCACGCCGACGTGCAGGACATTCCACACATTACCCATGCGCTGTACCTGCTGACGCAGGATGGCAATGACTTGCTGCAGGTGGCGCAGCAGCAGATGTTGAATTGGAAGGCGCCGGTTTGATGGGGTAATTGCAGTGATATAGACACGGGTAGGGAGTGAGACTCGGCCCGTGTGTTAACGCATCAAAGCTTCCGTTGGGCGAGGTAGCGTATCCAGCGTCGTGGCTGCCCACACCAACTCAATCCGATTGTTCGGGAAGAAGTAGACATGCAACGTGTCGTCTCCCGGGCTTCGTTCAGGCAAAGCCACTTGAGTTTCGTGCCTTTCAATTTTCATTCCCTGATTTTCTTGAGCTTGAGACATGCTCAGAATCCAGACAACTTTTGCAGATTCACCGCTTATGCTCCAACAGCAAGTTACACCTCCGTTACCACCCCAATGGTCGTTAACCCAATAACTCCCGATAGGTCGGTCCGTGTAGTTGTGAGAGGTGAGTGCTGCACCTGGCGTACGGACTTGATCATGAATAAAGGGGATCGAAAAGGCCGCCAGCAGCATCAGCCACGCTGACCAATATTTTTGTACGAAGCCACTGTTGGGGTTTCGCTAAATCACGAACTCTCATTGCGCCCCTATGCTTCCAGCATTTTTCTTGGATGGTCGCGTTTCAAAAGGGCTAAAAAGATCCGGACTCCAGCCCAGACGTACGTTATTGCCGGGATCGAACCGAACGTGCAGATACTGGTCTCCTGATTGACGCTTTGGTAACGGAAGCTCAATCTCATGACGCTCTTCTACTGCACCTTGTAATTGCTGTTGCCGAGTCATGTCCAAGATCCAGGTGACTTTGGCAGTCTCACCTCCGAAGCGAGTGCAGCACATGATTCCTCCGCCACTCATGGAGTATAAATTCCCACCCCAAAAATCGTTGACCCAGAAGCTAAATATCGGGCGATCCATATAATTTTCCGAGGTCATCATTGCACCTGGAGTGCGAAGCAGGCCGAGTATTTTCGGGGCGGCGTAGCAAAGCAGTAAGGCCAACACAGCTAGGGCTATTCGTCTCCTTCGCCATGTTCGTTTTCGGCGTGCGTCCGCAGCAATATCTATCAAACGAATGAAATCCAAACTAGAAGATCAAGTTCCAGGCCTTGAGCACGCACTGAATCTGCATGCATTTAAGTTGACGTACTTGAAGGCGCTGCTGAAGGTTTTCTCATCATCTGTTCTAGATAGTCGGGTGCCATGCCTTTGGTTTTGTTCAGGCTCGGCATGTCGAACTCTCGAACGAGGAAGTACTTAGGTAGAGGAGCGCCTGCGCTTTGAGGTATTTGCTGGATCATGTACTGGTCGTTTACGTAATACTCAAGGAGATCTTCTACGTCGAAGCTGAGACTTTTGGCTACAGGAGCGAACCACTCGTCCAGCAGCGCTTTGATTGGGGCGGAAGGGAAACTGGTTTTCAACCTCCAAGCTTCTCTGTCTACGTCCTCCAGCCAGCTAAGTTCGGCACGAAGGGCAGCCTTACCTTGTTGTGTTTGCTTGAGCGCTTGATCGCGTTTAGCAGCTTGAGCATCGCTTTCGCTGCTCATTCCAAGCGCGCGTGCGATAGAGCCTTGTTTGCCGAGGATGGGGCGTTGAAGTCGCTCTTCCTCATCGTCGTAGGCTTTGTGTTGCCCACGATAAAGCTCCCATAGACCACGCAAACGTTGGATATATAAACGTCGGTGAGCAAGAAAGGCTTCCGCAGATAGTTTTTTATTGCCAGCTTTATTCATGTAATTATTACTGGCCCCGATGGCGCTAATGCCATTTATATGATCATTCAAAGTAAATAGTTTTGCGACGCGAAGGTCGATTTTTCTTAATTCATCGAGAGTGGGAAATGGCACTCCGGCACGAAGCGACGCTTGGTACATTTCGTGAAGGCTTGCTAAGTGGAGTTCAGTGCTACGTGGTACGTCGTCCTTTCTCAAACCTCCACCAACATCATAAGATGTGCCCGGAACTAAACGCTCTTCCCATTTTGGAGTTGATGGACCAGTCCCAATCAATCTCGAACGCCTAGAGTCTTGACATTCATGAGCCGCGACGAGATGAAGAGCAGATCTTACTGGGCCCGGCAGACACTCTCCGTCATCGACAACGTTTACAAAAGGAATCAAGTATTCGAGGATGATGGAGTTTTCACCACTGCGATCCACTGAGTCGAAGAGACCGGCGAAATTAACTTCAAGCTTTGCGCCTTTAAAGTTTGTTGTCGCGGGATCACATTCTTCAAATAGCTTGTGAGCAAAAGCCCGAGCTAGTGTTGCGCCAAAATCAAAGCCATAAACAGAAATCGAAATGCGTTTTACCGGTGCGCCGGATTTACCTTTGATATTGGTTAATGCTTCTTCCAAAACTTTGAATGCGGCTTCGAGTCTTGTATCAACGCCGGTTTTGAAGAAGGTTGCTGCAGCTTCGTTATCGCGAGTAACTCCAAAAATATCCAGTGTTGCTGGAGCCACGGCTTTGGCAATACTCGATACAAAACTTCCAGCTTTCAAATTGCTGATCGCGCTTTCCCACCACTTTTTACCCGTAATAACATCCTTTACAGCGTCCAGTGGGCTGTTTTTTATTGTGTCTTCAGGTGATTTTATGGCGCTGTCTTTGGCTCTGTTTAGCGCACCGTCTAACCCCGTATTGCTCAGTTCAGCACCGCCGCCTAAGGTTTCGTCGAATTTTGAACCTAAGCCAGATATGTAAAATTTCCGATAGTGCGCGCTAGGCTGCTCAGTTGATCTAACGTGGGTGATGGCGTACGCAAGAAATAATCGTGCCACATTAGTTAAACGGTTTTCCTTAAGGTCATCCATCAAGTTTCGACTAAACCCGTCAAAAAAAAATCCAACATGAAGTGTGGATTCACAGGGCAAAACCGGATTCTTTTCGCTGCCGACTGTGTTAGCGCATGTCTTCGAGCTAATCGATTGAGCTCGATCCAGATTGGTTGTGCCGGTCATTGTAAACGTCCTTGTTCGGTAATCGGTCCAGATATTGGATCAGCATTAAAAGGGCTGTCGAGATTTGGGCTCCATTTTATTTCCACTACGTTCCCAGGAAGAAAACGCACATGGAGATAACGATCAATTCGACGCTGTTCTGGTAGCGTCAACGTTGTCTCATGCGTTTCTTCCTTTAGACCTCGCTCTGATTGTTCCTCTGTAATGCTTAGGATCCAAGACACCTTCACGGTGGGGCCTTTGATAGCTTGGCAGCACGTAATGCCACCGCTACCCATCGCTGCTAAATTTCCACCCCAAAAATCATTCACCCAAAAACTAAAGATGGGTCTCTCCATATAGTTTTCAGACGTCAACATCGCACCCGGCGTACGAAATTGGTTATAGAGATACGATCCAACGAAAGGCAGCAGTAAAACGAATACCCCGATGACAAGGTTGCGGCGACGCCAGGTTTTTTGCCGCTTAGTATCCATGTTCACGGTCATTTACGTAAATTCCTTATCCAGCAATGCATCTTGAATATCCAGAAAATTGTGAGACAGACAGAAAGTGCTGATCAGTATGTTCATCACGAAACTCATTCCGACAACTCTCGCATCACCACACCAAGCGGCAACTTTTCTCCAATTGCCCGTTCTTTCGCCTTTTCCCACATCGGCCAGTTCGCCGGAAAACCGCGGTCCATCAATTGCATGCTGGCAAATAGAGTGACGTCTTCCGCGTCCGTTAAACCTTCACTGCGACCAGCGTCCAGCGCTTCTTTCACCTGCTTCAACCGTGCGCCGTGGCAGGTGCTTGTAAACACTTCAGGCGCTTCTTTTTCCAGTTCAGTGGTGAGGTTGTAGGGCAGGGGATCGATCTCCATGTCCGTCCACAGTTTTGTGTCGAGAAAAATAGGCTCGTATCTTCCGGGCTTTTCAAGGTTGAGTCCCTTCAGACAGTGCCATTGATCTTCTGCTGGCACCCACCATTCCTGCAGTGGGCCAAACAACCACGCATGCCATGACAAATCATCGCGCGCGTAGAGCATCGGCAGCACTTCAGGCGCATAGCTGCGGATCATCAGAACTTCTTCGGCTTCATTTTTTGCCAGTAACGCGTCGCTTAGGTGCGCGGCGAGATTGTCAGCAGGGCAGTCTGTGCGAATCCAGCTGGCCATTGCGGTGCAGCCTTTGAAGTATTCGTGAGTGAGGAAAGCTTCGAACTCCATATGGCTAACGTCGACCAACCAAGGGCCGTAGTTGCGCAATTCAGCAAACTCCCGTTGAAGCATCAACGGTCGTCGCGAGGGATCGGACTTGAGGAACTCTTGGCGAACCAGTTCCGGGAGCAGTCCCGTTTCCACGAAAGCGAATATCGACTGAGCGTTCTTTTGCGCTTCGCTCCAGGCTTTCGCCGCGTCACTCTTTGTCATCAATTGGCCCCCGATTGCAGGGCGAGTTTTTCGCGCATTGCTTTCTTCAGGCATTCGACGCAGATGCCGGTAGGTGCTTTGAGTTTCGGCGTCACGGCGAGGTACTCCGCCTGCATCATCTGGTTGGCGCGGGTTTGCATCAGGCGTCCGGCGTTATCAATGGCTGCAAGCCCCGGAATGAATGGGGCGAGGATCTGAATGCCGGTGCCGGCTCCCGGCCCGCCACCCGAATTCACCTTCACCTCAGCCCCACTGATGGTCACACCACCGGCATCAACCTTCACAAAACTCCCACCAGCCTTGGCGGTCAGCTCCATGCCACCCTCAATCACAACCTTTTCGCCAGCGTGATAGTGAATCTCCGTCCCAGCCTCAACAAACTGCGCCGTACCCACCTTCACATGCTGTGTCACCGCAACCGTCAGGTGATCATCCGCGCGCATTTCGCTTTTGCGATCCAGATGCGTAATCCGGTGTTCCTCAACCTTGAACTCGCTCAGCGTATTGGCTTCAACCGTGTCATGCCGCTCATTGCCGACACGAATCTTCTGGTCGTGCTCGATGTTTTCGTCCCAGTCGCGCTGTGCGTGGATGTAGATCTGTTCCACACCCTTTTTGTCTTCGATGCGAAATTCGTTGTAGCCCTTGCCGCCCGGTGAGCTGAGGGTTTTGAAGGTGCTGCGGGTCTTGTTTGCCGGCAGGTCGTAGGGGACGACGTTTTCCTTGTGGTACAGGCAACCGGTGACGAGTGGCTGGTCGGGGTCGCCTTCGAGGAAGGTGACGAGGACTTCCATGCCGATGCGCGGGATGGCGATACCGCCGTAGGCGGCGCCGGCCCAGCCGCTGGCGACGCGCATCCAGCAGGTGGTTTTGTCGTCGCCCTGGCCGTCGCGGTCCCAGTGGAACTGGACTTTGATGCGGCCGTATTGATCGCAGTGGATTTCTTCGCCGGCGGGCCCGGTGACGATGGCGGTCTGGCTGCCGAGGACTTTTGGTTTCGGGTGTTCGAGGGCAGGGCGGTAGTGGGCGTCCCATGGGGTGGCGAGGAAGCTGTTGCGGTAGCCCTGGTGGAAATCGCTTTTGTTGTCGGTGACGTCGCTGGTGACGTTTTCGCCGAGCACTTGCGGTTGTTTGCCTTCGTGGAAGACTTCCAGCAGCAACCACATATCGTTCCACTCGGCGCGCGGGTGTTCGGCGAGGGTCAGGAAGTGGCCGCTGGTGAGGGTCGGCTCGTCACCTTTGCCTTCGGCGAGTTTGTAGTCGCTGCGATGGCGTTCCAGTGCGCGGGTCGAGAGGAACTTGCCGCGCTCGCGGGTGGTGAAGCGGCCGGGGTAGTCGTAGTCCTCAAGGTCCGGGGCGAACTCGGATTTGACCGCGCCTTCGGGCAGGATCTTCGGTTTTTCGAAGTCGTAGTCGCGGCGGCTGACGCGGGTGGTACGGGTTTCCAGGCGCAGGTTGAAGCGTTTGATCACCGGTTTGTCGGCGCTCATGCCGGAGTCTTGCTGGTAGCTCACGGCTTTGAGTTTGCGGAACACGGTCTGGTCGTCGCCGAATACCAGTTTGTGGCCGCTGCTGCTGTGCTGGAAGTGGAAGTGGATGCCTTCCTCTTCGCACAGGCGCTGGATGAAGTGCAGGTCGGACTCGTCGTACTGCACGCAGTAATCGCGTTCCGGGTATTCGGCGCTGAGCTGGAAGCTGTAGGCGTCGGCGAGAATGCCGCGATCCTCCAGCACCCGGGCGATGATCTTCGGCACGGTGAGTTGCTGGAAGATCTGCTGATCATGGTTGTGCCGCAGGTACGCCAGTTGCGGCACCAGGCTGATGCTGTAGCGGGTCAGGGTCTTGCCGGAATCGCCTTGCTCGATGCGATAGACTAGGCCATGAATCTTGCCTTCGCCAGTGGCGCCGAAGGTCAGGACGCCGGGCTTGTGCAACAGCTCTTCAAGTTTCAGGTCGGGACGGGCGCTGACCAGTTCGAGGTCGAAACGGAACGGTTCGTTGAGGGCTTCGCGACCGGTGAAGCTAAGGACTTGCAGGTCGGCGTTGGCACCTTCGAGCGTGAGGGTGATGTGGGTTGCGTTGGCGTCCAGCATGCCTTGAATTCCGTCCGTTGAATAAGCAGGAGACGGATGATGGAGGATTAAACCGCCTCATTCAAGGCGCAAATGCCGTAGGAAGGCGCCCCGTGACCCCTAGGGAAAACCCTTAGGCCGGCCTTTTTTTCTAATGAATCCGGGCGTTTGCTGGATTTTTACGACAAAAGTTCAGGTGCAATCAACTGGCCATGCGCTAAAGAATTGCCGGTCAGTTTCAGACTAAAGTCGCCTGTGGCACGTCAAAGCCATCTGCCATCATTGCAACTCACCCCTGCGTGTTCACTTCCTCTCGGCTCAATACTGACCCGGGACGGGAGCTATTTTTCTGGCTTATTGCGCCTGTGCGCAAACGCTGCATTGTTGGAGTTTTTGATGCGTCCCCCATTTCCCCTCATCACCCCGCGCCTGTCATTGGGCTTCGGCGCCGTTGTGCTGTGCGCAGGATTTACCGCGCCCGTTCAGGCCAGCGGATTTCTTGAAGACAGCACGGCGAAAATCGAATCGCGCACGGTGTATTTCAACCGCGATTTCCGTGATGGGCACACGTCCAACGATCAAGGCGCGTCCAAGCGCGAAGAGTCGGCTCAGGGTTTCATTCTCAATCTGCAATCGGGTTACACCGAAGGCACCGTGGGTTTCGGTATCGATGCGCTTGGCATGCTCGGCTTCAAGCTCGATTCCAGCGCCGACAGCAGCAACAGCGGGTTGCTGCCGTCCAGCGGGCAGGACCCGCGCGGTTCGAAGGATCAGTACGCGAAGCTGGGGTTGACCGCCAAAGTGCGGGTGTCCGATACGGTGCTGAAATACGGCGCACTGCTGCCGGATCTGCCGTTGCTCAAGTACAACGACGGGCGTTTGCTTCCAACGATGTTCAACGGTGCGATGTTGACTTCAAAAGAAGTGAAGGATCTGACGTTTATGGCGGCGCGTCTGGACAAGTACACCGCGCGTGATTCCACCGACTCCCAAGACATCCGCGTGCACTGCAAGAACAAGCGCTACGCGTGCAACACCACTGCGGACCATTTCGACATGTACGGCTTTGACTACAAGATCAATGATCGTCTGACCGCGCAGTATCACTACGCGGAACTTGAGGACATCTATCGTCAGCACTTCGTCGGGCTGTTGGGGAATCAGCCTTTGGGCGGCGGCGTATTAAAGGCCGATGTACGCCTGATCAAGAGTGCCGACAGCGGTGCAGAACGGGCCGGTTCCATCGATAACCGCGCGTTGAGCGGCATGCTGTCTTACGCCATCAGCGGCCACACGTTCAGTGGCGGTTGGCAGCGCATGAACGGCGACAACTCGATGCCGTACCTCGATGGCAGCAATCCGTATCTGGTCAACTATGTGCAGGTCAACGACTTCGCTGCCGCGCAGGAGCGCTCCTGGCAGTTGCGTTATGACTACGACTTCAAGGCGATCGGCATCAATGGCCTGAGCTTCCTGACCCGCTACGTGAATGGTGATCACATCAAGGTGTTGGGCAGCGATCAGGAAGGTAAAGAGTGGGAACGCGACAGTGAGTTGAAGTACGTGATTCAGGCGGGAACGTTCAAGGATGTGAGTGTGCGTTTGCGTAATGCGACTTACCGCACCAACTATGAAAAGTTTGCCCGGGATGTGGATGAGACCCGGTTGATTGTGAGTTACAACTTTTCGGTGTTGTAAGCCGTTGGGCGTTTTGGGTCTGAACGGACGCTATCGCTAGCAGGCTAGCTCCCACAAGGAGGACGGCGTAACACACCAACCCTATGTAGGAGCTGCCGCAGGCTGCGATCTTTTGATCTTGTTTGTGAAAATCAAAGTCAAAAGATCGCAGCCTGCGGCAGCTCCTACAGGGGGACCGTGTTATAGCCAATGCCAGAACCGGCTCCAGAACCCGCGATTCAAATCTTCCTTGCACCCGGCATATTGCTGGGCATACATGTCGGAGCGATTCTGCACCTTGCGCGCCGTCGGCATCAGCCAGGCTTTGGCGGCGTAAGTCTTGTTGCGATAGCCGCCCCAGCCTTCGTGGTAGTTGAGGTACTGGCCATAGGCGTCGTATTTGTAGACGCCGTTGATCGACGTGGTCTTGTCCATGTACCAGCCGACGAAGTCGATCGCGTCGTCGAAGTCTTCGCGGTCTGCCCAGTTTCTGCCGGTGCTTTTCTGATAGTCAGACCAGACTTCATCCTTGGCCTGGGCATAACCCGAAGCGGTCGACACCCGGCCCCACGGAATTACCCAGAGCAGGTATTTACGCGGGGTCTTGGCGTCGTAACGGTAGCCGGATTCCTGATACATGATCGCGAAGGGCACCTGAATCGGCACCCCCCAGCGCTTTTGCGTGACTTGCGCAGCGTCGTACCAGTCACTTTTCTCCCGGAAGATCTCGCAGATGTTTTCCGGCGAACGGGGCGGCGAGGTGCCGCAACCCGTCAACAGCGCCGCGAGTACCAGTAGTCCAACTGTTTGCCCTGAATTCAAAAGCCGTCATCCGTCATGCGCGAAAAAGGGCGACAGTCTACGCGCTCAGGTCAATTGGTGACGATAGGGCAAATCCGGACCGGTCTTGCTGCACGTCAGCGCTGCGGCTTGCACGGCGAACTTGAGCATGCCGTCGATTTGCTCGCGAACGAGTTGCTGCACGCCATCAACCGAGTCCAGACCGTGCTCGGTCAGCCAAGTGATCAGCGCGGCCTGGAAGGTGTCGCCGGCACCGACGGTATCGGCGATCTTCACCGAGCAGGCTGGCACCGACCATGAGCCATGGGCGCGACTGAACACGGTCGCGCCTTCGCCACCGCGAGTGAGGAAAACGACTTGGCAGCGATGTTCCAGCCAGCCGTCGATGACGCGCTGCGGATCCTGTTCGGGATAGAGCAGGCTCAAGTCTTCGTCGCTGACTTTGATCAGATCCGCCAGTTGCACCAGCGTGGCGATTCGCTCGCGCCACAGATCGATGTTCGGCTCGGGATTGAGGCGTACGTTGGGATCGAGGGTGATCAGGCGTTTGCCGCTTTCACGCTGGGCCAAGGCGAGCAGGGTGTCGGCAATCGGCTGCACCACCAATGAATACGAACCGATGTGCAAGCCGCGCACCTCGTCGCCCAGCGACGGCAGATGGCTTGGATTCAGCTGCCGATCCGCACAGCCTTCACCGCGAAAGCTGTAATGCGGCGAGCCGTTGGCACCGACGGCGACCATCGCCAGAGTGGTCGGCGCGGCGAAATCCACCAGAAAGTCCGGGCGTACGCCTTCTTCCTTAAGCACTTGCTGCAAGCGGCGGCCGAGGTAGTCGGTGGACAGGCCGGCGAACAAGGCTGAATCCACGCCCAAACGGCGCAAACCCACGGCGACGTTGAACGGCGAGCCGCCGGCAATCGCCTTGAAATTCACTTTCGATGCCAGACCGCTGGCGTCGTCTTCGCTGAAAAAATCAAACAGGGCTTCGCCACACACCAAATACATAATTGTTTGCTCTTTATAGGGTTGCGACATGCTGTTGATAGCGTTCATAAGCCTGCTGAAACGCCGCGACATTGGCGGTGATCGGCAGGGTTTCACTGTTCAGGTCGAGCTTCACGCAGCGCTGGCACAGGTCGGCCAGTGTGTCCTCGTGACCGTTCGACCAGGATTTGCACCACGCCGCTTGAATCGCTGCACCCAAGGCCGCAGCTTCGCTTTGTTCAGTGCAGATCACCGGCGTGTTCATGATGTCGGCGACGATCTGTCGCCACACCGCGCTTTTCGAACCGCCGCCGATCAGGCAAATGCTGCGGCTTTGTAAACCATTCTGACGGAGCAAATCCAGTCCATAACGCAGGCCGAAGGTCGTGCCTTCGACGGCGGCGCGGCACAGATTGGCCTGGGTCAGGTTATCCAGCGTCAAACCGTGCAGGCTGCCGGTGGCATGGGGCAGGGCGGGGACGCGCTCACCGTTGAGGAACGGCAGCATGCTCACGCCTTCGGCGCCAATCGGTGTCTGAGCGACGAGGTCGTTGAATTGCTCGAGATCGAGGTCGAACAGGTCGCGAATCGCGCCCGTGGCGTTGGTCAAGTTCATCGTGCAGATCAGCGGGAGCCAGCCGCCGCTGGAGGAGCAGAACGTCGCGACCGAGGCGTCCGGGCTGACTTTCGGCGCGTCGGCGTAGGCGTAGACGGTGCCGGAAGAGCCGAGGCTCATGGTGATCGCACCGGGTTGAATATTGCCGGTGCCGATGGCGCCCATCATGTTGTCGCCGCCGCCGCTTGCGACCAGTGCGTTGCGGTTGATGCCGAGGTGTTCGGCGATGGCCGGCAGGATCGTGCCCACGGCTTCATGCGCATCGATCAACTCAGGCAACGCGGCTTGCAGGCGACCGCTGGCGTCGATGTCGCGCAGTAGCTGCAAGTCCCACTGGCGGGTGCGCACGTTGAAATAGCCGGTGCCGGAGGCGTCGCCGTATTCACTGCACGAACGGCCGGTGAGCCAGAAATTGAGGTAATCGTGGGGCAGCAGGATGCGGACGATGCGTGAAAACACCTCCGGATGCTGCTCTTTGGTCCACAGCAATTTCGACACCGTGTAACCCGGTGCAATGACCACGCCGAGGCGTTCGAGCGAACCTGCTTCACCGCCCAGATGGCTGAGCAGTCGATCGTTTTCGGCGCTGGTTTCGGTGTCGCACCAGAGCTTGGCCGGGCGCAGGACTTCGCCTTGGTCGTCGAGCAAAACCAGACCGTGTTGCTGGCCGGATACGCCGATGCCCAGGATTGACTGGCCGTCGACATTCGCCGCCAACAGTGCCTGACGGGTGGCGAGTGCGAAGGCTTCCAGCCATTGTTGCGTGTCTTGTTCGCGGCGGCCGTTGGCGCCGCTGATCATGGTGTGCGCGGCGGCGCCTTGGCCGAGCACCTGACCGCTGGCGGCATCGAGGATGATCGCTTTGGTGCCTTGGGTGCCGCAGTCGATGCCGAGGAAGAGTTGTCGGGTTGTCACTGGGATATCCTCAGGGGATCAGGTCTTTCGCGGTGAAGCGATTCGCGAGCAGGCTCGCTCCCATAGGGGGACGCATTTCAAAATGTGGGAGCGAGCCTGCTCGCGAATGGGTCATTAAAGTCACCGCATCACTCAAACCAGAACCCGCTCCAGAGTCTGCGAAACCCCCACCTCGCGCAAGCTGTCACAGCACCACTCGAACGCCGCCACAAACTCTGCCGACTGCGGAATTGCCGTACCGAAAATCTCCTCAACTCCCAGCAAACGCTGAGTCATCAACGCATCATCCGCCACCAACGCCTGACAGAACGCTGCCCGAGGATCCGGAATCGAATACGTATCGCCATTCTCATCCACGCCTTTCAAGTAAAGCGCCCAAGCCGCGACCACCAACGCCGCGCGTTTGGTTTCCTGGCCATCGGCAATCAACCGATTGATGGTCGGAATGGTGAACTTGGGAAACTTTGACGAACCATCCGAACACACTCGCTCAAGCTGATCGGCAATCGCCTGATTGGAGAACCGCGCCACCAGCGTGTTCTTGTACTCGGTCAAATCGATGCCCGGTACCGGTGCCAGTTGCGGCGTGACATCCAGATCCATGTAAGCGCGCATGTAACGCACGAACAACGGGTCATTCATGGTCTCGTGGACAAAGCGATAGCCCTTCAAAAAGCCCAGATACGTCAGCGCCAGATGGCTGCCGTTGAGCAGTTTGATCTTCATCTCTTCATACGGCGAAACGTCGTCGGTGAACTGCACGCCGACCTTTTCCCAGGCCGGGCGACCGTTGACGAATTTGTCCTCCAGCACCCACTGCACAAACGGTTCGCAAACCACCGGCCAGGCGTCGTCTACGCCGTGTTTGTCGGCCAGTTGCAGACGATGCGCGGTGCTGGTCATCGGGGTGATGCGGTCGACCATGGCGTTGGGGAAACTGACGTTGGCGTCGATCCAGCTGCACAGATCGCTATGGCGCAGCGTGGCAAACGCCAGCAATGCCTTGCGCGTCACGGCGCCGTTGTGCGGCAGGTTATCGCAGGACATTACGGTGAAGGCCGGAATGCCCGCCGCCCGACGTTTTTCCAGGGCCGCGCACAAAAAGCCGAACACGGTTTTTGGTGCATCGGGATTGGCCAGATCGTGCTGAATCTGCGGCAGATGCGCCATGAATTCGCCGTTGCTGTCATCGATGCAGTAACCGCCCTCAGTGATGGTCAGCGAGACGATGCGGATCTGCGGATCGGCGAGTTTGTCGATCAACGCCTGAGCGCTGTCTTCGGCCAGCAGCATGTCGCGAATCGCGCCGATCACGCGCACTTCGGTGTCGTCGCTGTCACCCAGTTCAAACAGGGTGAACAGGTAATCCTGTTCCTTTAGATCGTCGCGGGCGCGGCGATCTTCAGCGCGCAGGCCAACCCCGCAAATCGCCCAGTCCAGCGCTTCGCCGGTATTCATCAAGGCATCGGTGTAATACGCCTGATGCGCGCGATGGAAACCGCCGACGCCAATGTGTGCGATGCCCTGACGGGCGTCGCTGAGGCTGTAGG
This sequence comes from Pseudomonas sp. LBUM1655, assembly GCF_059716085.1. Classification (NCBI taxonomy): domain Bacteria; kingdom Pseudomonadati; phylum Pseudomonadota; class Gammaproteobacteria; order Pseudomonadales; family Pseudomonadaceae; genus Pseudomonas; species Pseudomonas sp. LBUM1655. The sequence continues at coordinate 3,303,412 of NZ_CP166801.1, read as the reverse complement.
CCGGCAGTTTCACTTCGGCGGCGAGGCGGTTGAGGTTCTGTTTATTCAGTTTCATTGGGCAAGTCTCGAAAAATCAGGCCGCAGCACGCAGCGGACGGGTCAGTGCCACACCTTCGGCATCGAACAAGTGGCAGTGGGCGGCGTCCAGATACAGGTTCAGTTGCTCGCCATAACGGCTGGCCAGGTCACCGCGCACGCGCATGGTCAGCGCTTCGCCGGCGTTGGTCTTGACGTGGCAGAAGGTGTCGCTGCCCAGCCGTTCGCTGACATCGGCGGTGACTTGCAGGGTGCAGTCCCCCGGTTGCGCCAGTTCCAGATGCTCCGGGCGAATGCCCAGAGTCACGGCGCTGCCGACGGCCAGGTTGGCGGCGTTGAAGGGCAGGGTGATGCGGGTGCCGGCGTCCAGTGCGACTTCGCAGGTTTGGCCATCGACCCGGGCGATCTTGCCCTTGAGGAAGCCCATCTTCGGCGTGCCGAGGAACCCGGCGACGAACAGGTTGGCCGGGTTGTGATACAGGTCCAGCGGCGAGCCGACTTGTTCGATTTTGCCGCCATTGAGCACCACGACTTTGTCGGCCATGGTCATCGCTTCGACTTGGTCGTGGGTGACGTAGATCATCGTGGCTTGCAGGTCTTTGTGCAGGCGCAGCAGTTCCAGACGCATCTGCACCCGCAGTGCGGCATCGAGGTTGGACAGCGGTTCGTCGAACAGGAAGATTTTCGGGTTGCGCACAATCGCGCGACCGATGGCGACACGCTGGCGCTGACCGCCAGAGAGCTGCTTCGGCTTGCGCTCAAGCATCGGCCCCAGCTCAAGAATGCGTGCGGCTTCGCCGACTTTCTTCTCGACTTCGGCTTTCGGCACGCCGGCCAGATCGAGGGCGAACGACATGTTCTTTTTCACGGTCATGTGCGGATACAACGCGTAAGTCTGGAACACCATCGCCAGATCACGCTTGGCCGGGCTGACTTCAGTGATGTCGCGGCCATCGAGTTCGATGGTGCCGCCGCTGACTTCTTCCAGGCCGGCGATCAGGCGCAGCAGGGTGGATTTACCGCAGCCGGACGGGCCGACGAAGACCACGAATTCCTTATCGTTCACCTCAAGGTCGATGCCCTTGATGATGGAAAAACCTTCGAAGCCTTTTTGCAGATTCTTGATTTTCAGGTTGGCCATGGTGGCGCTCCTTTTGTGCTTATTCTTTGAGGGCTATTTCACGGCGCCGAACGACAGGCCGCGCACCAGTTGTTTCTGGCTGATCCAGCCGAAGATCAGGATCGGCGCACAGGCCAGGGTCGACACCGCCGACAACTTGGCCCAGAACAATCCTTCGGGACTTGAATACGAGGCGATCAGCGCGGTCAGTGGCGCGGCTTTCGACGAGGTCAGGTTCAGCGACCAGAAGGCCTCGTTCCAGCACAGGATCAGCGACAGCAGCACGGTCGAGGCAAGACCACCCTTGGCGATCGGCAGCAGCACTCGGACCATTTCCTGCCACAGCGTGGCGCCGTCGAGGCGGGCGGCTTCGAGGATGTCTTTGGGGATGTCCTTGAAGTAGGTGTAAATCATCCAGACCACGATCGGCAGGTTGATCAGCGTGTAGATCACGATCAGTGAAATGCGCGTGTCGAGCAGGCCGAAACTCTTGGCCAGCAGGTAGATCGGCATCAGCACGCCCACCGGCGGCAGCATCTTGGTCGAGAGCATCCACAGCAGCGTGCCTTTGGTGCGCTGGGTTTCGTAGAACGCCATCGAATAGGCCGCCGGCACTGCGATCAGCAGGCACAGGGCTGTGGCGCTGAAGGAAATCACCACCGAGTTCCAGGCAAAGCTGAAGTAGTCGCTGCGCTCGTTGATGTGCAGGTAGTTCTCCAGCGTCGGCGTGAAGATGAACTGCGGCGGCGTGGCGAAGGCGTCGATTTCGGTTTTGAAACTGGTCATCACCATCCAGAAGATCGGGAAGAAAATCACGATCGCGATGGCCCAGGCCAGGGTGCCGAGCAGCAGGCTTTGCAGCCGGCGGGATTGTTGAAGAGTCATGGCGGGCCTCAGGCTTTGTCAGTCAGGTTTTTGCCGATCATCCGCACCAGAATGATCGCGGCGATGTTGGCGATGACCACGGCAATCAAGCCGCCCGCCGACGCCATGCCGACGTCGAACTGCACCAGCGCCTGGTTGTAGATCAGGTAGGCGAGGTTGGTCGAGGCGTAGCCGGGGCCGCCGTTGGTGGTGGTGAAAATCTCGGCGAATACCGACAGCAGGAAGATTGTTTCGATCATCACCACCACGGCAATCGGCCGGGCCAGGTGCGGCAGGGTCAGGTGCCAGAAGATCGCGATCGGGCCTGCGCCATCCAGGCGTGCTGCTTCCTTCTGTTCCTGGTCGAGGGACTGCATGGCGGTCATCAGGATCAGGATCGCGAAGGGCAGCCATTGCCACGAGACAATGATGATGATCGACAGCAGCGGGTAGTGCGCCAGCCAGTCCACCGGTTGCGCGCCGAACAGTTTCCAGATGTAGGCGAGGATCCCCGACACCGGATGGAAGATCAGGTTTTTCCAGATCAGCGCGCCGACCGTGGGCATGATGAAAAACGGCGAGATCAGCATGACCCGCACGATGCCGCGACCAAGGAATTCACTGGCCTCCAGCAGTGCGCTGATCAACACGCCCAACACCACGCTGATCAGCAGCACACTGCCGACCAGCAACAGCGTATTGGTGGCGCCGGGCATGAAGCCCGAGTCGGTCAGGAAGTAAGAGAAGTTCTCAAACCCGACGAACTCGTTTTCGCCGGGGTTGAGCAGGTTGTAGCGGATCATCGAAAAGTAAAGGGTCATGCCCAGTGGCACGATCATCCACAGCAGCAGCAGGGCCACCGAAGGGCTGACCAGAAACCAGCCGGGATTGGCTACGCGGTTTTTGCGCTGTGGCTTGGCGAGGTCGATGTGGGCTTTGGCAGTTGAAGTATTCATGGTGATCACAACCGAGTCATACAGACCTATGGAGATCCCATGTGGGAGCGAGCCTGCTCGCGAAAGCGGTGGGTCAGTGCCATGTGTATTGGCTGGAAAGACGCCTTCGCGAGCAGGCTCGCTCCCACAGGAGGCAGGAGCGAGCTTTACGGGTTACTTGGGATAACCGGCGCGCTTCATCTCGCGTTCGGTGGTTTGCTGCGCGGCGGTGAGCGCCTGGTCGACCGTGGTCTGGCCGATCAGCGCTGCCGAGAAGGACTTGCCGACCTGGGTGCCGATCCCCTGGAATTCAGGAATGGTCACCAGTTGAATGCCGATGTAAGGCACCGGTTTCAGCGTCGGTTTGCTCGGGTCTGCAGCTTTCAACGACTCGAGGGTCACCTTGGCGAACGGCGCAGCGCTCATGTAGGCGTCGCTGTAAGTCGAGGCGCGAGTGCCTGGCGGTACGTTGGCGATGCCGTCGGTTTTGGCCACCAGTTCACCGTATTCCTTGGAAGTCGCCCAGGCGCTGAACTCTTTTGCCGCATCCTTGGCCTTGGAGCTGGCAGGAATCGCCAGCGCCCAGGAATACAGCCACGCCGAACCTTTATCGGTGACCTGATGCGGTGCGAAGGTGAAGCCGACGTGATCGGCGACCTTGCTCTGGGTCTTGTCGGTCACGAATGAGCCGGCGACGGAAGCGTCAACCCAGATCGCGCACTTGCCGCTGTTGAACAGGGCGAGGTTCTCGTTGAAACCGTTGCTGGAAGCACCCGGCGGGCCGGATTTCTTCATGGTGTTGACGTAGAAATTCAGCGCGTTCTTCCACTCGGGGCCGCTGAATTCCGGCTTCCACTGCTCATCGAACCAGCGTGCGCCATAGGCGTTGGCGACCGTGGTGACCAACGCCATGTTCTCGCCCCAGCCAGCCTTGCCACGCAGGCAGATGCCGTACTGCTCTTTATCCTTGTTGGTGAGTTTTTCGGCGAAGCCTGCGATCTGTTCCCAGGTCGGACGCTCGGGCATGGTCAGGCCGGCATCCTTGAACAGGTCGGTGCGGTAATAGGTGATCGAGCTTTCGGCGTAGAACGGCAGGGCGTAGAGCGAACCCTTGACCGACAGGCCTTCACGCACTGACGGGAATACATCGTCGAGGGCGTAACTGGCCGGCAGATCCTTCATCGGTTCCAGCCAACCCTTGCCGCCCCACAGTGCCGCTTCGTACATGCCGATGGTCAACACATCGAACTGGCCACCCTGGGTGGCGATGTCGGTGGTCAGGCGCTGGCGCAGGACGTTCTCTTCCAGCACCACCCAATTGAGCTTGATGTCCGGATGCTCGGTCTCGAAGGTTTTCGAGAGTTTTTGCATGCGGATCATGTCGCTGTTGTTGACGGTGGCGATGGTCAGGGTCTGGGCGCCAAGGCTGACGCTGCTGAGGGTCAAGCAGGTGAGGGCAAGCAGAGCGTTTGCAGTGGGTTGCATCGTGCACTCCTTTTCTGAACCCAGAGGGGGCAGAAGGACAGTTATTGTTTTTGTGTCTTCCTGTGCAGGAAGAATGTGCACTGATTACAGCCTTCAATCGACAGACTGACAAATCATCCATCGCACTTTTATCAATACTTTTTTGCACTGAGCTTTGCGTGAAGAAACACAGGGAAGGGGTTTACAGCGAAACTGAGCTATCGAATGTGTACAGGTTTTCAGGGTGTTCAAAGCACAAATCAAAAGATCGCAGCCTTCGGCAGCTCCTACAGGGATCGGTGTAGGAGCTGTCGAAGGCTGCGATCTTTTGATCTTGGCTTTTAAATATGATTTTGTTCGGTGAGGCGTTGCACAGCGAGGCGCCGATAGTGTGAAGGCGTCATGCCCTTGAGCTGTTGGAAGCGCCGATTGAAGTTGGAAATATTGTTGAAACCCGACTCAAAGCACACATCGGTCACCGGTTTATCGCCGTCCGCCAGCAGCTCGCAGGACTTACTGATGCGCAAACGATTGACGAATTCGATGAAGTTGCGCCCGGTCGCCTGTTTGAACACGCGACTGAAATACGTCGGCGTCATGCCCAGATGCTCGGCGACTTCTTCCAGCGAAATATCCCGGGCGTAGTGGCTGAAGATGTAATCAACGGCGCGGTTGGTGCGATCGATGTTGTGTTCATCGGCCAGTTGCGGCGTGGTGGCGCCGGACAACAACTGGAAATCATCGCTGGCGGCGAGCAACTCCATCAGGATGAAGAAGTGCCCGAGCCGGGTGATGCCTTGAGTATCGGCGATACGCTGCATCAGCGTCATGGCTTGACGGATCGTACGCTTGCAGCGGAATTCGATGCCGTACTGAGCACGCTCCAAGAGCGGTGCAAGCGTTCGGAGTTCAGCGAATACCTGATGGCCGCTCTCGAACAACTCATCGGTAAAATTGACGAGCATGTCGCGTTTCTCGACCACTTCGTCTTCGGCCACCTGGCTGATCCAGTTGTGCGGCAGATTGGGACCCGTCAGAAACAGCGTCTCGGGATAGAAGTTGCCGATGTAGTCGCCTATGAACACTTTGCCAGAGCTGGCGACGATCAGATGCAGTTCGTATTCCTTGTGGAAATGCCAGCGCACCAGTGGGCAGGGGAAACCATGCTGGCGGTAGATGATGGACAACCCGTTGTGGTCATCCATCAACTCGTATGAAGGGTCGGTCACGCGGGCAGTTCGGGTCATGGCGGGTAGCTTCTTTTCGTAGGAGCCTTGCGATCATGCCTCGTTTGTCCTGCCGTGCGCCAGTTTGCCGCGATGGACATCCGTTGCGCAGGTTCAGCCAACGTGCTGCAGGTGAAGCGTTACCGTGGACTTCGCAATCGCTTTCTGCAGATTGGCTTGCTGGCAAAACAACACGATGTTCGAATTTTTAATGAAGTCGAAATTGATGATGTTGCAGTTTTGCGCCCAATCACTGTTCGCCGGATCAAACCAGGCGTCGAGCTTTTCATAAATCCGTTGAGGGCCGGTTGCATTCCAGATGGCTGCCGAAAGCGACCATAGCAAGGTTCTCGAAGGCGGCCTCTTCATCACCTCGGTCAGGTAGTTTTGTAGCGTAAACGTCGGCAACAGGGTTTCCAGAACATAGGCGTTACCCGCCCACTTATGAATCACCTGGTGGCAAAACCACTGCCCGTCGATGTTGGAATGAGAGGGGGTTGCCACCAGCAAACGTTGCATTCGGCTGATGTTCTTCAATTCGCCGAGGCTCAGATGTTTGTTTTTTTCAGGAATTATGTACTCGCCGAGATGTTGCAACATCACGTCGTTGAAGTACTTGAAGTCGAAGGGCGTGTCACCGTCCCTTAACTCGTGAAAGTCAAGGACGATAAATTCATCGTAACTGCGCTCGAGAAAACCTTTGAGATCACGAATGAGATCTTCCAATGTGCGCGATGACCAGACCTTGTCATGAAAGAATCGGAATTTCGCCAGCCCTGTGGCGTGACTGTCATACACCAATCGCAGATCAAGTGCCCTGGCACCGCGATTGAGCTGGGAATAGAAAGGCACATCCTGGCAGACCGCCCAGTTTGCGGCGATCGAGGGGCTGTAATAGGCCTCCCAATCACAACCGGCATTATGCGTGCCCGGTAAAGTCATCTCGAATAAGGTCAAGTTATCGAGTTGCGGTGTGGCAGCCATCCATCGATTGGGCTGGAAGTGTTGAAGGTCAAGATCATGCATTTGCTGAATCCTGTGTGGACATACTGGAAATCGTAATGGCATTAGAGGATGGACGACCCGTTTGGTCGTCCATCAATTCGTAAAGGAGCGTTCACACAGAGAATTTAATCTGCTTGCACACGAGGAGCTATCAGCGATTTCTTATTGGCTTTAATAATACTGGCCGATTGGCAATAGAACACGATGTTCGAGTCTTTAATGAAGTCGAAATTGATGATGTTGCACTTTTGGGCCCAGTCCGATCTGGCAGGGGAGAACCAGTTGTCCAGATCATTGAGAATTCGCTGGGGACCAATACTAAAAGTCGTCGCTGATAAAGACCAGAGGCGTAGCCTGCTCATAGGTTCGCTCATCACTTTTGTAATGTAGCCGTGCAGATCACTGGTGGTAACGATTTTTTCACCGATCCATTTGTGGCCGATCGGCGAATTGAACCTGTTGTCGTTTGTGTCCCACGTCATGGACGCCGCTACCAGGACGCGTTGCAGGGGGCTTGCTTGTTTCAGTTGCCCCAGCGTCATATGTATATTGTGGGAAGGAATCATCCGTTTGCCGAGATGTTCGAGCATCAGATCCCTGAATTTGGCGTGATTGAATTCGGCGTCACCTTTCTCCAGTTTATGAAAGTCCAGAATGATGAATTCTTCCGGATTGTCCTCAAGAAACTTGTTGACGTCTCGTACAAGGTCTTCAAGGTTTCGAGAAGAAAGGAACCCGTTGTGCTGAAAGCGAAACTGATTAAAGCCTTGTGCTTTGGCATTGTAAACCAGTCGAACATCCAGAGCTCTGGCGCCAAGATTGAGTTGTGAATAGAAAGAATCATCCTGGCATGCAGTCAGGTTTTTGCCTGGGAACAATGCGTAAGAGGCTTTCCAGTCACAGCCGGCATTATGAGTCCCTGGTATGGTCAGTTCGAACAGTGACAAGTTGTTGATTTGTGGAGTTACGGTCATCCACCGATGAAGAGGCGAGGTTTCATACTGGGTGTTATTCATTTGGTTATCCTGCGTTAAATAGTATTTAAGTTGTGCGCGCAGGATGTTTATAGTGCTTAATACTTGTTTGGCCAATGCTTGTTTTAATGCAAGTCGTGTACGGGGTGAAGTTATCTGTTCAGTCAGTAGGTGAATGGCGGTTTTTTGCTTCAATCCACTGCGACATGTATTGAGTGCTTTTATGAAAGTGGTGGCGCAACATACTTCCGGTAAAATTGCTGGTTCTAAGTATTTGTAAATGCTGCTGGCAATAGCGCAGTTTTTCAATAAGTGCCTGACCGTGTACAGCGTATTGATAGCGCTCGCTGAGCAACGTAGTTCCTGCCTGCTGAGCCGCTTGCCAAAGTGTTTGATCCTTATACAACCGAACGGCACTGTCGGCGATATCACATGCGTTGTGTGCGACAGCGCCAGGCCAAGGGTGGTCGCCATACATGCCTTCGGCGCCGATCGGCGTCGTGACACTTGGGGTGCCGCACAGCATCGCATCAACCAGTTTGCCCTTGATCCCGGCCCCGAAACGCAACGGCGCCAGGCACACCCGTGCAGCCGACATGACCTGCAACGCATCTTCGGCCCAGTTCATGATGTGAAAACCCTGCGCGGCGTTGTGCAAGGCCGTGGCCTTGGGCGGCGTGTAGGCGCCATAGATGTGCAACTGCGCATCCGGCAATTGCTGACGAATGAGTGGCCAGACCGTGGTTTTCATCCACAGCACGGCATCCCAGTTGGGCGCGTGGCGGAAGTTGCCGATGCTCAGGAAATGCTCGCGATCGGCAAATGCCCGCGCAGGTGCCGAAGGGAGTTCAACCATCAGTGGACACCAATGCAACAACTGACGCGGCAAGCCGAATTGCTCGACCAGCAACTCGATTTCAACTTCGGAGATCATCAGGTTCAGATCGCAACGGTACAACGCCGCGATTTCACGTTTGGCCAGATCTGTATCGGCCATCAATTCAAACTCTTCGCGCAGTGCAGGCGCAAACAGCTCGCTGAAGTCGTCCTGATCGCTGTTGGCTTTCAGGCGATCCTTGAGCCGCTGATGGCGGGCATGCCGCAGGCTCTGCAGGTCGGAGGTTTCGAGCACACGCAGGGCTTCGGGGCAGTGCTTCTCAACCCGCCAGCCGAACTGCTCCTCCATCATGAACTGGTCGAACAGCACAATATCCGGCGCCAGTTCACTGATGAACACGTCGAAACTGCTGTTGTTGAGTTCAATGGATACTTCGCGAATACCCAGCACTGCCAGATCCGCCTTATGCTCGCCGGGGCCGGCGGGGCTGCTGAAGGTGATGTCCCAACCCTGTTGCAAAAACGTTTCGAGGATCTGCATGACGTGGCCACTGGCGGCGGAAGAGCGCGGTTCGGGCCAGACATATCCGATGACCAGGACTTTGGTGACGGGCTGAGTCATTAGCGGTGATCCTGTGCAGCAAAGCGGGGGCGAAAAACGGGCGCAATTAAACCACAGTGGTGGTTGCTTGCACCCGGTTATCAATCAGGCCCGGTGGCGGAAATACAGGTACGACCTACGCTTTGCCCAGGTTGAGGCCCAGAGTGCCGAGGAATGGTTCGGCTGCGGAATTTTTCAGCGCTGATTCGAGGGTCGACATGTTTATGCCAAATCCAGCTGGATCGGATTTGATTTGATTAATCAAAGAAACCGCTACTTCGTAAGATTCTGCGTTGTACAGAGCCGGGTGCTTCTGAATCAAAGTCGGAAGACTCGGACGAATGGAATCAAACTGATGCAGATGGGTGAAGCTGTCCGTGCTCACTGTTCTGTAAGGATTGGAGAACGTCGGATCGACCATGCGCGGGTTTCGTGCGAGATCAATCAGGGAAGCCACATCGGTTTGCGCGTGTTCCAGAGTCTTTCCGTAATACAGATCGAGTGTGCCGGGTGCGCCATGGGACATCTCATGGATCAGAACATCCGCTATCCGGGTTTCGTCGTATTTGGATGTGCGATATAGATCATCCAGATGTTCCGGAAAAATCTTGATGAACCTTTTGATTGATTCCTGATGTACGGTGCCCTTGACGACTGCCTTTTTCCATCGTTTGTAATCGGGCACATGCAAGGCTGCCACCGCAGGCACATCGGTCCTTTTGAATGATACGTTGGCGAGCGTGAAAGCATCCAGATCCTTGCGCATTGCCTGCAGTCTCGACCCGATGTGCTTTACGGCTTCGTCAGACCCAGTGCCAAACAAATAAGTAAGAATCTTGCGAACTTCGAATTCCCATTCCGAGTCGCCCAACAAGGCGATGGCATTGTTGAGTTTGGTTTTGGCGGCGGGGATTGCTTTTTTCAAATACCGTTGGGTGTAACTTTTTGGCATGAGCTTGCGCCAAGGTAGGGAAGGCAGTTTGAACTTGTAATTCAGACTGTCCATTTTGGCTCCCCATGGTTCGCCCAAACGGTTCAACGCGTACCATTCATCACTGTGGCGTATTCCCCAAACCTGGAACACGTCTGCGGATTCTTGCGCAGTTTGTCGGATGCCCAGACGGATAGTGTCTGGATCGACAGCCTTCGAAAGTGCGTGATAGGGCGTCTTTCCCGACCATTTGCGTGCATCGTAAATAGCGCTTTCGAGTGCAGCTACACCGCTGTGCCAACCTTTGCGCAAAAGTTTGGCACCATTCACAAGCAAATCGGTTGCGCCATCCAGCGGATTGAGCAAGTTGCTGACCAATCCAGCGCCTGTGGAAGCTATCTTGCTGGCCTTGGTGGCGATACTCATGCTCGTGGCGGCCAGGCTGGCAATCTTTGCGATGGCTCCGACCACTAACAGAACGGTCATCGCGGCTTCCAGGGTGCACGCCTTGGCTCCGTCCAATTGTCGCTCGATGTCGCCTGAACCGAGATCTTCGATGCATGACTTGAAGGGCACGACAAAGTTGAGAAGCGTGTCCAGATCCTTTTCCCGTTTTGCACGCAATGCTTCAAGCCGGGTCTGGCCCCAACACTCTTTAACCAACTCATCGTAAGTCGCGACGGGTCTGTGCTTGAGTACGAAGTTCACCAGACGGTCGAACTCTGTCGAGTAGAAGCTCTGGTAGTACCCATTTATTGGCTCCAGCGGCGCGACGGCTGACAACTCGGCAACTTTGTCGATCACCCCCGAACTGACGTCCACGAGACCGGGCGTTACACCATGGGTATAACACTCGATGTTCATCGGCAGTTGATGAATTTTCGCAGGCGCAGAGTAATTCGTCTCATTGCTGCGAGGGGGAGCGCTTAACAGGTTTTCCCTTTGCACAAGCTTGGCCAACTCGGTGTTTTCGCGACAGACGCCGTGCAGCGTGAATAATTCGTAACAGGTCACCCGGCCTTCGAACTCGCTGCAGACCACTACGCCGTAGCGACCCTTTGCTTCATCTATTTCTTTATGACTTTCCGTCGGTTTGCGCTCAGTCGTTTTCAGAATGGCGTCAAGGGTCGCCGCGATAGGATTGGCGGATATACCGGTAATCGATTGGAGTCTGGCGACCGAGGGCCTGACGGTGAACATCGTCACCTTGCCCTTGAGCAATCGAATCCGGTCGAGCAATGGCATTGAAGTAAATGCTTGCTTCAAATGCGTATTCATCGCTTGCGCATGCGCCAGATAGGCCCGATTGAACTGACGGTAGAACTCATCGTCGGGAGAAACCAGATTACGGCGCATGTTGGGGAACGCTGTATAGATGCTTTCCCCTTTTTTCAAATCCCAATTGCCGGTCGCCAGATCGTTGGACATATGCAACTCGACAGGTGACATTTTTAGCGAAATGTAAGCGTCTTCCAGCGGTCGATTGCGCGTTTGCTGAAGGACGTCGCTTTCAAGATAAGTGCAGCCCTTGGCGACCTGCTTGAGGATATCCAGTGCAACGCTTTTGCGGGTTGGCAGTTGACGCGTCAGTGTTTCAGCGTTTTCGGCAAGCGTCCTCGCATGTCGGGCGTAGGCGTCCGTGGCGACTGTCAGTGAGTCAGTGACTGATTTTTCAACGTCTTCAGGCGTGACGATTTTGTTGAGCACTGCCCAATCAATCACAGGATCCACGGCGGCCAAAGCGTCGAGCAACTTGCGTGATTCGGTCACTGGTTCCAGTGTCGAAAGTTGCTGCAATTGCGCGTAAGTCATGGATCGAGTCGAGCCTGGCGCTATGATTTCTTGCACCGCCACGATTCGGCAAAATTCCACGCATTGCGGCGTTCCCACTAGCAGGGTGGCAGGTAGACCTTTGACCAGAAATTCCGGCGCAGGCTCCGCCAGCAGTAAGTGAGCGGCCAATGCTGCATTCTTTTTACTCACCCTGTGGTGCTCGATCAGGTGATTCTCGAAATCGGTTTGAATCTCGGCGAAGGATTTTTCCATATGCTTGGCAGCATACAAATCGAAACCAGCAACATGATTTCGCGGTACATCTTCGCCGACTTGAGGATGAAGATTGAGCAGCAGCGATGTCAGGACAACCTGCTTGCGCGACGTTTCCGATTGCGGTTGGTTGTCGCGCGCGCCGTACCAGCCAAGATCCCGTACGTAAGCGTCGGCCCAGTCAGCAGCGATGGGGCTGGAAACAAGTGCCTTAATAATGTCCTCAGCCTCGGCACGTGTGAAGGGCGTAGTTCGTCCGCCAAAAATGCTCTCCGACAAATGCTCCAGTAACGATTTATCCTTGATGTAACTGGCGATGAGTTTGCGGAACTCACTGCGCTCAGTTGCAGAAAGCGTCGCCGAGTTGCCTTCTCCAGTCTTTATCATTTCCCAATAGTTGCTCAACTCTGGGCTTGCAGGAGGGGCGGCTTGCATGAATGCCAGTAACCGGGAAACGTCGGCGGCATGGTGAGGGATCAAGTAACCGTGGAAAGCCAGCCATTGTGCTAAATCAACTTCGTCTGCGGTGGAAATTTTGCCACCGGTCAAATGGGCCATTTCAACCAGTATCTGCAGATCGTCTTTCAGATCGGGGGAAAGTTTGAAGGCGTTAGCAAAACTCACGATATCACCGGAGTGCTTTGCATTTATTTCGCCTTCAGCGGTCACTTCAAAGTCTGAGTACTCGGAAAGTCTTAGCTTGCCCACCAGTCTTTTGAAGGAATCTTGTTCGGACATCCGTTGCAACAGCTGCCTGCCGGGAAGCAGGGCGTCTTCAAGTGACGATCCCGACTCCACAGAAAGTTTTGCGCCTTCCAGTGAAATTCTTTGCGAAGGAGCAAGATGTTCTGAGCGCTGCTTGAGTTTATATATCACTTCCTCTCGTTCGCGGTTATCGCATGCAACGTATTCACGGTGGAGGTTAGAAGAAGGGGCAGGTCGGGATAAGTAACGTTGATTCAGGGAGTTTGAATGTTTTAGGGTCATAATAAATTCGTTTATGTTGGTTTGTATGTTTGAGTGATCCTCTTTTGTTGGGGCGTGTTTATCAAGAAGCATTATGTGAGTGTGTTTTTCAACAGCTCGCCAGCTTAAGTTTTATTCGCAAGAATATGAGACCGGACTGCCCCTTGAAGTTGTTTGAAAGGGGCGGTCCGTTGAGTTATTTATTGAATGATGTTTTTTACTTTGTCGCGCAATTGATCGATCGAAAAGGGTTTGCCGATGACATGCATGCCTTCGGGCACTTCGATACTTTCAGCGTAACCACTGGCAAACAGGATTGGCAGCGCGGGGCGCACGATGCGTGCCTGATTCGCCAACTCACGACCATCCATACCCGGCAAACCTACATCGGTCATCATCAAATCAATGTTCTGGTCCTTATCATTGAGAAACTCCAGCGCCTGTTCGCTGCCGTCAGCCTCCAGCACCTTGTACTCCAGCTCCTCCAGCACATCGACGATCAGCATGCGCACAATGGCATCGTCTTCTACTACAAGGATGATGGACGCTGGGGTGGACATAATAGAGGCTCTCAAAGATAGAAATTCAGGGGTATCGGCCGGTCGAATCTGCCGGTCTCATGCATGAGTAAGTGGCGCATGGCCACAAGTTCCCGGTTTGATACAAAAAACATTCACTGCAAAGGGACAGGCAAGGATAACTGTTGGCGTGGCTCTAGACGCGAGCAAATGTAGGAATTTGCTGCCAAAGCTGTGAGAAAAATGGATCCACGCCGCTTGTTGGGGCAAACTCTCGGGTTTTCAACAGTTCGACAAGGCTGCCCCATGTCCTCTCCGTCTTCGGTTGATGAGCAACGGTTTCGCAAACTCCTGAGTCGCAACATCAGCCTGCCGCTGGGTGTTGGTGTGCTCAGTGCCGTGTTCTTCGTTTCGCTGATCACGTATCTGCTGTCGGTCATTCAGTGGGTTGAACACACCGACCGGGTGATCAATAACGCCAACGAAGCGGTGAAACTCACCGTGGACCTGGAAACCGGCATGCGCGGTTTTCTGCTGAGCGGTGACGAGCACTTCCTCGATCCCTACGAGACGGCCAAGCCGCGTATTGCCGTGGCGCTCAATACCTTGCTCGAACTGACCGCCGACAATCCTGTGCAGACCGACCGTTTGCGCCGTCTCCAGGCGTTGCAGACCGAGTGGGCGACCTATGCACAATCGATGATCGATTTGCAGCGCAGCAGCGGGGATTATCGCGGTGCCGTGAAGGCTGGACGTGGCAAGCGCCTGACCGACGAGATTCGCAAGCAGTTCGAAGACGTCATCGATATGGAGCAGCAGTTGCGCACCACGCGTAACGAAGAAGTGCGCCGCACCACGATCTGGAGCATCACCCTTTATCTGCTGTTTGTTGCAGGCATCAGCGCATTGCTGGCGTACATCGGTCGGCGAGACCTGGTCAATCTGTCCGAAAGCTACGGCGCCACATTGGCGGCGCAGCAGGCCAGTGCCGAGCGTCTGGAACAGCAAGCCTGGCTGCGCAACGGGCAGACCGAGTTGGCCGAACAGGTGCTGGGGCAACTGACGCTCAATCTGCTCGGTCGCAACATTCTGCAGTTCTGCGCGCAATACCTTGGCACGGCCGTAGCGGCGTTGTACGTGCGCGAAGAGCACGGTGGCCTCAAACGTGTGGCGACTTATGGGTTTTCTCGCGAACAGGAAGATCAGGACCAGTCGATCTACAGCGGCGAAGGTATTGTCGGTCAGGTCGCGCAGCAGGCGCGGCTTATCCGTCTCGATTCGGTACCGTCGGATTACTTCAAGGTCAGCTCCGGACTCGGCGAAGGCCTGCCGCGCAGCGTTGTGGTCGTGCCGACCAGCGATGACGAACGGGTCAACGGCGTGATCGAACTGGGTTTCCTGCGACCGCTCAACGACCGCGATATCGAGCTGCTTGAATTGATTGCCGGCAACGTCGGCACTTCCATCGAAGCGGCGCGTTATCGTCAGCGTTTGCAGGAAGTGCTGGCCGAAACCCAGCAGCTCAACGAAGAGTTGCAGGTGCAGCAGGAAGAGTTGAAGACTGCCAACGAAGAGTTGGAGGAGCAGTCGCGGATCCTCAAGGAATCCCAAGCGCACTTGGAAACCCAGCAAGTCGAGCTGGAACAGACCAACGAACAACTCGCCGAACAGGCGCAGACCTTGGCCGAGCAGCGCGATGCCATGGATCTGAAGAACACCGAACTGAATAAGGCGCAGGTGCAACTCGAAGAGCGCGCCGAAGAGTTGCAGCGCTCAAGCAAGTACAAGTCCGAGTTCCTCGCCAATATGTCCCACGAACTGCGCACGCCGCTGAACAGTTCGCTGATCCTGGCCAAGTTGCTGGCGGAAAACCCGCAGGACAATCTCAGTGCCGAACAAGTCAAGTTTGCCGAGTCGATCTACTCCGCCGGCAACGATCTGCTCAACCTGATCAACGACATTCTCGATATTTCCAAGGTCGAGGCCGGCAAGCTTGAAGTGATCCCGGAAATCACCAGCGTCGCGCGTCTGGCCGATGGCCTGCGCAGCGTGTTCGAACCGCTGGCGGCCGACAAACGACTGACCTTCAGCGTGGATCTGCTCCCGGATGCGCCGGTGACACTGTTTACCGACCGTCAGCGGCTGGAACAGGTGATCAAAAACCTGCTGTCCAACGCCGTGAAATTTACCGAGCAGGGCACGGTGAGCCTGACCATCAGCGGCCAGCCGAATGATCGCATTGCGTTCATCGTGCGCGATTCGGGCATCGGCATTGCCGCGGATCAGCAGGAAAGCATCTTTGAAGCGTTCCGTCAGGCCGATGGCACCACCAACCGCAAATACGGCGGTACCGGGCTGGGCCTTTCGATCTCGCGGGATCTGGCGACCTTGCTGGGCGGCTCGATCAGCGTCAGCAGCGCACCGGGGCAGGGCAGTGTGTTCACGCTGGTATTGCCGCAGCAGTACAACGAGTCCACTGATGTATCGAAAGCGCCGTTGACCTTCACTCCGCCAGTCCAAACCGTGACGGCGACCGTAGCGCCTGCGGTGGTGGTTTCGCCTCTGGCGCCGGTTCACATCCCGCGCTTTGCCGACGACCGCGACAAGGCACCGTTCGCCACCCGTTGCATTCTGGTAGTGGAAGATGAGCCGAACTTTGCGCATATCCTCTACGATCTGGCGCACGAACTGGGTTATCAGTGCCTGGTTGCCCATGGCGCGGACGAAGGTTATGACCTGGCCCGCGAGTTCGTGCCGGATGCCATTCTGCTCGACATGCGTCTGCCGGATCACTCCGGATTGACTGTGTTGCAGCGTTTGAAAGAACACGCCGAAACCCGCCACATCCCCGTGCACGTGATTTCGGTCGAGGATCGGGTCGAAGCGGCGATGCACATGGGCGCCATTGGCTATGCAGTCAAACCGACCACCCGCGAAGAGCTCAAGGACGTGTTCGCCCGTCTGGAAGCCAAGCTGACCCAGAAGGTCAAACGCGTGTTGCTGGTTGAAGACGACGATCTGCAGCGCGAGAGCATTGCGCGGCTGATCGGCGATGACGACATCGAGATCACGGCTGTCGGTCTGGCGCAGGACGCGCTGGAGAAACTGCGTACGACGATCTATGACTGCATGGTCATCGACCTGAAGCTGCCGGACATGCTCGGTAATGACTTGCTCAAGCGCATGTCCACCGAAGATATCTGCTCGTTCCCGCCGGTCATCGTTTATACCGGTCGTAACCTGACGCGCGATGAAGAGGCCGACCTGCGCAAGTACTCGCGCTCGATCATCATCAAGGGCGCACGCTCACCGGAGCGTCTGCTCGATGAGGTCACACTCTTTCTGCACAAAGTTGAATCGCAGTTGTCCCATGAGCGGCAGAAGATGCTGAAGACCGCGCGCAGCCGCGACAAGGTTTTCGAGGGTCGCAAAGTGCTGCTGGTGGACGACGATGTGCGCAACATCTTCGCCCTGACCAGTGCCCTGGAGACCAAAGGCGCAGTCGTGGTGATCGGGCGTAATGGCCGTGAAGCGATTGAAAAACTGAATGAAGTCGAGGACATCGATCTGGTGTTGATGGACGTGATGATGCCGGAGATGGATGGTTTCGAAGCCACCATCGAAATCCGCAAGGACCCGCGCTGGCGCAAACTGCCCATTATTGCGGTCACGGCCAAGGCCATGAAGGACGATCAGGAGCGCTGCCTGCAGGCGGGCGCCAACGATTATCTGGCCAAGCCCATTGATCTGGATCGCCTGTTCTCGCTGATTCGCGTGTGGTTACCGAAGATGGAACGCATTTAGTGGAACGCAATCATCCAGCGGAACGAAACAGTGAAATCGAATTACGGCTGTTGATCGAGGCGATCTACCTCAAGTACAGCTACGATTTTCGCGATTACTCCGGCGCTTCGATCAAGCGCCGGGTCCAACACGCGTTGGGTCAATTCGAATGCGCGACGATTTCGGCGTTGCAGGAAAAAGTCCTGCACGACCCGACGGCGTTTATGCAGTTGTTGCAGTTGTTGACGATTCCGGTCAGCGAGATGTTTCGCGATCCGTCGCACTTCCTGGCCATTCGCAAGGAAGTGGTGCCGCTGCTCAGAACCTATCCTTCGATCAAGATCTGGATCGCCGGGTGCAGCACGGGTGAGGAGGTCTATTCGATGGCGATTCTGCTGCGCGAAGAGGGCCTGCTCGATCGCACGATCATTTACGCTACCGACATCAATCCGCGCTCGCTGGACAAGGCCAAGCAGGGGATATTTTCAATGGAAAACGTCCGTGCCTACACCGCCAACTATCAACAGGCCGGTGGGCAGCGATCATTTGCCGACTATTACACCGCGGCCTATGGCTATGCGATTTTCGACAAGAGTCTGTGCGAGAGCGTGACGTTTGCCGACCACAGTCTGGCCACCGACAGCGTGTTCTCCGAAACCCAATTGATTTCCTGCCGTAACGTGTTGATCTATTTCAACAAGAAGCTGCAGGATCGAGCGTTCGGGCTGTTCCATGAATCCTTGTGTCATCGCGGTTTTCTGGTGCTCGGCAGCAAAGAGACGCTGGATTTTTCCAGCTATGCAAACCAGTTCGAACCGCTGGTGAAACAAGAACGGATCTACCGCAAATCATGAACGACATTGCGGATCTGCCTCGAATCGAGGCTATTGTGGTCGGGGCTTCCGCCGGTGGCGTTGAAGCCTTGTTAAACCTGCTTGGGCCGCTGCGCAAAGGTTTTGCACTGCCGATCATCATCGTGCTGCACCTGCCGGAAGAGCGCCGCAGCCAGTTGGCCGAGGTATTCGCCCGGCGTCTGGCGTTGCCAGTCGAGGAGGCCACGGACAAGCAGGTTATCGAGGCGGGCACGGTGTATTTCGCCACGCCCGGTTATCACCTGTCGGTGGAGCAGGATCGCAGCCTGTCGTTGAGCCAGGAGGATCGCAACCATCATTCCCGGCCGTCGATTGACTACTTGTTCGAGTCCGCCGCCGACGCCTATGGCCCGAAACTGGCCGCTGTGCTGTTGACCGGTGCCAACCAAGATGGCGCGCGCGGACTGGCACAAGTCAAACGCCACGGCGGACTGACCATCGTCCAGGATCCCGCCGACGCCCAAGTCGCCACCATGCCTCTGGCTGCCCTGAAAATCCGGCAGCCGGATCATGTTTTACCCATCCACGGCATCGGCCGTCTGCTTGTCGAGCTGGAACGAATCGCATGCTGAGTAATATCCAGGCAAAACTGCTGATCGTCGACGATCTGCCCGAGAACCTGCTGGCTCTTGAAGCGCTGATCAAACGCGAAGACCGCACCGTCTACAAGGCGCTGTCGGCGGACGAAGCTCTGTCGCTGCTGCTGCAACACGAGTTCGCCATGGCCATTCTCGACGTGCAGATGCCGGGCATGAACGGCTTCGAACTGGCCGAGTTGATGCGCGGCACCGAGAAGACCAAGAACATCCCGATCATTTTTGTCAGCGCTGCCGGTCGCGAATTGAACTACGCGTTCAAAGGCTATGAGAGCGGGGCAGTGGACTTTCTGCACAAGCCGCTGGATATCCACGCGGTCAAGAGCAAGGTCAACGTTTTCGTCGATCTGTACCGACAGAGCAAGGCCATGAAGCAACAGGTCGAAGCGC
Source organism: Pseudomonas sp. LBUM1655 (assembly GCF_059716085.1). Taxonomy (NCBI): domain Bacteria; kingdom Pseudomonadati; phylum Pseudomonadota; class Gammaproteobacteria; order Pseudomonadales; family Pseudomonadaceae; genus Pseudomonas; species Pseudomonas sp. LBUM1655. The sequence continues at coordinate 3,284,248 of NZ_CP166801.1, read as the reverse complement.
TGGAACAGGCGCGTCGCGAGCAGGAAGCGCTGTTGCAACAGTTGCAGAGTACGCAGTCGGAGCTTGAGCAAGCCGTGCGGATGCGCGATGACTTCATGTCAATCGTCGCCCACGAAGTGCGCACCCCCCTCAATGGCCTGATACTCGAAACCCAATTGCGCAAGATGCACTTGGCGCGGGATAACGCGGCGGCGTTCACCCTCGACAAGATGCACGCGATGGTCGATCGCGACGAGCGCCAGATCAAAAGCCTCATCCGGCTGATCGAAGACATGCTCGACGTCTCCCGGATACGTACCGGCAAGTTGTCGATCCGGCCTAACCGTTTCGATCTGGTGCAGTTGGTGGGCAATCTGCTGCAAAACTTTGCGCAGCAGATCGAAGCAGCGGAAACGACGGTCAGCTTCGAAGCGGACATGCCGTTGGAAGGTTGCTGGGATGAGTTCCGCATCGAGCAGGTCATTTCCAATCTGCTGACCAATGCGCTGCGTTATGGCGGCAGAAGCTTGATTCAGGTGCGCGTCTACCGCCAAGGCAACGAAGCTCGGGTCGAGGTTCAGGATCACGGGATCGGCATCAGCGAAGAGAACCAAAAGCGTATTTTCCAACAATTCGAACGGGTTTCCGCCAAGACGGTAGTCGCCGGGCTCGGGTTGGGTCTGTTCATTTCCGAGCAGATCGTCGCCGCCCATGGCGGCTCAATCGTCGTCGAGAGTGAAATCAACGAGGGCGCCCTGTTTCGCGTTTGTCTGCCGATAGAGGAAAACGGCAAATCCGACGCAACCTCTGAGTGACCACACGGTCGTATCAGCAGCTATTGACCGAACAAAGGCTTCCCATGAGCGTAGATGCACAAGATGTAGTACTTATCGTCGAAGACGAACCGAATATCTTGATGATTCTGTCGATTTATCTGAAGGATCAAGGGTATCGCGTGCTCGAAGCCGAAAACGGCGAGCAGGCGTTCGAAATCCTCGCGAGCAAGCCACATTTGGATCTGTTGATCACCGACTTCCGCTTGCCTGGCGGCATCTCCGGCGTACAGATCGCCGAGCCCGCCGTGAAGCTGCGACCCGACTTGAAGGTGATTTTCATCAGCGGTTACCCGCAGGAAATCCGCGAGACCGGCAGCCCGATCACGCTCAAGGCACCTATTCTGGAAAAGCCGTTCGATCTGGATGTGCTGCAGGAAAAGATTCAGGAGCTGCTGGCCTGAAAACGCGTTATTTCTAAGCCCGACCTGTAATTTCTGACAGTTGACGTGATCGCCTCCACGGCTGATAAAGACCTCGTGAACCACGTCGAGGTCGCCGCTCATGCATCGTCATACGCCAACGCTTGCCGTAATCGACCCTCGCGGTGCTGCGGTACGCGCAGTCGCGTATTGTCGGTCGTCGGGCATAGACGATCTTCAAGTACACGTCTCGCAAACGGTGCATGACTTTCAGTGTCGCGCCAGCCACACGCGTGACCCGCGCCTGTTTGCGCTCTTTCAGACAGACGACTCAACCCCCGCCAATCAGACCACCATTACCAGCCTGCCCGGGACATCGTTGCTGTCGGTCAACGTGGATGCCGGTTGGCGTTTGAGTTTGACGGGGGCGTCCGGCCAGCCGCTTGAAAGCTGGGATCAAAAACTCAATCGGCGCCGTGTGCAATACGATGCCTGCCTGCGGCCGGTGTTTGTTTTCGACCTTGAGGCCGGTGAACTGGAGCGGCGCAGTGAATGCCTTTGCTACGGCGATGCCAGCGCCGAATCAGCCCGGCATAACCGCTGCGGACAATTGATTCGTCACGACGACACGGCGGGGTCGGCGTACCTCAGTGAATTCAGTCTGAGCGGTGCTTCCATCGAACAAGCCCGGCGATTTCTCAAGGCGCTGAACGAATCAGACTGGCCACAGGATCAGACCGAACGTGACGCTTTGCTGGAGAGTGAAAGTGCCGTGACCCGCATGGGATATAACGCCTCAGGCGATCTGATACATCACGTTGATGCACTGCGCAATGAACAATTGCTGCGCCAGACGCTGGCCGGCGAATTGTCCGGGATCTTCCTCAAGTCAGTCAGCACTGACACTTACACCCCACTGGTCAGCGATATTCACTGCAACGCTTCTGGCCAGATAGAACAGCAAACCGCCGGTAACGGTGTCGTCACGCGCAGCGCCTTCGATCCCGCGAACGGGCGACTGAGCACCTTACTCGCGCAAGTTGAAGGGGGGCCGCCGTTGCAGGGTCTGGCGTATGCCTACGATCCGGTGGGCAATCTGATCAGCATCACTGACAGTGCCCAGCCGATTCGCTACTTCCGCAACCAACGGGTCGCACCTCTAAACACCTATCGTTACGACACGCTTGGCCGATTGATCGAAGCCTTTGGCCGTCAGCGGATCTGCGCGCCGGGCGGGCCACCGTTGCCGGAGTTCATGTCGCCGCCGGATTCGGCTCAACTGGAAAATTACCGGCAGACGTTTGAATACGACTGCGGTGGCAACTTGCATACCTTGAACCACGTCGCCGGCCTTGGTTCGCGCTGCGAACGCACGGCTATGGCAGCGACTAGTAATCGCAGTTTGCCGTACAGCGCCGCAGGTGAACGGCCGGACGAGGGTGAAATCGCCAGGCGATACGACGTCACCGGCAATCTCAACCTGCTGCAAGAAGGCCAGAATCTGTTTTGGGACCCTCGCAATCAATTACGCCAGGTTGATCAGGTGATTCGTGAAGATGGGCCCAACGACAGTGAGCGCTACGTCTACGACAGTGCCGGTCAACGCCTGCGAAAAGTCCGCACGGCCCAAAGCTCCGGACTGACCCGCACCCACGAAACCCGCTACCTGCCCGGGCTTGAAATCCGCACCACGCCTGAAGAGGTCCTGCACGTCATCAGTGTTCAGGCGGGCCGCTGCACCGTGCAGATCCTGCAGTGGGAAAAGGGTCGGCCCGCGCACATCGCCGAGGAGCAATACCGGTACATCCTGACCGATCACCTGGGCTCCAGCAGCCTGGAGCTTGACGCCGATGCCCGGTTGATCAGCCAGGAAAGCTACTACGCCTATGGTGGAACGGCGTGGTGGGCGGGGCGCGACAAGGTCGAGGCGGGTTACCGGACGTTGCGTTATTCAGGGCAGGAGCGCGATGCGACAGGTTTGTACCATTACGGTTTTCGTTACTACATGCCGTGGCGTCAACGATGGTTGAGCGCCGATCCGGGAGGCACCCACGACGGGTTGAATCTGTACGGTATGGTCGGTGGTAACCCGGTGGGGTATGTCGATTTGCAGGGCTTGTCTCGATGGGAGACGGCCAAGGCAATGATGTGGGCCGGAGTGTTTGACTTTGCGGCAAAACTGCCCGCAGCCGCCGTGGGCTATGTCATGAAAGTCTCGAGTCCGGCGAGTTGGGGTCTGACGGCAGCAGGAGGGGCATCGGCAGCGATCAACGGTGCTATCACGGGAGCGGCATGGGTCGCTCAGAATCAGGCTGAGGATATCGGTAACGTGCGGCGTTATGCTGAACGTTCGGCGGGAGCCTTCGCTGGCGCTCTGTTAACCGCTGCTCCTGTTGCGGTTGAACACTTTTTCAGCCCGGGTTTGAATCTGGCGGCAATCGATCAGATCAGCTCATTGGGCGATAACGTCGGCTTTGAGTTCTTTTCTCAATTTGAATCAAGCTGGCCGAACAATGAATGGGCAGGGGCGCCCCCAAGAGCAGGCATTAATGCTGAAATTGGCACCACGGTGTTGACAAAAGGGGCCTCGCAAATCCTCAAGTACAATCTGTTTGATCCTGCTCCATCCTTGGCGTTAAGCCTTGCCCAAGAGGTGCTGTACCCCGCAGCGACCAAAGGAGTGGTTGCCATGAATATGAGTTTTGCCCGCAGTTTTTTTCCGGAGGAGGCGCCATACCAGGAGTCTCGAGACGTATCGCAGTTCTCGGTTGTAAAACAGCTCAGCAATGTGGCCGGCCGCGATGCTTTTAGCGCAGTGCCTCGACTGGTGGCGCAGGGGCTGCAGTCCGATGCCGTGGCCGCAGTGATTGGCGATGGGGGGCAGCAAGTCGTAAATTTCGTTGTGAATTCCGGGTTTCAGACGGTACGAAATGCCTACAAACGAGACATAAAGTCCGGTCTTCAGAAAATGATGACGACGAATCGCCCGGCGCTTGCTGATAAAGCGATTCAAAGTTATGGCGCCGTTTGATGAAATGAACGCCATCTCCACTTGATGTTCACCAAAAAAATACAACCGATCACCCCCGGATCATCTCCCGCACCTTGGCGGTGAGCAGATCGAAAGTGAACGGCTTGGTGATCATCTGCATGCCCGAGTCGAGGAATCCGCCACGTACCGCCGCATGCTCGGCGTATCCGGTGATGAACAAGACCTTGAGCCCCGGTCGATATTGCCGACCGATTTCCGCCAGTTGGCGGCCGTTCATGCCCGGCAGCCCGACGTCACTGATCAGCAGATCGATGCGCTGCGCGGAGTTGAGAATAGGCACGGCGCCGTCGGCATCCCCGGCCTCCACGAACGCATACCCCAACTCACTGAGTACCGCACTGACCAGCACACGTACGGCCGGATCGTCTTCGACGATCAGCACGGTCTCGCCATCCATCGCGTGCGGGGTTTGCAGGATGTCGCGAGCAGGCTGCTCCAGTTCTTCACCACGAAAACGCGGCAGGTAAAGGTTGACCGTTGTGCCCTGATCGATTTCGCTGTCGATTGAGACATGACCGCGTGATTGCTTGCTGAAACCGTAGATCATCGACAGGCCCAGACCGGTGCCCTGACCAATCGGCTTGGTGGTGAAAAACGGGTCGAACGCGCGGTTGATCACGCTCTGCGGCATGCCGCTACCGTTGTCGGTGACACTCAACATGACGTAGTCGCCGGGTTCGAGATTGCTGTAAGCCTCGGTGAATTCACTGTGCAACACCTGGTTGCTGGTCTCGACCACTAGTTTGCCGCCTTCGGGCATGGCGTCGCGGGCATTGATGACCAGATTGAGCAGGGCGCTTTCCAGTTGATTGGGGTCCGCCTCGGCCACCCACAGTTTTTCGTTCAGACGCATGTCCAACTGAATGCTTTCGTTGAGGCTGCGCTGCAACAGCTCGCCCATGGACAGGACGAGGGTGTTCATCTGCACCGCCTTGGAATCGAGCGACTGGCGACGGGAAAACGCCAACAGACGATGGGTCAGGCCGGCCGCGCGATTGGCAGACGTCACACCCAGATCGATGAGACTGTCGAGGTCTTCGGTGCGCCCACGGGCCAGGCGCCGGCGCAGCAATTCGAGGCTGCCTATAATGCCGGTCAGCATGTTGTTGAAGTCGTGGGCAATACCGCCGGTGAGCTGGCCGACCGCTTCCATTTTCTGCGACTGACGCAACGCTTCTTCGTTGTGGCGCAGTTGCGCGGTGCGTTCCTCGACCTGTTGCTCAAGGGTTTCCAATGTCGATTGCAGACGTCGTTCGCTTTCACTCAGATCGATCAGACGGTCGCGGGCTTCGTACTGTCGTCGTCGGCCGCGCAGCGCGGCAGACACCAGGCTGATCAGCGTCGCGGGATGAAACGGGCGCTCGAGGAACGTCACGTTGCCTAACAGGCTGCTCAGGTGCGAGGAGGGGCCTTGCTCTTGTCCACCGTGATGGGTGAGCAGAACAATGGGGAGATCCGACCATGCCGGTTGCTGTTCCAGGTAAAGGAACAAGGCTTCCATTTCCGGCCCGCGCAACGCTTCTGCGGCGATCAACAGAAGACCGGCGCCGGGTTCCAGCTCAGTGCACAGCGAACCGAGATTTGGCGTCACCAGCCCTTCGTAACCGGCCTCGTTGAGGATCATCAGCGCAATTTGGCTGTCGCGACCCACAGGCGCCAGAATCAGCGCCCGTTCGGCCAGTGTTACCGAAACCGTCACGAAGCCTCTTCCCGAAGCAGTGGATTGCTCGCGCCGAGGTAGGTCGGTACGCCGCGCAGCACGCCCTGGAAGGCTTCCAGCGGCTCACCGATGGTCATGCCCTGCGTAGAAATGCGGTATTCGCGAATCGTCGATTCGTGGCTGCCGGTGCGTTTTTTGATGATGGAAATCGCGCGGCGGACTTTGCCGAGCGCTTCGAAGTATCGCAACAGAATCACCGTGTCGGCCAGATAAGTGATGTCGACCGGTGCCTGCATGTCGCCGACCAGACCATGCTGGGCAACGGTCATAAAGGTCGCGGCGCCTTTGCGATTGAGGTACAGCAGCAGTTCGTGCATATGCAGCACGAGGGCGTTCTCTTCAGGCATTGCCGCCTGGTAGCCGTTGATACTGTCGATGACCACCGTCTTGATCTGGCCTTCATCGACGCATCGGCGCACCCGGTGAGAGAACTCGCCCGGTGACAGCTCAGCGGCATCCACCTGCTCGATCAGCAGATTGCCGGTGGCTTGCAGGGCTTCGAGATCAATGCCGATATTGTTCATGCGCTCGAACAGCAGGCCGAGTTCTTCATCGAAGATAAACAGTGCCGCTTTTTCACCGCGAGCGACCGCTGCCGCCGCAAAGATCATCGTGATCAGCGACTTGCCGGTACCTGCCGGACCAAGAATCAGTGTGCTGGAACCGGTTTCTACGCCGCCGCCGAGCAAGGCGTCCATTTCTGGAATGCCACTGGTCAACTGCAAACGCGGGTAATTACCACGGTGTTCGGCCGCCACCAGACGCGGGAACACATGCACGCCGTCCCCCATGATGGTGAAGTCGTGAAAACCGCCGCGGTACTTTTGCCCGCGATACTTGATGACGCGGATCCGCCGTCGCTCGGCGCCATAATTAGGCGTCAGCTCCTCAAGGCGAATCACGCCGTGGGCCACACTGTGCACGGTTTTATCGAGAGACTCGGTGGTCAGGTCATCTAGTAGTAGAACCGTGGCGTCGTAACGCACGAAGTAGTGCTTTATCGCCAGAATCTGCCGGCGATATCGCAAAGAGCTTTGCGCCAGCAAACGAATCTCCGACAGGCTGTCGAGCACTACGCGGGTCGGCTTGAAGCGCTCGACCACTTCGAAAATCTGTTTCGTCGCCTCACCCAATTCCAGATCGGAGGAGTACAGCAGGCTCTGCTGGTGTTCGGCATTGAGCAGGCTTTCCGGCGGCGTCAGCTCGAAGATTTCGATGTTTTCATTCAGATCCCAGCCGTGGGACAGCGCCCCTTGGCGCAATTCACGCTCGGTTTCCGAGAGCGTGATGTATAACGAGCGTTCGCCGGCTTTTGCGCCGGCCATAAGAAAATGCAAGGCGACTGTGGTTTTGCCGGTACCGGGCTCGCCCTCCAGCAAAAACACATGACCGCGAGACAAACCACCGGCGAGGATGTCATCCAGGCCCACAATGCCGGTGGCGGCTTTCGCACTGATCAACTCGTTAGATGTAGACAAAAAATGCCCTCTCATGACTACGGGGGTCGAGGCCGCCGACTGAGTTCGGCGACCTGAATTACTTGACCCCACGCGTTGATGGCGGTTCCGCTTTTTCTCCCACAATGTGTCAGGAAGGCTGCCGACAGCGCTTAAAGCCCTTGCTGCAAAGCAGGGTCATCCGGATTGAGCTGCTCGAGTTGGGCCAACAGGATCTGCACGTTTTGCAACTGGCCACTTTCTTTCCAGTAGTTGATCAGCAGAACCCGCGCCTTGCGGTCGGCCGGGTGGCGCTGGACGATTTCCTGTAGCTGGTTCTGTGCCGCTTCCAGCTCCTCCGCACTGTGCAGAGTGGTGGCGAGGTCGTAGCGGTAATCCTTGTTGTCAGGTTCCAGCTCGACCGCCTTGGACAAGCCGAGAAGGGCGTACTCACGTTGACCGTGGTGCAGCAGCCACAGGCCGAGGGCATGTTGCAGATAAGCGGAGTCAGGTTGGGCTTTAAGCTGTTGGGCGAGCAACTGCCGGGCGGCGTCGCTCTGGCCCTGGCGGTCGAGCACATCGATCTGCATCACCAGGGCCGCAAGGTTGCCGGGCTCCAGACGTAGCGTATTGTCGAGTGCAAGCTGCGCCTGTTTCAGTTCGGAGTTATGGATATAAAGTCGCGCCAGTTGCGCGTAAGCCGCGGCGCTTTCCGGTTCTCCTTTGAGCGCTTCTTCCCAGTCATCGATGGCCTGCTGCAGCGGGGCGAAATACAGGCCCAGCTCATCCGGTGTCAGGCCCAGCAAAGCGTTGATCGCGGCAAAGCGAACTGTCTGATCTTCATCATCGAGCATCGGCCCCAGCAACAGGCTGCGTTGCCCGCCCGGCACCAGTCCAACCACACTTTTGATCGCTGCCAGCCGCACTTGGGGTGCTTCGTTCTGCAAGTCCGCGTCGGCGAGTTTCAGCGCCTGTGGACTGGGGTAGTTAGCCAATTCGCCATGCAGCCAGACGCGCCGCTTGACCGACAAATCCGGCCGCCCCAATTGCTGATACAACTGGCGTGCCGCACCGGGCTCACCGGTGCGGGCGGCACCCAGCGCTTCGCTATAGCCATGCTTGATCGCGTCCGGAATGACTGGGGCGGTGCTGCGCAGGAACAGCCATGCGACGACGACAACAAGCACAAGGCCAAGGCTGATAAGCAGGTAGCGGCGGGACTGAGGCATGCAGGTTTCCGAAAACTGGCGTACTTGAGCAGAGGGGCAAGCTTCGGTCAGCTCGGGCCGTGAGTCAAACCCCGCGCGAGCGAATCGGCCTACAAGTTCTGTCGACTCCGTTGGCCGTCAAATTTTCGATGCAGTGTCTACGCTTGCAGGTGTCGCTTGCAGGCGGGCACAACATCCACTGTCAATGTGCTTGAAAGCAAAAAGGATCAGGCAAAAAAAAGCCCCGCGACCGAATGATACGCGGGGCAAAAAAATTGGTTGGTTGCGGCCAACCAAAGGAGCTCATTAACAACTTTTACTTACTGGCGACCGTCTCTGGTTGCCAGCCACCGCCAAGGGCTTTGTAGATCGCGACGATGCCGCGGTACAGATCGACTTCGGCCTGGGCCTGGCTGTCTTCGGCATTCAGACGTTCACGCTGCGCATCGAGCAGCACAAGGAAGTCAGTGGTGCCTTCGCGATAGCGGATCTCCGCGAGATCGGCAGCCTTTCGGCTCGATTCACTCTGGCGAATCAGCGAGATCAGGCGCTGCTGACGTTTGCCGTAGTCGCTGAAGGCGTTTTCCGACTCTTCCAGTGCCAACAACACTTGTTGCTCGTAGGTCGCCAGCGCGCCTTCAGCATCCGCGTCGGCACCGCGCAAACGGGCCCGCACACTGCCAAGGTCGAATGCTGCCCAGGTGATGCTCGGGCCCAGCGCCCAGGCGTTGGCCGCCGAGGAACCGATCTGCGAACCGCGCCCGGCCGTCCAGCCCAGGAAACCGCTGAGGCTCACCCGTGGGAACAGGTCAGCTTTTGCCACGCCAATGCGCGCCGTGGCCGAGGCCAGTTGGCGTTCAGCGCTGAGGATGTCCGGACGACGTTGCAGCAGCTCGCCCGGGTTGCCAATCGGCAATGCCTTGGCAATCGCCGGCAAGTCTTTAGGGCTCAAGTCCACTGTGAGCTTGTCCGGGCGTTCACCCAGCAGAGTGGCGATGCGGTTTTTCTGGCGAACCTGTTCCGCCTGGAGTTGCGGCACACTGGCTTCGACCGACGCCAGGCGCGCATCGGCACGTTCCACGTCGAGCTGATCGCCAACACCAGCGTCACGCAGGCTGATGGTGATCTTGCGCGACTCCTGCTGGTTGTTCAGGTTGGCCACGGCGATCTTTTCCCGCAGTTGCGCGCCACGCAGTTGACCGTAAGCGTCCACCAGTTCGGCAATCATGGTGACTTGCAGTTGATACAAGTCGGCTTCGGCGGCCTGCTGGTCGGCATCGCTGGCTTCCAGATTGCGCTGGATACGACCGAACAAGTCCAGCTCCCAGGCCATGTCCAGACCCAGGTCATAGCGTTCGCTGTTGACCCGATTGGTGGTCTGGCCGGGGATTTGTCCCTTGGCCAGATCGCTGGAGGCGCGGCTGGTGATGGTCGGCATGGCGTCGTTGCTGGCGTCGTCGCGGATCGCCCGGGCAGCTTTCCAGCGAGCGAAGGCCACGCGCAGTTCACGGTTGCCTTGCAGCGATTGCGTCACCAACTGGTTGAGGGTCGGATCGTCGAACTGCTGCCACCAGATGCCTTCGAACTTCGAACGGTCAAAGTTCTTCTGACCGTTGGCGCCGTCGGTGGCGGTCGTGATGTTGGCCGCCTCCGTCGCCGGGGTCTTGTAGTCGGGGCCGACGGCGCAGGCGCTGAGGGCAAGCACCAGCAGACTCGGCAGGAAGACTTTCAGACTCATTGTTGCGCCTCCGGTTGCTTTTGAAGATTGTTCGCCTTGGCCGCTTTGCGCTGCTCGCTGCGTTCGACAAAGTTACGGATCAATACGTAGAACACGGGTGTCAGCAACAGACCGAAGAAGGTCACCCCGAGCATCCCGGAGAACACCGCCACACCCATGGCGTGACGCATCTCGGCACCGGCACCACTGGAGAGCACGAGCGGCACCACACCCATGATGAACGCGAAGGAAGTCATCAGGATCGGCCGCAGACGCAGACGGCAGGCTTCCAGTACCGCAGCGAGCGGGTCGAGGCCTTCTTCCTGTTTATCCTTGGCAAATTCGACGATCAGAATCGCGTTCTTACACGCAAGTCCCACCAGTACGATCAAACCGATCTGGGTGAAGATGTTGTTGTCACCGCCAGAGATGATCACACCGGTGATGGCCGACAGCAGGGTCATCGGTACGATCAGGATCACCGCCAGTGGCAGGCTCCAGCTTTCGTACTGAGCAGCAAGTACCAGGAACGCCAGCAGTACGCAGAGCGGGAACACGAACAGCGCGGTGTTGCCGGACAGAATCTGCTGGTAGGTCAGGTCGGTCCATTCGTAGGTCATGCCGTTCGGAAGTTCATCCTTGAGCAGTTTCTCGATGGCTTTTTCCGCCTGGCCGGAGCTGTAGCCGGGGGCTGCCGCACCGTTGATTTCCGCGGTGATGAAGCCGTTGTAGTGCATCACGCGATCCGGCCCCGAGGTGTCGCTGACCTTGATGAAGGTCGCCAGCGGGATCATTTCGCCTTTGTTGTTGCGCACTTTCAGCTGACCGATCTGATCGGATTCGAGGCGGAACTGTTGCTCGGCCTGGACGTTGACCTGATAAGTGCGGCCGAAACGGTTGAAGTCGTTGGCATACAGCGAACCCAGATAGATCTGCAGGGTGTCGAAGATGTCGCTGACCGCAACGCCATGGGTCTTGGCTTTTTCACGGTCGATGGCTGCATCGACCTGCGGCACGTTTACGGTGTAACTGGTGAACAGGCCCGCCAGTTCCGGCACGCTGTGACTCTTGTTGATGATGTTCATGGTTTCTTTGTACAGCTCGTCGTAGCCAAGGTTGCCCCGGTCTTCGATTTGCAGGCGGAAACCACCAATGGTGCCCAGACCTTGTACCGGCGGTGGCGGGAAGATCGCCATGTACGCCTCTTGAATGTTCGCGTACTGGCCGTTCAAGGCACCGGCAATCGCACCGGCGGACATGCTCGGATCTTTACGCTCGTCGAACGGTTTCAGGGTGACGAACACGATGCCGGCGTTCGGGCTGTTGGTGAAACCGTTGATCGACAGACCCGGGAACGCTACGGCGCTTTCCACGCCTGGCTGTTTCAGCGCCAGGTCGGACATGCGCTTGATCACGTCTTCGGTGCGATCCAGGCTCGAGGCGTCCGGCAACTGCGCGAAGGCCACCAGGTATTGTTTGTCCTGGCCAGGTACGAATCCGGTCGGGGTGCTGGAGAAACCGAAGAAGGTCAGCACCATCAGGCCTGCGTACAGCAACAGGGCGATGCCGCTGCCGCGGATAACCCGGCGCACGGTGCCGACGTAGCCATGGCTGGCACGGTCGAAGAAACGGTTGAACGGACGGAACAACCAGCCACCGAAGATCTTGTCGAGAATCTTGGAGAAGCGGTCTTTCGGCGCATCGTGACTTTTCAGCAACACAGCGGCCAGCGCTGGCGACAGGGTCAGCGAGTTGAATGCCGAGATCACTGTCGAAATGGCAATGGTCAAAGCGAACTGCTTATAGAACTGACCCGTGAGGCCGGAGATGAAAGCCGCCGGAACAAACACCGCACATAGCACCAGTGCCGTCGCAATGATCGGGCCGGTCACCTCACGCATGGCGCGTTTTGTGGCTTCTACCGGGGTCAAGCCAAGTTCGATGTTCCGTTCGACGTTCTCTACCACCACGATGGCATCGTCCACCACGATACCGATGGCCAGTACCAGGCCGAACAGTGACAGCGCGTTGAGCGAGAAACCAAACAGGTGCATCACCGCAAACGTACCGATCAACGATACCGGCACCGCCACCAGCGGAATGATCGAGGCGCGCCATGTTTGCAGGAACAGAATCACCACCAGCACCACGAGGATCAGCGCTTCGAAGAGCGTATGAACCACCGCTTCGATCGAGCCGCGCACGAAGATCGTCGGGTCATAAACGATGCTGTAATCCATGCCCTGCGGGAAACCTTTCTTCAACTCGTCCATCTTCGCCCGAACGTCGTTCGAGATATCGATGGCGTTGGAGCCTGGACGCTGGAAGATCGGGATGGCCACGGCTGGTTGGTTGTTCAGCAACGAACGCAGGGCGTATTGGCTGGAGCCCAGTTCGACGCGAGCAATGTCTTTGAGCCGAGTGATTTCACCGTTGTCGCCTGCGCGAATGATGATGTTCTCGAACTCTTCCTCAGTTACCAGACGGCCCTGAGTGTTGACCGACAGCTGGAAGCTTTGCGCAGTCGGGGCAGGGGGCGCGCCCAGTTGGCCGGCAGCCACCTGACGGTTCTGTTCGCGAATTGCGGTGACTACATCGGTCGCAGTCAGGTTACGCGAAGCGGTCTTGTTCGGATCCAGCCACACACGTAGCGAGTAATCGCCCATGCCGAACAACTGCACATCACCGACACCGCCCAGACGCGCGAGCTCATCCTTGATGTTCAGGATTGCGTAGTTGGACAGGTAGAGCATGTCGTAGCGCTTGTCCGGCGAGGTCAAGTGCACAACCATGGTCAGGTCGGGTGATGCCTTGTCGACGGTGATACCGATGCGCGTCACTTCTTCGGGAAGCTTCGGTTCGGTACGGGTCACGCGGTTTTGCACCTGCACCTGCGCATTGTCCAGGTCAGTGCCCAGGGCGAAGGTGATGGTCAGCGTGATCTTGCCGTCAGCAGTGGACTGCGAGGACATGTACAGCATGTTTTCGACACCGGTGATGGCTTGCTCCAGCGGAGCGGCCACGGTCTCACCGATGACTTTGGGGTTGGCGCCCGGGAAGTTGGCACGTACTACCACGGTTGGCGGCACGACTTCCGGGTATTCGCTGATCGGCAACTGGAACAGCGAGATCGCACCGGCGATCAGGATCAACAGCGACAACACCGCTGCGAAGATCGGCCGTGAAATGAAGAATTGGGAAAAATTCATCGGAGTTATCGTCCCTTAACCGCGTGGGTTCGTAGCAGCCAGCTTCACAACCGAACCGGACGCGCCTTTGGCAGGGGCGACTTTTGGCAGGTTGCTGGCTTCCAGCGCTTGACGTTGTTGAGCGAGTGCCGCGAGGGTTTGCTCGCTGGCCATCGGCACCACTTCAGGGGTAACCGGTGAGCCAGGACGAACCCGTTGCAGACCCTTGACGATGATCGTGTCGTCCTTGTTCAGGCCGGTACGGACGATGCGCAGGCCTTCGATCTTCGGACCGAGTTCAACTGGGCGGTAGGCGGTTTTGTTGTCCGCATCCATTACCAGCACGAACTTCTTGCCCAGATCGGTACCGACGGCTTCGTCGTTGATCAACATGGCGTTGTAGGTGCCGCTGCCGACCAGTTTCAGGCGTGCATACAGGCCAGGGGTGTAGTTGCCGTCGCTGTTGTCGAACACCGCGCGGCCACGGATGGTGCCGGTTTTCGGATTGACCTGGTTGTCGACGAAGTTCATCTGGCCCAGGTGCGGGTTGCCGTCTTCATTCGACAGACCCATGTACACCGGTGTAGTGGCACCGCGCTGACCCTTACGGGCGAGTTGGGTGTATTTGAGGAACACACGCTCGTCGGCGTCGAAGTAGGCGTAGACCTTGTCGGTGGAAACAACGCTGGTCAGCGGAGTAGTGTCGGCGGTCACCAGGTTGCCGGCGGTGATTTCGGCACGGCTGACGCGGCCGCTGATCGGCGAAGTGACGCGGGTAAAGCTCAGGTTCAGTTTGGCCAGATCCAGTTGCGCTTGCAGTGCACCAACGGCGGCGCGGGCTTCTTGTGCAGCGCTGGTGCGCGAGTCGGCCAGTTCAGCGGAGATGGCGTTGCTGGCGCGCAGACGTTCACCGCGTCCGGCTTCGTTTTCACTGCGGGTGGCGTTGGCACGGGACTGGGCAACCAGGGCTTCGAGGCGGCGAACTTCAGCCTGGAACGGACGGGGGTCGATCTGGAACAGCAGGTCGCCTTTCTTGACCAGTGCGCCTTCAGTGAAAGCGACATCGTCGATCTGGCCGGAGACCCGTGGACGGATTTCAACGGTTTCCGGCGCTTCAAGGCGCCCGGTGAATTCGTCCCACTCGTTGACCGGTTGTTCCAGCACTTTGGCCACGCTGACTTTGGCAGCGGGCAGGGTGGCGGCAGTCTCCGGAGTCTTGCCGCAGGCGCTCATCACCAGTACGGCCAACATGGCCAACGGGAAGCGCAAATGTTTGAGTGACTGTTCCATGGATGCATCCGCCAATGTATTGAAGATGGGCGGATGATGCTCGGCGGGGTGGTATGGCACGAATCGAATGAAGCAAAGGTAACTATCATTCGGAATGATATAAGACTCGAGCGAGCCCTCTAGCATGCACCTTTCGTTAGGTGGCTATCAATCTCGTCGATGGCAATGCTGTGTTGTCTGCTTTGCAACGATCAGGGCTGAGGCTGAGAGAAGGGGATTATGTGGCGATTAAAAAGAAGAACCCGCCAATGCGGCGGGTTCGAATTTCATGATCAGAGTTTCGGCAACTGACCGATCCGCGCAATCATCTCCGTCACGATCTGCAGATCGAGCTGGAACTGGTCCACGGTCTTGAATTCACCATCAGTGTGGCCGGTGTACTTGGCCTCTGGCCGGGCCAGCCCGAATTGCACACCGTTGGGCAGTTCATGCACCGAGGTAGCGCCGGCGGAAGTGCCGAACTCATGTTTCATGCCCAGGTTTTCCGTGGCAACCGCCAGCAGCGCCTTGACCCACTCACCCTCAGGATTGCGGTACATCGGCTCGGCAATCGAATAGTCGAAAGCTACGGCCACATGGCTCTTCTGGCTCCAGACCGCCAGTTTTTCGGCGATTTCTGTCTTGAGCTTCTCAGGCGATTTGCCCTTCGGAACGCGCAGATTGACTGCAAGTTTGAAGGTCTTTTCATCCATCCCGACGTAGGTCAGCGACGTGGTCAGCGGCCCCATGAAGGCATCGGAGAAACCGACCTCCAGTTTATTGCCAAGGTAATCCAGGCCCCAATTGTCAGCGGCGTAGCGCGCAGCATCGGTAATGTGGTTGTGCTTGAGCGCGACTACGCCATCAAGGCTATTGATGAAGTCGAGCATTCGCGCCACCGGATTGACCCCGGACTCGGGCTCGGAGGAGTGCGCGGACACACCGGTCACCGTCAACTTGACATCTTTGCCGTCGACCTTCGCCGCTACTTCAAAATTGCCACCGTTGCGCTTGGCGTAATCAGCGCCGGCCTTTTGCAGGCTGGCAGCCAGTTCGGCAGGCTTGTCGGTCAGCAGTGTGGCGACCGATACGGAAGGAATCTGGTTGGTCGCCAGGCCACCGGTCATCGAAATGATTTTTGCACCTTTGCCTTCGCCCTTGCGTTTGGCGAAGTTGGCCATGACCGTGCCGTAACCTTTCTCGGCAATCACCACCGGGTAACCACCGTCCAGCGCCAGGTTGTAGTTTGGCGTCGGATTGCGCTCGAAGTAGTAGGGGATCGCGTCGCCGGTGGTTTCTTCAGTGGTGTCCACCAATAGCTTGAAATTGCGCGCCAGTGGCAGTTTTTCGTCCTTGATTACCTTCATGGCATACATCGTCACCACGATGCCGTTTTTGTCATCTTCGGTGCCGCGGCCATACATGCGATCACCGATCAGGGTGATCTTGAACGGGTCGAGGCGGGTGCCGTCCTTCAGGACCCAGTTTTCCGGCGTTACCGGAACCACGTCGGCGTGTGCATGAATGCCGACCACTTCATCGCCCGTGCCTTCGAGAGAGATCTCATAGACGCGGTTGTCGATGTTGCGGAAATTCAGATTGAAAGACTTAGCCAGGCTTTTGATCTTCTCGCCGATCTTGATGAACTCCGGGTTTTCGTGCTGAGCAACGCCGTCCTTGCGATAAGTCGGGATCTCGACCAGTTCGCGCAGAGTCTCGGTTGCAGCCGCGCTGTATTTCACGCGTGCGTAGATGCCGAGCAGGCGATAGATCTCGTTCTGCTGTTCAGCCGTCAGCGTTTTGTTGCCGAGGAAAGCGCCAATGGCCGGACCGATATCAGCAGTCTTGGCCAGATCGCTTTTGGCCAGGCTGCCGAGGAACTGGCGGAAATCGGTGGTCGATTCGGCCTTGAAGGTTTTGAGGATTTCAGCGCTTTGCTGTGGAGTGATATTGGCCTGAGCCGGTGCGGTGAAAGCTGACAGCCCCGCCAGCATCAAGGTCGCTGCGGCGAGTTTTTTGAAAGGGTAATTCATTACGAAGGGCATTCCTTTGCAGGGCAGTGAGTTGGGAGTGTCTCAACGATGAGACACATACACATACACATACACTTACAAACTAACACTGCTTTAGAACATCGCGGGAGCCCTGAAACGGGATTTGTCGCACAGAAATGCAAAAGCGACGCAGAAACGAAAGTGGTTCTGGCTCAGCCATCGAACTCTTTTCGGGCCAGCAGCGGACGCTGGTCGTCGACGATCGATTCACTTTTTCTTTATAGTGCGGTCCCCAGCGAACTACCGGTCGCCTGAGGTTTTGGCCGACGGGTAAGCATAAACGTTCGCGATTTTCGAGTGAGTAATACGCCCTTCAATGAGCAATTCAACGGCTACAACTAATGGTAATTGGTACGCGGTGATTGCGTTGGCACTGGCAGCGTTTGTGTTCAACACCACTGAGTTTGTGCCTGTTGGCCTGTTGAGTTCGATCGGCAGCAGCTTCGATATGTCGTCGGCGCAGGTCGGTTTGATGCTGACGATCTATGCGTGGGTAGTGTCGCTGACATCGCTGCCGATCATGCTGCTCACGCGTAACATCGAGAGGCGCAAACTGTTGATCGTGCTGTTTGGGATGTTCATCGTCAGTCACGTGTTGTCGAGTTTCGCGACAAGCTTCGCTGTCCTGTTGGTCAGCCGTATCGGTGTGGCTTTGGCACATGCGCTGTTCTGGTCGATCACCGCTTCGCTGGCCGTGCGTCTGGCGCCACCGGGCAAGCAAGTTCAAGCCTTGGGTTTGCTGGCAACCGGTACTTCGCTGGCGATGGTGCTGGGCATACCCCTCGGTCGGTTGTTGGGCGAAGCCATGGGCTGGCGCACGACCTTCATGGTGATCGCTGGTTTGGCGGCCACGCTGGTGTTGTGCCTCGCCAAGGTTCTACCGTTGCTGCCGAGTCAAAACTCAGGCTCCCTGAGAAGCCTGCCTTTGTTGTTCAAACGACCTGCGCTGGTGGCGGTGTACATCCTGACGGCAATGGTAGTGACTGCCCAGTTCACCGCTTACAGCTATATCGAGCCGTTCGTTGAAGGAGTGGCGGGTTTGAGTGGCGATGCAGTAACGCTCATTCTGCTGTTATTCGGCGGTGCAGGTATTTTCGGATCGCTGCTGTTCAGTTGGCTGCACAGCTATAACCCGCAGCGCTTCTTGATCGTCACCGTGGTGGTGCTCGCGTTGTGCCTGATGTTGTTGCTGCCTTTGAGCGGTGAGGTGTCGTACCTGGGCCTGCTGAGTCTGTTCTGGGGAATGGCGATCATGGGATTTGGGCTGGCGTTGCAGTCGAAGGTTCTGGTGCTGGCTTCGGACGCCACCGATGTGGCGATGGCGATGTTTTCAGGGATCTACAACATCGGCATCGGCGGCGGCGCACTGCTGGGAAGCTGGGTAGGCGGCCAGTTAGGGTTTGCTTACATAGGGATAGTCGGCGGCATGCTGGCGGCGTCGGCGCTGTTGTTCTACTGCCTGTCGATCTACCGCTTTACTCGGTCTGCTTGAGCTGGGGTTGTTTGAATAAGATGAACGCTTGAGCAGAGTGGCGTTAACGGGTAACGCCACTCTGCTCCGCTAAGACTTTTCAAAGACTGTCCGGATCCCCAAAAAACATCTGAATCCGCGACCTCAACCAGCGCTCACCCGGATCGTTATCCTGCGACCCGCGCCAGGCCATGTGCAGTTCAAACGTACGCGTCGGCAGCGGCGGATCTTCCGCGCGAACACCGCCAGCAGCCGTCAGTGCATCAGCGGTGTAGTCCGGCACGGTGGCGACAATGTCAGTGCCCGCGAGCAATGTACTCAAACCATTGAACTGCGGCACGGCTAGCACTACGTGGCGTTTGCGGCCAAGTTTCTCCAGTTCCTCATCAACAAAGCCGCTGAGGTCGCCAGCGAACGACACCAGCGCATGCGGCCGTGCGCAGTAATCGTCGAGGCTGAGCGGGCCGGGTACGGTGTCGGCGCGCAGCAGCTTTGGCGCACTGCGTCGCAAGACTTTGCGCTTGGCGTTGGCCGGCAAATCGGTGGTGTAGCTGACGCCGATGGAGATTTCGCCGGATGCCAGCAAACCCGGCATCAGAATGTAATTGACCCGACGCACTACCAGCACAATCCCCGGCGATTCGGCCCGCAGACGTTTGAGCAGCATTGGCAGCAGCGCGAATTCAACGTCATCGGACAAACCGATCCGAAATACCGAAGTGCTGGTCGCCGGGTCGAATTCCGCGGCACGGCTGACCGCTGTCGAAATCGAATCGAGGGCAGGCGAGAGCAGGGCGAAGATTTCCACGGCACGGGCGGACGGTTCCATGCTCCGGCCGGTGCGGACGAACAAAGGATCATCGAACAGGCCGCGCAGGCGCGAAAGCGCCGCACTGATCGCCGGCTGGCCGAGGAACAATTTCTCGGCGGCACGGGTCACACTGCGTTCGTGCATCAATGTTTCGAATACGATCAACAGGTTCAGGTCGACACGACGCAGGTCATTACGATTCATCTGGAGTCCTGGCAGAGTCATCAAGCTTGACGAGGGCGACCATATGAGAACAATGGCCGGCATGAATCTTACGGGGAAAGGCTGGTACTCTGCACCGGAAAATTCAGCTTTACTGCGACGGTGTGAGCAGTTTTTTCAAGGATTTTGCGAATGCCGCCCATACTGCGGAATCAATGACAGGCATGTCGACTATTAATAGCCACTGATAGTCTTGGGTCAAAAGCCCAGATAGAGTTCAGGGCATTAGAGGTTACTTTGACGAGGTTTGCGATGTCCCGCACGATCCGTTTTCACAAGTTTGGTCCGGCCGAGGTGCTCAAATGCGAAGAGCATGCGGCCGCTCAGCCAGGTCCTGGCGAAGTGCAGGTGCGTGTCGAGGCTATCGGCATCAGCTGGTATGACACGCTGTGGCGTCAGAATCTGGCGTCTTCCCAGGCACGCCTGCCCTCCGGGCTTGGCCATGAAATGGCTGGCGTGGTTACGGCGGTTGGTGCTGATGTCGAAGATCTGTCCGTCGGTGACAAGGTCGCCAGTTTTCCGGCCGAGAGTCCGAACGACTATCCGGTCTACGGTGAGTCGATTGTACTCCCGCGTACCGCGCTGACCCGTTATCCGGATGTGCTCAGCCCGATCGAAGCCAGTGTGCATTACACACCGCTGTTGATCGCCTATTTCGCTTATGCCGATCTGGCTCGGGTCAAACCCGGGCAATTTGCCCTGGTTACTGACGCCAGCCATTGCGCCGGCCCTTCGTTTGTTCAACTGGGCAAGGCGATGGGTGTGCGGGTGATTGCTGCCACCAAAGAGGCGGAAGAGCGTGAATACCTGCTCTCACTCGGTGCAGAAAAGGTGATTGTCACCGAAGAGGAAGATCTGTTGATGCGAATCAACAAAATCACCGAAAACCGTGGCGTGGACGTGGTTTTCGATGGTCTCGGCGGTCCGCAGATGTCGCTGCTTGGCGATGTTCTGGCGCCGCGTGGCAGCCTGGTTCTTTACGGCCTGCAGGGTGGCAACCAGACGCCGTTTCCGGCGTGTGCAGCGTTCCAGAAGAACATCCAGTTCTTCGTGCACTGCATCGGCAACTTCACCGGTAAGCCGGAGTTAGGCATCACCCAGGACCACGTCGCCTTGCAACGTGCCTTGCGTGACATCAACCAGTTGACCGCTGATCGTGTTTTGCTGCCACTCAAGACCCGTGTGTTCCCGTTCAATGAGTTCGTCGAGGCACATCGTTACATGGACGAATGCCCTTGCCGCGAACGGGTCGCTCTTCAAGTCGAACCAGCGTAAAGCCAGCAATCAGAGTCCGTGGCCCCACGGACTCTTGCGTGTTAATCCCCCCCCTGAAGAACAAAACGCCCGGTGCTGTGCCGGGTATCAGTTCAGTAACTGAACTGGTTTTTACTCTCGATCTGTATCTTCTAATCGCAATATAAGCCCTGATAATTGAATGATTACTTTCATCTCAAGGAATGAGTCATGGCTGTGCATTCAATTTGCCCTGCGCGCAATAAATCGACCCACTCTGTTGGTCGCGCCCACTACTGTTTAATTGTTGTAGGTTTATTCGGAAACTGCTTCTCTTTTTCTTGTACTCATTTGTCGTGGGACGTTGTGGGAAGTTTCCTAGGAATCCAAAATAAAAGAAAAACATCAATGATTACAGTCGCTTGAGGCGCCAAGTCTGCATTTGGCGGTTTTTTTATAGCTTAAGTGTTTCAAGTGACTACAGATTTGTAAGTGTTAGCATCTGAATGTCTATTACTTATTGATGAATTGTCGTGCGACTGATGTTTCGGTTTGCGCGGCATGAAACTTTTGATACCGGGTAAATACCGATGAGCACGATCCATGATCAGGCAATGAATTATGTCTACCAGCAAGTATTGCAACGTTTGCTGAGTTTCTTCTCTCGCGCCGAACGCACGGCATTGCAGTTGTTGATCCAGCGACTCGTCGTGGCGGCTGGCGGCATGGAGAACATCGGTCATTTCAAGGTGCTGGTAAACCAGTCCGGATCACGCGACAGCTGTTACACGCTGGCCTTGTTACGGGCGGCGCAACTGAGTATTGCGGGGCGTGCGCCCGCGACTTTTCAACTGCGGGTGGCGACCCTGCGCTGGAGTGGCAACAGTCATACGGCACTGCAGAATATGCACCGCAGCTACAGCGCGCTCTTCCTTTATGACGATCCTCGGGTCGAACTGTTGATGGTGGATCATCGCCAGGTTTTGCCCTTCGATCATCAGGCACCCATCTGCGAAGAGGGGCGTGAAGCCAACCGCGTCAACCTGCTGCTGATCGGCCATCGTAGAACCTTCAGTGAAGTGCTCGAATTGTGGGATGACGCTTATCTGGCCACGGCCGAGTTCTACGGTCAGATCGCCCGATGGAACAATGGCGTCGATGCAATGATCGGCAGTGAGTCTGCGCGTCGTCAAAAGCACTTTCTCGACGGATTGAGTCGCGCAGTGCAGAAGGCGGCAATTGCCGGACCGATTGTCGGTGGTTCAGGCTTTGAGATTTTGTTCCCATTGCTTGACGGTCTGGGCGGGGATTATTACCGCGAATTTTATACGGAGGAGGAGCGTGTAGCGTGGCGGCCCGAAGGTCAATTTGAAACCTGCCGGCGCACCGGTTTCATTAACATCAATGACATGATTGTCGGCAAGCTCGAAGAGCGGTGGCCCTTGCTCAGCGACTTCCTGGGATTTCAGACGGATGAGCTGATGCTTTATCAGGGTGACGACGAATACGCGGACCCCTTGGTGGCTGCGCATCTGCAAGGTATGCAGGCGCAATTCATCGAGGATCGCACTTACGAGTCTGGAATCAGTGACTACCTTCAAAGCAGCTTGAGTGCGATGCGCCGCAAGCAAGTGCCTGAGCCGGTGTGTGAACAACTGCTATGCAGTTTCGGTAATCCGCAAGAACCTGAACAGTTGCGACACCAGGCAGAGAGCTGCCTGATGGCCAACTTCGATCTGAACGAAATTCAGCTGACCTGCCTGTTGTTTGCGCCGTTCATTGACAGCGGCGCCGGTCTTGAACGGTTTTTACGCAGTTGCCATCCCGGCATGTTGGTGGCACTGCCAGATTTGCATCGGGCGATGCAGGGCTTGCATGCTCCGGAACAGGTACTCAAGTGGATGACGGACGTCAGCGGATTGCCCGTCAGTTTGATCGTCCGTCTCTACGCAATGGGGCCGATTCGAATCATCGCATCCAGCGACTTGGTCTCGCAGGACGGAAGTCTGGACAAGGCGGTTTCCGGATCGGCAGCTGATCGGTCGGCGGAAGGCTGATTGTGAGTTATTTACCGGAAAATGAATCGGTATCCCGGGATGTGGGTTCGTGAAAGCGTTGCGCGAAAACGACTTCATTTATCAGGCGGTTTACCGTTATCTGACATTACTGATCGACGAAGCGGGAAGCAGCTCGGCGGCGCGTTTGCCCTCACTGCGGCAACTGGCAGAGCGGTTGAATGTGTCCATCTCGACCGTCCAGTACGCTTATTCGCTGCTGGAAAAGGAAGGACGCGTCTATTCGATAGCCAAGTCCGGATATTTCGCGCAAGCGCTACCGAGCATGCAACTGCCCGGTGATGGCACAGATCTGCTCGAAACCGTCTACGTCAACGCCAGGCGACCGGGCATGTGTGTGTTGAGTGACGACGAGCCGGCTTCACTGCAACCGCTCGACAGCCCATTGTTGATGCTCGAACGGGAGCTGCTTCGCCAATATCCGCGCCAGCCAAAATTGGCGGTGCAGCCCTGCGGCGAACTGGAGTTGCGCACCGTACTGGCTGCGCGCTATACCTCGTCAACGGTGAATTTCTGGCATGCGGATGACGTTTATATCGGCGCAGACCTGCGCGGTGTGTTGGAAATACTGATTTCTGTACTCCAATTGCGGCGCGCCACCGTGGTGGTTGAATCGCCGTGTGACTGGGTAATCTTGCGCCTGCTGGATGCCGCCGAAGTACGGGTTATCGAATTGCCGCTACTGGCCGGTGGAGTGATCGATCCCCAACGGCTGGAGTCGTTGCTCAAGAGCGAACCTGTGCGGTTGATCCTGTTGTCTTCAGCGTTGAGCATGCCTCAGGGGAGCCTGTTGCCCCATGCCAATCGTCAGGCCATCGCCCATTTGCTCGGGTGTCATGGCACCTGGGTTCTGGAAAACGACTGCTACAGCGAACTCGATGATGAAGGGGGCGACTCTCGGCATCTGCGCGACTGGCTCGACCCTGATCGTTTGCTGGTGTTTTCCACGTTCGAGAAATTCATCGGTGCAGAAGCGCCTTTCGGATTTGTCCTGTCGCACCATTGGCGCAGTGAGCTGCAGCGCCATTTCCTGTTGCGCGCATTCCGTTTATCACCGATCCGCCAGAAAGCGATCGCCAGGCTGTTGGCCGGCGGCCGGCTTGATCAGCATTTGTGCATACTGCGGCGGATGCTCAAGGAGCGCCGTACGCAATTGATTCAGCTGTTGCGTGAGCGCCTGGGCGATGCGTTGCAGATTATCGAGCCGCAGGGCGGGGCGACGGTGTGGGCGCGCTCGCTACGCCCGGTGGACATGGGCAACGTGTTCCATCGCCTGCTCAAGCAGCAGATCATCATTGCGCCCGGGGAGTTGTTCAGCCTGCAGGGTTTGCATGCGCACCATCTGCGCTTGAGCCCATTGACTCATGGCGATCACGATCTGGTCAGCGTCGTCGGGCTGCTGGGCGACGCATTGCGGTTGGCACCGGATGAGTAACGTTAAAAAACATCGGAAGAGTTCCGGATAGATCCCTTCGCATAGCGGTCAAACTGCCAGTAAACTGCGCTCTATTCCTGAACCACTCTATTTCAGAGGTCATGCATGACTATCAGTCCTTTTGCGGGCAAACCGGCACCGGCAGAATTGTTGGTCGACATCCCGCGACTGGTAACGGCTTATTACACCGGCCAACCTGACGCTTCCATTTCCACACAGCGTGTGGCGTTCGGTACCTCCGGTCACCGCGGCAGTTCCTTCGACTTGAGTTTCAACGAATGGCACGTTCTGGCCATTAGCCAGGCAATCTGCCTGTACCGGGAAGCCCAAGGGATTACCGGCCCATTGTTTGTCGGCATCGACACTCATGCACTGTCGACCCCGGCCGGTGCCAGTGCGCTGGAGGTTTTGGCAGCCAACGGTGTGACCGTGATGATCGCCGAAGGCGACGAATATACGCCGACGCCTGCCATATCCCACGCCATTCTCTGCTACAACCGCGGCCGTACCTCGGGTCTTGCCGACGGCATCGTCATCACGCCGTCGCACAACCCGCCACAAAGCGGCGGCTACAAATACAATCCAACCAACGGCGGCCCGGCCGACACCCACATCACCAAGTGGATCGAAGCCAAGGCCAATGAATTGCTGGTCAACAAACTGGCTGGCGTGAAACGCATCAGCTACGAGCAGGCACTGAAGGCCAGCACTACTCATCGCCACGACTACGTGAATACCTACGTTGCCGATCTGATCAACGTGATCGATTTCGACGCCATTCGTGATGCCAAACTGCATCTGGGTGTCGATCCTTTGGGCGGAGCAGGGGTGCGCTACTGGTCGGCCATCGCCGAGCACTACCGTCTCGATCTGGACGTAGTGAACAAGCAAGTCGATTCGACCTTCCGTTTCATGACCGTTGACTGGGACGGCCAGATTCGAATGGACCCGTCGTCCAGCCACGCGATGCAAGGCCTGATCGGTCTGAAAGAGCGTTTTGACGTGGCGTTTGCCTGCGACCCGGATCACGACCGCCACGGCATCGTCACGCCGTCGGGTGGCCTGCTTGCGCCAAACAACTATCTGGCGGTGTCCATCGATTACTTGTTCCAGAACCGTCCGCAATGGCGTGCCGATGCTGGCGTGGGTAAAACCGTGGTCAGCAGCGGTTTGATCGACCGCGTCGCCAAGCGTCTGGGTCGTCGTCTGTATGAAGTACCGGTCGGTTTCAAATGGTTCGCTGACGGCCTCTTCGACGGTTCGCTGGGTTTTGGTGGTGAAGAAAGTGCCGGCGCCTCGTTCCTGCGCAAGGACGGCGGCGTATGGAGTACCGACAAGGACGGTCTGATTCCGGCATTGCTTGCTGCAGAAATGACTGCTCGTACCGGCCGCGATCCAAGCCAGGCTTATCGCGCCTTGACCGAAGAACTGGGCGAACCGTTCTCGGTGCGCGTCGACGCCAAGGCCAATCCGGAGCAGAAAGCACTGCTGAGCAAGCTGTCGCCAACGCAGGTGACCTCGACAGAACTGGCAGGCGAGAAGATTCAGAGCATTCTCAGCCACGCGCCGGGCAACGATCAGGCCATTGGCGGCTTGAAGGTAATGACCGAAAACGGCTGGTTCGCCGCACGTCCGTCTGGCACCGAAGACATTTACAAAATCTACGCCGAAAGCTTCATCGGCGACGACCACCTCAAGCAATTGGTGGCCGAGGCGCAGACCCTGGTGGATGGTGCTATTTCCAGCAAGTGATGCTCCTTGAAATCGCAGCATAAAAAAGGGCAACCCTCGCGGTTGCCCTTTTTTACGCCTGCAATTCAAGCACTCAAGCCAGATCCACCAACACGATCTCACTGTCTTCAATTGCCGTAACCGTCAGCACCTGTTCATGCGCCACCGCCACACCGTCCCGTGCTTGCGCACGCAGGCCGTTGACTTCAATTACGCCAGTGGCCGGCACCAGATAAGCCCGGCGCCCTTCGTCGAGGCGATATTCAGCAGTTTCCCCAGCCTTGATGTTCGCCGCGACCAAGCGTGCATCGGCGCGAATTCGCAGGCTTTGATCATCGCCATCCTTACCGCTGGCAAGCGTTACAAAGCCTTCACGCTGACCTTTCGGGAAGGGTTTCGCGCCCCATGACGGCGGTGCGCCGGTTTCAGTGGGCAAAATCCAGATCTGGAAGATTTTCGTGTCTGCGGCTTCCAGATTGTATTCACTGTGCGCGATGCCGGTGCCGGCACTCATCACTTGCACGTCGCCAGCCTCGGTGCGGCCCTTGTTGCCCAGATTATCCTGGTGGGTGATCGCACCTTCACGTACATAGGTGATGATTTCCATGTCGCGATGCGGGTGCTGCGGGAAACCGGTGCCTGCGGCAATCACGTCGTCATTCCACACCCGCAGATTGCCCCAGCTCATGCGTTGCGGATCGTAGTATTCGGCGAACGAAAAATGGTGATGGGCATCCAGCCAGCCATGATGGGCGCCGCCCAGCGAGCTGAAAGGTCTGAGTTCAAGCATGATCGTCTCCTCAAAAGGTTTGTCGCGGGGCGAGAGAGCCGCACCCGGCGCAAGACCGGTGGTTTATGACGGCGATCATCTATCAGTCAATCATCGATAAAAAGCGTAAAAAATGCGGCATTATCATCGGATAAATTGATAGAAGAGGGCGTCGAAACCGTTTCATCTCACCTTCAATTCATCGCCTAAACCAATGACGCGTAAGCATTTCGCTAGAACTCAGCGGTAAATAAAGACACCATAGCCGCAACAGCCTTACCCACTGGAGCCCATTAGCGTGGCGCAACACACCCCCGATCTTCCTCCTGAACTCCGTCCGCTGGCTGAGATGCCTTGGTTCAAGCGCCTGGCCGCACGTTTCTTTGGTCATGGTTTGACTCGGTTGCGGGCTCAGCACCGTGCGTCATGGCTGCACGGCCAGGCTGACGGCTTTCGCAGCGGTCACACTGCGGGCGTCGAGTACGGCTTTAAAGAGGGCAAGCTCGAGGGGCTGGAGGAAGGCCGGCAAGTGTTGCTGATCCGCGACAGTCGCAGCACCAAGCATCGTCCGCCGAGCGTCGACAATCACTTGTTCGACGATTGGCGCCTGCCACTCACCGCCGAGCTGAAGAAACGCATCAAGGCTGATGTCGCTAGATTGTTGCCGGAACACGCTCAGCCGAGTGCCGCGCAATGGAAGATGATTTTCAGCGAGACTCCGTCAACTTCCGTGGTCGCTGGTGCCGGAGCAGGCAAGTCGACCACGCTGGTGCTGCGCATTCTGCTGCTGACCCAGTATCTCGGCTTTGAAATCGATTCGATGACCGTAGTGACCTTCACCCGCGAGTCGCGCAAGGACTTCATCAACAAACTGATCGAGATTTTTGCGCTTTGGGGTCAAGTATTGAGCTTGAAACAGGCGCGGGAACTGGTGCGAACCTTTCACTCGCGCATTCTGCCGATGGTGCGCAGCCTGCCGGGATTCGAACGTTTGCAGGCATTCGAGAACCTCAGCCATCGCGCGCAGGGCGCTGACGAGGAAGTCGACAGCAATCCATTCGACCTGCGCATCAACGATGCTCAGCGCCAGCAGCTCAATGCTTGCTACCACCGCTTATTCAGCCAGGACGAGCGTTTCCGCCAGTTGATTCAGCCTATGGCCAAGGCGGGCTTGCAGCTTAGAGAGCTGGAGCGCGATCACCCGGATGTGCAAAAGCGTATGGCTGTCACCGAGCTGGCGGCCAAACGCGACGAAGAACTCTGCGATGTCATTGAAGATTTGTGGTTTCGTGCGGGTGCCTGGCCCATCAACGGCATCGAACCAAACCGGCAGACTTTCGAAATCAACGGGGCGAAATTCCATTGCCATGGCTATATCCCAAGCCTCGACGCCTGGGTGGTGCTCGGTTTCGATCCACGGGAAAACCCACAGCTCAGCCGGCCCAATGCCAAGCTCTCCGTTCGCGCAGAGTGGGCGGTCAAGCGCACCCTGTTTCAAGCTTTCTGTCGTAAGCCATTGATTTGGATAGATAGTTACGAGTCGGCCAAGCGCGTGCTCGCGACATTGGCGGCGGATGCCAGCGCCGGTCCGGGCTTCGATTACAAAGTCAAAGGCGAACTGGCCTCCGCGCCTTTGCTCGACTGTTTCGTTGCCGCAGCAGGCTTCATCGAGAACCTGGGACTGGATGTGCCTGACGCTGTCGGACGTATGAGTTTCGCCAAGGACGATCCGGACCGGTTTTTCTTCGAGGCGCTGAGCCTGTTCTGGCGTGCTCTGGAAGATCATCTGCTCGACCAGAAGCCGCCGATCATGACCTACAACCGCATGTTCGCGCTGTTCAGTGAGCACTCGCCAGAGAACCTCAAGCTGCTCAGCGATGAATTGCTCCGGCCGATGGCGCACCTGATGATCGATGAATTTCAGGACGTTTCGCCGCAGATCGTTTCCTGGATCCGCGCAAGCCTCAACGAAATCCGCAGTCGTGGCCCCGCGATGCATGTCGGGCGGGGCGCGCAGCGTTCATCGCTGCTCTGTGTCGGCGATGATTGGCAGTCGATTTATGGCTGGCGCGGCAGTTCACCAAGCTATTTCATGGAGTTCAACAAGGAATTCCCCTCTCCGAGCACCACACGGGTAATGCTCAGCGACAACTATCGAAGTCATCAGCACATCATCGATGCGGCTGAACACATCGTTCGCGCTGCGCCGGCGATCCCCGGCAAGAAAGCCAAGGCCAGTGGCGAACCGAAGGTTTTGCAGCCAGTCAACGTGCTGGAGCGTGACGATCAAGCCTTGGGGCAACGCCTTGCCGAACACTATCGACAGGGCCATTCAATCCTGATGCTTTATCGAAAAAGCAGCGATAAGTTGTTGATAGAAGAGCATATTCAGCCGGTAGTTAATGTTGATTCGAGCTTGCCGTACGAAGCCAGAAGGCTCAGACAGCTGACTTATCACAGCGCAAAAGGCTTGCAGGCAGACGCGGTGTTTCTGCTCGGAGACTGCCAGCACCTGACCAGTTCGCCGTACAAGAATCAGGTGTATCGCATGGCCGGTCTGGGCAAAAATGGCGACAGCGAGCCATACGATACTGCACAAAAGGATGAAATCCTGCGCCTGGCCTACGTCGGGATTACGAGGGCAGTCAGCCATTGCTACTGGTATGTCGAGCCGCAAGAAGTGCAAGCGGTGAACATGCCCCGGGCGTCTGATCGGGTGGTGAAGGACAAGCCGTTCTTCCTCGATCATCGAACGGAAAAGTCCACCGCATGAGCCACAAAAAAGCCCGCAGGCTGTGCGGGCTTTATTTGTAAATCAAAAGGTTATGCATAACTCCTGAGAGATTCTGGAGGAATGAAAGCTTCAAGCTCATCCTCCACAGCCTCGATAATTCGCTCGACATCGGCCGCATTCATCACCGTGGCACACGGGATGCCAGCGATGGCGATCATGGTTTCGCCGCTGGCGCGATCAAACAGACGGGCAATCATGCTGCCCGGCGCATCCATCGTCGCCTCGAAACCCATGGGATGAAAATGCCAGCGCATCAGCTGGCAGGCATTGGGGAATGTGACTTTGCTTGAACCTTTATTCATATGTTGCCCGCCTTCTTCATCGAGCGCTTCCGTTTGCTCATGTTAGGTGGGAAGAGCCTTCATTGGCTCAACCGGTGACTTGCCATTAAAAGTAGCATCTCGATGTGAAATTTCTGTGAGAGTTTTCAGTTCATTTTGCGATTGCTTCGCATCTTTTGATGTAAGTCATGGCCTACGCGATCATCGCCGCAGTGCCACTGCAGATTAGCCATTGATGCACGTGCCGAACTTGGGCAAGCTCGGTTCTTTTTCGCCGAGCTCCTTATGCACGCCGACGACGACGGCCCAGAACAGACCAAGGCCACGGCTGCCACGGTCATGCGCTACCACCTGAGCTGGAAACACCGCGAGCTGGACAGCGTCATGGCGCTGTATCACCCGGATATCCAGTACAACGATTTTTTCCAGAACCGCGTACTGGGCCTCGACGAGTTGCGCGAGTATGTGCGCGTCAGCATGCCGCGGGAATTCGACGAAGCGCTGGAGCATTGCGACCGGATCCGTGTCGACGGCAACACAGCGTTCATTCAATACGAAGTGACCTTGCGCGGTGGCGACGGTCTGGTGTCGTTCCGTTCCAGTGAGGCGATCACGGTCAGGGACGGTTTGATCTGGCGTGTCAACGAGTACGCCTCACTGGTGCGTGGGCAAACCAGTGACAAGACAACGCCGAGCCAGCGTCCGGCCGTCAGTCGATTGGGACTTTCTCCGCGCCAACTGAGCTTCATGGCTGACGATCTGCAGCAATATTTCGAGCGGCAACAGCCGTATCTTGATCCTGCGCTTGATCTGCAACGGGTGGCGAAGGAGTGCGGATACAGCCGTAACCAGATTTCCTACCTGCTCAATCAAGTGCTTGGGCAAAGCTTTTATCGCTACGTCAATCAGGCACGGTTACAGCATTTGCTCAAATCCCTGGACGCCGCCACGGCGCCAGTGCGTATCGATGAGCTGGCCTTTGCGGCCGGATTCAACTCGCTATCGGCGTTCTACAGCTGTTTCCGGCAGCACACCGGTCAGTCGCCCAAGGCTTACGCCAAACAAATTTCTTTGCGGACACGCGCGCAAGACATCCTCTGAGCTTGCGCACTAGGATCGACGCCATCGAAGGTTTTCAGTGGCGGAGTCTTGCATGCCGGCGTGGCGCACTATCAGTTTGTGGATGGATCAACTCGACGAGCCGCTGATCGCGCGGCCGGAGCTTGAACGGGATCTGGACGTCGACGTGGCGATCATCGGCGCCGGTTACACCGGGCTGTGGACGGCGTACTACCTGAAGAAACAGGCCCCGGACCTGGACATCGCGATCATTGAGGCGCAAACCGCCGGGTTCGGCGCGTCCGGCCGCAACGGCGGTTGGCTGATGGGCAATCTGCTCGGTGAAGATCGTCTGCTGGCCGGGTTGTCGCCAGAGCAGCGTCGCGCCTCGTTCGATCTGCTGCACAGCATCCCCGATGAAGTGGAAGTTGTCCTCGAACGCGAAGGCATTGACTGCGATTACCGCAAGGGTGGCGTTTTGTACTGCGCCGCGCGTTACCCGGAGCAGGAAGCCAGTCTGCGTGAATACCTCGCCAGCCTGCACGCCCAAGGCCTGACCGACAACGACTACCGCTGGCTCAGCCCCGAGCAACTGGCGCAGCAGATCCGCATCGCCAAACCGTACGGCGGCATTTATGCGCCACACGTGGCGACCATCCACCCGGCCAAACTGGTTCGAGGCCTTGCGCGCACCGTGCAGAACATGGGCGTGAGAATTTACGAAAACAGCCCTGTCACGCACTGGCAGTCGGGTAGCGTGCGCACGGCCAAGGCCAGTGTGCGCAGTCGCTGGATCGTGCCGGCGGTTGAAGGGTATGCGGTGACATTGCCGCCGCTGGGGCGCTATCAGTTGCCGGTGC
Organism: Pseudomonas sp. LBUM1655; assembly: GCF_059716085.1. Classification (NCBI taxonomy): domain Bacteria; kingdom Pseudomonadati; phylum Pseudomonadota; class Gammaproteobacteria; order Pseudomonadales; family Pseudomonadaceae; genus Pseudomonas; species Pseudomonas sp. LBUM1655. The sequence goes on along the minus strand of NZ_CP166801.1, from coordinate 3,252,689 downwards.
AAAGCCTGATCGTCGCCACCGAGCCGTTGTCCGCCGCGACCTGGGACGAGATCGGCCTCAGTCGCGGCCAGGCCTTCAGCGAGTTCAGTCGCCAGGTGACGTATGGCCAGCGCAGTGCCGACAACCGTTTGATCTTCGGCGCCCGTGGCGGCTATCAGTTTGCCGGCAAGCTGCGCCACAACTTTGACCTGACCCGCGATGAGGTCGAACTGCGTCGCTACTTGTTCGGTGAACTGTTCCCGCAACTGAAAAACGTACAGATCACCCACGCCTGGGGCGGCAATCTTGGCATGTCCCGGCATTTCAAACCGCACATGCTCTGCGATCGGGCCAACGGCATTGCGCTGTCCGGCGGCTATGGCGGGGAGGGCGTCGGTGCCAGCAATCTCGGTGGCCGCACTCTGGCGGATCTGATTCTGGAACGCGACAGCGAATTGGTTAAACAGCCGTGGGTGCTGCCGGATGGCGGAATTCACGCGCTACGTGCGTGGGAGCCGGAGCCGTGCCGCTGGCTCGGCTACAACGCGATCATCAAAAGCTTCGTCCACGAAGACCAGACCCTGGCCAACCCGGCGACCGCGCCATGGCGGCGCAAGCTCGCCAGTCAGGTGGCCGGTTTCATGGAAGGTTTCATGCACTGAGCGTCAACGCAATCCAAAAAAAGCCACCAAGAAAGCCCCAAGACAGGTAACGCCATGAGCATCACCCAGTTCAAAAACACCGCCACGCTCCAACTGGAAGAATCCAATCCGGTGGCCGTACCGCTCGGCGAACCGATCGCCATTGCCTCGACCACCAGCGTCGAGCGTGAAGACGGCGTCGAAACCGGCGTCTGGGAGTGCACGCCCGGGCGTTGGCGCCGGCAGATTACCGCTCAGGAGTTCTGCCACTTCATCTCCGGGCGCTGCACGTTCACCCCGGATGAGGGCGGCGAAACCCTGCATATACAAGGTGGCGATGCACTGATGTTGCCGGCCAACACGCTCGGTATCTGGGATATCCACGAGACCGTGCGCAAGACCTACGTACTGATTTTCTGATTGTTTGATCCTTTGATTGCCTGCCAACAACAATAGCCTCTACAGGAATCGACCCATGATCCAGAAAACCCTCGCCCTGGCGCCGCTGCTGCTGGTCGCCTCCATCAGTCACGCCGCAGACACGGTAAAGGTCTACAACTGGTCCAGCTACATTGCGCCGGACACCACCAAGAATTTTCAGAAAGAAACCGGCATCGGCGTCACCTATGACGTGTACGACAGCAACGAAACCCTCGACGGCAAGTTGATGACCGGCAACTCAGGTTATGACGTGGTGTTCCCGTCCAACCACTTCATGGCCCGGCAGATTCAGGGTGGGGCGCTGAAGAAGCTCGACAAGAGCCAGTTGCCGAACTGGAAGAATCTCAATCCGGTACTGCTCAAGGCTTTGCAGACCAACGATCCGGGCAACGAGCACGGTTTTCCTTATCTGTGGGGCAGCACCGGCATCGGTTACAACGTCGCCAAGATCAAAGCGGTGCTGGGCGACGACGCACCGGTGGATTCCTGGGATCTGATCTTCAAGCCCGAGTACATGGAAAAACTGCAGAAGTGCGGCGTAGCCATCCTCGACAATGGCCCGGAACTGCTCCCGGCCGCGCTCAACTACCTGGGCCTGCCGCACCACAGCAAGAATCCCGAGGACTACAAAAAGGCCGAGGCGCTCCTGATGAAGGTGCGGCCGTACGTGAGCTACTTCCATTCCTCGAAATACACCAGTGACCTGGCCAACGGCGATATCTGCGTGGCCGTCGGTTTCTCCGGCGACATCCTGCAAGCCGAGAGCCGCGCCAAAGAAGCGAAGAACGGTATCGAAATCGGCTACGCAATTCCCAAGGAAGGCGCGGCGATCTGGTTCGACATGGTCGCCATGCCCAACGACGCACCGGACGAGAAGGCCGGTTATGCGTTCATGAACTACCTGCTGCGCCCGGACGTGATGGCGGACATCAGTAACTCCGTGCACTACGCCAATGGCAACGAACAATCCGACAGCCTTATCGACCCGGCCATCAAGAACGACACCAAGGTTTACCCGAGCCCGGAGATGATGGGCAAACTGTTTGCGCTGGAGGCGATGCCGCTGAATATCGACCGGATTCGCACGCGGGTATGGAACAAGATTCGCACCGGTAGCTAACACAACAAAAATCCTGTGGGAGCGAGCTTGCTCGCTCCCACAATGAGTTTTAAGTGGCTGTTATTGATTGATATCAATCCGCTGGCACGCACTAATAATGTGCAGAAAAGTGAGACGTATCTTACAAAAAGCAACTTACCCATATTTAATATTTAAATAGAAAAACGTCAGACAATTAGGCAATGCCTCGCCCTTTAAAACATTCTTTCGTCCCCCGCGCGCATTGTTTACGGGAGTTTCCCGGAACAGCCAGATTCGATCTCAAAAAAATCCTTTACGACAGATTTCGAATTGTGTCAGGTTTCTTACGCCTTCATTGGGCGAGTGATAGGACGATCTCGCCAGAGATTGTCGCTATCTGACAAAAACTGTTCCATTGCTAAACAAGGAAGTGTGTTTATGTCGAAAGTTAAATCGAATGCTATTGATACTGCCGAACAGGCTTTTCTGCTGTCCGCGGCGCCGCAACCTCTGGCCGCAGCCAGCTCGGCGTACAACCAGATCAATAGCTTCAGCCATCAATATGATCGTGGCGGCAACCTCACGGTCAATGGCAAACCCTCCTTCTCCGTTGACCAGGCCGCAACCCAGTTGCTGCGCGACGGCGCTGCCTACCAAGACAAGGACGGCAGCGGCAAGATTGAACTTACCTACACGTTCCTGACGTCGGCATCGTCCAGCACGATGAACAAGCACGGGATCAGCGGGTTCAGTCAGTTCAGTGTTCAGCAACAAGCCCAGGCCAAGCTCGCCATGCAATCCTGGGCCGATGTGGCCAATGTCACCTTCACCGAAAAAGCCTCGGGCGGCGACGGCCACATGACCTTCGGTAACTACAGCGGTGGTCAGGATGGCGCTGCAGCGTTCGCTTATCTGCCAGGCACCGGCGCCGGCTACGACGGCACCTCGTGGTACCTGATCAACAGTGGCTACACGCAAAACAAAAATCCGGAGTTGAACAACTACGGTCGTCAGACTCTGACTCACGAAATCGGTCACAGCCTCGGTCTGGCCCACCCTGGCGACTACAACGCCGGCAATGGCAACCCGACTTACAACGACGCTTCCTACGGGCAAGACACCCGCGGCTACAGCGTCATGAGTTACTGGAGCGAGAGCAACACCAATCAGAACTTCAGCAAGGGCGGCGTAGAAGCCTATTCCTCCGGCCCGCTGATGGACGATATCGCTGCGATCCAGAAGCTTTACGGTGCCAACACCACCACCCGTACCGGTGACACCACCTACGGCTTCAACTCCAACACCGGTCGCGATTTCCTCAGCGCTTCGTCGTCGAGTGACAAAGTGGTGTTCTCGGTGTGGGATGCGGGCGGCAAGGACACTCTGGACTTCTCGGGTTTCACCCAGAACCAGAAGATCAACCTCAATGACGCTTCGTTCTCCGACGTGGGCGGCCTGGTGGGCAACGTGTCCATCGCCAAGGGCGCGATCATCGAGAACGCCATCGGCGGTTCGGGCAACGATCTGCTGATCGGCAACAGCGTGGCCAACGAGCTCAAGGGCGGTGCCGGCAACGACATCCTCTGGGGCGCTGGCGGTGCCGACAAGCTGTTGGGCGGCGCCGGTTCGGACACGTTTGTGTTCGCGGCCAGCTCGGACTCCAAGCCGGGTGCGATCGATCAGATCCTCGATTTTGTCAGCGGTCTCGACAAAATCGACCTGACCGGTATCACCAAAGGCGCCGGCCTGCACTTTGTCAGCAGCTTCACCGGTGCAGCCGGCGATGCGGTTCTGACTTCGTCGGGCGGCAACAGCCTGCTCTCGGTGGACTTCTCCGGGCACGGCGTGGCCGACTTCCAGGTCAGCACCGTTGGCCAGGCAATAACCAGCGACATCGCGGCTTGATGTGAAACAGGAGAGCGGCGCGTGATGCGCCGCTTTCTCGCTTGCATCGTCCTGCCCGGTAGGCAAGGCTAGGCATCGGAGTGAAATGTCCTATGAGTCGAAACGCTTTTACCTACAAGACGCTGGCGTGGCTGATGGCAACGCTGATTATGATTTCTGGAGAAACAAGCATGGCAAGCAGCCTGAGACTCGAAGAACCCTCGGTATTCGCCGGTCAGTGGCAGGCGACCTTGTCGGCTCGGGGCGACTCGCCCGAAGCACAAAAAATGCAAGACAAGCCTTCGAATACCTGCCTTGTGGAACTGGCTTCAAACAAGACGCTGGGCAAGGGCGCCGACTGCCTGGGCGCATGGCTTGAGGAAGTGCCGATCGGTTGGTTTCCGGATCCTGACGGTTTGTCGATTACCGGCAAGGAGGGCTCAAGAATTCAGTTCTTCAGCCGACAACGTGATGGGCTTTACCTGACGACTTTGAAATCAGGCCTGGTCATTACACTTCAACGCACTGCGCAATCGTCGTGATGATCAAGTAGCTGACAGAGTTTTAATATAAGGCCCTGCTGCGTGGTTATAAGCAGGCTCTTTAATGGCAACTGCACCGTAAGAAATAACGGAAGTTGTTATGAAAGTGTAAGCGGCCACCTGAAAAGCAAGTTCCGGCATCGCGCGGATAACTAATTCAAGTCTCGCCCAGAGTTGGCGAGAGATATTGACCAGGAAGAATCAATGAAGATGGCGAAGGCCCCAGCCACCGCTCCCTTATTCAAGGCATTGGGTGACTATAAAAGCATTCTGATCAGCGTCGGCTGCTTTACCGCACTGATTAACGTGCTGATGCTGGTGCCCTCCATCTATATGCTCCAGGTCTATGACCGGGTGCTGTCGTCGCAGAACGAAACCACTCTGGTGATGCTGTCGCTGATGGTCGTCGGTTTCTTCGCTTTCATCGGCCTGCTGGAAGTGGTGCGCAGCTTTATCGTGATCCGTATCGGCAGCCAACTGGAGCGCCGTTTCAACCTGCGGGTCTATCAGGCGGCGTTCGAACGCAACCTGTTCAAGGGCGAAGGCAACGCCGGCCAGTCGCTGGGCGACCTGACTCACATTCGCCAATTCGTCACCGGGCCTGCGTTGTTCGCGTTTTTCGATGCGCCGTGGTTCCCGGTGTATCTGTTCGTGATTTACCTGTTCAACGTCTGGCTCGGTGTGCTTGCCACTGCGGGTGCGCTGTTGCTGATCGCATTGGCCTGCCTCAACGAATACATGACCAAAAAGCCGCTGGGCGAAGCCGCCGGTTTCTCGCAGAAGTCCAGCCAGTTGGCCACCAGTCACCTTCACAACGCCGAGACCATTCAGGCGATGGGCATGCTCGGTTCGCTGCGCAAACGCTGGTTCCAGGTGCATTCGCGCTTTCTCGGTCTGCAGAATCAGGCCAGCGACACCGGCGCCGTGATCAGTTCTCTGAGTAAAACCTTGCGTTTATGCCTGCAATCGCTGGTGCTTGGATTGGGCGCGTTGTTGGTCATCAAGGGCGACATGACTGCCGGGATGATGATCGCAGGTTCGATCCTGATGGGTCGCGTGCTGAGTCCGATCGACCAATTGATTGCGGTGTGGAAACAGTGGAGCGGGGCTAAGCTGGCTTACCGGCGTCTCGACGCATTGTTGCAAGCCTTCCCGCCAAGTGATGACGCCATGTCGCTGCCGGCGCCGAAAGGCCAGATCACCTTCGAGCAAGTCAGCGCCGGCCCGCCGGGGCAGCGTGCCGCGACGTTGCATATGGTCAACTTCAACCTTGGCGCTGGTGAAGTGCTGGGTGTACTGGGTGCGTCCGGCTCCGGCAAGTCGACGCTGGCCCGTGTACTGGTCGGCGTGTGGCCGACACTGGGTGGCACGGTGCGACTGGACGGCGCGGATATCCATCGCTGGAATCGCGACCAACTCGGTCCGTACATTGGCTACTTGCCGCAAGACATCGAACTGTTCAGCGGCAGCATTGCTGAGAACATTGCGCGTTTCAGCGAGGCCGATGCGCAGAAAGTCGTGGCCGCTGCGCAACAGGCGGGTGTCCACGAAATGATCCTGCGCCTGCCGCAAGGCTACGACACGCAACTGGGTGAGGACGGCAGCGGCTTGTCCGGCGGTCAGAAGCAGCGCGTGGCACTGGCTCGCGCGATGTACGGCACGCCAAGTCTGGTGGTGCTGGATGAACCCAACTCCAACCTCGACACCGTCGGTGAAGCGGCATTGGCCAGCGCCATCGCCCAGCTCAAGGCCCAAGGCACCACCGTTGTTTTGGTGACGCATCGTTCTTCGGTGCTGGCCCAGGCCGACAAGCTGCTGGTGCTCAACGACGGGCGTTTGCAAGCCTTTGGCGCCAGTCAGGACGTGCTCAAGGCGCTGTCTGGCGCCGCCAATGAACAACCTCGCGAGAAAACTGCGCAAGCACCGGGCGGGCTCAGCATGAGTCGGCAGTACCAGCCCACGACAAGGAATTCGGGTGTATGAGCAGCGTCAGCATGAACACTGAAAACGAAGCGAGCATGGAACACGCGTACATCACCGAACGCCCGGAACGCGATGCGAAGTTCTTCGCGCGTATGGGCTGGATTCTGGCGATTGTCGGCGCCGGCAGTTTCTTCACTTGGGCGGCTCTGGCGCCGCTGGATCAGGGCATTCCGGTGCAGGGTACTGTGGTGGTCTCGGGCAAACGTAAAGCGGTGCAGTCGATGAGCAGCGGCGTTGTCAGCCGGATTCTGGTGCGCGAAGGCGAAATCGTGAAACAGGGGCAACCGCTGTTTCGCCTCGACCAGACGCAAGTCGCCGCCGATGTGCAATCGCTTCAAGCGCAATACCGCATGGCCTGGGCCAGTCTGGCGCGCTGGCAGGCCGAGCGTGACAACCTCAAGCAAGTGACCTTTCCGGCCGAGTTGAGCAACGACCCGGACCCGCGTCTGGCGTTGGTCCTTGAAGGTCAGCGTCAGTTGTTCAGCAGCCGCCGCGAAGCGTTCTATCGCGAGCAGGCCGGATTGCGCGCCAGCATCGAAGGCGCCACTGCGCAACTGGCCGGTATGCGCCGCGCGCGCACTGACCTCAATGCACAGGCGGACTCGCTGCAACAACAGTTGAGCAACCTGCAACCACTGGCCGACAACGGCTACATCCCGCGCAACCGCTTGATGGAATATCAGCGCCAACTGTCGCAAGTGCAGCAGCAACTGGCGGAAAACACCGGTGAAAGCGGTCGCGTGGAGCAGGGCATCCTCGAATCGCGCCTGAAACTGCAACAGCACAGCGAGGAATATCAGAAGGAAGTCCGCACGCAACTGGCCGACGCGCAGTTGAAAAGCGTCACTCTGTCCGAACAATTGACCTCCGCCGGTTTCGATCTGCAACACAGCGAAATCGTCGCCACGGCGGATGGCGTGGCGGTCAATCTGGGCGTGCATACCGAAGGCGCGGTGGTGCGTCAGGGCGAGACCCTGCTGGAGATCGTTCCGCAAGGCACCACCCTGGAAGTGGAAGGACATTTGCCGATCAACCTGATCGACAAGGTTGGCACGCACCTGCCGGTGGACATCCTGTTTACCGCGTTCAACCAGAGTAAAACCCCGCGTGTACCCGGTGAAGTCAGCCTGATTTCCGCCGACCAGATGGTCGATGAGAAAACCGGCGTGCCGTACTACGTGTTGCGCAGCAGCGTCAGCGATCAGGCCATGGAAAAGCTCAATGGCCTGGTGATCAAGCCCGGCATGCCGGCAGAAATGTTTGTGCGCACCGGTGAACGTTCACTCCTCAACTATCTGTTCAAACCGCTGCTCGACCGGGCCGGCTCTGCGTTGACCGAAGAATAAGGATGTCCGGCTGTATGAATAAGCTTTCCATGCTCGGGGCGGCATTGATGCTGCTCGCGAGTCACTCGGCAGTGGCGGCGATGGGGCCGTTCGAGATCTACGAACAGGCGTTGCGCAATGATCCGGTGTTCCTCGGTGCGATCAAGGAGCGTGACGCCGGCCTGGAGAACCGCGCCATTGGCCGCGCCGGGCTGCTGCCGCGAATCGGTTACACCTATAACAAGGGCCGCAATACGTCGAAGGCCACGTCCCTCGATGAACGAGCGCGCAATCGTACGGACGAGCGCAATTACAGCAGTTACGGCTCGGCCCTGACGCTGCAACAACCGTTGCTCGATTACGAAGCCTATGCGGCATATCGCAAGGGCGTGGCGCAGTCGTTGTTCGCTGACGAGAACTTTCGCGGCAAGAGCCAGGAACTGTTGGTACGGGTGCTGGATAACTACACCAAAGCCTTGTTTGCCCAGGATCAGATCGATATCGCCCAAGCGAAGAAGAAGGCCTACGAACAGCAGTTCCAGCAGAACGAGCACATGTTCAAGCAGGGCGAAGGCACGCGCACCGACATTCTCGAAGCCGAGTCGCGTTATGAGCTGGCGACCGCTGAGGAGATCGAAGCGCGCAACGAACAGGATGCCGCGCTGCGTGAACTGGGCGCACTGGTTGGCGCACCTTTCGTGGACATCAGCGATCTGGCGCCGCTGGATCAGAATTTCCAGACCTTCGCGCTGATGCCGGCCAATTTCGACACCTGGCACGAAATGGCGATCAGCAATAACCCGAACCTGGCCTCCCAACGTCAGGCCGTGGAAGTGGCGCGGTACGAGGTAGAGCGCAATCGTGCCGGGCATCTGCCGAAAATCAACGCCTATGCCTCGATGCGGCAGAACGAATCGGAAAGCGGCAACACCTACAACCAGCGCTACGAAACCAACACCATCGGCCTGGAAGTCAGCGTGCCGTTGTATGCCGGCGGCGGGGTGTCGGCCTCGACGCGTCAGGCCAGCCGCAGCATGGAACAGGCCGAGTACGAACTGGATGGCAAGACCCGCGAGACGCTGATTGAACTGCGTCGTCAGTTCAGCGCCTGCCTGTCCGGAGTGAATAAATTACGCGCTTACCAGAAAGCCCTCACCTCGGCGGAAGCGCTGGTGATTTCGACCAAGCAAAGCATTCTCGGCGGTGAACGGACCAATCTCGATGCGTTGAACGCCGAGCAGCAGTTGTTCACCACCCGCCGCGATCTGGCACAGGCGCGGTACGACTATTTGATGGCCTGGACCAAGTTGCATTACTACGCCGGGACCTTGAACGAACAGGATCTGGCGCGGGTGGATGAGGCCTTCGGACAAGGCCCGAAAACCCGATAACACCGCAAATCCCTGTAGGCGCTGCCGAAGGCTGCGATCTTTTGACTTTATGTTTTGAAGATCAAGATCAACAGATCCCAGCCTGCGCCAGCGCTTACACAACAATAAGAAAGTGAGTGGTGAACATGGAAGTACGCATCAAGCCGATATCGGTCGGCACCCTGTTGCTCGCAGTTTCCGTTTCCCAGGCCCAGGCTCAATACCTGGAATCCGGTAAACCCGGCGATCCCGCCAGTTGGCGCAGCGCCGAGTTCCTGCGTGACTGGGGCCTTCAGCGCATGCAGGCCGATCAGGCTTACGCGGCGGGCATCACCGGCAAAGGCGTGAAAATCGGCGCTCTCGACTCCGGCTTCGATGCCGCCCATCCCGAGTTCGCCACTGACCGATATCACCCGGTACTGGCCAGCGGCAGTTACATTGACGGCTCGCTGTTCAACGTCGACGGCACCCTCAACCCCAACAACGATTCCCACGGCACTCACGTGGTCGGCACCATGGGCGCGTCCCGTGACGGCACGGGTATGCACGGCGTGGCTTACAACGCGCAGATCTACGTCGGCAACACCAACAAGAACGACAGTTTCCTGTTCGGCCCCAACCCCGATCCGCGTTATTTCAAAGCGGTGTACGACGCACTGGCCGATGCCGGCGTGCGCGCGATCAACAACAGTTGGGGCAGCCAGCCGCCGGATGTCAGCTACCGCACACTGGCCGACCTGCACGCCGCTTACGCCCAGCACTTCAACAAAGGCACCTGGCTCGACGCGGCTGCCGATGTTTCCCGTCGTGGCGTGATCAACGTGTTCAGCGCCGGCAACAGTGGTTATCCGAACGCCAGCGTACGCTCGGCGCTGCCGTACTTTCAGCCGGATCTTGAAGGCCACTGGCTGGCGGTGTCCGGGTTGGATCAGAGCAATCAGCAGAAGTATAACCAGTGCGGCATCGCCAAGTACTGGTGCATCACCACGCCCGGGGCGAAGATCGACAGCACGATTCCTGGCGGCGGTTATGCGATCAAGTCCGGCACGTCGATGTCGGCGCCGCACGCCACTGGCGCACTGGCGTTGGTGATGGAACGTTACCCGTACATGAGCAATCAGCAGGCACTCGAAGTGCTGCTGACCACCGCCACGCAACTCGATGGCTCAGTGACCGATGCACCCAGCGAGCGGGTCGGCTGGGGCGTGGCCAACCTGAACCGGGCGATGCGCGGGCCGGGGCAATTGCTCGGGGCGTTTGACGCCAATCTCGCGGCCGGGCAAAGCGATGTCTGGAGCAATGACATCTCCGACAAGGCGCTGATCCAGCGTCAGAGCGAAGACCTCGCCGAACACAGCGCCTGGCAGCAGACCTTGCAAGACAAAGGTTGGCAGAATGGTGTTGCCGCCGGTGCCAGTCAGCAGGATCAGACGGATTATGCCGTCGGTATGGCCCGCGATGCTGCTGCGGCAACCCGGGTTTATCAGGGCAGCCTGATCAAGTCCGGAGCAGGGCGTTTGCTGCTTACCGGGGAAAACACCTATCGCGGCCCGACCACGATCAACGGCGGCCTGTTAAGCGTCAATGGCTCGCTGGTTTCGGCGGTTACCGTCAATAACGGCGGCACCCTGGGTGGCTCCGGACAGATCGGCTCGCTGACCGCCAACAGCGGCGGCCGTGTTGCGCCCGGCAACTCCATCGGTACCTTGAACGTCGCCGGTGACGTCACCTTCGCGCCGGGCTCTACCTACGCCGTTGAATTGTCGCCGACCAGCAGCGATCGCATCGTCGCCGGTGGCACAGCAAATATCAGCGGCGCCACGGTCAGCCTGTCGCTGGAAAACAGCCCGAGCTTGCTCAGCACCGCCGAGGCGCAAAGCCTGCTCGGCCGTCAGTACGACATCTTGCAAGCAGCCGGTGGCATACAGGGGCAGTTCGGTGCGGTGCTGCCGGATTACCTGTTCATCGGCGGCAGTCTCGATTACGCGGCCAACGGCATTCAACTCGATATCGAACGCAACGCGACGTCCTTCGCCAGCGGCGGCCAAACCCCGAACCAGCGTTCGGTGGCCGCTGCCGTCGAAGGTTTGGGCGCGGGCAACTCAGTCTACGAAAGCCTGCTGCTGTCGGCGAACGCAGCTTCCGCACAACAAGCCTTCCAGCAACTGAGCGGCGAAATCTACCCAGCGATGGGCACGATGCTGATCAACGACAGCCGCCAGTTGCGCGATACCGTGAGCGAACGCCTGCACGATGCCTCGGCCAAACAAAACAACGGCTGGATCAAGGCACTTGGGGCGTGGGGCTCGACTGATTCAAACCATGACACGGCGGGTTACAGCACCTCATTGGGTGGGTTGTTGGCCGGTGTCGACGGCGCACTGGATGACCAGACCCGCATCGGTCTGGTCACCGGTTACAGCGACAGTTCGTTGAGCATGGGCTCGGGCACGCACTCGTCAGCCAAAGTCGACAGCTATCACCTCGGCGCTTACGCCGGACGCGAGATCGGCGCCTGGCGTCTGAACACCGGCGCGGCCTACAGCTGGCATCGCGCCGATGTGAAGCGCGATCTGCAATACGGCAACGTCAGCGCCAAACAGAAAGCCAAGGTTGATGCGGCGACCACTCAAGTGTTCGGCGAGGCGGCTTATCGACTGCACCTGCAACCGTTGGCGCTGGAACCGTTCGCCAATCTCGCTTACGTGCATCTGGACACCGAAGGCTTCACTGAGAAGGGCGACGCAGCCGCACTGAAAAGCTCCGGCGATCAGCGTGATGCGGTGCTCAGCACCCTCGGTGTGCGGGCGATCAAGACCTTCAACCTGTCGGCGCAGCAGACACTGGATGTCAGCGGCCATCTCGGCTGGCAGCACAGCCTGAGCGATATCGATTCCGAGCAGCATCTGCGCTTTGCCAGCGCTGGCACGCCGTACTCGGTGGAGAGTTCGGCACTGGTACGTGACGCCGCGCTGGTCGGTGTGCAGGCCAGTCTGGCGTTGAGCAAGGACGTGCGGGTGAACCTGGATTACAACGGACAACTGGCCAGTCGCGAGAAGAGCCACGGTGTTGGTTTGAGCTTGAACTGGCAGTTCTGAACCACCGTTGATCACATACCTGTGGCGAGGGAGCTTGCTCCCGCTGGGGCGCGAAGCGGCCCCTGCATTTTCCAGTGGAATCGCGGATGCAGGTTTTGCGGCTGCTGCGCAGCCGATCGGGGATAAATCCCCTCGCCACAGGAAGATATTCTCATCATTTGAGATAGACGGATTTTTCGCAACATCACTAAGGAAGGTCGCTGGATGAACAACAACAATACCCCCGCGCAAACGGGTGGCCGCTTTGCCCTGAAAACGCTGACTTGCGCCGTGTTGTACGCACTCACCACCATGGGCTCCGCGCACGCTGCGTCCTATGTGGAAAGTGGTCGCACGGGCGATCCGACGAGTTGGCGTAGCGCCGAATTCCAGGCTGACTGGGGTTTGGGTGCCATCGGTGCCGATCATGCCTACGCTGCTGGCTACACCGGCAAAGGCGTAAAACTGGGCATTTTCGACCAGCCGGTTTACGCCGCGCACCCGGAGTTTTCCGGCAGTAACAAAGTCATCACCCTGGTCACCAGCGGCATTCGCGAATACACCGACCCGTACATTCCGGTGAAAGCCGGGGATGCGTTCCGCTATGACGGTTCGCCCTCGGTTGGCTCTGACGGCAAGCTCGGCGCCCACGGCACTCACGTCGGCGGCATTGCGGCGGGCAGCCGTGACGGCGGGCCGATGCACGGCGTGGCGTTCGGCGCGCAGATCATCAGCGCTGACAACGGCGACCCGGGCCCGGAAGATGGCATCGTTCGCGGTAACGATGGCGCGGTGTACAAGGCCGGTTGGGACGCGCTGATCGCCAGCGGCGCGCGGATCATCAACAACAGTTGGGGCATCGGCATCACCGACCGTTTCGACCTCGGTGGCCGCGACCCGGCGTACCCGCACTTCACCGTCAACGACGCGCAGGTGCAGTTCAACGAGATCCGCACGTTGCTCGGCACCAAACCCGGCGGCGCCTATGACGGCGCCATCGCCGCCGCGCGCAGCGGGATCGTGACGATTTTCGCCGCCGGCAACGACTACAACCTCAATAACCCGGACGCCATCGCCGGCCTCGGCTATTTCGTCCCGGATATCGCACCGAACTGGATCACCGTCGCCGCGTTACAACAGAATCCGGATCTGGCCAGCGCCAATCCGTACATCATGAGTACGTTCTCTTCGCGCTGCGGTTATACCGCGAGCTTCTGCGTCTCGGCGCCGGGTACGAAAATCTACAGCGCGATCATCGAAGGCACCAACGCCGACAACCTGACCACCGGCTACAAAAATTACAACGGCACCTCGATGGCTGCGCCACACGTGGCCGGCTCCATGGCGGTGCTGATGGAGCGCTTCCCGTACATGACCGGCGATCAGGTCGCCACGGTATTGCGTACCACCGCCACCGACCTCGGCGCACCGGGCATCGACGCCTTGTACGGCTGGGGTATGATCAACCTGCGCAAGGGCATTGATGGCCCGTCGATGTTCGTCACCGAGCAGGACATTCCTGAAGAGTTTCGTATTCAGGGGGCGTACGGTTCCGGCCAGTTCGTTGCGGATCTGCCGGGCATCGGCGCGATCATCGATCAGGGCAAACCCACCGAGCGTGTGTGCACCGACATCACTTGCGGCCTCGACACCTGGCGCAACGACATTTCCGGCCACGGCGGTTTGACCAAGCAAGGTATCGGCACTCTGGTGCTGACTGGCAACAACACCTACAGCGGCCCGACCCTGGTCAATCAGGGCCGACTGGCCATCAACGGTTCGCTGCAATCGGCGGTCACCGTCAATGACGGCGGCATCCTTGGCGGTAATGGCCGCATCGGCACGTTGTCGGTCAACAGCGGCGGCACTGTGGCGCCGGGCAATTCGATCGGCACCCTGAACGTGGCGGGTGACGTGACTTTCGCGCCGGGTTCGACCTACGCGGTAGAGCTGTCGCCGACCAGCAGCGACCAGATCGTCGCCACTGGCAAAGCAGTCATTGAAGGCGCCACCGTGACCATGTCGCTGGAAAACAGCCCGACCTTGCTGACCACCGGCGAAGTCAAAAGCTTGCTCGGTACGCAATACAACATCCTGCAAGCGGCTGGCGGCATTGAAGGTCGCTTCGGTCAGGTGCTGCCGGATTATGCGTTCCTCGGCGGCACGCTCGCTTACTCGGCGAGCGGCATCCAACTGGCGGTGGGGCGGAAAGACGCGTCGTTCGCCAGCGTCGGCCTGACGCCTAACCAGCGTGCTGTCGGTGCCGCTGCCGAGCGCTTGGGCGCGGGCAATGCGCTGTTCGAAACCCTGCTGTTGTCGCCAAATGCCGCTTCGGCGCAGCAAGCCTTCCAGCAGTTGTCCGGCGAGATTCATCCGGCCATCGGCACGATGTTGATCAACGACAGCCGTTACCTGCGCGATGCCGTGGGCGAACGTCTGCGCGAGCGTGATCTGTTCGACGCCAATGCGCCGACTGACGATCGCAGCAACGCCTGGGTCAAGGTGCTCGGTGCCTGGGGCAAAAGCGATGGCGGGCATGACTATGCCGATTCCAACAGTTCCATCGGTGGCTTGCTGGCCGGTGTCGACGGCTTGATCGCTGAAGATACTCGCCTCGGTTTCGTTACCGGTTATAGCGACAGCTCGTTGAGCATGGGCAGTGGCACGCATTCGTCGGCATCCGTCGACAGCTACCACTTGGGTGCGTATCTGGGCCATGAAATCGATGCACTGCGTTTGACCGTTGGTGGCGCCTATAGCTGGCATCGCATCGACGTGAAGCGTGATCTGCAATTCGGCGACGTCAGCGGCAAGCAGAAGGTCAAACGCGATGCGACCACGGCGCAACTGTTCACCGAAGCGGCCTATGACCTGGGTCTGCAACCGATGAACCTGGAGCCGTTCGCCAATCTGGCTTACGTGCACCTGAACAGCGACAGCTTCACCGAGAAGGGTGATGCCGCCGCACTGAAGGGCGGTGAAGACAATCGCGATGCGGTGTTGTCGACCCTCGGTGTCCGCGCCAAGCGCACGTTTGCCCTGTCGGACAAGCATCAACTGGAACTGGGCGCGACGCTGGGCTGGCAGCACAACCTGAGCAGCGTCGACTCTGAAAATCATCTGGCATTCGCCAACGGCAACAGCGCGTTCAATGTGCAGAGCGTGTCGCTGGATCGTGATGCGGCGGTGGTCGGCGTGCGCGCCGGGCTGGCGCTCAATCGCGATGTGCGGGTGAACCTTGATTACAACGGGTTGATCGGTAGCAACGAGAAAGACCACGGTGTGGGTCTGACCCTCGACTGGCAGTTCTAAAGGAGGGCTGGCCGTTCCAGAGGGAACTGCCAGCACTTGTTTGAAGGAAGAGAGAGCACAACATGGGACTGTTTGATTACAAAAATGCCGATGGCAAAGCGTTGTACAGCGATGCCATCGCCCTGACGCTGTATGCCTACACGCCGACCGGGCAAGCCTTGCCGGGGACTGCCTGGAAGCCGGTCAGCGCGACAGCCCTGGGATACCAAGGCAAGGTCGGTGCGCAGGGCACGTTCTTCGGCGAGAAGGACGGTTTCACCAGCGCCGAGGCCGAAGTGCTCGGCAAGTACGACGCTGCCGGGAAGTTGATCGGTATTGGCATTGCCTTTCGTGGCACGGGCGGGCTGGGTTACAGCGACACCTTCGGCGACTTGAAAAACAATCTGCTGGCCGCCGTCGGGCCGTCGGATTACGCCACGCAATACGCAAAAAACGCCTTCGACAATTTGCTCAAGGCTGTTGCGGCGTTCGCCATCGTCAATGGCATCGCCGCCAAAGACGTGCTGATCAGCGGCCACAGCCTCGGCGGGCTCGGGGTTAACAGCGTTGCGGAGTTGAGCGCGAGCAATTGGGGTGGTTTCTTCAAAGACGCCAACTATGTGTCTTTTGCCTCGCCGACTCAGAGCAGCACCGGCAACAACGTGCTGAACATCGGTTACGAGAACGATCCGGTGTTCCGCGTGCTCGACGGCACCACGTTCAGCACTGCGTCGATGGGCAAGCACGACAAGCCGCACGATTCGACCACCGACAACATCGTCAACTTCAACGACAACTACGCGTCTACCGCGCAAAACCTGGTGCCGTTCAGCATCGTCAACCCGCTGAACTGGTCGGCCCACAGTTCGCTGGGCTATGCCGATGGCTTGAACCGGGTGATCGATTCGAAGTTCTACAACCTGACCCACAAGGACTCGACCATCGTCGTCTCCAATCTGGAGGAAGCGTCCCGGGGTAAAACCTGGGTCGAGGACTTGGGTCGCAGCGGCGAGGCACACACCGGCAGCACGTTCATCATCGGTACGCAAAGCAACGACTGGCTCAAGGGCGGGGTGGGTAACGACTTCCTTGAAGGCTTGGGCGGTGATGATCGTTTCCGTGATGACGGCGGCTTCAACATCCTGCTTGGCGGCCAGGGCCACAACACCTTCGAACTACAGAAACCGTTGCAGAACTTCAGCTTCGCCAACGACGGTGACGGCACGCTGTACGTGCGAGATGCCTATGGCGGCATCAGCATGACCCGCGATATCGGTGCGCTGGTGAGCAAGGAGTCGGGGTCGTGGTGGGGCAGCAAGGAGATCACTTGGGGCGTCACGGCCAAGGGTTTGACCAATGGCAGCGAGCTGACCCAGTACAACCATTCGCTTAGCGGCGATGGCTACGGCAATGCGCTGCACGCCACCAATGACGGCGACTGGTTGTTCGGGCTGGGCGGCGACGACAAGCTGATCAGCGACAAGGGCCATGTGACCTTCGTCGGCGGCGCCGGCAATGATGTGATGACGGCGGTGGGTGGCAACAACACCTTCCTGTTCAGCGGTGCGTTCGGCTTTGATGCCATCAACGGCTATCAGGGCAGCGACAAACTGGTGTTCATGGGCGTCGAAGGCGCGGGGCAGGGCTACGACTACAAGCAGCATGCTTCGCAGTCGGGCGGCGATACCGTGCTGAAGATTGGCGAGTTTGCCGTGACCCTTGTGGGGGTTGGAGTGGCTAACCTGTCGGACGCAAGTTTCGTGTTCGCCTGAACAGTAATCCTGTAGGAGCTGTCGAGTGAAACGAGGCTGCGATCTTTTGATCTTGCTTTAAAGAGCAAAGTCAAAAAATCGCAGCCTTCGGCAGCTCCTACAGTGTCCGCGTTAAGTAGTGTTGTATCGAAATGCTCCGGGGCGTCCCGCGAGGGGCGCCCTGGCTGTGAGCTATCTCTGACAATTCCAACAAAAGAGAGGCAATGGCAATGGGTGTGTATGACTACAAAAACTTCGGTACAGCCGATTCCAAGGCGTTGTTCAGCGACGCCATGGCCATCACGCTGTATTCCTACCACAACCTCGATAACGGCTTTGCCGCCGGTTATCAGCACAACGGCTTCGGCCTGGGCCTGCCGGCCACGCTGGTCACCGCGCTGATTGGCGGCACCGATTCACAAGGCGTTATCCCCGGCATTCCCTGGAACCCCGATTCCGAAAAACTCGCCCTTGAGGCCGTGAAAAAGGCTGGCTGGACGCCGATCACTGCCTCGCAATTGGGTTACGACGGTAAGACCGACGCGCGCGGAACCTTCTTCGGCGAGAAGGCCGGATACACCAGCGCTCAGGTGGAAATCCTCGGCAAATACGACGCCCAGGGCCATCTCACCGAACTGGGCATTGCCTTTCGCGGCACCAGCGGCCCGCGAGAAATCCTCATCGGCGATTCGATTGGCGACGTGATCAACGACCTGCTTGCGGCATTCGGCCCCAAGGACTACGCCAAGAATTACGTCGGTGAAGCGTTCGGCAATCTGCTCAATGACGTGATGGCGTTCGCCAAGGCCAACGGCCTCACCGGTAAAGATGTGCTGGTCAGCGGCCACAGCCTCGGCGGGTTGGCGGTCAACAGCATGGCGGACTTGAGCGGCGGCAAGTGGGGCGGGTTCTTTGCCGACTCCAACTACATCGCCTACGCCTCGCCAACCCAGAGCAGCACCGACAAGGTGCTCAACGTCGGCTACGAAAACGACCCGGTATTCCGCGCCCTCGACGGCTCGACCTTCACCGGCGCCTCGGTCGGCGTTCACGATGCACCGAAGGAATCGGCCACCGACAACATCGTCAGCTTCAACGATCACTACGCTTCGAACGCATGGAATGTGCTGCCGTTTTCGATCCTGAATATTCCGACGTGGATCTCGCACTTGCCGACGGCTTATGGCGACGGCATGAACCGGATCGTCGAGTCAAAGTTCTATGACCTGACCAGCAAGGACTCGACGATCATCGTCGCCAACCTGTCAGACCCGGCGCGGGCCAACACCTGGGTGCAGGATCTGAACCGCAACGCCGAGACCCACAAGGGCAGCACTTTCGTCATCGGCAGCGACGGCAATGACCTGATCCAGGGCGGCAGCGGCAACGACTATCTGGAAGGCCGCGCCGGCAACGACACCTTCCGTGATGGCGGCGGCTACAACATGATCCTTGGCGGGCAGGGCAGCAATACGCTGGACTTGCAGAAGTCGGTGAACACCTTCGACTTTGCCAATGACGGCGCGGGCAATCTGTACATTCGCGATGCCAGTGGCGGGATCAGCATCACCCGCGACATCGGCGCCATTGTCACCAAGGAACCGGGTTTTCTCTGGGGGTTGTTCAAGGATGATGTGACCCACAGCGTCACGGCCAGCGGCTTGAAGGTTGGCAACAATGTCACGGCCTATGAGTCGAGCGTGAAGGGCAGCAACGGCGCTGACACACTCAAGGCTAATGCCAGCGGCGACTGGTTGTTTGGACTCGATGGCAACGATCACTTGATTGGTGGCGCGGGCAACGATGTGTTTGTCGGTGGCGCCGGCAATGATCTGATGGAGTCGGGTGGCGGGGCGGATACGTTCCTGTTCAATGGCGCGTTCGGGCAGGATCGGGTGGTCGGCTTTACCGCCAACGACAAACTGGTGTTCCTTGGCGTGCAGGGTGTGTTGCCGAACGACGACTTCCGCGCCCACGCCACGGCGGTCGGGCAGGATACGGTGCTGAAGTTTGGCGGCGATTCTGTGACATTGGTTGGGGTTGCGCTGAATAGCCTGAGTGGCGATGGCATCGTGATCGCCTGACACATCGATAACCTGTGGCGAGGGGATTCATCCCCGATGGGTTGCGTAGCAACCCCAATTGCGCCGACCGTGGCAGGCCTGAAACACCGCCTGCCCGGATTTTACGACTGCTGCGCAGACGATCGGGGATAAATCCCCTCGCCACAAAGTGTATTTGACGTGACTTGTCAGCCATTCTCCGACTCAAACCCTGTGCAAACAGAAAATGCGGCCTAAAGCCAGCACGTGCACACACGTTCTATAGCTAGCCGCCATTGAGCACAGGAGATTCAATCGTGAAAGGTTTCAAGGGGTATGTTGGTGTAGCGGGACTGGCGCTGTTAGCGGCCAATGCCTGGGCCGATCTGCCTCAAAGCTCGATTCTGAGCCGTTATGGCGTCACCACCGATCAGTTGCCGAGCCCGGCGAAAACCGAGGTGGTTGAACCGGTTGAAGAGAAAAGCCGCTTTCAGATCCAGCCCGAACAACCGTTCGTGACGATTCGTCTGGGCGATGGCAAGCAGCCACAAACCACCGGCAACCTGAGCATCGATCGCATGGCGCAGCAGGATCTGGAACGTTGCCAGCGTTTGCAGGGCGAACTGGCCAAGCGTGGCGGAACGTACTTGAACTGCGACAACAGCATCCCGGGCATGACTGTCGATCAATGATGTTTTTGTAGGAGCTGCCGAAGGCTGCGATCTTTTGATCTTGAACTTGCAAATCAAAAGATCGCAGCCTTCGGCAGCTCCTACAGGGGTATTGCTTCGTCAGTCTTCCTTGCGCACCGTGGCCACTTCATCGGCCCGCACTTTCACCTTGGCGCCGGAAATATCCTCGAACTCATAGAAGCCGTCGTCGGTTTTGGTCTTCGGCATGTCCTTGGTCAAATACTGGGTGCCGTTCTGCAAGGTGACCACGGTCTGGGTCGAGCAACCGCCCAATGCCAGCAGGGCAGCTACCGCCAACGGGATGCCCAGAGTCTTGATTTTGATACCCACGTCTAATTCCTCATTCGCTGTGATACCGAGCATTGTCGGTGTTCTAACGCGGTTGGTGCCATAGCGCCGGAAAAAGTTCGATAGGCCGGTGAAAAAATGCCATTGATCTTTTTCCGTTTGCGCCGGGGCGGGCAGAGCTGTTATCTGTACGCATAACCAGTACTCGCTCGCCATGGCCCTGAATCCCCGTGACTGCCAATCCCCTCGATGATCCGTTCTATTACCTCAACAACTTCCGGCAAGTGCTTGATTGGCTTGAGCTTCGCTACGCCGATTTGATGAGCGAACACGAGCTGGCATTTATTCACGATTTCAAAGCGTTGCCCAAAGCCTCGCAGGGCTTGCTGGTGCGAATGGTGATGCGCAAGGGTGTGCATTTTCGCGCGAGCAAGCTCAACTATGTGGAAATCGGCGATATCGCCCACGCGGCGCAGCCATTGCTGGATCAGGGCTGGATCGACGAACACGCCCCACTGGCGATTGCCGAACTCTTCGACGTATTGCTCAAGGCCGAAATTCTGCAAGCCTTCGCCGACGTTATCGAACAACCCAAGGGGCGCAAGGACGACTGGCTGCCGATGCTTGCCGAGCAATTCGCCGAACCGCGCAGTTTGCGCGAATGGGCACCGGCGCTTGCAGATCGATTGTTCAGCCTGGCCATCATGGACCTTTGCGATCGCTTGCGCCTGATGTTCTTCGGCAACCTGTATCAGGATTGGTCCGAGTTCGTGCTGGCTGACCTCGGCATCTTCACCTACGAGAAAGTCGAGTTCAGCGGCGATTCCCGAGGCTTGCGCAGCCGTGAGGACGTCGACGCCTGCCTGTTTCTGCACAACTGCCAATTACGTTTCGAAGCTGGCGAACCGCTGGAAACCATTGTCGAGCAAGTCAGTGCCTTGCACTTCGACAACCCGTGGCTGCAGCGTCGGCGCAACAAGGTACTTTTCCAGATCGGTCAGTACTGTGAGCGCATCACCGAGTTCGCCCTGGCCCTGAACATTTACCGCAATTGCGCCTATCCCGGCGCCCGATTGCGGATGATCCGCGTCCTTGAGCGTTGCAGTGAATACGCTTTGGCGCTGGAAATCGCCACGCTCGCCGAGCAGGCACCGCAAAGCGCCACCGAGCAGCAAGGCTTGCAGCGCATGGTGCCGCGACTGCGCCGCAAGCTCGGTGGCCCGCCACTCAAACGGCTGGCGCCTCGACCGGTAGAACGTCTCGATCTGCACTTGCCGCGCACTGATCCGGCGCTGTCGGTGGAGTTTTACGTGCAGGCGCATCTGCATGACGACGACGGCCCGGTGCATTACGTGGAAAACAGCCTGATCAACTCATTGTTCGGTCTGTTGTGCTGGCCGGCAATTTTTGCGCCGCTGCCGGGGGCGTTTTTTCACCCGTTCCAGCGTGGCCCGGTGGATCTGCTCAATGAAGATTTCCAGCAGCGCCGTGCCGATCTGTTCGACGCTTGCCTCGCCGAACTCGATGACGGCCGTTATGCCGACACCATCCGCGCGCGGTTTGTCGCCAAGTGGGGCGTGCAGTCGCCGTTCGTGTTCTGGGGCGCCTTGAATGAAGCGCTGCTTGAGCAAGCGCTGGCCTGCCTGCCCGCCGAACACCTCAAACACTGGTTCAACCGTTTGCTGCTCGACATCAAGGCCAACCGCGCCGGGATGCCGGACCTGATCCAGTTCTGGCCACAGCACAAAACCTACCGGATGATCGAAGTCAAAGGCCCGGGCGACCGTTTGCAGGACAATCAACTGCGCTGGCTGGAGTTCTGTCACGAGCACCAGATGCCAGTGGCCGTGTGTTACGTGCAATGGGCGGAGCATAGCGCTTGAGCTACAGCATTGCGGTGCGGGCGCTGTGCGAGTTCACTGCCAAGACCGGCGACCTCGACCTGCGTTTCACCCCATCACCCACGGCGCTGGAGGGCATTGCCGGCCATCGCACAGTGGCCTCGCGGCGCAATGACCAGTACCAGAGCGAAGTGGCGCTCGAAGGTGAGTTTCGCCAGTTGAAGGTCAAGGGCAGGGCGGACGGCTACGATCCGGCGCAGAACTGCCTGGAAGAAGTCAAAACCTATCGCGGCGACCTGAGCAAGCAACCGCCCAATCACCGCCAGTTGCACTGGGCGCAAGCGAAGGTCTACGGCTGGCTGATGTGTCGCAAACTCGATCTTGCGCAGATCAACGTGGCGCTGGTGTATTTCGACATCGTCAGCGAGAAGGAAACCTGCCTGGTCGAAGCCTTCAGCGCCGAGGCCTTGCAGGTCTTTTTCGAGCAGCAATGCAGCTTGTTCCTTTATTGGGCCGAGCAGGAAATGGCCCACCGCGACGCCCGCAATCTGGCCGCGCAGCATCTGGCCTTTCCTCATCCGGACTTTCGTCCCGGCCAACGGCATCTGGCCGAATCGGTGTTCAAAGCGGTGAGTACCGGCCGTTGTCTGATGGCGCAGGCGCCAACCGGCATCGGCAAAACCCTCGGCACGCTGTTCCCGATGCTCAAGGCGCTGGCGCCGCAGCAACTGGACAAGGTGTTCTTTCTGACCGCCAAGACGCCCGGGCGCAAACTGGCGCTGGATGCCAGTCAGGTGTTGTTCGATCAATCCGAGACCTTGCCGCTGCGAGTATTGGAAATGGTCGCCCGGGACAAGGCCTGTGAACACCCGGACAAGGCCTGCCACGGTGAATCCTGCCCCTTGGCCCAAGGCTTCTATGATCGTCTGCCCGCCGCCCGGGAAGCGGCCAGTCGCATCAAGCTGCTCGATCAGGCCGCGATGCGCGAAGTCGCCGCGCAGCATACGGTGTGTCCGTATTACCTGAGCCAGGAAATGGCACGTTGGGCTGATGTGGTGATCGCCGATTACAACTATTACTTTGATTTCAGCGCGCTGCTGTACGGTCTGGCGCAGCTCAATCAGTGGAAGGTCGGGGTGTTGGCGGACGAGGCGCACAACCTGGTCGAGCGCGGCCGGCAGATGTACAGCGCCAGCCTTGATCAGGCGACGCTGGGCGGTGTGCGCAAAACCGCCCCCGAAGCGCTGAAAAAGTCCCTGCAACGGGTCAACCGCGAATGGAATGCGCTGCATGCGCCGCAACGGGCGGCGTATCAGGCCTACGATAAAGCCCCGGAAAAACTGCTTCAGGCGATTTCCCTGTGTTGCTCAGCCATCGGCGATTACCTCAATGATCATCCGCAAGGGCTGGACAGTGGCTTGCAGAACTTCTACTTCGACCTGCTGCAATTTGGCCGGGTGGCGGAGCTGTACGACGAGCATTACCTGTTCGACATCAGTAAACGCGACCTCGACCGCAAACGTCCGCTGTCTCAGCTGTGCCTGCGCAACGTGGTGCCCGCGGCATTTATTGGTCCGCGCCTGAAATCTGCGCGTAGCAGCGTACTGTTTTCCGCCACGCTCAGCCCGCGCAACTATTACGCCGACTTGCTCGGCACGCCGGCCGACACCGTGTGGATCGACGTCGAGTCGCCGTTCAGCGCCGAGCAATTACAGGTGCAGATCGTCAGCCGCATCTCCACGCGATTCAATCATCGGCAGGCGTCTCTGGCTCCCATCGTTGAACTGATCGCCCGTCAGTTCAGTGAACGGCCGGGCAATTATCTGGCGTTCTTCAGCAGTTTCGATTACCTGCAACAGGTGGCGACCTTGTTGGCCGAGCGGCATCCGCACATCACCCTGTGGCAGCAATCGCGCGGCATGGTCGAGGGCGCGCGGCAGGCCTTTCTCGATCAGTTCACCGCCGATAGCCAGGGCGTCGGCTTTGCCGTATTGGGCGGCGCCTTCGGTGAGGGCATCGATTTACCCGGCGCGCGGTTGATCGGCGCCTTCATCGCCACGCTGGGGCTGGCGCAGCTCAACCCGGTCAATGAACAGTTGAAACGGCGGATGGCGGCGATCTTCGGTGCCGGTTACGACTACACCTATCTGTTCCCCGGCGTGCAGAAAGTGGTGCAGGCCGCAGGGCGCGTTATCCGCACCCGCGAGGATCGCGGCGTGGTGATGCTGATCGACGATCGCTTCGCCGAGAGCCGGATCAAACAACTGTTGCCGCGTTGGTGGGCCATCCAGCATGAACCGGTCGCTTCCCAAATGTCCGGATTGCCGCATACTCCTGCCCATGACTTTGTGCGGTGAATGTAATGAGCGAAAAGAACAAGTCCGTGGCGATCGAAGAGATGCGCTTTCGGCTGTTGATCGACGCGGTGGTCGACTACGCGATCTACATGATCGACCCGGACGGCATCATCACCAGTTGGAACTCCGGCGCCAAGCGCTTCAAGGGTTACGAGGAGGCGGAAATCCTCGGCGAGCATTTTTCGCGGTTCTATACCGCTGATGATCGCGCGGCCGGCCTGCCGCAACGGGCGCTCGACACGGCGATCCGTGAAGGACGCTTCGAAGGCAAGGGCTGGCGGGTGCGCAAGGACGGCACGAACTTCTGGTCACACGTGGTCATTGATCCGATCATTGATCCGAGCGGCAAACTCCTGGGTTTCGCCAAGATCACTCGCGACCTGACCGACCGCAAGATGGCGGAAGAAACCCTCAAGCAGAGCGAGCAACAGTTCCGCCTGCTGGTGCAGGGCGTCACCGACTATGCGATCTACATGCTCAGCCCTGAAGGGCGAGTCAGTAACTGGAATCAGGGCGCGCAGCGGATCAAGGGTTACCCGCCGGAGGAAATCATCGGTCAGCATTTTTCGATTTTCTATACCCCCGAAGATCGTGAGCGCGGCGAGCCGCTGCGGGCGCTGGAGATCGCTACACGAGAAGGTCGCTTCGAGAACAAGAGCTGGCGCGTGCGCAAGGACGGCACGCGGTTTCTGGCGCATGTGGTGGTCGATGCGATTCGCGGGGAAACCGGTACGTTGCTCGGGTTTGCCAAGATTACCCGTGACGTCACCGAGGCCCATGAGGCGCAAGTCGCCCTGGAAAAGACTCGCGAGGCGCTGGCCCAGGCGCAGAAGATGCAAGCCATCGGTCAGCTCAGCGGCGGTATTGCCCACGACTTCAATAATCTGCTGACGGTCATTCTCGGCAACCTTGAGATCGTTCAGAAGCGCGTCGGTGACGACGCGAAGATCAGACGCTTGCTGGAAAACGCCACGCAAGGCGCTTTGCGCGGTGTGTCGCTGACCCAGCGCATGCTGGCGTTCGCCCGCCGTCAGGAACTCAAGACCGAATCGGTCGACATTCCACTGTTGGTGCAAGGCATCACCGGGCTGTTGCGCAGCTCACTGGGGCCGGGTATTCGCATCGAGACGCAGTTTCCCGCAAACCTTGAACCGGTACTGGCGGACACCAATCAATTGGAGCTCGCCTTGCTCAACCTGGCGACCAACGCCCGCGATGCCATGCCTGAGGGTGGCAGTGTCATCATCAAGGCGCAGCCGGAAGTCGTGTTTGAACTCGGTCATTCTGACTTGGCGGCGGGTCGATATGTCTGCCTGAGCCTGACCGACACTGGTGAAGGGATGGATGAGCACACGCTGGCCATGGCCAAGGATCCATTTTTCACCACCAAGGGCGTGGGCAAGGGCACCGGATTGGGGTTGTCGATGGTCTATGGTTTTATCGAGCAACTCGGTGGCCGCTTTATCCTCAAGAGCGAGAAAACGCAAGGCACCACGGCTGAACTGTGGATACCCGTGGCCGTCGAGGGCGAAAGGGCCAAGCCTGTGTATCCGCCGACCGAATCCATCGCGGTGCCACGCCTCAGCGTATTGGTGGTGGACGATGACTCGCTGGTAATGACCAGCACCAGTCTGCTGCTCGAAGACCTCGGCCACCGCGTGGTCAGCGCCACGTCCGGCACCCAGGCCCTGGCGTTGTTCGATCAAGGCGAGGTCATTGACCTGATGATCACAGACATGGCAATGCCGCACATGAGCGGGGCGCAACTGGCGCATGCGGTGCGTCTGCTCAAACCGGATCTGCCGATCATCCTCGCCACGGGTTACGCCGAACGTCTGGAGGGTTTTTCGGCGCAATTACCGCGTCTGTCCAAGCCGTTCACGCAATTGAATCTGGTGGAGATCATTGCTCAGTCGATGAAATGAATCCGGCTGAACTTGTCCGTGGCAGAGCGCTTCTAAACGTTTTCCTGCTTCGGAGCGTGCGTCCCGTGCCTCGCATTTTGACTCAGCCCACCGCTGAAGAAACCCTGACCGAACATGACGCCAAGATGTTCGGCTCACCCAAGGAACGACTGGATTTCTATCGCCGTGAGATTCAGTACGAAACCAGCATCCTCGCCAATCGCACCGATGCCTATCTGGCGGCGCAGTCGTTTCTGGTGATTGCCTTTGCATCGTGCATGTCCAACCTCAACCCGGAGTGGGGCAAGTTGTTTACGCTGGTGGTGCCACCGTTCCTGGCGCTGCTCGGTCTGCTCAGCTCGCTCAACGCCTGGCCGGGGATTCGCGCAGCGTATGACATCATCGATCACTGGCACTTCAAACAGAGTCATTTGCTGCTCAGCGAGCCGTTAATGGGGCTGGCCTATGACGAGTCGCCGCTGTTCAGCGAGACGGAATCGAGCCACAAGGGTTATCGCAAGTCGCTGCTGTTCTCGGTGCGCACGCCATGGATCTTTGCGACGTTTTGGGTGGTGTTGGGGAGTTATGCGGTGTTTATTCAGGTGACCAATCCGGGGGGATGAGTGCCGGACAGAAAAAGCCCGGTTTTCAACAGCCGGGCTTTTTCTTCGCTTCGGTCACTCGGTGGTCTCAAGCTGCCGCCGCAGCCCCTGCGAGTTCTGCACCGACATCGGAATCGGTGGGAAATCTTCATTCAGCACGCACAGATGCTCAATTGCATCGGCAAACTTCACATCGGCTTTTCGGCGTAACGCCCTGTATTGCTCAAACTGTTCGACATCCAGTTGCCCGGTTTCGAGTAACTCATGAGCCGCCCGATTCAGCGCCTGCGCTTCTTCGAACAATTGACGATTGCGCTCCAGAGCCAACGCTCTGCAAGCCTTGATTTGCGCAGGAGTCGAGCATTCTTTCATGACCGTGACCTTAAGTTTTCAAGGATTCCTTTTCATAGGCTTGTCGCCGCAGGGGAACCGAACCTGCCGGACCCCGTCGGACCGGGCCAGCGGGGGGTTATGGTTGTGACCATCGACCTTTACGCAGAGATCCATTTTTTTGCAGAAGATTTTCTAGGGCTTTTGATGCTTGCGTTGTTCATAACGAGCAAGGATCGGTTGGGTGCTGATCCCGTGCAGCAAAATGCTAAGCGCCACGACAGACAGCGTGATGTCGGTACACAGCGCCGCAACCGAGTCGCTCAGGCCATGATTCAAGGCATAAAACAAATAGAAAAGACTGCCGATTCCGCGGATACCGAACCAGCCGATCAACAACCGCTGTCGTCCCTCCAGCAACGAACCCCATGGCATCAGCGCTACGCAAACCGGGCGAATCACGCAGAACAACACGCCGCCGACCAGCAAGGCCCGCCAGTCCCAATGTGTCACCAGCACCACGCCGAGCAGCGTTACCAGAAACACCTCCATTGCCCGTTCGACCAGACTGCCGAACGACAACATGTCGCCCATCATGATGCCGGCGGCGACCTGGCTGTTCTGTAGTTGCTCAGTGTCGCCATGTACCGCGTGTTGCGGCTCGACGTTCTGGTGGCCGACCACCGGCTGCACCAGATGTTCGGCGGGCGGCTGGCTGGCGCCGGTCGACTTCACTTCCACCTGACGCAAGCCAAGCCCTGCGGCGAATACCGACAGGAACCCGTAGCCACCGATGGATTCAGCTACCACATAGGCCAGAGCGATCAGCGCCAAGGCCAGATAATCATTGGGGC
Source organism: Pseudomonas sp. LBUM1655 (assembly GCF_059716085.1). NCBI lineage: Bacteria > Pseudomonadati > Pseudomonadota > Gammaproteobacteria > Pseudomonadales > Pseudomonadaceae > Pseudomonas > Pseudomonas sp. LBUM1655. Next base: position 3,224,414 of record NZ_CP166801.1, on the reverse strand, counting down.
TCAGGGTGCTGTCGTCGTTGTGCAAGCGCATGGACAGCGTCAGGCGTCCGATGCCGCGACCCATCCAGTACCCGGTCAGCAGCCCGGCCGGCACCGCCCACAAGAGGCTGTGCAAAATCCAGTTCGGCCACTCGTCGGGATGCCCGGAGCCGTCCAGCAGCAACATGCCAAGCAATACAAAGGGGAAGGCAATGCCGTCATTGAGTCCTGCCTCGCCGGACAGGCCGAAGCGCACACTGTCGACATCCCGCGCATCGTTGACCTGCACCAGAGCCGCGAGTACCGGATCGGTCGGCGCCAGAATTGCGCCAATCAACAACGACGGCCCCCACGGCAATTGCAACCCCCAGTGCAACAACGCGCATACGCCGGCGATGGTCAGCACCATCACCGGCCCGGCCAGGCCGAATGCGATTCGCCAGCGCTTGTCGCGCAGGGGCAAACGTAGTTTCAGCCCGCAGACAAACAGCGAAAAGAGCACCGCGACTTCTGTCAGGTGCTCCATCCACTGCGAGGCGTTATCGACCGACAGTTTCAGCAGATCAAGGCCACTGGGGCCAATGCCGATCCCCAGCAGAAGGCACACGGCCGAGGTAGTGACCGGCATCCAGCGCAGGTACGACGAGGTGAGGGCCAGAGTCAGCAGCACTGCGCCGAGCACGGCGACCCATACAATGAATGTCACGATGCGTTGTCGCGACGGATACCTGTCCAAGCGAGGGCGAGGAGGTTGAGACGTTTGGTGATAGGCGCGGACATGACAGCCTCCTGATCGTTACTCTTAAAGTATTGAGAGGCGTCATGCCGGCGGGTTCAGTTTTTCTCGCGTGCTGTCACAGCATCGGCTTACCGCCGGTCACGCCATAGCGCTGGCCGGTGATGTAACTGGCTTCGTCCGAGGCCAGCAGCACATAGATCGGTGCCACCTCCACCGGTTGGCCGGGCCGACCGAGCGGGGTGTTGCCGCCGAAGTTCTGTACCTCTTCATCGGGCATGGTCGAGACGATCAGCGGCGTCCAGATTGGCCCTGGCGCGACACAGTTCACGCGGATCGCTTTCGGCCCGAGCATTTGCGCCAGGCCGCCGGTGAAGTTGGCAATCGCGCCCTTGGTGGTCGCGTAGGCGAGCAGGCTCGGTTTGGGCATGTCCGAGTTGACCGAACTGGTGTTGATGATCGACGCGCCGGGGCGCATGTGTTTGATCGCTGCCTGACACAGCCGGAAAATGGCGGTGATGTTGACATCGAAGGTCATCACCCATTCGTCATCGGGGATGTCTTCGAAGTTTTCGTGGGTCATCTGGAACGCGGCGTTGTTGACCAGCACATCGATGCGACCAAAGCGTTCAACGGTTTGATCGACCAGCGCCTGACACTGGGCCTTCTGCGCGATATCGCCTGGCAGCAACAGGCATTGGCGCCCGGCCTGTTCGACCCAGCGTGCGGTTTCTTTGGCGTCTTCGTGTTCGTTGAGATAAGCGACCGCAACGTCAGCGCCTTCACGGGCAAAAGCGATCGCCACGGCACGGCCGATGCCGCTGTCACCGCCGGTGATCAAGGCGATCTTGCCGGCCAGCCGCCCGGAACCGACGTAGCTCTGCTCGCCACAGTCTGGATAGGGCTCCATCTTGCGTTGCGAACCGGGAACGGTTTGCGCCTGCGCGGGGAAGGGTGGTTTTGGGTAATCGGTCATCGTCAGTCTCCGAGTCACATGGCAGGTATGGGCGGTTGACCCGGGGTGTTTGCCGTGAGTTCGATCGGATTTGCGATGGTTTTTTTGTGAACGCTGACTCAACGTAGGAGCTGCCGAAGGCTGCGATCTTTTGATTTTGTTTTTAACAGACAAGATCAAAAGATCGCAGCCTTCGGCAGCTCCTACATGGGGGGGCGGGTTAGCGGTTGGCCAGAGCCCGCTCCATCCGCGCAATGCCTTCTTCGAGCAGCGCACGCGGGCAGCCGAAATTCAGGCGCACGAACTGCTGGTTTTGATCGCCAAAATCCAGACCGGCACTGAGGCCTACCTTGCCCTGTTCAAGGAAAAACTGCTGCGGGTTGGGCAGATCCAGGGCCGAGCAATCGAGCCAGGCCAGATAGGTGCCCTGCGGTACATTGATGGTCACGCCCGGCAAACGGCTGCGCACCGCGTCCACCAGATAATCGCGGTTGGCCTGCAGATAGGTTTTCAGCTCGGCCAGCCAAGGCCCGGCTTCGCTATAAGCGACGCGGGTGGCCTCCATGCCCAGCGGGTTGACGCTGTCGACCATGCCGCAACGGGCGTGATTGACGCGTTCGCGCAGGGCGGCGTCCTGGATGATCATGAACGAGGTTTTCAGACCGGCGATGTTGTACGCCTTACTCGCCGACATCAAGGTGATGGTGCGCTGGGCGATTTCCGGGCTCAGGGACGCGGTCGGAATATGTACGCGACCGTCGAAGCACAGCTCGGCGTGGATTTCGTCGGAGATGATCCAGGCGTCCTGCGCCACACAGATGTCGGCCACGGCTTGCAGCTCTTCGCGGCCGAACACTTTGCCGATCGGGTTGTGCGGGTTGCTCAACAACAACGCGCCACCGCAGGTCAGCGATTCACGCAGCACGTCCAGCGGCGTGGCGTAAGTGCCGTCGGCCTGGGCGACGAATTCCAGTTCAACCTTGTTCATGCCCCAATGGCCCGGCGCGTGGCGCAGCGGCGGGTAATTCGGCACCTGCACCACGACGTTCTGCTGTGGCTGCACCAGTGCTTTCAAAGCCATGTTGAAGCCCGACTCGACGCCCGGCAGGAAGATCAGCTCTTGCGGTTTGACCTTCCAGGCGAATTTGTTCCAAAGGTCGGCGACGATGGCCTCGCGCAGGTTGTCCTGGGCGACGCTGTAACCCACCAGTGGATGCAGCAAACGTTGTTGCAAAGCTTCGATCACCACCGGTGGCGCGGCGAAATCCATGTCAGCGACCCACATGGGCAGCACGTCGGCCGGGTAGCGGCTCCACTTGGTGCTGCCGGTGTCGTGGCGGTCGAATACCTGATCAAAATCGAAAGTCATGCGCGGTCTCGTGAAGGCGGGATTGGTCCTGCCGGCCATTCTAAGCCCATGGCCAGGTGGGAGCACACAAAACCTGTGGGAGCGAGCCTGCTCGCGAAGGCGGTGTGTCAGTCAATATTTGTTTTAACTGACAGGGCCTCTTCGCGAGCAGGCTCGCTCCCACGGTTTCTCAGCGCTTGACCGATTGTCGCCGACGGTCGGTTTTCACACAGATCGTATGGTCTTTGTCTACAGTGAAAAAGTCGGCAGGCTTTCTGCCGCACCCGTAATTGTCCAGAAAAAACCCGGCTCAAGTACCGGGTTCCACCTGATCAGGAGTGCACGATGGATCTCAGCCGTCGTCAATTCTTCAAGGTCGCCGGTATCGGCCTTGCAGGCTCTAGCCTGGGCGCGTTGGGCATGGCCCCGACGCAGGCCTTCGCCGAGCAGGTGCGTCACTTCAAGCTTGCCCACACCCATGAAACCCGCAACACCTGCCCGTATTGCTCGGTCGGTTGCGGGTTGATCATGTACAGCCAGGGCGATACCTCGAAGAACGTCGCGCAAAACATCATCCACATCGAGGGCGACGCCGACCATCCAGTCAATCGCGGCACCCTGTGTCCAAAAGGCGCGGGCCTGCTGGATTTCATTCACAGCCCGGGCCGCTTGCTGTATCCGCAAACGCGCAAACCCGGCAGCAGCGAATGGACGCGGATCAGTTGGGATGAAGCGCTGGATCGCGTCGCCGACCTGATGAAGGCTGACCGCGACGCCAACTTCATCGAGAAAAATGCCAACGGGCAAACGGTGAACCGCTGGGTCTCCAGCGGATTCCTCGCGGCCTCGGCGGCGTCCAACGAAGCGGGCTACATCACTCAGAAGGTGATTCGCAGCCTCGGCATGCTGGGGTTCGATAACCAGGCGCGTGTCTGACACGGCCCGACGGTGGCAAGTCTTGCCCCGACGTACGGCCGTGGTGCCATGACCAATACCTGGACCGATATCGCCAACGCGAATCTGATCCTGGTAATGGGTGGCAACGCAGCAGAAGCGCATCCGTGCGGCTTCAAATGGGTGACCGAGGCCAAAGCGCACAACGCCGCGCGGCTGATCGTGGTCGATCCGCGTTTTACCCGGACTGCTTCGGTGGCCGACTATTACGCGCCGATTCGCACCGGCACCGACATCGCCTTTATGGGCGGCTTGATCAATTACCTGCTGACCGAGGACAAGATCCAGCACGAATACGTGCGTAACTACACCGACGTCTCGTTCATCGTCAAAGCCGGCTACGGCTTCGAAGACGGGATTTTCAGTGGCTACGACGCAGCCAAACGCAGCTACACCGACAAGTCCGGCTGGGGATACGAGTTGGGCGAGGACGGCTTCGTCAGAGTCGATCCGACCCTGCAGGATCCGCGCTGCGTCTATCAACTGATGAAGCAGCATTACAGTCGCTACAACATCGAACTGGCGAGCCAGATCTGCGGCATGCCGGTCGACGCCATGCAGAAAATCTGGGACGAAATCGCCACCTGCTCGACACCGGGCAAGACCATGACGATTCTCTACGCCCTCGGTTGGACGCAGCATTCCATCGGCGCGCAGATCATCCGCAGTGCGGCGATGGTGCAACTGCTGTTGGGCAACGTCGGCATGCCGGGCGGGGGCGTCAATGCCTTGCGCGGTCACTCCAATATCCAGGGGCTGACCGACCTTGGCCTGCTGTCCAATGCGCTGCCGGGTTATCTGACGTTGGGCTCCGACACCGAGCAGGACTACAACGCCTTCATCAATAAACGCACGCAAGTACCGCTGCGTCCGGGGCAATTGTCGTACTGGCAGAACTACAGCAAGTTCCACGTCAGCCTGATGAAATCCTGGTACGGCGCCAACGCCACCGTCGAGAACAATTGGAATTACGACTACCTGCCGAAACTGGACATCCCCAACTACGACATCCTGAAAATGTTCGACCTGATGAGCCAGGGCAAGGTCAACGGTTACGTGTGTCAGGGGTTTAACCCGATTGCCGCGTTGCCGGACAAGAACCGGGTGATGGGCGCGCTGGCCAAGCTCAAGTGGCTGGTGGTGATGGACCCGCTGGCCACCGAAACCTCGGAGTTCTGGCAAAACGTCGGGCCATACAACGACGTTAAAAGCGAGGAGATCCAGACCGAAGTCATCCGCCTGCCGACCACCTGTTTTGCCGAGGAGGACGGCTCGCTGGTCAACAGCAGTCGCTGGTTGCAATGGCACTGGAAAGGCGCCGATGGCCCGGGCGAAGCGCAGACCGACATTCGCATCATGAGTGAACTGTTCCTGCGCCTGCGCAAGCGTTATCAGGCCGAGGGCGGCAAGTTCCCCGATCCGCTGTTGAAACTGTCGTGGCCGTACAAGATCCCCGACGAACCTTCGCCGGAAGAACTGGCCAAGGAACTCAACGGCAGCGCCACCACTGACATCACCGATGCCACCGGCGCGACAATCAAGGGCGGCACGCAACTGGCCGGGTTTGGTCAGCTCAAGGATGACGGCAGCACCGCGTCCGGTTGCTGGATCTTCGCCGGCAGTTGGACCGAGGCCGGTAACCAGATGGCGCGGCGCGACAACTCCGATCCGTATGGCATGCACCAGCATCTGGGCTGGGCGTGGGCGTGGCCGGCCAACCGGCGGATTCTCTACAACCGCGCTTCGGCGGACGTCTCAGGCAAACCGTGGGATCCGAAAAAGCGTCTCGTGTGGTGGAACGGCAAGGCCTGGGGCGGCACGGACGTGCCGGACTACAAGGCCGACGTGCCGCCTGAAGCCGGGATGAACCCGTTCATCATGAACCCCGAAGGCGTGGCGCGGTTCTTCGCCGTCGACAAGATGAACGAGGGGCCATTCCCCGAGCACTACGAGCCGTTCGAAACGCCGATCGGCATCAACCCGCTGCACCCGCAGAACAAGAAAGCCACCAGCAACCCGGCGGCGCGGATCTTCGATTCGGTCTGGGAAAGCCTCGGCGAAGCCAAGGACTTCCCGTACGCCGGCACCAGTTACCGGCTGACCGAGCATTTCCACTTCTGGAGCAAGCACTGCAAGTTGAACGCGATTGCTCAGCCTGAGCAGTTTGTCGAGATCGGCGAAGTGCTGGCGAAAGAGAAGGGCATTGCCGCCGGCGACAAGGTGCGGGTCAGCTGTAAACGCGGGTTCATTGAGGCGGTGGCAGTGGTGACGAAAAGGATCCGGCCGTTGCAGGTCAACGGCCAGGTCGTGCATCAGATCGGCATCCCGCTGCACTGGGGGTTCACCGGCCTGACGCGCCACGGTTACCTGACCAACACCCTGGTGCCGTTCCTCGGCGATGGCAATACACAGACCCCGGAATCCAAGTCATTCCTGGTCAACGTGGAGAAAGTCTAAATGGCCAGCCAAGACATTATTGCCCGCTCGGCCACCACCACAGTGCCGCCTTCGGTGAGGAATCAGGAGGCGGTGGCGAAACTCATCGACACCACCAAATGCATCGGCTGCAAGGCCTGCCAGGTCGCGTGCTCGGAATGGAACGAGCTGCGCGACGAGGTTGGCCACAATCACGGCACCTACGACAATCCGCAGGATTTGAGCGCAGAAACCTGGACGCTGATGCGCTTCACCGAGCATGAAACCGACGCCGGCAACCTTGAGTGGCTGATCCGCAAGGACGGCTGCATGCACTGCGCCGAGCCCGGTTGTCTGGCGGCATGCCCGAGCCCAGGCGCGATTATCAAGCACGCCAACGGCATCGTCGATTTCGATCAGGATCACTGCATCGGCTGCGGTTATTGCATCACCGGTTGCCCGTTCAACATTCCGCGTATTTCGCAGAAGGATCACAAGGCCTACAAATGCACCTTGTGTTCGGATCGGGTCGCGGTCGGGCTGGAGCCGGCCTGCGTGAAAACCTGTCCGACCGGCGCCATCGTTTTCGGCACCAAGGAAGACATGAAGGAACACGCTGCCGAACGCATCGTCGATCTGAAAAGCCGTGGTTTTGAAAACGCCGGTTTGTACGACCCCGCAGGCGTCGGCGGCACCCACGTGATGTATGTGTTGCACCACGCCGACACACCGAAAATCTACGCCAATCTGCCGCAGGATCCGGCGATCAGTCCATTGGTGGGCCTATGGAAAGGCATCAGCAAACCGCTGGGTCTGCTGGCCATGGGCGCCGCGGTGTTGGCCGGATTCTTCCACTACGTGCGTATCGGGCCGAACCGGGTCGAAGAGGATGACCTGCCGACGCCCCCCGACACCTCGGTGCATGTCGTCGATCCAGCGGTGCACACCTTCGATCCACGCGGGGAGGACCGGCCATGAGCAACAAGACGATCCTGCGATATACCGCCAACCAGCGCACCAATCACTGGCTGGTGGCGATTCTGTTCTTCATGGCCGGGCTATCGGGGCTGGCGTTGTTTCATCCGTCGATGTTCTGGCTGACTCACCTGTTTGGCGGCGGGCCGTGGACGCGGATTCTGCACCCGTTCATGGGTGTGGCGATGTTCGTGTTGTTCCTCGGTCTGGTGTTCAATTTCTGGCGTGCCAACTTCTTCATCGCCAACGACCGGCAGTGGCTGCGGCGCATCGACCGGGTGCTGGTCAACGACGAAGAAAGCGTGCCGGCGGTGGGCAAGTACAACGCCGGGCAAAAGCTGCTGTTCTGGACTTTACTGCTGTGCATGCTCGCTTTGTTGTTCACCGGGCTGGTGATCTGGCGCGCGTATTTCAGTGCGTTTTTCGGTATCACCGCGATCCGCTGGGCCATGCTCCTGCATGCGCTGGCCGGGTTTGTGCTGATTCTGAGCATCATCGTTCACATCTACGCCGGGCTGTGGATCAAGGGTTCGGTCGACGCGATGATGCACGGTTGGGTCAGCCGCGCCTGGGCGAAAAAACACCACGCACTCTGGTATCGCGACATCACCCGCGATGAACGTCATCCGGACGTGCCGGAGCGACCGATCACCAAAAAGGGCTGACCTTTGGCAACCATTCTCGAACCCGGACAAATCGAAGCGGCGGCCAGTTCGCCGCCGTTTCTGTATCTGCCACCGCACAACCTGTTTACCTTGCGCGCAGAGCGTCTGGAGCAATTGGCCGAAGGGCATCCGCTGGCCGAGTACCTGCGGCTGATCGCCGGTTTGTGCCGGGCGCAGCAGCAAGTGCTGGATGATCCACCTGCGACAGAAGTCGTCGATCAGCAACGGCTTGAGCTGTGCCAGCAGCACGGCTTGCCGCCGTTCGCTGCCGATACCTTGATCCGCGAAGATGACTGGCAAGTCTGGCTCGACGCTTTGCTGCAACGCTATACGCCGCCCGAGCAACCCGCCGTGATCGATGCGCTCACCACGTTGCGCAGCGCCAGTCCCGGGCAACTGCGTGCCTGGGCCGTGGCGCTGGTCAGCGGTCAGTATTCGTTGGTGCCGGCGGCCCTGGTGCCGTTTCTCGGCGCGGCGTTGCAAGCGGCATGGAGCCATTGGCTGCTCAGCGTCCCCAACCTGCAACTGACGCCAGGCAACAGCCTCAGCCAATGCCCAGCCTGTGGATCGCCCGCCATGGCCGGGGTTATCCGTCATCGCGGCAAACACAACGGCTTGCGCTATCTGGTGTGCTCGTTGTGCGCCTGTGAATGGCATGTGGTGCGGGTCAAATGCGTGTATTGCGAATCGAGCAAAGGCCTCGACTACCTGAGCCTTGAGGACGATCGCCACGCCGCCAATCAGGCGCCGCTGCGCGCCGAAGTCTGCCCGAGCTGCAACACGTATCTGAAATTGCTATATCTGGAGAACGATGCCGATGGCGAAGCGCTGTCGGCGGATCTCACCAGCCTGCTGCTCGACATGCGCCTGGCCCAAGACGGTTTTCAGCGACTGGCCCCGAATCTGTTGCTGGCGCCGGGAGACGAATGACCGAAGCGTCTACACTCTGCCCCGACTGTGATCTGTTTTCGGGAGTGGCTGATGTCTTCGAGTGTTGCCCTGCGGTTGCCTTCCATTGATGGTTTGTTGCGTCACCCGGCGTGTCTGCCGCTGGCCGAGCGTCATGGGCGTGAGGCGCTGCTGGCGTGTTTGCGGCAGTTGCTGGATGAACTGCGTTCAGACGTGTTGAACGGGCAATTGTCGGCCGTTGAAATCAGTCCTGAAGTACTTGCGGGTCGAGTCGGCGAACGCTTGGCCCAGCAGCAACGCAGCAACGTGCGCCGAGTGTTCAACCTGACCGGCACGGTGCTGCACACCAATCTCGGTCGCGCCTTGTTGCCGGGCGAAGCCATCGAAGCCGTGCAGATGGCTGCGCGTTATCCGCTCAATCTGGAATTCGATCTGGCCAGCGGCAAGCGCGGCGATCGTGACGATTTGATCGAAGGCTTGATCCGCGAATTGACCGGCGCCGAAGCCGTCACTGTGGTCAACAACAATGCCGCCGCTGTGCTGCTGACACTTAACAGCCTGGGGGCGCGCAAGGAAGGCATTATTTCCCGTGGCGAGCTGATCGAGATCGGCGGCGCCTTCCGCATTCCCGATATCATGGCCCGCGCCGGCGTGCGTCTGCACGAAGTCGGCACCACCAATCGCACCCATGCCCGCGACTACGAAGCGGCGATCAGCCCGCGCAGCGGTTTGATCATGCGCGTGCATGCGAGCAACTACAGCATCGAAGGGTTTACCGCCAGCGTGCCGACAGCAGAGCTGGCTGAGTTGGCCCATCGGCATGGCTTGCCGTTGCTGGAGGATCTGGGCAGCGGCAGTTTGCTCGATCTGACGCGGTGGGGCTTGCCGGCGGAGCCGACGGTGCGGCAGGCGCTGCTGGATGGCGCGGATATCGTCACGTTCAGCGGCGACAAATTGCTCGGCGGGCCGCAGGCTGGATTGATTGTTGGTCGTAAAGAGCTGATCGCGAAGATCAAAAAGAATCCGCTGAAACGCGCGTTAAGGGTCGACAAACTGACCTTGGCGGCGCTGGAAGCGGTGCTCGGTTTGTATCGCGACCCGGATCGTCTCGCCGAGCGCTTGCCCAGTTTGCGCCTGCTGACTCGCCCGCAAGCAGACATCTTCGCCCAGGCCTCTCGTTTGCAACCGGCGATGGCTGAGGTCTTGGGTGAACCTTGGCAGGTCAGTGCAGTTGAGGCCTTGGGCATGATCGGCAGTGGCAGCCAACCAGTGGCGCGGTTGCCGAGTGCGGCGCTGTGTTTACGCCCGCAAGTCTCCAAGCGTTTGCGCGGACGCTTCCTGCTTAATCTGGAAGCCGCGTTGCGTGCGTTGCCAATTCCGGTGCTCGGGCGCATCGATGACGACGCGCTGTGGCTGGATCTGCGCCAACTCGACGATGAGCCAGCGTGGCTGGCGCAGCTGACGCAGTTGCAGGTCGACCAGTGATCGTCGGCACAGCCGGGCACATCGACCACGGCAAGACGTCGCTGCTGCAAGCGCTGACCGGGCAGACCGGCGACCGCCGCCCGCAGGAACGCGAACGCGGCATGACCATCGACCTTGGCTATCTGTATGCCGAACTGCAACCCGGCGCCGGACTAACGGGTTTTATCGACGTGCCGGGTCATGAAAAATTCACCCACAACATGCTTGCCGGGGCGCAGGGCATTGATCTGGTCTTGTTGGTGGTCGCGGCGGATGACGGTGTGATGCCGCAAACCCGCGAGCATCTGGCGATCGTCGAATTGCTCGGCATTCCCCGGGCGTTGGTGGCGATCACCAAGTGCGACCGGGTCGAGGCGGGCAGGGTGGAAGAGGTGCAGCGGCAGGTTCTGGATCTGCTGGAGGCCGGGCGGTTTGCCGAGGCGCCGATAGTACCCGTGTCAAGCGTGAGCGGGCAGGGTGTCGATGAGTTGCGTCAGGTTTTATTGGAAACACAAAGCGCAGTGCAGGCGCGCAGTCGTGAAGGCGGATTTCGGCTGGCCATCGACCGCGCCTTCAGCGTGGCCGGGGCCGGCATCGTGGTCACTGGCACGGCGCTGTCGGGGGTTGTTTCGGTAGAGGACAGGCTGGTTTTGGGGCCTCTGGGTAAAACCGTTCGGGTTCGCGGCCTGCACGCGCAGAATCAGCCGGCCGAGCAGGCGTTCGCCGGGCAACGGGTAGCCTTGAACATCAGTGGCGAGCGTTTGGCGCTGGAACAGATCCATCGCGGCCAATGGCTGCTGAGCGAGTGGCTGCACGCGCCGACGCAACGGATCGACATCGAATTTCACCTGTTGCCGGGCGAGCGCGCCTTTGAACACTTCCACCCGGTGCATCTGCACCTCGGCACGCAAGACGTGATCGCCCGCGTCGCGTTGCTTGAAGGTTCGCGCCTGAACCCCGGCGAGCGCATGTTCGCGCAACTCCTGATCAATGCGCCGGTGCAGGCGGTGAAGGGCGATCGGTTGATCCTGCGGGACTCCAGCGCCCAGCGTACCCTTGGCGGCGGTCAGGTACTCGATCCGTTCGCGCCCGCCCGCCAGCGACGCAGCCCCGAACGACTGGCGCAACTTGAGGCGTTGGCGCGCAGCGAAAGTCTGGAACAGGCACTGCCGGTGTTGCTTGATCACAGCGCTGGCGGCCTCGATCCACAGCGACTCGAGCGCCAGTTCAATAGACTCCGCGCGGATTGGACGTTGCCGAAAAACGTCCGTCTGATCGACACCCGCCAAGGCCCGGTGCTGTTCAATCTCCAGCGCTGGGGGCAGTTGAAGTTCACGCTGCTTGAGCAACTGGCGAGGTTTCATGAACTGGAACCCGACCAGATGGGGCCGGATCGCGATCGTTTACGGCGCTTCAGTGGATTGGCGCTGGAGCGTTCGACGTTCGCCAGCCTGCTGGATGAACTGCGCGAAGCCGGCTCGATCAATGCCAGCGGGCCGTGGCTGCATCTGCCGGAGCATCAGGTGCGCTTGAATGCCGAAGACGAAACCCTGTGGCAGCAACTGCAACCGCTGTTCGAACAGGCCGGATTCGATCCGCCGTGGGTGCGCGACCTAGCCAAAGGTGTTGGCGAGGACGACGCCGTCGTACGTCTGCTGCTGCGCAAACTGGCGCGGTTGGGCTTGATGCACCAAGTGGTGCGTGATCTGTTTATAACTGACGGAGAGTTGCAACGGATGGCCACCATCCTGCTGCAACTGGCCAACGAAAATCCCCAGATCCAGGTGACAACCTTCCGCGATGCGCTAGGCTTGGGACGCAAGCGATCTATCCAGTACCTCGAATACTTCGACCGCCTCGGCCTGACCCGGCGCATCGGCGAAGCCAGACAGATCCGCTCCGACAACGCGCTGGCCAACCCCGGCGCAACTTGAGTTCAAAGGAAGGCAATCGCGCCCGGTGGCGCGGCCGGGCTTCAAACCCGGTTGGGGACGGCATCCGTTCCCGGGCAGGTTCGACTCCGGCTGCCTTCCGCCATTTATTGCGAAAGGCTGCGCCAGCTCAGCTCAGTTGCACCTGCGAATGAAACAGCACAACTCGTCAATGCGCTCGGCAAGGTCAAGAATGCTGTAATCGGGGTCGTACCGGTCAGTTACTTTCGCCGCTACCTTGACTTTACCGGCCACCAGCTTTTTCGGTTTCTTGCTTTTTCTGGCTTTGTTTACTGACTTTTGTGCGGGTTTCCTGACGGTTTTGTATTCCAGGAGATTGGCCCAGATGGATTGAGACACGATGCAGTCCACGTCACGGTGACTGTCTCTGATCACAGCCTCTATATGAGCCGGCGAGATGTAGTTTTCGATTTCCCTGCCCTTGGTGATCCAGGCAACCCCGCCGTTGGACAGGATTTCCTTCATGACACGCACTTTCGTCAGGCGCAGGGTTCCTTGCGCACTTGATCTGTCGCTGTCGATCAGAATCGCCGAGTTTCTATTCAGGGATTGCAGGTCAATGAAATCGTCCGTTGCATCCTCGTGCTCATCTACCGCCGTAAGATGACTTAGTAATCTGCCACCGTAGAACATGATCGAGTAATGCAGGCCTTCAATCAGTGCAGGCTCGCGGCCCTTGAGCCAGTGGTTGAGATAAATCCGATCGGATGGACCTTCCACCCACAAGATGCAATTGGCCTGCAGAATGTCGGACGCGAGATATCCCAGGCGATTGAGGATGTCGCGCAGGTCAGGCTTGCTTTTTATGTGGCTGCCACACGTCTGGAATAGCGTCAGCCTGTCCTTTGCCGCAACGTTGATCACCGTTGCCGAATGGGTGCTGATCAGCAGTTGCTGTTTACGCTTGTCGGCAATTGCAATCAACGAGTCGATGACAAACCTGAGCATCTTCGGATGCAGATGGGTCTCCGGTTCCTCCAGCAGGCAAATTGAATGCTCCGGGCAATTGCGCAGCCACGCGGCCATCAAGGCGTAGGCCTTCCAGCCGGAGGGCAGCCAACTGGCTGGCAACTGATTAGGCATCAGAGGATCATCCTTGATCCAGACCATCAAGCGCCCGTCCTCGCCCAACTGGAAGGTGCCATCATCCAACGGCTTATGGCCAAACCCCCCATTGCGTTCAGTATCGAGGCCGCAAAGGAACGGCTTGCTCCTGTTCAGTTCGGCGACGGCTGCTTCGGTAAACGACTCTTCAAGGGTCATTCCACTGCGGTAATGAATGTTTTCATACGTGAAAAATCGCGGTAACGGAGAAAACAGTGCATGTTTGTGCAGGTCGCCGGACCGCCCCCGAGGTTGTTCAGTGGGCGAAAACAGTACCTGCGAGCAGGCGACGTTCTCGACACCGTCAAGGGTGTCGTCGATCGTAGATCCGGAAAAGAGGTAGGACCAGCAGTCCCCGTTATCAAACTCAACACTGGCGCCGGGCAAAATTTGTCGGGGAGGGTTTTCGCGGGGCAGGGAGGCCAGTACTTCAGGGTGTTTGAGGGCCCTGACCATATCGATGACAGTGGATTTTCCCGAACCGTTTTCCCCAATGAAAATGTTGATGTCGCCCAGCGTGATCGGTTCATTGCGCCACAACGCGAACAGGTGATCCAAGAGATCATCCGCTTCCACCGCCTCATCGGGCGTGTTCAGCGTGCGGATGGCCGACAGCCAGATATTTTTGATTTTCATCGGGTTAACGCGCGTCCTGACTCAGTGCTTATTTGCGGGGCCGAAGATTAAAAGAAGCAATGGCACTTGGCTAGCAATCAAACGGAGGCAGGCTGTTTCTAGAATCCCAACGGGTACTGAATCACTACATAAATCCGGTCAATGTCATCCCCCGCCTGCGCTTCATTGGCCCGGTGCGAAACATGTGAAACTTGCACCGACAAGTCCTTCGCGGCACCCGACTGGACGATGTACTTCAAATCAATGTCGCGCTCCCAATGCTTGCCACCATCACCTTGCTGCGGCTGATATTCATCGCTTTCAGCATCGAACGGGTTGTACGCGCCGCCTCTGGGAGCGTGTGTGCCGTCGATGTGGCTGCCGGAAACGTAGCGGGTCATGAAGTTGAGGCCGGGGATGCCGAACGCGCCCAGGTCAAGGTCGTAGCGTGCCTGCCAGGAACGTTCACCGGCACCGTTGAAGTCAGCGTATTTGATCGAGTTGGCGAGGTAGATCGAATCGCCGCCGACGAAATCGAACGGTGTGTCGCCATTGATCCGCTGCCAGCCGAACATCACGGCGTGTGGGCCGAAGGTGTATTTGCCGGACAGGCTGAATGCCGTGTTGTCGATTTCACCGGCCAGCGCCTTGCCTGTGTCGCGGGTGTGATAGAGGTTGGCGTCGAGGAACACGCCCGACTGCTTGAAGTGCAGATTGCCGTAGTACTGATGCCAAGTGTCCGTCAATTCAGACGCGTACAGCGCACCGCCCAACGGGTTGTCGCCGAACAGGTCTGCGCCGAGAAAGCTGATGGAGCCGTGTTCGGTGTTGGCACCGTAGCCGTAAAAATCGCCTTTGCCGGAAGAACTGTCCTGATTCTTGAACGCGGTGAAATGCCCGGCCTGCAGATTGACGTTGTCGATTTCCCGGCTGTTGAGCAGAAAACCCGTGGCGTACTCCGGTTGCAGACGTTTGTCGGAGGTGTCGAAGACCGGCGTTTCCACGGTCATTTCGCCGAACGCCAGGGTGGTGCGTGATGCCTTCAATTTGAGGGCGCCACCGGCGCTGGAATAGTTGTTTTCGCTGCGACCATCACTGTCGACCGGCAGTAATCCAGTACCGGAGTGGCCTCTGCCGCCGTCCAGTTTCAGGCCGGTAAAAGCATGTGCGTCGATGCCAAACCCGACCGTCCCGGGTGTGAATCCAGATGAGAAAGTACCGATAAACCCTTGTGCCCATTCCTGTTTGTAGTTCTTGCCGGCGGGTGAGGGTGAGCGGTAGTCGTTGCTCAGATAGAAGTTGCGAAGGAGCACTTCAGACTTGGCATCGTCGAAAAAACCGCTCGCGGTAGCCGATTCGGTCAGCCCGCACAGCAGCAATAAGACGGTGATTCGCGATGGCGAGAAATCGATCATGGTCTGTGGCCAGCAATAAAGAATGTGGCACTGATGATCAAGGGATTGTGGGGGTGGAGATTGAGCGAGTGTGCTCAGTTGTTATGAGAACAAGCACGCAGGCATCCAGGGCGTGCTCACAATGATGACAGCACACAAAAACCTGTAGGAGCTGCGGCACGCTGCGATCTTTTGATCCTGATCTCTAAAATCAAAATCAAAAGATCGCAGCGTGCCGCAGCTCCTACAGAGATATCGGCGTTATGACAACGGTGGCGTGCGTGGCGGGATCATGCGTTTGCTGCCCGTCGATTCAAACGCCGCTGCCAGGCGCAGCAGGCTCGAATCGTCGTAGGCCCGGCCGGCGAAAGTCAGGCCGACCGGCATGCCGATATCGGCCATCACGCCCATCGGCACGGTGACGGTCGGTACGCCGAGGTGGCGAATGGCGAGGTTGCCGTTGGCCACCCAGATGCCATTGCTCCAGGCAATGTCTGCCGATGCCGGGTTGACGTCCGCATCTGCCGGGCCGACGTCGGCGACGGTCGGGAACAGCACGGCGTCTAGGCCGAGTTTGTCCATCCAGTCTTCGAGGTCGATGCGACGGGTTTGCTCCAGACCGCGCAGGCCATCGGGCACGGTGGAGATTTCATTCCAAGGCGTGATGCCGCGCTCGGCCATGCGCACGTATTCGTCCATGCCGGCAACGAGATCGCCCTCACGGTTGGGCAGGGTGCCCGGTTCGTGCGGGAAGATTTTCGGCCCGTCGACGTCCACCAGACGATTGAGTTTCGGATCACCGTTGGCTTGCAGGAAGTCGTCGAACGCCCATGCGGTCAGATCCCAAAGTTCGTGGTGGAGGAACTCTTTCGAGACCAGTCCACGGGTGAACACGGTCGGCGCACCGGGACGGTCGCCTTCACAGTTGGAGACCAGCGGGAAGTCGGTTTCGATGACTTCGGCGCCGGCGGCTTCGAGGGCCTGACGCGCCTGTTTCCAAAGGTCGATTACCGAAGCGCGGGTGTTGATGCGCTGGCCGGTCGGGCCGCCGATACCCGGTGCTTCGCTGGTGCCAGCCTCAGGGTCGGCGTTGATGAACATGCGCGGCACGGCGAAGCGCTTGCCGGCCAGCGCTTTGGCGTCGGCAGCCAGTTCGGCGTAAGCGGCGGGGCGCACGGAGCTGACGCTGGGGACCGGCACCCAGGGTTGCAGACGCCACAGATCACCACGGGTGTCCGGGTCTTCGGCGACAACGATGTCGAGCACTTCCAGCAGGTCGGCCATGGTGCGGGCGTAGGGCACCACGACGTCCATGGTCGGGGTCAACGGCCAGTTACCGCGCACCGAGATCACTCCGCGCGAAGGCGTGTAGGCGCACAAACCATTGTTCGACGCAGGGCCGCGACCGCTGGACCAGGTTTCTTCCGCCAGACCAAACGCAGCAAAACTGGCGGCTGTGGCAGTGCCGGCGCCATTGGACGAACCGGAAGCGAATGGAGCCGTGAGGTAATCGGCGTTATACGGGCTCTCGGCGCGGCCATAAACCCCGCGCTGCATCCCGCCATTGGCCATCGGCGGCATGTTGGTCTTGCCCAGGCAAATCGCCCCGGCACCACGCAGGCGCTCGATGGTGAAGGCGTCGCGATAGGCGACCAGATCGACGAAGGCCGGGCTGCCAGACGCTGCGGTCAGGCCCTTGACCAGATAACTGTCCTTGGCGGTATAAGGAATGCCATCGAGAGGGCTGAGCGTTTCGCCTTTGGCGCGGCGGGCGTCGGAGGCTTGCGCTTCGTTCAGCGCTTCGGGATTGCGCACCACAACAGCGTTCAGCGCAGTCGGGGTGTCGGCGCCATCGTAGGCATCAATACGGGCCAGGTAGGCCTGCACCAATTCAACCGAGGTGGTCTGGCCGGATTCAAGCGCAGCGCGCAGGTCGGCGATGGAAACTTCGGTGACTTCGATCATGCGGTCACCGCCGTTTGCAGTTGAGCGTTGGAAAAGATGGTCATAGCGGTTCTCGTGGCACGGCTTTAAGCGACAAGGTTAAGACTGGCGTCTATTTAACACCAAGCCGGGCGCGGAGTAATCGGTGGGATTGATCGGCCACCGATTTTCTCGTGGGTCGGCCCCTTCGCGAGCACCACATCATTCAAGCTACAAAACACCATACCAGTCGATATTGACGTGGCGGCGACGTTGTTCAATCAATATGCGTTTATTCGCTTGGCGCCTGAGGCGACGTGGGACAGAGAGGCGCATGCCCGGCACATGCGCAGTGTTTTGGCCTTAATCTGCCACGGCATTTTGAGTAGCGCCGAGTAATCGAACGTTGAGATTTGAAACCATCCAAGGAGCAGGTCACATGACCATACCGGATCAGGAAGCATGGAATGCGTGGACACCCGATGAGTTATCGCAGCGACTGAAACAGGTCTCACGTCCTTGGTCGGTGGTGGGTGGCTGGGCGATTGACTTGTGGTTGGGGCGCCAGACCCGGGCTCACGGTGATCTGGAATTCACCGTCCTGCGTGATGATTTTTCCCGCTTCAGGCAAGCGTTGGAGGCTCTTCAGTTCTACACCGTCAGGGACGGAACTCTGGAATTTCTGCCGGCAGATCGTATGCCCGGCGAGGAGGTTTTTCAGGTTTGGGGATTTGATACCGTGGCCAATGCCTGGCGAGTGGACGTGATGCTTGAATCCGGTACTTCGGACACTTGGGTCTATAAAAGAGATGCCTCGATTGTCTACCCACGTACCGAAATGGTTGGCCTGAGTGCCGCAGGGATTCCTTATTTAAAACCTGCGGCAATCTTGCTGTTCAAGGCCAAATACACCCGACCCAAAGATCAGATCGACTTCAGCCAGGCATTGCCGAACTTGTCCTTCGAAGACCGGCAATGGCTGTCTCGACACCTGGCGCTACTGCACCCGGATCACCCGTGGATTAACGATTGTCTTACTCGTTAATCCGCGGATGCTGCTGCACCAGATTCTTGCGCTTGGCCTCCAACTCGGCGATCTCGGCGTCGATGTCTTCGATCTTCTGCTCGATGTTGTCGTGATGTTCCTGCAGCAGCTCCTTCGCTTCCTCAAGATCGGAAGCCGCCGGAGCCGCGCCGCGCAGTGGTTTGTTCGCGGTTTCTTTCATGGTCACGCCAGTGACCAGGCCGACCACGGCAATCACCATCAGGTAATACGCCGGCATGTACAGGTCGTTGGTGCTTTCCACCAGCCAGGCCACGACGGTCGGGGTCAGACCCGCGATCAGTACCGAAACGTTGAAAGCTGCCGCCAGCGCGCTGTAGCGAATGTGGGTGGGGAACATCGCCGGCAGGGTCGAGGCCATCACGCCGATGAAGAAGTTCAGCAGCACCGCCAGCATCAGCAGGCCGGCGAAAATCAGGCCGATCTTGCCGCTGTTGATCAGCATGAACGCCGGAATGGCCAGGATGAACAGGCCGATACTGCCGACGACGATGAAAGGCTTGCGGCCGATCTTGTCGCTGACAAAGCCAATCAGCGGCTGCACAAACAACATACCGACCATGATCGCGATGATGATCAGCACGCCACGGTTTTCGCTGTAGTGGAGGTTGTGCGACAGATAACTCGGCATGTAGGTGAGCAGCATGTAGTAGGTGACGTTGGTCACGGCCACCACGCAAATGCAGGTCATCAGGCTGCGCCAGTGTTTGGTGGCGACTTCCTTGAACGACACTTTCGGGCCGCCGGCCAGACCTTCGCGATCGCCTTGTTCGAGTTGTTCCACGTGCTGCTGGAAAGCCGGGGTTTCTTCGAGGGCGTGACGCAAATACAGGCCGATCATGCCCAGCGGCAGGGCGAGGAAGAACGGCAGACGCCAGCCCCATTCCTCGAATTTGGCTTCGCCCAGCGTCGTGGAAATCAGCACCACGACACCGGCACCCAGCACGAAACCGGCAATCGAGCCGAAATCCAGCCAACTGCCAAGGAATCCGCGTTTGCGATCCGGTGCATATTCGGCGACGAAGATCGAGGCGCCGGTGTATTCGCCGCCGACCGAGAAGCCTTGGGCCATTTTCGCCAGCAACAACAGGATCGGCGCCCAGATGCCAATCGAGGCATAGGACGGAATCAAGCCGATGGCGAAGGTGCTCAGCGACATGATGACGATGGTCGCGGCGAGGACTTTCTGCCGCCCGTATTTGTCACCCAATGCACCGAAGAACAGTCCGCCCAAAGGCCGGATCAGGAAGGGCACGGAGAACGTCGCCAATGCGGCGATCATTTGCGTGCCGGGATCTGCACCGGGGAAAAACACCTTGCCGAGGACATAGGCAACAAAGCCGTAGACCCCAAAGTCGAACCATTCCATGGCATTGCCGAGCGCCGCCGCCGTGATGGCTTTGCGCATCTTCGCGTCGTCGACGATGGTGATGTCTTTCAGGCCGATCGGTTTAACGCTGTTTTTACGTGATTTCATCCGGGTTTTCTCTGTTGCTGATCCATTTGCCGCTTCGATGCCAGCTCTTTGATGGCGCGTGCTCTTTGGCTCAGATACATGCGGACACGAAATAATTCACCGCTAACTGCTTTTTTCCCTACCGGAACTGCCGAAAACGACAAAACCCGCCGTCCCGATTGAACGGGGCGGTGGTTTTTTATGCCTGAAGACATGTGTTGCCGGTGAGACCGCTTTCGCGAGCAGGCTCGCTCCCACATTGGAGCGCGGTCAACGGTGGGAGCGAGCCTGCTCGTGAAGGGGCCGGAGTTGACACCGAAAGGCTCAGCCCCTGTTCACCACATCGAGGTCAGCCCGGCAACTCCAGATTATCCAGCACCCGATTCACCGCCAGTTCTCCCAACATGATCAGTTGCGCAATGCCCTGCAGCGTCCTGCGCTGCGACGCGGGTACGAGATGGGCAAAGTCATTGGCGATGGTTCTTGCCGAAGCCAGAGTTCCGCAGGCATCGGCTAGCAACTCCTCGTTTTTGAAGTCCGCGGTCACGGCGTACATCCTGCGGGTTTTACGTGGCGGCGGCGTGGAACCGGGTGGGCAGAGGTAGTGATCGAGCGCGCGGTCGGCGGCTTCGTTGAGCTTTTTCGAATCGAGGGATTCGTAGGGGGAAGTGGGGTCGGTTTCGGGCGGGTTAGGTGTTGGTTTGATCATGGTGAAGCTCCTTGAGAAAAATGGAGCCGTCAGCTATCGCTGCTAAACGAAGAGGTGGCGGCTGTACGCGGGTTAGCAGACCAGGCTCAAGGATCCCGGCGCACCGAAGTGCCCCACGCAAAGCCGCCATAACGTAATAGCGGAACCTGCGTGCCTTGAGAATTGCCGGGCTGCTAAACCCGATCACTGAGAAATCAGCGACGGCTCAACAATAGGCCCCACCCCCAAGGCGCACAAGCCGGCGGATTCTGGCGGAGCTGTAGGCAATTACGCAAGGTTTTGTAGCCTCGGACACGTGTCTGGAGGTGTCTTTTAAACGTGGCAGTTTAGATCAAAAGATCGCAGCCTTCGGCAGCTCCTACATAGGCCGGTGTAGGAGCTGCCGAAGGCTGCGATCTTTTGATCTGTCTTCTGAAACAACGCCTAATTCGTCAGAGAAACGACGATGTCCAGCGCACAGATCGGCAGGTAAATCAGGGTAATGGTCGTATAAGTCTTGCGTGATTTCGCCGCGAAGGCGCAGAGCGGAAGAATGATCATCAACACATCCAACACCCCCCACAGCGCAATCGGTGAGGCTTGAAACAGGAAGACATTGACGATCAGCCCGAGCAACAGATAAGTCGACAACGAGAGCAGGGCGTAGCGACCATCCTGCTCGAAATAGACCCGCAGGCCGTTCTGCTCATCCTCACTGCGGCTCGGCAGCAACAGCGCCGACGAGACAAACAACGACAGCGCCAATACCACCAGTAACAAAAACTCCGCGAACGAAAACGTCGACTTGATCTGCGGCAGTGAATTGACCGCCCACCAAAAGTCCAGTTGGGTGGCGAACAACGTAATGGCCCAGACCAACGCCACCCAATCCGGCGCCGCCGCCCGGCGGATACGAAACACCGTCAACGCGCCAAGCAGCAGCCGAGTGACGGACAGCCCCAGAATCATCGAGAGAACCGTTGCAACGATAGGGAAGTTGCTCATCATCAGTCGTGGCCCGTGTTATGCAGATAGCTGCACATCACGGTAGACGAGAAAACGGGCGCACTAACGCCCAATTGCCAAATACGATTGCCCCAAATCGCTGGCCCAACCCTCCAGCACCACCTTCACGTCATCGGCCGTCAGCACCTGTTTGTCGTTCTCCAGCGGCATGCCGGTGCCCTTGCGCACGACCTCTGCGACGACTTCCCCGGTCGAGCCGTCCTCGAACGACACTTCCGTGAAAATTTCACTGTCCTGATCGCGGATGCCGACGGCGGTGCTTACCCCGGCCGCGACCAGCGTGACCGGCAGCCATTCATAAAACCGCAAGCCTTGGGTGCTGGCACTGACCCGGGTGATAGCCGGCCTGACGATCAGCGTATTCGGACCGGGTGTTGACACCAGTTGCAGCACCTTGCCCAATTCGTGCCTGAGGGCCGCATCGTAATAGTCAGTCACACCGGAGAGCGTGCTCATTGGAATCCGGGCGGTCGGCTCTACGCTGGGGTAAAACTGGCTTGGTGCAAGATAGGCCTGGGTGTAACGCGCCCTGGCCAATGCCGGGCTGACCCAGACCATTACATCCTGTCCCGACGGCGACTTGTGCTCCTTCAATACGCTGTAGTCGTGCAGAAACCCGGTATGTTCGACCTTTTGGCTGCTGCAAGCCGACAGACTCAGGGACGCCGTACACAACACCGTCATCAGGCAATGGCTTCTCATCAATGGGATTCCTTGTGCTTTGGCGGGGTGTCTTGCGAACACTCGATGTGCAACTGGCCGTGGCTCATGATCCAGTGGATGAGCTCGGCGGTCGGAATCGAATGGGCGTACTCGACCCATTGCGCGTTGGCCGGGCTGTACTGTTCGAAATAGCGGCGCAGGACGATGCGGCTCTGATCGCTGGCCAGCCCGAGGCAGAACTCTTGAAAGAGGATCGGCGTATCCTCCGTGGGCGCCGTGGTGCGTTGGCTGAGGATCAACGGATACTTGGCGTTATGGCCGTCGGCGGTGTAGCGGCTATGTAAAACCTTCATGAAAAGCCCCCTGAGTTGGAATGCGTGCAGGGTGCCCCAGGGATTTTGCCGGACGATGTCCGGTTGATGTCCGTGGTGAAGGAATGTTGCTCGATTGAAATAAATGACCTGAGCGTCGGAATGGTTTTAGATGCGCTCTTTTCTGGTCTGAGGAGCCTGTGACCGTGAGCAGACTGCTGTTCGTTGACGACGATGTGGAAATTCTCTCCTTGCTGAAGAAGTTCTTCGTCCAGCACGCCTACGAAGTCGACGTCGCCGCCGATGGCGAGGCGATGTGGGCGGCAATCGCGCGGCAGCGCCCGGACACGATCATTCTTGACGTGATGATGCCCGGTGAAGGTGGGCTGAGCCTGTGCCAGAAAGTGCGTGCGCAGATGGGCATTCCGATCATCATGCTGACGGCGATGGCCGAGCTGAGTGATCGCATTGTCGGTCTGGAACTCGGCGCGGACGACTACCTGACCAAACCGTTCGCGCCTCAGGAATTACTGGCCCGCGTGCGCGCCTTGCAGCGGCGTGCCGGTGAACAGAAGACGCCGCTCGAACCGTCAAGGCCGGTGATCGCCTTCGCCGGTTGGCATCTGGATATCACCTGCCGCGAATTGCGCTCCCCGGAAAACGTGATGATCCCGTTGTCCGGCGGCGAGTTCGATTTGCTGGTGGTGTTTCTTGATCATCCGCAGCGCATCCTTACCCGTGAGCAACTGATCGACTTGACCCACGGCCAGGGTCACGACGCTTTCGACCGCAGCATCGACGTGCAGGTCAGCCGGTTGCGGCGCAAGATTGAGCCGGACTGCAAGCGGCCGGACTTGATCAGAACCGTGCGCAACGGCGGCTATATGTTCAGCGCCAAGGTCACGCGGTCATGATCCATCGATTCCTGCGCCGCGACCCGCTGAGTCGGCGGATCGCGCTGACCATTGTCGCGGCCATGCTTGCGTCGCTGGCGCTCAATTTCCTGTTCGTGGAGGTTGCGGGAACCTGGGCTCGACCGCCAATTGAACGCACCGGGTTGCTGGAGCAGATTGCCGCTACCGTCAAGGTGATCGAGGCCGCACCGGCACCGTTGCGCACGCAGCTGGCGCAAGCGGCAAACGGCCTGACACAGGAGGTGATGTGGAGTTCGCAACGCGACGAACTCGGCTTGCCCCCGGGAGGTAAGCCGCTCATGGCAGACAAGACATCGGTGTTGCATCAGTTGTTGGGCGATGATCGACAGATTCGGGTGTTCAACCCCGCTGACTGGCCGAGCGGCAGTCAGCAGGGCCGATATGCGGCGCTGATTCAACTGCCGGATGCCAGCTGGTTGTTATTCTCTTCGCGAGAGCGCTCCTGGGGACTGGACATCGGCACACGCATCGCGATCATCATCGCCCTGGGCCTGATCGCCACGGTGCTGGTGGCCTGGCTTGCCACACGCCAACTGGCCAAACCTCTGCAGCGTTTCGCCAGCGCCGCCCGACGCTTTGGCGGCGACCTGCGCGCACCGCCGATCAAGATTGAAGGCCCGGACGAGATTCGTCAGGCGATCATCGCCTTCAACACCATGCAGGCGCAGATCCAGCACTACATCGGCGAACGCACGCACATGCTCGCATCCATTTCCCACGACCTGCGCGCGCCGCTGACCCGCATGCGCCTGCGCAGTGAGTTCATGGAAGACCTCGATCATCAGGGCAAACTGATTCGCGACATCGAAGAGATGCAATCGATGATCAACGCCGCGTTGGCGTTTTTTCGCGAAGACACTCACCGCGAGCAAACTACCGCGTTCGACCTGTCCGAGCTGCTGCAAACTATCGTTGACGACTACCGCGACCAACACATCGGCGTCGACTTCAACGGCCCCGCGCATCTGGTGTACAAAGGCCGCCCGCTGGGTATCAAGCGGGTGATCGTCAACTTGCTGGAAAACGCGGTGAAGTATGCACACAACCCGCGCGTCGCCTTGAGCCGCACTGATTACTCGATACGCATCGAAGTCAACGATGAGGGGCCGGGTATTCCTGAAGAGGCGCTGGAGCAAGTGTTCGACCCGTTTTTCCGCCTCGAAGCCTCACGCAACCGCGACACCGGCGGGGTCGGCCTCGGACTGTCGGCGGCGCGGGCCATCGTGCGTGAGCAGGGTGGCGAGTTGACGCTGAGTAATCGCGAGGGGACAGGGCTGGTGGCAAGGGTGGAACTACCCTTTATCCGTTAGGCGGGGGTTGTCGGCATGAAATTAACGATGTAGATTTTCATGAAATTATAAATAAATAATTTCATGAGGCCGTGAATGTTTCAGCAATCCCAGCGCCATGTCGACAGTTACTACGCCCACAGTTGCGCCGATATTCTTAGCCATCGACCCGCGCTGGAAGGGCAGCACGACACCGACGTGGTGATCATCGGCGCCGGCTTCAGTGGCCTGCACACCGCGTTGCGCGTGGCGCTAGCCGGCAAACGCGTGACGCTGCTGGAGGCCAGTCGAGTGGCGTGGGCAGCCTCGGGGCGTAATGGTGGGCAGGCGATTCTGGGTTGGTCGTGTGACATGCCGCCGCTGGAGGCCGCGCTGGGGCATGAGCGGGCAAAGCGGCTGTGGGACGGCATGCGTTGGGCGGCTCGGGAATTGCGTGAATTACCGGGGCGCCATGGCTTCGACTGCGATCATCGGCCGGGGCATTTATGGACCTCGGTGATGCCGCGTCGCGTGAGTCTGCTGACCGATTGGCAACACGAGGCCAGCCATAAGTGGGGCCACGATGCATTGCAATTCATCCCACGCGAAGAACTGCCGCAATGGGTGGCCAGCGAGCGTTATCAGGCCGGTCTCTATGACCCGGAAGGCGCGCACCTTAACCCGTTGAAACTTGCCTTGGGTCTCGCGGCTGCCATCGAGCGGGCCGGCGGGTGTATCCATGAACAAAGCAAAGCGCTGAGTTATCAGGAGGAGGGCGCAGGTTTTCGGGTGCACACTGAACGCGGCTCGATTAAAGCCGATGTACTGGTACTCGCCTGCAATGCCTATCTCGATGAACTCGACCCCAAACTCGCCAGTTGCATCTTGCCGGTCGGCACCTATCAAGTCGCCACCGCGCCGCTCACTCTGGAGCAAGCCACCGCACTGTTGCCGAGCAACGTCTGTGTCACTGACAACCAATTCGTCCTCGATTACTTCCGTCGTACGCCGGACAACCGCTTGCTGTTCGGCGGCGGCTGCACTTACTTGGGCGGCATGCCCAAGGACATCGCGGCGGCCACGAGGCCGTTTCTCGAGCGAGTGTTCCCGCAGCTAAAAGGTGTCGAGGTGCAGTTCGCCTGGGGCGGGCACATCGATCTGACCCTGAACCGCACGCCGGATGTTGGCGGCGAGGGCAATCGTTATTGGCTGCAGGGTTATTCGGGGCATGGCGTGCTGCCGACACTGGCCGCCGCCCGCGCGGTGTCAGACGCAATCCTCGGCAACGCAGATGAATTGGCGTTGTATCAGGGCTTGAGTAATGGCAGTTTCCCCGGCGGCAAATACCTCGCGGCGCCGCTGGAAGCCATTGGCAAGGCCTGGTATCGATTGCGCGACAGCATCTGATTTGGAATCCCTGTCATGAACAAGCAAGAAGAAATCGCCGCGCTGGCGATCCTGATCCACGACCTGCGCAAGCACAAGAAGTGGACCCTGAAGGAACTGGCAGACAAGATCGGCCGCTCCGTGGGTTTCCTTTCGCAAGTTGAGCGCGGCTTGTCGCGGCCGACGGTGGCGGACCTGACGGCAATCAGCGAAACCTTTGGCGTGCCGACCACCTATTTCTACAGCCTGCCTAAAGCCAAAGAGTTGCCGTGGGTCACCAGGCCGGACGAGCGCCGCACGCTGTATTACGCCAACGGCATTACCGACATTCTGGTGTCGCCGCAGATCCGCGCCTCATTCTCCATGCTCGAAAGTCACCTTGAACCCGGCGCCAGCAGCGGCGATCGGCACCTGAGCGACAGCTCGGAGCAGGGCGGTTACGTGCTCGAAGGCGAATTGACCCTGTGGCTGGGCGATGACCAAGAACCGGCGACGTTAAAGGCCGGCGACAGCTTCCAGTTCGACAGCCACACCCGTTGCCGCTACGGCAACCTCACCGACCAGCTCACCCGCGTGCTGTGGGTCTACACCTGATAACAATAAAAGGATGAACACGATGGACGCTGTCTGCGCAGACTTGCTGGCTGAAGTGCGTGCGTTTCGCCAACGCTACCCCGAGGTGCGTTATGTCGACCTGATTTCCCTGGACATTCCCGGGCATTTCTACGGCAAGCGCTATCCCGTGGACATGCTCGAAAAAGTCGCCGCCGGCAGCGCGCTGAAACTGCCGCAAAACTGTGTATTGCTCGGCGTGCAGGGCGGCTTGTTCAAGATTGGCGATTACTGCTTCAACGACGGCGACCCGGACGCGGTGCGCCGACTGGTGCCGGGCACGCTGAAACCAGTGACCTGGGAAGCACAGCCGCTGGGGCAGATGCTGATCACCTCTGACGGCACGGAAAAACCAATCGAATTCGAACCCCGCGAAGTTCTCGCACAAGTGCTGAACCGACTGGCACGCAAAGGCATTCACCCGGTCGTAGCGTTTGAACTGGAGTTCTACCTGTTCGACAAAAAACTGCGCGACGGCCTGCCGCAATTCCCCCGCGACCACCTGACCGAAGACGCCGATGACCAACCGAACATGCACATCGAGCGCCTGTCACGCTTCGCGCCGGTGCTTGATGACATGGTTGAAGCCACTCGTGCCCAAGGCATCGACGCCACCGTCATCACCGCTGAACTCGGCCCCGGCCAGTTCGAAATCAATTTCGGCCACCTCGACGATGGCTTACGCGCTGCGGACTGGGCGGCTCTGTTCTGCCGCAGCACCCGAGGCGTTGCGCTTAAACACGGCTATCGCGCCAGTTTCATGGCCAAGCCGTACTTGCAGCATCCGGGCAGCGGCATGCATGTGCATGTCAGCCTTTATGACGCGGCCGGCAATAATCTTTTGGCGGCGAATCAACAGCAACCACTGCGCCATGCAGTTGCGGGGTGTCTGGAACTGTTGCCGCACAGCATGCCGATCTTCGCCCCGAATCAGAATGCGATGCGGCGATTGGGCGGTACGGTGAACACCGCCACCAAAGCAAGCTGGGGCTTTGAGGATCGTGATGCGTGTTTGCGCATTCCCGAGTCGGACGAGAAGAACCTGCGCATTGAGTACCGACTGGCCGGCGCGGATGCCAATCCGTATCTGGTGTTGGCGGCGATTCTAGTGGGACTTGAGCATGGACTTGAATCCGGCAAAGTACCGATCCCGCCGCTCAATGATGATCGCAACAGCGGGATTGGTTTTCCAACGGAGATGTTTGAAGCGGTGAGGGCGATGCAGCATCAGGCGCAGTTGCGCGAGGGGTTGGGCGCAGAGTTTGTCGACGTGTATTGCGAGAATAAACGCCAGGATCATCTGGCGTTCATGCAGGAGATCAGTGCGCGGGAGTATCGGTGGTACCTGTAAAACAAGCCCCGCCGGACTCCACTATACTGCTCGCGAAATCAAGGAAGCTTCGCAACAGGGAAGGCGATATAGATGATGAGCTACAGACGACTGGGTCGCTCGGGACTCAAGGTTTCCGCCATTGCGATGGGAACCGCACAGTGCAACTGGTGGGTGGATGAACCGACATCTCGCCGGTTGTTCGATGTTTATATCGAGTCGGGCGGTAACCTGATCGACACGGCTGATGTCTATCCGGCACTCGGTGACGGCGTGGGCGGCAAGGCTTCGGAAGAATTCGTCGGACGCTGGTTGAAAAACACGTCCAAGCGCAACGAGGTGCTGCTGGCGACAAAGGTTTCCGGGCGGATGGGGCCCGGACCGAATGACGAAGGGCTGTCCTGGCGGCACATCGTCAAAGCGGTCGAAGGTTCGCTGGCGCGCCTGCAAGTCGACTGCATTGATCTGTATCAGGCCCATGATGACTACGATGACGTTCCGATCGAAGAGACCCTGCGTGCATTCGAGCATCTGGTGCAACGGGGCATGGTGCGGTATGCGGGATGCTCCAACTTCAAGGCCTGGCGCCTGATGAAGTCGCTGGCCATCAGCGAGTGCAGCGGCCTTGTCAGTTATGTGAGTGTCCAGGAGCGCTACAACCTTGTCGAACGGCGTCGGATCGAATCAGAACTGCAGCCATTGTGCGTGGAGGAGGGCATTGGTCTTTTGCCCTACAACCCGCTGGCCAAGGGCTTTCTCTGTGGCCGCTATCACCGGCAGGCTACATTGCCCGATACGGCGCGCGCGCCCGGGGTGCAGAGAGACTATTTCAATGAACGCAACTGGCAGATCCTAGAGTCACTGCGCCGCATTGCCCGGGATTGCGACAGTAGCTGCACGCAAGTCGCGCTCGCCTGGCTACTGGCGCGACCTGCCGTGGTCGCGCCGGTGGTAGGCGCCAGTAGCGAGGAACAATTGCGCGAGATCATGGCAGCGCCGCAGCTGTGCCTGTCGCCGGCGGATGTGAATCATCTCAACGAGATCAGCGAACCACCGGTTGAACAGCCATGATCAGCCACTGCTGGCCGGCCGCCCTGTGCGCAAGCCAAGCCTGACTTGCCTCAGGTAATCCTGCCGGTTGTAGGGATTGGCCAAGGTTCGCTCCCGCCGCGGGGCGGTACCCGCGACCGGGGTATACGCGGCCAGTTCGCTTTCCATGAACCCCAGGCCGCTGGTGACATCGGGTATCTGGTGCTGCAACTTGTAGATGCGTGTGGTGACGATCGAGCCTTCGATGCGCGCCGTTTCCGCGTGCAGGGTGGTGCCATTGATCGTGGCACCGGCCTTGGCCAGCAAACCATGGACAGCGCTGCTCATCGCGGCCGGCACTTCAATGCTGAATTGGCTGCGCGGTTCGCAGACTTCGGTGCCGGCTTGCGCGATCGCCGCCGCCAGCACCAAGGGGGTGAGATGGCGAAAGTCAGCGGAGGTACTGGACGGCGAGGAATAGTCGACCGTGGTCAATGTCACTTCACAGTCGTATACCATCCAGCCATGCCTGCCTTCCTTGAGACTCTCGAAAACTGATTCCTCGATCGCTTTGTAGAAACTCGTCGGCATCAGGCCGGCGTGTGCCTGACGGATGAACGTGGCCCCCGATCCTGGTACCCCCGGGCTGACACGAATGCCGACGGTGGCCAGAAACGGATTGCCGGGTTCGTCGAGCGACTCCAATGCCTGGCCTGACGATAGCAGCGTTTCAACGCAGATCGCCGAGCTCTCCTCGAAAACCGCTTCGATGGCGTACTCCTCTTGCAAAGTGGCCTGGATGATTTCCTTTTGCACCTCGCCGTAAAGGGAGACGAACATCTGCCCTGTTGCGTTTCTGCGTAAATCGATCAACGGGTCCTGTTCGGCGAGCATGCTCAGGGCTTCCCAGAGTGCGTTGGTCTGCGTGGGCAGTGCGGGTGAAACATGGGTTTCGATCGCCGGCGGCGTGAAGGTGTGGACCACCTCGTTGCGCGCTCTGCCAACGCCGATCCGGTCGCCGATACGCACGCCGTCAAGCCCGGTGATGCACGCGATCTGACCGGCGCGAGCGAGGGTCGCAGGTTGCAGCCCACCGCTTGCAGACACCTCAATTGCGGTGATTCTTGAAGTGCCTTGTGGCGTATCAATGGATTGGCGCAGGTGTAACGTGCCTGCCTGCACGCAGACATGAAAGCGCCGGTGCCCACCCCAGCCCCTGTCGATCTTGAATACCGATGCCAGCACTGGGGCATTGGCGTCGTGAAGCTTGACCGGCGCCAACCGCGTGATCATCTCGATCATCTGTGCGACACCGACCCCGGTAATGGCGGATCCGGCAAACACCGGATTGACCAACCCCTTGCCCAATTGCTCTCGCAACACTTGCTCTAGACGTGTCCTGTCGATCGTTTGCGCAGCGGTGACATAGTCGTGGAGCAACGCCTCATCGTGTTCGCACAGCACGTCCAGCCACTTCGACGTCGCTTGAGCTGATGCTGGATCAAAGCTGTCGACCGTCACTTGGGCAGTGCCGGCCTCTCGCACGGTGCACAAGGCCAACGGTCGACTCTTGAGTTGCCCGCCGAGCGCATCCAGGGTCCGCTGGAAGTCAGCACCCTTGCGATCGATTTTGTTCACGAAGAACACATGAGGTATTGCCATTCGCTGCAGCGCATTTACCAGTACCCGGGTCTGCGCCTGGACTCCCTCGACCGCCGACACCACGATGACGGCGATATCCAACAGCGCGAGTGTTCGCTCCACCTCGGCAATAAAATCCGGGTGACCAGGAGTGTCCAGCAAATTGACCAACAGGTGGTTGACCTCGAACGAAGCCACTGCGGATCTGATCGTGATGCCTCGTTCACGTTCCAGCAGCAGGTTGTCGGTGTAAGTATTGCCGGAATCGACGCTGCCCAGACGGAGTCTGGCACCGGCATCGAACAGTATCCGTTCGGTAAGGCTGGTCTTGCCGGCATCGACGTGCGCAAGGATGCCCAGATTCAGGGATTTCATGGTTGATCGCTCCTGATCACACGGCTGACGAGGTGGGTGTCGGCCGGTCGAATTCCATTCCAATACACGCTGCCACTGCGGACACATCCAGGTACCACGGTGCAAGGATGTTTAAACTAGTTGAGGTTTGTAAGTGCGTCAATCGACCGCGGAGTGTTTCAATTTGTTTCTGTGGTGCTTTGCGGCGACGAAGGTACTGAAACTACGAAGCGAGACGGCATGTCACTGTTTGAATACAGCGAAAAGTCAGTACAGGCATGGCGCTGTAGTTTTTTCATTTAAATCATTGATACACGTCGAAAACCCTGACGGAACTAACTAGAAAGTTCGTTTTGCCGTGAAAACTGTTTCAAACAAACTTTCTTGACGTACCTGCGGACGACAGCTAAATCTTACGGCGCTGCAATTTGCAGCGAACTTTAAATCACATGGAGACAGTGAAATGATCAAATATCAAAGCGTGCAAAATCGGATGCTGTCGGCGCTGTTCATCCTCTGAGAAGCAAAAACCTTTATTTCGACCGTATTGAAAAATCCGGCTGTAAATAAAGTAACGGAATCGCATGGATACTCCATGCTCACTCTTAAAAAGGAGCTTCAACATGATTAAGTTCAATAGCGTACAGAACCGAATCCTTTCGGCACTGTTCATCCTCTGATTGTCCGCTGTACACAAGATACCGGTGTCTTGTGAGGTACGGCCGAAGCACTGCTTCGGCCGTATTTAATCTCGACAGCGCCGTTTCTACATGTCATTAGGGAAAGTGATATGCACAGCAAATTGGACGATGCGTTCTCGCGCGCCATGTTTTTTTACGATGATTCGGGCGCCCATCAGACGAACTGGTCACGCTCCGTGTGTGCGGGGCTGGCGGAACAGAATTTCGATGAGGTGCCTTATCGGGTCCCTCAACTGCTTGAACCCTCGACGCTGTTTGAAGTAGCCCAGCGTCATGCCATCGGCGTCGACGAACTCGAATTTTTCTCGTACCCGATGGACGGCCCGGTGGCCAAAGTGAAGTGGTTGGCGGACCGCCTGGAGTGGGCGCCTCCGGTACAGAAACTGAGCCTTGCCCAATGCCTCGCCGCCAGTTGCAGGTACCGTTACGCCAATCAGGTGCTGACGCAGATACCCTATGACGCACTGTTTCCCGATCAGCGGGTAACGTTTCATCTGACCCGGTTTGCGATTCAGAACCGCCTGGAGATGACGAACTCCCATCAGGAGGACTTCACTGCGCTCAAGGCATTGCTGCAAGCCCATCGGATGCCGCCGTCCAGGGTTCTGGATGTGTGCTCCCAGGCGATCGTCTGGAAACTCAAAGGTGATTCCATCGACGATGAATTGAACAAATGGTTCATCGGCGCCGGCGAGACGGCCGCCCGGCAGCTAGCCTCGAGTGACGCGCCCGTTGATCTGGTGTCCCTTTCATCGTTCTACCGCGGCCTGGCCATGGTCCCGGCCGCCCACGGCGACGTAGCGTCAACGCGGCAATACATGCTGCTGGCCGAAGAGTATGCCGATGCGGTCATCGGCGGGGAAAGAGGCGCAAGTATCCCGGCAAGGGAAGCACGCAAGACCGTCTACGAATCGAAACTCAAGGAAATGCTCTATGTTGCCCGCGACATCGAGAGCGCCCGAGGCGTGGCTGACGAACTGATTGCCTACGATCCTCACTGGAGCATCTCCTACCACGAAGCCGCCGAGATCGAAGTCAAGGATCGGCAGTGGCAACGTGCGTTGCAACGTTATCAGCAAGCCTACGATATCGGCTTCCCGCGGCTGACTTATTCGCAATACATGATCGGTGCCTGTCATCAACAAATCGGCAACTTCGATCTGGCACTGGACGCATTCAAGAATACCTTGTCGCTGGACACTACGAATATATCCGCAGGCGTCGCCGGTTTTGGGGTGGCCAGTCAACATGTTCCGGAACAGTTGCCATTCTTCAAATCCTGTATCGAACGATGGAATGCCGAGGGTCTGTTGCCCGACGAATATCGAGGATTAGCGCAATGAATACAGCACTCGACACGATCAAGATAACAGCCGTCGATCATATTCAACTTGATGTCGCTGACCTTGAAGAAAGTCGCGAATTTTATGCGCGAGTGTTCGGTTTCGAAGTCAAGGAAGTTGGTATTCGCGCCTTTACCCGCTGGATGACGATCGGCACCCATCAGACGCTGTATTTATGCATGCACGAATACCCGGAAGGTCGCGGTGTAAAGAATGATGGACTGGAAATTACTCACTTTGGTATTTTGGTGGAAGACTTTGATCGAGTGTTGACACAACTCCGCGACCACGGTGTGAAGTTGTTGCCCGACTATGAAGTTCAATACCATTCTTCACGCTCCGTTTATTTTATCGATCCGAACGGTTACAAGGTCGAAATATCCGAGAAGTACGGTGGCGGTATAGAGCACGCCAGGCAGGCGCAATGTTGAACGACACTGTGGAGAGCAACGTACCCGGCGCGGCTTACGCGCAGCATTTGCAAAATACCTGGTACAAAAACAACCAGGCCTTGCGCAATTTCAGACCGTGGCGCGAAACGTCGTCGAAAGACTGGCAAGCGCGCCCGACTTACCAGCGCACGGTCTCCTGCGATGAGCGGGTATGGAGCATTCCAGGCAGGATCGGTGATGACCGGATTCTATTCGGCTGTTGGGACAACAGCTTGCAGTGCGTGCGCCTGACTGACGGCGAACGCCTGTGGCAGTTTGCAACCCAGGGACCGGTGTACAGCTCTCCTGCGGTGTCGGACGACGGCAGTTTCGTGGTCGGATGCGAGGACCATTTACTGCGTCGGATAACCCGTGATGGCGAATGCCTTTGGGCGTTTCAAGCCCAGGGGCCGTTTCACGCCAGCCCGACCATCGATGCTGGCAGAAACATTGTTTACGCCGGCAGCTACGACCATACCCTGTACGCCGTCGACCATGCTTCGGGCACGCTGCTGTGGAAACAATCGTTCGACGATCAGGTCGAGGATGACCTCTACAGTTCGCCGGCACTGGATGGCGACGGTAATGTCATCGTCGGCACGGACAATGTGCTGATGTGCTTCAGTCCGACAGGTGAAGAGCGCTGGCGAATCACCGAAACGAGCCGGTTCGAAGGTACAGCGGCCATCGATCATGTTTCGGGGCGCGGGATCATCGGCACAGAAGTCGATGGCAAGATCATTGTGTTTGATGCTGCCAGCGGCACCGTGCTGGAACAGTTCCATACCGATGGTTTCGTGGTGTCATGTCCGAGCCTGTCGCCCGCAGGCGTGGCGTATGTCGGCAGCAATGACGGCTACGTGTACGGCATTGATCTGCACAAACTGAAAATGGTGTGGCGGGTCAATCTGGCGTGCGAATTCCGATACACACCTTTCACCGTGCTTCCAAGCGGTGACGCTTTGTTCGTCGGCACAGACGAGCGTCTGCACTGCCTGGCGCAACATACAGGACAAACCTTGTGGCAACTGGAGCACAGCACCGGATTCCATTCCTCGCCGTTGCTCACGGACGACGGACACCTGGTGATTGGCTCACACCGCAACGCGGTACATTTTTATCAATGGGTCCGCTAGCGTGGATCGAACCCCGGCAGTAAACAGGAGTGTTGGATGAGTCACGAATTGGAAGTCGAAACGCTCTTCGACGAATGGGCCATCGAGGATGGCGCGGTGGACATGGCCCGAGAGCACTGGGCACGCGTCGAGCCTGTATTGTCCGCCCTTGAACCCTCTACAGGTCGATACCTGGAAATCGGACCCGGCAACGGATACGCCCTGGAATACATGGCCCGATCGAAGTTTGCCGCAGGATACTGCCGCGCCGTGGAACTCAGTCAGGAAATGGCACGCATGTGCGCTGCGCGGGTCCAGGACTGCAACAACGTCGACATCGATGTCGAAAGTTTCATGAACTGGCATTCGCCAGCAGACATGCGCTTTGATCTGATTTTTTCCATGGAGGTGTTCTATTACTTCGAGGACATCACGGCAGCCATCGAAAAAGCCGCCGGCCTGCTGGCGCCCGGTGGCGAGCTGATTGTCATGGTGGATTACTACGAGGAAAGCGAAGAATCGCAAGGCTGGGCTCAAGAGCTGGGGGTGAATCTGACACGCTGGTCGCAGGGCCGTTTTCTCGAAGCCTTCAAGGCTGCTGGCCTGCAAGCCGTCAGCCAGGCGGTCAAGAGTGGTGGCGTGCACGAGCATGGCTTGACGCTCTGCACCCGAGGCACAAAGGCCTCGACACGCGCTCGTTCGTGACTGCCTGCAAGCGCCCGCCATGGCGGGCAACAGGTGCGATGGTCGAGGGTGGCGGTTGCCGGGGAGGGCAGCGGTGATATCCCATCTGGACCACATCGTCTACCCGTTGCCGCAGGCCCTGTTCGATGATGTCATCGGCCAGTTCACCCGTGCAGGCTTCATGGCGCACACGCGACAGGTGCGCCACGACGATGGCCGGGTCAGTGCGTTTTTCCGACTGAGTGGGGGGTATCTGGAGTTCTGCACTGGCAACGCTGCGGCCGGCGATCAGGGCTGTTCGATCTGGCTGTGTTCAACGGATCTGACGGCGCATGTCGACAGTCTCCAGCCGTCGCAGCGTGCAGCGCTGGCACTGTCGGCCAAAGCCCCGGCGGGTGAGACAGCGCCGGCCTGGTTGATTGCCAACTTGCCCGTTTTCGGCTCGGGCGTTGTCAGCGTGTCGCTCATTCAGTACCTGCGTGGCGTAGGTGTCGATCTCGCCACGCAGGTCTCGGACAACGGCTTGTTTGCGCTCAGCGGGGTCTCAGTGCTCTGCGCCCGCCCCGAGCAGGCTCAACACCACTACTTCACAAACCTGGATGACAGGGCCAGCATCGCGGCGGAGCAGGGGCGTTTGATGATCGGCCACCAGCGGCTGGCGTTTCTTGATCGCCAGAGGTTGCCCTGCCGGGAACCGCTGAACCTGACGGCAACGCCGTGCCTGGTCCACATGATCACGGTTGACGTCTATCGGACGAAGTCGATGCTTCTGGCGGCCGGTTTCATACTGAAGGAAGTGCTCGGCCTGGGTCTGCTGGCTCAATCCAGCCACCTGCCTTCGGTTTGTCTGGTGATTGATGACGGTGTGTCCGCGCAAGAACATCAGGCCCGGCTGCTGGCTCGCCGTGGTTGAATACGCCAACATACAGGGATCGCCATAGCAACATTCTGGCGTGTTGACTGAAGTGAAGGATGCGGGATTTCAAGGATAGGTATGTCAAAAGCAATCGAGCTGTCTGGTATCAGCAAGGTGTACGAGGTTTACCGGGCCCGTGACGGCCAGTCGCGTAGTCTGCTTCGTTACTTTCGTCGCGAGAAGACGTACGTGCCGGCGGTTACGGATGTTTCCTTTTCGATAGACCCGGGCGAGGTGGTCGGGTTTCTCGGTGGCAATGGTGCGGGCAAGACCACCACCCTGAAGATGCTCTCGGGTATCGTGCGGCCCAGCGGCGGACACCTCTCGGTATTGGGGCATGACCCGTTCAGGCGCCGTCCGGAGTTCCTCAAGTCGATTGCCCTGGTCATGGGACAAAAACAGCAACTGACGTGGGATCTCCCGGCGCTGGAATCCTTCCATCTGCATGGTGCCCTGTACGATATCGCGCCCGTCGAATGCCGGCGCCGTATCGATGAGTTGTGCCAGTTGCTGTCGGCCGGTGACATCATCCGCCGTCCAGTCAGGAAACTCTCGCTGGGCGAGCGGATGAAATGCGAGCTGATCCTGTCTCTGCTGCATCGTCCGAGCATCCTCTTTCTCGACGAGCCGACCATCGGCCTCGACCTGGAAATGCAGGTCGCCATTCGCAGGTTCCTCCTTGAGTACAACAGAGAATTCGGTGCAACGATCATTCTGACCTCCCATTACATGGCGGACATCGAAGCACTGTGCAATCGCGTCATTGTGTTGGATCAAGGGCGGGTGGTGTTCGATGGGGGACGCCAGGCGCTGGTGAAGGCCCATGTCAACGAGCGGCGAGTCAGCCTGCGCTTTTCCTCTGAGGTCGGCGGCGACGACCTGAGCGTCTATGGCAGCCTGGTCAGCCTGGACAGCGAAAGTGCCGAGCTGCTGGTGCCCGAAGAACAGTTCGCCGATACCGTGGCACAACTGTTGGCAAACTTCCCGGTGACGGACATCTCCATCCAGACGCCGTCCCTGGAGCAGGCTTTTCCGCGCCTGTTGCTGCCAAGGGAGCACGCGTGATGGTCGCCCTGGCTTCCTGGCCCGGCATCGCCGGGCGCCTGATTCGCACAAGCGTGCTGGTGACAGTGGTCTACCGGGCGCAGTTGTTTGTCTGGTTGATCAGCGGTGTCGCGCCATTGTTCATGATGATGATCTGGTGGGAGCTGTCACGGGACAAGGTCATCGGTGGCTACACCCCTGGCGATTTTGTCGCCTATTTCCTGGGCATTTATCTGGTCAGGCAGTTGACGGCGGTGTGGGTCATCTTCGTCCTTAACGACGAAATTCGTCAGGGCACCTTGTCCGGTCGCCTCCTCAAGCCGGTCGCACCTTTCTGGTTTCATGTGGCGGAACATTTGGGCCAGATGGTGGTGCGCGCACCGATCGTCATTACTTTGTTCTGTATTGGCGCCTCTCTGTTTGCCATCGACCTGGCGACCATCGCCTGGCGATTGCCGTTCTTCCTGGTTTCGCTGGTGCTGGCCTGGATCATTATTTTTCATATCTATTACTGCGTCGGTCTGCTTGCGTTCTGGATGGCCAATTCCCTGGCGCTGGATGCAATGGTCTGGTCGATGTACACGGTGCTCGGCGGCATGCTGATTCCTGTTGACCTGTTCCCTGAAGCCACCCGTCATCTGGTGGCGCTGCTGCCGTTCTCCGCATCGCTGGATTTTCCGGTCAAGTTGCTGATCGGCAAGGCCGCCGGCAGCGATCTGCTGCAAGGTTTCGCGGTGCAGCTTTTCTGGGTACTGGTGCTGGTCGGACTGCGCCGTGGGCTGTGGCGTCAGGGATTGAAGCGTTTTTCCGGAGCCGGCATATGAATTCAAGACCGTTGAAAGTGCTGCTGGCCCTGATCCGCCATTCGATGCTCGCGGAGTTGGAGTTTCGGATCAATGCCGTCACCAATGCGCTGAACACCGTGGTCGGGATGCTCCTGGCGCTGTACTTCCTGGATGCCATGTTCAGTGAAGTGGGCAGCCTGGGTGGCTGGAATCTGCACCAGGTCCTCGCGCTGTTCGGCGTGGCCCTGGTGCTTGAAGGCTTGCTTGAGGTCTGGCTGTTTCCAAGCCTGCACGCTCTGTCGGAGCAGGTGCGCACCGGTGATCTGGACTACCTGCTGGTGCGTCCGGTGGATAGTCAGTTCCTGGTGTCATGCTCGAAGATCAGCCTCTGGGAACTGCCTCGGGTTTTGATCGGGATTGCCGTGGTCGTGTACGCCATGCACGCCGAAGGCGCGCTGGGGGTGGGCAATCTCGCGGCGTTCCTCG
This sequence comes from Pseudomonas sp. LBUM1655, assembly GCF_059716085.1. Lineage (NCBI taxonomy): Bacteria > Pseudomonadati > Pseudomonadota > Gammaproteobacteria > Pseudomonadales > Pseudomonadaceae > Pseudomonas > Pseudomonas sp. LBUM1655. Next base: position 3,185,759 of record NZ_CP166801.1, on the reverse strand, counting down.
GGCTGATGGCGGCAGGGGTGGCGATCTTTTACTCGTTGTTTCTGATTACCTGCACCTTGTCGATCTGGTTTGTGAAGATCGGTGATGTCTGGATCATCAGCTACACGCTCATGGAAATTGCGCGGTTTCCGGTCACGGCGTTTCCGCAAACAATCCGCATGGTCCTGACGTTCCTGGTCCCGGTGTACTTCGTGTCCAATGTCCCGGTGGCGGCGGCGATGGGCATGGTCGGGTGGCAAGAGGTCATCGGCGCGCTGCTTTTTGCATTCGCCTTTGTGTGCTTGTCGCGGGTGTTCTGGCTATTTGCCCTGCGCTCCTACAGCAGTGCCAGCAGCTAGTGCTGCAAATGCCGTTCAGCAGGATGCGCGGCAATGACTTTCGTCTACACAGGGAAGGTTTCGATGAGTATTTATTCCGGGCCAATTTTCGACGCTCATGTGCACACCGAGTTCGGGCAGCCTGCAAGCCTGCAAGCCTTCAAGGCGCTGCAGGCACGCTTCAACATTCGCGCAGCCGTCACGGATTCGCATAAACCCGGTTGCGATGCCGGGCAGTTGCAGGCGCTGGGCATCGGCAGATGTGCGGTCATCGCCCGGCCAGAATGGTCTTCCGAGTCCTTGGCTCAGGGATTGGCGAGCGGTATCTATGGGGCAATCAAAATCAATCTGGGGTTTATGCATGTGTACGCCGATGACCCCAAGCTCATGCCGTTGTATGCCTTGGCGCAGGAATTCGATGTCCCTGTGCTTTTCCACAGTGGCGACACGGGTTGGCATCGATCCAAACTCAAGTACGCCCACCCCCTGAGTCTGGACGAGGTCATCGTGGACCACGCGCAGGTGAACTTTCTCTTGGTTCACAGCGGCAATCCCTGGTTCACCGATGCCGCCGTGCTGTCCGCGAAAAACCCTAATGTCTGGCTCGATCTCAGTTCGATCATCGAGGGCCCGCTGAGTGAGGTATCGCAGGCCACGCAGGCCAGGCTGATGATCGACCCGATCCGTTGGATGCTGGATTACACCGGCAAACCGGAGCGGTTGATCTTCGGATCGGGCTGGCCCTCCGTCGATTACCCGGGTTACCTGGCCGCGTGCGCCAGTGCAGTAGACGAGCAGTTTCACCGGCAAGTGTTCTTTGACAATGCCGCGCAGTTGTTCAAACGGTTGCCGAGGGAAGGGGCGCCAGCATGCGACGTTCGCCCCTGAAAAAGCCCAAGCAAAAAAACGGGCGCACTCCAGCCTTTCGCGGTTACCTCAAAAACAAGGCCTATGCCGCAGCCCTCGCCGAGAGTTGTCAGGTCTTGTCCGGAGCCCGTTTTGCCGGGCGCGGGGCCGGGGAGCCCGGTGGATGGCGGGCATCGCTGTGGATCGCGCGAAAAGCGCGGGCTTTGGGACTGACACCCTGGCAGGGCCGTCGCGGCCTTTTTCAGTCCGTACCGCTCGGTTGCGCCACGGCGCGATCCGGGACCGAGCGCTACCGGAGAATCGTTCAGGGCGACGCCCGTCAGGCTCTGCACAGCGACGATGAATTGCTGATTCGCTCACAGCAAACCAGCGTTTCGCTCGAGCACGCGCCGTTGGTCTTTGCGGGTTACGGCATTGTCGCGGCGCAGTACGACTGGGACGATTACGCCGGCCTTGATGTCGCGGGCAAAGTGGTCGTGGTGTTACCCAACGACCCGGGGCGCAACAGTCCGGGAGGCAAGCGTTTCCAGGGCGAGCGCATGAGTTACTACGGCCGGTGGGAATACAAATACGAGGAGGCGGCCCGTCAGGGCGCGGCGGGTGTGATCATCGTCCACACCGACGCGTTGTTCGGCAGCGCATTTCACCTGGTACAGGACGAAATGCGCCGTCCTTTTCGTTTTCTTCCGGGAGCGTTGCGCAGCCGTCTGGCGTTCGAAGGATTCTGCAGCGAACGCTTCGCACGGCAATTGCTGACCCCGGCGGGTGTCGATCTCGACGCGTTTATCGCAGCACCAATGCCGATGACGGGGCGCCCGTGCGGGCTCGACGCCCACCTGCAACTGCGGCTGGAATTTGACGTCGTCGTCAGGCATTGCCGGAATGTGTTGGCCATGAAGAAGGGCAGGCTTTTTCCCAGGCAGTGTGTGCTGTTCTGCGCGCACCTGGATCATCTCGGCAAGACACCCGATGGCACGCAACCGCGAGGCTACTATCCCGGCGCCGTGGATAACGCTGTCGGCGTATCGGTGTTGCTGGAACTGGCCAGGCGTCTGGCCGGCAGAACGGCGTTACGGCGCACAGTGCTCTTTGCCTGGACCTCGGCAGAAGAGGTGGGCATGCATGGCTCGGCCCGGGTCGCGCAGTTGATTCGCGAGACGGGACTGGATGTGGTGGCGGTGCTCAATGTCGATGGTTTCGTACCGATAGGCCGGACCCGTGATTTGTTTCTGGTGGACGGTGATCAGTCCGACCTGCCCGATGCATTCGTTCGCGCAGCGAAAACTCTCGATCGGCGCATCAGCCTCGACGATGAACCTTCGGCAGGTTATTTCTACCGCTCCGATCAGGCGAGCTTCGCCAAGATCAACATCCCTTCTGTCCAGGTGAGTACCGGCAGCGATCTGTTGAAGGGCGGTGTCGAGGAAGGCATGAGGCGGCATGATTTCTACGACACGAACACCTATCACCGCACGTCCGATACTTTTAACCGGTATTGGGACTTCGCCAGCCTCATCGCCGACGTTGACGTTCTTCACGAAACGCTGCATCTGCTTGGCGATTCGTCAATGCGCCCGGTGCTGCGTTTGCGTTAGACACTGACGGTCACGCCGGTGGATATTTGGTCGGGATTATCGGGTCAGCAAGAGGTCGTCGACAACGATCAACACGTTGTCCATTCGTTTGACAGCCATGTCGGTCGCTCCTGCCTTGTTCAGCTATACGCAAACGCTTCTTCCTGATGTGACACTGGCAGCACCGCCAGGTGCGGAGAGTCGCCGAAGTACTCGATCAACAGTTCGGTGAGTACGCGTATTTTGCGCGCGGGATGCGGGCCTGGCGGGCGGAGAATGTAGGCGCTGGATGGTTTGTCATGATCGGTACGAGTGCGCCGCAAGCTATGTGTTCATGGGTGAGGCAATCGGGCAGGTAGGCGAGGCCAAGGCCTGCGATTGCGGCGGCGGCGAGGGCGGTGCCGTTGTCGGCCTTGAAGCGTCCTTGCGGGCGAACCGTGATGATCTTGTCGCCGTCCATGAATTGCCAGGCTTCGGTGCCCTGCATGAGCGCCTGATGGGTGTGCAGTTGGTCAGGCGTCTCGGGGACACCGTGCGCCTTGATGTAGTCCGGGCTCGCGACGAGCTTGGTGTAGACCGGGCCAATACGCCTTGCGATGAGGTTGGAGTCCTGCAGATAACCCACGCGGATGGCGCAATCGTAGCCCTCGGTAATGAGATCAACGAAGCGATCGCTGTAGCAGGTTTGCATGTGCAACTGAGGATGGCGGCGCGCCATTTCTGCCAGCACCGGTGCGAAGTGCGTCGGGCCGAACGACAGCGGAACCGCCACGCGCAAACGTCCGCGAAGGGCGCCGGCGGGCAGGATCGTCTCTCTGGCAATGTCGATCTCGGTGCAGACTCTGGCGGCGTAATCCCGGAACGTCGAGCCGGCCTCGGTAAGTGAAGCCCCGCGTGTGGAGCGCGCCATCAGTTGCACGCCCAATTCCGCTTCAAGCCGAGCCAGCCGGCGGCTGACAATCGACTTCGATACGCACTTTGACGGGTTCAACGCTGAAAAAGCTCTGGAGGAGGCGGCCAAGAAAGCCTGATTAGCCCGCAATTGATGAAGGTGGCGTTCGCAACAGCGGGCGTCATCTTCATTTGCAATTTAAGGAACGGACCACACTCAGAAGCGTGGCATGCCCCATTTAAACGCACACTTTTTCACAAAGACCTCTCCGCAACCATTCAATGGCAGAATCCCCTCAACTTGAAAGTTTTGGAGATCACCATGCTTCGTGCGTTTGAACGAAGACTCGACCCTTTTCCTCCTGACGAGGTTCCACCGCCACCCAACGGTCTGGCGCGTTTTCTGTGGGCCTGCACACGGGGCGCCCGCGGTTACATCCTTGTGCTGGCGCTGCTGAGTGCCGGTGTTTCGATTTATGAAGCCTGGCTGTTTTCCTTCCTCGGCCAAGTCGTGGATCTGCTCTCGACCTGGCAGGCCGGCGGTGAAGCCGCTGCGCAGGAGAGCCGCGTGCTGTGGGGCATGGGCATCGTCATGGGCACCAGTGTCGGGCTGGTGGCGCTGCGCACGATGGTGCAGCACCAGATATTGGCGATTAACCTGCCGTTGCGGCTGCGCTGGGACTTCCATCGGCTAATGCTGCGGCAAAGCCTTTCGTTTTTCTCCGATGAGTTTTCCGGCCGGGTCACGACTAAGGTGATGCAGACGGCACTGGCAGTGCGCGACGTGCTGTTCACCATGATCGAGATCATCCCGGGGATCGGCGTGTATTTCATCGCGATCATCGCGCTGGCCGGCGGCTTCGCTTTGAAGCTGATGCTGCCGTTCATTGGCTGGGCGGTGTTGTTCGCGCTGGCCATGTGGTACTTCGTGCCGCGCCTGGGGAAAGTCGGGCAGGAGCAGGCCAATGCGCGCTCGATGATGACCGGGCGTATATCGGACGCTTACACCAACATCACGACGGTAAAACTGTTCTCCCACTCCAATCGTGAAGCGCACTTCGCCCGCGCTGCGATGGAGGATTTCAAGCTGACCGGTTTTCGCCAGATGCGTCTGGTCAGCATGTTCGAGATCGTCAATCAGGCACTGGTGGTGGGGCTGATCATGTCAGCCGGGGGTTATGCCCTGTGGCTATGGCATCAGGGGGATGTCGGCGCCGGTGCCGTGGCGGCAATCACCGCCATGGCGTTGCGGATCAATGGCATGTCGAACTGGATCATGTGGCAAATGACCTCGCTCTTCGAAAGCATCGGCACCGTTCAGGATGGCATGGCGACCCTGACTCAGGGCGCCAAGGTGCAGGATGCACCGGATGCCGGCGTGCTGGTGACCAATGGCGGCGCCGTCACTTTCGACAAGGTGCATTTCAACTACAACGGCGAACGTCAGGTGCTCGATGGTCTGAACCTGAGCATCCGTCCGGGCGAAAAAATCGGTCTGGTCGGTCGTTCCGGTGCCGGCAAATCCACGCTGATCAACTTGCTGCTGCGCTTCTATGACGTCGACAGCGGCGAGATTCGCATCGACGGGCAAAACATCGCGCACGTAACGCAAGACAGTCTGCGCAGCGCCATCGGTATGGTCACGCAGGATACTTCGCTACTGCACCGTTCCATTCGCGACAACATCGCCTACGGCCGCCCCGATGCAACCGACGCGCAAATCCGCAGCGCCGCCGCCAGCGCCCAGGCTGATGAATTCATCAGCCAACTCAGCGACCGGCAGGGCCACAGCGGCTACGACACGCTGGTGGGCGAGCGCGGGATCAAGCTATCGGGTGGCCAGCGCCAACGCGTTGCGATTGCCCGGGTAATGCTCAAGAATGCGCCGATCCTGCTGCTGGACGAGGCCACCAGCGCGCTGGATTCGGAAGTCGAAGTGGCGATTCAGGAAAGCCTCGATGACATGATGCAGGGCAAAACCGTGATCGCCATTGCCCACCGGCTGTCGACCATTGCGGCCATGGACCGGCTGATCGTCATGGACGAAGGCCGCATTATTGAACAGGGCACTCACAGCGAATTGCTTGAGAGAAACGGCGTCTATGCGCGGCTTTGGCAGCATCAGAGCGGCGGGTTTCTGGGAGAGGACAAGGGCGTGGTCGAGGCGATGGATCAGGTGTGAGCGGGAAGGGCGCACGGAGAGTTCAATCCTGGCGCCCGTTAATTTCGCACGAGCATTCAGCGTTTAGGCGAGCGCGTCTAAAAGCGGTTCATATTTTTTTGAGGTGGCCATATTTGCCGCAAGCCAGGGGTGAGTGCACGGAGGGATGCCAGAAAGCAGGTCACCATTCGTCCAATACCCGGCACTCGCCACGCCTGATTGTCTCTCAACCTTAAGCACGGACTTCCCGCGCCTTGGTAGGAGAGCCAGCATGGAAATCGATGAAAAAGCCCCAGGCAACACGTCTCAGCAGGAAGTGACGCGCACTACGGACAATGAAACCGGCCATGATCCGCGCCGCGATGAGTCTTCGAACCCGTTGCCGGCGGACGATGAAGCGGCGGTCGATGAAGACATGAGCGATGTGGATGCGAACAACTCGGTGTCGAGTGAGCACCCTTAGCCAAGTTAAAAGGAAGGCAAAAGAAACCCGGCGTTCAGGCCGGGTTTTTTATTGGCCCTCAGCCTGACCCTCGCCCAGAGAGAGAGGCGACTGATAGGGGGAATGCTCAGAGCGCAGCCTTCACCTGCACGCCAAACAACAGCGCATTGTCGATGTCCTGCCCGGAGAACGCGCCCGGTTCGATGATGTACTGCACGTTTGGTCGCAGCGTCAGCCAAGGCGTGGCCTGATAACCGTAACCGAGCTCGATCAACTGTTCGGCGCTGTCCAGGTTCGGGAACGCCGTGCCATTGTTCAGCGCAGCGTCTTGCAGCACGTCGCGACTGCGCGGGTTGGGCACGGCGCGGCCATAGCCCAGGGCAACGGTGTCACGCGGGCGACCTTCGAACGGTTTGTACAGAACCACGCCAGTGCCGTACCACTTGCTGAATGGCGAAGCCGCTTCGCTGGCAGCCGAGTATTGACCGAAGGCGTGCAAGCTGCGTCCTTCGGACGATTTCGAGCTCCATACGGCCTGATCGACCAGCAGGTAATGACCACCACGACCGGATACTTCCTTGTCGCTGCCGATGCGTTTTACGTCGGAGCTGTCGTAGTAGTAGCCGACCTTGTATTCGCCGGGCAGCTCACCCGCGTGCTTGTACACCAGCTCGATCGGCACCACGGTGCCAGTGGTGTGTTTTGGGCCCAAGTGCCAGGCGCGGCTGGAGTTGCCGTTACTGTCCGGGTCGACATTGAACGCGGCAACACGCAGTTGCCACTCAGGCGACAGGTCGTACTTAACCCGCACGCCGAGATGGGCGTTGGGATAGTTGGTCCAGCCGCTGCCGCCGGACATGTTCAGCGGATGCCCGCAGAAGCCGGCGTTCATGAAGTTACAGAGGATGCCGCTGTCGAGGCCGCCGAGGTCGTTGCCCATGGCCATGTAACCGAGCTTGACGTTCAGCGCCGGAGTGAACAGCGTGCGCTCGTAGCTGAGTTCGGTCAGGCGGGTGTAGAGACCGCCGTAGTTTTCCTGAATCGGCAGACGGTTGCCGACCAGATCCTCGGAAGCGCTGTTGCCGCGCCGGTCGTTGATGCTCAGTTGCACCTTGCCGGCGTTGTCGACGCCATACAGTTTGCTCAGATCGAATTGCACACCGAGCTTGATGTTTTGCGAGTAACGGGCCGAACGATGCAGGCCACCGTCGGCGTTGTAAGCCGTTTCGCCGGTGTAGTCGCCGGTGAACTTAATGCCGTCTTCGTCCATCTGGTGGCGCAGCCCACCCCAATCACCGGTCAGGGTGTTGCGGGTCATCAGGTTCGAATCGGCATCGGCGAAAGCGGGCAGGGCAGCACTGCAGGTCAGGCCCAACAGCAAGCCGGCATGAGAAAAGCGAACAGGCAAAAGCATGTGAATCTTCCAGCTGAAATTTTAGCGATAGCGCAAAGCAGCGCGGCACCCTAAGGTGCCGCGCTATAAATGAAATGCCCATGTTCACCATGGGCATGGCGGCTTACGGCAAGGCGTAAGCCATCACGTAGTCGCCACGATCGGTCGACTGACGAGCGCCACCGGCGGTGATGACGATGTATTGCTTGCCGGTTTTTGGCGAAACATAAGTCATCGGGCCGCCCTGGCTGCCGACCGGCAGACGGGACTTCCAGACTTCCTCACCGTTGCCGCTGTTGAACGCGCGCAGGTAGAAGTCCTGGGTGCCGGCGATAAAGATCAAGCCACCTTGAGTCGACAGGGTGCCGCCCAGAGTTGGCAGACCAATCTTGATCGGCAGGTGCATGCGGATACCCAGCGGACCGGTGTCTTCAACGGTGCCGACCGGAACCTGCCAGGCGACTTTTTGTGTCTTCATGTCGATGGCGGTCAGCGTGCCGAACGGCGGCGCCTGGCAAGGAATGCCGGCGACCGACAGGAAGCGGTTTTTGTTCACCGCGTAAGGTGTGCCTTTGAGGGGGACGGCGCCCATACCGGTGTTCAATGCTTCGCCGCCGGAAGTGGCCTGGCCCTTGTTCTGCGACGGGATCATCTGAATCCAAAGACCCAGACGCATGTCGTTGACGAAGATGAAGCCATGCACCGGATCAGTCGAGATGCTGCCCCAGTTCATGCCGCCCAGCGAGCCCGGGAAGCTCAGGGATTTGTCGGTGCCCGGCGCGGTGTACAAGCCGTCATAACGCATCGACTTGAAGTCGATACGGCACAGCAATTGGTCATATGGAGTCGCGCCCCACATGTCCGATTCGGTCAGGTGCTGGGCACCGATCTGCGGCATGCCCACCGATTTTGGCTGGGTTGGCGAGTAAGGCTCGTTAGGAATGTTCGCCGCTTTGACCGGCACTTCTTTCACGTCAGTCAACGGTTTGCCGGTGGCGCGATCCAGTACGTAGATCTGCCCGGCCTTGGTACCGATCACCAGCGCCGGTACCGATTTACCGTCCTTGGTGAAGTCAATCAGGCTCGGCTGCATCGGCAGGTCGAAGTCCCAGAGATCGTTGTGAACGGTCTGGAACACCCACTTTTCTTCGCCGCTATTGGCGTCCAGCGCCAGGATAGAAGCGCCGTAGGTGTGATCCAGTTTGCTGCGCTCGACACCATAAATGTCGGTGGAGGAGCTGCCCATCGGCAGGAACACGGTGTTGGTCGCCGCGTCGTAAGACATGGGCGCCCAGCTGTTCGGCGTGCTGCGTACATAGGTGCTGCCGTCTGCCGGTGCTTTTTTATCCTGCGGATTACCCGGGTCGAACGCCCAACGCATGGCGCCGGTCATCACGTCAAAACCACGAATCACGCCGCCCGGCATATCGGCTTGCACGTTGTCGGCAACTCGGCCGCCAACCACAACGGTGGTGCCTGCCATCAACGGTGCGGACGACAATTGATAGTAGCTGTCCGGGACATCACCCAGACCGGCCTTCAGGTCGACTTGACCGTTATTGCCAAAGCCCTGGCAGAAATCACCGGTGTCGGCATCGACGGCGATCAGGCGCGCATCAATCGTGTTGGTCAGCAAGCGGCGCTGGCAGTTGGCGGCCGGCGCTGGCTGGGCCTCTGCGACTGGCGAGCTGCTCGGCTTGGCGACTGCGGCAGTGACGTCGAAATAGGCCATGCCACGGCAACGCTGCCAGACTTTCGACTGAGCGTTGATGGCGTTTTTCCACAGTTCCTTGCCTGTGTCGGCATCCAGCGCGATCAGGTTGTTGTGCGGGGTGCAGATGAACACTTTGTTGCCGACCTGCAGCGGGGTGAGTTGGTCTTCGGCACCGTTGCCGTCGCTCACGGCGACATCACCGGTGTGATAGGTCCACGCCACTTTCAACTTGTCGACGTTGTTGCGGTTGATCTGGTCCAGCGCGGCGAAACGGCTGCCGCCTTCAGTATTGCCGTAGTGAGCCCAGTCTTTCTGGGCTTTTTCCGGCTCGACCGGCGTAAGGCCCGGGCCAGTGCCCGTAGCAGCAACAGTCGGGTGAGCGACGAACATGTTGCCAGCGGCTACGGCCAGAGCGACCGCCAGTACCGCAGCAAGGGCATAAGCACCACGCCCCGGAACGCCACCGCTGGCACGTTTCAACAACGGGTAAACCAGCGTGACGGCCAGACCCACTGCGCTGAACATGAACAGGCGCGAGAACACCGGCCAGAACACCAGCCCTGCGTCGCTCACTGCCCAGATCGCGGTCCCCACCAGGAACGCCGCGAACAACCACGCACCGGCCGGTTTGAAGCGAGCAATCAGCAGGCCGGAGACTGTCATCACCAGACCACCCACCAGGAAGTACCAGGAGCCTCCCAGGCTGACCAATTTCACGCCGCCAGCAGCAAGCGCCAAGCCGAGTAGGGCGATGATCACGCCCAGTCCGACCAGAATGAATTTTGATATGCCCGAGAGGCGTTGACTCTGCTTCACGTTGAATGTCCCGTTGAAATGAGGCGCGCAGTATATAGATAGGTAACTACCTAGTTAAATCACTATTTCTGAGTGAAGCGTAGTTCTCTGCTCGAGCACGCACCAAGAAGGGCAGCCGGGCGTTCCGCATAGGGTCGATGCAATTATCCATAGGTCGGTGAAAGCGTTGTTTATGTCAGAAGGATCGCCAGTTTTGACAGTGTTAAAATTGCGATCAGAAACCTTCGATTAGCCGACGTACGGCAACTGACGGAGAGGCTCGGTGACACGATCAGGCATATGCATATGCTCATTTAATCTTTGATTCGCGATCGGTTTACCGCTCAACTGGCGCTTTTTTGATAGGTGGCTAATGATGTCGGAGCGGTGTGACGTAGTGGTTTTGGGCCTGGGCGCCATGGGCGCCGCCACCGTGTATCAGTTGGCGAAGGCCGGTGTGAATGTCGTCGGCATTGACCGCCATCACCCGCCGCACAACCTTGGCTCCAGCCATGGCGATACGCGCATCACTCGGCTTTCGGTCGGAGAAGGTGCGCAATACGTACCGATCGTGCGCAATTCCCACCGGATCTGGCGCGAACTTGAAGTGCTGACGGGGGAGTCTCTGTTCGAGCAATCAGGTCTGCTGGTACTGACCTCAAGCCCCGAATTCGACCCCAACGACAAAACCGACTTCACCCTGCGCACCATCGGTTTGGCGCAGGCCTACGGTATCGAGCACGAAGTCTTGTCCGCCGCACAGATTCGCCAGCGTTTCCCGCAATTCGCCCACGTGCATGACTCGGCCATCGGCTATTTCGAGCCCGGTGGAGGGTTTGTGCGACCCGAGCGCTGCATCGACGTGCAACTCAAACTGGCAGAACGACACGGCGCGACCCAGTACAAAGGCGAGACGGTCACCGGGATCACATCGGACGAGCAGGGCGTCACTGTCAACACCGACCAGCGCACGCTGCAGGCCAAAAAACTGGTGATCAATGCAGGCAACTGGAGTGGCGAATTGCTCGGTAAACCGTTTGAAAATCTGCTGAGTGTCTACCGGCAAAAGCTGTTCTGGTTCGAACTGGAGGGGCACGCCGGGCTGGTCGGTCACTCGCCGACATTCATCCTCACTCACGGCCGTGGCGACGACAAAATCAACTACGGCTTCCCCGCATTGTCCGGCGAAGGCTGCATGAAGATCGCCACCGCCCAGTACCACACCGCCTCGTTGCCGCAAACGATCGACCGCACCGTCTCTACGGCCGAAGAGCAGGACATGTATGCACACCAGGTACACGGCCGCATCGCCGGCGTGACTTCCAAAGTGATCAAGTCTGCGGTCTGCGCCTACACGGTGACGCCGGATCGCCACTTCATCATCGACCAGCATCCGTCACTGCAACACACCTTGTTCGTGTCCGCCTGCTCCGGCCACGGCTTCAAACATTCCGCCGCACTGGGCGAGGCGTTTGCGCAGTGGTGCATGCGCGGTTCGACCGACCTGGACCTCTCGTCTTTCTCCCTGAAACGCTTTGAAGGCTGCTGAGACCGCTACTGTGGCTTCAAGATGAGCCGATGGATCGTCAGGTGAAACATCACGATGGGATGTCAGTTCAGCAGGGTATTTACTTGAGTCAAAATGCGCTATTTCCAAAGCAATAAAGCGCCAAGATGGTTTTCAACTACACTGAAGAAGCAAAAACTATTTTAATAATCTTGGCTGCGGGTTGTTTATTCATGCTGGCGGTGAGGCCTATATGGACATTGAAATCCTTAAACAGGCTGTCATGGATTCGCGCGATGGAATCACCATCTCCGACAACTGCAGGGATGACAATCCGTTGATTTTTGTCAATCCCGCCTTTGAACGCATGACCGGCTATTCTCTCGAAGAATCCATAAATTTTAACTGTAGATACTTACAGGGAGATGATCGTGAACAACCTGAATTAGAGGTCGTTCACCACGCCATTGCAAACGGGGAGTATTGTCTGGTTGTGTTGCGAAACTATCGGAAGGACGGAACAATGTTCTGGAATGAATTGAGCATATCGCCAATTCATGACGAGGCGGGAGCGGTCAGCAATTTTATAGGGATACAAAAAGATGTCACATCGCGAGTTATTTTGCAGCAGCAACTCAGTGACGAAATTCACTCCCTCGAAAAAACAAAATCGCATCTCGAGCAGCTATCAATAAAAGACGGGCTTACCGGGGTTTATAATCGGCGCTTCTTTGATAGTCAGTTTGAGATTCAATACAAAATCGCCTGTCGGAACAGTGAGGCGCTCACGCTGATCATGATTGATGTTGATGACTTCAAGTCATTCAATGACATATATGGGCATCAAGCAGGTGATGAAGCATTGATAGGTGTGGCGAATGGTTTGAGTAAATCATTCCAGAGGGGCTCTGATTTTGTTGCCAGGTACGGGGGCGAAGAGTTTGTGATTTTATCCAGCGGCATGACGATGGATCAGTCATCTGCTTACGTGAACTCTCTGTGTCAGCGTGTGCGCGACTTGAGAATTGCGCACTCCTCTTCGCGCACGGGCTATTTAACGATAAGCATCGGATTTTCTGTTCATCAATTCACCCCGACAAACACGTCCAACTTACTGCTTACGCAAGCTGATAAAGCACTTTATCTAGCGAAAGAGCGAGGAAGGAATCAGTGTGTAGGTTTTTAGGCGCGCTTTTCGGCCTCTTAATCATCGCCAACCCGACATGCCTGTCATGATCTTCCTTGAAAAATCTGCCCCACCTCAACGTCTCACTCGTCGAGGTGGGCAACCCTGCTCTCAGCCGCGCTTTGGCAGCTTCCAGTTCGGTCGAATGAAGTGGCAGGTGTAGCCATTCGGAATACGTTCCAGGTAATCCTGGTGCTCAGGTTCCGCTTCCCAGAACGGGCCCGCCGGTTCGATTTCGGTGACGACTCGGCCTGGCCACAGCTTTGAAGCGTCGACGTCGGCGGCGGTGTCTTCGGCGATGTCGCGTTGCAGTTCGTTCAGGTAATAGATCGCCGAGCGGTAGCTGGGGCCGAGGTCGTTGCCCTGACGATTTGGCGTGCTCGGGTCATGGATCTGGAAGAAGAACTCAAGGATCTGCCGATAGCTGATCACCGCCGGGTCGAAGACGATCTCGATGGCTTCGGCGTGGTTGCCATGGTTGCGATAAGTGGCGTTCGGCACCTCGCCGCCGGTGTAGCCGACGCGCGTTTGCAGCACGCCGGGATAGCGCCGCAGCAGGTCCTGCATGCCCCAGAAGCAGCCGCCAGCGAGGATGGCAGTTTCGGTTTGGCTGGTCATGGTCTGTGCTTCCTCTCGGAAATTTTGGGTGTAGCCATTGTTATGCGGGCGTGTCCGGCAATTCCAAGTCTGGACGATACAAATAAGTCTGCTGATCACTCCCCACTTCAAGCGTGCTCTTCAAACCTGCGCACATCACCCAAAGAGTCACGCTGCATCGATTGCAGGTTTTTCTCGATGGTTTCGCACAGGGCTTCCATCTGGATCTGGTGTTCGCTGTGGCGAAACGGGCTTTGCAGGTCAGTGCCGATGCGCTCGATGGCCAGTAGCATAAAGCCCACCACCGTGGAAGCCAGTGGGGTGAACCAGCCCAGGGATTCCACCAGACCTACGGGCACGATCAGGCAGAACAGCGAAATAAACAGCCGCGGGAAATATACATAGGGGTAGGGCAGCGGGGTATTGGCGATGCGCTCCATGCCGCCTTGGCTGTTGGAGAGTTCCACCAGCGTCGACTCCAGCCTTGCCAGGCGAATGCTGTCCAGGCGTCCGGCCTTGTATTCCCGGGCGAGCAGGGCGGCGGAACCGGTGAGGATGTCGTTGGCAAAGTTGTTGGTGGTGCCACTGCGGGCGAATTCATCAGCGGGAATGAACGCCCGGACTTCCTCCGGACAAGGCTGCCCCTGCAGATGCGCCGCGAGGCAGTTCACATACGCCACATGGCGGCGCAACAGAGTCGACTTGACCGGATTGACTTCGCTGTCGGGGTCATCCAGCAACGTCAGGACCTGGCGGGCAAAACTGCGCGAGTTATTGATCATCGTGCCCCACAGCGTCCGCGCTTCCCACCAACGGTTGTAGGCGCTGCTGTTACGAAAACTGATCAGCACCACCAGCGCCGAACCCAGCAACGTCAGGGGCATCAGCGGCAGGTTCATCTTGGCGTTCAGAAACAGCATGAAGTCCACGGTGACGGCGATGTCCCAGAGCAACAGCCAGAACAAGGCCCAACCGACATAGCCCATGGTCTTGATGATCAGACGGTATTTTTTGACGATGGCAGCTTTCAAACGGAAACCTCGTGGCGAGCGGTAAGCATTGATGCCTTAGCTCGGACGGTGTTTTCGGGGTAAAGGTTCGGTCAGTCGCGCAGGTTCTTCACTGGCTGGCTTATCAGCTCTGACACGATTGAGGGAGAAGGAAAGGAATCTTTTCATGAATCTGGCAATCGGCGTTTCTACTTTTTTGTGGATGAGCCACGACGCACCAATCATCAGGATGAGGGTTCCCCACAGCAGCAGATGCGGATTCACAGCCGGATAAGCAATGTTGAAAATCATGAACCCGATCATTTGATGTAATAGGTAAAGCGGGTAAGTCAGTGCCCCTAATGCGGTCCAGTTCAACCTGCCTATGGCCGCTGTTTTGTTGGTCACAATCAAAAGAAACGTCATGAAAAACAGGAAAATCACGCCGCAGATAATCAGAGGGTCGTATTCGGTCGAATACTTGCTTTCGATCGATTCGGCCCATGCTATGGCGGTGAAACAGGCCAATGCCAATGCCCCCAGCAAGAGGAGAATCCGGGCAGCTGTGAATCCTTTCGCCCATATGAGGTAGAACGTGGCACCTGCGATGAAATACGCCGCGTAGTCGGTGATCAAGATCGAACGCAATTTTTCAAATACGAGTATTTCTGCTGTAGCAGAGACCAGTAGCCAAAGCACGAGGCAGGGTTCGATTTTCTCTATTTTCTTGAATCCCAACAGTATGGAGATCATCAGGTAGAACTTGATTTCCACAAACAGTGACCAGTAAACGCCGTCTATTTGCTCGACACCCATCAAGTCGCCAAGCAATGTCATGTTAATCAGATATTGATAAAGAGTGGCCGTAAATCGTGGCTGGCCGATGGCCAGGATGAAAAGAAAAGTCAGGGTGCAGCACACCCAGAACGCCGGGCAGAGCCGAACGACGCGGGAGATGAAAAAAACTTTGAGGTTATTGCTCGACGCGGTCATCAGAATGACGAATCCGCTGATCATGAAAAAAAGTTCGACGCCCAAATAACCGTACTTGGCGGGCTCAGCCAATAACGGGTAAGGCATTACAGACATGTCGCCCTTTGCATAGCCGCGAAAAGCATAGTGAAAAAACACTACGGCGATCGCAGCAAGGAATCGCAGTAAATCCAATTCCTTCAATCGTCGGTCGTTCATGTATAGGCGCTCCAGACTTGTTAGCGCTGATTGAAAACTGACGACTCTGGCGAGTGAAATTCGACCCAAGGCGAAAGCTGTTACAGCAAGGGCTGCTTATGGACTATCCAGGCTCCGTGAGACGGTTATGGACTGCGTTGCCACATGTAGAAGTAGTCGACTTCGAAGGTGGAGGGCAGGTCAGCATCGTCGACCACCCCGAACCATTTCCACATGGCCTCACTGTCAAAGTTCACCTCCATCGGGAAGAAGAAGTAGTTGTTCTTCGACTCCCTGACCAGCACGCCATCGACGTACCAACGCAGGGTGTCGGGCTGCCAGTCGAAGCCGTAGATATGGAACGCATCCGCCAGGCGCCAAGGACTGACCCAGATGCTGCCATTGTCGATATGTTCAGTGCTTTTTGGCGTGGCCCAGAGGTGGGCATTCATGTGATACGAGCGGTCCAGGGCCGCGTCTTTGGTCTTGCCGGCGATTTCAAAGATGTCGATCTCGGTGGCGTTGTCGAGCATGCCTGTCCAGGCGAGCCAGAATGCGCTGGAACCTGCGGAGTTCATGGGTTTGGCACGGGCTTCGTAGTATCCGTAAAACCCGCGTTCAATTGTCCGCACCATGGCTGAGGTGTAGTCCTTGAAGCCGAGTTTGACGTACTTCTGCGGCAAGGTTTCCTTGCGGAAAACAATGTTCAGATTGCCATTGCTGACGGAGGCATTGTTCGGCGTGTAAAGCGCCGGTTTGCGTCCGAGCGACTCGTTCCCGATGGCGTTGTTGACGTGCCAGCGTGTGCGGTCGAGGGTGCTGCCGTTGAAGTCGTCGGACAGCTTCCTGTTGAGCGTCCACTGACCGGCATTGGCCTGGTCGGACAACGGCAGATTGGCGCGGGTCCGGGTCGGTAGTGCGCCGAGTGGCCCGACTCGGGTCCAGGTATCGGCTTGTTTGGGGATGGCAATGGACCATTTTTCCGCCAGGTACTGAAAGGCACGCTGGCGTTCTGCGAGTGAGGCAAACGCACGGTCGTACACCATCACTTCGGCGATGTCGCCGCGAAAGTTATCGGACTCACCCACGGCACTGCGCCCTATTGCATACGGACCGATCGGCACATCGTAAAGCTCCAGGACGGAAACGGTCGGCGCATACGCCGTTGTCTGTTGCAGGCTGATGGCGAAATTCGGCAAGACGTTATCGTTTTGGGCGGTTTGCGGGCCTGAGCTGAACAAGCGTTGCCAGGGATCAACCTCGGCTTGTTCGGGCAATCGGCGAGACACGATCAATACCGTCACCGGGCCTTTGGCGCTGCGCAGGGCTTTGCCCAGAAACGCCGACGCGCCACTGAAATGCACGACGGAATGGCCATTCAGGGCGTTTGCCATCCGCTGTGGCGGCGAGGCGGCATTGTCGACTGTCGCGTGATTGGACTTGCCGGATTTGTCATTCCAGCGCTGGACCCGGTTCTGCGCATCCAAGGTCATTGTTGACGGATCGTCCGCGTCCAGCCACAGCACCAGCCCGGTGGTGGGGGCACCGGGAGGCGCTGGTGCTGCGTTGCAAACCATCGAAACCGACAGCAGCAGCAACGGCAGCAATCCTTTGAACGTCATTTAACGGCAACCAGCGCTGGAATTTCGAATGACGACTGATATCCCTGCGGATTACACGACTGCCAGCGCCAGGTATCGACAATCATCTGTTGCAGATCGCGTTGCGCGGTCCAGCCCAACTCCCGTCCGGCCTTGCCGGGGTCGGCCCAGCATTTGGCGATGTCACCTTCGCGTCGCGGTACAAACCGGTAGGGAATGGTAATGCCGGTGATGTCTTCGAAACTCTGGATGATTTGCAGCACGCTGTAGCCGATGCCTGTGCCGAGGTTCCAGACATTGATGCCGTTGTTGTACTGCAACACTTGAAGCGCTTTGAGGTGGCCGATGGCAAGGTCGACCACGTGGATGTAGTCGCGCACGCAGGTGCCGTCCACGGTGGGATAGTCGTTGCCGTACACCGTGAGTTCGGGAATCCGGCCAATCGCGACCTGCGTCAGGCACGGCAACAGATTGTTGGGGCGGCCTCGGGGGTCTTCGCCGATCATCCCGCTTTCGTGAGCGCCAATCGGGTTGAAGTAGCGCAACAACGCGATGCTCCAGCGTGGATCGGAATGGCACAGATCGGTCAGCAACTCTTCGATCATGAGCTTGGTGCGGCCATAGGGATTGACCGGTTTGCCGGTGCCGAAATCTTCGGCGATCGGTGTGCGCGTGGGCTCGCCGTAGACTGTGGCCGATGAGCTGAACACCAGTCGGAAGACGTTATGGCGAGCCATTGCCCGGCACAGGTCAAGCGTGCCGGCGACATTGTTGGCGTAGTAATCCAGCGGTTTGCGCACGCTTTCCGCAACGGATTTGAGGCTGGCAAAATGCACCACGGCATCGATGTCATAGCGGCTGAAAATGTCGTCCAGCACGGCCGAATCACGGATGTCGCCATGGATGAAATCGACCCGGCTCAGGGTCAGTTGCTCCAGGCGCGCGATGCACTCTCGACAGCTGTTACTCAGGTTGTCGAGCACCAACACATGGTGTCCGGCATTGATGAGCGCCAAAGCGGTATGCGAGCCGATGTAACCGGCCCCGCCAGTAATCAACGTAGTTTTGCGCATGGTGAGCTCTTCCTGTCTAAGGGACTGAATTCAGCGGGAGGTGAAAACCGATTTGAATTCTTGCGGCCAGCGCGGGTGCATGACGCTATACGCCACGGCATAGCTCAGCGCGCCAACCACGATGTTGCAGATCAGGTGCAGGTAACCTTGAAAACCTTGCAGCGGTGACACGTACACGACGGTCGTGGCCATGACGAGTGAGGCGATCACGCTGCGGTAATTGGAGTCGAAGAACCGGCCCCAGCCGTAACCAATGGCCTCGTTGAGTCCACGGATTTGCAACGGTGTGATCAACAGCATCCTGGCCAGCAACGCGAGGGCCGCGGCCATGCCGCCGTACACGCTGCCGAACCCGTAGACCAGCGCCAGCGCCAGCACGGTGGTGACCACTTCAGCCTTGATCGTCAGGTGGCTGCGATTGACCGCAACCAGTGCGGTGGTGGCGTACATGGCGGTGTTACCAATTGCCGCCGTGCAGGCCAGTACTTGCAGCAAGGGAATGGCATCGGCCCACTTGGCGCCGAATATCAACAGGATGAGGTCGTTGGCCGTGAGCGCGATTCCGATGAACAGGGGCGTCAACAGAAAGCCGCTGACGGCAGTGGAGTCGCCAATGATCCCGAGCAGTCGCGATGGCTCTGCGCTGCGCCGGGCGAACACCGGCAGCGCATAGCTCAGCAGGCCGTTATAAATCGCCGTGCGAGGCAGATCGATGATGCGCATTGCCATGTTGAACATGCCGACCGCGTTCGCGCCGGCCGTCATCCCCAGCACCACGTTGACCCCGCGCTGAAGTGTTTGTGTACTCAGCGCGTTGATGGCAACCGGTGTGCCGGCCTTCAACAGCTCCCGCAAGAACGGACCGTCGATGTAAAAGGCAATGCGCCGCGAGTCCGAGCGCATCAATACGATGATCGACACGAACTCCATGATCAGCACCTGGGCAATGACCGCCCAGGCCCCCCATCCCCAAAGCGCGACAGCGATGCCGCCGACGCCACCAAACACTTTGCCCAGTAACGTGCGCGACGCCAGCGTCTTGAAGTTGCCGCTGCGGCGCATTTGCGCCACATAGACACGCGCCATCATGGTGAAGAGGATTTTCACCGAGGCCACCGCCGTCATCGCTTGCAGCATCGGGTCGGGCGTATACAGCATCACCGCGCCCGAGATGACGACGATGGACACCAGGCTGACCAGTACCGAGGCCCAGAACGCGGTAGAGATGTGTTTATCTTCCAGTCGTTCAAGCCGTACCAGGGGATCTTCCAGTACCGAGGAGTAGATGAGACCGACCAACTCGACGATGGCAATGATGATCGTGCCCACCCCCAGTTCGGCGGGCGACAGCAGCCTTGCATACACGACAAAGGTAATCATCGACAGGAAAATCAGGCCGAATTTTTCGGTGAAGATCCAGCCCAGGGAAATGAGGCGTCGATTGGCCATGGCGGATACCGGTTCAATGAGCGGTGGTTGACACCGTTGGCTTGCGCAAGGATCTGGCGCGGGCATAGAGGTAACGCAGGGTTGGTTTGCCGTGGTCGAAGAACAGCGTTTGCCAGGAATGCTTGAGCATTCGCTGGTACACATCGATCACCTCGCCATGCCAGCCGCCTCGGGAAAAGGTATTGAGAAAGTCGGTGTGGTTGGCCAGCACGAAATCGATCTGTTGCTGCTTGCTGAGCTGCGCGCCATAGCGGGCGAGATAGACTTCGACGAACTTGATCTTGTTCTGGTAGTGCTTTTTCGGTTGCGCGGTCATGTTGCCGCTGTTGATCGTGCGCTCCAGCAACACCTGCGGCACCGTGTGGATCTCCCAGTGTTCAGCGATTCGGGTCCACATGAAGCGATCCTCGCAATAACGCAGGCCGGCATCGAAGCAGCCGAGTTGCATCATCACGTCGCGCTTGACCAGCGCGGCGGATACGCCATTGAGGACGTTGGCGTGGATGAAATCGTAGAAATGCATGCCGCTCTTGCGGATGCTGTCCAGTTGTCGCCTGCCATCGCTGTAGTTGACCTGGCAATAGCAGTCGATCAGCCCCACCGGCCGTCCCTGAAGACTGAGCTCGTCATACAGCGCCAGTTGCAACTCCAGCTTTTGCGGGCGCCATTGGTCATCGGCATCGAGCATCGCCACAAACGTCTCTTGAGAGTGCCGAATCCCATGGTTGCGGGCGCTGGCCTGACCTTCGTTGGCTTGCTGCAACAGCGTCAGGCGAAACGGCGCCGCGAAGTCTTTGACCCGTTGTGGTCCGTCATCGGTGGAACCATCGTCAATAACGATGACGTGATCGGGCAGTCGGGTTTGCTCGGCCAGGGATACCAGCGTTTGCTCAATGCTGTCGGCGCCGTTGTACATCGGGATCACGACGCACACGGTATGCGGTGAAGGGGAGGCTTGGTTTATCACGGGTGTTTCTCCTTCTGTTACGCCTTGGCTGAATCACGCGGTAATGCCCTGCCAGACGGACGCTGACGCAGGGTGGCCGGTGATAACTCGGGAAATATCGCGCAGTGATGTCGGAAGGACAGCGCCAGGGTGCAGAACACCAAAAACTCGGCGGAGCGGTAGTTGGGGATCACGTACGCCACATAATTGGTGACGGCGAACAAGCCGATGATCACCAAAGCGCTGGCACGAAACTGCGCGGACTGGTTCGCCGTCACAGCGCGGTATTGTTTGAACAACGCTTCGCCCAGCAGCAGCACCAGCGCAGTCAACTGGATAAAACCACCGTTGAGCAGCGTCTCCATGTAGCCGCTGTGGGCGTTGCCGATGTAGCCCCAGCGAGTGATGAACGCATCCGCGTCGGGGCTGGCCCAGAAGGCGCCGAAGCCGTAACCCTTGAGCCACTGCTGGTCGATAAATGGCGCCAGCAGCTCCCAGATCAACGTGCGATCAGTGAGAGAAGGATCGCGACCGGCGATTTCCAGCAGCCACGCAAGGTGGTTGTACAGCAACAGACAAACCAGCAGAAACACCAGCGTGCAACCGAAGAACAGCCACTGCGAGCGATTGATACGCAAGCGAATCAGAGTGAGGAAGTACCAGTAGCTCACCGTGCCAGACACTATCAGTGCTACGCCGGTCGCCGATTGGGCGAGCAGGATGGCGATCAGCGAAGAAAACGAGCAGAAGAGGGCCCAGCGGTTGCCCTGGCGGATCATCGGCAGCAACAGCAGGATGGCGATCGCGTTGAGCCGTGCACCGGCATTTTTTTCGGCAAAAATCCCCTTGAAGGCGCCGTCGCGAATACCCCCGGACAAGAATGCGAGGTCAGGCCTGACCACGGCGAGTATCAAGCCAACCAACGCCGCCACGCCGATGGCACAACCGAGCATGTAGGTGATTTTTTCGAGGGGGTAGTTATAGGCAATGAAACCGGCAAAAAAGACCACGCTGAGCATCGCGATAACCCGCTTGAACGTCAGCATCGGGTCGTAGGACCAGCCAATCGAGGCGATCACACAAGCCATGAACACCAGCAGAAAGAAGTTACTGCGGTAAAAGGTTTTGCTGAGGAAGACCTTGTTGCGGATGAAGAAGAACAACGGCACCAGCAGCGTGATGAGGCCGCAGACCTGGTTGGCGACGCTGCCTTCGAGGTCTTTATCGACGTCACCGAAACTGAACGCGCCGCCCAGCCCAAGGACAAACGTGATCACCTGGATGTAAAACAGCACGCCGAACAGGGTGAAGCCGTCGCGTAACGTCGAGTATCTGATCGCCAGTGTGCTCATGATGTTGGGCTCCCGAGCAACGCGTCGAGGTAAGTCTGCACTGCGCTGGCATTCATGAAACGGGCGGCTGCTTCAAGGCGCGAATGGCGCTGTAGATCCCGCGGTGTGGCGAGTTGCAAGGCAATCGCCTGCGCCAGCTCGAGCGGGTCGTCGACAGCGACGAGCGGTGCCACCAGGCCGCCGATCAAAATATCCTGGGGGCCATGGGGGCAGCGGGTCGCCACCACCGGCGTGCCCGTGGACAAGGCTTCTACCAGCGCATTGGGACTGCCCTCGAAGCGCGACGACAGCACAAAGCAATCGGCCGCCGCCACTTCTGCCAAGGGATCACTGGTGTAACCCGGCAGGTCGACGCGATCGGCGACGCCCAATGTGCGTGCGAGTTCAAGCAGTCGAAGTCTGAGTGCGCCTTCACCAAAAATGATCAGGCGTACGTCGGTATCCGGCAACGCGGCGAACGCTTTAATCAAGGTGTCGAAACCTTTTTGCGACGCCAGGCGACCCACGGCGACAATCACCGCGCCAGACTTTTCCCGCAGCCAGCGGTGACTTGGCAGGCCCGGTGGCTTCTCGCGAAAGTTGTTGTCGAGCACCGGGTTGTCGGCAATGGTCACGTCCTGGCGGCGCGCGATGGTGGTATCGACCAGATCCTGGGCGACACCGCGCGACACGCAAATCACCGGGTTGGGAATAAGCCGATAGAGCAGGGGAGCCACCATATAGGCGGCCCGCACCATGAAGTCGGGGTTAACGTGTTTGTCATGGGAAAAGGCATTGCGCTCGCTGACGTGCAGCCGCGCCAGCGTGCCGGACAGCATGGCAGCGGCGATCGCCACGACGTTGACGTGCGTGAGCGCCGCCAGTTGCGCGTCAAAGCGATTGGCACGCAGAAATCGCGCAAGCGCCGGCACCGCACGAGAGCTGCGCGGACTGCGCAGTTCAACCTTTTTGACGCGTGGGTCGAGGTGCGCTGCATTGATGCCGCCGCCGGTGAGCATCAACAGCGTCACGTCATTGCCGGCGTCGACCAATGCTCCGGCCAGGCGCGTCATCATTTTTTCAGCCCCGCCCGCGCTGAGGTCATGCAGGATAATCAGCAATTTTTTCATTGGTTCCACACCTGGTAATACGCCTGCGCCGCGTGCTGGCTGGTGTACTGGCGGAGGGCGTCAGTGACCATTTTTTCGCTGGGAGCCACGTGATCCGTTGATGTCAGGCTTCGCAGCATTCCATTGGCCAATGCCGGGATGTCGTTGACCTTGACCAGTTGGCCGAGCTGGCCGTTGTCCAGCAGTTCTCTGGGCCCCGTCTCGCAGTCGCATGCCAGCACGGGAGTCCCCAGCGCCAACGCCTCGATCAATACGGTCGGCATGCCTTCGTGAAGGGAACTCAGAATGAACAGGCGTGCTTGTCTGAGCAGTGAATAGGGGTTGCTCAGGAAACCGGTAAAGTGCACCCGGTGGGCGATGCCCAGCCGCTGCGCCTGAGCGATCAGCGCGCCGCGCAACGGCCCGTCGCCAGCGATCACCAGATCGGGCAGTGCCTGGCGGTGCAGCGCCATGGCGTAGGCATCGAGCAGCAGGTGAAAACCTTTCTGTTCCGTCAACCGGCCCAGACCCAACCAGTAGTCGTCGGGTAACCCGGCGGGCAGCGGCGCGCGTGAGGCTTGAAACAGTTGCTCGGTGATGACCGCGTTGGGGCAATAGCAAACACGCTGCTGACCCCATGGCAGTAAGTCGGCCAGAGACTGGCGCAATGCCGTGGAGACCGTCACCACTTTTCCGCTGCCACACAAGTACAAGGCATAGAGCAGGCGCAGGCTTGAAGGGCTGGTTTTCTGCTCAGTGCAATCGAGCGTGACGTGCCGGCTATAGATGACTTTGCAGGCACTGCCCAAGGTGGCGAACCAGGTGCAGACGTTGGCCTGTTCCTTGGCGGAAATCAGGTGAGTGACGCCCTCGCGACGAATGAGCCGACGCAACAGGACGATTGATTTGAGCAGCCCGACGATGCCGTTGCCACCGCCGCTGTTGTGGCGTTGATCGCCGTCAGTGTCCGGCGTTTCACCGTTCATGACGAAAAAGCTCACCCGCTTTCCATCCTTGTGAAATTGCTCGGATAACCGTTGCTGTACCCGCTCGACGCCGCCGCCGGTCTTGAAATCTTTGAGAATGAACAGGATGTGCATAGTCATTCCCCAACGCTGATGGCGACTTTGTGCCGAGCGAGCATCGTCAACAGGTGCACAAAGTTGCTGGGGTAATCGATGAGGTAGCGTTTGATCGTATGAGGCTCGCGATACATTCGATAAAACGCGCGCAGGTGCAGGCGATTGATCATCGCCGGGTAGTACTGCCGCGTGGCCAGGGCTTCCTGGCGAATGAACCCGCCACAGGTGAAGGCGACACCGCGAAAGCCTGCGCGCAACGCATCCTGTTCGAACTGCTCTTGCAGTCCCGCGCCCAGGCCAACGATCAGGATGTCCGCTTCGCTGTGGCAAATGTCGGCCTGAATGGCCTCGGCCTGCGAGGTATCAAAGTAGCCGTTGTGGTAACCGGCGATGGCCAGTTGCGGGTAGAGGCTCTTGATCTTGCTGATGAACAGATCCAGTTCAACTTGCCGAGCGCCGACGAAATACACGCGCTTGCCCAGCTGCTCAGCGCTGCCGAGTACAAGATCGGCAATCGAGGTGAAGTCAAAGCTGACCCGGCCGATCGTCTTGCCGGTTACGCGAGACATGAAGGTCGACATCAGCATGCCGTCGCAAAAATAGTTGATGGTGCTTGGGGTCTGCCCGAACACGCTGCCGATGGAGGCGAAGTTGATGAAGGAGTAGGCCTGGTTGGCCTCCAGTAATTTCGGTGAGTACTGCCCGACTAATTCCAGCTTGAACATGGCGCGGCTCCTTTCAGATGACTGAGGGGGTCTGCCGCCCCACGGAAACGTAGGTGAAGCCGCGTTTGCTCAAACGCTGTGGATCGAACAGATTGCGTCCGTCGAAGATCAACGGCTGTTTGAGCCGCTGACTGAGCAGGTCGAAGTCCGGTGCCCGAAACGATTGCCACTCGGTGACGATGATCAGCGCGTCGGCATTTTTCAGTGCCGCTTCCTTGGTGCCTGCCAACGTCAGGTCATCGCGCGAGCCATAAATGCGTTGGGCTTCTTCCATGGCTTTTGGATCAAACGCCTGAACGTTGGCGCCGGCCTGCCACAAGGCCTCCATCAATACGCGGCTGGGGGCTTCGCGCATGTCGTCGGTGTTGGGTTTGAAACTCAGCCCCCAGAGGGCAAAGGTCTTGCCGCGAAGGTGGCCGTCGAAGTGATTGAACACTTTGCTGTACAGGCTGGTTTTCTGTTCCTGGTTGCGCGCCTCGACGGCCTTGAGGACCCGGGCATCAATGTCGACGCTGGTGGCGGCATGTATCAGCGCTTTCACGTCTTTGGGAAAGCACGAGCCGCCGTAGCCGAGGCCGGGGTAGATAAATTGATAACCGATGCGTGGGTCGGAGCCGATGCCGTGGCGGACATTCTCGATGTCGGCACCGAGTTTTTCGGCGAGGCAGGCCATTTCGTTCATGAAGCTGATCTTGGTCGCCAGCATGCAGTTGGCGGCGTACTTGGTCAGTTCAGCGCTGCGAACGTCCATGACAATGATTTTTTCGCGGCTGCGATTGAACGGTTCATACAGCTCGCGCATGACCTCTTCAGCACGCGGGCTGTCGGTGCCGATGATGATCCGGTCGGGCCGCATGCAGTCTTCGACCGCGCAGCCTTCCTTGAGAAATTCCGGATTGGAGACCACGTCGAACGTCAGGTCGCTGCGATTGTTGTCGGCCAGTACCTGCTCGACACGCTCACGCACAAGGTCCCCAGTGCCGACCGGCACCGTGGATTTGTTGACGATGATGTGGTGCCGATCCATGTTCAACGCGATGGTTTGCGCCACGCTCAACACGTATTTGAGGTCTGCCGAACCGTCTTCGTCTGGCGGTGTGCCGACGGCAATCAACAGCACATCGCCATGGTGAACGGCCTCGGCCAGATCAATGCCGAAGCGCAGCCGGCCACTTTGATAGTTGTCCCGCACAAGGTTTTTCAGACCCGGCTCGTAGATGGGCAGCGCGCCTTCCTTCAGCGCCTCGACCCTGGCAGCGTCGACATCGACGCAGAGCACGTTATGCCCAACCTCGGCCAGTGCGGCGCCTTGAACAAGGCCCACGTAACCAATACCGAATACGCTCACATTCATGGTCAAACCTCAGGTCGTCGTGACGGTTGTCAACGCAGGGCAGGGGGGGCTGTAGAGCTGGGGCAGGGGTCAGTAGATGTTTTTCGAAAACAGCGTGAAGGGCGTCTTGATGAGGATTTTTATGTCGAGCCACAGCGACCATTGGTTGATGTAGTTGAGGTCTTGGGCGACGCGCAGCTGCATCTTTTCCACCGTCTCGGTTTCGCCGCGATGCCCGGTGATCTGGGCCAACCCGGTGATGCCCGGCTTGAGACGATGGCGGGCCATGTAGGCGCGGACTTTGCCGGTGTAATAAATGTTGTGAGTGACGGCATGCGGGCGCGGGCCGACCAGGGCCATCTGCCCGGACAGGACATTGAACAACTGGGGCAATTCGTCGATGGAACTGCGGCGCAGCAAGCGTCCGATCGGGGTGATGCGGTCATCGTCACGGGTGGCTTGGCGCACCTCGTGGTCGTCGTGGACGCGCATCGAGCGAAACTTCCAGACCTTGATCACTTCACCGTTGCAACCGTGGCGGTTCTGCTTGAACAGCACCGGGCCTGCGGAGGTCAGCTTGACCGCTGCCGCCACCACCAACAGCAATGGGCTGAGCAGAATAATCGCCACGGTGGCCAGGCTGCGCTCGAACAAGTCTTTGCAAAACAGGCTGGCCGGATGCGAGCTGATCAGGCTTTCATTGAGGTAGATGGCCGGCATCCGCTCGATTTCCGAGATCGAATGGTTGAGCAACACCATGCTGCCGAAATCCGGGATCCACACCACGTCGACATTCATGTCCAGCAGGTCGATGTAGAGCGCTTCGATGGTGGCGGCATGCGCCATGGTCAGCACGACGTAGACGCGACGCACTTCCAGGCGCGTGATGATTTCGCGGATCGCGTCAACGTGACCGAGCAGCGGCAGAATGCTCGGGGCCGGGCCGCTGTTATCGGCGGCGGCGATGAAACCCAGTACCAGCGCGCGATTCGGCCTGGAGAGTTTTTTCGCCAACTCATGGGCCGTCGGGCAGGTGCCGATGATCACTGAACGACGCTCGTTACAGACCTTGCGCGAGTGCAGTCGGGCCAAATAATGAAGGGGCAGAAAACTCGCCGCCTGCACCACGAAACCCAGCACCGCCCAGACAATGATCACCTGGCGCGAAAACGTCGCACTGGTCTGGGTGATGAAGGCAATCGCTGCGAGCACGGCCAGCAGGATCAACCAGCCGGCGAGTAATCTGCCGAGCCCGACCAGCAGGCCATGGCGTTTGTGGTAGACCCTCATCAGACTGTAAATCGGCACTGAACCGAGCACCGTCAGAATGATCAGGATGCGGTATTCGCTGGTCAGACTGCCGACGCGCCAATACACGAGCAGCATCAGCAGCGAAGTCACCAGCGACAGCGCACACAGCCACTGGCCCCAGAATGTCAGGCCACGGCGTTGCGTCATATGAGCGGTATAGAGCGGTGTCATCGGCTTAACCTCAGGCAACAGTCATCCATCAGCGCTAATCAGGCAGACACGAGGTGTCTCCTGAAGGCTGTTCCGTAGTTCGGCAGAGGTGAAGCGGTTGTGTGATGGCAGAACGGGGGCAACGGCAGGCTTGTTCGCCCGACGTTACCTGGGCGCGAAGTCGTAGTTATAGAACGCCCGGGAGTGGTGGTGGCCGTACTTGCGCGCCTTGCGCAGGTCCACCTGATTGAGCACGGTGCCAAATACCGGCACATGGCTCTGTTGCAACATGGCAAGGCCCCTTTGCACTTGGCTGATGGGCGTGCTGTCGGCCTTGACTACATAGATCACCGCATCCGAGTGCTTGGCCAGCAACAACGCGTCGCTGATCATCTCCGCAGGGGGTGAGTCGATGATGATGTGGCGGTAACGTGATCTGAGTACCTCAAGCATGCGCGCCATGCGCGGCGAGCTGAGCAAATCCTGTGGCGGCGGCTGCAACGCGTTCGGCGAAGTGGCAGGGGAAGGCAGGCGCGGCGCGGCGAACATATCCAGCGAAGGCGGCAGAACCTTCCCGGCCGGCAGCATGTCCAGGTTGCCCACCGAAACGATGCAGTCTTCGAGCCTGGCGGTGCCTGCAATGACGTTCGCCAGTCCCGGACTGTCCGGTGGGAAGTCGAAGTTCAGCGCCAGGGTTGGCTGACGCATGTCAGCATCGATCAACAGCACCCGCTCCAGCGAACTCAGTGAACTGGCCAGGTTGTTGGCAATGGTGCTTTTACCCTCACCGGCAACGGTCGACGTCACCAGGACCACCTGTGAGGGCATTTCGCTGCTTTGCAACATCAGCCAGGTGCGCAGATTGCGAATGGTCTCGGAAAAACGCGGGTTGTCGTTGTCTTCGAACAAGCGCGCCAGTTGCCGGCGAGTTTTCTTCGTTACCAACGGCACGACGCTGAGCAGTGGAATGTTGAGTGCGCTTTCGATCGACTCGTCGGTTTTGAAGGTATTGCTCAGGCTCTCGAAGAGCAGCGCCAAAGCAACGCCGATCACCGCAGCGATCAACCCGACGATCCCGACAATCAAAGTTTTACGGGGCTTGCTCGCCTCAACTGGAACAATGGCCGGGTCAACAATGCGCACTTTGGTCGAGTCCATGTCGGCGGTGGCCGTGGTCTCTTTCAAACGGGTGACGAACGTTTCATAGAGCGCGCGGGAGCTGTCGACCTCACGCTGGAACTCGCGTAACTGGAACTCTTTACGAGCGATGTCCTGGATTTGCGCCTTGTTGCTGTTGAAGGATTGGCGCAGCGAGGCTTCACTGGCCGTCGCGAGCTGGTATTGCCGTTCAATACCGGCCACCACTTGCTGGACTTGCAATTGCAGGCTGGTGGTGGCGGTGCGCAATTCGGACTGCGCTGACACCAGGCTCGGGTGTTTTGGACCATAGCGTCCCGCCAGTTCATCAACCTTGGCCTGGGCCAAGGCGCGGTCCGCCTGAAATTTCTGCACCAAAGGGTTGCTCAAGACGGCAGGCACGCTGGAGAGCCGACTCAGATCGCCATTGCTCAGAGACTTCGCCTGGCGGTACTCGCTCTCGGCTTCAGCGCGATTACGACGGGCGTCAACCATGCGATTACCGGTCATTTCCAGTTCGTTGGCGCTGATAGTGGCAACCCCACCAACGTCGACCAGACCTTGCTCTTCGCGGTAGCCCTGAAGCTTTTTCTCGGCCGCACGCAAGTTGTCACGCAGCTTGACCAGCCTTGTGTTCATCCACGCCGTGGTGGTTTGCGACGACTTCTCGCTGGTGTCGAGCTGGCTGTCGGTAAAACCCTGGGCCAGCGCATTGGCTGCTGCTGCCGCCAGA
This sequence comes from Pseudomonas sp. LBUM1655, assembly GCF_059716085.1. Lineage (NCBI taxonomy): Bacteria > Pseudomonadati > Pseudomonadota > Gammaproteobacteria > Pseudomonadales > Pseudomonadaceae > Pseudomonas > Pseudomonas sp. LBUM1655. Next base: position 3,156,176 of record NZ_CP166801.1, on the reverse strand, counting down.
TCAGGGTCGGGCAGCTCGACCTCGATTTCGAGCAATTGGCTCTTGCCGACGAACTTGACGCTGGTGTGCAGCATGAGGTTCTGCGTGACCTGATTGAAGACGTCTTCTTCGGTGAGCACATCTTTGAGCGGCATCAACATGCCCAGCCCCGGAACCCACTGCTCGAGGTCAAGATTGGTCAGCCATTGGCGCGGTGTGAACCAAGGCTTCGGTTGCTGCCGCGGGTCGGTGACCGGGTGAGTCGTCAGGCCGAGTTTTTTCACCGCGCGTTCGGCAAGATCCCGCGATTGCAGGAGCGCTTGCTGGGTCTGCAAGTAATCCGTGGCGTTGCCGCCTGAATCCTTGACTTGCTGGAAGGACATCAGCGGAGGCGTTTTATCGTTGAACAGCAACGTGGTGCTGCCGATGTATTGCGGGGTGATGGTCGAGACCACCACGACCGCCAGCAGACCGCTCACCAGAACCAGCCATCCGATGCTCCATTTGGCACGCCAGATCACCCTCCAGAGCTTTAAAAGATCAATGGTGTCCTTGTCTTCGCTGTACTGCTGATGCAGATGCGCTTGAAGAGGACGTTCGACGTAGGTGCTAGGGCTGTTGTCCATGATTAGAAAAAGCCTTGTGCAATGGAAATGGTGTCGCCGGGGGCAATCGTGGTGTTTCGCGTAACGTCATCGGTGAGGGTCGAACCACCGTCACCGCGCAAGATGGTCACGCGCTTGATTGAGGCCCGCTCGGTCAAGCCACCGCCCAATGCGATGGCTTTCTCTAGCGTCAGGCCGGGCACGAATGGATAGCTGCCGGGTTTTTTCACTTCGCCATTGATGTAGAACGAGCGGTATTCGATCTGGCTCAGGCTGACTTTCGGGTCGATCAGGTAACCCTGTTTAAGCCCGTCCACAATGATTTTTTCGACTTGGCCGGGGGTGAGTCCTTTGGCGGAAATCTCGCCCAGAAAAGGGTAGGAAAAGGTGCCAGCGTCGCTGAGACGGATCTTTTTCAGGCTCAACTCCGGCTCACCGAACACGATGATGCGCAAGACATCACCAGCAGCCAGTTTGTATTGAGTGCCGGGGTCTGCTGCATACGCAGAAGGGACAAAAACCAGCGCGAACAACAAGACAAAGGTGTGTGTGTTCATGTCGAGACCCTCTTAAAGGCTGACGTTGAAGCTGATCTGAAACACGTTGCGGCTGAAGCTTTCATTGTCGGCATCAGAATCGTTGTCGCGGAAGCGATAACCGAGTTCGATATCCAGCCATCGGCGCATCGCGTACACCACCGCCAGGTTGTAGTCCTGAAGGTTGTCGGTTCGGTTTTGACCTTCGTAGACATAACGCCCGACCCCGGCTTGTGCCACCGTGGTGATGCGTTCCGTCCAGCCATGACGCCAACCCACCTGGGTGAACGTCGACTTCACGGCTTCAGCGCCATCGTCACCTTCAGCGAGGGCCTGGCGAGCAACAAAAGTAAACGTCGAGTAAGTTCGCGGCTTCCATTGCAAATCCACTTGCCAGGTGGGGTTGTTGAGGTCATTGGATTCGTCGCTGTCGAAATTCTTTCGCTCATAACCGAGGCGGACTTTGCCCGTGGTGCGAGCCGTGAAATCCCATACGGCACCGGCCAGCACGGCATCTGATTTACTGCTGCGCGGACTGTTGGCTTGCTGGTAATCAAAGTTGGTGTGGTCATATTCCAGCAGGCCTCGGGTATTACTGCCGATGCGGTGGTACCACGTGCTGGTAAGTGCTGTGGTATTGCGTTCTTTGTCGTCGTTGATGCCATCGGCATTGTCGTAACGCAGTTCGGCGTAATTGGCCCCGAACTCGAGTTGATTGTCAGCGCTCTTCGCGCCGAAGGTGTAGAGGCCACCGACCTTTTTGTTGTTGAGCTTGTCGTTGACGCCTTCGACCGCCGTCGATTCCGTACGCTCCCATTTCCGATATTCGGCTTCGAGTTTCAGCCGATGCCGGTCGGTGAACTCCATGACGCTGTCCGCACGCACACGTTGCGCCGTGTTCGAGGCATCCGACTCGTCGTGATAGATGTAGCGAGTGGGCTGCCAGATCAGCCGAGTGGCGCTGTTGCGATCTTCGGCTTTGAGTTCGAAGGAGGGCGCCAACTTGGTAATCATGGAAGACTGCGTATTGTTTTCCACTTCGCGAAAGTTGTCGTCATAACTTTCTGAAAACAAAAAAGACGGAGTAAAGTCGAATCCGTAAACATTTATCGCTTGCGGTTCAATACTCCAGGCCATTCCAGAATAAAGAGAGGCCGTCATCAGTACAACAGGGCAACGTGACATCAAGGCCATGTTATAGCTCCTGAGGAAAAGGCATATAAAGGCAGGCAGCTAGTTATAGGTTTGATAGCTGGGTTGTTGACGTTCAAGAACGCTGAGTGGCAAGCAGACAGATTGTTCCCGGTTGAGAAACTGCAGAAGGATCATCACCCGGTCGGTACCGTGCGCAGCAACGAATACGCCCTCGAGTGGCGACAGTGGGCCGCTGATGATCTGTAAATGCTCGCCGGGTTTGAGCGCTTCGTCCGCGTCCGACTCTGATTCAAGACAGCGCCCACGCAAGTGCTCGATGACGTGCTCTGCCACCGTCGCAGGACCATGGTTGAATTCGACAATGCGACTGACACCGCGAGTGGAACGCAAGGACGCCCAATTGTCGTTGCGGCTGAGTTGGATAAACAAATATCCGGGGAAGAGGGATTCCAACACCCGCTGTCGTTTCCCGCGAATGACGCGTTCACTGACTAGCTGGGGGTGGTAGACCACATAATTCTGTTGGAGGAGGTTGAGGTGGGCACGTTCATCCTGACGTGGTTTGCATTGCAATAAGTACCAATTAGGTCGATCTGAGCTGGTTGCTGGCATGCTGGTAAACTCTGTAATGATCGAAAGTTTATGCAGGCAGTAGCTCAATGGTGGGCTAAGAAGAGACCGTTGGCAGAAGAGTGTTTTTATTATGATGTAACGCAAGGGTGTTTCAATAATGAATCACATAAGGTTTCATTAAGGTGCGTGACGCCAGGGCGTGACGCTATATTGTGCAGCGCACTAGGAGCGATTAACCGTCTAACTTTTACAGAGACAAAGCTACCGCACGGTCTGCATATCGCAGCGTTTATGATAGGTAGCTAAGTAGTTGTCTCTAAAATGTCAGCTGTCGAGTAAATTAGCGCTCGCGCCTTGTTCGACGAGACCTTGGTAGTTATCGGCCAGTCTTCACGGTCTGTCAAACGTTCCTTGTCAAAAAACACGCCATTGATCCAATAGTGAATTCGGTCGATTACATCATGTTGTTTTTATTGAGTATTTATTTCTGACGGATGGCTCGGAATTTTTTCGTCTTTCAAGGTGAAGGCTAATAGGAAAGATCAACAGGTGAATCCCCATAGTTGGGGATTATTATAAAGTCTGGACTGCGTTTCCCGATCAACGCTATAAGTAATCACCTATTGAGTTGATTGGAGCAGGGACTATGACCGTTCTTGTGACAGGTGCTGCGGGCTTTATTGGATATCACACGGTCAAACGATTGACTCTGGACGGTCACACAGTAATAGGCATCGACAACCTCAACGATTATTACAGCGTGGCGCTCAAACAAGCGCGCCTCAAGCAGTTGAGCGAGCTGCAAGGTTTCCGTTTCCACACGATGGATATTGTCGATAAGCCGGCCTTGATGGCGCTGTTCGATGAGCACGATTTCACCGAAGTCGTCCACCTGGCCGCTCAGGCGGGTGTTCGCTATTCACTGGATAACCCGGATGCCTACGCGCAGTCGAATCTGGTGGGATTTTTGAATGTGCTGGAAGCCTGTCGACATTATCAGCCCGCGCATCTGATCTACGCGTCGAGCAGTTCGGTGTACGGTGCCAACAGCAAGCAGCCTTACAGTGTCGACGACGCGGTCGAGCAACCGGTTTCCCTGTACGCCGCCACCAAACGCGCTAATGAATTACTTGCCCACAGTTACTGCCATCTCTACGGGCTGAAGGCCAGCGGGCTGCGGTTTTTTACCGTTTACGGGCCATGGGGTCGACCGGACATGGCGCTATTCAAGTTCACCGAAGCGATCCTGCAGGGCCGTCCGATCGATATTTACAACCATGGTCAAATGGCGCGGGACTTTACCTACGTCGATGACATTGTTGAAAGCATCGTGCGGCTGTGTCCGAAACCGCCGGTAGCCGACAAGGAGGGCGAAGGCGTCAACCGCATTTTCAACATAGGGCGCGGCAGCCCGGTAGCGCTGCTGGATTTTGTCGATTGCCTGGAGACGGCATTGGGCACAAAGGCTCAGCGCAACTTTATGCCGATGCAAGCGGGCGATGTCATCAATACCTGGGCCGATGTTTCGGCGCTGGCAGAATGGATCGGTTTTTCTCCGCAGGTGGAGGTTGAAGCAGGGGTGGCGCAATTTGTGAAGTGGTATCGCCAGTATTATCAGGTTTAACGCCTATGGCTGATTCGTTCTGGTCAGTGGCACCAGCGTTTAACAACCCTCTCGAGTGGAAAGATCAGCCTCTACGCAGAGGTCTTGCGGCATATCGATGTTCGCCTGACGCGCTGAAGTCAGTACTTTCGCGCCTTCAGCGAGAAGCAGGTTGACCAACGCTTGCCGACACCTTTCGTGCCGCCGGTTACCAGGATCCGCTTGCCGCCCAAATCAAGATTCATGGCGTAATCTCTAGAGAGTGAATCCGACCATCTTGCAGCGTAAACGCGTGGTTCAAATTGATTGGACTGCCAGGGAAGTTGCCAGTAACGCGAGCCGTGACGGTCAATGTGCCAGCGTACTCGGCCACCTCAATTGGCTCGACCTGGTATGTAAACGCCTGCCGGGCTTCGCGCTGCCATGATTCGATTGCCTCGAGCCCTTCGTGTGTGCGGTTTTCGTCAAACATCTACCCTAGGAGGGCGGTTGGGCAATCGAGCGAGTATGAGTGTCAGCCACTCGCAGTTTTATGTCGGTCGCTCAGGTCAGCAGTTAATCCCCGGCGGACATTAGATAATGTCCGCCGGGTTTTCAGCTCTTACTTAGGCATCAGCACTGTGTCAACCACATGGATGACGCCGTTGGACTGCATGACGTCAGCAATGCTGATCGCGCTTTTGCCACCTTTGGCGTCCATCACCGATAGTTTTCCATCGTGCGCCATGACGGTGAATGACTCCCCCTGCACGGTTTTCAACACAACCTTGCCGCCATTCATTTTGGCGTCCGCCATCAACTGCTTGGCGGTGTGAGTACCAGCAACCACGTGATACGTCAGTATCTTCGTCAAGTCTGCCTTGTTTTCCGGTTTGACCAGTGTGTCTACGGTTCCGGCGGGTAATTTGGCAAAGGCTTCGTTGGTTGGTGCGAAGACGGTAAATGGACCTTTACTATTAAGCGTGTCCACGAGGCCAGCGGCCTTGACCGCCGCCACTAGAGTCGTGTGGTCTTTCGAGTTGACGGCATTCTCGACAATGGTCTTGTTCGGATACATGGGGGCACCACCTACCATGACGGGTTCGGCGGCAAAGCTTGGTGACGCAGCAAAAAAGAGGGTAGCGAAGCAGACCGCGGCGATGCGTTGAGCAAGGGTAAGCATGGTACTTCTCCTAGATTCTTCGGTCCTTCGGATGAAGGTGATAAATGTACGGAGCAAGTCCCTGAACGGATGCATCAGGGCGACCATATTTTCCCTTGGGCGATGACCGGTCTGGTCGGCACCCTGATAGGTGAGCCGTTCAAAGATTCTAGAGAGAATGTAGGCATCGGCTGACAGTAGGCACAGTGAACGAGGTTTGCCATCAGCGTCGACCGGCTTGAGCGCTCTTATTCTGCCAATAGGCGGATCGAGTGCGGACTGCACGTTCGTCGGCTCTCCGGCTATGTATGATTGACAACACTCCTACTCCGGCTCCGCGAATCTGTCGATTGCATCGTCTAGGGCTTCAAGTAAGCATCCGTAGTACGACCGGATGCTCGTTTAATGATGAAGCGGCTCAACTCTAAGCCGCGACTTGTCGTCATTTGGCGTTAGCTGCTTTTTCGATCAAGCTGGCAACGATTTTCGGGTTGGATACCATCACCACATGAGAGGCGCCCTTGACTGCGACGGTTTGCTTGGCATGTGCCCGCTCGGCCATGAACACCTGGGCTTGTGCCGGGATGTTCTTGTCGGCGGTCCCATAGACGAACCAAGAAGGAATGGTTTTCCAGGCCGGCTCGGTCGATGCTTCGTTTAGGGCGGCGACAGTGACGGGACGTTGAGTCGCCGCCATGACGCGTGCGTCAGCGTTTGAGACGTCCGCCGCAAACTGGTCGTGAAATTTGTCTTGTTGGATATACAGATCCTTACCGCCGTCAGCCAAGGCTACTGGAGGGGCGAGGGTAGGGCCCAGCGTACCGCCTGGGAAACGTCCAGATAATTCTGCGGTGGATTCACCTGCTTCGGGTGCAATGGCTGCGACGAATACCAGCGCTTTAACATTGGTGTTGCCATAAGCCGCTTCGCTGATGACCGGACCACCATACGAATGCCCGACCAGCACAACGGGCGTTTTGATGCTGGCGAGCACGTCGGCGACCGACTGCGCATCACCTTTGAGTGAGCGCAACGGGGTCGACGCTGCGATCACTGGGTAGCCATCTTTTTCCAGAATTTTGACGACGCCATTCCAACTGCTGGAATCGGCGAAAGCGCCATGAACCAATACGACAGTCGGTTTGACCGGCGCAGCCATCGCTGCGGTGGCTGTAACCATTGCGGCCGCTAAGGCCAGGCCTGAGAATAACTTGTTCATCTAGAGTTCCTGTGTGTGACGAAGGTTGACGCAATTCCATCAATTTGTGCCGGGTACAGAATCTGCCCTCCCTTTCGGGTGGGCACGTAGTAAGTCTGTGCAGCGATTCAGAACCTTCTTTGCATCATCAAGAAAAACGAATTTCATTAAGTTGATGCCTCTGCGGCCGGTTGCAAATCAATGCACTGCGTGGCCCATGGTCTGCCCTAAACAAACCCGGGAGAACGACCAAAAAAGACAATCTACTGTTCCGGTTTTTGAAATGGCCGCGATTATTTCGGTCGGGAGAGGCGTTGCGCTTGAGGGGTTATTGAATTCAAAACTGATGAAATTCGACGGAATGCGTCCCTGCACAACCTCTAGAGAAGATCCTTTGATTTAGATCAGTTCGCGCAAAATCAATTTAGAGTCCTCGATGCCCTGTAGGCCAGATGCCGATACTCGTTAGCCCGCTCACTCCCAAAGGCTTTTTCTCACTACTGCCTTCAAGTACTTTTCGCGAACGTCGATACAGCAAAGACAAAAAGGGAGAATCTCATGCAAATCAATGCCGCTGCCCACGCTTCGATTAAAATCATAGAACCCTCAAATGCTGCGAAATCAGTGCCGAGTGAGACGTCAGGCGACTCCGACGTACCAGCAGTTACCGAAGGTGTAAAAGTGACTTTGTCCCCCGAGGGGACTGCGAAAGCGTCAAGTGAGACCGACAAAAATGCGGATATCGACGCTAGCAATCTACCGGATGGCGTTAAAAAAATTCTCAAAGCGATAAGAGACATCCAAGAGAAAATTCAAAAGAAAATGGAAGAATTGGATGCCATCAAGAACAATCACTCTCTGAGCGAAAAAGAGCGTGAGGGGAAGGTACAGGGCATTCTCGGGGAGTTAGGTATTCTCACTAGCCAGCTCACTACTACCACGAATGATCTGCACCGCACAGAAAACGAGATGAAGCTCTCGTCTTCGATGAAAAAGCTTTCGAACTCCCTTTCAGCTCCTAGAGATTGACATACACCGCCGCACATGGAGCCTCCACGAACGTCACCGGAAAGCGGTGGGGGTGCAACCTTCTTTCAAGAGACCATCGTCATTAAGAATGGCGTATCACTCACAGCCTTCGACCACGTTGACCCGGTAACGCTCCTCCGCGAGTTCTGACCAGCCAAGCAGGTCGGCCCGCCTCAGGCTTGTCGGCACTCGATTCGGAAGAGACCTCCATCTGCGTATTGCTCTAAATCCTTCCCGAATAGATTGATTGCCTGTTCAGAAGCCTCTACCAACATTGTTTCATCCTGCACAATTAAGCCATGACATCTCTGCTCATTCTCTAAACCCCATTTATTGGTGAAACTGTTCCCAGAAGCGATCAACTATTGGAGTTGTCGCAGCGTTCTCCATTAATGGGAGATTCCAATGTTTGGCACTCATCAATCCTGTCCTGGCGTCTCCCATCCGGATACCTCAATGGTGCTTCATCGTGAGCACGAAGCCGGCTTCTTGCTTCCCCAATTCATGGGGGGCTTGGCAAGTGAGACCAGCGGATTAGGCATGACTGATTTGTGCCAACCGCAATCAGGCGGAGGTTTTTTTTCGAGGCTTTGTACCTCACTGATGCATTCGCTGAAGCTCCGGTCGTTATTCCTCAAATGAAATTGGACAGCCGGGCGCTGTGCATTCCCTGCAGAGAACTGAAATGAGCTACGACTTCGATCTATTTGTCATTGGTGCCGGCTCGGGTGGAGTGCGTGCTGCAAGGTTTGCAGCAGATTTTGGTGCAAAAGTAGCGGTTGCCGAAAGTCGATACTTAGGCGGCACGTGTGTGAATGTCGGCTGCGTTCCAAAAAAGCTGTTGGTTTACAGTGCCCATTTTTCTGACGACTTCGAACAGGCCGAAAGCTTCGGCTGGACAGCGGGCAAGGCGAATTTCGACTGGTCATCGCTTATTGCGAACAAGAACCGTGAGATCGATCGTCTCAATGGCATCTACCGTAAGCTTTTGATTAATAGCGGCGTCACGTTGCTCGAAGGCCATGCGCGATTAGCAGATGCGAACCATGTTGATGTAAACGGCCAGCGTTTCAGCGCTGAGCGGATTTTGATTGCGACTGGCGGTTGGCCGCGGATCCCGGAGATTCCGGGACACGAGTATGCGATCACTTCGAATGAAGCATTCTTCCTGGAAGAGTTGCCTAAGCGAATCCTGGTGGTCGGCGGTGGTTACATTGCCGTCGAATTCGCCGGCATTTTCAACGGGCTAGGAGCTGATACTCGGCTGCTGTACCGAGGCGATATGTTTTTGCGAGGATTCGATCAGTCGGTTCGTACTCATCTGGCAGAGGAGTTGACTAAGCGCGGGTTGCGATTAGATTTCAACACTGACATTGTCCGAATTGATAAGCAGCCAGACGGAAGTTTGCTAGCGACGCTTCAGGATGGAACGCAGCTCGAAACTGATAGCATCTTCTACGCCACTGGTCGAAGGCCTATGCTCGATAGTCTTGGGCTGGAAAACACACGCGTCGAACTCACCGAGGCTGGCTATATTGACGTGAATGAGCACTTTGAAACTCGCGAGCCTTCCATATTGGCTCTGGGTGATGTTATTGGCGGTGTCCAGTTGACACCCGTTGCGACAGCAGAGGGCATGGCAGTCGCCCGTCGGTTGTTCAAACCTGAGCAATATCGTCCGGTCGATTATCGGCACATTCCGACCGCTGTGTTCAGTCAGCCGAACATAGGCACGGTGGGGCTTACCGAACAGCAAGCCGTTGATCTGGGCCACAAAGTAGTTGTGTTCGAGAGCAGGTTCCGCCCTATGAAATTGACTCTCACCGAGTCGTCAGAACAGACGCTGATGAAGCTGGTAGTGGACGCAGAATCTGATCGAGTGCTGGGATGCCACATGGTCGGTCCGGACGCGGGGGATATCATTCAAGGCTTAGCGATTGCTCTTAAAGCGGGTGCCACCAAACGACTTTTTGATGACACTATCGGCGTTCATCCGACTTCCGCAGAAGAGTTCGTTACCCTCCGTACGGCGGTGAGCAGCAGGTGACTGATCAGGTCAGGGTGCGCTTTTTTCATTTTTGCTTGATCAGGAATTTTCGAGTGAGGTTCGCGACGTCTTCCAGCCGGGTGTCCATAACGAAATGTCCCCCGTCGAGAATCGCAATCTCTGCATTGGGCAAGTCCCGGCGAAAAGCTTCAGCGCCTGCAACGGTAAAGGCCAAATCATGCTTGCCCCAGATAACCAGTGTGGGTAGCTGATGTTCACGCAGCCATTTCTGCCACGCCGGGTAGGCATCGATATTGGTGCGATAGTCGTAGATCAGTGCCATTTGAATCGCGCCTTCACCGGGGCGGTTGAGGAATGCCACTTCGTCCTGCCATAAATCGGGGTTGTACGCTGTGACGTCTGGATCGCTGCCGACATGCCGCTGTCGGGTTACGTCCAGGGATAAATGAGCAGCCTGAAATTTGGCCTCATAGGCGTTGCGATCAGCCCAGTAGGCTTTGCGGCTGTCCCACATCTTACCCAGGCCTTCTGCATAGACATTGCCATTTTGGAACACCATTGAGGTTATGGCTTCGGGCCTTGCCATCGCTAATCGCATACCGACGGGAGCGCCGTAGTCTTGCATAAACAAGCTGTACCGTTTGAGCCCGACTGCATCTGTGAAGTGCTCAATCACCTTCGCAAGGTGATCAAATGTGTAGACGAACTTGTCTGGTGGGGGCGCATCGCTGTTACCGAAGCCTGGGTAGTCCGGAGCAATGAGGTGGAAACGGTTACCCAATTGCTTCATGAGATCATCGTACATGCGAGACGAGCTGGGCACTCCATGAAGGAGTAATACGGAGGGGGCGCTGGGATCGCCAATTTCTCGATAGGCAATATTTACGCCATCGACTGTCACTTGGCGATACTTCATTTTTGGCGTTTCTGCTTGGGCATGTCCGAAGCCCAAAAGCATCGTCAAAACGAGAAAGGAGAGGTATTTAAGTAAGGGCATCACCGGTACTCCAGTGGTTGCAGAGCTAATCTGCGGAGAAGTTTGGTCTGCGCGTTGATGTTGTTTTGCGCTGTATCCAATACTCGATAAACCACTGAATCTGAGGAATGACTAATAATGACAATGCGGTATTTCACCTGGTGAAAGAATCATGAGGACGGGAGTACTCTAATCCCGACACAGAGCTGGGCATCTGCGCGGCAGCGGTGCTCACGGAAGATCCATTCCATTTTGGGAGACTCGGTTGAGAAAAATAAGCTGATACCTGCTCTGCCAATCGCTGCGCAACGGTCAGAGATACAATGCATTACGAACCCAATCTTGCGGTGATCCAATGCTTCTAAGACATTTGCGGTATCTGTTGGCAGTAGCTGACCACGGTGGTTTCACCCGAGCCGCAGAAGTCCTTCATGTGTCTCAGCCGACACTGTCGCAGCAGATACGGCAGCTGGAAGAAACGCTTGGCGTCAGCCTTTTTGACCGAACATCCCGGACTGTCAGACCCACAGATGCTGGGCTCGCCTACATCGAATGCGCCCGGCGCGTACTGGTGGAGCTGGCGGCGGGTAAACGGGCATTGCACGACGTGAAAGACTTGTCCCGTGGCACGTTACGGCTTGCCATGGCCCCAACCTTCATGGCGTACGTCTTAGGTCCACTAGTGCGTGATTACATCTCCCAATTCCCGAACATTCGCTTAGAGATTTTCGAGTTGTCGATGGGCGACATCGAAACGGGATTGGTCGATGACTCGCTGGATATAGCTGTTGCATTTGACCAAGTGAGAAACGCCGATATCGAATCAATCCCGGCCTTCGTCGAGACGCTCGGTCTGATGGTTGGGCGCGCTCACCCACTCTATGACTGCCAGGAAGCACTCACGACGGGCCAGTTAGCTCAACTGGATTTTGCTTTGCTGACCCCTGACTTCGCTACGCGCATTTGTATCGATGAGTACTTCACCAAAGCGAAAATCACGCCCAAGGTGACGATCCAGGTCAACTCCGTAAACACGTTGCTTGAAGTCATTCGAAACACCGCGGTCGCCACCATTCTTCCTGAACCCATCGCCACGCAGGATCGCGCTCTGCACAAGCTAGCCTTGCTCGACAAGGCGCCTCAACGGGGAGTGTCGATTCTAAGGCGAAAAAATAACTACCACAGTGCCGCGTCGGTCGCATTCATGAATTTGATGCTTGGATCCGCGGCAGTGGACTGAGAATAGGGTGCTGACCATTACGCCCAGTGAAATGCTGGATTGTAAATAATGGTAATTCCTCTGTTTGGTAGGGGAGAGCAAGATGACTCCATCGACACGATCACCGGGTCGAATCCAGAACAACCGGAGTACGTCATGTCCCAACAACCAATCAAGCTTTATCGTCATCCATTGTCTGGCCACGCGCATCGTGTCGAATTGATGCTCTCACTCCTCGGCCAGCCAACAGAATTGATATTTGTGGATCTGATGAAGGGCGCGCACAAAATGCCCGAATTCCTAGCGCTCAACAGCTTCGGCCAAGTACCGGTGATCGATGATAACGGCACCGTTCTAGCTGACTCGAACGCCATTCTGGTCTATCTCGCTGCTAAATACGGCAACGGTGAGTGGCTGCCCACTGATCCTGTAGCGCAAGCAAAAGTACAACGCTGGCTGTCCGTTGCCGCCGGGCAGATCAACTCAGGCCCCGCTACCGCTCGACTGATCACGGTGTTCGGTGCCGGTTACAATGCGGAGGATGCGATCAGCAAGTCCCACACCCTGCTGACGGTGATGGAGCAAGAGTTGGGTAAAAGCAAATTCCTGGCTGGCGACAAACCGACCGTTGCAGATGTCGCAGCCTACACCTACGTCTCCCATGCTCCAGAAGGCAATGTTGCACTGACTGACTATCCTAACGTTCGGGCCTGGTTGAGCAGTATCGAGGCATTGCCAAATTTCGTAGGTATGCAGCGTACTGCCAAGGGTTTGCAACAAGCTTGATCCAGCGGCCGGAGCTACCCGGGAAAAATTCCGGGTAGTCTTCGCTCATTCAACTACGATCTCTTCGAATTTTCGCCTGTCGTACTAGTCATCTGGATAGGGTTTGCACTAGTCGCTCTTGGCGACACTTTTTTGCATCTACGTCTGCTCGCTCTCGCGATCAGATCTTGCTGTCCCTACACCACGGCTGAGTCGCCTATGGATCGCTTTCAGGAAATGCAGATATTCATGACGGTGGCCGAAGAAGAAGGTTTTGCGGCCGCCGCCCGTCGTTTGAATATTTCTCCCCCCAGCGTTACCCGTGCCATTGCTGCTATGGAGGAACGCATCGGCACTCAGTTGCTCTCACGCACAACTCGTAGCTTGCACTTGACTGAGGCAGGGCAACGGTATCTTGATGATTGTCGGCGAATACTCGGTGAGGTCAATGAAGCGGAGGAAGCTGCTGCCGGCAGCTACTCAATTCCGTGTGGGCACCTGACGGTGACAGCTCCCGTGCTTTTCGGTGAGTTGTACATTGCGCCTTTGCTGGCTGAGTACTTGGATCAATTTCCTTCTGTACATCTCAACGCGTTACTGGTTGACCGCGTGACAAGCATGGTTGATGAAGGTATCGATGTGGCGATCCGTATTGGCCATCTGCACGAGAGTAATCAGCACGGTATCAAAGTTGGCGAGGTGCGCCAGGTAATTTGTGGAGCCCCCAAGTATTTCGAGGAATTCGGCAGACCCCGCCATCCTGGAGAATTAGGTTCTGCCAAAATCGTTATGTCTTCCGCGAGCCATTTGTTGAGCGATTGGCAATTTGAGAATGAAGGAAATGCACTCAGCTTTCGTTTCGATCCGCGGCTAGTCGTTACCGCAAATCAAGCGGCCATCAATATTGCTTGTCTGGGCTGGGGTGTGACACGCGTGTTGTCCTACCAGGTGGCTAGTCAAGTAGCCGCCGGTGAACTGGAGGTAGTACTCCAAGATTTTGAACCGCCCGCTTTACCCATCCAGGTCGTTTACCTCAAGAGTAACCGCGTACCAGCGAAGATACGTACGTTCGTGGATTTCCTCACGGAACGTCTGGGACGTGATACCGCGCTTCGACCTACTATGAAAAGCGCGCTCTAATGGACCGCTTTCATGAAATGCTTATGTTTGAAGCGCTCTCAGAGCGGCCAAGCCTGGCGGCAGCTGCGCGCCGTTTGAACGTTTCTGGCCCGACAGTCGTTCGCGCGATTGCCCGATTGGAGGCGCGCCTAGGGGTGCCGCTATTGCAACGAAGCACTCGTGGAGTTTCGTTGACTGAGTCGGGTGCTGCCTTTATGGCTGATTGCTCCCGCATCCTCAAAGAAATCGAAGACGCAGAAGCATCAGCTAAAGGCCTTCATGTTCAGGCTCAGGGTAATCTGACTGTATTGCTTCCACTCCTTTTCAGCCGCTATGTAATGACGCCTTTGCTTGCGAATTACATGGAGTTTTATCCCGAAGTCAGAGTATTCGCCCATTATCATGATCGTTTTCCGAACATGAACGAGGAGGGGCTTGACGTGGCCGTGCTGGTGGGGAATTTGCCCAGTTCATCGTTGATCGCCAGGCCTGTTGGCTTCGTTCGTACGATCGTTTGTGGCAGTCCTGCCTATCTCGAAGCCCATGGTGTGCCCGCCGAGCCTGAGGATCTTAAAAGTCACCGGCTGATTGGCATTCAAGCTTATCGGGAGAAGATCAACTGGGATTTTTCCAACCAAGGCTTTCAATCCACCATTAAGGCCCGATCACGCGTCAGCTGCACCACTGTTCAATCTGCCATCGATGCGGCGGCTCATGGCGCGGGGCTTACGCGCTGCCTCAGTTATCCCGCCTACGATTATTTAAATGGCGGTCGGTTACGCAGGGTGTTGCAACCTTTCGAGCTGCCAGCGCTTCCAGTTCATGTCGTTTACCGAGAAGGGCGTAGAGCTTCAATGAGAGTGCGCAGTTTTGTCGACCACATTGTCGAGGGCCTGCGCGAACATCCGGCAATGTTGCCGGATGTTCATTGAGCGTTCGGCGATCGCGGACTGAGGTCGCCGACGAGCTTCATTTGGCGTTCGCTGCCTTTTCGATCAGGCTGGCGACGACTTTCGGATTGGACACCATCACAACGTGCGACGCGCCTTTAACTACGACGGTCTGCTTGGAATGTGCTCGTTCAGCCATAAAGGCTTGGGCTTGTGCTGGGATGTTCTTATCAGCGTCACCGTAGACAAACCAGGAAGGAATAGTTTTCCAGGCCGGCTCTGTGGATGCTTCATTGAGTGCTGCAACCGTTACGGGACGTTGAGTCGCAGCCATCAATTTGGCGTCTGCGTTGGAAACGTCGGCTGCGAACTGGTCGTGGAATTTGTCTTGTTGGATATACAGATCCTTACCGCCGTCAGCCAAGGCTACTGGGGGGGCGAGGGTAGGGCCCAGCGTGCCACCCGGGAAACGTCCAGATAACTCTGCGGTGGATTCACCTGCTTCGGGTGCAATAGCGGCGACGTATACCAGTGCTTTGACATTGGCATTGCCGTAAGCCGCTTCGCTGATGACCGGGCCACCATAGGAGTGCCCAACCAGCACGACCGGCGTTTTAATGCTGGCGAGCATGTCGGCGACCGACTGCGCGTCACCTTTGAGTGAGCGCAGCGGGTTCGAGGCTGCGATCACTGGATAGCCATCTTTTTCCAGGATTTTGACGACGCCATTCCAACTGCTCGAATCGGCGAAAGCTCCGTGTACGAGCACTACAGTCGGTTTGACCGGCGCGGCCATCGCTGCGGTGGCTGTAACCATCGCGGCTGCCAAGGCCAGACCTGCGAATATCTTTTTCATCTGATGTTCCTGTGCAAACGGGAGATGGGTGGTGGAGCGACAGGAATATTTAGAACGCTAGCTGTGTCCCGTATGTGTCCGGTTTTCCAGTGCTATGCATGGAAACGTGTCTGATACGGCCTTTGCTACAAACCGATACAAACGTCCCCCAGCATTTCAGCAGGCGAAACATTGGATTGTGTTTTGTGTTCGTTCTCACCAAAGCGATTAAAGCGGAGCATGCGTTTCAAGCACTTTATTAAACGCCTGACCGCGGAGACAACAATGAAACGAGTACTCATGCTGTTAGCCAACGGTGTAGAACCAATGGAAATGGCGGCCTTCACTGACGTGCTCGGTTGGGCCGATTTGCTCGGTGATTGTCCTCTTGAGTTAGTGAATGCAGGCCTTCGCAAAAAAATCATCACCACATTTGGTCTCGCGCTTAATCCGAGCTTTCTGCTCCGTGATCTAGACGTGAGTAGCTTTGATGCACTGGCTTTGCCGGGTGGTTTTGAACCTGCAGGATTCTATGAGGAAGCTCTTAGTGAGCCTTTTCTTGAAACCATTCGACAATTCGTTGAAGCCGGCAAACCCGTCGCCAGCGTCTGCGTGTCATCGGTGTGTTTGGGAGTGGCAGGCGTGTTACGTGGCAAGCATGCAACCACCTATCACCAAGAGGGAGGAAAAAGGAAAAACCAGTTAGTGGAAAGCGGCGCTCTCTTCGTAGATCGACCAGTCGTTGTTCACGACAACATCATTACTTCCAGCGGTCCTGGTACCGCCACAGAAGTCGCTTTTTTGCTGCTGGAAAAACTAACCAGTTCAGAAAACGCGACTTATATCCGTCAAAAAATGCGTTTCGCTACACCCGATCGTGATTGGTACGACGCGCCGCAAGTAGCCTAGCCCCACTGAGTATTCTGTATCGACTTTCTGGAGGCAATTGTATGGCTGACACCGCACTCATCCTCGTTGGTATTCAGAACGACTTTTTTTCCGGTGGAAAATGGGAACTCAATTCGAATATCTGTCCTGGTTTTCCCGTCGATGTGTTCAGAGGTTATACCGATGTCAAAACCATCCGAAGTATTGGACTACTACTACTGGCCAACACCGAACGGGCAAAAGGTGGCGATTTTTCTTGAAGAATCTGGTCGACCCTATACAGCCCACCCGGTCGATTCACCTGTTTAAGAATACGTAGAGGTGATCATGAATAATACTGATGAGCAAAGGGCCTCACCCTGGCATGCTGGTGAGCGGCAGTTGCAAGAAAGTGTCGGCGTGGCGCAGCAGATGGAGCAATTTGGGCGAAAGGTTGTTCGCGACTACATGCCGGATCAGCATCGCTCGTTCTACAGCCAGCTTCCTTATCTAGTGTTGGGTGCGGTTGACGAAAAAGGCATTCCTTGGGCGACGTTGATAGAAGGCCCTCCAGGTTTCGTTCACTCACCCGATCCACGCATTTTGCAACTCGACCGCCTTCCCGCAGAGGGTGACCCAGTCAAAGCAGCTTTGGTAACGGGTGCCGCAGTCGGGCTGCTCGGCATCGATTTGAAGACCCGAAGGCGCAATCGAATGAATGGCAACATCAGTACCGCCTTATCTGGCGGTATTGCCGTTTCTGTCGTGCACGCTTTCGGCAACTGTCCGCAATACATCCAGTTGCGGAGCGTAGAACCGGTCAGCGTTGGTCGGCCCTCATCCAATGTTGCAGCGGAATGCTTAAGCGAATTGGACGAGGCCGCAAGCGAGATGATTCGCAAGGCCGATACCTTCTTCCTCGCCAGCTACATCGACCTCGAAGGAGATTCATCCAGACGCTCGGTGGACGTCTCGCACCGCGGAGGTAACCCCGGCTTTGTCAGGGTCCAAGGCAATGTTCTGACGATTCCCGATTTCGCTGGCAATCTGCATTTCAATACATTGGGCAACTTGTTGCTCAATCCTAAGGCTGGATTGGTCTTTGTCGATTTCTCGTCAGGTGATGTGCTTCAGGTGGCAGGGCGCACTGAGATTATTCTTGAGGGGCCGGAAGTCGCAGCATTCCAAGGGGCGGAAAGACTCTGGACTTTAACGGTAGAGCATGTCGTTAGAAGGCGAGGCGTACTGGCCCTGCGCTGGGCGCTTGAAGGTTTCTCGCCTAATAGTCTGATGACTGGCAGTTGGGAAAAAGCAGAAGGCCGCTTAAAGGCCGATGCACTACGCGACCAATGGCGGCATCTGCGCGTGACCCGTATCGTTGAAGAGAGCAGCACCATCAGTTCTTTTTATCTGGAACCTGACGATGGGGCAGGATTGCCGCGCTTTGAGGCTGGCCAACATTTACCCGTACGGTTTCACCTGGCTGAAGGACAGCCACCCCTGGTCCGAACTTACAGCGTGTCGAGCGCACCTTCTGACACTTTCTTCCGGATCAGTGTCAAGCGTGACGGGTTGGTTTCGTCGCACCTGCACAACCAGATTCGGGTGGGGGATCTCATTGAAGCTCGTGCCCCCCAAGGTCGTTTCACAGTGCACGCCGATGAGCATCGGCCATTGGTTCTATTGGCCGCTGGCGTTGGGGTCACGCCGTTGCTGTCGATGCTGCGCGAAGTCATCTATGAAGGAGAACGAATCCGTCGCACTCGGCCGACCTGGTTCATTCAAAGCGCGCGTAGTCTGGCGGAGCTGGCATTTCGCGATGAACTGTTTGAACTGGCGACCCGTGCAAAAGACAAGATTCGCGCATTGCGACTTCTAAGTCAGCCGGAGCAACACGCTCGCGAGGGCGAAGACTTCGAATTAGCTGGACGTGTGGACGTAGCTTTACTCAAAGCGCTGTTGCCCTTGGATGATTATGACTTTTACTTGTGCGGTCCGGGCGCCTTCACCCAGGCTCTATACGATGGGCTACGAGAACTACGCATTGGCGATGATCGCATTCACGCCGAAACATTCGGGCCTTCGACTCTGGTTCGATTACGCGATCAGTTGACCCCGGCGGTAGAGCAAGTTCCGCCAGCCAGTGGACCGGTTAAAGTGCTGTTCGCGACTTCTGCGAAAGAGGCCCGTTGGGAACCAGGAAACGGCAGCCTGTTGGAGCTGGCTGAAAGTCGTGGTCTGAATCCGGACTTCAGTTGCCGCGGCGGGTCATGTGGGACTTGTCGTACAAAATTGATCAGTGGCGAAGTGCACTATTTGAACTTGCCCGCTGAAATGCCGGCGCAGGGAGAGGTCTTGATTTGCTGCGCAGTACCAGCGCAAAGCAAGGAGGGCGACGCCCCCCTGATTTTGGATCTGTGACATGAACGCCTTCTCTATCGCTCATCCCGCGAGACGCGGGTTGAGCGCTTGAGCCAAACCGCCTTCACGGTCGAGTTGAGCGAGGTCGTCAAATCCACCCACATGCCAGTCGCCGATGAAAATTTGCGGAACCGTGCGACGGCCGCTGCGATTTATCATTTCGATCTTCTGATCAGCTGACTGAACGTCGATTTCGGTGAAAGAAATACCTTTAGAGTCAAGCAGCTGCCTAGCACCACGGCAGTAAGGGCAGGTGCTAGTGGTATACATAATGATTTCAGGCATGAAAAGTCCTCCTCGTTTAGACAATGTCAGGCTGCGGCTTTTTCTACGCGAGCGTGTACAGCGCAGGTATCAGGGTACTGTGCCAACGATTTGAAGCTGCGGTTATCAGAGTCAAGAGCGTCAACCGATCCGGTTTCGATGTCGTAAACCCATCCATGCAAATTCAACAAGCCTTTTTCCTGAGCGATGCGCACGCTCGGGTGAGTCTGGATGTTGGCGAGTTGGGCAATCACGTTTTCTCGAACCATCGAGCTTACTTTTGCCGCGTCATTGACGTGAGAGCGAGACTCGTTGATTACTTTTGCGGACTCTGCATGCTGCAGCCAACCGGCGACGGCAGGAAGGTGATCCATGCATTTGCACTTGGCGACAGCCGTCATTGCACCGCAATCCGAATGGCCGCAGATCACGATGTCGGTCACCCCGAGCACCGCCACGGCATATTCGACCGTTGCCGACACACCGCCTGGATGGGGGCTGTACGACGGCACGATATTGCCCGCGTTCCGGATTACGAACAGCTCGCCAGGTTCTTGTTGCGTTAACAGTTCCGGTACTACGCGGCTATCTGAACACGTGATGAACAACGTGCCTGGATGCTGTGTGGTGGCCAGGTGTTTGAACAGGTCTGTCCGTTGCGGAAATGCTTCTTTCTGAAACTTCAAAAAACCTTCAATGAGCGCTTTCATGGGATTGGCCTTTAGCAGGTAGTTAAGTTGGGTGACATTCAGTTAGTACAGCCGCGACCTATCACGCTGTATTCAAGAGCACGAGTGTCACCGTGCGAATCTTTGTAGGTCATTTGCACTGGCACTGGACCGCAGATGTCTGCTGCTTCAGTGATGTTGATGACCTTGGCAATATCCAAGTGCATGCCGTAGACATACGGAGTGGCTTTTGTCGCAACTGAAACTTCCTGTGCATAGGCCGACAACGAAGCTGACAGGGACAGGGCGAGAAACAGAAATTTTTTCATGACGAATCCTCCATTTAGATTTGGTGAGTCGGTGAAATGGGTAAATGTGTTGGGGCTGGCCCGCTTCGAGTGCGAGCCGAATTACATTTCCAGTCGCTTTCTTAGAAAGGACGCAGTGGCAGGAACTTGCCGTCGAGGGTGATCAACGCGCGGTGGCCGCCTTCAGGATCCTCAACTTTTTTCATATCGAGCTTGAAGTTAATCGCGCTGATGATGCCGTCGCCGAACTGTTCGTGAACCAAGGCTTTCAAAGTAGTGCCGTAGATTTGGATCATTTCGTAGAAGCGGTAGATGGTCGGGTCTGTAGGGACCCCCGAAAGGCTTCCACGCAGTGGGATGATTTGCAGGCGCGCTATCGAGTCGGCGTCCAGGTCCAGTTTTTTACCGATCACTTTCGCGGCAGTTTCTGGAAGTGGGTGCTGGCCGAGGAGGGCGGCGGTCACGTAGGCCAGACCGAGGCCAGTGCCTTCTGCCATGTCTTCGAAAGACAGGTTTTTGCGGGCTTTGGCGTCCAGAATTTTAGCGGTCAGTTCAAGACTGGTGTCGTTGTAAACGTGGGACTGTTGCATGGTGTTTCTCCTATCGGAATGCTTGGGTTAGTGCTGCTTGGTGTGAAGCTATGTTCTGCCGTTTGCTTGATAGCGTCCAAGACCGATAGACAATGCTTCGCATAAGCTCTACCTATAGATTCGAGTCGGGAGAGTTCATGAACGTTTAAAACTCGGAAGCGATATTGCTGATTACTGGCGGTTACTTGGTTTGGTTTGGTGCAGTTGAACGCGGTTCCCGAGAAATCGCAGTGTTGGCTGAACTAGGCACAGAAGCTCAGCCTTTCTTTTTACTGATCAGATTCTCCGACACAATCTCACGGACAACGTTGACGAAAGCCCGAAGCCCCGCAGGCATATGACGATTCGCGGGATAGTAGAGGCGCAGTCCCGGATACGGAGGTGTCCAGTCCTCCAGTACGCGGATGAGTCTTCCGGACGCAATATGGGCTGAAGCGGCGAAATCATTGGTCCAGGCTATGCCGGCGCCTTGCAAAGCAGCCTCTAACATCAAGTGGTGGCTATCGAGGGTCAGCGATCCTCTGACATCGACCGATTGCTCTTCACCGCGCTTCTCGAATTCCCATTTGTAGATCGTGCCGCTGGGGAAGCGCACGCGTATGCAGTTGTGTGCGAGCAGGTCTGCCGGAACCTTTGGTTTTTTGCATTTCGCGAAGTACTGAGGAGAAGCAACCACCGCAAAACGGAGCGGGGGAGTGATCGCAATGGCGATCATGTCCTGCGGAACGCTTTCCGCCAACCGTATGCCGGCGTCGAATCCACCCGCGACGATGTCTACCAGGCTTCTATCGGTGACGATGTCCACCCGCATGTCTGGATAACGCCTCAAATACTCCAGTACCACCGGGGTTAGCACCATTTGCGCGGCACCTTCGGAGGTGTTCAGCCGCAGGGTTCCCGCCGGTGTATCGCGGAACTCGCTAACCGCCTCCATAGCCGCGGATATATCACGCAGAGCGGGCTGCACTCGAACCAGAAATTGCTCGCCTGCTTCAGACAGCGAAACACTGCGTGTGGTCCTGTGGAACAACCTCACGCCGAGGCGTTTCTCCAGTGCAGCGATCGCATGACTGAGTGCGGATGGCGACATTCCCAATTCCACTGCCGCACGACGAAAGCTGCGATGAGTGGAAACGGCGACCACAGCGTTAAGTTCGAGGAGCCCGGATTTCTGCATTGTGCTAGTTCCTGCATCAGTTCATACGATATTAGCCTGATTGTTTGCGACAGTGCTGAGGCCTATCTTGATCACAGCAACTTAACTGGATCGGGCCCCTATAGCGGGAATGGTGACATCCCAGGCGCCCAGCAGCCATTACACATGCGAGGAATAATTCATGACGCGTATCACTACACCGTTCGGGTTTCACTCAACCGCACAAGAGGTCATTGAAGGAGTCGACCTCACTGGTAAACGGGCGATCATAACGGGAGGGGCCTCCGGTATCGGCATTGAGACAGCGCGCGCATTGGTCAACGCCGGCGCAAACGTGACGCTTGCAGTGCGGCGTCCGGAGGCGGCGGAATCGGTAGCCGCCGAACTGCGCTCGGATGGCAGGGGTAATGTTGATATCCGTTCAATCGATCTGGCGGATCTGTCCTCTGTGAAATCGTTTGCTGAGGCTTGGTCCGAGCCACTTGATATCCTGGTCAATAACGCAGGGATCATGGCAGTTCCTGAGCGCGAGTTGACAGCGCAGGGTTGGGAAATGCAGTTTGCAACCAACTTTCTCGGCCATTTTGCGCTCGTGCTTGGGTTGCAGGACGCCTTGACCAAAGCCGAGGGAGCCCGAATTGTTTCGCTGAGTTCAAACGCTAATCTTTTGGGGCCAGTGGTTTTCGATGACATCAATTTCGACTTCCGCCCATACGATGCTTTCGCGTCATATGCCCAGGCCAAGTCGGCATGCGCGCTCATCGCAGTAGAGATAACGCGCCGCTGGGCAGAGCGAGGCATTTTCGCTAACGCTTTGAACCCTGGGGCAATCGCAACCAAACTTCAGAAGCACACCGGTGGGCTTAAGACGCCAATTGAACGTCAGAAGAACGTGCAACAGGGGGCAGCGACATCTGTATTACTGGCGGCGTCTGCGCTGTTGGAAGGCATTGGTGGTCGTTATTTCGAGGACTGTAACGAGGCGCTGGTAGTCACCAAACGGCCCGCCGATTACACGGGCGTTGCACCTTACGCTGTTGACCCTGATAACGCGCAGCGCTTGTGGGAGATCGCCACTCGAATGATTGGGTGAAGTCATCTCCAGGAAAGAACCTTAAAACATTTGTGCTCCACGCCTCCAATCATTCGACGTCATCGCTTGGGCGCTTGAAATCGTCGAAAGGTGCTTCGGACGCTTACCGCAAAATTCGATGTTGTCTGCCTCTCAAGAGCCGGCACATTTATTGCTTTTCTAGCAATAAATTGACTTATAGCTAGCAAAATATGAGAGGCCTTTGATTATGATTGCCACGTCGCGCCGCGCGGTTATCTGTACACCTCATGCTGAAGCGAGTGCTGCCGGCATGCGCGTTCTCGACGCGGGAGGCACCGCGATCGACGCGATGTTGTCGGCCAGCGCCATGCTTGCAGCGGTTTTTCCGCACATGACCGGGCTGGGCGGCGATGCGCTGTGGATGATCCATGATCGTCAGGTACGCACCATTGTAGGGATCGGGCAGGCCGGGCAGCGCTTGCCAGAGGCCGGCGAGATCAGCCTGCGTGGACCGGCTTCGGTCGCCACGACGGCGGGTGCCCTGGCCAGTTGGCAGACGGCGGCGACTATCAGTCGGCATGAGTGGGGCTCAAAACTGGGCTGGGCCGATTTGCTGGAGGACGCGGCATTCATGGCCGGGCAGGGCACGCCCGTCTCACAATCGCAATTGTTCTGGCAGACCCTGCGCCAGCCGCTGATCGAGCAACTACCGGGTCTCCATCACCTGTGCAAGACCGAGGGTCGCTGGTTGCGCGAGGGCAACATTCTGCGCCAGCCAGAACTGGCCAATACCCTTCGCCATCTCGGACAGCACGGTGTTGAAGACTTTTATCACGGCGAACTCGCGCAAGCCTTCGGCGCTGCATTTGACCGCTTGGGTTGCGGCTTGACGGCCGCCGACCTGGCTCAGACCCGAGCCCTTGAAGCCGCACCGATTTCCGTGCGTTATCGTCAGGGCACGCTGTACAACGTCGCGCCGCCTTGTCAGGGGCTCTACACCTTGCAAGCCATGGCCGCGCTGCAACACAAGCCACTGGCCGACGTCGGCAATGGCAGCGCGCTCTACTATCACTACCTGGTTGAAGCGATCAAACAAAGTCTGCTGCGCCGCAATGCGCAATTGTGCGATCCGCTGACGTCTGAGCGGGATTTCACCTCAAGCCTGCACGCGGCGCAGATTCAAGCCTATGCGGATGCCATTGATGATCAGCGTGCGGCGCCCTGGAACGAACCCGGTCGTCCCGCCGACACCGTCTGGATGGCCGCAACCGATGAGCAAGGGCGTACTGCATGCCTGATCCAGAGCCTGTTTCATGATTTCGGCTCCGGCTGCGTCCTGGGCGATACCGGCGTGTTGTGGCAGAACCGCGCCGCCGGGTTCAATGCCGACGCCAGTCATGTCAACGGCTGGGCGCCGGGCAAGCGTCCGGCGCATACCCTGAACCCTTCCTGCTACCTGGCCGACGACGGGCGTCGCTGGTTTTTCGGGACGCAAGGAGGCGATGGCCAGCCACAGACGCAAATGGTCCTGGCGACGCAGTTGATCGACTATCAGCAACCCATTGACCTTGCCCTGCAGACCCCACGCTTTCTGCTCGGCCGCAGCTTTTTCGACAGCACCGACAACCTCAAGCTGGAAGGCGATATCCACGAGTCGACGATCACAGGACTCGCCGCACTGGGCCACGAGGTGGAAGTGATTCCGGCACTTAGCGCCATGACCGGCCACGCCGGGATCATCGCGATTGGCGCCGATGATCACCGCAGTGCAATGCACGATCCCCGAGGGGAGGGCGTCAGCCTCGGTCAATCGAGCTGAGCTGCCGGTCACAAGGTTTGCCGCCGCCCGGGCGGCTGGCGGATAATGCCGCCCATTGCTTACCGTCAGCAGTTTTGCGCGACGGCATGAGGCCTTTTTTGAAAAAGAGGAAAGGATGGGCTTGACCACAGTCACCGCCAAACAGCTTGAGGTCCAGCGCATCGTCGATGCGCTGTATAAGGCCATCGCACAGCATCGTCTGCCGCCTGGCACGCGATTGATCGAAGCGCAGATCGTCGAAACGCTGCAAGCCAACCGCAATCATGTGCAGGTCGCATTGCAGCGTCTGGCCATGCAAAAAGTCGTGACCATCGAAGCCAACCGAGGCGCAATGGTTGCACAGCCAACCGCGCGCGAGGCGAAGGATATATTCAGCGCTCGGCGGGCCATCGAGCGGGCCATTGTCGAAGCGATCACTCCGGCGGTCATGCGCAAACAGCGCCAGCGCGTGGCCAGCCACATGAACAACGAACGCAAAGCCACCAACGACACCGACCGTCGCGCCATCGTCAGGGAACTGAGTGAGTTTCACTTGATGCTGGGCGAGCTCTGCGGCAATACCGTGCTCAGCGATATCCTCGCCAACCTGATGGTGCGCAGTTCGTTGATCGTCGCGCTGTATCAGCGTAACGACGTACCGTCCTGCGCGTCCGATGAGCACCAGGAAATCATCACGGCGCTGGAAGCGGGCGATAACGCCAAGGCAGTCAAGGTCATGATCGAACACCTGGACGAGCTGGAATGGCAATTGGCTCTGGAAGAATCAGCGCCTGAAGAGTTCAACCTCAAGCAGGCGTTGAGCGACTGAAATATTGCCGCAAGCCACGCTATGGCTTGAGTAATACCCCTGCTGGCCTGCTGAACGTTTGGCGCCCAGCCTTGTAGCCCATTAGCGGCGCGCTGATCTCGGCAATCACCGCTGCCGGTGAAGGCGCGTCGAAGACGATGAAATCTGCACGGCAACCAGGTAGAAGGCCGTAATCCGTCAGGCGGAGCAGGCGCGCTGATTCACTGGACACCCATGACAGGCATTGCAGCAACTCCGGCACGGTGCCCATCTGACTGACGTTAGCGAACAGATTGGCCTGGCGAATCAGCGAAGCGTCACCATAGGGCGTGAACGGGTTGCCGATGTTGTTGGTCGAGACCGAGCAGGTCACCCCGCAGGCATGCAGTTGAGCCAAGGGTGCAAGACCGCGTGGTTTGTTATGAAAGGCATCGCGCCCCATCAGGAACAGATCGGTGCTGGGCAGGCAAGTGACCTGCACGCCAACGTCCGCCAACTGCCGGCCCAACTCCATCAACTGTTCACGAGGCAACGTCGACAGTTTGGTGACATGGCCGATGGTCACTCGACCGCCCCAGCCATGCAGTTGCGTACAGCGGGCAACTTCCATGACGGTCATGCCTTCAGGATTCAGATCGAAATCCAGGTGCAAATCCAGATCGCAATCGTAAGTTACAGCCAGTTCGAACAGGCGCTGAATCTGCCCGAGAGGATCACTGTCCATGTAGGGGCAGCCACCAAGCACCGTGGCGCCACACTCCAGCGCCTGGCAGAGCAGGGCTTCGGTGCCCGGGTTGTTGAGCAGTCCCTCTTGAGGAAATACGCAGATCTGGAGCGTGATCGCCCAGGCGTAATCGGTCTGCAGGCGTCGAATCGCATTGAAGCCGATCAGCCCTATTTGCGGGTCAAGTTCGACGTGGGTGCGCATGAACGTGGTGCCCTGCAGAATCGCCTTGTCCAGCACCTGTGCACCGCGCAGATAGATGTCTTGCTCAGTGAACTCGGCTTTCGCCGCCCGAGTCTGGGCAATTGCTTCGGCCAGCGTGCCTTGCTGCAAATGGCAGCGCTGCATGATGCACGCCTTATCCAGATGGATATGGGTTTCGACCAGCCCCGGTAGCAACAGGCGGCCCTGCAGGTCGAGGGTTTCCCATGCGGTAGTGGCCGGGTGAAAGGCCGGGACGAAACAGCCATTCTCGATGTACAACACCGCGTCCGCAGAGGTCTTTTCGCCGACGCGTGCATTGATGATTTTCAGGGCACTCATGCGCTGACTCCTTCGCCCAGATACGCGGCGGCCAGTTCGTCGTCGCCGCGCAACTGTGCGGCGCTCCCGGATTTGACGATGCAGCCGGTTTCCAGCACGTACGCCCGATCGGCGACTTGCAAAGCAAGGTTGGCCATTTGGTCCACCAGCAACAAGGTCACACCATCGTCGCGCAGGGCTGCCAAGGCGTCGTACAGCTCGCCGATCATGGCAGGGGAGAGGCCCAGCGACGGTTCGTCGAGCAGCAGTATTTTGGGTTTGGCCATCAAGCCGCGTCCCACGGCAACCATCTGTTGTTCGCCACCGGACAACAGGCCCGCCGGGCTGTCGATGCGGTCGCGCAAACGCGGAAAGCGCCGCAGGATCGCCTCGATTTCGGCATCGGCGTCGAACGCTTCGCGCCGCGAATAACCACCCAGCAACAGGTTGTCGCGCACTGTCAGGTACGGGAATACCTGGCGACCTTCCGGAACCAGTGCCAGACCTTTACCGGCGATGCCACTGGCGCTGGCCATCTCAATGTTTTCGTTGTCCAGCAGGATGCTGCCGCTGGTGGCCCGATGCAGCCCGGCCAGGCACTGCAAGATACTCGATTTACCCGCGCCGTTGGCGCCAAGGATCGCCACCATCTCACCGGGATTGACCACGAGGTTGACCTTGTTGACCACCGGCGCTGCGCCGTAATCGATCACCAGATCTTTGACGTACAAGCGTGCGTCGCGACTGCCATCCCAAGTCTGTTCACGAGGCGTCGCCTGATAGTCGGTCCCGCCCAGATAAGCAGCGATGACCTGTTTGTTCTGGCGGATTTCGGCCGGTGTACCGAAGGCGATGGGCTTGCCTGCGTCCAGCACCAGCAGGCGTTCCGACACCGACATGACCAGCGCCATGTCGTGCTCGACCAGAATGACCGTCAAGCCGAAATCCGCCAGTTTGCGCAGCAGCAGCGCCAGGTCATCGGTGTCACGTCGGCTCAGGCCAGCGGCGGGTTCGTCGAGGAGCAGCACCGCCGGCGCGGTCGCCAATGCCCGGGCAATTTCCACCAGACGACGATCCACGTGGGGCAAGTCCTCGGCGGCGATGTTGACCGCGCCGCGATAGCCGACCAATGCCAGCAGATCCAGCGCAAGGTCGCGCTGCTCGGCACTGCAAAGCCTGAACGGTGATCCGAGGCGGCCTTTCTGCATGGCCACCAGCAGATTGTCGAGCACCGACATATCGCCGAATAACTGAGTGGTTTGGTAAGTGCGGGCAATCCCGGCGCGAGCCGTTTTCCAGGCGGGTAAACCAGCGAGGGCGGTTTGCAGTTCGATCTGGCCACTGTCAGGCGTGTAGAAGCCACTGATCATGTTCAGCACCGTGGTTTTGCCTGCACCGTTGGGCCCGATAATGCTGGTGATGCTGGCGGCGGGGGCATGCAAATTGACGTGCTGCGCGGCCTGGACCCCGCCGAAGCGAATGCCGATGTCGGTGACGCGTAAACCGCTCGAAGCCCCTCGACTTTGCAGATGCGCGGCCAGCCTCGCTTGATTGATCGTGTTTGGTGGCACCAAGTGCGTGGGTTTGATCCAGCGACGAGCGAGCGCACCCAATAAGCCGTTGGGGGCGATCCACAACACCACCAGGAGCAAGGTCGAAAAAATCAACAGGCGGTATTCGGCGAAATCCGAAAGTAATTCCGGCACCAGCACAATCAGCAACGCCCCCAGTAAAGGGCCGAACAATGTCCCGCTGCCACCGACAATGACGGCCAGCACGAACAGGATCGATTGCGAGAACGGAAAGGATTCGGGGTTGATAAACATCAACAGTGGCGCCAGCACAGCACCCGCCAGACCGGTCAGCGCGGCCGACAGGGCGAAGGCCAGGGTCTTGCTCAGAACCGGATTGAACCCCAGCGAGCGGGCGGCAATCTCCGATGCCTTGACGGCGAGCATGGCTTTGCCACAACCGCTGTGGCGCAGACGCTGATAAAACGCAAGGGCGCCGATCATCAAGGCTGTGGCCAGCAATGCCAGGAGGATGGCCGGATCGAGTCCGGCGAACTGCGGTAACGGAATGCCCATCAAACCGTTGGAACCACCGGTAACGTCACGCCATTCGATCAGGCTGTGATGGACGATGAAGGCAAACGCGATGGTGATCATCGCCAGATAAGGACCGCTGACACGCAACGCAGGAATCGCCAGCAAGGCGCCGATCAGCCCAGTGACGACAGCCGTCACCGGCATCGCCAGCCACAGCGGCCAGCCCGCGATGGTCAGCAGCGCCGAAACATAGGCGCCAATGGCATAAAACGCGATATGGCCGAAGGAGATCTGGCCACTCAGGCCAATCAATATATTCAGCCCTACACCGACCACTGCCGCCAGCGCGCAGAGGGTGAAGACCAACAGGGAATAGCTGTCTAGCGTGAACGCCATGACAACGCAGAGCAGCGCCAACAACGCGATGAACACCGGGCCGAGCAGAGTTTTGAAGTCATTCATACTTTCACCAGTGCCTGACTGCCGAACAGGCCGTTTGGACGGATCGCCAACGCCAGAATCACTAGGGCGAAGGTCAATATCTGCGTGAAGGCCGAGCCGAAATACAGGGTGATCAGCGCCTCCGAGAGACCGAATATCAAGCCGGCGGCAAAGACCCCTCCGGCGCTGGTAATCCCGCCAAGGATCGCTACGGCGAACGCCTTGAGGCCGAACAGCAAACCCATCTCGGCATTGACGCTGAACAGGGGCGCAATCAGCAGACCCGCCAGGGCCGCGAACACGGTTGAGATGGCGAAAGCGATGGCAACCACCCGATTGACGTTGATGCCCATCAGCATGGCCGCACGTGGATTTTGCACGCAGGCCTCCAGCACCTTGCCCAACCGGGTATAGCGCCGCACCAGAAATAGCGCGAGCGCGATGGTTGCGCCGGCCAAGGGGATCAGCAGTTGCAGCGCGCCAACACTGGCGCCTGCCAACTCGACATTGACGTTGAGCAGACTGCTGGTGAATTGCCGAGGCTCCTTGCCGAAGGTGAACAACGCCAGGTTATCGACCAGAATGCCGCCGGCCACCGTTGCCATCAGCCAAGCCTGAGAACCACGGCTGTGAAACGGCCGCACCAGCCAGCGCTCGATCACCAGGCCATACAGCGCACTGAGGATCAGCGTTGCCGGCAGTGCCAGCCACATCGACCATCCCCAGGTGATGCAAAAGGTGTAACCCAGCACAGCGCCGACCATCATGGCGCTGCCTTGAGCGAAGTTGACGGTGCGTGAAACCACGTAGGTCAGGTGAAAACCCAGCGCCAGCAGGGCGTACATACTACCTAGCCCAAGGCCGGTGACGATGGCGGCGGTGAACATGGCGAACTCCTCAGGGCTTGAGTGGAACGATCTGACCGTCGACGAAATGAGTGAACAGATAGTCGTCCGGCCCCAGCGCGTCATGTTTTTGTGCCGTAAACGGCTGCTGGTACTGTTTGATCAGGCCGTCATAGCTCTCGATCGCATAGAAGCCGTTGCGCACGGCAGGGCCATCGGTATTGCCTGCCTTTTCAATGGCCAGAGCACTCAAGTGCAGAGCGTCGTAAGCATTGGCAATGCCCACGGCGGGCGTGACGTCGGCCAGGCCTTTGATCTGCGGATAAGTTTTTTTCAATGCGGCGAGTACTGCATCGCCCTTGGCGCTGTTGTGTTCTGTGAACACGTAGGTCTGGACGAAGTGGACCCGCGAAGCGTTCGGGCCGGCCAATTCACCGAAGCGGCCACCGGCCGGGCCCCAGTGTGAAACCACCGGCACGTCCCACCCCATGCGATCCAGAGACTTGACCACTTGCGCCGATGGGCCAACGTTGCCGACCATCAGCAGGGTGTCGGCGCCGGCGTTTTTAAGGCGAGTGAGCTGAGGCACCACATCGAGATCGCTGTCCTGGATACGCTCGACGCCGGCATTGGCCAAACCGCGTTTCTCCAAGGCGCGCTTGAAGCCCGCTTCATTGGATTCGCCCCACGGGTTATTGATGAGGATCATCCCCGGCTTCTTCATCCCTTTCTCGACGCCGTATTTCACCAGCGCTTCGTCCACCAGTTCGTCGACGGCAGAGACGCGGAACACATAGTTATCCGCAGCACCGTTTTCGGTGATTTTCGTGCCGGCGGCCCAGATGCCCATGAAGGGCACTTTCAGCTGGTTGGCCAAAGGCACGATGGCCAGTGAAACCGGGGTGTCCAGCCCACCGAAGAGCACGGTGACTTTCTCGCGCTGAACCAACTCGCGCGCCGCCAGCATGCCTTTGGACGGATTGCTTTCGTCGTCGCGGCGCACCAGCTCGAGTGGTCGGCCGAGCACGCCACCCTTGGCATTGACCTCATCGATGGCGATGGTCAGGCCGCGAGTCAGCGCTTCGCCGGATTTCGCCGACTGACCCGAAAGGGCTGCGACCAGACCAACCTTGATCGGAGGCTCGGCCGCCTGGGCACCACCAAACAAAGCCACATTGAGCGTGACTGCGGCAGCCACGGGAAACACAAGACGCTGCAGGTTTAAAAGGGGGAAGGCCATTGATCGTTCTCCTGATTGCTAGCATTTGCATAATTATTGCTAGCAAGTAGGATGCCAGTCAGCCGCCCCAGTAAAACCGGGTGATGGGGCACAAACAACTTGAACTAAACGCGCCAAATTAACGCGCCCTGCACTAAGCAGAGGCGTCGATCCAGTGCTTATCAATAGTCAGTCAGGAGATTCGACGATGTCGCAGGCAAATACAGACGTGCAGATTGTTAGCAGCTTTCTCGAGGCCTCCATGACGCCCGATCCCGTCAGGGCCGCAACCTTCATGAGTGCCGATGTGAAGATCACTTTCACCGGCGGCCGGGTCATGCCTGACCCACAGGCCATCACGGCGTTCAACGGTTCCCGTTATGCCTGGGTAAAAAAAGCCTTGGGCAACTTCGACTGGATGGATCGCGGTGATCACACCGTGGTGTATTCCAACGGAACCTTGTATGGCGAGTGGTCCGATGGCCGCAGTTTTTCCGGTAATCGCTATCTGGATCGCTTCGAAGTGCGCAACGGCAAGATCACCCACATGGATGTCTGGAACGACAGCGCCGAATGGCTTCTGACGCCGGAAATCGCCAAGGCTTGAGTTCACGCAGTGTTGAGGCGACAGGTCGGGTCACCGGTCAGGAACAAGAAGCCAGCGCAACAATGTTCAGAAATACATACAAAAACGCCGCTCAATGAGCGGCGTTTTCGGAGCAGGCAGTGAAGCACCCCTGAATGTTGCGAGCCTTAGGCGTCGCCGTTCCAGGGGCGGTCTCCATTCTCGTCCTTGATGCGGGTCGGCAGACCCATTACATCCAGTGCCTTGAGGAATGGCTCAGCCGGCAGCTCCTCGACGTTGGCCATACGCTGGACATCCCACTCGCCGCGGGCGACCAGCAGGGCAGCAGCGACTGGTGGTACGCCAGCGGTATAGGAAATGCCCTGGCTGTCGGTTTCGGCAAAGGCTTCCTCGTGGTCGGCCACGTTGTAGATGAACACTTCACGCGGCTGGCCATCCTTGGTGCCTTTGACCAGATCACCGATGCAGGTCTTGCCGGTGTAGCCGGGCGCCAGCGAACTCGGATCAGGCAGCACGGCCTTGACCACTTTCAGCGGAACAACCTCCAGGCCTTCGGCGGTCTTGACCGGTTTCTCGGACAGCAGGCCGAGGTTCTTGAGTACGGTGAACACGTTGATGTAGTGCTCGCCGAAGCTCATCCAGAAGCGCACGTTGGGCACGTCCAGATTCTTCGACAGCGAGTGCACTTCATCGTGACCGGTCAGGTACAGATTCTGCGACCCTACGACTGGCAGGTCGTCGGTGCGCTTGACTTCGAACATGGTGTTACTGGTCCACTGGCTGTTCTGCCAGCTCCACACCTGTCCGGTGAACTCACGGAAATTGATTTCCGGATCGAAATTGGTGGCGAAATACTTGCCATGGGAACCGGCATTGACGTCGAGAATATCGATCGATTCAATTCGATCGAAATACTGTTGCTGCGCAAGTGCAGCATAGGCGTTGACCACGCCTGGGTCGAAACCCACACCGAGAATGGCAGTGATGTTCTTCTCTTTACATTCTTCGAGGTGATTCCACTCGTAGTTGCCGTACCAGGGCGGCGTCTCGCAGATTTTGCCCGGCTCCTCGTGAATGGCAGTGTCCAGATAGGCTACGCCGGTATCGATACAGGCACGCAGTACCGACATGTTGAGGAACGCGGAACCGACGTTGATGACGATCTGTGATCCGGTTTCGCGGATCAGCGACTTGGTCGCCTCGACATCCAGCGCATTCAGTGAGAAGGCTTTGATGTCGGCGGGTTGTTTGAGGCTACCCTTGGCCTTGACGCTATCGATGATGGCCTGGCATTTGGAGATGTTGCGCGACGCGATAGCGATACGACCGAGTTCATCGTTATGCTGTGCGCACTTGTGGGCCACCACCTTAGCGACACCTCCTGCACCAATGATAAGAACGTTCTTTTTCAATTGCTTTTACTCTCCTTTATCTGTCCGTTTACGAAAGGCTGGACAGGTAGTCTTCATAACCAAATTGGCGCACCACTTCGACCGTTCCGTCGAGTTGCTTCACCACGATGGATGGCATTTTCAGGCCGTTGAACCAGTTTTTCTTGACCATGGTGTAACCCGCGGTATCGATGAATGACAGTCGATCGCCGATGGCCAGCGGACGTTCAAATTGGTACTCGCCGAAGATGTCCCCGGCCAGGCACGACTTGCCGCACACCATGTAGGTGTGTTCACCGTCGCTCGGTGCCAGTTTGGCGTTGAGGCGATAAATCAGCAGGTCAAGCAAATGGGCTTCAATGGAGCTGTCCACCACTGCCAGGTGCTTGCCGTTGTAGAGGGTGTCGAGCACCGTCACTTCCAGCGAGGCACTGTTGGTGATCGCCGCTTCGCCGGGCTCCAGGTAGACCTGCACGCCGTACTTTTGCGAAAACGCCTTCAACCGCGCACAGAAAGCATCCAGCGCATAGCCTTCACCGGTGAAGTGAATACCGCCGCCCAGGCTGACCCAGCTGACCTTGTGCAGCAGCTCACCGAAGCGTTCTTCGATGGTGCAGAGCATTTGGTCGAACAGACCGAAGTCGCCGTTCTCACAGTTATTGTGGAACATGAAGCCGGATATCTGATCGATAACGCCTTCGATCTTCACCGGGTCCCATTCGCCGAGACGGCTGAACGGACGCGCCGGGTCGGCGAGCAGATAATCGGAACTGCTGACTTGCGGGTTGACTCGCAGGCCGCGGACTTTGCCTTCAGCGCGCTTGGCAAAACGTTGCAGCTGGCTGATGGAGTTGAAGATGATCTTGTCGCAATTGTCGAGCATCTCCTCGATCTCATCGTCGGCCCAGGCCACGCTGTAGGCGTGGGTTTCGCCTTCGAACTTCTGCCGGCCGAGCTTGAGCTCGTACAGCGACGACGAGGTGGTGCCGTCCATGTATTGCTGCATCAAATCAAACACCGACCAGGTCGCGAAGCACTTGAGCGCCAGCAGGGCCTTTGCCCCGGACTGTTCGCGCACATAGGCAATCTTCTGCATGTTGGTCAGCAGTTTTTGTTTGTCGATGAGGTAGTACGGTGTTTTGATCATTTCGAGGCCTCCGGCAAGGCCAGCCAAAAAAGGATGCGCATTGTGCCCGGACTGACTCCATATCGAAAGAGCTGAGCGTACGACTCATTGAGCTAATCAACACGCAGGGCGCGAATGTTGGCGGATGTCAGGCTCTGAGCAAGGGGTTTCGAAACGAACTTGATTGAGGGGAGGGAAGTGCACCATCGCGGAAGGGATGCGCTGATGGAATTGCGGAATTGAGGTTAGAGTGGTCGTCCATTTCTGTTTTCGCGCAGTTGCATCAAGCGGTGCCAGCGAACGTCCAGAGCCAGAAACTGTACATCTATCGCTATGTGACCAATGAATCGTCCGCTGTTTATTTCTCTGGATGGGCCCAAGGGCACCGGTAAAACCACACTGTTGGAGGCCGTTACGAAAGTACTGAGGGCTGACAATAGGAAAGTTGTCCGACTTTGCGAGAGGAAAAGCGATCCCTACAGGGGTAAAACCATGGCCCTGGTTAACAAGCTTGCCAGACATCCTTCCAGGGATCTGGAGTGGGCTGTGTGCCAGAGCTTTGCTGAAAGCCGCTGCTGGATTTCCCGACACGTACTGACTAAACAGCCGCTGGACAGCATCATCTTGATCGATCGCTGGTATCCGTCTGATGCCGCGTTTCGACAAACAATCCCGTTTGACGAGATTCTCCAGATGAACATGGATCGAGACGTGCGAGTGCCAGACCTGCATGTCGGCGTCGTCACCGCGCCGGATATTTCATGGGCAAGGGCCGCGACACGATCGCGGGGACTGGGCGGCACTGTGATTCAGAAGTACGCAGAGCACGTCGCGTGTACCGAGTTGTTCGAACAAGCGATTGCCGATCACGGCTGGGTTCTATGCCGTAATGAAGGAACGATTGAAGTCGCAACGATGCAGGTGGTTTCTGAGATCTATGAGGTGTTGGGCTGATTGTCGAAATAGAGGCAGGTGTTGCTGCAGGGGTGTGTAGCGCAATACACGATTTAACATAATATACATTACACGTAACAAGATGTTTCGGGATTAGCCCAGTTGCACGCAGCATTTCAATCTCCAGCACTGCACAACCCCTAAGCTACTTTCTCCTGATCCTGATGAGCTCTTGAAATGCAGCATACTCAATCATCCTCACGCGTCAGCTTTTCAATCAGCGTTCGATGCTGTGGAAATTGCGCCGTGAGTTTCTGGCGATTGCCCATCTCCATATCGGCGAAGTCAAATCCTGGCGAAACTGCTTCACTGATCAGGCCGAATCCGCTTGAGCCATCCAGTAATCGGGAAGCCTTCCAGATTCCACCTGGTACGTGTAATTGCAGATGTTGTCCCGCCAAAATATCGCTGCCCATCACCAGCGTCTGCAGTGAGCCGTCCGCCCGAATCAGGCTGTATTCGATGGCGTCGCCCAAGTGAAAATAATGCAGGATGTCGGACTGATTGAAATGAAACTGGCCCACCGGCGATTGCTCGGTCAACAGATAGTAGATCGACGTCATCAAGTAACGCGGGCCTTTAGCGCTTTGGAGCATATCGAGACGGTCGGCTTGGTAGGTTCTGCGGAAATAGCCGCCTTCAACGTGTGGTGCCAGATCCAGCGCGGCGATTACGTCCTTAATGGTTATTTTGCGCTGTGTCATGACCTGTCCCATTGATCTGATTGAAGTTTTTTGTTAGCTCAACTAAACGGCTATTTAGTGTAGTTAACGGAATATAGCCGATGATCGAAGCAATTCCCTGCCTTTCTAGAAGTCTACCGTCGCCGAAAGCAGATAAGTTCTTGGCGTCGACAGCGTCAAACCCGGCTCACTGTCATCCGAAGCCCCGGCCGAACTCCAGTAGCGTTTATCCAGCACGTTCTCGACATTGGCGCGCAAAGTGATGGTCTTGTCTTCGACTTTGAACGCATAACGCGTGCCTACATCAAACCGCTCCCAGGAATCGATTTCCTTCTCGTTCGACTGATCCAGATACTGCGAACTCGAATAGATACCGCGCCCTGTCAGTGTCAGTCCCTGCACGTTCGGCACATCCCATTCCGCGCCGAGGTTGACGTTGTACTTGGGTGTCGCCGGCGCACGATTGCCGTCGAACGTGCCGTTGGTGGTGTGGGTCAACTCGCTGTCGATGTACATCACGCCGCCAAGCAGTCGAACGCCTTTCAGTGGCTCACCGAATACACTCAACTCCACACCGTCGTTCTGCCGCTTTCCGTTCGGGCCAAACACGCGCGTCGTGGCGTTGGTCTCGTACGCCGGCTGTTTGATGCGAAATACCGCCGCCGTCAGGGCATACACCCCGGCATCGTACTTGGCGCCGACTTCGACCTGACGGCTAATGAATGGCGGAAAAATTTCGTCCTCGTTTACCGACGTCGACGGCGCGATCTTGCCCTGGCTCAGGCCTTCCATGTAGTTGGCGTACAGCGACAACTTGTCCGTCGCCTTGAACAGAATGCCGCCCGACGGCGAAACCTTTTCTTCGTCGTAGGCCGTATCACCCTTCACATCATCGCTCCAGTCATCGACCTTCACGCGCTGCCACCGGGCGCCGAGGGTCAGCAACAGGCGATCATCGAAGAAACCCAAGGTGTCCGACAGCGCCACGCCACTGAAGCGATTTTCGGTGTAGACCTTGGCGTCTTGCCGCGTCGGGGTGCCGGGTTTGGTGATTTCCACCGGGGCATACAGGTTGCTGCGACCCGCCGCATAACGAGCGCCACCGTTTTCAAAGTCTATATAGAAGTAGCTGGCTGCCAGATTGACTTCATGGCTGACCGGGCCTGTGTGGAACCAGTTACGCACGCCTGCCGTGGCGGTACGGACATTTTCGTCGCGGGTGAAATCGCGGGGTTGCACGCTGAAATCGCCAGCATCGTTGGTGACTGAAACGGCATGGCGCAGGAAGTCGTGATTGCTTTTGCGCGCACCGACGCCGCCGTACAACATGACCGAGTCATTTACGTCGAACTCAGCGTTGACCGTGCCGAAGGTGTCTTTGGTCCGCGCCTGGCTCCACGGTTGCGCATAGTTATCGCGCACATCGTTGGCATTCGGCACCTTGGCATTGGCGCCGACTTGCACGCGCTCTTGCGGTGCGTCGGTATCGCGCTCGGTATGGCCGACATCCGTCGACAGGCGCAGGCGCTCACCGCGAAAATCCAGGCCCAGCACCGCCATGTCGCGGTCGACACTCTGATGATCCCACTCGGTATCGCCGGACTGTTTTACACCGTTGAAACGCAAGCCGAACTGGTTGTCCTCGCCAAAACGCCGCCCGACATCCACAGAACCACCGACTTGATTGTTTGAGGCGTAATTGGCTGTCAGCGAGGTGATGGGTTGGTCCGTCGCGCGTTTGGGCACCACGTTAATCCCCCCTCCTACACTGCCCCGCGGTGAAATACCGTTGATGAGTTGGCTCGGGCCTTTGAGGATGTCGACGCGATCGGCCATTTCCATGTCGATGGTGTACGTCGGCAGAACACCATAGAGGCCGTTATAGGCAACATCGCTGTTGAACAGGCTGAAGCCACGGATGGTGAATTGTTCATAGCGCCCGCCCGCTGGATTGGTCGCGCGCACTGAAGGATCTGTGGCAATCAGGTCACCGAGGGTTCGGGCCTGTTGATTCTTGACCGTCTCACTGGTGTAGGTGGTCATGCTGAACGGGGTTTCCATGAAGTCTTTAGACCCCAACAGCCCTTGCGAACCTCGACGTGCGACCTGGCCGCCGGCAAACACGTCGGCACCCGAAGAATCAGTGGCACCGAGTATCGAAGTCGGCGCCAGTTGCAGGCTGCCGCCCTCCGCCGCCGGAATCAGCGTGTAGGCATTGCCACCCACCGGTTGCAGCTGCAAACCAGAGCCCAGCAACAATCGGGTGAAGCCCTCCTCTACCCCATATTCACCGCTCAAACCCTTGCTGCTCTGGCCGCTGACGAGTGCAGGATCCACCGACAGATTGACCCCGGCCAAACCGGCAAATCGTGTCAGTGCTGAACTCAAGCTGCCAGCGGGCACCTGATAACTGCGTCGCGAAGAGTCGTCAGCCCAACTGGACTGGATCATCAAGGGGCTGGCACTCAGGCTCAGCAGGAGGCTCAACTGCAATAACGGACGCAAACGGCTTGGGAATACTGCGGGCATTGGAAGAAGCTCTCGATTTTGTTCACTTGCCTGGAATGACCAGCGAGGCGAAAAAAAGGGACAGGCTTCAGCCAGTTTTTTTCTGAGGGATGAGAGAAACCCAGAAACGGGTGCGTGTATGCACTTCGATTGGCAGGCTCGCCGCCAACAGCGAAAGGACTTGGTCGGTATTGTCGAGACGGAAACTACCCGTGACGCGCAGCGCCTCAAGCGCAGGATCCCAGCGCAGCAGACCTGAACGATAACGGCTCAACTCGCGCAGGAAATCCCCCAGCGGTTGGTTCTGCGCCATCAATACACCCTCGCGCCAGCCCGGCATCAAGGCGTCGAATGCTGTAACAGGCCCCGCGCCAGAAGCTTGCAGACTAACTTGTTGGCCCTGATTCAACATCAGCGCCGGCCCGTGCAGCGGTTGTAACTGAACCGAACCACTGAACACGGAAACAGTGCAATCACGCTCTTTGAGTCGCACGCAGACATCACTGCGACTGACGCTGATCCGTCCGTAATGAGCGTCGATCATCAGCGCTGAGTTGCCGGGAACGTTGAGCGCCATTTCGCCGCGCACCAGCGTCAACTGACGGGCAGCAAGGTCTACGTTTACCGCACTGTTGGTGTTCAGTTGCACTGAACTGCCATCCGCCAATGGCAAACGTTTATGTTCCCCGGTACTGGTGTGCAAATCGGCACGCCAGACATCCAGCGGCAATTGCCGACTGATCAGCCACGCCGCTGGCACAAGCGCCGCCAGGCCCAGCGCGCGTTTCAGCGCTGCCCGGCGTGCCGGATCAGGACGATCCAGCGTGGCCATGGCTAATGCCGACGGCAGATCGTTGAACCGTTGGCGCAATAGCTGAATCTTCTGCCAGGCGTTTTCATGGCGGCTATCGCTGCTGCGCCAATTTTGCAGGCGCGCGTGATCTTCATCCGTCGCTTCGCCAGATTCGAGCAACGCCAGCCATTGTGCGGCGGCGCGTGCCACTTCGCGCGCGTCTGTTTCGGGCGCAACGCGTATCATAGATCTAACATCAAACAATGCTCGTAAGCCTGCGCCATATAACGTTTTATTGTGCGTTCAGACACCTGCAAACGCGCGGCGATCTCGCGGTAACCGAGGCCCTCGAGCTGACTCCACAAAAATGCCCGGCGCACTGGCCTGGGCAAGCCATCAAGCAGTTCATCCAGCGCTTGCAGGGTTTCCAGCAACAACCAGCGCTGCTCCGGTGACGGCACGCTCTCCTCGGGCAACTGCGCCAAGGCTTCCAGATAGGCTTTTTCGAGGCTGCGGCGGGTGTAGAAATTGCTCAGCAAGCGTTTGCCCACGGTCAGCAGATACGCGCGTGGTTCCTGAATATCTCTAAGTGGCTGAGCGCTGCCAAGCACGCGCAAGAAGGTGTCCTGACTCAGATCTGCCGCATCCCAGGCGTTACCCATGCGTCGACGCAGCCAGGTTTCCAGCCAGCCGCGATGATCGCGGTACAAGTCGTGCAGGTTCTGCTCCGAGGCCGGCGCTGCTTCCATCATCCAGGAGACCCTGCGCGAAGTTAGATTCAAATGAGACTGATTCTATTTAACTTCGCGTGGGACACAAAGGGATTTTCGTCGTTACGCCGTTCGCGAGCGCTTGAGGGTTTCGCTCGGCAGTTCTTTGAACAGTGCCTGGTAACTGCTGGAAAACCGCCCCAGATGCCAGAACGACCAGTGCATGGCCACCTCAGCGACTGTGGTGTCCGCCGGTCTGCGTTTAAGCAATTCGCGGTGAGCGCTGTTTAATCGGCGCAAGCGCAACCAGTGACTTGGCGTCATCCCGGTATAGGCCTTGAAGGCCTGTTGCAATTGCCGCAGTGGCACGCCGGCGACGTGCGAAAGCTCCAGCAAATTCAACGTTTCTTCTGGCAAGTCGGCAGCCCACTCGCCTACTCGTTTCATGATCATTCGTTCTTCGGTACGCCGCTGCAAACCGCCACGGTCAAGATCAACACGCGCGTTATCGAGGATGAACAAACAATCTTCAAGTAATTGCTGGGTTAGCGATTCTTTACTCGGTAAATCAACAGCTTGCGTCAACTTCGTGAGAGTTGAGCTTAACCAGCGACTGAACAGCGCGTTTTGCCCGCCATTGAGCGGCGCCATAAACAAGCCTTCCAGTTTCGCCACATCCAGACCGTGCTGGCGGACAAAATCCGGACCGAACACCACGGCGATTTCCTGATAGTTCTCCGGGGTGATCCAGATGTTGCGGCTGTCTTCATTGAGCAGATACAGCGCGTTGTCGCTGCGATCAAAACAGAACGCCAGAGCACCCGATGGCGCGCTGAAATTCTGCTCGACCCGGGTGTTCATCTGCTCTTCGTAAACCTCGACCCCCTGCAAATCCAGATAGCGGATCTGCCCGGCGAAATGCCCCGGCGACATCTGCTGGTAATGCTGGACCCAACCCGGCGTGGCGCGGATTTGCTCGGAGACATCAGCGGTGTTGAAAGCCTGAACCTGTAGCGGATTACACGTTGTCATGGGAGACCTTGCGCACTCTTTTGGTGCGCTTTGGTGCTGCTTAAAGTGGATAGATGGAACTGCAAGGCTCGCCCAAGATAGTCGTCAACGCGCCACAGGGGAAGGGGCGGAAGATGAAACCCGCCCTCCCCGGCGTCTACAAAACCAATAACGAGGTCTTTATGAATGCCCCTTTCGATCAGCTGTTCACGTGGCTGAAAGATCACAAGATTACCGAAGTTGAATGTGTGGTCAGCGACCTGACCGGCATCGCCCGCGGCAAGATCGCACCGACCAACAAGTTCCTGCATGAGCGAGGCATGCGCCTGCCGGAAAGTGTGCTGCTGCAAACGGTAACCGGGGATTTTGTCGACGACGACATCTACTACGACCTGCTCGACCCGGCCGATATCGACATGGTCTGCAAGCCAGTGGCCGACGCGGTCTACGTGATTCCATGGGCGATCGAGCCAACCGCCATCGTCATCCACGACACCTTCGACAAGTTCGGCAACCCGATCGAGCTGTCGCCGCGCAACGTGCTGAAGAAGGTTTTGCAGCTCTAC
Source organism: Pseudomonas sp. LBUM1655 (assembly GCF_059716085.1). Taxonomy (NCBI): domain Bacteria; kingdom Pseudomonadati; phylum Pseudomonadota; class Gammaproteobacteria; order Pseudomonadales; family Pseudomonadaceae; genus Pseudomonas; species Pseudomonas sp. LBUM1655. Next base: position 3,114,484 of record NZ_CP166801.1, on the reverse strand, counting down.
ACCGACAAAGGCTGGAAGCCGATTGTCGCGCCAGAAATGGAGTTCTACCTGACCCAACGCTGCGAAGACCCGGACTTGCCGCTGAAGGCACCGCTGGGCCGTTCCGGTCGCGCCGAAAGTGGTCGGCAGTCGTTCTCCATTGATGCCGCCAACGAATTCGATCCGCTGTTTGAAGACGTTTACGACTGGTGCGAACTGCAAGGTCTGGACCTCGACACGCTGATCCACGAAGACGGCCCGGCGCAGATGGAAATCAACTTCCGTCATGGCGACGCGCTGGATCTGGCCGACCAGATCACCGTGTTCAAACGGACCATGCGTGAGGCTGCGCTCAAGCACAACGTCGCGGCGACGTTCATGGCCAAGCCGATTGGCGACGAGCCGGGCAGCGCCATGCACATCCACCAGAGTGTGGTGGACATCGCCACGGGTAAGCCGATCTTCGCCAACGCCGACGGGCAGATGAGCGAGTTGTTCCTGCACTACATCGGTGGTTTGCAGAAGTACATCCCGAAAGTGCTGCCGATGTTCGCGCCGAACGTGAACTCATTCCGCCGCTTCCTGCCGGACACCTCAGCGCCGGTCAACGTCGAATGGGGCGAAGAAAACCGCACCGTTGGTTTGCGTGTGCCGACCTCCGGCCCCGAGTCGATGCGCGTGGAAAACCGCCTGCCGGGCGCCGATGCCAACCCGTACCTGGCGATTGCCGCGAGTCTGCTCTGCGGTTACATCGGCATGGTCGAGGGCATCGAGCCGAGCGCTGCGGTACAAGGCCGCGCCTACGAACGTCGCAACCTGCGCCTGCCGATCACCATCGAAGAGGCCCTGACGCAGATGGAAGAGTGCGAAACCGTTGCGCAATACCTGGGTGAAAAATTCGTGCGCGGCTATGTCGCGGTGAAACGCGCCGAGCATGAAAACTTCAAGCGCGTGATCAGCTCGTGGGAACGTGAATTCCTGATGATGAGCGTCTAAACCACTTCACAAATCCCATGTGGGAGCGAGCCTGCTCGCGAAAGCCGTCGGCACAGTCACCATTGATGTTGCCTGGCCCACCGCTTTCGCGAGCAGGCTCGCTCCCACAAGGGGAATAGTGAATCACCTGAAAATTCCAAAAAATAGAAGAGGTGTCGATATGCGTCTATTGAAATCCATGGTTCCCGCTGCGCTGGCGATGTTGTGCAGCACTGCTGCTCTAGCCCAGCCACAAGTCAGCGTCTACAACTGGACCGACTACATCGGTGAGACCACCCTCGCCGACTTCCAGAGCAGCAGCGGGATCAAGGTGATCTACGACGTTTTCGACTCCAACGAAACCCTCGAAGGCAAGCTCTTGGCGGGCCGCACCGGCTATGACGTTGTGGTGCCGTCCAACCACTTTCTCGCCCGCCAGGTGAAGGCCGGCGCATTCCTCAAGCTGGATCGCTCGCAACTGCCGAACTGGAAAAACCTCGACCCGAAGCTGCTTGAACTGCTGGAGAAAAACGACCCGGGTAACGCGCACGCTGTGCCGTACCTGTGGGGCACCAACGGCATCGGCTACAACGTCGACAAGGTCAAGCAAGTGTTGGGCATCGATCACATCGATTCCTGGGCCGTGCTGTTCGAGCCGGAAAACCTGAAAAAACTCAGCCAATGCGGCGTGTCGATGATGGACTCCGCCGACGAAATATTCCCGGCCGTGCTCAACTACATGGGCATGGATCCGCGCAGCGAAAACCCGGAAGACTATAAGAAAGCCGAAGCGAAACTGCTGAGCATTCGCCCCTACATCACCTACTTCCACTCATCGAAGTACGTATCGGACCTGGCCAACGGTGATATCTGCGTCGCCTTTGGTTATTCCGGCGACGTGTTCCAGGCCGCCAACCGTGCCAAAGAAGCCAAGAACGGCGTGAATATCGCCTACGCCATCCCGAAAGAAGGCGCCAACTTGTGGTTCGACCTGTTGGCAATCCCGGCCGACGCCAGCAATCCCAAGGAGGCCCACGCCTTCATCAACTACCTGCTCGATCCACAAGTGATCGCCAAGGTCAGCGCTTCGGTCGGTTACGCCAACCCGAACCCCGCCGCCAAGCAGTACATGGATCCGGATCTGGTGAACAATCCTGAGGTTTATCCGCCACAGGAAGTCCTCGCCAAGCTCTACATCTCCTCTACCCCGCCCCAGGCGATCATGCGTTTGATGACCCGTTCCTGGAGCAAAGTGAAGTCGAACAAATGAATCAGTACACCCAGGAACACGCTCGCTCCTATTACGCCGCATCGGCTCGGGCGAGCACCCCCTACCCCATGCTCAATGGTGATCTGACGGCTGACGTGTGCGTCATCGGCGGCGGGTTTACCGGGGTCAATACCGCCATTGAACTGGCTCAACGCGGGCTCTCGGTGATATTGATCGAAGCCCGGCGAATTGGCTGGGGCGCCAGCGGGCGCAATGGCGGCCAGTTGATTCGCGGCATCGGCCATGAGGTCGAAGGTTTCGCGAAACATGTCGGCCAGGAAGGCGTGCGCTATTTGCAGCGCGCCGGGATCGATTCGGTGGAGCTGGTGCGCCAGCGCATCGGCGACAACGCCATCGACTGCGATCTGCGTTGGGGCTTCTGCGAACTGGCCAACACGCCCGCGCAATTCGCCGCGTTCAAGGAAGAACAGGTTGGCCTCGCCGAACTCGGTTATGCCCACGAAACACGCTTGGTCGGCCCCGAGCAGATCCGCCAGCAAGTGGTCAACGCCGATGGCTATGCCGGCGGATTGATCGACATGGGCTCCGGCCACCTGCATCCACTGGATCTGGTGCAAGGCGAGGCGCGTCTGGCCGCGTCTCTTGGCGTACGGATCTTCGAGCAAAGTCCGGTACTGGAAATCATCCATGGCGCAACCGTGCAAGTCCGCTGCGCCAGCGGCACCGTACGCGCCGGCAGTCTGGTGCTCGGTTGCAACGCGCATCTGGATGAACTGGAGAAACAGCTCAGCGGCAAAGTGCTGCCGGCCGGCAGTTACATCATCGCCACTGAGCCCTTGTCCGAAGAGCGCGCCGCACAACTGATCCCGCACAACCTCGCGCTGTGCGACCAGAAAGTCGGCCTCGACTACTACCGGCTCTCAGCAGACCGGCGTTTGCTGTTCGGCGGCGCCTGCCATTATTCCGGGCGAGATCCGGCAGATATCGCCGCCTACATGCGCCCAAAGATGCTCAAGGTCTTCCCGCAACTGGCGGACGTGCGCATCGACTACCAGTGGGGCGGCAAGATTGGCATCACCGCCAATCGCTTCCCGCAGGTCGGACGGCTCAAACAGCATCCGAACGTGTTCTACGCCCAAGGCTATTCCGGCCATGGCCTGAACGTCACCCATTGGTGCGCCAAGCTGCTCGGCGAGGCGATTCATGCCGGCCATAGCCAAGGCATGGACGTATTCAGCGGCGTGCCGCACATGACCTTCCCCGGCGGCCCGGCACTGCGCTCGCCGCTGCTGGCACTGGGGATGTTCTGGTATCGGTTGCGCGAGATGCTCGGCTGAGGTCTTTGCTCCTCTGCATTTGCTCTATCGCCAAGCACTTCTATATTGATGAAGTGCTTTGGCGTTCCTGACGCTCAGTGCCTAATTATTCGAGGAGGACACGGATGAAGTCGTCAGCCACCGACGAGCCGCGAGCACCAGGCCAGGCCCCAATCAAAACCCGCCGTTTCAGCGTATCGCTGGTGTGGATCGTACCGATCGTTGCCGTGTTGGTAGGCATTTCGCTGGTGGTGCACAACGTGATGCAGGAAGGGCCGGCCATCGTCGTCAACTTCAAGACTGGCAGCGGTCTGGTGGCCAACAAGACCGAGGTCAAGTACCGCAATGTGGTGATCGGTCAGGTGACCGAAGTCGAGTTGAGCAATGACCAGAAGAGCGTCAACGCCACCATCAAACTGGCCAAGCAGGCCGAAAGTTTTACCCGCGAAGACTCGCAGTTCTGGGTTGTCCGTCCGCGCATCGGCGCTGGCGGTGTGTCAGGCATCGATACCCTGCTGTCCGGCGACTACATCGGTGCCGATATCGGCCAGGCCAACAATCGCGCCAAACAATTCAAGGGCCTGGAAAACCCGCCACCGATCACCTACGGCGAACCGGGCAAGCGCTTCATGCTGCACACCCAGGATCTCGGCTCGCTGGACATCGGCTCACCGGTTTATTACCGCAAAATTCCGGTCGGCCAAGTCGTCACCTACGAGCTGGCCCCTGACGGTAAAGGCGTGAACATCGAAGTGTTCATTCATGCGCCCAACGACGCCTTCGTCACCGAAAACACCCGTTTCTGGAACGCCAGCGGCATTGACGTCAGCGTCGGAGCCAACGGATTCCAGGTCAAAACCGAATCGTTGTCGTCGATGCTGGTTGGCGGCATCGCCTTCCGTGCGCCGGACTACAGCCCCAACGACGTGGCGGCGGCCGATGACAAGAAATTCGAACTGTTCGAAGACCAGCTGACCGCCCTCGCCCCGCCGAACGGCAAGGCGCAGTACCTGAGCTTGCGCTTCGACCAGTCCCTGCGCGGGCTCAAGGTTGGCGCACCGGTTGAGTTCCTCGGCATGGAGATCGGCCGGGTGGTGGCGATCAATCTGGATTTCGACGCGAAAAAACGCAGCTTTCCGCTTAACGTCGGCATCGTCATTTATCCGCAGCGCCTCGGTATGGCCTACGGGAAAATGCTCACCGCGTTCAAACACGACCCCAACGACGAAGCCGCCGGCATCCGCCTGATGGGCACCTTTATCGACAATGGCCTGCGCGCTCAGGCCCGCAGTGGCAACCTGCTGACGGGCCAGCTGTACGTGGCGCTGGATTTCTTCCCGAAAGCCGAAAAAGTCGCGTTCGACCCAACGGCCCGCCCGGTGGTGATTCCGACCGTGCCCGGCAGCCTCGAACAGCTGCAGGAAAAACTCGAAGCTGTGGTCGACAAGCTCAACAAATTACCGGTGGATCGCATCGCCAACAACCTCGACAGCAATCTGGTCGAACTGCGCAAAGGCCTGGCCCAGTTCAACGCCAAGACCTTGCCGGGCGTGCAGAGCACCCTCGCCGATGTCAGCAAGACCTTGCAGTCCGCCAGTTCGACCCTGGCCGAAGATTCGCCGCAGCGCGAAAAACTTACCGAGACCCTCGACGAACTCGGGCGCATGTCGCGCTCCCTGCGTGAGCTGTCGGATTATCTGGGCCGCCATCCGGAATCGCTGATCCGTGGCCGCCCCGACAACGCCGCCCCCATCGATCTGAAAGGCCCGCCACGCAATTGAGCACAGGAGCTGAACCATGGCTGTACCGCTGAAGATCACCGCGCTCGCTGCGTTCATGCTGCTCGGCGCTTGCCGCAGCGACCCGATCAGCTTTCATACGCTGACACCGGTGCAATTGGCCAATACCCGTGCTGGCGGACAAATTCCGATTGAAGGCATCAGCGTGCCGCCGCAGGTCGATCGGGCGCAAATCGTCATCCGCCAGGGCAACAGCGGCCTCGCCATTCTGGACACCGATTGGTGGGGCGCGACGCTGGCCGATGAGTTACGCGGGGCGCTGAGCGATCAATTGAGCAATACCGGCAGCCAAGGCAACGTCTCGGTGCGCATCGAGGTGCAACGCTTCGATTCAATCCCCGGCCAATACGGCTTGATCGACGCCAAATGGCGCCTGCGCCCAGCAGGTGCGACGGACAGTGGCCTGCTGACCTGCCGCTCGACCTTGCAGACCCCTTCGGGTCCGAGCATCGATGACCTGGTGAGCGCTCAGCAAAATAACGTCAGACGTCTGGCTGAACAGATCAGTCGGGCGGCAGCAGGCAACGCGCGCACCTGCCCTTCCCCGTCCTGATTCGGCTTACAGGTCGAAGCGATCCACCGCACGCCGCCGCTCGTTGTCGTCGCGCACGTCATAATTCGCCGTCGTCTGGATATTGCTGTGGTGAGCGAGCTTCTGCGCGATCGACAGGTCATGCTCCTCGATCACCCGAGTGATGAACGAACGACGGAAATCGTGGGGCATGATCTTCACCCCGACCTGCGTGCCACGCTGACGGGCGATGTAGTAGATCGCGTGTTTGGTGATGCGCTCGCGGGTGATATGACTGCCACGGCGGATGCGGTTGAACAGAAACGCATCATCGCTCTCGCCTTCCTTGAGCTGTGAACGGCGCAGCTCCAGCCACGCATCAAGCTTGGCGAACGCCCAGGCCGGTGCGTACTTGATCAGTTGCTTGTTGCCCTTGCCGGTGACGGTAAGGCTGCGCTCCGTGAAGTCGACCTGATTGAGGTCTAGATCCACCGACTCGGATTTGCGCATGCCGGTGCCATACAGCAACGCAATCACCGCGGCGTCGCGAAGGCCCTGCGGTCGTGGATCGGCGGCGCAGACTTCCATCAATTCATGAATCAGTGTGCGTTTGAGATTACGCCCCTGCGACAACCGCGTGCCGGCGATGCCTTTTACCGAGCGCATCTTCAGCAGATGATCCTGACTGATCAGGCTCATCCGCCAGGCTTCGTTCATCACGCCGCGCACGGCGTTGACATACAGCGACGAGGTATTCGGCGCATAACCGTCGGCGCGCAACGCGGCGACCAGTGCCACCACGTCCTCCGGTTGCAGCGCGTGCCAGGGGATTTCCTCGACATTCACTTCTTCGAAACCGAGACGGTCGGCGGCGTCCTGCAAGACGTAGCGCATGGTCAATTGGCTGGAGGGCGCCAGTCGGGCCAGATAAAGCGTCAGCGGATTAGTGTTGGTCGGGGTGGATTGGGAACTCGACAAGTCAATCAAACGAAACGGCCTTGAATAGAAAACAGTTCAACAAAACAACTTAAAAGTGCAAACAAACTTATATAAAGAGAGACTCTTCTCTATGACTTTTTCACTAAAGATGCCGATAAGCGGAAGAAGTCTGAACGACGGCTGTATGACTTACAGATAGACGAATAGCCGACCGTTTTTTCATGTTCCTTTCACAAAAACGGGCATAACCTTAATTACAACAGGTTGCCCCGAAAGGCCTGCAACCCTGCCGTCCGTGGGCACAAAAGTCAATCAGGCATTCCCCGGCCGGTATTCCAAACCATTGAAATCACGTGTTTTTCAGACAACTGGCTGAAGGATGGCTGTCGCCTCGAGGTTCTTATGAGTCAAGCGTTTCTGCCCTTTTCCCGGCCGAGTATCGGCGACGAAGAAATAACCGCCGTCGAACAAGTATTACGTTCCGGCTGGATTACTACCGGCGCTAAATGCCAGGCACTTGAAGAACAGTTCGCCCACTATGTCGGCTGCCGCCACGCCGTCGCACTATCTTCAGCTACGGGCGCAATGCATATCGCATTGCTGGCATTGGGCATCGGCCCGGGTGACGAAGTCATAACGCCGTCGCAAACCTGGGTGTCGACCGCCAACATGATCTCGCTGCTCGGCGCCAGACCGATGTTTGTCGACGTCGACCGCGACACGCTGATGACGGACGTGGCGCATATCGAAGCGGCCATCACCCCACGCACCAAAGCGATCATCCCGGTGCATTACGCCGGGGCCGCGTTCGATCTCGATCCGCTGTATGCCCTCGCCGACAAGCACGGCATCGCGGTAATCGAAGACGCCGCCCACGCCGCTGGCACACGTTACAAGGGGCGCCACGTCGGTTCGCAAGGCACGGCGATCTTCTCGTTCCATGCAATCAAGAACATGACCTGTGCCGAAGGCGCGATGTTCGTCACTGACGACGAAGCCCTGGCCAGCCGTGTGCGCATGCTCAAGTTCCATGGACTGGGCGTTGACGCCTACGACCGTTTGACCGGTGGCCGTAAGCCGCAGGCGCAAGTCATGGAGCCGGGTTTCAAATACAACTTGGCCGACATCAACGCCGCGATAGCGCTGGTGCAACTGGAACGCCTCGACGCGATCAACGCCCGCCGCACCGAGCTGGCCACAGCCTATCTACAAAAGCTCGAAGGCCTGCCGGTACAGCCACTTGCCCTGCCCGACTACGCGCAACAACACGCCTGGCATCTGTTCATCCTGCGCATCGACAGCGAACGCTGCGGCATGGACCGCGACGCCTTCATGAAAGGGTTGCAAGACCAGGGCATCGGCACCGGCATCCATTTCATCGCCACCCATTTGCACACCTGGTATCGCCAGCGTGATCCCGACCTGTATCTGCCCAACACCGAATGGAACTCGGCACGGCTGTGCTCAATTCCGTTGTTCCCCAACATGACCGATCAAGACCTCGACCGCGTCGTCGGCGCCATCGCCACCCTTATGGATAAACGCCCGTGAAACCTTACCCGATCCGCTGTGTGTCGATCGTCATCCCGGTCTACAACGAACAGGAAAGTCTGCCGGAGCTGCTGCGCCGTACCGAAGCGGCCTGCCGGTTACTGCGTCACGACTATGAAATCGTTTTGGTGGACGACGGCAGTCGCGATGAGTCCGGCCATCTGCTGGAAGAAGCCGCCACCCGTGAAGACAGCCCGTTCGTGGCGGTGATCCTCAATCGCAACTACGGCCAGCACGCGGCGATCATGGCCGGTTTCGAGCAGTGCAAAGGTGATGTGGTCATCACTCTCGACGCCGACCTGCAGAACCCGCCGGAAGAAATCCCGCGACTGATCGCCGAAGCTGAAAAGGGTTATGACGTCGTCGGCACTGTGCGCGGTAACCGTCAGGATTCGGCCCTGCGCCGCTACCCGTCGAAGCTGATCAACCTCGCCGTGCAACGCTCCACTGGCGTGGCCATGAGCGACTACGGCTGCATGCTCCGCGCTTACCGCCGCACGATCATCGACGCGATGCTCGCTTGCCGCGAACGCAGCACATTCATCCCGATCCTGGCCAACAGCTTCGCCCGCCACACCACCGAAATCGTCGTCGCCCACGCCGAGCGTGAACACGGCGATTCGAAGTACAGCCCGATGCGCCTGATCAACCTGATGTTCGACTTGATCACCTGCATGACCACCACGCCGCTGCGGTTACTGAGCATCGTCGGTTTCACCATGGCCGGGCTCGGTCTGCTGTTTGCCCTCGCGCTGATCCTGATGCGGCTGATCTTCGGTTCTGGATGGGCTGGTGACGGCATGTTCGTACTGTTCGCCGTGCTGTTCGTGTTCACCGGCGGCCAGTTCATCGGCATGGGCCTGCTCGGCGAATACCTGGGGCGCATGTACAGCGACGTGCGCGCCCGCCCGCGTTTCTTCATTGAAAAAGTCTTGCGCAGCCACGCCGTTACCCCGGCGCCTGCGGTCACCGTTGATGGTCTCTCCTCTTCTTCTACTACCGGTCAGGTTCTCTCATGAGTGCAAAAACTGTTGTCTTCGCTTACCACGACATCGGCTGCGCCGGCATTCAAGCCCTGCTCGACAGCGGCTATGACATTGCAGCCGTGTTCACTCACGCGGATGACCCAAAAGAAAACGCTTTCTACGCCTCGGTTGCGCAACTGTGCGCCAAAAAAGGCATTCCCGTGCACGCCCCGGAAGACGTCAACCACCCGTTGTGGATCGAGCGCATCGCCAAACTCGACCCTGACTACCTGTTCTCTTTCTACTACCGCAATCTGCTGAGTGAGCCGTTGCTGGCCACGGCGAGCAAAGGTGCATTCAACCTGCACGGTTCGTTGCTGCCGCGCTACCGTGGCCGCGCCCCGGCGAACTGGGTGCTGGTCAATGGCGAAACCGAAACCGGCGTGACCCTGCACCGCATGGTCAAACGTGCCGATGCCGGCGCCATCGTCGCTCAGCAGCGCGTGGCCATCGAGCGCAGCGATACCGCGCTGAGCCTGCACGGCAAGCTCCGCATCGCCGCCAGCGACCTGTTGCGTGACGAACTGCCCGCCATGCTGCAAGGCCGGATCAGCGAAACCCCGCAGGATGAATCCCAAGCCACAGTGTTCGGCCGTCGCACCGCGGCGGACGGCAAACTGCTCTGGGCGAAACCGGCCGAGCAACTGTTCAATCTGATTCGCGCCGTCACCCAACCGTATCCGGGTGCGTTCTGCGCCGTCGGCGAACACAAGCTGATCGTCTGGAGTGCCGAAGTCGTCAAAGGTAACGACGGTCAGGCGCCGGGCCGGGTGATCAGCGTCGATCCGCTGCGCATTGCCTGCGGCGAAGATTCGCTGGTGATCCTCTCGGGTCAGCGTAACGACAACGGTCTGTTTCTCAGTGGCCCGCAATTGGCCAGCGAACTGGGGCTGGTCGACGGCTCGTTACTGCGCGGTGCCGAATCCGGCCGTGCGCCCCGCCGCACTCGCGTGCTGATCCTTGGCGTCAACGGCTTTATCGGCAATCACCTGTCCGAGCGTCTGCTGCGCGATGACCGCTACGAAGTCTATGGCCTGGACATCGGCTCCGACGCCATCGACCGTCTGCGCAGTCACCCGCACTTCCACTACGTTGAGGGCGATATCAGCATTCACTCCGAGTGGATCGAGTACCACATCAAGAAGTGCGACGTGGTGCTGCCGCTGGTGGCCATCGCCACGCCGATCGAATACACCCGCAATCCGCTGCGGGTGTTCGAACTCGACTTCGAAGAAAACCTGAAACTGGTGCGCTACTGCGTCAAGTACAACAAGCGCGTGATCTTCCCGTCGACCTCGGAAGTCTATGGCATGTGCCAGGACAAGAACTTCGACGAAGACACGTCCAACCTGATCGTTGGCCCGATCAACAAGCAACGCTGGATCTATTCGGTGTCCAAGCAGTTGCTCGACCGGGTGATCTGGGCCTACGGCGCCAAGGGCCTGAATTTCACCCTGTTCCGCCCCTTCAACTGGATGGGCCCGCGTCTCGATCGTCTGGATTCGGCACGCATCGGCAGCTCTCGCGCCATTACGCAACTGATCCTCAATCTGGTGGAAGGCACACCGATCCGTCTGTTCGACGGTGGCGAGCAGAAACGCTGCTTCACTGATATCGCCGACGGCGTCGAAGCACTGGCGCGGATCATCGATAACGACAACGACGTCTGCAACGGTCAGATCATCAACATCGGCAACCCGGACAACGAAGCAAGCATCCGGCAGTTGGGCGAAGAGCTGCTGCGCCAGTTCGAGGCGCACCCGCTGCGCGACAACTTCCCGCCATTCGCCGGTTTCCGCGACGTCGAAAGCAAGGCGTTCTACGGTGCCGGTTACCAGGACGTCGAGCACCGCAAACCCAGCATCGCCAACGCCAAGCGCCTGCTGGACTGGACGCCGACTGTGGAAATGCGCGAGACCATCGGCAATACGCTGGATTTCTTCCTGCGTGAAGCCATGCTCGAAATCGCGGACAAGAAGTAATGCAGGCCGGTCTACGCATCGACGTCGACACCTTTCGCGGCACCCGTGAAGGTGTGCCGCGCCTGCTGGAAATGCTCGATGAAGCGCAGGTCAAGGCGACGTTCTTCTTCAGTGTCGGCCCCGACAACATGGGTCGGCATCTGTGGCGCCTGATTCGCCCGCAGTTCCTCTGGAAGATGCTCCGCTCCAATGCGGCTGGCCTGTATGGCTGGGACATTCTGCTGGCCGGCACCGCGTGGCCCGGTAAGCCGATTGGCCGCGAACTCGGGCACCTGATGCGTCAGGCCCGGGACGCCGGTCATGAAGTCGGCCTGCATGCCTGGGATCACCATGGCTGGCAGGTCAATGCCGGCCGCTGGAGCGACAAGCAACTGATCGAGCAGATTCGTCAGGGCGTCGACACCTTGAGCGACATCCTCGGCGCAAAAGTCGAGTGTTCGGCCGCCGCCGGTTGGCGGGCGGACGAGCGTGTGATTGAAGCCAAGCAGGCCTTTGGCTTTCGCTACAACAGCGATTGCCGTGGGACACGCCTGTTTCGGCCGTTGCTGGCGGACGGCACGCCGGGCACCCCGCAGATTCCGGTGGACCTGCCGACCTTCGACGAAGTTGTCGGCCCCATCGTCGCGGCGCGGGACTTCAACCCATTCATTCTCGACCACTTCCTCCCGCGACAGCTCAACGTCTACACCATTCACGCCGAAGTGGAAGGGATTCTGATGGCTGAGGGTTTTCGTCAACTGCTGGCTGAGGCTCGCCTGCGCAACATCCAGTTCCAACCGTTGGGTGACTTGCTACCCGAGTTCTTCAACACCTTGCCCGTGGGTCGCGTACAACGCGGCGCCCTCAACGGCCGTGAAGGCTGGCTGGGAGTGCAAGGCGCATGATTAAACGCTGGACATTGCCGCTGCTATTGCTGGGCATCTGCTTGCTGGCTTATTTGCTGCCGCTGGGCACGCATGGCTTGTGGATTCCCGACGAGACCCGCTACGCGCAGATCAGCCAGGACATGCTGCTGAGCGGCAACTGGGTGTCACCGCATTTCATGAGCCTGCGCTACTTCGAGAAGCCGATTGCCGGTTACTGGATGATCGCCCTCGGCCAGGAGTTGTTCGGGCAGAACCTGTTCGGCGTACGTTTTGCGTCAGCGTTGAGCAGCGGTTTGAGTGTGTTGCTGTGCTTCCTGATCGCCCGGCGCTTGTGGAACGAGCCGCGCAAAAGCTTCGTCTGCGCCCTGCTCTACATGAGCTTCACGATTGTTGCCGGTCAGGCCGGTTACGCCAATCTCGACCCGCAATTCACCTTTTGGGTCAACCTCAGTCTGGTGGCGCTGTGGTTTGCCGTCGACAGCCGCACCAGCGGCAAGCGCATGGCCGCCTGGGCGGTGCTGGGTCTGGCCTGCGGCATGGGGTTCATGACCAAAGGGTTTCTCGCCTGGCTGCTGCCGGTGCTGATCGCGTTGCCGTGGATGCTCTGGCAGAAACGCTGGCGTGAACTGCTGCTGTACGGCCCGGTGGCGATTGCCATCGCGATCATCGTCAGCCTGCCGTGGGTGTTAGCCGTGCATGCCCAGGAACCGGATTACTGGCGGTTCTTCTTCTGGCACGAACACATCCGTCGGTTTGCCGGTGACGATGCCCAGCACGATGCGCCGTGGTGGTTTTATCTGCCGCTGCTGGTGGCGTTCAGTTTGCCGTGGGTCGGCCTGTTGCCGCCTGCGTTCAAGCAAGCATGGCAGACCCGTACTCAGCCGCCAGTGGTTTTCCTGCTGCTGTGGCTGCTGATGCCGCTGCTGTTTTTCAGCCTGAGTAACGGCAAGCTGCCGACTTACATCCTGCCGTGCCTGCTGCCGCTGGCGTTGTTGCTGGGTAATGCCCTGGCTGACCGCTTGCGTCTGGAGCGAGGCCGGGCGCTGAGCATCAATGGCCTGCTCAATCTGTTGCTGGGCCTCGTGACGCTGATTGCACTGGTTTATCTGCAACTGAAAAAGCCGCTGTACGACCACGAACTGCACAGCCTGGTGCTGCTGTTCATCGGCCTGATCGGCTGGATCATCGCCAACCTGATGCAAGCCTTCCTGCCGTTGCAATGCTGGGCGGCGCCAGCGCTGGGCAGCCTTCTACTGGTCGGCGTACTCCCGGCAGCACTACCCAAATCGGTGGTCGCCAACAAGATGCCCGACCAGTTCATTCGCCATCACGTCACGGAACTGGCGCAGACCACGCACTTGCTGAGTAACGATCTGGGCGCGGCCTCGGCCCTGTCCTGGCGCCTGAAACGCCCACAGGTCGCGCTGTACAACACGATAGGCGAATTGAAATATGGCCTTGCCTATCCTGACGGCATTCAACAGCGGGTCGATCCCGATCAAGTGCAACAGTGGATGCGCGAAGCCCGCCGCAGCGGTTCGGTCGGCGTGGTGATGCGCGTCAAGGGGCAAGACGAACTGGACGAAATCGACAGACTGCCAAAGGACGGCATCCGATACGAACAGGGCAATCTGGTGATCATGATTCTCCCTCGGGAGGCGTCATGAGCCTGTTGCTGCTGTTGGCCGCGTGCGTGCTGACCTGCCTGGGCCAGATAGCGCAGAAATACGCCGTGGAGAGTTGGCGCGGCGTCGAGTCGTCCTGGCCCGAAAAATTGCGTACGCCGTGGCTATGGCTGGCGCTGCTCGCCCTCGGCTCGGGCCTGTTGGTCTGGCTGCTGGTGTTGCAGCGTCTGGAAGTCGGCATCGCCTATCCGATGCTCAGCCTCAACTTTGTGCTGATCACCTTGATCGCCCGCTTCGTCTTCCGTGAACCCATCGACCGCCAGCACTGGCTGGGCGTGGCGCTGGTGATTGGCGGTGTGATTTTGCTGGGGCAACAGTCATGAACCAGCGCCGGGGAATCACTTTCGCCATGGGCAGCGTGCTGTTGGTCAGCGCCGCGCAACTGGGCATGCGCTGGAGCATGACGCGCCTGCCAACACCCGAACAATGGTTGACGCTGAACAGCTTCGACTGGCGCGCACTGGCCGTCGTCATCACCGCGATTTTCGCCTATGCCCTGTCGATGCTCTGCTGGCTCGGCGCCCTGCGCGATCTGCCGCTGGGCCGTGCCTATTCGCTGCTGAGCATCAGCTATGCGCTGGTGTACCTGTTGGCGGCCAGCCTGCCGCTGTTCAACGAATCCTTCAGTTTCACCAAATCACTGGGCGTGGCGCTGGTCATGCTCGGGGTCATCACCATTAACACGCGTCCGGCTCGTGCGCCCGAATTCAGGAGTGCTCCATGAAAATCACAGTCTTTGGTAGCGGTTATGTCGGTCTGGTGCAGGCTGCTGTGTTGGCCGAGGTCGGGCATGACGTGGTGTGCATGGACGTCGACCAGAAGAAGGTCGATCTGCTGCGCCAGGGCCATGTCAGCATCTTCGAACCGGGGCTGGCCAGTCTGGTGCGCGAGGGGCTGGATTCGAAACGCCTGCAATTCACCACCGATGAACAACTCGCCGTGCAGCATGGTCGAGTAGCGTTCATCGCGGTTGGCACGCCATCCCGTGAAGACGGCTCGGCCGATCTGCGTTATGTGCTCTCGGTCGGTGACGCCATCGCCCGCCACCGTGAGCAGCCGTTGATTCTGGTGGAGAAATCCACCGTGCCAGTGGGCACCGGAGACACCTTGCGCACGCACATCGAAAAGGCTTTGATCAAGGTCGGCCGGCTGCTGCAGTTCGATATCGTCTCCAACCCGGAGTTTCTCAAGGAAGGTTCGGCCGTCGCTGACTGCCGCCGTCCCGATCGCATCGTTATAGGCTGCGAGGGTGATGACGTACGTGACGTGATGCGCGACCTCTACTCGCCGTTCAACCGCAACCATGACCGCATCATGTTCATGGACCTGCGCAGTGCCGAGCTGACCAAATACGCCGCCAACTGCATGCTGGCGACCAAGATCAGCTTCATCAATCAGATCGCTGAACTGGCCGAACATCTGGGCGCTGACATTGAGTCGGTGCGTCAAGGCATCGGTGCCGACTCGCGCATCGGCTACCACTTCATCTACCCGGGCTGCGGTTATGGCGGTTCGTGCTTCCCCAAAGACATGCGCGCCTTGATCCACAGTGCCGAAGAAGCGCATTGCTCCAGCGACTTGCTGCAAGCGGTCGAAGCGATCAACCAACGGCAGAAACACAAGCTCTTCGAACGCATCAACGCGTTCTACAAGGGTGACCTGCGCGGCAAGACCTTTGCCCTGTGGGGCCTGGCGTTCAAGCCCAACACCGACGACATGCGCGATGCGCCGAGCCGGGTCCTGCTGGAGGAATTATGGGCCGCCGGTGCCAGCGTGCGCGCATTCGATCCCGAAGCCATGCAGGAAACCCAGAACCTCTACCCGGACGAGTCGAAACTGATGCTGATGGGTACCCCGGAATCGGTACTGCCCGGCGCCGACGCGCTGATCATTTGCACCGAATGGCAGCAATTCAAGGCGCCGGATTTCGACCTGATCAAGCAACGCCTCAACACCCCGGTGATCTTCGACGGTCGCAACCTGTATGACGCCGAGCGTTTGGCGCGCAACGGCTTCCAGTATTTCCCGATGGGTCGCGGCGAGTCGCGCAAATTGCCGATACCGTTGCAACAATGGCCTCACAGGTCAGACGTCGCATGATCACGTTGTCGCCTGCCATCCGCCGGCAGTCCCTGATCGCGGGGCTGCTGGCGTTCTTGTTGTTCGTCGCCGGGGTCTACTGGCAGGCCCCGATCGGGTTCGATTCACGCTTTGTACTGTTCGCTCAGGAGATGCTGCGGCACGGGCCGACGGTGTTTCCGACCACGTATGGTCAACCCTATGCCGACTATTCGGCCTTATCGACACTGTTTGTCTGGCTGCTGTCGTTGCCATTCGGCGCGGTCAACGCTTTGACCGCGTGGGCACCGAGCGCCGTTGCCGGTGCGTTGATCGTGACGTTGATGTACCGGCTGCTGACGCCGTATTCGCGGCGCTGGGCGTTGATCAGCATTGCGCTGTTGATGCTCACCGGCACCTTCGTCACCGAAGTGCGCGCGGTGTCGCAGGACTTGATGCTCGCCGCTGTGGCGTTTGCAGTGTTCTATCTGGGTTATGCCCATGATCACTTTGGTGGTGGACGGCGCTGGCCGCTGATCTTCGTCTTGTTGTTACTCGGCTTCGGCATTCGCGGGCCGATCGGGCTGGTGGTACCGACCGGCATGTTGTGCAGCTATTACCTGCTCAATCGGCAGTGGTCGCGGTTGCTAGTGTTCGGCATCCTGGCGTCGCTGCTGCTGGTGGCGTGTGTCGGGCTGCTGCTGTGGTTCGCCCGGCTCAGTGGCGGGCCAGCGTTCATGCAGGACGTGATCCGCATGCAGTTCATGGGACGCATGGACGGCAGCGAGGGTGTCAGTGGCTCGTTGTATTACTTCACCAGTTCACTGGGTAACTATGCGCTGGCGTATCCCATGGCATTGCTGGCACTCGCGGCCGCATGGTTGAGCAAGCCGCACCAGCGCGGGCCGGCCTTGCGCCTGGTGCAGTATTGCGCGGCGGCAGGACTGATCGTGATGGTCGGCCTGTCGATTCCGCAGGCGAAGAAGGCTCGGTACCTGCTGCCGATGCTGCCCATGGCGGCGATCATCGCGGCGTATCCGTTTCAGGTGATACACGGACAAGTGTTCAGGTGCTTGCGCGGTTTGCTGCTGGGTGTGTGGCTGCTGACCCCGGGATTATTGATAGCCGGTCTGTTGTTCGCCCAACGACGGTTTCCCGAGCAACTGACCGAAGTCGGCGTGGTGCTGATTGCGTTAGGGGTGCTGCAGTTGGCGGCGCTGTCGCGGATATTGATCCCGCGATGGCGCGCTGAAGTGCTGGCGCTGTGTTCGGTGTTGGCGTTGTGGACGGTATATGTCGCGGTATTTGAACCCGTTGAGCAGCGTCTGTATGACACTCGCACCTTCAGCCGTGCTGCGTTTGCCCAGGTGCAGCAAAACCCCGCCCCACTGGTGCTGCACGGCATGGGCAAGGACGCGAAGGCGATCAAGTTCATGGTCAATCTCGAACAGGATCTGCAACCGCAGTTCAGCGAAACCGCGCAGCAGCTGGAAGCACTCAAGGGGCCGGCGTGGCTGATGATGGAACGCAGTGATTTCCTGGCCCTCAAAGGTACTCCGCTGGAAAACCTGCAACCGGTACTCAGCGGCCCTTTCGACAAAAACGACTACATCCTGCTGTATCTGAAACCCTTGTAGGCGCTGTCAGGTTGACCGTTGAGCGAGACCCGGTGAGGATGTCGAGCCTGCCCTCGAATCCGAAATAAGGACATTGACCTCTTCGTGGCCACCTATTCGCCCCTCATTCGCCGGTTGATGATCAGCTCGCTCACCGTCGTCATCAGCCGCGCCCTGATCAGCCCGTTATTGACCTTGTTCCTCAGCAACAAACTCGGCCTCAACCCGCAAGACGTCGGCCTGTTGTTGGGTATCGCAGTGTTCAGTGCCACGCTGCTGTCGCTGTATGGCGGCTACATCATCGATAAGTTGGACAAGCGCCAGTTGCTGATCCTGACCATGCTCTCGAGCGGCATCGGCCTGATCCTGCTGAGCTTCGCGCAGAATCTGTATCTGGTCACGTTGGTGCTGATTATCAGCGAGACGGCGTCGGCGCTGTTCCTGATCTGCTCCAAGGCGATCCTCAGTGAAAACCTGCCGGTTGGCCAACGGGTCAAGGCGTTCTCCCTGAACTACACGCTGACCAACATCGGCTACGCCGTCGGCCCGATGATCGGCGTGGTAATTGCCGGAATCCAGTCGTCGGCGCCGTTTATCGTGGCGGGTGCGATTGCCATTGGCAGCATTTTTCTGCTGCTCGGTGCCGCCAGAGACGTCAGGCCGATAGCGCCGGTCGGTCAGCCGCAAAGCTTTCTGAAGACGCTGATCATCCTGAAAAACGACCGCACGATGATCCTGTTCACCCTCGGCTGTCTGCTCAGCACCTTGGTGCACGGGCGCTTTACCTTGTACCTGTCGCAATACCTGCTGGTGACCCACACCCAGCAACAGACCCTCGATACCATGGCCGTCCTGCTCGCTTGCAATGCAATCACGGTGATTTTGCTGCAATACCAGGTCGGCCGCCTGCTCAGCCGCGAGCACTTGCGTCACTGGATTGCCGGCGGCACTGCGTTGTTCATTGTTGGGCTGATCGGGTTCAGTCTGGCCGACAGCCTTATTGGCTGGTGCGTGGCAATGTTCATCTTCACTCTGGGCGAAATGATCATCTACCCGGCCGATTTCCTCTTCGTCGACACCCTGGCCCCGGAAGAACTGCGCGGCAGCTACTACGGTGCGCAGAATCTGGCGGCGCTTGGAGGTGCGGCGAGCCCGGTGATGTGCGGGTTCCTGCTGATGCACACACCGGCGCCGAGCATGTTCTACGCTCTGAGCGCCCTGGCCGCCGTGGGCGGTTACTTGTGTGTTGTCAGTGGTCGGCGCGTCGCTTCAATTCAGAAATAATGCACTAAAGCTGCATTAATATGAATTTGTCAGCATCGAGATAGATCGGCACACTGTGCGCGTTCCTCCCCCAATGTTGGAACACTTCGAGGGCTTTCCGGATTGTCGGACAGTCCTTTTTTTTGCCCCGAATTTGCTGCAAGGACCGATTCACATGCTCGCTCGCTGGTTGCCCGCCGCCATCAACACCCGCCCCACCGAATGGAGCCGCGCCGCTATCGGCATGGCGTTGGGCACGTTGTTCAGTGTGTGGCTGTGCGCTCAGGTATTTGGCCATGACGTCGCCTATCACCTGATCGGGCCTTTGGGCGCCTCGGCAGTGTTGCTGTTTGCCGTGTCATCCGGTGCCCTCGCCCAGCCGTGGTCGATTCTCGGTGGGTATTTGTGTGCCGGCGTCGTCGCGTTGCTGGTCGCCCATGTGCTAGGCCGAACTTTGGGCAGCGCCTGTCTGGCAGCGGGCATGGCGTTGATTCTGATGTGCTGGTTGCGCTGCCTGCACCCACCGGCTGGTGCTTTGGCACTCACTCTCGTGCTGGCCGATCCGGCGACCATTGCCATGGACTGGAAAGCCATGGAGCCGGTGATGCTCGGCGCGGCGTGCATGCTGCTCAGTGCCTTGGCCTACAACAACCTCACGCGCATTCGTTATCCAAAACGTCCCACTGAACCCGCGCCCGTGGTTGCCCCGGTCGACAGCCAGGCGATCACTGCTGAAGACCTGAAACTCGCATTGGCCGACATGGGGGCCTTCATCGACATCACGCCTGAAGACCTCGAACAACTGATCCACGCCAGCGAACTGCACGCCAAGCGGCGTGGCATCGGAGAAGTCTTCTCCTGACACCACCCTCCCCCTGTAGAAGCTGTCGAGTGAAACGAGGCTGCGATCTTTTGATCCTGATTTAGAAGATCAAAAGATCGCAGCCTGCTGCAGCTCCTACACTGTTGTGGTATTCCATGACCTAGGGCAAAAACGCAGACTGCCCCTGCACATATCCCCGTTGTACACGGCAAATTTGCACTGTTACGATCCGTTAACGCTCGCGCGCGAGCTTCTCGAATAAAGACAATAAAAGCAGGGAGTTAGTGATGACTGCTCAGGCTTCATCCCCGAGGACGTTGTCCATGGATGCCACGCAAAACGAAGTGCTGGCCGAGGTTCGCAACCACATTGGTCACCTGACCCTCAACCGCCCCGCCGGCCTCAACGCCATCACCCTCGACATGGTTCGATTGCTGCAACAGCAACTCGACGCCTGGGCCACGGACGCTAATGTCCACGCAGTGGTGCTGCGCGGTGCCGGTGAAAAAGCCTTCTGCGCCGGCGGCGACATTCGTTCCCTGTACGACAGCTATAAAAGCGGCGACACGCTGCACGAAGAATTCTTCGTCGAGGAATACGCCCTCGACCTGACAATCCACCACTACCGCAAACCGGTGCTGGCACTGATGGATGGGTTCGTCCTCGGCGGCGGCATGGGCCTGGTGCAAGGCGCCGATCTGCGGGTGGTCACCGAGAAGAGCCGTCTGGCGATGCCGGAAGTGGCCATCGGTTATTTCCCGGACGTCGGTGGCAGCTACTTCCTGCCGCGCATTCCCGGTGAGCTGGGGATTTATCTGGGCGTCAGTGGCGTGCAGATTCGAGCGGCCGATGCGCTGTATTGCGGCCTCGCCGATTGGTACATCGACAGCAACAAACTCGTCACGCTCGATAAACAACTCGATGGCCTGGAATGGCACGACACGCCGCTCAAGGATTTACAGAGTCTGCTGGCCAAAAACGCCGTGCAAACCCTGCCCGGTGCGCCGCTCCAGGCCTTGCGCCCGGCCATCGACCACTTCTTCGCCCTGCCGGATGTGCCGAGCATGGTTGAACAATTGCGCGCGGTAACCGTCGCCGACAGCCATGAATGGGCGACCACTACGGCGGATCTGCTGGAAACCCGCTCACCGCTGGCCATGGCCGTCACCCTGGAAATGCTCCGTCGTGGCCGGCATCTGAGCCTGGAACATTGCTTTGCTCTGGAGCTGCACCTGGATCGCCAGTGGTTCGCCCGTGGCGATCTGATCGAAGGTGTCCGCGCCCTGCTGATCGACAAAGACAAGTCACCACGCTGGAACCCGCCGACTCTCGCCGCACTGGACGCTGCGCATATCGCGAGTTTCTTCCACGGTTTTGATGAGAGCGGGAGCTGAGCCATGCACGATCTCGAACTGACTGAAGAACAAGTAATGATCCGCGACATGGCCCGGGACTTTGCCCGTGGCGAAATCGCACCCCACGCGCAAGCCTGGGAAAAGGCTGGCTGGATCGATGACGCCCTCGTGGCGAAAATGGGCGAACTGGGTCTGCTGGGTATGGTCGTCCCCGAAGAATGGGGCGGCACCTATGTCGACTACGTGGCTTACGCACTGGCAGTAGAAGAGATTTCCGCCGGTGACGGCGCGACCGGCGCGTTCATGAGCATTCACAACTCGGTCGGCTGCGGCCCAGTGCTCAACTATGGCAGCGAAGCACAGAAACAAACCTGGCTGGCCGATCTGGCCAGCGGGCAAACCATCGGCTGCTTTTGCCTGACCGAACCGCAGGCCGGCTCCGAAGCGCACAATCTGCGCACCCGCGCCGAACTGCGCGACGGTCAGTGGGTAATCAACGGCGCCAAGCAATTTGTCAGCAACGGCAAACGGGCGAAACTGGCAATCGTGTTTGCCGTGACCGATCCGGATCTGGGCAAGAAAGGTATTTCCGCGTTTCTGGTGCCGACCGACACCCCAGGTTTCATCGTTGACCGCACCGAACACAAAATGGGCATCCGCGCCTCCGACACCTGCGCGGTGACGCTGAACAACTGCAGCATTCCCGAGGCCAACCTGCTCGGCGAACGTGGCAAAGGCTTGGCGATTGCCCTGTCCAACCTTGAGGGCGGACGCATCGGGATTGCCGCGCAAGCCTTGGGCATCGCCCGTGCTGCGTTTGAAGCGGCGCTGGCTTATTCGCGAGACCGGGTGCAATTCGGCAAACCGATCAACGAGCACCAGAGCATCGCCAACCTGCTGGCCGACATGCACATGCAATTGAATGCGGCGCGGCTGATGATCCTGCACGCGGCGCGGCTGCGCACGGCGGGCAAACCGTGTCTGTCGGAAGCGTCACAGGCCAAGCTGTTTGCCTCGGAAATGGCCGAGAAGGTCTGTTCGTCAGCAATTCAGATTCATGGCGGGTATGGCTATCTGGAGGACTATCCGGTCGAGAAGTACTACCGCGATGCGCGGATTACCCAGATCTATGAAGGGTCGAGCGAGATTCAGCGGATGGTGATTGCTCGAGAACTGAAGAACTACCAGCTCTGACACCAAAAGCATCGCCAGCAGGCTGGCTCCCACATTGGATCTGCGTCGTACACAAATCCCCTGTAGGAGCCAGCCTGCTGGCGATGGCGCCCTGGCAAACGCCGTATTACTTGCCTTGGAACTCCGGTGGCCGCTTGGCCACAAACGCCGCCATGCCTTCCTTCTGATCCTGAGTGGCGAACGCCGCATGGAACACCCGGCGCTCAAAACGAACGCCTTCGGTCAAGTTGACCTCGAACGCACGGTTCACACTTTCCTTGACCATCATCGCAATCGGCAGCGACTTACTGGCGATGACGGCAGCCACTTTCAGCGCTTCATCCAGCAATTCATCGCTCGGCACGATCCGAGCGACGATGCCACAGCGCTCGGCTTCCACCGCATCGATCAAGCGTCCGCTCAGGCACATTTCCATGGCCTTGGCCTTGCCCACAGCGCGAGTCAGGCGCTGGGTGCCGCCCATGCCCGGCAAGACGCCGAGATTGATCTCCGGCTGGCCGAACTTGGCGTTGTCGCCCGCCAGAATGAAGTCGCACATCAACGCCAGTTCACAGCCGCCACCGAGAGCGAAACCGTTGACTGCAGCGATGATCGGTTTGCGGCGATTGGCCACGCGATCGCTGTCGCTGAACAGGTCGTCCATGTAGATCTGCGGATACGTCAGCTCGGCCATTTCCTTGATGTCGGCACCGGCAGCGAAAGCCTTTTTTGAGCCGGTGATGACGATACAGCCGATGTTTGAATCCGCCTCCAGGCTATCGAGCGCGTTGTTCACTTCACTGACCAGTTGCGCGTTCAGGGCGTTCAGCGCCTGCGGGCGGTTAAGGGTGATCAGGCCAACGCGGCCATGGGTTTCCAGCAGAATCGTTTCGTAAGTCATGGGCAAGATTCCTTGTCAGAGATTGCGCGAAATAACCATGCGCTGGATGTCGCTGGTGCCTTCGTAGATCTGGCAGACACGCACGTCGCGGTAGATGCGCTCCAGCGGGAAATCGTTGAGGTAACCGTAACCGCCGAGGGTTTGCAACGCCATGGAGCAGACCTTTTCGGCCATCTCCGAGGCGAACAGCTTGGCCATCGAGGCTTCGACCAGCGCTGGCTGGCCGCTGTCACGCAGGGCGGCAGCGTAATGCACCATTTGCCGGGCGACGGCGATTTGCGTGGCCATGTCGGCCAAGCGAAACGCCACGGCCTGGTGTTCGATGATCGGCTTGCCGAAGGTGTCGCGCTCGCGGGCGTAGTCACGGGCCGCTTCGAACGCGGCGCGGGCCATGCCCACCGATTGCGAAGCGATGCCGACGCGGCCGCCTTCAAGGTTGGCCAGGGCAATCTTGTAACCTTCGCCCTCCTCGCCCAATCGGTTGGCCACCGGCACTTTGACGTCTTCGAAGAGAATCTGGCAGGTGTCCGAAGCGTGCTGGCCGAGTTTGTCTTCGACGCGGGCGACTTTGTAGCCTGGTGAATCGGTCGGCACGATAAACGCCGTGATCCCGCGTTTGCCGGCACTCGGGTCGGTCGCGGCAAACACGATCACGATCCCGGCGTTTTGCCCGGAGGTGATGAACTGTTTGCAGCCATTGAGCACGTAGTGATCGCCTTCAAGGCGCGCGCGGGTTTTCAGGCTGCTGGCATCGGAACCGGCCTGTGGTTCGGTCAGGGCAAATGCACCGAGCATCGCGCCGCTGGCCAGCGGTTTGAGGAAACGTTCGCGCTGATCATCGTTGCCGAACTTGAGGATCGGCACGCAACCGACCGAGTTGTGCACGCTCATGATCGTCGAGCAGGCGCCGTCACCGGCGGCGATTTCTTCCAGGGCCATGGCGTAGGCGAGATAACCGGTGTCGCAACCGCCCCACTGTTCCGGCACGAGCATGCCGAAAAAACCCAGTCCGGCCATTTCGCCGATGGCTTCCTTGGGGAAACGGTGTTCGCGATCCCACTCGGCGGCGAACGGCTTGAGCCGTTCCTCGGCAAACTGCCGGGCCATGTCGCGGATCTGGTTTTGGTCTTCGTTGGGAATCATGGTGAATCCTTGATTGTTTCCCTATGTAGGAGCTGCCGCAGCTCCTACAGGGGGATTGTGCGTGTCAGTAGACGCATTCCACGGCCATGGCCGTCGCTTCGCCGCCGCCGATGCAGATGGCCGCCACGCCGCGCTTGAGGTTTTTCTGGCGCAATGCCGAGAGCAAGGTCACCAGAATCCGCGCACCCGAGGCACCGATCGGATGGCCCAAGGCACAAGCACCGCCGTGCACGTTGAGTTTCTCGTGGGGGATTTCCAGGTGAGTCATCGCCGCCATGCCGACCACGGCAAACGCTTCGTTGACCTCGAACAGGTCAACGTCGCCCAGCGACCAACCGGTTTTCTTGATCAGTTTCTTGATCGCACCAATCGGCGCCACCGGGAACAGGCCCGGAGTGTCGGCAAATGCCGCATGGCCATGAATCACCGCCAGCGGTTTCAGGCCGAGTTTCTGCGCCTGCGATTGACGCATCAGCACCAGTGCCGCTGCGCCATCGGAGATCGAGCTGGAGTTCGCCGCGGTCACCGTGCCGCCTTCGCGGAACGCCGGTTTCAACGAGGCGATCTTGTCCAGTTTGGCTTTCGGCGGTTGCTCATCGTGGCTGATCAGCACCTGTTCTTTGCCGACGGTCACGGTCAGCGGGACGATTTCGTCCTTGAAGCTACCGTCCTTGATCGCCTGTTGTGCGCGGGTGGTCGAGGCGATAGCAAAAGCGTCCTGCGCTTCGCGGCTGAAGTGATTGGTCTCGGCGCAATCCTCGGCGAAGGTGCCCATCAGGCGACCCTTGTCGTAGGCGTCTTCGAGGCCGTCGAGGAACATTGAATCGAGCACGCGGCCGTGGCCCATGCGGTAACCGGCGCGGGCGCGATCCAGCAGATACGGCGAGTTGGACATGCTTTCCATGCCGCCTGCGATCACCACGTCGGCGCTGCCGGCGACCAGCATGTCGTGGGCCAGAATGGTGGTTTCCATGCCCGAGCCGCACATCTTGTTGACCGTGGTGCAGCGCGTCGATTTATCCAGCCCGGCACCCAGTGCCGCTTGCCGCGCAGGCGCCTGGCCGAGGCCCGCGGGCAGGACGCAACCGAACAGCACTTCGTCGACCGCATCGCTGGCAACACCGGCGCGTTCAACCGCCGCTTTGATGGCAGCAGCGCCAAGCTGCGGCGCGGTGAGGCTTTTCAGTTCGCCCTGAAAACCACCCATCGGGGTGCGGACGGCGCTGACGATGACAATCGGATCGTTGGAAATAGTCATGACAAATCCTCCTTACTTGGCGGCCATGCGCAAGGCACCGTCGAGACGGATCACCTCGCCGTTGAGCATGCTGTTTTCGATGATATGCCGTACCAGCGCGGCGTACTCGGCAGGCTTGCCCAGACGTGGCGGAAACGGTACGCCAGCCGCCAGCGAATCGCGCACTTCCGGGGTCATGCCGGCCATCATCGGGGTTTCGAAAATGCCCGGGGCGATGGTCATCACGCGGATGCCGAAACGCGCCAGTTCGCGCGCAGCGGGCAGGGTCAGGCTGGCGATGGCGCCTTTGGAGGCGGCATAAGCAGCCTGGCCGATCTGACCGTCGAACGCCGCCACCGAGGCGGTGTTGATGATCACGCCGCGCTCGCCGTCGGCATTGGCTTCGGATTCGGCAATCGCCGCAGCGGCCAGACGCAGCATGTTGAAGCTGCCGATCAGATTGACGTTGATCACCTGAGCAAAACTGGCCAGTGCGTGCGGGCCGTTCTTGCCGAGGATCTTCTCGCCACGGACGATGCCGGCGCAGTTGACCAGACCGTTGAGGCTGCCAAAGGCTTTGACGGTCGCCTGCAC
The DNA here is from genome assembly GCF_059716085.1 of Pseudomonas sp. LBUM1655. Taxonomy (NCBI): domain Bacteria; kingdom Pseudomonadati; phylum Pseudomonadota; class Gammaproteobacteria; order Pseudomonadales; family Pseudomonadaceae; genus Pseudomonas; species Pseudomonas sp. LBUM1655. The sequence continues at coordinate 3,088,462 of NZ_CP166801.1, read as the reverse complement.
AGCGGCTTCGGCAGCGGCTTCATTGCTGATGTCGGCGACGACGCTGTGTACGCCCAGACGCTGAGCCTGCGCGGCAACCGCTTCGGCATTCATGTCCACCAGCATCACCTTGGCGCCGGCATTCACCAGCAATTCAGCGGTGGCCGCACCCAGGCCGGACGCGCCGCCAGTGACGATAAAAACCTTGTTCTCGATCTGCATGACTGTTTCCTTGGATTCAAGCTGAAACGTTTTTCGCTGCGGCCTCTTGAGCCTTGGCGATTTCCTGGTTGCGCAAGATAAAGCGCTGCAATTTGCCGCTCGGGGTCTTGGGCAATTCGCTGACAAATTCGATTTCACGCGGGTATGAATGCGCTGCCAGACGCTTGCGCACGTGCTGGCGCAGTTCTTCGGCGAGCGCAGGTTCCGCGCGGTATTGCGCGCTGAGCACGACAAAGGCTTTGACCAGTTCGGTGCGTTCCGGGTCCGGTTTGCCGACCACCGCCGCCTCGACCACGGCCGGGTGTTCAATCAGCGCGCTTTCGACGTCGAACGGGCCGACGCGGTAGCCGGAGGTGGTGATCACGTCGTCGCTGCGCCCGACGAAGCTGATGCTGCCATCCGGGTTCCACTCCACGGTGTCGCCGCTCAGGTAATAGTCGCCGACGAAGGCTTTGGTTGGTGCGCCTTCGTAGCCACCGAACCAGCACATTGGCGATTCAGGCCGGTCGATGGCGAGAATGCCGGGCTGGCCGACGCCGAGTTCGTTGTATTGCTCGTCGAGCACCACGATGCGATGGCCCGGCGAAGCGAAACCGGCGGCGCCGACGTGAACCGGGTGCTCGATACCGTGGTGGTTACAGAGGACCATACCCAGTTCGGTCTGGCCGTAATGGTCGTGAATGACCACGTCGAGGTTGTCGGCAAACCAGCGGATCACTTCCGGATTCAACGGCTCGCCGGCGCTGCTGACGACGCGCAGCCTGCCCTTGATCGACTTGGCAAAGTCGTCACCGCCGGCAATCAGCAAGCGATACGCCGTGGGCGAACCGGTCAGGTTGGTGATGCCGTATTTGTTGATCACCCGGCAGGTGCTTTCGAGGGTGAACGGGCCATCGTAGAAGGTGATCGGGTGGCCCATCGACATCGGGCCCGTCACGCCGAAATAGATGCCGTAGGCCCAGCCTGGATCAGCGACGTTCCAGAACGCGTCTTCGGGGCGCAGATCAACGGCATCGCGGGTGTAGCTCTGGAACGCGACGATGGCTTTGAGCGGCACCGACAGCGCTTTCGACGGGCCAGTGGTGCCCGAGGTGAACATCAGCAGGAACGGGTCTTCGCCGGTGAGCATCAGCGGTTCACAGACGTTGGAGTAATTGGCCAGTTCAGCCCAGAAACTGAAGTCGCCTCGGACGATGCCCTGGCCCTTGGCGCCGCCGACGGTGACCAGTGTCGGGCAATCGGCGACTTCAGCGAGTTTCGGACGGTTGACGGCGTCGGTCACCACCACTTTGGCGCCGGAGCTGTTCAGGCGATGTTCAAGGGCCTTGGGGCCGAATGCGGTGAACAGCGGCTGATAGACCGCGCCGATACGCCAGGTGGCGAACACGGTGATGAGCAATTCGATGTTGCGCGGCAGCAGGCCGGCGACCTTGTCACCCTTCTGCACGCCTTGGGCGAGGAGGAAATTGGCGAAACGCGCGGCTTTGTCCTGCAAGTCGCTGAAGGTGTACGTCGCACTGGCGCCGTCGCGACCCTCCCAGAACAGCGCGATGCGCCCCGGCAATGCATGGCGGTCGCAGCATTCGACGCAGGCGTTGAGCGCCTCAAGCGTACCGCTGAGCGCGGTATCAACGGTGTGCTGATAGTTGAACTGTTCGGTGGCAGACAAGTAGTCGCGCATTGCCAGAATCCCTCTGTGTTTTTTATTAGGTTGGGGAACCGTAAACAACAGAGGGATAGTCGCGCTGTGCGTGGCTTGGGGCAATGGTCAAAGCCATCAAAGTGGCTGACTGGTTTGGCCATGCCTTTAGGTGTGTGTTGCTTGCTCGCGAAGGCGTCGGGTCAGACAACCTCATTCAGGATCAGCGTGCGATAGTGCCCGGGATTGGACCCCGACCATTTGCGAAACGCCTTGTAGAACGAGCTCGCATCGGCAAACCCTAGCCGCGACGCAATTTCAACAAAACTGATCGAAGGCTCCGCGAGCCAGACAATCGCCAACTCCTTGCGCACGCTGTCCTTGAGCCCCTGATACGTCTGCCCTTCCTCTGCCAAACGTCGGCGCAAAGTCGAAGCGGACATACACAACTGCTGCGCCAATGCTTCAGTTTCCGGCCACTGCTCAGCAGGGAGCTGGCGCAAATCCTGTTTGATCCGGCTGGCGAGGCTTTGCGGATCGCGGTACTTGACCAGGATGTTGGCCGGCGCATGGGCCAGGAAGCGTTTCAACTCTTCAATACTGCGCTTGATCGGCAGCTCCAGGCAGTCCGCCGAGAAAATCATCCGCGTGCGCGGCCGGTCGAAACGCAGGTTCTCCGAGAACATCACCCGGTAGTCATCGGTGAAGTCCGGTTCCGGGCAACGCAGCTCAATGGCAAGAATCGGAATCCGCCGCCCGGCCAGCCAGCAGGCCACGCCGTGGACGATCATCCAGTAAGTGAAATAGGTGAAGGCACGGCGCGGTTCGGGATCGTCTTCGAGCAGAACGATTTCCGCCAGACTCTGCTGATGCACCAGTTGCGCGGGCAGACGTTCAAGCATCAGCGACAGAAATCCCAGGCCGCTGCTCAAACCAGCAGCGAGTGTCGGTTGCGCCATCGCGCTGCGACAAAGGAACTCCAGACTGCCGGACTTGAGCTTGCGCGGGTCCATGCCAAAAAACTCGTCATCACCGCGCCGGGCCAACAAACGCCAGAGCCTTGCGTACTGCGAGGCCGGCACCCGGCCATCTTCGGATTGCAACAAGGCTGGAGCAATGCCGACCTTGTTCAGGACTTCTTCCGTGGCCACGCCGGGGGCACAACTTTGCAGCAGCGCTTCACGCACCAGTTGAACGGCGATGGTGTCTTTTTCCGACATGGAGCGAGGCAGCCCTTGTTGTTTTTGACTGGCGGGCATCTTACCGCACGACAGGAGTTCACCACAGAACCCTGTGCAGGAGATCTGTGCAGGGCAAAAACCGGGTTGTTCAGCTGACGTTCAGGTTTATGTCAATGATTGTCATGTGAGAATGACTTTCATTATGTTACAACTTGTAACTCTTCGAATGACTATCTGGATGCCGAATGCTCGTTCCTTTTCTGATCATGCTGCGCGAAGGCATTGAAGCCGCGCTGATCGTTGGCATCATCGCCAGCTACCTGCAACAGACCGGCCGTGGCCAATGGATGCCCGCCGTGTGGATCGGCGTATTTCTCGCCGCCGCCCTCGCCCTGCTGGTCGGTGGAGGACTGGAACTGGTCAGCGCCGAATTCCCGCAAAAGCAGCAAGAACTGTTTGAAGGCATCGTCGGGCTGGTGGCCGTGGGGATCCTCAGCTCGATGGTGTTCTGGATGCGCAAGGTCGCACGGTCGATCAAACATTCGCTGCACGCCTCGCTGGATGAAGCCCTGACTTCTTCCAGACATCAGGTCATCGCGTTGATCGCTATGGTGTTCTTTGCCGTGGCGCGTGAAGGCCTGGAAACGGTGTTTTTCCTGCTCGCCGTGTTCCAGCAAAGTGAAGGCCCGGGTGCGCCGATCGGTGCCCTGCTCGGCCTGCTTCTGGCGATTGTCGTCGGTTTCCTGATCTACACCGGCAGCATGCGTCTCAATCTCTCGATGTTTTTCAAATGGACCGGGCTGTTCATCCTGGTGGTGGCCGCGGGGATTCTCGCCAATTCGGTGCAAGCCCTGCATGAAGCCGGGGTGTGGAATCACCTGCAAACCGTGCTCTTCGACGTCAGTGCAACGCTGCCGATGGACGGCCCGCTGGGCTCGGTGCTGGCCGGCATGTTCGGTTACCAGGATGCGCCAACCGTCAGCACCCTCGGCGCTTATCTGATTTATCTGGTAGTGGCGCTGGTGATGTTTTTCCTCCCGGCGGCGCCCGCCAAAAACGCCGCGCAATCGAATTCCGTTTCCAGCCAATAAGGGCACCCATGTCAAAGCCTAATACCCCACAGGCCTCGCCTCCCCGCGCCTTGCGCTGGGCAGTGGCCGGTTCGGTGGTCGTGATGATCGCCGCCGGCGGCCTGTTCTACTATGCCTCGCAACTGGCGGCAGCCAAACGTCAACACAACCACGACGAAGTGGTCGTCAACATTCACCCGGGCAGTTGCGAGCCGAATGCGCTGACCGTACCGGCCGGCCGCGCCAGTTTCCGCATCGTCAACCGCTCCGAGCGGGCAGTGGAATGGGAAATCCTCGATGGCGTGCTGGTGGTCGAAGAACGCGAGAACATTGCGCCGGGCCTGAGCCAGGTGATCAACGCCAACCTGCAACCCGGCGACTACGCGATCACCTGCGGCCTGCTGAGCAATCCGCGCGGCACTTTGCATGTAACACCAACCGCCGCTTCCGACGCCGCCGCCAAGGCCAAACCGTCGATGGTCGCCTTCATCGGGCCGTTGTCGGAGTTCCGTGTGTATCTGGCCAGTCAGGGCAGCGCTTTGATCAAAGCCGTGACCGCACTCGATCAGGCGATTGCGAGCGGCGACTTGAGCCAGGCTCAGGCGCTGTACCTGCCGGCGCGTACGGCCTATCAACATCTGGCCCCGGCGGCGCAACGCCTGGCGGAACTGGACAACAGCATCAATGCCCGCGCCGATTACTTCGAAAAACGCGAACAGGATTCAGCCTTTGTCGGCTTCCACCGGATCGAATACGCGCTGTTCCAGCAACGCAAACTCGATGACCTCGCGCCCGTATCTCAGCGCTTGCTGACCGATGTCACCACGCTCAAAGAGCAACTGCTTGCCCAATCGTTACCACCGGAGCAACTGGTCAACATCGTCGTTCGCAACCTCAACACCCTGGCCGACGTCCGCGCCGCCAGCGGTGAAGAAGAACGCTACAGCCACGGCGACCTCAACGGTTTCGCTGCCAATCTGCAAACCGCGCACAAAGTCGTCGACCTGCTGCGGCCGATGCTGAGCAAATCCGCCGCCGAGTTGTTGCCGAAAATCGATCAGGCACTGGCGGACTTCGACACCCAACTGAACAGTTTCAAGGTCAAGGACGGCTTCGCCAGCTACGACAGCGTCAGCGGCGAACAACGCAAACAGATCGCCGACAAGGCCCAGGCTCTGGCCGACGCACTTGATGGCATTGATCCCGCCCTCGGCCTCTCCGGCCTGTAAGCAGAAGACGAGTACCGATGAAAGATTCAGAACAACTCAACCTGCAACGTCGCCGTGTCCTGATGGGCATGGGCGCGGCCGGTGTCGCACTGGCCGGATCGGCCCTGAGCTGCCCGGCCATGGCCGCAGCGCCGGCACAAGTCACCGAAGCCCCGAGCAGCGATAAAACCGAAGACCGCCACGATTTCCAAGGTGTGCATCAAACCGGCATCGTCACCCCGCGCCCGGCGTCGGGCATGCTGGTGTCGTTCGACGTCCTGGCCAGTGATCGCGAAGACCTGGAGCGGCTGTTCCGCACGCTCAACGAGCGTATCGCCTTCCTGATGAAGGGCGGCCCGGTCGCGCAGATCGATCCGAAGCTGCCGCCGCCAGACTCCGGCATCCTCGGCCCGGTGGTGAGTCCGGACAACCTGACCATCACCGTGTCGGTGGGCGAGTCGTTGTTTGATGAGCGCTTTGGTCTGGCCGACGCCAAGCCCAAGCGCCTGCAACGCATGGTCGGTTTCCCCAACGACGCGCTGGAGGCCGATTGCTGCCACGGCGATTTGAGTGTGCAGTTCTGCTCGAACACCGCTGACACCAACATCCATGCCCTGCGCGACATCGTGAAAAACCTGCCGGACCTGCTGCTGGTGCGCTGGAAACAGGAAGGCAGCGTACCGCCGCAGGCCCCGGCCAAACCCGGGGTGCCGGCGCAATCGGCGCGCAATTTCCTCGGTTTCCGTGATGGCTCGGCCAACCCCGACTCCAACAATACCAAAGCCATGGATAACATCGTCTGGGTGCAACCGGGCAGCGACGAACCGGCGTGGGCGGCCCACGGCAGCTATCAAGCCGTGCGGATCATCCGCAACTTCGTCGAGCGCTGGGACCGTACGCCTTTGCAGGAACAGGAAAGCATTCTCGGCCGGGTCAAGACTACCGGCGCGCCGATGGGTGGGACTCACGAGAGCGAAGTCCCGGATTACAGCAAGGATCCGGCCGGCAAACTGACCAAACTCGACGCACACATCCGACTGGCCAATCCGCGCACTGCCGCGAGCCAGGCCAACCTGATCCTGCGTCGGCCGTTCAACTACTCCAACGGTGTGAACAAGAACGGCCAACTCGACATGGGTCTGCTTTTCATCTGTTACCAGGCCGATTTGGAGAAAGGCTTTATCACCGTGCAGACCCGCCTCAACGGCGAACCGCTTGAGGAATACCTCAAACCGGTCGGCGGTGGTTACTTCTTCACCCTTCCGGGTGTCACCGGCGACAAGGACTTCATCGGTCGCTCGCTGCTCAACGCCACACAACCGAAAACAGCGGCATAAAACAATCCCGACTCTGGAGCCACCCCCATGAAAAAGACGCCACTCGCGTTATTGCTGACCCTTGGTTTGCTCAACACCCCGCTGTCAGCCTTCGCCGCCACCGCGCCGCTGGATCTGGTCGGGCCGGTTTCAGACTACAAGATTTACGTCACCGAGCAACTGGATGAGTTGGCCAGCCATACCCAGCAGTTCACCGACGCTGTGAAGAAAGGCGACTTGGCCACCGCGCAAAAGCTCTACGCGCCGACCCGCGTCTACTACGAGTCGATCGAGCCGATTGCCGAGCTGTTCAGTGACCTCGATGCCTCCATCGACTCCCGCGTCGATGACCACGAGAAAGGCGTGATGTCGGAAGACTTCACCGGTTTCCATCGCATCGAATACTCGCTGTTCTCGGAAAAAAGTACCCAAGGCCTGGACTCACTGGCGGATGGCTTGAACAAAGACGTCAAAGACCTGCAAACCCGCGTGGCCGGCCTGACCTTCCCGCCTGAGAAAGTGGTGGGCGGTGCGGCTGCGCTGCTGGAAGAAGTCGCCGCGACCAAGATCTCCGGTGAAGAAGACCGCTACAGTCACACTGACCTGTACGACTTCCAGGGCAACATCGACGGCGCGAAGAAAATCGTTGATTTATTCCGGCCGCAGATCGAGCAGCAGGACAAGGCGTTCGTCGCGAAGGTCGACAAGAACTTCGCCACCGTGAACAAGGTTCTGGCCAAGTACAAGACCCAGGACGGTGGGTTCGAGACGTATGACAAGGTGAAGGACAACGACCGCAAAGCACTGGTTGGGCCGGTGAATACGCTGGCGGAAGACCTGTCCACGTTGCGTGGGAAATTGGGTCTGAACTGAGTTTTGTAGCGTCTGTTAAGGCCCCATCGCGAGCAGGCTCACTCCTACAGTTGGAATGCGTTCCCCTGTAGGAGTGAGCCTGCTCGCGATAGCGGTTGCATGACCGCTACAAATTTAAAACCTTACAAAATCCGGTAGAGCAACCGCTCGATCCGCACCCGACTCACGCGCTTGAGAAACTTGGCCACGCCGGTCGGGTATTCCGGCAGTGTCTCCAGGTTGTTAAAGCTTTCGATCCGCGTGGTATGGCGGAAAATCTCCTCCAACTCCTGCGCACGCGGCTCCAGCCACTCGCCCCTCGGATCATCAATCAACAGCGCGTTTTCCAGATCCAGCCTGAACGCCCGTGGATTGAGATTGTTGCCGGTCAGCAAGGTATAGCGCTGATCGATCCACATGCCCTTGAGGTGATAGGTGTTGTCGCCGTCACGCCACAGGTGCAGGTTCAACTGCCCGCTGTCGATGTTGCGTTGATGCCGTTTAGCGAAGCGACGCAGGCTGATCTCGTACAGGTACGGCAGCGCCGCGATTACCTTGAACGGCTCGCTCGGCGGGATGTAGAAGTCGTTGGCAGTCTTGTCGCCGACCACAATGTCGATCTTCACCCCACGGGCCAGCGCGCGATTGATTTCGCGGATCACACCCAGCGGCAAATTGAAGTACGGGGTGCAGATGGTCAGCTGTGTTTGTGCACTGGCGATCAGTTCAAGAATCGCCCGATTCAACGGGTTGTTCTTGCCCACGCCCAGCAATGGGCTGACGGACAGGCCTTCTCGGCCCGTGCTGCCGGCGCTGGTGTCGTAGGTCGCGTATTTGAGGCGGCTGCGCAGATCGCCGATGTCGTTGCGCAGGCTGCGCGTGGTCGGCAGGTTGGGCAGGTCAAGACGATGCACGGCTTTCGATTCGATCAGACCGTGCTTGACCAGGTGATGCATGGAGTCCGCCAGCTCATGGCTGCGCAGAACGTGATAGCGGTCGAAGCGGTATTTGTCGAACTTGTGCAGGTAGACGTTGTTCAGGCTCGCGCCGCTGTAGACCACGCTGTCGTCGATCACGAAGCCCTTCAAATGCAGGACGCCAAACAATTCGCGGGTCTGCACCGGCACGCCGTACACCGGCACTTCGCTTTCGTGAGTGCGGGTCATTTCCTGATACCACGCCGAATTGCCTGGCTGCTTACCGGCGCCGATCAGACCGCGCTGGGCGCGCAGCCAGTCAACCACCACGGCGATTTCAAGCTCGGGACGCTTGAGTTTGGCGGCGTGCAAGGCATCGAGGATTTCCTGACCGGCTTCGTCTTGCTGCAAGTAGAGAGCGACGATGTAGATGCGCTGGGTCGCCGTGGCGATTTTCTCCAGCAGGCAACGACGGAACTCGGCGGCACCGGACAGAATGGTCACGGCCTCGGCGGTCAGCGGAAAGCTGCGCAGTTTGGGCAGCAGAGAACGTTTGAAAAGCAACGGCATAGGGCTCGCAATGATCGAATCCGAAGAACCCGAGAGCTTACACCATCGATCCCTTCGGGTCTTCCCGCTACACGCTCGTTCCCACGCTCCGCGTGGGATGGCCTCAACGGAAGCACCGCGTTCAGCCCTTTGGGACGCAGAGCTTCCCTGGCTGCATTCCCACGCAAAGCATGGGAACGATCAAATCTAAAAATCAATGCTTGACCAAGGAGAACGATCGTTCTACTGTTCGCCACATGAACGAAATCACCGACACCTCGACACGCGACATCATTCTGGATGTCACCGAAAAGCTGATCTATAAAAGTGGCATCGCGGCCACCGGCATGGATCTTCTGGTGAAAACCGCCGGCGTCTCCAGAAAAAGCATCTATCGTTATTTCGCCAACAAGGAAGAACTGACCGTCGCCGCCCTGCAACGTCGCGACGTGCGCTGGATGCACTGGTACCGAAGCGCCGTCGATCAGGCTGAAACCCCGGCCGATCGCCTGCTCAACCTGTTTACCGTACTCAAGGGCTGGTTCGCTTCGGAAGGTTTCCGTGGCTGTGCCTTCATCAACACCAGCGGCGAGACCGGCGATCCACAGGACCCGGTGCGCCAGGTCGCCAAAGACCACAAACAGAAGCTGCTCGACTACGTGTGCGAGCTGTGTACCGAACATGGCGCCGAGGACCCGCAACTGCTGGCCAACCAGTTGCTGATCCTGATTGACGGCGCCATTACCGTAGCGCTTGTGATGGGTGATCACAGTGCCGCTGATAATGCGCAATGCATGGCGCGTAAGTTATTGGATCTGTAACGCCTTAATAAGCCTGACAAGTTGTATAAACATTAACTTTATCGGGAGACTGAACATGTCTACTGCAGCCCAGGTACGTCCGCCATTACCCCCCTTCAACCGTGAATCGGCGATCGAGAAAGTTCGTCTGGCCGAGGACGGCTGGAACTCCCGCGATCCGGAACGGGTATCGCTGGCCTACACCCTCGACACCAAGTGGCGTAACCGCGCCGAGTTCGCCAATAACCGCGAAGAAGCCAAAGCTTTCCTGACCCGCAAATGGGCCAAGGAGCTGGATTACCGTTTGATCAAGGAGCTCTGGGCTTATTCCGACACGCGCATTGCCGTGCGCTACGCGTATGAATGGCACGACGATTCGGGCAACTGGTTCCGTTCCTACGGCAATGAAAACTGGGAGTTCGATGACAACGGCCTGATGTTCCAGCGTTACGCCTGTATCAATGACATGCCGATCAAGGAAAGCGAACGCAAGTTCCACTGGCCACTGGGGCGGCGCCCGGATGATCATCCGGGGTTGTCTGATCTCGGTCTGTAATTGACACAGTTCCAAATGTAGGCGTGAGCCTGCTCGCGATTGCGGTGTGCCAGTCAGCGGAGGTGTTGAATGTGCAGCCGCCATCGCGAGCAGGCTCACTCCCACAGTTGAAATGCATTCCCCTGTCGGAGCCTGCTCGCGATGAGGCCAGACGGGTCGCCGCAACACCCGGAAATGAGTAACATGGCTGCCCTCCCCGCAGCCCCGATCTGCGCCTTGCCGAATAAGCCGATTCCATGCCTTTCGAACTCAGCGTTGACCTCACCACCCTGGCCATTCTGGCCCTTGTAGCTTTCGTTGCCGGTTTCATCGACGCCATTGCTGGCGGTGGCGGTCTGTTGACCACCCCAGCGCTGCTGACGGCGGGTCTGCCGCCGCATCTGGTACTCGGCACCAACAAACTCAGCTCGACCTTCGGCTCGGCCACTGCCAGTTTCACCTTCTACCGGCGCAAACTGTTCCATCCACGGCAGTGGGTGCACGCAATTGTCGGCACGCTGGTCGGCGCGTTGTCCGGTGCCATCGTCGCGCATTACTTGCCGGCGGAATGGCTGAACAAAATGCTCCCGGTGATCGTCTTCGCCTGCGGTTTGTATCTGTTGTTTGGCGGCACGCCAAAGGCGCCGCTGGACAGCGACGCACCGATCAAAAAGAAATGGCAATCGACCCAAGGCTTCAGCCTCGGTTTCTATGACGGCGTGGCCGGTCCCGGCACTGGCGCATTCTGGACTGTCAGCAGCCTGCTGCTGTACCCGATCGACCTGGTCAAGGCCAGCGGTGTGGCGCGCAGCATGAACTTCGTCAGCAATATTGCCGCACTGTCAGTGTTTGTGTTTTCCGGGCAAGTGGACTGGATCATCGGCCTGAGCATGGGCCTGTCGGTGATGGTTGGCGCGTTCTTCGGCGCGCGCACCGCGCTCAGCGGCGGCGCCAAGTTCATTCGCCCGGTGTTCATCACCGTGGTACTGGGTTTGACCGTGCGCCTAGCCTGGCAGCACTGGTTCAGCGTGGCCTAAACGCCGCGCCACGTAGACGTCGATCAAGTAACGTGCAATCGATTTTGACGCCGGCAACGGCGGCAGATCGTGCACGTTGAACCACTGGGCGTCTTCGATCTCGTCTTCCTGACAGACAATCTCGCCGCCGGCGTATTCGGCATGAAAGCCCAGCATCATCGAATGCGGAAACGGCCAGCACTGGCTGCCCATGTACTGAATGTTCTTCACCTCGATCTGCACTTCTTCACGCACCTCACGAATCAGGCAATCCTCCGCCGACTCGCCCGGCTCGGCGAACCCTGCCAGCGTGCTGTAGACCCCAGCGACGAAGCGCGGTGAGCGCGCCAGCAGGATCTCGTCGCCACGGGTGATCAGCACGATCATGCTCGGCGAAATACGCGGATAACTGCGCAGATCGCACGGCTGACAGTACATCGCCCGCTCTTGCGGCACCTGCGTCATGGCTTGACCGCAATTGCCACAGAAGCGGTGTTCACGGGCCCAGGTGCCGATCTGCGCGGCGTAACCGAGCACTTTGTAGATCGTGTGATCGCCGTCGAGCATGAACGCTCGCAGCCCCTTCCAGTTGCAACCCGGTACTTCGCTGGCACTGCGCAACTCCAGCAGGTACACGGGTTCGCCATCGAGATGGCCGATGCCGTGCTCGGCAAGAATCGACAAGTCCTGACGCTTGAGCCATTCACGCGGGAACAGCGCGCCGTTGTCATCGAACAGAAAGCCTTCGGGGCTGCGCGCCACGGCCCAGCCGCCGGGTTGATCGGTGTCCAGTACTGCAGTGGTCCAGCGAGATGTCATGGTTCTCAATCCAGAAATTCGGGTTTCTGTTTGCTCATATGGGCGGCCATGGCCACGCGCAAGTCGGTGGATTGCAACATGGCGGCGTTCCAGGTGGCAACGTATTCGAGACCGTCGTCGATGCGATGGTCGCGCATGTAGCTGATCATTTCCTTGGTGCCGGTGACCGCAATCGGCGACTTGGAGGCGATGTCGCGAGCGATATCCAGCACGCCTTCGAGCAGTGCGTCCTTGTCGCTGTAGACGCGATTGACCAGGCCGATGCTACGCGCCTCTTCAGCGCCGAAGGTGCGACCGGTGTAAGCCAGTTCACGCAGCATGCCGTCACCGATGATCCGTGGCAACCGTTGCAAAGTGCCAACATCGGCGGCCATGCCAATATCGATTTCCTTGATCGAGAATTGTGCATCTTCGGCGGCGTAGCGCATGTCACAGGCTGCAATCAGATCGATCGCGCCGCCCAGGCAGTAACCCTGAATGGCGGCGATTACCGGTTTGCGGCAGTTGTCGACGGCATTGAACGAAGCTTGCAGGGTGAGGATTTTTTTGCGCAACAGGCGCGCGTTGCGGCCGACGTCCTTGCCCAGTTCATTGGCGACGCCAGCAAGCATCATCAGGTCGATGCCGGAGGAAAAGTGTTTACCGTTGCCGCTGAGCACCACCACGCGCACTTCGTCGGTGTCGTCGATCCACTGGAAGATCTCGACGATCTCGCTCCAGAACGCGGCGTTCATCGAGTTGATCTTTTCCGGGCGATTGATCTGCACATGGGCGATGTTATCGACCAGTTCGACGCTGAAGGCGGTGTATTGAGTCATGGCAGTGATCCTTTACCGGGCTGAAAATGAGGCCCGAACTATAACAAGGCATCACGGTGGCGGTTCGGCCAAATGCGGGACTTTCTGAAACGCACCTCCCATGTAGGAGCTGCCGAAGGCTGCGATCTTTTGATCTTGATCTTCAAAACCAAAATCAAAAGATCGCAGCCTGCGGCAGCTCCTACAGAGGTTGCGTGGTTAACTCGCCAAGCGCCGCAGCCCAAACAACATCCCACCCGCCCCCAGCAACATCACCGCCAGAAACACCGGGTAGGAAATCCACCACGGCGTCCCTGCCGTCATCATGCTGAACTCCGACATACCGCCAATGCTCGCAATCAGGTTCAAGGGCAAAAACACCACGTTGATCAACGTCAGTTTGCGCAGCAAATTATTCATGCTGTTGTTCATCAGGTTGCCGCGCGCGTCGATCAGACCGGAGAACACCGTGGAGTAAATCTCGGCCTGTTTGTAGCACTGGTTGTTTTCAATGATCAGGTCGTCGATCAGGCCCAGCGCTTCGCTGCTGAAGTGCTGTTTCTCGGCGTGATTACGCAGGCGCGTCAGTACCGCGCCGTTGCTGTGCAGGGCGTTGATGTAATAGATCAGGCTTTCGCTGAGGTTGAACATCTGCACCAGATGCTGGTTCTGCATCGAGGCGTTGAATTTCTGCTGCAACTCGCGGGCGACCAGTTTGATCACCTTCAAGTGCCCGAGGTAGTGATGGATGTTGTTGAACAACAAGTCGAGCAAAACATCCAGCGGCGTGTTTAACGGCTGGCGAGTGCCGAGACCGTGCAACGGCGTGTCGTCGGTGGCGATCACCAGCAGTTGCCCCGGCGCGAACAGCAGGCCGCAGGACGACACCTCGAATGCCAGGCTGCCACCGCCGGAATAGTTTTCCGGGCGTTTCCAGATCAGGAACAAGTGATCCGGGTGAAACTCGATCCGCGACACCTCGTCCGGGTCCAGTGCCGAGGCCAGTGCGTGTTCATCGACTTTGAAATGACTATGCAGCAAGTCGCGCTCGGCGGCGTCAGGGTTGCTGAACAGCATCACCTCGGCGTCCAACCGCTCGACGCGCTGCAAAGCGCCATGGCTCAGAGCAAAACTGCTGATCATCGGCGCTTCACCAGGCCTGGCCGCGGCGTTTGAGCTCCAGCCGTCGCACGAACTCTTCCAGCACCAGCGAATACAAATCGTCCTGCAAATACGCGTCTTCGATGCCCGCGTCGAGGTTCGGGTTGTCGTTGACTTCGATCACCACGACCTTGTCGCCCGCCTGCTTGAGATCGACGCCGTAGAGGCCGTCGCCAATCAAGTTGGCCGTCTTCACCGCCAGCTCCACCACCGCGCGGGGTGCCTCGTGGACGGCCAGTGTCCGGCATTCGCCGTTGACGTCCTGGCCCTTGGCCTTGTGGTTGTAGATCTGCCAGTGTCCCTTGGACATGAAATATTGGCAGGCAAAGATCGGTTTGCGGTTGAGGACACCAATGCGCCAGTCGTACTCGGTGTAGAAAAACTCCTGGGCCAGCAACAGCACCGAGTGTTCAAACAGTTCGGCCGTGGCTTCGAGCAGCGCCTGCTGACTTTCCACCTTGATCACACCACGGGAAAAACAGCCGTCGGGGATCTTCAGCACCAACGGAAAGCCCAGGCGCTCGCCCACCCGTTCGAAGTCTTCGGGTCGCTCCTTGTAGAGAATCTCGGTGGCGGGCATACCCAGTTGATGGCTGTTGAGCAGATCGGTGAGGTAAACCTTGTTGGTGCAGCGCAGGATCGACGTCGGGTCATCCATCACCACCAGTCCTTCGCTTTCGGCTTTCTTGGCGAACCGGTAGGTGTGGTTGTCGACGCTGGTGGTTTCGCGGATCAACAGGCCGTCGTACTCGGCCAGTCGCGCGTAATCTTTGCGCTCGATCAGTTCGACGTCGATGCCCATGGTCTTGCCGACCCGAATGAAATTCTCCAGCGCCCGGGGGTTGGACGGCGGCAACGCCTCTTGTGGGTCGTGCAGGATCGCTAGGTCATAACGGGCCACTTGTGGCGAACGCGGCACCCGCCAGACTTTACGGCTGAAGCCGTCCAGTGCATTGGCGAACTGATCTTCCTGATCATCACGCAACTTGTGCAAGGCGCCGGACTTTATACCTTCGATGTGCCAGCCGTTGGTTCGTTTGAACTCAACTAACAATATCGGACAGGGAAATACTTCAAACAACTGACGGGCCAGATCCTGTAATGGCTCGATATGCGTTTTGCCGAAATAAAGGGTCAGGGTAAAACCTTCGGTATCACTGTAAAGGTGATGGCTAAGGGCTTTTTCCAGGGTTTTATCGAGATCATCCAGCGCCAGGCCGTAGAGTGACTTCTTGGTCAGTTCGCTGATTGTGCGCACCGACGGAATCACCTTGTGCCCCCGTGCCTCCGCCAGCAGTGAGCAGTAATATCCGTGGCCCAGGTACTTGTAGCTGCGGCACAGGTTGATCACCTGCACACGTTTTCCCGACTCGCTTTCACGGGTTTGCTCCAGGTATTCCTGCGCTGTGATGATGTCGTCGCTGGGGAAATATGAAGCCCAATCTTCCTTGCGCTCGACAATGATCAACACTTGACTGGATGCTCTAACCGCTGAATTTAAATAAGTTGCCGCCGGCAAACTTTGCTCCGATACTTCGCGCCAATGACCCTGTACCGCTGACATAGAGATTGATCCGTTGGAGAACAAGACCTTTTCTATTAAGCACGAAGTTTTTCGAAAGTCCCGTTTCGTTACGCAACTTTTACGGTGGTCATATGAGTGCTGTTTTTCGTTTGGCGGTAGTTGAAGATCTGCCGGCGCTGCTGGCATTGGAAATGCAATGTTTCACCACAGATCGGCTCACCAGTCGCAGCTTTCAGTGGATGATCACCCGGGCCCACGCGCAATTGTTGGTAGCCGAGCGTGATGGGCAATTGCTGGGTTACGCGCTGGTGCTGTTTCATCGGGGGACGTCACTGGCACGGCTTTACTCCATCGCAATTGCTACCGAGGCTCGCGGCACCGGTCTGGGCAAGCAACTGCTGCAACGGATCGAGGCCTGCGCGCTGGACCATGATTGCGCGTACCTGCGCCTGGAGGTGCGTACTGACAACCCCGCCGCCATTGCTCTGTACGAACGCAACGGCTACCGGCGTTTCGCCTTGATTCACGATTACTACGAGGACCATGCGGATGCGCTGCGCCTGGAAAAACGCATTCTTCAGCACCGGGACTCGCGGAACATCAAGGTGCCCTGGTACGGGCAAACCACAGACTTCACCTGTGGCCCGGCGTGTCTGTTGATGGCCATGGGCGCACTGCACGCGGAGCGTTTGTTGGAGCGACGCGAGGAGTTGCAGATCTGGCGCGAGGCAACGACCGTGTTCATGACTTCGGGTCATGGCGGGTGCAGTCCGCAAGGGTTGGCACTCGCGGCATGGAAGCGCGGTTTTCGGGTACGTCTTGAGCTGAGCCTGGCCGGACCGTTGTTTCTTGACGGAGTGCGCGATGAGCATAAAAAAGACGTCATGCGCCTGGTTCACGAGGAGTTCACTGCGCAGTTGCAGGACACCGATGTGGAGCGCGTGATCGGTGCACCACTCGATTTGCCGCGCTTGCTTGATGCAGGTGGGCAGCCGCTAGTGCTGATCAGCAGCTATCGCCTGACCCGATCCAAGTCACCGCACTGGGTGGTGGTGACTGACTGTGATGAGGATTTCGTTTACCTGCACGACCCGGATGTCGATCACAGCCAGCATCGACAACCCATGGACTGCCAGCATGTGCCGGTCAGTCACGGGGAATTCGAGAAGATGTGCCGGTTTGGACGGGGAAAGTTACGGGCTGCCGTAATTTTGTACAGCCGCAATGCGCGCTGAACCCAAGGTGAGGGGCACCTCCCCTCACCTGTCCGGCACGGCGCTATTTCAGACCGATCCTGTACAGCGAACCATCGGACTCGTCAGTCAGCACATAGAGATAACCGTCAGGGCCTTGCCGTACATCCCTGATCCGTTGCTTGAGCTCACCGAGCAAGCGTTCCTCATGCACAACCTTGTCGCCATCGAACTGCAATCGAATCAACTCTTGAGAAACCAAAGCGCCGATAAACGCGTTGTGTTGCCACGGCTTGAACCGATCGCCATCGTAGAACGCCATTCCCGAAACGCCCGGTGACTTTTCCCACACATGGTGCGGATCAACCGCACCTTCGACACTTTTGCCTTTGGCTTCCGGGATTGGCTGCAGCGAATAGTTGATGCCGTGAGTCGCCTGCGGCCACCCGTAGTTTTTCCCGCGTTCGATGATATTTACCTCATCGCCACCACGCGGCCCGTGTTCGTTTTCCCAAACTGTGCCGGTCCACGGGTTGAGCGCCGCACCCTGCGGGTTGCGAATGCCGTAAGACCAGATTTCCGGCCGCACGCCGGACTGCCCCACGAACGGATTGTCGTCCGGGACCTTGCCGTCCGGATAAATCCGTACGATTTTGCCCTGCAGCTTGTCGAGATCCTGAGCAGTCGGCCGGTCGTTGTTTTCGCCCAGGGTGATGAACAGATAGCCGTCGCGATCAAACACCAGACGCGAACCGAAGTGGTTGCCGGTGGAGAGCTTAGGCTCCTGGCGGAAAATGACTTTGAAGTCCTTCAGCGTTTTCAGGTCATCCGACAAATAGCCGCGCCCCACCGCCGTCCCGGCCTTGTCCCCCGCTCCGCCACCCTCGGCGTATGACAGGTAAACCAGGCGATCCTGTTTGAAGTCCGGTGACAAGACGACATCCAGCAATCCGCCCTGTCCCTTGGCCCAGACCTTGGGCACACCGCTTATCGGTGCCGACAGATTGCCGTCCGCGCCAACCACTCGCAGGTTACCCGGTCGTTCAGTCACCAGCATGCCTTGACGATCCGGCAGGAAGGCCAGCGCCCATGGATTCTCGAGTCCCTGGGCAATCGTGGTGACTTCAAGGGTGCCCTGCTCGCTTTGCAGCTCCTTGGGGGCCGCGGCGAACGCCGGAGCACTGATCAGTGCGCCGGCGCAAAGGGTGGCTAGAAGGGTTTTACGCAACATGCACGATTCCTTTTGTCTGTTTCAAAGGCTGGCAGAAACTCGGCCCTGCCGTTCAACGATTAGTGTTGGTGCTTCGCGAAGGTGGATTGGGAATGAATGTAGGTGGCGTACTTGGCACCGAACGAATCGGCTGGCCGTTGCCAATACCTCGGTTTTCGACTGTGGGCTGACGTGGTGCAGGAACGGTGTTCGGCGCGCGGATTGGCGGGGCACTGGGCTGGGTGCCCTGCATGCTGTTGGGGTTGGCCCGGCGGATCGGGCTGTTGTAGGGATTGTTGCTGTTGCCGGCCGGACTCTGCGCCAGCACGACGTCCGCATGAACCAGACCACCACTGAGTGTCAGGACGGCGACGCCAATTAGAAATCGGTTCATGGGATGGCCTCTCGGTGTGCGTGGAATAGAGCCTTCGAGTGCACGCTACGCCGTGGGTTCGGATTTGTTAACCCGTCAGCCTTAAACAACATGTAACACGGCTTGACCAAGTCATCCGAAACCGCCGCATTCATTGGAAACTTTCGCCGCGAGCCACAGGTCACCTGAACATCACTCGGAGAACTCACCATGGCTCGGGCAATCTGGAAAGGCGCAATCAGTTTCGGACTCGTGCATATCCCCGTTGCGCTGGTTTCAGCGACGTCGTCCCAAGGCGTGGACTTCGACTGGCTCGACAGCCGCAGCATGGACCCGGTGGGGTACAAACGCGTGAACAAGGTGACCGGCAAGGAAGTCACCAAGGAAAATATCGTCAAAGGCGTGGCCTACGAAAAAGGCCGTTATGTGGTGCTCAGCGAAGAGGAAATCCGCTCGGCGCACCCGGTCTCGACCCAGACCATCGACATCTTTTCCTTTGTCGACGCCGAGCAGATTCCGCTACAGAACATCGACACGCCCTACTACCTGGCGCCGGACAAGCGCGGCGGTAAGGTCTACGCGTTGCTGCGAGAAACCCTGAGCAAGACCAACAAAGTTGCCCTCGCCCGCGTGGTTTTGCATGCACGCCAGTATCTGGCGGCGTTGATGCCTCTGGAGTCGGCGTTGGTGCTGGTCAAATTGCGTTGGCCGCAAGAGGTACGCGGCCTTGATCAACTGGAACTTGGCAGCGAGGTCACCAAGCCACAACTGGCCAAAGGTGAGTTGGACATGGCCAAACGGTTGGTTGAGGACATGAGCGGGGACTGGAAGCCCGAAGACTACAACGACGAATTTGAAGACAAGATCATGGCGTTGGTGGAGAAAAAGGCCCACGAAGGCAAGATCGAGGATGTTGAAACGGTGGGCGGCGAGGAAGAGCGCAAGACTGCCGATGTGATCGACCTGACCGAGTTGCTTAAACGCAGCCTGGGTGGCAAGGCGCCGGCTAAACCGAAGACCAAGGCAGCCAGCAAAGCTGCGCCGGCCAAGCGAACCAAGAAAGCCTCCGGGGAATGACAACTGGCGGATTGTCAGGCAACTGACAGGTTGCTTTTGAGACAGTCACTTTTCATGTAGGAGCTGCGGCACGCTGCGATCTTTTGATCCTGTTTTTAAGGGCCAAGATCAAAAGATCGCAGCGTGCCGCAGCTCCTACAGTGAACGGGGGGCGGCGCGTCAATCAGATCAGGATGAAGACCGCCAGCAAACCGCCGAAGATCGCCCACTTCTCCATGTAATACCGTGCACGATTACGCTTTTTCAGCTCTTTACCACGCAAACGGATCTTGTAGATTTTGGTAAACAACCGGTTGATCCCACCGGTCCGGTCACCCGAATCGTTCGGCGCACCCGCTGCCGACATCACCGTGCGGCTGAACCAGCTATTGAACGCTGCGGCCCAGCGATACTTCATCGGACGTTCGATGTCACAGAACAGGATGATCCGGTTCTTGTCGGTGGTGTTTTCTGCGTAATGAATGAAGGTTTCATCGAACATTACCGCCTCGCCATCGCGCCAGTGGTAGTTCTCCCCGTCGACATTGATGTAGCAACCGGCATCATTGGGCGTTTCCAGACCCAGGTGATAGCGGTAGGAGCCGGCGTACGGATCACGATGGCGTACCAGTTTGGAACCCGGCGGCAGTTCGGCGAACATCGCAGCCTTGATCGAACCGATGCTTTGCACCAGCTCGGTGGTGCGCGGACACAACTTCATCGCCGACGGATGACTTTCGCCGTACCACTTGAGGTAGAAACGCTTCCAGCCGCTTTTGAAGAACGAGTTGAAGCCGACATCGTCGTACTGGTTCGAACGCTTGATCTCGCCGGCACGGAGCAGGTTCTGTCCTTCTTCGCGAATTTCTTCCCAGTGCGCCTGCAACGGGCTCAGATCGGGAAACTCGGACGGATCGAGATACGGTTGGTTCGGCTTTTTCGAGAACAGGTACAGAAAGCAGTTGATCGGCGCGAGAAACGTCGAGTGGTCACTCAACTGCCGGCCCAGCTTGTGCCGCACGCGGCCACGCAAGTGGACGTATGCAATGGAAATGACATAAATAGCAGCAATGATGAGTTTCACGGAAATCGTCACACGTCAGAAGTAAAAAAACTGCGCGCCTGGCGGCCTGAGGCCCAGCGTCTGATGCAGTGGTCTGATTACAAAATGGCACGTCCTTGAGCCCGCGCCGCTCTAGGGCGCTGGGTGAATGGCTGGCATTTTAGCCACACTTTGTAACCGATAGTGAACCTTCATCTGTGAAAAACTGTCCCGTGATTGCGCCAATCGACACTCGTGGCGTCTTCGCCCTATCGTTTAAAGAGCCAGACCAGTACAATCGCCGCCAAACTTTACGCGCCCCCCTTGGTTGATGACGGGACTTCCCCGCTTCAGCGCACTTTGACTCGGGCCAAGCGCTCCAGCCGCACCCTCGCTACTCAGAATGCTTCGCAGGAATAACTCTTGATCTCTACAGCTAACATCACGATGCAGTTCGGCGCCAAGCCGCTCTTCGAAAACGTTTCGGTCAAATTTGGCGCGGGCAACCGTTACGGCCTGATCGGCGCCAACGGTTGCGGCAAGTCGACCTTCATGAAAATCCTCGGCGGCGACCTCGACCCGTCCGGCGGCCAGGTCATGCTTGAGCCGAACGTACGCCTGGGTAAGTTGCGCCAGGACCAGTTCGCTTACGAAGAATTCACCGTGATCGACACCGTGATCATGGGTCACGAAGAGCTGTGGAAGGTCAAGGCCGAGCGCGACCGCATCTACTCGCTGCCGGAAATGAGCGAAGAAGACGGCATGGCGGTAGCCGAGCTGGAAACCGAATTCGCTGAAATGGACGGCTACACCGCCGAATCCCGTGCCGGTGAGCTGCTGTTGGGCCTGGGTATCGGCATCGAACAGCATTTCGGCCCGATGAGCGAAGTGTCGCCAGGCTGGAAACTGCGTGTCTTGCTGGCTCAGGCGCTGTTTTCCGATCCGGAAGTACTGTTGCTCGACGAACCGACCAACCACCTGGACATCAACACCATTCGCTGGCTGGAAAACATCCTGACCCAGCGTAACAGCCTGATGATCATCATCTCTCACGACCGTCACTTCCTGAACAGCGTGTGCACCCACATGGCTGACCTGGACTACGGCGAGCTGCGCCTGTTCCCGGGCAACTACGACGAGTACATGACCGTGGCGACCCAGTCCCGCGAGCAACTGCTGTCGGACAACGCCAAGAAGAAAGCACAGATTTCCGAGCTGCAATCGTTCGTCAGCCGCTTCTCGGCCAACGCCTCGAAAGCCAAGCAGGCTACTTCCCGCGCCAAGGCGATCGACAAGATCCAGCTGGCTGAAGTCAAGCCTTCGAGCCGTGTCAGCCCGTTCATCCGCTTCGATCAGAACAAGAAGCTGCACCGCCAGGCGGTCATGGTCGAAAAAATGGCCAAAGGTTTCGACGGCAAGCCGTTGTTCAAAGACTTCAGCTTCCAGGTTGAAGCGGGCGAGCGCGTGGCGATCATTGGCCCGAACGGTATCGGCAAAACCACCCTGCTGCGTACTCTGGTCAACGAGCTCACGCCGGATGCCGGTAGCATCAAGTGGACCGACGCCGCGGAACTGGGCTACTACGCTCAGGATCACGCGCACGACTTCGAAGACGACGTCACCCTGTTCGACTGGATGGGTCAGTGGACTCAGGGCGAGCAGATGATTCGCGGTACTTTGGGTCGCATGCTGTTCTCCAACGACGAGATCCTCAAGTCGGTCAAAGTGATTTCCGGTGGTGAACAAGGTCGCATGCTATTCGGCAAGCTGATCCTGCAAAAGCCGAACGTGCTGATCATGGACGAACCGACCAACCACTTGGACATGGAATCGATCGAGGCGCTGAACCTGGCGCTGGAAAACTATCCGGGTACGTTGATCTTTGTCAGCCACGACCGTGAGTTCGTATCGTCCCTGGCCACGCGCATCATCGAGCTGAGCCCGGACGGCGTGACCGACTTCAGCGGCACCTATGATGACTACCTGCGTAGTCAGGGTGTGGTGTTCTAAGTAGCAATTTGCGCTAACTGAAAGCCCTGTCCATGTGACGGGGCTTTTTGCATTTCCGGATACGGCATGATCGTTCTTTGATCGTTAGCCTGCTTTCTTTTATTTCAGGCCCAAGCCATGATGCCGACTCTCCCACCGCCGCCCGCGAACGAGTCCTCATGTCTGCGCAGCAACTGCCACCGCAAAGCTCCATGGCGATCACCCTGCAGATCGTCTCTATCGTTTTCTATACCTTTATTGCCTTCCTCTGCATCGGTCTGCCAATTGCGGTGTTGCCCGGTTACGTGCACGAACAGTTGGGTTTCAGCGCGATCATCGCCGGGCTGGTCATAGGCTCGCAGTACCTGGCCACCCTGCTCAGTCGACCGATGGCCGGGCGCATGTCGGATACCGTCGGCACCAAACGGGCGATCGTTTATGGCTTGATCGGGATTGTGCTCAGTGGCGGGTTGACGCTGATTTCGACCTTGCTGCAAAGCTATCCGCTGCCGAGCCTGTTGATTCTGATTGTCGGGCGCTTGCTGCTGGGCGTTGCGCAGGGACTGATCGGTGTCGGCACCATCAGTTGGTGCATGGGTCAGGTCGGTGTCGAGCACACAGCAAGGTCGATCGGCTGGAACGGCATCGCGTCATACGGCGCGATTGCCATTGGCGCGCCACTGGGTGTGGTCATGGTTGCCGAATATGGTTTCGCCAGTCTGGGCATTGCACTGTCGGTGCTGGCGGCGGGTGCGCTGGTATTGATCCGCAACAAACCTTCGGTGCCGGTGGTGCGTGGCGAGCGCCTGCCGTTTTGGGCCGTGTTTGGCCGCATTGCCCCGTTTGGTGCCAGCTTGAGCCTGGCCTCGATCGGCTACGGCACGCTGACCACGTTTATCACCCTGTATTACCTCAACCGTGGCTGGAGTGGCGCGGCGTATTGCCTGACGGTGTTCGGGGTGTGCTTCATCCTCTCGCGGTTGATGTTTATTTCGGCCATTGGCCGTTTCGGCGGTTTCAATTCGGCGATCATCTGCATGACCGTGGAAACCATGGGCCTGGTGATGTTGTGGCTCGCGCCGTCAACCGCGTTTGCACTGATCGGCGCGGGATTGGCCGGGTTCGGGCTTTCACTGGTGTATCCGGCGCTGGGGGTCGAAGCGATCAAGCAGGTGCCCAACTCCAGCCGTGGCGCCGGGTTGAGTGCTTATGCGGTGTTCTTCGATCTGGCGCTGGCGATTGCCGGGCCGTTGATGGGAGCGGTAGCGTTGAATCTGGGATATTCGTGGATTTTCTTTAGTGCAGCGCTGTTGTCGGTGACGGGCTTGGGGTTGACCCTGCTGCTCAAGCGCCGGGCGATGGCTTAAAAGCAAAAGATCGTTTATTGATCTGCCGTCTGCATCCCCGCCCGCGTCGGCCTGCCCAGCGTATGCGCAAAGAACCGTCCGGCCTCCGAGATCAGATTGCGATGGATATCTTCCCGATCAACCCCATCAGCATCGGTACACAGCGCCGGCATGGCGATGATCTGCTCTTCATTACACGGCGCCATAAACACAAAGTGCCCTGCCCCGGCCAGTAACTTGAAGTCGGGCGCAGTCGGCAGTTTACGCGCCAGTGCCGCAGCGTTTTTATCGAACGCAACGAGTTTGTCGCCATCGCCGCTGTAAAGCAGCACTGGCACATGCACATCAGCCAGGGTATGGCGGCCGAACTTCAGGCTCAGTGGCGCCATCAACAGCAACGCATGCACGCGTGGATCGGCCACCGGCTGCAGGTCATCACGATCAACGATGAGTTCGCCCTGAGTGTTGCAGGCGTCACGATCGTCCGGGCGTTCCTGGCAATAACGGCGCAGGCGATCCAGATCCGGTTGCGCCCCTGACAGAATCAACGCCGTCTCGCCTCCAGCCGAATAACCGATCACACCAACCTGATCGGCATTGACGAACGGCGCCAGCATGGAGTCGCCAAGGGTTGCCGTAATCGCTTCGGAAATCTGGATTGGCCGCCCGTAGAGATTGCTCAGTGTGCCGAGTCGGCTGTGATCCTTGGAGTTGTCACCGGGATGAATCACCGCCACCACCACAAAACCTTTGCGCGCAAGCGAGGTGGCAAGGTCGTGCAGCGCCAGTGGCGTGCCGGTGTTGCCATGGGACAACATCAACATCGGAAAACGGCCCATGGCGACTTTGGTATCTTCGCCGGCCTCGACTGAATAACCTTCGAGCAGGCTCATATGTTCGCGGTCGCTGGAAGGATAGAACGCAATGGCGCGCATCGGTTGCAGATCCAACGGATCGAGGAACGTCATCTCGTGGTAACCGACGCTCCAGACAGGATGGCGCCCCGGCGCAGCTTGCACTGAATTCAGGCTGCCGAGCAGGCAAATCAGTAACGTTGCACAAAGACGCATCATGGGCTGCCCTACCCTGTTGTTACTCAATCGAAAGATCCATTGCGTTGTGAAGGCCGGAAACGCCGGGGATTCGGTACTCCGGCTCACCACTGCACTCAGACGCTGATCGCTTGACTGCACAACCCGGGCCAGATTATGTAACAGTCAGAAACAAAAAACTCCGTATCTGGCCCTTGCGGAACCAGAATACAGAGTTTTCGGGGGATTGCCTGAACGAGAGCTGTTCTTTACGCAAGCCTTACGCGGCGGCGAACAACTGCTCGCTGATCTTCGCTTGAGCGGCGGTCATGGCGTTGTTGCGCACTTCGTCGCCATACGCCAAGCCTTCGGCACGGACAATTTCGATGTCAGTGATGCCGAGGAAGCCCAGTACCAGCTTCAGATATTCTTCGTGAGCGATACCGCTGGCCTGGCCGGCATGAATGCCGCCGGAGGTGGACACGATCACCACTTTCTTGCCGCCGCACAGGCCTTCAGGGCCGGCTTCGGTGTAACGGAAAGTTTGACCGGCAACGGCAACACGGTCGATCCACGCTTTGAGTTGGGTCGGCACGGTGAAGTTGTACATCGGTGCAGCGATGACTACCGCGTCGGCAGCGATGAATTCGGCCAACGTCGAAGCGCTCAGTTCGGCCTCGTGCTGTTGGGCGGCGTCGCGCAGTTCAGCGGTGGTGCCGGCGGCCACCAGGGTGGTCGACGAGAAGTGGCTGATGGCGTCAGCGGCGAGGTCACGGTAGGTCACCACGACGCTTGGCTCAGCGACTTGCCAGGCTTTGACGACTTGGCTGCTCAACTGACGGGAAGCCGAGTTGTCGCCCAGAATGCTCGAATCGATATGCAGCAGTTTCATGTGGAATCCCCTGGAATGAATCGCCGGTGGCGACGGAATGGAGACAATCCTACGGAAGAAACCAATGGATGATTAGCCGCCGACAATGCGATAGTTTGTCCCACTGATAGAACAGTCGGATTCTCTACGATGCAAGACCTCAACGATCTCTACTATTTCGCCAAAGTCGTCGAGGCCGGCGGCTTTGCGGCCGCCGGGCGATTGCTGGGCATTCCCAAGTCGCGATTGTCGCGCCGCATCGCTGAACTAGAAGAACGCCTCGGCGCCCGCTTGCTGCAACGTACCACCCGGCAGTTGAATCTCACCGCTGTCGGTGAGCGCTATTTGCGCCACTGTCAGGCGATGTTGCTGGAAGCGGAAATGGCTGACGAGGCAGTGGCAAGCATGTCGAGTGAGCCACGAGGACGCTTGCGTGTGTCCTGCCCAACGGGTCTGGCCCGGGAAATGTTGCCGTGGGTCATCAGCGAATTCCTCGGCAAGTTCCCCCAGGTGCAACTGGAAGTGGTGTTGGTCAACCGCCGGGTCGATCTGGTCGCTGAAGGCTTTGATGTCGCCCTGCGCGTGCGTGAACACGGCGATGAAGATCCGTTGCTGGTGACCCGGCGTCTGCGTCAGGCACAAATGGTGGTGGTGGCCAGCCCGGCGTTTACTCAGGGGGCGTCGATCAGCCATCCGCAGGATCTGAGGAGTCTGCCGGTGCTTGGCGCTCTGGAGGCCGATCGCATGGTTCACGTGCGGTTGTTCGATCAACAGGGCAAGAGTTTCGAGTTGAACATGGAAGCTCGGCTGGGCATCGATGACTTTATTGTGCGCAAGGCCTGTGTGCTGGCCGGCCAGGGCTTCACATTGCTGCCGATGATGTACTGCGAGGAGGAACTGCAAAACGGCACACTCGTGCAATTGCTACCCGAGTGGTCGCTGCCCGGTGGCTGGTTGCAAGCGGTCTATCCGCATCGTCGCGGGGTGATGCCGGCGGTGCGCGCGTGGATCGATCATCTGGTCGAATCGTTCAATGCCTGTGGGGAGCGGTTGTTATGAAAAAGGCAAAAATGAGCGAGGCGGACGTTGCCGCGTTTTGCCTGGGATTACCCGGTGCGCGCGAAGACTACAAGTGGGGTGGCGTGCGCGTGTTTTCGATTGCCGGCAACAAGATGTTTGCCTTGCAGGGGCTGCGCGGAGATTCGCTGGCGTTCAAGGTCGACAAGGATCTGTTTCTCGGCCATTGCGATCGCCCGGGCATTCACCCGGCGCCGTACCTGGCGCGGGCGCAGTGGATCATCATGCACCCGCCCTACCCGCTGGGCGCCGAGGAGTTGCAGGGGTTGCTGCAACGCTCGCATCAGTTGGTAGTAGGCAAGTTGCCCAAAAAGACACAGATCGGATTATTGCTGTAAACCCGATCCCTGTAGGAGCTGCCGAAGGCTGCGATCTTTTGATCTGGTTTTTTACAATCAGGTCAAAAGATCGCAGCCTTCGGCAGCTCCTACACGGGGGCATCTTTATTAGTACAGCGATAACAGGTTCGAACCGAGAAACAGCTGATCAATCCAGAACACCTGGTGCAACAAGACGATCACCCAGAACAGCACCTGAAACGACACCTTGCGCGTCTTGTGCCGGAACACTTGCTGGGCGACCAGTGCGCCCGGCCACCCTCCGGCCAGTTCCACTGCGTGGAGGATGTTTTCCGGCGTGCGCCACGCATCGGTGCGAGCCTTGCGTTTGTCGGCCCAATACATAAAGAACGCCAGCACGCTGACGACGCCATACGCCGCCAGCGGGACCAGCGAGATCCCGCGCAACCACATCGACAGCGATCCGAACACCGGCAGCGCGCAGACAATCAGCAGCACCAGCAGCTTCAGCTTGAGGTTTTGAATACTGCCACCGGACGGGCGACCTTCAGGGCGGCGTGCGCGGGAATCATTCATGGCTTGGCCGCCGACCAGTCCACCCAGCCAAACTGCCACGTCGCCAGAATGACCAGGCCGAACACGATCCGGTACCAGGCAAATGCCGCATAGCTGTGGCTGCCGATGAACTTGAGCAACCCACGCACGGCGATCATGGCGAAGATGAACGCGGTGACGAACCCGATGGCAAACACCGGGAAGTCCGCCGGCACAAACAGATCGCGGTACTTGTAGCCCGAGTAAACCGCAGCACCGACCATGGTCGGCATCGCGAGGAAGAACGAAAACTCGGTGGCTGTTTTGCGCGACAGGCCGAACAACAGGCCGCCAATGATCGTCGAGCCGGAACGCGACGTGCCGGGAATCATCGCCAGGCACTGGGCGAAACCGATTTTCAGCGCGTCCATCCAGCGAATCTCATCGACCGTTTCCGCGTGCACCTCATGCTGACGCTGCTCAGCCCACAACATGATGATGCCGCCCACCACCAGCGCAGCAGCGACGGTGATCGGGTTGAACAGGTACTCGTGGATCAGATCGGCAAAGATCACGCCCAGCACCACGGCGGGCAGAAAAGCGATCAGCAGGTTGGCGGTGAAACGCCGCGCGCTGGGTTGCGTCGGCAAGCCAACCACCACATCGAGAATCTTGCGACGAAACTCCCAGACCACCGCGAGGATCGCGCCGAGCTGGATGATGATGTTGAACGCCATGGCTCGTTCGCCGCCGAAGTCGAGCAAGTCGGCAACGATGATCTGGTGTCCGGTACTGGAAATGGGCAAAAACTCCGTCAGCCCTTCTACAACGCCTAGTATCAGTGCCTGCAAGGCCATCCAAAGATCCATCAATCCCCCAAAGAGCGATGCACGCCGGCATGCCCCGATAGTATTTTTCTTTCGTTCACTGCGATCAGCGTAGCTGGTTGTTGCTGTACCGATTCCGCGCACACAGGATCCACACGAAACAGTCAAAATTCCGTGAAATAGCAACTTGGATTCAGGTTTTCACGCGCGGGGCCGAAATCCTAACAGACAAGCCTTAATAGCGCTGCCGCGTTATACGACTTGGGTCGCGTATGCCCGCCCACGGAATCGTGGTTGGATGCTGGCGGTCGTTTATTACAAGAAAAAGAATCCGGAGTGACAGCGTTATGAACAGCTTGCGCAGTGTGTCGATCAGCCGACGCTTGTGGCTCATCTTGATTGTGGCGGTGGTCATGTTGCTGACCTTGGGCGTGTTGATGCTCAAGCAGATTCACGACGACCTGTATCAAGCCAAGGCCCAGAAAACCCAGCACGTGGTGCAGACCGCCAGTGGTTTATTGACGTACTACCACGATCTGGAAACAGCTGGCACCCTGACCAAGGAAGCCGCGCAGAAACAGGCACTCACCGCCATTCGGGGCCTGCGTTACGACCAGAGCGACTATTTCTGGATCAACGACCTCACGCCCGTCATGGTCATGCACCCGACCAATCCCAAGCTTGAAGGCCAGAATCTCTCGGCGATCCGCGATCCGGATGGCTTTGCCGTGTTTAACGAAATGGTCGCCATCGCCAAGAGCAAAGGCGCCGGCATGGTCGATTACCGGTGGCCGAAACCGGGCGCCAGTGAGCCGGTGGCTAAAACCTCCTACGTGAAACTGTTCGAGCCTTGGGGCTGGGTGCTCGGTTCCGGCGTTTATGTCGATGATGTGCAGGCCGAATTTCAGGGCCAAATGATCAAGGCGACGGTGATCGGCCTGGTGATTGCCCTGATCATGGCATTGCTGGTCATCATGATCGCGCGCAGCATCGTGCGCCCGTTGCAGGAAACCGTGAACGCCATGGCCAACATCGCCAGCGGCGAAAGCGACCTCACCCGCAGCCTCGATACCCACGGCAAGGATGAAGTCACGGAACTCGCACATCACTTCAACGCCTTCACCGCCAAATTGCGCGGAGTGATTGGTGAGTTGCAGGTGTCGGCCAGTGCGCTGGGCCAGTCGTCCAGCGAACTGGGCAATGATGCTTCCCAGGCTCAGCAACGCAGCCAGCAGCAATCGCAACAGATGGAACTGGTGGCCACCGCAATCAACGAAGTGACCTACGGCGTGCAGGATGTGGCGAAAAACGCCGAACATGCGGCCGCTGAAATGCGTGACGCCGAAGCGCAGGCGCAACAGGGCCAGATCAACATCGACGGCAGCCTGCAACAGATCGACAAGCTATCCGGCACCATTGATCAGGCGGTGGAAGTGATTCGTACCCTCGCCGCCGAAAGCACCCAGATCGGCAGTGTGCTGGAAGTGATTCGCTCGATTGCCGAGCAGACCAATCTGCTGGCGCTCAACGCGGCCATTGAAGCGGCACGGGCTGGCGAACAGGGCCGAGGGTTTGCCGTGGTCGCGGATGAAGTGCGCTTGCTGGCACAGCGTACGCAGAAGTCGACGGCGGAAATCCAATCGATGATCGAGCGCCTGCAAAACCACTCCGAGGCGGCAGTCAAGGTGATCGGCGAGAGCAGCAAAGCTTCGCAATTAACCATTGAACAGGCCGGGCTGGCGGGTGCAAGCCTGAATGCCATCGGCCAGGCACTGCGCAACCTCAATGGCCTGAATGCATCAATTGCCAGTGCCACACTGCAACAGGCGCATGTGGTCGAGGACATCAATCAGAACGTCACGCAAGCGGCCGGTTTGTCTCACAGCACGGCGCTGGCGGCGGAGCAGTCGAGTGTCGCCAGCGTGCGACTCGGACAATTGAGCGAACAGTTAAACAACCTCCTGCGCCAGTTCCGCGTGTAACACATAACCTGTGGGAGCGAGCTAAATTTTCAGCAGGCTCACTCCCACAGGTTTTCTCGGTACAATCCGCCCCCGTCTTCAACTCCCCCAAGGAACCCCCATGTCCGGGCTTGAACTGTTTGCCGCCGCTCTCGGTGTGATCGCCGTGTGGCTGACGGTCAAACAGAATCCGTGGTGCTGGCCGATCGGCCTGGTCATGGTGTTGCTCTATAGCTGGATCTTCTTTGAAGTGAAGCTGTATTCGGACATGTTGCTGCAAGTAATCTACGCCGCGTTGCAACTCTACGGCTGGTGGCAGTGGACGCGTGCGGGGACGATGCATGACGGGCGGGAGGTCACGCGTCTGGATACTCGTTCGGTGTTGCTTGGCCTGAGTGTTGGCGCTGTCGGCAGTGTCCTGCTCGGGGCGGCCATGGCCCACTGGACTGACGCCGCGCAACCGTGGCTGGACGCCGCGCTCACCGGTTTCAGCCTGGTCGCGCAGTTATGGATGGCACAAAAACGCCTGCAATGCTGGGCACTGTGGTTTGTGCTTGATGTGATTTTTGTCGGCTTGTTCCTCTACAAGGGGCTTTACCTGACCGCCGCCCTGTATGCACTGTTTACGCTGATTGCGATTCAGGGCTGGCGCGAATGGCGCGCCGATCCGGCGTTGCGTACTTGAAGGTCGTGGTTTTGACCGGCCCCGAATCCACTGGCAAGAGCTGGCTGGCGGCAGGCCTTCAGCAACGGTTCGGCGGACTGCGGGTGGACGAGTATGTACGCTGGTTCATCGAGCAGAATCCCCGTGACACCTGTCTGGCGGACATTCCCGAGATCGCCAGCGGCCAACTGCAATGGGAAGATCAGGCGCGAGCGCAAAAGCCGTCGCTGCTGATTCTCGACACCCACCTGCTGAGCAACATCCTCTGGAGCCAGACCCTGTTTGGCGACTGCCCGACGTGGCTTGAACCGCAATTGCTGGCGCGACATTACGATCTGCATCTTTTGCTGTCTCCGGAACAGATCGACTGGACCGATGACGGCCAGCGCTGCCAGCCGGATCTGGATGAGCGCCTTGGGTTCTATCGAGCCACTCGCGACTGGCTTGAGCAACATCGACAGCCGTTCCAGATCATTCAGGGCGACTGGTCCGAGCGCCAGACGCAAGCCTTTGCCGCTGTGGCGACTTTGCTGGACGAGTAAGGGCATTCGGGCCAACTTCCCCACTGTTTACCCCTGCTTTGGGGCAAAAGTGTCCATTCCTGAAACACTCGCGCGAGTGCAAAGTGCCCGTTTCAACGGCATTCATCGCTTTGTCACACCGGTTGTTACGCCGTTGAAACACCCCGCCGCAAACCCGTGTTCCAGAGCATTGCTCAGCCAATAGACCGGTCGGCAATCCTGTACGTGTTTCAACGATGAAACAGCTTGCGCATCAGGCATGCCCGTCTTCGCCTTAACTCATTGATATTGCGCAACAATCAAAAAGCGGCACAGCTTTCGCTCTTTCCTTCCCAACGCTGACTAGGGCCAGCCCACTGAAGAAGGAATTGCCGCCGTGGGGAACTTCAATAAAAGCTTGACCTGCCTCCTGCTGATCGGATCAGCAGCCAGCACAATCCTCAG
This sequence comes from Pseudomonas sp. LBUM1655, assembly GCF_059716085.1. NCBI lineage: Bacteria > Pseudomonadati > Pseudomonadota > Gammaproteobacteria > Pseudomonadales > Pseudomonadaceae > Pseudomonas > Pseudomonas sp. LBUM1655. The sequence continues at coordinate 3,056,438 of NZ_CP166801.1, read as the reverse complement.
TTTCAACGTTCAGGCCGAAGGCAACGGCGTTATCGTCCTCAACCGCGATGTACAGCCTATCCCTATTGGTCGCAGCGGCGGCAAAGACCCCTACCCAACGACCGTCAACGCCAACCCTTCGGCCCGCATCAATCAAGCGACGAGCAGCACCGAGCTCAATGACGGTGACTTTGCCAGTGTCGCCAGCGGCTCTTCGATTCGCGGCAACATCACCACGCCTACGGCAAACATGCCGGGCATGAACACACTCACCAACCCCAACGGCATGCCCGGCATGAACGGCGGTCACGGCGGCGGCGCTGGCGGTTCGATCTCCAACACCGTCAATCGCGCAATGAGCTCCGGCCTTGCTCCGCTGACCCGCATGGCTGGAGGCCAATAAGATGAATCGCACCCTTGTGCTGCTCGCCCTTCTCGGCTGCTCCCACGCAATGGCCGACCCCGGCTCAGTGAACAACGCGAACATTCAGGACACCGGCATCCAGTACCGCGGCAATTACAACGTCAACCAGGCCGCCGGCGACCAAATGCAACAGACCAACACCAAGGCCATCGCCATCGGCACCTCGGCCAGTGCCACCACCAACGTCAGGCAGCGGATCGATACTCCGGCCAATCCCTCGATGAATGCCAGCGCAACCATTGGCGGCAACTCTTTCAGTAACGGCAACGGGATTCTGGGCGTGAACCAGGGCGCCGGGGCCAACAACCAGATGGCCAACGTGACGCGCGTCAGCATCAGTGCTGCCCCGCAGAGCGTTGATGACAGCGCCCTTTCGCAACAGAACGTGGCGTTTTTACCGAGCTCAGGAGCAACTGGTACCTCAATCGGCAGTCGCCAGGTCACGACAAGTGATCAGGCCTTCACCGGCAGCCGAGGGGTAATCCAGGTGAACCAGAGTGCCGGGGTGGGGAACCGTATGGCTAACACCCTGAGCATCCGGGTCGCAGACTGACCCAAATAAAAAGCAGTGCCAATTAGAAAGTACCAACACTTAACCAACTAATAAGCACGGAGAAACACCATGAAACCTACAATGGCTCTCAAACCACTGGTTTTCGCACTTGCAGCAGTGATGGCAATCGCAGCACAGGCAGGCGGTCGTGATGACGATCATGGTAATGGGCATGGTCCAAAAGGCCCTACCCTGGAACAACTTCTGCAAATCACCGCCGGTGCTGGCGCCGCTGTGCTCGACGAGCAAAACAGCGACGGCAACGTGGTGAAAAACCAAGGCACCAAAAACAACGCTAACGCCAGTGACTCGCTCAACGGTTCCAACGGCAACATGGGCGCTAACGTGGCAGCCGGCGACGGCAACCAGCAAGACAACGCCGCAGCATTGGCTACCGCCGACGAAAGTTTCATCTTTGGTACTGCTGTTGCTGTCTCGAGTGCAACTCAAGTCAACAACAACAACTATGTTAAAAACTCGTCGACCACCAATACCGCAACACTCAACAACGCTGGCAATAACGGTTCCGGCAACATCGGGATCAACGTGACTGCCGGCAACTTCAACCAGCAGAAAAACAACCTGGCAATCGCCGTATCTGGCGGCCGTGTAGCCAGCGCCGCTGCTGCGGCCAACCAGTCTTCCACTGGTCTGGTCGTAGACAACAAAGGCGTGCGGACCTACAAAACAGACACCCTCACCGGCACCTACGCGGCCGCTGGCGTGTTTAAAGCCAAAGGTACTGCAACCATCGAAGACGATGATCACGGCGGTTATGGCAATCGTGGCGGCGGCCACGGCGGCAACGATGATCAGAAAGCCAAGTTCGAAGCCGTGGGTACTTTTGGCCTCGCTGGCGTAACCACCCAACAAGTGCTGACCAAAGATGGCTGGAAAACCCCTGTAACCAACAACGCCAACATGACCAACTCGATGAACAACTTCTCCGGCAACGGTGGAGCCAACGTCTCGGCGGGTGTGGGCAACCAACAAAGCAACTCGCTGTCCATCGCCGCAGGTTGCAAAGCCTGCATGTAATCGCGATCGAAACGAAAGCCCCGGAAACGGGGCTTTTCCTCAGTCCGCAAAGGCGTATCGATCATGCGTAAGACTGCCCTTCTCGCTTTACTTTGCCTGTCCGGCCTGACTCAGGCCGCCCAGATGCCAGTGGCCGCCCTGCCGGGTGGCGTGTTGGTCTACAAGGACGTGCAAAGCATTCGTGAGCGCAAGTTTGCCGACATTGTCGAACAGAAAACCGATTTCAGCTGCGGTGCCGCCGCACTGGCCACGGTGTTACGCCAGGCTTATTGGCTCGACGTCGATGAGGAGCACATCATCAAAGGCATGCTGGTCCACGCTGACCAGGACCTTGTTCGTACTCAGGGTTTCTCCATGCTCGACATGAAGCGCTACATAGAAAGCATCGGCATGCGCGCCAGGGGCTACAAGATTCCATCGGAGAAGCTAGACGCAATCACGATTCCGGTGGTGGTACTGATGGACATTCGCGGCTACAAGCATTTCGTGGTGTTGCAGCGTGCGGACAAGGATTGGGTTTACATCGGAGACCCGGTTCTAGGGCACAAACGCTACAGCCATGGTGACTTTGTCAAAGGTTGGAACGGCATTGTCTTTGCCATCGTCGGTCCCGGATACGACAAGGCCAATGCCTTGCGCAGCCCGCCGACACCGCTGACGGCCAAGAACAAGCTGGATGGCTTCAACCCGGTCAAAGATGCTGAATTGATGGATTTCGGGTTCATACAGAGCGACTTCTTTTAATCGCCGATTATAAAGATTGGGACTGGATGTCCCGGGAGCAGCAAATGAAAACCTCATACTGGCTGGCCGCCGCCTGCCTGGCAGCGAGTGCGTCAGGCTATGCCAATGCAGGATTCAAACCTATAGAAATAAAGGACCAGGAGCTCGCCGAGCTACGCGGTCGTTATGTCATGCCGGGGCGGATCATCAGCTTCGGCATTGTCATGAGCAGTACTTGGCGCAACGCCAGTGGTGATTTGATCGGCGCATCGACGTCGATGCAACTTCAGGCAGCAACCGTAAAACCAGAATTCTATGTCCAGACGATCAAGGAACATGGCAACGGCAATGCCCTCGCAGCGGGTACCGGCACGATTACCGGTGGCGCCGGCCTCAACAGTAGCCAGGGCGTGACACAAAGCGTGCGCGCCGCCGGCGACAGCAACACGGCTTATAACAACGTCGCGATCAATGTCTCCGAAGCCAAACAGGCACCGGCGCTAATGCCCGCTCAGGGTCAAGCCTTGATGGCCGGACAAACCATCGGAGGCAGCAACGCCGCCGGCAGCGTGGCGGTTTCGGCCACCGGCAGTGGCGTTCAAATGGCCATTCAGGCCTCCGGCAATCAGGGCACCTCACTGCAACAAGTCGCACAGGGTGGCTTGCTGCAGAACACTCGCTTGCTCGGCAGTGCCAACGTGGTGAATAACATGACCCAACTCAACGTTGTACTGAACAATAACGGTATGAGCGCCGGAGCACTGGACTGCAACCTGACTCAGCTCAGGGCACTACGCAATATCGGATATTGAACTACGCTGAGTCTCGATCATTGGGCTTAAAGGGACGGCTTATTCATGTATCGATCAGTATCACTGCGCGCTGCTGTATGTTTGAGCGCTCTTCTACCGGCGACGATGCTGCAAGCTGCACCTGACGCCGATTTAGAAGCTCTGAAACAGGAACTTCTGGAGCTTAAGCAACGATACGAAGTACAACAAAAAGCCTTGGCGGTACTCGAGCAGCGAGTCCGCCAGGTCGAAGATCAACCCGCCGCTCCACCACCCAAACGTCTGGCCAAGTCACCGTCCGACATGAAAGGCAATCCGAAAGTGGCCACCGGTACCGGGGCTGCAGCCGCTTCGGGGGGCGCTGCCGGGGGCAGTGGCGCTTCCTACGGGCAGTCGCTGGCCGATGATTCGCAACCGGCGCAAAGTGTCTCCAACCTGTATGACGAGGCCAGTGGCTTCTTTGGTGGCGGCAAATTCAGCGTTGAAACCGGCATCACTTATTCGCGCTACGACACCCGCCAGTTGATCCTCAACGGGTTCCTGGCGCTGGATTCGATCTTCCTCGGCAATATCAACCTGGACCGAATCAAGGCGGACACCTGGACGCTCGATCTCACCGGCCGCTACAACTTCGATAACCGCTGGCAATTCGACTTGAACGTGCCGGTGGTCTACCGCAGTTCGACTTATCAATCCGGCGGCGGCAATGGCGGCGCTTCCAACGTCACCACCGAACAGGACGTCGACCGCGATCCAACCATCGGTGACGTGAACTTCGGCATCGCCTACAAGTTCCTCGACGAGTCGGTCAATACCCCGGACGCCGTGGTGACCTTGCGCGTCAAGGCCCCCACCGGCAAGGACCCGTTCGGCATCAAGCTGCGCCAGACCGATGCCAACTCGAACCTGTTTGTGCCTGACACCCTGCCCACCGGCAATGGTGTCTGGTCGGTCACCCCCGGCATCTCGCTGGTCAAGACGTTCGACCCGGCCGTGCTGTTCGGCAGCCTGTCCTACACCCATAACCTGGAGGAGTCGTTCGACGACATCAGTTCCACCGTCAACCAGAAAAACCCGGGCAAGGTGAAGATCGGCGACAGCTTCCAGATCGGCGCAGGTATTGCTTTTGCGCTGAATGAAAAGATGAGTATGTCGTTCTCGATGTCTGACCTGATACAGCGCAAGAGCAAGCTGAAACAGGATGGCGGCGATTGGCAATCGGTGGTGTCCAGTGACGCCAACGCCGGTTACTTCAACGTCGGCATGACCATTGCGGCCACCGACAACCTGACCATCGTGCCCAACCTGTCCATCGGCTTGACGGACGATGCCCCGGACTTTTCCTTCAGCCTGAAATTCCCGTACTACTTCTAAAGCAAAAGCAAAGATCGCAGCCTGCGGCAGCTCCTACAGGGTTTACCTATGTAGGAGCTGCCGCAGGCTGCGATCTTTTGATCTTCGGTTTTAACGAATCTGATGCTTGTGCAGCAAACGGTAAAACGTCGGCCGGGAAACGCCGAGCACTTTTGCCGCAACGCTGAGGTTGTCACTGTGCCGGTTCAACACATCGCAAAGCGCCTGGCGTTCGGCGCGGGTCTTGTAGTCCTCAAGCGTGCCCATGGGCGTGGCGATCGAGTGCTGGCTGATCAGCCCCAGATCACGTGCTTCGATCTGCCGCCCTTCAGCCAGGACCAAGCCGCGACGCACGCGGTTGGCCAGTTCACGCACATTGCCCGGCCAGTCATGTTTGCCCATCGCAATCAGCGCATCTTCACTGAAACTGCGCGGTCGACGCCCGGTTTCGTGGCTATAAAAGTGGGAAAAGTGGTTGGCCAGCATCGACAGATCACCATGGCGCTCTCGCAACGGCGCCGTGACCACTTGCAGAACGTTGAGCCGGTAATAAAGGTCTTCGCGAAAACGCTTCTTCTCGATCGCCGCTTCGAGGTCGACGTGGGTCGCCGCCAGAACGCGGACATCGACAGGGATCGGTTGACTGCCACCGACCCGCTCGATGTGTTTTTCCTGAAGAAAACGCAGCAGGTTGGCTTGCAGCTCCAGCGGCAGATCACCGATTTCATCGAGAAAGAGGGTGCCTCCGTTGGCCGCTTCTATGCGCCCGACCTTGCGCTGATGAGCGCCGGTAAATGCACCTTTTTCGTGGCCGAACAGCTCGGACTGAATCAGATGCTCGGGAATAGCGCCGCAGTTGATCGCCACAAACGGCTTGCTGTGGCGCTGAGACTGCCGATGCAGCGTGCGCGCGACCAGTTCTTTACCGGTGCCGCTTTCGCCGCGGATCAACACCGGCGACTCGGTGGGCGCCAGTTTGCTCAGCAATTTACGCAGCTCGCGGATCGGTTTGCTGTCGCCCAACAGTTCATGCTCGGGCTGATCCACATGGATCGTGCCCTGGCCACGCAGGCGCGCCATGCCGAAGGCGCGACCGAGGGTAACTTGCACCCGCGAGACGTCGAACGGCAAGGTGTGAAAATCGAAAAACCATTCGCAGACGAAGTCACCAACATTCTGCAAACGCAGGACTTCCTGATTGAGCACAGCGATCCATTCAGTGCCGCTGCGGCTGATCAGTTCCTTGACGGCTTCGGGACGTTCCAGGTGAAACGGCTGCAAACGCAGAAGGCCGACGTCACAGGTGCGGTCGGCAGCGTTTTCCAGCGTACAACTGTCGACATCCCATCCCACCGCGCGCAAACCGGGCAATAGTCGATGACAGTCGTCACACGGATCGACCACCAATAAACGTCGTAACGCAGGCGCTTCACTCATGACTGTTCCTTGGCGCCAAATTATAGGAAATGATTGTAAAAACAGTCATTTGGCAGACCTGGCTGTAACATTAGCAAGATTTTGACAGCGCCTTGTATCAATTGCTTATAGGTGTGCAGGCAAACTCGTTATAAGTGGCTCGGTTGTTAGTTAGCTATCGACTTACTTCCTCTTACAGAGCTTTCACCAGGCTTTCAAAAACTCCCGGACAAGCCGGTAAATGAAAGAAAGTTGAAATTTCTTTGTTTCAGGTGTGACCTGCTCCCCGGTTGCGTGCATCAGTACAAGTAACCAGCCGCACGGTAAGCCCAACCGACGGCACATCATTTGATTGGGCACGACAGAGAGAAGACCCCATGACCGCCCCGCTCCGTATCAACGAAGCTCTTTTGATTGCCAACCACGCGTTCAAACCTTTCCAGTGCGTGGCCTGGGCGCCTCAAGACGGCAATGGCGAACTGAGCCTGACCGTGATTGATCGCACCAATTCCCATATCGGTCGTAAACAGATTCCAAGCAGCGCCTACTCCGATCCTGCACAGCTTGAGCAACTTCTGCAGCAAGCCCGCGCCGAACTGAGCGATGAAGGTTACACGCTGCAATCCTGGTCGATGCCACACTAATAGCCGGGTGATGCGGATGACGTTCAAGTCATCCGCCCTCCTCTTGTTAGTTGCTCTTTCTATTTTTTTCATCCGCACTTCTGTACAACTTTCCGTAACGGGTCCCAGCATAATTGCTTGGCAGGCTCGCTATTGGTTCAAAAAGACACTGTTCTGGCACAGTGTGACCCTCCACCTGTTAGTTCTAACAGTTGTACTTCCTCTTGTTCAGAGGTTGAATGTTCCGCTCATGCAGTTACCGCCGGTTCCCGGTATTGGTCAACTCGCAAGGAGACGCGTGCATGTCCACTCTGAACGCTTTTGCGCTGCCATCGTTATCGAACGATGCCGGTCAACTCGACAAAACGTTTGCCGTCAACGGCGTCGCTCAAGTGTATTTCGCGGGTAGTTTGTCCAGCCTGACTCAGGATGTTGCGCTCGATGCGCAGGGCAGGATTCTGGTGGCGGCCAAAGTCGGGGTGGCCGCAGGCAGCCGTTTCGGCCTTGCGCGGCTGCTCGCGGATGGCTCCGCAGATTTGTCCTTCGGCGAGCAAGGCAGCGTGATCGACACCTTTGCGCATGGGTTCGACGCCACGGCCAGCAAAGTGCAAGCATTGCCCGATGGGCGAATCCTGTTGGCCGGCCTGCATTATGAAAACAGCCATCGCACCCTGCCCGCCCTCGCCCTGTTCGATGCGCAAGGTAATCCGGAGCAAATCTTTGGTGACAATGGTCGGCAGGTGGTTCGCCTGCCGGGCGATTTGTCGATGGGCACCCGCGACACCTGGCTACCGCCCGGCGTGCCCGGTGCCGAAGCCTGCGACTTTGCGGTACAGGACGATGGCCACATTCTGTTGATTGCCAACCATCACTTCGAACTGGCCGACCATGCCGGGATGTTGATTCGCCTCAAACCCGACGGTAGCCTGGATGAAACCTTCAACGGCCGTGGCTTCGTGATGATCCGTCATTTGCTGCTCAATACCTGGCTCAATAGCCTGCTGCTTCAGGAAGATGGGCGAATCGTGGTAGCAGGATCAATCGATTTTCCTCAGCAAGGCTTGTTGGCCCGTTACCTGCCCGATGGGCGTCTTGACGAACGTTTTGCGGTGGACGGCTTCATGGCGTTCACTGCCAACGGTCAAAGTGCCCAGGTCAGTCAGGTTCTTGAGTCCACGAACACGCTGCACTGCTTCGGCAGCAGCCGCGATCCGATCCGCTGCCTGGCGTTCAGTCTGCATCCCAATGGCCGCCCGGACTTGCATCGCAACAACGGCCAGCCGCAACTCCTGGAAATCGGTCCCAGCGGCTGCCAGTGGAGCGCCGCCCAACGCATGGCCGACGGTCGCATGATCGCCGTAGGTGCAACGATTGGTGGGGTGGAAGCTGATTTCATCGTTGCCCGCTACTGCGCAAATGGCAGCCTGGACCCGAACTTCGGCCAAGACTGCGGATGGCTGCGCACACGGCTGGGACGCAGTCTCGACACCGCAAACTCGCTAGCCGTGCAAACGGACGGCGCAATTGTGGTTGGCGGCTATTCGCTGGATGGCAACTACCGGGCAATGGTTGTGCGGTATCTGAATCCCTGAGAGCTTGATCTTCCTCGACACATCCGGCAACTTGCGCGCTTCTTAAAACAAGGAGCAACCGATGTCCGGTTCAATGGCCCAGGCGTTCGCGCAAAACTTTCTCGGGCATTCGCCACGCTGGTACAAGGCGACCATCGTTGGCTTCCTGATCCTCAATGCGCTCGTGCTGTTCACCGCAGGTCCGGTCGCGGCGGGTTGGCTGTTGGTGATCGAGTTCATCTTCACTCTGGCCATGGCCCTCAAGTGCTATCCGCTGATGCCCGGCGGACTGCTGCTGATCGAAGCCCTGCTGTTGAAGATGACCACGCCGCAGGCGCTTTACGATGAGCTGGTACACAACTTCCCCGTGATCCTGCTGCTGATGTTCATGGTCGCTGGGATCTATTTTATGAAGGATCTGCTGCTGTTTTTGTTCTCGCGGCTGTTGTTGGGCGTGCGTTCGAAAGCGGCGCTGGCGCTGATGTTCTGCTTTCTCTCGGCATTTCTGTCGGCATTTCTCGATGCATTGACGGTCACCGCCGTGATCATCAGCGCCGCCGTGGGTTTTTATTCGGTCTACCACCGCGTGGCGTCTGGCAACGATCCGCGCCAGGACAGCGGGTTCAGCGATGACCAACATCTGCCGACCTTGCACCACGAGGATCTGGAACAGTTTCGCGCCTTCCTGCGCAGCCTGCTGATGCATGGCGCGGTCGGTACCGCGCTCGGTGGTGTATGCACCTTGGTTGGTGAGCCGCAGAACCTGCTGATCGGCCATGAAATGAGTTGGCACTTCGCAGAGTTTTTCCTGAAAGTCGCGCCGGTATCCTTGCCGGTATTGGCAGCCGGTCTGGTGACTTGCGTATTGCTGGAGAAACTGCGCTGGTTCGGTTACGGCACGCTGCTGCCGGACAACGTTCGCGCCGTGTTGGCCAATTACGCGGCCGAAGATAATGCCGAGCGCACCTCGCGTCAGCGCGCGGCGCTGCTGGTGCAAGGCGCCGCGGCGTTGATTCTGATCGGTTGTCTGGCCTTTCACGTTGCTGAAGTTGGCTTGATCGGTTTGATGGTAATCGTGTTGATCACCGCGTTTACCGGTATCACTGACGAGCACCGTCTAGGTAGCGCATTCAAGGACGCCATGCCGTTCACCGCGTTGCTGGTAGTGTTCTTTGCCGTGGTGGCGGTGATTCATGATCAACAGCTGTTTGCACCGCTGATCGAGTGGGTGCTGGCACTGCCGGTCGATCAACAACCGGGTATGCTGTTTATCGCCAATGGTCTGCTGTCGGCGATCAGCGACAACGTGTTTGTCGCGACCATCTACATCACCGAAGTGAAACAGGCGTTCCTGGCCGGGCACATGAGCCGCGAGCACTTCGAGACGCTGGCAATTGCGATCAACACCGGTACCAACCTGCCGAGCGTGGCCACACCGAAGGGTCAGGCGGCGTTCCTGTTCCTGCTGACCTCGGCCATTGCGCCTTTGGTGCGGTTGTCTTATGGGCGGATGGTGTGGATGGCGTTGCCGTACACGATCGTGATGGGCCTGCTCGGCTGGTACGCCGTTAGCTACTGGCTCTGATCAACACCAAATAAACCAGTGGGAGCGAGCCTGCTCGCGAAGAGGGAGTGACAGACAACGGATTCGTTGAATGACACACCGCTTTCCCGAGCAGGCTCGCTCCCACATTGGGTTTTCCGGTTGGGTCAGCGCGGCAGGATGTATTTCTCGATCGCCTGAGCCACGCCGTCTTCGGTGTTTGAGCCGGTGACAATATCCGCCTGACGCCGCACCGCCTCTTCCGCCTGCCCCATGGCAATCGACAGTCCCGCACAATGGAACATCGCCGGGTCGTTGCCACCATCGCCAATCGCCGCCGTCTGTTCCAACGGGATGCCGAGATGCGCGGCAATGGTTGCCAGCGCCGTGCCCTTGTTGGCCTCCAGCGCCGTGACGTCGAGATACACCGGCTGTGAACGCGAGACCTGCGCCATGCCGTTGACCTTCGGTAACAGGCGCGCTTCCAGTTCGATCAGAAACTCAGTGTTGTTGCTGGTCGCGACAATCTTGTCGATGCGCTCCAGGTACGGTTCAAAGCTCTCAACCACGACTGGCGGATAGCCGAGACCGTGCTGCTCACGCGACACCATCGGCCCATGCGGGTCTTTGACCAACCAGTCGCCGCCACTGAACACCCACACTTCGACGTCTGGCTGGTCAGCGAACGTCGCCAGAGCAATCAGTGCGGTCGTCGCCGGCAGGTAATGCGCAACCAGCAAACTGCCGTCCGGATTGACGATGGTGCCGCCATTGAATGCCGCAGTTGGCAGGTCCACGCCCAAGGCTTCAATCTGCTGCAACATCGCTTTCGGCGGGCGCCCGGTGGCGAGGCTGAACAGCACGCCGGCCTCGCGCAACGAACGAACAGCGTCGATAGTGCGCTGGCTCAGTGTGTGATCGGGCAGCAACAACGTGCCGTCCATGTCGCTCAGGAGAAAACGGATCGGATTACTCATCCGAGGCCGTGCCAGACGCGACCATCGCGAGTCAGTAGATCTTCGGCAGCCTGCGGGCCGTCTTCACCGGCAGCATACGTTTGAATGCTGGCATCCTGCTGCCACGCATCGAGGAACGGTTGCACCGCACGCCAGCCGTTCTCGATGTTGTCGGCGCGCTGAAACAACGTCTGATCGCCGGTCAGGCAGTCGTAGATCAGCGTTTCATAGCCGGTCGACGGTTGCATCTCGAAGAAATCCTTGTAGGCAAATCCCAGCTCGATGTTGGCCATGTTCAGCGCCGGCCCTGGCCGCTTGGCCAGCAGGTCGAACCACATGCCTTCGTTGGGCTGAATCTGGATGCGCAGGTAGGTGGGCTGCAACTCGTCGACTTCGGTATCGCGGAACTGCGCATAGGGCGCTGGTTTGAAGCAGATGACAATCTCGGTATCACGCACGCTCATGCGTTTGCCGGTACGCAGGTAGAACGGCACGCCGACCCAGCGCCAGTTATCGATCATCACTTTTAATGCGACGTAGGTTTCAGTGCTGCTGTCGGGCGAGACGTTGGCCTCTTCGCGGTAACCGGGCAGCGCTTTACCGCCGACTTCACCAGCGCTGTACTGGCCGCGTACTGAGTTGGCGCGCGCCTCTTCAACAGTCCATGGGCGAATCGCGCCGACTACTTTGGCCTTCTCGCCACGCACGGCATCGGCGCCGAACGCCGCCGGCGGTTCCATGGCGACCATGGCCAGCAACTGGAACAGGTGATTAGGCACCATGTCACGCAGTGCGCCCGTGTGCTCGTAAAAACTGCCACGGGTTTCTACGCCGACGGTTTCGGCGGCGGTGATTTGTACGTGGTCGATGTAATGGTTGTTCCAGAAGGCTTCGAACAGGCTGTTGGAGAACCGGCTGACCAGAATGTTCTGCACGGTTTCCTTGCCCAGGTAATGGTCGATCCGATAGATCTGCTTCTCGGACATCACCTTGAGCAGGCAGGCGTTCAGCGCTTCGGCGGTTTGCAGATCGGAGCCGAACGGCTTCTCGATCACCACCCTTCTGAACGCATCAGGGGTCTCTTCCAGCAGTTTGGCGGCGCCGAGACGACGCACCACTTCGCTGAAAAAACGCGGAGCAGTAGCCAGGTAAAAGACCGCATTGCCGGTGCCGCTGTCGGCGATTTTCGCCGCCAGGGCTGAATAAGTGCTGTCGTCGAGGAAGTCGCCCTGGACGTAGCTGATACCTTTGGCGAGCTTGGCCCACAAGGCCGGATCAAGCATCTGATCGCCCTTGCCGACCTTCGCCGCCACTTCGGTACGGATAAAGTCTTCAAGCTTTTGCGCGAAGGCTTCATCGGTAATGGCGTTGTGGTCAACGCCGACGATCCGCAGACCATCGTCAAGCAAGCCGTCGCGACTGAGGTTGTACAGCGCCGGCATCAGCAGGCGCTTGACCAGGTCGCCGTGGGCACCGAACAGAAACAGCGTGGTCGGTGGTGCGGGTTCTGCCTTGGATTTTCTGCGGATCGTATGGGTCATTTCTTCGGTGTCTCCACATGGCCGCCGAAGCCGAAGCGCTGGGCCGAAAGAATCTTGTCGCCAAAGGTGCCCTGGCCACGCGAGCGATAACGCGAGAACAGCGAGTTCGACAACACCGGCACCGGCACCGCTTGCTCCATGGCCGCTTCGATGGTCCATTGACCTTCGCCGCTGTCAGCCACCGAACCCGAGAAACCGTCGAGTTTCGGGTCGCTGGCCAGCGCGTCTGCAGTCAGGTCGAGCAACCACGAGGAAACTACGCTGCCACGACGCCAGACTTCGGCAATGTCCGCCACGTTGAGGTCGAAACGCTGATCTTCCGGCAGGCGCTCGCTCGATTTGGTCTTGAGAATATCGAAGCCCTCGGCGAAGGCCGCCATCATGCCGTACTCGATGCCGTTGTGGATCATCTTCACGAAGTGCCCGGCACCGGCGGGACCGGCGTGGATGTAGCCGTGCTCGGCACGGTGGTCATCGGACTTGCGATCCTTGGTGCGCGGAATGTCGCCCATACCCGGGGCCAGAGCGGCGAACAGCGGGTCGAGACGCTGCACGGTTTCGGCGTCACCACCGATCATCATGCAGTAGCCGCGTTCCAGGCCCCAGACGCCACCGGAGGTGCCGACGTCGATGTAGTGCAAGCCCTTCTCGGCCAGGGTCTTGGCTCGGCGAATGTCATCCTTATAGTTGGTGTTGCCGCCGTCGATGATGGTGTCGCCGGCTTCAAGCAGGTTGCTCAGGGTTTCGATGGTGTCTTCGGTCGGTGCGCCGGCCGGCAGCATGACCCAAACCGCGCGCGGCTTGTCCAGGCCGGCAACCAGTGCTGGCAAATCGGCAACGCCAGTAGAGCCCTCGGCGACCAGGTTATCGATGAAAGCGGTATTGCGGTCGTAAACAACGGTGGTGTGACCGTTGAGCATCAGGCGCCGCGCAATGTTACCGCCCATGCGGCCCAGTCCAATAATCCCGAGTTGCATGTGCTGATGCTCCTTACTACAAATAAATGTGTGTCAAAGGTTATAGCCCAACGCGACTAATGGAGGTTAGTCCAGAGCGTCGGGATGAAGTTTCCGGGCATTGTGCCCGATTCAGACTGATAACGCGCTGAATCGTGCCGAAGACACACCGACCATGAAAAATAAAAAAGTTCCCTTGAGAGGCAAAAGAAACCAAAATTGGTGCCGATAGTAAGTCAGCACCCCAGAACGGGGGCTATTTACAGTTGAGACACGCCATTTGCGAGGTGAGCAATGGGCACAGTACACACAGCAATGCCGCCACAAACCCTGTACGTCACTATTCGTCGTGATGAATTGCGCCAGTTGAAGGACGAACGCGACCAATTGAAGCAGGAACTGGCGCAGTTGCGCGCGTTGACCCAGGGCGTTCAGCCCAAACCGCTTCCGGTTGTTCAGCGCCACCCGCACGCCTGATCTCCCCGCCTGATCCGGGAACGGCAAACGCTGTTCCCGTCATGTTGCACCTCTGGCCGCTTCGGCAGTAATTAACAAAACTTTCACATTCCCTTCGTGATACTCCGCCCCTATTCTGGCCGTACCCTCGCGTACGGCCTCCGTTCGTCGGCTTCACGGATGTCCCGGCGGTGGTAGTTACGATTGAGCTGGAGCGCCGAATGGCATTGTTCAAACGCAGCAAAACGACTGCGACAGGTTTCGACTGGGCCGGTTTTATCTGGCTGTTTGTGTTCTTCTGGTACTTCTCGGGTATTACCCAACTGCTGATTCAGATCACCGGCACCTCCGGTTTCACCGGGTTCCGTCAGGCGTTCGTGATGAGCGCGATCTGGCTGGCTCCGATGCTGCTCTTCCCCAAGCGCACAAAACTGCTTGCCGGCATAATCGGTCTGGTGCTGTGGGCCTGTTCGATGGCCAGCCTGGGCTACTTCTTTATCTATCAGCAGGAGTTTTCCCAGAGCGTCATCTTCATCATGTTCGAATCGAACGTGTCCGAAGCCGGCGAGTACATGACCCAGTACTTCGCCTGGTGGATGGTTCCGGCGTTCCTCGCTCATACCGCGTTTGCCTATTTCCTGTGGACTCGCCTGCGCCCGGTGTACATGCCCCGTGGCCGCGCCATGGTCGCTGCCGCCGCCATCGTGATCGCGGTGGTCGGCTATCCGCTGGTCAAGCAAACCCTGCGCATGGGCAACTTCGCTCAGGGTTTCGAGAAGTTCGAAACCCGCATCGAGCCCGCCGTGCCATGGCAAATGGCCGTGGCGTATCACCGCTATCTCGACACACTGGCTGACATGCAGGGCATGCTGCACAGTGCGAGCAAGATCCCGCCACTGAAAAACCTCAAGACTGTCTCGGCCGATCAGCCATCGACCCTGGTGCTGGTGATTGGTGAGTCGACCAATCGTCAGCGCATGAGCCTGTACGGCTACCAGCGCGACACCACACCGGAACTGGACAAACTCAAGGATCAACTGGCGGTATTCGACAACGTCGTCACCCCGCGTCCTTACACCATCGAGGCGTTGCAGCAAGTACTGACGTTCGCCGACGAAGAAAATCCGGATCTGTACCTGTCCACGCCTTCGCTGGTCAGCATGATGAAACAGGCGGGGTACAAGACCTTCTGGATCACCAACCAGCAGACCATGACCAAGCGCAACACCATGCTCACGACCTTCTCCGAGCAGGCTGACGAGCAGGTATACCTGAACAACAACCGTAATCAGAACGCCGCCCAGTACGATGGCGACGTGATCGAGCCGTTCAACAAGGCCCTGACGGATGCGGCGCCGCGCAAGCTGATCGTCGTGCATCTGCTCGGCACCCACATGAGCTATCAGTACCGTTATCCGCCGACCTTCGACAAGTTCAAGGACCGCAACGGGGTACCGGCCGGCGTGCGTGACGACCAGGTGCCGACCTACAACAGCTACGACAACGCCGTGCTGTACAACGACTTTGTCGTGTCGAGCCTGATCAAGGATTACGCCAAATCCGATCCGAACGGTTTCCTGCTGTATCTTTCTGACCACGGCGAAGACGTGTTCGACTCGGTCGGCCACAAAACCCTTGGCCGTAACGAAAACAAACCGACGGCGCCGATGTATACCATTCCGTTCATGGCCTGGGCCTCGCCGAAATGGAAGGAAAACCATGACTGGAACTTCGCTTCCGACCTGCAGCGACCGTACAGCAGCTCGCACCTGATCCACACTTGGGCCGACATGGCCGGTTTGAGTTTCGATGAACTGGACCGCAGCAAGAGCCTGGTGAGCGACAGCTTCAAGGTTCGTCCACTGCTGATCGGCGACCCGTATCAAGCTGACCAGCGAGCGCTGATTGATTTCAGCCTGATGAAGCCGAAACCCGCCTCACCCGCACCCGCGGATGTCGCGCAAAAGTAATACCGCGAAGGGGCCGAAACCGGCCCCTTTTTCATGCCTGCAACATTTTCAAATAACAATATTTCTCGTTTGATACTAAATCGCACAACTGCGCTTCGTCTTTGAACAAACGGAATTTTTCCCTCGAAGACAAGGAGTCGGCTGCGATGTTCGCGCCCATTACCCGTTCCATGACCCTCACTCTCGGCCTCTGCGGCGCCGCACTGAGCCCCGATCTGCTGGCGGAATCCGAAGCGGAAAAACAGTCGGAGCCTGCCGCCACGGCGTTGGAACTGGCATCGACCAGCGTCACCGCCCAAGGCCTTGGCAGCAACACCGAAAACACCGACGCCTACACCACCGGTGCCATGAGCACCGCGACGCGGATGAACCTGTCGATCAAGGAAACCCCGCAATCGGTGTCCGTGGTCACCCGCCAGCAAATGGATGATTTCAAGCTCGGTACATTGTCCGAGGCCATGGGTCAGACCACTGGCGTGGTGGTGCAGCACCTTGACTCGGATCGGGTCAACTATTCGTCGCGCGGCTATTCGATCACCAACTTCCAGATCGACGGAATGCTCAACACCTTCGATCGCATGAAGACCGATGCCGACACCATCATTTACGACCGCATCGAAGTGGTTCGCGGTGCAACCGGCCTGACCACCGGCGCAGGCGATCCTTCGGCGACCATCAACATGGTGCGCAAGCGTCCGACGGCGCAATGGCAGGCGCTGGCCGGGGTCAGCGGCGGCAGTTACGACAATTACTACAGCTACGTGGATGTTGGCGGCCCGCTGGCCTTCGATGGCCGCCTGCGTGGGCGCACGGTAATGGCTTATCGCGACAGCCAGTCGATCCGCGACAAGTACGCGCTGCAACGCGAGGTCGGCTACGGGATTCTTGAAGCAGACTTGACTGATTCCACCGTGCTGGCGGTGGGTTATGACTATCAGGATAAACAGGTGCAAGGGTCGTCATGGGGTACCGTGCCCTATTGGAATGCCGACGGCAGCAAGGCAAAACTGGGCCGGTCGACCAACATGGCGACGTCCTGGAGCTCTTGGCCACTCAAGGACAAAACCGCGTTCGCCACACTGGATCAGGAACTGGCGGGAGGCTGGCGTGTGAAAGCGGCCTACACCCACCGCACCAGCGATGTCGACGGCAAGATCTACTACGGCGGCGCCGGTTATCCCGAGGCTGACCGCAGCGGCATGGTCGCCTACACCTCGCACATGATCGGCACGCAGAAAATGAGCGTCTATGACTTCAACGTCTCTGGTCCTTATTCGCTGCTCGGCCGCGAGCACGAATTGATGCTCGGTTATGGCGAAGCCGAACACCGCTCCTATGCCCCGAAAACCTTCACCGGCAATCTTCCCGCCGATTACGGCAAGATCCGCGACTGGAAGTACATGGGCAACATCGGAAAATTTCCCGACACCGTCAGCGATTTGACCGGTTCAAGAGGCAGCACCCGGCAAAAGGACGGCTACGTTGCCACGCGCCTGAGCCTGACTGACGATTTGCATGCCGTGATCGGCAGTCGTTACGGCAGTTGGGAAGGCAAAAATGCCGATTACTACTATGACGATAATCGGCAACTGACCCGCGTTGACACGACTCATCAGCAGCAGAACGACATCTGGACCCCCTATGCCGGCCTGCTCTACGACTTGACCCCGCAATACACCGCTTACGTCAGCTACACCGATATTTTCAAACCGCAGAACAACCGCGACAGCAGCCGCAAATACCTGGAACCGGTGGTTGGCAGCAATTACGAAGTGGGGCTCAAGGGCAGCTTGCTGCAAGAGCGGCTGAACGTTGCAACGGCGCTGTTCTGGAGCAAGCAGGAGAACGTTGCCGAGCGCGACAATTCCGTCCCGCCGGATCCGGCCACTGGCGAAGAGTTCTACAAATCCGGCGGCAAGGGCAACAAGGTCAACGGCTTCGAAGCCGAGGTCTCCGGCGAAATCCTCGACGGCTGGAACATGACTGCCGGTTACACCTACACCCATTCGGTAAACGGCGATAAACAGCGCACCAATGAAAAAGCGCCGCTGAACCTGTTGCGCATTTCCACGGCTTATCGTTTGCCGGGCAACTGGCAGGCATTGACCGTGGGCGGTGCGGTGAACTGGCAAAGCAGCATCTATGGCGATGCGAAACGCCCCGTCGGTCGCGATGCAGCCGGTAAGTTCATCACTGAAAGCACCCGGATCAACCAGGGCGCGTACACCGTGGTCAAGTTGATGTCGCGCTATGCCATCGACAAAAACCTCTCGGCCTCGCTGAACGTCGACAACCTGTTCGACAAGAAGTATTACGAGAACGTCGGTTTCTACAACGGCGTGTACTGGGGCGATCCGCGAACCGTGACGTTGAGTCTGGACTGGAAGCTCTGACAGCGCTGCAAGACTGAACCTGTTGGGGGATAACCCTCCTCCAACAGGTGTTAACCCCGAGTTAATTCCCGCCGCACAAACTTCCTCCCGAAGTCTGCTTCATGGACGAACGGCTCCCACTTGTTCAGTAGGAGGCACCATGAAAATCACCACTGCAATCCTTGCCGGGCTACTCGCCCTTGGTTCCGCCAGCGCCTTCGCCGAAGGTGGCGCAGAACGCATGCGCTATTACTACGACAACTTCCCGGTACACCACGCGCAAAGCGAGCAATCGAGCGACGCCAAAGCGAAAGAAATCCGGGTTCCAGCCGATCAGACGGCGCAAGTGACCGAGTCCTATCGCGACTGAGTTTTTATCGAGCAACCGATGGACCTCCCACGACTGTGCGCAGGATGGGGAGATGACAGTTGGGCGCCCTTTTCGGGCGCCTTTTTTATGCCTGCAGATCCTTGATCCAGAACAGCATGCGCCCGTGATTCGGGTCGAACATGCCAGGCGCAAAGCCGAACTTGCTGTAGGCGTTTTGCGCAATTGCATTGCCTTCCAAGACTTCAAGAGTGATCTTGCAGCAGCCGCGCTGCCGGGCGATTTCCTCGACCTTGCGCAGCATTTTCTGACTCAGCCCCAAACCGCGAAACTTGCTCATCACCGCCACATCGTGGACGTTGACCAACGGCTTGCAGGCGAAGGTGGAAAAGCCCTCGAAGCAGTTCACCAGCCCGGCCGGCTCGCCGCCGACAAACGCCAGCACGCTGAATGCATGTGCTCGCCGCGCCAGTTCTTCAGGCAACCGGCGCAGCAATTCAGGGTCGATCGGGTGACCGCCGCCCATGGGGTCTTCTGCATAGTGATTGAGCACCACGCCGATGGCCTCGGCGTGCAGTGGATTGGTGTAACTGGCTTGAAGCACAAGAATTTCTGCGGAATCCATTTCCATCCCCAAACACACAAAAGCCCCAACGCGCAAAGTGCTTGCTGAAAGGCTCTCCGACCTTAGCGCGAGCATGATGCGAAAAGCAAAATCAAAAGATCAATGCCCCCAGACCAGCTCCTCGGTCCAGCCCAGTTCAGCGAAATCCACGGCTCGTAATCCGGCCTCGCCTACGCAGAAAAACTCGTCCAGTTGCGGAGGCTCCACCGATGTATCACTGAGCATCGCGTGGACCTGGCCCCGGTGATGGATCTGGTGCTCGAACAGATGCGAAAGCATGCGCAGACGACTGTCGTGCTGCGGGGTATCGCGGGCGATGGTCACGATACGTCCAAGATCGGCATCGCGCAGTTGCTCGCAATAAGCGATCAACCGCCGGTCTACATGGGCCTGTTCTTCGCGCAATCGAGCAGCGTCGGTAAACGGCTCGTCAGCGTTGAAAAACACATAACAGTCCGGGTGTGGCTCATCACCGCGCAACTCGCGCTCCAGCGCATCCACGTAGAACCAGTCGCACGTCAGGATGTGATTGAGGGTCAGGCGGATGCCGGGAAAGAAACTCACCCGTGGCGCTGTCAGTGCTGCGTCGTCGAGTTGCGTCCATGCCTTGGTCAAGCGGTGATTGGCCCAGGCATTCTGGTAAGCCATGGTCAGCAGATGATGGGATAACGGCTGAGTCATGTATGCGCCCTCTTCACTCAAGCTTCGGCAAAGCGCTGCAACTGCATCTCTTGCAAACGGCTGAGGGTCCGCCGGAACGGGAATTCCAGATAGCCCTCGGTGTACAGCGCGTCCATGGCCACGTGTGCCTCGATGTACAGCGGTACCTTGCGGTCGTAGCACTCGTCGACCAGCGCGATGAACCGCCGGACGCCATCGTCGTGAACCGACAACTGCGGCAATTCACGATCACCCGCCATCACCCGCCGGGCGCCGTCTTCGGTGCCGCGAGCGATGCGCCCTTCGCGCTTCTGTGCGCTGAGGTTCGGCACGTCGCTCAAAAGAATAGCCCGATAGGTGTCGCACAGTGCGATGAAATCCATCGCGGCGAACGGTTGCTCGCACAGATCAGCGTAACGGCACCACAGCACGGTTTCACTGGCCTGCACCACGTTCAACACGCGATGGCCAACCGGCACCGGCTCGGCGCTGGACGATTGCCCGGACGTCAGCGCTTTAAAGACTTCATCTAATGCACTGACGCCCTCGGGAGCGGCAACAAAGTAGCGCTGCTGGATCGCCCCCGGATGCAAACGATGATCCTCGGCGCCATTTACCGCAACCACATGCATATGCGCCTTGATCGCGGCGATCGCCGGGACGAAACGGTCGCGATTGAAGCCGTCGGCGTACAAATCATCCGGTGGCAGGTTGGACGTACAGACCACCACCACGCCTTCGTCGAACATCACCTGAAACAATCGCCCGAGAATGATCGCATCGCCGATGTCGTTGACGAACAGTTCGTCGAAGCAGAGTACCCGCACCTCTGCCGCCAGCTCTTTGGCCAATGCGCGCAAGGGATCGGCAATCCCGGTCAACTGGAATGAACGTTGGTGCACCCAGCCCATGAAGTGATGGAAATGCTGACGCCGCGCCGGCACCCGCAGGCTCTGATAGAACTGATCCATCAGCCAGGTCTTGCCGCGTCCGACCGGCCCCCACAAATACACCCCGGTGATCGAACGAGCGCCGGTGTGCAAGGCTTCGTGGCATTTTTGCAGCGCCCAGACGGCATGCTCCTGAGCCTCATCCTGGATGAAACCCTTGTGTTCGATGGCGTGCTGCCAGGCGCTTAGCGGGGAGTCGAAAGTCATGCGCGGCAGTATGCCACGATGCCCTGCGGCCCAAACATCCCCTGTAGGAACTGCCCGAGCGTTCGGCAGCTCCTACACAGGTTTTTGTGGGCTTCAGAGATCGACTTTGTGCCTGGCGGCGTAGAGGCAGAGCATTTCCATGGCCAATGTCGCCGCCGCAAGCGAGGTGACTTCCGCGTGATCGTAGGCCGGCGCAACTTCCACTACGTCCATGCCCACCAGATTAATGCCGCGCAGGCCGCCGAGAATTTCCAGCGCTTGCACGGTGCTCAATCCGCCGCACACCGGCGTTCCGGTACCCGGGGCAAAAGCCGGGTCAAGGCAGTCGATATCGAATGTCAGGTACACCGGGTTGTCGCCCACCCGCGCCCGGATCGCCTCGACAATCGCCTCGCAGCCTTGCCGATGCACCTGTCGGGCGTCGAGTACCTGAAAGCCCTGATGATCATCGTTGGTGGTGCGCAAACCGATCTGCACCGAACGCGCCGGGTCTACCAAACCTTCCCGTGCGGCATGCCAGAACATGGTGCCGTGATCGACCCGTTTACCCTCCTCGTCCGGCCAGGTATCGCTGTGCGCATCGAAGTGGATCAGCGACAGCGTGCCGTGCTTGCGTGCGTGGGCCTTGAGCAGTGGATAGCTGATGAAGTGGTCGCCACCGAACGTGAGCATGGCGCTGCCGGCACTGAGAATATGTTCAGCGTGGGCCTCAATGCTTTCCGGGATGGTGTGCGGCGAGCCGTAATCGAAATCGCAATCGCCGTAATCGATCACTGCCAGATGATCGAACGGATCAAATGCCCACGGCCAGTGGCGTTCCCAGGCAATGCCAGTAGACGCCGCGCGAATCCCCCGTGGCCCGAAGCGCGCGCCCGGACGGTTGCTGGTGGCGGTGTCGAACGGCACGCCGCTGACCGCCACGTCGACACCGCGCAAGTCGCGGCTATAGCGGCGGCGCATGAAACTGGTGATCCCGGCGTAGGTGCTTTCGGCGGCAGTGCCGAACAGGCTGTCACGGGTCAGGGCCTGGTCATTGAGCATGGGCTGATCCATCGGTGTGCTCCTGTTGTTATTGATGAGTTATTGATGGTTACGGAAAGTGGTCCACAGACGCGTGCGCTGACGCATGTCCTTGAGGTTCATGCTGCGGTCGGCGTAGAGCCGTTCGCGCACTTCGGTCGGTGGGTAGATATCCGGATCGTTGCGCACCGCCGCATCCACCAGCGGTGTCGCGGCCTGATTGGCGTTGGCAAAAAACATTGTGTTGGTCAGTTCGGCCACCGAATCGGGGCGCAGCATGAACTCGATGAACGCCCGCGCCGCCTCGGGATGCGGTGCGTCTTTGGGGATCGCCAGGTTGTCCTGCCAGATCAGCGTGCCTTCCCTTGGAATGCGGTAGGCGACTTCGTACGGTTTGTTGGCCTTGCGCGCCTGATCGGCCGCCATACTCGCGTCACCGTTGTACGTCAGCGCCAGACACACGTTGCCGCTGGCCAAATCGTTGATCTGGCGCCCGGTCGCAACATAGAGCACCGATGGTTGAAGTTTCTGTAACAACGCCTCGGCGGCGGCAAGATCCTGCTTGTCGGTGCTGTAGGGATCTTTACCGAGATAGTGCAGCGCCAGCCCGATGACTTCCTGCGGCGAATCGAGCATCGCGATGCCGCAGTCCTTGAGCTTGCTCGCATATTCAGGCTTGAACAGTAAGTCGAGGCTGTTCAACGGCACCTCTGGCAGACGTTGTTTCACCGCCTCGACGTTGATGCCCAGACCGAGCGTGCCCCAGGTATAAGGCACGCCGTAGCGATTGCCAGGATCGACGGCGGCGAGTTTCTTTAGCAGATCCGGGTCAAGGTTGGCGTAGCCCTTGAGTCCATCGTGAGGAATCTCTTTTAGTGCTCCGGCCGCCAGCCCACGGGCCAATACGCTGGAGGACGGCACGACCACGTCGTAACCGCTACCGCCGGTGAGCAACTTGGTTTCCAGCACCTCAGAGCTATCGAACGTGTCGTAGCGCACGTGGATGCCGGTTTCCTGCTCGAAGCGCTGCAAGGTCTGCGGCGGCACGTAGTCGGCCCAACTATAGAGATTGAGGGTTTTGTCCTCGGCCTGAGCATTGATGACCACGGACAGCAACAGCGCGGGGAAACACAGCTTGAACACGGGAGCCATGACGAACACCTGACCGGAGGAAGTGGTGACAGGATGCGCGCTCGGATACATTGGCGAAATTCCAAGTTTATTAACCTGACTTTATTGCGGAGTAATGTGATGCTCGGGCAGCTTCACGATGTCGACCTGCAGCTGTTGCGCCTGTTCGTCCGGGTGGTCGAGTGCGGCGGGTTCAGTGCAGCGCAAGGCGAACTGGGCTTGAGCCAGTCGAGCATCAGCCAACAAATGGCCAAACTGGAAACTCGCCTCGGCTATCGCCTGTGCAGCCGTGGCAAGGGCGGTTTCAGTGTTACGCCCAAGGGCGAGCAATTGCTGATCGCTGTTCGCACCCTGTTCGAATCGATTGAAACCTTCCGCCATCAATCCAACGGCGTCGCCGGGCGTTTGATCGGTGAAGTGCGCCTGGGTATTTCCGAAGCGGTCGACCAATCGGTATTGCAACGGGTGGCCGAAGCCATCCGCCGCTTCCGGGAACGGGATGAATCGGTGCGCATCGAGTTGATCAGCGCCATGCCCGGCGAAATGGAGCGTTTGCTATTGCAACAGCGGCTGGATCTGGCGATCGGCTATTTCTCGCAGGTGCAAAGCGCGTTCGACTACCGCCAGTTGTTCAGCGAGACACAGCACTTGTATTGCGCGCCGGGTCATCCGTTGTTCACGGACATTGCGCCCAGTGATGCCGCGATCGAGGCCTGTGACCGGGTCGATCATCCGTATCGGTTTTTGCGGTTTGATGAGCCGTTTCAGGGAAAACACTGCTCGGCGCGTTCGGAGCAGGTCGAGGGCACGCTGGCGTTTATTTTGTCGGGCAAGCATGTCGGTTATCTGCCCGATCACTATGCGCGTGGCTGGCAGGAAAAGGGCTTGTTGCGACCCGTGCGCGAAGGCGAGTTGAGTTTTGACGTGGCGTTTCATCTGGCTCGGCACCGTGCGCAGTTACCCGGGGATGCGCAGATTGCCTTTGAAGAGGATTTGCTTGCTGCGTTTGCTTGAAGATTAAAAGATCGTCCGAACGCGGCCCGAGCCTTCGGCAGCGCCTACAGAGGGATAAACCTTCCTCGACCAATAAAACCTGACCTTTCAGGCAGTTTTATTGCGTTGCCCTCGCCGCCCTCTTCCGGCATTCTGCGCCTCCATTTTCTGACCCGGCCCCGCCTCACGGCACGCAAATCACCATGACCGCCTCTGAAAAAGCCCCACGCAATAACGATCTGATCTACGGCCTCAACGACCGTCCGCACCTCACTGCTACCGTGTTTGCCGCGCTGCAACACGTGTTGGCGAGCTTCGTCGGCATCATCACCCCGACCCTGATCATGGGCGGCGCCCTCGGCCTGCAAAGTGAAATCCCTTACCTGATCAGCATGGCGCTGTTCGTTTCCGGACTCGGCACCTTCGTGCAGGCCAAGCGGTTCGGCCCGGTCGGCTCGGGGTTGTTGTGCCTGCAAGGCACGAGTTTCTCCTTTATCAGCGTGATTCTCAGCGCCGGTTTCATGGTCAAGGCTCGCGGTGGCGGCACCGATGAAATCCTCTCGACAATTTTTGGCGTGTGCTTTTTCGCTGCATTCATTGAAGTGGTGCTGAGCCAGTTCATCGGCAAGCTGCGCATGCTGATCACCCCGGTGGTCACGGGCACGATCATTACGTTGATGGGCCTGTCGCTGATCAAAGTGGCGATGACCGACATTGCCGGCGGTTTCGGTGCGGCCGATCTGGGCGCGGCCAGCCATGTTTTTCTGGCAGCGCTGGTGCTCGGCACCATCGTGGTGTTGAACCGCGTCGACGTGCCGTTCCTGCGGTTGGGCGCGATTGTGATCGGCCTGACCCTCGGCTACGTGGTCGCGTGGCTGATGGGCACCGTGGATTTTGCCAGCCTGCCTGAAGTGCCTCTGATCAGCGTGCCGTTGCCGTTCAAGTACGGCTTCAATTTCGATTGGGTGGCGTTCGTGCCGGTGGCGGTGATCTTCCTTGTGTCGCCGCTGGAAGCTGCCGGTGATCTGACCGCCAACTCGATGATTTCCCGGCAACCGGTCAAAGGTCCGTTGTACATCCGCCGGATCAAGTCCGGGCTGCTCGCCGACGGTCTCAACTCGGCGATGGCCGCCGTATTCAACAGCATGCCGATGGTGACTTTTGCGCAGAACAACGGCGTGATTCAGTTGACCGGCGTGGCCAGCCGCTACGTCGCTTTCTTTATCGCTGGTCTGCTGGTGGTGTTGGGGCTGTTCCCGATGATCGGTGCGGTGCTGCAACTGATGCCGAAACCGGTACTCGGCGGCGCGGAACTGGTGATGTTCGGCACCGTCGCCGTGGCCGGGATCAAGATCCTCGCCGAGGCTGGCCTGCATCGACGCAACATGCTGATCGTGGCGATTTCCCTGGGTATGGGCCTGGGCATTGCCGCCGTGCCGGAAGTCCTGCGCGAGCTGCCACAAGCGCTGCGTAACATCTTCGAATCGCCAATCACCGTCGGGGCGTTGTGCGCTATCGTGCTGAACATCTTCCTGCCGGAAGAATTCATCGAACTGGAAGAAGACGACTTCGACCCGGAAGCCTCTATTCTTCAGGTCATGGAAAACCCGGATGTCCCGGCCAAAGGTGAACCTGCCTCGCCAGCGGCTGTCGCACAGTTGAACCGTTAAAAGCGACGCCTGCGAAAAAGGGCTGCGCCGGTAA
The DNA here is from genome assembly GCF_059716085.1 of Pseudomonas sp. LBUM1655. Lineage (NCBI taxonomy): Bacteria > Pseudomonadati > Pseudomonadota > Gammaproteobacteria > Pseudomonadales > Pseudomonadaceae > Pseudomonas > Pseudomonas sp. LBUM1655. The sequence goes on along the minus strand of NZ_CP166801.1, from coordinate 3,030,555 downwards.
CGGTTCAGCCCTTTTTTGTTGAGAGACTGTTTATGCGCCGTCTGCACGCCGTCATCCTGTCGCTACTGCTGTTGTCCCTCAGTGCCTGTACGCTGTTCCCCAATCGCGATCCGGTGAATATCAATGTGGTCGGCATTGAGCCATTGACCAGCCAGGATCTTGAAGTGCGTTTCGCCATCAAGCTGCGCGTGCAGAACCCCAACGAAACCGCCATCGACTACAACGGCATCGCCCTGGATCTGGAAGTCAACGGCCACTCGCTGGCCTCGGGCGTGAGTGATCAGAGCGGCACCATCGGGCGTTTCTCTGAAGCCATCGTCAGCGTTCCGGTCAGCGTTTCCGCATTCTCCGTGCTACGCCAGACCCTCGGCCTGAGCCAGACGCAGACCCTCGACAACCTGCCCTACGTGCTGCGCGGCAAACTCGCCGGCGGGCTGTTCGGCACCATGCGCTTTACCGACAGCGGCAAGCTCAGCCTGCCCAAGGCCAGCGCCGCGACCTGGTAAAAATGCGTTAGCTTCGCACGTCTATCAAAGACACTCATGGAGGCCGCAGGTTTATGGAAGACACACCCACGCTGTATACCGAACGGCTGATCCTGCGCCCTTTGCAATTGGCAGATGCCGAGGCCGTACAGCAACAGTTTGCGCACTGGGAAGTGGTGAGATACCTCAACGCCGCTGTCCCTTGGCCCTACCCGGACGATGGCGCCCTCACCTATTTGCGTGACATGGCGCTGCCAGCGATGGTGGCTGGCAAGGAGTGGCATTGGTCGATTCGCCTGAAGGCCTCGCCGCAGCAGTTGATCGGCAATATCAGCCTGATGGATCAACAGGACAACAACCGTGGATTCTGGCTCGCGCCGGCGTGGCAAGGCCAGGGCCTGATGACCGAAGCCTGTGTGGCGGTGACTGACTACTGGTTCAAAACCCTCGACCGCCCGCTGATGCGTGTGCCGAAAGCGGCACCGAATATTGGCTCGCGCAGACTCTCCGAGCGTGCGGGGATGCGCTTGATACGTACCGATGAAGACAACTTTGTCAGCGGCCGACTTCCTCGGGAAATCTGGGAAATCACTCGTGAGGAATGGCTGAGCACTCAACACTGAACCCCGCCCCTGTAGATACCGTCTTGCCCCTCATCGGGCAAGGGCAATTTTCGGGTCAAATGGCTGGCCCGATTTAAGAACGGCGTAGACAAAATGTAGGAGTTTGCGCATCGCTGCACAGATGATTTGCTTGGGGGCCTTGCCGTTGGCCTTCAAGCGGTCCTTCATGGCGATGATTGCCTTGTTGTGCTTCAGTGCAACCAACCCAGGCATGTATAGACCCGCCCGAACGCGAGCCGATCCGATTCTCGAAATCACTGTTCTGCCTTTGAACTTTCCCGAGTCCTGCAGCTTTGGGTTCAACCCGGCGGCAGCGACCAGCTTGCGAGGGTCGTCATATTTACGCAGGTCGCCCAACTCGGCCAGCAGCCGCTCAAGGGTTTTCTGGCCGATACCGTCGATGGTCACGATCAAGTCGCGCATTTGGCGCATGTCTGGATCATCGTCGATGTGTTTTTTGATTGCTTTGTGAGTTTCAACGATCTCTTTCTCGATGTGACGCAGCACAGAGTTGATCGAGTCTTTGACCTTTTCGTCGGACACATCCAGGCGATTGAGCTCCATTTGCTCCATTTCCTGAAGGTCATCCAAGCGACGTACCATCGCCTTTAGCTGACGATATTTCAGCGGCTCTGGAGCCCAAAGCTGAAGCTTTTCAGCCTTTTCCCGAGCAAAGTCAGCGATCAATTTGGCGTCGCTTTTGTCGGTTTTGATCCGGCGCAGCTCGCTGTCAGCGTAAGCGTGGGTCGTAGCCGGATTGACGACGCAGACCCGGTAACCCTTGTTGTAGACGAACTCGGCAAGTTCCAGGTGATAAACGCTGGTGGCTTCCATCACGATCAGAGCTGTAGGCTCGACCTGCTTGTTCAGCCAGGCGTCAAACTCTTTGAAACCTTTTGAGTCGTTAGCCAGTTTGGCCTTGGTTTTGTGCTTGCCGTTTGGCAGGTGAGTGGCAATATCAAAGGTATTTTTAGCGACATCGACGCCGACGAAATTGGACATGACCGTTTCTCCATTAATCCGTTTTCGATCATCACTGCACTCTGTCCAACCTTGCGAATGCGGGCTCTCGCCAGAGACGGGCCCAAGATACCGTTCGAACTATACGAGTGAGTGTGGAGGGCTGGAGCACGATCTACATCACAGGCAAAAAGCCTAAGGAGCTGCACGGCTTCCAAGTCCCTCCCTCGATGATCAGTCGAGAACTATCGCTCCTGACGGAGCGATAGTCGAGATACAAGGAGCTGCCGAAGGCTGCGATCTTTTGACCTTGATTGTAAAAAAAAAGATCAAAAGATCGCAGCCTTCGGCAGCTCCTACAGGGTTTCAAGTGACAGGAATTATGTGTTGAAACGCACACCCGGCTTGGCGCGTTCGTCCACAGACAATTCGAAGACATCCGGCCGCGCATAGTGGCCGACCACGTCGTAATCGTAGCGAGCGCGGATCAGTTCGTCGGTATCGATTGCAGCCGTGAGCAACCCCGCCTCCCCGCGCAACGGCCCCGCCAGCACATCGCCCATTGGCCCGACAATCACGCTGCCCCCGGCAATCAGCGGTCGATCCGCTGGCCAATTGGCAATCGCCACCCCCAGTTCATCCGGCGATGCCTGCACCTGACAAGCACTGACCACAAAACAGCGTCCCTCATGGGCGATATGGCGCATGCTGACCTGCCACATCTCGCGCTCATCCACGGTCGGCGCGCACCAGACTTCAACGCCCTTGGCGTACATCGCCGTGCGCAGCAACGGCATCATGTTTTCCCAGCACACCACCGCGCCAAGCTTACCGACCTGCGTGTCGAGCACCGGCAACGTCGAACCGTCGCCCTTGCCCCAGATCAACCGCTCCGTGCCGGTGGGCATCAGTTTGCGGTGTTTGGCGACCAGACCGCCCTGCGGATCGAAGTACAACGCCGTGCAATACAGGGTGCTGCCAGCACGCTCGATCACGCCGATCACCAGATTGGCCCCGGTGCGGGCCGACAAACCGGCCAGCGCTTCGGTTTCCGCACCCGGCACATCAATGGCATTGGCAAAATAACGCGCAAATGCTTCGCGCCCTTCCGGCAGTCGATAACCCAGTTGCGTGCCGAATCCCTCACCTTTCGGATAACCGCCGAGCAACGCTTCCGGCATCACCACCAATGCCGCGCCGGACTCGATGATCGCCGCTTCCCAGCCCAGAATCTGCTCCAGGGTTTCGCCCTTGCCACCGGGCAAGGCACCGATCTGCAGCGCTGCAACAATTGATTTTGGCATCACAATGACTCCGTCAGTATCAAGTGTTGCTGATTCTCCAGCGCACAGCGATCATGAATAAAGACCCGATCACTGCTGAATGATATGAGCCATATGAATATCGCCGAAGTCGACCTCAACCTGCTGAAAGTCTTCGAAGCGTTACATGAAGAATCCAGCGCCAGCCGCGCCGCACTGCGCCTTGGCGTGACGCAATCGGCGGTCAGTGCGGCGCTGCGGCGTTTGCGGGATGTCTATGGCGATCAATTGTTCGTGCGCACCGGACGCGGACTGGCGCCGACGCTCAAGGCCAATCAGTTGAAACCGGTGGTCAGCGATGCACTGAACAAATGCCGGCAGAGCCTGGCGATGATTGATCCGGCGGCCAATCACTACGACGGTCGTTCGGTCACCGTAGGGCTATCGGACGACTTCGAAATTGCCTACGGCCGACGGTTGATCGAGGAACTCGCCCGCAGCGCACCGAAACTGCGGCTGATCTTCCGCCAGACCCACAGCCAGATCGTCGCTCGCGCACTGATGGAGCGCAGCATCGACCTGGCAATCACCGCCGGCGGGTTTGCCGAACGCTTGCTCAGCCGTCAGGTGTTGGGTGAAGGGGGCTATGCGTGCCTGGTGGACCCGGCGAGCCTTGCGCCCGGTCAGCAGCAGATCGATCTGGAGGAGTTCGTCGCCCGCGATCACCTGCTGGTGTCGTCGGGTGGTTTTATCGGGATCACCGATGAAGGGCTGGCGGCGTTGGGCTTGAGTCGCCGGGTGTGCGCCTCGACCACGCATTTTGCTGCGTTGCCCTATTTGCTAAAGGGCAGCCAGGCCGTGGCGACGATTCCGACGCATGCCGCCGAGAGCATCGCCGCGCTCAACGGGCTGACGCTGCTGCCCTGCCCGCTGGCCTTGCCGCGCTACCCGATCGAACTGGGCTGGCGCACCAGCACGCAGATCGATCCGGTGGTGGTGAAGGTTCGCGAGGCGATTGTCGCGTGCTTCACTCAGGGCTAAAACGACGTTACTTGCTCGCCGCCATCAAACGATTGATTTCACTGCGCACCATGTTGGCAAACTCCGGCGGCGACATGCCGTCCAGTTCCGCGCGCACCCACTCGGCCCATTTGCCCTTGCGCTTGGCGCGTTCGCCGAACAAGCGCGCGGCTTCACCTTTGGCTTTGCCCAGATTGTTCTGCCAGAGTTCGAACAGACGGGATTTCTCGTCTTCCAGCGCGGCGCGCTCTGCGAGGGATTTGTCGGCCAGATTGAAACTCATGGGGAATTATCCTGCTGCGTAAAATGGCGACATCTTACACGCTCGACGGAAATCTCCCGTGCAGGTTTTTATTCCTGACCTAAATTCAGTGCAACTTTTTACAAAGCGCCACACTCCATTGATCACTGTCCATTCAACTGCAAGGAGTCACCCAATGGCCCGGAAATCCGCCGTGCAAGCCGCCGAAGAGCAAATCAAGGATCAAGCCTTCAGCGAACTTCAGGCTCTGATCGAAGAGTCGGACAAACTGCTCAAGAGCAGCGCATCACTGGTCGGCGAAGAAGCGGAGAGCCTGCGCGGGCAAATCGCCCTGAAGCTGCAACAGGCGCTGGATTCGGTCTCCAGCGTGCGCGACCGTACCAAACCCGCTGTCGAGGCCACCGAAAGCTACATCGGCGGTCATCCTTGGCAGACCGTGGCGATCTCCGCCGGTTTCGGTCTGGTGGTCGGCTTGTTGCTTGGCCGTCGCTGAGCCTCAGCGTAATAAAAAAGGCGAGCCTGTTGGCTCGCCTTTTTCATGCCTGCCGAAAACTCAATAACCGGCCAGTTCCCGCAACTGCACCAGTGTCTGTTCATCCAGCACGACACCCTCGACCTGCGACTTCGCCCGCTGCAAATGCCGACGATCACCCGGCAATCGTTTAAGCCCAACCCCGTGCATCTGCCGCACCAGTTCCTCACTGCGCTCGGCAAAACCCTGCCCGGCCGCCTTGCTCGGGTCGATCACGATCAGCAACTGCCCGGTCCACGGTGTTTTCGCACCGGGATGGTTTGACCAATCGAATTCAAAAGAAAAATTGCCGCCGGTCAACGCCGCCGCCAACAGCTCAACCATCATCGACAGCGCCGAGCCCTTGTGGCCGCCAAACGGCAACAACGCCCCGCCTTCAAGAATTGCCTTGGGGTCCTGGGTCGGCTGACCAAGGCTGTCAACGCCCATCCCGGGCGCCAGTCTTTCGCCTTTGCGCGCAGCAATCTGCACGTCGCCATGGGCGATGGCACTGGTCGCCAGATCAAAGACAATCGGCGCGGCACCGGCCCGTGGCGCGGCAAAGGCAATCGGATTGGTCCCGAACAAGGGGCGATCGGCGCCGTGTGGCACTACGCAGCTCATGCTGTTGACGACACTGAGCGCCACCAGTCCTTCATCGGCGAAAGGCTCGACATCCGGCCACAGCGCGGCAAAGTGATGCGAGTTGCGAATCGCCAACACGGCGATCCCGGCGCTACGCGCCTTTTCCACCAGCAAAGGCCGCGCAGCTGCCAACGCAGGCTGGGCAAAACCATTGCCGGCATCGACACGCACAAACCCGCTGGCAACATCTTCAACCTGAGGCACGGCGTGCCCGTTGACCCAGCCGCTGTTAAGGGTCGAGACGTAGCCAGGAATCCGGAATACGCCATGGCTGTGGGCGCCATCGCGTTCGGCTCCGGCGCAGTTGGCGGCCAGCACCTGGGCGACTTCGGTGGACGTGCCATGGCGCAGAAAAATCGTTTCAAGCATTTGCGTCAGCGCTTCGAGGGTTAACGAGGACGAGACAGCAGAAGACACAGAATTGTGTGGCGCAGACATCTGAAGCTCCAGAATGATTATTGGAGGGAACAACAGCGTACGAACAACTTGCCCAGCGATTAACCACGCCGCCCCCGCCCCCTGTCAACCCTTCGACGGCAGCAATGCCTGCAACACTTGCCAAGCGATAACTATCTACCACCTCGGCGTCGACCTCTCCTCCTAGTCTTGGCCCTCCTTACTCGCGCCGAGCGCGCCATTACCGAGAGTCGAAGATGTCCGATCCCGCCGCCCCGTTGCTTTTCCCCGAAACCCTGAATTTTCCCGGCCAGTGGAAAGCGTTGGGTCAAACCCACAACCTCAACGGCAAGGATTTCGATTGGCTGGCCCATGTAAAACTGGCCACACAGGCGCTGCGCAACAAGCAATCGCCGTCCATGGTCGCGCAAAAAATTCGTATCGCAGCAGGCCCGGCGACCGCCATCACCCTGGCCGGCAGTTTCATACTCACCGAGACCCCCGACGACAAGGGCGCGATCCTGTACACCCCTTACGACGGCATCAAGAAATACGACAGCCTTGCGACGCTTGAAACGTTACTTGAGAAGCGCTTGCAGGACGCTGATGAGCAGGATCAGACATTGGCCTTTCTCTCGCTGGCCGAGCGCAGACAGGTTGTCGAGCAAGGGAGCCTCACGCTGACGTACGAAACCATCGACGGCGATGTGTTCGAGCATCAGCAGGCCGCCATTCTCGCGTGCCAGCAATTGAACGCCGAGGCCATGCTGGCCGAGTTGAAGCAATTGCCTTCGCTGACGTCACTGGTGGAGGCGATCCTTGAGGATCTGTTGAAGGCCGATTTCCCCCACATCAAACAGGCCCAAACCCGGGTCAATTTCTACACCGACGCGCCCATCAAAGACAGTGTCCCGGCGGCGGCCAGACACTGGCACGACTCAACGAGTCTGAGCGATGCGGTGCTGACGCTTTATCGGCATCAACGTTGGCCGACTGACCAGCTGCATGAGTTTTCCAACCCCAGGCATTCACCGTTCGCAGGCGATCAGGCGATATGGGAAAACGCTCTGCAACAGGCATCGGGCAAACTCAAGATATTGCTGTTTGGCGAAATGGAGCGCTTTTGGGAGGACCCCGCCAGGGCGGGCGCCTCGCGACGTGAATTCTTCGGTGAGGCCCTTGAAGATCAGGCACGCGCCGAGCTGATGCTCAAACGCGAAGCCGGCGTCATCGATGCCAGCCAGTTCGCCATCCTGCATCAGATGATTCGCCCCGCGGCCTTGCCAACCCGTCGCCCGACCATCGAAACCGTGCGCCTGTGGGAGTACGAACCCAACTTTGTCGAACTGGCAGGCTCGTTGATGATCAGCCATACCGACGTTTGTCTTTACACCCCGACCATGGGGCTGCAGGTGCTAGCCGATTACAACGACCTGAAAAGAACCGTGTTGAGTAAGTTCCGCGCACCCGGCCACGAGGACGAACTGTATGGGTTGCTGGACCTTGAAGAGCGCAAACGCTTTATCGGCTTCGACCGGCCGCAGGTGACCGGAGAAAGCGTTGGCGGCGAGATTTTCAAAGTGCTGTTTGAGGCGATCATCACCAAACAGAGACAGAGCATCGAATATGCCTTGCAAGTGTTCCGTCACAGCGACGGAGCCGTAGATATCCATGCCATGTTCGACAAGGCTCTGGATATTCGCGCCATGATTCATGAACGCCTGCTGGAGCTCGATGCCGGTGAGCGCTGGACCACACGGCCAGTGCTGGCGGGTGTTCAACAACCGTCCGAAGTGCGGGTGCAGAAAGCCGCAGCGGTCGCGAGAACCTGCGAAGAAATCGAGCCCTTGCTCACCAGTTCATTCAAAGTCCAGCCCGTGACCCGCGTCGAAGCACAACGCAGCTACCTGGAAAACATGAAATCACGACTGGCTCATTCACTCTTTGTCGGGGTGACGGGTGAAGCGGCCTTGCGCGTGCTCAGTGGTTCACTGAAAGCCGCCGAACAGATGATCGTCGATACCGTGTTCCACTCCGATCAGCCCAGCCGCGACAATCGGCGTTCACTCAACGGTTTTCGGCCCGATGCCTGGTCGATCACACTGGACACTCCCGGCGGTCAGGATTCATCGACGCTAGCCCACTGTGTGTTGCTGACCGAACGTGGTGGCCTCGACGACTTGCACTCAGGAAGAGTGATTGTGTGGACGCCCGCGCTTGGACTGGAAGCTTTTAACAGCATCGCAGTAGCGCGACTGGCGCTGAATCAAAGGCTCAAGGACAGCGCGGGGCGCCTGTCACTGTTGGAAAATCTGCTTCCACAAGAACGCCGATTCCATCAGCAATACACCTTGGGTGCCTTGCGGTTGATCGAAGACAATGTGCTGCACAACCTCGTGCAATCAGGCATCGAGCACTTCATTGCACGGTGTGACGAGCTTCGTCAGCGCTTCAAAGGCCGAAGCGGACTGACTTCAGCGCTGGCCACTCTGACCAATACGGCCATCGATACCAATCTGCTGCGCACCATTCACCTGGCGAAGGCCATCAATCAACAGCAGGCGCTTCCTGCCTGGTTAGGCATGGCACCCATTGGCGAGCAGCAAATACACCTCGAACTGCTTGAGCAATGGCGTCACAGCGTGGTCGACCACAAGGACTACCTCAGCGGCATGCCTTCGCTGGACGACTACGTCAATCGAACGTTGAAGTCACTGCTCGACACTCGATTCAAAGACAGCAAACTGGAACCGCAAGACATCGAAATCACGCCCAATCTGGCTTTGGCCGGGCCTGCCCGCCCCCTCACCGAGTTTGCGCTGAATCATATCAACATTGCCCAAGGCACCGGTTTCACAGTCGCCTCGAAAACCCTCAAACAGCTCCCGGACGGTCTGGACCAAGCGACGGTCAGGCAATTGTTGCTGTCGCTGGACATCCCCACAACCTTCGCCAAATCGATAACGGACGCACTCACCGATGGCCACCCTGAGGCCAAAGAGCGCAAACAGCGTTTCATTCGCCAGATCCCCTGGCAACTGCTGCAACATGCCCATGGATTGAAACTGCAACAACAACTCTCCGGCAGCGCCTTCCACTACCTCTGCCAGGTGTTGGACATACCGGATGGCATAGCGCGCACCACCGTTGAAGGTGCCCATGCGCTTGTGTATCCGTTGTCATTGGTCAAAACCGCAGGCGCAGCAGCCGTGGATGCGTTGGGCGTGTACGTCATTGGACCGGGCAGCGGCCATACCGGGCCGCGGGTCGTCTATGTGCCTTATGCGGAACAACTGCTGCGTGAATTCGCCGACGAGGCAAGCCTGATCGCGGCAGTGAACACACCGGGCACTTTTCAGGATCTGGTGATTCGCCGCCTGCCGCAGACACAGCAATCGGTGTTTCGGGGGCTGTTGCAATCAAGCGCCGGCCAAGTCAGCGAGATGACGCTGTCGGGCAACACCATCACCGGCAATCTTTTACACAGGTTCTTTAGCGACAATCTCAAGCTACTGCCGCAACTGTTGAGTTGCCAGTCCAAAAGCACCGCCCAAGCCGATTGGGACGCGGCGAAAAAACTGTTCAGCCATGGCGCCAGCCTGATTTCGGGCCTGCTGCCGGGCAAACTCTCGTACGTAACGTTTCTTTGGCAGTCTTACAAAGACTTCAAGGACTCGGCGGAAAATCTGCAGGATCATCACTGGACGCAAGCCCTGAAATCGTTTATCGCCGGTGGCCTGCAAATGATCACTCTGGGGCGCCTGGCGATCGAAGACTCTGCGGCAACGCAGGCCAGCAGCGAAACGCCTGCGCAAACGACAGCCGAAATACCGAGTACCCCCCCAATCAGACCCGAAGTTAGCAGCGACGTCGCAGACACGACGACGAACCCGCCCGAAGTGGTCGCTCCCACATGGTCGCAGATCCAGACAACCTCACCCCTGCGCACCGAGTTACAGCCATTTGAAACATCGGCTGTAGCACTCGAGGATCTCAAACGGGACACGAAGAACGGCACTTACGAGGATCCGACCAGCAAACACACCTACACCGCCATTGCCGGCAAGGTCCATCGTGTCGAACAACCGGGCGCAGTCTGGCAGATCGTCAACGATCAACAGCCCGGTCCGTCATTAAGGCTGACGGGGTCGCGTCTCTTGCTGGCGCCCGATCGTCATGCAGTGCACTACGGCAAAGCGATCTCCAAACTGCACAAGCGTTATGCCGTGGAGATGGATCGCAGGACAATGTTGAACATCGAAGCGATTGGCATGGCGCAGATACGGCGCGATCATCCACAGAAGGCGCAAGTCATTCAGCACGCTGTCGATCTTGCGCGCTTTTATGCATTCAATTGCCTTCATAACCTGGCCCAGTTGAAAGCTAATGTTCCCGGTACCCGCCTGGACGGATTCCTCAGGGTGTTTTTTGGCGTCACGCAAGTTGATACCGGGTTGTTGCGCAAACTCAACCAAGCGATTGTGCCCATTTGCCAGGCGTTAGTGGATCCCGACGATGACCTGATGAACACCGATCGCTTCGTTGTCGGCTCCAATACATTCTTTTCATCGATCATTGCGTTCGTGCTGAGCAACGACGACCGCAAAATGGTTCATTTCACCGAAAACTTTTTCAACCAACAACTGGATTCGTATAAATCGATACTGGGGCAACCTTTCGACATTGATGGCCATGCTCAAGCTGCGATATTGATCCACGAGTTCGCTCATCAATATTCCAAGGCCGAAGATTTCGCCACGTTGGAGTCGCGTCGCCCTTTTCACGACCTGATAACGACCTTCACGTTGTACGGATTGGCCATGAAACACGAACTGGAAACGTTCCAGGCCCAGGCACTGTCACTTGCGACGCCCCGCGACGAACTGTTTGCGCGCTGGAGTAAAAAGAAAGGCTCGTACGTCAGTCTGGACAAGATCCCGGGGGCTGAGGACCTCAGCAAATCGATACTTACCCTGACATCCAGCCCAACCATGAACGAAGCACGCAATGCGTTTCTTGATCAGAACTCAGCGGATGTGCGCATCGATGTGATTCTGCGCAACGCAGATTCCATCGCCCGGCTGATCTGTGAGATGGGCCGGCAACTGGATCCGGTGCCACAGCCCTGAAACACGCAAAAAAATGCGCAGGCGGTTAAGCCTGCGCATTCAGTCAAGTACGCAACTCAGTCTTTCTGGTCACGCAACACATTGCCCGACGCACCGTCGATACGGAACTCATAGACGACGCCGTCCGCTTTACGTCCTTCGCCCTCCCAGTAGCCATCGTTATCCGCCTCGATCTTGTAAATCTCCACGTAACCGGCCTTGGTCTTGGCTGTTTCGATGGCTTTTTCGATGGTAATCCAGCCAGCCCCCGGCTTGTCCGCCAGCGCTGCACCCGCAGTCAGCAAAGTGGCTGTAGCAATCAGGGCGGCGAAAGTCTTCTTGATCATTTTTTCACTCCATTTGTGGATAGTGGTCATTGGCGTCCTGTTTTTTGGGCGCCTGAGCGAAAAATAAGTTCCACTTTGATGGGCAAATGCCATGACGGTTGTTCTCGGTGACTTCCCGGCAAGGTTAGAATGCGCGAAATCAGGACGAGTCAATGACCCAAGACACTCTCTCGGAAGCCGAATACGATGCGATCACCGATGCCGCCGCGCACTGGTGCATGCGTCTGCATGCCGTCGACTGCACGGACGAAGAGCGTCGCGCATTCGAACAATGGCACGATGCGCATCCCCTGCATGCGTTCGAGTATGAAGCCATGCTGGAAATCTGGGACGTTGCCGAGCACTTGCCTCGGCCGGAACCAACGCTCGCTGTGCCGATTCGCCAGCCTTCGCGCGCGTGGCGCCAATACGCGATCGCCGCAGGTGTCTGCGCGCTGGCATTGCCGCTGGCCGCTTATACAGGCTGGAACCTCGGCTGGCTGCCCAACAGCTATCAGCACTTCTCGGCCACCGACAATGTGCGCCAGGTCACCTTGAACGACGGCAGCCAACTCGAACTCAACCTGAACACTGATCTGACCTTCAGCAACTACAAGGACGAACGCCGGGTCACGCTGAAAAAGGGTGAAGCGTTCTTTAACGTCAGTCACGACATGGCGCACCCGTTTGTCGTCCGTGCGGGTGAAGGCAAGATCCGCGTCACCGGCACGCGGTTCAACGTCTGGATGTATGAGGATCAAGTGCGGGTGAACCTGATCGAAGGTTCGGTGCTGGTGAAGAGTAATACCGCTTTGCCGGGCGATGGGTTGAGTCTGGGGCCAGCCATGCAGGCGCGTTACAGACACGGCGACTACATACCGCAGATCAGCCAGACCTACGCCAACGACACTGCGCTGGCCTGGCGCAATGGCAAACTGGTGCTGGACAATCTGGCGCTCAATGATGCCCTGCCGCTGATCAACCGTTATCTGGACAAGCCGTTGATGCTGGCTGACAACAGTACCGGTTTGATTCGGGTGGGCGGCATCTACAACATCAAAGAGCTGAACAACCTGGCCAACTCCCTGCCAAAAGTCTTGCCCGTCTACCTGACACGCAACAAGGAAGGCAACCCGGTGATCAATCCGATGCCGCAACAACCGCCAAAAAACTGAAGGCCGCGCCCCTTTCGGGATACGGCCTTCAATTGTGTCTCAGGTCATGCCGTGTTTACTGCGCGGCGACTTTCCCCGCCTTGTCCGCCGCCTCACGAATGGTCTGTACTTGATACTGCGGATCTGCCTTGATCTGCTGTTCGGTAAACGGCAGCACACTCCACTGTTTCTTCGAAAATGCCTCGGTCTGATCGCGCGAATACTTCGATGCCGGATCGCTGGACAATGAGAACGCCAGCAACCCTTGTGCGTGCGGCCCTTTGTCATCGAACGTCACCACTTGCAGGTAACTGGTGCCGCTGACCACCTCAAGTTTGCCGTCCTCGCGTGGCACGCTCTGGATCGCGTTGTAGATCCCCAAAGTGCCCGGCCCGCCATGAATCGGCGTCTGCTGCCCGCCGCTGCTGACCACCTGGATATGCCCCCAACGGGTTTGCGGCGTGAGGCCCATCTTGCCTGCCAGTTCGGCCGACGCCAGCATTGCTGCGCGCAATTGCCTGGCCACCGCTGGCTGCTCGACAGCCAGACCGCGCGGTGTGTGTTGCGCATCTTGTGGATCGAAGGCAATGCGCCAGATATCCGCTGACTCTTGCAACGTTTGCATGATATTCCGGAAATGCACTAGACCCAGACCCGAATCCAGATTGGCCCGCCCGTCCCACGCCTTCAGGCTGGCACAGACCGGCTTCAGTGCTTGCGCGTCGGCGCCGAGATCCGCTGCGCAGAACTTCAGCAGATCCGGCACGACCTGGCTCGCCAGATAAACCTGATCGTCCATCACCATCTGCTGCAGATCCTTCACCGCCACCGAACCTTTCTTGCTCAGGCCAGCCAGGCGATCCAGGGCAAACCGGGAACGCAGACCCAAAGGCTGCCCTTCCTGACTGATCAGTGGCGAGAAGCCGGTGAGCGGTTGCGCCGGGTTGGCCAGCCACGCGGAATCGTTGGAGTGCTGGACGAAGTCCTTGCGCAGCAATTGCGGCAATTGGCTGGAAGCATAAATACCCTTCTGCGCGGCTTGCGGGTCGATGTCCCAGGCACAGCCACTGTGGGAGCCGTCCAGCACGATCATCCGCGTACCGGCGCGCGGGTCACTGCACTTGGCCAGTTTTTCATTACTGACGTTCGGCACCACCGACAGGTTCATGTACAGCGTCTGACCCTTGTCATCCACGGCGAGCGTATTGACCCATGGAATGCCTTGAATCTTGTGCACCGAATCCTGCAAATCCTGGAGCGTGGCGGCCTGATTCATTGCATACCACTGCTTCAGCACGCGATCGTTATCGAGGTTGGCATCACGCAGGCTATAGGCGAACTGATTGTCCCAGTCGAGTTTGCCCGGCCATTGCACAATCGGCCCGAATTTCGAGCTGTAGATGTCGCGCGTGACCGGTACCACCTGCCCGTCGGCCTGTTTGACCTGCACAGTCACCGTCTGCTTGCTCATCGGCAGTGATTGGCCATCGAGCAGATATCGCGTCGGGTCTTTTGGGTCGAGTTGCAGGCGATACAACGTGAAGTGCTTGGAGGAATCGACCGTGTGGGTCCAGGCCAGGTGCTGGTTGAATCCGATGTTGATCATCGGCAGGCCCGGCAAGGCAGCCCCCATGACATCCAGTTTGCCGGGAATGGTCAGGTGCATTTGATAGAAGCGCATACCGCCGACCCACGGAAAATGCGGGTTGGCCAACAGCATCCCGCGACCGTTGAACGAACGCTCACTGCCCACCGCCACGGCGTTGCTGCCACGATCGAGGGCAAAGCGCTGCTGGCGGGCGTCCGCCATCTGGTAGGCGTGTGCATCGTGTTCAACCTGCGCCGTCGCCTGTGGCGGTGTGGCACCCGCCAGCGCTTCGGCAAACTGGCCGACACCGCCTTCGACCAACAGGCGACGGGTCAGCTTCACCAGATCTTCAGGCGCGATGTCGCGCACCCACTCGCCCTGACATTGTTGCGGCAAGCCTTGCGGTCGGCGTTCGGCAAGGTAGTGGTTGTAGCCGGCGGCATAACCCTCGACCAGATCACGCACCTGGGCAGGCTGTGCCTGCCAGAACGTTTTGACCGCCTCAGGGGTGTTTAGCCAGGTGAAGAACACATCGCTGACGCGGTTTTCGCGCTGCTCGACGGTGAATTGATCCGGGCCGAAATAGCGTGAACGCTGGCCGTTGACCGTGACGATCTCGTTGGCCAACAGACACAGGTTGTCCTGCGCATAGGCATAACCGATGCCGAAACCAAGACCGCGTTCATCTTGAGCGCGGATATGCGGCACACCAAAACCGGTACGGCGGATCTGTGCACTGGTATCGACGGCCGGGCTGAACGCCTGAGCGGACAGGCTCAGCCCGAAAAACATACCGGCTAGGGTCACTCCGGTTAATTGCCTGGAAATAATCACGCTCGCTCCTGATCGAAATACCGAAGAGCGGATCTGGCGTTGCCGCGCGAAAAACATGCCGGGCAGCGGACCCACTCTGGAAACACCCACGCGTCCACGCGCAATGAGCCTGTCCTGAGAAACGAAGCCGAAGAAAAAAAATTTAGCCCGCCGCAGGGCGTTAAGGCAGTGATTACAAGCAAAAGACGAATTTCCGACAAATTTTCTACATTTTTTCTTTCATGATTTGTCGAGCTGATACGTCTTGTTTAGAGAGTTCACAAAAACCTTTCCCGATCAGGCTCTGAAAAGGAGTAATCGCATGTACAACTCGCAACTACCAACGGACGGTAGCCAGGCCCCAAAAGGAGCTTCCATGAGCCCCCACGCGAGCGATTTCGGGCAACGCGTCGAGCGTCACGGCAACGAACGCATCCGCCTGCTGCTGAAAAGTTTCGGGCTGCGCACCAGCCTGATTCGTCTGAAAGTCATCGATGCCCTGCTGGTTGCGGCGCAAAGCGACCGTCGTCTGGGCGTGCGCGGCGTCCACAGCCAGTTGCTGGACCTGGATATTCCGCTGTCCTTCCTCAGTGTGCGCGAAGTGCTCAAACGTTTGTGCGCCGAGGGGGTGGTCACCTTCAATGCGGACAAGAGCTACAGCCTGCATCCACAGGCTGCTGCCGTCCTCAACAACGATTGAAGCGCTTGGCGATCGCCGTCAGGGTTTGACCTTGCGGCGCATCACGCCGTTGATAATCACCACGACCACTGCCACACCAATGGCGATGTACTGGAACGTCTTTTCATCGATCTTCCCGGCGTTTTGCAGCCAGGACAGGCCGAGCATGATCGCCAGCACAGACACGGCGATCAGAATCGAATAAATCAAGCGTTGCTTCTGGGTCATTGCGGTTTCCTGAAACTTTGGAATGTATCCGGTTTGTATCCGCTTGCATGCCATGCACTTACCGTTTTACGGGGATGCGCCGCAGCAATCGGGGTCTCATGTTACAGCCGATGAAGAGTTTTGGCTTCATGACGGCATTACCATGAGGAACTTTCAAATGCTGCGTCGAATCACCTGGCTGATTCCCGTTCTCGCCCTGCTGACCCTGAGTGGTTGCATCATCTTCCCCCACGGCGGTGGGCATGGCGATCATCATCGTTTTTACCAGGGAGGCCCTGGCTATTATCAACACCGCTAGAACAGCACAACTCACCCCGCCCGCCCGGTCAAAAATGTACCGGGCAGGAACGCCACAACCCCGATCAACTTGAAAACAATGCCCGCCATTTCGCGGGCATTTTTTTGCCTCGGAACTTGCCAACCGCCGGCAACTTCCGGCACTACGGAAATATTGGATCCATTAAACAACCTGAAAGCATTGGACATTTAATGTCTCAGCAAAGCGTTAGGCGACGCGAACATCTGCACCTAGTCTCTGGCAACTCTTTCGAGACTTTAAACAGGGATGTCCATGCACAGAACATTAATAAAAATCGGCCCCAGACAATTGATCGGCTTTTGTCTGGCGCTTACCGTTTTTGAACTACTGACCTATATGGCCAGCGACTTGATTATGCCGGCCATGTTGAACGTCACCGCAGAATTACAAGCGGATGCCCATCATGTTCCCTACGCGTTCAATCTTTATCTGTTGGGAGGAGTCTGCCTGCAATGGCTGATCGGACCGCTGTCGGACCAATGGGGTCGACGGCCGGTATTGCTTTGCGGCTGCGCGCTGTTCGCCGCCTCCTGTACAGCGGCATTCATCACCAACAGCATTCAAACGTTCAATCTGCTGCGTCTTGTACAAGGCATGGGCCTGGGTTTTGTCGTGGCGGTCAGTTATCCGGCGCTCCAAGAAGTATTCTGCGAGGCGGATGCCGTGCGCCTGATGGCTCTGCTCGGCAATGTCGCGCTGCTGTCACCGTTACTTGGCCCGTTACTCGGCAGCCTGCTGCTGGAATGGTTGACCTGGCGCGAATTGTTTCTGGGTCTGGGCTTGATAGCGGGTGCCGTCTGGGTGGGGCTGTACGCCTGGATGCCGGAGACCGTAGGCGTTGTGCGCCGGGATGGGTGCCAACCAGCGTCGCGCGCTTTCTCCGTTGCTCAGACGCGACAGCGCTACCTTGCCCTGCTCGGCAACCGCAGGTTCCTTGGCGCAAGCCTCGCGCTGGGCCTGATGAGCTTGCCGCTGATCGCGTGGATCGGGCTGTCGCCGTTGCTGCTGATCCAGGTGTCGGGCCTGACATCCTTACAATACGGCCTGTGGCAAATCCCGATCTTCTCAGCCGTGATTGCCGGGAATCTGATCCTCGACCGCTTGCTGGTCACTCACACGCTACCCCGCTTGATTCGACTGGCGCTTTGGCCGCTCTGCCTGGGCCTGCTGGCGCTGATGGGCTGCGCGTTGCTCGGCGCTGGCCTGGCGCCAGTGGTGGCCGGTCTGGCGCTATACGCCGTGGGACTGGGCATCAGCAATGCCGCGCTGTATCGCCTGGCGTTGTTCAGCACGGACGACAGCAAAGGTCTGGTCTCGGCCATGATCGGCATGATCTCGATTGCCGTGATGGGCATCGGCGGCTCAATCATTGCCGCCATCGGCGGTGGCACTCGCCTTGAATTATTCGCCCTGTGTGCCGCGCTCAGCGGCCTGTTGTGCCTGCCCTTGCTGCACGGCTTCTTGCATGGCGCAAAAACCGCCTCCGGTCCAATTCGATAAAGGAATATTGATGATCCACTTACCCTCAAGTAACGCGCTCTGCGCGTTGACACACCCCTATTGCGCGGATTCGGTGCCGCCTGACCTGTTCAACCAGGCCATGACCGAAATCAGCCGGTTTCACTGCCAGCACACACCCGGCTACGAACATTGGTTGAATGCGAATGGACTCGACGCGCACGATCTGGAGAGTCTCGATGACTGGTCACGCCTGCCGCCGATATTTGCCAACTACTTCAAACAAAAACTGCTGCTCAGCAGCGTTGGTGAAGACGCTCTGGAATTGACGTCCTCCGGCACCAGCGGCCAGAAAAGTCGCATGCGCTATGACGAGCGCAGCCTGGCCGCCGCCCAATTCATGGTCGCGCAGATTTTCCGTCACTACGGCTGGGACACCCCGGACACGCCGTGCAACTACCTGCTGCTCAGTTATGAGCCGCAAGGTCGCATCACCTTGGGGACCTCGTTCACCGATCAGTTTCTGTGTCGTTTCGCCCCTCCCCATCGCGTGGTCTACGCCCTGCGCAACAATGGTAACGGCCATCAATTCGACGTGTTCGGCGTCATCCAGGCCTTGCAGTCGTTCGCCGAAGAAGGTCTGCCGGTGCGCATCCTCGGCTTTCCGGCCTTTCTCTGGCAAACCCTGCAACGCATGCAGGACACCGGCGTGGGCAATATTCAATTGCCCGCAGACTCGCTGGCCTTCTTCGGTGGTGGCTGGAAAACCCAGGCCGCCGACGAGATCCCCAGACAGCAGCTCTATGCCCGCATCCACCGGCAATTGGGCATTGAAACGTCCCGTTGTCGCGATGGCTACGGCGCCGTCGAGCACGCCGTGCCTTACATCGAATGTACTCGGCACCATTTCCATGTCCCGGTCTATTCGAAGGTATTTGTTCGCAATCCGGCAGATTTATCCCTACTGCCCTACGGTCAAAAAGGTTTGCTGAGTTTTGTCTCACCCTACATCTCGTCCAGCCCTGCGCATGCCGTCGTGATGAGTGACCTGGCCACGTTACACCCCGGCGCGAGTTGCGGCTGTGGACTGGCCAACGACTGGTTCGAACTGCATGGCCGCGCCGGTACAACGGCGGGCAGAAGCTGCGCGATGGCGGCAGCCGAATTGCTGGGGGGACACTGAGATGTATTTGATAAATGGGCATCTGCACGACACATACAACTTCGAAGACGCACTTGAATGCCTGCAACAGGATCTTGCGCAGCACCTGAGTACGCCGCTTGAAAGCAGCACCGTGGTGACGGCCGCCACACGCTTTGCCGAGCAATTGCGCGACACCCCCGACGCGTTCGCACTCGATACCGAACAACGGCAAGGCCTGATCGACTTCTGCGCCGCGGAAAAATTGCAGGTCAAACTGCAACGCGAACTCGGCACGCAGCCCGACTCTTTGCGCCGGATCGATTATCGGCAAGCGCGCTTCGAATGCTGGAGTCCGCTCGGGTTGGTGGTGCACATCACCCCGGGTAACGCGCCGCTGCTGGCATTCTGCGCGGTACTGGAAAGCTTGCTGGCGGGCAACGTCAATTGGTTGCGCCCCAGCAGCAGCGATCAGCATCTGACCGCCCGACTGCTCGACGCTTTGAAGCAATGCGACCCGAGCGGACAACTCGCCGGTTACGTTGCCGTATTGCCGGTCGGCACTGCGCAGATTGGCCGATTGTGCCAACGCGCCAACGGTGTCGCGGCCTGGGGCGGTGAATCGGCCCTGCAAGCGATTCGTCAACAGATTCCAGCGGGCTGCCGCTGGATCGATTGGGGACACCGCATCAGCTTCGTCTACCTGACAGCCGATGCCGCCACGCCGCAGGCCCTGGACGCTGTGGCGGATGAAGTCTGTCGGCTGGATCAGCAGGCCTGCTCAAGCCCGCAATGGTTGTTGGTGGACAGCGACGACCCGGCAGTGCTGCGCGACATCGGTGAACGCCTGGCCGCGGCTTTCGAACGGCGCAGCGGGCAATGGCCGGCACTGCTGCCCACGCCTCAAGAGGCGTCGCAAATCACCACGCACATGCAAATGTCCCGGCTGGCGCAAAGTTTTGCCGATCAAACCGGCCATGTCTGGAGCGCACCAGGCTGGCGGGTGATCTGGGCACATGAGCGCCAACTCGGTCCTTCGCCATTGTTTCGCAGTGTGCTGCTGCATCCCGTGCCCCGAGCGCTGATCACTGCCTCTCTGCTGCCATGGCGCAATGTCCTGCAAAGCTGTGCCCTGCTGTGCGCCGACTCGCACATCGGCGAACTGGCCCGGACGTTGATTTCTGCCGGTGTGACACGTATCGCGCCAATCGACGGCATCCACGATGGCTATGACGGTGAACCGCACGATGGCGTCTATGCGTTGCAACGGCTCAGCCGGCGCGTGTCTGTCAGCTTGCCTGCCGCAGTGCTGGCAAACCATGTCACCCTCGACCGCACGCCAACGCCCGCGTTGCTTCCCGGCCGGCCGATCATGAACAAAGAAGCGTTCATCGCCCAGCCGATCAACGCACAAGCCCAGTTGTATTTCCGTTCGGGAGGCAGCAGCGGTACACCGGCGTTGTCGGGTTACAGCCATCGCGATTTCCAGCGACAGATGCGCGCAACCGCCGACGGTTTGTTCGCCGCAGGCCTCGACCCATCGCGGGACCGGGTAATGAATCTGTTCTTCTGTGGCGGGCTGTACGGTGGCTTTCTGAGCTTTGCCAAAGTGCTCGAACTGCTCGACATCACGCACCTGCCCATGGGTGCCCCGACCGACGATGATTACCGTGAAATCGCCCAACTGATCGTCGATCAGCGCGTGACCGTACTGATGGGTATGCCAAGTACTCTGCACCGCCTGTTCCTCAACGAACGGCAACGACTGCAAGCCTATGGCGGGATCGACAAGGTGTATCTCGGCGGCGAGCACCTGAGCGAACAGAGCCGGACACTGCTGCGCAGTTGCGGCGTGTCCAGCATCCGCTCGGCGATCTACGGCAGCGTCGACGCCGGCCCCCTCGGTCACGCCTGCCAAGCGACAGGCGATGGCGTGTTCCATCTGATGACCGACACCCAGCATCTGGAAATCGTCGCGTTCGACGATGATCGCCCCGTGGCTGACGATGAAATCGGCCGACTGCTGTTCACCTCCATCGCACGGGAAGGGCAGCACGTTCAGCGGTACGACGTCGGTGACAGCGGACGCTGGTTGTCCGGCCCCTGCGCCTGTGGACTGACCTCACCGCGCTTCGAACTGCTGCAACGCCACGGCAAGCTGATCCGCATCGGCACCGACTTCATTTCATTGAGCGAATTGGCGTCGCACCTGCAAGTGCCGTTTCAACTGCTGCTCGATCATGCGCCCGACGGCCTCGAGCGCATGCAACTGCGTAGCGAGCTCAACGCACAGGAAGTCCGGGCCCGGTTAGCAAATTACCCGACGCTGGCGACCGTTATTGAAACCGCTCTGTTGGTTCTGGAAGTTGAGGTCTGCGCCACGCAAAACTTCACGCGAAACAAACACAGCGGCAAAACACCGTTATTGATTGATTCGCGACGTCAATAAAAACCACGAATTCGATTAGCCCTTTATTGAAAAAGAGAACGCTGTGAAAACAACTGATTCCGTAAACGAGTTGATAACGTTTGCTCGTCATCACTCGCACTACTATGGGAAACACTTCGCTGATATTTCCGACACAATTACATCGCTCACACAACTACCCCTGATTGATCCGGTTGAATATTGGAGCGACAGTCAGATCCTCAGTCATTGGCCGGTTCTGACAGGATCGGTAGAACAGGCACTGGTATTTAAAACCGGCGGTTCAAACAGTGCCGGCAAACTTTCGGTGTATACCCGTGATGAATGGCGCCGGTTGGTGCGTGAGTTCGGTAGCAGCCTGAAATGGCAATTCAAATCCGGTGACCGAGTGGCCAACCTGTTCTTTGCAGGTGATCTCTACGCCAGTTTCCTGTTCATCCACGACTCCCTTGCAAATGTCGCTGAAAATATCACCGAGTTTCCATTCACTGGCGACGTCGATTCGGCCGTTCTGGCCGAAGCGATCATGCAGAATCGGATCAATGTGCTGGCAGGCTTGCCCGCCCACTTGCTGACTTTTGCGAGCTGGCTCAAGCATCGGGGGCAGACACTGTCCGGCGTTGATACCCTGCTCTATGGTGGAGAAAGTCTGTTTGCTTCACAGCGCCACCTCCTCAACCGGGCGTTTCCCAATGCGCGCATCAGCTCTATCGGTTACGCCAGCGTCGATGCCGGCTTCATCGGCGCTAACCATCGCGACTGTGCCGACGGCGAGCATCGCATGCATGACGGTCACGCCCTACTGGAGATCATCGACGAACAGTCCGGTGAGGTGATCGAGGCGTGCGATCGCGCTGGCTTGTTGGTGATCACCAACTTCAACCGGCGCCTGATGCCGTTGATTCGTTACCCGGTTGGCGACCGTGCCTGCTGGCGCGAGCCCGCAGGCACTGCGCAGCGCAAATTCGCACTCAAGGGCCGCAGCGCGAACAGCCAACGGGTACGGGTGGGTATTTTGTCGCTGATCCCTGATGAACTCGCCGAACTGGTCCGACGCACCGCCGCCAGTGACGACTGGCAACTGGTCATAGAACAGGTCGCGCACAAGGACGTATTGAGCCTGAAATGGGTGGCAACCGCCCAATCCACCACCATGGCCGAGGTCAACCTGGGGCTGGAGGCCGGGCTTATCGAGTTGTACCCGTTGTTCACGCAACTGCAGGCAGACCAACTTATGGATCTGCAAGTGCGCTGTTGCACGCTTGAAGATCTGCCACGCCATCCTCGCTCGGGCAAATGCCTGCGCGTGCTGGATCTGCGCCGCTACGAACACAACGACAAGGAGTTGGCCGATGGAACAGTTGATCCTGCGTAACTATCGCGAAACCGATGCGACGGCCGTCAGCCAACTTTTCCGGCAGGTCTATGGCGACCATTACGTGCAGCCCCATGTGTACCTGCCGCATCTGATCAGCCAGAACCACGCCGACAAGCGCTGGCACTCGCTTGTCGCCGTGGTCGGGCAACAGATTCGCGGCCACGCCACGTTGTTTCGCGACACGAACTCGTACACCGCCGAACTGGCATTGAGCGCCGTACATCCTGATACCCGCGGGCAAAACATCGCCACGCGCCTGGGTCAGCAACTGTTGGCGCACGCACAAGCGCTTGGCTGTCACGACGTGTCAATCAAACAGGTGACCCATCATCCGTACACGCAACGCATGGCAACCACCCTCGGCTTCCACAACACCGGACTGTTGCCGGATTACGTGCCCTCACCGTTCGGTAGCCCGGCGCCTGAATCGATTGTCCTGGGCTGTCGCGTCATCGACGGCTATCAACGCCCTTTGCCCAGGCAGGCCTGGCCGGCCAGTTGCCGGGCCTTCATGCAGCATCTGTGTCGGGTATTCGGTACACAGGAGCAAATGATTCAATGGCGTGGCCCGGCGATTCAACTTGAACAACACGCCAATCGGCATGACATGCGAATCAAGGAATTGGACCCTGTCCTGCTAAAACAGATACGGCGACTGCCGCAGCACTGGTTGATTTCTATCCGGCTCGGGCTGTCGCAGCACTTTGCCCGCGACCTGGACAGACTGGCGGCCATTGGATTTGTGTTTACCGGGCTGGCACCCGTTGACGGAAATGAAGGGGGATGGCTTGCGCTTTTCCATCGGGGTATGCACCCGCGTGCGCTGGCGCTGCACTGCCCGAACATGCAACGTCTGCACGATCAGATGCAACTGCAAACCGCAGACATCTGGCATTGAAAAAACGGCCCGCTCCTGGCGACCGGGCCGTTTTCAAAACTCAGGCCTTGGCGCTGATACCCTTATCGTTCGGTGTTGCTACGCTGCGGCCATTACCCATGCCGTAGGTCTTGAGGTTCTGCAACACATAGATGGCCTTTTTGTATTCAGGGATCAGGCCATTGGCGTACTTGTCGCCCTTGATGTTGTTGGTCTGGATGGTATCCAACTGCGTGGCGAAATATTCCAGCGCGTTGAACTTGGCGTCGGGGTCTTTCGGCACGCCGAACCGATCAAACTTGTCGCCAGCATTAAGCAGCGTCATGGCGGTGATCTCGGATATCAATCCACGTCCGCGCAGAAAAGCACTCAGATTGCCCAGACTTTTGGCCGAGACGTTTTCCGGATCGAAGCCCTTGACGTTCTTGTGCAGCTTTTGTCTGTCCATTTCAGCGATGTTGAGCGCGTTGGGATCATTGCCCACCAGGTTCAGCATTTGCTTGACCTTGGCGCTTTGCGTTACCGGTTTTCCGCGAGTACCGGTGTCCTGTACCAACAGACCTGCCTTGCTTTGCCAGGCCCCGGTGTAGCCGATAGTCATGGGTAAGCTCCTTGGAAGACGAGCATGAAAATGTCCTTTTGATCGACTTGAATGCGCAGAAGTATCTACCGGCCAACTAATGGCACCAACTCTTTTCATGCATCCGTTTACAATTCTTGTACATTCTCGATACAAATCGACAAACGCCCGTAAATGCTGGCCCGCAAGTTCTCTTCCAGACAATTTTCATTAGGCTTTTTGCACTAACGAACCGCCTGGTTAGTTTGTATGTATCAAACCGGATACCTCCCGGCCATCGGGTCGCGTCTTTTTAGTACGCCTGTACCTAAAGCTTCTCGACATAGCGACGATACGTTAGGCATACCCCCACTGTTTACCCCACGCCCCCTAATAAGAAACGCAGCTCAAGGACCGGTCTCCATGCCCGCATTCCGCACCATTCAGGCTCGCTACACGCTGTTTCTGGTTCTGTTCATTCTGTTGTTGTCCGTACTGACCGTGGTTGGCATCAGCCAACTGGTCGCTCCCAAGCTGCGTCATACCGAAGAACAGGTAGTGCTCAACCGCATCGCCGAAGTCGCCGAACAGATTCAGGGCGAACTGAACAAGGTTCAGGCGCAACAGCGCAGCATCACCCAGACCATCCCACTGCTCGACAGCGCGGCCATCGACTCGGTGTTGCCAGGTCTGGTGGATCAGTACGGCGAGCTGAAGGTGTTCGGCGGCGGCATCTGGCCTCTACCGGGCCAACGTGAAACCGGGCGCAACAAGTTCAGCACCTTCTGGCACCGCGATGCCTCGGGCAAACTGGCGGTCAACACGTTCTGGAACAGTGACGCGGCCCCCAACTATTACGACCAGAGCTGGTACAAGGGCGGCATGGCTACGCCACGCGGTCAGTGCGCCTGGGCCGCGGCCTACAAGGACGACGCCAGCGCCGAGCCGCGCACCAACTGCGCCATGGCCATTCAGAAGAACGGCAACGCCTGGGGCGTGTCGACCATCGACGTGACACTGGGCTTCTTCAATGACCTGGTGGCTCGCAAGGAAAAAGACCTCAACGCCGAAATGCTGATCGTCGAGGCCGACGGCAAGATCATCAGCAACAGTTCGCGCATCAGTGGCCCGATCGTGCTGAAGAACATCAGCGAACTGGCCGCCAGCTCCACCTTCGCCAGTCAAGTCAAAACCGGCCTGCAAAACCGCGATCAGGCGCAACGTGTCGAGTTCGACAACAACGGTGAAGCCAGCACCTTCTTCATGCGCCCGATCGAAGGCACGCCGTGGTTCCTCGCCACTGCCCTGCCGACGAAAATGCTCACCGCCCAGCGCGACGACGTGCTCAGCACGCTGAGCCTGTTGCAGATCCCGATGGTGATCCTGCTGGTGCTGTTGCAACTCTATGCGATTCGCCAGTTGGTGCAGCGCATGAAAGCCTTGAAAGCCAACATCGACCTGCTCTCCAGCGGCGATGCCGACCTGACCCGACGCATCACCATCCGCGCCGAAGACGAACTCGGCGCCATCGGCCATTCGGTCAACACCTTTATCACTTACCTGCAAAACATGATCGGCGAGGTCACCCAGGCCACCGGCGCCATGGCGTCGAGTCTGGACAACCTGCAGCGCACTTCGGCGCACACCAGCCAGATCCTGTTACGGCATGCCTCGGAAACCGATCAGACCGTTACCGCTATCACCGAAATGAGTTCGACCGCCGAGAGCGTGGCGCAGAACGCCGCTGAAACCGCCGCGTTCACCCAGCGCGCCAACGAAAACGCCGACCGTTCGCGGGTGGTGGTGGGCGAAGCAACCAACAGCGTGGTGGCGTTGATCGACGAAGTGGCCAGCGCCACCCACAAAGTTGAAAACATGCAACAGGACGCCCAGCGCATCACCGAGATCCTCGGGGTGATCGGCGCAATTGCCGGGCAGACCAACCTGCTGGCCCTCAACGCCGCCATCGAAGCGGCCCGTGCCGGCGAGCAGGGTCGTGGCTTTGCCGTAGTGGCTGACGAAGTGCGTGCCCTTGCCGCCCGCACCCAGGCCAGCACATCGGAAATCAACGAGATGTTGACTCGCCTGACCCAAGGGGTGAGTTCGTCGGTCAGCGCCATGGAAAACACCCAAGCCAGTTGCCAATCGGCCGCCGACGCCACGGCACGAGTCAACTCCGGGCTGGATGAAATGGCCGGCTCCGTCAGCCACATCAACAGCCTGAGCACACAAATCGCCACCGCCGCCGAGCAACAGAGTGCAGTGACCGAAGAGATCAACCGCAGCATGGTGCAGATCCGGCACATGGTCGATGAACTGGTGCAAAGCGGCCAGGCCAGCGAACTCAACACCCGTCAGCTGCTGGAAGCCAATAGTCGCGTGAGTGCGATCATGGGGCGGTTCAAGGTAAGTTGAGCCTCTGACAAATTTGTAATCTCTCGCTCAGCAGGCTGTCAGGGTTGATCTACGATCATCCTGCCAGCCTGCGCTGTATCAACTTGTAACATTGCGTTGATGCGGGACAGGATAATTCGGTCAAACTGCGTTCTTTTTGGCTGCCATCCAAGTCGAGAGCCCATCATGCGAACCCACCTGCGTCTGGTCGCCCTGAGCGCCCTGTTCATCTCCTCCCTGGCGCAAGCCGCCGACCTGATCCCCATTGAAGTGCATCGCGACGCGAACTGCGGCTGCTGCAAAAAATGGATCAGCCACCTGGAAGCCAACGGTTTCAAAGTCGAAGACCACGTCGAAAGCGACATGAGCAGCTTCAAGCAAAAACATGGCGTGCCGCCGCGCCTTGCCTCCTGCCACACCGGCATCATCAACGGCAAATTCGTTGAAGGGCATGTGCCGGCCGAACAGGTATTGGCGTTGAGCAAGCGTGACGATTTGCTCGGCGTTGCCGCACCCGGCATGCCGATGGGCTCACCCGGCATGGAAATGGACGGCATGAGCGATGCCTATCAAGTGATCGGCCTGAAAAAGGACGGCGCTGACGTGGTGGTGGCGGACTACCCGGCCCATTGATGGGCGCTGCTTACATCGGCTTGTTCTTTGCGGCATTCGGCGCGGCGACGCTGTTGCCGCTGCAGTCGGAGGCCTTGCTGGTCGGGTTGATCGTCAGCGACCGTTACTGGCTCTGGGGTCTACTGGCGGTGGCGACGCTTGGCAATGTGCTCGGCTCGCTGGTCAACTGGTGGCTGGGCCGGGAGCTGGAGCGTTTTCAGGATCGACGCTGGTTTCCGGTCAGCGCCACGCACATGGCCACGGCTCGCAAGCACTATGAGCGTTACGGGCATTGGTCGCTGTTGCTCAGTTGGCTGCCGATCATTGGCGATCCACTGACCCTGATTGCGGGCGTGATGCGCGAGCCGCTCGGGCGTTTCCTGCTGATCGTCACCCTCGCCAAAGGCGCACGTTATGCCGTACTGGCCATGCTGACGCTGGGCTGGCTCGGTTGAACATTCAGGCCCGGAGATTGCCTGTGTTTAACGTCGCCCTAATCCGGCCATTCCAGCATCCGCCGATTTCATACGGAGTTTGAACTTATGTCTGTCGCGATTTCCCGTTGGCTGCCGGGCTTGTTCCTTACCGCTGCCCTGCCCCTGTTTGCCCATGCTGCAGCCACCCCGGCCGAAGGCCCGGCATACGGCCCGGAGTTGCAGGGCTTTGAATACCCTTACACGCTTAAACATTTCGCCTTTCAGTCACAGGGTAAATCCCTGCAGATGGGATACATGGACGTCGCCGCCCACGGCAAGGCCAACGGCCGCACCGTCGTGCTGATGCACGGCAAGAACTTTTGCGCGGCGACCTGGGACAGTTCGATCAAGGCCCTGAGCGAAGCGGGTTACCGTGTGGTCGCACCGGATCAGATCGGTTTCTGTACCTCCAGCAAACCGGACAATTATCAGTACAGCTTCCAGCAACTGGCGACCAACACTCAGCAGTTGCTCAAAGCGCTGGGCATCCAGAAAGCCACCCTGCTCGGCCATTCCACCGGCGGTATGCTCGCCACCCGTTATGCGCTGTTGTTCCCTGATCAGGTCGATCAACTGGCACTGGTCAACCCGATCGGTCTGGAAGACTGGAAAGCCCTCGGCGTGCCGTATCGCACGGTGGATCAGTGGTATCAGCGCGAACTCAAAGTCACTGCCCAAGGCATCCGCGACTACGAGCGCACCACTTACTACGATGGTCGCTGGAAACCGGAATTCGACCGTTGGGTCGACATGCTCGCAGGCCTGAGCAAAGGCCCGGGCAAAACCCAGGTGGCCTGGAACTCGGCTCTGATCTACGACATGATTTTCACCCAGCCGGTGTACTACGAGTTCAAGGACTTGAAGATGCCGACCCTGCTGCTCATCGGCACCTCCGACACCACCGCCATCGGCAAGGATCTGGCACCGCCAGAGGTGAAAGCGCAAATCGGTCACTACGACGTGCTCGGCAAACAAGTGGCCAAATTGATCCCGCAGTCGACACTGGTGGAGTTCCCCGGCATGGGCCACGCTCCGCAGATGGAAGAACCCGAGCAGTTCCACAAGGCACTGCTCGGCTGGCTGGATAAGACCAATCCCGTTCGTTGATGAGGTAGCGCTGATGGCGGTGCAGATTGCGGTAATCGATGACTGGCAGGACGTGGCCCGCGACGTGGTCGACTGGTCGGTCCTCGACAGCATCGGTGAAGTGACATTCGAACATGATTACCCGGCGGACAACGCCACGCTCGCCGAACGGCTGGGCAAGTACCAGGTGATCTGCGTGATGCGCGAACGCACGCGGTTCGATGAAGACCTGCTCAAGCGCTTGCCCAATCTCAAGTTGCTGGTGACCGGTGGTATGCGCAACGCCGCGCTGGACATGCAGGCAGCGGCAAAATTGGGTATCAAGGTCTGCGGCACCGACAGCTACAAACACGCCGCGCCCGAACTGACCTGGGCGCTGATCATGGCGGCCACGCGCAATCTGGTGAACGAAGCCAATTCGCTGCGCGCCGGTCAATGGCAGCAAAGCCTGGGCGGCGATCTGCACGGCAAGACGCTGGGTATTCTCGGCCTGGGCAGTATCGGTCAGCGAGTGGCGCAGTTTGGGCAGGTGTTCGGCATGCGGGTGATTGCCTGGAGCGAAAACCTCACGGCAGAACGTGCGGCACAGGCCGGCGTGACCCATGTCAGCAAGCAGGAACTGTTCGAACAGGCCGATGTGCTGTCGGTGCATCTGGTACTCAGCGAACGCAGTCGCGGGCTGGTCGATGCGCAGGCGCTGGGCTGGATGAAACCGACTGCACTGTTGGTGAACACGGCTCGCGGGCCTATCGTCGATGAAGCGGCGCTGATCAAGGTTTTGCAGAAACAGCGTATTGCCGGGGCAACGCTGGATGTATTCGATCAGGAGCCACTGCCCGCGCTGCACCCTTTCCGCACGCTGGACAATGTGCTGGCGACACCGCACGTGGGGTATGTCAGTCGGCAGAACTATGCGCAGTTCTTTTCGCAGATGATCGAGGATATACAAGGCTGGTCGGCGGGCAACCCGGTTCGTTTATTGAACTGAAACCCTGTAGGAACTGCCGAAGGCTGCAATCTTTTAATCTTGATCTTTGCAAAGCAGGATCAAAAGATCGCAGCCTCGTTTCACCCGACAGCTCCTACAGGAGCCATGCAGTCATCCAAATCAATAACTGCCCGCACCACAACAGTGCGCCCTCTCTCCCCACCAGCACAAAATCGTGACCGTCCAGTCACCGTTTTGACCCATCTCCCCAAAAAAACCTGCACTTCGTCGGTGCGTTTCCCCCCTCACACCACGGTTTCCGTGCCTCGCCAACCGATTGTCGAACAATTTACCCATTCCCCCTCGCCCGCTCTAGGATCTGGCCTAGACTCATTTTCGCGGGGCGAAACCGGCCGGTCACACCACAGCAAAATAATCGAAACTTTTGCTGAAGACGGCGGGTCATCTGAAAGGCAGGGGGAACGCGACTGGTTCATTCCTTGCAATGGCCTCACCACCCATTCTGCTAGCGCGTGTTGGGTAGCGTTTGCTCACCGATGCGAGGCGCGTTTGCGCCCGGCCACAGGACTTGGCCATGGACATCGCTTGTTCAAGACAAGAATCAGATCAACGAGACGGGAGATTCATATGATCAGTGCGGCATTGGATATTCAGGGAGAGCGTGCTCAGCAGTCAGTAGGCGAATCGAGTACCGTCAGCGTTCCCGGCAGCCGATCGATCAGCGTCCCCGGCACCAAGACGCTGACTCCGGTCGCGAGTCAGAATCCCAACAAGAAAAAAGTATTGTTCGTGACCTCGGAAATCGCAGATCTGGTGAAGACCGGCGGCCTGGGTGACGTTTCCGCCGCCCTGCCCCGCGCCATGGCCCATCTGCACGACGTGCGGGTGTTGATCCCCGGTTATCCGCAGGTGATGCACAGCGAAAACCCGATCCATATCATCGGCGAACTCGGCGGCCACGCCGCGCTGCCACCGTGCAAGATCGGACGCATGGACATGCCGGACGGGCTGGTGATCTACGTGCTGATCTGCCCTGAGCTCTACGAGCGCGAAGGTTCGCCCTACGGCGCCAACAACGGTCGCGACTGGCCAGACAACCACATTCGCTTTGCTCGCCTGGGTCTGGCTGCTGCCGATATCGCCGCCAATCTGGCCCAGATTCACTGGTGCCCGGATCTGGTGCACGCCCATGACTGGCCGGCCGGTCTGGCCCCTGCCTATATGCACTGGCGCGGGCAGCGCACGCCAACACTGTTCACCATTCACAACCTGGCCTATCAAGGCGTCACCAGCCTCGGCTCCTGCCCCGAGCTCGGCATTCCGAACCATGCCCTGCAACAGGAAGGCATGGAGTTCTACGGCAAGATGTCGTTCCTTAAGGCGGGGATGGCCTATTCGAGCCACATCACCACAGTCAGCGCCACCTACGCACAGGAAATCACTACCCCGGATTTCGGCTGCGGCCTCGACGGCTTTCTCGCCGCCAAGACCCAGCAGGGTTTGCTCAGCGGTATCCCCAACGGGATTGATGAGAGCTGGGACGCGGCCACTGACCCACATCTATTCGCGCCCTTCGCCATTGGCGATTGGGTAGGCAAAGCAGTCAACGCCGCTCACGTTCGTGACCTGTTCGGGCTGAAAGACTCCGAAGGCCCGTTGTTCGCCGTGGTCTCGCGCCTGGTCTATCAGAAAGGCCTGGACCTGACCGAGGCAGTCTCCGAGTACATCGTACAGAACGGCGGCCAGATCGCGATTATCGGTCGTGGCGAGCCGGAAGAAGAGCAAGCCATGCGCGAATTGGCGCTGCGTTTTCCCGGCCAGGTCGGCGTACGCATCGGTTTCAACGAAACCGACGCCCGCCGGATGTTTGCCGGCAGCGATTTCTTGCTGATGCCTTCGCGTTACGAGCCATGCGGCTTGAGCCAGATGTACGCCCAGCGCTTCGGTTCGTTGCCGGTAGCACGCAACACCGGGGGGTTGGCCGACACCATCGAAAACGGCGTCACCGGGTTCCTGTTCGACGAGTCCACCGCCGACAGCTACCGCGAAGCCCTGAGCCGCGCCTTCAAGGTCTTTGCCTTTCCCGAACTGCTCAACGCCATGCGTTGCCGGGCCATGGCCGCGCCATTCAACTGGTGTAAAGCGGTCGAACCCTACGCTGAACTCTATGAACAACTGGTCGCCAAGGCGCTGGGTAAAGCACACCACAAATAATCAGGGAGTTTTCCACGATGCCGTTACGGACCCAAGAGAACTGGCCCCACGGCGCGATCATGCAGGACGCCGAACACACACAATTTGCGCTGTGGGCGCCGGATGCGTTTTACGTCAGCGTGGAGTTGGAGGACGGACAGTCACTGCCGATGCTACCGCAGGCCGATGGTTGGTTTGTGATCAAGACCCGTTGCCCGGCGGGCACGCGTTACCGCTACAACATCGATGGCGAACTTGAGGTGCCCGACCCAGCCTCCAGAGCACAGGACGGCGACCTCGACCGCCGCAGCGTGGTAGTCGATCCGCTGGCCTATCAGTGGCGACACACCGAATGGCGCGGTCGGCCGTGGAGCGAAGCGGTGATCTACGAGCTGCACGTCGGTGCGCTTGGCGGATTTGCCGAGGTCGAACAGCACTTGCAACGCTTGGTTGAGCTGGGTGTCACCGCCATCGAACTGATGCCGCTGGCGCAGTTCCCGGGTGATCGAAACTGGGGTTACGACGGCGTCCTCCCGTACGCGCCGCAAGCGTCCTACGGCACACCGGAACAACTCAAGCACCTGATCGACAGCGCTCACGGCCACGGTCTGGCGGTGATTCTCGATGTGGTCTACAACCACTTCGGCCCCGATGGCAATTACCTGCACCGTTACGCCAAAGGCTTCTTTCGCGAGGACAAACATACCCCGTGGGGCGTGGCGATCGATTTTCGACGTACCGAGGTGCGCGAGTTTTTCATCGAAAACGCATTGATGTGGCTGCTCGAATACCGCTTCGACGGCCTGCGCCTGGACGCGGTGCACGCCATCGAAGATCCGGACTTTCTCAGTGACATGGCCCAGCGCATCCGCCAGCAGATCGACCCGACCCGTCATGTCTGGCTGACCGTGGAAAACGAGCTCAATCAATCGAGCCTGCTGGAGAATGATTACGACGCGCAGTGGAACGACGACGGCCATAACGCTTTACATGTGTTGCTGACCGGCGAAACCGATGCCTATTACGCCGACTATGCCCTGCAACCCACCGAACAATTGGTGCGTTGCCTGAGTCAGGGCTTCGTGTTTCAGGGCCACATCACCCGCCATGGCGAACCCCGGGGCGAACCGAGTGAACACCTGCCTTCGACCGCGTTTGTCCTGTTCCTGCAGAACCACGATCAGATTGGCAACCGCGCCTTTGGCGAGCGCCTGCATCAACTGGCCGATCCCCGCGCGGTGCAGGCAGCAACCGTGCTGTTGCTGCTGTCACCGATGATCCCGATGATGTTCATGGGCGACGAGTTTGCCGCCGAGCAGCCGTTCCAGTTCTTCACCAGCCATCACGGCGAACTGGCGGAGTTGGTACGCGAAGGCCGGCGCAATGAATTCGCTGCGTTCGGTGCCTTCAACGATCCGCACAAACGCGAGCAGATTCCCGATCCTAACGCCGAACAAACTTTCCATGCCTCACAGCCACGGCTGATTGGTAACGGCACGCCACTGCAACAGCAAACCCTCGCGCTGTACCGGCAACTCCTGCAATTGCGCCATAAACACATCATCCCCCACCTGTCTGGTACTCAGGCGCTGGGAGCGCAAATGCTCGGCCATGGCGCCGTCAGCGCACGTTGGCGCCTTGGCGATGGCAGTGAGCTGCGAATCGACCTGAACCTCAGTGATACGGCGGTGGTCAACCCTCCACGGACCGGCGCAGTGTGGCTTTTTCAAAAGCCACCTGCCGTCGAACTGTCGGATGAGGGCCTGCTGCCCCCGTATTGCGCGCTTGTCAGCCTCACGGCCGCAACCCCTTTGCAACCTTTGGATGGAGAGCGCCTATGAGCGATGCGCAACTGGAAATACTTGCAAGCAGAGCCGGCCTTGCCGTCGACTGGATCGACGCCAACGGCCGCCCGCAAAAAGTCGCCCCGGCGGTGTTGCGCAATGTCTTGATCGGCCTTGGCCACCCTGCCAGCACCTCCCAGGAAATCGACGCCAGCCTGCTTGAACTGCAACAGGTCCAGCAAGACCGTCACCTGCCGCCGCTGCTGACCAGTGATGTCGGCGTCGGGGTTGATCTGGCGCGTTATTTCAAACCTGAAACCCCGTGTGAGATCCACCTTGAAGACGGTTCGCGTATGAACCTGAAACTCGATTCCGAGTCGGTACTGCCCGGCCTGATCCCGGTCGGCTATCAACAGGTTCACATTGACGATCAATACTTCACACTTGCCGTGGCGCCTGAGCGCTGCTTCAGCGTCGGCGACGCGGTCGACAATCCGATCCCGCGCGCCTGGGGTCTCAGCGTGCAGCTATATGGCCTGCGTCGCCCCGGCGATGGTGGCTTCGGCGACACCCAGGCACTGGAAGAACTGGCGCGGGTGGCCGGTGAACGCGGTGCCGACGCACTGGCGATCAGCCCGCTGCACGCGATGTTCAGCGCCGACACCGGGCGCTACAGTCCATATTCGCCATCCAGCCGTTTGTTTCTCAATTCCCTGTATGCCGCACCCGGCGCAATTCTCGGTGAACGGGCTTTGCGCGATGCGATCGACAGCGCTGGTCTGGCCGAGCAGTTTGCGAAACTGGAAGACCTGAAACTGATCGACTGGCCCGCCGCTGCCGAGGCCAAGCTCAAACTGCTGCAAGCCCTGTACGACGGATTCACTGCGGGCGATCACCCGTTGCACCCGGACTTCGCCAGTTTTCGTCATGCCGGTGGCGAGGCACTGGAAAACCACTGCCGCTTCGAAGCCATCCAGGAAATGCGCGCCGCACGGGGCGAAAGCCTCGACTGGCGCGAATGGCCAGAACATTGGCACGACCCGCGCGGCGCCGCCCTCGAAGCGTTTGCCGAAGAATATGCCGAGCGCATCGGTTACTTTGCGTTCTGCCAATGGCTGATCCACCGATGCCTGGAGCGTGCGCAAACCGCCGCGCGCAGCGCCGGCATGGGCATCGGCCTGATCGCCGACCTTGCCGTGGGTGCCGATGGCGCTGGCAGCCAGGCGTGGAGCTTTCAGGACGAACTGCTCGCCTCGCTCACCGTTGGTGCGCCGCCGGACATCCTTAATCGCTCCGGTCAGGGCTGGGGGATTTCCGCGTTTTCCCCCGAAGGCCTGATCCGCAACGGCTTTCGTGCCTTCATCGAAATGCTGCGCGCGAACTTCGCCCACGCGGGCGGTTTGCGCATCGACCATGTCATGGGCCTGCAACGCCTGTGGGTGATTCCCAACGGCGCGGCACCGGCCGACGGTGCCTACCTCTATTACCCGGTGGACGATCTGTTGCGCTTGCTGACGCTTGAATCCCATCGTCATCAAGCGATTGTGCTCGGCGAAGACCTCGGCACCGTGCCCGACGGTCTCCAGGAAAAACTCATCGCCCGCTCCATGCTCGGCATGCGCGTGCTGTTGTTCGAACAGGACAACACCCGTTTCAAACCGATTCTCGACTGGCCGGATAACGCATTGGCGACCACCAGCACTCACGATCTGCCGACGCTAAACGGCTGGTGGCATGGCCGCGACATCGACTGGAATTCGCGACTGGGTTTTGTCGATGCCAACGGCGAAATCGAATGGCGCCGGCATCGTCAACGGGAGCGTGAAGGCCTGCGCGGAGCGTTGAGCCAAGACCCGCAGAACTTTCGCGAAGAATCCCACGAGGCCGATCAGGTGGTGGACGCCAGCGTGCGTTTCCTCGGACATACTCGCGCGCCGCTGGTGTTGCTACCGCTGGAAGACGCGCTGGGCATCGACGAACAAGCCAATCTGCCAGGCACGATCGATACGCATCCGAACTGGTCGCGGCGCCTGCCCGGCGCCAGCGAAGCTTTGCTCGACGGTGCGGATGCAGCGCGGCGTCTTGAACTATTGGCGTGCGCACGCCTTCAGGCAGCCGAGCGTGACCAATGAATCAGGCGCTCATCCAGCCATTGCGCGCCACCCTGCGCCTGCAATTTCACAAAGGCTTCACCCTTGAACAAGCGGTGCCACTGGTTCCGTATTTCGCCCGTCTGGGCATCAGCCACATCTACGCCTCACCACTGCTCGCGGCGCGGGCAGGTTCGATGCACGGCTACGACGTGGTTGATCCGACTCAGGTCAACCCGGAACTCGGCGGCGAACCCGCGCTACGGAACCTGGTCAGCGCCCTGCGCGAACACAACATGGGCCTGATCCTCGACATCGTCTCCAACCACATGGCGGTTGGCGGCAGTGACAATCCATGGTGGTTGGATCTGCTGGAATGGGGACGCCTGAGCCCCTACGGTGAGTTCTTCGACATTCAGTGGCACTCGCCGGACCCGTTGATGGAAGGCCAGTTGCTGCTGCCGTTTCTCGGCAGCGATTACGGTGTCGCGTTGCAGGAAGGCACGCTTAGACTGCATTTCAATGCGCAGAACGGCAGCTTCCACGTCGAGCATTACGATCACCGCTTCCCGATCTGCCCGAACGATTACGGCGAATTGCTCAAACCCGAAGATGCGCTGAAATCGCTCGCCGATCATTTCAGTGCCCTCAGCTATCAGACCAACGCCCATTCACTGGCCGGCCCGCTCAAGGAAGAACTGCGGCAACTGGCCAGAGATCCGCAGATCCTTGAAGCCATCCAGCGCAATCTGGAGCATTACGACTCAACTACTGAGGAAGGCTTCCACAAGCTCCATCAGTTGCTGGAGCGCCAGAGCTATCGCCTCGCCAGTTGGCGCACGGCGGCTGACGACATCAACTGGCGGCGTTTCTTCGACATCAATGAGTTGGGTGGTTTGCGCGTCGAACGTCCGGCGGTGTTCGAAGCGACCCACGGCAAAATCTTTCAGTTGATCGCCGAAGGGTTGGTCGACGGTTTGCGCATCGACCATATCGACGGCCTCGCCGATCCGCGCGGTTACTGCCGCAAACTGCGTCGGCGTGTTGACCTGTTGGCGCCGGGACGGCATCTACCGATCTACATTGAGAAAATCCTCGGCGCTGGCGAAACCCCGCGCCGCGACTGGGCGGTGGACGGCACCACCGGTTACGAGTTCATGAATCAGCTGTCGTTGCTGCAACACGATCCGGACGGCGAATTCGTACTCGGTGACTTGTGGCAGCGCCGCACCGAACGCCCCGCAGCGTTTATCGAAGAAGCTCAGCTGGCGCGTCAGCAGATCCTCAATGGCTCGCTGGCCAGCGATTGCGAAAGCGTTGCCCAAGCGCTGCTGCAAGTGGCCCGCGATGACCTGATGACCCGCGACCTGACCCTCGGCGCAATTCGCCGCGTACTACAGGCGTTGATCGTGCATTTCCCGGTGTATCGCACCTACATCAGCGCGATGGGTCGCTCGGCGCAGGATGACGTGTTTTTCCAGCAGGCCATGGACGGTGCGCGGCAGACTCTCGGCGAAGGCGACTGGCCAGTGCTCGATTGCGTTGCAGCGTGGCTCGGCGGCACCCCATGGCGACAAAAGCCACGCGGACGCTCGCGCAAAATCCTCAAACATGCCTGCGTACGCTTCCAGCAATTGACTTCGCCGGCGGCCGCCAAAGCCGTGGAAGACACCGCGCTGTATCGTTCGGCCGTGCTGCTGTCGCGCAATGACGTCGGCTACAACACCGAGCAGTTCAGCGCGCCGGTCAGCGATTTCCACGAGATCAATCTGCAGCGCCTGGCTCAATTCCCCGACAACCTGCTGGCCACTGCCACCCACGACCACAAACGCGGCGAAGACACCCGCGCGCGCCTCGCGGTACTCAGCGAGCGCAGCCACTGGTACGCCGAACAGATCGAACTGTGGCGCGCCCTCGCCCGCCCTGTGCGCGTTGACGAGCAAATGCCGTCGACCGGTGATGAGCTGATTCTCTATCAGGCGCTGCTCGGCAGTTGGCCGCTGGATTTGCATGACGGCGATCAGGCAGGTTTTGCCGACTACGCCAAACGCATCTGGCAATGGCAACAGAAAGCCCTGCGTGAAGCCAAGCTGCAAAGCAGTTGGAGCGCGCCGAACGAAGCCTATGAAAACGCCGCGCAGGCATTCACCGAAAAACTCCTCACCGGTGAAGAAGGTGGACTGCTGCGCGCGGCGTTGAGCAAAACGGTCAACAGCATTGCCGCAGCCGGCGCGCTCAACGGCTTGGCGCAAACCTTGCTGCGCATGACGGTGCCGGGGGTGCCGGATTTGTATCAAGGCAACGAGTTCTGGGACTTCAGCCTGGTCGATCCGGACAACCGCCGGCCGGTGGACTACCCCGCTCGCGAGCAGGCTTTGGCGGCGCAGGCGCCGACCACGGAGCTGCTGTCGAACTGGCGTGACGGTCACATCAAGCAAGCCTTGATCGCCCAAGTGCTGAACCTGCGCGCTGAACACGCCGAGCTGTTCCGGCGTGGCACGTACCAGCCGCTGGAGGTGCTGGGCAGCCAGGCGCATAACGTGCTCGCGTTTGCTCGCGAGCATGAAGGTCAGCAAGCCATCGTGATCGTGCCGATTCGCTGCGCGACATTGCTGGAAAACAGTGCCGTCCCGCAAATCGATGCGCTGCGCTGGGGCGATACGCGGGTGGTTTTACCGTTCGCCGCCTCTGACAAAAATCTGAAGGGACTTTTTGCAACCACAGCAGTCACAAAAAGCAGGGAGCTGAATGTCAGCGACGCGCTGGGGGATGTCCCGGTCAATCTCTTTATCCAACACTTAACGTAAGCATGAGTTCAGTTCAGGAGCATTGCGATGAGCACCGACGATAAACGCATCCGCGAATTCGCCTATCAGATCTGGGAATCCGAAGGTAAGCCCGAGGGCCACGAAGAACGCCATTGGGAGATGGCGCGCAAACTGGCCGAGGCCGAAGCACTGGCACCGAAGAAATCACCGAAGGCTGCCGGCAGCAAAACAGCAGGCAAAACCGCCGAGGTGAAGGCGCCAGCCGCCAAGCCCAAAGCCCCGGCCAAAGCCAAGCCTGCGAGCGCCGCCAAAGTCGTGCCACCGGGCGAAAAAGCCGTCGAGAAAAAGCCCAAGGTGCCACGCAAGCCCCCGGCGAACTGACGCCCCCCCCGATTATTGAACTGAATGACTGTGTGGCGGGCTTGCTCGCCACAGAGGGCCAACTCGCCCTGAAAAAACACACTACCGCCATGCTGGTGAAAACTTATGTGGTGAGGGGATTTATCCCCGATGGGTCGCGAAGCGGCCCCAGAACAACCAATGCGGAACATCTGACACCCCGCATTCAATGATTTTGCGACTGCTGCGCAGCCGATCTGGGATAAATCCCCTCACCACAAAAGCTTCCCCCCACTGGTCAGGTATCAACCGAACTACCCCGATTTTTGCAGGAGCAATCATGACCCGTCCAAAAAAAGCCGAGCCCGCACAGCACGCCGAGCCCTCGAGAATTCGTGAGGGGCTGCCCTTCCCGCTCGGTGCGACCTGGGATGGCTTGGGGGTGAACTTTGCCCTGTTTTCCGCCAACGCCACCAAGGTCGAACTGTGCATCTTCGACGATGCCGGTGAAGTCGAGCTCGAACGAATCGAACTGCCCGAATACACCGATGAGATCTACCACGGCTACTTGCCCGACGCCCATCCGGGGCTGATCTATGGCTACCGCGTCTACGGCCCGTATGACCCGGCCAACGGCCACCGCTTCAACCACAACAAATTGCTTATCGACCCCTACGCCAAACAACTGGTCGGCCAACTCAAGTGGTCCGAAGCCTTGTTCGGCTACACCATCGGCCACCCCGACGCCGACCTCAGTTTCGATGAACGCGACAGCGCTCCCTTCGTGCCCAAATGCAAAGTCATCGACCCGGCGCATACCTGGGGCAACGACCAGCGCGTCAGCGTGCCGTGGGACAAAACCATCATCTATGAGACTCATGTGCGCGGCATCAGCATGCGCCACCCCTCTGTGCCGGAAAACGTGCGCGGCACCTTCGCCGGTTTGATGAATGACGATGTGCTCAAGCACATTCGCAGCGTCGGGGTTTCATCGGTCGAGTTGCTGCCGATCCACGCTTTCGTCAACGACCAGCACCTGCTGCACAAGGGCATGACCAACTACTGGGGCTACAACAGCATTGCGTTTTTCGCCCCGGACCCGCGCTACCTGGCCAGCGGCAAGATCGCCGAGTTCAAGGAGATGGTCGCGCACCTGCACGAAGCCAATCTCGAAGTGATCCTCGACGTGGTCTACAACCACACTGCCGAGGGCAACGAGCAAGGCCCGACCCTGTCGATGCGCGGCATCGACAACGCCTCGTACTACCGGCTGATGCCGGACGACAAGCGCTTCTACATCAACGATTCCGGCACCGGCAACACGTTGGATCTGAGTCACCCGTGCGTACTGCAAATGGTCACTGACTCGTTGCGTTACTGGGCCAGCGAAATGCATGTCGACGGCTTCCGCTTCGACCTGGCGACTATCCTCGGCCGCTATCACGACGGTTTCGATGAGCGGCACAGCTTCCTCGTTGCCTGCCGTCAGGACCCGGTTTTGCGTCAGGTGAAAATGATCGCCGAACCGTGGGATTGCGGCCCCGGAGGCTATCAGGTCGGCAACTTCCCGCCGGGCTGGGTCGAGTGGAACGACAAATTCCGCGACACCGTGCGCGCGTTCTGGAAGGGTGACGACGCCCAGGTCGCCGACTTTGCCAGCCGCATGACCGCGTCCGGCGAGATGTTCAACCAGCGCGGCCGGCGGCCGTATTCATCGGTGAACTTCATCACTGCCCACGACGGCTTCACCCTCAACGATCTGGTGTCGTACAACGACAAGCACAACGAAGCCAACGACGAGAACAATCAGGACGGCAGCAATAACAACCTGTCCTGGAACCATGGCGTTGAAGGTCCGACCGACGATCCCGAAATCAACGCCCTGCGCCATCGGCAGATGCGCAACTTCTTCGCCACGCTGCTGTTGGCCCAAGGCACGCCGATGATTGTCGCCGGCGACGAATTCGCCCGCACGCAGGATGGCAACAACAATGCCTACTGCCAGGACAGCGAGATCGGCTGGGTCAACTGGGATCTGAGCGAGGACGGCAAGGCCCTGCTCAAATTCGTCAAACGCCTGATCAAGCTGCGTCTGGCTTATCCGATCCTGCGTCGTGGGCGCTTTCTGGTCGGCGAGTACAACGAGGATATCGGCGTCAAGGACGTGACCTGGCTCGCCCCGGACGGCACCGAGATGACCACCGAGCATTGGCATGACGCGCACAACCGTTGCCTGGGCATGTTGCTCGACGGCCGCGCGCAGGAAACCGGGATTCTGCGCAAGGGTGCCGACGCGACCCTGCTGCTGGTGGTCAACGCCCACCACGACATCGTCAACTTCACCTTGCCGGAAGTCCCGGAAGGCAGTTTCTGGACCTGCATGGTCGACACCAATCAGCCGGCGATCCGAGGCCAGGAGCGCTTCGACTTCGGTCACGAGTACTCGGTCACCGGGCGTTCGCTGCTGCTGTTTGAACTGCAACGTGAAGAAGAAGACTGATATGGACTTGCAGAACTATCTGGCCCGCCGCCCACCGGACTATGCCGACACGTTAGCCCTCGGTGGATGCTTGCGGGCCATGGTTGAAGCCGGACTGGATCGTTTACCGCTGCCGGGCAGCGGTCACACGCTGGAGCGTTTTCGGCATCTGGCGAATGTCGGCGGGCATGATCTGGGGTTATGCAAACTCTATGAAGGCCATACCGACGCGCTGGCAATCATCGAGCAATTGGGTGGTTCGCCAACGCCCGGCAGCACGTGGGGCATGTGGGCGGCCGAACCGCCGCAAGCGCGGGTGCAAGTGCGTCCCGCCGGGCATATGGTCACGCTCAATGGACGAAAAGCCTGGTGTTCCGGCGCTGCCGTGCTGAGCCATGCGCTGCTCACCGCGTGGGATGCCGATGATCAGCAACAATTGGTCGCCGTCGCACTGGATCAACCGGGCGTGACCGTTACCGATCAAGGCTGGCAAGCGGTGGGCATGGGCGCCACCGG
Organism: Pseudomonas sp. LBUM1655; assembly: GCF_059716085.1. NCBI lineage: Bacteria > Pseudomonadati > Pseudomonadota > Gammaproteobacteria > Pseudomonadales > Pseudomonadaceae > Pseudomonas > Pseudomonas sp. LBUM1655. The sequence continues at coordinate 2,988,649 of NZ_CP166801.1, read as the reverse complement.
CAGCGTCGAAGTGCTGTTCGACGGCGCCGAAGCGCAGGCCATCGGCAACCCCGGTGATTACCTGCAACGTCCAGGCTTCTGGCAAGGCGGGATCGGCATCGCAGCGTGCTGGTATGGCGCTGCGCGGCAAATCGGTGAATACCTGCGCAAGCAATGTTCTCATCGATACGAGCCGCATGCCCTCGCCCATCTTGGCGCGGTCGACAGCGCGTTGCAGGCGGCCGCCGATGTGCTGCGCTTCAGCGCCTTGCACATCGACGCAAATCCCGAGGACAGCGCCGAACTGCTGGCCCGACGCGCCCGCGCCGTGGTGGAACAATCCGCCGAGCAAGTCATCCGTGAGGTCGGACGTGCCTTGGGGGCCGGGCCCTATTGCAAGGATCGGCATTTCGCCCGACTGATCGCCGATCTGCCGGTGTTTCTGCGTCAAAGCCACGCCGAACGCGACCTCGCCGGCCTCGGCCAACTGGTTGCCGCTCAACCCGAAGAGACATGGACGCTATGAATGCGGTCAAGAAAGATAATCCGATCGTCGGCCAAGGCACGTCCCTGCACCAATGGCAGGGTTCGCGGCAACTGGCGCAATTGGACAGCCTTGATATTCAAAGTCTGGTTCCGCCGGGCGCAAGAGCAGTAATCATCGCGCCACACCCGGACGATGAAGTGCTCGGTTGCGGCGGATTGCTGCAATTGCTCGCCGCTGCCGGCCGCCCGCTGCAATTGATCTCGGTCACCGACGGCTGTGCCAGCCACCCCGGCTCCGAACGCTGGTCAGTGGAGCGCCTGAGCGTGATCCGTCCGCAGGAATCCGCCGAAGCGCTACGGCGCCTCGGCCTGCCCATGCATCGAGTGAAATGGCTGCGTGGCGGTTTCACTGACACGCAAGTAGCGGCGCAAGAAGCTGAGCTGAGCGACTTCATCGAGCGGCATCTTCGCCCCGATGATGTCATTTTTACCACTTGGCGCGAGGACGGCCATTGCGACCATGAAGCCGTCGGTCGCGCCAGTGCCGAAGCGGCGCGCAGAGTCGGCGCAACCTGCCATGAGCTACCCGTGTGGACATGGCACTGGGCAACGCCTGAAGACGCGTTGGTACCGTGGCAACGAGCACGCAAAATTCTGCTGTCGCCTGAGCAAGTGGCGCGCAAACGCCACGCAGTAAACGCCTTCGCCAGCCAGCTGGAAGGCGACGCGGCCGCCGGACTCGCCCCGGTGCTGGCGCCGTACGTGCTCGATCGCCTGCTGCAACCGTTTGAAGTGGTGTTTCTATGAGCGTCGAGGATCGTTACTTCGAAGGCCTGTTCGCCGGCAACGATGATCCGTGGGCGTTCCGCCAGCGCTGGTATGAGCAACGCAAACGCGCAATTACCCTCGCCGCTTTGCCGCGTCCGCATTACCGGTCGATTTTCGAGCCGGGCTGCGCCAATGGCGAGTTGAGTGCCGAACTGGCCGGTCGCTGTGATCGGCTCCTGTGCTGTGACACCGCGAGCGCTGCGGTGAGTCTGGCGACCACGCGATTGAGCCTGTTTGATCACACCGAAGTACGCCAAAGTCGTTTGCCCGGCGACTGGCCGGAGGAAAAATTCGACCTGATTGTATTTAGCGAGATCGGCTACTACCTCGACAGTAAAGATCTGACAGAAGTGATCCGCCGGATCAGTGATTCCCTGACCGCCGACGGCCAACTGCTGGCCTGCCACTGGCGACCACCCATCGACGGCTGCCCGCTAAATGCACGGCAGGTTCACGACTTGATCCACGAACAATTGCACTTGCCGCGCCTGGTGCTGCATCAGGAGGCCGACTTTATTCTTGAAGTATGGAGTCGCGAACCGCGCTCGGTGGCATCGTTGGAGGGCTTGCGATGATTGGCATTTTGATCCCGGCGCACAACGAGGAAGATCTGCTCGACGAATGCCTGAACGCCGCGCTAAGGGCCAGCCGGCACGGTTTGCTCGCTGGCGAACGGGTTGAAGTGCTGGTGGTGCTCGACAGTTGCACTGATCGCTCGGCGCAGATCGTCAGCGGCTATCCGGTGCAGAGCCTGCATATTGATGCACGCAATGTCGGCCAAGCCCGAGCCGCTGGCGCACAGCTGTTGCTTGAGCGCGGGGCGCGCTGGATCTCCTGCTCCGACGCCGACAGTCGCGTCGCCGATGACTGGCTGGTGGCGCAGCTCGGGTTGGGGGCGGACGCGGTATGCGGTACGGTCACTGTCGAGCGCTGGCATGAATCGTTCGATCAAGCGGCACAAATTCGCTATCACCGGCACTATCGAGCCTGCGAGGGCCACCGGCATATCCACGGCGCCAATCTGGGCGTCAGCGCCGATGCCTATCGTTGGGCTGGAGGCTTTAAACCGCTGGCTCGCGACGAAGATGTGCAACTGGTGCGGGCGCTGGAACTGGCCGGCGCGAACATCGCCTGGAGCCATCGCCCGCAAGTTCACACCAGCGCCCGTTTCGACAGCCGCGCGCGTGGCGGATTTGGCGACTACTTGCGAAATCTGGCACAGATGACACAAAAAAAAGCGGATCAGATTGATCTGTGACGCGACGAACCACGCTTCATGAGCAATACTCTGCTGCGCGGCAATCCAGGGTTCGGAGCACCGCACGGCAATCAACCAGCCTTCACGGGTCGGCCACCGCAGATGTTTCTGGCTGTGGGCACGATTGAGGGCGAGACAACACAAGGACGTCGTACCCATGAAACCGTTATCGCTCATCGAAAACAGCCCGTCGGCGCAAATCTGGAACAGCGCCGCGCAACTCGACAATATTCCCGTGATCAACACCCGCAGTCTGGTGCCGCCCGGCGCCCGCGCCGTGGTGATCGCCCCGCATCCCGGGGATGAAGTGGTGACCTGCGGCGGCCTGCTGCAATTACTCTCAAGTCTCGGTCATCCGCTGCAATTGCTCTCGATCACCGACGGCAGTGCCAGCCACCCCGGCTCGCGGCAATGGTCGGAAAAACGCCTGAGCGTATTTCGCCCGCAGGAAAGCGTCGAAGCCCTGCGGCGCCTCGGCTTGCCGATGCACAGCCTGAAATGGGTGCGCGGCGGTTTCACCGACAACGCCTTGAGCGACCAGCATGTTCAACTGACCGAGTTCATCGGCCGCTACTTGCGGCCAGGTGACGTGGTGTTCAGCACTTGGCGCGGCGATGGCAATGACGATCATGAGGCCGTTGGTTGCGCTGCCGCCGAAGCCGCCGAACTGGCCGGGGCGACCTTCCACGATGTGCCGGTCTGGGCGTGGCACTGGCCTGAGCGCGATCAAAAACTGATCCCCTGGGAGCGTGCACGCAAACTGCGCCTCGACACCTGGACCGTCGCGCGCAAGAGCCACGCCACCCACGCCTACGCCAGCCAGCTCAAGGGCGAACCGGCAATCGGCATCGCCCCGATGCTGCCACCGGTGATTCTGGAGCGGATGCGTTTGCCTTACGAAATTGTTTTCGTCTGAGCAAAGCCTGTGCGTTCACATCAATGACCACTCGTCGCCACCTGTCAGATCTGACAGGTGCGCAAATCCCCAAATAGCGCTCTGATAGCTCCTGCCCTTTCTCTCTGCGCAGGAGCTGTATCCATGACCACCTCCCCTCCACCGGATAATACCGTCCTCGCCCTCTACCCACCTAAGGCTCCTGAAGCCACAGCCGAGGTGATCGGCGCCGACTATGGTGTGCCCAAACATGTCTATGACCTCAGACCCATGGGCCTGACAATCGAAGTCGATCCGCCGGCGTCGGGTACGGTTGATGCCGGCGATGTCATCCGACTCGTACTGAACGGCGCCAGCACCGAGGCCACAAAAACCATCCCGGATGGCGGAGAGAACAACATTCAAACGTTGTATCTGCCCATAGGCCTGCTGCTGACAGACCGTGTCAATGAACTCGTTTACACCATCACCCGCGGCAGTCAAAACAAGGGGACTTCGACGCCGGCGCTGACATTGCTGTACAACAGCATCCGTCCCGGCATCGAGGATCGCACCCCCGGTGATGGTGCCCACTCCGAACTGGAACTGATCCTGCCGCAGGATGTGCTTGAAGACGGCATCGATGCCGACCGGGCGAAACTGGGTGTGCAGGTGTGTTTTTCCTATCCCTACTGCCGCGCTCATGACGTGATCCGGCTGAACTGCAACGGCAAGGATGTTTCTCGCACCGTCACCGCTGCCGAAGCGCCGACCATTCCTTCGGCCGAGCCAACTACGATTTGCGTCATGGTCGACGAGGCCGTGTTCGTAAGCGCCGGTGACAGCCCACGATTCGTGTTTTCCTACACCGTCACCGATCAGCTCGGCAACGGGCCGGACACCGACTCGCCCTACTCGGGCGCGGTGGAGGTCGATGTGCATCTCAAGGAAACCCGCCTGGCCGCGCCCGATCTGGCCGAAGATCCGGACGATCCCAACGATGACCCGACGACCATCGACCTTGCAAAACTCGGTAGCAAAGACTTGACCGTGCTGGTGTACACCTTCGCGCCACAGTGGCAAGTCAACGACAAAATCCGCGTGAGCTACACAGCGAAAGGCCCCGGCGATGGGGAGGTGTTGCACACGGTGGAGGCGGACGTCGGGCGGATTCCGTTCACCTACAAACTGCTGGTGCCCAATGCCAAGGTCATCGCGGGCAGTGTGGTGCGGGCGAAATATGAGCAGACCAGAAATGGAGGTGTGTTCGCTACCTCCAAAACCGCCACCGCTGATGTCACTGGCGGAGGAACTATTGTCTTGTTGCCGCCGACGCTGGTAAGTCCGGCGGTGAACCCGATTGATCCACTGGCTTACCCAAACGGGGTGACAGTACGGATTGAATACCTCAGCGCACTGGGCGGCGACCGGGGCCGGTTGGTTGAAGTCAATCCACGGGAGGGTTCGCCGCAGTTTCCGCTGGTGAACTTCAACGAAAACAAGCGCATCAACGTTGTCCTGCCTCCGGCTTTTTTAGCAGCTCGGCATGGGAAGGAGATTGCGCTGCGGTGGAATTTGAATCGCAATGGCGGGCAGGCTGAAAAATCGCCGGTGTCAGAGTTTGAGGTGAAGAAGATTGAGGATGGAGATAAGCGTTTGCCCCAACCTCTGATTGCCGGAAAAACAGGAGTAGAACTTGATGTGTCCGAACTCAAGGAAACCGACAAGCTGACCGTAGCGCCCTGGATTGGGCAACAGCCAAAACAACGGGTCTGGTTGAAATGCAGCGGTATTAATTATCAGGGTCAACCAACGGAAACGGACATTTTTACTGGAGAGCCAAACCCCTATGATTCAGGGTTCGAAGCAACAGTCCCCAAAGAGTGGCTTGACACCCTTAATCATGGAACAGCGTTGCTGATTGAGTTCAAATCAAATCTTTCTGACTCTGAAGCGCCAACAACCTTTCCGAAACGCACCTACCAAGTCAAAGATGACATTCCACTTTTTGAAAATTTTGATGCGCTTGAGAAACAGTCGCTGACTTCAGTGACCACCCAAACAATGACAATTACAAACATCGCTGGAAATTGCAGCATCGTAGAGATAATAAGTTCCGAGCCAGCACTCCCTAACGTATTTGCCGGCAGGATGATATCTACCGGGAACAACAAATCAATTATTAGATTCGATCTGGGAAGAACGTACTCCCAGGTTTCTTTTTGGTGCGCTCTCATGGACAAAACCAGTGAAGCCAGAAGTTATGATAAAAATGGAAAGCCCCTTCAAACATTAATAATTTCGCCTCCCAGGAACGCAAAAAAATACACATTCACAAACAAGGAAATACGAAGAGTCGAAATTGACAACCTGGAAACAGGCGACGGCTTCGTGATCGATCACTTCGAATTTATGCGCTAGTAGATAAGGCTGGACGGGGACGGACCACGGTTGCACCCTTGCAGTCGCGCGATCTTGCCCATCTCATACCCGCCTCGCAACGCAGGACGCTGCTGGGCATTGCGCAACTGATCATGCTCGGGGAGCTGGCAGTGAATCGGGTGCTGGATAATCTGGAGTTGCCGAACTAGCCCGCTGCCCCCAGGCCTGAAGATCGTTCCCACGCTCTGCGTGGGAATGCCTGAACGGACGCTCCGCGTTCGGCTTTGGAGGGGACGCTGAGCGTCCCGGGCTGCATTCCCACGCGGAGCGTGGGAACGATCAAACTAAAAACGGAGAATCGGGACGGCGGTTTATTTGGTTTCAGCTGTTTGAGATCTATCAGAGACAACCCACATTTACTTCGCACTGATGACCACTCGTCGCCACCTGTCAGATCTGACAGGTGTCTAATTCATCGTTTAGCGCTCTGATAGCTCCTGCCCGTTCCCTCTGCGCAGGAGCTTCGCCCATGACCACCTCAACCCCACCAGACAACACCATTCTTGTGCTCCGCCCACCCCGAGTAATTGAAGCCACTACCCCGGTAGTCGGCGCCATTTATGGTGTGCCCAAACATGTCTATGACCTCAAACCCATGGGCCTGACAATCGCAGTCGATCCGCCGGCGTCGGGTACGGTTGATGCCGGCGATGTCATCCGACTCGTGCTAAACGGCGCCAGCACCGAGGCCACAAAAACCATCCCGGATGGCGGAGAGAACAACATTCAAACGTTGTATCTGCCCATAGGCCTGCTGCTGACAGACCTTGTCAATGAACTCGTTTACACCATCACCCGCGGCAGTCTGAACAAGGGGACTTCGACGCCGGCGCTGACATTGCTGTACAACCGCATCCGTCCCGGCCTCAAAGATCGCTTGACCGATCCCGGTGGTCACTCCGAACTCAAATTGCTGCTGCCCGACGCCATCAAGAACGGCGTCGCCCCGGACTTCGTCAGCGCAGAGGTGTGTGTGGCGTACCCCTACTGCCGGGCTTACGACCGCATCAGCCTCAAATGCAACGGCGAACTGATGACGGCCGATGTCAATCCGAATCAGGCGCCGCAACCACCGGATCATGGCTCCGAAGTGCCGATCACCATCTGCTTCACCGTGGATCGCGCTTACCTGGACAAGGCGAAACGGCTGGATCACAAACTGAATTTTTCCTACACCGTCATCGACCAGCTCGGTAACGGCCCGGACACCGATGCACCGTGGTCGCCGGCGCAGACCGTGGATGAGGATCTGGATGGTGTCCTGCTGCCGATGCCGATTCTGCTGGAACGCAAAGAGGACTATCCCGGGGATGATGCGAGCATCATCGATCTGGAAAAACTCGCCGGTAATCCGTTACTGATGGTTGTGATAACGACGGACAACCGTTTTGTGGCCGGAGACGATGTCCTTGCCACCTACACCGCGAAAAATACAGGCCAACCCGCCGACGTGGTAGTGACTGTCCCCGGCAAAGTTGAAGCGGATCCTTTCGGTTCCAAGAAAACCTTGTTCCTTGAAATGGCCAACGACAAGGTCTTCGCTGGCAGTAGCGTGACGGTGACCTACGAACTGCGCCGCCCCAACGGTGATCTGGTGGGTAACTCAAAACCCGCGAAGGCCACGGTGACAGGCACAACACCGATCGATCTGCAGCCGCCGTTTCTGGTGGCACCGGCAGTCAGTCCGATTGACGTGCTGACGTATCCGAACGGGGTAACGATGCGCATCGAGTACCTGAGCGCATTGCCAGGGGACAAGGCGCAGCTGGTCGAAGTCGATCCGTCGGCGGGTTCGGAGCCGTTTCCGTTGGTGGCGTTCAACAGCAACAAGCGAGTGAACACGGTGTTGAGCACGGCGTTTCTGGCGGCGCGGCATGGCAAGGTGATAGAACTGCGCTGGAACTTGAATAGCAATGGCACTCCGGCGGGGCAATCGGACTCGGTCATGGTGAGCGTGCTGAAGATTGCGGATGGCGATTCGCGTTTCCCCAAACCGGTGATTGCAGGAGAAACGGGGCAAGAGCTTGATGTATCGAAACTCAAAGATACCGATAAGCTGACCGTGCCACAGTGGATCGGGCAAACACCAAAACAACTGATCTGGTTGACGTGCAGCGGAATCAATTATCAAGGGCAACCAAAGGAAACGATAATTTTTAATGGGGATTTAAATCCTTCGGACTCAGGACTCGAGATAACAGCCCCAAAAAAATGGCTTGAAACGCTGATGAACGGGACACAGATACTTATTACATTCAAAGCAAATTTTTCCGATCCAGAAGCGCCTACCGCGTTCCCGACAAATACCTACCAAATCAGAGGAAATATCCCGCTAGTAGAAGACTTTGAAGAACTGGAACTACAGGCAGTCACTTCAATAACTACGCAAACAATGACAATTACAAAAATTTATGGAAACTGTCATATCCTAGATGCAAGTCAAGCGCTCCCGCTTCCTGGTTTATTTGATCGCAGGACGATTAGTATAGGGAACGAAAATTCAACTATTAGATTTGATCTAAAAAGGCCCTATCCACAGGTTTCTTTCTGGTGCGCAGGCGTTGATCGTAATTGTGCAGCCAGAAGTTATGATAACAATGGAAATCTCCTTGACACACTAACTATTTCACCACCACGAGACGCAAAAAAATACACATTTACAGCTGAAGGAATACAAAGAATTGAAATTGACAATCTAGGGACAGACGACGCTTTCTGGATCGATCACTTCGAATTTACGCTTTAGAACCGCAATATAAAATGACATGTAAAGAAGGAAGAAAAGGGGACGCATTTATTTACCAGTCCCAACCATGAAAGCCGCACGCCTATTAAAATGGGAGCGCGGCTTTTCGTTTAGCTCAGTTCGCAGCAATCGCTTGAGCAGATCACCTCCCCTTACGAATCCTTCGATTCGAAAAAACTGCACGAAGTCGCCAGCCGCGCCCTCGATCACTACCTCTGCCCACTCGGCTCCACGCCGCCATCACGTAAAACCCGCAGGATTTACGCAGTTACAGACCTATCAGGAACAACCCACATTTACTTCGCACTGACGACCACTCGTCGCCACCTGTCAGATCTGACAGGTGTCTAATTCATCGTTTAGCGCTCTGATAGCTCCTGCCCGTTCCCTCTGCGCAGGAGCTTCGCCCATGACCACCTCAACCCCACCAGACAACACCATTCTTGTGCTCCGCCCACCCCGAGTACCTGAAGCCACTACCCCGGTAGTCGGCGCCATTTATGGTGTGCCCAAACATGTCTATGACCTCAAACCCATGGGCCTGACAATCGCAGTCGATCCGCCGGCGTCGGGTACGGTTGATGCCGGCGATGTCATCCGACTCGTGCTGAACGGCGCCAGCACCGAGGCCACAAAAACCATCCCGGATGGCGGAGAGAACAACATTCAAACGTTGTATCTGCCCATAGGCCTGCTGCTGACAGATCGTGTCAACGAACTCGTTTACACCATCACCCGCGGCAGTCATAACCAGGGGACTTCGACGCCGGCGCTGACATTGCTGTACAACCGCATCCGTCCTGGCCTCAAAGATCGCTTGACCGATCCCGGTGGTCACTCCGAACTCAAATTGCTGCTGCCCGACGCCATCAAGAACGGCGTCGCCCCGGACTTCGTCAGCGCAGAGGTGTGTGTGGCGTACCCCTACTGCCGGGCTTACGACCGCATCAGCCTCAAATGCAACGGCGAACTGATGACGGCCGATGTCAATCCGAATCAGGCGCCGCAACCACCGGATCATGGCTCCGAAGTGCCGATCACCATCTGCTTCACCGTGGATCGCGCTTACCTGGACAAGGCGAAACGGCTGGATCACAAACTGAATTTTTCCTACACCGTCATCGACCAGCTCGGTAACGGCCCGGACACCGATGCACCGTGGTCGCCGGCGCAGACCGTGGATGAGGATCTGGACGGTGTCCTGCTGCCCATGCCGATTCTGCTGGAACGGCTGGAAGATTTTCCGGGTGATGATGCGAGCATCATCGATCTGGAAAAGCTCGCCGGTAATCCGTTGCTGATGGTTGTGATAACGGCGGACAGCCGTTTTGTGGCCGGTGACGATGTCCTTGCCACCTACACCGCGAAAAATACAGGCCAACCCGCCGACGTGGTAGTGACTGTCCCCGGCAAAGTTGAAGCGGATCCTTTCGGTTCCAAGAAAACCTTGTTCCTTGAAATGGCCAACGACAAGGTCTTCGCTGGCAGTAGCGTGACGGTGACCTACGAACTGCGCCGCCCCAACGGTGATCTGGTGGGTAACTCAAAACCTGCGAAGGCCACGGTGACGGGTGCGGCCCCGATTAAATTGTTGAAGCCAAAAATCAAGCAAGCCCCCAACGATACAAGCCTCGAGCCGCTCGCTGCCAAGGACGCCCTGACGGCCGTGATTCCAGCCTACCCCAACATGATCGGCACGCAGGTCACCGTGACCTGGAGCGGCACCGCCGGTTCGGGCAGCCAGACCGTCGGCCCCATCAATGTGAGCACGCAAGGGGATCTGAACATCCCTCTGGACAACGCAGTCGTGGCGTTCAACCTTGGTAAAACGGTGACGGTGACCTACATCGTGACCGGCAATAGCACACCATCGGATCCGCTGGATCTGAGTGTGCTGCCGATTGCCGATGAAAACCCCGCCATGGGCATACCGTTAATCACCCAGGCGGCCAACAATGGTGCCGGCCCCGAGTTCGACGTAAGCAAGCTGACCACTGCCGCAACCGTGCGAGTGAACCGTTGGCCACTGATTGCGCTGGCCCAGTACGTCTGGCTGCGCCTGACAGGCACCAAAAAGGATGGCAACAACTACGACGAAACGTTTTGGCAACCACCGGGCTCGCAAACCAACACTACCTGGATCAGCCAAGGCTATTGGGAGCGCTTGATCCCCCTCGCCACCTTGCAGAATCTGAAAGACGGTAGCGAACTGACACTGGAGTTCAAAGCCGGACTTGGCGGAAGTCAGGACGTTGGTCTGGCGCTAATCTTCAAGAAACGCATTTATACCGTCAAGGCCGTTGAGGATGTGAAGCCTGAGATCACAATGATCACCGGCTCGCCGAGTGGAGACGAGATTCAACCGGACGGCATCACTGTCGAAACGGCAGTGATCCTGACGGGCACTGCCGCCAAGGACCAGGATGTGAAAATCCTCGACGGCGACACACCCAAGGCCGAAGCCACGGCCGACCGCGTCACTGGCGTCTGGACTAAACTGATCACGGGGTTGAATGTGGGCGCCCACAGCTTTATCGCCAAGGCGTTGTATGGCTCGGAGATGATATCTAACCAGCGAATCGTCAATGTGAGAGCAAAGCTATCGATCACTTGGGATTTCAATGATCGCACTCTTCAGGGTTGGATTCCCCAAGGTAGATATGCATATCTAGACAACCTTTACAATGAGAACGGTTTGGTTCGCGCAAACACCAATTACGGAGGCGATCATAGAGGCATTGTCATAGCAATCCCCCTCTCGGTCGTAGCGGGAAAGGTTTACGACTTCGGTTATTCAGCTGCGACTATTACAGATACCAACAATCCGGCAATTCTTTGTTTGACCATTGACTCCGTATTTATTGGAGGACAGATCAATGTAGGAAATCGGGTTGGCGTCTGGATAACCGGTACAGGTCTCTATACGGCACCCTCCACCAAGGTTGTGAGTTTCGGCGTCTTCAACTTTGTGAGCAATGGCGGTGGTAACGACTTCTGGATTGATAACATCTGGGTACGTGAGCGGTAGAAACAGCCTCCAGCCCCTGGATGTGCACCTGCTCGCGAAAGCGGTGTGTCAGCCACTGATGATGGTGACTGACACGACGCCTTCGCGAGCAAGCTCGCTCCCACAAGGGACTGAGGCAATTTCGGACGATTTGTGACGGTTGACGGGTTTGCCCTCACTCCCTATCCTCGCCTCCGTCACGACTCATTCGTGATCGGGTTTGACGGCTCGGAATGTCCAAGACGCACATTGCTCTCCAATGTGCGCGTGCACTTGTGTGCCCGACGCACTGTTCAATGGTGACTGTGTGCGGGGCATCTTCGGGTGCGCCGGGTGTCTTGGACCGGTCCGTCAACCTGCACACAGTTGCCACCTATTCGTTTGACGGCGATGAAGTGGCAGTTCTCTGACTTCCAAGAGGCTGCGCCCATGACCGATCCAACCACAATCTCCACCCCCTTCGCCCGCTGCGACCACGTCGCCCACCACCTCTTCGCCGTACAACCCGGCATCCCTTTACTCGACGCCCTCGAACACGCCGCCGTCTACCTCAGCTGCGCCGAAGCCCTCGCCCATCAAGCCCCTACCGCCACCCGCCCGGAACACAGCGGTTCGTTGAACTGGGCCTGTCAGCAGATGCTCGGCAGCGCACGTGCGTTAGTGCAGGCGTCGATTGATGGTTTGCACGCTGCACGCGCCGGAGGTGAAGCATGAATTCGCACATCTCGATGACCCACAACGAAGACAGCATTCCCGTCCTGCTCGTTTCCACCCAAGCGCCGCTGGATGTGTTGCACACCAGTGCGGCCAGTCGTTTTCTGGCGGTGACGCAGATGATGGAAAGCCTGGCCAGCCTGGATATCTCGTCAGCCAAGGGTGCCGATGTGCAGCAATTGGCCCACGCGGCGGCGATGTTGCTGCGCGATGGCTGTGATGTGATGGATGTGCTGGGGCGGCAGATTCGATTGCGCGTCTGATGTAGGAGCTGCCGAAGGGCGCGATCTTTTGATCCTGAACAACAAGATCAAATGATCGCAGCCTCGTTTCACTCGACAGCTCCTACACTCGTTGGCTGTGTTGATTCAGAAGGAACCGCCACCCCCACCCGTCAGTCGCATGAATACGCACTCAGGATTCAGAGGAGTAACCGTGTCCAGCGATCCCAAGCGTCACGCCGTCGACGCACCCGTCATCCATCGCCTGCGCGTGCTGACGGTTAATACCCACAAGGGCTTCACCGCGCTCAACCGGCGCTTCATTCTCCCGGAGCTGCGCGAGGCGGTGCGCAGTACCTCGGCCGATCTGGTGTTTTTGCAGGAAGTGGTGGGTGAGCACGAGCGGCATTCGAACCGCTACAACGAATGGCCGCAAACTTCACAATATGAATTTCTCGCCGACAGCATGTGGAGCGATTTCGCCTACGGGCGCAACGCGGTGTATCCCGATGGCCACCACGGCAATGCATTACTGTCGAAATACCCGATTCGCGAATACCGCAATCTCGACGTGTCGATCACCGGCCCCGAGCGCCGTGGCTTGTTGCACTGCGTGCTGGACGTGCCGGGACATGCCGAAGTCCATGCGATCTGCGTGCATTTGAGTCTGCTGGAAAGCCATCGCCAATTGCAGTTGCAACTGCTTTGTCAGTTGCTTGAGTCACTGCCCGACGATGCCCCAGTGATTATTGCCGGCGATTTCAATGACTGGCAGCTTCAGGGCAACGCTGCCCTCGCCCGTCGCGACTATTTGCACGAAGCCTTCGAACGTCATCACGGGCGTCCGGCCAAAACGTATCCGGCACGGTTTCCATTGTTGCGTCTGGACCGAATCTACCTGCGCAACGCCAGCAGTCATGACCCGCAGATTCTCGGCAACAAGCCGTGGACGCACCTGTCGGATCACCTGCCGCTGGCGGTTGAGGTGCATCTTTGACACTGCTTGCACTAAGACCGTCTGTCAGAAGTCTTTGATCATCGCGAAAAAACAACTACACCTTAAAAAGCTGAAGGATTGGCACTTTCAAAACGTTAGGGTACAGATCTCACGTAGTTCATTAGCTTCAGAGGCTTATAGATCAAGCACCCATTCAAGGATGAATTCCCCAATGGCTAAATCAGGGAATTGCCGTGATGCGATCTATCAGATCTCTGAGAGTTTTGCCGCACACCTTTATTTTATCCGGCTCCCTGGTGCTGCTCGCCAGTCCACCGGCCTGGTCGGCGTGTGTGTTGACGCCCGGCGCAGGGAACGATGCCTACACTTGTGACAGTGGCAGTAGCGGCCCGTTGACCGACCTCTCCGGTAACAACAGCCTGACCCTCCCCGCCAATGGCAGCGGCCAGATCAACGGCAGCGTGACCTTTGGTGCGGGCACTGACCGGGTCGAAATCAACTCTGGCGTCATCACTGGCGCCGTCAACCAAGGCGAGGGCATCGATGACTTCGTCATGACGGGCGGCTCACTGGGATTTCTTGCTCAGGGTGACGGTCGCGACACGTTCCTGATGACCGGCGGCACCATCGTTGCAGCCTTCGAGGACGGCGATGTCGCGCGCATGACCGGCGGCACCATCGGCCGGGTCGACATGAAGCTCGACAACAATATTTTCGACCTGTCCGGCGGGCAGATCATCGGCAATCTGGTCACCGGATTCGGCACCGATACCATCATCGTTTCGGGTGGCCGGATTGGCGGCAACGTCAGTGTCAGCGGTGGCAACGACAGCATTACCGTGACCGGTGGGGAAATCGTCGGCGAGATCCGCGCCAGCGCCGGTGATGACCGCTTGCTATGGGACGGAAGCGGCATCATCCGCTCGGCGATCCTGATGGACGTCGGCAATGACAGCGCCACCCTGCGTAATCTCGATGACAGCATTCTCGCGCTCACGCCCAACGTTGATGGCGGCGTCGGCAACGATGTGCTGACCTTCGACAACACCCGCACCGCCCTGCCCGCGCGCTTCAGCAATTGGGAAACCGTCAACCTGAGCAACGGCTCGCAACTGGATCTTGGCTCAAGCAACCTTGTGCTGGGTGATGCCGGAACGGGCAGCGGCGTGCTGAATGTCGATGCCAGCAGCGTCGTGCTGTCCACGCAAGGCTCTGTGTCTCCCGCCGTGGCCGGGCAAGCGGTGACGTTCAACAACGCAGGTGTCATTGACCTGACTCGCGGCAACAGCCGCACCGACGACACGCTCACCGTACAAGGCAACTACGTCGGCAACAGTGGTCAGTTGTTATTGCAAAGTGTGGTCGCAGGCGACGACTCGCCCAGCGACAAACTGGTGGTCAATAACGGCAGCCTGAGTGGCGGGACAGTGATCAGCGTCACCAATCTTGGCGGGTTGGGCGCGCTGACTCAGGTCAACGGTATTCAACTGGTGCAGGCGCAAGGCAGCACGGTCAGCGCCGATAACGCCTTTACCCTGAACGGCCCGGTTTCCGCCGGGGCCTACGACTACTACCTGTTCAAGGGCGGCGTGACTGCCGGTACGGAAAACAGCTGGTACTTGCGCTCGGCCATTGTCGCGCCACAAGTGGTGAGTGTGCCTAACCCTGATCCGAGCTTGCCGCCGATTCTGGTGCCTGTGGTTGCCACGCCGATCGCGGCCGTGGCTCCGGCTGGCAGTCCGCCGTTGCCGGTTTTGCCCGCCGCCGTGGCGGGTGCCGCGCCGATTCCTCTGTACCGCCCGGAAGTTCCGACCTGGTCGGTGCTGCCACCCGCCGCCGCGCAACTGACCCTCAACGCGCTGGGTACTTTCCATGATCGTCAGGGAGACCAGCGCTTGCTCAACGAAACCGGCGCGTTCGGTGCAGGTTGGGGCCGGGTCTATGGCAAGAACCTCGAACAGACCTGGGCCGGCACCGTCACCCCGCGTCTGGATGGGTCGCTCAATGGCTTTCAAGTCGGCACCGACCTGTACGGCTCGCAGACCTCCGGCGGCCAGACCCAACGCATCGGTTTCTTCGTCGGCCATAGCCGTTTGCAAGGAGACGTCGATGGTTTCAATGAAGGTTTCGAGGGCAACAGCGCCGGCAAAATCAAATTTGAAGGCGACAGCTACGGCCTGTACTGGACGTTGACCGATCCCTATGGCTGGTACATCGATACCGTGGTCATGGGCACACGCTTCGATGGCGACAACCATTCTGATCGAGGCGTAAAACTGGACAATCGCGGGCATGCGCTGACCGTGTCGGCAGAGACTGGCTACCCGTTGCCAATCAACGATACCTGGGTGGTCGAACCGCAAGCACAGGTCATTCACCAGAAAATATCCCTCGACAGTCAGGACGACGGCATTTCGCGTGTGTCGTTCGACTCCGACGGTGCGTGGACCGGCCGGCTCGGCGCGCGGATCAAGGGTCGATATGAAGTCAGCGGCTTACCGGTAGAACCCTACCTGCGGGCTAATCTGTGGCACACGTTTTCCGGCACCGACTCGGTAACCTTTGGCGACAGCGATGTGACCAGCACTGAACAGAAGTCCTCAACGGCGGATCTCGGACTGGGTGTGGTAGTCACCCTTGACCGCGCCGTCAGCGTTTACGCCAGCACCGATTACAGCCGCAATATTGACAGCAATGACCTGCGCGGTGTGACGGGGAACCTGGGAATCCGGATTAGCTGGTAGACCTTCCGTCGGTAATAAAACACCTCTGGCGCGGGGCTTTCATGGCGTTTTTCCATACAAACAAACACTTAGTTATGTACAGAAAAACAAACGCTTGCGAATCCCGATTTACCACTACCGCTCATCGTTCAATTTCTTGACGCACGGGCACAGCTCTTCTTATCTCTACCTTACTACCCCGAGATTTACTTCCGGGGCGACCCTCAGGACACTCGCGAAATCGAGCGGCCACGGTTCGCCCCGCTCCATTCGGTCGCCCCTCGTTCGGGGTAGGAGAGACGCCATATCGAGATGCCACATGCGCTTGCAAGGTAGACCTCCATGAAAACTTCATTCCACACACACGAGATCAAAATAAGCTTCTGCACAGTGTCGAGTTCTCTCTTGCTGTGTTCATCCATGGAGGCGCAGGCCGGCCCTGCGGCGGATGAAACTACCCCGTGGTATCGAGAGAACGTACCGGTCATGACCCTGCCCGCGACAGTGATCACGCCCGGTCCGCAACGCATCAACCCGCGCCCGGACCTGCGAGGGGCCACCCTCATCACAGAAGATCTCGCCCCGGGCGCCTGGGAGCAGCTTTACGGGCGCAGTGCCCGACAGGCGCAAACCGACGTGCTGTCCTCAAGCTTCGCAACGCCTGGCAGCGGTCATTTCAAAGGTCCCGCCGTCCTTACCCTGCGAAGCGGCAATGGGCCTACCCAGACCATAGGACTCATCGGCGGTCAGAACCAGATTCAAGCCAATGGCAACGGGCTGATCACCAGCCGCGCCCTCAGCGACCCGACCACCGATACGCTTAACCTCCAGGGCCAAAGCCTGGGTGCGTATTACAGCCTGACGGGCGCGCAGGGCTGGCACGTCGACTTGTCAGCCAGTGGTGGCCGGGTCAGCGGTTTTAGCCGCAACGAACAAGGAGCACGGCAAGCCACCGAAGGCAGCGCCATGACTTTCTCGGTCGAAGGCGGCTACCCGATCGGTTTGAGCGAAAACTGGGTGGTGGAACCTCAAGCGCAACTGATCAATCAGCGCATCACCCTCGACACCCCTTACGCGGGCTCTGGCAATGCCTCTTCCACGGATGTGACCTCCTGGAGCGGGCGCGTCGGTGCGCGTTTGAAAGGCAGTTATGACTTGAATGGCTTGCCGGTCGAACCCTACGTGCGCACTAACCTCTGGCACACGGTGTATACCGGCAACACGGTGACACTGGATCAGGTCGACAAGATCAGCAGCAGCCGCAAGTCCTCGACCGTCGAGTTGGGCTTGGGTCTGGTGGCGCGGGTGACGCCGGCCGTGAGTCTGTATGTCAGCGCCGATTACAGCAGTGATGTCGATGACAATGATTTGAATGGCTTGATTGGCAGTATGGGCGTGCGGATGAGGTGGTAGGAAAAGATCAAAAGATCAAAAGATCGCAGCCTGCGGCAGCTCCTACAGGGAAATGCATTCCAATGTAGGAGCTGCCGCAGGCTGCGATCTTTTTCAAGTCACCCCCCAGGCCTGAGGATCAACACAGCCAACGGCGGCAGATTCAACTCCAGCGACAACTCCTGACCATGGCTCGGCACCTCTTCGGTAAACGCCCCGCCACCATTGCCATAGTTGGAGCCGGCGTAGGTATCAGCATCGCTGTTGAGCAATTCAGTCCAGCGCCCGCCAAACGGCACACCAACCCGATACGACTGGCGCGGCACCGGCGTGAAGTTGGCCACCACCAGCACCGGTTCGCCGTCCTTGCTCCAGCGCAGCCAGGCATAAACGCTATTGATCGCGTCGTCACCGATCAACCACTGGAAACCCTGCGGTGCGTCGTCCTGATCGTGCAGCGCGGGCAATTCGCGGTACAGGCGATTGAGGTCGCCTACCAGTTTCTGCACACCTTTGTGCTCGGAATACTGCAGCAGATACCAATCGAGTTGCTGATCGTGATTCCACTCGCGCCACTGGCCGAACTCGCAACCCATGAACAGCAGTTTCTTGCCCGGATGGGTCCACATGAAACTCAGATAGGCCCTCAGGTTGGCGAACTTCTGCCAGCGATCACCGGGCATCTTGTCGATCAGCGAGTGTTTGCCATGCACCACTTCATCGTGGGAAATCGGCAGAATGAAACGCTCGGACCAGGCGTAGACCAGACCAAAACTCAATTCGTTGTGGTGATGGGCGCGGTACACCGGATCCTGCTGAATGTAGTGCAGCGAATCGTGCATCCAGCCCATGTTCCATTTGTAGGCAAAGCCCAGTCCGCCCTGCTGCGTGCTCTGACTGACGCCCGGCCACGCCGTGGATTCCTCGGCGATGACCAGCGCGCCCGGCGCTTCCAGCTCAACCACGTCATTCAAATGACGCAAAAAGTCGATGGCCTCCAGATTCTCCCGCCCGCCGTGGCGATTAGGTACCCATTCGCCAGCCTTGCGCGAATAGTCGCGATAGAGCATAGAGGCCACCGCGTCGACCCGCAGGCCGTCGATGTGGAAATGCTTCAACCAGTGCAACGCCGACGCCAGCATGTAGCCATGCACTTCGGTGCGGCCAAGGTTGTAGATCAGCGTGTCCCAATCCTGGTGAAAGCCTTCCAGCGGATTGCCGTACTCGTACAGCGCCGTGCCGTCGAATTGCGCCAGTCCATGGGTATCGGTCGGGAAATGCGCCGGCACCCAGTCGAGAATCACGCCGATATCGGCCCGGTGGCAGGCGTTGACGAAATCCCCGAACTGCTCCGGCGTGCCATAACGCGCGCTCGGGGCGAATTGCGAGAGCAATTGATAGCCCCATGAGCCACCGAACGGGTGCTCCATGATCGGCATCAATTCGATGTGGGTGAAGCCCAGTTCTTTCACATATGGAATCAAGCGTTCGGCCAGTTCCGGCCAGGTGTACTGACGCGCGACTTCGCCCAGATCATCCAGTTCGCACTGCCATGAACCGGCATGCAGTTCGTAGATCGACAGCGGCGCGGAATGTTTCTGCCGTTCGCGGCGGCCGTTCATCCAGTCCTGATCCTGCCAGTCGACTTGCAGCGGCGCGGCGACTTTCGACGCCGTGTCCGGCGGCAGGCTGGTGGCCAGCGCCATCGGGTCGGCCTTGAGCGGCAGAATCCCTTGGGCACTCAGGATTTCGTATTTGTAAAACTCCCCCGCTTGCAGTCGCGGGATGAACAGCTCCCAGACCCCGGATGGGTGGCGCAGACGCATCGGATGCCGGCGCCCGTCCCAGACGTTGAAATCACCGACCACCGACACTCGCCGCGCATTCGGCGCCCACACGGCGAAGCGCACGCCATCAACGCCATCGACAGTTGTCAGTTGTGCGCCGAGGCAGGCGCTGAGGTCGCGGTGATTGCCTTCGGCGAACAGATACAAATCCATTTCACCGAGCAACTGGCCAAAGCTGTAGGGATCTTCCGCCACCTGCTCGCCGCCGGCCCAACGGGTGCGCAGCAGATACGGCCGCGCCTGATCGAAGTGACCGACAAACAATCCCGGCGTTTCACTTTGCTCCAACGGGCCGCGCTCTTCGCCGGACGCCTTGTCCAGCACCACAACGCTTAGCGCACCCGGTAAATAGGCGCGGATAAACTGCCCGCCGGCGCCATCGCCGTGCGGGCCAAGAATGGAAAACGGGTCTGGATGTTCCGCACGTACCAGCGCGTCAATATCGCTGGCTGACGGTAGCAATGCTTCTTTGACCTGACCCTGTTCCTTGTTCGAGAAACTCATGACTACTCTCCACCAAGATCGGAAAAGGGTTTAAGCCCCGTCAATAACCCATACAAACCGTGCAACGGCACGGGCAGCCACGTCGGGCGATTTTCGGCTTCATAGGCCACTTCATAGGCCGCCTTCTCCAGACCGAACAACGCCAGCGCGGCGTCGGCACCGTCAGGATCTTGCCAGGCATGATCAAGACTAGCTGCCGCCCGGCGATATGCCTGAACAAATGCCTCTCGGGCCTCACGCAAATATCGCTCGGCCACACGATGACGGGACGCTTCGGACTCAGGACTGTGATCGACGTTGTGTACGTTGATGGTCATTGCCGCCGCGTAATCGAAGGATCGCAGCACGCCGCTGACATCCTTGTACGGGCTGTGCTTGCCACGCCGTTCGCTCAATGGCCGCGCCGGTTCACCCTCGAAATCGATCAGATAGGCATCACCCTTGATCACCAACACCTGCCCCAGGTGCAGGTCACCATGCACGCGAATACGCAAACCGCCGACGGCTTTTTTCGCCAGATCCTGCACATGGGCCAGGATGGTTTTTTTCTCGTCGACCAGTCGCTTGACCAGTTTCTGATCCGCCGCACTAAGCTCGCCCTGATGCTGCTTGAGCAGCGTCAACGCATGCTCGACCTGCCCGGCGACATCCTTGCCAGTGGCCTGCATATCTTTGGCCGTACTGGTTTGCGGGGCAAAGTCGGGGTCATCGGTCGGCGCCGCTAATACCTGGTGCATTTCCCCCAGACGCTGGCCGAGCATCCCGGCAAAGTCCTTCAATTCGCCCAGCGCGTTGTAGTGCTGGTCCTGCTCGGACATGGCATCGGCCAGTTCGTCGCGCAACGCCCGTTCGAGGTTGTTCTGCGTCCATTCCCACGCGTCGCCCTGATTGCTCAGATAGCCTTGGGCGATCATCAGCAGGTTGTCCTCGCCCTTGCCGTCGCGGCGAATCACCGAACCGAGCAGCGGTGAGATATTGGCAAATCCGGCAGCGGTCAGGTAAGCGCTCATCTCCAGTTCCGGGTGTACGCCAGAAGCGACTTTGCGGATCAGCTTAAGTACCAGGCTGTTGCCGATCACCACCGAACTGTTCGATTGCTCAGCCGACAGATATCGCACTTCGGACTCGCCACCCAGGTTGAGTTTGTCCAGATGCGGCGTCGGTTCGAAACGGATTTCGCCTTCGGACGATTCCAGTACGGTGTTGTTTTGCATGCCCTGCAGGACAGCGCGGATAAACGCCTCAAGGCTGAATGCATCAGTGATCAACCCGACCTGACGCACGCGGCGGACACGGGCCAGCGCCAATTGTTGCGGCAGCGCCGCGCCGACCTGATCTTCGGCAATAAAGCCAAACGGCAGTTGATAACGGCTGGTCTGGCCACCGCTGGTGACTTCGATTTCGCTGAGCAGCACCGGATGCTCCGCATCGCCGAAACGCACGCCATAGGCCAGATTGACCTTGTCGATAGCCGCGTCCTTGCCGGCGAACCAGCGCCGGTTTTGCAGCCAGCTCGGCAGAATGCCCTGCTCCAGCGTCGCGCGGGACGGCGTTTCGAGCAGTTCTTCCATGCGTTTTTTCAGCACCAGCGTGGTGAAGTCCGGCAGGCTCTGCGCCGGCTCGACGTGCCAACTCGGCATCTGGTTTTCCGTCGCCAGTGCGAACCAATAGAAGCCGTAAGGCGCCAGCGTCAGAAGGAAATTCAACTGGCCAATCGGCGGGAACGCATTACCGCCGAGCATCTCCACCGGCACCATGCCGACATACGCCGACAGGTCCAGCTCCGCTGCTTGCGCGCTGCGCGACACGTTGGCCACGCAGAGAATGATTTCGTGCTTGCCGTCGGCGTCGGTGAATTCACGGGTATAAGCCAAAATCCGTCGGTTGCTTGGCGAGAGCATTTTCAGCGTGCCTCGGCCAAAGGCTTTGGATTGCTTGCGCACGGCGAGCATGCGCCGCGTCCAGTTGAGCAACGAATGCGGGTCGCCGGCCTGGGTTTCGACATTGACCGACAGATAACCGTATTGCGGGTCCATGATCGGCGGCAGCACCAGACTCGCCGGATCGGCGCGGGAGAAACCACCGTTGCGGTCGATCGACCATTGCATCGGTGTACGCACGCCATCGCGGTCGCCGAGGTAGATGTTGTCGCCCATGCCGATTTCATCGCCGTAATACAGGGTCGGCGTACCCGGCATCGACAGCAGCAGGCTGTTGAGCAGCTCGACGCGACGGCGATCGCGCTCCATCAATGGCGCCAGACGCCGACGAATGCCGAGGTTGATGCGCGCGCGGCGGTCAGCGGCGTAGTAATTCCACAGGTAGTCGCGCTCCTTGTCGGTGACCATCTCCAGCGTCAGTTCATCGTGGTTGCGCAGGAAAATCGCCCATTGGCAGTTGGCGGGGATTTCCGGGGTCTGCCGCAGAATATCAGTGATCGGGAAACGATCTTCCTGGGCCAGCGCCATGTACATGCGCGGCATCAGCGGGAAGTGAAACGCCATGTGGCATTCGTCGCCATTCAGGCCTGCGGCATCGGTGTCGCCGAAGTACAACTGAGTGTCTTCCGGCCATTGGTTGGCCTCGGCCAGCAGCATGCGATCGGGGTAATTGGCGTCGATTTCGGCGCGAATCTGCTTGAGGACGTCGTGGGTTTCCGGGAGGTTTTCGTTATTGGTGCCGTCGCGTTCGATCAGGTACGGAATCGCATCGAGGCGCAGGCCGTCGATGCCCATGTCCAGCCAGTAACGCATCACCGACAGCACGGCTTTCATCACTTGCGGATTGTCGAAGTTCAGGTCTGGCTGGTGCGAATAGAAACGGTGCCAGAAGTACTGGCCGGCGACCGGGTCCCAGGTCCAGTTGGACTTTTCCGTGTCGAGGAAAATGATCCGCGTGCCATCGTATTTCTGATCGTCATCCGACCACACATAAAAGTCCCGCGCCGCTGAGCCGGGCTTGGCTTTGCGCGCACGCTGGAACCACGGGTGCTGATCGGAGGTGTGATTGATGACCAGCTCGGTGATGACCCTCAACCCACGTTTATGCGCCTCGGCGATAAAGCGCTTGGCGTCGGCCATGGTCCCGTAATCGCTGTGGACGCCACGGTATTCGGCGATGTCGTAGCCGTCATCGCGACGTGGCGACGGGTAGAACGGCAGAAGCCAGATGGTGTTGACGCCGAGTTCGGCAATGTAGTCCAGTTTGGCGATCAGGCCGGGAAAGTCGCCGATCCCATCGTTGTTTGAATCGAAAAACGATTTGACGTGAACCTGATAGATCACCGCGTCCTTGTACCAGAGCGGGTCTTTGATAAAGGTGGCTGCCTTGGGTTTCTTCGCCATGTGAAACTCCTGTTCAATTCGCTAAGACCACATGAATACCCTGTGATGAGAGGGTTCTTGTAGTGAGGGGATTTATCCCCGATCGGCTGCGCAGCAGTCGTAAAATCGCGCAACTCGGTTTAAATGGGAAACAGCGGGGCCGCTTCGCAGCCCAGCGGGGCGGTGCGACGTTTCGATAAATCCCCTCGCCACAGTGAATTCATTTCTAACCACAGATTTTGATAGTCAGCTTCAGGCGGCGGTGATCCGCCAGATCCCGAACGGTTGATGACCCGGATCAATACGCATGAACTGATACTTGCCGTGCCAGTCCCAGCGATGCCCGCTCATCAAATCCTCACCGTGAGTAGTCGCGTCATCGGGCAGGCCCATTTCCCACAACGGCAGTTCGAAATTCGCTTCCTGCACGTTATGCGGATCAAGGTTCACCGCCACCAGAATGAAGTTGCTGCCATCCGCGCTGCGCTTGCCGAAATACAGAATATTGTCGTTCCAGGCGTTGTAGATCGTCAGGCCCAGATGCGTGTGCAACGCAGGGTTCTGTCGACGGATGCGGTTGAGTTGGGCGATCTCGGCAATGATGTTGCCGGGCGCGGTGAAATCGCGGACGCGAATCTCGTATTTCTCCGAATCGAGGTATTCCTCCTTGCCCGGCACCGGCGCCGCTTCGCACAGTTCATAACCGGAATACATGCCCCACAGGCCCGACCCCATGGTCGCCAGCGCCGCGCGAATGAGAAAACCCGCGCGCCCGGACTCATGCAGGAACGCCGGGTTGATGTCCGGCGTATTGACGAAGAAATTCGGTCGGTAGCATTCACGCCACGGCGACTCGTTGAGTTCGGTGAAATACGCGGCCAGTTCCGATTTGGTATTGCGCCAGGTGAAATAGGTGTAGCTCTGCGTGTAACCGACCTTGCCGAGACGCGCCATCATCGCCGGCGTGGTGAACGCTTCGGCGAGGAAGATCACTTCCGGATGCAGCGCCCGCACATCGGCAATCAGCCATTGCCAGAACGGCAGCGGCTTGGTGTGCGGATTATCGACGCGAAAAATCTTCACGCCCTCTTCGACCCAGCCGACAACAATGTCACGCAGCTCGACCCACAGGCTCGGGATCGCGTCCGGCGCATAGAAATCGACATTGACGATGTCCTGATATTTCTTCGGCGGGTTCTCGGCGTATTTGATCGTGCCGTCGGGGCGCCAGTTGAACCAGCCGGGATGCTGCTTGAGCCACGGATGATCCTGAGAACACTGGATGGCGAAATCGAGGGCGATTTCCAAACCATGGTCGGCGGCGGCAGCCACCAAACGGCGGAAGTCTTCGCGAGTACCGAGTTGCGAGTGAATCGCCTCGTGGCCGCCCTCCTCGCTACCGATGGCATAAGGACTGCCCGGATCATCGGGACCTGCGGTGAGGGAATTATTGCGACCCTTGCGGTGGGCGCGGCCGATCGGGTGGATCGGCGTGAAGTACAACACGTCGAAACCCATGTCCTGAATCATTGGCAACCGCGAATGCACGTCGTTAAAGGTGCCGTGACGGTTGGGATCGTCGGTGATCGAGCGCGGAAACAGTTCGTACCAGCTGGCGAATTCAGCCAGCTCACGTTCGACGTCCATGGGGAACTCGGGGCTCACGCTCAGATAAGCGCGGTGATCGGCCTGGGCCATCAATTGCGCACTGCGCGAGTGCAGAAACAGCGCCACCTGCTCGGTTTCGAGCAGGCCGGACAGTTCGTGATGCAGGGCGGCGAGTTGTTCGCTGAGCTGACCTTCGCTGCGCTCGGCGGCCTGTTGCACCATGGTTCGGCCTTCTTGCAGTTCCAGCGAGACGGGCACGGCGGCGGTGTGTTTCTTCTCCAGTTCGTACTGGAAACTGGCGAAATGATCGATCCACGCTTCGATGCAGTAAAGAAAACGCCCCTGATGCTCAGGGCGGAACTGACCTTTCCAGCCGTTATTGCCCTGATCGGCCATGACCTCGCTTTGCCAGGTGTCTTCACCCTCCTCACGCCAGCGAATGCGTACCGCCAGTTTGTCGTGGCCGTCGGCAAATACCTTGCTGGTGACGACCACGTCGCGTCCGGCAATCGACTTCACGGCGAACTGGCCGCCATCGAGGGTCGGCATGGTGTTTTCGATGACAATGCGTGGTAACAACAATGCCTGAGACAGCGGCATGTGGGGGTTGTAGCTCAGCTCTGAGGGTTTTTCAGCAGTCATTGAGCATCTCTCCTTAACGCCCAAAGGACGCTCTTGTAGCGGATCAGTTTTCGCAACGAAGCGCCTGCCCCGCAATGAACTCACTTAGGTTCCGAGCAGCCGGCGCCGGGAAAAGTTCAGCGAAATTTGCCTGGGTGAAAAAGCGGATCGAATTCGCCGAGAGGTGGTCAACTCACTTAAGCACTTCTCACGCCATGTGCCACACGGAGGTCTATTTGATGAACATCCCGATCCCGGCTGAAACCCCTGATCCGAACATCGACAACCCGACGATTCCCGAGACCGAACCTCAACCGATTCCCGAGCAGGAACCGCCCGGCACCACGCCGCCACCGAAGGAAGAGCCACCGACGACCATGCCACCAGTCATCGTCTAACCACGCAATACTCCTGTAGGAGCTGCCGAAGGCTGCGATCTTTTGATCTTGTTTTTAACAATCAAAGTCAAAGGATCGCAGCCTTCGGCAGCTCCTACAGGGGACTTTGGCCAGCTAGAGGTGATCGTTTTTCTGTTCGTCCTTTTCGAACAAGCTCACCACCCGAGGCATCAAGTTGAAAATCCCCAACGCCAGTATCGTACTGAGCAACGCCGTCGCCTCCCTGCCCAACCCGGCAGCCACCCCGATTGCGGCGGTCATCCACAGCCCGGCGGCAGTGGTCAGGCCTTTGACGTGGCCTTGATCGCCTTCCTGGTTTTTCAGAATGGTGCCGGCGCAAAGGAAACCAACCCCGGCAATCACCCCCTGCAACACCCGACTCATCGCGTCCGACTCGGCTCCCGAAGTCTGCGGCACCAGCACAAACAGCGCCGCCCCCAGTGCCACCAGCATATGGGTGCGCACTCCGGCTGCCTTGCCCTTGTGTTCGCGCTCAAACCCGAGAATCCCGCCCAGCACCGCCGCCATCAACAGGCGCACGGTAATCCGCGTCAGTTGCGAGGCATCGCCGATGTCGGCAAATTCCGCTTGCAGGGTTACCCACACTTCATGCCACCACGCGTTCATCCTGCAGTCCTTCCAAGAGGCTTATAGAAGATGGACAGCGGCGACCATTAATCAGTTGCGCAGAACGATCGGCGAAGCGTGCGCCCTAACGTTTCAGACACCCCTGAAAAAAGGACAGCCACCATGACCGTTCGAATTGAAAACCAGACCTGCTTTTTCACCGTTGAAAACGGCGAGCAGATCCGCTTGTGTGAGGACGTGACAGTGATCACCGACAGTAAACAATCAATGTCGGCCGTGGAAATCGAAGGCAAGCGCATTTACATCACCGAAGAAGAAGCCGACGCCTTGACCCTCGCAGGCGCCAAGGATGGACGTAAACACTTGAAGGCCGACAAGAGTGGTTCGATGATTTGATTGACCCTGATCAGCACCCCACGCAAACGTCTGGGATAGGCGTTTGCGCCCGTGTCTGCGGGCTGCTTCAAGTTGTCGCAGGGTCTGAGCCCGATACCATCTGATCCGCTTTTTATTCAAATAGCTGAGCCTGTTATGCAAACAGATCGGCGCTCATAGTGCATCGGCCTGATGGAGGCTGATGAGCGAACGACCATGAGCGAACAAATCCCCGTCCGAACCGTAGAAGCAACGCCAACGATAGCTCCTCATATAAAGAAGGTGCCCGCACGCCCAATGAAGGCGACGGCCAAATCCAGCGACAATCAGATCCACACCCGCAGCTTCACCGGCCTGTTTCGTAGCCTGCGCATCAGCGGCGCGGGGTTTCTGTTTTTGCTGTTCTTCGGCACGGTGTGGTTGAACTGGGGCGGTCGTCAGGCCGTGTTGTGGGATCTGTCGGAAAGCAAATTCCACATCTTCGGTGCGACCTTTTGGCCACAGGATTTCATCCTGCTCTCGGCCTTGTTGATCATTGCCGCGTTCGGCCTGTTCGCCATCACCGTGTTCGCCGGGCGCGTCTGGTGCGGGTACACCTGCCCGCAGAGTTCGTGGACGTGGATTTTTATGTGGTGCGAGAAGATCACCGAAGGCGAGCGCAACCAGCGAATCAAACTGCAAGCGGCGCCCTGGAGCCTGAACAAACTCGCGCGCCGCGCCGCCAAACACACGCTATGGCTGGCGATCAGCGTGCTCACCGGTTTGACCTTCGTCGGCTACTTCACCCCGATCCGGCCACTGGCCGAAGAACTGCTGACTCTGCAAATCGGCGGGGTCAGCCTGTTCTGGGTGCTTTTCTTCACCGCCGCCACCTACATCAATGCCGGTTGGCTGCGTGAAGCGGTGTGCATGCACATGTGTCCATATGCGCGGTTCCAGAGCGTGATGTTCGACAAGGACACCCTGACGATTGCCTACGACGTGGCCCGCGGCGAAAACCGTGGCCCGCGCAAGCGTGATCTGAAACCGGTTGAGGCCGGGCTGGGCGATTGCATCGACTGCCAGTTGTGCGTGCAGGTGTGCCCGACCGGCATCGACATCCGCGACGGTTTGCAGATGGAGTGCATTGGTTGCGCGGCGTGCATCGACGCCTGTGATTCGATCATGGACAAGATGAACTACCCACGCGGTTTGATCCGCTACAGTTCCGAGCGCGAATTGCAGGGTGGCAAGACTCATCTGCTGCGGCCACGGCTGATTGGTTACGTTGCGGTGTTGCTGGTAATGATCGGCGCGCTGGCCCTGGCCCTGATCGAACGTCCCATGGTGTCGCTGGACGTGACCAAGGATCGCGGGCTGTTCCGTGAAAACGGTCAGGGCCAGATCGAAAACATCTATTCGCTGAAAGTCATCAACAAGACCCAGCAGCGCCAGAACTACAACCTGACTCTGGTGGACGGCGACGGCTTCCAGTTGCAAGGCAAGACCGAACTGAGCCTGGCACCGGGTGAGATTGTCGATGTGCCGGTGTCGGTGGCGATGACCACAGATCGGCCGAGCAGCAGCTCGCAGACCTTGAGCTTCAAGATTGCCGACAGCGATGAGCCTGAGGTTTACAGCGTGGCGAAGAGCAGGTTTGTGGCGCCGATGAATCGCTGAGCCGTTAGAATCGTTTCCCCTCACCCCAGCCCTCTCCCGAGGGAGAGGGGGAAAGGGAGCAGATCTCGGTTGCTTTCAAAACCGAGTTCGACTCGATATCTCAGGTCGATGTATAGCGAAAGAACACCACGGTCAGTCCCCTCTCCCTTTGGGAGAGGGCTAGGGTGAGGGGCAGTTCCCTGACACCCCACACAATCAACAAGCACCAAGGCTCCTCGATGAAACGCTACGAAAAATTCGCCGACGACATCGCTGAACTGATCCGCTCCGGCGTCCTTGGCCCCGGCCAGCGCGTGCCCTCGGTGCGCTACGCCAGCCAGACTTACGGCGTCAGCCCGTCCACGGTGTTCCAGGCTTATTACTTGCTGGAACGCCGCGGCCTGATCCGAGCGCGCCCGCGCTCTGGCTACTTCGTCAACACCCACGCGCCGAGCCCGTTCTCGGAGCCGGTGATCAGTAGCCACGTAAACGATTCGACTGAGGTTGACGTCAGCGAACTGGTGTTCTCGGTCCTGGAATCGATCAAGGATCCCAGCACCGTACCGTTCGGTTCGGCGTTCCCCAGCCCGACCCTGTTCCCGCTGCAACGCCTGTCTCGCTCGCTGGCCAGCGCCGCTCGGGAGATGGACCCGCGCATGGTGGTCACCGACATGTCGCCGGGCAACCCGCAACTGCGCCGGCAGATCGCCCTGCGCTATATGGTCGGCGGGCTGATGCTGCCGATGGAAGAACTGCTGATCACCAATGGCGCCCTCGAAGCGCTGAACCTGTGCCTGCAAGCCGTAACCGAACCGGGCGATCTGGTCGCCATCGAAGCCCCGGCGTTCTACGCCAGCCTGCAAGTGCTGGAACGGCTGAAACTCAAAGCGGTGGAAATCCCCGTGCATCCGCGCGATGGCATCGACCTCGGCGTACTCGCCCAGACACTCGAGCGCCACCCGATCAAGGCCTGCTGGTGCATGACCAGTTTTCAGAACCCGATGGGCGCGACCATGCCCGAGGCCAAGAAGCAGGAACTGGTCGAACTGCTGCGCCGCCATCAGGTGCCGCTGATTGAAGACGATGTCTACGCCGAACTCTATTACGGCCAGCAAGCGCCGAAACCGGCCAAGGCCTTCGACACCGAGGGGTTGGTGATGCATTGCGGCTCATTCGCCAAAAGTCTGGCCCCCGGCTATCGCATCGGCTGGGTCGCCGCCGGGCGTTACGCGCAGAAAATCGAACGACTGAAACTGATGACCTCGCTGTGCGCCTCGATGCCGGCGCAAGCGGCGATTGCCGACTACCTGCAACACGGCGGCTACGATCGGCATCTGCGCAAATTGCGTTATGCGCTGGAAGAACAGCAAAGTGCGATGCTCGCGGCGATTGCCCGTTATTTCCCGGCGCAGACGCGGGTCAGCCAACCGGCGGGCGGCTACTTCTTGTGGCTGGAACTGCCACCGCAGATGGATTCGTTGAAGCTGTTTCAGATGGCGCTGGCGCAGGGCATCAGCATTGCGCCAGGGCCGATCTTTTCGCCGACTCAGCGGTTCCGCAACTGTATTCGCTTGAACTACGGCAGCCCGTGGACCGAGGATTCGGAAAAGGCGATGGAGACGTTGGGGCGGATTGTGCGGTCGTTCTGACAGCAGAAAGATCGCAGCCTTCGGCAGCTCCTACAGGGAAACGCCTAATCCTGTGTAGGAGCTGCCGCAGGCTGCGATCTTTTGATCTTGCTTCTTTTACCGCCCACCACCCAGATCAACAAACGTCCCGGTGGCATAGGAAGCCTTGTCCGACAACAACCATATAATCGCCTCCGCCACTTCATCCGGCCGGCCGCCACGTGCCATCGGAATCGCCGACTCAAGCTTGCTGACCCGATCAGGATCGCCACTCAGGGCGTGGAAATCGGTGTAGATGTAACCCGGACGCACCGCATTCACGCGAATCCCCTCGCCCGCCACTTCCTTGGACAAACCGATGGTGAACGTGTCGAGCGCGCCTTTGGAGGCGGCGTAATCGACATACTCGTTCGGCGAACCCAGGCGCGATGCCACCGACGACACGTTGACGATACTGCCGCCCTGCCCGCCATGCTTGGGCGACATGCGCAGGATCGCGTGCTTGGCGCACAGGATAGGCGCCAGGACATTGGTTTTCATGATTTTCAAGATGCGGAATTCGGACATCTCATCGACTCGCGACTTTTGCCCGACAGTGCCGGCGTTGTTCACCAATGCGGTGACTCGCCCTAACTCGGTGTCGACCCGCTGAAACAGTGCGATCACTTCGTCTTCGATGCTGACGTCGGCGCGTACTGCGATGGCCTGTGCGCCCAACGCGCGGACTTGCTCCAGCACACTTTGCGCGGCCTGTTCGTCTGACTG
Source organism: Pseudomonas sp. LBUM1655 (assembly GCF_059716085.1). Taxonomy (NCBI): domain Bacteria; kingdom Pseudomonadati; phylum Pseudomonadota; class Gammaproteobacteria; order Pseudomonadales; family Pseudomonadaceae; genus Pseudomonas; species Pseudomonas sp. LBUM1655. The sequence continues at coordinate 2,957,726 of NZ_CP166801.1, read as the reverse complement.
GTAGTTGATGCAGATGCGATAGCCCTGCTCGGCGGCCAACAGCGCCGTAGCGGCGCCAATCCCGCGCCCGCCACCGGTGATCACAATGACTTTATCCATGCTGGCCTTTCCCCTGAATGCACACGTAACAGTCGGGGGGAAGAATAACCGCCATTGGCGGGTTTTGCATGAGGTCTGTTTTTGGCTGGGCCGACGCTTTCGCGAGCAAGCTCGCTCCCACAGGGGATTGCATTTCAAATGTGGGAGCGAGCTTGATGGCGCGGTTTATCAGACTGTCGGCAGGCGCTGTGCACTGACAATGTCCTGCATGAACTTGTCTGCCGGCTTCGGATACCCCAGCAGATACCCTTGCAGCGAATCACAGCCCAATTGCGTCAGGAAATCCTGCTGCGAACCCGTTTCCACGCCTTCAGCCACAATCCGCAGCCCCAGCGCCTGCCCCAACGCAACAATCGCCGACACGATGGCCGCATCGTCACTGTCATGCTCCAGATCCCGCACAAACCCACGGTCGATCTTCAGCTCATTGGCCGGCAAACGCTTGAGGTACATGAGGCTCGAATAACCGGTACCGAAGTCATCAATGGACAGGTCGACACCCATGTCCGATAACTCCTGCAACACCGTCATGCTTGCATCGGCATCGCTCATTGCCGTGGTTTCGGTGATTTCCAGGGTCAGGCTATTCGCAGGTAAATGGTGCGTAGCCAAGGCTTTGGCAACACTTCGGACCAATCCGGCATGGCAGAACTGCAACGCCGAGAGGTTCACCGCGATACGCCAGTCGGTGTAGCCGAGCACGTACCACTCGCGCATCTGCCGGCAGGCTTCGTTGAGCACCCACTCGCCGATTGGAATGATCAGGCCGGTTTTCTCCGCCATATCGATAAACTTGTCCGGCATCAGCATGCCGTGGACCGGATGTTGCCAGCGCAACAACGCTTCGGCGCCCACCGGATGACCGCTGGCGGCGTCGAACTTGGGTTGGTAATGCAGGCTGAACTGGCTGTGCTCCAGTGCCGCACGCAAGTCCTGCAACAGTTGCAGCTGTTTGCGTGCGTTGGTGTTCATCGACGCATCGAAGAAGCTGTAACCGTTCTTGCCGCCACCCTTGGCGTGATACATCGCCGCGTCGGCGTTCATCAGTAGTTCCGGGGCGTTCTGGCCATTGCCCGGATACAGGGCAATGCCGACGCTGGCGGATATCTGCAAGTCATGTTCGGCCACGCGGAACGGCTGCGCGATCAGGCTGACCTGGCGTGCAGCCAATCCCAATGCATCATCGGGCTCGGCCAGGCGCACCAGCAACACAAACTCATCGCCGCCGATGCGTGCCAGCGTGTCGAGGCTGCGCAAATCTTCGCGCAAGCGCACACCGACTTCGCGCAGCAGTTGATCGCCCATGTGATGGCCAAAAGCATCATTGACTGGTTTGAAGCCATCCAGATCAATGAACATCAAGGCAAAACAGCCGCCCTGCTCTTGGACTTTCTTGATTGCCTGATTGATCCGGTCGTCGAGCAGCATGCGGTTTGGCAAACCGGTCAGGGTGTCGTGCAGCGCCAGTTGCGTGAGTTCGCGGTTGGCCACCGTCAACGAGTGCGCCAGATCGGCGGTGCGCGCTTCAAGCCGTGCATCGAGGATTGAGGTCAACAAGGCAATCGTCAGCACCGCTAGCGTGGTGATCAGCACCAGGCTGTCCAGACCATTGCCCTTCAGACCATTGAGCGCAGCGCCGCAGAAACTGCCGTCAGGAAATTGCGCAGCGGCCATGCCGGTGTAATGCATGCCGACAATGGCGATGCCCATGATCACCGCAGCCCCGGCGCGAATCAGGCGTACATAGGGCGAATGCTGGCGCAGGCGAAAAGCAATCCACAACGCCGCAGCCGAGGCACCGATGGCAATCAGTAACGAGGCGCCAAACAGCGTCGGGTCGTAATCGATCCCGGGCGTCATGCGCATCGCCGCCATGCCGGTGTAATGCATGGCACTGATACCGGCGCCCATGATCAGCGAGCCAAAAGCCAACTGCAAAATCGGCAATTTCGGCTGACTGACCAGCCACAAGGCAAAACCGCAGGACAGTACCGCGATCAACAGCGACAGCGCGGTGAGCGTGATGTCGTAGCCCAGAGAGATCGGCAACTTGAAGGCGAGCATGCCGATGAAGTGCATCGACCAGACACCCACACCCATGGCGAACGCGCCCCCGGCTGTCCAGAAATGCACGGCACGGCCCTTGGCTGTTGCAATGCGTCCGGTAAGGTCGAGGGCGGTGTAGGACGCGAGGATCGCTACACACAACGAAATGAAAACCAGGGTGGAGGAATAACTACCGATGAGCATGCGGATTCTCACGACTACCCAAACCGGATCGCGTCCATTCTCGGTCGGGCAAATGCGGCGATTGTACTGATTGCACAGCAGAACGCACTGACTAAGTAATCAAATTGCCATCAGTCCGATGAAACGCTTGTTTGATGGCCCGACAATGCTCTGAACCGGAACGATCCAGCGACAGAGCTGACGACAACTCGCTCCCACAGTTTTTGCGCTCGCGTTGCCTTAGCGGTTGTCACTCACGTCGAGCTGGCCATCCCAACCGCCGCCCAGCGCGGCAATCAATTGCACACTGGCAATCAAACGGTTCTGCAGAATAGTCAACACACTGCGCTCATTACTCAACGCAGTGGCTTGCACCACGACCACGTCGATGTAGGCAATCAGCCCGGCCTTGTACTGGTTTTCCGTCAGGCGCAGTGAGTCGCGGGCAGCATCGAGGGCTTCCTGGCGTACCGCCGCTTCGTCCTCATACACCTTGAGTTGCACCAGATAGTTTTCCACTTCGCGGAAACCGTCGAGCACGGTCTGCCGGTACTTGGCGACCGTCTGGTCGTACACCGCTTCAGTGCGGTCAACTTCCGCCGAACGGATACCGCCGTCGAACAGCGGCAAGGCCAGTTTTGGTCCGACGGACCAGAAGCGGTTAGGCAAACTGATCAGGTTTTGTGAGGTACTGCTGCTGTAACCGCCGCTCAGGCTCAGGGACAGATCAGGGTAGTACGCCGCTTTGGCCACGCCGATATTGGCGTTGGCGGCGATCACCGAGCGCTCGGCCGAGGCGATGTCCGGACGGCGCTCCAGCAACTGCGACGGCAGGCTCAACGGCACCTGCGGCAGGTTCGGGATGGTCTGGGTTTCGGCGAGATTGAAGTCCGCTGGCGCCTGACCGGTCAGCACGGCAATGGCATTCTCGAATTGCGCGCGCTGCCAGATCAGATCGACCAGATCAGCCTGGGTGCTTTTCAGTTGCGTCTGCGCCTGCGCCACCGCGTCACGCCCGGAAACACCCGCGCGGTATTGGTTCTGGGTCATTTTCAGCGAGCGCTCATACGCCGCAACCGTCGCTTCGAGCAGACGCTTCTGCTGATCGATCACCCGCAGTTGCAGGTAGTTCTGCACCAGCTCCGATTGCTGACTCAAACGCATCGCGGCCAGATCGGCGAAACTCGCCTGCGCGCTGGCCTGATCGGCCTCAAGACCGCGACGCAACTTGCCCCAGACATCGGCTTCCCAACTCACGCCCAACTCCGCGCTGTAGGTGTCGCGAATGCCGCTGGAAGAACTGCTCAAACTCGAACTGCTGCTGCCGGTACCTTGGCTGGAGCGGGTTTTGCCCACGCTCAGGTCGACGCTTGGGTAGAACGCCCCGCGCGCACTGCGGACGAGGGCCTGCGCCTGTCGAAACTGGGCTTCCGACTGGGCGACGGTCTGGTTGGAGCTGTTGAGTTTTTCGATCAGCCCGTTGAGTTGCTGATCGCCATACAACTCCCACCACGCGCCACGCGCCAGCGAATCGCTCGGGTTGGCTTGACGCCAGCCTTCAGCTTCCTTGTATTGAGGAATTTCAGCCGTCTGCGGGCGCTGGTAGTCCGGGCCGACGGCGCAGGCACTGAGCATTGCCACGCACAGCGACAGGCTCAACAGACGCAAGCCGCGAACAGTGGCCAGATTGAAAAGCGAACGGTCAGTCATAGCGGAGTTTCCAGAGCAGCGTCAGTACGCACGCCACGCCATTTGTTGAAACGATGGCGAAGCTTGTCGAGATAGAGGTAGACCACCGGGGTGGTGTAAAGCGTCAGCACCTGGCTGAAAACCAGTCCGCCGATGATGGTCAGGCCCAATGGCTGGCGCATTTCCGCGCCTTCCGCCCGGCTGAGCAGCAACGGCAAGGCACCGAGGATGGCCGCCAATGTGGTCATCAGAATGGGGCGCAGACGTTGCAGGCAGGCACTGCGGATCGATTCCAGCGGCGACATGCCCTGATGCCGTTCCAGTTGCAGTGCGAGGTCGATCATCAGGATCGCGTTTTTCTTCACCACGCCGATCAGCAGGAACAGCCCGAGCAACGAGATCAGGCTGAATTCGCCGCCCAATGCATAGATCGACAGCAATGCGCCGACACCGGCCGACGGCAGCGTCGACAGAATCGTCAGGGGGTGAATGTAACTTTCATACAGCACGCCCAACACCAGATACACCGCCAACAGCGCGCCGAGGATCATGAACGGCTGGCTCTTCTGGGTCGCGGCGAACGCATCGGCAGTACCGGCCATTTTCGCGATCACGTCTTCCGGCAAGCCGAGCTTGGCAATCGCCCGCTCGATGGCGGCACTGCCCTGCTCTACCGTCACGCCTTCAGCCATGTCGAAAGAAATATCTTCCGAGGCGAACTGGCCTTCGTGGCTGACGCGATCGTCCTCCAGGCTGCTCTCATAGTGAGCGATGGTCGATAGCGGAATCCGTGCGCCGTCGGCGGTGATCACTTGGACTTGCTTGAGGGTAATCGGATCCTGGGCGTATTTCGGATTGACCTCCATCACCACTTGGTACTGGTTCAGACTGTCGTAGATCGTCGAAATCTGCCGCTGGCTGTAAGCGTTGTTCAGCACCGCAGTCACCATGCTCATGTCCACCCCCAGGCGCTTGGCCTGATCGCGGTCGACAATCAAAGTCACCTGCTGCGCGCCTTTGCCTTCACGGGCATCAATGGCCGTCAACTCTGGCAACGCCCGCAACGCGGCGACCACTTTCGGGTACCACTCACGCAACTCGCCAAGATCACCGCTTTGCAGAATGTAGCTGTACTGCGAAGTGGTCTGCTCGCGACCACCGCCAAACTGCAGATCCTGGTCGGCCATCAGCATCAATTGTGCGCCGGCCACCTTAGGCATTTCCTTGCGCAGGCGCTCGATGACTTTCTGTGCCGACAACTGGCGGTCCTTGATCGGCTTCAGCCGTACCAGCATGAAGGCGTTGTTGGTGCCGTTGGTACCGCCGATGAACCCGGCGACGCTTTCCACCGCCTCGTCCTTGAGCACGGCGCGGCGGAAGGTTTCCATTTTCGGCTGCATCACGCTGAACGACAGGCCGTCGTCACCGCGCACGAAACCGATCAACTGGCCGGTATCCTGCTGCGGCATGAAAGTCTTCGGCACCACCACATAGAGCGCGACGTTGACGCCAACGGTGATGAACAGGCTGAGCAACGTCAGGCGGCGGTGACGCAGCACCCAGTCGAGGCTGGTGGCGTACTTGGCCACCATCCAGTCGTTGGTCTTGCGACTCCAGCGTTGCAGACGGTTTTCCTGCCCCGGCGTATGCGGCTTGAGCCAGCGGGCGCAGAGCATCGGCGTCAGCGTCAGCGAAACCACCAGCGAGACCACAATGGCCGCAGCCAGCGTGATGGAGAATTCGCGGAACAAACTCTCGACAATCCCGCCCATAAACAGAATCGACAGGAACACCGCGACCAGCGAGACGTTCATCGATAACAAGGTAAACCCGACTTCCTTGGCCCCCAGATACGCGGCCTGCATCGGTTTGACGCCTTCGTCGATGTGCCGCGAAATGTTCTCCAGTACCACGATGGCGTCGTCCACCACCAGACCGGTGGCGAGAATCAGCGCCATCAGTGACAGGTTGTTCAGTGAGAAGCCATAGAGGTACATCACCGCGAAGGTACCGACCAGCGACACCGGCACCGCCAATGTCGGAATCAGCGAGGCGCGGAAGTTACCGAGAAACAGGAACACCACCAGAATTACCAGTGCCACGGCGATCAACAGGGTCATCTCGGCTTCGTGCAACGTTGCCTTGATCACCGGCGAACGGTCCATCGCCAGATTCAGCTTCACGCTGGCCGGCAGCACCGCTTGCAGCGCGGGCAGTTGCGCCTTGATCTCGTTGACCGTCTCGATAATGTTGGCCCCGGCCTGGCGGTTGATCACCAGCAGCACCGCCGCGTCGTCGTTGAAGAAACCGCTGTTGTAGCGGTCTTCGACGCCGTCGCTGACCTTGGCCACGTCCTTCAGGCGCAACGCGGCACCGTCGGCGTAATGGATGATCAGCGATTCATAATCCTTGGCTTTCTCCAACTGGTCGTTGGCCTGGATCTGCCACAAGCGCTGGCCGTCCTCGACCGAGCCCTTGGGCCGGCGCACGTTGGCATCGGCGATGGTCTTGCGCACATCATCGAGCGCCACGCCGTACTGGTTCAGAGCCTGCGGTTCGAGTTCGATACGCACGGCCGGCAACGAACTGCCGCCGATCTGCACCTCACCGACACCCTGCACCTGCGACAGACTCTGCGACAGGATGGTCGACGCCAAGTCGTAGAGCTGACCTTTTTCCAGCACATCCGAAGTCAACGACAGCACCATGATTGGCGCCTGCGACGGGTTGACCTTCTTGTAGGTCGGCATGCTGCGCATCCCGCTCGGCAGCAGGTTGCGCGAAGCGTTGATCGCCGCCTGCACTTCCCGCGCCGCGCCGTTGATGTCACGGTCGAGGTCGAATTGCAGAATGACCCGGGTTGAACCCTGACTGGAGCGGCTGCTCATGGTGTTGACGCCGGCAATGGCACCGAACGAACGCTCCAGCGGCGTGGCCACCGTGGAGGCCATGACCTCCGGGCTGGCGCCGGGCAGGCTCGCCTGCACGACGATCACCGGGAAGTCCATCTGCGGCAACGGCGAAACCGGCAGCAGACCGAAGCTGACACCGCCCAGCAGCATGATCGCCAGGCTCAGGAGCATGGTGGCAACCGGGCGCTTGATGAAAGGACCGGAGAGGTTCATTGACCGCAATCTCCGAATTCACACCACTCCCCTGGAGGAGTGAGCCTGCTCGCGATAGCGGTGTATGTGTTCGCATGGATGTTGCAGGTGCCGGCCTCATCGCGAGCAGGCTCACGCCTACAGGTTTTGCGCTGCGTCATACCACCACCTCTTCGGTGTCGGCATTGGTTTTGCCAAAGCGACGGCCCAAACGGTCGAAGTACAGGTAAATCACCGGCGTGGTGAACAGTGTCAACACCTGACTCATCAACAACCCGCCAACCATCACCAGGCCCAGCGGCTGACGCAACTCAGCCCCGGAACCGGTGGCCAGCATCAATGGCACCGCGCCGAACAGCGCGGCCAACGTGGTCATCAGGATCGGCCGGAAACGCAGCAGGGCCGCTTGATAGATCGCCTCCTCCGGCTCCATGCCCTGGTTGCGTTCAGCGTCGAGGGCGAAGTCGATCATCATGATCGCGTTTTTCTTGACGATACCGATCAAGAGAATGATGCCGATGATCGCGATCATGCCCAGGTCATTGCCGCTGAGCAGCAATGCCAGCAACGCGCCAACCGCCGCCGATGGCAGAGTCGAGAGAATGGTGATCGGGTGGATGTAGCTCTCGTAAAGCACGCCGAGCACGATGTACATGGTCACCACCGCCGCCAGAATCAGCAGCAAGGTGCTCGACAGCGACGCTTGAAAAGCTTCGGCCGCGCCCTGGAACTGGGTCTGCACGCCGACCGGCATGCCGATGTCTTTCTGCACTTGTTCGATGACGTCCACCGCATGCCCCAGCGCCACGCCCGGTGCGAGGTTGAACGACATCATCACCGCCGGGAACTGACCGATATGAGTGATCGCCAGTTGCGCCTGACGCTCCTCGACACGGGCCAGACTCGACAGGCGCACCTGCGCGCCGTCAGTGGTCTTGACGTGAATCTGATCCAGCGCCTGCGGGCCGATTCTTTCCCCCGCCTGCGCCTGCAGCACCACGCGGTACTGGCTGGCCTGGGTGTAGATGGTTGAAATCTGCCGCTGACCGAAGGCGTCGTACAACGCATCGGTGATGTTCGCCACCGAAACGCCGAGGCGCGAGGCCGCATCGCGGTCGATCACCAGATACACCTGCAAGCCCTTGTCCTGCAAATCACTGGCGACGTCGGTCAGTTCCGGGCGCTGTGCCAGCGCTTCGACCAACCGCCCGCTCCACTGGCTGAGCAGTTCTGAATCCGGCGACGACATGCTGAACTGGTATTGAGTACGGCTGACGCGGTCTTCGATGGTCAGGTCCTGCACCGGTTGCATGTACAGACGAATGCCGACCAGTTTGTCCAGTTGCGGTTGCAGTCTCGCGATCACCTCGGTGGCGCTGAGATCACGCTCGCCATGGGGCTTGAGATTGATCAGCAGACGGCCGCTGTTAAGCGTGGCGTTGTCACCATCGACACCGATGTAGGACGACAGGCTTTGCACTGCCGGGTCTTCAAGAATGACCTTGGCCAACGCCTGCTGACGCTCGCCCATGGCGGCGAAGGAAATCGACTGCGGCGCTTCGGAAATGCCCTGAATCACCCCAGTGTCCTGCACCGGGAAGAAGCCTTTTGGCACAACCATATAAAGGAACACGGTCAGCGCCAGTGTGCCAATGGCCACCAGCAGGGTCAGCGGCTGATGCTTGAGCACCCACTGCAAACCGCGACCATATTTGGCAATCATCCAGTCGATGCACGCGCCGCTGGCCCGGTAGAAACGGCCCTGTTCGTGCTCTTCGGGTTCGCGCTTGAGCAGACGCGCGCACATCATTGGCGTCAGGGTCAGCGACACCACGAGGGAAATCAGGATCGCCACTGCCAGCGTAATGGCGAATTCGCGGAACAGGCGCCCGACCACATCGGCCATGAACAGCAGCGGGATCAGCACCGCAATCAGCGACAGGGTCAGGGAAATCAGGGTGAAGCCGATCTGTCTGGCGCCCTTGAGCGCCGCTTGCATCGGACTGTCGCCCTCCTCGATGAAGCGCGAGATGTTTTCCAGCATCACGATGGCATCGTCGACCACAAAACCGGTGGCGATGGTCAACGCCATCAGGGTCAGGTTGTTGACCGAGAACCCGGCGAGGTACATCACGCCGAAGGTGCCGATCAGCGACAGCGGCACCGCCACGGAAGGAATGATCGTCGCGCTGAAACGGCGCAGGAACAGGAACGTCACCATCACTACTAGCGCGATGGCGATCAGCAACTCGTGCTGCACGTCGGTGACCGAGGCACGAATGGTCTGGGTGCGGTCGGTCAGCACGGTGACATCAAGACCGGCCGGCAGGTTGTCGGTGATGCTCGGCAGCAAGGCCTTGATCCGGTCGACCACTTCAATCACGTTGGCGCCAGGTTGACGCTGAATGTTGAGCAAAACCGCCTGATTCTGGTTGGCCCACGCGGCGAGGCGTTCGTTCTCGGCACCGTCGACGATCTCCGCGACATCCTTGAGCCGCAGCGGTGCGCCATTCTTGTAGGCGAGGATCAGGTTGGCGTAGTCCTTGGGCGACGTCAGCTGATCGTTGGCGTCGAGCATCGACACCCGCGTCGGGCCGTCGAAGTTACCCTTCGGCTGGTTGACGTTGGAGGCGCTGATCAGCGTGCGCACATCCGACAGGTTCAGGCTGTTGGCGGCCAGGGCCTCCGGGTTGACCTTGATCCGCACCGCCTGACGCTGGCCGCCGGCAATGCTGACCATGCCGACGCCACTGATCTGGGCGATTTTCTGCGCCATGCGCGTATCGACCAGATCATTGAGCTTGGGCAGGAGCATGGTTTTCGAAGTGATGGCCAAGGTCAGCACCGGGGTGTCCGCCGGGTTGACCTTGTTGTACACCGGCGGCGCCGGCAAATCGGTCGGCAACAGATTGGTCGCGGCGTTGATCGCGGCTTGCACCTGTTGCTCGGCGACGTCCATGTTGATGTCGAGGCTGAACCGCAGGGTCAGTACCGAAGCACCGCCGGAACTGGTCGAGGCCATTTGCGTCAGGCCCGGCATCTGCCCGAACTGGCGCTCAAGCGGCGCGGTCACGGCGCTGGTCATCACGTCCGGGCTGGCACCGGGATACAGGGTCATGACGCGGATGGTCGGGTAATCAACCTGAGGCAACGCCGACACTGGCAATAAGCGATAAGCGATCAGGCCGGCCAGGATAATGGCCAGCATGCTCAGGGTGGTGGCTACCGGACGGAGGATGAACAGCCGCGAAATGTTCATGCGCCCTTCTTGGCCTTGTCGGTGACAGCGGCGTCAGTCGGGGTGGCGGCGGACTTGCCTTGCAGGTGTTCGGTCGGCGTGGTTGGCACCTGGTTGCTGTCGTTGACCACTTCCACTTCGCTGCCTTCCTTGAGGCGGTCGGTGCCTTCCAGCACCACGCGATCGCCGGCGGCCAAGCCCTCGGTGATTACAGTGTTCTCGCCGTCACTGGCGCCGATCTTCAACGGGCGGATGGTGACTTTCTTGTCGCCTTCAAGCGCGTAGACAAAAGTGCCGTTGGTGCCGAACTGAATGGCGGCGGACGGTGCCAGCACCACGCCTTTGAGGGTGTCGGCCAGCAGGTGTACGTTGACGAACTGATTGGGGAACAGCGACTGATCGCGGTTTTCGTAACGCGCCTTGAATTTCAATGTGCCGGTGGCCACATCGATCTGGTTGTCGAGACTTTGCAGCACACCGGTCGCTTGCAGTTTGCTGTCGCCACGATCCCAGGCTTCGGCCGGCAGTTTGGCGCCGCTGCGATAGCGGGCGAGCACGGTTTCGAGGCTGTTTTCCGGCAGGGTAAATGCAACGCTGATCGGCTGGGTCTGGGTGATCACCGCGATGAACGTGGTGTCATTGGCCGTTACAAGGTTGCCCACGTCGACCTGACGCAGACCGACGCGACCGGCAATCGGCGCGCGGATCCTGGTGAATTCGAGATTGAGCTTGGCGTCGTTGACCGCCGCCTGATTGGTCTTGACCGTGCCCAGATACTGGCCGACCAGCGCTTCGGCGGTGTCCAGAGTCTGTTTGGCGATGCTGTCTTCCTTGTACAACCCGCGATAACGCTCGACATCGACCTGTGCGTTTTTCAGTTGCGCCTGATTCTGCAACAAGGTGCCTTCAGCTTGAAGCAAGGCGTTCTGGTACGGGCGCGGATCGATCTCTGCCAGCAAGTCGCCAGCCTTGACCATCTGCCCCTCTTCGAAATTGATCTTGACCAGCTCACCACCCACCCGGCTGCGCACGTTGATGGTGTTGAGTGCGGTCACGGTGCCCAGCGCCTTGTAATACAGCGGGAAGTCCCCCGTGACGGCCGGCGCCACCCGCACCGGAATCGGCCCGGTGCCGCCACCGAAGCCCGGTCGCATCATCCCCGAACGCCCGGCATGCCCGGCCGCTGCCTTGTCGGCGCCCTCTTTCTGGGCTGAACCGGCAGGCCAGAACTTCCAGCACAGAACGGCGATAACCAACAAGACAAGCAGGCTGATCAGCCAGCGACGGGAGTTGCGTGGGGACGATTGCATGGAGTGATTAACCATTGGGCGCGTGGGCTTCTTTTACGGGAGGCTGAACGATAAGCACTGATGGGGATTAAGCAAAGCAGCTTTACCGGCTATTTACCTTCAACTTACGTTTCAAGGTGTGTGAGGCAAAACACTGATACACAAATGAAAACGGCCTGGACAGGGCCAGGCCGTTAACAACTGTAAAGCGCTTGTTTCAGAACACTTACTTCAAGACGGCAAGTGCCGCTTCGTAATCAGGCTCTTCAGCGATTTCCTTGACCAATTCGCTGTGCAGGACATTGTCGTTTTCGTCCAGCACCACCACGGCACGGGCGGTCAGGCCTTTCAGCGGGCCGTCAGCAATGGCCACGCCGTAGTTCTCGATGAACTCGGCACCGCGCAGGGTCGACAGGTTCTGTACGTTGTCCAGACCTTCGGCGCCGCAGAAACGCGCCTGAGCGAACGGCAGGTCAGCCGAAATGCACAGCACCACGGTGTTGCTGATGTCGTTGGCCTGAGCGTTGAACTTACGCACGGAGGTCGCGCAGGTCGGGGTGTCGACGCTTGGGAAGATGTTCAGCACTTTGCGCTTGCCGGCAAAGTCTTTCAGGGTGACGTCGGACAGATTGCCGGCAACCAGAGAAAAGGCTGGCGCCTTGGAACCGGCTTGTGGCAACTGGCCGTTGACTTGAACCGGATTGCCTTTAAGGGTGACTTGAGCCATGACTTGAGTCCTTCTGAACGTTGTTTTAGAAAATCACGCAAGGGCCGAAGTTAACCACGAAATTGTTCGACAACCTATGCTTTGACCGAAATTGTCATGTGCCGAAACGCAAAACTGCATACAACTGCAAGTCCTGCGGGATCTTCGCGGACTTCGGGTCTGCATCATTTATTTAGAGTCCCTGTCGATTCGTGATGTGCCCATTCGACTAAGCAGTGAATCCCCCACACTCCACGGAGTTACCACTATGCGATTCATGATCCTCGTAAAAGCCAGCGCCGATTCCGAGGCCGGCATCATGCCCAGCGAAGAACTGCTTACCGCCATGGGCAATTTCAACGAAGAACTGGCCAGGGCCGGCATCCTGGTCGCGGCAGACGGCCTGCACCCGAGCAGCAAAGGCGCCCGCGTGCAATTCTCGGGTGATAAACGCACGGTAATCGACGGCCCCTTCATCGAAACCAAAGAGCTGGTGGCCGGTTACTGGATCTGGGACGTGAAGTCGAAAGAAGAAGCCATCGAATGGGTCAAGCGTTGCCCCAATCCCATGCCGGGCACCGACTCTGATATCGAGATTCGCCAGATATTCACCGCCGAGGATTTCGGCGCCGAACTCACCCCTGAACTGCGGGAGCAGGAGGAACGCGTTCGCGAGCAGGCCAAGAAGCCCTGAGCGCAGCTGAAACGCGCTTAACTGTAGGCGCTGTCGAGTGGAACGAGGCTGCGATCTTTTTATTTTGCTTTCGAAGACAAAGAATCGCAGCCTGCGGCAGCTCCTGCATTTGAATGTTTAAACTGCCTTGATGTTATCGGCGGATAATGCGCCCGAACGTTTATCTTTTGTCATGTCATATGAAATTTTTTGACCTTCATTAAGAGTTTTCAACTCTGACCGCTCAAGTGCGGAAAAATGAACGAACACATCTGAACTGCCATCGTCGGGCTGAATAAAGCCAAACCCCTTCGTTTCGTTAAACCACTTCACTGTTCCAGTTGCCATGATTGCCTCCCTTCTCCCATTTACGCGCAAGCCGATAATTTTGCGCAGCACCCAACCATCAAACCCCCATCCCCTCACCCCGACAACTGTCAAACCTGACAGGGTGTAAATATCTACAGCCCCACCCGCCCTGCGCTGGCCAAGCCCCGATTAGCTGCTAGCTTCAATCGAAGGTGTCCTGAAGGCTTTGGTAAAAACAGGATTTCTTATCAGCGGCACAGGCGTGCCGGCATCGACAATGCACACCAGAGAATCGTGACGTCATGGCGAAGAAAATGAGAATGCATGCATGGCTATTGGCGGCGGCACTTTTGCCGGCGATGACGTTTGTCAGTTGTGGCGTCGGTGCTTGAGTCTCGGATCCCAAGCCCTTAGGCATTGCCTCAGATCACGCCTGAGGCAACGCCTGCAGCATTGGCTTATTTGGACTTGAGCTTGAGATAAGACTGGTTCAGATCCGACGCCCAGCCATCGATCACGTTTTTCACGTCATCAGCCTTCATCACCTGCGATTCGTTTGCCAGCGGCTTGCCGGTGCCTTTGCGTACTACCTGAGCAACCACTTTGTTGTTGCCGCCATCAAGAAACACCGCCTCGGTGGCCAAGGTGGTTTCCTGATCACGAATGCCGCTGGCTGTGCTGACAGCCGCAGCCAGCAGCGCAACAGGGATCACTTCATAGGGTTTGAGGCCTTCGGTCTTGCTGCTGACGGCGGTGATCGCCGCACGCACCACCATCACACCAGGGCCTGGCCCGTTGGCCAATGGCAAAGACCTGCCGATTTCACGTTTGAGTGCCTGATCGTAGTAGCTGGTGATGCCGTTGAGAGTCTGCTGTGGAATCTTTGTGGTCGGTTGCGGCTGTGGATAGAGCTGGGTCGGTTCGATATAGACGCTGGTGAATTTATTAATGTCGGCTTTGGGGTCGATCCAACGCATTACCTCAGCACCGGAGGGTGACTTGGCCTCCTTGAGTTGGCTGTAGTCCTTGAGAAACCCGGAATACTCATCGGGAGCAACGGTTTTGCTGGAACAACCCACCAGTGCGAGAGTGGCAATGCACAGTGTGCCCATCATTACTGCTGGCTTCATGCTGTAACTCCTGTCAGAAGGCCTGGATTTATTGCGTAGGGGGGAGTTACAGGTATAGCTAAAACCTGAGCATTTGCGATGGCAAAACATAATCTTCACCCAAGGCTGGGCGGCGCATCACAACGGCCGAAGGCGCAGGTGCTTTTGCAGGGCTGGAAGAAGATGAACATGGGCGATCCGGCGTTGAAATAATCCCTGCTGCGCTACCTGCGGTGCCCCGTGCAGGAGCTGCCGCAGGCTGCGATCTTTTGATTGCAAAGACCAAGATCAAAAGATCGCAGCCGACGGCAGCTCTTGTAGGGTAAGTGGTTTACCAGGAAGACGTCTCGCCACTACGAAGCTTTATCTCGCGCCGGGTATTGGCGCGCATTGCCTTGTACAACGACACCGTCCCAACCAACAAAATCGCCGCACCAAACAGGAAGTCGATGTTGTACAGCCGGAAGTCCTCCACCGGCCCGATCAACAGCACCCGGACCAGCGCAACGCCCATCAAAGTGGCAAGGAAGTCGATCCCCGGCTCTTCGCGATAGAACACCAGCATCAACGGCAGGCACAGCACCAGCAGCGTCAACAACACGACGACCTTGAACGACCCCTT
This sequence comes from Pseudomonas sp. LBUM1655, assembly GCF_059716085.1. NCBI lineage: Bacteria > Pseudomonadati > Pseudomonadota > Gammaproteobacteria > Pseudomonadales > Pseudomonadaceae > Pseudomonas > Pseudomonas sp. LBUM1655. The sequence goes on along the minus strand of NZ_CP166801.1, from coordinate 2,942,659 downwards.
GCGCTCGACGCTGAACGCGCATTCGTGCGGGCCGTAGGCCTTGTAGTCTTCGTCGCGGATCATCGAGGTTTTCTCGTTGATGTAATCGACGCGGTTGTACTTCTGGATCGGTGTGAAGGTGTTGGACATCTCCATCAGCGTGGTGATGTTCTTGAAGCGCAGGTCGATGCGCTCGCTGCCCTTGAGGTAGTAGAGCACCGGTTTGTAGCCATAGCGGTAAGTGTCGAACGGAAACTCGGCGACTTGGCCCTGAACGCCGATCGGGCGAGGCTCAAGTTCGGCGTAGGCACTTTTGTTGGTGGCCGAGAGATTGCGGCTCAGTGGCTGAACCTTGACCTGCTCGAGGAAGATTGGCGTGACGCCGTAGGACCACTGCAACGGTTCCAGACGCAGGCGCAATTCGTTGCGGCTCAGGTCATAACGGTTGAAGGTGCGCTCGGACACCACCAGAGAACCGCTGAGCATGAACTCTCCGCGCAGGTTGTTGGTGACGCGCAAGGTCAGTTGATCCTTGCCCAGCAACGCCGCTTCGTTGGTCGGCGGAGTGCCGCACCACGCAGTGCTTTGGCCGGCCCCGCCAAGTTGGCCGTCGCGGTTTTCCTTGAATACATAAAAGTAACTGGCCCACAGCGTCAGCATCAAAAGCAACGCGGTGAGGCCCAGGATTTTCTTGCCCGGACTCACTGATCAGACTCCCTTCTTCGGTTCCATCGGCCAGCCGAAAACCCGCTGGCGACGGCGACTCTACCAAAAGGCCAGCATCGACCCAAGGAAAAATCCCCGATTCGTCGGCGCTCTAAGGGTTTCCCCTGCACCTGCAAAGGGTTAGCGGCGGCGGAATAACGGCCTTGGCTCGATCACCGAGCGCCCATACAGCACGCTCATCCCCGCCAGTCCTTTGAGCGCATCTTCGGCCGACTTGTCTTCGCGCACGGCAAAACTGTCGAAGCCGCATTGGCGCATATGGCTGAGTTGATCACGCAACACATCGCCAATCGCGCGCAACTCCCCTGCCCAACCGAAACGGCTACGCAGCAGGTACGCCTGACTGTAGGCACGGCCGTCGCGAAAACTCGGGAAGTCCAGCGCGATCAGCGGCAGCGATGCCAGCCACGGAATCAGGCTTTCCACCTCATCGTCCGGCCCCAGCCACACCGCGTGGGTGGACGGCGATTCCAGCCAATGAGCGAGCGGCAGAATCAACAACCCTGCGGGCCTTGGCGTCGACGGCTCACGCACCAGCATCCACGGATCATCCCTTTCAATCCGCGCCACGCCCTGCTCAAGTCGCAACAGATTGTTCATGCCGATACCTCCAGCACCTTCGGATAGACCCGCTCCTTGAACGGCTCCAGGCCGATACGTGTCAACGTATCGACAAACAATTCCTCGCTCTCGCGATAGCGCACGAAGGTACCGATGATCCGCTCGATCACCTGCGGCACTTCGGCGGCGCTGAAGGACGGGCCGATGACTTTACCCAGCGCACTGTGCTTGCCCTGCGCGCCACCGAGGGTGATCTGGTACCACTCGCTGCCGTTCTTGTCGACGCCGAGGATGCCGATATTGCCGATGTGGTGATGACCGCAAGCGTTCATGCAGCCGGAGATGTTCAGGCTGATGTCACCCAGATCATGCAGGTAATCGAGATTGTCGAAGCGCGCCTGAATCGCCTGGGCGATCGGGATCGACTTGGCATTGGCCAATGCGCAGAAATCCCCACCAGGGCAGGCAATGATGTCGGTCAACAAGCCGACGTTGGCCGTCCCCAGATTCAGCTCACACGCCAACTGCCACAGCGCATACAGATCGGCTTTCGGCACATCGGGCAGGACGATGTTCTGCTCATGGGCGATGCGAATCTCGCCGAAACCGAAACGCTCCGACCAGTCAGCGACCGCAAGCATCTGCAAGCCGGTGACGTCTCCCGGCGGCGCGGCCAGGCCCGGTTTGGTCGACAGCACGACGCTGGTGTAACCCTGCACCTTATGCGGCTGCACGTTACGCGCCACCCAACGGGCGAACGCCGGGCTCTCGGCCAGGTGCGTGCCGAAGTCCAGATCGGTATCCGCCAGCGTGCGATAGGTCGGCGGCACAAAAGCGCTGGCAACGCGTTGATACTCTGCGTCGGTCAACTGCGCCGGGCCGTCCTTCAGGTGTTGCCATTCCTCTTCGACTTCCTTGGCGAACGCCTCGATGCCCAACGCCTTGACCAGAATCTTGATCCGCGCCTTGTACTTGTTGTCGCGTCGGCCATGGCGGTTGTAGACCCGCAACACCGACTCGACGTAGGACAACAAGTGCTGCCACGGCAAACCTTCGCGAATCTGTAAACCGAGGATCGGCGTGCGCCCCAAGCCACCCCCTACGATCACCCGCAGGAGCATTTGCCCATCGCGGCCGGGGTAAAGATAGAGGCCGATGTCGTGCATCATGATCGCCGCCCGATCCTGCTTGGCCGAGCAGATGGCGATCTTGAATTTGCGTGGCAGAAACAGGAATTCAGGGTTGATCGTCGACCATTGCCGCAGGATCTCTGCCAGCGGGCGCGGGTCGATCATTTCGTCCGCCGCGACCCCGGCAAACGCTTCAGTGGTGATGTTGCGTACGCAGTTGCCGGAGGTCTGGATCGCATGCATGTTGACCTGGGCCAGGCGTTCGAGGATGTCCGGCACCTCGCTCAGCTCAATCCAGTTGAACTGCATGTTTTGCCGCGTGGTGAAGTGGCCGTAGCCGCGGTCGTAGTCGCTGGCGATGCTCGCCAGCGTGCGCATCTGTTCGGCGCTCAGCGTGCCGTAGGGAATGGCCACCCGCAGCATATAGGCGTGCTTTTGCATGTACAGACCGTTTTGCAGACGCAGCGGCAGGAACTCCTCTTCACTCAACTCTCCCGCCATGAAGCGCTCGACCTGATCGCGGAATTGCGCGACGCGCTCGAACACCAGTGCGCGGTCGTAATCGTCGTATTGATACATGCAGCGGCTACCTCATCAGGATTGTGCGCAATTCCTGTAGGAGTGAGCCTGCTCGCGATCGCGGTGTGTCTTGCACACCGCGATCGCGAGCAGGCTCACTCCTACAGTTTTCGTAGAGGCACTATGAAGGTACGGCGCAGGACGTTACAGATTCACCTGAATGTATAAAAACCATATCAGGACGCGGCAGAACGCCGCAGGCAGTACTTCAATCTGATCCGCACAAATGAAAGATTCCTGAGCCTGTTTTGTTTCCAGCGGTATTCCTACAGTGCAGCTCGTGCCAGACCGGGTGGCCTGGCAAGACTTTGCAACCGTGGATGAACTGACCATGAGCACAGCAACAATCGGACAGGCTTATAACTACAAGGTCGTCCGTCAATTCGTTATCGCGACGGTTTTCTGGGGTGTCGTGGGGATGGCGATGGGGGTATGGATCGCCTCGCAACTGGTTTGGCCAGAGATGAATCTGGACCTGCCGTGGACCACCTTCGGCCGTTTGCGGCCGCTGCACACCAGCCTGGTGATTTTCGGTTTCGCCGGCAGCGCGCAATTTGCCGCCAGCTACTACGCGGTGCAGCGCACCTGCCAGGTGCGGCTGTATTCGGACAAGCTCGCCGCGTTCACTTTCTGGGGTTGGCAATCGGTGATTGTGATCATGCTGATCACCCTGCCGATGGGCTACACCACCACCAAGGAATATGCCGAGATCGAATTCTCCGGCGCGGTGTGGATGGCCGTGGTCTGGGTCGCTTACGCCGTGGTGTTTTTCACCACGGTGGTGCAGCGCAAGACCAAACACATCTACGTCGGCAACTGGTTCTTCGGCGCGTTCATTCTGGTGATCGCCATGCTGCATGTGGTCAATCACCTGTCGATTCCGGTGGACTGGTTCAAGTCGTATCCGGTGTATTCCGGCGCCACCGACGCCATGGTGCAGTGGTGGTACGGGCACAACGCGGTGGGCTTCTTCCTGACCACCGGTTTCCTCGGAATGATGTATTACTTCGTACCAAAGCAGGTCAACCGGCCGGTGTATTCGTATCGGTTGTCGATCGTGCATTTCTGGGCGCTGATCACCCTGTACATCTGGGCCGGCCCGCACCATTTGCACTACACCGCACTGCCCGACTGGGCGCAGTCGCTGGGCATGGCGATGTCACTGATCCTGCTGGCGCCGAGCTGGGGCGGGATGATCAACGGCATGATGACGCTGTCGGGTGCCTGGCATAAATTGCGCACCGATCCGATTTTGCGCTTCCTGGTGCTGTCGCTGGCCTTCTACGGCATGTCGACGTTCGAAGGGCCGATGATGGCGATCAAAACGGTCAACGCCCTGTCCCACTACACCGACTGGACCATCGGCCACGTTCACGCAGGCGCATTGGGCTGGGTGGCGATGATCACGTTCGGCGCGACTTATCACATGGTGCCGAAAGTCTTCGGCCGCGAGCAGATGTACAGCACGCCGCTGATCAACCTGCACTTCTGGCTGGCGACCATTGGCACCGTCCTGTACATCGCTTCGATGTGGGTCAACGGCATTACCCAAGGCCTGATGTGGCGGGCGATCAACGAGGACGGCACGCTGACGTATTCGTTTGTCGAGGCGCTGCAAGCCAGTCATCCGGGATTCATCGTGCGCTTTGCCGGTGGGGTGTTCTTCCTCAGCGGCATGTTACTGATGGCTTACAACGTTTGGCGTACGGTGCGGGTGGCGGATGTTGCACTGGCGCACAGCGAAGCGCAGATCGCCTGAGGCAGGGAGCCGGTCATGTTCGATGTTTTCTTGAATGTGTTGGGGGTGGTTTTTTTGTGGCTGGCGGTGGAGTACTGCTTGCGGCATCAAACCGCAGAAAGCCTCGACGACGCAAGTATGGTGCCGTTTGCCGATGATCCGGAGGTGGCGCGGCGGGTTGAGTTGGCTACGGGCAAGGCGGTGAAAGCGGTCGCGCCGGAGGTGCCGAAGCCGGGTTGGGTCAACCTGGATATGTGAGCCCTTTTCCCTGTAGATACGAGGTGCTGCCGAATGAAGCGCAGTTGCGATCTTTGATCTTGCTCAAACCAAAGTGAAAAGATCGTGATCTGCGCCAGTCTTGTATTGTGACCAACCCATTAAAATAGCCCCTTCCCCAACTCTCCGTAACCTGTCAACTCTGACAGCTAGTCAACACTCATTTTTATGGGTTGAATCCCTTCCGAAGGGTGCGATGTATCGGGTGCAAGACGCGATGTGCCTCCATGGCAGATTAGGAGACAGGCATTGAACAAGACCTACGTATGGCTGCTGGTACTGATGCTTTCTTTCGCGGGTTGCAGAAGTGGCGAATACATAACGTCATCACCCCCTGATCACGAGTATGGCGTCACCAGTACGACTTCAAGTGCTACGCAAACCGGTGCGCAAGTCGCAGCCAACCTGACCGCACGCTATAACGATGTCAGAATCCATTGTGGTTCAGCTTCGATGCCGGCGTTCCTTTGCCGCGGCATCGTTTTACGCTCAACCGTTCCGTCGCCTGATTACAAGGCCTGGAACCCCAGCCCTCATTCCCAGAAAAGCGGCGGCGTGTCTTTTTCGTATTTGAGCAAGGACGCCAAATTCACCGGCCTCGTGTTTGCCCAGAAGAATGGCTACATTTTTTTCCCTGTGCTGTCGCGGCCCGTCGGTACACGCCAGATTGAAATACTCTGTTCCTACCCGCTCGACGGCGCTACACAGTTGAGAGATGCACCCGGATGTGGCGCACATCCCTATTCACCTGACCGCAGCCGCCGCTGCCAGACCATCGGAATCACCACTGCCGAGGGCTGGATAGAAAATCGCCGGGCAAACATTTGGAATATTTGCAGCTTCGATGTTCGCGACTCCATGAATAATCTAGGCGCGGATTCTTTTTACCAGACCATCCGTGCGCACCAATTGGGCGGCTTCTTTGCCGGCCAGCATGATTACACCGAGCTGGTTTTGGCTACATGGCCCCAGAACATCCCGAAAGAACTGCCCATCGAGGCATTCTTTTATCTTCAAGATGGCCTGGCGGGCGCTCAATTCGACCAAAAGGATTTCTTCGACTCAACGGGTGGAAAGGTGGTTCCGATCATAAAGATCGTCCTGCCAACCAGCCTGTCTACCGACGCACAGTTCATTTACAGCGCGGCGGACCAAGTCAAATAACTCAGGCCGCAGGTGCCATTTTTTGATCGTGTCTTCAACAACATAATCAAAGGTCGCAGCCTGCGGCAGCCATATAGGGGAGATGCGCTCAGGAGCGATCGCGGGGGATCAGACCTTGCAACTGAAGTGCCAGAAAGTCTGCATCGAACACAAACGTGTCCGGGTCCTTCAAACCGTTGGTTTTGCGCCACTGCCACTCTCCCCCCGGCAACCCTGCCAGCGAAATGCTGCCGTAACGCGCCGCCGTCAATCCCATCACCGCCAGGGAAATCTGCCCCGCGCTGCCCATCACATCAGGCACGAACTCCACCGGTTTGCCAGCAATCACGATCGTTAGCTTCTCTGTCTTGAAGGTAGAGGTTTCGACCGGCGTGCTCGGCCCGAACGCCACGTACGCCTCACGGCTGACCTCCAGCAGATGCGGTGTCTGCACTGGCTCGAGCCATTGCTCGATATTGCCGAACAGCTCGGTAATTCGCGTAGCCCATGCAGCAGATTGCGTCTCGAACAGTTGCTTCTTGTGCGCTTCGCTTTCGGCGTAATGACGAAGCATTTCGCCCAATTGTTGTACGTCGTTCATTGCTGCGTTCCTCGGGGGAGCCTGCGAAGTTCGATAGTGGCAGATCGAAGTCTGCGCGTACGCCAATCGCCGGTTTCGTAGTCATCTACCACGTATTAATGCGACGGACGGTATGTACTAGCCGCATTTACCTGTCAGATCTGACAGTAGGCACCCGCCCCCCATAGGTTTTAAATCCCTCTATCCATTAATGATGCAAATTGGAGCATTCGCGATGTCACAGCAGATCGACGATGAAAAACCGCTGAAAATCTACCCGGTCATTATTCCCGGCTGCGTTACGTCAGTGGAGCACCCGGAGAAACCGCACTGTGGCTTGCCACTTTCTTTGATCTCGAATGGAAACATCCAACTGGTCGTCGACCCCTGGACCAATCAGTCCGCTTTTGACTTCGGCGATGTGTTGCTCAACCAGTCCGATACCTCGGTAGCCCATAAAACAATTCAGCCGGGTGAAGAGAACAAGCGATTCGATATGAATTTGCCGGCGGATCTTTTGAATGAAGGCATCAATCAGCTTCGCTTACGGGTAGAGCGGATCAGCGGGAACGAGGAAACCTCTGATCCACTGGTTGTGCTTTACCACACGCCGCGACCGGCCGGCGAGATCACCGGCGCCGGCGACAACCCGAATCTGCTCATGGCCCTTCCGGCCGACGTGATTACCGATGGCATCAATGCCGACCGGGCAGCACGCGGAGTGGAGGTCACTCTGAGTTATGTTTACATGCGAGAACACGACGTCATCACGCTCGATTGTGACGGTCGAAACATATCGCATAAGGTGACCGCGGCCCAAGTGACCGCCCGCCGTGTGGTATTGACGCTCACCACCGCCAACTTCTGGCAAGACAACCCGAAATTCGCCCTGCGTTTCAGGGTGGTCGACCAGCTCGGTAATAGCTCGGGTCCGCAGGCAATCTGGTCGAGGACCACGCTTGTTGACGTACACATCCGCAAAATCGAGCTGGATCTGCTCCAGCCCAAAGTCCTGGAAGCCAAGGACGCCAACGGCACGGTATTGAATTTTGTTCGCGACTTTTATTCCGCGCAGCACGCCACTGTCGAGGTGAACTACACAGGTTCCGATAAAGGGCAGAGCGTTAAGGTGTACTGGTTGGGCCGTAACAACACTTATGGCAGCGAGATTCAGACCGTGGCAAGTGCCGGCCAGACCTTACAGTTTCGAGTGCCGCGCCAGGAAGTGGTGGACACCCTCGGCAGCGGCGCAGAGGTGTCTTATACCGTGCGGTTACCTGGTACCGATAACAACATCCCATCACGAGATCTGGACCTGACCGTTACTGGACAAAAACACCATCTACCCGAGCCGACGCTGAACACTGCCAAGGACAACCTGAGAATTTACTACCCTGCCCTCGAAGCGGCTTACAAAGCCCGGATCTCTTTGACCGTTGGAACGGATCGCTACGACAGTGAAGAGTTCGACATCACCCAGGCGTCTTATACCAACGTTCCTGTCCCGACGAGCTGGATCATACCGAACAAAGGGAAGCTGGGGCTGTTCAACTTCACCCTCAGAAAAACCGGTACAGACGAGCCGATCATCTTTTCCTGGTACTTACGCGTGCCCCTCTGAGCAGGTCGGAACACAGCACAACAGTCCCCCATTAACGGATTCAGTTTACTGATGACAATAAGGACAGCGTTATGCGCCACCTAATAGCTGCAATGTTAATCATCCTGTTGGTCGGCTGTTCACAAACCAGCCTACAACCACCGGATGTGATTAACGTCAGCAGTACGCAAGCAGTGGATGGCTTCGCCATCGCCGCTTATCTGCAAACGCTATACGGGCGCAAATTCCCCAACTGCAACAAAGTAAATTCGCAACCTGCGTTTCTCTGTTCCGGCGTGACGATACGGGTCACTGTGAAGAGCACCAGTTATAAAGTCTGGGAACCCAGCCCGTTTTCGGTGAGACAGGGAGGTGTGGCATTTTCATACTTGCGGGCGGATGCGGACTTCGGTCGCTTCGCCTATGAGCGTGCAAACGGTTACATCCTCTACCCCGTCCTAGAAGCGCCCGTCGACAAATTCAAAATGCACTATCTGTGCGCTTACCCTTACGACGCGTGGTCCCACACACGTCAGGCAGACAAGCCGTGCGGTCCGCACCCAAGCTATCCGGCTCAAAGCAAACTGTGCCAGGACGCAGGGGTAACGACCGCAGAACAGTGGCTCGCCGTGTGGAAGATACCGGGCGGCAACCCCAACCAGCGGCAGTGCGGGTTCGACGTGAGTGACGGTCGCAATGCGCTGGCCGGCCCGGCCTTTTATCAGTCCATCCGCGCCAGAAGCCTGGTGAACATGAGTGGAGTCAATGAGCACAACGAGGTCACAATCAAGACCTGGTGCGACCCCCTCAGCACCGATCCAGGGAAGTCTTGTGCGCAATCGTTCCCGGCGAACAAGTTTCCAATCATCGCCTTCTTCTACACGCAAGGTGGGCAGGCCCTGGCCGATGCTCAATACAATCAGCGGGATTTCTACAACTCGACCACCCCGAAAATCATCGTGCCGATCATTCGTCTTGTCCCCTCGGCCAGCACTCCAGGCACAGCGAAGTTCGAATATCTCCGTGCAGATCAGACGATTACGCCATAAGCGCATTCAGCGTAACGCCGAAGTGCGCGGCACCTTTGCGTAATTGCTAACGAGTAAAGTTTGACAAACAAAGTGGATTCCTTCTTTCAAGTGCGTTAAAACCGGACGAAGAGAAATGATGAACAGAATAATCGGACTACTGTTTTTCGCTCTTTTGGTTGGTTGCGCACAGCCTGTATCGCAAACGCCTGATGTCATCAGCGGGAACAGTGTTCAGAGCCAGAGATTGGATGGCGCGGCCACAGTTGCTTATCTCACTACGCTGTACGGTCGCCAGCTTCCAAATTGCAACACAGTGAATTCGTCATCTGCGTTTCTGTGCTCAGGTGTAATGACAAGGGTCACGAACAAAGATTCGAACAACACTTATAAAGTTTGGGCCTCCAGCCCTACCTCAATAAAAAATGGCGGGGTCAACTTCTCCTACTTGCGAGCTGATACCAACTTTGACAAGTTCGCCTTAAATAAAACCAATGCCAATGTCTACATTCTTTATCCCGTACTGGAAAGGTCTGCCAATACCGATCAACTGAAGGTGCTGTGTTCCTGCCCCATGGACTCCTACGGGTGGTATCGCAGCGCAACCGCTGTGTGTGTGGCCCACCCGTCTTACCCGAATAGCGGACATTGCCAAGACGCTGGTATCACCACGGGCAAGCAATACAAGAGCGCCTGGAGTTCGGCACCTGACGACCAAAACAGGCGCCAGTGCGAATTTGACGTGAGGGACGAGCGCAATATGCGGGCCCGCCCGGCCTTTTATCAGTCGTTACGCGCCAAATCACTGCTAGGCACAACAGGACTCAGCCAATGGAACGACTTACTCGTTAAAACCTGAGCCGCCGGCAAACCAAACGTTTTACCAATACTTGCGTTCTTTTAACTGCCAGCAATAAACGACCCTAAAGCGCTCGCAGATGCGCAATACAACCAAAGGGATTTTTACAACTCCACCAACCCGAAAATTTGTCGTACCGGTCATTCGTGTGGCGCTTCCCACCGTCTTAACCGGTAAGGCCGCATTCACCTGCTTTGCAGCAGATCAGGGAATCAACCAATGAACGTGCTCAACGCGCCCTCGAAGCTCATCTCGTGTTTACTGGCAGGCGCCAGTCTGACAACACTCAGCATTTCTGCCGCCCCTGCGCAAGTTACGGAGCCCGGAGACAGCTTCATCGTCGTCACAGAGCGCTGTAATAAATACATCGAAGGCGCGCACTGGTTCTACCGGGACTACGAGTGGTCGCTTTCTATCACTCCCACGCCATGTGCGAGGAGGACACTGGAGCCGAGCACAGCTTACATATGGGATGAACTCACACGCGACTACTCCAATAGTCGCTACTGGCAAAACACGCATGGCATGCGTCACCAGTTGATTTGCCATTTGGCTATAGCTCGTGACAAGCCACAATGGAATCTGGAGCCGTGGCGCCCGGATGTGGGGTATGCCAAAACGCTGGAAGCCGGATGCAATCACGTCATCCCATTGCCGGAAAAGGCACCATGACACCTGTGTGATAGATGAGCGATACAGTTCATTTGACGCTGGTATCCGTCATTGAACCAACGGAAACTCGGAGCAGGCCTGGGTCGATCCAGGCCATTGCCTGAGGAATTTCAATGCGCACCATCGGCCTGATCGGCGGCATGAGCTGGGAGTCCAGCGCCGAATACTATCGACTCATCAATCAACAGGTGCGTGACCGTCTCGGTCCACTGCGCTCGGCACAAGTGTTGATGTACAGCGTAGATTTCGGCCCCGTCGAACAAGCCCAGCACGCCGGGCGCTGGGACGATGCGGCGGCGATTCTGGTGGATGCGGCGCGCAGGCTTGAGGCCGGCGGCGCGGAGTGCGTGGTGCTGTGTACCAACACGATGCATAAGGTAGCGGAGCAGATTCAGGCGGCGATCAGCATTCCGTTCCTGCACATTGCCGAACCGGCAGCGCACGCGGCTTTGGCGATTGACGCCGGTACCGTCGGGCTACTCGGCACGGCCTTCACCATGGAGCAGGACTTCCTCAAGCAACGCCTGATTGCCCAAGGCCTGACGGTGTTGGTGCCGAACGAGGCCGAGCGCAAAGACGTGCATCGGATCATCTACGAAGAACTGTGCGTCGGGGTGATCAGTGAGGCTTCGCGCAAGATTTATCAGCAGGTGATCGAATCACTGACCGCGCGTGGCGCCCAGGCGATCATTCTCGGCTGCACGGAAATCGGCATGCTGGTGAAACCCGAACACAGCGCCCTGCCCCTGCTCGACACCACCGAACTGCATGCGCAGTCGGCGGTGGCGTTTGCGCTGGGCGACTGAGTCAGGCTTTAGGCGAGCGGCGCAGGCGGGCCATGCTCAGAGTGTCCACCCATTGCCCGTCGCGCACCGCGTAGTCACGGAACAGGCCTTCGTTTTCGAAGCCGAACTTGCGATAGAGGCCGATGGCCGCTTCGTTGTCGGCGTATACCGTGAGTTCGACGCGGTGCAGGTTCATCCAGTTGTCGGCAACGTCCAGCGCCGCCGCCAGCAATTTTGAACCCACGCCTTTGCCCTGCCAGGCCACCGCCACGCCCATGCCGATGCTGCCGGCGTGGCTGCGGCGAATCCGCGAATAATGTTCCAGGCCCAAATGGCCGATCACCTCGCCCTGATGCAGCGCCACCAGTTTCACCGCCCGCTCGTTATCCGCCATCACCCGTTGCCGCCAGACCTCGACGGACTGAAACGGCATCTGCAACACCTGGCGGGCCACGGCTTGATCGTTGTACAGCGCAGTAACGGCCTCGACGTGGGATTCGTTGAAGCGTTCGATATGAATGGCGGGGTTGTGGTCGGGCATGGCAGATCCGTCCTGGATCGATGTGTGGCCGACCACTCTAAACCGCACGACCCGACACATTCAAACTGGAGCTGCCAAAGGCTGCGATCTTTTGATCTTTGATCGTTCCCGCGCTCTGAGTGGTAACGATCAACCTGGGTGGAACCATTCCTGGCGTTCGTCGAAGGTGTGGTGAATGAGGTCGAGCAGGGTTTGTACTTCGGCGATGTGTTGCGAATCGGCATTCACCGCCAGCCACGCCTGCAATCGCATCGGCTCCTCGAACAACCCTGGCAGCGCCACCAGTCCACGGTCATAGCGGCTCATGTACATCGGCAGCAAACCAATGCAGGCACTGCACCGGATCATCTCCAGCATCAGCTCATAAGACTGCATTTGCACCACGCCGGCCAGACGTTGTTCGACAAGGTTATTCCATGGTCGAAAACTGTCGATCTGCTGATCGTGCTGCCATTGCACCAGCATGAAATCGGCGAGGTCGTCGGGGCTGTCGGGGCGCGCGGTAACGCGAGAGTAGCGTTTGGCGATGTGTGGCAGGTAGTCCAGGCTCGCGAGTCGCTGTGGTTCGCTGGTGGCGAAGGTCGGGCCGGGATGCGGGGTTTCGCCGTGGGCCAGCCACAGGACGACATCGGCGCTGACGGCGCGCAGCGACAGTTCGCTGTCGAGGGCGATGATTTCCAGACGCACGCTGGCGTTACGCCGCAGCAGCGCAATCAGGTCGCGGCCGAGGATGTCGTGCAGGATCGATTCGGCGACCGCCAGGCGAATCAGCGGTTGCTCGACCACTGGCAGTTTGCGCTCATTGGCCAGAGCAACCAGTTTTGCCTGAAGTTGCAGGCCTTCGCGGGTCAGGCTCAAGGCGCTGCCATGAAAGCTGAACAGGGAATGTTGAAGTTCTTGCTCCAGCTGCGCCAGTTGTTTGCGCAGCAGGGTCGATCGCACGTTAAGGCTGCGCGCCGCTTGCATAAAGCAGCCGCAGCGGGCGCTGACCAGAAAGTATTGCGCGATTTCGGTGTCGATCATCGCGGCTTGCCCGAGCCAGGGTTCACTTTCGTCCTGCGCCCAGCGAAATTCGGCGCTGCCCTGTCGTCCTGCGGGTTCGGTGAATGACATCGATGACTCCCTGTCGATCTTTGTACTGGAAACGCCTCGGTTTAAATGTGGGAGCGAGCCTGCTCGCGAATACGGTGCGTCAGGTACCAACGATATTGGATTGACCGACGCTTTCGCGAGCAGGCTCGCTCCCACAGGGCATCTGCGGTGAATCAGGACTATTGTTTTTCCTCGAGAATTTTGTTCAGTTCAGCCCCATCAATACTCAACGTCGCGGTATTGAGCATCCCGTCCAGATACGCCTGGGCAATCTGCTCCTGACGCTGGGCTCGTAAAGCCTGGGTCAGTTGATCACGCAGTTCATCGAGGGTCGCGGTACGCGCCGGTTGCTGCTCGGTGAGTTTGATCACATGAAACCCGGCCGCGCTTTGCACCGGATCGGAAATCGCACCAACCTTCAGTCGCGCCACCGTGCCGCGCACTTCCGGTACCAGTTGCTGCAAGGGTTGCAGACCGGTATCGCCGCCACGTTCAGCCGTCACGCGATCCTGCGAATACTGGGTCGCCAGCGCCGCAAAATCCCCCGGTGTCGCCTGAGCCTTTTTGCTCAGTTCCGCCGCCAGTTTGCGTACTGCTTCAAAATTCTGCGGTTCATTCACCCCAAGGAAAATCTGGCTGACCCGATACAAAGCCGGGGTCTGCCAGTTCGCCTTGCCCGCGTCATAGGCTTTCTGCAAATCGGCCGTACTCGGGTAATCCGCCGGCACTTCGCTGACCGAACGCAAATAATCGCGAAAAACAATCTGCTCAGTCGCCGCACGGGTCTGTCGCGCGACGTCCGGACGCTGTGCCCACCCCTGCGCATCGGCCTGTTCCAGCACCGCTTTCTCGGCCAGACGCGCACGAATCCAGCGCTCCAGCGTTTCACGATTACCGCGCAGTTGTTCACGGGTTTCTGGCGGGACAGTGGCCAGCAATGTCTGCAATTCCTGCGGTGACACCTGCTGATTGCCCAACCGCGCCACCGCCGGCCCCGTAGCAACCGCCGCCACCGGCGACGATTGCTGGGCGGCGACCGGGTCACTGCCCGGTCGCACCACCAGCGCCACGGCCACCACCAACAGCGCCACTGCTCCAGCGCCGATCACCATGGCAGGCTTTTTCACAGGGCGACTTCCTCTTGCTCGGCGACGGCCACTTTTGCAGCCGAGGCTTGAGCGGTCTGACTGAAGTCACGCAGGTAAACGATGAACTCCTGCAACAGGCGATCCCACAATTCCAGATTGCCGCGCAGGTGATCGTTGCTGACGCCGGCGGCCAGCACCACGTCCATTTCCATCACCAGAAACTCGCCCTGCAACGACAACCGGGCAAAACGTCGAGTCGCGTTCCACTGCTCGGCCACACCGACTGGCAACTCACCCTGCACTCGCAGCGCACAGCTGAAAGTGAAATCGACATAGCTACCCTGCTCCGCCGCCGGGTTGCCGAAGCGCACGGCGTAGCCGATGCCCTGGCTGGCGCTGAGCAACTGGAAGATGCCGTTCTGTTCGGTCTGGTTGACGCGATAACCGGCGGCTTGCAGAACGTCGGTCAGGGATTGTGGAGAAACATGGCTGATCAATTGAGTCATTACTTCTTCCTTGTTTATCAGTCTTTTAAATCAGGCTTTTTAATCAGTGCAAGAGCGCGGCTTGCGGCGCGTCGAATTGAGTCTTGTAGAGGTCGTCACCCAACCCCTGGGCCAGTTCATCGAACTTGACCCGGGCGCTGCCCGCGAAGGGCTGGCGGATCTTCATCACCTCGGCCACGTCGATGTTTTCGTAGGCAGTGAGGATCTGTTTGGCGACGCCGTACATCTGCTGATTCTTGACTGAACATTGCTGCACTTGTGTGTCACGTTCAGCCAATTGCGCTTGAAGCTTAGACCGTTCTGCCTCTTTGGCACGGGCCATGACCAACAGCTCGTCATAGGCCTTTTTGAACTTGCCGGTTTGCTCGTTACTGGCCGCCACTTGCGCCTGAGCCTGGCTGTGCAGGCTCTGCTGCTGCCCGGCGAGTTGCTCGGCGACGCCTTTGGCCTTGGCCAGTTCGGCGCTCAATTGCTTGATTTGCGCCTGGGCGGCTTTGGCCTCGTTCTGCGCCGCCAGTTGCGCGGCGCTGGCCTGGGCCTGCTGACTTTGCAGGGCCTGTAACTGCTGGGTAGTGCTGCGCAACTGGGTGCGCAAGCGCTCTTCCATGCCTTCGGCGCTCGCCCCGTGCGCGATGAAAAAACTCAGCCCCAACAGTAAAACTCGTGCGTGCATGATCGTTCTCCCGGCGCCTTAGAAGCGCGTGTTGATCTCAAGCTGCAAGACGTCGATGTCGAAAGGCGCGCCGTACACCGCCTCGGTGCTCATCCAGCGACCGGTGGCGTAGACGTTCTTCGCCAAGCCGTAATTGCCACCGATGAAATAGCCCTTGGCATTGGTGCCGCCGAGGTGGAACGACGAGTCGTTAAAGCCGTCCGGCAAGGCATCCGGCTGGATGTACTTGTAGCCGGCGAACATATTCCAGTCGCCCTGCTTCTTCAGGTCCAACGCGTTGCCGAGGGTGAACTGCACCATCCATGCATTGGCGCCGCTTTCGATGTCGCCATTGCTGTCGAGGTTGTTGACGATCTGCCCGGCGGACCGCTTGCGCATGTCGCCTTCGTCGTAGCTGAGGTTGTGGATGTAGTTGCCTTGGCTGCGCAGTTTGAAGTCTTGCGGCAGATCGGCATCCCAGACCATGTTCAAGTCGAGCAGGTTGAACTCCGACGCCAGACCGACGAATTGCGGTTGCGGCGTGGTGGTCGGGTTAAGCGGGTTCGGCGTGATGTCCCGTAGCAGGAACACGCTGTTGCCCTTCTGCATGAACGCCGCGCGGCTGCCATCGCTGTCGCAGCCCGGCGCGCCGGCCCACGGCTCGCAGGGGCCTGAGCGCTGGCCTTCGATGTCGTCGAACCGGTAATAAGCCAGTGCGCCCTTCAAGCGGTTGTTGCTGTTGATCGCCCATTTGGCGCCGATCTGCGCGCCGTATAGCCATTTGTTGTCGCTCTCTTCCTTGTCGAAGCCATTGCTGCTGGTGGTGTCGTTGGTGTAATCCACCGGAAACGCGCCGACGGTGCCGAACACGCCCCAATCACGGTTGAGCTTGTGATCGAAAATCGCCGCCACACCGTCGAAGTTGAGGTCATGGGAATAGAGCATGTCGGTGGACATGAACGGGTTGGCAAAGCGGCCACCGGTCAGGGTCAACTCGTCCGTCGGCTTCCAGTTCAGGTAACCCTGATCGAGCCAGATGTCTTTCTTGGCGAAACCGCCGCCCAGGCTCTGCGTGGTCGATACCGGGTTGTTGTCGGAGCCGGTGCCGATGCGAATGCCGGCGGTCCATTCCGGCGAGATCACCGCTTTCATGCCCAGCCGAGCACGAATGCGGAACTGGTTGGTGCGGTCTTCACGGGTGTTGAGCAGCGGCGGCAGGCTGGTGCTGCTGTTGGGGTTTACGTCGTACGGGCCGTTGTTGTTGAGTTTGGCAAAGTCGACGATTTCGTTGCTGTTGCTGTCCGAGTAATAGCGCGACTCGTTACGCAGGCGAATGTCGCCGTCAAAGCTGATGCGCGACGCCCAGTCCGGGAAGGTGTTGGGCGCTGCCCAGTTTTCCTGCTTGGCGGTGGCCATGACCTCGGCTTTGACCTGATCGCGGATCTGGTCGCGCACCGCTGCCGGTACGTATTGCACGCGCACATCGCCCGGAGCGGCAACAGGGCCTGCCGCCACTGCCGTGGTTGCCGCAGCCTGTTTGGCCTGCGCCGCTTCGTTCTGCGCTTGAGCAATCAGCGCGTCGGCCTTGTCCTGTTTCAAAATGCCCTGCTCGACCAGCAAGCGGATCAGATTGATCGTGGCGTTCTCCGAGGGCGCAGGCGCTGCCACGGCCTGACCGACCAGGGTCGCGATGACCATGCCGACCGCCAGGGACAATCGATTCACGTTGGAAATCATCTGCACACAACTCCTTTTGGCAAAACTTTAAGAATTCGGTTAACCCGGACGCCGCCCTTGCAGGGACAAGCGCACAGGCAAAGTCATGGAGGCCGGTGGCCGTTCGCTTAAGTGCGGCGCATTGCGCAGCGCCGCCAAAACCTGGGTATCAATCTCGGGATTGCCGCTGGACTTGATCAGCTCGACCCGGGTGATCTCGCCAACGCTGCTCAGCCACACATCGGCCTGCAAGGTGAAGGCGAGGTTGCGCAGCTCCGGGTTCTCGCGCAGCAGCTTCTGGAAGGTGAACGCGAGGAACTGGCTGTAAGTGCCGTTACCCACGCGCCCGCCTCCAGCGCCGGCCATGCCGCCGCCCTTGCCCGCACCGATGTTGAAGGCGTCGTTGCCCGACTGTGCATCGCCGTCCATTTGCATCGGGTTGGCCAGATCGTCCGCTGGCGATGGCGGCGCCTCTTCTTCAGGCTTGACCTCCTGCGGCTCGGGCGTTGGTTCCGGTTCGACGATTTTTTCTTCCACCGGGGTTTCCGGCTCCGGCGGTTTCTCGGGTGGCGGCGGTGGCGGTGGCGGCAACGGAATGATCGTCGGCACCTTCGGCGCTTCGCGGCGGATGCCACTCATGTCGTTGGCCCACTGCCACAGGAACCATGCGGCGAGCGCGCCAACCAATAGCCCGGCGCCCCACTTCACAAAGCGCATCGGCGACTTTTTCACCGGCAGCGGCTCGATCGGGAGTTGTGCGGTCATGACTCAGCCCTGACTCGGTTTGCCGGTCACAAGACCGACCTGGGACAGTTCGAGCCGGCGCAGCAGATCCAGCACTTCGATGACTTTCTGGTACTGCACCGTCGCGTCACCGCGCACGATCACCGGGAAGTCCGGGCTCTGTGCTTTCTCGATGCGCAGGCGCTCTTCCAACTCGGCCAGCGTCACCGGGTAGGCATCGAGGAACACCTGGCCGCCGTCGTTGACCGAAATCGCCTTGGTCTTGGCTTCCGACAGCGACACCGATGCACTGGCTTTGGGCAGATTGATCTGGATGCCGGAAACCTGCGCGGTGGCGGTGAGGATGAACATCACCAGCACCACCATCAGCACGTCGACCAGCGGGGTGATGTTGATGCTGTCCACCGCTGCATCTTCGTCATCGTCGTGGGAGGCATTTACGGACGCCATGTCAGTGCTCCTCAGGCCGGTACGGAATGGTTGGCGTGATGGCCGCGCGAGTGCGATGCCTCACTGAACTGGCTCTCGCCGTGCATCTCCGCCAGACGGGTGATGAACTCGTCGACGAACACGCGCATGTCGGCGCTGACTTCCTTATTACGCGTGATCAGGCGGTTGTAGCCAAACAGCGCCGGGATCGCGACGAACAGGCCCATGGCAGTGGCGAGCAGCGCGGCGGCCATGCCGGGAGCGATCGCATTGATGTTGACGTCGCCGGCCATCGCCGTGCCGAGGAACACCACCATGATCCCCAGCACGGTGCCGAGCAGACCGATGTAAGGACCGCCGGCGATGGCGTTGGACAGGGTCGAAAGCTTCGAGCTGAGGGCCTGGTTTTCCCGGGTGCGCACGCCGTCCATCGAGCAACGGATCGCTTCGATGGTCGCCGCTGAAACCGAGGAGGTGTCGGCACCCTGCTCGCGGCGGGTGCGGATTTCTTTCACCGCCACCAGATACAGGCGCCACAGCGATGAATGCTGCAAACGCTGAGCGAGTTGCGCGTCATCGGCAAACATTTCCAGGCGTGTACCGACCTTGGCGAACTGCTCGCGGAAGGCTTCGTTGGCCTTGCTGACGCGGCCGAGGGTGCGGTTCTTGCGCAGCATGATGATCCACGACTGGAACATCATCAGCACCAGCACCGCGATGATCACCCAAGCGTCGACTGGCACCGCGTTGAGCAGGAAACCGAGGCTGCCGAAACCGTAACCGGACTGTTCTTCATCAACGCCGTAGGCCACCAGTTTCGACTCGGCGCCTTGCGAGGTGGCGTCGGCCAGAATCAGCGGCGCAGCACGCGCGACTTTCGACAGGCGCAGTTCGTCGACAGCGCCCACGAATGGCTGCAAGGCGCTCGCGGAAAGGTCCGCGCCGATGGCCATGACCGAGTTGAACGCCGGCATCGCTACCGCCAGTGTCGTACCTTCGCGACCATTGATGTACAGCGTGACTTTCGAGCCTTCGGCGGTCAGCGCGACGTGTTGCCATTGACCCGGATTCAGCGGCTGCGTGGCGATGGCGCGTTGACCATCGATTTCCACGAACGGCACGCCCTGATTCACACCGACCAACAGACTGTTGGCACCTTCACGGCGGGCCAGAATCAGTTGTTCGCCACTGGCCTGATCCAGACGCAGCCAGGCACTGAAGGTGAATGCGCTGCCGGCGTTGTGTTGCAACGAGGGGCTGGCCGGCAGTAGCAATGGCTGACCGCTGAACTGCAAGGCACGCCCCACTACGCCGTCAATCGCCGCGCCGGTCGCGCTTTGCGCGGTGTTGCCATACGCGGTGGTGTCTTTGGCCGGCGTGCCGGTGGCGCCGTCGAAGTGATACAGCGCGGTGTAATTCGGGTCGAAGGTCAGTTGACCGTTGCCGGTGGCCGGGGCTTTTTGGTTGCCGTAATACATCCAGATGTCCTGACGCTGACCGCCCTCGACATTCGGCACATCAACCCAGATCAGCGCCATGCCCATCAGCGCATCGAAGCTTTCGATCTGGTGATTGAGCACGGTCTTGTCATCGGCGCCGACAAAGCGCAGATCCGAACCGTCTTCTTTAACGCCATCGAAGGTGAAATTGCCGGTGTGCAGGCGCACCAGCAGCGCAGTGCGGCCCAATGCCTGATTGATCGCCGCGCCCTGCGGCGTGGTGTCGACGGTGATCTGTTTGCGGTAGTGCCAGTCGTCCTGCCACCAGGCCTGAGCCGTGGCCGGGAGCACGAAGCCCAGGCAGATCAACAACGAAAGGAAGAGGCGCTGCATGTACGTGCTCCTTTAGAAAGTGGCTTGAAGGTTGAAGTGCAGGCGCGATTCCTGTTTCGAGGTGTTCGGCCCTTCGAGTAGCGGATAGCCCCAGTCGAGGCTGCCGGACAGCCATTTGCTCAGGCTGGCGCGGGTGCCGAGGCCGACGCTGGCCAGGGCGAAATTGGCGTCCTGATCCGGCAGTTCGTCGCGCAGGTACAGTTGCGCGCCTTCGGCGAAGGCGTAGAAGCGCCAATCCTGCATCCAGGTGCCGGTGTACTTGGCGAGCGACGGCGTGCGCAGTTCCTGGCTCAGCAGGTAACCGTCATCAGCCGTGCGTTCGGCGGCCAGATAGCCGCGCACCGAGGTCGCGCCGCCGGCGGAGAATTGCTCGTTGGAAACCAGCGGCCCCGAAGCCAACTGGAACGCCGCTTTGCTCGCGCTCTGCCAGTCGTTGGCGAAGGTCCAGGTGAAACTGGTGTCGCCCTTGAGCACGGCGAAACTCGGGTTGGCGCGGTAGCGTTTGTAGTCGAAGTCTTCGTCGGAGCTGCCATAACCGAAGAGGCTGCGGGTGGCCGCGACCAGGCTCAGGCCGAGGCCGAGCTGGCTCTTTTCGGTGTAGCGATAGCCGTTGTAGGCGAAGGTGAACGGCGCGTATTGCAGCGGCACCTTGTCGCTTTCGCCGGACAGGGTCAGGCGTTCGTCGAAGTCCTTGAAGTCGATGCCCGCTGACAGCGAATTCGACCAACTGCCGCTGGACGGCAATGTGTAGATCGCCGAGACCCCATAGGAATGGCCCTTGCCCAGCACGTTGCTGCCGCCGATGGTGGCGACGTTGCTGTCGGACTGATAACCGGAGAACTGCACGCTCCAGCGATCAGTCAGCGGCGCGGTATACGAGCCGGACCAGACCTTGGCGTTGTCGGTGTCCTGCGGCGCAGTGAAGTAGGTCAGCGAGATGCTGTGGCCGAGTTGCCAGAGGTTGTTGTAGCCGAGGCTGGTGACGGCCCGCAGTTTTTCGGTGTCGGCGCTGTAGTCGTTGTTGAGGCCGACGCTGGCCGTCCAGGGGTTCTGGTCTTCGACCTGCAAATCGACGTCCATGGTGCCGGGGCGCTGACCTTCGCGAACCAGTGGCATGACCTGGCGGCCCGGGGTTTTGTTGAGTTGCGCCAGTTCACCCTGAACCTTGGCGAAGTCCGGGACCTCGCCCTCCTTGAGCGCCGGGACTTCGTCGCGGATGTCCAGTGGCGAATAGTGCTTGGCGCCCACCACGCGCACGCGGCCGACCTTGGTTTCGCTGACTTGCAGATAGACGATACCGTCCGCCACCGCTTGCTCCGGCAACTCGACGAACACCGATTGATAGCCGCGCTCCTGATAGGTCTTCTGCAACGCGTCGCGCGCGCCTTCGATATCGCTCAGGGCTTTTTGCGGGCCGAGAAACGGGTATACCGCCTCTTCGATCGCCCGAGCATCGAGCACGGTGTTACCACGCACGAAGTATTCGTTGACGTCGACCAGACGCTGCGCGGCGGTGGTTTCGGCGGCCTCTTCGGCCAGCGCCGGCTGCACGCCCGCCGTCACCAGCAGCCAGCCCCACAGCGCCAGCCGTGACGTAAAAATCTGTTCCACACTACCCCCTGAATTCGCGATGACCTGTTGGCGCTGTTGCGCGCCTTGTGTGTTGCTTCAGTTGCTGGCTGTCGAAGCGCAGGCGTGTTTACCGAGCCATGTGTGCAATAGCGCGAAGTTCAACGAGAACTCGGGCATTTGCAGCAAGGCACCGCAGAACACTTCGCCGATGATTTTCTGAATGAGTTGCACCGCACGCGGGTTGTTGAGCAGCGTGGCGATGTCGCGACTGAGGGCGTTGAAGCTCCAGACTTTCTGTTGCAGGCCGAGGCCGACGAACCAGCGGAACAGCAGGTTGTAGCTGAGCTGTTCATAGAGCTGCTGCTCGCTGGGCACCGAATACAGCAGTTGCAGGAGCAGAATGTGCATGACCGTTTGCGCGGGGATCAGCCGGCCGGGCTCGGCATTGAGGTCGTGCAGAAGGTCGCGATGGGCGTCGAGCAAATCGTCGATCTGCGGGCGTAGCAAGACCAGCGAATGACCTGGCGGAATGTAGCTGGAGACCTCTTTCAAGGCGCCCTGCCAGTCATCCTGCGAGACGATCCAGACCCACGGCGCGCCGTAGCGATACACCGAAACCGGCTTCTTGCGCGCGGCTTCGACGATCTTCGACAGACGTTGATCGAGTTCCTGCATGCCCACTTTCGAGTAGCGTTCCATAGTCCCCACTGCCTCACTCCCGGCGTCCCGCCTCGGCTTGTGAAAAGCGCCCTGTTGGGCCCCTCAAGCGCGTTACATAGGCATGACCGGACTGGCGATGTGCTACCGAACTTTTGTCATAAAAGCTTCATTAGGGGAGCGTTTTGATAGAGGACTAAGGATGTTGTGTGTAGGGGCTAAAGACTTTCTGAGTTGGTGCCATGGGGAAACTCCGATCGCCGACCCGCATGGCGCCAACAGACAAAAAGAAACCTCGTCCGAATATACAATTGTTAAATTGGTTTCCTTCGCCCCCAGTTAAGGGTTCTTCAGATCAAAAGATCCATTAACTTCTACCTTTGCAGGGCCGGAAGGAACGGGACTGCCAACCAACTCCATCCAAATTTTAATAGTACCTTTGGTTTGCCGAGGTGAGTCCTGATACGAGACCGAGACCGTCCCCTTATAGGCAACATATTCATAGCTGTGATCTTCTGCGAACTGCTTGTACGTCGCAACTTCTAGATCACCGACGTCATATTCTGCGGACAATTTATCGGGAAACACTAAATCAAAGAATTTTTTTGTCGGCATGTTCCCATTAGGATTGTCATAAACTGAGACTTGAAAGCCTTCGCCGACCTCCTTGAAACCAAGGGTGAGAGGATGAATTTTTCCAAATTCTTCCAATTCCACATCGAAAGTACCCTCTGTCTTTGTTGCGATTTCCTCAACCATTTTTTTGCCCCTTCTGAAAGAATGTATCTCTCACTCGAAAGAATGAAAGTTGAATAAAATAGCTCACTAAAAACTTAAAAGGTCAGCTAACGCCGCTATTGATAATCCTGATTTAACAAGTTGTCTACTGTCAAAACTGACAGTAGACAACACAAAAAATTGTTCATAAGCAGGAAAAAGTGCTTAGCCATTTAGCTCAGGAATACACAGGCCAGATATCAACGACCCTGCCGCCGCGCACAGCCAACAAATCACCGAATTGCAGCAGCACCGCTTCGGTCTGGGTCGGGCGCAGGAAGACTTGATCTTCCACGGTCAGACCCACGGCATTCGAGCCATTGACCATCTCCTGATTGGAACTGCGCCCGTAGACACTGTTGCTTTGCAGTCCCGGCGGCGATTCGAACTCGGCCATCCAGTTACCGCCATACACGAAAAAGGTCTGGCGCTGGTTCGTATCCCACCACGAAAACAGCTTCGACTTGTCATCCAGCGCCGGGATGTTCACCGCGCCCGTGCTTTTCAAAACGGGCGTGGCGATGAAGGTGGCGGGTACATGATCGACCAGCGATGGCAAGTCGTAATGCGTCGGCTTGAGCATCGCTGTGCCCACCGACACTTCCGTGCTCAGCTTTTCGTTTTCATGGATGCGATAGCTCGGGCTGCCGGCGGTGTTCAGGCACAAGCCGTCGTGCCACAACTGCGCAAATTGCTGGCGGGTGAAATCGACGCAGCGCTGATAGATCACCATGACCTTGGCGAACAACTCTTCAGGCGAACCGAGCATCCCCGGCACGCCCATGCCCACGAAAGGGTCGTAGCCCATGAACCCGGCAAACTCCAGATGCTGCGGGTTGGCGCTGATCAGTGTGAGCATCTGCCCTAGCGCTTCAACGTCACTCACGCCGCCACGATGCAGGCCCACATCGAGTTCGATGTTGATGCGCATCCGAGAGCCCAACCCCTTCGCCAGTGCGAGGTATTGCTGCAAACGTTCAGGGCTGTCGAGCAGCCATTGCAGTTGCTTCGCCGGATCAAACGGGCCTTTGTGGGTTTGGTAGAACAGTTCAGCCGAGCGCACCGGCAGCGGCTTGCCGAGCAAGATGTCGGATTGCGGAAACTTCACAGCATCGTGGTTGAGAAACGGCTGATGAAATGACATCAAGTTCTGCGTTCCTGCTTTTTGGGCGATGTAACTGAGCAACCCCGGCGACGGCAGCGACTTTTCCACCAATCTCAGTTGCTTGCCACCGCGTCTCACCGACTGCATCACCTCATCAATGTTGTGATCGAGGCGATCCAGATCGATCAGCAGCACCGGGCGCATCGGGCCTTTTTCCTTCAGTTCACGGTTCAGTGCCTGGAAGTATTCGCTGTAAGGCCCGCCGCGATCCCCCGGTCTCAGCCAGGCACCAACGCCCACCAGTAAAGCGCCGACACCCAGCGTGCCAAGCAGAAAATTACGTCGATTGACCGCCATCAGCTCACCCCCAGAATCGACGAAAGATGCGCATTCAAAAACTTGCCGCTCGGATCAAGCGCCTGGCGCACCTCGACAAACTCGCGCCAGCGTGGATACAGCGGCTGCAACGTTCGCGCATTGAGCGTGTGCAATTTGCCCCAGTGTGGCCGGCCGTTGTACTTCCAGAAGATCGGCTCGATGGCAGCGAATAGGTTGTGATGGTCCATCTGATAGTGCTGATGCACCGAGATCGAACAACTGTCGCGCCCCTCGAACATGCTCAACGGAATGTCGTCAGCCCTGACGTAGCGGTACTCGATGGGAAACCAGGTGCGCAGGTCCTTGTCCTGAATCAACTTGAGGATTTCGCGCAGGCAGGCCGGGCCGTGTTCGGTGGGCACGGAGTATTCCATCTCGTTGAACCGCACCGTGCGCACGTTGGCGTAGATGTCGAACGAGTCGCCCACCCGGTCATCGAAACTCGCCAGATGCCGCAGGCTGTTGAGCATCGTCCGGCGCAGGTCGGGAAAGTCGCTGCCGTACTTGTCGATCTTCTCGATCAGGTTAACGAACTCGTTGCCGCCCTCCTCTTCAGGGCTGATCGGCGGCGTCGCCGGGTCAGTGGTTTCGTTGAGGGCGATGGACAAGGCGTAGTCGGAATGGGTGACGACGAGCATTTCCCAGTGCTGGTTTTCCCGAGTGTTCTTATCGAGGTCTTCGAGCAATTCTTCGGTCTTGGCGATCCATTGGGTTTCACGCAGGCGATAGGCCGGGCGGTTTTGCAGGCGGATTTTCGTTGCCACGCCGAGTGCACCAAGTGAGACGCGAGCGGCGTTGAACACCTCAGGGTGGCGCTGACTGTCGCAGTCGAGCACCTCACCATTGGCAGTGACCATTTGCAGGCCGCAGACATGGGCCGAGTAGGACTGGAAGTTTTTGCCGGTGCCGTGGGTCGACGTCGCGATTGCTCCGGCGAGGGTCTGGTAGTCGATATCCGCCATGTTTTGCAGGGCCTGGCCGACGTCTTTGAGCGGCACGCCCATGCGCGACATCGGCGTGCCGGCGGCGAATTCGGCTTGCAGGGTTTTCGGGTCGTGGTCGAGCAAACCGTTGAAGTAGCTCAGCGACAACAATGTGCCGTCGGTGGGCACCAAGGCGCTGAAGGAATGTGCCGAACCGACCGGACGAATTTTGCCTTGGGCCTGACGAATCACCGTCGTCAGCTCATCCAGATTTTTCGGCGCCAACCGTGCTGCCGGCAGGCAACTCTGCGCGCCCGACCAGTTGCGCCAGGGAATCAGCCGTGGCGCGCGCATCAATTGACCCAAGGCCGGGTTGCTCGCCAGCGCGCTGAACGCGCCGACGATACTTGCCCGTTGCAATAACTGACGCCGTGTCAGATCCATCGTCATGCGCGCACCTTATTGAGGGAGAGGCTGGTCGGCCATGAAGCCGATCAATTGCAGGAACTGCTCTTGCGAGCACTCGACGCACTGGCCCATCGGCGGCATGCCGTTGTAGCCGTTGATGGTGTGGTCGAGCAGCGTGTCGACACCCTGCTGGATGCGCGGCGCCCAGGCTTTGCGATCGCCAGTGAGCGGTGCGTTGGCCGCCGGATTGGCGTGACAGAGCTGGCAACTGTTGGTGTAGATCTGTGCCAGTGCCGAGTCGGAGGGTGTGGCGCTGCTGGATGTCACTGACGGTTTTGCTTCGTCGCCACAGCCCGCCATCGCAGCGACCAGAGCCAGCAGTAAAGTGAATCGGAGTGCCCGCATAACGATCCTCGCGTGGGGTGCGGCTTATTGTTGTGATCACACCTTAAGGCAGCGAACGCAGCGGGTTGAGGGCATTGCGGGACAGTGAGGGGGGCAAACGGGGCCAGCCTTCTCTCCAATGATCGTTCCCACGCTCTGCGTGGGAATGCGGCCCCGGACGCTCTGCGTCCGCTTGGAACGCGGAGCGTCCCTTGAAGCTCTGCTCTGCGCCTTTGCGTGACATTCGGGTGACATTCGCGGGTTTAAATTTCGGCGCATTCAGGCGTATAACCTGTAAAGACTTTTTTGATTGCACGCGGACATCCAACACGGGGTAGCGACATGACCACAGCAAACATCCTTGGCAACCTGTTCCCTTCTGTCAGCGACATCCCGGAAAAATACCGCCCAGGCGCTCAGGTCGAGCAACGCGAATACCTCGTCGACGGCCAGTTGCGCCGCTGGGACGGCCCGCTCGCCACTGTACGCAGCCCGGTTTATCTGCACGGTGAAAATGGCGACGAACAAGTGATTCTCGGCAGCACGCCGCTGCTCGATGCCGACACCGCCCTCACCGCCCTCGACGCCGCCGTCCGCGCCTATGACCGTGGCCAGGGTCTGTGGCCGACCATGCGCGTGGCCGAGCGCATCCAGCACGTCGAAGCCTTCCTTGGCCGCATGCGTCAGCAACGCGACGCTGTGGTGAAGCTGCTGATGTGGGAAATCGGCAAAAACTTAAAAGACTCGGAAAAAGAATTCGACCGCACCTGCGATTACATCGTCGACACCATCAACGCCCTCAAGGAACTCGACCGCCGCTCCAGCCGTTTCGAGTTGGAGCAGGACACGCTCGGCCAAATCCGCCGCGTACCGCTCGGCGTTGCGCTGTGCATGGGGCCTTACAACTATCCGCTGAACGAAACCTTCACCACGCTGATCCCGGCGCTGATCATGGGCAACACCGTGGTGTTCAAACCGGCCAAGCTCGGCGTGCTGCTGATCCGCCCGTTGCTCGAAGCGTTCCGTGACAGCTTCCCGACCGGCGTCATCAACGTCATCTACGGCAGCGGACGTGAAACCGTCAGCGCGCTGATGGCCAGCGGCAAGATCGACATTTTCGCGTTCATCGGCACCAACAAGGCCGCCAGCGACTTGAAGAAGCTGCACCCAAAACCGCACCGCTTGCGTGCCGCGCTGGGTCTGGACGCGAAGAACCCCGGCATCGTCCTGCCGGAAGTCGATCTGGACAACGCCGTCAGCGAAGCCGTCACCGGTTCGCTGTCGTTCAACGGTCAGCGCTGCACCGCGCTGAAGATCCTCTTCGTCCATGAAGATATCGTTGACAGCTTCATCGAAAAATTCAACGCCAAACTGGCCACGCTCAAACCGGGCATGCCGTGGGACAGCGGTGTATCGCTGACGCCACTGCCGGAATCGGGCAAGGTCGATTATCTGCACGGTCTGGTGGCGGACGCGCGCAGCAAGGGCGCCGAGGTGGTCAACCCGAATGGCGGTGAATCCCGCGAGTCGTTCTTCTATCCGGCGGTGCTGTACCCGGTGAATCCGCAGATGCGCGTCTATCAGGAAGAGCAGTTTGGCCCGGTGGTGCCGATCGTGCCGTACCGTCACCTCGATACCGTGATCGATTACGTGCTGGAATCGGACTTCGGCCAACAGTTGAGCATCTTCGGTACCAACCCGGTGGCGGTCGGCCGACTGGTCGACACCTTCGCCAACCAGGTCGGCCGGATCAATCTCAACGCCCAGTGCCAGCGCGGCCCGGACACGTACCCGTTCAACGGTCGCAAGAACTCCGCCGAAGGCACGCTGTCGGTACACGATGCGTTGCGGGTGTTTTCGATCCGCACGCTGGTGGCGACCAAGTTCCAGGACAGCAACAAGGATCTGATCAGCGAGATCATTCGCGGACGCGATTCGAGCTTCCTGACCACCGACTACATCTTCTGACGAGGGCCTTGCACTGAGTACGTTCAGCACCCACAGATTGCCTCCGTTGTTGCGCCGAATCCTGCGTCCGCTGCTGGACCCATACCGGCGCTACCGCCACGCCCGACTGATCCATGCGGTGCGGGTGGCATTGGGGTTGCTGGCGACGATTTTGCTGACCACCGGCATCAATCTACCCCACGGTGAATGGGCGTCGGTGACCATGCTGGTGGTAATCGGCGGTTTGCAGCACCACGGCAACATCGGCAAAAAAGCCGCCGAACGCGCTACCGGCACCTTGATCGGTGCCGGCGTCGGATTATTGCTGGTGGCGCAGCAGGCCTGGCTCGGCATGCCGTGGCTGACCTACTTCGCCATGGCCGTGGTCTGCGGCTTTTTCTCGTATCACGCGATCGGCAAGGGCGGCTATACCGCGCTGCTCTCGGCGATCACCGTATTCATTGTTGCCGGGCACGGCGACAACCCGATCACCGATGGCTTGTGGCGTGGGGTCGACATCCTGATCGGTATCGCGCTGGCATTGGCTTTTTCCTTCGCCCTGCCGTTGTACGCGGTGTACTCGTGGCGCTACAACCTGGCCGATGCCTTGCGCGACTGCGCCACGGTGTACGGACGGATCATCAGCGGCCAACCGGTCAGCGCTGACGAGCACCTTAAATTGATGAGCCGTTTGGGCGCAGTGATGGTGCAATTGCGTTCGCTGATGCCATCGGTGTCCAAGGAAGTGAAAATCTCCATGACCGAACTCGATGCCATCCAGCGCAACCTGCGCATGTGCATCAGCACCCTGGAGATCCTCGGCAACACCCGCCCCGACGCCAACGACCCAGAGGCCATGGCTCATCTGCAATCGGCGCTAAAAGCTGAACATCGGGTCATTCGCGTGCAGTTGATCGGCATGGCCCGCGCCCTGAAATCCGGCGCGGCACAGCGATTGGATCGGCCAGTGGAGTTGCAGGAGACCAGCCTTGACGCACCGGTCTACAGCGCGCTGGATGGCTATCGTTTGTTGACCCGGCAACTCGCCGCGAACATCGGCGAGATGCGCCGGCGCCTGGCGAAAACCGCACCGCGCTGGAACATCTGAGAATCACTGCGCGGCCAGCCGCCGCGCCTTGAAGCCCCAGCCCTGTTGCATGCCGGCCGCCGCCAGCAGAATCGCTGCCACGCCGACCCATTGCAGGATTTCCAGGCGATGACCGAAGGCAAACCAGTCGACGAAAATCGCGGCAATCGGGTAGATGAAGGACAGTGCGCCAGTCAATGCCGTCGGCAGCTTCTGGATCGCGCCGTAAAGCAGCACGTACATCAGGCCGGTATGAACAATGCCCAACGTAATCAGACTGGCCCACGCACTCGGTGCCTGCGGCATTGCAGAAAAGTGTGCGAACGGTGCGAGCAACAGCACACCGGTGCAGACCTGAATCAGCGCGATCAAGTGCGGTGGCGTGCCGGTCAGACGCTTGATGATCAACGCCGCAATCGCATAGAGAAACGCCGCGCCCAATGCCAGCGCAATTCCCACCAGATAGTCGTTTCCGCCCTCACCTTGCTGGCCATGAGCGCTGACGATCGCCAGCATCCCCATGAAAGAAATCGCCAGCCAGAATAGCTTCTGCACAGTGATCTTCTCGCCGAGAAACAGCGCCGCCAATCCGACCAGCATGAATGGCTGAACGTTGTATACGGCTGTACCAATGGCAATCGAGGCCCGAGAGTACGAGGCGAACAACAGCACCCAGTTACCGACAATCGCCACGCCGCTAAGCACGGCCAGCAAAAATGTCGTGCGGGTCAGAATGCCCGGGCGCAGAAAGCCGAATGCTGCGCAGATCAATAACAAGGTGCCGGCACCGAACACGCAGCGCCAGAACACCACATCCAGCACCGGTTGCCCGGACACCAGCACGAACCAGCCGATCGTCCCGGATATGAGCATGGCAGCGGTCATTTCAAACGAGCCGCGACGCAGTGTGTTGTCCATCATTATTCTCCCGTGTTAGTGGCAAAAGTATGCCAAGCCGC
Organism: Pseudomonas sp. LBUM1655; assembly: GCF_059716085.1. Lineage (NCBI taxonomy): Bacteria > Pseudomonadati > Pseudomonadota > Gammaproteobacteria > Pseudomonadales > Pseudomonadaceae > Pseudomonas > Pseudomonas sp. LBUM1655. The sequence goes on along the minus strand of NZ_CP166801.1, from coordinate 2,912,206 downwards.
CACAGGGCCACTCCAGTGCATAAAGCAGGCTAAACTCACTTTCTGCCTTTTTTATCGGGGGTAGTTCTCACCAATCGCCTAATGCGGGAGTTTGTTCATGACCGACGATATCGACCAGATCCTCATCAGCGCATTGATGGAGGATTCGCGGCGTTCGCTCAAGGCGCTGGCGCAGATCAGCGGGCTGTCATCGCCCAGCGTGGCCGAGCGTTTGCGCAGGCTGGAGGAGCGCGGCGTGCTCAAGGGCTACACCGTCGAGATCGATCCCAAGTGCTTCGGCTATCAATTGCAGGCGATCGTCCGGGTACGGCCGCTACCGGGGCAACTGCAGGAAGTCGAGCGTCAGATTCAGTCGATTCCCGAGTTCACCGAGTGCGACAAGGTCACTGGCGAGGACTGCTTTATCGCCCGTCTGCACGTGCGCTCGATGGAACAACTGGACACCCTGCTCGACCGCCTCAATACCTTGGCCGAAACCAATACAGCAATAGTCAAGAAGACCCCGGTCAAACGCCGCTTGCCGCCGATGGCTTAGGTGCTTTTTCTGCAAATTCGGCTTAGATTGACGTTTTTCCAGCGAAGGATTCGCGGTATGAAGATTCAGGCAGTAATTCTGGCGGCGTTGATGCTCGTTGGTTGCGGGACTGTGCAGACAGTCGTTCGCAGCGATCGGGACGCCGCGGCCTATCTGAAAGAGAAAAAATCCCACTGCGGCGCTGTTCCGCGAATCTACAGCGGCGTGACCTATGACTTCTGTTTGCTCCACGCAGAGCGTCCGGATGATGTCGATGCGTTCAATTACAACAACGCGACACCCGGCGTACTGGTAGATGCTGCATTTTCAGGGGTGCTCGACACGTTGCTGTTGCCTTATACAATCTACAAGCAACAGGCCGATGGCAGTATCGTCATCAATTGATAGCCTTTTCTGCAGACAACAAAAAACCCGCCTAGGCGGGTTTTTTGTTATTTCATCGACTGTAATCAGTCGTCGCGGCTCATGATGCCGAAGATCTGCAACAAGCTGATGAACAGGTTGTAGATCGATACATACAGGCTGATGGTCGCCATGATGTAGTTACGCTCACCGCCGTGGATGATGGCGCTGGTCTGGAACAGGATGCAGACGGACGAGAACAGCACGAAACCTGCGCTGATCGCCAGTTGCAGACCGCTGACCTGGAAGAAGAAGCTCGCCAGCGTTGCACCCAGCAGGACGAAGAAACCGGCGGTGATGAAACCACCGAGGAAGCTCATGTCCTTGCGGGTAATCAGCACGTAGGCCGACAGACCACCAAACACCAGTGCAGTCATCGCGAACGCCGAGCTGACCACTTCAGCGCCGCCCTGCATGCCCAGGTAACGGTTAAGGATCGGGCCGAGCAGGAAACCCATGAAACCGGTCAGGGCAAACGCCGACACCAGGCCCCACGCAGAATCACGGAGTTTGTTGGTGAGGAAGAACAGCCCGTAGAAGCCGATCAGCACCACGAAAATGTTCGGGTAGCCAACACGCATCTGCTGGGCAACGAACGCCATCACGCCGCTAAATGCGAGGGTGAGAGCGAGTAGACCATATGTGTTGCGCAGGACGCGGCTAACCTCTAGCTGCTCAGCCTGCACGCCGTTATTAACTGCGTAATCCTGTTCGCGCATGGCGACACTCCTGTTGGTTTGAAACGTTCAGTCGCAAAGATCATAACAGACGCTCTGTAACAAGCCATGCAGAGAGTTTGACAGTGTGTTTCATTCAGGTATTATGGCGCCCGCAACGCAACGGAGGTGTGGCCGAGTGGTTTAAGGCAACGGTCTTGAAAACCGTCGACTGTAACAGGTCCATGAGTTCGAATCCCATCGCCTCCGCCATCTTATATACGACAAAGCCCTGATTATTCAGGGCTTTGTCGTTTCTGGCATTCAGAAAATTGGCTCCTCTCTCTACGGATCGTTTCCGCATCTTTTCGGCCATTTTCGCAACCCTGCCCTTCGACACTGGTGCGTACCCTTAAATTTAGTTGATTCGACCTCGAAGCTCATGGGGATGTGGCTGCATTCGATACGCAGCTTTCGGCCATAATCGGACAGTGGTCTAAACGCCCAATGGCCAACAGAATCGTCAATGCGTACTAGTCATGTGCCCCAATTGGCTAGAGGCGGAGGTTACTTTCCTGGGAAGGAATCTTTTTTTTGTCTGAAATAACGAAATGAACCTGCCGATTGTCATCAACAAAAATACAAACGAACAAGACCCGAATTCAAAGATCCGGGTCCTATTCGCTTTATTTCAAACTGCCTTCAAGAGAGGCTTTTACCAGGCGTAGCGGTAGCCTACGTTCACCGAATAAGGCTGTTCGATACCATCGCCTTTGGTGTACTCCGCGTCGATGAAGAACTTGTGTTTCTCGGCGGTTTGCAGGATTACCCCGCCACCGATTTCCGCCCGCGAACCTGGCAATTTGCTGTCCAGACTTACATCGTTGACGCTCACATGGCTGTCACCGGCATGTTCGGTAATCCACGATGCTTTGGCGTATGGCTGCACAGTCATACCGTTATCCAGCTTCATGTTACGACCGAACAGGCTGCCAACTCGGCTCTGAACAGAAGTAACGGCATCCTGTTCGACTTTCAAGCCATTGCTTGCGGTGTAATCGCCACTACCCACGCGGAACGCTTGCACTTCCAGTTGTGGTTCGACGAACCAGCCTTGTCCAAGATCGATTTGCTTGCCAACCTCTACGCTCGCCGCGATTGCGTGATTCTTGTATTTGCCATCCACCTTCTTACCCATATTGCTGGTGATGTCGACCTTGTTGTCCAAGTGGGTGTATTTCAGCACGCTGTCAACGTACACGCCGTTTTGGTCGATGTAGGTTGCATAGGTGCCGAGCATGGCGCTGTCGATCTGGCCTTTGCTGCCTTCGCCGAAGTTCTGACGAGCCTCACCTTGTCCGGCCATACCGCCGAGATACAGCTTGCCGTTGTAGAAAGGAATGGCCTTGTCGGCACCGATCTCGAAACCGTTGACCTGCTGCTCAAAGGCACGGCTGGAACCTGTATCGATGCGCTGCTCCTTGCCGAAGCCACGAGTCCACAGACCACCCTCATCATTGCCCATACGCAACTCGCCCAGTCGTTTGGTCAAGGCATTCATCTGCGCCCCGATGAGTCCTGTGGCCGCCGCCTGTTGAGCGATGGCAGCGTTCGCGCCCTTACTCAGATTCTCCGGCTGAGGATTGCTAATAACTGGTTTAACGGGCGCAACTATACCTCCGGCACCGCCACCGGTATTACCCACTGGCTCCTCGCCATCGCCCGCACCGCCACCGGTATCAACCACTGGCCCCTCGCCACCGCCCGCACCGCCACCGGTATCACCCACTGGACCCTCGTCACCGCCCGCATCCTGTGCAGTGCCGGCCAGGTACCAGTCATCGCCACGCTGCTCGAGGCCATAACGGAAGGCACCCACGTCGACTTTACCGCCGTACAAATCGAACTTCCCCGCGCCGCCGTTGGTATCCACCAGCATCAGTGCACCACCCTGTGCCTGGTGGCCGGAATCGGCAACGATCAGCGTGTGCTCCCCGTCAACTTGCCCTTCAACCTTGAGCAAGTCGCCTTGTAGCGTCGCCAGGTCAGTGTTAAGCAAGAGGCTGCCATTGCCGCTCAAATTGCCCACCGTCAGCGTTTTGAACAAGCCGTTGGAGTGGTCGAAATTGACACGGCCGTCGTTCAACGAAAGAGCGCTCACCGAAGAGTCGCCAGTCATAGTCCACATACTGCCACCACGGAGGCTCAGATTATGTAAACCAGTCGATGCGCCTTTCCAGGTAGAAGCTTCGTTAAGGTTAAGGCTGCTGTCGAGGGTGTAATCACGGTCGATCTCCACATCCCCTTTAAGTCGGGAGCCGTTAGTGGCGCTCAGTGCTACGCTCACAACTTGCTGTCCTCCCGATTCGGCGGTCCCGCCGGCCATTAATGTTTTACCTTCGATGGTAGAGCTGTCAGCAGTCACACCAAAAGCAACGGAGTCGCTCGCCTTGATAGCTACATTATCGGAACTGACCACAGTATTCTTAAGCAGGACGTTTTTCTGATCCGCTCCGTAAGCGCCAATAGCAGTGGCAAATTTGCCATTCACCTTAATACTTGAATTATCGAAGCTAATATTGGAAACAGGTGAACTAGAGCCCAGAGCCAGGCCCATGTTGTCCTCTTCGTCTCTATCATCAGCAAGACTCATAGCAATATCGACGTTATTGCCCACAACGGTGCCCCCCCCCAGCGGGCGGCAATCCCCATACCACCTACTTCGCCGTGAATACGAACGTTATCGAGGGTTACATTTCCAGTATCTGCATAGATACCATGCCCCCCCGACATTTCAATATCGCTGTTGACAAGATTCACATATGAATCAGTAAACGCCCAAACCATTGGCGGACGCGCGCCGCTGTTTTTAATACTCACATTGTTCGCATTGACAATGCCTCCACTTGCGACAGTGATGGCAGTACCCGTTGAGTGCAGGTTTGACGACTCAACATTCACCGTCCCTCCAACGTCAGCCCTTATCGCTTCGCTTTTAGAGGCAATGTCCATGTTATTGACATCAACGGTCCCCCCTCCATAAGCATGAACTCCGTAACTAGTACCAGTTCCGCTTGTGGTGATACTGCCGCCGTCCACGCTTATATGAGCAGCCTCTCCGTTGGCCTGCATTCCAATACCATTGGCGCCCGAGGTACTGATCACGATATCGTTCGCCACCACCGTCCCGCCTGGGTTGGCGTATATTCCATAGCCCCTGTTATTGGTGGTTTTAATGGTGGCTCCGCGAACGTTGACGTTACTGGTTCCTAATGCTGCAATTGCAAATCCGAAAGATCCGTGGGTAACAATATCGAGATTGCTGACATCGGCCGTCGAGTTCGTCACGAGCAGGCCCGAGCCTGTGCTGTTGATCTGCACATGGTTACCAAGTAGCTGGCTTGCTTCTTTGACATCCAGCGCGACGCTGTTGCCCAGTGTAGCGATCTGGGTGTTTTGAAGGTTTACCGTAGAGCCGCCAGACGCCATCAAACCAGACGTATTGGCCATGAGGGAATTTACGGTCATGCCGATCAAATTCAGCGTGGAGTTGCTTTCTACCAGAACAGCGCCCAAGCCAGTGCCTGAAGCGCTGAGAATACCGTTGCTCCAAGTCGCCTCACCGACATTCATAACCCGCAATACAGGGTTGTTGTCACCTGATGTCGTCATTGTCCCCGTACCGCTATAGGTCGTCCCGTCGACGACCATAACAGCAGCGTGCCCCACGCTGGAAAAAGCCAACAACAAGCTGGCAGACAACGTGCTCAAGGGAAAAACCGGCGCTTTTGAAGATAAGCGCGCAAGGCTGTTGCGCGATTTTAATACGTCAGACGCCGACTCCGACGGCAACACAAAATAGGTACGCGTGCGATTCCATATAGCTCGGTAGATGCTGTTCATAAATCTCTCATTCATTGATTTTTTTCAGGACAGGCTTAAACAAGCCAGAGCTCGAAAGTCATTGAGGAGAGATTTGAACAGGAAATTTAGCGGCAAAAATTCAGGCTTTTCCGACTGGACTGTAGGAATATTCCTACGAGCTGGCTGCTCTTTTTGGTACTCCGCAACTCTTATCTCCGTCTACTTTCAGATGAAACCTAACGGAGTTGAGTAGTAAGTATTGGTCGTTTCCAGCCCTTGGTGATCGGCGCTAGTGGGGTGGATCGCGACGGTCTAGCATCGACCGTCGCAACGGGTGGTTAAACTTCCGTCTGTTCAGCCATTCCAAGACATCTTCGTCCTCCGATAAATCAGCGATGCTTTGGTTTTCCGTAGCGAATGAGTACCGTACATCGTTGCGTCAAGGCCAATGGCTGTTACCCACGCTTTGACTATCCGAGCGTACTGTCTGGTGGAGAGATGTTGTTCCAAGGCTGATGGCTGTAAGTAGCAATAGTGCTCATGGCCTGTCCTCCACGTTCAGGGAGGACAAGGGTGGATCACTCACAATGAGTGGTGGTCGCTATTCGACCACTACAATCCGCCCGAAAGCCGCTTCGAAAATCAGCGATGTGGGTGACGCCAGCCTGCTGCTTGGGCACACAAAAGGCGACATTACAGAGCGGGTTTATCGCTGCGCTGGCGGAGTTCGAGCCCCATCGCCTCCGCCATCTTATATACGACAAAGCCCTGATTTTTCGGGGCTTTGTCGTTTCTGAAGTTCGCGATTTTTCGCTTCATACTCTCTAGATCGTTTCAGCCATTTCCGCAACGCTTCCCTTCTGATACCGGCGCTGCCTACTCAAATCAAATTGCTCGCGACCAGATGTTCAGGGTGTTTGGCTGTGCTCTGTACGCTGCTTTCGTCCAGATAAAGGGCCAGCGCTTCCCCCAAGGCTTCGAATGTTCTGGCGATGCGCCCAACTTTGCGCAGGTCACTGTGCATCGCAATCCAGACATCAAGGTCGAAGCCAAAGCTGTCAGGCAATAACTGGATCAGTCCATAGGTCGCTGCGACGGTGGTAGCGCATAAGCCAAATCCGAGGCCATTTCTGAGTGCGGCGAGTTGAGCAAGGTGGTTATCGGTGGCGATAGAGAACGGCTGGTCTACTTCGCACAGCCCCACCTCGACCAGTCTGCGTAAGTCAGCGGTACGGCGATCTGGTCCAATCAATGGCGCGCGACGCACCTCTTCGAGATTTGCAGGCTCGCCATAGCGCTCAAGGCAGTGGGCACTTGCGAACAGGCCCACTCGTAAAGCACCAGCGCGTCGCACGACTATTTCCGCTTCTCTCGGGCGTACGAGGCGCACAGCGATGTCTGACTCCTGTCGGGCGATGTCTTCCAGCGAATCGTTGATACTGAGCTCAAGTTTCAATTCTGAATGCTTGTAATGAAACTCACGCATCAACCCCGGAAGCACCTCCACGCCCAGAAAAGCGCTGCTTGCGAGCCTGACGGTGCCACTCGTGACCTGCGTTTCAGCGCTGGCCATGCGATTGAACGCCTCGGCAGCCATCGCCATGGATTCGACATGGTGAACCAGCCCACGTGCCGATGCTGTAGGCACGAGCCCCGAGGAGGTTCGTGTGAATAACTTCACGCCCAGACCCGCTTCAAGGCTGTCGAGACGTCGACGAGCCGTTGCCTGCGCAATTCCCAGCAACCTGGAGGCGCCCGATAGGCTGCCACTGCGCAGAACCGCCAGGAACACTCGCTGGCTTTCCCATTCCAGCCCGCTCATCTATTCCGTACCAACGGTTGCTCCATTAATTGTCTTCTGGTGGATTCGAGAAGCATGGATGATGAACCCCTGACTCGTAGCGCAGCATTATAAGGAGCAACATCATGGGTTTCACCGGCCAATGCCGATGCGGACAACTGCATCTTCAACTGCAGATTGAAGCACTTACACCTATATATGCATGCCACTGCCTGAACTGCCAGCGATGGAGCGGCAGTGCGTTCGCATTGCATATGCTCTGTCCCGCTCAGGCGATTGAGGCTTCGGGAAGGATGCTCACTTATATCCATGCAACGGATGGGCGTACGTCGACCGAGTACGCATGCGGTACGTGTTTCACCCGGCTGTTCAATGAGACTGACGCGGCTCCAGGCATGCGTGTATTACGGGCCAGCGTACTCCACGGTGCGGATCGTTTGGCGCCCTTGGCACACATCTGGACCAAGCGTAAACAGCCCTGGATTTCGTTGCCTGAAGGTGTAGCCCAGTGGCCGGAAAGCCCAACTCCCGAAGACTTTGCCTTGGCCATCACTCAACAGACACGAAAAACTGCAAAGTAATGTTGGAAATAATATATCTGCTGAGATAAGCAAAAAGAGGCGCCAGATTGGCGCCTTAAACATTATTAAGCGTTTTTTATCACCACCTTCCCAAATGCTCCCCACGCGAGATGCTCGTAGGCTTCTCGTGCTTTCTCGAACGGATATGCCTGATCGATCACAGGACGGATCTTGTGTTCGTTAATGGAATTTATCAAAAGCCTTAAAGAATTCACCGCCACCTACCCTGGTATCAACAGGGTGCTGGGCGTGACTGACCGGGCCGACCTGGCCTCCCATCGAGGCGTCAACTTTTTGTCCGGTCAGAGCAACAGGACATTAGCGTGGTCGAGCATCTGGACAGTGGCCGTTTGGTGGAAATTCTAAAGCCCTATCGCCCGGCCCCTCGCCCTGTGTCGTTGCTGTACCCGAGCCGGACGCATCTGGCGATTGGGATCTCCGCGGTTTCTTCACGGAAGCGAGTGCGAGTGTCATGAGATAGGGTTTGCCACTTCGCCGCGAGGTTCACTCCGGGATCGGCGAATGCTGGCTCAACCACGCAAGCGCTATCGCCCATGTGTCTGGTTTGTCTGGCATGTTGGACATCTCGGTTCCTCCCCGTCAGGGAGTTAGGAATACGACAGGCCGTGACCTGCAGATTTGATTCAGCCCCATCAGCACTCCCAGCTCGGAGCAATGGGTGTGGTGGAGCCAAAAACGAAAAGACCTCCATCAATGTCTAGGCCATGAATAGGTGCGCAATCGCAGCGCGCGAGGTTTAACCACGGCGAATTTTTAGCGTTCTATGGACAGATAAATGAAGAAATCGAAAAACTTCGCCTTACTGCTCTCGGCCTTCTCCCTTCCTTTGCATACGAGCGAAATTGAACAGAAATTACCGTTATACAAAATTCGGGACACCTGCATAACATGGGAGTTACATCACGTCCTGGCCCGACAGCGCCATCGTGTATTCGCGCCACTGAATCGAGGGCACGCGATAAATTCGTCGCACTTATTTGACAGGCCACAATAAGTATCTAGAGTTCGTCTGTGAAGAACTGGAAGGAATCCAGTCTGCCAAAGCTAGAACCAGGAGTTACATGATGTACAAGATCACGGATGAGCCGCAGTTGAACCGCGCAAAAGCCTACCAGAACAATCCCACCCACTCGTATATCGACTTTCGCCAGAGAGCCTCCTCGGTTATCTGCGAGTTGACGCCCCTCTTCTATTGCGTGCGCCACTAGCGACGTACTGCATTCGCTCGTCCCGAATAAAAATCAAACGTTAAAAACTTGGTGTGCCATTACCCCGACAAGCTATCCGGGGTGGTGCATCTCGCTCTACAGAACTGCCATTCGAATCTATGGCGTGTTTGTGTAGTTGAAAAGCAAAAGGTCCCTGCACTTATGAAACATGTTCTTGTGGTTCGCTATTCGCAAAGCGGTCAGTTGAGCGAAGTGGTCGAAAGCCTGATCTCGCCTCTACGTTCGACACAGGAGGTTAAGGTGCATGAAGTGGTGCTCAAGCCCCGGGTTGCCTATCCGTTTCCCTGGCCGGTGGGCAAGTTTTTCGACGTGTTTCCCGAGACCGTGCAGCTCAGCCCGCCGGCCATCGAACCGGTGTATACGAATCACACTCAGCCCTTCGACTTGGTGATCCTTGCGTATCAGGTCTGGTATCTGTCGCCATCACCGCTGATCACCGCGTTTCTCAAGAGCGCGGAAGGCAAGCGCCTGCTGGCCGGGCGCCCGGTGGTCACGGTGATCGCCTGCCGCAACATGTGGCTGATGGCCCAGGAGGCGGTCAAGCGTCTGCTGGATGAGGCCGGCGCGCGGTTGCGCGACAACGTGGTGCTAACCGACCGGGCCAATACCTTCGCCACCCTGATTACCACGCCGCGTTGGATGTTCACCGGCAACCGCGAGTCATTCCTCGGCCTGCCCAAGGCCGGGATTAGCGCCCAGGATGTCCAGGGCGCCGCACGTTTCGGGCGGGCATTGAATGCCGCCCTGTATGCCAATAAAGAGAAAGCCGAAGGGCCGATGCTGGCTGGACTGGGGGCGGCGACCGTCAATCCCGGGCTGATACTCAGCGAGCGTGCGGCCTATAAAGGCTTCAAGTTCTGGTCGGGAATAATTTGCCGTTTCGGCAAGTATGGACAATGGCTACGGCGCATCTTGCTGTGCTTATTCATCGTTTATCTATTGTTGGTCATCATGACCGTCCTGCCTATCTCACTGGTGTTACGCCGTTTGCTTCATCCCTTTATCCGGACGCGCCTCAATGAGTTGCAGCGTTATTACGAACAGCCGTCCGGTTCGCAACTAAATTTTGAATCTGAAGAGTGAAATAATCATGAGTAAATCGTTTGTCTATATTACGAAAACATCCACTTATATGCCGGGAGAGGCGGTTGATAACGATACGATGGAGAGCATTCTAGGGTATGTGGGCGGGCGACCTTCACGGTCTCGGCAGGTGGTGTTGCGTAATAACGGAATCAAGCAACGCTATTATGTGCTGGACCCGGAGACTGGTGTTCCCCGTTTCACTAACGCGCAAATAACCGCCGAGGCGATCAAGGGCCTGGTGGGCGACGGTTTTACCCTGGACGCCATGGAATGCCTGTCCACCGGCACCACCTTGCCGGACCAACTGATGCCCAACCATGGCGTGATGGTGCATGGCGAACTGGGCAACAAACCTTGTGAGGTGGTGTCCACCGCCGGCATCTGCCTGGCGGGCCTCACCGCGCTGAAATATGCCTACCTGTCGGTGCTTGCGGGAGCCAGCCGCAAGGCAGTGGCCACAGCGTCGGAGGTGGTTTCGCCGGTGCTGCATGCGCGCAATTTCGATGCGGAAAACGAGGCGCTGGTGGCGCAGATGGTGGCCCGCCCGGAAATCGCCTTCGACAAAGACTTCCTGCGCTGGATGCTATCCGACGGGGCCGGGGCCTTTCTGCTCGAGAACCAACCACGGGCCGGCAGCCTGTCGCTACGTATCGACTGGATAGACATCTTTTCCTACGCCAACGAATTGCCGACCTGCATGTACGCCGGCGCGGAAAAGGCCGAGGACGACAGCTTGACCGGCTGGATGCGGCTGCCCTCTGAGGAAAGGGCGTCGCGCTCGATTTTCGCAATCAAGCAGGACGTGCGGCTGCTGAACGAGAACGTGGTGAATTACACCCTCGGCAAGCCGCTCAAGGAGGTGATGATCAAGTACAACCTGTCGCCCGAGGCCATCGACTGGTTCCTGCCGCACATGTCATCGGAATACTTCCGCAAACCGATTGTCGAGTGCATGGAAAACACCGAATTGGCGATTCCCCAGGAGCGCTGGTTCACCAACCTGTCCCAGCGTGGCAACACCGGCTCGGCGTCGATCTACATCATGATCCACGAGCTGCTTGAGTCCGGACGCCTGCACAAAGGGCAGCGCGTGCTGTGTTTCGTCCCGGAAAGCGGGCGCTTCTCCGGTGGTTTCATGCATCTGACGGCGGTCTGATACGCCTCGCAATGGCGCAAGAGCCCAGTGGTCGGCGCGGGCCGGCCACTGTTTCGTGGTACGCATCCAACCGCAAGGGAATGAACATGGAAACGTTCGAACAACATGTGAAAAAAGTGGTGGCGACCGAACTGGGCGTCAACCAAGCAGACTTCACAAATTATGCCCACGCCTCACAATGCCCAGTCCGCCGACTACCGAGTGCTCATCGAAGCGTGGGCGGCCTACGCCGGGCCGCCGACGCCCACAGGGCGCAATCATTGCGGTCGCCCTCTCTTTTTCTCCGCGCATAAAAAAGTCCCGAACTTGTCGGGGCTTTTCGACGAAACACGCCCTTGGCAACGTACTCGGCCCGCTCCCGCTTGCTGGCGTTCATGCGTGCTGCTCGCGAACATAGGGCGAAAAAAAAGGGTACTGAAGAGGACGGCAGCATGAAAATCCATTCCGCGCGCCAAGCTTGGCACGACTGCAACTACAACCCGGCCCCGGGCCAGACTTCCGATGCTGCCGAATTGGGGGTAGTAGTGCAGAGCACTGAGCGAGGCCCGACAGCGAATCCCGCGATGCACGCAACGCTAGCCGGTCATATTCAGTCGGCTATCGCTTCAACTGCGGGCTTTCGGCAATGCCATGTATGCGGCTGCGCCGACAGATGATGATCGGGAGGAGGCCGAAGCTGCGGTTTTCAATCTTGCATGGCCCCCAGGTTCAGGTTTTCATTGAATGGCTGCAAGAGCGTTCTGCGCAGCTTCATTCTGACTGGCTGGAACCCCAGCGGTCATTGGAGAAAAACTCTCTTCGTTAAAAGCCACGCTTGAATTGATCACTGATCAGGTCAGCCAGTGTCCGCACAGATTCAGTAAAGCTTCGGCGAGATCGATGTATCAGTCCGATATCACGGTGAAAGGTGTGCACGCCCAGGTCGAGTGCCCGGACACCTGCTGGCCATACAGGATTCGGCGTAGTTTGCGGTACCAGCGCAACGCCAACGCCGTTTTCGACCAGTTTGACGATGGCCTCCAACTCATCCAGTTCGCAAACTTCATGCAGGTTGAAATGCATCTGTCGCAGGAAGCGATCAACCTGTCGGCCGCCGAAGGATGATCGGTCATAACGAATGAATGGCTGGCTGGAAAGCAGTTTCGACCAGTCCTCACCGGGCACATCGCGCGGCACGATCAGACGGTAAGGCTCAAGCGCCAACGTCGTCCAGCGCAGATCGCTTTGCAGTGAAAACGGAGGGCGAATGATAGCGGCCATGTCGATTTCGCCGGCATCGACGAGGTTCACCAACTCCATCGACAACCCAGGGATGACACGCGTGCGGCACTGCGGACATTGCTGGTGAAATTTGGCCAGCGCATCGGGCAGACAGGAACGCTGTACGGACGCGATAGCACCAATGTTCACCAGCACGCTTGGAGGTTGCCCCACCGTCGTTGAGCCCAGACTTTCGTAAAGTCTGAGCAGCTCTTGCGCTTGCAGGAGTATTTGCTGGCCCATTTTGTTGAGGTGGGCTGTGCGCCCTTTTCTGTCGAAAATTTCGAAACCGAGCTCAGCCTCCAGGCGCTGGATCTGTGCGCTGACGGCCGCCTGAGTGAGGCCGATCTTGTTGCCGGCAGCGGCAAAAGTGCCTTCCCGCGCCACCGCAATGAGTGTCTTCAGTTCTTTGATCATTCACAAATAATAATTGTGTTTCTAAGAAATATATATTGATTTTTATGTTTGGTTATACGACCTACGATACTTCCCATCCCCGACAACGGCTGAACCCAGAGAGCCAATGACGGTGGGAATGTTCGCCAACCAACAAAAAACACTTGGAGTTCTGATGAGCCTCTCGCCTTTCCACCTTGCAATCCCTGTTTACGACTTGTCTTCAGCGCGGACCTTTTACGGTGAGGTTTTTGGTCTTGAAGAAGGGCGCTCCAGCAGCCAGTGGGTCGATTTCGACTTCTATGGTCACCAACTGGTGATCCACGAGCACCCGAAAACCGCCTCGCAAGAGAGCGTTCACAGCAATCCGGTCGATGGTCACGACGTTCCCGTTCCGCACTTCGGCATCATCCTGGGTTGGGAGCAATGGGAAGCGCTGGCCGAGCGGCTCAAGTCTTTCGGAACCGAGTTTGTGATCGAACCGTACATCCGTTTCAAAGGTCAGGTGGGCGAACAAGCCACCATGTTTCTGTTTGATCCATGCGGCAACGCTTTGGAGTTCAAGGCATTCAAGGATATGAGCCAGCTCTTCGCGAAATAAGCACATCAATGGCACAACTGTGTTGTGCCATTGGATCTCAAGTGAGCTGGAAGCTCATGACTCTAGCAACTGCGAATAGACGCAGACCTTTCATTCCAACAAGAAGGCTAGACATGAAACGTATTCCCCTGGTGTGGCAAATCGTTGCCGGGCTGTTGCTTGGCGTGCTTGTCGGTTGGTACTTCAATACGCATCCGCAATATCAAACATGGGTTAGCGCGGAGATTCTGAAACCGCTCGGCGACATCTTCATCAAGATGATGAAGATGGTGGTTGTGCCGATTGTGTTCTGTTGCATGATCCTGGGTATTGCTGGCGGTGGAGACAGCAAGTCGTTTGGACGTATGGGCATTAAGTCGCTCGGCTACTTCTTTGCGATTACCTCGCTGGCGATCGTCATAGGGTTGTGTTTTGCGAACCTCTTCGAGCCCGGAACAGGTACCGATATTTCTGGCGTCTCGCATAGCTCTGCAGCCATCAACATGGAGCCGTCCAAAGGGGCGCTAGTCATTTTGCAGAACATCGTTCCAGACAATGTATTGGTGGCGATGTCGGAGGCGAAGTTACTGTCAGTGCTGTTTTTTGCCGTTCTTTTCGGCCTGGCATTGAATGCTTTACCGAGAGACAAAAGCGCACCCGTCATCGCACTGGTTCAAAGTATTTCGGACGCGATGTTCAAGGTAGTCTCCATCGTCATGGCCTACGCGCCGATCGGGGTGTTTGGCATGATCGGCGCGACCGTGGCGACTTTTGGTTTCGCCTCACTGCTGCCCCTGCTCAAGTTGATTGGCGTTGTATATCTGGCACTGATTGTTTTCGCACTGGTCGTGCTGGGTGGCATTTGCTACTTGATTGGCGAAAACATTTTCAAATTGATCCGGTACTTCCGCAATGAACTGATCCTCGCGTTTTCGAGCGCCGCCTCAGCAGCCGTCATGCCGCAATTGATGACCAAGCTGGAGAGCTACGGTGTGCCGCGCCGGATCGTCAGTTTCGTAGTGCCGGTGGGGTATGCGTTCAATCTCGATGGTGCGTCGATTTTTCTCGGGGTGGCGACGATCTTTGTGGCGCAACTTTATGGCATCGACTTGTCGCTGTCCCAGCAGATCCTGCTGGTGGTGACTATGGTGCTGACCTCAAAGGGGGCGGCAGGAGTGCCGGGTTTTGCCATCATCATCTTGTCCGCCACATTGGCATCTGCCGGTCTTCCATTGGAGGGTGTGGCATTGATCGCCGGCATTTTCAGGATTATCGACAGCGGCACCACCACGCTGAATGTATTGGGTAATGCCATTGCGCCGCTGGTGATCGCAAAGTGGGAAAAAGTCGAACTGGAGCCTTCACGGGCTCATCCAGCAGCATGCGGCTAAGCACTGGCGGATCACAAGTAAGCGCCTGCTGCCATAGGGGCGTTTTTATTTAGCACCCTACTAGACGACCGGTCTAATTAACTGGAGATTTTATGACTGATATTGCCTTTGAAACCGATCTTTTTTCACCCATGCAAATGGGCGCGCTGCAATTGGCCAACCGAATTGTCATGGCACCTGTGACACGTAGCCGAATGGCCGACGACGGCGTACCCAATGAAATGCATGCGACTTATTACGCTCAGCGTGCCAGCGCCGGCCTGATCATTGCCGAGGCAACGAACATTTCGGCTCAAGGGCGTGGCTATGCAATGACGCCGGGGATCTGGTCGGAAGAACAGGTCGCCGGCTGGAAAAAAGTCACCGACGCCGTGCACGCGGCAGGTGGCAAGATCGTCAGCCAGTTGTGGCACGTGGGGCGTTTTTCCAGCGTCGAGTTACAGCCCAACGGCGATGCACCCGTGGCGCCTTCGGCTATCAAGGCTGAAGGTAGCACTTACACCGAAAAGGGCTTTGTCGAGGTGTCGATGCCTCGTGCGCTTGAGACCTCGGAGATTTCCGGCATCATCGAGCAATACAAACTGGCTGCAGAGAATGCCAAACGGGCCGGTTTCGATGGCGTGGAGGTCCATTCCGCCAACAGCTATCTGCTCGATCAGTTCCTTCGCGATTCCACCAATCAACGCACCGACCAATACGGCGGTTCCATCGAGAACCGCGCACGACTGACGCTAGAAGTTACCGAGGCCGTGGTTTCGATCTGGGGCAACGAGCGCGTCGGCATTCGCCTTTCGCCCGTCACGCCGGATGCCGGTAATACGCCTCCCGACAGCAACGTCATGGCGACTTACGGCTACCTGATCCAGCAACTCAATAACTTCAATCTGGCCTACCTGCATTTCGTTGAAGGCGCCACGGCCACTTCCCGCACGGTCCCTGACGATGTAGATCTGGATGCATTGAGTGCGCAGTTTGCAGGGGCGTTCATCGGCAATAACAACTACGACCTGGCGATGGCACTTGAGCGTCGGGCGCAGGGCCGGATTGACGCGGTGGCGTTTGGTCGATTGTTCATTTCCAACCCCGATCTCGTGGAGCGCCTGCGTCGCGGCATCGAGCTGACCATCGCGCCACGCGAAAGCTACTACGGCGGTGGCGCCAAAGGTTACATCGATTGGCCAACCGCTAACGCTTGAGTCCTGAGTAGCCATTTCCTGCGCCAAGCAGGGCGCAGGGAGCGCAATCGCATTCCCGCAATGAGGTGTGAGCATGAACTATCTGCAAAACAAGGTCGCCATCGTCACCGGCGCGTCCTCCGGTATCGGCGCGGCAACCACCCGCGCACTGGCAGCACACGGTGTACGTGTCGTTGCCGCCGCACTCGATGAAAAAGGCCTGGAATCCTTCGTCTGCGAACTGCGCGAGGCCGGAAGTGAGGTGGTCGCTTTTACCACTGACGTAACTCAACCGGATCAAACCCAGGCACTCGCCAGGTTTGCCCGGGAAACCTACGGCACCGTCGACATTCTGGTGAACAACGCCGGGCTGATGCTGTTCTCAAACTGGGTCGATCTGGCTGTGCAGGATTGGGAAAAGATGATCGACGTAAATATCAAAGGTTATCTCAACGCTATTGCGGCGGTGCTGCCGTTGATGCTGGAGCACAAGTCCGGGCAGATCCTCAACATGGATTCCGTTGCGGGCCACCAGGTCGGACCGGCCGCAGGTGTTTACAGCGCTACCAAGTTTTTCGTTCAGGCCATGACCGAGTCCATGCGCAAGGAGCTTGGCGTGCAGCATGGTATCCGCGTCAATACCGTCAGCCCTGGCGTGATCAATACGGGTTGGGCCGACAAGGTCAGTGACCCCGAGGGGCGCAAGGCTGCCCAGCAACTGAACCGGATCGCCATCGCACCTGACGATATCGCCCGAGCGGTGATTTACGCACTCAACCAACCGGAAAACGTCACCGTCAACGACTTGATCATCTCACCGACCCGCCAGGATTGGTGACGATCGGTCAGTCATGACGCCCGCCCGCCGCTTCGCTGTCATCGTTAATTTATTCACTCAGGAATACATCATGTCCGTTCCAACCTACGTTCAGGAATACAACGCAATCGTCGAGGTGCTTAGCCAGTACAACGAAGGTGGCGCAAAGGCAGACAGCACGCTGATGAAGCCTGCATTCAACGAGCAGGCGACCCTGTTTGGCGTTGACGGCGACAAGCTCGTCGGCGGCGCGATTCAGAACCTGTACGACGTCATCGATAGCGTCTTTCGCCCCTCTCCCGAAGCCAAAGCCGCAATCGTTCGCATCGATATCGTCGGCACCGCAGCCAGTGCCCGAGTGGATACCGACGACATTTCGGGGTTTCGCTTCACCGACTTCTTCAACCTGCTGAAGGTGCAAGGCAAGTGGACGATCGTCAGCAAGATCTACCACACCCACCCAAGTGCATGAAGCCGCGTGCGGTTCTGATCGGAACCGCTGTAGCTCGCCTTCATTGAAAGGAAAGAACCATGTCGAAAAACATCAAAGCAGTACCAACCGCCGAGTACAACGCTGTCATCGCCATCGCCAATCAGTATGTTGAAGGTCTCCGGATCGGTAGTGCTGAAAGCGTTGCGCAAGCCTTCCATGAACACGCGGTGATGTACGGTTTCACCAATGGAGAGTTGCTCGGCGGCCCGATCAACAACCTGTTTGATTTCGTTGAAAAGAACGGCAGTGCACCCGAAATCACCACCCGGCTCGACGTATTGGCAATCACGCCGACCACCGCTGTGGTGCGTGTAGACATGGAAAACGATGCGATTGGCGCTGACTACAACGACTACCTGACGCTGATCAAAATTGACGGCGTCTGGAAGGTGATCGCCAAGGTTTATCACCAGTTCGACGTGTAAGCATCAACCGGTCCCGGCGGACCTGATTCCGGGATCGACCAACTGTTCATTTAAAGGGTGTAGACAATGCCAATGGTTGATTTTTCCGCTGTCCTGAACAGCGATGTAAAACGCGTCTGGAGTGTGGTGAAGCAGTTTGGTGAGATCCATAAATGGCATCCCTCGATTGCACAAAGCAGCATCGAAGGAGGTGAACCTGATGGATTAGTCGGTTGTCTGCGCAAACTGACATTGTCTGACGGGGCGGTTGTCAGAGAGCGCTTATTGTCGGTCGATGACCGCGCCTTAACGCTGTCCTACTGTATCGAGGAAGCGCCGCTGCCTCTGGACAACTATGTCGCAACGGTACGTTTGGTAGCGATCACGGGACAAGAACAAACCCTTGTCACCTGGTCAGCAGGTTTCGACCTTCAGGAACCGAATACCGCAGAGCACTATCAGGCGTTGATTCGAAGCCTGATCGTTGATGGTCACAAGGGTTTGCAGTCTTTGCTTACTCAATAATGCATCGGTGCACGCCACCTTCCCGATCTCTTCAGGCCGTCGCGTTCGACCCGACAAGATGAACTTCGGTGGCATGGCGACCCGCTAGCCAAGCAAGCGCAGAAGCGGCGACCAACACGGCTGCGCTGAGCTCGAATGTGGCCTTGTAACCGCTCAGATCAAATGCCAGGCCACCAATGATTGCACCGCCAGCGATAGCCAGTTGGACGATAGCCACAAGCAAGCCTCCTCCGGCTTCCGCATCATCAGGCAGCGTTTTCGCCAGCCATGTCCACCATCCGACCGGAGCGGCCGTAGCGACCAATCCCCAGAGGCCAAGCAGCACAGCGGTCAGTACCGGCGATTCGCCGAAGTTCACCAGAGCCAGTGCGATGCCAGCCATGATCAGCGGGATAACTGTCAGCGTGCGGTACAGGCTGCTCCCCATAAACCTTTCGATCAGAAAGGTGCCGATAAACCCTGCAAGTCCCAGCCCCAGCAGCATGAAGGACAACGTTGAGACACTGACGCCAGTCACGCCCTCAAGAAATGGCCGCAGATAAGTGAACAGCATGAACTGCCCCATGAAAAACACGCTCACCGCGACCATCCCCAATGCGACTGGCAACTGCTTCATCAGCCGCAGAACGTTACCGCTACCTGCCTGGCGCTCAGCACTGAACGACGGCAGGCTGATCAGCAGCCATACGGCTGCAAGCACTGCAACAGGAACCACACAGAAGAAAGCGCCGCGCCAGCCTATCAGCGAGCCAAGGAACGCGCCCGCCGGTGCGGCGATTACCGTGGCCAGAGCGTTACCTCCATTGACGATGGCCAGCGCTCGGGAAACCTGATCAGGCTTTACCAAACGCATTGCCGTCGCCGCCGACAATGACCAGAAACCGCCGATGGCTATGCCGATCAAAGCACGTCCGATCATGAATGAAGGATAGCCTGGCGCGAGCGCGACGACCGTGCCTGACACGATCATCAGCAAGGTCAGACACAGCAGCAACTTCTTGCGTTCTACGCGAGCGGCGATCGATGCAATGACCAGGCTTGTGATCAATGCAAAGGCACCGGACACGGAAATACCCTGCCCTGCCTGGCCTTCCGTGATGTGCAGGTCTGCCGCAATGGGTGTCAGCAGGCTGACGGGCATGAACTCTGAAGCGACCAGGGCGAATGCGGCCAACGACATGGCAAGCACCGCGCTCCAGCCGCGTTTTTCTGTAGAGGGAGAAGTCATGGGAACTACCTTTGGTGCGAAAAACGTGTGGATGTGATGCGCAGGGGTTCAAGCAGTTTGTCGCCCATACGGGCACTCCCCTGTAACAGATAGACACATTCTCCCGGTCGATCCGCCTCTGCCCTAGTGCATTCCTCTTGAATGCTTGCCTGATCCTCTGAGGATGCAGGGTGGTGGATAGGAAACGCCTCTGCAGCGGATTAGAGTTCGGTCAACAGGAGCGACCCGCCATGATGGATACCCCCATGCGCCATGAATCACCTTTGGCGTTGAACATTGACCCGCGCGTGAGCGCACCGGGTGATTTCGTCACGTCCATACCCGGGCTGTCGCTGTTTCGTCGCGACCAGCCGGCACCCCCTGTCGTGTGCATGATCGAACCAAGCCTCATTCTCGTAGGCCGTGGGGAAAAGCGCTTGTGGGTCGGTGGCGAAGGCTACCGCTACGGCCCTTCGCGGTTTCTGGTCACGTCGCTGGACCTGCCAGCCAATTCCGAAGTGATGCTAGCCAGTCCCGAACAGCCTTGTGTCGGGCTCGTGCTGAAACTGGATGTGAGCATGCTCGCCGAGGTCATCACCAAGGTTGGCATGCCTGCGAAGCGACAACCCTCCACCGGCACAGGCGCAGGCATTGGCACTATGTCGACCGCCCTGGAAGGTGCGCTCGATCGCCTGCTGGCATTGCTCGATGAGCCCGAGGCGATCCCGGTGCTCGCGCCGCTGATCCTGCGGGAAATCCACTATCGGCTGCTCTATACCGATCAAGGGGCACGGCTGCGGCAGATCACGGCTGTCGATGGCCAGGGTTATCGCATCGCCAAAGCCATCGACTGGCTCAAGGTCAACTTCACCGATGCATTGCGCATCGATGATCTGGCGGCGCGAGTGCAAATGAGCGCTCCCACCTTTCACCATCATTTCCGCCAGCTCACCGGCATGAGCCCGCTGCAATACCAGAAGTGGCTGCGGCTGAACGAGGCCCGTCGGCTGATGTTGATGGAGCGTCTGGACGTTTCGCGAGCGGCATTTGCTGTCGGGTATGAAAGTCCTTCGCAGTTCAGCCGCGAATATGGCCGCCTGTTTGGGACCGCGCCCAGTCGTGACATTTCGCTGCTGCGTGGCCAGCCATTCGAGGCGCAAGCGCTCGACAACACGGCCAGTTGAGCGAACGACACGCTTTACCGGTGATGCGCCTCGCAGCGTTTCACCGCTTATAAAAATTCACGTCAACCGATGATCAAGCGGGTGAACCATGGAACTACGAATCAACCAGAAGACCTATCAGGTCGATGCCGACGCCGATACCCCCCTGCTGTGGGTGATCCGCGATGATCTGGGCATGACCGGTACCAAGTACGGCTGCGGACTGGCGCAATGCGGCGCCTGCTCCGTGCTGGTGGACGGCAATGTCGTGCGCTCGTGCGTCACGCCAGTGGCTGGTGTGGTCGGCCGCGAGGTCACCACCATTGAGGCCATCGAAGCCGATGACGTGGGCAAAAGGGTCGTCTCGACCTGGGTCGATCTGCAAGTCGCCCAATGCGGCTACTGCCAGTCCGGCCAGGTGATGGCCGCCACGGCCCTGCTCAAACAAAACCCCAAGCCGAGTGATGCACAGATTGACGCCGCGATGGTCAACCTGTGCCGCTGCGGCACTTACAACGCCATTCATGCCGCGATGCATGAGCTTGCCGGCAAGGGAGAAGCGTGATGAATGTCCGTATCGACCCTCCCCAGGAAGTACCAGCGCTTGATCTGCACGATCCGGTGAATGTGTCGCGCAGACGCTTCTTGACCGGTACCGCTGTGGGCGCACTGGTGCTCGGCTTTGGCCTGCCGCTCGGTTCGACACGTGTGCAAGCTGCAGCGGCGGCGACTGCACCGCTCGAGCGCGGCACACAGGTTCCCGCGTTTCTGGAGATCCGCCCGGACAATCGCGTGCGTCTGCTGTGCCCGTTCATGGAAGGCGGCCAAGGTACGTTCACCGCGATGGCGCAGATTGTCGGCGAAGAACTGGATGCGGACCCGTCGACCTTCCTGGTCGAAGCCGCACCGCCCGGCGAGGCCTATGTGGTGATGGAAAACGGCATGCGTGTCACCGGCGGCAGTATGTCGGTGCGCATGAGTTACCCGGTGATGCGGCGCCTCGGCGCACTTGCCCGCGCCATGCTTTTACTGGCGGGTGCAGAAAAGCTTGGCGTGCCGGTCGCCGAGTTGACCACCGAACCTGGCAAAGTCGTACATGCCAAGTCGGGCCGCTCGTTGACGTACGGTGAATTGGCCGAGCGCGCGATGGATCTGCCGGTTCCCGATCCGGCCTCTGTGAAGCTGCGTGATCCGAGCCAGTTTCGCTGGATCGGTAAACCGGTCAAGCGCGTCGATGCCTATGACAAGTCCACGGGCAAGGCGCTTTACAGCATCGATCTGAAGGTCGACGGCATGCTCCATGCCGCCGTTCAGCATGCCCCGCGCCTGGGTATGACGGTGGGCAACCTGCGCAACGAAGATCAGGTCAAGGCAATGAAAGGCGTGCATTCCGTGCATCGTCTGCCGGGTGCCGTGGCGGTAGTCGCCGAGCGTTGGTGGCACGCAAAACGTGCGGTGGAGGCGATTCAAGTCGACTGGCAAGAGCCAATGGCCGACAGCAAAGTGCGGCCGATGCCCGCCGACTTTTCCAGCGATGCGTGGCTCAAGCGACTCGCCGATGACAAAGGGCCTGCCAAAGATGATGAAACCCAAGGGGATGTGGCTTCGATTCTTGGCGATGCCAAGTCCCGCGTCGATGCCACCTACCATAACCAATATCTGAACCACGGACAGTTGGAACCGCCCTCTGCGCTCGCCAGATTCAATCCGGACGGTTCGCTGGAAGTCTGGCTGCCTAATCAGGCACCGGACATGTTCCGTGCGGATATCGCCAAACGCACAGGGCTCGATGCGTCTCGCATTACCTTGCATTCGCCATTGCTGGGCGGATTCTTCGGTCGACATTTCCTCTACGACTCAGCCAGCCCCTATCCTCAGGCGATCGAGCTGTCCAAGGCAGTTGGCCGCCCGGTCAAACTGATCTGGAGTCGAGAAGAAGAGTTCCTGCGAGATGTGCTCCGTCCCGTTGCCGCAGTGAATTTCCGCGCGGCGCTTGATAGCGACGGCTGGCCGCTGGCAATCGAAGCGATCAGTGCCACTGAAGGTCCCACTGAAGCCATCGCCGGCAAGCAAGGTGAAAAGCTCGACCCTACGGCGCTTGAAGGGTTGTCGGGCAAGTCCTACGCAATCCCCAACAAACGGATTGCACAGATCTACGTCAAAGGCCCGGCGATGCTCGGTTACTGGCGTTCGGTGGGCAATTCCCTCAACGACTTCTTCTATGAGTCGTTCCTTGACGAACTGGCCGACAAGGGTGGCAAGGACCCGTTCGAACTGCGCCTGCGTTTGCTGCGCGACAACCCGCGCCTGACCACGCTGCTGCAAGCAGTGGGTGAGTTGTCGGGCGGCTGGAAGCGCGGGCCGTTTACTGCCGAGGACGGCAGCAAACGTGCGCGAGGCGTGGCGATGGCTTCGCCGTTCGGTACAGAGACGGCCGTGATCGCCGAGGTGTCCATCGAAAATGGCCAGGTCAAGGTCCACGACATCTGGCAGGCGATTGACCCCGGCAGCATCGTCAACCCGGCGATTGTCGACGCTCAGGTCAATGGCGCGGTGGCGTTGGGACTGTCCCAGACGCTGGTGGAAGAGTCCGTGTGGATTGATGGTAAACCTCGGGCGCGCAACTACGACTTGTATCCGATCCTGCCGCCAGCGCGGATGGCACGGGTACACGTGCGTGTCATCGAGAGCGGGGAAAAAATGGGCGGTATCGGCGAACCACCGTTGCCGGCCGTGGCGCCAGCCGTCGCGAACGCAGTGGCAACGCTGACCGGGCAACGGGTCCGCAGCCTGCCCATGAGCCGACACACCTTCACCTGATCAACGCCGGAGCGTCCATGAATAACAGCCGATTCGTAAGAACCGCTGGCTGGCTGGCAGTGCCGTGCCTGGTCGCGGCAGGCCTGCTGGCCTGGTATGTCACCCGCGAGCCCGCCTCGCCCCTTGAAAGCCAACCGATCGCTGCGGCCGACATCGAACCGACGCTGGTCGCCCGTGGCGAATACGTCGCCAGGCTTAGCGATTGCGTGGCTTGCCACAGCGTGCCAGGTGGTGCGCCGTTCGCCGGCGGCCTGGAAATGGGCACACCGCTGGGCGCGATCCATGCGACCAATATCACCCCGGACACAGAAACCGGCATCGGCCACTACAGCCTGGCGGACTTCGACCGTGCCGTGCGCCACGGCGTGGCACCCGAGAGCCGACGTTTGTACCCGGCAATGCCCTACCCGTCTTACGCCAAGCTCAGTGATGACGACGTGCGAGCGCTGTATGCGTTCTTCATGAAAGGCGTGGCACCCGTCAAACAGGCGAACATCCCGAGTGCCATTCCCTTTCCGCTGAACCTGCGTTGGCCGATTGCGCTGTGGAACGGTGTGTTTGTCGACGCCGAGCCCTACGTGGCCAAACCGTCGCAGGATGAAGTGTGGAACCGCGGCGCTTACCTCGTTCAGGGCGCCGGGCACTGCGGCAGTTGCCATACGCCGCGTGGCTTGGCGTTCAACGAGAAGGCGCTGGATGAATCCGGTACGCCTTACCTCGCTGGCGCCTTGCTCGATGGCTGGTACGCGCCGAGCCTGCGCGATGACCACAACACAGGCCTGGGTCGATGGAGCGAACCGGAAATCGTGCAGTTCCTCAAGACCGGTCGCAACAGGCACGCGGTGGTCTACGGCTCGATGACCGAGGCGTTCAACAACTCCACGCAGTTCATGAGCGACGAAGACCTGACGGCCATTGCCCGTTATCTCAAGTCGTTGCCTGGGGACCGCCAGCGCGACGGGCAGCCATGGCAGTATCAAGAGGTCTCGGCAGCGACGCGCCTGAATGCGCCGGGCGCCCACACCTACGAGACGCGCTGCGCCTCCTGCCACGGCCTGGACGGCAAGGGACAATCGCAATGGATGCCACCGCTGGCGGGTGCCAATTCTGCGCTGGCCAAAGAAAGTGCCTCGGCGATCAACATCACCCTTAATGGTTCGCAGCGTGTCGTGGCTGCCGGTGTACCGGACGCCTATCGCATGCCGGCATTCCGCGAGCAGTTATCGGATCAGCAAATTGCTGAGGTACTGACATTCATGCGCAGCACCTGGGGTAATCAGGGCAGTGCTGTTGATGCACAGGCGGTTGGCAAGCTGCGCGAACACACCGATCCGGCCAGCAGCAGCCCGATCATCCTGCACATGCGCTAAGAGGAGAGCCCGATGGAAAGCATCGACTTGCTGGTCCTGCGCACGGCGCGGGACTGGCTCGCCGCCGGCGAGCGTGTACTGCTCGCAACGGTGGCGCGCACCTGGGGTTCTTCGCCGCGCCCGACAGGGTCGATGATGGCCTTGCGTAACGACGGTCGAGTGGTGGGCAGCGTGTCCGGGGGCTGTATCGAAGACGATTTGATCCATCGCTATACCACGGCCCATGGCGGCAGTGGTTTTGACGACAGCGCACCGCAAGTGGTGCGCTATGGCGTCAGCGCCGATGAGGCGCATCGATTCGGCTTGCCCTGCGGTGGCACGCTTGAACTGATCCTCGAGTTCAGCCCGTCCTGGCAGTCGCTCGATGAACTGCTGATCCATCTGGATGGCGGGCGGCTGGTGCGCCGCTGCCTGGCAGTGGCGTCCGGCCAGGTGACGCTCGCACCCACGGCGACCCCGGAGCAGTTCACGTTTGACGGCCAACAGATGCTAAATACGCTGGGACCGGGCTATCGGATGCTCATGATCGGTGCCGGCGCATTGTCCGAGTACCTGGCCACCATGGCGTTGTTCAACGGCTTCAAGGTAGCGGTTTGCGATCCACGTCCGGAATACATCGAGACTTGGGCGGTAGACGGCGTGGAGCGCATCGTCGGCATGCCGGATGACGTGGTCCGCGACTTCGCGGTCGATCTGCGAACCTGCATCGTCGCTTTGAGTCATGACCCGAAACTCGACGATCTGGCGCTGCTCGAAGCCCTCCATGGCCCGGCGTTTTACATCGGCGCCATAGGCTCGCGGCGCAACAGCCAGCTGCGTCGCGAACGCCTGATCGAGCATTTTGGTGAGACCCAGGCCTCGCTGGAGCGTTTGCACGGACCGATCGGCCTCTACATCGGCAGCAAGACGCCTGCGGAAATCGCCGTCAGCGTGATGGCCGAGATTCTTGCGGCCAAGAATGGTGCGAGCTTGCCGAGTGAACTCAGCGTTGCCCAAGCTAAACACGCCATTGAATCTGTGGCCTCATCTGCTCGTTCATCATTGCCTTGACTCTGCATTTGCGTTTTACAGATGCAAAAAAGCCCTCTGTGAATGCTGAGGACCCGGCCGGAAAAGCTCTGGTGACAAAAACCTCACCAGGATGTCTACGCTGAAGATATCAAACCGGGATATTGGATCTCGACATTCAACGTCATCAGCCCCCCTTTCCTCAGTCATCAGATTTGCGGCGACTCTGGCGAGACTGACGACGGGCTCTATCCCAGGGCGGTATCGAGAAACATCATCACCCCGAATCCAAGCATCAAGCCAAGCGTCGCAGGGGTTTCGTGGCCATTGCGGTGGGTCTCGGGAATCACTTCGTGGGACACCACGAAAATCATCGCGCCGGCAGCCAGACCGAGGGCGATGGGATAACCCAGCGCGAAGCTGCTGGATATACCCAGGCCGACAATAGCGCCGATCGGCTCCATCAATCCTGACCCGACGGCGATCAGCGCCGCGCGCAGTGCGGAAATGCCCGTCACGCGTAACGCCAACGCGACAGCCAAACCTTCGGGGATGTCTTGAATGGCAATGGCGGTGGTCAGAGGCAAGCCCACCTGCATGTCACCGTTGGCGAAACTCACACCGATGGCCATGCCTTCCGGCAGGTTGTGCAGCGTGATCGCCAAAACGAACAACCAGACCCGATTGATGCGCTTGGATTCAGGCCCGCGACGGCCACTTTTATCGTGCTCGTGGGGGACGAAACGATCCAGGCCAACCATCAACCCCACGCCCAGCGCCAACCCTGCAACGACAACACATGCGGCAAGCAGTTGATTGCCGCACAGCGCTTGCGCCGCCTCGATGCCGGGAAGGATCAGCGAAAAAGAACTGGCGGCGAGCATCATGCCGGCGGCAAACCCGAGCATGGTGTCTTGAGTACGTGCAGCGATATTGCGCAACGCAATCGCTGCAACGGCACCGGCCGCTGTCGCGGCGAAGCCGGACATTCCACCGAGGAAGGCAAAATACAGATTTTGTTTGTTGGCACCGACGAAAGCGCCATAGCCGCTGATCAACAGCAAAACAGTTACGCCAATCAGCACTGCCCAGAAAACCCGTCCGCCCCATCCAGGGCCTGAGAATCGGGCGAACCAGGTTCGAAAAGGCGCGTCGGACGAGGTCAACGGTTCGGGCATGACGATCTCCTGTTTTCTTGAATAGCTGCGACGTTCCAGGGTTCCGACATCGCCATGAACGCAAATGCTTCAGTGATAGTCCTCTCCGGCGACCGCTCGCAGATACGCTCTGTCAGCCTCCACGCGCAAGTCATGCCACTCGGCCCAGGTCAGCATGCCGAGGCGATCCATCTCATCCGTATGACGCAGCAGTGCATCGTGATAAGCATCAGGACACTCCATGCGCAGTTGGCGATTTTCCAACGCGCGATGCCAGGCATCCAGGGCGAGCAATCTGGATTCTTGAGCCGGCGTCAGTTGGTTCTTGAAGGCATTCATGTCGGTCACCCCTGCATATCGGATGGGGCTACGCAGCACGGTTGGCCTGCGCCCCTCAGAGCAGAGGACGGATCAATTCCGTGGAGAGTTCAAAGGAGTTGATAAGCGTGAGGACATTCAGACTCTGCCCACGAACTGATGAGCACACCTCTGTCCATGCCGATTTAACCCTCCAGTGCGGCTTCCCTCCCTTACCCGAATCGCCCAAGGCGCGTCGAAGGCCAATTGACGCTCAATCGTATGCAAATATGGCTCGTTAGTAGTAGTTGATGGTAAAGGTGGCTGTTGCATTGGCCGGGCCGGCGGTGATGCTGTCTTCGGTCTGGATGTAGCGAGCCTTCAGCGGGATAGTGTAACTGGCGCCCTCGACGGCACGCGGAGTGATGCCACTGGCGCGCAAAGTGGCCAGCGGTAATGGCGTACCATGACTGTCGGCTACTTGCAGGCCGACTCCGGTAGCCGCCGGATCTTCGCCGGGGGCGCTTGGGTTAAGGCTCATGATCCCGAGGTTGGGGGTGATTGCTGCACGGGTCGGATCCAGGCGAACCTGCAGTACGTTATTCTTGCGCGAGTCGAGGTTGTTACTACTGCCGTCGCTTAACCAGCGCGGACCGGTGCCTTGGTAATAACCGTGGAACGCCGGGCAGTTGTTCAGGGCAATCGAGAAATCCTTCCACGGCGTGAACGAGTTCTTGCCGGAAAATTCGTTGAGCCTGTGCGTGCCCATCGGCACTGACACGTCTGGTGTCGAACAGGTGCGCGAGACGATGTTGATTGCGCCAGAAAAATTGACCCGGCTGAGTTCAATGTTGTTGCTTGACTGCCAGCGCTGATCCACCGTCGGTAACTGTGCCCCCTGAATCGTGCCAGGTGATACTTCACCTATTTTGATAAACGATATATCGAACGCCAGTGTGCCCTGGATGTTCCAGACGCAAGCGTTGACGCCACCGCCACAGTTGGATCCATTGCCGGTATATGGCAATGCATTACCGGCGTACCAAATGGCAATGCCAATGCCGGGAACGCCGGTCTGATAGACATTGCCTGCCCAAGGCGATCCAGCCCAGGAGGACAAGGCCAGCGGTTTGACCGGCAGACCTCGACGGGTTTCAATGTTGTACAAACCGGCGGAACAAGACAGCCGTACAGAATTCGCCGCCTGGAACGTCTGCCGATAAATTTCCGCACCCAACGGTACATCGCGCCCCACCGTCAAATTGCCGCCCAGCAGCGGCTGCGTTCTGACCATGGTTGATGTCCCGTCAATGAAGTTGCAGTCAGCCAGTGCCGCGCCCGCCATCAACGTCAGCCCGGCCACCGCCAGACTCGACTTGAACAATCCGATTTTTTTCATCACTTGTACTCCGGTGCGCTGTTCACAGAAGCAACGCGATTATCTGTTTGAGCGACCGAGCACACTGCATCCACTTGCTGCAGTTGCTTGCCTGCGCTTTTCACCGACGGCAATGGCAATGCGCATTGCTGACCGGCCTGAGTGCCCCAACTGATCAACAGTCGGCGCGCGTTGTCCTTGACCCGGGCGTAGAGCTGACCGCCCTGCCCGACCACACCGACCGACACGCCACGGTCATCGACCACGCTGGCGCCGAACGGCAGGCTGCTGCCGTCGGCCAACGTGACGTTGAGCAACAGCGCTTGACCGTTTTGCGTACCGTATTTGAGCGCCACCACAGCGCCGGCACGCGGCGCGACCTGCTGACTGGTTTCGCTCAACTCGACGTTCATGTCGGTGCCCAACGGATCGATCGCCACTTCGTTCAGCTCATAAGGACGCAAGTACGGCACCACCGCGTTGCCACGCTTATCGAGACGCAAGCCCGGGAAGCCCACCACCTTCGCGCCCTCGGCGCCTTCGGCGGTGAGGACCGCCATGGTTTCGCCGCGATACGGGGTCAGCGTCACGCCGTTCGGGTGCGCGACCACGCTGCCGCTGGCATTCAGCGACAGGCTGTCGTAGCCCTCACCACGGCTGACGGTGGCGCCGACGATGGCTTTGGGGCCGATGTACTGACCGTTGACCGAGGTACTGTTGGCGCGAGTTGCGCCGTCATGGCCGGCCGTCACGCCATAGTTGTACTGACGGTCTTCACCGGCGGTGCCGCTGAGCGTCGCTTGCTCGCTGTAAGTGCCATGGGTGTCACGCATGACCCGCGCCGACAGTTGCGGGCGATTGACCGTGGAGCCGAACTCCAGCGGCATGCTCACGGTAAACAGCAAGCTGGTGTCCATCTCGCCCATGCCCATGCGCGCCCGATTGGCGCTGACGCCATAACTCACCGAACCGTGCTGCTTGTTGTAACTTAACTGGTACTGCACATCGCGACCCGGCAGGTTCCAGTAGTTTTGGGTGAAACCGTTGAAGGCCACCTGGCCCCAGTCGCCCAAGCTCTGGTTGGCGGTCAGAGACAGACGACTGCGCGGGCGACCGTAAAGGCTGCTGTCCAGGCCGTTGCGTTCAGCATCGATCAACTGCACGGCGTTGCTGAAATCCAGGTAGTTTTCCGTGGAAAAACGGGTGGCTGCCACGGCGAAATTACTGCCGGTGCTGAGGATGTTTTTGCTGTAGCTCAAGCGCGCACTCTGGCCAGTGGCGGTGCCGCTCTTGAGGTCGGTCTGCGCATGAGTAACGTCCACCGCCATCGCCCCGACCGGCGTGCTGAACGCCAGGCCACCGAGCGCCGCACGGTAGTCATCGCTCAGTTGCGATCCACCGTAACCGGTGAAAATATTGCTCAGACCACGCTGATAGGTGCCCTGAAAAAGCTTTGCCTGGCTGTCGATATAGTTATTGCGGGTTTCCCCGGCAGTCACGCTGAAACGCGAGGTCCCCGGACGCAGCAATTGCGCAGTCGAGGCAAATGGCACGATGAACGATTGCTCGCTGCCGTCGGCTTCGTAGACGGTCACCTCGAGGTCGCCGCCATAACCGGTCGAGTACAGGTCATCGATCACGAAGGCGCCCGGCGCCACCGTGGTTTCATACAGCAGATTGCCGGCCTGCCGCACAGCGACTCGCGCGCTGGTGCGGGCGATGCCACGGATCACCGGCGCATAGCCGCGCTGAGATTCCGGCAGCATGCGATCGTCGGTGCCCAGTTGCACACCGCGATAGGCCAAGGTGTCGAAAATCTCGCCACTGGTGTTGGCTTCGCCCACCGTCAACTGACTCTTGAGCGAGGTGACATCGCGCTGGGCGTAGGTGTTGAGCACCTGATAATTATGACCGTTGGACTTGTCCCAACTCGCCGAACCATTGTGGCGCAGACGCCAGTCACCGATGTTCAACCCGGCATTCAGCCCCAGATACGCCGAGTCGTAATTGCCGCTGTCGGTCTTGTTGTGGTTGGCGTTGAAGTTGTAGCTCAGAGTCCCGGCGGTCACGCCGCGATCCCATAGTTCTGGACTGACATAACCACGCGCATCGCGGCGCAAGGCAACCTGCGGAATACTGATGTCGAGTTGCTGATTGGAGGGCGAAAACGTTGCACTCGCGCCTTCGATCAATTGCACGATATCCAGGCATGAGGCGCCGCTTTCAACGCTCGCCATCGCTTCAGCGGACAGGCGACGAAAATCCACGCCGATCAATTCCAGTAAGCCACGGCTGAAGCACACCGTCGGGTGGCTGCCATCGGCTTCGGCATTGATGCGGATGTCCTGACGCGTCATCAGTTTACCGTTGACCGCGATGTCGGCACGGTACTCGCCGGGCAACACCGGGTTGCCCTGCTGATAAGCAGCCAGATCGAGGCTGCGCGAATCCTCAGGCAGAAACGCGTCGTTGAACTGCACGTCTTCGGCCCATGCCTGGGTGGCGAACGCACCTGAAACACCGGCCAGTGTCTGGAGAACCAGAGCGGTCAGCGGATTCAGGGCAAAGCGAGGTCGTGCCTGCAGGCGCGCGCCCAGGCATGGAAGAGTCTTCATAGGTTACTCGTGCGCTAAAAACGTTCGCGGGAAAGTCAGGGCTTGAGCGGTTGCTTTAACGGCACCAAAGCGCCGTAGTCATTGATGGCGTTGAACTCGACCTGCGCCGCAGCACCGGGCATCGACTTGAGTGTTGGCAAGGCAAATGTCTTGGTTTCACCCGGACCGACCATGCCGTTCTCACTCTCGAAACGTTGTGCGCCAACTGTCAGGGCCAGTTCGACCTGGGACATGTGGAACGCGCTCGGATTGAATGCCTGCAAGGCAAAACCCTTGTCCGCCGGCACGACTTTCCATTGCACCTGCTGCATCGCCTCGTTGGGATTACCCGGCAGACCGTCGGGGCGATAGAAGATCTTGATCCGTGAACGGAAAGCCATTTGCAGCATGTTGAGATCCGTCGGGCCTTCGGCCTTCGGCGGGATTTCCAGCACGTTGAGCCAGAACACCGACTCCTTGTTGGTCGGTAACGCTGCGCCGGTGAACATCAGGCGCAGGCTTTGGCCCTTGCTCGGGTCGATACGCGACACCGGTGGAGACAGCACAAACGGCGACTTGGAGCTGGTAGGACTCGATTGGATATCACCGCTGTCGACCCACGATTGCACCAGCACGGGACGCGCGCCGTTGTTGTTCAATTTGACGGTGACTTCTTTCTGACTCGCTGGGTACACCAGACGCGTCCCGGTGATCACCACACCGGCCTTGGCTTGCGAATACATCAGCATGCACAGCATCAACACTGCACTGACTCGAAACAGACTTGCATAACGCATGACGCACCTCTTTTGCCGCACTCAGACGGGCCCTTACCTCATGGTTCAGGGCACGTCAGAGGGCTATCGGCTTACTGGTAGTCGACGTTGTAGGTCACGGAGCTGACCACGGTGCCCGGCGTGGTTGCGCCAGTGGCGATGTATTGCACGGCGTACGGCATGTTGGCCGCGCCAGTGCCGTCGATGGTGTTGCGAGTGGTTTTGGTGATCTGGTTGGTGTTACCCGCCTGAATCACTGCACCGCCCTGCTGGTCAACCAGTTGTAGCTGCACGTTGTTCGCGGTGCCGGTCATGTTGTTCAGGTTGCCGCTGACCGGGTCAACGGTCGAACCGGCGTTGAAGAACGCCGCAGCGGTGGTCGCGGTACCCACGCAGCTGCTCAACTGGATGTTGAAACCGGTCTGGCCTTCAACCTGCCCAGCAGTAGTCAGCAGACCCGTGGAGATGGTTGGAAGGGTCACGGTGGCGACAGCAGGGGAAACCACGCCGTCAACAGAGATGGTGCAGGTCTGGTTGACCAGCTCGCCATTGAAATTGATGGTGCCGTCGGCGGCGTTGGCGAACTGGGCGCCAGAGGCGGCAGCCAGTACAGCGATAGCGAGAGCTTTGCGATTCATGGGACAACTCCAAAAGTAAGATACGAACCCGTCGCGTAAGTCTGGATGGTTGTCCGGCGCGGAATGCGTCGTGATTTACAAGCCATCTACCTGGGCGACGAGACAATCTTGGTCTTTTGGAGAGAGTATTCCCGTAGGAGCCTTCCCTTCGACTTGTAGGAATTTTCCTGCCATCGGCGATTAACAGTATTCGAGGACAATGGTGCGCATCGATATTTGCGAGGTACACAAAGTAAGGCCCTCCTGACGGGCTGTAATCGTCCGGAAGCTGCCATTGCCTGTCGCCGACTTACATCCCAAGACAGTGGGTGATATTCATTTGATACATTCAGCCTTTGCTCTGCCAGCCATGGTGATTCCCATGCAGTACAACATTCCCCCGGTAATCACGAAAAATATAAGCATGTAGAAAATATAGTGCGCCGGCTGCGTGGCCAGCACTATTCCGCAAAGGACGGGCCCTAGCGCTGCGCCTACGTTGCTCAGGTTTTGGGCGGCGTAGTACATGCCCCGTAGATGGCTCGGCGCGATGCTGTCGATGAACATGAATTCGGCAGGGAATACGATGATTTCACCCAGCGTGAAAATTGCCATGGACAACACCCAGAACGTCAAAGTGTGGGACATCGCGAAACCTGCCAGCCCGAGGATGAACATAAACAGTCCGCTCGCCAGCCAAAGATTCAAGTACTGCCGGGAAATTCGTTTGCCGATGGTGTATTGCAGAGCGATCACCATCAGGGCATTCGTCGCGACAACGGTGCTGATAATTCGGTAGGTAGTCTGGGCCGTGGTGGTGACGATCAGGTATTGCGAAAGATAGGCGGTGAACTGCCCGAACACCACCGCGCTGAGTAATCCGCCCAAGGTAAAACAAACCAACCGGTAATCACGCAGCATAAGTTGACCAACCGCCAGGAACGGGGTGTCTTGACGGTGCGGCTCGACAGTTACCACGCTTTTATCGCCCCACACGCAGTAGACCAGGAAGAACCCGGCCCCCAGCCCCGCAGATATTAGAAACGGCAGGCTGACGTTCACACCGGCCAACCACGCGCCCAGAAACGGTCCGACGGCATAGCCGATATTGGTCAGCGTGTATTTGATCGAAAACACTTCACTGCGCTGCGCGACGGGTAGCAGGGTGCCAAAGGCTGATTTCACGGCGATATCGATCACCGAGTACGCGAGATTGATCGACACCAGGCTGAGATAAAAAAGCCAGAGTTCGGGTGCCACTAACGCCCCGAAAAACCCCAATGTGAACAGACCACAGAACGTCAGAATGAGCCGGTAATTGGACAGTGTGTCCACCAAAAACCCGCCGTACATGCTCAGCAACGAGCCGATGATCAGCGTACTGCCGATGACCAGACCGATATCGGCGATGCTCAAACCAAAGTTGCCCGACAAATAAATGACCAGGTACGGCAGCGTGATCGCGCGAGCGAGTGTCAGTACCAGTGACGCACAAAGCAGTAGGTTGATGGTAGAGGGATAGGTTTTCAACGTAGCCAGCATTCGAGCCTCATCATCCATGTTTAAAGCGCAAGCCTCACGATCAGCTCGCGCAGATAGACATAGCTTACTGCTGACTTAAGTTCTGATTTAGGATGGTTTTTATCTATTGGCTGGAATTGAATTCATGAATAAGGACTGCCTATGTTTTCCTCTGAACGCTTGAAGGGGATTGATGTGTTCGTCTGTGTTTCGCAATTCGGCAGCTTCACGGCGGCCGCCGAGAAAATGAACCTGACCGCGTCGGCCATCAGCAAAAGCATCGCCCGGCTGGAAAAAAGACTGGGCGCTCAATTGCTTCAGCGTACAACGCGAAAATTGGCGCTGACGGATGCGGGCGTTGCGTTTCTGCGTACATGTACGGGTGTGCTTGCCGATCTGGAGAACGCCGAACGTTCACTTCAAGGCGAAAATGCCGAGCCTCGCGGTCGAGTACGCATCGATCTGCCGAGCGCGTTGGGTCGCGCACAGGTGCTGCCAATCCTCCTGCAATTTGGCAAAGCTCATCCAATGCTGATACCCCACATAACGTTCAGTGAAGGTTTCGGCGATCCGTTCAAGGAGGGTGTGGACATTGTCGTGCGTATCGGAGACGCGGATGTCTGGCCACAAACGATAGAGCATCGCCTGCTTGCCAGAGAACAACATCTCTTCTGTGCATCGCCCGACTACCTGGCCCGCCATGGTGTCCCGCTGTCCGAGCAGGATCTCAAGCACCATCAGTGCATGGCTTATGGCTGGCTGGACGGCAACATCAGTCCCTGGCGTTACAGTGGCGAGCAGGGAGAGACGCTGCTTAAGCAAATCACGCCTCAATGGGTCGTGGGCAATGGCGATGCACTGATGATGGCCGCTGTGGCTGGCTGCGGGATTGCCCAGTTGCCGTCGTGGCTGATAAACCAAAAGCTCAAGGAAGGGGTGCTGGTGGAGGTACTTCCACAGCTGGCAAGCCCGGGAATGGAGATCCATGTAGCATGGGTCAAAAGCCGTGAAACGCTTCCCAAAGTTCGGGTGGTGCTGGAGGCGCTTATGGCAGGCATGTAATCGCTGATGATGGCGCGAATGCAAACACGCCAAATAGCCAGCCCATAGAGTGAGTCGCTGTGTGGTTTGGCCAATGACCCGGCTTCAATTGCTCTCAGAGACAGGTTCACGATTCAGCAACATCCGCACCTTCCCCGAGCCCTCTTCTGCATGATCAGACTTTCCCGGAGCCGAGCCTCAGTGCTCGTGCCAGAGAAATATGCCGACATTCAACCTGGCCCGCTTTCAGTCACAGGCCAACTTTCATTAGAATCGGGCCATGCGAGAAATAACCCTCCCACCCTGCCAGCACCCATCGCCCGACGCTGTCGTGACCGCCCGTGACTATGCCGACGGAGCGCTGTTCCCGACTCACGATCATTCACGCGGACAATTCGCCTGCGCCGCAAAAGGCGTGATCACCGATGAGGGCAACTGGGTCGTTCCGCCCGAGCGCGGCATGCAGGTCAACCGGTATAACTGCACGCTACGCAATGCCACGCGGGAAAATCACTGAATGCCCAAGAAACAGCCCGTCAGCAAAGAGGCCGCAACTGCCGCAGAAATCGAGCGCTCAATTCAGGCCTTGAACAAAATGGCCGAACGCCTGTGGGGCGATGGTCGAGAGGCTGAAGCCAAAGCCCTTCTCGATGCCCTTGATGCGTTGAACCGGGCGCTCGACCGGATCAGGATTGGCGAAAGTCGCCGGGCAGTGACGCTCCATTGAAGCCTACGGTTTGAGAATCAACA
Organism: Pseudomonas sp. LBUM1655; assembly: GCF_059716085.1. Classification (NCBI taxonomy): domain Bacteria; kingdom Pseudomonadati; phylum Pseudomonadota; class Gammaproteobacteria; order Pseudomonadales; family Pseudomonadaceae; genus Pseudomonas; species Pseudomonas sp. LBUM1655. The sequence goes on along the minus strand of NZ_CP166801.1, from coordinate 2,876,135 downwards.
CGGGCTCGCCCTTCTTGACGATGTAAGTCGCCAACTCCGACCCCTTGTCCGTACCGATGTTTTTGGCGATGTGCGCAACACCTTCCGGTATGAACAGTGAATCCCCGGCCTTCAGCGTCACTGCCGCCCTGCCCTCAAGTTGATATTCGAAAGTGCCGCTGATCACATACGCGACTTCGACACCCGGGTGTGCGTGCCTTGGCGAGGTCACGCCTGGCTCGAAATCGACCCGTGCCTGAATGACTTCGCGATCGGCGGCGCCCAGATCCTGGCGAACCAGATCCGTGCGGCTCAGGCCTTGTTGCCAGCTCTTGGGTTGCGTGTCAGCGGCGTGTGCGATCGCGGTCATCGAAGTGAGTATTACAGCGGTAGCCAGAAACAGTGGACGGCGCATAGTGTTGCCCTCTTGTACGTAGTGGTGTGGTGACCGCTACTTTGCGCGGGGCATGTATGGCTGATGTGTCTTAAACCCGGTATTTGTTATTGGCGTGTGTACACGGGCGTGATTGATACACGCTTATACAAACCTTTCGCTGTTCTGCTGCTGCGCCAGCAACCATGTCCGCAAGGCGACGATCTTTTTAGAGTCGGCGGTTTCATGAGGTGTCACCAGATAGAAACCCAGATCATCCTTCAAGCGCAGAGCAAAAGGCGCCACCAGTCGCCCGGCCTGCAGGTCGTCGTCGACATAGGTCGAGCGCCCGATGCAAACCCCCTGCCCGTCAACGGCGGCCTGTACGGCCATCATTGCCAGATCGAAGGTCAACCGTGGTCCTTGGGCCAGTTGCGCTGGCTGGCCCGCTGCGCTGAGCCAGACGCTCCAGTCTCCGCCGGTCATACCACTAACTTGCAGCATCGTGTGATGGGCCAAATCAGCAGGCGCATTCAAGGCCTTTGTCCCACCGAGTAACGCGGGGCTGCACACGGGAAAAATCTCATCGGACATCAAAAAATCGGCACGCAGGCCCTTCCAGTCACCTCGGCCATAGCGAATCGCGGCATCAATGCCACCCTTGCGAAAATCCACCAGATCGGTAGAAGCGCTGACTCGTACTTCAATCTCAGGAAATGCCTGCTGAAATGAAGGCAGGCGCGGCAGCAACCACTTGGATGCCACCGACACCAAGGTGCTGATGGTCAGCACGCTGTTGTTGCGCGACGCCAGCAATTGCTCCGTTGAATAGCGCAATTCGTGAAACGCCGAACGGATGCCGGGCAAGTAGGCATGCCCGTCTGCCGTGAGCGCCAAACCGTCCTTCAACCGCAGAAACAGAGGCACGCCAAGCTCATCTTCGAGTCGACGTATCTGATGACTGATCGCGGTTTGCGTGACGTTCAGCTCCTGCGCAGCCAAAGTAAAGCTCATGTGCCGAGCAGCGGACTCGAAGGCTCTCAAACCATTCAAGGAGGGCAATCTGGCGACCATATGACGTTCAATACTCATGAGATTTTGTCATACGCTAACACTCGAAATGACCTTTGCGAAACGCTCAGTGACATTGGATCCTGGCGTCCTTTCTCCACAAGGAACTGCCATGAAACTGTATTTCGCACCGATGACCTGTTCTCTATCACCGCACATTGTGCTCCGGGAACTGGGGCTGCCGTTCGAGCTGATTCGCGTCAACAACCAGACCAAACGCACCGCCGACGGGCGTGATTTTCGTGAGATCAATCCCAAGGGGTATGTGGCAGCGTTGGTGCTGGATAACGGCGAGGTGCTGACGGAGGGGCCGGCGATCCTGCAGTTCCTTGTCGATCAGGTTCCTGGTAGTGCGCTGGCGCCGGCCAATGGTGTGTGGGAGCGTTCGCGTTTGCAGGAACATCTGAACTTCATCAGCAGCGAAATTCATGGCGGCAGTGCGCCGCTGTTTAACAGTCAGATCCCGGAATCGATCAAGTCGCTCTTCAAACACAAACTGTTTTCGCGTTTGGAGTTACTGAGCCAGATGCTCGCAACACAGGACTATTTGATGAGTACCTTCGGCGTGGCCGACGCCTACCTGTTTACCGTCCTCACCTGGCTACCGACATTCAACATCGATATTGAGAACTGGCCGGTGCTGGCCGCCTACATTAAGCGCATCGCCGACAGGCCAAGTGTGCGGTTGGCGATGGCGGCAGAAGCGGCCACACAGCCGGTCTGATCCGTGCCGTTTGCGCGAACGGGCCATGTCGCCAGTGAATCTGTAAACTGGCGCAAACTTTTACTCACTCAAACAAGAGATCAGCATGGGCAACCAAGACATCACTTTCACTCCGGACCCGGACGCCGACTCGATTTCCTCCGACGTCGCGACCTTTGGCGGGATCATGGTCTCCACGCAGATTCCGACCCGTGCCGATGGCAGCCTGGAACTGGGTGGTATTACCGAGCAAAGCGAATGCACGCTGCAAGCGCTGAAAGTCGCACTGGAACGTGCCGGCAGTTCGATGGATCGGGTGATGCACCTGACTATCTACCTCACCGACATGGCTGATCGTGCGGCGTTCAACGAAGTGTACAAACGTTTCTTCGCCAAGCCGTGGCCAGTGCGTGCAGCGGTGGGCGTCGCCTCGCTGGCCGTCGAAGGCATGCGTGTGGAAGTGACTGCGATGGCCGCCAAGGCCTGACGTCACACCCTAACGCCCTGTAGGAGCTGTCGAGTGGAACGAGGCTGCGATCTTTTGATCTTTGAAATCAAGATCAAAAGATCGCAGCGTGCCGCAGCTCCTACAAAAGCGAGACCAGGTCTGCAATAGCCATCGGGCAGCACAGGCGTGCCGGGCGCGCGTTTCGCGGGTAGAATGCGCGCCTAACCGTGACAGCCTGACTAAAAAAACTATGTCCTTGCCCAAGCATCATCTGGAATTGCTCAGCCCTGCCCGCGATGTCGCCATCGCCCGTGAGGCGATCCTGCACGGCGCCGACGCCGTGTACATTGGCGGCCCGAGCTTCGGCGCGCGCCACAACGCCTGCAACGAAGTGAGCGAAATCGCCGAACTGGTGGAGTTCGCCCGCAAGTATCACGCGCGGATCTTCACCACCATCAACACCATCCTGCACGACAACGAACTGGAGCCGGCGCGCAAGCTGATCCATCAGTTGTACGACGCGGGCGTCGATGCGCTGATCGTTCAGGATCTGGGCGTGATGGAACTGGACATTCCGCCGATCGAACTGCACGCCTCGACCCAGACCGATATCCGCACCCTTGAGCGAGCGAAGTTCCTCGATCAGGCCGGTTTCTCGCAACTGGTACTGGCTCGCGAGCTGAATCTGCAAGAAATCCGCGCCATCGCCGACGAAACCGATGCCGCCATCGAATTCTTCATCCATGGCGCGCTGTGCGTGGCCTTCTCCGGCCAGTGCAACATTTCCCACGCGCAGACCGGCCGCAGCGCCAACCGTGGTGACTGCTCGCAGGCCTGCCGTTTGCCGTACACCCTCAAAGATGAAAAGGGTGGCGTGATCGCCTACGAAAAACACCTTCTGTCGATGAAGGACAACAACCAGAGCGCCAACATCCGCGCCCTGGTCGAAGCCGGTGTGCGTTCGTTCAAGATCGAAGGTCGCTACAAAGACATGGGCTACGTGAAGAACATCACGGCCTATTACCGCCAGCGCCTCGACGACGTACTCGAAGATCGCCCGGATCTGGCCCGCGCTTCCAGCGGCCGTACCGCGCACTTCTTCCTGCCGGACCCGGAAAAGACTTTCCATCGTGGTAGCACCGATTACTTCGTCACCGATCGCAAAATCGACATCGGCGCCTTCGATTCGCCGACCTTCACCGGTTTGCCGGTGGGCACGGTCGAGAAAGTCGGCAAGCGTGACATGCAGGTCGTGACCCACGAGCCGCTGTCCAACGGCGATGGCTTGAACGTGCTGGTCAAGCGTGAAGTGGTCGGTTTCCGCGCCAACATCGCCGAAGCCAAAGGCGAGTTCGATGAAGACGGCGAGAAGCGCTACCGCTATCGCGTCGAGCCGAACGAGATGCCGGAAGGCCTGTTCAAGCTGCGTCCGAATCACCCGTTGAATCGCAACCTCGATCACAACTGGCAGCAGGCACTGCAAAAGACTTCTTCCGAACGCCGCGTGGCGCTGAGCTGGTTTGCACGCTTGCGTGAAGAGCAGCTGGAAATCACCGCCACCAGCGAAGAAGGCATCAGCGCCAGCGTCACCCTGAACGGCCCGTTCGGCGTCGCCAACAAGCCTGAGCAGGCGCTGGAGCAACTGCGCGATCTGCTCGGCCAGTTGGGCACCACGCAGTACCACGCCACCGACATCAAACTGGATGCACCACAGGCGTTCTTCATTCCTAACTCGCAGCTCAAAGCCCTGCGCCGTGAAGTGATCGAAGCGCTGACTGCCGCACGCATCGCCGCTCACCCGCGTGGTAGCCGTAAAGCTGAAACCAGCCCGCCGCCGGTGTACCCGGATTCGCACCTTACCTTCCTGGCCAACGTCTACAACCAGAAGGCGCGCGACTTCTATCATCGTCACGGCGTGAAGCTGATCGACGCCGCGTACGAAGCGCACGAAGAACCAGGCGAAGTGCCGGTGATGATCACCAAACACTGCCTGCGCTTCTCCTTCAACCTGTGCCCGAAACAGGCCAAAGGCGTGACCGGCGTGCGCACCAAAGTCGCGCCGATGCAGTTGATCCACGGCGATGAAGTGCTGACGCTGAAGTTCGACTGCAAGCCGTGCGAGATGCACATCATTGGCAAGATGAAGGGCCACATCCTCAACCTGCCGCAACCGGGCAGCGTGGTCGGCCACATCAGCCCAGAAGACCTGATGAAAACCATCCCCCGCGCACCGCACTGAGTGGTTGGCGAGTGCGGTGCTTCGGCGCTGTACTCGCCCGCCCTGCTCTACCGGGCCAAATCGCAGGCATAAAAAAACGCCAACTTCTTGCGAAGTTGGCGTTTTTCAATAGATGGCAGGGGCGGCTGGATTCGAACCAACGCATGGCAGGATCAAAACCTGCTGCCTTACCGCTTGGCGACGCCCCTACAGCTCTTGTCAGCGGCTCCGTGAGGATCGCTGCGAGAACGGGGCGCAATTTAACAACATTCGTTACGTTTGTGAAGCGCGAAGTGAAATATTTTTTGTTTTAAAACAGCGACTTATTATTTTGGCCGAATTCGGGCCAGTGATCAGTGGGTTTAGCGCGGTGTATCACACTGTGTACGAACCCCGCCGCGATACAGCGCCTTTCAACAACGCCCCACTTCGACACAGGCCAGATACGTCCCTACGCTTAAATGCACTGAAGGTTTGAAGGATTCATACAGAACCCTTGGCCAAAGGCTCGCACAGGAGACGTCACCATGAAGATGGCACTGCACACCCGCAAAACCGGCACCGCGCTCGGCTTGTCGATTCTCGCTTTCTCCTTGTTTGGCGCCTTCAGCACAGCTCAGGCGCAAACCCCTGAACCTGCAGCAGTAAGCTATTCCGCACCCTCGCCCTTCGGCCCGTTGAAACATGTGAAGGCCGGCGTGCTGGACGTCGCCTACGCCGAAACCGGCCCGGCCAATGGCCCGGTGGTGATCCTGCTGCACGGCTGGCCTTACGACATTCACAGCTACGATGAAGTCGCGCCTTTGCTGGCGGCCAAGGGCTATCGGGTATTGATGCCCTATGCGCGCGGTTATGGCGATACACAGTTCCTCTCCAAGGACACCCTGCGCAATGGCCAACCGGCGGCGCTGGCCAGTGATGTCATCGACTTCATGGATGCCTTGAAGATCAAGCAAGCGGTGCTCGGCGGGTATGACTGGGGCGCACGCTCGGCGGGCATCGTCTCGGCGCTGTGGCCGGAACGGGTCAAGGCACTGGTGGCGGTCAGCGGCTACCTGATCGGCAATCAGGCTGCCGGCCAGAACCCGCTGCCGCCCAAGGCGGAATTGCAGTGGTGGTATCAGTTCTACTTTGCTACCGACCGGGGTCGCGCCGGCTACGCGAAAAACACCCACGACTTCGCCAAGCTGATCTGGCAACTGGCGTCGCCGCAGTGGAAGTTTGATGACGCCACGTTCGACCGCTCTGCCAAAGCGCTGGAGAACCCGGATCACGTCGACATCACCGTGTTCAACTACCGCTGGCGTCTGGGCCTGGTGCAGGGCGAAGCGAAATACGCAGCGCTGGAGCAGAAACTGGCCACCGCACCGTCAATCAGCGTGCCGACCATCACGCTGGAAGGCGACGCCAACGGCGCACCGCACCCGGCGCCTGAGGATTACGCCAAGCGCTTCACCGGTAAATATCAGTTCCGTTTGATCAATGGCGGTATCGGGCACAACTTGCCGCAGGAAGATCCGCAGTCGTTTGCCAAGGCTGTGATTGATGCGGATCACCTGTAGTAGCGCGCCTCCCATTGGCGCAAACAAAAAAGCAGTCAGCCGCAAAGGCTGACTGCTTGATCATTAACGTGAGTGATTAATCGATTGGCACGACGTTATCCAACGCCTTGTTCACCGCCAACTCCCCCAACATGACCACTTGCGCAATGCCCAGCAGGGCATTGCGGTTTGACCCCTCCAGCACACCTGCAAAATTACCAAGCATGACCGCGGCGGACGCCAAGGAACCGCTGGCATTGGTCAGCAAGGATTCGGTGTCGGATTGCGGGTTGACCGTAAATAGAGTGCTGGGCGTATAGGGTGTGGCCATGATCACGGCCGCCGGCAGCAGGCAATCCGGATCGGTAACCGGTGGTTCGGGTGTCTTGGACATCAGCTGAAACTCCCAACTAGTGCGGCAAGCGCTGGTTGTCGAGGACTCGACCGACCACCAGCTCACTGAGCATGATCACCTGTTGCAGGATCAGCATCTTTTTGCGCTGTGAAGGGTCGATCGAATCGGCGAGTTCACGCGCCATGTCACTGGCTGACGATAAGGTTTCAGTCGCCTCGACGAGCAGCGTTTCGTTATCGACCGTGGGATCGATGAGGTAGATCTTGCCGGTCTTGCGGGTGGTTATTGAAGTCTTCAGTGCTGAAGGATTGAGGTAGAAGTTGATCGCGTGTTCTGTTGCCTTTTTGATGTTTTGCACATCAAGGGCAGGATCGTAGGGGATTGGATCGGTTTCTGGTGGGTTGGGCGTGATTTTGAACATAAAGGACTCTTTGTCTTAAAAGAATTGAAGAGCCGTCACTTTCGCTACCAAACGAAGGGTGGCGGCCACACGTGGGTTGGTAGACCGGTCAAGACAGAGAAAAACCCCGGCGCCCCCGAAAGGGCCCCACGCATGGCCACCATATAAAAACTGAGCCCCAAAAAAGAGACTGCATAAGGTGTGACGCCATACGGTTGTCGAGAAACGGGCTACCAAACCCGATCACTGTTTTTGCAGTGACAGGGAAACGATACAGCCCGCCTCATAGCGCGTAAGCCGGCGGATTCTGGCGTACGCGTAGGTAACGGCGCAAGGTGTTGTAGCCGTTATGGCGTAACAGCTGGTGTAACTTAAACGCCTGTGCCGAGTGATGTTTAAAGGGGACTGTCAGCTTTCAGATGACAAGCACAATGCTGGGTAATCCGTTCACCTGGCGTGTTTCTTAATCTGCTTTGAGTACGAACTCGAATCCGATACCCACGCCCTTCAGTGTCTCGGCAACACGATCTATAAGTAACTCGCCTTGCTTGGGTAACGCGTACTGACCTTGAACACGGATGATCGGTGATTTACCGCGTGCACCGGGAATCTCTATGTAGATTTCACCGCTTTCGATAAAGGCGATGTAGTTGTTGATTTTCTCTTGTAGCACCAGCAGGTGCTCGCCTTGTTCGGCCTTGTCGCCCCATTCCAGATGATCAGCGATGCCCAAGATGATCTTGTTGTTGTCCCATTTTGGGATGCCCCACATGTCGATGGTTTTGGCGTCCGACACGGACATTTCAGTTCCTTTATTCCATGTAATTTTACGGTGGTCCGCGCGATTCAATCTCGCCCCGGCGACTAGTTGCAAGCCGCCAAGTCGTCTTTGAGCACAAATTCCATTTGAATGCCCACGCCTTTGAGCACCTCGGTAACGCGATCAATGAAGGTCTCACCTTGTTCGGGTAATTCGTACAGACCGTTGATACGAATTTTGGGATTCTTGCCTTTGGCTGGTGGATAGCTTTCCAACAATTCGCCGCTCTCAATAAAGGCGATGTAAGTGTTGATCTTCTCTTGAAGCAACAACAGGTGCTCACCCTGCTGGGCTTTGTCACCCCATTCCAAATGATCGGTGATAACGAGTACGACATTGTCGGGTTCCCATTCAGGTACTGCGATGATGTCGACGACTTTTGTTTCGGTGATAGACATGTCTGCTCCCTCAGAGGGTCGGGTCAGGTCGAATGATGTCGACTCTGGTAGGTGGAATTCTGGTGCCTCCGGTGAAACCGGGTTTGCCTTTGCCGACGACAGTTGCGCCGGATTTTTCTATCTCTGGAAAGCCACGTTTTTGGTTGCGGGTGAGCGGCGCCGTTTCTGAAGATTTGCATTCGACGCATGAGATATTGCCATCGGAATCGCGGCCCATCATATCAATACGCGTGCGAACACCGCTGTCGGTTTTGACGGTGACCTCACGGGCGGCTACAGGTTTAGTCTTGCTGAATTCTTCAAAAGACGCTTCTTCAAAAGCCTTGCCCTTTTGTTTGTTCTTCTCTAGCTGCGTGCTGAGCACGATGTAGATCGGTTCGAGACCTGCGTCATCGGGAAACCAGATGATTGCGTCCTGGAACTCGGGAGGATGCGCAGGATTGGCCAGAAGCGTGTCTGACTTTTCTGTCGGGGGGTATACCCACACGGGAGGTAATTGGGGCGCACCCTCCAGCGCTGGAATACCCAGTACACCGTCCGGGTTTGCTGCGGGCCTCCAGGTAAGCCCAATGCCGTTGCCTATGTCGGCGATGTATTTTTCGCCGTCCTTTTCCGCTTTGATGACGGGAACATTTTCCCAGTCCTTTTTGCCACCGGTGTAGAAGCCGTAAGCATTGACAGAGCCATCGGGCAAGGTCTTCACGTTGACGCGGACACGCGTGCGCCCCGTTTCGAGCGTGGCGTATTGGTCGTTTTTGTAGAAGGCGCTGTCCGGCGCAATGCTGTTGTTCGGCATCAGTAGCGCGACGGTGCCTACGGCGGCGCCTGCTGTTAGTGCACCTGCACTTTCGAGCAAACCTAGCGCGAGGGAGCCACCCAATCGTTGAGCGATGGCGCTGCCAGTTGTGGAGCCTCCGACCAGTTGAAGAGACGTACCTTCTGCGGTAATTGCTGCCCCTGTCGCCAGTACGGCCCACAAACCGTAGTCCGCGAGTTTCTCTACGGGGACGAATCCAGTTTGGTTGGAGTGGTTGATTTCGCCGTCGGGCAGGTTGCAGCTTTTGGCGAACACGCAACCCATGGGGTCGGATTTTGTGTCTGGCGCTGCAGGGAGGTCTTTGTATTGCGCCCAGTGTTGGGCGTTTACGTCGACGGGTTCGACGCCGCTGTTGCGGTAACCCTTGGGTGGGTTGGGGACATAGCCACTCAATCCTTGATTCCTTGTCCTGATCCTTTGAACGAGGCGCAGGGTGACAGGTGGGGTTTAGAGTGACAATCGGTGGCACTTTGACGCCATCTTCAACGGCTCGGAGGGACGAATCCACGAGCGTACTACCTGTGACAGGCTGGTGTACTGGAGAAAACGGCGGGGTTCAGTGATGCGGATCATTTTCAAGATTACCCTCACCCTAGCCCTCTCCCGTAGGGAGAGGGGACTGACCGAGTTGAATGGGAGAGGTACGCCGACGTGTGAAACCGCGTTGAATTCGAGTGAATGGACGGTTTGAGTTATTTAACGAGGCGTTTTTCTTTTGACGGTCGATAGCCAAAATACGAGCTGTAGCACTTGCTGAAATGGCTCGGCGAAACGAACCCGCACGCCACCAGCACTTCCACTTGCGACAACTCGGTGTGTTGCAACAACCGTCGCGATTCGGTGATGCGCAATTCCAGGTAATAGCGCTGCGGCGTGGTGCCCAGTTGTTCCTTGAACAGGCGCTCTAACTGGCGGCGGGACCGACCGGCGTAGACCGCCAGTTGCTCCAGCTCCAGCGGTTCTTCAAGGTTGGCGTCCATCAGCTTCACGACTTCACGCAACGGCGCGCTGACACAGATGTTTTCATCCGGTTTGATCCGCCGATACCGCGACTCTTCGAACGCCAGAATGTCTTCGACGCCCTCCACCAGCGCCTTGCCGTGCAGGCCTTTGATCCAGTCCAGCGCCATGTGGAAAGCTCCCGACGGGCTGGACGCCGTGAGCCGGTCGCGATCGATCACGTAAGGCTCGCTGCTGACGTGGGTGGACTTGGCGATTTCGGTGAGCGCCGGACGATGCTCCGGGTGGATCGCGCAGCGGTAACCGTCAAGCAATCCGGCGCGCCCGAGAAACCACGCACCATTCCACAGCCCGGCAAGACTGACGCCCCGCTCCGCCGCTGCACGCAACAGATGGATCAACTCATCCGTCGCTTTCAACTCGGTTCGATAACCACCGCACACCACCAGCAGATCCAGCTCCTGAAGCGCCGCCAGATCAATCCGCGCATCCGGGCGAATGACCAGCCCCAGATCACTGACCACCTCGCCGTCACTCAATGCCAGCGTGCGCGAAGAGAACAGGCCCGGACGGAGCAGGTTGCTGGTGATGATCGTGTCCAGCGCCTGGGTAAAGGCCGGCAGTGAAAAGTGTTCGAGCAGCAGAAAACCGGTGCGGGTCAAGCGGGTGTCAGCCGATTGCTCATTCAGATAGCGGAGGTTTTTACCCTTCATGCCCCCGCTGAATTGGCGTCGTTCGATCAAGGTCTGGTCCATCGGTCATGTTGTTATTCGCCGATAGTTGGCCTGAAGCGCCGAAGAGTCAATCGCGCCTGCGGCAGGTGTCTGCTTGCACCAGATCCGCTACGCCATCAACTCCACAATCCAATCAATAAAAACCCGCAACTTCCGGCTGACATGACGGTTCGGCGGATACGCCACGTAGAGCGGCATCGGTTCCAGTTGCCAGTCTTCGAACAAGGGCACCAACTCGCCCTGAGCCACGTGCGCATCGGACATGTATTTGGGCAGCCATAACACTCCCATTCCGGCCAGACCTGCTGCGAGATAGGCATTACCGTCGTCGACGGCCAGCACATGACGGCCCTTGATTTGCAAACGTTCACGCTCGTTATGCAAGGCATAGGGCACGGGTTTGCCGGTGCGCGCCCACAAGAAAGCAACGACGCGATGATGTGAATCTTCCAGCTCCTGTGGATGCAGCGGTGTGCCTGCACGCGCCAGGTAGTCAGGCGCGGCAAACACACCCAGTGGAAGATCCGCGACTTTGCGAGCCATCAATGACTGATCCAGCAGTTCACCTCCGCGCACCACGCAATCGACGTTCTCATCGATGATGTCGACGATACGATCACTGACGCCCATGTCGATCTGGATGTCCGGGTAGCGCGCGTGAAACCCGGGCAATGCCGGCACAAGAATATGGCGCGCCAGAGGACTGGGCACATCCACGCGTAACCGGCCACTGGGCAAAGCGGCGGCGCCGGACAGGCTGGTTTCGGCATCCTCCATGTCGGCCAGCAGCTTGATCACTCGCTCGTAATACAGCGCGCCGTCCGCCGTGACGTTGACCTTGCGTGTGGTGCGGTTGAGCAATCTGACCCGCAACCTGGCTTCCAATTGCTGGACGAGCTGGGTCACGGTGGTCTTGCTCATGTGCAGGGTTTCAGCGGCTTTGGTGAAACTCCCCGCCTCGACCACCCGGGCGAAGGCCTGCATTGCATCAAAACGGTCCACTTTTCGCCCTCTGATTGTTTGTATATTGCAAACAGTGAGCGCCAAGATTGCGCGTTTATCGCCCCACTGCAAACCCCTAATGTTGCTCCATCAACTCACTGATGGAGACACCCCATGACTCAGCGCGATGTTGTTTTTCCACCTGGACGCCAGGCCCTTTACGAACGTCATCAATACTCCCCTGCCGTGCGTTCCAACGGTTTTCTGTTTGTCTCGGGACAAGTCGGTAGCACCGAGGACGGCTCGCCCGAGCCGGACCTGAAGAACCAGGTGCGTCAGGCTTTCACCAATTTGAATGCGATCCTCAATGAAGCCGGTTGCACGTTCGACGACGTGGTCGACGTCACCGTGTTCATTGTTGATCCGCAGTCGAAGTTCGAAACGATCTGGAATCTAGTGCTGACGGAATTCTGGGGTGAGGCGCCCCACCCAACCGCCACCGCTATTGGTGTAACGTGGCTGTATGGCTTTGATTTCGAGATCAAGGTGATCGCCAAACTGCATGAAGCGATCTGATCAACCAGGAAACCCGCACACGGCCGACCCCGTTAGTTGAAGTCATTGCGTTGTTTTATGGCGTTTTTATGTTCAAGGGCTGGGTCGCGTTCCGTTGACGTGCAGAGCAGGCGTAGCTCGGCGGACTTTTAATATCAGAAAAAACCATCCCGCAGAGCACTTTGACCCCACTCCGTTGATGGTCTATATCAGTTGTTAGCCGCCAACAACCCGCCTGCTCGCAAGGAAGATCACATGGTGCTCCGACGGATCGGCCTGATAAGTACATTCGTCGCCTTGGCGTCGTTTCAATCAGGCTGCACTTCGCAGCATGTTCACCAATTGGAAATCAAGAAATATGTAGCGCAGCCCAATAGCCTGATCAAACAGATGGATGGCAACGCTTCTATACTTTATGAGAGGGATGGGCACTTCTATACCGCCGGATACATCGCCTACCTCGCAGGGTACGATAAAGAAAGCGTTCAGGATTTTTCCTGTTATACCCAGACACCCGACGAAATCACGACCCTCAATGCAATCTGGGTTTCACTGTATGCCTCGTTTCCAACGATGTGGGACTATCGACACGAAATCACCAGTAGCCTTCACTCCTTGCATGGCGGCGATGCGCAAGCGGTTTACGAGCGCAGAAAACGTCTGAAAGCACTGATCATCGAATCGATACAACCGGGATCCGGAGCGCAATCCTGGCAGACAGGTTTTCTGATCCACGCTTTTGGCGACAGTTACGCCCATGTACACGGTGAACCTCCAGAAGCTTATGGTCGCCTAATTGGCCACACTATCCCGACGCTTTTCGGCAACAGTCCTGACGCGATATTTCTAGCGAATAATCATGTTCGATACCTCGAATTCGTCACCGGACTTTTTGATGCGCTATCACAAGGTCAAACGACATTTCCTGCAGACAAAGATGCACTTGTGCGCTTTAAAAAGGAGATTTCGAAGCAAGCCGAACTGGGAAGTGATGGAGATAAAAAAGTCACGATCATCGTCAAGCAAGGTAACGTCAGTTACGACTGGGAAAAGAATGAGGAAATCTGTGGCGTCAAGGACAGCGAGATCGACCGATCGGCAGTAAGGCTCTTCTTGAAAAAAATGTCTGGACAACTGGACGAGGCCATCTGAAATGAAGTGGCTCGCAGTGTTTTTTTTCCTGCTGGTCGGATGCACTCATACCCCACAGAAACAAGGCATTGCCGTATGGAATCAGCCTCGTGCTGAAAGTCCGAAAATCCAGTTCCTGGGTGTCGGTGGCTGGCTGATCACCTGGGAAAAAGAACAACTTGTTTTTGCGCCTTTTTTCTCCCGGACATCGATCTACAAACTACCGTTCAACACCACCCCTGATGTAGCAAAGATCGATCAATCGATGCCTGTCGCTCCGCAGGCGACCATGATGCTGGTAGGACATGGCCATTACGACCACCTGTTGGATGTTGCTTATATCGCCAGGCACCAGGCTAAGGAAACGACCATCTATGGTTCCGCAAATGTAAAACATATCCTCACCGCGGAACTCCCGGATGAAAGAGTCGTTGATGTGCAGCCGATGCTCGGCCCTGCATTTTCCACTCCGGGCCAATGGATTTCCTCTCGCGGGGGACGTATGCGCGCCATGCCTTTGAAAAGCCAGCACGCTCCGCATTTTCTTGGATACCACTTAGTCCCGGAAGATGGCTATCGGCGAGATTTGCAACGCCTGCCCCGGTCTGCCTGGACCTGGAAAGCCGGCCAGCCAATCGCTTGGCTGGTGGATTTACTGGATGAAAACCAAAGGCCTGTATACAGGATTCACTATCAGGATTCGGCCGCCACGCCACCTTACGGATTTCCACCTGTACTGGAGGACGGCAAAGCGATAGACCTGGAGATACTGTGCGCCGGCAATTGGAATCAAGTACGCGACTATCCGAAAAAGTTACTTCAAGTCACAAAACCAAAGAGAGTGCTGGTGGGGCATTGGGAGAACTTTTTCGGTGGCGATATCAACGCCTCGACCAGCATTCCTTTTTTGGATTTCAAAAGGCTGATCGCGGTTGTAAAAGCGGCTGCACCCCAGGCGACGGTAAGCGTCATGGCACCGCTCTCAGAAATGAGCCTGCCCGTTCATTGAGGCGTCAGCGCCCACTGGCGAGCTTCCGACAGTTAGTTTTTCCAGAGTTTCGACCGCGACTTGTATCTGCCGAGGGCCTGAGGGGTAGCCTTTGCCTCGTTCAATGAGTATAACCTCGCCGATTCGTCTACCCTGAGTTCGCGCCTCACGCCGCCTCTTCAGCCATTTTGACGCTCACGAAACGGAGATTCCCATGCTCAAACGAACCCTGGCTCTGACAGCCGGCCTGGCCCTGTCCTTTTCTGCGCTGGTGTCGCAAGCCGCTGATGTATTGCGGGTCAGCGCCATTCCCGATGAAGCCCCGACCGAGTTGCTACGCAAGTTCGAGCCACTGGGTGCGTATCTGGAACAGCAATTGGGCATGAAGGTGCAGTTCGTTCCGGTGGCCGATTACCCGGCGGTGGTTGAAGCGCTGGCCACCGACCGTCTCGACATGGCCTGGCTGGGCGGTTTCACCTTTGTTCAGGCGCGTTTGAAGACCGACGCCACCACCCCGGTGATTCCGCTGGTGCAACGTGAGCAGGACGCGCAGTTCACCAGCAAATTCATCACTGCTGATCCGAGCGTCAAGAGCCTGGCTGACCTCAAAGGCAAGACCTTCGCCTTCGGTTCGGTATCGTCCACCTCCGGCAGTTTGATGCCGCGTTACTTCATGCTGAAAAATGACAACATCAAGCCTGAGGCGTATTTCAGCCGCGTGGCTTATTCCGGCGCTCATGACGCTACCGTCGCCTGGGTGCAGGCCGGCAAGGTCGATGCTGGTGTGTTGAACGCCAGTGTCTGGCAGAAACTGGTAGATGCCGGCAAGGTCGACACCACTAAAGTGAAAGTCTTCGCCACCACCCCGACCTACTTCGATTACAACTGGACGGTGCGCGGCACCCTCGATCCGGCATTGGCGGCGAAGATCAAAAAAGCCTTCCTTGATCTCGACCCGGCCAACCCTGAGCAGAAGAAGATTCTCGACTTGCAGGCAGCCAGCCGTTTCATCGATACCAAGCCTGAAAACTACAAGGGCATCGAGGAAGCCGCCCGCGCTGCCGAACTGCTGAAATGACCTTACGCCTCACCCAAGGCAGCCTGCGCCACGCCAATGGAGTCGACGCCCTGCGCGGCGTCGACTTGCAGATCGGCGCCGGCGAACAGGTCGCCATCATCGGCCCGTCCGGGGCTGGAAAATCGAGTTTGCTCAACCTGCTGGCCACCGCGTTACGGCCCAGCAGCGGTGACATTGAAGTGCTCGGCGAGCGTACCTGGCACTTGTCCGCCCGGCAGCGACAGCGTCTGCGCGCGCGAATCGGCCTGGTGCATCAGGCGCCGCCCCTGCCACCGCGTCAGCGCGTGGTCACGGCGGTGTTGGCCGGCAAACTCGGCCAATGGAGTCTGGGCAAAAGCCTGCTGAATCTGTTGCATCCGCTGGACGTGCCCGGCGCTCGCGCGGCGTTGGCGCGCCTGGATCTTGCCGACAAGCTGTTCGCCCATTGCCAGCAATTGTCCGGCGGCCAATTGCAGCGTGTCGGCATTGCCCGGGTGCTGTATCAGGCGCCGGAGATTCTGCTGGCCGACGAACCGGTTTCGGCGATGGACCCGGTCATGGCCGGTCACACGCTGTCGATCCTGTCGCGCCACGCCCGCGAACACAACGTCACGTTGGTGGCGAGCCTGCATGCGGTGGATCTGGCGCTGTCGCACTTCCCACGCATCATCGGTCTGCGTGACGGGCAGATTCTGTTCGACAGCCCTTCCGATCAAGTCAGCCACAAGATGCTCGACGCGCTGTACGCCAACGAACAACTGCAATCGCCGACTGCTGCGGTAGCGCCTTTGACTGTGCAGATTCCACGATGCTGAACGTCGATTCACGCGACCCCGCTGCGTGGCCGCGACTGCTGCTGACAATCGTGGCGATTGCCTTGTTGTGGCCGGGAATCCAGATCAGTGAACTGGACCTCGGCGTGCTGCTGCCCGACAGCCAGAATGAAATGGGCCGGTTTGTGGCGCAGTTCTGGCCGCCGGCACACGATGAAGCGTTTTTGCAGTTGTTGTTCAAAGCCACCTTGCAAACTCTGGCGATTGCCACTGCCGGCATGGCGTTGGCGCTGCTGTTGGCCGTCCCCGCCAGCCTGCTCGCCAGTCGCGCCTTGTCGCTGTCTGCGGCCTCACGGGGTGGCGTGCCAAGCCGTTGGGGCCGGTTGCTGCGCTGGCCGGTTCGCGGTGTGTTGATCTTCCTGCGCAGCGTGCCGGAGATCGTCTGGGCATTGCTGTTTGTGCGCGCGGTCGGCCTCGGGCCGGCGGCGGGTGTGCTGGCAATCGCCATCACCTACAGCGGCATGCTCGGCAAGGTCTACGCAGAAATTTTCGAATCCACCGACCAACGTCCGGCCCATGCCTTGTTGCAATCGGGCAGCGGCCGGCTGGCGAGTTTTGCTTACGGCATTCTGCCTAATGTCGGTGCCGAACTGCTGTCGTACACGGTCTATCGCTGGGAATGCGCAATCCGTGCTTCGGTAGTGATGGGGTTTGTCGGTGCCGGCGGCCTGGGACAGCAGATCGACCTGTCGATCCGCATGTTCGCCGGCGGTGAAGTCGCGAGCATTCTGTTGACCTTCCTGCTGCTGGTGATGGCGGCCGATCAACTCAGCCGCTTGCTGCGTTGGAGGCTGGCATGAATCGCCTGATCAATCTGTTGCTCATCACGGGTATCGGCGTGGCGGTTTTCGCTTCGTTTGCTTATCTGAGCCTTGATCTTGGCGAACTTGGTAGCGCCACCAGCCTCAAGCAGATGGGCGCGTATGTGCAGCGCTTTCTCAGCCCGGATCTGAGCGCGAACTACCTCAAAGCCATCTTCCACGGTTCGATGGAAACGTTGGCCATGTCGGCCCTTGGCACCCTGCTTGCGGCGCTGTTCGGCATCGTTCTCGCCCTGCCCGCCGCCGGGCGTTTCGGCTGGCCGCTGCAAAGTGCCTCGCGCCTGCTGCTTAACGGCCTGCGGGCGATTCCGGAATTGGTCTGGGCCGCGCTGATGGTGCTCGCCGCTGGCCTCGGCCCGAACGCCGGCACCCTCGCCCTCGCCCTTCACACCACCGGCGTGCTGGGCCGATTGTTCGCCGAAGCACTGGAAAACACCCCCCCGCAGCCCGCCGAAGCGATCCGCTTGCAGGGCGGCAACCCGGTCATCGCCTTCTGCTACGGCACCCTGCCCAACCTCGCCCCGCAACTGCTCGCCTACATTTTGTACCGCTGGGAAAACAATATCCGCATGGCCAGCGTGCTGGGCTTCGTTGGCGCGGGCGGTTTGGGGCAGATGTTGTATGTGAGCCTGAGCCTGTTTCAGGAAGCGCAGGCCAGCACGGTGATTCTGGCGATGCTGGCGCTGGTGTTTGCGGTGGACTGGTTCAGTGCGTGGAGCCGCCAGCGCTGGGTCAAGGCGTAAAAGCAGATGATGGCGAGTGGATATCTAGTAAAAGCTGATTATGCTTCAGGAAACCGCGCAGCAATGCGCGGCGGTCAGACTGTGCACGCTTTACGCGAGAGCAATGGCGACAGATGCCACAAGGCCAGAGTGCAGTAAGCGATATGTGGAACTCCGGCCTACAACAATAAGCACGACGGAGAACACCTATGGCCACAATCGACACAGCATCCACAGGCAGTCCACCCCGCAGCGGCGGCATCACCAAGGAGGAGCGCAAGGTCATCTTTGCCTCGTCCCTTGGCACGGTGTTCGAGTGGTACGACTTTTACCTCTACGGCTCACTCGCGGCGATCATCGCCAAGCACTTTTTCGCCGGCGTCAACGAGACCACGGCGTTTATCTTTGCCCTGCTCGCCTTTGCCGCCGGATTCGCCGTGCGGCCGTTTGGCGCGATCGTGTTTGGTCGGCTCGGCGACATGATCGGGCGCAAACACACGTTCCTGATCACCATCGTCATCATGGGTGTCTCTACGGCTATCGTTGGTTTGCTACCGGGCTACGCGACCATCGGTGTCGCCGCGCCCGTGATCCTCATCACTCTGCGATTGCTGCAAGGCCTGGCGCTGGGCGGTGAGTACGGCGGCGCGGCCACTTACGTCGCCGAACATGCGCCACCGGGCAGACGCGGTTTCTTCACTTCATGGATTCAAACTACCGCGACCCTCGGCCTGTTTCTCTCGCTTCTGGTGATCCTGGCCTGCCGCACCGCGCTGGGTACCGAAGCGTTCGAAGCCTGGGGCTGGCGGATTCCGTTTCTGCTGTCGATCCTGCTGTTGATCGTCTCGGTGTATATCCGCCTGCAACTGAGCGAGTCGCCGGTGTTCCAGAAAATGAAGGCCGAAGGCAAGGCGTCCAAGGCGCCGCTGACCGAGTCGTTCGCCCGTTGGGACAACCTCAAAGTGGTGATCATGTCGTTGCTCGGCGGCACGGCCGGCCAAGCCGTGGTCTGGTACACCGGGCAGTTCTACGCGTTGTTCTTCCTCCTGCAGACGCTGAAGATCGACCCGCAAACCGCCAACCTGCTGATCGCCGGCTCACTGCTGATCGGCACACCGTTCTTCGTGATCTTCGGCAGCCTGTCCGACCGTATCGGCCGCAAACCGATCATCATGGTCGGCTGCATTCTGGCCGCGCTGACTTACTTTCCGATCTTTCATGCGCTGACCCAGTACGGTAATCCCGACGTGTTCAT
This sequence comes from Pseudomonas sp. LBUM1655, assembly GCF_059716085.1. Lineage (NCBI taxonomy): Bacteria > Pseudomonadati > Pseudomonadota > Gammaproteobacteria > Pseudomonadales > Pseudomonadaceae > Pseudomonas > Pseudomonas sp. LBUM1655. The sequence goes on along the minus strand of NZ_CP166801.1, from coordinate 2,857,014 downwards.
CGCTCAGGAGAAAAACCCGGTCAAGGTGATCGCCAATTCCGATCAGTGTTCGTTCCAGTTCGATCCGGTGGGCAAGGCCAAATTCACCAGTTCCTGTGACCTCGCGAAAACGCTACTGGCGAAACGGGCGATCCCTTATGAAAACATCGAGGCCGAACCCGGCACCGTGGCGCAGGTGCGCATTGGCGACAAAGTGATCGAGAGTTTCGAGGGCAGCGCCCTGCCGGCCGCCGACTTCAAGACCCGCAACGATGCCTTTACCGCCAGCCTCGGCACGGCGCTGAAGGACGCCGGTTACCCGGAAAAAGCCGATCCGGCGAAAACCAACTACCCGATGGTGCTGCTCCTGCTGACCATTCTGGTGATCTACGTGACCATGGTTTATGGGCCAATCGCGGCATGGCTGGTCGAACTGTTCCCGACCCGCATCCGCTACACCTCCATGTCACTGCCCTATCACATCGGCAACGGCTGGTTTGGCGGTTTCCTGCCGACCGTGGCGTTCGCGATGGTCGCGGCCACCGGGGATATTTACTACGGCTTGTGGTACCCGATCGTGATTGCGGTGATGACGGCGATACTCGGCACGTTCTTCCTGCCGGAAACCAAGGATCGCGACATTCTCAAAGACTGAGTCCAGCGCTCCGCCCTCTTGTATGGAGGGCGGAGCACAGGCCTCAACGCAGCAACCAGCGTGACAGCAGGCGAGCACTCAACGGCAACATCCAGTAGACCATGTTGAAAGAAATCATCCCGGCCACTGCCACCTTGAACAGCCATCCCGGCCACTGTAGATCTGCCAGTTCCAGCAGCGTCGCCAATCCCCAAGGCATGCTCACCGTTAGCGGCAAGACGACCAGCCATGACAACACCCATTGCTTCCAGCGAACGCCCGTGTGACTGCTCATGGTCGCTGTCGCCTGAGTACTGCCCGTTGATAAATACGATCACGCGCCAACGTCATCGGGTCGGTACTGAGGCTGATACCGTCGAGTAAACGTCCCGGGCTAAATGCCATACGCTGCTGAGCCTCGGCCGGTTCCAGTGCATCAAGACTGAAAATCCCCAGTTCAACTTCCTCGTTCTGACGCGACCACGGGATTGAGCCATCATCGACGGCGTCTCCCGACGCCGCCAGTTGCAGCACCAACCGAATCTTCAACGAGCCCTTGCTCAGTCGCGCGCTGATTTCCTCCTGCAAGTAATCAGCGGGCATCGCAGCCGCTTGGGCATCACTCAACGTTGGCTGCGTTTGCAGGGGTTCGATGCGATAACGGCCAATCAGCTCATCGCCCTCACGATTGATGAACACCAGCGCGTTAACACCGAAGTACTCGAGTGCCACATAGCTACGCGGCGCCGGTTTGGGCGCTTCCAGGAAATGCTGAGCCCGTGGATGGTTCGCCAGAAAGGTTTGCAGTGGCTGGGGATCCGGCGGCGTGGCGACATTGGCGGCAATGCCTTGTAGAAAGCTCAGAAAATCTGCTGGCGTGGCCACCGGAAAGCCGTCGAACGAGTGTGCCACGATATCGGTGGACTCGCCGTTCGGCAGGGCAAAACGCACGGCTACCCCCCTCGGGCTGGCCATCGGATCCCCGTCAGCGGTCGCCGGTACACCGCTGAAGTTGGAGAACCGCAGCACCACCGGCACCGTTTGCCCTTGCAGGTGGGCAGCTCGGCTGATGGAGCCGGCGACGCCTGAAGCCTTGAACGTGCCGCTCACCAACAGCCCTTTGGCATGGGTTGCCCTGAATCCGGGGTGACGACCGAACGTTGCATTGAGCGCATCGAGCAAAGCGTCGTACAACCGCTCCTGGGGCATAGCGTGATTCCTTGCTTCAGTGGCGAACACGGCCGAGGACGTTGTCATCGTCCCGGCCAATACTGTCCCGATCAGTAAGTGTTGCAATCCCATGGCATTCACCCCTGACGCAGGCCGGGATTGAGTGCGATATGTTTGTACTCGATGAAATCGTCCATCGCCGCCACACCGTTGAGCCGTCCCTGCCCCGATTGCTTGAAACCACCCTCTTCGAACTCGTCGAACACCATAGCCCAATCGTTGACCCAGACAGTGCCGGCCTCCAACTCGCGTGCTACTCGTAGCGAGCGATCGACATCGCGGGTCCACACGCTGGCCGCCAGGCCAAACTCACTGTTGTTGGCCAGTTCGATCGCCTCGGCCTCACTGTCGAAAACCTGCAAGGTCAGTACCGGGCCAAAGGTTTCACGCTGGACGATGGCCATGTCGGCATCACTGACGCGCAACAGCGTTGGCCGATAAAACGCGCCTTTGGCCAAAGGTCCCTGCGTGATAGGACCGCCGCGCACGATGACTTGCGCACCGGCAGCAATCGCCTCATCGACCACTTGGTTGACGCGCTGCACGTTAGCTTTGTCGATCAATGGACCCATTTCGCTGGCGGGATCCGCCGCAGGCCCTACGCGCACAGCCTCAAGGCGTGCTGCCAGGCGCTCAATCAGCGCGGCGGCGATATCGCGCTGAACCAATAACCGCGAACCCGTCATGCAGAATTGACCGGCAAACACCGTCAGGGCTTTGATTAACACCGGCACCGCCATATCAAGGTCGGCGTCGTTGAACACCAGCATCGGGGTCTTGCCACCCAGTTCAAGGCCAAAGCGTTTGAGGTGTTGGGCACCCGCCGCACTGATCGCACGCCCCGTGGTTGTGCTGCCGGTAAAACTGATGACCGGGACCTTTGGTGACTCGACCAGATGGATCGAACCGGCCGCCCCCAACTCGCTGAACAGATTGATGACACCCTTGGGCAGCGACGGCGCCTGGCTCATGATCCACGCGACCAGCGCGTTGGTCTGGGCAGTTTGCCCGGGCACTTTGATCACCGTCGTGCAACCTGCAGCCAACGCCGGGGCCAATGATCGAATCATCAATACCACCGGTGAATTCCACGGCACGATGATCCCCGCAACACCGACGGGCTGGCGCAGCACCAGGGAAATCCTCCCCGGCTTCGGCTCGGCCGCCCGGCCATACTCGGCGCGCACCAATGCGGCGTAGTAACGCAGTTTGGAAGGCACCATGCTCACTTCAAACTCGGCTTCGGGGCGGATCTTGCCGTTCTCCAGCGCCAGTGTGTCGATCAGTTGCCCGGCGTTGCGTTCAAACGCGTCCGCCAGCTCCAGCAGAACCTTGGCGCGCAGGGTGCGATCGTCTTTCCAGGGCGACTCGACGAACGCACGCCGGGCCGCCTCGACGGCTAGTTGTGCTTCTAGCAGACCGCCCTCGGCGTAACGGCCGATCAGCTCATAGGTTGCAGGGTCGATGGAATCGTTGTGAACACCGGAATCGAGCCACAGGCCGTCAATCCAGTTCAAAACCATAGTGTTGTTCATAGAGGCAGCGTCCTGAAGGTTAGGCGTAGAGGCCGGCAATTTTCTCGGCGGTGGCAATCACGGTGAGGTTGGTGGCTACCGACGGCACATCAGGAAAAATCGACGCATCGACAATGCGCAGTCCCTGCACACCGAGTACCCGCGCCTGCAAGTCGACCACTGCACGTGCATCACCCGGGCGCCCCATCGGCGCGGTTGACGTCGGATGGTGATAGGTGTCCAGACTGGCCCTGACGCTGGCCAGTAATGCTTCGTCGGACTCGCTGTCCGCGCCCGGATTAAGCTCGCTGTGGATCAAGGTGTTCAGCGGCGCCGTTGCTCCGATCTTGCGGGCCAGGCGAATACCGTCCAGCAAGCGTTGGCGATCCTCAGGCACGGCGAGGAAATTCAGGTCGATGTTTGGTGCCACCAGCGGATCGCGGCTGGCCAGCGTGACGCTGCCGCGCGATTGCGGTCGGGTGAGTGCGACCGCGAGTACGAAGCCCACGTTTGTAGGGCTTTGATCGTGAGGAAACAGGTGCGTAGCAGTGATGTGCAGATCAAGATCCCCCTTCTCGGCACTGCGGCTGTGGGTCCACAACTTGGCACCGATCACCGGCGATTGCCGACCGATCAGCTCTGCGCGGGCGGCATAGGCGTTGTAGTAGAACGGGTGATCCATCAGGCTTTGGCCCACCGGCAAATCCGCGACCAGGGGAATCTGCAGCGCGTGCAGATCCTCGGCCGGGCCGATGCCGGAGCGCAGCAGAATCGCCGCACTGCCATAGCTGCCCGCGCAAAGAATCACCTCGCGGGCCAGCAACTGCGAGCCATCGCTCAACTGCACACCGATGGCTTGCTGACCCTCGAAGAGGACTTTGTCCACCAGACTGTCCGCGCGGATCTGCAGGTTGCTGCGGGCACGCACCTGCTCCGTGAGATAAGCCATACCGGTGTTGATGCGCACGCCATCGACGATATTCATCGGGTACGGACCGACGCCATTGGCATCAGCGCCGTCAAAGTCATCGATGATCTTGTAGCCGTAAGCGAACGTGGCCTGAATAAACGCCCGCTGCATCGGCGTGACGTCCAGGTTGTTCAGTTGATGAACCGGCAGCGGTCCCTCACTACCATGCAAATCGCTGGCACCCCGGCTGTGGCTTTCCAGTTTTTTGAAGGCGGGCAACAAGTCTTCATAGCTCCACCCTGGCAGATCCCAGCGCTCGAAATCGCTGGCACGGGCACGGATGGCCACGGCGCCATTGATCGCCGAACTGCCCCCCAGCACCTTGCCGCGCAAGGCGCTGATGGGATGTTCGATGTAGCCGGGGCGAGTCTTGTAACCCCACTCGAACTGCGCACTGCCGTTGGCCCCGACAATGTCGCTGCTGGCCACAACGTCGGGGTATTCGCTCGGTACGAAGCTGTGGCCCGCCTCCAGCAACAAAACCTGGCGCTGCGTGTTCTCACTGAGCCGACGCGCCATTACTGCGCCAGCCGAGCCGCCGCCGACAATAAGCACGTCAACTGTATCAAGGGTGTTCTTCATGCATGTCTTCCCTGTCAGGCGCTCGAGATGGCGCCTTTCAGGGAAAGCATAGGGAACGGCAAGAGGCCTCATAAGCAGGCAAAAAACGAATCAGGGTTTCGTGAATTGCGAACGACTCAGCCCGCTTGTCGTGCATGCGCGGCAAGCATTTGCTCCCACTCCGGCGGACTACCGATCTGTTCCGCGAGAAAACTCGCCAGTGCCTGTAGCTTGGGCGACGCGCGCTGCGATTGTCGGTACACCGTCGAGATATTGCCGCCACGTGGCGCGTAAGGCGCCAACACCTCTTGCAACTCGCCGGCGACAATCGATTGTGCAGCCAGAAACGTGGGCAGAATCGCCAGGCCCATGCCGGCTTTGGCCGCTTCCATGAGTTGATGAGCATTGTTGGTACGCAGGCGGCAACGCACGCGAAACGACTCAAGCGTGTTGTTCACGGGCAAGGTCCACATGCCATGCGGCTCGCGGTTCACATACAGCATCGCGAAATGTCGAGACAGTTCCTGAGGGGTTTGCGGCGTGCCATGCGCTGCCAGATAGTCGGGGCTGGCACAGATTATGTGGCGATTGGGCGTGATGGTTTTCGCCACCAGCGAGGAGTCTGGCAACTCACCGATGCGAATGGCCGCGTCGAAGCGCTCTTCGTGCAGATTAACGTGGCGGTCGTCAAATTCGACGTCAAGTTGCAACTGCGGATAGCGAACGGCAAACGACGACAGAATGGGCGTCAGATAGCGAATACTGAACGCCATGGGTGCGGCCAGTCGCAAGCTTCCGTGCAAACTCGACTGGAACGCCAGAACCGCGTCTTCAGCATCATCGACCTCCGACAGGATGCGCACGCAATAGCGGTAGAACACCTCGCCCGACTCAGTCAGGCGTGCGTGCCGTCCGCGTTCCAGCAAAATACTGCCCAGACGTTTTTCCAGTTGCTGCAGCCGCTGGCTGACCATTGATTTAGCCGTGCCCAGGCGCCGGGCGGCTTCGGAAATACTGCCGGTGTCGACCACCGTCACAAAAGAATGCATCTCACAGAGTTTGTTCAAGTTATAGATCCAGAGAGACAGAAAAAACCTGCGCAACCGGTGCGCAGGCCTCCATGACGGTTCAGGCTGATGCACGATATTGTTTGAGGGTATCGGACAACTTTTCCGCCATCATGATGACGGTCGGATTGAGGTTGATCAGCGGGATCTCCGGGAATATTGACGCATCAATGACGCGCAACCCCGCTACCCCGTAAACCCGGCCCTGTTCATCAACCACCGCGTCGGGGTCATCCGGCAAACCCATCGGCGCGGTTGAACACGGATGCTGCAACGTGCCCACACCAGTCGCCAGTGCACGGCGAATTTGCTCGTCGCTGTTGTCCACCGACGGGCCGGGATACAACTCTTCCACGATCAGGCTTTTTAGCGGCTCGGTCCGGGCCAGTTGCCGGGCCAGGCGAAAACACTCGACCATGCGGTTCATGTCCTCCTCAGTGGTCAGGTGGTTGAGCTCAATGATCGGCGCCACATTCGGGTCGCGACTGTTCAGGCGAATACGGCCGTGGGAGGTGCAGTGCATCAGTTCCAGCCCCAGCGAAAAAGCAACGCCGGTCGGGCTGCTGGCAGGGTCAAGCAAGTGCGAGGGTGAAATACCAATGTCGAGTTCTTTGTCGGAGCCGGCAAAGCAAGAGTGGGTCCACAGTTGCGCGCCGATCACTGGATGATCCTGACCTTTCAACGATGACTGGCCACTGAAGTTCATCCAGTAAAAAGCGTGATCCAGCAATCGCATGCCCACCGGGGCGTCCTTGACCACCGAAATCTCCAACTTTTGCAAATCGGCACGGGGCCCGATCCCTGACCGCAGCAGGATGGCCGCCGAGCCGTAAGCACCCGCGCTTAGAATCACCTCCTGGCCGTGGACATGCTGCCCGTCAGCCAATTTCACCGACTGAACCTTGCCGTGGTTGATCTCGATTTTATCGACCAGTGTTTCATCCAGAATGTGCAGGTTCTCACGGGCGCGCACTTCACGGGTGAGGTACGCCATGCCGGTATTGACCCGGACACCATTGATCACGTTCATCGGGTTGGGACCCGCGCCGTTGTTGGCCAAGGGGTTATTGAAATCATCCACTTTGTTAGCGCCACAGGCCCATGCGGCCTCAAGCATCGCGCGCTGTACCGGGGTGATATAGTCCAGGGACATCTGGTGAATAGGCAACGGCCCACTACGACCATGCCATCTATCGTCGCCGTGGGGCGCGCGCTCCATCTTTTTGTAGTACGGCAGCACCTCGTCAAAGCTCCAACCCTTCAGACCTTTGGCGGTAAAACGGGCGAAGTCGAAAGGCAACGCTCGACAAGCGACCGCGCCGTTGATCGCCGAACTACCGCCGAGCAGTTTGCCCCGTGGTGCATAAACGGCCTGCGGCTGCTCGATCGGTGTCGCGAAATAGCCCCATTCATAGCGGGCATCGCCATTGGCGGCGATGACGTTGCTGCTGTAGCTTTGTTCCGGGTACTCATCCGGCGCAAACGCCCGCCCCGCCTCGACCAACAGCACATTACACTGGCGGTCTTCCGACAGCCGCGCCGCCAACACGGCGCCGGCAGAACCGCCGCCCAGAATCACGAAGTCGAAAACCTTTTCATCGATCGTCATTTAACGTCCATTTTCTACGGGTGACTTGAGTGGATACCGCTTGCCGGCCACGCCGAGGCGGTCGTTCAACGGCCGCAATCTAAAGCCCCCGTTGCCAGGCGCGGTAGTCGCAAAAAACGGGCTGCTGATTCCCATACAAGGAACGATCAGCCTTGTATAGTTGGCGCCTTCTGACTGAATGGATTTCGACCGTGCTGGATCTCAATGACCTTCAGTACTTCGTTATGGTGGTGGACCACGGCGGTTTCGCGCCCACCGCACGTGCGCTGGGTATTCCTAAATCCAACCTGAGCCGGCGCATCGCGCAGCTCGAAGAACGGCTTGGTGTGCGTCTGATCATCCGTAACACCCGAAACTTCTCGGTGACGGAACTGGGGCAGACCTATTACGACCGTTGCCGCGCAATGCTCAAGGAAGCCGAAGCCGCAGAAGCAGCGATTGCCATGACCCACACCGAGCCGGGTGGCGTGCTGCGTGTCACCTGTCCGACGGTGCTGCTGGAGGAATGTGTTGGCGCGATCATTACGCGGTTCATGGCCATGTACCCACGCATGGAAGTGCACCTGGAAGCCAGTGATCGCCAGGTCGATGTGGTTGCCGAGGGTATTGATCTGGCATTGAGGGTTCGTCCCCTGCCACTTCAGGACTCCAATCTGGTAAGCCGCGTCATGTCGCAACGGCCGCAATGCCTGGTCGCCAGTCCAACGCTTTTGAACCGCTTGGGCACACCAGACGGACCAGAAGATCTAGCGCGCTTTCCCAGCGTTCATCACGGCAGTCCACAGCGAGACTACAACTGGACGCTGTTCCATGACGATGGCTCGGAATTCACCCTGCAACATCGACCACAGCTCATTACCAAAGGCCTGCCGATGTTGCGCTGCGCGGCTATCGACAGCATCGGCGTCGCACAAATGCCAATGTCACTGGTACACGACTACATCGAGCGCGGGGAACTGGCCGTGGTTTTGCCGGACTGGGCACCCAGAACAGAAATGATTCACGCCGTATTTGCGACAAGGCAAGGGATGCTGCCTTCAACACGGTTACTGCTGGATTTCATGCTTGAGCAGTTTCGTCTCTTAGATGATCCGATGCGAGGCATGAAAAAAATGCCCACTGCTTGAAGGGCTGATTGTGAATAGGAGTCGCTATGACCGCACCCGGGAACTCGGCTGCGCCACCAGCCCGCCGTCAACATAGACCTGTTGCACACCCTGTTGCGCCAGTTCTCCCATCAATTGTTCGGGAGTGAGATTCGAAAATCGCACCCTCCCCTGCAACGTCTCGGGAACTTGGGGATTGGACAGATTGGGCCATTGGTCTCGCGCAAAGTTTATATGCCGTTAATTCACTGCCCCTGAAAAAGATCGAACGCTCGCCGCGGCCCCTCCTCCAATGTTTACACCCACGGAGGTCAACGATATGAACAGCAACGACAACAAACCCCCGAACGCCCCGCCTACCGATACGTCCGGCAGACCAGTGAATGTGGTAGAGCGAGATCTTGAGGACAGGGACGATGACACCAAGACGGTGGATGATATCGTCACGCCATCGTCGACTCCTGTCAAAGAGCAGGATGCCGAGGAGTTGCAGCGCAAGATCGATGAGATTGAGCGCAAGGTGGCGGATGGGAATTGAGGTTCGCGGACTCAATTGGATTTCCCCCCTCACCCCAGTCCAAGACTCCAGCCTGCACAGCCGATGAAAAACAAATGGGTATCTCCGTTTTCCAATATAGGAGCTGCCGCAGGCTGCGATCTTTGTTTTTCAAGATCAAAAGATCGCAGCCTGCGGCAGCTCCTATAGAGGTCGTGTCCCGGTGCTGGGGGTTATTTTTTGCGGGTATCCAAAAATCCGCGTGACGCTCCATTGGCTGAGCCGCTCAACCAGAAAATCTCCTACTGTCGTCGTCATCTTGTTCCTCGTCCTTCACCGGTGCATGAAGCATTCCCGGCAGCGCATCCGCCGGGAGGTGTAAGGGTCTGGACAGTTGGGCTGACGGCGAAGTTTCGATTGATTGTCCGGGAACAGGTCAGCGCGGGAGGTGCGGATGCACAGTCAACGCCACCAGTTTGATCACGATGGGCCGCACGACGAGGATGCACAGGAATGCCACCGGCATCGCCAGCTTATAGGCATGCAACGTATTACTCAGGTAGTTGTTATCAATGCCGGAGTTGGAGGCCGTGATCACCAACGACATGAGGAACGCCATGATTGTCGCCATATACAACGCGAACACATAGGGTGTCGCACGCGCTGACAGCTTGCGCCGGTTGACGTACAAGGCATCGGAGCTCGTTCTTTGATTCATATGGCTTTTCCATCCATTGACAGGGAGCGGGCACCTTAGCAAAGCCGATTGCCCTCAACTAGACGGCTACCCGTAGGTGCTTTATAAAGCAGAACTTACGAATCAACCCCTATTGCGCAGGCCATGGATGAATCTGTTAGCGGCAATTGCCAGTTTTATCAAAGTGGTGGAATCGGGCTCCATCGTCGGTGCCGCGAAAACTCTGGGCGTCAGTGCGGCAGCGGTGAGTCAGACCCTCAATCGTCTGGAGGCGCACCTCGGCGTGCGTCTTCTGCAACGCACGACGCGAAGCATGGCGCTGACGGAGAACGGCGCGATGTACTACGACAAGGTCAAGCGCATCGCGGCTGATCTGGAATCGGCGCAAAGCTCGATCAGCGATGAAGAAACCGAACTGCAAGGCAGACTGAGTATCGCTTCCACCGCTGCGTTTGGACGCCATGTGCTGGCACCTCTGATCGCCGGCTTCGCCGCACAACACCCGCGTCTGCTCATTGAATTGTCGACAACGGACGGCAAGATCAACCACATCCAGGACGGCATCGATCTGAGCCTGCGGATCAAACCGCAACTGGAAGATGGCATCGTTGCGCGCAAGATCGTCTCCTTGCCCTTCATCTTCTGCGCAGCCCCTGCTTATCTGGAGCGCGCCGGCTTGCCGCAATCGCCGGACGATCTGCAAAACCACGCGTGCCTGGCGTTTCGTTACCCGCTGGACGGGCGCTTTTTGCGCTGGAGTTTTCTGCGTGACGGCCAGCGTTACGACGCGAGCATCAATGCCACCGCCATCAGTGACGACATCGACGCGCTGGCGCAGATGGCAATCAGCGGCGCGGGGATTACTCGGCTGGCAGAATTCGTCGCTGCACCTTATCTGGCAAGCGGCCAACTGCTGCCGCTGTTCGAACAGCGCGATAACGCAACACACGCGGTGGTCGAGCCGATGGAGATTTACGCCTGTGTGCAGGAGCGTGCGGCGATGACCGGCAAGGCCAAGGCCTTCATGGATTATTTGACGGAGCATTTGAACGTACGCTGGCCGATAGAGGAAATTGTCGCCGGGGCGCTCGAAGACACTCGCTGAAACGCTCGGGTTGAGGCAAAGTCCACCTCGCCAATCGGCCCCATCACGGAAGATAAAAACAATGAAAAAAGCCCTCGGTTCTCTGCTGCTCATTTGCCTGAGCACCAGCGCATTCGCTGACGAAAACCCGATCGGTTTCCAGAGCCTCAAGTTGCCGGACGCGAACAATGAACGCCCGCTGGAAATGGTCGTCTGGTACCCCGCCGGTGCAAGCACTGCCACACCAAAACTGATCGCCGACAATCCGGCGTTTGTCGGTGTCCTGGCTGTCGACAATGCACCACCCGTCAGCGGCGAGCATCCATTGCTGGTGCTCTCCCACGGTTACCGCGGCAATTGGGGCAATCAGGCGTGGCTGGCCAGTGCACTGGCGCATCAGGGTTACATCGTCGCGGCGGTCAATCATCCCGGCAGTACCACCCATGACCGCAGCCCTGAAGCGGCGGCGCAGTTATGGCAGCGCCCCGTGGACATCAGCCGAGCCATCGATGCGGTGACGGCTCAACCGGAAAAGTTCGGCACAGTCGCGCAGCGTCGTATTGCCGTCGCAGGCCATTCACTGGGCGGCTGGACCGGCCTGGAAATCGCCGGCGCTCGTTTCGACACAGAGCTTTATGCACGAGAATGCAAAGTCCATTCGCAACTGGCCAGTTGCTCGGTTTACCAACAGATGAATCCCGCCAGCAACCCGGCATCGAAGGCTCGACTGGCCGCCGATTTACGCGATAAGCGCGTGACGGCCGTGGTTTCGCTGGATCTGGGCCTGTCACGCGGCTTCACCGATGACAGCCTCGCGGCGCTGCAAGTGCCGGTGTTGGTGATTGCCGCAGGCGTGCCGTCCCAAGACTTACCCGCCGAGTTGGAATCCGCCGACCTGGCCAAGCGTCTGCCGAAAACCTCCAGCCAGTATGTCGAGATCAGCGACGCCAGCCATTTCAGTTTTGTGGCGCTGTGCAAACCCGACGCGATCGCAATGCTCGAAGAAGACGCCCCCGGTGACGGCATCATCTGCACCGATGGCGACGGCGGACGTCCACGCCCGGTGATCCAGGCGCAGACGATTGCGCTGATTACCGAGTTTTTGGACAGGTCTGCCGGCAACGTGAAATAACCGGACTTCACTGGCACCCGCCAACATTTTTCCATACGGTATCTATCTCACTCCATCTCAGCCAGCAATCGACGAGGCCAATTTCATGAGTAAAGCGCCCTACGTTCCGCCCAAGGTCTGGAAAAACGAAGCGCCGTCCGGCGGCCAGTTCGCCAGCATCAACCGCCCGATTGCCGGGCCGACGCATGAGAAAACGCTGCCAGTCGGCAAGCACCCGTTGCAGCTCTATTCGCTGGCCACCCCCAATGGCGTGAAGGTGACCATCCTGCTTGAGGAGTTGCTGGCGCTGGGGCATACCGCCGCCGAATACGACGCATGGCTGATCCGCATTGGCGAGGGCGATCAGTTCTCCAGCGGTTTTGTCGATATCAATCCGAACTCGAAAATTCCCGCGCTGCTCGACCACAGCGTCGAGCCACCGGTTCGTGTCTTCGAGTCGGGTTCGATCCTGCTTTATCTCGCGGAGAAGTTCGGCGCCTTCCTGCCCAAGGATCCGGCTGGACGCACCGAAACCCTCAACTGGCTGTTCTGGCAGATGGGCTCGGCGCCTTATCTGGGCGGGGGGTTTGGGCACTTCTATGCCTATGCACCAGAGAAAATGGAATACCCCATCAATCGCTTCACCATGGAAACCAAGCGACAACTGGATGTGCTCAATCGGCGCCTCGCCGAAAGCCCTTACCTTGCCGGTGACAGCTACACCATTGCCGACATTGCGGTCTGGTCGTGGTATGGCCAACTGGTGCGCAACAATGTGTATTCGGCGGCAGAGTTCCTTTCGGCGCAGGAGTACACCCATGTACAGCGCTGGGCAGAGGAGATAGCCAATCGGCCTGCGGTCGTTCGCGGGTTGCGCGTCAATCGGACATGGGGCGATGAGGCGACTCAGGTGCCTGAACGTCATCAGGCCGATGACCTGAACGCCCCTCTCTCCCACTCGTAACGCCATCTCAATAGCAGCGCCATTTCAGGCGCTGCGTTGACCCTCGATCCAGACCTCCCCAGCCTGCCAACACCCGCCGACCGCTCTAGCTCGGTGGACTTCCCGATGTTGCGCACCCGCGCAGATGTGAAAATCTTGTTAACTATCTGAGCCGTACAGCTTTCTTCGAGCGGAACCATCTGACACACTAATGCGAATAATTCCTACAAGCACTTGCACTGGATTCGTTTTCGTATCATTTGGGGAAGCAGATTGATGTCGTTTCACACCATTCACCGCCGCTCGAATCTTTCACCTAACCTGTTGGCACTGGCTATGTGCGCAGCCAGCATCGCGTCTGCCATGGCTGACGAGGCTGCGACATCCACGCCTGAAAACGCCGTTGCACCGACGACGCTGGAACTCGGCGCGACCGAAATCGGCGCCACGCAGATGAGCAGCATCACTGAGGGTTCGCAGTCCTACACCACCGGCCCGATGCAGACCGCGACCAAGCTGTCGCTGACCCTGCGCGAAACGCCTCAGGCAGTGACCGTCATCACCCGCCAGCGCATGGACGATCAGGCCATGACCAGCATCAACGATGTGGTGCGGGCAACGCCGGGGTTATTCCTCAGTCAGGCCGGCGGTCCGGGCCGACAGACCTACAAGTCTCGCGGTTTCGACATCGATAACATCATGTACGACGGCCTGCCGAGTTCTTATTCGCCGTACACGATGGCGGTGCAACCGAACCTGGCAATGTTCGACCGGGTTGAAATCGTGCGCGGTGCGACCGGTCTCGTCACCGGTGCCGGCAACCCGTCTGCCGCGATCAACATGGTGCGCAAACGCCCGACATTCACGCCGCAAGTGACGCTGACCGGCGCAGCGGGCAGTTGGGATGATTACCGCGGCGAGATCGACGCCTCCGGCCCACTGAACGAAAGCGGCACGTTGCGTGGCCGTGTTGTGGGTTCCTATCAGGGCGCCGACAGCTTCCGCGACAAAGAAGAAAACGATCACGGTTTGTTCTATGCCATCGGTGAAGCCGACCTGAGCGACAGCACCACCGCGACCCTGGGTTTCTCCCGTCAGAACGAACAGACCAACTATTTCTGGGGCGGCTTGCCGATCGGCACCAACGGTCACCACCTCGATCTGCCCCGCTCCACCTACGGTGGCTCCGATTGGGAGAACAAGAAGCTGCAGATCGACACGGTCTTCGGTGAAGTCGAACACCGCTTCGACAACGACTGGAAACTCCACGTAGCCGGTTCGTCCTCGACACTGAACGGCGAATTCTCAGGCACTTACCTGTCGCGTTACGCCGGCCCTCTGGAAACCACGGCTTACCAATCGCACAACACCGACAAGCAGACCGCTTTCGATGCGTTCGCCAGCGGCCCGTTCGAAGCCTTCGGCCGCACCCACGAACTGGTCGTGGGTGCCAGCAACCGTGTCTACGATGCGACCTCCAAGGAATACGATCCCTACACCACCGCGTGGCCAATCGGGGCGCCGAAACCCGATTTTGTGCGTGACGGCAAAACCCGCAACGTCACCACACAAGATGCCGTTTACCTGACCACCCGCCTGAGTCTGGCCGATCCGCTGACGCTGATCCTCGGCAGCCGCCTGGACTGGTACGACAACGATGACCGCACTGGCGATGGCGACTACAAAGTCACCCGCAACCTGACGCGATATGCCGGCCTGATCTACAAACTCGACGACCACTACTCCGTTTACGCCAGCTACACCGACATCTTCACGCCGCAAACCCAGAAAGATATCTCCGGCAAGCTGCTGGAGCCGATCGTGGGTGAAAACTACGAGGTCGGCATCAAGGGCGAATATTTCAACGGTGCACTTAACGCCAGCCTGGCCGTGTTCCAGATGGATCAGACCAACCGCTCAACCCTCTCGGAAAATCAGTTGGGTTGCCCGGTCATGACCTGCTACAGCGCATCTGGCAAAGTCCGCAGCCAAGGCATTGATCTTGAACTGCAAGGCGCACTCACGGAAAACTGGCAGGTGGGCGCCGGCTACACCTACACCCGCGCCCACTACATCAAGGACGCAGACCCAGCTAACAATAATCAGCGTTTCGAAACCGACACGCCTGAGCACTTGTTCAAAGTCTCCACCCTGTACCGCCTCCAGGGGCCACTGGAAAAATTCCGCGTCGGTGGCAACGTCTACTGGCAAAGCCGCATGTACAACGACATCGCGCTGACCAATGGCAGCTATCGCCTTGAACAGGGCAGTTACGCGATTACCGACTTGATGGCTGGCTACGAAGTCAATAAACACCTGGATCTGCAGGTCAACGCGAACAACATCTTCGATCGTGTCTACTACTCCGCCATCGGCACCGACGTCACGTGGGGCTCTACCGAAAACTACGGCAATCCGCGCAGTTACATGCTGACCGCCAAATACAAGTTCTGAGTGGTTTAACACCCTCGGCACAGCCGCAAAGGGCGCCCGGGAAATCCGCGGCACCCTTTTTTGCCTCACCAATTAGTCATGTTCGGCAATTAGAGATAGTCTCTGAGCGAGATCATTTCGAAGTGCCGCCCCATGCCCCCTCCAGAATTTGCCGCAGACATCGACGCCATCCGCAGCATTGACGCGGTGCCCGTGATCCTGAGCATGGTCAAACACCTCACTGGCATGCGCTTCGCTGCGGTTGCTCGCGTCACCGATAAGAACTGGGTCGCGTGCGCAGTCGACGACTCGATCGATTTCGGACTCAAGCCTGGCGGCGAGCTGGTCCTCGAATCGACCATCTGTCACGAGATCCGGCAACACCAACAGCCGGTGATTTTTGGCCATGCCAGTGCCCACCCGGTGTTTTCACAGCATCACACGCCAAAAACCTATGGACTGGAGAGCTATATTTCCATTCCGATAGTGAAAGCCAACGGTGATTTTTTCGGCACGCTTTGCGCCATCGACTCGGTCCCGGCGAATATTGAAGAACCCGCCATCGCCAAGACGCTCACGCTCTTTGCCCAACTGATTGCCATGAGTCTCGACACTCAAAGCCATCTTCAAGCCACCAAAACCGCTCTGGACACGGCCAATGAGCTTGGCCGGCTGCGCGAGCAATTCATCGCGGTACTGGGGCATGACCTGCGCACGCCACTGAGCGCCATTCGCATGAGCGCCGATCTGCTGGAAAGCAAAACCGAAGACAAGCGTTCGCTCAATTTGCTTGCGGCGATCCGCCACAGCTCTGTGCGCATGGGCGTGCTGATCGAGAACATCCTCGACTTTGCCCGGGGACGGCTGGGCGGCGGGATTCCGGTGCAACGAAAGTTAGTGGACGACTTGCAGAAGACGTTGCTGCTGACACTCGAAGAAGTCCAGGCTTCCCATCCGCAGGCAACGTTCGTGCATGCGCTGGACATACCGGCAGGTGTCTATTGCGATACTTTGCGCATCAGCCAATTGCTCTCCAATTTACTGGGGAACGCGGTCACTCATGGGTCAACCGGCACACCGATCATCCTCAACGCCTGTTCCGAGAACAACGAGATTGTCATCTCGCTGACCAACCAGGGCACGCCGATTCCAGCGCAGTTGATGCCACTGTTGTTCGAGCCTTTTTCCCGATCCGAAGCCGGGCAGCGCGATGAAGGGCTGGGATTGGGGCTCTATATCGCGTCGCAGATCGCGACGGCGCACAACGGCAGCCTGAGCGTCACATCAGACATCCAATCAGGAACCTGTTTTGTGGCGAGGTTCCCGGCTCAGTTCAAATGGGCCTGAACTGACGCCCCGCGTTTATGCCGCCTGCCGGCGCATCGTCAGGATCGCCGCACCGAAACCGATGAACGTCGTCCCCACCACCCTGCTCACCCAACGAGACAGCGCCGGGCGAGTCAACACGCCCTTGGCCCGGGACGCCAGCGCCGCATAGACGCTCAACGACGACACTGACAACGCCATGAAGATCGAGGTGAGGATCAGAAATTGCGGCAGCAACGCTGCGCCCTGATCGATGAACTGCGGGAACAGCGCCGTGAAAAACATCGTCGCCTTGGGGTTGGTCACTGCCGTCAGGAAAGCCGACTTGTAGAGCTTGCCGCGAGTCGGTCGTGGCTTGTTCGCGGCACCCTCGATACCTTCCGGCAGCATCGGGCCTTTTCTGAACAACTGCTTGACCCCGAGGTAGAACAGATAACCGGCACCGATGATCTTCACCGCATTGAACAGCCACTCGGAACTGGCCAGCAAAGCACCCAACCCCAACATTGCGGCGGCCGACAGGCAAAACAGGCCACTGGCATTGCCCAGCGATGACCAGATTGTGCGGCGCTGTCCATGGGCAAGACTGTTGTTGATCGCCATGAGTGTCGCGGGGCCCGGGCTGGCGATGGCAATCGCGGCAACCACGGTAAACGCCAGAATCGAGTGAGAGTCCATTTTCAATGCTCGTGGGGAAGTGAGAGATGACATGTTACAGGAGCCAGGCAACCTGTCTTCCTGTGTGTGGAAAATCACCGTATCAAGGGCTCTGTGGCGAGGGGATTTATCCCCGATGGGTTGCGTAGCAGCCCAAAAAGAAAGGGCCGCTGCGCGCCCATCGGGGATAAATCCCCTCGCCACAGGGTTGAGAGGCTACTTCGGGCAAAAAAAAGCCCCGCGACCGAGTGAAGGCGCGGGGCAAAGAATTGGTTGGTTGCGGCCAACCAAAGGAGCTCTGTCAGATACGTTTACCGGGCGAAATCAGATGCAATCCTGGGCTGCCCGTTCAAAACTCGATGGCATGAAGTTCGAGGCCAGCAGGTGACGCTCGTAGAGAAACACCTTGCCGCCATTGCCGGCCTTGTAGGCTTCCAGCACGTTGTCCGCCGCCACCTTGCTCGGCACCACGATCCGGTAGCTGCGCTGGGTTTGCG
Source organism: Pseudomonas sp. LBUM1655 (assembly GCF_059716085.1). Lineage (NCBI taxonomy): Bacteria > Pseudomonadati > Pseudomonadota > Gammaproteobacteria > Pseudomonadales > Pseudomonadaceae > Pseudomonas > Pseudomonas sp. LBUM1655. Next base: position 2,839,100 of record NZ_CP166801.1, on the reverse strand, counting down.
AGACGGTCGGGTTCATCGCACTGCCCTGCAGTTTCGGCACAACACAATCGGCGTATTGCGCCGGCGTCTTGCTGGTCTGCAAGGTCAGCGTCGGGTCGTTCGGTGCGGAGGCGCAACCGGCGAGCAACAAGGAAGCAAAAGCCATGGCAGGCACGAATAAGGGACGCATCGGTGTAATCCTGAAAATAAAGGTTCGGTTCAACCGGCAACGGTCCAGCTTCACGGCGCCGCCGTTGCCATTTATGTTTTAAGTGTTCAGCTTGCCGACACCAGCGCTTTCAGCGAGCTGTCGAATTGCTTCAGTGCGTTGAGTTGCAAGTCGCGTTGCTTCTCGATCTGCGCGGCGATGTGCGGCGCTGCCTGGTTCTGCACCCAGGCAGAAGGCAGCTGCTTTTCCACGGCACCTTCGGCCTTGCCGATGTATTGCAGGTCGGCGTCGTAGAAGCGAGCGGTGAAACGCGCTTCGACCAGGCTATTGCGTTGGGTCATCAGACGGTTGAAGGTGTCGAGCTTGACCACCACATCCGGATGAGCCTGGACCAAGGCATCAAGGCTGTCGTAAACGGTCACGGACAAGAACTGCTGTTGCAACGAACTCATCAACCAGTCAATCGCCAGTTCCGGATCGGAACTATTGACGAAGGCTTCACGAATCCGCGAGTCCAGCGCATCTTTCGCGCCGTTGACCGCCATGTCATGGTAGCGCTCGAGGTATTGCAGGTTGTCCAAGGTGTTTTCGCTGTACAGCACACCGACGGTTTGCGAATGCTGCAACGTCGCGCTGCTGCCGGTGATGGTTTGAAAGTGACACGACCGGGCGTCATCTGCGTAGGTCGGTGCAGCGGCAGCGCCCATCAGCAGGGCGACCAGGGCCAGTCGAGTCAGAGTTTTCATCGCGCAAATTCCTTGGCTGCGTGTTCAATGGAGGCGATTTTCCGCTGATTGCCGACAAAGCAGAACTTGCGTTTCTTGATGGTCACTATTACTTCTAGCAATAGTTGCCCGATGTGCAGACTGATACACACTCAATCACAACTAGAAAAAGATGAATGAGGAAGCCTCCTTGAGAACGTTTGACTTGATCCGCGACGCCGTTCTGCCTGATTTCCGCGAGCGAGTGGCTGAATACCTGGTCCAGTACGAAAGCGTGTTGCTGAACAAAGACGGCGCCGATCCACAGCTGATTCGCGACACGGCCCATCAGTTGCGCGGTTATCTACGCGGGCTGAACACCACGCGGGTATTGGGCATGGCGTATTGGGAAGAGCTGGATCGACGGGTCGTCGATACATGGCTTGCGCCCGAGCAATAACGGATCGGCGCGGCGCCGAATGCCGCATGCGCCTGACCGGCCTCACCACACCAGGATGACCACACCCATGTCCAGCCTCGACACCTCACTGCAAGACAGCGCCGCGCCGCAAGGCGTTTGTTACGGCTGCGGCGGTAGCAATCCGCACGGCCTGCATATAAAGAGCCATTGGCATGACGACGGCGTGCACGTCCTCGCGGAGCATGTGCCGGACGCCAAATACTGCGGCTGGCCGGACCTGGTCTACGGTGGGCTGATCGCGATGCTGGTCGATTGCCATTCCAACTGGACGGCAATGGCTTATCACTACCGTGCAGAGAACCGCGAGCCCGGCACCCTGCCCCGCATCGACTGCGTTACCGGCAACCTGGGCATCAAGTTCATCAAACCGACGCCGATGGGTGTAACGCTGACTCTGCGGGCGAAAGTCGAAGGGGAAGTCGGGCGCAAGACCCGGGTGATCTGTGAGGTCTTCGCAGGGGAAGTGCTGACGGCGGTGGGCGATTCGGTTTTTGTGCGGGTCGATACCGGGGAACTGGCTAACGCGGCGCACGGGCGCTAAGGCCTGATAGCCAGACCTAGCGCGAGATACGCCGCCACCCATGTTCCTGCGTGAACGCAAGATTACGTTCACTCGAAGTGGAGAGGAAATTTGCCCCCTCGCCACAGCTGATGGCGATCAAGCCGTGGCTTTGGCCCGCGCCGAATGCAACTTCTTGTAGCTCTCGATCAGGCGCAAATGCCGATCCAGGCCTTCCAGCTTCATGCTCGTCGGCGTCAAGCCGTAGAAGCGCACGCTACCGTTTACCGAACCAATCGCCGCGTCCATCCGCTCGTTACCAAACATGCGGCGGAAGTTGGCTTCGTAGTCGGCCAGTTCCAGGTCTTCGTCCAGTTCCATCTCCAGCACCACGTTCACGGCCTGATAGAACAAGCCGCGCTCGACGGTGTTGTCGTTGTATTGCAGGAACGCTTCAACCAGGTCTTTGGCCTGATCGTACTTTTGCAGGGCGAGGTAGATCAGCAGGCGCAGTTCGAGGATGGTCAACTTGCCCCACGGCGTGTTGTCGTCGAACTCGATGCCGATCAGCGTGGTGATGTCGGTGTAGTCGTCCAGCTCGCTGTTTTCCAGGCCTTGGGCCAAGTTACGCAAGCCGACTTTGCTCAGACTGTGCAGGTTGAGGATGTCGGCGCGGAATTGCAGGGCTTTGTTGGTGTTGTCCCAGATCAGGTCGTCGACCGGATAGATCTCCGAGTAGTCCGGCACCAGAATGCGGCAAGCCTTGGCGCCGATGTGCTCGTAGACCGCCATATAGACTTCTTTGCCCATGTCTTCAAGGATACCGAACAACGTCGCGGCTTCGTCGGCGTTGGAGTCTTCGCCTTCGCCTGAGAAGTCCCACTCGACGAATTCGAAGTCGGCCTTGGCACTGAAGAAGCGCCACGACACCACACCGCTGGAGTCGATGAAGTGCTCGACGAAGTTGTTCGGCTCGGTTACGGCCTGCCCCGAGAAGGTCGGCTGCGGCAAGTCGTTCAGGCCTTCAAAACTGCGGCCCTGCAACAACTCGGTCAGGCTGCGCTCCAGCGCGACTTCAAGGCTTGGGTGCGCGCCGAACGAGGCGAATACACCGCCGGTACGCGGGTTCATCAGGGTCACGCACATCACCGGGAATTCACCGCCCAGAGACGCATCCTTGACCAGCACCGGGAAGCCCTGCTCTTCCAGGCCCTTGATGCCGGCCAGAATGCTTGGGTATTTCTCCAGCACTTCCTGCGGCACGTCCGGCAGCGCCATTTCCCCTTCGAGGATTTCGCGTTTGACCGCCCGCTCGAAGATTTCCGACAGGCACTGCACCTGTGCTTCAGCCAATGTATTACCGGCGCTCATGCCGTTGCTGAGGAAAAGGTTTTCGATCAGGTTGGACGGGAAGTACACCACTTCCTGGTCGGACTGGCGCACAAACGGCAAAGAGCAGATGCCGCGCTGGGTGTTGCCGGAGTTGGTGTCGTACAGGTGCGATCCGAGGAGATCGCCTTCGCGGTTATAAATCTTGAGGCAGTATTCGTCGAGGATCTCGGTCGGCAGCGCATCTTTCGGGCCGGGTTTGAACCAGCGCTCGTCCGGGTAATGCACGAACTCTGCGTTGGCGATGTCTTCGCCCCAGAACTGATCATTGTAGAAGAAGTTGCAGTTCAGACGCTCGATGAACTCGCCCAGCGCCGAGGCCAGAGCGCCCTCTTTGGTCGCGCCCTTGCCATTGGTGAAGCACATCGGCGAGTGCGCGTCGCGGATATGCAGCGACCACACGTTGGGCACGATATTGCGCCACGAAGCGATTTCAATCTTCATGCCCAGGTCGGCGAGAATGCCCGACATGTTGGCGATGGTCTGCTCCAGCGGCAGATCCTTGCCGGCAATGTAGGTGCCTGCTTCCGAACCCGAATGCGGCATCAACAGGGCTTGCGCATCGGCGTCGAGGTTTTCCACTTCTTCGATGATGAACTCAGGGCCGGTCTGCACGACCTTCTTTACCGTGCAGCGGTCGATGGAGCGCAGGATGCCCTGGCGATCCTTGTCGGAGATGTCCGCCGGCAGTTCGACCTGAATCTTGAAGATCTGGTTGTAGCGGTTTTCCGGGTCGACGATGTTGTTTTGCGACAGGCGAATATTGTCTGTGGGGATGTTGCGGGTGTCGCAGTACAACTTCACGAAGTAAGCCGCGCACAACGCCGACGATGCCAGGAAGTAGTCGAACGGTCCCGGTGCCGAGCCATCGCCTTTATAGCGGATAGGCTGATCGGCGATCACCGTGAAGTCGTCGAACTTGGCTTCAAGTCGAAGGTTGTCGAGAAAATTGACCTTGATTTCCATGCGGGATTACCAGAATACGGCTAAACGAATGGCGGCCATTATCCGGTTTTTGAGCGGGAAGTCTTGTGCTTTCGGGAATGGCCGCTGACCGGCGCCATGCCATCTGCACGGGCCTCACACTGTGCGCCGGTGCCCATTTCTGCACATAAATTCGAGCAAAGACTCAACACGTTCACTACGCTTTTACAGATTCGGACCACTGCACCACGAAGAATCTGAACGTCGCGCCCACGCCATTGTTCTAGATTCAGAAGACTGCGGATCAAGGACGAGCGAATGGATATTTCCAGTTATGCGGCGCCTGCTCCACCCCGGCAAAGCGTGGTCACCCGACGCCTTGCCATTGCCGTCGGCGCATTGTTCGTCACCGGGGTGATGGCCGCGACTGTCGCCCTGCTCGGAATTGCCGATAAGCTGGACAGCGAAGAAATCAACAAAATCAAGTTCTATTCAGCCCGCGCCCTGGAAAACCGTATCACCGCGTCGAAGAACTACATCACCAGTTATGCCTACTGGACAACGGCCTATGAACGCCTGAGCAACCAAGTCGACACAAACTGGGCATACACCGAGCAGAATCTGGGTAAAACCCTGTTCACCAGTGACGGTTATGACGGCGTATTCGTACTCAATCGCGAGCGCACCAAATACACAGTGGTTCGAGGGCAAATGCTTGAGGCCGATCTCTCGGCCTTCCTCGAAGTCAGCGCCACATCGCTGCTGGATAACGTACAAACCCAGGCCGACCTGACCCAACCCTTCACTACTTATTCACTGTTTGAAGGCTGGCCAGCGCTGGTGTCAGCGGCGGCAATCATTCCCAACGATCAAAGGCCGGTAGATGCTGCGCAGCAAACCTCTGTGCTGGTATTCGTCGACAAGCTCACTCCCACCAAATTACGCAAGATCGGCAGTGAGTATGGCCTGAGCAACCTGACGCTGGCGCTGGATGAAACGATTGACCCGGCCCGCCCCCGGGTGCCGCTGGGCAGCACCGGGTACAGCTTGATTGCCGATATGGAGCGGCCGGGACAACAGTTGTTGGGGTCATTGCTGCCTACCCTCGGCGCGACGATGGTGGTGTTAATGCTGCTGACCGCCTATTTCTTTCGGCATGCCTTGCGCTCATCGCAATACGTCGACCAAAGCTTCGCCGTCATGCAGACCTCGAACGAGGCATTGGAAGCCGCCAACCGCGGGCTGGAAGCCAGTGAAGAACGCTTTCGCGCGGTGGCGGAAGCCGCTTCGGACTGGATCTGGGAGGTCGATCGGGATCTGTCGCTGACCTACTTGTCCGCGCGGTTCAGCGAAGTGACCGGTTATCCGCAAACCTTCTGGCTGGGGCAAGATATTGGTGAATTGCTGTTTTGCGACACCACGCCACTGCAATTGTGGCTAAGGAAACTGCCCGAGGAAGGCAACACCAGCGACCTGCGTTGCACCTACCGCGACCACTCCGGCCAGCAGCGTCACTGTCGGTTGTCCGCCCGCTCGATCTTCGACAAGCATGTCGTCATTGGCTATCGGGGTACCGCCAGCGACATCACCGATGAAGTCGCTGCCCATGCGCAGATCCAGCACCTGTCGATGCACGATGCGCTGACCGGACTGCCCAATCGCAACAAGCTGGCGCGGTATCTGGATGATGCGCTGTTGCTCAAAGAGCACTCGCCAGCGCTATCGCTGTTGATGATCGACCTAGACAACTTCAAACCGATCAACGACTCCCTCGGCCATCCCGCCGGTGACGCGGTGCTGCAAGAAGTCGCCGTGCGCCTGCGTGAATGCACCCGCGACAACGACATCGTCGCCAGGCTGGGTGGTGACGAGTTTGTGGTGGTGCTCAACGGCATGGACAGCCATCACGAAATCGACAAGTTCTGCACCCGCCTGATCGGCAGCCTGCACCAGCCGGTAATGTTCGAAGACTATCCGCTGCACGTTGGCGCCAGCATCGGCATTACCTTGAGCCGCCGCCACGGCTTCGCGCCGAGCGAGCTGATTCGCTACGCCGACATCGCGCTCTATCAGGCCAAATCCGACGGCAAGAACACTTGGTGCTATTTCGAAGCGCACATGAGCGACCAGATCCAGACGCGCCGGCAAATGGAAGATGATTTGCGTCATGCACTCAAGCACAACGAATTCGTCCTGCACTATCAGCCACGCTACAAGATTGACGGCAAGCAGATCGTCTCGGTCGAGGCGCTGGTGCGCTGGCAGCATCCGAGCAAAGGCCTGCTAGGACCGGACCTGTTTATTCCGCTGGCCGAGCAGACTGACCTGATCGTCCCTCTTGGGCGCTGGGTGTTGCGTGAAGCCTGCGAAACGGCGCTGACCTGGCCGGAAGACATTTTGCTGTCGGTGAATCTTTCCCCGGCGCAATTTGCCGTGACCGATGTGGTTCAGGATGTCCGCGAAGTGCTGGTCGAGACGCGTTTCCCGGCCAGTCGCCTGGAACTGGAGATCACCGAGAACGTCATGCTCAACGACACCGACGGCGCGCTGACCACCATGAACGCGCTGAAAGAACTGGGCGTGCGCCTGAACATGGACGACTTCGGCACCGGCTATTCATCCCTCGGCTACCTGCGCGCCTACCCGTTCGACGGGATCAAGATCGACAAGCGCTTCATCGCCTCGATCAGCAGCGGCGCCAATGATCGGGCGGTGGTGCAAGCCATCATCGGCCTGGGCAAAGCCATGGGCCTGAACGTTACCGCAGAAGGGGTCGAAACCGAGGAGCAACTGGATATCCTCGGCAAGGATCAATGCAACGAAGTACAGGGTTATTTCATGAGTCGCCCGATCGACAAGGTGGCCTTCGCGCGTCTGTTGCAAACATCAAGAAGCGCACAGCCGAAGCAAAAGAAAGGCCGCGTCACGAGCGGCCTGAATCTTGAGGGTTTATAAGGTGAATCAGCACTGAGCAATAGCGCTGATATCAACCGTGGCTTCGACCTTCGTCGCGGGTGAACACACTGCTCGCATCCCTCACCAACTGACGCCATTCGGCGCTGGTGATCAGTCCCTGCTCCTCCATCTCATCAGCTGCCTTGAGCAACTCGTCGTACTGTTCTTCCGGGTCCATCCGCGGTTGCGACTGCGTCGCCAGTTTGCGCCATGCCGCCAGTAATTCTTTCTTTCGCTGATCGAACATAGGGGTATCTCGTGATGGACTCACTCGGTAGAAAGACACGGCGTCACGGTGGTTCAGTGAAGTCGACGGATGGAACCCCGAGAAAAGCAAATTCCCATGTGTTTCCTTCGTTCTTTATTACGTCGCACTGTTCATTGCCCGTCCCTGCCTGGAGTTTTCTCGATGCCCGCGTCCAAATCCCTGCCCACCGCGTTGTTGGGGCTGGCCCTTGCCTGTCCGGCCATGGCCGAGACTCAAGGTCTGGAATTGGGGCAGGTGCTGATTTCAGCGCAAGACCGCAGCGGCACGGACGCGGCTGTTGAAGACGCCAAGGCCCGCCTGGATCAGGTGCCCGGCGGCACGAGCGTGGTCGACATGCGCCAACCGTTGCAGGGTCGCGTGGCCAGTAATCAGGATGTGCTGGCCTATCAGCCGGGGGTTTATGCGCAGTCGGCCGGTAACGAAGGCGTGAAGATTTCGATCCGTGGTTCGGGCATCAACCGAGCGCCGGGCGCGCACGCCTCGGGGCTGTACACCATGCTCGACGGCCTGCCGCTGACCGGTCCCGGCGGCACGCCTTATGAATTGCTCGAACCCCTGTGGGTCGACCAGGTTGAAGTGCTGCGCGGCGCCAATGGCTTTGATCGCGGTGCGCTGGCACTGGGCGGCGCCGTCGATTACGTCAGCCACACCGGCTACGACGCGCCGAAACTGCAAGTGCGCTACGCCACCGGCAGCCATGGTTATCAGCAGCGCCAGGTCAGTTCCGGACAAGTGCTGGGCGACTTCGATTATTACGTGTCGCTGACCGATTCGAACGCCGATGGCTATCAGGATCACACCGCCAGCGAGAGCAAAGGCCTGATCGCCAACTTCGGCTATCGCTTCAACCCGAATCTGGAAACGCGCTTCTATATCCGCTACCGCGAGACCGACAACGACCTCGCCGGCCGCGTGACCAAGCACTCCATCGAGCACGACCCACGAGCGGCCAACCCGGCTTACGTCTCGCGCGACGACAGCCGCAAGCAGCCGGGCAGCACCTTCATCGGCAACAAAACCACGTTCTACATTGACGACGACTCAAGCATCCAGACCGGCCTCGTCTACCACGACTATCCGATGGACCTGCGCGAAGGTCCGAATCGTCTGAAGGTCGCCTACACCGACGTCAGCGGGACCTTCGATTACAAGCGTCGTGACACTTTGTTCGGCATGGAAAGTCGCAGCACCGTTGGCCTGCGCGTGACCAAACACCTGCCCAACGACGGCGCCAGTGAATTTGTGCGCATCCCCACCGGTAACACCGCTGGCTACGCGCCGGGCACGCGCATGCGCAACTTCACCTATCAAGGCTCGGACACCGTTCTGCATTTTGGCAACGACCTGGAAATCGCCGACGACCTGTGGCTGACCACCGGCCTCGCCGCGATCTACACCAGACGCGAAAGTGCAGTCACTTACCCCGAAGGCGGCGGTAAAACCAGCATGAACGACTGGGACTACGCGCCCCGTCTCGGCCTGCGCTACCAGATCACGCCTGACGTGCAAGTGTTCGGTAACCTCAGCCGCTCGGTCGAAGCACCGCACCCGTGGTCGCTGATCTACAGCTCCAACGTGCGCTTCCCGGCTGGCAACGGCGCCGCGACCGGCACTCAGAAGGACCCGATCAAACTGCAAAACCAGACCGCCACCACCCTCGAACTCGGTGGACGCGGCGACAGCGCACTCGGCGAGTGGAGCCTGGCGTGGTACTACGCGCAAGTGCGTCACGAATTGCTCTCGGTACTGCCGGACGCCAACGCGGTAACGCCCTACGAGCTAAACGCCAGCCCGACCGTGCACCAAGGCATCGAAGCCAGTTTGACCAGCAAACTCTGGTCAGCCGCCGACGGCCGCCAGTTGAGCCTGCGTCAGGCGTACACCCTCAGCGACTTCCACTATCGCGATGATGATCGCTTCGGTGACAACCGCTTGCCGGGCTTGCCGATGCATTACTACCAAGGTGAGCTGCGTTATGGCTGGCCGCAGGGGTTCTTTGCGGCGATGAACACACAACTGGTATCCAAAGTTGCCGTGGACTACGCCAATAGCTACTACGCCGATCCTTACGCACTGTTCGGCGCGACGCTGGGCTACAACGCACCCAAAGGTGACTGGCAGACCTGGGTGGATATGCGCAACCTGACCAACAAACACTATGCGGCGACGGTCACGCCTGGGTATGACGACAAGGGATTGGATGCGGCGCGGTCTACGCCGGGTGAAGGGATGGGGGTTTATGTAGGCGTTTCGTGGAGTTTGCTGTGAGGCTACGAGGAATTCCCAATGAAAGAGTGAGCCTGCTCGCGATGGCGGCAGAACCTGCACAATTGCCGGCTTTCACAACAGATCGTCGATTTACGCGATCACCTCAATCCGTGTAATCCCTACCTGCTCCGCCTGCTTGAGGATCTCCTGGGGCGTCGAATCGGCCGTGGGCATGATCAGGCTGTTTTCCGCATCGCCAAGATGCAGCTCCAGAAGATGCATCGCGGCCTCGTGATCGGCCAGTTGTGGTTGCTTGAGTTCGAACACGTGGGAGCGAGGCTCGCCGTTGAACAGGTATTCCAGGCGATAGGTGTGCATGGTGTCATCCGTATGAGAAAAGAGGGGCACTGAATATCCTGACGCCTCAGTCAGGCTTTTAGTTCAACGGCATGAAGCGCAGGACGCGAGCAGAGAAATCTCATGCTCAATCCAAACTTTTCGCGCCACGAGGCGTCCTCTGCTTACACTCTCAAACAGCTGACCCAAACTAAGGACTGCCGATGACTTTTTTTATTTTCCTTCTGGCCTGCGCGGCTGCCGCGACCACAGGGGTCATGTTCAAACCCGGCGAATGGTACGAATCACTCAGCAAACCCTCGTTCACGCCACCCAACTGGGCGTTCCCGGTGGCCTGGACGCTAATCTATCTGTTACTGGCCTGGGCCGGATACCGACTGAGCCTGATCCCGGGAAGTCAGACGGTGCTGGCGCTATGGGCGGCGCAGATTGCGCTGAATACCTTGTGGACTCCGGTGTTCTTCGGGGCGCATCAGGTTTTTGCCGCGATGGTGATCCTGACGTTGCTCTGGTTGGTGGTCGCGGCGATGGTGGTGATGGCCTTGCAACTTGATCTGGTCACCGGCCTGATCCTGTTTCCTTATCTGGCGTGGCTGTGTGTGGCCGCGGCGTTGAATTTTTCCATCTTGATCAAGAACCGCTGATGACCGATTGCAGCAGCAAAGTGCCGTGGCCACAGGGCGAGCGCGAGTTGGCGCAAGTGCGTGACTTCAACCGGAAGCTCGCCTGGTTGCCGCGCTTTAAAATCCGCAATCGCGTCCTGCCACGGATGATTCAGGCGCTGCTGCGCGTCAGTCAGATCGGCGGCGCGAGCAAGTTACGCAAGCACGGCCTCAAGGCAGAGCGAAAGGCGATTGCCGGGGGCAGCGTGCGGATCATTCGTCCCAAAGGGTGCGCGAAAGGCGTTGTGCTGGATTTCCATGGCGGCGGCTGGGTGATCGGCAACGCGCAGATGAATGACAATTTCAACATTGCCATCGTCAACGCCTGCGACGTGACAGTTGTCTCGGTGGATTACCGGCTTGCGGTATCGACGCCCATTGAAGGGGTGATGGAAGATTGCATTGCTGCTGCTCGCTGGTTGCTCAATGAGCACGAGTTTGCCGATCTGCCGGTAATTGTCGTTGGCGAATCGGCCGGAGCGCATCTGGCGGCGACATCGTTGTTGGCGCTGAAACAATCGCCCGACTTACTCAGTCGGGTAAGCGGCGCGTTGCTGTATTACGGCGTCTACGACTTGACCGGAACGCCGAGCGTGCGCGCGGCGCCGCCGGAAACGCTGGTGCTGGACGGCCCCGGCATGGTCGAGGCGCTGCGCATGCTCACGCCAGACTTGAATGACCAACAGCGCCGGCAACCACCGTTGTCACCGCTGTACGGTGACTTCAGCGGATTCCCGCCGGCACTGATGTTTGCCGGCGAACTCGATCCGCTGCGCGATGACACCCTCGACATCGCCGAACGCTGGTCGCAGTCGGCGCCTGTCGAGGTGTACCTGCTGCCCTCTTCACCCCATGGTTTTATCCATTTTCCGACAGCCATTGCTGACAGCGTGCTGGCTTACAGTCGGGAATGGATTTCGGCTCGGGTTGGGGGACAAGCACCGATATCGGATCATTGATCTTTCCCCCCACAACAAGTAAAAAACCTCTTCCCTTTTCCACCCACGCAAGGAGCAGCGGATGCTCGAACTCACCACCGAACGCCTGGACCTGCGCACCCTGGTCGAATCTGACTGGCCGTTGTTCCTCAGGCTGCATTCCGAGCCGCAGACCATGCAGTATGTGTTCGGCGAAATTGCCGAGGAGCAAATTCGCAAGGGCTTCGAGCATCGGTTGCCGGCGTGGGGGCCGCAATCGGATCACTGGTTGTGCCTGGTGGTGATTGACAAGGCCAGTCGGCAGGAACTGGGTGTGACCGGGTTCTGTATTCTCTCGCCGGGACATGCCGAAGTGGGTTGCCTGCTGTTGCCGGAGCATCAGGGCAAAGGCTTTGGCACCGAGTCGCGGCGGGCGATCATCGATTATGCCGCCGCCATCGGCCTGGACTCGCTGGAGTCGACCGTGACCGACGGTAATGTCGCATCCTGCAAGGTGCTGGAGAAATGCGGTTTTGTCTTCGAACGCCGTGTGCCGCTGGCCTATCAGATCGGTGACCGGTGGTTTGATGACCTGATCTACCGCTATCAAATCAGCTGATTCTTTTTCTCTGCGAACCGCCAGGAGGCCTCTCGTCGTGAATCCCTATCAATGCCTGCCATCCCGCGCCTTCTGGCGCACGGCCGTGGCCGACAAACCCGCGCTGGACATCGATCAACTGTGGACACCGGAATTCGAGATCGGCAACAAGGATGCCATCGTCACTGCCGGTTAGTGTTTCGCCCAGCACATCGGTCGGGCGCTGGTGGAGCGCGGCATGAATTGGCTGGACGCCGAGCCTGCCCCGGCCGGGTTGCCTGAAGTCGACTGGAAGGCCCACAACTATGGGGTGTTTTCTTTCCGCACCGGCAATCTGTACACCCCGGCGATGTTGCGCCAATGGCTCGAATGGGCATTGGGCTTGAGTGTGCCGCACAGCGAAACCTGGGCCCACGACGGGCGTTTCTTCGATCCGTTCCGCCCCGCGGTGGAGCCTGAAGGCTTTGCCAGTGAAGAGGCGTTATTCGCGTCGCGCGAAGCGACTCTGGCCGCCATTCGCACCGCCCTGCGCCGCGCCAAGGTGTTTGTGTTCACGCTTGGTCTGACCGAAGGCTGGCAACATCGCCAGACCTCTGCGCTCTATCCGATGTGTCCCGGCACCGTGCGCGGCACCTTCGATCCGCAGCTCCACCAGTTCCGCAACTTCGGGTTTGTCGACACCTATGGCGAGATGGTCAGGGCAGTCGAGTTGATGCGCTCGATCAACCCGCAGCTGCGCCTGCTGCTCACCGTTTCGCCAGTACCTCTGACGGCAACGGCCACAGGTCAGCATGTGTTAAGCGCCACTACCTACTCCAAATCGGTGCTGCGCGCCGTCGCCGGGCAACTGTGTGAAGACCTGCACGACGTCGACTATTTCCCGTCCTACGAAATCATCACCGGCACACCGTTCAAGGGCGGCTTCTACCAGGCCAACCAGCGAGAAGTCACGCCAGAGGGTGTGGCGTTCGTCATGCAGCAGTTTTTCGCCGGGCTCGACGCCGTCCAGTCAGTGCAAGCGCCCGCCTCTGCTCCCTCTACTTGCGTATCCAGCGAGGATCTTGTCTGTGAAGACGCCGTACTCGATTACTACGCCTAGGTTTCTGCTGTTGGGTGACTCCCATGCCGGCGTCATCGGCAAAGCGGCGCAGGCCCGTGAAGTGCCTTTCGGTGGTGGCCCGCTGGGAACCGGAAGAGATTTCGCCGTCGATTTCTTCAGCATCACCCGCAATGACGTGGTGTTCAGGGATGGCGAGATGGAACGCCTGTATCGCCAGGCCCTCGACACCTTCGAAACGCCGCAATTGGCGAAGGTCGGCGTGCCGCTGGTGAGCACAATCGGCCTGAGTCTGCACTACCTCGCCACAGCGCCGAACTGGACCTGTTACCAGACGCCAGAGGGTGAGTTTGACGCGGGATTTCTTGAAGGACCGTTGTTCGAATCCATCGTCGACACCCTGTCCCGGTCGGCGTTGGCATTCTATGAACAGGCACTGGCGATGAACCTCAAGGTGTTCGCCGTGTTACCGCCGCAACGGGTACCGGAGCTGTCCGACCCGCGAGTGTTCATGGCCGCCCAGACGCTGCTGATAAAGCGTCTGCAGGGGCTCGGCGTCGAGCTGATCGACGTGCGCGCGGCGGCGAACGATGAGCAGGGTTTCCAGCGTTCGGCGTTCTGCGAAGTGGATGACCCGTTGCACGGCAATCTGGCGTTTGGGGAGTTGATCGTCGAGCAGTTGCTGGAGCATGGCCTGTAGAGGCGGGGACATCTGTGGGAGTGAGCTTGCGCCCACAGACGTGCCTCGGGGGATCAAGCCTTGGGCTGCGTCCCCAGAATCGTCACCCGCTCGCCGTAGCGCGAATGCGGGAAGTAATCCCAGACCGCATGGTGCTGGGTGCAGCGGTTGTCCCAGAACACCAGGGTGTTAGGCGCCCAGCGTACGCGGCAACTGAGGACTGGCTCTCGGGCCACCAAATCAAACAGCATGTTCAGCAGCGCCTGACTTTCGCCACCGGACAACTGCACGATGTGCGAAGTGAACCCGGAATTGACGAATAACGACTTGCGCCCGGTTTCAGGGTGACGAACCACCACCGGGTGCTCAGTCCTCGGCAGGTTGGCCGGCGCCTGATAGCCCTTCCACGGAATCGCCCCGTCATGGATGGCGGTCAATTCACCGAGAAACTGCTGCATTGCCGGCGACAGCATTTCGATCGCCAGGTGCATGTTGGCAAACAACGTATCGCCACCGGTGCCGATGGCCGGAGTTTCCTTGATGTACAGCATCGAACCGAGGGACGGCGCGACATCGGCCGTGCCGTCGGTGTGCCAGGTTTCACCGGCGACGTAGCGTGATTGGGCATTGGCGCGGATCTCCACCAGTTCCGGGTCATCGCCGTCAATGTCCTCCACCGGCAAGGCACGCAGTTCGCCGAACAGACGGCCGAACGCCTTGTGTTCTTGCACCGTCAAATGCTGATCGCGAAACACCAGCACGTGGTTTTCCAGAAAAGCCCGGCGGATTTCTGAGAGCTGATCGTCATTCAGTGGTTGCGAAAGATCGACGCCGGCGACCTCGGCGCCAATGACCGGCGTGATCCGGTCGACGGTGATGTGCTGATACGGCGCGCGCTGTTGTGCGGCGATGCGCTCGATTGCCTTGAGTGCCAATTGATCCATGTTCCCTCACCTTTTTATTGAAGCGCCCTATACCCACTTCCCCAGCGGACGAGTGCGATAACGATTATTGCGACGCACTCTCTCGCAGCGAGCGCGGGCGCATATCGATCCAGTGTTCATTGATGTATTCCAGGCAGATCTGGCGTTCACCGCGCATCCCCGCCTCGCTCCAGCCGTTGGCCATCGGCTTGCCAACGGGCCACAGGGAATACTGACCTTGGCCATTGATCACCACATCAAATTGCAGCTGTGAGTCACTCATGTCGTTCTCCTGTTGAATGGGATTGCAGCGTTGCCATGCGCAGGCACAGCCCTTCGGCGAAGTCGTTGAACAGTGCACGGCGTTGTTCATCGGTCTGCGCGCAGGCCCGGGCATACACCCGCGTCGATGCACCGCAGACATGCGCGTACGCTTGCGCATCGTCAGCGGCGAAGGCCCGGGCTGAAGTTTCGGCGTTGGCGCTGGCGTGGGCCTGGGCAAACGCGGTGGCGTTGGCTTCGGTATTCAATTGCGCGTAATACACGGCAAACGCCTCGGCATCGCCAAAGTGCTCGGCAATCATGGCGACGTTGGCCGGTGCCTGACCGTAAGTCATTGCACCGGCGTGGGCCTGGGCGTATGCCGCGTCGTAGGCATACGCCCGTCGATACAGCGCCAGCAACACCGGTTTGAGCGTCGCCCGCCATTCACCGAGGCGTGCGCGCAGGCCGAGCGCGGCCCGTCGATGCAGGCTCTGCAAATCGAGCAGCGCCTGCCGATGCTCCGGCACGGCTTCGCACAGCAACGGCATGACCACGTCGGCGTGCCACAGGTGTACAACCCGAAGCGCTACAGGCTCGTCGAACCCGTGCAACCGCTGACGCAAGACGTCGGCCTGCGCGCTGGGCAGGGTTTCGCACAACACTTGCGTCAATGTGCGCCACCATCGAGGCATTGCGTTCGACTCACTCATATTGACGGTCCATCCGTGCCGATCACCTCGGCCAGCAACCGCGCCCAGCGACCGGCCACGATGCCATAGTGATCGGTGTCGAGTGGTTGCCAACTGAGCAACTGCGGCAGCAATGCCTGCCAACGGCGGTGCAGGTCATCCATGCTCCAGGCGTTGCCCAAGCCATAAGGGTTAGGTTGCCCGGCGATGAACATCCGCACCGCCGTCGCAGCCAACATTGGCGGCTGGAAGTCAGCCATGCTGTGCATGTTGTTGCGGCAGCAGACTGTCAGCCGTTGCAGATAGGCCTGTCGTTCTTCGGACATTGCCTGCCCTTCGACATTCGGCCAGCGCTGGGCAAACTCGCGCTCGAACACTTGCTCGATTACCTGCTCGTCAATGCCGGCCAGTTCCGCCCCGGCATCCGGTGCGGGTGGGTCGATCAGGTACAGCAGCGGTTGGCGGAACCCGGCAACCTGCGCCTGATGACACAGCGCCTGCGCCACCCACGCGCCAAACGACCACCCGGCCAGCCGCCAGGCGCAGCCTTCAGGGATGTGAGCCTTGATCGCCTGCAAATACAACTGCGCACGCTCGGCAACGCTGATGTTTGGCAACCCCGGAACACGCAACGCCGGGTCGGCGATCACGCACACTCCCAGGTCCGCAGGCAGTGCCGAAACCAGTTCCCGGTAGGCCTGAACATCGCCACCCACCGGGTGAATCAGGTACAGCCACTCGCGACCGGCTCCGGCATGCCACTGATCAATCCGCACCGCGTCGCTCCAGCTTGGCTGCGTGACGCAAGGCACCTCCACCGCGCTCGCCTCCACCAGGCCGAGCACCTCGTTGAGGCTGACCTTGTGACTGAACTGCGACAGTTGGAACACCTCACCGGTGGCCGCTTGCAGTTCGTCGATCAGGTCCAGCAACGTCAGCGAATCCGCACCCAGGTCGTACAGCGAATGGTCGTCATCCAGATCGGCAAGGCCGAGCCATTTGCACAGGCACTCACCCAGACGCGCCCGCAGATCCACGCCTTGCGGTGCCTCGGACGGAGCGCCCGCGACGCCATGACGAACCGGATAAAACCGCCGCGAAATGTCGATGCCCGTCGTCGAAACGAGCAACTGCGGCAACTGCGTGGCCATCGCCAGATCAAACACCCGGCAACCTTCTTCGGCCGACAGGCCGACCGTCAGATGTTCCTGATGGGCAACGTCTGCGCCATTGCTCGTCGTGGCCATGCCGATGTCACGCCAGATGTCCCAGTTGATCCCCAGGCGCAGGCAAGCGCTCGCAGAATCCGGACGATAGTGGACGAAGCCGTCGAGCACTGCGCTGGCCGCCGCGTAGTCCAGATGCCCGGCGCCGCCGAACAGCGCTGACATCGACGAGCAGTAGAGGACAAATCCCGGGGTCAGACGCTCGATCAAGGCTTCGACCGCGAGCATGCCGCGCGTCTTGGCTGCCATGGCCTGGGCCATTTGTCCGGCATCGCGCTGGCGAATCAGGCTGCCGGCACCGACACCCGCCGCATGAATTACCCCACTGATTCGCCCGTAACGCTTGGCCAGTTGATCGAGTATCCGTGGCCACCGAGCAAGGTCAGCGATGTCCGCCTGAATGCAGTCGATCCGCGACGCATAAGCCGCCAGAGACGCCGGCAATTCGCCTTGACGCGAGAGCAGCACCACCCGCCGACCCGGTGCCTGCAATAAGTGTTCGGACAAGGTACGACCGATCCCGCCCGTGCCGCCCAACACCAGGAACGTGCCCTCCTCCGGCAAAAGGTTGGAAGACGTTGCCGAGGTCGGCAATGGCTGGGGCAGCAATCGTGGCTGCCACAGATAACCGTTGCGAATCGCCATGCGCCGTGGCAACGACGCCGGGTCGCCGAGCAACGCTGCCAGCTCCCCGGCCTGCGTATCGAGGTGCGGCGACGGCCAATCCAGCCAGTGACAACGCACCGGATACTCCTGAGGCACCACTTCGGTAATCCCCGCCAGTGCGGCCAGTTCGGGGCGCTGTGTCTCGCCGTCCACCGGGCACGCCTGCCACGACATCAACCACAACCGCAGACTTGTCGCGCGCGGGGTTTGCCCCCAGGCCTGCATCAGGGCGCTGACCGTGTCCAGACAGGCCCACTGCGATCGGTCGAGACTTTGTTCATCGACCGCGCCCGCCACCGACAGCGGCAAGGCGTGCAACCAGTCAAGTTCGACGACCGACGCTTCGACCACCTCACCGAGCAATCGACTCAAGGCCTCGGCGTCGAGCGGGTCAAGTTCGAAACGATCCGTGCCGAGTCGCTTGAAGCCATTGCCGGCGCGCACCTGAACCACGCGTCGATAGACCGCACTCAGGCTCTCCAACAATGCAGCGCCGGGTGCGTCATGGCTACAAAGAATCGCGACTTCACGGGTGGCACCCGCTGCCATCGCGCCCAAGCGCCGGGTACGAACCCATTGCCGTTGGTGGAACCAGTCCGCCAACGGTTGGCGCTCAAGGGTTGGCAACGGCGGCGCAACGGTTTCAGCCACGACCGAGGGCTGGAAGCGATAGGTCTGAAGATCGAACGATGACGGCGGCAAATCCCAGGGCGGCGGTGCCGAGCGCCGCGACCACTGAATACTCGCCCCTTCGTACCAGGCGGCCAGCAGCTCAGGCACTGCATGATCACCGGCATTCAGCTGTACGCCCGAAGCACTGACTTCCTTGATCGAGGCAGACTGCAACGGGATGTCGTCACCGGGCTGGCAAAGCATCGCAAAGCGCCAGCGCAGTTGCTTGCGACCGCTTTGCAGATATCGCAGCAGCGCGGCATGCCGGTCGGGATACGCCAGCAGATAGTCTGTGATCGTGGCGATATCGCGCAGCAATTCGCCTCGGCTGTGAGCCGAGATCATCAGCAGTGGCAGGTTTTCTTCGCTCACGTCCGGCGCCAAAGGTGCAGCACCGACAATCACATGGGCGTTGGTGCCGCCAATTCCGAAGCTGCTGACCCCGGCCAGTCGCCGCCGTCCTTGCGGCCATGGCCGGGACGAAGTGGGTACATAGAACGGCGAATGCTCAAGATCGATCTGCGGATTGATCCGGCCAAAGCCAAGGTTCGGCGGCACCACGCCATGGAACACCGCAAGACTGGCGCGAATCAGCCCGACCACCCCGGCCGCCGCGCCCAGGTGACCGATCTGGCTTTTCACCGAAGCCAGCGCGCAACTCTCGGCAGGCGCCTCGCCGAAAGCCTGGGTCAATGCCGCGACCTCGATCGGATCACCCAGCAACGTGCCGGTGCCGTGGGCTTCGATGTAGCCGATGTCCGCCCCGGTCAGTCCGGCGCGACTCAACGCCTCGCGAATGACCGCACTCTGCCCGGCCACCGACGGTGCGGTGTAACTCATCTTGGCCCGACCATCGTTGTTCAACGCGCTGCCTTCGACCAGCGCATAGATCCGGTCGCCATCCGCCCGGGCCCTGGCCAGTGGCTTGAGTACCACAACGCCATAACCACTGGCGCCAATGGTTCCGCTGGCATCGTCGCTGAAAGGACAGCACAGACCATCGGCGGAAAAGATGTGCTGTGAGCGATGACGATAGCCATCGGTCAGCGTCGGATCGATCAGCACGCCGGCCGCCAGCATCACGTCGCTGTCACCCTGTTGCAGCATCGAACTGGCCAGGTGCACAGCGATCAACGAACTGCCGCACGCCGCCTGCACACTCAGGGCCGGGCCATTGAGATCGAGGTGATAAGCGGCTTTGGTCGCGAGAAAATCCTTGTCGTGATGCAACGCCATCTGGAAGCCGTCCGGCAGATCGCCGTCAGCGGTTTCACGGAGCATCTGCTGGAAGTATGTGGTTTCGCCGCAACTGGCGATCAGGCCGATACGCGGCCCCTGCGCCGACGGCACGATGGCCGCGTGTTGCAGGGCTTGCACACACGCCATCAGCAAATGCCGCTGTTGCGGGTCCATCAGGCGTGCTTCCTGGCGGCTGATGCCGAAATACTCGGGGTCGAAGTCGAGCATGCCGGCCAGTTGACTGCGGGCGCCGACCAAGCCTTCGCTCGCGCTAAAGCGTTGGATGCCTAACCCGTTGCCTTGCACCATTGTCCAGAACTCGGACAGGTTCTGCGCGCCGGCCACATTGACCGACATGCCGACAATTGCCATCGGTTGATGACCCGCATCGACCTGGCGCACGCGCTCCACGACAGCCATCGGTGCCTTCGACAGATGTGCTGCCAAGCGCCGTACGGTGACGTGTTCAAACAGATCGGCCATCGCCACCTGATGCGACAACGCCTGGTTATACCGAACGTGCAAACGCATCAGTCCGAGGCTGGTGGCGCCGGCCTCGAAAAAGGTCTGCTCCGGCTCGATGTCACGCCCGATCACTTCCTGGAACAGCTCGCTCAGTTGCCGCTCCAGCGCACTCAACGGCACGCCCGGCGGTGGCGCATTGCGCCGTTCCAGCGCTTCGCCCATCTCCGGCAACGCCTTGCGGTCAATCTTGCCGCTGGGGGTGCGTGGCCAGACGTCAATCCGCCGGTACTCATCAATGCGCACATGGGCCGGCAGTTGCCGCGCCACCTGACGATCCAGTTGTGCGCAGGTTGCTGGCTCGCCGTCGAGTTGCAGCCACGCGGTCAGGCGCGGCGGCTCGGCTTGAACCGCCACCACCGCGTTGACCACCTGCGGCACCTGCATCAGCGCCGCCTCGATCTGCCCAAGCTCCAGACGATGACCACTGAGTTTGACCTGCTGATCATCGCGTCCCAGATAATGCAGACAACCCAGAGCGTCCGCCCACGCCAGATCCCCGGTTCGATAAAACAGGCGACTGCCACCCTCGCCGTCTGCCAGTTCGACAAACCGCGCGGCATTCAACGCCGGGTCGGCCAGATAACACCGGGCAACCATCGGCCCCGCCACCAACAGGTAGCCACGGCAGCCGTTCGGCACCGGGTGATCGTATTCATCGACCAACAGCAATCGGGCATTGCCGATCGCTTGGCCGATCGGAGCGCGCAGCGGCCAGTCGCGGGCCACGGCCGGCAAACGCAAGGCGCTGACCACATGGGTTTCGGTCGGCCCATAGTGATTGAACAGCGAGGCTTGCGGCATGCCACTGAACCAATTGCGCAATGCGTCGGTACAGAGCAGTTGCTCCCCGGCAGTCACCACTTCGCGCAACGCTCCCGGATAAATGCCACGGGCCACGGCGGTTTGCGCCAGATGCTGCAACGCCACATACGGCAGGAACAGCCGCTCGATCCGCGCCTCGACCAGATATCCCAGCAGCGCCTCGGCATCCTGGCGCCAGCCCGGGGTGATCAGGTGATAACAACCGCCACCGCACAGGGTGCTGAAGATCTCCTGAAACGACACGTCGAACGACAGCATGGAGAACTGCAACGTCACCGCTTTGGCCGGCAACTGCCCCTCGTTGCGTTGCCATTGCAGCAAGTTGCATAGAGTACGCTCCGACACCTGCACACCTTTCGGCGTACCGGTGGAGCCGGAGGTGAACAGCGTGTACAGCGGGAGTTCACCGCCGTGGCGTGGGCGTTCGAATGGCCGAACTTCGGCGTGCAGGTCAACCCGATGCAAGGCAAACCGCCCCGCATTCAGATCATCCAGCCTCGCCTCGGTCGCCGCGCTGAACAGCAGACAATGCGGTTGTGCCTGCGCCAACACTTGGCGCTGAATCGCCACCGGGTACGCAGGATCCAGCGGCACGGCGGTCAGGTTGAGCTTGGCCAGCGCCAGCAATGCGACGATGTGCTCCACCGAAGCCTCGAGGAACAGCACGACCTGCAACGGTGTATTCCCGAGCGGTAACGGATGGCGTTCGATCAAGCTTGCCGCCAGAGCATCGGCCAGCGCATTCAACTCGCCATAAGCGAGGCGCTGCTGCCCCTGCACCAGCGCAATGGCGTCGGGTGTGCTGTGCGCCTGATGTTCAAACCAGTCCGCGAGCGTGTTGAACGCCTGTTCGCTGATCGGGCCTTCGCTGGCCGCTGGCAAACCGGATCGATAAGGGTCGAGCAGATCGTCGAGGGTGGCTGCCGGGGATTCCAGCAGCAGATCCAGGCCACGACGGAACAGCGCGTTTACCGCGCTTATTTGCTCGGCATCAAAGTAGCTGCACTGATATTCCCACCAGCACTCCAGTTGCGAGCCGGCGCCCACCATCAGCAATGTCAGCGGGCATTTAGCGTGCAACTCCTCGCTGAATTCCAGCTTGGCACGCAGGCCTGAATCGGCCAGCGCGGCGTAATCGGTGTTTTCCAGCACAAACATGAAATCGAACAGCGCGGTGCTCGACGACAGCCGCAGGTCTTCCACCAGATCAGCCAGTGCGACGTCCTGCAATGCCAACACCTCGCGCACGGTGGCGGCCTGCTTGCGCAACTGTTCGCCCAGCGGCGAAGACTGATCCATGGCGGTGGGAATCAGCACGGTGTTGGCAAACATGCCAACGGTGTCCTCGAATTCCGCCAGTGGCCGGTTGGCGACCGGGCTGGCAATACGCGGGCGCGCAACCCCGGTCAAAGCGTAGAGGCTCCAGGCGAAGACACTGAACAGCACTTCGAAACGGGTCAGCCGCTGTTGCGTGCAGAACCGTTCGAGGGCGGCACTGCGCACGTCGCCCAGCGGTTCCCGGTACAGCCTGGCGTGTGGGCTGACGGCGCGCATCGGCCGCAGCGTCGGCGAGGGTTCTTCCTGACGTCGGTGCAATTCGGCCAGGGCGCGGCGCTGATCGCGATAATACGGATCGACACTCCACTGCCGCTGCCACTGGCCAAATTCCAGCGCGGTCAGGCGTGCTGGCGGTTCCGGGCTCTCGCGGCCTTGCACGCTATCGGCATAGAGCTGAATCAGATCGTCGAACAACAGGTTCACCGACCAACCGTCGACGATGATGTGATGCAGATTCAACAACAGCCGACAGCTGCCATCGGCAAACGGCAGCAGCCACGCCTGAAACAGGTTCGGTGTGCTCAGGTCGAACGGCGTGCCGAACACCAGCTCCGCGAACGCCCGCCAGTTGTGTTCGCTGAAATGCCCCACCGCAAAGGTGCGGCAGACCGGGCCCTGCTCGGCAATCAACTGATCAAGACCTTCAGCACCGGAGACGAACGCCGTGCGCAACCCCGGATGGCGAATCACCAGACGCTCCACGGCCTCGGCCAGTGCCGCGACCTCCACGCCCGGCGCCAGATGCAGAATCAGCGGCACGCTGTACGCCGTCGAGGTGGGCGAACGTTGTTGCAGCAACCACAAGCGACGTTGTTCCGCGGTGGCGGGCAAGCGTCGGGCAGTGCTGATGGACGGCGCGGGTGGATAGATCGAGTCACGGGTCAGTTCACCGGACAGTTGCTCGGCCAGCGTCGCGAAGGATTCGTTGAGCAACGTGCCGACAGCGATCTCGCGTTGCCAACGACTGCGAATTGCCGAACGCAGACGCATGGCCTTCAGCGAATCGCCGCCGCTGCTCAGCCAGTCATCCTGCGCACTCAGCGTCGGTTGCCCGAGCAGTGAGCGGGCCTGCGACAACAGCCATTCCAGCGCTGGCGAAACGCTGCCGTCTTGCGTGGTGGCCGCTGGATGCCATGGGCTCAGTGCCTGCGCGAGCAAGTTATCGCGATCTATCTTGCCGTTGGCAGTCAACGGCAGACGCTCCAACAGGAACAACTGATGCGGGCGCATGTACGGCGCCAGTTGTGCCCGCAGATGGCTTTCGAAGGCGTGATAGTCCAATTCACCGCGCGGCACGATGAACGCCAGCAACTGATGATCTTCCGCCGCATTGCGCCGGGTGCAGACGTACACCTGCGCCACGCCCGGATGCTCAAGAATCCGTTGCTCCACCTCCGCCGGCTCGATTCGAAAACCGCGAATCTTCACTTGGCGGTCGACCCGCCCCAAGTACTCCAGCAAGCCTTCGGCGTTGCGCCGCACCCGATCGCCCGTGCAGTAATGCACCTGGGCACCGCCATCGATTTCGGGTAACCGCACAAACTGGCGTGCAGTTTCTTCGGGCCGGTTGCGGTAACCCCGGGCGACACCGCTGCCACTCAAATACAGTTCGCCCACCTCACCTGCGGCCACCGGCCGTTGCCGGTCATCCAGCACCTGCAGACCGGTGTCCGGCAACGCACGCCCGATGGGCACGAGGTCGCCGACAAAGTCGCGCGGAATCGGCCAGCACACGGCGAACGTGGTGCATTCGGTGGGACCATAGACGTTGAAAATCCGGCAGGCGCTTTCAGGGTTGGCCCGGTACCAGGCACGCACGGCTACGGCGCTGATTTGTTCTCCACCGATCAGCACCTGACGCAGGCTGGAAAAGCACGCGGGCCACTCGGCGATCAAGCTGTTGAACAGCGAAACCGTCATGAACAGGTTGTCGACCCGGGTTTGCTCCAGAACTTCGGCCAGACGTCGTGCATCCAGCGCGTCTTCATCGGCGATCATCACGCAGCAGCCGCCGTTGAGCAGCGGTGCCCACAGCTCGAAACTGCACGCGTCGAAGGCCGGGTTGGACAGGCAGGCAAAACGATCCGCCGGACGAATCTCGATATAAGCGTCGGTGTGCGCCAGACGCAGCAGACCGCGCTCGCCGACCTCCACCGCTTTCGGAGTGCCGGTGGTGCCCGAGGTGTAAAACAGGAACATCACCTCGGCGAACTCTTCAGTCAGTACTTGCGGCGGATGATCCGGCTGGTCGAGCAATGCCTCGACACTGGTTTGCCATAGCGGCGATGACAATGCCCACGGTTGCTCCTCGCCCAAGGTGATCAAGCCGACACAGGCCGCATCGGCGCACATCACGTCGCGCCGCTTGAGCGGGCTGGCCCGATCCAGCGGAACCACCACGGCGCCGAGTTTCAAAGCGCCGAGGATGGTCGCCAGCCATTGCCAGGAGCGCGGCATGCACAGCGCCAGCGACTCGCCGGGTTGCACGCCCCGTGCCTGCAATCCTTTGGCGATGCGCTCGCTGGCACTGGCCAGTTGCGCGTAAGTCAGCTGCACCGATTGATCGATGACCGCCAACGCCTGTGGATCTCGCTGCACCTGCGCGGTAAAGCGTGCGAGCAACGTCATGTGATGGGTAGCGCTCATCATTTCGCCTCCTGCGAATCGCAACGTTGCAGTTCCTGCCTGATGATCTGCGACACCCGGTGGATTTCCGCGCTTTCGAGCATGTCCCAGTGGCCGCCGCTGACCAGTTTCGCCAGATAGCCGCTGCCGGCGCGGCGGCGCCAAAATCCGCGCAGCTCATGCAATTGAGGGCGGCTGAAATCTTCCCGCGCCTGAATCAGCACGACACGCCCGGCGCTTGGCGCGCACTCATAGGCGGCCATGGCCAGGCGGTTATGGTTGTAAAGATGGAAATAGCGTTCGACTTGCGCGTCTTCGATGCCGGGATACATGCCGTTGAAGCGCACCAGCTTGTCGCGGAACTCGGCCATGTCCACCGTACCGATCTGCTCGCGAAAACCCGGATCGTCGCTGCCCTGAGTATCGAGCAACACCACGCTCACCTGACGATGCCCTGCAGCCGTCAACAGCCGCGCCATCTCGTAGGCCACCAGGCCACCGAACGAGAGCCCGGTGAGCACCAGCGGCTGATTGACCAGCGGTTCGATCAGGCGCAGATATGCCTCGGCCATCGCTTCGACCGTCGGCTCGGTGCTCTCTCCCGGATTCAGCCCCGGCGATTGCACACCGTAGATACCGGCGTCATCCGGCAGCACTTTGGCCAGGGACAGGTAACAGAACGCCGTACCGCCCGCCGGGTGAATGCACACCACATTGCTGCGGCCTGCGCCCCGGCGAAATTCGATCAGATTGCTTTGCGCGGCGGCCGGGTTGGCCCCGATCCGCAGCCAGCCGCCCAACGCCTCGATGGTCGGGTAGCTGAGCACCACGCGCACCGGTACTTCCACCGCAAACATCTGGCTGATTTCATGAGCCATTTTGATCGCGGCGATGGACGTGCCGCCGACGTTGAAAAAATTGTCGCGAATACCGATCTGCGGCGCCAGCAACAGGCTTTTCCAGATCTGGTACAACGCCAGTTCGATGTGATCGCGCGGGCTGCTCAGGTTGACCTGTCGATCGGCCAGGTCCTGATCCGCCAGTGCCGTCAACGCTGCGCGATCCACCTTGCCATTGGCGGTCAGCGGCAAGCTGTCGAGCCACAGATAGCTGCCGGGGACAACCGCTCTGGGCAGCGTCGCCGCCAGATGCGCATGCACCGCCGTCTCGTCCGGTTGCGCGGCGACCACGCAGCAAGCCACCAGCCGCTGATCCTGCGCCGTCTCGCCGACCATCAGCACCACAGCGCTGCGGATACCTGCAAACGCTTCGAGCCGAGCCTCGATCTCGCCAAGTTCCAGGCGAACGCCGCGCAACTTGACTTGAAAGTCGTTGCGACCAAGGAATTCGAGTTGTCCGTCCGCGCGATAACGCGCCAGATCACCACTGCGGTAGAGCCGATCACCCGCCACGAACGGACTGTCGATAAAGCGCTCGGCACTGAGTTGTTCCAGACCCAGATAACCCCGAGCGACGCCGACACCGCCGATGTGCAAGTGCCCGGTAACGCCCACAGGCACCGGCGCATCGCGTTCATCAAGCACGTAAAAACGGTTGTTGGCGATGGGTCGGCCGATTGGCAGTTTCAGCGCCGGCACGTCGGCGCCGGGCTGCAACGTCCAGATGCTGTTGATGACCGTGGTTTCGGTGGGGCCATAGACGTTGTGCAGGCGCACATGCGGCAGGCGCTCCTGGAAACGCCGGGCCAGGGCTGGCGGCAACTCACCGCCGCCGCTGAATACATCGGTGAGCGAAGCACACAGACTGACCTCTTCGACCTCCAGAAACAGCTCAAGCATTGCCGGCACAAACACCAGTGCCGTGACCTGCTGTTCGCGGGTTTCCCGGGCCAGATACGCCGGCTCGTAATGGCCGCCGGGCCGCGCTATCACCAGACGCCCGCCGGTTGCCAGCGGCCAGAATGTCTCCCAGGCCGAGGCGTCGAAACCGAACGGGATCTTGTGCAGCATCGCCCCTGCTTCGCCGCAGACCTGCAAACACCACAGCAGCAGATTGCTCAGGCCACGGTGGGCAACCATCGCGCCTTTGGGCAAACCGGTGGTGCCCGAGGTGTAGATCACGTAGGCCAGATGATCAGGCGTGACGCCGACACTGTGCGGATCGAGATTGTCCGCCGACAACTGCGCCCAACTCGCGGCGTCGTCCTTGAGGTCCAGCACCGGCGCTTCCCAGGTTGAACCTTGCAGGGCTTGACGCAAAATTCCGTGCGCCGAACCGAGGGTCAGCAGCACCGCCGGCGTACTGTCACCGAGCATATGACTCAGGCGCCCCAGCGGATAATCCGGGTCCAGCGGCACATAGGCGCCACCGGCCTTGAGCACCGCCAGCAATGCCACGGGCAACGCCAGCGAGCGCTCGATGCACACCGCCACGCGCACATCCGGGCCGACACCCAGGCTGAGCAAGTGCCGCGCCAGGCGGTTGGCCTGGGCATTCAGTTCGGCGTAACTCAGCGACTCGCCTTCGAACACCACCGCGCAGGCCTGTGGGTTGCGCGCGACTTGGGTTTCGACCAGACGATGAACGCAGTCGACCGCTTGCGTCAGCGGAGCCGCGTGATTGAAGTCGAGCAGAATCTGCTGACGCTCGGCTTCGGCCAATAACGGCAGCGCACCGATCGGTTGCTTGGCGTCCGTGGCGATCTGTTCGAGCAGATGCCGGTAATGTCCGCTCAGGCGTTCGATGGTCGCGACGTCGTACAGGTCGGTGTTGTATTCCACCAACAAGTCCAGACGCCCTTCGCGCTCGACCCATTCAAACGCCAGATCGAACTTGGCCGTGGCACTGCTGGTGCTGTACGGCGCCAGTGCCAGCCCGGGCATTTGCACGGCGCTGCCGGGGGTGTTCTGCAGCACCAGCATCACCTGAAACAGTGGCGAATGACCGGTATCACGCTGTGGGTTGACAGCCTCGACCACGCGGTCGAACGGCACGTCCTGATGGGCGTGGACGTCGAGCATCTGGCCGCGCACCTCGCGCAGCAGTTCGGCGAAGGTCTGCTGCGGGTTCAGGCGTTGACGCAGCACCAGCGTATTGACGAAGTGACCGATCAGCGGCTCGATTTCCGCACGGTTGCGGTTGGCGAATGGCGTGCCGATGCACAAATCCTGCTGGCCGCTGTGGCGCCACAGCAACACGGCCAACGCACCCAGCAGCACGTTGAACAGCGTGCCCTGCGTCTGCCTGGCCAGCGCCGTGAGTTCGCGCAGCGTGCCGCCATCGACGGAGGAGCTGAAAGTCGCCCCGACATAACGCTGCACCAACGGTCGCGGCCGGTCGGCGGGCAAGGTCGACAGCGCCGGCGCATCGGCCAGGGCGCGGCGCCAGTAGTCGAGTTGATCGTCCAGCATCGCTCCGCCCACGCGCTGTTGCTGCCAGCAGGCGTAGTCGGCGTATTGCACCGGCAGCGGCGCCAGACTCGACGCCTCGCCACGCTGATAATCGCCATACAACACGGCAACCTCATGCAGGATCACGCCCATCGACCAACCGTCCGCGATGATGTGATGCACGCTGTAAAGCCACAGGTATTCGTCGTCGGCCAGGCGCAGCAAAGACGCGCGCAGCAACGGCCCGCTGGCCAGATCGAACGGCGCACGGGCCTCCTGCTCGACGGCGCGGCTGACCTGCTGCTCACGCTCGCGGGCAGACACCTGGCGCAGATCCTTCACCGGCAACGCCTGCGCCAGTGGCGGATGCACCACTTGGCGCGGCTCGCCTTCCACGCGGCAGAAAGTGGTGCGCAGGATTTCGTGGCGACTGACCAGTTCATTCAGCGCGCGCTCCAGCAGCGCAACGTCCAGATGCCCCTTGAGCGTCACTGAGCTCGGCACGTTGTAGAACGGATTACCGGGTTCCAGTTGATCGAGAAACCACAGTTGCCGCTGTGAAAACGACAACGGCCAGGCTGTTTGCTCGCCGCCACGACGGGGAATCGCCGCGCTGTCCTGGCCACCGAGCAAGGCAATCAGTTCCTGCTTGTGTTGCTTGAGCGCCTGGGTCAGCTCTTCGGTGAGAAAACCCCGAGGCGCCTTGCAGCGCAGTTTGTCGCCATCCACATCGAGCACCACGCCATGACGAGCGAACAGCGCCAGCAATTGATCGGCATTCATACTTCGAATTCCTCCATGTCATCGTCGTCAAGGCATTCCGTCACCGGCACCGGGGCATACGCCTCGACCGACGCGCGGTGTTGCTCATCGGCCGTGCGCAAACCGCCGATCATCGAGTAGATCAGCTCATGGCTCGGCCCGAGGTCGAACAGCGCCGTCAGCGACTGTTCCTCGACCGAACCAATCCCGCACAGGCCCAGGCCTTGTTCGACCGCGGTCATGCTCAGCAACTGCGCCATGGCGCCACTTTCGATGTGGCAGAAGTCACGGCTGCGCTCGCCATACAACGGACGAATCGCCGCCATGTCGGCGATGAAAAACAGCGAGAATGCAGCGTTCTCGTACACCGGACGATTGACGAAATAGTCATAGGTGTCCGGGTCAAGCACACCGCTCTGCAGGGCCAGCAAGCGATGCTGGCGGGGATCGTAGTAATACCCGCCACCGGGCACGCCGCGCACGCGATCCGGCTTGACGTACAGGTACGTCTGCATCGGATAGAGCCCGCCCGCCGACGGGAACTGGTATTTCGCCTCCCCGTCCAATTGCCCTTGCGCCAACGCCGCCAACCATTGCGCGAAAACCTCGCCGGCAATCGGCTGCGGGCTGTACTGACGCACCGAGCGATACTCGCTGAAGCGCCGGGCGAACGTCGGGTCTTGTGGCAAGGCCAGTTCCAGCGTCGGCAAGGCTTGAGCGAACTCACGCCGCCCGCGCTGCTCCGCCTTGAACTGCGCCCGTAACTGCGGATCTTCGATGACTTGCGCAGGGGTGTCCGATGGTTGCTGAACGCTGCCGATGACCTCTTGGCGAACCCGGCTCTGGCGGTACATGGCGAGCAGATGCTGAAGTGTCGGCTGGGCCAGTAATTGCGCCACGTGCGGGCGGAACTGCAAGGCGCTGGACAACGCATTGCTGATCCTGACGATATCGATGGAGGTCGCGCCAAGGTTCAGCAGGTTGGCGTTGGCGGCAATCGCATCGCGCTTGAGCACGCCCTGCACGATCTCCACCAGGTGCTGCTCCTGCGGGCCATCGACTTGCAGTGCCGGCCCTTGTTCCTCGATTTGAGCCGGCTCCGGCAGACGGTTCTTGTCGACCTTGCCGTTGGACGACAACGGCCAGGCCTCCACGAAAGTGAACGACGACGGAATCATGTAGGCCGGCAGCTTATCCGCCAGGTATTCGCTGAAGTCCCGGGCTTGCAGCTCCGGATCAGCCTTTAGCACGTAACCGGCGAGGCGCTTCTCTCCCAACGTGCTGCCCAGGATGCGCACCACGGCGCTCTGCACACCCGGATGGCGGTTGAGAGCAGCTTCGATCTCGCCCAGTTCGATGCGATAACCCTGAACTTTGACCTGATTGTCTTCGCGGCCGAGAAACTCGATGTTGCCGTC
This sequence comes from Pseudomonas sp. LBUM1655, assembly GCF_059716085.1. Classification (NCBI taxonomy): domain Bacteria; kingdom Pseudomonadati; phylum Pseudomonadota; class Gammaproteobacteria; order Pseudomonadales; family Pseudomonadaceae; genus Pseudomonas; species Pseudomonas sp. LBUM1655. The sequence goes on along the minus strand of NZ_CP166801.1, from coordinate 2,808,735 downwards.
CGGCAACAAACGCCCCAGATCTCCGGTGCGATACAGGCGTTCGCCGGTCAGTGGATGGGCGAAGAAGCTGCCGGCACTGAGTTTTTCATCGCGCCAGTATCCCTTGGCCAGACCGATTCCGCCGATGTACAACTGCCCCGCGACCCAGGTCGGACGCACTTGCAGCGCTTCGTCCAGCACGTAAAAACGCTGGTGATCGAGGGCCTTGCCATAAGGGATGCTGCGCCACGCCGGATCAACGTTTTGCACGGCGTAACCGATCGACCAGATCGACGCTTCCGTCGCGCCGCCCAGACTCATCAACTGCAAGTCCGGCTGTAAGGCCCAGGCCCGTTCGGGCAAGGTCAACGGAATCCAGTCGCCGGACAGCATCGCCAGGCGCAGGTGGGCGGGCAATGCACCACCCTCGCCCTCCACATACTCAAGCAGCATGCCGAGCAGCGCCGGCACCGAGTTCCACAAACTGACCCGGTGACGCTCGATCAACGTCAACCAGTGCGCCGGGTCGAGCGCCAGCTGCGGTTCGAGCACAACCACCGCCGCGCCCACCGCCAGGGTGCCGAAGAAGTCATAGACCGAGAGATCGAAACTCAGCGACGAGATGGCCAACACCCGATCCGTCGGGCCGACGGCAAAGCGCCGGTTGATGTCGAGCAACGTGTTGACCGCACCGCGATGATCAATCACCACGCCTTTTGGCTGGCCGGTGGAACCGGAGGTGTAGATCACATAGGCCAGATCGCTGCTGGCCAGCTCTACCGGTCGCAAAGCAACGACCTCAGCAGTGACAGCGTCGGTCACGGCAATCGCCGTCACTTGCGCCGGCCATTCGATCTTGTCGATCAGTGCCGGTTGGGTCAGTGCCAGACTCGCCTCGGCCCGCTGCAGAATATGCCGCAGGCGCTCAGCCGGCTGAGTGGGCTCAATGGGCAGGTAAGCGCCACCGGCATAGAGAATCGCCAGGGTCGCCACCACCTGCTCCCAGCCCCGCTCCATCACCACCGCGACCAACTGATTCGGCACCACGCCCTGCGCTTGCAGCGCGGCGCCGAGTTGCCGAGCCTCTGCACGCAGTTGGCGGTAAGTCAGCTGCCGCGCGCCGATCACCGCCAGCGCATCGGGCGTGGCGAGCGCCTGACGTTCGAACAGTTCGTGCATCAGGGGCAGCGTGTCGTGGCTGTCGACAGGCGCCGGCAGCCCTGCTTGCGGCAGCAGCTGCGGTGTGTCCGCGTCCCACGCTTGGGGTTCGCTCAGACGATCGAGCAGCGCGTTGTAGGCGACGAACATCTGCTCAATCAGGCCTTCGGGAAACAGTTCGTCGATGCTGTCCCAGTTGAACAACAGGCGTCCTTCCAGTTCCAGCAACGTATGGTCGAGCCACACTTGCGGGGTCTGGGTGATGCTGTGCATGTGCCGGGCGTTCAACGCGTCCGCCAGATTGAACTCGGCCAGTTCCGGCGCTGCTTCCGACAATGTGCTGTTGAACACAATCGGCATCGCCGTCTGCTGCACGCCCCGGGCCTGCGACAACTCACGCAGCACCCGTACACCGCTGACCGCCGAATGATCAATGTCTTGCCACAACCGCGCCTGCACGGCACGGGCCTTTTCGGTAAAACTCAGCGCCCCGTCGATCGCCACTTCCAGCAACACCAGCGAGGTGAAGTCACCAATGATTTCGTCGACGTCAGGGTGCAACGGCATGCGATTGAACAGCGGCAGGCTCAAGGTGAAGCGTGGCGTGCGACTCCACAATGCGAGCACTTCGCTGAACGCTGTCAGGAGCATCACCGAAGGCGTCACCGCAAACTGTTTGGCCACCTCTTTGAGTCGGCTCCACTGCGCCGCTGACATGTCGCGGTCGCGCCGCGTGAAGTGTGGATTGGCAATGCTCTCGGGCTGACGCACCAGCGGCAGATCCGGTGCCGGTGCCAGGGTGGTCACCCGTTCACGCCAGTAACTCAGCGCTTGCTCGTAACGGCTGGCGCTGCGCAGTTGTTGCTCGGCCAGCACATAGTCGCGGAACGTCAGGCCCGGTTCCGCCAGATCAAGGGTCGGATCGACGTAGAACGCCATCAATTCGCGCGCAAGAATCTGCGTGCTCGCAGCATCGACGATCAGCGCATCCAGGCTGATGTGCAAATGGGTAATGCCGTCATCAAGCAGCGACACACTGAACTCGAACAGCGGCCAGCGACTGGCATCCAGCACCTGATGGGACTGGCGTTCACGAGTCGCTTCCAGCGTGCGCTGCGCCACCTCGGCCGGCAGACCGCGCAGGTCGCTGCGCGGCATGCAATACGTCGGCACCTGTGCCAATACCTGCTGCGTGCCGTCACTGAGGAACACCACGCGCAGCATGTCGTGACGCTGGATCATGCGATTCAACGCCTGCTCGAAACGTTCAGCATCGAAGTCGGGAATGCGCAATTCTTCATAGCCGTGGGCACTGACGCCACCAAGGCTGACCGTGGACTCACGACCGAACCAGTAGGCTTGCTGGATATCGGTCAGAGGGAAAGGCTCATGTCGGGCGCCGCGATCCGGTTCGATCTGGCTGAAGGCAGGCTCGATATAAGTGTCGGCATCACGTGCGCCGTGCACGTGCGCCGCCAGGTCCATCAGCACCGGCTTCTGGAACAGGCTGCTGAGCGACAACTGCGCGCCCATGCGCTGATTGATCGCGTAGATCATCCGCGTCGCCAGCAACGAATGCCCGCCCAGGTCGAAGAAGTTATCGTGGATACCGACCCGCTCGCACTTGAGCACCTCGGCCCAGATATCGGCCATTTGCCGTTCGATGTCGTTACGCGGCGCCACGTATGCGGGCCCGGTGCTGCGCTCCGGCGCAGGCAACGCTTGCCGGTCGAGCTTGCCGTTGCGGGTCAGCGGCAGTTGCGACAGCCTGACCCACGCGCTCGGGATCATGTGTTCGGGCAAGTGCCGTTGCAGTTCGGCACGCAGCACCTCACTGCTCGCGGAGCCGACCACATAAGCCACCAGACGCTTGTCGCCGGCCACGTCTTCACGCAACAGCACGGCGGCTTCCTGCACGCCGGGTTGCTGCTGCAACAGGCTGTCGATCTCGCCGAGTTCGATGCGGAACCCGCGCAGCTTGACCTGTTGGTCGATGCGTCCCAGGTATTGCACGTTGCCGTCGGACTGGAACTTGGCTTGGTCGCCGCTGCGATACATCCGCGCGCCGGGCTCGTCACTGAACGGATCAGGGAGGAAGCGTTCGGCGGTCAGATCCGCGCGGTTCAGATAACCTCGGGCCAGGCATGCACCGGCGATGTACAACTCGCCTGCCACGCCGACCGGCACTGGATTCAGATGCTCATCCAGCACGTACAGCCGCGCATTGGCGATGGGGCGACCGATAGGCGGCGCATCCGGCCAGGCCTCGGCCTCGCTGCACAAAAGGCTGAATTGACTGACCACATGGGTTTCGGTCGGCCCGTATTGGTTGTGCAATTGCGCGCCACCAAGACCTCGGACAAAACCGCGCAACTCATCATTGATTTGCAGGGCTTCACCGGCCGTGATGATCTCGCAGCCGCCGGCCGGCATCGGTGCATCGGCCTCGGTCAGGCCGGCGAGTTGCTGCAACACGGCGAACGGCAGAAACGCCCGCTGCACACCTTCAGCCACCAGCGTCGGACGCAACGCGGCAAGGTCCTTGCGGCTGTCTTCGGTCATCAGCAACAGGCTGCCACCCTGGCAGAGCGTGCTGCAGATTTCCTGGAACGACACATCGAAGTTCAGCGACGCGAATTGCAGCACACGCTGCGGCGTGGTGGCCTGGTCGAGTTGCCAGGCGATCAGGTTATCCAGCGCACGCCGGCTGTGCGCCACGCCTTTGGGGCGTCCGGTTGAGCCGGAGGTGTAAAGCACGTAGCCGAGGTTTTCCGGGTTCACCGCTACCTGTGGCTCGTGGCTCGGATGCTGCGCCCATTGCTGCGCATCAGTGTCCAGGCAGCAGATTTCCATCTCATCGCTGACGGGCAATCCGGCAAGCAGGCTGGCCTGCGTCAGCAACAGGGTCGGCGCGGCATCGCTGAACATGAACGCCAGCCGTTCACTCGGATAGGCCGGATCGAACGGCACGTACGCCGCGCCCGCCTTGAGGATCGCCAACAGGCCGATAACCATCTGCGGCGAGCGTTCCAGGCACAGGCCGACTCGATGCTCGGGGCCAATGTTTTTCTCGATCAGGTAATGGGCGAGTTGGTTGGCGGCGCGGTTCAATTCGCCGTAGCTCAGTTGCTCGCTTTCGGAGAGCAACGCCACAGCGTCGGGCATCTGCCGGGCCAAGGTTTCGAAGCGTGCCACGCAACCGGGTATCGACGAGGTATCGCGGGTGGTGCGGTTCCAGTCGTGAACGATTTTGCGCTGCTGTTCGGCGCTCAACAGGTTGATCATCGCCAGCGGCTGATGGCTGTCCTCGACCATCTGCTCCAGCACCCGGCGCAGGTAATCGCCAAACTGCTCGACGGTGTCTCGATTGAACAAGCCCGAGGCGTATTCCAGGCCACCGACAATCTGGCCGTCGCGCTCACTGAGTGCCAGTTGCAGATCGAACTTGGCCACGTGATGACCACTCTCGACCGGAGTGACCTCCAACCCGCTCAACAGCAGGTCCGAATCCTGATCCTGCTCCCAAGCAAACAGCACCTGAAACACAGGACTGTGCGCCAGGCTGCGCGGCGGGTTGAGCAACTCCACCACTTGCTCGAACGGCAGATCCTGATGTTCCTGGGCCTCCAGCGCCACCCGCCGCGCCTGTTGCAGCCATTGCGCCACTGACGGTGTGCCTGAGCAAGTCATGCGTAGCGCCAGGGTGTTGACGAAGAAGCCGATCAGCCCGTGCAACTCCTGCTGAGGCCGGTTGGCCGATGGCACGCCGATCACCACATCGCTCTGCCCCGCCAGGCGCGACAACAGCAACGAAAAACCGGCCAGTAAAGTCATGAACAACGTGGTGCCTTGCTGCATGCCCAAGGTCTTCAAGCGAACGGTCAAGGCCTCGTCGAATACCAGCGTCACATAACCGCCGAGGTAGTCCTGCATGGGCGGACGCTTGTGATCGGCTGGCAACTCCAGCAGCACTGGTGCACCCGTTAGCGTTTCGCGCCAATAGCGGTTTTGGCGAGCCAGTTCGTCACCGCACAGCCACTGCTTTTGCCACACGGCATAATCCACGTACTGCACGGGCAATGCCGGCAGCGGATCGTCGCGATCCTGCAACGCCGCTTCGTACAACTCGCCCAGTTCGCGGGTAAGCACGCCCATCGACCAGCCATCCGAAATGATGTGGTGCTGGGTCAGCAACAGCACGTGATCGTCCGCCGCCATCCGCACCACGCTGACCCGCATCAACGGGCCACGGCTCAGGTCGAACGGCTTGGCGCCCTCTTCATCGATCAATCGGTTGAGACGCTCTTGCGCGTCAGGCCCCTGAAGGTCAATCACCGTCAGCCGGATGCTGTGTGCTGGTGGCGAAACCCGTTGCCGCCCTTCGCCTTCAACGGAGAGGAAAGTGGTACGCAGCGCCTCATGGCGCGCCACCAGTTGATTGAAACTGCGTTCAAGTGCCGCCACGTCCAGTGAGCCACGCAAGCGCAGGTTCAACGGCATGTGATAAGCCGCGTTACCGCCCTCCATTTGTGCCAGAAACCACAAGCGCTGCTGAGCAGACGACAACGTTTGCGCGTCCGACCGTGCAACGGCCGTAATGGCTGGACGAGCCGCAGCCTGACTGGCTTGCAGCCGTTTGGCGAACTCTGCGAGCACGGGTGCAGCGAACAGCGCTGAAGCTGTCACTTCCAGCCCAAGATCGTGGCGAACTCGGGCCAGCACCCGCATCACCAACAACGAGTGGCCACCCAACGCGAAGAACTGATCCTGACGACCTATCCGCTCGACGCCGAGCACTTCGGCCCAGATCGCAGCGAGCGCAGTTTCCAGCGAACCTTGCGGCGCCTGGTAATCCTGTTGATAAAATGCTTCGACGTTCGGGGCCGGTAAATTGGGGCGATCCACCTTGCCGTTGGCGGTCAAAGGCAACGCATCGAGACGCACGAACGCTGTCGGCACCATGAAATCCGGCAGGCTCAATTGCAGTTGCTCACGCAGTGAGCGGGAGGTCAGCGCGGTGGCTGCGTCGGCGCAGAAATAAGCGACCAGTCGCGGCTCATGCGCGCCGTCCTGACGCAGCAGCACCACGCTTTCACGCACGCCCGGGATGTCCGCCAGGCGCGTTTCAATTTCCCCCAATTCCAGGCGCAGGCCGCGCAACTTGGCTTGGGAGTCGTTGCGCCCAAGGAACTCCAGTTGCCCATCGGCCCGATATCGCGCCAGATCACCCGTGCGGTACAGACGCTCGCCCGTCACGAACGGGCTATCAACGAAACGCTCGGCGGTGAGTGTCGGCAGGTTCAGATAGCCTCGCGCCACACCGATGCCACCTATGTGCAACTCACCCGCGACACCCACGGCGACAGGCGCACCTTGAGTGTCGAGCAGGTAAATCCGGGTGTTGGGCAGCGCCCTACCTATGGGCAGCACGCCATCAATCTGGCTTGCGTCGCTGAGTTCAAAACAGGTGCTATCGATGCTCGCTTCGGTGACACCGTAGGCCTGGACGATTTGCACGCGGTCACCACAAAGCCTGCGCAATTGCCGTGCGCTGTGGGCGGTCCAGATGTCCGAGCCGCAGACCACGGTGCGCAGGAACGACAGGTCGTGAGCATTTTCTTCGACCCAGGCCAACAAAGGGTTGAGCAGCGCTGGCACGAAGTCGGCAAAACCGATATGCGCTTCGTTCATCAGGCGATACAGCGCCGGCGGGTCAATCAGGGTTTCCCGAGGGCACAACACCAGCGTGCCGCCAAAACCCAGCGCCCGAATCAGATCGGCACTGAACACGTCGAATGAAAAACCCGCCATTTGCAGGTGATTGATTGGCTCGTCCAAGGCATAGAGTTGCGCCCAGGCGGCGCTCACAGCGATGAGCCCTCGGTGCTCGACCATCACGCCTTTCGGGGTGCCAGTCGAACCGGAGGTGTAGATGACGTAAGCGAGGTGGCGAGGTGTCAGGCCGACAGCGTGCGGATCGGGATTGTCTGGCGAGAGCGAAGCCCAATGGCTGGTGTCATCCAGATCAAGAACCTTCGGCGCAGTGACCGAATGCTCGAGCGCTGCCGACAATGCAAGCTTCGCCGCGCCGTGGGTGAGCACCACTGGCGGTGCGCTGTCAGCCAGCATGTGTGCCAGCCGCGCCTGCGGATACGCCGGATCCAGCGGCACATAAGCGCCGCCGGCCTTGAGCACCGCAAGCACGCCAATCAGGGTGTCGAGCGAACGCTCAAGGCACAACCCGACGCGCACGTCCGGCCCGACCCCGAAACTGCGCAGGTGATGGGCCAGGCGATTGGCGCGGGTATTGAGGTCACGGTAACTGATCGCCTCTGCCTGCCAACGTGCCGCAATAGCATCGGGATGGCGCAGCACCTGCGCTTCAAACAGGCCGTGCACGCACATGTTTTCATCGAACGACTGCGTCGCGCTGTTCCAGTCGTGGATCAGTCGCTGGTAGTCGGAATCGGTCAATGCCGAAGCGGCTGGCGATTTTCTGGATGAAAGGTCGGGCTGCGCAGGCGTCGTCCCGCGCAAGGAAGTGTTGTCGAGCATCGGAGGCTACCGTCCATGACTACTTTATTTTTGTGATCAGACGGCGACAGTACGTCCCCGTCAGTCAGGCCCCGGCCTCAAGTGCCGGTTCGGTGATTCGAATTCAGGGAGATGGCGCGGCGCGCGCGTGCAGAGCTAAGTCCGACGCGGGCACACACATGAAATCCGGGGGAGATGAGCAGGCGAAAAAAACCGCAACGCGGTCAGCACAAACAGCTGGAGAATTGACTGGCGCACTGGCGAGATCGTTCGCCTTGGCCATTACATCGTCGATTGCAAACCGCGTGACCAATTGAAACCTCGCCTTCCATTTGAGGGTCAACGACGAGGAACAACCTGTGCGGGGATAACAGCGCCAGGGTGGTCCCGATCGGCTGCGATTACCGGGTCTGTGGACACACGGCAATCTTCTGGCGCCGGGCTTATGACCCGAAACGCCGTCGGATAATAACCCTGTTTTTTACTGGCGAGGCAAACAAAATGTAGGAAATTTGCGAAATAAGTATCGGACGCTTCCTGCGCCATTGCGCTTTTGAATGCTCTCCGAACTTTCCTGCGGGCAAAACAAAACCCCAATTGCTTTCGCAATTGGGGTTTCGGAATTTAATCTTGACGATGACCTACTCTCACATGGGGAAACCCCACACTACCATCGGCGATGCATCGTTTCACTGCTGAGTTCGGGATGGGATCAGGTGGTTCCAACGCTCTATGGTCGTCAAGAAATTCGGGTACTGAGTCGTGACCTGTTGGCCTCGCTTCAGCAAATTGGGTATGTGACAGCTGTCGGTGTTTTGTGAACATCGAACTTTCGGTTCGTTTCGTCTTCACACACCGCAATCTGGCCTTTCGACGCAAATTGCTTGGGTGTTATATGGTCAAGCCTCACGGGCAATTAGTATTGGTTAGCTCAACGCCTCACAGCGCTTACACACCCAACCTATCAACGTCGTAGTCTTCGACGGCCCTTCAGGGAACTCAAGGTTCCAGTGAGATCTCATCTTGAGGCAAGTTTCCCGCTTAGATGCTTTCAGCGGTTATCTTTCCCGAACATAGCTACCCGGCAATGCCACTGGCGTGACAACCGGAACACCAGAGGTTCGTCCACTCCGGTCCTCTCGTACTAGGAGCAGCCCCTCTCAAATCTCAAACGTCCACGGCAGATAGGGACCGAACTGTCTCACGACGTTCTAAACCCAGCTCGCGTACCACTTTAAATGGCGAACAGCCATACCCTTGGGACCGGCTTCAGCCCCAGGATGTGATGAGCCGACATCGAGGTGCCAAACACCGCCGTCGATATGAACTCTTGGGCGGTATCAGCCTGTTATCCCCGGAGTACCTTTTATCCGTTGAGCGATGGCCCTTCCATACAGAACCACCGGATCACTAAGACCTACTTTCGTACCTGCTCGACGTGTCTGTCTCGCAGTCAAGCGCGCTTTTGCCTTTATACTCTACGACCGATTTCCGACCGGTCTGAGCGCACCTTCGTACTCCTCCGTTACTCTTTAGGAGGAGACCGCCCCAGTCAAACTACCCACCATACACTGTCCTCGATCCGGATAACGGACCTGAGTTAGAACCTCAAAGTTGCCAGGGTGGTATTTCAAGGTTGGCTCCACGCGAACTGGCGTCCACGCTTCAAAGCCTCCCACCTATCCTACACAAGCAAATTCAAAGTCCAGTGCAAAGCTATAGTAAAGGTTCACGGGGTCTTTCCGTCTAGCCGCGGATACACTGCATCTTCACAGCGATTTCAATTTCACTGAGTCTCGGGTGGAGACAGCGCCGCCATCGTTACGCCATTCGTGCAGGTCGGAACTTACCCGACAAGGAATTTCGCTACCTTAGGACCGTTATAGTTACGGCCGCCGTTTACCGGGGCTTCGATCAAGAGCTTCGCGTTAGCTAACCCCATCAATTAACCTTCCGGCACCGGGCAGGCGTCACACCCTATACGTCCACTTTCGTGTTTGCAGAGTGCTGTGTTTTTAATAAACAGTCGCAGCGGCCTGGTATCTTCGACCGGCATGAGCTTACGGAGCAAGTCCTTCACCCTCACCGGCGCACCTTCTCCCGAAGTTACGGTGCCATTTTGCCTAGTTCCTTCACCCGAGTTCTCTCAAGCGCCTTGGTATTCTCTACCCAACCACCTGTGTCGGTTTGGGGTACGGTTCCTGGTTACCTGAAGCTTAGAAGCTTTTCTTGGAAGCATGGCATCAACCACTTCGTCATCTAAAAGATGACTCGTCATCAGCTCTCGGCCTTAGAATCCCGGATTTACCTAAGATTCCAGCCTACCACCTTAAACTTGGACAACCAACGCCAAGCTGGCCTAGCCTTCTCCGTCCCTCCATCGCAATAACCAGAAGTACAGGAATATTAACCTGTTTTCCATCGACTACGCTTTTCAGCCTCGCCTTAGGGACCGACTAACCCTGCGTCGATTAACGTTGCGCAGGAAACCTTGGTCTTTCGGCGTGGGTGTTTTTCACACCCATTGTCGTTACTCATGTCAGCATTCGCACTTCTGATACCTCCAGCAAGCTTCTCAACTCACCTTCACAGGCTTACAGAACGCTCCTCTACCGCATCATCCTAAGATGATACCCGTAGCTTCGGTGTATGGTTTGAGCCCCGTTACATCTTCCGCGCAGGCCGACTCGACTAGTGAGCTATTACGCTTTCTTTAAAGGGTGGCTGCTTCTAAGCCAACCTCCTAGCTGTCTAAGCCTTCCCACATCGTTTCCCACTTAACCATAACTTTGGGACCTTAGCTGACGGTCTGGGTTGTTTCCCTTTTCACGACGGACGTTAGCACCCGCCGTGTGTCTCCCATGCTCGGCACTTGTAGGTATTCGGAGTTTGCATCGGTTTGGTAAGTCGGGATGACCCCCTAGCCGAAACAGTGCTCTACCCCCTACAGTGATACATGAGGCGCTACCTAAATAGCTTTCGAGGAGAACCAGCTATCTCCGAGCTTGATTAGCCTTTCACTCCGATCCACAGGTCATCCGCTAACTTTTCAACGGTAGTCGGTTCGGTCCTCCAGTTAGTGTTACCCAACCTTCAACCTGCCCATGGATAGATCGCCCGGTTTCGGGTCTATTCCCAGCGACTAGACGCCCTATTAAGACTCGCTTTCGCTACGCCTCCCCTATTCGGTTAAGCTCGCCACTGAAAATAAGTCGCTGACCCATTATACAAAAGGTACGCAGTCACAGAACAAAGTCTGCTCCCACTGCTTGTACGCATACGGTTTCAGGATCTATTTCACTCCCCTCTCCGGGGTTCTTTTCGCCTTTCCCTCACGGTACTAGTTCACTATCGGTCAGTCAGTAGTATTTAGCCTTGGAGGATGGTCCCCCCATATTCAGACAAAGTTTCTCGTGCTCCGTCCTACTCGATTTCATGACTAAGAGATTTTCGCGTACAGGGCTATCACCCACTATGGCCGCACTTTCCAGAGCGTTCCGCTAATCTCAAAGCCACTTAAGGGCTAGTCCCCGTTCGCTCGCCACTACTAAGGGAATCTCGGTT
>NZ_CP166801.1:817500-2795000 GCF_059716085.1 Pseudomonas sp. LBUM1655 | reverse complement strand
TCAGCGCTACGCTACCAACTCAACGTAACTCGACTCCCCGCCCCCATTCGCCCCAGACAACCAACCCCAAACAAAACTCAACGTAGTCCGCCCTGTGTCATCAACCCCAACCCTGCCACGGGACCAACCCGCCCGAATCTCGCCTTCCAGAGTGATGCACTGATATAGCAGCTCAATGGTATTCGGCCCCGTTACGCGTCCGACCTGATTGCCCACCCGGATATGCCCGCCCTGATAAGTCCCCCAAACCGCCTCATCCTCTACATAGTAGTGAAAGACTGTACGTGCATCGGATAGCCCCTGGGCGTTGTCCGCCACGCAGAACCGGCGATTGTTCAAACGCTCGGTGATTTCAGCGAAGGCAGTTACCATCAGTGTCGCGTCCTTTTAGTCGAGAGGGTGCATTCCAGCCGTCGAGCATACTAACCCACAGTGTGCCGTCGCATCAGGGTAAGGCCTCATCGAATCTGCGACCTCTTCTATAGTCAGTGCCCAACCACCGTTTTCCGTCCAGCGCCACGCGGCCCCGACTTGAAGCCATGCCCCCGCGCCCGCCAGACAATTGCAAAACCCACGGCGACCAGCACCAGCATCGCCCAAGGGAAAGACGCCACGCCCCACCTGTCCAGCAACACCCCACCGACCACGCCACTGCCGGCAATCGCGCTGTTCCACGCCACCACATTCAATGACAACGCGACATCGGCGCCATCGCCAGCCGCATCCGCCAGCGCGGTTTGCAGTAACGTCGCCGCGCCGCCGAAGCTCAACCCCCACACCGCCACGCCGATGTAGATCACCTCCGGCATACGCCCGAAAAAGCCTAGCTCCACGCACACCGCCGCAAACGCTGCGAGACTCACCAGCGTGGTGGTGCGCAGCAGCGGCTCAACCAGCCTGGCCGTCAGCCAGATCCCGGCCAGCGCGGCGATGCCAAACGCCAACAACACCAGATCGACCCGACCCTCCAACCCAGCCGGCGCCACGAACGGTGCTATATAGGTGTAGAGAATGTTGTGCGCGAGCATCCAACTGATCACCACCGCCAGCACCGATCGAACGCCCGGCGTGGTCAGCACGTTGCGCAACGACATGCGTTGATGCGCAGGTTGCGGTGGATAGTCAGGCACTTTCACCAGCACCCACACGATCAGAATCAACGTCAACCCCGACATGATGCCGAACGCGGTGCGCCAGCCCACCAGCCCGCCCAGCCATGTCCCGAGCGGCACGCCCAACGACAGAGCAATCGGCGTGCCGACCATCGCCAGCGCCAACGCTTTGCCCTGTTGATCGGGTTCGACCATGCGCCGGGCATAACCGGCCAACAAGCTCCAGGCCAACCCCGCCGAAACACCAGCGAAGAAGCGCGCCACCAGCGTCACCCCGTAATGAGACGACAGCGCCGTGATCGAATTGAACAGCAAGAATCCGAGGATAGTCAGCAACAGCACATTCCGCCGGCGCCAACCGCGCGTGGCGATAGTCATCGGAATGACCGCCAGCACCGAACCCAACGCATACGCGGTGACCATCTGCCCGGCCATCGACGGCGAAATCGCCAGGCCTTCGCTGATCAGCGGCAACAGCCCCGCGGGTAAGGTTTCGGTGACGATGCAGATGAAACCGGTCATGGCCAGCGCCAGCAAGGCGCCGATGGGCAGGCTTCTCGGCGCAGCCGATAAAGTGTTTGAAGGTGTCACGGGAGATTCCTTAAGTTAGGATTTTTCAGACTTAAATACCGATCGATATAAAATACTGGCGGCAGCGACCGCTCGTTGTCAACAATTTATGTATCGTCTAGTATTTAAGTCATCTCTCCGAGGAATCTCGAAATGGCAAGAACGGGCCGCCCCCGCAATTTTGATCGCGACGACGCCGTCGAACAGGCCATGCAACTGTTCTGGCAGCACGGCTATGACTCGACCTCCCTCGCCCTGCTCAAAGCAGAACTGGGCGGCGGAATCTCCGCGCCAAGCTTTTACGCCGCGTTCGGCTCCAAAGAAGCTTTGTTCGATGAATGCGTGCAGCGTTACCTGGCCACGTTCGCCAAAGTCACTGAATGCCTATGGGACGAAAACCTGCCACCGCGCCAAGCGGTTGAAACTGCATTGCGCCAGTCGGCACGCATGCAGTGTGACGACGGACACCCCAAGGGCTGCATGGTTACGCTTGGCGTGATGAGCGCGCCGAGTCCAGAGAATGCGGGCGTGGTGGAAGCGCTGACTGAGTCACGGGCGCACACGCGTGCGGGGATTGTGGCGTGTGTCGAGCGTGGGGTTGCTGTCGGGGAATTACCCGAGAGTACTGTCGCGACAGCCATGGCGACGGTGTTCGATAGTTTCTTGCAGGGGATTTCCATCCTCGCCCGGGATGACACGCCGCTTGAGGTGATCGACGCGGCGATCACTCAGATCATGCTGACGTGGGATATCGCTGCCACCGCCGCGCAGGCAACGACTGAAAAACACGCCGCAGACATCGCAGAGGCGTAACCCATCAGGTTCTATGACCGAGACCCAACAAAATCCCAAGGCAGCCTGTGGCGAGGGAGCTTGCTCCCGCTGTGCTGCGAACCAGCCCCCCGCTCTCCTCCCCCAAAACACATCGCAAAACCTCACCGTGTTTAACCTGAATCCCAACCCTGTTTAAAGACACCCATCGTTACGTCATCCCAGGCTACAACGCCTTGCGCCGTTACCTACGACTACGCCAGAATCCGCCGGCTTGTGCGCCTTGAGTGCGGGTTCTATCGTGGGCTGGTCACTGAAAAGCAGTGATCGGGTTTGGTAGCCCGTACATGAGGTGCACGGCTTCACCTTTCGCGGCGTTCATTCGTCTCGGCTTTATGGTGGCCATGCACAGGGCACCTTCGGGTGCGCCGGTTTCCTCATGTCCCGGTCTACCAACCTGCGCATGGCCACCACCCACGTTTGGTAGCGAGGTTGGATGGCTCCTTTAAATTAATTGCGGCATGAGGAGTTCTATCTAATGTTCAAACCTACACCCAACCCACCAGAAACCGATCCAGCCTCCCCCTACGAATCAGCCGACTCGAAGAAATTCCACGAAGCCGCCGAACGCGCCCTCGACCACTACCTGAAACCCGCAGCCGCCATCAACGCCACGCCCTACAAAACCAGCACTATGTTCTCCGCAAACCCAAAAACCCCGACTGAGGAATTGCTGGTTAACGCCAGTGAATCGCTGGGCTCGGCTTCGGTCATGCTTGGGAATGTGATTGGACTGGTGGACGGGTCGGCTCGCAAGACACTGCAAGGAATTGCGCAGGTAGTGATGCTGGGGGAATTGGCAGTGAATCGGGCGTTGGATAACGTTGTGCCGGTGGAGTAAGCCGTGATCCTCTGGGGCAGCGACAGGTTGTTGCCCCAGAAGGATCAACTACGGACAAAGCTGCATGATGCGTCCGCTTTCGACCATAAGCAGTCAATCCCGAAGGAAGGCTTTCGACCCAAACCGGCCCTTCGCACTGCGTGCGATCTGTCGATAGAATCCCGTTTTCCAACCAGTACGAATTGATGCCAATGGTCCAACCGACGACAGTAGCCAACATCATTGGCCCTTGGAAAGGAGAGGCTCCGACAACGTTACTACAGCATTGTCGAGATGCCTGGGACACGCCTCTTAAAGAGCTGTCAGATCTCATGGTCGCTACTTTTCTGAACCAACGAATCGCATTTCCTCAAATGTTGGCCGAGGCCAAACGGCGATTGGATTCAGAGCCCCGTGATGACACGGAATACTTCGATGACCAGCTAGCTGAGGCAGTTCACGGTGCTGACAACTGACCGCTAATGGCCGAAAGCAGACCTTACAACAGTAACCCCCTCCCCCGTCACAGACCTGTCACACCCAATTGCTAGCCTCATCGCGCCAAAACGCGTCCCTCTTCTCCGAATGCCTTCCAATCCAAGGAACCGCCTAAAGTGTTCCCAACCCCACCCCGCCAAAAAATCATCCTCCGCTCCGAAAACCTTCACTCCGAAGACTTCGGCGCTCTCTTCTCCAAACTCTTCGGCAACCGCTATTCCGACAGCCCGCCTCTACCCTCCAACATCATCATCGGCGGTGTCTATGGCCGTCACGAAGGCGTCAGTTTTCGTCGCATGCATTACCACGGCGATTTCACCGTGTCCTTCCCAGACCCGCAGGACGAGATAACTTTCGTCATCCCCACTGCCGGCAGGATCATCTTCAACCACGCCACCGAATCCATCGGCATGGCGCACATCGGTTTAGCCATCGACAAGGCTGACATTCGCTCGATGCACTTCCTGGACAATCACGCGCAGCATGGGATGTCGATTAGTCGGGGTCAGCTCACCGAGCGGTTGTCGATGCTGTTGGGTAAGCCGGTTCTGCAGAAGATTGTGTTTGAGCCGGTGGTGGATCTGAACACGGCGGCGTTTCAGGGGATCAAGGCGTTGATCGATTTGGCGACGGGGACGGAGTTTGATGTGTTGATCAACACCGGCACGTTGATGCCGTCGCGGTTGCGGGAGATGTTGATTGATGCGGTGCTGGAAGCCTGGCCGCACAATTTCACTGAGGCCTTGCGCCGCCCTGCTCCGTTGATTGCGCCGCGGCATGTGAAGTTGGCGGTGGAGTTTATTCAGGCGCATCCGGAGCAGTTGGTGAGTGGTGTGGATCTGGCGCGGTTGAGTAATGTCAGTCAGCGCGCATTGCAGGAGGGGTTTCGGCGGTTTGTCGGGACGTCGATTGTGGCGTATCAGCGGCAGGTGCGGTTGGAGCGGGCCTATGAGACGTTGGCGCAGCGGCATTCGGGGTCAGTGACTGAGGTGGCGTTGCGGTTTGGGTTTAGTAACGTCGGGCGGTTTTGTCAGTATTTTCAGAAGGCTTATGGGGTCAGTCCTGCGCAGTTGATCGGTCGGCGTTGAGCGTTGCTCGGAAATATTGATCTGCGACAAGTTTGCTGGCGGGCGGCGGGGGTAAGCTGGTTTTGCTGAAGAAACAGCCGTGCAGCCGCACGTCACGGGCCGTGGGCCAAGGTGGCGTCAAATGAATAAAAAACGCATTGTCTGGGGGAGCATTCTCCTGGGCCTTCCGTGTGTCTTGCTTCCCGTACTTTTGATGGGCTATGTCGCCTGGGTGTTGAACCTGACCGCGACGCAGCAACGTCTGGAATCGCTGGCCGTCGTGGCCTCGAATCGCGCCAACAATACGTTTCATGAAGCGGCCGGCGTGCTGAAGAGCATCGCTGCGTCCGAACTCGCCCCTTGCACCCCGGACAGCATCGATGAAATGCGTCTGCTGACCATCAACACCTTCTCGGTGAAGTCGATCGGCTACGTCGAGGAAGAGGTTTATGTCTGCGGTTCGTGGGGGACGGTGGGCCATCGGGTGACGCCGTGGAAGGAAGATTTCACCACCGCTGATGGTGTGCGTGTGTCGCTTGGCGTTCAGGCGCGAATTGTTCCCGCCAAGCCGATGATGGCGCTGCAATATGCTGCGTTTAACGTGCTGGTCGACCCTGAGCAGTTTTTGCAGGTGATGGTGGAGGATGATGTGCATCTGATGGTCGGCACCGCCGCCGGGCAACTGGTCGGTGTATCACGGCCGGGGGCGGAGCGGTTCATTAGCCGGGTACATTTGGGCTCGGCCACAGCGCTGGAGGATGGCTATCTCTATACGCTGGTGCACAGCGGTGACTGGGTGGCGATTGCCGCCGTGTCGCGCCATGAGTTACTGCAGGGGCTGATCCGCAGGGAGATGCTGTTATTGCCGATGGGTGGGCTGCTCGCCGGCATGCTGGTGTTGATGCTCGTCAGGCGTACCCGGCAGCGCTTGTCGCCACTGGCCGAACTTGAGGTGGCGGTGCGCAATCACGAGTTCATCGTGCACTATCAGCCGATCATCGATTTGCACGATGGCGCCTGCGTCGGGGCCGAAGCGCTGGTGCGCTGGCTGCGTCCGGACGGCAGCCTGGTGCCGCCAGACGCGTTTATTCCATTAGCGGAGCAGAGTGGCTTGATTCTGCCGATCACGGATCAGGTCATCGACCATGTGCTGGAGGACCTGGGGCCGCTACTGGTGCAGCAGCGTGATCTGCATGTGGCGATCAACCTGGCGGCGGCGGATGTCAGCAGCGGGCGTTTTCTGCCCCGGCTGCAGGCGGCGATAAGCAAGGCTGATGTGTGGCCGAGTCAGATATGGCTTGAGGCAACCGAGCGCGGCTTTCTGCAGATTGATGCGGCGCGGCAGACCATTAATCGGGCGCGAGAGTTGGGCTTTGTGGCGGCCATCGACGATTTCGGCACCGGGTTTTCCAGCCTGCAGCATCTGCAGCAGTTGCCATTGGATGTATTGAAGATCGACAAGTCGTTCGTCGACAGCATCGACGTCGATCCGGCGGCGTCTTCGGTGACGGTTCACATCATCGAAATGGCCAAGAGTCTGCGCTTGAAACTGGTGGCTGAGGGCATAGAGACCGAGGCGCAGCGCGAGTATTTGCGTGGTCATGGCGTGCACTTCGGGCAGGGTTGGCTGTTTGCCAGACCGATGCCCGTCGCGCAATTTTATGGGTTCCTGCACAAGCATTCGAATACTCAGGCGCCAGTTGGGCAAGCACTTGAATGCCTGTGAATGGAGTGCTTTCAGAACTGGTAACTGGCCTTCAGGCTACCGGCGAAACCGTGGCTATCCCCGCCTCCGCTGGCACCCACTTCAGCGCCCACGCTCACCGGGCCAAGGCTGGCCATCAGGTTGACGCCGCCGCTGAACTGATCGCGGTTGTCGAAAGCGGCGCGTTGTTCGACATCCAGCCCCAGTAAGTGACCTTCACTGTCGACCTGATGATTGCCGAGAACATGCTCGTAACCCACGCGCGCACCGGGCACCAGTTGCCAGTTACCCATGGCAATCGGGGTGAAGGACATGTCGAGATTGGCCACGGCGCTGCGGCGGGTTTGTTTGCTGTCGTCGACGTCCAACGACAGTTCGCTGCCCTTCTCTTTGAAGCCTTTCAGATCGAGGTGACTGACACGCACGCCGAGACTCGGCTCCAGAATCACGCCACTTACAGGTACGCGGTAACCCAGCGCCAATGTCGCGCCGGTGAGGTTGCCGTGAGTGTCGCCCTTCGCTGTGCCGAGGCCGCTACCGAGGTCGCGTTTGCTGTCGTAATCGACGTAACCGGCGCTGGCGTTGGCATCGACGAACAGGCCGCGTTCCAGACTGGTGAAACCGTAGCGGGCGCCAATGTTGAAGAAGGTGAAGTCGGTATCGGCCTCGCCACCCGCGCCACCGACAGTGCCTTTGCTGTAGCCGAAGCCGCCGCGTGCGCTGAGTTGTTCGGTGAAGCGTTGGGTGATGCCGACCATGAGGCCCTGGCTGTGTTCGTTGCTGCTGTCGGCATGGGCTGAGCCGTCGGTGCCGAGGTAGCCGGCGAGCGCGGTGGTCCACAAACGGTATTGGCCCACTTTGAGGTCGGTGCCGCTGGCGAAAGGTGCGGCGGCTTGTTCAATCAGTGCGTTCTGGCGGAGCAGGTAGCTGGCGGCGTCAGCGTGAACTTGGCCGCCTACCGTGGATTCGACGCCGCCGAGGGTGCCGGCGTCGATGGCCGATTGCAGGTAATAGTTGTAAGCGCTGTAGGTGCCGGACAGGTTGGTGTTCTGCAACTGGCGCAAAAACTCGGCGCCGGCAGCCGCGTTGCCGATCAGGCCAGCCTGACCGGGCAGGCTGTTGTACTCGACCAGTTTGCCGCGCAGGACGTAGATGGTTTCCTGCGACAGACCCAGGCCTTGTTTGAGGTAGTTGTCCATGCTGCCGTATTCGGCGGTGACTTCATCGAGGCCGGCCTGCAAGTAGCTGGCCTGCACGCCGAGCAGTGGCGCGTAGATGCTCGCCATACTTGCCGGCATTGCTTTCAACGTGGCAGCGACGCGGGCGGCGGTGTAGTCGTTGGTCGCCAGGTAGTTGGCCATGATGGTTGCGTCGTCGACGCCGGCGATGCTCTGCAACACGGCGGCGGTCCAGCCGGTGCGATCCTTGCCGGCGGTGCAGTGGAACAACTGGGCGGCGTCGACGCTGGCGAGTTCGTTGAACAGTTTGCCGAACTGGCGGCGCATGCCCGCATCGCTGACGAACGCGCGGTTGGTCTGTTCCATCATGGCGATGGCGTCGGCGGCGCTTGTGAACGAGACGTTGGTGATGTTCGAGCCGGAAGTGGTGCTGCCAATGATGTCTATGTTTTCGTAGGTCGCGCCGCTAAGCATCGTGTCCGGCGTAGCGGCGATTTCGCTTGGCGTGCGCAGGTCGTAAATGGCGTTGATACCGAGACTGTTGAGCGTCGTCAGATCCGCCGCCGACGGGGTCAGCGCGTTGGAGCGGTAGAACACGCCACTACGCATCGTCCCATCGTGGGCGGTGGAATACGCGGTGTTGAGGCCGGCGATGTCACGGAAGTTGTCGATGCTGCTCAGACGCGGCGTATCGAGCGCAACGGACTCGGCAGCGTGGGCAGCGGCGATGGACAGGCTCAGAACGGACAGCGAACACAGAAGACGTTGGAACACAGTGCAGCCTCATGGAATAAGCGTTGGGCTGGTGACTATGTGCAATGAAGTGATACGGAATATGACAGATTGAGTTCGAGTGAAAATGGCTGCGCGATTGGGCCGTGGGGTGCGTAATCTGTCCATTAACGGCGACTTCAGCGATTTCCCGCCGGCGCTGATGTTTGCCGATGAACTTGATCCGCTACGAGACGATACCCTGATAAAGCGCAGTGGCCGTCAGCAGCGCCGCAACCAAGTGGCAAAAAAAAGCCCGGCGGTTGAGGCCGGGCTTTCATCGAGTATTGCGGTCAAACCTTGCATTCAGACTGCACGGCGTTCGAGCAGACGGTCAGAACCACCTTCGGCTACCCGATTGCCTGTGAGGCGATCCGAACCATCGGCGGCAACGGCGTCGCTGAACAGCGGATCGGTTTCAGTAGCAGCAACGGCATCGCTGAACAATGGATCGGTTTCAGTTGCCGCAACGGCGTCACTGAACAGTGGATCGGTTTCAGTTGCGGCAACGGCGTCGCTGAACAATGGGTCGGTTTCAGTCGCGGCAAAAGCGTTCAGTGCAAAGATCGAGAAAGCGATGCCGAGGATAATTTGACGTTTCATGGCGGTGTGCTCCAGAAGTGCAGTGAGTGGGTATGGGGCCGATCTTACGCCGCAAATCTGATATGAAAACCTGATTGAGTTAATGGCTGTTATTGACACAGTCAATGATACCGCCGATCAAACACATTCAGGTCAGGACGCTGTTCGACTCATCCTTGTTCGCCGGTAGAAAAAGCCGGCCCCTCTATGTGATAGACCGTGGGCTCCTGCGAAAAATATTCCTCCAGGCCCAGCATGAATATCCGATGGTCTTCGCTCGCTTCAAAGCCCGGGGTGTGATCTTCCAGTGTTTGCCACTGCACGATCAGGTTGAATTGATGGGGGGTTTCGATCCCCTGAGCGAGCGTGTGACCGATATACCCCTTTGCGCGGCTGAGCAAAGGAGCCACCTCGGCAAATGCATGTCTGAATTTTTCAATGTGTTGCTGGTGAACCGGGAGCAAAGCGATTTCATAAATCATGGCGTTTCTCCAAATCGAGTTTCAATAGTCAACAATGCGCACTGATCAGGTGAGTCTACGGCGCGACGGCAATTGCGATTTTTCCCTGAAGACCGTTGTTGCGACTCTCCAGCCGCGCATGAGCAAGTGGAATGTCGGCAAGCGAATACACAGCACCCACATGCGGCCGTAGCTGACCGCGCTCCACCAATGCGCTCAACTCATCCAGCTTGCCGCGATTTTGTCGGGTGAATACGAAGTGATAACTGGCGTTCTTGCCCCAGGCCTGAACGAGGTTTTGTGGCTGGGCAATGTCCACAATCGAGACCACCCGGCCAAGTTGCGCGAGTACATCGGGGCTGCGCGACAATGTGTTGCCACCAATGGTGTCGAACACCACATCGACGCCGTGGCCAGCCGTTTCCCGCAGGATGACCTCGACGTAGTCTTCCTTTTCGTAGTCGATCATCACGTCGGCACCCAAACCCCGTGCGAACTCGAAGTTTGCCTCGCGTACGGTAGTGAACACCTTGGCGCCCATGGCTTTTGCCAGCTGTATCGCGACATGACCGACGCCGCCCGCACCGCCGTGAACCAGGATGCTTTCCCCCACTCTGAGCGCCGCTCGTCCGACCAGCGCTTCCCACGCCGTCCCGCCAACCAGCGTCAAACTTGCCGCTTCAAGATGGCTGAGCGAAGGCGGCTTCTTGCCAATGATGCTTTCGGCCGCCACGTGGTATTCGGCATAACTGCCTGAGCCTTCAAATATTTGCGGGGTGTACCAGACTTCGTCTCCCGGAGCGAACGCTGTCACCCCCGGCCCGACAGCTTCGACAACCCCAGACACGTCGTGCCCGGTGATGGCCGGCAGCGGCACCAGATCGGGATAATCGCCACGTCCAACCTGGAAATCCAACGGATTGATGGAGGTTGCGTGTACCCGAACCAAGACCTGTCCTGCCTGCGGCACTGGTTTGGGCACGTCGCAAAGTTCGAACGATTCCGGACCGCCAAATGATTTCAGTATCAGCGCTTTCACTGTAAATCCTCATTTCGACAAAAAGGGATATCGAGATTTCTCGATATATTGGGGCAAAAAAAACTAAAGATCTTTCCCTATGATCTCGGCAAGCACACGGAGGGTGGCTTCATTGCGTTTGTAGTAAGTCCACTGACCAATGCGCGTGACTTCGACCAGGCCTACTCGTTGCAGCGTTGCAAGATAAGACGACACCGTCGACTGCGAAAGCCCGACGCCTTCTTGAATACTGCTGACGCAAACGCCCACCGTGTGAACGTCCCCTTCATCCTGTGGAGGGAAGTTCTTCTCGGGGTCTTTCAAACCGGTCAGGATTTCAAGACGTGTACGGTTTGAGAGTGCTTTGAATATTTCGAGTAAGTCCATGCCGCGAGGATATCGACATTTTTCGATATGTCAATGCGAAAAACATCCTCACCCGTTATGGTTTCAAGGCGTGATCGTCTGCAGTGTGGGAGACGGCCATTGATTTCTTCTCCGGAACCACAAAACTCACTGTCGTGCTGGTGAGTATTTTGTGAGTCGGATCGGCTACTTCCAGAAGAACCTTGTGAGCGCCGGGCGTCAGTCCCACCAGAATAATCGGGCCTTCGCTGGTATGTGCCCATGTGCCCTTCCAGTCGTCGACGGTCACATGGAGGTGCCCGAGACGCGGTGATACATCGGCAGCCGCTTTGCCAAATACCGGCATGATCCTGGCGTGATCCGCTTGATATTGAATAATGACAACACCACGGGCGAGTGGCTCGGCAAGCGGCGCGTAGGCGATGAGTTTCGGCGCAGTTTCAGAGTCCAATGGCAGTATTGCCGGTGGAGAATCGGCGTTTGCTATCCCTACTCCGCACACGGAGGTGCAAAAGAAGGCGCTCAACGTCAGGGCCAATAGGTTTCCGGAGGCGAGGGGCATGGGTTTTCTCCCGCGTTATTTCATTCAAGCCTAGTTCAAACCAATGGTTGCTGTTGCCCCTCGTGGCCGAGAGCGATGCCGAGGCGCGCATGCGGCGATGCCAGTCTGGGTCAGCGCTAAGCTATCCTTCATGCAGAGATGCCGAGCCGAGCAGCCATGGCGCTTCAGCTTGTATCTGCTGCGCGACATCGCCGTATTCGCTGCATCCGGCGGCGCTGGACTGGCCTTCTCGTGGGGGGCTCTGCGGGGACGGCGGTCGTTCAAGCGCTTGCGCGCAAAGTTCTAGCGCCTCTTTTAAAAAGCACTCACTCTTGATCGGTCGAATATTCAAGCGACTGAACTCAACCACTGGGCATCACCAAACATGAACCAACTGTTAGCCATTCGTGTGTTTGCCCGGGTCGTCGAAGCCGGATCATTTGTAAAGGCTGCGGACTCTTTGGAGATGCCTAAAGCGACCGTAAGCAAGTTGATTCAAGACCTCGAAAGTTTTTTGCGGGTGCGCCTGCTCCAACGCACCACGCGCAGTGTGACCGTCACCGTCGAAGGGGCCAAATATTACGAACAGACCGCTCGAATCATTCGCGATCTTGAAGAGATCGATTCCTGCCTTCAAAGCACGCGACTCAATCCTGGCGGCACCCTTCATGTCGATGTAGGTGGTTCCGTGGCCACTTCGTTGATCATTCCGGCCTTGCCGACGTTTTTTGCGCGGTTTCCCGATATCAAGATCGATCTTGGCGTGAGCGACCGGCATGTCGACTTGATCAGTGAAAACGTCGACTGTGTGATTCGCGGTGGCGCCCTCCGGGAGCAGTCATTGGCGGCAAGGTTCCTGGGCGAGGCTTCTTGGACCACCTGTGCCTCACCGACCTACTTGCAGCGATTGGGTAAGCCTGCTCACCCGTCGGAGCTGGAAAAGGAGCATCGCCTTGTCAGTTATCAATCGGCGCGCACCCGTCGAGCGGTCCCGGCAGTGTTTCAGCGCGGCGAAGAGAACATCGAGGTGATCGGCAACAGTGCGTTGAGTGTCAATGAAAGCAACGCGCACATTGCTGCTGGACTGGCGGGGCTGGGTGTGATCCATACGTTCAGTTATTCCGTGCAGTCTTACATAGAGACCGGCGCATTGGTGGCCATCCTGCAAGACTGGCGTCCAGCCCCCTACCCCTTTCATGTCGCCTATCCGCCGAACCGCAACCTCAGCCACCGGGTCCGTGTGTTCATCGACTGGCTGGTGGAGCACTTTTCCACGTTGCAGTGATCGCTCCACACAGGCCATGCGCAATCAGATTTGTGCAGCACCACCGTCGACGAACAATTCGATACCGTTGATGAAGCTGCTGTCATCGGAAGCCAGGAACAACACGGCCTTGGCGACTTCTTTCGGATCACCCAGACGCCCCATCGGCACCAGGCTGGCCAGATGCGCGTGCAGACCGTCAACCTGTTCTGCCGGTACCAGGCCTGCCAGACCGGGCGTGGCGACCGGGCCAGGGCTGATGGCATTCACACGAATGTTGCGCGGTTTCAGATCCAGCAGCCAAGAGCGGGCGAAGTTGCGCACAGCGGCTTTACTCGCGCTGTAGACGCTGAAGTTTTCGGTGCCTTGGCTGGCAGTGGTCGACGCCGTCAGGATCACCGAGCCACCGTCTTTGAGCAGCGGCAACGCCTTCTGTACGGTAAAGAGCAGGCCTTTGACGTTAACGCTGAAGATGCGGTCGAAATGCTCTTCGGTGATCGAGCCGAGGGGCAACATGTCGCCACCACCGGCATTGGCAAAGACGATATCGAGGTGGCCGGCCTGCGCCGCAATGACCGAGAAAACGTTATCCAGATCAGCCAGATTGGCCATATCGCCCTTGATACCGAATGCCTTGTCGCCAATCAGGGCGACCGCTGCATCCAGCTCGGCCTGACGGCGACCGGTGATGAAAACCGTTGCGCCCTGTGCTGCAAACTCCTGCGCGGAGGCCAGTCCGATACCTGTGGTGCCGCCGGTAACCAGTGCAACTTTACCTGCCAGTTTATTGCTCATCTGTAATGCTCCGAGTGACTGCGTAGTGGGGTTTCAGTTCGGTATTTCGAACCGGTGAATCCACTCTATGCCTACCGATTGCACAGAAAAACCGGGTAAATCCGATTTGTCTATCCATCCAGTTGGATAATTAAAATCGGTGTATCCATCAGATAACGGCTCGAATCTTCATTCGGAAAAACAAAAAACGCACCCGAAGGTGCGCCTTGATGCGATCCAACAGGATCAAGCGGTGAAACCACCGTCGGCGACGATGTCGGCGCCCGTGAAACAGCGACAACTTGCCCGGCAGTTTTCAGGCAGTAACGGCTGACGTTTCTGCGCACCTTCTTCCATCGATCAACAATCGTCCAAAAGCAGACGTCAAACCTGTCACGCGGTTATGATCCCGAACACCCGGCCTCCATGGACTCACGCTGATGCAAAGTTCACAAACCCGCCCTACCTCCGCGCCACTGCTCAAGCCAGGCGAAACAGTGGTGCTGTTCGACGGCGTGTGCAAGCTGTGCAATGGCTGGGCACGGTTTCTGATTCGGCATGATCATCAGCGGCGTGTGCGCTTGGCGGCAGTTCAGTCACCCGAAGGCCAGGCACTGCTGGCGTGGGCGGGTTTGCCGGTGGATCAGTTCGACACCATGGCAGTCATTCGCGATCGGCAATATTGGGAACGTTCCGATGCCTTTTTCGAAGTCATCGGCCAGTTATCCGCCCGTTGGCAACCCTTGCGATTGCTGCGTGTCGTCCCGCGCAGGTTGCGCGATTGGGCTTATGACCGCATTGCGCTGAATCGTTATCGGCTGTTCGGCAAGTACGATACGTGCCTGCTGCCGAATCCTGACCACGAACAACGCTTTTTGAAAATAACGATGCCGTTCGTGGCTAATTCAGAAAACTGACCAATTGAACCGGCGTCATCTTCGTCACCATCATCAGCACTATCACAAACATCCCGGCAAAACCGGCGACGCCCATCCAGAACCACTTTCTGTACACGGCTCGATAATCTTCATTGAGCCCCGTCCCGGCCTCCCCCGCACTCGTTGCCATCACACACAGGCGTTTCTGCAAGACCAACACCGGCAGCCAAAGCGACCCGACACAAAGGAAAATGACCAGCGAGGTCAGCACCCACTCAGTAGTCATGGGCAGGCCCGAGAGCCTCATCAGCAGATAGCCCGTGATGATCTGTACAAAGCCTGCCGGTGTGGTGATCCAGGCATCGAAACGCACGACCATGCGCGCGACGTGGGCGATCACCTGCGGATTGGCCGTGCGGCTCGCGGCGACCAGATAGAGGTAGGAACCCATGCCGAAGCCGAACAGGAAAATCGCCGCGATGATGTGCAGGTACTTGAGGCCCAGATAGAGCATGTTCAGTGCTGCCCGTCAGAGAAATGCACGGACAAACTCAGGTTGTCCGGATCATTGATCGCGGCCAGGTATTCGTCGACGCTGACCTCACCCACGCAAGGTCGGGCCCCGGGTTGCGGCACGTAGCCTTGGGCCATTTTTGCCGCCAGCGCCACAGCCGCGCAGCTTGGGATTTCCGGGCCTTTGTCATTGAGTGCGGTCAGTTGCGCAGTCATGGATAGCGGTTGTCCTTCAGCGCCAATGCCCTGAACGTCGATGTACATTGCACTTTTGCCATCGCCGAAACGTTCGAACCGGGTGCCCAGCCGATGCAGTCTTGCGGCCCAAACGGTATGGTCGCGAACCAGTCCGATCTTCAGCGCCTGCGCCAACAGAGCGTTGGCGATACCGCCCAGCTTCAACCCGGCGCCAGCCTTGAACCTCAGGGTTTGCGCGCCATAGCGGCCGGCAAAAATATCCATGTCCGGCACATCGACGTTGGCCAACAAACGGGTGCCCAGTTGCGGCATCTTGCGCAGGGTCAGATCCTGCCAACCCGATACCTCATGCACCTTACCGTCCTTCAGTTGTTTGATCGGTTTGCCTGCGTAGGCCAGAACACCTTCAATCGTCGACAGCCCCGGCATCTTTGCCGAAGAAGAAATGCCGTGTTCGATCGAGTCGATCCGTGCGAAGCGATGGCGTTGCTGATCGATGATTGCCGATGAAAGTGTCGGCACCGAACTGCAACCACTGAGGATCGCCACGCCCGCCGCTTTCGCACTGGCATCGAGAATGCCCACGGCATTGACGAAGGTTCGGCAGTCCGCCAGATCGCAATAATTCACCCCGGCAGCGATGCAGCTTTCGGCGACCGCATAGGATTGGCCCTGAAACGGCCCGCCGGTATGAACCACCAACTGGATGTTCAATGAACGCAAAACCGAGCTGAACTCCGCGCCCATGGCATCACCGCACCAGCCTTCGGCGACCGTGCCGGACTGGCGGTTCAACTCATCGAGCTTGCGCTGCAACTTTTGCGCATCACGCCCCGAGAGCAAAAGTTCCACACCCGGCATAACCGCCAAATGCCTGCAAACGATGCTACCGAAATTGCCGTAGCCACCGACCACCATCACCCTGAACGGCATTTAACGCTTCCCTAAATGACAGGCTGTTCTCAGCCAATTCCGACACGGACCTACCGGCGTGAAGAATATAGAGCCGAGCGTCAGCTAGCCACTCAACAAATCCAAGGCGCCTGTGCGGTCACGTCAGATCGAGACTTGCTCAAGAAAGATCAACTGCAACGGCTCAGCGAGCAGATCATTCGCCGCTGCAGCAAAGCGCTGGAAGTATGGCGTGGCGAAATGCGCGTCCAGCGCCGCTTGATCCTTGAATGCCTCACGCATGTAGAACGTGCCGCGCTCGTCACGCAGTTCAAACAACACATAGTCGAGATTGCCTGGCTCTGCCCGGGTGGGCTCAACCAGTGCCAACAACCCGTCTTTCAATGCCTGCTCCTGACCCGTTCTGGCCTTGAGCACGGCAATCGAAACCAACACTTCAGCGGATGTAGTCATCATCAATTCTCCAAAATCCCAAACAGGTATTAACGGGTAGGTGCTGGCGCCGCATCGATTTTCAGGCGTAGCAGGCTGTAGGGTTTTTGCCGCTGATCCTGACCACCGCGAAACGCCGCTTGGCGGTGTAACTGGTTGGCGATGAAATACAGATAACCGTCGGGACCGATCGATAAGGTGTCGGGCCAGAGCAGGCGCGGGTCGTGCACCAATGTCTGCCATTGGCCATCCGGCAGGCGCTTGCGGATCGCGTTGTGCTCGTAGTCCCCGGCATAGACAGCGCCCTCGGCATCCGCCTCCATGCCATCGGACGCGCCCTTCTCTCCCAGATCCTGCACTGCGGCGGCCAGTTGCTGTTCGCTTACGCGGGTATCACGCAGCAGCGCTGTGGATACGGCATACAAATGCCGGCTCGACAGTGGCGTGAAATACAGCGTCTTGCCGTCCGCCGACAGCGCGATCCCGTCGGATGCCACGCCCAGCGGTTTGCGTTTGCCGTCAGGTCCTTCGACCGTCACTGCCAAGCCTTCAACCACCGGTACAAAAGCCGGATCAACCGAGGTTGCCGGGACACCGCTCAAACGGCGCACGGCGCGGCCAGTGGCAATGTCCATGACGATGATCGCCCCGGGGCCGCGCAAGGATGAGTCAGTGAGGTAGACCGTGCCTTCGGCGCCGGTGCGAAAGTCGAAACGCATGTCGTTGACGTAGGTACTGGGCAACATGACGTTCTCTGGAAACACCAGGCGCTTGACGACTTTGTTGCTGGCAAGGTCTACCGCCACCAGCTTCGCGCCACGCGGCTTCGGCTCAGCGAAGCCCGGGGCGGCCGTGTCGAGAAGCCAGACGCGGCCCTGCCCGTCAGCAACTACACTCTGTACGCTGATCAGACCATCGCTCGGATCGTTGGGGTTTTCCCGGTTGATCGAGGCGTTCGGATAAGCCACTACCTGGCCGTTGCGGATCTCGCCCACGGTGAACGGTACGTTGTCACCCCAACGCGGAAAGTTGACGAAGATCCGCCCGGTCTCACTGACCGTTACGCCGGTTGGCATCGCGTCGTAAAACCCATGGACCTGTTCCAGTTTGCCGAAGGATCGATCAGCGGGTGCATCCGCCGCTAAAGGAATGGCGCTGATCGCATGAGCGAACGGCGTCGACAACACAGCGGCCGAGACCATGGCCAACATTTTCATACGCATAACGTGCTCCTGGGGCGGCTTCGAAGCCCCCCTATGAATGTCTGGGACGGCGCTGATCAGAACCCTTCGAGGACAATTTTTCCCCGGGCTTTGCCGCTCTCGACCAAAGCATGGGCACGTCGCATGTTCGCTGCGTTGATCGCGCCGAAATGCTCACCCACGGTGGTCTGCAAAACGCCCTGATCAATCAGGCCCGAGATCCGGTCAAGCAAGTGATGCTGCTCGATCATGTCCGAGGTTTCGTACAGCGAACGGGTGAACATCAGTTCCCAATGCAGCGACAGCGACTTGCGCTTGAGCGGCATCACATCAAGACGCTCGGGATCGTCGATCACGCCCAGACGCCCTTGCGGCTTGAGGACTTCAATCAGTTGTAAAAAGTGTTGCTCGGTGTGGGTCAGACTGGCGACATAGTCGACTTCGGCAAGGCCCAGCGCCTGCAACTGACTGAGCATCGGCTGGCGATGATCGATGACGTGGTGCGCGCCCAATTGCTTCACCCAATCCGCCGTTTCCGGACGTGACGCCGTGCCAATCACCGTAAGGCGGGTCAACTGCCGGGCCAGTTGCACCAGCATCGAACCCACGCCGCCAGCCGCTCCCGTGATCAACAGGCACTCGCCCTCCCCTGAACCCTCAACGACGCCGAGCCGCTCAAACAACAACTCCCAGGCAGTGATCGAGGTCAGTGGCAACGCGGCAGCCGCGCCTGCGCTCAAGGATTGTGGTTTGTGCCCGACAATCCGCTCATCCACCACATGCAATTCGCTGTAGGTGCCGGCGCGGGCAATCGAGCCGGCGTAGAACACTTCATCACCGGGTTGAAACAGCGTCACGTCAGAACCGACCTCGCGGACGATACCTGCCGCATCCCAGCCGAGGATTTTCGGTTCTTTGGTGAAAGTGCCTGCCCGCACCTTGGTATCGACCGGATTGACTGAAACCGCCCGCACTTCGACCAGCAGATCCCGTGGGCCGGGCACTGGCGCAGGCATCTCGATGTCCTGCAATGACTGTGGATCTTCAATGGGTAGGGCGTGCTGGGTGAAGGTGATGGCTTTCATGGAAACTCGCTGTCTGAAGGGCTGATACGTTGATATGCCGCCATCTTCGACTTCCCACGGACAAAGAAAAACCTGCAGAATGCGCCAACACTTTCACTGCAGGAGTGAAAATGATCCGCATCGATGATCTTGGTTTGTTCATCCGCAGCGCAGCGCTGGGCAGCTTTACCGCCGCGGCGCTGGAGACTGATCTGTTGCCCGGTCAGGTCGCTGCTGCCATCAAACGCCTGGAGCGCGAGCTGGACGTTCGTCTGTTCGCGCGCACTACGCGCAGCCTGAGGTTGACCGCCGAGGGCGAGCAATACCTGCCCACTGCGCACGCCGTGCTGGAGGCGTTGAAGCAAGGCAAGGAAAACCTGCGGGGTGAAAACGCCACGCTACGCGGCGTGCTGCAAGTCACCGCGCCTTCTGACTTGGGGCGCAATATTTTGCTGCCGTGGTTAACCGCATTCCGTCGTCAGCATCCGGAACTTACCCTGCGCTTTGTCCTGTCGGACCAAATGGCCGATCTGTTCCGCGATCCGGTGGATGTCGCCATTCGGTATGGCTCGAACGAAGACGCCAACTACGTGGCACTGCCTCTCGCGCCCTGGAACCACAGAGTGCTGGTGGCCTCCCCGGACTACGTGCAACGTCACGGGCAGCCAGCAACCCCCGATGAATTGTTGCAGCATGCGTGCCTGCTCTATCTGCAGGCGGGCCGGGTCTACGACAAATGGTGCCTGGGCAGGCAAACGATTCAAGTCTGCGGCCCGCTGTTCAGCGACGACGCCGATGTGGTTCGGCGCTGGGCACTGGACGGTGAAGGTATCGCTTACAAATCGTGGCTGGATGTCAGCGCCGATGTGAGCGCAGGTCGTCTGCTTGTGCTCCTGCCGGACTATCCCGGCGAAGCCTCGCCGTTGAGCCTGGTATGCCCGCATCGCAAGCAGATTACCCCTGCGGTATCGCAACTCTATAGCTGGTTGAGCAACCAGTTTTCCTGCATGGCGCGAATTTGAACGCAAGACCGTTCCAGGACTTCTCTTTTCACCTCTGGCACATTGACACTCATGGGCTATCCTTCGCTGACGGCCATCGCACAGAACGTTGCATTATCATGTCCAGGGAAGGCCAATGTTGTAGGGGTGCAAGACAACACAAACTTGCAACTTCAACCTTTAGTGCAGCGGAGAAGCAAAATGCCGTTAATCACTGATGTCGCTAACGCGATCCGTAAAGATGAGCCAAAAAATCTGTTTTGCGTTGTCGAGTTTGGTGATCACGGCAACGTATTCGTTTTTTCATCTGGCAAAGGATGGCGACCACGGGGTTCAAATATAGAGTTTTTTCGCGGTAACGAACTGGTCAACTTCTTTGATGACAATAACAAGTCGGATGGGGAAGAAAGAATGGTGAATTACTTTGACTCCATCTATAAATCACACGGAAACTCGACTCAGCACATCACCATGATTACGGCTGCCAGCCCGTGTTCTCGCGTTTGTTCCCGAGTAATCGTTGAGCTCGCTCTGCGATACAAAGAACACATAAAAACTTGGACTATCGCCTATCATGCCCCTTACCTGGGAGAAGGCCAGGATGGTTTTGCTGAAGCCATGTACACCCTGAACAGATACTGGGACGGCAAACCTCAGATTCGTGCATTCAATCTGACCGGTGTATATGTGGACACCAACACCGTTCACAGTCGGCGAGCCTGAACGCAAGTAGCAGGAATCGTATTGTTGAACACCCATCTCAGCAAATAACCTGACCTTGTTCTTTGGGTTTCCAGGTTGCGTCTTTTACATCCACCGAATGATTTGTCATCGCCTTCCCCCGTGCCGGCCCCAGCGCCGATGTCAGGCGCGCGCATTCTATTCGCCGACAGTGCCGACGGCCGTGTCGCGTTGTATTTGCGCGCAGCAACTACAGGATCTGCGCAAAATTAAATGAACCCAGCGTCACACGCGACACCTAACAGAGACCATCAGGAGGTAGCCAATGCAAATCGAAACCGTGTGGATCGTACTGGCGGCAGTTCTTCTGCTGATCGAACTTTGGGCCATCAATCGGGTGCGTAAAAGCGAGGGGAAGTCGAATAACAAGGGAGTTTGGATCGTGTTGATTGTGTTTGTGCCGCTGTTCGGGCTGATTGCCTGGGCGATCGCTGGTCCCAAACACATCAGCCAAAATACGGCATCGCATCCCGGTCGCTAAAAAAGCACCGCGCCGGCTTCACGCATAAGAATCTCGATGGTCCTCGGACCAATCCCGTCAAACTCCGCCAGGCGCTTCTCAAACGCTTGGCGGTCGGCGCTCGCCGCAACAATATTGCCGACCTTTCCCACTTACTCATGATTGAGCTTGTGGGCCAAGAAGGACATGGCGGCCGGAAATATGGCGGCGTAAATGTCTGAAGGCACCCGAGGCCCGGCTGAATATGCCGGGCTTTTTTTGCGTTAATTTCACTACCACTCACTGCCGAATATCGAGGGTGCCTACGTCTGCTCAATCCACCCGGGTATCACGCTTGAGGCGGTTGTGGGTCGTCTTGTCAGTGAAGAGATCATCGACGGCAAGGTTTGTGTAGCGCTCGATGCATGTCGGCCGGAGCGATTTCTGCAAATTTAAGCGGCGCTTGATGCAAATATCTCGATTGCGGATTTGACGTCCGCTGTGACATTCAACTGAAAGACTGAGATAACGGACTCCCCCTCGTAACGGAAGACACCTCATGTTAGAACGCAACACACTGGTACCAGAATTAATGGTCACCCAATTGGAGGCCAAGTCATGCTGGAACAAGTTGATTCGCATGCTAATCAATGGCTGACCGCTGCGCTGTCTGGACGAGCGGCCAGTCAGTTCAATCTGATGGTTCGCCATTGCCTCCCACAATTCCACTAACCTCATCACACTCAAGGACACTACCCATCATGGATGAAACCATCACTTACCGAGTCGCAACCGCCGCCGATGCACTGACCCTGTGCGAGCTGGGCCAATTGCTCAACGCGGTGCACCACGCTGCCCGCCCAGATATCTATGCCGCCGCCACCGAAGACTTTCTCCGCGACCTGCCGCACTGGTCAGGGGTTTTCGAAAAGCCGGATCAGATTGTCTTCATCGCCCACTTCGGCGATCAGGCTGCGGCTTTTATCACGGCCAATCTGTCGGCAAGCGCCGGGCCGCTGATGCAGCCGCAAAAGGTCGTTCGCATCGGATCGGTTTGCGTAGCCGAGCAGTTTTCCGGCAAAGGCATTGGTCGCGCGCTGCTCCAGCTCGTCAGAGACTGGGCGATTGAATATGACGCACAGGATTTGCGGTTGACGGTCTGGCCATTCAACGAACGCGCGGCGCGCATGTACGCCGAGTTTGGTTTTGAGAATCGTGCCGTCGAGATGGGTATGCGTCTGGCGTGAACTGACAGGTTCGGACGAAGAATTCGTCTACGCTCACTCCATCGCATCCCCTGCCATTGGCACGATTGGAGACTCCGACATGATTCGCACTCTGCTGGCCGCCCTGACTTTGCTCGCCCTCAGTCATCAGGCCCACGCTGACGTGACGCCCTTCCCTGCGGCCTTTCGGGTTCAGGAAATCCCGGTCGATGGCGCGACGATGCACGTGCGCATCGGTGGCAAAGGCCCTGCGGTGGTTCTATTGCATGGCTTCGGCGACACCGGCGACATGTGGGCGCCGATGGCGGCCGATCTGGCGCGCGACCACACAGTGGTGGTCCCGGACCTGCGAGGCATGGGTTTGTCGTCGATCCCGGAGGGCGGCTACGACAAGAAAACTCAGGCCGCTGACATTCGCGCAGTTCTGAGTGCGCTGAAGATCGAACACTCAGTGGTCATCGGTCACGACATCGGTACCATGGTCGCCTTCGCCTACGCCGCACGCTACCCCGAGCGCACCGAGCGCTTGGTGGTGATGGATGCGCCCGTCCCCGGCATCACGCCATGGAACGACATCGTGCGCTCGCCGATGCTCTGGCACTTCGACTTCGGCGGTGCCGACATGGAGCGCCTGGTGGCGGGCCGCGAACGCATCTACCTCGACCGTTTCTGGAACGAATTCGCCGGCACGCCCGCGAAGATCGATGAGGGCACCCGCCAGCATTACGCCAAACTTTACGCTCGGCCCGGCGCCATGCGCGCCGCGTTCGCCCAGTTCCGCAGCATTCGCCAGGATGCCACCGACAACGAACCCGTGTTGCAGAAACGCCTGACCATGCCGGTGCTGGCCGTGGGCGGCGAGAAGTCCTTTGGCAACAATGAGGCAATCGTCATGCGTAACGCGGCGGACAAGGTGACGGAAGTGGTGATTCCGGGGGCGGGGCACTGGCTGATGGAGGAAGCGCCGGCACCGACGATCAAGGCTGTTCGGGACTTTATCTCGATGTGAGGAAATGAGGTTGCCTGCGTCCTGCCCATGCGTCAGGATTCCATCCCTTTTGGGCCATTGGGCAAGCGACCGACACGCCCTTCGATCGTCGATATTCAACTGACAAGCCGAGTAGTCACCATGAACCGTCAGAAAAAACTGCAGCAGTTGTTCAAGGAAAAAGCCAAAAAGGCCAGCGCGAAACTCGCGCCGAAAAAGCCCAAATACATCAGCAAGGCTGATCGGGCCAAGCTGGAGGCTGAGGCGGCAACTTCGACCGGGAGCCCCGCGACCACTGATTAATCCGGACACCGCATCAGCGGGAGGCATTCAATGGATCTGAAGTTCAGTCACGTCGATGTGCTGGTCAACCATCTCGAGGACGCGTGTGCCTACTACGCGCAGATCCTCAAAGCCAATATCTCCAAAACCCAGACATGGCAACGCGGTGGCCTGCATGTGCGCTACGCCGTCGCGATGATCGGACAAGAGCGTTTCATGCTGGTGCAACCGCTTGAGGGCAATCTGAAGACGCTGCTCGATACCGTCGGCGAAGGAATGATTTACCGTCACTGCTACACCACACCGGACATCGAGAAAGCTTATGACGACCTGCTGATCGCCGGTGTGCAGCCTGAAGATGAAAATGGCAATCCATTGACACGCCGACACCTGCAATCCCCTTCCGGGACACGGATTATCTGGCTGCCGAAACGCTTCGGTCACTTCTCTATTGAAATTCTGGAAGAACAATCACTGGAAGCGTTCA
This sequence comes from Pseudomonas sp. LBUM1655, assembly GCF_059716085.1. NCBI lineage: Bacteria > Pseudomonadati > Pseudomonadota > Gammaproteobacteria > Pseudomonadales > Pseudomonadaceae > Pseudomonas > Pseudomonas sp. LBUM1655. Next base: position 2,771,079 of record NZ_CP166801.1, on the reverse strand, counting down.
TTGAAACTGCGTTTGCTTGAGTGATGAACAACTCCCGGGATTGGGCGAGCGCCTCCGTCCTTTCTCAAAGCGTCTTACCTGCCAGCCACGCCCCCCAAAACAGACTGCTGAAAAACCGTTTCGCCTCACCAAATCCAGCCTCGTACAACAGCGCCTGAACCGCCGCCTCCGAATGCGGCGGATCGGCCCCCTGAAGAATCTTGCCAAGCTTGGCCTGCACCTCATCCGCACTGGCACCCTGCTGCCGCCACCGCTGCCCCCATGCCGCCAGCAATAACGGTTGGCTGGCATAAGCGTAGTGGTTGCCCGCGACGATCAGCGGCGCACCTGGTTTCAGGCGAGCCTGAATCGATTGCAGGATTGCTCGTTTGGGTTCATCGCCATTCAGATGATGGAGCACGCCGATCAACGTCGCCGCGTCGAATGACTCATCAGCCGGCAAGTCATCGACATGCCCGAGATGCACATCCGTTCTGTGCAGCAAATCATTGGCCTGCAAATGCTGCGTCGCGGCCTCCAGCATTGGCTCGGAAGGATCAACCGCCGTGAAGCGCCAGCTCGGCTCCAGCGCGGCCATCGCAATGATTTCCTGCGCTGTACCGCCAGCGCCGACGACCAGTATTTTGGCCGAGGGCGAGGCGCCGAGGCTGGCCGCCAGCATGCACGCCGCCAGATCGTGGCATGCGTCATAACCCGCCAGTGCAATGCGGCTTTGCCTGGCGTATTCGTTGGCGCGGGAGGTGTCGAATTTATCGACGGGGTTGGGGGCGGATGAGTTCAATGGGCGATTCTCCTTGTCTTTGCAGCAAGGTACGCCGTGGTGTGGGATAAGAAAAATTCAATGATTTCATGTGGTGCATTCCTGTCGGGAATGCGGAACTGGAGTCCTGGCTTACTTCTTCGAGTATCGATGGCGTCTTGATACCTGCCACTCAATCCCAGTGATCGGGTTCAGTAGCCCATGGTAAATGAAAGTGCATAAGCGTCTCTAAATCAGATATTTATAGACCTTTTCAACCGTCCGCTTTCGGCCAGAAGCAACCATTCAGCGATGACCCATTTTTATTCGTGATAGCCAGCGAGCCTTAATGGTCGCCCCGAACATCCACGACTACCATCACTGCGACTCCTCATATTGCGCACTCATTGATTGCAGCCAATCAACAAAGGCTCGCAAATAGACCGGCTTATCGGCGTCAAACGGAACCAGCGCATAGTAAGTCGGACCAAGCGAACGCAGAGTCGGGAAGGGTGTTTGCAACCGCCCGGCCGCACATTCAGCCTCCAGCGTTGGAAAGGGCCCTATGCCGAAACCAAGCCCATCGACGACTGCCTGCAACGTCACGAAGAAATGATCGAAGCGCAGGTTCCGACTCGCTCGAAGCATAGGTTGATTCGCACTTTCCATCCAAGCTTCCCAGTCACCTGGGCGGGTTTCGGTGGACAACCAGGTTTCGGCGGCCAGTTGCTCGACCCTTTCAACACCCGTGCTGGCGAGCAGTAACGGGCTCGCTATCACCGTATTCGATTCGCGAAACAAGGGTATTGCCTGAAATTGACCACCCTGCGGAATGCCCCGCCTTATGGCGACGTCGAAACTGCCGCTGAATGCCGGTTGAGTCGAGAGCACGGTCGAAACGCGCACATCCACTCCGGGGTGCGTCTCGGCGAATAGAGGCAACCGGGGAATCAACCAGCGCATGGCGACTGTTGCCGGTGCACTGACACGGATTACTTTCAGTTGTTGTTTCTTACCGTAGCGCTCGGCAGCGTCTGCGATGTGATCGAACGCGGCGCTTATTTCCCGGGCGAGGGCCCTGGCATGGGGCGACGCCACCATGCTCTGCCCATCACGCACAAACAACGGTTGACCGAGCCAGTCCTCCAGGACCGCTATCTGCCGACTCACGGCTCCGTGAGTCAGGTTCAGTTCCCGAGCCGCAGCCGAGTAACTGCCCGCCCGAGCGGCCACTTCGAAGATGCGCAACGCGTGAAGCGGCGGAAGCTTTTGCCTCATGTGTGATTCCCGTGCACAGGTACCGCTACTTTAATTCGATTGTGTGAGTAATGCGCTCAGCATACGGTGAATTGCCGGTTTCAAACAGCGCAAGTCACTCATCGCGCGGCGCACCCAACCATTGAAGGGAAGATTTATCCATGACTCAAATAATAAACGTGAACGCCCGGTCCTATCGGCTGCCTTCGGCTCCCACCATTGTTATCTGCATCGATGGGTGCGAGCAGGAATACATTAATCAAGCCATTCAAGCGGGACAGGCGCCATTTCTCGCCGAGCTTATCGGCTACGGCACAGTATTGACGGGCGATTGCGTGGTGCCGTCGTTCACCAACCCGAACAATCTATCGATCGTTACCGGCGCACCGCCATCCGTCCATGGTATTTGCGGCAACTTCTTTTTCGACCAGGAGACGCAAGAGGAGGTGTTAATGAACGACGCCAAATACCTTCGCGCGCCGACCATTCTTGCCGAGATGGCCAAAGCGGGCCAACTCGTCGCCGTGGTGACCGCAAAGGACAAATTGCGCAACCTGCTTGGGCATCAACTGAAGGGGATCTGTTTCTCCGCTGAAAAAGCCGATCAGGTGAACCTGAAGGAACACGGTGTCGAGAACATCCTGGCAAGAGTTGGTATGCCCGTGCCTTCAGTTTACAGCGCGGAACTTTCCGAGTTCGTGTTTGCCGCCGGGCTCTCATTGCTGACAAACGAACGCCCTGACTTCATGTACCTGTCCACTACCGATTATGTACAGCACAAACATGCACCGGGCACGCCAGAAGCCAATGCGTTTTACGCAATGATGGACAGCTACTTCAAGCGTTATCACGAGCACGGCGCGGTTGTGGCGATCACGGCGGATCACGGCATGAATGCCAAGACCGATTCGGTCGGCCGCCCCAACATCCTGTTTTTGCAAGACCTTCTAGACGTCCAGTACGGTGCGCAGCGGACACGTGTTTTGCTGCCGATCACTGACCCGTACGTGGTGCATCACGGTGCGCTGGGGTCTTACGCTACCGTGTACTTGCGCGATGCGGTACCGCAACGCGATGCCATCGACTTTCTCGCCGGCATCGCTGGTGTCGAGGCAGTCTTGACGCGTTCCCAGGCATGCCAGCGTTTCGAACTGCCCGAGGATCGAATCGGCGATCTGGTGGTACTCGGTGAGCGGCTGACGGTCCTTGGAAGCGCTGCCGATAAACATGATTTGTCCGGATTGACGGTGCCCTTGCGTTCCCACGGCGGTGTGTCCGAGCAGAAAGTGCCACTGATGTTCAACCGCAAATTGGTCGGGCTCGATAACCCTGGTCGTCTGCGCAATTTCGACATTATCGATCTCGCGCTCAACCATCTCGCTTAAACCAAAACAAATACAGCGCAGCGAAGACTGCGCACCCTCGCTTAATCCAAAAACTGGTCAGCGCAGCGCAAAGCTGCGCGCCACGCGGAGAAAGGCATGACTATAAAAACCGCTGATAGCCTGCAATACAAAGCGACATTGCCAATATCCACCTTTGATCAATACAAATGGCGCGCACTGATAGGCGTGACGTTCTGCTATCTCTTCTACTACACCGGTCGCCAGACCCTGGGCTTCGCCATCCCCGGTATCCAGCATGATTACGGTTTGTCGAAGTACGAAATTGGCTGGATCAGCGCAACGATGTTGTGGTGCTATGCCGCCGGCCAGTTCATCAACGGCAATCTGGGCGATAAGCTCGGTGGCAAGCGAATGATGATCGCCGGCGCGCTTCTCTCGCTGGCGGCAAATTGGGTGTTTAGTTTTGGCCACTCATTCTGGTTCTTCCTGCTCGCTTGGGGGGCGAACGGCTATTTTCAGTCCATGGGTTTTGCCCCCGGCAGCCGTTTACTGTCGAACTGGTGGGGGCATCAACATCGCGGATTTGTGTACGGTGTGTACGTTGGGTTCTCTGGGTTTTCCTCTGTTCTCGCTTATGTTCTGCCTCTTGCCATTCTGGGCGTGATGCAACTGGACTGGATCTGGATTTTCAGACTGGCGCCACTCTCCATGCTATTGGGCGTGGTGGTGCTGTGGCTTTTTGTCTCTGAGCGCCCCGAGGACAAAAAACTCCGCGCCCTTGAACACGCCAATGATGTTCCACCGTTAGCAATTGAGGATGATTTAACCAGTGCGCAGCGCTATGCAATAGTGCTGCGCAACTGGCGACTTTATATCGCTGGTTTTGCAATCGGTTTTCAGAATGCTGCGCGCTACGCGTTAGTGGTCTGGGTGCCCGTGCATTTTCTTGGTCTGGACTGGAAGACGTCGGCAACGTTTATTGATCCGAAGTGGATTACGGTCGCGCTACCTGTAGGGATGGCACTTGGTGCCCTATCGAACAGTTGGATTTCAGATGTTGTGTTTCAGGGAAGGCGTTATCTGGCGATCGTCTCGTACATGGTCCTTGCATCCGCAACTGCGATTATCATCATGTTCGTACCGCACGGAAGCATGGTCGCAATAGGCTTACTTTTCCTTTGTGGATTTTTTGTCTTTGGGCCCGCATCGTCGTTTTGGGCACTCTGCCCGGACATCTTTGGACGTCACGTTGCGGGAACTGCGACGGGCGTACTCAATACCATGTCCTATATATGCGCTGGCATTGGTGAGCCGGTCATTGGCCACATGATCGATTCAACCGGTAATACGTCGATTATTTTTCCGACTGTAGCGGGACTTTGTGCGGCGAGCGCGATGTTGTCGTTATTGATCAGACGCTGACAACTTAAGTGTGCGGATCGTAACCTTTACCGCAACCCATTTTTTGTCGAGCTCTAGCCATGACAAAGAATCAAAAGCTTCGTAGTGCGCTTGCCAATGGCGAGCTGTTCACGGCAATGGCCGCTCATAACCCTCTGACCGCCAAGCTAGTGGAGGAAGCTGGTTTTTCAGGCATTTGGGGTAGCGGCTTTGAGCTGTCTGCAAGTTATGCCGTGCCCGATGCCAACATCCTGTCGGCGGGCACGCATCTGGAAATGATGAGAGCCATCGCGTCTGTCGTTTCCATTCCACTGATCGCCGATATCGATACCGGATTCGGAAACGCCATCAACGTCAGCTATGTCGTACCGCAGTACGAGGCAGCGGGTGCGTCCGCGATCGTCATGGAAGATAAGACCTTTCCCAAGGACACGAGCCTGCGTGCTGATGGCCGCCAGGAGCTGGTCCGAATAGAAGAATTTCAGGGCAAAGTAGCTGCGGCAACAAACGCTCGTCGCGATAAAGACTTTGTGGTGATCGCCCGCACCGAAGCACTGATTGCAGGTCAGGGCCAGGTGCAGGCCATCCAGCGAGCCGAAGCTTATGCAGAGGCTGGCGCCGACGCGATCCTGATCCACTCAAAACAAAAAATACCTGATGAGGTCCTTGAGTTTATTGATGCATGGAACGGCAGCGTGCCGTTGGTATTGGTGCCCACGACTTACCCTCAACTGACCGAGGCGGATATCGCTGCGTTGGGTAAGGTTGGTATTGTGATTTACGGGAACCACGCAATCAGAGCAGCGGTGTGGGCGATGCGCACGGTGTTTGCAACGATCAGGGCCGAAGGAGGTATAGCCAATGCTGAAATGTCTTTGCCGTCAGTCAAAGACATTATTGCTTTGCAAGGTGATGCGAATATGCGCGAGCTGGAAGCGAAGTATTTAAGATAAGGTCACGTTGGGCTAGCCTTCTGCGCCGATGTGACTCTGGTACGAGGTGCATGGCGAAGGGGCGCAAGCGCATCTGGCACCTGTGCTATGCGCGATTGGTCGGCGCCCATGGGTAAGCTAGTAGTTTGGAGGATGAGTCGCCAATTCGATCGATCGGCAGAATGGGCTAGCCAGCATCTGCTTCCGCCACACAGATAATAGTTCGGAACGAGTAAATCAACGTAGTGAAACTGCCCAGTTTTTATAGACACTTTTAAGTGTCCGCTTTTGGCCGGTTAGCGACCCTTTCTCTGGTCAGCCATCCTTGTCCTTCGACACGTGGAGGACTCGTCATGAACATCTTCGCTACCTGCAGCCGCCAGCCTTGGAACAAAGGAAAACTGGTCGGGCAGAAAGCTCCACTCAGACTGAGAGATATCTGGGCCATCCGGGTAAGGCTTCAAATTGCAGAACGAACCCGTGATCTTGCGCTCTTCGATCTGGCCATCGACAGCAAGCTTCGGGCCTGCGACTTAACCAAGCTTCGTGTGCGTGACGTCGCCCATGGCGAGCACGTATCACCACGCGCCATCGTGATGCAGCAGAAAACGCTGCGGCCAGTGCAGTTCGAGATCACCGAACAAACACGGTTTGCTATCGCGGCCTGGATACAACAGGCCCAACTCCGGAGCGAGGACTGCCTTTTTCCGAGCCAGCTGCATACCTCAGACCATCTATCAACACGTCAATACGCACGTATCGTCAAAGGCTGGATGGAAGCAATTGGCCTTGATCCAGCTATGTATGGCACTCACACAATGAGGCGTACGAAGGCATCGCTGATCTATCGCAGGACGAAGAATCTGCGAGCGGTTCAACTGCTGCTTGGCCATACGAAGCTGGAGAGCACCGTTCGATATCTGGGAATTGAAGTCGACGACGCCCTAGAGATGGCGGAACAGACCGAGGTTTGAATATGCATAGCGACGGTCGAGCCCTGACCGTCGCTAACCGGCCAAAAGCGGAAGTTCCGGAACGAGTGTTTCCCGCCATCACCGAACACTCGGAAGCGACCGCTAATGGCCAAAAAAAAGGTCATCCAGAATCGATTTTTTGTATGACGCTTATTCCATCGCTACGCGTCCGCTCATGTCTTTGTGGTTAAATCTTGGGGCTTCCCAATACTCAATAAAAATAGTGATGGGTTGTCCTTACCGCAACAAACAGGATGTCAACCGCTCTCTTTAACCGACGCGAAACCAGACAGAGCCAAGCACAAGCCAATACTGCAAACATGGCTTCCTGCGTACCTAAGCTGTTTTGGGCTTCCGCGTTTCCGGTTGGCAAAGCGGTGGCCCTATCTAGGCTGGTTGATGACTGGTCACACAGTGAATCCCGCCACCACCGGCGGCGATGGCATCAATGTTGAGCTGTACCACCTCGCGGTTCGGATAGAGTTTTTTCAGCAGGTCGTAGGCCTTCTTGTCTCCGTCCTTGTCGCCAAACTCCGGGGCAATCACCGCGCCGTTGATCACGAAATAGTTGATGTAACCGGCCGCGAAGTCGTCGTTGTCCTTGTTGAACTTAGTCTTGCGCGGTTTCAGCGGTGGCGACACGGTGTGGATCTGCAACGGGCGACCATCGGCGTCGGTGGCCTTTTTCAGGATTTCCAGGTGCGCCAGGGTGACCTTGTTGTCATAGGAGCGCGGGTCGGTGTCGAGGTTGGCGATCACCACGCCGGGTGTGACAAAGCGCGCGTAGAAATCGACGTGGGCGTCGGTGATGTCCTTGCCCTTGATGCCCGGCAGCCAGATAATCTTGCGCAAACCGAGACGTGCCTTCAGCTCAGCCTCGACGTCAGCTTTGCTCCAGCCGGGGTTGCGGTTTTCGTTGATCCAGCAGCTTTCGGTCATGATCCCGGTGCCGTGGCCATCGACTTCGATGCCGCCGCCCTCGCCCACCAGTTCACTGCGGATGTACGTCGCTTGCGCATCTTGCGCCACGCGTTGGGCGATTTTCGCGTCTTTCGAATGCTGCTGCTTGTTGCCCCAACCACTGAAATTGAAGTCCACCGCGCCGAGGCCGCTTTTGTCATCGATGACGAAATTGGCGCTGATGTCGCGCATCCAGATGTCGTCGAGGTTGGCGATCTGGTAGGTGATGTTAGACGTGCCGCAAATCTCTTCGGCCAAGCTGCGTTCGCCGCTGCGGCAGTAGATGGTCAGCGGCTCGTAACGGGCGATGGCACGGGCGATCCGGCCCAGCGCTTCCTGGACGTCTTCGGTGAAGTCTTCCCAGATCGCGTCCTGCGCGCCGAAGGCCATGTAGGCGCGTTCGTGCTTGTCGCCCTCGTCGGGCATGAACCAGCGGCCCTCGCTGGCCGCCAGCACCCGCGCCGGTGACAGGCCGAGGCCCATGACGGCAGCGCCTACGCCGGCGGCGACTGTAACCTGTTTGATGAACTCGCGACGAGTTGGCATGTGTGACTTCCTGATGTGTAAGGGGGCTGCCGAAGCAGCCCGGAAAATCACTTTGCAGTGGCGGTCTTGAACTTTGTCCAGGTGCGCATGCGGGCGCGCATGTCGGCCTGGGGAATATCCTTGCCCGGTATCAGACGAGCATAGGTCGCTTCGTCGAGGTAGATGTCCGGGTTGTTGCGCATCGCCTCGTCCACGCTTGGCCGGGCCTTGGCGTTGGAGGTCGGGTAACCGGTGAAATTGCTGATCGCGGCCATGTTCTCCGGGCGCATCACGAAGTTGATGAATTCGTAGGCGTATTCCGGGTGTTTGGCATCGACCGGAATGGCCATGGTGTCCATCCACACCGTGGTGCCTTCGCGCGGCACGCGGTACTGGAAGCGGGTCTGCTTGCCGGCGCTGTCCGAGGTGCGCTGGGCCTGGGTCATGTCGCCGCTGTAGCCGAGGGACAGGCACAGGTTGCCGTTGACCAGATCGGTCACCGGTTGCGACTGGAACTTGCGGATGTACGGCCGCATCTTCATCAGTAGATCACTAGCCGCTGCCAGATCCGCAGGTTTGGCGCTGCGCGGGTCGCGGCCGAGAAAGTTGAGCACCACGGCCAGCACTTCGTCCGGCGAGTCGATCATCGAAATGCCGCAATCGGCGAATTTGGCCGCCAATTCCGGTTTGAACAGCATTTCGAGGCTGTTGACCGGGGCGTCGGCCATGCGCTGTTTGATCTGCTCGGCGTTGTAGGTCAGGCCGATGGTGCCCCAGGTGTACGGCACCGTGGCCTTGTTCGAATGCTCGTAATGGCTGCGCAGTTTTTGCAGGCCTGGTTCGATGTCGTTCATCGCCGTGATCTTCGAAGGATCCAACGGCAACAGGCTGCCGGCGCGCATCAGGCGTTCGGCCACAGTGTCGCCGGGGAAGATCAGGTCGTAGCCGCTGCCACCGGACAGCATCTTGGCTTCCAGGGTTTCGCTGCCGTCCATCACGTCGTAGATCACCTTGATCCCGGTTTCGGCGGTGAATTTGGTCAACGTGTCTTCCGCGAAATAATCCGCCCAGTTGTACAGCCGCAAGGTCTTGTCTTCGGCGTGCACGACCGGTAGCAGACCGGCCAGCGCCAGGCCCAGAGCGCCCAGCAACCACTTGTGTGAGGTAGGCATATCAGACTCCTTGAGGATCCCAGCGGGCGTGAAGGTGACGGCCGTCCTGGCTCAACAATGCGCCGTACATTTCCGGGCGACGGTCGCGGTAGATCCCCCAGCTCAGACGCTCTTCGCGCATGGCCGACAGATCAAGGCTTTGCACCAATACGCCGGTGCTGGTGCGGTCGGCTTCGGCGAGCATTTTTCCCTTGTGGTTGCAGATGAACGACGAGCCGTAGAAATTCATTTGCAGCGTCGCATCGGTGCCCGCCACTTCACGGCCAACGCGGTTGGAAGCGATCACCGGCAACAGATTGGCAGCGGCGTGGCCGCGCATGGTCATCTGCCAGTGGTCCCGCGAATCCAGATCCGCGCATCCCGGCTCCGAGCCGATAGCGGTCGGGAACAGCAGCACTTCGGCGCCCATCAACGCCAGGCAGCGGGCGGTTTCCGGGAACCACTGATCCCAGCAGATACCGACGCCGAGACGGCCGAACGCGGTGTCCCAGACTTTGAAGCCGGTGTCGCCAGGGCTGAAATACTCCTTCTCCTGATAGCCGATGGCGTTGGGAATGTGGGTCTTGCGGTACACGCCCAACAGACGCCCGTCGGCATCGGCCACGCTCAGGGAGTTGAAGTAGGCATTGCCGGCCTTCTCATACCAGCTCAGCGGCAGCACCACGCCGAGCTCACGGGCCAGCGCGGCGAAGCGCGCCAGCACCTGACTGTCGCGAAACTCCGCGGCCAATGCCATGTGCTGATGGCTCTGTTCGATGCAGAAATACGGCGTGGCGAACAGCTCCTGCAGCAGGATCACTTGGGCACCCTGCGTGGCGGCCTCCCTCACAAGCTGCTCAGCGCGATCCAGGTTGCTCTTCAAGTCCCAGGTGCAAGGCATCTGGGTGTTGGCGACTTTCAACAGCGTCATTGATCAACCCTCCACCGGCCAGGCTGGCTGTTGCTGGGTGATGCAATGCACACCGCCGCCGCCATGGGCCAGGTGATTGATCTGCACCGGCACCACTTCACGGCCCGGGAACGCCTTGGCCAGCGTCTCTGCCGCCACATGGTCGGCCTCGATGCCGTATGCCGGCATGATGATCGCGCCGTTAGCGATGTAAAAGTTGGTGTACGAGGCGCAGAACACTTCGGCTTCGGTGTCCACCGCATCGGTGGCTTCGTACAGCTCGATCAACTTGAATTTGCGGCCCTGAGCATCGGTGGCCAGTTCCAGTGCGCGGCGGTTTTCCCGCACCACTTCGGCGTACACCGAACTGCGAACATGAGTGGCATCCACCAGCAACACGCCGGGACGAGCGAAAGCGCAGACGCCATCGACGTGGCCATCGGTCATGTCGCCGGTGACGTAATCCGGATCGCCCGGCAGCCAGATGGTTTTTTTCACGCCGAGCAGACGACCGAAGATTTCTTCCATCTCGGCCTTGCTCACGCCCGGGTTGCGATTAGGGTTGAGCAGCACCGATTCGGTGGTGATCAGCGTGCCCTCGCCGTCCACGTGGATCGCGCCGCCCTCGTTGCTCAGCGCCGTGCCGAAGCACTCGCCGCCCAAGTGATTGAGCACGCGGCGGGCCAGACTTTCGTCCAGTTCATGAGCCGACTTGCCGCCCCACGCGTTGAAGCGCCAGCTCACCCCGGCCAGACCTTGTTCCGGGTGGACGACGAAACTCGGGCCGGAGTCGCGGCACCAGCTGTCGTTGACCGCCAGCGGGATCAGTTCGATGTTCGGCCCGCACAAAGCTTTGGCGCTGGCGATTGCCGACGGATCAACCACCATTTTCACCGGTTCGAACCGGGCGATGGCGTTGGCGACGCGGGCGAAATCTTTCTGCACCAACGGCAAGGTCACGCGCCAGCCCGACTCCCACAGGGCCTGATTGTGTGGCCACACCATCCAGGTTGCCGCGTGCGTCACCCACTCTGCCGGCATCATCCAACCGCTGTTGTTGTTTTTGTTCTGCTGCATGGTAAAAAGCCCTTTGAGTTAAGCCATTGTGTTCAATGAAAACAGCCTTGGCGGCGTTGATGTGCATGCTAATGGCGACCCGAAGGGCAAACAAACGAAGGATTTAGCGGAAAACTGATTAGAGGAACTTATCGATCATGCTGAAACACTGGCCACCCCTCAGCTCGTTGCGCGGCTTCGAAGCGGCCGCAAGGCTGGGCAGTTTCCACAAGGCCGCCGAGGAACTGAGCCTCACGCAGTCGGCCATCAGCCAACAGATCCGCAGCCTTGAGGCGTACCTGGAGCAGCCGCTGTTTTTCCGCAGCGGACGCAGCGTCAGCCTGACCGACGCCGGCCACGATCTGCTCAGCACCACGCAGGCGATGCTCCAGCAATTGGCGGTCGGCATCCGTCGCCTCGGGCAATATCAGAAGCCCAACCAACTGGTGCTCAACACCACGCCGGCGTTCGCCCGACATTGGCTGCTACCGCGTTTGGCGGATTTCCGGCAACAGCATCCGCACGTCGATCTGTGGATTTTCAGCACAGACGAAGTGCCGGACATGGTCAGCCAGACAATCGACCTCGCCCTGCGCGACGACATCAGCTCGCAAGCTGAATGCAGTTTCAAGGTGCTGCATGCCGACCTCCTCTACCCGGCCTGCCACCCGAGCGTATTAGCGCAGCCCGCCGAGCAACGCACGACGCTGCACGGCGAACGGGAGATGGACTGGAGCCATTGGGCGGTGGAAGCCGGGATCGATGTCGGTCAGCAGGATCAGGGTCTGAACTTCTCTGATCCGGGCCTGTTGCTGGACGCTGCGTGTGCCGGTTTAGGGATTGCGCTGGTCAGCCAATTACTCAGCCGTGGGGCGCGAGATAGCGGGCTGTTGCAGCCGCTGGTAGAGCAAACCATTCGCGGCCCGAACTGGGCTTTGTTGACTCATCGTGACAGTGAAAGCAATGCACAACAACTCATCGAGTGGCTGATAAGCAACCTCGAAGCAGAGAGTCCAGCTTGCTCAACGACGATCACTCATGAATGACTGCTTATGGCCGATTGTTGCCTGTCGCGAAGAGCAGAGAACGAACCTTTGCAGCCAGTCGTGACGGAGAAAACGACCCATTGCGGACTAAGCGGTGCTCAAGTGAGCATATGTGGCGAGGTGGCATTTACTAAATACCTGTTTTACCAAGCCTCGCCCATCCGCTTTTCATCAGGCTCCTGACTATGTTCCAGCCTTTTGAGTTGTACGTTCGCGCTCAAATAATCGAGAAAAACACGAACCCTTAACGGCATCTGCGTGCCTTGGCCGAGAAATACCGCATGGACGGGATCAATGTCTCCAGGGTTGAAGGCTTGCAGTATCGGAAGAAGTTTTCCTGATTCAATGTCCTCAACCACTTGGAACTCATCGAGACGAGCCAAGCCTACTCCTGCCAGCGCTAACTGGCGAAGAGCCTCACCGTCACTCGCCGTCACATTACTCACTGGCGAGACAATCCATTGCGAGCCATTCACGATGAAAGGCCAGCCTTTCAGTGTGCGTGTGTAACCGAAGTCCAAGCGGTTATGGCGGGTCAAGTCTTCTGGCACGGTCGGCAGACCATGGCGCTCTAGATACTGGGGAGCTGCGACGACGACCATCCGTGTTTCGCCCAGCTTTCTCGCCACCAGGCGCGAACTTTCCAGCGGGCCGTGACGGATCGCAACGTCGGTGCGCTCCTCAATCAGATTCACCACTTGATCCGTCAGTACGATATCCAGCTCTATACCTGTGTAGCGCGAGAGGAATTCGGGGATCAAGGGTAATAAAACTCCTCGGGCAAAAGGCACACTGGCACTGACCCTGAGAAGCCCCCGCGGATCGCCCTGTCCGGAGGTGCTGCGTTCAGCATCCTCCACATCCGCAAGAATTCTGACGCATTGTTCATAGAACGAATGACCTTCCGGCGTGGGCGTCAGTCGCCGCGTGGTTCTGTTCAGCAAGCGTGCCTGAAGGCGAGTCTCCAGGCGGGATAACAACTTGCTGACCGCCGAAGGTGTCATGCGGAAGTCCCGCGCCGCCAATGAAAAATTGCCGAGTTCAATCACTCGGACGAACACTTCCATCTCTGCCAGACGGTTGATATCCCAGCGTGCCATTGTGAATTTATGTCATATAAGCCATTCGTGATAACAGTCTATATCACAGATCATCTCGGAGGCATCATCTCTCTCAACCCCGTGCACAAGGTACGGAAGGAGAAATGAAATGAACAGAATTCGAAATAGGGATGCTGCATGAACCCTACACCAGCAAATCCAAAAGTCGCGCTTGTTGTCGGCGCGAACGGCATCATCGGCCATGCCGTGGCAGAGGAACTCAAGCGCGAAGGCTGGCGGGTCAGGGCGCTTGATCGCCGAACCGTCGTGGGCACCGAGACGATACTGGCGGATCTCACGGATGCCGAAGCAGTGGCCATCGCTGTGAATGCTGCCCGAGACACGACTCATGTTTTTTACGCGGCCTTCAGTCCCGATCCGGATCTGGCGGTGGAAGCAAGTCGCAATGCCAACATGCTGGCCAACGTGCTAGATGGACTTGAGCAGGCGAATTCCGCTCTTCAGCGAGTGGTCATCTATCAGGGCTTTAAAATTTACGGCTCTCACCTCGGCGCGAAGGTTCGCACGCCCGCACTGGAGAGTGATGCGGGGCATATGCCACCGAACCTGTACCTTGCACAGGAAGCCCAGCTTAGAAAGCGTGCCGAACACAGCCGCTGGGATTACGTGGCGCTGCGTCCCGATCTGGTGGTCGGGGATATCTACGGCAACACGATGAATATTGCGCTGGTCATCGGCGTCTTCACCGAGCTGTCCCGTGCGCTGGATATCCCGTTGCGATTTCCCGGCACCGATAAAGCCTACGGTCAATTGCTGCAATTCACCGATGCCGGGTTACTGGCACGGGCCAGCGTCTGGGCCGCACTCTGCGAGTCTGCTGGTGGAGAGGCTTTCAACATCGCCAACGGCGACATTTTCCGCTGGGAGCGTATGTGGCAAGACACGGCCAAAAATTTTGGGATGGAAACGGCGTCTCCGGTTCCATTGACGCTTGCACGCCACATGCCCGACAAGGCCGCGCTGTGGCGGGAAATCGCCGAATGCCACAATTTGATCCAGCCTGATCTGGGCAAGTTGGTCGGCTGGGGGTTTGGGGATTTCATCTTTCACACCGAGACGGACATCATCTCGGATACGAACAAAATCTACCGATACGGATTTACTGAAAGGGTCGACTCGAAAGCTTCGCTTTTCGATGCACTGGATAGCCTCAAGAAGCAGCGAGTGCTTCCGTAGAAAGATCAGTAGTCGTTTGGATTTGCCGCTGGTTTACGCGATCTCGCCAGCGGCAATGATGCGCTTGAGAAACGCAGCATAGACAAAGTCTCTACTGACCGCTATTGGCCGGTTTCTGCCCCTGGTGACAGGCGGCAATCGGCCAGAAACAGCCTCCCGTGATTGCCCGGCTTCGACCCATAGCGGGCAACCGAACGAAGACTTGGCCATCAGCTAATCTATTTCAATATTGACGACTCTGATAGCGATCGAATGGATGAACATGGGCGTTAGGGAAGATCTGGTCTGTTCAATGGTTTTGGTCACTATTGTTCTCGTTTACGCATCCAGTGCTGGCAACACGCTTTATTTGAGCTTTTGGTATCTCATGGGAGTGCCAGTGGTGATGTTGCTTCCGGGCTTGATGCTCCGTACGCGCGCCCTGTTTCTAACCGGAACGACAGCCGCCGCGCTTGTTACTCTATTGATCTACATGGCAATCGTATCCAGCTTGGGTCGCGAAGGTGGTCTCTTTGGGCTGGGGCATTTATTTTCCGTTCCAGGCATGTTCGTCGGTGCAAGTGTGGCGGCTTGGTTATTGAGATTTCGTGTAAATGCGAGCTTGCCTTGGATAGTTGCCGGTTTTGCGTTTCTTGGCTCCGGCCTCGGTTTCATGATTGCCCAAGTGATCGTTTGCAACACCGTCCTCTACTGCGGCGTACTGTCGTTTGGAGCATGGAGATGACGAAAATAGCGTCCGTTTTTTTGCCGAAAGTGTCTCCATCCCAACCCTGCTAATCTCCCCCCATGAAAACCGCCATCATCTCCGACACCCACGGCCTCCTGCGCCCCGAAGCCCTCGCCGCCCTCCAAGGCTGCGACCTCATCATCCATGCCGGTGACATCGGCAGTCCGGACATCCTTGCACAACTCGCCGACATCGCCCCTGTCCATGCCGTGCGCGGTAACAACGATTTGAGCCTGCCCTTCGCCGCCGACCTCCCTGACAAACTCAACTTCGAGCTGAGCGGCTGGAAAGCTCTGCTGGTTCACGATATCGCCGATGTCCCGGCCCATCTTGATAGCGACATCAGACTGGTGATCACCGGTCATTCGCACAAACCTGATATCCAGTGGCGCGGCGAGCGGCTTTATCTGAATCCGGGCAGTGCCGGCCGGCGGCGGTTCAAGTTACCGGTCACGTTGGCGTTGCTGGATGTCTGCGCTGATTCCCTCGCACCAAGACTGGTGCATCTGCTCGACCCTGGTGCCTGAGCGCTGTTTCGGGATACCTCTGCTATGTTTAAAGATCACCCAATCAATTCTTCCCCTGGTGCGAGTCTGCAGTCCACGCCATGATCAAGACACATCGCTCATGAACACCCAGCCTGTCTCGAAAACCCGCCCCAGCAACCCGGCCATTCAGCTGCTGTATGTGCTTTACAGCTTGACGTGTTACTCCATTTTTCTCTTCACAATCCTGTACTTGATCGGTTTTCTTGGAAGATGGTTGGTTCCAAAGCACATCGACTCCGGGGAACCTCAAGATGTCGTTTTCGCGATACTTGTCGATATTGCCCTCATCACTCTGTTCGGCCTACAGCACAGTGTGATGGCGAGAAAAGGCTTTAAAGACAGACTTGCCCACGTGATGCCCGCTGCCATTGAACGAGCCACTTACGTTCTCTTCAGTAGCCTCACCCTCTTGTTGCTTTTCTATTTGTGGCAACCGATTGCCGTGCCGGTGTGGAGTGCTGAATCGCCTCTGCTCAGGGTCGTGCTTTCAGGTCTGTTCTGGACAGGCTGGGGGCTCGCTCTGCTGGCAACTTTTCTGATCAGCCATTTCGAGTTGTTCGGTTTGAAACAGGCAATCAAAGCCTTTCGACAGACTCCGCCGGAAACGCCCCATTTCGTGACGCCATCGCTTTACAGAATTGTCAGACACCCGATGTATCTGGGGTTTCTGCTGGCATTCTGGGCGACGCCGGACATGACGGTTGGTCATCTTGTCTTTGCCTTGACGAGTACGGCGTACATTGTTGTTGGGGCACATCTTGAAGAAAAGGACCTGGTCAGAGCTTTCGGCGAGAGATATCTGGATTACCAACAGCGCGTTGGCATGTTGCTGCCTTTTCGTAAGAAATAACGTTCTGTAGAAGTCGAAAACGTTAACGTTCGCCAAGTGATTCGGAGTGCGGCAAGTACACCTGCGCGCGCCGCGCCTGAAACTTTTCCTCAATCCTCGCCCCGATCACCTAACCTCATAAACTGTGTGATCAATTCGGGTCTGCCCCTCCATGCGCAACACATTGAAGTCATTGTTTTTTGTCGCGCTCACGTTGCTTGCTCCGGGCGGTTCGTCGTTGTGGGCGGCGGATCTGCCGGCGCCTTCCATAAACGCCGCCGCACCCGTCACAGTGATTTCCCAAAGTGATCTGCAAGCCCTGCAACAACGCCTCGACGGGCTCAAGCAACAAATCTCGTCTGCCAACAATTACAACCAGCTCGAAGGGCCGCAGGATCGGGTGCAGGCGTTCATTCTGGATGTTGATCGGTTGTCGGCGTCGTTGTTGCCGCAGCAGGCGCAACTGGCGGTGCAATTGGGTGTGTTGGGGGCGGCGCCGGATACCGGGGTGGCGTCTGAGCAGGCGGATATCATTGCGCAGCGGGCGTCGCTGGCAGAACAAAAGAACAAGGTTGATGCGACGCTGAAGAATCTGGCGGCGTTGAAGCAGAGCGCGGCGGATCTGATCACGCAGATTGCCGGGATCAGGCGCACGTTGCTGGAGAGTGAGCTGACGCTGCGCACCAACAGTGTGTTGAGTCCGGATTTCTGGGCGCCACTGGTCAAACCCCGGCCCGATGATCGGCAGCGTTTGAGTTTTTTTGTAGATCGGGTGGGCGATACGTGGGCCAGGGTCTGGGCGCCGGGGCAGCGTTTTTATACCAGTGTGCTGGCGTTGTTGGCGCTGGTGATCTGGACGTTCGGACGCAGGCTGGCCGAGCGTGGGCTGACGTGGGTGTGCATCCATCGCATGCCGGAGGGGCGTGTGCGCCGCAGTGCATTGGCGTTCGCTTCGGCGTTGGCGACCATTGTCACCACGGGCATTGCCCTGCAACTGCTGTTCTACGCCCTCACCCGCCACGCACCTTTGCCGCCGGTGCTGGATACGTTTTCCGAGGAGTTCGAAAAGGTTGTGTACGCCTGCGTGTTGATCACCGGGCTGAGCCGCGCGCTGCTCTCGACCAGACATCCGTCGTGGCGGCTGCCGGCGATTGCCGATCCGGTAGCGCTGGCACTGAAGCCTTACCCGCGCATTCTTTCCGGCACGTTGCTGGTGCTGGTGAC
Organism: Pseudomonas sp. LBUM1655; assembly: GCF_059716085.1. Taxonomy (NCBI): domain Bacteria; kingdom Pseudomonadati; phylum Pseudomonadota; class Gammaproteobacteria; order Pseudomonadales; family Pseudomonadaceae; genus Pseudomonas; species Pseudomonas sp. LBUM1655. The sequence goes on along the minus strand of NZ_CP166801.1, from coordinate 2,753,157 downwards.
ACTGGTGCAGGTCAGCAACGCCACCGGTATGAGCAGCCAGATCGTGCTCGCCGGGCGGGGCGTGATCGCGATTGCTGTAATGGTGATCATCGTGGCAATGCTGTTGCGGGTCAGCAAAGTGCGCAAGGCAATGATTGCTGCCAACGACACATCGGCGGCGGGCAACGTGTTCGCCGGGGTGATTTACACCGTCGCCAGTGTTTCGATGTTTGTCTCGATAGCTGCGCTGCTCATCGGTTATGTGTCGCTGGCCCGATTCATTACTTATGAAGTGGTCTGGGCGTACATCGTACTGTCGGGGTTTTACTTGCTGATCCAATTCATCAAGGACGGCTGCGAATATGTGTTTTCGCCCAAACATTCGAGCGGAAAGGCGCTTAAGCAGTTGCTCGGGATTGGTGATCGGCGGCTGGATCAGATCTCGATTCTATTGTCCGGGTTCAGCCGCGCCGGGCTTTTGCTGCTGGCCGTGATTGCGCTGTTTGTCGGCGGCATCGGCACCACGCTTGGGCAACTGCTGAGCAACATCATGGCCATTCTCGGCGGCGCCGGGTTACGCAAACTGAACATCGTCCCCGGGCATCTGCTCAATGCGGTACTGGCGTTGTTGATCGGCATCTACCTGATTCGCGCCCTGCGCCGCTGGCTGGACAACGAGTTCCTGCCCAAGACTGATATGGACCCGGGCATGTGCGCGTCGTTGAGCACGCTGTTTTCCAATATCGGTTATGCGCTGGTGATCCTGTTGACGCTGTCGTCGCTGGGGGTGCAGTGGACCAACCTGGCGTGGATCGTCAGTGCGCTGTCGGTGGGGATCGGTTTTGGTTTGCAGGAGATTGTGAAGAACTTCGTTTCGGGTCTGATTCTGCTGACCGAGCGTCCGGTGAAGGTCGGCGATTTGATCAGTATCAGTGGCGTCGAGGGTGATATCCGCCGGATCAACGTGCGAGCTACGGAGATACAGCTCAGCGACCGCTCGATTGTGATCGTGCCCAACTCGCAATTGATCTCGCAGAACTTGCGCAACGTTACGCTAGGGGGGAGCGCCCAGGGCGTGGCATCGCTTGAATTGGTATTCCCGCTGGATATCGATCCTGAGGAGGTGAAGGAACTGCTGCTCAACACTTATCGAGAGAACGAAAGCATCCTCGATAAACCGGCGTCGTTTGTGCGTTTCAGCAAGCTGTCGCAGGACGGGATTACGTTGACGATTACCGGCTATGTGGGTAGCCCGAGGATTGTCGGGGTGACCAAGAGTGATTTGTTGTTCGAGATTCTCAAGCGGCTGGGGGCGGCGGGAATTGAGTTGGCGAAGCCGCCGGCGAGTGCCTGAAGCGGCTTTTATGTCTCGATACATCTGCGGCGTCAACGAACGACCCGGCTCGGCGCATCGATGAGGTCTGCCTTGCCTCCGGCAAGCCATCCTTCGTGTATCGAACACTATTGATCCTCTAGACCAATGCCGCCGTCACGCTGTCGAGGATAAGTTTGAGATCGGCAGGCTCATAGCCCTGTGCCTCGTGCTGCGCTTTAGGTTTTCCCGCAGCCGCCATCCGTGTGGTCTGGGAGACCTGAATGCGTTTATACAATTTGTTTGTGTTGCTGCCTCCGGTCCATTTCGTAGTTCGTTCGATCTGTTCGTTGCCGGTGTTTTCGATGAACCTGACACGCATACCCAACAATGCTGCGGCATCCATCGCACCACTGCGCATCCCCAAATGCACCAGTTTACAGCCCCAGCCACGGGCCATTCTCAGGAAAATCGCATACTCGGCAGCACGGTTAGGGCCAATGATTTTGCCGTTGAAGGTTTCCTCGTTTTCGTTTTTCCAATACTCGCCCCAGATCTGCATGCCATTGCGCGATACGGCTGGCGGACCCGCGATGTCCAGTTGATCCATACTGGCGTTCAATTTTTCTGGCAGGCTGTCGTGCCCTTTGGGCTTGCCCACCACAATGATATTTTTTCCGGCTTTGAGCAGACCGCGACAGACTTGGGCAAGACCCATCCAGGTATCGTCCAGTTCTGGGTGAGCGCCACCGTCCTGCCCACTGAATCGCGTCCAGACGATGACGTACTTCGCGCTTCGCACGATCCCTTTGCGCCCCAGGAATTTATCGACACGGTAGGCCCAGTAGGAATTGCTGGCCGGGTCAACGTCTGTCCAACCGGACACATTGCCTTTGCCGTCACCTGCCATGACTGAGGCGGCGACATGGGTCGTCGCGCCGCCTACCGGGTTCAGCGTCGCTCCGCTGATCCTGGGTATGAGGCCCAAAAAATCAAGTCCGGCCATGGCAGGGTTGGCTGTCTTGTTCAAACGCGCATCCACGACATCTGTAGCGACTTTACAGGCCGCCTTGGAATCGGCCACTTTCACGGGCAGCAAGCGGTCGCGGGTCAAGCCGCAAGATACCCCGTAGAACGAGATCAGACTTTTGGCACTGCCTGTCTCCTGAGGATTGTCGCTGTAGAACAGGATCAACCGCGACGTCGGTTTGCTCTTCAGAGCAGCCCCCACCGCGAACTGGTCGCCCCCCATGTAGGCCGCCTGATAGTAAAAAGTAACGTAGTGACCGGCAAATGCCACGGGGTCGTTGTCCGCTGCAGCTGTCATCAGCTCGCCGCCCAAAGCCTTTGCCGTATCGCGTAGCGCGTTGTACTTGACCTTGTCCGGCTCTCGCGCCTGCTTGGCTGCCGCCCTTTCCCTCTCACGCTGTTGTGCCACGTGCGTATCCACATCTGACAGGCACTGGCTGATGGTGCGCTGGACGGTTGGCGTACTCTGCAAGGGGTTGGCATTGGCCGCATCCCACACCATCGCCACCGCAGTATCGGGCGCATCCAGCGCGGCCTTCGCCGCGTCGACCGTGGCAAAGCGGATGCAGCCCGTAAACGTGATGAACTTCTGTACCGTGTCTTTGTGATTCCCCAACTGAACACGGTATTGGGCCATCAGGTGATAGGGCGTGATGACTGTATTGCCAATCTGGAATGCCATGACGCGTCCTTGCCTTGAGAGCGCACACGAACATCAACGCTATTGCGCGCGTTTCAGATAGCCTTCCCTGCCTCCATCGGCATAGAAAGCCAAACAAATCGAATGAATTCTAGTACCGGTATGCATAGCGTCAAGAAAGGGTCAGGGTGATCGCATCGAGCGTGGTACCACCAGCAGATTTCAGGTGAGCGTTGGCAGAAAGCTCGTCCGCACGCGCAAACGCATGCTGCTTGCCCATCAAAACGACAAACTGCCAGGGTGGACAGTCATTTGCACTTGGCCAACACCACCTGACAAGTATTCGGCGTGCCCCCCGACCGCCCGGCGTAGCGCATGCAATTGGTCATGGATTTTTGCCGAGCCATGTTCAGGCTGGAACCCCAGGCGAGACCGCCCTCCCCAACCGTCGGCAGCGCCTTGGCATAGCAGCTGTCGCCGACGCCTGATGGCGGATAGTGTTTTCGGTTTGAGCAGCCGCCGCTCAGCGCCAGGCTGAGGGCGATCAGGATGGACAAGGGCCACAGCGAGCATCGGCGTCTGAGTATTCCCCTCATCGCGTTTCTCCTGCCGCAATCGGGTCGTGACGTATTGAGTCTAGTCGGTATGCGCAGCGGCCTCTCACTGCTCCGTCGCCTGACGATACTCCCGGGGCGTAAACCCGGTCGAAGCCTTGAACTGCCGGGTAAACGCACTGTGATCGGTGTAACCGCATTGCAGCGCAACGTCGGTGATCGGTAAATCGGTATGCAGCAGACGATGCGCACGTTCCAGCCGCACCTTCTGGATCATCTGCCGTGGCGTCAGGTGGAACACCCGTTTGCAGTAGCGTTCCAGTTGCGCCACGGAAATACCGGCAATGCGCGTCAGTTCGCCCAATGTGACGCGGCGGTTGAAGTGCGTGCGGATGTGTTCGTCGACAGCGGCCAGCCGCTCAAACGCCGGGTGAGTTTCGCTGGCTGATTGCAGATCGACGGAGATGCCCGCCAACCCGATGATCTGCCCCTCGCGGTTGTACAGCGGTTGTTTATGAGTCAGGCACCAACCCGGTTCGCGACTGCCGTACAGATGCAGCTCCAGCTGATCCTCCAGCACAAAGCCCTCTTCCAGCACTTTGCGATCCTGTTCGGTGTAGCCCGGCCCCAATTGCGCGGGGAACACCTGCACGCTGGTTTTGCCGAGCAACGGACGCAAGTCCTTCAAACCACAGCGCTGCACCAGTGTGCGGTTAGCGAGGACGTAACGGGCCTGAACATCCTTGATGAATATCGCTGCGTTGGGGATCACATCGAGCATCGGCAACAGCAGCGCGGCGCCGGCCAATAGCTCGTCCAAGGTTTGCGGGCGGCTCTGAGACAGCATCGAAAACGCGCTCTTCATTGAAGATCCCTCCCTGTTCGTGGATATGCCAAGTGCCCGTGCTGCGGCAGTCGCGAGCAGATTGCAGCATCGTTCAAGTCGTGTCGAGGGCCGCGTTTCATCGGCGCAACTGTGCCGATTTCGTCATCGATCCCGCTGAAAAACATCAATCACCGCCCTGTCGATGAGTTCAAAGTTTGCCCGTCCCAGTGACACAACTGCCAGCACCGTGAACACACGCCCTGCCGGCGCCTACTGAAATCACTCAACGGCGCACGTCCATGAAACGAGTACACGTCATCGATTCCCACACCGGCGGTGAACCCACGCGCCTGGTGATGAACGGCTTCCCCGAACTGCCCGGCGGCACCATGGCCGAAAAACGCGATGCCCTGCGCACTCAGCATGATCCATGGCGCCGCGCCTGCCTGCTGGAACCGCGCGGCAACGATGTGTTGGTCGGTGCGCTGTACTGCGAGCCGGTATCGGCGGACGCCACGTGTGGGGTGATTTTCTTTAACAATGCCGGGTATCTCGGCATGTGCGGCCACGGCACCATCGGCCTGATCAATTCGTTGCACTACCTGGGACTGATCGCGCCGGGCGAGCACAAGATCGACACGCCCGTCGGCGCGGTGACCGCGACATTGCATGAAGACAGCAGCGTGACCCTGGGGAACGTGCTGTCCTGGCGTTATCGCAAACAGGTGCCGGTGGAAGTGCCGGGTTACGGCCGTGTGTCCGGCGATATCGCTTATGGCGGCAACTGGTTTTTCCTCGTCTCCGAGCACGGGCAAACGCTGAGCATGGACAACGTTGAACACCTCACCGCGTACACCTGGGCGATGCTCAAGGCTCTCGAAGATCAAGGCATCCATGGCGAGGACGGTGCCGTGATCGACCACATCGAGCTGTTCGCTGACGACGCCAATGCCGACAGCCGCAACTTCGTCATGTGCCCCGGCAAAGCCTATGACCGCTCACCCTGCGGTACCGGCACCAGCGCCAAACTCGCCTGCCTTGCCGCCGACGACAAGCTGCGACCCGGCGAGCGCTGGGTGCAGGCGAGCATCACGGGCAGCCAGTTCGAAGGCCGCTTCGAATGGGCAGGCGAACGCATTCGCCCTTACATCACTGGACGCGCCTACATGACCGCCGACAGCACGTTGCTGATCGACGAAGAAGACCCGTTCGCGTGGGGTATCTGAGCTGCTGCGCTGACTTTTCAAGCCAATCCGAATGATGTGCCAAGGAGTTAAAACAATGAGCGACAACGTCTTCACTGGTTGCATGCCGGCCCTGATGACCCCGTGCACCGCCCAGCGCAAACCGGACTTCGACGCATTGGTGACCAAGGGTCGCGAGCTGATCGATATCGGCATGAGCGCGGTGGTGTATTGCGGTTCCATGGGCGACTGGCCGCTGCTCACGGAGGCCGAGCGTCAGGAAGGCGTGGCGCGGCTGGTCGCGGCGGGCATTCCAACCATCGTCGGCACCGGGGCGGTGAATAGCCGCGAAGCGGTGTCCCATGCCGCCCACGCCGCGAAAGTCGGCGCGCAGGGTTTGATGGTAATTCCACGAGTACTGTCCCGGGGTGCTTCGGCCGCCGCGCAGAAGGCTCACTTCGCTGCAATTCTCAAAGCAGCTCCCGGGCTGCCGGCGGTTATCTACAACAGCCCTTACTACGGCTTCGCCACCCGCGCCGATCTATTCTTCGACCTGCGTCGCGAACACCCGAACCTGATCGGCTTCAAGGAGTTCGGCGGCGGTGCCGACTTGCGCTACGCGGCGGAAAACATCACCTCCAAGGATGACGACGTGACCCTCATGGTCGGCGTTGACACCCAAGTGGTGCACGGCTTCGTCAACTGCAACGCCACCGGAGCCATTACCGGTATCGGCAACGCCCTGCCTCGCGAAGTGCTGCAACTGGTGGCGCTGAGCAAGCAAGCGGCCAAGGGAGACGCCAAAGCCCGACGTCAGGCGCAGGAGCTGGAATCGGCGCTGGCGGTGTTGTCGTCCTTCGACGAGGGTTGCGATCTGGTGTTGTATTACAAACACCTGATGGTGCTCAACGGTGACAAGGAATACACCCTGCACTTCAACGAGACCGATGCGTTGAGTGACTCGCAGCGTCGTTACGCGGAGAACCAATACGCGCTGTTCCGTCACTGGTACGAGAACTGGTCGGCAGAGCAGAACTTCGCCTGATCTGGAAAGACTTTGAGCTAGCCGGCGCATTGCTGCCAACGCTGGAGCGCAAGGCCGGTCGCCTGTTCGATGGGCAAAGGGAAAACTGAAAAATGTCGAATAATCCCGTGCACGACATCGCTGTGGTCGGCGCCGGCATCATCGGCGTCGCTTGCGCCCTGCGTCTGGCTCGCCAAGGCCTGCGAGTAATCGTCATCGATCAACAGGAACCCGGCCACGGCGCCTCGTTCGGCAATGCCGGGCATCTGGCGACCGAGCAGGTATTTCCGATTGCCGACGTGTCGATTCTCAAGCGCTTGCCGGCCATGCTGATGGACCCGATGGGCCCGCTGCGACTGGACTGGAAATACCTGCCTCGTGCGCTGCCCTGGTTCACGCGGCTGCTGCTGAATCTGCGCTCGGAACCTTTCCGCCAAACCGTCGCGGGATTGCGCGCGCTGAATGAAAGCAGCCTCGATGCCTGGCATCGTTTACTCGCGGATATCCAGCGCCCCGAACTGCTGAAAGTCGACGGTTCATTGCTGGTATTCGAACGCGCCGAATCGCGTCAGACCATCGAAACGCTGCAGGCTCGCTTGCGTCAGCAGCGAGTGCCTGTCGATTTCTGGCAGGCCGGCGCTGTACAGGAAACCGCGCCGCAACTTAGCGAACAGATTCAGGGCGGCCTGTTCTTTCCGAGCACCGGGCATTTCATCGATCCGTATCGCGTGGTGTGCGAGCTGGTCGAGGCAGCAAAGGCCAGCGGCGTGAGCTTTGTGAAGGAACAGGTTCAGGGCGGGTATGTGCAGGCCAGCGGTGTTTCCCTTATCACCAAAACCGGCGATCTGACCGCGAGCCGCGTATTGATCGCCTGCGGTGCGCACTCGGCAAAACTCACCGCCGCGCTCACGGGCAAGAAAGTGCCGCTGGACACAGAACGCGGTTATCACCTGATGCTGCCCGCCGAACACAACCGCCTGCCCTTCCCTGTCACCTCGCTGGAACGCAAGTTCATCATGACGCCAATGTCCGATGGCTTGAGATTGGCGGGCACCGTCGAGTTCGCCGGGCTGGAGCGGCCACCGAGCATGGAGCGCGCGTGGCAATTGCATCGGTTGAGCAAGGGTTTGTTTCGCAAGGATCTGAGTGCTGAGGCGGCGTCCCCGTGGATGGGGTTTCGGCCGTCGTTGCCGGATTCGCTGCCAGTGATTGATCAGGTGTGCGGGGGCAAAGTGCTGCTTGCTTTTGGGCATCAGCATCTGGGGCTGACGCAGGCGGCGGTGACGGCGGAGATGGTTGTGGGGATGGCCTCTGCGACAGCGCTGAACCCATCAATCGGTTTGCGGAGTATCGAGCCTTACCGACTGAGTCGTTTCTGAACGGACTCGCTCCATCCAAAAGCCTGCTTTGCATTGCAGGCTTTTGGCAGGATTGATTCAGACGTTACGAAGGCATCAGCCAGTGTCGTTCGGTGGTCCACCCGAGAAAAACCTTAGCTCCCTCGTGTTTCTGACGACCCGAGGTCAATTGATGCCCGGCTGCGGCGATACGCAGCCCGATCATCGCGGGTAGAAATCTTTCCCGGAATTCGCTGGATTGAGCTGCAAAATGCGATTCAAGAGAATCGAGCGCAGAACGCAACAGCTCGCCATCCAGCATCGACAGATAAAACAGCATCTGGCGCCAGGCATATGCCGTGTTTTTCAACATCACCAGACGTGCATGGTAAAGCTTGATTTGCATCTGTTGCCGCCTGCAAATCCACTCGAAGCACGCCAGGGCCAACCCACTCAAACGGTGATTCAGCAGTGTTTTCAGATTCAATTCGCCAAATAGCAATGCGAGGTTTTGCGTTGTCAGGATCTGTTGTTGTTCGAGGATCGTCCCGTTGACCGCTGATTGCCACGTTCCGATGGTGGCGTTTGCACGCTGCGCGCACAGCTTCGCAAACGCATCACTCTTGCTTGACTGATGCCAGTGATCACTTCCGCGCTGCGATCCGCGCTGATCGGGAAGTCTCGCCAGCCCGTCGGTATCAATATTGTAATAGCGGCTGTACAGCGTTCCGGCCATCAGTCTGGCCGACTGCCTGGCTGCTCTCGTGAACTTGTTGGTGAAAGTCCCCATGAAAATGTCCGCTGCCACCTCTTCGACGAACGGAAGATCCAGCTTCGCCGTTTCAGCCAGCGAAACGAACTCCTGCAACAGCTTGTTCGGAAGAATCGCCTGGGGAAACGCTGAAAGAGTCAATGCAGAGGCTTCAATCAATGCCTGCTTGGCGCCTTCAGTAGAGTTAACGTTTGCCTCTCGCTCACCTTCTAGCGCCGAAACCCAAGGCAGCTCTGCGATTTTGATCTGGCTCTGCAGGTTGAGCAGCAACAATGACCGCCGACGGCGGAAGGCGCGATACGTAGCGCCGACCAACGTCTGCAGCGTCCTGTCCCGATATCCGGCGCTACAGATTTCTGCCGTCATCACTGGCAGAACCTGCGCCACGATGTCTCCGGATGAGATCAAACCATGGTCAATCAACTCGGCGACTGTGCCCTTGCGGCATCGTTCGAGACGTTGGCGAACAGCAGGCGGAATAGTCGCCCCGACGATCAGCGCGTAACGCTGGGCTTCTTCATCGGTGATGGATTTCAGCAGTGGCGAAAAGTCACTGACGCCATCCGAACCCGGATATTTTGTCATACGTGCCGCGACAGCTTGGGCGATCAGATGATGCCCGGGGGCCGCCACGTGATTGCGCTGCTCTGCTCGTTTAATGACATGCGCATCGGATTCGGGATGACCATGTTTGACGACAAAGTCATCGACAATTCGCCGGATCCGCCCGACTTGCCGGCCCGTCAGCGATGCATGATCACGGGAACACTGCCCGAGTAATGCAAACAGCTCCGCCGCTCGAGTCCTGAATGGACTGGTGCTGTTAAGTTCGGTGTCACAAATTTTAGCGATCTGCGTGCCGAGTGCCGTAGCGCGTTCGAACCAGCCTTCGGGATAGTGCCTGCAAGGCCAACCCTCCTGAAACGTCAAAAGAAATAGCGAGACTGCGGCGTCGTAGAGAGGCAGGCGATTTTCCACAACGTGTTTTTGAACGGCCAGACGTGGTTGAGCCAATTGTCGGTTCAGCTTTTGCTTGACACTGGCGATATCAAAAACATGCACCTCCGTCGTCGAAAGCGGCGGCTCGTCAACGGCGGTCGGGAAGAAACGCAGGCGGTCGAAGAAAGGCACTATCTGCTCGATCAGCATTCGCGCGTCGTCTGTACGCTGATGCCGCAGAAGCCAGGACACTGTCAGCAGCGCGGCCTCTTCCGGAACATCGATCTGATAGCTGCCTTTAGCCAAACGCTCTTGCAGCGCTGCAACGCCCGCATCCGAAAGGTGCCAGGCATTGAGATCGAAGCGTTCATAACCTGCGCGAATGCCAGGAATCGATGCGGCCAACTGGCGCTCATAGGCCGTCAGATCGCCACCGGCCAGGAGTTGCCCTGTCGCAAAACCGCCTGTGGCCACTTCCAGCGTGACCCACTCCGGCAAATCGGCGAACGGCACGCGTGAACCATACTGTGCGCTGCGTTGCTTCAAATGTTCGACAACCCGCAGCCAGCGCTCGACTCGATTACGCGCCTGCGGGTCAGCGTCATTCGGTGAAGCGGTTAAGGCTCGAGAGAGCTGAAACGCCGCGTAACCGGCGTTTACACCACTGTTCTCGCCGAATTCCCTATCGTACCTGGACATACTTCCTTGTGACCTGCGTTGTAATGGGTCCGGGGGCTGGATTCGAACCAGCGCCCACCCGGTTAAGAGCCAAGTGTTCTACCGCTGAACTACCCCGGAACAGAGCGCGCATTGTCGACTAGCCGCAAAGGGATGTGAAGCTCGCTATTGCGATTTTTGTTGCGAAACAATTGTGCTGGTCGTTAGTCGTAAAACGCCTCAACCGCCACCCGACTCCCCACAAAGAAACTATCCGCCACCAACCGCAACGGCTGCAGATCCAGATCACTGGCCTTGTCGTCAATCAACTGCTGGAAATGTCGATACACCGCCGCGTACTCGCCCTCCTCCGACACGGCTTGGCGCACGCCGTCGATACTCAACACCGCGCCCCCGTTATCCAGGCGCAGCACACCCTCGGCGCAGCGAATCTCGATGCTCCAGAGTTCGTCATGACCATGGTCGAAATCGAACTCGGCGCGCACATCGAGGTGGCGCGCGTCAGACATTTTGATCGACGCGGCAATCGGCGACTGGCAGTTGCTCGGCACGCGCAATTGGGCCGATTCGACGAACAACGGCAGCGCCAGCAAGTGGGTCGCGATCGACAAGGCATTGATGCCCGGATCGAAGACGCCCAGGCCGCCCGGTTGCCAGATCCAGGTCTGGCCGGGATGCCACTTGCGCACGTCTTCCTTCCAGTCAATCTGTACGCTTTGCAGGGTGCGAGTGGCAAGCCAGTCGCGGGCGGCTGCAATGCCCGGCGCATAGCGTGAATGCCAGGCAAACAACGCGCTGACGCCTTGCTGTTCAGCCAGAGTCACCAACGCCATCGCTTCACCCAACGTGGCGCAGGGCGGTTTTTCCACCAACACATGCTTACCAGCTGCCAGTGCCTGTTGCACCAGAGCGAAGCGACCTTGCGGTGGCGTGCAGAACGCAATCGCATCAACCGGCGGACCGTTTTCGAGCAACTCGCTCAACGACTGAAAATTCTCTACACCGTCGCAGGGCTTGCCTTGCGTGGCGACAGACACCAACTGGAATCCGGGATTGGCGAGGATCGCCGGGACGTGTTGATCCTGCGCAATTTTGCCGTAGCCCACCAGGCCGAGACGGATCGGTTGCATCAATGACTCCTGCTTTTGTTTGTTTTAGTCAGCGAAGCGGCAGATTACCTGCAAACTTCGGCGGAAGTCGCGTAGCTATTAGTCGTGTGCTCTTGTCGCCGGAATTTGACACGCAACGCGTTGCTCGACAAAGTCGCACCCCTTTTGCGGCCGCAGACGCCGCAGGTTTGTGCTGAACAGGGGTTGCCGTTGAACGAACAGACATTGTCCGCGCGCCTGGAGCGTGTGGCGGCGCATGTGCCAGCCGGCACACGGCTGGCCGATATCGGCTCGGATCACGGCTATCTGCCGGTGGCGTTGATGCGCCGTGGTCTCGTAGAAGCAGCGGTGGCTGGTGAGGTGGCGTTGACGCCGTTTCATGCAGCCGAACGTACCGTGCGCGAGAACGACCTGCACCACAGAATCACCGTGCGCCTGGCCAATGGTCTTGCGGCTATCAAACCGGAAGACAGGGTCACCGCCATCACTGTTTGCGGCATGGGCGGCGAGACCATTCGGGACATCCTCGACAGCGGCAAAGCGCACTTGAGCGGCGAAGAACGCCTGATCCTGCAACCCAACGGCGGCGAGCAGCCACTGCGCCAATGGCTGATGAATAACCGCTACCGCATCCTCAGCGAAGAAGTGCTGCGAGAGAACCGTTTCGACTACGAAATCATCGTTGCCGAGCGTGCAGCGTCAGTGACCTATACCGACCAGGAGCTGTACTTCGGCCCGTTACAGATGCAGGCACGCAGTCCGGCGTTTCTGACCAAGTGGCAACGCAAGCTGCGCCAGAAGCAGAAGACCCTGAGCCACTTTTCCCGGGCCCGGCAGGCGTTGCCCGAGGCGAAAGTGCAAGAGGTCGCACGACAGGCAAAGTGGATTGAGCAGATGTTGGCGCCGGTCTCGCTTTAGCTCCGGTTGGCGCAGCAATCGGGGCCATTGCGCCTCGCACATTTGATACACCGCATCACAAATGATGTACCTCAAGCCCCATTTATCAATCTCCAGCAACTTCTTAAAGTTCTCTCCAACAGCAGCCCATCATCCCGACAGGCCTGCGACTGGAGATATTCAAATGCCTTTCATCAGCGTGCGTATCACCCGTGACGGCGTCACCCGGGAGCAGAAAGCCCAGGTGATCAAGGAAATCACGGAAACGATGGAACGGGTTCTGAACAAGGATCCGAAACTCACCCACATCGTGATCGAGGAAGTTGACACCGATAACTGGGGTTATGCCGGTATGACGACCACGGAGTACCGCAAACAGTTGTCGGACTCGCAGTCATGAGCCGCACCGTAAAAATCGACTTTGTCTCGGATGTTGTCTGCCCTTGGTGTGCACTGGGTGCTACGGCACTTGAGCAAGCGATCGTGAACCTGGCCGGTGAGGTCGAGGTTGAGCTGACTTACAAACCGTTCGAGCTGAATCCGGACATGCCGGCGGAAGGTGAGAACGCCATCGCCCACATGATCCGCAAGTACGGCCGCACGGCTCAGCAAGTGGCCGAGCGCAACGCAATGATCATTGAACGCGGCGCGCAGATCGGTTTTCGCTTTGACCTGGAAAAACGCAGTCATTTTTACAACACGTTCGATGCCCATCGCTTGTTGTTTTGGGCATCGACACAGGGGCTCCAACGCGAACTGAAGAAAGTCCTGTTACGGGCTTACTTCACGGACGGAAAGAACCCGAATGACCGTGACACGCTGGTGACGCTGGCTGGCGAAGTTGGCCTTGATACCGAACGTGCGCAGGCAGTGCTGACATCCGATGAGTTGAGTCGCGAAGTCCGTGAACTTGAAGCGTTTTACCAGCAGCGCGGCATCAACTCGGTTCCGGCGATGGTTCTGAATGATCGGCAACTCATGTCCGGATCGCAATCGGTCGCCGAATACGAACAAGCGCTACGTCAGGCAGCGCAGGCCGTGGCTCACGTCTGACAGTTGAAAATTTGTTTACTCAATTAACTTCGATTCAATGAGGATTCATCATGAGCACGTCCAATAAAGTAGTAGTGATTACTGGCGCATCCCAAGGCATTGGCGCAGGTCTGGTAAAGGGTTTTCGTGATCGCGGCTATCAGGTGGTCGCCACTTCCCGCTCCATCAAACCGTCTACAGACCCGGATATTCTGACCGTCGCTGGCGACATTGCTGACCCTGAAACCGCCGAGCGCGTTATCCGCGAAGCCGTTGCACGCTTCGGCCGTATCGATACGCTGGTCAACAATGCCGGTATCTTCGTGGCGAAACCGTTCACCGAGTACAGCAAAGCAGATTACGCTCAGGTCGTGGCCACCAACATGAGCGGCTTCTTCCACATCTCCCAACTGGCCATTGCCGAGATGGAGAAGCACAGCAGCGGACACATCGTCAGCGTCACCACCAGCCTGGTGGATCATGCAATTGACGGCGTACCGTCGGTGCTGGCCTCGCTGACCAAGGGTGGCATCAACGCTGCGACCAAATCGCTGGCCATCGAGTACGCCAAGCGCGGCATTCGGGTCAACGCCGTGTCACCAGGCATCATCAAGACGCCGATGCATGGTGTCGAGACTCACGAAGCGCTGGGCAACCTGCACCCGGTTGGCCACATGGGCGAGATTGATGACATCGTTCAAGCGATCCTTTATCTGGACACCGCGAACTTCGTGACCGGCGAAATCCTTCACGTCGACGGGGGCCAGAGTGCAGGTCATTGATCCAGACGTTTTGATTACGACATGAAAAAGCACCGCCGGCCTATACCGGCGGTGCCTTTTCATGTGGTACACACCCGAATGAAATGTCCGTTGATTCTCGGTGTAATCGATTATGAAGCGCCACTTTGATGACTTGCAGTTGGGCAGTATCGAGCTCTTTTGCCTCGCCGCCGAGGCCGGTAGCTTCACGGCTGCCGCACAACTGGCCGGAGTAACACCGGCAGCGGTGAGCCGGTCGATTCTGCGCATGGAGCAGAGGCTGGGTTCGCGCCTGTTTACCCGAACGACGCGCAGCATTCGATTGACCGAAGCGGGAAGAAAGTTTTTCGAGCAATGCAGTCAGGCACTGACGCAACTGGTTGAAGCCCAGCAAGAAGTCATGGGCGCGCAGACGACACCTTCGGGGCAGTTACGCATCAGTGTGCCGACCACTTACGGGCATCACCGCATTCTGCCGCTGTTGCCAAAGTTTCGCGCGCTCTATCCCGAAGTCTCCGTGGATATTCACTTGGGCAATCGCAACATCGACTTCGTCGCGGAAGGCTACGATCTGGCGATCCGGGTTCGGGCGCAACCGGACTCGACCATGATCGCGCGCTTGCTGGAAGACGCGAAGCTGGTGGTGGTCGCCTCGCCCGACTATCTGCACAAGGCCGGCATGCCGAAAACCCTGGAAGACCTGAATCAGCACGAGTGCATCCAGTTTGAGTTGCCCAGCAGCGGGCGGAAAATTTCGTGGCTGTTTCTGGAGGATGGCACGGATCGTGAGGTGTACTCCGACGGAGGCTACTCCTGTTCTGACGATGTGCTCGGCGGTGTGACGCTGGCCAGAAACGGCGCGGGACTGTTCCAGACCTACAAGTTCATTGTCGAACAGGAACTGGCAGACGGCCGTCTCGTCGAGGTTCTTCAGCCCTATAAGGGTCGTTCCCGGCCATACACCTTGCTGTACCCGCACGGTCGCTACGTTCCCCAACGCGTGCGGGCGTTCGTGGATTTCCTCCTGCAATATCGCGATGAATGGGCGGTGATTTAACCGTGAACACCGCGTCAAACACCCAGCAGCTGCTTGGTCGTCGCCATCGAGGTGTTCAGCGACTGCCCCGTGCGCTGCAGTTTGTTTAACAGGCTGGCGCCCAACCACAGTTGATACAGGGTTTCCGCCAAGTGCCGGGCGTCTCCCGCAGGCAGGCTTTTTTCAGCCTGGCCCTGCTCGATGCACTGGGTAATGCGGGCCACCACCCGTTCGGCGCCATCTCGCAATGTGAGGCGCATGGACTCGGACAAGTCGGCCACTTCGGCACTGAGCTTGACCACCAGACATTCGTCGCCATGCCCTTCGAGAGTGCAACGGTTCTGCCAGCCCTGCCAGTAATCCATCAGCCGCTCATAGGCGTTCAGCCCTGGCAGAGTCAGGCGCTGCTCCATGTCGGCGAGATAACAGACAAAGTAATCCTCAAGCAAAGCCTGTCCGTAGAGTTCCTTGGATTTGAAGTAGTGATAGAACGAGCCTTTGGGCACACCTGCGGTTTGCAGGATCTCGTTCAGGCCAACACTGGTGAAGCCCTTCTCGGCCATCATCCGGTGACCCGTGTCGAGCAAGTGTTGGCGAGTATCGTCGTAGGTCGCTTTCATGGGGCGCTAAATACCAAACAATAGACCAGTCGTATATTTCGAAGAAATGCGAGTTTGCCACACCCGAGGTCTAAAAACCCACAGGCAAAAAATTACTAGACGACTGGTCTAATTGGAATCTATGCTGTGTCCCGACAAACATCACCGGGTGTCCCCAACGTGCGAATCCGTCGCGCTTCGATAACACCTGATCAATGCAAGGGTGCTTTATGAAAATCCTGATGGTTCTGACTTCCCACGATCAACTCGGCAACACCGGCAAGAAAACCGGTTTCTGGCTCGAAGAATTTGCCGCGCCCTACTACGCCTTCAAGGATGCCGGTGCACAGATCACCGTGGTTTCGCCGGCCGGTGGCCAGCCACCGCTCGATCCGAAAAGCGACGAGCCGGATGCACAAACCGCAGAAACCGAGCGCTTTCGCAATGACCCGGCGACGCAACAGGTACTGGCCCACACCGGGCGTCTGGCCGATGTCAGCGCTGATGATTTCGATGCCGTGTTCTACCCAGGTGGCCACGGCCCGCTGTGGGACCTGGCCGAAGACAAGCAGTCGATCGCGTTGATCGAAGCTTTCGACCGCGCCAACAAGCCCCACGGATTTGTCTGCCATGCACCGGGTGTGCTGCGTCACGTCCTGAATGCCGACGGCAAACCGCTGATTCAAAACCGCGAAGTGACGGGCTTCACCAATGCCGAAGAAGCGGCGGTCGGTTTGACGGAGGTGGTGCCTTTCCTCATCGAAGACGAGTTCCAGCGTCTCGGCGGGCGTTACTCCAAAGTCGCCGACTGGCAGGTGTATGTGGTAGCTGACGGGCAACTGGTCACCGGACAGAATCCGGCAAGCTCCGCCGCTGTGGCCGAAAAGCTGCTGAAAATGCTCGGCTAAGTCTTTTACAACTCCAGACACCGTGTGCGGCTTGCACGGTGTTTTTTTTCGCTCACCAACTAGTCGACTGGTCTAATAAACGACCGGATTGCAGACATTTATCAAGGTCAACTCCATGAACAACAGCAGCTTCTTCAATCCCGCCAAACTGGGCGTTCACACCCTGAAAAACCGCATCGTCCTACCACCTCTCACCCGCCAGCGCAGCACGCAACCGGGCAACATCGCCAACGAGCTGATGGCCGAGTATTACCAGCAGCGTGCCGGCGCCGGTTTGCTCGTCACCGAAGGCACACAGATCGAACCGCGTGGCCAGGGTTACGCCTGGACCCCGGGCATTCACACGCCCGAGCAAATCGCCGGATGGCGCAAAGTCACCGAGGCCGTGCATGCCGTCGACGGCGTGATCTTCGCCCAGTTGTGGCATGTGGGCCGGGTGTCCCACACCGCGTTGCAGCCCGACGGTGCAGCACCTGTGTCGGCGTCCGCAGTGTCCACCGACCGAGTCAGCGTGTTCATCGAAACTGCACCTGGCGCGGGTGAGCTGGTATCGCCGTCCGCTCCTCGCGCGTTGACCACCGATGAAGTGCAGGAACTGATTCAGCTCTACATTCAGGCTGCACGCAACGCGATGGACGCCGGGTTCGACGGCATCGAACTGCACTGCGCCAACGGCTATCTGGTCAACCAGTTCATCTCCGCCCACAGCAACCTGCGCACCGATCAGTACGGTGGCTCGTTGCACAACCGCCTGCGTTTTCTGCGCGAAGTGGTAGCCGGTGTTGCCGAGTGCATCGGCAAGGAGAAAGTCGGCGTACGTTTCGCGCCGCTGTTCAGCACCACCGATGAAGCGCGGACTTACCTGGGCCTGGTCGAGGAAGATCCGCACACCACTTACATCGAAGCGATAAAAGTGCTGGAAGAGGTAGGCATTGCCTATCTGTCGATCGCCGAAGCGGACTGGGACAATGCACCCGCCATGCCGCGAACCTTTCGCCAGGCGGTGCGCGACACCTTCAGCGGCGCGATCATTTACGCCGGACGCTACAACGCGCAATCCGGTGCGCAGTTGCTCGATTCTGGCCTGGCAGACTTTGTCGCCTTCGGCCGCCCGTTCATGGCCAACCCGGACCTGCCCGCGCGGATCGCCAATGACTGGCCGCTGAACGCGCTGAACCCGGCCACGGTGTATGGCGGCAATGCCGAAGGGTACGTGGATTACCCGGCCTACCTCGCCTGACGCAAAGAGCCCGAAACAGTGCTCCCGCTCTTGCGGGAGCGCTGCATTGCGCCGCCCAATCCGCTCCCGGTTCTGTGGGGCGCCTGGATGTAACGACTTCCTATCTTCACAAAAAGAGTGGCGCTCCATTGTCAGCTCGATTTTTTCGGCCTATCTTTATAAAAAACCTATACAAGGCATGCTGCAATGTACAACTTAGAGCCGTGGCCGCTGACGCTTTACTTTGACGGTGAATGCCCGCTCTGTGCGCGAGAAATCAAGCTGTTACGCCAACACGCCGTCGAAACACGCCTGTGCTTCGTTGACCTTAGCCATGAGGACTTCGATCCAGCCGCACTGGGGTTCACGCTTAAGCAAATGCAATCCTCACTGCATGCACGATTCGACGATGGACGCTGGGTAAAAGGCCTCGACGCTACGCTATGGAGCTGGCGAGCAGCAGGGCTTGGCGTCTGGGTCGCCCCCCTGAGCTGGCGTTTGACCCGGCCTTTGTTTGCCATTGCTTATCGCTTGTTCTGCCACCTGCGTCCTCACTTGGCCTGGCTGCCTCACCCGGACGGCAGCCGTCGTTGTCACGACAGCCACAGCAGTTGCCGCACTCCTATCCTGTCGCAACGCCGCGAGAAATCCGAATGACTGAATCATTAGCCAACCATTACCGTGAAATTCTTCTCGGCGTCGGTGAAAACCCCGACCGCGAAGGTCTGCGGGACACGCCCAAGCGTGCAGCCAAAGCCATGCAGTACCTGTGCGACGGCTACTCAATGAACCTGGAAGGCATCATCAACGGCGCGCTGTTCGAGTCACAGAACGATGAAATGGTCATCGTTCGCGACATCGAGCTTTATTCACTGTGCGAACACCACATGCTGCCCTTCATCGGCAAGGCCCACGTGGCCTACATCCCGACTGGCCGGGTGCTGGGGCTGTCGAAAGTGGCCCGGGTGGTCGATATGTTCGCGCGCCGCTTGCAGATCCAGGAAAACCTGACCAGACAGATCGCCGATGCGATCCAGCAAATTACCGATGCTGCGGGTGTAGCCGTGGTCATTGAGGCCCGGCACATGTGCATGATGATGCGCGGTGTGGCAAAGCAGAATTCGGTCATGACGTCGTCGGTCATGCTCGGTGCCTTTCGAGAGTCCTCTAGCACGCGTCAGGAGTTCCTCCAACTGATCAGCCGATGAAAGTGATTTCGTTGGCGGTTTGTCGAGTCAAATACGCCATTAAACCTGTACAAGCATAGATAGCTGTACAAGCAATTTTGTGGAATGTCCTCCACCTTGACCTGTGTATTCAGGGAGTAAAAACAATGACCCGTTTTTTGGTTTTACTGGCTCTGGTGCTCAGCCTGTCGAGCTGTGGCAGCGTCGAGGTCGGCCACTATGCCGACCAGCAACCGGCCTTCAACCTGGAGAAGTTTTTCAGCAAACCCGTCAAAGCCTGGGGGATGTTTCAAAAACGCTCCGGCGAAGTCGTCAAGCGCTTCGAGGTGAACATCGAGAGTCGCCGCGAGGGAAACAACCTGATTCTGGACGAGCGTTTTCTCTATAGCGACGGCACTCGCGAGCGTCGCGTCTGGACCCTGACCCCGGAAGGTGCGGGCAAATGGCGCGGCCGCGCCGGCGATGTGATCGGTGAGGCGAAGGGTGAAGTCGCCGGCAACGCGCTGCGTTGGCGCTACATCCTGAGCCTGCCGGTCGATGGCTCCGTTTATGAAGTGAGCATGGACGACTGGATGTACTTGATGGATGAAGACACCTTGATCAATCGCACCACCATGTCCAAGTTCGGTGTCGAGATCGGCCAGGTGACATTGTTCTTCCGTCGCCAGAGTGCGGGAGACAATCAATGACCGACTCGCTCACGATGACTTCACTGGGTGATGGCTACCGCGCCCTGGTAATCGGCGCCAGTGGCGCACTCGGCGCTGCGTTCTGTGAGTGGCTGAAGCAGGACTCTCGATGTGCAGGTGTTCGTGAACTGGGGCGTAAAACGGATCCCCCGCTGGATCTGGAACGGCCAGGGACAATTGCCAACGCTGCCGCGGAACTGGCGACAGAAGCGCCGTATCAGTTGATCGTGCACGCCGCCGGCCTGCTGCATCGCGACTCGATCAAACCGGAAAAAAGCTACAGCGCGATGGAACACGACGCGCTCCAGGCAGTGTTTCAAGTAAACACGCTGGGGCCGGCGATGGTCTTGCGCCACTTCCTGCCACTGCTCGATCCCCATGGTGCGATGGCGATGCTTTCGGCCAAGGTCGGCAGCATCGACGATAACCGTTTGGGTGGCTGGTACGCCTATCGCGCCTCCAAGGCCGCGCTGAACATGCTGATCAAAACCGCGGCCATCGAACTGGCCCGCACTCGCCCTCACAGTCGCTTGCTGAGCCTGCATCCAGGCACAGTCGTTTCGGCGCTGTCGCAACCTTTTCGCGGTGCATCGGCGGCCCGCCCGGCCAGCGTTGCCAGCCACGAATTATTGACCCTGATCGACCGGCTGACGCCGTCAGACAGCGGCCATTTCTTTGCCTACGACGGAGAACGCCTACCCTGGTAGGCAAGGAGTGATTGATGAATCTGCAAACCCTCACCGAACGCGCAGCCAACAGCGAAATACGTGAACTGGAACTGCTGTCGCTCGAAGGTGGCTTTTATCTGGCGCGCATCCGCATGGATCACGGCCATTTCACCTTGCTCGACGATGCGGCAAAACCCATGCGACTGCGCTCAATCAGTCATCTGCGGGACTTGCTGCAAACCGTTCCGGCGTTTCCCTGCGTGTTGGTGCAGCAATGTGTCCACGACGAAATGTGCGGCCGGGATTCAGGCCCGGTCGAAGAGTTGCGGCTGCCTTTTTCGCTGACAGCAACTTGATGAAGCGGACGCTGCTGGACTGTTCCGAATGAGCAAGGTCAATCGCCTGTGCCTGATCCTCGGTGATCAGCTTTCGTTTGACCTGGCCTCATTACAGGGGCTCGATCCCGAACGGGATGCGGTGCTCATGGTCGAGGTGATGGAAGAAGCCAGCCATGTGCCTCATCACCCACAAAAGATTGCCCTGATCTTTAGCGCCATGCGTCATTTCGCCAAGGCGTTGCAAGCCAGAGGCGTACGTGTGGAGTACGTCACCCTTGATGATCCGCACAACAGCGGATCAGTGCCAGGTGAACTAGGTCGCTGGCAGGCAATTCTGCAACCGGAAGAGCTGCACGTCACTGAATGTGGCGACTGGCGTCTGGAGCAGTCTCTCAGGGACTGTGATCCAGCCATTCATTGGCATGCCGATACGCGTTTTCTGTGCAGTCGAACGGAATTCAGTGCGTGGGCGGCCGGCAAAAAGCAGCTGCGTATGGAGTTTTTCTACCGCGAGATGCGCCGCAAGAGCGGGCTGTTGATCAATGGCGACGGTACGCCGGTCGGCGGCGCCTGGAACTTTGACGCCGAAAACCGCAAAGCCCTGCCCAAGGGAGTGAAAGCGCCCTACCCGGCGGGTTTTTCCAACGACGCCATCACCCTCGAAGTCCTTGCGCTGGTCAAAGCACGTTTCAGCCACCACTACGGTTCTCTGGACGATTTCAACTATCCAGTGACCCACGCCGACGCTCAATCACTGTGGCGTTACTTCCTCGATTATGGCCTGGCCGGGTTCGGCGATTATCAGGATGCCATGGCCAGCGATGAACCCTTTCTGTTCCATGCGCGCATCAGCGCTGCGCTCAATATCGGACTGCTGGATTTGCGTCAAATGTGCAGTGACGTGGAGTCGGCTTACTGGTCAGGCAGCGTTGCGCTGAATGCCGCCGAGGGATTCATTCGTCAACTGATCGGCTGGCGCGAATACGTACGTGGTGTTTACTGGCTGAAGATGCCTGACTATGCCCAAGGCAATTCATTTGGTAACAAGCGCCTCTTGCCGGAATTCTACTGGACTGGCGAAACGAAAATGAACTGCATGCGTCAGGCAATCGGCCAAAGCCTGAAACACGCCTATGCTCACCATATCCAGCGGCTGATGGTCACGGGGAATTTTGCGTTGCTCGCCGGCATCGCGCCGAGCCAGATCTGCGAGTGGTATCTGGCCATCTATATGGATGCGTTTGATTGGGTGGAATTGCCCAATACCTTGGGCATGGTCATGCACGCTGACGGAGGTTATCTCGGTTCCAAGCCTTACTGCGCCAGCGGCCAATACATCAATCGAATGTCTGACTACTGTCGCGGCTGTGCTTACAAGGTCAGCGAAAGCACTGCTGACAACGCATGCCCTTTCAATGCGTTGTACTGGCATTTTCTGATGCGCCATGGCGATCTTTTACGCAGCAATCAACGTATGGGCATGATGTACAAAAACCTCGACCGCATGCCTGAGGCCAAGCAGCAGGCGCTTTGGCAGCGAGGCGAGAAGCTGCTCGCCACACTGGATGCCGGCGAGGCGTTATAAAACGGGCTTCCCCCTCCTGTGCGGGTGCAACTTAACCATCAGACGGCGTGTCAATGTGAGGATTCCCAGTGTTCGATTGAACCGCGTTGAATCAATTCAAACAAAAATCAAGAAGGCCCCTGTGGTGGAAATTCTGAAGCATCTTACTCGCGAGGAGCTTGAGGCAGAGGTGATGCGCCTGCGCCTGGCTCTGGAGAGCAGCGCAGTAGCAACACCGGATATGGCCCAGCAGCTTGCAGCCAGCCGAGTGGCGCTCGCCAATAGTGAGGCGCGCTTCAGTACCATTCTGGAAACCATCGAGGCCGCATTCGCCATCGTCAAAGTCAAATTCGACGCCGACGACCACCCCGTGGATTATTGTTTCGTCGAGGCCAACCCGGCGTTCGAACGTCAGTGCGGCGTCAACCTGCGGGGTAAATGGGTCACAGAGTTCGCCCCTAACCTTGAGAAGTTCTGGTTCGAGACTTACGGACACGTGGCCAAGACCGGCGAGCCGGCAAACTTCGAGAATTACGCCAATACGTTTGAACGCTGGTTCGATGTGCGTGCAGTGCGGGTCGGTGACCCTGCCGATCGCCAGATCGCGATTTTCTTCAGCGACGTCACCGCACGCCGAGACGCCGAAGAGCGCTTGCGGATCAGCGAAGCGGTCGCGCGGGAAAACGTCGAGCGCGTACAGCTTGCCCTCGCGGCCGGCGCCATTATCGGTACCTGGCACTGGGATCTGCCGACCGATCGCTTCACTGTGGATGAGTCCTTCGCCAGGGTTTTTGACCTTGATCCCGCATTGGGCCGCGACGGCCTGAGCCTGGAACAAGTGGTGATGACCGTACACCCCGATGACAGAGAGGGGCTCACCGGTGCGATCAATGAAGCGATTGCCCGTGGCGGCGCCTACTCCCATCAATACCGGGTGCGCCGCGCCGATGGAAAATACAACTGGATCGAGGCCAACGGTCGCGTCGAATGCGCCGACAACGGCACCCCGCTGCGCTTTCCCGGTGTGCTCATTGATGTTGAGGATCGGCGCAATGTCGAGGCGGAGCGCGACCGCGCCAACGCCGAATTGCGCGCGCTCAACGAAACTCTGGAACAGCGTGTATTGGCACGCACAGCCGATCTCATGCAAGCCGAAGAGAAACTGCGCCAATCACAAAAAATGGAAGCGGTCGGCCAACTGACCGGCGGCCTGGCCCATGACTTCAACAATCTTCTCGCCGGCATCTCGGCCGCCCTGGAACTGATAGAAAAACGCATCGCTCAAGGCCGCCTGAAGGAGGTCGACAAGTATTTGGTCACCGCCCAGGGCGCGACTAAACGCGCCGCGGCCCTGACCCATCGCCTGCTGGCCTTCTCCCGACGCCAGACCCTCGATCCACGGCCAACGGATGTGAACACCCTGATCGCCGGGGTGACCGAACTGATCCAGCGCACCGTCGGCCCGAGCATACGCTTGAATACCGTCGCCGCACCCGATCTCTGGCCGGCCCTTGTCGACGCCAGCCAACTGGAAAACGCCCTGCTGAATTTGTGCATCAACGCCCGCGATGCCATGCCCGATGGCGGAAGAATCACAGTCGAGACGGCCAATCGAACAATGGTGTTCGAGACCGCCCGTGCTCTGGACATGCCCGAGGGGGAATACCTTTGTCTATGTGTCACTGACACCGGCACTGGCATGAGCGCTGACGTCATCGCGAAAGCCTTCGACCCGTTTTTCACCACCAAGCCGCTCGGCCAAGGCACCGGCCTGGGGCTGTCGATGATCTACGGGTTCACCAAGCAATCCGGCGGTCAGGTGCGGGTGCATTCGAAAGTAGGCCAAGGCACCACGATGTGCATCTACTTGCCTCGGTACCGCGGGGAGGCGCTGCAAAATCACGATGCCACTCACAGCACGACAACACCTCTGGCAAAAGCGGGGGAAACCATCCTGATTGTCGACGACGAGCCGACAGTGCGGATGTTGCTCAAAGACGTGCTCAGCGAACTCGGCTACACCCTCCTGGAAGCGGCCGACAGCGTCGAGGGACTGGAAGCATTACGCTCCAGCGCACACATCGATTTGCTCATCACTGATGTCGGATTGCCCGGCGGTATGAACGGGCGACAGATGGCCGATGCGGGCCGGGAAATCCGCCCAAAACTGAAGACCTTGTTCATTACCGGCTACGCCGAAAACGCCGTTATCGGCAGCGGCCAACTCGGGCCGGGCATGCAAGTGCTGACCAAGCCCTTTGCCGTTGACACACTGGTTTCGCGCGTCGGCAACTTGATGTCCGCCAAACTGGATTGAGGCTGCCTCAGGCAACGACTCGCAGGCATGGCTGCGCCCGATATTGCACTTCGGGGTCACCGCCAGGATTGCACTTTCAAACTGCAGAAAAAACCAAAGCCTGCTTTTAAGGGCAGGCTTCTGGCATTGCAGCGTTGGCTTACTTCTGCTGAGCGGTCAGCGCCGCATAGCCATTCATCAAATTGCGGTAGTTCGGAATTCGCTGCGACAGCAAGTTACCCAGCCCTTCGATGTCATTGCGCCAGTCGCGGTGCAGCTCACAGGCCACCGAGAACCAGTTCATCATCTGTGCGCCGGCCTGGGTCATGCGGTTCCACGCGGCTTGTTGCACGGTGGTGTTGAAGGTGCCGGAGGCATCGGTCACCACGAACACATCAAAACCTTCCGCCAGCGCCGACAGGGTCGGGAACGCTACGCACACATCCGTCACTACACCGGCAATGATGATCTGCTTGCGGCCGGTGGCCTTGATTGCCTTGACGAAGTCTTCGTTGTCCCATGCGTTGATCTGGCCGGGGCGAGCGATGTACGGCGCATCGGGGAACATCTCTTTCAGCTCCGGTACCAGCGGGCCGTTCGGGCCTTGTTCGAAACTGGTGGTGAGGATGGTCGGCAGTTCGAAGAACTTGGCCAGATCGGCCAGCGCCAGCACATTGTTCTTGAACTCGTTCGGCGAGAAGTCCTGCACCAGAGAAATCAGACCAGTCTGGTGGTCGACCAGCAGAACTAAGGCGTCGTCTTTGTTGAGGCGGTTGTAGGTTGGAGTGTTCATCTGTGCGTCCCTTTGTAATTGTGGAAGTTCGTTTGCGTTCAAGATGGGCACAGATTACTGAGACACTGAAACGGGATAAATCGGCTGAAAAGCGTTTCTCCGTCAACTCAGAAGGGACAATCAATTCATACTGAATCTTGCTCCGACAACAACCCGACCTTTATGGCGATCCTTGTCATACTGTTGCCATGCATTACGTTGAATCGAAACCAAGGAGATGTTCATGCTCGGACGCCACCCGCCAGAGCGGAACGCTGACAAGCTCACCTCCCCCGCTGCCCTGAAAGCCGTGAGGGCGGGATCGACTTTTCGACTCACGGTCAGTTTCATGCTGGTGGTGGTCGTTGCCTTTCTGGCAGTCGAGAGCTGGCGGACATGGCGCGACTATCGCGCCGCCTTCGCCTCCGCGCGCGACTCAGTTACCAACCTGACCCGCGCGACGGCTCAACATGCCGAAGACACCATTCGGCAAATGGATGTGCTGACGGCGGCCCTCAGCGAGCGGATCGAAGGCGATGGTCTGCAAAACCTCGATGTGCTGCGCATTCACAAACTGCTGGTGCAGCAATCGACAATCATGCCGCAGTTGCACGGTTTGTTTATCTACGGGCCTGACGGACAGTGGATCGTGACCGACAAGGAGGTCACGCCCGAGACTGCTAATAACGCCGACCGCGATTATTTCCAGTACCACCGCACCCATGACGATCGGCAAGTGCGCATTGGCGAGGTGGTCGAAAGCCGCTCCACCCACGACCTGATCATTCCCATCTCGCGCCGCCTGAATACTCCCGATGGCTCGTTCGCCGGTGTGCTGCTGGGCACGATCAAAGTGAGCTATTTCGTCGATTACTACGGCGACTTCAGGATCGACGACAAAGGCGCGCTGGTGTTGGCCAAACGTGACGGCACAATCCTCGTGCGCCGCCCGTTCATTGCGTCAGTGATCGGCAAGAGCCTGGCCAACAGCGAGATATTCAAGACCTACCTGCCCAACTCCAATGTGGGCATCGCGCAAGTGCGCGCCGTCATCGACGACACCGAACGTCTGTACGGCTATCGCGCCCTCAGCACTTATCCGCTGGTGGTGGAGGCCGGGCTTTCCCAGGAATCGATCATCGAACCATGGCGCCAGGACTTGCTGAAAAACGGCTTCGTGCTGGTGTTTCTGATCCTGGTGCTGACTTGCTTCGGCCTCATCGTACTGAGCCAGCTGCGCCAGCGCATGGCGATGGAGCGGGAAATCCGCCACGCCCACCAGACCTTGCGCGACATGGCGCTGACCGACAGCCTCACCGGACTTGGCAACCGGCGCCGACTGGACAATGCGCTGGCCGATGAAGTCCGTCTGGCCCGGCGCCAAGGCTCGGCACTCTCGCTGATCATGCTCGATGTCGACTACTTCAAACGCTACAACGACCAATACGGACATGCCGCCGGAGATGACTGCCTGAGCGCGGTCGGACGCGCGATCCAACAAGCGGTCAAGCGTCCGGGTGACTTGGCCGTGCGCTACGGCGGCGAGGAGTTCACCGTGCTGTTACCCAATACCGATAGCGATGGAGCGATTCAGGTGACCGAAGATATTCTGCAAACCATACGCTCGCTCAGAATGGAACACGCCGGGCACCCTTTGGGCTATGTCACGGCCAGTGCCGGGATTACCACGCGTCATCCGGTCGATGACACGGTCACGCCTGCCACCTTGCTGAAATCGGCGGACACCTGCCTGTATCAGGCCAAGCAACAGGGCAGAAACCGTTGGTGCTCAACGGCTCCGGTTATGAGCTAATAACGCCTTCATTAAACCGTCGCTCAAACGTTGTACTAGGATAAGAACCAATTTCTGCAATTTTCGTCGCTCAAGGACATCGTCGACAAAGCCGCAGGAGTGTTAGCCCCCGCAAACTCATGGATGATGTAAATGAATTCATACCTGTTCCCTCACATCGGCAAAGTCATCGCCAGCACCGGCAGCCGTCATTTCCCGCGCATGCTGCATGACCTGATCCTCACTCAACTGGCAGTCGATGCCACGCACATCCGCCAGATGCGTGTTGAACCGGTGGGCCGCACCGCGACCCGCAGTGAACCGGAACCCATGAAAGAGCCAGCGTTGTTGGCCGAAACGGTATTTTTCGACCACAGTGTCGCGGCGGTCGACGATTTGCCTAATCCAGAATCATCGACCGCCGCCGAGGCTTCGCAACTGCACCTGACCCGGCGCAAGGACGGTTACCGCTACGTGATTTCGGTATACCGCAACGGCCAGTCGCAACGCTTCTCCGCGCAGGAGCGCAGCCTGTTGCAGGACATCTCCCCGGTTCTGTTGCCGATGGTGGAAAAGCACATCGATGCACTCCAGCCAGCCAACCCTTGTGCAGAAAACCCGGGCGAAGCTGCCGAGGGCACGGGACTGGAAACCCTGCGGGCGCGCTTCAATGAACGCTTGCAGCAATTGGGGTTGAGTCTGTCCAATCGTGAAACCGAAGTGTGCATCGGCCTGCTTGCAGGACGTACTGCGCCGGAGCTGGCCGAGCAATTGCAGTTGAAGGTCAACACGGTAGAGAGCTATCTCAAGCGCGCGGCGATCAAGTTGGGGATCAGCGGGCGGCATTCGTTGATGCGCTGGATGTATTCGCCGCAGGAAACTTCGGCTTCCACGGCGGCCTGACAAAAATCCCACCTGTAGGAGCTGCCGAAGGCTGCGCCTACAGGAATTCGGTGAGTACCATCAGTCGCGGGCCAACGCCTCGATCGGATCAAGCCGCGAAGCATTCCGTGCCGGCACGAATCCAAACACGATGCCGATCAGCGTCGAGCAAACCACCGCTGTCAGCACCGAAGCCAGCGAGAACACCATCTCCCACTCTTTGATAAACACTGAAAACAGATGGCCGATGGCGTAGGACAGCGAAATCCCGATCGCCCCGCCCAACAGACAGACCATCACCGCCTCCACCAGAAACTGCTGACGAATATCCGATTGCCGGGCGCCGACCGCCATGCGAATCCCGATCTCGCGAGTACGCTCGGTCACGGACACCAGCATGATGTTCATTACCCCGATACCGCCGACCACCAGCGAAATCACCGCAATCAACGACAGCAGCAACGCCAGCGAGCGACTGGTTTTCTGCACGGTCTGCATGATGCTGTCGAGGTTATTGGTGAAGAAATCCTTGGTGCCGTGGCGTTGCAGCATCAGTTTGTTGACGTGTTCATCCACCACGTTGCTGGGTTGGCCGTCCTTGAGCCGCACGCTGATGCTGTCCAGGTAGCGCTGGCCCAACAGGCGCCCGGCAGCAGTTTCGTACGGCACCCAGACGTTGAGCGACTTGCTCGCAGCGAACAGGTTTTTGTTCTCGGCGGCCACACCGATCACCGTACAAGGCAAGTTGCCGATCAGGATCACTTGTCCCAACGGGTCGACATGTTCGCCGAACAGCCGAAGCCGGGTTTTGTGATCGATCACCGCCACCTGTGCCTGGCGCCGGGCGTCGCTTTCACTGAACGGGATACCGGCCTCCATCTTGATACCGCGTACCTGAAAGTACAGGTCGCCGACACCATTGACCTGCGCATCCAGATCGATATTGCGATAACGCAGCAGCAGGTTTCGGCCGACCACCGGCGTGGCGCTGTCGACGTAATACAGCTGATTGAGGGCGGCAACGTCAGCGGGCACCAGGGTTTCGATGGCCGTCGAGCGGCTGTCGCCAAAACTGGTGCCGGAATAGATATCGATGGTGTTACTGCCGATCGCCTGAATGTCCTTCAACACGTAACGTTTGGCACCCTCGCCGATTGCCGAGATCGACACCACCGACGTAATGCCGATTACGATGCCAAGCATGGTCAGCAAGGTGCGCATGCGGTGCGAAACCAGCGCGACCCAGGCCATGCTGAACGCTTCCTTGAACAAACCGAGGCTGGCGACCAGGCGTCGTCCAGCGGTGGATTTGGCAGGGACCGCTTCGTCGCCTGACAGCTGCGCCGTGTCGCGCTCGTTGCGTCGGTCGCTGAGGATCTCACCGTCACTGACCTCGATGATGCGCTCGGCGTTGGCCGCGACTTTCGGGTCGTGGGTCACCAGGATCACCGTATGCCCGGCAGCGTGCAATTCCAGCAGAATGCGCATGACCTCTTTGCCGCTGGTGGTATCGAGAGCCCCCGTTGGCTCATCGGCAAGGATCACATCACCGCCGTTCATCAAGGCCCGAGCGATACTCACCCGCTGCTGCTGCCCGCCGGACAGCTGACTCGGTCGGTGGCTCAGGTGCCCTTGCAGACCCAATCGCGCCAACAATTCCCGAGCGCGGGCATGACGTTGCAGCTCCGGGATGCCCGCGTAGATCGCGGGCATCTCGACGTTATGCATGGCACTCAGGTGCGGCAGCAGGTGATAGCGCTGGAAGATGAAGCCGAAGTAGTCGCGACGCAATGCCGCCAGGGCCTCGTTATCGAGGTCACGGGTTTCCTGACCGTTGATCCTGTAACTGCCGGCGGTGGCGTAATCGAGGCAGCCAAGAATGTTCATCAACGTCGACTTACCGGAGCCGGAGGCGCCAATGATCGCGACCATCTCTCCGGCATGGATCGTCAGGCTGATGTCCTTCAACGCGAGAAACTCACGGTCGCCGGCGGTAAAGCTGCGGGTAATCCCGCTGAGTTGCAGCAAGGGCTCGTTCATCGTCAGGACCCCGCCACGGTCGACACCGGATCTCCGATCACCACGCGGTCGCCCTCGGCCAGACCATCATTGACCTGCACCTTGACGTTGTTGTTGATCCCGGTCTGCACATTGCGCGCCTGTGCCTGGCCCTTGGCGTCCAGCACGCGCACTGGAAAACTGCCGTCGCTGTTGCGCGGCCCCAGCGCTGCTACCGGAATGGTCAACACGGATTTGGCGGTATCCAGCACCACCCGCACCTGCGCGGTCATCGAGATGCGCAAGCGATGATCCGGGTTGGGCACCTCGAACAGTGCGTTATAGAACACCGCCGTGTTCTGTTTTGGCGTGCCGGCGGGCGGCGTTTCGAGAAAGTTCTGCGGTGCCGGTTCAGTGCCGCGCAGCTTGCCGTAATAGCGTTTGTCCTCGCCGAGAATGGTGAAATACACCTCCTGCCCCGGCATGATATGAATCACGTCGGCCTCGGAAACCTGCGCCTTGACGGTCATGGTGTCCAGATCCGCCAATTTCAGCAGGATCGGCGCCAACTGGTTTGCGATAACGGTCTGGCCTTCTTGAGTAACGATGCCGACCACGTCGCCATCGATCGGCGCGACGATTCGTGTGTAGGCCAGGTTGACCTTGGCGGTGTCGATCTGGATGTGCGCACTCTTGATCTGCGCGTCCAGTGACATCAGATTGGCCTGCTGCACTTCGTAGTCAGACTGCGCGGTTTCGAAGTCCTGGCGCGAGATCGATGCGTCGTCCTGCAAGTTCTTGTAGCGTTCGTAAATCGCCTTGGTCTGCCTGAGTTGGGCCTGCGTGGCGCGTTTTTGCGCTTGCAGGTTTTCCTCATCGACCTGGGCCTGACGCAGGGTGTTCTGCAACACCAGCGGATCGATTTCTGCCAGCCACTGGCCCTTTTTCACCTTGTCGCCCACCTTGACCTTGAGCGACTTCAACTGGCCGGACACTTGCGCACCGACGTCCACCTGCTTGATACCTTCGAGCAACCCGGTGGCCAGCACCGCATTTTCGATATCACTGCGTTCAACCGTGGCAGTCAGGTACTGCGGCGCCTCGGCCGGCGCCTTTACCGCATAGAACACCAACCCGGCCAGCGCCACCAACGCCAATCCCATACCGACTTTGCGCAACTTCGAATTTTCCATAAATGACCACAAGTCCGTTCAGGATTGAACCCGGCCAGCGGCCGGGCTCTGGTAGATAAACAACACTCAGGACAGCACTTCGTTAACCGGCACCGACAAGCCGTCATGCCACCACGCCGCAAGACTGAAGGCGTTGGGCGCTTTGAGAATCGTGAAGTGGTTGCCCGGCCCGTACCACACCGCCAGATCCGTCACTTGGCGCTGCCAGCCTTCGACCATCGCCGCTTGCTCGCGCTGATTGCCCGCCGCGTCCAGCGTCGGGTCGTCGACCAGCGCCAGCCGCACCAGGCCGGTGTAAGCCTGGCGTGGCTGGTAAACAGTGCGCAGCGCAGTGGCAAAGGTGCGCACCGGGCCATGCATCGCCTGTTCGGATGAGCGTGCGGACAGTACGCCGGCACGCACCATGCCTTGGTGCAACAGGCGCATTTGCAAAGCGTCGTCAGCCTCGGCAAACGCCTTCGCATCGATACCCAGCGATTTACCGGAAGACAGCTGCAACGCCTCGATCAAGCGCTGTAGCGCAGCAGTGGTCGTGTACGGTTTACCCACCACACCTTTACCCCCGGGTGCTTCGCTGTCGATCAGGGTCAACGAGGCGACCTTGCGCCCGGCATCCTGCAATTGCGCGGCCATGGCGTGGGCGACCCAACCACCGAATGAATGGCCGATCAGGTGCACCGGACCTTGCGGGTAGAGTTGCTCGATGGCTTGCAGATAAAACCTGGCGGCGGCCTCGACCTGACTGTGCGGCACCGTGGCGCCGTCGAGACCGCGCGGTTGCAGACCGTGAATCGGCCACTCCGGCCCGAGCGCCTCGGTCAGGTGGATAAACCCGGTGACGCTGTCACCCGCGCCGGGTACGCAAAAGATCGGTGCATGCCCGGGGTGGCCGGTCTGCACCGTCAACAACGGCTGATAAGTGACGGGCGCAGGAACCTTCGCCCCGTCCAGTGCCTGACCCAGCGCTTGTCCCAGGGCACCGATATGCGGCGCCTTCATCATGCTCTGGTGATCCCCGGGTACGTCGATGCAATGCAGCAAACCCGCAGGCAGCTCTTCGGCCCAACCCCGCGTCGGGCTGAACAGTGACATTTGCGCCGAGCGCTCCTGAGCGCGCAGTAAATGCAGTGGTAGCGGAATCGGAGCAATCCGGTAGTGCGCCAGCGCATGCCCGTGGGCCACTTCCCGGTCGAGGTAGTGCCAGGCGTCCGTCGAAGCGATCGCCGCCAGTTCCGGACGCAACAATTGTTGTTCCCGGCAGCGCTCGAACAGCTCTCCGAACGCCATCGGCTCCAGCTCGGTCTGCAGCAGGGCCAGGCGAGCCAGGGCTTGCTGCCCCTCGGCACCCTGCCCGGCCCAATGCGCCGTACAGTGCAGCAACAATTGGCGCTTGTGCACATGGGCATCGTTCCAGCGTGCCTTATCCGGGTCGGCCAGACGCGGCACATAGGTATCGATCAAGCCGAGGAATTCCACCCACTCATCCATGCCGAGCAACTGCAGGGCAATTTCATACGCCAATACGCCACCGAACGACCAGCCGGCCAACCGATACGGCCCACTAGGCTGCTGCGCACGGATAATCCCGACCAGTCGCGCCGCGAGGCATTCCATCGTGCGTAATTGGGGTTGCCCGAGGTCGATGCCCGGCAAGCCATAGATGGGGAACTCACCGGCGATGTGCGTGCCCAGCGCCGGGAAATACACGTCCCGGCCGCTGAATTCATGCACCAGGAACAACGGTGTGCCATGACGGCCGGCACGCACCACGACCAGACCGTTTTGCGGCTCGGCAACACCGGTGCGCGAGCTGAGCAGCGTTGCCGCAGACTCCACAGTCGGATGCTGGAACAGTTCGGCCAGAGTGATCGTCTGGTTGTTCTGTTGCAGCAGGCTGACCAGACGCACCGCCAACAATGAATGCCCGCCCAGTTCAAAGAAGTTGTCGTGGCGGCCGACGCGCTCGACCTGCAACACCTCAGCCCAAAGCCGTGCAAGATTCGCCTCCACGGGATTGGTCGGCGGTTCGTAAACGCGACTGAGCAAGGCTTGCGGTGTCGGCTCCGGCAACGCCTTGCGATCGACCTTGCCATTGTTGTTCAGCGGCAGCGTGTCGAGGCGCACCCAGGCCGCAGGCACCATGTACTCCGGCAGGCGTGCTTGCAGCAGCGCACGCAGGGTGGCGCTTTGCAGACTGGCATCATGCGCCGTGTAATAGGCCACCAGGCGAATCGGTTCCTGTCCGTCGCGCCGGGCCAGTACCACCGCTTCCTTGACGCCCGGACAGCTCAACAGGCGGTTTTCGATTTCACCCAACTCGATGCGGAAGCCGCGAATCTTCACCTGATCGTCGTTGCGCCCGATGCACTCCAGTTGCCCCGGCGCCAACCAGCGCACCAGATCTCCGGTGCGGTACATCATTGCCTCAGGCTTGGCGCTGAACGGATCGCGGAGGAATTTCTCGGCAGTCAGTTCAGGTCGATTCAAGTAACCCAACGCAACGCCCTGCCCGCCGATATACAGCTCACCGATTACACCAAACGGCACCGGTTGCTGATGGGCATCGAGCACATACGCACGGGTGTTGGAAATCGGGCCACCGATCGACACGCTGTCGGCATCGTTCGCAACAGAGCGCACTTCAAAAGTAGTGGCGTAGGTCGTGGTTTCCGTCGGGCCGTAGCAGTGCACCAGACGCAGATCCGGCGCCTGCGCCAACAAAGCGCGAAACGCCGCCGGATCACCCCGTTCACCACCGCACAGCAGGATTCGCAGACCTTTGAGTGCCTCGGGAATCAGTTGCACGTACTGGTTGAACAGCGCGGTGGTGACAAACAGGATGGTCACCCCGCAGCGGCGCAACTCGTGCCCGAACGCCTGCGGGTCGAGCAAGGTGGCAGGGTCGATCACTGCAACCTGAGCACCGTTGAGCAGCGCCCCCCAGACATCCATCGTGCTGGCATCGAATGCCGGGTTGGAAGCGAAGGCCACCCGATCAAGCGGATTGAAATCGGCGTAGCCGTTATTGATCACCAGCCGGGTGATCGCCCTGTGTGGCACCATCACGCCCTTCGGTGTACCGGTTGAGCCGGAGGTGTACATGATGTACGCCAAAGACTCTGCCGACTGCGGCAGTTGCGGGTTGTGCGACGGTTGCCCGTCGAGTGCCAGGGCATCCAGATCAATCCGGAGCACCGGGTCATCGAATACGGCACCGGTCGCCGTCAGCAAGGCCGCCGCCTGACAGTCCTGAACCATGAACGCCTGACGGTCGGCAGGCGCGTTGATGTCCAGCGGCAGGTACGCCGCCGCGCATTTGATGATCGCCAGTTGCGCGATCAACAGATCCAGCGAGCGCGGCAACAGAATCGCCACAGGGTCGCCGGGACTTACGCCCTGAGCCATCAAGTAATGGGCCAGTTGGTTGGCCTTGCGGTTCAACTCGGCGTAACTCAACGCTTGCGCGCCATGCACCGCCGCAACGGCTTCGCCCCGCGCCGCCGCGTGCTGTTCAAACACGCGGTGAACGGTCAAGGTTTGCGGATACTCCCGTTCAGTGGCGTTGAAGTCGACCAGCAATCGCTGGCGTTCCTCGTCATCGACAAGTGGCACGTGTTCCAGCACCGCTTGATCATTGCTGACCATCGCCTGCAGCAACTGCTGGAAGTAACCGACAAACCGCTGCGCCGTTGCTTCATCGAACAGTGCCGTGGCGTACTCCAGCCAGCCGCCGATAACGCCCTGCGCGTCGCCCAGGGTCAGCGTCAGGTCGAACTTGGCGAAGTGGCTTGGCTCCGCGACGGCCTCCAGCGTGAGCTCACCCAAGGCCAGCGCCGGGCCATCGCTGTTACGCCAGTTGAGCATGGTCTGGAACAGCGGGCTGTGCGCCAGACTGCGCACCGGCCGGGTGATTTCCACCACTTGTTCGAACGGCAGATCCTGATGCGCCTGGGCTTGCAGCGTCAGCGCCTTGACCCGCGACAGCAACGCTTCGACGCTCAGCGCTCCCGAGGTATCGATGCGCAATGCGAGGGTGTTGACGAACAGGCCGATCAAACCTTCGATTTCGGCTCGCGAGCGGTTGGCCACCGGTGAGCCAATCACCACATCAGCCTGCCCGGACAAGCGACTGAGCACCATCGCCCAGGCACTCATCACCGTCATGTAAAAGGTCACGCCATGACGCTGACTCAAGGCTTTGAGCGCAGCGCTCAAGCGCTCGTCCAGGCGCACCTCGACGCTGCTGCCGGCATAGTCCTGTTGCGCCGGGCGCGGACGGTCGGTGGGCAGCGTGAGCAAGGCCGGCGCGTCGGCCAGCGTGCGTTGCCAGTATTCACTCTGGCGCTGCAATACGTCGCCGCTCAACCAGCGGCGTTGCCACAGCGCGTAGTCGGTGTACTGCAACGCCAGCGGCGGCAACGGATCGTCCTCGCCATGCCTGAACGCCTGATACAGCGCCATCAGTTCGCGGGTCAGCACGCCCATCGACCAGCCGTCCGAGATGATGTGGTGCAGAGTAATCAACAGCACATGGTGATCGTCCGCCAACCGCACCAGCCGTCCGCGAATCAATGGATCGCCCTCCAGATCGAACGGCCCCGATGCCTCGCCCTGAATCAGCGCGAGCAAAGCCTCGTCAGCCGCCGGGTGCAGACGCAAATCCTCGACGCGCAACAGCAAACCGCTGTCCACCGGTGTAATCCGCACCTGTGCGTCGCCGTTGAACGGGGCAAAACGACTGCGCAGGGTCTCGTGGCGCGCGACGATGCGGGCCAGCGCCCGTTGCAGCGCATTGTCGTCAAGCACGCCTCGCAAGCGCAGGCCGATCGGGATGTTGTACGCCGTGTTGGCACCTTCCATCTGCGCCAGAAACCAGAATCGCTGCTGGGAAAATGACAGCGGCAGCGCCCCTTCGCGCGGCACGGCCAGAATCGGCGGCTGTGTACAGCGCCCAGCCTGGGTCAACGCTTGCGCCACCGCCGCCAGTTCGGCATTGGCGAACAACTCGCCTAGCGCAAGCTCGACGCCCAGGCGCTGTCGTACTTGCGCGACCATGCGCATGGCCAGCAACGAATGGCCTCCCGACTCGAAAAAGTGATCCCGACGCCCGACCCGTTCAACCTGCAGCACCTCGGCCCAGATCTGCGCCAACGTGGTTTCCACTTCACCCAGCGGCGCCTCGTATGCCCGGGTGAACAGCGCCGAGCGCTCAGGTTTGGGCAAGGCCTTGCGGTCGAGTTTGCCGTTGGCGGTCAGCGGCAGCGCATCAAGTTTCACGAAGGCTGACGGCACCATGTACTCGGGCAACTGCGTCAGAAGCTGCGCGCGCAGTTCAGCCACGGCCAATGGCTGAACCTGCGCCTGCTCGGTGAAATACGCCACCAGTCGTGTCTGCCCCGGTTCATCCTCGCGAGCCAGCAACACCGCCTCCTGAATGCCGGGGAGTTGGTTGAGGCGGTTCTCGATTTCCCCCAACTCGATGCGCACGCCACGGATCTTCACTTGATCATCGTTGCGCCCCAGGTATTCGAGGGTGCCGTCGACCCGCCAGCGTGCCAGGTCGCCAGTTCGGTACATCCGCGCTTGAGGTACGCGGCTGAATGGATCGCGCAGGAAGCGTTCGGCGCTCAGGTCCGGCCGATTCAGATAGCCGCGGGCAACACCGCTGCCGCCGACATACAACTCTCCCGTCACACCAATCGGTACCGGACGCTGTTGAGCATCGAGCAGATACACCGTCGCATTGCTCACCGGTTTACCGATGTGCAACCCATCGCCAGCCTCGATGCGCCCGGACGTTGCCACCACGGTGGTCTCGGTCGGGCCGTAGTTGTTGATCACGTCGAAGTGCTGATTGCGCGAAAACTGCCGCAACCGGTCGCCACCGATCAGCAGCGTGCGCAGGGTCGGATGTTCCAGGTTCTGGCTGAAGGCGTACTCGGCAACCGGCGTCGGCAGAAAACTCACGTCCAACGGCTGCGCACGCCACCAGGCGAGCAAGGCATCAATGTCTTCACTGCCCTCGTGAGCCGGCGCGATATGCAAGGTCGCGCCTGCACACAGCGCCGGCCAGATTTCCCATGCCATGGCATCGAAACCGAACCCGGCCAGACTTGAGGTGTGGCGACCGGCGCATAAATCGAAGGCCGCACAGTGCCAGTCAACCAGATTGCACAGCGTGTGGTGCTCGACCATCACCCCTTTGGGCAGTCCGGTGGAGCCGGAGGTGTAAATCACATAGGCCAGATGCGAGGGATTCAGGCCGGGCACCTGGGGATTGTGGGTAGTGCCCAGCGGCCAGGTGCATGGGTCAAGATCGATCACCGGCACGTCCAGAACGGGCAGGCGTTGCGCAAGATCACTGGATGTCAGCACAGCCACCGGCGCACTGTCGCTGAGCAGGTAGCTCAAGCGCTCGGCGGGGTGCGCCGGGTCCACCGGTACGTAAGCGGCCCCGGCCTTGAGAATCGCCAGCAATCCGACCAGGGTTTGCAGGCCGCGTCGGGCGACAATCGCCACCCGATCGTCGGGTTTCACGCCCAGCCCGATCAGATAGTGGGCCAGGGCGTTGGCCTTATGGTTCAACTCGGCGAACGTCAATGGCTCACCCAGATACACCGCCGCCAACGCGTCGGGCCGGGCGACAACCTGAGCCTCAAAACGATGATGAAGGGGCTGCGCCGGCGGGTACTCGACGTGAGTGGCGTTGAACCCCGACACAACCTGCTCGCGCTCGGCCGGCGGCAACACCGGCAATTGATTCAACGGGGTGTCTGATGCGCGCTCCAGGGCCAGCAGCAGATTTTCCACCGCGCACAGCATGTAGGTGCAGATTCGGTGGGGGTCGACCTCGGTACTGGCGAGTAACGTCAGGCTGAAGCGGTCAGCAAAATCGTCGATGCTCAGGGTCAGCGGGTAGTTGGTACGTTCTTCCGAACGCAAAACGCTGATGCCCTCCCAGGCTGCGAGCGCCTCGGCGCTGGCATTGGCACTCGACGCGCTGTGCCGGTAATTGAGCAGCGTGCTGAACAACGGCGAAGACGCCACCACGCCACTGCAACGCTGGGCCAGCGCCAGCGGCGCGTGTTCGTGGCGCATCAGGGTGGTCAGGCGCGCATGGGTGGCCTTCACTGCCTCGCCCGCCGCTTGCGCCCCTGCATCGACCCGCAACGGCAACGTGTTGATGAAAATCCCCAAGGCGCGGTCGGTGGATTCAGCGCCTTGCATCCGCCCCATCAGCACGGTGCCAAATACCACATTCGATTTACCGGTCAGCGCGCTCAAGACCTGCGCCCAACCGAGATGAAACAGGCTCGCGACACTCACCCCCAGCAACCGTGCCTGTGCCCGCAAACGCTGACCGAGTAGCGGATCAATCGCCAGACTGAGCTCCTCGATATCGCTGCCGTCACCGTGGACGCCTTGCAAACCAAACGGCAATGTCGGCTCGTCAATGTCACCGAGCATGTCGCGGAAAAAGGCTTCATGTTCCTGCTCGCTGATCCCCAATCGAGCGTGTGCCACGTAGTTGCGAAACGGCACGGGCGGCCCCAATCGAGCAGCGAATCCGGACAGACAGGCTTGCAGCTCTTCGCTGACCACCGCGAGCGCGGAATGGTCCATCGCCATGTGATGAAACAGCAACATGGCGACGATGCGCTCCTCGCGCGGATCCCACGCGTGGACCAGACGCAACAGCGGCGCACGGGTGACATCGAGGCGAAAATGCCGGGCGTCGAAACGCTTGTGCAACTGCGTCAGCACGTCACCGTCGGCCACTTCCAACGGCACCTCTTCCAGCGGCAGCTCGGCGGTTCTCAAGACCACTTGCAACGGCGTATCCAGGCCCTCCCAGAACACCGCCGTGCGCAAAATGTCGTGACGGTCGATCACGGTCTGCAAGGCCTGGACGAACGCCTGCAAGCGCTCGCGCCCGCTGAACGCAAAATGCGCCTGCATGACGTACGGATCGCCATGGGTGGCACTGACATGGTGGTAGAGGATGCCTTCCTGCAACGGTGTCAGCGGATAGATGTCCTGCACATTGGCGGCGCCACCGGGGACGGTGTCGACCAATTGATCGAGACGGTCCTGACTCAACTCGGCGAGCGTCAGCATCGCCGACGTGATTCGCGTGGTGCCTGGGACGATGCCATTGACCGGCACCTCGACTTGCCCCGCTCTCGCTGCCGAGTACGTCCCGGCCTTGATCAATTCGATCAGCGCCGGCTTGTGCTCGCGCAGCAACGCCAGCAGGGCCGGCTCGCTCAACGCCTGTTTGTTGCCGTTGACCCGTAACTGGTCATCGGTGACCGCCAACTGGATGTCTTTTTCCTTCAACGTCACCAACAGTTCGTTCACGTTCACAGGACGATCTCCATTCTTTCCGTGATTGCCGCGTAACCGGCCAGGGTCGGGTGTTCAAACAACGCCCTGACGTCAGCTTCCATGCCTTCCTGTTGCAGGCGTCCGACCAGACTCACCGCCAGCAACGAATGCCCACCCAATTCGAAGAAATGGTCGTGACGCCCTACCCGCTCGACGTTGAGCAACTCGCACCAGAGCCGCGCCAGGATGATTTCCAGCTCACCGACCGGCGCTTCGTATTCGCGGCTGCTCACCGAGTGCTGATTCGCTACAGGCAACGCCTTGCGATCAAGTTTGCCGTTGGGGCTGAGCGGCAAGCGGTCGAGATGGACGAAAATCGCCGGGACCATGTAGTCCGGCAGATGCTGCAGCAACGCCGCACGCAGAATGTCGACGTCCAGCCGTGCGCCGGTGTAATAGGCCACCAGGCGTTTGTCCCCTGGAACATCTTCGCGAGCAACCACGACCGCTTCCTGCAAGCCGCCGATCTGTGTCAGGCCTGCCTGAATCTCGCCAAGCTCGATGCGCAGCCCACGGATTTTCACCTGGTCGTCGTTGCGCCCCAGGTACTCGATATTGCCGTCGGCACGGTAGCGGGCAATGTCGCCGGTGCGGTACATCCGCGCGTGCATCTGATCACTGAACGGATCGTTGAGGAACCGTTCGGCGCTCAGCTCGGCACGGTTCAAATACCCCCGCGCCACTTGCACACCGCCGATGTACAACTCGCCGACCACGCCTTGCGGCACTGGTTGTTGCCACGCATCGAGGATGTACATCCGGGTATTGGCGATCGGTTTGCCGATCGGCGTGTTGTCTGGAATGTCTTCGCAAGATCCGGTGCAATGCCAGGCCGTGACATCCACCGCCGCTTCGGTCGGGCCGTATAGGTTGTGCAGTTCGCTGGCCGGCAATTGTTGTTTGAAACGCCGCACCAGACTGCCGGGCAACGCTTCGCCGCTGCACATGACCTGACGCAGCCCTGTGCAACGCTCGGTCTGGCCGTGGGCGAGAAACACATCGAGCATCGATGGCACGAAATGCACGGTGGTGATGTTCTCGCTTTCGATCACTTCACTCAGGTAGGCCGGCTCCTTGTGTCCGCCGGGACGGGCCAGCACCAGCCGCGCACCGGTCATCAGCGGCCAGAAAAACTCCCAGACCGACACGTCGAAGCTGAACGGCGTTTTTTGCAGCACCGCGTCCGCCGGTGTCAGCGCGTAAGCGTCCTGCATCCACAGCAGGCGGTTCACCACTGCCGAGTGCTCGTTGGCCACACCTTTGGGCTGGCCGGTAGAACCGGAGGTGTAGATCACGTAGGCCAGATGGTTGGGGGTCAGCCCGGCGACTGGCGGATTGTCCGCCGACAAGTCCTGCCAGGTTTCCTGATCCAGATTGATCACCGGCACAGCCACTTCAGCCGCCAACCCGGCCGTAGCGCTCTGCACCAGCAGCACCACGGGAGCGCTGTCGGCGAGCATGTAAGCGATGCGTTCCGGTGGATAATCCGGATCGAGTGGCACATACCCGCCACCCGCCTTGAGAATCGCCAGCAAGCCAATGACCATTTGCACACTGCGCTCGACGCCGATCGCCACCCGCGAATCCGGCTGTACGCCAAGATCGCGCAGGTGATGGGCCAAGCGGTTGGCGCGCTCGTTCAATTGCTCGAAGCTCAAGCGCTGGTCACCGACTTGCACCGCTGGCGCTTGCGGGGTTCGCAGCACTTGCGCCTCGAACATGCCGTGCAGGGTTTGCTCCAGGTTGTAGTCAACCGTGGTGGCGTTAAAGTCGAACAGCAGTCGCTGGCGCTCCTGATCGGGCAGGATCGACAGGCGATTGAGCGGTTTTTGCGGCGCCTGCTCCAGTGCCTCCACCAGCACGCTCAACGCCGTTTGCACGTAAGCACAGATCCGTTGCGAGCTGACCTCTACCGAGGTAATCGCAGTGATTCTGAAACCCGCGCCCAAATCGTCGACATTGAGGCTCAGCGGATAGTTGGTGCGTTCTTCGCCCGCCAGCGTCTCGATGCCCTGCCAGGCCGGGTGCGCTTGCGTTTGGGTTGCGTTGCTGTGCCGATAGTTGAGCATCGCGCTGAACAGCGGCGCCGGCGCAGCGACACCGCTACAACGCTGGGCCAGAGCCAGCGAAGCGTGCTCGTGTCCAAGCAGTCCGGTGAGTCGCGCATGCGTCGCCTTGAGCGCGACACGCACCGGTTGGTCGCCGACATCCACGCGCAGTGGCAAGGTGTTGATGAACATCCCCAGCCCGCGATCGGCCCCCGCCCCACCCTGCATCCGCCCCATCAGCACGGTGCCGAAGACCACGCGTTCTTGCCCGGAGGTGGCCGCCAGTACCTGCGCCCATGCCAGGTGAAACAGACTTGCAACGCTGATGCCCCCTTGTCGCGCCTGACTGCGCAAGCGTTGCGCCAATGCCTCGGGCAAAGCCAGAGCGGTTTCCTCAAAAGCACTGGCCGAGCCGTTCACCTCACTTAAACCGAACGGCAAGGTCGGCTCATTGATGTCACCGAGCATGTCGCGGAAAAACGCCTCGTGCTCCTGTTCACTGATGCCCAATCGGGCCTGTGCCACGTAGTTGCGATACGGCACCGCCGCCGGTAACGGCTCGGTCAGCCCCAGCAGACTCGCCTGCATCTCGTGACGCACCACTTCCAGCGCGGTGTGATCCAGGGCGATGTGATGGAACAACAACAGCCCCGCCACGCGGTCATTGGCCGGATCGCGGGCATACAGCAGCCGAATCAACGGCGCCTGACTGAGATCCAGGCGCTGTTCCAGCAGTTGCTCGATCGCAACCTCCTGCACCAGTAACTCGGCATGACGCCACACCACCTGAAGCGGCGCGGCCAAGCCCTGCCAGACGATGGCCGTACGCAAAATATCGTGGCGCTGCATGATTTGCCGCAGCGCGTTGGCGAAGGCCTCGACGCGCTCGACGCTGGCGAATGCCATTCGCGATTGCAGCACGTACGGGTCGCGTTCGGCGGCAGTGATGTGGTGGTAAAGAATGCCTTCCTGCAACGGCGCCAGCGGGTAAATATCCTGCACGTTGGCCGCGCCACCCGGCACCGTGGCGACGACCCGATCGATACTGGCCTGATCCAGATCGGTCAGGGTCAGCATGTCCGGGGTGATGCGCGTGCAATCGGCTGG
Source organism: Pseudomonas sp. LBUM1655 (assembly GCF_059716085.1). Lineage (NCBI taxonomy): Bacteria > Pseudomonadati > Pseudomonadota > Gammaproteobacteria > Pseudomonadales > Pseudomonadaceae > Pseudomonas > Pseudomonas sp. LBUM1655. The sequence goes on along the minus strand of NZ_CP166801.1, from coordinate 2,710,400 downwards.
AATGCGATTGGCCGGTACGTCGATTTCGCGACCACTGCCCACCGCAGCAGCCAACGCCGCGAGGGTCGGCTGGTTGAACAGCACGCGCACATCGCTGCTCAGGCCGATCTGGCGCATGCGTTCGATAACACTCACTGCCAGCAACGAATGCCCACCGAGTTCAAAGAAGTTGTCGTGGCGGCCAACCTGTTCGACTTTCAAGACCTCGGCCCAGATCCGCGCCAGCGCGGTTTCCACCGGGCCTTGCGGTGCCTCATAGGCGCGGCTGAGCCATGCACTTTGATCCGGTTCGGGCAGAGCCTTGCGATCGAGTTTGCCGTTGGCGGTCAGCGGCAAAGCGTCCAGTCGCACGTAGGCCGCCGGCACCAAGGCTTGTGGCAAGCGGTTTTGCAGATGCTTGCGCAAGTCCTCGATAGCGACTGACGTGCGCTCGGTAAACCAGGCCAGCAATTGCCCGTCGCGCACCAGCGTTACCGCTTCCTGCACCGCTGGATGGCTGGCGAGCGCCGCATCGATTTCGCCCGGTTCGATCCGTACACCGCGCAGTTTGACCTGATCGTCGTTGCGGCCCAGGTATTCGATATTGCCGTCGGCCAGCCAGCGCACCAGGTCTCCGGTGCGGTACATACGCGCACCCTGGGGGCCGAACGGGTCGTTGATGAACCGCTCGGCAGTCAAATCGTCACGGTTCAGATAACCCCGCGCGACGCCCGCACCACCGACGTACAACTCACCCGCGACGCCAACTGGCACCGGACGCTGTTGCGCATCGAGTACATAGGCCCTGGCATTGGCAATCGGCCGCCCGATGGGCAGAACCTGCCCGCATTCGATCCGCCCCGATGTCGCCACCACCGTGGCCTCGGTCGGGCCGTAGTTATTGATCACGTCGAAGGTCTGATCACGCGGGAACTGCCGCAACTTGTCGCCGCCAATCAACAGCGTGCGCAAGGTCGGGTGGCCCAACTCGCGGCTGAACGCATATTCGGCCACCGGCGTCGGCAAAAAACTGACCTGTAACGGCTGCGACCGCCACCAGTCGAGCAGTTCATCAAGGTGTTCATTGCCAATGGATTCGGGCGGCAGGTGCAAGGTCGCACCGACACACAACGCCGGCCAAACCTCCCACGCCATCGCATCAAAACCGAAGCCGGCGACACTCGAAGTGTGGCTGCCGGTATGCAGGTCGAAGGCTTGAGCGTGCCAGTGCACGAGGTTTTCCAGGGTCCGGTGTTCGACCATCACGCCTTTGGGCTGGCCGGTGGAGCCGGAGGTGTAGATCACGTAGGCGAGGTTGTGCGTGGTCAAGCCGTTGATCCGGGGATTGTCCGCCGATAAATCCTGCCAGTGGTCTTCGCCAAGATCGATCAAGGGCACCGTCACCTCACCCGGCAACCGCGTGTCCAGTACCAGCACCGCCAATGGCGCACTGTCGCTCAGCAGGTAAGTGATGCGCTCCGCCGGATAAGCCGGGTCGATCGGCACATAGGCAGCGCCGGCCTTGAGGATCGCCAACAACCCGACCAGCATCTGCGGGCCGCGCTTGAGACAGATCGCCACTCGCGTATCCGGCCCCACACCCATCCCGACAAGGTAATGCGCCAGGCGATTGGCCTGTTGGTTGAGTTGCAAGAAGCTCAATCGCTGCTCACCCGCCTGCACAGCCAACGCATGGGGTGTGCGCAGAACCTGCGCTTCGAACAATCCGTGCACGGTCTGACTGACAGGGTAATCGGCGCTACTGGCGTTGAAATCGTGCAGCACCCGATCGCGCTCAAACGCGGGCAGGACTGAAAGGCGACTCAGTGGCTGTTCGGGGTTGTGTTCCAGCGCCATCACCAGCGACGCGATAGCGGTATGCATCAGATCGCAAACCCGCTGCGCGCCGACGTGGCTCGGGGTCAGGACCGCCAGGTTGAACCCCTCGCCCAAGTCATTGACGCTGAGGGTCAGCGGATAATTGGTGCGCCCGTCATGGGCGAGGAATTCGATGCCTTGCCAGGCCTGTGCCGACGCTGATCGCTCGACGCTGTGTCGATAGTTGAGTACCGAACTGAACAGCGGCAACGGTGCCGCCACACCACTGCAACGTTGCGCCAGGGCGAGGGACGCGTGCTCATGCCCCAGCAGCGCGGCCAGCCGCTTGTGCAAACTCAGAACCGCGTCGCCGACGCTGCGGTCATCAATGTCCATGCGCAAAGGCAAGGTATTGATGAACACCCCAAGCGCCCGGTCAGCGCCCTCACCTGCTTGCATCCGTCCCAGCAACACGGTGCCGAAAACAACGTGTTGCTGAGCGGCTGTCGCTGCCAGTACTTGCGCCCAGGCCAAATGGAACAGGCTGGCCGCACTGACGCCGAACAACCGGGCCTGAACACGCAAACGCTGGCTCAGCCCGGCCGGCAGCGCCAGCACATGCTCCTCGATATCACGGCCATCACCCTGTACGTCGCGCAAGCCGAATGGCAGGGTCGGTTCGTCGATATCGCCGAGCATCTCGCGGAAGAAGTTTTCGTGTTCGTGCTCGCTGACGCCATGGCGAGCCTGGGCCACGTAGTTGCGATACGGTGCCGCGGCAGGCAGCGGTTCGGTGCTGCCCAGCAGACTGGCCTGCATCTCGTGGCGCACTACCTCCAGCGCCGTGTGATCGAGGGCGATATGGTGAAACAGCAACATCCCCACCACTCGGTCATGGGCCGGGTCGTGGGCATACACCAGACGCAACAGTGGCGCCTGGCCAAGGTCGAGACGGAAGTGGCGGGCATCGAATCGCCCGTGCAACTGCCCGAGGATGTCACCGCCGGTTGGCTCCAGCGCAACGGCTTGCACGCTCATCGGCGCCTGACGCCAGACCACTTGCTGCGGGTTCGACAGCCCTTCCCAAACCACGCTGGTGCGCAGGATGTCGTGACGTGCGATCACGCTTTGCAACGCCTCGGCAAAGGCGTGCAAATGCCCGATGTCAGCGAATGCCAGACGTGACTGCAGCAAGTAAGGATCACCGTCTGCGGCGCTGATGTGGTGATAGAGAATGCCTTCCTGCAACGGTGCCAGCGGGTAAATCTCCTGCACATTGGCCGCACCACCGGGCACAGTGGCGACGATGCGTTCGATGCTGGCCTGATCCAGATCGGTCAGGGTCAGCATGTCAGGGGTGATGCACGTGCAATTGGCTGGGATGCGATTGGCCGGTACATCGATTTCGCGCCCGCGCCCCACGGCTGCGGCCAGCGCCGCCAGGGTCGGCTGGTTGAACAGCACGCGCACATCGGCGCTCAGGCCGATCTGGCGCATGCATTCGATCAGGCTCACCGCCAACAGCGAATGGCCACCGAGTTCAAAGAAGTTGTCGTGACGGCCGACTTGATCAACCTTGAGTACAGTCGCCCAGATCTGCGCCAACGCGGTTTCCACCGGGCCTTGCGGTGCTTCATAGGCGCGGCTGAGCCACGCACTTTCATCGGGTTCGGGCAGCGCCTTGCGATCGAGTTTGCCGTTGGCCGTCAACGGCAAAGCGTCCAGACGCACATAGGCTGCAGGGATCAGGGCGTCCGGCAATCGGGCCTGCAAATGGGTAAGCAGTCCGGCAATTTCGACAGATTCGCGTTCGGTGAACCACGCGACCAGCCGCCCGTCGCGCACCAGCACCACGACATCCTGCACCGCATTGTGAGCACTGAGTGCGGCTTCGATTTCACCGAGTTCGACACGCACGCCGCGCAGTTTGACCTGATCGTCATTGCGGCCCAGGTATTCGATGTTGCCGTCGGCCAGCCAGCGTGCCTGGTCGCCGGTACGGTACATCCGGGCGTTCGGCTCGTCACTGAATGGATCGTCAAGGAACTGCGCGGCAGTCAATTGCGGGCGATTCAGATAACCCCGTGCGACACCGGCGCCGCCGACATACAGTTCACCTTGCACACCCACCGGCACCGGCTGCTGCTGGCTGTCCAGCAGATAGACTCGGGCATTGGCAATCGGCCGCCCGATATGCAGCACCTGCCCGCATTCGATCCGCCCCGACGTCGCCACCACCGTGGCCTCGGTCGGGCCGTAGTTATTGATCACGTCGAAGGACTGATCACGCGGGAACTGCCGCAGCTTGTCGCCGCCGATCAACAGCGTGCGCAACGTCGGATGCCCCAGATGGCGACTGAACGCATAGTCGGCCACCGGCGTCGGCAGGAAACTCACCTGCAATGGCTGCGCACGCCACCAGTCGAGCAGTTCATCAAGGTGTTCATTGCCAATGGATTCGGGCGGCAGGTGCAAGGTCGCGCCGACACACAACGCCGGCCAGACTTCCCACGCCATCGCATCAAAACCGAAGCCGGCGACACTCGCGGTGTGGCTACCGGCGTGCAGGTCGAAGGCTTGAGCGTGCCAGTGCACGAGGTTTTCCAGAGTACGGTGTTCGACCATCACGCCTTTGGGCTGGCCGGTGGAGCCGGAGGTGTAGATCACATAGGCGAGATGCCCCGGATTCAGTGCCGGCAACTGAGGATTGGTCTGCGGGAAGCGCTGCCAGTCATCACCGTGCAGGTCGATCACCGGCACGCTTCCCGGGAGATCGCGCGTCGAAGGCTGGGCGAGCACCGCCACCGGCTCGCTGTCCTGCAACAGATAAGCGATACGCTCGCGCGGATGGGTCGGATCGACCGGCACATAACAGGCGCCAGCCTTGAGAATCGCCAGCAGCGCCACTAGCATGTCCGGGCCGCGACGCAAGCAAACGGCGACACGATCATCCGGTTGCACACCGAGGCCGATCAGGTGGTGCGCCACGCGGTTGGCACGCTGGTTCAGTTCGCGATAGCTCAGGCGCTGCTCACCCTGCACCGCCGCCCATGCATCGGGGTGCGCCGCAACTTGCGCTTCGAACAAACGCTGGATGGGCTGCCCACTCGGGTAGTCACGGCCGGTGATGTTGAAGCCCACCAAGACCCGTTGGCGCTCACTCGGCGACAAGATTGACAGCTTCTGCAGCGGCGCGTCAGGCGTGTGTTCGAGCGCTGTCACCAGACCGTGCAACGCCGTTTGCAAGTAATCGCATACCTGCGCGCCATCCACTTGTGGCACTGCCTGCACGCTCAGTCGGAAAGCGTTACCAAGGTCGTCGACGCTGACCACCAACGGGTAGTTGCTGCGTTCGCGAGAGCTGAGAATCTCAATGCCCTGCCACGCCAGCGCCGCCGAATCCGCCGCACTGTGACGATAGTTGAGCAAGGTGCTGAACAGCGGCAGTGCAGCCGATACGCCGCTGCAACGCTGAGCCAGCGCCAACGATGCCTGCTCGTGCCCGAGCAATTGCGCCAGGCATTGATGAGTGGCGCGCACGCTGTCCTGCACCGACGCGGCGGCCACGCTGACGCGCAGCGGCAACGTATTGATGAACATGCCCAGCGCACGGTCGGCGCCCTCGCCGCCCTGCATCCGGCCCAGCAACACGGTGCCGAACACCACATCCTGCTGACCGGAGACTTTCGCCAACACCTGCGCCCACGCCTGATGCACCAGACTCGCAATACTGATGCCGAGCCGACGCGACTGCTCGCGCAGACGCTCGCCGAGGCCGGCGTCCAGAGCTGCATGACTGTCGAGAATATCGCTGCCGTCGCCGTGCACGTCCTGCAAACCGAACGCCAGGGTCGGTTCGTCGATATCGCCGAGCATGTCGCGAAAGAACGCCTCATGGACTGCTTCGCTTGCGCCAAGCCGCGCCTGCGCTACGTAATTACGATATTGCACCGGCGCCGGTACATCGATTGTCCGGCCGTGCATGACGTCGTTCACTTCCGCTACCAGCACCTCCAGTGCCGTGTGGTCGAGCACGATGTGATGCAGCAAAAGTATCCCGATCCACCGGTTATGCGGCTGATCTTCGGTATAGGCAAAGCGCATCAGCGGTGCTTGGTTGAGATTCAGGCGTGCTGTTTTTGTCGCAATACGCGGATCGAAGCGTGCCTGCATTTGCTCCAGTACTTCGCCGTCGAGTTCGTCGGAATCGACCCGTTCCAGCGCCAGCGGTGCCTCGCGCCACACCACCTGTACCGGTTCTTCCAGCCCTTCCCAGACCACACTGGTGCGCAGAATATCGTGACGGCCAATCACCTCATTCAAGGCGCGGACAAAGGTTTTGATCTGCGCCAGACCGTCAAACGCGAATTGCGCCTGCAACACATAGGGATCGCCGGCGCTGGTTGCCAGGTGGTGATAGAGAATCCCCGCCTGCAACGGCGCCAGCCCATAGATGTCCTGCACATTGGCGACGCCGCCGGGCACACTGGCGATGACCCGGTCGATGCCGATCTGATCCAGTGTGGCCAACGGCAGCATGTCGGGGGTGATGTGCGTGCAACCGGGCTCGATCAGATTGCCCGGCACCACGCTGACACTGGCTGTGCTCAAGGTCGCCGCCAGCGCCGCCACGCTCGGCTGGCCGAACAGCACGCGCACGTCGCAATGCATTTCGTGTTGGCGCATACGCTCGATCAGCTTCACCGCCAGCAGTGAATGACCACCGAGTTCGAAGAAGTTGTCATGCCGGCCGACCTGTTCGACGCCGAGCAGGATCTGCCAGATTCCAGCGATGAGCGCTTCCACCTCACCCACCGGCGCCTCGAAACCACGCCGGGCGAACGCATCGCTGTCCGGTGGCGGCAAGGCCTTGCGATCAAGTTTGCCGTTGGGGGTCAGCGGATAGGCATCGAGGCGCACGAAGGCGCTCGGCACCATGTACTCGGCCAACGAAGCCTGCAGGTGATCGCGCAACTGCGCAGCACTGGGCTCAACGCCCTCGTCAGCCAGCCAGTACGCCACCAGACGCTGCTCGCCGGGGCTGTCTTCACGTGCAATCACCACCGCTTCGCGCACGCCTGCGCAAGCGGCCAGGCGTGCTTCAATCTCGCCGAGTTCGATTCGGAAACCGCGGACTTTCACCTGGTCGTCGTTACGCCCCAGGTATTGAAGACTGCCGTCTGCGGCCCAGCGAGCAAGATCGCCGGTCTTGTACAAACGCGCCTCGGCATGGCCGCTGAACGGGTCGGCAATAAAGCGTTCGGCGGTCAGGTCCGGGCGGTTGAGATAGCCACGGGCAACCCCGGCGCCGCCGACGTACAACTCGCCGGTCACACCGACCGGCACCGGTTCGCGTTGCGCGTCGAGCACGTACAGTTGCAGGTCGGGTATGCGTACACCAATCGGGCTTACGCCCATCAATTGCGCGTCCGCCGCGACCAGCGGTCGGTAGGTCACGTGCACCGTGGTTTCGGTGATGCCGTACATGTTCACCAACCGCGTACCGGCATTGCCAACTCGCGCGTACCACGGTTTAAGCAGGCCCGGCTCCAGCGCCTCGCCACCAAAAATCACTTCTCGCAAGGAATGCTGCAACGGGCTGCGGGCCTGTGCGGCGACCATTTGCCGGAACGCGCTCGGCGTCTGGTTAAGCACGGTGACGCCGGTACGGCACAGCAGCGCATAGCAGTCGTCCGGTGAACGGCTGACGGCTTGCGGCACCAGCAGCAACTGCCCACCAAAACTCAGCGCGCCCCAGATTTCCCATACCGAGAAATCGAAGGCAAAAGAGTGGAACAGCGCCCAGATGTCCTGCGGGTTGAATTGAAACCAGTCATGAGTGGACGAAAACAGTCGCGAGACGTTGCGGTGTTCGACCATCACGCCTTTGGGCAAACCGGTGGATCCGGAGGTGTAGATCACATACGCCAAGTGCGCCGGGGTCAGTTCCGGGATCTGCGGGTCAGTGGCGAATTCGGCGCGTAAATGAGCGCTGTCGAGATCAACTGTCGGCACGTCGAGATCCGCCACGCGGTCGCGCGTCGCCGCTTGCATCAACACCGCGACCGGCGCGCTGTCCTGCAGCGTGAAAGCGATTCGATCCAGTGGATACGCCGGATCGATCGGCACATAACCGGCGCCAGCCTTCAGTACGCCAAGCAAGCCGATGATCATTTGCGGGCCGCGCTCGACGCAGATGGCGACACGGTCGTCCGCGCGAATGCCCAGCGCCAGCAAGTGATGTGCAACCTGATTGGCGCGACGATTCAGTTCGCCATAGCTCAGGGTTTGTTCACCGAAGATCAACGCAGTGGCGTCCGGCCGGGCCTGCGCATGGGCTTCAAATTGTTGATGGATCAGTGGCGTATCGGGGAACTGTGCCAGCGGCGCGTTAATGCCGTGCAGCAGTTGTTCACGTTCCTTGGCCGGCAAAATATTCAGGCTGTGCAGCGACTTTTGCGGATCGGCTTGCAACGCTTCAACCAAGCCTTCCAGCGCCGTGTGCAAGTAACGGGCAATACGCTCGGCGCCGAGGCTGGCGTCCGCCAGCGCGGTAATGCGCAAATCCTCGCCGAGGTCATCGATGTTGACGGTCAACGGGTAGTTGGTGCGTTCCCGGGCGCCCAACACCTGAACGCCGGGCGCGATATCAATCACCTCGGCGACTTCTTCGACGGCGCTGTGACGGTAGTTGAGGATTGCGCTGAACAACGGCGTCGGCACTGCCACCGCACTGCAACGTTGGGCCAGCGCCAGCGAGGCCTGCTCATGGGCGAGCAACGCAGTCAGGCGACGGTGGGTCTTCAGCACGGCGGCGTGAACACTCTCCTCACCGACATCCACCCGCAGCGGCAACGTATTGATGAACATTCCCAACGCCTGCTCACCGCCCTCGCCCGCCTCCATCCGCCCGAGCAACACGGTGCCGAACACCACCGCCGTACGCCCGGACAATTGGCCCAACACCCGCGCCAGCGCCAGGTGCATCAGGCTTGCCACGCTCACGCCCAATTGCCGCGCACGCGCACGCAGTGCTCGGCTCAAGTCACTGTCGAGCATCAACCAGGTTTCCTCGATGGCCTGCCCGTCGCCTTGAACGTCCTGCAAACCGCAAGGCAGCGTCGGCTCGTCAATGTCAGCAAGCATCTCGCGGAAAAACGCCTCATGCGCCTGTTCACTGGCGCCCATACGCGCCCGCGCCAAGTGGTCACGGTAAGGCACGGGCGCGGCGACCTGAGCGGTCTGCCCGAGCAAATACGCCTGCGCTTCGCGGCGCACCACGTCCAGTGCGATGTGATCCATGATCAAGTGGTGAAACAGCAGGAGCGCGACCACTCGCCCGTTCGCCGGATCTTGCGCGAACACCAGCCGCAACAGCGGTGCCTGCTGCACGTCAAGGCGGAAGAACTTCGGGTCATAGCGATCCAGCAACTGCTGCAGCACATCACCGCGGCCCTGCAACTCGTCCTCTTCACAGCTCAGCGAAGCCTTGCGCTGAACCACTTGCAGCGGCTCGTCCAGCCGCTCCCAGATGAAAGAAGTACGCAGGATGTCATGGCGTCCGATCATCCATTGCAGCGCTTGGGCGAACGCATCCAGTCGTTCACGGTTGTCGAAAGCGAATCGCGCTTGCGACACATACGGATCGCCTGCGGGTGCCGACAGGTGCAGGTACAGCATGCCCTCCTGCAACGGCGCCAACGGGTAAATGTCCTGCAGATTCGCCGCGCCGCCCGGCACCGTGGCGATGATGCGGTCGAGGCTGTCCTGATCCAGCGTCACCAGCGGCAGCATGTCCGGCGTGATCCGGAACGCCGGGCTCAGCCAGTCCCCCCCATAGCTGGCGACCAGTTCCAGCAGTTGCGCCTTGTGCGCAGCGAGGCTGTCCCACAACGCGTCATCCAGCGCGTCGTCACCCAGAATGACCAGGTCTTCATCTTCCTGTTGAAGGCGGATCGCACGGGTCGAAATAACAGCCATCAGTTCGCTGAAATGCATGGAGTAACCTGCTGTAAATACGGGAAAAAGGAGCGCGCAGCAGCCAGTCCGTGCAAGCGGCGCGCAGCCTGGAAAAACTAAAACATCGGGGCTTGGGTGTCTGACATGGGAAGCGGGGACAAGCCGTACTCACCAAGGGCCGCGGCGCTTTGATTTTCTGTGTAGGCGCTGCCGAAGGCTGCGATCTTTTGATCTGGCTTTTTAAAGTCAAAGTCAAAAGATCGCAGCCTGCGGCAGCTCCTACAGGGGGGAGAACTCCCTGTCAGAGGCGGCGTTTGCGGTTCAGGTTCGGGATGGTGGTCTGAGCGATTTCCACCTGTTTCGCCTGCCGGGTGGTCTGCGCTGCCAACGCTGCCAATGTTGGCTGACTGAACAGCGTCCGCGCATCGACATGCAGCCCGGCCTGACGCATGCGCGCCACCAGACTCACCGCCAGCAAAGAGTGCCCACCCAGCTCGAAGAAGTTGTCGTGACGACTGATCTGATTGACGTTGAGCACCAGCGCCCAGATCTGCGCCACGGTATTTTCAACTTCACCTTCGGGCGCTTCGTAAGGTCGGTTGAGCACCGCCTCCACACCCGGTTCCGGTAAGGCCTTGCGATCAATCTTGTCGTTGGGCGTCAATGGCAGCGCGTCGAGCTGCACAAAAGCCCCGGGCACCATGTACTCCGGCAAACACCCCAGCACATGCGCGCGCAAATCCCCCAGACTTGGTGCAACAACGCCGGCACGCACGGTGTACCAGGCCACCAGACGCTCATCACGCACCATCACCACTGCTTCACGCACCGCCGGATGCTCGATCAGCCGCGCCTCGATTTCCCCCGGTTCCAGGCGCAGACCGCGCAGTTTGACCTGGAAATCGTTGCGACCCAGAAATTGCAGGTTGCCGTCACTGCTGTAGCGCACCAGATCGCCGGTTCGATAAAGCCGATCATCCTGCACAAACGGACTGTCTATAAAGCGCTCGGCCTGCATCTCGGGCAGTCCCAGATAACCGCGCGCCACGCCGACTCCGCCGATGTGCAACTGACCGCAAACTCCCAGCGGCACTGGTTGATCATGGGCATCGAGAACGTACAGCCGCGTGTTGGCCAGTGCCTTGCCGATTGGCACCACGCTGTCCGGCACCGGCATATGCGGCTCCAGCGTCCAACCGGTGCTGTCGACGGTGCTCTCAGTCGGGCCATAGACGTTATGCAGGCGTACCCACGGCAGGCGCTCGCGCACTTGGCGGGCCAGCGTGGCGCTGAGTTCACCGCCACCGTTGAGTACGTCAGTCAGGCTGGTGCACTGCTCGACATCGTCCTGCTCGATGAAATGCTGGAGCAGCGCCGGTACGAACTTGACCACGGTGACCTGCTGCTCGCGAATCGTCTGCACCACATAGGCTGAATCACGGTTGCCGTCGGGCCGCGCCAATATCAGACGCAGACCGGAACACAGCGGCCAGAAAATTTCCCATACCGAACTGTCAAAACTGAACGGCGCCTTTTGCAACAGCGCGCCGTGTTCGGTTGGCGGACTGATCTGCGAGCCCCAATGCACCATGTTGCAGGCGCTGCGGTGCTCGACCATGACGCCTTTCGGCAGTCCGGTGGAGCCGGAGGTGTAGATCATGTAGGCGAGGTTTGAAGCACTCAGGCCGGGCACTTGCGGATCGTTCTCCGGTTGATCCTGCCACTGGCTGTGGTCGAGATCGATCAGCGCCACCTCGGATTGGCCAAGCAGATTGCGTGTAGCCTCATGCACCAGCACCGCGACCGGCACACTGTCCTTGAGCATGTAACTCAAGCGCTCCAGCGGATAATCCGGATCCAGCGGCACATACGCCCCGCCTGCCTTGAGAATGCCAAGCAGACCGATCACCAGATCCAGTCCACGCTCGACGCAAATCGCCACTCGCGCATCCGGTTGCACACCGATTTCACGCAGGTGATGGGCCAGTCGATTGGCGCGCGTATTGAGCTCGCGATAGGTCAGACGTCCTTGCTCGGATTGCACTGCGATGGCATCCGGTCTGCGCCTGACCTGCGCCTCAAACAGTGCGTGAAGCGGTTGCTCCAGCGGGCAATCGACTTCAGTAGCGTTGAACTCGATGAGTAAGCGTTGCAGCTCCTGAGTCTGCAAAATCGGCAAGCGGTTGAGCGGTTGTTGCGGTGCCTGCTCCAGAGCGTCCACCAAGCCGCTCAAGGCTGCTTGCACATAACCGCAGATCCGTTGCGCGCCGATCCCTGCCACCGTTCTGGCGGTCAGGCGCAGGTCGCTGCCCAGATCGTCCACACTCAGGGTCAGCGGATAATTGGTGCGCTCCTCATTGGCCAACGTTTCGATACCTTGCCACGCCTGACGTGCCGGCCCAAGCAGCTCGCTGGGGTCTGTGTGTCGGTAGTTGAGTAACGCACTGAACAGCGGCGATGGCGACGCCACACCACTGCAACGCTGAGCCAGTGCCAGCGAGGCGTGCTCATGCCCCAGCAGCGCGGTCAGCCGTGCATGCGTCGCCTGCATCCCAGCCAGAACACCCGTATCGACATCGATGCGCAGCGGCAAGGTATTGATGAAGACGCCAAGCGCCCGGTCAGCGCCCTCGCCGCCTTGCATGCGCCCCATCAGCACGGTACCGAATACCACTCGCTCCTGGCCTGAAGTCGCCGCCAGCACCCGCGCCCACGCCAGATGAATCAGGCTGGCGATGCTGACGCCGGCCTGCCGCGCCTGGCTGCGCAAGCGCTGATACACGCCCTCTTTCAGTGTTTGCTGCGCTTCTTCGATGCCGCGACCATCACCGTGCACCTCTTGCAGACCGAACGGCAAAGTGGGCTCGTCGATATCGCCGAGCATCTCGCGAAAGAACGCCTCGTGCTCCTGCTCGCTGACTCCCAGGCGCACCTGCGCCACATAGTTGCGATACGGCACCGGTGGCGCCAGCGGCTCGACCTGCCCGGACAGGCTGGCCTGCATCTCGCCGCGCATCACCTCAAGCGCAACGTGGTCCATCGCCAAGTGATGGAACAGCAAGATGCCGACTACCCTGCCGAAGGCCGGATCACGGGCATACACCAGGCGAATCAGCGGTGCCTGGCTGACATCAAGGCGATAACGGCGGGCGTCGAAGCGCTCGTGCAATTGATCGATGATCGCGCCTTGAGCGGGATCAAGAACGACTTCCTCCACGGGCAGAATCGCCTCGCGCCACACCACCTGCACTGGCGTGGTCAACCCTTCCCAGACCACTGCGGTGCGCAGAATGTCGTGACGGGCCATGACCTGACGCAACGCGTCGGCGAAGGATTCGACCCGCTCGACACTGTCGAATGCCAGCCGCGATTGCAGCAGGTACGGATCACCCTGCGCGGCAGTGATGTGGTGGTAGAGAATGCCTTCCTGTAATGGCGCCAACGGATAGATGTCCTGCACGTTGGCCGCGCCACCCGGCACTGTGGCGACAATGCGGTCGATGGTCGGCTGATCCAGTTGCACCAGCGTCAAAATGTCCGGCGTGAGGTGGGTGCAATCCGCTGCGATAAGGTTTTCCGGCACTTCGACCTCACGCCCCGACCCCACCGAAGCCGCCAGCGCTGCCAATGTCGGCTGACTGAACAGCACACGGACGTCGCTGCTCAGATCGATCTGGCGCATGCGTTCGATCAGGATCACGGCCATCAACGAATGCCCGCCCAGTTCGAAGAAATGATCGTGGCGTCCTACGCGCTCGACTTGCAGCAGTTCGGCCCAGATTTGCGCCAGCGCAGTTTCCACTGCGCCTTGCGGTGCTTCATATTCGCGGCGAATCAACGCCTCCGGCCCCGGCGCCGGCAAGGCTTTGCGGTCGAGCTTGCCGTTGGCGGTCAGCGGCAACGAGGTCAGGCGCACATAGGCGCTTGGCAGCATGGCGCTGGTCAGGCGGGTTTTCAGGTGCGCGTGCAACTGATTGATATCCAGCGGCTGGCGCTCGGTAAACCACGCCAGCAGTTGCCCGTCGCGAACCAGCACCACGGCGTCCTGTACCGCGTCGTAACTGACAAGCGCGGTTTCGATTTCGCCCGGCTCAATTCGCACGCCCCGGATTTTCACTTGATCGTCGTTGCGCCCCAGGTATTCGAGATTGCCGTTGGCACGCCAGCGCGCGAGGTCGCCGGTGCGGTACATGCGCGCGCGGGGCGCATGACTGAAAGGATCGTCGAGGAAGCGCTCGGCGGTCAGGTCTGCCCGGTTCAGATAGCCTCGGGCGACTCCGGCGCCGCCGACATACAATTCGCCCGTAATGCCAATCGGCACCGGCCGTTGCTGCTCGTCCAACAAGTACACTTTTGTGTTGCTCACCGGCCTGCCGATATGCACCGCCTGCCCGGACTCGATCCGGCCTGAGGTCGCAACCACCGTGGCTTCGGTCGGCCCGTAGTTGTTGATCACTTCGAAGGATTGCTGCCGATTGAACTGACGCAGGCGATCACCGCCGATCAGCAAGGTGCGCAGTGTCGGGTGGTCAAGTTCGCGGCTGAAAACATATTCAGCGATGGGTGTCGGCAGGAAACTCACGTCCAACGGCTGGGCGCGCCACCAGGCGAGCAAGGCATCAATGTCTTCACTGGCCTCGTGGCTGGGCGCCAGATGCAAAGTCGCGCCGGCACACAGCGCCGGCCAGACTTCCCAGGCCATAGCGTCGAAGCCGAACCCGGCGAGGCTTGAGGTGTGGTGGCCGGCACGCAGTTCAAAGACGTCACAGTGCCAATCCACCAGATTGCTCAGCGTGCGGTGCTCGACCATCACGCCTTTTGGCAGGCCAGTGGAGCCGGAGGTGTAAATCACATAGGCGAGATTGGCCGTGGTCAATCCCGGCACTTCGGGGTTGGAAACAGTCGCCGACCCACCCTCCAGATCGAGTTCAAGAACCGGCACGTCCAGCACCGGTAGCCGATCGCGCAGAACACTCTGGGTCAATACGACGATCGGTGCGCTGTCGCCAAGCAGATAACTCAAACGCTCGGCAGGATGCTGTGGATCAATCGGTACGTAACCTGCCCCGCTCTTGAGGATGGCCAGCAAACCGACCAAAGTGTCCAGCCCGCGATAAGCGATAATCGCCACGCGCTGATCCGGCCGCACACCGAGGTCGATCAAGCGCTGGGCCAGGGCATTGGCCCGGCCATTGAGTTCAGCAAACGTCAACGATTGCCCCTGATAAACCGCCGCAATTGCGTCCGGTCGCTCAGCCGCTTGCGCTTCGAAGCGCTGATGAATCGTTTGGCCTTGCGGACACTCCAATAGCGTGTCGTTCCATTGCTGCAGCAGCATCGATTCGGATTCAGTACTCAGGCAAAAATCGCTCACCGAAAGCTCCGGGCACTCCAGCCCTTGCTCCAGAATCGACAGTAACCGTGCCGCCAGCGCCTCGATCTCATCGGTCTCGAAAAATGCCTCGTTGTAGACCAGATGCAGCCACACTTTGTCGTTGTGACGGTTGCTGCGCAGGTGAATCGCCAACGGTGTGGCCTCGTGGCGATTGGAAACCTTGACCGTATGCCCCAACGCCGCGCCATAGCGGTAATCATGATCATCCTGTTCGTAGGACACCGACACTTCAAAAAGCTGCGAACGCTCTTCGCGCATCAGGCCGAGTACGCGATTCATCTCGCTCAGGGCGAAACGCTGGTGGCGGAAATCCTGTTTCAGTTCATCACCAATGGCCCGGACCAATTGCGCGAACGACTGCTCCCGGCCAAAGCACAGACACACCGCACTGACCTGGGTAAATAACCCGAGCGTCGCTTTGAATCGGGCACCGGAACGGTTGAGAATCGGCAGCCCGACAACCCATTCATCACGCTGCAAGGTGCGGCTGAAATAGACGTGCAGTGCCGCCAGCAACACATGGAATGCCGAGCCGCCTGACTGTCGGGCCGTGTGTTTCATGCGTTCGTGCAGCAGCGAAGGAAAGGCTTGAACGTGTGTCAGGGTCGCCGCTGCCCGTTTGGCAAAACGCTCGCGATAACGTGGCACTAGCAGCGGTTCCGGGACTGTCCGGTACTTGTCGAGCCAGTAGGCACGGTCGCGCGTATGACGAACAGAGTGGTGATAACGCGCGTCGTCCTGGATGAACTCAGCGTAGGAAGGCGTCCGCATCTGCGGTTGTTGCCCTTGGGTCAGCGCGCTGTAAATCTCGCCGAGCGCTTTGAGCATCTGACCAAACCCCCAGCCATCGAGGATCAGATGATGGGCCTGGGTGGCGAGCCAGTGACGGTCGTTGTCCAGGCGGATCAGAGAGAAACGAAAAAGCGGGTGTCCATCCAGCTCGTAAGTCTGTTCCATCGCCTGCTGGATCAGAACCTGCGCCGCCGACTGCGGCTCCGGGTGCGCGGAAAAATCAAAAACCGGCATAGACACCGGCAGAGACCGGGCGAACCGTTGCAACGGCAAACCGTCAGCACCGGCGCCCACCAACAGGACTGTTCGCAAGGCATCGTGACTGGCAACCAGAGACTTAACGGCCGCGTACATCAAATCTGCATCCAATGGCCCGGTCAGTTCGACATAACCACCAATGTTGTACAGCGGCGAATCTCCACGGCTCAGTTGATCAAGCCAGATATCCCGTTGGGCGGCGGTCAGGGGGAACGTCTCGACAGGCGCGGACAGATCGTCCGCCGCGTTGGCAGAAGTAGGCTGCATAAGGTCCATCTCATGTAATTTGTCGCGTATTCAAGCATCGGCCTCTCCACCGACATGACACCTGAAACCCGGACAACCACCCCGCCCGCACACGCCTGACAGCCTCTATTGAGGCGAATCGCGCAGGTATTGTCTAAAAATCCGGAGAGGAAATACTGAAAAGCTTGTAGGAAAAGAACCACATGCCCATACCGCCTTTTACTCAGGCGCTGCCGACCGGAAATCACGACTGCCCCGTTTTCAGGGCCTTTGGCGTGACTGGGCAGTCATTCGCGACAACTGTTGTGCCATCAGTCCCGTCAGAACCCCGGCGCCAACAATCAGAAATGCTGGCACTTTGTGTCCCTGTTTTCCCCTACAGACGCATGACAAATGTATAGGTTTAAATCCTGCCCCAGATCATGTTCAAGGAGAAATGACTGGGTGGGCGGCTTTGACGACGGCAGACGATTCAGTGATGGCTCTGAACCAGGGATGACAAGGATATGAATCTGACCGGTAGTATTCGCAATATGGAAAACCCGCACTTCTACTGGCAACTCGGGGAGCTGATTGCAAGCACGGGCGATGATCACTTCGCCACGAACATGTTCCAGTTGGTCGACACGCTGGTGCCGGTCAACCGGGTCGATCTGAGCGAATGGACGCTGGATGAGCGTCAAGCCAGCGTGGTCGAGATCAAGCCGCTGGGCAGTGCCGGTCTACCGCAGACTTTCCCTGCGCGCGATCCGCTGGAGAGCCCGGACAATCATCCGTTGTTGCAGAAAATGATCGAGATGAACGACTCGCTGTTGATTCAACTGAAAGCCTCGCTTCTATCCCGACATCCGCAGCACAGCGTCCATCAATGCAACCTGGTGTCGCGCAGCTCCAACCGCCGCTGTGTCATTTCGTTCTACCGGCCGCATACCCAGCGCGTGTTTTCCCTGCCGGAACTGTCTTTTCTCAAGAGCCTGTCCGACACCCTGCTGCCGCTGATCGAACGCCATGCGCAGATCAGTCGGCAAACCCTGGCCAAACAACCGCGCCTGCCGTTGGCTGATCTGGATCAGGCACCGCTTGCGCGAGTGTTCGATGAACGATTGGCATTGAGCGGCATCGCCTTGTCAGCGCGCGAGAAAGAAGTCTGCCTGGGCTTGCTGACCGGCGGCACAGTGCCGCAAATGGCCGAAAGGCTGTGGGTCAAGAACAGTTCGATCGAGACCTACCTCAAGCGCGCCACGGCCAAGCTTGGGGTCAGTGGCCGGCATGGTCTTGCCAAATGGATGGCTGGGGCCTGATCCGGCAGTTCTGCTGAAAAACGGGCACGGATACAAGACGTGCCCGCCGTCTTCCGTGCATGAGGCTGTTCGATGTCCACCCTGCGAATTTCCTTGCTCTGCCTGGCAATGCTGGCGGGCGGCTGTTCACTGATTCCCGATTATCAGCGGCCCGCGCCACCGAGTGCTGCGCAATATCCGCAAGGTGCAGCCTATCCGGCATCGAACCAGACTGCGGGCAACGAAGACTGGCGCACACTGTTCAATGATCCGGCCCTGCAACAGTTGATCGAGCACGCGCTGGTCAACAACCGCGATTTGCGCGTGGCCGCATTGAACGTCGAAGCGTTCCAGGCGCAGTACCGTATCCAGCGCGCCGACCTGTGGCCGGCGGTGTCGGCCAATGCCAGCGAATCGCGCCAGCGCATGCCACCGAGCGTGACCCAAAGCAAAGCGCTGATCAATTCGACCTATTCGGTCAATCTCGGCATCAGCGCCTATGAGCTGGACTTTTTCGGCCGCGTACGCAGCCTCAGCGAGCAGGCGTTGCAGACTTGGCTGTCGACCGAAGAAGCTCGCCGCAGCGCGCAGTTGAGCCTGGTGGCCAACGTCGCCAGCGCCTACCTGACCTGGCGCGCCGATCAGGAACTGCTGGCGCTGACCCGTGAGACCCTCGCCGCCGATCTACAGAGCTTGCGCCTGACCACGCGCAACCGTGAGGCTGGTAAATCGTCGGCACTGGAGCAGGCGCAAGCGAAAACCAGCGTCGACACCTCACGGGCCAATCTGGCGCGCTATCAGCGTCAGGTCGCGCAGGACTTGAACAGCCTGACGCTGCTGGTCGGCGCGCCGGTGCCTGAGTCCCTACCGGCGCGGCCGTTGGCCAGCGATCTGGTGCAACAACTGCCGGCGGGGCTACCGTCGTATCTGCTGCAACGGCGGCCGGACATTCTTCAGGCCGAGTACAAACTCAAGGCAGCCAACGCCAATATTGGCGCGGCGCGGGCAGCGTTTTTCCCCAGCGTCAGCCTGACCGCCAATGCCGGCACCTCCAGTCGTGACCTGTCTGGCCTGTTTGGCGCAGGCTCCGGGGCTTGGACGTTTCAGCCGCAGATCAGCCTGCCGATTTTCAATGCCGGCAGCCTGCGCGCGAGCCTGGATTATTCGAAGTTGCAGAAAGATGTGGCGGTCGCCGAATACGAAAAATCGATTCAAACGGCGTTTCAGGAAGTTGCCGACGGACTGGCGGCGCGCACGACTTATCAGCAGCAATTGCAAGCGCAGCGCGATCTGGTGCAAGCCACACAGGACTACTACAACCTGGCGCAACACCGTTATCAGAGCGGCGTCGACAGCAGTCTGGTGTTCCTTGATGCCCAGCGTTCACTGTTCAGTTCGCAGCAAGGCTTGATCACTGATCGCCTGGCGCAACTGGTCGCCGAGGTGAATCTGTACACCGCGCTGGGCGGCGGCTGGCGGGCGGCAGAGGCGACGATTCAGTAAGTACTCGTCACTTTTTCTTACACCTTTTGTCGCCCTGCGACACCCTGTCAGCCGATCGAAAACCGACTCGCCGGTTCAGTTTGGTATCATGCGCCGCTTTTACGGTTAACCCCTCGCCAGTCCTGCCGACTGACGGGCTGCAAAAGGCGGTATTAGATGACGGCTTTGTTGACTCGCCGCAAGGTACTTGCGGGAATGGGCGTGCTCGGGCTCGGCCTGCTCGCCGGCTGCGACACCCGCGGCCAACTGTCGTACAAGTACGGCAAGGATCTGAGTAACAAGATCATGGGACGCACCTTCAAATTGAAGAACACCGACGGCGAAACCATGACGCTGTCGAGCTTTCGCGGTTTGATGCCGATGGTGTTCTTCGGCTTCACCCAGTGCCCGGCAATCTGCCCCACCACGCTCGCCCGCGCGGCCAAAATCAAAAAACTGATGGGCAAGGATGGCGATCGCTTGCAGGTGATCTTCATCAGCCTCGACCCCGAGCGCGACACGCCAGAAATCCTCGACGCCTACATGAAAGCCTTCGACCCTACCTTCGTCGCGCTGTACGGCACGCTTGAGGAAACCAAGGCCACGGCCAAGGAGTTCGACGTGTTCTTCGAGAAGGTGCCGGCCGGCGACACCTACACCATCTCGCACACCGCCACCAGTTACGTTTATGACTCGCGCGGCGAGCTGCGCCTGGGTCTGTCCACATCGCTTTCGGCAGAAGAATGCACGGAAGATTTGCTTACTGTTATGGAGGTTTGCTGATGCACCCCGTTCTGAACAACATCAAACGCGTCGTGTTCGGTCTGTCCCTGCTGGGCCTGGCTTTTCAGGCGTCGGCACAAACCACCGTCAGCGACGCCTGGGTACGTGCCACCGTGCCGACCCAGTCCGCCAGCGGCGCATTCATGACCGTCACCGCCGACAGCGACAGCAAGCTGCTCAGCGTCGCGAGCCCGGTGGCCAAAGACGTGCAGATCCACGAAATGACCATGAAGAATGACGTCATGAGCATGGGCCCGGTGAAATCGGTCGACCTGCCAGCCGGCAAAGCCGTCAGCTTTGATCCAAACGGCTACCACGTCATGCTGATGGGCCTGACCGGTCAGTTGAAAGAAGGCGAAACCGTGCCTTTGACCCTGACTGTGGAAAACGCCAAAGGCGAGAAAGAAACCGTTGAAGTGAAGGCCGCCGTGCGTTCGCTGACCAACATGCAAGGTCACGATCACAGCAAAATGCATTGATCTGACTGACTGAAACACCCGCGGGGCGGCCTGATCGTTATCAGGCCGCCCCGTTTTTTTTGCGCGAAGGAAACGTTTACCACTCGTCGCGTGGGGCCTGTCGAGCGGGTTGACAGAACTCTGGGGCAAGAGGATTATTATTACATCGCATGCGATCTAACCGCATGCGATAACAACTCCAATCATTATGTCTTTGAGGATTAATCCCATGAGCAAAATCGAAAAAGTCCTGGCCACCGGCAAAACCCACACCACCGCTGCCAGCGCCGGCATCACTTCGCGCGGTCACAACGGTAACCTCGACATTCAACTGTCGTCGCCGGGCAGCGCCAAACCGGCCCATGTGTTTGCCAACGCCCTGCCGCACCCAACTGCCGAGCAACTGTTTGCCGGCGCCTGGTCCGCTTGCTACACCGCCGCGGTCGGCCTGGTCGCCAATGACCTGAATGTGGTGCTGCCGGCCGACATGTCCGTGGACATCGAAGTCGACCTCGGCCAGACAGGCCCGGCCTACTTCCTTCAGGCTCGTCTGACCCTGCGCGTACCGGGCATTGCCGACGACATCGCGAAAACTTTGGCGCACACCGCTGACCAGATCTGCCCCTACTCGAAAGCCACTCGCGGCAACATCGATGTGGCGTTGAATGTCATTACCGAATGATTTTATTCAGCCAAATACATCGCATGCGATATAGGCGCATAGGATAGAGATACAATCGGTTCGCCCTGCGTTCACGGGCGAACCGATTGGCGTTTCAAACACCAGCAGCACTCCCGATAAAATCGCATCCGACGTATAGTTCGCCCCATACGTTTCAACGGTTCAGCAGACCCACGAGGATGAACATGAAAAACACCCTGGCCCCCACCGATCTCAAACTCAGCGACTTCCTGTGCTTTGCCGTGTATTCGACCAACCTCGCGTTCGGCAAGGCCTACAAACCGATCCTCGAACGGCTCGGCCTGACCTACACCCAATACATCACCATCGTTGCACTCTGGGAACAGGACGACCAAACGGTCGGCAGTCTCGGCGAAAAGCTGTTCCTGGAATCCAACACCCTCACCCCGATCCTGAAAAAACTCGAAGCCATGGGCTATCTGCAACGTCAACGCGACCCGGCGGACGAGCGTCAGGTGCGGATCGGCCTGACCCAAAGCGGCAAAGACCTGCGCAACGTGTCCTCGGGCAGCAGCCTGTTCGACGCAACCGGGCTGACCGTGGACGAGTTCACGCAGATGCAGCAATCGATCGTGAAATTGCGTAACAACCTGATCAAGTCGACGAATGCTGAAGGGTGATTGGCCTGTCCAGGTTATTTGTTGCCTGTAATCAATGCGCGATGCAGACGGATTTCAGTTCGGTATAAGCCTCGATCACCGTCCGGCCAAACTCCCGGCCCATTCCCGATTGCTTCACCCCGCCAAACGGCATCGCCGGGTCGAGCAGTACGTGGGCATTGACCCACACCGTACCGGCCTCGATGCGCGGCACAAGGTTCATCGCCTTGCTCAGATCATTGGTCCACAGACTCGCCGCCAGGCCGTAGGGATTGTCGTTAACCAGTGCAATCATCTCGTCCTCATCATCAAACGCGATGACCGCCAACACCGGCCCGAACACCTCTTCGCGCGCCACGGCCATGCTGTGATCGACATCTGCCAGCACCGTCGGCTGCACGTAGAATCCCTGACGATCCAGCAACTCCCCGCCGCAGACCACCCGCGCACCTTCGCGCCGCGCCAGTTCGATGTGCTTGAGCACACTTTGTTGCTGCTTGTGCGACACCAACGGATTGATCGCCGCTTCGGCGTCCATGCCCGCACCGATCGGCAACGCCGACACTGCCGCCGCTAGCCCTTCGACAAATGGGTCGTGGATCGAACGATGCACATAGAAGCGTGAAGCCGCCGCACACACCTGACCGTTATTGAGCAAACCACCGAGGAGCGCGCCCTGAATGGCTTTTTCGAGGTCGGCATCGGCCAGCAGAATCATCGGGTTCTTGCCGCCCAGTTCCAGCGCAAAACGGGTCATGTTGGCCATGCACGCCACTCCAACGGTTTTGCCCACGGCGGTGGAACCGGTGAATGACACTTTGCTCACCAGCGGATGCGCAGTCAGCGCGCCGCCCACTGAAGTACCGCCGCCCGTGACCACATTGAACACACCTGCCGGAATGCCTGCTTCAACGGCCAATTCCGCCAGACGCAGCGCCGTCAGCGGTGTTTCCATTGCCGGTTTGATGATCACTGTGCAACCGGTGGCCAGCGCCGGCATCAACTTCCACGCCGCGATCATCAGCGGGAAATTCCACGGCACGATGCCGACCACCACGCCCACGGGTTCGCGTTTAGTAAACGTGGTGAAACGCGTGCCAGGCGGCAACGGAATCGACACGTCAAAGGTCTGCCCTTCGATCTTGGTCGCCCAGCCTGACATGTAGCGCATGAACTCCACCGTGGCGTTCACATCCAGTGCGCGGGCCATGTTGATCGACTTGCCCTGACTCAGGGTTTCCAGTTGCGCCAGCTCTTCGCCGTGTTCCTCGACCAGACGAGTGAAGTTCAGCAGGATGCGCTCGCGATCCGCCGGCCGCAGCCCCGACCAGATGCCGGACTTGAACGCGGCATGGGACGACTGCACGGCGCGCTCGACCAGTTGCGCCGGGGCATCCAGCGTTTCACACAAGGTCTGGCCGCTGGCGGGATTGACCACGGCAATCGTCGGGCCTTCAGCGAATTGCCATTCACCATCGATAAAGCAGCCATGCCGACGATCAATGAACGCCGCGACCTGCGGCAGCACTTCAACGTTGCTCATAAAGCCTCCTTGGATTTGAGGAAACACACCACGGCCTGACGGTCGTCAGCCGAAGCCAGGCCCATATAAGGCATGTAGGTCCCGGGCACGTAGGCCTGGGGCTGGGTGATCAGTTCGGCGATGGTTTCGGCTTGCCAGCTGACATCTTTGTTGCGCATCGCCGGGGAATAACTGAAGCCCGCCAGGGAACCGGATTTTCGCCCGATCACGCCGTTGAGGTTCGGCCCCATCATCCCGGTGACGTCTTTTTTTACCGCATGACAGACACCGCATTCAGTGGCAAAGACCTGAGCGCCATGACGGGTGTCGGGCGCGCAATCGGCGGCGATGGCGGCTTGGGCCACTGTCAGGGAAAACAAAGAAGCGAAGGCAAATCTGAGCGGAGTGAACATAGAAGACCAACCCGAAAATTATTGAATACCCACCGTCACCTGTAGGAGTGAGCCTGCTCGCGATGAGGGCGTGTCAGTCGCCATCAATGTTGAATGCCAGACCGCCATCGCGAGCAAGCTCGCTCCCACAGGGATTTGTGTCGATTGTCGGGGCTTGCGACGACACGGGTTTTGCCCTGTCTGCCAGTCGCTTTGGCGCGGCTGCCAATTGCGCCGCACGACACTGGCACAAACACACAAGCACTTGGCAGACACAGCAATTCCCCGATTCTTGCGCAGAGGCAAAATCCACTGGCACCCACTATTCAGGGCACCAGTCAGGGAGTTCCCCTTCAATGCGAACCAACCGGATCACCGTACCGTCAGCGCTGGGCTTGAGCCTGTTGCTGCTCGGCTTGAACAGCGCCCGCGCCGAACTGCCGCCCGACACCATCGGCCAGACCACGCTCGCGTTCCCGCCCGAGGCGCACCGCGCCTATGTGGTTGACGTCGAATTCGAAAACTTCGTGATGGGCCGCGTCACCGTGGTCGACCCCGACCAGAAAAAAATCCTCGGCATGGTGCCCACCGGTTTTGCCGCGCCGTCGGCCCTGAGCCACGACCGCAAAACCCTGTTCAGCGCCGACCTGTTCTATTCGCGCGGCACTCGCGGCACGCGCACCGACGTGCTGACTGCATGGGACACCTCGACCCTGTCGCCGTCCTGGGAAGTGGTGATCCCGAGCAAACGCGCCGAATCCCTGACCCAGCGCTATGGCCTGAAACCGAGCGGCGATGACCGCTTTGTCTACGTCTACAACTTCACCCCGTCGACCTCGGTGACCGTGGTCGACACCCAGGCTCGGGCCGTCAGCAGCGAAATCGCGATTCCCGGTTGCGTGCTCAATTACCCGGTGGGCAATCGTCGCTTCGCTTCGTTGTGCGGCGACGGCAGCCTGCAAGTCGTCACGCTCAACGATCAAGGCCAGGAAACCGCGCGCAGCCGCACGCCGTTCTTCGACCCGAATGCCGAGAAGCTCAACGAACGCGCGGTGAACGTCGGCGACACCTACTACTTCGTCACCACCACCGGCACCGTGCGCCCGGTCGACTTTGCTGGCGATGCGCCGAAGCTCCTGCCGTCGTGGTCGCTGGTCAACGACGCCGAGAAGAAAACCGGTTGGGCACCCGGTGGCTGGCAACTGATGGCGGTCGCGCCAAAGCTCGATCGCTTGTACGTGCTGATGCACGACGCCCACGAAGCGATGAAGTGGGAAGACCCAAGCACGTTGATCTGGGCCTTCGATCTCAAGACCGGAAAGAAACTCGCGACCCTCGAAGCACCGAAACCGGTGTGGAGTCTGCAAGCCACTGGTGATGACAAACCACTGCTGCTTGGCGCCGATATCGAGGGCGGCTTGCAGATCTTCGACCTGACCACCAACACGCTCAGCGCAAGCATGCCGAAAGTCGCCAAAACCGCGACTCAGGTCATGAGCTATTAAGGGGTTGCCGCCATGACGATTGACCCGATTTTCATCCTTGCCAGTGCGCTCGCGGTTGCGGTGCTGCTGGCCAGCGCCGCAACCCACAAGCTACGCGCGCCGGCCCGCTTCGCCCGGCAACTGGCTGACTATCAACTGCTGCCCGAGTCGCTGGTTCGTCCGGTTGGGCGAGTGGTTCCGTTGCTGGAACTTTTGATCGCTTTTGCCCTGCTGGTTCCCCTCAGTCGCGGCCCGGCAGCATGGGTGGCGGCGGCGCTGATCGCCCTATATGCGGCGGCCATCGGCATCAATCTGTGGCGCGGTCGTCGTGACATCGATTGCGGCTGCGCAGGGCCCGATCAGGTGCAACCGCTGCGTCCGGTTTTGCTGCTGCGCAACGCGGTGTTGATTGCCGTGGCGCTACTGGCCAGCGCAACACCGCTGGTTCGCGACCTGAATCTGTTCGACGGTTTCGTCACTGTCGCGGCCAGTGCCGTGGCGCTGCTGATCTACGCCGCCGCTGATGGCTTGCTGGCCAACTCCCCTCTTCTGCTCAAATTGATTGGTAGGTGATTTATGGAAGGTCTGATGATTTCCAATGTGTTGCTGTGGGTGCTACTGATTGCCCTGGCGTTCGCGGTGATGGGGCTGGTGCGGCAGATTGGCGTGCTGCACGGGCGCATTGCCCCGGCCGGTGCGCTGATGGTCGATAAAGGCGTCGCAGTCAATGAAGCCGCACCGCAAGTCACCGCCGCCGATCGCCACGGGCGCCCGGTCAACTTCGGTTACGCCGGGGATAAGAACCAGTTGCTGTTCTTCCTCTCGCCGACCTGCCCGATCTGCAAATCGCTGTTGCCGGCGATCAAATCCATCGCTAAACAGCAAGCTGACCGCCTCGACGTGGTGTTCATCAGCGACGGCGACATGGAGGCCCAGCAAGCACTGATCCGCGAACACAAACTCGACGACGTCACCTACGTGGTCGGCCCCGAAGTGGGCATGACCTATCAGATCGGCAAGCTGCCCTACGCCGCGCTGATCGACAAGACCGGCACTTTGCGCGCCAAAGGCCTGGTCAATTCCCGCGAGCATCTGGACAGCCTGTTCGAGGTCGAACACCTGCAAAGCGCGACATTGCAGGACTACCTCAACAGCCAGCCACAGCCGCATCACCACAGCCACGGCCATAGCCACTGAGCGGGGAGAGACTGATGAAAATTCTGGATCTGTTGTTCGAACGCTCGGCCCGCCGAGTGGCCGACACCACGTCGCGACGCAAACTGCTGGCGCGCATGGGTTCGCTGATGGTCGCTGGCGCCGCACTGCCACTGCTGTTGCCGCTGGATCGCACCAGCAAGGCACTGGCGGCGGACAATCCCAAGGCTGGCGATCCGGGTGATCCGAACAGTTGCGACTACTGGCGCTACTGCTCGATCGACGGCTTTCTGTGCAGTTGCTGCGGCGGTTCAGTGACGTCGTGCCCGCCGGGCACCGAAGCCTCGCAAGTGACCTGGATCGGCACCTGCCGCAACCCGGCGGATGGCAAGGACTACATCATTTCGTACAACGACTGCTGCGGTAAGCAGAGCTGTGCGCAGTGCGCGTGTACACGTAATGACAGTGAAGAACCTGCGTACCGGCCGTTCAACAACAACGACGTGAACTGGTGCCTGGCGGCGAAATCGCACATCTATCACTGCACGGTTTCGATTATTCGGGGTGTAGCTGTCTGACCAGAGCGCAGCAACTTTCCCCTGTGGGAGCGAGCCTGCTCGCGAAAGCGGTGTTTCAGGCGACAGCTCTATTGGATGTGCCGGCGTCTTCGCGAGCAGGCTCGCTTCCACAGGGGTGTTGTGTGAATTTTGAAGGAGTTGTCATGCGTCATTTGCTCATTCTTGGTCTGGCGCTGGCGATAGCCGCACCGTCGGTCTACGCCCGCGCCATCCCCAACCCGAACCAACGCCACGCGCCGGGCAACGAGGCGCCACAAACCCCCATCGCTCAGGCCAATTACAGCGTCGGCGTGAACTACCAACTGCAATGCGCCGGTTGCCACTTGCCCGACGGTACAGGCTCGGCCGCCAACGACACGCCGCGTATGGCCGGTTTTGTCGGCAACTTCCTGAAAGTCCCCGGCGGCCGTGAGTTTCTGGTGCGCGTTCCCGGCATGTCGCAGTCCGCGCTGAACAACGCGCAACTGGCCGACCTGCTCAACTGGCTGCTCCGCGAGGACGGCATGGCCGGTGCCAGTGCGCCGAAGAATTACCCGCCGTACAGCGCCGACGAAGTCGCGCAGTTGCGCCACGAAACCATGCTCAACCTGCCCGGCACGCGAGCACAGCTGATTAAGGAAATGCGCGCCCAAGGCATCGCAATCGATGACGGCATGAACGACTGAACCTCAAGCGTGCTGCTTGCGGTACTCCCCCGGCGCAATGCCGAAGCGCGATTTGAACGCTGTGGAGAAATGGCTCGAATCGGTAAAGCCCCACGAGTAACCGAGCACCGACAGTTTCTGCTCGCCCCCCGACTGACGCAGGGATTCGGCGCACAAGTCCAGCCGTCGATTCTTGATGTAACGGGCCACCACCAGGCCCTTCTTCGCGAAAATCCGGTACAGCCCGCGCACCGACATCCCGACTTCCCGCGCCAGCCATTCCGGGCACAGTTCTTCGCAACGAATGTGCTCGTCAATGCACGCCAGGGTTTTCTGGAAGATCCGTTCATGCAGATCGCTGCAGTCTTCGCTTTGGCTGATCGCCGGGCGCAACAGGCTGACAATTGCCTCCAGCGTCGCTTCGCTTTCACTCAAGCTAAGGTTCTTCTGACGGGTGGCATCGAGGATCAAATGATGCGAAAGCATGGCCATCGGGGAGCTCGCCGGGATGCGGTGACCGCACTTGACCTGATTGAAGCGCAGGGTCTTCTCCACCAGATGAGTCGGCAGAATCAGCGACAACTGCCGGGAGTTCTCGTGGTAGGTGAAATCGCTCGGCCGGGAGGCGTCGATCAGGGTGATATCACCGGCCGACAGCAAGGCTTTGTTGTCGCCCTGGGCCATGCCCGCCGAGCCTTCGAGCTGAAACACGGCAAAGTATTTGCCGCCCTCGCCCGCGGCGATTTCCGCCGGCGTGCGATACAGCCGCGCCTGGCAGGCGTCGACAAAACTGAGCTTGAGCGCACCGCTCTGGTACTCACGAATGCGCCCGGTAAAACCGGCGCCGAGGGTTTGCGCATTGAAGGCGCCGCAGATCTGGTTGATCTGATGGATCCACTGATCGAAGCCGTCACGGCGTTGTGCAGTTGAAGGAATCATGTCTGGCCTCACGCAGGCTTGTTTTTATTATCTACGTCAATCCAAGCGTTCTTCCTGAACAGTGCGGCTCCCTCGCTGTGGCGATTATTTCAAGCCGCCAAAGCGTCGATAGAAACTCTCGCCGACGTCCGGCAACGGCCCGTCAGCAGTCTCCAGCGCAGTGTTCAGCCACTCTTCGGCCTTGGCGTAGATCAAACGGTAGATGTTGCGGCACAACTGCCGCGCCGCGCGACCTTCCCAGTCGCCGGGGAGCAATTCGTCCGGCAGTTGCGGGTCGCGCAGCAGCAGTTTGCGGTATTCGTGAATAAGCAGGAGACGTGCCATGAAACAGTCTGCCGGCAGCAGGTTTTCCTGCTCGCGAAGCGCTTGCCAGAGCGGTCGGAACAACTGGATAAACTCGCTGTAGTGCGCCGCCAGCTCCTCAATGCTCCAACTCTCGCGCACCTGCGCCCGCAGGGCTTTGGAGGCCAGCACGTCTTGTGCGGTGGTTTCAAAAACGATGGTGTCTTCCAGCGCCCCGAGGTCCTGCAACGTGGCGTTGACGTCCGCGCGATCACTGCGTGGGCACGCCAGCACCGCCGGGGAAATCGCACCAAAACCTTGCCATTCGAGCTCTTCGCGCACCTGCTTGCGCTTGTCCTGGCTCAACTGCGTGAGCATCGCCAGGCACCACGAACCGTCCCAGGCCGGCACGGTTGAACTGTAAACCCGTTTGAAGGCTTTATCGAAACGCCGCCGGCCAGTGCCGGTGAGGCTGTAATAGCTGCGCCGGCCGACTTTCTCGGCGGTCAGCCAGCCTTCCTTGGTCAAACGAAAGATTGAGGTACGGATCAGCCGCTCGTTGATGCCGATCGGCTCCAGCAACTGAATCAGACTGCCCAGCCACACCGTGCCGCCGTGGGGTTCGATGGCATCCCCGTACAGCGTGATGATCAAGGAACTGGCGCGGATCGGCGTCTGCTCCTGGAAGCGGGTAATCAGATGGTTCAAAGGTGTCAGTGATGACATGGGCGTACCGGGTTGAAAAAAAGAAAGGAATATACCGAATCGAAACGGGTGGTGTTCATAGTGAACTGTTCTTGGGCCGCAATCCGCTGTCGCTGATCCGTGGCCGATTCGGCTCTGGCTCGCTCAACGGTTCGCAGACTCGCATCTGCGTCAGGCAACGCTGGGCCAGTTCCTGATACTCACGCGTACCGGCCTGCTTCCACGCCACTTCCTGGTCGCTGAGTTCACGCTTGATACTGGCCGGCGCGCCCATCACCAGCGACTGCTCGGGGCATTCGAACCCTGCCTTCACAAACGCCGCTGCCGACACGAACGACCGTGCTCCGATCCGCGCGTTGTCCATCACTACCGCATTCATGCCCACCAGTGCATCGGCGCCGATCCGGCAACCGTGCAACACCGCGCCGTGGCCGATGTGGCCGTTGCGTTCGACCACGGTGTCGCTGTCGGGAAAGCCGTGCATCACGCAGGTGTCCTGCAGGTTGGCGCCATCTTCCAGAACGATGCGGCCGAAGTCGCCACGCAAACTCGCCAGCGGCCCGACGTAACAGTGCGGCCCGATGATCACATCGCCGATCAGCACGGCGGACGGATGCACATAGGCGGTTGGGTCGACCACCGGAGTCAGTCCATCAAGGCTGTAACAGGTCATCGCAGGCTCCTTTGCCGGACGTTGTGCAGTGAGATACGCAAAGCGATGCGCAAACAGGCCTGTTTTGTATCACATCGTTTCACGACATAAAAGCAAGAAAAGCGTATCGCTTTATAGAGCCACCGCTTGTCGCGCGTAGACCCTTAAACAATTTAGTATTTATTCGTTATTTATCAATAATTTGATTAATACGAAACGAGCTAAACCAGAAAGTGATAGACCGGACGAAATTCTATTTGAGACACATTAATAGCATTTCATTGTTGCTTTTGCGTATCACGTTAAGTCTATACTTCGGCAAAACCGACGCCCGACGTCGAACCAACAACAAGCCGGCAGCAGCCGAGCGCACACCGTGAGGGCCTTTGCCATGCCTCAAACCCTGGCCGTTGAACAGCTGCAAGCTGTGCGCCTGATCACCCTGCAACGTCCGCAGGCGTTGAATGCCCTCAATACCGAACTGCTCGGCGAACTCGCCGCCGAACTGAGCACCGCTGAGGCCGACCCGGATACCCGCGCCGTAGTCCTGACCGGCAGCCGCAAAGCCTTTGCTGCCGGCGCCGACATCAAGGAAATGGCTGAGCGCGATCTGGTCGGCATCCTCAACGACCCGCGCCAGGCCTCATGGCAAATCATCACCCGCTTCAGCAAACCGCTGATCGCTGCCGTCAACGGCTTCGCCCTCGGCGGCGGCTGCGAGTTGGCAATGCACGCCGACATCCTGATTGCCGGCGAAGACGCGCGTTTCGGCCAGCCGGAAATCAACCTCGGAATCATGCCCGGCGCGGGCGGCACCCAACGTTTATTGCGTGCGGTCGGCAAGTCACTGGCGATGCAAATGGTTTTGACCGGCGAAGCCATCGACGCCCGCCACGCCCTGCGCGCAGGCCTGGTCAGCGAAATCACCCAACCGGAATTCACCGTCGGACGCGCCCTGCAGATCGCCCACGCCATCGCCGCCAAGGCACCGCTGGCCGTGCGTCTGGCCAAGGAAGCGCTGCTCAAGGCGATGGACACCGATCTGGCCAGCGGCCTGCGTTTCGAGCGCCATGCCTTCACGTTGCTGGCCGGTACCGCCGATCGCGATGAAGGCATCCGCGCCTTTCAGGACAAACGTGCGCCGCAGTTTCGCGGCCAGTAATCGAATCGAACGACCTCCCGGAGAACCCTGCCCATGAACTTCGAACACATCCTGTTTTCCATCGAGGCCGGCGTCGCCTTGCTCAGCCTCAACCGGCCCGATCAGCTAAACAGCTTCAACACCGCCATGCACCTGGAAGTCAAAGAAGCGCTGAAGCAGGTGCGGCAGACCCCTGAAGTGCGCGTGCTGCTACTGACCGGCGAAGGTCGCGGCTTCTGTGCCGGGCAAGACCTGAGCGACCGCAATGTGGCGCCGGGCAGTGAGGCGCCGGATCTTGGCGTGTCCATCGAGACCTTCTATAACCCGCTGATTCGCCAGTTGCGTGATCTGCCGATGCCGGTGATTTGCGCAGTCAACGGCGTGGCAGCCGGGGCCGGGGCGAACATTCCGCTGGCCTGCGATCTGGTGCTGGCGGCGCGTTCGGCGAGTTTTATTCAGGCGTTCTGCAAAATCGGTCTGATCCCTGATTCCGGTGGTACTTGGACGCTGCCGCGTCTGGTCGGCATGGCCCGCGCTAAGGCCTTGGCCCTGCTGGGCAATCGCTTGAGCGCCGAACAAGCCGAGCAATGGGGTTTGATTTATCGCTGCGTCGACGATGCGCAGTTGCGCGACGAAGCCCTGACGCTCGCCCGCCATCTGGCCACGCAACCGACTTACGGCCTGGCGCTGATCAAGCGCAGCCTCAATGCGAGCCTCAGCAACACCTTCGACGAACAACTGGAACTTGAGCGCGATCTACAACGCCTGGCCGGGCGCAGCGAGGACTACCGCGAAGGCGTCAGCGCATTCATGGAAAAACGCACGCCTGCGTTCAAGGGTCGCTGAACATGAACGCTCTCAACCGCAACGCACAAATCGCCGTAATCGGTGCCGGCGCAATGGGCGCCGGCATCGCTCATGTCGCCGCGCAGGCCGGGCATCCAGTGCTGCTGCTGGACAACCGTCCGGGCGCGGCTGCTCAAGCCATTGATGGCATTGACCGACAACTCGGCAAACGCGTCGAGAAAGGCAAACTTGCCCCCACCGAAAGAGCAGCAATCATTGCTCGCTTACAAGCCGTAGAGGCCATCGAAGCGCTGGCCGACTGCACGCTGATCATCGAAGCGATTGTCGAAAACCTTGAGGTCAAACGCGCACTCTTCGCTCAGTTGGAAAGCCTGTGCAGCGAACACTGCATCCTCGCCAGCAACACCTCTTCGCTGTCGATCACGCGCATCGCCGCCGACCTGAAACGCCCGGAGCGCTTGCTCGGCCTGCACTTTTTCAACCCCGCGCCCGTGATGCCGCTGGTGGAAATCGTCTCCGGTCTGGCCAGTGATCCCGCGCTCGCCAGCACCTTGTTTGACACGGCAAAAGCCTGGGGCAAACAACCGGTACACACCCGCTCGACGCCGGGTTTTATCGTCAACCGTGTGGCGCGGCCGTTCTACGCCGAAAGCCTGCGCCTGTTGCAGGAAGGCGCCGCCGATTGCGCCACCCTTGATGCCCTGATGCGTGACGCCGGCGGCTTCGCCATGGGCGCGTTCGAACTCACCGACCTGATCGGCCACGATGTGAATTATGCGGTGACCTGTTCGGTGTTCGACGCCTATTACGGCGACACCCGTTTTCAGCCGTCGCTGATCCAGCAGGAACTGGTGGATGCCGGACGCTTCGGGCGCAAAAGCGGTCGTGGTTTCTACGACTACAGCGAGGGTGCGCAGCGTCCTGACGCGCAATCCATAAGCAGCGATGCGATTGTCGACAACTGCGTGGTGGAAGGCGATTTGGGCGCCCTGAACGACTTGATCCCGCGCCTGAAAACCAACGTCACCCAGCGTGACGGCAGCGGCTTGCTGAGAGTCGGCGAGGCCATTCTGGCCCTGAGCGACGGCCGCATGGCCAGCCAACGCGCCAAAGAAGACGGCCTGCGCAACCTGATCCTGATCGATCTGGCCTTCGATTACGCCACAGCCAAACGCATCGCCATCAGTTGTTCGGCGGACATCAGCGACAGCGCTCGCGATCAAGGCGTCGCCCTGCTGCAACGCGCCGGCCTGCACGTCAGCCTGCTCAGCGACACACCGGGGCTGGCCGTGTTGCGCACCGTCGCCATGCTCGCCAACGAAGCTGCCGACACCGTGCTGCACGACGTAGCGTCGGCGGCGGATATCGATCTGGCGATGCGCGCTGGCGTCAATTATCCGCAAGGCCCACTGGCCTGGGCTGACCGAATCGGACTCGCGCAGATCACCCGCGTCCTCGACAACCTGCA
Source organism: Pseudomonas sp. LBUM1655 (assembly GCF_059716085.1). Lineage (NCBI taxonomy): Bacteria > Pseudomonadati > Pseudomonadota > Gammaproteobacteria > Pseudomonadales > Pseudomonadaceae > Pseudomonas > Pseudomonas sp. LBUM1655. The sequence continues at coordinate 2,676,879 of NZ_CP166801.1, read as the reverse complement.
AGCCACTTACGGCGAAGAGCGCTACCGGCCATCGCTGCTGTTGCGCCGCAAAGTCGCCGAAGGGAGCACATTTCATGACCAGCCTTGAAGCCATGAGCCTCGCCAGTCGCTGCGCGCAAACGATGCTCGAGCGTGACGCCGCCACTCAGGGCATGGGCATTCGCCTGATCAGCGCCGCGCCCGGCAGTTGCACCCTCGGCATGGGCGTGCGCGCCGACATGATCCAGGGCCACGGCACCTGCCACGGCGGTTTTCTGTTCGCCCTCGCCGACTCGGCGTTCGCCTTTGCCTGCAACAGCTACAACGACGCCACTGTGGCGATCGGTTGCAGCATCGATTACATCGCCCCTGCCCACTTGGGCGACACCCTGACGGCACGCTGCACCGAACAATCGCGCTCGGGCCGTACCGGCAATTACGACGTTCGCATCGAAAACCAGCAGGGCCAGTTGATCGCCCTGTTCCACGGCAAATCCTACAAAGTGCGCGGCACGGTGCTGGCGCAGGAGACTCCCCATGAATGACGCTCTGATCATCGACGCCGTCCGCACCCCGATCGGGCGCTACGCCGGAGCCTTGAGCAGCGTGCGCGCCGACGACCTCGGTGCCGTGCCGCTGCGTGAATTGCTGCGCCGCCACCCGCAAGTGGACTGGAATCAAGTCGACGATGTGATCTACGGCTGCGCCAATCAGGCCGGCGAAGACAACCGCAACGTCGCGCGTATGTCGGCGCTGCTGGCCGGGCTGCCGGTCAGCGTGCCGGGCACCACGCTCAACCGTTTGTGCGGCTCCGGTCTGGATGCCATCGGCACTGCCGCGCGGGCGATTCGCAGCGGTGAAGCCGGATTGATGCTGGTCGGCGGTGTCGAATCGATGTCCCGCGCGCCGTTGGTGATGGGCAAGGCTGAAACTGCGTTTTCGCGTTCGGCGGAGCTGTTCGATACCACCATCGGCTGGCGTTTCGTCAATCCCTTGATGAAGAAAGCCTACGGCATCGACTCGATGCCGGAGACCGCCGAGAACGTCGCCGAACAGTTCAACATTTCCCGTGCTGATCAGGACGCCTTCGCCCTGCGTAGCCAACAGCGCGCTTCAGCGGCGCAGACCAATGGACGTCTGGCCAAAGAGATCGTCGCCGTGGCAATCGCGCAGCGCAAAGGCCCGGCCAAAGTGGTCGAGCACGACGAGCACCCGCGCGGCGACACCACGCTGGAACAACTGCAAAAACTCGGTACGCCATTCCGTGAAGGTGGCAGCGTCACCGCCGGCAACGCGTCCGGGGTCAACGACGGCGCCTGCGCCCTGCTGCTGACCAATGCACAAACCGCCCAGCGCTTCGGCTTGAAGGCCCGTGGCCGTGTAGTGGCGATGGCCACCGCCGGGGTCGAACCACGAATCATGGGCATCGGCCCGGTGCCAGCCACGCGCAAAGTGCTGGAACTGGCCAACCTGAGTCTTGCCGATATGGACGTTATCGAGCTCAACGAAGCCTTCGCCGCCCAGGGCTTGGCAGTGCTGCGTGAGCTGGGTCTGGGCGACGACGATCCGCGGGTCAACCCGAACGGCGGCGCCATCGCCCTCGGTCATCCGCTGGGCATGAGTGGCGCACGACTGGTCACCACTGCCCTGCACGAACTGGAAGAACGTAGTGGCCGTTATGCGCTGTGCACCATGTGCATCGGCGTCGGCCAGGGCATTGCGTTGGTGATCGAACGCTTGTCCGACTAAAGAACCGCGATTCCCGAGGTGCCGAGCGGTATCCTTGGGGCATGCACTCAGCGCCCCGCAAGCACGGGGCTGAAACACAAAAATAATTCGAGTGAAGTCATGAACATGCCAATTGCCCAAGCCGTGCTCAACCCTGAACTGGATCCGCTGGAAACCGCCAGCGTCGATCAATTGCGCCAGCATCAACTCGAACGCCTGCGCTGGAGCCTCAACCACGCGTACAACAACGTGCCGCTGTACCGCCAACGCTTCGACGCGCTAGGCGTACACCCGGACGACATTCGTTCGCTGGACGATCTGGCGAAGTTTCCGTTCACCACCAAATCCGATCTGCGCGACAACTACCCCTACGGCATGTTTGCCGTGCCGATGCATGACGTCGTGCGTCTGCACGCCTCCAGCGGCACCACCGGCAAACCGACGGTGGTTGGCTACACCCAAAACGACATCGACACCTGGGCCAACATCGTTGCCCGTTCGATCCGCGCTGGTGGCGGTCGACGCGGCGACAAGGTGCATATTTCCTATGGCTACGGCCTGTTCACCGGTGGTCTGGGCGCGCACTACGGTGCCGAACGCCTGGGCTGCACGGTGATTCCGATGTCCGGCGGCCAGACCGAAAAACAAGTGCAACTGATCAAGGATTTCCAGCCCGATATCATCATGGTCACGCCGTCGTACATGCTCAACATCGCCGACGAGATCGAACGCCAAGGCATCGACCCGCACAAACTGGCCCTGCGCCTGGGTATCTTCGGCGCCGAACCATGGACCGCTGAACTGCGCAGCGCCATCGAAGCACGCCTGGGCATCACCGCCCTCGACATCTACGGCCTCTCGGAAATAATGGGCCCGGGCGTGGCCATGGAATGCGCGGAAACCCGCGACGGCCCGACGATCTGGGAAGACCATTTCTACCCGGAAATCATCGATCCGATTACCGGCGAAGTGTTGCCGGACGGGCAGATGGGCGAACTGGTGTTCACCTCGCTGAGCAAAGAAGCCCTGCCGATGATCCGCTATCGCACCCGCGACCTCACCCGTTTGCTGCCCGGCACCGCACGCCCGATGCGCCGCATCGACAAGATCACCGGGCGCAGCGACGACATGCTGATCATCCGTGGCGTCAACGTGTTCCCGACTCAAGTTGAAGAACAGGTGCTGAAGATCAAACAGCTTTCCGAGTCCTACGAGATTCACCTGTATCGCAACGGCAATCTGGACAGCGTCGATGTCCACGTCGAACTCAAGGCCGAGCATCAGGGCCTGAGTGACGAGCAGCAGAAGGCCCTGTGCGGCGAACTGAGTCGGCACATCAAAACGTACATCGGGATCAGTTCACGGGTATTGCTGCAGCCGCCGTTCTCGATCAAGCGTTCGGAAGGCAAGGCGTGCCATGTGATTGATAAGCGCGCCAAGGACTGATTCGGCCCTTAAGAAGCGGGGAAGGCGCAATGCCTTCGCCGTTCAGCGTTTGCGGGCCAACGCTTTGCGTACGCGCTCTCGGGACATTTTCGAACCGGTTTCCTGCGCTTGGGCCTTCACCTCAGTCGTCTCTGGCGCCAACTCGTCGGCCAGCTGTTTCTTGCGTTTGGCCACTTCGCGCCACTGATAGCCGAAATACAGCAAGGCGACAAACAAGCCCACCACACCAGAAATCACAACACCAACGACGTTCCACAGCACGAAGGTGATGAGCAACGTTTTCCAGTTGAACGGTGTCAGCGGCTGTTCTGCGGACTTCTTTTTGTCTTCCGCCGGCTCGCGCTCAGGCGCCGCCGGCACCTTCTGCACCCCATCCAGATCGAAGCGCAGGGCGAAGTTCGATCCAGGCACCTGCACGTCAATTCGGTCGCCCTCAACGGTATGCACGCGAATTTCACCATCAAGGCCCGAAACCGAGCTGAAACTGATTTGGCTTTCGCGTATTTCGCCGTTTATCAGCGTAAACACTTTGGGTTTGTCGTCACGGGGAACGTCGCTCATATCGATTCCTTGAGAGATCCACGCCGAACAACGCGCATGGGAGAGATCCGTAGGGCGCAAATGCTACTGAGCGACCATCACCCTGTCCAGAAAACATCCCTTCACCACTGATCGGAAGCGATACACAAAAATATACGACACGTTATTTTGTGTTTGATATTAATTTCCGTATCACTTATAAAGTTCTCCATGCCCTCGAACATGCCTTCGAAAAAACCGAGGCAGGAGAACAAGAATGTACGCACAGCTCGTAGAAACAGGCGTCAAACGCATCAAGGACCTTTCGGAGATGTCCGATGAGGAACGCGCCTTTCAGGAAAAAATCGATTCAGAAATCAAGATCGAAGCCAAGAACTGGATGCCAGATGCGTATCGCCAGACGCTGATCCGGCAGATTTCCCAGCACGCCCACTCCGAGATCGTCGGCATGCTGCCGGAAGGCAACTGGGTGACCCGTGCGCCGTCGCTCAAACGCAAACTGCAATTGATGGCGAAGATTCAGGACGAGGCTGGTCACGGCCTGTATCTGTACAGCGCCATGGAAACCCTCGGCGCTGATCGCGACGAAGAGATCGCCAAGCTGCACAGCGGCAAGGCCAAGTATTCGAGCATCTTCAATTACCCGACGCTGAACTGGGCCGACATGGGCGCGGTAGGCTGGCTGGTCGATGGCGCGGCGATCGTCAATCAGGTGGTGTTGCAGCGCACCTCGTATGGCCCCTACTCCCGGGCCATGGTGCGGATCTGCAAGGAAGAGAGTTTCCACCAGCGCCAGGGCTACGAAATTCTTCTGACCATGATGCGCCACGGCAATCAGGCGCAAAAAGACATGGTTCAGGACGCGATCAATCGTCTGTGGTGGCCGGCGCTGATGATGTTCGGCCCGAGCGACGAACACTCACCGAACAGCGCGCAGTCGATGGCCTGGAAGATCAAGCGCCAGAGCAACGACGAACTGCGCCAGCGCTTCATCGACCAGACCATCCCGCAACTGGAACTGCTCGGCTGCACCTGCCCCGATCCGGACTTGAAGTGGAACGCCGAGCGCGGTCATTACGACTTCGGCGAGATCCAGTGGAGCGAGTTCTACGAAGTGCTCAAGGGCAACGGCCCGTGCAATCAGGAACGCGTCGCCACCCGCCGAAAAGCCATTGAAGACGGTGCCTGGGTCCGCGAAGCCGCGGTCGCCCACGCTCGTAAAAAACAGAACAAGAACGCCGCTTGATCGGCCATCTGATGTGGAGTGAATGACATGTCCCAGTGGACCCTTTTCGAAGTTTTCGTGCGTAGCAAGCACGGCCTCAACCATAAACACGTCGGCAGCGTGCATGCCGCTGATACCACCATGGCTATCGAGAACGCCCGCGAGCTCTACACCCGTCGCAGCGAAGGCGTGAGCCTGTGGGTGGTGCCTTCAGCGCTGATCACCGCTTCGTCGCCGGATGAAAAAGACCCGCTGTTCGATCCCTCTGACGACAAGGTTTACCGCCACGCCAGTTTCTACGAACTGCCGGCCGAAGTCGGACACATGTGAGGTCGACCATGAACGATAAAACCGATCTGATCGAATACCTGCTGCGCCTCGGCGACAGCGCCCTGATCCAGGGCCAGCGTCTGTGCCAATGGTGCGGCAAGGCCCCGGCACTGGAAGAAGAATTGGCGCTGATGAACGTCGGCCTCGACCTCGTTGGTCAGGCGCGAAACTGGTTGGAATACGCCGCTGAGCTGCTGAACGATGGCCGTGATGCCGACCACTTGGCGTTTCGCCGCGATGAGCGCGCCTATCGCAACCTGCTGCTGGTCGAACAACCGAATGGCGACTACGCGGTGACCATGCTTAAGCAATTCCTCTACGACGCCTGGCACCTGCCGGTGTTGCAGGGCTTGAGCCAGTCCAGTGACGAACGCATTGCCGGGATCGCCGCCAAAGCGGTCAAGGAAGTTACCTATCACCTGCGCCGCTCCGGCGAGTGGATCGAGCGAATGGGCGACGGCACTGAAGAAAGCCATCAGCGCATGCTCACGGCGATCCCGGAAGTCTGGCGTTTCACCATCGAACTGATCGCCGCCGACGATAGCGAACAGCGTCTGTGCGCGGCCGGCATCAGCCCGGACATCGCCACTGTCGCCGCGCAATGGCAAGCAACGGTCAGTGCCGTGTTCGACCGCGCCACCCTGCCCGTCCCGACGGCGCCGAGCTATTTCTACCTGAATGCCCGTCGCGGTCTGCACAGCGAACACCTGGGCATTTTGCTGGCGGAAATGCAGTTCCTGCCACGAGCGTACCCCGATGCAACCTGGTGAGCTGATCACCAGCGATCGCGGCGCCCGGCCAGCGCTGAACGGTGATCTGGACAAGGCTTGGGCGACCCTGGCCGAGGTCATGGACCCGGAAGTGCCGGTGGTCAGCGTGGTCGACCTCGGGATCGTCCGCGACCTCGATTGGCAGGCCGGGCATCTGCACGTGGTGGTCACGCCAACTTATTCCGGCTGCCCGGCCACCGAAGTGATCGAGGACGACATCCGCGCCGCACTGGAACACGCCGGTTTCAGCGCGCCACGACTGGAACGCAAGTTGACCCCGGCCTGGTCCACTGACTGGATCACCGCCGATGGCCGCGAACGCTTGCGCGCCTACGGCATCGCCCCGCCGGACGGCAGCGCCAGCAAACGCACGCTGCTCGGCGAAAGCCCGACGGTGCTGTGCCCGCAATGCGGCAGCGTCCACACCGAAGTGCTCAGCGAATTCGGCTCCACCGCGTGCAAAGCCTTGTACCGCTGCTGCGATTGCCGCGAGCCCTTCGACTATTTCAAGTGCATCTGAGCGGCCGAATGCCGTGTCGGGAGAACAATAATGAGCAAATTCCACAGCCTGACCATCAAGGATGTCCGCAGCGAAACCCGTGACGCCGTGTCCATCGCTTTCGACATTCCCCAGCACTTGCAGGACAGCTTTCAGTTCACCCAGGGCCAGCATCTGGTGATGCGCACGCAGATGGATGGCGAAGAAGTGCGTCGTTCGTATTCGATCTGCACCGGGGTCAACGACGGTGAACTGCGCATTGCAATCAAACGCGTGGCGGGCGGGCGCTTCTCGGCATTCGCCAACGAGCAGTTGCAGGCCGGGCACACCCTCGAAGTGATGCCGCCGGCCGGGCACTTCCATGTTGAACTGGATCCGGCACGCCACGGCAACTATCTGGCGGTGGCCGCCGGCAGCGGCATCACGCCGATTCTGTCGATCATCAAGACCACCCTGGAAACCGAGCCGCACAGCCGCGTCACCCTGCTGTACGGCAACCGTTCCAGCTCCGGCGCATTGTTCCGCGAACAGCTCGAAGACCTGAAGAATCGTTACCTGCAACGCCTGAACCTGATTTTTGTGTTCAGCCGCGAGCAGCAGGATGTCGACCTCTACAACGGTCGCATCGACGCGCAGAAATGCGAGCAACTGTTCAGCCGCTGGCTCGACGTCAAAGCCCTCGACGCCGCGTTCATCTGTGGCCCGCAAGAGATGACTGAAACCGTGCGCGACAGCCTCAAGGCCAAGGGCATGGGCGCCGAGCGCATCCACTTCGAATTGTTCGCCGCCGCCGGCAGCCAACAGAAACGCGAAGCCCGCCAGGCCGCGCAAGTGCTCGACGCTGGCACCAGCCAGATCACCGTCATCAGCGACGGCCGCGCCGTGGCCTTCGACTTGCCGCGCAACAGCCAGAGCCTGCTCGACGCTGGTAACGCCCAAGGTCTGGAACTGCCGTATTCGTGCAAGGCCGGGGTGTGCTCGACCTGCAAGTGCAAGGTCATCGAAGGCGAAGTCGATATGGACAGCAACCATGCCCTGGAGGACTACGAAGTGGCGGCCGGGTATGTGCTGTCGTGCCAGGCATATCCGGTGAGCGACAAGGTTGTGCTCGATTTCGACCAGTTTTAAAAGCTCACACAGATCCCTGTAGGAGTGAGCCTGCTCGCGATGAGGCCATCAAACTCAACATCGATGTCGCCTGAAACACCGCTATCGCGAGCAGGCTCACTCCTACAGTGGGGCGGTGTGTCTGCCCTGTTCCACCCAAAACAAAAACAACAAACAAGGAAACGATCATGAGCCCCGAAGACGTCGAATTGATCCGCCAACACCCCGACTTCATTCTGCTGGTCCGCCGCAAACAGCGCCTGTACTGGTCGCTGACCGCATTGATGCTGGTGATCTATTACGGCTTCGTCCTGCTGGTGGCTTTCTCCCCCGCCACATTGGGCCAATCCCTCAGCGGCGGCGTGACCACCGTGGGCATGCTGGTCGGTGTCGGCGTGGTGCTGCTGGCCTTTGCCCTGACCGGTTTCTACGTCTATCGCGCCAACAACGTGATCGATCCGCTCAACGAAAAGCTCAAGCAGGAGTGCGCACGATGAAACGTCTGGCCGCGTTTTTCCTGCTCCCCGGCGTGCTGGTCACGGACCTTGCCCTCGCTGCCGAAACGAGTACCCGCCCATTGAACTGGAACGCCATCGGCATGTTCATGGTGTTCGTCCTGTTCACCCTCGGCGTGACCCGTTGGGCCGCGCTGCGCACCCGCTCGACCAGCGATTTCTATACCGCTGGTGGCGGCATGACCGGTTTCCAGAACGGTCTGGCGATTGCCGGCGACATGATCTCCGCCGCTTCGTTTCTGGGCATCTCGGCGATGATGTTCCTCAACGGTTACGACGGCTTGCTCTACGCCTTGGGCGTGTTGGCTGGCTGGCCGATCATCCTGTTCCTGATCGCCGAACGCCTGCGCAATCTCGGCAAATACACCTTTGCCGACGTCGTTTCGTATCGCCTCGAACAAATCCCGGTGCGCCTGACCTCGGCCTTCGGCACCCTGACAGTGGCGTTGATGTACCTGGTGGCGCAGATGGTCGGCGCCGGCAAACTGATCGAGTTGCTGTTTGGCATCGACTACCTCTACGCGGTGGTATTGGTCGGTGTGCTGATGGTGTTCTACGTGACCTTCGGCGGCATGCTCGCCACCACGTGGGTGCAGATCATCAAAGCGGTGATGCTGCTGTTCGGCACCACGTTCATGGCCTTCATGGTGCTCAAGCACTTCGGCTTCAGCTTTGAAGCGATGTTCGCCGGCGCCACCGCCGTACACGCCAAAGGCACGGCGATCATGGCGCCGGGCGGGTTGCTGTCGAACCCGATCGACGCGATTTCCCTGGGGCTGGGCATGATGTTCGGCACCGCCGGGTTGCCGCACATTCTCATGCGCTTTTTCACCGTCAGCGATGCGAAACAGGCGCGTAAAAGCGTGTTCTACGCCACCGGCTTCATCGGCTACTTTTACCTGCTGCTGATCGTTGTCGGTTTCGGTTCCATCGTTATGGTCGGCACGGATCCGTCCTTTCGCGACGCCAGCGGCGCGATCATCGGTGGCGGCAATATGGTCGCCGTGCATCTGGCGCAAGCGGTGGGTGGCAACCTGTTCCTCGGCTTCATTTCGGCGGTGGCGTTCGCGACGATTCTGGCGGTCGTCGCCGGCCTCGCGCTGTCCGGTGCCTCGGCGGTGTCGCACGACTTGTACGCCTGCGTGATGCGCAAGGGTCAGGCCAGCGAGAAGGAAGAAATCCGCGTCTCGCGCATCGCCACCCTGTGCATCGGCGTGCTCGCCATCGTCCTCGGTTTGTTGTTCGAGTCGCAGAACATCGCCTTCCTCTCCGGACTGGTGTTAGCCATTGCTGCCTCGGTGAATTTCCCGGTGCTGTTCCTTTCGATGTTCTGGAAAGGCCTGACCACACGCGGTGCGGTGATCGGCAGTTTGGCGGGGCTGGTCTCGGCCATTGTGCTGCTGATCCTGAGTCCGGCGGTGTGGGTCAACGTCCTGCATCACCCGCAAGCGCTGTTCCCGTACTCCAACCCGGCGCTGTTTTCCATGAGCCTGGCGTTTTTCAGCGCCTGGCTGTTCTCGGTCACCGACCGCTCGCCCCGCGCAGCCCTTGAGCGCGGCCGTTATCTGGCGCAGTTCATCCGTTCGATGACCGGCATCGGCGCGGCCGGCGCCAGCCAACACTGACTCTTTTACAAGTACAGGAGCTTATTTCATGTCCCACGCCCCTACCCTGCAAAGCTTCCTCGCCGGCCGCTGGATCGGCCAGCACGGCGCGCAGATCCTGCGCAGCGCCATCGACGGCCATGACCTGGCGCGTACCCATGAGGAGCGCCCGGACTTCGCCGAAGCCATCGACTTCGGTCGTCGCCAGGGCGTCAGCGAACTGATGAAGCTCGACTTCCAGCAACGCGCGCAACGGCTCAAGGCGTTGGCGCTGTACCTGAGCGAACGCAAAGAACAGCTCTACGCCCTCTCACATCACAGCGGCGCCACCCGTGCCGATAGCTGGATCGACATCGAGGGCGGCAACGGCACGCTGTTCACCTACGCCGGCCTCGGCGCGCGGGAATTGCCATCGGGCAACATCGTCCACGAGGGCCCCGCGATGGCACTGGGCAAGCTCGGCAGCTTCGCCGGCACGCACATTCTGGTGCCGCGTGGCGGCGTCGCGGTCCACATCAACGCCTTCAACTTTCCGATCTGGGGCATGCTGGAAAAATTCGCACCGTGCTTTCTCGCCGGCATGCCGTGCATCGTCAAACCGGCCAGCGCCACCAGTTACCTGACCGAAGCCGTGGTCCGACTGATGGACGAATCCGGCCTGTTGCCGACCGGCACCCTGCAACTGGTGATCGGCAGCACTGGCGACCTTCTCGACCGTATGCAAGGTCAGGACGTGGTGACCTTCACCGGCTCCGCCGACACCGCCGCCAAGCTGCGGGTCAACCCGAACCTGATCCGCCATTCGGTGCCGTTCAACGCCGAGGCCGACTCGCTGAACTGCGCGATCCTCGCCCCGGACGTCACCCCAAATGACGAAGAGTTCGAGCTGTTCATCAAGGAAGTCGCCCGGGAAATGACGACCAAGGCCGGGCAGAAGTGCACGGCCATCCGCCGTGCCATCGTGCCCAAGCAACACATCGATGCGGTCGCCACACGACTGCGTGATCGCCTGGCGAAAGTGGTGATCGGCGACCCGTCGGTGGAGGGCGTACGCATGGGCGCGCTGGCCTCCCACGATCAACAGAAGGATGTCGGTGAGCGCCTGCAAAGCCTGCTGCAAAGCTGCGATCAATTATTCGGTGCGAAAGACGGTTTCGAACCGCGCGGCGAAAACGTCAGTCAGGGCGCGTTCTTCGCCCCGACCCTGCTGCTGGCCCGCGATCCGCATGCCGAGGGCGGCGCCCATGACATCGAGGCGTTCGGCCCGGTCAGCACTCTGATGGCTTACGACGATCTCGACGAAGCACTGGCGTTGGCCGCTCGCGGCAAGGGCAGTCTGGTCGCCAGCCTGGTGACTAAATCCCCTGCCATCGCCGCCAAAGCCATCCCTGCTGCCGCCGCGTGGCACGGACGCCTGCTGGTACTGGATCGCGAATCCGCCGCCGAATCCACCGGCCATGGCTCGCCGCTGCCACAACTCAAACACGGCGGCCCTGGACGTGCTGGCGGCGGTGAAGAGTTGGGCGGTCTGCGCGCGGTCAAACACTATCTGCAACGCGCGGCGGTACAAGGCTCGCCGACCATGCTTGCGGCCGTCATCGGTGAACACGTGCGCGGCGCCAAAGTCATCGAAACCGAAGTGCATCCGTTCCGTCGGCACTTCCAGGATCTGCAGATCGGCGAATCGCTGCTGACCCATCGCCGCACCGTCACCGAAGCGGATCTGGTCAACTTCGGCTGCCTGTCCGGCGACCACTTCTACATGCACTTCGACGACATCGCCGCCAAAGAGTCGCAGTTCGGCAAACGCATTGCCCACGGCTACTTCGTCTTGTCGGCCGCCGCCGGCCTGTTCGTCTCCGCCGCCCCCGGCCCGGTGCTGGCCAACTACGGCCTCGACACCCTGCGCTTCATCAACCCGGTCGGCATCGGCGACACCATCCAGGCGCGCCTGACTTGCAAGCGCAAGATCGACCAGGGCAAGAAGAGCCCGCAAGGCATTCCGCAAGGGGTGGTGGCGTGGGATGTGGAAGTGACGAACCAACTCGGTGAGCTGGTGGCAAGCTATGACATTTTGACGTTGGTGGTGAAGCGCGAAGAGGCGATTTAACTCGGAAGCCAAAAATGTTTTGAAGAACAGATCTCGACGCTAGCGATGAACACCCAGCGTCGAGTACTGATCCCTTCCTGGAGCAAGTCCCGCTTCGCAAGCCTTAAGATTCACGATGCTGGGGGTGGCACCTGCTGACACCACTTGATCGCCCGCAATGCTTCTTCCTCAGGCACTAACGCGTAGCGAAAAAAGAAATGCGCACCCGAGTAGTAAGCATCATTCACTTCACCTAACGCCTGCTTGTCGCTGAATGCCAGGGAACTGGTCTGATCAGCAATGAAATAGACTTTTCCGTTTTCGACACTCAGGTCGAAACGCTTGTTGACACTGCTGCTGACAAACGGTGGAGAAGTCGACTCAATCCGGTAACGACCGGCTGGCAGGGTTGTCTTGAAGAAGCCACCGGACGGCAGAACGCCGATGGCTTTCCCATCGACCTTGATCGTGGGGGTCACGAAGTAACCGACGCTGGCGGCAGGACGATAAAAATAGAGGGTCGCCTGATCCGGTCGCGTCTGCTCCACGGCGCTAAAAAATGGCTGCCCCTTCAAGTCGGGCCCGGTGCTGCATCCACCCAGCAGGGACAGGCTGGCCAGCAGGCCAACCAAAAGTAATGTGATGCGGTTCATTGATATTTCCTTGAAATAGAAAGCTTCATGGGATGAGCCAAAGCCATGGCCCTGCCGCATCAAGGCATGCAAAGTCCTTTGCCGTAGTCTTTGGCATCAGAGGTTGGCCAAGGCTTGAAGGCGCTTTCGGAGGTCAGATTGATGATGGTTCGGCTTTTTAGAATCGGGTATTTGCGCTTGAGACCCTCGACAGTCTCTTCGGCGTCATCGACGTTGGACAAACAATACGTCAGCGCATTGGCATACAGGTTGCCAATGTAGAGCGTCTGCCCTGCCTTCACGTTAAACACCACAGGAGACGGGCGCGCGACCGCGTGGCCCAAGTAGAACTGATAGCGCCAGTCGGTAAATTGGTAACGCCCAGGCGGCACCTCGTACATGAACAGATGCCCTAGCAAATGGGGAGAGGGTTGGTCGTCCTCGTTATAAAGCGTGGTCAATGCAATGGCTGTGTTCGGCTCTCCCTGCTGTTTGATATCGACCATCAGCCCGTGCGGCTGAGTCAGATACCCTTCAGTAATGGAGCCGATGATCACCGCCTTGGCCGCATCCGGTGCGCGCTTGCCGTCGTAGCGCGCAGTCGTGCACCCGTGCAACAGGGAAACACTCAAGGCAATAGCGCCCCACGTGGCCAATGTGCTGAAAACTTTCCGTAGCATTGTTTAATACCGTGCTTGCCAATTGATCCATGCTTTGCGCCGAATCGGTTGATTCGGCGCACGTTGACCACTGGTATCGCCCGGTGAGCCTTATTCTTGAGGCTTTGCACGCTTCGCTTAATTGCCGGCGTGGTCATCTGCCTGCGCAAAGAAGTAATCCTTCCCACTCCCCGGCTTGTTCTTCAACACCCCCGATTACTGTAATTTCTGCGCATGGATAAACGTGCGCTGCGGCAACCGCGCGAAATCGATCTCGGGTCTTTGACGATTTGCTCGACCAGCGCCAGCGGCAACTTTTTGAAATGGCAGCAGAGCAAAGGCCGACTAAACAGCCTGAAACAAATAAAACCCCGCCGCCGTATGCCAGCCGAACTCGACCTGATCCTCCGGGACGGACGCCGATCAAGGCCTCAAGCCTCCCAAGCGGTTCAATTTGCTATCTGCCAGCAGATCACCCGCACGTTTAAAAAGGCGATCAGACAGCTCACCCTTGGTATCATCGCCCACACTTTTTTGACGGTTTGATGACTGGAAGGTCTTTTTTTGTGAGCGCTCTTTTGACCGGGTTGCGACACCCACATGCCCGCCTCTTTTCCTTGATTTTTCTGGTTCTGATCGTGCCGGTCTGCCTGCGCGCGGCGCTCGGCTGGTCGACGCCGCTGGGTTATTTGTCGGATCTGGCCATTGGCAGTTTGCTGGTGGTGTTGCTGCATCGTCGTCCGTGGTGGCTGGCATTGCCGGTGCTGCTGTTTTGCGCACTGTTGAGCGTGGCGACGGCTGAACTGGTCAGCGCCGTAGGACGCCTGCCGAATCCGACGGATCTGCATTACCTGATCGATCCGCAGTTCGTGGAAAACTCCACCGGCGGCGGTCTGGCCCATCCGGGCGTGGGCATCGCGTTGTTGCTGGCCCTGATGTTTTGGCTGCTGACTCAGTTTGCCGGACGCGGCATTGCCCGCCCGGCCCTGCCCCGCGCTGTCTGGAGTGCGCCGCTGGTGCTGTTCGCCGCGCACTGGGGTGCGCAGAACCTGTGGCCGAGCGAGGACGATCCGTGGCGGGCGTACAACTTGCCGCATCAGTTGCTGGCCACGCAGGTTGCTGATTTACAGATCCAGGCCGAGGAATGGCTGGACGGCGATGTCGAAGAAGCCGCGCCAGCGATGGCCGGGCTGACCGACGTCGATCTCAATGGCCACAAGCTGCTGACCGCCCCGGGTCAGGCGCGCAACGTATTGGTCATAGCCCTGGAAGGCATTCCCGGCGCCTACATCCGCGCCAACCGCGAGGCCATCGGCAGCCATTATCAGGAAGACCTGATGCCCAACCTCAGCCGTTGGGCCGAGCGCGGCATGAACACTCCGGACTACGTGCTGCACACCCACCAGACCATTCGCGGTCTGTACGCCATGCTCTGTGGCGATTACGACAAGCTCAACAACGGCACGCCAAAAGGCGTGGAAATGCTCACCCAGCAACAGCGCAATCAGGCCTGCCTGCCGGCACAACTGCGCGAACACGGCTTCAGCACCCACTACCTGCAAGGCGCCGGTCTGCGCTTCATGGCCAAAGACAAGATCATGCCGCACATCGGTTTCGATGCGACCCATGGCCTGGAATGGTTCACCAACGCCAACTATCTGGAGTTCCCTTGGGGCAAGGATGACAAGGCGTTCTTCGAAGGTGCGCTGGATTATGTCGGCCAATTGAAGAAGCAGAAGCAACCGTGGATGCTGACGTTGCTGACCGTGGGCACCCACCAGCCCTACTCCGCGCCAGAAGACTATCTGCAGCGCTACGAGACGCCGAAACAGGCAGCGGTCGGTTATCTGGACGATGCGCTGGATCAGTTCCTGATCGGACTTGAACGCCAGGGCGTGTTGAAAGACACCCTCGTCGTGATCACTTCGGATGAATCCCACGGCATCGACGGCGTGCGTCTGGCCTCCTCCTGGGGCTTCAACCTGACATTGGCGCCCGAACATGAACAACTGCCGCGCCTCAACGCCGGGGTGTATGGCCATGTCGATCTGAGCACCTCCATCCTCGATTACTTCGACCTGCCAGTGCCAAGCGCGCTGAGTGGCCGCTCGTTGTTTCGCGACTATGACTCCGGGCGCGAGATCATGTCGTTTACCAACGGCAAACTGCGCTATCACGACGGTCGGGGGATTTTTTCCGAATGTGACATGCCACGCCGTTGCCGCTACTACGAAAGCGCAGGGTTTATCGCCGAGAGCGCCACGTTCAAGGGCACCTACAGCGGTCAGCGCGCTCGACAGATCGCGGCCCGCGCGAATGCCCTCGATCTGTCGCTGCTGCGCACCCCGCTCAATCAGCGCTATCAGTTCGGCAGCACCAACGTCATCCCGTTGCAAGCGCAGATCAATGACGATTGGGCCGACAACCTGATTGGCGCGCAATATCTGGAAATGCCCAAGGGCACGCAAACCCGCGTGCGCCTGACCGTACGTTCGGTCGATCCGCAGCAGGCGGCATACATTCAGCTCAAGGCCAAAGAGTTTGAACAGGACGTGCAACTGGGATTGCCGGCGGAGATGGTTGCCACAGCGGATCAACCGCTGGAGATGGATTTCAGTTTTGATAACCCGCAGCAGCGCAAAGCCTTCTCGTTTCACCTGTTGGGATATGGACTGGGTGCAGTAGAGGTGACGGATTTCAGTGTGATCACCGAAGTGCCGGGGCAGGAGGAACTGCTGGACGAAGTACCGGAGGACGAAGCGGCGCAATCCAGTTGATCGCGCGGTAAAAGGTTCTGCCTATCAGTGTCCAATAGTCGGGCTATTAGCTGACTTGCCAAGTCGGGTCTAGCCTTACAAGTCCGAAGTCGGCACGAGCCGGCCGTACAAGACCTGATAAGGATCCGAACATGGCAAACGAATCGAAATGCCCGTTCAACCACGCCGCCGGTGGTGGTACGACGAACCGTGACTGGTGGCCGAATCAACTCAACCTGAAAATCCTGAGTCAGCACTCGCCCAAGTCCGATCCGCTGGGCAAGGATTTCGACTACGCCACCGCCTTCAAAAGCCTGGACTTTCAGGCCTTGAAACAGGACCTGCGCGCCCTGATGACCGACTCTCAGGACTGGTGGCCGGCAGACTTCGGCCACTATGGCCCACTCTTCATCCGCATGGCCTGGCACAGCGCCGGCACCTATCGCACCGCGGATGGCCGCGGTGGCGCCGGCTCCGGCCAGCAACGGTTTGCCCCGCTCAATAGCTGGCCCGACAACGTCAGCCTCGACAAGGCACGTCGCCTCCTGTGGCCGATCAAACAGAAATACGGCCGTAATATTTCCTGGGCCGACCTGATCGTACTCACCGGTAACGTTGCACTGGAATCCATGGGCTTCAAAACCTTCGGTTTCTCCGGCGGCCGTCCCGACGTGTGGGAGCCGGACGAAGACGTGTACTGGGGCTCGGAACACGAATGGCTGGGCGGCGACAGCCGTTACGGCAAGGACAAGTCTGCCATGCAGGAACCCGGTGACGGCACGCTGGTAGCCGAACCTGATTTACACGGCAAAGAAGAAAGCCGCACCGATCAGGGCGAACGCAATCTGGAAAACCCGCTCGCTGCCGTGCAAATGGGTCTGATCTACGTGAACCCGGAAGGCCCTGAGGGCAACCCGGACCCAGTGGCCTCGGCCCGGGACATCCGCGAAACCTTCGGCCGCATGGCCATGAACGATGAAGAAACCGTGGCACTGATTGCCGGTGGTCACGCGTTCGGTAAAACCCACGGCGCCGGCCCTGCCGATAATGTCGGTGCTGAACCGGAAGCCGCCGGCCTGGAAGAGCAAGGCCTCGGCTGGCGCAACGCCTTCGGCACCGGCAAGGGTGGCGACACCATCACCAGCGGCCTCGAAGTAACCTGGACCACCACGCCGACCCAATGGAGCAACAACTATCTGGAAAACCTGTTCGGCTTCGAGTGGGAACTGACCAAGAGCCCGGCCGGTGCGCACCAGTGGCAACCGAAGAACGGCGCAGGCGCCGGCACCGTTCCCCATGCCCATGACCCGAGCAAAAAACTATCGCCGACCATGCTCACCTCCGACCTGGCCCTGCGCTTCGACCCGGCCTACGAACAGAT
This sequence comes from Pseudomonas sp. LBUM1655, assembly GCF_059716085.1. Classification (NCBI taxonomy): domain Bacteria; kingdom Pseudomonadati; phylum Pseudomonadota; class Gammaproteobacteria; order Pseudomonadales; family Pseudomonadaceae; genus Pseudomonas; species Pseudomonas sp. LBUM1655. The sequence continues at coordinate 2,659,619 of NZ_CP166801.1, read as the reverse complement.
CTCGCGCCGGTTCCTGGCCAATCCCGATCAGTTGGCCGACGCCTTCGCCCGTGCCTGGTACAAACTGATCCACCGCGACATGGGCCCGCTGTCACGCTACCTCGGACCGGAACTGCCCGCCGAAGAACTGCTGTGGCAAGACCCGATTCCTGAGGTCACTCATGCGCTGATCGACGACAACGATGTGACCGCGCTGAAAGGCAAAGTACTGGCGTCTGGGCTGTCCGTCTCGCAACTGGTCTCCACCGCGTGGGCGGCGGCCTCGACATTCCGTGGTTCAGACAAGCGTGGCGGCGCCAACGGTGGCCGCCTGCGTCTGGCACCACAGAAGTTCTGGCAAGCCAACCAGCCTGAGCAGTTGGACAAGGTGCTGAACACCCTTGAAGGCATTCAGGGCGAGTTCAATGGTGGCGCATCCGGCAAGAAGGTCTCGCTGGCGGATCTGATTGTGCTGGCGGGTAATGCCGGGGTCGAGCAAGCGGCGAAAAATGCCGGGCACTCGGTCACGGTGCCATTCACGCCGGGACGTGCGGACGCGACCCAGGAGCAAACCGATGTCGACTCGTTCGGCTTTCTGGAGCCGATTGCCGATGGGTTTCGCAACTACAGCAAAGGCAAATACCGGGTGTCAGCCGAGGCCCTGTTGATCGACAAGGCGCAACTGCTCACCCTCTCTGCTCCGGAAATGACCGTGCTGCTGGGTGGCCTGCGCGTGTTGAACACCAACGTCGGGGGAACGCGTCATGGTGTGTTCACCAGCCAGACAGAAGCACTGACCAACGACTTCTTCACCAACCTGCTGGACATGGGCGTGGAGTGGAAGCCGACGTCACGGGACGCGGACGAGTTCGAGGGCCGTGACCGTAAAACCGGTAGCGTGAAATGGACGGCGACAAGGGTTGATCTGGTGTTTGGCTCCAATGCGATATTGCGGGCGCTGGCGGAGGTGTATGCCAGTTCGGATGCTAAGGAGCAGTTTGTTAAGGACTTTGTTGCTGCATGGACGAAAGTCATGAACCTGGATCGCTTCGACCTGAAGTAATTTAGAGCAACAAAAAACGCCGCTTGTTTAAGCGGCGTTTTTTTGGATGCAAACTGGATTATTTCGGTGTTTTTTAGATCTTAACCCCCTCACCCCAGCCCTCTCCCCCAAGGGGGCGAGGGGGAAAGGGAGCCGATCTCGATGTGCTTCAAAACCAACGCTCGACTCGGTCTTTCAAGTCGGTGTAACTCGACCATCCACCTCGGTCGGTCCCCTCTCCCTCAGGGAGAGGGTTAGGGTGAGGGAAAAGCTCCAAACGCCATATCAAGCCAAGCTCTTGCTAACCACCTCATACACATCGCTCGACAGCTGCCCCGAAGCCCGAATCCGCTCCAGCTCCCCTTTCATCAACGCCTGACGGGCGCTGTCGTATTTACGCCAGCGAGTCAGCGGTGCCAATTGGCGCGAGGCAATCTGCGGATTGAAGCCGTTCAGCTCGATCACCAGATCCGCCAAGAAGCGATAACCCGAACCATCCGCCGCGTGGAAGTTGATCAGGTTCTGCCCGGCAAACGCACCGACCAGCGCACGCACCTTGTTCGGGTTCTTGATGTTGAACGCCGGGTGCTGCATCAACGCTTTCACCCGTTCCAGACCGCCCGGCAAGGTGCTGCCGGCTTGCACGCTGAACCACTGATCCATGACCAGCGGGTTGTCCTTGAATTGCTCGGCGAAAGTGGCCAGCGCTTGGTCTTTCTGCTCGTCGAACGGCGAGTTGACCAGCACCGCCAGCGCGGTCAGGCGCTCGGTCATGTTGTCGCTGGTGTCGAACTGTTCAAGCGCCGCTGCCAACACTTCCGGCTTGCCGCTGAGCATCAGGTACGACAGCGCGATGTTCTGCAAGGCACGACGGGCGAAATGCTCGGCCTCGGCCACATACGGGATTTTCTTCGACAGGTCGCGGTTGGCCTGATAACGCAGCCACAGTCCTTCGAACAGGTTGTCGGCCAGTTGCTTGCGGGCAAATTCGCGTGCGATATGGATGGCATCGACGTCCGCCACTTCGCTGATTTCAGTGAGGTACGCCTCACCCGGCAACGAGAGCATTTCGGCGACCATCGCCTGATCCAGCGACTCGTCGGACAGCACCGTGCGCAGCGCGGTGATCAGGCGAGGATCGAGCGAAAGGCTTTCGCCCTTTTGCTGCTGGGCGATCAGCTCTTGCAGTACCTGTACCGACAGTTGCTGACCGGCATCCCAGCGGTTGAAGCCGTCGCTGTCGTGCTGCATCAGGAACATCAACTGGTCACGGTTGTACGGGAAGCTCAGTTTCACCGGCGCCGAGAAGCCACGCAGCAGAGACGGCAATAGCTGCTCGCTGATGTCGACGAAGGTGAAGGTCTGCTCAGCCTCGGTCACGGAAATCACGCGAGTGGTGCCTTGGGCAGCGGCTTCGCCAGCCAGACGCAGGGTGATCTCGTTGCCCTTGCTGTCGAGCAGGCCCAGTTCCACCGGGATCACGAATGGCAGTTTTTCCACTTTGTCCGGGGTTTCCGGGCAACTCTGGCGGAAGGTCAGGCTGTAGGTTTTTGCCGCAGCATCGTAAGACTCGCTCACCGCCAGACGTGGCGTACCGGCCTGGCTGTACCAGCGTTTGAACTGGGTCAGGTCGACGCCGTTGGCATCTTCCATCGCCTTGATGAAATCGTCGCAAGTCACGGCCTGGCCGTCGTGGCGTTCGAAGTACAGGTCGCTGCCCTTACGGAAGCCTTCGGCGCCGAGCAAGGTATGGATCATGCCGACCACTTCCGAGCCCTTTTCGTACACGGTCAGGGTGTAGAAGTTGGAAATCTCGATGAAGCTGTCCGGGCGCACGGCGTGGGCCATCGGGCCGGCATCTTCGGCGAACTGATGGGTACGCAGGTACGCCACGTCCTGAATGCGCTTGACCGTGGCCGAGTTCATGTCGGCAGAGAAGCCGGAATCGCGGAACACGGTGAAGCCTTCCTTGAGCGACAACTGGAACCAGTCGCGGCAGGTCACGCGGTTGCCCGACCAGTTGTGGAAGTATTCGTGGGCGACGATCGCCTCGACCCGCTGGTGCGCGGCGTCGGTAGCGGTTTCGGCGCGGGCCAGCACGGCGCTGGAGTTGAAGATATTGAGGCCTTTATTCTCCATGGCGCCCATGTTGAAGTCGTTGACCGCGACGATCATGAAGATGTCCAGATCGTACTCGCGACCGTAGACCTCTTCGTCCCAGCGCATCGACTTCTTCAGGCTGTTCATCGCGTGCTGGCACTTGTCGATGTTTTCCGGCTCGACATAGATGCGCAGCGCGACGGTGCGCTCGGTCATGGTGGTGAAGGTGTCTTCAACGCACCACAAATCACCGGCCACCAGCGCGAACAGGTACGCCGGTTTCATGAAGGGGTCTTCCCAGGTCGCCCAGTGCCGGCCGTCTTCGCCGGGGCCGGAAGCGATCGGGTTGCCGTTCGACAGCAGTACCGGATAGCTGTGCTGCTCGGCGACCACCGTGGTGGTGAACTTGCTCATCACGTCGGGACGGTCGAGGTAATAGGTGATCTTGCGGAAGCCTTCGGCTTCGCACTGGGTGCAGAACATCGTGCCGGACTTGTACAGGCCTTCCAGCGCGGTGTTGGTTTCCGGGTGGATCTTGACGCTGGTGTCGACCGTGAAGGTTTCGCTGGTCGGTTGCAGGGTCAGGTGGTTTTCGCTGAGCTGGTAATCGTCAGCGCTCAGCTCTTTGTCGGCGAGTGTGACCGCGAGCAATTCCAGCTGCTGGCCATCGAGCACCAGCGGCGGCAGGCCCGCGCCACGGGCCGGGTTGCGGCGCATCACCAGTTGCGCGTGGACCAGGCTGTGGTCCTCGAACAACTCGAAGGTCAGGTGTGTTTCGTCGATCAGGTACTCAGGCGCCTGATAGTCCTTCAGGTAAATCATCTTCGGTTGTTCGGTGCGCATGCTGGAATCCTTATTGATGCACGGCGAGCTGATAAGCCGTGTACTTACGAATGTTGATCACGCCGGTATCGAAGATCAGGTACTGGCCCTTGATCCCCAGCAGCGTGCCTTCGGCAATCGGGTTCTTGTCCAGGTTGAAGCTGACGATCTTGGCCGGGTATTGCTCGACCGGATAGCGGATTTCGATAGGTTCGACATCGGCAATCGTCTGAATTGCCTGTAGGCCGAATCGCTCCTGCAAGCCTTGCAGGCCCTCGGCGCAGCTTTCGAACAACTGATCGCGTACTTGCGCCAGATCGACTGCCACCGCATCGCCCTTGAGCAGTGCGCGCCAGTTGGTCTTGTCGGCGACTTGACTGCGGAACAGATCTTCGACGAAGCCCGATTGCTGCCGCGTCGCCACACGCATGATCGGCAACGCCTGACTGGCACCCTGATCGAGCCAGCGGGTCGGCAATTGGGTAGCACGAGTGATGCCAACCTTCACCCCCGACGAGTTGGCCAGATAGACCACATGGTCGGTCATGCAGAACTGCTCGCCCCACGCAGGATCGCGGCAGGTGCCGGCGTCAAAGTGGCAACGCTCCGGGCTCATGATGCAGATATCGCACTGGGCCAACTTGGTCATGCACGGGTAGCAGTAACCCTGGCTGAAACTGGTTTTGGTCTTGCGCCCGCAATGGGTGCAGTGGATCGCCCCCAGGTACTCCAGACGCACCGTGGTGCCGATCAAAGGATTGACCGGCACCTCGACGTCATCCAGACGAAACGCGTATTGCACGTTCGGCCCGTCAAGGCGCGCCGACATTTTGCTGATTGCACCGCGGCCAATCTCGATCAATGGATGGCATCCGACTTGAACAGAATGTTCGGCACTTCGATCGACTTCGACGCACACTCCTGCGGGCCCATGTAACCGGTGCGCTGTTCTTCAGGCAGGTTCTGGATTTCCCAGGCGATCATCGCCTGCAACGACAGCTCGCGCTGTTCGGCGGTGAGTTTGCCACCGTCCGACCACTTGCCGATTTCCACGGCCAGTTTCAGGCTCTCGTAGATGTCCGGGGTGATGTTTTTGATCATTTCGTTAAAAGAGGACATCAGGGTCTCCGTGCTCTTTATTCACTGAAAATTTTAGGCGGCCAGTTTACGGCGGTTATACAAACCGCCCAACAAACCGGTGAAGCATCCGATGAGTAACCCGCCGACGTGGGCGGCATTGGCAATTTCGCCGAAGCCGATCATCGAGATCAGCCCGGACATGCACACCAACAGCCACACCAGCATCATCACCAATACGCCGCGCGGCAGGCGATAGGCCGGGTTCGGCGACAACAACTGGAAGATCCAGCAGTGGCCAAGCAACCCGTAAAGCACACCGGACAGTCCGCCGAACAAGGTCGCGCCGCTCCAGGCGAACTGCGCGTAGTTGGACACCAGGCTGAACAGCAACGTCAGGCCGATCAAATTGATACTGCCCTTACGCGACTCGATGCGCCGCCCCAGCTCCCAGTACCACATGCCGTTCATGGCCAGGTGGAGGATGCCGAAGTGGATCAGCATCGGCGTCACCAACCGCCACCACTGCCCCGCCGCGAGGCTGTCAGCCAACGGAGTGAAGTGTATGTATTCGCCGATCACACGGAAATCGAGGAAGGTCAGCCAGCGCAGGGTTTCCAGGTTTTCACCCAGAAAGGTCAGGCCGGCGACGATCAGGCACAGCAGCAGAATGAAGCCTGTGGCCTTGGCGTGCTTCAATTGTTCGACGAAGCCCGGACGCTTGAAGGTCTGGGCTACCGGAATGTCCAGGGTTTGCTCGGGATCACCGGCCGGGAAGCGCTCGTACAGCGAACGAACGTCGTCGCTGACCTCCGCTGGCGCCCACAACACCTGCTCGCCCGCCTCCTCACTGACCCGGTGCGGCACCTGCATGCGTTGCAGCAGCGTGACGAAACCGCTCAAGTCCACCGCCAGGGGCAGACGCAATACCGCTACCGCACTCATTGCAGCACCTCCGGCCGCTCGACATCGACCCAGACAAATTTATGCGGATCAAGGCGGGTTTCCTGATCCAGACGATAGGCGACGAGTTTGCCGTAGAGCACCGCGCTGTAATCCAGACACGCGAGGTTCGGGCGGATCGGCGCCGGTTTGCCGCTGCGCCAGTAATGGCCGACGAACAGCAACGGCTCATCGACGCCGTAGCGCAGCAGAGAATTCTTTTCAGTGGAAGTCAGCGGCGTCTGCGCCACCGGCTCCGGCAAGGCATCGGGCTGAAAGACGATGTCGCCATAGGTTTTCGGATCGTCTTCCCAGAACTTGGTGCGGAAGAACGAACGCACCAGACCGTCACCACTGGTCATGGTCTGGCCGTCCGGCAGACGCATGTCGGTGCCGCGCAGCAGGCGATCGAACACGGTGCAGGCGAAGCTGCCGGGCACGGCCGAGGCCTGGAGAAAATGCTCATCGATGCGTGCATCGGGAAACAGGCCGCGCAGCGGTTCGATGAGGCCGGCGTCCCAGCACGCATGCACCACACGGAAACGCCCGGCATCCACCACCAGCGGCAGTTCATAGAACCACTGCTGAAAGTCGTGCCAGTCGCCGGGATGGTCTTCGAACTGAGTCAGGGTTTCATGGAGTAATCGCGCATGGCGCGGCGTGTGCTCACGCACGAACTGCTTGCCGCTGCCCGGTGGCGCCGGTGTGCTCCAGCCGAGGGCATTGAATTCATGGTTGCCCATGATGCACAAGGCCTGACCGGCCTCGACCATGTCGTGGACGATGTGCAGCGCCTCGCGAATCCGCGGGCCACGGTCGATGATGTCACCGACGAACACGGCCATGCGCGATGGATGCCGCCAGACCCCGCCCTGCTTGTGATAACCGAGACGGTCAAGCAGATGTTCGAGGGTCAAGGCGCATCCGTGCACGTCACCAATCAGGTCATAACTGCGCGCGGGATCGAGCATCAGTCGCCTCCACCGCCCAGCTTGCTGCCCCAGCCGAGCTTAGTGCGGCAGACTTCGTAGTAGTTGTGGTCGAGCGGGTGGATCAATCGCAGTTTCTGCGCTTTCTTGCTGACGGTGATGGTGTCGCCCGGCGCGCAGGTGAAGTGGTTCTGCCCGTCGCAGGAGACTTGCGGATAGATCTGCATGTTTTTCGACACGACGATTTTCAGCTCACTGTTGCCATCGACCACAATTGGCCTGCTCGACAACATATGGGGGTACATCGGCACGATCACAATGGCGTCGAGCTTGGGATGCATGATCGGCCCGCCGGCAGACAACGCATAAGCAGTGGAACCGGTCGGGGTGGCGACGATCAGGCCGTCGGCCTTCTGGCTGCAGACGAACTGGCCGTCAATGTACAGCTCGAACTCGATCATCCGCGTCGACTTGCCCGGGTGCAGCACCACATCGTTGAGCGCATCACCCTGACCGATGGCCTCGCCGTGGCGGCGGACTTCGGCTTGCAGCAGGAAGCGGTTTTCCACCAGATAGTGGCCGTCGAGGACCTTGGCGACTTCGACTTCCAGCTCGTCAGGGCGAATGTCGGTGAGAAAACCGAGGCTGCCACGGTTGATCCCCAGCACCGGAATATTGTGTTTTGCCAGCGCACGGGCGGCCCCGAGCAGGCTGCCGTCACCGCCGACGACGATGACCATGTCGCAGACTTCACCGAGCATCTTGCGCGACGAGGTTTGCAGGCCGTGGCCCGGCAGGACTTCGGCGATGGTGTCTTCGAGGATCACATGCAGGTGACGATCGAGCAGAAACCGTTTCAGTCGGCGGACGGTATCCAGCACCTGGGAACTGCCCAGGCGACCGATGATGCCGATATTACGAAATTGCTCCATGGGACCTCTGCGGACAATCGAAAACGCGAAAACCACGATTATGGGCGAAAGCCTGCGATAGACAAAATCCTTTCAGCCTCAAGGGTGGGCTCGTGTTTAAGGCTATGCTCGCAAGATGATCCTATTTCCCGACCTGCTGCAGTTGCCCCATCAATTACGCCATCCCGAAGTGCGTGATCTGGCGTGGGTGATCCTCGCCCCGCCGATGCTTGCGACTACACCGTGGCCGCAGCGTCATCCATTGGCCGGTAGCGACTGGGTTGCCGATCCCGAGCGTCTGGAGCAATGGCTACGTCAGCTTGATCGTGACAGTTACGAACTGCTGCACTGGTTGTCGCAGGCGCGCACCCGGCGTCTGGGCCTGTATTACGAGCGCTTGTGGCAGTTTGCCGTGGAGCATGCGCCGGGGATTGAGCTGATCGCAGCGAACCTGCCGATCCGTCGCGAAGGCCATACCCTGGGCGAGTTGGACATGCTGCTGCGTGACCGCGATGGCGTGCATCACCTCGAACTGGCGATCAAACTCTATCTCGGCCCGCAACAGGGTGACGGCCATGATCCGGCGCAATGGCTGGGGCCGGGCTGTCACGATCGGCTGGATCGCAAACTGGCGCATCTGGTCGAGCATCAACTGCCGATTTCAGCGCGCCCGGAAAGCCGCGAAGTCTTGGCGAAACTGGATATCGAAGTATTCAGTGCGCAACTGTGGCTGGGCGGGTATCTGCTGTATCCGTGGCCCGGCCCTTCGCAGTCGCCGGATGGCGCCCACCCGCAGCATTTACGTGGCAGTTGGTTGCATCAGAAGGATTGGCCGGCGTTCGTCGCGCAGCGTCCGGCAGGCCGTTGGCAACCCCTGCCCCGTCATGCCTGGCTGGCGCCGGCGCACTACCCGGCGGATCAGACCTGGGCTCCCGAGCATTTGCAGATGTGGCTGGAGGGCTTGGAACCGCTAGCCCCGGCACAGTTGATGGTGCGCCTGACCGAGAATGCACAGGGCGAATGGGAAGAGGCGGAGCGCTTGTTTCTGGTGTCCGACCTTTGGCCGAATGTCCCTGGCCAAGCTTGAAGATCGCAGCCTTCGGCAGCGCCTACATTTGGAGTGCGTACACCCTGCAGGAACTGCCGAAGGCTGCGATCTTTTGATCTTGCTTCTAAAAAGATAACCGCACAGCCAAAGCCGCCAACGTCAACAATAACACCGGCACCGTCAGCACAATCCCCACCCTGAAGTAATACCCCCAGCCAATGTGAATCCCCTTGCGCTCCAGCACATGCAGCCACAGCAACGTCGCCAGACTGCCAATCGGCGTGATCTTCGGCCCCAGATCGCTGCCGATCACGTTGGCGTAGATCATCGCCTCCTTGACCACCCCGCTTGCCTGACTGGCATCGATCGACAGCAAGCCGATCAGCACGGTGGGCAAATTGTTCATGATCGACGACAACAGCGCCGTCAGCACGCCAGTGCCCATGGCCGCGCCCCACACGCCATGACCGGCGAAGATATCCAGCCAACCGGCGAGATAGCCGGTCAAACCGGCATTGCGCAGACCGTAGACCACCAGATACATGCCCAGCGAGAAAATCACGATCTGCCACGGCGCTTCTTTCATCACTTTGCGCGTGGAAATCTTGTGTCCACGGGCGGCGATGCCCAGCAGCAATGCTGCGCACACGGCGGAAATCGCACTGATCGGAATGCCCAGCGGCTCGAGGGCAAAGCAACCCACCAACAAGATCGCCAACACCGCCCAGCCGGCATAAAACGTGGCTTTATCGTGAATCGCGGTTTCTGGATGTTCGAGCTGTTCGGGGTCGTAAGCCTTGGGAATGTCGCGACGGAAAAACCACAGCAACATGCCCAGCGTCGCGGCGACGCTGACGAAATTCACCGGTACCATCACCGCTGCATAGCGATTGAAGCCGATGTGAAAGAAGTCCGCCGAGACGATGTTGACCAGGTTCGACACCACCAGCGGCAGGCTCGCGGTGTCGGCAATAAACCCTGCGCCCATGACAAAAGCCAGCGTCGCCGCCGGCGAGAAGCGCAGCGCCAGCAGCATCGAGATGACGATGGGCGTGAGGATCAGCGCTGCACCGTCATTGGCAAAAAGTGCCGAAACCAGCGCACCAAGCAGCACCATGAAGGCAAACAACTTGCGCCCACTGCCTCGTCCCCACCGCGCCACATGCAATGCGGCCCAAGCGAAAAAACCCGCCTCGTCGAGCAACAGACTGATGATGATCAGCGCGACGAAGGTGCCGGTGGCGTTCCAGATGATTTGCCAGACCAGCGGGATGTCGCTCAGGTGTACCACACCGAAGATCAGCGCCAGCACGGCGCCCAACGTCGCACTCCAGCCGACACCGAGGCCTTTGGGTTGCCAGATAACGAGGGTAATGGTCAGCAGGAAAATAAGTGACGCAGCGAGCATCCGCGAAAACCTTCAATTGAAATGCAGTAATGAAGTGAACACAAAACCTGTAGGAGTGAGCCTGCTCGCGATAGCGGTATGTCAGTCGACTGATTGACATGCTATCGCGAGCAGGCTCACTCCTACATTTGTCCCATATAAGAATTACTTTTTGTGTTGTTCTACGAATTGTCCGTAAGCATCTATGAATTTTTGCAGGAACGGCTTCACCGATTCACTCAACTTTCCCGCCTCATCGAACGCCGAACCCGCGCCACCCAGATACGCTTCAGGCTGCTGCATGCACGGCACATCGAGAAACACAAAGGACTGGCGCAGATGCTGGTTGGCGCCAAATCCGCCGATGGCGCCCGGCGATACGCTCATCACCGCACCCGGCTTGCCGCTCCAGACGCTCTTGCCGTAAGGCCGCGAACCAACATCGATGGCATTCTTCAAGGGTGCGGGCACCGAACGGTTGTATTCCGGCGTCACAAACAGCACCGCGTCGGATGAACCCACTTTTTGCCGGAAAGTGCTGTAGGCTGCCGGCGGAGAATCGCCGTCAATGTCTTCGTTATAGAGTGGCAGATCACCAATCTCGACAATCTCAAGCTTGAGGTTGGCCGGGGCCAGTTCCGCCAGCGCCAGAGCGACTTTGCGATTGATCGAAGCTTTACGCAGGCTGCCGACCACTACGGCGACGTTGTAGACATTGCTCATGGAAGACTCTCGATGTCCGTGGGAGGAGCCACAAGTTATAGATGATCCGGTGCCGGTTCCACCAGCAAACGAGGGAAATTCTCGCATGCTGATTATTTTTTTCCTGTAGGAAAACTTACAGGCCTTGATGAAGGTCTACCAAGCCGCAAATCAAGCGTTTTATCTCCAGAGGTTCTAAGCAGATGGCAGCAGTACTCGTCGGTCAGTTCCATGCAAGAGATGCGGAAGGCCGCGTTTATTCCGTGCATGAATTCCAGGAATCCAACCCGTCGGTAGACGGTCTCGCTGGCATGGAGCCTGTTACCACTTACAAACTGGCCATTGGCGATCGTGTCAACAAGGTCAGTGACAACGAGTTTTTGCTGGTTCAATCGGGCGTCACGATCGTTCGCGAGCCCGACACCTACGTCGGCAGCCTGACGGAAACCACCGTCGCCTCATAACCCTGTGTTATGAGCAGAAGTCATATGCGCAGACTTGGGGTAGGATTCAGCCTGCCCCCACCTGCTGAACATGGACTTCACGCATGCGTTTACGTCATATCGAAGTGATTCAGGCGCTCTTGCAGACCGGTCACCTGGGCACCGCCGCCGAATGGCTGCAATTGCCGGTTACCGAAGTCGAAGAGCGCTTGCGCGAAGCCGAGAGTCAGTTGGGGTTCATGCTGTTCGCCAGCGTTCGCGGACGCCTGCAATCGACGCCAGAAGCCCGGGCGTTGCAGGTTGAAATCGCGCACGTTTACGAAGCACTGGAGCCGGTGCAACGATTGGCCAGTAGCCTCAAGCAATACCTCGCCCCGCCTGTATGCATCATCGGCACTCCGCCACTCACCCAGCAGTTATTGCCGCAAAGCCTGGCCGCCCTGCGCCGGCGCTTGCCCGATGCACCTTGCAACCTGCTCAGCGCACCGACCCGCGACATCGTCCGCAGCCTGTTGCTGCGCGAGAGTGACCTGGGCCTGAGTCTGCATGATCCTGAGCACCCCGACATTGATTGCCAGCCGCTGGCACAGGGCAAACTGCAACTGCTGGCACCCCACGGCTGGCTGCAACCGAAGCAGAAATACATCTCCCTGCAGGATCTGGCCGGGCAAGCGATGGTCGGCCTCGAAGGTCAGGACCCGCTGAGCCCGGCGCTGGAAAACAAACTCCAGGCACTGCGCCCCGCCCCAAGCATCCAGACCCGGGTACAAACCCACCAGATGATGCGCAGCATGGTCGAGGCCGGTGAAGGGCTGGCCATTGTCGATCCGTTTACCGCGTTAGGCGCCCGCGCTGCCGGGCTGGATGTCTGTCCGCTGTCCCCCGCCGTGCCGATCAGCCTCTATGCCTTGACCTTCAAGCACGCAGCGCCGTCTTCGGCGATTCAGACGTTACTGGCCATCCTCACGGAACAAGCCGAGGCGATGCTGTCGAGCTGAGCGGGTTTTCCAGCGGGTTATCGAGCAATCGATACCAGAACAGCGCCACTTCAGCGGTATTCGGATCAATGCCGCGATAACGCAACTGGTCGACACCGCCGATCACGTAGCCACAACGCTCATATAAACGACAGGCGCCGAGGTTGTTGTTCTGGGTTTCCAGCATGATCCCCGGCAGCTTCTTCTTACGGCTCCAGAACTGCGCCACATCGAGCAACGCCTTGGCGACGCCATGACGGCGGGCCGGTGCGTGCACCGCCAGCTCATCGATATGGGCAAAGCCGTTCCAGTTGGTGCTGATCACCAGATGGCCGACCGGTTCGTCATCGAGGTAGGCCATGAAAATCGCGCTGTCGGCGGCATTATGAAAGCTGCTGAACTCCTCGGGATCAATGCCGTAGCACTTGCGATACGGCACGATCGGCGTTACCAGCCACTGTTCAACGGGCTTGCCGATGACCGCGGCGCCATAGGCGGCGACCTCAAAACTGAAGTCGCTGCCCCAGATATAGGGCGCAAAGCCTTCATCGGCAACCCGCACCGACAGACCTGGATATTTCGGATTCATGACCGGTTGCATACTGGGATAAGTCCTCATTCCTTGACGCAATCGACGGTGTACTGCCGCCCATTGCCTTCGTCTTCATGTTGCAGTCCATGCACATCAGCGACAAAACCGGGGAAGCTGCTATCGAACGTGCGGGCAAATTTCAGGTAATCGATGATCGAGCGCGTCGATTCGGTAAAGCGCTCGCCGGGCATGATCAGGGGGATCCCTGGGGGATACGGCACCAGCATCACGGCAGCAATCCTTCCTTCCAGCCTATCAATCGGCACAGCCTCGACCTCCCCACGCACCAAATGATCGTAGGCGTGAGCCGGCTTCATGGCGATTTCCGGCAGTACCGTGTACATGCGTTTCAGATGTTTGGCAGTCGCGTTGCTGCGATAGCAGGCGTGCAGTTGATCGCATAAGTCTCGCAGGCCCATGCCGCGATAGCGCGCCGTGTCTTCTTGCGCGACACATGGCAGGCACGTCGCCAGACTGACGTTGGCGTCGTAACTGCGCTTGAACTCCAGCAACTCGGTGAGCAGCGTGCTCCATTTGCCTTTGGTGATGCCCATGGAGAACAGCACCAGAAATGAATACAGCCCGGTCTTCTCTACCACTAGCCCGCGCTCCCAAAGGAACTTGCTGACCACGGCTGCCGGTATGCCCTTCTCGCTCAACGCGCCACCGGCGTTCAGACCTGGCATCACCAGCGTGACCTTGATTGGGTCGAGCAAAACGTAATCGTCGCTGACTTCACCGAACCCGTGCCATTCGGCATCCGGTTGCAGCAGCCAGTCTTCCGTTTGCACACGGTCAATGCCTTCGACGCCCGGTGGCTGCCAGATCGAAAACCACCAGTCATCAGCGGCAATGTGCTGCCGCAAATTGGCCAGCGCACGGCGGAAACTCAGGGCTTCATCAAATGTTTCCTGCAACAGCGAGCGCCCGGCCGGGCCTTCCATCATGGCCGAGGCCACATCCAGCGAGGCGATGATGCTGTATTGCGGCGAAGTGGAGATGTGCATCATGAACGCTTCGTTGAACCGATCCCGGTCCAGTTGCCGCGCGCCGCCGTCCTGCACATGGATCATCGACGCCTGACTGAACGCGGCGAGCAGCTTATGGGTGGAATGGGTGGTAAACACCAGCGGGCTGTCTTCGCTGCGCGAGGTGGCCATGCCATAGCGCCCCGCGAAGAATTCATGAAACGCCGCATAGGCATACCAGGCCTCGTCGAAATGCAGCACTTCAACGCTGTTGCCCAGATTCTGCTTGATCAGTTCGGCGTTGTAACAGAGGCCGTCGTAGGTCGAGTTGGTGACCACCGCCAGTTTGACTTTCGGTGCGCGGCCCTTGGTCAAAGGACTCGCGTCGATCTTGGCCTGGATCGATTCGCGGCTGAATTCGCTCAGCGGAATCGGACCGATGATCCCCAGTTCATTGCGCTCCGGGCACAGGTACAACGGAATCGCACCGGTCATGATGATCGCGTGCAGCACCGACTTGTGGCAGTTGCGATCCACCAGCACCAGATCATCGCGAGCGACCATGGAATGCCAGACGATCTTGTTGGCGGTCGAGGTGCCATTGATCACGAAAAAGGTGTGATCAGCACCAAAATTGCGCGCCGCCCGAGCCTCGGCTTCGGCGAGCGGGCCGGTGTGGTCGAGCAGCGAACCGAGTTCCGGCACCGACACCGACAAGTCCGAGCGCAGGGTGTTTTCGCCAAAGAACTGATGAAACGCCTGCCCCACCGGGCTTTTGTGATACGCCACGCCACCGCCGTGACCGGGGGTGTGCCAGGAATAGTTGGAATCGGCGGTGTGTTGCACCAGCGCCTTGAAAAACGGAGGCAGCAAACCGTCCAGATACTTTCGCGCCGCCCGTGCGACTTGCCGGGCCAGAAACGGCACGGTGTCTTCGAACAGGTAAAGGATCCCGCGCAATTGATTGAGTTCGGCCATGGCATCGGCCGGGGCGTTTTCCAGAGTGACCTGTTCGCCCAGGGCAAAGATCGGCAGATCAGGCGCACGCACCCGCGCCAGGCCGATCAGTTCGGCCATGTTCTGCAAAAGATGCGAGTTGGTGCTGGCATCCTCGGCGGCGATCAGCATGCACGCGAGGCCATGGTGGGTCGAAGCCACCAGACGCCCTTCGGTGTAGTCGATGGCCGAAACGATACTGAAACCTTCCTGCTCCAACTCCCGGGCGATGCCACGGATACGATCACCGGCGACTGTATCGGCCTTGATGTCGCGATGGACGATCAACACCGGAAACTTCAAATCTTTGTACATGGGGCTCAGTGTCCTGAGGCAGCAGCGGATTCAAATCCGCCAATGCACTCAGCGTAGAGGGTTGCAGTGAAAGTGGCGAGGGTGGCCACTTGTCAGTACTGCCAAAAGTAAAAGATCTTTTGCTCTTCAGGCCTGAGCGTCGGCTTCTGCGATCTGCGTCCACAGCGCCGGACCGCCAGCGGATTTGGCGATGATTTCCAGACGCACCAAGTGAGCAGCCAGTTCATCCTCCGTCGCGCGAATGATCCGCGCTGGCTGGCGATCGGCCGGCAAGCGACGGATTTCCGTGGCGGAGTTATCCGCGCCTTCCCCAGTACCATTACCGTCGGAAGCGTTGCCGGCCAACGACAGGCTGGTCTGGCCCC
The DNA here is from genome assembly GCF_059716085.1 of Pseudomonas sp. LBUM1655. Taxonomy (NCBI): domain Bacteria; kingdom Pseudomonadati; phylum Pseudomonadota; class Gammaproteobacteria; order Pseudomonadales; family Pseudomonadaceae; genus Pseudomonas; species Pseudomonas sp. LBUM1655. The sequence goes on along the minus strand of NZ_CP166801.1, from coordinate 2,644,024 downwards.
CGGTCATGGTCAGGTAAACGTCGGCGAGAATCTCCGAGTCGAGCAAAGCGCCGTGCAGTTCACGGCCGGAGTTGTCGACGCCATAACGTTTGCACAACGCATCGAGGCTGTTGCGCTGCCCCGGGTGACGCTCCCGGGCCATCATCAGGGTATCGAGGATCGAGCAGTGCTGCGTGATGTCGGCGCGATCCTGCTGGCCCATCAAGGCGAATTCGTTGTTGATGAAGCCAACGTCGAACGCCGCGTTATGGATGATCAGCTGCGCGCCCTTGATGAACTCGAAGAACTCATCAGCGACTTCAGCAAAGCGCGGCTTGCCCACCAGGAATTCGTTGGTGATGCCGTGGACGCCGATGGCGCCTTCATCACTCTCGCGATCCGGTTGCAGGTAAACGTGAAAGTGCCGGCCCGTCAGGCGCCGACCGATCAGTTCGACACAGCCGATTTCGATAATCCGGTGACCATCGGTCACCGGCATGCCGGTGGTTTCGGTATCGAGTACAACGGATCTGGTGGCCATCAGTGCTCAGCTCTCAACGGGTCTATCGTGCAAAAACGCGGATGTTAACACGCTCGCGGCACACGTCGCGCGCCGCCGGGTGATCGGCACTCACGCAGTTTTTAACAATCATTGGCAAAGTTCATAAAGTCTGCGGGGAATCGGCTTGATAGCGTTCGCGGCTGGTTTCCCACGGATTTGAATGCGTCATGAAGACTGCACAGGTTTTACTGCTTGGCGGCTGCTTGCTGGCGGCCGAAGCACATGCCACCAGTTTCGTCATCAGCACCGACATCACCCTGAGCCTGACGCTCAGCTCGAGTAAAGGGACGAGCGGATCGTTCAAGGACGACAAGGTTGTGCTGGCGGCCAAGGACGATGCGGCGGCGTTTGTGGCCAGTGCCGGAGAGATTCGCGGGGCGCGAATGGAGGCGGCATTTTTGCGGATTCGCGAAGTGCTCAAGGATTCGGATTACACCGATCAGCAGTTGGCTCAAGCCATATTGATCCTGTGAATCGGCGTTATTGTCGTGATCCGCTGCCAAACCCGCTACGCGGCTCTGCGGGAGAAGCCCAGAGCGCGAGAGTCGCGCTCTGGGCTGCATGCAGATAGAAGAGTTGCCGGTATTACTTATCGGACTTGATGCTGGTCCAGACCCGCGTGCGTACGCGCTCAAGTTTTTGCGGCAATGGCTGAACCACGTAGAGGGTTTTCAGCGCTTCAGGGGTCGGCGTCAGATTCGGGTTGCCGGTAATCTCTTTGTTGATCAGCGCCATTGAATCCTTGTTCGCGTTCGGGTAACCGAGGAAATCACTGATCGGCGCAATCACCTTCGGATCGAGCAAGGTGTTGAGGAATTCGTGGGCTTCAGCGACGTTCTTCGCGCTCTTCGGAATCGCGAACGTGTCGAACCAGATCGGAGCGCCCTCCTTCGGCAAGCGCCAGTCGACCACCACGCCGTTGCCCGCCTCTTTGGCGCGGTTGCCGAACTGGTAGAAGCTGCCCGAGTAACCGATGGCCACGCAGATGTCGCCGTTGGCGATGTCAGTCATGTATTTGGCCGAGTTGAAATAGGTCACGTATGGACGAACCTTGAGCATTAACTCCTTGGCTTTTTCATAGTCGGCGGGGTTCTGGCTGTTCGGGTCGAGACCGAGATAATGCAGGGCCAGCGGCAGGATCTCCGTCGGCGAATCGAGCATCGCCACGCCGCAGGATTTGAGTTTTTCCATGTTCTCGGGTTTGAACACCAGATCCCAGCTGTCCACCGGCGCGTTCTCGCCCAGCGCAGCCTTGACCTTGGCCGGGTTAAAGCCGATCAGCACGGTACCGACCATGTACGGCACGCCGTACTGGTTACCCGGATCGTTCTTGCCCAGCAGCTTCAACAGTTCCGGATCCTGGTGGCTCCAGTTCGGTAGCTTGGACTTGTCGAGTTTCTGGAAAACACCAGCCTTGATCTGCGTATCGAGGAACTGGTTGGACGGCACCACCAGATCGTAGCCAGAGTTACCGGTCAGCAATTTGGCTTCCAGGGATTCGTTGGTGTCGAAGGTGTCCCAGGTCACTTTGATGCCGTTTTTTGCGGCGAAATCCTTGGGCACGGACGGCAGGATGTAATCCGCCCAGTTGTACACCCGCAACTCGCGCTGCTCAGCCTGGACGGCGCTGGCCAGCAGCGTCAGCCCACACACGGTGGCACCCAGTATGCGTTTCATCGTGACCATGGTTGTTTCCCCAGAATGCGACGTGAGTTCGATGGTTTTTATGTTCTGTACACGGCAGCGGCTTTAAAGGTAGCCGAGGGCAAAAAAGGTCTGGCGTCTCGTTATGGCCCTGATTCTTGCTGACAGCGTAGACGGATCACAGAGGGCGATTGGCCAAAAGGGGATCGATGTGGCCAATTTGAATGTCCGCCAGAATGCGGAAACAATAATGCCCGGCGATTGGCCGGGCATTGTTTGTACTGCAGACGCAGATCAGTCGGTGTAACCCAACCTCGCCGCCCTGCTCTGCTGAGTCTGGCCACGCGTCGCGAGGCAGTAATACAGCGGAACCGTCACCACCAGGCCGACCAGCCACGACAGGTCCGCACCCTCCACCAGATTGGCGTAAGGCCCGATGTACAGCGAAGTGTTGGCAAACGGCAACTGCACGAGGATGCCGATGAAATAGGCAATGATCGCGTGCAGGTTAAAGCGCCCGTAAATCCCACCGTCAGCGCGGAAGATCGAGGTGATGTCGTAGCAGCCTCGCTTGATCAGGTAGAAGTCGATCAGATTGATCGTCGCCCACGGCACCAGTACCAGCAACAGCGCGAGAATCAGACCGATGAACTCGGAAATGAAATCCGCCGACGCGCCGAGTGCGACCACGCAGCAACCGGCCAATATCACACTCGACAGCACCACGCGTACCTTGATGCTCGGTGTCCATTGGCTGGCGAAGGTCTGGATAGACGTAATGATCGACAGCACCGCACCATACAGATTGAGCGCGTTGTGGCTGATGATATTGAGCAGGAACAGCACCATCAGAATCGGCCCCAGCCACCCGGTGGACTGCTTCACCGCGACCATCGCTTCAGTGCCTTCCGGCGTTGCCAGCACCGCCACCGCGCCGAAGCTGAACGACAGAATCGTGCCCAGCGTTGCGCCCAGATACGTCGCCCAAAACGGCTTGGCGATGCCGATGTCCGCCGGCAGATAACGCGAATAGTCGGACACGTACGGGGAAAAACTGATCTGCCAGATAATCCCCAGCGACACCGTCGCCAGCCAGCCGGACAGATTGAAACTGCCGCGCGTTAAAAAGTCCGCCGGCAAGTCATGGGCAAAGATGTAGATGAAACCGGCCAGCAAAGCGCTGCCCATCACCCAAGTGCCAATGCGGTTCAACGTATGAATGAAGTTGTAGCCGATCACGCCAATCGCGGTGGCGGCCAGCGCACCGATCAAAATGCTTAACGGTACTGGCACCGATGGTGCAATGCCGACAATGGATTTGCCCGCCAGCACGATGTTGGAAATGAAGAACCCGATGTAGATGATCGCCGCAAAGAACACGATCAACAGCGCGCCATAACGGCCGAACTGGCCGCGACTCTGGACCATTTGCGGAATGCCCATGCGCGGGCCTTGCGCCGACGCCAGCGCAATCACCACGCCACCGACCAAGTGCCCCAGCGCAATCGCCAACAGCCCCCAGAGCAAATCGAGATGGAACACCTGAACCACCATGGCGCCGGTGACAATGGGCAGTGGCGCAATGTTGGTGCTGAACCAAAGGGTGAAAAGGTCGCGGGCCTTCCCGTGGCGTTCCGCGAGTGGGACGTAGTCGACCGTGTGATTCTCGATCAACGGATCTTGCCGGGACATCTGGGACATATGCATGAACTCGAGTTTGTCTGTTCTTATCGTTGTATGAAGCCAAACCGGGAGGACTCTCTGGTCGCCCCTCAGATGCGAACCATATTATGGTATTCCAAACATTTCACAAGGCTGATCCGCAGTTTGCGGCGCTATCTGATCCGGCATCCTCGCTGAAACAGCGGCTTCTAGAACAGCCGAAAGCCCCGTAGATACACAGTTTCCGACGAACGCAGCACGTTTATCGGTTCAGCTTAAAAGCCCTTGCAAAGATTATTTTGTGGTATACCATCAGACCAACAAATACATAAAAACAGCGTCACACCACCCGAGGACTGTCCAATGATCGATGCCGCCATCTACAAACAAGTCATGGGCTCGTTCCCGTCCGGCGTAACCGTTATCACCACGCTGGATGATGACGGTCAGATTGTCGGCCTGACCGCCAGCGCCTTCAGTTCGTTATCGATGGACCCGGCGCTGGTGCTGTTCTGCCCCAACTACAGCTCCGACTCCTACCCTGTGCTGATCAAGAACAAGCGTTTTGCGATCCACTTTTTATCCGGCGGCCAGCAAAGCGAAGCCTATGCCTTCGCCCGCAAAGGCAAGGACAAAGCGCAAGGCATCGAATGGACATTGAGCGAACTGGGCAACCCGATTTTGGCGAATGCGACGGCTATCATCGAGTGTGAGTTGTGGCGCGAATACGAAGGCGGCGACCACGCCATCATGGTCGGTGCGGTGAAGAATCTGATCGTCCCCGAGCAGCACACCGGGCCGCTGGTGTATTGCCACGGCAAGATGGGTGCCCTGCCCGCTTTCGCCTGATCCCTACGATTACCACTCAGTCAGGTCCGCACACGACCGGCCAATAACAAAAGATCCGAGGTAGCGTCATGAAATTTTCCCTGTTCATCCACATGGAACGCTGGGACGAAAGCGTCAGCCACCGCCAACTGTTCGAAGATCTGACCGAACTGACCCTGATGGCCGAGGCCGGTGGTTTCAGCACCGTGTGGATCGGCGAACACCACGCCATGGAATACACCATCTCGCCAAGCCCGATGCCACTGCTCGCCTACCTCGCGGCCAAAACCACCACCATTCACCTCGGCGCCGGCACCATCATCGCGCCGTTCTGGCACCCGCTGCGGGTCGCCGGTGAATGCGCGTTGCTCGACGTGATCAGCAACGGCCGCATGGAAGTCGGTCTGGCACGCGGCGCTTATCAAGTTGAATTCGATCGCATGGCCGGCGGCATGCCAGCATCAAGCGGTGGCCAGGCCCTGCGGGAAATGGTCCCGGTAGTCCGCGCCCTGTGGCAAGGCGACTACGCCCACGACGGCGACATCTGGAAATTCCCCACCTCCACCAGCGTGCCGAAGCCAATCCAGAAGCCCAACCCGCCGATGTGGATCGCCGCCCGCGACCCGGACTCACACAACTTCGCCGTGGCCAACGGCTGCAACGTCATGGTCACGCCGCTGATGAAGGGCGACGAAGAAGTCCTCGACCTGAAGAACAAATTCCAGACAGCGCTGGACAACAACCCCGACGTACCGCGCCCGCAATTGATGGTGCTGCGCCATACCCACGTTCACACCGCTGATAATCCGGACGGCTGGAAAGTTGGCGCGAAAGCGATCTCACGCTTCTATCGCACGTTCGATGCATGGTTTGGGAACAAGGAGACACCGGTCAACGGCTTCCTCGCCCCGAGCCCGGAAGAGAAGTTTGCCGGGCGTCCGGAGTTTGAGCTGGAAAGTCTGCACAAAACCGCGATGATTGGTACGCCGGAAGAGATCATTCCGCGGATCAAGTACTACCAGGAACTGGGCGTGGATGAGTTCAGTTTCTGGTGTGATAACAGTCTGCCGCATGAGGAGAAGAAAAAGTCGTTGGAGTTGTTTATCAGGGATGTGGTGCCGGCGTTTCGCTAAATGCCTTACTGATTGAACACGGCACATAAAAACGCCCCGACAGTGTTCGGGGCGTTTTCATTGTTTTAGCCTGACTGGATTTCAATCCGGAATCACATCCTACGCCTTTCTCAATGATGCTTAAATGTGGCCACTCCTATTCGCGGATTATTGGTCGCTTCAAATCACAGACCACTATACGGATCAGCGATATTATCACCCAGCTCAGCAATTGCCTCTTTAATCTCGACAGCTACTTCAGGTGAAAGCTCGGCAACACTTCGATTTGATATAAAATCAAAAAGTTCAACCAACCCAAGCATTGCAGCAACGATGATCGAGCCCTCAGCAAAATCGAAATCGTATCCATCCCACCAATTGATCAAGATTTTCTCGATCTGAGTCTTCAGTGGCTGGTCCATCCCTTTATAGGTGTGCCACTGACGATCGCTGAGCTCTAACAGAGCCTGGAGAAAATCATGTTTCAACCGCTCAGAACCAGGTACTTCTTGCAGAAGTTCATGAAATTCCTTTGTCACATCTTCTTCAGGCATCGAGTCCGGGAGCGAACGATAATAAGAAACGGCTTTCATGATTATTATTCAAACTCGATAGAGTCCAAAATGGCTTGTAGTTTGACGGGATCGGCCACACCACCAAAAAAATACTCATTGCCACCCAAATCCTTTAAATCGTCCGGAGTTCCTTTCCAGTAGAGCACGAAAAATTTTTCATCCAGCAGGTCTTCCAGAGCCCCTCCGTCCTGAAATGATGACACCCGAATGTAGGGCCCATAAACATTGTCGATACAGACAAGAATGCGCTCACCTGTTACTGCGTTAATCATATTCTTTATACCGTTGAACCATTCGAGTTCCTCCTTCGTTGGAGCCCAAGGAAAAAAGGCAGGAAAAAAGGGGACAGATTTATTTTCAACCTTTTAAGTCAGCATAGGTAAAAATAGGTAAAAATAAATCAGCCCCCTTTTTCTCCAACACATGATTCAGCCATCTACGTACGGGAAAGACTTTAGCACGGCATCAACTTCCTGCCTTGCAAGCTCCGCCCATTCAGGCTTTATTTCACCAAGCAGTTGTACCAATCTGGAAAAATAAACTCTTCTCGTATCGCAATTACCCACTCTATTATCAAGCTCATACTTAACAGCCATCTGTCGCACGGCCCTGTTCACAACCCAATAAAGCAACTCATCCAAGGACTCAGTCGATTTATTATATATCTCAAAACCTCTCTCAGAAGACACATAGCTAAAGCCATTGTCATGAAGTTCGACATAAGGCGCCCCGTCATCTGCGGGAGCTGACAAGACGATCAACAATGATTTTGGTACATTAACTCTTCTTCCAAGCTCATCAACTATAGATTGTATTTCATGAATAGAGGCAACCATTTTTACCGCACCTCTCTTATAAAGTGATTATCAATAAGCCATTGCACGTTAACCCTCTCGGAAAAAGCCGGCAGAATTTGTATTCCTCCACCCGGCTGATTGAATGCATGGGCAATTTTCCCCTGTATTACAGGTAACGGTTTAAGTACTTCATATTCGTAGTATCCCCCAGCCCTTGAGCCGGGTGCCAATGCTCTTTGATCAAATGGAGTGCCTTTGGGCGACAAAATGAGCCATCTGGTCCGCCATAGCGGTCCAGCCTGGAGCCAACTTGTAACGTATTTTTAACAGGATCTTCAGCGAATCCGAGGTTTTTCGGCCAATCCCACCCCTCCATCGGCTTTCTTAAACTGATCGTAGTAGGAAAATCCTCCAGCCTCACTATCGGCTATAGCACCAATTGAGTCTGGACTCTTGGCAGTGCTGCCTTTTGCATCAACCCACTTTCCTCCAACCCACTCAACAGCTTTCCCACCAACGTAAGCAGATCCACGCTGCCTGCCCGCCAAGCGTTACACCCGGCTAAACAGGAAAGGAAATCCGCCGGGCGCCGAGAGCAGAGGCACTGGGGCTGTTTATCAAACATGCGGTGCCGGCGTTTCGGTAGACGCTGTGCTGGCTAAGTCCGATAAATGAAAACGCCCCGACAGGGTTCGGGGCGTGTTAGTTTTGAGCGGGCTCTTCGTCCCAGAAATTTCCGGGGGGGCGTATTGTCCATCTCGGAGAACAGCGCACCAACCAAAGCTTCGGTAGAACATTTCAAGATCAATGATCTCGTAAAGATCTTCGCCAATTTTGCTTAAGGTGATCAGGCTATTGGCATAGTGGGTGTATTGACCCCCCACCCCGGCGACCGCGCGTCGCTCCAGTTCCTCACGATTCCAGCCTGAGACGATCCCGGATGATTCAGGGACCGTGTCCGAGAAGACAATTTCGAACTGCGTTGAAACCTTGCAAAGGCATGGAATCCGTTGCTGTCTGAGCAAGTCGTCGGTGATCAGGTTGGCAGGGAAATCAATGCTTAATTTCAAGTGGTTCAAGCCCCGATGAGACTGCGTTGACCCGGCCGGGTGACATCGTAAACATGCTGCTCGCAACCCTGCCCGACAAACTGGAACTCCACCAGATAGACCTTGCTTCGTTCCGGCGTAAAGGTACTGTTCAGTGGCCCGCAGCTATAGGTATTCCCGGTACCCATGCCGTTCGAACGCCCCGACACCTCGAACGGTTCATCGGCATTGGCTTGCGTTTCCAACTGCGGGAAATGTTTTAACGTGGCGCTATTGGCCGCTTCGCTGAGCTTGGCGATCCAGCCGAACACCTTGCCCCGCCCCGAATCCACCACGGTGCCCAGCATTTCCATTCGCCGGTCAGGATCTGCCGCACGGCGGACCGAGAACTCGACGGGGTATGTGTAGCCCGACGCTTTCATGATGACTTTGGCGTGTTGTGCATCTTCCGTGACCATTTTTTGCTGCAACTGGATGCCATCGTTCAGGAGACTGGGGGAAGCGTCTCGGACGTTGGAATGGCAGCCCGACAGTATGAAAAATAACGTAAACAACAGACCGGTTCTGGCCACTTTTTACTATCCTGTGCAAGACGTAGCGGGCGGATTAATCGACTTAATAAACCTGCCGGGCTACAGAAACCATTAAATAATGTCCAACAACTGCAAGTCCGACTTGACCTGCTGAGCATCTTGATCAGACAACTGCGACATAAGGAACGCCAATCCATGCGCATCAATAATCTTCTTTATATCTGCAGAAGCAATATCGAAAGCAACCTCGGGTTCCCTTCCTGCCGACAGCACAAGCCCTGCAGTTTGCAGCATAAGATTTTCCACTGGATTAACAAAACTGTCTTCCATCTCATTTAACGCATAGCCGACTTCAAGCTCCCCTTCAACCCAGGACAAACCGGCTTTTTTGTTCTTCCTGATCTTATTCCGACAGTAAACAGGATAGTAGTAAAACATCCGCTGCATTATTTCTTTATAGCTTAAAACCACCGACATGATCAATCCCTCAAAATTCTATGGCCATTGGGGTTAGCCATCACATTCACATTGATATTTGGAAAGCGTTCCTTGAATTGCGAAATAGCGTTACTACAACTGGCGCAGACCTTTAGCTCGCTAAAAATGTCTATCGTCCCGCTGGCGTTTTTATAGCCTCCTAGCATGTCAGAAATATTGTCAAGTATTTTGTACTCAGCATCTGTGTCTCTATCGATAGGGCGACCGGTTGCATTATTAACAACCTTAGACTCCAGGCTTCCGCTACCTCTACCCACGAAACCGCTCATGGCATCATCCACCCCACTGTGAGCAGCCATATTTGCAGGTAGGCCATCAATATGCACGTCTGCCACCGCCACGTTACCTTCGCGTTTGAGATTATCAGGTAGCAAAGCCCTTAGATCCGCAACTTGATCTTGCTTCACTTCCAACCATTTAGGATTACTAGGCCCCAGATTTTCAGCTCCGTACAGAATTCTATTGATCTCAACCCTTTGATCGACAGTTGCCGGATGATAAGGATCGCCTTCGACTGTTGGTTTTCCGCCGCTAAATCCATTCGGTTTGTCCTTTGCAACAACTTCGGCAATCGACTTTTTCGCCGCCTCCTTCTTCGCCAGCATCTCCAAAACCGCATCAATAACGGCCTTACCACCTCGAAGGCCGGTCATTGAAAGGATCGCGTCATCGATCGCGCTGACCGACAGGATTCCTTTACCCGCTATTGCCGACAATCGCTCCGCTGCATCCGCCACATCAGACGCGTAAGTGGAGATTTTGGTCAGATCATTTTCATACTGAGTCGTCTGAGACTTACCAAACTGACTCCAGTGCTGGTAAACCGCTCCCGGCCCATAAGTCCCTGCAGCGTTGAACAAAGTGGAGTCGTTGAATTGTGCATCTGTCGCATTGAACGCATAAACCGGTGCACCGTTGGCGATGATCGGTCGACCATCACTCCAAGTCAGCGGGATTTTCTGATCGGACAGTTGGGTGATTGCTGCATACGCATCGCCCATATCTTCAGCGAAGTTCCTTGACTCAGGATCATTGCCGACAGTTTTCTGCATGACGCTTTTCAAGTGCTCCAGACCCGCCGCATCTACTTCAGCACCCGCGGCGAGCAGCAGCAAATCTTCCCAACGAGCACCCGAGCGCGAGGCCCCATGCGCTTGCAAATCCTCTGCTTTTTTCTTCAGCAGCGGGATCTCCTGCTGCTTGTGCAATTGGCGGTTGAACATATCAACGCTGGAGGCAGCGTTAATCGCAGTGGTCGCGCCCGTTGCTCCACCACCAGACCCCGCTGCTGCGCCAAGACCCGAAGCAATCAAGGTGGCCAACGCATCCTGCTGCTTATCGTTCAGACCGCTATCTTTCAGTGCCTTGGCAATCATCGGCATCAAAGCAGCAGAGACGCCTGCGCCTAACGCTCCGGCTGCGACGCTGCTGCCCGACAACCCCATCACCGCACCAACCAGCGAGTGCAGCATGACGCGTGCAACCCCGCCTTCGGCCCACGCCGCTCGAGTGACGGCATCGGTAGCGTTGTGTTCTTGCTGCGTGGCGTAATCGCCGATTTTTTTGAACGCATCGTTAGCCGTGGTGTTGGCGATGACACCGATGGCTGTCGTACCGCCCACGCCTCCGAGGCCCACAGCAATCAAACCTGCCGCGACATCCGCCATGATGCGTTTATCACCGCCCACTCCCCAACTGATGTACTCATCGAGCGCGGCCTTACGCTCCTCGTCGGTCGTAGCTGACTTCAATTTGTCAGCGGCCGCTTGCTGCTGGGCGTTGGCCACTTTGCCGATGATGTTTCTCGACAGCGAGACCGTGCTCTGAATCAGATCAATCCGCTCTTGAATGGCTTTTTGATCAGGTTTGTCCAGAGTTTCATTGGCATTTGCGGTATCGCGATTCAGCCCGACCAGATCGTTTACGCCTGCCGAATTGCGAACGATGATGGTGCCTTCGCTAACGGCGCTGCGAGTCTTGCTCTGATCCGAATCTTCAAGCGCCAGCGGAATACTGCCGCCGACACTGGTGCCGGACTTGCCGCCATAAGACAGGGAAATGCCGGCCGACTGGGCACTGATATCACTCGTGTTTTTGATGTCACTGACGAACAGGCGATCAGTGCTGAGCAGGTTCTTGTCCGGTGTCGCTTCACTGGCAATGACCGCGCCTTGCAGGGTCGTATTTTTGCCAACGGTGATGTCGTAACCACCTTGGCCGGCGAACAGACCGCTCTGATCGGTCACGGCCTTGTAGTCGCTGTTCATGTTGCCCGCGGCAAGGCTTGCAGACCCAGTCACGGTTGCGCCATAGCAGAACGGCGGGATACAGATGCTCGCGCCGATACCGGCACTGCCCTGCTTGCTGCTCTGGGTCTCGGTGTCCTGACGCGAGGTAATGTTGAGGTTACCGTCAATCAGCGCCTTGATACTGTCGGCGCGGACTTGCGCACCCGCTAACGTTGTGTCGTTGCCGCTGTGCAACGAGAGAGATCCGGTATCAAGGGTTGTATTGACCTGGGTGACCGAGCTTCCGGTTCCTTTGCTCTTGGCAACAGACGCTCCGAGATCAAGGGTAAATCCGTTTTGCTCGCCCAGGTTAAAGCTAGCGCCGATGGCGGTTTTGTTATTGCTGCCGTTGTTGGCCCAGTCAGCCGTGTTCTGCGCGCTCTCCAGAACGATGTCGTTCTTGGCAATCAACGCAGTGTCGGCGGCTTTCAAGCTGCTTCCGATGACGTGAATATCACCGACAGTTCCCGGCGCACCGCCATCAGCGATGATCAACAGGTTCTGGCCGGCATTAATCGTGCTCTGTTTGGCGGTCTGACTGTTGTACTCACTGGTGCTCTTGCTGTGGGTATTCGCCAGTTCAGTACCGATTTTTATCAACGAGCCATTGCTGGCGGAACCCTGTTTTTTCCCATAGTCGGAGCCTGCACCTTCAGCACTTCCCGCCATACCGCCAAGGTCGTTCAACGCCATGGCGGCTTGAGCGTATTTGACCGCTTTAAGGCGCGGATCATCGGCGTTTTTCGCTGCTTCGACCGAGTTGTGAATCGTGTTGACCGTATCAACGATCATGCCACCAATAACCCGGCCTACCCCCAGGCTGCTGGATTTGTCGGTACTGCTTTGGCTCGAGCTTTCCATGCCCGCAGCAATGGCCACCTTGGAGCCGGTCAGGCTCATGTTTTTAGTGCTGACCAGATCGCTGGCGATCACGCTAAGCTCACGACCACTGGAAAGGCTGACGTTGCCAGCACTAGAGCCAATGGTGCTGCCAGTCAAAGTGGTCTGGGACGATTGGCCAGTATGATTCTGACTACCGACAGACAGATGCTGGTTACCGGTGATGTCATCGACCCCAAGGTTGTTAGCGGTCAATATACCGGTCAGGTCGCGGTTCTTTTCCTTGTGCAGTTCATTACGGGTAAACGTGTTTTCCGCGGCGTTGATGGTCAAGTCGCGACCGGCCTGTACCTTTAGATCCTGGGTGCTGACCAAGGCTGAACCGGTAATCGTCGCGTCTCGACTGGCCACCACATCTACAGTGTTACCCGAAATCATGCTGCCGACTGCCGTCGTTTGCGTTTCGGAAACCTGATCCTTGACCTTGCTCGACTTCAAGCCGCCCCAACTACTTTTGCTGGAGCTGCTTTCATGGCGGACGCTTTGTGAGTCAGTGACAGCAACGATTTGCATGTCATTGCCTGCGACCAGTTTCACACCACCTTTTTCAGAGGCAACTTCACTGCCCTTGATGAGCATGTCGTTATTGGCAACCAGCGTTGCATTGCCCCCCGACGTTACCGAGCTGGCGATATTGGTGGTGCTGGATTGCTCGTCAAGGCGGCTTTTCTTACCGGAAGAGCTTTTCTTGGTCTTGCTGTAGAAGCTGTAATCCGTGTCTTGCGCCGATTGCAGCGCCAGATTGGCACCCGCCGTCAGATAAGCCTCATTCCCTGCACTGACCCGACTGGCAATCAGGCTCAAGTCTTTACCGGCGTTGAGCAAGACAGTCCCGCCAGCAGTCAGGGTTGTGGAAACCTGACTGACATGATCCTCCTGACTGGTCACCTTTTTGGTCTTGGTGTATGAGTGCTCTTCATCCGCCGCCGAGGCCAGGGTCAGGTCACCCACGGCGCTCATATCTACGTCGCGTTTGGCGTCGATCTGGCTGGCAATGGCGGTGACATCGCGACCTGCACTTACGATCAGACTCTGACCGGCATTAATGGCCGAACCATACTGAGTAATATTCTGATCCGTGTGCAGACCACGTTGCCCGCCTGAGACCTGCTCGGCCGAAACGAGGTTGACGTCACGCCCGGCATTGATCGTGGTGTCCAAGCCGCTTTTCAGAACGCCACCGGTGTTGTTGAAGTCCTGTCCAGCCTTGATGGTCAGACTGTTGGCCGCTTCGATACGCGCAGCACTGTCCACAAAGTCGCTGCGCTCACTGCGGTAGCCGCTGTCGCTTTCGTGGGTGGTGACGGTGCGCTCGTTGATGATGTCGCCACGGGTGGCGGTCAACGAGACTTCTTTACCGGCAATGACGCCGCCGGATTTGTTGATCAGGTTGTTGCCGGCCAGCAGGTCGAGGCGATTGCCTGCCTCGATCAGGCCGCTGTTGACCAGGTCGTTGGTGGCGCTGGCCGAAAGGTTGTTGTTTGCCTTCAAGGTACCGGCGTTGTTCAGGTCCTTGCCGGCGATCAGCGTCACGTCGCTGCCCTGGATCAGGGCGCCATTAGGGGCCAGGCGATTGTTGGCATTGGCCAGGTACAGCACTGGCACCAGTACTTGCTCGCCGTTCACTTCGGCGTTTTCCATCCAGACGATGTCGTGGGTCAGCGCCGCGACTTGTTCGGAGGTCAGGCTGACGCCCACCGAAAGATTGAGCTCGTTTTTGCTGGTGAGCGCGTTGTCCATCAGGTATTTGAACAACTCGCTGTTAGACGTTTTACCGTCGATAAAACGCTGACCGGTACGGGCGACCACGGCTTGCTGGATCAGGGTCTGCTCGTAGAGGCCATCACCCAGACGTTTGGCACTTTGATCAGGGTCGTAGCCGAGATTGGACAGCAGGTAGTCCGAACTCATGAACTGCTTGAGGTCGGTCAGTACCGGGTTGGTTTCAACCAGGTATTTCTGCGGATTGGATTTGCCCGTACTGGTCGGAACGCCCTGCACCCGGTTGATGGTGAACGCGGTGGAGCGACCCGGCAGGGTCGCGCCGCTGACGTCAGCTGCCGGCGTGCTGACGTCGATCGCACTGGCACCAACCCCCTGTTGCTGGGCCTGGTGATCGACGGTGCTCAGGTTGACGCTGCTGGCAGAGGCCGAAGCATTGTTGGTCAGGAGAATGTTGCGCGTCTGCACGCCTGGCAACGTTTGATCGCGCTGGCTCGGGTTGACGCTGGCGCCGCCCATGGTCCAGCTCTGCGGGCCGGTCGCTACCGGGGCGGTGCTTTCCTGACCGCTCAGGCGGAACAGGCCGTTCTGCCCGGTCGGCAGCGCGAAGCCCGGCAACACCACCGGATTGACCTGCTGCTGGGCGAGGTTCGGCGGCAGTTGCTGATTGACGGTGACGCGCGTTGAGAACTGGCTGCCACCCGCACCGGTGCCGGTGCGCGGACCGCTGCCGATATAGGTGTAGCCCGGGCGTACAACACTGTTATCAATGTTGTTCTGGGCGGTGATGTTGACCGCGCCTGCGGCCTGGATCACGGCGGCGTAGCTCTGGTCGCTGCCGGCGATTTTGCGGGTGCTGCCCAGCCCCGGGATTTCCCGTTCAGTCATGCCGATGAAGTTGGCGATACCGCCCTGCAGACCACCCAGATTATTGGCGTCGTAGCCGCTGCTTTCATACCAGTACTGGTTGGTGAAGGCGCTTGCGGCGTTGTACCAGGCACCGGCGCCGCGGGTGCGCTCGGACATGTAGATGCGGGTGGTTTCGGTTTCACCGGTTTCCACGCCACTGTTGGTCAGGTTCGCCACGCTGGCATTGAAGTTGCCCGCCGTGGCGATGGTGCTGCTCTGGTTGAGCAGGTCACCGCCATTGATGATCAGGTTGCTACCCGCGGTGATGCTGGACGCAGCGCTGGCCGCAGTGACCTCGAGTTTTTCGCGCTGCACGATTTCCCACGCGTGGTTCTGCTTGCCGCTGCAGTCACCGGCGTTGACCCCTTCGATACAGGTGACTTCACCGATGCGCGCGGTGTAGATGCCGGCGTTGTTGACCGTGAGCACGTCGCGGATGTTCTGGATCGAGCTCGCCGCCAAGGTCATGCTGCCGTCGCTTTGCAGCGATGCGGAGCGGTTGACGATAGTGTTGGCCAGCCCGCCCTGGCCATCGCGGTCAATCATCAGATTGCCGAGGCTGTAGACGTTGCCGTAGTAGTTATTGAAATCGGCGACCCGCAGCGACATGTTCCTGCCGCTGAAAATCAGGCCCTTGGCGTTGACCAGATTACCGGTGGTCAGAGTCAGGTCAGTGCCGGCAGCCGTGGTGCCGTAGTTGCGCACGCTGCCGGCATTGATGGTCATGCCCGCGCCGGAAGTCAGGCGACCGGCGTTGTCCAGTTGGCCACCGACATTGAGCGTGGTCTGGCCACCCCCGGCGATGCTGGAGGTGGCGCCCGTAAGGCTGACTTGCGCCGCGTTCAGGGTCAGGTTGCCCTGACTGGTGAGGCGCCCCGCGCCCCAATAAGCGGCACCTAGGCCGACGTTCATGCTGCCGTCACTGGCCAGCAGACCTTCGTTGAACCAATTGACGCCGTTGCCGGTGAAGCTGTCGGAGGCGAGCAACTGGCCGCTGGCGGTCTGGGTCAGGTTGTTGACGTTGACGGTCAGGCGCCCGGCCTGAATCGAACTGCTGTTGGTCCAGGTGTCGGTGTTGATGGTCAGGCCACCACGGGTCACGAGTGTGCCGCCGGCGTTGATGACGTTGTTGGTGGAGATGTCGAACATGCCGGTGCCGACGTGCAACAGGCTGCCACCGGTATTGAGGAAGCTGCCGGCGCCGAGCATCAGGTCGGTGTTGGCGGTTTCCAGCGTGCCATTGCGGTTGTCGAACAGGCCGCCAATCTGGAAGTTGGTTTTGCCGCTGATGCCGAGGGCACGCAACTGGCCGGTCTGGTTGTCGAGACTGGCGGCCTTGATGGCCAGGGTGCTGTCGCTCTCGATGATGCCCAGGCGGTTGTTCAGTGCTCCGGTCAGGTTGAGGTCGATCTGTTGGCCGGCGATTTGGCCGTCGTTGTCGCCGCTGTTGTCAAAGTTATTGCCGGTGACGTTGATTTTGCCTTTGGCGTAGAGCCCGCCATTGCGGTTATCGAAGTTTCCGGTGACGACGATAGCGTCGCCGCTTTGTGCGGAAATGCGGCCGCCATAGTTGTCGAGGCCCATCGCCGCATTGAGGTTCAAGCGCTGGCCCTGGATCACCCCACCCTGACGATTGTTGTTCAGGTCATAGCCGTTTTTCAGTACCCCGGTCAGGCGTGCGGTGAACGCCGCTTGCAGGCTGGCGAGGACACCGCCACGGCTATCGAGATGATCGGCTTTGATGGAAAGATCACCGTTGGTAGCGAGGATCCGGCCGCTCTGGTTATCGATATCGCCGTTGCTGACAACGGTGACTGCGCCTTGGGCCTGTACGGTGCCCTTGGCGTTGGCAAGGCTGGCGGCCTGGACTTGGAGGTCGCCGTTCTGGCTGTAGATCAAGCCGTCGGCGCTGTTCTGAATGGCGCCCGGCGTGGTGATCGTCAACAGGCCGCTGGCGGCGACGGTGCCACGATTGCGGTTGTCCAGACCACCGCTCAACAGGGTCATCAGGCCCTGGCTGGCCAGTTGGCCGCCCTGGTTGTTGATCTGCGTGGCGCGTTGCAGCAGCAGCGCGCCACCACTGGCGAGTTTGCCGTTGGTGTTGGTCAGGGCACCAAGCAGGTCGAGGGTAACGGCGGCATTTCCGGCCAGACTGCCACCGGTGTTATCCAGGGTGGTGCCGGTGAAGCTCAAATCCTGCGTGGCGTTGACGGTGCCGCCGGCGTTGCCCAGCGTCATGGCTTGCATTGCCAAGGTCGCATCGGTGGCGATTAGACCACCCGCCGCATTGTTCAGCAGACCGCTGACAGTCAGGGTTTGCGCACCGGTGCTGGAGACCACGCCGTTGTTGCTGTTATCCAGATTCGCTGCGGTGACGCTGAGGTTCTTCTGGGTAACCAGTGCTCCGGCGCCGCTGTTGAGCAAGTCCCCGCTCAACGTCACGCTGAGGTTGCCATCACTGGCAGACAGCGTGCCCTTGTTGCGGTTATCGAGGCTGGCAGCGTTGACCGTCAGTCCTTGTACACCGGAGATCACCCCGTTCTGGTTGACCAGTGCACCGGTGTTGATATTCAGCAGATGATTGCTCACCAGCTTGCCGCCGCTGTTGTCGAGGCTGCGGGCGACAAGATCGATACTTTGGCTGCTGGCGATCTTGCCGCTGCGGTTGGTCAGGTCACGCAGGTGTTGAATGCTCAGCTGGCCTTCGGTGGTGATCAGGCCACCGTCGTTGTTCAGGTCAGCAGTGGTCGCGCCGAAATCAATGGCGATGGCACTGCCCAACAGGGAACCGCTCTGGTTGTTCAGGCCATTGCTGTTGACGGTCAGGCCAGTGGTGGCATTGATCAGCCCCTGGTTCTGGTTGGTGAGCAAGCCGTCGACGTTCAAGTCAAGATTCGCGCGGCTGGTCAGTGTGCCGCCGCTGTTGTCGAGGCTGGCGGCTTTAATGTCCAGCGCGGCGGCGGCAATCAGGCCTTTGATGTTGGTCAGCGCCTGATCGATGCGCAGTGTCACCGCCTGATTGCTGAGCAGTTTGCCGTTGCTGTTGTCGAGGCTACGCGCCGTCACGGTGAACGCCTGGGTGCTGGAGATCTCACCGCCGTTGTTGTTGACGTCTTGAAGATTCTTGAGCATCAGCAACGGCGCGCCGATCAGGCCGTTCTGGTTGTTCAGTTGACCGTGATTCAGATCCAGCGCCAGCGAGGTATTGCTGAACAGCTGGCCGCCCTGTTGATCCAGACCGGTAACGTTCGCGGTCAGCGCGGCGACGCTCGCGATGCGCCCGCCGTCCTGGTTGGTCAACTGGGTCGCCTTCAGGTCCAGCGTATCGCCACTGTTCAGCTTGCCGTTGTGGCTGTTATCGAGCGTACCGGTCTGCACCACTACCGCGCCTTTGGCGCTGAGGCTGCCACCGTTGCTGTTGTCGAGGCTGGCACTGGTGAGGTTGAGGCTGGCGTCGGTGACGATCTGGCCCCCGCGGTTGAGCACCACGCCGGTGGTGGTCAATGTCAACGGCCCGGCAATGGACAGGCTGCCGAGGTTGTTGGTCACACTCGCCGCCGTCACGCCAAGGCTGCCCTCGGCACTGATCAGGCCCTGACTGTTATTCAGGTCGCCGCTCAGGTCGAGTTTCAGATTGCTCTGGCTCAGGAGCGCGCCCGCAGTGCTGTCGAGGCTGCGTCCGGTCAGCGTCAGGTCGGTCTTGCCCGAAAGCAGGCCTTTGGCGCGGTTGAGCACTTCATCAACGGTCAGGCTCAACGCACCTTGCGCAATCAGCTTGCCGCCATCGCTGTTGTCCAGACGACTGCCGACCAGCGTCACGTCAGCCTGGCTGGACAGCTCTCCGCCACGGTTATCGACGGCAGCGACCGTCAGTTGCAGCGCATTATTCGCGCCGACGAGGCCGCCGTTACGGTTGTCGAGGCTGCTGCCGGTGAGCTTCAGCCCAGCGGTTGCCACCAACTCACCGTGCTGGTTATTGAGAGTCGCCACGTTGGCGATAACCTCGGCTTTACCGGCGATGTGCCCTTCGCTGTTGTCGACGCTGTCGGCTTTCAGGTTCAGTTCATCATCAGCGATCAGCGTACCGCCTTGGTTGACCAGTTGACCGTCCACCGTAACCCCGAGGGTGCCACGGCTGGTGATCAGGCCGCCGCCGTTGTCCAGGCGAGCGCTTTTGACATCCACGCTCTGCGCGGAAATCAGGCCTTTGACGCTGGCCAGCAGTTGTTCGATGCGCAGGGTCAGGCCCTGATTACTGATCAACTTGCCGTTGCTGTTATCGAGGTTTTGCGCGGTCAAGGTGAACGCCTGGGCGCTGGAAATTTCACCGCCCTGGTTATCGACATCCTTGAGGTTTTTCAGCACCAGCAGCGGTGCGTTAATCAGGCCGTTACGGTTGTTCAACTGGCCGTGATTGAGGTCGAGGCTCAGGGACGTTTTGCTGAACAGTTGACCGCCCTGCTGATCGAATCCGGTAACGGTCGCGGTCAGTGCTTTTTCGCTGGCGATCCGGCTACCGGTGCCGTTGCTCACTCCAGTCGCGTCAAGGTCCAGGGTGTCGCCGCTGATCAAACTGCCGCCGGACGCGTTGTTGAAGACACCGGTGGTCAGCGCGGTCGCTTTCTTGCCGCTGATCAAGCCGCCCTGACTGTTATCCAGACTTTGTGAGCCAAGGATCAGTCCGCTGTCGGTGGCGATCAAACCCGCCTGGTTATTCAGGTTGCCCGTGGTGGTCAGCGCCAAGGCGCCGGCGCTCGCTAGGTGACCGCGCGTGTTATCGAGACTGCCCGCGTTTACAGTCAGCGTCCCCTCGCTGCTGATCAGACCCTCGATATTGCTCAAGGCGTTGTCGAGACGAATGTCCAGATTGCCCTGTCGAGTAACGAAGCTGCCGCCGCTGTTGTCCAGGCTCTGCCCGACCAGCGTCGAGGTGCCCACACTGAACAGTTGTCCGAGTGTCTGATTGATGACCCGGGCCACGGTCAGGCCAAGGGTGGTCCCGGCCAGGATCTTGCCGCTGTCGCTGTTGTTCAGGCTTTGACCGGTGACGGTCACATCGACGGTGCTGGAGATTTCACCACCGCGGTTGTCGACGTCATCGACCGTCAGTTTCAGCGCGTTTGTGGCGGCTACCAGACCGCCCTTACGGTTATCCAGTGACTGGCCGGTGAGCAACAAGGTGCCCGGGGCTACCAGCTTACCGCCCTGGTTGACGAACTGCGCCACGTTGGCGGTGAGATCGGATTGGCTGGAAATGCGCCCGGCGCTGTTATCGATGCGCGTAACGCCGATAATCATCGGCCCTGTCGCACTGAGCAAGCCACCACGGTTATCCAGTTGCGTGCCGCTGTAGTTGACGGCGGCCTGGCTATCGAGCAGGCCCGTGTCGCGGTTGTCGAGTGTGCCAACGCTGAGTTGCAGGTCTTTGGTCGCGCGAACTTTACCGCCGCGGTTGTCCACGGAATCGCTGCGCAGGGTCAGGCGATCCTTGCCGACCACTCTGCCGCCGCGGTTGTCGAGGCTGCCACTCTGGACATCGACCAGCCCTTTGGCGCTCAGGTCGCCGTTCTGGTTGTCGAACACGCCAGTGATGCGCGCGGTCAGACTGCCGTCGCTGACGAGACTGCCCTCGTGGCTATTGTCCAGGCTGGCGGCGGTAATGCTGACGTTCGCAGCGGAACCCAACACACCGTTGCGGTTGTTCAGCGCACCGATCAAACCGATGTTCAGCGCCACGTCACCCGTGACCTGGCCGTCGCTGTTGTCGAGGGTGACCGCGTTGATACCGAGGGTACCCGTACTGGAAATCTCGCCATCGTGGTTGTTCAGCTCGCCGATATCGGCCTTCAGGTTGCCACTGCTGGTAATCACGCCCTGCGTGTTGAGAACTTTTCCGGCGCTCAGTTGCACGGTGGTATTAGCGAGGACGCTGCCGTTGTTCTGGTTGTCCAGCGTGCCGGCAACGATGTCGACGGATTGCGCGGCGTTCAAAGCGCCGCCCTGATTGTTCAGGGTTTGCGTTACGTTCGCCGTTACGTTGCGACTGGCGATCACGCTTTTGCCACTGTTGTTGAGATTCTGCGCACGCAGGCTCACATCGCCCGTGCTGTTGCGGCTGTTGTCGGCGTTGACCCCGGCTTCGATGATGCCGTTGTTGATCAGGGTGCCGCCGGCGCTGAGGCTGATGCTGTCGCGCGCGGCGAGGCTTTGCTGGTTGCTCAGGTCGCCCTGGGTTCGTACGTTCAGCGCGGTGCCGGCGTAGACCGGACCGTGGGCATCAAGGCTGCTGGCCTTGACGTTCACGGCAGTGGCCGCCGAAGTCTGCGCGAGGGTCAATTGACCGTTGGCATCGATCTGGATATCACCACCACTGGCGGCCAGATTGCCCGCCAGTTTCACCCCGACCCCGGCCTCGGTACCGACCAGTTTGATCGCCCCGGCGTACATGCCGCCCAGCGCCGAGGAGTCGATGGCCAATTGCGGTTTGACGCTGCCATCATCGGCGCGCGCCGTGGCATTGAGGGTTTGCGCGTTGACGTCGTTGCGCCCGGCGACGATGGTCAGGTTCTGCGCCTGAATCTCGGCGTTGATCTTCGCGCTGCGGGTGATGATTTCGAAGCGGTCGACGTTATTCGCGTTGAGGCCGGAACCTTCGATGACCACAGAGCCCTGATCGACCTGGAAGCGATCCAGGTGGCCGTTATCGAGCACCGGTTTACCGGTGGTCAACGTCACCCGTGGCGCGTTGATGAAACCGCAGCCATTACAGGTGATGCCATACGGGTTGGCGACGATCACCCGTGCCGACTGCCCCGCTACCTCGGTATAACCGCGCAACTGGCTCGGATTGCCGCTGACGACTTCGTTGAGAATCGCCTGCGCCGAACCGCTGTTTTTCAGGTTCGGGTTGCCGATGATGTGCCCCCCCAACTGGGTGTTCGACGTCTGGGTCGCACCGTTGTTGAGAATCACGCCCTGAGCGCCGACGTTGTAATCGTGAAACTGGTTGTGCGACAGCCCGCTGCCATTGGGCGTGGCGATGTTAATGATCGGCACGCCGTTGCCGGCCCGATCCAGCGAGGTGTTCGGGTTGGCCACGACAATTCCATCCGCCTGCGCCCACATCGGTTGCCAGAACATGACGTTCGCCAGCAGGAACGCCAGACCGCGTTTTGGCATGCCCAGGAAGTGTTCGCGGTGTTTTACGGCAGCAGAAGGCTGACCGGCCGGGTAGGCGAATTGACGGATGTCCATGTCAGAATCTCGGGGCAGGCAAAAATTAGATGAAGAAATCCAGGCGGAAATAGATCGGTGCTTCGCGCTCGGTCAGCGCGTCCGGTCGTTCCAGGGAATGGGCGAACGTCACGCTGGCAGCGACGTGCTGGCCACGGGCGAACAGCTCGAGCGAGTTGCTCGACATGCGCCCGTGCTGATCGCCGTTGTAACGATCGCCACGAATCACACCCTGGTCGTAACCGAGGCTGGTGCCGTATTCGGCGAACACCGGTTGCAGCCATTCGAGGGTGACCGGACGCGCCCAGCGCAGGTCGTTGCGCCAGTAACCGCCGCTGTCGCCGGACAACGATTGGTCCTTGTAGCCACGGATCGACGACGACCCGCCAAGGCTGGTGCGCTGCGAGCTGAACAGCAGGTCTTCGCTGCGCTGGCCGGTCATCAGGCTGCTGAAGCTGAAGGACTCACCCCACACCTTGAACGGCTGCAAGTAGCTCAGGGTGGCGGTGTATTTGCGGTAGCGTGCGTTCGGTTCGCCGGGGCCTGGATCGTGGCTGCCCTGCGCATCGAATGCGCCGATGCCTTCCTGCATGCCGGCGTCGAAGTTGACGAACGCACTGCCGACACGGCGGCCGTGGTTGAAGCCGAACTGCGCTTCGCTGATGCGGTTGCTGCTCAGCTTGAGTTTGCTGTCTTCGATATAGGCGTTGGTGCGCAGATAAGACAGGCCGGCGTTGAGCGAGGTCTTGCTGACGGCGTCGCGGTGGATCACACGCTCAGCGCGGATCTGATGGTTTTCGCTGTCGCCGGTCTGCTTGAAGTTGTAGCCGTTGGCAGCGATCTGCGAGCGGTATTCGCTCTGGCTGTAGGTGTAGCTGAAGTTCCACCAACCCCATGGCAGGTTGTAATTGAGCATGGCGTTGTTGGAGGTGTGCTGGTGATCGGTCATCGCATCGTGACCGCCGCGCAGGCTCAACTGATCGGCCAGGCCCAATGGGCTGTCCCAGTCGAACGTCGTGCCCCACTGTTGCTCGCCGGTGCTGCGCTGGCCGTCGTTGTTACGCGACAAGCCTGCACGCCAGGGTTTCTGTGGGGTATTGTTGACCAGCACGGTGCTGCCGCCGACGTTCTGGCCCGGCGCCAGTTCCATTTTTGCCTGATTGGACGGCAGGCGATTGAGCTGATCGACCATCTGCTCGATCTCGCGCAGGTTGACCAGTTCGCCCGACTTGCCGGGAAACGCCATGGCCAGTTCGCGCTCCGACAGCTTGCTGTTCTCGGCGCCTTTCATGCCTTCAAGCTTGCCCTCGACCACCAGCACCTTCAGATGTCCGCCGGACAGATCCTGTTGCGGCAGGTAGGCACGGCTGGTGACCAGACCTTTCTCGATGTAGTAATCGGTGATGACTTTGAGCAACTCGTTGAGCTGCGGCACACCGAGGCATTCGCCGATGTAGGGTTTGAGCAGGCGAGCCTTGTCGCGCTCGGAAAGGCTGTCGGCGCCCTTGAGTTCGATGTCCTTGATCGGGAAGCAGCGGGTGTCGGTCGGCGCTGCCGGTTGTGCGGGTTTGACGTCCTTGCCGGGCAGGTCCTTGAGTTCTTCGAGACGCCGTTGCTGCTCTTCGAGCAGACGGTTCTGGCGTTCGCGGATCAAATCGGTGTCGCCGGGGGTGGGTGCAGCGGCGGCGAATTGGAGCGGAGACAGGCACAGCAAAGCTACGCACAACCTCGCCATGAGGGCGGGTGGGTACATGTTCGATCCCTCGAGACGGAGAATGACATCAAAATAGTGGCGCGATATTAGATGGCCATCATTTTGACGTCAAATCTATGTTGCAACCGTCCGTCAGTGCTCAACGCTCAATCGGGTGGCTACGTCCTCGGGTGCCAGCAAACGTCCGTCCTCGGCCATCAATTGCAGCTTGCGAATCGGCTGACGATGCTTCGCATCAACCATCACCGAGCCCGGCTCACCCGGCGCGTACATGAACTCGCCGCCCCATTGCGACAGCGCGACGATCACGGTTTGCAACGCCTTGCCGCGTTCCGTCAGCACATATTCCTTGTAGGCTCCACCTTCGGCCGCTGGCACCGTTTGCAGGATCCCCTGCTCTACCAGCGCCTTGAGGCGAGCGCTGAGCATGTTCTTGGCGATATCGAGGTTCTTCTGAAAATCACTGAACCGGCGAATCCCGTCCAGCGCATCGCGAATGATCAATAACGACCACCAGTCGCCGATCAGGTCCAGTGTCCGGGCGACCGGGCAGGCATTGCCTTGCAGGCTTTTGCGCTTCACGTCTAAGTACTCCATCGAATCGGTGATCAGCCTCGCGGCTCAGGGTTGCATCATACAACCCTGAACGGCAATCGAACCCAGCACCTGCATACAAGTGGTTCGTCATGATTGCGCGGATAGTGAACGCTGCCATTTCGGCATGTCTTTCAAAAGAATCCTGACCCAAGGAGCTTCCATGAGCACGTTCACCACGCAAGACGGCACCGAGATCTATTACAAGGACTGGGGCAGCGGTAAGCCCGTGCTGTTCAGCCACGGCTGGCCGCTGGATGCCGACATGTGGGAATACCAGATGGAATACCTGAGCAGCCGCGGCTACCGCACCATCGCTTTCGACCGCCGCGGTTTCGGCCGTTCCGATCAGCCTTGGACCGGTTATGACTACGACACCTTTGCCGATGACATCGCGCAATTGATCAATCATCTGGACCTGCGTGAAGTGACACTGGTGGGCTTTTCCATGGGCGGCGGCGACGTCAGCCGTTACATCGCCCGTCACGGTAGCGAGCGCGTTGCAGGGCTGGTGTTGCTGGGCGCCGTGACGCCACTGTTCGGCCAGAAGCCGGACTTCCCGCAAGGCGTCGAGAAATCGGTGTTCGATGGCATCAAGTCTGGCCTGCTCAAGGATCGTGCGCAGTTCATCGCGGATTTCGCTGCGCCGTTCTACGGCACCAATCAGGGCCAGAAGGTCTCCGACGGCGTACTGACCCAGACGCTGAACGTCGCCCTGTTGGCCTCGCTCAAAGGCACCGTGGATTGCGTCACCGCGTTCTCGGAAACCGACTTCCGCCCGGACATGGCCAAGATCGATGTACCGACCTTGGTGATTCATGGTGACGGCGATCAGATCGTGCCGTTCGAAACCACTGGCAAGCAGGCGGCTGCGCAGATCAAGGGTGCCGAGTTGAAGGTCTACGCGGGCGCACCGCACGGTTTTGCGGTGACTCACGCGCAAGCGTTGAATGAAGATCTGTTGGCATTCCTTAACCGCTGACAGCAGGCACTGTTTTTTCGTCAATCAGGCCGGGCATGTCCCGGCCTTTTTCCGCCTACAGGCTGCAAACGTGGTCGACAGTGTTCCGGTGCCGGTCGGCATCGTCATCGGTGCCCTAGGTTCGGGGATCATCGGCATCATCGGCTACCGCTTCATCCATGTGCTCAACCGCATCGGTACGTGGGTGCTGGGGATCGGCATCGTCGTCGGCTTCGGCTGTATCTTCACGCACATTCAGACCGATGATTTCCTCACCCGTGGCAGCTTCAACCTCTCCGTTGGCGAGCAGTCATTGAGGTTGCTTTGATGAAAACGGAAGGCCCGCCGTGTGCGGGCCTTCTGCATTGGAGTGTGGTATTTGTTTGCGACCAATCACTACCGGACAGGGAAATCCAATGCTGCGAATACTGGGCAGAGCTTCGTCGATCAACGTGCGCAAAGTGCTCTGGGCCTGCGCTGAAATTGACATTGCATTCGAGCGTGAGGACTGGGGCACAGGCTTTCGGTCGACCGAGTCAGCGGAGTTTCTCGCCTTGAATCCCTGCGCCATGGTGCCGGTGATTCAGGACGGTGATTTCACCCTGTGGGAATCGAACACGATCATTCGTTATCTGGCGGCTAATTTCCAAGGCTTGCACCTCTATCCAGCCGAACCACAAGTCCGGGCGCGGGTTGATCAGTGGATTGACTGGCAGGCTTCGGAACTGAACCGCTCGTGGTCGTATCCCTTCATGTCGTTGGTGCGCCACTCGCCGGACTATCAGGACAGCACCGCGCTGGCCGCCGGGATCGAGCAGTGGTCGAAGAACATGGAAATCCTCGACCGACAGCTGGAAAAAACCGGCGCCTACGTCAGCGGCGAGCAGTTTTCTCTTGCTGATATCCCCATCGGGCTGTCGGTCAATCGCTGGTTCGAAACCCCGCTCAAGCATCCGCACCTGTCGGCGGTTAACGCCTATTACGAGCGTTTGAGCCAACGGCCCGGCTTTCTGCTGCACGGACGCAACGGCACGCCGTGATCGACGCTATTTCGCCTTGAACGCCTCACGCCGCGCCTGCCGTTCGGCGGCGTAGGCTTCTTGCGGCTGGCTGATCAGGTCTTCACGCCGCAACGGCTCGCCACAGTGATCACACAGCGGACCGAGACCTGCGCTGTGATTGCAATGCTTGTGGGTCATGTTCACCGCCAGCCCTTCCTCCGGTGCCTTGCACCAGGTTTCGCCCCACTTTCGCAAAGCAATGACCACCGGGTAGAACGCCTCGCCTTTCGCGGTGAGGTGGTACTCGTAGCGTTTCGGCCGCTCGTTGTACAAGCGACGCTCGACCAGTCCGTCCGCCTCCAGGCTTTTCAGACGAGCGGCGACCATTTGCGGGGTGCCCCCGGTCTGCGCCTGGATCTCGTCATAACGATGGTTGCCCATGAACAACTCGCGCAAAACCAGCACCGTCCAGCGGTCGCCGACGATCGCCTCGGCCCGGTCAATCGGGCAAAGGGTCTGCGCAGGAGAGCTATCGTTTACAACCATCAGTGCTTGCCTCATTTACATTTACTATGATTATCATATCAACTCAATGTCGGGAGAAGTCCTGCGCAACGATCAATCCAATTGCCGGAGCAACAGCCATGTCGAATTCTCTCTATCCACTCGACCGCACCGCTTACCTGCTGGTCGATCCGTACAACGACTTTCTCTCGGACGGTGGCAAGATCTTCCCGCTGATCAAACCGATGGCCGAGCAGAACGGCTTGCTCGATAACCTGCGCAAACTCGACCGCGCGGTGCGCGAGCTAGACATTCCGGTGGTCATCGTACCCCATCACCGCTGGGAAAAAGGCGACTACGAAAACTGGGATCACCCCACCCCGACCCAATGCAAGATCATGCACATGCACCATTTTGCCCGTGGCGAATGGGGCGGCGAATGGCACCCGGATTTCGCACCGAAGGATGGCGACATCGTCGTGCAGGAACACTGGGGCTCCAGTGGTTTCGCCAACACCGACCTGGATTTTCGGCTGAAGCAGAAAGGCATCACCCACGTGATCATCGTCGGCCTGCTGGCCAACACCTGCATCGAGGCCACCGCCCGCTATGCGTCGGAGTTGGGTTACCACGTGACCCTGGTGCGCGATGCCACCGCCGCTTTCAAAGCGGAGATGATGCACGCCGCCCACGAGCTCAACGGCCCGACCTTCGCCCACGTCATCGCCAGCACCGACGAACTGATCGCCAGCCTCAAGCCACAGGGTGAATCGAAATGAGTCTGGTGGGCGCTGCGTAGGTCGTTGCGGACTGCGAGGCGCCAGTCACTCCCCTGCCCGCACCACCCCACGCTCCTCCAGCAAGCGCACAAACATGCTCAAACTGCGCGACACCGTCCCGCGCCGCCACACCAGCCAGGTGGTCAGATAACGAAAATCTGCCGTCAGCGGCCAGACACTGACCGTTGCGCTGCCGGGCATGCTCTGCAGCATTTTGCGCGGCATCAGGGCCAGGCCGGCGCCCGCGCTGACGCAGGCGAGCATGCCGTGGTAGGACTCCATTTCGAAGATCTTGCCAGGCACCGCAGCGTCGGTGCTGAACCATTTTTCGAAGTGATGACGGTAAGAGCAGTTGGAGCGGAATGCATAAATGTTCTCGCCGTTCACATCCGCCGCACGCTGCACTGCGGCGTGATGGAGCGGCGCGATAATGACCATTTCTTCTTCAAACGCCGGCACGCCTTCCAGCGCCGGATGCAGCACCGGGCCGTCAACGAACGCGGCCGCAAGACGCCCGGACAGTACGCCTTCGATCATCGTCCCGGACGGCCCGGTGGACAGGTCCAGATCGACTTTCGGATGCAGTTGGTTGTACGCCGCCAGAAGTTCGGGGATGCGCACCGCCGCCGTACTCTCCAGCGAACCCAGGGGAAACGCGCCTTGCGGTTCCTCCCCCGCCACGGTGGCTCGCGCCTCTTGAACCAGATCGAGAATGCGCCGTGCGTATTCAAGAAAAATCCAGCCAGCAGGCGACAGTCGCAAACGACTTTTCTCGCGAATAAACAGGTCGACACCCAGATCCTGCTCCAGCTGCTTGATGCGCGTGGTCAGGTTCGACGGCACGCGATGGATCTGCGCCGCGGCGGCGCTGATGCTGCCGTGTTCGGCAACGGCTTTGAAGATTTCCAGCTGCACCAGATCCACAGTCATTCTCCAATCGTGAAAGAAACGATCTTTATTATTCAGTTTCCAGAAAACAAACACCACCCTACTCTAGGCCCATCACATTCGACACGCAGGACGAAAGCCATGAGCCAGATTTCCAGCCAGACCCACGCCATCTCGATCAACCCTGCCACCGGCGAGCAGATCGGTCAGTACGCCTTTGAATCCGCAGAAGCCCTCGATGCCGCGCTGACCCGGGCCGCGTTCGGCTTCTCGAAATGGAAGCGCAAGCCGCTGCAGGATCGCTCCCGCGCGCTGACCGCCCTTGCCGGCGCTCTGCGTGAAGGCGCCGAAGCCATGGCGACCATGATCACCCTGGAAATGGGCAAGCCCATTGCCCAGGCTCGTGGCGAAATCGAAAAATGCGCCAAGCTGTGCGAGTGGTACGCCGAACACGGCCCGGCCATGCTTGACGCCGAAGCGACCCAGGTCGAAGGCGGCAAGGCGCGCATCGAATACCGTCCGCTCGGCTCGATTCTGGCGGTGATGCCGTGGAACTTCCCGATCTGGCAAGTGCTGCGCGGCGCAGTACCGACGCTCCTCGCCGGCAACACCTACGTGCTCAAGCATGCGCCGAACGTGATGGGCAGCGCCTATCTGCTGCGTGATGCCTTCAAGCGCGCCGGTTTCGCCGATGGCGTGTTTGAAGTGCTCAACGTCACCCCGGAAGGCGTTTCCACCGCCATTGCTGACCCGCGCATTGCCGCCGTCACCCTGACCGGTAGCGTGCGCGCCGGCATGGCGATCGGCGCCCAGGCCGGCGCTGCGTTGAAAAAATGCGTGCTGGAACTCGGCGGCTCCGATCCGTTTATCGTGCTCAACGACGCTGATATCGACGAAGCGGTGCAAGCCGCCGTGATCGGTCGCTACCAGAACTCCGGCCAGGTCTGCGCCGCAGCCAAGCGTTTGATTATCGAGCAAGGCGTGGTCGAAGAGTTCACCCGCAAGTTCGTCGAAGCCACGCGCAAGCTGAAAGTCGGCGATCCACTGTCCGCCGACACGTACATCGGCCCGATGGCGCGTTTCGATCTGCGTGACGAACTGGATCAACAAGTGCGCGATACCCTCGAAGAAGGCGCGACCCTGCTGCTGGGTGGCGGCAAGGCTGAAGGTGCGGGCAACTACTACGAACCGACCGTGCTGGCCGACGTCACTGATCGCATGACCTCGTTCAAACAGGAACTGTTCGGCCCGGTCGCCTCGATCATCACCGCCCGTGACTGCGCGCATGCCATCGCTTTGGCCAACGACAGCGAGTTCGGCCTGACCGCGACGATCTACACCGCCAATGTGCAACTGGCCCAGCAACTGACCAGCGAACTGGAAACCGGCGGCGTGTTCATCAACGGCTACTCCGCCAGTGACCCTCGCGTGACCTTCGGTGGCGTGAAGAAAAGCGGTTTCGGCCGTGAGCTGTCGCACTTTGGTGTGCGCGAGTTCTGCAATGCGCAAACCGTGTGGCTGGATCGCAAATAATCCGGACACCTAAAACCCTGGAGCTGCCGCAGGCTGCGATCTTTTGATCTTGTTTTTTAGGACAAGAGCAAAAGATCGCAGCCTGCGGCAGCTCCTACACAGGTTCGTCAGTTTTTGAAGTCGGTAGACAGTGCCAACTCGTTCCACTCGGCCAGTTCTTGCGCCACCAACCGATTCTTCGCCTCGATTCGCGCAACCGTGTCGCTACCCAACGCAAGGCGTTGTGGCGGATTCGGTGCGTTGACCAGCGCGAGGATCGCCTCGGCAAACTGCAGTGGATCACCCGGCTGCGAGTGGTTCGCGGCCTCGGCTAAGGTGCGCATTTTGCCCACGGTTTCGTCGTAATCCGGCAGCACCAGTGCGGTTTTGATCAGCGACTGCTCATCCAGAAAGTCTGTGCGGAAGAAACCCGGTTCGACCACCGTGGCATGGATGCCCAGCGGTGCCAGTTCCTGATGCAGCGCTTCGCTGATGCCTTCCACCGCAAACTTGGTGGAACCGTAAACGCCCCAACCCATGTACGCCTGATAGCCGCCAATTGACGAGATATTGATCACATGGCCACTGCGTTGCGAGCGCATATGTGGCAGAACGGCGCGGGTGACGTTGAGCAGGCCAAACACGTTGGTGGCGAACAGGCGCTCGGTCTCGCTCGCGCTGGTTTCTTCCACCGCGCCCAGCACACCAAACCCGGCGTTGTTGATCAGTACATCGATGCGGCCGAAACGCTTGATCCCTTCCGCGACCGCTTGATGCGCTTCCTCTTCTCGGGTCACGTCGAGACGCACCGCCAGCAGATTCGGGTGATCGCCGAGGCGATCAGTGATGTCTTGTGGGTTACGGGCAGTGGCAATCACGGCGTCACCAAAACGCAAGGCGCGTTCTGCGATGAGTGTGCCGAAACCACGGGAGGCTCCAGTAATGAACCAGGTACGCATAGCAACTCCTCCTGTCAGCGACCCTTGGCGATGGTGCCGGGTCTTCTCGATGAGTTGATGCGACTTTAAGCGCGTGCTACTGATGTGATAATCCCAGCAATTTTGCATGACTTTGTGAAAGGAATTCACAGATGAAATCACCCTCAGCGGCAGACCTCTCGGTATTCCTGTGCACGGCGCTGCATTTGAATTTCAGCAAAGCAGCGATTGAACTTGGCCTGACGCCGTCGGCCCTGAGCCACTCGGTCAAAGCGCTGGAGAATCGTCTCGGCGTGCGACTGTTCAACCGCACAACCCGCAGCGTGGCGTTGACCGAGGCTGGCGAACGCCTCTATGCGCGCCTGAAACCGGCGTTTCGCGACATCGATGATGCACTGGAAGACCTCAACCATTTTCGCGACAAACCCTCCGGCAACCTGCGTATCACCGCCGGCCGCCAGGCCTGTGAGCTGGTGCTGCTGCCAATTGCCAGTGAGTTTTTGCAGGTCTATGGGGATATTCGTCTGGAAGTAGTCGAAAGCGATGCACTGCTGGATATCGTCGCTGGCGGTTTCGATGCCGGCGTGCGCTTTGGCAATCGACTGGAGGCCGACATGGTTTCCCTGCCGATTGGTCCGACGATGCGCTCGGTGGTGGTCGGTTCGCCGGCATTTTTTCAGCGCCACGCCACGCCACAAAAACCCGAGGAGTTGCATGATCTGCCGTGCATCCGCCACCGCTTCCCCAGCGGCGCGATGTACCGCTGGGAGTTCGAACGCGGCGGCATCACCCAGGAAATCGAAGTCAATGGCCCGCTGACCCTGGGCGATGTCAGCCTGATGGTCGGCCCCGCGCTGCAAGGATTGGGGCTGGCCTATGTGTTCGAAGAAATGGTCAGCGAACATCTGCGTTCCGGGCGTCTGGTCCAGGTACTGGCAGACTGGTGCCCCTACTACCCCGGCCTGCATCTGTACTACCCGAGCCGCCGCCATGTGCCGGCACCGCTCAAGGCTTTCATCGACTTCTCCCGCAATCGCCCCCAAACCAGCCAGGAGCTATAGCAGGCTGCGATCTTTTGATCTTCGAACAGTGAAAAGCCCGGCCATTCACATGACGGGGCTTTGGGTTCAGCAACCGCTTACTCAGACTTTCTGAGCAATCAGACCGCGGGCGACACACGGCACTTGTTGACCATCGACGGTGGCAGCTCCGAAGAACAGCAACGTGTAGTCAGTGAACAAGGCCGAAGCCATCCCGGCGGGGCTGACACTGAATTGCAGCCAACCTTTGCCCCCACCGAAGGTGTTATCCAGAACTCCCGCATCAGTGAATTTCGCGACCACTACCTGGCCGGGACCATAAAGATGTCCGTACACCAGAATGCTGCCATCTTTCTGGACACAAGCGTTATGCCAACTGGTTTCGCGGTCGCCCAGTTTCACCAGCAATGGTTTGCCGCGATTGAACTGTATGTTTGCACTGCCATCAGACTCCCGGCTGATCAATAGCCCGCAATCATCCTCATCAGAGGTGTAACCAATCCCCAATAGACGTTTGTTCGTCTGCTTAACAAGGTTTTCCATCAGAAAGTTCATTTCGCCACTTAGCGGTTCAATCAACAGATAACCATTGTCGGCAAATGAGGTGTCGGTTTTACCCGTGGAATGCAACCTCGTGAACAGTGCCCGGGCGTGCGGGATGTACATTTCCTGGCAGTTACCGACCAGCACATACTTACCATCGTCCGCCAGGAGAATGTTCGTGACTTGGGTATGGGTAAAGTCCGGATGAGCGACCCAGACGATGCCGCTCTCGTTGAAATCCGGATCAAGTACGCCATCAGGTGTCAGTCGAATGATCGCGGTTTGAGTTTCTTCTATGCCGTCATAAATC
The DNA here is from genome assembly GCF_059716085.1 of Pseudomonas sp. LBUM1655. NCBI lineage: Bacteria > Pseudomonadati > Pseudomonadota > Gammaproteobacteria > Pseudomonadales > Pseudomonadaceae > Pseudomonas > Pseudomonas sp. LBUM1655. Next base: position 2,610,949 of record NZ_CP166801.1, on the reverse strand, counting down.
AGCTCATGCAACAGGATTCTACCGTCGGGCAGAATCGCGCTGTTGCCGGTGGCTCGCGCCATGGACGAACTGTGCAAGCTGCCGAAACTGTCATCCTGCCCCTCACCGATACTGCCGAGCGCGATCAGCACTGTCCCGTTTTTGCCAAACGTCTGGTCCGGACTGCCATCAGGGTGCAGACGGATCAGGCCTTTCCAGGTATTGAAAGTGCCGTCGTGGTAGTTGCCGATCAGCAATAGCTTTCCGTCGCGCAACTCGACCACTTCGTTGATCTGTGAATAAGCGCGCCCACCGTTATTTTGGACAAACTCTGCGATCACATAGCCCGCCTGACCGAATGTCGGGTCGATCGCCCCGTTTGCCTTCAGCCTGACGCAGTAGTAGGCAAATCGCCTGGTGGAGGTGCGGATACTGCCGCAGACGTAAAAACGACCCGCAGAATCGACAGCCATACCTCGGGGGGAAATGTTGTCTCCTGGCTCATCGGGTCCTTTCAACAACACCAACCCGCCCTCCCCGAACGTCGGGTCGAGCTGACCTTCATCGCGCAAAAACAAGGCGTCGATTTTCATGCTGATTGCTCCTTGTGCGTTTAGCCGACGCGATGATCTGTCCTGATTCAATTTCGCCCGTGATAACGTAGTACCAGGCATTGGGAATCTGGCGTGGATAGAAAGCCTGCGATCACGATTTTTCCATCGCCCTGCAGGTCTATGCCGTCAAAAGAGCCGACCCGCTCCAGTGAAGTGCTGACCCAGCCGACGCCGTTGAACGTAGTGTCAAGCGAACCATCGCTAAGCAGTCTGGCCACAACCAATTCCCCTTGCTCTTCTGGCCGTTGGATCTTGCCAAGCAAAACAAGGATTCCGTCAGGTTGCATGGCGGCGCGGCGCCAGAGGGTGTCGACGTTATCCAGTCGGGTCAGCAACGGTTGACCACGGTTGAACTGAATATTGGGGCTGCCATCCGGCTCGAGGCTGATCAGCAGGCCTTGACCCGCAGCCGTTCTCCCGATCGCCAATAGCCGCTTGTTCGGTTGCCCGATCATCGCGTTGATCGTAGGGGTCTGCAGTGTCGGCAATGACACAACGACAAACCCGTCATCGCCAAAGGTTCGATCAAGGTGGCCATCGATGTTATAGCGCGCGAAAAATGGCGCCGGCGTACCTGAACGGGGCGCCAGATTGCCGCCGACCACGATCTTGCCGTCGGGATCAATGAAGCCGTTGCGCAGTTTCACATCCGCCGGGACGCCTCCCGGGTAAACCACTTGGACATGGCCTTTCTGATTGAAAGATTCGTCCGCAGAGCCATCGCTGTTCAGCAAAAAGATCAACGCACGGGTGTCCGCCTCATGAGAGACGACATAGTTGTGCACGACCAGGATTTTTCCGCTTTCCAGTGCCGTGAGGCTACACGCATGGTCTTGAATCTCGCCTTGCGATTGCGGGGCGCGTTGCGCCTGAATGTCTTCGGGCAATCGGAGAATAACCAAGCCTTCAGAGCCAAAATCGCTGTCCAGCGTGCCGTCGCAGAGGAAACGGGCCAGTGCGGGGATTGTGCCCACCTGTCCTGTCAGGAGAATTTTGCCGTCAGCGAGCAACGCGATGGATCTACCCGCAGAGTTCATGTTGAGGGCAAATGAGCCGCTGGAAATGCCATCCACACCGAAGGATTCATCCAGTGTTCCATCCGGCATCAAGCGGCCCAATACGTACGGATAACCGAAAGCGCCTCCGATCGCATAGCCCGCAAAATAAAGGTATTCAAGGTTTGCAGAGCGTTGCACTGCGACGTCATGGATTAAGGTTTGCGACCCTACACGAGGAATATCCAGGCGAAAAATACCGGCATCGGCAAAGCTTTCATCAAGCGACCCGGGGGTCCGCACAGTGTTGTTCGAGTGGCTCATGGAGCGTTCCTTGAGGGGGATCTCGACTCAAGTAGCTACCCATCAGTCTTTTCCGTCTACTGTAAGGTCTGACAGTAGACACCGAATTTTATCTGTGTGTGCCGACGCTGCACCTACCGTCAAGTGAAGGTCTATAGTGGATTAATCCATTGCCCTCGTGGCCTGCTGTCGAGCGCTGTCCATGGTCAACACCGAACACCTGATCATTTGCGAACACTGCGATTGCGTGTATGAAAAAGTCGCGCTCGCCAAACATCAGAAAACCCTGTGCCAACGTTGCGGCGGGGTGCTCCAGCGCTACAACGGCCTGACGGTTGAACAACGTCTGGCCCTGACGTTCACGGCGGCGATGCTGTGGCTGTTCGCCAATTTCTATCCGGTGATGAGCATCAGCCTCAAAGGCCTGAAAAACAGTGCGACGCTGTGGGATTCGGTGCTCGCGCTGAGTCAGGGGCCGATCACGTTCATGGCGATGGTCGCGGCGATCTCGATCATCATTGCTCCTGCCTTTCAATTGGTGCTGCTGATCTGGGTGCTGAGTTTCGCCCTGTCGTCGCGCCGCGCACCGGGATTCAAGGTGTGCATGCGCTGGCTGGAAACCCTGCGCCCGTGGAGCATGCTTGAAGTGTGTTTGCTGGGAGCGATGGTGGCAGTGTTCAAACTCGCCGGACTGCTCGATGTCTTGCCCGGTATCGGCCTTTTTGCGCTGGCCGTGCTGAGCCTGATGATGATCCGTATTGCCGGCCGCGATATCCGTGACCTCTGGGACATGCCATGAATCGACCAGCGACCGCCAGCGAACTCAATCTGTGCCTGTGCCACAGCTGCGGCCTGGCCTGCGACATGACCGACGAACCGCATGAATGCCCCCGCTGCGACGCCCCCTTGCACCGGCGCAAGACCAATTCACTGACGCGCACCTGGGCCTATTTGCTCGCTGCGCTGGTGTTTTATATCCCGGCCAATCTGCTGCCGGTGATGAACACCACCATGCTTGGCAGTGGCTCCGACAGCACGATCATGAGCGGCGTGCTCGAGTTCTGGCAGCACGGCGCCTGGGACATCGCCCTGATCATCTTCATCGCGAGTATCGCCGTGCCGGGCGTCAAGTTCGTCGCCCTGTCGCTGCTGCTGATTACTGTGCAGCGCGACAGTGGCTGGGCCCGCCGCGAGCGCTCGAAAATGTTCCGTTTCGTCGAGTTGATCGGCTACTGGTCGATGCTCGACGTGCTGGTGGTCGCACTGGTCGCGGCGCTGGTGAAATTCCAGGCGCTGGGCGATATCGAGCCACGCCCGGGCATCCTGTTTTTCGGCATGGTGGTGGTGTTCACCATGCTCTCGGCAATGAGCTTTGACCCGCGGCTGATCTGGGACAACGCCCCCGACGACGAACCGCTCAGCGACGCAGAAGCGCCAGCAGCACCTGCAATGGATGGCGTAGCGCCCGATCCGACTGGCGCTTGACCTGGCTGCGGCACGAATAACCGGTCGCCAATGCCTCGCCCTTCTCTGCCGGTGCATCGACTTGACGCGCCCACGATTGTTCGTAGATCACCGCCGAGGTTTCGCGGTTACGCGCCTCGTGGCCATAGGTGCCGGACATCCCGCAGCAACCGGTGGCCTGAGTGGCCAGTTTCAACCCCACGCGCTCAAACACTTGCTCCCATTGCCGAGTGGCAGCCGGGGCATTGGTTTTCTCGGTGCAGTGCGCCAGTAACCGGAAGGTCTCGGCCCTGCTCTGGCTGGTCTGTTCCGGCATGACGTCGAGCAGCCATTCCTGCAACAGCGCGACCTCCGGGCATTGCTCCATGCCCGGCACTTTCTGATATTCCTGGCGATAAACCAGTGTCATCGCCGGATCCAGCCCTATCAGCGGCACGCCGACATCCGCCAGCGCTCGCAATTGCCGCGCGTTGCGCACCGCCGCACGGTTGAATGCCGACAGAAAACCCTGCACATGCAGCGGTTTGCCGTTGGCACTGAACGGCGCCAGATACACCTGATAACCCAGACGCGAAATCAGCTCGACCAGATCCGCCAGCAGCGGCGCTTCGAAATAGCGGGTAAACGCATCCTGCACCAGCACCACGCTGCGTTCACGCTGTGCCTGGGTCAGGCCAGACAGGGTCGACACCGTCGCCGGTTGCACCTGCCAACGACGCATCGCCGCGTGAAAATCAAAGCGACTGAGCAACGGCACATCGACCATTCCGCCGACACGCTCAAGCATGCCGCGAACCCACGAGGCGCCCATCAAACCGTTGTACAACGCGGGAATTCGCGCCATCCAGGGGATGGTGTATTCCAGCGAGGCGATCAGATAGTCCCGCGCCGGGCGCAGATACCGGCTGTGATACAGCTCAAGAAACCGCGAACGAAACTCCGGCACATTGACCTTCACCGGGCATTGCCCCGCGCAGGACTTGCACGCCAGGCAACCGGCCATGGCGTCGTAGACCTCATGGGAGAAGTCTTCGGACTGCGCGCGGCTATTGCGCCAGCGCTGCCACAACGAAGAGAAAAATGCCGGTCGGCGAACGGCATCCGACAATACATCTACACCCGCCTCGCCCTGCAACCGCAGCCACTCACGGATCAACGATGCCCGCCCCTTGGGCGATTGCGCGCGTTCGCGGGTGGCTTTCCATGACGGGCACATCGCATCGTCAGGGTCAAAGTTGTAGCAGGCGCCGTTGCCATTGCAATGCATGGCCGCGCCGTAGCTCTGCCAGACTTTTTCGTCGATCTGCCGATCCAGTTCGCCACGCAGAGTCACTTCGTCAATTTTCAACAACGCCGCGCCGGTGTTGGCTGGGGTGGCGATCTTGCCCGGGTTGAACTGATTGAACGGGTCAAACGCCGCCTTCAACGCTTGCAGGGCCGGATACAGTTCGCCGAAAAACGCCGGCGCGTATTCCGAGCGCAGGCCTTTGCCGTGCTCACCCCAGAGCAGGCCGCCGTAACGTTGGGTCAGCGCCGCAACGCCATCGGACACTGGACGCACCAGCGCCGCTTGCTGTGGATCTTTCATGTCGAGAATCGGCCGCACGTGAAGCACGCCCGCGTCAACATGGCCGAACATGCCGTACTGCAAACCGTGGCTGTCGAGAAGCTCGCGCAACTCGGCGATGTATTCGGCCAGGTGCTGCGGCGGCACGGCGGTGTCTTCGACAAACGGCTGCGGCCGTGCTTCACCGGCGACGTTGCCGAGCAGACCGACCGCACGTTTGCGCATGCCATAGACCTTGTTCACTGCCGCGTGACCGACGGCCAGGGTGTGGCCGAGTCGCTCGACAGTGCGGTCACTGGCCAGGTGCTCGATGAAGGCTTCGACCCTTTTCTGCAAATCCTCGGGATCATCACCGCAAAACTCGACGAGGTTGATCCCCAGGGTCGGTCGCTCGGCGCTCTGCGGAAAATACTCGGCAACGCCGTGCCAGACGATGTCCTGCATTGCCAGCAGCAACACCTTCGAGTCCACGGTTTCAATCGATAGCGGCTTGAGTGCCATCAAGGCGCGAGCGTCGCGCAACGCGTCCATGAACCCGGCGTAGCGGATGTTCACCAGCATCGTGTACTTGGGGATCGGCAGCACGTTGAGCCTGGCCTCGACCACAAAACCCAGCGAACCTTCGGCGCCACACAACACGCTGTTGAGGTTGAAACGATTGTCTGCCTCGCGCAGATGTGCGAGGTCGTAACCGGTCAGGCAACGGTTGAGATCGGGGAAACGCTGTTTGATCAGTGCGCCCTGCTCATCAATGATCTGCCGCGCACAACGATAGACTTCGCCGACCCGATCCTCGCGCGCGCACTGTGTCTGAAGTTCGCTGTCCTCAAGCGGTAAACCGTGCAGACGCTCACCGCCACGCAGAATCATGTCGAGCTCGAGTACGTGGTCGCGGGTCTTGCCGTAGGTGCAACTGCCCTGGCCGCTGGCGTCGGTGTTGATCATGCCGCCGACGGTGGCACGGTTGGAGGTCGACAATTCTGGAGCGAAAAACAGTCCGGCGGATTTCAGCGCGGCGTTGAGCTGATCCTTGACCACCCCGGCCTGCACCCGCGCCCAGCGCTCTTCAACATTGATTTCCAGAATACGGTTCATGTGCCGCGACAAGTCGACCACGATGCCGTCTGTCAACGATTGGCCATTGGTGCCGGTGCCACCGCCACGGGGGGTGATGACCACTTGTTGGTAGGCCGGTTCGGCAATCAGTCGTGCAACGCGCGCCACATCGTCGGCGTCCATGGGAAACACCGCAGCTTGCGGCAAGCGCTGATAGATAGAGTTGTCGGTGGCCAGCACCACGCGACTGGCGTAGTCGGCGCTGATTTCACCGCGAAATCCACTGGCCTTCAGGGCTTTGAGGAACTGCTGATAATCGGAGGTCAGAGCGGTAGAGGGCGACAGCTGGGCAATCATCGGTCAGGGTATCTCGGGTCAAAATCAGGCCGTGTGGCGGTGAACAGTTGTACGCAACGAATGATTGCGTCAGGCTCCGCCATCTCATGTTGTCCATATTCATTGCTGAAGGTTCTTGGGACAACCGTAAATTCGACCCGTTATTAATGACTTTTACGAATGAATCCGCGAACGCTCACCCCGTCCATGTCGCTATTGCTCGCCTTCGAGGCAGCCGCGCGCCACGAAAGCTATACCCGTGCCGCCCATGAACTGTCGCTGACGCAAAGTGCGGTCAGCCGTCAGGTGCAGATTCTGGAGAAGATGCTCGGCATGCGCCTGTTCAATCGGGAGGGACGCAAAGTCGTCCTGACGGATGTCGGACGCATGTATCAACGCGAACTCGCCGAGGCCCTTGGGCAAATTCGCAGCGCCACTCTGCAAGCCATGGCGTTTGGTTCGGGCATCCACAGCTTGCGGCTGGCGACGCTACCGACCTTCGGTTCGAAATGGTTGCTGCCGCGACTCAAGGACTTCTACACCGCCCACCCCGGCATGACCGTGCACTTGCATTCACGCATTGAAGCCATCGACTTTGATACCAGTGAAATCGATGCGGCGATTTGTGTGGGCGCGGGGGACTGGCCGGGGCTGAGCGCCCTGCCCCTGCACACTGAAGAACTGGTAGTTATTGCCAGTGCGCAATTGTCCGCCGCCGAGCGCGATGACGCCGAAAAGCACGTCGCCGGGCAATTGCTGCTCAATGTCAGCAGTAACGCCCAAGCCTGGACCGAGTGGTTCACTCATCACGGGTTGCCGCATCGGAGCATGCGCATCGGCCCAAGTTTTGAAATGACTGCGCATTTGATTCAGGCGGTGCGAGCGAATATTGGTGTTGGCTTGGTGCCGCGCATTCTGGTCGAGGATGAATTGCTCAGCGGTGAGCTGCTGCAACTCGGAGAACCGATCACCAGTCGTCGCAGCTATTACCTGGTGTATCCGCCGCGCAATGAAGCGCTGCCATCGCTGAAGGCGTTTCGGGATTGGTTGGTGGATACGCTCTGACCCGCATCAGCGCTTTAGCGGTGGAGGCGCACTCGGCCCCTTGAACAGTGGTTTCTCCAACGGCTTTCCGTCGGGTCCAAAGAATAGATATTCGTATTTCTTTGGCATTAACTGCATAGCTCTGGCGGTCATGACGAACCCTCTGATGCCGGGCTGAACTCAACCCATTTAACCTTCGCGGAATCTATCAGCAAAAACTCAGCGCCAAAAGGCACCGTTTGGCCATTGCCATCGAGCCAACGCGGATTATGGATCAGGAACTGCCCATTGGCTGACTCCGGCGGCCACTCGGCCGGCCAGCCAGCGACGCGCCTTTCGTCATGCAAATGCAGGGTGATGAGCCGATCAAATTGCGCAAATGCGCAGAACCATTCACTCGGGTAGGAAGATTGTTTCGTTACGTTTCTGCGACGCAACCAGCCATGCAACCTGTCATTGGTAGCAAAATAACAGGACAGCAATCCAAGTAACAGCGAAGAAAGGAATGCCCATGACGTCTGCGCCTTGCCATCCCATATTCCTACAGAAAGTCCCTTCGCCCCCAACCACAAACAGACCCCACCAATACCTGTTACCGCCCCATGAATCACAAACGTAAATATCAACGCCTGCACAATCTGCCCGAAGGTATCAGGCCGCTTGAATGCGGTAAGCGTGTAAAAAATCCAGGTTGAGACAAATCCGGGGATGAGGTACTGCAGCAACCGAATAACTTCTTTGACCAGATCATCCATGATCTGCGGCTCCTTGAAAGACATGCCGCCCCCGATTGAGGGCTGGCACTTAAAAGCCTAGTGCACGCTGAAAAAATGCTCGCCGCCAACTGTCACAGGTCATTACCCGAGACCGAAAAACCTAAGCATCCTGCAAGATCAGATCCGCTCCCTTCTCCGCCACCATCAGCACCGCCGCGTGAGTATTGCCCGACGTCACATTCGGGAAAATCGACGCATCGACAATCCGCAACCCTTCAAAGCCATGCACCTTGAGACGGTTGTCGACCACTGAAGTCTGCTCGTCCGCGCCCATCGCGCAAGAGCCGCACAGGTGATAGATCGAGCCGCAGTTCTCGCGGAAGTATTGCAACATCTGTTCGTCGGTCTCTACCGCAGGTCCCGGCAGAACTTCGTCGACGGTGATGCTCTTGAGCGCCGGGGCGTTCATGATTTTGCGCATCAGGCGACTGCCCTGGATGACTTCGTCGATGTCCTTCTGCGTGCTCAGATAATTCGGATCGATCAGCGCTGCATCACGGGGATTTTTTGAGGCGATCTCGATGTGCCCACGACTGGTCGGGCGGCACGGGTTGAAACACAACAGGAAACCGGAATACGGCTCGGGCTTGAGACTGGCCTTGTTGTTTTTCGGGATCTGGTACGAAAGCGGATTGAAATAGAGCTGCAAATTCGGATGATTCTGTTGCTCGTCGCCACGGAAGAAACCGCCTGCCTGATTGACGCTCATCGCCAGTGCACCTTTGCGCGTCAGCAGGTACTTCACACCGAGCTTGAGCTGGCCGAACAGCGAACTCAGTTCATCGTTGAGCGTCGGGATATTGGCCTTGTAGTAGTAACTGGCGCACAAGTGATCCTGCAGGTTCTGCCCGACCGCCGGCAGATGTTTGACCAGAGGAATCTGGTGCCTGGCCAGCAACGCGCGGTCAGCCACACCGGACAGTTGCAGAATTTTTGGTGTATCGACTGCTCCCGCGCAGAGGATCACTTCCTTGCGCGCTGTGAAGGTTCGCACCACGCCGTGCTGGGTAATGGCAATGCCCGTCGCGCGCTGCCGGGTTTCGTCGAACAACACCCGATCCACCAACGCGTAATGCTCAACCGTCAGGTTCGCACGCTTCAGTGCCGGATGCAGGTGGGCGAAGCTGCTGGAGCAGCGCTGCCCATTTTTGGTGTTGACGTCATAAAGGCCGGCGCCTTCGAATTTCGCACCGTTGAAATCTTCGCTACGCGGATAGCCGAGCTCAGAGCAGCCCTGAAGGAATACATCACAAATCGGATGAGTCTGGCCCTTCATCGGCGTAATGCTGATCGGGCCGCTGCCGCCGTGGTATTCGCTGTCGCCCAGCGGATGGTTTTCCAGTTTGCGGAAGTACGGCAGCACATCCTTGAAGCCCCAACCGTCATTGCCATTGGCTGCCCAATCGTCGAAATCATGAGCCTGGCCGCGCACATAGATCATGGCATTGATCGAGCCCGAACCGCCCTGGACCTTGCCGCGTGGTGCATAGATTTCGCGGTTGCCCAACTGCTTCTGTGGCTGGCTGTAATACATCCAGTTGAAGGTCGGGTTGTAATACATTTTGGCGAACCCGACCGGGATCTTGAACCACAAGGAGCTGTCCTTGCCGCCCGCCTCCAGCAGCAGCACGGTGTGTTTCCCCGAGGCCGAGAGCCGGTTGGCCAGCACGCAACCCGCGGCGCCTGCGCCAGCGATGATGTAGTCGTATGTCATGCACGGTTACCGCGTAAGTCGTTGTACAAAAATCGGAATGAACACTGCGATCCCCTGTAGGAGCGAGCCTGCTCGCGATGGCGGCGTGGCAGTCGACATTTGCATGTCTGGCACACAGCTATCGCGAGCAGGCGAAGGCCTACAGGAACCGTGTCAGCCTCGGGCCGGCGATGTGTCTTTGACATCCACCGGCGTCGGCGCCATTTGCAGGTGCAGACGTTCGCCGGTGTAAGGCGAGTGCTTGCGCACCACGTCCATGTTCAGCTCAACCCCCAGGCCCGGCTCGGTGGACGGAATGATGTAGCCGTCCTCCCACTGCAACGGTTTGGTCAGCACCTCGGCGTGGAAACCGCCCCAGGTCTCGATGCTTTCCTGAATCAGGAAGTTCGGCGTGCAAGTCGCCAACTGGAAACTCGCCGCCGCACCGATCGGCCCGTTGTAAAGGTGCGGGGCGATTTGCGCGTAATAGGCCTCGGCCATGCTGGCGATCTTTTTGGCCTCCAGGAGGCCGCCGCAGCGTGCGACGTTCATCTGCAAAATCGATGCACCACCCGCCTGCAACAACTTGAAGAATTCGTACTTGGTGGTCAGACGCTCGCCGGTAGCAATCGGGATGCTGGTCTTGGCCGCGACTTGCGCCATGGCCTCTTCCTGGCCCGGCGGTACCGGCTCTTCAAACCACAGCGGATCGTATTTTTCCAGGCGCTTGGCCAAACGGATCGCCGACGACGGCACCATTTGCCCGTGAGTGCCGAACAACAGGTCACACTTGTCGCCCACCGCTTCGCGAATCTTGCGGCAGAAGGTTTCGCAGCGCTTCAGCACTTCCAGTGAGATCTGGTGCCCGGAGTACGCGGTATACGGCCCGGCCGGGTCGAATTTCACGGCGGTGAAGCCTTTGTTCATGTTGTCGATGGCGCATTCGGCCGCCAGATCCGCATCGTCGTAGTCGTATTCGCCACGACTGTTGAGCGGGTACAGATAGGTGTAGGAACGCAGGCGCTCGTTGACTTTGCCGCCTAACAATTCGTAAACCGGTTTGTTCGCCGCCTTGCCGATGATGTCCCAGCAAGCCATCTCCAGGCCGCTGACCACGCCCATCATGGTCAGGTCGGGACGCTGGGTGAAACCACTGGAATAGGCCTGACGAAAGAAGCGCTCGATGTGGTGCGGGTCCTGATTGAGCAGATAGCGCTCGAACACGTCCTCAATGATCGGCAGCATGGCTTTGGGACCGAAAGTAGCGGCGTAGATCTCGCCGACGCCTTCGATACCGCAATCGGTCTTGAGTTTGACGAACAGCCAATACATGCCGCCAATGTGCGGCGGTGGTACGGCGACGATGTGAGTTTCAAGGGCGATGACTTTCATCTCAGGCACCTGTCTTTTTCAGTGATTTGCGGTTGATCCGGGCACGCAGGGTCAGCGCGGCAAAAGTGCCGAGCAGACCGACGAAGGCGATGTAGCCGAAATACAGCTGGTAGCCGAGGGCGCCCGGGTAGTGTTCGGTGAGGTAGCCATTGATCAGCGGAATAAAGGCATCCGGCATGTAACCCACTACCGAGACGATGCCGATGGCCAGGCCTGTGATGCGCAGCGGAATGTCACAGCTGTCGAGGATCGCCCAGTACAGACCACGAATCGCGTAGGTCATCAAACCGATGAAAATCACCGTGGCAATCAACAAGCCCATGCTGTTGAGTGCCGGAAACACGATCAGCCCGATCATCGCCAGCGAGGCCAGCAGCAGAGCAACGATCAGCACCGAGATGTTGGAAAACTTGTCGCCCAACCAGCCCCCGCCAATGCCACCCAGCGGGCGCATCCACAACTTGATCGTGGTGATGGTGCCCGCCATGACCGCCGTCAGACCGCCACCTTGCAGGTAATCCGAGAAGCTGTAGGTGGCCCAGAAGATGTGGTAACCGCAGAACACGATGGCGGTGACGAGCCACAACTCAGGGATTTTCACCAGCGTCGTCAGGTCCTGGAGCAGGTTGAACTTGCCCTTCTCCACCGCTGGCGTGTCCTCCATCGATTTCGGATCCTTGATCAACACCAGCACACAGCCGATGGCGATACAGGTAAAGGCGTAGAGGTAGACCACATGCTTGAAGCCTTCGGCAGTGGACTCGCCACGGGTCTCGGTGGCGAACGCAAACAGCGCCAATGCGACCGTCGCCAGCAACGCTTCAACCAGACCGCGACCACCATCAAGGATGCCGAAGAAACGCCCCTGCTCGGTGTGGTGAGCAATCATCTTCACCCGCTTGAGCACCGAGGCCCAAAAGGTCAAACCGGTGGTCAGGCCCCAGCAGCCAAAGATGATCATCAGCCCGGTCATCGACGGCGCGGTCGAATACCAGAGGCCCAAGGCGCCGGTGGCAACCAGCGAGAAGAAAATCAGAAAGCGTGGCGCAATTCGGTCGGCCAGCCAGCCGCTCGGCAAATAGCTGAGCAGGAAGATCGTGCCGAGCATCGAGTACAGATAGCCCAGTTCACTGTGGCTGATCTGAAAAACCTCGAGCATCGTGGTCTGGTAGACCTGGCGCAGATACAGAATCGGATAGATCGCGCCGGCGGCGAGCACCAGCAACATCAATTGGAAATAGCGACTTCCTTTGTCACTTTGGCTTTTCACAGCCGAATTGGAACCCTGAACAGCGGCAGCAGAGGATGCATGCTTGGACATTGAAGTGACCTCGGGCAACCCGGTGCTCCGGGCGCCCCTGATAATTGTTTTTATAGGTGCAGCGTGAGGCGTGTTGCGGTGGATCAGTACTTCATGACCACGAGTCGGGTCTGGGTAAATTCGAGCATGCCGTGCTTGCCGTCATCGCCGCCCAGCCCGGAGCGTTTCCAGCCGGCGTGGTAGCCCTGATACGGATCGGCCGGGGTGCGATTGACGTACAACTCGCCAGCCTCGATGGCATTGGCGATTTTCTGCGCGGTGCGATAGTTCTCGGTGTAGAGCACCGACGCCAGGCCGAACTGGTGGTCGTTGGCCATGGCCAGCGCCTCGTCGATATCCCGATACTTGAGCACCGGCAACACCGGGCCGAAGATTTCTTCCTGAACGATTTCCATGTCCTGACGGCAGCCGCTCAGCAGCGTTGGCGGGTAGAAATGCCCCGGTCCTTGCGGCAGTACACCGCCACTTTCGAGGATCGCGCCTTGTGCAACGGCGCGCTGGACCATGGCGTGGATGTTCTTCTGCGAACTGGCGTTGACCAGCGGGCCCATGAGGTTTGCGTCGGTCGCGCGATCGCCGAATTTGACGTTGGCGATTTTGGTCTTGAGCAGACCAAGGAACTGCTCGTAGATGCTTTCCTGCACATAGACCCGCTCCACCGCCGTGCACAACTGGCCGCAATGGGTGGTCTTGGAGGCAATGATCGCGCTCGCGGCAGCTTCCAGATCGGCATCCGCCTCGATGATCGCCGGAGTCTTGCCGCCCAACTCCAGCGACGGCTTGGCGATGTTGGTCTTGCAGTAGTCGAGCACGATACGCCCGGCGTTGACGCTGCCGGTCAGGGTAATCAGGCCCACCGCTTTATGAGTGCAAACCGCCGCTGCGGTGGCGTGATCCATGGTCAGGATATTGATGACACCCGCCGGCATGCCCGACTGCTGCACCGCTTTGGCGATTTCGAACGCCGAAGTCGGTGTGTTGTTGCTCGGACGCACCACCACGGTATTGCCGGCAATCAGCGCCGGGGCGATTTTGCGCAGCAAGGTATAAACCGGGTAGTTGAACGGGATCAGGCAGGCCACGACACCAATGGGCTCGCGGTGTAGAAACAGGTTCTCGTCGGGACTGTCGCTGGGGATGATTTCGCCTTCAATACGCCGCGCCCACTCGGCGTGGTAGCGGGTGATCTGTGCGGCGTAGCGGGATTCGTTGCTGGCATCGCTGATGCTTTTGCCGGACTCCGCTGCCAACGCGGCGCCGATGGCCTCGGCGCGATCCTCAAGAGCCGTGGCGAGCGCTCGCAGATGTTCGCCGCGTTCGATGCTGGTGAGTTTGCCCCAGACCTTTTGCGCCGCTGCGGCGGCGTCGACGGCGGCGGTGGCCTCTTCAGCAGTGGCGCCCGACACATGGCCGAGCAGCGCTTCGGTGGCCGGGTTGTAGACCGCGATCAGCGCCGCGCTGGCAGGCTCGATGAATTGGCCGTTAACAAAATTTCGCTCGGTTCGCATGTGCATCGCCCATCGTTGTTTTTATCAATGCCACCAGTCTTGTCATCGATGGCAGGTTGAACAAACGATTTATCGGGCGCCAGAACATTCGAAAAATGCAGGTTACTCCCAATAGCGATGTCTCAGATGGCCGCAGTCGAAGGCTCCAACTGGCGCTGGGCCAACCAGATCTCTTCCTGCAACCACTGACTGAACACCTGCAACTGCGGCATTTCAGTCTGCTCCGGCCGGGTTACCAGCCAATACGACTGATGCCCCTCGACATGCACGTTCAGCACTTGGGTCAACTGACCGCTGGCCAACTCTGCGGCGACCATGTGCCAGTCGGCAATGGTAATCCCCAGCCCATCGGTCGCCGCTTGTATCGCCAGATCCAGCAGGTCGAACTCATAGCCGCCCTGGGTATCGACACCGCTGATACGTGCCGCGTCGAGCCAGTGTTTCCAGGTCAGGTAACGCTGATCTTCCTTGGCCAACACATGCAGCAGTGTCAGGCGATTGAGATCGATGCCCTGCTCGCTACCCTCGCGGGTGTATAGAAAAGGCGCACACACGGCGATATGTCGCTCCTGGATCAGCAAAGAGCTGTCGAGCCCGTCCCACTCGCCGTCGCCAAAACGGATCGCACAGTCCAGGTTGCTGGTTTCCGCCAGGCTGTCCTGCAAGCGCGTGGTGATGCTCAACTCGAGTTCCGGGTGCTGCTCGCGCAAACGCCCCAGCCGCGGCATCAACCAGCGACTGGTAAAGGTTGGCGGCGCGTTGATGTGCAGACGATTGGAGTGGGTTTTCTGCTGGATGCTGCGCACCGTCAGCTCAATCTTGTCGAATGACTGATGCAGTGCCCGCAGCAGAACCTTGCCGGCACTGGTCAGCTCCAGATGATGATGGCGACGCTCCAGCAGGTTTTCGCCGAGCTGCTCTTCCAACTGCCGGACCTGACGGCTCACTGCGCTTTGGGTGACATTGAGCAACTCGGCGGCGCGGGTGAAGCTGCCGGCGCTACCGGCCACTTCGAACGCTTTGAGCGCATTCAGGCCGGGCATTTTGCGTTTCATATCAAGGCACTCGAAAACCACTGACAAGACGCGAAGCATCCCACGAGTTTGACGGACTGTCCTACAGGAATTTCCGAGTAACATGCATTCGACGCAGGTTCTTCCGTCGTTTTTATCGTTTGTTCAAGATCTGTCGGATGGCAAAACTGCGCGGCATCTCTAATAAAAACAATCGAGAGCCGCTCCATGCCCTTCCCCTCTTTGTTTCGCCTGCGCACGACCTCCATCGCTCTGTTCTGCAGCTTTGCCGCTCCGGCAATGGCGGTGCAGGTCACCGATAATCTTGACCTGGGCGGCGCCATTCGCGCGCGCTGGGATGTCGATCCTGATCGCGACATTCAAAAGTTCGGCCTCGACACGGTGTTCCTCAGCGCCAAGTACAACTCCGATACCTGGATCGGCGAGGCGCAATACCGCTTCTACGGTCGCTCCTACCCTTACCAGTACAGCAAAAACTACGGCGACATCCGCTTGGCCAAGTTCGCTTGGGCCGGGTACAAATTCAATCCCGATCAGCAAGTGCAGGTGGGCTTGAACACGGTGCCGTTCGGTTTGCAGCCCTATTTCGGCAGCACCTTTTACGAAACCCTGGGCAACGTCATCGGCCTGGAAGATGTGCAGCAGGTCGGCGCCAAATACATCCAGCAAAGTGGCGACTGGAATTTCCAGGCCGGTTACTACCTGCGTCCTGCCTGGCAAGGCAAAGGCACCAGCAATGGCGTGACCTATTCCAGCGTGGTGTCCGAGGCTGACAGCTACGTCGCTGACGGCAGCGACAACCAGGAGCGCAACACCCTGGTGCTGCGAGTGGCCAAGGCCATGGATCTTGGCCCCTGGAAATCCGAAGTCGGCGTCTCGGGTCTGACTTCAAGCCTTCAGAACAGAGACACCGACAACGATGGGCGACGCAACGCCGTCGCCGTCCACTATCTGGGCAAGAACGGCCCGTGGGGCGTGCAACTTCAGGCGGCGCGACAGCAGATGTCGCCGCGCAACCCCGGCAGCGATGAAGTGGTAACGCTCGGCGGTTACGACGGCACCTACAACGTTGCCAGTCGCGGCAATTTGTACGTCGCGGATGTGAGTTATGACGTCGCCGGCAAGTACCTTTTCGATCAAGTCAGCGGGATCAAGCTCTACGCCAACTACAGCGCTTTCGACAAGTCTGCCAGCGGCTTCAAGACGTCGGAACGAATGATCCTCGGCAGCTCGTTTTCGGTCAGCAAGTTGTGGGTGGCCGCCGAATGGCTGATCGGCAAGAACGATCCCTACATCGGCGGCAGCAGTTACACCCAGAGCCTGGGTGCCGGCGGACTGGATCAGTGGGAGAACCAGATGTATGTGAACATTGGGTATTACTTCTGATCCGGGATTGACTGCGTATCAAAGTCAGCCTTCGCGAGCAAGCTCGCGAAGGCGTCCTGCCAAACACCACTTGCATCCGCCCCTCACCAATAGTCAGATAGGCCCTACAAACCAAACTTACAAAAATAAAACCGAGCTAAACGCTCGATCCGGGGTTCTGCCTCCATGCGTCAACTGCCCTCGCTCAACACCCTGCGCGTGTTCGAAGAAGTCGCGCGCCATCGCAGTTTCAGTCAAGCCGCACAAGGACTGAACGTCACTCAGGGCGCAGTCAGTCGCCAGATCAAACAACTCGAAGACTACCTGGGCGTGGCGCTGTTCGTCCGCACCCCGCAAGGCCTGTCACTGACCGAAGCCGGTAGCAACCTCAAACCGCATCTGGCCGAAGCGTTCGACCACATGGAACGTGCGCTGCAAGCGGTGCGCGTGCCCAACCTGCGTCAACGCCTGCGCGTGCTCGCACCGCCAACCTGGGCGACACGCTGGCTATCGCCGCACTTGCGTGCGTTCTGTCAGCGCTATCCAGACATCAGCCTGAGCGTGACCAATCAGGCCAGCCACGACAGCGCCGCAGAAATCGACTGCCACATCCGTTTCGGCCTTTGCGCCTCTACGCATTGCGCAAGTCAATTGTTGGTGATGGAACGGCACATCGCAGTGGCCAGCCCTGAGTTATTCAATGGCGATCAAGCGCCGGATTTGAGGAAGTTTCCACTGTTGCACATCCTCCACGACGGCAAGCGCCTGAAGGTTTGGGAGAACTGGCTGGAGGCCATGGGTCGGGAGGACATCGATGCCGGGCAGGGACTGGAATTCAGCACACTGGATCAGGTGATCCACACCGCGCTGTCCGGAGGTGGCCTGGCGGTGATCGATCGGCAGATGATCGAGAAGGAACTGGCTAACGGCAGCCTGTTACCGATCACCCCGATTGAAGTGATCGGCCCCTACGGTTACTGGCTGGATGTGGCGAATGACAAGCAAGGCTTGTCGAAAGTGAAGCTGTTTACTGACTGGTTGAGTCTGGTCAGTAACCCTTGAACATCTCACATCCTCTGTAGGAGCTGCCGCAGGCTGCGATCTTTTGATCTTGAAAGTCAAAAGATCGCAGCCTGCGGCAACTCCTGCAGAGTGGTTTGTCAGATCGGGGTGGCGACCTTGGTCACGACAACCGCGCTGCCCTCCACCGGACTCTGCGCCTTGCACGCCTGACTCAACGTCAACGACTTGGTCTCCGGCGCCCATGCCCACGACAGCAACGCACCGATCGCCAGAATCGCTGCCAGAATGCCCATGGTCGGACTCAGGCCAATCCCCGCCACACTGACCGGCAGCAGGAACGTACTCACTGCCGAGCCCAAGCGACTCACTGCTGTTGCCAGGCCAATACCGCTGGCGCGCACTTCGGTCGGGAAACTCTCTGCCGGGAACACCCCGACCAGATTGCTCACCGCCGACAACACCAGTGTGAACACGCCAAACACCAGCACCATCAGCCACGCCGCACTGCCCGGCAACACCGCCAGCAGGAGCAACGCCACCGCAAGGATGATGAACGAGTTGATCAGAAATC
Source organism: Pseudomonas sp. LBUM1655 (assembly GCF_059716085.1). Lineage (NCBI taxonomy): Bacteria > Pseudomonadati > Pseudomonadota > Gammaproteobacteria > Pseudomonadales > Pseudomonadaceae > Pseudomonas > Pseudomonas sp. LBUM1655. The sequence continues at coordinate 2,592,908 of NZ_CP166801.1, read as the reverse complement.
CGCGGCGGGTGAACTTGATCGTGCACCAGATGCCGATCAGCGCACCGAGGATCAGCAGCATGTTCAGCATCAGTTCGGTGCCAAAGCCTTCCGCCAGGCCCATCTGCTGCAGGATCGACGGCAGAAATGTGTAGATCGCAAAGTACGGCATCACGATGCACACGAAAAACAGGCAGTTGAACGCGGTGCGTTTGCGGTACTCGCGGCTGAACAACACCGCATAGCCGGAACGGGTTTCCGTGGAGCGGGTTTCATCCAGCTCTACGTTATCGCCCAGATGTTTTTTGACGATCGCCCGCGCCTCGGCCACCCGCCCTTGATTGACCAACCAGCGTGGCGACTCCGGCGTGCCGATCCGCGCAATCAGAATCAACGCAGCGGGGATCGCTGACGAGGCCAGCATCCAGCGCCAGGCATCATCGCCAAGGCTGAGCATCGCGGTGCCGACGAAGGTGGCGGCAACGTAACCAAACGTCCAGATCACGCTGAACGACCCGAGCAACACGCCACGATGCTTCTTCGGCGAGAACTCGGCCAGCATCGCGTGACCGACGCTGAAATCACCGCCCAGCCCAATGCCGATCAGCACGCGGCAGAGAAACAGGCTCATCGCCGTTTCAACGTAGAACTGCATCACCGAGGCAACAGTGATGAGCACGAAACTGACCAGGAAGATTTTCTGCCGGCCGACCTTGTCCGAGATCCAGCCGAAAAACAGACTGCCGAAAAACAGCCCGATCAACGCCGAAGCGCCAATCAATCCCTGCCAGAACGCATCCAGTTGCATTTGCGGGCTGAGCAAGGTGAACGCAATGCCGATCAGGCCAAGGATATAGCCGTCGGTGAAGTGCGCGCCGAAGGTGAGGCCGGCGATTTTGATGTGGAAGCGACCGATGGGCAGGTCGTCGATTTTTATCGGTTGAGCGGACATGTTCATCTCCAATTGTTGTTATTGACGGAGAAATCGATTGCTCTTGTTTTTACGGTGGACGCGATCCCTGTGGCGAGGGGATTCATCCCCGATGGGGTGCGAAGCAGCCCTTCTTTTGAATCAAAAAGCAGGGGAGTACTGCGCAACTCATCGGGGGATAAATCCCCTCGCCACATAACGCCTCACAAGGTTTCATCAGGAGAAGTCAGAGACCGCCCATCAACAAGTATTTGATCTCCAGATAGTCATCCAGACCGTACTTCGAACCTTCGCGCCCGAGGCCCGATTCCTTGATCCCGCCGAACGGCGCTACTTCCGTAGAAATGATCCCTTCGTTGATCCCGACCATCCCGGCCTCAAGTCCTTCGGCCATGCGCCACACCCGGCCGATATCGCGACTGTAGAAATACGCCGACAGCCCGAATGGCGTGTCATTGGCGCGCTGCAATACTTCGGCTTCATCCTTGAAGCGGAAACACGCGGCGACCGGCCCGAAGGTTTCGTCCTGCGCGATCAGCATGTCGCCATTGACCTCGGTGAGGATGGTTGGCTCGTAGAACGTGCCGCCCAAGGCATGACGACGCCCGCCGCACAACAGCGTGGCGCCCTTCTCCAGTGCATCACTGACGTGGCTTTCAACCTTGGCCAGCGCGGCAGCGTTGATCAATGGGCCTTGCTCGGTATCACCTTCCAATGCACTGCCGACACGCATCGCCGCAACGGCTTCAGCCAGTTTGCCGGTGAAGGCCTCGTACACACTGTCTTGAATGAAGAAGCGGTTGACGCACACGCAGGTCTGCCCGGTGTTGCGAAATTTGGAGGCCATCGCACCTTTGACGGCAGCGTCCAGATCGGCATCGTCGAAGACAATGAACGGCGCGTTGCCGCCCAGCTCCAGCGAGACCTTTTTCAACGTATCGGCGGCCTGGCGCATCAGCAATTTGCCAGTGCGCGTGGAACCGGTGAACGACAGTTTGCGCACCACGCTGGAAGCTTGCAGCGCGCCACCAATAGCGACGGCATCGCCGGACACTATATTGAGCACACCCGCCGGAATGCCGGCCTGTTCAGCCAGTACCGCCAGGGCGAACGCCGACAATGGCGTCTCTTCCGAAGGTTTGAGAATCATCGTGCAACCCGCCGCCAACGCCGGCCCCACCTTGCGGGTGACCATTGCCAACGGGAAGTTCCAAGGGGTAATCGCCGCAACCACGCCGATGGCTTCCTTGACCACAATGATCCGTGCATCCGCCTTGTGGCTCGGGATCACATCACCGTAGGCCCGCTTGGCCTCTTCGCCGAACCATTCGAGGAAGCTTGCGGCATACACTACTTCGCCCATGGCCTCGGCCAACGGCTTGCCCTGCTCACGGCTGAGCAAAGTCGCCAGATCTTTCTGGTTGGCGAGCATCAAGTCACTCCAACGCTTGAGCCGTTGGCTGCGCTCCTTCGCCGTCAGTTTTCGCCACGCCGGCAACGCACGGTTGGCAGCCTCGATGGCCAGAACGGTTTCCTCGGCACCGGCCTTTTGCACCTCGGCAATCAACTCGCCATTGGCCGGATTGCGCACCGGATAAGTCGAGCCACCCCTGCCCCATTGGCCATCGATGAAGTTGCCGTACCGGATCAAATCGCTCATGCCACCGCTCCTTGCAGGGTGAACCGCTCCAGCCCCGGACGGGCCATGCGCAAGATGCGTTTGCCAGCGGTGTAATCGTTTATCACGTCGCACGGCGTGTAATTGCGTTCCAGTTCATGCAGCTCGTCAGCGTCGAGCCTGGTTTCCAGCGCGGCCAGCGCACTGTCGAACTGCGCCGTGGTATCAGCGCCGACCAGCATGCAGTCGACACCGGGGTGATTGGCCACCCAGGCCTGCGCGATTTGCGCATTCGACACGCCGCGAGCACGGGCTACGCGCTGCACCGAATGGGCGATCTCGAACGAGGCTTCGTCGCTGTACATCTGCTGGGTAAAGAAGTCGGTCTGGTTGCGGGTCGACTGCACGTCACCGGTCAGCAAGCCGCGAGCCAGCGGACTGAACACCGAGACACCAATTCCCTGGTCGCGGCAGAACGGAATCATCTCGCGCTCTTCTTCGCGGTAGGCGCAATTCAATTGCAGCTGCATGTTGATCGGCTTGACCCAACCATTGCGCTCGCAAGCCATGAGGATCTTCGCCAATTGCCCGGTGAGCATGGTGGATACGCCGATATAGCGAGCCTTGCCCGAGCGCACGATATCGTTCAAGGCGCTCATGGTTTCTTCGACCGGGGTGTTCACGTCGAAGTAATGCAGCATGAACACGTCGACGTAATCCATGTCCAGACGCTTCAGCGACGCATCGATGCTGTCCATGATGTGCTTGCGTGAATGGCCGCTGGCATTGATGCCGGTGCGCGTGCCGTAACCGACCTTAGTGGTGATCACCAGGTCTTCTCGACGAGCCAGACGCTTGACGATGCGCCCCACCACCTCTTCACCGACACCGGCAGAATAGAAGTCTGCGAGGTCGATGAAATTCACGCCGTTATCCAGTGCGTGCGCGACGATCGGCTCGCTCTGCTTTTCATTGAAGATCCACGGTTTCCAGTCCGGCGTGCCCATGTTCATGGTGCCCAGGCACAAGCGGGAAACTTGCAGGCCGGAGTTGCCCAAACGAATGTATTGCATGGCTCTGACCTCAGGCTTTCGGCGTGTAGAAAGGGTTGCTGATGTGCGCGACAACATCTTTGAGTTGCGCGGTTTCCGGCTTGCCGGTCAGGGCTGCGCGAATCGCAGTGCGGCAGGCGTTGTAGTTGTTCAGATACACAGCGTCGAGATCGTCGCAGGCCGGGTTGACCCAATTGGCCGTGACGATCGCCCACTCATCTTCGGCTTCCGGTGGCAGCGTGCCGTCGAGCAATGCTTCAAGCACTGCTTTAGCGATCCCGGCTTGCGAAGCGCCCCACGTTGCGTTGCCGTGCAGGTCGCTACTGATCGCGGCTTTGTTCACATACAGGGTCATCGGCTTGACCGGGATGTTCGGCTGCGCAATCACCATGAACGGGCAATGGCCCTGGCTCGGCGACGCGAGGCTGTTGGCGAAAGCCTGCCCCGCCGGACCATTGCGCGGGCCGATCAGAATATTGATGTGCGCAGCGTTCACGCCCGGGCCTTCGAAACCTTCACCGATGTACAGGTCGAGTTCTTTCATCAGTCATTACTCTTTGTGATGCAGAGGGATTGTTCGGGTGATCGGCAGCTCACGCGGGCCGGATGGCGAGCGTGATCAATAACGGGCATGGGGAGGTGCGGCGGGGAAAATGCGACATGGCTGCAAACGCTCTCTGGTTGTTATTGATGAGCTGTGTTTGCGATTTTTTAACACCGGGCCATAAGCCGGCTGTAACCATTAAAAATCATGGGGCAATGACTTTTAGTCATGGCCCCTTGAAGACAACTGGAGAAAGGCTGCTAGCGACGCAAGCCCTGGCTCACGGGCCTGAAGGCATTCACAGCGAGCCAGGCAAAGCCGATGCGGCTTTCGATCTGGTTCATACACACTGAAGGTCAACGCCGACCTGCACAACCCGTTGCTGTGCGTCAGCAGCGTCTATGACATTGCCTCTGGCGACCTCTCGCTGCCGGGCACCTGGAAAATGAAGGAGGGTAAATAGTGTTCGTCAAAGTGTTCGATACCCACGTGCGGACCAAAGATGGCCGCTACCTGCACTTCGATGTGCTCACCGATCGCCAGGCAGACGCGGCGAAGTCCTACGCACGGCAGTTTCTGATCGACAACGGCTTGCAAGACGAGGACATTTCCCAGAGCCAGTGCCAGTTCTGCCACAGCGAACCGGCCAATCCGCAGGTCGCTGCGGCGATCAACGAAAAAGGCTATTTCATCATCACTCTGCAAGGCTTCGAGGAGTAACGCCATGACCCGCTATCAGCCACTGAACTGCGATTTGCACGACTATCTGGAAATCGCCTGCATGCGCGGCTATCAATTGGATATCGAGTTGATCGATGGTCAGCGGCTGGTTGCCCGGGCCATCACCACTCGCACCTCCAGCGACAAAGAGGAGTTCCTGGTTATCGAACAGGCAGGTGCGCAACAGGACATCCGTCTCGACCAACTCTTCGCAATCACGCCGCAGGATGCCAATGCCGAGTTCGGTCGGATCGTGCTCAGCGAAGCATCTTGCGGCATCTGAGAAAAAATCCCGTCCGGATTGAACCGGCGCGGGATTTTTTTGAAACGAAGAGGCTTTACGCAACCACAGGAATCATCGGATCGGCAGCCGCCAGAGCGCTCACGCGATCAGCCGCCGGCGGATAGATCCACTGAGTGTTGATCTGGGTTTTCAAAGCTTTGCCTTCCTGTTTAACCAGTTTCACCTGACGATCCCAGCCTTCGGTGTACACCGCGCCCCAGGCACCAAGGTCCAGACACGTTACGTATTTCGGCTGGCTGTACGGCGTCGGGTCAACACCGAGAATCTGCGCCGCAACGTTATTGCCGGCGTGACGACCGAGCGAGATCGCATGCTGGCAGGTCATCAGCGCGTAGTTGCCGATATCGTCGGTAGCGGCGTAGGCCACATCGCCGGTGGCGAAGATGTCGTCCTGACCGATGACTTTCAGGTGCGCGTCGACGTGCAGGCGCCCTTGCTTATCGCGTTCGGCGGGGATTTGTTCAGTCAGAGAGCTGGCGCACACACCGGTTGTCCAGATGACGGTTTTCGCGTCGATGTGCTGACCGTCCGACAGGGTCACACCGTTAGCGTCGATTGATTGCACCGAAACGCCCAAGCGCCATTCAACCCCCAGCTCCTCGCTGGCTTCGACGATGGATTTACTGATTTCCTCGCCCATCGAGGCACCGATCTTCTGTCCACGATCGACGACGATAACCTTGATATCAGCCTGCTCACCGAGAATCTCGCGCAGACGCGCCGGCATTTCCGTCGCCGTTTCAATACCGGTGAAACCGCCACCCGCGACCACGACGGTATTGCGCGCCTGGTTTTCCGGCAGATTTTTCAGGGCTTTGAGGTGAGTTTCCAGGTGAATGGCCGCTTCGATCCGGTCCACATCAAAGGCGTGCTGGCTGACACCAGGTGTGTCTGATTGTGCCAGGCCACTGCCGGCCGCCAACACCAGTTTGTCGCAGTGAAACACTTGCTTCACGCCAGAGGCATCGGTGTAGCCGACCGTTTTTTGCGCGACATCGATGGTCTCGGCCGCGCCTTTGATGAAGTGAACGCCGACCACTTCGAACAGTTCACTCAGCGGTGCAGCCAGTTGATGAGCATTCGGCTCGTAGAATCGCGGACGTACACGCAACTCGGCCTGCGGCGCGAGAACGCTGACTTCGACGTCATCACGACCGTGAAGATCCACCAGACGCGTCGCACTCAACGCCGACCACATACCGCCAAAACCCGCGCCGATAATCAGAATCTGCTGCTTCATTGTGTTTCTCCAGAAAAAGCCAAACCGCTGAAAGAGAGGTGATCGATGTTGCCTAAAACCACACAATACCAACCCAATAGCGCCGACTCTATTGGTCGGATATAAATCCAACAAGTCAGATTTACTGATAGATTTAAACGAAATATTAGATATTTATCGCGCTTGATGACCTGCGAAAAACCTAATATTTATTGGAGCAATGACACAGAAGGATGCAACTGCATTTGAACTGACAGATTGCCGAGTCGGCATCAGACTGTTAGCATTTACGACAAATCAAGTCGGACTTATATATGTCTCTTTACAGCGCAGGCGTCGAATACGGCATTCATTGCCTGACTTTTCTGGTGGGTAGCGGAGGCGACAGCCGCGAAGCCAGCGTGCGTGACCTGGCAGAATTGCAAGGCGTGCCAGTGGAATATCTGGCGAAGATCTTCACCAAACTGGCCAAAGGCAAACTGGTAGTGGCGTCTGAAGGTGTGCGCGGCGGGTTCAGCCTGGCGCGGCCGGCCGACGAAATCACCCTGCTCGATATCGTCAAAGCCATCGATGGTCGCAAGAATATTTTCGAATGCCGGGACATTCGCGGGCGTTGCGCGCTGTTTGAAGGCAGTCCCCCGGAGTGGGCGATTGAAGGCACCTGCTCGATCCACGCGGCCATGATGACCGCGCAAAACCGCATGGAAGAAGCGCTTTCGCAGCAAACCATTCTCGACATTGCGAGAAAAGTCGGACGCAAAGCGCCAGCGGAGTTCGGCCAGCAAGTGGAGGACTGGATTCAGGATCGCCGCGAGAAAAAGGGCAATTTCGGTACTATCCCACTGACCGACATTTCAGACTGACCGCCCCTGAAAAGCCAAAAAAAAGCAGAAACCGTTGATGCGGTTTCTGCTTTTTTTACGCTCATAAATGGCGTTACAGGCAATCGCGCACCGATTTGCGCAACGACCCGGATTTTGCCCATGGCGGCCCCTGGTACAACGACACGCGGCTACCGTCCTTGTACTTCACGATATCGAGAATCTCGTCAGCCGTGATAATGCTTGGCGCAGTAATACGATAGCCGTTGGAAATCGAAGTCTGCGAGGTCTTGGCGACATCCTGTTGCCATAACGGTAATACACAAGCGGCATAGTCCCTTGGCGTCTTGTCACTGGTTTTGCTCACGTTGGGCTCACCCGGCACCAACGATGTCGGCAGCGAGCATCCCGCCAACATGGCCAACGCCAGACTCCCGATCCATATTCGCATGGTGTTCCCTTAATCAAAAAAAGCGAATGTAACGCCTAACCGTAGTACACATCCATCGTGGCACCGCGCCCTCAATGAACATAGGACAATTTTTTACATCGATCAGGCCAATGACAGACCAGCTACGCGCGACAGCTGAAAAATGCGGCTACTCTTTTCTACCGAGAATGTTCAGGAGGTGATCATGCGGCTCAACGAATACGAACACGAACTTCAGCGCGACCTGCAGAGTGTCGCATCGGATCTGCGCTGGTCGGCAGTCGACCTTAAACGCATCGCCGAACAGTTGCGCAAGTCCGGTAACGAAGCGGACGCCCAGACAGTCCTGAGATCCTGCGAGGTTTTGCAAAGCGATGAAGAGCGACTGCAGTTGTACGCCAGAGAAGTGAAGGCGCGCGCCATCAGCCGAATCAAAGTCCACTGATACTGACTCGCCCCACCCAACACGAGCCCCGGCGTAAACCGGGGCTTTTTCATTATTGCCTCCTGCAGGAACCTTTAAAGAATGGCTCGGCTCGAATATTGCATTTTTATTACCAATTCGTGACAGGCAGTTAACAGGTAACAGATGAAAGTACGAGCAACCGTCATTTGCGAACAGGACCGTCACATTCTCCTGGTGCGCAAACCTCGATGCCGCTGGACTTTGCCCGGAGGCAAAGTCGAGCACGGTGAAACCCGAGCGAATGCAGCCGTGCGCGAATTGCGCGAAGAAACAGGGCTGAAGGCCGACGACGTGCTTTACCTGATGGAACTACAAAGCGGCAGCACCCGGCATCACGTCTATGAAGCCTCAGTGCTGAATATTGATCAGGCACGCCCGCAGAACGAGATCATCGACTGCATCTGGCACCCGCTGAATGCCGTGCACAATCTGCATACCAGCGACGCGACCTTGCGCATCGTCCAGGCTTTTCAACGACGTTTATGATGTTCAGCCGGCGAAAGCCCTGCGGCCCGCGCTTATTTCCGTGCGTAATTCACCGATGAAATTGGAAATGTCACGGATCGTGACGAGATGTTCCGGGGAAACGCCATTGAGCAGTAACTCGACGCGCCCGCTGTCCGGCTCATAAACCTTGATCCGCAATAACCCCTGCCCTACTTGCGTGCAGTCGCACTTCAGCGCAGGGAAGCCGGATTCGACAATGCGGCAAATGTCGGCAATGGCGAGCATGAGCGGACGCCTCACAGGCGCGGGATCGATCCGATGAGCATAGATGAGCGATTACCGCCCCGCTCGCCCGAAAAACGCCAACTTGATCACATATTCCATCTGTCTCTCAGTGGGCGTCATGGCCCCAGATCCAGTTCCAGAGCCCCGGCAACTGCACCGACTCAGCGCTTTGCTGAACAGTACGCGCCAGTGCAGCCTTCTCCAATGCAGCGCGGTCATCATAGAACGGCTTGTCCGCCAGCCTCACGCCGGTAGCCGCAGCGCTATCAAGCAGGATTTGCAGGTATTCACGCGTATGCCGCGCGGTATAGCGGTTGAGGTCATGGAAGGTCACTACCACCGGAATCACCCCGTCCACGGTTGGAATTTCGCCTTGGGCAATGCGCTCGCGGACTTCCGATAACTGCCGAAGCATGTTCGCCCGTCGACGCGGGCTGGCATTGAAACCCCAGATCTTGCCGTCATTGGCACTCAAGTCGGTCAACAAAACGTGCAGCCCGTGTTGCTGATAGGCGGCGAAAGTACGTTTGTCGTAGTTCCAGAATGGCGGGCGCAACAACTTGGGCGGCGCTCCGGTAATGGCCGCGATGTCCGCTGTGCCGTTGCTCAGCGACTCTTCGAGCTGCTGTGGGTCGAGCGAGCGATGGTTGGTGTGCCAGTGAGTGGCGGTATGAAACGCGAGAATATGCCCCTCATTGTGCTCACGTTGCATGATGCTACGGCCGATCTCGCTATGACCGGCCCGAGGCGCACGAGTCTGGACGAAAAACACGGCTTTGATGTCCGGTTGCAGCGAATTGTCCTTGAGGCTGTCGAGCACCGTGGCCGATGGGTTCCAGAAACTTGAAGCGCTGGGGCCGTCATCGAACGTCAGCAGAAAACGAACCGGGGCTTGATCCTTCAGCCGTGTTTCGGTTTTCGCAGTCATTTCGATGGGCGCGGCGATACAGCCTGCCAGTCCGAAAACGATGGCCGCCGCACAAAGAAGCTTGAATCCGGATGTCATGTTTTGCCTTGAGCCCGACCACTGCGGTCATATTGTCGATCGGCAAAGCTCCCTCGCCCTTATCCATCCCTGCGCTCGGTTCTGCGAGCTGAGGTTGGATAAGGTACACAGGGTTTGGTTCCGGCGCTCGTTCAGCGAGTCAGCGCCTGCTCAAACGAGGTGTCGATAATCCCCGACGTGGCCAGCGGTGCCGGCAACGCTTTAACTTTAAACAGGAAATCCGCAGTGCTTTGCAGGTCGGTCGCGGCTTGTTGATCGACCGGTCCGACCGTCATGTGCGCCTGGCGCAGCCAGTGCCGCGAAACCTCCTGATCAAGATTGGCCTTCTTCGCCCACAAGTCAGCGTACTCGTCGGTATGGCTATCGACCCACGCGCGCGCCTGCTTTAAACGCCCGAGAAAATCGGCTATCGCCTCACGTTTACTATCGACAGACGGTGTTGATGCTGCAATCGCACTAAGCCCCGGCATGAGATTCTTCGCGGTCAGAATCGGACGAGCGCCGGAGAACAGAATCTGCTGGGAAATGTACGGCTCCCACACCGGAAAGGCATCGATGCTGCCCTGGGGCAAAGCAGCAGCCGCATCAATCGGCATCAGCTTGACGAAGTCAACGTAGCTCTCTGGCAGACCACTCTGCTCCAGTGCGCGCAAGGTCAGTTGCTGGCTCCATGCGCCGGGCCAGTAAGCGACTTTCTTGCCCTTCAGGTCAGCGATGGTTTTTACCGGCGAATCCTTTGGCACCAGCAACGCGATGGTGTCCGGGTTCTGCCGTGACACGCCGATCAGTTTCACGGGCGCCTGTTTCGCAGCGAGAAACAGAAAACCTGAATCGCCGAGGAATCCCAGATCGAGAGAACCTGTCTGCAAGGCCTCAGCCAACGGTGCGGCTGCCTGGAAATGCTTCCAGTCCACCGTATACGGCGCGTCTTTCAACACGCCCGATGCTTCCACCGAGGCGCGGATGTTGTAGTAATTCTGGTCGCCGACATGCAGGACCACAGGCTCGGCAGCGTAGGACAAAGGCGATGCGAGCAATGCAACGGTCAGCGCGTTGCGGAGGAAACGGGAAAGCTTCATGGCGAGTCCTGCAAATGGAGGATGCATAGACCATAACGCTCTTAACTACCGAATTTTAAATTCGATTAATGCATAAGCTCATCACTGCAAATACCGAGAGCCAACTAAGCTGATATTTCCTACAGGAGATTCAGCCCATGTGCGGAAGACTCTCGCAATACCGTGGCATTCACGACTTCGTCGCGGTGCTGAGCATTCCCGATGCGTTGATCAACCATGTCGACGACGCACCACTGGCACACTACAACGCTGCGCCAACCACTTCGCTGGCCATCCTTCAGCAACACAATCACCAGGTTCATGCGCAAAATCTGCGCTGGGGCTGGCGCCCGCATTGGGCCAAGGACCGAGCACCGCCCATCAATGCGCGCGTTGAAAAAGTTGCCCACGGGCCGTTCTTCCGGTCGATCTGGCGTCATCGCCTGATCGTGCCTGTCGACAACTGGTTTGAGTGGGTGGATGCAGAGGATCACACCCGACAACCCTGGCTGATTCGTCGGGCCGATCACGGGCCGGTTTTCTGCGCCGGCATCGGTCAATTTCCGACACCCGATACGCAAGCACGGGATGACGATGGCTTCGTGATCATCACCGCCGACAGCGAGGGCGGCATGCTCGACATCCACGACCGCCGCCCGGTGGTGTTTTGCGCAGAACTGGCACGCGAATGGCTCGACACGGCCACACCGCTGGAGCGGGCCGAACAAATGCTGTTGTTCGAAGGTGAAAAAACCGAGGTGTTCGAATGGCACAAGGTCGACAGAGCCGTGGGCAATTCACGCAATCAAGGCGCAGGCTTGATTGATGAAGTGGCCTAAAGATTTTTTGCCGTGGCGCGTTATCAAAAGGCACCAACCGAGAGTGATTCCGTTTCGTTACAACGACTGTTTCAACAAAGAAACAGCAACCCGCTAAACAGTCGTTTGAGTGAATTAACCGCCTGTCTGACACTTCAACCGTCATACATACATTTAGATGCGCTACGGATAGCATGCGCGCCGCATTTCCATTTGGTATACCAGTTGACCAAAGAGTCAACAAACAAGGAAATTCCCTACAACTCTTTTTAAGCCTTGCAGAGAACTAAGTTGCGCGACGATTTTGCAATCAAACAGGCCAAGGGCCTGGAGTGTGTCTATCTGTCCACGACAGAACGCTTTCAACTCGACTGTTTTATCGGCCATTACATCAAGACCCGAAACCTGAGTTCAGTCCCTGACATCGAACGTATCTTGCGCACCACCCTCGAGGGGTATCCCGGTCATGCGCCGGTGATGGTCAACGAACTCAACGCGTGGATCGACAGAACCTTGGGATATCGGGCAACACATCCGGACTTCACACAGTTGGAAGACCTTTAAAATGCAAAAAAGCCCCGTTTGATACGGGGCTTTTTGTATGGGTCATTCAGGGTTTCAGCGGACGCTCCTGATCCCGATCCGACAACTCTCTGCTGTCGTCATGTTTCCAGGTCTGTTCTTGTCGTCTTTTTTGCTCCTCTATCTCCGCTTCCGTTGGCTCATCGTCATCATCATCCGGACGTGTCTGCTCGATTGCCATGCCCACCTCGCTTTTGGAAGAAATCATCATCCTTAGAGCGTAGAACAGTTTCATCGACCCACTTAAAACCACCAATGCAGCAAAGCGAAGAAACCAGCCAAAGACTCTGCCAGCAAATGCCGTTGGAAAGCATGAACAATCTTGCGCAATTGCCCCAGCCCTGCGCGTAACATAGCGCCATTCACAATCGCGTCAGGGAAACGACATGCTGTACCGAATCGCAGCCGATGGGCTGGTGCTGTTTCATTTGCTATTCATTCTGTTCGTGCTGTTCGGCGGGCTGCTGGTGCTCAAGTGGCCGCGGCTGATGTGGCTGCATATACCCGCCGCCGCGTGGGGCTTTGCGGTCGAGATGTTGCACCTGACCTGCCCGCTGACCTACTGGGAAAACCTCATGCGCCACGCCGCCGGGCAAACCGAATACGCCGGCGGTTTCATCGAGCATTACATCTGGCCGATCATCTACCCCGCCGGGCTCACCCCGCAGATTCAACTGGCGCTGGGCAGTGTGGTACTGGCGGTTAACCTGCTGGTCTACGGGCGGTTGATTTGCTCGTGGAAACTTCGCCGAGCCGCTGCACACTCTTAACTTGTCTCACCCTCGCGGACTGATGTGAAGCGCGCATCGAAATCTGCCGCCAAATCCGCCAGGGTGATGCCGCCCAATCTCGACAGCAACAGCGCCTGCGCTTCGTCGAAGGTGCGCGTCAGCGCGGCATTCACCGCTTGCTCGACCAGACACTCCGGATGATCCGTCGACAAGCCGATGGCAAAAATCGACTGCGTGCCCAGCGCCTGATGAATGTCCAGCAGCGAGATCTGCCCCAAAGGTTTGGCCAGCGCCCAACCACCCTGATGCCCCTTCTCCGACGTCACGAACCCCTGCTCCTTGAGCAAGCCCATGGTGCGCCGCACCACCACCGGATTGGTGCCCAGCATGCCGGCGATGGTTTCCGAGGTCGCACGTTTTTCGTGGCGATCCATGTGAATCAATACGTGAAGCATGCGCGACAGCCGAGTGTCATTTCTCATCGATGATCCTTTTCAAGCCCTTGCCAAGACGCGCCGAGTATCGCTTGCAATGTCTGAAGTTACGAGACTATTGACAGGCATATTTCACGTAACTTACGGTGTGCCGTGAAACCCACACGGAGATTTGATCATGGTGTACGACGTCATCATCGTCGGCGGCAGCTATGCCGGACTGTCTGCAGGCCTGCAATTGGCCCGCGCCCGACGCAAAGTGCTAGTGCTGGATTCGGGCCTGCGTCGCAACCGATTTGCCGAAACTTCCCACGGATTTCTCGGACAGGACGGACGTGCGCCAGGCGATATCGCCCAAGATGCCCGGGAGCAACTGCTGGCTTATCCGACGGTGCAATGGCTGGCAGATACCGCGCTGGAAGCACGTCAGACAGACCAAGGCTTCCAGGTGCACACCACCACCGACCAGCAAGCCAGCGCCAGACGACTGATCATCGCCAGCGGTGTCATCGATGAATTACCCGCCATCGAGGGTCTTCAAGAGCGCTGGGGTAAAAGCGTGTTTCATTGTCCGTACTGCCACGGCTATGAACTGAATCAAGGCGCAATTGGCGTGCTGGCGACGTCACCGCTGTCGATCCACCACGCCTTGCTCTTGCCGGATTGGGGCCAGACCACTTTCTTCACCAACGGTGTGTTCGAGCCGGACGCCGAACAACTGGCAGAACTCGATCGACGCGGCGTGACGCTGGAATCTCAAACGGTCAGTCATATCAGCGGTAAGCGAGCAGATGTAGCGCTCAGCGATGGCAGGGTGATCAGCGTTGCCGGTCTTTTCGCCATGCCGCGCACTCGAATGGCCAGCCCGTTGGCCGAGCAACTGGGCTGTGTTTTTGAAGACGGTCCGATGGGCCCGTTCATTCAAACCGACGCCATGCAACAGACCAGCATACCGGGCGTGTTTGCATGCGGTGACGCGGCGCTCGCCGCCGGTTCGGTTGCCGTCTCGGTAGGTGATGGCGCACGTGCGGGAGCCGGCACTCACCGCTCACTGGTTTTTGTCTGATACAGACTAACGAGACGTCTGCTTGAGAACTTCCAGCCACGCCGGATCAAGGCGTGGCTGATCGATATCAAAACCAAGCGCCTGCATGCGCTCCTTGTGCGCTTCGACTTCACGGTGCAGTTGCGCATGATCGCTGGAGTTACCGTCCAGCTCATGCATCTGCGTCAGTCCCAAGTGATAGAAACGCAATACCTTCATCGCCGTCGGATCATTCTTCTGCACTGCCGCCGTCACCTGATGCATCACGTTGGTGACGCTCATAAGATTGCGCTTGAGCCGCCAGCTATAAACAGCCGGGGCCATCCAGGTCTGATTCCAGAAGCGCCCGCGCAACAAAGCCGCCGTCAGCAGGAACGCCGCAAACACTCCGCCGACATTGAAGCGCAGGTTATCGCCGCCGGGCTCGCCAAACAGTGCCACCGCCACCGTCGAAAACAACATCGCCAGCACCAGGAACAGCACGGCGATGATCATTGTGCTGCGCCGCGTCTGCTGGCGAAAAGTAACGGCGTCCATCGGCTGAATCTCGAACATCACGACTGACTTCCTTGAATGACAAAAAGGGCAACGGAAAAAACTGGCCCGCGCATTATCGCCTCTACCAAGGATTTAGCTATGCTGGGGCTCCTTTTCATCTTTTCACCAATCAACGGGGACATGGCGGTACAGCGCAGATCGTGCCATCTTCATTCATGGATACACACTATTCGGATGCCATTCGCCTGGTTTGGGGATGACATCGTTTTAAGGATCATTGCATGACCCAACGACACGTAATCAACGCCTCGGTCAGCCCTAAAGGCAGCCTGGAAACCCTTTCTCAACGTGAAGTTCAACAACTGAGCGAAGCCGGATCCGGCAGCACCTACACCCTCTTTCGCCAGTGCGCCCTGGCCATCCTCAACACTGGCGCCCATGTCGATAACGCCAAGACCATCCTCGAAGCCTACAAGGACTTCGAAATCCGCATTCACCAACAGGATCGCGGTGTGCGCCTGGAGCTGTTGAACGCTCCGGCCGATGCTTTCGTCGATGGCGAAATGATCGCCAGCACCCGGGAAATGCTGTTCAGCGCCCTGCGCGACATCGTCTACACCGAAAACGAACTCGACAGCCAACGCATCGACCTGAGCACCTCGCAAGGCATCAGCGACTACGTCTTTCATCTCCTGCGCAACGCCCGCACGTTGCGCCCGGGCGTCGAGCCGAAGATCGTCGTGTGCTGGGGCGGCCACTCGATCAACACCGAAGAATACAAATACACCAAGAAAGTGGGCCACGAACTGGGCCTGCGCAGCCTCGACATCTGCACCGGCTGCGGCCCCGGCGTGATGAAAGGCCCGATGAAGGGCGCGACCATCGCCCACGCCAAACAGCGGATACATGGCGGTCGCTACCTGGGCCTGACCGAGCCAGGCATCATCGCCGCCGAAGCGCCGAACCCGATCGTCAACGAGCTGGTGATCCTGCCGGACATCGAAAAACGTCTGGAAGCCTTCGTCCGCGTTGGCCACGGCATCATCATCTTCCCGGGCGGCGCCGGGACCGCTGAAGAGTTCCTGTACTTGCTGGGCATCCTGATGCACCCGGATAACGCCGGCCTGCCGTTCCCGGTGATCCTGACCGGGCCGAAACATGCCGCACCGTATCTGGAGCAGCTCGACGCCTTCGTCATCGCCACCCTCGGCGAAGCGGCCAAGCAGCACTACGAAATCATCATCGACGACCCGGCTGAAGTCGCGCGCCAGATGACTCAGGGTCTGAAAGCCGTTAAGCAGTTCCGCCGCGAGCGCAACGATGCGTTCCACTTCAACTGGCTGTTGAAAATCGACGAAGGCTTCCAGCGTCCGTTCGACCCGACCCACGAAAACATGGCCAACCTGAAACTCAACCGCGACCAGCCACCGCACGAACTCGCGGCCAACCTGCGCCGGGCGTTCTCCGGGATCGTTGCCGGCAACGTCAAGGACAAGGGTATTCGCCTGATCGAAGAACACGGTCCGTATCAGATCCGTGGTGATGCGGTGATCATGCAACCGCTGGATGCTCTGCTCAAAGCCTTCGTCGCCCAGCACCGGATGAAACTGCCGGGCGGCGCGGCGTATGTGCCGTGCTATCGAGTGGTGGCGTAACTTTCAGCCACACGATAACCCTGCAGGAGCTGCGGCACGCTGCTCCTACAGGGTTCGGTTGTTGATGAAGAATTGGTTAGACTGCTTAATCGCGCAGACCATTTCGATTCGCCAGCCGCCCCGCCAACGCCTTCGCCTGCAACGCCACATCCGTCACCGCCGTACTCTCCCACCACATCCCGCGCAACGGCGGCCCCATGGCGAACAACCGGTTCGCTGCCTGCCCGTGCTCATCCAGCACTGCGCCGTCAATCGCCGCCGCAATCCCCAACGCCAACGGACCCGGCCGCACCAGCCCCCGCGCCAGCAATTGCTGCGGTAACGGCCTCGCGACGCGACGCCAGTCGTACTCGATGCCACTGGAATTGATCAACGCCGCGCCATGCACCACGCAGGTTTCAGCCTCGCCTCGCCGACGAATGCGAATACTCACCTCACCCTCCGCGCACGGCTCAAGCCCTTTGAAAGAAGCGGCCTGAATCCGCAAACGTCCCTCGTCATGCAGACGCTCAACCAACTGCGCACTCAGCGGCGGCGAACGATGGTGATGGCTTTCCCACCAGGGTCGAACATGACGTACGAATTGGCGACGCTGCACGTCAGTCGCCTGACTCCACAACCGTCCTATATGCGCGCGCACCGTGTCCAGCGGTGCTTGCCAGTCGATGCCTTGGGCGATGGCATCGCGGCAATGTCGACGCAATTCGTGCAGCAACTGCCGGGGCGAACGAATGTTGTGATCTTCAGCGAGGAAATCCACCCAAACCGGTGGTTGGCGCCGCACATGGGGCAGCAGCCCATGACGGGAAAACACTTCAATCGGCCCCCGATGCCCGGCCTGCTCCAGCGAGACCACGGCATCAACCATGGTCAGGCCGGAGCCGATAATCAGCACGGTCGATTGTGGATCGAGTTGACGCATGGCCGTGACATCCCACGGATCAAGTGCCGCGGCATTAACGCCACTGGATTGTTTTTGCGGCGTGCGCGCGGCGGGGAACATACCGGTGGCGAGCACCGCGTATGCGCCCCGTAAGTGCTGGCCATCGCTCAGAGTGAGTTGTACCGAATCGGTGTCGGTTTGCAGGTCGACGACCTCTGCGCGTATATGCTCGACGGTCGAGCCTTGTTGCGCACCGACACTGCGCGCCTCGGCCAACCGCTGCTGCACGTAAATGCCAAACAACCCACGAGGCGGGAACAGTTCACTGACAGGCACATCTTGCCCAGCCGACTCTGGCCAGCCACCGGCGGTAATATGCTCGGTCAGCCACTGCGTAAGGTCATTCGGGTTATCCGGGTCAACGCTCATCCGCGCAGCGTTGCCATTAAGCGTATGGCCCAATTCGACAGCGCTGTAAGCCTCGCCCCGCCCCAGTTCGGCTCGCGGTTCAATAATCAGAATCTTGCGCTGACCGGGCAGACGCAGCAATTGCACCGCCAGCATCGTGCCGCTGAGGCCACCACCAATAATCAGGATATCTGCGCGCTGACTCATTCAAATCACCACATTACGGACAAACCGCGCCGCGACATCCCCGTCATTGCGATAGGCATGCGGCTGATTGCTGGCAAACATGAAGAACTCCCCTGCACCGATGGGCTGCGGCTGATCGCCCAGCATTAACGTCAGGCAGCCTTCAAACACGTAGATCTGCTCGCTCCAGCCGTCGGCATCCGGTTGCGAGGGATAGACCTCACCGGGTTGCAGGCACCATTCCCACTGTTCGACTTCACGGGTCGCGGTAGCTTTCGACAGCAATACCGCTTTGCTACCGGGAATCACGCCGGCCCACGCCACCTCGTTGATCCGGCTCGGATCACGAGCATCGGGCGCCTGAATCAGATCGCTAAAAGCGACGTCGAGCGCTTCGGCGACACGGTCGAGGGTGGTCAGGCTGACATTCTTTTCGCCCGCCTCGATCGCCACCAGCATGCGCCGGCTCACCCCGGATTTTTCCGCCAGCGCGGTCTGGCTCATGTCGGCCGCGTGGCGCAGGCGTCGGACATTTTGGCTGACGTGTTGCAGGACGGAGGTTCGTTGGCTGGAATCTTTGGGCACTATATTGCTCACTCGGTGGGGTTGGGCAGTATACTGCGCAACGTTGGGCGCATTGTGCGTCCTGCCTTTTATAGTGCGCAAGGTTATGACGTCAGTGAATCGCCCCGACACCTCCCTCCGTTTCTCCCGTTTCAGCAAAGCCGAGTGCGTCCTGGTGCTGATCACCATGGTCTGGGGCGGCACCTTTCTGCTGGTGCAACACGCGATGACCGTCAGTGGGCCGATGTTTTTTGTCGGTCTGCGATTCGCAGCGGCGGCAGCCATCGTCACCTTGTTCTCGTGGCGCCATTTGCGCGAACTGACCCTGTTCGAACTCAAGGCCGGCGCCTTCATCGGCGTGGCGATCATGCTCGGTTACGGCTTGCAGACAGTCGGACTGCAAACGATTCCGAGCAGTCAATCGGCATTCATTACCGCGCTTTATGTTCCATTCGTGCCGTTGCTGCAATGGCTGGTGCTGGGGCGTCGACCGGGGTTGATGCCGAGCATCGGGATCATGCTGGCGTTTACCGGGTTGATGCTGTTGTCGGGACCGTCCGGCGCTTCACTGAATTTCAGCCCGGGCGAGATTGCCACGCTGATCAGCGCCATTGCCATTGCGGCCGAGATCATTCTGATCAGCAATTACGCAGGCCAGGTTGATGTACGCCGGGTGACCGTGGTGCAACTGGCGACGACTTCGGTGTTGTCATTCTTGATGGTGGTACCGACAGGTGAAGCGATTCCGGACTTCTCCTGGCTGTTGCTGGCGTCAGCGCTGGGCCTGGGCGCGGCGAGTGCGGCGATTCAAGTGGCGATGAACTGGGCGCAGAAGAGTGTTTCGCCGACCCGGGCGACGTTGATCTATGCCGGTGAGCCGGTGTGGGCCGGGATAGTCGGGCGGATCGCCGGTGAGCGGCTGCCGGCGATTGCGCTGGTGGGGGCCGGTTTGATTGTGGCGGCGGTGATTGTCAGTGAGTTGAAGACCAAGGGTAAAGCTGCCGTTGAAACTGAGGGCGCACTGGAGAACGACAACGGCAATTGAAAGCAAAGATCAAAAGATCGCAGCCTTCGGCAGCTCCTGTATTGGAATGCGTTTTCCTGTAGGAACTGCCGAAGGCTGCGATCTTTTTTCGCCGTTGAAACAAGGCCAAACACAAATATCCAGACTACTTTGTAGGATTCTGAGACATCCTCGCGTTTGGTGATCAGGGAGCTGGCACGTATGATGCTTCACAAACTTCCGCAGATTAGAAGCCTATGTCCCTGATAGTTCTACTGCTTCTGCCATTCATTGGCAGCTGTCTGGCAGCGATGCTGCCACACAACGCGCGTAATACCGAATCCCTGTTGGCTGGTCTGGTCGCTCTGATCGGCACCGTCCAGGTGGCAATGTTGTACCCGCAAATCGCCCACGGCGGCGTGATCCGCGAAGAATTCATGTGGCTGCCCAGCCTCGGCTTGAACTTCGTCCTGCGCATGGACGGCTTCGCCTGGCTGTTCTCGACGCTGGTATTGGGCATCGGCACACTCGTTTCCTTATATGCCCGCTATTACATGTCGCCGGATGATCCGGTGCCGCGTTTCTTCGCGTTTTTCCTGGCATTCATGGGCGCCATGCTGGGTCTGGTGATCTCCGGCAACCTGATCCAGATCGTGTTTTTCTGGGAACTCACCAGCCTTTTCTCCTTCCTGCTGATCGGCTACTGGCACCACCGCGCCGACGCTCGTCGCGGCGCCTATATGGCGTTGATGGTTACTGGTGCTGGCGGACTATGCCTGCTGGCGGGGGTCATGATCCTCGGCCATGTCGTTGGCAGCTATGACCTGGACAAGGTCCTGGCCGCCGGCGATCAGATTCGCGCACATGCCCTCTACCCTATTCTGCTACCCCTCATTCTTGTCGGCGCACTCAGCAAAAGCGCCCAGTTCCCGTTCCACTTCTGGCTGCCCCACGCGATGGCGGCGCCAACGCCCGTCTCCGCGTACCTGCACTCGGCAACCATGGTCAAGGCCGGGGTGTTCCTGCTAGCGCGCCTGTGGCCGTCGCTGTCCGGCAGTGAAGAATGGTTCTACATCGTCAGCGGCGCAGGCGCCTGTACGCTGTTACTCGGCGCCTATTGCGCGATGTTCCAGAACGATCTGAAAGGATTGCTGGCCTACTCGACCATCAGCCACCTCGGCCTGATCACTCTGCTGCTGGGCCTGAACAGTCCATTGGCCGCCGTCGCTGCGGTGTTCCATATCCTCAACCACGCTACGTTCAAAGCCTCGCTGTTCATGGCCGCGGGCATCATCGACCACGAAAGCGGCACCCGCGACATCCGCAAGCTCAGCGGTTTGATCAAACTGATTCCGTTCACCGCGACGCTGGCCATGGTTGCCAGTGCTTCGATGGCAGGTGTGCCGCTGCTCAACGGCTTCCTGTCGAAGGAAATGTTCTTCGCCGAAACCGTGTTCATCAACGCCACGGCGTGGGTTGAAGCCGCGCTGCCGATTGTCGCGACCATCGCCGGCACGTTCAGCGTGGCTTATTCGCTGCGCTTCACCGTCGATGTGTTCTTCGGCCCAACGGCCACCGACCTGCCGCACACCCCGCACGAACCGCCACGCTGGATGCGTGCGCCGGTGGAATTGCTGGTGTTCACCTGCCTGTTGGTGGGGATTTTCCCGGCACAAATCGTCGGACCATTATTGGCCGCTGCGGCGTTGCCGGTAGTCGGCGGCACCCTTCCCGAATACAGCCTGGCAATCTGGCATGGTTTGAACGCGCCCATGATCATGAGCCTGATCGCCATGTCCGGCGGCATCGTGCTCTACCTGTTGCTGCGCAATCAGTTCAGACAGGGCCGCTTCAAATATCCGCCACTGGTGGGCCGCTTCAACGGCAAACGCCTGTTCGAGCGCAGCCTGGTAGTGATGATGCGCATGGCCCGTCGGGTAGAACGCCGACTCGGCACCCGACGCCTGCAAATGCAGCTGTTCCTGATGGTGTTGGCGGCCGTGCTCGCCGGCCTGATTCCGATGCTGCACAGCAGCCTGAGTTGGGGCGACCGGCCGAAGATTCCTGGTTCCATTGTTTTCGTGACTCTGTGGCTGCTGGCAATTGCCTGCGCTCTCGGTGCCGCGTGGCAGGCCAAGTATCACCGTCTCGCCGCTCTGACCATGGTCAGTGTCTGCGGGCTGATGACTTGCGTGACGTTCGTCTGGTTCTCTGCACCGGATCTGGCGCTGACGCAACTGGCGGTCGAAGTGGTGACCACCGTGCTGATCCTGCTGGGTCTGCGCTGGTTGCCACGTCGGATCGAAGAAGTCTCGCCATTGCCGAGCAGCCTGCGCAAGGCGCGCATTCGTCGTCTGCGCGACTTGCTGCTTTCGATTGCGGTCGGTGGCGGCATGGCACTGCTGTCCTACGCCATGCTGACGCGGCAGACGCCAAACAATATCTCCTCGTTCTACCTCAGCCGCGCCATGCCCGAGGGCGGTGGCAGCAACGTGGTCAACGTGATGCTGGTGGACTTCCGTGGCTTCGATACCCTCGGTGAAATCACCGTGCTGGTTGCCGTGGCGCTGACTGTATTCGCGCTGCTGCGCCGCTTCCGCCCGCCGAAAGAAAGCCTGCAACTGCCAGCCCAGCAACGCCTGCTGGCGCCGGACGTGGTCACCGATCTGGTCAACCCGCGCTCGGCCAGCGACACCGCGCTCGGTTTCATGATGGTGCCGGCGGTACTGGTGCGCCTGTTGCTGCCGATTGCGCTGGTGGTGTCGTGCTATCTGTTCATGCGCGGGCACAACCAGCCGGGCGGCGGTTTTGTCGCCGGTTTGGTGATGTCGGTGGCGTTCATCCTGCAATACATGGTCGCCGGCACGCAGTGGGTCGAGGCGCAAATGAGTCTGCGGCCCCTGCGCTGGATGGGCACCGGGTTGCTGTTCGCTACCGCCACCGGTCTCGGTGCGATGGCCGTCGGTTACCCGTTCCTCACCACCCACACCTGGCATTTCACCCTACCGCTGCTGGGTGACATCCATATCGCCAGTGCGCTGTTCTTTGATATCGGCGTGTACGCGGTGGTCGTGGGCTCGACGCTGTTGATCCTCACCGCCCTCGCCCACCAATCGGTGCGTGGTCACAAGACTGCAGCGCTGCCCAAGTCCGTCGCCAGCAAAGGAGCCGTCTGATGGAAGAAGTCATCGCAATCGCCATCGGCGTCCTCGCCGCATCCGGCGTCTGGCTGATCCTGCGGCCACGGACATTCCAGGTGGTCATGGGCCTGTGCCTGCTGTCCTACGGCGTCAACCTGTTCATCTTCAGCATGGGCAGCCTGTTCATCGGCAAGGAACCGGTGATCAAGGACGGCGTGACGCAAGACTTGCTGCACTACACCGACCCGCTGCCACAGGCACTGGTACTCACTGCAATCGTCATCAGCTTCGCCATGACCGCGCTGTTCCTCGTCGTTCTGCTCGCCTCGCGCGGCTTGACCGGCACTGACCATGTCGACGGCCGGGAGCCTAAAGAATGATGGCGATGACTCACCTGATCGCCGCACCGATTCTGCTGCCGCTGCTGACCGCCGCCATCATGCTGATGCTCGGTGAAAAGCACCGGCCGCTGAAGGCGAAAATCAATCTGTTCTCCAGCCTCGTCGGTCTGTTCATTTCCGTGATGCTGCTGCAATGGACGCAGACCACCGGCGTGCCCGGCTCCATCGGCGTATACCTGCCCGGCAACTGGCAGGCGCCGTTCGGCATCGTGCTGGTGGTCGATCGCCTGTCGGCACTGATGCTGGTGCTGACCGGGATCATCGGCGTCAGTGCCCTGCTCTTTGCGATGGCGCGCTGGGACGGCGCGGGATCGAGCTTCCACGCGTTGTTCCAGATTCAGTTGATGGGTCTGTATGGCGCGTTCCTGACCGCAGATCTGTTCAACCTGTTCGTGTTCTTCGAAGTGCTGCTCGCCGCTTCTTATGGCCTGTTGCTGCACGGCTCCGGTCGGGCGCGGGTGTCGTCGGGACTGCATTACATCTCGATCAATCTGCTCGCCTCGTCGCTGTTTCTGATCGGCGCGGCATTGATCTATGGTGTGACCGGCACCCTGAACATGGCTGATCTGGCGCTGAAAATTCCGCTGGTGCCGGAAGCCGACCGAGGCTTGCTGCACGCGGGCGCAGGAATTCTCGCGGTAGCGTTCCTGGCCAAGGCCGGCATGTGGCCGCTGAACTTCTGGCTGGTACCGGCCTACTCCTCGGCCAGCGCCCCAGTGGCGGCAATGTTCGCGATCATGACCAAGGTCGGCGTCTACACCCTGCTGCGCCTGTGGACGCTGCTGTTTTCCGGGCAAGCAGGGGCTTCGGCGTTCTTTGGTGCTGACTGGCTGATCTACGGCGGCATGGCGACCATGGCCTGCGCGGCACTGGCGATTATTGCCGCCCAACGCCTGGAACGCATGGCCAGCCTGAGCATTCTGGTGTCGGCGGGGATTCTGCTGTCGGCCGTTGGTTTCGCCCAGCCGAACCTGATTGGCGCCGCGCTGTTCTATCTGGTCAGCTCGACACTGGCATTGAGTGCGCTGTTTCTTCTTTCCGAGTTGATCGAACGTTCGCGCTCGGCCAATGAGATCCCGCTGGAAGACGAAAGCGAATTGCTGCCTCGTCCGCAGGAATCACTGCAACCGCCCAAAGGCATCAACCTCGATGACGAGCAGAAAGCCGTGGTCGGTCAGGTCATTCCGTGGACCATGGCGTTTCTCGGCTTGAGCTTCATTGCCTGCGCCCTGCTGATCATCGGCATGCCGCCGCTGTCCGGCTTCATCGGCAAACTCAGCCTGATCGGTGCGTTGCTCAATCCACTGGGCCTCGGTACCGACGCGCAAATTTCAAACGCGGCGTGGGCGCTGCTGGCACTGCTGATCCTGTCCGGACTGGCCTCGTTGATGGCGTTCTCGCGCCTCGGTATCCAACGCTTCTGGACACCGGAGGAGCGCCCATCACCGTTGCTGCGCAAACTCGAATGCGTGCCGATCTTCCTGCTGCTGGGATTGAGCATCGCCCTGACCTTCAAGGCCGAACCGCTGCTGCGCTATACCCAGGCCACCGCCGATGCCCTGAACAACCCGCAGCAATACGTGATGGCGGTGCTCGGCACCCGCGCCGTACCGAGTCCGGAAGCCAAGACAGCCCAGTTGGAGGTACAGCCATGAAGCGCGTATTTCCTGCACCGTTACTGTCGTTGGCGCTATGGGCATTGTGGTTGACGCTGAACCTGTCGATCAGCCCGGGCAATCTGCTGCTCGGCGCAATATTGGGTTTTGCTGCACCGCTGATGATGCGCAAGTTACGCCCGAAACAAGTGCGCATCCGCCGCCCGGGGACGATGCTGCGCCTGTTCCTCCTCGTCGGTCGTGACGTGGTGATGTCCAATCTGATCGTCGCCTGGGGTGTGCTCAATGCCGGCCGCCGCCCACCTCGTTCGTGCTTCGTCAAAGTGCCGCTCGACCTGCGCGATGCTCACGGTCTGGCGACGCTGGCGATGATCTGCACGGTGGTGCCCGGCACGGTGTGGTCGGAATTGGCACTGGATCGCAGCATTTTGTTGCTGCACGTTTGGGATCTGGATGACGAAGCGCAGTTCATTGAGCACTTCAAGACTGCTTACGAACGACCGCTGATGGAGATTTTCGAATGAGCCCATTACTGTCGAACGCAATTTTGCTGACGCTGTTTCTGTTCTCGCTGGCGATGGTGCTGACGCTGGTTCGGCTGTTCAAAGGACCCTCGGCTCAGGATCGGGTTCTGGCGCTGGATTACCTCTACATCGTCGCCATGTTGATGATGCTGACGCTGGGCATTCGTTATTCAAGTGACACCTACTTCGAGGCGGCGCTGCTGATTGCGCTGTTCGGCTTCGTCGGCTCGTTTGCCCTGGCGAAATTCCTGCTGCGTGGCGAGGTGATCGAATGAACGCTGAATTGTCTCTGTGGGTTGAGATTCCGGTGGCGATCCTGCTGGTACTCAGCGGCATTTTTGCGCTGATCGGCGCGACCGGTTTGTTGCGAATGAAGGACTACTTCCAGCGCATGCATCCGCCGGCACTGGCCTCGACGCTGGGAGCGTGGTGCGTGGCGCTGGCTTCGATCATCTGCTTCTCGGCGCTGAAGTCCGGGCCGGTCATACATGCGTGGCTGATTCCGATTCTGTTGGCGATCACGGTGCCGGTGACCACGTTGCTGCTGGCGCGGGCGGCGTTGTTCCGCAAGCGCATGGCTGGGGATGATGTTCCGGCCGAGGTCAGCAGTCGGCGGACTGAGAGCGGAAGCTAACCCTTTAAAAGATCGCAGCCTGCGGCTGCGATCTTTTGATACTGCTTTTCAGATCCAAGCCACAGCCAACAACCCCGCCCCCAACGCCAGACACAACGGCGAATACACCCACGTATCCAGCCGCGCAAACCGCGAGCCTTTCACCTCCTTGAAGAATCCCACCAGATTCGAATCACCAATCGCCCGGGCAAACATCAACAGCGCAATCGCACTGATCACCCATTGCAGCGCCTTGTGATGCACCGCTGGCATTCCCCACCCGACCCGCAGACACACCAAAGCGGCAATCGCCAATAACGCAGCCGCCACCACCAAAGTAATCCACCCCGACGGTTTGAACGCCGGTCGCACCGTTTTCACAAAACCTTCCACCGGCACTTGCGGCACCGCCGCCACCGCCGCCCATTGCCCACCCAGCGCCCAATACACATGTACCAGGGCGATTACCGCGAACGTTGTCACCAGCCATTGAGCCAACACAAAGGTCATGGTTGAAATCCTTGAAAGGGATTTGAACAAATCATCCTAGTCGCATTTTTTTCAAGTGCACGACCGATCAGCGGTACGGTAAAGTGCCGCCCCATGAAATTCTCCCGTTCCGATCGCTCACTGCTGGCCTGGATGCTCTATTGCTGCGTCCTGTTCAACGTGTTCGTCTGCAGCATCGGACACGGACAAATGGTCGGCATGCAGCTCAACGGTATCGGCGGCCAGTTCTGTACCGTGGACCCGGCGACGCAAGCGCCGCTCGCCGCCAACCCGTCCGAAGAAAAACTGCCAACCCTGTCCAAAGCCTTCGGTTGCCCACTTTGCTCAACAGGCGGCATGGGCCCGGCGTTCAATTCCAGCCTGACCCTGGCGATCCTGCCGGAACAACACAGTCCGCCACTGGCGCCGATCGTCAGCGCCGACCTCCCAGCCCGCTCCACCTGGCCCTCGGCCAACCCTCGCGCCCCACCGCTCGCCTGAGTGTTCTTGCCTTTTTGATTTGTCAGCCCACTGCGCCAACGCGCGGCGTTCGCCTGTGCGCTGACTCCTAGACAAGCATTCAGGATTCAACAATGAAACAACTCACTCTGCTGGCGAGCCTGTGCGGCTGCCTGTCCGTTAACGTCTGGGCGCAATCCACTGTGGATCTGGCGCCGATCACCATCGACGGCGAGTCCGGCACCGAACCGGGCCTAAACATCGACCAATCCAGCGGCATGGCCTCGCGCCTCGGCTTGAGCGTGCGCGATACGCCCGCCTCGGTGGCCATCGCCAATCGCAACGACATCGAACGCCACGGCGCACAGAACTTCCAGGACGCCGCCAACACCCTGCCCGGCGTCAATGCCAGCGCACCGCCAGGCTTTGGCGGCTTCGTCTCCTATCGCGGCTTCACCAGCAGCCAGATCACCCAGATGTTCAACGGCATCAACGTGTCCGGCGGACTCGCTCGCCCGGTAGATGCGTGGATTTACGATCGAGTGGAACTGGTCGGTGGTCCGTCATCGCTGATCAACGGCGCAGGCTCTGTGGGTGGTTCGTTGAACTACGTGACCAAACTGGCAACCCGCGACGAACAGGCTGTTGAAGGCAGGGTCAGCTACGGCACTTACGACACCACCGAAACCGCGTTCGGCCTCAACCATGCCCTGACCGACCCGAGCAGCGAGATGCAGCACTACGCACGTCTCGACGTCAGCCACAACACCAGTAACGGCTACATCGACCGTCAGGAACGCGATGCCTGGAGCGTGGCGTTCTCATTGCTCAGCGACCTCACGCCGAACCTGTCGCACACCCTGGCGCTGGAATATCAGGACGAACACGAAGACAGTCCGTATTGGGGCACCCCGGTGCTCAACCCCAAGGCCGGCGAGTTGAAGATCGATAAACACAATCGCTTCAACAACTACAACGTCGAAGACGGTCGATATGAACAGCGGACGATCTGGGTGCGCTCGATCATCGACTACCGGATCAACGACAACACCACCCTGCGCAATACCCTGTATCACCTCGACAGCCAGCGCGATTACCGCAACCTGGAAACCTACCAGTACAACGCCGACAACACGGCGGTGAATCGCTCGACGGCGTATCAGGTACGGCATCAGGGCGAGCAGAACGGCAACCAGTTCGAACTGCGCCACGACAACACGCTGCTGGGTCTGGATACGACGTGGTCGGGGGGCTTCGAGTACAAAGTCAATCAAACCACCAACTCGCCGCTCAACATCAAAGACGTGAACACGGTGGATGCGAACAACTACCGGCCGGGGCATTTCTATGACATTCCCGGCACCAATCCCAAGCTGATCAGCGATAAGACCAACGAGGTCACCACCAAAGCGTTGTTCGTGGAAAACCGGCTGGCGCTCACCGACAAACTGTCACTGCTCACCGGCCTGCGTTATGACGACATCGATCTCGACGTGACCAACCACCGCACCGTAACCGCCACCAACCCCAAGCACCTCAAGCGCAGTTGGGCGCCAATCACCGGTCGCGCGGGTCTGACCTATCAGTTCATCCCATCGGCTAACGTCTACGTGCAATACAGCACCGCCGCCGAGCAGCCCAACGGCACGCAAGACTTCGACGTCTCGACCGGCAAGCAATGGGAAATCGGCAGCAAGTTCGATTATCTGAACGGGCGCGGCTCGGCGACGGTGGCGGCTTACACGATTGAACGAAAGGACTTTGCCGTCACCGACCCACTGGACCCGGCCAGCAGCATCCCGGTCGGTCAGCAGACGTCTAAAGGGATCGAGATTGCCAGCTCGTTGCGGATCACCGACAAACTGCTGGCCGAGGGTAACTTCGCCTGGGTCGACGCGCAGTACGATGACTTCACTGAGAAGAATGCGGCTGGCGTGGTCGTGTCGCGCAAAGGCAACACACCGACCAACGTTCCGGACCGGGTCGGCAATCTGTGGCTGACCTATGATTTCTCGCCGCAGTGGCAAGGCGGGGTCGATGCGCGTTACGTGGCGTCGGTGTTTGCCGATAACGCCAACACCATGACAGTGCCGTCGTACACGCTGTTCGGCAGTTTCCTCAGTTACAAGGTTGATTCGCACACCACCGTTACCGGGCGAGTGCGCAATTTGACCAATGAGGTGTATGCCGAATTTGCGCATGTTTCGCCGGCGTACTATTTGGGTACGCCGCGAACCTTTGAGCTAGCAGTGCAAACTCGATTCTAAAAGCATCGCGGGCAAACCCGCTCCCACAGTGTTTTGTGTCGTACACATATTTTGCATCCGACGATAAACCTGTGGGAGCGGGCTTGCCCGCGATGAGGCCTGTGGCCGCGGCTCTCTATTTCAAATCAGCCGAAACCTTGTCCGCCACATCCTTCGGCAACCACGCCTGCCACACATCCGGATGCGCCTTCATGAATGCCACTGCCGCATCACGGGGCGCGGTGTGTTTCTCACTCATCTCAGCCAACGCCTTGTTCAACGGCCCGATCGGAAAATCAACCTTGCTGAAGAACTCGGCAATCTGCGGATACTGCTTCTGAAACGGCGTCGACACACCAATCGACAGCTTCGAGGCCAGCGAGCGGGTCGGTTTCGGATTGGGATTATCGGCGTCGGTCAGCGTCTTCCACGCCTCGGCGTCAAACGGCGGTTCTTCCAGTTGCACCAGTTTGAATTTGCCCAGCAACGGTGTTGGCGACCAGTAATAGAACAGCACCGGTTTGCCCCGTCGAATCGAAGAACTGATCTCGGCGTCCAGCGCTGCACCGGAACCACTGCGGAAATTGGTGTAGTCGTCCTGCAATCCGTACGCGGTCAGCTTCTGCTTATTGACCACTTCCGACGTCCAGCCGATCGGGCTGTTGAGAAAACGCCCCTTGCTCGGGTTTTCCGGGTCCTTGAACACGTCTTTGTATTTCTTCAAATCACTGACACTGCGCAGGTCCGGTGCCAGCGGCTTGATGCCCTTGGCCGGGTCGCCCTTGATCACGTATTCCGGCACCCACCAGCCTTCGGTGGCGCCCTTGACTGTATCGCCCAGGCTCACGACCTTGCCTTCTGCCTCAGCCTTGACCCACACCGGACTGCGCCCGGCCCATTCTTCGCCGATGACCTGAATGTCATTGTTGGCCAGCGCGGTTTCCAGGGTGATGGTGGTGCCAGGCAAGGTGTCGGTCGACAATCCGTAGCCCTTCTCGACGATGATCCGCAGGACATCGGTGATCAGGCTGCCGCTTTCCCAGTTCAGGTCGGCAAAATGGATCGGCGCTTGTGCCGCCATGACCGATGGCACTGAAGTCAGCAAACCGAATGTGGCCACGCTGGCGGCCAATAACCGTCGAAATCCGTTCATGCATTGCACCTCGTGCTGTTCACAGCAATGGCAGGATGGCCTGAGAGAAGACCGCAAGCCTCTGCATACTCAGTCAACTGACTGTAGCCGAGGTTCCTGCTTTTTCAGGGCCAGACCCTGGACGAGGTCAGGTTTCAGACTTTTCCTGCATGCTTTGCAGCTCGCGTCTGACCATGCTGGCGTATTCCGCCGGGCGCAACGTGTAGATCTGCGCGGCCACCCAACCGAGCCAGGCGCCTTGTAACTCGGCCTTCGCGGCGAACAACCGCCGGGCCTCATCGCGCGCACTGTCAAGGTTTTGCGAATGGAAATCGGCGCGGCTCAAACCACCGATCACTCGCTGGCCTTGAAAGTCACCAGTTCACCCTTGCGCCATTTCGCGGCTTTGGCGGTGACGGCTTTCAGGGTCTTGGTCAAACCTTCCTGCAACTGCGCATGGGCGGCGAACACGGTCACCACGCTATGACCTTCCTTGAACAGGATCGCGTGGCCATCCGCCGTCTCGACGAAGGCGTAATCGCCGATGCCATAGACCGTCAGTTTGATTTCGCGAAAACGGATATCCATCTTGCCGCCTTCACGGCTGGGCAACACCGACGCACTGAAATGATCGCCAACCTTGAGCTTCAGGCCCGGTTTGTCATCGACCACCAACGCGCTTTCAGTGTCGATTTCGGCAACGTAGATGCCTTCAGCGTTTTGCTCGGTGATGTAAACAAAACGTGATTGGAACAGCTTGACCAGCTTTGCACGCAAATCACCCAACACGAACAAAGCATGCATATCGAGATTACTGACTGCCAAAGAAACATCCCCACATCTGAATAAACCGCACACGGAAAACGCGCACGACAAAAAACGGCCAGGCCGATGGAACTGCCAAATGACACAAATAAAAGCCCGAACTGAGCAGACTGCTCATTCAACGCGAGGTTCGTAAGACTACTGGATTGTCACTCGCGAAACTCACGCCAATGTCGCCAAAGCTCGAAGGAATAATCCTTACCGGCGACCAAAGAAAGCTGATTACGAACTTTAGGGAAAATTCTCACGAAAAAAAGCATTTTTCCGACATATCACTCGCGAAAAATTGCTTTAGATAAGCCCTGTCGTCACCAAGCACTGGCGATTCTAGAGCAGCGATGCTCATTACGACTACCCGAAACGGCCTGCAAATATCGGCCAACCGATGAAAAGGACTTCATATGTGCACTCTGACTCACTTCGCCATGCCCACTGACGCCCGACTCAAATCGCCCCTTATCCTGCATGTCGCCGATATGAACGATCTGCAGGAACACGAACAAAAGGATATGGCTCCGCGCTTTCAAGTCGTACCGGCCGGCAACGCTTTCTTCCACATCAAGGAAAAATCGACCGGCCGCGTAAGAGGTTTCCGCGAAGATCACAACGAAGCGTGCGCCCTCGCCCGCTCACTCGAAATGCAAATCGAACTCCTGGCCAGTGCTTGCCTCAGATAAAGAGAGCGATCGACTGCGCCATACCGGCGCACATCAGAAGGAGCAAATGATGGATCTTGAAGGTTATAACTTGAAAACCCTGTTCGATCAGTTGGGTCTGCCTTCAGAGGAAACAGATATCGATGATTTCATCGATGGACATTCACTGGACGCTGACACCAAATTAGTCGATGCGCCCTTCTGGTCAGAATCTCAGAAGCAAACGCTTCAGGAGTGGATTGGCAAAGACGATGACAGGGCAATAGTCTTCGACGAACTGAACGTACGCCTTCACGACGGCAAGT
Source organism: Pseudomonas sp. LBUM1655 (assembly GCF_059716085.1). NCBI lineage: Bacteria > Pseudomonadati > Pseudomonadota > Gammaproteobacteria > Pseudomonadales > Pseudomonadaceae > Pseudomonas > Pseudomonas sp. LBUM1655. Next base: position 2,560,815 of record NZ_CP166801.1, on the reverse strand, counting down.
AACCTCGATCAGTGCAGGCTGTCACCAGGCGCGGCCTGCAACTGCGCGAGCCACGCAGCCCTGCACTCCTCGGCCTCGTCGCGACTGGCAAACGCAGTACCGCGCCGCTCACCATTGAGCAAAACCACCCAGCAAACACTTCGGCCCATCGCGCGTAAACCGGCGGGCACACCGCTGCCAATCATCACGGCAACATCAACTCTGCACTGCATGCAGACCTCCCCAAATCATTAGCTACCTAACTATGTAGGCATGTTAATGATTTACTCGCGGAGGAAACAGCAACGCCCGTGCACAGATTCATTGCATCAATCGCAACAATCGATCAGCGCGGGCTTTCCGGTTTATAGCCCAAACGCAATCCGCCCCAGTGCCGACCCTTGATCGTGATCGGCACCGACAAGTCGTGCATCAACTCACCGGTATCGCGCGTGTAAGTCTGCAACAACACCGGTTGCTGATGACTGCCACAGCGAATCCCGGTGCGGTCGGCAAACTTGCGTTTAGTGCGATTGTTAACCGCATCGACCTGCACATCCCCGGTCAACGGCTGACTGAACACCTGATTGTGCGTCGGCACGTAACCCTGCTGTGTGCAGGCAATGGCGAACACCAATCCCTCATGACGCGGCAGCAACGGCTCCTGAATCGCCGGCAGCACCTGATCGGTGTAACGATCAAAACGAGTTTGAAATTTCGCCGGTTGCGTATTCGCGATCGGCTGATACTGACGGTCGAACAAATCGTCGAGGCTGATCCGCCCTTGCTCGATATCCGCCTCGAAACGCGCGGCAATCTGGCTCGCCCCTTCGCGCGCCAAGTCATAGATGCGCTGGTGATAGTCATCCAGCCCGACTTCGGCCAGACGCTCACTGATGGTTTCCGCCTGCCCTTCCATCTGCACCGCCGCTTCGGCGAGGCGACGGGTCTGCTGATCGCTGACCGCCAGATCGCTGCGCATCTGCTCGATGGCTTTGAACAGACTGTCGAGTTGCTCGCGGTTGGTCTCCGCACCCCGGGCGATCTCGCCGACCTGACTTTCCACCCCCGCCGCCAATCGCGCGATATTCTCCAGGTGCTGGCCGGTGTGTTCGACCTGTTCGACGCCGCTGCTCAAATCGCTGGACAGTTCGCGGATCTGCTCCACAACCTGGGCGGTGCGCTGTTGAATGTCAGCGACCATCTCGCCGACCTCGCCCGTCGCCGACGCCGTTCGCGCCGCCAAGCCGCGCACCTCATCCGCCACCACTGCAAATCCGCGACCGTGCTCACCGGCCCGCGCCGCTTCAATCGCCGCGTTCAACGCCAGCAGATTGGTCTGGCTGGCAATCGACTGAATCACCAGCGTCACCCGCTGAATATCATCGCTGCGCAGACTCAAGGCCTCGATCAATTCACGGCTGGCATTGGCGCGCTGACTGAGCTGATGCATGCGCGAGATCGAATCGACCAATTCGGTTCGCCCCGCTGCACTGCTGTGATGCGCCTCGCTGGCAGCGGCCAACGCTTCACGGCTGAGCTGCGAAGTGGCGTGTTCAGTGGCGATCATCACCTCGGCATTGCTGACAATCCGCGCTGCCGCATCGAGTTGCGATTCAAGTTTGCTCGCCAGTTCCTTGACCGAAAACGCCACCCCGGCCGCCGACAAGGCGTTATGGCTGGTGGTGTAGGAAAGATCGCGAGTGAGTTCGGAAATCGCACTACCGGAGTCGGCAGGCGTTACATCGGGGACGGCTCGGGAGCGCAGGCGCGGCAGCCAGACAATCAGCACCGCCAAGGGCATGCCGACATAAAGCGACCATCCACCCAGCGTCATGCCGGCGAGCAACAGCATCAGGGCGATGCTTTGCAGAGTCGGTGCGACCCAGCGGTTTTTTGGCAAAAGCACTGGTGCAGGCAAAGCCCCAACCAGAGATCCGTCTCTCGTCATATCAACACCCCACGCTTGTTCTCATTATTGTGACTGCATTAAACGCCACTACAACGCCATTATCTATGGTCCGTTAGTCGTGGGGTCTTGCAGCAGGTCAATGGAACGGCTCGGGATATCGCAGACGAGCAAAAACAAAGATCGCAGCCCCTGCAACCCCATATAGGAGCTGCCGAAGGCTGCGATCTTTTCAGAACGACCCGCAATCGGCGGGTCGCCTCAGGAATCAGGCCTGACGCTGGTGCTTGTCGATCTGCTCGTGACGCTCTTGAGCTTCGATGCAGTACTTGGTGGTCGGGCTGATCAGCAGGCGTTTCAGGCCAATGGCCTCGCCGCTGTCGTCGCACCAGCCAAAGCTGTCTTCCTTGATGCGCTCAAGGGCTTGTTCCAATTGCGGCAGCATGCGCTGGTCGCGATCGATCGCGTTTACCAGCCAGGTGCGCTCTTCTTCAACCGAAGCCGCGTCCGCCGGGTCAGCCGGGGTGTCCAGGCTTTCGATGGCGATACGGTTTTGCTCAATGCGCTCGTGGGTTTCGACTTTCATGTTCTGCAACAGCTCAGTGAAGAAAGCGTGTTGCTCTGCATTCATGTAGTCATCTGCCGGCATCGCCAGCAACTTGTCCTTTGTCATTGATATCTCTATAAAAAAACGTGCATTAAGGCGAAATAGGGAGCGTTCCGGCGAACCGTGTCCGGTCGACGAAAAGGCATCGTTTATTGCAAACGCCACCCGGCACTCAATTTACGAGGGGCGGCAGTCTAAGGCCCGTTTCAGGCATCAGCAACTGTAAATACAGGGAATTTGTCCGACAAAGCCCGGAAACTGCTCTGACACAAGCTTCACAACGGTCATCGGAGTGCGTTTATAGCAAGAAATTCAGTCGAGCGGCTGTATATAGAAGACAAACGGCTAACAGAACAGTATCAGATCGCCTTTTTTTCATGCGCCAGTGCATCGTTTCAGCAAAGCAGACCCGGCAAAGCCCCACTAATATCAGGCCAAACCAGCACGCTGCGCCCAAAGGATGACTTATGCCAAGCCCCGATCTGCCGGCCTCCGACGAGCCCACCCTCGCCAGCCCCCCGATCAATGCCGAGCGTCTGCTGCAACTGATCACCGAAGAATACGAAGCCCTGCCGCGCCAACTCAAACGCATCGCCACCTACATGAGCCAGCAGAGTGACCGGATCATGGTCGACCGCATCAGCGACATCGCCCGCGAGTGCGAAGTGCACCCGTCCGCCATCGTGCGTTTCTCGCAGCGCTTCGGTTTCAGCGGCTTCAGTGAAATGCAGGCACTGTTCCGCACCGCCTACACCCACAAAGCCTCGCCGGTGCAGAACTACCAGCAACGTATCCGCAACATGATCGCCGACCAGTCGCAGCAAGCCAGCGACGGCGACCTCGCCCGCGAACGTATCGACGCCACCCGCGCCGGCATCGAACGCCTGGGCCGCGAACTCGACGACATTGCCTTCGCGTCGACCTGATCACCAACGCTGACAACATCTATGTCGTCGGCGTGCGCCGCTCCTTCGCCGTCGCCGACTACCTCGTTTACAACTTGCAACACACGCAGAAGCGTATTCACCTGGTTCCGGGCTTTGCGGTAGCTATCGCGAGCAGATGCGTAGCGTCCGCGCGGGCGATCTGGTCATCGCCATCAGCTTCACCCCCTACGCCAAGGAAACCCAACACTGCCTGCGCTACGTCCGCCAGCAACAGGCCAACCCCCTGATCATCACCGACAGCCACCTCTCGCCACTGGCCAAACGAGCGAACAGCGTGTTGCTGGTGAATGAAGGCAGCGCCCTCGCCTTTCGCTCGCTGAGCGCGACGTTGTGCCTGTGCCAGGCGTTGTTCGTGGCCGTGGCCTATCGGCTGGAATTGAATGTCGATGAGATTCACGAACAAGCCGGATTCGACGAATAAAGGATTGTGGCGAATACCTGGTACTCGCCACCGACTAGCTACTCCTTCTTCGACGATTTGAGCATTATTCCCGGAAACTGCAATGGCCCGGTCACACTGCCGTTATCCGTCTGTGGGGGTTTTGTAACGGACATTGCGGCAATGTTGAAGTGTATGCCCCGATAACCAATCACTACGGGTTCGGCAAACGCTTGTCGCAACGTGATTCCCAGTGCTGATGATTTGACGACTGAACCCGTGACGCCCGGCATGTCGGGAACGATCTGACTTACCTTCGTCCTCAGTTGCTCATTTACCTGAACCAACTCGGCGTTGATGCGGGCAATTTCTGACGCCTTCCCGCCGCCCGATTGCGCTGCGTTCTCCACTTTGGGCTGAGCCCCGGCTACCGCAGGTTTCGGTTCTTCTGGCTTAGGCTTGGCTGGTTCCTCAGCAGCGGGTTGCTCTTCAGGCTTTTGGCCAGTCAATTTTCCAAGTTGCGCTTGAAGAGATTTTTTCTTCTCACTCAACTCCACCATCGACAATGTGACGGCGGAAAACGTACCACTCATACCGTCTTCAGACGACACCATTACATCCAGTGCCCTGGTCATAAACACATCAGTGACAAATACCAAAACTGGCGAGGTAGCATTAGTTTTGTTGACCTGTGCAGCCTGCAATTGATCGGCAGCGTCGCGCATTCTTTGTAGATCATCTTCGGTATAGCGTTTGGCGGTCTCCGCATCGAACAATTTTCTGGCAGGGAGATACATCGCACCGTAAGTTTCAGCACTCGGTACCGAATAAGAAACACTGTACTTGGAGCGCCGCCCAAATCCCAAAGCGGCCCCAATCGCGCTGCTAGTCACGTTGACTCCTATATCACTCTCCGCCAGAGAAGCAAATGTGAGTCCCGGAAACGCCACCAGACTGTTAACTTGTTTTTGGTTTATCGTCATAGGGATCAAGGCGCGAGTCGTTACCGCACCGCTGCCCGACCCATCATCGTAAGTAGCCATCGACTGGAAACTGTGCCTGGGCCGAGATTCGACAATCGCCGCATCTATGTTGATGTAATCGAATTTTGTTGAGGCCAACACATAGTCAGCCGTCGAAATTTTTTCACCGACTTTTACTGCTCGTGCAATGAACAAATCCCCTACCTCTACGTTAGTCCGTGGGGGATAAATCGCTTTAATCCCGAGCTGTTCTGTATTCGTTGTCCAATTCTCCGCCACAACTCCAGGAGCCGGCTTCGAACTCCCACACCCCGCCAACCCCGCCCCCATCAGACAAAACATCAAATGCTTAGAAGCTTTCATGCGATCACCCTCCCTGCAGTATCGAAAGCACGACCTGACGCATTGAATGCGCACAGGTCGGCGCCTCAACGATTTCGGGATCATGGACTACAAGGGAGTAATACAAACGAGTACTGAATCAGAGGGTCTGAGCTCGCTTAACTGTTCCATCCCTGGTCGGTGCTGGCACTTTGACTATAGATTCACTGGCGCAACTGGCAAGGCCGGTTTGGCCCTTTATTTTCGGGTGTTTCATGACCGTTACAGCTTGTGCCGGGAAGACCGGCAGTGCCGAGCAGTAGTCAATCGACAACCTTTCCCGCTACATTCGTCACCCATCGACGGTAGCAATCAGTCACGCCAAGGAGTTGCACATGAAACTGATCGGAATGCTCGACTCACCTTACGTGCGCCGCGTGGCGATCTCCGCCAAACGCCTGGACATCGACCTCGAACACGAGTCAGTCTCGGTGTTCCGCCACTTCGAGCAATTCCAGCAGATCAACCCGGTGGTCAAGGCCCCCACACTGATCCTCGACGACGGCGTCGTCCTCATGGACTCGACCCTCATTCTCGACTACCTCGAAACCGTCGCGGGCAAAAGCCTTCTGCCGAAAGAGTTGAGCCAGCGCGCCCACGCCCTGCGCCTGATCGGCCTCAGCCTCGCCGCCTGCGAAAAAGCCGTGCAGCTCTACTACGAACGCAACCTGCGCCCGGCCGACAATCAATATCAACCGTGGATCGAACGCGTCGAAGGCCAACTCGCCGCCGCCTTCACCGCCCTTGAACACGAGCTCGAAAAACACGGCCTGCCCACCGACGGCACCCTGAGCCAGGCCGGCATCAGCCTCGCCGTCGCCTGGAGCTTCACCGACCTCGTCGTCCCCGACCAAATAGATGTGGCGCGCTATCCGCACATCGCCCGATACACCGCCTACGCTGAAACGCTTGAAGCGTTCGTCAGCACGCCGATGACCTGATCATGAGCGCACCTGAAACCGCGGCACCGGCACTGAAAGAGATCTTTAACGCTGAGCGTTTGCAACACATCGCGACAGAAATGAGCGCCGTGTACCCGGCGTTTAAGGCCAAGGCGTTTTTGAAGCATGCCAATGATGGGCTGGCTGAGTTGTCGGTGATGCAGCGGATGGCGCGGGTGACTGAGAGCCTACATGCCGTGCTGCCGCTGGACTACGAAGACTCCCTCGAAGTCCTGCGCGAACTCGCCCCACGACTGGACAGCGGATTCGTCAGCATGTGCCTGCCGCACTACGTCGCCAGTTACGGCGCGCACGCCTTCGATACCTCCATGGACGCCCTGAAATACTTCACTACCTTCGGCTCCTCCGAATTCGCCATCCGCCACTTTCTGCGCAGCGACCTGGAACGCTCGCTGGAACAAATGCACGACTGGACCCAAGACGAAAACCACCACGTCCGCCGACTCGCCAGCGAAGGCAGCCGCCCTCGCCTGCCATGGTCGTTTCGGCTGGAAGCAGTGCAGGCTGACCCGCAATTGGCCGCAGGGATACTGGATCGGTTGAAAGCGGATGAGAGTTTGTACGTGCGCAAGTCCGTGGCGAATCATTTGAATGACGTGACCAAGGTGCATCCGGAGTGGGTGCTCGACACGATTGAAGGTTGGTCGCTGGAGAACAAACACACGGCGTGGATTGCGAAACATGCGTTGCGCAGCTTGATAAAACAAGGGGATTTGCGGGCGCTGACGGTGATTGGCGCTGGCGGGAAGCCTGAGGTTGAGTTGCTGGATGTGAAGGTTGAACCGGCGGTGGTGAGGCTTGGGGAAGCGATTACGTTGTCGTTTGTGGTGAAGTCGACCGTGGCTGAAGAGCAAAGGTTGGTGATTGATTATGCGATTGACTATGTGAAGGCGAATGGCGGGGTTTCGGGGAAGGTTTTCAAGTTGAAGACGGTGGTGTTGGCGGGGTTTGAGAGTGTGATTGTGGGACGGAGGCAGGTGATTAAGGATTTTACGACGCGGAAGCATTTTGTTGGGGGGCATGGGGTGAGAGTGATGGTTAATGGGGAGGTGTTGGCAGCTACCGCGTTCAACATCATTGCGGGATGACGCCCGTAGAGACTCAGTAGATCTGGCAAAGGTTGAAAAGGTGCGAAATCAAGGACGGGCCAGACTCAGCCCATAATAAGCAGCCACTCATAAAGGACTGCTATCGGCCAAAAGCGGCCAGTCGATCATGTCTGCCCAAGCACTATTATTTAGATCTAGCAGATATGCCGAATGACATCCTGAAGCTTTGTGTATAGACCGGAGAGCGCATCATCATTGCTGAATTGCACAAAGCTAATCCACCGTACGGTATTTAGGTCACCGTTGGGGCCAAATTGCGTCAGCAATCTGAAATGCAGCAATACGCCAACAGTCTTACTGTTCCTACCCTTGTGCCAGTAACGCGCAAGCGCATCTATCTGGAGCTGAGTTTCGCCATTCATTAGCTGATCGAGATGATGGGTATCCCTGACTGGCATCACCTTATCGCGCGGATTGATTATTTTGGAAAGGTCTAGCGCGATTAGCCCTCTAGCCATGGTGCTTTTGGTGCCTTCCAGCCTCCGTGTAAGCTGCTTGTTGGCATCTTTGATCGCTGCGTTTATGGAGTGAAAGAACATCGGTCTTTTGGCTTCGACGAAGAAGGTGTGGTCGTTGTGCTTAAAGCACAGATCGGCATCCGTTCCATAGATAGGCATCATCTTCGCGTAGGCGAAAAGGGCAGTGAGATAAAGCTCGAAACCTATGTTCCTTGGCCGGTTAGATGAATTGTTTACAGACTCATCGGTGGGACTGAAGGGGCCTTTCAGAAAATGACGCATTGCATGCAAGTCGGTAGGATCGCTAATGTCTGATAGACCACGATGGATCGACACCAACTCTCGTATCTCCAGCAGCACCGTGCAAACCTGCTTTGCATACTCTTGGTCTGCAAAGTCATCCCAGCGATGGACTTCGAAACGATCGGCCACTTTGGTTAGTATCTTCCGGTACTCAGCGATTCTACCGCGCGCGATGGGAAATCCTACTGACGCAACCCAGTCCACGGCAGCGTTAAAGTCAAGGGCTAACTCTTTCATTGCGTGGAGCGTTACTTGACTTTGCATATCTGACCCGGCTGGCATCCGAAAGTATGACGCAATGATAACAGTGACCGACCGATTGCCGTCTAACGTAAGAGACGACCACACTAGCAGCCCTTCTCCTCCTTCAGCTTTCGGCCAATAGCGGACAGACAAGTAAATACTCCCTCTGCCTTAACGTTTTGTACCAAACAGGGCCAGAGCAACTCCTCCTAGAACGATCAGTGACGCTATCACAATGCGAGTCGTGAGTGGTTCGTCAGCAGTATCACTCCCGCAACTGATGCCTGCACCGGAACACTGAGCTGTAGGGTGGCAGCTGTCTGAGCTTGAGGCCGTTTCACAACCGCTTACCACACCACATAGCCTGCTCCAGAAGCCAGAACACCAGACGCCACGGCGTAGAAAACCCAGTCTGGGTCATGTGCTGATTCCCTTGTGTCAGCTCAATAGCAGTGGCAATTGCTATCAATGGCAGACTGCGCACGAAGTTCCCTGCTGTATCCCGAGCGGGATTTGCTGACCGCTTTCCCAAAACCGAGTAGTAGCCCCAAGTGATTCAGGCAACAGTCATGAATAGCGCGCTTTCAATAGAAGGCGCACTCCTAGAGCTTTATCGGCGGCGGCTGGCTTTATTTGCTATGCGCTGAATATTCATAAACATATTCATCGCTAGTGCACCCGTCAAAATAGTCAGCATCTTTAATGAAGTCTTTCCTCTCAAACCCAAGGCTTTCTAGGAATTTGTAGGATTTTATATTCCTTGTGTCAACGTGCGCAGTGATTACGGATGCCGTAAAATTTATACTCATGAACTCTATTAGTAGCGAAATGGTATCTGTTGCTATTTTTCTTCTTTGGTATTCTGGGAAAACTTCATAGGCAATATAGTTGTGCCCGCCATGCTGGATTGTTGCCTGAATGGTGCCAACATAGCGATTTAAATTTGTGTCGAAAATTGCATAATTTAGCCAGACTTCATCTTCAGAGGGGGACTTTCTCTGAGACCATTTCAAGTATTTTTTTCTTAAATCAGATATTGATTTTGGGGGGGATTGTGGGATGTAGGTGTAGAGCTCTTCCGCTTGTAGGTCTTGAAAAAGTAAGTCGGCATGTTTTTCGGTTATTGGCTCTAAGATATAATTTTTTATCGCTAGTGATTTTTCAAATATTTCCATGTTCATGACGCTATACCTCGCTCGGGCGAAAACTGATTAATAAGGAGGATGTTTCCTCACTTTCGCCAATCTTGGTTCTTCCGTGGAGTACAGCTGCCCCGAAGAATATCGCTATCTCTCCCGGCTTCAGTTGATAATTAAATCGGGGTTTGTTTGGCCAATAAATAAAGCTCGATGATAGATTGCATTTATTGCCGGCTTTGGGTGTCTGCTTTAGGCCGACCATGGCGGTAATGCTGGTGAATGCATTATCAACATGTGGGCGGCTATGTTGGCCTTTCTTGTTATAGTATAAATAATTGGTGACGAAGCTTTGAAGCGAGGCTCCTGCATATTTGGTGACAAGTTGATAGAGTTCTTCTGAAGTGGCGAGCTTTTCTGCGTGCGTATTGCCTTTTGGGGTTTCAACTTGGTAAATGTATTGATCTAGATTTTTATAGGAATTCGGCTGGAATTGCTCTGATTCCAAGAGAAGCTTATCGAGAAAGCGTTCGCTCATGAAATTAGGGCGTCCTTTATATGCGAGGCCATATTCAGGTATACGATCTTTGTAGCTATGAATCTCCACTAAGCTTTCTAGTAGCAAATTGAATCTGGCGGTGTTTTTTTGGTCAATCACGCCATCGTCCGATATAATTTTAGCTGCCTCTAAAGAGATCCTGTACTTTAGGGCGTCTATTTCATTATCATTTAATTGCCTTGCAAATGATCGAATTAGGCATGCTCTCTCAGTGGCATTTTTATTCATGAGCTGATTTCTTTATCGCAAATATTGAATCCGATTGTAAGTAGGCATACGTTTTCATCCTCTATAATAATAGATCGCGAGTGAATTACCGCGCCGCCATACATTAGCATAACCTCTCCAATGTCGAGTCGATGGCTCTCCGTTGCGCTGCTTTCTGGGAAGATTAAAGTTGCGCTTCTACTTTCATTGTCCTTGCAGTCATGTTTCAGCATTAGCATCATGTTTATCGAGAACACATCTGTATCCACATGAGGCTTAATTCCAAGTCCGGGTTTGTCGTAATACAGGTAGCTGGCTACTCCTGTGGCTTTTATTTTTTCTCTGACTTTTTGCTCGACAAATTTAATTAGCGATTCATCAACGGATAGTTGATCTGCGTACCTACCCCCGCATCCCAAGTAATGATCTATTCTATCTAGAGGTTCTAGCCTCCTAGTTTCTGATTCTCTTTGCAGGTTGAGCAGGGTGTTGCCTTTCAACCAGTCTGGAAAGCCTCTGAAAATAACTCCATTTCTAGGGATAGATCTACAATTAGGGGAGATTGCTCTTAGTGTTGCGGCCAGATGGTTGAAGTTTTTTTCTGAAAATTTTTCAGAAAAACTCAGATTATTGTTGTTGTCGAAATATAAGGGGATGGTTTTACTAAGTTTTCCTTTTAGAACTCTCTTCTCGTCGATTGTTAGGGTGCAGACGAATTCTGATAGTGGGTCGCTGTGTTTGGGAGCTTCTATATTTTCCGTGTTCATGGCTTTAGTTGTTGTCTTTCGTACTGTGCGACTGTTGTGGTTTCAGATGAACGTCGGCTTCAGTAGTGTGCGATTGTTGCGGTTTTAGATGAACGTCGGCTTCAGCAGTGTGAGATTGTTGTGGCTTTAGATGAACGTCGGCTTCCGTAGTGTGAGATTGTTGTGGCTTTAAATGGACATCAGAATATAGGCTGTGCGCCTGCTGTGGTTTTAGATAAATTTTTTCCTCTTCCTGTTGATTGCTGTACCTAACAGTGATTTGGGTTCCGGAATGGGCTTGCTGAGGCTTCAGGAAAACGATCACATCTTTAGGTGTCTGTGTTTGCTGTGGCTTTATAAGAATTGATATCTCTTCTCCAAAATGTGCCTGCTGAGGTTTAAGAAACACAGTGATTTCTGGGTAGTTTTCGCTGTCATCTATGGTTTGATTTTCTTCAATACCCAACAGCTCGTTGAGAGATGCCCTCTCTGTTTCTGGTAAATCGTTTGCAAATCTTGCTAGTTTTTCTTGTAAGGCTGAGTCGGCTTCTTTTTTCTTTAATTCAAACTCCCTGAGTTCCTGTATTGTCTTTTGCTTGGCCTCTGCTGCTGCAGAGCTTTCCTCTATTTTTTTGTCGCTCATATTTTATTTCCTCTTATGTTAGCCTGGTTTTTTGGGGCGACTTAAATCACTCGTACTGCCCGGATATAAATAGGCGGCAGAGTTGGGTTGGTATATTTATTCATTTAGCTTGAATAACATCCTTGTTGCAAAGTAGGCACTTGAGTGGAACTCAAGCGAGAATAGTCAGCCGTAGAAAAATGGAGTAATGCCAATGCGGCATCACAGGAGTTAAGAAGGCAGGCGGAAAAATGTCAAGTCTAACTGTCGAAAATGTTTCGAAATCACTTTCCATTGCTGGCTAGCAATGGCTAAGACTGCCCTGCCCTGCCTTGATCTGACTAACGAAGACAAGTTTTATCCATCAATGACTTAGGGCGAGGAAGGCTATAAACTCTCACGCCGTGACGCCTTGCTAGGGGCTGCTTGGGTAGCGCTTGCCCCATCACTGGCCAAAGCTGCTACCGATAAAGCACGAGGAGGAATTCATACAATCCCGGATCTCGCGCCTCAATGGAAAGACCTTGATCTTGCGGTGATTCTGTCTCAGCCTGCGGCATATTGCTCCGTAAGCCAGAACCGTTCCTGCTACGACGCCAGGTGGCGTGCAAGCCTCCGTAGGGCATAAGCAGCGGGGAAGCCTTGAGGCAACGGTCAATGTAGTCGAAGCAGCACGCCAGGCGAAGAATTTCGTGTCGTTCAACTGGATTGGGTATGAGGTATTCCGAGCTGATTATCCCAAGAATGACTTTGACCGAATGCAGTTCGCTAGTTGGACTAAAGGCCTCAATTGGTCAAAGGCTCATCAGCTTCGAGACAACGAGTTTGTGGTCAATATATAAAGCATTCCAATAACATGTGTTTTTAGCGTAGATAGACAGGTCTGGATGTGACCGCTTTTGGCCGATAGCTGCCGGTCAAGGTCAACTATTTCCAACTCAGCGTAGACATTGCACAGGATGGCGTTGGATTATATCCAGACGTCGTTCAAGGCCGTTCTTTCGCCATCTTCATGCCCGGTGTTCAAAATACCTCGTGGCTCGATCATCATCAGTTTAGCTTCACCTTTAGCAGCCGTCCGATGTTCAACGCCACGGGGTACCACATACAGTTCACCACGACTACTTAATTGATAAGCGTATGAAAGAAGGCAGAGGGAAATACATTGGCAAACTTATCGTGGAAAAATAAATGAACAGACTAACCTCCTTACTTTTTTTGATAAGTTTATCAATGCTTGCCAGCTGCGCGATGGCTAAACCTCGATGCGATGACTTTCTGGCAAAACTAAGCGACAAGCCTGTTTTTGTAGAGTACGTGGAATGCACTCAAAACAATGATGAACAGGGAAAGCCTCTCATTGCTCGGTACCGAGTAAAAGGCTCAGACGCCCTTGAGGCGGAAAAATACATGAACCGGACTTTCAACCTTCCGATGCTCCGGTTTATCTGCTGCGGCTGGGACTCAACATTTTATTCTTATCGCGATAAAAAAACGCAGCGATGGTATCTGCTCGGCATGGGATCAGAGGAGACGCCGGTGAACAAACGTAATTCGTGGTCAGAAATAAAATTCTTCAATATCACTGTATCCATCAATACCGAAGAGATCTGAGCATATTTAGTAAACGGACAGCACCGATGCTCACCTCAGGTGATGTGTCGGTGGGAACACGCCCGGCGACACTTGTCTCGCCCCGTCCGGCGCCAGCTCCGAGAGTGCTGTCTATTTCGCCTGATCGGGTGCCAATACCCTCGACATACACCATACCGAAGGCTTTCTTCCGTAAGCCTTCACCTTCAGCCGCTCGAGGGGCCTCATACAGATCACTCAGCCTTTTCACATTACTGACGTCATTACCGTAACTGCTGTCCGGATCGCTCATATACGGCTTGCAGCTGGCATCGATGTCGTTGGGTGCAATCGGATGATGCGCACCACATATCAAACCAGCGGCGGCGTTGTTCGCGTTGTTACCTGTGCCATCAAAGAAAACCCCAATCCGCAGCGCGATGCCGATTTTCTCAGGCGCGGGTGCGGGTTCTTTGCCGTGTTTTTCGTATTCCGCCCAGTGCTGGACGTGGATATCGACGGGTTTGGCTTCTTCGTAGCGACGGTTTTTCGGGGGGTTGGGGACGTAGCCGCTCAATCCTTGATTCCTTGTTCTGATCCTTGAGAACGGCCCGAAGGGTGACAGCCGAGGCTATGGGGCGCAAGGCGTGGCCGTGTGCCAGCCCGGTTGAGACAGTGGATTGTGACGAGGGTTTCCCCTCGTCTTGCTGGGTGGGTTATTTGGAGATTTCGACCTTATCCAGCGCTTGGTTGACTGCCAATTCGGCAAGCATCACGACTTGCGCGATGCCTAGCGCGTTTTTTCGGTGAGCGTTGCTGAGTGTAGCGGCGAAGTTGTTGAGCATTTCGCTGGCGGAGCCGAGGGTTTCACTGGCGTTGGCTAGCAGCGATTCGGTGTCGTACTTCGGGTTGGCGAGGAACATGCGCTCGGGTTCGGTGGTGCAGGCCATGATTTTGTCGGCGGGTTTGAGGTAGTGGTCGAGGGCGCGTTCGGCGGCTTCGTGGAATTTCTTGGAATCGGGGGATTCGTAGGGGGATGCGGGGTCGGTTTCTGGCGGGTTGGGTGTTGGTTTGAACATGGTGAAACTCCTGATTTTTCACTAGGAGCTACCAACATCACTTGCAGATGATGGGTGGCAGCTATGCGCGGGTCTGCAAGACCGGGAAACCAGGCACCCGGCAGACCCGAGGGTCTCCCGCACAAAGCCGCCATTGAGCGGACACAAATGAGTGTCCCTTGGCAGGGCTATGCGACTGGTTTTTCGGCGGGCTTGCAGACCCGATCACTGATGAGCAGTGATGGGAATCAAGTTACGGGGGGAGTTCCAGACGCACAAGCCGGCGGATTCTGGCGTAGTCGTAGCCGATGGCGCAAGACGTTGTAGGGCTCGTGTCGTTGCGTGAGGCTTCGTTTAAACAGAGTGGCTATTTGCTGTTTATTTCGTTCGGCGAGTGAGGTGGTGACTGAACTGGCGTCTTCGCGAGCAAGCTCGCTCCCACAAGGAACGCGTTGTGACCCACCTGTTTTGCTCAGGCATTACTCAGTTGAATGCGGAACACAAGGCTGTGTGCTTTGCCCGGCACGTCGTCCAGCAGTCCGAAGCGGCGCATGCCGATTTTCTCCAGAACCTTGATCGACGCGGCATGATCAGGTCTGACCAGACCGAATACTTCGGGTATGCCGAGGTGTTCGAATGCGTTGGTCAGCGCCGCTTGAGCGGCCTCGGTCGCATAGCCGTGCCCCCACGCTTCGACGGCGAAGCGATAACCGAGGTTGATCACCGGCTTGCCCAAATAGTCTTGAGCCGCAATGCCCGCGAAACCGAGGATGAACTCAGGGGCCTGTGTGCTGCTGATCACCCACCAACCATAACCATGGCTTGCCCAGTGTTGCAGCCAGCGATCCAGCAGTGCTTCGGCCTGGACGATGTGGGTCATGGGGCCGGACGGATTGAACAGGTTGGTCTGCGGGTCACCGAAAATCGCAAAAACGGCAGGCAGGTCGCGTTCTCGCGGCTGCCTGTATATCAAGCGTGATGTTGTGTCTGACATGCTCAAAACCTTGTTGAAAACGTCTCTGAATCAGCCGTTTCACGGAGGCGAGACCGCGGCAAAGATCAATAAAAAGCTGCCCTGCCTCACAAACCATTAACGCTCTGAGTCGATGTTGAACCACGGCCGAAGGTGTCCTACAAGCCTGTCTTCGGCAAAGAAACGTTCGGCGACTGCGTTGTCGGAAAACTCATCGCACCAGGAAAAACCGACGTTGCTGTCTATCAATGCCAGAGGTGCAGTTTCCTTTGGAAATACGTGTTCGATGCCAAATCGTAACTGGCAAGACGACGTTTTGGGCTTTGCCTTATTGTTTCTCGTTAGAGGTGGGTGAACGCGGCCAGCAGTGGCACGCAAAAGGTGCTGCCCCATCCGACGTCTTAAATTGGTTGCCTTACCTACGTACAAGCACGGATATGGTGCATCTGTCGGCCACCAATCGTGGTAATGCACATCGACATCAGAGCCTCCCGGCCCCTTTAAAATAATATGTCGATTAGCGCTCATTAGCTGGTCGCGGCGTCCAATCCACCAGAATGCGTAGACGCCTGCGCTCGGCGGCACAGTGGCAGCGTGATGCCTGGATACCAGATGCTCGACCCGGTGCACCGATTGTGCGTTGAGCATATGAGTAGTGAGCGACTGCCACGCTGTTTGCACTTCTACTGCTCGCTTCCTGTCGTTCAGAGTGTTCATGCTTGTTCGCTTTGTTGGTAGATCATTTACGCGACTGTCGATCACACTGCGTGCCCTTCAACCTTGATGTGGCGCCTAGCGTGACGTCATCGCGAGCAAGCCCGGCTCCCACAGGTTTGGTGGGTTGCTCAGGTTCTGCGTTTTGTCATCTGGATCAGGGCTGAACGCCCGCCGCCCGGTGCGGGGCGTTCTTCAATGCCGAACGGGACGAAGCCGAGTTTCGGGTAGAGCAGCAGGCCGGCGGTGTTTTGGTTGAAGCAGGAGATCTGCACCTCATCGGCTTGATACTTTTCGAACGCCAATGCGGTCATGGTCGTGACGATGAATCCAGCCACGCCTTGGCCGCGTGCGTTGGGCGCGACGATGACGTTGCCGATGCAGCAGATGCCGTTGTGTTCGGCTCGGTAGAAGTTGGCGAAGCCGACGATCTGGCCGTCAGCCTCAAAAGCCGTGGAGTCAAAACGTTGGCTGATCGCCGTGTGCAATTGCTCTTCCGTCAGCGGGTAGGTTGCTTTCGGGAACATGAAGAACAGCTCTTGCTCGCCTTGCGCAAAGCCGCAGACGGTTTTGACGTCTTCGGCCAACACGGGCCGGTGGGTGAAGTTCATCACTGCCCTGCCCTCACTTTTTGGCCGCTGCCAAATGATGCGCCACCAACGCATTGGCATGCCCATGGCCCATGCCATGTTCTTCCTTGAGCCACGCCACCAGTTCCATGTGCTTTTTGTCGGTGACACTGGCGAGCAGTTTCAGCCAGTGGTCGATGGGCTGACCGTACTTTTTCTCGATGGAGGGGAAGTACGAGGCCGGGCCTTTTACTTTGCTGTCTTCGGTCATGCTGCACGCTCCTTGTCGGCAAGGCCTAAGAGTGGACGCGAAGTGCGGTTCCGGCAACTATCGAGCTCTGCCAGACAACACAAAAACTGTAGGAGTGACCCTGCTCGCGATCGCGGTGGTTCAGTCAAAATCGATGCTGACTGAACAGGCGTCATCGCGAGCAAGCTCACTCCTACAGGGGGTCAGCGTGAACCTGTGCGCCCCGGCAGCATCCGCACCAACGTGTTATCCCGCACCCAATAATGGTGGAACAACCCCGCCGCCGCGTGCAAACCGATCACCCAATAACCGCTGCTGCCGATCAGTTCGTGCCAGTACTTGAGGCGTTTGGCGAGGTCCGGGTCGATGGCGACCGGCGCCGGTACGTGGAAGCCGAAGTATGGGAACGGTTTGTCGCCGGCGGCGAGCATCAGCCAGGCGAGGATCGGCGTGGCGATCATCAGGCCGTAGAGGGCCAGGTGCGTCAGGTGCGCGATGCCGGTCTGCCAGGCTGGGGGTTTGGGGGTGATCGGTGGGCGCGGGGTCAGGCGGCCGATGAGGCGCAGCCACACCAAGGCGAAGATGCTCGCGCCGAACAGGCCGTGAAAGCCCATTAGCAGGCCGCGCGCTTCGCTGCCCTTGGGCATGTAGCCTTTGATTTCGACGCAGGCATAGACGCCGACGAACAGCGCCAGCATCAGCCAGTGCATCGTGATCGAGAGTTTTCCATAACGGGTTGCGGCGTTGTCGCGGGTCATAAAGATGCGCCTCGTGATTGTCGTGGGTGACGGTCGATGCGGTCGACGGTCACGTTCCTTTGGCCGGGCGAACCGACGGTGTCACCCTGCCCGGCCAGTCTTAAGACAGTCTGAAGATCGGCTTGCAGGTTAACCTTTTTTCACCTTCAGACTTCGTTAAGAAATGGCTCGGATACTTCGCTCAAATCTTTGAGGGAGGCGTTCTGCCCATGCCCGATTTCGACTGGAACATCCCCCTGCCCCTGCATTTCGGCCAGTCCGAAACGCCGCAGATGACGCTGACCCATGCGTTGCCCGACGACGCACAACGAACGGCGTTCGAAGCGTTCATTCAGCAGCGTTTTCGCAAGGCTCACGGCGCCGATATCCGCCACTTCATGCCCGAGCTGTTCGGCATGCACAACGCCGACGGTGTGCTGAGTGCTGTGGCCGGTGTGCGCCGCGCGCATCTGGAGCCGCTGTTTCTTGAGCGCTATCTGGATGAGCCGATCGAACCGTTGATCAGCGCGGCGGCGGATCGCCCGGTGACGCGCAACGGCATCGTCGAGGTCGGCAACCTCGCCGCCAGCGACACCGGCAGTGCGCGCCTGAGCATCATCGCCATCACTTACTTGCTGGCCATGGGCGGTCTGGAATGGGTGACCTTCACCGGCAACATCGGGCTGGTCAACAGCTTCCATCGCCTCGGTTTGAAGCCAGTGACATTGTGCGCCGCGAACCCGGAGCGACTGGGTGACGAGCGTCAACATTGGGGCAGTTATTACGAAAGCAAACCTTGGGTTCACGTCGGCAACATCCGCGCCGGGTTCATCCATTTGCGCAATATCGGCCTGTTCACACGCTTGGGGCTGCCGACCTCGATTGAAGGAGCTTTCCATGTCGCTTGAACTGCAACGCTTCCAGGAAACCCTGCGCAGCCATGCCGGGCGCAATGACGGTGCGGTTGCCCTGTGGGGCGATACGCTGAAAATCGATTACACGACCCTGTACGCCGAGGTGATGTATCGCCAGGAGCGATTGCGCGATGAAAACGTGCAAGTGATTGCACTGGCGCTGGATAACGGCGTCGACGCGATGCTCTGGGATTTGGCCGTGCTGTTCGAAGGCCTGACCTGTGTGACGCTGCCGCCCTTCTTCAGCCCGGCGCAACGTGCCCATTGTCTGGAACAGAGCCAGGCCGAACGGGTGATTGCCGAGCCGGAACTGGCAGCCGAATTGCTCGCGGGCGGTTACGAGAAAAGCGGCGAGTTCTGGTGCCGCTCGTTCAGCGGCCCGAGCCGCATGCCCGCCGGCACCGCCAAACTGACGTTTACCTCCGGCACCACCGGCACACCCAAAGGCGTGTGTCTGAGCGCCGACAGTTTGTTGCGGGTGGCGCGTGAGCTGCATCAGGCGAGCGAACCCACCAATCCTGAGCATCATCTGGCCCTGCTGCCGCTGGCGATTCTGCTGGAAAACCTCGGCTGTTATGCGGCGCTGTATGCCGGTGCGATGTTGAGCCTGCCGAGCCAGAAAACCCTCGGGATTCAGGGCGCCAGCGGCGTCGATGTGCCGCGCTTGCTGGGCTATCTGGCTAGCCGTGCGCCGGAGAGTCTGATTCTGGTGCCGCAGTTGTTGCTGTTGCTGGTCAGCGCCGCCGAACAGAAAGCCTTCGCCCCCCAAAAACTGCGCTTTGCCGCTGTCGGCGGCGCACGGGTTTCCGAAGATTTGCTGCACCGCGCACAACGGGTCGGCCTGCCGGTTTTTGAAGGGTATGGTTTGTCCGAATGCGCTTCAGTGGTCTGCCTTAATCGCCCCGGTGCGCAACGTCCGGGAAGCGTTGGCCGGCCCTTGCCGCATGTTGAAGTGCGTCTGGCCGAGGATGGCGAAGTGCTGATCAAGGGCTCGCCGCTGCTGGGGTATCTGGGCGACGCGCCGCATGCCGAAGAATGGTGGCCGAGTGGCGATCTGGGCGAGTTCGATCCGGAAGGTTTTCTCTACCTCAAGGGCCGCAAGAAGCATCAGTTCGTCACCAGTTTCGGGCGCAACGTCAACCCGGAATGGGTCGAGTCGGAGCTGACCCAGCGCCGCCACATCGCCCAGGCGTTTGTTTATGGCGAGGCGATGCCGCACAACCATGCACTGCTATGGCCGCACCGCGCCGAATGCAGCGATGCAGAGCTGGCCGCCGCCGTCGCCGAAGCCAACGAAGCCTTGCCCGATTACGCCCAGGTGCATCGCTGGACACGTCTACCCCAACCCTTCAGCGCCGCCAATGGCCTGCTCACCGCCAATGGCCGCCCGCGCCGCGAAGTCATCGTCGCGCATTACCACGACCAACTGACCGAATCTGCCGTCTGCGAGGAATCCACATCATGAATTTTTTCGACACCCTGCAAGAAGCCACACAGCAGGAGCGCCACGAGTTGTTCAACCTGCCGATCATCCTTGATGCCCTGCAGGGCAAGGTCAGCCTTGAGAGCTATCGGGCATTTCTCGCCCAGGCCTATTACCACGTGCGCCACACCGTGCCGTTGATGATGGCGTGCGGTGCTCGACTGCCGACACGTCTTGAGTGGTTACGCAAAGCCGTCTGCGAGTACATCGAGGATGAATACGGCCATGAACAGTGGGTGCTCAACGACATTGCCGCGTGTGGCGGTGATCGCGATGCCGTGCGCGATGGGCAGCCGTCGCTGTCGATCGAGTTGATGGTCAGCTTCCTCTACGACCTGATCGCCCGGGGCAATCCGGTGGGTCTGTTCGGCATGGTCAATGTGCTTGAAGGCACCAGCATTGCCTTGGCCACCCACGCGGCGGGCAGTATTCGCGAGCGTCTGGCGTTGCCGGAAACGGCGTTCAGTTACTTGAGCTCCCACGGTTCGCTGGACATCGAGCACATGCAGACTTACCGCCGACTGATGAACCAACTGGAAGATCCAGAAGATCAGGCGGCGGTGATTCACGCGTCGAAAGTCGTCTATCGCCTGTACACCGACATGTTCCGTGGCTTGCCGCGCAACACGGAGGCTCAATATGCAGCTGCGTGAAGCACGTGTTGTGTTGACCGGTGCCAGTGGCGGCATCGGCATGGCCATCGCCAATGCCTTGTGCGCCGCCGGCGCGCGGGTGCTGGCCGTGGCCCGACATCAGGAAGCGCTGCTGCCGCTGCTGGAGCGTTATCCGCAAAACCTGTGCTGGGTCGCCGCCGACCTGACCTACCTCAGCGACCGACGCAAAGTGCTGGCCGCCGCCGAAGCCATCGGCGGCATCAACCTGCTGATCAACGCGGCCGGAGTCAATCACTTCGCCATGCTTGAGCAGCTCGACGACAACGACATCAACGCAATGCTGGCGGTGAACATCAGCGCGCCGATCTGCCTGACCAAGCTGTTGCTGCCAATGCTCAAGCAGGCCGACAGCGCGATGGTGGTCAACGTTGGCTCGACCTATGGCTCGATCGGCTACCCCGGTTACGCCAGTTATTGCGCGACCAAGTTTGCCCTGCGCGGGTTTTCCGAAGCGCTGCGCCGGGAGTTGGCCGACACCCGGGTCAGCGTGCTGTACGTCGCGCCACGCGCCACCCGCACGTCGATGAACAGCGCGGCAGCGCAAGCCTTGAACGATGCGCTCAAAGCCAACGTCGATGATCCGCAAACCGTCGCCGCAGCGGTGTTTCACGCGATTGCCGGAGACCGTCGCGACCTGTATCTGGGCTGGCCGGAACGTTTCTTCGTGCGCCTCAACAACCTGCTGCCGCATCTGGTTGATCGGGGTCTGCGCAAGCAGTTGCCGCTGATCCGCCGCCTCAGTGAAAAACCTGAAAACGAGACCCTCAAGCCATGAAAAAACTTTCCGCATGCCTGTTGTTGGCCGCCCTGAGTCAAAGCGTCTGGGCGCTGGACTCCGCCGATCAGCAACGCCTCACCGGCATCCAGCAGAGCTGGGCGCACATTCAATACGAAGTGGCCGAGAAACAGCGCGCCGCCGCTTTCGAGCAACTGTCCAGCGAAGCCACGGCGTTCACCACGCAACGCCCGGCCGTGGCCGAAGCCTGGATCTGGAAAGGCATCGTCACCAGCAGTTGGGCCGGTGCCGAAGGTGGGCTCGGTGCCTTGAGCAAAGCCAAGGACGCCAAGGCTGATCTGGAAAAATCCCTGACCCTCGACCCAAAGGCCTTGCAAGGTTCGGCCTACACCAGCCTCGCCGCGCTGTATGACCGCGTGCCGGGCTGGCCGATCGGTTTCGGCGACAGCGACAAGGCTGAGCAACTGCTCAAGCAGGCGCTGCAACTCAATCCCAACGGCATCGATAGCCTGTACTTCTGGGGCGATCACCTCTACCGTGAAAAACGCTACGCTGAAGCGAAAGGGGCGTTGCAAAAAGCCCTGCAAGCCGCGCCGCGTCCGGGCCGGGAAAGCGCCGACGCCGGGCGTCGCAAAGAGATCGCCGCCCTGCTGGTGGACGTCAACAAGAAACTCGACTGACAGGAGTCCGCGTGCGTTTATTACTGATTGAGGATGACGTGGCGCTCGGTGAAGGCATTCATCAGGCGCTGGGGCGTGAGGGTTACACCGTCGATTGGCTCAAGGACGGCAGCAGCGCGTTGCATGCGCTGCTCAGTGAAACCTTCGACGTGGCGGTGCTCGATCTTGGCCTGCCGCGCATGGACGGCCTCGAAGTGCTGCGCCGTCTGCGCGACAG
Organism: Pseudomonas sp. LBUM1655; assembly: GCF_059716085.1. Classification (NCBI taxonomy): domain Bacteria; kingdom Pseudomonadati; phylum Pseudomonadota; class Gammaproteobacteria; order Pseudomonadales; family Pseudomonadaceae; genus Pseudomonas; species Pseudomonas sp. LBUM1655. The sequence continues at coordinate 2,538,708 of NZ_CP166801.1, read as the reverse complement.
CGGCTCGAATTTGCCGGTGCTGATTCTCACTGCCCGCGATGCTACTGAGGATCGCATCGCCGGGCTCGACGCCGGGGCCGATGATTATCTGGTCAAACCGTTCGATCTGGCCGAACTCAAGGCGCGGTTGCGTGCCTTGTTGCGACGCAGCGCCGGGCGCGCCCAGGCGCTGATCGAACACGCTGGCATCAGCCTCAACCCTGGCACCCAGCAGGTCAGCTATCAGGGCCAACCCGTGGCGCTGACGCCCAAGGAATATCAGTTGCTGCACGAATTGCTCTCGCCGCCGGGCCGGGTGATGACCCGCGATCAACTGATTCAGTTGCTCTACGGCTGGAATGAAGAGGCGGAAAGCAACACCCTGGAAGTCCACATCCATCACCTGCGCAAGAAATTCTCCACCGACCTGATCCGCACCATTCGCGGCGTGGGCTATCTGGTGGAGGAGCGTCGATGACCTCGATCCGCCGTCGTACGCTGACGCTGATCATCGGTCTGTTGCTGGCCGGTCTGGCGGTGCTCAGCACGTTCAATGTGCATGACAGCAACCACGAAATCGCCGAAGTCTACGACGCGCAACTGGCGCAAAACGCCCGGTTGCTGCAAGGCGTGATGCGCATGCCAATGGACAGTACCGAGCACGCGCAGTTGTATCAGGCGTTCAATCAGGCCTTGGGCGAAGCCAAGCCCCGGGTCGATGGTCATCCGTACGAAAGCAAAATCGCTTTTCAGGTGTGGGATCCCAAGGGTGAGGTGCTGGTGCATACCGCCAGCGCGCCCTCCTTCACCGCACCGCCGACCCAACCGGGTTTCAGCGATGTGCGGGATTTGAAGGGTCGGCAATGGCGGGCGTTCATGCTGGAGGACAAGCAGAACAGCCTGCGTATCTGGGTCGGCGAACGCGACGACGTGCGCTCAGATCTGGTCGACCGCATCGTGCGTCACACTTTATGGCCAAACGTGATCGGTAGCCTGATCCTCGCGGCCATGATCTGGCTGGCCATCGGTTGGGGCCTCAAGCCGCTGGCGGACATGGCCGCGACCCTGCGCGCCCGCCATAGCGGCTCGCTGGAACCGCTGCAACTGACACCGCTGCCCAGCGAACTGGAACCGATGCAGGCCGCGCTCAACCGCATGCTCGCACAGATCCAGGAAGTGCTCGGCCGCGAACGCCGCTTCATCGCCGACGCCGCCCACGAAATGCGCACGCCGCTGGCGGTGCTGCGGGTGCATGCGCAAAACCTGCTGGAGGCCGGCACCGAACAAGAGCGCCGCGAATCCCTGGAATTTCTGATCGTCGGCGTCGACCGCACCAGCCGTCTGGTCAATCAGTTACTGACCATGGCGCGCCTGGAACCCAAACCCAACCCGCCGCCACTGCAACGCATCGACCTCAGCGAAACCGTGCGCAACAGCCTGGTGCAACTGACACCGTGGTTGCTGAGCAAACAGCTGGAGCTGGCCTTCGAAGACAGCGCCGAACCGCTCCACGTCATGGCCAGCAGCGCCGCCATCGACATTGCCCTGAACAACCTGATCACCAACGCCGCCAACTTCTCCCCGGAACACGGCGTGATCACCGTGAGGCTGACTCAGGCCGACGGTTTCTGCCATTTGAGTGTCGAGGATCAGGGGCCGGGCATTGATGAGGAAGATCGAGAGCGGCTGTTCGAAAGGTTCTACAGTCGCGGCAATGCCCAGGGCGCGGGATTGGGGCTGACTATCGTCAACACCATCGCGACGCGGCTGGGTGGGCGGATTACGTTGGTCAATCGGGCTGAGGGTGGGTTGCGGGCGACGTTGTCGATGCCTGGCGCACAATCGCGCCCCGCAGCACAACGTATCACCCGCGAGCTACCACAGGGCTGAGTACGCAGCGCAATCCTGGCCGATTCTGATTGGCCGGCCTGCCCGTTCGTCACTTGAGCGGGCAATCGGGCAAATCAACGGCATGCGACCAGCCCACACACCTATGCTTGGTGAACCTTCCAAGGCGTCCTCGCTAATGCCTGAAACTCGTCCTCTGAACATTCAATACCTCAAGACTGCGTGCTCGAGTTGCAGCGTTGTGGAACTGTGCCTGCCGATTGGCCTGACCGGAAAGGAAGTCGAACGCCTGGATACGCTGATCGTGCAGCGTTCCAGGATCAAGAAAGGCGCGGCGCTGTATCGCGCAGGCGATCCGTTGCGCTCGCTCTATGCGGTGCGCACCGGTTCGTTCAAGACCAGTGCTTTATCCGTCGACGGCCGGGAGCAAGTCACCGGTTTTCATATACCCGGCGAGATGCTTGGCCTCGACGCGATCAGTCGCGATGAGCACGTGTGCAGTGCATTTGCCCTGGAGGACAGTGAAGTCTGCCCCATCCATTTCGCCCAACTGGAGAAGCTGGCCCAGACCTTGCCGTCATTGCAGCACAACCTCAACAAACTGCTGAGTCGGGAGATCGTGCGCGATCACGACATGCTGATGTTGCTCGGCAACATGAGCTCGGATGAACGCCTGGCGGCATTTTTGGTGAATCTCTCGCAACGCTTCAACATGCGCGGATATTCCTCCAGAGATTTCGTGCTGAAGATGCGCCGCGAAGAAATCGGCTCCTACCTGGGGCTGCGCCTGGAAACCATCTGCCGTGGCATCGGCCATCTGCGGGATCAGGGTTTGGTGGACATCTCGGGACGTAACGTGAAAATCCTCGACATGAGAGGCCTCAAACAACTGATCGTCGGCTGTCGGCCGACTCAGTCGCCGATCTGATCCAGATCAGATGCCCGCATCACCAACGGCGTACAAAGAGATCAGCGCAATGCACCGCGCGTTGATCTTTTCCACGCTGGAGGTCACATCATGCTCACTGTCAAAGACCACAATGATCGGGCCGCGGCTGTGTATGCCACGCACCACGGCCAATACTGGATCGAATCGCTCAAGGACGGCCGACACGTGCTGATCCGGCCGCTGGCCGAAAAGGATCGCGAACGCGAATACGCGTTTATCAAGCGCTTGTCCCCCGAGTCCCGCCACATGCGTTTTCTGGCACAGATCAGCGAGCCGGGCACGGCGTTGCTCGATCAGTTAATGGACATCGACCAGAAGCAACGCGCGGCCTTTATCGCGCTGGTTCACGAGAACGGCGAATTGATCGAGATCGGTATCAGCCGCTATGCCGCCACGGCCGAAAAAGAATGCGAATTCGCGGTGACGGTCGCCGATGAATGGGCGCATCTGGGCCTGGCAACCTTGCTGATGGAGCACCTGATCAAGGCCGCCCGACAGAACAACTTCAGCCGCCTGTACTCCGTGGATTCGGCCAGCAACACGGGCATGCGCGAATTGGCCAAAGCCTTGGGCTTTGAAACCCACAGTGATCCCGACGATAGCCACCAGGTCATCCATCGCCTCTCTCTGTAGTACCGCAACGCAACGCAACCCGCCCCGGCCAACGGCACGGGGCGCGTCTGATCACGGTGTAATCGCGACCTTCATCACGCCATCGCGCTGATGGCCGAACAACTCATACGCCGCCTCGATATCGTCCAGTTTGAAATGGTGGGTCACCAGCGGTGACAGATCGACGCCACCGCTTTGCACCACCGCCATCAACCGGCGCATGCGTTCCTTGCCGCCGGGGCACAGGGTGCTGACGATGCTGTAATCGCCCAAACCCGCTGCAAAAGCATCGTAGGGAATGCGCAGATCCGAAGCGTAAACCCCAAGGCTCGACAACCGCCCGCCCGGGCGTAACACCCGTAATGCGGACTCGAACGTGCCTTGGGTGCCCAAGGCTTCGATGGACACATCCACCCCGCGCCCGTCGGTTAGCACCATGATTTGCTCGACCACGTCACCGTCCTTGAAATTGACCACATGGGTCGCGCCCAACTGCCGCGCCACCGTCATACGCTCGGCCACCGCGTCGACACCGATGATGACGCTTGCACCCTTGAGCCGCGCACCGGCCACTGCGCAGAGCCCGATCGGCCCCAGCGCAAACACTGCAACGGTGTCGCCGATACTGACCTCGCCGCGCTCTGCGCCGGAGAACCCGGTGGACATGATGTCCGGGCACATCAGCACCTGTTCATCACTCAGCCCGTCGGGGATCGGACACAGGTTGGCTAGCGCATCCGGCACCAACACATACTCCGCCTGACAACCATCAATGATGTTGCCGAACTTCCAGCCGCCGGTGGCGCGAAAGCCGTGCCGGGTGTCCGGCCCGTCCTGTGAGCCGCAGCCGCACAGGCAGGCGTAACTCTGGCCGCTGGGGGTAATGGCCCCGGCAATCACCCGCTGACCTTCGACAAAGCCGCGCACTTGCGAGCCGAGTTTTTCGATGACACCCACCGGCTCATGACCCACGGTCAAGCCTTTGGCCACCGGATACTCGCCGCGCAGGATGTGGACGTCAGTGCCGCAGATCGTGGTGGTGGTGATGCGCACCAGCGCGTCCAACGGGCCTACTTCGGGGATCGGCTTGTCATCCAGCACGATGCGATCCTTTTCGACGAAAATCGCCGCTTTCATCATGGCCATGAGCGATGTTCCTGCGCGGGTGGTTCCAGTGAGTGCAGCACCTATTGGAGACTGCGCCGACTTAACCGACACAAGGTTGATCACGATCAACCATTGCGGGATCGCTTGCGCGATTACCGCGCGTCGGGCGTCAGCGTCGCTGCCCCCTGCCATTGACAAAGATCAAGGCGTGCGACCCGGCACGGAGCAGGATGACTCAACGCCTCTGCCGCCATTGCGCACAAGCGTCCATGCCGTTACCCACGGGAGTTTTGTCATGTCCGAGCAAGCACGTTTCATGCTGGTGGCCCCACCCCTGATGAAAGACAGCCCCGCATTCGAACGGGCTGGCGCACTGGCCAAGGCCTCGGGGGCGGCGCTGCACATTGTGGCGTTCGATTATCTGGAAGGTCTGGCAACCGCCGGACTGGTTAACGAACAGGCGCTGGAACAGATGCGTATCGGCTATGTCGAGCGTCACCGCCAGTGGCTGGAAGATCAGGCCAGACCCTTGCGTCATCTTGGCGTCACGGTGACGACCGAGGTGGTCTGGATCGAGCACCCCTTGCGCGAGATCCTGATTCACCTCAAAGAGCAGCCGATGGCCCTGCTGATCAAGGATCTGGAGCCCGCCTCATTCATGTCCCGGCTGATGTTCACGCCACTCGATCTGCACCTGCTGCGCGAATGCCCGGTCCCCCTGCATTTCGTCAGCCATGTGCACAATGCCCGGCCTCGGCGAATGGTTGCCGCTGTGGATCCGTTTCATCGTGACGCCCGGTACGAAGACTTCAACGACCGGATTCTGCGTGAGGCCGTCAAACTGGCAAGCCTCAGCGACGCCGAACTGGAAGTGATCTATGCCTATGACCTGTCATCGATCAGCGCCGATGAGTTCGGATTCGACAATGCCTCGACGTTTTTCACGCAGGGCAACGCCAAAGCACTGTTCGATGCACAAGCCACCGCGTTCCGCGCACTGGCCGAACGCAACGGCATCCCGCCGGAGCGCCAACACATGATCATGGGCGATCCGGCCAAAGTGCTGTGCAGCTATGCCGATGCCTATGACATCGACGTGATCGTCATGGGCCGTGTCGGCCATCGCGGCCTCGGCCGGTTGGTCGGCAGCACGGTGGAACACCTGCTGTACAAAATGCCCTGCAGCGTCTGGGTGGTGTCGCCGCAAATGCTGTCCGCCTGAACGCAGACACCCCTAAAAGTCGGCGGGTTCAGATCGAGCGCTGATTGACCCGCGCCATCAATTGTTCGGCCGTTTCTTTGCGCTCCGAATACCGATCAACCAGAAAATCCTGGCGGTCGCGCAGCAGCACGGTGAACTTCACCAATTCTTCCATCACGTCGACGACGCGGTCATAGAACGGCGACGGTTTCATCCGCCCTGCCTCGTCGAACTCCATGTAAGCCTTGGGCACCGAGGACTGGTTGGGGATGGTGAACATGCGCATCCAGCGGCCCAACACGCTTAGTTGATTGACGACGTTGAACGACTGCGATCCACCGCACACCTGCATCACCGCCAGGGTTTTGCCCTGGGTCGGGCGAACGGCGCCAAGCTCCAGCGGAATCCAGTCGATCTGTGCCTTGAACACCGCCGACATGGCGCCATGACGTTCTGGCGAACACCAGACCTGACCTTCCGACCACAGCACCAGTTCGCGCAGTTCCTGCACTTTCGGATGGTCGACGGGGACGTCGTCGGGCAATGGCAAACCGGACGGGTTGAAGATGCGCGTCTCGGCGCCGAAGTGTTCGAGCAAGCGCGCGGCTTCCTCTACCAGCAAACGGCTGAAAGAGCGTTCGCGGGTCGAGCCGTAGAGCAACAGGATGCGCGGTTTGTGTTCGCCCGAAATCGTGGCTTTAAAGCCTTCGAACAGGGTTGGATCAAGGTTGGGCAGATGTTCTGACATATATCCTCCGGCTTACAGGGAGCCGATTCGATCCAGCTCACGCTGCAGTTCTGCGCGGCTGAGCGTTGTAAAAGGCAGGCCGAGGAAGGTCGAACAGCGCCGCTCGATGATCGCCAGCGTGGCACTGAACGCCGCATCCACTGCGGCCTCGTCACCGGTCACATCGGAGGGATCTTCCAGGCCCCAATGGGCTTTCAGCGCCGGACCGAAGTACACCGGGCAGCTTTCACCGGCGGCCTTGTCGCAGACGGTGATGACGATATCCGGCGGGTTGTCCTCGAAGGCGTCATTGCCTTTGCTGTACAGGCCATCGATGGAAATACCGGCCTGTTGCAGCGTGGCAAGACTGCGTGGCAGCACCTGGCCTTTAGGGAAACTGCCAGAACTCAGCGCTTCGAAACCCGGGCGCGCCAGGTGATTGAACATGGCTTCGGAAAGAATGCTCCGGCAACTGTTGGCCGTGCACATGAACAGAACTCGCATGGGGGGCTCCTGCGGACGTTAATAATTCAGCAGCACGCTGCTTCGCGGACGGGGCGATCATCCATGTTTAGCAAGCGCGAGGCGTTGTCCTTGAGCCAGTCGGCGTTAGCCTTCGACGTCACTTGCAGGATTTGATGAACCCAATCGGGCAGATCCGGGTTGAGCCGGTAATAGACCCACTGGCCCTGCCGACGATCAAGCAGCAGCCCGTTGCTGCGCAGTTGCGCGAGGTGGCGGCTGATCTTCGGCTGGCTGTCATTGAGGGCACACATAAGCTCGCAAACGCAGAGTTCGCCTTGAGCGGCGATCAGCAGCGTAGCGCGGACACGGGTCTCGTCGGCGAGGCTTTTGAAGAGTTCGGGGGGCGTGATCATCAGGGCGCACCGTACATATGGACTGCCGAATATACGGATATCCATATATTAATCAACCTGAAAGATCAGAAGATCTCAGGAATTGAGCAACAACCCCTGCTCCGCCTCGCACAACCCCACTACATAATCCCAGACCACCCGCAGCCGCACCGACTTGTGCAACTCGCGCCGGGTGCTGATCCAGTAACTGCGCTCGATGCTTTCGTCCGGCAGCAAGGGCACCAGATCCGGCTCAGAGGCCGCCATGTAGCACGGCAACACGGCAATGCCCAATCCCGAGCGAGCGGCTTCCTGCTGGGCGATGACGCTGGTGCTATGGAACACCACCCGAGGACTGCGGCAAAAGCTGTTGAGGAACATCAACTCCTGACTGAACAGCAGATCATCGACGTATCCGATCCATGCATGCCGCCCGAGGTCTTCCCGGCTGCGCAACGGTGGCGCGTTGTCGAGGTAACGCTGGCTGGCATAGAGGGCCAAACGGTAGTCCGTCAGTTTGCGGGTAACGAGCATGTCCGCCGCCGGACGCTCCAGATGAATGCTGATTTCTGCCTCGCGGTTAAGGATGCTGACGAAGCGCGGCACCGCGACCAATTCCACTTCCAGACCGGGGTAGCGCTCGAACAGAGCGATCATGCGGCTGGCGAGAAACTTGATGCCGAGGCCTTCAGTGACGCCGACACGGATTTTGCCCAGTGGCGCAGTGGATTGAGTGATTTCCTCCTGGGCCAGCAGGGCGACGTTTTCCATGGCTTCGGCGTGCTTGAGCAGCGCCTCCCCCGCCGGGGTCATTTCGTAGCCTTGGGCGTGCTGGACGAACAGCGCGGTGCCGAGGCTTTTTTCGATGGCCTCGATGTGGCGGGCGACGGTGGCGTGGGTGGTGTTCAAGCGGCGGGCGGCGGTGAGCAGGCGGCCACTGCGTTGCAACTCCAGAAAGAACCGCAGATCGTTCCAGTCGAACATGGGGTGTCCTTGTCAGCTATCGTCATTCAGGACTGTTTAAAAACGCACAGCGGCTGCGCAAAAACTAACATTCTTTTGACGAAAGCTAACAACTAGAGTGTCCGACAATAAAAACAAAAAGCGAGGTCAGGGAATGCAGACTTCCCTTGATGAATACGACTACATCGTGGTCGGCGCCGGCCCTGCCGGGTGCTTGCTGGCCAATCGACTGTCGGCCGATCCGCAGCAGCGCGTGCTGTTGCTCGAAGCGGGCGGACGCGACAACTATGCGTGGATTCACATCCCCGTCGGTTACCTGTTTTGCATCGGCAACCCGCGTACCGACTGGTGCTTCAAGACCGAAGCGCAACCCGGTTTGCAAGGCCGCAGCCTGAGTTATCCGCGCGGCAAAGTGCTCGGTGGCTGTTCCTCCATCAACGGCATGATCTACATGCGCGGCCAGGCCGGCGACTATGACGGCTGGGCAGCCGAGGGCAATCCGGGCTGGGCCTGGGATGACGTGCTGCCGCTGTTCAAACAAAGCGAAAACCATTTTGCCGGCGCCGCTGATTTTCACGGTGCCAAAGGCGAATGGCGGGTCGAGCAACAGCGGCTGTCGTGGCCGATTCTCGATGCGTTTCGCAGCGCCGCCGAGCAGAGCGGCATCGCCAGCATCGATGACTTCAATCAGGGCGACAACGAAGGCTGCGGCTACTTTCAGGTCAACCAGAAGGCCGGCGTGCGCTGGAATGCGGCAAAAGCCTTTCTCAAACCGGTGCGCGCCCGGGCCAATCTGACGGTGCTGACCGGGGTCGAAGTTGACCGCGTGCTGCTGGAGGACGGTCGCGCATCGAAGGTCAGCGCCCGTCATGAAGGCCAGGTGAAAAGCTTCAAGGCGCGCAAAGAGATCGTGTTGTGCGCCGGCTCCGTGGGTTCGCCGAGCATTCTGCAGCGTTCCGGGATTGGCCCGCGTCCGCTGCTGGAACGCCTCGGCATCGGCGTGATTCATGAGCTGCCGGGTGTCGGCGGCAACCTGCAGGATCACCTGCAACTGCGCCTGATCTACAAACTGGAAAACGCCCGTACCCTCAACCAGATCGCCGGCAGTGTGTGGGGCAAGATGGGTATGGGCCTGCGTTATCTGTATGACCGCAGCGGGCCGTTGTCGATGGCGCCGAGTCAGTTGGGGGCGTTCGCCCGATCCGGGCCGGAGCAGACGTCGGCGAATCTTGAATACCACGTGCAGCCATTGTCGCTGGAGCGTTTCGGCGAACCGTTGCACAGCTTCCCGGCCTTCACCGCGTCGGTCTGTGACCTGCGTCCGCAGAGCCGTGGCCGCATCGAAATCCGTTCCGCAAATCCCCAGGAAGCGCCGCTGATTCAACCCAATTACCTCAGCCATCCCGAAGACCTGCGCGTGGCCGCCGATGCGATCCGCCTGACCCGACGCATCGTCAGCGCCCCGGCCCTGCAAGCGTTCAAACCGGTCGAGTATCTGCCCTGGGATAGCCTGCAAAGCGAAGAACAACTGCACGAAGCGGCGGCCAGAATCGGCACAACGATTTTCCATCCGGTCGGTACGTGCCGCATGGGTAATGACGGTGATGCGGTGGTCGATGCGCAACTGCGCGTACATGGTGTACCCGGGTTGCGCATTGCCGACGCATCGATCATGCCGCGCATTACCTCGGGTAATACCTGTTCGCCTACGCTGATGATTGCCGAGAAGGCGGCACAGCTGATCCTTTCTCCAACCGTAAACCCACCCCCTGTAGGAGCTAGCCTGCTGGCGATGACGGACTGACATCCAACATCTCTATGGCTGATGCACCGCCATCGCCAGCAGGCTGGCTCCCACAGGGGACTTGCACCAGATTCAAGGCATCGCGCATCACCCGGACACGCAACACCAGTGGAACAACAAAAACAATCACTGTGAGGGATACCGATATGTCGGAACACGTTCAGCCGCTGGACGCCGTGCGCAGCACGGACACCAGCCCGGATACACGCAAAGTCATCTTCGCCTCCTCCTTGGGGACGGTGTTCGAGTGGTATGACTTCTTCCTCTACGGCGCCCTCGCGGCGGTAATCAGCAAGCAGTTCTTCGCCGGGGTCAACGACACCACGGCGTTCATCTTTGCGCTGATGGCGTTTGCCGCCGGGTTTATCGTGCGGCCGTTCGGGGCGCTGGTGTTCGGCCGGTTGGGGGACATGATCGGGCGTAAATACACCTTCCTCGCGACCATCATCCTGATGGGCGTCGCAACCTTCTGCGTCGGCCTGCTGCCTACCTACGCCAGCATCGGCATCGCCGCCCCCATCATTCTGGTGGTGCTGCGCATGCTCCAGGGCCTGGCGCTCGGCGGTGAATACGGCGGCGCCGCAACTTACGTGGCGGAGCACGCGCCAATCGGCAAACGCGGTTTCCACACTAGCTGGATTCAATCCACCGCCACCCTCGGCCTGCTGCTGTCGCTGCTGGTAGTGCTCGGTTGCCGCTACTTCACTGGCGATCAGTTTGAAGTGTGGGGCTGGCGCATTCCCTTCCTGCTGTCGATTGTGCTGCTGGGCATTTCCACCTGGATTCGCCTGAGCCTGCACGAGTCGCCGGCGTATCTGAAGATGAAAGAGGAAGGCAAAACCTCCAAGGCGCCGATCCGCGAATCCTTCGGCAAGTGGGAAAACCTCAAAGTGGTGCTGATAGCCCTGTTCAGCATCAACGCCGGGCAAGCGGTGACGTTCTACGCAGCGCAGTTTTACGTGCTGTTCTTCCTCACCCAGTTCCTGAAAATGGACCCGGCGGTGGCCAACACCTTGCTGATCATCAGCGTGGTCATCGGCGCACCGTTTTTCATCTTTTTTGGCTGGCTGTCGGACAAGGTCGGGCGCAAACCGATACTGATGCTCGGCCTGCTGCTGGCGACGGCGCTGTACTTCCCGATCTTCAAATCCCTCGCCCATTACGCCAACCCGGCCATCGATCAGGCCAGCCGTCAGGCGCCGATCACCGTGCTAGCCGATCCGGCGACCTGCACCTTCCAGTTCGACCCAGTGGGCAAAGCCAAATTCGATAGCCCGTGCGACAAGGTCAAAACCTTCCTGGTCAAGCAAGGCCTGCCCTACTCCAGCGCCGCCGCGCCGGCCGGCAGCGCGGTGCAAGTCAGCGTTGGCGACATGAAACTCGACGGCTTCGACGAAGCGGCGTTGCGCGGCGCAATCACCCTCGCCGGCTACCCGCAACAGGCGGATATGCAGCAGATCAACAAGCCAATGATCGTCGCCCTGATTGTCGCGCTGATCATCATCTCGGCCATGTGCTACGGGCCGCTGGCGGCGCTGATGGTTGAGCTGTTCCCGACCCGCATCCGCTACACCTCAATGTCCTTGCCGTACCACATCGGCAACGGCTGGTTTGGCGGTTTCCTGCCAACCGTGTCGTTCGCGCTGGTGGTGTACACCGGGGATATTTTTTATGGGCTGTGGTATCCGGTGCTGATTACCGGGGTGAGCCTGGTGGTGGGGATGATCTGTTTGCGTGAGACAAAGAATATCGATCTCGATAAGAACTGAGACAAGCGGTGGCGAGAGACTTAACGCTGTCGCCACCGTTACTTGATTCAGGCATCCGCTTTGATCACCTCGAACTTCACTTGATCCGGATAGAACGCGACATAGTTTTTGATCTGATCAACCGATATTTTCGGATTTTCGTAAGTCCACACCGCATTCGCCCCCTCATGCCCCGGCACCTGCAAGCTGAAGTAATTGGCGTCGCCCTTGTACGGGCAGTAACTGGTGTGATCGGTGCGGGCGAAATACTTTTCGTCGATGTCTTCGCGGGGGATGTAGTACACCGGCGGGTAGTTGGCCTCATTGAGGACCATCACGTGGGAGGACGCGGCGACCTGGATGCCGTGGAATTTCACCACCAGGCAACCGATGAGTTGTTCGAGGGCAATGACGGGAGTGGGGCCGGGAGTTTTCATGGGTTTCTCCTGAATACGGCAAAGAGACCGCTTCAGGTATAGCCCATGTGTTACGGTCATGGAAGGTTCACAGCCGAACGGCCAACGGCCCGCACACCATCAGGGTGAGGGCCGCTTTTCAGGCATCACGCAACAATATCGGTCGCCAACGCCTGCCCCACCACACCTACGGCAAAATCAATCTCGCCCTGCCCCGTCAGGTCAACCAACAGCGTGGTCTGATCGCTCTGCGCGTAGTAAGTCAAAATCGCGTCCCCCGCATGCCCGGTGAAACCGTTGACGAAATTCAGCGAAGCAGCGCCATTCGCAAACCCGGCAATGCCCGACAGGTCGATCTTGTCCAGGCCACTCTTGAAATCCATGATCCAGTCCGGCTGGTTATTGGTCGAATCGCTGGCCGCGCCAAACACGAAAGTGTCCGCACCCTCGCCGCCCCGCAGCACATCGGCACCGCCGCCACCGTAGAGGATGTCGTTGCCCGCGCCGCCCAACAGATAATTGACCGCTCCGTTGCCGATCAGCAGGTCGTTGCCCGAACCACCCACTGCGTTTTCCACGGTTACGCCGTAAGCAATCGACACGTTACCGACCAGACCACCGACGTCAGAGAACGAACCTTCATTGAGGTTGATTTTCTGGTTCTGGGTGAAGCCAGAGAAATTCAACGTGTCATCGCCGCCACCGTCCCACACCGAGAACACCAGTTTCGACGACGCCGAAGTGGCGCTGTAGAAATCGCGTCCGGCGTTGGAACTGAAACCGTACGTGGTGTTATCGGCGCGTGTCTCGCAGTTGGCGCCATACAGTTTCTGTACGGCAACGATATCGTCCAGCAACGGCGCCGAGGCATAGGCGCCGCTGCCGTCCTTGCTGAAGTTCTGGTCGGTATTGGCCTCGCTCCAGTAGCTCATCAGGCTATAGCCACGGGTGTCTTCGGCGTACTTGGCGTCAGCGTAGGTCGGGTTGCCATTGCCGGCGTTGTAGGCGCCAGGGTGCGACAGGCCGAGGGTGTGGCCGATCTCATGGGTCAGGGTCTGACGCCCGTAGTTATTGGTGTCCGGGGTTTTGTTGACCTGGTATTGATCGTTGATCAAGTACCACGACTGGCCGTCATAACTGCCGCCGCTCGGCAAGTAGGCGAACGCCGCGCCGCCGGTGCTGACGTCGTAGTTGCCAAACGTCATATGACCGTCGCCACCCTTGCCTTCGGTGAAGGTGACGTTGGCGACGTCGGCCCAGGATTGCATGGCCAGCACGGCTTGAGCCTTTTGCTGGGCGCTGAATTCGCTGAAGTTGCCGAGTTTCGGGTTGTAGTTCGCCGGTTGGTCGGTGAGGAAGGTGTAACTGAGGCTGATCTTGCCGTCGGCATTTTTATCGCCCCACGACAGGCCCTTGCGCAGGATTTCGTCAGCGGCCTGATCGGCAGTGTATGAGGGCTTGCCATTGACCAGTCCTTCGCCACGGTCATACAAGTGGCTGAATGTATTGACTTCATCGTAGGCGCTGCTGGTTTTGGATGTGGCTTGAGCCATGGTGCACGTCCTTGTTCAGTGGTCAGGTGTCGCGTTGAACCTGACATGACCTGCAACCGCCGCGCTAATCAATTTCTCGATAGTTCCTGGCAGCGTCCCCGAATTGCCCGTCATTTGCGGCAATGCTTTTTATCTGTATATCCATACAGATAAAAGTTGCCCCTGGCGCCAAGTCCGGCCATTCTGTGCGCCTGTTCGGACCTTGATCGACGATGGTGGTTATGCGGCTGTACCTCTGTGAAAAACCTTCCCAGGCCAAAGACATTGCGGCTGTGCTCGGCGCCAAGCGTCGGGGCGACGGCTGCTGGCTGGGAACGGACGTCACGGTGACCTGGTGCATCGGCCATCTGCTGGAAACCGCTCCGCCGGACGCCTACGACGCGCGCTACAAGCGCTGGGTGCTGGCGGATCTGCCGATCATTCCGGACAAGTGGAAAATGACCGTCAAACCGCGCACCGCCAGCCAGTACAAAGCTGTGAAACGCCTGCTCGGCGAGGCCAGCGAACTGATCATCGCCACCGACGCCGACCGTGAGGGCGAGATGATCGCCCGGGAACTGGTCGAGCACTGCCGCTATCGGGGGCCGATCCGCCGCTTGTGGCTGTCGGCATTGGACGAGGCGTCGATCCGCAAGGCTTTGGCCTCGTTAAAACCGGGTGCAGAGACGTTCAGCCTGTATCACTCGGCATTGGGTCGCTCGCGGGCGGACTGGCTGATCGGCATGAACATGAGTCGTCTGTTCACCCTGCTCGGTCGTCAGTCAGGTTATCAGGGTGTATTGCCGGTCGGTCGGGTACAGACGCCGACATTGCGACTGGTGGTGGACCGTGATCGCAGCATCGCCGATTTCGTGCCGGTGCCGTTTTGGGCGATCGACGTGGAGTTGCTGCACAACGGCACGCCGTTTACCGCGCAGTGGCGGGCATCCTCGGATGTTTGTGACGATCAGGATCGTTGCCTGAATCAGGCGCTGGCGCAGCAAGCCGCCGTCGCGATGAGAAGCGCCGCCAGTGCGCGAGTGGTGAAACTGCGCACCGAGCGTATGCGTGAAGTGGCGCCCCTGCCCTTCGACCTCGGCACCTTGCAGGAAGTCTGTTCGAAGAAACTCGGCCTCGGTGCGCAGGAAACCCTCGACATCGCCCAGGCGCTCTACGAAACCTACAAAGTCATCACCTATCCGCGCAGCGATTGCGGTTTCTTGCCGCTGAGTCAGCACAGTGAGGCGCCGGGGATTCTCGCGGCGTTGCGTCAGGCCGACCCGAGCCTCGACGCGCTGCAGGGTTTTCTCGAACCTCAGCGAAAATCCCGGGCGTGGAACGACGCCAAGGTCAGCGCGCACCACGGCATAATCCCCACCGCAGCGGCAAAGAACCTTGAACGCCTGAGCGGCAAGCACCGTGCGGTCTACACGTTGATCCGCGCCCGCTATCTGGCGCAGTTTCTGCCCAACCATGAATACGATCGCACCCAGGCCGATTTTGATTGCGCCGCAGAAGCGCTGCGCGCAGTCGGCAAGCAAATCATCGAACCGGGCTGGAAACGCGCATTACCCGAGGCATTGGCACCGGCCAAGGGCCGTGAAGCACCAGCACCGCAAACCTTGCCGGCATTGTCTCAGGGCGTCGAGTGCGCGGTCGCAGATGTGAAGTTCAAGGATCTGTGGACGCAACCGCCCAAACCCTATACCGAAGGCGATCTGATCAAAGCGATGAAAAACGTCGCCAAGCTGGTGGAAGACCCGCTGCTCAAGCAGAAACTCAAGGACACCACCGGTATCGGCACCGAGGCCACCCGCGCGTCGATCATTCAGGGCTTGCTGGATCGCGGTTATCTGGTGAAAAACGGCAAGGCCCTCGCCGCGACACCCGCCGCGTTCAGTCTGATCGACGCCGTACCCCGTGCAATTGCCGACCCCGGCACTACAGCAATCTGGGAGCAGGCACTGGACATGGTGCAAAGCGGTGAGATGAGCCTGGAAGAATTCGTCACCAAGCAAGCGGCGTGGATGAGCAAACAAGTAACCCGATGCTCTGCCCTGAGCCTGACCATCAGCGGCCCGCCACCCGCCGGCAAGGCTGCCGCGCCGTGGAAGAAAAAACGCAAATCGACGCGCAGCAAAACCGCCGGTACCCCTAAACGCACCGCGAAACCCGCAGCCAAAAAGTAATACACGCTACTGTTTCTGAAAGGTCATCACTTTCAGGAAGCCTAAGCATGCATAACGTCGAACTGCACCCCGCCCAGCGCGACGAACTGCAAACCCTCGAAAACCTGATGCAGTTCTACATGTATGACTTCAGCCAATGGCTGCCTTTGAAGCTCGCCGAGCATGGCTTTTTCAGCATCCAACCGAAAGACGAATACTGGCGCCATCCCGCAACCCAACCCTTCCTGATCCGGGTCGACGACGAACTCGCCGGTTTCGTGACCGTCGATAACGAAACCCACATCGCCAGCGCCGAACACAACATCGGCTACTTCTTTCTCGCCCGACGCTTTCGTGGCCAAGGTGTCGCGCAGTTTGTCGTCTCTGCCCTCTTGAGCCGAATCCCGGGTCAGTGGCAGATTTTCCATATCGATGCCAACCGGCCTGCACAGCGCTTCTGGGCCAGGCTGATGCCGGTATTGAGCGGCGGCGAGTTCACCTTGCTGCAGCGCGAAGTAGACGGTTATCCGTGTACGTTCTATGTCCTGCGCAGCCCCTTTTCCGTTGCGTGAACGGATCCTTTCTCATTCCAAAACAGCTTTGTCCGACAATATGTAGTGAACAAAAATAATCACTACAAAACCGTTGACGGCGTCGTTTTGCTTTTGCATGATGAAGACGTTCCCCGATCGGGAACATTGGTAATACGCTTGAGCAAACTCGTCTGACCGCCGAGTTGTTTTTTCCGGATACACGCTGCCCACAAGGCAGATTGAAGAAGCTGACCTGGCCTGAACGTCCAGTACAAGGACGAGAAGCGCTGGCGAAAATTCTCAAGACGCTTGTGGTCGACACTGAAAATGTCGACAAGGGCCTCCCGGTTTTCGCTGCTTCTCCTCGTTGTGACGCTATTGCGTAGCAGTTATTCAACACGACTACATGCAACAGATGCACGACCCCGTACTTCACACGGGCGAGCGCTGACGTCCTGGTTTCGGTGCCAGGGATCAACTAACCGATGGGCTACCTGTATTAGCGAATCAACTTTGAAAGATCACCAAACTGGTCAAGGGGCAAAATCATGAATCTGAACAATAAACCCACTATCGAAGAACTGGCTCGTATGTTCGCTGCGCAAAAAGACAGCCTCGACAGCCATATTCTGTGGATCAGCAAATCGGGCCAAGTGCATATCGACTGCCTGGCGCCCCACGCTGGCGAAGAAGAGTTCGACCGCAACAATCAGAACCTGCTGGCCCGCCTGAAGATGTACCGCCGCGGCCAAGGTTATGTCGGCAAAAAAGCCGCGGCCGACAAGGACTTCATCGGTAATGTTCTGCAGACGCTGAAACAGGCGTGGGACTCGATGCAGAACAAGAATGAAGTTCGGGTGATTGATCGGTTCTGCTGATTTACAACTTAAATAACAAGAGGGTCTGCTTCCAGCTATGGAGCAGGCCTTTTTTTGTGTATGGCGTAAGCTTTGTGGTGTTAGTTAAATCTATCCCCTCACCCCAGCCCTCTCCCGGAGGGAGAGGGAGCCGATCTCGAGCGTGCTTGCGATCTACATTCAACTTCAATATTTCAAGTCGGCGCATTAGCCAAAAACTCCTCGTTCAATCCCCTCGCCCTCGGGGAAAGGGAGTCGATCTGGAGTGTGCTTGCGATCTACATCCAACTTCAGTATTTCAGGTCGGCGCATTAGCCACCAACACCTCGGTCAGTCCCCTCTCCCTCCGGGAGAGGGTTAGGGTGAGGGGCTTCCCATGCTCAACACCAGTTCCACAAACGCCACTGCCGCCGCACTGTGATAATTATTCCTGCGCCGCAACAACGCCGCCCCTCGCCGCGGCGCTTCGCTTTCTACCCGCAGCCTGCGCAAAGCGCGATCCTCAGTCGCAATCGCCTCCGGCAACATCGTCGCAATCGGCGAATGTCGCACCACCTCCAGCAGCGTACTGACCGAATTCACTTCAATACGCACTTTGGGCGTGATCCCGTGCTGACGGAAATACTCATCCACCGATAACCGCGTGATGAAGTCCGGCGCCAGCAGCGCAAAATCCAGTTGCGCAACGTCATCCGAGGTCAGTACCGCCGTGCTGTCGTACAACGGATGCTCGCGCCCGACCATCACCCCCAGCGTCTCGACAAACGCCGGAATGCACTCGATGTCCGGGCTGCGCACCGGAGTAAATGCAATCGCGATATCCAGCGAGTCATCCGCAAGCCCTGCCTCAATGTCGTCCATCGACAACTCGAAGATCTGCAAATGAATCCCCGGAAACCGCGCCGTGTAATCGCGCACCAATGGCCCGACCAGATACGCCATGAACGTCGGCGTCATGGCCAGACGCAAGGTGCCACGGGTCAGATCCTTCACGTCATGCAACGCGCGCTTGCCCGCCTCCAGCTCCACCAACACCCGTCGCGCGCAATCAATGTAGGCCTCGCCGGCATCGGTGGGCTTTACCGTCCGCGAGGTGCGATCAAACAGATTCACACCCAGGGTTTCCTCCAGTTGGCGAATCTGTTGCGACAGGGTCGGCTGCGAGACATGCAGCGCCTCGGCCGCGCGGGTAAAGCCGCCGTGATCGGCAACGGCCAGCAGGTAACGCAAATGTCGCAACAGCATGGGCATACCATCTATAGGAAAGGCTTATGCGAAGCATTGTATATGGGTCTTGGACGCTATGGATAAATCGGCAGAAGATCAATCCCACACAGCAAGCCAACCCTGAAAGGAGTGACACCATGCAACAGTCCCACGCCTACAACGACACCAGTCTGGCCCTGACCACCCGCATTCTTGACCTCAAGGCAGGCAAAAACCTGTCCTGGCAGGATCTCGCCGACGGCACCGGCCTCAGCCTGGCCTTCGTCACCGCCGCCCTGCTCGGCCAGCACCCCCTGCCGGAAAACGCCGCCCAAGTAGTGGGCGACAAGCTGGAACTGGACGCCGCTGACGTCGCCGCCCTGCAAATCATCCCGCTGCGCGGCAGCCTCAGCGGCGTGCCGACCGACCCGACCATCTACCGCTTCCACGAGATGATCCAGATCTACGGCACGACCCTCAAAGCTTTGGTTCACGAGCAGTTCGGCGACGGCATCATCAGCGCGATCAACTTCAAACTGGACATCAAGAAAGTCGAAGACCCGGAAGGCGGTTCCCGCGCCGTGGTTACCCTCGACGGCAAATTCCTGCCCCTGCGTCCGTTCTGATGTGCCCCGGCCCGCCCGCCCCCCCCGCGTGCGGGCCCATCGATCTCCATTGAAGAGGACACGCCCATGAAAGCCCTGATCGACGGTTTCCTGAAGTTCCAGAACGAAGCCTTCCCGAAACGCACCGAACTGTTCAAACACCTGGCGACCACCCAGCAACCCGGCACCTTGTTCATCACCTGCTCCGACAGCCGCGTGGTGCCGGAACTGCTGACCCAGCAAGAACCCGGCGAGCTGTTTGTGATCCGCAACGCCGGCAATATCGTGCCGTCCTACAGCCCTCATCCGGGCGGGGTGTCGGCGACGGTGGAATATGCGGTGGCGGTGCTTGGCGTGACGGACATTGTGATCTGCGGACACTCCGATTGCGGTGCGATGACGGCGATTGCGAAGTGCAAATGCATGGATCACCTGCCCGCCGTCAGTGGCTGGCTGCAACATGCCGAGTCGGCGAAAGTGGTGAACGAAGCGCGGCCGCATGCCAATGACGCGGCGAAATTGAGTTCGATGGTGCGCGAAAACGTGATCGCGCAGCTGGCGAATATCCAGACCCATCCGAGTGTGCGCCTGGCCCAGGAGAAAGGCCTGCTGAATCTGCATGGCTGGGTGTATGACATCGAGACTGGCTCGATCGATGCGCTGTCCTCGGACCGCCGCACCTTTGTACCGCTGGCCGAACAACCGGCGGCTTGCGCAGTTCAGGCAAACACCACCGAAGCAGCCTGAAATACACTTTGCCCCCTGTAGGAACTGCCGAAGGCTCGGGCCTTCGGCAGTTCCTGCACAACGCAGTCAGCGTTTTACGGTCAGGTCGATCTGGCTCATGCGACTACGCACCGTAAACACACCATCCCCGGAAAGAATCGCACTGCGCGCAAACAACCGCCCACTCTCCCAGTTCGAAAGCCCCAGTTCCGGCTTGTTCAGTGCGTACTGGCCATCGACCCATCGGGTGATGCCATTGCCCACAAACGGCGCATTCACCGCGTTGTAGAACCGCTCCTGAACCTGCGCACTTTCACTGATCAGCGACACAGTAAATTGCGGGCTGTAGCGGTTGAACAGCGCAATGGCCTGATCCAGATCGTCAACGATCATCAGGCTGACCTCCGGGGTTTCTTCCCATTCCCACTCGCGACCCAGCTCCGACTCTGCCAGCGGTTCGGCCAGTGCTTCGGTCTGATAACCCTCGGCGCGATAGACCTCGACCGTCGCGTTCTGCCATTCAGTGGGCAGGCAACTTTCGCTGCCTTCGACGATGTGCAATTTGCAGCCTTGGCCGCGCGCGGTGCCGGCCTGTTGCAGCGCATCGAGGAACAGTGGCACCAATTCGGCGGCGCGCTCGCGCTGAATCAGGCAGACGTTCAGGGTGTTGCAGACTTTGCGATCCAGCGAATTGCGTACCACCGCCGCAAAGCGTTTGGCATCAGCTTCACGATCGGCAATCAACCACGCCCCACCGGTGCCATGCAGGCTGACCGCAGTCCCGGCCTGCTGGGCAATGCTGCCCAATTGACTGACCGCGCGCCCCGAACCACGAGCCACCGCCAGCGACAGACGCCGATCGGCAAACATCGCCCAACCGGCGGCGTGATTGACGCTCTCCACCAACGACACCGCGCCCGCCGGCAGACCGGCCGCAGCCAACGCCGGGTTAAGCGCATGTGTGACGATGGCTTGCGCCGTCCCCAGCGCATCGCTGCCAATCCGTAGCACCGCTGTATTACCGGTACGCAAGACACCGGCCGCATCGGCGAAGACGTTAGGGCGACCTTCAAAGACAAACGCGACGATACCCAGCGGCGAGACCACCTGCTCGACCTTCCAGCCGTCGTGTTCGACGCTGCTGATGACTTTACCGCGCGTCGCCGGCGCATCACGCCAGGCACGCAGGCCGGCAATCATATCGCCGCGCATACGCTCGTCGGCGAGCAGACGCGTGGTGGAACGCCCGCGTGCCTTGGCCCGCTCGATATCGGCGAGATTGGCGGCTTCAATCTGTGCCCAGCAATCCGGTGTTTCCAGGCGCTGCGCGAACAGATCGAAGAATTGACTGATCGCCTCATCGGACACCGCCGACAGCGCGGTAAATGCCGCCGCCGCACGTTCGATCGCGACAGAGGCCGCTTGTTGATCGGCGACCGGAATCAGCAACAGTTCGCCACTCACCTGCTCAACCAGCAGGTGATCACCGGGCTGAAAGCGCGCGGCCAGTTCGGGGCTGACCACGGTGACGCGGTTACCAGCGAAAGGGATCGGCGTGCCAGCAACCAGACGTTCGAGCGCAAGAGACATGAAGCGGATTCACCATGCAGAGGGCGGGCGCAAAATGTATAGGATTCTTCACTGAAATACACCTTCCGCAAACACCGCTATCCCTGTGGGAGTTGGCTTGCCAGCTCCCACAGGATTTTGTGGTGTTTGACTGATCGGGTCAGAACACCGACCAGCCAATCCGCGAACTGAGCATCTCCAGCGCCGCCATCCCCGCCAGCGAATTCCCCGCAGCATTCAACTCCGGCGACCACACGCACACAGTGAACTGCCCCGGCACCACCGCGACGATCCCGCCGCCCACGCCACTTTTACCCGGCAGGCCGACGCGATAGGCAAAGTTGCCCGCCTCGTCATACAGTCCGCTGGTGGCCATGATCGAGTTGACCTGCTGGGTCTGGCGGCGCGTCAGAATCTGTTCGCCACTGTGTTTGCAGAAACCGTCGTTGGCCAGAAAGCAGAACGCCCGGGCCAGATCAATGCAGTTCATGCGCAGCGCGCAATGGCTGAAATAGCTACGCAGAACCGACTCGACGTCGTTGTGGAAGTTGCCGAAGGATTGCATCAGGTACGCCATCGCCGCGTTGCGCGCACGGTGCTGATATTCGGAATCAGCGACCTTGGCGTCGATCATGACTTGCGGATTGCCCGACAGGCGCCGGACAAAATCACGCATCGACAGAGTCGGTGCCGCGAAGCGCGACTGGTTGATGTCGCAGATCACCAGCGCACCGGCATTGATGAACGGATTACGCGGTCGGCCACGCTCGAATTCCAGTTGCACCAGCGAGTTGAACGGCTGACCGGACGGCTCATGGCCGAGGCGTTCCCAGATCGCCTCACCCGAGTGATCAATCGCCTGCACCAGGCTGAACACCTTGGAAATACTCTGCACCGAGAACGGCGTCTCGGCGTCGCCGGCAAAATACATCTCGCCGTCGTTGCCATACACGGCGATGCCCAGCTGATTGGCCGGCACGGTGCCGAGGGCAGGAATGTAGTCAGCCACTTTGCCCTGACCGATCAGGGGCCGGACAGCGTCCAGGATCTCGTTCAACAGCGCTTGCATGCCGGGTTCCGAAGTCTCGCCCCATGGGATTGCGGGGACACTGGGGCTAGACGCTGCCGACGCGGGTCGAATCACACCGGCGGGTGTCGAGCAAAATGTACCAGGCCCAAGCGCACACCCTTGCTATCGGAGAGCACCTGGTGACTGCCTTCACAGTCTTTGACAGTTTCCCGACAAAGCTGCCAAAGATTGCTGGCCGGCAGCCACCTAGCATGGGCGCATCCACATTACTCTCGGGTGCCTCATGCCAGTTCCGTTTCGCACACTCTCCTTGTCTCTGACTTCCCTTTGCTTGCTGATTCCCGGCGGTTCGTTGCGCGCCGAAGACTGGCACACGACCCTGCATGCAGGCGTGGTCAACGCGCCGCGCTACAGCGGCAGTGGTGAGCGGGTAACGGCGCCGCTGGTGGGTGTCAAAGTGGTCAGCCCCCAGGGCTTTTTTCTCGACACTGGTCGGGGACTGGGTTGGGGGTTTGATGAAGACAATTTCGGTCTCAGCGTCTACGTCGGGGCCAGCGATGTGCGCAAGGATCGCAAGAGCGGATTCAAAGGCTCTGACGAGTTGAACGGCATGGGTTCGATCAAATCACGCCCGGTGTTGGGCGTGGATGGCAGCTACCACATGGGGCCGATCATTCTTGGAGCGAGCTTCGAGCATGCGCTGGAAAAGGACGACGATGACCGCGACACCGGCTCGTCGTGGAACCGACTGAAGCTGAGTATCAACTTGCCGTTGTATGAAGGTCGATATGGCAAAGTGATCGGCGGGTTGAACAGCCAGTTTGGCGATGGCGATTACCTGCGCACCTGGTACGGCGTCAGCTCGGCGCAGGCTGCGCGCAGCAAGTTCGGCGCTTATGAGGCGAAAGGCGGGCTGATAAGTCGCGGTGGAGAGTTGAGCTGGACATTGCCCATTGATGAGCGCTGGAGCGTTTCGTCGGTGCTGGCGGTGCAGTACCTGAGTAGTGAGGCGGCGGACAGCCCGATTGTCGACCGCAGGTTGCAGACTTCAGTGGTTGGGCAGGTGGCGTACAGCTTTTGATTTTGTGGCGTCTTTGATGACCTCATCGCTGGCAAGCCAGCGATGGGGCCGCCACTGACAGTGCAATCAATCCAGATGCGCCCAGGTCATGCGAAACGACGCCCCGCCCCAAGGCGAATCCCCAACCTCGACCTGCCCACCATGGGATTGCGAGACCCTCCGCACCAACGCCAATCCCAGGCCAAAACCACCCGTGCGGCGATCCCGGCTGGCATCCAGCCGCGAGAACGGTTCAAAGATCTTCTCCCGTCCATCCACCGGCACCCCCGGCCCGTCATCGTTGACCCGCACTTCGTAGTAATCACCTGTGCGCACCAGCGTCACCTCCACACGCTGCTCGGCATAGCGAATTGCATTGCGCAGCAGGTTGATCACCGCCCGTGCCATGAACCGCGGCTCGATGCGCACCGTTTCGATCCGGCAATCACCGATCAACAACTGCACCCCCGCCGCCTCTGCCTCTAGCGCCACACTGCCGACCACGCTGTCCAGCCAATTGGCCGCCTGAATGTTCTCGCGCTTGATCACCGTCGCGCCGCGCTCGAGGCTGGCATAGGTCAGCAGCTCGGAGACCATTTCCTCCAGCTCGCCAAGGTCGGCGTACATATCGGCAATCAGTTCGCGATTCTGGCTGGCGTCCGGAGACTGCTTGAGCTGATCGAGCTCAAACGACAGCCGCGCAATCGGCGTGCGCAGTTCGTGGGATACCGCATTGGTCAATTCGCGCTGATTGGCGATGAGGCTTTCGATACGTGCGGCCATCAGGTTGAAATGCTCGGCCAGATCACGGATGTTCGAGCGCTTGGACAGCTGAATGCGTACTGACAGATCGTTGTCGCCGAAACGTTCGGCGGCCAGGCGCAGTTTTTCCAGATCACGCCAGTGCGGGCGCACCCAGAAGAACAGGACGAAACCAATCATCACCGCGATCATCAGATACGCCGCCGCAAGGTAAAACGGCATCAAACTGGGCTCGGCCGGCAGACGGATACTGAGCAGCTGCGAGCCGCCATCAATTGAGCCGATGTAGTGGGTGTACTTGTCGCGGATCACCAGCCGCCCTTGAGCCAGCTCGGTTTTTTCCTTGTCGCTCAATGCCAGTTGTTCGGCTTCAACCAGCGTCAGCCCCGAACCGTAGTGCGGGCGAATGGCCTCAAGCTGCTTTTCCCGTGCCGGGCCGTCGAGGCCACGCAATAGCTCGCTCAGCGTCCAGGCCTGCCCACGCATCGCCTCGCGGTTGTAATCCTCCATCTGATAATCGAGCAGCGCGTCGAATGTGCGCTCGACCGTTTGCAGAGCCAACACCAGCCCCACCGTCATCACCAGGAACAGACCGAGAAATAACCGCAGCATCTTACAGCTCCCACGCAAACGGATTGAACAGATAACCCTTGCCCCACACGGTCTTGATGCACACCGGTTCGCGTGGGTTGTCCTTGAGCTTGTTGCGCAATTTGCTGATGTACACGTCGACGCTGCGGTTCAGCCCATCGAAGGCAATGCCGCGCATACGGTTGAGGATGTCATCGCGTGAAAGCGTATTGCCGGCCGCACTGGCCAGCAACCACAGCAGCTCGAATTCCATGGTGGTCATTTCGATGATCTCGCCCGCCAGGCGTACCTCGCGGCAACTGCGGTCGATGCTCAGCTGACCGAATTCCAGAGAACTGACCACGCCACTGTCCGGCGCCTGCCGCCGCTGCAATGCGCGCAATCGGGCCAGCAATACCGGCGGTTTGATCGGCTTGATCACGTAGTCATCGGCACCGGACTCAAGGCCCAGAATGTGGTCGAGATCGTCTTCCTTGGCGGTCAGAATCACGATCGGTGTGTCCGACACACTGCGGATTTCCCGGCACACGTGCAGACCGCTCTGCCCCGGCAGCATCAGGTCGAGCACCACCACTTTCGGTTTGAACTCATGGAACGCGGCCACGGCCAGATCACCGCGATGCACTGTGCGCACCTCGTAGCCGTGCTGTTCGAGGAAGTGCGCGATCAGTGCGGCAAGGCGCTCGTCGTCTTCCACCAGCAGGACTTTGCCAAAACCCAGGTTATCCATAACGACCATGTGCCAACCCATGTGTGAAGTGGGCGCCATTATGGCGGCAAACATTGTTGTGGCGTTTACAGCGGGCAGCAAAAACCGGCCACTGGGGCCGGTTTTCGGTGATGTTTCATACTCTTAAGAGTTTTTAACAATCTCAGGCAGGTACGCCGCTATGGAAACGGAACTCGTCGTCCGGCGATTCGATCAGTTCTTGCTCGGCAGCACGCACTTTCTCGATCACCTGAGCGATGTCTTTTGCATCGCCATATTGATAAGCCAGCTTCAGATAACCCTGAAAATGCCGCGCCTCGCTTTTCAGCAGGCCAAAGTAGAACTTGCCGAGTTCTTCGTCCAAATGCGGCACCAGTGCTTCGAAACGCTCGCAACTGCGCGCTTCGATAAACGCCCCGACCACCAGCGTATCGACCAGTTTCACCGGCTCATGGCTGCGTACCACTTTGCGCAGACCCGAGGCATAGCGGCCGGCATGCAACTGACGCAGCTCGATCTTGCGGCGCTTCATGATGCGCATGACCTGTTCGTGGTGCACCAGTTCTTCCCGGGCCAGACGCGACATCATGTTGATCAGATCGACGTGGGAATGGTACTTGGCTATCAGGCTCAGCGCGGTGCTGGCCGCCTTGAACTCGCAGTTCTTGTGGTCGATCAGTAGAGTTTCCTGATCGGCCAGTGCCGCCTGCACCCAGGCGTCGGGTGTGCGGCAGCCAAGGAATTCGTGGATTTCGGGAAGGATCATGGGGCTCACGGTAAAAGGTGTTCGAGCGAAGGGCGCCGATTATACCGGCCTGTCCGCAGACCACCAGCGGCGGGTGTTGATATGCATCAAGTCGCAGGTGTTGGAGCAGCAACTATAGTTGTGCAACGCCGTGCCTTTTCTTTGCTGGAGACTCCGCTCATGCAAGCCATTCGCAGCATTCTGGTGGTCATCGAACCCGAACACTCGGAAAGCCTGGCGCTCAAGCGCGCCAAGTTGATCGCCGGGGTGACCCAGGCCCATCTGCACCTGCTGGTGTGCGACAAGAAGCACGACCACGCCGCCATGCTCAGCGTACTCAAAGCTGCGCTGCTGGAGGACGGCTACAGCGTGACCACTGAGCAGGCGTGGAACGAGAGCCTGCACGAAACCATCATCGACGTGCAGCAGGCCGAAGGCTGCGGACTGGTAGTCAAACAGCATTTCCCCGACAGCTCGCTGAAAAAAGCCCTGCTGACCCCGGCGGACTGGAAGCTGCTGCGCCACTGCCCTACTCCGGTGCTGTTGGTGAAAACGTCCACCTCCTGGAAGGACCGGGTGATTCTGGCCGCTGTCGACGTGGGCAATGTCGACGGTGAGCACCGTCATCTGCACACCACCATCATTGATCATGGCTATGACATTGCCAGCCTTGCCAAGGGGCATCTGCATGTGATCAGCGCCCATCCCTCGCCGATGTTGTCGGCCGCAGACCCCACGCTGCAACTCAGTGAGACCATCGAGGCGCGCTATCGTGAACAGTGCCGGGCGTTTCAGGCGGAATTCGACGTCGACGACGCACATTTGCACATCGAGGAAGGCCCGGCGGATGTGTTGATTCCGTTTATGGCGCACAAGCTGCAAGCGGCGGTGACCGTGATCGGCACCGTGGCGCGCACAGGCTTGTCAGGGGCGCTGATCGGCAATACCGCTGAAGTGGTGCTGGATGAGCTGGAAAGTGATGTGCTGGTGCTCAAGCCGCAGGAGGTTGAGGATCATCTGGTGGAGTTGACGGCGAAGCACTAAAGATCAAAAGATCGCAGCCTTTGGCAGCTCCTGCAGGTAGATCGCATTCCCCTTTAGAAGCTGCCGAAGGCTGCGATCTTTTGACTTTCAGGCGCCGAAGGCGTCCTTCAAAAAGCCGGGCGCGATGTAGCGCTGATAGTGCGCTTCCGACAGCAGGAAGAATTCCCGATCAATGGCATCGCGCAACTCCGGCAGATTCCAGTCACGAAACTCCGGCAGCAGCACCATGCCATACGCTTCGAGATTAATGATCACCCGCGCCCCCCGGGCAATCAGCTGATACGCCCAGCAATATTCCGACTGATGCGGCACGAAGCGGATCTTGCGCTGTTCCAGTTGCTGGCGAAGGCGCGCGGGATCGAATATTTCGACCTTGCCCGCCATCACTTGTGACAGCAATTGTTCCAGGCGCAACCACACCGCACGCTTTTCCTCCTCACCGTAACCATTCCAGTTGATCACTTCGTGATGGAAACGCTTGCAGCCACGGCACACCAGATCACCGTAAACAGTGGAGCAGAGGCCGACGCAGGGGGTCTTGATGGTCTGATTGGGCATAAGATAGGCAAAGGCACTGAAACGCGGAACAGGTCGGCATGTTAGCCCTTTGTCTAACATTCATCACCCCTCAAACATCAGGGACGAACTTACCTTTAATTTTTTTTTGCCGTAGAATCAGCCAGCCTTTTAAGGCGCCAATGTCCGTTAGAAGCTGTTTTCAAAGCGTCACGAGCACAGTCGTTCCTTCAGAACGGTGTTGGCGAAGGGTTTTTCCAGCGGGGAAAAACCCAACGCCAACCCTCATCAGCTCCCCGTTCTGCAGGCGTAAAACTTTGAAAGCAGCTTCTGTAAGGAATGGTCGGTAATTCTGGCTAAGTGGCCCACAACGCCACGCAGCGCATGAGTACGACCATTTCGGGATGAGCGTCCCGGACACCCATTTGGGACCACTGATGAGGGTAATAACTGTGCTTGAAGCCTACCGCAAACATATCGAAGAGCGTGCAGCCCTGGGTATCGTTCCCCAGCCGCTTAACGCCGAACAAACAGCAGGCCTGGTCGAGCTGCTGAAAAACCCTCCGGCTGGCGAAGAAGAATTCCTCGTTGACCTGATCACCAATCGCATTCCACCAGGCGTGGACGAAGCCGCTTATGTCAAAGCAGGTTTCCTGTCTGCACTGGCCAAGGGCGAAGTTTCCTCCCCTCTGCTGGACAAAAAACGCGCTGTAGAACTGCTCGGCACCATGCAGGGCGGCTACAACATCGTGACCCTGGTTGACCTGCTGGACGACGCCGAACTGGCGCCAGTCGCTGCCGCGCAACTCAAGCACACCCTGCTGATGTTCGATGCGTTCCACGACGTGGCGGAAAAAGCCAAGAACGGCAACGCTCACGCCCAAGCCGTGCTGCAATCCTGGGCTGACGGCGAGTGGTTCAAGAACCGCCCGACCCTGGCCGACAAGATCAGCCTGCGCGTCTTCAAAGTAACTGGCGAAACCAACACCGACGACCTGTCCCCTGCTCCAGACGCCTGGTCGCGTCCAGACATCCCGCTGCACGCACTGGCCATGCTGAAAATGGCTCGCGACGGCATCGTTCCTGATCAGCAGGGCGCCATCGGCCCGATGAAGCAGATCGAAGAAATGCGCGGTCAAGGCTTCCCGATCGCCTACGTCGGTGACGTGGTCGGTACCGGTTCCTCGCGTAAATCCGCTACCAACTCGGTGCTGTGGTTCTTCGGCGACGACGTGCCTTACGTGCCGAACAAGCGCGCTGGCGGTTTCTGCTTCGGCAGCAAAATCGCACCAATCTTCTACAACACCATGGAAGATGCCGGCGCACTGCCAATCGAGTTCGACGTTTCCAACATGAACATGGGCGACGTGATCGACCTGTACCCGCATGCTGGCAAAGTCTGCAAACACGGCACCGACGAAGTCCTGACCACCTTCGAAATGAAGACCCCGGTTCTGCTGGACGAAGTCCGCGCCGGCGGCCGTATCCCGCTGATCATCGGCCGTGGCCTGACCGAGAAGGCTCGCGCCGAGCTGGGTCTGCCAGCGTTCGACCTGTTCAAGAAGCCTGAAGCACCGGCTGAAAGCACCAAGGGTTTCACCCTGGCGCAGAAAATGGTCGGCAAGGCTTGCGGTCTGGCAGAAGGCCAAGGCGTTCGTCCTGGCACCTACTGCGAACCGAAGATGACCACCGTGGGTTCTCAGGACACCACCGGTCCAATGACCCGTGACGAACTGAAAGACCTGGCGTGCCTGGGCTTCTCCGCTGATCTGGTGATGCAGTCGTTCTGCCACACCGCGGCTTATCCAAAGCCGATCGACGTGACCACCCACCACACCCTGCCTGACTTCATCATGACCCGCGGCGGCGTTTCCCTGCGTCCGGGCGACGGCATCATCCACTCGTGGCTGAACCGCATGCTGCTGCCGGACACCGTGGGTACCGGTGGTGACTCGCACACCCGTTTCCCGATGGGCATCTCGTTCCCGGCCGGTTCCGGTCTGGTCGCGTTCGCCGCAGCCACTGGCGTTATGCCGCTGGACATGCCGGAATCGATCCTGGTGCGCTTCAAAGGCAAAATGAAACCTGGCATCACCCTGCGTGACCTGGTTCATGCCATTCCTTACTTCGCTATCCAGAACGGTCTGCTGACCGTCGAGAAGAAAGGCAAGAAAAACGCCTTCTCCGGCCGCATCCTGGAAATCGAAGGCCTGGAAGGCCTGACGCTGGAACAGGCTTTCGAACTGTCCGACGCCTCGGCCGAACGTTCGGCTGCCGGTTGCACCATCAAGCTGTCGAAAGAGTCGATCACCGAGTACCTGAACTCCAACATCACCCTGCTGCGCTGGATGATCGGCGAAGGTTACGGCGATGCACGTACTCTGGAACGTCGCGCCCAAGCGATGGAAGCCTGGGTTGCCAACCCTGAGCTGATGGAAGCCGATGCCGACGCCGAATACGCCGAAGTCATCGAAATCGATCTGGCCGACATCAGCGAGCCTGTACTGTGCGCGCCAAACGATCCGGACGACGCCCGTCTGCTGTCCAGCGTTGCTGGCGAGAAGATCGACGAAGTGTTCATCGGTTCGTGCATGACCAACATCGGTCACTTCCGCGCTGCCGGTAAACTGCTGGATCAGGTCAAAGGTCAGCTGCCAACCCGTCTGTGGCTGTCGCCGCCGACCAAAATGGACGCTCACCAACTGACCGAAGAAGGCTACTACGGCATCTACGGCAAGGCTGGCGCACGCATGGAAATGCCAGGCTGCTCGTTGTGCATGGGTAACCAGGCACGCGTTGAGCCGAACAGCACCGTGGTGTCGACGTCGACCCGTAACTTCCCGAACCGTCTGGGCGACGGCGCGAACGTCTACCTGGCTTCGGCTGAGCTGGCGTCCGTTGCTTCGATCCTGGGTCGCCTGCCGACCGTCGAGGAGTACATGGAATACGCTGGCAAGATCGACAGCATGGCGGCCGATATCTACCGCTACCTGTCCTTCGACCAGATCGCCGAGTTCCGTGAAGCTGCTGCGAACGCCAACATTCCGGTCGTTCAAGCCTAACGCTACAACGCAATAAAGAACGCCGCCCATCGTGAGATGAGCGGCGTTTTTTTATGCCTGCTGAATAGTCAGAGCCTGTCCCGGCCTCATCGCTGGCAAGCCAGCGATGGCGGCATGTCAGGCGACACCTCTGATGGGCGCCAGACAGGCGAAAAAAAGCCGCTGCACACATCGTGTACAGCGGCTTTTGTTACTGCGATCTATTGATCTTGCTTTACAGCGACAGCTTGTAAACCAGCGCCGAGATAGCCACCAGACCAACAGCGGTGACAAACACGTTCGACGCCTGGCCACGATAACGGGCCATCGCCGGTATTTTGCGAATCGCGTACATCGGCATCAGGAACAGAATCGCTGCGATCACTGGGCCACCGACGGTCTCGATCATGCCCAGGATGCTTGGGTCAAGAGTTGCGACGATCCAGCAGATTACCAGCATGAACGCCGCCACCATGCGGTCCAGCGCCTTGGCGCCCGGACGCTTGCCACTCTTGATGATCAGGCCTTTGAGACCTTCGCTGGCACCGATGTAGTGACCGAGGAACGACTTGGAGATCGCCACGAAAGCAATCAACGGCGCCGCAAACGCGATGGTCGGGTTGCTGAAGTGGTTGGCCAGGTACGACAGGATCGACAGGTTCTGATCCTTCGCTTGCGCCAGTTGCTCCGGCGACAGGGTCAGCACGCAACTGAACACGAAGAACAGCACCATCACCACCATCAGCAGGTGGGCGCGGCACAAAATCTGAGAGCTGCGCTGGTCAGCGTTGTCGCCATAACGACGCTTCTGATCCACCGCAAACGCCGAGATGATCGGTGAGTGGTTGAACGAGAACACCATCACCGGAATCGCCAGCCACAGCGTGTGCAGCAACGCCGACGGTGGTGGCACTTGCGAAGCGGTGGCGAGGATGCCGCCATTCCAGTGTGGGATCAGGTAAACCGCCAGAAACAACAGCGCGACGATGAACGGATAGACCATCAGGCTCATCGCCTTGACGATCGCCTGCTCGCCGCAACGCACCACCGCCAGCAGACCCAGGATCAGCACAAACGACAAAATCGCCCGTGGCGGCGGCGTGATGTGCAGTTGATGTTCGAGGAAGCTGGCGACCGTGTTGGTCAGGCCCACGCTGTAGATCAGCAGGATCGGGAAGATGGCGAAGAAGTACAGCAGCGTGATCAGTGCACCGGCCTTGATGCCGAAATGCTCCTCGACGACATCCGTGATGTCGGCGCCTTCGCGACCGGAGAGCACGAAGCGGGTCAGACCACGGTGTGCGAAGAACGTCATCGGGAACGCCAGCAACGTGAGGATCACCAGCGGCCAGAAGCCACCCAATCCTGCGTTGATTGGCAAATACAGGGTGCCGGCGCCGATGGCCGTCCCAAACAGTCCCAACATCCAGGTGGTGTCCTGGCGATTCCAGCTCGAAAGTTCAGCGGGTGCTGCTGCATCAAAGCGTTGGTCGACGCTTTTGGCCTGATCATTCATCCGGTCGGATCTCCGCATTCCGGTCACTTGCCACTCGGTCAGGACGCGTCGGAAAAAACCGACAGACATGCTCCGGCCGAAACAGGGGCGCGATTCTCCGCGATAAATGAGCAGAAGCAAAGACTTAGCTGAGGAATGGTTGTGCGGAGCAGAACAGAGGGGTGTCGTTTTTGGGGAGATTGCTGTCGGCTTCAGGTATGTTCGGCGTCGTTTTTAAACATGTCTTGCGCCGAACTTGCCGAGGACGTTTCAAAGCGAACGGAGAACTATCGTCCCAATGATGAGCACTACCAAGGCAAATAGCGCCCCCATGCTGAACCTGAATAACTCTGAGCGGATTTCCGCTGGTGAGAGGTCTTGCGCTTCTTCAGCAAGTTCGGCGCCCTCCTGATACAGACGTTCAATTCTGGCAACACGTTCTTCTAGGGTCATGATTATTCTTTTCCGGGTTAACTTAAAACTTGATCAAAAGAGTTAATACAGCAGCAAGCGCGGTCAGCCCCCCAGTGCCTACCGCGACTGGATACCAGAATTTTTCTCGCTTTAATTTGCCTTCCTCCGCCATGAGCTTGAGTCTCTCAACAACGAGTTTACGAATTTCATTTTGAAGCCTTTCGAGTTCCAGATTTTCCCGATCGTTCTGAAGCATGCGCCTTCCTTGGCTGTTGGCAATGACTGCCGGGACTACTTTGTACCCTCATGATTTCCTATTCATCCCGTGCCTGATAGCGGACGAATCCGGCGGATTTGTAGGCAAAATCCGGGAGTCGGGTAGGCAGCCTCATACAAAGCCGCCATAGCAACAGTGGCGGAGCTACACGCCCCGCCACCGTTTGGGTCTACTGCTCCGGCACCCATTTATCGAGCACTTGATTGACCGCCAGCTCAGCCAGCATCACGTTCTGCGCAATGCCCAGCGCCGTTTGGCGATGCGTACCTTCGAGCAGAGCGGCAAAGTTGTTGAGCGTGACGTTGGCCGAGCCGAGGGTTTCGCTGGCGTCGGCCAGCAAGGCTTCGTTACTGGCGGCCGGGTTGGCCATGTACAGGCGATTGGGGACGTAGGGCGCGGCCATGATCTCGGCGACTGAAGGAACCAGGTAATGGTCGAGGGCGCGCTCGGCGGCTTCGTGGAATTTCTTGGAGTTGGGGGATTCGTAGGGGGATGCCGGATCGAAGATCGGCGGGTTTGGCGTTACCTTGAACATGGGTGCTTCCCTCTTGTAAGGGCTGCAACCGTTCCGCCGCTAAGCAAAAGGGTGGCAGCTGTGCGCAAGTTAGCGGACCGGTAAGCATCCCAAACCCGGCGCATCCGAAGATGCCATGCGCACAGCCACCATCGAGCGCAGACAAAAGTCTGACTTGATAGGACTTGTGTACAACCGGGGATGCATATCGGGCCGCTAAGCCCGATCACTGGAAATCAGTGATGCAGACCAAGTTACCGACCGCCCTCCAGGCGCACAAGCCGGCGGATTCTGGCGTACGCGTAGGCAACGGCGCAAGAATTTGTGGGCATTGGCACGTAACTTCAGGTGTCTTTAAACAGACGCATCAAATTGCGTTTATAAACCCAAGAACATGACGAATCGCCTGACAGATTGCTGTAAAAAAGTTGTGCTTTGTGAAGGCTGCCGGCCTCTTCGCGGGCAAGCCCGCTCCCACAGGGTTATGCGCTGTTCACGCAATCGTGGCCAAATCACGAATCCCTGTAGGAGTTGGCTTGCCAGCGATGACGTCCACCCAGGCACCGGATACTTCAAATCAGCCCCAAATGGTCTAGCGTGAATGAGTCCCCCTGCCCCGCGGAGTCTCTGCCCATGCCCCTCGTTCGCGTCGACATCAGACAAAACCCCGACCCCACCTTCGCCAAGCGCGTCGGCGAACTCATCTACGCCGCCCTGCGCAGTTCAATTGATGTGCCGGAGCACGACAATTTCCAGATCCTCGCCGAACACGACAGTCAGCACTTGATCTACGACCCGCAATACCTCGGCATCCCGCGCACTGACGGCGTGGTGTTCATTCAGATCACCATCAGCGAAGGGCGCACCGTGGAGAAGAAACAACTGCTGTTCAAAACCATCGCCGAAAGCTTGCACACGCAACTGGCGGTGCGCTTGGAGGACGTGCTCATCAATCTGGTGGAAGTGAAGAAAGAGAACTGGTCGTTCGGCAATGGCATCGCGCAGTACGTCACGTGATCTGCTGAGCCAAGCTTCACGAAAGCCTTCTGACGAAGCGCCCGCGCGCTCCCCGCGACAGCTCCTACACTGCTGGAACGGAGCAACGCCCGGCCATTGCCAAGCCGCTCTGGAATCAGCACTCTGCAACGACTTTCGCGACCGAACCAACAACGATCACAGGAGCCGCGCAATGCCCGCAACCGTTCTGGTACTCGTTGAAACCATCAATGATTACCTGCCGATTCTCGAGCATCAGGGCTTTCACCTGATCCTCGCCCCCACGCCTGCCGAACGCGCGCAAGCCATCGCCACCCATGGCCCGCGCATTGACGCGGTGCTGACCCGTGGCCCGTTGGGCCTGACCGCCGACGAAATCGCCGCCCTGCCCTCACTGAAAATCATCACGGTGATTGGCGCCGGTTACGAACATGTCGACCTGCAAGCCGCCAGCGACCGGGGAATTACTGTGACCAACGGCGCCGGGGTCAACGCCTCGTCGGTGGCTGACCATGCGATGGCCATGCTCTTGGCACTGGTTCGGGATATTCCGCACTGCGATGCCGCTGTGCGTCGGGGCGAATGGCCGAAGATCATGCGTCCGTCGCTGGCCAATAAGCGCCTTGGCATTCTCGGGCTGGGTGCGGTTGGGCTGGAGATAGCCAAACGCGCCAACCTCGGTTTCGATATGGAGATCAGTTATCACAGCCGCCAAGTGCGCAATGACGTGCCCTACGCGTTCTGCTCGACACCGACGGAACTGGCGCGGGCCTCGGACTTCCTGATCGTCGCCACGCCGGGCGGAATCGGCACTCAGCATTTAGTGACCCGTGCGGTGCTCGATGCGCTCGGCCCGACAGGTTTCATCGTCAACATCGCCCGGGCCAGTGTGATTGCCACGGCGGATCTGATAACCGCGCTTGAGCAGCGGCGCATTGCCGGTGCGGCGCTGGATGTCTTCGACCATGAGCCGCAAGTGCCGCAGGCGCTGAAAGCCCTGAGCAATGTGCTGCTCACGCCCCACGTTGCCGGTCTCTCGCCGGAAGCCACGCAAGGCACGGTGGAGCTGGTAGGGAAAAACCTGGTGGCGTTCTTCTCCGGGCAACCGGTGCTTACGCCGATCCAGTTACCGCCAAAACTCAGCAGCCAGCGCGTGCACTAAAGTACGCCGAGCAATGTCCACAAGCGCCGCGACTCAGCGTCGGCGCTGATCAGCTCACCGAGCAATTCGCTCAGCGGTTTGTTGCCCCACTCGACCCCTCGCCGGATAAGGTACGGCACCGGGCTGTGGGGTTCGGTGCGCGCCAGGTATTCGGCGATCAGCAGCAGTTGACGATACGCCTCTTCGCGATTGGCCGGTTCACGAAAGGCCAAGGCCACCGGCGCAGGTTCTTCCGGCTGCGCGACGGCAACGGGTGCTTCGACCAGAGGGGGTGGCGGTGCCGGCTGTTGTGGGTGCATGGCGATAAACTCCTGGACCAGTTTCAGCAACGCCTGAATGGTGTCCTGCAGGGGGCGCAACCCCGGCGCCAGAGCCCCCAGAAAGGCATCGCTCCAGGTGTCGAGCCGTTGCAGGTGTTGCAGGCTCAGCAGCAGATTGCCCTGAGTGCGCAGCCAGAAGGCCAGCGGCGTGGCGCGGATCTGCTCGTTGAGTTTCTTCTGTTCATTGCGCGCCGTTTCCGCCGAGGTCTTGGCGTTCTTGCTGTCGTTGGCCTGCACCTGCTGTACCTGCAAACGCCGCCAGACTTCCAGGGTGTAGGCCTCGAAATCGCTGTTGCGGCTGCCGAACAACGGCACCCGAGTGAGCAATATTTCACTGTACCGGCGCACCAGCCATTCCAGCGGAATCACCCGCCACGACTGGTCGCCATCCTCGGCCTGCGGGTGCAGGTGCTCGGGAAAGCGCTCACACAAACCGGCGACCAGCGCCAGACTGCCGGGCAAGCCGTCCACCGCTTGCAGGTGCAGCCACGCCTCGCCGAGCCAGGCGCTGAGCATCAGATCCTTACTGCGTTCCAGCAACAAAGTCGTGGTCAGTTTCTCGACGTCCGGCCAGTTCGCGCGCTTGAGCGTCGATTGCCAGACGCCGGTCGGCAGGCTGGCGTCGTCTTCACGACGCAGGTCGCGCAACTGGTCGAACTCGCGTTCATAACGCAGATCGACGCCGCAAGGCGCCTCCGCGCTGATCGGCGTGAGCAACTGGTCAATCAAGTCCGGCAACGTAGTCGATGGCAGGCTCACAAGTCCTCCTTCTGCGATTCAAGAGCGGCTGTACTGCCGGTCACCTGAAACGGCGAACGCGGCGCGCGAGTCGGCAATGGTGCTATCGACAGCGGCAGCTTTGAGCCTTGGCTCATCAGCGACAGGCGCACGAACATTCGTGTGAAGTCGCTGGTGACACTGTCGGGCGAGCCGGTCACGGGCAAACGCAATGTCAGCGGGAAATCGGTGTAATCCACATTTGGCTGACGCTGCACCGAGAAATGCGCGCGCATCAGGCGCAGCAACGACCACGGCCCGCCGTACTCCCAACCGGCCTCCAGATCACGCACCACCAGATTCGGTTGCAATGGATCATTGACCGGGCGCTCCTTGCCGTTGCGCGCCCAACGCAGGGTCAGGCGGATGGGTTGGCCGACCATCCAGCGCAGGTTCGGTTGCTCGGCTGCCGGATAGTTGATCTGCTGATTGCCAGCGAGCAAGCCCCAGGCAATCACCTGATCGGCGCCCTGTTCATCATCTCGATCAGTGCGCCAGCGCACGTCCAGCTCGACACCGAGGATGCCGCTCTTGTCGCGCACGAACAGCGGCGTCAACCAGGTGCTGGCCTGCTTCAGGCGGTTGAGAAAATCCGCTGCCGCCAGGCGTTCCGGAGTCTGGTTGGTGGCCAGACCGGCCTGAGCGACCGGCAGACGTTTGTCGATCAACTGCAGAAAATACTCAACCCGCGCCGGGTCGGCGTCCTGCATCTGCACGCCGTTGGCAAACGGAAAGCGATCCGCCAGATATTGATTGAAGTAGTTGGCCAGCTCATTCCACGCTGCGGCGGCCTGTTGCACTTGCAGCATCTGGCAACGCTGCATGGCTTCCTGTTGCAACTCCACCGCGCGCATCGCCAACGTGCCACGTCCCCCCGCAACGTTGGCGGTCTGCAACATTTGCAGGCAGGAATTGACGTCCATTTCGATGAAATCGCGGCTGACCAGTTGCTCGATCTGCGCTGGCGAACTGGCCGGGTTGGCCTCTTTGTATTTGCGCAGTTCGTCGTTGAGCGCACTGAACTGCGTCACACGTTCATAATCCAGCGCCGACAGATTGGGCTGCTGCGTCATCAGCCACTGCAACGATGACGTCCGTCGTTCAGTGATGCCGAGCATGGTGTTGAACTGCTGCTTGAGGCTCAGCTTCAGATCCTGCACATCGCTGGCGCCGAACAGTTCCAGGCCGAGGTTTTTCGAACCGTCCCACTGGCTGATTTCGGCACGCCCGCCGAACAGCGGTTGCGCGGTGATTTCATCCAGACCACCGACAATCTGCGCCATGGCACGGCGATTGAGGGCCGCTTGCAGGCGCGTGGCGAGGTCCGGGCGATGCACCTCGACGAAGGCCTTCTGCAAGTCCATGGCTTGCTCGGCCTGAACGTTGAACACGGCGTAAGGATGCGTCTGATCGTTGTGATCCTTGAGGCTCAACCACATCACCTGGGCCGCGGCACGCTCGGCGGCTTTAAGCACCGCAACACGATAGTCCGGCGGAATGCGTGGCAGTTCTTCGGCGATGTAGCTGTTGTAGTCGGCGAAATACTTCAGCGATTCATTGAGGTCATCGCCGTCCACGGTCTGACCTTGCATATTGACGTTGTCTTCGCTGGCACGCAGGGCGGCCGAAACGAAGTCACGTTTGAACAGCGCCTGTATTGCGCTATCGAGCTTCACCACATGATCTTGCAAGGCCAGTTGCCCGCTGGCTTGCTGCACCAGCAGGTTGTCCCGCGAGCCGATCTGGGCGATCCATTGATCGCGGAAACTCTGCTGCAAGCGTGACGCTTGCGTGTCGAGGTCTTGTTGGACTTGGGCGCCCAGCAATGTGCTCTTGCCCACTTTGGCGAGGAAATCACCATAACCCGGCACCAATTCCTGCCCCTTGCCACGGCTCCACGTCGCATTGGTCAGGGCAATCGCCGCTTGCAGGTCGTCGACCAGCGCGGTCAGGTCTTCAAGATCGCGCAGGCTGTTGCCACTGCCGGCCTCCAGTTGATCCAGGTGCAACTTCAGATAACCGGCCTTGCTGACAAAGTTGTCGGCGAGAAAATACTGATCCAGCCAGCGCTGCATCAATCCGGAAAAATGGCTGACGATCAGTGGCCGGTCGACGCTCAGGTCGAGCGCCTGCAAACTGCCGTCTTCCCCTGCCACCAGCAGCCGATTGTAGTAAGCCGCATAGGGCAAGGTGCCGGTGTTGAGATTCAGCGACAGCGCGTTGTTGCTCAGTTGCACCAAATCGTCCAGCGGGGTGCGCTGATTGTTTTGCACCTGATTGAACAATTGGTTCTGCTGCTCCAGACGCAGCGCCCGATCCACCAGATCGGTCGCTTTCAGATAGTTCTGCCACTGCGCCGGGTCGTCGCTTTCGACACTGCTGCGCCGGTCGGTGCTGCGGATCGCCTTGATTTGCGCCAGCTCCGCGCTCAGCAGGTCATGCAACGGCACCACCATATGGCGCTGAGTGGACTGCAAAACTTCCTGCTCGAGTTGGTTGTCGAGCGAGGAAAACCACGACGTCGGGAAAACCAGCGAGGCATAGTTCCAGTGCGGGGCGCGTTCCAGTACCCGCCAGAAGGTCTGCACGTTGCGCCGGGTCGAGTCGATCCGCTGCGCCTCATCGCTGATCGCCACGTAGCCTTTTTGTGCGCCCTGCATCTGCCGCGCCAGTTCGTGGGCATCCTTGACCGATGCCTGCCAGACCCACAGCATCGCCACCGCCCAGACTACCCCCACCACCAGCGCGATCCCCGCGGTCAGCCGTTGCCAGCGCTGGCGCAGACGCAACAGGCGCGGCACGCTGTGCGCCAGACCTCGCTCGCCAACCAGGCGCTGGCGCCACAACTGCCGGGCAAACGCGCTGCGCTGCAAGCCGCTGTCGTCCACGGCAAAACCGTCCTGCGCCTCTTCACCGGCCACGTTGGCGGTGAAATACACGCCGCGAAAACACGGCGCTTCACCTTGCGCATTGCCCTGAAACACCGGTTCCAGCACGTTCTGCAAACCGCGGCGCAAGGTCTCCAGACGATCCGGCAAGGCATATAAATCCGCACTCAGCTGCCCGGACAAGGTGCCGATTTCGATCACCGCCTCAGCCACAGCCCGGTGCAGGCGATCCAGTGCCTGATCGCTCCACTGGCCCTGCCAGACGGCATCGCGCGCATAGGGTGACGACCAGCCCAACGTGGCTTCGCTGGCCTCTTCCGGCAAGGCGCTGATCAGTTCCTGAAACCCCGGCAACTCCTCAAGACCGGTGACAATCACGTACACCGGTACGCTCAGCCCGAAGCGTTGCAGCAGATCGATGAAGCGCCGACGCGCGGCCAGCCCCAACTGTGTTGCTTGCTCAAGATTGCTCAGCCGACTGGCCGGTACAGTCCAAATCACCGCGTCCAGCGGCCGTTTGCTGCGTAGCCGCAGGATCAGGCCCAGCAGCCGCCACCAACTGCCGCGCTGTAAATGCATGCCGTCATCCGGCAGAAACAAGGCCTGCGGCACCACCAGTACTGCGCCTTCGGGGTCTGACCACCAGCGCCCGAACCACGCCGGTTTGTCGGTCGGCTGCAGGCGCCACTCCGTTACCAGTTGTGTGCCCTGCACTTCGTCGCCGAGCATCAGCAGCCACGGCAGTTGATAGCGGTCGAGGTTGCCCTGGTCGCGTTCCATATGGCGCACGGACGCATAGAAACTGCGGATCGCCGCGCCGCTCTGGGTGCGCAACCACCACACCGCCACGCCGATGATCACCAGCAACAACAGCAACGCGACGACCCACGCAACGATCGTCAGCGGGCTCATGAGTCTTGCTCCGGCGCACTCTGCACCTCACCGCTTTGCAGTAACGGCGCCAGCTCCTGGCCGACGTCACGCCACAACCAATGCCCGAGCGCAGTCAACAACAACACCATGGCGAGAATGCCCAGGGTCAGGCGAAAGCCATCCGGCAGCGCGGTGCGTACCGGCAACTGCAACGGTGTGGCCAGCGAGGGTTGTACCAACCGGCGGCTGACGTCGGCATAGGTGGCTTCGTCTTGCCAGGCGAAGTTGAACAGCGCCAGACGCCATTTTTCCAGTTGCGCCTGGCTGTGTTCACCGCGCAGACGGCCGTGGAAACCAAGAATCAGGCACTGCAAATACACGTTGGCCAGATCGCGGGTGGTCGGTTGTTGTTCGTCGAGAAGGGTTTGAATCGCTGCCGGCAGTTGCTCGCCGGCCTGACGGCTGGAGTACAGGCGCGACTCCAGCGGCTTATCCTGCCAGGCGCCCTGCCCCGGCCACGGCGTGAACAGCAGGGTTTCGTCGACCAGTGCAACGAACGCATAAACCAGTGCCTTGACCTGTTCGGTTGCCGAGTCACCGACCCGCGAATACGCGGTGCGCCACAAACGTTGTGAAGCCTGGGTGGACAGCTCGACCACAGTCTCGACCAGCGCCGCTTCGTCCTCGCTGTCCTTGGGCAATTGCACCCAGTCCTGTTGCCATTGCTGCCATGTCTGGCGGAACGCGCTGCTCAACGGTGCGTCCTGCAACCCCAGGCTTGCGGCACTTCCTTGCGACATACGGCGTTCCTTGTGTGATCAGGCACTTTCACTGTTCTGGGCGACAAACAGCACCACTTGCCACGGACTGCTGGTCAGCTTCGCAGCAGGCGCGGCGATCATCAACGGCAGTTGCGCGTCGAACCACGCGCCTTCGGCGGTAACCACAAACAGTCGCGTGTCATCGCCGACGCTGTAGGCCACTTGCTCGCTGCGGCTCATGGCCTGGTGCGTCAAACCGCTCATGCGCTGACGACTGAGCAAGGCAATGTGCGGCGCCGAAGCGATGATCGCGCCGCGCAGCCAGTCAAGCGCGGCTTGCTCGCTGGCACCGTTGGGCATGCGCAGGCCGATGACCAGACGCTGGCTCGGCTGCTCGTCCGGCAACTGGATCGAAAAGCTCTGTTCGCTGCGTTCGAACGGCAGGCTGTGATAGCCGGCACGGATCAGTTCGAGGGTGGTTTCCAGCCATTGCAATACCGCGTCATAGCCGCGCTGCAACTCAAGGAAATCCAGCGGCGCAAACGCCGGCACGCCGGCCAGCGGATCGAGCGCCGCCCACGCCCCGGCCATGCCGAGCAACTGCACATACAGGGTTTGCGGATGAGCGATGCGGCTGTTCAGTGTGCCTTCGACTTCCGGCAGACGCGCCCACAACGCGGTCAACTGACGGCGGATTTCCAGCGCATCGTCCTGGTTGCCGGCCTGTTGCGCCTGACGCAAGCGGCCGCCGAGAAACAGGCACTTCTCCCGCGCCCGCGCGCAGAGCCCGGCGATGCGCCGAGCGAGTGCGGATTCCGGCAACAGGATCGGTGTCGGCGGTGTATAGGACAACGGCAGAAAGCCGCCGCCCTCCTTGCGGATTTTCAGCAGCGGCAGGCAGATCGAGTCGGCCTTGTTCAGTTGCGTACACAGCCGTGGGTTAGGTCGCCACACGGTAATCGATTCGGGGAATTCGCCGCTGGTGAGATCGGGTAAGGCGTCGCCGACCACTGATTGCATCCGCCCCTTGAGCGGCAGCAGTTGCCCGGCGCGCCACATCGGGCTGATCGCCAGAAACACGGTGACGGTGGCATCGTCGGTGGTGTCGATCGCCGCGCTGACGTCCAGTTCCAGTGTCGGCCCGACACCGGCCTGCAAATCCACCGGCAAGCCGTCGGGCATCGTCCCTTGCAACGACAACACCCGCACCACCCCGGCGCTCAGCGCCGAAGGGTCGAACTCCATATGACTGACGCCCCAGAACCACGGATTGCAGGCTTGCGCCAGATGCGCGCCGAGCGCTTCGGCGCGCAGCCCCTGCAACTGAAAATGCTGCGGCAGCAATTGCATGCCTTCGTGCCAGCAAACCGCGTCAGGTAGCAGACTCATACGACTCCTTTCGACTCTGCCGCAAGCCGGCGGCGAGCGGTGTTTTTCAGTTTTCCCGGCTGACCAGATTCATCTCGCGACTGTCGAATTTCAGCCATGCCTCGCGCTGATCATCGAGGCGTAATCGGTGTGCTCCGGGTGTGTTATAGCTGGCGAAAACCAAAAGTCCAGCAGCCTTCTTGCCCTCCAGCGGGAAGGGTTGGCGGTCGATGAATTGCCCCGGCACCAGCTCCAGTCCCCACACGCTCATCAACTGACGATAGTCGCGCTGGTACTGCTCGCGCCCGGCGAACCACTGGCTGGCGCTGATGCCGGACAGTTGCTTGAGCAGGTCAGGGTCGTTGACGGCAATGAAGTCCACGGCAATCGGCGTGTCGTCATTCGCTTTGGGGGCGACGTCGAGGGTCAGGCTGTCGAGGCCCACCTTCGGCCCGAAGAAGGAGCAGCCCGCCAGCAGCGCAAACGCCAACGTTAGAAAAAGTCGTCCAGACAAAATGAATTTTCCTTTTCTCGAGTCTGTCGAAAAATGTTTTTGCTTGCTTTTTTATAGACCTGTTCTAGCGTCTTGGGTAGTTCGGTTCCTACAGCCGAATCAAGAAGGTTTGTCAAAGGAACGACAGGTCATCTGCCTCCCTTTCTAACCTACGGTCCAGCAAGGGAAAGCGATGAACGGGCCTCCCCGATGCATTGCCCCCGCCCATCGTATCGGAGTCCGCCGTCATGGCAGAAAGTACTCAGCACAAGCTCGACCGGGTCCGCCCGCCCCGAGTGCAAATCACTTACGACGTCGAAATCGGCAACGCCATCGAGAAAAAGGAATTGCCGCTGGTGGTCGGCATCCTCGCCGACCTTTCCGGCAAGCCGCTTGAGCCATTGGCAAAGCTGACTGAACGGCGTTTTACCGAAATCGACCGAGACAATTTCAACGAGGTGCTCGCCTCCATCGCCCCGCGCGCAACGCTGCAGGTCAACAACACCCTCAGTGGCGACGACAGCAAGCTCAACATCGAACTCAATTTCAAACACATCGATGACTTCGACCCGGTC
Organism: Pseudomonas sp. LBUM1655; assembly: GCF_059716085.1. Classification (NCBI taxonomy): domain Bacteria; kingdom Pseudomonadati; phylum Pseudomonadota; class Gammaproteobacteria; order Pseudomonadales; family Pseudomonadaceae; genus Pseudomonas; species Pseudomonas sp. LBUM1655. Next base: position 2,494,890 of record NZ_CP166801.1, on the reverse strand, counting down.
AAGGTGGTGGAGCAAGTCACACCGCTGCGTCGTCTGTTCGAGGCCCGTCAGCGCCTGCGTGACCTGCTGACCAAACTCGACGGCAACGATGACCTGGACAAGCTGTTGCGCGACGTGATCGCCAACACCGAAGGCTTGCAGGAAATCAAATCGGCTCGCCCAGACACCGCTACCCCGGCAGCTGATGCCGAGGCCCCGGCCGAACCGCAAGCCTGATTGTCCAATTAACCGAGGGGAGAATTCGTCATGCCCGCCGCCGCCAAGAATCAAGCCAGCGACAGTACAACCGAGACACTTTCACTGCTCGACCAGATCATCCTCGACGGCCGCATGGCCCACGATGACAGTCAGCAGGATTACGCCCGCGACATGCTCGCGGAATTTGCCACTCAGGTGCTTGACGAAGGCATGGCCATCGACAAGGACACCGTGGCGATGATCAACGACCGAATCAGCCAGATCGACGAGCTGATCAGCGCCCAGCTCAACGAAGTGCTGCACCACCCCGACCTGCAAAAACTCGAAGCCTCGTGGCGTGGCCTGCATCTGCTGGTGCAAAACACCGAGACCAGCACCCGGCTGAAACTTCGTCTGCTCAATGTGACGCAGAAAGAGCTGCAAAACGACCTGGAAAAAGCCGTCGAATTTGACCAGAGCGCGCTGTTCAAGAAGATCTACGAAGAGGAATACGGCACCTTCGGTGGCCACCCGTTCAGTCTGCTGGTGGGTGACTACACGTTCGGTCGGCACCCGCAGGACATCGGCCTGCTGGAGAAACTGTCGAACGTCGCCGCCGCGGCCCACGCGCCGTTCATTGCCGCCGCCAGCCCACGGCTGTTCGACATGAACAGCTTCACTGAACTGGCCGTACCGCGTGACCTGTCGAAAGTCTTCGAGAGCCAGGAGCTGATCAAGTGGCGCTCGTTCCGCGAGAGTGAAGATTCGCGCTATGTGTCGCTGGTGCTGCCGCATTTCCTCCTGCGCCTGCCTTACGGCCCGGACACGTCGCCGGTGGAAGGCATCAACTACGTCGAGGACGTCAACGGCACCGACCACAGCAAGTACCTGTGGGGCAACGCCGCGTGGGCACTGTCGCAGCGCATTACCGAAGCATTCGCCAAGTACGGCTGGTGCGCGGCGATCCGTGGCGCTGAAGGCGGCGGCGCGGTCGAAGGCCTGCCGGCACATACCTTCCGCACCAGTTCCGGCGACTTGTCGCTCAAATGCCCGACCGAAGTGGCGATCACCGACCGCCGTGAAAAAGAGCTCAACGACCTCGGCTTCATCGCCCTGTGCCACAAGAAAAACAGCGACGTTGCGGTGTTCTTCGGCGGCCAGACCACCAACAAATCCAAGGTCTACAACACCAACGAGGCCAACGCCAACGCGCGGATCTCGGCGATGTTGCCGTACGTGCTCGCCGCCTCGCGTTTCGCCCATTACCTGAAGGTGATCATGCGCGACAAGGTCGGCAGTTTCATGACCCGCGACAACGTGCAGACCTACCTCAACAACTGGATCGCCGATTACGTGCTGATCAACGACAACGCGCCGCAGGAAATCAAGGCGCAGTACCCGTTGCGCGAAGCGCGGGTGGACGTGACCGAAGTCCCCGGCAAGCCGGGCGCCTATCGGGCCACGGTGTTCCTGCGGCCGCACTTTCAGCTTGAGGAACTGACGGCGTCGATCCGCCTGGTCGCGACCCTGCCACCACCGGTAGCGGCCTGACCTGCTCGCCCCCGCCGACGTGCGGCGGGGGCTGTTCCCTTATCTAGCGCGACACCTTTCAGGAGTTTCAAGCGATGGATGCAATCATTCTCGACCTCGGCGGCGACATCAAAGGCGACAGCCTGCTCGAGGGCTTCGCGGACAAAATCGAAGTCATGTCCTACAGCCACAACGTGGCGATGCAGGTGACCAACGACGTCAGCAACTCGGAGCGAACCTCCGGCAAACCCCACGTCGGCGAATTCACCGTGACCAAGTTCATTGACAGCTCGACACCGTCCCTCAACGAATACTGCTGCGCCGGCAAGCCGATCCCCGAAGCCATCATCACCATTGGGCGTAACGCCGCCGAAGGCAGCGGACAACTGATGCCGTTCATCGTCTACACCTTGACCAACGTGGTGCTGTCGAACGTCAGCGTCAGCGGGGGTACCGGGGGCAAACCGGTGGAAACCGTTTCGCTGAACTTCACCAAGATCAAATGGGAACTCACCGCGCAGAAAGACGACGGCACCAAGGAAGGCACCGCCGCGTCGACGTGGGACATGGCCGCCAACAAGCTCGTCAGCTAACCCGGCGCGACGGCCATGGCAGGCACCGGCATGCTCCCGCCGCTGTTCGAACGCCTCGCCTCCAGCGAGACCGAGAGCACGCGGGAGTTCGATCGGCAGGACTTGCTCGACTCGGTGCACGCCGAGCTCGGACGCCTGTTCAACACCCGCCGTGGCCCGCGCGCACTGACCGACCCACCCAGCGTAATTGACTACGGCATCGCCGACTGGAGTGCCCTGCAACAGCAACGCAGCGATGATCGCCGTCGGCTGGCGCGGGACATCCGCGAAGCCATTACCCATTTCGAACCACGCCTGAAACTGGGCGAAGTTCAGGTCAATCCCTTGCCCGAGCAACCACAGAAAATGAGCATTCGCCTGGTCGGCGAGATGCGCAGTGGCGAGCAGCACTGGCCGGTGGCATTTGTCATCGAGCCCGGCGGTCAGGGGCTGGAGGTGCGCCATGAGCGACTCGATTGACCCGCAACTGCTCGACTACTACCAACGGGAGTTGACCTGGCTGCGGCATGCCGGCGGCCAGTTTGCCGAGCGCTATCCGAAAGTCGCGCGGCGCCTGCAACTGTCCCCCGGCGAATGCCCCGACCCGCATGTCGAACGTCTGCTCGAAGGTTTCGCCCTGCTGGCGGCGCGTCTGCAACGACGGCTCGATGACGATTACGCCGAGTTCAGCGATGCGCTGCTTGAGCAGCTGTATCCATTGGCCATGCGTCCGTTGCCGTCTTGCGCCATCGTCCAGTTCGAGCCAGACCCGAGCAAAGGCAACCTCGACGAGGGCTACCCCCTGCCCCGCGACACGCCGCTGTTCGTGACCACCAACAAAGGCGAGAGCATCCACTTTCGTACCTCGGCCGCCGTGTGTCTGTGGCCGATCGAAGTGAGCGAAGCGCTGTTGCTCGGCAGTGATGAAGCGCAGGCGCTGACCGGTGTCGCGCAATCGCGCTCGGCATTGCGCCTGAGCCTGCGTTGCCTTGGCGAAAGCCAATGGGCAGAACTTGGGATTGAGCAATTGCGCATCCACCTGGCCGCGTCGCCGGTGGTCAATGCCTGCCTTTACGACCTGCTCGGCGCCCATGCGGTGCAGGTGCTGGCAGGGTCGCCGGGCAGTGTGCCGATTGCACTGAAAGGCTTGCCGAAAATTGTCGGTTTCAGCGATGACGAAGTCATGTTGCCCGACGAAGACGGCGTGCATCCGGGCATGCGTCTGTTGGCCGAGTACTTCGCCTTCCCGGATAAATTCCACTTTTTCGATCTGCCGCTGAGCGGTGTCGCCAGTGACAGCCCGACGCTGTATCTGTACATCGTTTTCGACCGTGCGCCGACCAGTCGCTTGCATTTGCAGGGCAGTGACATTGCTCTGGGCTGCGCGCCGGTGATCAACCTGTTCCCGCGCACCTCCGAGCCCCTGCGCCCGGACGGCACCCGAAGTGAGTACCGCCTGATCGCCGACAGCCATCGCGAGAACAGCGTCGAAATCCACAGCATTCGTGGCATGCGCGCCAGTTCCAGCGCCGGCGTGCAGCGGCTACCCGCCTATTACGGCAGTCAGCACAGCGGCGGCGATCAACAACGTTACTGGCATGCCCGGCGAGTCAGCGGCATGACCCCGAACCGGCTCGGCAGCGATCTGCTGGTGAGCGTGGTCGATACCCGTTTCGAACCGCAAACCGATCTGCCCGATTACAGCCTGACCGCCGAATTGCTTTGCACCAATCGGCACCTCGCCCAGAGCCTGCCCGCCGGTACCCCGCTGGGTTTCGAACGCCCCGGCCCGGTGGCCTGGGCCCGCCTGCGCAACTCGCCGAGCCCGCAAAGCTTGCCGCGCCTGGACGGTGATTCGCGTTGGCGGCTGGTCTCGCAATTGACCCTCAATCATCTGTCACTGGTCGAAGGGCCGCAGGCGCTCGATGCCCTCAAGGAGATCCTGCATCTGCATAACCTGCGCGATGAAAGCAGCGCTTTGCGCCAGATCGAAGGCCTGTTTAGTCTGAGTTGCGAACGGGTCATCGGCCATGTCGGCGTCGATGCCTGGCGCGGTTGGCGCAATGGTCTTGAAGTGCAATTGCAGCTCGATTCACAGCATTTTGTCGGTAGCAGCGCGGTACTGTTTTCGGCGGTGCTGGCGCAGTTCTTTTCGGTGTACGCCACGGCCAATCGCTTTGTGCGCACGGTGCTGATGCAGGAAGACAAGGAGATCAAGGCATGGCAACCCCAAGCCGGCATGCCCCTGTCGCTCTGACCCTGAGCCAGCGTCTGCGCCGCGATCCGCAAGCGTTCGAGTGGTTGCAGGCGTTGCTGCTGCTCGAGCGCGAGCAACCGCAAGCGCAATCCCTGGGCAGCGGCACCGCACCGCAAGCGGAAGCGCTGAAACTGCGCGGCCCACTGACGCCGATGTTCGCCGCCAGCCAGATAGAAGGCCTGCACGAGGTACCGGGCGAACCGCTGACCCTCGATACACCGATCTTCGGTCTCGGCGGCCCCGACGGCCCCCTGCCCTACGCGTATCAGGAATGGCTGCAACAACGGGCGCGGGCCAAGGATCATGCACCGGCAGAATTTCTCGATCTGTTCCAGCATCGCCTGCTCAGTTTGCTCTACAAGGTAATGCGCAAACACCGCATCGCTCTCGGTTTTGTCACACCGGGCGCGTCGCCGGTACAGGCGCAACTGCGCGCGCTGACCGGATTGCTGCCCAAGTCTCTACAAGAACGCCAAGCGGTTCCCGACTGCGCAGTGTTGGCCTGCACAGCGTTGTTTGCCGATGGCCGCCGCTCGCTGGCCGGGTTCGCCGCGATTGTGCGCGAGCAGTTTGCCGTGCCGGTCGAGCTGAGCGCCTACGAAGGCGCCTGGCGCGAGATTCCACCCACGAGCCGCAGCGTCATCAAGCCCGGCGGGCGCAATCTGCAACTGGGGCGCAGCGCCGTCGCCGGTACTCGGGTGTGGGATGAACACGCCGGCATTCGCCTCACGCTCGGGCCCCTGCCCTCGGCGCAGGCCGGGCGTTTCCTGCCGGACGGCGAGGCCCATCCGGCACTGGCCAGCCTTGCCGCGCTGTATTTCGGCCCGGATCTGGACGTGACGCTAGTGCTGCTGATCCGCGGTGCCGGGCCGATGAAACTCAGTCGTCAGGCGACGGCACTGGTGAGCTGGAACGGCGGTTTGCAACGTCAGGCCAGCCTCGCCGTGCAGCGCATTGAAACCCGTCTTCGTCAGCTGGAGATCACCTGAAATGGAATTGGCCAGCCTGATCGGACGCCTTAACCCGGACAACCGCCGCGCCCTCGAACGCGCCGCGCAACGCTGCTTGCAACGCGGGCATCACTTTGTCGAAATCGAGCATTTGCTGCTGGAACTGCTCGACATCGAGGGCGGTGATTTTGCCTTTCTGTTGCCACGGTTCGGGTTGGAACGTGATGCGCTGACGGCGGAAATCAACAAGGCTCTGGAGCTGTTCAAGGCTGGCAGCACGCGCACGCCGGCACTGTCTTCGCACACGTTGGGGTTACTGGAAGATGCGGTGGTGCAGGCCAGTGTGTTGGGGATCGACAGCATTCGTTCCGGGCTGCTCTTGCTGGCGTTGATAGACCGCGACGAGCGCCGCAGTTTGTTGCTTAACAGTGCGTCCTCGTTGCTGCGAATTCCCAAGGAAGCCCTGCGTGCGAATCTGCTGGAGTGGACGGAAAAATCTCGTGAGCATGTCGGTGCGCGTGCGTCATCCTCAGGCAATCCAGCGCCAAGGCAGGACTCGGTACTCGATCAATACACCCAGGATCTGACCGCCGATGCCCACGCCGGACGCATTGATCCGATCGTAGGCCGCGACGGCGAGATCCGTCAGTGCATCGATATTCTTCTTCGCCGCCGCCAGAACAATCCGATTCTGGTCGGCGCACCGGGCGTGGGGAAAACCGCCGTGGTCGAAGGCCTGGCCCTGCGCATCGCCGCCGGGGACGTGCCGCCGTCGTTGCAGGAAGTCAGTCTGCGGGTGCTCGACCTCGGTCTTTTGCAGGCCGGCGCCGGGGTGAAGGGCGAGTTCGAACAGCGCCTCAAAGGCGTGATCGATGCGGTGCGCAACGCCGACAAACCGATCATCCTGTTCATCGACGAAGCCCATACGTTGATCGGTGCCGGAGGGGCCGAGGGCGGCAGCGACGCGGCCAACTTGCTGAAACCGGCGCTGGCCCGTGGCGAGCTGCGTACCCTCGCCGCGACGACCTGGATGGAATACAAAAAATACTTCGAGAAAGACCCGGCCCTCGCCCGCCGCTTCCAGCTTGTACAAGTTGAAGAGCCGGACGAAACCACAGCCGTGGAAATGCTCCGAGGCGTCGCCGCCAAACTCGAACAGCACCACGGTGTGCAAGTGCTCGACGCGGCGATCCATGAAGCGGTGAAACTCTCGCACCGCTACATTTCCGGCCGCCAGTTACCGGACAAAGCCATCAGCGTGCTCGACACCGCATGTGCCCGGGTCGCCCTCGGCCAGCATGACGTGCCACCACCGCTGGAAAGCCTGCGCCACCGGCAGAACAGCCTCAAGGATGAAGTCGAACGCTTGCGCCGCGAACAGGCCACCGGCCTGGATCACCGCGAACGCATCACCCTGCTTGAAACCGAATCCAGCGCTAACGTGCAAGCGATCCGCGAACTGGAAACCCGCTGGGGCGAAGAGCGCGTGGCTGTGCGCGAACTGCTCGACACCCGCCGCGAACTGCTCGACCTGAGCGAGCGTGCCGACAGTGACAAACCCGATGAAACCACCGACAGCCGTATCGATCATCTGGCTGGCGAACTGCTGCGCCTTGAGGCCGGACTCGATGCGATCCGCCAGGACGATCCGCTGGTGCCGGAACAGGTCGACGCGAAAACCGTCGCCGCTGTGATTGCCGGATGGACGGGTATTCCGGTCGGCAAAATGCTCGCCGACGAGGCCCACGCCGTGCGCACTCTGGGACAACGCATGGGCCAACGAGTGATGGGCCAGAGCACCGCGCTCAATACCATCGCCCAGCGCTTGCAGGCCTATCGCGCCGGGCTGACCGATCCGCAAAAACCGGTCGGGGTGTTCCTGCTGGTCGGCCCCACCGGCGTCGGCAAAACCGAAACGGCTTATGCGCTGGCCGATGCGTTGTACGGCGGCGAACGCAACCTGATCAGCATCAATCTCTCGGAATACCAGGAAGCGCACACCGTCAGCCAACTCAAAGGCGCCCCACCCGGTTATGTCGGGTATGGCAGTGGCGGCGTACTCACCGAAGCGGTGCGGCGCAAACCGTATTCGGTGGTGCTGCTCGATGAAATCGAAAAGGCCCATCCGGACGTGCTGGAGGCGTTTTACAACGTCTTCGATAAGGGCTTGATGGAGGACGGTACGGGGCTGGTGGTGGATTTCAAGAACACCGTGATGCTGGCCACCAGCAACGTCGGCGCTGAGCTTTTACTGGATACACCCGTGGCACAACTCGGCAGTGAGGCCTTCAACGAAGCACTGCATAAAGTCTTGCTGCAAGCGTTCCGCCCGGCGTTTCTGGCGCGCATGACCGTGGTTGCCTATCGACCACTGGATGAGGCAACGCTGGAAGGGATTGTGCTGGCGAAGCTGGAGAAATTGCGTGGCCGCTATAAAGCAGCGACGGGCAAACAGTTCGAGTTCGATTCGGGAATTGTCAAAGCGGTGCTTGCCAAATGCAGCGCGGCGGGAGCGCGGGATGTCGAGAATGTGTTGATGACGCAGGTGACGGGGAAGTTGGCGGAGTGGGTGTTGGAGTAGTCCGGCACAGCCACGGGGCACCTGGCACAGGCGTGTGGCTGGAACCAAGGAGGCAACATGAGCTACGAAGCTATTTGTACCAAGATTGCGGGACATGGCGCAGGCGTCTATAACTTTGGCCAATCCAGCTTCTTGCTACTGGTTGGCGACAATCGCGATGGCATCTGTCGCGGCGTCAGCACCGCATGGCTGATCGCCAAGAAAAAAGGCAACGACTATCTCAAGGAAATTGTCGATCCGACGCTGAAAACCGGCTTGCTGCATGAGCAGCACACCGCACGGCAAGCCTCAGACTTTCAGAGTGACTACGTGGACATCAGTGGCGACACGCCGGAGTCGCCCTCACCGGCAACGTTGACGGCACTGAGAACAGGTGGCGTGGGAACACTGGCCAGCCACAAAGCGGAAGCCTTTCAAAGCTTCGCCGCGGCCGGAAAATCCATCGGCGAGGTCGTGCTGACGTCGTCCTGCCGTTACTTCATTTTGTCGATCAAAGGCACGCTGGGCGGGCACTCGGTGGCCTTTTTCAGGCCTTGGGCATTCTTCGGCAAGAGCAGCAGCTGTTTCTTTTTCGACCCCAATTTCGGCGAGTTCTCATTGGAAGGCAGTGAGGGCGTCGCGCTGTGCATGACCGCCGTGGCAGCAGCATACGGTCAGGGTCTGTCGAAAGGTTATCGGATATGGGGTTTCAGCTGACGCAAAAGGCGCCACGAGCGTTTCCATGCATCGTCTTTGAAATCACTTCATCAAGGCCCTGACATGACTACTTTTTTGACGTTGTGCACCGCAGAAATGTCCAAGGCAGAACATGACAAGAACCATGTCGGTGGCGTCTGCAGAGTCAATCGCAATGACACCTACCTGGTGACGTTTCATAACAACAGCTATGAGACACCTGCCACCCCGCCGATGATGGGCGAAACGGTTCTGCAACTCGACCCCGCACCGCGTATTCCACCGGTCAGGGCCAACGTGAGGAAAGAGCTGGAGATCATCCATGAGCATCCGGCAAAGCTTGAACATAACTACTGGGAAGGCATGCACCGGGCCGTAAAGTCCGGTCAGGTCAGTTACGAACATGAAGCGCTGATGCTGCATCGAGAAAGATTGGCATATGGGCTGGATGACTACGACGGCGCAGTCAGGAAAGTCAAAGCACAGCAACTGGCCAACGTGGAAAGCAAACGCTTGATTGCCACTCGCGAAATGGAGAGAAAATATGACGCGGGGGCGCACTCGAAAATGATCTCGGCAATGGCTGAAGAACAATACATTGCGTTGCAAAAACGCTCACTGACTTACCCCGTGGAATATACCTCGCCGAAAGTCGACAACACGTTGGGCGGCCATGCGGAAGAGAATTTCATACGGGCCTGGAGTTCTCTGTGCACACAGATCCCGGAAAAAATTTCGCATATCGAACTGTTTATAACGCGCATGCCATGTCCCGACGCGTCTTCAGGATTCTGGTTGGGTGCACATCTCTATAAAGAGGGTTGCATGGGCAAACTTGCCAAACTGATAACAACCACAGATGAGTCGATCAGTTGGGAAATCACCTATTCGCAAACCCTGAATGGCGCCGACCAGGCTTTTGCGCAGTCGCTGGCACGACACTTCCCTGAAGCCCGAGTGACCTTCGCCGCCAGAGGCGCATAGTCCGGAGCGACCATTGCCAGCCCTTCCCATCCAAGACGCTTGCGAGGACGTTCGATGCCCCGCTCCACCGACAGCAACACCAGCCTGTCTCTGACCGCCACTTCGCTGTCGGCGCTTTACCCTGAGTCGCTGTCCGGCGACGAAGCGTTGAACATGCTCGGCGCACAAACCCTCAACGGTCTGAATGACGGCACGTCTCTCACCCTGACCAGCGCCGTCGCCACCCACGTCACCACCACCCTGCACAACGACGCGCAACTGCGCCCGTTCGACGCGCTCGTTGCGGAAATTCGCCAACTCCCCGCCGATGCGACTGCCGAGCGCTATCAGTTGCTGCTAAGACCATGGCTGTGGTGGCTGACCCTGGCCAGCAACAACCGCGTGTTCCAGAATCTCGCCACTTCAGACATCGTCACCACGATCTTCAAGGCTCACGGTTTTACCGATTTCAAACTCTCCCTGACCGGTAGCTACACCCCACGCGAGTACTGCGTGCAGTACGCTGAAACCGATTTTGCCTTCGTCTCGCGGTTGTTGGAGGAGGAAGGGATTTTCTGGTTTTTCACCCACGATGAAGGCAAGCACACCTTGGTGTTGGGGGATAGCAACGACGCCTTCGTACCGATCCCCAACGGGCCGACAGTCACGTATCTGGGGCAAGGATTGGGTCAGCGTGAGTTGCACGGTATCCGTTCCGGGCAGGTCTGCCTGCAAGCGGTGGCCGGGGTGTATCGGGCGACGGATTATGAATTCACCACGCCGACCACTTCACTGTACGACCAGGCAGAAGCGGTGGCCGGGCCACTGTCCATGTACGAACATCCGGGCGGTTACAACGCCAAGGCGCGCGGCGATACGCTGACCAAGCAGCGGGTCGACGGCTTGCGCAGTGAGGAAAAACGCTTTGTCGGCGAGAGCGACTGTCGCTGGCTGGTGCCGGGGCACTGGTTCACCCTCAGCGGGCATGACGATGCCAGTCTGAACATCGATTGGTTGGTGACGCGAGTCACCCACGACGTCAGCCATGAGCACTATCGCAACCGTTTCGAAGCCATCCCCAAAGCCACACCGTTTCGCCCGCAACGGCTGACGCCAAAACCGCGCATGCACCCGCAGACCGCGATTGTGGTGGGTAAGTCCGGCGAAGAAATCTGGACCGACGAGTACGGCCGGATCAAGTTGCAGTTCCCGTGGGATCGCGATGGCAAGAACGATGAAACCAGCTCTTGCTGGGTACGCGTGGTGTTGCCGTGGAGTGGCAAGGGCTTCGGCATGCAGTTCATCCCGCGTATCGGCCAGGAAGTCATCGTTACGTTTATCGATGGCGACCCGGATCGGCCGCTGGTGACTGGTTGCGTCTACAACGGCGATAACGCCCTGCCCTATGCCCTGCCGGCGAATCAGACCCAGTCCGGGATCAAGACTCAGTCGTCCAAGGGCGGCGGCGGCTTCAACGAGTTGCGCTTCGAGGATAAGAAAGACGCCGAAGAGGTGTTTTTGCAGGCGCAGAAAGATCTGAATATCAACGTGCTCAACGACACCACTGCCACCGTCGGCCATGACGAAACCCTCACGGTGCAGAATGCCCGCACCCGCACGGTCAAGGACGGCGATGAGACCGTCACCCTGGAGAAGGGCAAACGCAGCGTGACGATTCAGACCGGCAGCGACAGCCTCGATGTGAAGGACAGCCGCACGGTGACAGTCGGTGCCGATCAGAACCACAGCACTGGCGGCAACTACACCGACAAGGTCACCGGCAATTACAGCCTGACGGTGGACGGCAACCTGACGATCAAAGTCAGCGGCACTTTGACCCTGCAAAGCGGTGGCAGCTTCACGATCAAGAGCGGCGCCGACCTGGCGACGTCGGCCAGCACCTCGATCACCCAAAATGCCGGCACCGCCATGACCAATCAGGCCGGCACTTCACTGGACAACAAGGCCGGCACGACCCTGACCAACGACGCAGGGATCAGCCTGACCAACAAGGGCGCGGCCTCGCAGACCGTCGATGGCGGCGGCATGCTGACGATCAAGGGCGGTCTGGTGCAGGTCAACTGAACAAGGAGAAGTCATGGCGATCACACCGCTGGATTTGCAGCAGAGTGACAAGCAGCTCAAGGGGCGCTTGCAGGATGGCCAGCTCGACGGCCCGTTGAACATCAAGGATGACGGGCGCAAACAGGCGGATTTGCAGTACAGCCAGGGCGAGTTGCAGGGTACGTCCCTGCTCTATCACCCCAACGGCAAGGTTTCGGCGCAGATGCCGTTTGTGCGGGACAAGCTGCAAGGCGTAGCGAGTTTTTATGCGCCCGAGGGCTTTTTACAGCGCAAGGCGACGTATCGGCGCGGCTTGTTGCATGGCGAGGCGTTCAATTATTTTCCGGACGGGCAAGTGGCGGAGGCCGAGTTTTATCGGGATGGCGTGCGTGAGGGGCGCTATCAGCGCTTTCATCCGAACGGGAAAACAGCGGTGGAGGCGCGGTATGTGAATGGGCAGTTGATGGAGCCAGAGCAAGGGTTTGCCGAGGATGGCCGGCCATTGGGGGCCGATGGCAAGCCGATTTCGCGGGTGCGGTGGTGGTATCAGCGCTGGGCGGATCCGCAACAAGCCTGATGGTTCTCTATTGGCAGCACTGGCCTCTTCGCGAGCAGGCTCGCTCCCACAGTGACCGGCGCTGTACGCATAATCGCACTGATACCGCAAAACCCTGTGGGAGCGGGCTTGCCGCGAAGAGGCCGTCACATTCAACACAAGGCTCAGGGAATCAACATCTGCATCTGCCCCGGCACGACAATCTTGATCACCCCGGCCCAGGTGCACATCAACGTGCTGTTGGCATCGATCGCCGGCATCCCCCCGAGCAACAACGTCGGTGCGCCGCCGGGGATCCATGGCGTGGCCGTGGCCGGAATACACGGCATCGGCGTCAACACTCCCAGCGCAGCCGCCGTCGCGGCGGCCACCATCGGATTGGCCAGGCTCGTGCACACGCCGAACGGCAGGATATTGACCAAGGGGATGTGATCCATGATGTTCGCTGCAGGCATCCCGCCAGTCAGCGTGCGATTGACCGGCAGCACATTGAGCATCGACGGAGCGGCACCGAAGCTGCATTGCAATGTGGCAGTGGCACAGACTTGCGGACAGCCCATTTCCCGACTCCTTGTTGGACACGGCATACCCGCTAAACCTTAGTCTGCTGTGGCCCGCCCTGCACATTCCCAAAGGTGATTATCCGGCAACACGCTAACCTATAAGACCGACCCGCGCTTGTGAGCACCGTAGCGCGCCATTAGATTAGCCAATGATGTCTGGCCTCCAAAATAAGCAGAAGGGATAAGCATGGCGCTTACTGACCAGTCCACCCGTATCCGCTCTGGCGAAGAACTCGATGCCAGCCTGATCGATCCGTACCTCAAGGCACACATACCGGGCCTGACCGGCTTGCCTGCGATCAGCCAGTTTCCCGGCGGTGCGTCGAACCTGACTTACCTTCTCGAATACCCGGAGCAGGAATTCGTTCTGCGCCGGCCGCCGTTCGGCCACAAGGCCAAATCCGCCCACGACATGGGCCGTGAATTTCGCATCCTCAATCAATTGCGCGACGGTTTCCCGTATTGCCCGAAAGCCTACGTGCACTGCACCGACGAAGCGGTGATCGGCGCCGAGTTCTACGTGATGGAGCGGGTCAACGGGATCATTCTTCGCTCGGAACTGCCACCGGAACTGGGTCTGGATTCAGCGAAAACCGAAGCGCTGTGCAAAAGCTTCATCGACCGCTTCGTCGAACTGCACCGAGTCGATTACAAGGCCTGTGGCCTCGGGGACCTCGGCAAACCCGAAGGCTACGTCGCCCGCCAGATCAAAGGCTGGAGCGAACGCTACGAAAAAGCCCTGACCCCGGATGCGCCGCACTGGGAAGCGGTAAAAGCGTGGCTCAACGACAAGATGCCGGCCGACCATCCGACCTCGAGCATCGTCCACAACGACTACCGCTTCGACAACGTCATCCTCGACCCGAACAACCCGATGCAGATCATCGGCGTGCTCGACTGGGAGCTGACCACACTCGGCGATCCGCTGATGGATCTGGGCAACACCCTCGCCTACTGGATCGAGGCCGGTGACCCGGCGCCGGTGCAATTGATGCGACGCCAGCCAAGCCACGCCCCGGGCATGCTGACTCGCCGTGAGTTCGTCGACTACTACGCCGAACGTGCGGGCATCCAGATCGACAATTACGACTTCTACTACACCTACGGCCTGTTCCGCCTCGCCGGCATCGTGCAGCAGATCTACTACCGCTTCTACCATGGCCAGACCCAGGACGAACGCTTCGCGCAGTTCATTCACATGAACAAACTGCTGGAGCAGATGAGCTTGCAGGTCATTGCGAAATCGAGCCTCTGACGGCCCACACCAAGGAACCCTTATGTCCAAGACTCAGTTGTTCGACCTCGACGGCAAAATCGCTTTCGTCTCCGGCGCCAGCCGTGGCATCGGTGAAGCCATCGCCAAACTGCTGGCCCAGCAAGGCGCCCACGTGATCGTCTCGAGCCGCAAGCTCGACGGCTGCCAGCACGTCGCCGACGCGATCATCGCGGCTGGCGGCAAGGCCACTGCGGTTGCCTGCCACATCGGTGAGATGGAGCAGATCAGCCAGGTGTTCGCCGGGATCAAAGAACAGTTCGGCCGTCTCGACATTCTGGTCAACAACGCCGCGACTAACCCGCAGTTCTGCAACGTACTGGACACTGACCTGAGCGCGTTCCAGAAGACCGTCGACGTGAACATTCGTGGCTACTTCTTCATGTCCGTGGAAGCCGGCAAGCTGATGCGCGAAAACGGTGGCGGCAGCATCATCAACGTCGCGTCGATCAACGGTATTTCGCCGGGCATCTTCCAGGGCATCTACTCGGTGACCAAAGCGGCGGTGATCAACATGACCAAAGTCTTCGCCAAGGAATGCGCGCAGTTCGGCATCCGCTGCAACGCCTTGCTGCCGGGCTTGACCGACACCAAGTTTGCCTCGGCACTGGTGAAGAACGACGCGATTCTCAAGCAGGCGCTGACACAGATTCCGCTCAAGCGTGTGGCCGATCCGAGTGAAATGGCCGGTGCGGTGCTGTATCTGGCCAGTGATGCGTCGAGCTATACCACGGGTGTCGCGTTGAATGTGGACGGTGGATTCCTGTCCTGACTCCCTTTTCCTGACCCAAGACTGACCTGTGGCGAGGGGATTTAGCGAAACGTCGCACCGTCCCGATGCAGCGCGTAGCGGTCCCTAAAAGTTGGGAACTGCTGCGCAGTCCATCGGGGATAAATCCCCTCGACACAAGAGCCTGCTAATTCTGGATCAGGCATTCAGCACCTTCGGCAATTGCCCGCCAAAGTGCACCGAGAGCCATCGCAAGGCCAGACACTCCGCGCCCGCCAGCAACGCCACCGCCACGGGCGACACCGCCGTGGCGACCAGATCAGCCACCCGCACAACCCGCTCAACCCGGGACTTGCGCCCTTCGGGTGCTATTGAGTGACGCAACGGGTGGTGGTGATGTGTCGAGTCACCTGCTCATCGACATAAGCGTCGCCGGCCACCTCGGTATTCTCGATGACTTGGCAGGTACGCTCCGGCGGCGGAGGTGGCGTTACGGGTGGAGGTGGTGGTGGACTGGCACAACCGGCCAATAAAACTGCAAGAAAAGCCAACGGCAACACGCGTTTCCCAAGATTGTTCATAGGACGACCCGCGATAAATGGGAGACCAACTTGCGCGACCGAACCGGCCACGCAAGACCTGACCACTCATTCTTTATAGACGAGACGCTTGCAAGCGCCAGTAAACCGGACGTATCGGGGTGTTATGGCTGTCGATTTTGCGTTGGGACTCACGAGATGATTATCAGGCAACCGAATTCGCGAGCAAACCCGCTCCCACAAGGAAATAAGAACACCCCGCACGCGGCGCATGCCGCCCCACTCAACACAATGAGCGCAAGCTCGAGTACCGCTCTTGATCTAAAAGGCCCGTCGGCAGGCTGAGTGGAGGGATTGATCCGGGGGTGGGAGCGCAGCGACCGTTCGACGAAGTCGAACACATCGAGAGGAGGTGCAGCGAAGCAAACCGGAGGCGATGCCCCCGGATCAATCCCGCAGCGAAGGAACCCGAGCCTCAGCGAGCGGGCCGTACGTCAGGGCAAGCCTTTTTGGTTACTTTTTCGGCGTCTGGAAAAAGTGACCCGCCGTAAGGGCGGAACCCTAAGCAGCCGTTACCGCAGCAACGGATATGTACTCAAACCGGATATCTACTCAATCAGCAAAAACACCACCGCCCAAACCGACACCATCGCTGGCAAGCCAGCTCCCACAGAGATCTAAGCCAAATCAGTGTCAGTCGATGCGCGCAAAGAATTGCTCTCCAACTCATACCGCAACTCCTCAATCAACGCGTCCACCGACTCCGGCGTACGCAATGCTTTGAGCTTCAACCCACTGATCACCAGATCCACCTGCCCTGACACCGGATGATAGAGCTTCACCGTCAGCGAATGATCCCCATCCACGGAACAATCACAGGCAAGCGGCGAAAAACTCTGCTCCAGCCGCGCACGCAACTGCGCAAGATTCATCATTGAAACTGTTCCTTAAGCCATTTCGAAGGGACACGATCCCAAGCCAGAAAAGACTCGTATCGCACCCCAACAGACTAAGAACAGCCCCTTCACACCAACACACTAATTTGCACCGATTGAACTAGTGCATTTGCACCCTATCGCTGTCCCTTGCTCCCCCCGCCGGAAAACAAACCCCGCTCCCGCGCCCAGACAATCGCCTCGCTGCGGCTGTGCACATCCAGCTTGGAATACACCGTTGCCACATGATTGCGCACGGTGTTCGGCGCCAGTTTCAACCGCGCCGCAATCTCCTTATCCGCCAGCCCCTCGCAGATCAAGCCCAGCACATCGCGCTCACGCGCCGTCAAATCTGTGAACGACATACTCGGCA
This sequence comes from Pseudomonas sp. LBUM1655, assembly GCF_059716085.1. NCBI lineage: Bacteria > Pseudomonadati > Pseudomonadota > Gammaproteobacteria > Pseudomonadales > Pseudomonadaceae > Pseudomonas > Pseudomonas sp. LBUM1655. The sequence continues at coordinate 2,478,152 of NZ_CP166801.1, read as the reverse complement.
ATTGTGGCGAGTTGACCCTCTTCACATTGGCCAGTTTCTCGATCAACGTGCGACTGAACCACGAAGCGTCTTTCATCACCTCTTCAATCGCCGCGACCAGCTCAAGCTCGGTACGCTTGCGCTCGGTGATGTCCATCAGCACCAGCAGATAGCACGGCATATCCTGAATATTGACCGTGTCGGCAGACACCGCGCACTCCAGCAGATCGGCATCCCGCTTGCGCACTCGCACGTCGACCCGATCAATCCGACCGTTCTTTTCCAGCGCCGTCAGCAACCGTGCACGCGCACCGCTGTCGTCGATAAACTCCAGCTGCGTCACGGTTTTGCCCAGCACGTCGTCGCTGTCATAGGCCAGCGTATCGAGGAACGCCTGATTGACGTCGAGAACCCGCTGCTCATCGGCGCTACAAACCACAATCGGTACCGGGGTCAGGCGGAACGCTTTGGCAAATCGCTCTTCGCTTTGACGCAGCGCCACTTCCGCCTTGTGCCGCAACTCCATGTCGACGAAGGAAAACAGCATGCACTGCTCATCGTTAAGCAACAGCGGTTGCCCGGCGACGATCACTTGTTTGCTGCCGCCATCGGGCAGGCGCAATTCGGCCTGCATCTGAGGAATCGTCGCCACATCACGCAGACGCTGAATGGCCAAATCCTTTTGTTCGGCCTGTTCAAGAATGTCGATTTCATACGCCGAGGTACCGATCACCTGATCGCGAGTATAACCGGTCATTTCCAGAAACCCCGGATTGACCTTGATGTAGCGCAGGTCGCTAAGACGGCAGATCACCGCCGGTGCGGGGTTGGCATTGAAAGTCTTTTCAAAGCGGTGTTCGGCGTTGGCCCAATCAGTGACGTCGCTCATGATCAGCACCAGCGACTCGGGCTGACCCTCGCGATCGGTCAGCACCATGCTGCGCACGCTGTGAACCCAGACACGCTCCGGGTCATCCACGGCGAACACCTCGATCAGCACGTCGCTGAAGGCTTCGCAGCGCGCCACTCGGCTGATCGGATAGTTCTCCGGTGGCACCATGTGATTGTTGCGATACCGCAGGCTGAAACGCTTGGCGTATTCGTCGGCGTTAGCGCCCAGCTCACCGATACGGCTGACGCCGTGCATGGCCAGCGCCGCTTCGTTGGCCCAGAGAATGCTCTGATCCAGCTCAAGCAGAATCACACCATCCGACAGCCCGGCGATGATCTGCTGCAACTGGCGACGATTGGTTTCGCGGGTCAGGACTTCCTGGCTCATTGGATCTCCACAAGTGATACGGCCATGTGAAGGTTACGACCGCAGCCGTGCGCGATCGTGCGCCTCGATCTCACACAACCCACATCCCTGTAGGAGCTGCCGAAGGCTGCGATCTTTTGATCCTGTTTTTTAAGATCAAGATCAACAGATCGCAGCCTTCGGCAGCTCCTACAGGGGGTCACTGCTCGACCAGTTCACGCAGCGTATCGAGAAACAACTTGAGCACCGGCGAAGCATCATCAGCGCGATAGGTAGCGTACAGCGGCACTTCCGGCAGCGCCGGGGTCAGCCGCCGAAACACCAGCCCCGCCGGCGCCAACTGCTCGATCGAGGCGGGTAATAGCGCCACGCCGAATCCCGCGCGCACCAGACTGAGCAAGGTCTGCACTTCGATCACCTGCTGGCGAATCTGCGGGGTGAACCCGGCCTGAATGCAGCACTGATAAAGAAAGTGGGCAAACCGCGACTGCTTCAATTCCAGCGCCACAAACGGTTCCTGCGCCAGATCCGCCGGGGCCAGCACCTCTAGGCTGGCCAGCGGATGATCTGCCGGCATGACCACATGAATCGGTTCGTAGATCAGCAATTCATTGCGCAACAACGGATCGTCATAGCCGACGCGAAATACACAGGCATCGATGCGTTTCTCCTTCAACGCCTTGACCTGCGCCGCCGGGGTCATCTCGTGCAGGCGCCAGATGACCTGCGGGTAACGCTCGCGGAACAGGTGCAGGGCTTTGGGCAGCACACCGACCATCACTGAACTGATCATGCCGATTTCCAGTTCGCCGAGTTGCCCACGCCCGGTCTGGCGGGTCAGATCCAGCGCCCGCTCAAGCTGTTCGAAGACCAGCGGCGCCTGCTCCTTGAGCATCTGCCCCGCCGCTGTCAGCTCGACCCGATGATGACTGCGCTCGAACAGCGGCGTGCCCAGTTCCTCCTCCAGCAAGCGAATCTGCTGGCTCAGCGGCGGCTGGCAGATATGCAGGCGTTCGGCGGCACGCCCGAAGTGCAACTCATCAGCCAAAGCCATGAAATAGCGCAGTAGACGCAGGTCCATGGCGGCTTACCCCAGGCTCAACGGCGTCGAGCGCTGACGCACACCGGTCAACGCGAACAACGCGTTGGCGATGGCCGGCACCACCGACGGACTGCCCAGCTCACCGACGCCACCGGGTTTGCTCGGTTCACCGTCCAGCACGACGATGTCAGTGGCCGGCATGTCCGACATGCGCGTGACGCGATAGTCGTGGAAATTGCTCTGCACCACGCTGCCCTGTTTGATATTGAGCCGGTCGAACAACGCATGGCCCAAACCCCACATCAGCCCACCATAGATCTGCTCTTCGACGCCGCCCGGCGACACTGCCAGACCGCAATCGACCACGCAGGTGAGCTTCTCGACTTTAGCCTTGCCATCGACCGTGGCAACCCTCGCCACCACCGCGATAAAACTGGTGTAACCCTGATTGGTGGCGAGCCCCAGCGCCGTGCCCGGAGGCAGCGGTTGGCCCCATCCGGCGCGCTCGGCAGCTTGCTTGAGCACCGCCACATGGCGTGGCCGCTCCTGCATATTGGCCAGGCGGAATGCGAGCGGATCGGCACCCGCTGCATGGGCCAGTTCGTCCATGAAGCCCTCCACGGCGAACACGTTGGGAATGAAACTCACCGAGCGATACCAGCCACTAGGCACGCCGCTTTCGTGCTTGACCCAGTTCAAATCCAGATGCGGCGCACGATAGGCGAAATCCCATGCGGTGATTGCTTCGGTGGTGCTGTAATCCATGTGATCCGGGCGCTCGAAGTAACCCGGCTCCCACTGCTCCGGCGAGGCGGGCGACACCGCGTGCAGTTGCAGCGCAGTGAGTTTGCCCTGGGCGTCGAGCGCGCCTTTGACCCGATGCAGCGTGGCCGGGTGATAGAACAGCGCGTGCATTTCATCTTCGCGGCTGTTGAGCAACTTAACTGGCACACCGGTTTGCTGCGCCAGATACGCCACTTCAAACAACCAGTACTTGGCCTCCCGTGCACCGAAGCTGCCACCGGATACGAGCTCGTTGATGGTGACATTAGCCTTGTCGATACCGCACACGGTTTTCGCCGCTTCCAGCGCCGAGGACGGCACCTGCACGCCGCCCCAATACGTGATCGCCTTGTCCTTGACCTGCGCCGTGATACAGATCGGCTCCAGCGGGTTTTGCACCTTGTAAGGCATGGTGTAATCGGCTTCGATCAGCTTCGCAGCGCCCGCCCATTGTCCGCTGACATCGCCGTGGGTCATGGCTTTGACGGTTTGTGCTTTCGGATCAGAAATGGCCGCCGCTTGTACCTTGAACAGTTCTGCACTGTCGAACCCGGCCAGTGGCGAATCACTCCATTTGATCTCCAGCACATTGCGCCCCTGCTGCGCCGCCCAGAACGTATCGGCCAGCACGGCGACGCCTTCCAGATTGCCGCCGAGCACATCGGGCCGCCCCGGAATCGCGATCACCTTGCGCACACCCGGCACCTGCAAAGCGGCCACCGAATCCACGCTGATCACCTTCGATCCAACCACCGGGGCGCGTTGAATCACCGCCACCAGCATCCCCGGCAATTGCACGTCGATGCTGTATTTGAAGCGTCCGCAGACCTTGGCTGCGGCATCACGTTTATGCCGCAGTTTGCCGATGTATTTGAATTGCGCCGGATCCTTCAGTTTGACGTTGGCCGGCGCCGGCAGGTGCGCCGCCACGCCAACCAGTTCGCCGTAACCGAGGCTGCGTTGGCTCGATGGATGGACGACCCGGCCTTCTTCGGTGGCGCAACTGTCGGGGCTGACTTTCCACTGTTTGGCCGCCGCCGCGATCAACAACGCCCGCGCCGTGGCACCGGCCATGCGCAAACGGTCGTATTCCAGCGACACACTGGTACTGCCGCCGGTCGAGAAGACTTTCCAGATCGGGTGAATGTAGGTTTCGAAAAACGGATCCTCCGGGGTGATCACCTGCACGGTCATCGGGTTGACGTCCAGTTCCTCGGCCACGCACGCGGCCAGCGCCGTTTGCGTGCCGGTACCGGAATCGTGCTTGTGCACCACCAGTTTCACCGTGCCGTCAGGAAGTACACGCACCCAAGCATTGGGTTCGAATTCGCGGGCAGGGGCTGGTGCTTTCGGATCAGTGGCGGCGATGCCGGACGGCAGATACAGGGCAATCGCCAAACCTGAAGCCACGGTGACGGCTTGCTTGAGAAATACCCGGCGCGGCAGTTCGATACCGCGATCGTCGATGAGGCTCATCACGCCTCCTTCGGCGCATTCGCCGCGCGTTTGATCGCTTTGTTAATCCGCCCGTAAGTGCCGCAGCGGCAGATATTCCCGGACATGGCGTTGCGGATCGAATCGTCAGTCACCGCCGCGCCGGTGTTGAGCAGCGCGGCCGCGGACATGATCTGCCCCGATTGACAGTAGCCGCATTGCGGCACATCTTCGGCGATCCAGGCCAGTTGCAGCGGATGGTTTTCTGTTGGCGACAAACCTTCGATGGTGGTGATGCTGTGGCCCGCGACGGCGGCCACTGGCATTTGGCAGGAACGTACCGCGACACCGTCCAGATGCACGGTGCAGGCACCGCAAAGGCCCATGCCGCAACCGAACTTGGTGCCGGTGAGTTTCAGTTGATCACGCAGTACCCATAACAAGGGCATGGAGGGGGACGCCTCATCCAGCTCGCGTCGTTCGCCGTTAACCGTGAATGCAATCATTGTCAGGCTCCAAAAGAGCGGCCCGTCTTTGTGCGGGCCTGGTGACCGATTATTGGAACCCTTGGCAAAACGCGGCCAGCGACGATTTCTGCCAACCGGTGTAAGCAGGACTAACAACATGTACAAGCGATACCCGTCGGTGCAGTCCATGAGCGCGTTTATCCACGCAGCGCGCAGCGGCAGTTTCTCCAGCGCTGCGCGCAAGCTCGACCTGACTCATAGCGCTATCAGCCAGCAGATCCGCGCGCTGGAAGATTTCATCGGCCAGCCGTTGTTCGTGCGTGAAGGTGGCGGCAGCAATCTCACCGATGCCGGGCAGTTGTTTGCCAGCGTGCTGTCGGATGGTCTGGCGCAGATTGATCGGGCACTGTCCTCGGTGAAAAATCGCAGCGTGGCGCAACGTCTGACGCTGGATGTCGACAGTGAACTGGCGCAGAGCTGGCTCAATCCGCGTTTGCCACAACTGCTCGATGGCTTGCCGGATTACGAGGTGACGCTGCTGTCGATGCCGCGCAGTGATCGCAGCACGTTCGAGCGGGTCGATCTGGCGCTGCGTTATGGCTATGGCGATTGGGATGACTGTGAGATGACTCAGATCTGTGGCGATCGAGTGTTGGCGGTGGCCTCTCCCGAACTGCTGGAGCGCTATGGGTTGCAGTTGCCATTGAGTCCGGCGCAGGTGCTGGAACTGCCGTTGTTGGGGTATACGCGGCGCTCATGGATTCCGTGGCTGGATGCGGCCGGGATGCCTCCGGTAGAACCCCCGGCGCGGGTGGTGTTTGATAATGCGGCCAATCTGATTGCCGCCGCCGAGGCGGGTGTGGGTGCCGGACTGGTGCGGGGATTGTTGGCTGCCGATGCATTGCGCAATGGGCGGTTAGTGGCGTTGAACGAGGCGCAGATTGCAGCGCATTACAACCTGTATGCGGTGTGGCCGCATGGGCAAGCCGAGCGGGTTGGGCCGGTGGTTGAAGTGATCAAGCAGTTGGCTTTGCATACACACCACTGACGCTTTCGCGAGCAGGCTCGCTCCCACAGTTTGACCGCATTTCTCCAGTTGGAATGCAATCCCCCTGTGGGAGCGACCCTGCTCGCGAAGGGTTCGGCACAATCACCACAAAAACCAAAACCATATCGCCCAAGTATCACCACCGCGCCCAATTAATATTGTACGAACCCCTCCCCCCTTTCCAATACTCGCCTCCAGCAGCCACCCACCCGGGCCGGATGCAACCAGGCGAGGGAATGCGCGTGTCTTGCGCATAGAAATGGCCGATTACCCGGGACGTGGATGCCGAGAGCCGCAAGGCTCCCTTCCCCGCTATCAGGAGATCGACTTCAATGATCATCGATATCAGCTGCTATCCCACCGATCTGGTGGACCTCGCCTGGAGGCATGACGGTGACCCGTTCACCGGCGAGCGTCTGCTGGAGATGATGGATGGCCCGTACATGGTCAACGGCAAACCTCGCCGCATCGACAAAGCCTTCATTCAGCCGCCGCAGGGCAACACGATTTACACCTGGACCGACGGCGAACTCTCGGGCCGCGAATCCATCGACGCCTACATGGCCTACACCCTGAAAATGGTCCAGACCTACCCCGACCGTTTCATCGGTTGCTTCGTCTACAACCCGCGCTGCGGAGTGCAGAACGGCGTCGAGGCGATCGAGCGCTACGTCAAGGAACACGGTTTCAAGATGGTCCAGATGCAGGCCAACATGCACGCCTACCGGCCTGATCGCGCACTGGACTGGGTGCGTCCTTGCTTCGAGAAGTGCGCCGAGCTGGGCATCCCGGTCAAGCTGCACACCGGCGACGGCCCTTACAGCATCCCGTCCGAATGGGTGCCGATGATCAAGGAATTCCCCAACGTCGATTTCATCATGGCCCACTTCGGCGTGCAGACCGGCGGCGTCTACGTGTTCGAACCGATGCAATGGGCAATGGAGCTGCCCAACGTTTACTGCGAATCCGGCTGGTGCCTGCAATCGCGAATCGTCGAATTCGCCAAGGTCTTGCCAACGCACAAGATTCTGTTCGGCACCGACACCCCGCCGAACGAACCGGGCATGTGGCTGCGTCTGCTCGAAGTGCTGTGCCACGAACCGCCGCAAGGCCTGAACCTCGACGAGGACACCCTCGAAGAGTACCTGGGCAACAACACCGCGCGGATGATCGGCCTAGAGCCAACCCCGCCACCGCGTTCCGTTTCCGAAGCAGAGGCGCAGCTCAAGCGCCCCGTCACCACGCAATTGGCCAGGAGCTGAAGCGATGATTATCGATACCCATCTGCACCCCACCAATCTGGTCGACGAGGCCTGGCGCCACACCGGCGAACCGTTCACCGGCGAACGCATGCTCAAGCTGATGGACGGCCCGTACATGATCAACGGCAAGCCGCGCCGTATCGACATGGGTTTCATCCAGCCGCCACCGGGCAATACCGGTTATCGCGACGGCAACCGCCGGGGGCGTGAGGGCGTGCGCGATTACATGTCCTACATCGCCGAGCTCTGCATGAAGTACCCGGATCGCTTCATCGGCAACTTCAATTTCAACCCGCGCTGGGGGCCGGAAAACGGGGCGGCGGAGCTGGAGTTCCACATCAAGGAATACGGTTTCAAGATGCTCAAACTGCACGCCAACATGCACGGCTATCGCCCGGATCGGGCCTTGGACTGGTTGCGTCCGGCAATGAAAGTCTGCGCCAAGTACAACATCGTCGTGCTGATCCACACCGGCGACGGCCCGTACACGATTCCGACCATGTTCTACCCGATCATCCGCGAGTTCCCGATGGTCAATTTCATCATCGGCCACTTCGGTATCCAGACTGGCGGCAACTACTCGTTCGAAGCGTTCTGGATGGCCATGGACACGCCGAACGTGTACTGCGAATCCGGTTGGTGCTTCCAGTCGCGGATCGTCGAATTCGCCAAGGAACTGCCGCGCAACAAGATCGTCTTCGGCACCGATTCACCGCCGAACGAACCGGGCATGTGGCTGCGTGAGCTGGAGGTGCTGTGCTCGCCGGCGCCGCAGGGGTTGGGGATTGATCAGGATCATCTGGAAGACTACCTGGGCAACAACATCGCCCGGTTGTGCGGGATCGAACCGACGCCACCGCCGAAGGATCTGGTTGAGGCAGATATTCGCCTGACCACTACGTATCTCTAGTTAATGCAGATCCCTGGGACACAAGAGAACCCTGTGGTGAGGGGATGAATCCCCTCGCCACAGTTAATCGCATTCCACAGGGGTTCCTCAGCTTTCATGTGGGCAACACAGCGACTTTACAGGCACGAAGATGATCCGGCGTTCGTTCGACCGGCAGGCCAACGGCTTGTCGATTGATTGCCAACTCACCCCTGCGTGCCTGCTTTTTACGAGGTGAAACCATGACCCGTTCGACGCTCGGCGACTCTCAGGACTTTCACGCGTTCATCGATGCCTATCGCCGTGAATACCCGGACGATGTGCTGACTATCACCCAAGCGCTTTCTGCCGATCAGGACGTCACCGCCCTGGTCGACGCCCTTGCCGGACAGGGCCGCGATCCACTGCTGATCTGCGAAAACGTCAGCGGTCTCGGCGTGCCGGTGGCGACCAATCTGTTCGCCTCCCGCACCCGCATTGCCCGAATGTTTGGCGTCACTCCGGCGCAGCTGCACGAAACCTTCCAGACCCGTGCCAACCAGCCAATCCCGCCACGTTTCGTGGAAAGCGGCCCGGTGCTGGATGAAGTGTTCGAAGGTGAAACACTGGATCTGGCGCTGCTGCCGATGCTCAAGCACTTCGACAGCGATCGCGGCCCGTACATCACCAACGCAATCATCATTGCCGAAGACCCCGTCACCGGCATCGCCAACATGAGCTATCACCGCTCGATGCGCCATGCCCGTCAGGCCCTCGCCACCAGCCTGCATTCACGCGGACATCTGTGGCGGATGCTGCAAACCGCCCGCGAGCGCGGTGAAGAGTTGCGGGTGGCCATGGTGGTCGGCGCGCACCCATTGTTCATGCTCGCCGCTGCTGCACGTTTACCCTACGGCAGCGATGAACGCGCGGTGGCGGGCGGCTTGTTCGGCGCGCCGCTGGAGCTGGTCAAGACCCCGCGCTACGGCATCGGTGTACCGGCGTATGCCGAATTCGTGCTCGAAGGCGCGATTGATCCGACGGCTTACGCCGAGGAAGGCCCGTTCGGCGAGTTCAGCGGCTACTCCTCGGATCGTTCGACCAACAACGTGCTGCGCGTCGACACCCTGCTGCGGCGCAAAGACGCCTGGCTCGTCGACGTGATGGGCGGCCGCTACGCCGAACACCTGACGCTGGCGCGACTGCCCCGTGAAGCGGAAATGAGCGAGAAGCTCAAGGCGCGTTTCCCCGCCGTCACGGTAGTGCATTACCCGAACTCCGGTACGCATTTTCATTGCTACGTGGCGCTGGATCAGAGCCGCGACGGCGAGGCGCGGCAGATCATGCTGGCGCTGCTCGGCTGGGACCCGTACCTGAAAACCGTGATCGCGGTGGACAGCGATATCGACATCACGGACGACAGTCAGGTGTTGTGGGCATTGGCCACGCACTTCCAGCCGCATCTGGATGTTTTCATGATCGACGGTTTGCCCGGCAGTCCGCTTGATCCGTCGTCTTCGGTCAACGGCACCACATCACGCATGGGACTGGATGCCACACGCGGTTCGGGTTTTGACGGGATCAAGGCGCAGCTCGATCCGGACGTGCTCGAACGTGCCCGGCAACTGATCAATGGGCTGCAATCGTGAGCCGCCAACGGATGGTGGTCGGCATCAGCGGCGCGTCCGGCTTCATCTACGGCGTGCGCCTGCTGCAATTGCTCGCTGAGCTCGACATTGAAAGCCACTTGATCATCAGCCGCGCCGCGCTGCTGACCATGGCCCACGAAACCGACTACAAACTGGCCGATGTCACTGCGCTGGCCAGTCATTACCACCGCGCAGACGACGTTGCCGCCGGGATCGCCAGTGGTTCGTTCCGCAGTCTGGGCATGGTGGTTGCGCCGTGCTCGATGCGCACGTTGGCGGAGATCGCCACCGGTACCGCGTCGGGCCTGATCGGCCGCGCCGCCGACGTCACCCTCAAGGAGCGCCGCACGCTGGTGCTGATGGCCCGCGAAACCCCGCTGACCCTCGCCCATTTGCGCAACATGACCGCCGTCACCGAAATGGGCGGAATCATCGCCCCGCCGGTACCGGCCTTCTATGCCCGCCCGGAAAACCTCGCGCAAATGGTCGACCACAGCCTCGGCCGGGTGCTCGACCTGTTCGGGCTCGATGCCGGTACTGCCACCCGCTGGCGAGAAAACCCCGAACCCTGTGGGAGCGAGCCTGCTCGCGAAAGCGGTGGGAGCGAGCCTGCTCGCGAAAGCGGTGGGTCAGTCGGCATCACCGCTCAATGACACACCGCATTCGCGAGCAGGCTCGCTCCCACAGTTGATCGCACTCCGACAAAAACACAGGTAAGGAGCTTTAGATGAACACCCCCTTCAACGCCCCAACCCCGAACACCAAAATCCCCGTCACCATCCTCACCGGATTCCTCGGTGCTGGCAAAACCACCCTGCTCAACTACATCCTCAAGGAAAACCACGGCCGCAAGATCGCCGTGATCGAAAACGAATTCGGCGAAGTCGGCATCGACGGTGATCTAGTGCTGAGCTCGGAAACCGAAGAAATCTACGAGATGGTCAACGGTTGCGTGTGCTGCACCGCCGAGGTTCGCGAGGACCTGGTACGCATCGTCCGTGAACTGGTGGCGCGCCCGGTGCGGCTCGATCACATCCTGATCGAGACCAGCGGCCTCGCCGATCCGTACCCGGTGGCACAGAGCTTTTTCATCAACGACCCGATTGCCGATGAAGTCGAACTCGACGCCATCGTGACCATGGTCGACGCCAAGCACATCGCCCAGCATCTGGAAGACCTGCAACTGGATGGCGTCGACAATCAGGCCGTGGACCAAATCGTTTGCGCCGACCGCATCGTCATCAACAAGGTCGATCTGGTCAGCCCTGAAGAGGTGGAAACCCTGCGCGGCAAAATCCGTGGATTGAACGCCACGGCGGATCTTGTGACCTCCACCCATGCGCAAATCGACCTGTCGAAAATCCTCGGTATCGGCGCCTTCGAAGCCACACAGAAGCTGATGGAAATCGGCGCTGATGAGCACGACCACCATGACCACGAACATCACCACGAAGAAGCGGACCACCAACACGACCCAAGCGTGTCCTCGGTCGGCATCGCCGTGGACGGCGCGGTCAATCTGATGGCCTTCCACCGCTGGATCAGTGAACTGCGCTCTTCGCAGGCCGACAATCTGTACCGCATGAAAGGCGTGCTGGCGGTGGCCAATGAAGACCAACGCTACGTGCTGCAAGGTGTACACAGCCTGGTGGAGTTCCGCGCGTCGACCGCATGGGGCACGGAGCCGCGCTCGAGCAAGATCGTGTTCATCGGCCGCGACCTGGACCGCGCGGCACTGAATCAAGGCTTTGCCGCCTGCCTGGCAGGCTGAACAAGGCATCGGAGCCGGTGGATGGCGGTTCCGGGCACGAATGACTGATGCCGATCAGGCACTGTAAATCTATGGAATGAACCCTGTGATGAGGTTACTTGTGGCGAGGGGATTTATCCCCGATGGGGTGCGAAGCACCCCCAAAACCTGAACTCGCGGTTGATCAGACAAACCGCATGCACAGCATTTGCGACTGCTTCGCAGCCGATCGGGGATAAATCCCCTCGCCACAGGCTCCCCTTCACTCCAAGCGCTCATTCCAGCAACCGATCTTCAGTGTTCCCAGGTTCGCAAGCATCAGACGAATACCCCTCTCTACCGCATAAAAACAGCCAGAGGTGTTTCCCCATGTCGTCAGCCACATCCCCATCGCAAACCGCATCCACCGTACATCCCGTCGACCGCATTCTTCCGGTACGACAGATGCTCACCCTCGGCCTGCAACACATGGCCGTCTCGTACATCGGCGCCATCGCCGTGCCGTTGATTGTCGCCAGTGCCTTGAAAATGTCCCATGCCGAAACGGTGGCGCTGATCAGCACCACGCTGTTCTGTTCCGGCATCGCTACCCTGCTGCAAACCGTCGGTTTCTGGAAGTTCGGCGTGCGCCTGCCGATTCTGCAAGGCGTGGCGTTCAGCAGTGTTGGCCCGGTGATCGCCATCGGCAGCAACCCGGAGGTGGGGTTTGCCGGCGTCTGCGGGGCAGTGATCGGCGCGGGTGTTTTCACCATGTTGATGGCGCCGTTCGTGGGTCGATTGCGGCGGTTTTTCCCGCCAGTAGTGACCGGGTGCATCGTCACCGTGATCGGCTTGCAACTGTTCCCGATTGCCTATGAATGGGTCGGCGGCGGGCGCAATACGAGCAACTTTGGTGCTCCAGCGTTTCTCGGTGTGGCGGTGGTGGTGTTGCTGACCATTCTGCTGGTTAACCGTTACGGCAGCCCGATGCTGCGCAATATGGCGGTGCTGTTGGGCATGCTGGCCGGTGCAGGTCTGGCGTATGGCCTGGGCATGGGCAGTTTTCACAGCGTCGAAGAAGCGCCGTGGCTGACCGTGCCGTATCCGTTCTACTTCGGTTTGCCCACCTTCAGCCTGATCCCCATCGCGACCATGGTGGTGGTGATGATCGTGCAAATGGTCGAATCGATGGGGCTGTTTGTGGCGATCGGCGACATCGTCGAAAAACCCGTGGAAGACAAGCAGGTGATCAACGGCCTGCGCGCCAACGGTCTGGCCAGCACCATCGCCGGGATGTTTGCTGCGTTCCCGTTTATTGCCTTCATGGAAAACGTCGGCCTGGTGATTTTGACCGGCGTGCGCAGCCGTTGGGTGGTCGCGGTCAGCGGCTTGCTCATGTGCTCGATTGCTTTGGTGCCGAAGGCCGGGGCGATCATCGCCTCGATGCCGACCGCAGCCCTCGGCGGCGCCGGCATTGCCATGTTCGGCGTGGTCGCGGCGGCGGGGATTCAGACCCTCGCCAAAGTCGACTACGAGCGCAATCGCTACAACGTGCTGATCGTCGGTTTCACCCTCGCCGCCGCGCTGGTGCCGGTGCTCGCGCCCACCCTGTTCAAACAATTACCCGAGTGGTCGCAGCCGTTCCTGCACAGCAGCGTGGTCATCGCCTGCCTGGTATCGGTGCTGCTCAATGCTGCGCTCAATGGCGTCAGCGTGCCCGACTCCACCGCCAGCAAGTCCGCCTCGCACATCCTCTGAACTGGAGCCTGCCATGACTCAATTGCAAAACATCCTGATCAAAAACCCTGTCGCGGTCATGACCGGCCTGCGCGGCCCGCGTGCCCGTGCAGGCGCCGTGGACATCCGCGTGGTGAATGGCCGGATCGCTGAAATGGCCGCCAACCTTGAGCCACATACCGGCGAACGGGTGATCGATGCGCGCCACTGCGTGGTCTATCCGGGCTGGATCAACACCCACCATCACCTGTTTCAAAACCTGCTCAAAGCCGTTCCCGAAGGCTTGAATCAGGATCTGCAAGGCTGGCTCGCCAGCGTGCCCTACCCGCGCCTCAACCGCTTCACGCCGCAATTGGCACGAATCGCCGCGCGGCTGGGCATGGTCGAGTTACTGTTGTCCGGCGTCACCACCTGCGCCGATCACCACTACCTCTACCACGCCCACGGCAGCACCGAGACCGGTGATTTGCTATTCGATCTGGCCGATGAATTCGGCTTGCGTTTCGTCCTGTGCCGTGGCGGCGCACTGGAGTCGGCCAGCGCTCATCCGGGCTTCTCGAAAACTGCCCTGCAACCGGAAAGTCTGGAGCAAATGGTCGGCGACATCGAACGGCTGAAATCGCTGTATCACCAGGACACGCCGGATGCGATGCGACGTGTCGTGGTGGCGCCGACCACGCCGACCTTCTCGCTGCCGCCCACCCTGCTGCGTGAGCTGGCCCACACCGCTCGCGGCCTCGGTCTGCGTCTGCACACGCACTTGTCCGAGACGCAAAACTACGTGAACTTCTGCCGCGAAAAATACAACTGCCTGCCGGTGGAATTCGTCGCCGAACACGAATGGCTTGGCCCCGACGTCTGGTTCGCCCACGCCGTGCATCTGCAACCCGGCGAAATCCGCATGCTCGCGCAGACCGGCACCGGCATTTCCCACTGCCCGGTGAGCAATGCGCGCCTGGGTAGCGGCGTCGCGCCCATACCGCAAATGTATGAGGCCGGCGTGCCGATCTCCTTGGGCGTCGACGGCGTGGCCTCCAACGAATCCGGAAGCATGGTCGGCGAAGCCAACACCGCGTGGCTGATCCACCGCGCCGAACAAGGCGCTTCGGCGACCACGGCAGAAGACGTCATCCATTGGGGCACGACAGGCGGCGCGCAGGTGTTGGGTTTGGGCGCGGTCGGCACGCTGGAAATCGGCCAGGCAGCGGATCTGGTGATCTACAGTCTCGATCACCCACGCTTCTACGGTTTCCACGACAGCGCCGTCGCACCGGTCGTGGCGGGCGAACCGATCACAGTGAAATACAGTCTGGTCGGCGGCCGTGTGGTCGTGGATAACGGCGTGATTCCGGGGCTGGATATCGAACGCATGCGCGCCGAGGCGTGGGAAGGTGTGCAGGCAATGATGAAGGTCGAAGATTGATCCCACCGCCAAACCGTGTAGGAGCTGCCGAAGGCTGCTCCTACACAAAACCGGTGGATTCGCGACTTCAGGGATTCTCGACTAACGTTACCTCCTCATCGGACAGAGCCCCTGCCAGCCACACCGGGCTCTTGATCAAGGAGAGACTGATGACGTACCGCCGCAACATCGAACAGACCTACCGCACCTGGTCCAGCCCGATCCTGCTGGAGCTGAAAAAGCGCGAGCACCAAATGAAGCCAGTCGAACGTCAGGCGTTGGAGAATGTACTGGTGGAAAGGAGGTTGCTGGATATCGGCAACCCTGACGGCGTCGAGCGCCGCCAGGGCAAATAAGGGGCGTGAGTCCGTTATCAATCCAGCAATCCGGCGCTCTTCAGCAGTTCGCCCAATCCCTTCGGCACCAAGGGTGCCTGCTCACTGAAGCTTGAGCTGTCATGCCAGCGCACGGTGAAGGGAGCGCCGTCGCTTTCATGACCCTCAATCTGCGTATGCGCGTACACGCTGGCGTCGGCAAACATCGCATCGTAGACCTGGACAATTTCGTGTCCCGGTTTGCCGTTGTAGATGAACAGGTTTTCGAGGGTGCCGAGCAGGCGCAGGTTCGTCATGGACAGGCCCAACTCTTCCTGCACTTCGCGCACGATCGCTTCGGCGCTGGTCTCGCCGAAATCGATTCCGCCCCCAATAGGTCGGAAACAGGTTTGCCGGCTCGCCGGGTCACGAAACTGGTTAACCAGAATTTTTCCGTTGTGGTGAAAAACACAGAGAGCTAGGGCGCGGATACGAGGTTCGGCCATGGGCTGAAATCCATTTACAGGTGTGAGGCGCGGCATTTAAACACGATTTGCGCGGCACACCTGTGGCCGTCATTTGAAGCGCACACCTCAGACCGGAGAAATCGTCGCGAGCAGGCCAATCATGATGGTCAGTACCAAAAAGCCACCCAGAAAAAACGCCATCTTGTTCATGTTGCTCTCCTCAATGCTGAGCTTGCGGTGCACTGGACGCTTCGGGATGAAGGACTGTCGCGAGTGACCGAACTGCCGGGGCATTTTGATCCTGCATCTGAACCGAATACAGGGGCAGATTGAAACGAAAAAAGCGTATCAGATGGGATCTGATCTGTAGGAGCTGTCATAGGGTGGTATTCAGGCAGCGACAACAAGCTTGCCCTGCCAGCGCTTTGATCTAGAGTCGAAGAACAATAAAAACCCAGAGGTGCAAATGACTGACCTGAATCTGCAACCCAGTGCCGCCGAATCCCTGAATCGCTGGCACGAGATGATCCGTACCGGCGACTTGAGCGCCCTGCCCACGCTGCTTGATGCCAACGCCGTGTTTCGCTCACCGATGGCGCACACGCCCTATCCCGGCGCGCAGGTGGTGGCGATGATCCTCAACACGGTGTTCAAGGTGTTTGAGGATTTTGAATATCACCGGGAACTGTCCACGGCTGACGGGTTGAATGTGATTCTGGAGTTCAGCGCCAAAGTCGGCTCGAAGGAGCTCAAGGGCATCGACATGATTCGCTTCGATGAGCACGGCAAGATTGTCGAGTTCGAGGTGATGGTGCGCCCGTTAAGCGGATTGCAGGCGCTGGGTGAAGAGATGGGTCGACGGCTTGGGGCTTATCTGGCTACCGCCAAAGCCTGAACGTCCGCCCACGGTACAGACACAAAAAAGCCCACTGACCGTCGCCGGTTCAGTGGGCTTTGTGTGTCAGGCGTCTAGTTACAGAGCCATGTCACGTGCAGCGTTTTCCTTCGGAGCTTCAGCTTTTTCAGCTGCAGGTGCAGCCGGAGCAGCAGCCTGACCGATCACGGGTGGAGTCGGCAGTTCGAGGATTTTGGCGGTGTAAGCCCACTCGGCAGCCACTTTGGCTGGATCGCTGTTCAGCTGGGTGCCGTAGCTTGGAACGATCTGGTGCAGCTTGGCTTGCCATTCTGGCGTTGCCACTTTGTCTTTGAAGACTTTCTGCAGCACGCTCAGCATGATCGGTGCAGCGGTCGACGCGCCTGGCGAGGCGCCCAGCAGACCGGCGATGGAGCCGTCTTGTGCAGCAACGATTTCGGTGCCCAGTTTCAGCACGCCGCCAGCGGCTTCATCACGCTTGATGATTTGCACGCGTTGGCCGGCTTGCCACAGGCGCCAGTCTTCAGCTTTGGCGTTCGGGAAGTATTCTTTCAGCGCGTTCAGACGGTCTTCATCCGACAGCATCAGTTGGCCAGCAAGGTACTCGACCAGCGGGTATTCCTTGATGCCGACCTTGGTCATAGGCCAGATGTTGTGGGTGGTGGTGCTGGTCAGCAGGTCCAGGTACGAGCCTTCTTTCAGGAACTTGGTGCTGAAGGTCGCGAATGGGCCAAACAGGATGACGCGCTTGCCGTCCAGAACACGGGTGTCCAGGTGCGGAACGGACATAGGAGGAGCGCCAACCGAGGCTTTACCGTAAGCCTTGGCCAGGTGCTGTTCGGCGATGGCCGGGTTATCGGTCACCAGGAACGAGCCGCCAACCGGGAAGCCAGCGTATTCCTTGGCTTCAGGAATGCCCGACTTCTGCAGCAGGTGCAGAGCGCCGCCGCCCGCGCCGATGAACACGAACTTGGCGTCGGTTTCGGTTTTGGTGCCGTCTTTCAGATTTTTGTAGCTGACGCGCCAGGTGCCATCTTCGTTCTTGGTGATGTCCTGCACTTCGCTGGACAGTTTCAAGTCAAAGTTAGGCTTGGTCTGCAGGTAACCGGCGAACTGGCGGGTGATTTCGCCGAAGTTCATGTCGGTGCCCAGCGGGCTCCAGGTGGCCGCGATTTTCTGGTTCGGGTCACGCCCTTCCATCATCAGCGGAACCCACTTCTTGATCACAGCCGGGTCTTCGGAGTACTGCATGCCGGCGAACAGCGGGCTCGCTTGCAGGGCTTCGTAGCGCTTTTTCAGGAACTTGATGTTGTCATCGCCCCACACGAAGCTCATGTGCGGAGTGGTGTTGATGAACGAGCGAGGGTTCTTCAGAACGCCTTGCTGAACCTGCCAGGCCCAGAACTGACGGGACACCTGGAACGCTTCGTTGATCTCGACGGCTTTCGGGATCGTGACGTTGCCTTTGTCGTCTTCCGGGGTGTAGTTCAGCTCGGCCAGAGCCGAGTGACCGGTACCGGCGTTGTTCCAGCCGTTGGAGCTTTCCAGGGCGACACCGTCAAGGCGCTCGACCATTTCCATCGACCAGCTTGGCTCCAGCTCATTGATCCACACACCCAGGGTGGTGCTCATGATGCCGCCGCCGATCAGCAGTACGTCAACTTTCTTGGCCTCTGCCGCATGAACGGACGTCAGCCCCATCGACAAAGCCAGCCCTAGCAAGGCCGTGTTCACTTTTTTAAACATCTGTTGCACCTATGATAAAACGCCTTCCGCCCGCCGCTTTTATCTGTATGCGATCCGCTTTGATGACGCTCAGGCTGGCGTCGCAGATTCCGGCACACTTCAATTTTGACGGGTGGGCACACAAGGCCGACATGCTGCATCGACCCCAGTTAATGTCCCTTCTGAACTGACTTCTTATCATTATTGGCTCAGCTACTTGAGCGACAGGGATTCCGTCGGCCCGCCCTAAAGGCAAGCAAACTGAATAAGGTCAAACCAAGTTGGCGCGAAGAATATCACGTCAGGGCAAACCCGCGCGTCTGTTCCCGACTTGAGAGTCTTTTTCCGCTCTGGGCGTTATCGGCCAACCGGCGCTGAACATGAACCGGCGAAGGCTGTGCCCGCAGCCGTCGAGCTTTTTCAGTATAGATACCTTGGCGATTCAGTGCGTGCGGCCGCTGCCGTAACCATAAAGAATCTGCTACGTTGTACGATGACTGACAAATTCAAAACAATTGATCAGTCATCAACCCGATAACAACAAGGAAACACCCCATGACCAAGACCAGACTCCTGATCGGTTTTCTCTGCGCCTTCAGCGGATATGCCATGGCTGCTGCCGCCCCGGCGGAAAAAGATGTCGCCCAAGCGGTCGATCATCTGACCCAGGCGATGCTGCACAAAGACATCGCCGAGTTGAACGCGCTGACGGCCAGTAACCTGACCTACGGCCATTCCAGCGGCAAGATTCAGGACAAGAAAGAATTCATCGCCGACATCGAAACCGGCAAAAGCGCGTTCAAGACCCTCGAGATGCAAAAACAGACCATCACCCTGTCCGGCGACACAGCGCTGGTGCGTCACCACTTTTCCGCGCAGGCGTTGAAGGGGACTGAAGTGGTGCCGACCGAGATCGAGAACTTCCAGATCTGGCAGAAGCAGGACGGCAAGTGGTTGCTGGTGGGGCGGCAGGCGTTCAAGTTCTGATTGGACTAAATCTCCTTCAGATTAATCAATCGCGAGCAGGCTCACTCCTACAGGGGGTTGGGCTGTGTTAACGCAACTCAGGCAACTGCACCGCCCCACTGTGGGAGTGAGCCTGCTCGCGATGAAGGCAGATCAGCCACCAAAAATACAATTGCCCAACCCCACTGTCACAACCGAAACCGATCCACCGACTGCGCCAACTGCCCCGCCAGGCTCGACAGCTCATCTGTCGTATTCGCCGTCTGGCCGATCACCCGGCTATTGCCCTCGGACATCCCCGCAATCATTTCCACCTGATGGGCAATCTCGTTACTGGCCTGGCTCTGCTCGCCAATGGTGCGGGTAATGTCGTTGACCAGTTGTGTGGTGCTCAACGTCGCCTCGAGGATCTCGCGAATTGCCCGCTCGACATCGGCCGTCACTGCCATGCCCTTGTCGACCTGCGCCACACCCGCCTCCATGCTGCTGACCGCCTCGCGGGTGCTGTGCTGGATGCGCGCGACCATCGCGGCGATTTCCTGGGTGGACGCACTGGTCCGCGCTGCCAGACTGCGAACTTCATCCGCCACCACCGCAAACCCCCTGCCCTGCTCGCCCGCCCGGGCCGCTTCAATCGCGGCGTTGAGCGCCAGCAGGTTGGTCTGGTCGGCGATGCTCTTGATCACCTGAATGATGTTGAAGATGGCTTCGGATTCCTGATCCAGCGTGCGGATCACCTGCGCCGACTGCTGCGCCGAGCGGGCGATATCGTCCATGTCGTTGACTACTTGATGAATAACCTGCCCGCCATTCTTCGCCAATGATTCAGCCTGATTGGCCATGCCCAACGCGCGCTGGGCGTGACGGGTGATTTCCTCGATGCTCGCGGTCATCTGGCTGGCCGCTGCGGCCATGGTCCCGGCGGCGACACTTTGCTGCTGGCTGCTGTCGGCGACCTGATGGCAGCCGTGGCTCAATTGTTCGCTCATGCCGCTGACGCCATGGGCATTGCGCCGCACCACGTCGATCATGTTGCGCAAATCCCTTTGCATGGTCGCCAGGGTGCGAATCAATACGCTGGCCTCGTCCTTACCGGACGGCTCGGCAATCGGTTCACTGAGGTTGCCGTGGGCGATACTCTCGGCAATGCGGCTGGCCGACCGCAGCGGCCCCAAAATGCTCAGCATCACCCAGCGTCCCTGTGCCAGCAGCAATAACACACTGGCGATCAGCACCACCGCGAGGGCGAGATTTGCACTTCGAATCGCCGATTCGGTACCTTCACTGGTCTGTCGGGTATTGGTTTCGATCTGTTCGCTTAGAGCCGCCATCTGCTCTTCGAGTTGACTGAACGCGGTGTTGAACGTGCCAAGTTGCTGCTGCGCCGCATCAGGGTTGTCCAGCGCCAGCCCGACAATCCGCTCGGCTGCGTTGATATACGTTTCGAGGCTCGGCTTGATCTGCTCCAGCGCCGTGCGCAAAGTCGGGTTGATCGGCAACTTGAGGTTTTCATCAAGTACCTCATGGAAATGCCCGGCGTGCTCGCTGATCGAATCGCGAACTTCGGCCGCCGTGCCGGTACTTTTGCCCAACCCCACCAGCATTGCCGAGTAAACATCGGCGCGCAGGGCGTCGTGCATCATGTCGGCTTCCATGTGGTTGCGCAGCGCACTCATGCTGACCACGTTGTCGCTGACCGCCGAGGCCATCCGCAGATTGCCGACATAACTGACCAGACTTACGATCAACGCCGTCAGCAGGCTGGTAACAACCAGCAACACTAAACGCAATTTTATCGACACCGTGAAATCCTCCCAGGGAACGCTCGAAAAGCCTTGCAAGACCTTGAGTTAAGCCCATTTGTGCCGGTCTGCCGTGTCAGAGCGTGTCAACGAGTGTCTGGGCGGGGCGGCAACCCGGGCAAAACTTTCGGATTGTGCGATGAGTCTCATTTTGCAAGGCAGTCGGATCCAGCCTTCATCGCCCGTTAACTCTCAAGAGCTATTGAATCGATCCTTCTGAACACTCGTGCAGCAAAAGGAAACGCTTATGAAACGCGCACTATGGTTGGGTTTACTCGGTACCTTCGCCCTCGGCACGGCCCAGGCGGCGACCGAAAAAGTTGCGATCAACCTGGTCAGCGCCGATGGCGCACCGCAGGCAATCGGGGCTATCACTATCAGTGAGACGCCTTATGGCCTGCTGTTCACCCCCGACCTGAAATCCCTGCCCGCCGGCGTGCATGGCTTTCATGTCCATGAGAACGGCAGTTGCGAGGCCGGTGTAAAGGATGGCGTTAAAGGCGCCGCACTGGCAGCCGGCGGACACTTTGATCCGCAAAAAACCGGCAAACATCTGGGCCCTTACGCTGACGGCCACTTGGGTGATTTGCCGGCGGTTTACGTAACCGCTGACGGTATCGCCAACTATCCCGTGCTGGCCCCACGCCTGAAAAAAATCTCCGAAGTCAAAGGTCATGCATTGATGATTCATGCCGGCGGCGATAACCATTCCGACATGCCCAAGCCCTTGGGCGGTGGCGGCGACCGCATGGCCTGCGGGGTAATCTGACTCCACCATGCAACCGGGCAACCCACACGGCGTTGCCCGCGTCTCTCTCATAAACCTCTACGGAACTACCACCCGCTGCGCCCCTCTGACGTTATGTAGTACTTCCCTTTTTGCTTCGCGCTTGTGGAGGAATACCGTCATGCGCAAGTTAGTGCTCGTTTCTTCTTTACTCTTATGCCTGCCAGTCGGTTCAGCGCTGGCCCGTGTTGATGCGGGCGATGTCGCCACCTCGGCAGGTGTCTCCGCGTCGCTGTACTCGACCTTCAAGGATCACAAAATGGTGATTCCAGCCCGTGACGACTTGTCTGCATTTGTCGCCAGCGGCGGGGCCATTCGTGGGGTTTATCTTGAGTCAGTGCTGCAACAGGTTCGTCAGGACAATCCCGGCATCGATGCCAGCGATGAAGACCTGGCCAATGCGATTCTGGTGCATTACGAAGGCCTGAATCAGTAATTGCCAAGGATGCGGCGGCCGATGGACGGCAACTGACGGCGCATAGGCAAAACGGTCCGACGGCCTCTATGATGGAGGCCATGACGACTCTTGCGCCAATGCGCTCACCCTGCCCGCCCGGCGCCTGCGATTGCGGGCGCGATCCGTTGCTGGAAATGCCGGATGCGGATTTGCGCATCTTGCTGCTGACCCGCGAGCAAGAAAAAATCCTCCTCGCGCGCCTGGAACAACTCAAAGACCTCGCCGACCTCCAGCATCTGCAAAAACGTATGTTCGAGCAGTTGGGTATTCGTGTCGAAGTCTCGCCAGGTTTCCACGAAGTGCGCACCATGTTGGGCATCGATATTCAGATCGAGGAACTTCCAGGGCTCTGCCGCAAGACTCGAAAGTCTATCCCGGCAGCGATTCGTCGTAGTCTCAACAACAACCCCGTGATCGCCTTCGAACTGCTCAACGCCCACGACTTGCTGCGCGACACCTGATCACTTTTTCATGCCGACCCGTTTGCGCATTTCAGCTGTGATGCTCTGACGGGTTTTCTTCATGTCCGCCCATGGCTCGTCGCCAACCTCCGCCAAGCGCTCATGCACGTTGTGCACATTCCACTGATTGCCCCCCTTGATCTCGGCCACCTCCTCGCGAAACAGCGGCACCGAGACCGGCAAGCCTTCGCGCGTGCGCGCGGCATAAGCGCAAATCGTAGTAGCGCCGAGTCCGTTACGCAGGTAATCGATGAAGATCCGCCCGACGCGATTTTTCGGCCCGGAAACCGCCGAAAACCGGTCTGGCAATAGCTTTGCCATGTGACTGACGATCGCGTGGCTGAAGTCCTTGACCTCATCCCAGCCCAGCTTGCGGGTCAGGGGCACTACCAAATGAATACCCTTGCCACCGCTGGTCTTGAGGAAAGCCTTGAGCCCCAATTCATCCAGCACCGTGAGGGTCAGCGCAGTGGCTTCGACCATACTTTTCCATGGCAGCGCCGGATCCGGGTCGAGATCAAGGACAAATCGATCGGGCTTTTCCAGATCAACCGTGGTGGCATTCCAGGTGTGCAGTTCGACGGTGCTCATCTGCACCGCGCCGATCAGCGCTTCGGCGTTGTTGATCAGCATGACCGGTTGGCCGGTCACGTCCTTGTCCAGCGTGGTGATGCCAGGGATCGCCAAGCGCTCGGCGTTCTTCTGGAAGAACAGTTCGCCGGCGATGCCATCCGGCGCACGCACCAGCGCCACCGGGCGATCCTTGAGTTGCGGCAGGATCCATTCGGCGACGCTGGCGTAATACTCCGCCAGTTGCATTTTGGTGGTGCCACTGACAGCGTCGATCACCCGATCCGGATGAGTGATGCGTACTTTGCCGTTGGCCAGGCCGAGTTGCGATGGCGCGGTCTCAGTCGTTGCCGGTTTGCTGGCGGCGGCTTTTTTCGGCGCTTTCTTTGCGGCGGTTTTGCTCTCAGGTGTCTTCACGACCTTCGCTCGCTCCTCGGTGATGCCCTTGGCCGGCTTGTCATCGCGCAAACCATGAAACACCGCGTGGCGTACCGAGCCGTCCTTGGTCACTTCGGCGAACGCCACTTCCGCCAACAGTTTTGGTTTGAGCCAGTGCACGCCTTTGGCTTCAAAACCGCTGGGCGGATTGACCACGGCCGCCGTCTTCACCTGCAATGGTTTGAGCTGGGCAAGAATGCTTTTCAACGTTGTTTCATTGAAACCGGTGCCGACCTTGCCGGCATATCTCAACTCGCCACTGTCGCGATCATGCAGGCCCAGCAGCAATGCGCCGAAGGCACTGCGCGAACCCTTCGGATCGGTGTAACCGACGATCACGAATTCCTGGCGGTGTTTGCACTTGAGCTTGATCCAGTCACTGCTGCGGCGCGAAACATACGGCGAGCCGATGCGCTTGCCGATCAGGCCTTCCATCTTCATCTGGCAGGCGCTGTTGAGCAGTGCATCCGGGGTTTCATCGAAGGCTTCGGAGAAACGCAGCAGGGGTTGTTCATGGGCGCCGAGCACCGTGGCCAGCGCCGCGCGCCGTTCCTCAACCGGTACTTCACGCAAGTCGACGCCGTTGAGGTAAGGCAAGTCGAACAGGTAATAAAGGATGTTGGCGCTGCTGCCGGAATCAAAAGCATTTTGTAGCGCCTGAAAATCCGGCACGCCTTGCTCATTGGCAACCACCATTTCGCCGTCGAGCCAGGCGGATTCGAGGCCCAGCGCGGCCAACGCTTCGGCCTGTTTCGGCAACTTGTGCGTCCAGTCGTGGCCATTGCGGGTGAATAGCTGCACCTGATCATGATCGATTCGCGCCATGATCCGGTAGCCGTCGAACTTGATCTCGTAGCTCCAATCCCCTTCCGGCGCGCTGTCGACCAAGGTCGCGAGTTCCGGTTTCAGTTGCGAAGGGATTTTTGCCTTGTGTGCGCCCGTCAGTGTGCCCGACGCCTTTTTGCGAGGTTTGGCTGCGGTCTTCTCCAGGGGCTTGACCTGCTTGGCCGCAAGCTTGGGTTTATCGACCAGAGTGCGCTCGCTCAGCACGCTGTCCGGCTCGGCGACCAATACGTCGTAATCATCCTGCGGTCGGGCGGCATTGTCCCGATGCTTGATCAGAAACCAGTTCTCCTTCTTGCCAGGCATGTGCGTGCGGACCAGATTCCAGATCCCGGCGAGTTTTTCGCCTTGCAACTCGAACTTGAGCTTGCCCTTGGCGTAGGCCTTTTGCGGATCTTCCAGCGGAATCCACACACCGCGATCCCAGACAATCACGTCCCCGGCGCCGTAATGCCCCTCGGGAATGCTGCCCTCAAACGTCGCGTAATCGAGCGGATGATCCTCGACATGCACCGCCAGACGCTTGACCTTCGGATCAAGCGAGGGCCCTTTCGGCACCGCCCAGCTCTTCAGCGCGCCATCGAGCTCCAGGCGAAAGTCGTAATGCAGGTGCGAGGCGTCATGCTTCTGGATGCAGAACTGCAAGGCGTGATCCGCAGCAGTCTTCTTGCCCGAGCGCTTGACGGCGGCCGGTTCCGACGTTGCCGAGAAGTCGCGCATGCGGTTGTAGTCGTCGAGATTCCTGCTCATGACGCACCTGCCTTGTTTCAGCCGATTCGGGTCACGGTCAATGCGACCACGGCAATCCGGTCGACTCGCTGATAACCGGGGTTCAACAATTCTTCACCGAACACGTCGGGATCGATTTCGTGGTAGGTCCAGCCAAAGCGCGTTTCATCCAGTCGCGGCAGCACGGTATCCAGAAACGGATCACGGCCATCCACCATCGCCACCCCGGTGTAAAGCAGCAACGACCCGCCCGGTGTGAGCCGATTGAGTGCCTGCTCGACGATACGCAGTGACAGTCCGGCCCCCAGCGTTCCGCCGCCATGTCGATAGGCTCGCGCGGCCGGATCGGCCATGTACGGCGGGTTGGCGACGATCAGGTCGAAGTCGCCATCGACACCCTGTAACAGGTCGCTGGCGTGCGCTTGGACGTTGGCCACTTCCGCCAGTGCGGCGTTGATCGTGGTCAGGCGCAGCGCGGCGGGATTGATGTCCAGCGCCAGCACTTGTGCTTCACGGCGGGCGCGGCCGATCAGGATCGCGCCAACACCGGCGCCGCAACCGATGTCCACGGCGCGATGGATTGGCGCAAAATTCTGCTGCAGGTGCGCGTGAATCAATTGGGCGAAACGATAGGTATCCGGACCGAAGAAAACCGAATCGGCCGCGTCGGTGGGGAAAGCCGAATGCACGAATAGCAAGTCGTCCAGACTCGACCAGCGCACACGACTTTTCAGATGGCCTTCATAGCTATCAATGACCTGGGCATCCTGCAATTGCCGTTGTTCGTCAGCAGACAGCAAGCCCGGTTCGAAGGGGCGCGACCAGCCAAACACATCACGCAGCGAATCGGCGAACTGGCCCTCGTCGCGCTGGTTGACTCGCTGATGGGTCAGCGGCGTCGGCGTGGTGAAACGGTAGCCGTCGGCCTGTAAACGCCGTCCCAATTGCAACAGTACGAGGTCATTGGTGGACAGTTGTTCTTCCTGATTCATGGATGATGTCCTTATGGCAGACAAGATTTGAGTTCGATGAACAGGCGGGTTGCGAGTAGCCCGGCGGGATGCGCATGCCGCGCTGGCGCGAGCCAGGGGATGAGCGCTGCCATTTGTGCGTGGCCATCCAGTCCTTCCAGCGCGGCGTTGAGCTGCTGCACATCGGGATCCTGTTCCGGCACCTCGATCGGTGAGTTGGCCGGCGCGCGTCGGCGCAATGCGGTGGCTTTTTTCGCGGATTTCCAGTCACCGGCTATCCAGTCGTGCACCAGTTGCTTTTCGTAGGCGCTGAATACGCCGAACATCGCCGCGCCATCGCCATCGATCAATTGCCAGAAGCGACTGTTCTGTGGGTCCTCGTGGCGTTTGATCCAGCCTTTGTCCTGCATCGTTTGCAGGAAACCGAGCAAATGTTCCGGCTCGGCCAGCCATTGGTTGACGGTTTTGCCCTCGAAGCGGCAATAGTCCGAGTGCATGTGCTGGGCGAACGGGCACTTGCGTTCGAGCATCGCGAGCAATTCGCCTTCGAGATCAAACCCTTCAATGATCGCGCGACTGCCCTGCCCCAGATCATTGAGTCGATATCCCAGCGACACCCGACGCAGGAAATCAGCGCGATCCGCTTCAAGCGGCAACAGATCCAGCACGGCCTGCACGGCTTTTTGCGCATGGCCGGTACTGGCGTTGTCGATGGTCACGTGCAGGGTGAAATAGTACGGATCGATGCCCAGTTCACTGAGTTCGTAGCTGCTGATGAGCAAGTGCAACGGCAGTTGTTCGTAACCCAGGTTGTATCCGATCACCTCCGGCAAATACTCATCACCGCAGGCGCCGAGCGCAAGTTGCAGCGCGCCTTGCAGGTAACGTTCATCATCAAGCGGACTGGCATGCTCAAGGTCGTGTTCGGCCAGCAGTTTGCGGTAGATCACCACATGGTTCTGTGCCGGATTGCCCTCGCCGAGTTCTTCCAGATAGGTGCACAGCAAACCGCTGAAACGCGGGTCACGCCAGTGCTGCAACAAGCCGTATAACCAGGCGCCGTCAACCAGCTTCGTCGGCGCCACCGCTTGCAGAAAATACAGCGCGTGGGCCTTGCAGGTGAAGAATTGGCGGGGGCCGCCGGCCTTGCGTTGTTGCAGATAGTCCGCGTACTGGCGGGCAACATCGGCACAGTGCGCGGCGACCCACGTGTGCCAGGCAGATGTGTCTTGCGGCAGCTCTTCGGGCAACTCTGTGGCAAGTTGCAACTGTTCATTCAAAAATGATTGCGCGAGGGTTTGCGAGTTTTCCGCCCGCAACAGCGTTTCATAAATGCCACGGATATTTCCGGCGGGATCCATCGCTTGTGCTTGGGCTGGCACAGATTGCAGGGGTGTCAGGACAGTCATGGCAAAGTTCTCGGTCGGTTGGCAGGACGCTGTTTCGTACGCCTCTACAGCAGCAGAGAGGCGGCGCGTGCCAAAAATTCAATCGACGTGAAAATTGCCCGGACGGACGGCGAGCCTCCGCCCTTGGAGTGGCTGACGAAGGCTGCGATATTTCGGTCTTGGTTTATGCCGTGCCCTTGGTCTGCTGCTCCAGATGCACCTGCAACTCAGGATCAATCTGCAACGCCGCCGCCAGTTCATCCAGGTAGTTACGCTCGGCGTCCTGCTGGTCATCCACCAGCATCACGCTGGCCAGGTACATTTCGGCGGCTACCGCCGGGTCGTTGTTTGCGGACTGCGCGACCTCGTTGGGGTCGAGTGGTTTGGCGACCTCTGCATCCAGCCATTGCTGCAGTTGGGGATCCTCGGTGTGCTTGCCGATTTCGCTGCTGATCAGGTGTTTTTCCGTCTCATCGATGCGCCCGTCAGCCTTGGCTGCAGCGATCAAAGCACACAACACGGCGTGGCTGTGTTCTTCGATTTCCGGGCCGGCCAGCAGATTGGCCGTCTGTGGCGTCTGTTGCGGTGCGTTGCTGGCCTGGCTGCGCTGCCAGGCTTGATACGCCTGGAACGCCATCATCCCCAAAGACGCCAGCGCTGCGTAATTGGTCCCGCCTGAACGGCTTTGCGTGCCCGCGCCGCCGCCCAACGCACCGCCCAAACCGCCACCGCCACCGCCGCCGAGCAGTCCACCGAGCAAGCCACCCAGACCGCCAAGCCCTCCGGCCGCAGATCCGCCACGTGTACCGGTGGAGCCCGCACCACCGAGCAAACCGCCCAACAAACCACCGAGACCGCCCAGGCCGTCGCCGGCCGAAGTGCCACTTTGCTGGCCCGCCGAGTTTCTTCCCCGCAGCAGTTGTTCAAGCAAATCGCTGGTGTTCATGACGTCATCCTCAAGCATTGGCATTGACTGCGTCTGGCAACGATAGACCGCTGCGCGGGTTGCGCCAGCACCGTTTGGCCGACAGAGAAAAGTCCTACAGATTTCGCCCACGTATTTTTTTGCGGCCAGCTAAGATTCAAGGATGGTGAACCTTATACCGGCCAAACCGGTCGATAGCTGCAACCCCGACCCGGTTTGCCGGCGCCCTTGCTGCTCAAGGGTGATACCCGGCTTGTTTTACTTTCTGGAGAACGCCCCCGTGATATCGACCGTCCACATTGCCAGGCTCAAGGCCTGGGGTGCCCATGGATTTACCGCGACCGGCGTGGTTACGGCGTTTCTGGCCACCCTCGCCCTGCTGGAAAACCAGCCCGTCCACTGCTTGATGTGGCTGGGTGTGGCGCTGATCGTCGACGGACTCGACGGCGCACTGGCGCGTAAGGTCAATGTGCAATCGGTGCTGCCGAGTTTCGACGGCTCGATCCTCGATCTGGTGATCGATTACCTGACTTACGTATTCATTCCTGCACTGTTTATCTATCGCTATATTCCGCTGCCCGATTACACATTGCTACTGACGGTGTCGCTGATTCTGGTGTCATCGCTGTTCTGCTTCTGCAACGTCAATATGAAGAGCAAGGACAACTACTTTGTCGGGTTTCCGGCTGCGTGGAATGTGGTTGCGTTGTGTCTGTACATCATCGGGCCTGGGCCGTGGATTACCTTCCTGACGGTGATCGGGCTGGCGTTGCTGACGGTGACGCGGATGAAGTTCCTGCACCCGTTCAGGGTGCGCCGGTTTATGCCCATCAACATTGCCGTGACGGCGATCTGGTTGTTGTGCAGCCTTTCACTGGTGCTCAACCACCCGGTAATCAACCCGATGGTGATGGGTTTGTGGTTGCTGATGTCGGCATATTTTCTGGGGATCTGCATCTGGCGCACGGCATTGGAATGGTTTGATCGCTCGCAGTTGAAATAGGTACGAGCCATAACCCCCCCCTGTAGGAGTGAGCCTTCTCGCGATAGCGGTGTGTCAGCCAAGGATTTTTTGACTGAATGACCGCAATCGCGAGCAGGCTCACTCCTACAGAGAATGTTCTTTGAATCTGGGCTAGCGCTTGGTCACCACCACCTCCAGATACTCACTCGGCACCACCAGCGAGTCCTGCCCCGCCCGGTTCAACCGGTTCAGCAAATCCGCCAGATCATTTTCCAGCGCCTGACCGCTTTCCGGCGGCAGCGCCGCAAACGCCTTGTGCACCGGCCCGTACCAGTGCCGGAAGATATCGATGAAGTGCGCCGCCGAGCGATAGCGAAAGTTGAAGCTGCGGCGGGTCACCTGCACGACAAAATCCTTATCGTTGAAGTGCTCGTGCAGCCACGCTTCCGTACCCCAGTTTGATGGCGGTTGTGCGCCGGCAGGTGGTGGCAGATGGCGGCCGAGGGTTTTGAACATCTGGCCGACGAAGCCTTCCGGCGTCCAGTTGGCGAGTCCGATCCGCCCGCCGGGGCGACAGACCCGCCCCAGCTCAGTGGCAGCGGTGGCCTGATCCGGGGCGAACATCACCCCGAACGTGGAAAGCACCGCAGCAAAACTGCTATCGGCAAACGGCAGGGCTTCGGCATCGGCGACTTGAAAGGTCACGTCCAGATGTTCGGCTCGGGCACGATCCTGGCCACGTTCCAACAGAGCGGCGACATAGTCGGTCGAAGTGACCAGACACCCCCGCCGCGCCGCCGCCAGCGTCGCGTTACCGTTGCCAGCAGCGACGTCGAGCACTTGTTCATCGCAGCGCAGGTCGCAGGCTTCGGCGAGGTTTTCGCCGACGATCTGCAAGGTGGTACCGATCACGGCGTAGTCGCCACTGGCCCAAGCGACTTTTTGGCGTTCCTTCAAGGCAGTGAGATCAATCGGGGTACTCATGAATGGGTGCTCCGCTACAGGTTGGATCGAACGTTACCGGGCGGTGGCAGGTTCTGCTGAGCCTGCTGCTGCACTATCGCGCCGCGTCCGATTGCCGTCCCTGTCAATCGTCCGGCGAGCCTGTAAAACAGGCGCTTCGCCGATGAATGGCGGGATTTTGTAAAGCCGTCGAAACACTCACAGGGATTGCCAGCGCCCAGAGCAATCGGCATTCACCCATTCCTGCTCCCCGTATGGAATCTTTCCGCGCCGGGACAACGAACAATGGCTCATGGTGCGTGACCTATGAGCCATTGAGATTCGCCGATCAGGCAGCAGGTGCCTTGGCCTCTTCCAGCAGTTGCTGAATCATCTGTTCCTGCGCCTCGTAGCGCCCCTCGCCGAAGTGGCTGTAACGCATCTGGCCCTTGGCATCGATCAGGTAATGGGCCGGCCAGTACTGATTGTCGAAGTTGCGCCAGATCGCGTAGTTGTTGTCGATAGCTACCGGGTAGGTGATGCCGAGCTTTTTCACCTGTTCCTTGACGTTGTCGATGATCCGTTCGAAGCCGTATTCCGGGGTGTGTACGCCAATCACGACGAGGCCGTCCTTGCCGTACTTCTGCTCCCACGCCTTGACGTACGGCAGGGTGCGCTGACAGTTGATGCAGTCATAGGTCCAGAAATCCACCAGCACTACTTTGCCGCGTAGCGATTCAGCGCTCAGTTCCGGCGAATTCAGCCATTGCACCGCCCCAGCCAGGGACGGCATCGCGCCTTTGCTCTCATCCATCATCGAATCCGCACGCACCTTGCTGACAAAGTAATCGACCACTTTCGGCACGTTTTCCAGCACGCTTTTTTCGATGCTGGCAACGCCCTCGGAGGAGGTGCCGGCCAGTAGCGTTTTATCGGCACCGGTAGAAATCACCGCCGCCGCAGCGAGCACCGCAACACCGGCACCACGACGAAACCAACCCGTGAACGGAATCGATGGTTTCAAGCGGTTGACCAGTCCACGCCCGGCGAAAATCAGCGTCCCCAGCGACAAGGCACTGCCCACACCGTAGGCCAGCAGCAACAGGCTGGTCTGTGCATTGGCGCCTTGCAGCATCGCGCCAGTGAGGATCACGCCAAGGATCGGCCCGGCGCACGGCGCCCACAACAGACCGGTGGCAACACCCAGCATGATCGAACCCATCGGGCCGGTCTTGTTCCGGGCGTCCGGATCGAGGCGGTTGCCGAGCATGACAAACGGGCGCGTCAGCCAGTCACCGATGCGCGCAGAAATCAGCGACAGGGCGAACAACGCCATCACGATCAGCGCGATGTGGCGGCCGCTGTTACTGGCTTGAATCACCCATTCGCTGCTGACCACGGCCAGGCTGGCGATCAAGGCAAAGGTCAGGGCCATGCCGCCGAGGGTCAGCAGGATCGAGGCACGGCTGCGATTGGCCCCGGCAAACAGAAACGGCACCACCGGCAGGATGCAGGGGCTGAGGACGGTCAGCAGACCGCCGAGGAATGCGATGAGGTACATAAAGGTCACCCTGGATAAATGTGAACACTGAATCCTGTGCCGAGGGCATCAGGCACTTTGGCTTTCAAGCCACTGCCCCTGCGGAGTGTGACTGGCGCCGTTTTCAGCAACCATCTGTCCTTGCGGTGTACGGCTGGAGCCATCCGCGGCAACCATCTGTCCTTGTGGTGTGCGGCTGGAGCCATCCGCCGCGATCAAGGCGTCGCTGGCCTTTTTGGCCATCTGCGTCAGTTGAAAACAGCTGCCGCTGTTGCAGCTATGCTGTTCAACCGCAGCATTGGCATGGGTAGCAACACCTGCGAAAGCGAAAGCAACAGCTGTGAGAAAGCGCGAGACATTGTTCATGGTGAGGCTCCTGAAAGGGGTGATGACTCAGTTGTCGTTGTTGCAGCCGTCAGCGAATTTGCTGTAATCGAGGACTCGGGTTTTGCCGGCCGAATCCAGGTAGGTCATTTGCGCTTCGACGATGCCGCAGGTCACCGAGTTGTCCTGTGTCAGCGAGATCACTTTCTGGATATCCAGATGGGTGCCGTAGGTGTAGGTTTGCGCGGCGACATCCGCTTCGGCGCGGGCCGACAGGGTGCAGATGTTCAGGGCGGCGAACAGACAAGCGGCGATTACGGATTTGTTGTTCATGGTGTTTTCCTCAAGGCTTCAATGGATAGATCGTTGATTGAGCCGAGGCTGTCTGGTGTGCCTCGATGGAGCTCATTTAAAGCTCGCGAGGTATCCCGTATGTGTCGGGAAGCGGCGGGTTTAAATGGTTGTGTATCCTTGCCACCGGGGGATACACAGCGATACAAAGCCCTGAAAAAATCGTGTTTTTGCGTCTCCGTGTATCGGTCATCACGGCAGATACACTGCAATACAAAGGCAGGCAGGCGAGCCGTTGCAGGCTCTATAGACTGCACGTCATCTCCACTTTGCTAGAGGTCTGGCCCCATGGAACATGTCGATCACATCCTGATCGTCGACGACGACCGCGAGATCCGCGAACTGGTCGGCAATTACCTGAAGAAAAACGGCCTGCGCACTACGGTCGTTGCTGATGGCCGGCAGATGCGCAGTTTTCTCGAATCCAATACCGTCGACCTGATCGTACTCGACATCATGATGCCCGGCGACGATGGCCTGCAGTTGTGCCGCGAGCTGCGCGTCGGCAAGCACAAAGCCACGCCGGTCTTGATGCTGACCGCCCGCAACGATGAAACCGATCGGATCATCGGCCTGGAAATGGGCGCCGACGACTACCTGACCAAACCCTTCGCCGCCCGTGAATTGCTGGCGCGGATCAACGCCGTGCTGCGCCGCACGCGAATGCTGCCGCCGAATCTGGTGGTCACCGAAGCCGGTCGATTGCTGGCGTTCGGCCGTTGGCAACTGGACACCTCGGCCCGCCACCTGCTGGACAAGGACGGCACCATGGTGGCGCTGAGTGGCGCCGAATATCGCTTGCTGCGGGTATTTCTCGATCATCCGCAACGGGTACTCAGCCGCGATCAATTGCTCAACCTGACCCAGGGCCGTGACGCCGACCTGTTCGATCGTTCGATTGATCTGCTGGTCAGCCGTCTGCGCCAGCGCCTGCTGGATGACGCCCGTGAACCGGCGTACATCAAGACCGTGCGCAGCGAAGGTTATGTGTTCTCACTGCCGGTCGAGATCCTCGGTGCCACGGCATGACCATCAATCTGCACTGGCCGCGCACCCTCGCCTCGCGGGTGTCGCTGATTTTTCTGGTAGGGCTGATCCTCGCCCAGGCGCTGTCGTTCGGTGCGCAGTATTACGAGCGTTACCAAAGTGCGAAAGACACGATGCTGGGCAATCTGGAAACCGACGTCTCGACCTCGATTGCGATCCTTGATCGCTTGCCCTCCGAGGAGCGCCCGGCCTGGCTCAAGCGTCTGGCGCGGAAAAACTACGGTTATCTACTGAGCGAAGGTGACCGCGGTACGCCGATCAAGCCTGCCGATGTGCCCGTTGCGGTCACTTCGATCACTGAAGCCATCGGCGAAAAATACCCCCTGACCTTCACCGACATTCCCGGTCCGAAAAAACACTTTCAGGGCCATTTGCGCCTGAGCGACGGCAGCCCGGTGACCATCGACGTGCGTCCGGCGATGGTACCGCTGTCGCCTTGGTTGCCGGTGGTGCTGCTCGGCCAATTGGCGCTGATGATCGCCTGCACTTGGCTGGCAGTACGCATCGCCATCCGCCCGCTCACACGCCTGGCGAACGCCGTCGAAACCCTTGACCCCAACGCCCACCCGATCCATCTGGACGAGACAGGCCCGAACGAGGTGATCTACGCCGCCCGTGCCTTCAACGCGATGCAGGCGCGTATCGCCGCCTACCTCAAAGAACGCATGCAACTGCTGGCGGCGATCTCCCACGACCTGCAAACCCCCATCACGCGGATGAAGCTGCGCGCCGAGTTCATGGACGATTCGGCGGAACGGGACAAACTGTGCAACGACCTCGGCGAGATGGAACACCTGGTGCGCGAAGGCGTGGCCTACGCCCGCAGCATTCATGGCTCGACCGAAGAGAGCCGGCGTACCAACATGGATTCATTCCTCGAGAGCCTGGTGTTCGACTATCAGGACATGGACAAGGACGTGCAGCTGGTCGGCAAGAGTGCGGTGGTGGTCGACACCCGCCCGCACGCGTTGCGCCGGGTGCTGGTCAACCTGACCGACAACGCCCTGAAGTTCGCCGGTGCCGCTGAGGTGTGGGTCGAGGCGAACAAGGGCAGCTTGTCGATCACCGTCATGGATCGCGGCCCGGGCATTGCCGAAGCGGAACTTACGCAGGTGATGGAACCGTTCTATCGCGTGGAAAACTCGCGCAACCGCGATACCGGTGGCACAGGGCTGGGACTGGCCATTGCCCAGCAACTGGCGATGGCGTTGGGTGGTTCGCTGACCCTGAGCAACCGTGAGGGTGGTGGCTTGTGTGCGGAGCTGCGGATACCGCTGCAATCTTGAGATCACTGCAATAAACCTGTGGGAGCGAGCTTGCTCGCTCCCACAGGTTTTAAGGTGATTTAAAGAATGCCGATGGCGCCGTCTTCATGCATTTGCTGCAACAGCGCCAAGCCGTTATCCATGAACAACGCGTCCGCTAACTGTTCTGCCTCTTGCGCCAATCCTTGCAACTGCTCACGCCCGGTCAATTGCGGCAACTCACCAATGCGCTGCAACAACCGCCAGGCCAGCGGACTCAACTCAGAGAACTTCACACCGAAATCCGCCTCCCGCCGTACCAGCAACAGTGTCGGTTGTGCCGGTGGTGACGAGGGCTGGTGATCTGGCCCAAGCAACTGCACCGGCCAGGTATAAGCCAACGGCCAGGCCAATGCCGATATCTGTAACGGCCGCTCCAGCAACAATGTCGCATCCGTGAACGGCAAGGGCATGGCGTCGGACTGCTGCAAGACCATTTCCACCCACTCGTAATGCGCCAGTTCCAGCACAAACGCGGGGAAGTTGGCCAACACTGCCGAGGCTGCCGAAAGGTAATCGACAAATTCCTCGGCAATCTCACCGAATTTCGGTGTCTGCGCACGGTAATCACGCAAAAATCCACGAACCAGCGTGCGCCAGCGCTGATCGCCGATAATCCGGATCAGCACCGGAAAGGTGCCACTCAACAATTGCGAGAGATTGTTGAACACCAGATCGCGGTACACGTTGACTCGTGCGACGTTCATTTCGGGGGGAGGTGTCTGTTGATCGGGATCACGCAGATAGCGCGTCAGCACCTGTTGTTGCAGTAAAAGATTATCCACGGCTGACCTCCTGTTTTTGCAGGTGGCGAATGGTCTGCAGCTCCGCCACCAGTTCGGAAAATGCTGGGAAATTGAAATCCCGCTCCAGCAGCGTCGGCCGTGCGCCGAACCGGGCATAGGCCTCGGCCAGCAACGACCACACCACCGGTTTTACCGAAGCGCCATGGGTGTCGATTTTCAGCGTATCGGACTCGTCGAAATGCCCGGCCACGTGCATGCCGACCACCCTGCCCGGCTCGATCCGGGCCAGAAAATCCTGCGGATCGAAACCGTGGTTGATCGAGTTGACGTAAACGTTGTTGACGTCCAAAAGCAGATCGCAATCAGCCTCGCGCAAAACGGCGTTGGTGAAGGTCACTTCATCCATGTCCTGACGCGGTGCGGCGTAATAGGAGACGTTTTCTACCGCCAGACGTCGACCAAGGATGTCCTGGGATTGGCGGATGCGGGCGGCGACATGGTGCACCGCTTCCTCGGTGAACGGCAGTGGCAGCAAGTCGTAGAGATGGCCGTCGTCGCTGCAATAGCTCAGGTGTTCGCTGTAATGCTGCACGTGGTGATGGTCGAGAAACACTCGCACTTCATGCAGAAAACCGATGTCCAGCGGCGCCGGCCCGCCAAGCGACAGCGACAATCCGTGACAGGACAACGGATAGCGCTCGGCCAGCTCGCGCAACGCAGCGCCATTGACACCGCCGACGCCGATCCAGTTTTCCGGGGCGACCTCAAGAAAGTCGAAATCGCCGGTGCGTGCGGCTTGCAGGTCTTTCAACAGACCACGACGCAGACCCAGGCCGACGCTGGGTGGCGGTGATGATTGAGGGGTTTGCATGGGGGCTGACCTCGGGTGATTGGCCTGCCCAGTTGAGCCTTCGGCTGTATCGCCACTGTGTTCAGGCAACCCGATATATGCAGCCACGTGTATCCCCCAGCCAACGTGATACACAGCGATACATCCCCCTCCTGATCGGCATAAATCCCTGTAGGAGTGAGCCTGCTCGCGATAGCGTTATTTCAGTCGAATCAGAAGTGACTGACCCAACGCTATCGCGAGCAGGCTCACTCCTGCATTTTGCTCAGTGTTTGTCGCAAAAACGGGGCTAGACTCTGTCATGACCCAGTCGAGGGGGCTGCAGGACTTTAGTTGTGCCCTGCCCGTTTCCGTGACCACCGCCCGGTGGCGCATGCCTCGACCCTCTACGCCGCCGGACTGTGATCCTGTTTCAGGAGCACATGTGATGGACGAGTCCCGACTCAACGAATTCATGGGCAAACTGGTCAACGACATGGGCGGCGCGGCGATGCTGGCCAATGTCATCGTCGGCGAAGAACTCGGTTTGTACCGGGCGATGGCTGACAGTCAGCCGATCAGCCCCGAAGCCCTCGCCGCAAAAACCACCTGCAACCCCCGTCTGGTGCGTGAATGGCTCAGCGCCCACGCCGCCTCCGGCTACATGGAGCACCACGATGGCCAGTTCCGCCTGCCAGAAGAGCACGCGCTGGCGCTGGCCGTCGAAGACTCGCCGGTGTATGTCGCCGGCGGACTGGGCGTGGTGGCGTCGTTTTTCCATGACAAGGACAAACTGGTCAAAGCCATGCGCGGCAACGGTGCCCTGCCCTGGGGCGATCACCATCCGTGCATGTTCACCGGCACCGAACGGTTTTTCCGCCCCGGCTACAAAGGGCACCTGATCGCCGAATGGTTGCCGGCGCTGGACGGCGTCGTCGCCAAACTGGAAAACGGCGCGAAAGTTGCCGACATCGGCTGCGGCCACGGTGCCTCGACGGTGATCATGGCCCAGGCGTTTCCCAACTCGCGCTTCGTCGGCTACGACTACCACGCACCGTCGATCACCGTTGCCACGCAACGCGCCGAAGAAGGCGGCGTCGGCAGTCGGGCGAAATTTTTCCAGGGCACTGCGAAAAGTTACCCCGGTGATGACTACGATCTGATCTGCTATTTCGACTGCCTGCACGACATGGGCGACCCGGTCGGCGCGGCGCGTCACGCTTACGACTCGCTGAAAGAGGACGGCACGGTGTTGCTGGTCGAGCCGTTCGCCAACGACACGCTGGACGACAACATCAACCCGGTCGGACGGTTGTTTTACGCAGCGTCGACGTTTATTTGCACGCCGAACTCGCTGTCCCAGGAAGTCGGCCTCGGTCTCGGCGCACAAGCGGGGGAAATGCGTCTGCGTAAAGTGTTTAGCGAGGCGGGGTTCAATCACTTCCGACGCGCCACGCAAACACCGTTCAATCTGATTCTGGAGGCGCGTAAGTAAGTCGCGCGGATCGCGTGCTAACCTGCTGGCACCGTCTTCCCCGGAGCGCTGACCATGCTCGACAGCCCGATCCGCGAACACCTCGACACGCTGCAACAGGCGATGGCCGATGGTGACTTTCTGGTGCTGACCGGCGCCGGCATCAGCACGCCATCGGGCATCCCCGATTACCGCGACAGCGACGGTGTGCGCCGAGGCCGGCAGCCAATGATGTATCAGGAATTCCTCGCCGCCCCGGAATCACGCCGTCGTTATTGGGCGCGGGCGATGCTCGGTTGGCCTCGGGTGCGTCAGGCGCGGCCGAATGCGGCGCACGAGGCACTGGCCGGTTTGCAGAGCCAAGGGCGGATCAGCGCTTTGATCACGCAAAACGTCGACACCTTGCACGATCAGGCTGGCAGCCACGACGTCATCGAGCTGCATGGCAGTTTGCATCGCGTGCTGTGCCTGGATTGCGGTCAGCGCAGTGAGCGCGATGCAATTCAGCGCTTGATGGAAATGCACAATCCGTATCTGGCCGGCGTCGACGCAGTACAGGCACCGGACGGCGATACCCTGCTCGACCCGGCGTTCGAAGCGCGGTTTCAGGTGCCGCAATGCCCGCATTGCGGCGGTGAGCGGATGAAACCGGATGTGGTGTTTTTCGGCGAAAACGTCGCGCAACCCACGGCGGCCCGGGCCATGGCGGCGGCGGAAAATGCGGCGGGGATGCTGGTGGTGGGGTCGTCGTTGATGGCCTATTCGGCGTTTCGCCTGTGCCGGGTGATCGCGGATCGTGGCAAGCCGTTGATTGCGATCAATCTGGGCAAGACCCGTGCGGATGATTTGCTGGATTTAAAGATTGAGGGGTCTTGCGAAGAATTGTTGCCGCTGTTAGCGCAACGCCTGACCTGCTGAGCACATAAATCCCTGTAGGAGGGATCAATGTTCGGCTTTGAGGATATCGAACAACGCCTGCGCCGCCGCCGACAGTTCATTGCCCGGCTCGGTCAGCACACCAATCGCCCGCTCCACCGAATCATTCAACGTCAGGCATCGCGCACCCAGCTCCTGCATCTGCTCGGCACACAATGCCGGCACCGCACTGACGCCCAGCCCACTGGCAACCATCCGCCCGACCGTCGCCAGTTGATGACTTTCAAATTCCACGGGCAGCTTCATGCCCCGGGCCTGCAAGTGTTCTTCGAGCATCACCCGCACCGTCGACGGTCGTTGCAAGGTGATGAACGGTTCCTGCAACAAGGTTTGCCAATCTATTTCGGCAAGATCCGCCAGCGGTGAATCCTGCGGCACCACCGCCACAAAGCGATCCATATAAAGAGGCGTGAAGGTCATCGAGGTGTTCTGCATCGGCTCGAACGCCACGCCCAACTCCACCTGTCGGTCGCGAACCATTTCCAGCACTTGCTCGTTGATCACGTCATTCACCGTCACGTTGACGTTCGGATAGCGCGCGCGGAAAGTCTTGAGAATCGGCGGCAGCAGATTACCGGCAAACGACGGCATCGCCGCCAGCGTCACCCGCCCGCGTTGCAGGCTGAAGCGCTGGCGCATTTCGTCTTCGGCGTTGTCCCAGTCGGCGATCAGGCGTCGGGCCAGCGGCAGCAGGGATTCACCCTCCGCAGTCAGTGCGACGTTGCGGGTGTTGCGGCTGAACAGGCGTCCGCCCAAGCCCTCTTCCAATGCCTTGATGGTCAGGCTCAGCGCCGATTGCGACAGGTGCAACCGCTCGCAGGCCACGGCGAAACTCAGGCTTTGGGCCACGGCGAGAAAGGCGCGGATCTGTTTGATGGTCATGAATGCTGTACGCCCTTTAATGTAGGAGCTGCCGAAGGCTGCGATCTTTTGATCTTGAAAAACAAAAACCAAAAGATCGCAGCCTTCGGCAGCTCCTACAGTGAATCGATATGGATTGTTGAGTTTTATCTATCAATCAACCTTAAAAATCAACTTAACAAATATATCCACCGGCGCGACACTCCAACCATTCGGCTAGCCAGCCGCCCGCAAATAATAAAAGAGGTGCATATGGCAGGTTTCGACAAGCGCGTGAGTTCCTACGAGGAAGCCCTCGCCGGGCTTGAAGATGGCATGACCGTCATCGCCGGCGGCTTCGGTCTGTGCGGCATTCCGGAAAACCTGATCGCCGAGATCAAGCGCAAAGGCACCCGCGACCTCACCGTGGTTTCCAACAACTGCGGCGTCGACGGTTTCGGTCTTGGCGTACTGCTGACCGACCGCCAGATCAGCAAGGTCGTCGCCTCTTACGTCGGCGAAAACAAGTTGTTCGAAGAGCAACTGCTCAAAGGCGAAATTGAAGTCATCCTGACCCCGCAAGGCACCCTCGCCGAGAAAATGCGCGCAGGTGGCGCCGGCATCCCGGCCTTCTTCACCGCCACCGGCGTCGGCACTCCGGTCGCCGAAGGTAAAGAAGTGCGTGAGTTCAAAGGTCGCAAGTACCTGATGGAAGAATCCATCACCGGCGACTTCGCCATCGTCAAAGGCTGGAAAGCCGACCACTTCGGTAACGTCATCTACCGTCACACCGCGCAGAACTTCAATCCGCTGGCCGCCACCGCCGGCAAGATCACCGTGGTCGAAGTCGAAGAAATCGTCGAACCCGGCGAATTGGACCCGGCACACATCCACACCCCGGGCATCTACGTCGACCGGGTCATTTGCGGCACGTTCGAAAAACGCATCGAACAGCGCACCATCCGCAAATAATTCAGGCTGACGGAGAATAAAAACATGGCACTTTCCCGCGAACAAATGGCTCAGCGCGTCGCCCGCGAAATGCAGGACGGCTATTACGTGAACCTCGGTATCGGCATTCCGACCCTGGTCGCCAACTACATCCCCGAAGGCATGGAAGTCATGCTGCAATCGGAAAACGGCCTGCTCGGCATGGGTCCTTTTCCGACGGAAGAAACCATCGATGCCGACATGATCAACGCCGGCAAACAGACGGTGACCGCGCGCATTGGCGCGTCGATCTTCTCCTCCGCCGAATCCTTTGCGATGATCCGCGGCGGCCATGTCGACCTGACCGTGCTGGGCGCGTTTGAAGTGGACGTCGAAGGCAACATCGCCTCGTGGATGATCCCCGGCAAACTGGTCAAGGGCATGGGCGGCGCGATGGATCTGGTGGCTGGCGCAGACAACATCATCGTTATCATGACCCACGCATCCAAGGATGGTGAGTCCAAACTGTTATCCAAGTGCAGCCTGCCGCTGACCGGCGCCGGGTGCATCAAGCGTGTGCTGACCGACCTCGCCTATCTCGAAATCGAGAACGGCGCGTTCATTCTCAAAGAGCGCGCACCGGGCGTCAGCGTTGAAGAGATTGTGGCCAAAACCGCCGGCAAACTGATCGTGCCTGATCATGTACCGGAAATGCAGTTCGCTGCCCAGTGAGGAATTCGAAAATGCAAGACGTCGTCATTGTTGCCGCCACGCGTACCGCGATCGGCAGTTTCCAGGGTGCGCTGGCCTCGGTATCCGCAGTCGATCTGGGCGCGGCGGTGATCCGCCAGTTGCTCGAGCAGACCGGTCTGGACGGTGCTCAGGTCGATGAAGTGATCATGGGCCAGGTATTGACTGCCGGCGCCGGCCAGAACCCGGCGCGTCAGGCCGCAATCAAGGCTGGCCTGCCCCACGCCGTACCGGCCATGACCCTGAACAAGGTCTGCGGCTCGGGTCTGAAAGCCCTGCACCTCGGCGCTCAGGCGATCCGCTGCGGCGACGCTGACGTGATCATCGCCGGCGGCCAGGAAAACATGAGCCTGTCCAACTACGTGATGCCGGGTGCGCGCACCGGTCTGCGCATGGGTCACGCGCAAATCGTCGACACCATGATCAGCGACGGCCTGTGGGATGCGTTCAACGATTACCACATGGGTATCACTGCCGAGAATCTGGTCGACAAATACGACATCACCCGTGAACAGCAGGACACCTTCGCTGCTGCTTCACAGCAAAAAGCCGCGGCTGCCATCGAGGCCGGTCGCTTCGTCGATGAAATCACCCCGATCCTGATTCCGCAGCGCAAAGGCGACCCGGTTGCGTTCAAAGTTGACGAGCAACCGCGCGGCGCTACCACCGCGGAATCCCTGGCCAAACTGCGCCCGGCTTTCAAAAAGGATGGCAGTGTCACTGCCGGCAATGCTTCCTCGCTGAACGACGGCGCCGCCGCTGTGATCCTGATGAGCGCCGAGAAAGCCAAGGCGCTGGGCCTGCCAGTGCTGGCCACTATCGCCGCCTACGCCAACGCGGGCGTCGACCCGGCGATCATGGGCATCGGCCCGGTCTCGGCCACTCGTCGCTGCCTGGACAAGGCTGGCTGGTCGATTGACCAGCTCGATCTGATCGAAGCCAACGAAGCCTTCGCCGCACAATCGCTGGCCGTGGCCAAGGATCTGCAATGGGATCTGGACAAGGTCAACGTCAACGGTGGCGCTATCGCTTTGGGTCACCCGATCGGCGCGTCGGGCTGCCGGGTGCTGGTGACCCTGCTGCACGAAATGATCAAGCGTGATGCGAAAAAGGGTCTGGCGACCCTGTGCATCGGTGGTGGCCAAGGCGTCGCCCTGGCGCTGCAACGCGGATAAAGAGCAATACAGACAGCGAGCGGATCCACGACATCCGCCCGCTGTCTACCTGCTTACCTGCTTACCTACAGAGGATTGTGTCGTTCACGAATATGGCTTGCGCAGCAAATAAGTATCCATGATCCACCCATGCTCAGCCCGCGCAGCCTTGCGCACCCGCTCGATCTCATCCGCCACCTCCCCGATTTTGCCGCTGATCAGAATCTCATCCGGCGTGCCCAGATAGGCCCCCCAGTAAATCTCTGTCTGCGGATCAGCCACATGGTGGTAGGAATCTTCGGCGTCGAGCATCACCACCAGACTGTCGGCATCACTCACCTGCCCCGCCGCCAGACGCCGGCCTGTGGTGATTTCTATCGAGCGGCCAATCGTATTCAGCGGCACCTTGTGCTGCGCGGCCAACGCCTGAACGCTGGTAATCCCGGGGATCACCTCAAATTCGAAGGCACAGCGGCCTGACGCCAGAATCGCCTGGAGGATACGAATGGTGCTGTCGTACAACGCCGGATCGCCCCACACCAGAAAACCGCCGCACTCGCCGTCAGACATTTCGTCATTGATCAGCCGTTCGAAGGTTTGCTGTTTGGCGCGATTCAGATCATCGACGCTGGTGGTGTAGTCCACATCGCCACGCTCGCGCTCCGGGCTGTGGGCTTGGACGAAACGATACGTGGGATCCGTGATGTAGCGCTCACAGATTCCGCGACGCAGGTCGATCAGTTGGTCCTTGCTCGCGCCTTTATCCATCAGAAAAAAAACATCCACCCGATTCAGCGCTTTCACCGCCTGCATCGTGATGTAGTCCGGATTGCCGGCACCGATGCCGATCACCAGCAGTTGTTTCATCAGTGCGCTCCTGCAACGTCGAGACCGGGCAAGCGTAGCCGCCAGCGCCCCGTGAAGCGCAATTCGACAACCGATAACGGCTCGACATCAATGTCATGAAAGGCCGAACCGCGCATCATCTGCATCAGCGCGGCGCGGATGATGAACGGATGGGTGACCGCCACGACATGGCCCGGCGTAGCTTGCAAACTGACCAGCCACGCTGCCACCCGTTCACAAAGTTGCGCAACCGACTCACCACCGTGGGGCGTGGCGTGGGGATCTTCCAGCCAGGTGCGCAACGCTGCTTCCTGTGTGCTTTGCAGATCCTTGATCGATTGGCCGTGCCACTGTCCCCAATCACAATCGCGCAGCGCCTCATCGACTTGAGCATCCGCGCCAAACCACGCCGCCGTCTGCCGGGTGCGCAACTCCGGTCCGCAGATCAAACGCCGCGGAGGTTGGAAACGCGTAGCCAGCGCCTCAGAGGCCAAGCCAATATTTTCAACAGGCTCACTCGTAGGAAAACGCGCCAATTTTTGTGCGACGGTTCGTGCATGGCATATCAATGTCAAACGGCTGGTTTGCACAATCAATCACTCGGTCGAGGGACATCAAAATTCAACGGCGCATTGCCGATATGTTGGCCATTGTGCCGTAAACCGAGGCTTGCGGACTGGCCGATGCCGCGAAGTGTCACTCAGCGATTGTGAAAAAGCGGCGATATCTGACACCACAATGGGCAATGGACTACAAAACCTGTCGATCTCAATGTAGCCCCTGTTACACGGGCATCTCGCCCCATTTTAGGGCCTTTTCAACACGGCAAAAAAAACGCTAGACATGTAGCGTCCGTTACATAAATACTGTTTTAACGGATTGTGAAACGAATTCGACACACCCATCCAGCAGGAGCCAGGATGCCCCCTCTCAG
The DNA here is from genome assembly GCF_059716085.1 of Pseudomonas sp. LBUM1655. Taxonomy (NCBI): domain Bacteria; kingdom Pseudomonadati; phylum Pseudomonadota; class Gammaproteobacteria; order Pseudomonadales; family Pseudomonadaceae; genus Pseudomonas; species Pseudomonas sp. LBUM1655. Next base: position 2,433,866 of record NZ_CP166801.1, on the reverse strand, counting down.
AGATCTGATCACCGACCCCGGCCTCGACCTTACGCCGTCGGAGCGCAAAGTTGTTCGCGCCCTGCTTGATCAGTACCCACGCAATGGGCTGGGGCCCATGGCGCGACTGGCCGAACATGCCGGCGTCAGCGATCCGACCATCGTCAGGCTGGTGAAAAAACTCGGTTTCGGCGGTTATGCCGAATTCCAGGACGCCCTGCTCAGCGACATGGACCATCGCTTGCGCTCGCCGCGCACCCTGCTGCAGCCACGCGCGCAGCAGCAAAAGGATGACGCCTGGAGCCACTATCTGGGCGACAGCCACCGCCTGCTGGTTGAAACCCTATCGCTGACCCAACCCGAAGACGTGCGCATCCTCACCGACTGGCTGCTCGATGGCCGACATCAGGTGTACTGCTTCGGCGGCCGTTTCAGCAGCCTGATGGCGACTTACCTGCTCAATCACTTGCGCCTGCTGCGGCCCGGTTGCTTTGCACTGGAGGACAACGCGCAACTGCCCGATCGCCTGTTCGATCTGCAACGCCAGGACGTGGTGCTGGTGTTTGACTACCGCCGTTATCAAACCCAGGCCCTGCGCGTCGCCAGTGCCGCGAAAAACAGCAACGCGCGCGTGGTGCTGTTCACCGACATCTACGCCTCGCCGCTGCGCGAACTGGCTGATCTGATCATCAGCGCCCCGGTGGAATCGGCTTCGCCGTTCGACACCATGGTCCCGGCGCTGGCTCAGGTCGAAGCATTGATCGCCTGTCTGACCCTGCGCACTGAAAATCTGGCCGATCGCCTGGAAGGCATCGACGCCCTGCGCAACGACTTCAACACCCACCTGCTGGAGGATAAATAAGGATGTTCAGCCTTCCCCACCGCTCGCCGCGGGACTTGCCGTTTGTCACCGACCATACCGCGTTGCTGCTGGTCGACATGCAGCGTGCCTGGCTCGAACCGCAGTTCGACCCGCACCTGAACGGCCCGGACGGCGAGTATTTCCTGACCCGCGCGCACATGCAGGTGGTGCCCAATCAACGCCGGTTGCTCAGTGCCTTTCGTCAGGCGCGGCAGAACGTCCTGCACACCATTATCGAAAGCCTGACCGCTGATGGCCGCGACCGCTCGCTGGATCACAAGCTGTCAGACATGCACCTGCCCAAGGGCAGCGCGCAGGCGCGAATCATTGAAGACCTGACCCCGGTGGAAAACGAAATCGTCCTGCCGAAAACCTCGTCCGGGGTCTTCAACTCGACCAACATCGACTACGTGCTGCGCAACCTCGAAACCCGCCACCTGATCATCGCCGGCATCGTCACCGACCAATGCGTCGACATGGCCGTGCGCGACGCCGCCGACCGTGGCTATCTGGTGACGCTGGTCGAAGACGCCTGCGCCACCTACAACGAAGCCCGGCATCACGCCTGCCTGAATGCGATCAAGGGTTACTGCTGGATCACCGACACCGATACCGTGCTCGCTCGGTTGCAGGAGATGCAGCCATGAGCGCACGCCTGACGCCGCTGCCGATGACCACCATCGTCACCACCGACCTGATCGGCATCACCCGTGGCCGCTCGTTCCCCACCGATGAACTTGAGCATTACCAGGCCGCCGGTTGCGGCTGGGTTCCGGCCAACAGCGCGTTGACGCCCCAAGACATCATTGCCTCGACCAACCCGTGGGGCGCCTATGGTGACTTGCGCCTGATTCCCGATCTGAGCAGCCGCGTCACCGTCAGCAACGGGCCGGATGCCGATGCACCAGCGCTGGATTTCATTCACGGCGATATCCGCGAAACCGACGGCCGCCCATGGGGTGCCTGCCCGCGCACGTTGTTGCGTGATGAAATCGAGCGCTACCGCGACGCGTTGGGGTTGCAGGTCAACGCCGCGTTCGAACACGAATTCAACCTGCACGCAGGTTTTGCCGAACACCTGGCGTTTTCCCTCGAAGCGCAGCGTCAAGGTGCCGAATTCGGCGGCTGGCTGCTCGCCGCGCTGCGTGCCGGTGGCGTCGAGCCGGAAATGTTCCTGCCGGAATACGGCAAGCATCAATACGAAATCACCTGCCGCCCGACGCTTGGCGTAGCGGCGGCGGATCACGCGGTGAACGTGCGCGAGATTACCCGCGAGATTGCCCGGCAAATGGGCCTCGACCTGAGCTTCGCGCCGAAAACCGCCGAGAACGCGGTGTGCAACGGGGTACACCTGCACGTCAGCCTGCTTGATCTGGCCGGCCAGCCAATGCTCTACGACGCGGGCACCAGCAATGGTCTGTCGACCCTCGGCCAGCATTGGGCCGCGGGCATCCTGCATTACTTGCCCGCGCTGTGTGCGTTTACCGCGCCGACGCCGGTGTCGTACGAGCGCTTGCAGCCGCACCACTGGAGCGCGTCCTACGCCTGCCTGGGCCAGCAGAACCGTGAAGCGGCGCTGCGCATCTGCCCGACGGTGACGCTGGGCGGCAAATCCGTGGCCACGCAGTTCAACCTGGAATTCCGCGCCATGGACGCCACCGCCTCGCCGCACCTGGCCATGGCTGCGCTGCTGATCGCCGGACGCCTGGGCATCGAACAGCGTCTGGCGCTGAACGCGATCACCGATGAGATTCCCGACTCACTTAACGACGAGCAACGCACGGCGCGGGGCATCGTTGCCCTGCCCGCCTCGCTGGCCCAGGCACTGGATTGCCTGCGCAACAGTGGCGCCTTCAATGAATGGCTGCCCAAGCCGTTGCTCGATACTTACTACGCCCTGAAAACCGAGGAACTGGCGCTGACGGAACAGCTCTCGCCCGCTGACCTGTGTAAGCACTATGCACGCCTGTACTGAATCCGCCGAGCTGGGGTTGTACACCCGACCGGTCTACAACCTGAGCCGCGCTGACTCGACGCACCCGGTGATTCTGGTGTGCGAGCACGCCAGTCGCTACATCCCCGAGGCCCTGAACAACCTGGGTCTGGACGATGCCGCCGCGCGCGAGCACATCGCCTGGGACATCGGCGCGCTGCAACTGGCCGAGCAATTGTCGGAAACCCTCGGCGCGACGCTGTTGAGCGCCAACTATTCGCGGCTGCTGATTGATCTGAATCGACCACGGCATGCGCCTGACAGCATTCCGGCGCAGAGCGAGATTTACCAAGTGCCGGGCAACCGCGAGCTGGACGAAGCCACCCGAGAATACCGGCGCCAGACGCTGTTCAAGCCGTTTCACACACAGTTGCAGACGCTGATCGACGAACGCATCGCCAAGGGGCAACCGGTGCGGGTGGTCGGGATTCACAGTTTCACCCCGGTGTATTACGGCCAGCCGCGCCCGCTGGAAATCGGCGTGTTGTTCGGTCAGGCCAAGGCGTATGCCCAACGGCTGCTCGACGGCCTCGAAGAGCTTCCGCTGAAAGTCGCGGGCAACCAGCCGTACAAGATAGATCCGCTGGGCGACATGACCGTGCCGGTGCACGGTGACGCCCGGGGCCTGGAGTCGGTGTTGATCGAGGTGCGCAACGACTTGCTGCAAAGCCCGGAAGCCGCCTCGCGCTGGGCTGGATACCTCGCACCATTGCTGTAAGGAAAGACGCCTGTAAAGACTGCTGATGCTGTAACGGATTACCGATAGAAGAACTAAAAGACAATCGATGGCTGACAAGGAGTTGCGCTTCATGGAAATTGAAGAATTCGGCTACAAGCAAGAGTTGAAACGTAGCCTCACGCTCACGGATCTGGTGGTGTACGGGATGATCTTCATGATCCCCATCGCCCCGTTCGGCGTGTATGGCTACGTGAATGCCGAGGCACCGGGATTGGTGCCGCTGGCGTACATCATCGGCATGGTGGCGATGCTGTTCACGGCGTTGAGCTACGGCAGCATGGCCAAAGCTTTTCCGATCGCAGGCTCGGTGTATTCCTACGCGCAACGCGGCCTCAATCAACACGTCGGCTTCATCGCCGGTTGGCTGATGCTGCTCGATTACCTGCTGATACCACCGCTGCTGTATGTGTATGCGGCGATGGCGCTCAACCATTTGTATCCGGACATTCCGAAAGTCGGCTTCATTCTGGCGTTCCTCGTCAGCGCGACTTTCGTCAACCTGCGCGGCATCACCTTCACCGCGCGGATGAACATCATTTTCCTGCTGGCGCAACTGGTGGTGCTGGGCATCTTCCTGTTCTACGCCTGGAACGCCCTGCACAACGGTGGCGGTAACGGCGAGCTGACTCTGGCGCCGCTGTATCACCCGGAAACCTTCAATTTCGCCCTGTTGATGCAAGCGGTGTCGATTGCGGTGCTGTCGTTCCTCGGCTTCGACGCGATTTCCACCCTCGCCGAAGAGATCAAGGGCGACCCGGGCCGCAGCGTCGGCAAAGCCGCTCTGATCACCTTGATGGTGATGGGTGTGATCTTCGTTGCGCAGACCTGGATTGCTACTGATCTGGCAGCGGGCATGGGCTTCAAATCCGCCGACACCGCGTTCTATGAAATTGCCGAAATCGCCGCTGGCAGTTGGCTGGCGACCCTGACCGCTGTAGCGACTGCGCTGGCCTGGGGCGTGGCGGTGGCAATCACTTCGCAAGCCGCTGTCTCGCGCCTGCTGTTCGGCATGGCCCGCGACGGCAAGTTGCCGAAAGTGCTGGCCAAAGTGCATCCGAAACACAACACGCCGTACCTGAGCATTTATCTGGTGGCGGTGCTGTCGCTGGTGATCTGCTACCTGTTTATCAACTCGGTCGACACCCTGACCTCGCTGGTGAACTTCGGCGCGCTAAGCGGCTTCATGCTGCTGCACCTGACCGTGATCAACTACTACTGGCGTCGGCAAAAATCCGGTCAGGTCGTGCGCCATCTGATCTGCCCGGTGATCGGCTTCATCATCGTCGCGGCCATCATGTACAACATGGGCGTCGATGCGCAAAAACTCGGCCTGATCTGGATTGGTCTGGGCCTGGTGTACCTGTTTTTCCTCAACAAGTTCGGCGCCAGTACCGCGCTGCCTGACCCGAGCAACGGCTGACAAGAAAAAGAGCGGCGTCTGACAACAAATCAGGCGACCGCCGCTTTAACGCGTGGAAACCGACAGTGATAGTCAGGTTCGGTGATTCGCCGAACCTTTTGATACAGGAGTACATCCATGCTGGTCTTACGCCCAGTCGAGCAGAATGACCTGCCCCAGCTCCAACAATTGGCCCGCGACAGCCTGGTGGGCGTGACCTCCCTACCGGACGACAGCGAGCGTTTGCGCGAGAAAATCGCTGGCTCCTGTGCCTCGTTTGACAGCGAAGCCGCGGCCCACGGCCCGGAGAACTATTTCTTCGTGCTGGAAGATTCCGACAGTCAGCGGCTGGTCGGTTGTTCGGAGATCCTCGCCAAGGCGGGTTTTGGCGAGCCGTTCTACAGCCTGCGCAATCGCCATTTCACCAGTGCCTCGCGGGAGCTGAATATCGAGCACGGCGTGCCGGCGCTTTCGTTGTGCCACGACCTGAACGATCACACCCTGTTGCGTGGTTTCCACATCGACGCAGCGCTGGTGCGAACGCCGTTTTCCGAATTGCTCTCGCGGGCGCGCCTGCTGTTCATCGCGGCCCATGCGCAGCGCTTCGCCGAAGCAGTGATTACCGAAATCGTCGGTTACAGCGACGAGAACGGTCATTCGCCGTTCTGGGATGCGCTGGGCAAACACTTCTTCGACCTGCCCTACGCCGAGGCCGAGCGCCTGTGCGGGTTGCAGAGCCGCGCGTTCCTCGCCGAACTGATGCCGCAATACCCGATCTACGTGCCGATGCTGCCGCAAGCGGCGCAGGACTGTATCGGCCGTATACACCCGGATGGCCAGGAAGCCTTCGACATTCTTGAGCGCGAAGGCTTCGAAACCAACAGCTACATTGACTTGTTCGACGCTGGCCCGACGTTGTACGCACGCACCGCGAACATCCGTTCAGTCGCTCAAAGCCGGACCGCACAGGCGCAGCAACAATCGCACATTGATGCACGCAGCCGTTATCTGCTGAGCAACGATGCGCTGCATGGCTTCCGGGCCATCGTCGCCGAACTTGATTACCACCCCGATCAACCGCTGTCCCTCACCCCTGCAATGTGTGCGGCGCTGAACGTGACCGATGACAGCCCGATCCGGCTGATTGCCCTGTGAACCGCGCCCGGTTCCGCACCCAACGACAGTGCCCGAACAGGCGCGAAGAAGGAGTTACAGCATGATTGTCCGCCCGGTTAAAGTCAGCGACCTGCCCGCGTTGATGACGCTGGTACAGCAGGCAGGCCCGGGGTTCACCACCCTGCCGGCCAACGAAGATCGCCTGTCCCACCGGGTACGCTGGGCGCAACGGGCGTTCGCCGAGCAGGTGGAACGTGCCGATGCCGACTATCTGTTTGTGCTCGAAGACGATGACATGCGCGTGGTGGGTGTCAGCGCAATGGCCGGCGCGGTTGGTTTGCGCGAGCCCTGGTACAACTATCGGGTCGGGCTGACGGTGAGTTCGGCCCCGGACCTGGGCATTCAACGGCAGATCCCGACGCTGTTCCTCAATAACGAACTGACCGGCCAATCGGAGTTGTGCTCGTTGTTTCTGGGCCATGACCATCGCCACGGCAGCAACGGCCGCTTGTTGTCGTTGGGGCGTTTGCTGTTCGTCGCTGAGTTCCCTCATCTGTTTGGCGAGAAGATGATCGCCGAACTGCGCGGCAGTGCCGATGAGCTGGGTTGCTCGCCGTTCTGGGACAGTCTGGGCCGACACTTCTTCCAGATGGACTTCAGTCACGCCGATCACCTGTCGGGGCTGGGCAACAAATCGTTCATCGCCGAATTGATGCCGCGCCAGCCGTTGTACACCTGCCTGCTCACCGAACAGGCGCAAGCCGCCATCGGTCAGGCGCACCCCAATACCGAACCGGCGCTGAAAATCCTCCAGGCCGAGGGTTTCACCCACAAAGGCTATATCGACATTTTCGACGGTGGGCCGGTGATCGAAGCGCCAATCCGCAATATTCGCACGGTGCGCGACAGCCTTGAGTTGGCCCTGAGCCTCGGCACCCCGGACGAACAGGCGCCGCTGTGGCTGATCCATAACCGCCGCCTGGAAAACTGCCGCATCACCGTCGCCCGCGCTCGCCGAGTTGGCAGCAGCTTGGTGATCGACCGCCTCACGGCCAAGCGCCTGCAACTGCAGCCGGGCAATTCGGTGCGGGCGGTGATGTTGCCCAATCAACAGCAGCAGGCCGTGGCTGCCTGATCCCCCCTATATGGAGGAGATCCAACTGTGGCGAGGGGATTTATCCCCGATGGGCTGCGAAGCGGACCCAAAAAAAGCCAACACCGCTTCCTTTCAGGCATACCGCATGCACCGGTTTTGCGACTGCTGCGCAGCCGATCGGGGATAAATCCCCTCGCCACAGTCGGGTCCTCTTAGACAGGCAAACCCTTCATTACAGGTTAATCCTTTCAGCACTTTATTCATCATCAACCTCTACCCTCGCAAATTCGTCATGATCATTGACCCATTCGCGTGATAGCCTTTTCATTCTTCGGCGTTGACACCTTTGCTCAAGCCGTTCCATTCCTTTGTATTGGTGGAACTCGTATGACCAGGCTTTCCCATCAAGATTTGCGCCGTAACTTCCGTCAGCTGCTGGCCTCCGACACCTGCTACCACACGGCCTCGGTGTTCGACCCGATGTCCGCCCGCATTGCCGCGGACCTGGGTTTTGAAGTGGGGATTCTCGGTGGTTCCGTGGCCTCGTTGCAGGTATTGGGCGCGCCGGACTTTGCCCTGATCACCCTCAGCGAGTTCGCCGAACAGGCCACCCGCATCGGCCGTGTCGCCCAATTACCGGTGATCGCCGACGCCGACCACGGCTACGGCAACGCCCTCAACGTGATGCGCACCATCGTCGAACTGGAACGCGCCGGCGTCGCCGCCCTGACCATCGAAGACACCTTGCTGCCCGCCCAATTTGGCCGTAAATCCACTGACCTGATCACGGTTGCCGAAGGCGTCGGCAAGATCCGCGCAGCGCTGGAAGCCAGGGTCGACACGGAAATGGCGATCATCGCCCGCACCAACGCCGGCATCCTGCCGAACCAGGAAATCATCAGCCGCACCCGCCAGTATCAGGCTGCCGGCGCCGATGGCATTTGCATGGTTGGCGTGCAGGACTTCGATCAGTTGGAGCAGATTGCAGAACATCTGACCGTGCCGCTGATGCTGGTGACCTACGGCAACCCGGCACTGCGCGACGACAAACGTCTGGCCGAACTGGGCGTGCGCGTGACCATCGACGGCCATGGCGCGTACTTCGCGGCGATCAAGGCAACCTACGACAGCCTGCGCGAACAGCGGCAGATCTTTACCCAGGCTTCGGACTTGAGCGCGACCGAATTGACGCATACCTATACCCAGCCGGAGGAATACATTCTCTGGGCCAAGGAATATATGAGCGTAAAGGAGTGATGTGTTGGCCGCACCGGCCTCTTCGCGAGCAGGCTCGCTCCCACATTTGATCTGTGTCGAACACAAATTCTGTGCTCACTACAATCCACTGTGGGAGCGAGCCTGCTCGCGAAGGCATCTGCCGCTACACCGCTAAATCGGGGTTTTGTAAGCCTCCTCCCGCTGCATCGCCCTGGCCTGAATCACATTCAAAATCGCACACCCTTCGCGCATCAACAGATGGGGAGGACGTGGCATTACTTGGTCGGTCATAGAATTCACTCCAAATGTGTCAGGTTCTGTATTCGACCGGCCACGATCGTCGCGGAGTTGAAGCCCCTGTAGGAGCTGCCGAAGGCTGCGATCTTTTGATTTTCCCCCTGAAGATCAAAAGATCGCAGCCTCGTTTCACTCGACAGTTCCTACAGGACGGGGGGTTACGCTATGAATAACGACAAACTCCCGTCACTGCCCCTTGGACAACTCCATAATCATCCGCGACAACAGATATATCCGCGGCGCCACACTCGCCACCTCCGCATATTCCTCCGGCGTATGAATATTGCCGCCAACAATCCCGAAGCCATCCAGCGTCGGCGTGCCAACCCCGGCCGACAGACTCGCATCCGCCGCGCCACCGCTGCCCTCCTCGGTCAATTTGCGGCCGATTTCGCCGTAAATCCCCTGCGCCATGGCCATCAGACGATCTGACTCGGCCGTCTGCGGCATCGGCGGTAGACCCCGCTGCAAACTAGTGGTCACCACGGTGTCAGGAATCAGCTTGTCCTGCGACACCCGCGCCAGATCCTTCTCGATCCGGTCGAACTCCTCCGGCACCGCCGCACGCACGTCAGCCTTGGCCGTGGCTTGATCCGGAATCACGTTGGTGCGGTCGCCGGCCTTGAGCACGGTGAAGTTGATGGTGGTTTTCTTCGCCTCATCACCCAGCTTGCCCAATTGCAGAATCTGGTGCGCCGCTTCCATCGCCGCGTTGCGCCCCAATTCCGGCGCGACCCCGGCATGCGCCGCTTTGCCCTTGACCTCGACCACCGCCGTCGCGCTGCCCTTGCGCCACACCACCAGGCCATCGGCCGGACGACCCGGCTCAAGATTGAGCGTCACGTCATGCAGTTTGGCGGTTTTCTTGATCAGGTCGGTGGCGACGTCCGAGCCGGTTTCTTCGCTAGCGTCGAGCAGGAAGGTGATTTGCGCATAGTCCTTGAAGTCGAGGTTTTTCAGGATTGTCAGTGCATAGATCCCGGCGACGATGCCGCCCTTGTCGTCCATCACCCCCGGGGCCGTAGGCGCGTCCGTCCTTGATGTGGAATGGCCGCTCGGCCGCCGAACCTTCCTTGAACACCGTGTCCATGTGCGCCATCAGCAGGATTTTCGCCTTGCCGGTGCCCTTGAACGTGGCCAGTACGTGGTTGGTTTTTTCCGGGGTGTTGGGTATCAGTTCGAGGGTGGCGCCGAGCTTTTTCAGCTCATCAATGACGATCTCGCTGACTTGCTTGAGGCCCGGCTCATAACCGGAGCCTGTATCGATATTAACCAGGCGTTCCAGCAGTTTCAGGGCTTCGGGCTGGTATTGCTCAGCATTGGCGAGGACTTGTTTATGCGGTTCGGCATTGGCGGTAGCGGCAGAGAAAGCGAGCGTCAGGCCGAGGCTGGCGGCCAGCAGGGAGCGGGAAAATGAGAACGTCATGAATCGATCCTTGTTTCGCGTCGGGAGGGACTTGAACCGTACCTGACATTGACGCGAGGCTCTATCCCGGATGCGACACCGATTGAACCGGTTCACACAGGTGATATACGGGGAGTCAGACCGAGTCGAGTACCGGCTGCTTGGGCAGGTTGTCGCAATTGCAGATAACCCGGTTGCGCCCACTGGCCTTGGCCTCGTACAACGCCTGATCCGCATCATTGAGCCAACGCGTCGCATCGGCATGGGCCGGGTCGTACTCCGCCAGTCCGATGCTCAAGCTGACCTTCAGCGCCGGGTTCTGCTCATAGCCCAGCGTGGCGAAGCGCTCGCGCAACGCTTCCATGGCTTGTGCGGCATGGAACAGCGGCAACTCCGGGAGGATCACGCAGAATTCATCGCCCCCATATCGCCCCGCGATGTCGGTGGCACGCAGGTTCTGCTTGAGCAGTTTGCTCAGTTGCCGCAGCACGATGTCGCCGGCCACATGGCCGTAGGTGTCATTGATCGCCTTGAAATGATCGATGTCGATCAATGCAATCGCCGCCCCCTGTTTCTGCCGTTTGCAGCGCTGAAAGGCGATTTCCAGTTGATCCTTCCAGGCACCGTGGTTGAGCAGCCCGGAGAGGCTGTCGGTGCGGCTAAGCGCGAGCAATTCACGTTTATGCAGCCCCAGCGTGTAGGCCTGACGAAAGCAGATCCAGCCCAGCGCCAGCGGATAGAGCATCAGCAACGGCAGGCAGGCATACAGTTGCAAGGGTGAGGTTTGCGGAATGAAGGCTGGGGCAAAGACCACCAGCCCTACGCCAACCCCAAGGAGCTGCGCCGCAGAACCGGCCAGCAGAAAGCGCACACCGCCGATGGCCACGTTATTCATCGCCATCATCGAGATGGTCGTGGCGCTGGGCAGTGGATTGAACTGCATGGCGGCGACCCAAAAACCGCCGAGAAAGGCGTCGATCAATAGATTTCGGTGTTCGCCATGGTAAGGCACGCTTGAACGGCGCGCCCATTGAAAGGCCAAATGCGGCCAGACCAGGCCGTTGATCAGCATCAGCGCCCATACCCACAGCGGTGGATCGAGCGGGTACATCGCCACGCTCACGCAAAGAAGCCCCAGGACCAGACCGAGGGTTCGCGATGTGTAGAGCCTCCTGGCCAATGAAAGTCCCTTCCCTCCCGTGTTTCCCATAGGGGCCTCGATCACTCGACGGAACTTGCACACCGTCAGACGGACTTGCTTGGAGTCTAACAGGGCGACGTTAAATAGCCATCACCGGCTAGCGGGCTCAACGGGCGCTGATCCGCCGGGCACAGTGCAAATATTTGGCTATACATGAAAGGAGGAAAACGGAAAAACAACTATAAGAAGGAGGCCCATGCAGACTTACCAAGTGTTGATCATCGGTAGCGGTTTTGGCGGCCAGTGTGCGGCGGTCAACCTGCTCAAGGCCGGGATCGACGATTTTCGTATGCTGGAACGGCGCGACTTCTTCGGTGGCACCTGGTGCCAGAACACTTACCCCGGCGCGGCGGTGGACGTGCCGTCGCCGCTGTATTCGCTGTCATTCGCGCCGTACCGCTGGTCGCAGATGTTTGCCGAGCAGGCGGAACTGCACCGTTACACCGAGCATGTGATCGACCAGTTCGGTCTACGTGATCGGGTGGAACTGCAGGCCAATGTCGAGCGCGTCGAGTGGGACGAGGCTGAAAAACGCTGGGCCGTCCACACCGCGACCAAGGGCACCTTCTACGCGCAGTTCATGATCAATGCCACCGGGCCGTTGAGCCAACCGGTGATCCCACACTTCCCGGGGCAGGAGCGCTTTCAGGGCAAGACTTTTCACACAAACCATTGGGATCACAGCTACGACTACCGCGGCAAACGCGTGGCCATCGTCGGCAGCGGCGCCAGCGCGGCGCAGGTGATCCCGGCGATTGCGCCGAAGGTCGAGCAGTTGCATGTATTCCAGCGCACACCGCATTGGGTGTTGCCTCGCGCTGATCGCGTGTTCGGGCCGTTTCAGCGTTGGCTGTTGGGCTTGAAACCGGCCTACAAGCTATTGCGCTGGCTGATCTACTGGCAGTTCGAAACCCGGGTAATTGCCTTCAAATACTCGAAGCCGGCGATTCACCTGGTGCAGAAGCAGGCATTGCGCTTTCTCAAGCGCCAGGTGCCCGATCCGTTACTTCAGCAAAAACTCATCCCGGATTTCACCATCGGCTGCAAACGGGTGCTGGTTTCCAGTACTTACTACCCGGCGCTGACTCGGCCTAACGTCACCTTGCGCAGTCGCGAACAAGGCATCGCCTCCATCGACGAAAGCGGGATCAACACCCAGGACGGTCAGCACATCGATGTTGATCTGATCGTCTGGTCGACCGGTTACGACGCCACCGATGGCGTTATTTCCTACCCGGTCAGCGGAAAAAACGCCGTGCAACTCAGAGAGGTCTGGGCCGAATACCCCCGCGCCTACCTCGGCACCAGCCTGCCGGACTTTCCCAACCTGTTTATCGTCACCGGCCCCAATACGGGCATTGGCCACACATCGGCGCTGTTCATCATCGAATCGCAGATGAACTACATCCTCGACTGCATCCGCACCGTGCAGGCCAGAGGCCTGCGCAGCATCGAAGTACGTCCCGAGGCAGAACGTACCTACACTGAGATGATCCACCGGGAGATGGAGCGCACGGTCTGGAAGTCCGGCGGCTGCCACAGTTGGTACCAAAGCAAGAGCGGTCATGTGATCGCTATGTTTCCCGGCTTCAGTTTCAGCTATTACCGCTTGACCCGGGCGCTGAAACCGGCCGATCACATTCTGTCCTGACTACGTAAAAGGAAGACGTCGATGCTTTTGCTGTTTGTCGCCCTCGCAGTGTTCGTGGCCTGGAGTTGGTTGAGTTACCCGGCGGTCGGCCATTGGCTGTATGACCTGAACATGGCCACCGAAGCCAAGTTGTACAAGCTGCACAAGATCGAAGTGCCGATCGCTGAGATGACCGTCTCGACCTGGCAAGGTGGGCCGTACGAAGCTGCCAGCGCGATCCTGATGCTGCACGGTTACAGCGCCGACAAGAACCTGTGGCTGCGCTTCTCGCGGCATTTCGTGCGCCAGTATCGAGTGATCATTCCGGATCTGGCCGGCCACGGTGAAACCGGCTTCAAGGCCGGCGGCGGCTACGATATCCCGCTGCAGGCCAAGCGCATGATCCAGTTGCTCGACGTTTGCGGCGTGGAGAAAGTCCATGTGATCGGCAACTCCATGGGCGGCTACATTGCGGCGTGGTTGGCGGCGACGTATCCGGACCGGATTGCCTCGGTAGCGCTGATTGATCCGGCCGGCGTCACGGCGCCGGAGGTCAGTGACATGGAGCGGCATCTGGCCCGTGGGCATAACCCGTTTCTGATCAATTCCCGAGAGGAATTCCAGCAGTTTTATGCCATGACCATGGCTTCGCCGCCTTGGGTGCCGAAGCTGGTACTGGACGCCATCGCCCAGCGCTACGAACGGCAACGCGATGAACTGGAAGAGATCTTCCGCGATTTCCGCGCCAGCCCGCCGATGGAGCCGAAACTGGCCGATATCAAATGTCCGGCGCTGCTGCTGTGGGGTCGCAAGGATCGGCTGATCGACGTCAGCAGCGTACCGATCTGGAGCAAAGGCATCGTCAATTTGCAGGTGGATGTGTGGGACGGCGTCGGGCATATGCCGATGGTCGAACAGCCGGTTAATACCGCGCGGTTGTACCGGGAGTTTCTGGAAACCCAGCGATGAACGTCCGGAAGAACGCGATCCCTGTGGCGAGGGGATTTATCCCCGATGGGCTGCGCAGCGGCACCCGTCTTGGCATTGAGTTGGTTCAGGACAGATCGCATTCACTGGGTTGGGTCTGCTACGCAGCCCATCGGGGATAAATCCCCTCGCCACAGGAAAGTATTTCTACCCATAAGACGGTGGGTTTTGCGATGAACATTTTGTATGACGAACGCCTCGACGGTTCGCTGCCTGACGTGAACAAGGCCGGGCTGCTCAAGGCCTTGCAGCAAGCCGTGCCCGACCTCGACATTCTGTGGCGTGAAGACGAACTCAAACCCTACGAATGCGACGGTCTGTCGGCTTACCGCACGACGCCCATGCTGGTTGCCCTGCCCCGTCGGCTCGATCAGGTGCAGACCCTGCTCAAACTCTGCCATCAACAGAACGTTCCGGTGGTCGCTCGTGGCGCGGGCACCGGTTTGTCCGGCGGTGCCTTGCCGCTGGAAAAAGGCTTGCTGCTGGTGATGGCGCGTTTCAACAACATCCTGCACATCGACCCGGATGCGCGCACCGCACAGGTTCAGCCGGGCGTACGCAATCTGGCAATCTCCCAGGCCGCCGCACCGTTCGGCCTGTATTACGCGCCGGACCCGTCGTCACAGATCGCCTGTTCGATCGGCGGCAATGTCGCCGAAAACGCCGGGGGCGTGCATTGCCTCAAGTACGGTCTGACCGTACACAACCTGCTGAAAATCGAAGTGCTGACCATCGAAGGCGAACGCCTGACGTTGGGCTCCGACGCCCTCGATTCAGCGGGGTTCGACCTGCTCGCGCTGTTCACTGGTTCCGAAGGTTTGCTGGGGATCATCACCGAAGTCACGGTCAAACTGCTGCCCAAACCCCAAGTCGCCAAGGTGCTGCTGGCCAGTTTCGATTCCGTGGAAAAGGCCGGGCGCGCGGTGGCGGAAATTATTGCGGCAGGGATTATTCCCGGTGGCCTGGAAATGATGGACAACCTGGCCATCCGCGCCGCTGAAGATTTCATTCACGCCGGTTACCCGGTCGACGCCGAAGCCATCCTGTTGTGCGAACTCGATGGCGTCGAAGCCGATGTCCATGACGACTGCCTGCGGGTGCGCGCCGTCATGACCGAGGCCGGCGCGACCGAAGTACGCCAGGCCCGTGATGAAGCCGAACGCGTGCGCTTCTGGGCAGGGCGCAAAAACGCCTTCCCGGCCATCGGCCGATTGTCGCCGGACTACTACTGCATGGACGGCACCATCCCGCGCCGCGAATTGCCCGGCGTGTTGCAAGGCATTGCGCGCCTCGGCGAGGAGTACAACTTGCGTGTGGCCAACGTGTTCCATGCCGGCGACGGCAACATGCACCCGCTGATCCTGTTCGACGCCAACCAACCCGGCGAACTGCACCGCGCCGAAGCGCTGGGCGGCAAGATCCTCGAATTGTGCGTGCAGGTCGGCGGCAGCATTACCGGCGAACACGGGGTCGGCCGCGAGAAAATCAATCAGATGTGCGCGCAGTTCAATAACGACGAACTGCGCCTGTTTCACGCGGTAAAAGCCGCGTTCGACCCGAAGGGCCTGCTCAACCCCGGCAAGAACATCCCGACCCTGCACCGCTGCGCCGAATTCGGTGCGATGCACATTCATGCCGGGCAACTGCCATTCCCTGAGCTGGAGCGCTTCTGATGGCCGATTTCGATGCCAGCAGCGCCCTGCTCGATCAGGTCAACGAGGCGCGGGCCAATGCCACGCCGCTGAAGATCCAGGGCGGCAACAGCAAGGCGTTTCTAGGGCGCGAAGTGGCCGGTGAAGTGCTGGATACTCGCGCGCACCGTGGCATCGTTCGTTATGACCCGACCGAGTTGGTAGTCAGCGTGCGTGCCGGCACGCCGTTGTCCGAGTTGCTCGCCGCGCTGGACGCTGCCGGGCAAATGTTGCCGTGCGAACCGCCCGCGTTCGGCGACGGCGCCACGGTCGGCGGCATGATCGCCACCGGGTTGTCCGGGCCACGGCGGCCATGGTCAGGCTCGGTGCGGGATTTCGTCCTCGGCACAAGGGTGATCACCGGTCTCGGCCAACACCTGCGCTTCGGCGGTGAAGTGATGAAAAACGTCGCTGGTTATGACCTGTCGCGGCTGATGGCCGGTAGTTACGGCTGCCTCGGCGTGCTGACTGAAGTCTCGCTGAAAGTCCTGCCCAAACCCCGTCAGTGCCTGAGCATCCGCCTCGATATCGACTGCACCCGCGCCTTGGCCAATCTCGCCGAATGGGGCCAGCAACCGCTGCCGATCAGCGCCGCGTGTCACGATGGCGACAGTCTTTACCTGCGCCTTGAGGGCGGCGAAGGCTCTGTGACGGCGGCGCATCAACGTTTGGGCGGTGAACCGCTGGACTCGGTGTTCTGGCGGGATTTGAACGAACAACGTTTGCCGTTTTTCGACGAAGGCCTGCCGCTTTGGCGCCTGTCACTGCCCAATAACCTCGGCCCACTGGACTTGCCAGGCGAGCAATTGATCGACTGGGCCGGCGCGCAACGCTGGCTTAAATCCGACAAACCGCACATTCATATCCACGCTCAGGAACTCGGCGGCCACGCCACGTGCTTCACTCACGGCGCCAGTGACTCGCCGTTCCAGCCGCTGGACTGGACCCTGCTGCGCTATCACCGGCAACTCAAGGCGCAACTCGACCCGCAAGGGCTGTTCAACCCAGGCCGGATGTACGCGGAGTTCTAGCCATGCAAACCACCCTCAGCGAGCAATCCCGACTGTTGCCCCGTGCCGCCGAGGCGGAAAAGATCCTGCGCACTTGCGTGCATTGCGGCTTTTGCAACGCCACCTGTCCGACCTATCAATTACTGGGTGATGAACTCGATGGCCCGCGCGGGCGCATCTATCTGATCAAGCAAGTACTCGAAGGCGCACCGGCCACCCCGCAGACGCAACTGCACCTGGACCGCTGCCTGTCGTGCCGAAACTGCGAAACCACCTGCCCGTCCGGCGTCGATTATCACAACTTGCTCGACATTGGCCGGGCGGTGGTCGATCACGCGGTACCGCGTCCGGCGGCGCAGCGTTTGTTGCGTGAGGGACTGCGGGCCTTGGCACCGAACCCGGGGTTGTTCAAGGGTTTGCTACGGATGGGCACGGCATTCCGACCGCTTTTGCCGCGAATGGTTGAAAGCAAACTGCCACAGCATCTGCCGAGTTCGGGTGTGCGCCCGCACCCACAGCATGCGCGCCGGGTTTTGCTGCTGGAAGGCTGTGTGCAACCGGGTTTGTCGCCGAATACCAATGACGCCACGGCGCGGGTGCTTGATCGACTCGGGATCAGTGTCACGCCAGTGGCCGAAGCGGGTTGTTGCGGCGCGCTGGACTATCACCTCGACGCCCAGGCCAAAGGCCTCGACCGCGCCCGGCAGAACATCGACGCCTGGTGGCCGCATCTGCAAAACGGCGCCGAAGCCATCGTACAAACTGCCAGCGGCTGCGGCGCGTTCATCAAGGATTACGGGCATCTGCTGGAGGATGATCCGGCTTACGCCGACAAGGCGCGGCGGATCAGCGAACTGACCCTCGATCTGGTACAGGTTATCGCGCAGGAACCGCTAGAGCAGGTGTGTGCCGCCGGCGAACAGCGCATCGCCGTGCATTGCCCGTGCACCTTGCAGCACGCGTTGAAACTTGGCGGCGCCGTTGAAGCGGTGCTGACTCGCCTGGGCTTCAACTTGACCAACGTGCCGGACGGTCATTTGTGCTGCGGTTCGGCGGGCACTTATTCGCTGACCCAACCGGCCATCGCCCGGCAACTGCGCGACAACCGCCTCAATGCTCTGGAAAGCGGCCGCCCCGAGCTGATCGTCACCTCCAACATCGGCTGCCAGAGCCACCTCGCCAGTGCTGGTCGGACACCGGTCAGGCACTGGATCGAACTGGTGGATCAGTCGTTGGCAGAATGAAGTTCGTAGGATTCTTCGTTTGCCCGCGCGGGAGAAGGCTGCGATCTTTTCCTCCATCCATTTCGTGACCGTGGCAGGAATTTTTTTCATGACCGTGCAGCCTTTCGTCAGCCCCGACCTGATCCGCCAACGCTTCTCCAAAGCGATGTCCGACATGTACCGCGAAGAAGTCCCGCTGTACGGCGCGCTAATGGAACTGGTGGAGCAGACCAACCGCGACGTGCTTTCACGTCAGCCAGACATCGCACGACAACTCAACAGCACAGGCGAAATCGAACGGCTGGACATGGAGCGTCATGGCGCGATCCGTGTGGGCACCGCAACGGAACTGGCCACCCTCGCGCGCCTGTTCGCGGTGATGGGCATGCAACCGGTGGGTTATTACGACCTGACGCCGGCGGGTGTGCCGGTGCATTCCACGGCGTTTCGCGCGGTGCATGAAGAGGCGCTGCAAGTCAGTCCGTTTCGAGTGTTTACCTCGTTGTTGCGGCTGGAGTTGATTGAAGATCCTGAACTTCGCGCCTTTGCCGAATCGGTGCTGGGCAAGCGTTCGATCTTCACGGCGGCGGCATTGCGTTTGATCGCGCAGGCTGAGACCGCTGGCGGACTCAACGAAGCCGAAGCACAGGCATTCGTCCTACAAGCGCTGGAAACCTTTCGTTGGCATCACAGCGCAACCGTTACCGCTGCGCAGTACCGGACGTTGAGCGCCCAGCACCGTCTGATCGCGGATGTGGTGGCGTTCAAAGGCCCGCACATCAATCACCTGACACCGCGCACTCTCGACATCGACGCCGTTCAGGAGCAGATGCCGGCCCATGGCATCACGCCAAAAGCCGTGATCGAAGGTCCACCGCGCCGGCAATGCCCGATCCTGTTGCGCCAGACCAGCTTCAAGGCCTTGGATGAGCCGATCGCCTTCACCGACCAAAGCGAAACTCGTGGCAGTCACAGCGCGCGTTTCGGCGAAATCGAACAACGTGGCGCGGCGCTGACACCCAAGGGCCGGGCGTTGTATGACCGCCTGTTGAATGCGGCGCGGGATGAGCTGGGTGATTTCCCCAACGAAGCCAATGCCGCACGCTACAACACGCTGATGACTCAGCACTTTGGCGAATTTCCTGACAGCATCGAAGGCATGCGCGAACAGGGTCTGGCCTACTTTCGCTATTTCGCCACGGAAAAGGGCTTGGCGGCGGGTAGTCTCAATGAGGCCTCGCTGGAAGACTTGTTACGTGACGGCTATGTGAAAGCGGAGCCGTTGGTGTACGAAGATTTCCTGCCGGTCAGTGCGGCGGGGATTTTTCAGTCGAATCTTGGCGATGCGGCGCAGACACACTATGGCGAGCATTCCAATCGGCAGGCATTTGAACAGGCGCTGGGACGTCCGACGATTGATGAGTTGGGGTTGTATGCGCAGACGCAGCGGCGGTCGATTGAAGGGTGCGCGCACGTGCTAGGTCTGAAGTTGAACTGATAGTGAAATCCTCTACAAAGGGCCTCGTGATGGCACGGAGCCTTGATGCGCAAGAAGTTGCGCACATGCTCGTAATATTTCGCCCTTAAAATCGCTACAGCTCACGCCATTCATGGCCTGCAGCCAAGTGCGCAAGAAGTTGCGCAGTACTGCGCAACTTCTTGCGCACTTTCGCCCCCAAACCACGGCCAAACATCCTACGTTTAGCCTCTAACATCCGCTTAACCCCCACATGCCGGGGGCTTCGCAAAACCTGGCACGCTCCTTGATAACAGTCAGGCACCCACCGGGCGATTTCGCCTCCCGGGCACCCTAAATTTATCCGCAAGGAGAGCATCCCATGGCAACACCAGCGTACATGTCGGTTACCGGCGAAAAACAAGGCCTGATCACTGCCGGCGCCTTCACCGCCGACTCCGTTGGCAACACCTACCAGGAAGGCCACGAAGACCAGGTCATGGTTCAGGCTTTCAGCCACGACGTGATCATCCCGCGTGACCCACAATCCGGTCAGCCAACCGGTCAGCGCGTTCACAAGCCAGTTGTGATCACCAAGGTCTACGACAAGGCTTCGCCTCTGCTGCAAGCCGCTCTGACCTCCGGCGAGCGCATGAGCGAAATCGTTATCCAGTGGTTCCGTACTTCGGCTCAAGGTACTCAAGAGCACTACTACACCACCAAACTGGAAGACGCGATCATCGTCGCCATCAACAACAAAATGCACAACTGCCAGGATCCAGGCAACTCGCACTTCACCCACCTGGAAGAAGTGCAGTTCACCTACCGCAAAATCACCTGGACCCACGAAGTCTCCGGTACTTCGGGTTCCGATGACTGGCGTGCTCCAGTCGTTTAATTACGGCTGATCGTTACAAGCATCGGCCAGCTCTGCTGGTCGATGTTGTTTACGCCCCTCCAGAATTTCGCGTACGTTGACCCGCTTTTGCGGGCGTCGACGAGCGCCGCTGTACAGCACGAGGAACAAGGGATGTTCGCGCCGGCCAATGAAACCCACTTTGCCCTGACCATCGAAGGGCTTTCCGCTGATTTTCAGGTGTTTACCCTGCAAGGTCGGGAAGCCATCAGCCAGCCTTTTGTCTTTGAGGTGGAGCTGGTCAGTGAGCAGCCGTCGCTGGACCTCGAAACCCTGCTGCACAAACCGGCCTTCCTGCAACTGTCGCCCGACGGCAGCGGCATCCATGGTCAGATTTATCGCGCCGCGCAAGGTGACTCCGGCAAACGCCTGACCCGTTATTCGGTGACCCTGCGCCCGCAATTGTCGTACCTGGCGCACCGCGTCAACCAGCGCATCTTCCAGAACCTCACCGTGCCTAAAATCATCGGCATGGTCCTCGAAGAACACGGCATCCAGAGCAACGCCTACGATTTCCAGACCGGCTCCATCTACCCCGAGCGCGTCTACTGCGTGCAGTACGACGAGTCGGATCTGCATTTCATCCAGCGCCTGTGCGAAGAAGAAGGCATTCACTACCACTTCCAGCACACGGCGACGGCACACAAACTGGTATTCGGCGATGACCAGACGGTGTTCCCGAAACTCCAGCCTGTGGCCTACCAGCAAGACTCCGGCATGGTCGCCAACGACCCGGTGATCAAGCGCTTCGACCTGCGCCTGGAAACCCGCACCAGCCGCACCACCCGCCGCGACTACGACTTCGAAAAACCACGCATCACCCTCGAAAGCGAAAACCGTGGCGACGCCCTGCCCGATCTTGAAGACTACGATTATCCGGGTCGTTTCATCGACCGCGAACGCGGCAAGCACCTGGCCAAACGCGCCCTCGAACGCCACCGCAGCGACTTCCAACTGGCTGAAGGCAAGAGCGATCAGCCGTTGCTGGTCAGCGGCCACTTTTTGGCCCTGACGCAACACCCGAAAGCCAAGTGGAACGACCTCTGGCTGCTGACCGAAGTCCTCCACGAAGGCAAACAGCCGCAAGTACTGGAAGAGTCGGTGACCAGCGACACCACCGCGCTGAAAGACGATTTCCACCAGGGCTACCGCAACCGCTTTCAGGCCACCCCTTGGGACGTGCCGAACCGCCCGCCGCTGCGCCACCCGAAACCGCGCATCCTCGGCAGCCAGAGCGCCGTGGTCACCGGCCCCAAAGGCGAAGAGATCCACTGCGACCAGTACGGCCGCGTCAAAGTCCAATTCCACTGGGACCGCGAAGGCCAGGCCGACGATAAAACCAGCTGCTGGCTGCGCGTGTCTTCAGCCTGGGCCGGCGCCCAATACGGCGGCATCGCCATCCCGCGCATCGGCATGGAAGTGCTCGTCACCTTCCTTGAAGGCGACCCCGATCAGCCGCTGATCAGCGGCTGCCTGTACCACAAGGAAAACACCGTCCCGTACGCCCTGCCCGCGAACAAGACCCGCAGCACCTTCAAGACCCTGAGTTCAATGGGTGGCGGCGGTTACAACGAACTGCGCATCGAAGACAAAAAAGGTCAGGAACAGATTTATCTGCACGCCCAGCGCGACTGGGACGAGAACGTCGAGCACGACCAGAAAATCCGCGTCGGCAACGAACGTCACGACACCGTTGAAAAGAACAGCTACAGCGAATTCAAGGCCGAAGAGCACCACACCGTCTACGCCGACCGCAAAGTCGAAGCGCGTGCGAATGATCACCTCACCGTGGGCGTCAATCAGCACATCAAGATCGGCACCGGCCAATTCATCGACGCGGGTCAGGAAATCCACCTGAGCAGCGGCATGAAAGTGGTGATGGAAGCCGGCGCCGAGTTGACCCTGGTCGGCGGCGGCAGCTTCATCAAAATCGATGCCGGCGGCGTGACCATGAGCGGCCCGGTGATCAACATGAACTCCGGCGGCAGCCCCGGCAGCGGCACGGGCGCCGCCCCGCTGATGCCCGGCATCCTGAAACAGGCCGACGCCGACAAGGCCGGACAGATCCTGACCCCGGCCCAGATCAACACCCTCAAACGCAACGCACCATTCTGCGAAGAATGCGAAAAATGCAAGGCAGGTGCCTGTGCCATCTGATCGACTGACACCCAAGGATTGGCTGGCACAACAGCCGCTACAGACTGGCGAACGCCTGTACCTGATCATCAGCGCGGCGAGCGACAGCGACGCCCTGAAAAACCTGTACCTGACCGAACCCACCGCCCAGCTCCTGCCAATCTGGGGCGGTACGCCCTACTCCACCTGGCAACCGGTGATGCCCTACGTCACCGAACTCAAGTCCAACTCCGCATTCCTGCCGTGGATCGCCGAAACCGCTGCACTCGACTGGGGCTGGTTGGCGGTGTCGCGCTCGGAGCCGAACGAAGTGTTCGAGCATTTGCGCAGCCTGACGCAGGTGAAGATGCCGGATAGCACCGAGGTGTTTTTCCGCTTCTGGGATGGGCGGCATATCTACCCGATTCTGCATGGACTGGGGGACAAGGCTGGGGAAGTGATGCCGATGTTTGAGCGGTATCTGATTAATGGCAAGGGCCTTGAGGTTGGGCCGAGGGCGCAGCCGAAGGTGAAGGATTGGCCGTGGTGGGAGGTGCCGAAGCCGTTGCTGGATGGACTGACCAAAGAAAATCCGTCGACCGTCATCGGCAACATGATGCAGTGGTTGCAAGAAGAACACGCCGATCAGTATTTCTCGTTTCCCGAATCAAACCTGAAACAAAAAGTGGCGCGCTTCGTTAAGCGCACGCCGCTCACGGAAGAAAATTTTACCGGGCTGTTGAAGGCCTTTCTGGAAAACGAGGTGGTGATATGAACCCATACGAAACGATCTATCATGTCACCGCTAAACAGCCTGACTTCAACAAGGTCATTGCCGAGTTCAAAAACTGCCTGAAAGATTACCGCGCAGCCAGCGTCATTCCAGGCCTGGAGATGGAGCAGCAGTTTCAAGTCGGGGACGAGGTCAAGAAACCCGTCGCGGCGGGCAGCAAGACCAAAGCCGTTTATTTCGCCACCTGTCCCGAGAATGGAAAACTCACGCTGATTCATAGTTTTGAATCGGCGCGTTTTGTGCCGATTGGCAACACTCCAGTGGTCCTGACTCCCGTCGACGCCAAGAACAACCCCGTCGCCGGGCAAGTCGTGCGCAAAACAATCGGCGCAACCGGGATTGAAGTCATTAGCGACCTGACGCCTCGTCAGCTCTACCGGATTACCTTCTTCCCCGACGTGACCAGTGCAGATAACGGTCGACTGTTCAAATCCTACGACGACGTCATCGGCGATCTGAGCAAGTGGTTATCCTCGGAGTGGACAACCACCTGCCTGCCACTGTGGAAAGAACATAACGATGCGTCGATCGCTGGGCGCTTCTGGCAAAAGTTGCAATCCGAACTGGATGGTTTCTGGAAATTCGTCATGGGCATCTGGGGCGATATCAAGTCGCTGTTTCATCTCGTGACTCACCCCCGTGAAAACTACGAAACACTCAAGAAGTTCTTCACCGACGAAAACATCAAGAAAATTTACAATGCTTCCACAGAAGCACTTCGCACCAGCTTTCTGATCGCCAGTGATGAGCCATTGCTGTGGGTTTATGTCTCTGCGGTCTGGGCCTGGGTGACGATGCTGCCGCCGCAGACCCGCACAGAAGTTCTGGCCAGATTGAAGTCGGAAATCCTCTACATCGTCCTGGGGATTATTTTCACCGGAGGATTGGGTGTTGCGTTGCGCGCTGGTGCAAAAACGGTCAAGGGCACGTTGCAAGCGCAAAAAGCGATCAGCATGGTTGAGAAGGTCACTGCCAAACTCATCGAAATCAGCAGGATTCGCTCCAAACCCCATGCGGACGCTGCAGCCTCTTTAAGATTCCATGGAAGCGGTGTCGCGAACTCAGGCAAAAAGGCGGTGGCTAATGTCGCTGACCATACGCCAGCGCAAACGGCAACCGCTCCGAAGCGGCCCTCTCCTGCCACTGGGGGTAAAATCGAAAACGACGCGCAAATACACGCACGAGACAAAACCCAGAACGAAACGCGTCTGGAACAGCAGGAGAACATCGACAACGCGCCCAAACAGTCGAAAAACCCGGCTGACGAACCTGCGCAATGCGTCGGCAAAACCTGCTCCAACGGTGACCCCGTGTCCATGGTCACCGGTGAGGAACTGCTGACCCTCACAGATGGCGAACTGGGCGGTCTGTTACCGCTCGAGTGGACCCGCCTCTACCGCAGCAGCGCCGTCGAAATCGACAATCGCATGGGGCCGGGCTGGAGCCACTCCCTGTCTCATCATTTGCAGATCGACGATGAAGGCGTGCTGTGGACAGACAATGAAAACCGCCAGACGCGTTTCCCGATGCCAACCGAACAACGTCCGGCCATCACCAACAGCCTCGCTCAAGCGGCGATTTTTCTGGGGGACACACCCGGTGAACTGATTCTCACGCAGGCTGGGGCAAAGCCGCGTTTCTATCATTTCCGTGCGAACCGCCTGACCACTATCAGCGATTCGTATGAAAACCAGGTGCACATCAGCTATGACCTGGTCGGGCGCATTCAACGCATCGACAATGGCGCCGGCCGCTCTTTACTGCTGCGCTATGACGATCGGCGTATCGTTGCCGTGGATCAACAGCAACAACGTTCGGAATATGACGAGTCCGGGAAACGCCAGGATCCATGGCTAACCCTGAAGACGCTAGTCTCATACGCGTATAACGCTCAACATCAACTCGTTTCGGCAACGAACGCCGCCGGTGAAACCGAGCATTACCGGTACAACCAGCAGCACGTGATTCTCGAGCGGCAATTGGCCGGCGGCGCCAGCTTCTTCTGGGAGTGGGAGCGCGATGGCAAATTTTCCCGTTGCGTCCGCCACTGGGCAAACTACTCGCCACTGGAAACACGCTATGAGTGGGACGACAACGGTACGGTAACGGTTTACAACGGGGATGGTAGTGAACAGGTTTACGTGCATGACGAAAATGCGCGTCTGATCAGTGAAACCGCTCCGGATGGCGCAGAAACTCAAAAAGCCTACGACGATCAAGGCCGTTTGATCGCTGTAAAAGACCCAATGGGCGCCATCACCGAGTATCAGTACAACAATGCTGGCCGGTTGCTGGCCGTGATTCCCCCGGAAGACGAGCCTACGCGTTACAACTATTACAACGGCCAACTCATTGATGTACAGCGGGGCAAGGCGCGCTGGAAATATGAGCGCAACCGTCAGGGTGACATCACTCAACAAACTGACCCGGACGGCAACGAAACCCACTACGGCTATGACCGTCAGGGACGCCTGGTTGACATTCGCCATCCCGATGGGAGTCGTCATCAATTAGGTTGGAACAACCTTGGCCAATTGCTCGAAGAATGTCTGCCGGACGGAGGCCAACGCAAGTACCGCTACGATGCACTCGGCCGGCAAATCACCCGGCAGGACGAATTCGGCGCCATCACTCATTACCAATGGGACGCTGCTGATCGTCTGACCCAAGTCACCCTGCCCGGCGGCGCCACCCGTGCTTTCACCTATAACCCGTATGGCCGGGTCACCGCCGAACGCGACGAACTCGGACGCATCACTCGCTACGAGTACGCCGACAACCTGCACCTGGTCAGCCGCCGCATCAATCCGGACGGAAGCCAACTGCGCTACCGCTACGACAACTCACAACTCAACCTCACCGAGATTGAGAACGAGCGCGGCGAACGCTATCAACTCGACTACTATTCGAACGGCCTGATTCAGCAGGAAACCGGCTTCGACGGTCGCCGCACCGCCTACGAGTACGACCTCAACGGTCAGTTGCTGAAGAAAACCGAATTCGGCGACGACGGCAGCGAACTGGTCAGCGAGTACCAGCGCGACACCTCAGGCCGCCTGCTGGTAAAGACCCTGCCCGACGGCGAGGAAATCCACTACAGCTACGACGCACTCGGTCGCCTGGTCAACGTCGACGACGGTCACTGGCCGCTTGCTTACGAATATGACGTGCAGGACCGGTTGATCACCGAGCACCAAGGCTGGGGTACGACGCGTTATGAATACGATAGCGTCGGCCAATTGAGCCACTGCCGCCTACCGGATGGCAGTACGCTCGATTACCGTCACGTGTCCGGCGGACGTCTGAGCAGCATCGACCTTAACGGCTCGCGCCTCACCGGCCACCAGTTCAGTGCCGGTCGCGAACAACAGCGACAACAGGGTTTGCTCCTAAGCCAATACCAGTACGACGAACAAGGTCGCCTGCAAGCGCATAGCGTTAGCCAACGCGACAAAAATCTGTTCCAGCGACGTTACAACTATGACGCGAATGGCAACCTAGCCGGCGTAGATGACACCCGCAAAGGTAATCGCAGTTATCACTACGACCCGTTGGATCGACTGATCAGTGTGCGTGGTGCGACGCCGGAAAGCTTCGCCCACGATCCAGCAGGCAACCTCCTCGGTCAGAACGACCTGCCCGTAGCCAATTTGGCTAACGTCAAAGGCAACCGCCTGCTGATGCAGGGCGACCGCCATTACGACTACGACGCTTACGGTAATTTGAGCCGTGAACGTCGTGGCGCCGGCCAGAAACTCGTCACCGAATATCGCTACGACTGCCAGCATCGCTTGATCGGCGTCAGCCTGCCGGGCGGCAGCATCGCAACCTACAAGTACGATGCCTTCGGTCGTCGTATAGAAAAAACCGTTGACGGCCACACCACTGAATTCCTGTGGCAAGGCGAGCGCCTGATCGCCGAAAGCGCCGAGAATCACTATCGCAGCTATGTCTACGAACCCGGTAGCTTCCGACCGTTGGCAATGCTCGACGGCGAAGGTCCGCGCAAAGCAACGCCGTTCTACTATCAACTCGACCACCTTGGTACACCTCAGGAGCTGACCGATTACGGCGGCGAGATCATGTGGTCGGCCAAATACCGAGCTTATGGCAACCTGGCGGCACTCGACGTCAGCGAAATCGATAACCCGTTGCGCTTCCAGGGTCAGTATTTCGATGCCGAGACAGGGTTACATTACAACCGACATCGCTACTACAATCCGGGTACTGGACGGTTCTTGACGCCGGATCCGATAAAGCTTGCGGGGGGGTTGAATAACTACCAGTACGTGCCTAACCCTACGGGGTGGGTGGATCCGCTAGGGTTGAATGGATGCCCACCAGATGGAGATGGTGAAGGAAACCCAACGGCACCGACAGAAAATGCTCGAGTCGATACGAAAGAACCTTCGGCACCTGAGATCCCGTGGTCGAATGGTTCTGTAAAAAGAGCATCAGATGCACTTGATCGCGGTGCTACCTCCGTCACCGTAAATAGCAGAGCAGAAGCTGAGGAGCTATTCTTGGGAAAATATGTCGGCCAAGGATATAGGAACGCCGAAGAGTTCAACTCTGCGACTGCTAAAACGCATTTTAGAAAAACGAAAGAACCCGAAAAATACTATCACTGGGATGACACACCGGTTTCAGATATTAAAACAAGAAAGGTAACAATGGCGAATCACGACCCAAGCGACCCACATGGTGCTCATCCACATTTGCAGCTTCACCCTGTGAAAGGGGAAGTGATAAGAATCTATTGGCCAAACCAGTTTGAAGGACAAAAATGAGCACCCACAAAATAATCCCTAGAAAAGTATGGTGGGGCTTGGAGACAAAATCATATACAGAGATTGCTCAAGAGCTTCCGTCGCAGGATGAGTCACTTCGAAAGTGGATCGCAATCTACGCTGTTTATCATTTAAACTTCGAAGACAGGTTCCCTGGAGAGCGTTATTACAATTTTCTAGAGGACGCAAAACATTCTAAATATGTAATTGTAGAGTTCACCCTCCCAATCCACCTTCTTGAGACGAGAGATAGCATTGGTGCCAACGACACAACAATCACAAAATGCAAAACTGTAGAGACAGAGGAAGAAATAAACCACTTTCTTCATGAGCACAATATAAACCCAGAACTATTCACCCCCCCATGGACATGTGAGTACCCATTAGACTAAATCCAACATTAAAAAGGGGACAGATTTATTTTCTAAAAACTGAAAATAAATCTGTCCCCTTTTCTCTTGAAAGAACGGGATGACTCGATCCCAGGCGCGTCGCCAGGCTGCAACCACCGTTGGATATTGCTTGCCCCAAGGGCCAGATTCGAAGGCATCCAGAGCTTGCTCGGCGACCTCAGCGTTGAGTGCTTGATAAATCGGTTTCAGGGCCTTGGCCAGCTCGCGACGCTTGTCCCATGCTGCGTAATCAAGGCTGTTGCGGATCAGGTGCACGATGCATGTCTGCACGCCGTCTGAGGGAACACTGCACTCAAGGCTTCGGGCATGCCTTTGAGACCGTCCGTTACCGCAATCAGGACATCTTCGACACCCCGGGTTTTGAGGTCGTTGAAGACTTTCATCCAGAATTTGGCGCCCTCTGTGTTCTCAATCCAGATGCCCAGAATATCTCGGGTGCCGTCCGGTAGTACGCCCAGAGCCAGGTAAATCGCTTTGTTGCGAACCACGCCTTCATCACGGATTTTAACCCGCAGTGCATCGAAGAAAATGACCGGGTACATAGGCTCAAGTGGCCGTTGCTGCCAGGTACTGACTTCCTCCAGAACACCGTCGGTGACGGTACTGATGAAGTCATGCGAGACGTCTGTTCCGTACTGTTCGGAGAGAAATGCACGAATCTCGCGAACGCTCATACCACGGGCATACATGGCAATGATCTTGTCATCAAAGCCTGTAAAACGCCGCTCATGCTTAGGAATCAGTATCGGAGAAAAGCTGCCGTCACGATCTCTGGGAATGTCCAGACGCAAGGGGCCATCCTCGGTCAGCACGGTTTTACCGCTCTTGCCGTTACGCTGGTTACTCGAATCCTCAGGGCGCTCCGCGCCCTGAGGATAGCCAAGATGAAGTCCCAACTCGGCACCAAGGGCACGTTCGATAAGCGCCTTTTTGAACGCCATCGCAGCATCCTGAATAGCTTCGGCACTCATCGACTCGCTGAGGAACTGGTCGATCAGCTCTTTCGGAATGGACGGAAGGTCACGCTTGGCCTCACGGGCCGGTTTCTTTTTGGTTGGCATACATGCACCTCTGCAGCATGTTATGCCCGAACACAAAATTTATGACACTCCCTGACTCACTGATTCATGAGAGCTCTGGTCAGTTTCGACTCAACGCTCCGCCTCGATCAGGTCGTCTCCAACCTCATACTTAACCACCACCCGATTCCGATACAACCTCTCCCGCACCACCAACTCCCCCACCTGCCCCTTCTCCCTGACCTCCCGCCAAATCTCATTCTCCCGATACACCCTCCCCCCGTCCCGCACAAACCAATGCCCTTCCTGAAACACGTGATACCGATACGCCCGCACCTGGTCACACAACAACTCCCCCTCCAACTGCGTCTCGCCCACCTTCAACTTCAACTGAAAACTGCGATCCGTCGGGTTATGCAGCACCAGATCAACGTAGTTGTAAAAAATTGCCGCCCCAGAGCCAAACGGTAGCACTCGGCCCTCATCCGGAAACGGATCAAAGCTGTGATTGGAGCGTTCGACCACTACCAGTGGCGAGTGAATGGCCATCCAGTGAATGAGGTTGCTCAGTTGGCATATCCCGCCACCCACCCCGGTTCGTGCTTCGCCGAAAGACAGTTCCATGCCTTCAACGTAGCCGCGCTTCAGAGTCGGACGGCCGACGAGGCGGCAGAAGGAGAAGTGTTCGCCAGGTGCAATGACGACGCCGTCGATGGCGGCGACGGCGAGCTTCAGGTTGATGACTTTGTTGTGTTGCAGGGCGAGGTCGGAGTCGCCGAGTTTGCGGATGAGTTTTGAGGTGTGTTTGAGGTAGCGAAATGGAAGCCGCTCGGCCAATTCAACAGGTCGTGCGTAGCGTTTGCCGGAGCAGTGCCAGGCGATTTGGCGGAACAGTCTTTTTTGCCATACGCGCAGCCAGTACAGGGCTGGATGGTAGAGGGAGAGTGGTTTTTTCATCCGTGACACAACGGCGCTCGCCGTTTCTTCCTTGAACCGTAAAGGGGCGCGCAGTTTAGCGTGTCTGCCGCGCGATTCTGGAAATTAAGCTTCGCCTAAGGTTGCCTCGCTACCCTCCCGGCTCATGAACCCTGTCGCCATTGAATCGCGGATGAGTCTTTCTGTTATGAGTGCGTTTGATCTGCCAACCCAGCCACAGCCGAACTTCAGTCTCGTTTTGGTCAATTACAAAACCCCGGACATCACCAGGATGTGCCTGGAGTTATTGCACCAGCACGTCGTTGAACAGCGAATTCCGGTGTGGGTGGTGGACAACGATTCGGCAGATGAAAGTCTGGATTACTTGCGTTCGCTTGATTGGATCAATCTGATTGAGCGGCCTTCGCCGTGCAAAGAAGCCGGCCATATTGCCCATGGCAAGGCACTGGATCTGGCGCTGGAAAAAGTTGAAACCGATTACCTTTTCTTGCTGCACACCGACACTTTTGTCTACGACAAAGAAGTGTTTGCGATGATGATGCGCGAATGCACGAAAAGTGCGGATATGGCGGCAGTCGGTTGTGTCGAGCAAATCAATCGGGGGGTTGTGCGGGATACCTGGCGCTTAACTTCGCGCTTTTGCAAGCATTATGTTCGCCAGTTAAAAGTCCGTTTGGGTTTGAAATCCAAACCGCCGAGACCTTATAAAGAAACTCATCTGAAAAGTTTCTGCACCTTGTGGAATGCTCGATTGATGAAGTCGCTGGGCCTGCACTTTTGCATGGATGATCGAGTGCCGGGTTATACATTGCAGGATCGGATGGAGGGTCTGGGCTATGGCATCAGGTTCCTGTCGCCACGCAAGATTTTCCGCTATCTCGATCACATCCAGGCAGGAACGGTCGCTGCGGCTGGCACCTACGGGGAAAATCACCGTCGGACGAAAATGTATCAGGCAACGATCAAGCGCTTTCAGGGACAGCGAACCAAAACTGCGACGCATGCATGAAAATATTCAGAGCAACAAAAAGGGCGACTTTAAAGTCGCCATTTTTGTTAACTGAAATTGTATACATCTGCTCCCGAGGAGGTGTTCGCCCAGTGTAATGGCCTGGCAATCCATGCACCGGTAAAGAGCCCTGACACTGGGCGAACGGGAGGGATTTTAATAGAAGTTGGCGGTTATGTCGTCATCGACGTACATGAAATTTATGTACGAATAAGTTAATAGATATTTATCGGCGATTGCTTTCGGGAAACTTTCAAGAAAAGCAAACTCAACTAATAGTATGACTACTCTCATACATAAACTGTACAAGAGCAGTCACCCTGTAGAGTTAATACTCAACTTTCGTGTTGACTGGTCACTTTTAAGATATCGGTGTAAGTGACAAAAACGCTCTGTCCGACTTTCAGATCTTTCAGCTTGGCTTGGTTTTCAGGCGATTTCACGTCGAGGGTTTTCGACTGGCCCGCCGGGTTTTTCAGGGTTACCTGATTTTTCTTCAAATCAATTTTGGTGATTTCCAACTGCACCTGAATCTGGCGATAAGCCTCTCCGCCGGGATTATCGCTGCCGGGAGCGTTACGCACTTCGCCGGACCGTTCGACGGTGCCAGGCAGACCTTTATCCACATCGGTGTCGAGGTAGGCCGCGACGGATCGCTGAACTTCGACCTTGACCAGATCACCGACCTTCAGATTGGCGAGGTTTTTCGCTTTGTCGCTGAGCTGAACGTGAACCTGACGACCCTCAGCGCCTTCCAGCACGACCTGATGATTGGCTGCATCAACGGACACCACTTTGGTGGTGACCTGATCTGCCTCGATGGTGGCGGACAGGGGTATCTCGGCGGCAATCGCGCCAAGGCTGGTGGCGGACAGAAGGGTTGCAAGGGTGATCGACTTGGCCAGTGCATGGAGCTTCATAAGCGTACTTTCCCTGTAGTGAGTGGCAGCACCCGGCGCCGGACTCGTCCCAAGCGTCAGATGTGTCACTGAGCATAGACGCTGTTCAGGGCTTGACCTTGGTGTGTGGTGCGGCGGTTTCTTGCGCGGTGGATTCGCCACTGGCGGTGCCTTTGCCGCTTTCCTCGCGTTTCTTCGGATCGGTGGGCCGCAATGCATCGTTGTCACGCTCGGTTTCCCCCGCTGGCCGGGGTTCGTCGGGGGGCTCGTTTTCGGATGTCGGTTTCATCGGGGTAGTCCTCGGGCTTCGGGGCCGTCCATTTCGCGGGCGACGTTAATGGCGGGCGAGTCCTTTTGTAGAGGTTGAGAGATCAAATGGAGTTCAACTCAATCCATGCACTCCCTCAGTAACCGGTCATTTCCAGATAGCCCTGCCCGCCATGACTGCCGTTGATGCGCACCGGGCCTTCCCAGTAGGGAATGCGCAGGTTCATCCACGCATTGGGGTTGAGCGCCGACAGGCTGATGTCGAGGTGTTTTTCCGGGATGCTGATCGACCAGCGCACCGGCATCGAGCGGCCAGCGACCTGGGCAGTGTCTTGCGGCGTGAGTTTGATCTGCTCGCTGTGCAGGGTTTGCGTCTGGCCGTCAGCGTTGATCCAGGTGCCGGTCAGATAAGGCGCACCGTTCTTCTGGCGCATGCGGTACAGCATGATGTGTTCGCCACTATCCAGATGCAGGGAGAACCAGTCCCAGCCGGTCTGGTTGGCGGTCAGCGGTTGGCTGCTCCACTCGCGGTCGAGCCAGGCCGGGCCGCTGACGGTGTAGGTCTGGCCGTCGATCTGCAAGGTGCCGCTGGCCTGGAAAAACGGCTGGCTGTAGTAATACGACGCCTGCCCCTCCTCCGATTTCTGACTGAATCCTTTATCACCCTGCAGCACCAGCGGACGGCTGGAGGTGAGGTGTAGTTGATAGGCGAAGGATTTATCGCGCGCACTCAGTTGCAGGTCAGTCAAAGGATCCTGCGCCTGACTGGCGAACATCCAATCGTCAATCCACGCCTCGAACGGCACCAAACGCACGCCAGCCTGACCGACGCCACCCCGGGCATAGCGTTCGGCAGCATGATGCACCGAGCTGGAAGTCACCGCCGCATGCCCCAGCCAGATCGTTTGATTGCCCCACCCTGTTTGCTCCGGCACTGGTTTCAATGCACTGCGAAAAAGCGTCCATTGCACGCCAAATTCATTGCCCTGCTGATCCTTGAGATTGGCGGTGACGTACCACCACTCGATGCGAAACCCGTCGTGGGCAGCATGATCCGCCGGGAAGCTGAACACCCGTCCCGGCACCACCGGAGTAAATGCCTGTGCCTGATCGCCCATCCCGGCAAAACCCTTCTGCTCAGGCGCTGACTGATCGCAGCCAGCGAGCAACAGCACAAGCATCAGCACAACGAGGTTAATCCTCATGGGCAAACGTCCTCAGCAGATCCACCGGTTGCGTGCGGTACAGCGAATACAATGGCCACGCCGAGGCCAGCAAAGTCGCGAGCAACGCCAAGCCCATCAACTGCACCAATTGCCACGGAAACACTCGCAACGGCAGACGCCAGCCAAACGCCTGCACGTTGATCACCGCATCCAGGCACCACGCCAGCGCGATGCCCAATGGCAGCGCCAACACCAGCGTCAATACTGCCAGCAGCCAGGTCTGGCCGAGGTTGAGCAGCATCAACTGACGTCGCGTCACGCCCAACGCCCACAGTGGTGCGAGTTGGCCGAGACGACTCTGGCTTTGGGTCAGCAGGCTGATGAACAGCGCCACGCCCGCGACCGCCAAGGTCAGGCTATTCAGCGCGGCGGTGGCGGCGAAGGTGCGTTCGAACACCTGAACCGACCAGCCCTTGAGCCGCGCCTGATCGACGATTCGACTGTCATCCAGTTGGAAGCGCGCCTGCAACGCACTCACGAATGCCGGAATGTTTTGCGGGTCGATGCGCAGATTGAACCGGTTTGGCGTCAGTTGTGGCCAGCCGCGCAGCAGGTGATTGATGTTGACCAGCAAATGGCCCTTGGGATTGCCGTAATCGGCGTAGATGCCGACGATGCGCGGCGACCAGGCGCCATTCGGTGCGGGAATTGTCAGGCGATCACCCGCGCGCACTTTCAGCCGTCGCGCGAGTTGCTCGCTGAGCATCACCGCATCGTCCGTTGCCAGATGCGCCCACGGATCACTGCCGCTGGCGTCTAGCAACGGCCAGTGCTGACGATAATAAGCATGGTCGATCACCCCGAACACATCCGCCGGCCAGCCTTGCAACGTTACCGACACCTGCCAGTTGGGCAGTATTGCCGTGACCTGCGGCTGTTGTTTCAGCCAGCTGTACATTTCGCGGGCCTGAGCCGGTTTGGTCGGGTTGATGTAAAGCTCGGCGCTCAGACGTTGTTCGAGCCAGTCGTTGAAGGTCTGGCGAAAACCGGCGGTCATGCTGCCGGCGCCGATATTGGCGGCGAGCGCCAGGAGCAAAGCCATCAGCGCCAGACTCAATGCCGGAAGTTGCTGCCGGCAGTCGGCGAGAAACCACTGGCCGAGCACTGAGCGACTGCGTCCGAGCAACGGACTCAATATCGCACTCAGCAACACAGGCAAGGCCAACGCGGCACCGAGCAACAACCCCGCCATCAACACAAAACCGCTGGCCAGACTGTCGCCCCAGATCAACGCCACCAGCGCAATCACGCCCAACACCAAGGCCAGCCAACCCTGGCGACGCAGCCAACGCGCATATTGCTGGTGCCAGGCTTGCGGATCGGCCACCGCCAACAGCGGCAAACGCGCCGCCCGCAACAGGCTGTTGGCCCCGGCCAGCAAAGCTCCAAACAGACTCAAACCAATCCCGCTGAACCACCACCAGGGGCTCAAGCGCAACTGCCCCGCCACTTCCGCGCCGTACAAACCGCGCAGGCTGGCGGCGACATCCGGCAGCAAGACGCTGGCCAGCCAATAACCGCTGACCACGCCGAACACGCCGCCGATCAGTGCCAGCACACCCAGCTCAACCACCAGACAGCCAATCAACATCCGCGCACTGACCCCACAGGCGCGCAGCGTGCGCAGCAAGCCGCGCCGTTGCTCCAGAGCAAGGCCAATGGCCGCGTGGACGATGAATAAACCGACCAGGAACGAGAGGAATCCCAAGGCATCAAGGTTGAGATGAAAGCTCTCGGTCAGTCGCGCCAGATTGTTTTCCTCGCCACTGCTCTTGAGCTGCAATTGGCCTTCAAACGTGGCCGGTAACTCGCCGTGGAAATCCTTCGGCAGTAACAGCCGTGACAGTTGTCCGGGTTGTTCGAGCAAGGTTTGCGCGACGCCGATATCCACCAGTAACACGCCGGGTGCCATGTCCTTTTGCGCGCGCAGCGGCGGCAACGTCTGGCCAGTGATCGTTTGCGGCGTGGCGCCTTCGCGCAGGTTCAAGGCCTGCAAGGTTTCCGGGGAAATCCACGTACTGCCCGGTGGCGTGAAGAACTCGACGATGCGTTCGATCGGCATCGCCTCCCCGGCCACCGCAGAATCGGCCGGCAGTGACACCGGCTCAATACCCATCACCTGCAGACGCTGATTGTCGTGATCCTTGAGGTTCAAGCGGCCCTGCAACAGGGGCGACACCGGCCAGCCCTGACGGCGCAGATCGATGAACCATTGCTGCGGGAACGTCGCGTCGTTCGGCGTGCTCAGGCTCGCCTGCGGTTCGCCGCCGATCAGTTGGCTCGCGCGGGCGTAGCTGTCACGGGCCTGACTGTTGAGCGCCTCGACACCGGTCAACAGGCTGGTGGCCAGCCACAACCCGGTCAGTACGCTGAAGAACTGCACCGGGTGCCGCCGCCAATGGCTGAGCAGCGCGCGCAGGGTTTGCCAAAAGACGATCACGTCAGCCGCCCGTTGGAGAGCACCACCCGCTGCGCCAACCGCGCTGCCAACCGGGGGCTGTGGGTGACCATCAACAAGGTTGTTGGTGTGTCATCGAGCAACTCCAGCAACAGGCGCAGCACTTCGTCGCTGGTCGCTTCATCGAGACTGCCGGTGGGTTCGTCGGCCAACAGCAGTTTCGGCTGCGAGGCCAGCGCCCGGCCCAGTGCGACCCGTTGCTGTTGGCCACCGGACAATTGCTCGGGATAGCGCTTGAGCAAATCGCCCAGCCCCAGACGCTGCACCAGATGCGCCTGCCAACGCGGTTCATGACGCCCGGCCAGGCGCGCCTGAAACGCCAGATTGTCCTCGACGCGCAAACTGCCGATCAGGTTGAACTGCTGGAACACCAGACCGATTTCCGTGCGTCGCCAGTTGGCCAGTTGCGCTTCGTTCATGCTTTCGAGGCGATGCTCGCCGCTGCGAATGCTGCCGCTGTCAACCTTGTCGAGGCCAGCCACCAGATGCAGCAGGGTGCTTTTGCCACTGCCGGATTCGCCCATCAGCGCCAGGCTGCTGCCGGGTTCGAGCGTCAGGTCGACGCCTTGCAGCACCGGCAAAGGGCCTTGGGGGGTGAGATAGCTTTTAAAGACATCCAGAACATGAAGCATGCCGTCATCCAAAAGTTGCAAGTGGCTCAAGGATAGCGGCCGTGGGTATTTTTGGGGGGCGGTACCTGTCAACTCTGACAGTAGCGCAGTACAGGGCACGGGTATCTAATAGGCTCGCCCAGTAGACAGGCCGTCGAACAGGGACAGTTGAGTGCAAAAGGCAATGCCATTATGAAGACAACCATCGTGTATGAATCGCTCCCTGCTTTGCTCAAATGCACCTCCCGGGTCATCGAGGTCATCACAGTGGGGCGTGAACCCGGCGCCATCGCCCTGCACCCGAAACTGCCGGTTGCCTATGTGTGCAATACCGAAGGCCGCAGCCTGTCGATCATTGATCTCCAGTTGCACAGGGTGAGCGCGTTGATACGGCTACCCATCCGGCCCATGGCGATCGTCATCGACAACAGCGGTTTGACCGCTTATATAACCGGCCTCGATCAACCGCTGGTACTGGCCATCGATACCCGCCGCCAACGTATCCGTCAGACCATCGGCGCTGCCCAAGGACATTCTTTGGCGCTCAGCGCTGACGGCGCGCGGTTGTTTGTGCACAGCAACAACCATGTAAACGGGCATATCCATGAGATCGATACGGCGAGCGCCAAGGTCGTCGCCAGCTTCGATACCGGGCCGTTCACCAGTGGCGCGGCATTGAGTGCCGACGATCGGTTGTACTACTGCGACTACATTCATCATGAACTGCGGTTCCTGAACACCCGCAATGCCGAGACGCAGATTGTTTTGACCCTCCCCAGCTCCTTTGAGGAAGTGACTCTAAGTCCCGACAATCAGTTGGCCTATGTGCCCTATCGCAGCGCAGATAGCAGTACTGCGGTCATCGATCTGGGCATGGGCAAACTGATTGACTTGATCCCGACCCCTCAATTCCCCCACGGCTTTGTCGTCAGCGCGGACGGCCGTCTCGCCTGCTGCTGCAGCGCCGGCGAACGAACGGTCTCAATCATCGATACCGTATCGCGGCGCAGTATTCACACGTTTACGGCCGGCGAATATCCGCAAAGCCCTATGTTCAGTCGCGACCGTCAGCAACTGTATGTCTGCGACTCGTCAGCCGATGCGCTCTGGGTGTTTGCCTTGCAAACCGACTGAGCGTTTGCCTCGAAACCTACTGCCCCGCCGCCACACTGGTCGCAGCCTGCGACGGCGTCACAATGCTGCCCAGATCAATGTGCTTCCATTCAGGCTTGGCCCCCAGCCGAGCATTGAAGCGATAGTTGAAGGTGAACTCATCCGCCGTCGACACCGTCAACGGCTTGCCATACACCGCCTCGATCCCCGCCAGGTCGTAACCCATCAACTGCAACAGGGTCGGGAAGATGTTGTAGTGACTGGAGCGATCCTTGTTCGCCGCCAGTTGAGCGGGCCAGTCCAGTGTCTTCAGGTTGCTGCCGGAAATCACCACCAACGGCACCAACCCCTCTTCCTCCACCGGATCGCCTCCACAATGCGTGTTGAGCCCTGGATTGCCACGCTCATGCAGATCCTGGCCATGATCGGAGGTGTAGATCAGCAACGCATTGTTGAGGTTGGCCTGGGCAAACACCCGCGAAAAGAACTCGCCGACATTCCATAAAACAGTGTTCTTGTAGGCGTTGCGGTACAGCACCCAGTCATCCGGCTGACCGTTGAAACCGTTACGCTCGCCAGTGTCGGCCACTTCAGTGAACTGCCCACGCGGCAGGGTCGGACGGTACGCCATGAAGGCATCCGGATATTTATCGTGCACCGGGAAATGCGCGCCGACCTTGTTGATCAGGATCAGCTCTGACTTATCGTCGTTGAGCAGACTGATCAGCTTCGCCGCTGCGGCCATGTCGCGGTCGCGCACGCTGGTCTGGTCGAATTGCACGAACTCGTCGATGTCCTTTTTCTCGGCGTCGTTCATCAGGTTCTGCAGGTTGCCGGCCGTGCGCTGGGCGTCGATATATACGGTGCGCAGCCCGGCATTTTTTGCGTACTGCCAGATTGACGGCAACGTGCTGTTGATACGCATGTAGTCGGCGCGGGTGCCGCCGTAACGCAGGGTGATGTTGGTGTCGGCGCTGCAATTGGCAATGGACGCGGCGTAACCGTAATTGAAAATGTCTACGCCGGCCTGCGGTTGTTTGAGGTTGCTGTGCACGCCGAACGGCGCGTTGATGTCCAGGTAATTGCCGGAAATGCTTTCGTCGATGATCAGCACGATGTCATGGCCGACCGCTTGCGCGTTGCGTGTCAGCGTTACCGGCTCACGCGGGCCGACGGTGTTGTGCAGTGCTTCATAGGCAAAAAGATTCAGATAGGCCAGCGGCGTGTACATGATCGGCAAACCACGGGCGCCCTCGCCCGCACGCAAAAACAGCACCGCACTGAGCAACAGCACGCCACAGATCGGTGCCGCAACACGCAATCCATTCGGCACCCTCAGTGAATGCCGTGGTTTCAAACCGATGCCAAACAACAGCAACAAGCCACTGAGGGCGCCGTGGATGATCGCGTCGCGATACTGGTAAGCCGCCTCCTGAATGAAGCCGCCGGAGTACACCAGCGAGACGAAGCTGCTGTAGTTCAGGTAATCCGCCGTGACCCGGGTATAGACATCAAAAAACACCGCCGAAACAAACATCGTCAATGCGAATAAATGTCGAACGAGAGTGTGCCGTATATAGGCCGTTAGATATAACGCTAAAGTAAGCGCCAAAAACATCGCGCCAAAAAGAAGCACAGCAAAACCCAGGCCGATAGCATTTAACCGCTCTATGTAATATTCGGAATAAAGCAGCAAATAAACAATTAAAAGCAGTTCTTTGGCGTATCTGAACATGGGCAATACCGGTCGTGCAAAACGGCAGAGGGTCAAGGGATTGTCGGTCAAAATCTGACACTAGCACCCGGCCATCAAAGCGCAAGAATTGACTGTTTTTTTTAGAAAGCGTCAAAAAAAAGATGACTCAAATCTGACACACCACAAACGCTACAAGCCTTAAGACTAGAGGCTTACGACCATCCATCGCTTATTTGAAATCTGAACAAATCTGCAAAAAATCAACAAATCTAATCGCAGCAATGACTTGATGGCTAATCGCCAAAAAACGCTCAAGTGTTATACAGGTGCAACATGTCATTTTGCTGACACGCTTTTCAAACCCTGCGCTATACCCCTTTTACAGTCTTCTTCCGAACTTCTTCTTTTCGCTCTATCGAGGGTGCGCAGATGGACGTGAGCGTATTTGGCACGGGCTATGTTGGACTTATACAAGCCGCCGCACTTGCAGATGTAGGTCATCGGGTTTTATGCGTTGATATTGACCCGAACAAGATTAAACAACTGCAACAAGCCGTACCGCCAATCAGTGAACCTGGCCTCTCCAGCACCCTTGAAGAAAACATTAAGGCCGGGCGCCTGCTGTTCAGCACCCAGGCCAGCGACGCGGTCGAGCATGCCGAATTGATCTTCATCGCGGTCGGCACTCCGGCCGATGAGGACGGTTCCGCCGACCTCAGCCACGTACTCAATGTCGCTCGGCAAATCGCTTCGCACATGGAGGCCGATCGCACGCTGATCATCAAGTCCACGGTGCCGGTCGGCACGGCGGATCAGGTGTTGGCCGCCGCCAACAGCGAGTTGCTGCGCCGCGGCAAGACCGATTTGCAGGTGCACGTGGTGTCCAACCCCGAGTTTCTCAAGGAAGGCAGCGCCCTCGCCGACTGCATGCGCCCGGACAGGATCATCGTCGGCACCCGCGACGAAGAAGCCCGCGAGCAGATGAGCGAGTTGTACGCACCGTTCTGCCGCAATCGCGAAAAACTGATGTTCATGGACAACCGCAGCGCCGAGCTGACCAAGTACGCGGCCAACGCGATGCTCGCCACCCGCATCAGTTTCATGAACGAACTAGCCAACCTCACCGAACTGCTTGGGGCCGACATCGAAGCGGTGCGCAAAGGCATCGGCTCCGACCCGCGCATCGGCTATCACTTCATCTATCCGGGCTGCGGCTTCGGTGGCTCGTGCTTTCCCAAGGACTTGCGCGCCCTGCTGCACACCGCCGAACACAACGGCATGCCGCTCAAACTGCTGCGCAGCGTCACCGACGTCAACGATCTGCAGCGGCACATTCTCTTCAGCAAATTGAAAGCGCAGTTCCCCCAAGGCCTGGCCGGTAAGTCCATCGCCATCTGGGGATTGGCGTTCAAACCGAACACCGATGACATGCGTGAAGCGCCCAGCCGCTACCTGATGGATGCGTTATGGGCCGAGGGCGCCAGCGTGCAAGCCTACGATCCGGAAGCCATGTCCGAATGCCGACGCATTTACGGCTACCGCAACGATTTGCACCTGTGCGCCACCCGCGACGACACCCTCGAAGACGCCGATGCACTGGTGATCTGCACCGAGTGGAAAAACTTTCGCGTGGTGGATTTCGAGCTGCTGGCCAGCAAACTGCGCTCACGGGTGGTGGTCGACGGACGCAACCTTTACAACCCGGAACATCTCGCCGCAGCGGGTCTGCATTACAGCGGCATCGGCCTGCGCCACATCGCCCCCGAAGGGCTGCGACCATGAAGATTCTGGTCACCGGCGCGGCTGGCTTCATTGGTGCCCATTGCGTCCTTCGGCTGATGCGCGACGGGCACTCGGTGGTCGGCCTGGACAATTTCAACGCCTACTACGACCCGCAGCTCAAGCACGACCGCGTGCAATGGGTGCGCGGGCAGGTCGGCGATTTCCAGCTCGCCACGGTTGACCTGGCCGATGCGTCGGCCATCGACGCGCTGTTTGTCCGTGAACGTCCGCAAGTGGTGATCCACCTCGCCGCGCAGGCGGGTGTGCGTTATTCACTGGAAAATCCGCGGGCGTATCTGGACAGCAACCTCAACGGTTTCCTGAACATTCTTGAAAGCTGCCGGCATTACCCGGTCGAGCATTTGATCTACGCCTCATCCAGCTCGGTGTATGGCGCCAACCAGCACACGCCCTACTCGGTGAAGGACGGGGTCAATCATCCGCTGTCGCTGTACGCCGCGACCAAGAAAGCCAACGAGCTGATGGCCCACAGTTACAGCCATCTGTTCGGCATTCCCTGCACCGGCCTGCGCTTTTTCACCGTGTACGGCCCTTGGGGTCGGCCGGACATGTCGCCGATCCAGTTCGCCCGGGCGATCAGCCAAGGCGAGCCGCTGAAACTGTTCAACTACGGCGAGCACCAGCGCGACTTCACCTACATCGACGACATCATCGAAAGCATCGCCCGCCTCACCGATATGCCGCCGCTGGCACAGCCCGAGTGGGATCGCGAGCAACCCGACCCGGCTAGCAGCATGGCGCCATGGCGGCTGTTCAACATCGGCGGGCAACACCCGGTGGCACTGAAAACCTACTTGGCCCTGATGGAAAAACACCTCGGCCAGAAAGCCATCGTCGAGCTGCTGCCGCTGCAACCGGGCGATGTGCTCAACACCTGCGCCGAGGCCAGCGATCTGGCCCAGGCCACCGGGTTCCAGCCCCAAATAGAGCTGGATGAAGGACTGGAGCGGTTCATCGCCTGGTTTCGCGACTACTACCCCACTGCCTATCGCCCACGTGCCGCTCGCGGCTGAATTTATGTGGAGGA
Organism: Pseudomonas sp. LBUM1655; assembly: GCF_059716085.1. Lineage (NCBI taxonomy): Bacteria > Pseudomonadati > Pseudomonadota > Gammaproteobacteria > Pseudomonadales > Pseudomonadaceae > Pseudomonas > Pseudomonas sp. LBUM1655. The sequence goes on along the minus strand of NZ_CP166801.1, from coordinate 2,391,473 downwards.
CTCCATGACTGGACATGAAAAAGGTGTGTCGATCCAAGAGATGCGTCGTGACAAGCGCGTCGACCCCGAGCACCGAATGCGCCTCGATGCGGCGATTCATCGCCAGGGCCGCGGCTGGTTCACGGGGCGCGACGGCGGTCGTCCATGGCAACTGTCGCGTACCAATCGGGTGGTGGCCTGCTTCGGCGCACTGACGATTCTGCTGTTGATTTCGCCGCTGTTGATTGGCCTGGCACTGATCATCAAATTCACCAGCCAAGGGCCGGTGATGTTCGTGCAGAAACGCACCGGCTACCGCGGTCGCAAGTTCGGCATGTACAAATTTCGCACCATGGTCGCCAACGCCGAAGAGCTGAAAGAGTCGCTGCGTCACCTCAACAAGCACGGGGTCGACGCCATCGACTTCAAAATCGACAAGGACCCACGCATCACCGGCATCGGCAGTTTTTTACGGCGCACCAGCCTCGACGAACTGCCCAACCTGATCAACGTGGTGACCGGTGACATGCGTCTGGTCGGCCCCCGCCCGACCTCGTTCAACGCTTACCGCTACAAGGACAACCACCTCGCACGTCTGGCTATCTACCCCGGCATGACCGGCCTGTGGCAGATCTCCGGACGCAGCAACATCGACTTCGACCAGCGCGTTGAGTTGGACCTCAGCTACATCGCCGAGCAAAGCCTTTTGCTTGATCTGAAGATCCTGTTGAAAACCCCCTTCAAAGTATTCAGCGGCCACGGAGCAAGCTAATGGACGGTTCAACCAACAAAAGCCTGAGCATTGCCAACCCCAGCGAATCGAACCTGACGTCGACCGTGCTGGATCTTGATCTGCGGATCCTGTTCCTGACAGCCGCCAACCCCGGCGCCGGCACCACCACCAGCGCTTTGGCGCTGGCCAGTCAACTGGCGCAAATGAGCAGCGGGCAGGTGCTGCTGGTCGACGCCAGCCAGTCGGCGAGCAATCTCACCCAGCAGTTGAACCTGAGCAAAGAGCGCGGTCTGCGCGACTTGCTGTTCAATCCGGATAATCCACCACTGTTGCAAGACTGCGTGGTGCAGGTGTCGAGCCTGCCATTTCACGTACTGCCCAATGGCCGGCCGATCCGCACCATGGAACACCTGACCGCCGAGCGTTTGAGTCCGTTGCTCGACCAGTTGGGCAGCCAATACCGCTTCGTGGTGATTGACGGCGACGCGGTGTATTCCGCCGCCGACACGCTGGTCATCAGTACTCAGGTGGATGGCGTGGTGTTTGTCGTTCGCGCCGAAGACACCCGCTGGGAAGTCGCCCAGGCCGCCGTGCAACGCCTGACTCAGGCCGGGGCAAAAGTGGTCGGTAGCGTGTTCAACCGGCGCAAGTACTACATGCCTAAATGGCTTTACAAAAACCTGTAAGCGAACGCAAAGGATGACGCCATGAACGCCAAGATTCTTGTGCTGCTGATGCTGCCGCTCGCGGGCTGCTCAAGCACCTCCGAAACCCAGACCATGCCGGTGAATATCCTCACCGCCGCCCCGGCCAACGCCCAGGCGACCGACATGCCGAAGATCGAGCAGACCCTGCGCCCACAGGATGTGCTTGACGTGATCTTCCACATCAGCACCAGCGGCTCGGACGCTTATCGCGTGCAGTCGGGTGATCAGATCGGTCTGAACTTCACCGCCGCCAGCCAGCTCAACGGCAACCAACTGGTGCTGCCGGACGGCACCATCGAACTGCCGGGCGCCAACACCTCGGTGAAAATCGCCGGGCTGACCAGCGAGCAAGCGCGTGAGGAAATCCAGCGTGCGTATCAGCGCAAACAACTGTTCCAGCCCAACCGCAATCAGTTGACCGTGCAGATCATCAGCCCGCTGACCAACGAACAAAACCTGAAAAACGCGCTGAATCACCCAGCCACCGGCATGAGCCGCGAGATCACTGTGGGCACTGACGGCTACGCCAGTTTCCCCGAGATCGGTGCCGTGCCGCTGCAAGGCATGACCGTCAATCAACTGGAAACCTTCCTTAACCAGAGGTACGCAAAACTGCCTGGTCGGATGACTGTGGATGTGCTGCTCAAATCCACCGCAGGCAACGAGATTTACGTGCTCGGTGAAGTCGGTCAGCCAGGCTCCTACCCGATTCGCCGGCCGGTCTCGGTGCTTGAAGCGCTGACCTTGGCGCGCGGAACCAACGTCAAGGCGCGGCTGGACTCGGTGGTGATCATGCGTCGCAACGGCAATCAGGTGCAGGCCGTGCATTACGACGTAGAGAAAGCCCTTTCCGGCGATGCTTCGCAGATCGCGTATCTGCAACCGGACGACATGCTCTTCGTACCGAAAACCAAACTGGCCAGCGCCGGCGAACTCGCCCGGCAATTGGCCGACGTGGTGTTGTTCCAGGGCGTCGGTTTCAGCTTCGGCTACCGCGTCGACAACAAAGACAGTGATAACTAACTCTCAGGTGACCGACCATGAACCCAAAGGAAAACTACCTGCATGAGTTCTTCAGGATTTTCTTCGCCAACAAGCAACTGGTGAAGCGCGTCTTCCTGACCTTTGCAGTCATCGCCCTACTGCTGCCCCTGTTGCTCAAACAGAGCTTCGATATCACCGCGCAAGTGATCGTGCAGTCGAAAAAACTCTCCCAGGGTGACGCCACCACGTCGCTGACGGTGGACAACGCCACTTTCATTCCACCTTCACTGGCGGACATGGAAACCGAGAGCAATATCCTCCGTTCGCCAGCACTGATCCGCCAGACCATCAGCGAATTGCGCGACAAAGGCGAATACACGCCTTCGCCGGGCATCTTCAGCAAACTGGTGAGCGAGCCGTTCAAGCGTTACATCAGTTCGCCGCTGCGCCAATACGTGATCAACCCGACGCGCAACATGCTCGGGCTGGAAACCGATCCGGTGCGTGACACGGCGCTTGATGCGTTGACCCAGCAAGCCATCGACAGCCTGAAAATCGAGACCCTGCCCGGCTCCAACGTGATCTCGATCATCTACAGCTTCCCTGACCCGCATCAAGGCACGACGTTTGTCGCCGCTCTGCTGCAAAACTACCTGTTCAGCCGCCAGGCGCTGCAATCGATCGACCTGCCACAGTCCTTCTATGAATCGAAGAAGCACCTCTATCAAGTGCGCCTCGATGGCTTGGAAGGCAACCGTCAGGCCCTGCTGGAGAGTGTCGGCGCGTCCGATCCGAAGGAAGAAATCACCTTCCGTTTGAACGCGATCAACACCGAAGAGCAAGCGCTGAACCTGTATCGCGACCGCCTGCTGCAAAGTCAGCGCTGGCTCGAATACCTGAAAACCGCGATGACCGCCGCCAGCACCAGCAAACTCAACGATTACACCTTCCCCTTCACCTTCACCACCACAGTGGACAACGTGGCGTTCGAGGATCGGGAAATCAAACAGATGGGCGAGCAACTGACCACCCAGGTCAGCCGCTATATGAATGACCTCGCCGTCTTCCAGCCCAGCAGCGAACCGATGCTGTTGACCCGCGAGCAGATCGCCCGCACCCGTCAGCAATTCCTCAAAGTGGTGAGCAATCGCATTCAGGAACGCACCAACGATCTGGCAGTGGTGCAACAGGTGATCGATCAGAAAACCGCGCGCATCACCGAGTTCAAGGCGCGCATCCGCGACCTGCAGCAAACCCAAAGCAAGCTGCGGCAGATGGACACCGAAATCGACGCCTTGCATGCCGCGTTCTCGACCTACGCTCAGCGCTTTGCCGAAAGCAGTACAACCGGTGCGCTGAACGATGATCTGTCCAACGCCCGGGTATTGAGCCCGCCGTTCGAACCGACCGAAGCGGCGTTTCCCAAGCCGGGGCTGATTATCCCGTTCGGCATGCTCACCGGTCTGCTGCTGGCGATCGCTTTCGTCTACGTGCGTGAGTTCTTCGATCATCGCTTCAAACATCCGGCGCAAATCAGCCACGAACTGGGCATTCCGGTGCTGTTGGTGATCAACGACCAAAACGTGCTGCCGAGCAATCCACACAAGAACTGGACGGTGCCAAGCTTCTTGCACTGGGTGCGCAATTGAACACCGCGCCTACCCCGAACGCCGCGCTGCCGATCATTCATTTGCTCAGCAGCGGCGGGTTCTATGGAGCCGAGCGGATGTTGCTGGATCATTGTCTGGCGACGCCGGGGCAGCATCAGGTGCTGTTTCTCGACGCGCCGCCAGAACTGATCGCGCGCTTTCGCGAGGCCGGGGTGGACTGCCAGGGCTGTGCCGGGCTGGGTGAATTGCTGCGGCACTTGCGTCAACGGCAACACGAGCAGCCGCTGATCAACACGCACAACTTCAAAGGGCTGCTGTTCGGTTGGGCAGGCGCAACGCTGTTGCGCCTGCCGCTGGTGATCACCCAACACGGGTTCACCCCGCGTAGCCGCAAGCAAAGGTTCTACACCTGGCTCAGCCTGCAACTGTGCCGCACTGCTTCGGTAAACCGGGTGGTCTGCGTGGCGGAAAGCATCGCCGTGTTGCACCGTCAGGCCAGTGTCCGGGCGGAGAAGTTGCAGGTGATCCCCAATGGTTTGCCGGCCGCCCCTGCGCAGATGGTCCACAACACTGATCGGCCACGCTGGCTCGCCGGATATGTCGGTCGGCTCAGTAGCGAGAAAGGCCCGGATCTGTTTCTTGATGCGCTGATTCCACTGTGTCATCAGCATCCGCAATTGGACGCTGTGATGCTCGGCGACGGCCCGGAACACGAGGCATTGCAGGCGCGTATCGACGGCGCCGGCTTGAAGCAACGGATTCGCTTGCCCGGTTATCAGATCGCGATGCAACCCTGGTGGCAGCAACTCGATGCGCTGGTGATCAGCTCGCGCACTGAGGGCACGCCGATGATTTTGCTGGAGGCGATGCAGGCCGGTGTGCCAGTGGTGGCGTTCGGTGTTGGCGGGATTCCCGATGTGCTGGAACACCGGCACAACGGGTTACTCGCCGAACCGGCCGACAGTGCTGCCCTCGCCCGCCAGCTCGACGCGCTGTTGAACGAACCGAAACTGGGGCGGCAACTGCGCGACAACGCAAAACGCACGCAACAGGATCGCTACGACCTCAAGGCGTTGGCCGAACGCTGGTCGCAGCTGTACATCCGCACGGCACGGGAGGCACGCGCATGATTTTCCCGCTCTCGATCGTCAGTTTGCTCGGTCTGGTCTGCATCGCTTTGCTGGCCAGCCCTTATCCTTATCTGGCGCCGGGAGCGGTGCTGGGCCTGGTGGGTTTCGCGGTGTTGTATCGCAAGCCGACCTGGGGCCTGCTCGGTATCGTTGCGCTGGTGCCGTTCGAAGGTTTCTTCAAGGACAGTCTTCTGTCTGGAAGCAAACTCCTCGGCGCTTCGCTGGCAGTGATCCTGATGTTGCAACTGGCTCTGCACCAGATGCCCTCGGAGCGCCTGCGCAGCAATATCTGGCGTTACTTGATCTGGTTCATGGTTCTGTACTTCCTGAGCCTGTTCAATACCGATGACATGGGCATGTCGCTCGGGCACCTGCGCGAACTGAGTGTCGGCCTGGTGCTGTTTGTCATCACCCTGCTGATCGGTCGCGAACTGAACCTTGATCTGTTCGCCCGACTGGCGACTCTGGCCATCAGCACCACCTGCGCCATGGCCATGTTCTCGGCAAAGTTCCAGGATCAGGGCCGTGCCGCCGGGTTGCTCGAAGACCCTAACGCTTTTGCCATGCTGATCGCCTTCGCCATTCCGCTGGCGCTGCTGCTGGTGATCCGCAGCCCGAACCTGTTGCATCGGTTGTTCTGGGGCGGCTGCTGCATTCTGTTACTCGGTGGCATGACGAAGACCGAATCGCGCTCGGGGCTGGTGGTGGTGGCCTTGAGTCTGTTGATCGGCTGCTGGCATTACCGCTCCCAACTGACGCGGATTCGTCCTCGGCATTTAGGCTTCGCCATGCTTGGCGCGGCAATCGTGATTCCGTTGGCCATTTATGCGATGCCCGCCGGCTACATGGCGCGCATCCAGTCGCTGAGTATCCTCAGCGCCGGCTCCAAGGCGCAGGACGAATCCCTTGGTCGCCGCGCTTCGTACATCGTGGTTGGCAGCCAGATGATCCGCGAGAACCCGCTGCTCGGTTCCGGCCCGGGCACCTTCCCGCTGCACTACGCCACCACCGGTTACGCCAAGGCGTTTTCCGCCAACCGCAAGATCGGCGACCTCTACCGCCGCGCCCACAACACCTACCTGGAAATTTTCAGTGAGATCGGCGTTCCGGCCGGCCTGTTGTTTGTCGGCATGCTCGGCCTCGGGTTGTACAACCTGATCCGCGCGCGGGCAGCGTGGATGCTACGACGCGATTGGCAACAGGCCGACTTGATGACCCACTTGGGTGTGAGTTTTCTGTCGCTGACCCTGTTCCTGATGTTCCTCAGCGCACCGAACCAGAAATACGTGTGGATCATGCTCGCGCTGACCAGCGTCCTGCGCCTCAAAGCCGAGCAAGCCCCATTGACGGAGGCCAAGGCATGAGCCGGATCAGCATCGTCATCCCGATGTACAACGAGGCCCGCCACATTGGCCGTACCCTGCTGGCCGCGCAAAAAGCCGCGCACGCGGCCGACATCGAATGCGAGCTGATCGTCGTCGACAACGGCTCCAGCGACGAAGGCCCGCAGATCGCCCGGCAATTCGGCGCACAGGTGCTGGTCATGCCCGGATTGCTGATCGGCGCCCTGCGCAATCGCGGTTCGGCCATCGCCACGGGTGAATGGCTGGCCTTCATCGACGCCGATATCGAAATGCCGGAAGACTGGCTGAAGCCGCTGTTCGATCTGGAGGCCAGTGCTCAGGCCGATGTGTTCGGCCTGGATCTGCACACCCCCGCCGAAGCGCCTTGGTACGCCACCGCGTGGCAGCGGCGCACCCTGCGCGTGTCCTCGCAGACCTCACATGGAGTGGACTGGCTGCCGAGCTCCAACCTGTTGATGCGCCAACGCTGGTTCGACAAGGTCGGCGGTTTCAACGAAAACCTGCGCACCGGCGAAGACAAGGAGTTCACCCTGCGCCTGCGCCAACACGGTGCGGTGCTGCTGTCGATCAACAACAACGTCGCCCTGCACTGGGGTTACGAAATGAACTGGCGCGAGTGGATGGGCAAGGAACTATGGCGTCAGGGCAGTCATTTGCAACTGCTGCGCACCCACGGTTTCAGCCTGCGTTTGCTGCGTTTTCCGATGCTGTCGATTGCGGTGTGGATTCTGGATTTTCTGGCGATTTCTGCACTGCTCGACGGCTTCCCGCATCACGCCGCGATCATGGTGATGTTGACCTTGTTACCGGGCCTGGTGCTGAGCATTCGCCAGAGCATCAAACATCGCGATGTCGGCCTGACCCTGCAACTGTGGGGCTTGCATTGGCTGCGCCTGCATCTGGCCGGTGCCGCGTTCATTCTCAGTCTGTGTCATTGGAACGCCAGGAGGCCCGCCCGTGGCTGAATTCATGTTCTGGATGTGCCTGTTGTTGCCGGTGTACGCCTATATCGGTTATCCGCTGCTACTGACGATCTTGGCGCCGCTGTTTCCGGCTTGGCGCCACACCCCGGCGCCGCCGCTGAACATCAGCATCGTGATCGCCGCGCACAATGAGGCGCGGCATATCGAGCACAAGTTGCGCACTCTGCTGGCCCAGGATTATCAACCCGCCAGTTTGCAGATCATTCTGGCCAGCGACGGCTCGAGCGATGACACCGTGGCGTGCGCGCAGAAAGTTGTCGATCCGCGCATCACTGTGCTCGACCTGCCGCGCCAGGGCAAAGCCGCCACGTTGAATGCCGGCGTGGCGCTGAGTACCGGCGACATTCTGGTGTTCACCGATGCCGACAACCAATGGTCGCGCGACACCCTCGGCCACTTGCTCGCGCCGTTGAGCGATCCGCAGGTCGGTGCCTGCGCCGGGCACATGGTGATTCCCGTCACTGGCGGCGGCTTGAGCGTCGGCGACAGCCTCTATCGCCATTACGAAGGCTGGCTGCGCCGGGTGGAAAATCGCACCGGCTGCATGGTCTCCGCCGACGGGGCCCTGCTCGCCCTGCGCCGCGAGCTGTTCCAGAACGTCCCGGCCGAAGTGAACGACGATTTCTTTATCAGCACCTGCGCGCCAGTGGCGCACAAACGCATCGTCTACGTGCCCGAGGCGCAGGTGATCGACCACGGTGTAGACGAGGCGGATAAACAGTTCCGCCGTCGTCAACGGGTCACCGTCGGTGGCCTGCAAAGCCTGGCCCAGCGCAGCGAGTTGCTCAACCCACTCAAACACGGCCTGTATTCGCTCGCACTGATCAGCCACAAACTGATCCGCCGTCTGGCGCCGATCCTCCTGCTGCCGTTGCTGCTGAGCAACTTCTGGCTGTGGAACGAGCATGGTTTCTATCGCCTGAGCCTGATCGCGCAACTGTTCGGTTACGCCGTGGCGATCGCCGGACTGCTGGATTCGCAACACCGCTTGCCCAAACCGTTTCGTCTCGCAGCCTTTCTGCTGGTGACACTGGCGGGCATGAGCATCGGCCTCTGGCAGTTCTTGCGCGGCCAGCGGTATGCCCAGTGGAATCCTGAACAGAACCGTTAAGAGGACCGAAGCCATGGCGATCAAACAACTGCTAAAACGCACCAGTGGCTGGCTCTATCTGAACTCGCACGTGGGGCGTAATCAATTGCAAGGCGCCGGCGTGATCCTGATGTTGCACCGGGTGCTGGCCAACGACCGCGCAGCCGACCTGCCGCACCGCAACGAATTGTGCGTCGGGCCCAAAGCCTTCGAGCATTTGCTGGTGTGGTTGCGCCGACACTTCGACTGCGTGCCGCTGATGGAAATCCTCCAGCCCAACTCCCTGCGCAGCGAGCGCCCACGGGTGGCGCTGACCTTCGATGACGGCTGGCGCGACAACGCGGTCAACGCCTTCCCGTTGCTGCAAAAACATCAGGTGCCAGCGAGCATTTTTCTCTCCACCGACTTCATCGGCAGTCGGCAGCGCTTCTGGTGGGAAAGCCTGGGCGAAACCCTGTGGGGCAGCCATGGCGACAAGGCGCGTATGCACTTGATCGAATGCCTGCACGCCAGCGGTCATCCGGTGCCCGTGCTGGTGGATGACATTGATGTCGATCGACGCAGCCTGTCGATGCTGCATTACCTGCAAGGGCTGAAGACGCTGGCGCCACGAGAGCTTGAACGTCTGACCGATGAGTGCCCACCGGAATCACAACCGCAAGCCCTGGACTGGCATCAGGTGCGCGCACTGGAGGCGTCCGGTCTGGTGCGGTTCGGCCCGCACGGCGCCAGTCACGCGATCCTCACCGGTCTTGATGACGTGCGTTTGGACGAAGAAATCAGCCGTAGCCGCCATGCCCTGCAAAACGGCTGCAACCGGCCGCTGCCGGTGTATTGCTACCCCAACGGCGACAACGACGAGCGCGTGCGCAAGCAGATTGCCGATCACGATTATCCGTTTGCGCTGGGCACCGGCACCGGCATTTATCGCGGTGAAGGCGATCCGCTGAACCTGCCGCGTTTCGGGGTCAGTCAACGTACCGCGCGCAATCCGCAGTTGCTGTCGTGGCGGATCTTTCGCGGGGCGCGGCCATGAGTCGAGGCAACTACCTCAGGCATCTGGCGCTGAGCATGGGCACCAAACTGGCGATGATTGCCCTGCGTTTGCTGCGCAACGTGCTGCTGGCGAGAATCCTCGGGCCGAGTGAACGCGGTTTGTTTGCCCTGCTCAGCACCCTGCCGGACTTGATCAGTGCCGCCACCAGCGGCGGCTTGAATTCGGCGGTCGGCTATCAAGCCGCCAAGCAGCGGCCGATGGGCTTGTTACTCAGCCAAGTGTTGGTGTTCGGTTGCTTGCTCGCCGCTTTACTGACCTTGCTGGTGGTGGCGCTGGCGCGTGAGTTTGGCAGTGAACTGGATGTGACGATGCAACTGGGTCTGCTTGCGTGGCTGTTGCTGCTGGCGGTGCCGATGACCGTGCTCAAAAGCGGTTTGCTGACCTTGCACAACGCCTCCGGCGGCGTGGTCGCGTTCAACGTCTTGCGTCTGGTGGAATCGCTGGCGCCACTGCTGCTGTTTCTCGGCTTGTTCTGGATGTGGAAAAGCGCCGCCCTGGAAGCGGCGCTGATCAGTTGGCTGGCCGGGATAAGTCTGGTGGTACTGGTCGGTTGGGTCTGGCTCAAACGCGCGCAGCCGCTGCAACTGCAATGGGATCGTGCCAGCCAGAAAGAACTGCTGCGCTTCAGTGCGCGCAGCCATCCGGATCTGCTGTTCCAGCAAGTGATTCTGCGTTCGGACTACCTGTTTATCGGCGCCCTGCTCGGCAGCACCGCGCTGGGCCATTACGCCATGGCCAGCGCCGCCGCCGAACTGCTGCTGATCGTCCCGGAAGCGGTGACCACGCCGCTGATGAAGCGCCTGTTGCAGCAGGACGCAGGCATGGACAAGGTCACCCCGCTGGCGTTGCGCCTGACCGCCACGGTGATGCTCGGTGCCTGCCTGACCATGGCGGTGATCGGCGAATGGCTGATCGTCACGCTGTTCGGCGTTGCTTACCAACCGGCCTATCCGGCGCTGCTCGCCTTGCTGCCGGGGCTGTTGGGCTTGTGCTACGCGAGCATCCTGCGCCTGGACTTGATCGGCAAAAATCGTCCCGGCACGGTGTCCATGCTGATGGGCCTCGGCGCCCTGCTCAATCTGGCACTGAACCTGGTGTTGATTCCTGCCTACGGGATCGTCGGCGCCGCAGCCGCTTCGTCGATTGCCTATCTCGCCGTCACCGTGGCGATGCTGGTGTTGTACTGCCGCCTGAGCGGCGTGCCGCTCTGGCAAACCCTGATCATCCTGCCCAGCGACATCACCCCGATGTGGCTGATGCTGCAACGTCGGAAGGCCGCATGAAAGGCCTGGCCCTACTGTTCGGCCTCGGCCTGTCGCTGGATGCGTTTGCTGCGTCAATGCGCTGGGGCGAGATCCGCGACGGCAGCCTGTATCTGCAAACCGATCGCCCGGACACAGTGACCGTGCGCTGGACGCCGGCATGGCAGGCGGATGCCAACGAAGAGCATCTGTACTTGCTCGACGGTCAGGGCAAGTTGCAGGGCGAGCGGTTTATCAAAGCCGACGAAATTCGTGGCAGCCAGAGCTGGTCACTGGTGCCCGGCGCGGCCAGTTATCGGCTGGAAATCCCCGGCTACAGCTTCCGCAATTACCGGGTCGAACATGACGAGCGTACGGTCGCCTTGTTCGCCCCGGCCAAGGTGCATTTCAGCGTCGATACCCGTCACGGCGACGAGCTGTTTTTCAGAGTTGCGCCGGGCGAGCGCGCGGTGCTCGCCGGCAAATTTCACGGTGGCGTCACCGCGTTGCAGGCGCAGCGTGCAGGTGATGGGCAATCGTTGACGCTGGCGCTGAAACCCTATCGGGCCTATTGGCAATTCGATCAGGTCGCGCTGCCGGTCAGCGACCGTGAACAAGTCTGGCGCATGCGCGTGCAAGGCAGCGGTAAAGCGGCGTTCTGGCTCGACGGCACGGCCAATCTGTTTGCGCAGAATCCGCAGCAACTCAAAGCCGTACGCGAAGACGTCGGGCAGACGCGTTTGACCCTGCACGACAAAGTCCTCGGGCGCACGCCGGATCTGGGCATCGCCCTGCCCTATGTGATGCCGCCGCCAGCCAGCCATGCGGCGCTCGATGCGCTGAAACCGAAGGCAGCGAGTTACTACAGCTTTGTCGATGTCACGGCGAAGGAACCGCATTTCGAAGACGCGTTCCGCCAGTTTTATCAGGATCGTTTCGGCATCAAGCACGACATCACCCTGCTCGCCGGCAGTCAGCGTCAGGCTGATCTGCGCGCCGATGTGCAAAGCAACAGCGGCCTCGACGCCTGGCTCGCCGGCACCCGCGCCCTGGGTGGCAAAGGCACGCATTACATCGGTTTCGCCGACGAGCCTAATCTCAACTATTCAAGCTACGAACAATACCGGGCGATCTTCAGCAGCATGGCGCGGCAGGTGCGCAGCGACCCAGCCAACGCCAAGGCAGGCGTGCGCATCGCCATGCCGGCCAGTTCGCGGCTGGTCAATGGCCCGTTCGCCAACAATGCGGCCGACAAGCGCGGCATCGATTGGGCGCGGCGCTTGCTCGCGGAGTCCGGTGATCAAGTCGATGCGCTGGCGTGGCACGAATGGATGATCCGCGATCTGCTCGCCACCCGCGTCTACCGCGACAGCGTGCGTCGTGCTGCTGAACTGGTCGGCCTCGATGGCCAGGGCCAACCGCGCAAAACGCTGCTGCTCGATCAGACCAATATGTCCAGCGGCTCCAGCCTCAGCCCCTACGATCAGGAAACCCACTACGCGTCGCTATGGTGGGCCTCGGTGGTGATCAACGCCTCGCAGGACGGCTTGCTGAGCATGCTCAACTGGTTTCAGGCCGCCGATGAGCCGCAGTACCCCAAGGGCATGTTGCGGGTGTCGGCCGACGAAAATCGCTTCGAACTGAAACCGGTGGGGCTGGCCCAGCAGTTCATTGCGCAACACTGGCTGCATCAAGTGTTGTGGCTGGAAAACGATGCGTTTGAAGTCGATGTGCTGGCGATGGCCGGCGACGAGCAGCGTGAGCTGCTCGGCGTAAACAAAGGCACGCGTTTACAGCGTGTCGATCTGAGCGGTGCCAAGTGCCCGCTGAACAACGGCGCGTTGCGTTACTTCGGCGCCGACAACCGCAGCCGCGATGCGCCTTTTCACTGCCAGGACGGCCGTGTGCGCTTCGAGCTGCCAGGACAAACGCTATTCGCTCTGAGTTGGAGCGCTTCATGACCGTCCTTTTGATGTTCTGCCGCGCCGGCGTTCGGCCGCGCGACGCATCGTCATCAGGAGTGAACACCATGAATATGCTGCGAAAACTGACTGAAAACATCCGGCAGAAAGGACTCTCTGCCACGGTGAAAAAAATTTGGAAGCACTACGTGTTTTTCCATCAGGAATTGCTGTGGATGGAGCGCGATCTGGCCAGCCCGGTGCCACCGCACAGCCTTAAACCTTATCCGCCGCTGAGGGTGGTGAAGATCACGACGGACAACGCCAACGCCTTCGCCCGCTATTTCGGCGACCGTGTCGGGACCATGGCCGAACTGGCCAAAGAAGGTCACACCGGGCACATGCACCTGGACGATCAGGGTGACGCCGTGGCGTTCATCTGGGGCAGCGCACAGAACTATTTCGACCGGCATTACTACGGTTGCCTGTTCCCGGTAAAACCTGGCGAGTTTTTTGAGTTCGGCGGTGAACTGACCCGTGCCTATTGGGGCACCGAGCTGTCTGTGGACCTGCAACTGGAGTTGTGGAAAGCCATGGCCGCCCAGGGCTGCGACACAGTTGTCGATGTCTGCGAGTTCCATAACGTACCGGCACTCAAGCTACACCTGCGCATGGGCTATACCGAACAACACCGGATCATGAATGTTTACACCCTGTTCGGTCGCTGGCGCTTCTACCGCGAAACCCGCTACAGCGGTTCGCGCCTGGATGCCCTGCGCAAACCTTCCCGACCACCTGTAACAGCAACGGCGGCCTGAGCCTATGGTGACGCGATTCGAATGGCGCACTTCACTGTGCGCCGCCGACTTCCCGGCAGCAGCCTATGAAACGCTGCGCCTGCGGGTGACGGATCACACGCCGTTCAACAACCTTGGCTGGTTGTGTGCGGCTGAGCAGGCACTTGGCGAGGGTGAGCATCTGCACATTCTGCTGGGTTGGGAAGCGGACGAGTTGCGTCTGTGCTTGCCGCTCGTGGCGAGTCGCGAGCGCTTTTTCGGCGTACCGCTTCGAGTGTTGCATCACTTGGGCTATCCGCTGGCCGATCGGCTGGCATTGCTCTCTTTGCTCGGCAGCGAAGACATGCGCGAGGCCTTGCTGTTGATCCGCCAACGCCTGCCCCACGCGTTGCTGCAACTCAACGAATTGTCCGAGCCCGCCGGTGAAGAAAGTGCCCTCACCGAGTGGATGGCCCACAGCTCCACCGGTGAGCGACGGCTGAGCTGTCGGGTGCCAGTGCATCTGATCAGCGAGGCGGATCATCAGGAAGTCTCCGGCGATCCACGCTACAAACTGCGTCGGGCGCGCAAGCGGATTGCCGCCTGCGGTGCCGAGGTGCGGCGGATCATTCCGGATGCGATTTCGATGGGGCCACTGCTGCAGCTGATCAGAGAAGTCGAAGCGGTGAGCTGGAAAGGTGACGAAGGCGTCGGCATTTTCGCCAGCGAACACAGCCGCCAATTGATCGAGCGCGCGTTCACCGCGCTCGCCGAACAAGGCCTGGTGCGGGTGGTGACGCTGGAGTTGAACGGGCGTTGCATCAGCTACCGGCTCGGGCTGCTCGAACAGGGTCGACTCTACGATTACAACCTCGCGTTCCTGCCGCAATACGCTGATCTGGGCAGCGGTCGGGTGTTGCTGGAAGAGTGGATTCGCTGGGGCCTGGACGATCACTGGCGCTGGATCGATGCCTCGCGAGTGAGCCTGGAAAACTCCAGCCATCAACTGCATGAGCGCATGACCGGGCAACTGGAACACTGGCGCTGGAGCTTCTATTCCTGGCGGCCCAGTGGTCTCGCACTCGGCCTGGCGTTGCGCGTATGGCAGCGGTTCAAACCTGCACTGCAGCAGTGGCGAGCCAACCGCGCAGACAAACCTGCACCCATCGTCAAACCTGTCGCGATCACCAAGGAGGGCGAACAACATGCCTCGCCAAGTCATAGTCAACGCTGACGATTTCGGCCTCAGCCCGAACGAAAACGCGGTGATCTTCGCCGCGTTTCAGGCCGGGGTCATCAGCTCCGCCACCGCCATGGCCACCATGCCGGCGTTCGAAGCGGCCTGCGCCATGGCGCGGCATCCGTCGCTTGAGGGCCGGGTCGGGCTGCACTTCAACCTGACTTACGGGCGGCCGTTGAGCCAGGCGATTCTGGCTCGTCGCACGTTCTGCGATGGTTATGGTGTGTTCGACCTCAGCCTGCCGCGCCATCGCTTGTGGCTTTGCCGTGAGGATCGCGACGCGGTGCGTGAGGAGTTGCAGGCGCAGTGGCAGCGCTGTGTCGATCACGGTGTGCGCCCGAGCCACATCGACTCGCATCAGCACGTTCACAACATCTGGCCGATTGGCGAGATCGTCGCGCGCTTCGCCGCGCAGCAAGGCGTACCGATTCGGCTGGCGCGCAATCTGGGGCAAAACCTCAGCCTGCCCAAACGCGTGTTCAAAGGTCTGCTCAATTGGCGTTTGCAAGGTTTGGCCGGGGCCACTGCCGACTACGTCTGCACGCCGGTGGACCTGCGCAACGACAGTGCGCCGACCGACGGTGTGCTGGAAATCGTCGCCCATCCGACTCAGCTTGGGTCGGATTTCGGCGATGCCTATCTCCCCACTGACGAGTCCCTGAGCCGCGTGCTAGAGCGGCAGCTGAAGGGCGTTCCACGGGTTTCCTACGCAGATCTGAACAAGGAGTTTGTGCGTGGTGCCACGGCACTCGATTGACTTACATACCCTGCAATACTTTCCAGGATGGCACTTTGAAATGAAATTGAAGGCTTGATCTATACCCACAAAAGCACCATCCACAGCACCCTGGCTTCGGCCACGGAGGACATCATGAGCGTCATCGAAAAACTACAAGAACGCATCCGTCAAAAAGGCCTCGGCCGCACCTTCGGCACGATGTGGAAACGCTACGTGTTCTTCCATTGGGAACTGCTGTGGATGGAGCGCGACCTGGTCAGCCCGGTGCCGCCGCACAAGCTGCGCCCTTACGACGGCCTGCGCAAAGTCGACATCACCCCGGAAAATGCCGGGGCGTTCGGCAAACACTTTGGTGACCGCGTGGAGACCATGGCGGAGCTCGCCGCCGAGGGGCACACCGGGCACATGTACCTCGATGCGGACGGTCATGCCGTAGGGTTTATCTGGGGCAGTATTCGCGACTATCACGACCGCCACTATTACGGCTGCATGTTCCCGGTAAAACCCGGCGAGTTCTTCGAGTTTGGCGGCGAAATGATCCGTGCCTATTTCGGTAGCAGCCTGTCGGTGGACGTGCAAGTCGCCCTCTGGGAAGCCATGGCGGCCCAGGGCTGCAACAAGGTCGTGGACGTTTGCGAAACCCACAATATCCCGGCGCTGAAACTGCACATCCGCATGGGCTACCAGGAACAGGGGCGCATCACTCACGTCTACTGCCTGTTCGGCCGCTGGAAATTCTTCCGTGAAACACGCTACGAAGGCTCGCGGCTGGAGCCATTGCGCAAACCGGAGCGGCCGGTGGTGAGCGCGGCGGCGCAGACTTGAGCCAATCCACAAATGTATGGCGGCATTGATGCCGCCATCGCTGGCAAGCCAGCTCCCACAGGGTTTTGGGTGTACTCGGTATTTTGTACGACACAAAATGGCTTGCCAGCGAAGAGCCCTGTAGCCGCGCTGATGAATCTCAGACTTTGGTGGCAACCAGGGTGAAACACATCGGTAACTGCGCCTCCCGGTTCAGATACCTGTCATACAATTCCTCCCGATTCGAATGCGCATATTCCTTGAAGTGCGCGATGTTCAGCCCTGCCCCGATGGCGCCGCTGAAGATCGCGCCGAGGTTATGCACGAACCAGTAGGACTTCGCCGCCTGCTGCTCGACCTTGCCGACATAGACAATCGGTTCTTCCTGCACGAACGGCTCGGCGCGGAAGTACGAGCTCGCGAGGCGATACGGATCCTCGGCGTCGGGGTCGACCATTTCCAGAAACGGGTGGGTTTCGTAGATCACCAGTTTTCCACCCGGTTTCAGCGTCGACGCAACGTGACGGAAGAATTCGCCGATGTCGGGCATCCAGTTGAGTACACCGATGGTGATCAGCGCCACGTCGAAGCGGTTGTGCAACGATGCCGGCAGTTGATGGATATCGCTTTCGATGAATTCGGCGTTGTGCGCTGAGCGGCTGTTCAGCTCACGGGCCTGATCGAGAAACGCGCTCGACTGATCGACACCGACCACACTGCGCGCACCGAGGGCAAACAGCGAAAGACTTTCGCGACCGTTGTTGCAGGCCAGTTGAACCACGTCTTTGCCGTCGACACCGACCTGTTCCAGCAACCCGCGCAGCGTGTCGTCGAGGCAGCAAAAATCCGCCTGTTCGACGTCGTTAATCAGCGCCTGCCAGTCAGGCGATTCCTGATGGTGGCGGGCGGAATCGTTCCACGCCTGACGATTGCTTTCGATGGCGTTTTTATTGTTCGGCACTTCCATGGCGCACTCCGGACGATGCTCGTGATTGAGCGGTCGGAGTCTAGATCAGGCTGTCAGGTGTAATTGTCGAAAACTTGTAAGCGACGCTCCTACAAAACAGGCGCTTTTCGCCCACAAGTGTCGACGAATTATCCTGGACCGATAGAAGACTTGGCCGACTGCTTATCTGTATCTACTTGGATACAGTCAGTAATGAGGTGCAGTCATCGTTCTACTGGCCGGAGGCGACAAATCCTCACAAAGCGCAGACATCCGGCGCGCAAAAAAAATAGCAAGGGAGGTTTAACCATGAGCCAGACTTTGACGAATTTCGACATGGCGACATTGTTGGACAGTGACGAGGCCATCAGCGAATACCTGTCCCAGGTTCTTGCAGATGGCGATAACGAGGAGTTTCTTCGAGCAATAGGTTATGTGCTCAGAGCCCGCGGAATGACGCAGATAGCCAAAGACGCAGGCATGGGTCGTGAAAGTCTGTACAAGGCGTTCGCGCCAGGCGCAAAGCCGCGCTTCGACACCGTATTGAAGGTCATCCATGCCCTTGGCATTGACCTTTGTGCACAACCGGGGCATTTGATCAATCACTCGACATCTTGAGCTCGTGGATGGCAGAGCCAGCTATAGTTAATAGCCTTGGGGAAAACCGCACTCGCAGGTGCCGCCATGCAAATGCTCAATCGGCTGTTGTTGACCGTCTGTCTGCTCGCCGCCACTTCGGCGCAAGCGCTGGACAGCAATTTCGTTTACTACGGGCCGAACCAGCCCTTCGCCCACCCTGCCCCGTATTCGCTGAACGCCACGCCTCCGCGGCCCTTTGATGACACGGCGCCGCAGGATTTCGTGATCATTCCCGACCGCCGCGTGTTCTCCGACTCGCAACTGCCGACGGTGGCGGATGCGACAGTGCGGGTGTTTATCCGCACGTACGATGCCGAGCGCGGGATTTATGTGAATGACGAGGTGCTCGACCCGAGTTGTGTGCTGGAGTGCCTGAGCCGCCAAGTGCAACACTAATCCACTGTGGGTTCACCACTGGCGTTTGTCCGGGCGCGCGAGGCCGAGCTTTTCGATGCGATAACGCAGCATGTCGCGGCTCAGGCCCAGCAAACGCGCGGATTTGGTGACGTTCCAGTCGGTCTTGTCGAGCATCTTGCGCACCATGTCGCGCTCGACTTCCGGCAGGTTCATCGATTCGGTGTTGCTCGCCGGGCGTGGTTCGTAGTGCGTCGGCACTTCGTGCAGGTGCAGCGGCGGCTCGTCGACCAGGCTCATGCACACGTTCAACTGATGCGCGGCGATGGTATCGCTCGGCGCCAGCAGCACGGTTTGCTCAAGCATGTTGCGCAACTCGCGCACGTTGCCCGGCCAGGTGTAACTGAGCAGCAGCTCTTCGGCCTGCTGGCTGAAATGCAGGTTCGGTTTGCCGTAGCGTTTGCCGTGGCTGGCGAGGAAGTGCCGGGCCAGCATCAGGATGTCTTCACCTCGGGCATACAGGCGCGGCACCTTGATCGAAATGATCCGCAAGCGGAAAAACAGATCGCGACGGAACTTGCCCTGCTGGACCATTTGCTCAAGGTTGCAGTTGGTCGCGCTGATCACCCGCAGATTGACCTTGCGCTCCTTCACCGAACCGACCCGGCGAATCGTCCGGTCCTCCAGCAACTTCAACAGCTTGGCCTGCAACAGCAGATCCATTTCCCCGACTTCGTCGAGAAACAATGTCCCGCCGTCAGCGGCTTCCACTAACCCCACGCGACGATCCTTGGCGTCGGTGAACGCGCCCTTTTCGTGGCCGAACAGTTCCGACTCGACCAGATTCGACGGGATCGACGCACAGTTGAATTCAATGAACGGGCCTTTGCTGCGTGGGCCGTCGAAGTGCAGCGCGCGGGCCACCAGTTCCTTGCCGGTGCCGGTTTCGCCCTCCACCAGCACGGGCGGCAAATCGGTGTTGGCCATGCGCCGTTCGGCATCGAGCAACTGGCCGATAGTGTTTTTCAGGTACTGCATCGGTGCCGACTCGCCGATCAGCGCCTGAATGCCGGACTTCTGCGCCTCGCGTTCCTGATAGAACGACAGCGTGCGCTCCATGCGCTCGGTGGCCAAGGCCTTGTCGAGCAGCAGTTTGAGCTCCGGCAGCGCAACCGGTTTGGTGACGTAATGAAAGGCGCCCTCCTTCATGGCCACCACGGCATCGTCGACGTTGCCATAGCCGGTCATCATGATCACTTTCAGATCCGGCGCGCTGATACGCAGCTTCTGGATCAGGTCGTGCCCACTCATGCCCGGCAGCGAGTTGTCGGTCAGCACGATGTCCGGCATGAAGCTGCCCAATTGCTCCAGCGCGTCTTCGGCCGAATGGCAAACCGTCACCTCGAAGTCTTTGCGCTCCAGGTAGGTCTGAATATTTTCGGCCAACAGTTCATCATCCTCGACCAGCAGAATGCTGTGCTCCATATTCCCCTCCCGATGCCACTTTGAAGTTGAGACTGACGCGGGTTCCTTCCTGCTCTTTGCTGGTCAAGACGACCGAGCCCTGAAAACGCTCCATGATTCTTTTGACCAACGCCAGACCAACCCCGAGGCCGCCCTGCTTGGTGGTGAAAAACGGTTTGAACACCAACAGTTGCTGTTGCGCACTCATGCCCTTGCCGGTGTCGCTGAGGGTCATGCGCACGCTGTCGGCCTGCTGTGTTTCGAATTCGACGCTGAGCACACCGCCCTTGGGCATGGCTTCCAGAGCGTTGGCAAACAGGCTATTGAGTATTTGCGTGAGCAGCACCCGCTGACTGACGACTGGCGGGCAAGGTTGCGGACTGAAGCGCACCTCGACTCCATTGCGTTTGATCAGCGCGTCGAATGCGCCAAGAGTATCTTCGACCGCCAGAACCAGATCCACCGCCTCGCCTTCCTCGCCCATCGGCCGCAGCGACACCAGCAACTCACGCACCCAGCGCGACATGCGATCGACCTGGCTGATGATGTCGCCGATATTGCGCTGCGCGCCCTCGCTGGCGACTTCCTGCGCCAGTTCGGCGCTGGAGCGGATGGTCGCCAGCGGATTGCGCAGGCTGTGGGCCACGGCCGAGGACATCTCGCCCAGCGCGACAAAGGTTTCATTGCTGATCAACTGTTGCTGCTGGCTCTGCAGCAACTGCGCCGCCCGGCGGACGATCCAGAACAGCGCGAGAAAGATGGCAGCGCCACCGAAGAACGTCGCCGCCCAGATCGAGGCGAAGCCACGGTCAATGCGCGCCACCAGGTCCGACGGCTCCTTGTAGACCTCGACCATCGCGACTACTTCACTTTTGTCGGCGTTGAACATCGGGATGTAGTTCTCGATGAACAGGTATTTGGGCTCACGCAACAATTGCTGCTCTGGCTTTTCGTCATCGACCTTGTGATAGCTGGAGGACACCGGCACTTTCATTTCGAACGATTCGTCCAGTTCATCATCGTCTTCGATGCGCACGCCAATCAGCTCAGGATTGGTCGACCAGATCACCGTGCGATCCTCGGCATACACGGTGGCGAGCAAAATATCCGGCAAGTGCTCGACATGATCGAGAAACTCGATGCGCGCCGCCGCACGTGAGCCCGGATTGACGTCGGCAAAGGCATTGTCCTCACGTGGGTCGAGCATTTCGCCCATGGTGCGTTTGGGGGTAATCCCGGCGTGGCGGATTTCCGCATCGCCGATGGCCTGAATGAATTGCGCCGTCAGCAGCGCATCACGCTCGACGCTTTCGGTGACGACGAAACGCGTGGAGATATAGCCCAGCCCCAACGCGACGGCGGCAATGATCAGAAAACTGGCGATCGAGAACCAGCGCAGGAGATTGAATCGCTCGCGCCAGCCCTTGCTTGCTGCTGCCGATGCGACCGGCGCAGGTATTTTTGGAGATTCCAGACTCTGCATGGGAGTGCCCTGGAGTGCTTGTATCGGACCGTTACAGCCGCCTTCATGAATCAGTGTAGGTGGCTATGACCGCGACACAGGTTTCAATGATGCTATTTCGCCGCTACTGCATACGACTTGCCGTCGCGGCTGGATCGCCCGGTTTTACTGGCGTCAATGCGCCGCCGGCCAAGGGTTGGACGGACGGCTGCTGACGCTCGGTTTCATCACTGAGGAAGTCGATGATCGCCTGCGCGGACTGCTCGTCCAGGCGCAGGTTGGGCATCGGGATTCGCTCGAATTGTTCAAACAGTTGCAGCGCGATCGGGTCTTTTTCCGCGAGCAGGCGATCCGGCTCGCGAATCCAGCGGTTGAGCCATTGCGCATCGCGATTGCGAGTCACGCCAATCAAGTCCGGGCCGATACTGCGCATGCCGATGCCCTGGCCGTCCTGCGGGCCTAGGCTGTGGCACGACGCGCAACGCGTGCGGAACAATTCTTCGCCGTTGCTCGGCGGGCGGATCTCAGGCGCGTCGGCGTAGCTTTCCTCGATGCTGGGCTGTTTCCAGTTCTGCAAGGTATTGGCCAATTGATCGGCGAGAATCCACGGATTTTCGAACGGCGAGGCTTTCATCCAGCGCCCGGTGGTCTGGTTGCCGACGATCAGGCTGAGGTTGTGATCCTTGCTGCGGCCGTTGTCGACGCCGTCGATGAACAGCCCGAGCTTCTTGCGCAGGTCGGTGACGTCTTCAAACTCGCCAGTCAAAAACTTCCAGCCGGGGCCGATTTTGAAGCGTTGCGCGTAGGCCTTGAGCACTTCGGGTGTGTCGCTGAGCGGGTCGATGCTGATCGAGTAGAAAAACACGTCCTGGCCAACCCGGTCGCCCAACAGTTTCTGTACCTGGCGCAGGCGTGCGGTTTCCAGCGGGCAGGAGTCGCTGCACGAAGTGAAGATGAAGTTGATCACCACCACTTTGCCTTTGATCAGGTCATCAAAAAAACGCACCTGCCGACCATCCTGATCAGTCAGCAACGTGTTGGGGAAATAATCGCCGCCCCACGGGGTGGCGGATTCAGCAACAGACTGCTCGCCGACACCGGGCTGGTGCGCCAGCAGCACGCGACTGCCGAGCACACAGGCCACCACCATCAGCACCAGGTGCATGCCCAGCGCCCGAGAGCGCGGGTTATGCACGGGGCGGTCGACAGGCCGGCGGTTCATGGATTGACCAGCACTTGCGGGCCAAAACCGTCGCCGTTACGGAAGGTCGGCAGCGCGGCGGAGTTGACGTAGCGCACCCCGTCCCAGCTCGGCAGCGGGGTCGGCATCAACTGAAATTGCCCGGGTTTTTCAATGTCCCAACGCAGCAGCATCGAGTTGTCTTCATGCTGGGTGTTGTGACAGTGCTCCATGTAGGTCCCGGCAAACTCGCGGAAGTTGATCGCCATCTCGACGCTGTCCAGACCATCGATTTCCGACCCGATACGGTAGACGTCCTTGCGCGCCCATTTTTCCCATTCCGGTGGTGCCTTGCCGCCGCGACTGAGGATGATGCCCTCCTCGAAGTGCACATGCACCGGGTGACTCCAGCCCTTGCCGCCGGCCTTGATATTCCACACCTCAAGGGTGCCGAAACCGCTGACACCGGCATCGGTCGGGCCGCTGGACAACTGGGTTGAGGCATTCAGGCGACGTGGGTCCATGTGGAAGCCGAAACCGCCATCGGTCTTGACCGTCCACGGCGCTTCATCGGTGCCGTCGGAACGGCCGAAGGTGAAGGTGCGGTGCCGGGCCTTGGCCAATAGCGCCTTGTCGGCAGCATTGTCACGGTGGATCTTCAGCGGGATCATCACCAACCCTTCAGCCTTGCCCGGTTTCGCCGGTTCGTAGGCCGCGGGGTTCATCGCCAGATCCTGACCGGCATAAGCCTTGACGTTGAGTTGCAACAGCTTGCCCACCGCTGGATCACCCTTGTCCCATTGCGGGCCCTTGCTGGTCTGCTTGGGTACCGGCAGGTATTTCTCCGAGAGCACATCCGCCAGCGGGATCACCTCTTTCGGGCCTTTGCCATCGTCATGGGCTTGCAGGTTGAGGAAGAACAGCTTGTCCCCCGGTTTGATGCCGTTTTTCGCGAAGTTGACGATGATGTCGAAGCGCTCGGCGATGCCTTGGGTCGGCAGGATCGCGTTGTGGTTCTGTTTGTCACCGTCGGCGTCCAGATCCATGCTGCCGTCGAACGGCACGCTGTGTTCCATGATGTTGCCGTCGTTGGCAATCATGTGGAACGGCACACGACTGTAGGACACACCGGAGTTTTTCGGGCCCTGGAACTCGCCGCCGCTGCCCTTCACTTCGCGCACCAGCGCCAGTTTGAAGTAGCGCGACACAGAGCCATTGAGGATGCGCAAGCGATAGCTGCGCGCCCGTACATCGAGGGTTGGTTTCCACTGCCAGTTGACCAGCACTTGATCGCCGATAAAGCCGTCGGTGTTGAACGGGTTGAACCACAACTGGCCTTCCTGATCCCAGGCCTTGTCGGCGAACACAAGGTTGACGTCGTAGTCGCGGTTGCCCCACGGCAAGGCGCTGCCGCTGGGCAAGCGCAGGTTGACGCCGTCGTCCACCGACTCGTTGCCGCGATCCAGGGCGCTGTAGTAGTTCATCATCGCCGCGTTGCCCTTGTAGACATTCTGCGCGGTGAAATCGAGCATGTGGTCGTGGAACCAGTGGGTGCTCATGGTTTCGCGCCAGTCGCCTCGGATCTTGATGGTGCCGTGGTCGCAGGTCTTCTTGCTCGGGGCCAGGTCATTGACCCACAGGGTCTCGCCCGCCGCACAAGGAAACGCCGCACGCGGGTCTTCAGCCTTGGTGTTGATGCTGTCGTAACCGGCGAGCTGAATCGGCCAGCGATAGTCGTAGAACTGCCCCGGAAAGAAGAACGCGTTGGCATAGCCGTCACTTTCTGCCGGCGCGTGGCCGTTATGCTCGTGGGTGCTGATGGTGTGCAGGCCAAAACCGCGGTTGGCTGATGGATCAATCGGCAAGCCGTTGTAGTGACGCATCAGCACCGGTTGGCCGTAACGCACCATCAACAGTTTCGGCGGCAACGTGCCATCGAAGGTCCACACCGAATTGTGGTTCTGCGCCGGCATGGCCGGGTGGAAACGGGGGTCGACGCCCCTGGCGGTGCCATCGGTCACTGGAACCCCGGCAACGTTGTGGTACAAACCGCCCGGGCCGAATTCACCGACCGCGTAGCCGTGCATTTGCCGGGCATCACGCAGGCCACCGTTGACCCGTGCACCGGTCTGCACGGTTTTGTAGACCGCTTGCGGGTAAAACTCGTTCCAGCGCTGATGCGACCAGCCTTTTCCCGGTGGCCGCCCTTCGGCGGACGAGCCGATGTGACGGTTGAGGAACACTTCGATCTGTGCCTGCCACGGGTTGCGGTCGACCACGTTGGAGAACTGGCTGGGGAATGGCGTCAATCCGGGTTGGCGCAGGAACGCATCCAGCGCGGTGCCGGGTGGCGCACTGCGTGCGATGTTGTTCGGGTCCTGGGCCGGTGCCGGGCCGATGGCGGCCGGCGGGAACGGCAACGGCGCGGCCGGGGTGGTCGGGTCGAGTTTTTCCGGGCCAAACTCTTCGAACAACAGCAGTTGCTGAGTGAACGGTTGCGCGCCGTACAACGGGCTCGGTTTGCCGTTTGTGGGGTAGTTGAAACTGGTCTGCACCGTCGGCGGCAGGATGTTTTCCGTGCGTGGGGTAATGCGCGAACCTTTGACCCCATCGGGCAAATCGAAGGAGTCTTCGTTGGCCTCGGGCATGGTCAGGATCGCATTCAGCGCGCCGGCGCGATCCACCGGTTCGTCGTAATACGAAGAGGGGTCGGAGGGTTCCGGCTGATTCTCGTCATCGATGGGGCTGGCTCGCACACCGGTCAGGGTGCCGAGGGTCAACATCAGAAAGACGCTCAGAGGCGTCAGTCGGAAGGTATTGCCGGGTTCACGCGTTGTTCTGTCCATCACCAGCCACCTCATCAAGGAAGGGGTGATGGTTTTTTGCAACTACCGCGCCAAAATATTATTTCCAGTTGTAACAGCGACTTGGGGTTGCTGTTGGTTGCCCCACTCCCCGGCGACTGGGGCCTCACACCCACTGATGGGGAAAGTTCAGAAAACTCTTCGAGGTTATGGAACCCGCCGAAAAGCCAGGCGAACCGTGGTCCCCTCGCCTTCACGGCTATCCAGAGTGACACCTCCGCCGAAGCGTTCCATGATGCGCTTGACCAGCACCAGGCCGACGCCCAGGCCACCGGACTTGGTCGTGAAAAACGGCCGGAAGGCCATGCTGCGCTGCTCTTCGCTCATGCCTTTGCCGGTGTCGCTGAGCACCACGCACACAGCGCGGTCGCCGCTGGGTTCGAGGCTGACGGTCAATGTGCCGCCCTTGTCCATGGCCTCCAGTGCGTTGGCCAACAGGCTGTTGAGGATCTGCGTCAGTTGCACCGGTTGGCTCAACACCATCGGTGTACTTTGCGGCTGAAACACCACTTGCACGCCGGCCCTGGCAATCTGTTGCTCGAACGCGACGAGGCTTTCGTACAGCGCCGCCACCAGATTCACCGGTTCCGGGTCATCGTTGAGCGGGCGCAGCGACTGCAGCAACTCGCGCACCCACTTCGACATGCGGTCGACCTGACCGATGATGTCGTTGATGTTCTTCTGCGCGGGGCCGGCGTCGAACTCCAGCGCCAGTTCGGCACTGGAGCGGATGGTCGCCAGCGGATTGCGCAGGCTGTGCGCCACGGCTGAGGACATCTCGCCCAGTGCGACAAAGGTTTCATTGGCAATCAATTGTCTCTGCTGCGCCGCAAGCAGAATGGCCGCGCGCCGCACGATCCAGTACAGCCCCAGATAAATCAGCCCGCCGCCCAGCGCAGTGGCCAGCCAGATCAGCGTCAACCCGCGTTCGATACGGGCAATCAGGTCTTTGGGCTCCTTGTAGATCTCGACCATCGCCGTAACGTTTTTGCCGTCGGCGTCGAACAGCGGAATGTAGTTTTCAATAAACATGTAGTCCGGTGGGGTGACGAATTTCTGCTCCTCACGCTCCTTGTCGACGTTGTGATAACTGGCCGACACCGGAATCTTTTCATTGAAGGCGCGATCGAGGTCTTCGTCGGAATGAATGCGCGTGCCTTTCAACGCCGGGTTCGTCGACCAGATCACCAATCGATCGGGGGCGTAGATATTGGCGAGGATGACATCCGGCAAGTGTTCGATGTGATCTAGAAATTCCCCACGGGCATTGGCCCGGGCTGCCGGATCGACGTCGGGAAAATCCTTGTCCAGGCGTGAATCGAGCAACTCGCCCATGGTCCGCACGTTGGGAATCGAGACATGACGCACTTCGGCCGAGGCGATGGCCTGAATGAATTGCGCCGTCAGCAAGGCATCGCGCTGCACGCTTTCGTCGATCACAAACCGTGTCGACACCATACCGAGCGCCACGGCCACAGTGCCGATCACGGCCATGCTGATCAGCGAGAACCAGCGCAACAGGTTGAACGGCAGCGTGCGCGAGCTCAACCGTAGATTGCGGTCCTCGACTGGAAGCGATTTCGACTGCATGTTCATGGCGACGACGTCCCGATACTTCCCTATAGGGTTATAGCCCACGGTTGGGGCTTTGCCCGGATGCGGGGCCATCTACCCGATTGCGCTAGTCGCCAAACACCGCAGAACCCTGTGGGAGCGAGCCTGCTCGCGAAGGCGGTGCGTCAGTCGACATTTTCTTCGCAACAAGTCCGCTTTCGCGAGCAGGCTCGCTCCCACAGTTTTTGCATCCCCACCGCCCCCAATCCTGGGGACTGGCGCCCTATCCAGGCCGAACCTCCAACTTACCTCCAAGCTCCGCAAGCCCTCTAATCCAAGCCTCTCGAGCACTTTCGCCATACCTTGGCATGGAAGGTGTACAGGCCCTCTGCAACTGACCCACCCCCAAGGGGCAGGTACTTTGATAGAGGGATTAACTCATGCACCCTTTACTGTCCAAAACCGCGACCGTCCTGGTCGTGAGCGCCTTGGCTCAGGGCATTGCCCAGGCCGCTTTATTCGCCGTTGATCCGGGTCCGTACACGCCGGCCAACGGCGGTTTCGCCAGTTGGTATCAGGACACCCACGGCCGTACCCTGGATCTGTGCCTGTCCAAAGCGCTCAGCTCGCGAGTGCCCAGCGCTCCCGGCGCGCCTTCGTACATGTGCACACTGCTGCCAACTCCCGGCGTGTTCGATGACGCACAGCCGATTGTCTTCCCGACCAACTTCCCCGATGAAGCGTTCTGGTTCACCGGCGAAACCACCATCATTGATGCCGCACGCGGGATCGACCTCGGTTTCGTCAGTGCCATCGAAGCCGCGTTCGCTGCCGAAGAACCGGTGGAAGGTGATCAGGTCAGCTTTGCGCGGATCCGTATCCGCGTCGATGTACCGACCGCCGGCACCTACGTGATCACCCACCCGTACGGCGTCGACGTGTTCAACATCGACACCCCCGGCCGGCGCGCGATCAACATGACCCGCGACATCGGCATCGGTGTACCGCAAACCTACGACGGCGCGCTCAAAGGTGACATTGGCCCGTTCCTGCGCAGCGTCAATGGCCCCTACACCGAGACCAACCCGGTGACGGGCGCCGCCGAGCAGTTTGTCGGTGACCCGAACCTCAACGAAGCGGTCACCGGTAGCCCGTTCAACACCAACTACGTGCGGATCGAAGGCCCTAACGGTCTGGATCTGCGTTCGACCACTTTCGCCGTCTCCGGCAAATTGTCGACCGTAGTGCGGCCAACGCCAATGATCACCGAGCGCAGCACCTACTCGCGCAAAGCCGGCGACAGCGCACCCGTGGCCCAGCAGGACGTGTTTGTGAAAGCGCCGCCCGCACCGGGCACCGTGGCCGTCACCAGCAGCACCCCGGTGCTGAACATGACCGAAGCCAACTCAACCGGTGCCTGGTACGCGCAATCGGCAGTCAACCCGACATTGCCGACCACCCTGCAAGTGACCGCCGACAACCACTTGGCCATCGCCAGCAGCACGCCAACCACCCTGCCCATGACCCTGACCGACCTGGTGGTGATCCAGCGCGCCGAGTACAGCCTCAGCTCCGGGCAGTTGACGTTGGTCGCCTCGACCAGTGACGAGACCTCGCCGCCGGTGCTCACCGCCAGCTCCTTCAGTGGTGCCGCCATTGGCGCCCTGAGCGGCGACGGCGCGGTGAAAACCCTGGCCACCGGGATCTCGCCGATACCACCGGCCAAGGTTCGGGTGACGTCGTCCAACGGCGGCAGCGATACCGAAGAAGTGGTCATCGTGCAATGAACGCTCACATGCCCAGATCCGTATCAGGAGGCATCATGAACAAGTGGCCACGCTTTGCGCTCAACGCGCTCGGGCTTGCTCTCTCGCTGACCGGCAGTGCCTATGCGCAACTCGCCGCCGTCGACCCCGGCCCCTACACCTTCGCCACCGGGAAATTCCCGATGTGGTACCAGGACAACAATTTGCTGTCGATGGAACTCTGCCAGTCGCGCGCCGCCAGTTCGCGAGTGCCTGTCAGCACGCCACCGGCGTACATGTGCACGCTGCTACCGGAACCGGGCATCTACGACGACACACAACCGATGGTGTTCCCCGACAACTGGCCGCCGGAAGCTTTCTGGTTCCTGGCTGAAACCACCATTCCCGCCGTTGGCAACAGCGGTTATGAAATGGACGCCTACGTGGCCGGGATCGAAGCGGCGTTCGCTTCGGAAAACCCTGCCGATGGCGATCAGCAAAGCTTTGCACGGATTCGCATCCGGGTCTCGGTGCCCACCGCCGGCACCTACACCATCACTCACCCGTATGGCGTGGAGACGGTCAACGTCACTGCCCCGGGCCGGCGTGCGATCAACATCACCAAAGACATCGGCATTGGTGCGCCGGGCAATTTCAGTGGTGCATTGAATGGCGCGATCGGGCCGTTCCTGCGCAGCATCAACGGGCCGTATACCGAAGTGAACCCGGACACCGGTGGCATTGAAACCTTCGTCGGCGATCCGAACCTCACCGAAGCGGTAACCGGCAGCCCGTTCAACACCAACTTCGTACGCATCACCGGCCCCGCCGGAACGATCCAGACCAGCCTGTTTACCGTCGCCGGCAAGGTTCTCGACAGTCGTCAACAGACCCACGTCGAAATCGACCGCGCTACCTATCGCCGCACATCGACCGGCATCCGTGCCGAGGTCTTCGCCAAGGCTGACAGCAGCTCCACGCTGTGCTTCCGGGAAACCGTGGCGCTGCTTCCCGGCCCACCGCCAACGCCGTGCCAGACCGGTCTGTTGGGTGACAACAACGGCCTGTTCTTCGGTCAGCGCCTGGGTACGGGCAGCCTGCCTTCGGTGGTGGTCGTGACAGCGACCAACCCGGCCGGTACCACTCGCCCGACATCGGTGTCGAGCAAACTCAGCGACGTGGTCAAAGTACAGACCGCGCGCTACAACTGGGCTAATCACACCCTGCTGATCGAAGCCACTTCGACCGATGAAGTCGCGGTGCCGGACATGGTCGCGCAGGGCTACGGACGTCTGTCGAAAACCGGCACCCTGCAACGGATCACCGTCGCCGACCTGACCCAGCCACCCGCCACCGTGACGGTGAAATCCGCCGCCGGCGGCAGCGACACCGAGGCTGTTGTGGTGGTCGGCACCGCGCCGAACACCGGTGAAAACCAGCCACCGATCGCCAATACCGACGCCGGCAGCACCAGCTTCGGCGTGCCGATCACCCTCAGCCTGTTGACCAACGACAGCGATCCCGACGGCGACACGCCGCTGAGCATCACCGCGCTGACACAGCCGGCTGCCGGCCAGGGCACCGTCGCCCTCAGCGGCTCGACCGCTGTGGTCTACACCCCGCCAGCCGTGGTGAACGCGCCACTGACCACGACCTTCACCTACAAAGCCCAGGACGCCAAAGGTCTGGCCTCGGCTGCAGCGGCCACCGTGACCATCACCGTCGCGCCGAACCAGGCCCCGACGGCCGTCGCCGACGCCATTGCGACTGCCGGCCTGACCGTGCCGATCAGCGTGCTGGCCAACGACACCGATCCGGAAGGCAACGTGCCGCTGGCCGTGGCCAGCGTCACCCAACCGGCGCTGGGTCGCGGCACCGTCACCACCAATGGCACGGTCGTCACCTACACCCCACCGGCCGTCATCCTGACCGCCTTCACCACAACCTTCACCTACGTCGCTCGTGACAGCTTCGGCGCTCTCTCGGCACCGGCCACGGTCACCGTGCAAGTCTCGCCGAGAGCGCCAGCGGAGAACTTCGCCGTCACCGCCGCCACCGTGACCGCGCGGGCCGGAAACCGCTTCACCTGGGACTTCTCGGGAACGTCGTCGGTGATCCTCGGCAACACCGTCACCGTGCAGGTCACCACCCCGACCGGACTGGTGACGTTGGGGACCGCGACCGTGCCGCTGACCGGCCGCTGGAGACTGACCGTCACCAACACCACTGTGGTGCCGTCGGCCAACCCGACCGCAACGATCCGCACATCGCCTGGCACCGTGCGCACCGTCCCGGTCACCGTGCAGTAACCACCCACGCCCACCCACCGGCGATTGCGGCCGGCTGGGTGGGGCCACTTTCGTAACACAGGGTTTTCGCCATGAACACGCCGACCGCCGCCCTGCTTTGCCTGCTCCTGTTGTGCGGCAGTGCGGGCGTGCGCGCCGACGACTTGATGGAAAACGATGACTTGGCGCCGAGCAGCGTCGACCTCGGCGAACTGCCCCCACCGGTGGGTCAGCAAGCCCTGATCGAGCAGATCGGCCAGGCCAACCTTGCGCTGCTGCAACAGAACGGTCAGTCGCTGCTTGGGCGGATCGTTCAGTCGGGCAGCAATCAAGAGGCTTACATCCTGCAACAGGGCAGCGACCTCATGGCCTTGATCACCCAGAACGGTTCCGGCAACGCCGCATCGATCACCCAAAACGGCAGCCACAACCGCGCGCAGATTTCGCAAAACGGCAACAACAACGACGCCAGCATCGAGCAGGCCGGCGCGGGGCTGCAAAGCGCCGTGACCCAGTCGGGCAACGGCATGAGCGTTTCGGTCAAGCAATATCGCTAAAGCACTGCACTCATCGGAGAGTTAATCATGTTCAAACTGACGCCCCTCACCGCCGCCCTCCTGGTCATGATCAGTGCCCAGGCCATGGCCGACGACAGCCTGTCCACCCAGAGCCAGGCCGGTACTGCCAACATCGCGGATGTGAAGCAGACACAGGCCCCGTTCAGCACCGCCACCCAGACCCAACTGGGCCAAGGCAACAACGCCGCCGCCCTGCAAGACAACGCCACTAGCGTGATCACCCAGGATGCGGTCGGTGACTACAACGCCGGTTACGCCGAGCAACTGTTCGAAAACAACAGTGTCATCACCCAGCAGCAAGCCGGCGCGTTCAACACCAGCCACGCCAGCCAGTCGCTGGGCTTCGGCGCCGGCAACCAGGCCCTGCAACAACAGCAAGGCACCGGCAACTTCTCGTTCGTCTATCAAGACTCGCAGAACGGCAGCGAAGCCAAAACCTTCCAATACGGCGACGGCAACGAAGCCAACATCGAGCAACTCTATGAAGGCACCGGCAACAGTTCGGTGATCACCCAGTACGGCACCGCCAACTACGGCACCGCCGAACAGGTCACCCACAACGGCGGGCAGATCGGCATCAACCAGGCTGGCGAAGGCAACTACGCCTATGGCGACCAGCGCGACGGCACCGGCGGCAACATCACCATCAACCAGTTCGGCAACCTCAACGGCACCGAGATCTGGCAAGACGCACAACTCGCCAGCCAGGCCACCGTCAACCAGTACGGCGACAGCAACGAAACCGTGGTCGATCAAAGCTTCGGCGAAAACAATACCGCCGCCGTCACCCAGGTCGGCAACACCAACGCCATCTATGCCGACCAGTTCGAGTCGGTCAACTCGACCCTGGCGCTGTACCAGGTCGGCAACGGCAACGTGCACTTCACCTACCAGAACGGCGACAGTCACGTGCTCAACGCCACCTCCGTGGGTAACGACAACAAGGTCTACGCCAGCAACTGGAAAGGCCCGCAAACCGGCGGCCAATTCGGCAGCAACCAGCGCGCCAACATCACCCAGGCCGGCACTGGCAACATCGCCAACTTCACCCAGGATGGCGTCGGCCAGATCATGACCACCAGCCAGACCGGCACCGGCAACAAAACCACGGTCAAACAGGCCGATTCCTACAACGAGCTGTACTTCGATCAGAACGGCAGCGACAACATCCTGATCTCCGATCAGCGCGGCACTAACAACCTGATCCAGGGCTCATCGAACGGCACCGGCAACAGTGCTGAGTTTGATCAATCCGGGACTGGCAACCAGGCGTACACCGCGCAGTTGTATGGCAGCGACAACATGATCACGGTCAAACAGGCTGACACCATGAACGTGGCGTATGTAACCCAGGGCGGGACGGGGAACATTGCCAATGTCGATCAGAGCGGGATGACGCAGACGGCGAACATTCAGCAGTTCGGGTCGGCTAACCAGGCGAGTGTTTTGCAGCAGTAAGGGTTGAGTGTTGATGAACCGCGATTCTCTGGTGAAGAGGGTCGCGGTTTTTTTGTGGGCTGACGTAACCACACGCGCGGCTTGCCAGACCAGCCGAGTCCTACAGAAAAAAGAATGCTTTTACCAAATCCGTGGTGTTTTCCTACCACTTCTGGCGGTTGGCGGTCGGAAGTACGGCGTCTAGGATTCTTCGGGACAAATTGATCCTCATGGAGCTTGACAAACGTGCTATTCATCCAGCCAGCGACGACAGCAAATGCTTTACCGAATAGACTTCGAGGCATTAAACCCGGAGGTGCCATGATCGACCCGTCTTTAATCGACCCACTGTGCCCAGTCGTTTCAGATCTTGACCCTGAAGAGCAAGCCGCGAGCTATGACCGCTGGTTAATCGCCAAAGTGCAGGCTTCAATGAATGATCCACGACCGAGCATTCCAAATGATCAGGTTATGGTCGAGATGCGTGCCCTGATGGAAGCAAAGCGTAAAAAATACGATGCAGGTTGAGTGGCAGCCCGAAGCTCGGGCTGAACTCCTGAAAATCCTTGATTACATCAGTGACCGGAACTTAGTAGCGGCTGACAGACTTTCCCAAGCTATCGAAGGCGCTACGGTTACCCTTGCTCAAC
Source organism: Pseudomonas sp. LBUM1655 (assembly GCF_059716085.1). Classification (NCBI taxonomy): domain Bacteria; kingdom Pseudomonadati; phylum Pseudomonadota; class Gammaproteobacteria; order Pseudomonadales; family Pseudomonadaceae; genus Pseudomonas; species Pseudomonas sp. LBUM1655. The sequence goes on along the minus strand of NZ_CP166801.1, from coordinate 2,357,974 downwards.
ATCCACACCTCTATCGAATAGGTCGAGCGCCCGGCACTCGCGAGATGGTTGTGCACCCCAATTACCTGATCATTTATCAAGTGGTGGGTCGGATAAATATTTTGAGCGTTTTGCATGCGCGTCAGGAATATCCATAACGCAGACCGAAAAATGCCGGCAGACCAACGTAATTATTTTGTTAACGACAAAAACGCGACCTTTTCGAGGGTCGCGTTTTTTGTTTCCCATCCTTCCTGAGTTATGGGGAACTCTTGGATGGTGATTCCGAGCAACTCAAAGAGTCAGCCCAGTCCTGCACTGCTTGATCATCAATAAAGCGACCAGCATCCACATCGGCCAACGCTTCCAAGGTCAGACGGCGCTTTTCTACTTCCTGATCGTTTTGGATCTTCGGGGAATTAGCCATCCTTCAACTCGACGTGATCCAGCGCTTGATTGACTGCCAGTTCACCCAGCATCACGACTTGTGCAATACCGAGCGCGGTCTTGCGGTGTGAGGGCGGCAGCGAGGCGGCGAAGTTGTTGAGCATTTCACTGGCCGAACCGAGGGTTTCGCTGGCGTTGGCCAGTAGAGACTCGGTGTTGTACCTGGGGTTGGCGAAGTACATGGGCTCCGGCTCGTTAGTGCTGGACATGATCGGAGCGGAAGGATTGAGGTAGTAATCGAGCGCACGGTCGGCGGCTTCGTAGAGTTTTTTGCTGTCGACTGAGGCGTAGGGGGATGTGGTGTCGGTGGTGATTTCTGATTCTGGCGGATTGGGTGTTGGTTTTTTCATGGTGTTTATCTCTCATTGATGGTTGCAACTGGCCCATTCGACTTCCAGGAAAAATGGGTGGCAGCTGTACGCAGGCTGGAAATCCGGGAGAGAGCAACCCGGCAGACACGAATGTCTCCCGCGCACAACCGCCATAACAGAGTGCACACAATGAAAGTGCGCAAGCATACGTTATGAAAGGCCTAATCGCTCTCTCGTATCTTCGGGTTTCCATGCCCGGCCGCTGAATTGGCAGCGACGAACACAGGCTAGAGACCGGACGTCCGACGGACAACCTGAAAACATTGTGGGAAGGTTCCGCCGATTCAGACACTTTTTTAAACAAACTTCAGATCGTAACCCTCACCCTAGCCCTCTCCCGGAGGGAGAGGGAACTGACCGAGTGGTTTGGTGGAAGTACGCCGACGTGCGCTATCGCGTTGAACTCGGACTTTGAAAAGCACACAAATCGGCCCCCTCTCCCTCCGGGAGAGGGCTGGGGTGAGGGGCAAATCCACCACAAATCCAAAGCCGACCACGCTGTGCTCCTCACCACTCAACAGGATGAGCGTTAGCTCGGCTGCTGCTCTTGATCTTGATCCACCGGCCCCGTCGGCAGGCTGAGTGGAGGGATTTATCCGGGGGGGGAGCGCAGCGACTGTTTGGCGAAGCCAAACACATCGAGAGGAGGTGCAGCGAAGCAAACCGGAGGCGATGCCCCCGGATCAATCCCGGAGCGAAGGAACCCCGAGCCTCAGCGAGTGGGCCGAACGTTGGGGCAAGCCTTTTTTTGCTTACTTTTTTGAGGCGTTTGTCAAAAAAGTGAGTCGCCGTCAGGGCGAAACCCTAAGCAGCCGTTACCGCAGCAACGGATATGTACTCAATCAACAAGAACCTGGTCGGCCCAAAGGCCGCCACGTTCACTCAACGTCAGCCTCAGCCTCAGCCCCCGGATCAACCTTGTTCTGACTCAAATACCGATTCAAAACATCATCCTGAGAAGGCGAAGAACTATCCCCCGCCACCTGCCACAACCGCCGCTCAATCCCCTGCGCCACCATATGCCCCACCGCCGCCTCAATCGCCGACAACACACACAACTGCGCCGGCTCATTCGTCGTATAACCCACCTCGGCCTCGAGCAACTTCTTGAACTCGATAAACTTGAACACCCCGGCACTGCGCGCCACCGAATAAATCGTCTTGCTGGTCATCACATTCGACAACACCTGCCCACTGCGCACATCCACCGCACGCAAGTTGACGGTCACCTGATCCACCCGATACTCCCGGGAAATATCAATCCCCAGATACCGCGCCCCTTCCCCACCACTACGCACATTCGTGTCGTAAGCGATGATCCCGCCCTCAAGCATCATGTTCGCCGCCTGCAACGGTGGCAGCTCACCCTGAATATTCACCGGCGTATTCGGCTTCTTCTGCGAGGCGCGAATAATCTTGCGCTCGGTCAGAAGGTTCTGCAGCCCTTCGCGCTCCAGCACCACAAACCAGCCACTGGCCTGCATCGCGTCCATCAACATCGAGGCCGCGCCCTGAGTCACGCTGGTGGAAAACGAACTCGCCGGCGTCGGCTTGTACTGCCCGGTCTGGTCACGGAAGCCGTACACCACCGCCATCAAACGCCCCTTGGGTCGCGGCATCTTCAGCAAGTCGTAGTAGGTCGAGGCCCTGGGGGTCAGGGTCGGAGTTTCGGTGTCCTGCTCGGCCGACATCGGCTCACGCAGACTGCACCCTTGCAATGTCGCCAACATCAGCCCTAGCGCGATGATCTTTTTCATGTCCGTCTCTCCCCGGAACCGTCAGCCCGTCATGGGTTGAGGCCGTTCACCTGAATTTCCGAAACTTCACCAGTCGCTCGGTCGGTCACTTCAATGCTCAGTGCCCCGGAGTCGTCGATGACGTTGACGATAAAAGAGTCGGTGGACAGGCTCCCCGTGTTGCCGGTGGAGATGTTGTCCAGCAACTGCCCTAGCAGCCGCGATTGCAATTGACTGGTGAAGCGTTCCAGCGCCGAGGTGCCGGCCACGGTCGAGCGGCTTTTGAGGTCCGGGTCGTCGTGATCGTTTTGCGCCTGGGCGTTGTTGAGCAACCAGGTGCCGTTGAGCGGGTTGCCGCCGAACGACGGGTTGACCGGCGTGTAGACCAGTTCGGTGGCCTGGACGGCGGCAGCGCTGGCAAGGCCGATCAACAACCCCGAGATCCAGAATCCGCTGCGCCGTGAGAACGTTGTGGTTTTCATAGTTCGTCCTTCTCAAGGTCGGTGGTGTCCTGCAACAGAGCCTCCAGCTTGCGCTGGACAACCTGGCGTCGAACCCAGTCAGCGGCCGCGTAGGCCTCTTCCTTCAGTTCCACGGTGTTCGGCGGCAGGAAGCGCCGATACACCAGGCGTTGCTGATATTCCACGGTCACCAGGCTGCCCCAGCGCGCGTCGGGCCGCTCGCGCACCACCAGGTTGAAATCCATCCGGCTGGTGTCGCGCAGGCGTTCACTGAACGAGTAGTAAAAGTCGTGGCCGATGTGCGAGATCGTGTCGTCGACGATGAAGCCCATCAATTCATCCTCTTCAGCGGCGTGAGTGCAGCCCACCACGACACTGAGGATCAGCGCGCACATCCACTGGCGGCTCATGGCTGCAACGCCTGCGGCAAGACCGACTGGCCTTTGGCCGGGCCGTTGGTGCCGTCGAGGAAGGCTTTTTCGGCAACGAACTGCCAGTCCGAATAACGCTGCATGCCTTGAAAATCCGACCACTGCGTGGGGAAGTCCGCCTGCTTCAACGGCACCTCGGTCGAAGGGCTGTTGAGGCCGGTGATGCGTCCGTCAAAACCCCGTTGCAGTGCCCATTCACCTTTACCGATCGGGTCCGGATAGAGCTGACGCAGATGATGCCGAGCCTCCGGAAAACGCTGATCGTCGAGCAGGTCAGCGAGCTCTTTCGGGTACTGCGCCAGCCCCGGCGAACTGCGGTAGTAGCTGCGCAGCGCCTGGGCATATTGCGTGCCGACCCAGAGCAATTGCTTCTCGCGGTCGCGGCGCGAGGCGGTCGACCACAACTCGCCGGCACTGGCCAGGCCCATGCCCATGACAACGATCAGGAACAGCACGCCCAGGTAGGTGAAGCCACCCTGCTGCGCGCGGTTACCACTCGGAATACTGGCTGCCATCACGCGCCCTCCCGTTGGCACCGCTTTTGATATCGGCCACGCCGCCCGCGACGCCTTCCGGTGGCGCGATCAGCACCCACAGGTCTTTGCGTTCGGTGATCGGGTCCAGTGGCGCGTTGCGCAGGTAACGTTGTTCGATCAATTGCTCGATGGAATCGGGGTAGCGTCCGGTGTCACCGTAAAAGTGATCCAGCGCTTCGCGCATCGCCGACAGGCTCTGGCGCAAAGTGGTTTCCTTCGACGCTTCGAGGCTGTTGAAGTAGCGCGGCAGCGCGATGGTCATCAGCGTGGCGATGATCGCCATCACCACCATCAACTCCAGCAAGGTAAAGCCTTTTTCCCGGCGCATGAGGTTCACCACTCGCGGTAGGCGATGCCGTTGAGGCCCTTGCCGCGCGCCGTGGAGTAGACGTCGAACACGTCCTCGCCATCGCGCGGGTTCTGAGCCGAACTGTTGTAGGCGCGCACGCCCCACCCCCCTTCGTCATCACGTTTGGCCGGCACCAGCGGGTCACGCGGGATACGGCGTAAAAAGTAGAACTTGGCACCCTTGGCGCTGCGCACATCACGCACGCCTTCGACCAGCACTTGCAGGTTCGGCGGATAGCCGCTGCTGTTCATCGACTTCTCGATATAACCGGCATCGAATGCACGTTTGTAAGCGTCGATACCATCGCGAATCTGATACAGCGCGGTGCGCAAATCCTGTTCCTTGCCGCGCCGCACCACGGTCTCGGTCAGTGGCGCGGCCATGCTCGCCAACAGGCCGATCAGGGCCAGCGTCACCACGACTTCGATCAAGGTAAAACCGCGCTGGGAGGCGTTCATGATCAAGGCTTCTCGACGGTGACACGGGTGGTCGCCACGGCCGAACTGCCGACAGCGCGAGGCTGCACAACAGGCGCTGGCGCGGTGTAGGTCTGCATCGAGCGATCCGGCGCCTGAATGTGCATGCTGGTTTCGGTGCCGGTAGAGAACTCCATGTCCGACGGGCTTTGATACGGCAGGTTGCGCACGATCCGTGGGGTGATCGACAGCACCAGCTCCGATTTGCCGACGGTGTCCTTGTTGCTGCCGAACAGCCGGCCGATGCCAGGTATGTCGCCAAGACCCGGAATCTTGTTGCCGGTGGCGCCGTGGTCATTGCGCATCAGGCCGGCGAGGATCTGCGTTTCGCCGTCGTGCAGGCGCAGAGAGGTCTGCGCGTTGCGGGTGTCGACCTGCACCGGGATCGTGCCCTGGCGGGTCGGTTCCAGCGGCGTGGCGTTACTCACTTCCAGAGCAATCTTGATCGCCACTTCGTTGTTCAAATGCACGGTCGGTTGCACTTCGAGCTTCAGACCGACATCCAGGTAAGTCACGCTTTCAGTGATCACCGGGCCTTGGGTTGAAGGCACTGAGGTGGCGCTGATAATCGGTACGCGCTGACCGATGTGGATGCGCGCCTGCTCACGGTTGCTGACCCGAATCACGGGGCTGGCGAGGGTGTTGATGTCGTTGTCCTGCGCGTTGATCTTGGCCTGTGGCGATGGCGAGATGCTGATGCGGCTGGAGTTGATGCCTTTGAGTTGATCAAGCAGGGTCACCGCCGAACCGTCGCTGTTGACCACACCAAAGGTGTTCGGCCATTGCAGGCCAAGGTCGAGAATGCGCTGGGTGGCGACTTCCATCACTTCCACTTCCAGCACCACTTCAGGGTTGGACTGGTCTTGCGATTGCAGGAGTTTTTCCGCCATGCGCACGGCGTCTTCGGTGTCGCGCATGGTCAGGGTATTGAGGCGTTCGTCGACGAACACGTCGCGGGTCTTGAGCATGGTTTTGACCATGTTCAACGCGGTGTTGGCATCGATGCTGGTCAGGTAGAAGGTGCGCATCACCAGCTCTTGATAGTCCTTGAGCTTCTGTGGCGAATCCGGGTAGATCAGCAGCGTGTTTTCGTTCACCACTTTCTGATGCAACTGGTTCTGTTGCAGCAACAGTGTCACCGCGTCTTCGATGCGCACGTCACGCACGAAGATCGTCGCTTTCATGTCCGGGCGCAGGTCTTTGTCGAAGATGAAATTCAGGCCGGCGACCTGCGACAGCACTTCGAAAATGGTTTTGAGGTTGGCTTCGCGAAACTCCAGGGTTACCGGGCGGTCGAGCTTGGTGCGCAGTTGCGGATACGGGATCACGTTGCGGCTCTGCACCAGGCGAATGTTGCCTTGCAGCTCCAGCGCACCTTCGTTGGTCGGGTCGAGTTCGAGGATCTGTTTGACCTGGCGGTCGGCACCGTAGATGTCACCCCGGCGCAAGTCGCCACGGGCCAGTTCAAGCTTCTCGTCCATGCTGCGCAGGTAGTCGAGTTGGCGCAGGGCATCCTGGGCGCGGCGGTTGTTCGGCTCGATGGTCAACACGCGGTTGTAGGCGGTGCGCGCCGAGGCGAAATCGCGGCGTGAGCGGTCGGTGTCACCGGAGGTCAGCAATGCAGTGATCGCCTTGGCCCGGCCGCTGTTGAGCAGCAGGTGCAACTCGGTGTCGCGAGGATCCTCGCGCAAGCCTTCCTCGACCCGGGCCAGCCCGGCCTCGTATTGGCCCTGCTCGATCAGGTCGGCAGCTTCCTTGTTGGCCACCTGCGCAGAACTGCACGCGGCCAGCCCGGCGCAGAGGCCCAGGCTCATCAGTAAAAGGGATCTGTTCATTGCGTACTCCCCACAGACAAGGTCTGCGACAAATGCAAAGGCAGGTAGACCAGACTCAATTCCAGTTCGGAAATGCCGGTGATCTTCCAGGTGTCGTCGATCACATCCCCGTTGCGCACGACGTAGATCTTTTCGCCGCTCTGCAAAAACACTTGCAGGTCGCTGCGGTCATGCAGCTTGCCGACGAACTGAAACGGCACCGGTGGCAGGCTCGGGGCAGGCACCACCGGGGTTGGCGTAATCGCTTGTTCAGTGACCGTGGCCAGGGTTGGCGCGGCCTTCCAGCTCTTGGTGGCGAACAGATCACCGGCCGGGCTCAAGTCCTTGATCGGCGCCGCTTTGACTTTGCCGCTGCTGGCCGGCAACGCACCACGGCTGGCGCTTTTCGCAGGCGTCGCTACGGCCACTTCAGCCGAATCGGCGTCTTCGCTCGGCGAGAGAAATTCCGGCAACCAGGCCAGCGCCGCCGCCACGCCGAAGAACGCCACCCAACCTGTCACGCGCTTGGTATTCATCACGACCTCGACAGGTAAAGGGTCATACGGATCCGGCCGTTGAGGTCGGTGTCGCCAATCTTTTTGCGTTGAAACTCGACGTCTTCCACCACCACCGCCGGCAACTGACCGAGCAAGGCGTGCAGGAAGCGGCGCAGTTGCGGATAGCTGCCGCGCACCGGCAGCAGAATCTGGTAGCGCGCCAGATGGGTTTTCGGATCGACGCCGAGGGCGTATTCGCCGCGTGCCAGGGTGATGTGTTCCTGGGCGGCGAGCGCGTAGATGCGGTCGATGGCCACGGTGGCCTGCGGCTGCGCCGGCAGCTTGTTGCGGAAGTCGTCGAGCTGACGCTGTGGCACCACCGGCGGCGCGATGCTGCCGTCCTCCACCTTGGCCAGATACTCGCTGGCTTCCTGAGTCTGCTGGTTCAGGTGCTGCAACGATTGCCAGCCCGGCAGCAAGCCGCCCAGCGCCCAGATCAGCGCGATCAACAACAGCGCCAGCCCGGCCAGACCCGGCAGGCCAAGGCCTTGCAGGTATTCGTGGACGATCAGTCTAGGGATTCGCATCGCCAATCTCCCAAGTCGCCGACAGGTTGAATTGCACCGGTTGTTCCGGCGATTTGACGACAATTTCGTGGCTCAGCAGCGACACGTCGGACAGCTCGTCGCTGGCTTCCAGACGCTTGTGGAAAGCCAGCATCGCTGGCAGATCCCGCGCTTCGGCGCTGATGCGCAACTGGCCCTTGCGCGCATCCGGGGTCAGGGTCAGCAGCGCGATGTCCTCGCGTGGCATGGCCTCAAGCATGGCGAACAGGCGTTCCCACGGGCGGCGCAGTTGCTGCGAGACCTTGCGCATTTCCGCAAGGTTTTGCGCTTGCTCACGGGTTTCGGCCGGGCTCAAGGTGCTTTTGCTGGCGCTGTCGCCGGTGAGCTGGCGTTGCGTGGTTTGCAAATGACCTTGCTGTTGTTCGGCCTGGGCATCGAGATGCTGTTGCACGCCGAAGCACAGCAGCGCCAGCAACGCGCCGCCGCCGAGCAGGCTCCAACCCAACAGGCCGGAGCGTGGACGTGGCTGAAAGTCGAGGTTGAGGGCGCGCATGTCAGGCCACCGCCCGGGACATGACGTACAAGCCGTCACGCACGGTCATCGAGTCGTCTTCAAGGGTGCGCAGTTGCACCCCGGCCACGTCCGGATGCGCATCGAGGCGCGCCGGGGCATGCAGATAAACGTTGAAGGCGCGTTCGCTGGTCGACGCCTGCAACTGCCGTTCGCGACCGATCAAGGCACTGAGCGCTGCATCGCTGTCGCTGCCACCCGCCGAGCGCACGCCGGCCCAACGCCCTTCCCGGGCCAGCAGCAACACGCTGCGTTGCGGCTCGGCGACCACGAAGAGGAAGTCGCCGGCGTCGAGGCTTTTGTCGAAACGGTTGAACGCCGTCATCAGGTATGGCTGCACCGAGCGCAGGCGCACACCACGGCCGCTGACCAGTGCCCGCAGGCGATCGAGCAAGTCTTGCGGCAAGGCGCTGGCGATGCGGTCGTAACCGGCAGGCTCGGCAGACAACACCAGAGTCCAGGTTTGCGTCGGCACGCCGAACAGGTCTTCGAAGCACAGTTGGGCGAAGCCCCTCAGCTCATCCGGGCTGCTGATTTGCGCGCTCCACGGCACCAGACAGAAACGGCTGAAGTGGCCGGAGATCACCACGCTCAATTCGGCACCGGCGCGGGCGTGTTCGCCGAGCAGACGGTCGAGGGTGTCCAGCGCCACCGCGTAGCTCTGGAAGCCTTCGTCGATGTAACCGACGCTGCCCAGCCACAGGGTTTCACTGCCCCGCCGCTGCCCCAGGCCAACACCGCTGGCGCCGAGCACGGCGACAAAATGTTCACGAGATAAAAGTGACACGATTGATCTCCTCCAGCGTGGTGCGACCTTGTTCCACCAGCTCCAGCGCCGATTCGCGCAGCAGGCGCAAACCACGGGCACAGGCCAGGGCTTTGATTTTGGTGATGGGTTGGCGCTCGACGATCATCTGCCGCAGCTCGTCGTCCAGGTGCAGCAACTCGGCAATCGCCGTGCGCCCGCGATAACCGCTGCCCCGGCAGTGGCCGCAGCCTTTGCCGTGAACGAAGTGGTAGTGGTCGACTTTCTGCGGGTCGAGGCCCGAGGCGCGCAGTTCTTCATCGCTGGGGTTGACCGGCGCGCTGCAACTGCTGCACACCAGCCGAATCAGGCGTTGGGCGAGGATCGCGTTGAGCGCCGAGACCAGGCTGTAGGGGTCGATTTCCATTTGGGTGAAGCGGCCAATCACATCGAAGACGTTGTTGGCGTGGATGGTGGTGAACACCAGGTGCCCGGTCAGTGCCGATTGCACGGCGATCTGCGCGGTGTCCGGGTCGCGGATTTCGCCGACCATGATCTTGTCCGGGTCGTGACGCAAGATCGAGCGCAACCCCCGGGCGAAGGTCAGGCCTTTTTTCTCGTTGACCGGAATTTGCAGCACCCCCGGCAACTGATATTCGACCGGGTCTTCGATGGTGATGATCTTGTCCACGCCGTGGTTGATCTCGGTGATCATCGCGTAGAGCGTGGTGGTCTTGCCGCTGCCGGTCGGGCCGGTGACCAGGACCATGCCGTAGGGTTCGGCGGCGAGGCGCCGTAACTGGCGCAGGGTCTCGTCTTCAAAGCCCAGCGCTTGCAGTTGCACGCCGCAGACCTTGTCGGCCAGATCCTGTTTGTCGAGCACCCGCAGCACCGCGTCTTCGCCGAAGATGCTCGGCATGATCGATACCCGGAAGTCGATCTGCCGGCCACTGATGCCGATCTTGAAGCGACCGTCCTGCGGTACGCGTTTCTCGCCGATATCGAGTTCGGCCATGACTTTGACCCGCGAGATCACCTGTTCGGCAAACTCGGCGCCCTGGACTTTGCTGATGTTGTTGAGCACGCCGTCGATGCGGTACTTGATCACCAGACCGTGACCGGTAGTACCGAGGTGGATGTCGCTGGCGTGCATTTTCAGCGCGTCGTAGAGGGTCGAGTTAACGAGCTTCACCACGCTGCTGGCGTCTTCGCTGATGCTGGTCAGCGACAGGCTTTGCAAGGTGTCGATCTCGCTGTGGGTGTCGCCCTGGGCGTTCAGCGATTCGACAGCGTGGAAGCTCTCTTCGTGGCGTGCCAGATAGGCCTTGAGGTCGTCTGCGTGTACCAGATACAGCGGCGCGCCGTGCAGGCAATCGTCGATCCAGGCCAGCCGCGCCGAATCGAAGGGGTCGGCAAACACGCCGATGACTTCGTCGTTGTGGCGCAGCAGGATGAATTCACGTTTGAGGCATTGTGCGAGGGTGACCCGGTCGAATACCGGCGTCGATTGAAACAGGCTGTCGGTGTCGAGCACCGGATAATGCAGGGTGGCGCCGAGGCAATCAATGAACGGCATCGGCGCCAGTTCGCACAGCACGCCGAGCGCATCAAGAACGCGCTCCCCGGAACTGGCGGCCCGCGCCCGGGCCTGGGCCAACTGCTCACTGGAAAAGCGTTGCGGTGCGCTCTCCACCACCAGCGGTTCGACGACAACGGACAGACGTTCCATGGTTTGCTCTCCAACCGGGGCTTAAAGCCCTGTCGGCGCGACAAACCCTGGCGGCAAATGCCGGAACGTCTGATCGCGCCACTACTCCCCGGTGAGCATTTGATCGTCGTCCGGTGCCTTGGATGGCGACTGTCGTCGTCGATCCGCCAGCACCCAACTGCCATCGTACAACTGCAACGGGAAGCTCTCGGTCCTGCTCTGGCGTCGTTCGACGAAACCCTCGGAAGGGTTCGAACCGGGTTTCGCTTCGCGCTTGAACCCCAGAAGGTCGCAGACAGCTCGGGCCAGTTCCGCCAATGGAAACGGTTTGAACAGGATGTGGCTGACTTCCAGTTGCCGTGCCCGCTCACAGACTTCAGCGGTCGGGTGACCCGTTATCAGCACAAAATGACACGCCCTGTTCTGGCGGACCGCGTCGAGCACCTCAAAGCCTTCCATATCGGGCAAGCGGTAATCGAACACCAACACGTCGGGGGCAAACGTTTCGGCTGAACCGATACCCGTCGCTCCGTCATGTGCAATCCGGACGTCCAGCCCCTGCGCCGACAGATAATCCTGAAGATTCTGTGCAAGCAGCTGTTCGTCTTCGACAACCAGTACTTTGTTAACCAAGGTCGACTCCTTGAAACCCGCAAGTCCGAAAACTGAACCCGCTGGAGTGCGCCTTACCATGGGTAACGCACACTTCATGCCAGGCTGAGTGCCGGTAAATTTTAGTCTTCATGTCCTTGAATTTCATGACAATGCCCGCTCGTCCCGGTACCCCGTTCCCCAGAAACGGGGAAGCACCTGAATGGGCATCGAAGCCATTCCCCACTAATGGGGGGGAACCTTCAATCGTCGTCAATTCGTTCGATCCTGTTCTGCGCCCGCAATTGCGCGAGCACTTGGCGACGAGCCTGGGTCTGTTGCTGTCGGGCAAACTCGCCCGTGACTGCTTCCAGCCCCTCTGATTGTGGGACATCGCTCGCCTCCAACTGGTTCTGCAAATAAATCAGATGCCAACCAAACGGTGATCGCACCGCACCGCTGGCAAACCCCGAAGCGCTGATGATAGACGCTCGCATCTGATTTAAGCGTAGACGTGCCTGAGCCTGCGTGGCGGCATCGGCGTTCGGCGCGACTTTGATCAAGACGTGCCTCGTCTGGGTGAACCGCTGCCGGATCAGGTCGGCGAACATCTGCTGCGCGGCCAGTTCGCGACGCATGTACTCGACGTACGAGGCTTCATCGAAACCCGCCTCCTGCAAACGCCGGTTGAAGTTCTCGGTGCCGCCGATTGTAGTGCGAGTCTGTTCGACCTGCCGGCGCACGCTTTGCTCGTCAATCACCACGCCACGTTTGCGCGATTCCTGCCACAGCAGCTCTTTGTCGATCAGCGCATCGAGCGCGGCCTGACGCAGCTGTTTATAGGCTTTGGGATTGCGAATGCTCGCCACCGCGCGGCCCTGATCTTCCAGGTACTCGGCGAAGAACCGCTCAAGGCGAAACTCGGAGATTTCCTCGCCATTGACCCGCGCGGCCGCTGGCCCATTGTTGGCCAAGGCTACGGGCAACCAGCATGTCAGCAACAGCATTAACGTTCTGAGCTTCATGATCAGAGCCTCCGTTCAGGGGCTGGCAACAATCGGTTTATAGGGTGCAACCAGATAAAAGCGCTGATCCGGTAAATCCACCGTGACGACATGCGCGCCGCTCAACCCCAGGCGTCGTCCGGGGCCGAAATTGAGGCGCGGGGTCAGACCGGTGTCGAAGTCGTGCAGGCCTTCCAGCGCGGCCACCAGCTTTTCGCGGCTGGCATCGCGTCCGGCCTGTTTCATGCCTTCGCTGAGCAGCAACATCGAGGCGTAGGCGCCGACCTGCAGCACTGCGTGCTGAGCGCCAAGGCCTTGATGCTCGCGCAGCAACGTCAGGGCCATGCGCCCGCTCTGGGTCCAGTCGCTCGGTACGAACGGATAGGCGAGGAACACCCGCCGGGAAAAGCCGTCCGGCACCTGCATCAGATCCCCGGCCACCTGGCTCGAGGCGGCGAACAGGTACGGCACCTGCCCGGCACTTTGCAAGCGTGTGGCCAGGCGACTGAAGCCAGCGCCGCTGCCCAGATAGAAGACTGAACGCGAGCCCAACGGCAGCGCATCCGCCGCCGGGTCATAGACGTGTACCTGGACGTTCTGCCAGCCGTGACCCTGCAAATACTGACCCAGGGTTTGCGCCGCTTGCGTCTGCGTGGGGTCGTCGGCACAGGCAATCAGCGTCGGCCCTTGCAGCACGCGCAGGCTGGCCGTGGCGTAATCGGCCAGGGCAATCAGTTGCTCGCGCAATCCGGGCAACGGTTCGAAAATCTGCGCACTGGCCTGCACCGAGCCGAGCAGCGACAACGGCCCGATCAGCGGCACGCCGGCCTGCTCCAAACGGGTTGCCAACGCGCTGTCGAGGGCCGGCGCCAGCGGCGCGATCAGGGCGAACACCTGTTCCTGCTCGATCAGTCGCTGCAACGCCTGTTCGGCACTGGCGCGATCCGGGCCGGGGTCGATCACCGTCAGGCGCAACTGCCGGCCATGAATGCCGCCCGCCTGATTGATCCGCGCGACACTGCCGTTGAGCACCGCCGCCACCGTGGCGCCCTCCTCGGCTAACGGTCCTTGGCTGGGCAGTAACGTACCGAGGCGCAAGGTCTCGGTATCGAGACCGGGGTCGCGCTCATCGGCCAGGCGTTTAAGGTAGGCGGTGAGGTTGCGCTGATCCTTCATCGACAGCAGAAAGCGCGGCATGCTCGGGTCGAGACGGTTGTTGCCGGGGTCACGTCCCTGCTGAATCACCGTCGCCACGCTGCTGTCGGTGTAGGCCGGATAGTGGCGGCCGTTGACCTGTTGCTGGCCATAACTGCTGGTCAGCCGCGACCAGTTCAATGCCGGCGGACGCACCCCGCCTTCGGGCCGGCCGAGGCCATCGGCGCCGTGGCAGTTACTGCACGGCAGGCTGGTGGCCGGCAGCAACACATCCGCCGCGCCGACCCGCGCCATGATCGCCTCGCCACTGGCCGACAGACCTTCGCGGTACAGGCGCTTGCCCGCCGCTTCTTCGGGCGTCAGTGGCAGCGCCGTCGCGCCAAAGCTGACGCTGGCGAGCAGGAACAGGGCGAGAACGCGGCAGCGCTTCATGGTGCGTGCTCAACGGCCAGCCACGGGCATTGTCAGCAACTGCAAGCGCTGGGCAATGGCGGCGGCCGGGGCATCGGGGCGGATTTTGCTCCAGCGTTTGTTGGCGACATCGCCGACGATCAACTGCGTGGAGTGTTGTTCCGGTGTCGGAATGATCTGGCCGATACGGCTCAATACCAGGTCCATCTGCGCCTTGTCGCCGGTAAGAAAAAGCCAATGAGGGTCATCGGAACCCTGCTTCAAGGTGTAAGCCTTGAGCACCGCCGGCGTGTCGCGCAGCGGGTCACTGGTAAGGGAAATAAAGGTGATGTCCTGAGCCTTGTCACCCAGCAACTCGCGCACTTCCTTGAGTTTGCGGGTAATCAACGGGCAGGCATCGTTGCAACTGGTGAAAATCACGTTGAGCAGCACCACGCGGTTTTGCAGCGCGTCGCTATAGAAGCGCAGGGTTTCACCGTTCTGATCCTGCAACGGCGTGTCGGTGAACCAGGTTTTAGCGTCGCGGGTGCCTGTGGCCGGTGCCGCCGCAACGCTTTCAGTTGCGGTGGCAGAAGCCTCGGGAGCATGGCCTTCGTGGGCAACGGCGACGTTGCCGAAAATGCACAAGCACGCGGTCAGGGAAATCCAGTCGAGGGCTCTCATGGCTGTTGCTCCATGGCAATGGCGGTGTGTTTGGCGTGGGTGCGCAGGCCGCTGAGCTTTTCCACTTCCTTGGACAGCAGCGCCGGATCGGTGAAGCCGTAATAGCGGGTCCAGTGGCGGCTGTCGCCATCACCGACGAGGATCAGCGGTTGATGATTCTTCAAGTCGCCGCTGAAACTGCCCAGCCCCTTGAGGGTTTCAGTGATCGATTGCGACGAGCCGGTCAACCAGCTCCAGCCCGGGCCGCGCTGGAAGGTGCGGGCGTATTCCTGCAAGCGTTTCGGGTCATCGCGTTGCGGATCAACGCTGATCGACACCAGTTGCACTTCAGTGCCGACCCGTGCGCCCAGCTGCTTTTGCACCTTGCCCATGATCGAAGACACCACCGGGCACACCGTGGTGCAACTGGTGTAGATGAAGCTCATGACAACGATTTTGCCCTGCACCAGATCCTGCTCCAGGCGCACGGTTTTGCCGTTTTGATCGAGCAACGAGACGTTGGCGAATTTGACTTGAGCGTTTTCCTGCGAGTTGCTGGGGACGGCTGCTTTGTGCCCGGCATGTTCGTCGGCTGAATGGGCCTGAGCCTGGTGAATGCCCACGCTCAGCAGGCACAGGGTCAACAGGCCACGGGATGCAAATCGGTTCATGTCGAAATTCCTCTTCATGAGAACGGATCAACGCGTCTGGCCCGGGGCTACCCGAACACTGGCAAAGGTCTTGTCATCGAAACCGGCACCCAGCGATGCCGCACGCACATGCAGGTACCAGGCGCCGCTGCGATCAAGGGTCACCGGCGCTTCGTACACACCATCGGCGACTTCTCGTGCCGCCACTTCGCGGGGGTGCGAGGTCGGTGCGAGGAAGTAGCGCAACTGCACGTCTTTCACGCCGCTGCGCTGGACTTTCTGCTTGCCCTGAACGATGCGAAAACGCACCACGTAGGGGTCATTGAGCGCTACGGCAGTCTTGTCGAGCAGGAACTCGACCTTCGGCTGCCCGAGGTGTTTTGCCACCGTGCCATCGGCTTCGATTTGCGCCGTGAAGCAGTGAATGATGTTCGGTTGATTGAGCAGGAACGCCACGTCGAAACGCCCCGCTGGCGGCAGTTTCACCCGCGCGCTGTACAGCCCCGGCGACACTTCGCGCAGGCTGCGGTCGATGACCATGGCCGCCCGCGCAATCTGGCCCCGGTTGGGGTAACCGGACATCGGCGCGTTCATGCCTTCGGCGTAGAAATAGGTGGTGTTGTCCACCGGGTTGACCACGAACACCGCGTTGTCATCGCGCGATACCGCCAGGCTTGAGGCCAGCGGCAAATCCCCGGCCATGCGCGGCGGTTGCGGGCCGGCTTGAAAACCCTGGCTGATCGGCTGGCGGCCTTCACCGAGCGAGGCCAGATTGATCATGGTGACCTTCGGCGAAGCCAGTCCGCGCACGTAGGCATAGGCCTTGGTGAACACCACTTGATAGGGTTCTGCGGACACGTCGAGGTCGTGGATCGCCGAGTCGTTGGCCGCGTCGATGATCGAGGCGCGGTTTTCCACGGTGTTGAGCACCACGCCAAAGCGGCCGTCAGCGCTGAAACCCATCGGGCCGAGGCCTTGCTGGAGCGGGATAACCCGGCGCACGGCATGGCTGTTGCCGTCAATCACGGTCACGGTGCCGTCCTTGCCATCGGCCACGTAAACCGCGCCGGACAATGGCGAGTACGCGACCGACAGCGGGCTGGAGCCGGTTTTGACTTGCTTGAGGATGTTCAGGCTGGCGATATCCACCACGCTCACGGTGCCGTCGTCACGGTTGCTGACGAAGGCAAAACGGCTGTCCTTGCTGAAGCTGATTTCGTGATGGCCACGGCCGGTGGCCAGATGCTTGAGGGTTTTGAGGCTCTGAGTGTCGATCACCGTCACCCCGGACTCTTCGGCTTTGCTCGCGTTGTTGCCGACCCACAGCAAACGTTCGTCCGGTTGCAGTGCCACGCGCACCGGTTGGCTGCCAGCGGCAATCGAGTCGAGGACTTTGAATTGTTCGCTGTCGATCACCGCCACTTCGCCGGCCGTGGGCATCGACACGAATACGCGTTTGTTGTCTTTGGGCGTGACCCAATCCATCGGCGGTTGCTTGAGTTCGATCCGCGCCATGGTGCTGGTGATGCCGCCGACCGACACCGAGGGATCGACCACGGCAATGCTCGCGTCGCGGTTCATCACCAACAGGTAATAACTGTTGAGATCGAGCAGTGGGCGCGCGCCGATGTTGGATTTGAGGAACACCCCGACCCGGGATTTGCAGCTTTTTTCGCGACCCTGGGCCAGATCGGCGGCGACGGTTTCAGGGTCGACCCACGCCCCCGGCGCCACACCGGACAACGGCTGGCCGGAGGCGCTGTCGGTGATGCGGAACTGCACGTCGGCGAACTCGCCTTCACGCAGTTTGCCGTCAGCGGCCAGCGGCTGGAGTTTGAAGTCCACCGCCACGCCATCGCGTTTCAGCACCTGGTCGGTCTCGGGTTGCGCCAGCGCCATTTCGCTGAGCGTGAGCAACGCCCCCGCGACTGCCAGCAGACAAACTCCCGTGATGTTGATGATCCTGTTCATACCGCACTCCCCTTCAAATCCAATCCAGACGACACGGTTCCTTTAGGAGCGAGCCTGCTCGCGATGGCATTTCAGCTACACCATCCAAAACCGAGTTGCTCCCAATCGCGAGCAGGCTCGCTCCTACAGGTTTTGCATTCACAGATCCATTGCTTTGCAGCTACTGGCCCTGCGGTGCCGGTTCCGGTTCATTGGTCACCCGCAGCAATCCCCACAACCCGGAAATGTTGCCGTAGGCGCCGTAGTCGCGGAACAGGTAGTCCCCCGGTATCGCATTGCTGCCCCCGGCGCTCGGCAGCATGAGGCTGAAGTGCGCTGCCGGCAGGACGCTCTCGCGGGCGCCGATGTACATCGACATCGGGTTGTAGCCGTAACGCACCGAACCCACGCCCGGCGTGCCCAGCGGATAGCCACTGGTGTCGCTCTTCTCGGCCTGGAACGGATTGATCGACCAGACGTGCCCGTCGAGCTGGAACGTGCTGCCACGACTGCCACCGCTCGGCATCAGGACGTGTGCGCGCAACGGCTGCCCCGGTTTGGCGTAGAGCACCGGCGTCTGCGGATCACCGCCGACCAGCGCATTGCTGTAGGCCATGTGCGCGTTGGTCATGTCGCCATAACCAGCGCCATCGGCGTGCCCGAACGGTGCATCCGGGGCGAGGCCGAAGCGATACCACAGCGGCTCGGTCTTGTAGTTGATCGCCATGCTCGAGTTGTCCTGCGGATCGGTCGGCAAGCCGAAGCCTTCGGCGGCAATGCCTTCGACCGGCCGGCCGTTGGCCCAACGGGTGTTCAACGCTTTGTGCCAGACCATCGCGAAGTCGCGGTAAGTCGTTTGCCCTGGCGCGGTGACCGTAGCGTTAACCTTGCGCGCATCGTCGACCCAGGTGGCGCCGATCGGCAGGATGCTCATCGCCCCGCCAAGGCCTTTTTGCGGCTGCTTGATCACGTCCGCCGGGGTGAAGTTCAAACCGCCGAACTCGACCGCCGTGGCATTGATGTTGTCGACGCTGCGACCCAGTTGGGTCACCGGTTTGCCTTCACGCTCCAGGTGCCCGGCGTAGTACTGATAAGTACGGGTCGGGTACGCGCCGCTGCTGCCAACGCGCGGCGGCACGGTCTGGGTCGGATTGACGCCGACGTTGGTGCCGTCGGATTTGGTGATGTCGTAGGCCAGCAGTTGCGGGTGCAGGCCGACGTGGCTGGACGGACGCATCAGGTTGTTGCTGAAGGTGGTCGAACCGAGGCCGCTGTTGCGGTCGCGCTTGACCATGCCTTGCATCACGGCGGTCTGGGTCAGATCCGGCATCACGCTCGGCAGACGGTTCTCCAGAGTGATGTTGATGCAGTCCCCGGCAGCCGCGCGCAGCACCAGCGGTTCGACTGGAA
Organism: Pseudomonas sp. LBUM1655; assembly: GCF_059716085.1. Classification (NCBI taxonomy): domain Bacteria; kingdom Pseudomonadati; phylum Pseudomonadota; class Gammaproteobacteria; order Pseudomonadales; family Pseudomonadaceae; genus Pseudomonas; species Pseudomonas sp. LBUM1655. Next base: position 2,339,474 of record NZ_CP166801.1, on the reverse strand, counting down.
GGCCGGGCTTGAGCTTGCCGCTGACCGGATCAAGGTCGGATTTGCGCACGTACAGGATCGCGGTCGGATCATGCAGCGGCCCGCTCTGCCCGCCGATGGTTATGGTCTCGCCATTTTCAGGGTCGGTCACCGTCACCTGTGGAATGCTCACCGTGCGCGAGTTCAGCACCAGGGTGCCGCCCGCCGGGTTTAGCGGCCCGCCAACATGTTGGCCGAGGCCTTCGGGATCGCCGATGGTCAGGCCCAGCGTATTGCCGAGGATGTCGTTGGCCAGGGCTGCGACCACTTCATAGTTGCGCTGCACGGTCGGCCGGGTGCCGATGCCGTTCGGGTTGGCGCCGTAGCGCGGGCAACTGCCTTCAAACGCAACGGTGTTGCGCATACCCGCCGGAGTCGGGTTGTTCGGGATGGCGAACAGGTCACTGCGTTTGGCGGTGTAGTTGCGCATCACGCCCCAGATACCGCTCCAGTAGCCTTCGATCGAGGCGTCCATCGAGTACAGATAGTCGCCCGTCGTTGCCGCAGAACTGGAGAGCATCGACACCGGCGCAATGAAGCCCATCTGCTCGGAGATGCCGATCATCTGCGACGCGCGCCAGCCGGAGTTGGAGCTGTTGCCGAAACCGGAACCGCTCTGCAGCCATTTCACGCCGTGCAAGGTGACGTTGTGCTCTTCCTCATGACCGCCGGCATGCACCCGCAGCCGCACGTTGTCGCCGGTGTAGGTGCGCAGCATTGGCGTGAACGGGTCGCCCGGTTCTGCGCCGCCCTTGTTGATGTGCGGCGGGAACAGCGTGGTGCCGCCGGTAGGCCCGGTGGCCGAGGTGAGCAGGTTCGGCGCCAGGTTCATCGCCGGGATTGCACGGTCGGTACGGCTCTGCATGGCATACGCCAGGTCACCGCCGAGGCCGTCGGCCTGCATGCCGCGCTTGCCGTCCGGGCCGACCTTGTTCGGGTCGTAGACGCGCAGGGCCAGCGGCTCGTTGCGGTAGTTGACGACGAACATGCCAGGGTCATCCACCGAGATCGCCTGTGGGCATGGCCGGCTCGGGCAGCCCGGGACCTGACCACCCTGCACTTCCACGATACCTTCGAGCAGGTTGCTGGCGTTGTTGCGCACTGGCGGGTTGATCGCGTAGCGGAAGCTGTCGGCCGTGGCCGGGAACGCTTGCGGATTCGGCACGCCATTAGGCCCGGCGCCGACATACACACCGGCTTCATAGGCGTGCTGGAAGTCGCTGTATTCGAGGAAGAACTCACGGAAGCTGTCGTTCTTGCCGTCGCCATCGAGGTCGCCGGTGTTGATCACCGCCTGCCATGAAGTCGGCCCACCGTCCTGACGTGCGCCGCTGTACAGAGGCTCGCCGGTTTCGGCGTGCAGCCAGGTGGAACCGGCAGGTTCAGCCAGCACAGTGGCGTACAGACCAATCTGTTGGTGCGTCGATGGGCCTAAGTGGTCGTGAGTGAAAATCGTACCGAGGCCACGGTCCACGCCTTTGATATTGACCACCGGATCGACGAACCAGCGCTGCATCGCCGTGCGCGCACCGATCCAGTCGGCACGACCGAATTGACCAAAGTACGGATGCGCCTTGGCTTTCGGGCAGGCCTGAGTGCCATCGCGCGGGTCGGTGCCTTCGCACTGGTTGAACTCGCGGATCGCGAGGATACGTTCCTGCACGGCACCTGGGGAGAGCACGCCGTCCTCGTAGTTCCAGCCGTTGGATGAGCCATCGGCAGAGGTCAGATCCCACTTCGGCAAGTGGATGTGCTGGCCGATCACGTCGGTTGGCGTGCGGACTTGATAGTCGTCCATTTCATAGGTGGCCGGCACCAGGTTGGTTTGCTGGTATTGCACGCAATCGAAGGTGTTCATGCGCATCACCAGAGGCTCTGGCGGACGCTGCTTGGTGATCACCGGCCAGGCGTCTTCCCACAGCGCCAGAATGCGCGCCTGCGGAAAGTGGTAGCCGACTTTGTTGTACACCGCGTCGAACTGGATGTTGGCGGCTTTGTAGATCCGCGGACGGTCGGCGGTGAACGTCGAGGCGCCGACGAAGGACATGCCGTCAACCCGCTCGCCGCTGGCGAACTCACCGCTGCCGGCACTGCTGGTCAGGCGTTTTTGCCGGTCATCCATGCAGGGTTCGTAGTACGGCGCGCCGGCAATCGGCAAGGCGCCGTTGGTGCGGAAAGCCTTGGCCACAACCTGATTGCCGGGCAGTAAGGCATAGCTTGGGTGATCCTTTTTCGCGTGGAAGGCCATGGCCGCCTGTTCGACTTCGGTGCCCTCTTCCGGCATGTAAATCGGTTTGGCACGGGTGACTTCCTTGGAGAAATCCAGCGACGTGGTCACGGTGCGCGCCTCGCCTCCCGCCGACACGCCATCGAGTGTATGGCGCTGCAAACCACCGTCCCAACCACCGGATTGCGCCGGGTCGAGGTTGGCCCACAGCGCTTTGCCGCTGGCCTTCAGGGATTGCGCGGTGGCGGCGTCGAGCATGTCCAGCGGTGGGGTTGGCGGACGTTGGCCGACCGAGCTTTCCATGCCGCCGATCCAGAACGGATAACCAGGGTTTTTCAGGCTGCCGTCAGCATTACGGTTGGCTTCGCTGCGATCCACCAACGCCAGGGAACCGATGGCTTGCCCACCCGCGTTGCCGCCTTGGTGCTCGCCGTCGTCGTCGCCCTCTTCTTCGTCATCGTCGTCGTTGCCGGCCACCAGGGTTTCACCGATTTTCGGCACCACCACGACTTTGCCGGGCATCGGTGCCATGGCTTTGCCAGGCAGCGGCACTATTGCAGGAATGGGTGTGCCGGCGATGATTTCGCCATCGGGCAATGCCCGGGCACCGGCCGCCGGTTTGCCGCTGCGCAGCGCAAACGGTTCGCTGTGATAACCGTCCGCACCTTGCTGCGAAACATCGAGCCGGGTGCCTTCTTCAAAAACATCGTGAACCCGCCACATGGCCCACATGCCTTGGGCGAAGTGCGGATAGAAGTGGCAGTGATAGATCGCATCCCCCGCCACCCGGTTGCGGTTACCCGAACCGCCGTTGGCGATTTCATAGGTATAACCGGCGCCAGGGCCAATGCCCTGGGCGTCGACGTAATCGGAGTTGTCGTCGTTGGGGTTGAACAGCCACTGATGGCCGTGCAGGTGGAAGATGTGCTGCTCGTGACCATTGTGGGTATTGCGGAATTTGACGAAGTCACCAATGTAGCTGTGGTTGACGTTCGACGGCTCCGACGGATACAGGGCCATGGTCGCTTTGACACCTATCTGATCGGCACGAGGCGTTTGGCCCGGGAGAATATTCTCAAGTCCCGCGTTGGCCGGTACGTCTACCAGCATTGCCACGTCGCCGACGGTGTGCGAACTGAGGAAGAACTCTTCGTAAGCGCAGGACAGGCAGTCATGCATCGGCCCTACGCCCAAACGGTTGGCGACCACTTCGGCGCCCATGCCGCCGGAGCCGTAGTTGATCATGAACGAATCGCGGGTCGGCTCCAGCACATGGGCCATCACCGGGTCTGCCCAGTAAGCGGGAAATGCTTGCGTGGCGGCGGTTTCGTCCTGGAACTGCGAGGCGAAATCGCGGAACGGTTCGAGTCGGTTAGGGATCGCCGGGTTGCGTTTGCCGACCGATTCCAGCGGATAAGTGCTGGCCGGGAAGCTGCCGTCGGCGTTGCTGCCCATGACAATCGCGTCGCTTTCGCTGGAAATGATTTCACTGCCGTCGACCATGTTGATGATCGGCGTGCCGGCCTTGCCTTCGCGCAGCCACGGTTCGCGCTGCGGATAACGCGCCTGGTAGTCGACGATGGGCTGACCGGTCGGTGCACGCCCTGTGGTGGCCAGGCGCATTTCCTCTTCGGTCAGGGTGTTGCGATAGCTGCGGCCGCCCTTGGGCACCACCACGACCTGGCCGAACAGGCCGTTGGCAACGTTACCCGCCGCGCCTTCGCCGCCAAACGTCGCACCGCGGCTGCTGACCGCAAACGCGCCTTCGCGCTCGGCGAACAACGTGTAGGAGCGGCTTGCGCCCGGCACCACCAGGGTGTTGGCGTTGCGCCCGGTGAACGAGGAAATGTCGTCGATGCTGTTCACCGCTTGCAGGCCGTTGACCTGAAAACCGACATGACGATCAGCGACTTGCTCGTCGACTTTGAACGCTTCGGCGCCGTTGGCGTTTTCACCGCCCTCTTCTTCGCCCTCGTTTTCGAAGTGCTTGTTCGGGTTGGCCTGATAGTCGAGCAGGTTCTGCAGATTGATCGTCAGGCAATCCCCCGCCGCCACCCGCAGCACCAATGGCCGCGGACGCTTGTCCGCACGCAACGACACCTTGCCCGGCACCGCCGCGCCGCCGTAGGCCAGCGACACGTCATGCTCATCGACCACATCGCGGCGCAGGGCGTACATCATGCCGTTGGCATTCTGCGCACCGAGGCGGTTGAACATCAGCGGCTGATCGAAGGCCACGACATTGGCCACCAGGTTGCGCTCGCAGCGCACGGCCGCGCTGGCCAGGTCGATGCTGAGCATCGAGGCCAGTATCAGCAACCAATTGAATGAGCGATGAGCGTGATGAAAGCCGACCATGATCGCAAACCTCGTAGTGGGTGCTCACGGGAATGATTCTCGTAAACCGGTGGAGCAATCCGCGTGCCACAAAAAATTTCATTACCGTTCAATCAGTTACCGCAACGACTTGAGATTACGGGGGATATTCCCCACCGCTTTTCCCCACTTTTCGGGCCTGCCCGATTTGCCCCGAAAGTGGGTGAACCGGGTGGGCCTACAACGGCGCATCCATCGCCAGCCCCTGCAATCGCCGGTATTGGCGCAGCACGTTGGGCACATAACGCTGGGTTTCAGCGAACGGCGGAATCACCCGGCCACGGCTGAGCACGGCTTCCGGCCCGGCGTTGTAGGCGGCCACCGCGAGGGCGATATCGTTGTCGAACAGGGTCATCAGACGCTTGAGGTATTTGGCCCCGCCCTGGATGTTGGCCTTGGGGTCGTAGACGTCCTTCACCCCCAACTCCCGTGCGGTATCAGGCATCAACTGCATCAACCCGCCTGCCCCTTTGGGCGAGGTCGCGCCGGCGTTGTAATGCGACTCGGCGTTGATCACCGCGTGCAGCAACGCTTCAGGTAATTGATGGGCTGTCGCCGCCGCCGAGACCAGTTCGGCATAGGGCTGCCTGGCGATCATCTGCGGCTGCTGATCAAGGCTGACCAGCGGTGTTTCGGCTTCCTGAATCACCCGTTCGTAAGTGCGTCCGGGACGGTGAACATTGGACAGAACGTAGCTGCCCTTGGCGTCCACGGAGATGAACACATCGGCTTGCGCGGTGCCGCCAAGCAGCACACAGCCGAGCAATCCGCTGGCAAGAAATTTCATGTCGGGCCTCCCCGGATCAGCCCCGATAAATTGGGGGAAATGCCCCAATGGCCGATCACGTTTGAGCCATACGCAAGCACTGTGCCGTTTCTTGGAAAGCCCGAAACACAAGGGCTTCAGCCAATCAACCAGGTTTAAGCGGGGGCTGAGCATGGCAATTGCATAAGCCCTCCTGGCGACACGGCTGCCACTCACGGGAGGTCATCATGAAGCTGCAAATTCGTCCGCGTAGCCAACGCGGATTCACCCTGCTCGAATTGCTCGTGGTGCTGGTGGTCCTTGGCCTGTTGGCCGGGATCGTCGCGCCGAAATACTTCGCCCAGTTGGGCCGCTCCGAAGTGAAAGTGGCCAAGGCGCAGATCGAAGGCCTGAGCAAAGCGCTGGACTTGTATCGACTGGAGGTAGGCCACTACCCGTCCACCGAACAAGGCCTACAGGCATTGGTACTGGCGCCGAGCGATGAAGCGAAATGGACCGGCCCGTACTTGCAGAAAAAACTTCCGCAAGACCCATGGGGCCGAAATTACGCCTACCGCTATCCCGGCGAAAACAGCGAGTACGACCTGCTGTCGATGGGCAAGGACGGCCAGCCCGGCGGTGACGGCGAAAACGCCGAAGTGACCAATTGGCAGTAAGCGGAGCGCGGCCCATGCGATTTAATCTGAAAGCGGTCGGCAAGGCTGGCGTGGTGTCTATGAGCATCGAGGCGCCGGGGCACAGCGAGGCGCGGCACATCGCCGAAGACCAGGGTCTGCGCGTGCTCAGCCTCCACGCGGAAAAACACTGGCGCTCACTGCGATTGCGCCAGCGCGAAACCTTCAATCTGGTGTTGTTCAGCCAGGAACTGACCACCCTGATCAACGCCGGCTTGCCGTTGATCGATGCGCTGGAAAGTCTCGCCGAAAAAGAAACCGCCCCCGCCGCCCGCAAAACCCTGAGTGAACTGGTGCGCCTACTGTACGAGGGCAAATCGTTCTCCCAGGCATTGGGCCAGTTGTCGGCAGTGTTTCCGCCGCTGTACGTGGCGCTGGTGCAGTCCAGCGAAAAGACGGGTGCGGTCGGCGAAGCACTGGGTCGTTACGTCAGCTATCGCCAGCGTATGGACGAGGTGCGGCAGAAGATCGTCAGCGCCTCGATCTACCCGCTGTTGTTGCTGGTCGTCGGCGGTGGCGTGGTGTTGTTTTTGATGGGTTACGTGGTACCGCGCTTCAGCCTGGTGTTCGAAGGACTGGGCTCGAACCTGCCGTGGCTGTCGCAGATCCTGATGAGCAGCGGGATGTTTCTGCATGCCCATCAGCTTGAGTTCTTCGGTGCGTTGGCGGCGATTGTCGTGGCCCTCGCCCTGCTGCAAAAACAGCCGGCGTTTCGCCGATGGCTGGATCGGCTGGTGGAGAAGCTGCCCGCCGTCCATCAACGGATTTTCATGTATGAACTGGCGCGGTTTTACCGTTCGCTGGGGATTCTGCTGCAAGGCGGGATTCCGCTGGTCACCGCCATGGGCATGGTCCGCGGCTTGCTCACCGTGGCGTCGCGGGCGCGGCTGGATCAGGCCTGCGAGCGAGTGCGCGAAGGCCAGTCATTGTCTACCGCGCTGGAGCTCAACCGGCTGGTGACGCCAGTGTCCCTGCGGCTGCTGCGAGCGGGCGAACAATCCGGCAACCTTGGGCAGATGATGGAACGCAGCGCCGATTTCTACGACGAAGAAATCAGCCGCTGGATCGAGTGGTTCGTGCGTTTGTTCGAACCGCTGCTGATGACCTTCATCGGCCTGCTGATCGGGGTCATCGTGATCCTGATGTACATCCCGATTTTCGAACTGGCTTCGAGTATTCACTGACCTCGGGAACGGGTCGGATCGACGCAACAATGCTCATCGACGTTCCCAACCAAATCACCAAGATGGAGAACGATATGCACATTCAAAAGCTCGTGCTCGCAATGGCCATCGGCGCAGTTCTTTCAGCGTCTACCGTATTGATTCCGGACAGCCTGTCGGGAGTAGCCACTGTTCAAGCCAAGGAAGGTGGCAGTGGCGGAGGCGGTGGCGGTGGCGGACATGGCGGCGGTGGCGGTGGCGGTGGCGGTGGCGGAAACGGTGGCGGCCATGGTGGTGGGGGCGGTGGTAGCGGCGGCGGAGGAAGTGGTGGCGGCAGCGGCGGTGGCGGGAATGGTGGTGGCCACGGTGGCAGCGGTAGCGGTCATGGCGAAGGCGGCGGACACAGTGGCAGCAGCGGTCAGGGCTCGGGACATTCCGGCGATCACTCAGCCTCGGGTCGCAGCGGCAATCACTCCGAACCGGGGGATGATCACGGCGTACACCGGTCAGGTGAAGTCGGTGATGATCGCGGTGTTCACGTCGGCGGCGAACCTGGCGATGACAAACGCGCCAACTGAACCCACCTGAAAACACCACGATCCCTGTAGGAGCAGCCGCAGGCTGCGATCTTTTGATCTTGACCTTTGCCAGCAAGATCAAAAGATCGCAGCCTGCGGCAGCTCCTACAAAGGGTGGGCGACTGGATTCTGGTTAAGGCGTTCCCGCAAAAACTCCACCAGCGCCTGCACCGGCCGCGAAGCCTGACGATGTTGCGGATACACCGCCGACAACGTCAGCGGCTCCGGACGCAAGTCATCGAGCACCGGCACCAGTCGGCCATCCTTCAACGCCGCGCCGACAATGAACGTCGGCAGATAGGTAATCCCCATCCCCTGCACCGCCGCATCGCGCAGCAACTCGCCGTTGTTGACGCGCATGCGCCCGGTGACGTTGACCAGCAGCGGCTTGCCCTGCCCCTCATTGAACCGCCATTGCACCGAGCGCCCGTGACCGTAGGGCAAGCAATCATGACTGTGCAAATCTTCGGGTTTGAGCGGCGTACCGCGTTCGGCCAGATAGGCCGGGCTGGCGCAATACACCCGTTCGATGGAGGCGATACGGCGGGCGATCAAGGTCGAGTCTTCCAGCACACCAATGCGCAGCGCCAGGTCATAGCCTTCGCCGAGCAGGTCCACCGGGCGGTCGTTCAAGTCGACTTCCACCGTGACCTCGCGATAGCGCTGCAAGAACATCGGCAGCAGACAACCCAGGTGCGCCACGGCAAACGACAGCGGCGCACTCAGGCGAATCGTCCCGCGTGGCTCGGCGGTTTGCCCGGCGATGCCCTGCTCGACCTGCTCTACCTCACTCAACAGGCGCAGGGCCGATTCGTAATAGCTTTGGCCCAATGGCGTGACGTCCAGCCGGCGGGTCGAGCGGTTCAATAAGCGCACGCCAAGGCGCTCTTCCAACTGCATCAACCGGCGGCTCACGAACTGCTTGGACAGGCCCAACTGATCGGCTGCTGAGGTGAAGCTGCCGGAGTCCATGACCTGGCAAAAAATACGCATGTCTTCGAACGGGTTCATTGTCACTCTCTGGTGGACAGTTAAACGCTTTATAGCCGCTTTTTCACTTTTCGGCATCCCACTAATCTGTGCTCACGGTGTTGCTGAGGCCTGAACCCCAGCGCCACAGCAGCCCGCAACTCAGGCATAAAAAATCAAACGGATTAAAAGGAATTGCACATGAACATCGTCAAAAAAACCCTGACCGCTTCCCTCCTCGCCCTGTCCATCGGCAACGCTTTCGCCGCTGGCAGCCCGGGTGTCGAACACAACACCCAAGCCTTTCTCGAAGCCCTCGCCGCCGGTGGTGGCAAGCCGCTTGAGCAACTGAGTCCGAAAGACGCCCGTGCGGTGCTGACCGGCGCGCAGGCTTCGGTGAAGGTTGATCTGTCCGGTGTGGAAGTCAGCGACAAGGCAATCAAGGTCGACGGCCAGACGATCAACCTGAAAGTGGTGCGTCCGGCCAAGGTCAAAGGCGAGTTACCGGTGTTCATGTTCTTCCACGGTGGCGGCTGGGTATTGGGCGACTTCCCGACGCACCAACGCTTGATCCGTGATCTGGTGGTGGGCTCTGGCGCTGTGGCGGTGTACGTCGATTACACGCCGTCGCCGGAAGCGCAGTACCCGACTGCGATCAACCAGGCTTACGCCGCAACCAAATGGGTGGCTGAGCACGGCAAGGACATCGGTGTCGACGGCAAGCGTCTGGCGGTGGCCGGCAACAGCGTCGGCGGCAACATGGCGGCGGTCGTGGCACTGATGGCCAAAGAACAGAAAGCCCCGGCGCTGCGCTTCCAGTTGCTGATGTGGCCGGTGACCAACGCACAGTTCGACGATGGCTCGTACCAGCAATTCGCCGAGGGTCACTTCCTCACCAAAGGCATGATGAAATGGTTCTGGGACAGCTACACCACCAACCCGGCCGAGCGTGCGCAGATCCACGCCTCGCCACTGAACGCCAGCGCCGAACAGCTCAAAGGCCTGCCCGCCGCGCTGGTGCAGACCGCCGAGTTCGACGTGTTGCGTGATGAAGGCGAAGGTTATGCCCGACACCTGGATGCGGCAGGTGTACCGGTGACCGCGGTGCGCTACAACGGGATGATCCACGACTTTGGCTTGCTCAATCCGCTGAGCCACATTCCCGAAGTGAAAGCGGCGGTACGCCAGGCAGCGGCTGAGCTGAAAACCCACCTCAACTAAGCCCAAGCCCTTCCCCACGCAGCGATGTATGGGGAAGGGCTTTTTTGTGGAAGCGCTCCCATGAACTTCATGCTTGCTCACCTGCTGTCCTGGAGTGCCGTGTTGCTGGTGCTCGATGGCCTGCTCTGGCACCTCGCCCCCTTCACACATCGCGCGCCGCGCGTGGGTGTGCGGCTGGTGCTGTTTCTGGCGTTCACCGCGCTGGTGATCAACGCCGGTGTCAGCCCTTTGCAGGCGCCGCAGTTTGCCGATGACCAGGTCGCGCAACTCGGTGCAACCGCGCTGGGCATTATCTGGTGGTTGTACGCCGCGCGAGTCCTTACCGAAGTCATCGGCCTGATCCTGATGCGGCGCATCGGCCACAGCGGTCGCTTGTTGCAGGACGTCATCGGTGCGCTGGTGTTTCTGGTGGCCATCGTCGCTGCGGCCGGCTACGTGCTGGAGCTGCCGGTCAAAGGCTTGCTGGCGACGTCCGGTGTGTTCGCAATCGTCGTCGGTCTGGCACTGCAAAGCACCTTGGCCGATGTGTTTTCCGGGATCGTTCTGAACACCACCAAGCCGTATCAAGTGGACGACTTCGTGGTGATCGACGGCGTCGAGGGCAAAGTGCTCGACATCGATTGGCGCGCCACGCACCTGCTGACCAGCGCCGGCACCATGGCCGTGGTGCCGAACTCGGTGGCGGCCAAGGCCAAGATCGTCAACCTTAGCCGGCCGAATAACATGCATGGCGTGTCGATCAGCATCAAAGTGCCGAACCACATCCGCCCACGCCGCGTGCTCGACGCCCTCGACCGGACGCTGCAAGGCAGTAGCAGCCTGCTGCTGAGCCCGGCGCCGAAAGTGGTGTTGAAAGAGGCCGGCGAAGAAATGTCCGAATACGTGGCCAGCGGGTTTATCGCCGAACTGGGCAAAAAAAGCGAAGTGCGCAATCAACTCTTCGACCTCGCACACCGCCACTTGGAAGCCGCCGGGATTTCGCGGCATCCGGACGGCGTGATCGAGCCGTCGACCCGCGCCCGCGCGTTGCTCGATGAAGTGAAAATCTTCCGCTCGCTGAGTGCCGACGAACGTGATCGCCTCGCCGAATCGATGGTCGCGCAGCAGTACAGCGCGGGCCAGGTGGTGCTGGATCTGGACGAAGTGCCGGAGAGTCTGTTCGTGATTGCCACCGGGGTGGTCAGCGCAACGGTACCGGATGGCGCCAGCCAGACAGAGGCCGGGCGCATGGGGCCGAGTGAGGTCATGGGCGAGCAAAGCATTCTGGCGGATACCCCGTCGCAGGCTACGTTTACGGCGCTGACGTCGAGCATCATCTATCGCCTCGACAAGAACCTGACGCGCCAGTGCATGGAGCAGCGCAAGGAGGTTGGGTCGGCGTTGAACAAGTTGCAGGCGGTGCGGCAGCAGAACAGTCGCCTCGCGTTGATGGTTAAACCGGTGGTGGTGAGGAAAGGCGGGGTTCTCGGTTGGCTGCAAAAGCGCTGATGCGAAGATTTTAAGATCAAGAGCTTACCCCCTCACCCCAACCCTCTCCCCCAAGGGGGGCGAGGGGGAAAGGGAGCTGATCTTCAAGCTTTTCAAGACCGGAGATCGACTCGATCGCTCAGGTCGGTGCAACTCGAAAGAACCCCTCGGTCAGTCCCCTCTCCCTCGGGGAGAGGGCTAGGGTGAGGGGCTTTTCAGGCGCGATCGATTACTTGGCCGTGAACTTGGTGTAGCTGTTGATCAGGTTGCGGTAGTTCGGCAGACGCTCGGACAGCAGATGCGCCAGGCCTTCCATGTCGTTGCGCCAGTCACCCTGCAGCTCGCAAGCCACAGCGAACCAGTTCATCAGATGAGCACCGGCCGCCGACATGCGTGCCCACGCCGCTTGTTGCACGGTGGTGTTGAAAGTGCCGGAAGAATCGGTCACCACGAACACTTCGAAACCTTCAGCGATGGCCGACAGCGTCGGGAATGCCACGCACACGTCAGTCACCACACCGGCGATGATCAGTTGCTTGCGACCGGTAGCCTTGATGGCTTTGACGAAGTCTTCGTTGTCCCAGGCGTTGATCTGGCCTGGACGCTGAATGAACGGCGCGTCCGGAAACTGCTCAAGCAGCTCAGGTACGATCGGGCCGTTCGGGCCTGCGTCGAAACTGGTGGTGAGGATGGTTGGCAGCTTGAAGAACTTGGCGATGTCGCCCAGTGCCAGCACGTTGTTCTTGAATTCGTTTGGCGAGAAATCCTGTACCAGCGAGATCAAACCGGTCTGGTGATCGACCAGCAGCACAACCGCATCATCTTTGTTCAGACGCTTGTATGGAACGCTCATGGGAAACTCCTGGGTGGATGGTTGTTGCGTGAAGCGCCGACCGTCGAGGCCAGCGCTTTTGGGTAAGAATCAGAAGGCGAAGCAGGAACAGCCGAACGCCCCCCAGAAACCGGCGAAATCGCTGACCGGGGCATTCGACAGGCGCGCCTTTTCATGGCTGTGCGAGTGCACGGCGCACGCGCCGACGCATTGGTGCACCTGAGCCTGCATCGGCGCGTTCTGGCGCCAGTGGCCCGGGACTTTTGCCACTGGCGACCAGTCCGGCAGCACCGGCACGCTGGCTGGCCCGAGATCCTGGAAGTCGCCCGCGGCGTAAACGATCTTGCCGCCAACCACGGTCAGTACCGACTCGATCCACTTGATGGCTTCTTCTTCGACGTGGAAGAAGTCCGCGCTCAGCGCCGCCAGATCTGCCAGTTGCCCGACTTTGATCTGGCCTTTCTTGCCCTGCTCGGACGAGAACCAGGCACTGCCGTGGGTGAACAATTCCAGCGCGGTGGTGCGCGGCAAACCTTCTTCGTACAGCGCCAGACCACCGACGGTGCGGCCGCTGACCATCCAGTACAGCGACGTCCACGGGTTGTAGCTGGAAACCCGCGTGGCGTCGGTGCCTGCGCCGACCGGCACACCTTCGGCGAGCATGCGCTTGATCGGCGGCGTGGCTTCAGCGGCTTTCGCGCCGTAACGGTCGACGAAGTACTCGCCCTGGAACGCCATGCGATCCTGAATCGCGATGCCACCGCCCAGCGCTTTCACCCGTTCGATGTTCTGCGGGGTGATGGTTTCAGCGTGGTCGAAGAACCACGGCAGACCGTTGAACGGAATGTCACGGTTGACCTTCTCGAACACGTCGAGCATGCGGCTGATCGATTCGTTGTACGTGGCGTGCAAACGGAATGGCCAACGCTGTTCGACGAGGTGGCGCACCACCGGTTCCAGCTCCTGCTCCATGGTTTGCGGCAGGTCCGGGCGCGGTTCGAGAAAGTCTTCGAAATCCGCTGCCGAGAACACCAGCATCTCGCCGGCGCCGTTGTGGCGCAGGAAGTCGTCGCCCTGGTGCAACTTGACGCTGCCGGTCCAGTTCTGGAAATCGGTCAGCTCTTCTTTCGGCTTCTGGGTGAACAGGTTGTAGGCGATACGCACGGTCAACTGGTCATCTTTGGCCAATTGCTCGATCACCTGGTAATCGTCCGGGTAGTTCTGGAAACCACCGCCGGCATCGATCGCGCTGGTCAGGCCGAGACGATTGAGTTCGCGCATGAACTGGCGAGTCGAGTTGACCTGATACTCCAGCGGCAGCTTCGGCCCCTTGGCCAGCGTCGAGTAGAGAATCATCGCGTTGGGTTTGGCCACCAGCATGCCGGTCGGGTTGCCATTGGCATCACGGACGATCTCGCCACCCGGCGGGTTCGGCGTGTCACGGGTGTAACCGGCCACGCGCAATGCGGCGCGGTTGAGCAGCGCACGGTCGTAAAGGTGCAGGACGAACACTGGCGTGTCCGGCGCGGCCTGGTTGAGTTCTTCGAGGGTCGGCATGCGTTTTTCGGCGAACTGGAATTCGTTCCAGCCGCCGACCACGCGCACCCACTGCGGCGTCGGTGTGCGGTCGGCCTGCTCCTTAAGCATGCGCAGCGCATCGGCCAGCGACGGTACGCCTTCCCAGCGCAGTTCGAGGTTGTAGTTCAAACCGCCACGGATCAGGTGCAAGTGCGAGTCGTTGAGACCGGGGATGACGCAGCGGCCGTGCATGTCGATCACTTGCGTGGATGAACCGCGCAGGGCCATGGCTTGGGTGTCGTTACCAACGACCACGAAACGGCCGTCCTTGATCGCCACGGCACTGGCCAGTGGTTTAGTGCGGTCTACGGTATGAAATTGGCCATTGAAGAGAATCAGATCGGCGTTCATCGCAGTTCCTTCGACAAAAAATGAATGGTTTCAGCGTGACGGGTGTTCTGTGGATTCGACGTGTGTATGGGCCTGACCGGCTTCCAGCCAGGGCGCAAACAAACGGGTCACGGGCGGCATGAACACGTACACCACCGACAACACGATGGTCAGGGTGATCAGGAACGTGGCAATCACGTAGTTGGAAAGCAGTGGGTGCAACCCGAGCAGCGGCCCCCAGATCAGCGGCACCAGCAAGGTGTGCGGAAAAATCACCAGCAAGGTGACCACCGCCTGCTTCCAGCGCGGCGGCGGCGAGGCGGCATCGGCCAGCGGCGCGAACCAGAATTCATTGACCGGGGCGACCTCAGTCTGGTCGCCATCAGCGAGCATCGGAGCGGCTTCATCGACCAGGGCCTGACGCTGCGGTGACTCCAGCCACAATTGCATCGCCTCGGTCGAGCAAAAACGCAGCACACACGTGTAAGTATCGAGGCCGGCGCGCTTGCCGCGCACCACGTCGACGCCCAAGTGCCCTTCGCGCTGCCCCGCCACCTTTACGATATTGCGCAACCAGGCTTCATAGGCTGCTTCAAAACCGGCCTTGACCCGGTGCTTGACGATCAGCGTGACGGTCTCATCGGCCCCCGGTGCTTTTTGACTAAGGACTTCAGGCATAACGCAGTACTCCGGGTAAACGAACATTGAGCGCCAGCCGTCCCGGCCCGGCGATAAACACAGTGGCAAACAGGATCAACAGCAGCCAGCCGAACTGCCCCTCGGCCACACTCCATTGCGGATGCACGACCAGCATCGCCACCAGCAGCACAAACAGAATAGGCAAGCACGCCAATCGCGCCAGCACTCCGGCGACGATCAGTAGCGGGCAGAGGACTTCGGCAAAGATCGCCAGAATCAGGGTGAGGTGGGCGCCGAGGTGGAACGGGTCTTCGATGAGTTGCAGTTGGGCCGTAAAGTCCAGCAGCTTGGGCAAGCCGTGTACCCACAGCAGAAACAATCCACCGCTGCCCCG
This sequence comes from Pseudomonas sp. LBUM1655, assembly GCF_059716085.1. Lineage (NCBI taxonomy): Bacteria > Pseudomonadati > Pseudomonadota > Gammaproteobacteria > Pseudomonadales > Pseudomonadaceae > Pseudomonas > Pseudomonas sp. LBUM1655. The sequence goes on along the minus strand of NZ_CP166801.1, from coordinate 2,324,242 downwards.
TAAAAACAGTAAACCGAGGTCGCGCGCCCGTTCGTCTCGTTGCAAAGCATTCATGACCCGACCCTTTAAATGTCATTGAACTGAATAATGCCAATGCGGGGCGGGGAGAAATTGGATGGATGTGCTCTCTTTCTTTCAGTCACCTAAAACCAATGTGGGAGCGAGCCTGCTCGCGATAGCGGTGTGTCATTCAACATTGAAGTCGACTGACCGGGCGCCATCGCGAGCAGGCTCGCTCCCACAGGGGATTTACGTTTTTCTTCAGGCTGGCGGAATATCCAGCGATGCCGACATGAACTGGCTGATCCGCGAGCGCAACCACTTCTCCGCCGGGTCGTTGTCATGCACCCCGCTCCAGGCCATCGACAATTGCGCCGCCTCAATCGGGAACGGTGGGTCTTCGGCGCGCAGGGCGCAGCCTTCAACCAGCGCACAGGCGGCGTAATCCGGCACCGTGGCGATCATTTCGGTGCCCGCCAGCAAAGCGCGCAAGCCGCTGAACTGCGGCACACCAAGCACCACGCGACGGCAACGGCCAAGCTTGGCCAGATCCAGATCAATGTTGCCGCTCAAGTCACCGGAGAACGACACCATCGCGTGCGGCCGTTCGCAGTATTCGTCCAGCGTCAGCGGCCCCGGACGGTCGTCGCCGCGCAGGACTTTGCAGGGAATGTCGCGCAGCTTCTTGCGTTTGGCGTTGGCCGGCAGATCGGTGGTGTAGCTGACGCCAACCGAGATTTCTCCGGAGGCCAGCAGCGCCGGCATCAGCAAATAGTTGGCGCGGCGTACCACGACCACAATCCCTGGCGCTTCCTCCTGAAGTTGGCGCAGCAGCGGCGGAAACAGACCGAATTCGGCGTCATCCGACAGGCCAATGCGAAACACCTCGCAACTGCTCGCCGGTTCGAATTCCTTGGCCCGGCTGACCGCCCCGGAAATGACGTCCATTGCCGGTTGCAGTTCTTTGAGAATAGCCAGGGCGCGGGCGGTCGGTTCCATGCCGCGACCGTTGCGCAACAGCAACGGATCATCGAACAGATCCCGCAAACGGCCGAGCGCCGCGCTCACGGCGGGTTGGCCCATGAACAGTTTTTCGGCGACGCGGGTCAGGTTCTTTTCGAACATCAGTGCTTCGAAAATCACCAGCAGGTTCATGTCGACGCGACGCAGATCGTTACGGTTCATGGGCTCGTGTTCCTTGCCTGGAGGTCTTGTTCAGTCATGCGAAAGCGCCTTACTTTACTCGATCAACGGTACTTTGGCCGCGCGTTTGTAAGGGCCGTATTCCACCGGCACCCATTGAAAATGCTTGTCGATGGCGGTGACGTGACCGATCCCCGGAAACGGCAGGTGCGCGGCGGTCACCCAGGTTTTGCTGGCGGCAGCAGCGCTGAACACGGCGTTACGGCTTTTGATGGCCTGCTGACTGTTGACGTCAAAACTGATCGACACTTCAGGGTGTTCGAACTGCACGGCAAGGTTGTGCACCAGATCGCCCATGAACACGATGCTCTGGTTCTGCGAGGTAAATCGGTAAGTGGTGCTGCCTGGCGTGTGCCCGTTTTCAAGTTGCGCCTCGACCACGCCCGGCAGGGGTGATTGCCCTGGCGTGAAGGTTTTGAAGCGGCCGGCGGCCACGTAGGGCGCCGTGGAATCCTGAGCGATTTTGAAGAACTCTTTCGCCCCGGCCGGTGCCTTGGCCAAGGCCTGCGGATCAAGCCAATAGTCAGCTTCAGCCTTGGCCGCATACACCGTGGCGTTGGCGAAAATCGGTTTTTGCTGAGCGTCGACTAATCCGCAAACGTGATCCAGATGCAGATGGGTCAGCAGGATGGTATCGACCTGTTCCGGTTTGTAGCCCGCTGCCTGCATGTTCGCCGAGAGCTGGCCGGCAGTCGCGCCAATGCACTGCCCGGCGCCCGTGTCGACTAGGACCAACTGTTTGCCGGTGTTGACCAGAAACGCGTTGAACGCCGTTTGCACACCCGGGGTTTCAATCGAACGGCGAGCGAGCAATGCACGGATCTGTCCCTGACTCATGCCCTGAAGCAGTTTGGGCGACAGATCGTTGTAGCCGTCGAACAGCGCGGTCACTTCATAGTCGCCCAACGCCAAACGGAAGTAACCGGGCGCCTGCGTACCGACCTGCGGCGCTTGTGCCACAGCACTACCGGCCGCCAACGCGAGTGCCAAACCGAGTGTGCCCAATGCAGCGTGCAACGAACCTGTCATGCGAGTCCCCTTGCTTGATCGATCTTCGACGGCACCGAACGTGTGCCTCTTATTAGTCGTCATCCTCGCCGATCCGCCCCGTCGCCGACTTGCAGCGATGTGCTGAGTTCAAAGTTTTGCGGCGCAATTAACAACGTTTAACTCGTCAGTCCTCCGGCCCCGTCCAACAATGAAACCCACTGCGAAACATTGTTTTCTTGACCAGAGGGGAAAGCACCCAGCGTGCGTCCCCTCCCCCGACACGGACATTGGCCATGGCTCACTTACAACAAACAGTCGCCCTCGCCCCCGCCAGCGAATCCCGCACACCGCGCATCGGCGGCCTCAGTCCGCAGCGCGAACGGCGGGTCAAACAGTTGATCCTCGATCGCCTGGGTGAAAGCCTGGAGGTCACCGAACTGGCAGAGGCATGTTCGTTGTCACGCAGTCATTTTTCCCGAGCGTTCAAGTGCAGTACCGGGCTCTCGCCACAGGACTGGATCCGGACTCAGCGCATCGCCCGCGCCAAGCTGTTGATCCAGCACACCCACTTGAGCCTGACGCAGATCAGCCTGGAATGCGGCTTCTGTGATCAGGCGCACTTTTGCCACATCTTCACCCGTAGCGAAGGGATCAGCCCGTTTGCCTGGCGCTGTCGTGAAGTGCCGGATATGAAGCTCAAAAGATCGCAACCTTCGCCAGCGTCTGCCGGCATGCGCCTTGCAGTGTAGGCGCCGATCCTATCGCCCCTTCCTCACTTGTGCCTCAACCGCTGCGCCACCTGTGCCACCCGCTCACCCAGATGGGCCGCCGTGCGCCGGTCTTCGAGCGGCGGCGCCTGCTCGGACGTCTGTTCGACATTGGATTGGGACATCGCACCGAGCGAGCTGCCAAGACGGTTCAATTGCCCATCAAAGAACCCGGCCGCCGAGCGCGCCGGGAGCAAATCGAGCCCAACCCATATCATCGAATGCTGCGCGGCGAACACCGCCATTTGCAGCAACGTATTGAGCTTGTCGCCGCACAGACTGCCGGAATTGGTGAACCCCGCAGCGACCTTGTCGCGCCACGGTTTGGCCAGATAGAACGCCGCGCTGGCCTCCATGAATTGCTTGAAGCCCGCCGAGGCGCTGCCCATGTAGGTCGGCGCGCCGAAGATGATCGCATCGGCGCGGTGCAACTCATCCCAATAGCGTTCGACTTCTTCTACCGCGACCAACCGACAGGTACTGCCCAGGTGCCGTTCGACGCCCTGCGCCACGGCTTCGGCCATGACGCGTGTGTGGCCATAACCGCTGTGATAGACCACCACCACGTTGCTCATTGCGCCGTCCTCCGGACGAGTGCATTCCATTGCAGCCATCAGGTCTGTGCCTGAGGTTGAACTTGTTTGATCGGAGTTTTGAGGCTGGAGCGGACGCAGACGAGTTAATCGTTGTTAATTGTCCGTGGCGCAGAGCGGTGATTTGGGCATTGCAGTGTGTAAAAACGGAAGTTACGCCATAGCGTTTCGAGTGTTGACGGCAATCTGCACGTTGCACTGGCGCCAGAACCTGAGGAATATGTCCGCAAACTGCGGATTAGAAGGCTTGCGTGCAACTGACGCCCTGATCCGCCCTGCCCTTCACGGAGGCTTCACAAGCCTGGGGCAGGATGACAAGAATTTCGCAGGAGTGAGCGGTTGAGTCTTTCCCCGAATCAGGCCATCGGTTTCGGCCCCTATCGGATTCATCCTGGACAACGGCTGGTGCTTGAGGGCGACCAGCCGTTGCGCCTGGGCCGACGCGCCATGGACATTCTGCTGATCCTGCTGGCGCATGCCGGCGAAGTCGTGAGCAAGCAGCAATTGATCGCCGGGGTCTGGCCGGACAGCGTCGTGGAAGACATCAACCTGCGGGTACACATGGCGGCCCTGCGCAAAGCACTCGGCGATGGTCAGGCCGGACAGCGATACATCGTCACCGTGGCACAGCGCGGCTACAGTTTTGTCGCACCGCTCGTGCTGCAATTGATCGAACAACCCACCTGCGCCCAGACCGGCACGCGGCATAACCTGCCGCTGCGCCGCACGCGAATGATCGGCCGGCAGCCGCTGGTCGACAGCCTGATCAGGCAGTTGCCGCGCCAGCGCTGCATCACGCTGGTCGGCCCCGGCGGTATTGGTAAAACCACCGTGGCCCTGCGCGTTGCCGAACAGATGATCGGCCACTATCGGGACGGTATTCGGCTGCTGGATCTGTCGCCCATCAACGACGCGCGAATGATCTGCTCGCACCTGGCGGCCCTGCTTGATGTGCTACTGCATGACAACGAGCCGCTGACCAGTCTGGTCAACGCCCTGCGCGAGCGCCAGATGCTGCTGGTGATCGACAATTGCGAACACTTGATCGACGCCGTGGCGCTGATCGGCGAGAGCATTTTGCGCGGTGCGCCACAGGTCCACATTCTGGCCACCAGCCGCGAGAGCCTGCGTGCCGAAGGCGAGTATGTGCAGCGTCTTGAGTCCCTTGATTACCCGCCGCCGATTGCCGTGCTTGATCGCGTACAGGCGTTGAGTTTTTCTGCACTGCAACTGTTTGCCGAACGCGCACTGGCGGCTCATGAGGGCTTCGAACTCAGCGACGCCGAGTTGCCCGATGCCATTGAAATCTGCCGTCGTCTGGACGGCATTCCGCTGGCGCTGGAGCTGGCGGCGGCACAGGTCGCCGAACTGGGCCTCAATGGTTTGTTGAGCCAGTTGCAGGGCCGCTTGCCGGCATTGGCCGCCGGCAATCAAAGCAGTGTGGAGCGTCATCTCACTCTGCGTGCCACGCTGGACTGGAGCTTCAACCTGCTCACCGATTGCGAACAGACTTGCCTGCGCCGACTCGGCGTGTTTCGTGGCGGCTTCACGCTGGAGTCCGCCGCTGCCGTGATCGGTGGCCAGCACATCAAGCCCGGCGAAGTGTTTGGCTCGATCACGCAACTGGTCGCCAAGTCGTTGCTCAACGTCGAAGTCGGTGATGAAGAGGTGTTCTACCGGCTACTCGATACTACGCGCCGTTATGCCCTGGAAAAGCTCGACCAGTGCGCCGAACTCGCCGAAACCCGCGAACGCCACGCTGAACGCTGCCTGGCACTTATGTATCAGGGGCAGACCGATTGGGAAAACACCCCAACCGACCTGTGGATCGAGCGTTATGCACGCGGCCTGGAAGACTTGCGCGCGGCGCTGGACTGGAGCCTGAACGGTGTCGGCCCCAATGATGTAGGGATTTATCTGGCCGCGACCTCGGCGCCGCTGTGGCAAGAGCTGTCGCTACTCAAGGAATACGGTGGTTACGTGCGTCAGGCGCTGGCCCTGCTCGAAAACGCTGATGAGGCTTGCCCTCGGGTGAAAATCGCCTTGAAACTGGCGCTCGGCAGCGCCTGCTACCACACCTGGGGCGGCACCCCGGAAACCATCGCGGCCTTCGTCGACGCCCACGCGCTGGCGCAGGAACTTGACGATGTAGCCGGGCAACTGCGCGCGGTGTCCGGGCACATGGCGGTCAACCTCAGCTGTGGCCACTATCGACTGGCGCTGGAACAGAGCGAACAGTTCGATCGACTCGGCGTGCACGGCGATCCGCTACTGTCGCTGAGCACGCATCGTTTGCGAGTATTGGCGCTGCATTACGCCGGCGACCAGCCGCAGGCGCGCCTGCATGCAGAGCAAGTGATTCAGCGCATGGCGCAAAGCGGTAATCTCAACCGCTTCACCCATGGCTTCGGCGTGCAGTACGACCAAAGCGTCGCCTCATTGACGGTGCTCGCCCGGGTGTTATGGCTGCAAGGCTTCCCGGAACAAGCCTGGCGTACGGCACGGCAGGCACTGGACATCGCCGTGCAAATCAATCACGGCACCTCGATCTGCTACACCCTGGCGTTGGCCAGTTGCCTGATCGCTCATTACAACGGAGACCAGCAAAACGCCCGTGCTTTGCTGAATCTGTTGCTGGAGCAGGCACAGAAGCATTCGGTACTGCTGTTCTATCGATGGGCACGGCACTACGCGCAGGTCATCGACGCCGATACCGCCGCGCCGATGCCAACCGATGACAGCGGCCTGATCAGGGAAATCATGGTGACGCTGGACAGTGGCTTTGTTGATGATGCGTTGCTTGAACGGGCACAGAGCGGTGCAGCAGGCTGGAGCGCGGCAGAAATTTTGCGCGCTCGGGCGGATCGATTGTTGAATGAAGAATCGGGTTGCCCTAAAACCAACAACACTCAGCAAGCAGAAGATGTATTGCGCCAAGCGCTGTTGATCGCTCAAACCCAAGGCGCTCTGGCCTGGGAATTGCGCAGTGCCACATCGCTGGCCCAACTGTGGCAACGGCAGAACCGCTATCGAGAAGCGCTGGACCTGTTGAGTCCGATATACCAACGCTTCACCGAAGGCTACGCGACACCGGACTTGCGCAAGGTGCGCGTGTTACTCGACGAGTTGGGCGGTCAACTGCGAACCTGAAGCCAAACGACTGCGACTGACGTGGCGCGCATGCCGGCGCACGTAGTCGTTGGACTCACCACTGCGCTCCAGTTGCTCGCGGGCATAACGACGGGTCGTGTTGAGCATGCGATAGCGCACCCCGGCACTGCCCCGCTCCACCGTCAGCAAGGACTTCTGCGCCAACCGCTCAATGATCAAGGCCAGCGTCGACGGTGGTAATTGCGCGCAACTGATCACCCCCATCGCGGCATCAATGGCAAACGCCATTTTGAACACTGACAGGCGTTGCAGCACCCGTTGTTCCTGATCGTTCAGGTGCTGATAACTCCAGTCCAGCGCAGCTTTCAAGGTTTGATGGCGGGGCACGGCCGTACGCCGGCCATGACTGAGCAATTGCAGACAATTGTCGAGCTGTGACTGCAACCCGACCATCGCCAACGCATCGATGTGCGCCGCCGCCAGTTCAATCGCCAACGGCAGCCCGTCGAGTCGTCGACAGATGTCACGCACGGCATGGAGATCCTGTTCGCGCAGGGTAAAACCCTGCTGCCGGGCACGGGCACGACTGACAAACAACTGCACTGCCGAATAGCCCATGGTCTCCTCGACACTGCTCAACGCCGAGGATTTTGGAATGACCAGCGGCGGCAGGATCTGCACCGTCTCCAGACTGGCCTGCAATGCTTCACGACTGGTGGCGAGAATCGACAGCCTTGGCGCGGCCTCCAATAAACGTTCAACCAAAGCCTTGCAGGCTTCGCGCAGGTGCTCGCAGTTGTCCAGCACCAACAACGTGTGGCGGGCAGACAGCGTGACAAGATCGGTATCAAGGGTTTGCAACAGATGATCGAGCAGTGGCGTAGCGTCGTTGACTACCGCCAGATCCACCAGCCATACCCCGTCACGAAAGTGCTGTAACAGCAATTCCGCAGCGCGCAACGCCACCGTGGTTTTACCGACACCCGCAGGCCCCGTCACGGTCATCAACCGGCACAGCGGCAATTGCCGCACCATCGAGCCCACCACTGAGTCGCGACCGGTGACCGGCGTCAGCCGCACAGGCAAGTTGTGTTGCGGTGCCTGGAGGTTTTCCAGGGCCACTTGCGCGGTACTGTCGCCGTGCACCGGAGCAACGAAACAGTAGCCGCATTGCGGCACGTTGACGATGTAGCGTTGGCCGTTCTCACCATCACCGAGGGCCCGTCGCAGGGCAGCAATGTGTACGCGAAGATTGATCTCCTCAACCACCGACGTGGGCCAGACCCGCGCAATCAACTCTTCCTTTCTGACTACTCGACCTGCGCGCTCGACCAGCACCTGCAGAATGTCCAGCGCACGCCCGCCCATGCGCAGTGGCCGATCCCCTTCGAGGATCAGCCGTTGGCGCAGATGAAAGGCGTAGGGGCCGAAATGCAGCACGGTCGCCTGGTTCAAATCGTTGAGGCTGTTCATGCCAACTATCTTGGCAGCCTGCGATGACGGCACAACCTCCGTACAGGGCGCATCACGGACATCCGGGTGCGCGTAACGGACAGAACCGCTCTAGCTGAACTGTTCGCGGTACTGCACGGGGGTCAGGCCGAGTTTTTCAGCGAACAACAGGCGCATGTGCCGCACACTGCCAAAACCGCTCTTGTAGGCCACGGTTTTCAAAGGCAGATCACTGGTTTCCAGCAGATTTCGTGCGCAGTCGATGCGTGCACTTTGCAGGAACTCCATGGGTGTCATATTGATGTCGCGGGCAAAAATCCGCGCAAAGTGCCGCGCACTCATGTTGGCCAACCCAGCCATGCGCTCGACGCTGAAAGCTTCGTCGAGGTGCTCCAGCACGTAATTCTGTACTCGGGTGACCGGTGTTTCCAGAGGGGCGACCGCTGCCATCAAAGGGCTGAACTGAGCCTGTCCGCCCTGACGCTTCATCACCACCAGCAACACTTTGGCGACGTCCTGGGCCAGCTTCTTGCCGTGATCCTGAGCGACCAATGCCAGCGCCATGTCGATGCCGGCCGTGACCCCGCCTGAGGTAATGAGATTGCGATCCTCGATGAAAATCTGATCGGTTGCGACGCTAGCCTTCGGAAAAGCCTTGATCAGGCGTTCGGTGTAGTTCCAGTGGGTGGTAACCCGATAGCCGTCGAGCAACCCCGCATGTCCGAGCACGAAGGCGCCAGTGCAGATCGAACCGTATCGCTCGGCACAGGGTACGGCTGCTTTCAGCCAGGCAAGCAGCGCCGGGTGTCTTTCGTTGTAAGCCCCCGGCCCTCCCGGCACCAGCAGCAAGTCGTAGCGCTCAGGGGCATCTTCTATATGCCGGTCGGTGTGTACCAGCACACCATTGGATGCCCGTAACGGGCCGCGCTCGGTGCCAAGGGTGGTCAGTTGATAGTGCAACTCCGGTTTCAAATAGCGATTGGCCACCGAAAACACCTCCAGCGGCCCAGCCATATCGAGCAGAAGAAAGTCGGGGAACAACACCATTGCCACGGTTTTCATGAGGTAAACATCACTGATAAAGAAGGGTAAACGGACAAGACAGGCTGAGCATTATGGCCAACTGCGGCGCAGTCGTCGGAAAAAAATACGTGATCGACCGCACACAACTGTCAACCAAAACAGGACAGTATTTCAATTTTCATCTACTTATTGCCTTGAAGAGTAAACAGTAACCTTCTCCTCACTCGGACGAATTCACGTCCCCCAAGGAGATTTCATCATGCTGACTCTTCGCAAAGCCTCCGATCGTGGCCTCGCCAATCATGGCTGGTTGAAGTCGTTCCACACCTTTTCCTTTGCCAGCTACCGCGATCCGCGTGAACAGGGTTTTTCCGACCTGCTGGTGATCAACGATGACCGCGTTGCCGCCGGCAAGGGTTTCGGCCAACACCCGCATCGCGACATGGAGATCTTTTCCTACGTGCTTGAAGGTGCGCTGGAACATAAAGACACCCTGGGTACAGGCTCGGTAATCCGCCCAGGCGACGTACAACTGATGAGCGCCGGCAGCGGCGTGGCGCACAGTGAGTTCAACCATTCGGCCACCAAGCCTGTGCACTTCCTGCAAATATGGATTGTGCCGGACGTCGGCGGCGCCAAACCGCGCTACCAGCAGGAGCACTTCAGCGCGCAGAAAAAACGCGGTCGTCTGCAACTGATCATCTCGCCGGACGGTAGCGATGGTTCGCTGACAGTGCGCCAGGATGCGCGGGTCTATGCCGGACTGTTCGACGGCAAAGAGAGTGCCACCCTGAAGCTGCAGGCCAACCGTTACGCCTACGTGCATGTGGCACGCGGTAGCGTTGAACTCAATGGTCAGTTGTTGCAGGAAGGTGACGGCGTGCGGGTTCGCGAGGAACAGGCGCTGACCTTGAGCAACGGCGTGGATGCCGAGGTATTGGTGTTTGATCTGCGGCCTCAGGAATTGCCGCAAATGCCATGAGGCAGGGTTTCAACGCCCACAAGAACGGCCTTCATTTGAAGGCCGTTCTTTATTGTGGCGTGCTCGGTAATGGCGACACGGCAGGTTTAGGCGGATGGGTGTCCTTGCCTGCTTGAACCGCCGACAAAGTCGTTTGAATCGCTACATAGACGTTGGCTTGATTGGCGTAGTAAGTCGCCACGACTATGCCGACGATCCCGAGAAAATACACAGCGGTTGAAGCCCAATAATTCGCCTTGATCGTAGAGGCCTGTCGGACCGCCTCTTTTGACTCTAGAGCGATCTGCTGCACATTTGCAGAAATGGAGTTGTAGCGGTCGAGCAGCGCCTTGTCTCGCTCGAGCTGAACATCCAGAAACCCCTCGATTTTCGCTGACACAGATTCGACCCGAGCATCCATTCTTGCCTCAATGGTCTCGATCCTGGCGTTGAATTCTTCACGACTGATAGCGTTCATGGCTTGAATGTTATGCCCTTTGCTCAATGTGATGGTGCTTTGATATTGCTCAAATTCCCTGGCGTTCAATCCGATTCCCTTCCTTGGGTTACCGATACCTTCCCTGGCGCATCACTCACAAGCGAATTTTCTGTTGCTGCGAGTCACATCAACAATAGGGCCGGTCTCCCAAGCCCACAAGCCGGCAGATTCTGCTGTGGATGTAGGGCGTTTCGTCAGACGACGTAGCTTCTCCAAAGCGCTTTAAGCCGTCACTCATTCTCCAGCGCAAATGCCTCGACAATCTGTTCAATCACTGCCCGAACCCGCGCGGTATGGCGCAAGTCCGCGTGGGTCACCAGCCACACCTCATACGGTTGCGGACGATTGCGCTCCGGCCAAAGCCTGATCAGGCCGTCACGCTCGCCCATATACACCGGGATTTCTCCTACACCCAGACCCGCCGCAATCGAGCGGCGCACCAACAGACTGGAACTCAGGCTGGCGACAATCCGCCCGCGATGCAGCGGTTCGGAAACCAGCGTCATGTCTTTGTTCGTCTGCAAATACGGCTGGTAGACCACCAGGTCATGGCCTTCGAAAGCCGTTCCCTGCGGTGGAGCGCCCTTGGCGTCGATATACGCCTGTGACGCGAACAATCCCACCGGCCAGCGGGCAATCCGCCGGGCGATGAGGTCCGGATTGTCAGGCCGGGTGTTGCGCACGGCGATATCCGCCTCGCGCTTGGCCAGGCTGAGGATCTGCGTGGAGGCATCCAGTTGCACGCGCACGTCCGGGTGTTGCTCGTGCAGACGGGCGATGGCCGGGATCAGGAAGTCGATGGCCAGCGAATCGGTGGTGCTGACGCGCACGATACCGGTCAGGCGATCATCCAGCCCCTGAATCTGCCGCTCCAGCTCCAGCGCCGAGTGCTCCATTTTCTCAACGCTTTTGAACGCCGCTTCGCCGACCGCCGTCAGCGCATAACCGTCGGAGGTGCGCAGGAACAACGTCGCGCTCAGGGACTTCTCCAGCGCCGTGATCCGTCGCCCGACGGTGGCCTGATCCACGCCCAGTACCCGCGCCGCGCCGCGTAATGTCGACTCCCGACATACCGCGAGAAAAACCCTTGCATCGTCCCAATTCATTCTGTCCCCGCCCGATGCAAATCTGCATCACAATAAAGCCAAATCGCTGCATTAACGCAGCAAAGATAGCCGATATGCTGAGCGCCATAAACCTTCCTCAGGATTGCTGTCATGCGTACATCAACCTCAGCGTTACCGATCTTCGCGGGACTCTGCGCCAGCCTGGTCAGCATCGGCCTGGCGCGTTTTGCCTACACACCGCTGATTCCCTCGCTGATTCAGGCGCAGTGGTTTTCCGCCCACGATGTGGTCTACCTCGGCGCGGCCAATCTGGTCGGCTATCTGATCGGCGCCCTGCTCGGCCGACCGATAGCGCGGCACCTCGGCAATAAAAACGCCCTGCGGCTAATGATGCTGCTGGTCACCGCCGCGTTTTTTGCCTGTGCGTTTCCGATATCAGTCAGTTGGTTCTTTGGCTGGCGTTTGCTCTCGGGGATTACGGGTGGCGCGATCATGGTGCTGGTGGCGGCGACCGTACTGCCTCATGTGCCAGCGTCCCGCAAAGGGCTGGCCAGTGGAGCGATTTTTCTGGGCATCGGTCTGGGGATTGCCGGTTCCGGGACAATCGTGCCGCCGCTGTTGAGCCTTGGCCTGCAAGCCACCTGGTTGGGGCTGGGCGGATTGTCGTTGTTGCTGACGGCACTGAGCTGGTTTGGCTGGCCTTCCGATTTACCGCACCCGACTGCGACCCACGAGGTTGCGGCCGTTGAGCCAACGCCGCCCGCCGTCTATCTGCTGTTCGCCCAGTACGCGTTTATGGCCGCAGGTTTGGTGCCGGCCATGGTGTTCCTGGTGGATTACGTGGCTCGCGGGCTCGGTGCCGGGGCGCATATTGGCGCACTGGTGTGGGTCATGTATGGCCTGGGTGCAATCGTCGGGCCGGTGAGTTATGGCTTTCTGGCGGATCGGCTTGGCGCACGGATGGGCATCCGACTGGTATTGGCGGTGCAGGCGATTGCGCTGGGGCTGTTGGCGATTTCCCAATCCTTTATGGCGCTGGCCGTTCTGGCAGTGATTATCGGTTCATTCCCACCCGGCATCGTGCCACTGGCCCTGGCTCGCGTGCATGAGTTGGTGCCGAATCATCATCGCCAACAAATCGCCTGGAGCCGCGCCACCGTATCGTTTGCCACGTTTCAGGCGCTGGCCGGGTTTGCCTATTCGGCGTTGTTCAATGCCACGGGCGGCCATCATGCATTGCTGTTCGTGATCGCTGCCGGCGCGATTGCAGTGGCGCTTTTGCTGGAGCAGGCCCTGAAATGGCTGCCCTCTTCGACTGAACAACGCTGCTGCGCAAATTGAAGGGAATCATTGCCTGCGGGCCGTGCTCCGATCTACAGAACCTCTAGCAACAGGAATCGACATGTCCATACCCAACGAAATGACCCGAATCGAAATCACTGAACCCGGCGGCCCTGATGTCCTGCAAGCCAAACGCGTGCCGCTACCGGTGGCCGCAGCAGGTGAAGTGCTGATCCGTGTGCATGCCGCCGGAATCAACCGCCCGGACGCCTTGCAGCGTGCCGGCAAATATCCGATGAAGCCCGGCATGAACCCGATTCCCGGCCTGGAAGTCGCGGGTGAAGTGGTGGCGCTCGGCGCCGGAGTCAGCCAGTTTGCCGTGGGCGACAAGGTTTGTGCGCTGACCAATGGCGGAGGGTATGCCGAATATTGCACAGTCCCGGCGGGCCAGACGTTGCCAATCCCCGATGGCCTCGACTGGGTGCAGGCCGCCGCGATCCCGGAAACCTTCTTTACCGTATGGGCCAATCTGTTCAGCCTCGGCGGCGCCAGCCGGGGGCAACGTGTATTGATTCATGGCGGCACCAGCGGCATCGGTACCACCGCTCTGATGCTCTGCCGCGAATTCGGCATCGAATCCTTCGCCACCGCCGGCAGCCCTGAAAAATGTGCGGCGATTCGTGAACTGGGTGGCGAGGCGATCAACTATCGCGATCAAAATTTTACTGAAGTCGTCGCCGAAAAAACCGCTGGCCAGGGTGTGAATGTGATTCTCGACATCATGGGCGGCTCGTACTTCAACGGTAACGTTAGCGCCCTGGCGATGGACGGGCGGTTGGTAATGCTCGGTTTTCTGGGCGGCGCCAAGGCCAACGACGTAGACCTGCTGGCAATCCTCGGCAAACGCGCGGTGGTCACCGGATCGCTGCTGCGCGCACGAACCACTGCGGAGAAAGCCGCCATCGCCGACGCATTGCGCGAGCACGTTTGGCCAGCACTGAACGCCGGACGCTGCCTGCCGATGATCGACAAGGTTTACTCACTCTCCGACGCGGCGCAGGCCCATGCGCACATGGAAGCCGGCGACCATATCGGCAAGATTGTGCTGCGGGTCGACTGAGCCGTTGCAGCATTTTGTAATCGTTGCGCATGCACGATGGTCGAAAATATCGCGCGCAGACCGAGGCATCTGGTAAAAAGCGTTCTTTGTCTGCGCCGTGGTGAAACGTTTAATGTTCCTTTCCTTCATGACTCGTCTGCGCCGTCGCCGCTTGGCGTTTGCCTGCATGGCCGCCTTGATTATCGGCGTGCCGACGAGTTGTGCCGTGCTGGAACATACCGAACGCAAACTGCTGTTTCGCATCGAACCGGGCACGGCCGGCTGGTATCGCGGCCTGCCCGGCAGCGTGCAGGAACTCGATCTGCAACCGAAGAGTTTCAAGGCCGGGCAAAACATTCATGCCTGGTGGTGGCCGGCGGAAAAAGCCAACGCACCGGCGATTCTCTATCTGCACGGCGTGCGCTGGAACCTCACCGGGCAGTTGTTCCGCATCGAGCAATTGCGCGCGGCGGGCTACTCGGTACTGGCCATCGATTACCGGGGGTTCGGCAAGAGCAAGGGTGATCTGCCATCGGAAAGTAGCGTTTACGAAGATGCCCGGGTGGCCTGGGAGCGTTTCAAACTGCTGCAACCGGATCCGCAAAAACGCCTGATTTACGGTCATTCCCTCGGGGGCGCTGTGGCGATCGATCTGGCGGCCGAACTCGGTCAGGACGCCACCCGCAATCACTCGCCGCTACCGGTGCGCGGTCTGGTGATCGAGTCGACGTTCACGTCGCTGGCGGACGTCGCTGCCGCCGTGGCCAACACCTCGCTACCGGTGCGCTGGCTGCTGTCGCAGAAATTCGATTCCGTCGACAAGATCGCCGATATTCATATGCCGCTGTTGGTGGTGCATGGTCTGGCAGATGCTTTTGTGCCGTCGCGCTTCAGTGAGCAACTGTTCAACGCCGCGCAACAACCCAAGCGCCTGCTGCTGGTACCGGGCGCCACGCACAACAACAGCATGGCGCTGGGCGGACAGAATTATCGTAAGGCAATCGATGCGTTGATGCAGACCAAACCTGCTCCGCGGATTGCCGGGCCAGCGGCGCTGCGCAGCGCACAGGACTCCTAGCGATAGCCGCGGGCCTGCAAATCGAACAGTTGGGCGTAATGCCCTGCAACGGCGATCAGATCTTCGTGGCCGCCCTGCTCGAGTATCCGGCCCTGCTCCAAGACAATGATGTGATCAGCATTGCGCACACTGGAAAAACGGTGCGAGATCAGCAAGGTCATCCGGCCATCCATGTGTTGGCTGAAATGCTCGAACACTGCCGCCTCTGCCGCCGGGTCAAGGGCTGACGTCGGTTCGTCGAGGATCAGGACGTCGGCATCACGCCGCATATAGGCCCGGGACAAGGCAATTTTCTGCCATTGCCCGCCAGACAACTCCTGACCACCGGCAAACCAACGCCCCAGTTGTGTCGCATAACCACGGTCAAGGGCTTCGATAAAGGGCGCTGCCATGCCTTCGGCTGCGGCCTCTTTCCAGCGCTGTTGATCGTTGAACGCAAGCGTGTCGCCGACGCCGATGTTTTCTCCAACGCTGAACTGGTAGCGGATGTAATCCTGGAAAATCACGCCAATGCGCTGCCGTAACGTGGTTTCCTCCCAATCCTGCAAATCGCTGCCATCAAGCAGAATCCGCCCTTGATCGGGACGGTAGAGCCGGGTCAGCAACTTGATCAGCGTGGTCTTGCCTGAGCCGTTTTCCCCGACCAGCGCCATGCTCTTGCCCGGCACCAGATGCAAGTCAATGCCTTCCAGTGCCGCACGACTTGCACCGGGGTAACGGAAACCGACGTTTTCGAAGCGCAACCCATCGCCCGGTCGTGCGCCGGCAGTCAGGTGACCGCTGTCGGCGAGAACCGGCTCGGCCAGGTATTCATAAAGACTCGTGAGGTACAGGCCATCTTCGTACAAACCACTGATTGCGCTCAGACTGCTACTGACTGCACTTTGCCCCTGTTTGAACAGCACCAGGTACATGGTCATCTGACCCAGGCTGATATTGCCATGCACCGCATCGATCACCACCCAGGCGTACGCCACGTAAAATGCCGCAGTGCCCAGCAAGCCGAGACCGAACCCCCAACTATCGCGACGTAACGTCAGTCGCCGGTCTTCGGCATAGAGTTTGGCGAAGGTGTCGCGATAGCGTTGCAACAGCAGCGGAGCAAAACCGAAGAGCTTGACCTCTTTGATGTAGGCCTCGTGGGACAGCAGCGTTTCGATGTAACTCTGCTGGCGACTCTCCGGCGCGCGACGGGTGAACAGCCGAAAAGCATCACCGGAAAAATGCGCCTCGGCGAAGAACACCGGCAACGCACCGATCACCAGCAGCACCAATGCCCACGGGGAAAAATGCACCAGCAGCACACCGAAGCTGATCAGCATGATCAGGTTCTGGATCAGCCCAAGCGACTTCATGACCAACGCCAGTGGCCGTGTCGAGGCTTCGCGGCGCACGCGCACCAGTTTGTCGTAGAACTCAGAGTTCTCGAACTGCACCAATGACAGAGTCTGAGCTTTCTCCAGAATCAACGTGTTGACCTTCTGCCCCAACTGCACCCGCAACAACGACTGCTGCACCGACAACGCCCGTTGTGTGCCGGACAACAACGCCAGCACACCGGCCTCCAACAGCACATAACGCAACACCGGCCACAACGGCGCATCGCCCTGCTGCGCGTGCAACTGCATGGCTGCAACCACTGCATCGACAATGCGCTGCCCCAACCATGCCGCGAGTGCCGGCAGCACACCTGCAATCAATGTCGCCAGCACCAACCCCAGAAACAAACCGCGCGACGTCCCCCAAACCAATCGCAAGGCGCGTTGCGCTTGGTCGAGCAACGAAGTGACGCGGGAAAATGCAGGCATAGGACAATGAGCTCGGCAGGTGAATAGAGCGCGACATGGTACTCCGCTGCTCCTGCTACGACTTATTCAAGGTATTAAAAAGCCCAACCTGAAAAGGTTGGGCTGATGGCTGACTTGCGCTCAATCAAAGACACCATTGAGCACTTCATAGATAAGACCCGTGGCGAGTGCGACCAGAATCAAATCCGTACCCGCCTGCTGCCATTCGTAGCCGTCATAACGCGGGAGGTGGCCAAGCAGGCGATTGTCGAGTTTTTTCGCGATACCCGGCGGCAGCGGCTTGCCGCGAGCCAGGTTTTTCTGGATGCCCGGAGGCAGTGCAGGGCCTGGGCTCCAGTAGTCGCGATAGCCGCCAATCACACCGATCACATTACCTCGGTCGACAGCCGGGCCATGACTCCAATCGTCACGCCCCGCATTTTTGCCTTTGTTCCCTTGGCCCTGGCCCTGGCCCTGGCCCTGGCCCTGGGAATTGTGGGGATTGCCTTTACCGTTGCCCTGCCCTTTACCGTTACCGGGATCGGCCAGCGCCACCGACGAGCCGGCGGCCAGAACGAGCGACATCAAACCTGCAACCCATCGAGTTGATCTGAACATATCCGTACTCTCAGACAGTGGGATCATCCACTGAACTGTAGACCGCGATTGGCCAATTGGTTCTGGATGTCGAGTAGTCCCCGTCTATCGCTGGACCAGTTCATGTCGCACGCACTGCTCGTAGTAGGTCTGCTTGACCGCCGCCGGTTTAAGCTTTGAGCTGCTGTTGTAGGTCTGTTCGGTAATCCCCATTGCAGTCATGCGCATCCATGGCTGCTGAAATCGACGTACCTGCAATTGTTTACGCGCGCCATACAAAGACATCCCTGAGAGCTTGGATCGCTGCGCTCCTGCGGCGATATCCGAGCCCCAGGTACAGGCGAAACGATGGCTTTTGCTTAACTCTTTTGCCTGTACTCCCCAGGCAAAGACAGCCAGGGAAAGCGTTGCAACGGTTATGACAATCGTCCGCATATAGCCAACCTAACCTTTTGAAAAAAGGCGAGTTTGACGATGAAAGGACAACTCGGGGGCCAGCAATTTGCCGCTTTTGGCCAATATCTGGCGACAACTCGCCAAGCCAAAGGCTCTGCCAAATGACGCGGGTTGCAAGTCGGTAATTACTACCACTCGTCCATCTCCGCGCACCTTTTCCCGACTCACAATTCCAATGCAGTACATCCAATCGCGTGGAGGCTTAGATGATGAACAAGAAAATCATGGCGGTATCGTTTGCCGGTCTGTTGCTCATCGGGCCGGCATGCGCCTTGGCAACAGAGAAAACCAGCGCTGACTCCGCCGCACCACCGAATGCCCTGCCGGGCGTCAATCAATCGAAAAGCACGCGCGCCAATGATGAGAGGGCGAATAAGAAGGGAGAGGAGTCTTCAGGGGGAAATGCGGGTGCGCAAGCCCATGAAACTGAAAAAGATGCGGCGACGTCGAGTGACTCGGAAGATATCGAGAAAAAGCCCAATCAGTAATCACCTAAACAGCATGACTGATATCGAGTCTTTCCCTATTAGCGACTAGCGAAGCCTGGTGCGATGGCAATATGATGCCACCACTGGAATCCCATGAAGGGTAACCAGAGGAAAATCTATCCAAGGAATGCACATGAAAGACTTCGTTATCAGCGTCAACAACACCGTTCTCTACATTGCACTGGCAGTCATCTGGATTGCTGCACTGGTAATGCTGAGCCAGAGTTTTCTCGCAGCCATCAGCACCTTCGTCATCGGCACTTTGAGCTGGTGCATCATCTCTGGTTTCTGGTTCGTTCAATCCGCGACCTACGAAGAGCTTCGCAAGCTAAACGCAAAAAATAGCTGATTTATCGAGAACGCTCGACTGCGCGGCACCGACGGAGAAATATCGGGCAACTGCAATCCATTTGCGCAGCCCGTCCTGATAAACACCAAATTCAAACAAGTCCGGCAAAACTCACACGCATGAAAAAGGCCAATGCTGTGAACATTGGCCTAAGTCATTGAAATATATGGTCGGGACGGAGTGATTCGAACACTCTACCCCTAGCACCCCATGCTGGGGACTGTAGCGACCTAAGCCACTGTTTTATATTGACAAAATCCTTTTTTAGCCATAACAAAACATCCGTTTTTTTGTGATTATGCGAACGGAAACACGCGGCCTCCAGAGGAGGTTTTGCGCAGGCCCCGAAGAAGCCGACCGGAGGAATTCAACCAAACTGATTGGCAAGCTTTGGGATGAAATCCCGAACATAATTCTCCTCGGATTGAGTTACTCGATAAAGTTTGAAAGTAGCACCGCGACAGAAAAAGAGTCTCGGATCTGAATCGCCGTCCCAAATCCAGCCTTGCCAGCTTGATTCAATGAATGCGCCCAGGCATTTCGACTGCTCTCCTTTATGAAAGGAGTCCGGATTTTCTGTGATAAATCCATTGAAGACGCGAGAATGCTTGTCACGCAAATGACTTTCGGATTGGACAAGGACAGTCTCGCAATTAGGTGATATCACATCCGTTATATTGACAGCTACAATCCCCCGGGAAGTACTCGATTTATCCTGAGCTAACCTTTTCTTCAATTGCTTATTTGCTTCCGAAACTCTAGAAGCAACCTTACTTTTGGATTTTATACGCTTTGCTTCTACGTAAACCTTTCGCCCATTGACTTGAGCGACGATATCAGCAATCTGATTTAGATCTACCTCATGCCCAGCATTTAAAAGACGGGCTGCGATAGACATCTCGAAGAGGTAGTCCCTTCCTGGATCGTTATCCGCGATGTGTCGAAACGGCTGTCCTTGCGATATCCTTTTTAGCGTATCTAGGTATCCCTGCGAGTCGACCTGCAAGAGGGCTGTGCGAACCCTGATCAGCTCATATAGTTCGGCATTGGCATTAACAAAAGTGTCCGCTGTTTTTCTTACTGCTGCTTCATCACCTTGAAATTTCCCGAAAGCTTCAATAGCCCGCACATACCCATGGTAGCGGTCTGCTGGTGTCGATACCCCTAAAGTCCGGAGCCACTCCACAGCTTCCCTACCCTGCTGCGCCAGCTCCTCTCCCTCTTTTACCATTATGGAATGTGGAAACGCTTCCAACGTTAAAACTTCGCTCACTACCGATTCCTCTTTAGGTCAGGCTATACGTGCCTGCTCAACCGAGGTCATACAATACTTCAAGGTACTGGCACAATAGAATCATGCCTCCGAAAAAAACGTTGCTCAAGCACTTCGCCGCACGGGAGCCACCATGTCAAGGTGACACCGAAATAAACACAACCTATTGATAGATAAAGGAAACATACCGAAATTAGCGAGGTCAAAAATCTAGTTACCCGCTATAAGAATCAACAAACTAGCGCTGTATTTTCCTGCAGTGTTCTGATCCCTCCCCGGCGTCCTGCAGACGTACACCAATCAAAAACCCTACAGCTCGTCGCCTTACCCTCGCCCACGCCCCCATTACTGTATATCCAAACAGTACAAAGCAAGGCGCTACCGTGGATCCCCTCTATATAGAAGACACCGACGATTGGCTCGGTAACCCGACTTCGCTCGAAACCTGCCGGCACCAGCTCAGGATGTACGAAAATGAATTCGAAGCGCTCACCCTCAAGCTCGATCGGGCACTTGAAAATATTGAGGGCTTGGTTCGTGACAATGACGCGCTCACCCAGGAGAGAAATTCCCTCAGGGCAAAGCTTCAGTACGCCGAGGGGGATTTACGGAGCGAAAGGCGCAGATTTGCGGACGTGGCGCACCAGAGAGACCATCTCTTCCAAGAAAATCAGCGCCTTCTCAGGGATGCGCGGGAGCAGAGGAGCTGAGCGCCTTCACATAGGCCTGACACGCCTGCAGCGCGATCAGTCCACGGTCGCCGGTGTCGGTGATGGCGATAATTCGTTGAGCATGCGCCGGGTCAAGTCGGGCGCGTATGGCTGCATGATCCACGCCGCCGGCGCCGGTGGAGGCTGGCAGACCACAGCCTTTGGCAGCGTCGGTTGCGTCGAGGAGGACTGACAACCGCAAATCAGAAGTGGCAAGGCGATCGCGCAGGCGATCTTGGTCACGTTGGGCATCAGTCATTTTCCTGAAGTGGGTTTGCTCACTGGCGGCCAGCCGCTGCTCCAACGCCAGCCGCTTGTCTTGCTCGGCCTGTTGCGACGTGGCGGCGGCCTGTGTCATTTGATTGAAGATTTCGGCATGCAGCTTTGCCTGCTCGGCCAGTTGCTGACCGTAACGCCAATCCTGAAACTGCCAGGCGCTGCCGAAGCTGCCGACCACCAGCCCCAGCACGCCAATCAACCGCCCCGGCACGGTCACGCCAGCACCGCCCGCGCCTTCTCCCACAGCGCCAGCCGATCCGCCAAGCCGTTCAGGCCGCCGTTGATCCGCCGAGTGATGGTGTTGAACTCGTCCCTGTCGGCCAAATCGTTCAGCCCCTTCTGCTTCCAGAACCACGCAGCCGACATCGCGGCATGCTGAGACAGCTCGAGCAGCTCGGGATGATTGATCAGGTCAAGGCCCAGCGCTTCGCCGCACTTGGCGTAGTCCGCCCGGCCGGTGATCTGGACCAGGCCGCGTCCGCAATACTTCCGGCCGTCACCCGGCACGGTGTTGCCCAGGTCTTCGCGGCCCTCGTACCTACGCTGGGCAGCGGTCGGTCCCCAAATCTCACGTACGTAGCGCAGCTGGCCAGACTCATGGCCGATTTGCGCAATGAGCGCTGCAGCGCGCTTCGGGCCTACTATCTGGTAATGCTGCATAGCGGTGTTCAGAGCGGAAACAAAAACGCCGGCTTGCTTGCCGGCGTTCTGGAGGATCTGCAGCAACTGCTGCTGGGTAATAGGCATGGGTCTCTCCAAAAAAACTAACCGTAGGGAAAAAGCGAGCAGGCCTCGCATTGGCCACAGCAGATTAATGAGATGGACGCCTTTGCCCATACCCACATCCCCAGCGGTGTGTAAAATGCGTGCATCTAGCCTGGTACGGCTTCGGAAGTCGGTGACGAATGAATAGCAAAAGCTCGGAGCGAATTGTCTTTCTTGATTACATGCGAACATTCGCATTTATCAGTGTCTTAATAGGACATCAATTTAACAAGTTATTTCTGTCAATTGCACAGGACGATTCAATTCATGCATCCATTCGACTATTATCAAAAGTGATGCATGAGCTTACATATGGTGGCGCAGCAGGTGTAGTTGTATTCTTTCTTACATCTGGATATATAATAACCCATGTATTACAAACAGAGAACACTACGGAATTCATCATCAAAAGGATTTTCCGAATATATCCTTTATTTATTTTTGCAGTGGTGCTGCAAGCTGTGCTTGACAGATACATCGCTGGAATCCCATTTGCCGGCCTTCAGGTTTGGGTACCTAGGCTATTACTTCTAGGTGACTACTTTGGGATCCCTCCTGTTTTAGGAAGTGTAGAATGGACACTCCGATTGGAGGTCTCGTTTTATTGCGCAATGGCAATCCTTAGGGCTCTAGGCGCATTCAAGAAGCCGCTTCTACTTCCGTTGCTGTTCGTTGTTATTGCCATAGCTCTAAAGTTGCTTCCACCATTTCCAAACGCACCAGGATTAGCATTTGCCTACTTCACAGCATATGCGCCTTATCTGTTCATTGGCTCTTGTATTTTTCTGATCCAACGACATAAACAGACAGTAAATCTTTGCCTGCTGTCGATAGCAGTTTTACTATACACATCACTTTCGAGCACGGCAGAATACTTGCCAGACTGGAAGGAGTTAAACTATGGCTTATACGCGATCACTTTATTTTCATTTTCTTGGCTTACAAGAAAATCATTCAGCGACGGGCCAGTTATGAGAACCCTATCCGCCCTCACTTATTCTGTATATTTATTCCACAACTGGCTTTGGAATTATATAAATGAATCGCTTGTTTTTTTAGGGGCTCCGGTTGAGCTATTGAAAATAGCTACCATCTTTGTTCTTTTCTTATTCTGCTATGCCATAAATAAGACTGTAGAAGAGTATGGTTTGAATGCTGGACGGGCGGTAATTACTCGTTTGAGGTCATCTAGGGCACGAACTCCGATATCTACGCCCTCATAGTGGGTTTCAGAGCAATTGGTTCCGATCAGCGCGGCAACATCCTGACTTAAGCCTGACAGGCCTTCAAGACAATCAGTCCACGGTCGCCGGTGTCGGTGATGGCGATAACTCTTTGAGCATGCGCTGGGTCAAGTCGGGCGCGTACGGCTGCCTGATCCACGCCGACGGCGCCGGAAGTGGCTGGCACGTCGAAGCCTTTGGCAACGTCGGCTGCATCGAGGAGGACTGACAGCCGCAAATCAGAAGTGGCAAGGCGATCGCGCAGGCGATCTTGGTGCTTTTGAGCATCGCTCAGTTCCTTGTAGTGGGATTGCTCACCGGCGGACAGGCGCTGCTCAAGCTCCAGCACCACTGCGCCGACCGCTTTCCACGGAACGACCATCACGGCACGTCCTTGAAGAAGACGTGCCCGCCCAGCTTGAGCGTCTGCTTCGCCTTCGCCGACCAAGCCGGCGCCTTGATGCTGGTCGCGTAGTAATGCGTGGCGCCGCCGGTAGGATCTGGCGCCTTGCCGTCGATCACCTGGTCAGCAGCGATACGACATTGCGCCAGTTCGCGGAACGGGATCTCCTTTACGCCGATCAGGAACTGATAGTTGGGGTCGGTCTTGTTCCAGCAGCTGAACTGATACGGCCTCTGGCAGGCGCCAGCGTAGCCCTCCCCACCAGGAATTGGTCTTTCCATCAAATACGCGGTTGCGGATCGTCCATGCCGCGGCGATCTGGCCAGCAGTTCCTTCGCCACGCGCCTCTCCCCACGGCGTTCGGGCGAGGATTTCTCGATCTTTCTGGGTAACACTCATCAGCTTTCTCCAGGCAAAAAATACCCGCTCGATGGCGGATGTGATTTGGCGCATCAATCAAGTCAGGACTGATTCACGCGGGCGAAAGTCGTTTCTTCGGTGTACGGCTCCGGCTGCTCGGGCCACGCCGGATCGGTCGGCCAAATTGGCTGGCCTGTCACGCGCCCCAGAAAAACGCGGTATTTCTTCCAGTCGGCCAGCGCGGAAACTCGCAATGGTTTTTCTTCGACCTCCTCAGGCAAAGCGTAATCTCCGTTAATCGCGTCATTGATTGCATCGACGCGGCTTTGAAGAGCAGTCACTTGCGCTGTGGCGAGGCGAGTCTTGGCGTTGAGATCGGCGGTCGCAACGCGCAGTACATCCTGCGCGTCGATAGCGTCAATCAGGGTCTGGGGGATCTCGTCAACGTAGACCTCGCCCTCCATCAGCGCCATATCAGCGTTGATTGCTCTCCAGCCTGTCTGGGTAATTGCGTAGGCCATATTTCACCTGTCGAAGTAGTAGCCGATGCAGTAGACGGATGCTCTCGCGGCGCCCGATGCTTGATACGTGATCGAGCCGTCAACCGCTGAGATAGCGCACCTTGCATTCAGCACAGGTCCAGCCTGAACAAAGACCGTCCAACCTGAAGTAATGGACGTGCCCGCATCAGAAGGCGTGAACTGCGCGTACCCGGTACCGGGATTTTGCCAAGCACCCTCAAGCGTATGGGCAGTCACCGGCGTGCAAGGCCTCGTCGAGAAGGACGCAACCCCTGCGGCGGCGCTCAGAAGAATGAACGGCACGGTCTGCGGGTCGCCATGCTTGTATGAGACGTAGCCTTGCTCAGGGTGATGGTCGAATTTATAAATCTGGTTCGCCGTGGAGCGCACCAACAGAAAGCCGATGTAGCGCCGCGAGTTGTCGCTCGTCTTCTGGTGAGCTTGGTTGTAATACCGAACTGGCGCTGTCGCACTCTGCTCAACGGCACCCGCCGGCGTCAGATACAGATGAATGAAGCTGTTTGCGCCACCGGTAGGCGTGATGGTTCCGCCGGCGTAGGCGATCACCTTTCCGGCCGAAGTTACGAAAGCGCTGCCGGCGCCGACGGCAATCGACGTCGCCGACACCCAGGTCAGCGTCAGGCCTTCAATGCAGCCAAGCGCACCGCCGTTCCCGCCTTGCTCGCGCGATAGTGGCACGGTCAAACCGGTCATCTCGGTAATGTCGCCGTTTAGCCCTTTGCCGGCCTTGCTGAATTGCAACTTCGCCAAGGCAGCGAGGACGGTGTCGGTTGCGACAACAGCAGAGACAGCCCCGGGCAATGTGAATCCCGTGAGAGCGGTCGCTCAAACTTTTGCATCGGTGAAGTATTTGTTCGTCGCGCCTTCGGTGAGGCCGTCAGTGTTCGACAGGCCAAGCGCCGTACGAACACCTGGCAAAGTTGGGTCCTCCCCCAGCACAGCAAGCACGCCGCCGAATTGATTGACCAATGCGCGCAACGCGTCAGCCGAGTCCTTCACATATCCCTGCATCGGGGCAATCGCGTAGGCACCTGATCCACTGGTCGCACCCAAATAGGGAGGAGCGATCGACATCGCTGTCTGACCAAAAACTACCAGAAGGACCACGCCGAAATCGTCTGGTCGGAAGCCATCTGTGAGTTAGCAGCGGATTTGGCACCGACCAGTACCTTGCAAGAGATTCCGAGCTGATCGCTAGAAGCCGCGGCCGACGGATCTTTCGAGGGTTCAGCGGCACTCAATCGGTGCCAACTACCTGCAAAATGGTTTGTCACCAAAACAGCAAGAAGTCGGGTGAATTTGCGGTCTGTTTGGCACTGCGGTTTGGGCCCAAAAACGTCGAATTTGGAGGTATGAGGCAGGCTCTCGGACGCGATGGTTTGATTCCAAATCGGCCCCTGGGCCTTGTGATCAAAGGGTCTTCAGGAGGCCCACAGCCCGTCAGCAATCAATTCGAATAGATGCGCCCTCCCCGCGCTCTGTTCCGTTTCCCGAGCGCACAATCGGAAGTCAGGCCTAAAGGTGCTTTCGCTGCTTCCGTTTGTCTTCAAAGGCACGGCCCGCGTGACGTACAGCCGGTTTCGATGATTTGGGATGGTGACCTTTAAGAACGAAGAATCGGAACTGAGCTTCCAGGGTTTAGCGTCGCGGAGCGGGTGAGGGAAAACGCCCTAATTGCCCGGAAACAAGGCGTTAGGCAAGACCATCTGACATGCGAAAAAGCTGAGAAAGGAAGAGAAATATCAAACAGTATTGGTGCCAAAGGCAGCGCGAAAAAGGGCCAAAAACAGCGTGAACTCACAGAAAACGGGATGAACCCCCGCAAAAGTCCCTACGCATGAAAAAGCCGAACTGGTGAGAGTTCGGCTAAGCCATTGAAAAATATGGTCGGGACGGAGTGATTCGAACACTCGACCCCTAGCACCCCATGCTAGTGCGCTACCGGACTGCGCTACGCCCCGACTGGTTTTGCAACTCGCTCTTCACCTCGAAGAACGCTCAAGAATATATCGCAAGCTTTTGAAAACTGGAAGTATTCAAACGCTGCTTTTTATTTCTTGAGTACCACCAGCACATCTTCGAGTTCGGCGATCATCTGGCGGATCATCTGCTTGTATTGGGTTGTGTCATCTTTGGCTTCATCGCCGGAGAGACGCAAGCGCGCGCCTCCAATGGTGAAACCTTGATCGTAAAGGAGCGCGCGGATCTGCCGGATCATCAGCACATCCTGGCGCTGATAATAGCGGCGGTTTCCGCGGCGTTTGACGGGGTTGAGTTGAGGAAACTCCTGCTCCCAGTAGCGCAGCACGTGTGGCTTTACGGCACACAGCTCGCTGACTTCACCAATGGTGAAGTAGCGTTTGCCCGGGATGACGGGTAGTTCGTCGTTATGACTTGGTTCCAGCATAAGCCTCAACTCGGGCTTTCAACTTCTGCCCTGGACGAAAGGTGACCACACGGCGAGCCGTGATCGGGATTTCTTCCCCCGTTTTCGGGTTGCGGCCAGGCCGCTGGCGCTTGTCCCGAAGGTCAAAGTTGCCGAAACCGGACAATTTGACCTGCTCGTTGTCTTCAAGAGCGTGCCTGATTTCCTCGAAAAACAGTTCTACCAATTCCTTGGCTTCCCGCTTGTTCAGGCCCAGCTCTTCATACAGACGTTCCGCCATCTCAGCTTTCGTCAAAGCCCCCATACGTCACTTCCTTAACGTGGCGTTCAACCTTTGTTCGAGCGAGGTGAGGATATTTTGCGTCGTCGAATTCACCTCATCGTCATTAAGAGTGCGCGATGGATGCTGCCAGGTCAAGCCAACTGCAAGGCTTTTTCTATCAGGATCAATACCTTTACCCTGATATACGTCAAACAGCCTGAGATCTGTGAGCCATTCGCCTGCATTTTCACGGATTACGTCCAATACAGCCGAAGCTGCAACGTCTTTGTGCGCAATCAATGCAAGGTCACGACGCACTTCAGGAAAGCGCGACAACTCGTGGAATTTCGGCATTTTACCGAGCGCCACTTCCGCCAGAACCAGCTCGAAAACGAAAACCGGACGATCGAGGCCGAGGGATTTCGACAGTTCAGGATGAATAGCGCCGATAAAGCCGACTTCTCGCCCTTCCCGCTCAATGCGTGCGGTTTGACCCGGATGCAGCGCCGGGTGTTTGCCCGGGGCGAAAGTGAACGAATCCAGAGCACCGGCGAAACCCAGTACGGCTTCCACGTCAGCTTTGACGTCGAAGAAATCGACCGTGTCGCGACCTTGCGCCCAACCTTCCGGCAGACGGCTACCGCAAACAACACCGGAGAGCATCGGCTCTTGCTTCAGGCCTTCCAGTTGACCGACAAAGCGCAGGCCACTTTCGAACAGACGCACGCGATCCTGTTGACGGTTCAGGTTGTGCTGCAACGCCTTGACCAGACCCGGCCACAGCGACGAGCGCATGGCTGCCATGTCGTTGGAGATCGGGTTAGCCAGCAACAGCGGCTCGACGCCCGGGCTGAACAGTTCGAACTGCTTTGGATCGATGAAGCTGTAAGTGATCGCTTCCTGATAACCACGAGCCACCAGCAGACGGCGCAGTTCAGGCAGATCGCTACGTGCTTCGGCCTTGGCTTGCGGCGCCAGGCGCGCTTGCGGGTAACGAACCGGCAGACGGTTGTAACCGTACAAACGGGCCAGTTCTTCGATCAAGTCGACTTCCAGACTGATGTCGAAGCGATGGCTTGGCACTTCAACGCGCCACTGCCCTGCTCCGTCGGCGGAAATATTCAGGCCGAGGCCATTGAGCAGACGCTCGACCTGTGCCGAATCCATTTCCATGCCCAGCATTTGGGTGATGCGCTGCGCACGCAGTGTAATCGGGGCAATCGACGGCAAGTGCTGCTCGCTGACCGTCTCGATGATCGGACCGGCTTCACCACCAGTGATTTCCAGCAGCAAGCCAGTAGCGCGCTCCATGGCTTCACGGGCCAGTTGCCAGTCCACGCCACGCTCATAGCGGTGCGAAGCATCGGTGTGCAGGCCGTACGAACGAGCCTTGCCGGCGACAGCGATCTGGTCGAAGAACGCACTTTCAAGAAACACATCGCGAGTAGTCGCGGATACACCGCTGTGCTCGCCACCCATCACACCGGCAATCGCCAGGGCACGTGTGTGGTCGGCAATCACCAGCGTATCGCTACGCAGGCTAACTTCCTGGCCGTCGAGCAATACCAGCTTCTCGCCCTCTTCCGCCATGCGCACACGGATGCCGCCATTGATTTCGGCGAGATCGAAGGCGTGCAGCGGTTGACCCAGTTCGAGCATCACGTAGTTGGTGATGTCGACAGCAGCGTCGATGCTGCGCACGTCGGCGCGACGCAGACGCTCAACCATCCACAGCGGTGTTGGCTTGGACAGATCAACGTTGCGAATGACACGACCCAAGTAACGCGGGCACGCGGCTGGCGCCAGCACTTCTACCGAACGCACTTCGTCATGCACGGCAGGAACGGCAAGCACCACTGGACGGGTGACCGGAGCGGCGTACAACGCGCCAACTTCACGGGCCAGACCAGCCAGCGACAAGCAGTCGCCACGGTTCGGGGTCAGGTCGACCTCGATGCTGGCGTCTTCCAGTTCCAGATACACGCGGAAATCTTCGCCCACCGGCGCGTCAGCCGGCAGTTCCATCAGACCGTCATTGCCTTCACCGACCTGCAGCTCGGCTTGCGAGCACAACATACCGTTGGACTCGACGCCGCGCAGCTTGGCCTTCTTGATCTTGAAGTCGCCCGGCAACTCGGCACCGATCATGGCGAATGGAATCTTCAGGCCCGGACGCACGTTTGGCGCACCGCACACGACCTGGAAGGTTTCCGCACCATTGCTGACCTGGCACACACGCAATTTGTCGGCATCAGGGTGCTGCTCGGTGCTCAGCACCTCGCCCACTACCACGCCA
Source organism: Pseudomonas sp. LBUM1655 (assembly GCF_059716085.1). Taxonomy (NCBI): domain Bacteria; kingdom Pseudomonadati; phylum Pseudomonadota; class Gammaproteobacteria; order Pseudomonadales; family Pseudomonadaceae; genus Pseudomonas; species Pseudomonas sp. LBUM1655. The sequence continues at coordinate 2,294,942 of NZ_CP166801.1, read as the reverse complement.
CTGAATACACCGGCGGCCGGGGTCACGCTATCGACCTCAAGACCGGCCATCGACAGACGGGCAACCAGCTCGTCGCGATTTACCTGCGGGCTAACCCAGCCACGCAGCCATTGTTCACTGAATTTCATCCTGCTCTCCTAAGAATTCGTTACGACTAGCGAAATTGCGCGAGGAACCGCAAGTCGTTGTCGAAGAACAGACGCAAGTCGTTCACGCCGTAACGGAGCATGGCCAGACGCTCGACGCCCATGCCGAAGGCAAAGCCGGAGAACTCTTCCGGATCGATACCAGACATGCGCAGCACGTTCGGGTGAACCATGCCGCAGCCCATCACTTCCAGCCAGCCAGTCTGCTTGCAGACACGGCAGCCTTTACCGCTGCACATCACGCATTCCATGTCGACTTCAGCGGACGGCTCGGTGAACGGGAAGTACGAAGGACGGAAGCGTACGGCCAGTTCTTTCTCGAAGAACACGCGCAGGAATTCTTCGATGGTGCCTTTGAGATCGGCAAAATTGATATCGCGATCAACCAGCAGGCCTTCGACCTGGTGGAACATCGGCGAGTGGGTGATATCGGAGTCGCTACGGTACACACGGCCTGGGCAGACAATGCGGATCGGCGGCTGTTTCGATTCCATGGTGCGGACCTGTACCGGCGAGGTATGGGTGCGCAGCAACATGTTTGCGTTGAAATAGAAGGTGTCGTGCATCGACCGGGCCGGGTGATGGCCTGGGATGTTGAGCGCTTCAAAGTTGTGATAGTCGTCTTCGACTTCGGGGCCTTCGGCGATGCCGTAGCCAATACGAGTAAAGAACTGTTCGACACGCTCCAGAGTCCGGGTAACCGGATGCAGACCACCGGAGGTCTGGCCACGGCCCGGCAACGTCACATCAATGGATTCGGCAGACAGTTTGGCAGCCAGTTCGGCTTCCTCAAACAGCGCCATGCGCGCATTGAGAACGCCTGTAACACGTTCCTTAGCAACGTTGATCAGCGCGCCGACTTGCGGACGCTCTTCTGCCGGCAAATTCCCCAGGGTCTTCATCACCTGAGTCAATTCACCCTTTTTGCCAAGGTATTGAACCCGGATTTGCTCCAGGGCATTGATATCTTCAGCGCTTTGCACAGCCTCTAGTGCTTGAGAGACCAGCGCATCCAGGTTTTCCATGTACAGACTCCAGATACAAAATAGGGGAAGAGCTTGAAGGCTCTTCCCCTATTTATGACGTTTAACACCTGACCCCACAGAGGTGAGGCCGGGTGACTGTCGGGGGTACTTAAGCCAAGGTGGCTTTAGCTTTCTCGACAATCGCAGCAAACGCCGCTTTTTCGTTCACTGCCAGATCAGCCAGAACCTTACGGTCGATCTCGATGGAAGCTTTTTTCAGGCCAGCGATGAAACGGCTGTAGGACAGACCGTTAACACGAGCACCAGCGTTGATACGAGCGATCCACAGAGCGCGGAACTGACGTTTTTTCTGACGACGGTCACGGTAGGCGTATTGGCCAGCCTTGATAACCGCTTGCTTGGCAACACGGAATACGCGGGAGCGTGCGCCGTAGTAGCCTTTAGCAAGTTTCAGAATTTTCTTGTGGCGCTTACGCGCCATGACGCCACGCTTTACACGAGCCATGAGTTACTTCCTCTATTCTTGACTAAAATTAACGAAGGCGCAGCATGCGCTCGACTTTTGCGACGTCCGACGGATGCAGCAAGCTGCTACCGCGCAGTTGACGCTTACGCTTGGTCGACATTTTAGTCAGGATGTGGCTCTTGAAAGCGTGCTTGTGCTTGATACCGTTAGCAGTTTTCAGAAACCGCTTAGCAGCACCACTTTTAGTTTTCATCTTTGGCATGTTCGGTACTCCGCATTCAGTTGATAAACATAATCAGAAGGCCTGCCGTGCCCTATTGATTACTTCTTCTTTTTCGGGGCGATGACCATGATCAGCTGGCGTCCTTCCATCTTAGGATGCTGTTCGACCGAACCGTACTCGAGCAGGTCAGCTTCAACCCGCTTGAGGAGTTCCATCCCCAGCTCCTGGTGGGCCATCTCACGGCCGCGGAATCGCAAGGATACCTTGGCCCTGTCCCCATCACTCAGGAAACGTACCAGGTTGCGCAGTTTTACCTGGTAATCCCCTTCCTCCGTCCCTGGACGAAACTTGATTTCTTTAACCTGAATCTGCTTCTGGTTTTTCTTGGCTGCGGCAACCTGCTTCTTCTTTTCGAAGATCGATTTGCCGTAGTCCATCAGTTTGCAAACAGGGGGTACTGCATCGGCGGAAATTTCCACCAAATCCAGTTTGGCCTCTTCAGCCTTAAGAAGCGCGTCTTCAATTGACACAATCCCAAGCTGTTCACCTTCAGCTCCAATTAACCGAACCTCGCGTGCCGAGATATTCTCGTTGATCGGGGCTTTCGGTGCAGCTCGTTTATCTTGTCTCATTTCACGCTTAATAGTAATTACTCCGAATCTGGGCGACCACGCCGGGAAACCGCTTGCGCGAGAAACTCAGCGAACTGGGCGACGGGCATCGAGCCCAGGTCAGCACCTTCACGAGTACGCACAGCGACAGTCTGCATCTCGACTTCCTTATCTCCGATAACCAAGAGAAAAGGAACCTTGAGCAAAGTATGCTCGCGGATTTTAAAGCCGATCTTTTCATTTCTCAAGTCGGACTTGGCACGAAATCCGCTTTCAGCGAGAGTTTTTTCAACTTCGGCGACGAAATCCGCCTGTTTATCAGTGATATTCATGATCACTGCCTGGGTTGGCGCCAGCCACGCAGGGAATGCACCTTCGTAATGCTCGATCAGGATTCCGACGAAACGCTCGAAGGATCCAAGGATCGCGCGGTGCAACATCACCGGGTGTTTGCGACTATTGTCTTCGGAGACGTATTCGGCGCCGAGACGGACAGGCAGGTTAAAATCGAGCTGCAAGGTACCACACTGCCACACACGACCGAGGCAATCTTTCAGCGAAAATTCGATCTTCGGACCGTAGAACGCACCCTCACCCGGCTGCAGATCGTACGGCAAGCCCGCAGAATCAAGGGCTGCAGCCAATGCAGCTTCGGCGCGATCCCACAGCTCGTCGGAACCGACGCGCTTTTCCGGACGAGTGGACAGTTTCATCTCGACATCGGTAAAGCCGAAGTCACGATATACGTCCATTGTCAGCTTGATGAACGCAGCGGATTCAGCCTGCATCTGCTCTTCTGTGCAGAAGATGTGGGCGTCGTCCTGAGTGAACGCGCGCACACGCATGATGCCGTGCAGCGCACCCGACGGCTCGTTACGGTGGCAGGCACCGAACTCTGCCAGACGCATCGGCAGCTCGCGGTAGCTCTTCAGGCCTTGATTGAACACCTGCACGTGGCAAGGGCAGTTCATCGGCTTGATCGCGTAGTCGCGGTTTTCCGACTGAGTGGTGAACATGTTGTCGGCGTAGTTGGCCCAGTGCCCGGATTTCTCCCACAGGCTGCGGTCAACCACTTGCGGCGTCTTGATCTCAAGGTAGCCGTTGTCATGCTGTACTTTGCGCATGTACTGCTCGAGCACCTGGTACAGAGTCCAGCCGTTCGGGTGCCAGAACACCATGCCCGGGGATTCTTCCTGAGTGTGGAACAGACCAAGGCGCTTGCCGATCTTGCGGTGATCGCGCTTCTCGGCTTCTTCGATGCGCTGAATGTAAGCCGCCAACTGCTTTTTATCCGCCCACGCAGTGCCGTAAACGCGCTGCAACTGCTCATTCTTGGCGTCGCCGCGCCAGTAGGCACCGGACAGCTTGGTCAGCTTGAAGGATTTCAGGAAGCGGGTGTTCGGCACATGCGGGCCGCGGCACATGTCGACATATTCTTCGTGATAGTACAGACCCATGGCCTGTTCATTCGGCATGTCCTCGACCAGACGCAGCTTGTAGTCTTCGCCGCGAGCCTTGAACACTTCGATCACTTCGGCACGCGGAGTGACTTTCTTGATGACGTCGTAATCTTTCTCGATCAGCTGCTGCATGCGCTGTTCGATGGCCGCCATGTCGTCCGGAGTAAAAGGACGCTCGAAGGCGATGTCGTAATAGAAGCCTTCATCGATGACCGGCCCGATCACCATTTTGGCAGTCGGGTAGAGCTGCTTGACCGCATGGCCAACCAGGTGGGCGCAAGAGTGGCGAATGATCTCCAGCCCCTCTTCATCCTTTGGCGTAATGATTTGCAGCGTAGCGTCGCTGTCGATGATGTCGCTGGCGTCGACCAACTGGCCATTGACCTTGCCGGCCAGAGTGGCCTTGGCCAGACCTGCACCAATGGATGCGGCGACCTCGGCTACGGAAACCGGGTGATCGAATGAACGTTGACTGCCGTCGGGAAGAGTAATAGTTGGCATGGCGCCTCCTCTCCTAGTGGTGACCCCTACCAAAGGTCACGTGGGTTGGGATGAGCCAGTACAAGATCCGATCCAGGCCATTCAATGACGAACGCCTGCCTTACAGCGGCAGGAGCCTTGCGGCCAACCGGAAAACCGAACCAGAGTGACTGGGATTCAAATCAGAATATTCGCACGTTGACCGCCGCCGGGACTGAAAGTCATCCGGAGCCTGAGAACGCTTGAGCCCGGCATGCTAGCACAGATGAGCGGTCACTTAATGCCTCTGTTTCACCAGAAGGCAAATCGTCCGCTTTTATGCCAGAGTGCTGAACTTGATGGGCCCTTATGCCCTCAGATAACAAGACATTGACCCACAAGGAGCATCCTCGCATGCGTCTGAATACCTTATTCGCCGTAGTCGCCCCCATTGTTCTGCTGCTGCCGCTGAGCGCCCATGCCGACTGGCCAAAGGGCGAGCGCGACAAATACATGGTCCAGTGCACCCAGGCGGCGACTCCGCAGATTGGCGCCGCCGCGGCCAAGTCTCACTGCGCCTGTGGCGCCGATGCCATCAAGTCTTACCCGGCCGGCGACATTCAAGCGCTGATGGACAACAAGGCCACCCCTGAACTGCAGCAGAAAGCGCTGGGCCAAATCGCCAAATGCAAGGCCAACGCTCCAGCGAAAAAGTAAGAAAAAATGTGATCTGACTCGACTCAACGCCGAAAAAAACGGCTGAATTTGAGCCTTTTCAGACGATTTATGCAGGTTTTACAGGTTTTTTTATTGTCTTTACTTTTCGCTAAAACCCTTTCAAACCGGGGCTTTCAGCCGAAACAGGCGGTAAAGAAAACACGACGGATTGGCAAACAGCACGTCCGGGGGGCTACCAAAGCGAACATTTCGACTATGATACCCGGGTGTGCCCAGTTGGCCTGAGCAGCACAGTACTGAAAAATATATGTTTCTTGGAGATACACCATGTCTAATCGCCAAACCGGCACCGTTAAGTGGTTCAACGATGAAAAAGGCTTCGGCTTCATCACTCCTCAAGGTGGCGGTGACGACCTGTTCGTACACTTCAAAGCTATCGAAAGCGACGGTTTCAAAAGCCTGAAAGAAGGCCAGACCGTTTCCTTCGTGGCTGAGAAAGGCCAAAAGGGTATGCAAGCTGCACAGGTTCGCCCAGAGTAATTTCTCGGCGCACTAAAAAAACCCCGTCCATGTGACGGGGTTTTTTATGCCTGACATAAAAGCTGCCAGCAATCAGCCGCAGTTGACGCGAGTAATCACCAGGTTGTTATCGGTATTGAGGTTCAAGCGATCCGAGCGGTATTCCAGGGTGATCATGTCATCTGGCTTGAGGAAACGGGCGTTTTGCGCACCGGCCTTGGCGCGAGCCTGCTCCAGCAACTCTGGCGAAGCTTTCTTGCCAATGGCGAATTCCGCCGCCGTTGCTTCACAGCGGCCATGACCAGCATCGGTCGCCACAGATTCCTTTGCCGACTCGCTGGAGGTCGTACTGCAACCGGCCAACATGGCAACGGCCATAAGTGCACCCAGTGACGCGAACTTCAAAGGCATGAAGCCTCCTTGTTTTCAAATTATTAAGCTGAGATCGTGCGACCGCCGTTCCGGCGTTTGGTTGCATGACAAATGCCATCACCCTGCCCCATGACCGGAAAAACGCCGAGTGTGCCTGAGCAGCACCCATCGCCTCATATCTCAATCGTGACTGAATATTAACGACGCTCAGTAGACGTCGATGTAGTCATATGGCGGATTCGGCCAATTCTCTTTTAGCGCGTTGAAGATCTGCATTACCCACACTTCATCACTGGCCGCGACATTACCCACATAACCCGAGCCCTTGGCCCAGGTTTCAAGACGAAACAACAGGCCGTCGATGTTTTGGCCGCCCGTCACCCCCGAAGAGATGTAGGCGATACCGCCCTTGGTCACACGCAGTTGCGTGTGCTTATCATCGCTGGCCGACGCCAGCAATTGACGTACTGCATCGAGGGCAAGGCCGTCAGGAGTACTCAAATCGATCTGCAAAGCACAATCCTTGGATAAGCCGGAAAAGACCAAGTGTCGCATAGCGCTCCGCTCATGCCTAAGTCGCAGTGCCAAACGCCCGACAAAATGGTTAACTCGACGCACAGACCTCCCGACTTTCCGAGCCTCATCATGACCAGCCTAAGCATCGAAGCCGACATCAAAGCCAAATGGGCCGACGGACACAGCTCCTACAGCCCGGGAACCACAGAAGAGTTGGCGCTGATTGGTATTGATCTGCTGGTCAAGGATCTGGGAACACAAGCGGCCCAGCATTTCATCCAGCAGATTTTCGAAAGGTACCCGACCGAGCAGGTCGAACAAGAGCCGGGAGAATAAAAAAACCCGCAGGCTGGCACCTGCGGGTCGCTCATTTACTTCAGGCGTTTCAGGCGTTCGGTCAACAGATCGAAGAAACCCTGGGCATCGCCATTTTCCACCCAGAAGGCATTCTTCGGTGCCTTGAGGCCGTCATACCAATCGACAATGGTCTGACCGAAAGTCGGGCCTTCACGACTATCAACCACGACATTCACCGAACGACCGGTGAAGAGTTCGGGCTTGAGCAGATAAGCCACGACGGTGGCGTCATGCACCGGGCCACCCGGAATGCCGTAGTGCTCCATATCGCCTTTGATGTATTCGTTAAGGATGTCGCCGACAATTTTGCTCGCGTTATTGTTGAGTGCGGCAATCTGCTTCAGGCGCGCATCGCTGGTGAGAATCTTGTGGGTCACATCCAGTGGCAGATAGGTCAGCTTCACGCCGCTCTTGAGCACCACTTCTGCAGCTTGCGGATCGGCAAACAGGTTGAATTCAGCCACCGGGGTGATGTTGCCACCATTGAAGTGCGCACCACCCATGATCACCACTTCCTTGATGCCCTGGACAATCTCCGGCTCCTGGATCAACGCCAGTGCCAGGTTGGTCTGCGGGCCGAGCATGGCGATGGTGATGCTGTGCGGCTTGGCTTTTTTCAGGGTGTCGATCAGATAATTGACCGCATTGCCTTCAGCCAGGCCTTTTTTCGGTTCGTGCACAGTGACACCCGACAGGCCTTCCTTGCCATGGATGTTCTCCGCGTAGATCGGCGTACGCATCAGCGGCTTCGGTGCGCCGGCATAGACGGGCACATCCTCGCGCCCCGCCCACTCGCGAGCCAGACGCGCGTTACGCGAAGTCTTGTCGAGGCGCACGTTGCCGGCCACAGTGGTCAGCGCACGAATGTTCAGCTCGTCCGGCGAGGCCAGCGCGAACAGCAAGGCGACCACGTCGTCGGCACCCGGGTCAGTGTCGATGATCAGGTCGATTTTTTCCGCCGCATGAGCGCCGGTTGCAGTTATCACTGACAAAAGCAGCAGACTCCGGATTAGTTGATGCAGTTTTTGAGCATAGCGTTGCATGGCGCATTCCTTGTGCATGAGAAATCGAAAGTTAGAACGTAACACCTGCCAACAAAACGATGTTGCAGTAAGGCTGACATTCGCCTGTACGAACAATCGCCCGTGCCTGTCGGCTGAGAACCTTGAATTGCTCGTGACTGAGTAGTTCTCGACGACCCAAGGCGCCCTCTTCATTCAACTCGTCCAGCGTGATCAGCGCTGTTGGCTGCTTGTCGAAGATCTCTTTGGCCAGCACATGACTTTCCACCTGCATTTCGCTGAGCACGACTTTCAGCGTGCTGACGAAATCGGGGACACCATGGGTCAGTGCCAGATCGATCAGTTCGACACCGGGCGGCACCGGCAATCCGGCATCACCAATGACCACCATGTCGCCATGACCCAGGGAGGCAATCAGCCGCGACAACGCAATGTTGAGCAATGGAGTCTTCTTCATGCGGGTTTAAACGCCTGTACGTCGGACATTGTTGGGATAGATGGCTGTGCACCGGCGCGAGTCACTGACAATGCGGCGGCAATCTGTCCGTAGCGAATCGCTTCGGCCTCGGACTTGCCAGCGGCCAGCGCAGCGGCGAAACCACCGACGAAAGTGTCCCCCGCCGCCGTGGTATCGACAGCTTTCACTTTCGGAGCGGGGAAATGCTCGAAACCTTTGCCGTTGGCGAATAACGAACCCTCGGCGCCGAGAGTGATGATGACTTTGCCAGCCCCCATCGCGATCAAATGACTCGCCGCGCTTTTCGCGGTGTCCAGCGAGTCGACCGGTAGGCCGCTCAACGCGGCAGCTTCGCTTTCATTGGGAATCAGATAATCGATGGCCGCGAACCAGTCGGCCGGCAATGGACGGCTGGCGGGTGCCGGATTGAGGATGACGGTCTTGCCCAGCGCATGTGCGCGTTTGAGCGCATGGCCCACCGTTGCATCCGGGATCTCGAGCTGGCAGATGACAACTTCAGCGGCCTGCAAAACCGGGTCGAACCGGTCGATCACCCCGGGCGTCGTTGCGCCGTTGGCTCCGGCGACAATCACAATAGCGTTCTGACTGTTGTCATCGACCACGATCAGCGCAACACCACTGGAATCCTCGACAACGCTCACCGCCTGGCAGTCAATCTGCTCAGCCAACAAGGCGTCACGCAGTTGCACGCCGTAATCGTCGTTGCCAACACAACCAACCATCGCCACTTGCGCGCCCAATCGCGCAGCAGCCACGGCCTGATTGGCGCCCTTGCCACCAGATACGGTGGTAAACGAATGACCGATCAGTGTTTCTCCACCCCGGGGCAACCGTGGCGCCCGGGTCACCAGGTCCATGTTCAGGCTGCCTATTACCACTACATTTGCTGGCATACATCATTACTCGTCAATTCGGTTTCAGCGGTATTCGGTGAACACGCCGGACAGCGGCGCGGTCGACTCGCGCAAGACAATACTCGGGGTCACGATTCGTTGATCAGTGCCCAGACTCGGGGTAGCAATCCTTCGCAGCAACACTTCGGCCGCCATCTCGCCCAGTTGCAGGATCGACTGGCCGACGGTGGTCAGCGCCGGGTAAACGTAACGACTCATCTGGATATCGTCGAAACCGATCACCGATAGCTCGGTCGGCACCCGCACGTTGCGTTCTGCCGCTGCGCGCAACACACCGATACCGATCATGTCGTTACCGGCAAAAATCGCACTCGGCGGATTCTTTTCGAGCAGGACCGCCGCTGCGTTGTAACCCCCAGTGCTGGTGAAATCGCTTTCCAGCATGCGCGCCGGGCGTACTTCTATACCCGCCTCTTTCAGCGCACGGCAATATCCGGCTTGGCGCATCTGCGCAACGCTAGTGCTCGCCGGGCCGCCGATAGTCGCTATGTCGCGATGACCAAGCTCCAGCAGATGCCGGGTGGCGAGGTAAGCGCCGTATTCATGATCGATACGTACCAGATCCGCATCCACGCCATCCAGGCCACGGTCGACAATCACCATCGGCGTCTTCACACCGGCCAGCCCTTGCGCCAGGCCACTGTCACCACCGGCTGAGGCGACGATCAGACCATCGATGCGTTTCTCCAGCAGAACACGTAAATAGCTGCGCTGTTTCTCGGGGTTGTCATCGGAGTTGCAGAGAATCACGCAGTAGCCATTACGCTCACAGTAATCCTCAATGCCCCGCGCCAGCTCGGCAAAGTACGGGTTGAGACTGTTGGGCACCAAGAGGCCAATAGTTGCAGTGGTCTTGGCTTTCAGCGAACGCGCCACCGCGCTCGGCACATAGTCGAGGGTCTTGATGGCCGCTTCGACTTTCAGCCGCACCTCCTGACTGACCGGGCGGGTGTTGTTCACCACATGAGACACGGTCGTATAGGAAATTCCCGCGAGCGCCGCTACATCCTTGATCGTCGCCATGTCTCAGCCCCGCCGACTGGCGCGCTGGCTGCGATAAGTATCGAGCACTACCGCAATGACAATCACTGCACCGGTGATGATGCGCTTGGTCGGTTCAGTTGCGCCAATCTGCGCGAGCCCGGCCGCCAGCACCGAAATGATCAATACGCCAAAGAACGTGCTGATTACCGAACCCCGGCCGCCCATCAGACTGGTGCCACCGATCACTACAGCGGCAATCACTTGCAGTTCCAGACCGGAACCGGCATTCGGGTCAGCCGCTTCCAGGCGGGAGATCTGAAACAGTGCGGCGACACCGGCCAGCAGGCCCATCAGGCTGAATACCAGAATCTTGTAGGGCTTCGGGTTGATGCCCGCCAGACGCACCGCCTCTTCGTTGGTGCCGATGCCGATCAGGTAACGGCCGAACACGGTGCGCGTCAAAACCGCTTGTGCAATAAAGATCACCAGCAGGGCAATGATGAACGACGGCGAGATGCCGAAAGCGATCGGGTTCGACAGCCAGGCAAAGGAATCACCGATATAAGCCGTGCGCGAGCCAGTCATCTGATACGCCAGACCGCGGGCCATTTCCAGCACACCGAGGGAAACGATGAACGATGGAATCCGCCAGGCCACAGTGATCGAACCGGTAATGGTGCCGGCCAATGCCGCTACCGCCATACCGAGCAACGCCGAGGGCAAGACGCTCCAGCCCCAGCCGAGCATGGCGACGCTGACCGTCGATGCCGCCAGCGCCAGCACCGAGCCCACCGAAAGGTCGATGCCACCGATGATCAGCACGAAGGTCATGCCGACCGCCAGCACCATCAGATCGGGGATCTGGTTGGCCAGCGTACTGAAGGTGTTATAGGACAAAAAGTGGCTGCTCAAGACCGAGAACAGCGCGATCATCGCCAGCAAGGCACCGGCCAGACCCAGATAGGTACCCAGTCCGTAAAAATTGCCACTACGTTTGCCGGCAGGAGATGCAGTTTTCATGGGAGATCCCTAGGCGCTGCTTCGTTGAGCAACGCATCACGTTTTTGGTAGCCGGCGAACGCGGCGGCAAGCAAATCATCCTGGGTCCAGCTGTCGCGCTCGAAGGTGTCGATCAGACGCCCTGCCGACAGCACGCCGATCCGGTCGCAGATCAGCATCAATTCACGCAGGTCACTGGACACCACCACCAGCGCTTTACCCTGGCGAGTCAGTTCCCCGAGCAAGGCATAAATGTCGAACTTGGCACCGACGTCGATACCGCGCGTGGGCTCGTCGAACAACAGCACCGAACAATCGCGTTCCAGCCAACGGCCAATCACGACCTTCTGCTGGTTGCCGCCGGACAGCTCTGACACCAGCTGTGTCGGGCTGGAACTGCGGATGCGCATGGCGGCAATCTGACGTTGCGCCAACGAGATCTCGTCGCCGTTATTGACGAAACCACCGCTGGAAATTTCCGGCATGTTGCCCAAGGCGATGTTGGCGCTGATTGACTGACTGAGCAGCAGGCCTTCGCCCTTGCGGTCCTCGGTGATCAACGCAATGCCATTACGTACAGCATCGACAGGTGATCGTACGCTCACCACTTGAGCAGGCGAACCCAATGCGATCGTGCCACTGTCGGCGACATCGGCACCGAAGATCAAACGCAGCAGTTCTGTGCGCCCCGCTCCAATCAGCCCGGAAATCCCGAAGATCTCCCCGGCGCGCACTTCGAACGAGACATCGCGCACTTTGTCTGAGCGAGTCAGGCCGTTGACCGTCAACGCCGGAGCGCCAATCTTGCGCGGTCCCAAATCGATGTGTTCGCCCAGCTCCCGGCCGACCATCAGCGTGACCAACTGTTCGCTGTTGTAATTGGCCATCGGCTCGACGCAGACCAGATTTCCGTCGCGCAGCACGGCAATGCGCTGGGCGACTCGCGCCAGCTCTTCAAGACGGTGGGAAATGTAAATGATCGAGACGCCGCGAGCCTGCAATCGGGTGATCTGCTCGAAGAGCATTTCGACTTCGCGCGCGGTGAGCATCGCGGTCGGCTCATCAAGAATCAGCACATGGCAATCGCCGATCAGGTTGCGAGCGATTTCGACCATCTGCTGATGCCCGATGCCCAACTCGCCGACCAGTGTGTCCGGATCGATCGCGTCGAGCCCAACCTGGGCCATGGCCTCGATCGCTGCTTTTCGCAATTGCTTGCGGCTGATCCAGCCACCGTTACTCGGCAGGTTGTCGAGGAACAGGTTCTCCGCTACCGACAGCGTCGGCAGCAGATTGAGTTCTTGCATGACCATGCGCACGCCAAGATCTTCAGCCTGGGTACGGCTGCCCGGACGATACTCCTTGCCCTGAAATTGCATCTGGCCAGTGGTCGGCGTGACCAGACCACCAATGATCTTCGAAAGCGTGCTTTTACCGGCACCATTCTCGCCGGTCAGCGCCAGCACTTCACCGCGCATCAGCGTCAAATCGATGCCGGCAAGCACCGGTTGCGCATAGGTCTTACCGATACCGCTGACCGAGAGGACAGCGTTCGGGGCGGAAACTGACATAAAAAATCTCCATGCGCTCGCCCGGACGGACGAGCGCCATTGTGTCGCCAGAGGACTTACTTGGTGACCAGCTCGACCGGCGTTTCAATCACGCCATTGGCACCGCTGTCGACCTTCTCGCCCTTGATGATTTTCAGCGCAGTCTCGATGCCGAATACGGCTTGTTTCGCGGCATATTGATCGGCAGTCGCCAGTACGCGACCGTCCTTCAACATTGGCTTGATCGCGTTGATGTTGTCGTAGCCGACAACCTGCACCTGACCAGCCTTGCCAGCGGCCCGCACGGCGGAAACGGCACCGACAGCCATGCTGTCGTTGCCTGCCAGCAATGCTTTGACATCCGGGTATTCGCTGAGAATCGAAGCGGCTACCTTGTTGCCTTTGTCGATCTCCCAGTCACCGGACTGCAGGGACACAACCTTGATCTGCGCCGCTTCCATCGCATCCTTGAAGCCAGCGGTACGCTGCTGAGCGTTGGTCGTCGTGGACACACCCTCAATGATGCCGACTTCGTCACCAGCCTTGAGCTGTTTGGCCAGGTACTCACCAACCAGACGCGCACCTTTGCGGTTATCCGGGCCTACGAATGGCACGCTGATATTTTTGCTTTTGACGATTTGCGGATCGAGCTGGTTGTCGATGTTGATCACGGTAATACCGGCATCAACGGCTTTCTTGATCACCGGCACCATGGCCTTGGAGTCAGAAGGCGCGATGACCAGGGCGTTGACCTTGGCCAGAATCATTTGCTCGACGATGCGAGTCTGGCCTGCTGTGTCGGTTTCGTCCTTGATGCCGTTGGAGATCAGGTCGAATTCGGCAGAGTGTTCTTTCTGGTAGGCCTTGGCGCCATCTTCCATGGTCAGGAAGAATTCGTTGGCCAGAGATTTCATGACCAGCGCGACTTTTGGTTTTTCCGGGGATTCGGCGAACGCCGAAGAGACAGGCAGTGCAGCGGCTGTGGCAGCCAGCATAGCGACAGCAAGAAGACGTCCAGCGAATGGCAGCTTCATGGGTTCACTCCGATCTTATGATTATTGTGAGCAACGCTTGCGCTGGCGTAAGCTACGTCACTTTCGCCGACGGCATAGTTCATCGGGAAAGCCGCGCAAACGTTTGCGTAGACCGAACTATGCGAATCCCGCCGACATTTGTCAACAATCAGAAATCGTCATTTATTGTAGGGCGATTCTTCTGACCGCCCCGCGATGCTTATGCCGTGGTATTGACCAGGCCGCCGCTGCTGCTGGAGTCCTTGGCCATTTCCTTGACCAATGCATTGGTGACTTCCGACAGCGCGCTGTTGGTGTCCGCGATTTGCCCCTGCATGGACATGACCACCTGCGCCTTGGCTTCGGGTGTCGGATAGCTCGCCGCCTGTGCCGCAGCCAATTGCTGCTGCTGCTCCTGAAGCTGCTTTTGCAATTCCTGCATCCGCTTCAGCAGCATTTTGACGGTGATACTCAGGTTATCGCCGCTTTCGGCCTTACTTTCTTCCTGGGCAGCACCACCGGTTCTGACTTGATTGCCATCATCTTTATCAGCACCTGACGCCTCGGCGGCAGCGTTCTCTTCCGCCTCACTCAGTGCACTGATTGTGGCTGCGGTTTTGCCGCCGATGGTGACTGCGCCAGGGTTTGAAAAACCGACTGTAAGTGACATGTGAACTCCCTAGAAATTTAGTGCCCTTGAACACGCATCGGCCTGCGCGATGGATTCTTTAGCAGAAAACCCGATACCGACAACCCGATTCGTTCGACAGACGCGGTAGTCCTTTTCGGAGAGCCGAACGTGAAAGCGTGCATTGTTCGGAAACCCGGATAAACGAATCAACAGTGAATTTTACAGATCACAAAATATTGTTTTAAATCATAAGGTTAAACATTTCTCTGACGCAAAGTACGGCTGGTACAGATCCTGCTCCCTTCACCGCACCCGGGCATTCAGATCGGCTCGGGGTGAATCTAGATGAACCTGCATCAGCACCGTCTCACTACTAGAGAGAAAAATAATGAAATCTGCTTTCAACACCTTCGTTCCGGGCGCTTTGGCCCTCCTCCTGCTCCTGCCTGCCGCCCTTCAGGCAAAAGAAGTCGAAACCCAGACCAAACTCGCCAACGTCGTGGTTCTCGCCACTGGCGGCACCATCGCCGGGGCCGGGGCCAGCGCAGCCAACAGCGCGACTTATCAGGCCGCCAAAGTCGGTGTCGAGCAATTGATTGCCGGCATTCCTGAACTGAGCAAACTGGCCAATGTGCGTGGCGAACAAGTCATGCAGATCGCCTCGGAAAGCATCACCAACGACAACCTGCTGCAACTGGGTCGTCGTGTCTCCGAACTGGCAGACAGCAAAGACGTCGACGGCATCGTCATCACCCACGGCACCGACACCCTGGAAGAGACCGCCTACTTCCTGAACCTGGTCGAGAAGACCGACAAGCCGATCATTGTTGTCGGCTCCATGCGTCCGGGCACCGCCATGTCGGCGGACGGCATGCTCAACCTGTACAACGCCGTGGCCGTGGCCAGCAGCAAGGAGGCTCGCGGCAAAGGCGTCCTGGTGACCATGAACGATGAAATCCAGTCCGGTCGCGACGTCAGCAAAACGATCAACATAAAGACCGAGGCATTCAAAAGTGCCTGGGGCCCGCTGGGCATGGTGGTTGAAGGCAAATCCTACTGGTTCCGCATGCCGGCCAAGCGTCACACCATGGATTCGGAATTCGACATCAAAAACATCAAGAGCCTTCCTGACGTAGAAATCGCCTATTCCTACGGCAACGTGAGCGATACCGCCTACAAGGCACTCGCCCAATCCGGCGCCAAAGCCATTATCCACGCCGGTACCGGCAACGGCTCGGTGTCCTCCCGCGTGGTTCCATCCCTGCAGGCACTGCGCAAGGATGGCGTGCAAATCATCCGCTCTTCCCACGTCAACGCTGGCGGCTTCGTTCTGCGCAACGCCGAACAGCCTGACGACAAGTACGACTGGGTCGTTGCTCACGACCTGAATCCGCAAAAAGCCCGCATTCTGGCGATGGTTGCACTGACCAAAACCAACGACAGCAAAGAGCTGCAAAGGATGTTCTGGGAATACTGATTGACCTTCGCCCGATCAACTCTCGGTCGGGCAACCTTCGCACCACTCGCCTCTTCGGCGAGCGGTGCGTCGCCTACAGCACTCAAGCATTTTTCTCACAAAAAAACCGACAGAACTCACACCAAAGTCAGAAAACCGCTGTCAGAGGATTTTCTTGAATTTTAAGCAGTTGCGAAAACGCCTACAGTTAAATACTGTATGCACGTACAGCTTAATAAGGATAACCTCGTGGCCACCTCCTCTGATGCTCCTGACGCTTATGAACGCATGGGTATGCGCGTTCAAAAAATCATCAACTCCCCTACCGCACAAAAAGCCAAAGCCGCACTGATCTTCCGCTTGCCGGATGAGCCGATGGATAAATGGGAACAGCTGCTCGAGGAAATCGACGAGAACGACAACGTCACCCTCGCCTACCGCGACGATGGCGGCGTGCAGATTTTTTGGGTTGTGCCGAAGGAAGATTGATTCAATGATTGTCCGCTGTTTTGCTTTGCTGTTGCTGTTCATCGCCACGGGCGCCCAGGCGGGTGCACCTCGTACATTCACGGAAGCCAAGAAGGTTGCCTGGAAGTTATATGCACCGCAGTCCACCGAGTTTTATTGCGGGTGCAAATACACCGGCAACAAGGTCGATCTGAAAGCTTGCGGTTACGTACCACGCAAAAATGCCAAGCGTGCTTCGCGCATCGAGTGGGAGCATATCGTACCGGCCTGGCAGTTCGGCCATCAGCGCCAATGCTGGCAGGAAGGTGGACGCAAGAATTGCACACGTTACGATCCAGGCTATCAGAAGGCCGAGGCCGACCTGCACAACCTGGTGCCGAGTATTGGCGAGGTTTATCTAAGAGCGGCTTAGGAACGCACATTTGTTGACAAACATTAGCTCTCACCTACGCTTCAGGATGTCGTCGATTAGGTTGAGAGATCCAGTCAATGAAGGTGCGCAAGGTTGATCAGATCGAATGGTCAGGCATAGGACTCAGTTCCTGGACGGTCACGAAGCCCGGCCCACTGACCGAGACCTCAATAATTCTTGCTCCCACCCTCTATCTTTTGAGCCGTGCTCAAATTGGCAAAGAAGATAATTCTCAAAAGGCTAACGCCGAGGATATTCGTGCTTTTTTTGAGTACCTCGAGAGAAAAAATCTTGACTGGAGAAATCTTTACGATGAAGAAATCACAAGATATATTCATGAAGATTTAATATTGGCCAAACGAGTTGGCGAATCAACGATTGAGCGACACATTTCCACATTGAAAGGTTTTTTTCAGTTTGGCTGGAAATCCGGACTAATCGACTCCCCTCCAAATTTCACATACAACTACAAAAAACAAAAAACTACAGCCCAAGGCGATAGTTCAAACGCGCCAAACTTCAACCTTCGCTCTAAATACATAAACCACCTATTAATCAATATAATAATGAGTGGGGTAGTAGCAAAGTCATCATTCATCAGAGAGCGCGACGAACTAGTTATCTCCCTTGGATACTATTGCGGCTTACGCTCTAGCGAAGTTACTGACAAAAGAAACCTAAGCACAAAGACCTTAAGAAAACTATTAGAAGAAGCCGAAAAAAACAAAACCAACTCCATCATCATAAAAATTTTCGGAAAGGGAAATAAACATAGAAATGTTGACGTACCTCCGAAACTAGCACAGCGCATTAAGTGGTTTCTCAACGGAAGGCGAGCAAAAATACCAGATGGTCATCTTATTTGCTCAACCAGAGGAGAGACTTTAGGAAAGGCCCATGCAACTAATGCATTTAAGAGAGCAATCCGCTCGATCGCCCCTGAAGCCCACCACTTACTTGAAAAAAAACCAGAGACTGATCAATTCACCTATTACATTGACGAAGCTTCTTATTCCGCCCTTACATTCCACTGCCTGCGCCATACCTACGCAACCAACTTAGTAGACTTTTGCTACAAGCATGGAATAGATCCATGGCAGCACGTTCCAGAACAAATGGGGCACAATAAAAAATTGACGACAAAATCCTACATAATATTCGAAGCAATGATCCACCGACGCGAACGTGTACTGAAAGCACTGGAGGAAGAGTATTGTGAATAAGCCATACTTTCCAGTGGATAGCGGTGCAAAGCTGAATGCCGAAACAAATAGTGGTTACGATATAGCGAAATATTATCCTATCGACTATTCACAAAAACGTGCCTATGTAATTGGCAATAGTGGCAAAAATGCAAAACCCAAGCTATATGAACTAACCTGCCCTGCCGAGTACTCACAAACACCCTTATGTATCGCGCTCATAAATCACCTCAATCAAACCCAAACCGATGATACGCGATCGAACTATGCAAAATATAGAATGATTGCCCGTTTCTTTGAATGGCTCAGCGAAAAATCATTCCCCACGTCTGAACTACCTGCGGACATTATTAAAAAATACTCCGACCACCTACAAGAAAACGATGCCAAACAATCAACTCAATGTGAGTACATTGCAAAATTAAGGGTCTACATAAACTGGGGCATGAACAGCATGTATTCGGGCCCCAATCACACAATTGAACTCCTTGAGCTCACCAAAATCTACGCTTTCATACCTTCGATCCCTAATCGCCGCGAAAGCACCCACGAAAGTTTGAGTCAAATAACAGAGTGCAGCTGCCACGACGAGCTATTACTAATTCGCTCTGTAATTCGATTTTGCTGCTTTTTTCTAAAGATGCTAAATGACTTCAGAACGACTCTTCTCGAAAGTCCAAACGTTCAGAAGAGTCTTAAATCACTATTAGACTCCTGTAAAGGAGACACGGAAAAACTAAGATGGGCTACGAAAAATACAAAATTCAAGACACTATACAAGTCGATTACTTATGCAATATTAGAGTCGAGTGACATAAGACTAAAAGAATACTTTCTCTCCAATAGAAAAAGCTTTGTAGAAAATTTAAAAATAAGCGCACAGCCACTAACGCTCAGCGACGCCAACACCTACATTAAAAACGGACTGACTTCAAAAGGAAATCTAGAATATGCGAATCCACTGTGGCCAGCACCTCTTCTATTCACAAATCTTGATTTCCTATTCTTAATAAAGCCAACCCCTTCCGAAGAAATTTGCATGTCTTGGCTTCTAGCCGCCGATAGAGTACAGCTATCGGGGATTGAGTCACTGCAAATGCACGACATACTAATCACCTCAAGCTCTGCTTCCGTAGCACATATAAAACGCAGAAGTAGCGAAATCCACAAAGAAACTCTTCATCACAGACATGACACATTGCAATATAGGTCACTTGCAAAATATTTCAGTACACGCCAATCATACTTGAATCTTTTCCCACATGCCGGCAACCATGTTTTTGACAACGCGAGCTGCGCCTCCCTACAAGTTTTAGACAGCGATATTTTTAGACCTATAATTGTCGCAGCCCTTCCACACACAACCCTTTATAAGTCGATGAAATCTGAGCACTCAGAGATCACAGCATTTGCGGAAATAATCGAAAATGTCGCAAAAAACAACTCGATACTTCAGGAGAAATCCGCAATCGCCACTGCAATTCGAACGGATCGTAACTCTAATAAAGACTCTATCAAAAGACTTGAAACCATAAAACAAAAAATCGCCTTTAACCATATACGGCGACAATCAATAACGGCTAATAAAATTGGCCAGTCTCGCGCCATACTAGATGACTACCCCGCCAAATTAGAAACGGACACCAGAAATCAGAATATTCCTCTTCCTACATCTAGCGATCAAAACTATGACAAATACTCACAACAAGTTGTAGGTGCTGAAGCCACCTCTCACACTCTGGATGTAAAGCAAAAAACTTATCTCAATAGGAGCGCGACTAAATACCGCTGGGACAAAAGAGCCAGTTTCGCCAGCGCAGCAGGTAGCCTCATGGAGGCAGACGCTCGAAAAATCACTCAGCTTCGAGACGCTAACAAATATATAACAATCGACGAGTTACAAATCGAACTGGGATGGAAAAAAGACCTTCTAAAGTCTAATGACATCGAAGAGTTTGATGCCGTTATTGAAAAACTGCAGAAAGAGGGCTGGGCAGTTACTCCATTCGGAGAGCTTGAGATGAACGGCCATCGAATAATTATTGTTTCTCCAGTTGAGGCTGCGCTGCTAATTACTTACCGCATCGCATGCAATAAAAGACTTGAAGAGCTTTCAGAATACGAAACTGATCGTGGTAGCGCTTTGGTAATGCAAATTGCTTATATCGAGGCCGTACTGGAAAAATTTGACCGAAAGACAATACTTGAGGGGGAAAAGATCGTGAGTGACTATGATTTACCTTTACCAATTATCCGATAAGGCCCTACTAATGAAATCCCTTACGCGCCGCCCCCTAACATCAAAGGCATCTGCTAATATTCCAAACACACCTGGTGACAGGGTATTTCTCTTAGAAGATCCTCGCACCGGCAAAACCATAGAGTTCAATTTCTCTTGGAACTGTTCAAAACATTTATTAATTTTCGGTCAAATGCTCCTTCTTAATGGAAAATCGTTTCGGGGATATGCAGACAAACAAAATAGAATTACTCCAACAAGCATCAGCGCCGCTCGCGCAGACCTTGCTTCTGTTCGTTTCTTGTGTGAACAACTACAACGCGACTTCCCCAACAGACAACTCAAGTCGCTCAACCTACTAGAAATACAACTTATAGTACGACAGTTTATGTTTTACGGAACGAATGGCACCCTCGGCCGAAGCGCGTTAAACGCTTTTTGCGCCATTCTTAATGAATCCTACAAACTCTATAACAACGGAAGGCTAAATGATGGAGTTAAATTTTTCATCGACAAAAAACTCAAGCGCGACACCATGGCTCCAATCCTTGATGAGCTAGGGTTGGAATATAGTGAATGGTATAAAGGTGGGAGTTATGGCTCCATCGCAATGATTTGTAGCTCCGTTATGCTGAATGAAGCTATCGCCATATTAGAGTCAGACGATACGAAGATCGCACAATCTGTATTTAAGACATTCAGGCAGTATCCAAAATCTCCTACAAAGTGGTTCGAAAATGGAACTAACAGCTATGATATTCTCACGAAATATCACGAGTGGAGACACTTTGGTTTGCCCGCAAGATATGACAGTCTGACCATTGAGCGCTTTAGCTATCTGGCGCAGGAAATACGCAACCATGGAATAGAGGTACCACCAAAACTTCCTTGGAAAAACTTGCGCGAATTTGGCGACTACTGCGAGCTAACAATGAAGGCGGGACTAACAACATTCCTTCTTCTAAGCGGCTTTCGAATTAGCGAACTCGAGCCGATTGATGTTAATGACTACTACAAAAAACCTGATGGTTCTTGGTGGTTTAATACAGAGAATCCGAAAACTGAAAGTGGTGCCGTAATAGGGCGTTCATTACATGGACTCGTAGCTAAAGCTGCCGACATAATGGTAAGCCTTTCCGCTTTGGATGCAGAAAAGCACAATATCCCTTTATTCCACGCTGGATTTCGCGGACATGCTTATGACGCCGCCCTTGGCTGGGGTGGATGGACTATAGAGCGGTGGATGCACGAAGCAAGATATTCCAAGGTAACTCTCAGCTACTGGTTTAAACAGTTTTATGAAACTCATGTACTCCCTAAGAATCCGGATCTAGCAGAAATCCAGAAATCAGTGCACCCACACCAGGCTCGTCACTCTTTTTCTGAGTTCACACTTCGTCGGTTTGATCAAAACGTTAGCGCTCATCTAAGAGAGCATTTTCGACATAGCGCCGGGTCACTTAATTTCCGCAGGTACACTGATGAGAAACTCCATGAGTCAGTACAGCACTACATGGAGCTTGATTACCTAGAGGAAATAATCCATCGCATAGCAGCTAATAAAATCGAAGACCGGCTTCATGGGCCTGCGGCAAATAAGGTTAAAAACGATATAGCTAAATTTTTAATGCTAACCCCCAGAGAACTAAATATCCACATAAGAGATAACGCATCCAACTACAGCCGACTCACTGCATTTGAGTGGGGATTTTGCGTACTTCCAAAAAACAACAACAGAGCCAAATGCATTGACTCCGAAACAAATCTCCCAAAAGTAGACGTGCATAGTGCACCAGAGATTTGCTCCGGGTGCCCGCACCACATGTACAACGAACAGCAGAGGAATTATCTTGAGCGCATTAAAATTGCTCATGAAAATATAGCCATGATGCACCCACTTGAGTTTTCAAAAAAAATGAGTGCAGAAGTTGTAAGAATTATCGATCGCAGATTGAGAAGCAAATAATGAGCGAAGAACTTGATAAATATCACAAAAAATACATCAAAGCCGAAGAGCCTACCTGGATCAAATCCGAGACAACAAGAGCTTTATACATCAAGGCATTGGAATTATTCGAATCAATCAAACAGGAAATGTCCACTACTGCGAGCATGCCTTTAAGGTCTAGAAAAATCGTACTACGCAGACTAGCAACCATTGGAAATGTGAACCATAGCTTAATCACGCCAAGACGACAGCCCGACCTCGTCGAATTCATAAATAAAAAAAACGCTGAACTAGAGGTTTATTGGTCTTCTTTAAAAGCGTCCCACAGCAGAAGTGGACGCAAAATGACAAAAAGCGAAATAGTCTCTCAATTTAACAAAATGAAAACCGAGATTGAAAACTTAACAAATCTACGCTTAGCTGAAGCTCTAACCGCAGCAATCCGGGAAAATCTCACAGAATCAAAATCAGCACTCGTAGCCAAAATCGAAGAACAAGAATTGGAGATTGCAAGACTGAAAAAAGAGAACATAAACCTCAGACTTCAAAATCAGGAACTCATATCTGCACTAAACAAATCCTAGACATACTGGCACACGACTTAATGACAGAACCACCGACAAACGATCATTTGGGGCAATCACTACATCACCGTACAACAACCTCTTCACCCCCCTCCACTTTATACTAAATCTTTCTTAGAAAAGTCATCATCCCCTGCGACCACTCAACTCGCATACGCCCGCTACAATTACAACATAAAAAATATGTATTATTCGGCCATGTGCAAAGACCATTCCGCAAAGAAATAAAATCATGGTTCGTTGTTTTATGTATCGAGCAGCACTCAGTGACTAGGGAACTTGCCCTCTTAATAGATTTCCCTCGTATGTCTCAGTGGAATACTCATCCCCCTAGCCTTTGGCCTCCATCGACAGTCATGAAGTCAAGCGTATACTGCGCGTCCCATTAACCGATTAAGCTTACCGATGAAAAAACTGCTGTCCGTAATAATCCTGACCCTTTCGATAACAACCCCCGCCTTCTCAAACCCTCCGTCGACCTTTTCCGAAGCGAAGGTTATAGCAAAGCAGAAAATCTACCTCGACCAGGCGAACAGCTCGATGGGCGAGTTGTATTGCGGCTGCAAATGGACGTGGGTTGGCAAATCAGGTGGTCGTATCGACGCCGACTCATGCGGTCTCAAGGCCAGAAAGCAAGAAAACCGAGCAGAACGGACTGAATGGGAACACATTGTTCCCGCCTATACGTTCGGCAACCAGCGCCAATGCTGGCAAAACGGTGGTCGAGAAAATTGTGTGAACGATGATCCGGTGTTCCGAGCAATGGAAGCCGACCTATTCAACCTGTACCCATCAGTTGGGGAGGTGAATGGCGACCGGAGTAATTTCAACTACGGGATGGCCTCTGGGGTGACACCGCAGTACGGGCAATGCAAGACCCGGGTTGATTTCAACCAAAAAACCGCAGAGCCGCGTGACGAGGTCAAGGGACTAGTCGCTAGGACAACCTTTTACATGTTCGATAGATACAACCTGAGCATGTCTCGGCAGCAGCAACAGTTACTGATGGCATGGGACAAGCAATACCCTGTTTCGCCTTGGGAGAAAGAGCGGGATCGCCGAATTTCAGCAATCATGGGGCACTCCAATCCATTCGTGACTGGCAAACGTCGATGGTCGCAAGGATATAAGACAGTTGGTGATGGGGTGATTGGCACCGCTCCTGTTAATCCTCCGAAGGCCGCAGCCCAGCCAACCCTTGCGAGTGCAAACGGAGTTGGTACGGTCATTGGTAACAGAAAGAGTCAGGTGTACCACCTCTCAATTGGGTGCCCTGGTTATGGTCAAGTTTCTGCGAAGAACCAGATTTCTTTCTCGTCAGAGTCTGATGCCGTAGCGGCGGGTTATCGCAAAGCAGGTAACTGT
Organism: Pseudomonas sp. LBUM1655; assembly: GCF_059716085.1. Lineage (NCBI taxonomy): Bacteria > Pseudomonadati > Pseudomonadota > Gammaproteobacteria > Pseudomonadales > Pseudomonadaceae > Pseudomonas > Pseudomonas sp. LBUM1655. The sequence goes on along the minus strand of NZ_CP166801.1, from coordinate 2,270,884 downwards.
AAATAGCTTGGTAAATATTGAGTTCCGGCTCGATGAGCTTTACATTGAGCCGGGCCTCGAGGGCCCGAAAGAGCGATATCCTTTGAGCATCTGGATGAGGGTAACCGATTCTTAGGGTGACAGCTGCGCAACGCAAGCAATCGCACTCATGGCCTCACTACGCTAGACGTACAATGAGGCTTACCCCTTGCAACTTCTGAAAGAAAAAAGAATGAGTCCTGAGCTGATTTCGAAACAAACGAGCGTAAGCAATATACACCCCTCTCTAAATGGAATTGGCATGCTTGAGCCTCAGGTAGCGATGCAACGCTACGACGCTGCTTTCGCTTCAATTTTAGAAAGCTGGGCCTCAAAGCGTGCAAGCATCACACCTCTCCAAATAGAAATGTGCAACGCTTTCAGTGCCCTTCGCCACTCTCTGGATAAAAATGAAGCACAGCCAGAAAAATACGACAGAGACTCAGCCATTAGACTTATCAAAAAGATTGGTTTAGCAAATGGCCTAGGACTCTAGAGCAGCCCATTTCGCTCTCTGCGTAGCCCGTTCACTCAGCTAAAACCCTTGAGTCACCGACGCTTCACCGCTATGGATGCGTCGTGACTTAAATCGAAATTGATTTGAACACAACCTCTCCTATCACCGCGCGCGAGGTCTGCCAGGTACTGACGGACGTCGCGCTCGGCAAACGCATCATGATGAGAAGCTTTATCCAGTCATGGAATGAGATCTATCACGGCCTGATGTCTGTCAAGATCGATGGCTGGCGACTCACCCTCTTCAATGACTGTGACACCCTGGACTACTGCGAATACTGCAGGTCGCCTGACGGTCAAGTCGGTACTTCCCAAACCCTTGATCAGGTGACGGGCCCATCAGCATTATGTTTGCAGTTTACTTTAGGTAAAAAACAACTCATCCAACACTACACTTGGAAATCTGAGAACGCGTGATCGAAAACCATCGTGCGCTAAGGCATCTCTTGCGACTCCCCCTAACAGAGCCATTGGCCAATGGGCACCAAGGCAAAGGAATTCGAATGCATGAACAACAACTACGTTGACCAAGCTAAAGCTCTTCTGTCCGAGATTGGTATCCACCAGCTTTCGAAAGGTGTTTGGGCATTCACGGATGTTCACACTGCCAGCCAAGCCTACATCCACCACTCACTACAACCAGTAGCGCTGGCGGCTTACGCGGCAGTTAACCCCACGTTTGCTGCTGGCCGTTTTCCCAACTGGGCGTTGGTCGATATGGTGGATAACGTGCCTTGTATGGACGGTGCTGAGCTTACGGCGCTGTCGATGGTTTGCGGAGCTTCTATCCCTAAGTTCCCCAGTGCAACAGAGCGAGGAAATATTTTTGGACAAGCAGTTTGGGGAATCGTAGAGGCTTACTCGCTTGAGGGATGTTTTGAGCACGTCGAGCCCGCCTATGGTAGCGAAGGCAGCCATTACAACTTGCGGCCTCGCGGCTTCGATTGGGCAGGCGGAGAAGATCCTGTCCCCGAATCGTTGAAGGCAATGCGTCAAAGTTATCGCGTAATGTCGCCGCTACAACAGATCATGGTTTTGACGGTTATGCATTTGTACAACCAAGGCAAAGACAAGGTTTTTCTGATCGGGGGCTGTCCAACCAAAATTCCTGCTGCCGAGGCGATAAACATCCTTCGCGACAATGGGCCGGCGCTCTCGGCCTGGGGCCACCTGGTTACTCATTACGCGGGCTGGTAAGAACATCATTATCCGGGCCTATCTGCGGCAAGCACGTGACGCGGCGCCAGAAACTGCGCCATTACCGTGAGCACATCCAGCGCTATGCTCGTCTATCACAGGTCAAATCGAATCTGAGCGAGCAAAAAACCAACTAGATCAAACGCGAGGTAGCAATGGCCGCATTCGAAAGGGAATCCATGTACCAGATGCTTGCTAATCGGGACTGGGAGGGACTGTCGAACACGCTCGTTTCACACGCCAAAGAGTTGAAAAACGACCCTATAACCTTGCAGGCAGTGGCGATCTTTGAGAACGAGTTTTTTGCACACAGCTCGAGCCATGCCAGCGCCGTTCGGTACCAATCCTTCGAGTCCATCGCGGTGATGATTGAGCTCGGAAAGCATGGTTTTTCCAAAGCCTTCACCGATCGTTTCGTTGACGAGAAGCTTAAGGTTATGCAGGAACTGGAGATGCCCTCACTACTCAGTTTTGCCCTTTCAAATCAGCATCGTCCACTGGCAAAACAGATCGTAAATCAGAGTCGAAATACACAGCCGGAACAGATCGCTCAGGCTCGCCGCGGAGACATCAGCGTCAAAGCTAATCAAGTGCACGCTGCAGCCCCAAAGATCGTGAAGTTGTTCAAATCCCAACAGGAAGAAAACTTCTTTGAGGCAGTCCGACGGGTCTTCCCCACCTACAACCCTTACCCCAACGTGGCCTTAAGCAGCGTGCTGGACATTGAGGCATTCAAAGACAACCTGACCCAGAAGGAGCGGAGCTATTTCTTCAAAGCGGTTGTGGACAGCGTGGTGTTCGACGCTCGAGATAGCTACTCCCCGAAGTTTTTCTTCGAACTCGACAGCATTCTTCACGACAGTGCCTACGCCAAGGAAAACGACGCGATGAAGGATGCCATCTTCCAAGCGGCAAACGTTAAGCTGATTCGGATCAGAGGTTTCGGACAGAAAGCATTAACCGTCCCAGAGTTCGAACTACTGGTGCTTGATGTGATGCAAACCACAAACCCTATAAGATAACGTTATCCGAACAGCACGCTTACCCATCTCGTCAAATCCAACAGATAGTGCAGCGTGCATGCTTCGGTTGTCGGTTTACTGCAATCGATACTTACCTTGCCGGTTCTTGAAAGCAGGCTCAGTGCCCTCGAGTATTTCGACCACACGTGCTTTGATCAGAGGATGTTCTATCGCCCCGGCTTCGTAATCGAACCGGCTCGCAGCCTTGTCACACGCCGCATGAATGATCTGTTCAGCATCACACACCACGGCCAGGTTGGGGTTGTGCGTCACCATGATTACTTGCCGGCGCTCCTTCGCTCGCTTGATGCACTTCACCAGAACTCGAAAAATAGTCTGGTTGTCCAGGTTCTCTTCGGGCTGATCGATGACAATCGGTATGTCATCTTCATCGACCAAAAGGTAGAAAACCAGAAGAAGCAATCCACGCTCGCCAGGTGAAAGCTGACCGATTTCCTGTCCCTCGTAAGTCAATGAATACCGAGGAGCTAAATAATCCAGGCAGTACAAGTAATCCAGAAGATCCTGCGCTGTGACGGTACGTGCGAGTTGCTCAGATAGGAGCATCGGCCTCTCAGGCATTCCTTCTCGACGATCAAAATGAAGCAAATCATCAATCGCGTCTGTAAACGCCACGGCCTCATCTGCCGTTTCGAAACTGGCAGCCAACAATAAGTTGCGCAGCATCTGAGAGCTCTCGTCGACCCCCATGAAGGATCCCCTGACCCTTTGATTGATGCGCCTCAATAGTTGGTCTGAGAAGCCTTTTTCTTCGATCCGAACCTGGAAATCCAGAGGTAGATTGAGCTCACGCTGCTCCTCAGAATTAACGAAGCGCTGGACAGGGAGATAGAGTCGGCTGAACTCATCAACCATGGCCTGAATCAAGCCATGCATTTCACGAGTCTTTTCGGAGCGTTCAGTACGAAGCCTCGCTTGCTGCTCCGGCAAATTTGCCAAGGAAGCAATTTCATCTTGCAGCTGCAAAAGGCTACTTGGCTTATCTGGTGATCCAATCAGCTCCGCTTTGGCACGCTCCCAGCTCGCTAAATTTTCTTTGTAGAGAACATAAAGTCGTTGCGCCTCTCCGAGCTGGCTTTTGGCTTCAACAAGCTGGGCCGCAGCGAGCAACCTTCGCTGTGAAATGCTGCCCTGATCTTCGTTTTTTAAGTCAGCGTCAATCGCAGCCACCTGCGCTTGAGCCGTTGCTGCGATGGCATCGACCGGCCCGGCATCGACCTTCAATTGCACTAGGGAATCGATCGGCAACTCTACATCCAGATCAGCGAGTAAATCTTTCAGCTCCGCAACGAAGGTCGCATGTTGATTACCGTAATTAGTCAGTGCGGTAGAAATTCTTTTGGCAACCGCTTCTCTTTTAAGCGCCGTCGCTCTTGTGCTCTTGAGCGCAGCCTCCTCAGCTTCAATCTTACGGCCCTCGCTCTCGAGAATATCCACCTGTTCAGCCGCCTGCTTTGACTCAGCCAAAGCTTCAGGTGAAGCACTTGGGTCGAGTACCGGTTGTGGCTGGGCATCCTCCAGCGCGGCGATTTCCCCCTGCTTAGCCGCCATTAATTCTTGCAACGATCTCAGAAAATCATTTGTCGCCCGGCGCTCCACCTCAATAATTTCCGCGTTAATCTTGGTGATACTCTCCCTCACACCTTTGCGAGCCTGCTCAATTTCTGCGACCTTGAAATCTAGTAGTTCGTCCATAGAAGCCTTGCCGAGCCTCTCCTCCTCGGGCACGTGGGAGTAAATAATTTTTCGCAGCTCCGCATCAAAAGTTGAGGATCCGCCCTCACCCAGTTCATTGCATAGATCTTCCAAATAGCTTTGCGGTAGATATTTGACCCGCTCGACGCTGCTTGGCTCAGGATCCTCCTGCAAAGTCTTCTCCATCACAGAGCCATCGAGCCAGGTCAATGAGCCCAAAAAATGTTCTGCGAACTTGCGCTTCGGGCTACGGAACCGCGTGTTTTTGAGGAATGAAAATTTCGCGTAATGCTTTGTGTTGCCGACCAACGCGATGACATCGGAAAGAGCGCTCTTACCACTGCCTTTGTTGCCGATGATTGCCACCAGATCAGGGTTGAGCGGGATGTCCAAATCGAACCAAGGTTCAGAAAGCCCCGAGTCTTCGACCTTCTTAACCTTGATTGAGCTTATAAATTTGGTTTTGTTCTGCTCGATCTTCTTTCGTTTGGGAGGGGCATCGCCTACATACACGCGATCATCGAACTCATGGATCGCTTGAAGGAGCCCCTGAAATGTTGAGTCTGCCTTGATCCAAGTAAAACAGTTTCCAACGCGGTCTTTGTCGGTTGAGGTGCTAAGCGAGTGTGCATCTGAGCAATCAAGAAGGCGCGCATTGACCTGAGCAGCCTTCAACCCATCACGAGCTCTCACGTAGGCCTCAGGGTTGGCTGCGGCAGTGAATACCAGATCGGCTTCATTAATAATCGTCTTCTTGTCCGCGATCGTATGATCGTTCCACCGCAGGCTGTCCCACTCGCTCTTACCCATCGCAATGATGTGCTTACCATCAAAGTGCTGCGTCTTGAGAGCTGCCCGAACAGCTTCAAAGCTAACATTGAGGTTATTGAAGCCGACCTTTAGTGGTGAGGAGGCCCGGCCCCGCATAGCCGCTGGCATTGAGGCAACGACACGCTCCCCAAGCTCAATCAGGTTATCCCTAGTAATGACTCCAGCCCAACGGTCGCTAGGGGATCCAGGTACGAGGGAGTACCCCTGAGAAATGGCAGGCATAAATTGCTCACGAATGAGCTGAGGGTCAACCTGATCGAAAACGACATGGAGGTTGATACGACTCCAACTCGATGGCCTATACCCCTCCTCGCTTTGCTCTAGAATTCCGCCAAATTTATCTAGTCGTAGCTCCACGACAGGAAGAACAAGCTCAATATTCGCAAGATGTAGTAGTCTAATGAAACCGGACACCCATTTAGGCGAGAATGCTCGCCAGATCGAGGTGTCAGATGACTAAACAACGCCGCTCCTTTACTCCTGAATTCAAGCGCGAGGCTGCTGACCTTGTGCTCAAACAAAACTACAGCTACATCGAAGCCAGCCGTTCGCTCGGCATTGGTGAGTCGGCATTGCGCCGCTGGGTTGACCAGATTCAGAAAGAACATAAAGGCGTCACTCCGCAGAGCAAGGCACTGACTCCGGAACAGCAAAAAATTCAGGAGCTGGAAGCCCGGATTGCTCGGCTTGAGCGAGAGAAATCAATACTAAAAAAGGCTACCGCGCTCTTGATGTCGGAAGATCACGAGCGTTCGCGCTGATTGACCAGTTGAGGGCACATGAGCCGGTTGATTGGCTGTGCAAGGTGTTTGACGTCACTCGCTCGTGTTACTACGCCCAGCGCCTGCGGCGCCGCACGCCGGATGTCGAACGGCTTCGATTGCGTAGTCGCGTAAGTGAGCTGTTCTCGCAAAGTCGCAGCTCTGCGGGCAGTCGCAGCATCCTGTCACTGATGCGTGAAGACGGTGAGCAACTCGGTCGATTCAAAGTGCGTAGCTTGATGCGCGAGCTTGATTTAGTCAGCAAACAACCCGGCTCCCATGCCTACAAACGAGCAACAGTAGAAAGACTGGATATCCCGAACACATTGAATCGCGAGTTCGACGTGCCTGCGCCCAATCAAGTCTGGTGCGGCGATATCACCTACATTTGGGCACAAGGAAAGTGGCATTACCTGGCTGTCGTCCTGGATCTTTGTACGCGTCGGATCGTGGGCTGGGCGCTGTCGGAAAAGCCAGACGCTGAGTTGGTGATCAAAGCGCTGGATATGGCTTACGAGCAGCGTGGCAGGCCTTCGGATCTGCTATTCCACTCGGACCAGGGATCGCAATATGCAAGCCGACTCTTTCGCCAGCGGTTGTGGCGATACCGCATGCGTCAGAGCATGAGTCGACGAGGAAACTGCTGGGATAACGCACCGATGGAGCGCGTATTTCGTAGCTTGAAAACAGAATGGATACCGACCGTGGGCTATCGAACTGCGCAGGAAGCACAGCGCGATATCAGCCACTTTTTGATGCATCGCTACAACTGGATTCGGCCTCACCAGTTCAACGAGGGGTTGGCACCAGCGCGGGCCGAGGAAGAACTTAACGTCGTGTCCGGGATTGGTTGACCACTACAGTGCATCCCCTGCGTGATGTTGGCCAAAAGATAATTCGCACTCAAAAAGAGAAGCGGTTGCTTTTGAGTTTTCAGATTGGCTGAACATTTCTCGCAAATGAGTGCCCGACAACGGTGGCCCAGGACGGCTAGCGGCGAACAGAAAGTAGTCTCCGGCTAATAGCAAACAGCCCTGACGCGATGGATCATCCATCGCCTGCAACCATTGGCCACGACAAGCGCCAAGAGACAAGGGCAATCGATCCCATATTTCGTAGTAGCTTTCGTCCAAAGCTGTTTCTATGAGGCAATCATTGGTTACAAAGTGCATGCGTCCAATGTCCTCATCGCCGCTGTCCGGCTGATAGTCCATTTTACGATGCCATTGGCAAATGTCGGCGTCTACTTGGGTCACCCCAGCAAAACCCTGCTGTTCACATAACGCCTGGCACTGAGAGTCGCTAAGATTCTCTAGCGCAAGGCGTGGAAGCGGATTTTGGGGAATACGCAGATCTGCAAACAATCGCGGTGTCTGTAGCCAATACACTTGAGTTTCGCTGTCCGAGTACCCTGAGGGGCGCTGGATCAAACGCCGCTTCCATACGCCAAGGTAATATTGAGCAACCTGAGTCATAAGTTTTCCGGTACAAAGCTTAGGAATTGATTAGTTAGAGAGGCACATAGGCCTCCAACAATTTCACGCCTTCCCGGTTATGCACGCTGCAATGTGTCCATGCCGTGGGCGCAGTAGCTAACTTTCATAGCAACGCAAAGACTACGATTTTTAACAGCGCCAGCCGTTCGAAACCGTATCCTAAAGTCTGCGCATAAGGATACCCGCTCAGGATGCAAACTGCGCGCCGACCTGCCCACCTGCAATTTAATCGTTCTTTCTCGCCGATACCACTCACACACGGCATCGGTCGCCGCGTTGCTAGACCGAGAACACTCCCAGCGTGCATCCGGCTTCTCGCTGACGTCTTCGCCGACGCATTTGACGTTGAGGACGAAATCGCTAAGTCATGCTGTAGACCTACGCTGGCGTCTGAGTGATTTCCAGTTGGTCGGGAGGTTGGGAACGAGCGCAATCAGGGAGTGGATTTGATCTTGCCAATCAAGCTGGCAAAAGCGGCAAACAACTGAAAAGGGCTTCGGAAATTTCCTACGAATCTTAAGCCTATTTCCGGCATTGCCTTCACCACTGCAACCCTAAACTTCTGCTCGTCGAAATCTCCCGAGTGGTAAGAAGGTGAACATCCCAGCATTTGCACTATCCATCGTGGTTTTGAGCTCCGCTTCGCTTAGTTGTGGAGCGAATGATCAGCCTCCCCCCCTATACACTGCCTCAATTCAGAGTAACTCCGATGCTGTCAATGAATCGGACACCAGTGAACGCATCATCCTGCGGGCGCAAGAACTGATCGGCACTCCCTACAAGTGGGGAGGCACGAGCGAAGAGACGGGGTTCGACTGCAGCGGATTGCTGGTTTATCTGTTCCGCAGCGAAGCAGGTGTGGAGTTACCTCGGACAACTAAAGTTATGATAAATGAAGGGTTCCCGCGTATAGATCGTGCTGACCTGCAACCCGGTGATGCCGTTTTTTTCAAGCACGGTGATCAGGGACAAGTGAATCACGTAGGGCTATACATAGGCGATAACCAGTTCATCCACTCCCCCAGAACAGGCAAAACAATACGTACTGACTCTCTGGACAATAGGTACTGGAACGAGCGCTATTTCGACTCTCTTCGCTTTACGGAGGAGTCATCGAGTTGAAATAAAAATTTCGTTTTGCTCGGTACTCCGCCAACGAGCTCATCTGAAACTCGGTCATGAATCGCTCAAGTGACGTAAGGCTCGAACAGCCTCCGGACATTCACCCGAGCCTTCAGTTTCGCGGCCAACAGGTACAATCCTCCCACCTTGCGATGCAGCAACAGTACATCCAGAGGTGGCGTGTGCCAGAAGTCGCGGTCGACACCTAGATCCCAACCGGTATCACGCAGGCGTACGGCCAGGTCAGACGTGGCAAAATCATAGGCGCCTTGTTGCCGCAATGGTTCGCAGGCCTGTGTAATGAGGTCAGTCAGCACCGCTTGGTGTTTGGGCAGAGTTTCAGACTGAAAGTAGCCAACGTCCAACGCGGCGTTGGTGATGGCGGCACGGTCTTCATGCAGGCCAGCCATCAGCAAGCGGCGATAAGCCTCTGTACTGCAGCGGTTATAAAGTCGCGTGGCGCCGAAGTCCAACAACACCATGCGACCGGAGTCTTGCTGATAACGGTAATTGGCAAAGTTAGGGTCGGTCTGCACGCACTGGAACTCGAACACCTCGCGCAGAAACAGGCCGAATAGCAACATGATGATCCGGTCGCGCTCTGCCTGGGGCGCGTGCTCGAGCGACTCCACCGCTACTCCGTCGACGAAGGACATCACCAAAATATTCGGCGTGCTGAACTGGGCATACGCACGAGGAACCAGAAAGTCAGGACTGTCGGCCAGCAGTTGATCAAAGCGCCGTAAGTGCTCGGTTTCTTTCAGGTAGTCCGCTTCATCCTGGAGCTGACGCTTGGCCTCTTGGAGCAATGGGCCGACATCCATGCTCTTAGGCAGCATCCCGGACATTCGCAGCAAGGTAGCAACGTTATCCACATCGCTGGAAATACTCTCGCGCACGCCGGGGTATTGCACCTTGATCGCCAGGCGTTGGCCGTCCTTACCTTTCGCCTCATGAACCTGGCCGATGGACGCTGCCGCCAATGGCGTGAAGGAAAACCGTTCGAAGCGCCCTTCCCAACCCTTGCCCCAGCTTTCGTTGAGGACTGCCACCAACTGGCTCATGGGCATAGGATGAGCGTCGCAACGCAGGCGAGAAAGGATTTCGCTGAACTCGCGCGGCAATAAATCACCTGCATCCATCGATAACAACTGCCCAACCTTCATGGCGGCGCCACGCAGTTGCGACAGTTGCTCGACCACCCGATGCACATTGCCCGACGTCAACAGCAGTTCTCTAAGCGCCGGACGTTTGCCCTCAACCCACTGCCGAGCGCCTTCGGCTAGCATGCCGCCCGCGACGCCCGAGGCCAAACTGCCAAAACGCATCAACCGCGATAAGCGGCTGCCAGGCACGGGCAACGAGCCGGGCACACGAGGCTTCATAAGTGAAGCGCCTCAACGATCGCTGCAAGCAGCAAGCAGACGCTTGCCACGAGGGTAAGCCGTAATCGCATCAGCATGTACCAAGCGGGCAAGCTCATAACCCGCAACAGCTGCCTGTCCTGCCGGAAGTGGACAACTAAACCGATGACCAACAATAAGCAACCCAATGGCATTGGCAGTAACGTGGCAATCCAAGCAATAAGCGCAGGAATGACACTCCAGATGAATCGGTCGCGGCCCTGCTCGGCGTTCATGTCTTGCACGGTCATGGCGAAGCCCCAGTGTAATGCGCCGACGAAGCTCAGGATGACTGCGCCATAGTTAACAAGCGCAATCGCAAACAACGGCCGATAGTCGAGAGAGAACGGGATCAGCAGCGCCAGAAAGATAAACGGCAACAGACCGCCATGACCCAGCAGGCTGACGTACTTTGGCGGAGACGTTGAAGGCAACACGTTCATTTGTATTCCTTGCAGTGAGCGAAACTCAAGACTGTAGGCCCAAAAGCCCCGTTTGGGCGAGATATTGTACGGATCCGGTTTAGGTTGAACCTCTGTTGCTTAGGTGGACTCCCAAACCTAAATCCAGGAGAAATGTATGACCCAGACAGCTTTGGTCGTTGGCGCCAGCGGCATCGTCGGCAGCACCATCACTCAGTTACTAATCGACAACAAGTGGCAGGTCGCGGCGCTATCGAGGCACCCGTCGCAAGTGCAAGGCGTGATACCTGTCGCGGCAGACCTTCAGGATCCTGCTTCGCTGGAACATGCGCTGGCGGATTTGAAACCCACTCATGTGTTCAGTACCACATGGTCACGGCAAGCCACGGAGGCCGAGAACATTCGTGTTAACGCAGCCATGGTTCGCAATGTGCTCACCGCCATTCGCCCAGCCAAGAGCGTCGAGCACGTAGCGTTGGTCACTGGCCTGAAACACTACCTCGGCCCATTCGAAGCCTATGGTAAAGGCAGCCTTCCGCAAACACCGTTCCGCGAAGAGCAAGGTCGTCTGGATGTCGAGAATTTCTATTACGCCCAGGAGGACGAACTCTTCGCCGCGGCTGAAAAAGACGGCTTCACGTGGAGCGTTCATCGCCCGCATACCGTCACCGGGGTTGCTGTAGGCAACGCGATGAACATGGCAACCACCCTCGCCGTCTATGCCTCGATTTGCAAACAAACCAAGCGCCCTTTTGTGTTTCCCGGATCAAGAGTGCAGTGGGACAGCCTTACCGATATGACGGATGCCCGGCAGTTGGCGAAACAACAATTATGGGCGGCCACCACGCCCGCTGCGGCCAATCAGGCATTCAACGTGACTAATGGTGATGTATTTCGTTGGAAGTGGATGTGGAGCCGAATTGCCGAATACTTCGACTTGCCTGCTGCCGATTATCCCGCCTCACTCTCACCTCTTGAGAGGCAAATGGCTGACGACCAAGCCGTGTGGACGCAGATAGTCGCGGAGCACGGTTTGAAAGAAGCCGATATTGGTCGTCTGATATCCCCATGGCATACCGATGCTGACCTCGGTCGACCAATCGAAGTCGTCACTGATATGTCGAAAAGCCGTGCCATGGGCTTCACTGCCTACCAAGCGAGTGATCAAGCATTTTTCGACGTGTTCGACAAACTACGCGAGATGCACTTGATACCCTAGACACTGCCCGCTAGACCCGATGCATGGGGGACGTTTTGAAGAAGAGTGAGCTCCCTGCTAAGACCTGCCTGACCTGCGGATTTCCCTTCTCATGGAGGAAGAAGTGGTCACGCTGCTGGGAGGAAGTGCGCTACTGCTCGGAGCGGTGCCGGCGCAGTAAAAGCTGAACCGAAAGGTGGGTACGGGAAGTCCTGGCCTAGCTGTAATCGTGTCTCTCGTTTTCTTCCTTCGCTACGTCATGTTGCGGCGGTGGAAGCGCTAGGAACAGAAAGCGTTCAGGACAGGTTTCTACCATCAGACGCGGAACCAATTCATAGCCGGGCCAATCGGCCCGAAAGATCCACATCGCCGTTGACGCCACTTCTGCCAAACAAGTCTATGCTCAAAGACAGTGCTACCAATGGAGTGTGCGATGTTAGTACCCGGTGAACCAGCTAACGAAGATGATCGAGTAAAGGCGTTGCAAGACCTCCATGTCCTGGACACTGCCCCTGAAGAGCGTTTTGATCGCCTGACGCGCCTGGCTAAGCGTCTGTTTGATGTTCCGATTGCACTCGTGTCTCTGGTGGACGAGCATCGGCAGTGGTTCAAGTCTTGCGTTGGGCTCAGCGTAACTGAAATGTCGCGCGAAGTTTCATTCTGCGGACATGCAATCTTGAAGAATGAAATGCTTCTGGTGCCAGACGCTTGCAAGGATGAACGCTTTTGGGACAATCCACTGGTAACGGGGAAACCGTATATCCGTTTCTATGCCGGTTACCCTTTGACTGTTCCCGATGGCCACAAGATGGGCACCTTGTGCCTAATCGATTTCAAACCTCGCCATTTCGATGCTGAAGAGTACGCGCTACTGCGCGATCTGGCCGGCATGGCCGAACAAGAACTGATGGCCGTTCAGATGGAAAGCATCGACGAGCTGACATGGCTATCTAACCGACGTGGTTTCATGACCCTTGCACAACATGCATTAGGCGCGTGTCAGCGAAACGACAGATCAGCCACCCTGCTGTTTTTTGACCTGAACGATTTCAAGAAAATCAATGACCTTTATGGGCATGCTGAAGGAGACAACGCTATCAAGGCCTTTGCTGATGTGCTCCGCATCGCTTTTCGAGAATGCGATGTGGTGGGACGTCTGGGAAGCGATGAATTTGTTGCATTACTCACAGGCTCCAATCAAGTCGAAACCTCTGCGGTCATGGCGCGGCTCAAGGAGTTGTTGGAGGAGGAAAATGCCACTTTGCACCGTGGTTATGCCATCCGCTTCAGCGTCGGTCAGATCGAATATAATCCCGAGCTTCACACAAATGCGGAAGACCTGTTGGCGCACGCTGATCGCGCCATGTATGAACGCAAACAATCGCTCAGGGCCAGCCGCCACCAATACTGATCGCCCAGTCAGACCTTGGCAGTCAATACGCGAGCGCAAGTTGCAGAGCGTTGCTGGCGCGAAACGACGTGCAGCAGAGCATGAGCCGTAAAGGTAACAGCTGGGACAACGCGGTGATGGAGCGCTTCTTCCTAAGCTTGAAATGGAGCGGGTATGGCGACGTGATTATGCCAACCATGCTGAAGCTATCCGAGACATTACTGAATACATCGTTTGGTTTTACAACAACGGACTGCTGCACTCAAAATTAGGGTATCTGCCGCCGACTGCTTACGAGCGGGTGATGGCGTCGAAACGTAAGCGTTCTGCGATCCCATCTTGTGTAATTACACCGGTTGCCACCTGTGAGGCAGCAGCTTCGCAATTTCAATCGCTCGCTGCGTAGAGAATCGTGTCAGAGCAACCTTGAAATAGGCACACGATTCCGATATTCCAGAGCTATGGATTGACCATCTGTCAGCGTCGGGGACAACTGCGAGCCTAGACTTCTTGATTGGAGAAGAATCCTTTTTGGGCATTGGTCTCGTGGGGCCAACACTCGAAGCCTTTATCAATTTCTACAAGGCAGAAGTTGATCCTTGTATTGAAACCATCATCATTGATCCCGACAAGTCGAACCCCAAAGCCATCAAGGCATACACGAACGCGGGGTTTGTAGCCGTTGGGGATTTTTTCCCGAACTCAGGCGTTTTTGAGGGGCTTGAGACGGTGTTGATGATCAAGACTCTCTAACTGTCAGCGTCGCCCACAGGTGACCTGCACTGGTTCGGGTGCCCTTGGTGTTGCTTACAAGCGTAAGCCCATCAGACCTTGCGTAACTACGCGGGCGTCCAATTGTGCGGCAGCAACTCCATAATCTCACTCGCTCGCTGCGTCGGTAGGCGCGTGAGCACGTCCTTCAAATAAGCGTACGGATCATGCCCATTGAGCCGCGCAGACTGAATCAAACTCATGATTGCAGCCGCGCGTTTGCCACTGCGTAACGAGCCTGCAAACAACCAGTTCGACTGCCCAAGCGCCCATTGCCGGATCAAGTTCTCGATCTGGTTGTTGTCGATGGGCACAGCACCATCGTCCAGGTAGCGCGTCAGCGCTACCCAGCGTTTGAGGCTGTAATCCAGAGCTTTGGCTGTGGCCAAACCCTCGGGCACAAGTCCACGCTGGGCCAGCATCCACTCATGTAGTTTTTCAGCGATGGGCACCGCCGTTTCCTGGCGTAGTCGCCAGCGATCTTCGTCGCTCATTTCCTTGGCGTGTCGCTCGACTTCGTACAGCCCACCAATCGAGTGAAGCGCCTGCTCCGCCAACTGGCTTTTATTGGCCACATGCAGGTCGAAGAAATTGCGGCGCGCATGCGCCATGCAGCCGATTTCGGTGATGCCCAGCTCGAAGCTGGCCTTGTAGCCGGCGAAGTCATCGCAGACCAGCTTGTCGTTCCAAGTGCCCAGGAAGCTGCGTGCGTGTTCACCGGCACGGCTGGGGCTGAAGTCGTAGATCACGGCCTTGAGGGCCGAAAACGGCGTAGAGCTGTAGGCCCAAACGTAAGTGCGGTGGGTTTTCTTCTCGCCGGGCGCCAGCATTTGTAACGGCGTTTCATCGGCGTGAACCACGCGCTACCTTGTGGAGTTGGCGAGCCGCCGGCTTGGGGGGTTGGGCTGCGCCATTGACATGGCGTGCCATCCGACCGCTGCTTGATTTAGGTTATCGCCTATTCTGCCGCTTGCGCCCCTATTTGGCGTGGCTTCCTCACCCTGATGGCCGCCGTCGCTGCGTCGATGACCGTTACGGGGTGCCGGAGTCAAACCCCGCACAAGACAAGCGGCCCACTTTGAAAACAAAGTAGACCTAGAAAGCTTCGTTTTGTCATTGATTGGCCGCCGAAGTACCTTAGTCATCACTGATCTTGTGAGCAACGTGTTTTCTGGTGCGCAACAGGCACTTCCCTACAGCGAAGGATTGCCGCCACATCAAGAGCAACAGGGCTGCGAGAAATTAAAATGACTCCGTCATTAGTCGAGCACTACCGTCAAATTCTCGTAGGCGCAGGCGAGAACCCAAACAAAGATCGCTCTGGGAACGCGGCCAGAAACTGCTCGCGTGACTTGATGCATGGGGGGGCATTTTGAAGAAGAGTGGGCTCCCAGTTAAAACCTGCATGACCTGCGGCCTTCCCTTCACATGGAGGAAGAAGTGGGCACGCTGCTGGGAGGAGGTACGCTACTGCTCGGAGCGTTGCCGGCGCAAATCGCCTCTAAAAGTCAGATCGGAAAAGTTGGTATAGACTTCCTTGAAACTAACAGGGACTCTGAAAATGATTAATGCCGAACTGCTGAAACTGATGATCGAGACCTCCAACGATGGCATCGTTGTGGCAGAGCAGGAAGGCGATGAGAACATCCTTATCTACGCCAACCAAGCATTCCAGCTCCTGACCGGCTATAGCACTGATGACATCCTGTATCAGGACTGCCGGTTCCTGCAGGGGGATGACCGAGACCAACCTGGCCTTGCCGCTATCCGCGAGGCAATAAAGAATTTTCAGCCTTGCCGCCAAATCATTCGAAACTATCGAAAAGACGGTAGTGCTTTCTGGAATGAGCTGTCGATTACCCCAGTATTCAACGACGCGGATCAACTCACTTATTACATCGGTATCCAGAAAGACGTTAGTATCCAGGTTGAGGCTAGCGAGCGCGTATACGAACTAGAAGTTGAAATCGCGAACTTGAAGGATCAACTAAATCAAGCAAAACGAAACGCCCAAAAAAATGAGGATTAAATGCCTTGGCCATCCTATTTTTTGTACTTGCAACAGCTAATTTTTCTAGTTTTCGAGCTGTGGGTAGTAACGCGCCATTCGTCAATTAAACGTGACATTACGCCACCCCCCCAACTATGAGCAAGCAATGACCCTGACACTTAAAAACATGAAAAAACCCCATCGCATCACAGGCATATCGGATACTTATTAAAACATGCTCGGCACGCCATAACTCAAAAAGCCTGCAACTGGTTATGAATATTTAAATTAATTCATGCCAGTAGAGATTGACGATCTGACATATTGCGGCGCCCCTCTAGAAGAAACTAAAATGCGTGTATTTTTCCCGCCTGACTTACGCCAGTCACCCCCAAACACCTTTCACTACAGGTCGTCAATATCAACTATGCGATTTCTACCCTTAGATTTTGCATGGTAGAGCGCGCTATCTGCGGAGACTAACAACTGCTTGAGAGTGGCTCTCGACTCATTCATTGAGGCGCAGCCAATACTGACAGTGATTTTTATTTTCTCACCACCAGCATCCACACTAGACGCCTCAATACTGCTCCTAAGTCGCTCAGCAATAACGGACGCCTCGATACTATTGATCTTAGGCAACATAACGACAAATTCTTCGCCCCCAAACCTAGCTATCGTATCTCCGGGACGAAGAACTCCCTCAGCAATTTTCACTATAGACTTAAGAACTTCGTCGCCAACTGGATGCCCCCAGCTATCATTAACACGCTTGAAGTGATCGGCGTCTAGCATGACTATAGATATTGAGTGTTGATATCGATGTGCCCTAGCAAATTCTTTCTCTGCCAAGTTGAAAAAGTGAGCGCGATTAACTGCGCCTGTAAGGTGGTCTTTAGTGAGTAAATTAGCCAGATTATCACTCGACACCTTTCGCTCGGTGATATCTCGAAATACAACAGTATAGCCAGAAAACTCATCATCTTCGTCACGCAGGACGGCGATCATTGTTTGAGCAAAAAAATTGTGTCCTGATTTGTGTTGGCAAAGATAGTCTCGTGAGTGCCAACCTTCTTCGCGGGCGAATGTGAGTTGCTCATCCAAAATATCAACTTCCAAGGCGGACAAATTACAGAAGCGACCCAGCTTCTCACCAATAGCCTCGGATTCTGTGAAACCTGTTAAACGCTCTGCCGAAGGGCTCCAGCTATTGATTACCCCCTGCTTAGTCAAACCGAGAACTGCAAAGTCGTTAACAATCGTATAGATGGCGTCTAACCACGAGTCGGTCTGCCTTAATCTCCTTTCTGTTGCGACTTGACAAGAGATATCAGTCAAAACTGTTATCAGGACATCTTCATTGACCTTTACGATTGTACATGCAAGGACAATACCTCCGTCTGCTGCTGACGACACGTGAACTCTATGATTTACACATATTGATCCGCACGACGCTCTAAAGCTTGTTACGAGGTTACGCAATTCAGGCGCCACAGAAGAAAGCGTCTCAAACAAGTTTTCAAGCCCTAGAGACTTAACTAGCGGCATCAACAATTGAGTTGCCATCGGATTAAGCATATCAATCTTGCCGCCTGGATCGGTTCTTACCAAACCCACTGGCGACAGATACATAAATGACAGTAGCGCTTCATACTCTAACTCAATTGAATCATCACTCTGCTCATCACTAATCATTTTGAAATCGCCCGATCAACCAACAGGAAGCGGGTGCTCGAATCACTTTCTTTAAGCAATCTTAACCTAACGGGGATTGGCCGCATTCTAAGTGCGAGGACATAAGAAATGATCTCATCCAACTCAGATTCATTGTCAAATCTTTTAGCGACCATAGCATTATTTAAACATGGAGCAATTTCCAGAAATAAGTTCTTACCTAAAACACGCGCCTGCCTTAAGGCCGCACTTGAGGCTTCATAAGCATTGTACACCACCACTTCTGAGCTGCCATTAAAGCCAATAACACCAAAGTCTAGATCGTCCAGTCGGTCAGGTGCGGCCAACAATGCCTGTATCGATGCTTCTTCGAATGTAAGATTCATTTCCCTGCTCACTCGCGAAGTAAAATGTTGATTTGAGCACATCCTGGGCTGGCTTTATCCACCTAACCGCACTGTAATGAGCGCCCTCTCTTTTCAGTATTCAATGCTGACATATCAGCAACCGAAAATTTTTTGAGAACGGACGGGTTTTTGCCAATTTAACCTTGAGGCCCTGTTCCACTGTCTCGCATCTCAAGCGCCTCCCTTCGGTACGCTGCAATACAGTGTAGTATCAAATCAAGAATAGCTCCTCATTTTACATTAGGCTGCCCACTCAGTTTTTTAACCCGCTCCCTGACTATCAATCAGGGGAGCTATCGATCCTTTATGGAGGTTTTTTTGATATTGATACTCAAGCGCCTCTGGCTACGGCGCACTTGAGCTTAACAAAGCATTGGCTTCTCGACGCAGGCCTTTGCAATATCGCACTTCGCGTTGCCGTCTACTGGTCAATCATGGCAAGGGCCTAGTTCACTATTACGCTCTGCTGCTTCCCCGAAGAATATTCCAAGCTCTTGCAAGCGGATTGGCCGCCTTAAGCTGAGCGCTCTTGGACGCCACAACCTTGTGCTCGATGTTTTCCAGGTATTGGATCTTTAATTGATCTGCCAGCGGAGCAAGCACCGGGTTGCCCCTAAATCCAGCTAAGTGCGAGTCGATTACCGCCGATGTTTGCTTGGCAGCCGCCGCGACACTGGCGGGAATGGACGGGTCAAAGCGAATCGCCTCTAGCGTTAGATCAAGCTGCTGCAATATGGCCTCTGCATCACGCATCTGTTCACGAACTGCGTCTAGGGATATCTGCATCGTCCACTATCCTTAGTGAGGTTAATTGGGTGGGATAGAAAGAGCGCGCTGCGTTCAGTGCGCTGACTTGAAACTGAAATAAAATTGTAGGCTACAGTGAGCAAGGCGTGTGGCGACTGATAGGGATCAATGTCGTTCGTTGCGCGAAATGGAGACGGCACCAATTGCTGCTAGTCTTTTCGAGGTGTGATCACAGGGGAGGCTCACTGCATGTCGTTCGCCGACAAATTTGTGGCTGAAATACTGAGTCTACAAGTGAGACTGTACAACGCACATGCACGTCTTGAGGCGCGCACGGATGGTGAGGCGTTACACGATCTAAGGATAGCCGTACGACGAATTAGAAGCCTGCTGAGACCTTTCCGCTCAGTAGAGGAGATGCAGGTGCTGAGCGAGGCTGCTGCGGAGGTTGGTCAGCAGACTACGCCGGCGCGCGATCTGGAAGTCCTCATCCAAGAACTAGAAAATAGAAAACTACCCCAGCTGGCACAACCCAGACGTCTCAAGCTGAACAACTTCTATGAGGCCGTCCTCAATGGCTTGCCGCTGAAACGGCTAATGGCGGCACTCGATGCGTGGCCTCAAGGTTTCCGTGCAGTTGAGCTCAAAGGAGGATGGTCGGGTATCCAGCCGAGTATTGAAAAAACGATCAAAAAGCAGGTCGACCGGCTCCATGTCGCGATAGAAAATAAGGAGTTTGACCGACACGAATTGAGGGTGTTGGTAAAACGCACTCGCTACCTGACGGACGCGTTTCCGGCGCTGTCCCCGCTGTCGAATAGCGAGAACAAGATATTGAAAAGCTTGCAATCAGCTCTAGGTGATTGGCACGACCACTACCAGTGGTGCCAGCAGGCGTTGATTGAAAAGGATCTACTTCCATTACAGGCTGTATGGACGGCCTGCGCTGCAGCCGCCCTTGAAGAGGCTGAGGCCCGGTTGTCGGAAGCAGCAAAGCAACTTCCAAAATCGCTGAGCAAAAAAAAGCTGCCTAAGTTGGCAGCTAAGTAAAGAGCCCGCGATGAGCACGATGTATGCCGACATTATGCTGACTCTTTTGAGTCATCTTCATGACAGTGCCTCGTCAGCGAGATAGATGTGCTCTGGCAGGGAGTGCGGTGCATTTATCCGATCTGTCAGCCGAATGACAAATGCCTCCGCCTCGATATAGGTAGAGAACCTGACACGGCAGGTGTCGAGCACAACAAACCATCCGGTATCCGTGTCTGCCTCTTCGATTTTGATCAACATCCTTGGAGTCCTTTCGCTGGGTGGCATCAGGGCGGAATGGGTGGCGCTCCCTTCAGAGAGAATTGGAGTCTAGCTCCTTCAGCGCATTGATCTGTGCTCTGATGCGTTCCGAATTGATATCGAGTGTCGACACCGCCCCCAAGATGGTGCTGGAAGCTTCCGTTCCACCTCGCTGATCAATCCACATCCCTATCGACTCGACAGCATCCGCCAGCGCGAGCTGGTTTTCGTGGAGGGCTTCCAAAATAGCTGACAGCTGGTTTTGAACTGACATGACGCCACCTCATCAATACAAAATTGAGCTTAGCAGACGCCCCGCGCCGGATTGCATTACGAAAGCGCCGCTGGTATGCCGTGCATCCCCTCTGGAGCGAAGTCGCGTTTAGAAGGCTAATACAGAGGCTCAATGCTGTTCGTCGAGAAACTCCGTGAGCCTTCTAAATGCTGCTGTAATCACTGAGGATCTGGCCAAGGCTTAACCATCTGCTCTAACTGGGAGATAACCATGTCAGAGAAGTACCGAGTGCTGTTCGTGTGTGCGAAAAACGACGTTCGCTCACTGTTAGCTGAGGCTTTGTTAAGACACACTGACTCCGGCCACTTTGAGGCATTCAGCGCAGGGCTGACCGTTGGTGAAACCGATCAGCGCACGCTCGAAACGCTCGGGCATATTGGCGTCGATTCAACTGGGCTACGAAGCAAGTCAATCGACGAATTTCAGGGGCAGGATTTTCACTACGTTGTCACCTTGTGTGACAAATCATCTGAGGAAGCATCCCGGATGCCATCATCGGAAGAGATAATGACTTGGAACTTCGAGGATCCGGCAACCAGTGAAAAGCCTGAGCCTTTTCGTCATGCCCTCCAGGAAATCCATGACCGCATAAAGATGTTCGTCACGGTAAAAACTCGCAATACATCAGCGTAGACCTACCCATCACTTCAGAGCCTGAGGCGGTCAAAAACGGTCGTCCAGAATGTCAGCCAATAGCCGTTGATCCATCGTCATCGCTCTGCCCTCTAACTGTCACATTATTCGCCTAGGTTTCCCTTCGCCAAGATGCTCAAAGGAGGCTTTATGAATAGTGCGTGCTGGCTAAAGACTCGGCGCATAGCTGCCAACCTCAGTTCACGAAGGAAGATTATTAGTGCGCTTTGTGGCCGTAATTCTCCAGTGATCGGTACAGCGGAATACCAGGCTGCCCTTTTACAGAGATATCCATTGGGACTTGTAAGCGCTGCTGAAGTAGAAGCCTTGTTGGACAGCTCGTTCCCCTCTACCGGGCGCTATCAGAGGTTGGATCTCACCTGATGTCCTATCACTTATACGGCGCTTTGGATTGACCAAAAACAAGTCATCTGAAACGTTTCCTGATCACACGCTCAAGCTTGATCAAAGCATCGTGCGTTTGCTGCGGCCCACGAGAGCCACATCGACCCCGGAAAATCTAGCGCAGGTCTAGGGCGTTATTGCCGCGCACTCATTGTAGATGCCGGAGCATTCACGGCGATCTACCCAGTGTCGGTGATTACGCCTTGAGCCAGCCTGGCAGCGGAGAACGAAAAAAAGTCCATTGGTTGGCAACTCAGCAAGCAGGTACGAAAGCTTCAAACATCTCTTAAATGCCCAGTTGATTCTAAACAGAAAGTCTTCGTACGACCGATACGGCTTTTTGCCAGGATTCGCCCCGACGCCCCCGCACCGCCATCGACATGGAGATGGCGGGTACCGAGTCCGTTAGCTATCAGCTCTGAGGAGCGCCCTGGTCAACCAAAGCGCGCCAAGTCTTATAGCTCGGACGCTCTTGCATTCTTGCATACCAAGCGTGCAACGCTTCACATTCTTCAGGAACTGGCAGCTTCACTAGCGACGCGAAGATCATCCCGCCGATGACTGCGATGTCCGCCATCGAAAACTTGTCGCCGGCAACATAGGACTGTTGCTGGAGGAGCTTGTCGAAGTAACGCATGCCTCGGGTCGCTTTTTCTCCCATCTTCGCGCCCCATTCGGCGTTCTGGTAAAGCTCGACCTTTGGCCCAAGTCCCGGCGTTGCGTGGTGGAAATAAACACTAACTGCGTCGAGGAATTCGATTTCCGCACGTTTGGTCATCATGTGGATCAGACCATTCTCGAGAGGCGTTTCTCCGGTCAAGGTCGGGTTACCATCCAAGCCATCCAAATATTGGGTAATAGCGGTGCATTCAGCGATCCGTGTTCCATCCTTCAGTTCAAGCACCGGAAGGGTGCCGGAGTAGTTTATCGCCAGAAATTCAGGCTCTTTGTGCTCGCCAGTCCACAGATTCACCGAGACGAACTCAATCTTCGGCAACATGTCTTTTTCGGCGAGTGCGATGCGGACTCGGGCTGGGTATGGGCCATCAAACCAGTCATAGATCTTCATTGGAGAGATGGTCGATACGTCAGCGTGTTGTTGTGTAGTAGTCATGAGGAGTTACCTGCCTGTCAGTTGGTAGGCGAAGATTGCGCCGCAATTTTCTTGCCGTCAACCCTCTACCTGCCAATTGGCAGGTAGAGGCAGAGGGAGTACGATCAGCGGGACATTCAGTTGAACCCAGTTAAGGAAGGTGTGACGTGAGCGAGAATGCTCGAGAGCGAATCCTGGCAGCGGCTAAAGCTGCGGCTCAGTTGCACGGTTACGGCGGAATTAACTTCCGCAGCATTGCTGAGGAGGTAGGTATCAAGAATGCGAGCATTTACTACCATTTCCAAAGCAAAGCTGATCTCGGAGCAGCTGTTGCGGAACGGTATTGGCAGGACACGATGAAGGTGCTCAGTGACCTCCGGCTTTCCCATACTGACCCGAAGCGGTGTCTGCAGCTCTACCCATCGATTTTCCGTAAATCCCTAGAGGACAAGAATAGGCTCTGTCTCTCGAGCTTCATGGCTGCGGAATTTGAAGACCTTCCTGGTCAAGTATTCAAGGAAGTGAAGGCGTTCGCAGACGTAAACGTAAAGTGGCTTGCAGACGTTCTCGCTGACAACAAATGGGGTGATGCTGAAAGTTGTGAACGACGTGCTCTTGCGATCTACACCGCAGTTGCGGGCGCGCAGCTGATAGCTCGAACCCGGGAGGATATCAACCTGTTCGACGATTTGATTTCAAGCTATCAGGAAGCAGGGTTAATTCCAGCTTGAACGCAGCCGTTGTAAAAGCAGAGGAGTCTCCTCGCCCTTGCATAGCCCAGTCCGGAAGAACTGCTCCAGATCCAGCAAAAATATGGTCTGATCTACCTGTGAATGTGAGAAGGAATCGAATCCCTTCTTGGTTGTTTCATTAGGGACTGCTCATCAAATTAAATGATGGTGGGTCATTTTGAAAAAGAGTCAGCTCCCAGTCAAAACCTGCATGACCTGCGGCCTTCCCTTCACATGGAGGAAGAAGTGGGCACGCTGCTGGGAAGATGTCCGTTACTGCTCGGAGCGCTGCCGACGCAGTAAACTTGCTAAATGCTGAGCCAAAAAAAGGGCCATCACAGGCCCTTTTGTACTCATACCAAAATCACTTGGCTAACCAAGACTCGACAGTCGAGGCGCCGTGCTTCGCTTTCCAATCTTTAAGCGTTTTGTGATTACCGCCCTTGGTTTCGACGACTTCGCCAGTGTGGGGATTCTTGTATACCTTCAACTGCCGAGGCTTACGACTGCCAGCTTTCGACTCGACGGCTGGAGCGCGGCGGCCTGCTTGTGGATCTAGCAGGTTGATCACGTCCTTCAAGCTGTAGCCGTATTTTGCGAGCAAATCGCGCAGCTTCGTTTCGAATTCGATTTCTTTCTTGAGGCCAGCATCACCCTTCAAGGCCTCGAGAGCTTGGAGCTGCTCGGCGAGGTGTTTTTCGAGTTGGCGGAATTCTGCGAGTTTCGACATAAAAAGTTCTCGATGTGTGTGATACCAGAAGGTTACACCATAAATTACATCGCGAACTTACACACAGTCGTGTTTTACTGCTTCAGCTCCTAATCAAAGCCGCTGGACAGATTACGAGGTGATGGCGTGCTGGGTTTATCGAAAGCTATCCAAATCGTAGACGCGGTTGCGCTTTACATATTGATCGAATCGGAGCGAATGGCATCTATTACGCCCGTGCTAAGCACCTTGCCTACAAGCTCTGCCAGCCGAACAACTGAGGCTTAGTTGAGGGGGGCTGAGGATGATCTGGGTATGCAGGTCGAACACCCACTAATCAGAAGCCAAAAGCTTTTTAACTTCGGCAATGATCAAGTCGATGTTGAATGGCTTTGCCAAAACCGCATCAAACAGATCCGATCTCTCCATACCGATGTGGGCCTGAGCACCGCTCATCAGAATGATCGGCATTTGATTCGCCGAAGGCAGAGCTCGAACGGCAGTGGCGAATTCAAGGCCGTCCATGACCGGCATCATAAAGTCAGTAATGATCAAGGCAGGCCGCTCTCTATCGAGCACCTCGAGCCCTTTCTGACCGTTGCTGGCCGTCACCACCATGAACCCCTCATCCTCCAGCGCGAAACTGAGAATGTCAGCGATCAGATACTCGTCGTCGACGACCAGGATGGTGGTCATGTTAAATTCAACCCACACAAAGGCTTAAGATTTTGAACCGGGCGATATCTCAGTCGGGACTGAAGGTTCATGTCTCGAAGCCTTTTTCAGGAAAACATCTTGGTCACGGATGACGACCTCAAACCGCGAAGGGTCGTAAGAGCTGTCTCGTACTTTAAGAATGGAAAGCGTCCTGCTTAGTTCAGAGTGATTCTCATAGAATCGCATCAGCATTAGGTTGTCGACGATGCTGGACAGGTCAGAGTTCGGCGCGCTTACTTCTGAACCGAACAGATCGCGCATTTCCCAGGATGCAAATACCGTAACGCCCCTGGATCGCAGCTCGTTCATCAGAGCACTGAAGAAGTCAGTAATCCGCGCTGGATTTGTCGTGACTCGCGTCATGCCGCTTAGGCTATCGATGAACAAACGCTTGATGCCCTTTTCTTCGACGATACTCAACAGCCGTGCACCCAGCCCATCCAGAAGTCCCTCTGTGGTGGGCTGCCAGGCAATGCTCAACGCGCCGCTATCTTCCATTCCCTTGATATCGATACCAAGTGATTGGCCTTTGAGCCGCAGCCGTTGTGGGCTTTCGTAGAAGCCAAAATGTAGGCCCGGCGCTTCCACAGTCGACTCGGCCAGGAACTTAAGGCCCAGCGTCGTTTTACCAATCCCAGAGGGGCCTATGACCAGAGACACACTAGAGCTGTGCAGACCTCCGCCTAATATGCCGTCCAGTGATTTAATGCCACTGGCGATACGCGTCATGTCAGCGCTGTCGGGAGAAGACGGGTGGCTGTAGAGACATTCGAGTCGCGGGTAAACCACCAAGCCCTTGTCGGTAATTTCACACTCGTGAAGACCGGTCATGGCTCCGCTGCCGCGAGTTTTGCGCAGCTGAATTCGACGCACTGAGCGAGTGCCATATAGCTCTTCCCCCATCTCAATCACGCCATCAACCATGGTGTGCTCAGGACTGCCGTCGTCGAGGCGGGAGCTGGTAAGAAACAGCACCGTGCAACCAGCAAAAGCGGCATGCCCTTGCAGTTCAGAAATGAATTTCTTGGTGTCGATGTGCGAATCGGCTTTTGAACGCGCATTGAGCAAACCGTCTACCACCATCACTGTGGCTTTCTGACGGCTTATCTCACGCCGAAGCAGTTTCACTACTTCATCCAAACCGTCGTTTTCCAGAGTGTCAAACGCGCTGACAAACTGAATTTCGGCGCCTACCTTGGAAGAGTCGAAAAAGCTTAGAGTAGAAAGGAACTGAAAGAGACGGTCGTGCGATTCGGCCAGCAGCGTGGCGACCAGAACCCGGCCTCCATTACTCGCATGATGGAACCCAAGCTGGTTCGCGAGGATCGTTTTTCCAGACCCTGGGCGCCCTTGGATTATGTATGAAGAGCCTGCTACTAGCCCGCCCTTGAGCAGAGCGTCAAGCCCTTCAATTCCACTTTCGAGGCGTTTTAGCTTTTCCACAATGCGACCCTGATCTGAAAAACAGGCTGTTCAAGCCGAGGTGAGGCGGAATGCTAACGCCATTTTCGTTCTAGAGCCATTGGGCCTAGATCATGGCTAGCTAAGAAAGTTGTTTGTCCCGATCCAAGGCCGCCGCTTACTCGGACGACCTACTACCTCGCTTTGGGCGGATTGCTTTGAGAATTTCCTTTTGCCAATATCAGCCACCTGCGCTTCTTTTGTCAGTTCTCCATCCCTCTCAGTTGGGAACTGCGTAGTTGAGAAGCGCAGGTAAAAACCCGGCCAAGTGTCGGGTTTTTTATTTGCCGGTCAAATTTTGATCAGTATGATTCGAGGAGGATTTGTGAGCGAATGAAGGCGAGCTAGCTTCTGCCACATAACAGGCGAACCTTAATTGACTGATTGCCCGTAGAAATTTTACGCAAAATTTACGGGGCTTGGAGGTTGAGCATCCGATACTGCGCGGCGCTAATTTGGCAGGCTACTTTTATGTCTCTCGCAGCAATGCGGCTTATCGGCTTCATCTTAGGCATTTTCCTGATCACGCTGGCTGTTAGCATGGTAATTCCCATGATCACGCTGGTGGTCTATGAGCGCAGCGACGATCTGTCAGCCTTTCTCTGGTCGAGTTTGATTACCTTCATCTGTGGCCTCCTGCTAATCATGCGAGGGCGCCCAGATACTGGCCAGCTTCGTCCGAGGGATATGTACCTGCTGACTACCGGTAGTTGGGTGGTGGTGTGCACCTTCGCAGCGTTGCCAATGGTGTTCATCAGCGACATCAGCTACACCGACGCGTTCTTTGAAACGATGTCTGGCATCACAACCACCGGTTCAACTGTACTGAGCGGATTGGATACAGCCTCTCCTGGGTTGTTGATCTGGCGCTCGATGCTGCACTGGCTGGGTGGTATCGGCTTCATCGGCATGGCTGTGGCGATCCTTCCACTGTTGCGAGTAGGTGGCATGCGTCTTTTCCAGACAGAGTCCTCAGACTGGTCGGAGAAAGTGACGCCACGTTCCCATGTGGCAGCCAAGTACATCCTCTTTCTCTATCTGGGACTTACTGGCATCGGGGCTCTGGCACTCTGGATAGCGGGAATGACGCCGTTTGAAGCGGTCAACCACGCCATGTCGCTGATCTCTACTGGCGGATTCTCTACTTCGGACGCCTCGCTTGGGCATTGGACGCAGCCAGCGATTCACTGGATAGCGGTGGTCATCATGATTCTGGGCAGCCTACCGTTTACCCTCTATGTCGCTACATTGCGCGGCAATCGGCGTGCGCTGCTCAAGGATCACCAGGTACGCGGGTTTATTGGTTTCCTGATTGCTACTTGGCTAGCGGTGGGGACATGGCTGTGTTTTCACAGCGACCACGGATGGTGGGATGCGTTTCGTATCGTGGCCGTCAATGTGACCTCGGTCGTCACAACCACAGGAGTTGCTCTAGGCGATTACACCTTGTGGGGCAGCTTCGCGGTCTTGCTTTTTTTCTATCTGACCTTCGTCGGTGGGTGTTCAGGCTCAACAGCTGGAGGCCTTAAAATTTTCCGTTTCCAAGTTGCTGGCGCTCTATTAGTGAGTAGCCTGAAGCAGTTGATCCATCCTCGTGCAGTGATTCAGAAGAAGTACAACGGTCATCCGATTGATGAAGAGATCTTGCGTTCGCTTTTGACCTTCTCATTCTTCTTCACCATCACCATTGCAGTGATCGCCCTAGGACTCGCCCTGATCGGACTAGATTGGACAACAGCGTTGAGCGGAGCCGCCACTGCAGTGTGCAACGTGGGGCCAGGCTTAGGCACAATCATCGGGCCTGCTGGTAACTTCTCATCATTGCCTGACGCAGCAAAATGGTTGCTCACCATCGGTATGCTGCTGGGACGGTTGGAGATACTCACCGTGCTGGTACTCATCACACCGGTTTTTTGGAAGTATTAGTCCTCTTAATAGATAGGTGAATACCATAGGCGCAAAAGAGCCTGTCATTCACATTAATCTCTATTGAGTTACTATAAAACGCTGCATGAAATTTCTAAAACAAACTAACATTACTTCTTACAACCTTATTAGTGCAGCTTATCGCCCCACTCTTAACTCTCTAGTTGCGATACCTCTTCATACGGTACATTTCACTATCCGAGTGAGAGAGCAGTGTATCGGCATCCTTTCCGTGCTCGGGATAATATGCAACGCCGATACTGCACAATGGCATCTTGAGTGTGCCGAATTCAGGAGCCAGTGGCTCAGACATGACTTTGTGAATCTGATCTAGCTTTTTGGAAACCGCTTCCCTCGACTGGACTTCTGTCAGCAGCAGCGTGAATTCATCGCCGCCAATCCGAGCCACGGTGTCTGTCTCACGCACACAGCTTTTGAGACGTTGGGCAATAATGCACAGAACACGATCTCCCGCTGCGTGACCATGGACATCATTGATACTCTTGAAGTCATTTATATCCAAAAATAGCAAAGCTAGTTCATTACCGTGGCGCTGCGCAGTCTGCAGTGCAGATATCAGTCGATCACTAAAGAGCGAACGATTGGTTAATTTCGTCAGCGGATCGTGATGAGCAAGGAAGCGCAATTCCTCCTCTGCTTTAGCTAAAGCTGTAACGTTTCTTGCGACCCCAATCCTAGCACCAACCTCCTCCGACCAGAATGCAGCCCACAGGATGTAAACGACTGCCCCATCCTTGCGGATGTAACGGTTCCGGAAATCGAAGTGAGGTTGACCATTCATCACCCGGGTAATCGAACCTCGCGTCGCATCCAAATCTTCAGGATGCATATAGCTGGTGATATTGGTGCCAATCAGTTCATCAGGGCGGTAGCCCAACAGGGCCTTACAGGCATCACTCACAAAAACAATGTGATCGCTTTCATCAACCACAAAAACAGTATCCAGCATTAGGTGGATCAGTTTGGGGTAGAGCGCTTGTAAATCGATGGCCATAAGTCATGTGGGATCTGAGTCGTAGAGCGCGATCATATCCCGATTTATAGGGTGGACTGCGAGGAATCTTGTAAGCATAAGGTATCCTCAGAGTATGAGCACGGTACGCGATTTCTTCACCCACGCTCCGAGTTGGAAACGAATTTGAGGGAATAATCACTGAGTTGACTCACGAGGCTGATACGTTGAGCTCCTTGCTTGCTGAGCAGGAGGCTGTGAAGGCTGCCAGGAAGAAGTACAAGTATGTTGAGGTCTTATCGGTTAAATCGGTGTAGAAGCCCCAACTGGCCTGATTAGGCGAATGATCGGCCCGTACCGGGATCAAAGATGAAACATCCTGCCTCGCCAAAGTGGCCTTAAGATCGCTCGCATGCAGGTGCTCTTGATGCCATTGGCGCTGATGCTACAAGATCAAATTAGGAGATGGCATTCCTCCTTTAACCGCCTTCGTGCTGATGATGCCTACCCGGTATCGCTTGGCGTTGTCATTCGTAGTCGCCAGGTTGGTGTGATGTACATGACAGGCGAAGCTGGAACGGATGCCAAGGTAATCGCAGTTCCTTGTGTAGTTGTACCGCGATAGCAATTTGTCCTTGTAAACCTGATGGATCGAGGAACAACCCTGTATGGCTGATAAATCATTGAAAATGATAGTATCTACTGATCAATAGCCAATTGAGCCTCTGGCATTCGTTATAGGGTGTACCATCAAGCTCTGCCCTTTAGAAATCAGCTAGCCATGTCCGCGCTAAACGAAGAGAGCCGCCAGATCGTAGCTTCTCTGGCGCACCAGGTTGGCCCTAATGCTGATACTGCAAGCATCGCTCAAGCGATTGTTTCAATTTTGCAGGCAATGGACGCTGCGCTTACCCCCATCATTGGTCAGCAGGGGGTCGTAGCGCTTTATCGACGCAGCCTTCATCTCTGCGCCTCCCGCCATCCGCGCCTGGCCCACATATCTGATCGTGCGCAAACAGCGCAGGATCTGAACGCTCTTAATTCTGAACTCGTTACAGAAAGCGAAGCAGACGCCTTGTTTTTTGGTGAAGTGCTACTGATCACCTTCTACGAACTGCTGACTACGCTGATCGGGCCCTCGCTCACCGCACGCTTGCTTCGTGACGTGTGGAAACCTTCTTTGAGCGACACATCTGCGCAGGAAAATTCGCCATGAACACCAAAGTGACTATCAACCGCCTGGCCACCGGGGTGCCAGGATTGGACGAGGTGCTGGGCGGGGGATTGCCGGAGTTTTCGTTCAACCTTATCGCCGGCCCGCCTGGCTGTGGCAAAACCACCCTGGCGCATCAAATGATGTTCGCCTTGGCGACGCCCGAGCGTCCGGCATTGTTCTTCACCGTGCTCGGCGAACCTCCGTTGAAGATGCTGCGTTACCAACAGCAATTCGACTTTTTCGACGACGAAGCCATCAATCAGTCGATCCGTTACATCAACCTGGCCAGTGACACCCTGGCGGGGGATTTGGATGAAGTGTTACGCCGCATCGTCGCTGACGTAGAGGCTTACTCTCCGGCGCTGGTGTTCGTCGACTCGTTTCGTTCAGTCGTGCTCGCGAGCCAGGCGCAGGACAACCCCAACAACAACTTGCCGCAATTCGTTCAGCAACTGGGCATGTTGATGACCACCTGGCAGGCGACGACCTTCCTGATTGGCGAATACTTCACCGAAACCGACACCAACCCGATTTTCACCGTGGCCGATGGCCTGATCTGGTTGCGACAGAGCGTTCAGCGCAACTCGATGGTGCGCAAGCTGGAAATCATGAAGATGCGCGGCCAGCCAACGCTGCCAGGCCTGCACACCTTCCGCATCGCTACATCGGGCATCAAGGTTTTTGCGCCAGCCCAACTCAACCAGGTTGAAGCCCCCCCGACGCTTCCAATGCAGCGCCTGAAAATGGGTGTGCCACAGCTCGACGAGATGCTTGGCGGGGGCTTACCCCGGGGTTACTCACTACTTGTGGCAGGCCCATCAGGTTCGGGCAAAAGCATTCTGGCTGCGACCTTTCTCGCTGAAGGTGCGCGCAACGGCGAAACCGGCGTGATCGCAATGTTCGAGCAACGGCCCAATCACTCCCAGAACACCACCCTCGCGAGTCTTATCCAGAGCGGACAGATCGGACTGGTGGACAGCCGCGCGCCGGACTTGTCCATCGACGAAATCGTCCAGTTGCTGTTGAGCGAGATCAAACGGCTGAATGCCACACGCGTGGTGATTGACTCACTGTCAGGCTTCGAACTGGCGCTGGCGCCGACCTTCCGCGAAGACTTCCGTGAGTCTCTGTCGCGCATGGTTACAGCCCTCACCAGCGTCGGCGTCAGCGTGCTGATGACCTCTGAGCTGGAAGACCGCTACACCGATCTGCGCTTCAGCCCTTACGGCACAGCGTTTCTAACCGACGCGATCATTGTCCAACGCTATATCGAAGTAGAAAGCCGGTTACTGCGGATCATGGCCGTGGTCAAATTGCGGGCCAGTGCCCACTCCGATGAACTGCGGCTGTACCGCATCGACAATGATGGCTTACAGATCGGCGAAATGTTGCCGGATAAAGAAGGATTGCTTGGTGGACGACCTACCCAGCAGCGCTTGGGCACAGTCGAAGGATGAGCGAAATATCATGAGTGAGGCCGACGGAAAGAATGAGCGAGCGATAGCCACTGCAGCACGCGAGCTATTCCTGCTCGGACGGAAAACGGTCGCGGCGCGGGCGGTGCTCGCGGCGGTGCATAAGGAACTCAACCAAGCCAATACCCAGCTCGTCAATAGCCAGCACGTCGAGCAACTGATTGAAGCCAACCAGCAGTTAGTGCTGGCAATTCTGTCGGCGCAATCGGATGCTGAAAGTCCGGAATTCGCTCAAGCAGAGCAGCAAATGTACCTGGAGATGCGCGAAGCCAATGAACAATTGGTGATAGCCGCGCTTAGCGCACAAGACCTGCAGGTTGCAGCGGAACATGCGCTGGAGCAGCAACGCAATTTCCTCAACCTGGTGGCTCACGAACTTCGCAACCCTCTAACTCCCATTAGCATGATTGCTGGCAGACTGGTACGTGTGCCTAGCGAAGAGTTGCCGCGCATGCAGATGTTAATAGAGGGACAGGTGAAACAGATGTCTCGGTTGGTCGAAGACTTGCTTGATATTGCCCGAGCCAGCACCGGCAAGTTCCGCCTTGATCGCCAGCCAGTAGATATGGCACAGATCATCCATGAGGCGATAGAGGCCTGCACACCGGTCATGGTCGCCCACGGGTTACATTTCAGCTCGGAGTTGCCGGAGTGTGTGTTGATGGTAAACGGCGATCCGGCACGCCTCGCTCAAATCCTTGGCAATCTACTGGGCAACGCAGCCAAGTACACGCCTAAGGATGGTACGGTTACTCTCACAGCGAAAAAAGATGCCGAGCACCTGGAGATTCGTATTTGCGATAACGGCATTGGTATAACCCCCAAAGCACTGCCGTTCATCTTTGAGCCATTTGTACAGGATGTTCACGCGGTTGGGTTCAATGGGGCAGGCCTGGGGATTGGTCTGACAGTGGTGCGTGAGTTGATCGAAGCCCACGGCGGCACCGTGACTGGTAAAAGCGCAGGCGAAGATAAGGGTAGCGAATTTGTAATGACGTTACCCTTGGTAATTGCCACTTAGGTGGTGAAGGCGAAACTTATTGTCCTCAATCGATTCGACCACTACACATTCCCTCCTTAGCCGCGCTGACTGGATCAAACTCATGACCTCCGTGGCACCGCAAGTTTTTCATTGCATAGCTATCCAGCGAAGAACCTGACTCCTGCAAACCAAGATCCAGCATCGGCAGTGGTTTGCATATTTTCGGGAATCCTGAAAACCGAATCTGCCAAGTCAGGAATAGATGACTATGCCTCCGATTAGCTCAACCCCACACGCAATCTAGAAGCGTGCTCAATGTTCCAGTCGACGAAGGCGATGAAGATCATAGCCATTAATCAACAGCTGCCTTGGCGCAAGCTCCTTGAGGTAGTGATCCATCGATTCATAGATCGAGTAGCGTCCGCAGATGGTGTCACCCGTCGAATTGTCGTAGCTATGAGATTGACCGCAAGCAAACCAAATCGTTAACTGTATGCATGTACAGTTAACCTCAAAAGGCTTGCATCATGAGCGTCAC
Organism: Pseudomonas sp. LBUM1655; assembly: GCF_059716085.1. Classification (NCBI taxonomy): domain Bacteria; kingdom Pseudomonadati; phylum Pseudomonadota; class Gammaproteobacteria; order Pseudomonadales; family Pseudomonadaceae; genus Pseudomonas; species Pseudomonas sp. LBUM1655. Next base: position 2,237,759 of record NZ_CP166801.1, on the reverse strand, counting down.
CATCCTCGGCCCTCTCGCGTCTGGCGGTAGGAAGCTGCCCCTCTATTCATCCAGGGTGCCGGCGGGCTTCCCCTCCCCTGCGGCTGATCACATCGAAAAACACATTTCCCTTGATGAGCTGTTCGATATCCGCGCGCCGCACGTGTACCTGGTGAGAATCGATGGGGACAGCATGCAGGGCGCAGGAATCTATTCAGGGGATCTTGTGGTTGTTGATCGAAGCATCGATGCGGTCAGTGGCGATATCGTCATAGCAGCGCTGAACTCGGAGCCTTTCTGCAAGCGCCTACTTCTGCGTGAGAACGCCGTACTCCTCCTGTCGGAGAATCCGAAATATCCGGCAAGACATGTCATGGAGGGCGATGAGCTCGTGATCTGGGGTGTGGTGAAATACAGCGTCCGCGATCATGAAAACACGTGAGCCCGTCTTTGCCCTGATTGACTGCAACAGCTTCTACGCGAGCTGCGAGCGAGTGTTCAGACCCGACCTGGCAAAGACGCCCATTGTGGTTTTGTCCAACAACGACGGCTGTGTGATTGCGCGCAGCTACGACGCCAAGCCATTAGTAAAGATGGGGCAGCCGTACTTCCAGATCAAAGACCATCTGCGACGTAACGGTATCGTCGCGTTCAGCAGTAATTACGCTCTGTACGGCGACATGAGCGAACGCGTCATGACGATTATCGAATCGATGGTGCCAGCGCTCGAGGTCTACAGCATCGATGAGGCGTTCGCCGATCTCACTGGCATCCCTGGCGATCTACCTGCTTTTGGGCGACACGTGCGCTCCACTCTTCTCAAGCGCACGGGCATCCCTGTCGGAGTGGGTATTGCACGCACCAAGACACTGGCCAAACTCGCCAACCACACCGCCAAACGTCTGCTGGATATCACCGGCGGCGTGGTCGATCTATGCGACCCGTTCAAGCGGGACTGGACGCTGCGCAACACCGATGTTGGAGAAGTTTGGGGAATCGGCAGGCGCATGAAAGCTCACCTGGAAGTGATGGGCATCAGAACGGCCATGGATTTAGCGAAAGCCGACCCGACGATGCTTCGCCAGAAATTCAGCGTGGTGATTGAAAAGACGGCGCGCGAACTCGCCGGTACTCCCTGTCTCGAGCTAGGTGAGGCTGACCCACCCAAACAGGAAATCTGCTGCAGCCGGATGTTCGGAACACGCCTCACCGACATTGAATCAATCAAGGAGGCGATAGCTACTTACACCCAACGCGCGGCGGAAAAGCTCAGAGCGCAAAACTCGCTGTGCAAGAAGATCCGTGTGAGTATTAGGACAGGCATGTTCAATCCCGAAGAAGCGAAATATGCGAATGGCGCACTCGTCGAACTACCCTACCCGACAAACGATGTTCGACTCATGACCAAGGCTGCGACCGAAGCGGTCAATCGTATCTTTAGACCGGGCTTCAAGTACAGCAAGGCGGAGGTTCTGCTGATGGATCTACGGCAACCTGGCGAGTTCACCGATGATCTGTTCGCGCACTCGCAGCCGGTGATGGCAGACAAGGTCATGAGCGTTCTGGATGAGATCAATGGCCGCTGGGGAAAGGGAGTTCTCAGGGTGGCCAGTGTGCCTATAGCGCCAGGTTGGGCGATGCGTAGAGAGCTGATGAGTCAGAGCTACACGACCAAGGTAAATGAGCTGTGGACGGTGAGAGCACGATAACGTCGCCGCAATAAGCAATTGCGGCTTAAATAGCGCCCTTGTGAATGAAGGCTTTCGGCCATAAGTGGGCAGTGGCCTAAACCTACAACTGCCAACCCAAACGTCAATCGCATACAAGTCATGCGACCCTATTGGCTAAAGGCACAGTTGGTTTTCATGTAGGAATCGGTTCTTGCCTCGAATGACGAAATGCAACTGGCGATTCATATTAACAACACAAACGAACAAGACCCGAATTCATAGATCCGGGTCTTGTTCGCTTATTTGAAACTGCCTTCAGGAGTAAGCGTCTGCTAATCACACCTTGCGACCTTGCGACCTTGGGCCTTTAGCTGGCGCTACTCCTGGGATAAAAATAGTTCGGTGATCATCGCCACCGCCTGCGCCGGAGACGTCAGGGCTGTGTCTATATTAAACGGAGCGCTTTCCCACGCCTCGTATTCATGATCCAGTACAGACTGCCAGGTTGGTGGAGTCAGCCCAGGAATATCAATCTTTCTGGTTTCTACCCGGCGCTGGTGTTCATGTTTATCAGAGCAGATCACTTGGATGTTCACTAATGGAGCACCAGAGCGTGTGGCGACATCGCTCCACGCCTTTCGGCTTTCGATTACTGGGTTAACACAGTCAACTATGACCGTGCTGCCAAAACGAAGATTGCTCAGAGCAAGCTCATTGGCGACCATGTAACCGCTCCGCCCTACGTCTTGTGCAAGAGCACCGGAGTCTCGAATAGCCTGCTCAATCGTATCGATCCGCAGATACACGGCACTTGTTTTGGTGGCAAGGTCACTTGCGATAGTCGTTTTTCCGGTACCTGGAAGGCCGCTGAAGACAATGAGCATTCTATGTCCTTAGGTTAGTGAGTTAACCCAGTTTAGGTGGCTGCCAGTTATGCGGCAGCAACTGGTCGATTTCACTCGCCCGCTGTGTCGGCAGCCGCGTGAGAACATCCTTCAAATAAGCACACGGATCATGCCCATTCAACCGCGCAGACTGGATCAAACTCATGATCGCCGCCGCCCGTTTTCCGCTGCGTATCGACCCTGCAAAGAGCCAGTTCTTACGTCCAAGAGCCCATGGGTGGATTTGATTCTCGGCCCAGTTGTTGTCAATGGGTACGGCCCCGTCATCGAGGTAGCGCGACAGCGCTGCCCAGCGTTTCAGGCTGTAATCCAACGCTCTGCTGATAGCCGAACCTTCGGGCACAAGATCACGCTGGGCGATCATCCAGGCATGCAGCATATCCATCACCGGTAAGGCTTTTTCTTGCCGTATTCGGCGCCGTAAATCCGGTTCAAGGTCGCGGGCTTCGCTCTCGATTTCGTACAGCAACTGGATATAACGCAGAGCCTGCTCGGCGAGCAGGCTCTTGTTGGTGGCGTGCAGTTCGAAGAACTTGCGCCGCGCATGGGCCATGCAGCCGATCTCGGTCACGCCGAGTTCAAAACTGGCCTTGTAACCGCCAAAATCATCACACACCAGCTTGCCCTTCCAGTCTTGCAGGAAGTTGCGAGCGTGCTCACCGGCTCTGCTGGGGCTGAAGTCATAAACGACAGCCGCTGTTTCGCAGAATTGGCTGGTGGCGTAGGCCCACACATAAGAACGATGGGTTTTCTTCGAGCCCGGAGCGAGCATTTGCACGGGTGTTTCATCGGCGTGGATGACCTGGTGCCCGAGCACTACATCGCGCAGCGCATCGACCAGAGGTTGCAACTGCACGCCAGTAACTCCAACCCATTGGGCCAAGGTTGAGCGTGGAATCGCCAGGCCCGCTCTACCGAAAATCGATTCCTGACGGTAAAGAGGCAGATGGTCGGCAAACTTCGCGATCATGACGTGGGCCAACAGGCCGGCGGTCGGGATACCCTTGTCGATGACCTGTGCCGGAACGGGTGCCTGGATCAGTGTTTCGCAGTCATCGCATACCCACTTGCCACGGACATGGCGCTCGACGGTAAATACGCCGGGCGTGTAGTCCAGCTTCTCGCTGACGTCCTCGCCGATGCGCTTTAGGGCGCAGCCGCATGGGCAGTGAGTATTGTCCGGTTCGTGATGGATCAGTGTGCGTGGAAACTCAGCCGGTAATGCGGTGCGCTTGGGCTTCTGCTTTTTCTCAGCCGGAGTTATCACTGCCTGCAAGCTTTGAAGCTCTGCTTCAATTGCGGCGATATCGGTGTCGATCAGATCATCGAGCAGGCTGGCCTGCTCGGGATTCATCTGCTCGCTACGCTTGGCAAATTTCAAACGCTTGAGTTGCGCGATCTCGTGGGTCAATTTTTCGATCAGCGTTTGGTCGCGGCTGATCTTCTTGCCCATGGTCTCGACCGTCTTGCCCATCGTCTCGACTTGCTGGTCGAGTGTATCGACACGCTGTATCAACTGCGCCGCCAAAGTGCGCAGTTGTTCAGGGGTAAGGTGATCGAGATTGGGGAGCGAAGTCATGGTGCCGATTTTGCCAGACCAGGCAATTCGCGGCGATAGACCGATAGGCTAATGGCAGCCGTTAAAGCAGTGTGATCGCACCGCCGGAGCCCGCGCGCTGCCACGGCAGGCCCAACACCAGGGCCTGGAGTTGCTCGGTATCCAGCTCTATTTCAGAGCCATGGCGAATGCCTGGCCAGTGGAACTTACCTTGGTTCAACCGGCGAGCAGCCAGCCAGATGCCGAAGCCGTCATGCACCAGAACTTTCATCCGAGTGGCGCGGCGGTTGGCGAACAGATAAGCACAGTGCGGCTTCGCCGCACCGAACACCGCTATCACTCTGGCCAACGCGGTCTCGGTGCCTGCTCGCATGTCCATCGGCTCGGTAGCGAGCCAGATGGAGTCGATGCGAATCATCGCAGCAGGTCTCGAAGAAAGGTCGCGCACGCAGCAGCACTTTCAGTTGGCCAGTTCACTTTGACGGTGCCACGCGGGTGCTGGATCTCAACGCAGATATTCGATGATGCAGCTTGCGAATTTACTCCGGCCAGCTGCATGGGTAACGGAATAAACGCAGGTTGCGGCGCCGTGTTTTTCTGCGCTTGTACCCGAATCCATTTATGGACGAGGTTTGCGTTGAGGCTATGGCTGAGCGCGATGCTGGCAATAGAAGCGCCGGGCTGGGCACACTCTTGAATGACTTGGGCCTTGAAGGACTTGGAGTAGGAACGGCGTTGTGGCTGCATGAAATACCCGCTTAAAAGGCTAGAACTGGTGTCCACCTAAATTTAAGTGCACACCATGTCCTGGCCTCGCGGGGCTGGGTAGATGACTTGGCCGGACGCATACCTTCAGGAGAGGATTTTACCAAGCGTAGCGGTAGCCTACGTTCACCGAATAAGGCTGTTCGATGCCATTGCCCTTGGTGTATTCCGCATCGATGAAGAACTTGTGCTTCTCGACGGTTTGTAGGATTACCCCGCCACCGATTTCGGCCCGCGAACCTGGCAACTTGCTGTCCAGTCTCACATCGTTGACGCTCACCTTGCTGTCACCGGCATGTTCGGTAATCCACGATGCTTTGGCGTATGGCTGCACTGACATACCGTTATTCAGTTTCATGTTGCGACCGAACAGGCTGCCAACTCGGCTCTGAACGGAAGTAACGGCGTCCTGTTCGACTTTCAAGCCATTGCTTGCGGTGTAATCGCCACTGCCCACGCGGAACGCTTGCACTTCCAGTTGTGGTTCGACGAACCAGCCTTGTCCAAGATCGATTTGCTTGCCAACCTCTACGCTCGCCGCGATTGCGTGATTCTTGTATTTACCATCCACCTTCTTACCCATATTGCTGGTGATGTCGACCTTGTTGTCCAAGTGGGTGTACTTCAGCACGCTGTCAACGTACACGCCGCTTTGGTCGATGTAGGTTGCATAGGTGCCGAGCATGGCGCTGTCGATCTGGCCTTTGCTGCCTTCGCCGAAGTTCTGACGAGCCTCACCTTGTCCGGCCATACCGCCGATGTACAGCTTGCCGTTGTAGAAAGGAATGGCCTTGTCGGCGCCGATCTCGAAACCGTTGACCTGCTGCTCAAAGGCACGGCTGGAACCTGTATCGATGCGCTGCTCCTTCCCGAAGCCACGAGTCCACAGACCACCCTCATCATTGCCCATACGCAACTCGCCCAGTCGTTTGGTCAAGGCATTCATCTGTGCACCGATGAGTCCTGTGGCCGCCGCCTGTTGAGCGATGGCAGCGTTCGCGCCCTTACTCAGATTCTCCGGCTGAGGATTGCTAATAACTGGTTTAACGGGCGCAACGATACCTCCGGCACCGCCACCGGTATTACCCACTGACTCCTCGCCATCGCCCGCACCGCCACCGGTATCAACCACTGGCCCTTCACCACCGCCCGCATCCTCGGCAGTGCCGGCCAGGTACCAGTCATCGCCGCGCTGCTCGAGGCCATAACGGAAGGCACCCACGTCGACTTTACCGCCGTACAAATCGAACTTCCCCGCGCCGCCATTGGTATCCACCAGCATCAGTGCTTCACCTTGGGCCTGGCGGCCGGAATCGGCAACGATCAGCGTGTGCTCCCCGTCAACTTGCCCTTCAACCTTGAGCAAGTCGCCTTGCAGCGTCGCCAAGTCAGTGTTGAGCAAGAAGCTGCCATTGCCGCTCAAATTGCCCACCGTCAGCGTTTTGAACAAGCCGTTGGAGTGGTCGAAATTTACACGGCCGTCGTTCAACGAAAGAGCGCTCACCGAAGAGTCGCCAGTCATAGTCCACATACTGCCACCACGAAGGCTCAGATTATGTAAACCAGTCGATGCGCCTTTCCAGGTAGAAGCTTCGTTAAGGTTAAGGCTGCTGTCGAGGGTGTAATCACGGTCGATCTCCACGTTCCCTTTAAGTCGGGAGCCGTTAGTGGCGCTCAGTGCTACGCTCACAACTCGCTGTCCTCCCGATTTGGCAGTCCCGCCGGCCATTAATGTTTTACCTTCGATGGTAGAGCTGTCAGCAGTCACATCAAAAGCAACGGAGTCGCCCGCCTTGATAGCAACATTATCGGAACTGACTACAGTATTCTTAAGCAGGGCGTTTTTCTGAAGCGATCCATAAGCGCCAATAGCAGTGGCAAATTTGCCATTCACCTTAATACTTGAATTATCGAAGCTAACAGTGGAAACAGGTGAACTAGAGGCCAGCCCCAGGCCTATGTTGTCCTCTTTGACGCTATCATCAGCCAGACTCATAGCAATATCGACGTTATTGCCCACAACTGTGCCCCCATTGCGGGCGACAATACCCGAGCCACCTACTTCACCGTGAATACGAACGTTATCGAGGGTTACATTTCCAGCATCAGCATAGATTCCATCGCTCCCCGACATTTCAATATCGCTGTTGACAAGATTTACGTATGAATTAGCAAGCGCCCAAACCATTGGCGCATTCGTGCCGCTGTTTTTGATATTCACATTGTTCGCATTGACAATGCCTCCATTTGCGACAGAGATGGCAGTATCCGTTGAGTGCAGGTTTGACGACTCAACATTCGCCGTCCCTCCAGCTTCAGCCCTTATCGCTTCGCTTTTAGAGGCAATGTCCATGTTCTTGACATTAACGGCCCCCCCTCCATAGGCATTAACTCCGTAACTGTCACCAGTTCCGCTTGTGGTGATACTGCCGCCGTCCAGACTTATATCAGCACCCTTTCCGTTAGCCTGCACTCCAATACCATTGGCGCCCGAGGTACTGATCACGATATCGTTCGCCACCACCGTCCCGCCTGGGAGGGCGTATATTCCATAGCCCCTGTGATTGGTGGTTTTAATGGAGACTCCGCGAACGTTGACGTTACTGGTTCCTGTTGTTGCAATTGCATACCCGTGATATCCGTGGGTAACAATATCGAGGTTGCTGACATCGGCCGTCGAATTCGTCACGAGCAGGCCCGAGCCTGCGCTGTTGATCTGCACATCGTTACCACGTAGCTGGCTTGCTTCTTTGACATTCAACGCGACGCTGTCACCCAGTGCAGCGACTTGGGTATTTTGAAGGTTTACCGTAGAGCCGCCAGACGCCATCAACCCAGACGTCTTGGCCTTGAGGGAATTTACGGTCATGCCGATCAAATTCAGCGTGGAGTTGCTTCCTACCAGAACAGCGCCTAAGCCGGTGCCTGAAGTGCTGAGAATGCCGCTGCTCCAAGTCGCCTCACCGTCATTCATAACCTGCAATGCAGGGTTGTTGTTACCTGATGCCGCCACTGTCCCGGTTCCGCTATAGGTCGTGCCGTCGACGACCATAACAGCGGCGTGCCCCATGCTGGAAAAAGCCAACAACAAGCTGGCGGACAGTGTGTTCAAGGCAAAAGCCGGAGCTTTTGAAGAAAAGCGCACAAGGCTGTTGCGCGATTTTAAAGCGTCAGACGCCGACTCCGACGGCAACGTAAAGTAGGTGCGCGTGCGATTCCATATAGTTCGGTAAATGCTGTTCATAAATCCCTCACTCATTGGTTTTTTTCAGGACACGCTTAAACAAGCTGGCGCTGGAAAGTCATTGAGGAGAGATTTGAACAGGAAATTTAGCGGCAAAAACTCAGGCTCTTCCGACGGAGTTGTAGGAAATTTCCTACGCGTGAGCCGCTCTTTTTGGCACTCAGCAACTCGTATCACCGTCTACTTACAGATGAGACCTAGCGGAATTGAGGGGTAGGTATTAGGCGTTTCCTGCCCTTCGCGACAGTAAGCAATCGGCCAGAAGCAGACGCTCATAGACGACTGCGTTCGCCTCAAAGCTGCCGGTCAGCAGTGGTAGAAACCAGCGGTATGCAGCCTTTCAGCTCCAATGGTACTAAGCTAAAAGTGGCTACCGGGCAAGAAGGTGATAAAAGAGGGGCCCTGCTAATCTCGCCACCAGGATCGAGCGCGCCTTGATAGGCTTGGCGCCTTTCGCCATGACATCGCCAAGAAAACGTAATCAGGGACATCATCTAACAATGGAAAACGCTATGACGGCTCGGTGCCCCAACTGTGGCCATATCCCCATCAGGCTGTCGCCCACCCATAAGTGCCCCGAATGCGAAGTCTTTAATCATGAATGGCTGATTTATGACTGGAAAAGCTTTTCATCCTTCAGACGTCAGCACCTCAAATACAATATTCTGATAATCAGCATGGTAGTCATTAACATCGTCGCGCTGGTGACGCTTGAATCCAGCAATGTCGTTTTCTGGATGCTAAACGTTCTATCTATTCCAGCCACAATCAGTTTATTTCTATGCCTCAATGATCTTCGAGGACAAGCGAAGTACGAAGGGCATAACAGTCGCGCTGTTTTACCTTGGTTTTCGGGTTTCACGGGGTTCTGACCAGAGCGTCTGCTTCTGACCGATTTCAGCCCTTCGCGACATGCAGAAATCGGCCACGAGCGGACACTCAACATAACTCCTAGTCACCATGGTGCAGAATGCCCTTCCAAAGAGCGGCAGCCTCGATTAAATAATTCCTCACTGCTTAGGGATTACACACCTCGAAAATATCGTTATTACTCCTCTGCTTTATTCACAATATTTCCATTTTCATCTACTTGATACGGCGTATCAGCCTCTACTCCATTTTTTCCTGTGTTGACTACCTTGTTGGTATAGCGCTTCCCGTCCCAGCATCTGAAAATCAGTGTCGAGTTCTCCCCGCCAGTCAGAGTTGAGCCCAGGCTGCCGATTAACCGGCAGTCAGGTTAACGTCCATTTGCAGCCCGCCGCCAGCGTGCAGAACTCGCCATCGACGTATCACCCAGGGGACGCGCCTATTGAAGGCTAAGCTTCGATACCAAAACCGTCAATAAAGCATCAGACTCAGAGTGACATCATCTGGAATCAACAATCTTATGAAATCATTAGAGTTTTCACTAATCCAAAATTACAAGCATTTTTTCTTGGCACGCTTTCCGAACCATTCTATATTCAGTGATGCTATCTAGCTTGGCTCCAGAGGATTGCTCACGCCGCAAATATAATTAAAAACCCGGAGCTCGCCACGAAAAATTCGAATAGTTGTTAAAACAGCAACAAACATTACGCACCAACATGAAGACCAAAATCAAAAGGACTTTAAGATGAAAATGAAACTTGAGAGCCGCCCTATAACTCCTGCAATTTATGGAAAATCTTCTTTGTCCGTGCACCAGACTTCACTTAAGAACGAAAAACTCACCCACGCGGATATAGTGGCTCAGCAGAGCGCCCTAGTATTGACGGCACAAATCCCGATTGATTCAATCTTCGCAGAAAGTGGCTTGGATGCAATCCCACTAGCTGCAACTCAAAGCTTATTTAAATTAAGTGTCAAATATTATTTGGATGGACTACAAGCTATCGGAGATCAAAAGCTCTTTTTCACGGGATGCAGATAACGACTGGCTCGCATTTAAACTACAACTGCAAAAACCATCAAGAGCACTCAGCGACTTAAGCAAATAAAGCCAAAATCTTATAAGGAAATAAAATGAACGCTCATCAAGAAAATGAAATACCAGACACTCTCACACCAGCACTGCAATCCATAACATCAATGCAGCAAATACATATCGGCGCGGAAATCACCATACAAGCTTACGCGCTGAGCATCTTAAACCAACAACCAATGGAGCTCCATAATTTTCCACACCTTAAAGACGAAGAATACAAGATCAACTTTGCCCTTTCCGGTGCAAAAGCCCACGCCAAGGACTATCTAGACGACCTACAACCAAAAATATTACGGTCGCTAGCGGATATGGAAAATTATATCGCTCTGCACCAGTCATCAACAAACTTTTTGAACGCCGACATGCCTATCCAAGATTTTTTGGACATTCTAACAAGCTTAAAAAACAGTACGTCCGATTACCGAAACACAGCAAACGACGTCGTAGCAAAACTCACAACACTGCGCGACTCTTTAACTAGTGATTCTTCTGCGTTCGGCAAACTTGTATCTGACTTTCACTCAAAAACTGGTGGCGACGTGGATGAGTTGAAGAATATTACTGATCAAATAACAACTATTCAACATGACATAAGTTTGGATATTGCGTTAGCTGCGGCAAGCGGTCTGGGCATCCTCGCGGGCGGCGTGCTTATTTTTGTAGGCGCAGCCACCGAGGTTTTCACTGCTAACGCAAGTACAGCAGCAGTGATAGGAGGTATCGGACTCCTCGCGGCAGGCATTGGCGGTGAAGCAGCCACAGGGGTTAGGCTTTGGCAACTAATACAAGAAAAGTCGGAATTAGTTAACAAACAGGTAGCTTTACAGGATGAAATCAAAGCTACACAAAACCTAGTCGCAGGCTATACAGGCTTGGCGCAACACTCTCAGGACGCTTATAACGCAGCAAAAAACATGGCGAACACCTGGAACTTGTTAGGTGATGGGCTGGACTCTATGATCTCGCTAATTACAAAAGATCAAAACCTCGCCAGTAAAGAATATGCCAAAAAAATCCTCATTAGAATTATGTGCGGAGCAGTGATCAACGAAATCAAAAACTTAGGTACAAATATAAAACTCATCGAAGAACAATACTCTGGCATCCATCAAAAAACCAGGTCGATTATAAACAATAAAGAACGTGACTCGGTATTTTACTTTCACGAATCTCGCTCAACTGCGACACCTCAAATAAACGTCGACCCTACCAAAACCGTATTAGAATTGATGAAGGGATAATTATATCAGCTCATGCCTTTTGAAGGCGTGAGCTCTCCGCCGCACATCCGCAAAAAGGAGCAAATTTATGTACAACTGACTGTCCGCTATTGGCCGAAAACAGCCGCTCATCAACGGCCGCTTCTGCCCAGAAACAGGCATTCGAAAAATATTTACCCTGAGTTGCATCCGTTTCAGCAGCTGCTCCGTAAATTCAGCACCCTCATTCGAAGGGTCGAAGAATCAAGGAGACGCATCATGCACAAGTCCATCAAACGCTTCGCCATTACCTGCCTTACTGTGCTGTCACTCGGCACTGGATTGGCTTTCGCTGCCGACACCGTGATGGTCGGTGGCGCCGCCATGTATCCGACCAAGACAATCGTCGAAAACGCCGTCAACTCCAAAGATCACACGACGCTCGTCGCAGCGGTCAAAGCTGCCGGACTGGTTGATACGCTGAACAGTAAAGGGCCGTTCACCGTCTTCGCCCCCACCAATGAGGCCTTCGCCAAGTTACCCGCCGGAACCGTCGATACGCTGATCAAACCAGAACACAAAGCTGACCTGACAAAAATCCTGACTTACCACGTAGTGGCCGGCACTCACACTGCCAAACAGTTGATGGAGGACGCCAAAATGAACGGAGGCAAAGTGATGCTGAAAACCGTCCAGGGCGAATCACTGAGCGTGATGCTGCACGATGGCAAGTTGTGGGTAGAGGACGCCAAAGGAGACAAGGCTACCGTTACCATCGCCGACGTCATGCAATCCAATGGCGTGATTCACGTGATCGATACGGTCATGCTGCCTAATTGATTCTGCCAGCCTCGGCAGACGCTCTTCAGAGCGTCTGCTATGGGTCGAAAAGCGGCTTCTGACCGGCTACTTCTGGCCGATCTCTGCCGGTGCCGATGCGCTGCAATGGATCGCTCCGCCCCGCTCCTGAGTGCTAACCGTACAGGTCAAGTCCAATGCAAATGGCAGTTCAGAACGGATGAAAGCGGGTGGTCAAGTGCAGTACGATTTGGCAACGCTGATCTAGCCGCCAGTACACCTAAGCGCCTGGAGTTTTTGGTTCCACTGCCTACAGTATCAATGGGTCGATGAGATGCGTTACCACCAGATCGGCCGAAAAAGGTGAGGCGCTGCATTGGTGATTGGACGAAGGGAGCTGTCAGTCGTCTCCCCAAGGATCGAATTTTTCCCCATACCTAGCGCGTAGGGCGCGATTGCGTTCGATCCGCCAAATCCACGGATCGTAGTCCTCTGGCAATGCGGCGAGCTTAGCGCTGATGATCATTTGCACCGATTCGTCACGCAGTAATCTACTGGTCAGTTCGCGGTATTGGCCACGCGTAACCACACCATAAGTGGCGTGATTTTCTTTTACGTAGAAGTCGGTCAATCCCACTCGCAGATGGCCGTATTTTTTTACGTCGTCGGGGTAGACGTCCTCAAGGCTAAGGTGCCCCATATCGAACTCCAGGTTTCACAGCCGCAATCGAAAGCCTGCGCCATCATAAAAATCGTTCCTTCGCGACAGCGCCTACGTAAACCAGCCAACAGCAGGCCATTAAGTGTGCGCGTGATAACCTCGGTACAGATATCACTGTTCTGAGAACCCGCTTTGAACACACCTGACGCACGTGCCGATTTCAATACCCTGATCAACGCCCCAAAGTTTTCGGACGGCCCAGTCGGGCAGCACCAAAAGAAACGGTGGCGACTGCTGGCTGAAAACATGTACCAAAGCACCACAATAGAAGCACTGCTCGAAGTGAGAGGCAAAGCAGAAGGCTACATCCATGGCCTTGTGGATGCCGGACACCTCTCGACCAAGGACTACGAGCGTGATTACCTTATTCTGTGCATCGCTCAAAGGCGGTGTGAATTCCTGCGCAAATTGCTGAGCGAATACGGTTACTGAAGCAATAAACTCATGTTTTTCAGCAATGCAAAGCGTCTCGGGAAGTGTTTTTACGTCCTCATAAGGCTCTCAGTTTGAACCGTAGCTCCTCCTGGGTCAGCACTGAGCTAAGACCTAGGTCAGGATCAGTCCGGATCAGCCGTTGATCGTGATCCGGCCAGCTTTCAAAAGGATCATCATCTAGGGCGATCCAATTCGTCAGGCCGGCCCTAGTTACCGCAGCACGGATCTGCTGATATCGGCTGTGCATGTCGTAGCCCTCAAACGGAGCCCTGGGCATCCTTGAGTGCCAAGTACTGCTCACGGTGAGAGCTTGCAACTCTGGCGGCAAGGCGGCGCGTGCACGGCGGTAACCGAGGATGCGCGCCCAGCTTGTCGATAAGCTGATTTTGACTTGAGGAAATTCCTTCAGTATCGCTACCAGGATTCCGGCATGCATCATGAGTTGCCCGGGTGCACGCAACTCCAAACCACTCCGGGTACGGTAAACGTCGTCTGGGTGCAGCACTCCATCAAAATCGAGAAATAGAACTCGATCATTCGGCGCCAGCCGGCTGCTTGTCTGGGGGTTCGAATCAAGCATGGTAAAGATCTGTCAAAGCCGGCCTTCCTGAAAGTTAACTGCTTACCGTGGAGAGCACTGCCGTATGGACTCAATCAACTCCATCAGAAGTTCGTCAAGACTGACCAGGCCATCCGCATATCGCTGCAACTCAGCAAGGTGCGTAGAGGAAGGCCTCACACCTTCGAGTGCCTGACAACCAAGAACCTCTGCCACTGCTTTACGACGTCGTTCGCGCTCGAGATCATCGATCTGCACGTGCCACCTCCCCTTCGCCTCGCCGAAGCCTCCACCAAAGGGGAAGCCTGGCTATGAAGTGTTTACTTAAACGCCTTACTGAAGCGCTGAGAAAGTGTCACAGCATCGATCACTGCCCAGCTTTCCGGTTGGCTACTTTTCCGAATAAAGTTGATCGCACATCCAACCATGAACACGCCAGCAGCGACTGTAGTGGTCTAATGAAACCGGACACCCATTTAGGCGAGAATGCTCGCCAGATCGAGGTGTCAGATGACTAAACAACGCCGCTCCTTTACTCCTGAATTCAAGCGCGAGGCTGCTGACCTTGTGCTCAAACAAAACTACAGCTACATCGAAGCCAGCCGTTCGCTCGGCATTGGTGAGTCGGCATTGCGCCGCTGGGTTGACCAGATTCAGAAAGAACATAAAGGCGTCACTCCGCAGAGCAAGGCACTGACTCCGGAACAGCAAAAAATTCAGGAGCTGGAAGCCCGGATTGCTCGGCTTGAGCGAGAGAAATCAATACTAAAAAAGGCTACCGCGCTCTTGATGTCGGAAGATCACGAGCGTTCGCGCTGATTGACCAGTTGAGGGCACATGAGCCGGTTGATTGGCTGTGCAAGGTGTTTGACGTCACTCGCTCGTGTTACTACGCCCAGCGCCTGCGGCGCCGCACGCCGGATGTCGAACGGCTTCGATTGCGTAGTCGCGTAAGTGAGCTGTTCTCGCAAAGTCGCAGCTCTGCGGGCAGTCGCAGCATCCTGTCACTGATGCGTGAAGACGGTGAGCAACTCGGTCGATTCAAAGTGCGTAGCTTGATGCGCGAGCTTGATTTAGTCAGCAAACAACCCGGCTCCCATGCCTACAAACGAGCAACAGTAGAAAGACTGGATATCCCGAACACATTGAATCGCGAGTTCGACGTGCCTGCGCCCAATCAAGTCTGGTGCGGCGATATCACCTACATTTGGGCACAAGGAAAGTGGCATTACCTGGCTGTCGTCCTGGATCTTTGTACGCGTCGGATCGTGGGCTGGGCGCTGTCGGAAAAGCCAGACGCTGAGTTGGTGATCAAAGCGCTGGATATGGCTTACGAGCAGCGTGGCAGGCCTTCGGATCTGCTATTCCACTCGGACCAGGGATCGCAATATGCAAGCCGACTCTTTCGCCAGCGGTTGTGGCGATACCGCATGCGTCAGAGCATGAGTCGACGAGGAAACTGCTGGGATAACGCACCGATGGAGCGCGTATTTCGTAGCTTGAAAACAGAATGGATACCGACCGTGGGCTATCGAACTGCGCAGGAAGCACAGCGCGATATCAGCCACTTTTTGATGCATCGCTACAACTGGATTCGGCCTCACCAGTTCAACGAGGGGTTGGCACCAGCGCGGGCCGAGGAAGAACTTAACGTCGTGTCCGGGATTGGTTGACCACTACAGACTGCTTCCCAAGCCGCGGCCTTAAACGTCGCCGGAACTAGATAACTAGGGTTGACGCTACCCGTTACGAGGTGGATCGGATAAGGTGAAATGAAGCAACCAGCAACGGCCACCGCAATCATCAGGGGTACCGTTGCAACGAGCATTAAAACCGGTACTTTGATCTGGTACTGCTTCGCCGCGACAAGCTTGCCGCTCGAGCCCTTTACTGCGTAGATGATGGCTTTGTTCTCAGTCTTGTCTTTTTTCTTTGTGAAGATGCCGTACAGGGTCACACGCTCCCCCGCCTCGATCTCTTCAAAAATCTTTCCTGGCAGCAAAACATTCGGCAACACCTGCCCATCGATAACGATGCGCGCGGTCACAGTCCCCTGCTCAGTAGCAATCACTCGTGGCTTCTCGATCACTCCAGTGACCTGCCGGCAATCAAATCGAATCAAAACGTGCTCCTGCAATTTTTATAGGCGTAGCCAATCGCACTGCCTGAATGGCAGCGTGGGTGAAGTGTTGAGTCAGTTACGGTCGAAACGAGAAAACGGTACTAAGTGCTGCTGGCTTCCTTACACCATCACCAAGCAATAGGTAGACCGTGCTCTTAGTTTCAAACATGTACGGGTGGTCATGCGAAACTCCGAAATTGGTGCGCACCCAGTGGCCGGGAGAAAAACGTCGGCGGCTGTCCAGGACGACCTCATGGGAATAGACAGCTTTGGGTAGCAGCCCCATTGATGCGAGTCGATCCTGCTCCGCCTGAGTGAGCTGGAGATCAGCGATGATCCATTGCTTCACTAGGCAGAAAGGCTTCCCCGGAAAAGTCTTTTCGGCGAGCCCTATTACTTCTTCTTGCGCGCCATGCCAACCAAGAACGACTTCTCCACTTCCGTAAAAAAACTGAGCAATCTCATCAAGTGTTACTGACATGGCGCCTCCAGTGTTTGAACCATCATGTGCGTGCACTGGTGTAGATATGGCCCGTTCCGGTGATGAACTCGTAGACGGGGTTTTCCTCGGTGCCAGGTTGGATGCGAATTTCAGAGAGAAGCTCCATTGCGTATGACGCCTGCTCGCACTTTGTGGGTGGAAGTATGAGATGGATGTTCGTCACGATCAGGAATTCACCCTGCTCTGCTGCACGCATCATCTGAACGGTTTCCACATCCGTAACTAAGTGAGCAACCGGACTAAAGCCACCATCCTCTAATCCCATTCCCTCAATCAGAAACGAGTACTCGCACCGACTGATATCGACCGATTTCCAGAGCATTCGAATGCTGTCTGGAGTTCTAAATTGCCCCTGCAAATAGCTGCTATTGGTTACAAACACTGCGGATAAACCCTATTTCAAACCCTGCCAAGCTCTGAATAAGCTCAGCGTAAGGCAGTCTTCGATTGACCCTGCTCATGCTTCTGGCAACCGGATAGGGATGCTGCCGAAAGGCACGCGATTCCTTGGCGCTATGCATCCTGTTGAATGGCCATCATAAGCAAATATCCCACCATTAACAATTAGAGATATTTGGTGGGCCAATGCGAGTATGGCTCTATCCTTCATTTTGAGAAACTGAACGTGAAGGAAGAGCTAGCCGTCACGCTGCGCGCCATCCGGCAAATGAAAGGATTGGGTTATGAGGCCCTGGCGGGAACAATCAGCCAGAGCAACCTTAGCTTGCTCGAGCAAGGGAAAATCCAGGCGACGCTACCTACCCTCGTCAAGATCGCCGAAACGCTCGATATCAATCTTCTGACTCTATTGGCGTTGTGCTTGGCGATCCGTGACAAAGAGGCTCCTGAACATTTGATAAAAAATGCGCAGAAAGAGCTTCAAGGCTTCATCGAATCTGGCGGCCTTAAAATCATGGAGGATCAGATTCAAGACGGCGCATTGAAAAAACGATCTCGAGGAACTCGAGCGGATGCTCAGAGGGTCAGTGCAGTTGTTGAACTGAAAAAGCAGGGCCTGACACAAGCCGAAGCTGCACGTGAATTAGGTTTGCCTACATCGACTGTTCAGCGGTATTGGCAAAAGGGGTAGGCCTTCATGGGCAGAATCTTCAGCACGATACACCTCATCCTGCCTGAGTCGTGACCGGGCATAGGCGCTGACAACTGGGCTTGGCTTAACGCTGCGTCTGTAAGTGCTAGCATCGTCCAGAACGACATCAGTCCGAACCCTTGCGCATGCCTCGAACCCAGCAAAACCTCACCAGCCTTAGAGACACCTTCAGTCAGATATTGGGCAACCAGAAAGAGCACTACACGGATACACAAATCCCTGAGCTGCTCTTCTCGTTGGGTCTCGATGATTGCAATGAGTACAGCTCAAAAAGACGCCATCTTGAGAAAGCGGTAGAGGACGCGAATGATGCACAACGGGTGGCTGCAGCTCAGAAAGCCTTGGAACTGATTGGCCTTGAGGTTCACGAACGCGACCAGCTTCAAGAGCTGGTGTGGGACGATGGAACAGCGCCTGTCATCCCCGGTCGCTACCGGCGAGAGCTGGCAGAAAAGCTCAACACCATCGACCTGTACATAGACAGAGTTGCGTTCGAACAGGTGCTCAGCGAGTTCTGGCGAATCGACACAATCTCGTTCGTGGACTTGCTCCGACCAACCCCAACACTCCGCCAGGAAATTGTCCGTCACTACATCGAAAATCCCGATTGGGATGCGGTAACGCTCTTCGACAAGCTCGGTGCATTTAAATCATCACACGCCCGGTTTGGCCGATTCGTCGAAGCCCTGGCGTCGTCGCGGGTGTTGCCCAGCGAACCCGCTCAACGAAAATTTATCGGGATCGTCAACGATATCCTCAAAACATGTGGAGTCCACATTGTCGTAGGAATGGGAGAGGATGCATTCCTGACCGCCTGCTTGGCCTACGTGGGGTCGGGCAAGCAGTCATCACCCAAGAACCTAATCTTCGCTTCCACCACGAAGCCCGACCTGCGTCTGGGCAATGCGCTGGACAATGATATCGAAGTCGTCACCGGCATCGAGGATGTCCTGATTTATGATCGCCCTATCGGGAGTTCCGGGCTCGTATGGCGCGAACTCCAGGCTTGGTATGCCCATACCTATGGCATCGATCAAGACCAGGCCAAAAATCGCCTGTACCAACGCCTGAAAGCCTGCCTGCCAAAATCATCGCCCCCTCAAGCGCTCGCCTTCACCAGCTTCTTCAAAGCCTTCACGACAGCGATTCCGGAGCTTCCGGTCTTGCTGCCCGAGGTCTGGTTTCACTGGGATCCCCTGACGGTCTCACGACGTGGCAAGGAGGCCTTGCTGAGGTCGCGCATGGACTTCCTCCTGTTGCTTCCTGGTGGCGTACGGATTGTCATCGAGGTTGATGGCAAACACCATTACTCCGAGCCTGACGGACGCTCAAGCCCCCGCCTCTACGCCGAGATGATGGCCGCTGACAGGGCTCTGAGGCTTGTGGGGTATGAGGTCTACCGATTTGGTGCTTCCGAGCTCCTGGAGCCCAATGCTGAGGAGGTGCTGATTGGGTTCTATCGCTCGCTGTTTGAGCGGTATTCGCTGTTGCCAGCCCAGTGATTCACTGAGCCCATGAGCAGAAGATCGCGTTACCGGGTCGGTGAAAAATTTTCCGCGAAGTAGTCGATCAACGCCGCAGCCTGCGTCCCCTTCCTGAATTCACGCTGCTCCTCCAAATCCACGGATGGCAGCATGTGGATAATCTGATCATCGCGATACAACTCACCAAGACGCTGGGGATCCAACCCATCAGTGATCCTTCCAGTCATACGCTGCGCGGACTCAATCGTGGCTCCGATGAGAACATCCGCAAGCTGGACGGCTGGACTCGTCTTGGAGTCGACCTGGGTTACCTCGCTGAGCTTCAGCGGATACCGAATACTCGCGAGCGCAGACTGTCGAAATTCAGCCTCATCCGTGTGATCGATCTGACGCTGGAGCAGATCATGGTAGGTCAGCAGATTCTTCGACTGATCATGCTCCACCCTATACGGCCCGTCGCTCATCTGCTCCATCCGAGTGATGAGTGCCAAGAGAACGGGTAATGCCATGTCGGTCGTAACACCCGGCATTGCAATGGCGCCTAGACAATCAGGATCGGCGTGTACCAGAGGCCCCATAGCATCTGCGAGCTTTCTCCAATCGGTCTGCCGGGCGGCGGTAACTAGGTCGGAGAGCGCTCCGGGGCTTTTGAGCTTCATGGCATTTTGAAATGCACATTCCAGATGCTTCATCGCCCCCTCACCCAGCAATCGAGCCCCAGCGTAATACAACACACACGCTAAGGCGTAATTTCGCCCGTCCTTGTAGAAATCGATGTTTCGCTCGTAGTAATGAGGCTCAACCCCATAATCCACAAACTTCAAAAGCAATGCGAAGCGCTTGTCACAAAGGTAGGTAATGCACTTGTGATTAGCCAGCAGATCGCTGATCAGGCCCAAAAGCCTGGGATGGTTGCTCGCACGCTTCGAAAGCGACCGGTACTTCAGCTCAGGTGCCTGAAGCTTAGGGAAATACTCACGAATCAGACGCGCAGCCTCTGCGTCATCGATTCCGATTGCTGCCGCCCCCTGAAAGGGTTGCGCTTCGTTCAGCAGATCGAATCCGGTGTAGCCGCTCTCATCTATTCGAAAGCATTCCATGCAGATCACTCCATATCCCGATGGCTCAGATGAGACCAGATTGTACTATCCATAACCGTCCGTCCACCCAGCCCTGGAGCGCAGCCTCAATCTTGATCAGGCAAGACGGATTGTTGAGTGAAAAGGAAGCGATCGAAGAGAACAGCGAATGTTCTCTTCCCCTAATGACGGCAACCCAGCCAAACCTTGAAAAAGTCGCGGCCACAAACCACCGGAGCAGTATTCACCGATGACCACCCAACCTCAAACTAGCGTAGGTGACATGAAAAAATGCAATTGGGCGTTCCTCGTCAAAGGGCCACGTTCGTCCTTGGAATGCCTGCCATCGGTCAGTCCTTGGTGGTCAATAGAGTTTGTAGCCAACCGCTCAGAATGGGAGGCATTCATACCCGACGATCAACATGAGGCTGATTCAAACCGGCAATTCGACCTAGCCATGCAAGCCATAACCCGAATGAATGGCATTGCCGTAAGCTCTGGCCAACCGGGCTTGATCGAAATGACGCACCATGTCGACTACGACCATGAAAACAACAGGCATGTAGCCATCCCGCTGAGGCTGGTATTCAAAGTCACCAATCTGGGAGGCTTCAGCCCCACAGAACCAGCGGGTATAGACTTCTCCAAGATTCTCCCTGAGAACCTTCAGAGACTGGCAACCCTGATGGATTACTGGGGCCAACCCAATGCCGAGTCTTACGAGGGTTTGTACAAAATTATGGAGTTTATCCAGTCTGTGGACGCAAACATCCTCCAGACAGTCTCGGGCAACGTCCTCAGACAATTGAAACAAACCTGTAACAACTTCCACACTGGCCTATCGGCGCGTCACTCAGATGTGAGAGAGCCGCCTGTGTCCAAACCCATGCCTTTGAGCGAAATCCGTAGGATTGTTCGAAGCTTCACCGAGCTTTACATCGGGTCGATTAGCCCTCCTTCTGCGCCTGAACAGCGCCACACCAAAGCCCAAGATTAAGACCGTTTGTCGGGAGCCTAGCAATGCCTAGATGTCAACGTTGACAAGATTTTTAAAGGCATCACACCAAACGGAGATCAGCTAGTAGGCTGATCTATATGGACATTTCTAGGATCAATGAGACAAGTCAACAAATCGTCACATTCGATATCATTGTCAACGGCGACCGCAGTAACTTCAGCTACGGCTGGCTGCCGGTGCAATCCGGTCAGTACGGCTCGTGCCTGACCCAAGTCGACTTCAAGGCCAAGAAGGTCATGCCTCGCCCTTCGATTCGCGGCATGATCGCCCGCACCTATTTCTACATGAGCAAGCAGTACGGCTTGCGTTTGTCGAAACAGGATCGGCAATTGTATGAGGCGTGGGATAAGACCTACCCGGTGCAAGAGTGGGAACGCCAGCGCAATCAAAGCGTGGCGTGCGTGATGGGACGCGGCAATGAATTTGTCGGCCCGGTGAACATGAAAGCCTGCGGCTGATTGCAACGCAAAAAAGAAAGGCCTCGAACGTTATGTTCGAGGCCTTTTTTGTGGCTAGCTGCCAGACTTGTTGTAGCGCCAATACCCCATCAGGTTGAGCGACTCGCGAGGGATACCGCATTCCTTGATCAGGTATCTGCGCAAGCTCATCACCGCCGCAGACTCTCCAGCAACCCAACCGTAAAATCCTTCGGGAGCCGTCTCGGCAATTTCCCAGAGAATGTCCTTGTCGATGTCGACATCGGCCAACTCGACTGCACGCCCTGCTGCCGACCTATGAATGGGCAGCTTTGCCTCACGCACCGCCTCAACCATCAATGCTCCAGTGACCGTTTCACCCGTTTGATCGCGGATTAACCACTGCACCGACAGCCCCGGCCAATGAGGAACGGCAAGCATGTCCTGTGCGCTATCGACTTCGAAAAATGCCTGGACTTGCGGCGGCTCGGCGAGCACTGCCAACTCATCCAGAATACCCATGGCAGCCGGCAGCGCCGTCGCGTCGGCGACGAGCAAAACCAGCTTGAGGACTTGCGGCGGTTTCCATTCAAATCCTCCGGCATCCTGCGCCGAGAAATGGCTGTCGGGAGCGAGGATCTGCATCGACTCACCGGGTTGCGCTCGAAGCGCCCAGCGAGATGCCGGCCCAGTCTCGCCGTGCAGGACGAAATCGATATCCACTTCACCCTGTGAGGCGCGCAAATGGCGAATGGTGTAAGTGCGCATCGCCGGACGTCGATCCGCCAGCATCGCCCGGAAGCGAGCGTACCAGCCTTCGCTCTGGGAAAGCCTGGATTGCGAACCGTCGGCGGCAGGAAAAAACAGCTTCACCCGTTGATCCGGCGCCCAAGTAGCCATTTCATTGACTGGCGGGCCGCTGAGCGTGATCCGCATCATGTGCGGGGTCAACTGCGTTTTACGATGCAGGATGACATCGAATAATTTGTAGGGATTGGCGGAGGCCATGCGGAGCTCCTTCTGGAAATCATCGGCGACTTCAAAAGGAACGAATCGCGTTTGACAACCTTTAGGCAGCTCCGCCGAATGGATCGTTTACGGCGTGAGCGGATGTTCAACCAGCACCGATTCAACATTCTGCTTTTTGGCCTTCACCAATGCTGCATCAACTTGCACCTTTC
Organism: Pseudomonas sp. LBUM1655; assembly: GCF_059716085.1. Lineage (NCBI taxonomy): Bacteria > Pseudomonadati > Pseudomonadota > Gammaproteobacteria > Pseudomonadales > Pseudomonadaceae > Pseudomonas > Pseudomonas sp. LBUM1655. The sequence continues at coordinate 2,215,044 of NZ_CP166801.1, read as the reverse complement.
GAGCTTCTGCCTCGGCCTGGGAATTGAACGGACCAATCAGAATCCGCGTCTTGCCGCTACTGTCCTTGATGACTGTCGGAACGAAAGCATGTTCGATCAACCAGCCACTCAGGTCACTGACTGCCTGAGGGGTTTCGCCGCGCACTTCCAGATCCCACTGTGGAGCAGAGACCACCGCTGGAGCACTCACCACCGCCGCTTTCGGCTTCTGCACGTCTACACTCTTGCCTTCACCACATCCTGCCAATGCCAGTGTTGCGACCATCCAGACCAATTTGCGCACAACGCTTTCCTCGGAAATCTCAAAGCGGCGATCTTATCATTCATAAATACTTCGCGAGCCCCGCAAAATGGGCACAAAACAACGAGATTGATGATTGCAGCCTCTGTATAGTTACGCCCTGGGAATTAATGCCGCATCTGCGCGTCAGAAAGAGGCACCCAAACCATGAGACTTCGCACTAATCTATACGTACCACCGACCTCTGCACTGTCTGAATCAGGTGCCCTACAAAGCAATCAAGGAGAAGACCATGCTGATACTCACCCGCAAAGTCGGTGAAAGCATAAATATTGGTGATGACATTACTATCACTATCCTGGGCGTTAGCGGCCAGCAAGTACGAATTGGCATCAATGCCCCGAAGAACGTTGCGGTGCACCGTGAAGAGATTTACCAGCGCATTCAGGCTGGCCTGACCGCTCCGGACAAGCCACAAACTCCCTGAAACGCCTCGCAGTCAGTAGCCAGTTCGTTTGCCTCGTGTAATGACTGGCTAAAGATTCACGCGCCGTATCGCCATCTGCTCCCCACTCTGCTGGGCACGGCGCCTGACACGCGAATCCCCTTCCGATTCATTGCTGTACCCCATCCCAGTTGCCGCCCGATACTACCCGCCATTCCCGAGGCTGGCTGTCGGACGTTTCCGATAGAGCGCAGGGAATTTGCTCTGCTAAGCGAATGTCACGCCACGCGCCATACCTGTGGCGGCTACCACCATGAGCACCAGCAGCAATGCCTCGACATGACTGATTCGTGCGTACAGCTTTGCACGTCCGGTATCGAACGCCGCACCCCGCGCTGACGCAATCCGCCATTTGACCAACGTGATCATCGGCGCAAGCTCTATCAACAGAATAAGCACAAACAACGTCATCTTCAGATGGAACAGTGGCTGATGAAGATAATAGTCAGTGCCCTTTTCATATCCGCCAAACGCCCGCATCCCACCCGTCACAAGCAGAATCAACGCAGAAACGCCCCATAGATTATCGGCAAGCAAAACCCGCCCGGCCTCCCCCGTGCCGGCCGCCAAGCGACTGAACGCCGCTCCGCGCGTCAGCACGGCCCAAAAGCCCAAGGCAAAAGCCAGTAGATGAATAGCCGCTAGAAACCAGTGAACCAGCATCGACACACTCCTTTGGAAAGGGTTGGAATTCGGCCAGTCAGTAGTAGTTGAAAAAGTACGGATTTGCCCGCGCAGGATCGCAGGAACAAAGAGAAGCACTGCGAAAGCCAAATCGCAGGCAAAAAAAATCCCAAGCAGCTGATGGAAGCTTGGGATTTAAAAATGCATAAACCGTGGTGGTAAACGCGGGGCGGATGTTACTGAATTCCACGATCGGTAACAACGATTTTTTGATAACCGGTTGGTTCGTAACATCCGTAAGCCATTAAATATCAACACTATTTAATGGTCGAAAAAGTCGACCCGTTGAAATTTTCAGTTCCGAGCGATCTACATCGAAAAACAGCGGTACTCGCCCAAACCAATACATCAGAAGGGAGCGAAACGAAGAGCTTTGAAAGAGATTTAAAATCGCAGACAACAAAAAAGGGCCCACCTTTCGGTGAGCCCTTCCAGACCGCCCAGCAGAGCGGATTTTGTTTGGTAGGCGCGATTGGACTCGAACCAACGACCCCCACCATGTCAAGGTGGTGCTCTAACCAACTGAGCTACGTGCCTGCTGTGAGGCGGCATTCTACGGAATTCCGGAGGGGTGTCAACACCTTTTTTTCACCTAACCCTATGAATATGCAAAATATTTAATTTCTGGCCAGAGAAGAAGATTTTCCGGTGGCTGGCGGAGGTTTTTCAACTCGGGTAGGATCGGCGCACTCGTAAAATATATTAAACAGAGGCAGCAGGATGGCGAATACCCTTTACCCAGAGTCTTATTACGCCGCGTCGGCCAATGCCGTACCGCCACGTCCAGCCTTGCAGGATGATGTGGAGACCGACGTCTGCGTGATTGGCGCCGGGTATACCGGGCTGTCCTCCGCCCTGTTCCTGCTGGAGAACGGTTTTCGCGTGACCGTACTGGAAGCGGCCAAGGTCGGTTTCGGCGCGTCGGGCCGTAATGGTGGCCAGATCGTCAACAGCTACAGCCGCGACATCGACGTGATCGAGCGTACCGTTGGCCCTAAACAGGCGCAACTACTCGGGCAGATGGCTTTTGAGGGCGGGCGGATCATTCGCGAACGCGTGGCCAAGTACAACATTCAGTGCGATCTGAAGGATGGGGGCGTGTTTGCCGCACTGACAGCAAAACAAATGGGCCATCTGGAATCGCAGAAACGCCTGTGGGAGCGTTTCGGCCACACGCAATTAGAGTTGCTGGATCAGCGCCGTATTCGCGAAGTGGTCGCCTGCGATCAATACGTCGGCGGGATGCTCGACATGAGCGGTGGCCACATACATCCACTGAACCTGGCGCTCGGCGAAGCGGCCGCCGTTGAATCCCTCGGCGGCACTGTCTATGAACAATCGCCCGCCGTGCGCATCGAGCGCGGCGCAAACCCGGTCGTGCATACACCGCAAGGCAAGGTCAGAGCAAAATTCATCATCGTCGCCGGCAACGCCTACCTCGGCAATCTGGTGCCGGAGCTGGCAGCCAAATCCATGCCGTGCGGCACCCAGGTGATTACCACGGAGCCGCTGGGTGATGAACTGGCAAAGACCTTGCTGCCTCAGGACTACTGCGTCGAGGACTGCAACTACTTGCTCGATTATTACCGCCTGACGGGCGACAAGCGCCTGATCTTCGGCGGCGGCGTGGTTTATGGCGCACGGGATCCGGCCAACATCGAAGCAATCATCCGCCCGAAAATGCTCAAAGCCTTTCCGCAGCTCAAGGACGTGAAGATCGACTACGCCTGGACAGGAAATTTCCTGCTGACGCTGTCGCGTTTGCCTCAGGTTGGGCGCTTGGGTGACAACATCTATTACTCGCAAGGCTGCAGCGGCCATGGTGTGACTTATACGCATCTGGCCGGCAAGGTGTTGGCCGAGGCATTGCGTGGTCAGGCCGAGCGTTTTGATGCGTTCGCTGATCTGCCGCACTACCCGTTCCCGGGTGGACAAATGTTGCGCACACCGTTTGCAGCGCTAGGCGCTTGGTATTACGGACTGCGCGACAAGTTTGGAATGTAAAAGAAGGCCGCTGGAAAAGCGGCCTTTTATTGAGAGCGAAACACTGTCAGAGCTGATCGCGAGCAATCCCGCTACGAATCCGCAAGATATCGGCAAGCACTGCCAAGGCAATCTCTGCCGGCGTCTTGCTGCCGAGGTTAAGACCAATCGGCGCATGAATCCGCGCCAACTCGCCCTCCCCCAACCCGCCGATACGACGCAAACGCTCGAAGCGCTTCTGCGATGTCTGCTGTGAACCCATGACACCAATGTAGAACGCCTCGGTGCGTACCGCTTCCATCATCGCCAGATCGTCGATACGTGGATCGTGGGTCAGTGCCACCACTGCCGTGTCGCGGTGGCAACCACCGTCGGCAATGAACACCGACGGCAGTTGCCGACGAATCTCCACACCATTGAGAACCACGCCTTCAAGCACTTCATCGCGCGGGTCACAGAGAATCACTTCGAAGCCCAATCCCACGGCAAACTCGGCACACGCCTGCGCCACGCTGGAATACCCGGCGAGCAACAAGCGCTGCGCCGCGCCGACACGGATACGCACCCGATCGATCTCACGCTCGATCCGCGCACCCTGCTCACGATCAGCAAACAGACTGCGCGCACCACTGGCCAGATCGACCTCACGAATCAGCCGACGCTGACCAAGCAGCGCCGACTCCAGTTCACGCAAATGCGCCTGCACATCACAGTCAGCGTCAAATTTCTCTACCAGCACATCGAGAATGCCGCCACAGGGCAGGCTGACCCGCGAACGCGGATCGTCGCCTTCGCCGTAGCGCACCACGTTGACCGAATCGAGAAACGCACCTTCGGCGACGCGCTCGAGAAAATCCTCCTCGACGCAACCGCCGGACAGCGACCCGATCCACAGTCCGCCATCATTCACTGCCAGCAGCGAACCCGGCGCACGCGGTGCCGAGCCATAAGTGGTCAGCACGGTGCAGAGCCAGATTCGCCGCCCCGCCACCGACCACTCCAGTGCCCGTCGCACCACTTGTAGATCAAGATGCTGCATGTCAGTGCGCCTTGTGCTCAATGGACGGCGCTTCGGCTTGCAGCTTCTGCACCTCGGTCACCGCCAGTTCACCGGACTGACCGCCCCAGCCTTGTCGCAGGTAGTTCAGCAGATCAGTCAGCTGTTCAGGGCTCAACTTATCGGCAAAACCCGGCATCGGCTGCATGTGCTCGAAACCGGCGAACTTTTGTTCACCGATACCGTCTTCGATCACGCGCAACAGATTGCGTGGATCTTCCAGTCGCAGTGTGGTGTTGCCGCGCATGGCCACCGCAGTGTGCGGCTTGCCTTCGCCACCAGCGGCGTGGCAACCGGCGCAGACGTTCAAATAGTCCTGACGACCGCGCTGGGCGCTTGGGCTGAGCTTGTCCACTGGCACTTCGACCAGTGCTTTGGCTGCCGGCGGTTTATCGCCAAGCAGGAAGGTGGCCATCGCTGCCAGATCGGTGTCGTTCAGCCCCTGGGTGCTGTTGTGGAACACCGGGAACATCTCGTTGAACATCGTCCCTTGGGCACTCATGCCGTGCTTGAGAAACGTGCTCAGGTCCTGATGATTCCAGCCGCGCGCCGCCAGATCAGTGGCCAGCAGGCTCGGCGCCAGATAGCCATTGAGGATGCCGCCAGTCATGCGTTTGTCCATCTGCATCGCGCCCGGCAGGCCGCGTGGCGTATGGCACTCGCCGCAGTGGCCGAGGACGTCGACCATGTATTGCCCGCGCTTCCAGGCTTCACTTTTGCCTTCGCCAGACTCAAGTTTCACGTCTTTGCCGTACATCATGTTCCAACCCATCAGGCCCAGACGCACGTTGAACGGAAAGCTGAGGCTGGTGACCGGAGCCGCGCGCTCGATTGGCTCGACGGTTTTCAGGTACGCATGAATCGCGTCCGAATCTTCACGCGGCACCAAGTGATACGAGGTATACGGCATTGCCGGATACAGGTTCGCACCATCGCGACGCTTGCCTGCGGTCAGCGCAGCGAAGAACTCGTCATCGGTATACAAACCGATGCCGTGCTCTTTGCTCGGAGTGATGTTGGTGCCGTAAATCGTGCCAAACGGCGACACAATCGGCAGGCCGCCAGCATACGGCGCGCCACCTGGCGCGGTATGGCAGGCCATGCAGTCGGCGGCGCGGGCAAGGTACTCGCCGCGCTTGACCTGATCATCGGCATGGGCAAAAAATACCGGCGCAGCCAGCCCGACCGCCAGGGTCAGGCGGGTGATTAAAAGCTTCATGCTTAACCCTCCTTGACCAGGCCGAGATCGGTTAACACGTTGCGGGTGGCGTTGTAGTAACGCACGTACCCGGTGCAACGGCAGACGTGGTGACCGAGGCTGTCCTCAATGACTTGTTCCAGTTTGCTTTTGACGATCGGCTGGCGTTGCAGCTTTTCAACCAAAACGGTCGCGGCGTTGACGAAGCCCGGCGCGCAGTAGCTGCACTGGAAGGCGAATTCATCGACGAAGCGTTGCTGGATCGGATTCAGCTCAGTGACCTGTCCCTGCTCATCGCGGGTCGCATGGCCTTCGATGGTGCGGACTTTTTTGCCTTCGAAGTAATGCGCGCCAGTGATGCAGGTGCGCACTTCTTCGCTGGTGCCGTCCGGGTTGTCGACGATCACCACGCAGGCGTGGCAAATACCCTGGCCACAACCCAGACGCGAACCGGTGAGATTTTTGTATTCGTGCAAGTAGTCGATCATCGGCAGGTCATCAGGGATGTCCACCGGGCCGACGGATTGACCATTAAGGGTCAGTTGAAGCGGACGGTTAGCCATTGAGGGCCTCCTTGATGCGCGCAGCAGTGATAGGCAGATCGCGAACACGTTTACCGATGGCGTGTGCCACGGCGTTACCGATGGCACCGACCACCGGGATCATCACCACTTCGGCAATGCCTTTGGACGGGTCGCTTGGCGACAGCGGCGGCAGAATTTCCGCCGTCTGCTTCCACACCGCGACGTGGCGCGCCATCGGCAGACGGTAACGGTTGAAGTTCCAGTCACCCTCCCCTGGCCCACCTTCGTACAGCGGCATTTCTTCCATCAGCGCGTGACCGATACCCATGGCGATGCCGCCTTCGAGCTGACCCTTGACCAGTTCTTCGACCAGCACACGACCACATTCGACCCACGAATGGTGGTTGAGCACTTCGACTTCTGCCGAGCCTTTGTTGACCTTCAACTCGACCAACGTGGCCACAGGGCTGTAGTAAGTCACCGCCGCGTTGTTCAGTTGCGTTACCGGATAGTTGATGTTCTGGCGATCCAGCAGGTGGAAACCGGCAGTGCTCATCAGCGCCTGCTTGGCTTTCGGTGCGCCGTCGCCGTACTTGACCGCAAGACCGTCGAGCGGCAGACGCTCTTTCACACCGTCGATGCTGTATTCGGCCTCGGCCCAGCTCCAACGGTTGAAACCATGCACCGTGGCGCCAGTGACCAGACCGCGCTCGTGAGCACGCTTTGCCAGCTCCTCGAAGCTCAGCGGCTGCATGCCGTTGGCGGTGAGTTTGCCGTCAACCCAATGCGCATCTTCGCGACGCACAACATAAGGGTTGGCCTGACCGCCATAAGGGCCCTGACGCCAGATCTCCAGCGCCGCTGGCCACAAGCCGTGGTTGAACAACACACGCGCCGCTTCGCGGGTGGCGTGGCTGAAGTAGTAAGCCGAGTTGGTCGCCGACGACGCCGAGGCCAACTTGCCAACCCAACGCGGATTGCGCAGCAGATTGTCCTGCTCGGCCTGGCTCATGATGTATGGGTTGCCGCTGGTGATCAGCTGCATTTCCTTCCATTCGGTTTCGCCCGTCTTTACTTCGTGGGCGGGACTGCCAAGGAAATCGGCGACTACCAGGGCTTGCGAAGTAGACATGCCGGTGCCGATTTCGATGCCGATGTGGCGCAAGGTGATGCGACCGTCAGCGGTGAATTCGATGCTGGCCATCGGCGCTTCGGAACCGGTGCCGAAGTCTTTCTGGCAAATGGCGAAACCAACGCCGTACCAGTTATCCGGATCGGCCGCTTCGCGCTGCTTCTTGATCGCGTCGCGGTTTTTCCAGACTTCGTGCACCGAGGCCTTGTCGAGAATTTCGTGCAGGCGCAGCGCACCGGCCGGGATCGCACCCTGAGTGTTTTTCATGCCGGAACGCAGGGCGTTCTTGCGACGCAGATCGATGGCGTCGACACCGAGGCGATTGGCGATTTCGTCGACCATCATTTCGGTCGAGGCCATGCTCTGCAGCGTACCGTAACCGCGCATCGAACCCGCCTCAACAGCACGGGAGTGGTAAGCGGTGACTTGCAAGTCGTTCTGCGGCATGTAGTAGATCGACTGCGCCGCCGTAGCGCCAACCGCAGCTACCGATGGGCTGTAGTTGATGCGACCGCCACCGTCGACGCTCATTTCGGCGCGGAAGATCTTGAAGCTGTAGTCATTCTTGTCCACGGCCAACTGGTAGCGGATGTCGAACGGGTGACGCTTGATGCCGCTCTGGAACTGCTCGTAACGGTCGTTGGCCAAGCGCACCGGCACACCGGCGCCATACAGCGCAGCGAGGGCTGCGTAGTAGACGAAGATGTTGTGGTCTTTGGAACCGTAACCCACGGTGTAACCGGGGTGCATGTTCAGATTGGTCAGCCCGAATCGCGACGGCCCGATCATTTTCGCAGTCTCGGTCGCAGTTTCCAGTGGACACTGGGTGGCCACGACGAAGTGCAAAGTCTTGGTTTTCGGATCGTACCAACCGTTGCCGTTATCCGGCTCCATGGCGGCAGGCTCGATCGACGGGGTCTTGTAGCGTTCGTCGAACACCAGCCAGTTGTCCGGTGGTGTGTCGATCTCTTTCTTCATGCGCTCGGCGTAGAACAGGCCCCGCTCGGTCAGGTTACCGTGCAGGTTCGGCTGTGAATTCCACACCGGGCGACGGTTTTTCAGCATCGGGAACAGGATCGAGTCCTTGAGGCTGGCGAACTCGTCTTCATCGGCAGAGGTTGGGCCGCCGACGCGCACGTAGCGGAAGCTGCCGTAGGGATCGCCTTCGTAGAACGGCACTTGAGCACCGTAACGAATCGCCTTGTCATTGAATTTGAGTTTGTTCTTCGCCTGACGGAAACGCTCGAAGTCGTTCCAGATCAGGATCGCCACCGGGTGACCGATGAACATCGGCACCTTGCCTTCCGGCAGCAAAGGGTCCGGCGCGTGCTCTTCCGGAAACACGATGCCGTCCTTGACCAAGTCGGCAGCGGTGACGATGCGATCAGGCTGCAAGTCGGCGCCGAGCCACGACAGATCGTAACCCTCGTAGATACGGTCGGCCTTGATGGTTTTCAGCAGCATGGCGTGGCCTTGTTGCTCAGGCCAGCCCGGCATGTCCTTGGAGCGGATGTCTCGGGCAAACACTTTGCTGCCGCAGACTTTAGACAAGGCATCGTTACGCTGGCGCGCCTTGCCGTTGTTGCCGAGCCACTTCTCGGACGGCACGGTCACGCTGTTTTCCATCAAGGCAGCCAGCGCCTGACTGCTGAGCGGCGTGAGCGTGACGCTCACACCCGCCACCAGCCCGCCCTGGAGGAACGAGCGCCGGGATATTTCACGGTTGGACATGGATCATCCTCTGGGCGGTTATGTGTCCGCCCTTCTGGTTATCTACTGGGAATCTCGAGTCTTGCAGAAGCTCTTTCTGGCGAAGCAAAGAGCTGTGTTGACAGTGCAAAGCTGACCGAAAGGTTAACTTTAAAGGTTTCTTCGGCCGCGGCAAACAACCAGTTACAAAAATTTGACTAAAGAATCAAAAAATCAATGCGACGTGGCATCGCAGCAGGTCCGTAGGGATAACCAGGCGTGCCTATGCGGGATCTGTATTGGACAGTGGATGGGGGGAACAGGAAGAGAGAGAGTGGAGGGTCAAATTTCAGACACAAAAAACCCCGGTCTTTCGACCAGGGTCTTTGCTATCGGATCCGACTCAGCAATGCTGACTTCGGTGCTTCAAGGCGTTCAGTGGGTCCTTGAAGCAGATATGGCGCAGCGGACGGGACTCGAACCCGCGACCCCCGGCGTGACAGGCCGGTATTCTAACCGACTGAACTACCGCTGCGTATCGCTTTGAGCTTGCGCTCAAGTAACTCGTTTTGACTGAAAGCTTCGGTGCTTTGCAATCGCGAACCAGACATGTCTGATTCGTTAAATATGGCGCAGCGGACGGGACTCGAACCCGCGACCCCCGGCGTGACAGGCCGGTATTCTAACCGACTGAACTACCGCTGCGCGTCGGTGCAGGCACTTTCAGCCTACGCTCTTGCTTTAGCAAGTTACTCGGAAGTGGTGGGTGATGACGGGATCGAACCGCCGACATTCTGCTTGTAAGGCAGACGCTCTCCCAGCTGAGCTAATCACCCGTTTGCATCTCCGAGGCCGCGAAATTTACGCAGGTAGCGAACCTAAGTCAATAGCAGGATTGAAGTTTTTCTAAAAAAGACGAAATAGAGTCATTCCGTATAGATCATCTTCTTGGTCATACCGCCATCGACCACAAATTCCTGCCCGGTAACAAACCCGGCATTGCGCGACAGCAGCCAGGCAACCATCGCCGCCACATCCTCGACCGTCCCTACCCTGCCCGCCGGATGCTGGGCATGATCGGCATCAGCCAGAGGCTCAGCCCGACGCGCAGACGGATCCCGCGCATCGATCCAGCCCGGGCTGACCGCATTGACGCGAATCTCCGGCCCAAGGCTGATGGCCAGCGCATGCGTCAGTGCCAGCAATCCACCCTTGCTCGCTGCATAGGCCTCAGTATCCGGCTCAGACTGCCCGGCACGCGTCGATGCCAGATTGACGATCGAGCCGTTATGCGCACGCAGATACGGCGCGCAGTGCTTGGCCAACAGCATCGGCCCACTGAGATTCACCGCCAACACCCGGTTCCAGTAAGCCAGATCAAGGCTTTCCAGGGTGATGTTGTGCGGATCGGCCACCGCCGCGTTGCACACCAGCGCATCGAGACGGCCAAACTGCCCCAGCACTTCGGCCACACCGAGAGCCACCTGACTTTCATCGGCAACGTCCATGGCAATGAACCAGGCGTTTTCGCCCAGCACTTTCGCCACTTTCGAACCACGCGCACGATCCAGGTCAGTCAGCACCACTTGCCAGCCTTCACTGATCAGCCATGCCGCGATACCAAGACCGATGCCGCGCGCAGCCCCCGTGACCAGCGCAACGCGGCCATGGGTGGCGGCTTTCGGAGTGGACAACTCGATCACAACGCCGCCAGACCGCGCGCCAGATCGGCTTGCAGATCAGCCACGTCTTCCAGACCGACCGCAACGCGAATCAGACTGTCACGAATGCCCGCCGCTTCACGCTCCTGCGGCGCCAGACGACCGTGGGACGTGGTGCTCGGGTGGGTGATGGTTGTTTTGCTGTCGCCGAGGTTGGCGGTGATCGAAATCAACCGCGTCGCATCGATAAAGCGCCACGCGCCCTCTTTGCCGCCCTTGACCTCAAAACTCACCACTGCACCGAAGCCCTTCTGCTGACGCTGCGCCAGCTCATGCTGCGGATGACTCTTGAGACCGGCGTAATGGACTTTCTCGATGCCATCCTGCTGCTCCAGCCATTCGGCCAGTTGCTGGGCATTGGCACAGTGGGCCTTCATCCGCAGGTTCAGGGTTTCCAGACCTTTGAGGAAGATCCACGCGTTGAACGGACTCAGGGTCGGCCCGGCGGTACGCAGGAAGCCGACAACCTCTTTCATCTGCTCGCCGCGACCGGCAACCACGCCGCCCATGCAACGGCCCTGGCCGTCGATGAACTTGGTCGCAGAATGCACGACGATATCGGCGCCGAGCTTCAGCGGCTGCTGCAACGCAGGCGTGCAGAAGCAGTTGTCGACCACCAGCATTGCGCCTTTGGCGTGAGCGATTTGCGCCAGCGCAGCGATGTCCACCAGCTCAGCCAGCGGATTGGACGGCGACTCGACAAAGAGCAATTTTGTGTTGGACTTGATCGCCGCATCCCAGGCCGACAGCTCGGCCAACGGTACGTAATCGACTTCCACGCCGAAACGCTTGAAGTACTTCTCGAACAGACTGATGGTCGAACCGAAAACGCTGCGCGATACCAGCACGTGATCGCCGGCACTGCACAGGCTCATGACCACAGCCATGATCGCGGCCATACCGGTCGCAGTCGCAACTGCCTGCTCGGCACTTTCCAGCGCGGCAATGCGCTCTTCGAACGCGCGCACGGTCGGATTGGTGTAACGCGAGTAAACGTTGCCCGGCACTTCCCCGGCAAACCGCGCGGCCGCGTCAGCAGCGGTGCGGAACACATAGCTGGAGGTGAAGAACATCGGATCACCGTGCTCGCCTTCCGGCGTACGGTGCTGACCGGCACGTACGGCCAGGGTATCGAACGCTACGCCTTCGAGATCGCTGTCCAGCCGACCGGCATCCCATTCCTGACTCATGCTGTCACTCCTCGCCCTGTTCTAAATAAATAAAAGTCTTTTGCCAGATACAAAACCGGCCCCTCAGGGCCGGTAGAAACTCAGTTGTTGTACAGATCGATGATCGCACTGACCGCCTGGGTCTTGACCTTCGAGGCATCGTTGCGTGCCTGTTCGATCTTGTCCAGATAAGCCTCGTCGACGTCGCCGGTGACGTACTTGCCGTCGAACACCGCGCAATCGAAGTTCTCGATCTTGATCTTGCCGCCACCGACCGCTTCGATCAAGTCAGGCAAGTCCTGATAGATCAGCCAGTCTGCGCCGATCAGATCAGCCACGTCCTGAGTCGAACGGTTATGGGCGATCAGCTCGTGAGCGCTCGGCATGTCGATGCCGTAGACGTTCGGGAAGCGCACTGCCGGAGCAGCCGAGCAGAAGTAGACGTTTTTCGCGCCGGCTTCGCGGGCCATCTGAATGATCTGCTTGCACGTGGTGCCGCGCACGATGGAGTCATCCACCAGCATCACGTTCTTGCCGCGGAATTCCAGTTCGATGGCGTTGAGCTTCTGGCGTACCGATTTCTTGCGGGCAGCCTGGCCCGGCATGATGAAGGTACGGCCGATGTAACGGTTCTTGACGAAACCTTCGCGGAATTTCACGCCCAGATGATTGGCCAGCTCCAGCGCTGCGGTGCGGCTGGTGTCCGGAATCGGGATGACCACGTCGATGTCGTGCTCAGGACGCTCGCGAAGGATCTTCTCGGCAAGCTTCTCACCCATGCGCAGACGAGCCTTGTACACCGACACACCGTCGATGATCGAGTCCGGACGCGCCAGATAGACGTGTTCGAAGATGCACGGGGTCAGGGACGGGTTGGTCGCGCACTGACGGGTGTGCAGCTTGCCGTCTTCAGTGATGTAGACCGCTTCGCCCGGCGCCAGGTCGCGAATCAGGGTGAAACCGAGCACGTCCAGCGAAACGCTTTCCGAGGCGATCATGTACTCGACGCCTTCGTCGGTATGACGCTGGCCGAACACGATCGGGCGGATGCCGTGTGGGTCGCGGAAACCGACGATGCCGTAACCGGTGATCATCGCTACTACCGCGTAACCGCCGACGCAACGGTTGTGCACATCGGTCACCGCGGCAAACACGTCTTCTTCGGTCGGTTGCAGCTTGCCGCGCTGGGCCAGCTCGTGAGCGAACACGTTGAGCAGCACTTCCGAGTCGGAACTGGTGTTGACGTGACGCAGATCGGATTCGTAGATTTCTTTGGCCAACTGCTCAACGTTGGTCAGGTTACCGTTATGCGCCAGAGTGATGCCGTAAGGCGAGTTGACGTAAAACGGCTGGGCTTCGGCCGAAGTCGAGCTGCCCGCTGTCGGGTAGCGGACGTGGCCGATACCCATATGGCCGACCAGACGCTGCATGTGGCGCTGATGAAACACGTCACGCACCAGGCCATTGTCCTTGCGCAAGAACAACCGGCCATCATGGCTGGTCACGATACCGGCAGCGTCCTGGCCGCGGTGCTGGAGCACGGTTAGCGCGTCATACAGCGCCTGATTGACGTTCGACTTACCGACGATACCGACGATGCCACACATGCGACGCAACCCCTACTTAATGGATCTGAACTGAACAACACTCACTGTGGCGTTTTCGCCGACGGCAAGAGTTGCTCCTTGAACGGAATATCAGCGGGTACGCTGATTCCGCTGGCAAGCCACTGACTGCTCCACCCGAGAATCAGGTTTTTGGACCAGTCGGCGACCAATAGAAACTTTGGCACGAGCTGTGATTCTTTCCACCACCCGTCCTGCTGTACCGGCCCCAGGCTCAATAGCCCGACTGCCACGACCACCAGCAACACGCCACGCGCAGCGCCGAAGGCCATGCCCAGGAATCGGTCGGTCCCGGACAACCCGGTGACGCGAACCAACTCGCCGATAAGATAATTGATCATTGCGCCCACGATCAGTGTGGCGACAAACATGATGGCACAGCCCGCGATCACGCGAGCCGATGGGGTTTCGATGTATCCGGCGAGGTACTCGGACAGTGAGCCACCGAACATCCAGGCGACGACTCCTGCGATGATCCAGGTCACCAGCGATAATGCTTCCTTGACGAAGCCGCGGCTCAAACTGATCAAAGCGGAGATGGCGATGATTGCAACGATCGCCCAGTCAACCCAGGTAAATGGCACAGTGCAGCCTACAGACGGATAAGGCGGCGCATTTTAGCAGAGCGCATGGCTATCGGTAAGCTGCGATTTTCAGTGCATTTCAATCGAATCGATAGATCTTAGCCACGCTCGGGCTGGAAGCGCACGACAAAGCCCTTGAGGTTCTGCTGACGGCTCAACAGATCACGCAGACGATCGGCCTCGGCACGCTCGATCAGCGGCCCGACGAACACCCGATTCTTGCCATCGGCAGAGCGGATGTAAGCGTTATACCCCTGGCTGCGCAGGTTTTTTTGCAAGCTTTCGGCGCTGGCGCGACTCGACAGGCTCGCCAGTTGAACCGACCAGCTCACCGACAGACCATTGGCATCGACACGGCTTTGCGCGGCATCAGGCTTGGTCGACGCAGCAGCGATCGGCTGAGCAGGCGCCGGAATCGGCTTGGCCACCGCAGGCGGCGCAGTCGGTTTGGCGATTGCTATGGGAGCTGTCGGCGCCGGGGCAGGCGCGATCGGTGCAGCAGGTGCAGTGTCTTCTGCGACCTCTTCATCCGTTGGCACAGGTTCTTGCGGCAAAGCTTGCGGCTCAGGCACGGCCACCGATTCCAATTGCACCTGCGGCACAGAAGGGGCTTGCGGAGCAGCCGGGGCCTCGACAGTCACTTGCCGCTGTTCGTCCTGACGGGAAAACAGCATCGGCAGGAAAATCACCGCCAGCGCTACCAGCACCAGCGCGCCAACCATGCGCTGCTTGTACGCTTTATCCAGCAAAGCCATTTGCCGCTTCCTCCGTGGAGCGCCGGGCCAGCCATTCAAGGGCCTCGGCGACACAATAAAATGATCCGAACAACAGAATCTCGTCGTCGCGGGTTGCGACTGCGCACTGCCCTTCCAAAGCGGCGGCAACACTGTCGTAAGACGTGACCGATGCGCCAAGGTTCTGCAAGGTCGCATGCAATTCTGCTACCGGACGCGCGCGCGGCGAATCCAGCGGCGCCACGGCCCAGTGCTGGACACTAGCATTCAATTCGCTGACAACACCATCCAGATCCTTGTCCGCCAGCAAGCCGAACACCGCCAGACGCTTGCCGACCGGAGGTCGCGAGGCCAGACAACGGGCTAAATACTCGGCCGCGTGCGGGTTATGACCCACATCCAGTAACAGATTCAGGCGCTTGCCGTTCCATTGGAACGAACGACGATCCAGCCGACCGACCACGCGAGTCGCCTGCAAGGCGGCCACAATTTGCCGGGCACTCCATGGCAAACCGAGCAGCAGATAAGCCTGCAACGCCAGCGCGGCGTTTTCCATCGGCAGATCGAGCAATGGCAAGTCGTGCAATTCGACAACCTGGCCCTGCGCATCGGTGCCGCGCCACTGCCAGTTCTGGTCAGTGATGCCAAGGTCAAAGTCGCGTCCACGCAGAAAGAACGGGCATGCCAGTTCGCGCGCTTTATCGAGCAACGGTTGCGGAGGATTCAGGTCGCCACACAAGGCAGGCTTGCCCTGGCGGAAGATACCGGCCTTCTCGAAGGCCACCGACTCACGGGTGTCGCCCAGATAATCGGCGTGATCGACGCCAATGCTGGTGACCAGCGCGATATCGGCGTCTACCACGTTGACCGTGTCCAGACGCCCGCCCAGACCGACTTCCAGCACCACCGCATCGAGCCCGGCCTGTTGAAACAGCCAGAACGCCGCCAGGGTGCCCATTTCGAAGTAAGTCAGGGAAGTTTCGCCGCGCCCGGCCTCGACCGCTGCAAAGGCTTCGCACAGCTGTGCGTCAGTGGCTTCGACACCATTGAGCTGCACCCGCTCGTTGTAACGCAGCAGGTGCGGAGAATTGTAGACACCAACGCTCAGGCCCTGCGCCCGTAGCAACGAAGCCACGAATGCGCAGGTCGACCCCTTGCCGTTGGTGCCGGTGACCGTAATCACCCGAGGCGCCGGCTGGCCCAGCCCCATGCGGGACGCTACCTGTTGCGAACGCTCCAGGCCCATGTCGATGGCCGACGGATGCAACTGCTCAAGGTAGGCGAGCCACTCGCCAAGGGTGCGCTCGGTCATAGGCCAGCAGGCACGGGCGGAACCACGATCGGCTCGATTGGCGCCGCGACGAATTTTGGCGTCGGCTTGCCAGTCATTTGTGCCAGCAGGTTACCCAGACGTGGGCGAAGTTCCTGACGGTGGATGATCATGTCGATCGCACCGTGCTCCAGCAGGAATTCACTGCGCTGGAAGCCTTCCGGAAGTTTTTCACGTACGGTCTGCTCGATGACACGCGGACCGGCGAAACCGATCAGAGCCTTAGGTTCGCCGACGATCACGTCGCCGAGCATCGCCAGACTGGCGGAAACGCCGCCGTAGACCGGATCGGTCAGTACGGAGATGAACGGAATGCCTTCTTCACGCAGACGCGCCAGCACGGCCGAAGTCTTGGCCATCTGCATCAGCGAGATCAGGGCTTCCTGCATACGCGCACCACCGGAGGCGGCGAAGCAAATCATCGGGCAACGATTTTCCAGTGCGTAGTTGGCAGCGCGTACGAAACGCTCACCAACGATGGCGCCCATGGAGCCGCCCATGAAGCTGAATTCAAACGCCGAAACCACCACCGGCATGCCCAGCAGGGTGCCACTTACGGAGATCAGTGCGTCTTTTTCGCCAGTCTGCTTCTGCGCAGCGGTCAGGCGATCCTTGTACTTCTTGCCGTCGCGGAATTTCAGACGGTCAACCGGCTCCAGATCGGCACCCAGTTCGTTGCGACCTTCGGCATCGAGGAAGATGTCGATACGCGCACGTGCGCCGATGCGCATGTGGTGGTTGCACTTGGGGCAAACGTCCAGGGTCTTTTCCAGCTCCGGACGATACAGCACAGCCTCGCAGGACGGGCATTTGTGCCACAGACCTTCAGGCACCGAGCTCTTCTTGACCTCCGAACGCATGATCGAAGGGATCAGTTTGTCTACTAACCAGTTGCTCATGCTTTCTTTCTCCAGTACCGGCGGCCCGAACGCTCTGGTTCGCAGCCCCGCGTATGCCCTTCAGCTAAATTCATGTGTGTGGCGATGATTGCTGGACAGCCACGGTCAGTGCGAAACATGACCTGCGTGCCATCCGGAAACCCTCAGCCTCGCCTGCTTTATGCAGGTGCATTGATGGACGGCGGCAGTTCGCCAGCCGTCACATTCATATCCCGCGTACAGCGTTGATAAACGCGCGAATCTTTGCGTGATCCTTGATGCCCTTGCTCGCCTCTACCCCGCCGCTGACATCGACTGCATACGGGTGAACCCGCGCCACCGCATCTGCGACGTTCTCTGGAGTGAGCCCGCCCGCCAGAATCAGCGGCTTACTCAACTCCCGAGGAATCAATGACCAGTCAAACGCCTCGCCGGTTCCGCCGGGCACACCTTCAACGTAGGTATCAAGCAATACGCCGCTGGCACTCGGATAAGCGTTGCAGGCGGCAGCAATATCATCGCCAGCCTTGACTCGCAGCGCCTTGATGTACGGACGATGCCAGCCTTCACACTCCTCAGCGGTCTCGTCACCGTGAAACTGCAACAGATCCAGCGGCACGGCATCGAGGATTTCCCCCAACTCGCAGCGGCTGGCATTAACGAACAGCCCTACCGTGGTCACGAACGGCGGCAATGCCTTGATGATCGCCCGAGCCTGCTGCACGGTTACCGCGCGCGGGCTCTTGGGGTAAAACACGAATCCGATCGCATCCGCCCCAGCCTCAACGGCGGCCAGCGCATCTTCTATGCGGGTAATCCCGCAGATCTTGCTGCGAACGGCTGACATGTCGAGAAAAACTCCGAGGCAAATCCGGGAAAGTCCCGGATGGTAACAAAAGCGTTCGAGGGCGTCAGCCGTCAAGTTCCGAGAAACCCGTAAGGAAGTGTGGCCCGATAAAACGTTCGGGCAACGGGAATTCGTCGTGGTACTCGACCTGCACGAGATACAACCCATATGGATGCGCCGTGACACCGCCGGAACGGCGTTCGCGGCTTTCCAGCACTTCCTTCATCCACTCAACTGGCCGCTCGCCAGCTCCGATGGTCATCAGTACACCGGCGATATTGCGCACCATGTGATGCAGGAAGGCGTTGGCGCGAATGTCGAGCACGATCATCTTGCCGTGACGGGTGACGCGCAGGTGATGCATCTTCTTGATCGGTGATTTGGCCTGACATTGCCCTGCGCGGAAGGCGCTGAAATCATGAGTGCCTATCAGATACTGAGCGGCCTCGGCCATGCGCTCGACATCCAGCGGGCGGTGGTTCCAGGTGATTTCTTCGTTGAGATGCGCCGGACGAATCTGGTCGTTGTAGATGACGTAACGATAACGCCGGGCGATGGCTTTGAACCGCGCATGAAAATGCGCCGGCATGACCCGCGCCCAACTGACGCTGATGTCGTGAGGCAGGTTGATATTGGCGCCCATCACCCAGGCTTTCAGCGAGCGATTGACCTGAGTGTCGAAATGCACCACTTGTCCGCAGGCGTGCACGCCTGCGTCGGTACGGCCGGCACACTGCAGGGAAACCGGCGCATTGGCGACTTTCGACAGGGCTTTCTCAAGCTCTTCCTGCACCGTCGCCACACCCGTTAACTGACGCTGCCAGCCGCTGTAGCGCGAGCCTTTGTATTCAACGCCAAGCGCGACGCGGTAAAAGCCGTCGGGGGCCATTTCGGCGACCGGGTTATCTATGTTTGCCAAGGTGGGACAGCCTGCTGTTTTTGCAAAGGCGGGCATTATAGGGCCTCAAGATCAAAAGATCGCAGCCTTCGACAGCTCCTACATAAAAACGCGGATCCCGATGTAGGAGCTACCGAAGGCTGCGATCTTTTGCCTCTGGAAAAACAAACAAAAACGGCAGCCTCGATGGGCTGCCGTTTTATTGACTGCTGAACGCTGACTCAGGCCAGGTTGGAAAGCATTTCCTTCGCTTCGCCGCGCTGTTTCTCGTCACCTTCGGTCAACACTTCGTTGAGGATGTCGCGTGCACCTTCGCTGTCGCCCATATCGATGTAGGCCTGGGCCAGATCGAGTTTGGTGGCCGCTTCGTCAGTACCGGCAAGGAAATCGAAATCATCTTCGCCCAGATCATCACCCATTGCCGCATCGGCTTCGGTGAAGGTCGGTTCGGCGATGCTTTGCGACAGACGATCCAGCTCGGCGTTGACATCGTCCAGTTCGGCAGCAAACGCATCAGGCTCGGCCGGATTGCTGTCCATTTCGTCAGCCAGCGACAGATCGAAATCGGCTGGCAGCTCCAGGTCATCCTGCGGCACGTCGGCAACGACCGGCGCCTCGACAGCTGGCAGATCCTTCACGCCTTCGTCCAGATCCAGCAGGAAGTCGTCATCGGCCAATGCCACGGGCGCAGGCTCAGCGCCAAGGTCCATGTCCAGGTCGAAGTCCGACAGATCGTCCAGATTCTCTTTGATTTCGGTCTGCTGTTGCAGCACCGACTCGAAGCTCAGGTCATCGTCCGACGGGAACTCGTCGAGCTCGATCGGAGCTTCTGGCTCGACCACTGGCGCAGGCTCAACCGGGGTAATGTTGTCGAGATCGTCCAGACTCAGATCAAACGCGCTGTCGAGATTGTCTTCAACAGGAGTCGATTCCGGCGCTTGCGGCTCATCCAGCAGCAGATCCTTGACGTACTGCGCATCCAGCTCGGCAGCAATAGCCGCTGCCGCCAGACCGCCGGCGACCGCTACGGCCATGGCCGGGAAGCGGCTTTTCAGCTCTTCGACCTTGGCGAAGTTGTCGCCATTGGCCACCAACTGACGCTCCTGAGCAACGAACGCATCACGATCACCTTGCTGACCGTAAACTTCCATCAGCTTCAGACGCAGGTCGCTGCGCTGTGGCTCAAAGCTGACGCCCTCTTCCAGCAACGCGGCTGCCTGATTCAGGCGACCGGCATTGATGTGCGACTGCGCCTTGTCCAGCACGTCGTCGGAGCGCTCGGCTGCCGGGGCAACCAGTGGCGCGGCAATCGGTTCGGCCATGACCACCGGCGCAACTACTGCTGCCGGGATTGGAGATGGCGCAGGGGTTGGCGTGTTCAGTTTGACGCTGGCGGCCGGTGTTTCCAGACCTTCAAAGCTGCTTTCCGGCAAATCCTGCTCGGCGGAGAACTCTTGTTCTTCAGCCAAGGCGCGGGCCATGCGCACATGTTTCTCGGCTTCCTGCTGGGCTTTACGGCGACGGGCCAAAAGCAACAGCAGGAGCAGCAGAACCACAGCACCGCCACCGATCAGACCCAGCAGGATCGGATTGGTCAGCAGCTCGTTGAACGTCTTCTCGTCATCGACAAACGGTTTCGGCTCGACCACCGGAGTTTCAGCCGGTGTCTCAGCCGGCGGCGCAATAGCCGATTCCGGCGTAGGCGATGCCGCTTCTGCTGGCGTGGCTGGCGGAGTGGCGGCCAGTTCGGCAGTGATCGCTGGAACCGGTGAAACGGCAGGATTAGCGGCTGGCGCAGCGCCCGACCCTTCGGCCTGCATCTTCGCCAGTTGATTGTTCTTCAGTTCGATCAGCTTTTGCAGCTTGTCCAGCTGACTTTGCAGATCGGACATGCGGCTTTTCAGTTCCTCGTTGTCACGACGGGTCGTGTCGAGGCTTTCCTGGGTCACGGCGAGCTTGTTGCTCAGGGCCTTGGCATCGCCGGCCGGGCCGTTGCCGCGCGCCTTGGCGCTTTCGGCGGAGACCAGGCTCAGATTGTCCTGGGCATTGGGCGCAGCGCCGGCATTGCCGCGACCACGATTGGTCGCATCGAGTTGCTGTTGGCCAGTGCCAGGCTTGGCCACGTAACGACGCCCCTGACGCCATGCTTCGTTTTGTGCAGCGACTTCAGCAATAGCTTTCGACTGTGGCAGCGAAGTACTTTGTACCGAGTCAGGCAGACGCAGCACCTGGCCGGTTTTCAATCGATTGATATTGCCGCCAATGAACGCATCCGGGTTCAGCGCTTGAATGGCCAGCATGGTTTGCTGCACCGAACCGCCGGTGCGCGCCTTCGCGGCGATTTCCCACAGGGTATCGCGCAGCGTGGTGGTGTATTGATTCGAGTGAGTGGCGCCAGTGGTCGGCGCAGTGACGGTTTGCGACGGTGCTGGCTGAGCGGCAGCATCTGCGGTCTGCGGCGAGAACTTAGACGGATCCAGCAGCACGCTGTAATCGCGCAGCAGACGGCCGTTCGGCCACATCACCTGGACGAGGAATTTCACCATCGGTTCCGACAGTGGCTTGCTCGAGGTCACGCGCAACACGCTCTTGCCGCTGGCGTTGAGCACCGGGGTAAACGTCAGATCGTTAAGGAAGGCCTGGCGATCAACACCGGCCTTGGCGAAATCTTCCGGCGAGGCCAGGCTCGGCACCACTTCGGCAGCGGTGAGATCCTTGACGTCGAGCAGCTCGATCTCGGCCACCAGCGGCTGGTTCAGGGTCGACTTCAGGGTCAGCTCCCCGAGCCCGAGGGCATGCGCCATACCGGAGGACAGCGCCGAGGCGGCCGCTATTGCTAACACCAGTTTGCGAACTTGAACCATAGCCTCATCCTTTGTTTGAACGTTCCTCGGCCAGCGAGAAGATGTTGATTGCCGCTGCCGTAAGGCATTGCGCGCGACGACGACAGGTGTCGCGCGCGATCATTTCTTTGATGCCCCGGAAAGTCCCGGAGGGTAAAACGTTATCGAGTGCTCCGGCCAAGCATAGCGCTCACCTAGATTCAGTCGACAAATTGTTGCCAAGTATCTTTTACAGCAGGTCTTTTATCAACAATTCAGCCACCTGCACAGCATTGAGGGCGGCGCCTTTGCGTACGTTATCTGACGTCAGCCACAGATTTAGTTCCGCCGGGTCGTCGACACCACTGCGCACGCGCCCGACATAAACAACGTCCTGCCCGACCGCATCACCGACTGCTGTCGGGTAATCACCCGCTTCGACCAGTTCGATACCCGACGCAGCTTCGAGCGCGGCATTGACCTTTTCCAGGTCCACGGCCTTCGTTGACTGCAAGGTCACGCTAAAGCTATCGCCAAAAAACACCGGGGCTTGAACGCAAGTTGCGGAAATCTTTAATAAAGGCTGCGCCAGCACCTGACGCAACTCACGCACCAGGCGTTTTTCCAGCAGCGTATGGCCTTGTGCGTCGGGGGTGCCGACCTGCGCCAGCAGGTTGAAAGCCATTTGACGGTCGAAAAATGTTGGCTCCAGCGGGCGCATGTTCAGCAGTTCGGCGGTCTGTCTCGCCAGTTCGGTCACAGCTTCGCGACCTTGGGCGGAAACGGCCAGATTGGCGGTGACATTGACGTATTGCAGGTCGATCAGATCAAGCAGCGGCGCCAGCACCACGGCGAGCGTGGTCGCCGACGGGCTTGGACTGCTGACCTGGAACGGCGCTTTCAAACCGGCGAGTACAGCGGCGTTGGCTTCCGGCACCACTTGCGGCGCCTGATCGGCCGGCAAGGCGCCGGACAGATCGATCAGCGAGCAACCGGCAGCATGAGCGCGAGCGGCGTAGCTTAGCGAGACGGCAGCACCGGCGGCAAAGAACACCAGTTTGACCTTGCTGAAATCGAACTCGTCGACTTCACGCACGCGCACGTTTTTGTTACGGAACAGCACCGAACTGCCAGCGGATTCACTGCTGGCCAGCAGGTGCAGGTTGCCGACCGGGAAGTCGCGCTCTTGGAGAATCTGTACAAGGGTTTCGCCGACAGTACCGGTGGCGCCGATCACGGCAATATCTAGGGTCTGGGTCATGGTGCGGCCTCTGGCGAAACGGGGGGAGCGGCACTTTACCGGGTGAGTGCCGCACAGGCAATTTCTGTCCGGGATTTGCGGTGCCTCGACCGGCCCCTTCGCGAGCAGGCTCGCTCCCACCTTGAAATGCATTCCCCTGTGGGAGCGAGCCTGCTCGCGAAGAGGCTGGCACAGTCGCCCGAGAAACTTAGGACATAAAAAAACCCGCACCTCTCACAAGGCACGGGTTCTTTCATGGCTTCAATCGATCAACGTTCCAACAGGATCCGCAGCATGCGACGCAGCGGTTCGGCCGCGCCCCACAGCAGTTGGTCGCCGACGGTGAAAGCACCGACGAACTGCGAACCCATGTTCAGCTTGCGCAAACGGCCGACCGGAACATTCAGAGTGCCGGTGACCTTGGTCGGGCTCAGCTCCTGCATGCTGATCTCGCGCTGGTTCGGCACCAGTTTGACCCAAGGATTGTGCTGGCTGATCAGCCCTTCGATGTCGGCGATCGGTACGTCTTTGTTCAGCTTGATGGTCAGCGCCTGGCTGTGGCAACGCATGGCGCCGATGCGCACGCAGATGCCGTCGACCGGGATCGGGCTCTTGAAGCGACCCAGAATCTTGTTGGTCTCGGCCTGGGCCTTCCACTCTTCGCGGCTCTGGCCGTTCGGCAATTCCTTGTCGATCCACGGGATCAGGCTGCCGGCCAGCGGCACGCCGAAGTTCTCGGTCGGGTACGCTTCGCTGCGCATGGCTTCAGCCACGCGACGATCGATGTCGAGGATCGCGCTGGCGGGATCGGCCAGTTGATCGGCAACAGCGGCGTGAGTCGCGCCCATCTGCTTGATCAGTTCACGCATGTTCTGCGCGCCGGCACCGGAGGCCGCCTGATAGGTCATGGCGCTCATCCACTCGACCAGACCGGCCTCGAACAGACCGCCCAGGCCCATAAGCATCAGGCTGACGGTGCAGTTGCCGCCGATGTAGTTCTTGGTGCCCGCATCCAGTTGCTGGTCGATAACCTTGCGGTTGACCGGATCGAGAATGATGACCGCGTCATCGTTCATGCGCAGGCTGGAAGCCGCGTCGATCCAGTAACCCTGCCAGCCGGCTTCGCGCAGCTTGGGGAACACTTCGCTGGTGTAGTCGCCGCCCTGGCACGTCAGGATCACGTCGAGGGTTTTCAGCTCTTCAATGCTGTAAGCGTCCTTGAGCGGAGCAATATCCTTGCCCACGGACGGGCCTTGGCCACCGACATTGGAAGTGGTGAAAAACACCGGCTCGATAAGATCGAAATCCTGCTCTTCCAGCATCCGCTGCATGAGCACGGAACCGACCATACCGCGCCAACCGATCAGACCTACACGTTTCATCGCAACTACACCTTCTTGAAAAGTGGGCCGCTGCTTTGTATTGAATTTCGCAGCGGGCCCGAGAGATTACAGATTCCGCAGCGCGGCGACTACTGCGTCGCCCATTTCCTGCGTACCGACTTTAGTGCAACCGGCCGAATAGATGTCGCCGGTGCGCAGCCCTTGATCGAGCACGACGCTGACGGCTTTCTCGATGGCATCGGCCGCATCCTGCAGATTGAAGCTATAACGCAGCATCATCGACACCGACAGAATCGTCGCCAACGGGTTGGCAATGCCCTTTCCGGCGATGTCTGGCGCCGAACCGTGGCAAGGCTCGTACATGCCCTTGTTGTTGGCATCCAGCGAGGCCGACGGCAGCATGCCGATGGAGCCGGTGAGCATCGACGCTTCGTCGGACAGGATGTCGCCGAACAGGTTGTCGGTGACGATCACGTCGAACTGCTTCGGCGCGCGCACCAGTTGCATGGCGGCGTTGTCGACGTACATGTGGCTCAGTTCGACTTCCGGGTAATCCTTGGCCACCTGCTCAACCACTTCACGCCACAGTTGGCTGGACGCCAGCACGTTGGCCTTGTCCACCGAGCACAGCTTCTTGCCACGCACCATGGCCATATCGAAACCAACGCGGGCGATGCGGCGGATTTCGCTTTCGCTGTACGGCAGCGTGTCGTAGGCCTGACGCTCGCCGTTTTCCAGTTCGCGGGTGCCACGCGGCGCGCCGAAGTAGATGCCACCGGTCAGCTCACGGACGATCAGGATGTCCAGACCGGCAACGATTTCCGGCTTCAGGCTGGAAGCGTCGGCTAATTGCGGATAGAGAATCGCCGGACGCAGGTTGCCGAACAGGCCCAGTTGCGCACGAATTTTCAGCAGACCGCGCTCAGGGCGAATGTCGCGCTCGATGGTGTCCCATTTCGGCCCACCCACGGCGCCCAGCAGCACAGCATCGGCAGCGCGGGCACGGTCGAGGGTTTCGTCAGCCAGCGGCACGCCGTGCTTGTCGATGGCCGCGCCACCGATCACGTCATGACTCAGCTCGAAGCCCAGGCTGTATTTGTCGTTGGCCAGCTCCAGCACCTTGACCGCTTCGGCCATGATTTCCGGACCAATACCGTCACCTGGGAGAATCAGAATCTGCTTGCTCATGCTTTCCTCGTGTCTTCAATCGGTGCGCCGTTTACTGGCACTCCCGGAAAAATTCTTAGCGTTCAGCCATCAACACAATCACATCTGTACTGAACGAGCCATCGGCATCAATCTCAAAATATTCGCGCACTTCGTTGCCCATCGACTGCTGCAACTGGCGGATCGCCGCGCGCATCACTTCGGGTGTGCGCATGCGCTCGACCCAACTGCTGTATTCCAGACGCAGGCGTTGACGCGTGGTGCTGCGGGTATGCAGACCGGCTTCGCTGACCTGACGCAACCACTCGCCGGCGGAATAATCGCGCACATGGCTGGTGTCGCGCAGCACTTCGACGCTTTGCAGGTAAGTGTCGAACAACGGGCTGCCCGGTGACAACACGTCAACAAACGCCGCCACGCCGCCCGGCTTCAGCACCCGACGCACTTCGCGCAGGGCCAGACCGAGGTCGCTCCAGTGATGCGCCGAATAACGGCTGAACACGAAGTCGAACTCGCCATCGGCAAACGGCAGACGCTCGGCGGCGCCGTTGACCGTGGAAATATTGTTCAGACCGCGATCAACGGCAGCGGTAGCCACCACGTCGAGCATCTGCTGCGACAGGTCATAGGCGACCACTTCCTTGACCAGCGGCGCCACGTGAAAACTCACATGGCCGGCGCCACACCCCAGATCCAACACCCGAGCCTCGCCCTGCCCTGCCAGTTCAGCCTGTAGCAGCGCAAATTCAGTGCCTTGAGCGTGAACGGCGCTGCTCAGGTAGGCGGCGGCCTGTTCACCGAATTGCTTCTGTACGACCTGAGTGTGCTGGGTGGTGCTGGTCATGGTCTCATCCTGCATTTGTGTTGTTTGAGCTGCCGTCTTCGCGAGCAGGCTCGCTCCCACATTTGAAATGCATTCCAATGTGGGAGCGAGCCTGCTCGCGAAGAGGCCCGCTCTAACTACATGAGTCTCAAATCAATCAAGCGTCGCGGAACAGCCAAGGCTGGCTCACACGGTGCCTGGCCTCGAACGTCGCAATCGCTTCGTGGTCTTGCAAGGTCAGGCCAATATCGTCCAGACCGTTGAGCAAGCAATGCTTACGGAACGCATCGATCTCAAAGCTGTAAACCTTGCCATCCGGGCGGGTCACGGTCTGTGCTTGCAGATCAACCTGCAATTGATAGCCCGGCTCGGCTTCGACCTGTTTGAACAGTTCGTCGACTTCAGCGTCGCTGAGGATGATCGGCAGCAAGCCGTTCTTGAAGCTGTTGTTGAAGAAGATGTCGGCGTAGCTCGGCGCGATGATGCTGCGGAAACCGTATTCTTCCAGCGCCCACGGCGCGTGTTCACGGCTGGAGCCGCAACCGAAGTTCTCGCGTGCCAGCAACACGCTGGCGCCTTGATAACGCTCGGCGTTAAGGACGAAGTCCTTGTTCAGCGGGCGCTTGGAGTTGTCCTGGTACGGCTGACCGACATCCAGGTAACGCCATTCGTCGAACAGGTTAGGGCCGAAACCGGTGCGCTTGATCGACTTCAAGAACTGCTTCGGAATGATCTGATCGGTGTCGACGTTGGCACGATCCAAGGGCGCGACAAGGCCAGTGTGCTGGGTAAAAGCTTTCATGCTGCGCTCCTTAAATCAATTCACGAACGTCGATGAAACGACCGTTCACCGCTGCCGCAGCAGCCATGGCCGGGCTGACGAGGTGGGTACGGCCACCGGCGCCCTGACGGCCTTCGAAGTTACGGTTGGAGGTCGAGGCGCAATGCTCGCCGGACTCCAAGCGGTCCGGGTTCATCGCCAGGCACATCGAGCAACCCGGCTCGCGCCATTCGAAACCGGCTTCGAGGAAAATCTTGTCCAGACCTTCGGATTCAGCCTGCGCCTTCACCAGACCCGAACCCGGCACCACGATCGCTTGCTTGATAGTCGAAGCCACCTTGCGGCCCTTGGCGATCACGGCGGCAGCGCGCAAGTCTTCAATTCGCGAGTTGGTGCAGGAGCCGATAAACACGCGATCGAGCTGAATGTCGGTGATCGCCTGATTGGCGGTCAAACCCATGTATTTCAAGGCGCGGACGATCGAGTCGCGTTTGACCAGATCCATCTCTTTGGCCGGGTCCGGCACGTTCTGATCAACGGCCAAAACCATTTCCGGCGAAGTGCCCCAGCTGACTTGCGGCTTGATCTGCGCGGCGTCGAGTTCAACCACGGTGTCGAACTTGGCGTCGGCGTCGGACACCAGCTCTTTCCAGGCTTCGACTGCCATGTCCCACTGCGCACCTTTTGGTGCGAATGGGCGACCTTTCACGTAATCGACCGTCTTTTGATCCGCTGCCACCAGACCCACACGGGCGCCGGCTTCGATGGACATGTTACAGATGGTCATGCGGCCTTCGACGGACAGGTCGCGGATCGCGCTGCCGGCGAATTCGATGGCGTGGCCGTTACCGCCGGCAGTGCCGATCTTGCCGATAACGGCGAGGACGATGTCCTTGGCGGTCACACCGAACGGCAATTGGCCTTCGACGCGCACCAGCATGTTCTTCATTTTTTTGGCGACCAGGCACTGGGTGGCGAGCACGTGCTCGACTTCGGAAGTGCCGATACCGTGAGCCAAGGCGCCGAATGCGCCGTGGGTCGAGGTGTGGGAGTCGCCGCAGACCACGGTCATGCCCGGCAAGGTCGCGCCCTGCTCCGGGCTGATCACGTGGACGATGCCTTGGCGCACGTCGTTCATCTTGAATTCGACGATGCCGTATTCATCGCAGTTGTCGTCGAGGGTCTGAACCTGCAAACGCGAGACCTGGTCGGCAATCGCGGCGATGCCGCCCTTGCGCTCTGGCGTGGTCGGCACGTTGTGATCCGGGGTCGCGATGTTGGCATCGATGCGCCAAGGCTTGCGCCCGGCCAGACGCAGGCCTTCAAAGGCTTGCGGCGAAGTCACTTCGTGAATGATGTGACGGTCGATGTAGATCAGCGCCGAGCCATCGTCGCGCTGTTTGACCAAATGCGAATCCCAGAGCTTGTCGTAGAGCGTTTTGCCGGCCATCAGACGGTTCCTCATCAGCTTGTTTCTATGCCTTGGGCTTATCAATAACCCTTTGGCTTGTGAGGCCGATCCTATGGGGTTAGATTAAATAACTCAAATTCATATTTTTTATGCTTTGGATAACCAACTGGAATACCAACATGGATCTGGCCAACCTCAACGCTTTTATTGCGATCGCCGAGACCGGTAGCTTCTCCGGCGCCGGCGAACGCCTGCATCTGACACAACCGGCGATCAGCAAGCGCATCGCCGGGCTGGAGCAGCAACTGAAGGTGCGCCTGTTTGATCGACTGGGTCGCGAAGTCGGCCTGACCGAGGCCGGCCGCGCCCTGCTGCCCCGGGCTTATCAGATTCTCAATGTGTTGGACGACACCCGTCGCGCACTGACTAATCTGACCGGCGAAGTCAGCGGTCGCCTGACGCTGGCCACCAGTCACCACATCGGTCTGCATCGTTTGCCGGCTCTATTAAGGGAGTTCACCCGCCGCTTCCCACAAGTCGCGCTGGATATTCAGTTTCTCGATTCGGAAGTGGCCTACGAAGAAATTCTCCATGGCCGTGCGGAACTGGCGGTCATCACCCTCGCCCCGGAGCCCCACACACTGGTCAAAGCCACGCCAGTTTGGGACGACCCGCTGGATTTCGTGGTCGCTCCCGAGCATTCGCTGATCAGCAATGGCGCCGTCAGCCTCGCGGACATCGCCGGTCATCCGGCGGTTTTCCCCGGCGGCAACACATTTACACACCATATTGTTCAGCGGTTATTCGAGGCGCAGGGCCTGACGCCGAACATCGCCATGAGCACCAACTATCTGGAAACCATCAAAATGATGGTCTCGATCGGCCTGGCCTGGAGCGTTCTGCCGCGCACCATGCTCGACGATCAGGTGGCGAGCATCGCATTGCCGGGCATACAGCTCACTCGCCAGCTAGGCTATATCGTGCACACCGAACGGACGCTATCGAATGCGGCAAGGGCGTTTATGGCCTTGCTGGATGCACAAATCGATCTGCCAGGGACTCACGGCTAACTTGTGCTACTCCTATAGAGCTGCTGTCTCTGTGCCTAACGCCACCACCCGCTCAAGGCCTGTTAACGATGCCGAAATCTGTTGACCGAATTCCGCCGATGCCGCGCATTCAAGCCATTGACCCGCGACACTCCGAGCAGAGCTGGGAGAGCGCGCCGCAATTGCTCGCGGCGCTCAACGGTGCGCGGCTCGGCGCCTGGTATTGGGATATCGAGCGTGGGCAGATCAGTTGGTCACGGGGCACCCAGGCATTGTTCGGCTTCGATCCGCGCCAGCCGCTGCCGGAAGATCTCGAGTACCTCGATTTGCTGCCGCCGGAAGATCGGGCGAAAACCGTCCGCGCCTTCCACGCGGTGATTGCCGGCGCACCGCTGGAACAGGCGATGCACCACCGCATCCGCTGGCCCGACGGCAGCCTGCACTGGCTGGAGATCAACGGCAGTTTGCTCCCGGACAAAAACGGCCGCCCCCGAATGATCGGGGTGATTCGCGAAATCACCCACCAGCGCCAACGCGAACAAGCCCTGAGCAGCTCGGAGAAACGTTTCGCCACGTTGTTTCACCTGTGCCCGAACATGGTTCTGCTGACCCGCCAGGAAGACGGCTTGATCAGCGAAGCCAACCAGTATTTCGAAAGCCTCTTCGGCTGGCCGGTACAGAGCGCCATTGGCCGCACCACCCTGGAACTGGGCCTGTGGGTTCACCCTGAGCAACGCGCCGAGCTTGTCAAGAAAACCAAGGCCAAGGGCGACCTGATCAGCATGGAAGTGCAATTTCGCGCCAGTAACGGCCAGGTCCACGACGGCATCCTCAGTGCGCAAAAGGTCGAACTCGAAGGCCAGCCCTATCTGCTCAGCACCTTCCTCGACACCACCGATCGCAAAGTTGCCGAACACGCCCTCAAAGACAGCCAGGAACGCCTCGATCTGGCGCTGGACTCGGCGCAGCTCGGTACCTGGGACTGGCACATTCCCAGTGGCATGCTCTACGGCTCGGCCCGTGCTGCGCAACTGCATGGCCTGGAACCGATTCCGTTTCATGAATCGTTCGACGAGTTTTTCGAAGGCGTGCCCGGCGAAGAACGCGACAGCATGCGCGATGCGTATCGCAGCCTGCGCGAAGGCCCGGCAGGAAATTATCAACTGACGTATCGCGTGCAACTGCCGGATGGCAGCTCACGTTATCTGGAAAGCCGCGCGCGCCTCTATCGCGACGACAACGGCGCGCCACTGCGCATGGCCGGCACACTGCTGGACATCACCGATCAGGTCGAGCGCGAGCAGCGGCTGGTGGCGTCGGAAGAAAAATTCGCCACGCTGTTCCAGGTCAGCCCCGACCCGATCTGCGTTACCCGCCAGGACAGCGGCGATTTCATCGAAATCAACTCCAGCTTCACCCAAACGTTCGGCTGGAGCGCTGCTGACGTGATCGGTCGCACCGCCGAAGATATCGGCCTGTGGGACGCCTCTGCAAAAAGCCTGCAACGCATCGAACGGGTCATCCGTGAACAGGGCCTGAGCAATGTCGCGATCATCGTCCAGCACAAGGACGGACAGTCGCTGACTTGCGTGATTTCCAGCCGGCAGATCAGCGTCGGCAACCAACCGTGCATCGTCACCACGCTGCGGGATATCACCCAACAGCAACGCTCGGAAGCCGCACTCAAGGCCAGCGAAGAGAAATTCGCCAAGGCCTTTCACTCCAGCCCCGACGCGATCACCATCACCGAACGCGATACCGGGCGCTATCTGGAGGTCAACGATGGTTTCTGTCGCCTCACCGGCTATCGCGCCGATGAAGTGGTCGGTAAAACCGTGTATCAGGTGGGCATCTGGGCCGAGGAGAAACAACGTTCGGCATTGTTGGCCGAGTTGCAGATCAAGGGCCGCGTGCATCATCAGGAAATGCTCGGGCGCAACAAACGCGGGGAAATGCTCACGGTTGAGGTCTCGGTCGAGCCGATCACCCTGAACGAAACGGCGTGCCTGCTGCTGACTGCCCGGGACGTCAGCCTGCTGAAAAACGCCGAAGCACAGATCCGTCATCTGGCTTACCACGACCCGCTGACCAACCTGCCCAACCGCGCCCTGCTGATGGATCGTCTGAGCCAGCAGATCGCCCTGCTCAAACGCCACAACCTGCGCGGTGCGCTGCTGTTTCTCGATCTGGATCACTTCAAGCACATCAACGACTCCCTCGGCCACCCGGTCGGCGACACCGTGCTGAAGATCATCACCGCACGGCTCGAAGCCAGCGTACGCATGGAAGATACCGTGGCGCGCCTGGGTGGCGATGAATTCGTGGTGTTGCTCAGCGGCCTGGAAGGCTCGCGCAACGAAGTCAGCGCGCAGGTGCGCAATCTGGCCGACACCATTCGCGAACTGCTCTCGGAACCGATGTTCCTCGATGGCCAGCGCCTGCAAGTGACGCCGAGCATCGGCGTGGCGCTGATTCCAGACCACGGCTCGACCCCGACTGATCTGCTCAAACGCGCCGACATCGCCCTGTACCGGGCCAAGGATTCCGGGCGCAACACCACGACGATGTACCACAACACCATGCAGAAGGCGGCCAGCGAACGGCTGCGCATGGAGACCGACTTGCGCCTGGCGCTGTCTCGCGGCGAATTCAATGTGCATTTTCAGCCGCAGATCGACGCGCGCGACAACCGCATCATTGGCGCCGAAGCTTTGGTGCGCTGGAATCATCCGGAACTCGGTGCGCAGTCGCCGACCGAGTTCATCAAGGTACTGGAAGACAGCGGCCTGATTCTGGAGGTCGGCACGTGGATCCTCGACGAAGCCTGCGAAGCCTTCAAACAACTAATCGCCCTGAAGCTGGTCGATCCGCTGAATTTCAGCCTGTGCGTGAACATCAGCCCACGACAGTTCCGTCAGAATGACTTCGTCGAGCGCATCGAACACAGCATGACCAGCCACGGCCTGCCTTGCTCGCTGCTGAAACTGGAAATCACCGAAGGCATCGTCATTCAGAACCTGGAAGACACCATCAGTAAAATGCGTCGTCTGAAAAAACTCGGCGTGAGCTTCGCCATGGACGATTTCGGCACCGGCTATTCGTCGCTGACTTACCTAAAGCGTTTGCCGGTGGACACGCTGAAAATCGACCAGTCGTTCATTCGCGACGCAACCACCGATCCGAACGACGCGGAGATCATCCGCGCCATCGTTGCCATGGCCCGCAGCCTGGAACTCGAAGTGATTGCCGAAGGCGTGGAAACCCCTGAGCAACTGGCATTCCTGCAAGGTCTGGGCTGCCACTTGTATCAGGGCTATCTGCACAGCCGGCCATTGCCGCTGGAGGGTCTGAAAAAACTGCTGCCCTGATGCGCGCAGGTTGCAACAGACCGGCAATTGCCAGTGCTGACGGCAACCTGTAGGGTCGCGTTTTTTTGCGCCGTTTCGAGATCGATCATGCAGGATGCAACCCTCCCCCGCCCGGCCCTGCTGGGCATTGACCTTGGCACCACCAACAGTCTGATCGCCGTCTGGCAGGACGGCCAGGCCCGATTGATTCCCAACGCCCTCGGCGACGTGCTGACCCCATCGGTGGTCAGCCTCGATGAAGACGACACGATTCTGGTCGGCAAAGCCGCCCGCGCCCGACTGACCACGCACCCGGAGCGCACCGCCGCTGCGTTCAAGCGGTTCATGGGCAGCGACAAACAAATAGAACTCGGCAGTCGCCAGTTCAGACCGGAGGAGTTATCGGCACTGGTGCTTGGCTCACTCAAGCAGGACGCCGAAGCCTTTCTCGGTCATTCGATCTCTGAGGCGGTGATTTCCGTGCCGGCTTATTTCAGCGACGAACAACGCAAACGCACGCTGTTTGCTGCGGAGTTGGCCGGCCTGTCCGTCACGCGCCTGATCAACGAGCCGACCGCTGCCGCCATGGCTTATGGGCTGCATGAACAGAAATTCGAACGCACGCTGATTTTCGATCTGGGCGGCGGCACCTTCGATGTCACGGTGCTGGAATATGCGCTGCCACTGATCGAGGTGCATGCGTCGACCGGTGACAACTTTCTCGGTGGCGAAGACTTCACCGCTGCGCTGTTGCAGGCCTGCCTGAAAGACTGGCAACTCACCCCGTCAATGATCGATGCGCAAGGCATGGCCAGCCTCGGTGATGCGCTGGAGCAGCTCAAATGCAAACTCGGCGAAGGTATCCAGACATTGAGCTGGCGGCATGCCGACAAGACATTCGAATGGTCGCTGGACGAAGCGGGTGCCGTGAAGATTTGGGAGCCACTGCTCGGCCGCCTGCGCGCCCCCATCGAACAAGCCCTGCGCGATGCCCGGCTCAAGCCGCGTGACCTCGACAGTCTGGTGCTGGTGGGGGGTGCCACGCGGATGCCGGCAGTGCAGCAGATGGTCGCCACGCTGTTCGGGCGCCTGCCCTATCGGCATCTTGATCCGGACACCATTGTCGCGCTCGGCGCGGCCACGCAAGCGGCGTGCAAGGCGCGGGATGGGGCGGTAGAGGAGTTGATCCTGACGGATGTCTGTCCGTACACCCTGGGGATTTCGACCATGCGCGGCGATGACGTCAAAGGCGCGTTCTCACCCATTATCGAACGCAACACCATCATTCCGACGTCACGGGTGGAGCGCTTCCACACCACTTCGCCCAGGCAGGAAGTCATCCGCATTGCGGTCTATCAGGGTGAACGGCCGTGGGTGCGCGACAACATCTTCATCGATGCCTTCGATGTCACGCTGACACCCAGCGATCACATCCAGGCGCTGGACGTGCGCTTCAGTTACGACATCAATGGCTTGCTCGAAGTAGACGTCACGTTGCTGGAAACCGGCGAGCGCCACAGCCATAGCATCGATCGCAGCCCGACCGGGCTCGATGAGCAATCGCGTCAGGCCAGCCAGGAACGCTTGTCCAGCCTGAAAATTCATCCTCGCGATGCTCTGCCCAACCGAACCCTGCTGGCGCGACTGGAACGTGCCTGGATGCAAAGCCTTGGCGAGGAGCGTCAGCGCATCGCTGAATGGCTGGACAGTTTCAACACGGTGCTGAGTGGCCAGCGATCAGAAGAAATCGCCAGCCATCGCTCACAACTCAACAAAGTGCTGGATGAGCTGCGTCTCTAACCGTTGAGTCGCCGCAACGCGGCCTGCAAACCACCGGATAACGTGTCCTCACGATCACTGTCCGGTGGTACACCGTAGCGGTTGGGCAACTTCTCGCCGGGAAAGCCGAACAGCACCAGCGGCAGAAATGGCAAGACCGGGGTCAGGCCGGCCAGAATCAGAAAGCTGGCAACACCTCGGCCCATATCATGCAGGCGCCTCAGAATGGCGCTGAGCATCAGCACCAGCGCCGCTGCCAACACCACGAAAGCGGAAAACATCGAGCCACTGAACAAGGCCAGCAATGGCGTAAGCAGCACGATGCCGATCACCTGACCGATAAATGCCTCGCGCCCCAGTCGTGTGCCAAGGCGCCAGAACGCGGTTGCAGGCGTTGGCCGAGTGTCAGCCTTGGCCAACAGCAAACGCTCTGACCACGACAGCAATGCACTGAAGGCAAAGCGTAAGCCGAGGCCATTGTGCGTGTTGTCCTTGGCCTGCTGCATGCGCATCAGAATTTTCTGTCGCGGCACCCCGGCGCTACCGTAACGCGCCAGATCCTTGAGCACATCCAGCGCCAGGTAAAACGAGTCGGTGTAATCAACGCCGTCATCCTCCAGCACCTCACGCGGCGGGCGTATGGGTTCACCTTTGATCAGACTGTGGCGGAATCCGTCGAACCAGCCCTGAGGATTGACGACTTCGGTGATGCTCTCAAGCAGGTATTTGCGCTGTTGCGCATTCAGCAGCGGATCGTGATAGAGCACCCCACCCAACAACATGCGACCGAGCAAATCCTCATTGAAACGGCTGATATCGCTGCGCATGCACTCGTACAAGCGGTCATTGCTCAACAGCCGTGTGCTGTCGAGCGCTTCCTGGACGCTGAACAATTTACGCGCGAGCAAGGCATGCACTGGATCCTTCGCTTGCAGCCAGCCCAGCAGACCACTGGCGCTGCCCTGCTCGCGATTCAATCGGCACAGCAGAGGCTGCAAACGCGCCAATGGATGCTCACGCGCAACGTTCATCGAATCAACGCAGTGCGCCGATTGAGCACCTAGCCAACGTGCCGGCTCATCGAGAGTCGCCAGCAAATACAACGCCTGACGATGCCATTCCCATACATCACCATGGGTATTGATGGCCGGGAGCAACATGCCCTGTTCCGCCAACTGTGCTTGCAGTTTCAGGCCGTCGAGCACGACATCGCGCTTGTTCAGACTGAATGCTTCGTCCAGCCGCGCCAGCGAACGCGCGTCATAGGCTCGCAAGCGGCGCATCCACAGCAGACTGAGCTCTAGCGGCTCGCCATTTTGCAGTTCCGGCGGCAGTTGCGCCGCTGCGTCGCTGGCCAGAAACGCATGCAGCGCACGCGGAATGGGTGCCTGGGACAGCCAGCAGATCTGCTGATCGGCTTGATACTTGAAGCCCTCTAGCACCAACTGGTCAAGAATCTCCGGAGTCTCTGGCGCATCCATGATTCGTTGCAACAAGGTCACATCACCACGATGCAAGGCCCAGGCATGTTGGTACAGGGTTTGGAGTGACGGGTCGTCGCTTTCAATGATCAACCACGCCAGCAGGGGTAATTCATCACCGCTGACGCGCCATTCAACAAAGGCATCGGCGATGCCCTGCAAGTCGAGCTGCCGTGCGCGGAACCAGCGCCCCAACGTTTCCGGGCGCTGCGATGGACTGCCGTATTCCTGGGTGACATCACTGAGGTCAGCGGACCAGCCGCGGAAGTTTTCCAGACGATCGAACGCCTGGATCAGCAATGGCAAGCGCTGTGGTTGATGGCGCGCGCACAGATCCAGCAACCAGGTGGCGGCTTTTGGGTGTTGATGCTCTCGCCAGAGTTGCACCCAGGCCTGAAGCGCCAACTCTTCCATGCCCAGCGCACTGCGCTGACATGCCAGCAGATAAA
This sequence comes from Pseudomonas sp. LBUM1655, assembly GCF_059716085.1. Classification (NCBI taxonomy): domain Bacteria; kingdom Pseudomonadati; phylum Pseudomonadota; class Gammaproteobacteria; order Pseudomonadales; family Pseudomonadaceae; genus Pseudomonas; species Pseudomonas sp. LBUM1655. The sequence continues at coordinate 2,178,553 of NZ_CP166801.1, read as the reverse complement.
GCCAGTCAACATCCTGCGGCGCGAGCCGATGCTGCTCGCTGATGATGTCGAGAAAGTCTTTACTGGCAATGCCGGCCTGACTGAACTGTATTGCCAGACGTTGTAACAGCGCGTCATCCCCAGGCAGCGCAATGCAGGTATGCAGGCTGGCGAAGTAGCGGAAATCGTCCAGCGATGCGTTACGGTGAAGATGATTCAACGTGCGCACGTACCAGAGGGTCTCCAGTTGCGCGGTGGCTGGCCAATGGCTCATCAACGAGGTGTCGAACGGATCCGGCGCGTCGATAGCCTTCAAAAACTCATCGACAGTGCGGGCGTTGTCGAAAGCCAGATCGAGCATCCGACTCGCCCAGCCCATGCGCTGCGCGAGCAAACGCGCACAGACGTGGGAAATCGGGCCGGCGTCGAGCAACGCGCGCAACAGCGGCCAGCAGACTTCGTCCAGCACCTCTAGCGGCAGTCGATCAAGCTCAAGGTTGAATGCCTGCCAGGCCGTCGGAGTGAATCGACGCGTCGAATCGAGCAGTAGCGCTTCGAAGTCCGCCAACATCTGGTCAGCAGGACTCACCTCATCGTCGGTCGGCACGTGCGCTTCAGATACTTCCTCGCGGGCGAATCGCAGTGCCAGTTCATAGGCCTCGCGCAGGGCCTGAAAACCTTCCGGATCGGTTTCCGGGTGGTGTTGCGGCAAACGCGCACGATAGGCACCGCGAATGGCGTCATTGTCTTTGGTGGGCTCGATACCCAAGCGAATCCAGCAGCTCATGACCAGTCGAACTCCCCTAGTGAGTCCGGCCGCTCAGGCAGATGCAGGGGCATATCCCAGGGCAATTGGGCAAAGAATTCGCGAGCATCGCGATCAAGCTTTCTGATGACCACCGTAGTGCCGATGTAGTCGCCTTGCCGATCGTATTCATGGGCAAGTTCCTCATCTTTATTCCCCAGACAATGCCAGAAGGCTTTGCCGAGGACGAAGCCATTCAGGTAACTCGTCCAACTGTCGTAGTAGTACCGCGCACGCGCCGCCATGCGACCGTGCAGCCAGAGACTTTCGGTGAGATCGATCCAGCCATGCAGTACCGCCGAGCGCAACAGAAAGCCCATTCGGCCAATGTCCCAGGCGCGAATACCACCCGAGCCGCACTCGCCGAACGTGCGACTGGCCAACTCATAAAAGGCGCGTTGACGGGTATCCAGCGAGTCGAGCAAGGCTTGCCATTCGGACGGCAGGCAACGCTCCCACTGTCGATAGGCTTCATTCAAATAGGTCGCGTGCCCGTCGTCGGCCGTGCTCAGCATGTCGAGCAATTGCGGGCGCGTTGTAATGCCCCAGCCGCCTTCGACGTCGACATGCTTGAGGTCAAAGCAGTATGTGGGTGCGGCGTAGTCCGCATCGGGATTGAGGGCGACCAAAGGCGCAGAAAGCGCATAGAGCCAGCGCTGTTCCATTTCGTCCATGAAGAAAGGCTCCGGAGCCAGCGGGAATGAGGGAGTGCCGGCCTTGTTGACGCGGATTGTAAAGAGCCGTGGCAGGAGCGGCAAATATTGTGAGCGCGTTTACTGCGCGCACAAAAAAGGCCCCGACGTATCGGGGCCTTCGTTCAGCGACTCATCGCCTGTTCAGACGAGTGTGTTGCTGCTTATGACTCAGTGCTGCAGAGCCGGTTTTTGCTCCCCGTTGATCGGGATGCGTTTGGCTTTCGCTTCTTCCGGGATCACCCGCAACAGGTCGATGCTCAACAAACCGTTGCTCAAGCCGGCAGCCTTGATCTCGATGTGATCGGCCAGGCGGAAGGACAGCTTGAAGGCACGCTGGGCAATACCCTGATGCAGGAAGGTCACGCCTTCGTTGGCATCACGTTTGCCGCCACTGATGGTCAGCACACCCTTCTCGACTTGCAGCTCCAGGTCTTCTTCCTGGAAGCCGGCTGCCGCTACGACGATGCGGTATTGGTCGTCGCCGTGTTTTTCAACGTTGTAGGGAGGATAGGTGCTGCCTGGCTCGTTGCGCAGGGCGGTTTCGAACAGGTCGTTGAAACGGTCGAAACCCACCGAGGAACGGAACAGTGGCGCGAGGGAAAATGCAGTACTCATGGTTCAAATCTCCTGAAAACAATCAGCAAGGTTTTTTGATTCCGCGACCCGAATTCGGCATCGCGTAACCCCTAGATAGGGCCCGCTGATTTGATTTCAAGAGATTATTTGCAGATTTTTTTCAGGCCGCTTCGGCGACCGGCAGACCGAGCAAACGCGAGACATGATCCGGTTCGGTCTCACGGCGCAGGACAGTAAACAGCTCGGTGGCTTCAGGATAATTGCGCGTCAGCATGGCCAGCCATTGCTTCAAACGACCCGGGGATTGACGTGCAGTCATCTGCGCCTTGGCCTGCAACCAGAAGTCCTGGATCAGCGGCATCAGCTCGGCCCAGGTCATCTCGACCACTTCTTCGCCGGCCCGTGCAGCGGCGATCTGTTTGGCCAGATCCGGGCGCGACACCAGGCCGCGACCAAGCATGATGTCTTCCACGCCGCTGATTTCGCGGCAACGACGCCAGTCTTCGACGCTCCAGATATCACCGTTGGCGAACACCGGCACGTTGACCACGTCCTGCACGCGCGGAATCCACTCCCAATGCGCCGGCGGTTTGTAGCCGTCCATTTTGGTCCGGGCATGGACCACGATGTGTTCCGCCCCACCTTCGGCCAACGCGGTGGCGCAGACCAGCGAGCCGTCCGGGCTGTCGAAGCCCAGGCGCATCTTGGCGGTTACGGGAATGTGTGCCGGCACGGCGCGACGCACGTGCTCGACGATCTGGTTGAGCAGTTCCGGCTCTTTGAGCAGCACCGCACCGCCACGGGACTTGTTGACGGTTTTGGCCGGGCAACCGAAGTTGAGGTCGATCACTTCGGAACCCAGCTCACAGGCCAGCGCAGCGTTTTCCGCCAGGCACACCGGGTCGGAACCCAACAGTTGAACACGCAGCGGCACCCCGGACGCCGTGCGGGCACCGTTGAGCAGCTCCGGGCCGAACTTGTGGAAATAGGCTGGAGTGAGCAACTGATCGTTGACGCGAATGAATTCGGTCACGCACCAGTCGATGCCGCCAACGCGGGTCAGCACGTCGCGAAGGATGTCGTCGACCAACCCCTCCATGGGCGCCAGAGCAATTTGCATGGGAAACACTACTTAAAGGAAAAACGTGCGGCAGTTTACTGGTTTTTGCAGGCTAAACCCATTTCTCCTACAGGGAGGGATTTAGGCTTGTTCCGGGATCTGGATCGCCGGCCCGTAGCCTTCGACAAACTCGGCCGGCATGCGCTTGGGCTTGCCGGTGGACAGCTCGATGCACACGAACGTGGTTTGAGCGCGCAGCAGCGTGGCGTTGTCGCTCGGGCGAATCAGCTGGAAATGCCGGGTCATTTTCAGGCGCTGATCCCAATCGACAATCCACGTCGCCAACTGCAACTCGTCGCCTTCATAGGCCGCCGCCAGATAATCAATCTCGTGACGCACCACCGCCATCGCCCGATCCAGGCGCCGGTACTCGACCAGATCCAGCCCCAGTCGCTGCGAGTGGCGCCAGGCGCAGCGTTCGAGCCAGGTGACGTAAACCGCGTTGTTCGCGTGGCCCAGTCCGTCGATGTCCTCGGCGCCCACTTGCAGATCAATGGTAAACGGCGTTGCCCGATCCCAGCCCATGCCCCACTCCCGGTCAGATTATTCAACCGGGGCAGTGTAACGGATGCTTACGCCGATTGCCGGGCATGAAGGCTGCGACCGGCCAGCAGTGATAACACGCCATCAATCACCCGAGGGTCGGCCAGCACACGCTGATGGCCGCCGGCTTCCAGGCGCAGTAGTCGGCTGTCGAACCAGGCTTCGTGGATCAGTTGCGATTCTTTGACCGAGACGAAGTTGTCGTCCTCGGCATGCACGATCAGGCCGGGCATATCCAGTTGGTAGTGGGCGACGTCCAGCGTGGCGGCACGCATGCCCACATCCTGCTCGACCTGACGAATGAACGCAGAACGTGCTCTGGGTGGCATCCCGACATAGCGTGCGAAACCGCGCAGCACGCCGAGAATTCGCGCGGGAGCAGCAATGCTGACGAGAGTTTCGGTGCGCAAGCCCAGTTGCACGGCCAGCATCGCACTGGCGCCGCCCATGGAGTGACCGATCACGGCTTGCAATGGCGGCAGCTCGGCGGCGGCTTCGAGCATCGCTCGGGCAAACAATACGACATTGGCCTCGCGCCCCGGCGATCTGCCGTGAGCCGGGCCATCGAGTGCGACGACCGTGTAACCGGCCTCGACCAGCGCGGTGATCAGCGCGGCGAACTGGGTTGGCCGCCCTTCCCAGCCGTGCATCAGTAAAACGGTCGGACCTTGCCCCCAGCGCAGGGCTGACAGACCAAAGCGCAACGTGATCCGTTCGGAATTGGCCAGCAACGGTAACTCCCAATCCCGCAGTGGTAGCGCACGCGGCGTCATGAACGCCAAGCGCATTTTGCTCGCTACCCGTTTCGGTGCAATCCAGCCCAAGGTGCCATTAACGCCACGAACCCACTTCAACGTGTTCATCGCTCTCTCCTCAGGCGTGTTGCCTTCAGGTCAACGCACCGCCGACTTGGCCGCGCGCAGCAATCGATCAGATAAATCGCCAGGGCCGAGCGCTCTTGCGAGTGCCAGACCTCCCACCATCAAGGCCACGTCGGCCAAGGCTTTGTCGGTGTCCTCAGGGCTGGACGCCAACTGCGCAAGCATCAATTCCAGATGTTCGTTGAGCGCGATGCGGAACGACTCCGGCAAACGCCCCAGTTCGCCGATCGAGGCCGGAATTGGGCATGCTGACTCGCTGGAATCGCGATGTTTGCGCGACAGGTAAAAAGCAGCGACCATTGCGCGGCGCTCTTCGCCGGTCAGTTCGGCATCCATGTCGGCAATCAGGTCGCGACGGCGGCCGAGCAATTGCTTGAACGCCTCAAGCATCATTGCGTCCTTGCTTTCGAAGTGCGCATAAAAACCGCCGACGGTCAGGCCGGCCGCGCCCATCACTTCGCCCACGCTTGGGTCTGCCGGGCCGCGCTGGATCAGTGCGGCGCTGGCAGCCTTGAGGATGCGTTCGCGGGTTTGAGCTTTTTTATCGTTCATCGTTGCCTCCGAATATTACGACTAGAATATTATTCGCATAATAATATTCTGCAAGTCGAGGATATGACCGCTGGTCTGAAGCACAGTGTAAGGAAAAAGGAGAATTGGCCAAACGCCAGACAAACAAAAGGGCCATTCAATAATTGAATGACCCTTATAAATCCCGCAGAGCGGGTAATCGTGGCGTCCCCTAGGGGACTCGAACCCCTGTTACCGCCGTGAAAGGGCGGTGTCCTAGGCCACTAGACGAAGGGGACACAAACCCTTCTATACAACTGATCAGTGCTGAGAGCTGATCGATTCAAGGCCGGTGTGGCCAGACCTTGAACTTGTAAAATTGGTGGAGCTTAGCGGGATCGAACCGCTGACCTCCTGCATGCCATGCAGGCGCTCTCCCAGCTGAGCTAAAGCCCCGGATTTTTCGCCTCGCGGCGGAGTGATATCTTGCAACATCACTTCTGTAAAACTGGCGTCCCCTAGGGGACTCGAACCCCTGTTACCGCCGTGAAAGGGCGGTGTCCTAGGCCACTAGACGAAGGGGACGCAAACCCTTCTATACAACTGATCAACGCTAAGTGTTGATCGCTTCGAAGCCTGTGTGGCCAGGCATCGAAGTGTAAATTGGTGGAGCTAGACGGGATCGAACCGTCGACCTCTTGCATGCCATGCAAGCGCTCTCCCAGCTGAGCTATAGCCCCTCATCGTTGATGTCATCGCTGAGGACGGGGCGAATCTTAAGGGCGTATCGGAGGGCTGTCAAACTTATTTTTAAAATATTTCAAAGTTTTTTGTCGGCATAACAATCACTTACCGCCCTCCCCCCGAAAATCCGGTGGGAAAACGCCGAAGGCCGGAATCAAACGATCCCGGCCTTCGGCAGTTCCTGCAGAGTCAGACGCTCTTAAGCGATAGCGCCCAGCAGCTTTTCCCACTCTTTGTTTTCTTTCTTCGACACGCCGCCCAGCAGGTCAAGCGCCTGGCGCAGACGGTAACGGGTCAGGTCCGGCCCGAGGATTTCCATCGCATCGAGTACCGACACCGAACTGGCCTGCCCGGTGATCGCCGCAAACATCAGCGGCATCGCATCACGCAGTTTCAGCTCCAGGGATTCGACCACCGCTTGAATCGTCGCGGTGATGTTGTCCTTTTCCCACTGACGCAGGCTTTCAAGCTTCCACAGGATCAGTTGCATCAACTGGCGAACCTGGTCACCCGAGAGCTTTTTCGATTCGAACAACTTGGCATCCGGGTTGACGCCGCCAGCAAAGAAGAACCCGCCCAGCGGTGCAACCTGGCTGAAGGTTTCGACGCGGCCCTGAACGTGCGGCGCGATCTTCATCATGTATTCGGAGTTGAATGCCCACTTCTGCAAGCGGGCGGCGAACTCTTCCACCGGCAGATCGCGCAACCACTGGCCGTTGAGCCACGACAGCTTCTCGATGTCGAAGATCGGTCCGCCGAGGGACACACGCTTGAGGTCGAAGTTGTCGACCATTTCCTGCAGCGAGAACTTCTCGCGCTCGTCCGGCATCGACCAGCCCATGCGCCCCAGGTAGTTGAGCATCGCTTCCGGCATAAAGCCCATGCGCTCGTAGAACGTTACCGATGTCGGGTTCTTGCGCTTGGACAGCTTGCTCTTGTCCGGGTTACGCAGCAGCGGCATGTAGCACAGCTCCGGCTGTTCCCAGCCGAAGTATTCGTAGAGCAGGATCAATTTCGGCGCCGACGGCAGCCATTCTTCGCCGCGCAGTACGTGAGTGATGCCCATCAGGTGGTCGTCGACAACGTTGGCGAGGAAGTACGTCGGCAGGCCGTCGGTCTTCATCAGCACTTGCATGTCCATGCGATCCCACGGGATCTCGACGTCGCCACGCAGCATGTCCGGCACGACGCAGACGCCTTCGCTCGGCACTTTCATGCGGATCACATGAGGTTCGCCGGCGGCCAGGCGTGCTGCCACTTCTTCCTTGGACAGCAGCAGCGCGCGGCCGTCGTAGCGTGGGGTTTCGCCGCGAGCCATTTGCTCGGCGCGCATCTGATCCAGCTCTTCAGCGGTGCAGAAGCACGGGAAAGCATGGCCCATGTCGACCAGTTGCTGGCAATACTTCTGATAGATCTCGCCGCGCTCGCTTTGACGGTATGGACCGTGCGGGCCGCCGACATCCGGGCCTTCGCTCCAGTCGATACCCAGCCAGCGCAGGGCGTCGAAGATCTGCTGTTCGGACTCGCGGGTCGAACGCAACTGGTCGGTGTCTTCGATCCGCAGGATGAACTCACCGCCATGCTGCTTGGCAAAGCAGTAGTTGAACAATGCGATGTAAGCGGTACCTACGTGGGGGTCCCCGGTAGGCGATGGCGCGATGCGAGTGCGGACGGTGGTCATGGCATGTCTCGAAAAGAATGAAAAGCAAAACAATCAAGCGGCGAATGGTAACAGGCGACACCCGCCCCGCTCCAGCGGGCAGGGCATTTAAGCCAGGTTTGTGTCTGTCAGGTCCGCTGGCCGCGATGAGGCCGGACAATTCACCGCACAATCACACAGCCAGAAGACGCTCGCGCAGCTTGGCAATTTCATCACGCATCTGCGCCGCCGCTTCAAACTCCAGGTCCCGAGCAAGCTGATACATCTTCTCTTCCAGCGCCCGAATACGCTTGGTGATCTCGCTCGGCGAGCGCAATTCGGCTTCGTACTTGGCGTTTTCCTCGGCAGCCTTGGCCATGCCCTTGCGCTTCTTGCTGCGCGAGCCGGGCACGGTGGCGCCTTCCATGATGTCGGCGACGTCCTTGAACACACCTTTCGGGGTGATGCCGTTTTCGAGGTTGAAGGCGATCTGCTTGTCACGGCGGCGCTCGGTTTCGCCAATTGCCCGTTCCATTGAACCGGTGATGCGATCGGCGTACAGAATCGCCCGGCCATTGAGGTTACGCGCGGCACGGCCGATGGTCTGGATCAGCGAGCGCTCGGAGCGCAAGAAGCCTTCCTTGTCGGCATCGAGAATCGCCACCAACGACACTTCAGGCATGTCCAGACCTTCGCGCAGCAGGTTGATCCCGACCAGCACATCGAAGGTGCCGAGGCGCAGGTCACGGATGATTTCGACCCGCTCGACGGTGTCGATATCCGAGTGCAGATAACGCACACGCACGCCGTGATCGGCCAGGTAATCGGTCAAATCCTCCGACATGCGCTTGGTCAGCGTGGTGACCAACACGCGTTCTTCCAGCGCCACACGCTTGGTGATTTCCGAGAGCAGATCATCCACCTGAGTCAACGCCGGACGGATTTCGATTTGCGGGTCCACCAGACCGGTCGGACGCACCAGTTGCTCGACAACGCGACCGGCGTGTTCCGCCTCGTAATTGCCTGGCGTGGCCGAGACAAAAATCGTTTGCGGGCTGATGCCTTCAAATTCGTCGAAACGCATAGGCCGGTTGTCCAGCGCCGATGGCAGACGAAAACCGTATTCCACCAAGGTTTCTTTACGCGAGCGGTCACCTTTATACATCGCGCCGACCTGCGGCACGCTGACGTGGGATTCGTCGATCACCAGCAAGGCATCGGCCGGAAGATAGTCGAACAAGGTCGGCGGCGCCTGACCGGAGTCGCGACCCGAGAGGTAACGCGAGTAGTTTTCGATGCCGTTGCAGTAGCCCAGCTCGAGAATCATCTCCAGATCGAAGCGGGTGCGCTGCTCCAGACGCTGGGCTTCCACCAGTTTGTTGTTGCTGCGCAAGTATTCGAGACGTTCCTGCAACTCGACCTTGATCCCCTCGATGGCACCCAGCAGGGTTTCGCGCGGCGTGACGTAGTGGCTTTTCGGGTAAAAAGTGAAGCGCGGCATCTTGCGGATGACTTCGCCGGTCAGCGGATCGAACGCGGAAATACTCTCGACCTCGTCATCGAACAGCTCGATGCGAATGGCTTCCAGATCCGATTCCGCCGGGTAGATGTCGATCACATCACCGCGTACGCGAAAGGTCGCGCGGGCAAAGTCCATATCATTGCGGGTGTATTGCAGATCGGCCAGACGCCGCAGCAGCGCACGCTGATCGAGTTTGTCGCCGCGATCGACGTGCAGCACCATCTTCAAATAGGTTTCCGGGCTACCGAGACCGTAGATGCACGACACCGTGGTAACGATGATCGCGTCCTTGCGCTCCAGCAGCGCTTTGGTCGCGGAAAGGCGCATCTGTTCGATGTGATCGTTGATCGACGCATCCTTCTCGATGAAGGTGTCGGACGATGGCACATACGCTTCGGGCTGGTAGTAGTCGTAGTAGGAAACAAAATACTCGACCGAGTTGTTCGGGAAAAACGCCTTGAACTCGCCGTACAGCTGCGCGGCCAGAGTCTTGTTCGGCGCCAGCACCAGAGTCGGGCGCTGAATTTGCGCGATGACATTGGCGATGCTGAAGGTCTTGCCCGAGCCGGTCACACCGAGCAGCGTCTGGTGCGCCAGCCCGGCTTCGATGCCCTCCACCAATTGGCGAATGGCTTCCGGCTGATCGCCGGCGGGCTCGAAGCGGGTGACTAGCTGGAATTCGGACATAAACACCTCTGGGGTCGCGGAGATCCAAGCAAAGCGGATCACCACGAGAAACACCGCAAACGACCGATGTCGCGCAAGAAAAAACCTGGATTGTGCTCAATGTGGTGTCGATTGCCTCAGCTTTCAAGGTAAACGTCCTACATCCGGTAAAGACTCTGACACGACCAATCGACTAACGGTCGAGAAATAATCGGAAAAACTTGCCCTAAATGCCGATTCGCCTGTCGCCATTGCTCAGTGATGGCCTCTATACTAGCTCCCCGTTTGTGCACCGCTCTAGTGCATCCGGCTGGAGCGCGACACGTCCCTCCACACTCCATTCAGAGCCGCCGTAATAATGAGCCTGTTCTCCGCTGTCGAAATGGCACCCCGCGATCCAATCCTGGGCCTCAACGAAGCATTCAACGCCGATACCCGGACCACCAAGGTCAACCTGGGTGTAGGTGTTTACTGCAACGAAGAGGGGCGAATTCCACTTCTGCGCGCCGTGATCGAAGCCGAAACCGTTCGCGCTGCTCAACACGCTTCGCGCGGTTACCTGCCGATCGATGGCATCGCTGCCTACGACCAGGCCGTGCAAAAGCTGTTGTTCGGCAACGACTCGCCGCTGATCAGCGCCGGTCGCGTCATCACCACTCAGGCCGTCGGCGGGACTGGCGCACTGAAAATCGGTGCCGATTTCCTCAAGCAACTGCTGCCGAACGCTGTCGTGGCGATCAGCGACCCGAGCTGGGAAAACCACCGCGCGCTGTTCGAAACCGCCGGCTTTGCGGTGCAGAACTACCGTTACTACGACGCCGCCACCCACGATGTGAACCGTGCCGGCCTGCTCGAAGACCTTAACGCCCTGCCGAACGGCTCGATCGTTGTCCTGCACGCGTGCTGCCACAACCCGACTGGTGTCGACCTGAGCCCGGCGGACTGGAACAACGTGCTGCAAGTGGTCAAGACCAAAGGGCACGTGCCGTTCCTCGACATGGCTTACCAGGGTTTCGGTGACGGCATCGACGAAGACGCCGCTGCTGTGCGCCTGTTCGCTGAGTCCGGCCTGACTTTCTTCGTGTCGAGTTCGTTCTCCAAGTCGTTCTCGCTGTACGGCGAGCGCGTGGGTGCTCTGTCGATCATCAGCGAATCGAAAGAAGAAAGCGCGCGCGTGCTGTCGCAAGTCAAACGCGTGATCCGCACCAACTACTCCAACCCGCCGACCCACGGTGCAAGCATCGTCGCTGCCGTGCTGAACAGCCCGGAACTGCGTGCTCAGTGGGAAGCGGAGCTGGCGGAAATGCGTCTGCGCATTCGCGGCATGCGCGAGCAAATGGTCGCCATGCTGGCAGAGAAAGCGCCACAGCGTGACTTCAGCTTCGTCGGCCGTCAGCGCGGCATGTTCTCCTACTCCGGCCTGACCACTGAACAGGTTCACCGCCTGCGCAACGAGTTCGGCATCTACGCCCTGGACACCGGCCGCATCTGCGTGGCGGCGCTGAACCAGAACAACATCAAGGCTGTGACGGATGCGATTGTTCAAGTCATCTGATTTCGCAGCGTGATGAAAAACGGGAAGCCTTGGGCTTCCCGTTTTTTATTTGTCCCGGAAACGTGTCCACACCCTCTAGACTGCACACACTCCTACAGATTTGTGTACACCCGAGATTTTTGAAGAGAACCCAAATGAAAAACGACAACCTGCGTGCCGACCGTGACGACCTGGATGACTTCATCCCCCGCGCCTCGGCCAAACGCGAAAAAAGCCTGGTACTGCAAGTCGCGGCCGGGGTCTTCCTCGGCGGTCTGGTGCTGTGGCTGGTGCAACTTGCAGCCACCGCGGCTTACGCCAAACTGATGCTCGGCACCATTACCTTCGGCAGTTAAGCCAGTTCAGTCGCGCGCTGGCTGGCGGCATCGTCATAGGCGACGTAGAGCGATTCGGCGATCTGGCTTTTGATCGCCTTGGTGCTTTCCAGGCCCAGGACAAAACCTTCGGCTTTGCCGCCGGCGCGGTTCAACTCTTCAGCGGTGCTGGCTTGAGTGATTGCATCGAAGAGCTTTTCGGCGTGCGGGCCAACCCCTTTGGGCAGGCTGATCTGAGCGATGCTCATGCGAGCACCCCGCTGTTGCGAGATTTGATAGCTGGGCGATTCATGGCGCGTACCTTTTCGGCGAATGACCGGCAGCGCGTGTTACCACTTCCGGGCGGCCATGGTAGACCTCCGGCGCAGTTCTGGTAACCGTCAATCGCTGACAAACCACCGCCCGTCTCGTCGAATCGCCTATTTTCACAACCGATGCTTGACTTCTCGTTTTGAATCAGTAACATACGCACCAATTCCGCAATAGCTCAGTTGGTAGAGCAAATGACTGTTAATCATTGGGTCCCTGGTTCGAGTCCAGGTTGTGGAGCCAAATAGCAAAGCCCCTGAATCGAAAGATTCAGGGGCTTTTTTGTGGACGGTCGGAAAACCGGCGCAATAAAAAGGGCCGATCAGTCTCGCAACTGATCGGCCCTTTTCTATTCAGACACAGCGCTCAGACATGCTCGCTGCTTTTAGTCTGCACCTTCGGCGCACCGTGCCCATGATCATGCTCCGCATCAGGTTCAATCACCGGCACTTCTTTGCCATCGCAGTCATGCAGTTTGCCGTCGCTGAAGTAATCGCCTTCACGCAGCGCCGCCAGATCGCGAAAACGCAGGGTTCGCTCTTCCGCTGCCGCAAACACCGACTGCTGGTCCGAGTTACCGGTGGTGAAGTGGTTGAACGCCAGGTTGAGCAGGATCGCCATGATCGCCGACGAACTGATGCCCGAATGGAAAATGGTCGCGAACCAGCTTGGGAAGTGATCGTAGAAATTCGGTGCAGCAATCGGGATCATGCCGAAACCGATCGAAGTGGCGACGATGATCAGGTTGACGTTGTTGCGGTAATCAACCTTCGACAGGGTACGAATACCGCTCGCTGCCACCGTGCCGAACAGCACGATACCGGCGCCGCCGAGTACCGAAGTCGGCACCGCCGCGATCACCCGGCCCATGAACGGCAGCAGGCCGAGAATCACCAGAAACAGACCGCCAGTGGCCACCACAAAACGGCTCTTGATCCCGGTTACCGCCACCAGCCCGACGTTCTGGGCGAAAGCGCTTTGGGTGAACGAGCCAAAGATCGGCGCAAACATACTCGACAGCATGTCCGCACGCAGACCATTGCCCAGCCGTTTTGAGTCAACCTTGGTGCCGATGATTTCGCCGACGGCCAAAATGTCCGCCGAGGTTTCCACCAGCGTCACCATGACCACGATGCACATCGACAGGATCGCCGCGAAGTGGAACGTCGGCATGCCGAAGTGAAACGGCGTCGGGAAGCCGAACATCGGGCCAGTGGTGACGCTGGAAAAATCCGCCATGCCGAGGAACACCGCCAGCACGGTACCGATCACCATGGCCAACAGGATCGACAGACGCGAGATGGTAGAGCTGCCGACCTTGCTCAGCAGCAACACCAGTACCAGCGTAACCGCCGCCAGACCGATGTTCTGCATGCTGCCGAAGTCCGGCGCATGGCTGTTACCGCCCATGGCCCAACGCGCGGCCACCGGCATCAGCGTCAAACCGATGGTCGTGATGACGATACCGGTCACCAACGGTGGGAAGAACTTGGTGATTCGCGAAAACACCGGGGTAATCAACAGCCCGATCAGCGAGGCCGCTATCACCGCGCCAAGCACCGACTGGAAGCCGCCCTCCCCGCCACTGCTGACGATCGCCACCATGGTCGCAACGCCGGAGAACGACACGCCCTGCACCAGCGGCAACTGACAGCCAAAAAACGGCAGACCCAGGGTTTGCAGCAACGTCGCCAGCCCCCCCGCAAACAATGAAGCAGCAATCAACAAACCAATGTCCGCCGGCGACAGCCCGGCCGCCTGACCGATGATCAGTGGTACCGCGACGATACCGCCATACATGGTCAGAACATGTTGCAGGCCGTAAGCCATATTCGCGCCGACCCCGAGATTTTCGTCCTCGGGCCGTTGGTGTGAAACATGGGGCGTTTTCATGGTTGGGGGGTTCCCTGGTTTTTGTTATGCGCACACTGTATTCAATACTCGTGACAAATGTCCATAGAGTTGTATACAACTTGTCAGTCACATAATGGATAGGTAGCCACCCAACCTTCTATCCCGCTGCTTGCATCCCCCACAAATCCGGCAACACATGCCCCGCTGCCCCCTCCACCATCCCCCACTAGGCTGAAGTGTTCACGGCGACCGACGGTGTGGTTGCACTCTTTTTTATACATATAAAGTATGCATAATGAAGTCATTCACTATTCAGTACGACAAAAGCAAGAACGCAGCCAACAAACTCAAGCACAGAGGCGTGAGCCTTGCCGAGACCGAAGCGGTTTTTCAAGACGAACGAGCACTGACGATTGAGGACAACGACCATGACGAACAACGCTGGATCACCCTCGGCCTCGACGCCAAGGGACGTTTACTGGTGGTTGCGTACAGTTACCGCGAAGCGAATGTCATACGAATCATTTCTGCGCGTGTCGCCACACCGGGCGAACGTTGCGAGTATTTTCTGGAGGATTGACCGATGAAAGACGAATACGACTTCTCTCAGGGCAAACGTGGCGCAGTGGTGTCCACCAAGGGCAAAACCCGCATCACCATCATGCTCGACGATGCAGTTATCGAGGCCGCGCGCACCGTGGCGGAAAACGAAGGGTTTGGTTATCAGACGGTGATCAATAACACCCTTCGCCATGCCTTGCTCAACGGCGCAGACAGTCAGGGCCAGACCGAGTCTGACCACGGCGGGCAGTTCAAGAAAGGTATTACCGCCGCCGACCTCAAGAGTCTTGAGAAAAAGCTGTCGGCGGCCGTCGGGGAGATTCGTCGGGTACTGGAGCCGGATGCGAAGCCCTAGGCTTCAGGCGCGACAATCATCCGCCCCAGCGCGTGGCGCAGTTGCGGTTGTTCGGGCAGGCGAAGATCAAATTCCTGCTCCAGCAATTCAATCAGCTCATCAACGTCGGTCACTTCGCGCCGTTCGCTATCGGCGCCCATGCGATGGACGGCGAAGTTGCCATTGTTCAACGTCTTGCGCCAGCCATTACCCGTGCGCGCGACCATCAGCCGATTGGCGAACGGTGATTGCGGATGGGTCGAGACGTACCAGTTGCCGATGGTGAAATCGATGTCTTCCTGGCGCTGTAGATCGAACAGGTACATCGACCGCCATTCTCCCGCCACGTTGGCGCGCAGCATGTAACCATCGTTCTGTTTTTCGATGCGATACGGTTCGTGTGGAGTGGCTTGCTCAGCCTCGGTGTCGAGGATCAGCGGTGCAGTCGGCACCATGCCACCGAAACCGACATCAGTGATGTAACGCACGCCGTCGAGTGTCACCAGACTCAAGCGGTGCGTGCGCGCGGTCCAGGTGCCCTCGGGCTGATTCATCACTACTCGCCCACTGATCGCCCGAACGTCGAAGCCCAATTCAGACAACAGCGCAAAAAACAGGTGATTGAGCTCGTAGCAGTAACCGCCTCGGCCATCGTGCAGGACTTTCTGTTCAATTGACGCAAGATCGATCATTACCGGTGCACCGGTAATCGTCGCGAGGTTTTCGAAGGGGAAGACGCCGGTGTGACGCAACTGCAGCTGACGCAAGGTTTCCAGCGTCGGCGCCGGCGGTGCATCGAAACCCAGGCGTTGCAGATAAAGCTTCAAACTCGTCAGGCGTGGCTCACTCATTGCTCAGTCCTTTTGCATGGGGCCGCAGGTCACTGCGTTGATGGTCGCCATGTATACGGGATCGGGCACTGATTTCGACAATTGATTTCACCAATCGCCTCTAGCGTTTCTTGCGTGAACCAATACGAATCCACGTCGGCGCATGGTCACTGGCATGTGGTTCGTTGCGCACCCAGGCGTCTACACCGGCCTCGTGCAGATAAGGGCTCAGCGCCGGGTTGAGCAGCAGATGGTCGATGCGCAAACCCGAGTTGGTTTGCCAGTGGTTGCGAAAATAATCCCAGAAGGTGTAGAGGCGATCGTCCGGGTAGAGATGCCGCAGCGAATCGGTCCAGCCCTGGTCAAGCAAGCGCTGATAACACTCGCGACTCTCGGGCTGCAGCAACGCATCCTTGAGCCATGAGCGGGTGTTGTAGATGTCCATGTCCGTGGGCACGACGTTGTAGTCGCCGGCCAGCACCACGGGGTGATCGCTGCCTTGCAGATCCTTCGCGTAACTGATCAGCCGCTCGAACCAGGCCAGTTTGTAATCGAACTTCGGCCCCGGTTGCGGGTTGCCGTTGGGCAGATACAGACAACCGACCAGCACGCCATGCACCGCGGCTTCCAGATAACGGCTGTGCTTGTCTTCGGGATCGCCCGGCAAGCCTCGGCGGCTTTCCAGCGGTTGCGCATCACGGGCGAGAATCGCCACGCCGTTCCAGGCAGCCTGGCCCTGCCAGATTGCGCCATAACCGGCCGCTTCCAGCTCAGCGGCGGGAAACGCACTGTCGAGCGATTTCAGCTCTTGCAGGCAAACGATGTCCGGTTGCTCGCGCTTGAGCCAATCAAGCAGGTTGGGCAAACGCGCGCGCAGGCCGTTGACGTTGAACGTGGCGATCCGCAGGTTTTTCATCGTCCGGGCTCCTGCCGGTAGGGATAGAAATAGTGACCCTGCGGCCACCGCACTGGTTGCATCGGATCGTCTCGCTGCGGCGTAATAGGCGTTCGTCATTCGCCCGCACTGCCGAGACCAGAATTCCATGCAAACCAAGCTTGAAGGCCAGCGCATCCTTCTGCGCCCGCTTCAGTACAGCGACGCCGCCGACCTGCTCCAAGCCGCCGCCGACGGCGAGTTGTGGAACCTCACCGTCACCGTCGTGCCCTCGGCGACCACCGTCGATAGCTACCTGAAAAAAGCCCTTGATGGCCGCGAGGCCGGGACTGTGATGCCGTTTGTCATCGTGCTGAAGGACAGCGGCGAGGTGATCGGCTCTACCCGTTTCTGGAAGATCGACGCGCTCAACCGCAAACTGGAAATCGGCAGCAGCTGGATCTCGGCGAGCTGGCAGAAATCCTTCGTCAACACCGAAGCCAAATACCTGCTGTTGCGTCACGCCTTCGAAGTGCTGAACTGCGTGCGCGTGCAGTTCACCACCGACGAGAACAACCAGAAATCACGCCATGCGATCCTGCGCCTCGGTGCGCAACAGGAAGGCATCGTCCGCCACGAACGGATCATGCCGGACGGGCGCAAGCGCAACTCGGTGCGTTTCAGCATCATCGACGACGAGTGGCCGCAAGTGCGCTTGAACCTGGAGCAGAAACTCGCCAGCTACGAGTAACGCAGGATCACTCAGGCGCGATTGCGCAGCCATTGCAAAAAGCCTTTCTTCGGCACGACCACCGGCTCGTCCTGAGTCAGGGCCTGGGCTTTGTGCAGCCGGTAATCAAGCAAGGTTTTCATGGCATCGCTGATATCGTGACGGGCATCCAGGCACGGCTTCAGATAGGTCTTTTCGATGCGGTACAAAGCGCAGAAGGTCTTTGCGGTAAACGTGGCGGGCACCGACGAATCGGAAAGAATGCCGGCCTCGCCGATCACTTCGCCCGGCCCCATGCGTCCGGACTCGAACGGTGCGCCATGGCGCATCAGTGCCACCGTAACCACGCCGGACTCAATGATGAACAGGTGGTCGCTGACCTCCCCTGCCCCCAGAATCTGCTCGCCGGCGCGGAAGGTTTGCAGGGTCATGTTCTGGCTGAAGGTGTCTTTCTCTTCCTGACGCAGGGTCGAGAAAATCGGCGAGCTGTCGAGCAATGCCCGTGGCCGCGAGAGATTGCCCGCCACGACAGGTTCGACGCTCGACAGCAGATTGACCCCGGATGCCTGCAAGTGCCGATACGCTAGATCGAACAACTGATTGCGCACCACACGCTTTTCGCCCATCGACGCGACGAAACCACTGATCTCGTACTCCGAACCGCTGCTGCCAGAATTTTTCAACGCCACACTCGGCGCCGGTGTTTCCAGTAATTGCCGGCAGCCTTGCATCGCCCGCTCCAGCGCATCGATCACCGAACTGGGTCGCGCATGCGGGCTGACTTGCACGCTGACCGAGACGCCGAACATGTTGCTCGGCCGACTGAAGTTGATGATCTTGGCCTTGGCCGCCAGCGAGTTGGGAATGACCGCCATGCTGCCCTGGCTGGTTTGCAGACGCGTGGCGCGCCAATCGATATCGGTGACCCGGCCTTCGGTGCCGTCGATGGAGATCCAGTCATCCAGTTGATAAGGCTTGGTGGTATTGAGCACGATCCCGGAAAACACGTCACTCAATGTGCTCTGCAAGGCCAGACCGACGATGATCGCCAAAGCGCCGGACGTCGCCAGCACGCCTTTGACCGGCAGATCCAGCACGTAGGCCAGCGCCGCAATGATTGCGATCAGGAAAATCACCGCACCCAGCAAATCCTGCAGCAACCGCCCGGTGTGCCCGACACGCTGCATCATCACTGCGCCGATCAACACCGTCAGGGTGCGTGCGCCGAACAGCCACCAACCAATCTGCAAACCGGTCGCCGCCAGATGCAGCGGCACGTTATCGACCCATGGCGCGGGCTCCATCGGGTTGAGGCCTTCGTTGAACAGCAGGACGCTGAATAACGTGAATATCAGTACTCGCACCAGCAGTTTCCACTCGCTGCCATGGGAACTGATCAGACGCCACAGACCGAGATCGAGCAGGATCAGGATCAACGCGCAAAACAAAGGGTGTTCGCTCAGCAGAGACAGCATCAAACAACTCCGACGGGGGCCAATCGCGAGAAGATCGCACAGATTGGGGACAGTGTAGGAGTAATTGATTTCAGAGAACGAACACCCGCCAAAAAACACCGCAAAACCCAATCTAGGAGCAGCCTGCGGCAGCTCCTACAGGGTGAGTGTCAGCCGTGCATCCGGCCAAAGCGCCCGGACTGGAAGTCGGCGAAGGCCTGATGGATTTCCTGCTCGGTGTTCATCACGAACGGGCCGTGACCGACGATTGGCTCGTCGATCGGCTCGCCGCTGAGCAGCAACACCACCGCATCCTGGCTGGCTTCGAGGGTGAGTTGCTGGCCATCGCGTTCGAACAACACCAGTTGCCCTTGCTGCGCCGATTCCTGTCCATTGATCTGCACCGAGCCTTTAAGCACAACCAGCGCCGTATTGCGGCCATCGTGCAGATCCAGCGTCAGCAACTTGCCAGCGTTCAGGCGCAGATCCCACACATCGATTGGCGTGAAGGTGCGCGACGGCCCCTTGTGACCGTCGAACTCACCGGCGATCAGACGCAAGCTGCCGGCGTCGTTCGTGAGCGCGATGCTCGGGATTTCGCTGTCCAGAATGGTCTGGTAGCCCGGCTCGGCCATCTTGTCCTTGGCCGGCAGGTTGACCCACAGCTGAACCATTTCCAGTTTGCCGCCGGTTTTGGCGAAGTTTTCCGAATGGAACTCTTCATGCAGGATCCCGGAAGCCGCCGTCATCCATTGCACATCGCCCGGGCCGATAGTGCCCCCACTGCCGGTGGAGTCGCGATGCTGCACTTCACCGTCGTAAACAATCGTCACGGTTTCGAAACCACGGTGTGGATGCTGACCAACGCCACGTCGTTCGGTGGTCGGGGTGAATTCGGCAGGCCCTGCGTGATCGAGCAGCAGGAACGGGCTGATGTGTTTGCCCAGGTTGTCGTAGGAAAACAGTGTCCGCACCGGGAAACCATCGCCGACCCAATGGCCGCGCGGGCTGGTGTAGATACCGATGATGTTTTTCATGGTGGGCTCCAATTGGGTAAGTGACGCAATGGATTGAGCTTAAATCCATGACGATTAATGCACTAGACGGCAAAAATCGGCTTCATTGTTCTATCTGAAGAACAGTGAGCTCGCGGACAGATTCAAAACCGAGGCGCCACCATCGCGGGCAAGCCCGGCTCCCACAGGGATCTCCAGTGAACTCAGATTGTGCGAACACCAGAGAAACCTGTGGGAGCGGGCTTGCCCGCGAAGAGGCCAGCCAGACAACACAATTCCCGCAAAAGATTCATGACTTGTGATCAAAAGTGCTTTGCCACACCAACGGTTTTTCTCACGGATGCAGACGCGGATACTCCTGACCATTCCCACTGCAACCCTGGAGTCCTCAATGTCTGTCCCCGCTTTCGGTCTTGGTACGTTTCGCTTGCAAGGCCAGGTGGTCATCGACTCGGTAAGCACCGCCCTTGAGCTCGGCTACCGGGTCATCGACACCGCACAGATTTACGAAAACGAAGCCGATGTCGGCGCGGCCATCGCCGCCAGCGGTATTCCTCGCGAAGAACTGTTCATCACCAGCAAGATCTGGGTCGCCAACTTCGCCAAAGATCGCCTGATCGCCAGCCTCCGGGAAAGCCTGGAAAAACTGCAGACCGACTACCTCGACCTGACGCTCATCCACTGGCCATCGCCGGAAAACCAAGTGCCGGTCGAAGAATTCATGGGCGCGCTGCTGGAAGCCAAACGCCTGGGCCTGACCCGACAGATCGGTGTTTCCAATTTCACCATCGACCTGATGAAACAGGCGATTGTTGCGGTCGGCGCCGACAACATCGCGACCAACCAGATCGAGCTGCATCCGTACCTGCAAAATCGCAAAGTGGTCGAGTTCGCCCAGAGTCAGGGCATCCAGATCACTTCGTACATGACCCTGGCTTACGGCGAAGTGCTGAAGGATCCGCTGATCCAGCAGATCGCCCAACGCCTGCACGCCACCCCGGCGCAAGTCACCCTCGCCTGGGCCGTGCAATCGGGTTACGCGGTGATCCCGTCGTCGACCAAACGCGCCAACCTGCAAAGCAACCTCGGTGCCACGGCACTGACGCTGAGCGAAGCCGACATGGCGCAAATCGCCACGCTGGATCGCGGCCATCGTCTGACCAGCCCGAAAGGCATTGCGCCCGTCTGGGATTGAAGGCTCAGGCTCGAAGACGTTGCGCGAGGCTTTGCATGGCCTCGCGCAATTGATTGAGTGCCATGATCACCGCGACGGCTTCGGCCTCGCGGCAAGCCTGTTCAAGGTCTGCGCATGCCGAAACCACGCGCGCGGCACCGACCATCTGCGCACCACCCTTGATGTGATGAGCCAGCTCGCGCAGCCCTCCACGGTCATGCTCATGCCCCAGATTGTCCAGTCGTTGCAGATCGAGATGCAGGCTGTTCAGCACTTCTCCGCGCAGGCGCTCGATCATCGATTGATCATTGCCGGCCATCTGCTCTAGCGTACTCAGGTCGATTTCTGTCAGAGCAATCTGCTCATTCGAGTCGACATCACTCTCGCAGTGGCTCGCGCCATTCAATGCCTGCTGCAGATCATGCAGGCGAATCGGTTTGAACAGACATTCATCCATGCCGGCGTCGAGGCAGCGACGTTTCTCCTCGATCTGCGCATTGGCGGTAAACCCGAGGATCAGGCAGGGTGGCCGGCCGCTCGCGACCTCTTCATCACGGATGGTCCGTGCCAGTTCATAGCCATTGCGTCGCGGCATGTTGCAGTCGGTGATCACCACATCGAACAGCTGCGCACGCCAACGCTCCAGCCCTGAATCGCCGTCCTCGGTGTCGACCGTACGATGCCCGAGCTCACTCAACTGCCAGCACAGCAACAAACGGTTGACCGGATGATCGTCCACCACCAGAACGCTCAGTGAGCACGCAGTCGCACCGGGCGTTTCAGCGGTGGCAGGCTTTTGTGCGAGTGCGTCCAACAGAGGCAACTCAAGACTGACTGTAACTTGCGTCCCGCGGCCAGGCTCACTGTCGAGGCGCACTGCGCCGCCCATCATTTCGCACAGACTGCGACTGATCACCAGGCCCAGTCCGGAACCGCTGCGCACCGATTGCGCGTGATTGCTCGCCTGCACGAACGGACTGAACAGCCGTTGCCGATCCTGCGCACTGATGCCGATTCCGCTGTCTTCGATAACCACTTTCACGGCCAGTCGCTCGACCGACAATGGCGTCACACCAAGGCGCAGACTCACTTCGCCGTTTTCGGTGAACTTGATCGCGTTGCTCAGCAGATTCGACAGCACCTGCTTGAAGCGCGTCGGGTCAATCAACACATCGACGTCGCTGTACGCATCGAGTTCGATGTGCCACAGCAAGCGTTTCTGCCGCGCCAGCCCCTCGAACACCCGGCAGACCGATACCACCAGTTCACGCAGGTTCGCCCGTTCCGGGGCGAGGGACAAATGCCCGGTTTCAATACGCGCGATGTCGAGAATGTCGCCGATCAGGGCGAGCAGTTGTTGCCCGGCGTTGGACGCGACCTGAATCGCCAGGCGATCAGTCACCCCCTCTTCTGCTCGTTTCAGGGCCAGTTCGAGCATGCCGATCAGCGCGTTCATCGGTGTGCGGATTTCATGGCTCATGGTTGCCAGAAACGTGGTCTTGGCGCGATTGGCGTCGTCAGCCGCCTCTTTGGCCTGCTGCAATTGCTGCAACCATTGCTGCCGCTGGCGGATCTGCCGACGCTGAAAACCGATCCACCCCAGCGCCAGCAACAGCAAGCCCGCCGCACCGGCGAAGCCAAAGAAAATCTCGCGACGATGACGTAGCCAGTAGCTGTCCTCCACCACCACATCATGGCTCCAGCGCTCAACCAGTTCGTCCATCTGTTGCGGGGCAATGCTGAGCAGTGCCTTGTTCAGGATCGAATGCAGCATGAGCGCCTGCGGCGCTGTGGCCAGCGCGATACGGGCCGGTTGATCGCCGACCGTGCTGGCGATGCGCAGACGCTCGCGGTAATGCCGGGCGAGCAGGTAACGGGCCACCACCAACGAACTCACAACGGCATCAGCCTGCCCCATGGCGACCAACTCCATACCTTCGGCGGGGCTCTTGACTTCGATGAAGCGCAATCGAGGTACGCGCTCCTGCAGATAACCACGCAACGGATGGCCGCGATAAATCGCCAGGCGTCTACCCTCCAGATCATCCAGATTGCGCGGACTCTGCGCCGTTAATGCACTGACCAGCACAAACGGATTGTTCAGGTAGGCCCGGGTGAATTGCAGTTCGGTTTCACGTTCGCTGCTGGGCGTCACCACTGGCAGCACGTCCAGTTCACCCGCCTTCAGTTGCTCGATCTGACGATCCAGCGAATCCCCGCGCACGATCTCGAAATTCAGCCCGCTGCGCTGGCTGATCAAGTTCAGCAGTTGCGCCGAAAGCCCGCTGAAGCGGCCATCGGCATCAAAAAAAGTCAGTGGCGCGAAATCTCCAATGCCGCCGACCCGCACCACAGGATGTTGATCCAGCCATTGCAACTCGGCGGCACTGAGTTGCACCCGGGACTGTTCGGCCATATCGGCAACACCGGCACTCCAGCGCTGCTCGATACGTTGTCGACGCTCCATGGGAATGGCCAGCAACGCCTTGTCGATGACGCGTTTGAGGCGCACATCGCTGCGCAACAACGCAAAGCCGAACGGATTGGCATCCAGCCCTGACGGCCCGGCCAATTGCAGGTCGTTGCGATAATTGGTGTTGATCAAGTAATTGGCACTGATGAAGTCGCCCAGATAAACATCATCAGTGCCGAACGCCACTGCGCCGAGCGCATCCATCGCCGAAGAGTACCGTTGCACGCTCGCCTCGGGGTAGAACGCCTGCACACTCGCCAGCGGCAGATAATCTTCGACCATGGCGACGCGCTTGCCTGCCAGGTCCACCGGCAAGGCTTCGTCGAGGCGGCTCACCAGCATCGGCTGATCCTCGGCATAGGCACGGGACAGAATGAATGCCGGGCCGGCCGACTCAAAACTGTTGGACGTGCCCAGCAGATCCACCTCGCCGCGTTTCAGCGCAGCCATCAATGCATCCCGGTCGGCAAAGCGTCGGACTTCGATCCGGAGACCGAGCAACTGGGCAAGCAGATCAGCGTAGTCGGCCGTGAGCCCCTCCAGTTCATGCTGATTGCGGGTGATTTCGAACGGTGGGTAATCCGGCCCGGAAATGCCCATGCGCAACACTGCGTGTTGACGCAACCATTGGCGGTCCGGTTCGTCCAGGCGAACCTGAATATCCTCCGGCCCGGCGCGGGTCAGCACTTCCAGCACTTGCGACGCATCCGTTGCCCCGCAGGTGGCCACAAGGCTCAGCCACATCCAGCACACCCGCCCTGCGAGGCTCATGTTTGCTCGCTCAGATCAAATGATTGCGCTTGGCGAAATCGCGCAAGTGCACTGCTGAACAGACCCCTAGTTTCTTCATCAAACGGGTTTTGTAGGTACTGATGGTCTTGTGGCTAAGGTGCATGTCCTCGGCAATCGCCTTGTTGGCCTTGCCCTGCCCCAGTTGTACGAAAATGCTCAGCTCGCGATCAGAGAGTTGATCGATCATCTGTTTTTCCGTGGACTGCACTGCGTTCAACACGCTGACGTTATCCGGCAGCGCGCAAAAATAGGTGTAACCCGACATCACCGCTTGAATGGCTTTATGCAGTTGTTGCAACTGATTGGTTTTGGTCACGTAGCCCATTGCCCCGGCGCGTAAACAGCGCTCCTGGTAAAACAATGGGTCATGGGAACTGAACACCAGGACCCGGCAATCAAGGTCGTTGGCCCTAATCCGCACCAGCACATCCAGCCCATCAGGTGCCGGCAAATGCAGGTCGAGTATCACCAGACGGGGTTTGTGCTCGCGGATCAACGCCAGCACCTCATTACCATTGGAGGCTTCGTAGATTTCCTTGAACCCTTCGGCTTGCAGCACGATGCGGATGGCGGCGCGCACCACTGGATGATCGTCGACGATCAGCGCTGACTTCATGAGCACTCCCGGTGCAACAGTTAACGATGACCGCCGGTATGGGTTGATCCAGACTCAGTGGCTGCGCAGAGACTGTTACACGGAACGGCAAATGAAGCACCTGTCAGGTCTGACAGTTGCGATAAACGTTTTTCTATGCGTAAGCCCGGCGCTGCGCGGGCCGTTGCTGCTGCAACTGGGGAACGTCGACGATCGACATCAAGTGCCTGATCGCCTGCGCATTGGGCAACGCCGCATGATTGATCTGCACGTTTTCCTGCGCGAAGCCTGAAACCACTTGCAGCGGCGCCGAGGGTTCGTTGTAGATCAACGCATGACGCACCTGTGGGTTATCGAGAAGAAAACCCAACAAATCCAGCGTGCCTGCTGCCAGTTCGGCGTTGATGATCACGACATCGAACGGTTCACACCCATAGTCCACCAGCGTCAGCAGCTCGGCGAGGCTCTGCACCGGCGCCACGCGAAAGTAGTCGAGGCCGTTTAGCAGACGCTCGATTTTCAGCCGGTGGAAATGCTGTGGGTCGGCGATCAGGATACGCAGGGCTTTATTGATCATGCTCGATCTCCTGGTGGTTACGATTTCGAGAAGCGGCAAGACTACGCAAGCTTCGTAACGGACTCTGTAGGACTATTCCTAAAAAAACGCTCATTGATCCGAGGCCTCACGATCATTGCGCCGATGCAGCCAGGCGAGAAAATCGTCCCCGGCCATCGGTCGCGCGTACCAGTACCCCTGCCCCTGCGTACAGCCCAACCCCAGCAATTGAAGGCGCTGTGCATCGGTTTCAATTCCTTCGATCACCACGGCCATGCCGAGGGTTTCGCCGAGCGCCAGGGTGCTGCTGATTGCCGCACGGCAGCGCGGTTCGTGCTCAAGGTTGCGCACGAAATCGGCATCGAGTTTGATTTCGTTGAACGGCAGTTGACACAAGCGTTGCAACGAGGAAAACCCGGCACCGAAATCATCAATGGACAAGCGGCAGCCCATCATGCGCAAGCGCACCAGACTTTCCAGGCTGGTAGCCGGCGCTTCCAGCAGGCCGCTTTCAGTCAGTTCGAAGGTCAGACTTGAACCGGGTGCCGCATGACTGACCAGAATGTGCCTGATGGCAGCCGTCAGATCACTGTTGGCGAGTTGAGAAGCCTGCAAATTGAACGCGATGTTCAACACAAAGCCTTGCGCCCTGGCACTGGTCTGCAAAGTCAACGCTTCATCTATTTGGCAAAACAGCAACTCGTCGAGCAAGCCGCATCGCTCCAGCACAGGCATGAACACCGCAGGCGGAATGATCCCCCTCGTCGGGTGCTGCCAGCGGCACAGGACTTCGACACCACAGACCTCGCCGGTCTGCAGATTGAATTTGGGTTGATACCAGGCCTTTAACTGCCGCTGCGCCAGTGCCTCGCGCACCGCGTCTTCGCTGGCCAGTGGGCTTGCGCTGATCGGTGGCTGCTGGCTGACCGGTTTGGCAAGGGCCTTTTTCAACAAATCATGCAACACCTGCGCATCCAGCGGTTTACCCACATCGCCCAACAACTCCAGTCCGAGCAGCGTCACCATTTGATGCACCGCCCGACACAGATCCGCCGACAACGAGCTGCTGATGATGACCGACTTGACCTGCCCCGACGCACCCACCCGCTGCAAAAACTCCAGACCGTCCATGCCCTCCATTTGCAAGTCGCACAGGGCAATATCCACCTGCCCGACTGCTTCCAGCACCGCCAGTGCCTGGGCGCCGTCACTGGCCTCGAACACCTCTTGGCAGCCCAACGCCTGGAGCATGCTCACCGCGACGGAACGCTGGAAAGTATGATCTTCTAGAACCAGGACACGGAGCGGCAAAGTAGGCATGGCGATCGACTCATCTCTTGAGGGGCAAGACAATTTTCAAAAATCAGAGGACTAAACACTCTAGGAAAGATCCAAAAATGTGTAGGAGTTTTCCTAAGCATTAAGAGACACCAGCACGGCGTCCATGGACTGCCGGTCGGGCGTGCGAATCAGGTTCAATTGACGTTGCTGGCTGGCATAAATCGTCTCCGCCTTCGGCTGCCCTCGACGTGCGTCATGGATCAAACCGTGGCGGATCTGCGGATTGCTGAGGAAAAATCGCACCGGATCAATCCCCGTAGCCGCTAATAGTTCGCCGTTGATGATCATCAGTTCAAAGCCTTCGAAAGGATCGTGCGAGTAATGAGTCAGGCCAAGCAGCTCCCGAAAGGACTGCGCGGTTGTGAGCCTGCGGCAACCCAGTTCCTTGAGAGACTTCTCGATTCTGACACGCAGATAAGGCTGGTCTTCGGCGATCAGGATTCGCCAGCATTTGTAAGGCATGAGATTTCAACAATGGCGTGAAGATCAGAGCATGAGGCTCGGGTCAGGTCACGCTAACCAAAAGGCTCGACGATCTATGTAAGAAAGTTCTGAAAAGCGATCCGAATACTTCCGGAATCCCACAACAAAGCCGCGTCGGGACTACCCGACGCGGCCTTTTTTCTTACCAAAGATAGCGATAACCCAGGCTCACACCGAATGGCTGCTCGATACCGTTGCCCTTGGCGTACTCGGCATCCAGGGAAATCTTGCTTTTCTCCGTGACTTGCAACACGCCACCGAATCCGACTTCCACACGGCTACCTGGCAATTCGGCATCAAATTTATTGCCGTTGACGGTGACCTTGCCGCTACCCGCGTGCTCGGTAATGTAGGACGCTTTGACGTATGGCTGAGCTTTCATACCGTTACTCAGTTCCAGACTGCGACCAAAGAGCGAACCGACGCGACTTTGCAACGAGTCCAGATTATCGGTCTTGACCCGCAGACCGTTGCTGGCGGTATAGCTCGCCCCCTGGGTCTGGGTGGCCGTGAGTTCGACCTGCGGCTCAACGAACCAGCCATCTTTGAGCGCGATGCGTTTACCGATCTCGATGTTTGCACCGACACCGTTGGTGCTGTAGGAACCTTTTACCGACTCGCCCAGATTGCTCGGGGTTTTGATGTCGTTATCGAAGCGGCTGTACTTCAACACGCTGTCGACATAGACGCCGTTATCGTTCAGGTAGGTGGCATAGATCCCGAACATGCGGCTGTCGATTTCACCCGAGGCGCCTTCGCCGAAGTCCAGATCCGAACGGGCCGTGCCGACCATTGCACCGACATAGACTTTGCCACTCTCGACAGCAAACGCTTTGTCGGCACCGATTTCCAGACCACTGACGTCCTGGGTGTAAGCACGGCTGGAGTGTTCGCTGACATCGAAGCGCTTACCGATAGCACGCGTCCAGATACCACCATCGTCCTGCCCCATGCGCAATTCGCCCAGACGTTTGACCAGCGCATTCATTTGCGCACTCCACAGACTGGCGCCTGCCGTATGCGCGGCGATGGCGGCGTTAGTGCCCTTGGAGAGGTTTTCGGGTCGTGGATTGACCGGAGTCGGTGGCGTCACCGGATCCAGCGGTTTTGCTGGATCGACAGGCGTCACCGGATCCACAGGCTTTTCGGGATCGACAGGCGTTACAGGATCCACAGGAAGGCTGCCGCCACTGGCCAGCACCCAGTCATCACCCTGTTGCTGCAAGGTGTAGCGGAACGCGCCGGCATCGACATGACCACCGTGGAGTCCAAACTTCGCACTGCCGCCATTGGTGTCCACTAACACCAGACGTCCATCCATAGATGTCGGTTCGCGGCCCGAGTCCCCTACGATCAGCGTGTGATCGCCACTGGCCATTCCCGCGCCCTGCACCACCAGCAAGTCGTCATGCTGACTGGCAATATCGGTGTTCATCAAGATGCTGCCGCTGCCGGACAAAGCGTTGACCGTGAACGTCTTGAAGCTGCCATCAGCGCTCGGTACGAAGGCCAGGCTGCCGCCATTGAGGGTCAGGGAATCAACGGTTTTTACACCGTCCTCCATGATATTGACGGTGCCCCCCGCCTCCGCTACCAACCCATTGGCCTGTGCGCCCTGGTACAGGTTGATCCGCCCGCCATTGCTCACGGTGCTGTTGTTGGCCGTGGCGGTGTCATAGACACTCTGTAAGCCACCGTCGATGCGTGTATTGGTTGCCACCACGCCGCCGAGCATGCCCCTTTGCAGGCTCTGCTCTGCGCCGCTGTTGACCTGGGTGTCGTTCGCAACACCCTTATTGGTCACTACCTGCAGGCCGCCGTTGTTGATGACCGTGTCAGCAGCAGTGCCCATGAGCGTGACGGTCTGCACGCCATTCTGATTGATCACTGTACGGTTGGCCCGCCCTGTCGGGTTTTGCACCGTCTGCGCGCCACCGTTCAGAATTGTGTCGTTGGCCACACTGGCGATGCCCACCTTCTGTGAGCCGCCGGCATTGACGATGCTGCGGTTGGCGATACCACTCTGAACATCCTGGACTCCGTTGACAGTAGCGTCATTCGACACACCGTTCTGAAAAACCGTCTGCGTCCCGGTGACTTCGATCAACGTGTTGTTTGCCGTACCGTTGGTGCCGATATTCTGCGTGCCACCGACCACGGTTTCACCATTGACTACAGCGCCATTGTTAACCGATGAAGTGAACGCATTCGCGTGTGCCGGCAGCAACAGGAAGATGGCCAGGGCAAGGGGCGAAAGCGTCAGTGCTGGATTCTGTTTGGAGTTGATCGTCTTCATGTTCAGTACCTCATTCGTACTGCCGAGTCGGCAGTGGAAATGCCAATGGCATAGGGGCTGAGCAACGACTGACGGAAGGCCGGCGGCTCAGTTGAGGTCTGTAATTTAGAGATCGAAGAGAACTTTCTGAGTAGGAAATTTCCGAAGCGCATGAGCGGTATTACAAGCATTCGTCTAGCGAAAATGCACCGTTTGCAGCAAACCCGCGCTCCTCAAAGGAGAGCGGGTAACAGGCTTCATTGACGTGATCAGTGGCGAGCGCCGACCACCTCGGCCCCATTCGACAGGATCACTTCGACCCGCCGATTTTGCTGGCGGCCTGCCGCGCTACCGTTATCGGCCACCGAGAATTCCTCGCCGAATCCCTGGGTCACGATACGCCGACGATCCACTCCCAATTGCGACAGCGCACTGGCGACAGAGTCAGCGCGGCGCTCGGACAACACCTGATTGGCGGCTTCGTTACCGACGTTGTCGGTGAAGCCTTCCACCCGCACCTTGCGCTCCGGGTTGCTGGCCAGAAAATCGGCCAGTTGCTGGAACTGACGCTGACTGCCGTATTTCAAATCAGCCTTGCCGGTATCGAACAGCACGTCACCGAAGGTCACTACCTCACCCCGATCAGTCTTTTTGGCTTTCAGTGCTTGCAGGGCCTTGAGCTGCTGGGTACGGACATCAAGCTGCACCTGAGTGCGTTCGGCGTCGATTTTCTTCAGGTCGGCTTCTGCCTGGCGACCGACAATGGTCTGCTCGGCCAGAGCAATTTTCTGGCTGGCCAGATAGGCCAACTGATCAACGTCCGGCGCCTGACGATCCTTGAGGGAAGCCTGATCGGCCTTGTTCAGCGCAGTGAACGCGTCCTTGGTTTCGATCGCCGCGAGGGTGTTTGACTCGGCTTTTTGTTGCAGCGCGACAAATTGCGCACGGGCTTGCAGCAATTGCGGGTTTTCCGGCGGTGTGGCGCAACCGCCGAGCATCAGGGCAAACAGGGAAACGGCTGGCAGTAATTTGAAAGTCTGCATGGGGTTTTCCTTATTGAGCGCTGACAGGCGGATTGAAGCCGGTGACCGGGTCTTGCAGCATTTCCTGCTTGAGCACCTGGATGCCGCTGCGGGCGTCTGACAATTGCTTCTGCCACTTCACAGCCCGCGACTTGCGTTCGGCCAGGTTGGCGTCAGCTTCGATCTGCTCAGCCAGCACTTTGGCTTGCGGGTAATTTTTTTCGCCCAAGGCGCGCTCCATCAGGAACATCTTGTCCTGCGCTGCCTTCATTTCCAGCGGGGCATATTGGGTCGCATCTGCCGAAACGGCACGATTGACCGCATCTTTGGACAGCGAAATCTGTTGCTCCGGAATCGGTGCACTGGCACAGGCACTCAAAGCTGCCGCGACAACCAGCACGCTGACCGAAAGTCGCGCACGGGAAGACAGATGTTGAAAGTTCATCAACTGCTCCAAACAATAAAAAGTGGGATGACACGCAGCGTGAAGGGGGTCGGCGTTACCGAGAATCAGTGACCCTGCTCGTTGCGTGCGGCGCTTCGATAGGGGCCGTCAGCGTTGCGCTGACAGTCCATATCGATCGCCCGTTGTCTGAATCAGCCTTCGGCTGACACCACGGCACGTTAGCGAGAGAGGGGCATTGGCGAATGTAGGAAAATTCGCAAATATCGACGTTCAAATCGTAAAAAATCCAGCGAACCGCGATCAGTTCGCCAAGTAGGTTTCCAATTGCGCGGCGAGGTGTTCCATGGCCTGTTGCAGGGCGTCCACCGCCTCGATCAACACCGCCGAATCCAGACCTTCACTGGCGGCTTCCAAGGCCTCACAGGCCTCGATCAGTGACTGCACTTTGATAATCCGTGCGCCACCTTTGACCCGGTGTGCAAGATCCGCCAATCCTGGCAAATCATGCTGCGTAAACAGACGCATGAGTTTGGCCATGTCGTCGTCATTACTGGTGGCCAGATCCGTCAGCAGGCTCTTGATTGACGCCCGGTCACCGCGGGTCAGTTGCTCAAGACTGCTCAGGTCAAAATCAGCGCCGCCGTCCGCCACGCTGCTATCCTCACCTTCGGTTGCAGGCCGGGCGTGAGGCGTGACAGAGGCCAGACGCGCATTCAGATCCTTGAGGCTGATGGGCTTGAACAGGCAATCGTCCATGCCCGCTTCCGCGCAACGCACCTTTTCTTCAGCCAGTGCATTGGCGGTGAAACCCAGTACCAGGCTGCGCGGTAACGCTCGTGCACCCTCTTCGTCGCGTATCGCCCGCGCCAGCTCGTAGCCGTTCATGATCGGCATGTTGCAATCGGTGATGACTACATCGAAAGTCTCGTTGCGCCAGGCCCGCAAACCATGCGCGCCATCTTCAGCGTCCGTGACCCGGTGCCCCAGATAAGTCAGCTGTTGAGACAACAACAAACGGTTGGCCGGATAGTCGTCGATCACCAGGATATTCAGCGCCCGACTGACCGTTACCGGTTCAATCTCGGCCGCCACCACGCATGCCTGTGGCTGGAGGGTAGGTAAACTGAGGCGCACCTCAATCTGCGTGCCCTGCCCCAGCACGCTGTCCATCGTCAGCGTGCCACCCATCATTTCGCACAAGGTGCGGCTGATCACCAGACCCAGCCCGGAACCGCCCTGCGCAGACTGGCCATGGTTGCCAGCCTGCGTGAACGGCGTGAACAGCCGTTGCTGATCTTCGACGGATATTCCGCGACCACTGTCTTCGACCCGCAGGCATAGCGCCAACCGATCCTGGTCAGCAGCAGATTCGACCCGCACGCGCAAAACGACGTGGCCCACCTCGGTGAACTTGATCGCATTGCTCAAC
This sequence comes from Pseudomonas sp. LBUM1655, assembly GCF_059716085.1. Lineage (NCBI taxonomy): Bacteria > Pseudomonadati > Pseudomonadota > Gammaproteobacteria > Pseudomonadales > Pseudomonadaceae > Pseudomonas > Pseudomonas sp. LBUM1655. The sequence goes on along the minus strand of NZ_CP166801.1, from coordinate 2,146,496 downwards.
AGATTCGACAGCACTTGCTTGAAGCGCAGCGGATCGATCAATACGTCTGCGTTGGCCAGCGCATCCAGATCCAGTTGCAGGCGCAGTTGTTTCTGTCGCGCCAAGCCTTCGAATATCCGCACCACCGACTCGATCAGCTCACGCAGATTGGCCCGTTCCGGCGCCAGCGACAAACGGCCGGATTCGATCCGTGCGATGTCGAGAATGTCGCCGATAAGATCGAGCAAGCCCCGCGCCGCGCCCGAGGCCACCTCGATGGCGAAACGATCCATGACGCCCTGATCGGCTTTTTTCATGGCCAGTTCAAGCATCCCGATCACGGCATTCATCGGCGTGCGGATCTCGTGACTCATGGTCGCCAGGAACGTGGTCTTGGCGCGGTTGGCATCATCGGCGCCATCTTTGGCGATGCGCAGTTCGTGCAACAGTTGCTGGCGTTCGCTGACGTCGATCCAGCCGGAAATCATGCCGCTGACTTCGCCATCACTGCCACGGTAAGGCAGCATCCAGTGATAAATAGTCAGGACACGACCGTCTGCCAAACTGAGCCTGCGATCCTCAATTCGGGGCACGCCTTCATCCATGACTTGCCGGTAATCGTTGGCAAAGCCCTGCGCTTCGACAGTGTCACTCAGCACACCGTCAGTCACGGTTTTGCCGATCACTGCTTCGCGCTCAACGCCAAATACTTGCAGGTAACCGCTGTTACAAGTCACCAGCCGTCCTTCGCGGTCGCGGACATAAATCGGGTGCGGCGTGCCGTCGATCAACACGCGCATGAACTCCATCTGGTCGTTGAGGGCGATTTCAGCCTGACGCCGCTTGCGCATCAGCATGCGCAGGTAAGCAATCCAGCCGAACGCTACCAGCAGCAAGACACCGGCAATGACGAACCCTTGAATGATCGTGCTGCGGTGGCGCAACCAATAGCTGTCGTCGACCACAACTTCGGTACGCCAGCGGTTGGTCAGTTCATCCATTTCTTCAGGGGAGATGCTCAACAGCGCCTTGTCGAGAATCGAGTACAACTCCAGCGCACCACGATTGGTGGCCAGCGCGATGCGCGCCTGCTGAGTCCCCACGGTGCTGGTGACTTGCAACCGACCGCGATACTGGCGGGAGATCAAGTAGCGGGCATTGATCAAAGAGTTGATCGCGCCGTCGACTTCGCCCTGCGCGACCATGTTCATCGCGTCGGCAGCATTTTGCGCCGTCACCAGGTGCACCTGAGGGAACTGCTCCACAAGGTATTCGCGCAACACGTTGCCGCGAATCAACGCCAAACGCTTGCCGGCCATTTGATCCAGGGTCTGGGGATTGGCATCGCCGCTGGCCGTGACCAATACAAACGGGTTGGTCAGGTAAGGCCGGGTGAAACGCAAAGCGCCTTCACGCTCGGTACTGGGGGTAAACGCGGCGAGCATGTCAGCCTCGCCGCTGGTCACCCGATCAATAAGGTCACTGACCGACTCGGCCCGTTGTACGTCGAACTTCAGGCCAGTGCGCAGACTGACCTTGGCCAGGACATCGGCACTGATGCCACGAAAATTGCCTTCACTGTCGAAGAACGTCAGCGGTAGAAAATTCTCGTTGATCGCCACTCTTATCCGGGGATGACGCTCCAGCCAGCGTTGCTCGCTGACGCTGAAATGCAGAATCTGTCGCCCGGGCATGGTCGCGCCCCCGGCGCTCCAGCGGCGCAAAATGCTCATGCGTTCACTGGTGGGAATCGTGTCCAGCGCCGTATTGAGGATACGCAACAGTCGGTCATTGCCACGACTCACGGCAAAGCCGAATGGCTGCACTTCCATCCGCGAGAAATCACTGAGCTGCACGTTATTGAGGTAATTTTTGCTGATCAGGTAGTTGGAACTGATCGAGTCGCCCAGGTACACGTCCGCCTGGCTGAACGCCACCGCACCGATAGCGCTCAACGTCGAGGGATACAACTGGATGATGGCCTTGGGATAGAACGCCTTCACCACTTCTGGTGGCAAATAGTGATAAAGCATCGCCACGCGCTTGCCTGCCAGATCAACCGGCAGGTTCTGGTTGTCGCCGATGCGGGTCAGCAACGTCGGCTGATCGTCGGCGTACGGATTGGACATCGCCAGGTCGGGATCGACCGCCTCGTAACCATTGGCGGTGCCCAGCAAATCAATCTCACCGTTTTTAAGCGCTTCCAGCACCGCGGTGCGCGATTCAAACCGACGCACCTCGACCTTGATATGCAGCAACTGAGCGATCAACTGCGCATAGTCGGCCGTCAGACCTTCGTAGTCATTGTCATTGCTGGTAATGCCAAACGGTGCGTAATCGGGAGCCGAAGTGCCCAGCAACAATGCTTTGCGATGCCGCAACCAGCTCCAGTCCGCCTCATCGAGTGAAACCGAATACTCATCGACCGTCGAACGCCCAAGCAACTGCAATGTTTCAGGCGCAGCAGCAAAGGTATTGCCGGCAACCAGCAAGCCAGACAACAGGAGGCCGACGAAGCACTTTTTGAAGGAAGTATTCATCTAGACAAGGTTATTGCGCTTGGCAAAATCGGCGAGATACACCACCGATTTGACCTTGAGCTTCTCGATCAGGCGTGTCTTGTAGGTGCTGACGGTTTTGTTGCTCAGCAACATCGCCTCACCGATTTCCTTGTTGCTCAGACCATTGGATAACTGTTGCAGGATCGCCAGCTCACGATCGGACAGGCTCTGGATGAGCTCCAGATCGGTGGCATCGACATCGCTGCGCCGCACCGAACTGGTGGCCAGATTGGGAAAGAAGGTGTAGCCGTCCATCACGGCCTTGATGGCTTTGATCAGCTCATCGAGGTCGTTGGTCTTGGAGATATAGCCAGCGGCTCCGGCCTTCATGCAGCGCATGGAATAGAACAGCGCCGACTGCGAGGTCAGTACCAGAATCTTGCTCGACAGCCCCAGTGCACTGATGCGCGAAATCACTTCCAGCCCATCGAGCTTGGGCATGGCGATATCCAGAACAATCAGATCCGGGGCGTACTCACGGGCCAGTTGCACAGCATCGGCGCCGTTGTCTGCCTCGGCCACGACCTCGAACTGTTCCTGCTTGAGCAGCATCTTGACCGAAGAGCGAATGAACGGATGATCGTCCACAACTATCGCTTTAAGCATAAAAACCTCTGGAAAGCACGCCGGCAACCGACATCGTCAAGGCCATGAGTGTGAGTGTGAGTGTTACAGCAAGCCATTCGGTGCGTGCAGCAAAAATACACGAGCGCGAATGAAGTGTAGGAAATTTCTGCAAATACATCGGAGCAAACCGTGAAGTATTCACTGTGCACTCTCCAACGCTTCCAGCCATTGCAGCAAATCGTGCCCAGTCATCGGCCGGGCCAGGTGATACCCCTGACCGATGTCACAACCCAGTTCAAGCAGGCCCTCACGAATCCGCGAACTGCTGACGCCCTCGATCACCAGCCTCATGTCCAGCGACTGCGCCAGCCCTTGCGTGCAGATAACCATGGCGCGATTGCGTTGACGATCCAGGCGCTGAACAAAGCGTCCATCGAGCTTGATCTGATTGAACGGTAGCTGGCAAAGCAGTTTGAGCGAAGAGAAGCCCACGCCGAAGTCATCGACTGACAGACCGCAGCCCAACAGTCTCAATCGCAGGAGGTTTTCATGGATGCCGGGGGCGCTGTCGAGCAAGCCGTTTTCCGCCAGTTCGAACATCAGCGTCGAGCCCTTGAAGGCATGTCGCTCGAGTGCCCGTTTGATGTGCTCGATCAGTTCACCGCTGGCCAGTTGCGAGGCATGCAGGTTGAACGCCAGCGTCAGGTTGACGCCTTGGCGACGCAAGATCCCCATCAGGCTCAAGCCCTGCTCCAGCAGACTTTTGAACATCTGATCAATCAAGTCATACGCCAGCACTGCCGCCAGGAACTCACTGGGCAGCAACACACCCCGCGACGGATGTTGCCATCGAGCAAGCGCCTCGAACCCGACGGCGGTGCCGGTCTGGAGTTCTATCTGCGGCTGAAACCAGGCACGAAACTCCCCCAACGCAAGCCCGCGACGCACCTCTTCTTCAGTGGGCAGTTCTTTGCGTAGCACGTTCGGCACTGGCACTGCACGAGCGAGACTGAAGCGGTGCAAGAGACGATGCAGCGAGCGCAGTTGAATCGGCCGACGGAGTATCCCGAGCAGTTGCAGCCCGGCCAGCGAATGCATTTGCCCCAGCGCACGATGCAACTCCGGTTGCAATTCGCTGCATAGCACCACCGCGCGTACCATGCCGCTTTGACTGGCGCGCCGCAGAAACTCAAGGCAATCGAGCCCGCGATCGGTCAGGTCGCATAGCACGATGTCGACGCCGCCATACAGGTGCATCTGCACCATCGCATGTTCGCCATCCGTGGCTTGTACCACGTCGTGTACGCCAAGACGCTGCAACATCTTCACCAGCACGCTGCGCGCAAAACCTTGATTTTCCAACACCAGAATACGTGGGGAGGCCATCGTCAATTCATCGCTTAATCGACCTGAGAGCAGGCATATTGGCGACAGCCGAGAGCACGTTGCGAAGGACTTATCCGACAGTCATGTAGGAAATTTCCCAGAGATAGCGCCTGCAAAAAAATGGCGGCGTTGGCGCCGGCCGCCTGCCTCAGTAATAGATGATCTGCACCACCATGATCGCTTCGAAAGGCCCGACCTTCGGATCGCCCAACGATACGACTGAAGCACTGAACGGCAAGTCGATATGAGTCACGTCCGGCGGAAAGTTGACCAGCGGAAAAGGTTCGTTGATCGGCACCAATTGATTGCGTGAGTCCCGCACCTGAATGCCGAACTGGCTATCACTGGCCGGCACAATCGTGTAATCACCCTGCTGCTGAGTCGTGACCAATGTGGCGCCCAGGTTGATCGCCGTGCTGCATCTTTTCTCCAGCGCCAGGCTGAACGGCCGAGTCGGATTGGGCGGAGAGAGGCCGGTGGCGGTTTTCTGGATGATCCCGAAATCGACGATTCCAGGCTCCGGAGTTACCGTTACATCAACACTGCAAGCCGTCCCGACAATATTTTGCAGGCCGCTGAGTTGAAAGCGGAAATTGCCGAATGGGTTGCCCGGCCCGCCATTGAGTCCATACAACCCGTCGAACTGGAATACGTCGTACGTATCTTGTGAGGGCCGCTGCAGCGGTAACAGCCCGCGTTTGCGGATCACCACCTGAAACGCGATGCTCGGACTGACCAACGAACACGGCAGCATCTCCGCATCATTGGTGGCAGACGGGCAGCCCCGTGAAACAAAACCGGTATTCACCCCTTGGGTGGGGTTGGCGCTCCAGTCACCGTCCCAGGCTGTCACCCCCTTGTACACCAGACCAAATTCGATACCCCAGGGCGTCGCGTTCAATCCGGCCGGGTTGCCGTAGAAATAAATCGGGTCGTCTTCGGCAAAATGGATGTCGTGAACCTTAAAGCACTTGGCGGGCACCACATGCGTTTTCGAGCGCCAGATGATCGTGCCGTCCGGCACTGTATCGGGCACCGACACCGGGCCGATGTATTCGCTCAGGTAGGAACCGTCATTCAACGATTTACACAACATCGCCCAGGACGCCTGAGAAAACATCAGCAACAGCATCGCCAGACAAAGCCTGAGCTGCGTGCGCTTCATGGTTTGACGCCCGTGCAGACGTTTGCCACGCAATTGAACAGCGTATCGGTCTGCCCACCGAAGTCGTTCATGTTCGATACCCGCAGCGAGGTAAGCGCGGTGCTGGTCAATGGAAAGCGTGCGTTGGCGTAGGGCGCGATCATGATGGTGTCGATCGGCATCCGAGTCTTTTGCTCACCGGCCAGCAACCCGACAACGGTGATGTGGAATGGCGTCGGGTTGTCCACCAAAAGCTGTTTGCTGCCCGGATCGATTTTCAGCTTCAGGCCCAATGCCAGATCGTCGCCACGTTCGCGTTTGACCGAGGCCGGGCGATAGAACAGCTTGATTTTCGACTGCAAGGCGATCTGCATCGAATTGACGGCCTGGGTCTTGGGTGGAATCTCGCGCACGTTAAGGTAAAACACCGACTCGCGATCTTTGGGCAAGGCCAGCTCAGGCAGTTTCACGATGCGCAGCACGCTGCTTTCACTGGGTTCAATGCGCTGCAATGGCGGCAGCACCATGAACGGCGTCGTGACCTTTTGGCCAGCTTCGTTTTCGATCCACGACTGCACGACAAAGGGCAACTGCGCGTTCTTGTTGCTGAGCGTGACGCTTACCGACGGCGCGCTCTCCTCGAACACGATTCGCGTTCGATCCGGCACCACGGCCGCGTTCGCCAACAACGGCACACACAGGCCTGCAATGAGGCCCAATCGATTGAACAGGCCACGGGTTGTGGACAATGAAAGAGATTGCATGAAGGTTCTCCGCAAGGATAAGGGCCGAGTCAACTTCGGGCCCGGATTAAAGGCAGCGCACGGGTTTGGCGATGTTGGTCACGACGTCTTCCTCAGGCAGTGCAGCCAGGGCACAACGATTGACGTCGTCCCACACCGCGACCAACTCAGCCTGCGTTTTGACGCCCAGCAGATAAGTCACCCCGGCTTCACCGACGATGCCTACTTCCTTGTTTGTGTGTTTGTCCTGCACCGACGCACCGAACGGCACCGGTTTGCCATCCGCTCGGGTTAACGTCACGTAGGCGTTATGCCCACGGGCGGTGGAAAAATTGACATAGCCGATAGCGCCCTCGGTCAGCGCCAGACGCTGCACCGGGTTGGAAACTTCTGTGTTGAGCGGCAACTTTTCCATGTTGATCCGCGCTTCATAGGCCTGGAACGATGGCAAACCGTCCATCACCGCGTAGCCGGCCTGGTTGGAGCGGGTCTGACCACTGAACGCCACGTCCGGCACACCCTCGGTCGACACCAGCAACCGGGTATCGCCATTCGAACCGTTGCCATGGGCCGACACGCCATAGCGGGTGGCGACCAGCGAACTGTCGAACTCGCCGGTCAGCGAACGGTAGGTGCTGCCATCGGTGGTAGCAGAAGCGTTGGCGCGATAGGTGGATGCTCGTTTGCCGACATAAGCGTTGACGTAGCGGTTGTCACCGATCCCGCCATACACCTGATAATTCAGGCCATCGCCGTCGTCATGGCTATAACCGACGTTGCCCGACGACGCTCCGGTCCCCGAGCGCTGCATATTGCTCGACAGCATCGAGTTACCGCCCAGCGGAATGGAAACCCCAAGATAGATCTGCGAATCGTTCTGCCGCGTATTGCGGGTTTGATAGGCCGACAGGTTGGCGTTGATGTTCTTGACGTTACCGACGGAAAAACTGCGCGCCAGCGATAGGCCGAAACGCTCGGAAGGCGCCGCATCCCAATAGGTGGAATGGTCGTAGGAGACACTCGTCGACAGCCAGGAAAAATGCTTGGCCAGCGTCACCGAATAACGCTGCTTGCCCGAGTTGAGCGAATAGGAATCAGGGTCGCCGACAAACTGCGAGAAGTTGGTAAACGTCTTGTCAGAAAAGCGGTAGCCGAGAAACCGCAGGTCTGTGCCAATGTCATCGAAACGCTTGGAATAGTTGATCCGGTACGAATTACCCACCACCGTTTCGCCACTCCAGCGCAGCTTGGCCCGCGACGTGGTGACGTCTGCCGATAAGGCGCCGAACACCCCGAGATCCTTACCGACGCCGATGGCATCCGACAGGTAATCCGAAGCGGCAAGCACGCCGCCATACACCGTCCAGTCCCGAGGCAAACCGTAGGCGATCTCTGAAGCAATAAACCCCGGCTCGGTGCCGCCGGCGCCGTTGAGTCGCGGCTGCCCGGCCGAGACCTTGTAGCGCAACTCGCCCTCGCGGGACAAAAACGGTACCGCCGCAGTGGTGACCGTGAAGGTCTGCTCGGTGCCGTCCTCTTCGCGCACGGTGACGTCCAGCGTGCCTTGGGCGCTGCTGTTCAAATCCTGAATACTGAATGCGCCGGGAGTCACCGTGGTCGAGTACAACACCCGACCCTGCTGCGACACGGTCACGGTCGCGTTGGTCCGCGCCAAACCACTGATCAACGGCGCATAACCGCGCAAACTGGGCGGCAGCATGCGGTCGTCACTGCTCAGCGTGGCACCACGCAGCGCAAACGTATCGAACACATCGGAGTTCAAATAGTCTTCGCCTACCGACAGTTTCGAGCGAATGGCCGGCAAGGCGCGATAGGCATAGAGACGGTTCAACTGGAACGCTTTGCTATTGATGTCGCCGCTCTGGTTACCGGACTCTTGCCGGGCCTGGTAATCGGCACGAATCCGCCAGGCGTCAATGTTCAACCCGGCGGTGCCGTAACTTTGCAACGAACGGGAGTCTCCGGACGCCGTGGACTGGCGGCTGTTGGCGATCACCCGGTAATCGAGCAATGCACCGTCCAGCCCCTCGCTCCAGGCAGCCGGGGGAATGTAATTGGGATCGTCATATTCAAACGTCGCCTGCGGCAGACTGATCGAGAGCCGGCCCAGACTTTTGATGTACTTGATGCTGGCGTTGTCGATCCCGCGCAAATCAACGCACTGGCCGCCAGCTAATCTTGGCAGGCCCTTCAAGACGTCCGGTTTCAAACCGAACATCGCCACCAGTTCTTCCGGCAGGCAGGCGTAACTTTCCTGCGGATCGTCAGCACTTTTGAATTCAATGGAACGGTTACCGAAGTAACGCTGATTGACCGTGATATCCAGCAAGTAACTGCCGGGCACGGTGTATTGGGCATGGGTAAACTGTCCGAGGCTGATATTGTCTTTACGATCAATATTCAGAAACTCCGAATTGAACTCCACAGCATTGGAATAACGCGCAGAGGTGATCAATACGCAAGACACAAAAAGTGTGCGGCAGTACACGGGCAATACCCTTTAAACAGTGCTCTGACGGATAAGAAAAAAGGGGCTATCGCCCCTTTTTCTTAAAACAATCGATACGGGCGTATCAGTTGTAGGCAACGGTGAAGTTGGCAACGCTGTCCGCTTCACCAGTAGTAACGGAAGCAGCGGTGGCTTCGTACATCGCCGCGAAGGTCACGGTGTTGTTGCCGTCTTGCAGAACGACCGGCGCGACCTGCTCCTTGCCGTTATCGAGCATTTCACCGGCGCTGGCCTGCAGGCGGATGCCGACGTTCTGGGCCAGGCCAGTCGTGGCGAACAGTGCCGGAACCGATGGATCCTGCACGCCGCTGAAGGTGAAGCGGGCGTTCTTCTGGGTGGTGGTGTCGCAGTCGGTCAGGACGATGTCGAACTTGACCGGGTCGGAGCGATCACCCGTAGCCTTGAAACGGTTCGACGGCACCTGACCCAGCGAAACAGTTTGATCAAGGGAGTTGGCGTCGATACCGCACGCACCGGAAACGATTTCACCGATAAAGCGCACGGTGCCCGGGTTGCCGGTTGCTGGCGCAGCATTGGCGAAAGAAGCAAGGCTCATGGCAAAAGCAGCGGTAGTCACAGCGAAAAACTTATTCATCGTAGGCATCTCTAGGGATAGTTATTTATCAGGCCCAGCGGCCTGGCTTCCCAAACAACTCACGAGCGGCAACCTGGTTTATCGCTGTAACAAATAAACCATGGCTTATTCCGACAACTGAAGCCCCCCCATACTTTTGGCCATCGCCGCCGGTATTTTCCTGGCCCAACAGTTGTGAAAAAAGTGATGCCTCACTGATTATTCAGGACGCCGGGCATCTCTGCTCCGGGGAAAATAATGAGTGATGCCCCTTAGTGAAAATGTAAGTTCTTTCTCTCCGACATGTAGGACATTTCTCAGCGCTAATCGGTGGTACTCGGACTCCAGAACGCCTGCACCACCAGCGATGAAGTCGAGATCCGCGCTATCAGAGCATCCAGCTCATCCCCATCGACCGAGGTGGTCGCCAGTGTCGCCTCGATTTCAATTTCATCGGCACCGAAGGCATGCACGTCGACATCGCTGGCCGGGTAATTACTGCGTTCCAGTTCCGCTTCGAGCAAGGCGAACACGGCTTTCTGCTGCGAGCGCCGGGCGATGACATAGACGATGTTGGTGACTTCGGCCGACACCACGTCCAGTGGCTGACGGTTGATGTTGTTGACGATAGGCCGCAGCAAGGTGTTGGCGGCGAGGATGAACAGTGTGCCGAGCACTGCTTCGGCGAGCAGGTCGGCACCCGCGCAGGCGCCGACTGCTGCCGAGGTCCACAGGGTTGCGGCAGTGTTGAGGCCACGCACGTTGCCTTCTTCGCGCATGATCACGCCGGCACCGAGAAAGCCGATACCGGACACCACATAGGCAACCACCCGCACCGCGCCTTCAGCGCCAGCGAGACGGTTGGCCATGTCGACGAAAATCGCTGCGCCGACCGCCACCAGCACATTGGTGCGCAGGCCGGCAGTGCGTTGCCGATACTGGCGTTCGAAGCCGATCAGACCGCCGAGGATGAACGCGGCGCTGAGGCTGATCAGGGTGTCGAGCAGCGAAGTGAGGTTGAGGTTGTTGATGGCTTGCATAGTCTTGTCCTTGAAAACATACCAATCCCCTGTGGGAGCGAGCCTGCTCGCGAAAGCGGTATGTCAGCCAACATAAATGCAACTGACACGACGCCTTCGCGAGCAGGCTCGCTCCCACACGGGGAACAGCGTTGTAATGCTGTTATTGCCAGCCGAACCGGCGGATGTAGAAACCTTTAACCGCTTGGGTCAACGCCATGTACGCCAGCAGAATCACCGGCAGGAACACGAAGTACAGCGATGGCAGCGCCTGCAATTTGAAGTAGTGCGCCAGCGGCCCCATCGGCAGGAAGATGCCGACCGCCATGATGATCCCGGTCATTACCAGCAGCGGCAGGGCTGCGCGGCTTTGCAGGAACGGAATCTTCGGCGTGCGGATCATGTGCACGATCAGCGTCTGGGTCAGCAACCCCACCACGAACCAGCCCGACTGGAACAGCGTCTGGTGATCCGGGGTGTTGGCATCAAACACGTACCACATCAAAGCGAACGTGGTGATGTCGAAGATCGAACTGATCGGGCCGAAGAACAGCATGAAGCGCCCGACGTCGCCCGGCTGCCAGCGCTGCGGCTTTTTCAGCATCTCTTCATCGACGTTGTCGAACGGGATGGCGATCTGCGAAATGTCGTAGAGCAGGTTCTGCACCAACAGATGCATGGGCAGCATCGGCAGGAACGGAATGAATGCACTGGCAACCAGCACCGAGAACACGTTGCCGAAGTTGGAACTGGCGGTCATTTTGATGTACTTGAGCATGTTGGCGAAGGTGCGCCGCCCTTCGAGCACGCCCTCCTCCAGCACCATCAGGCTTTTTTCCAGAAGGATGATGTCCGCGGCCTCTTTGGCGATGTCCACCGCGCTATCCACCGAGATACCGATGTCGGCCGTGCGCAGCGCCGGCGCATCGTTGATGCCGTCGCCCATGAAACCGACCACATGACCGTTGCCCTTGAGGATGCGCACGATGCGTTCCTTGTGCGACGGCGTCAGTTTGGCGAAGACGTTGGTTTTCTCTACCGCCTCGGCCAGTTCGGCATCGCTCATGCGCTCGATATCGTTGCCCAGTAACAAGCCCTGTTGCGCGAGGCCGACTTCGCGGCAGATTTTCGCGGTCACCAATTCGTTGTCACCGGTCAGCACCTTCACGGCTACGCCATGCTCGGCCAAGGCCTTGAGCGCCGGCGCGGTGCTTTCTTTCGGTGGATCAAGGAATGCCACGTAACCAATCAGCGTCAGATCCTGTTCATCGGCCAGGCTATAGACGTCGCGACCTTCAGGCATCGAGCGGGCCGCCACCGCCACTACGCGCAAGCCTTCAGCGTTGAATGCTGCGGTGACCTGACGAATCCGGGTCAGCAATTCATCGCTCAAGGCTTCATCAACGTCGCCGTGACGCACGCGGCTGCACACTGCCAGCACTTCCTCCACCGCGCCTTTGCAGATCAGTTGATGCGGCTGACCGCGCCCCTCGACAACCACCGACATACGGCGACGGTTGAAGTCGAACGGGATCTCATCGACCTTGCGAAACGCGGTGCCGACTTTCAGTTCACGGTGAACTTCCACGTGTTCCAGTACGGCCACGTCGAGCAGGTTTTTCAGGCCGGTCTGGTAGTAGCTGTTGAGGTAGGCCATTTCCAGCACATCGTCGGAGTCTTCGCCCCAGACGTCGACATTGCGCGCGAGGAAAATCTTGTCCTGGGTCAGGGTGCCGGTCTTGTCGGTGCACAGCACGTCCATGGCGCCGAAGTTCTGAATGGCATCGAGGCGTTTGACGATGACTTTCTTGCGCGACAGAAACACCGCGCCTTTGGCCAACGTCGAGGTGACGATCATTGGCAGCATTTCCGGGGTCAGCCCGACCGCAATCGACAGCGCGAACAGCAGCGCTTCGGTCCAGTCACCCTTGGTGAAACCGTTGATGAACAGCACCAGCGGCGCCATGACGAACATGAAACGGATCAACAGCCAGCTGACTTTGTTGACGCCCAGCTGGAACGACGTGACCGCACGATCAGTCGCACCGACACGTTGCGCCAGGGCACCGAAGTAGGTGCTGTTGCCGGTGGTAAGAACCACTGCCACCGCCGTGCCGGACACCACGTTGGTGCCCATGAACAGGATATTTTCCAGCTCCAGCGGATTGCGTGTGTCGCGATCAGCCTGACGCGGGAATTTCTCCACCGGCATCGATTCGCCAGTCATTGCCGCCTGACTGACGAACAGGTCTTTGGCGCTGAGCACCCGGCAATCGGCGGGAATCATGTCGCCGGCCGACAGCACGATCAGATCGCCCGGCACCAATTGCTTGATCGGCAACTCGGCGCGCGGTGCGTCACGGCGCATCACCGTGGCGGTGTTGCTGACCATGGCCTTGAGTGCGTCAGCGGCCTGGTTGGATTTGCTTTCCTGCCAGAAGCGCAGCAGCGTTGACAGCACCACCATGGAGAAAATCACCACGGCGGCTTTGAGGTCTTCAGTCAGCCACGAGATCACCGCCAGCAAGGTCAGGAGCAGGTTGAACGGGTTTTTGTAGCAGTGCCACAGGTGTGTCCACCACGGCAGCGGCTGCTCGTGCTCGACTTCATTAAGGCCGTACTGCGCACGCAGGGCGTCGACTTCGAAATCAGTCAGGCCTTCGGCGTGGGTTCCCATTGAAGACAGCAACACAGCGCTGTCGCCATGCGCAGCATCGACCAGCGTGTTGGCCAGAGTGGGCGGGACTTCACGGCTGACCGTGGTGTCGTTGATGGTTTCCAGCAACGCCAGGCGACGGAAGTGCCGGGCGAAGTGGCGGGTCCGCAGAAAGCCTGCGAAAAATTCCTTGAGCGTAAGTTTCATGGCTGTTGCCCCTGTGGTCAGCCGGGAAACCGTCAAGCAGGTACGACCGCGCCTCGTCCGCCGGGTAAACCGGCACGGCAAGGTTTGGCGCGCCGGTCAGAAAAGACAGGCGTGTCGATAGGGCTGCGATGGCGACTTTAAAAAGTCGGAATCACGCTCTTTCAGTGTCGATGAGAAGGACGTCAGAGCACGACCAAGGACTGGCCATGCACGGGATGCCGCTGCTCGCTGTTACGGCGAGACAACGGCGCAAAGGAGGCGCGTTATCTTGCCGAGAATCTGCCGGTTACCGAGACCGGCCGACAACTGTCACTCGAACAAGTACCCACTGTGGGTCTCCGCTATTGATGAAAACGCGCGAAGCTTACGCCTCGATGTCTGGAGAGTAAACCCGTGAAAGGAGGTGTGTCGGGGAATGTGGGGGGCGTTCAGGAAGGGTTCAGGATTCGGATTTTGTGGTGCTTTTGATGGCCCCTTCGCGAGCAGGCTCGCTCCCACATTTTGTCCTGCGTACACAGAACCATTGTGGGAGCGAGCCTGCTCGCGAATGCGGTGTATCAGGCAATGCTGATTCAGCTGGCAGTCGCCAACAGCAGATCCGCCATCGAACGGCTGTGCCCACGATTCTTGCCATGCTCATACAGCGAGCCGGCAATTTCATCGGCACGGATTGGCAACACCGACAACAACGTGTCGCTCAAACCGTGGCTGGCCTGACAGAAGCCCTGCATGTAGATGCCGGCCTTGCAGCGTTCGTCGGTGAGCACTTTGTAGTTGCGATCAACCTCGAAGCCGCCCAGGTATTCTTCCAGCGGCGCGAGCAGTTTGCGGTGCATCTGCCGCTCGTAGCCGGTGGCCAGCACCACGGCGTCGTACAGGCGCACGGTGACTTCGCCAGTGGCGTTGTTGCGCACGGCCAGTTCGATACCGTTTTCAGTAGCGGTGGCGCTCTCGACGGTGGTCAAAGTGCGGAACGCATGACGGGCAATCCCGGAGACTTTCTGGCGGTAGAAGATGCCGTAGATGCGTTCGATCAGGTCGATGTCCACCACTGAATAGTTGGTGTTGTGGTACTCGTTGACCAGACGTTCGCGCTCGGCGCTGTTCTGCTGGAACACCAGATCGGTGAACTCAGGCGAGAACACTTCGTTGACGAACGGGCTGTCGTCCGCAGGCTTGAGGGCCGAGCCACGCAAAATCATGTCGACTTGCACCGACGGGAACGAATCGTTCAGATCGATAAAGGCCTCCGCCGCGCTCTGCCCGCCTCCGATGATCGCGATGCTCATCGGCTGATTGTTCACGCAAGGCTGCTTGGCCATCTGCGACAGGTATTGCGAGTGGTGGAACACGCGTGAGTTGCCTTTCAACGCCTTGAACGCCTCGGGAATTCGTGGCGTGCCACCGGCACTCACCACCACCGAACGGGTGGTGCGTACATGTTGCTGGCCCTGGCTGTCGCGGGAAATCACGCGCAACGCTTCAACCTGATGGTTGTGCAGTACCGGCTCGATGGTCAGCACTTCTTCACCATAACGGCTCTGCTCAGTGAACTGCCCGGCGACCCAGCGCAGGTAGTCGTTGTACTCCATGCGGCACGGGTAGAAGGTGCCGAGGTTGATGAAGTCGACCAGACGGCCGTGGTACTTGAGGTAATTGACGAACGAGTAAGGGCTGGTCGGATTGCGCAGGGTCACCAGATCCTTCAGGAAGGAAATCTGCAATTCGCTCTGGGTCGACAGGGTATTACCGTGCCAGCTGTAGTCGGCCTGCTTGTCGAGGAACAGTACATCCAGTTCGCCGTGCGTCGGGCCGCGCTCTTGCAGAGCGATGGCCAGTGCCAGGTTCGAAGGGCCGAAACCGACGCCGATCAGGTCGTGAACGATGGGCGATGCAATTGCCTGTGTCATTTCCAGTGTCCTCTGGATGAACCCCTCAACAAGGGGAAGGAGAGCCTAAGTGACCTGACCGGCCTTGAGCAGGACAGCAGGTCGTCTGTTGAGTAGGAACGAGGACAGTGAAATAAAATTTACCGGCGATGGCTCAATGGGCATCCCATTGCTTGATCCGCAGGCGGCAATGTTTCATGGCATTGACGATATGCTTTTCCACCAGAGCCTTGGAAATGCCGAGCTGTTCAGCAATTTCCGGATGCGACAGGCCGTCGATCTTGCGCAGCAGAAAACTTTCACGGCAGGCGGATGACAGTTCGGCCAGGGCACGCTGGAGCATTTCCAGGCGCTGGCCGTGATCGAGGGTGCCGTGGGGGGACGGCGTGAAATAGCGCTCTTCATTGTCGAGCACTTCCAGCGGTTCGACCTGGCGCAGGGCATTGCGCCGATGATCGTCGATGACCAGATTCAACGCCGTGCGATAAAGAAACGCCCGGGGTTGCTCGATCGGCGTGTCGCTGGAACGTTCCAGCACCCGCAGATAGGCGTCATGCACCACATCCTCGGCAACCTGACGGTTGCCCAGCTTGGCGTTCAGGAAACACACCAGCTCGCGATAGTAGTTTTCCAACATGACTCCCGGCCGCAAAAAGGTGCGGTTTCTGTCCTTGAGCACACTGATCGATGAACACGCGATGAGCGGTAGCAAGATAGTGGCAACGTGAGGTGCGTAATTTATAGTAATTCTCATATAGATTTAAAGTAGCGTTTGTCTTTGCCCGATAAATAGTCCTGCCCTATAGCTGTTACATCGTGTGTCAGCGCTTAAATTCCCCTGCACTTTCCTCGTTTACAGGACAGCTTCCCGTGTCTGTCGTGCCCTGCGACAGCGTTCAGCGCTGCCCGAATCTGTGTGCCAGCCGAACGACGGGCCGATTTCCACTGGCCGGAACCCTGCATGAAACGTCCCCGCCCCGCCCGACGCGGCCTGCTCGCAGTCCTTTGTCTGATCCCCGTTGTCGCTTACGCCGCGTGGCAGATCATGCCGCCGGGCCGGGATAAATTTGCCACCGTGCAAGTCACACGCGGCGATATCGAAAGCAGCGTCACCGCGCTCGGCACCCTGCAACCGCGCCGTTATGTGGACGTGGGCGCACAGGCTTCAGGACAGATTCAGAAGATCCACGTGGAAGTCGGCGACGTGGTCAAGGAAGGCCAGTTGCTGGTGGAGATCGACCCGTCGACGCAGCGGGCCAAGCTCGATGCCGGGCGCTTCTCCGTCGAGAATCTAAAGGCGCAATTGCAGGAACAACGCGCCCAGCATGAACTGGCGCAACAGAAGTACCAGCGCCAGCAGAATCTCGCCGCCGGCGGTGCGACCCGTGAAGAAGACGTGCAAACCGCCCGCGCCGAACTGAAAGCCACGCAGGCCCGCGTCGACATGTTCCAGGCGCAGATCCGTCAGGCCGAAGCCAGCCTGCGCAGCGATCAGGCCGAACTCGGCTACACCCGGATCTATGCGCCGATGGCCGGCACCGTGGTCGCCCTCGATGCCCGCGAAGGCCAGACCCTCAACGCCCAGCAACAGACACCGCTGATCCTGCGCATCGCCAAACTCTCACCGATGACGGTGTGGGCCGAGGTGTCGGAAGCCGACATAGGCCACGTCAAACCGGGCATGACCGCTTACTTCACCACCCTCAGCGGCGGTAACCGGCGCTGGAGCAGCACCGTGCGGCAGATCCTGCCGGTGCCGCCCAAACCGCTGGATCAAACCAGCCAGGGCGGCGGCAGCCCGGCCAGCAGCAGTAAAAGCGGCAGCGCCCGCGTCGTGCTTTACACCGTGCTGCTCGACGTTGATAACGCCGACAACGCCTTGATGGCCGAAATGACCACCCAAGTGTTTTTCGTCGCCAATCAGGCCAAAGATATCCTGACCGCACCGGTGGCGGCCCTGAATGGCAGCAACAAGGCCGATCGGCAAACGGCTCGAGTGGTCGCCGCCAACGGCAACATCGAATCGCGAGAGGTGCACACCGGCATCAGTGACCGCCTCAAGGTGCAGATTCTCGATGGCCTGAGCGAAGGCGATCACTTGCTGATCGGTCCGGCCGATGGCAGTGGTGGTTGAATGCAGACGCCCCTGATCGACCTGCAGGACATCCGCAAATCCTACGGCGGTGGCGACGCCCCTGAAGTTCACGTCTTGCGTGGCATCGACCTGTCGATCCATGCCGGCGAGTTCGTCGCGATCGTCGGCGCTTCCGGCTCCGGCAAGTCGACGCTGATGAATATTCTCGGCTGCCTCGACCGGCCAACGTCCGGCGAATACCGCTTCGCCGGGGAAAACGTCGCCGGCCTGGACAGCGACGAACTGGCCTGGCTGCGCCGCGAAGCGTTCGGTTTTGTGTTCCAGGGTTATCACCTGATCCCGTCCGGCTCGGCGCAGGAAAACGTCGAGATGCCGGCGATCTACGCCGGCACGCCGGCCGCCGAGCGCCATGCCCGCGCCGCCGCCCTGCTCGACCGTCTAGGCCTCGCCTCGCGCACCGGCAACCGTCCGCACCAGCTCTCCGGCGGCCAGCAACAGCGGGTGTCGATTGCCCGCGCCTTGATGAACGGCGGCCACATCATTCTCGCCGACGAACCTACCGGTGCCCTCGACAGCCACAGCGGCAAAGAGGTCATGGCGCTGCTCGATGAGCTGGCGAGCCAGGGCCATGTGGTGATTCTCATCACCCACGACCGCGAAGTGGCGGCGCGGGCCAAGCGCATCATCGAAATACGCGACGGCCTGATCATCAGCGACAGCGCCAAGGACAATCCCGAGGCGCAAACCACGGCCAACCCCGGCGCCTTGCAAGCGGTGGATCTGCGCAAGCGTCTGGCCGAGGGCGCCGAGGCCACCGGCGCCTGGAAAGGCGAACTGGTGGACGCCTTGCACGCGGCGTGGCGGGTGATGTGGATCAACCGCTTCCGCACTGCCCTGACCCTGCTCGGGATCATCATCGGCGTGGCGTCGGTGGTGGTGATGCTCGCTGTCGGCGAAGGCAGCAAGCGCCAAGTCATGGCGCAGATGGGCGCGTTCGGCTCGAACATCATTTACCTCAGCGGTTCGGCGCCCAACCCGCGCACGCCGCCGGGCATCATCACTCTGGACGATGTCCGTGCCCTGGCGAGCCTGCCGCAAGTGCAGCGGATCATGCCGGTCAACGGCGCCGAGGCCGGGGTGCGTTACGGCAATATCGACCACATGAGTTATGTCGGCGGTAACGACACAAACTTCCCGGCGATCTTCAACTGGCCGGTGGTGCAGGGCAGTTATTTCACCGACGCCGATGAGCAGAATGCCGCAGCCGTTGCGGTGATCGGCCACAAGGTCCGCAGCAAATTGCTCAAGGATGTGATCAACCCGATCGGCCATTACATCCTGATCGAGAACGTGCCATTTCAGGTGGTCGGCGTACTGGCGGAAAAAGGCGCCAGCTCCGGCGACTCCGACAGCGATGACCGTATCGCCGTGCCCTACTCGGCAGCCAGCGTGCGTCTGTTCGGCACCCGCGATCCGGAATACGTGGCCATCGCCGCCGCCGACGCACGCAAGGTCAAGGAAGCCGAACAGGCCATCGAACAACTGATGCTGCGCCTGCACAACGGCAAAAAGGATTTCGAACTGACCAACAACGCCGCGATGATCCAGGCCGAGGCGCGCACGCAAAATACCCTGTCGCTGATGCTCGGTTCGATTGCCGCGATCTCGCTGCTGGTGGGCGGTATCGGCGTGATGAATATCATGCTCATGACCGTGCGCGAACGCACCCGTGAGATCGGTATCCGCATGGCCACAGGTGCGCGACAACGGGACATCCTGCGCCAATTCCTCACCGAGGCCGTGATGCTCTCGGTGGTCGGCGGCATTGCCGGGATCGCGTTGGCGCTGATCGTCGGCGGCGTGCTGGTGCTCAGTGAAGTCGCCGTGGCGTTTTCCCTGATGGCCGTGCTCGGCGCCTTCGGCTGCGCACTGGTCACCGGTGTTGTCTTCGGCTTCATGCCGGCCCGCAAAGCTGCCCGGCTCGACCCGGTCACGGCCCTTACCAGTGAATGATCGATCTATGAAACCGTGCCTTAGCCTGTTGACCGTCTGCCTGTTGCTCAGTGCCTGCGCCAATCCCGTCCAGCGTCCGGACAGCGGCTTGCAGCCGCCCGCCGCGTGGCAATCGCCGCAAACCGCCAGCGCCGCCCGCAACAATGCACAGTGGTGGACGCAGTTCGGCAGTCCGGAACTCGACAGCCTGATCGAACAGGCGCGAGCCGGCAGTTTCGACCTCGCGGCCGCTGTTGCCAGGGTGCGTCAGGCGCAGGCCGGCACGGTGATCGCCGGCGGTTCATTGCTGCCGGAGGTCAAAGCCGGATTCAATGCCAACCGACAAAAACTGCTGCGCGGCACCGGCTACAGCCAACTGGACGCCAACAGCAGCAACAAGGCTGTGGACTACTTCGATACCAATCTGAGTGCCACTTACGAAATCGACTTCTGGGGCGGCAAACGCGCGTCCCGCGACAGTGCGCAATTCACCCTGCAAGCCAGTGAATTCGATCGTGCCACCGTGGAGCTGACACTGCTCAGCGGTGTTGCCAATACCTATGCGCAAACCCTGTCGCTGCGCGAGCAAAGCCGCATTGCCGAACTGAATCTGGCCAACGCCCAAAGCGTGCTGAAGCTGGTGCAGACGCGTTATGAGTCAGGCTCGGCGACGGCATTGGAACTGGCCCAGCAAAAAAGTCTGGTGGCCGCTCAGCAATGGCAATTGCCGCGTGTGCAGCAGCAAGCGCAAGACGCGCTGATCAGCCTGGCTGCGCTACTCGGCCAACCGGTGCAACAACTGTCGCCGAAAGAGTCCTTCGATCACCTGCAATGGCCAGATATCGCTGCCGGTGTACCCAGCGAATTGCTCAGCCACCGCCCGGACATCGCTCGCGCCGAAGCACAACTGTCCGCCGCCGAGGCCGACGTCAAAGTCGCCCGTGCGGCCATGCTGCCGGCGCTGACCCTGACAGCCCAGCTCGGCTCCGGCGCCAACCAGTTCGACGATTTGATCCGCAGCCCGTTCTACAACCTCACCGCCGGGCTAGTCGCGCCGATCTTCAATAACGGGCGCCTCGGCGCTGAACGCGACAAGACCACGGCGCGCCAGCAAGAACTGCTGGAGAACTATCGTGGCGCGATCATCAACGGCTTCGCCGATGTGGAAAAAGCCCTCAACAGCATTCGACGCCTTGATGAGCAGCGGTTGTGGCAGAACGAGGAATTGAGCCAGGCGCAGACCGCGTTCAACATCGCCCAGAGCCGCTATCAGGCCGGCGCCGAAGACTTGCTGACGGTGCTGGAAACCCAGCGCACGTTGTATGCGGCGCAAGATCAGAATGCGCAATTGCGACTGTCGCGGGTACAGGCGAGCATCGCGCTGTACAAGGCGCTTGGGGGCGGATGGCAGAGTCTTTGAAGATCAAAAGATCGCAGCCTTCGGCAGTCCCTACATGAAATGAATCCTCTGTAGAAGCTGCCGAAGGCTGCGATCTTTGGCTTTTATGCCTTGGCTTTCAGATTGCGCGCATACCACGGCCGTTGCGGCACGCGGCGGAACAGACCGGCGAGTTTGTCCTCGTCGGTGATGAAGGTGATGCGCAGCGCCAGCTTCATGGTTTCCGGGTCCATTTCCACGGTTTTGCCCGTCTGCAATCCTGGCGTGGTGCTGCAACCATGGGTGCTCGGCCCCAACCAAGGATCATCGACCTCGACCCACCGCCCCGGTGCGAACCAGTGCACGCCGTTGACCTGCAGGCGCGTGACTTCACCCGGATGGAAACGCTCGTGGGCGCGAAACCAGTCTTCGATCCGGTCATCGATCCAGCCATGGAAGTGCCAGAACGCCGGATTGACGTGGGATGAGAACGGATCGCCGAGGAAGTCGTTTTCGGCGTTGTACCAGCGTGCGGCGAAGTCCGCCGGATCGCGAGCAAACGGCACCGGTTGGCCATTGGATGGATCGCGCGGTACTGACGCCCAGCGCATGTGCAGCCAGTCATGCAGGCCCAGCTCGACTTCCGAGCCAAACTGACCCAGCGTGAGTTTGGCCAGATACGCCGGATCACGGTACTGCGACTCCCAGACCTGGAAGTTGCTTTCGTAAGTCTCGGCGGTCTTGATGTCGCTGACCCACTGACTGAACTCGTCGTCACCTGCGGCCGTCCACGTCGGCGGCAAGGCCGTGCCGTCGTGATTATCGAAATACCGGGCGAAACCGATGCGGTCGCGGATCAACTCCGGTTGCGGCAGCGGGAAGTATTCCCAGGACGGTAGATCCTGCATCGATCGCGCCGTCCCGAGCATGTGTCGGTGCATGAAGAAAAAGTCCACGCCCGAACCGTTGCGATCCTTGCGCGGGCCACGGGCATCACGCTCCTTGTCGCGCGGGCCGGGCTGCCAGCCAATGCCGCGCAGCGCCTCGCGCTTGTCCTCGGGAAGCTTGTGCCACTTGTCCCGGGTCGCATGCCACAACTGGTGGAACAGACGATGCTCGGGAGAGATCAGCCATGCCAGCAGCGTCGCGTTCAACGGTGTGCGCTCGCGCGCTTCGGGAAACAGGCGTTTGACGGCCACGAAGCGGTTGTCCTGCGCCAGCAGGCTCAACGGCCGGTCAAGTCGCAGCGCTTTGCCGCTGAGGGTGCCGCTGCCGGCATTACCGAAATCGGCCCAGACCTCATCTAGGATCATTTCCAGTTCATAGCCAATCTGGCCATCAGCGCCGATCAGCCGCCAGCTGAGTTTCGCTGCATCGGCCCCTGCAAGATCGCCAAGAATTCGGTAACGAGGCGTCTCACCCGAGCGCAGACGTTCTGGCGTGTCGAGAAAACCGCAGACACCACGACCCTTCTGGCCGATGTCGAGAAACACTTGCAGGCCCTCAAGCGGTAGACCTTCGAGGCCGGCATCAGAACCTTCGAAACGGATATCCCAAACCCCGCGCAGCGCATTCGCCAGGCGTTGCCCGGCCCTGTCGGCGACGTCGAATGACGCTTCACCCGGCGTGATCGTCGGGTCCGGCTTCGTCCATTCACGATGCCCAAAATAAGCCGCAGGCACGGCAGCGCCCGTCAGCGCCAGGCCCGCCATGAACCATCGTCGAGAAATCTTCATTGCCCTACCTGTGTCAGCCATGAAGCAGGCTTTATCCAAGCTAGAACGTTTGTTGCGCCGGCAAATTTAAGCCGCCGCTTTTGCTTGAGGCGCGCCCGCCTAAATTTCCCTGCCGACTAATCGTTCTTCCCAGATAGCAAAGGCCCCCGCGCCTGCACCTCGATGGCGAACCTGACAGAGATGGCAATGACAAAACCACGTTCGAAAAAGGCTCTATTCATCGGCCTGCCACTGGCCCTGGCAATCAGTGCCAGCGCAGGCTTTGCCGCTTGGCAACACTGGTTCAAGGACGACCTCGGCTACCCGGTCAAAGTCATGAAACAGGCCGATGAACTGCACGAACGCATGCTCTCCTTCGACAGCCATGTCAGCCTGACGCAAAACTTCGGCACCGACGGCCACGAAGCCGACAAGGACGGCGACGGCCAGTTCGATCTGGCCAAGGCCAGCCGTGGACGCCTGTCGGGCGCCGCACTGACCATCTTCGGCTGGCCGGAAATGTGGAACGGCCCGAACGCCCCGCACAAACCGACGCCCGGTTTCGTCGACGAGGCGCGCAACCAGCAGGAAATCCGCTTCAAGATCATCTCCGGCATGGTCCGCGACTATCCCAATCAGGTTGCCATCGCTTATACCGCGGACGACTTCCGACGCCTGCACGGCGAAGGCAAATTCGCGATTTTCATCAGCATGCTCAACGCCTATCCACTGGGTCACGACCTGAACCTGCTGGACATGTGGACGGCGCGCGGCATGCGCATGTTCGGCTTCAGCTACATCGGCAATAACGACTGGGCGGACTCGTCGCGTCCGCTGCCGTTCCTCAATGATTCGCCGGATGCCCTCGACGGTCTCTCGGATCTGGGCAAGCAAGCGGTCAAGCGCCTTAACGATCTGGGCGTGATCATCGACGTGTCGCAGATGTCGACCAAGGCCCTCGAGCAGGTCGCGCAACTGAGCCGCACACCGCTGGTGGCTTCGCATTCGGCGCCGCGCGCGATGGTCGACATCCCGCGCAACCTCAGCGACAAGGAAATGCAGCTGATCAAGAACAGCGGCGGCGTCGTACAGATCGTCGCGTTCTCGCAGTACCTGCGTCCACTGACCCAGGAAACCCAGAACAAGCTCAACGAAATGCGCAAGGAGTTCGACCTGCCGCCACTGCCGAACCTGGCCATGGCACTGATGCCCGGCGACCCGATCATTGCCGCCTGGTCCGAACAGAAGTTCGGCCAGTACGCCGGCCGTCTCTACGGCATCCTCGAAGAAGAGCCGAAAGCCAGCCTCAAGGATTTGGGCGACGCCATCGATTACGCGGTGCGCAAGATCGGCATCGACCATGTCGGCATCAGTTCCGACTTCAACGAAGGCGGCGGCGTCAAAGGCTTCGAGAACGTCGGCGAAATCCGCAACGTCACCGCCGAGTTGATCTCGCGCGGTTATTCCGAAGCCGACATTGCCAAGCTGTGGGGCGGCAACTTCCTGCGCGTTTGGGATCAGGTCGAGAAAACGGCGAAACCTTCGCTGGCCGCCGCGCAGGGAACCGCCAAGCCATGAGCAATCGTCGTGACTTCTTGAAGCAGGCCGGGCTTCTGGCGGCGGCGCTGCCGCTGGGTGCGGGTCTGCCGAATCTCGCCAGCGCCTCAGCCGTAGCGCCGCAGCCGCGCAACAAGTGGGCACAGTTGCAGCAACAGTTCGATCAGGATCCGGACTACCTGCACTTCTCCAATTTTTTGGTCACCTCGCACCCCAAACCCGTGCGCGACGCCATCGAAATGCACCGCGCCGCCCTCGACAAGAACCCCGGCCTGGCGATGGACTGGGATCTGGGCGTGATCGAACAGCGCGAAGAAAACGTGCGGGTCTGGGCCGGTCGCTACTTGCAGGCCAATGCCAAGCAGATCGCCCTGACCGGCAGCACCACTGAGGGGCTGGCGACGATTTATGGTGGTGTGCAGGTGCGCGCCGATCAGGAAATCCTCACCACCGTCCACGAGCATTACGCCACTCACACCATCCTCGCCTTGCGCACCGAACGCGACGGCACGCGGGTGCGCAAAATCCCTTTGTTCAAGAATGTGTACAGCGCCAGCAAAGCTGAAATCCTGGCCGCCATCGACAGCGCCATTCGCCCCGAAACCCGCGTACTGGGGATGTGCTGGGTGCATTCGGGCAGCGGCCTGAAATTGCCCATCGGCGAAATCGGCGCCATCGTCGACAAGCACAACCGTGGCCGCAGCGATGCTGACCGAATCATCTACGTCGTCGATGGCGTGCACGGTTTCGGCGTCGACGACCTCAGTTTTGCGCAGATGAACTGCGACTTCTTCATCGCCGGCACCCATAAATGGATGTTCGGTCCGCGCGGCACCGGCATCGTTTGCAGTCGCTTCGAAGAGGTCAGATACGTCACCCCGATCATTCCGACGTTCTCTGAAGCAACGGCGTTTTCCACCACCATGACGCCCGGCGGCTACCACTCGTTCGAGCACCGTTGGGCGCTCGACGAAGCCTTCAAATTGCACCTGCAACTGGGCAAGGCCGAAGTTGAAGCGCGCATTCACGCCCTCAACAGCTACCTGAAAAAACACCTGCAACAGCGCCCACAGATCGAACTCGTCACGCCACTGAGCCCTGAACTGTCCGCCGGATTTACCTTCTTCCGGGTCAAGGGCAAGGACAGCGACAAGATTGCTGCGTACCTGATGGCCAACCGCGTGGTGGCCGATGCGGTCAACCGCGACGTCGGTCCGGTCATCCGCACCGCACCGGGGTTGCTTAACGACGAAGAACAGATCGATCGATTGCTGGCCGTGCTCGACCCAGCCCTTTGAGCCCGCGCGATCCCTTTTTCCTTTTTAGTGAGACTCGCAATGAACCGTGAACTGCGTCGATTTTCCATGAAGGCCCTGCCAGCGTTGGTGCTGACGGCGCTAGCCTCAGGCCTGCTGCCAGGCGCCGCCTTCGCCGCCACCCCGCCTGCGCCGGGCAAGGTATTCAAGGACTGCAAGGACTGCCCGGAAATGGTCGTACTGCCCACCGGCACTTTCACCATGGGCACCCCGGATGACGAAGTCGGCCGCGAGCCTGACGAAGGCCCGATGCACCCGGTGACGTTTGCCAAACCGTTGGCGATCAGCCGCTTTCAGGTGCTGCGTGGCGAGTGGGATGCGTACCTCAAGGACACCGGCTACAAGATGCCCGACGGCGACACTCGCCCCGGCCGCGCCTGCAAGGCGGGCATCCCTGATTATCAGGGCAGTGACCCGCGCAAGCAGTACACCGACAAACATCCAGCGGTGTGCATGGACTTTCCCGAAGTCGAGGCCTACGTGGCGTGGCTGTCGAAAAAGACCGGTCAGCAATATCGGCTGGTCAGCGAATCCCTGCGTGAATACGCCGCCCGTGGTGGCAGCACCGGCCCGTTCCCCTTCCCGTTCGACGAAGGCAAGGAATACAGCATCGCCAAACACGCCAATACCTACGGCGCCGGCGACGGCTACAACTTCACCGCACCGGCCGGCAGCTTCCCGGCCAACGCCTTTGGCGTCTACGACATGCACGGCAACATCTATGAGTGGACGGCCGACTGCTACAACGAAAACTACGTCGGCGCACCGAGCGATGGCAGTGCCTGGTCGAGCGGCAAATGCGAAGTTCGCCGCATCCGTGGCAACGACTGGGGTGAAGCACCGGTGTTCTCTCGCTCGGGCAATCGTAACGCGACGTTCACCGATACCCGCGGCGACTGGATCGGGTTTCGCGTAGCCCGCGATCTGTAAGCCCCTCACCCGGCTAAATTAGCCGTCCTGCCAGTCGTTTTACAGGTGGGCGCGAACCGTCAAGGCGCGCCACCGCCTTCTACGTCACCCAGGCGAAGTCCGCAGCCGATGCCGGCCTTCGCCGCTCTTTCAAGCAGGGAACCTCCATGAGCAAACCAACACGCGGGGTGATCAATGAATTGTTCGCCCTGCTCAAACCCTTTCGGCTGATCGTCACCGTCTCCGTCCTGCTCGGCATGGTCGGCGGTCTGAGCGTCACCGCATTGCTGGCGACCATCAACAGCGTGCTGCACAGCGAAGGCGATCTGACCGGTACCATGGTCGCGATCTTCGCCGGCCTGTGCCTGCTGGCCCTGACCACTTCGATTTTTTCTGACATTGGCACCAATTATGTCGGCCAACACATCATTGCCAAATTGCGTAAGGAGCTGGGCGAAAAAGTCCTCTCGGCGCCGATCGAACAGATCGAACGCTATCGCAGTCATCGTCTGATTCCGGTGCTGACCCACGACGTCGATACCATCAGCGACTTTGCGTTCGCCTTCGCCCCGCTAGCGATTTCGATGACCGTTGCCCTCGGCTGCATGGGCTATCTGGCGATGTTGTCATGGCCGATGTTTCTGCTGACAGTCATCGCTATCCTGATCGGTACGGTCGTTCAATACATTGCTCGCGGGCGTGGCATGCAGGGCTTCATGAAGGCTCGCGACTACGAAGACGAACTGCAAAAGAGCTACCACGCCGTCGCTGAGGGCGCCAAGGAGCTACGCATCCATCGGCCGCGCCGGCACCGAATGTTTGTCTCGGGCATTGAAGGCACGGCGGACAAGATCTGCGACACCCAAGTGCGCTCGGTGAATATTTTCGTGATCGCCAAGACGCTCGGTTCGATGCTGTTCTTCGTCGTGATCGGCCTGGCGCTGGGCCTGCAATCGCTGTGGCCGAACGCCGATAAAGCGGTGATGAGCGGTTTTGTGCTGGTGCTGCTGTATATGAAAGGTCCGCTGGAACACATCATTGCCGCACTGCCGATTGTCAGTCGCGCGCAGATCGCGTTCCGTCGTATCGCCGAGTTGTCCGAGCAGTTTTCCTCGCCCGAACCGCACCTGCTGCTCAACGACCAAGGCAATAAAAAGACACCGGTGCACAGCCTGGAACTGACCAACGTCTCGTACAGTTTCCCGACCGTACAAGGCGCGACGCCGTTCCGTCTCGGTCCGGTGAACCTGAAAATCGAACAGGGCGACATCGTCTTCATCGTCGGCGAAAACGGTTGTGGCAAGACCACCCTGATCAAATTGCTGCTGGGCCTGTACGCGCCGCAACAAGGTGAAATCCGCCTCAACGATCAAGTGGTCACCGCCCTGACCCGCGACGACTATCGCCAGTTGTTCACCACGATCTTCGCCGACTACTACCTGTTCGACGACGTGGTTCAGGGCGACACGCATATTCCGGAAGATGCCAACCAATATCTGCAGCGTCTGGAGATCGCCCACAAGGTCAGCGTGCGCGACGGCTCATTCACCACCACCGACCTTTCGACCGGCCAACGCAAACGTCTGGCGCTGATCAATGCCTGGCTGGAAGAACGGCCGGTGCTGGTGTTCGACGAGTGGGCCGCCGACCAGGACCCGACCTTCCGCCGCATTTTCTATACCGAGCTGCTGCCTGACCTCAAGCGTCTGGGCAAGACCATCATCGTCATTTCCCACGACGATCGTTACTTCGATGTCGCCGACCAACTGGTGCGCATGAACGCCGGCAAAGTGGTCACTGAGCTTCAACCCGCCTGATTGTGAAAAATTTGTAAAAAAAATGCGTTGAGCCTTTCCGGTTTTCGGAAGGCTCAACGTCTTACTTACAGTTAATAGAAATAGTTCTCAGTCAACACTTTGAAGAGTAGAAGAACAATGCCCGCACCGCACGGACTCCACCCGCTCGCCAAGGCTCTGCTGATCCGCCGCTCCTTGCGTTCCACGTTGCCAGCGCTTTGCGCCATGGCCCTGACCTTGCCAATCGCAGGTCAGGCTCAGGCCGCCGCCGTGGCGATCAATATTCCTGCACAGTCGCTGGGGAGCGCCTTGCAGGAATTCGGTCGCCAGACCAACCTTCAGGTGCTTTACAGCCCGGATGAAGTGAGTGGTCTGCGCAGCACCGCCGTCAGCGGTAACCTGGAACCAACCGCCGCCATCGCGCAATTGCTCAAAGGCACCGACATCGCCTACAGCGTTCAGGGCAACAACGTCGCGTTGCGCGGCCGCAGCAGCGGTGCAAGCCTGGATCTGGCACCGACCAGTATTTCCGCCACCGCGGAATCGGCCTGGGGCCCGGTTGACGGAATCGTCGCCAAGCGCAGCGCCTCCGGGTCCAAGACCGATTCGTCGCTCAAGGAAATCCCGCAGACCATCAACGTCGTGACACAAGACGAAATCAAGATGCGCGGCTCGAAGTCGGTCACCGAAGCCCTGCTTTACACACCAGGCATGACCGGCGGCGGTTTCTCGGACCGGGTGAAGATTTTCGACGAACCGACCTCCCGTGGTTTCTCCCCTACTCCGCTGTACCTCGATGGTCTGCACATGCCATACGGCGGCGGCAGCACCGGCGGTTCGCTGCAAATCGACCCGTACACCCTGGAGCGCGTCGAAGTGCTCAAGGGCCCGGCATCGGTACTTTACGGGCAGAACCAGCCAGGCGGCATCGTCAACATGGTCAGCAAGCGTCCGACGGCTACCCCGCTGCATGAAGTGAAAATCGGTGGCGGCAGCTATGACCGTAAATACGGTGCCTTCGACTTCGGTGGCCCGATCGACGATCAGGGCGAATTCCTCTATCGCCTGACCGGCGTGTTCAACGACAGCAGTTCGGCCATCGACTACGCCAACCAGAACCGCATGTTGCTGGCGCCAAGCCTGACCTGGCTGCCGAATGACCGCACCACCATCACCGTATTCGGTCAGTACCAGAAAGATCACGACGTACCGGAAGCTCAAGGTCTGCCAGCCTTTGGCACGGTCAAAAGCACCTCTAACGGGCGCATCAGCCGCAGCCGCTTCATCGGCGAACCGGACGTGAACAAGTACCACCGTGAACAGTTCGTCGTCGGTTACGAAATCGCCCACGAACTCAACGACGTCTGGACCCTGAAACAGAACGCTCGTTACGCCGACGTCAACGACCAGTACGTGGCGCCGCTGCACGGCTATTCGTTCCCGACCAACCCGGTCACCGGTCTCAACGACAACAGTTTCCAGAGCCGTTACGCGGTGGACTGGTCGCAGCACAACAAGGTTTACGGCATCGATAACATTGCCCAGGCCAAGTTCAAGACTGCCGATATCGAGCACACGGTGCTGCTGGGCGTGGACTACTACCACTCCAACTCAAAGTTCCTCGGTCTCTATGACCGCACCGCGCCGGGTATCGACCTGTACAACCCGGTGTATGGCAGCCAGATCAACTTCCGCCAGCCGTACAAGTGGGATAACACCATTACCCAGACCGGCCTGTACGCTCAGGATCAACTGCGCTGGAACCAGTGGTTCCTGACCCTCGGCGGTCGTTATGACTTCGCCGAGACTGACAACAAGCAACCACTGACCGGCGGTCACAGCAACCAGAAGGACGAGAAGTTCACCGGTCGTGCCGGCCTTGGCTACGAGTTCGAAAATGGCATCACGCCTTACGTGAGCTACGCCGAATCGTTTCTGCCGCAAACCGGTACCGACATGAGCGGCGGCGCATTCGAACCGACCACCGGCAAGCAGTACGAAGTCGGTATCAAGTACGAGCCGACGTTCATTGATGGCTTTATCCAGTTGTCGGCCTACCAGATCGATCAGGACAACATGCTCACCTCCGACCTCGACAATCCGGGTTTCAGCACCCAGAGCGGCACCGTGCGCTCCCGTGGTGTCGAGCTGGAAGGCAAGGTCAATGTCACCCAGAACCTGCGCGTACTGGCTTCGGTGTCGCGCAACCAGACCAAGTGGGAAAAAGACAACGACGGTCGCGAAGGTCGCACCCTGGCGATGCGTCCACCACTGACCGCGTCCGCCTGGGTCAACTACGACTTCGATGTCTCCACTGCCCTGGCCGGTTTCGGTATGGGTCTGGGTGCACGCTACGTGCGCAGCAGCTACGGTTCGGACTACGAGTCGGACTCCTTCCAGATCCCGTCCTACACCGTGTATGACGCCATGGTCTCCTACGACCTGGAAAAATCGCCGCTGCACATCAAAGGCGTGAAGCTGCAAGCCAACCTGCAGAACCTCACCGACGAGAAATACGTTGCCGCGTGCAACAGCACCCTCGACTGCTACTACGGTGAAGGCCGCACCATGACTGCTGACGTGACCTACAACTGGTAATACGCTCTGCGCTCACTGAAACGCCGGCATCTGCCGGCGTTTTTTTTTGAGCTAATTGGGCTTGGCGGCTTTAGGGCCGACCATGCTCTTGGGGTTTTGGGTGTATATCCGTTTTTTCGGGTGTTGCGGCTGGCGGTTTCGCTCTTACAGCGACTCACTTTTCCAAACGCCGAAAAGTAAGCAAAAGGCTGGGCCCCGGCGTTCGGCCCGCTCGCTGGAGCTCGGGGTTCCTTCGTTACGGAATCGATCCGGGGACATCGCCTCCGGTTTGCTTCGCTGCACCTCCTCTCGATGTGTTTGGCTTCGCCAAACGGCGCTTCGCGCCTAATCCCCGGAGCAATCCCTCCACTCAGCCTGCCGAAGGGGCCAGCACGGCAAGATCAAGAACTGCAGCCGAGCTAACGCTCATCCTGTTCAGTGGGGGTGGAGCGGGTGAGGCGATCTGCGATATCGCCCCTATCGAGGTTTTCGAAATCAGTTGGCAACGGCAAAACATAGAGCTGAATTCGAATCTGAAAAGCCCACAAATCGGACCGTTTTTCCGTTCAAATAGCGTGGCAAACCCAACAAAAAATCCAAACACCCGTCAACAGGATGAGCGTTAGCTCGGCTGCAGTTCTTGATCTTGATCCACCGGCCCCGTCGGCAGGCTGAGTGGAGGGATTGATCCGGGGGTGGGAGCGCAGCGACCGTTTGGCGCAGCCAAACACATCGAGAGGAGGTGCAGCGAAGCAAACCGGAGGCGATGCCCCCGGATCAATCCCGCAGCGAAGGAACCCGAGCCACAGCGAGGGCCGTACGTCAGGGCACAGACCTTTGGTTACTTTGGGGCGTTTGCCAAAGTGACCCGCCGTAAGGGCGGAACCCTAATCAGCCGTTACCGCAGCAACGGATATTCACCCATCCCTTCAAGCCACAGCAAACACCTCTACCAAGCGCTCAGCAATATGCTGCTGCGCCTCTTCAGCCTCATCAATGATCGCGCCCATACGCATGAAATCGTGGGTCATACCCTCATACACCTTCAATTCCACCTCAACCCCCGCCGCCTGCAAATGACGCGCATACGCCACGCCCTCATCGTGCAACGGATCACACTCGGCCAAGACCAGCAGCACGGGCGCCACGTTCGCGCTGACCTCTGCCAGCAACGGCGAGAAGCGCGGATCGAGACGATCGCTGACCTCGCGTTGATAGTGCTCGTAGAACCACTGCAGCGAAGCCTTTTCCAGCAGATACCCTTCCCCGAACTGCTCAATGGAAGGCGTGCTGCGACTGGCATCAGTGACCGGATAAATCAGCACCTGCAAGCGCGGCTGTACGGTGGCATCCGCCAGTTGTGCGGCGAGTACCGTGGCCAGGCTGCCGCCGACGCTGTCACCGGCAATTGCCAGGCGCGCGGCGTCGATGCCCAGATCCTGCGCGCTGGCTACCAGCCAATCCCAGGCATCGCAGGCATCATCGGCCGCCGTTGGAAAGCGAAACTCAGGCGCCAAGCGATAAGCCACCGAAAGCACCACACAATCAGCCATCGAAGCCAAAGCCCGGCACAGCGAATCATGGGAATCGAGACTGCCGACCACGTAACCGCCGCCATGGAAATACAACAGCGCCGGGCGACCGGCACCTGCATTCAAAGGCTGATTGCTGTAAATCCGTGCGTTGAGGCGCGTGCCGTCGCGCACGGGCAATTGCAGTTCATTCACCACTTGCAGCTCTTCACCACCGGCATCCATCAACAACGACGATTGATCGAATTGTTCACGGGCTTGTGCCGGGCTCAGCTCATGCATGCCGACGCGCTTGCCACTGGCCCGGCCGTTGCCGACCAGTTGCAGAAACGCGGCGATATCAGGGTTCAACGACATTCAAATCTCCAGACCGGTCGAACGCCATCAGGCGCCCGAGCGGTTTTTCAAGTTCAGAGCAAGTTCAGGACATGGCTACTGGTTCAACGATCTCGCCGAGCATTTCTTCAGCCTCGGAGAGGAAAGTTTCATCGCGCGGGATCTGGAAGTGCCCGCAATCGAGCCATTCGCCGCCCATGCCTGGCTGTTCGAGTTGCACCGCCAGTTCCATCGCCTCCTCTTCGCGCCCCAGGGTCCACCAGCAGATCGGATTGACCACCAGCGGTGCACAGCGATCCAGTTGCAACGACAGTTGCTTGAGCCGGCGCGCCACGCTGAACACATGGGCCAGTTCATCGGCGCCCAGTGCCACGTAGGTTGAGGCGCTGCGTTCGGCGCTTATGGCCGCGGCGAACAATGCACGCAGGTTCTGCGGCGTTTCTTCGTCGTCGATGCTCAAGCCCAGCGCGGCGTCCGGCAGGGTCACCCGCAGGAAGTCACGCAGATCGGCCTGCCAATCATCCACCGCCCCTTCGTTGACCTTGGCGGATGGCACGAAGCTGTCCACCAGACCGATGAACTTGACCGTCTGCCCGGCCTGTTCGAATTGTGCGGCCATCAACATCGCCAACGTCCCGCCCAGCGACCAGCCCAAGAGATGGTAAGGCCCGTGCGGCTGTTTCTCGCGGATCTGCGCGACGTAATTGCTGGCCATGTCCTGCAACGAAACATCGTTGAAAGCCGGATCGAGCAACATCCGCGACTGAATCGCCAACACCTGACGGCGACCGCCCAAGCGGCGCGCCAATGGCTCGTAGTCGAACACCGTGCCGAAGCCCGCGTGAATGCAGAACAGCGGCGCAACACCCTTGACCTCAGCGTTCATCGCCAGCAGCCCGGAAGTTTTTTCAGCAGCGCCCTGCACGCTGGCCACCAGTTCGGCGATGCTCGGTTTCTGCATCAGGTCGCGCAGTTTCAGGCTCAGGCCCTGGGCCTTGAGTACACGGCTGCGGGCCACGACTTGCAGACTGAGGATCGAATCGCCGCCCAGTTCGAAGAAGTTGTCGGTGAGCCCGACGCGCTCGATTTTCAGCACGTCCTGCCAGATCTTCGCCAAGGCTTTTTCCAGCTCAGTGCGTGGTTCCACGTACACCAGACGCTGTTCAGCGTCCGGGTTCGGCAGGGCCTTGCGGTCGAGTTTGCCGTTCGGCGTCAGCGGCATGCGCTCAAGCACCATCAAATGCGCAGGCACCATGTAATCCGGCAGGCTGGCCTTGAGTTGCTCGCGCAAGCGTTCGCACAAACCGTCTGCCGGTGTATCGGAAGCAGCCAGCACATAGCCGAGCAGTTGCTTGCCGCTGACACCCTCGCGGGCCACCACGGCGGCGTCACGCACGCCCGGCTGCTGCTTGAGACGCGCCTCGACTTCACCCAGCTCGATGCGGAAACCACGGATTTTCACTTGGTGGTCGATTCGTCCCAGGTAGTCGACGGTGCCGTCCTCACGCTGGCGCACCAGGTCGCCGGTACGGTACAGGCGACTGCCATCGGCGCTGAACGGGTTGGCAACGAAGCGCTCCGCAGTGCCGCCGGCACGTCCCAGATAACCGCGAGCCAACGCGCCACCGAGGTACAGCTCACCGGCAATGCCGGCCGGCAGCGGATTTAGGTCGGCATCGAGCACATAACCGCTGCGCTCACCGACCACACTGCCGATCGGCGCGTAGGCCGCACCGCACTGATCGTCAGCACTGGCCTTCCAGATCAGCGGCGTCACCACGGTTTCGGTCGGGCCGTAGCCATTGATGATGTAGTGCGGTTTCAGTGCCCGTTTGGCCAATTCGAAACTCGCCACCGGCACCGCATCACCGCCGAAGCAGTAGATCCGTACCGGCGGCGGGTTACCGTGCTGTTCGGCGTGCTCGGCCAGTTGCTGCAAGTACACCGGAGGGAACGCCGCCACGGTCACGCCATGCTCATGCAGAGCGTTGTAGGTCTGCTCGGCCGTCCACAGGCTGTCATCACGGATCAGCAGGCGCCCGCCATGCGTCAGGGTGGTCAGCCAGCGCTCATGCGCGCCGTCGAACGCGAACGACATGAAGTGCAATTCGCAGTCGGCTTCGCTCATTTCGTAACGCTGGCCGATGGCCTGGCAGTGCATCGCCAACGGTCCATGCGCCACACCGACGCCTTTGGGCTGGCCGGTGGAACCGGAGGTATAAATCACGTAGGCGAGGTTGCCCGGTTGCACCGCAACCTGTGGCGCCACCGCTGCCTGAGCGCTCAAATCCAGTTGATCGAGTTCCAGCACATGCAGGTTGGCCTGCGCGGGCATCACCTGACGCAGACTCGAATCACTGAGCAACAGCGCAATGCCGGAATCGCGCATCAGATAACTCAGACGTTCGCGCGGATACGTCGCGTCCAGCGGCACATAAGCGCCTCCGGCCTTGAGCACCGCCAACAGCGCGACGATCATGTTTTCGCTGCGTGGCAGGGCCACACCGACGCGGATTTCCGGGCCGACACCTTCGGCGATCAGCGCATGGGCCAGACGATTGGCCCGGGCCTCGATCTGGCCGTAGCTGAAGGTCTCGCCATTGAAGATCAATGCAGTTTGGCCTGCATGCGCTTGTGCCCATTGTGCGATGCGCTGGTGCACTGCCGGTTCTTGCGAAGGAGCCGGCAAAGCCTGCGCGATGCATGCATGGCCGGTCGGCAGACCGATGCGGCCCAGCGGTTGCGCGGCATCTTCCGTCAACGCAACGAGCAGGCCTTCCATGTTGCTGCGGATGCCTTCCACCGTCGCCCGGTCGAAATGCTCGCGCAGGAACATGTACTCGATCACCAGACCTTCTTCGAGCGTGACCATCAAGTCCATCGGGAAGTTGGTCAGGCCAGAGTTATTGATCTCGCCGAACTTCAGCGAGTCGTCGCGCCATTCGCGCAATGCCTGGTCGATCGGGTGATTCTCGAACACGATGATGCTGTCGAACAGCGACTGCCCGGCGCGGCCGCCCCAACGCTGGACGTCGGTCAGCGGGGTGTACTCGCGCTCTCGCATTTCCAGGTTGAAGTCCTGCAACTCACGCAGCCACGGCCCCACCGCTTGCTCGGCCGGCACGTCCTTGATCACCGGCAACGTATTGATGAACAGGCCAAGGATCGATTCCGACGCCGGCAGACTCGCCGGACGCCCCGCCACCGTGGCGCCGAAGGCCACGCAGCGTTGACCGCTGTAACGGCTGAGCAGCATCAGCCATGCGCCCTGCACCAAGGTGTTCAGCGTGACTTGCTGAGCTTGCGCAAAAGCCTTGAGCTGTTCGGTGCGCTGCTCACCCAAGCGGCTGTAAAGCGCCTCGTGACCACGACCGCTGCCAGTACGCGTGACGGCGTCGGCCAGATAGGTCGGTTCGTCGAGCAGGTTCAAATGCTGACGCCAGAACCCTTCGCTGGCGTTGGCGTCCTGCTGTTGCAGCCAGTTGATGTAGCGGCGATATGGAACGGCGTCGGCCAGCGGCTTGCCGGAATACTGGCTCAGCACTTCGCCGATCAACTGCGAACTGCTCCAGCCGTCGATCAGGATGTGGTGGTAGGTCCAGATCAGCTGATAGCTGTCCTCATCTACCCGCACCAGCGCCAACCGTTGCAGCGGTGGCTGGTCGAGATCGAAGCCCTTGGCCCGCTCGCTATCCGCCAGCGCCTGCAAGGCTTCGGCCGAGTGATCCTGTTCGCGCCAGTCAAGCAGGCTGATCGGCAACTGCGGGTCAGCGAGCACGAATTGCAGCGGCTCGGCCATGTCCTGCCAGAGAAAACCGGTGCGCAGGATGTCGTGGCGACGGCTGACCGTTGCCCAAGCGGCTTTCAGGCGCAGGGGATCAAGGCCTTGCACCGGCACACTCAACTGGTTGACGTACAGATCCGAT
This sequence comes from Pseudomonas sp. LBUM1655, assembly GCF_059716085.1. Classification (NCBI taxonomy): domain Bacteria; kingdom Pseudomonadati; phylum Pseudomonadota; class Gammaproteobacteria; order Pseudomonadales; family Pseudomonadaceae; genus Pseudomonas; species Pseudomonas sp. LBUM1655. Next base: position 2,110,112 of record NZ_CP166801.1, on the reverse strand, counting down.
TCCGGCGAATTCAGGCCGAGGAACAGCATGCCCTGCTGCATCGGCGACAGGCGATAAAGCCCTGCCAACTGATCCTGCGGCAGCGGTAATTGCGCGATTTGCGCATCACTCAAGCCGTGCAGAGGCATGTCGATCAGCGCTGCCACCGGTACGTCTGAGGTGCTTGCGACGCGTTGCGCCAGTTGCTCGATGGTCGGGTGCTGGAACAGGTCTTTCGGGCTCAGTTCCAGGCCTTGCTGACGGGCACGGCTGACCACTTGAATCGAGATGATCGAGTCCCCGCCGAGGGCGAAGAAGCTGTCGGTGGTGCTGACCTGCGCCAGGCCCAGCACGTCTTTCCAGATGTCCACCAGCGCCTGCTCGGTGGCGTTGACCGGTTCGACGTGTTGTTGCGCCGCCGTGAGTTCCAACGCCGGTAAGCGCTTGCGATCAATCTTGCCGTTGGGGGTCAGCGGCAGTTGCGCCAGCCACAGACGGTGAGTCGGCACCATGTAATCCGGCAGGGTTGCACCCAGCCAAGTGCCGAGATCGTCGTGCAGTTCACGTTGCTGTTCAGCGCTGGCATCGACAATCACCGGATCGCTCGGCACCAGATAGGCGATCAATTGTTGGCTGCCCAGCACTTCACTGGCCACGACCACGGCTTCACGCACGGCGACGTGCGCCACCAGACGCGCTTCGATTTCGCCCAGTTCGATACGCAGGCCGCGAATTTTCACCTGATGGTCGATGCGCCCCATGTACTCCAGATCGCCCTCTTCGCGCTCGCGGATCAGGTCGCCGGTGCGGTACATGCGCTCGCCATTGGCGGCGAGTGGGTTAGGCACAAACCGCTCGGCGGTCATCGCCGCACGGCCCAGATAGCCGCGAGTGATGCCGGCACCAGACAGGTACAGCTCAGCCGAAACCCCTTGCGGGACAACGTGCAAATCGGCGTCGAGCAAGTGACTGGCGCTGTGGTCGAGGGCACGACCGATCCTCGCCTGACCACCGGCACTGCGGCGAGTCCAGGTCGAATAGGTGGTGTCCTCCGACGGGCCGTACAGGTCGAAAACGTGCTCGACGGTCGACTGCTGATACAGCGCATCCACCATGCCTTGTTTCAGCGGTTCACCCGCCAGATTGATGATCCGCACGCTCGACGGAATCTGCCCCGCGCGTTGCAATGCAGCAATGGCTGACGGCACGCTGTTGATCAGGCTCACCTGGTCGCGGGCTGCCAGTTGAGGCAGCTCCAACGCATTGCGCGCGATGATCAGCGAACCACCGTTGGCCAACGTGACAAACAGCTCCCACACCGACAGATCGAAGCACACCGACGTCGAAGCCAGCACACCTTGGATGTCATCGCGGCTGTAAACCTTGGCCGACCAGTCGATCAGCGCCATGACGTTGCGATGGGTAATCGCCACGCCTTTGGGTTTGCCGGTGGAGCCGGAGGTGTAGATCACGTAAGCGAGGTTGTCCGGCGCGACCGATGTTTGCGGTGCACTGCTCGGATAACCACTCAACGACACCTGATCCAGCAGCAGCGTTTGGGTATCGCTCGGCACACTCAGGGTCACGGCGACCGCTTGCTCGGTCAGCAACACCCGCGCACCGCTGTCGTCGAGCATGTAAGCAACGCGATCCGCCGGGTAATCCGGGTCCAGCGGCACGTAGGCGCCACCGGCCTTCAGCACCGCCAGCAAGGCGATAAGCAACTGCTCGGAACGCGGCATCGCCACGCCCACCCGCACTTCCGGGCCGACACCCAACTCGATCAGCTTGTGCGCCAGACGATTGGCTTGCGCGTCGAGCTCAGCGTAAGTCAGCTGATTGCTGCCGAAAGTCACCGCCAATGCATCCGGGGTGGCCGTCACCTGACGAGCAATGCCCTGATGAATGCACAGCTCGGTGACGAAATCGGCAGCGACGCTCGGCACGCTTTCGATCAGGTTCAACTCACTCAGCGAACGCTCGCCCGACTCGCTCATCTGCCCGAGCAAGCGCTGCAAGAACTCACCCAACTGCGCCACGCTGTGCGCCGCGAAACTTTCGCACTGGTAGCTGAAGTGCATCGACAACTCGTCGCTCAAGTGCACCAGCAAGGTCAGCGGGTAGTTGGTCTGTTCATGGTTGTTGATCTCGCCAAAGCGCAATTCCTGCGGTGCGCCCTGCTCCAGCGCCTCGGACACCGGGTAGTTCTCGAACACCAGAATGTTGTCGAACAGCGCTTCACCATTGCGCGCGGCCCAACGTTGAATGTCGAACAACGGCGTGTGTTCATGCTCGCGCAGGGCCAGGTTCTGCGCCTGTACGCTCTGCAACCACTCAGCAACGCTCGATTGCGCGCGGGGGCTGGCGATCACCGGCAAGGTGTTGATGAACAGGCCGATCTGCTGCTCGACACCTTTGAGTTCAGTCGGACGCCCCGCCACCGTGGCGCCGAACGCGACGCTCTGTTGACCGGTCAAGCGCTGCAACAGCAGCAACCACGCCGCCTGAATCAGTGTGTTGAGCGTGACTTTTTGCTGGCGGGCGAACTCGCCCAGACGACGGGTCTGCTCGGCATCGACAACACAGAAGTGCTCGCCATGCCCGTCCCGCGACGCATCCCCGCGTTGTGCCTGCAACGCCTGCGCCAGCAGGGTCGGCGCCTGCAAGTCGGCCAGTTGCGCAGTCCAGTAGTGCTCGCTGGCCTGCACGTCCTGACGTTGCAGCCATTCGATGTAATCGCGATAACGCCCGGCCAGTGCCGGTTGAGCAATGCCGCTGTAGCGTTGCAGCACTTCGCCGAGCAACTGCGAATTGCTCCAGCCGTCCATCAGGATGTGATGGTTGGTGTAGATCAGATGACAACGCTGGTCATCCAGACGCACCACGACCATGCGCAGCAACGGCCCCTTACTCAGGTCGAAACCTTGCGCCTGCTCAGCGGCGGCCAGTGCATTCAATTCGCTCTGGCCATCGCCGCGTTCGCGCCAGTCGAGCACGCTGAACGGCATGTCCAGTTGCTTGTGCACCACTTGCACCGGACGCGCCAGTTCACCCTGCCAGACAAAACTGGTGCGCAGGATGTCGTGGTTATCCACCGCCGCTTGCCAGGCTTGCTGGAAGCGTTGCGGGTCGAGGCCTTCGACGTCGAGGCGCACCTGGTTGATGTAATCGCCAGTGGCCTGTTCGTAAAGGCTGTGGAACAACATGCCCTGCTGCATCGCCGAAAGCGGATAAACGTCGGCAATCTGCGGCGCCGGCCATGGCAAGCCGTCGAGTTGCGCCTGAGTCAGGCCAGCCAAGGGGAAGTCCGACGGGGTCAGGCCTTCGATGCCCGGGGTCAGGCAATGGCCGATCAACACGGCCAGTTCCTCGGCGTAATCCGCCGCCAGCGCTTCAATGACCGCGCTGTCGAAACGTTCGCTGCTGAACGTCCAACCCACCCGCAGTTCGCCGCCATACACCTGACCGTTGAGGGTCAGCCAGTTGCCCAGCGGTGCGTCCGGGCTCTGATCGAGACCGGCATTGTCCGGTGCCGGCACGAACAGCGCGGTGGCATCGCCGTCGAAACTGCCGTCGAACTGACCGAGATAGTTGAAGGTTATGCGCGGTGTCGGCATGGCGCGCAAGCTCTGCTGTGCCTGTGCATCACCGAGGTGGCGCAGCGCGCCGAAACCGATGCCTTTGTCGGGGATCGAGCGCAGTTGCTCCTTGATCTGTTTGATCGACTCGCCCGCCGTCGCCGCCGGGGTCAGGCGCACCGGGAACAGGCTGGTGAACCAACCGATGGTGCGGGTCAGATCGACCCCGTCGAACAGCTCTTCGCGACCATGGCCTTCGAGCTGAATCAGCGTCGACGCCTGCCCGCTCCAGCGGCCGATGACTCGCGCCAGCGCCGTCAGCAACAGGTCATTGACCTGCGTGCGGTAAGCCGCCGGGGCTTCCTGCAGCAGTTGTCGGGTCAAATCGGCGCTCAGACGTGTCTGCACGGTTTGCGCCAACCGGTTTTGCTGACCGGCGTCCACGCGCTTGCACGGCAGATCAGTGCTGACATCGCTGAGGCAGGCCTGCCAGTACGCCAGCTCTTGCTGCAACACCGGGCTGTTGGCGTAGCGCTGCAATTGCTCGCTCCAGTCCTTGAAGGCGCTGGTCTTGGACGGCAGGCTCAACGGCTGACCATTGAGCAATTGCTGATACGCGTTTTGCAGGTCTTCGAGCAAAATCCGCCACGACACCCCGTCCACCGCCAGGTGATGAATCACCAACTGCAAACGTTGAGTGCCGTCGGCCAGGGTCGCCAACACCGCACGCAGCAACGGCCCGTTTTGCAGATCAAGGCTGCGCTGGGCGCGGTTGCCCAGGGCTTCAAGGGCGGCGGCATCAGCGACGTCTTCCTGCCACAGCAGGTTTTGCGATGGGGCTTCCACCACCCGGTGCTCGGCCTGCCACGCGCCATCGCGCTGAGTGAAATTCAGGCGCAAGGCATCGTGATGGGCCACCAGCGCGCGCAGCACTTGCTCGAGCTTTTCAGCGTCCAGAGGCTGACGTGGCTTGAGCAGCACCGACTGGTTCCAGTGGTGACGTTCAGGGATGTCATCTTCGAAAAACTGCTGCTGAATCGGCAGTAGCAAAGCCGCGCCTGTCACCGCTTGTTGATCGATACTCGACTCGTCCTCGCCCAGTTGCGCGACCAGCGCCAGACGTTGCACGGTCTGGTGCTGGAACAGGTCTTTGGGATTGAGGCGAATGCCGGCCTGACGAGCACGGCTGACCACTTGAATCGAAATGATCGAGTCGCCGCCCAGTTCGAAGAAGTTATCGTTGAGGCCCACTTGCGGCAGTTTCAGCACGTCTTGCCAGATCGCCGCCAAACGCTGTTCCAGCTCACTTTGCGGCGCTTGATACGCCTGCTGCGCCTGACTGGCATCCGGGGACGGCAACGCGCTGCGGTTGAGTTTGCCGTTGGCGGTCAGCGGCAGTTGCGCCAGCAGCAACAGGTGCGCAGGGATCATGTGATCCGGCAAGTTTTCCTTGAGTTCGGCACGCACTTTGTCACGCCACAGGCCTTGTTCGGCCGGGCTGGCGTCGAGCAGCGCGACATCGTCTGGCACCAGATACGCCACCAGTTGCTGACCACTGAGGCCCGGTTGCGCGAGCACCACGGCTTGGCGCACGGCGGCTTGTTCCAGCAATTGCGCTTCGATCTCGCCGAGTTCGATACGGAATCCGCGAATCTTCACCTGATGGTCGATGCGCCCGACGTATTCGATGACCCCGTCAGCGCGGTAACGCGCCAGGTCACCGGTGCGGTACAGACGCCCGCCATCAGCGGCAAACGGATCGGGAATGAAACGCAGGGTGGTCAGATCCGCACGGTTCAGATAACCCCGCGCCAGGCCGGCGCGCCCGATGTACAGCTCACCGATACAGCCTTTGGCGACCGGGTTCAGATCACCGTCGAGCAAGTACCACGACAGATCCGGAATCGGCTCGCCGATCGGGCTGCCGACATCGCCTTGCAGATCGGCCAGCGAAATCGGCCGGTAGGTCACGTGCACGGTGGTTTCGGTAATCCCGTACATGTTGATCAGTTGCGGCGCCTGATCGCCAAAACGCTCGAACCACGGGCGCAGGCTCTTGACCTCCAGCGCCTCGCCACCGAACACCACGTAACGCAGCGACGGCTGTTGCGCGGCGTGTTCCGGGGCGCACGCCACTTGCATCAATTGCTTGAACGCCGACGGCGTCTGGTTGAGCACGGTGATGCCTTCGCGGCAGAGCAAGGCGTAAAAATCTTCCGGCGAACGGCTGACCTCGTAAGGCACCACCACCAGTTTGCCGCCGTAGAGCAGCGCACCGAAGATCTCCCACACCGAGAAGTCGAAGGCGTAGGAGTGGAACAGGCTCCAGACATCGGCCGAGCCAAAATCGAACCACGCCCCCGTGGCTTCGAACAGACGCAGCACGTTGCGATGAGCCAGCAACGTGCCTTTCGGCTGGCCGGTGGAACCGGAGGTGTAGATCACGTAAGCCAGGTTGTCCGGGCTCATGCTGACTAGCGGATTATTGTCGCTGTAGCCTTCGAGACCGTCGCGCTCCTGATCAAGCATCAAGCTGCGGACCGAGTCCGGCACCGGCAGGCGACCGAGCAAATGACTTTGGGTCAGCAGCAGCGAGATGCTGCTGTCGCCGATCATGTAGCTCAGGCGTTCTTCCGGGTAGCTCGGGTCAAGCGGCACGTAAGCGCCGCCGGCCTTGAGGATCGCCAGCAGCCCGATCAGCATGTCGAGGCTGCGCTCCACCGCCAGACCGACGCGCACATCGGGGGCGACACCGCTGGCGATCAATTGGTGGGCCAACTGATTGGCGCGGCTGTTGAGTTCGCCGTAAGTCAGGCATTGCCCGGCACAGGTCACGGCAATCGCTTGCGGTGCGCGGGCAGCCTGGGCTTCTATCAGCTGATGCAGGCACTGCTCGCTCGAAAAATCGGCCACGGCCGGGTTCCATTGCAGCAAGGTCGCCGCACGCTCGGCGGCGTCGTGCAGCGGCAGGTCGGCGATGCGCTGGCCGCTGTCGGCGACGATGCCTTGCAGCAGATTCGTCCAGTGTTGCGACAGGCGCGCGATGGTCGGTGCGTCGAACAGGTCGGTAGCGTAGGTCAGCTCGGCCCAGACGTTGTCGGTGGACTCGAAGGTGTTCAGGGTCAGATCGAACTGCGCGGTGTTCGACGCCCAGCTCAGGCCTGCAATCTCGATGTTCGGCAAGCGCGTGGCGCCTTGTGCCTGACGGGCTTGGCTCTGGTGGTTGTGCAGCACCTGGAACAACGGACTGTGACTGAGGCTGCGCTCCGGTTGCAGCGCATCGACCAGTTGTTCGAACGGCAGATCCTGATGCGCCTGTGCGCCGAGCACGGTGTTTTTCACTTGCTGGAGCAGGCTGCGGAAGGTCTGCTGACTGTCGAATTCGGCTTTCAGCACTTGCGTGTTGACGAAGAAGCCAATCAGCCCTTCAGTCTCGACCCGGTTGCGGTTGGCCACCGGCACGCCGACGCGGATGTCGGCCTGACCGCTGTAGCGATGCAGCAAGGTCTGGAACGACGCCAGCAACAGTGCGAACAGCGTGACGTTTTCACGCTGGGCAACCTGCTTGAGCGCAGTCGCCAGCTCCAGACTCAGCGGGATGTCGCGACGGGCACCGCGATAGCTTTGTTCGGGCGGACGTGGGCGGTCGGTCGGTAGTTCCAGCAGCGGCTGATCACCGTCACCCAGTTGCGCAGTCCAATAGCTCAACTGACGCTCGCGTTCACCGGCGTCCATCCACTGCTTTTGCCACACGGCGTAGTCCGCGTATTGCACCGGCAGCGCTGGCAGTTGCACGGTCTTACCCTGGCTGTAAGCGGCGTACAACGCCACCAGCTCATCAACCATGACGGTCATCGACCAGCCATCGGAGACGATGTGGTGCAAGGTGATAACCAGTGCGTGGTCGTCAGCGGCCAGACGCAACAATTTGAGCCGCAGCAGCGGGCCTTTTTGAAGATTGAACAGGTGCAGGGTTTCTTCGGCGACCAGCGCTTGCAGCGCGGCCTCATCCAGATCGGCGGCAACGTCCTGCACGTGCAGATCCAGCGTTCCATGGGCCTGAATCACTTGCAGGGTCTGGCCCTGCTCTTCGACGAAGCAGGTGCGCAGGGATTCGTGGCGCTCGATCAGGGTATCGAAGCTGCGCTGCAACGCCGGCAGATCCAGCTCACCACGCAAACGCAACGCCGCCGGTACGTGATAGGCGGTGCTGGTCGGTTCCAGTTGCCAGAGGAACCATTGACGTTCCTGAGCATACGAAAGCGCCAGCGGTTGCAGGCGCGGCAACGCGACAATCGGCGGCTCCTGATGCGCCTGATCAACACCGAGCGCGGCGACGAAATCTTCCAGCGTGCTGTGTTCAAACAGCGTACGCAGCGGCACCTGAACGTTCAGCGCCTGACGCACCCGTGAGACCACTTGCGTGACCAACAACGAGTGGCCGCCCAGTTCGAAGAAGTTATCGCCGAGGCCCACGCGATCGAGTTTCAGCACCGCTTGCCAGATCTCGGCGACGGTGTGCTGGGTGGCGGTCTGCGGCGCGCTGTAGGTCGATTGCAATTGGCTGGCATCGGGCGCCGGCAGGGCCTTGCGGTCGACTTTGCCATTGGGGGTCAGCGGCAGTTGCGCGAGGAACAGCAGGTGCGCCGGCACCATGTATTCCGGCAGTTCAGCCTTCAGGCTGGCCTTGAGCGCGGCGCGTAGATCGGCCTCTGAAACATCGCTCGCCGATGGCACCACGTAGCCCACCAGTTGCGGGCCGGTCGGGCCATCCTGCGCGACCACGACGGTTTCGCGCACGCTGTCGAGCGCGAGTAAACGCGCTTCGATTTCGCCCAGTTCGATACGGAAACCACGGATTTTCACCTGATGGTCGATCCGCCCGATGTATTCGATCACGCCCTCGGCGCGGTAGCGGGTCAGGTCGCCAGTGCGGTACAGACGCGCGCCGTTCTTCGCGAATGGGTCCGGCACAAAACGTTCGGCGGTCAGGCTCGGGCGCTGGAAATAACCACGGGCCAGGCCATCGCCACCGATCAGCAGTTCACCCGGTGCGCCGAGCGGATTGAGCTCAAGGTCGCTGCCGAGGATGTACAGCGCGGTGTTGTCGATCGGCGTGCCGAGGAACGGTCGGCTGTTGTCCGCGCTCAGGGCGTGTTGCGCCGACCAAATGGTCGTCTCGGTCGGGCCATAGAGGTTCCACACGCTCGGCGTCAGCGCCAGCATGCGTTGCGCCAGTTCCTGCGACAGCGCTTCACCGCCACAGAGGAACGTGCGGCTGTTGAGGATCGCGGCGTGTTCGTTGTCCAGCAGCATGCGCCAGGTCGACGGCGTGGCTTGCAGCACCGAAACGGCGTGGCGCTCGATCAGTTCAAGCACCGCTTGCGGGTCTTGATGCACGTCCTTGCCGGTCAGCACCACACAGGCACCGGCCAGCAACGGGCCGTAGATTTCCAGGCCGAAAATATCGAACGAGAACGTGGTCAGCGACAGCATGCGATCAGAGGCCGTGATTCCCGGCTGCTTGATCATGCTCGCGACAAAGTTGCTCAGCGCCGCATGGCGCACCATCACGCCTTTCGGTTTGCCGGTGGAACCGGAGGTGTAGATCGTATAGGCCAGATGTTCGCCGTTGACCGCAACGTCCGGAGCGGTCTGTGGATAAGCCGCCAGCCAGCCGTGTGGCTGATCGAGCAACAGCGTCTGCACGCCCGCCGGAATCGGCAGCTGCGCCTGCAAATGGGTTTGGGTCAGCAGCAATTGCAGGCCGCTGTCCTCAATCATGTAAGCCAGACGATCTTCGGGATATGCCGGGTCCAGCGGCACATACGCCCCGCCCGCCTTGAGGATCGCCAGCAGGCCAATAATCATCTCGACACTGCGCTCGACGGCGATGCCGACCAGTTGATCCGCGCCGACACCGGCCTCGATCAGTTTGTGCGCCAGTTGATTGGCCCGGGCATCCAGTTCGCCATAGGTCAGCACGTCTTCGCCGATGATCAGCGCGGTGGCCTGCGGCGTTTGCTGCGCTTGCAAGGCGAAAGCCTGCTGCACGCACTCGGCTTTCGCGGAGTGATCGGCAACGCGGAACCAGTCCCGCAACAGCACGCCATGTTCGGCACGTTCCAGCAACGGCAATTCGCCGACACGCTGGGTCGGTGCGGCCACGATGCCTTGCAACAGGTGCTGCCAGTGACGGGCAATGCGCTCGACGGTCTCAGGCTTGAACAAGTCAGTGGCGTAGGTCAGTTCAGCGGCGAAGCCGTCGTTGGACTCATAGGTGTTGAGGGTCAGGTCGAACTGCGCAGTGCGCCCTTCCCACTGCACATCCTCGACACTCAACTGCGGCAGTTGCACCGCGCCACGCCCCTGATCACGGCGGGTCTGGTGGTTGAACATCACCTGGAACACCGGGCTGTGGCTAAGGCTGCGTTCCGGTTGCAGCGCTTCGATCAATTGCTCGAACGGCAGATCCTGATGCGCCTGGGCGTCCATCGCCGCTTGCTTGACCTGCGCCAGCAATCGGTTGAACGGCAGTTGTCCGTTCACCTCGGCATTCAGGACTTGGGTGTTGACGAAGAAGCCGATCAGGCCCTCCGTCTCGACGCGGTTACGGTTGGCCGTCGGCACACCGACGCGAATTTGCGCCTGGCCGCTGTAGCGATGCAACAACGCCTGGAACGATGCCAGCAACACCATGAACAGGCTCGCGCCTTCGCGCTGGGCCAGTTGTTTGAGGGCATCACCGAGATCCGCCGGCAAGTCCAGTTCGAGCCGCGCACCGCGCAGGCTCTGCACCGCCGGACGGGGAAAATCGATCGGCAACTCCAGCACCGGCTGCTCGCCGCCCAGAGTCTTGACCCAATAAGCCAGTTGCCGCTCGCGCTCGCCCGCTTCCAGCCAGTGACGCTGCCAGATCGCGTAGTCGGCGTATTGCACTTCCAGCGCCGGCAACGTCAGCGACTGCCCGCTGGTGTCGGCGGCGTAATGCTGGATCAGTTCGTTGACCAGCACTTTGATCGACCAGCCATCGGAGATGATGTGGTGCTGGATCAGCACCAGCACGTGATCGTCTTGCGCCACCTTCAGCAGCGCTACACGCAGGAGCGGGCCCTGTTGCAGGTTGAACGGGCGCGCGGTTTCACTTTCGACAAAGGCCTTGATCGCAGCGTCCGTGCCAGCGGCGTCGAGGCCCTCCGGCAGCGGCGCCAACGTAATGCTCAGCGGCAGTTGCGGATGGATCACCTGACAGAAGGTTTCGCCCTGCTCGGCGAAAGTGGTGCGCAGACTTTCGTGACGCGCCGCCACGGCATTGAAGCTGCGTTCCAGCGCCGCCACATCCAGCCGCCCCTTGAGGCGCAGGGCGCTGGGGATGTGGTACGCGGTGCTGTGCGGGTCCATTTGCCACAGGAACAATTGCCGTTCCTGGGCGTACGACAGAGGAATCGCCGTAAACCCGGAACGCGTTTCCGGGATCGGCAGGTTGGCCGGAGAGACGCCCTCTTCGAGCATCTTTTCCAGGTACAGCTTACGTTTGTCCAGCGGCAGACTGATAAAGCGCTTGGCTACCCTCAAAGCAACACTCTTGTCCATCAGACTTCCTCCATATCGTCAAGCAGGGCTTCCAGCTTGCTCAGTTTCTGTTCGTTGATTGCCCCGCCTCCTGTATCGAGGTGAGCGACAAAGTCGCTCAGGACGGGGTGCTGGAATAACAGTTGCGGGGTCAGCGTCAGGCCCAGTTCCAGGGCAATGCGCGACACCACGTTGACCGCCAGCAGCGAGTGCCCGCCCAGTTCGAAGAAGTGATCGTTCAGGCCGATGCGTTGCACGTCGAGCACTTGCTGCCAGATCGCCGCGACCTGCTGCTCAAGCTCACTGTGCGGCGCGACATACGCGGCCTGCATCTGGCTGGCATCGACCGCTGGCAAGGCCTTGCGGTCGAGTTTGCCGTTGGGGGTCAGTGGCAACTGCTCAAGGAACAGCAGGTGCGCGGGAATCATGTAGTCAGGTAACGAAGACTTGAGGCCAGTCTTTAGTCCGTCGCGCAGGAGCCGCTGCGCTTCGCCGTCGTACAGATCCAGTGGCGGGGCGACCACATAGGCCACCAGTTGCGCGCCAGCCTCGCCTTCGACGGCCAGCACCGCCGCTTCGGTGACTGCCGGTTGAGCGAGCAATCGCGCCTCGATCTCGCCCAGTTCGATGCGGAATCCACGAATTTTCACCTGATGGTCGATGCGGCCCATGTACTCCAGTCGGCCGTCTTCGCGCTCGCGGATCAGGTCGCCGGTGCGGTACATGCGCTCACCGTTGTTGGCGAGCGGGTTGGGCACAAACCGCTCGGCGGTCATCGCCGCACGGCCCAGATAGCCGCGAGTGATGCCGGCACCAGACAGGTACAGCTCAGCCGAAACCCCTTGCGGGACAACGTGCAAATCGGCGTCGAGCAAGTGACTGGCGCTGTGGTCGAGGGCTCGACCAATGCGCGGCTGACCACCGGCACTGCGGCGAGTCCAGGTCGAATAGGTGGTGTCTTCCGACGGGCCGTACAGGTCGAAAACGTGCTCGACGGTCGACTGTTGATACAGCGCGTCGACCAGCCCTTGCTTGAGCGGTTCACCCGCCAGATTGATGATCCGCACGCTCGGAGGAATCTGCCCGGCGCGCTGCATTGCAGCAATGGCTGACGGCACAGTGTTGATCAGGCGCACCTGATCGCGGGCCGGCAGTTGCGGCAGCTCTAGGGCATTACGGGCGATGATCAGCGAGCCGCCATTGGCCAACGTGACAAACAGCTCCCACACCGACAGATCGAAGCACACCGACGTCGAAGCCAATACACCTTGAATGTCGTCGCGGCTGTAAACCTTGGCCGACCAGTCGATCAGCGCCATGACGTTGCGATGGGCAATCGCCACGCCTTTTGGCTTGCCGGTGGAGCCGGAGGTGTAGATCACGTAGGCGAGGTTGTCTGGTTGCACCTTAGTGAACGGCGCGTCAGTGGAATAACCACTCAACGACACCTGATCCATCAGCAACGTTTGGGTATCAACAGGCACGCTCAGGGTCGCGGCGACGGCTTGCTCAGTTAGCAACACCCGCGCACGGCTGTCTTCCAACATGTAAGCAACGCGATCCGCCGGGTAATCCGGGTCCAGCGGCACATAGGCGCCACCGGCCTTGAGCACCGCCAACAGGGCGATAAGCAGCTGCTCGGAACGCGGCATTGCCACGCCTACCCGCACTTCCGGGCCGACACCGAGTTCGATCAGCTTGTGCGCCAGACGATTGGCTTGCGCGTCCAGTTCGGCGTAAGTCAGTTGCGTGCTGCCGAAGGTCACTGCCAGCGCATCCGGGGTCGCCGTCACCTGACGAGCAATGCCGTGATGAATGCACAGGTCGGTGACGAAATCGCTGTCAACGTTCGGGGCGCTTTCGATCAGGTTCAGCTCGCCGAGTGCGCGTTCGCCTGCCTCGGTCATCTGGCTCAGCAGACGCTGCAAGTGCGCGCCCAACTGCGCCACGCTGGCGTCGGCAAAGCTGTCGCGCTGATAGCTGAAATGCACCGTCAGTTGCGCGCCCATGTTCACCAACAGGGTCAGCGGATAGTTGGTCTGCTCCTGATTGGCCACCGCGCCGAAACGCAAACCTTGCGGTGCGCCGCGCTCCAGCGCTTCGGCAATCGGGTAGTTCTCGAACACCATCAAACTGTCGAACAGCGCATCACCGCCCTGCCCGGCCCAGCGCTGAATATCCGCCAATGGCGTGTGTTCGAACTCGCGCGATGCCAGATTCTGCGCCTGCACCCCTTGCAGCCAACTGGCCAGACTCTGCTGTGCTTGCGGCGCGGCAACCACCGGCAAGGTGTTGATGAACAGACCGATCTGCGCTTCGGCCCCCGGCAGATCCGCCGGACGCCCGGCAACGGTGGCGCCGAACGCCACACAGTCTTTGCCGGTGTAACGCTGCAACAGCAACAGCCAGGCGGCTTGCACCACGGTGTTGACCGTGACTTTCGCGGCCCGGGCAAATTTACCCAGACGCTGAGTCAGATCCGCGTCCAGCACTTGGTAATGATCGCCATAACCGACGCTCGGCAAGCCGTCATGCGGCCGCGCGATGGCAGTGGCCAGACGCGTTGGTTCTTGCAGGTTGTTGAGCGTCGCCAGCCAGTAGGCTTCGGCCGCCGCATTGTCCTGACGCTGCAGCCAGCCGATGTAATCGCGATAGCGGCCCGCCGGACGCGCCACCGCTTCGCCGCGATAATGCTGCAACACTTCGCCGAGCAACTGCGCACTGCTCCAACCATCCATCAGGATGTGATGGTTGGTGTAGATCAGGTGATGACGATCCGTCGCGGTGCGCACCAGCACCAGTCGCAGCAGCGGCGCGCAGGTCAGGTCCAGACCCAGAGCGCGCTCCTCATCGGCGAGGGTTTGCAACGCTGCGTCCAGCCCGGTTTTGCCGTGCCAGTCGAGCACACTGAACGGCACTTCCACCTGACGCTGCACCACTTGCACCGGTTGCGGCAAGTCGCCCTGCCAGAAGAACCCGGTGCGCAAAATGTCATGGGCATCCACCACCGCTTGCCACGCGGCACGGAAACGTTGTGGATCGACGCCGTCGACGTCCAGGCGCATCTGGTTGATGTAGTCGCCGTTGCCGTGTTCGAGCAACGTATGGAACAGCATGCCCTGCTGCATCGGCGACAGAGGGTAGATGTCGTCGATGCTCTGCGGTTCGAGCACCAGCGCATCGAGTTGCGTCTGCGACAGTTGCGCCAGCGGGAAGTCCGAGGGCGTCACGCCACGGTTGACGCTGTCGCAGCAATGGCCGATCAACGCAGTCAATTCCTGCACGTAATCATCGGCCAGACGCTGAATGGTCGCGGCGTCGAACATCGCGCTGCTGTAGGTCCAGCTCAGGTCCAGTTCACCGCCAAAGACTTTGCCGTTCAGCGCCAGCGGGTTGCCCAGCGGGCCTTGCAGGTTGACTTCGGCGCCGCCGGATTCGCTGGTCGGTGCAAACAAAGCCTGGTCGGCGGCATCGAAGCTGCCGTCGAACTGTCCCAGATAGTTGAAGGTCAGGCGCGGTGCCGGCAGGGCTTGCAGGGTCTGGCGAGCAGGCTCATCGCCCAGGTGCGCCAGCGCGCCGAAGCCGATGCCTTTGTGCGGAATCGCCCGCAGTTGTTCCTTGATCTGCTTAAGCGATGCGCCCGGTTCCGCGACCGGCGACAGGCGCGCCGGGAACACACTGGTGAACCAGCCGACGGTACGCGTCAGGTCAACGCTGTCGAACAGGTCTTCGCGACCGTGGCCTTCGAGCAATACCAGCGCGTGGTCGGCACCGGTCCAGCGCACCATCACCCGCGCCAGCGCGGTCAGCAGCAGATCGTTGACCTGGGTGCGATAAGCCGCCGGAGCATCCTGCAACAGCTGACGAGTCAGGGTCTGATCCAGTTTGCTGCGAATGGTCTGCGCCTGATCGTGTTGCTGACCGCCGTTCGGACGGTCGAAAGGCAATGCCGCCGAAGCGCCTTGCAATTGTTGCTGCCAGAAGCCCAGTTCAGTCTGCAACGCAGGCGTCGCGGCGTAGTCCTGCAATGCAACCGCCCAGGCTTTGACCGCACTGGTCTTGGCCGGCAATTGCACGGCATTGCCGCTCGCTATCTGCCGATAAGCGTTTTGCAGGTCTTCAAACAGAATCCGCCACGACACGCCATCGACCACCAGGTGATGGACGATCAGCAGCAGGCGCTGACTGCCATCGGCAAGGTTCGCCAGCACCGCGCGAATCAGCGAGCCACCGCTCAATTGCAAGCTGCGTTGGGCCTTTTCACCCAGTGTCTCAAGGGCTGCGAGGTCAGCGACCTCGACTTGCCAGAGGATCGTTTCACCTGCTTGCGTGGCGATGTCGCGGTAGTTCGCTGTCCAGCCGTCAGCCTGCTCGACAAAGTCCAGACGCAGGCTGTCGTGATGCAGCACCAACGCATCCAGCGCTTGCTCAAGCACTTGGGCATCAAGGGTTTGAGTTGGCTTGAGCATCACCGACTGGTTCCAGTGATGACGGTCGGGAATCGCCTGAGCGAAGAACTCCTGATGAATCGGCAACAGCGCCGTGCTGCCGGTCACCGGCTGCTGATCGATCACTTGCTGCGCTTCGCCCGTCTGCGCGACAGCGGCCAGCGCCTGAATGGTCTGGTGCTGGAACAGGTCTTTGGGCGTAAAGCGAATGCCAGCCTGCCGCGCACGGCTGACCACTTGAATCGAAATGATCGAGTCGCCGCCCAGCTCAAAGAAGTTGTCGCTGATGCCGACCTGCTCAAGCTTGAGCACGTCTTGCCAGATCGCCGCCAGTTGTTGCTCCAGCGCGTTCTGCGGAGCGACATAGGTTTGCTGCAGTTGGCTGACATCCGGTTTCGGCAGGTTCTTGCGGTCGAGCTTGCCGTTCGGCGTCAGCGGCATGCGCTCCAGACGCAGCACGTACGCCGGCACCATATGGCCTGGCAAAGTGGCCTTGAGCTGCGCACGCAGGTCTTCGGTGAAGTCTGCACGACTTGAATCGCCCACCACATACGCCACCAGACGCTTGCCGCTGCCGGCGCTGCCTTCCTGGGCCACAACCACCGCTTCACGCACGCCGTCGAGCGCTTGCAGGGCGGCTTCGACTTCGCCGAGTTCAATGCGGAAACCACGGATCTTCACCTGATTGTCGATGCGATCCAGATAGTCGAACGTGCCATCGGCGCGCTGACGAACGAGGTCACCGGTGCGATAGAGCAAGCCGCCAGCACTGCTGAACGGATCAGCAACAAAACGCTCGGCGGTCAGCCCCGGACGATTCAGATAACCACGGGCCAGGCCCGTGCCACCCAGATACAGCTCACCGGCCATGCCCTGCGGCAGCAGGTTCAGATCGGCGTCGAGCACGTAGGCGCTGCGATCACCGATGCGGCTGCCGATAGGCGCGTAAGCGGCACCGCACGGCACCTCGCGACCGGCCTTCCAGATCAGCGGGGTGACCACGGTTTCGGTCGGGCCGTAACCGTTGATGATGTAGTCCGGATCGAGCGCACGTTTGACCCGCTCGAAACTGGCGTTCGGCACTGCGTCACCGCCGAAGCAGTAAATACGCACTTTGGGTGGATTGCCCACGCGCTCGGCGTGTTCAGCGAGTTGTTGCAGGTACACCGGCGGGAATGCGACCACGGTAACGCCATGCTCGATCATGGCGTTGTAGGTCTGCTCCGGTGTCCACAGCGTGTCGTCGCGGATCAGCAACGAGGCCCCGTGAGTCAGACTGGTCAGCCAGCGCTCATGGGCGCCGTCGAAGGCGAACGACATGAAGTGGAATTCGCAGTCGCTGTCGCGCATTTCGTAGCGCTGGCCGATGGCCTGGCAGTGCATCGCCAACGGGCCGTGGGCGACGCTGACGCCTTTCGGATTGCCGGTGGAACCGGAGGTGTAAATCACATACGCGAGGTTGTGCGGATCGAGTTGCACCAACGGTGCGGTGATCGGCCATTCGCGCAGGTCGAGACGATCCAGTTCCAGCAGCGGCACCGACTCTGCCACTGGCAATTGCGCCGACACCGACGAGTCGCTGATCAGCAGTGCCAGCCCCGAATCTTCGATCAGGTAGGCCAGACGTTCACGCGGATAACTGGTGTCCAGCGGCACGTAGGCGCCGCCCGCCTTAAGCACCGCCAGCAGCGCAACGATCACCGCCTCGCTGCGCGGCAGGGCCACCCCGACGCGGGTTTCCGGGCCGACGCCACGGGCGATCAGCGCGTGGGCCAATTGGTTGGCACGCTGATCGATTTCGCCATAGCTGAAGCGCTGACCGTTGAAGATCACCGCCGTGCGTTGCGGGTTTTCAGCGGCCAGCTCGGCAATACGCTGATGCACGCCGATGTCCACCGGGTAAGGCTGCGGGTGGTTTTCGGCTTGCTGGCGCGCCTGCTCGTCAGCGCTGGCCAGGGCGATTTCACCGAGGTTGCGTTCAGCCGACACGGCAAATTGCTCAAGCAATTGCAGCAGATGTGCACTGATGCCTTCGATCACGTCACTGGCGAACTGGCCACGGTCAAAGCTGTAATGCAACGCGAGTTGCTGCCCCAGTGTCACGGCAACGCTCAGCGCGTAATGCGTCTGCTCCAGGTTACCTACGTCACCGAACACCAGCCCCTGCCCGGCCTGACTCAGCGCCTGGGCAATCGGGTAGTTTTCAAACACCAGAATGTTGTCGAACAGCGCCTCGCCACCCTGCCCGGCCCAACGCTGAATGTCCGCCAGCGGCGTGTGTTCGAAGTCGCGCAGGCTGAGGTTCTGCGCCTGCACCGCTTGCAGCCAGTGGCCGACGGTTTGATCCGGACGCGGCGCGCCGATCACCGGCAAGGTATTGATGAACAGACCGACCTGTTGCTCGATACCCGGCAGCTCCGCCGGGCGCCCGGCCACGGTGGCACCGAACGCTACGGCTTCGTGACCGGTGTAGCGTTGCAGCAACAGCAGCCATGCGGCTTGCACCAAGGTGTTGACGGTGACTTTCTGTTGCCGTGCGAACGCTTCCAGCGCTTGTGTGCGAGACACGTCCAGCGTCAGGTAATGGTCGCCGTGACCGCTGAGGTTTTCCCCGCCGGTAGCGGCGCGGGCCAGTCGGGTCGGCTCTTGCAGCGCAGCGAGTTGCCCGCTCCAGAAGTCCTGACTGAGTTGACCGTCCTGACGTTGCAGCCAGGCAATGTAATCGCGATAGCGTCCGCCGCCAGTTACCGGCGTGCGACCGCTGTAACGCTGCAAGACTTCGCCGAGCAACTGCGAGTTGCTCCAGCCGTCCATCAGGATGTGGTGATGGGTGTAAATCAGGTGCCACTGCTCGGCGTCGGTCTGCACCAGCACCAGCCGTAGCAACGGTGCATGGGACAGGTCAAAACCTTGCTGACGCTCGGCGTCGGCCAACGCTGCGAGGGCCGCTGGCTGGTCGTCGCGGTTGCGCCAGTCCAGCGTGGTAAACGGCAACTGCACCTGCTTGTGCACGATCTGCAGCGGCTGTGTCAGCTCGCCCTGCCAGACGAAACCGCTGCGCAGAATGTCCTGCGCGTCGACGGTGGCCTGCCACGCCGCGCGGAAGCGCTCGGGATCAACGCCTTGCACATCGACGCGCAACTGATTGATGTATTCGCCCGCCGCCTGCTCGTAGAGGGTGTGGAACAGCAAACCCTGTTGCATCGGCGCCAGTGGATAAAGGTCATCGAGTTGCCCGGCCGACACCGGCAACGCATCGAGTTGCGCCTGAGTGACCTGCGCCAACGGGAAGTCCGACGGCGTCGCTTGCGCGGCTTGCAGCGTGCAGCAATGTTCGATCAGTGCGTGCAACTCGCTGGCGTATTGGTCCACCAGTTTCTGCACGGTCGCGCCGTCGAACATCTCGCGGCTGAAGCCCCAGCTCATCGACAGTTCGCCGCCATACACTTGGCTTTCAACGGTCAGCCAGTTGGCCAATGGCGCTGCCGGGTCCTGCGCGACACCGCTGGTTTCAGCGGACGGCACGAACAGCGCCGCGTCATCGAATTGGCGGTCGAACTGGCCGAGATAGTTGAAGGTAATGCGCGGCGGCGGCAGCGACTCAAGTTCGGTGCGTACCGACGGCGCCGCGAGATAACGCAGCACGCCATAGCCCAGACCTTTGTCCGGCACCGCGCGCAGTTGCTCCTTGATCGACTTGATCGAGCCGTCGAGATCGTCGGCAGCAGTCAGATTTACCGCAAACAGGCTGGTGAACCAGCCCACGGTGCGACTCAGGTCGACGTCATCGAACAAGTCTTCGCGGCCATGACCTTCGAGTTCGATCAGCGTGCCCGGTTGCTGGCTCCAGCGACTGATGGTTCGCGCCAGTGCGGTGAGCAGCAGATCGTTGACCTGCGTGCGATACGCTGCCGGCGCCTGTTGCAACAGTTGCCGGGTGCGCTCGGCGTCGAGGCGCCATTCGATTTTTTCACCATGCAGATTCTGCAAGCTGCCATCCGGGCGCTCGCAGGGCAGATCCTGGGCACCCTGATGCTGGGTTTTCCAATAGCTCAGTTGGTCTTCGAAGCGCGATGCTTGGCTTTCGAGGCGCGCCGTCCAGCTCTGGAAGGACGTGGTTTTTGCCGGCAACTGAATGCCGCCCCCCGCCGCCAGTTGTTCATAAGCCTGCTGCACATCTTCCAGCAGCACGCGCCAGGAAACCCCGTCCACCACCAGGTGATGAATGATCAGCGCCAGACGCTGACTGCCATCCGCCATGTTCACCAGCAACGCGCGCAGCAACGGGCCATTTTGCAGATCAAGACTGCGTTGGGCTTCATTGCACAAGGCATTCAACTGCTCGACAGACTCGGCGTCGCGCCGCCACAGGTCAGCGCTTTCAACCCGCGTGTCGTGACTTTGCTGCCAGCCTTCGGCGTTTTCGACAAAACGCAGGCGCAAGGCGTCGTGATGGTTGATGACATGCGCCAGCGCTGCATCGAGCCACTGCGCATTCAATGTTTCACGCGGGGTCAGCAGCAGCGACTGGTTCCAGTGCTCACGCACCGGCATCGCACGGCTGAAAAAGTGTTGCTGGATCGGCCCGAGTACGGCGCCGCCGATTACCGGCCCTTGATCCACCGAGGTCTGGTTGTCCAGCGTCGCGACCAACGCGAGGCTGCGCACGGTCTGGTATTGGAACAGATCACGCGGGCTGACGCGGATCCCGGCCTGCCGCGCCCGGCTGACCACTTGGATGGAGATGATCGAGTCGCCGCCCAGTTCGAAGAAGTTGTCTTCAAGGCCGACGCGCTCCAGACCCAGCACGTCTTCCCAGATCGCCGCGAGGGCTTTTTGCAGCGCATCCTGCGGTGCAACGAAGGCTTGTTGCGGTGCGGCGTCCGGTTGCGGCAGGGCTTTGCGATCCAGTTTGCCGTTGGCGGTGACCGGCAGTTTGTCCAGGGTCAGCAGGTAGGTCGGCACCATGAATTCCGGCAGACTGCCGAGCAGCCAGGCTTTGACGTCCTGCTGCCATTGCTCGTCTGGCTGGGCGGTTTCCAGCACCAGATAAGCCACCAGATGCTTGCCGCCCTGCACCAGCACCACCGCTTCGCGCACCAGCGGGTGCTGCATCAGGCGGGTTTCGATTTCACCGAGTTCGATGCGCAAGCCGCGTAACTTCACCTGATGGTCGAGACGGCCCAGGTACTCGATCACGCCGTCAGCGCGCTGACGCACACGGTCACCGGTGCGGTACAGGCGCGCGCCGTCATGGAACGGGCACGGCACAAAACGTTCGGCGGTCAGTGCCGGACGCTGGTGATAACTGCGCGCCAGTCCTGCCCCGCCCAGGTACAGTTCGCCGGCCACGCCACTGGGTACCGGCAACAGCTCGGCGTCGAGCACGTGGGTGCGCAGGTTGGCAATCGGTCGACCGATCGGCACGCTGTCGGCGCCTTCGTCGACGCAGGTCCAGTGGGTGACGTCGATGGCCGCTTCGGTCGGACCGTACAGGTTGTAGAGACCGGCGTTCGGCAGTTTGGCGAAGACTTGCAGTTGCGCATCCAGCGGCAACGCTTCACCGCTGCACACGATGCGCTTGAGCCCCGTGCACGTCTCGACGCCCGGTTCGTGAATGAACGCCTGCAACATCGACGGCACAAAGTGCAGCGTGCTGATGCCATAGCGGTTGATGGTGTCGATCAGTTGCAGCGGATCGCGGTGCGCACCCGGGGCGGCCACGACCAGACGCGCGCCGGTCAGCAGCGGCCAAAAGAACTCCCAGACCGACACGTCGAAACTGAACGGGGTTTTCTGCAACACCGAATCAGCGGCGTCCAGCCCGTAGGCTTCCTGCATCCAGCACAAGCGGTTGACCAGCGCCGCGTGGCTGTTGCCGGCGCCCTTGGGTTTGCCGGTGGAGCCGGAGGTGTAAATCACATACGCAAGATTCAACGGGTCGACGCTGACTTCGGAACGGCTTTCACTGTAGCCGTCGAGCAGGTCCGACTGATCCAGCGTAATCACCTGCACGCCGTCCGTCGGCAACGACGTCAGCAGCGCCGCTTGCGTCAGCAACAAGGTGATGCCGCTGTCCTCGATCATGTAGGCCAGACGTTCCTGCGGGTACTCCGGGTCCAGCGGCACATAGGCGCCACCGGCCTTGAGGATGGCCAGCAGGCCGACGACCATTTCCAGCGAGCGTTGGGCGCAGATGCCCACCAGACTGTCCGCCCGCACACCTTGCTCACGCAGCAGATGCGCCAGTTGATTGGCCCGGGCATCCAGCTCGGCGTAGCTCAAGGTCTGCTCACCGAACACCAGCGCTGGCGCGTCGGGCGTGCGCGCAACCTGTGCTTCGATCAATTGATGAATGGGCTGCTCGATTGGATAAGCCGCCGAAGTGTCGTTCCAGAGGTGCACCAGCGTGTGCTGCTCATCAGCCTCCAGCAGTGGCAACTCACCGACGCGCTGCGACTGATCGGCGACCATCGCTGTCAGCAAACGCAGCCAGTGGCGAGCCATGCGCTCGATGGTCGCGGCGTCGAACAGGTCGCTGGCGTAGGTCAGCGCGGCGTGCAGCTTGCCGCCCTTCTCGTAGGTGTCCAGGGTCAGGTCGAACTGGGTGGTGCGGCTCTGCCAGTCGAGACTGCTCAGCGCCAGACCCGAAGCGGTGCTCAGCGTGGCGACATCGGCGACTTGCGGCTGGTGGTTGTACATCACCTGGAACAGCGGCGTGTGGCTGAGGCTGCGTTCCAGTTTCAGCGCTTCGACCAGTTGCTCGAACGGCAGATCCTGATGGGCCTGGGCACCGAGGGCGGTTTCCTTGATCGCGCGCAACAGATAATCGACACGGGTCTGGCCGTCCAGTTGCGTGCGCAGCACCTGGGTGTTGACGAAGAAACCGATCAGGCCTTCGATTTCTCCACGGTTGCGGTTGGCAATCGGCACGCCGACGCGGATGTCGGTCTGGCCGGTATAGCGATGCAGCAGCGCATTGAACGCACCGAGCAAGAGCATGAACAACGTCACTTGATGCTGCTGCGCGGTGTTGCGCAGTTGCTCGGCCAACTGCGCGTCGACGGCAAATTCGTAGCGGGTGCCGCGATAGCTCGGCATCGCTGGACGTGAGTGATCCAGCGGCAATTCCAGCACCGGATGTTCGTCGCCCAGTTGTGCCTGCCAGTAATCGAGCTGGCGCGCCTGCTCGCCGGCCTCCAGCCAGCGACGCTGCCACAAGGCATAGTCGCTGTACTGAATCGGCAGCGGCGCCAGTTGCGGCTGCTGGCCGCCATCGAACGCGTCGTAGCAACGGATGAATTCATCGATCAGCACGTTCATCGACCAGCCATCGGAAACGATGTGGTGCAAGGTCAGCAGCAGCACATGCTCCTGTTCGGCCAGTTTGAGCAGCGTCACCCGCAACAGCGGCCCAACCGCCAGATCAAACGGCAACACCGATTGTTGTTCCGCTGCGCAGACGACCGCCTGCTCACGCTCGACGACCGGCAGACCAGAGAAATCCTCAACGTTGATGACCAGCGGTGCCGCCGCCGGCACCTGCAGCAGGCGGTCATCGGCCTGACGCTGAAACACCGTGCGCAGGGTTTCATGGCGCTCGACCAGGCTGGCAAAAGCATGCTCCAGTGCGCGACGGTTCAACTGCCCGCTCAGACGCACCGCGCCCGGCAGGTTGTAGGCACCGCTGTGCGGATCGAGTTGCCAGAGAAACCACATACGTCGTTGCGCGTAGGACAGCGCCTGACGATCCTCGGCCTCAATGCCGGCGGGAATCGGAAACCGGGCGAAATCAACGCCCTCCTTGTGCAGGGCCGCAAGGAACATCTGGCGCTTTTCCAGGGGCAACCCGATAAACCGGCGAGCGAGTTTCAAGGAGTCTTCTGCATTCATTTCTTGGCATCCGGATCAGTAGGCAGGCAGCACAAAGGCACGTCGTCCCTATAAAACGAATGCAGACCGGAAAAATTAGCGAATGAGAATAACTGTCAGGCGGGAGGTGGGGCTGGGATTTTTTGTGTACAGCTCCCTGTAGGAGCTGTCGAGTGAAACGAGGCTGCGATCTTTTGATTTTAAAGATCAAGATCAAAAGATCGCAGCGTGCCGCAGCTCCTACAGGGGAAACGGCGTTGGTCAGGCTGTTGCAGCCATGGCATGCCGGCGATGGTGCACATCCAGTTGATCCTTGATCACCTTCAGCACTTTGGCTTCGTGCTCATGGATGAAGAAGTGCCCACCGGCCAGCATGTCCACCGAGAAGCTGCCACGGGTTTCCTTGCTCCAGCCGATCAGTTGCTCGGTGGTGGCGCGGTCAGCCTTGCCGCCGAGCACATGCACCGGGCAGTTGAGCAGTGGTCGCTGCAAGGGTTCGAACCTGCCGCACAACTGAAAGTCCGCCCGCAGGATCGGCAAGGTCAGGCTCATCAGCTCGGCATTGGCCAGCACCTCCTCGCTCGTCCCGTTGAGCGTGCGCAATTGCTCGATCAGCTCGGCATCGGTTTTCGGCTCGGCAAAACCGCGATCGTAATCGGCGCGCATCGTAGGCGCCGCCGTGCCCGAGGCAAACAGTGCCACCGGCTCCGGACACCCCAGCGCGCGCAAGGCATGCGCCATTTCGCAGGCCAGCAACGCGCCGAGGCTATGACCGAACAGCGCGAACGGGGTCTTGAGTGTCGGGCGCAATTCCTTGGCCAATTGCATCGCCAGCGCTCGCATGTCGGTGTGCAGCGGCTCGTCGAACCGCGCGCCGCGCCCCGGCAGTTCCACCGGTTGCAAGTGCAACCATTGCGGCATCTTCGGCCGCCAGCGGCTGTAGACCATCGCGCTGGCGCCGGAGTACGGCAGGCACAGCAGAGTCAGCTTGGTCACCACGCTCCCCTCAAAAAATTCGTCTGTAGAGAGAAACGGATCGCGGCCCGATCAAATTAGTCGGCGCCCGCTAAATCCTCTGCAAAGGCGCTCGTTAACTGTTCAGGCCAAAACCAATAATGAGGATTCACCGTGGACCTGCAGAGCATCCTGGGCATGTTGTTCGCCAATGCCGGCGCCGTCGGCATCGAAGGCGTTTTTCAATTCGTGTTTGGCCCGCAGCAGGCCTACTGGTCCGAGGTCAAGGCCAGCAGTCGCACCGTGTCTGGCCGGCACGCGAGCCCTGATGTGACCATCGAAGTCGCCGAGCGCGACTTCCTCGGGATCATGGGCGGCATGGCCAACGTCGAAGAACTGTTCGCCAGCGGTCGCCTGAAAATCGGCGGCAACATGGGCCTGGCGACGCTGCTGCCGCAGATCATCGAGCATGCGATGCACGGCGGCGCCGTGGCGGAAAAAGTCGACATGAACAAGCGTTACCCGACGCCGCCGCGCTTCAGTGAAAAGCTCACCGCCGGCCTGCCGAACCAATTGAACGTCGAGCGACGTTCGCGCAGCGAGCTGTCGGTGACCGAGTTCAAGAGCCGCTATCTGCCCCATGGCATTCCCGTGGTGATCAGCAACGCGCTGCATGACTGGCCGTTGTTCAAATTGAGTCGCGAAGAGTCGCTGGTGCATTTCGCCGAACTGCAAGGCATCACCCGCCATGGCGATTACGTGAAGAAGACCTTCTCCACCGAACGTGATTTCCGCTCCACCTCCATGGCTGACTTCATTGCTTCGCTGGACAAGCCTGCAGCCAAAGGCACAGACGGCGAACCGCCGGCCTACATGGGCAACAACATTCTGCCGGCGCAATTGATGCAGCAGATCAAATACCCGGGCTACTTCGATCCCTCGCAGTTCATTCCGCCGCGCATCTGGATCGGCCCCAAAGGCACGCTGACGCCACTGCATCGCGATGACACCGATAATCTGTTTGCGCAGGTGTGGGGACAGAAGAAATTCACCCTCGCCGCACCGCATCATCGTGAAGCGCTGGGCACCTGGTCGACCGCGCCCAAGGGCGGGCTGGATGGCTGCGATTTCAACCCGGATGCGCCGGACTACGAACGCTTCCCGGCGGCGCGGGATGTGACGTTTCTGCGCGTGACACTTGAGGCGGGAGATTTGCTGTTTTTGCCGGAAGGCTGGTTCCATCAGGTCGAGTCGGTGTCGACCTCGTTGTCGGTGAATTTCTGGGTCAACTCGGGGCGCGGTTGGTAAGCCGCGAGTGACTCCACCACCCGTCGCAAAACCTGCACACCTGTCAGACCTGACAGGTGTGCTTTCTCCCGACAAAGCGCATTTATATTCTCACCGTTACTTACGCAGGAACTCGCCCGTCAAGCACGGACCCGACTATTGCGTTCAGTGTCCTGAGTCAGCGTCGATAACAGGAGCACACCATGAATCAGCCCACGATCTCGTCACAACCACGCAGCGCAATTGCGCCCTTTGTCGTGCGCGAACTCTTTTGCCCTCCACCCACACGCATTGATGAGGCGTTGGGCCAGGAGGTCAACGAGCGTCTGATGGCGTGGATACCGAGCGTGGGTATCTTTGCCGGTAAACACGAAAAACTGCGCGCCAGTGACTTCGGCCGCTATGCAATGTTGTGCCATGCCGACACGGACGATCCGGACAGGTTGCTGCTCGCAGCGCAGTGTTTCGCGGCATTGTTCGCGGTGGATGACCATTATTGTGACGACCAATCGCTTGGCGGCCGCCCTGAGAATGTGGCCCAAATGCTGTCGTTCGCCATCACGGCTATCGACCCGGTTTATTTGCCTGCGCCTTTCGATGAAGAACTCTCGCAACAACAATCGCGCGACCCGGTGATCAGAGGATTGCTGGCTTACATGACACGCGTGGGTCATTTCTGCACACCCTCACAAGTGGCTCGAGTCCGGCAAATCACCATTGCCATGTTTGTCACCATGGCTGCCGAAGCTCCGTGGCGTATCTATGGCACCCAACCCACCATCGCGGAATACCTGGCCAGCCGACAGGTCAACAGTTTCTGGCCTTGTCAGGTTCTGATTGATGCTATCGGGGGATACGAAGTACCCGCCAACCTGTATTCCCAGCCGGAGATTCACCACATCAGCGCGCTGGCAGCACTGGCCACGACGTTGGTCAACGACTTGTATTCCGCTTACAAAGAGCACCTCAAGGAAACGGGAGACTTCAAACTTCCCTATCTGCTGGCGGCCAGACACGACTGCTCGCTTCAAGATGCCATCGATAAATCGGCGGATATTCATGATGCCGTCATGCAGGAATACGTAACGCTTGAAAAGCAATTGCTGAGCACTGCCACGCCTTTGACCAAACGCTATCTGAACGGCTTGACCACTTGGGTTGCGGGCAATCGGGAATGGCATAAACACAGTGCGCGTTATCACATCTGAGCAATCGTTTTAATACGCGATGCCCCCTCAAAGCGCATTGGGCTGGCAGGGGCAGCTATTTTTTCACTGAACTCTCGCCTGCGCCGGCCAGTCAGCTATTCAAGACTAACGCTTCAGGCCCTGACACTCATGCAGATTTCCCTCGCCCGCCAAGTTGCCCTCATCACCGGCGCCAGCTCCGGCATCGGCCATGCCGCCGCCAAGGCCCTGGCCGCTGCCGGTGCCGCCGTGGTCATCAACTACAACCGCCAGGCCGAACCCGCCGAAGCACTGGCCCGGCAGATCATTGCCGACGGAGGTCAGGCGATTGCCATTCGCGCCGATGTGTCAAAGGAAGATGACGTAGAACGACTGTTCGCCGCGACCCTCGACGCCTTCGGTTCGCTGGACATTCTGGTGGCCAATTCCGGTCTGCAAAAAGACGCGGCGGTTATGGACATGTCGCTGGCGGACTGGAACGCGGTCATCGGCGTCAACCTCACCGGCCAGTTCCTCTGCGCCCGCGCCGCCCTGCGGATTTTCAACCGCCAGGGCGTGCGCGAAGGCGTGTCCCGGGCCGCCGGCAAGATCATTCACATGAGTTCGGTGCACCAGCGCATCCCTTGGGCCGGGCATGTGAATTACGCGGCGTCCAAGGGCGGCGTCGATCTGTTGATGCAGTCTCTGGCGCAGGAAGTCAGCCATCAGCGCATTCGCATCAACGGCATTGCGCCGGGTGCGATTCGCACGGCCATCAATAAAGAAGCCACCGAAGGCGCGGCCGGCGAAAAACTGCTTGAGCTGATCCCCTACGGTCGCATCGGCGATGTCGAAGACGTCGCCAACGCGGTGGTGTTTCTCGCTTCCGATGCCGCCGATTACATCGTCGGCACCACCCTGTTTATCGACGGCGGCATGAGCCTCTATCCGGAGTTTCGCGGCAATGGCTGAGCATCATCCAGAACGACAAAGCCCGATCGACGCCCACGGCATCATCGGCGACATGCGCAGTGCGGCACTGGTCAACGACAAAGGCAGCGTGGATTTTTTCTGCTGGCCGGAGTTCGACAGCCCATCGATTTTCTGTTCGCTGCTGGACACCCCTGACGCAGGGATTTTTCAACTGGCGCCGGACTTGCCCGATGCCCGCCGCGAGCAGATTTACCTGCCGGACACCAACGTTCTGCAAACCCGCTGGCTCAGTGAATATGCCGTGGTGGAAATCACCAACATGCTGCCGGTGGGCGACAGTGAAGATGACTTGCCACTGCTGATGCGGCGGGTGCGGGTGGTCAGTGGCGAGGCGACGTTCCACATGCGCTGCGCCGTTCGTCACGACTATTCCCGCGCCGCCACCCGTGCGCAGTTGGATCAAAAAGACGTGGTGTTCAGTGCCACAGGGCAACCAACACTGCGTCTGGCTTCGGATCAGCCCATGCAAGTCGACGCAGATGCAGCGGTTGCCCGCTTCACCCTCAAACAGAATCAGACCGCCACCTTCATGCTCGGCGCCACCGACGATCCGCGCTTTGCCGAAGGTGCCGGTGACTTCTGCATGGAGCGCACCCTGAAGTTCTGGCGCGACTGGATCGGTCAGTCGATTTATCGCGGACGCTGGCGGGAAATGGTCAACCGCTCCGCCCTCGCGCTCAAGCTGCTGACCTCACGCAAACACGGTGCGATCCTCGCCGCAGCCACCTTCGGCCTGCCGGAAACCCCCGGCGGCGAGCGCAACTGGGACTATCGCTACACCTGGATCCGCGATGCCTCGTTCACGGTTTACGCGTTCATGCGTCTGGGTTTCGTCAGTGAAGCCAACGCCTACATGGGCTGGCTACGCGGACGGGTCAGCGATTGCTGTGGCCAACCGATGAAACTCAACATTCTGTACGCCATCGACGGTCGTCAGGAATTGCCGGAAACCGAATTGACCCACCTGTCAGGCCATGGCGGTGCGCAACCGGTCAGGATCGGCAATGGCGCGTATGACCAGATCCAGCTCGACATCTTTGGTGAGTTGATGGACGCGGTGTATCTGGTCAACAAGTACGGTGACGCGATTTCCCACGAAGGCTGGAAACACGTGCGCGAAGTGGTCGATCAGGTTTGTGAGACATGGCAGACCAAGGATGTAGGCATTTGGGAAATGCGTGGTGAGCAACATCACTTTCTGCACTCGCGGCTGATGTGCTGGGTGGCTTTGGACCGGGCGATTCGTCTCGCATCGAAACGCTCGCTGCCGGCACCTTTCGCGCAATGGGATCAGACTCGCCAAGCGATCTACGCCGACATCTGGGACAACTTCTGGGACGAAGAACGCGGGCATTTCGTGCAGTACAAGGGCGGCACTGCGCTGGATGGTTCGATGCTGTTGATGCCGCTGGTGCGTTTCGTCAGCGCGAAGGACCCGCGCTGGCTGTCGACGCTTGAGGCCATCGAAAAGACGCTGGTGCGCGACGGCATGGTTTATCGCTACCGCAATGATGACGCCAACATCGACGGTTTGACCGGCACTGAAGGCGCGTTTGCCGCGTGTTCATTCTGGTATGTCGAATGCCTGGCCCGTGCCGGGCAAGTGGAAAAGGCCCATCTGGAATTCGAACAATTGCTGCGCTATGCCAATCCGTTGGGGCTGTACGCCGAAGAGTTCGACAGTCATGGGCGGCATCTGGGCAATACCCCCCAGGCGCTGACGCATCTGGCATTGATCAGTGCAGCGAGTTTTCTCGATAGGCGCTTGAGTGGGGAAAAGAGTGAGTGGCAGCCGTAATTGTCATCGGAGTCTGTCGGACATTTGCCACCTCCCACTCGCAGCAAGACTAATTCCTACAATCCGTCCCTCCCTGTGGCGAGGGGATTTATCCCCGATGGGCTGCGAAGCAGCCCCAAACCCTCCACAAGCAATCCTCCAGAAATACCGCATTCACTGACTTTGCGACTGCTGCGCAGCCGGTCGGGGATAAATCCCCTCACCACAGTCGCGCGGCTCAGTTCCTACATTCGCTAAACACCACCACTCAATCCCTCCCCCCGCAACTTGCGCTTACACCCCGAAATACCTTGTTGCCAGCGGTTACATCCGCCCCTACCATCCAACGCAACGGGCACAGCGGAGCTGTCCAACAAAACCCGAATTCAAGGAACCAGAATGTCCCAGCACGTCCAGCGCACCATCAATTCCCCCCTGCGCACCGGCCTTACCCGCACCCAACTGTGGGAAGCCGCCGACAAAGGCCTGATCAAATGCTGGGAAATCGGCCGCCAGCGCGCCACCCGCTTCCCCGACCTCGCTCTGCAATGCCTCGCGGGTGAACTGCCGGTGCTCGGCTGGAAAGGTGGCGTCAGTCGCAGCCTGAAGAAAAACGAAAAATACGGCTCGCTGAAATACCTCGCCCAATGGCAAGGGTTGCGCGGAGAAGATCTGGATATCGATTTGAGTGATGAGCGCTCGCTGACGTGTTCACGGACGAAGATGGTGGTGACGTTTACCCCGGATCGGACGAAGTATTTCAATCAGGTGGCGGAAGCTGAGGCTTAAGGAACAGCAGCACTCACCGAAAACCGCTCCCGATACGCCTGCGGCGTCACGCCGATAGCGCGCAGGAAACTGCGGCGCAATGTCTCTTCACTGCCAAACCCGCAATTGCCAGCAATTCGTTTGATCGGCAGTCCGGTGTCACTGAGCAGCCGCCGCGCGGTCTCGACGCGGATCAACTCGATAGCCCGCGCCGGGGTCTGGCCGGTGTCGGCGCGGTAGTGACGCACGAAGCTGCGTTCGCTCATGCCGGCCTGTTCGGCGAGGGTGGGAACACCGAGGTCACAGGTCAGGTTTTCGGCGATCCAGGCATGCAAGTCATCGAAACGATTGCCCTGATTTTGCAGCGATAACGTCACGCTGAACTGTGACTGCCCGCCCGGGCGTTTGAGGAACACCACCAGATGCCGGGCGACGTCCAGCGCGATGTCGCGGCCGAGGTCTTCCTCGACCATGGCCAGCGCCAGATCGATGCCGGCAGTGACGCCCGCCGAGGTCCAGACCGGGCCGTCGTTGATGAAGATCGGATTGGCTTCGACTTGCAAGTTAGGGTGCTGCTGCGCCAGTTGCTCGCAACGGGTCCAGTGGGTGACGACGCGACGACCGTCGAGCCAGCCACTGGCCGCGAGCAAAAATGCCCCGGTGCACACCGAGGCCACGCGCCGGCATTTCGCGGCGTGTTCCCGCACCCAGTCCACGAGTGACACATCTTCAGCGGCGGAATAAATCCCCCAGCCGCCCGAGATGATCAGCGTATCGCTCGGCTCCACCGGTAACGGTTCGGCCAGCACCGCCAACCCCGCCGACGACATCACCGCACCGCCCTCGCTGGCAATCACTGACGGCGCATAAGGAACCGGCAAGCCGCGCTGACGGGCGAGATCATTGGCCGAGGCGAATACCTGCAAGGGACCTGTGACATCGAGGATCTGCATGTTGGCAAACGCGAGTACGTGGATGGCTTTGGGCATTTGGCGTAATTCGTGGGGTAATTGGCGTATGCGCCAAAACCTACGCGCCTACAGTGAAGCCGTCCACCCCTTTTAATGGAGCAAGAACGATGACGCTGCAGATCGGTTTTCTGTTGTTTCCGCAGGTTCAGCAATTGGATCTGACCGGGCCATACGACGTGCTCGCTTCGCTGCCGGGCGTGCAGGTGCATCTGATCTGGAAGGATCTGATGCCGGTCACCGCCAGCACCGGGTTGCTGCTCAAGCCGACCACCACGTTCGAGGACTGTCCGGATCTGGATGTGATCTGTGTGCCCGGTGGCGGTGGCGTCGGGCCGCTGATGGAAGATGAGCAGACGCTGAGCTTCATCAAACGTCAGGCGGCGCAGGCGCGTTACGTGACGTCGGTGTGCACCGGCTCGTTGGTGCTTGGCGCGGCGGGCCTGCTGCAAGGAAAACGCGCAACCACGCACTGGGCGTATCACGATCTGCTGCCGACACTGGGCGCGATTGCGGTGAAGGATCGGGTGGTGCGTGACGGCAATCTGTTTACCGGTGGCGGGATTACTGCCGGGATCGATTTTGCGCTGGTGCTGGCGGCTGAACTGGTTGATGCCGATACGGCGCAACTGGTGCAGTTGCAACTTGAGTACGCGCCGGCACCGCCGTTCAATGCCGGCAGCCCCGATACAGCGCCGAGCGCAATCGTCGATGAAGCCCGGCTGCGTGCGGCGCCATCGTTGAAACTGCGCACGGAAATCACCGGGCGCGCGGCGGCGAAACTCAACTTGCGCTGATCCTCAGCCATCCACAAAACCCTGTAGGAGCTGCCGAAGGCTGCGATCTTTTGACTTTGGCTTTTTCAAGATCAAGATCAAAAGATCGCAGCCTTCGGCAGCTCCTACAGGTCGGCTGTCACTGGCTTCAGCCCCTGCTTTGCTCTTCACCTTCACTTGTCCCCCGCCGCCCGTCCGTGTAGAAAGCCCTTCCACAAAATCTGCACAAGGACCCTCCATGAAGTCTCTGCCATGGCTTTATCTGGCACTTCTCGGTATCGGCTACGGATTGGCGCTGAGTTACGGCCAACTCGGCTGGCTCGCGCTGATTTCTGTCGGGCTTCTGCTCTTCGCCGGTTTTGCCGTACGTCAGCAACACGTGCCGGTCGCGCGCTATCTCGGTCACGGTCTGTTCGTCGTTCTGGCGTTGGCGCTGGCGTTGCATTGGTTGCCCGGTTTCTACAACGGTCGCGCCATCGACCCGCAACGCTTCACCGACAATGCCGTACCGTTCTCGATGTACCTGAATCAGGACAAACCGCTGATCGGCCTCTGGCTGTTGCTGGTCTGCCCATGGATTGTCGCGCGGCGTTCATTGCGCCTGACGGTGTACGCCAGCGCTCTCGCCCTGACCTTGAGCGCGATCCTCGCCCTCGGCGGGGCTGTGTTGCTGGGCGTGATCGCCTGGGCGCCGAAGTGGCCGGATCAGGCGTGGCTGTGGGTGCTGAATAATCTGCTGCTGGTGACGCTGGTCGAGGAAGCGCTGTTTCGCGGCTATATACAGGGCGGCCTGAGCCGACGCTTCAAGCACCTGCCATACGGCGAAAATCTCGCCCTGCTGCTGGCTTCATCATTGTTCGCACTGGCGCATATCGGCGCTGGCTGGACATGGGTGTTGCTGGCGGGTCTGGCAGGTGTCGGCTATGGTCTGGCCTACCGTTTTGGCGGACTCGGCGCGGCGATCGCCACGCATTTCGGGCTGAACCTGCTGCATTTCGGCTTGTTCACCTATCCGATGCTCGCGGGCTGAAGCAAGGCCGGTTTTGCGACGCCGTACATAAATCTGAAAAAAAATTTCAATAAAAAGCTGACACCGCCGACAACCTTTCAAAGCCTTGCGGATTGAAAAACCATGCGTAACAACCAGCCCATCACACAACGCGAACGGACTTTCCCGGCTCAGCAACGGTTGATTTCCACAACCGACGCCAAGGGCATGATCACCTACTGCAACGACGCTTTCGTCGAGATCAGCGGATTTTCGCGTGAGGAACTGATCCGCGCGCCGCACAACCTGGTTCGTCACCCCGACGTCCCGGCGGCGGTGTTTTCGCACATGTGGGGCACACTGAAACAAGGCTTGCCATGGATGGGCATTGTCAAGAATCGCTGCAAGTCCGGGGACCACTACTGGGTTAACGCCTACGTGACACCGGTGTTTGAAGGCAATCAAGTGGTCGGTTACGAGTCGGTGCGGATCAAACCCACCGCCGAACAGATCCGCCGTGCCGAAGCGCTCTACCAACGCATCAACCAGGGCAAGTCGGCGATCCCTTCCAGCGATAAATGGCTGCCGGTGCTGCAAGACTGGCTGCCATTCATTCTGGTCAGCCAACTGAGCTTCGTGATCGGCGCGACACTCAACTCGCACTGGGGCTTCGCCCTAGCGGCCGGTCTGTCGGTGCCGCTGGGCCTGATGGGTTTGCAATGGCAACAACGCGGGCTCAAACGCCTGCTGCGTCTGGCCGGGCAGACCACGTCCGACCCGTTGATCGCGCAGATGTACACCGACAGCCGTGGCGCCCAGGCACGTCTGGAAATGTCGATCCTCAGCCAGGAAGCACGTCTGAAAACCTGCCTGACCCGTCTGCAGGACACCGCCGAACACCTGACCGATCAGGCCAAACAGTCCGACCGACTGGCGCACAGCAGCTCTACCGGCCTGGAACGTCAGCGCGTGGAAACCGAACAGGTCGCCACCGCCGTCAACCAGATGGCCGCGACTACTCAGGAAGTCGCCAGCCACGTGCAGCGCACGGCTGATGCCACTCAAGAGGCCAATCGCCTGACCGGTCGCGGCCGCGACATCGCCGGCGAAACCCGCGAAGCCATCCAGCGCCTGTCGGTGGTGGTCGGTGAAACCGGCCTGACCGTGACCCAACTGGCCAAGGACAGCGACGAAATCGGCGGCGTGGTCGACGTGATCAAAGGCATCGCCGACCAGACCAACCTGCTCGCCCTCAACGCCGCCATCGAAGCGGCCCGTGCCGGCGAGATGGGCCGTGGCTTTGCCGTGGTGGCTGACGAAGTGCGTCAATTGGCGCAACGCACCAGCGAATCGACTGGGCAGATTCATGCGCTGATCGCCAAGTTGCAGCAGACTGCTTCGAGCGCCGTGCAAACCATGGAAGCCGGGCATCGCCAGGCGGAAGAAGGTGTGGCGCGAGTCCTGGAAGCGGATCAGGCACTGGTCGGCATCAGCGAAGCGGTGGCCAACATC
Organism: Pseudomonas sp. LBUM1655; assembly: GCF_059716085.1. Lineage (NCBI taxonomy): Bacteria > Pseudomonadati > Pseudomonadota > Gammaproteobacteria > Pseudomonadales > Pseudomonadaceae > Pseudomonas > Pseudomonas sp. LBUM1655. Next base: position 2,075,474 of record NZ_CP166801.1, on the reverse strand, counting down.
ACCGACATGACCACCCAGATCGCCGCCGCGACCGAAGAGCAAAGTGCGGTGGCCGAAGAAATCAGCCGCAACATCAGCAATATTTCGGAACTGGCGGATCAGACCTCGGAACAGGCGCACAACTCGGCATTGCTGAGTGAAGAGCTGACGAAGACGGCCAATACGCAGTATTCGTTGGTGGAGCGGTTTAACCGCTGATTGAACTGGCGATAACAAAAACCCGGACAGCGAAAGCTTCCGGGTTTTTTATTGCAGGTCGGAAATGGATGGCGCCAGAGCCGGAATTCGCTGACTACCTTGGTTTGCCTACGCATCCACACTTGCCCGACGCTGTCTAGCTGTCAGGTTTTACAGTAGACGCGCGTTCATTAAAGAACCTTCAATGGCATCCAGGTGTTCTCACCTGTCTTTGTTCATACACGGAGAAGGATTTCATCATGAGCGCGAAGTGCATTTTCATCACGAAGCAAAACAGTTTCCAGCCCGCCACCAATGATTTTCACTGGAGTTTCGGGGCTGAGCCCATCAACGCTCAACAGAGCTCGTTCGCCTATAGCGTCTTCGCGCCTACCGGCGAAGAAAGTTGGGTCTTTGCCGGTTCGACCGGATCGTTGGACGAAGAAAACTACTTTAGCTTTCTTCTGAGCGTGCCTTATCTCGATGAAGATTTGATGGAGTACACCTACAAACTGAATGACGGCAAAGGGTTGCATGTTGCCCATATCCATTCGATACCTGCCCCACCGGGTTTCACGGGATTCGCAACAGTCGATGCCGATGACGCGGAACTTACAATCAGACTGGACCGGACAACAGGCACCGTCACCGGTGACTTCACCGCAACGTTCAAATCCGAAGGTTATCGTTTGTGGCCGAACGGAACGTTCAAACTGACAAGAACCGATCAATGAATCAGCATTAGGCGGTACGGCTTCTGTGCGATGAGCGGGGCAAGCGCCCCACTCATCGGCTTCGCAACTATTGCGGCAAACGGAGTTTATCCAATAGTCGATTGACCAACAGCTCGTTCAGCATGATCACCTGTTGCAGCGCCAGCAGCGGTTTGCGCTCCGGGCCACCCACCGAGTTGGCGATATTACCGGCAATGGCATGGGCGTACGACAGCGATTCACAGGCTTCGACGAGCAGGGTTTCGTCATCCAGCGTGGGGTCAACGAGAAACACGGGGCGAAACATGGGCGATTTTGGCGGAGCCGCCAGGTCTTCGGGTTTGAGGTAGTAATCGAGGGCGCGATCGGTTGCCTCTTTTACCTTTTGCGGGTCAAGCGCAGGGTCGTGGGGGATCGGATCGGTGTGCGGTGGGTTTGGCGTGATTTTGAACATGGATGAAGTCTCGTATCGAAATTAATAAGAGCCATCACCCTCGCTACCAAACGATGGGTGGCGGCCATGCGCGGGTTGGTAGACCGGTCGATACGGAAACCCGGCGCTCACGAATGAGCCCCACGCATGTCCACCATAAAAACGCAGCCGCAAAAAGAGGCTGAATAAGGTGGCGCCATACGGCGGTACCGAAGCGGGCTACCAAACCCGATCACTGATTTTCAGTGACAGGGAAACGATACCGCCCGCCTCATAGCCAAGTAAGCCGGCGGATTCTGGCGTACGCGTAGGTAACGGCGCAAGGTGTTGTAGGCCCGATGGCGTAACGGGTTGTGTAGCTTAAACGTGCTCGCGGGATTGCGTTTATGGGCAGAAAAAGCGGGAAGTTGGCCTGTTGTTTTGATGTTGTTTGTCAGGCCGCTTTCGCGAGCAGGCTCGCTCCTACAGTTGGGCCGGGTACATCAGCAAGGGATTGGTCGGCTGGTAGGCCGCCATCGCTGGCAAGCCAGCTCCCACAAGAATGAGTACACCCCGCACGCGGCGCATGCCGCTCCACTCAAAGGATGAGCGTTAGCTCGGCTGCCGCTTTTGATCTTGATCCACGGGCGACGTCGGAAGGCTGAGTGGAGGGATTGATCTGGGCGTGGGAGCGCAGCGACCGTTTGGCGAAGCCAAACACAGCGAGAGGAGGTGCAGCGCAGCAAACCGGAGACGCTGCGCCCGGATCGATCCCGGAGCGAAGGAACCCCGAGCCCCAGCGAGCGGGCCGCACGTAGGAGCAAGCGTTTTTTTGCTTACTTTTTTTAGGCGTTTGTAAAAAAAGTGAGTCGCCGTCAGGGCGAAACCCTAAGTGGCCGTTACCGCAGCAATGGATATGTACCCAAAAAATATGTCGTGACTGAAATCGATCCCCCTCACCCCAGCCCTCTCCCCCATGGGGGCGAGGGGAAAGGGAGCAGATCTTCATGCAGTTCAAAATCTCAGACCAGCTCGGTCAGCTGCTGAGAAACTCGGCTACTTTCTGCGCGGCACTGACCAAATGCTGCTCATGCGTAAACCCGGAAACCTTGAGCGGCTTCAGGTCATGATCCCCCGCCACAAGCCAAAACACCTCAATACTCGGCGATAACGAATAAGCCTCAACCGCCTCACGATTACCCAGCGCATCCCGCTCCCCCTGCACAATCAACGTCCGCGTCTGCAAACCAGCCAAATGCTCAACCCGCGGCTTCTCCGGTTTGCCCACCGCATAAAACGGATAACCCAGGCAAACCAAGGCATCAGCGCCCAACTCATCGGCCAAAAGACTCGCCATCCGCCCCCCCATCGACTTCCCACCAATCGCCAAAACCCCAGTGACATGACGTCGCACTTCAGAGAAAACCTCACGCCAGCACTCAAGCAGTTTCGCCGCAGGATTCGGCGGCCGCTTGCCCCCATCCACCCGCCGCTGCGCCATATACGGAAACTCAAACCGCAACACGTTCACACCAAGCCCAGCAAGGCGCCCAGCCATATCCGTCATCCACTCGCTATCCATCGGCGCACCCGCCCCATGCGCCAGGATCAACGTCGCCGAAGCCTCACCCACAGCCGCATCCCATAACCACCCATGATCACGTACGCACTGCGCCCATTGATCCCCGTCAATACTGGCCTTGTGCTGTTTGTCCATGCTTGCCTCGCTTTTAGTCTGCCTATAACTCCAGACGAAGGACGCGCTGCGTGCGCTCACTTCGGCTGAACCGTGGATGGGGAACCATGAACACTTCTATCAGTACCGCCTACAACTACAAGGTGGTCCGCCAATTCGCCATTATGACGGTGGTGTGGGGCATCGTCGGCATGGGCCTCGGGGTTTTTCTCGCGGCTCAATTGGTCTGGCCCGAACTCAACTTCAATTTGCCCTGGACCAGTTTCGGCCGCTTGCGCCCGCTGCACACCAACGCGGTGATCTTCGCCTTCGGTGGCTGCGCGCTGTTCGCCAGTTCGTTCTACTCGGTGCAGCGCACCTGCCAGACTCAGCTGTTTGCGCCGAAAATCGCCGCGTTCTGCTTCTGGGGCTGGCAGCTTGTAATCCTGTTGGCGGCAATCAGCCTGCCGCTCGGTTACACCAGTTCCAAGGAATACGCCGAGCTGGAATGGCCGATCGACATCCTGATCACCATCGTCTGGGTCGCCTACGCGATCGTGTTCTTCGGCACGATCATGCAGCGCAAGACCAAGCACATTTATGTGGGCAACTGGTTCTTCGGCGCGTTCATCATCACCGTGGCGATCCTGCACATCGTCAACAACCTGGAATTGCCGGTGAGTTTCACCAAGTCCTACTCGGTGTATGCCGGTGCGACCGACGCGATGGTGCAATGGTGGTACGGCCACAACGCCGTAGGCTTTTTCCTCACCGCCGGTTTCCTCGGGATGATGTACTACTTCGTGCCGAAACAGGCCGAGCGTCCGGTGTATTCCTATCGTTTGTCGATCGTGCACTTCTGGGCGCTGATCACCCTGTACATCTGGGCCGGCCCGCACCACTTGCACTACACCGCGCTGCCGGACTGGGCACAGTCGCTGGGCATGGTGATGTCGCTGGTGCTGCTGGCACCGAGTTGGGGCGGCATGATCAACGGCATGATGACCCTCTCGGGCGCGTGGCATAAGTTGCGCAGCGACCCGATCCTGCGCTTCCTCGTGGTGTCGCTGGCGTTCTACGGCATGTCGACCTTCGAAGGCCCCATGATGGCGATCAAGACCGTCAACGCCCTCTCCCACTACACCGACTGGACCATCGGCCACGTACACGCCGGCGCTCTGGGCTGGGTGGCAATGATCTCGATCGGCGCGCTGTACCACATGATCCCGAAAATCTTCGGCAAAGAGCAGATGCACAGCATCGGTTTGATCAACGCGCACTTCTGGCTCGCGACCATCGGCACCGTGCTCTACATCGCTTCGATGTGGGTCAACGGCATCGCCCAGGGCCTGATGTGGCGTGCGGTGAACGAGGACGGCACGCTGACCTACTCCTTCGTCGAAACCCTGGTGGCCAGCCACCCAGGTTTTGTCGTGCGGCTGATTGGTGGGGCGATCTTCCTCAGCGGCATGTTCCTGATGGCTTACAACACCTGGCGCACCGTGCGGGCCTCGCAGCCTGCTGACGTCGTTGCCGCCGCGCAGATGGCCTGAGGAGTCCGCCATGAAACACGAAACGATTGAAAAGAACGTCGGCCTGCTGATGTTGCTGATGGTGTTCGCCGTGAGCATCGGCGGCCTGACCCAGATCGTCCCGCTGTTCTTCCAGGACGTCACCAACAAACCGGTGGAAGGCATGAAGCCCTACACCGCGCTGCAACTGGAAGGCCGCGACATCTACATCCGCGAAGGCTGCGTCGGTTGCCACTCGCAGATGATCCGGCCGTTCCGCGCCGAAACCGAACGCTACGGGCACTACTCGGTGGCCGGTGAAAGCGTGTGGGATCACCCGTTCCTGTGGGGTTCGAAACGTACCGGTCCGGACCTTGCCCGGGTTGGCGCGCGTTACTCGGATGACTGGCACCGTGCGCACTTGTACAACCCGCGCAACGTTGTGCCCGAATCGAAAATGCCGGCCTATCCATGGCTGGTCACGCAAGCGGTCGACAGCAGCCATACCGAAACCAAGCTCAAGACCATGCGCACCCTCGGCGTGCCGTACACCGACGACGACATCAGCGGTGCGGTGGCCAGCCTCAAGGGCAAGACCGAAATGGATGCCCTCGTCTCCTACCTGCAAGTGCTCGGCACTGCGATCAAGAGCAAGAGGTGAGCACGATGGTCATTGAAATGAGTGCAGGCCTGATTCGCGGCCTCGGCACGGTCGTGGTGTTTGTCGCCTTCGTTGGCTTGACCCTCTGGGTGTTCAACCGCAAGCGCAATCCGGAATTTGCCGAAGCGCGCCTGCTGCCGTTCGCCGACGAGCCGCAACCCGACACCCCCCCAGCATCTGAACCAAGGAGTACCCGGCCATGACCACCTTCTGGAGTACGTGGATCTGCGTACTGACCATCGGCAGCCTGATCGGCCTGACGTGGCTGCTGATCGGCACCCGCCGGGGCGAAACCAAGGGCAGCGTCGACCAGACCATGGGCCACAGCTTCGACGGCATCGAGGAATACGACAACCCGCTGCCGCAGTGGTGGTTCATGCTGTTCGCGGGCACGCTGGTGTTTTCCGTGGGCTATCTGATTCTGTATCCGGGCCTGGGTAACTGGAAAGGCATCCTGCCCGGCTACGAGGATGGCTGGACCGGCGTCCACGAGTGGGAAAAGGAGATGAACAAGGCTGACGCCAAATTCGGCCCAATCTTCGCCAAATTTGCCGCCATGCCAGTGGAAGAAGTAGCGAAGGACCCACAGGCGCTGAAAATGGGTGGCCGCTTGTTCGCCTCAAACTGTTCGGTGTGCCACGGCTCGGACGCCAAGGGTGCATTCGGTTTCCCTAACCTGGCCGACAGCGACTGGCGCTGGGGCGGTAATGCCGACACCATCAAGACCACCATCATGGGTGGCCGGATGGCGGCCATGCCAGCCTGGGGCGAAGTGCTCGGCGAGGCTGGGGTGAAGAACGTCGCCGCTTACGTGCGTCACGAACTGGCCGGTTTGCCATTGCCAGCCGACAGCAAGGCAGATCTGCAAGCCGGGCAGCAGGCGTTCAGCACCACGTGCGTCGCCTGCCACGGGGCAACCGGCCACGGCACTGAAGCCATGGGGGCGCCGAACCTGACGCACCCGGCCGGGTTTATCTATGGCACCAGCCTGACCCAGCTTGAACAGACCATCCGCCATGGTCGCCAAGGCCACATGCCGGCGCAGAACGAACTGCTGGGCAACGATAAAGTGCAATTGCTGGCAGCTTATGTGTACAGCCTTAGCCATGGATTGAATACAAATAATATGATTACTGAAGACAATAAAAAGTAATCATTGCACACACCTCTGCCGCACCATTCTCGGTGCGGCAGATCCCCACCCCTTTGCGACGCATTGTCGCACCCCTTTACACCCTCTCCTTTCGGTTCCCCGGATTCGGGTCTACGCTTGGTCGATGCGGACTGGCTCGTGCCGGTTCCAGGTCAACGCTAACCGCTGTGTTCTTCGAACCGGCTGACTGACGTGGCCGCAGAGGCCGGCAGATACCGGCTGTCGTGCCATTTGCCGTCCGTCACCCGAACAGGCCGTTTGAACACACCCCGTTACGCGCGATCTGAACCCCTCGCTTTTTTCGTCCGCTGCGACATTTTGTCCGAGGCCAATTTTGACCTTACGCGGCGCATGGAAAGGCCGCAGAATCAGCGCTGGAAAGCATTGACCCAGGTCATGGCGCGTTGCAATGACCCCCTGCTCTCTGCATACTTGCGGCCGATTCTAATCCTAATAAAACACCCAAACCGTGGAACCTTAGAATGAGCACAGCAATCAGTCCGACTGCTTATAACTATAAGGTAGTCCGCCAGTTCGCCATCATGACGGTGGTCTGGGGGATCCTTGGCATGGGGCTCGGTGTCTTCATCGCCTCGCAACTGGTCTGGCCGGAATTGAACTTCGGTCTGCCGTGGACGAGCTTTGGACGCCTGCGCCCGTTGCACACAAACCTGGTGATTTTTGCCTTCGGTGGCTGTGCACTGTTTGCCACTTCCTACTATGTCGTGCAGCGAACCTGCCAGACGCGACTGATTTCCGACAGCCTCGCCGCCTTCACCTTCTGGGGCTGGCAAGCGGTGATTGTCGGCGCGGTCATTACCTTGCCGCTGGGTTACACCACCACCAAGGAATACGCGGAACTGGAATGGCCGCTCGCCATTCTGCTGGCCATTGTCTGGGTCACCTACGGTCTGGTGTTCTTCGGCACCATCACCAAGCGCAACACCAAGCACATCTACGTCGGCAACTGGTTCTACGGCGCCTTCATCGTCGTGACCGCGATGCTGCACATCGTCAACCACATGTCGCTGCCGGTCAGCCTGTTCAAGTCCTACTCCGCCTACTCCGGCGCCACCGACGCGATGATCCAGTGGTGGTACGGCCACAACGCCGTAGGCTTTTTCCTGACCACCGGTTTCCTCGGGATGATGTACTACTTCGTGCCGAAACAGGCCGAACGTCCGATCTACTCCTATCGCCTGTCGATCGTGCACTTCTGGGCACTGATCACCCTGTACATCTGGGCTGGCCCGCACCACCTGCACTACACCGCGCTGCCGGATTGGGCTCAATCGCTGGGCATGGCGATGTCGATCATTCTGCTGGCGCCAAGCTGGGGCGGCATGATCAACGGCATGATGACCCTGTCGGGCGCGTGGCATAAATTGCGCACCGACCCGATCCTGCGTTTCCTCGTGGTTTCCCTGGCGTTCTACGGCATGTCGACCTTCGAAGGTCCGATGATGGCGATCAAGACCGTCAACTCGCTCTCGCACTACACCGACTGGACCATCGGACACGTACACGCCGGCGCTCTGGGCTGGGTGGCGATGATCTCGATCGGCGCGATCTACCACATGATCCCGCGCCTGTTCGGTCGCGCGCAGATGCACAGCACCGGCCTGATCAACGCGCACTTCTGGCTCGCGACCATCGGCACCGTGCTGTACATCGCTTCGATGTGGGTCAACGGCATCACCCAAGGCCTGATGTGGCGTGCAATCAACGACGACGGCACCCTCACCTACTCGTTCGTTGAAGCGCTGCAAGCCAGCCACCCGGGCTACATCGTCCGTGCACTGGGCGGTGCGTTCTTCGCCAGCGGCATGTTCCTGATGGCGTACAACGTCTGGCGCACCGTGCGCGCCTCGAACCCGGCTGAAGCCGAAGCCGCTGCCCAGATCGCTGTCGTTGGAGCTCACTGATGAAGCATGAAGCTGTCGAGAAGAATATTGGCCTGCTGGCCTTCTTCATGGTCATCGCTGTCAGCGTTGGCGGCCTGACCCAAATCGTTCCGCTGTTTTTCCAGGACGTCACCAACAAGCCGGTCGAAGGCATGAAGCCGCGTTCGGCGCTGGAACTGGAAGGCCGCGACGTTTACATCGCCAACGGCTGTGTCGGCTGCCACTCGCAGATGATCCGTCCGTTCCGCGCTGAAACCGAACGCTATGGCCACTACTCCGTCGCCGGTGAAAGCGTCTGGGATCACCCATTCCTGTGGGGTTCCAAACGTACCGGTCCGGACCTGGCCCGTGTGGGCGGTCGTTACTCCGATGACTGGCAACGTGCGCACTTGTACAACCCGCGCAACGTCGTCCCAGAGTCGAAAATGCCGGCTTACCCGTTCCTCGTGGAAAACAAGCTCGACGGCAAAGACACGGCCAAGAAAATGGAAGTGTTGCGCACGCTCGGCGTCCCTTACACCGACGAAGACATCGCCGGTGCCAAAGATGCCGTGAAGGGCAAAACCGAAATGGACGCGCTGGTGGCCTATCTGCAAGGCCTGGGCACCATCATCAAAAGCAAACGGTGAATTAGATGGATATCGGGATGATTCGTGGCCTGGGCACCGTTGTTGTGATGGTGGCCTTCATCGGTCTGGCGCTGTGGGTGTTCAGCCCCAAGCGCAAGTCGGAGTTTGAAGACGCGACCTTGCTGCCTTTTGCGGATGATCCCGAAGCCATCAAGCACGTCGAGCAAGCTTCTAGGAGTAACAAAGAATGACTACATTCTGGAGTCTGTACGTCACAGTCCTCAGTCTCGGTACGATCTTCGCCCTGACCTGGCTGCTGCTGTCGACCCGCAAGGGCCAGCGCAGCGAACAGACGGACGAGACGGTCGGCCACTCCTTCGACGGGATCGAGGAGTACGACAACCCACTGCCGAAATGGTGGTTCATGCTGTTCGTGGGCACCATCGTGTTTGCACTGGGTTATCTGGTGCTGTACCCGGGCCTGGGTAACTGGAAAGGCCTGCTGCCGGGCTACAACTACCTTGATACCGACAAGCAGACCGCGTTCGCCAACGGCCAGACTGGCTGGACCGGCGTTCACGAGTGGGAAAAGGAAATGGCTCGTTCGGACGCCAAGTTCGGTCCGATTTTCGCCAAATTCGCTGCCATGCCGATCGAGGAAGTCGCCAAGGACCCACAAGCGCTGAAGATGGGCGGCCGTCTGTTCGCCTCCAACTGCTCGGTCTGCCACGGTTCCGACGCCAAGGGTGCCTATGGTTTCCCTAACCTGACCGACGCCGACTGGCGCTGGGGCGGCGAGCCGGAAACCATCAAGACCACCATCATGGGCGGTCGTCACGCCGTGATGCCGGCCTGGGCCGAAGTGATTGGTGAACAAGGCGTTGCCGACGTCGCCGCTTACGTGATCACTAACCTTGATGGCCGCAAACTGCCGGAAGGCACCAAGGCTGATCCAGCCAACGGCGGCAAACTGTTCGCCGCCAACTGCGTGGCCTGCCACGGCCCGGCGGGTAAAGGCACTCCAGCCATGGGCGCGCCTGACCTGACTCACCCGGGCGCGTTCATCTACGGTTCGAGCTTCGCGCAACTGCAGCAGACCATCCGTTACGGCCGTCAGGGCCAGATGCCTGCGCAGGAGCAGCTGCAAGGCAACGACAAGGTGCACCTGCTGGCGGCGTATGTTTACAGCCTGTCCCATGGTGAGAAACCAGCGGAAGCCGAGGCGCAGTAAGGCCCACGCTTGACGCAATAAAAATGGCCCCGCCAATGAGAATTGGCGGGGCCATTTTTATTGCATAGTCATCACTTGAGACATTTACCCAATAGACCCGGATACCGAGGCCCTGTAGCGTTTTGCCGATCCCGATGATCGACATCGGGTTAACTTCAAGGATGAAGTCGCATGTTTAAGAATGACAAAATCACACTGCCAGCCAAGCCATTACCGCACCATCTCGACGACTTTCTACGTCCTGCACCAGAACCCGCCAAACCCGCAGATTCATCTCCCCGAGCCCTGGCCAGTCCAGGCAACGGCGGTGGCCTGGACGGCCTCGGAGGCGGCCGATTGCTCTGATCAGTGCAGTACATCAAACGCCAACCGAAACACCCAGCACGCCCGCCAGCTTGCGGGCGTGCTTTCGCTCAGTCGAAGTGACGGTGACAAGCCGATCGTCCCCCACCCAGTTTTCCGATTGCAGGGACACCCTCATGGTAGTAACGTTTCTACATCAGAACTTCTGGAGGCCGAACATGATGGCCATCACGACCATTTCCAGCCGCGAATTCAATCAAGACACAAGTGGTGCCAAAAAAGCCGCGCACCAAGGCCCGGTCATCATTACTGATCGTGGCAAGCCTGCACATGTGCTGCTAAGCATTGAGGAGTACCAAAAACTGACGGGCAATCAGACCAGCATCGTTGATCTGCTGGTCATGCCTGGCGCTTCGGAAATCGAATTCGAACCAGAGCGCGCCATCATTATTCCTCGTAGTGTGGATCTGTCCTGATGTTTCTACTCGATACCAATGTGATTTCCGAATTGCGAAAACCCCAAGCCGATAAACAAGTGGTGGCCTGGGCTAACAGCACCCCTGCGGCAAACCTGTATTTGTCGGCAATGACTGTGCTCGAACTGGAAACCGGCATTCTGCGCATCGAGCGCCGAGACCCTCCCCAAGGTGGCCTGCTGCGTAACTGGCTGGAGCGTCACGTCAAACCTGCGTTCTCGGGAAGAATCCTGTCGATTGATAGCGCAGTTGCCACACGATGCGCACAACTGCATGTCCCTGATCGCTCCAATGAATGCGACGCGCTGATCGCCGCCACCGCGCTTGTACACGGATTGACGGTCGTCACCCGTAATGTCGCAGACTTTGAAATGAGCGGTGTTCATTTGATAAACCCCTGGCTCGCTGCCAACGCTTGAAACAACTGAAAAGCCCCCGCCAACGAGAATTGGCGGGGCCTTTTTCATGGACGCCTGGCCCAGATTGATTTCACCGGGATCGTATCGATCAACTTCCGGTTCTGCCATTTATTGTTCTCCACCAGATAGATCTGCAGTTGCTTGCGATCCTCGGTGAAACTGGTGATCAGGTAGGTTTGTTGCGAGGTTGCCCCACTCAGGTACATCGGCACATTGCCCAGCCAGTAAGAACTACCGCCATCCTGATGCAAATGACCGGCAAATACAGCAGTGACCTGATATTTATCGAGCATTTCACGGAAGCGTCTCAGTTGCGCCTCGTTACCCTGCATATCGAACGGCTTATGCATGTTGATGATGATGGCGTAACCTTGAGTCTTGGCGGTACTGAGATCTTTTTCCAGCCAATCCAAGGCGCTGTTGATATTGAAAGTAGTGGGGTTTAGTGCATGCGCAATTCGGGCCGTATACGTCGGCTCATTATTGAGTTGAACCAGATGGACTTCACCTATATTCGTTGAGTAAGCGAGACTGCCCGAATAAGTACTGCTCAAGAAACCACTGGTAATCTTCAAGTCAAAGTTATCCACCTTGTTTTCATGATGTTCTTTAAACTCAACGATACTGCCCGCCGCGCAGCTATTGCTAAAACAATCGTCGACATTGTTTTCATAATCGTGATTACCCAGACCGTACAGATACTCGCCCTTGAAGTGCTGATCCAATGCAGCCTTCATGTAAGAGCGCTGCCAACCATGACCAAACGCTGTGATATCGCCATTGATCATGAGTGGCACCTGTGCCTGCCCACCCTGGCTGTTGCGAAAAGCAGCAATACTGGCAAGTTGCGTTTCAACCAGCCATTTCGAGCGGACTTTGAAGTCCGCATCGGACTCCGGTTGCTGGCTATCCGTTTTGTCTGTCCAGGGATACTGGGTATCAGAGGCAAACACCATATGTCGAGGAGTTCCCTCTAACGCCTGAACCCAAGTAGCCGAAGATAACAAAAAAATGCCGAGCAAAAATCGTAGAACTCCATGAGAAGCCATCGTATTCATTTCCATATAAAGTTAGAAAGTTAAAAGCAAATCAATATTGCTGAAATCAACATATTGGAAAAAACAGAAAACATCAAAGGCCAAACCCGAGGTAATTAAATTAATATATTTCAGCAGTACAAACAAACAGCCAACCAACTTCCATTTAACTGACCTGAAACTTTTTCAAGCATCCATTACAGCGAATGCTGAACTCGACGCGCCAGCAAGAAGGTCATGAATCACCTAGACTCTCCCATCTGCATGCGCAAAACCGTTGAGGCGCAGAAGTCAATTGACCCAGATCACTACACCATCAATTGATTTTCCCCAACGCGACCAAAGGTCGCACCCGTTCGTCGGGGTGACAGGCGTATCATTGGGCCACTGCAACGCCCTTTCTGACCGCGGTCGGCACGTACCGACCGAGGCATTTTTCCACTGCCGTGGGATGCAATGATGAGTAACCAGATTCCGGTACACGACGTCACGCCACCGAACAAAAATGCGAACAACAGCGTCGATCTTTACGCCTCTCGAGAAAAAATCTACACCCGGGCTTTCACCGGACTGTTCCGCAATCTGCGGATGATGGGAGGCGCCGCGCTGTTTCTGCTGTATTTCGGTACGGTCTGGCTGAACTGGGGCGGCCATCAAGCCGTGTGGTGGAACTTGCCGGAGCGCAAGTTCTTCATCTTTGGCGCCACCTTCTGGCCACAAGATTTCATTCTGCTCTCGGGCCTGCTGATCATTGCGGCATTCGGCCTGTTCTTCATCACCGTTTATGCCGGCCGCGTCTGGTGCGGCTATACCTGCCCGCAAAGTGTGTGGACGTGGATTTTCATGTGGTGCGAGAAGGTCACCGAAGGCGACCGCAATCAGCGGATCAAGCTCGACAAGGCGCCGATGAGCGGCAACAAGTTACTGCGCAAACTCGCCAAGCACTCGCTGTGGCTGTTGATCGGCTTCGTCACCGGCATGACCTTCGTTGGCTATTTCTCGCCGATCCGCGAACTGGTCTTCGAATTCTTCACCGGGCAAGCCGATGGCTGGTCGTATTTCTGGGTCGGTTTCTTCACCCTCGCCACTTACGGCAACGCCGGCTGGTTGCGTGAGCAAGTGTGCATTTACATGTGCCCGTACGCGCGCTTCCAGAGCGTGATGTTCGACAAGGACACACTGATCGTTTCCTACGACCCGCGTCGTGGCGAAAGCCGTGGCCCGCGCAAGAAAGGCATCGACTACAAGGCTCAGGGCCTGGGCGACTGCATCGACTGCACCATGTGCGTCCAGGTCTGCCCGACCGGCATCGACATCCGCGATGGCCTGCAGATTGAGTGCATCGGCTGCGCTGCATGCATCGACGCCTGCGACAGCATCATGGACAAAATGGACTATCCTCGCGGCCTGATCAGCTACACCACCGAGCACAACCTGTCCGGCCAGAAAACCCATAAACTGCGGCCACGCCTGATCGGCTATGCCGTGGTGTTGCTGGCGATGATCAGCCTGTTGGTCACTGCGTTCGTCATGCGTTCGCTGGTCGGTTTCGACGTCAGCAAGGATCGCGTGCTGTACCGCGAAAACGCCGAAGGCCGGATCGAAAACGTCTACAGCCTGAAAATCATGAACAAGGATCAGCGCGACCACACCTACGTGCTGGAAGCCGCCGGCCTGCCGGATCTGCGTCTGCAAGGCAAACGCGAGATCAAGGTTCAGGCGGGGGAGATTTTCAGTATGCCGGTCGAGTTGTCGAGCGCACCGGAACAATTACCATCGAGCACCAACGAGGTGAAATTCATCCTCAAGGATGCCGATGACGACAGCGTCCACGTTGAAGCCAAGAGCCGATTCATCGGCCCACAAATCCGTTGAGAGAACTGAACATGCCCGCAGCAAACGCCGCAAGCCCTTGGTACAAGCACCTTTGGCCCTGGATCATCATCGCGATTCTGGCCTGTTCGGTGACGCTGACCCTGTCCATGGTGACCATTGCGGTGAATAACCCGGACAATCTGGTCAACGACAACTACTACGAGGCCGGCAAAGGCATCAACCGCTCGCTGGATCGCGAACTGCTGGCGCAGACGCTGAAGATGCGCGCTGCCGTGCATCTGGATGACGTGACCGGCGAAGTCGACCTGCGCTTGAGCGGCGACAGTCAGCCAAAAACGCTGGAGCTGAACCTGATCTCACCGACCCAGCCGGAGAAGGATCGCAAGATCGTCCTGACCCGCAGCGAAACAGAACAGGGCCGTTACATTGGCCAGTTGAGCGACAAGATCGACGGCCGCCGGTTTGTCGAGTTGCTGGGGTCGCAGGATGATCACGTGTGGCGGATGTTCGAGGAAGAACTGGTCAATCATGACAAGGAGCTCCTGCTTGGTGATGAACCGCTGCAAGGCGCCGAAGACCTGAAAAAATAAGTCACCTTCAGAATCCCCCTCACCCTAACCCTCTCCCCCGGGAGAGGGGACTGATCTCGAGCGTTTGCATGTTGTGTGTACGACAGTGACGATGTCAGCGAATGAAGCTGCTTCTGCGGCCAACATCAATCGGCTCCCTCTCCCTCCGGGAGAGGGCTGGGGTGAGGGCAAGCGGACAACTCAAATACAAGGGCTTGCCCCCTCAAAGATGCCATGACCACCCCACTCCCCTGCTACCACTGCGCCCTGCCCGTCCCGTCCGGCAGCCGCTTTACCGCCGTCGTGCTCGGGGAGTCCCGCGAGTTCTGCTGCCCTGGCTGCGAGGCTGTGGCCGAAGCCATCGTGGCCGGAGGCCTGGAAAGCTATTACCGGCACCGCAGCGAAGCCTCGGCCAATCCCGACGCGCTGCCGGTGCAACTGGTCGACGAACTGGCGCTGTACGACCGCGCCGATGTGCAGAAACCCTTCGTGCGTCATGAAGGCGATCTCGCCGAAACCACCCTGTTGATGGAAGGCATCAGTTGCGCTGCCTGCGGCTGGCTGATCGAGAAACACCTGCGCACGCTGCCGGCAGTCGCCGAAGCCCGTTTGAACCTTTCCAACCATCGCTTGCATGTGCGTTGGGCCGACGGGCAATTGCCGCTGAGCCAGATCCTCGCCGAACTGCGGCACATCGGTTACGCCGCCCACCCGTATCAGGCCGACCGCGCCAGCGAACAACTGGCCAGTGAAAACCGCCTCGCCTTGCGTCAGCTTGGCGTCGCGGGCCTGCTGTGGTTCCAGGCGATGATGGCGACCATGGCGACCTGGCCGGAATTCAACATCGATCTCAGTCCCGAACTGCACACGATTCTGCGCTGGGTTGCGCTGTTTCTGACCACGCCAATCGTGTTCTACAGCTGCGCACCGTTTTTCAAAGGCGCCATGCGTGACCTGCGCACCCGCCACCTGACCATGGACGTCTCGGTGTCGCTGGCGATTGGCAGCGCCTACATCGCCGGGATCTGGACGTCGATCACTGGCGTCGGCGAACTGTATTTCGATGCAGTGGGCATGTTCGCCCTGTTCCTGCTCGCCGGGCGCTATCTGGAGCGCCGTGCCCGGGAACGCACGGCCGCAGCCACTGCACAGCTTGTCAATCTGCTGCCCGCCTCGTGCCTGCGACTCGACGAGGCCGGCCAGAGCGAGCGCATCCTGCTCAGCGAATTGCGCCTTGGCGATCAGATTCTGGTGCAACCGGGTTCGATTCTGCCGGCGGACGGCAAGATTCTCGACGGCCAATCGAGCATCGATGAGTCGCTGCTCACTGGTGAATACCTGCCCCAGCCACGTATGCCGGGCGATGCCGTGACAGCCGGCACGCTCAACGTCGAAGGTGCGCTGACCGTGCAAGTGCAGGCCTTGGGTCACGACACGCGCCTGTCGGCCATCGTCCGTTTGCTCGATCGCGCCCAGGCCGAGAAACCGCGACTGGCAGAAATCGCCGACCGCGCCGCGCAATGGTTCTTGCTGTTGTCACTGATCGCCGCCGCCGCCATCGGCCTGTTGTGGTGGCAGCTGGATTCATCGCGCGCCTTCTGGATCGTCCTCGCCATGCTGGTTGCGACTTGCCCTTGCGCACTGTCGCTGGCGACGCCGACTGCGCTTACTGCTGCTACTGGCACCCTGCACAAACTCGGTCTGCTGCTGACCCGCGGTCATGTGCTGGAAGGTTTGAATCAGATCGACACGGTGATTTTCGACAAGACCGGGACGCTGACCGAAGGCCGACTGGTGCTGCGTTCGATCCGTCCGCTGGGCTCTCTGAACAGCGATCAATGCCTGAGCCTTGCCGCCGCACTGGAGAACCGTTCGGAACATCCGATTGCCCGCGCCTTCGGCCGTGCACCTTTGGCGGCTGAAGAAGTCCAGAGCACACCGGGGCTTGGTCTCGAAGGATTGGTCGGCGAACAGCGTTTGCGCATCGGCCAGGCGGAATTTGTCTGCGCCCTTAGCGGCGCCTTGATGCCAACGATGCCGGATGAGCCAGGCCAGTGGCTGCTGCTCGGTGACAGCTCGGGACCACTGGCCTGGTTCGTCCTCGACGACCGTCTACGTGACGATGCGCCCGACCTGCTTGCCGCTTGCAAGGCGCGCGGCTGGCGTACCTTGCTGCTGTCCGGCGACAGTTCGCCGATGGTCGCCAGCGTCGCTGCCGAGCTGGGTATCGACGAGGCCCGTGGCGGCCTGCGCCCGGACGACAAGCTGCAAGTGCTGCAACAGTTGCACAAGGAAGGTCGCAAGGTGCTGATGCTCGGCGACGGGGTCAACGATGTGCCGGTTTTGGCCGCCGCCGACATCAGCATAGCCATGGGCTCCGCCACCGATCTGGCGAAAACCAGCGCCGACGCCGTGCTGCTGTCCAACCGTCTCGACGCCTTGGTACAAGCCTTCACTCTCGCGCGACGCACCCGTCGGGTAATCATCGAGAACCTGCTGTGGGCCGCGCTGTACAATGGCCTCATGTTGCCGTTCGCCGCCCTCGGCTGGATCACTCCGGTGTGGGCGGCGGTCGGCATGTCGATCAGTTCGTTGACCGTGGTGCTCAACGCCCTGCGCCTGACTCGCCTGCCGAGCGCGCCGGTCGCCCGCCCCTCGTCAGACACCCGCCCGCTGCCGGCCTGAGCCGCGCGGGCCTGGAGTACAGATGCCAGCTCTCTACGTGATGATTCCGGCCGCGCTGCTGATCGTGGCCATCGCCGTGTACATCTTCTTCTGGGCGGTGGACAGCGGTCAGTACGACGACCTCGACAGCCCGGCCCACAGCATCCTGTTCGACGATCAGGACCCGAACCACACCGCCGCCGTGGACGAAGCCAAAGCCAGCAAACCGGACGACAAGGCACCACCCCATGCTTGAACTGGCACCACTGCTGGTCTCGGCGCTGATCCTCGGCCTGCTGGGTGGCGGCCACTGTCTGGGGATGTGCGGCGGTTTGATGGGCGCGCTGACGCTGGCAATTCCCAAGGAGCAGCGCAGTCGGCGCTTTCGCTTGCTGCTGGCTTATAACCTCGGGCGAATCCTCAGTTATGCGACAGCCGGATTGCTGATCGGCCTCGCCGGTTGGGCGGTGGCCAACAGCCCCGCTGCGCTGTTTATGCGCGTGCTAGCCGGATTGTTGCTGATTGCCATGGGCTTGTATCTGGCCGGTTGGTGGAGCGGACTGACCCGCATCGAAAGCCTTGGGCGCGGTTTGTGGCGTTACATCCAACCGGTAGCCAACCGCCTGCTGCCAGTGTCGAGCCTGCCCCGCGCCTTGCTGCTCGGCGCCTTGTGGGGCTGGCTGCCATGCGGGCTGGTTTACAGCACACTGCTGTGGTCGGCGAGCCAGGGCAATGCGCTGGACAGTGCGTTGTTGATGCTCGCGTTCGGGCTGGGAACTTGGCCGGTTTTGCTCGCCACCGGGCTGGCGGCGGAACGGGTGACTGCGCTGCTGCGCAAACGCAGCGTGCGCATGGCCGGCGGGGTTTTAGTGATTCTGTTCGGTATCTGGACCTTACCCGGCCCCCATCAGCATTGGTTGATGGGCCACTGACCTTAAGCAAAGCTTTGATCCAGTGATATCTACTGTGGTGAGGCGATTTATCCCCGACCGGCTGCGAAGCAGTCGTAAACCTGTCGGCACGTTATGACTGTTGGAATGTGACGCCCGCTTCGCGGGCCATCGGGGATAAATCCCCTCACCACAAAAACCGGGCCAAGCCTTCAACCACCGTTGATGCAAATCAAGATGCCCCCGCACGCCCTCCCCTAGACTCGCCACACTGCCAGCCTATCCGGGGAATGCCCGCATGCTCGACGCCATTCGTTGGGACACTGATCTGATCCGCCGCTACGACCTGGCGGGGCCGCGTTACACCTCGTATCCGACGGCCGTGCAATTCAACAGTCAGGTCGGCACATTCGACCTGTTCCATGCCCTGCGCGACAGCCGCAAGGCCCTGCGCCCGTTGTCGCTTTATGTGCATGTGCCGTTCTGCGCGAACATTTGTTACTACTGCGCCTGCAACAAGGTCATCACCAAGGATCGCGGTCGCGCCCAGCCCTATCTGCAACGGCTCGAACAGGAAATCCAGCTGATCGCCTGCCACCTCGACCCGGCGCAGAAAGTCGAACAACTGCACTTCGGCGGCGGCACTCCGACCTTTCTCAGCCACGATGAGCTGCGCCAATTGATGGCGCACCTGCGCAAGCACTTCAATCTGCTCGATGACGACTCCGGCGATTACGGCATCGAAATCGATCCGCGTGAAGCCGACTGGTCAACCATGGGCCTGCTACGCGAACTGGGTTTCAACCGGGTCAGCATCGGCCTGCAAGATCTTGATCCGGCGGTGCAACGGGCGGTCAATCGCCTGCAAAGCCTGGAAGAAACCCGCGCCGTGATTGACGCCGCGCGCACCCTGCAATTTCGCTCGATCAACATCGATCTGATCTACGGCCTGCCCAAGCAGACCCCGGACAACTTCGCGCGCACCGTCGAGGAAGTCATCAGCCTGCAACCGGACCGGCTCTCGGTGTTCAACTACGCGCACCTGCCGGAACGCTTCATGCCGCAGCGGCGGATCAACGCCAACGAACTGCCGAGCCCGGCGCAGAAACTGGAAATGCTCCAGCGCACCATTGAGCAACTGACCGCCGCCGGTTACCGCTACATCGGCATGGATCACTTCGCGCTGCCCGACGATGAACTGGCGATAGCTCAGGAAGAAGAAACCCTGCAGCGCAACTTCCAGGGCTACACCACCCATGGTCATTGCGATCTGATTGGTCTGGGCGTGTCGGCGATCAGCCAGATAGGCGACCTTTACTGCCAGAACAGCAGCGATCTCAACGAATACCAGAGCACCCTCGCTTCCGCGCAACTGGCGACCAGCCGTGGGCTGGTGTGTAACGCCGATGACCGCTTGCGTCGGGCGGTTATTCAGCAGTTGATCTGCAACTTCAGCCTGGAATTCATCAAGATCGAGCAGCAATTCAACATCGACTTCCAGGGCTATTTCGGTGCTCTGTGGCCACAACTGCAAGGCATGGCAGAGGATGGTCTGATTACGCTGGACAGTCAGCGGATCGAAGTACTGCCGGCAGGACGACTGTTGGTGCGTTCGGTGTGCATGGTGTTCGATGCGTACCTCGAACAGCAGAACCGCCAGCGTTTCTCGCGGGTGATTTAGTTTTTCATCAGCAACGAGGCGGTTTTCATGGTTTGTTCCGGCGTCAGGTCGGACTGGTTCATGACTTTGGACAGGGACAGATTGGCGGTAATCAGACCGTTGTTCAGCGCGGCAATGGCACCTCTGAGGGCGGCGAGTTTGGCGATCTTCACTTCCGTGGAGAGCGTCTTGTCGGCCATGACGGCTTTGATGCGCGCGTTCTTTTCGGCGATCTGCTGCTGCAAATTGCGGATCATCTTCAGCAATTGCTGGATATTCTCGGGCAAGCCGCTTTCTTCGATGTCGCGATTGTCACCGCCGGCACTGGCCGACTTCTCGATCGAGGCACCGGACAGCGACACTTTGACGCCCTCGACCAAGGTCGGGGTTGTCCCTGTTGTCGATTCAGCGTCGTGGTGCTTGTCGGCCGTGTTTTTAAACGCTTCCGACAGCGCTTCAACACCGCTGCTACCAAGGCCCAGCGTACCAATGGCCGTCATCGATTCGATTCCTTGCATGCGTTCTGATACCACCTTATCGGCCACTTGCCCTGCGGCTTTACGCCGTTATGGCAATCTCGCCACAGACTGGCCTGAATGTCCTCCCGTGGGTTACCCTTACGTCTTATGTGTGTTTTCCCACAAGGATTAAAGAAATGTCCGAGCCAGTTAAACTGCGCGCTCACAGCCAGGCCCATTGCAAGGATTGCAGCCTGGCCCCTCTCTGCCTGCCACTTTCTCTGAATCTGGAAGACATGGATGCGCTGGACGAAATCGTTAAACGGGGCCGCCCGTTGAAAAAGGGTGAGTTCCTGTTCCGCCAGGGCGACACGTTCGATTCCGTTTATGCAGTACGCTCCGGCGCCCTGAAGACGTTCAGCCTGAGTGATGCTGGCGAAGAGCAGCTCACTGGTTTCCACCTGCCGAGTGAACTGGTCGGCCTGTCCGGCATGGACACCGAGAAACACCCGGTTTCCGCCCAGGCACTGGAAACCACGTCGGTCTGCGAAATTCCTTTCGAACGCCTCGATGAACTGGCCCTGCAACTGCCGCAACTGCGCCGCCAGTTGATGCGCGTGATGAGCCGCGAGATTCGCGACGATCAGCAAATGATGCTGCTGCTGTCGAAAAAAACTGCCGACGAGCGTATCGCCACCTTCCTGGTCAACCTGTCGGCACGCTTCCGCGCTCGCGGATTTTCGGCCAACCAGTTCCGCCTGAGCATGTCGCGCAATGAAATCGGCAACTACCTCGGTCTGGCGGTGGAGACCGTGTCGCGGGTGTTCACGCGTTTCCAGCAAAACGAACTGATTGCCGCCGAGGGCAAAGAGATCCACATCCTCGACCCGATCCAGCTCTGCGCCCTGGCCGGTGGCTCGATCGACGGCTGATCTCGACCCGCGGCCGAGCGAAGCGTTTCAGCCGCGGGTATACTGCGCCGTTTGCAGCCCTGCCAGGACACCTCGACGATGGTCTTCGACTCCTTCGACATCAAATCCCTGATCCGCCCTGTGATCGACTTCCCAAAACCGGGCGTGATCTTTCGCGACATCACCCCGCTGTTCCAGTCGCCAACGGCCCTGCGCCTGGTGATGGACAGCTTCGCCCACCGCTATGTGGAAGCCGACTTCACCCACATCGGCGCGATGGACGCCCGCGGTTTCCTGATCGGTTCGGTGTTGGCTTATCAACTGAACAAGCCGCTGGTGCTGTTCCGCAAGCAAGGCAAACTGCCGGCGGACGTGTTGGCCGAGGGTTACGCCACCGAGTACGGCGAAGCGTTTCTGGAAGTCCACGCTGACAGCCTGTGTGAAGGTGATTCGGTGGTGATGTTTGACGATTTGATCGCCACCGGCGGGACGCTGATGGCCGCGGCCAACCTGATCCGCCGCATGGGTGCGCGGGTGCACGAGGCAGCGGCGATCATTGATCTGCCGGAGCTGGGTGGTTCACAGCGTCTGGGGGATATGGGGATTCCTACGTTCTGCCTGACGCAGTTTGCGTTGACTGATAAGTAAGTAGCGTCTGCAAGTCAGCCTTCGCGAGCAGGCTCGCTCCCACATTGGATCTGTGCCGCTCACAAATCCCCTGTGGGAGCGAGCTTGCTCGCGAAGGCGTCAGTCGCCTCACCACATGACTTAAAGCCCCATCTGCTTACTGATGATCTCGTTCATCACTTCCCGCGTCCCGCCGCCAATCGAAAGAATGCGGTTATCCCGATACAGCCGCTCGACCAGACTCTCGCGCATATATCCCATCCCGCCCAGAATCTGCACCGCCTCGGTGGTGATCCGGTCCGACGTGTCCGTGGCAAAGTTCTTCGCCATGGAAATTTCCTTGATCACACTTTTGCCCGCGGCCATTTTGGCTGCCTGCCGATACGTGAACTCGCGCGACACTTCCAGCGCCGTGGCCATTTCGGCGAGACGATGCTTGATCACCTGAAACTTGCCGATCGGCTTGCCGAACGCTTCACGCTCGCGTGCCCACTTCAGGCTCTCCTCAAGCGCAAGCTGCGAGGTCATGTTGGCCATCAGCGCCAACGCCAGTCGCTCGCTCTGAAAGTTGCCCATGATGCAGGCGAAGCCCATATTCTCGGCACCGATCAGATTTCCCACAGGCACCTGGCAATCGTCGAAGAACAATTCAGCCGTGTCCGACGCCCACCAGCCCATTTTCTTCAGTTGGCGGCCAACGGTGAAACCCGGCGTACCCTTTTCGATCAGCAGCAGACTGATGCCGCCGAAACCGGGCGCCCCCGTGCGCACCGCGACGGTATAAAAGTCGGCGCGCACGCCACTGGTGATAAAGGTTTTGCTGC
Source organism: Pseudomonas sp. LBUM1655 (assembly GCF_059716085.1). Classification (NCBI taxonomy): domain Bacteria; kingdom Pseudomonadati; phylum Pseudomonadota; class Gammaproteobacteria; order Pseudomonadales; family Pseudomonadaceae; genus Pseudomonas; species Pseudomonas sp. LBUM1655. The sequence continues at coordinate 2,052,794 of NZ_CP166801.1, read as the reverse complement.
CGCTGACCCGGTAGAACTCGCCGTCAAGCACGGCGCGGGTTTGCAGGTTGGCGACGTCGGAACCGCCGCCGGGCTCGGTGATGGCCAGTGCACTGATCTTCTCGCCACTGAGCACTTGTGGGACCACGCGGTCGCGCACCTCGGGCCGCGCCCATTTGACGATCGGTGGCAGGCCGATATCCAGCGACCCCAGCCCCGCCACCAGGCCGCCCGAGCCGCAACGCATCAACTCTTCACTGGCGGCCACCTTGGCGAACACATCGCCTTCATGGCTGCCACCCAGCGCTTCGGGGTAGCCGATACCGAGGATCCCTGCGGCACCCGCCTTCAGGTACAGCTCACGGGGGAAGCTTTCTGATTCTTCCCACAGATCAATGTCCGGCAAGATCTCACGCTCGACGAAACGTCTGACGCTGTCGCGGACCAATTGGTGGCTGGGGTCGAAGTATTCCTGAAAGGCAGGCATGGGCGAGCTCCACGGAAGGGTTCGCCGACGTTAACCGAGCGCTTGCTTGGTTTTCAACAATATTATGTGAATCAGTCAAACCGAGGTATGCCATTCGCGAGCAGGCTCGCTCCCACAGGGGATTTGTAAACGACACAAATTCATTGTGGGAGCGAGCCTGCTCGCGAAGGCGTCAAATCAGACACCATAAATATCAGAGGGCGATCGGTTTACGCCCGGCGAACGAATGCGCCAAGGTGCCGCCATCCACCAGCTCCAGTTCACCACCCAACGGTACACCGTGAGCAATTCGCGAAGCGATCAAACCTTTGTTGTTGAGGAGCTGAGCGATGTAATGCGCCGTCGCCTCACCTTCCACGGTCGGGTTGGTGGCGAGGATCACTTCGGTAAACGTGCCGGCTTCTTCAATCCGCGCAATCAACTGCGGAATGCCAATGGCCTCAGGCCCTAGCCCGTCGAGCGGCGACAAATGCCCCTTGAGCACAAAGTAACGCCCACGGAATCCGGTCTGCTCGACCGCATAAACATCCATCGGCCCTTCCACCACGCACAGCAACGTATCGTCGCGACGGGTATCGGCGCATTGCGGGCACAGATCGTCTTCGGTCAGCGTACGGCACTGGCGGCAGTGACCGACGCCTTCCATGGCCTGGCTCAAGGACTGGGCCAGACGCAGACCGCCACTGCGATCACGTTCGAGCAACTGCAACGCCATGCGCTGGGCAGTTTTCTGACCCACACCCGGCAGAATTCGCAGGGAGTCGATCAGTTGGCGAATCAAAGGGCTGAAGCTCATGGGTAAAAAGTCCGACAAAACAACGAGACGCGGTTTATACCCGCGCCTCTGGCCAGCGTCAAATACTCAGTCCTGGGCGACCTTCACCACCAGTTTGCCGAAGTTGCGTCCTTCCAGCAGACCGATAAACGCGTCAGGCGCCTGCTCCAGGCCCTCGACCACGTCCTCGCGAAACTTCACCTTGCCCTCACGCACCCACGGCACCATGTGGCTGATGAATTCCGGCTGACGATCACCGTAGTCATCAAACACGATGAAGCCCTGAATCCGCACACGCTTGGTCAACAGCGTGCGTTGCAGCATCGGCAAGCGATCCGGGCCTTTCGGTGCTTCGGTGGCGTTGTAACCGGCGATCAGACCGCACAACGGAATGCGCGCCTTGGGGTTGAGCAACGGCACCACCGCATCGAACACATGACCACCGACGTTCTCGTAATAGACGTCGATGCCATCGGGGCAGGCCTTGGCCAACTGCTCGGCAAAGTCCGCAGCCTTGTGATCGATGCAGGCGTCAAAGCCCAGTTCCTCGACCACGTATTTGCACTTCTCGGCACCGCCGGCCACGCCAACCGTGCGCAGCCCTTTGATCTTCGCCACCTGGCCGACCACCGAGCCGACCGCGCCCGACGCCGCCGCCACCACGAGAGTCTCGCCCTCTTTCGGCTGGCCGATGTCCATCAGCCCCATGTACGCAGTCATGCCCGGCATACCCAGCACGCCGAGCGCCATCGACGGGCTCGGCAGCCCTGACGGAATCGGAATGATATTGCGCCCGTCACTGATGCTGTGGCTCTGCCAACCGGTCGCGCCGACCACCAGATCACCTTCGTGAAATTTTGGATGACGCGAACGCTCGATTCGGCTGACAGCGCCACCGGTCATCACCTCGCCGATTTCTACCGGCGCGGCGTAGGACGGTGCGTCGCTCATGCGTCCGCGCATGTAGGGATCGAGTGACAGGTACAGGGTTTTCAGCAGAACCTGGCCTTCTTCGAGATCCGGCAGGGCTTCACGTTCGAGGCGGAAGTTTTCCGGGGTCGGCGCGCCGACCGGTCGGGATGCCAGGACGATACGTTGGTTTAGGGTCAGAGGGTCGGACATGTCAGCGTCTCCTGTGAATGATGAATTCGGGGGTATAGGGAGCAGACCTTTGTGGCGGTGGCGCGTTCCACTTGATCGTTCCCACGCTCCGCGTGGGAACGATCAGCCAAAAAAAATGCCAGGCGCAATGCCTGGCATTTTGTGTAGCTCATCTGCCGCCGGATGGCGAATCAGAATGGCAGTTTCATACCCGCTGGCAAATTCATGCCGGCGGTCATGCCGCCCATTTTTTCCTGGCTGTTGGCTTCGATCTTGCGCACGGCGTCGTTGACGGCGGCGGCAACCACGGCTTCCAGCATTTCTTTGTCGTCTTCACTCAGGCCTTCGACCAGGCTTGGGTCGATGCTCACGCTTTTCACGTCGTGACGACCGGTCATCACCACGGTGACCATATCGCCACCGGCCTTACCGGTGACTTCAGCGTTGGCCAGTTCTTCCTGCATCTTGGCCATTTTTTCCTGCATCTGCTGTGCCTGCTTCATCAGGCCGGCCATGCCACCTTTCATCATGGTAATCACCTCAAAAGTACTTGGATCAAAACAGCGCCCGGTGGTTAAGACCGAGCGCCTTCAGTTATTAGCCTTGGGCGACCAAGGCGTCGACAGGTTCAATAGTATCGTGTCGCACGACCGCGCCGAACTGCTGGACCATCTGCTGGATGAACGGATCGCCGTGGATCGACTCCTCCGCTTCGCGCTGACGGTTGGCTCGGCGACGGGACGCGGCCTGGGCCGGGGTTTCCTGCTCGGGCTTGATCAGTTCGATGGTCAGGCTCAGTGTGCGGCCGTGGAACTGGTTCAACGCATCGTTGAGACGTCGCTGTTGCGTGGCGTTGAACAGTGCGCTGTGGGCCGGGTCCAGGTGCATCAACCAATGGTCGCCATCGACCGCGATCAGCGTGCAGTTGGCGGCGATGCTGCCGGTCATGCCGGAGATCGGCAGTTTCGGGAACAGCTCCAGCCATTGCAACGCCAGACCGGTGGCGGGTGCCGCGGCAGGTTCCGGCTCGGGTTCCGGCGCCGGTTCAGAGGCGTGTTCACTGGCCAGTTCGTCGAGGTAGCTGTAGGCCGAATCCATGTCCGGCTCGATGTAGTCCTCGTCCAGCGGCGGCTCGTCGTCCATCTCCATGCCCGGAGTGGCGGCGTCGACGTCAGCGACCGACGGCTCGGGGATCGGCGCAGCGGCCCACTCGGGTGCGTCCGGCACGACGCTGTCCGGGGTCGGCAGCGGCATCGGTGGCAGCTCGGGCTGCTCGGCGGCGGTTTCCAGCACCGGCTCGACAGCGGGTTGCTGCGCAGGCTCGGGCTCTGGTTCTACCGGATCGTTCCATGGCAAGTCGACAACGGCTTCGACGGCGACAGGCTCTGGCTCGGGTTCCGGTTCCGGTTCCGGCTCTGGTTCAGCGGCAACCACTGGCTCGGGAGCCGGTGCAGGCTCGACCACTGGCGCAGGCGTCGGCGCTGGCGCAACAGCCGCAGCGACCACCGGCGCAGCTTTAGGCGCGGCAGCCACGGAGTTTGCGGAATCAACTGTGGCCTGGCTGATCCCCACTGGCTTTAGCGGTTGCCTCGGGGCATCCGCGGTGTCGGCAGGCCTGAAGGCCAGCATCCGCAACAGCACCATTTCGAAACCGCCACGCGGGTCCGGCGCCAGCGGCAAGTCACGACGACCGATCAAGCCCATCTGGTAATAGAACTGCACGTCTTCGGCCGGCAAGGCTTGAGCCAGTGCCAACACGCGATCGCGGTCGCCATGGCCGTTGTCGACACCTTCCGGCAGTGCCTGAGCGATGGCCACGCGGTGCAGCACGTTGAGAATTTCCGAGAGTACGCCATTCCAGTCCGGGCCTTGCTCGGCCAGATGACGCACGGCTTCGAGCAAAGCCTTGGCGTCGCCTTCAATCAACGAATGCAGCACGTCATAGACCTGACCGTGATCCAGCGTGCCGAGCATCGCCCGCACGTCGGTGGCCAGAACCTTGCCTTCACCGAAGGCAATCGCCTGATCGGTCAGGCTCATGGCATCACGCATCGAGCCGTCAGCGGCGCGACCCAGCAACCACAGCGCATCGTCTTCGAACGGCACGTTTTCGGCGCTGAGGACGTGGGTCAAATGCTCGACCACACGCTCAGGCGTCATGTTCTTCAGTGAGAACTGCAGGCAGCGCGACAAAATCGTTGCCGGAAGTTTCTGCGGGTCAGTGGTCGCCAGAATAAATTTGACGTAGGGCGGCGGCTCTTCGAGGGTTTTCAACAGCGCATTGAAGGAATGGCTGGAGAGCATGTGCACTTCGTCGATCAGGTAGACCTTGAAGCGCCCACGACTCGGCGCGTACTGCACGTTGTCGAGCAGCTCGCGAGTGTCTTCAACCTTGGTGCGGCTCGCGGCGTCGATCTCGATCAGGTCGACAAAACGGCCTTCGTCGATTTCGCGGCACACCGAACATTCGCCGCAAGGGCTGGAAGTGATACCTGTCTCACAGTTCAGGCATTTGGCAATGATCCGCGCAATCGTGGTCTTACCCACCCCGCGCGTACCGGTGAACAGGTACGCGTGGTGCAGCCGCTGGCTGTCCAAGGCATTGATCAGAGCCTTGAGCACATGGGTCTGGCCGACCATTTCGCGGAACGAGCGCGGACGCCATTTACGTGCAAGAACCTGATAACTCATCGAAAACCGTCGCAACGAAGGAAGCTGAAGCGGCTAATGCTAGCGGAGCAAGGGCAAAATTGCATCCGGTGTCCTTCGCTAATCTGGCTAAGCTGCATCAGCAGAGGCTTTTATCGGCTCGGGATCGTGAATTACCGGAGCGTTTATGCGTTGGGCCGTGGGGGCTTTGCTGGGGATCAGCCTGAGCGTGACGGCAGCGGAACCCCCGTTGCGCTTCGCCGTGGCCGACAGTTGGGCGATGCCGATGGTGCAACTGGAACGCGGCCGCCCGACCCAGGGCATTCTCTATGACATCATGCTCAGCCTCGCGACCCAGGTCGGCGTGCCGGCACAATTCAACGTCCTGCCCCGCACGCGCATACAGAGTGCCATGGAACACGGCGAGATCGATGTGCGCTGCTACGCCGCACAGTCGTGGCTGCCGAATCAGTCCGGGGATTACATCTGGAGCATTCCGTTGTTTTTTCAGCGCGACTTGCTGATCACTCGCCAGGATCAACCCGCCAGCGCCGATCCTGCCACCCTGCCCCTCCAGTCGATCGGCACAGTGCTCGGCTACAGCTATCCCACCCTGCAACCCCTGTTCGACGCCAATCGCCTGCAACGCGAAGATGCGCGCAATCAGGAACAAGTGCTGAACAAACTGCTGGCCGGGCGTTATCGCTACGCCGTGAGCAATCAGTGGACGCTGGACTGGTTCAACCAGCGCCTGGCACCCGAACAGCAACTGCAAGACGTCGCGGTGCTACAGGAGCAGAAAGTCGGTTGCTATGTGAGGAATGATCCGAAGGTGCCGGTGCAGCGGATTTTGCGCACGTTGCTGCGGATGAAAATGTCGGGGGAGATTGATGAGATTATTCGGCTCTATACCGGCAACTCCGAAAACACCCCATAACCTTTGTAGGAGTGAGCCTGCTCGCGATGCGGTGAGTCAGCCAACTCATCTCTGGCAGACTGGACGCCATCGCGAGCAGGCTCACTCCTACAGAGAATTTGTGTCGATCTGACAAATCGCAGACACAAAAAAACCGCAGTGGGCGAAACCCATGCAGTTCTGATTGAAGCGTTTGATGTTCATTAAGGTGGTGCCCCCACCAGCCACACCCCGGCACACAATGTTCCCGCTGTGGCTGCTGCCTTCCGGCTCTGACCAGGTTCACGGGTAATCGTTGCGGGGGGACCGATGGGGTCACCATAACGACGCTCACCTGTCGGCGAGCCGCGCCATTGTACCTATCTGAGGTGAAGTTACAACCGTTGGTTGTAGATAAAAAATATGAATGGCTTCAAGGACATAAAGATCGCAACCTGCGGCAGCTACTACAGGGTCAGAACCTCATCCGCCTTGCCGCCCGCGCGCTGGATCACCAGGTGAATGAAATGCAGCTTGGCAATCGCCGCTGCCGGCAGCACGAACGGATAGAAATCCGGCTGGCCCATGCTGCGTGACAGTTCGTTGAGCATCCCGGCCAGTTCGATCCACGCGTTGACGAACGACAGGAAGGCTTCGCCACCGGGATGCTCCGGATCGTAGAGCGTACTGGTCGGGAACGGCTGGTAGTCGAAGTCCATCTCCCGCGCGCTCATGCCAAAGCCCAGCGCGGTGTCCACCGCGTCCATCATGTGCAGGTAATGCGCCCAGGTTTCCGCCCAGTCTTCCCATGGGTGCATGGTCGCGTAAGCGCTGACGTACAGCTGTGGCCAGTCCAGCGGCGCGCCCTGCTGATAGTGACGATCCAGCGACTCGGCATAACTGGCGCGTTCATCGCCGAACAGGTTGCGGAATGATCCGAGCCACGGGCCGTTGGCAATCAGCCGATCCCAGTAATAGTGCCCGACCTCATGACGAAAATGCCCGAGCAGCGTGCGATAAGGCTCGTGCATCTGCGCCCTCACCTGCTCGCGATGGGCATCGTCGGCTTCTTTGATGTCGAGGGTGATCAGGCCGTTCGCGTGGCCGGTCATCGGCGCTTTGCCTTCGAGGTCGACGCCGATGAAGTCGAAGGCCAGTCCGGTTTCTTCATCCACGGTTTTCGGGATGACCTGCAAGCCGAGGGTGATCAGTTGCGCGACCAGACGACGCTTGGCGATCTCGACCTTACGCCAGCGTTCAGGGTTGTCCGGATCGGACAGGTCGGGGATGGTGCGATTGAGGCTACAGGCGATGCACAGGCTGTCATGGCCGTTGAACGGCAGCAGCCAGTTGCAGGCGGCAGGTGTGTCGAGGTTGGCGCAGCGGCGGAACAGCCCGGCATCGGGGTCGGCGTCGAGCGTCCAGGTGCCGTTCTGCGGGCCGGGTTGCAACGAGGTCAGGCGACTTTGTTCGGGTTGGTAGCCCAGCAAAGAATTGCAGGCCAGACACTGGCTGTTGCGAAAAAACAGCGACTGGCCGCAGCGGCACGGCCAGACTTTGCTGTTGCGTGAAGATTCGCCCATGAACGGTGCGACGATGCGAGAACTGAGCTGCTCGAAAAAGCGGTACATGGCGATCTCTCCCTGGGGCTTGCCAAGACTAGATCATTCCCATGACAACATCGTTCCCACTCATAACGGCGCTCCAGGGTGATAACACCATTGTGGCGAGGGGATTTAGCGAAACGTCGCACCGCCCCGACGGGTTGCGAAGCAGCCCCAAAACCTTACAACTCGGTCGAATCAGACAAACCGTGTGCTCAGATTTTACGACTGCTGCGCAGCCGGTCGGGGATAAATCCCCTCACCACAGGTTTTGGGTTTACCCAATGACTCAGACGGAGATGCCGTGGGTTTTGAGGAAGGCGATAAAGGCTTCTTCATCCATCACTTTCACACCCAACTCGTTGGCCTTGGTCAACTTCGACCCGGCGCCCGGACCGGCGACCACGCAATGAGTCTTGGCCGACACCGAACCCGCCACCTTGGCGCCGAGGCTTTCCAGGTGCTCCTTGGCGACATCACGGCTCATTAGCTCGACCTTGCCGGTCAGCACCCAGGTCTCGCCGGACAGCGGCAAACCTTCGACAACTTTTTTCTCGCTCTGCCAGTGCATGCCGAAATCACGCAGTTGTTTCTCGGCGCCCTCGGCAAGCTGACGATGCTCCGGCAGCGCAAAGAATTCACGCACCGAATTCGCCTGTTTCTCCGGCAACGCCTGACGCATGTCGAGCCAGTCGGCGTTCATTACCGCTTCCAGCGAGCCAAACTTGTCCGCGAGTTTCTGTGCGCCACCGGGGCCGACCGATGGAATGTGCAGCTTGTCGAGGAAGCCTCCCAGCGTGGTGCTGGCAGCGAATTCGGCGCCTAACTCACCCTGATCCTGAATCTGCAAACCATGACCGAGCAATTCGCTGATCACCTGCTGATTGTGCGCATCTTCAAAGAAGCTGTGAATCTCGTGCGCCACTTCCAGGCCAACATCCGGCAGGTAGGTCAGCACTTGCGGCAGAGCTTGCTGCACACGCTCCAGCGAACCCAATGAGCGCGCCAGCACCTTGGCTGTTTCTTCGCCGACATCAGGAATACCGAGGGCATAGATGAAACGTGCCAGGCCCGGCTTCTTGCTGTCGGCAATGGCTGCCAGCAGTTTGTTGCTGGAGACTTCGGCAAAGCCTTCCAGATCGACGATGTCGTCGAACTTCAGCGCGTACAGATCGGCCGGCGAACTGACCAGACCCTCGTCGACCAGTTGCTCGACGCTCTTGTCGCCGAGGCCTTCGATGTCCATCGCACGGCGCGACACGAAGTGGATGATCGCCTGCTTCAACTGCGCGCCGCAGGCCAGACGACCGACGCAGCGATACACCGCACCTTCGCTGACCGTTTCCTTGCCCTTGCTGCGCTTGATCAATTGCGTGCGCTCGACGTGCGAGCCGCACACCGGGCAATTCTCAGGAATTGCTACCGGCCGCGCATTTTCAGGGCGGCGCTCTGTGACCACTTGCACCACTTGCGGGATCACATCACCAGCGCGGCGAATGATCACGGTGTCGCCGATCATCAAGCCCAGCCGTGCGACTTCGTCCATGTTGTGCAGCGTGGCGTTGGCCACGGTGACGCCAGCCACCTTGACCGGTTTCAGACGCGCCACCGGGGTGACAGCGCCAGTGCGGCCGACCTGGAACTCCACATCGAGCAGCTCGGTGAGTTCTTCCATGGCCGGGAATTTATGCGCGATGGCCCAGCGCGGCTCGCGGGCGCGGAAGCCCAGCTCACGCTGATCGGCAATGCTGTTGACCTTGAACACCACGCCGTCGATTTCGTAGGCCAGCGAGTTGCGACGTTCGCCGATGTCGCGGTAGTAATCCAGGCATTCGCCAATGCCTTTGGCCAGTTTCAGTTCGTGACTGATCGGCATGCCCCACTTCTGCAACTGCTTGAGGTTGCCGATGTGGGTGTCGGAAATATCGTGAGAGACCTGACCGATGCCGTAGCAGCAGAATTCCAGCGGACGGTTGGCCGTAATCTTCGAATCCAGCTGACGCAGACTGCCCGCCGCCGCATTACGCGGGTTGGCGAAGGTCTTGCCGCCGACTTCCAGTTGCGACGCGTTCAAACGCTCGAAACCGGCCTTGGACATGAACACTTCGCCACGCACTTCCAGCGTCGCCGGCCAGCCTTCACCGTGCAGCTTCAGCGGAATGTTACGCACGGTGCGCACGTTGACGCTGATGTCTTCACCCGTGGTGCCATCGCCGCGGGTAGCGCCACGCACCAGCACACCGTCCTGATACAGCAGACTGACCGCCAGGCCATCAAGCTTCGGCTCACAGCTGTATTCCACCGCCGCGCCGCCACCGAACAGATCGCCGGCCGGCAGATCCAGACCTTCGGTCACGCGGCGATCGAACTCGCGCATGTCGGTTTCTTCGAAGGCGTTGCCGAGGCTGAGCATCGGCACTTCGTGACGCACCTGGGTGAAGGCGGTCAGCGCCACGCTGCCGACACGCTGAGTCGGAGAGTCGCTGGTGATCAGTTCCGGGTTGGCCGCTTCCAGCGCCTTGAGCTCGTGGAACAACCGGTCGTACTCGGCATCCGGAATGCTCGGCTCATCGAGAACATGGTAACGGTAGTTGTGCTGATCCAGCTCAGCGCGCAGCTCTAGAATGCGATTTTTGGCGGCGGTCATGGTGTTCTCTCATAAAGCAAAAGAGCAGCCGAGGCTGCTCAATCTATTTTGCCGATTGCCTCTTTATAGCGAGGCAATCTTTTCAATCAACGCTTCTGGGTCAGGGCGCGGCGTTCGAATTCGACGATGCGCTGACGGTAGTGCTCGATGGTCTGCGCGGTCAGGACGCTGCGCTGGTCATCTTTGAGCTCGCCGTTCAATTCCTGAGACAGCTTACGTGCCGCGGCCACCATCACGTCGAAGGCCTGCTTCGGATGACGCGGGCCTGGCAGGCCGAGGAAGAAGCTCACTGCCGGGGTGCTGAAATGGTCGATGTCATCCAGATCAAAGATGCCCGGCTTGACCGCATTGGCCATGGAGAACAGCACTTCACCGTTGCCAGCCATACTTTCGTGGCGGTGGAAAATGTCCATTTCGCCGAAACGCAGACCGCTTTCCAGAATGTTCTGCAACAGCGCCGGGCCTTTGAAGCCAGCGGCGTCGCGGCAGATCACGCTGATCACCAAGACTTCTTCAGCTTGTGGCTGATCCTTGTCGACCACGGCAGGCGAAGGCTTGCTGTCTTCGACGAAGTCATCGTCACGGCTGCTGAAGTTCGGGCCACCGTCCAGATCAAGATCCAGATTCAAGTCACCCTGGGCCGGACCGTTGCTGCCGCGCTTGCCACGCTTGGAGCCGGATTCGCGAGGCTCGCGTGCTTCGCGGGCCGGCATGCTCACCGACGGCAGATCGTGTTCGTCCAGTTGTGGCTCTTTATGTGTGTCCAGGACGCGGGCCGGGCCCAACAGCTCAGCGCTGGTGTCCTCGTCCGGCAGGTTGGACAGACTTCGGTCAAGACGGAACTTCAGTTTTCCCTTGCCGCCGCGCATACGGCGCCAGCCATCGAAAAGAATACCGGCAATCACAATGATGCCGATGACGATCAGCCACTCGCGCAGACCGATTTCCATGTAATCCCGTGCCTCTATAAAAAATGCTGAAAAATAAGGGGTTTACACTGTGCAAACCGCTTTAAAACGTGGCGCCAACTCTATGTTCTGACAGGCGTTTTGCCCACGTATACGAAAAATTGACATTAAACTAGCACGACCAAAGACAACTTTACACCGTCTGTCTCATTGGCTTGCGCGAATATGTCGATTGGCCAGCAAGTCGAAGCCAGTAAAAAAGTCCTACAAACCCCTAATACCTTTCCGACACGACGCTGACTCAGGCGTCCACCATCGCCATCGCCTCCTCGACATCCACGGCTACCAGTCGCGAACAACCCGGTTCATGCATCGTTACCCCCATCAACTGCTCGGCCATTTCCATGGCGATCTTGTTGTGGGTGATATAGATGAACTGCACGGTCTGCGACATCTCTTTAACCAATCGTGCGTAGCGTCCAACGTTAGCGTCATCCAGTGGTGCGTCAACTTCATCGAGCATGCAGAACGGCGCCGGATTCAATTTGAAGATGGCAAAAACCAGTGCCAGTGCGGTCAGGGCTTTTTCCCCGCCGGAGAGCAAATGGATGGTGCTGTTCTTCTTTCCTGGCGGCTGCGCCATGATCGTTACCCCTGTATCGAGTAGATCTTCGCCCGTCAGTTCCAAATACGCCCGTCCACCACCGAAAACTTTTGGAAAAAGTGCCTGTAAACCGCCATTGATCTGATCAAAGGTATCTTTGAAACGGTTACGGGTTTCCTTGTCGATCTTGCGGATGACGTTTTCCAGCGTCTCCAGTGCTTCCACCAGATCGGCGTTCTGAGCATCCAGATAACGCTTACGCTCGGATTGTTGCGTGTATTCGTCGATGGCCGCGAGGTTGATCGCACCCAGGCGTTGAATCCGCGCATTGATCCGTTCGAGTTCTTCTTCGGCTTCGCGTTCACTGGCCTGCGCCGTCAATGTCGCGAGCACGCCATTGAGATCGTAGCCGTCTTCCAGCAGTTGATCCTGCAAAGCCTTGCGGCGCACGGTCAGGGCTTGCCATTCCATGCGTTGCTGTTCGAGCTGACCACGGATCAGTTGCGATTGCTGCTCGGCCTGAGTCCGGCGTTTTTCCGCGTCGCGCAGTTCGCGATCGGCATCTTCCAGGGCGATCTGCGCGGTCTTGAGTTCTTCGTCGACGGTCATGCGCTTGTCGAGCAGCTCTTCGAGTTTCAGGCGCAGCTCTTCCAGCGGTGCCTCGCCCTCCTCCAGATTGAGACTCAACTGTTCGCGCTTTTCAGTCAGACGTTCGGACTGCATTTCCAGACGTTCCAGCGCCTGGCGCGTGGAGTCGTGCTGCGCGCGCAACGAGCCGAGACGCACGGCCAACTGATGCGCGTGATCCTTGTGCTGCCGCGCTTCCTGACGCACGCGATCGAGGCGCTCGCGCAGGCTATCGCGCTGGGCCAGCAGCAACTCGCGCTGCTCGGTGTCCAGCGCCATGGCGTCGAGGGCTTCCTGCAATTGCATGCGCGCTTCGCCGATGTGTTCGTGCTCAAGTGCGCGCTGCTCGCCGAGCTCGACCAGCTCCTCATCGAGGCGAGTACGACGCAGCGTCAGTTGTTCGGCCTTGGCCTTGCCGGCGGACAACTGCGCTTTCAACTCGCCTTGCTGGCGGGCTTCGTCTTGCAGCAAACGACGCAAATGTTCGCGACCGTTTTCCTGCTGACGCTGTTGCGCACGCAGGGTTTGCAAACGGGTTTCCATGGCCTCGACCGTGGCTTCACGCTCTTCACGTTCGAGATGCAGCGCTTCGATTTCCTGGCCACGAGCAAGCATGCCGCTCTCCGCTTCACTGGCGCGACGCACGCGCAGGAAATGCCGGCCGACCCAGTAACCATCGCGGCTGATCAGACTCTGGCCGGCACTCAACTGACCGCGCAAGGCCAGCGCCTGCTCCAGACTGTCGACCGGTTTGACCTGACCGAGCCATGGCGACAGATCGATCTGCGCCTCGACCTTGTCCAGCAAACTGCCCGCCACTCGCACGCCGTCGTTGCCGGGGCTGAGCAGGCGCAAATCGCCCTGGGTGAAACCGGACAAATCGAAACCGCTGAAATCATCCACCAGCACCGCTTGCAGATCGGCGCCGAGCACGGTTTCCACCGCCAGCTCCCAACCCGCTTCCACCTTCAGGCCTTCGGCCAGACGCGGACGTTCAGCAAGGTTGTGTTCCTTCAGCCATTCGGCGGTGCCGGTGCCTGGATCGAGCGCGGCCTGCTGCAAGGCTTCAAGCGATGCGAGGCGACCGTTGAGGCGCTGCAAATCGCCCTGCGCCTGTTGCTGCGCGGTCAACGCTTGCTGCAACTCCTGACGCAGTTGTTCGAGCTTTTCGACCTGCGCTTCTTCGCTGGTCTGCAAATCTTCAAGGGTCGCTTCGGACTCGGCGAGCTGCTCGTTGAGCTCCATGATCGCCGCGTCTTCGGGATCGGCCGAGAGCAGCGCGCGCTCTTCGCCGAGACGTTTCTGCCGATCAGCCAGGCGCTCCATGCTGGTTTCCAGTTGCTGGATGCGCGACTGCTGCACTTCGGCCTGACGACGCGGTTCGGCGGCGGTCAGGTTGAACGTGTCCCACTGCTCCTGCCAGCCATGCATGACGGATTCGGAATCTTCCAGCGCAGCGGCAGCTTCTTCGGCGGCGGCGCTGGTGATTTCCTGCTCGGGGGTGAGCATGTCCAGCTCTTCGCCAAGGGTCAGCAGCAAGGTGCGGTCGTGACCAAGGTGCGATTCGGTTTCCAGGCGCGCGCGCTCGGCTTCTTTCAGATCGTCCTGCAACTGACGCAAGCGTTGCTGGCCGTGCTGGATGCTCTGCTCGACCCGGGCGATGTCGCCGCCGACCGAATAGAAGCGCCCTTGCACCAGATTAAAGCGCTCCGACAGATCGTGGTGCCCGTCGCGCAGGCGCTCGATGGCCGCATCGGCGTTACGTTGCTCGGCGACCAGCGCTTCGAAACTGACTTCCTGAGTGCCGATGATCGACTCGCGCTGGCCGACCTGATCGTTCAGATCCTGCCAGCGCAGCGCCGACAATTGCGCCTTGAGCTGACGCTCTTCGGCTTTGAATTCCTGATACTTCTTCGCCGCCTCGGCCTGACGGTGCAAGCGTTCGAGTTGACGCTCAAGTTCGTCGCGCAGGTCGGTCAGACGGGCGAGGTTTTCGTGGGTGCGGCGGATACGGTTTTCGGTCTCGCGCCGGCGTTCCTTGTACTTGGAGATGCCCGCCGCTTCTTCGATGAAGTTACGCAGATCTTCGGGCTTGGACTCGATCAGCTTGGAGATCATCCCCTGCTCGATGATCGAGTAGCTGCGCGGGCCGAGGCCGGTGCCGAGGAAGATGTCGGTGATGTCACGACGACGGCATTTGGTGCCGTTGAGGTAATAAGTGGTCTGGCTGTCGCGGGTGACTTTGCGGCGAATGGAAATCTCCGCGTAGGCCGCGTATTCGCCCAGCAGCGTGCCATCGGAGTTGTCGAATACCAGTTCGATGCTCGCCTGACTCACCGGTTTGCGGCTGGTCGAGCCGTTGAAGATGACGTCGGTCATCGACTCGCCACGCAGGTTTTTCGCCGAACTTTCGCCCATCACCCAGCGCACGGCGTCGATGATGTTCGACTTGCCGCAACCGTTCGGCCCGACGACCGCCGCCATGTTACTGGGGAAGTTCACCGTGGTCGGGTCGACGAAGGATTTGAATCCCGCCAGTTTGATGCACTTGAGCCGCACGCTTAGGCAACCGTCAGGGCAGACACCACCAGATCGCAACTGCGCTGGGCGTAAGCCGTCAACACGATGCGGATCTGCGGCAAATCACGGGCAAGCACAGCGGCCAGCAGACGTTCGAACAGTTCGAGGAACTCGCTCATCTCGGCCTTGCGCTGTTCGAGGGCGAGGAAGTACGCGCGGCTCATGGCCGGCTGCAGGTTCTCGACGGTCTCTTGCAGGTACGGATTGTTGGCGAACGGATAGGCGGCGCGCATCACGGCGAAGCTGTCGTCGACAAACGCGCGGATGTCCTGACGCTCGTAGCTGGCGGTGAGGCGCTGCTGGATCTGCACGAACGGCGCCATGTCCGACTGCGTCTGCCAGCCATTGGCCACCGCGTTGCCGAGCAGGATGTACAGCTCGCTCATCAGCGTGCACAGGCTCTGCACCTTGTGCGCCGTCAGCTCAGTGACGTGCGCGCCACGGCGCGGCAGGATCGCGATCAGGTGGCGGCGTTCGAGGATCAGCAAGGCTTCGCGGACCGATCCGCGGCTGACATTCAATGCCAGCGTGACCTTCTGTTCCTGGATGCGCTCTCCCGGCTTCATTTCGCCACGAATGATGCGTTCGGCGAGGTGGTGAGCAATTTGCTCGGCGAGGCTGTCCGGCGCCTTGAACGTCATGGTTGTCCTTCAAACTCTATCGATCTGCACAAGCGGCGCAGTGTAGCGCAAATGCACGGTCATGGCGGAGTGCCCACTCAGCGGTTTTTGGCACGATTCCCGCAACTTTCTATAGAAAAACAAACAAAAAACCAGGTGACTCAATGAGGGTCAATACTGAATAGACACGTTGTGGATCGACGAAATGCATTTTCTTGACCTTTAAGTCAGAAAACCATTGACCGAAAAGTCAGAGCTGCTAAATTCGGCTCACGTCGGTTAACAACAATAATGAGTCTGCGAGGCCTTCCGTGATCCAGTTTTTACTTAACCAGGAACTCCGTAGCGAGCACGCCCTGGACCCGAATCTGACTGTGCTCAATTACCTGCGCGAACACGTGGGCAAATCCGGTACCAAAGAAGGTTGCGCCAGCGGTGACTGCGGCGCCTGCACCGTGGTGGTCGGCGAGTTGCAAACGGATGACGATGGTCGCGAACACATTCGCTATCGCAGCCTCAACTCGTGCCTGACGTTCGTTTCGTCGCTGCACGGCAAACAACTGATCAGCGTCGAAGATCTCAAGCACAAAGGCGAACTGCACAGCGTGCAGAAAGCCATGGTCGAGTGCCACGGCTCGCAGTGCGGGTTCTGCACCCCCGGTTTCGTCATGTCGCTGTTCGCCCTGCAAAAGAACAGCGATGCACCGGATCAGGCCAAAGCCCACGAAGCGCTGGCCGGCAACCTCTGCCGCTGCACCGGCTACCGGCCGATTCTGGCCGCTGCCGAACAATCGTGTTGCGGCAAACAGCCGGATCAGTTCGACGCCCGCGAAGCCGACACCATCGCCCGCCTCAAAGCCATTGCCCCGACCGATATCGGCGAACTCAACAGCGGTGACAAACGCTGCCTGGTGCCGCTGACCGTGGCCGATCTGGCTGACCTCTACGACGCTTACCCGCAAGCCCGGCTGCTGGCCGGCGGCACCGATCTGGCACTGGAAGTCACGCAGTTCCACCGCACCCTGCCGGTGATGATCTACGTCGGCAACGTCGCGGAAATGAAGCGCATCGACAGCTTCGACGACCGTATCGAAATTGGTGCCGCCACCGCCCTCTCCGACTGCTACGAAGCGCTGAACGCCGAGTACCCGGACTTCGGCGAACTGCTGCACCGCTTCGCCTCTCTGCAAATCCGCAACCAGGGCACCCTCGGCGGCAACATCGGCAACGCCTCGCCGATCGGTGATTCGCCACCGCTGCTGATCGCCCTCGGCGCACAAATCGTGCTGTGCAAGGGTGAAACCCGGCGCACGTTGAACCTTGAGGACTACTTCATCGATTACCGCGTCACCGCGCGTCAGGAAAGCGAGTTCATCGAGAAAATCATCGTCCCGCGTGCCAGCGCCGAGCAGCTGTTCCGCGCCTATAAAGTCTCGAAACGCCTGGATGACGACATCTCCGCCGTCTGCGCCGCGTTCAACCTGCGCATCGAAAACGGTGTGATCAGCGATGCCCGTGTCGCCTTCGGCGGCATGGCCGCGATTCCGAAACGCGCCGCCCATTGCGAAGCCGTGCTGCTCGGCCAGCCGTTCAACAACGCTGTGGTCGAACGCGCCTGCGCCGCACTGGCCGAAGACTTCACGCCGCTCTCGGACTTCCGCGCCAGCAAGGAATATCGCCTGCTCAGCGCGCAGAACCTGCTGCGCAAATACTTCATCGAACTGCAAACACCGCACATCGAGACTCGGGTGACCGCTTATGTCTAACCATCACGCCGTAGAGAAGACCCAAGCTGAATTGGCCGAGCTGTTCGCCCAGGACCTGACCACCGGTGTCGGCCGCAGCGTCAAGCACGACAGCGCCGCCAAGCACGTGTCCGGTGAAGCGCAGTACATCGATGACCGGCTCGAATTCCCGAATCAGTTGCACCTGTACGCACGCATGTCGGACCGCGCCCACGCGAAAATCATCAGCATCGACACCAAGCCCTGCTACGCCTTCGAAGGCGTGCGCATCGCCATCACCCACGAGGACGTGCCGGGCCTGAAAGACATCGGCCCGCTGATGCCCGGCGACCCGCTGCTGGCGATCGACGACGTGCAGTTCGTCGGTCAACCGGTGCTGGCCGTGGCGGCGAAAGATCTGGAAACCGCACGCAAAGCGGCGATGGCCGCGATCATCGAATACGAAGATCTCGAGCCGGTGCTGGACGTGGTCGAAGCCCTGCGCAAACGCCACTTCGTGCTCGACAGCCACACCCATCAACGTGGTGATTCAGCCGGTGCTTTGGCCACTGCCGAACACCGTATTCAAGGCACGCTGCACATCGGCGGTCAGGAACACTTTTACCTGGAGACGCAGATTTCCTCGGTGATGCCGACCGAAGACGGCGGCATGATCGTCTACTGCTCGACGCAGAACCCGACCGAAGTGCAGAAACTGGTCGCCGAAGTGCTCGACGTTTCGATGAACAAGATCGTTGTCGACATGCGCCGCATGGGCGGCGGTTTTGGTGGCAAGGAAACTCAGGCCGCCAGCCCGGCATGCCTGTGCGCAGTGGTCGCGCACCTCACCGGTCAGCCGACCAAGATGCGCCTTCCGCGCGTTGAAGACATGCTGATGACCGGCAAGCGTCACCCGTTCTACGTCGAGTACGACGTCGGTTTCGACAGCACCGGGCGCCTGCACGGGATCAACATGGACCTGGCCGGCAACTGCGGCTGCTCGCCGGACTTGTCCGCATCGATCGTTGACCGGGCGATGTTCCACTCGGACAACTCGTACTACCTCGGCGACGCGACCATCAACGGTCATCGCTGCAAAACCAACACCGCCTCGAACACCGCTTACCGTGGTTTCGGTGGCCCGCAAGGGATGGTCGCCATCGAAGAAGTGATGGACGCAATTGCCCGTCATCTCAACCTTGATCCGCTGGCCGTGCGCAAGGCCAACTACTACGGCAAGACCGAGCGCAACGTCACGCACTATTACCAAACCGTCGAGCACAACATGCTCGAAGAGATGACCGCCGAACTGGAAGAAAGCAGCCAGTACGCCGAGCGCCGCGAAGCGATCCGCCGCTACAACGCCAATAGCCCGATCCTGAAAAAAGGCCTGGCGCTGACACCGGTGAAATTCGGCATTTCCTTCACCGCCAGCTTCTTGAACCAGGCCGGTGCACTGATCCACATCTACACCGACGGCAGCATCCACCTGAACCACGGCGGCACGGAGATGGGCCAGGGCCTCAACACCAAGGTCGCGCAGGTTGTGGCCGAAGTGTTCCAGGTCGAAATCGACCGCGTGCAGATCACCGCGACCAACACCGACAAGGTGCCGAACACCTCGCCGACGGCGGCGTCCAGCGGTGCTGACTTGAACGGTAAAGCGGCGCAGAACGCGGCGGAAATCATCAAGAAGCGTCTGGTCGAATTCGCTGCACGCCACTTCAAAGTCACTGAAGAAGACGTTGAATTCCACAACGGCCACGTGCGCGTTCGCGACCACATTCTGACCTTCGAAGCGCTGATCCAGCAGGCGTATTTCAATCAGGTCTCACTGTCGAGCACCGGGTTCTACAAGACCCCGAAAATCTATTACGACCGTAGCCAGGCCCGTGGCCGCCCGTTCTACTACTTCGCGTTTGGCGCGGCGTGCTGCGAAGTGATCGTCGACACCCTGACCGGCGAGTACAAGATGCTGCGCACCGACATCCTTCACGACGTCGGCGCCTCGCTGAACCCGTCCATCGATATCGGTCAGGTGGAAGGGGGGTTCGTCCAGGGCATGGGCTGGCTGACCATGGAAGAGCTGGTCTGGAACAACAAAGGCAAGCTGATGACCAACGGCCCGGCCAGCTACAAGATCCCGGCCGTGGCGGACATGCCGCTGGACTTGCGGGTGAAGCTGGTGGAAAACCGCAAGAACCCGGAAGACACGGTGTTCCATTCCAAGGCTGTCGGTGAGCCACCGTTCATGCTCGGGATTGCCGCGTGGTGTGCGATCAAGGACGCCGTGGCGAGCCTCGGCGACTACAAACATCAACCGAAAATCGACGCGCCAGCGACGCCGGAGCGGGTGTTGTGGGGGTGTGAGCAGATGCGCCAGTTGAAAGCGGTGAAAGCCGTCGAAGTCGAGTCAGAAGTAGTGGTTTGATCGTTCCCACGCTCTGCGTGGGAATGCAGCCCGCGACGCTCTGCGTCGCATCCTGAAAAGCGGACGCGGAGCGTTCAGAGATGCATTCCCACGCAGAGCGTGGGAATGATCTTGGGAGGTGAATATGTACAACTGGATCGACGCCCTCGCCGACCTGCAGAACCAGGGCGAACCCTGTGTTCTGGTGACGATCATCGAAGAACTCGGCTCGACGCCACGCAACGCTGGCTCGAAAATGGTCGTCAGTGCCAGACAGATCTTCGACACCATCGGTGGCGGGCATCTGGAATACAAAGCCATGCAGATCGCCCGCGACATGCTCGCCAGCGGCAAGCAAGACACCCATCTGGAGCGCTTCAGCCTCGGCGCCAGCCTTGGCCAATGCTGTGGCGGCGCCACCGTGTTGCTGTTCGAACCGATGGGCCAGGTGCAGGCGCAGATTGCCGTGTTCGGCGCCGGCCACGTCGGTCGCGCGCTGGTGCCGCTGCTCGCCAGCCTGCCCTGCCGCGTGCGCTGGATCGATTCGCGGGAGGAGGAATTCCCCGAACAGATTCCCAAAGGCGTGCGTAAAATCGTCGCCGAAGAGCCTGTGGATGAAATCGATGACCTGCCCGCCGGCAGCTACTGCATCGTCATGACCCACAACCATCAGCTCGATCTGGAGCTGACCGCCGCGATCCTCAAGCGCAACGACTTCACCTGGTTCGGCCTGATCGGTTCGAAGACCAAACGCGCCAAGTTCGAACACCGTCTGCGTGACCGTGGTTTCGACGCCAGCGTCGTGCAACGCATGCGCTGCCCGATGGGCATCAGCGAAGTCAAAGGCAAACTGCCTGTGGAAATCGCCATCTCCATCGCCGGCGAAATCATCGCCACCTATAACGCCAATTTCGGCCAGCACACCGCCAGCGCCGAACCGATTGCCAAACTGCTGCCTGTTTCGCGCCGCAGTGAAGCCACCAAACTCAAAGCCTCAAATTGATTAGAGAACCCTCATGCCTCTGACTCGCAAAGCCTACCGCGCCGCCATCCTGCACAGCATCGCCGATCCCGCCGAAGTCGGGATCGAAGCCTCCTACGAGTATTTCGAGGACGGCCTGCTGGTGGTCGATGACGGCAAGATCAGCGCCCTCGGCCACGCCAGCGAACTGCTGCCGACGCTGCCGGCGGACATCGAGATCAACCACTATCAAGATGCTCTGATCACCCCGGGCTTCATCGACACCCACATCCACCTGCCGCAAACCGGCATGGTCGGCGCGTATGGCGAGCAACTGCTCGATTGGCTGAACACCTACACCTTCCCGTGCGAAAGCCAGTTCGGCGACAAGGCGCATGCTGACGATGTCGCCGATATTTTCATCAAGGAACTGCTGCGCAACGGCACCACCACGGCGCTGGTGTTCGGCAGCGTGCACCCGCAGTCGGTGAACTCGTTCTTCGAGGCGGCCGAAAAACTTGACCTGCGGATGATCGCCGGCAAGGTCATGATGGATCGCAACGCCCCGGACTACCTGACCGACACCGCCGAATCCAGCTACGTCGAGAGCAAGGCGCTGATCGAGCGCTGGCACGGCAAGGGCCGCCTGCACTATGCGGTGACCCCGCGTTTCGCCCCGACCAGTACCCCGGAACAATTGACCCTCGCCGGGCAATTGCTGACCGAATACCCGGATCTGTACATGCAGACCCACATCAGCGAGAACCTCAAGGAAATCGAGTGGGTCAAGGAACTGTTCCCGGAGCGCAAGGGTTACCTCGACGTTTACGATCACTACAAACTGCTCGGCGAGCGCTCGGTGTTCGCCCATGGCGTGCACCTGTGCGACGACGAATGCGCGCGTCTGGCGGAAACGGGCTCGGCAATCTCGTTCTGCCCGACGTCGAACTTCTTCCTCGGCAGCGGCTTGTTCAACCTGCCGATGGCCGAGAAGCATAAATTGAACGTCGGCCTCGGCACTGACGTCGGCGGCGGCACCAGTTTCTCGCTGCTGCAAACCCTGAACGAAGCTTACAAAGTGATGCAGTTGCAAGGTGCGCGCTTGAGTCCGTTCAAGTCGTTGTACCTGGCGACGCTGGGTGGAGCGCGGGCGCTGCGTCTGGAAGACAAGATCGGCAACCTGCAACCGGGTTCCGACGCTGACTTCCTGGTGCTGGATTACAACGCCACCCCGCTGCTCAGTTATCGCTTGAAGCAAGCCAATAACATAGCCGAGACGTTGTTTGTGTTGATGACGCTGGGGGATGACCGCACGGTGCAGCAGACTTATGCAGCGGGTGCGCTGGTGCATCAGCGCTGAGTTTTCCCGAGACATAAAAAATCCCCCAGCGCTTTACAGCCTGGGGGATTTTTATTGCCTGTCAGATTGCTATCGCTGGCAAGCCAGCGATTGGGCCAACTCGGTCTGACTTAGAGCTTCGCAGCAGGCCGCCCCGGCTTCTTGGTCTGCAACAAATGCGAGAACACCGCATGCAGATCATCCGAAGCGCTTTCCTCGTCGAGGTTGAGCTTGCTGTCGATGTGATCCATGTGATGCATCATCAGGTCCACCGCCAGCTCACCGTTGCGCGCTTCGATCGCGTCGATCAACTGGGTGTGTTCGTCGTAGGAGCAATGCGAACGGTTGCCGCTTTCATACTGGGCGATGATCAGCGACGTCTGCGAGACCAGGCTGCGCTGGAAGCTGATCAGCGGGGCGTTCTTCGCCGCTTCGGCGAGTTTCAGGTGGAACTCACCCGACAAACGAATACCGGCACCACGATCACCGCGCGAGAAGCTGTCGCGCTCGTCGTTGACCATCTGGCGCAGTTCGGCGATCTGTTCGGCGGTGGCATGTTGCACAGCCAGTTCGGTGATCGCACGCTCGACCAGACGACGGGCCATGAACACCTGACGCGCTTCTTCAACGCTCGGGCTGGCAACCACAGCGCCACGGTTCGGCCGCAACAACACGACGCCTTCATGGGCCAGACGCGACAGCGCGCGGCGAATGATGGTGCGGCTGACCCCGAAGATTTCCCCCAACGCTTCTTCGCTCAACTTGGTGCCGGGCGCCAGACGCTGTTCGAGGATGGCCTCGAAAATATGCGCGTAGACAATATCGTCCTGGGTTCCGCTGCGGCCGGCTTTGCCTGCTCGCGGTTGTTTCTTGAGGGGTTGCAACTGTTCGTTCATGGGCACTCGAGTCGGGAGAACTGCGGCGAATAGACCGTGACTGTAATACGGCACAGTAGGTCGCTGGCAAGTATCGCGTAAAAAACAGCGCGATTGTACACAATGGATGGTGGCAACACGACTGTATGGCTGTTTGTGACCACGGCTGTATTGCAACGATCCGTTACGATTGAGTTTAGGCTTGATCGCAGAATCCGCCTTTTGAACACAACTGCTCTTATGTAGGAGCTGCCGAAGGCTGCGATCTTTTGACTTTGACTTTAGAAGCAAGATCAAGAGATCGCAGCCTTCGGCAGCTCCTACAGGGTTTATGTTGTGGCAGACGTCTTTATCAGAACAAGGAACACCGCCGTCATGAACGACGCCACGCATACCCAACTGCGTCCCTTTTCCGACACCTCGCCCTCGGCCATCGTCGCCGGTTTTATTGCGATGATGACCGGCTACACCAGTTCGCTGGTGCTGATGTTTCAGGCCGGGCAAGCGGCGGGTCTGACCAGCGGGCAGATTTCCTCGTGGATCTGGGCGATCTCGATTGGCATGGCGGTGTGCTCGATCGGCCTGTCGCTGCGTTATCGCACGCCAATCACCATCGCTTGGTCCACCCCCGGCGCGGCGTTGTTGATCACCAGTCTGGGCGGCGTCAGTTACGGCGAGGCCATCGGCGCCTACATCACCTGCGCGGTGTTGGTGACGATTTGCGGGCTGACCGGCAGTTTCGAACGTCTGGTGAAAAAGATTCCGGCCTCACTGGCGGCCGCGCTGCTGGCGGGGATACTGTTCAAGATCGGCAGCGAAATCTTCGTCGCCGCGCAACACCGCACCGGCCTGGTGCTGGGGATGTTCTTCACGTATCTGCTGATCAAGCGTCTGTCGCCGCGCTATGCCGTGCTCGCCGCCCTGCTGATCGGCACCGCGCTGTCGGGCTTCATGGGCCTGCTGGATTTCAGCGGTTTTCATCTGGAAGTGGCGACACCGGTATGGACCACGCCGCACTTCTCGCTGGCGGCGACCATCAGCATCGGCATCCCGCTATTCGTGGTGGCGATGACTTCGCAGAACATGCCCGGCATCGCCGTCTTGCGCGCAGACGGCTATAACGTCCCGGCCTCGCCGCTGATCACCACCACAGGCATCGCCTCGTTGTTGCTGGCGCCGTTCGGCTCCCACGGCATCAACCTCGCCGCCATCAGCGCGGCGATCTGCACCGGCCCGCACGCCCATGAAGATCGCAACAAACGCTACACCGCAGCGGTGTGGTGCGGGATTTTCTACGGGATTGCCGGGGTGTTCGGCGCCACATTGGCGGCGCTGTTTGCCGCGCTGCCGAAAGAACTGGTGCTGTCGATTGCTGCACTGGCGCTGTTCGGTTCGATCATCAACGGATTGAGCATTGCCATGACTGAGGTGAAGGAGCGTGAAGCGGCGCTGATTACCTTCATGGTCACGGCGTCGGGGCTGACGCTGTTTTCCATCGGTTCGGCGTTTTGGGGGATTGTTGCGGGGGTTTTGACGCTGGTGATTCTGAACTGGCGTAAAGCATAAAACGCCAGGCATAAAAAAACGGCGACCCTTAGGTCGCCGTTTTTTTCAGTATCACTTAGCCGCGTTGATCGGCTTTTCCGGATACCAAACGTCCAGCAGTGGGCTGACGGTCATACCGGTCAGCTCAGTGCGGTTTTTCAGCCAGGCTTCAACAGCAGCGCGCTGCTCTTCGTTGACCGAGCCACGCTTCTGCAGGCAAACCAGACCGAAGTCATCGCCGCCAACATAACCCAGACCGTTGGCTTCCATGGCTTCTTTGATGAATGCTTCGAGGAAAGCGTCAATGGCTTCTTCGGACAAGTCTTCTTTGAAGTCCAGGTTCAGTTCGAAACCCAGCTCTTGAAATTCATCAACGCACAGTTTTTTGCGCAGACGCTGGGAACGGTTAGTCGCCATTGGAACAATCCTCTTAAGTAATAACGGCCGGCACTTTACCAGTTTAAGACGTCAATTGCCCGCCTCTGTGGACGCTGAGGCCGACCGCCTGTAAAAAAATCACCGATTAGCCCACCCGCCGACGGCACAAGTGGTTACACCTTGGGGCATAATGCCGACACTTTCATGACCACTGAGGGCTTTTTCATCCATGTCCTCGTCTTTTTTCCCCTCTTCTGCAGGGTTTTATTTCATATGATCAAATCGTTGCGTCCTCTGTTGCTGGCCGGCCTTCTTCTTTCTTTGGCCCTGCCTGTTTCTGCTGCCACCCTCAACACCGCCCTCACCCCCAACGTCGAAAAAGCCCTCAAGGCCAGCAAGCTCCAGCCTTCTGCGCTGTCGCTGGTGATGGTACCGCTCGACGGCCCGGGCACGGCGACCGTGTACAACGCTGATGTATCGGTCAACCCGGCCTCGACCATGAAACTGGTCACGACTTACGCGGCGCTGGAAATGCTTGGTCCCAACCATCAGTGGAAAACCGAGTTCTACACCGACGGCGACCTGAACGGCGGCATCCTCAACGGCAACCTCTACCTCAAGGGTGGCGGCGATCCGAAACTGAACATGGAAAAACTCTGGCTGCTGATGCGTGACTTGCGCGCCAACGGCGTGACCCAGATCACCGGTGATCTGGTACTGGATCGCAACTTCTTCGTGCAGCCGCAGTTGCCGGAGTTCAACGATGACGGCAATGACGAGAACAAGCCGTTCCTGGTCAAACCGGATTCGCTGCTGGTCAACCTCAAGGCCCTGCGCTTTGTGGCGCGCAATGACGGTGGCCGCGTGCTGATTTCAGTGGAGCCGCCGATCGCCAGTATCCGCATCGAAAACACCGTCAAGGCCCTCAATTCCAAGCAATGCACCGGCGGCGTGCGCTACAACCCGGTGCCACAGGCTGATGGCAGCGTGACCGTGACCGTCGCCGGCCAGTTGGGCGAAGGTTGCAGCTCGCAGACTTATCTGTCGCTGCTTGACCACGCGACCTACACCGCTGGCGCCGTTCGCGCGATCTGGAAAGAACTGGGTGGCAGCATTCAGGGCAAGGATCGTCTGGCGTCGACCCCGAGCAACGCCAAACTGCTGGCCCGCGCCTACTCGCCGGATCTGGCGGAAATCATCCGCGACATCAACAAATACAGTAACAACACCATGGCCCAGCAGCTGTTCCTGAGCCTGGGACAGAAATTTCGCAACGACGCCGACGGTGACGACGCCAAAGCAGCGCAACGCGTAGTGCGTCAGTGGCTGGCGAAGAAAGGCATTACCGCGCCGCACCTGGTGATGGAGAACGGCTCCGGCCTGTCCCGCGCTGAACGCGTCAGCGCCCGCGAAATGGCCGGCATGTTGCAAGCCGCTTGGCACAGCCCGTACTCCGCCGAATTTATCAGCTCGCTGCCGATTGCCGGCACCGACGGCACCATGCGCAAACGCCTGAAGACCACCGCGATGCGCGGTGAAGCTCACGTCAAGACCGGCACCCTGAACACCGTGCGAGCGATTGCCGGTTTCAGCCGTGACGTCAATGGCAATACCTGGGCGGTGGTGGCTATCCTCAACGACAAAGCACCGTTTGGTGCATCGTCGGTGCTGGATCAGGTGCTGCTGGATCTGTATCGCCAGCCGAAGACGGCGCAGACGGCTTCGGTCCTGTAATCCAAGTTCAAGCAACACCACAAAAACCTGTGGGAGCGAGCCTGCTCGCGAAGGCGTCAGGTCAGTCAATAAATGTGCTGACTGATACACCGCCTTCGCGAGCAGGCTCGCTCCCACATTGGTTTGGTGGCAGGGCTTAACCCATCTGCTCAACCCGATCCCGCCCGCCCTGCTTCGCCGCGTACACGCCCGAATCCGCCCGCAACAGCAGTGAATCCGCGCCTTCCCCCGGTCGCCAACTGGCGATGCCAAAACTCGCGGTGACCACGCCGACCACATCCACCGGCGCACTGCGTAGCCCTTGCCACAATTCCTGCGCCAGCATGTGCGCATGTTCGCCGTCGATGTCCGGGCACAACACCATGAACTCTTCGCCACCCAATCGGCAGAACACATCGGTGCGCCGCAGCCGATGGCCAATACGCTCGCACACCGCCTGCAACACCCGGTCGCCGACGGCATGGCCGTAATGATCGTTGATCCTTTTGAAATGATCGATGTCGAGCATGATCACCGACAGTTCGCCACCGCCGCGCTCGACCCGGGCCATTTCGGTGGTCAAGCGCTCCTGGAAATAGCGACGGTTATGAATGCCGGTCAGCGAGTCGGTTATCGACAATGCGCGAAGCTCTTCCTCGACCCGCTTCAAGTCGGAAATGTCCGAGATGTAGCCGTGCCACAGCACACCGCCACCGGGCAGCTCTTCCGGCGTCGCCTCGCCGCGCACCCAGCGCAGACCGCGCTCGGGCAACTGCACGCGATATTCCTCGCGCCACGGGCTGAGGTTATCGGCCGATTCACGGATCGAAGTACGCACGCGGGTAATGTCCTGCGGGTGGATGCGAGAAAAGATCGCCTCGGCGTCGAGCAACAGTACGTCCGGTGCCAACTCGTAAATGTCGCGAATACCATCGCTGGCGTAAATCACGCTGAAACGCCCGCCGAACTCCATTTTGCATTGATAGATGCCGCCCGGAACGTGGGCGCTGAGCTTCTTTAGCAACAAGTCCCGCGCTGCCAGCGCCTCGTGCACACGCTTGCGTTCGGTGATGTCGATACAGATTGCCAGATGCCCGACCCACAGCCCCTGCTCGTCAATGACCGGGGTGGCGAGCATGTTCACCGGCAGATGACTGCCATCGCTGCGCACCAGCGTCCATTCGCGTGCCTCATGACCGCCGACTTCACCGCCCTCGACCAGCATCGCCTGGCAGGTCGGAATGCTCTTGCCGTAACGCGCGCTCAACTCCGCAGAACGCGCCGTCAGCTCGCGTGGCAAGTGCAGGTTTTCCAGGGTCATATGACCAACAACATCGACGCTTCTGTATCCGAGCAACTGTTCCGCGCCGGGATTGAAGGTGTTGATTACGCCGCGCAAATCGGTAGCAATGATTGCGACTTGCGTGGCGGCATTCAGCACCCCGCGTAATTGACCGTGAGTGCCGCGCAGTTCCTGTTCGCGCTCGTGCAGCTCCTGTGTGCGTAGCTCGACCAGACGCAAGGCACGTTGGCGCTGGCTGACCAGGACATAGAGCAGCGCGCTGAGCAGCAAACTGAGCAAACCACCCAGAATGACGACGCTGCTGACTGACGAGTGGTTAGCCTGCATAAAGGCAACGCTCGGCAGGATATCGACCTGATAGTCGTGATCGGCCATGCGCACCAGTCGCGTCGCCGACAAATCACTGGGGGCCGGCTCATTGATCGACTCGAACAGCACTTCATGTTGGTCATTAGTCGACAAGTCGAGGATGCGCACCGAAAGGTAGTCATGAAACGCTTCCGGTAAACCATCCGCCAGCAACTGGCGCATGCTGATCACCGCCATCACGTAACCGAACGGCTTTTTTTCGCCAGCGCGCGTCACCGGCGCGACCAGAAGCACACCACGCGCGTAAGACGCTTCGATACTGACGAGATGCATGGGTTGCGACACCGCCAGACTGCCCAGCTTGTCTGCGCGTTGCAGAGTGTCGCGGCGTAGCGGTTGCGCCAGCAAGTCATAACCCAGCGGCGAGCCCAGACGACTTTGCGTCTGGCTGTACAGCACCGACACGTATTCATCACGGTCGGCGGCCAGTTGCAGTTCGCCCTGCGCATTGAGTTCACGAATGGTGAAGTTGCTCAGCCCTTCCTCACGCACTCGCTGCTCGAACGCCGCGCGTTCGGCAGCGCTGACCCTGAGTGCGAACGAATAGGCCTGGGTGCGCAGCAATAGAGGTTGGGTGTAGCCGTCGAATTCGGCGCGAGACACCGATTCAGAGTTGGCGAAGAAGCGGCGCAAGCCGTCCAGACGCTGTTCCTGGTCCTGAAAGCGCTCTTCGATGCGGCTGTAGCGTTCGTTGGCCAGCAATTGAAAGCGCTGACGCAATTGTTGCTGAAACTGATTGAGGGTGCCCCAGGCGAGCAGCCCCGTGAGAATCCCGCCGACGAGCAATACCAGCATCGCGACCAGCCAGGCCGAAACTTCTTCGCTGATAAAACCCAGTATCTTCGGGCGCACGGGGTGCAACGACATAAGGGCAACTCACTACGCCAGTATTCCGGGAAAACCCCTTTGGCCGTGAGTTGAGTTATAGCTATTAGCCACTAATTTGGCTAGCTCGGAAAGAGTCCAAGAGCCTTTAAAAATCAAGGCTCTGTGGATCCAATATTTCCGAGTGTCAACGAGCCGTGATTTTCCAGGCGCGGTGGATCTTGGTATTACGGGCAAAATCCGGATCAATGGTCTGCGCGCTGATTTCCTCGACCGCATAACGCTCGGCGAGGTTTTCTTCCAACTGGAACTTGCGGAAGTTGTTGGAGAAGTACAACACGCCACCTGGCGCCAGACGGGCCATGGCCAGGTCGATCAGTTGAACCTGGTCACGCTGCACGTCGAAGATGCCTTCCATGCGCTTGGAGTTGGAGAAGGTCGGCGGATCGATAAAGATCAGGTCGTACTCTTCACGGCAGCTTTCCAGCCACGCCATCACGTCGCCCTGCTCCAGACGGTTCTTGTCCGAATAGCCGTTCAGCGACAAGTTGCGGCGCGCCCAGTCGAGGTAGGTTTTCGACAGGTCGACGCTGGTGGTGCTGCGCGCGCCGCCCTTGGCCGCGTGCACACTGGCGGTCGCGGTGTAGCAATACAGATTGAGGAAGCGCTTGCCGGCCGCCTCTTTCTGAATGCGCAGGCGCATCGGCCGGTGATCGAGGAACAGGCCCGTGTCGAGATAGTCGGTGAGGTTGACCAACAGCTTCACGCCGCCCTCGCTGACTTCATTGAACTTGCCCTGCGCAGCCTGACGCTCGTACTGCTTGGTGCCACTCTGGCGCTCACGGCGTTTGACCACTACGCGGC
This sequence comes from Pseudomonas sp. LBUM1655, assembly GCF_059716085.1. Lineage (NCBI taxonomy): Bacteria > Pseudomonadati > Pseudomonadota > Gammaproteobacteria > Pseudomonadales > Pseudomonadaceae > Pseudomonas > Pseudomonas sp. LBUM1655. The sequence continues at coordinate 2,023,012 of NZ_CP166801.1, read as the reverse complement.
TCTTGTCGACGTTCAGCGCCTGTGGAATGGCTGCTAGTGCGTCGAACATGCGTGCCGAGGCTTTTTCCGGGTCAATCGACTTCGGCGCGGCGTATTCCTGGACGTGCACCCAATCGTGGTACAGGTCGATGGCCATCGCGTATTCCGGCATGTCGGCATCGTAGACGCGGTAGCAATCGATGCCTTCGCGCTTGACCCACTTGCCCATCGCCTTGAGATTCTTCTGCAAACGGTTGGCAAACATCTGCCCGCCTTCGCTCAAGCGCGGCTGCTCGATCACCGGAGCCGGGGCTGGCGTCGGTTTGATCGGGTTGCCGTTCTTGTTGAACTTGCGCTCTTGTGGCTCGTCCGGAGTTTGATCGTAAGCTGCTTGCTCACGCTCGGCCTGACGCTGCTCCGGAGTACGACGCTCGCCCGTGACGAACTGATCCGGCAGCACTTTGATCAACAACAGCTTGCACGGCAGCGCGCCGTTCCAGAACGAATACTGTTTGTGGCTGCGGATGCCCATGCGCTTGCCAAGATCCGGGGCACCGGTGAACACCGCCGCTTCCCAGTTCAGGCAGGCCTGACGCAGACGTTCGCCGAGGTTCTGGTAGAGATAAAGCAGGCTGGCTTCGTCACCCAGACGCTCACCGTACGGCGGGTTGCAGATGACCAGACCTTTCTGGTTCTGGTCCGGACGCGGCTCAAAGGTCGCGACCTCACCTTGATAGATCTTGATCCACTCGCTCAGGCCGGCGCGCTCAACGTTGTTGCGGCCCGGTTGAATCAGTCGTGGGTCAGCTTCGTAACCGCGAATCCACAGCGGTGGCTTGGCCAAACCGGCAGCGGCGCGCTGGGCGGCTTCTTCATGAAGTTTTTTCCACAGCGCCGGCACGTGACCGAGCCACGCGGTAAAGCCCCACTGTTCGCGACGCAAGTTCGGCGCCATATCGGCGGCGATCATCCCGGCTTCGACGAGGAACGTACCGACACCGCACATCGGGTCAGCGAGCGCACCGCCTTCGGCCGCAATACGCGGCCAGCCGGAACGGATCAGGATGGCGGCCGCGAGGTTTTCCTTCAGCGGCGCCGCCCCCTGCTGCAAGCGATAGCCGCGCTGGTGCAGGCTGTGGCCAGAGAGGTCGAGGGAAAGAATGGCTTCGCCACGATCCAGACGCAGGTGAATGCGCAGATCCGGGTTGAGCTTGTCGATCGACGGACGGTCGCCTTGCGGGGTACGCAGTTTGTCGACGATGGCGTCTTTGACTTTCAGCGCGCCGAAGTGAGTGTTGTCGATGCCCGAGCCGTGGCCGCTGAATTCGACGGCCAGGGTGCCATCGCTGAGCATGTGATCCTGCCACTCGACATCGAGCACGCCGTGGTACAGGTCTTCGGCGTCCTTCATCGGAAAGCGCTTGAGCACCAGCAGCACACGGTTGGCCAGACGCGACCAAAGGCACAGGCGATAGGCGGTTTCCATGGTCGCCATGCCACGCACCGCGGAGGTGTGCTCGCGGGCTTCTTCAAGGCCAAGCCCGACGGCTTCCTCGATAAGCAGGCCTTCAAGGCCTTTGGGGCAAGTGAGGAAGAGTTCAAAACTGTCGGACATGGTATTTCCAGAGCCTTTGGCTAGTGGATCGGCAACGCATTGCCGACCCGGTTTTCAATCAGGCGCTTTTCTAAAAGAACGCCCGCGTGGCACGAAGGTGTGCCGTTCCATCCCCGCTGCTCGGGTTAACAGAGCTTAGATGCAAGGACAGATAAAAAAGTTGGTGTAACAAATTGCCTGAAATCGACCCTTCGTCGAATAGTACCTGACGCTAAACGTAGGTCATTCTCACTAAAGAATTAACCCCATCATCCAGCGCGGGGCCGATCATACCGGGGTTTGCTGAAAAAACGTGCATGAAACCCAAAGTTACTTATGGCCTAAGCACTAATTTCGTTACGTCCTTATGACAAAACGGTCATTCCATCGCTGTGACTCATTGGTTAGAACTGACAACAGGTTGACGTCGCAACGGCGTCAACACCTTGGCTCGCCACGCCGGCAGCGAGCCGCCCCCCGGCAGAGTTTTTCTGCCAGACCTCGGTTGAGGTCAACGCGACACAAACAGTCAACAAGTGAGGGAAACACCCTATGAGAAGACTTAAGCGTGATCCGTTGGAAAGAGCATTTTTGCGCGGATATCAATATGGCGTTGGTGGCAAATCCCGTGAGCTTTGCCCATTTACTCTACCGTCGGTACGTCAAGCCTGGATTAACGGCTGGCGAGAAGGACGCGGCGACAACTGGGACGGTATGACCGGCACTGCGGGAATCCACAGACTCAACGAACTTCACGCCGTCGGCTGACACAGGGCATTAATTCCGACACGACAATCTGAATTTGTAACGCACTAACCACGCACGTCCTTCCCGGACGGCGGGCTTCGGCCCAGGGGCTCCTTCGAGGAGCCCTTTTTATTGCCTTGGTATTTTGATGCCCTGTAGGAGGATGATCAGCGCAGGGCTGCGATGGCGTCTACCGACTCACGAATCAGCGCCGGGCCCTTATAGATGAAGCCCGAATAAATCTGCACCAGGCTCGCACCCGCGGTGATCTTCTGCGCCGCATGCTTGCCTTCAGTAATCCCGCCCGCCGCAATAATCGGCAGACGACCACCCAACTCAGCCGCCAGCACCTTCACGGTGTGGGTGCTCTTGTCACGCACCGGCGCGCCAGACAGACCGCCCGCCTCGTCGCCATGCTCCATGCCTTCAACCCCAACACGGCTCAGGGTGGTGTTGGTCGCGATCACCGCGTCCATCCCGGTTTCGATCAGCGCTTGCGCCACCTGCGCGGTTTCTTCGTCGGTCATGTCCGGCGCGATCTTGATCGCCAGCGGCACGTGCTTGCCATGGCGCAGCGCCAGTTCGGCACGGCGCGTGGCCAGATCCGCGAGCAACTGCTTGAGCGAATCACCGAACTGCAGACTGCGTAAACCCGGGGTGTTCGGCGAACTGACGTTGACCGTGATGTAACTGGCGTGGGCGTAGACCTTATCCAGGCAGATCAGGTAGTCGTCCACCGCGCGCTCGACCGGCGTGTCGAAGTTCTTGCCGATGTTGATGCCCAGCACGCCCTTGTATTTCGCCGCTGCCACCCGCGCCAGCAGGTTATCGACACCGAGGTTGTTGAAACCCATGCGGTTGATGATCGCCTCGGCTTCCGGCAGACGGAAGATTCGTGGTTTCGGGTTGCCCGGCTGTGGACGCGGGGTCACGGTGCCGATTTCGACAAAACCGAAACCCAATTGCGCGAAGCCGTCGATGGCCGCGCCGTTCTTGTCCAGACCGGCCGCCAGACCCACCGGGTTCGGGAATTCCAGGCCCATGACTGTCACCGGCATCTTCGCCGGCGCCTTGCACAGCAAGCCGTTGAGGCCCAAACGCCCACCCGCGCCGATCAGATCCAGCGACAGATCGTGGGAGGTTTCCGGGGAAAGTTTGAACAACAGCTGACGGGCCAGGGAATACATGGGCGGCGATGACTCGGACGGCGAAAAGAGGCGGCGATTATAGCCGGGCATCGACCTGCCGTGCGAGGCGCGAATACCGACATTATTCAAATCGCAGACAAAGAAAAGCCCGGCCTAAGCCGGGCTTTTCTCAGAGCGGCAGCTAATTACTTAGCTTGAGCTTCAACCTGCGCTTCTACGCGACGGTTAACAGCACGGCCAGCTTCAGTTTTGTTGTCAGCAACTGGGCGGGATTCGCCGTAGCCAACAGACTGAACGCGGGACGATTCAACACCGTACTGGTTGGTCAGAACTTGCTTAACGGCGTTTGCACGACGCTCGGACAGTTTCTGGTTGTAAGCGTCAGGACCGACGGAGTCAGTGTGACCTTCAACAGTAGTGGTGGTGGATGGGTACTGCTTCATGAAGTCAGCCAGGTTCTTGATGTCGCCGTAGCTGTTGGTCTTAACAACAGACTTGTCGAAGTCGAACTTGACGTCCAGCTCAACACGAACAACTTCAGCAACTGCAGGGCAGCCGTCAGCATCAACAGTTACGTTGGCTGGGGTGTCTGGGCACTTGTCAACGTTGTCGCAAACGCCGTCGTTGTCGCTGTCGGAGCAGACTTCAGCTGGTGCTGGAACTGGAGCAGCAGCAGGCTTGGAGCCGCCACCGAAGTTCACACCGATACCGACGCTAGGAGCCCACTCGGTGTCGCCCTGGTCGATGTTGTACTGAGCTTCAACGCCGGCACGGGCGTAGAAGTTCTCGGTGAAGTACAGCTTGGCACCGCCGCCAACGTTGGCGAAGGTGGAACGGTTACGACCGTTCGAACCGTTCTGGTCGATGCTCTGGTCAGAGAAACCGGCCGAAACGTACGGACGCAGCATGTCGCCCGGGTTGTTGAAGTGGTACAGAGCGTCCAGAGCGGTGTTAGCGCCTTTAACGTTCTTGCCATCATCGGCACGTACGTTGTGAACTTCGTCGTAGCCCAGACGCAGTTCAACGTCGTCGGTCAGGAAGTAACCGATCGAGCCGCCGAACAGGTTGCCGTTGTTCTTGAAGTTACGAGCGCTGTCGAATTGTTCTTTCTTAGCGAAGCCTTCGATTTCAACTGCGCCTTGGCCTTGTGCCAGAGCGCCGAACGAAGTGGCAGCGATAAGAGAACCAATGGCCAAGCCCAAGGTGTTTTTCAGTTTCATCCGTTAAATCCCCATCTGGTGATTGTGAAGCAGTCCCGCAAACCGGGGGACAACTCGGCGGCAAGTCTATCAGAACTTGCCTACACGTAAGAGATATTTGCGCTGAACTAAGTTTCAGCAATGCCTGCAAATTTCTCACGCAATTTATCTAGAGCACGTTTGTAACGCATTTTTGTCGCACTCAAACCCATGTGCATGATGTCTGCGATCTCCTGAAATTCAAGCTCTGCGACAAATCGCAGCACCAGAATTTCGCGGTCAATCGGGTTCACATACACCAGCCAGCGATCAAGCCCGCCCTTCTCCTCGGGTTTCGGCGCCTTTTCTTCGGACGCCTCTTCGAGGGGGTCAAGACTCAATGCGTCCATCAAGCGACGCTTTCGCCGTTCCTTTCGATACTGCGTAATACATTCGTTGTACGTGATGCTGTAGAGCCACGTTTTGAACTTCGATTTCCCCTCGAAGTTCTTCAGGCCGTACAGCACCTTTAACATGACTTCCTGACAGACATCGTCTGCATCGCGATCGTTCCCAAGATATCTCGCGCAGACGTTAAATAATGTTCGCTGGTAACGCCGCATCAGTTCTTCATAAGCGCGCGTTACGTGAAAAAGCTCGGTATGCGAGCGCGCGACCAACTCCTCATCAGAGAGCTCGCGGGGGTCGTAGCGCGTGGATAGCGTATGGGCTTTATTCAAAACAAGTCGTGCCGACAGTCAGGTCAATGTCCGCCGCAACCAGCATCAGCTGGCATTTTGCGGCGGCATACATTAGCAGGGTTTGCCGGGTTAGCGGCTACTCACATGCTGTTCCAGCAGGATCCGATTGGAAAGAGAGACTAGCTCACCCTCATCGGTCAGCAATGTGGTTTTAACCGTGCCGATCTCTTCGATCTGGCCTTCGACCTCGCCAACACGCACTTGTTGCCCAACCTGATACAACTCACGCACATAGATTCCCGCAAGAATCTGACCGGCAATTTCCCGGCTTCCCAGGCCCATGGCCAGCGCAACCGCCAGACCAACGGTAATCAAAACGATGACGATCACATGGTTCAGCAGGTCGGTCTTGACCTCAAGCTGACTGATCGCTACCGAGATGCTGATGATGATCACCAGCCCCTGAGCAATTCGCCCCAGCCCCGAAGCGTAGTCCAGGCCTACGCCCTCTGCCGCCCCGCGCACCAGTCCGTTCGCCAGTTGAGCAAGCAAAACCCCCACCAGCAAAACCAGCGCGGCGCCGAAAACCTTCGGCAAATACAGCGCCAACATATCCAGCGTAGCTGAAACTCGCTCAAGTCCAAGGGATTCTGCTGCAGAAACCAGGAATATCAGCAGAACGAACCAGTAAACAATCTTGCCAATCAGAGTCGAGATCGGTACTTGCAGCCCCGCCCGCGACATCAATTTCGTCAGCCCGGTGCCGCCCATCAGGCGATCAAGACCCAGTTTGGCGAGCAGTTTGGACAGCAAGGTATCGAGCAGCTTGGCCACGACGAAACCCAACAGCAGCACGACCAGTGCGCCGAACAGGTTCGGAATGAAGTTGGCGACTTTGGTCCACAACGCAGTCATTGCAGTGACGAGGCTCTGAGTCCAGAGATCAAGTTCCATATTCAATCAGCCTTATCAGCAGTGCGAGCGGTAGGTTTACGAAGACGGGAAACCGGCGACACGTGGGCCGATCCGTTATTCAGGGCGATCATCAGCGCGGGCAGCCAGCGGCCCAGCAGACTGAACAGATCACCGGCGCCGACCTGGCGGTTGGCGGTTTTGAGTACGCGGCCCAGGCATGCATCGTCGTCGCGGCTGGACGGCGAGGCGTTGAGCATGTCGCGCAAAGACTGTTCAAACGGATCGTGCATACGCACCTCTCGTGATGTCTGTGAAAGACGCGGGCAAATTTGGTCGGGTCACATGCGCCATTTTCAAACCCAGCGCAAACGGCGGAATAACCACCATTGTCCGAACGCCATGGCGAGCACCGTCAGACAGGCGATCAGGAAGCCATAAGGGCTGCTCGCGAAGGGAATTCCGCCAACGTTGATGCCCAATAGACCGGTGATAAAACTCATCGGCAAAAAGATGCAGGTGATGATCCCGAAGCGATACATCGTGCGATTCATGCGCAGGCTCAAACGCCGGTCTTCAGCCTCCAGGACAAGCCCCACGCGCTCTCGAGTCAATTCAAGCTCTTCCAGATAGCGGGTCAGACTGTTGTTCAACTCGTTCCAGTAATCGGCGTCGTCATCGACAAACCAAGGCAGTTTTATCCGCGTCAGCTGTCCGAAAATATCCCGCTGCGGCGCGAGAAAACGCTTCAGCCCGGCCGCTCTGCGACGGATGTGCAAAATGGCGCCATGCTCCGGGGTATACCGTTCGTCGGCATCCATCTTTTCTTCTTCCTCATCGGCGATTTCCGAGAGGCAAGTGACCAGATCCTGCACTTTATTAGTGAGCAACTGCGCCATATAAAGCATCAATTCAGAGGAGGTTTTCGGGCCCTTGCCCTCCTCCAGCATCGTCAGCAACTCATCGGTGGCCCGCAGCGGGCGCAAACGCAGAGAAATCACGCGTTGAGCGGAGGCGAAAATCCGCACCGAGACCATGTCTTCCGGCTCGGCGCCCGGATTGAGGTTGACCCCGCGCAAGAACAGCAGCAGCTCGGAGTCGGGCAACGGCAACAGGCGCGGCCGGGTGTTCTCTTCCAGCAGCAGGTCACAGGTAAACTCATTGAGACCGCTGGATTTGCGTAGCCAGGTCTGGGTTTGCGGATGACTACGATCCCAATGCAGCCACAGGCTTTCATGGGCCAACAGCTGCAGATCGTCGAGCTCAGTTCGGGCTATCGAACGCGCACCGCCATTACCATCCAGCACCAGGGCATGCACCAGCCCCCATTGCGCGTTTTCTTCCTCGAACATCCTCATCCCTATGTCGAAAGCTTATTCAGGCATCTTCAGCGGGCTCGGCGAAACGATCACGCCGTTGTTGTCCGCATAGATGTAGTGGCCTGGGTGAAATGTCACGCCGGCAAACGTGACTGCAACGTTGAGATCGCCAATGCCGCGCTTGTCGGTTTTCATCGGGTGGCTGGCCAGCGCCTGAACGCCAAGATCAGTCTGGGCAATGACGTCGACGTCACGGATGCAGCCGTAGATCACCAGCCCTTCCCAACCATTTTTCGCGGCTTTCTCGGCGATCATGTCGCCCAGCAGTGCGCGGCGCAGAGAACCACCACCATCGACCACCAGCACCTTGCCGTTACCCTTGAGCTCGGCTTGTTCCTTGACCAGCGAGTTGTCTTCGAAGCATTTGATGGTCACGATTTCGCCGCCGAACGAATCACGGCCGCCGAAATTGCTGAACATCGGTTCCAGCACCTGCACCAGCTCCGGATAGGCGTCGCACAGGTCAGGCGTGAGGTAATGGTTCATCGAAAAACTCCTGTAAAAAGGAAGACGATCAAGGATGACGCACTCTTTTGAGACGAGTCCCGGCGGTCGCTGTTTACCTTAGTTCATCCCATGGTTGCTGAACGAACCTGAACAAACGCTGAAACGTAATAGCGAAACAGCCACCAAATATGACCAGAACCGCACAATGCGTCATATCTTAGCCGCAAGCTGATCCGAGCGAAATGCCCTTTTCAGAGCCCTCGCCTCAGACCGCAGCAGCCAGATCCGGCTTATCGCCCAGCAACGGTGTGTGCTGATCCTGAAGCCAACGCGCCACCAGTGGCCATACTTCGACTTGTGCAGCCTTGCTCACCAGCATCTCGACGTGACCGAAATTATCCTTGAAGCCCTGCTCACGCCCAAGATTGATGAATTGCTTGTGCTCGGAACCGATCTGCTCGAACAGTTTGCGACAAGCCCAGGCAGGATCCTGATGATCCCCTGTCGCACTGACCGCCAGCACCGGCACCTGAACATCGGCAAGACCGGCCCACCAATCCTTGTCCTTGTCGCCAAAGCGGCCGAACAGGCCGTACCAACGCATGCTTTCCAGTGCCAGCCCGATCGGCTCGTCTTCCGGGCCGCGCTTGAGGCGTGAACCAGACAGCTGCGCAAAGCGCTTGAGAATGAAGCGACCGCTCCATTCCACTGGCGGAATTTTCAACGGCCAATAGGTGCGGCTCACCTGCGTTCCAAAAAACGCCGCCGAAGCCACCGCCGGCTGGCCCAGGTATTCGCCGCCGAGCGCGGCAGCCAACGTGATGCCGCCCAGCGAATGGCCGATCCAATGCGGCACCTGCCCGCTCTGCTCACGCACGAATGCGGCAATCGCCGGCAGATCGTAACGGGCGTAGTCGGCAACGCGATTGCGCCGGTACTCCTCGTTGCGCTGCGACAGGCCGTGGCCGCGCATCTCCGGAATCCACACATCAAAACCCAGACGCGCCAGATACGCCCCCAGCCCCAGGCCTTTGGGTGAAAACCAGAAGCGCCGATTGGAAAAACTGCCGTGCAGCAGAATGACCGGCACCCCGCGCACCGCAGGTTCATCGGCCATGCCCAGACGGGTGACGGCGATTTCCACGGACCAGTCCGGGCTGTTGCCGGGCTTCAATCGATAAACGTCTTCGCTCAGATCACCGCGCCGCTCGGCGCTGATCAGGGCGACAGGAAATAGGTTGCTGCTGCTTTGCATAATGCTCTTGCAAAAAAAAGGGCGGCATCCGAAGGCGCTCGCCCTGTTTGAAACACTAAAAGAGCCGCTCCGTATGGGAGCGGCCCGTTCACATACTTATCAAGCCTGCGGCTGGCCTTCGGCGAGGAAGAACCAGGTTTCCAGCACGGTGTCCGGGTTCAGCGACACGCTTTCGATGCCCTGTTCCATCAGCCACTTGGCCAGATCAGGGTGATCGGACGGGCCTTGACCGCAGATGCCGATGTACTTGCCAGCCTTGTTGCACGCGGCAATCGCGTTGGCCAACAGCTTCTTGACCGCCGGATTACGCTCGTCGAACAGGTGCGCGATGATCCCGGAGTCACGATCCAGACCCAGCGTCAGTTGAGTGAGGTCGTTGGAACCGATCGAGAAACCGTCGAAGAATTCGAGGAATTCTTCAGCGAGAATCGCGTTCGATGGCAGTTCGCACATCATGATCACGCGCAACCCGTTCTCGCCGCGCTTCAATCCGTTCTCTGCCAGCAGATCCACAACCTGGCTGGCTTCGCCGAGGGTACGCACGAACGGCACCATGATTTCGACGTTGGTCAGGCCCATCTCGTTGCGCACACGTTTCAGCGCGCGGCATTCGAGTTCGAAGCAGTCACGGAACGATTCGCTGATGTAACGCGAAGCGCCACGGAAGCCCAGCATCGGGTTTTCTTCTTCCGGCTCGTACAGTTTGCCGCCGATGAGGTTGGCGTATTCGTTGGACTTGAAGTCCGACAAACGCACGATGACCTTCTTCGGAGCGAACGCGGCAGCGAGGGTACTGATGCCTTCAACCAGTTTTTCGACGTAGAAACCGACCGGATCGTCGTAACCGGCGATGCGCTTGTCGACGCTTTCCTTGATTTCCGGCGGCAGGCCGTCGTAGTTCAACAGCGCTTTGGGGTGGACGCCGATCATGCGGTTGATGATGAATTCCAGACGGGCCAGGCCCACACCGGCGTTCGGCAGTTGCGCGAAGTCGAAAGCGCGATCCGGGTTGCCGACGTTCATCATGATCTTGAACGGCAGATCCGGCATGGCATCCACGGAGTTCTTCTTGATGTCGAAGCCCAGTTCGCCTTCGAAGATGTAACCGGTGTCGCCTTCGGCGCACGAAACGGTCACACCCTGGCCATCTTTCAGCAATTGGGTGGCGTTACCGCAACCTACAACCGCCGGAATACCCAGTTCACGAGCGATGATCGCCGCGTGGCAGGTACGGCCGCCACGGTTGGTGACGATGGCGCTGGCGCGTTTCATGACCGGTTCCCAGTCCGGGTCGGTCATGTCGGAGACCAGCACGTCGCCCGGCTGGACTTTGTCCATCTCGGACACGTCCTTGATGATACGAACCTTGCCGGCGCCGATGCGCTGGCCGATGGCGCGACCTTCAACCAGCACGGTGCCGGTTTCTTTCAACAGGTAACGTTCCATGACGTTGGCCTGGGTGCGGCTTTTCACGGTTTCCGGACGGGCCTGCACGATGTACAGCTTGCCGTCGTCACCGTCCTTGGCCCACTCGATGTCCATCGGGCACTGGTAGTGCTTTTCGATGATCATCGCTTGTTTGGCCAATTCGCTGACTTCAGCGTCGCTCAGGCAGAAACGTGCGCGGTCAGCCTTGTCGACATCGACGGTCTTGACCGAACGACCGGCCTTGGCCTCGTCGCCGTAGATCATCTTGATGGCTTTACTGCCAAGGTTGCGACGCAGGATCGCCGGACGACCGGCCTCCAGCGTGCCCTTGTGCACGTAGAACTCATCCGGGTTCACCGCGCCTTGTACGACGGTTTCACCCAGGCCGTAGGCGCCGGTGATGAACACCACGTCACGGAAACCGGATTCGGTATCGAGGGTGAACATCACGCCGGCGGTGCCGGTTTCCGAACGCACCATGCGCTGCACGCCAGCCGACAGGGCGACCAGTTTGTGGTCGAAGCCCTGGTGCACGCGGTAGGAAATCGCACGGTCGTTAAACAGCGAGGCGAATACCTCTTTGGCGGCGCGGATAACGTTTTCCACGCCACGGATATTCAGAAAGGTTTCCTGCTGGCCGGCGAAAGAAGCATCCGGCAAGTCTTCGGCAGTAGCGGAAGAACGCACGGCTACGGCCACGTCAGGGTTGCCGGCCGACAGCGCGGCGAACGCGGTGCGGATTTCGGCATTCAGTTTTTCGGGGAATTCGGCGTCCATGATCCATTGGCGGATCTGGGCGCCGGTCTTGGCCAGGGCATTGACGTCGTCGACGTCGAGAGCGTCGAGGGCCTGGTGGATCTGGTCGTTGAGGCCGCTCAGTTCGAGGAAGTCGCGATAGGCCTGCGCGGTGGTGGCAAAGCCGCCAGGGACCGACACACCGGCACCTGCCAGGTTGCTGATCATCTCGCCCAGGGATGCGTTCTTGCCCCCCACATGCTCAACATCGTGTTTGCCGAGCTTATCGAGGGAAACTACGTACTCTACCAAGGTGATCTCTCCACTAACTGTGTTGGAAAAGCTCAGAAACCGGCAGCTCGGGGGAGCATTGGCCGGTTGTATGGCCTGGACCTGGAAAATAAGTGAGAATGCGGGCCATTGGCGGCCGGCAAATCGCGCCTATCATATCCAAGATTGATGACTAGCTTAAGGCCCAAGGTGCAAATGAAACGATCTGCTTTCTTTATCTCCGATGGCACCGGCATTACCGCCGAAACCCTGGGTCAAAGCCTCTTGGCGCAGTTCGAAAACATTACCTTCAGCAAATTCACGCGCCCGTACATCGACAGCGTGGAAAAAGCCCGGGCCATGGTACAACAAATCAACAAAGCCGCCGAAACCGACGGCTTTCGCCCGATCATCTTCGACACCATCGTCAATCAGGACATTCGTGAGATTCTCGCAACGTCCAATGGTTTCATGATCGACATTTTCTCGACCTTCCTCGCGCCTCTCGAACAGGAACTGACCGAGCATTCTTCCTACACCGTCGGCAAGTCCCATTCGATCGGCCATAACTCCAATTACATGGAGCGTATCGAGGCGGTGAACTTCGCCCTCGACAACGACGACGGCGCCCGCACCCACTATTACGACAAGGCCGATCTGATACTAGTGGGCGTGTCGCGATGTGGTAAGACGCCGACGTGCCTGTACATGGCCATGCAATTCGGCATCCGCGCGGCCAACTACCCGCTGACCGAAGACGACATGGAGCGCCTGACCCTGCCGGCGGCCCTGCGCGCGCACCAGCACAAGCTGTTCGGCCTGACCATCGACCCGGACCGCCTCACCGCTATCCGCAACGAGCGCAAGCCCAACAGCCGCTACTCGAGCTACGCCCAGTGCGAATTCGAAGTGCGCGAAGTGGAAAACCTGTTCCGCCGCGAGAACATCCCGAACATCAACTCCACGCATTTTTCGGTGGAAGAGATCTCGGCGAAGATTCTGGTGGAGAAAGGCGTGGAGCGGCGGTTCAAGTAGTTTTGCGGTGTCTGCGACACCGCCATCGCGAGCAGGCTCACTCCTACAATCTGAAATGCATTCCCTTGTAGGAGTGAGCTTGCTCGCGATCAACGATTACGCGGTCTCTGTTAATGCCCTGGCCAAAGCTTCAAACCCGCCGAGCAACAACCCGTCATCCCCCACCGAATTACACACACTCACCCGAATGAACTGCGGCACCGCCGCATGCCCGACCGCGAACGCCTCGGCAGTCGCCACCAGATAGTTGTTCTCCTTCAGCTCCGCGGCAATCTGCGAGGCGCGCCACAGCTCAGGCACTTGCAGCCAGAAATGCGGACTGTGGATATGTGTCTTGTAGCTCAGCCCCTCCAGCGCCCCCGCCACCCATGCCTTGCGCCGACCAATCTCACTGATCTGCTCATCCAGCAAACGCTGGGCCATGCCGTTTTCGATCCACAGGCTCGCCACTTCCATCGCCAGTGGATTGGCCATCCAGCAGGTGCCGCGAATGGCTGAACTGATACGCCCGAGCAACGCTTGCGGCGCATGTAGATAGCCGACCCGCAACCCCGCCGAGACAGCCTTGCTCAGACTGCCGATCAACACAGAGCGCTCGGGGGCGAAATAACTCAGTGGCAACGGCCGCTGGCGATCCAGTACTGCGTGGGCTTCGTCTTCGAGGATCAGCAGATTGTGCCGGCGACACACCTCTGCAATCGCCTGGCGTCGTGAGACAGACATGACCGCAGCCGTAGGATTCTGGATCGTCGGCGTGCAATACAGCGCGGATACCCGGTGCTGACGACAAATATCCTCCAGCGCCGAAGGCAACAGTCCTTCGTCATCCAACGCGGCACCCACCAGTTTTATCCCGAGCTGGCGTGCGACGCTGATCAATCCGGGGTAGGACAAATGCTCGGTGACCACCGTATCACCCGCCTTGAGCAACCCCATCAACGCGCACAACAGACCATGCTGGCCACCGTTGACGCACAGCACCTGATCGGCGTGCGGGACAAAGTCCCCGTGACGCAGCCACTCGGCACCTGCCGCCCGATGCCGTGGCAGGCCACCTTCGGCGGTGTACCCCGTCAACCGCTGCAAGCGGTGCGAATCAACGGCCAGAGTCTGTAGGGTCTGGCTCATGAACGCCGCTTCCTGCCCGGGAATCGGCTGATTCCTACTCATGTCGAAGCAGGCTGGCGGCTCATCGCTGACATTGCGAAAGCCCTTGTCTTGCGGCCGCTCCATCCCGCGCTGACGCACGTAAGTGCCGTCTCCTACACGCGCCACGACCAATCCCACACGCTCCAGTTCGCCATAAGCACGGCTGATGGTGCCGATGGTGACGCCCAGGCTGTCAGCCAATAGCCGGTGGGGCGGCAACTTGCAACCCGCCTTAATCACGCCTGCACTAATGGCCTTCTCGACCGCATCCGCGAGGCGCTTGTACTTCACGCCGACGCCATGGGCGAGGCCATCACGGAGGATTGACACCATGGCAATACTTACTTTGACAGTCATTCTTGCCCCGAATAGCGTACTTAAAACAGGTTCAATCAGGGATAGACCTTTTCAGTAACCAGGTCAATTCCGCCGTTCGGAGCACAGCGCATGTCGATCGCCCTCAGCACGCCGTTAAACACCAGCAAACCCTGGCTCGCGGGGTTGGTTACCAGTGTGTTGTTTCTGATCGTCTGCCTGAGTTGGGGCACAACATGGCTGGGGATCAAGATTGCCGTGGAAAGCGTGCCGCCCCTGACGGCGGCCGGGCTGCGCTTTCTGATTGCCTTTCCGCTGTTTTTGGGCTTCGCCGCATTACGCAAGGAACCATTGCTGTTCCCCCGGCAGAGTCGCTGGTTCTTTGTGTTCGTCACGCTGTCGTATTTCAGCCTGCCCTACTACCTGCTCAACTATGGCGAAATGCACGTATCGTCCGGCCTGACCGCGCTGCTGTTCAGTTGCATGCCGGTGTTCATCCTGATTTTTTCTGCGCTGTTTCTGCGGGAGAAAATCCACCCAGCGCAAATGCTCGGCATCGCTATTGGTTTCGGCAGCCTGTTCATGATTATCCGCAGTCAGGGCTTGCATCTGGACCAGGCGGAATGGCTCGGTGTCCTGGCGATTCTCAGCGCGGCGCTCCTGCATGCCCTGTGCTACGTGGTGACAAAAAAATACGGCAGCGCGATCAGCGTGATCACCTACAACACCCTGCCCATCGGCATCGCCGGTTTGATGCTGCTGGTCGCTGGCCTTTCGCTGGAAAGTCCGACGTTCGCCACCATCACCCCACGCTCGTGGGGCGCCCTGCTCTACCTAGGACTGGTGGCGTCGGTCGGCGGCTTTATCGTTTATTTCGTCCTGCTCAAACGCCTGAGCCCGGTCCTTCTGTCATTCGTGTTCATCATCTTTCCGGTGTTCGCCGTGATCATCGGCGCCTGGTACGAAGGCACGGAAATTTCTCGGGACCTGATGCTCTATTCGGCAATCCTGCTCGCCGGTTTTGCGATCACCAAGCTGCCTGCCAAGCGCTGAAAAACCATGCATTGAACATCGGAGGTTCAAATGTCGGTACACACGATGGAAACCCTTAGCCTGTTTAACAATGCCCCTTACCAGCGCGATTTCAGCGCCCGGGTGATCGCGGTGGTTGATCAGGCCGTCGTCCTCGAACACACGCTGTTCTATCCCACCGGTGGCGGGCAACCGGGAGACACCGGGCACTTCAGCCTGCCGGATGGCACACGAATCGACGTGACGGCAACGCTGCGCGATCCCTTGCTGCCATCGATCATCTGGCACAACGTGGCGCAGTGCCCGCCGCAGTTGTGTGTCGGCACACTGCTCAATGCCAGCCTCGACTGGGCGCGTCGTTATCAACACATGAAGATGCACACCTGCCTGCACCTGTTGGGTTCGCTCATCAATGCGCCGGTCACCGGGTGCAGTATCAGCGCAGACAAGGGACGCCTGGATTTCGATCTGCCAGAAATGACCCTCGACAAAGACAGCCTCACCCGCGAACTCAACGCGCTGATCGAGCAGGCCATTCCAGTCACCACTGTGTCTATGCCGGCCTCGGAACACTCCGCCCTGCTGGAAAAAACCGCCAGCCAAACGGTTAAACCACCGGCGATTCAGGGTGAGCTGCGGATGGTTGAAGTGATCGGCATCGACATCCAGCCCTGTGGCGGCACCCACGTGCAAAACACCCGGGAAATCGGCCGGGTATTTTGCGAAAAAATCGAGAAGAAGAGCAGGACCAACCGCCGAGTGATTCTGCGGTTTGAATGAGCCTTAGATCACGAACAGGCCGACAAAGCGGTTCACCGGGGTCGCCTCAAGCCGCGCCTGATCCTTGCACAAGGCAAAAATCTCGCCGCTGCGCTGGCCGGAGAAACGGGTTGCCAGGTTCGCCTTGAACTTTTCTTCGAGCAACGGAATGCCCTCGGCACGGCGGCGGCGATGGCCGATCGGGTACTCCACCACCACGTTGTCGGTACTGGAGCCGTCCTTGAAAAACACCTGCACGGCGTTGGCAATCGAGCGTTTGTCGGCTTCCAGGTATTCGCGGGTGAAGCGCGGCTCTTCGACGATGACCATTTTTTCGCGCAGCACATCGATGATCGGATGGGCCTTGTGGAAGTCATCTTCGTATTGCTCGGCCACCAGATTGCCGAAGGCCAGTGGTACGGCGGTCATGTACTGGATGCAGTGATCGCGGTCAGCGGCGTTGGCCAGCGGCCCGACCTTGGAAATGATGCGGATCGCCGATTGGTGGGTGGTGATGACGATTTTGTCGATTTCATGCAGGCGATTGCGCACGTGTGGATGCAACGTGACGGCGGCTTCGCAGGCCGTTTGTGCGTGGAATTCGGCGGGGAAGCTGATCTTGAACAGCACGTTCTCCATTACGTAACTGCCGAAAGGGCGCGAGAAGCTGAAGGTACGTTTGTCTTCGGTTTTCAGCGCCAGATCGTTGTTGGTGTGGCTGAACAGCACGTCGTAAAAGCCCCACTGTTTCGCACTCAAAACACCCGGAATGCCCATCTCGCCGCGCATGGCGATGTCGGCCAGTCTCACGCCTCGGCTTGAAGCATCCCCCGCCGCCCAGGACTTTCGCGAACCGGCATTCGGCGCATGACGATAAGTGCGCAACGCCTGACCATCAGCGAAGGCATGAGAGAGCGCCGACAACAGTTGCTCGCGATTGGCGCCCATGAGTTTGGCGGTAACGGCGGTCGAGGCGACTTTCACCAGAATGACGTGATCGAGTCCTACGCGATTGAAGGAGTTTTCCAGGGCGATGATGCCTTGAATCTCGTGGGCCATGATCATCGCTTCCAGCACATGGCGAATCGTCAGCGGCGCTTCACCGTTGGCCAGACGTTTTTGCGACAGGTGATCGGCGACGGCGAGGATGCCGCCGAGATTGTCCGACGGGTGCCCCCATTCGGCGGCGAGCCAGGTGTCGTTGTAGTCGAGCCAACGGACGATACAGCCGATATCCCATGCGGCTTTGACCGGGTCGAGACGATAACTGGTGCCTGGGACCCGCGCACCAAACGGCACGACGGTGCCTTCGACGATAGGCCCGAGGTGTTTGGTGCATTCGGGAAAACGCAGGGCCAGCAGGCCACAGCCCAAGGTGTCCATCAGGCAATTGCGGGCAGTGTTCAGGGCTTCGGTGGATTCGATTTTGAAAGTAAGGACGTAATCAGCGATGTCCTGCAGGACAGGGTCGTAGTCGGGGCGGTTGTTCAGGTCGACGTTGGCGCTCATGTTCGATTCACTCTTGAAGTGGTTCGTTGATGGGACCTCGGTTCAGGCGATGGATTTTTATTATTGAAATACGAACTCATGTAGGAGCTGCCGGAGGCTGCGATCTTTTGACTTTGTTTTTTAAATCAAGATCAAAAGATCGCAGCCTTCGGCAGCTCCTACAGTGGCGAGGTAGGGTTAGAAAGAATCCCCGGGGACGCGAACATAGCCTTCCATGAGTACCCGCGCACTGCGGCTCATGACCGCTTTCTTCACCACCCACTCACCGTTTTCCAGACTGGCCTCAGCACCCACCCGCAAGGTCCCGGACGGATGCCCGAAGCGCACGGCATTACGTTCAACACCGCCGGCCGCGAGGTTCACCAGCGTCCCGGAAATCGCTGCCGCCGTGCCGATCGCCACCGCTGCAGTGCCCATCATTGCGTGGTGCAACTTGCCCATCGACAAAGCGCGCACCAGCAAATCAACGTCACCGGCGGCAATCGCCTTACCGCTGGACGCCACGTAATCCGCAGGCTTGGCCACGAAGGCGACTTTCGGTGTGTGTTGGCGCTTGGCGGCTTCATCCAGATTGGCGATCAGCCCCATGCGCAAAGCACCGTAGGCACGGATGGTTTCAAACATCTGCAAGGCTTTCGGGTCGCTGTTGATTGCGCTTTGCAGCTCGGTGCCGGTGTAGCCGATGTCTTGGGCGTTGACGAAGATCGTCGGAATCCCGGCATTGATCATGGTTGCCTTGAACGTGCCGACACCCGGCACTTCCAGCTCATCGATCAGATTGCCGGTGGGAAACATCGACCCACCGCCGCCCTCTTCTTCCGCCGCCGGGTCCATGAACTCGACCTGCACTTCGGCGGCGGGAAAGGTCACGCCGTCGAGTTCGAAATCACCGGTCTCCTGCACTTCACCGTTGGTGATCGGCACGTGGGCAATGATGGTTTTGCCGATGTTGGCCTGCCATACACGCACCACCGCGACACCGTTGTGCGGAATGCGGCTGGCGTCGACCAGCCCGTTGCTGATGGCGAACGAACCGACCGCGGCCGACAGGTTGCCGCAGTTGCCGCTCCAGTCCACAAACGGTTTGTCGATGGAAACCTGGCCGAACAGATAATCGACGTCGTGATCGGCTTTGATGCTTTTCGACAGGATCACGGTTTTGCTGGTGCTCGAGGTGGCGCCGCCCATGCCGTCGATCTGCTTGTCGTAGGGGTCGGGGCTGCCGATCACCCGCAGCAGCAAGGCGTCGCGTGCCGGGCCAGGAATCTGCGCGGCTTCGGGCAGATCCTTGAGGCTGAAAAACACGCCTTTGCTGGTGCCGCCACGCATGTAGGTGGCGGGGATCTTAATTTGAGGTGCGTGAGCCATGGTGCTCCTTCATCGTCAACGCGGGCGTTGAAGCCCGCGAGCACAAAACGTGATTTAAACGGCAACCGCCGACTCTTCGAGGAAATCCTGGGCGAAGCGCTGCAACACGCCGCCGGCCTCGTAGATCGACACTTCTTCAGCGGTATCGAGACGGCAAGTCACCGGCACCTCAACACGCTCGCCGTTCTTGCGATGGATGACCAGCGTCAGATCGGCGCGCGGCTTGCGGTCGCCGATCACGTCGTAGGTTTCGCTACCGTCGATGGCCAGGGTGTGACGGTCGGTGCCGGGCTTGAACTCCAGCGGCAACACGCCCATGCCCACCAGGTTGGTGCGGTGAATACGCTCGAAACCTTCAGCGGCAATCGCTTCGACACCGGCCAGACGCACGCCTTTGGCCGCCCAGTCGCGGGACGAACCCTGACCGTAGTCGGCGCCAGCAATGATGATCAGCGGCTGCTTGCGTTCCATGTAGGTTTCGATGGCTTCCCACATGCGCATCACTTTGCCTTCCGGCTCGACACGCGCCAGCGAGCCCTGTTTGACCTTGCCGTTTTCCACCACCATTTCGTTGAACAGTTTCGGGTTGGCAAAGGTCGCGCGCTGCGCGGTCAAGTGGTCGCCACGGTGCGTTGCATAGGAGTTGAAGTCCTCTTCCGGCAGGCCCATTTTCGCCAGGTATTCGCCGGCGGCGCTGTCGAGCATGATCGCGTTGGAGGGCGACAGGTGATCGGTGGTG
Source organism: Pseudomonas sp. LBUM1655 (assembly GCF_059716085.1). Taxonomy (NCBI): domain Bacteria; kingdom Pseudomonadati; phylum Pseudomonadota; class Gammaproteobacteria; order Pseudomonadales; family Pseudomonadaceae; genus Pseudomonas; species Pseudomonas sp. LBUM1655. Next base: position 2,003,333 of record NZ_CP166801.1, on the reverse strand, counting down.
ATGTTGTCCGGCAGCACCGCCAGCGGGCGCATGCCCTTGAGCGGCCGAGCGCCGGCCAGCGCGCCTTCCCAGTACGGCGGACGGCGAATGTAGGTGCTCATCTCGCGCCAGTCGTACAGCGGCGTGACTTTCGGGCCGGTGTCCTCGTGGACGGCAAACATCGGGATATAGACTTGGCGGAACTGCTCAGGTTTGACCGAAGACTTCACCACCGCGTCGATTTCTTCATCGCTCGGCCAGATGTCTTTCAAGCGGATTTCCTTGCCATCGACCACGCCCAGCACGTCTTTCTCGATGTCGAAACGGATGGTGCCGGCAATCGCATACGCGACCACCAGCGGCGGCGAGGCAAGAAACGCTTGCTTGGCGTACGGGTGAATCCGGCCGTCGAAGTTGCGGTTACCGGAGAGTACGGCCGTGGCGTAAAGATCGCGGTCGATGATTTCTTGCTGGATCACCGGGTCCAGCGCGCCGGACATGCCGTTGCAGGTGGTGCAAGCGAACGCGACGACGCCGAAACCAAGCTGTTCCAGTTCCGTGGTCAACCCGGCTTCGTCGAGGTACAGCGCCACGGTTTTCGAACCCGGCGCCAGCGACGATTTCACCCACGGTTTGCGGGTCAGGCCAAGCTTGTTGGCATTGCGCGCGATCAGGCCGGCGGCGATCACGTTGCGCGGGTTGCTGGTGTTGGTGCAACTGGTGATGGCGGCGATGATCACAGCGCCGTCGGGCATTTGCCCCGGCACTTCATCCCACTGGCCGGAGATGCCTTTGGCGGCCAGATCGCTGGTGGCGACGCGAGCGTGCGGGTTGCTCGGGCCGGCCATGTTGCGCACGACCGTCGACAGATCGAAGGTCAGACCGCGCTCGTATTGCGCGCCTTTCAAGCTGTCAGCCCACAGGCCGGTGGTCTTGGCATAGTGCTCGACCAGTTGAACTTGTTGGTCTTCGCGGCCAGTGAGTTTCAGATAATCGATGGTCTGCTGATCGATGTAGAACATCGCGGCAGTGGCACCGTATTCCGGGGCCATGTTGGAAATGGTCGCGCGGTCGCCGAGGGTCAGCGCGGAGGCGCCTTCGCCGAAGAACTCCAGCCAGGCGCCGACGACTTTCTGTTTGCGCAGGTATTCGGTCAGCGCCAGCACCATGTCGGTGGCGGTGATACCTGGTTGCAACTTGCCGGTCAACTCGACGCCGACGCTTTCCGGCAGGCGCATCCACGAGGCGCGGCCGAGCATCACGCTCTCGGCTTCGAGGCCGCCGACGCCAATGGCGATCACGCCCAGCGCATCGACATGCGGGGTGTGGCTGTCAGTGCCGACGCAGGTGTCGGGGAACGCCACGCCGTCACGCACCTGGATCACCGGAGACATTTTCTCCAGGTTGATCTGGTGCATGATGCCGTTGCCCGGCGGGATCACGTCGACGTTCTTGAAGGCCTTTTTGGTCCAGTTGATGAAGTGGAAACGGTCTTCGTTGCGACGGTCTTCGATGGCGCGGTTTTTCTCGAACGCCTGGGCATCGAAACCGCCCGCCTCGACGGCCAGCGAGTGGTCGACGATCAATTGTGTCGGCACCACCGGGTTGACCTGCGCCGGGTCGCCACCCTGCAACGCAATCGCGTCACGCAGGCCCGCCAGATCGACCAATGCGGTCTGGCCAAGAATATCGTGGCACACCACGCGCGCCGGGAACCACGGGAAGTCGAGGTCGCGTTTGCGCTCGATCAGTTGTTTCAGGGAATCGGTCAGCGTGGCCGGATCGCAGCGCCGCACGAGGTTTTCCGCCAGCACGCGTGAGGTGTACGGCAGGGTGTCGTAGCTGCCGGGCTGAATCGCCTCGACCGCCGCGCGGACGTCAAAGTAATCCAGAGGGCTGCCGGGCAGGTTTTTGCGGAATTTTGTGTTCATCGGGTCAGGACTCGGGTCACGGTAGTTTCAAAGGGTGGCCAGCACGGACCTGAGTTACACACCGTTCACTGTGGGAGCGAGCCTGCTCGCGAAAGCGGTAGATCAGTCGACATCAATGTTGGATGTCAGTCCGTCTTCGCGAGCAGGCTCGCTCCCACAGGGTCTAGCGGTGTTCTCGGGCTCCGGGCTCCACCATTCAGCGGCGTTCGATTGGCACGAACTTGCGCTGTTCGACGCCGGTGTACTCGGCGCTCGGACGGATGATGCGGTTGTTGGCACGCTGTTCGAACACATGCGCGGCCCAGCCAGTCAGGCGCGAGCAGACGAAGATCGGCGTGAACAACTTGGTCGGGATGCCCATGAAGTGATACGCCGAGGCATGGTAGAAGTCGGCGTTGGGGAACAGTTTTTTCTGCTCCCACATGGTCTTGTCGATCGCCTCGGAGACGGGAAACAACACCTTGTCGCCCACTTCGTCCGCGAGTTTTTTCGACCAGCCCTTGATCACCTCGTTGCGCGGATCGTTGTCCTTATAGATCGCGTGGCCAAAGCCCATGATCTTATCTTTGCGCTCAAGCATGCCGAGGGTGCCCTTGATCGCCTCTTCCGGCGACGAAAAGCGTTCGATCATTTCCATCGCCGCCTCGTTGGCGCCGCCATGCAGCGGGCCGCGCAGCGAACCGATGGCCGCCGTGACGCAGGAATACAGATCGGACAGGGTCGAGGCACAAACCCGCGCGGTGAACGTCGAGGCGTTGAATTCGTGTTCGGCGTAGAGGATCAGCGACACGTTCATGACTTTGACGTGCAGTTCGCTCGGCTTCTTGTCGTGCAGCAAGTGCAGGAAATGCCCGCCGATGGTCGGTTCATCGCTGACGCAGTTGATGCGCTTGCCGTCGTGGCTGAAGCGATACCAGTAACACATGATCGCCGGGAACGCGGCGAGCAGACGGTCGGTCTTGTCGCGCTGTTCGGAGAAGTCTTTCTCCGGCTCGATATTGCCCAGAAACGAGCAACCGGTGCGCATCACGTCCATCGGGTGGGCATCGGCAGGGATGCGCTCAAGCACTTCCTTCAGCGCTTGCGGCAGGTCGCGCAGCTTGCTCAGCTTGCCCTGATAGGCGTCGAGTTGCGCTCGGGTCGGCAGCTCACCGTAGAGCAACAGGTACGCCACTTCTTCGAATTGTGCGTCTGCTGCCAGTTCACGCACGTCGTAGCCGCGATAGGTCAGCCCGGCACCGGCCTGGCCCACGGTGGACAGTGCGGTTTGCCCGGCAACCTGGCCACGGAGCCCGGCGCCACTGAGTACTTTTGCTTCGGCCATCGTTTTCTCCAATCTTGAATTTGTTAGGGAGTACGGCTGCGGCTTATTTTTTTGCCGCAAACAACGCGTCGAGCTTCTGCTCGAAGGTGTGGTAGTCGATGCGATCGTAGAGCTCCATGCGAGTCTGCATGGTGTCGATGACATTCTGTTGCGTGCCGTCGCGGCGGATAGCGGTGTAGACGTTTTCCGCAGCCTTGTTCATCGCGCGGAACGCCGACAATGGATAAAGCACCAGCGACACGTCGGCGCCGGCCAGTTGCTCGGTGGTGTACAGCGGCGTCGCGCCAAACTCGGTGATGTTGGCCAGAATCGGCGCCTTCACGCGGCTGGCGAACAGCTTGTACATCTCCAGCTCAGTGATGGCTTCCGGGAAGATCATGTCGGCACCCGCCTCGATGCACGCGGCGGCGCGATCCAGTGCCGACTCCAGACCTTCAACCGCCAGCGCATCGGTGCGGGCCATGATCACGAAGCTGTCGTCGGTGCGCGCATCGACGGCTGCCTTGATGCGGTCGACCATTTCCTGCTGGCTGACGATCTCTTTATTCGGGCGATGACCGCAGCGCTTGGCGCCGACCTGATCCTCGATGTGAATCGCCGCTGCGCCGAACTTGATCATCGACTTGACGGTGCGCGCCACGTTGAACGCCGAAGAGCCGAAACCGGTGTCCACGTCCACCAGCAGCGGCAAATCGCAAACATCGGTGATGCGACGCACGTCGGTCAGTACGTCATCCAGGCCGGTGATGCCCAGATCCGGCACGCCGAGAGAGCCTGCGGCCACCCCGCCACCGGACAGGTAAATCGCCTTGAAACCGGCACGTTTGGCCAGCAGCGCGTGATTGGCGTTGATCGCGCCGACCACCTGCAATGGGTGTTCGCTGGCGACCGCATCGCGAAAACGCTGGCCTGGAGTGTTCAGGTTGGAACTCATGACTCACCTCGTTCAGTGGCTGTCTTATTGTGGGTGCCGTCCTGGTAATGACGGGCGATGTTGCGTTTCGAGGCGCCGATGTGACGGCGCATCAACAATTCCGCGAGTTCGCCGTCACGGTCGGCGATGGCATCGAGAATCCGGTGGTGTTCGGCGAAGGCCTGGCGTGGGCGGTTCGGCGTGGTGGAAAACTGGATGCGGTACATACGCACCAGTTGATAGAGCTCGCCGCAAAGCATCTGGGTCAGGGTGCGGTTGCCGCTGCCCTGAATGATCCGGTAATGGAAGTCGAAATCGCCTTCCTGCTGGTAGTAACCAACGCCAGCCTGAAACGCCGCATCGCGCTCGTGGGTTTCCAGCACCCGACGCAGTTCGTCGATTTCTTCGACACTCATGCGCTCAGCCGCCAGACGACAGGCCATGCCTTCGAGGGATTCGCGGATTTCGTAGAGTTCGAGCAATTCGGCGTGGCTCAGCGACACCACCCGCGCGCCGACGTGCGGTACGCGTACCAGCAGGCGCTGACCTTCCAGACGATGAATCGCCTCACGCAGCGGCCCGCGGCTGATGCCATAGGTACGCGCCAGTTCCGGTTCAGAGATCTTGCTGCCCGGGGCGATCTCGCCTTTGACGATGGCCGCCTGAATGCGCCGAAAGACGTTTTCCGAAAGCGTCTCGGAATCGTCGCCGCTGATGACCGGGGGATCGAGTTGATCCAGCATGATTGTCGACACCTTTAAATCCAATGCGGCAAAAACTAGCCAATTCGCCCGCATCAGTCAAAGGATAAATAGACATTGTCGACAATCGTCTAATAACCCTCTTCAACAACCCCAAGGGTTATAGACCGGCTCGGGCGCTGGCGCCATAAAACCACCGTGCTAGAATGCCGCCCGCATTTGCTGGCCATTTGTACGGCTTGTCATAAAAAGCTGATAGGCACACGAAGGGCCTTGCGCAAGTTTTTGCCAGGGACCTGAACCGAAAACGGAACGCTGCGCACCAGGATTTATGAGACTCAAGCCTTTCCCCACATTTTTCGCTCTGTTCTGCCTGCCCGGCCTCGCCGCCGCGGGGGAAAAGACCGTGTACGGCCTCAACGAATACGCCGCCCTTGATGGCATCAATCTGGAAGTTGCGGCCAAACTCGACACCGGCGCGAAAACCGCCTCGCTGAGCGCCCGCGACATCAAGCGTTTCAAACGCAACGGCGAGTCCTGGGTGCGCTTCTATCTGGCTATCGATGCTGCGCATTCGCACCCGATCGAGCGACCGCTGGCACGGGTCAGCAAGATCAAGCGCCGCGCCGGCGACTACGATCCGGAAGAAGGCAAGAAGTACACCGCCCGCCCGGTGATCGAGCTGGATATCTGCATGGGCACAGCGATGCGCAGCATCGAAGTGAACCTGACCGACCGAAGTGCGTTCCAATATCCGCTTTTGATCGGCTCCGAAGCGCTGAAACGCTTCGACGCGCTGGTCGACCCCAGTCTTAAATACGCTGCCGGCAAACCCGCCTGCACCATCGCCGCTCATACCGCCGAGTAATTTTCATGCGTTCTCTAACCTTCCACCTGAAAATCCTGATCACCATTCTGGTGCTGCTGGGCGTTTCGGTTACGGCCTATCAGATTTTCGTGCTCGGCATCCCCGTGACCGAAGACGCCACCGACGATTTGTGGAACATCGACGCCAAAGTCGAGTTCGTCGCCAGCACCAAAGATCCGGTAAAGATCCAGATGTTCGTGCCGCCGCTGAGCCGCGATTACGTCAGCCTCAACGAGAGCTTCATCTCCAATAACTATGGTGTGGCCGTGAACCGCGTCGACGGCAACCGAAAGGTGACATGGTCGGCACGCCGGGCCAAAGGCAACCAGACCCTGTATTACCGTCTGGTGCTGACCAAGCGTTACACCGCAGAAAAAACCAAGATCAAAGGCCCGACTTTCCGCGACAGTATGGTTATCGAAGGCCCGGAAAAAATCGCTGCCGAAGCCCTGCTCGCACCGATCCGCCAACACTCGGCCGACGTCGAAACCTTCATCGGCGAGGCGATCAAACGGGTCAACAACGTCAACGACGACAACGTGAAACTGCTGCTGGCCGGCGATACATCGACGCCGCACAAAGCCAAAATCGTCGAATTGCTGCTGTCCATCGCCCATGTCCCGGTGGAAAAAGTCCACACCATCCGCCTCGTTGCGGACCAGCCACAAACCCCTGAACTGTGGCTGCGCAGCTTCAACGGCAATGACTGGCTGTACTTCAACCCGGAAACCGGCGAACAGGGCCTGCCGACTGACCGCCTGCTGTGGTGGACCGGTGATGAGAACCTGATCACCGTCGACGGCGGCAAGAAGGCCAACGTGACCTTCAGCCTGAACAACAGCGAGATGAACGCGATTCGTCTGGCCAAGCTGACCGACGAAAACACCGACGCCAACTTCCTCGAATACTCGCTGTACGGCCTGCCGCTGCAGACCCAGCAAACGTTCATGATCATGGTGATGATCCCGATCGGCGTGCTGGTGATTCTAATCCTGCGCAACCTGATCGGCCTGCAGACCCTCGGCACGTTTACCCCGGTGTTGATCGCCCTCGCCTTCCGTGAAACGCAGTTGGGCTTCGGCATCCTGCTGTTCACCGTGATCACGGCGCTGGGCCTGTCATTACGTTCGTACCTGGAACACCTGAAGCTGCAAATGCTGCCGCGACTCTCGGTGGTACTGACCTTTGTCGTGGTGCTGATTGCCGCGATCAGCCTGTTCAGCCATAAGCTCGGCCTGGAGCGCGGTCTGTCGGTGGCACTGTTCCCGATGGTGATTCTGACCATGACCATCGAACGCCTGTCGATCACCTGGGAAGAGCGCGGTGCCAGCCATGCGATGAAAGTCGCCATCGGTACGCTGTTCGCCGCGTCCCTGGCGCACCTGATCATGACCGTGCCGGAACTGGTCTACTTCGTGTTCACCTTCCCGGCGATCCTGCTGATTCTGGTGGGTTTCATGCTGGCAATGGGTCGCTATCGCGGTTACCGCCTGACCGAGCTGGTGCGTTTCAAGGCGTTCCTGAACAAGGCTGATCACTGATGTTCGGTTTCTGGAAGACCTGGAAGGCCCTGGAAGCCCGGGGCATCATGGGCATCAATCGGCGTAACGCCGACTATGTGCTCAAGTACAACAAGCGCAGCCTGTACCCGATCGTCGATGACAAGATCATCACCAAGGAACGCGCCATCGCGGCCGGCATTCATGTGCCGGAGTTGTATGGCGTGATCTCTACCGAAAAGGAAATCGACAAGCTCGGCGAGATCATCGGCGGGCGCAGCGACTTCGTGATCAAACCGGCCCAGGGCGCCGGCGGTGACGGCATCATCGTGATTGCCGACCGGTTCGAGGGACGCTACCGCACGGTGTCGGGCAAGATCCTTGCCCACGAGGAGCTGGAACATCACATCTCCAGCATCCTCACCGGCCTGTATTCGCTGGGCGGCCACCGCGATCGCGCACTGATCGAATACCGCGTGACCCCGGATCAGATCTTCAAAAGCATCAGCTACGAAGGCGTGCCGGACATCCGCATCATCGTGCTGATGGGCTACCCGGTGATGGCGATGTTACGCCTGCCGACCCGCCAGTCCGGTGGCAAAGCCAACCTGCACCAGGGCGCCATCGGTGTTGGTGTCGACCTGGCCACCGGTCTGACCCTGCGCGGCACCTGGCTGAACAACATCATCACCAAACACCCGGACACCACCAACGCGGTGGACGGCGTGCAACTGCCCTACTGGGACGGTTTCATGAAACTCGCCGCCGGCTGTTATGAGCTGTGCGGATTGGGTTACATCGGTGTCGACATGGTGCTGGATCAGGAAAAGGGCCCGCTGATTCTTGAGCTCAATGCGCGGCCGGGGCTGAATATTCAGATCGCCAATGACTGCGGGCTAACGCTGCGCACTCATGCGGTGGAAGCGCGGCTGGAAGAGCTGAAGGCACGTGGGGTGACGGAGTCGGTTGAAGAGCGGGTGGCGTTTACTCAGGAGATGTTTGGGCATATTCCTGCGGTAGAGGGCTGATCCGCGACCGAGTCGCGGCCTTCGCGAGCAGGCTCGCTCCCACATTGGAATGCATTTCCCTGTAGGAGTGAGCCTGCTCGCGATGACTCACTCACAGCCACCACAGAATTCAACCTGTCGCCAATCTGCCAATCCCCGACATCCCCTCTAGGAGCAACTCCCGCAGAAGACTACAATCGCCACCCCGCCTCAACGGCCGATCTGCCCCGCCCATGTTGACCTGTTCCGTACACCCGCTGCCCTACCGTGCCAATCCCGCCGACTACTTCGCGGCAATCCGCAACGCCCCCGGCGCCGTGCTGCTCGACAGCGGCCGACCGAGTGCCGACCGTGGCCGTTATGACCTGCTCAGCGCCTGGCCGCTGGAACAACTGGCGGTCTTGCCGGACGAAAGCGGCAGCCATTTCCTGCAACGTCTGCGCGACCATCTGGGCCGTTTGGGCGAAGCGCAACTCCCTGACGCTTTTGAGCTGCCGTTCGCCGGCGGGCTGATCGGTTATCTGAGTTATGACTTCGGCCGGCATCTTGAGAGTCTGCCGAGTCAGGCGCGGGATGATCTGCAATTGCCGGATGCGCGGTTCGGGCTGTATGACTGGGCATTGGTCAGCGATCACCAGGCCGGCACCAGCCAATTGGTGTTTCACCCATCGGTTGACGACAATGAAAAACAGCGGCTGATCGCACTGTTCGCTCAGCCCATTACTGGCTCACTGACACCGTTCAAGTTAAACAACCCGATGACCGCCGATCTCTCGGCCGAGGATTACCGTCAGGCGTTCGAACGTATCCAGCATTACATCCAGGCTGGCGACTGCTACCAGGTCAACTTCGCCCAGCGTTTCCGCGCGCCATGCCAGGGCGACCCATGGCAGGCCTATTGCGCACTGCGCGAAGCCTGCCCGACGCCATTTTCCGGCTTCCAGAGCTTGCCCGACGGCGGCGCCGTGCTGAGTCTGTCACCGGAGCGTTTCGTCAGAGTCAGCCAGCGCCAAGTCGAAACCCGCCCGATCAAGGGCACCCGCCCCCGTGGCCTGACGCCCACCGAAGACGCCGCCAACGCCGCCGAACTGCTGGCCAGCCCCAAGGATCGCGCGGAAAACCTGATGATCGTCGACCTGCTGCGCAATGACCTCGGCCGCACCTGCCGCATCGGCTCGGTGCGGGTGCCGGAGCTGTTCAGCCTCGAAAGCTATCCGAACGTGCATCACCTGGTCAGCAGCGTGACCGGCGAACTGGCGCAGGATCGCGATGCGCTGGATCTGATCGCCGGCAGCTTCCCTGGCGGCTCGATCACCGGTGCGCCGAAGATTCGGGCGATGCAGATCATCGATGAGTTGGAGCCGACCCGGCGGGGATTGTATTGCGGATCGTTGCTGTATCTGGACGTACGCGGCGAGATGGACAGCTCCATCGCCATTCGTAGTCTATTGGTCAAGGATGGGCAGGTGTGCTGCTGGGGTGGCGGCGGGATTGTCGCGGATTCGGACTGGCAGGCTGAGTATCAGGAGTCGATTACCAAAGTGAAAATCCTCCTTCAAACCCTGCAAAACCTCTAAACGCCCCCCCTGTAGGAGCTGCCGCAGGCTGCGATCTTTGCCTTTAAAGATCAAAAGATCGCAGCCTGCGGCAGCTCCTACAGGGGTCGGGTTTACAGGCTGAGGTCGCGGTTCGAAGCTTTGATGAACTCCTGCTTCAACGCTTCAAACGTATGCACCGCCGGAAACTGCGGGAACTCGCGGATCACATTGTCCGGCGCATGGAACAGAATCCCCGCATCCGCCTCGCCCAGCATGGTCGTATCGTTATACGAATCACCCGCCGCAATCACCCGGTAGTACAGGCTTTTGAACGCCAGCACCGACTGCCGCTTGGGATCTTTCTGACGCAACTGATAGCTGGTCACCCGCCCGGTTTCGTCGGTAATCAGACGATGGCAAAGCAAAGTCGGGAAGCCCAGTTGACGCATCAGCGGCTGGGAAAACTCATAGAAGGTGTCCGACAGAATCACCACCTGAAAGCGCTCACGCAGCCAGTTGACGAACTCCACCGCGCCGTCCAGCGGTTTCAGTGTGGCGATCACTTCCTGAATGTCCGAGAGCTTCAAGCCATGCTCATCAAGGATGCGCAGACGCTGCTTCATCAGCACGTCGTAATCGGGAATGTCCCGGGTGGTAGCCTTGAGGGATTCGATTCCGGTTTTTTCAGCGAAGGCGATCCAGATTTCCGGCACCAGTACCCCTTCAAGATCCAGGCAAGCAATTTCCACAAGACACTCCCGTTTGTATTGATTGTTGAGTCGAGCGAGCCCGAACTCTAGCGGCTCCACCAAAGCCGCGCAACGCACAGCACGTCCCGCCCGGCGCCGCTTTTTGTTACCATCGCCGCCATATAGAGCGCCCAGCGCCACCGACCTGTAGGAAGCCGCCCTGATGAGCCCAACGTTCGATGTCGTGGAACACGCCACGACCTATGCCAACAAATCCGCCCAAGACATCCTGAAACTCGCGTTTGCCGAGTTCGGCGATGACCTGTGGATATCTTTCAGTGGCGCCGAGGATGTGGTGCTGGTGGACATGGCCTGGAAGCTGAACAAGAACGTCAAGGTGTTCAGTCTCGACACCGGCCGCCTGCACCCGGAGACCTATCGCTTTATCGATCAGGTGCGCGAGCACTACAAGATCGACATCGAACTGGTCTCGCCGGACTACACGAAACTGGAACCGTTCGTGAAGGAAAAAGGCTTGTTCAGCTTCTACAAGGACGGCCACGGCGAGTGCTGCGGGATCCGCAAGATCGAACCGCTGCGGCGCAAACTGTCCGGCGTCAAAGCCTGGGCCACCGGCCAACGCCGCGACCAGAGCCCGGGCACTCGCAGTGCCGTGGCGGTGATGGAAATCGACACCGCGTTCTCCACACCGGAGCGCACCCTGTACAAGTTCAACCCGCTGGCGCAGATGACCAGCGAAGAGATCTGGGGCTACATCCGCATGCTGGAACTGCCATACAACAGCCTGCACGAGCGCGGCTTCATCAGCATCGGTTGCGAGCCGTGCACCCGCCCTGTCCTGCCGAACCAGCACGAGCGCGAAGGCCGCTGGTGGTGGGAAGAAGCGACCCAGAAAGAATGCGGATTGCATGCGGGGAATATCATCAGCAAGGGGTAAACCTCTGCCCCGATGATTTCCCCTTGTGCTTTGTGAAACCTCAAAAAATGTGTACACACGAATGTCACCATCAGTGCCATTTATGTGTGCACTTTTTATTTTCGCGCCCTGAAAAGTTACATCCCGCCTGAATCTCCCTTCCTTCTGTCCCTCGCCACGATCCCGCGCAAAAAATAAATACCTGGCCAATCAGTCAGTTTATATCAGCCTCGATTCAGTCACTTAGCAATCAGAAATAACATTTCGAAATCAGCGATGGCCTTCATGGATCGGCAATTGGCACACATCTGGCTTTAGTGCATACATGTTTTGTATACAAAACTGCAAAACATGCACACCTTCGATCCGCAAGCCTGAAGCGCCCTATCCCGTACAGGCTGCAGATGCCCCGTAACCAGTGATGCTTTCACTGCCGCGACGAAGATATGTCGAGCCTGGCGGCTCATGCACAGTCATCGCGGCCCTGAACATCAGGAGCCTGCCGGAATGCGTACAAGTCTCTCTAACAACATCGCGCTGAATCTGCCCTCCTCTGCACTCGATCAACCTTTGCCACATGACGGACTGGTCGAGCCGCTGCATCTGAGCCCTCGTCTGCACAATAGCGATCTGGCACCGACCAAGGCCGAAGGCCGACGCTGGGGCAAATACAGCATCTTCGCCCTGTGGACGAACGACGTGCACAACATCGCCAACTACTCGTTCGCTATCGGCCTCTACGCCCTGGGCCTGGGGGGCTGGCAGATTTTGCTGTCGCTGGGGATCGGCGCGGCGCTGGTGTATTTCTTCATGAATCTGTCCGGCTATATGGGGCAGAAAACCGGTGTGCCGTTTCCGGTGATCAGCCGGATCAGTTTTGGCATCCACGGGGCGCAAATTCCTGCGCTGATCCGAGCAGTTATCGCCATCGCCTGGTTCGGGATTCAGACGTATCTGGCGTCGGTTGTTTTCAGGGTTTTACTCACGGCGGTGCATCCCGGCTTCGCGGAATACGACCACAACTCGATCCTCGGCCTGTCGACGCTGGGCTGGGTGTGCTTCGTGGCAATCTGGTTCGTGCAACTGGTGATCCTCGCCTACGGCATGGAAATGGTCCGCCGTTACGAAGGGTTTGCCGGGCCGGTGATTTTGCTGACCGTCGCCGCCCTCGCCGCCTGGATGTACACGCAAGCCAACGCAACCATCGCCTGGTCGATCCGCGAACCGCTGAGCGGTGGCGAGATGTGGCGCAACATCTTTGCCGGCGGCGCACTGTGGCTGGCGATCTACGGCACGCTGATCCTCAACTTCTGCGACTTCGCCCGCTCCTCGCCCTGCCGCAAAACCATCAAAGTCGGAAATTTCTGGGGTTTGCCTGTGAACATTCTGCTGTTCGCCGCGATCACCGTCCTGCTGTGCGGCGCGCAATTTCAGATAAACGGCCGGATCATCGAAAGCCCGACCGAGATCATCGCTTCGATTCCCAACACCTTCTTCCTGGTGCTGGGTTGCCTGGCGTTCCTGATCGTCACCGTGGCGGTGAACATCATGGCCAACTTCGTTGCCCCGGCGTTCGTGCTGAGCAACCTGGCGCCCAAGTACCTGACCTTCCGCCGCGCCGGGATGATCAGCGCGACCATCGCGGTGCTGATCCTGCCGTGGAACCTCTACAACAGCCCGTTGGTGATCGTGTACTTCCTGTCCGGCCTCGGCGCACTGCTCGGCCCGTTGTACGGGGTGATCATGGTCGACTACTGGTTGATCCGCAAAGGCCGGATCAACGTCCCGCAACTCTACAGCGAAGACCCGAACGGCACTTATTACTACAGCCGTGGCGTCAATTTCCGCGCCGTGGCGGCGTTTATTCCGGCGGCACTGATCGCCATCGTCCTGGCGCTGGTGCCGGGGTTCCAAAGTATTTCGCCGTTCTCCTGGCTGATCGGTGCCGGGATCGCCGGAATGCTCTACCTGATCATCGCCAAACGCGAACCGCACTACGCCGACGTCAGCGGCGAATCCTTCGCGGTCGATAACGCCTGTCACTAAATCCTCGCGGCCCGCCTTTCGGGCCGCTGAACCACCCTGCCAAGAAGGACTTCCAATGCGTATTCTCGTGGTCAACGTCAACACCACCGAATCCATCACCCAGGCCATCGCCCGCTCGGCGCAGGCTGTTGCGTCACCCGGTACAGAGATTGTCGGACTCACGCCGTATTTCGGCGCCGATTCGATTGAAGGCAACTTTGAAAGCTACCTGGCCGCCATCGCCGTGATGGATCGGGTGATGTCCTACGACCAGCCGTTCGATGCGGTGATTCAAGCCGGCTATGGCGAACATGGCCGCGAAGGCTTGCAGGAATTGCTCAATGTACCGGTGGTGGACATCACTGACGCGGCGGCCAGTACGGCGATGTTTCTCGGGCATGCGTATTCAGTCGTCACTACGCTGGATCGCACCGTGCCGCTGATTGAGGATCGGCTGAAACTCTCCGGTCTTTGGGATCGTTGCGCGTCGGTGCGGGCCAGTGGTTTGGCCGTGCTGGAACTGGAACATGAGCCGCAACGTGCGCTGGAGGCGATCGTGCATCAGGCTGAATTGGCGGTTACGCAGGACAAGGCCGAGGTGATTTGCCTGGGTTGTGGCGGCATGGCCGGACTTGATGAACAGATTCGTCGCCGCACCGGGGTGCCGGTGGTGGATGGGGTGACGGCGGCGGTGACGATTGCTGAGGCGCTGGTGCGTTTGGGGTTGTCGACGTCCAAGGTGCGGACTTATGCGACGCCTCGGCCGAAGAAAATTGTGGGCTGGCCGGAGCGGTTTGCACGATAGACCGCGTTATCGTTTATCGCGAGCAGGCACACTGCTACAGGGTTAGTGTCGTGCCTGAAATCTGTGAGCAACAGCGATCCTGTAGGAATGAGCCTGCTCGCGATGGCCGCAATTCGGTTAAAAGCCAAACTCAGAGAGCACTGAACCGCCGAGCCAACCCCTGCTGCGCAAACTGCTCAATCACAAAATCGACAAACGCCCGAGTCTTGCCCGGCAACAATTTATGTTCGGCGTAGTAGATCGAAATGTTGCCGTCATCGATGTACCACTCCGGCAGCACGCGCTGTAACGTACCCGCCTCGAGATAACCTACGGCAAACGGCATGCTGACCAGTGCAATCCCCAAACCTTGCGCCGCCGTCGCGCAGGCGGCCTCGGAGTCGCTCATGGTCATTCGCGTCTTGAGGGTCAATGGTCGACAGAGCTGACTGCCATTACTGATCAATTGCCAAGAGCGTACTCGACCGGTTTGCGGCGACCGAATCAGAATGCCATCGTGATATTGCAGTTCATCCGGCTCGATGATCGCTGCGTGCTTTTCCAGGTAGTCAGCAGACGCCACCAACACTCGATGTGCGGGTGCCAATTTGCGTGCGACGACGCCTTGGGGCAATTCAAATCCCCCACCAATCGCCGCATCGAAACCCTGCCCGATCAAATCGACCTGACGGTTATCAAAATGCCAATCAGGGTTGATCGCCGGAAATCGACGTAAAAACTCTTCCAGCAACGGCACGACATACAAGCGCCCGAACACTGTGCCCATACTGACTTTCAAAGTTCCCGCTGGCAGGCCTTCGACACTGGCCAGATTGGCCACGGCGTTCTGGATCGTGGTCAGACTGGCACTGACCTGACTCAAAAACAGCTGCCCCGCCTCAGTCAACGTCAGGCTGCGGGTGCTGCGCTGAAACAACCGCACGCCTAGCTTCGCTTCGAGTTTCGCCACGCTTTTGCCGACCGCTGCCGGGGTCAGGCTCAAACGCCGCGCCGCTTCGGCAAAACTGCCAACTTCGGCGCTGCGCACGAAGCATTCGATACTGTTGAAGTTTTCCATGGTCGCCACTGTAAACTTTTGGTTTACACAGACTATAGCAATCATGGGCTAGTGGGTTGTGGATCAGAGGTCGATACTCGGCTCCAACAACAAGGCATCTCGCCTTGAATATTCTGGAGATCGAACATGACCACTCAACACCTCAGCGGCAAAGTCGCTCTGATTCAAGGCGGTTCCCGTGGTATCGGCGCCGCGATCGTCAAACGTCTGGCCGCTGAAGGCGCTGCAGTTGCCTTCACCTACGTCAGCTCTACCGCAAAAGCTGAAGAGTTGCAGAACAGCATCACCGCAAATGGCGGCAAAGCCCTGGCGATCAAGGCTGACAGCGCCGACGCCGCTGCCATCCGCCATGCGGTCAGCGCCACCGTCGAAGCCTTTGGCCGCCTCGACATTCTGGTCAACAACGCCGGCGTACTGGCCGTCGCCCCACTGGAAGACTTCAAACTGGAAGATTTCGACCAGACCGTGGCGATCAACATTCGCAGCGTATTCATCGCCTCCCAGGAAGCCGCCAAACACATGGGCGAAGGCGCGCGAATCATCAACATCGGCAGCACCAACGCCGACCGCATGCCCTTCGCCGGTGGCGGTGTGTATGCGATGAGCAAATCGGCGCTGGTCGGCCTGACCAAAGGCCTGGCCCGCGATCTCGGCCCACGCGGCATCACCATCAACAACGTGCAGCCTGGCCCGGTCGACACTGACATGAACCCGGCGCACGGTGATTTCGCCGAAAGCCTGATTCCGTTGATGGCCGTGGGTCGCTACGGCAAAGCCGAAGAAATCGCCAGTTTCGTCGCTTATCTGGCAGGCCCGGAAGCCGGGTACATCACCGGTGCCAGCCTGACCATCGACGGTGGTTTCGGCGCCTGATTTGACTGAGTTACCTGTACGAAAAACGCCGCCCCTCTTTTAACTGAGGGGCGGCGTTTTTGTTTAAAGCTTTATGGCCCGATCAGGCCCACTCCAACGCCGGCAAACCACAAGCGCTCGGGGTGAACGCTTTCAACGAGCGAAGAATCCCGTCGGCGTGTGCGTATTTTTCATCGGCCATGGCGGCATCCGGGATGGCGATGGCGGTCATGCCCGCCGCTTTCGCCGCGGTCACGCCAAACGGCGAATCTTCGAACACCAGACAATCCTCGGGCGCGACACCCAGACGCCGGGCCGCCGTGAGGAAAATATCCGGCGCAGGTTTGGCTGCACCCACTTCCGGATCGTCCGCCGTGACGATGAAATCGAACAGCGCGAACCAGTCGCGGTGCAACGTGGTTTTCTGACCGAACGACTGACGCGACGAACTGGTGCCCACAGCGATTGGAATGTTGTGCGCCTTGAGGTGGCGAATCAGTTCCTCCGCGCCTGGCATCGCTTGCGCCGAGGGGAAACGCTCACGCATCAGCGGCTCGCGGATCACCAGAAACTCTTCGGCGGTAATTGGCAGATCAAGCGCCTGCACCACGTAATTGGCCAGATCGTTGGCACCGCGGCCAATGATGTTCTGCTTGATGCTCCAGTCGAAAGTCCGCCCGTAACGCCCGGCAATCAGCGAGGTGACCTCGGTGTAAATGCCCTCGGTGTCCAGCAGCAAACCGTCCATATCGAAAATCACGGCCTTGATCGGGCCGAACGCCTTCAGCGGTGCATTCATCATCGGATCCGTTATCAAAGACATCCCGGGCGGCGAATAGCGCCGCTGCTCGGATCTGATTAATGGGTTCAGCAGCATAACGAGCGCAATGGGCATTGAGCAACGGGCAATGTCCGCTGGGGCGCGGAACGACTCGTGAGTATTTAGCGAAAAATCCTACAGACATCCCCTACTTGCCCGACTTCTTTACTTTTTGATCCCCCGCAAAGTCCGCGCACCTCTTTTGACGTGCGCGAGTGCCTGCGAATGTTCCAAACCGATCGGCTTCTGGCCTTGAACAACAGCATCGGCCTGCTGGTGGTTGCCGCCCTGAATCCAGAACACCCGGACTTCGAAACGTTGATCCGGGAGTTTCGCCTGTGCCTGAACAACTACGACGCCTGGGCCGAACAATTCTGGACGGGGTCGATGCTGGACATCGAGCAGGTGTTCAGAGTCGGCAACGACGTTCACCTCAGTGCACCAGTCAAAAGCCGTAAACCCATCAGTTCATCCGTATTCATGTGCCCCGCCAGCGGCCCGTTGACCCTGGTGCACATGTTCGAGGCTGCGCGCTTCGTCCCCATCGGCAACACCCCACTGACGCTCGAACCGGTGATGTCCGATGTCGGCGGCGTTCTGACCTTCGGCGCCCCGCAGCACTATGAAATCGGACCGAGCGGCATTCTGGAGGTGACCGACTGCGACCGGGGCCAGCGTTATCGCATCACCTTCTTTCCCGATGTTTCCAGCCAGCATGTGCAAGCGCTGTATGCCTCTTATCAAGGCATGCTCGACGGGCTGGAAGTCTGGTTGCGCCAGGAGTGGGACGGGTTTCAGCCACTGTGGACAGAGTTCTCCAGTGCCGGATTTCTCGACCGTTACGGCCAATTGCAACAGGCGGATTGGCGCGGAGTCGAGAAGGCCCTGCACGGTGTCTGGGATGACATCAAGCAACTGTTCGCCCTGCTCGCCGACTTGCAAGCCAACAGCGAAAAGCTGCTGGAGTACCTGACCGAGGTCGAACTGGACGCTTTGCTGGAGGCGTCCAGCGAAGCCATTGCCAACGGTTTGTTGATCCTCAGCGACGAGCCGCTGCTGTTTATTCATCTGGCGGCCTTCACCAGTTGGCTGAGGATGCTGCCACCGCAGTACCTCGCGGAGGTGGTAGCCGAGGTTCGTGTCGAACTGTTAATCAGCTTTCTGTTGATGCGGGTATCGGGCGGCGTCGGCGTGCCACTGCGGTTGAGCAGCAAAGTGCTCGCGAAGATCAAATCGCCACGCGCGCGGGAATGGCTGGCGGCTTCTGCGTTGCGCCTGGCGGAACTGAGCTCTGCGCCCGAACTGAGCAAGCACGCAAGCGCACTGAAACCACTGATGCTCAATGTGCGTGACGTTGAGTTGAAACCGACGCCGTCGATACCGCTGAACATTCGTCAGGCGGATTCCTTGGTGTTGACGGTGCCGAACCCGGCGCCTCTCGCACGGGACAAGTCGCATGGCATGAGCCGGATGGAGCGCCATGAGCCACGCGATGACGCCTCCGATCAAGCGAAAAACCCCAACGGCGACAGCGCCGACTGCGTGCCCTCGACCTGCACCAACGGCTGCCCGGTGTCGATGGTCACCGGTGAGGAACTGCTGACCCTGACTGACGGCACGCTCAATGGATTGCTGCCGTTCGATTTCACCCGCTTGTATCGCACCAGCGCGGCCGAAATCGATGTCGGGCTGGGGTTTGGCTGGAGCCATTCGCTGGCGCATCGGCTGGAGTTCGACGGCGATTTTGTTGTTTGGGTCGACCATGAGAACCGGCGCACGCGGTTTCCAGTGCCGAGTGCTGAACGGCCGGCGATTCACAACAGTCTGTCGCGGGCGGCGATTTTTCTCGGGGATGAGCCGGAGGAACTGATTCTTGCGCTGGCGGGGGACACGGCGCGGTTTTATCACTTTCGGGCCGGGCGGCTGACGGCGGTCAGTGATGGGTATGGCAATCGTCTGCGCATCTCTCGGGATCGTCAGGATCGTATTGAGCGGCTGGATAACGGGGCGGGTCGATCGTTATTACTGCGCTACGACCGCCAGCATTTGGTGGCCGTCGATTACCAAACGTTTTGTGATGGTGACTGGCACGCCGAACAAACCCTCGTCAGTTACCGCTACGACGCTTATCAACACCTGATCGAAGCGTGTAACGCCGTTGGCGACAGCGAGCGTTACGACTACGACGATCAGCACGTCATCCTCCAGCGTCAGTTGACCGGTGGCGCGAGTTTTTTCTGGGAATGGGAACGGGCCGGAAAATCGGCGCGCTGCGTGCGGCACTGGGCGTCGTTCTCGCAGATGGACACCCGCTACGTCTGGGATGACAACGGCAGCGTCGCGGTGCATTACGTCGATGGCACCGAAGAAACCTACGTGCACGACGACCGTGCGCGGCTGGTGCGCAAGGTCGAGGCCGACGGTGGCGAGCACCTCAAGGCCTACGACGACGCGGGGCGTTTGATCGCCGAGCAGGATCCGCTCGGCGCGGTCACCGAATACCGATACGACGACGTCGGACGCCTGATTGCGCTGCTTCCACCGGACGATGAGCCAACGTCCTACGAATACCGCAACGGTTTCCTGCACAGCCGCTCTCGCGGCGAGGCGGTGTGGACGTACCGGCGCAATGCCCAGGGTGATGTTACCGAGGCGGTTGATCCTGACGGGCAGGTCACGCATTACCACTACGACGCGCGCGGGCAGTTGCTGTCGATCCGCTATCCGGACACCAGTCGGCATGTGCTGGTCTGGAACGCTCTCGGCCAGTTGGTCGAAGAAACCCTGCCCGATGGCGGTGTGCGGCGCTTTTCCTACGATGCGCTGGGGCGACGGACCACCAGTCAGGACGAACACGGCGCGATCACGCGTCAGCACTGGGACGCCGTGGGCCGTCTGGTGCAGACGACGTTTCCTACAGGCGCGACGCGCGCCTACAGCTACGGCGCTTACAACCAGGTCACCGCCGAACGCGACGAACTCGGCCGCATCACCCGTTACGAGTATGACGACGACCTGCATCTGGTCTCCCGGCGGATCAACCCCGACGGTACGCGGGTGCAATACCGCTACGACCATGCGCAGCTGCTGCTGACGGAAATCGAAAACGAGTCCGGCGAAAAGTACCGTCTGGACTACACGCCGACCGGACTGATCCGACAGGAAACCGGCTTCGACGGTCGGCGCACGAGCTACGCCTATGACCTCAACGGTCACCTGCTGGAAAAAATCGAGTTTGGCGACGACGGCTCGACGTTGGTCACCGGATACGAACGCGATACCGCCGGCCGCCTGCTGGTCAAAACCCTGCCCGACGGGATCAAGGTCGAATACCGCTATGACCGCCTCGGCCGACTGACCGGCGTCGACGACGGTCAGAAGCATCCCCTGGCCTTTGAGTACGACCTGCAAGATCGCCTGATCACCGAGCATCAGGGCTGGGGCACCCTGCGTTACACCTACGACGCCTGCGGCCAGCTCAAACGCATGCGCCTGCCGGACAACAGCAAACTCGATTACCACCACGCCAAGGGCGGTGCACTCAGAGCCATCGACCTCAACGGCGCGTCACTGACGCGCCACGTTTACCAGTCCGGTCGCGAGCAACAACGCCAGCAAGGTCTGCTGCTCAGCGAATATACCTACGACGATCAGGGCCGTTTACTCGCCCACGCCGTAGGCCATCAGCACGATTCGCTGTATCGCCGCGACTATGCCTACAGCGCCAACGGTAATCTCGAGCACATCGCCGACACCCGCCACGGCCAGCGCACCTACGGCTATGACGCTCTCGACCGTTTGATCCGAGTGCGCCACTCGCGCGACGAACTGCCGGAATCCTTCGCCCACGACCCGGCCGGCAACCTGCTGATGCAGGATCGCCCCGGCCCGACGCAAATCAAGGGCAACCGCCTGCTGATGCAGGGCGACCGCCACTACGACTACGACGCCTTCGGCAACCTGATCCGCGAACGCCGCGGCACCGCGCAGAAACTCATCACCGAATACCGCTACGACTGCCAACACCGCCTCATCGGCCTGACCCGCCCCGACGGCAAAACCGCCAGTTACCGCTACGACGCCTTCAACCGGCGCATCAGCAAAACCGTCGACGGCGCCACCACCGAGTTCTTCTGGCAAGGCGATCACCTCGTCGCCGAAAGCAGCCAAACCCATCACCGCAGCTACGTCTACGAACCCGGCACCTTCCGCCCGCTGGCCCTGCTCGACGGCAAAGGCCCGAAAAAGGCCTGCCCGTTCTATTACCAACTCGACCACCTCGGCACCCCGCAGGAACTCACCGACTACAGCGGCGAAATCGTCTGGTCGGCGCAATACGACGCCTACGGCAAAGTCGCCGCGCTGACCCTCGCCGCCGAGGAATACCTCGACCAGCCACTGCGGTTTCAGGGGCAGTACTTCGACGCGGAGAGTGGACTGCATTACAACCGGCATCGGTATTACGACCCACGGCTGGGCCGGTATCTGACGCCGGACCCGATCAAGTTGGCGGGTGGGTTGAATCAGTACCAGTACGTGCCGAATCCGACGGGGTGGGTGGATCCGTTGGGGTTGAGTGATTGTCCGGGTGGGGATGGATGTAAGCGATTCTTTAAGACAAATGATCCAACTGCAAAAGTACCAAGTGGTGAGGATCCCCCCCTCCCTACCACCCAAACAAACCATGAATATTTATACCGTGGCGACAATAAGGATCCCTCAGAAATCTTTGAATACGGATTTAAAAGTAAAGGTGACAGTAATGACCTACTGCTTCACTCAATCGATAGTGATTTTCCGCCCAGCAACTTCATCAGCACATCACCGTCTAGAGAAGTGGGGAAAGAGTTTGCTACTGGATATGGTACAAAAAGCGGATTCCTCTACACACTAAAAATGATCCCTGGTCACGACCTCAAAAAGGAACTAGGCGCCGCATATAAATTCGATAAAGAACAGGAGGTTGCCATTCCTGGCAGAATCAGAAGAGAAGACATCCTTGGCGCAACTATAATCATTGATGACGGCAGAGAATTCGGCTACTCCCTTCCAAACCCATACAGGCAAATAGGCAAATGATTTCCAAAATAAAAGTTACCGTCGGAATAAATGATAAAAAACAAGAAGTCGAACTCATCTGTGACGACACGGCGGTATCTATAACCCTAAGATTAGAAGACCAAAGCAGCCAAACTTATACAGATCGCGATTTCTATAAGTGCTTTGGATTACTAAGAAAAAACAACCCGCATATACGATTCTTCTGCAAGGGATCGAAAATCAATGTGCACCCATCGAGTATGTCGTCCCAAATGTCGCTCGGCTTAAAGGCGTACGAGTTAGTACACGGTAAAAAACCTTCTTTGGAAGACGTTGTATTCATATTTGATTACGAAGAAGAAAACCTCACGAACAACCCAGAAGAGCAAAGATCATTCTATTTAAATTGGATCACGTCTTAAACCTCGCTAAGGGGCCTAACCTAGGCCCTTTAGCGTTTTAAATAGGGGGATAAACCCACCCTTCACTGCTCATCTTCCTCCTCATCAAACTCACCATCAAACTCATCATCCGAATCAATCAGCGGCACCGTCGCATCATCCATCAACGACCCCGGATCCTCATTCCCCGGATCATTGATAAACGGCAGCCCACTCGAGCCTTTTTCTTCCTTGCCTTCGGTTTCGGGAGTCATGGCAAACCTCATGATGTCGGGGAGTGTATGACGTTCGAAAGGCCCTGCTGCCAATCGTTCCCGAGTCGAACCTGCAGAAACGAAAAACCCGGCACACGGCCGGGTTTCTGTTTAATCGTCTATCAATGATGTTTGTTTTTATGCTTGTTCTTATGCTTATGGCCACCACCGGAATGAGACTTCCCGCCATCGTCACCCAGGTTGTTGCCGAGCGCACCACCTGCGGCACCACCCAATCCTGCTCCGACAGCCGAACCGGTCGAACCGCCCAGGCTGTTACCGATCACTGAGCCGCCCGCAGCGCCAAGGCCACCGCCAATGGCGGCTTCCGTGCGATTGTTTTTATTCGCACCGACGGCGCTGCCCGCCGCGCCACCCACACCGGCACCAACCGCAGCGCCTGTGCTGCCGCCGAGCTGTCCGCCGACCACGTTGCCCAGCACACCACCCAGCCCGCCGCCCACGGCGGCCGAACCATCACCGGCAGCCATTGCGCCTTGAGCCACCAGCAATCCGAAAAACAGTGCAGATAATGACAAACGCATATGAACCTCACAGTTCCCGAGCCGGGACAGGCTGCCCATGCAGGGCTTATGTGTTATTGGAGACGATTACGGGTAAAACGTTCACCAACGCAAAGCCCGACATCGAGCCGGACTTTTCTGACCTGCAATCAATCTCAGTGACGCTTGTGCCCTTTGGACAGATTGCTGCCAACCGCGCCGCCGGCTGCACCGCCCAGGCCCGCGCCAATAGTAGCGCCATTCTTGCCGCCGAGACTGTTGCCGATCACCGAACCGCCGGCAGCGCCGACACCACCGCCGATGGCCGCTTTGGTCCGGCTGCCTTTACGTGCCGCCACTGCACTGCCCGCGGCGCCTGCGACGCCGGCACCAATCGCAGCACCGGTGCTGCCGCCCATTTTCTGGCCGACAACGTTACCCAGCGCGCCACCCAGACCACCGCCCAGCGCAGCGGTGCCGTCACCGGCAGCCATCGCACCTTGAGCAACGAGAAGGCCCAGAACCAGAGCAGGCAATGTTAAACGCATGACAAAAACCTCAAAAAATGGGTATGACAAAAAGGGCCGGGATTTAATGCCGTCGGAGC
Source organism: Pseudomonas sp. LBUM1655 (assembly GCF_059716085.1). NCBI lineage: Bacteria > Pseudomonadati > Pseudomonadota > Gammaproteobacteria > Pseudomonadales > Pseudomonadaceae > Pseudomonas > Pseudomonas sp. LBUM1655. Next base: position 1,979,583 of record NZ_CP166801.1, on the reverse strand, counting down.
GCAAAAGTCCAGACAACATGAGTGAACTGCGCGCACTCGGCGCCGATTGGACAGCGATTCTGGAAAAGGTTTTATGACAGGCAAAAAAAAGCCCGCTGGGGAGACGGGCTGGAGACTTGCTTTCTAACGGATGGCTTCACCCTACTTTGGCAGACGTGAAAAGTTTGTGAAAAGCGTTTACATCCACACTGCGCGCGTAGGAATTTTCCCCTATTGGTTGCGCCAGGCACAAAAAACCCCGCTCATTGACGGGGTTGTGGGTTGCAAGACTTACTTGCGGGCGCGGGTCGCGATCCTGGGTAAAAACTTCGCCTTCGGCCCTTTAGGTACCGTGGACTTGATCTTGCCGGTCTGCACCGGATCCTCGCCAAAGCCCGACTGGTACTCGGTCTGGCCACATCGCACGCAGTTGTTGAAGGAAAATTCAGCGCCATCGTCTTCGATATACGGATCAGTCATACCTTTTCCCCTTCAAAACGGGTCGACACCGGCAAAGCTCTTTGCCTGAAAGAATATCGACCTTCAGTACTTTTGAGACTAGCCGGTCATTCCTGGACTTGTTATTCAGAAACGCTGACGCCCGACGAATGGCCTACAAAAGACCGGATGGCAACAAGTCAAAACGTCGAGATCCACAAATCCCAACGTTCCGTCCAATAATCAGCGCAACTTCACCGCAGTACCTGTCACGAACACCACAACCATACCGCCCTTGCCGGCCGGCATACTGATCTCGAAATCCACCCCAACCACAGCGTCCGCCTGCAAGGCTCGCGCTCGCTCCTTGATCTCCTCAGTCGCCTGGATACGCGCCTCCTTCAGCGCCCGCTCCAGCGTCTGAGAGCGCCCACCAAAAAAATCACGCATGCCGGCAAACATGTCGCGGATCACATTGACGCCCTGCACCGATTCGGCACTGACAATGTCTAGATAGGCGGTGATCTGACGGCCTTCGATGGCTTGAGTGGTGGAGATGATCATGGAAACAGTCCTTTTTCAGGCAGATAAAAACCGCGATTGTAATTCAATCGAGGATTAAGCCGATTTCAGCAGACACCCAACAAAATCCAGACGCCAGAAACCACAAAACCCCTGACTTCTTTCGAAATCAGGGGTTTTGTGTAATCGAATATGGCGGTGAAGGAGAGATTCGAACTCTCGATACAGTTTCCTGTATACACACTTTCCAGGCGTGCTCCTTAAGCCACTCGGACACTTCACCGTATCTCTTCAAACATGTTCTGTCTGTCGAGGCGCGCTAATGTAGTCGAAAGCTTTTCCGATGGCAAACTTTTTTTCAGAATTTTCATGCGGTTAAGAGAAAAAACAGTTTTCCCCGCCAACAGGCCATGGCAAACCGGCCAATCTCCGGTGGGCACGCCCCCTTCTATATAGAAGACAGATAGCAGTCTGCGGGGCATGAGCCGATAAAGGGTGACCGACGGGTCAGTCACGGTGCTTTACCTGGCCTGCGGTGGTGGGTAACGTCTGCCCATCTTTCTTACAAGGAATAGCGTCATGAGTGAGTTGATTTCTTACCACCTCGAAGACGGTATCGCGACCCTGACCTTGAGCAATGGCAAGGTCAATGCCATTTCCCCGGACGTGATTGCAGCGTTCAACGCGGCGCTGGATAAGGCGGTGACTGATCGTGCCATCGTGATTATTACCGGTCAGCCAGGGATTCTGTCCGGTGGCTATGACCTGAAAGTGATGACCGCCGGCCCTAAAGAAGCGGTGGCACTGGTGACTGCCGGTTCGACGCTGGCTCGCCGTCTGCTCTCTCACCCGTTCCCGGTGATCGTCGCGTGCCCGGGCCATGCCGTGGCCAAAGGTGCATTCATTCTTCTGTCCGCCGATTACCGTATCGGCGTCGACGGCCCGTTCAGCATTGGTCTGAATGAAGTGCAGATCGGTATGACCATGCACCACGCCGGTATCGAGCTGGCCCGTGATCGTCTGCGTCGTTCGGCTTTCCACCGTTCAGTGATCAACGGCGAGATGTTCGACCCGCAAAGCGCTGTGGATGCTGGCTTCCTCGATAAGGTGGTTTCCGCCGAGGAGCTGCAAGGTGCTGCCTTGGCCGCCGCACGGCAGTTGAAGAAGATCAACATGACGGCGCACAAGAACACCAAATTGAAGGTGCGCAAGGTGCTGCTGGAAACCTTGGATAACGCGATCATTCAGGATCAGGAACATCTGGGGTAAGCACCCGGTTCCAGCGATCAAGAAAAGCCCGACCGTCGTGTCGGGCTTTTTCTTACGCACCTGGTTGAAAATACCGTTGCAGCTCTAGGACGGGTCTGACAACCAAGCTTGAAACATGCGCTTAAACATCGGCTATCTCCGGACTCTATAGCAGCAATTGCCGAAAACAGTGCACATCCGTACACTGCGCCACCTTTTGTCCCGGTGGGGCCTGAAAATGCTGTTTGTGTTTCGTATGTTGTTGATGGGCCTGCACTTTATTCTGGCTGGCATGCTTGGGGTGATTCTCGGGTTGTGCCGTCCATTCAATCCGGACAACAGTCGTCTGTGCGCCCGCCTCTACGCGCTGCCGGCCATGTGCATTTTGCGTCTGCGGGTGAAATCCGATGTCAGCGGTTTGATGAACAAACCCGACAGTTGCGTGATCATCGCCAACCATCAGTCCAACTATGATCTGTTCGTGTTCGGCAATGTGGTGCCGCGCCGCACCGTCTGTATTGGTAAAAAAAGCTTGAAATGGGTGCCGCTGTTCGGGCAACTGTTCTGGCTGGCGGGCAACGTGTTGATCGATCGTGGGAATGCGCAAAAGGCGCGTCAGTCGATGCTCACCACGACCAACACCTTGCAGAACGAAGACACGTCGATCTGGGTATTCCCGGAAGGCACGCGCAATCTCGGTGAAGAGCTGCTGCCATTCAAGAAGGGCGCATTCCAGATGGCAATTGCCGCTGGCGTGCCGATCGTTCCGGTGTGTGTCAGCAGTTACGTCAAACATATGCGACTGAACCGCTGGCGCAGCGGGAAAATTCTCATACGTTCACTCCCGGCAATTCCTACTGTAGGACTGACCATGGATGACATGCCGATGCTCATCAGCCAGTGCCGCGAACAGATGCGCGAGTGCATCGAATCGATGGATCGGCAACTGCAAGCTGCCTGAAAAGCAAACCCGCCTTGTGCGGGTTTTCTTTTGCCGGGTGAACTGTGCAGATTTCACTGACTCTGAAGCAGCGACACGGCTAAGCTGATGCCTTGTATTCCCTGCCATCTGCCAAGAAGAAGTGAACCACCACCATGGGTCGAGTTGTTGCCGCTGCGGTGTACAGCGCGGGTAAGAAAGTCACCAATATTGCCATCGATGAGGGCGCGGCCTGGGCCGCCAAAACCGGGCACTTTGTGTGGATCGGTCTCGAAGAGCCAGACGCTCAGGAACTGGCCAACCTGCAACGTCAGTTCAACCTGCACGAACTGGCGATCGAAGATGCTCTGGAAAAACACAGCCGGCCGAAGCTGGAAACCTTTGGCGACGCTTTGTTTATCGTCACCTACTCACCCATTCGCGAACACGGGGTTCTGCAGTTCATCGAGACCCACATCTTCGCCGGCAAGGGTTACATCATCACGGCGCGTAACGGCCACTCGGCGTCCTACGCCCATGTCCGCCAACGTTGTGAGGCACGTCCACTGCTGCTGGAGCATGGGGAAGATTTCGTACTCTATGCGTTGCTCGATTTTGTCATCGAGAACTATCAGCCAGTGGGCGAAGCGATCCATGCCGAGATCGATGAGCTGGAACGCAACGTGTTGTGCAGTGCGTTGAATGAACGCGACGTACAGAAACTCCATGGCCTGCGCCGTGATGTGGTGCGCCTGCGCCGTTACGCAGCCCCTATGGTGGAAATCAGCGAGGAACTGCAGAAGCTGAGTTTCCCGTTCATCGACAAGAACATGCGCCCGTACTTTCGCGATGTGCAGATTCACGTCACTCGACAGATGGAAGACCTGACGACACTGGCCGACATTGCCAGCCAGACCATCGAGATCGGAGTGTTGCTGGAAGCGTCACGGCAGAGCGTGGTGCAGCGCAAGTTTGCGGCATGGGCGGCGATTCTGGCGTTTCCGACCGCGGTAGCGGGGATTTACGGAATGAACTTCCAGAACATGCCGGAGTTGAGCTGGCACTACGGCTATTTTGCCGTGCTGGGGTTTATTACGGTGGGGTGTGTGAGTTTGTGGGCGAGTTTCAAGAAGTCAGGGTGGTTGTAATTCTGTGGTGAGGGATTGCTCCCTCATCACAAATTCCGCATCAGACTTTAAACGGCTTTAGCTTCAGGCTTGTGCGCCACAAAGCGCATCATCCACTCCGCCACCGTAGCGCCATGATGCTCTTGCTCCAGGCTGGCCAAGCCTTTGCTATAGATCTGCGTGCCCAACGCTTCCTGACGCAGATCCAGCAGCGCACGGGAATAGTCGTGAATAAACTCAGGATGCCCCTGGAAGCACAGCACCTGGTCGTTGATGTGGTAAGCCGCAAACGGGCAGAAATCGCTCGAAGCAATTACCGTGGCGTTTTCCGGTAGCGAAGTCACCTGATCCTGGTGGCTGATCAGCAACGTCAGTTCTTCACGCACCGGGCTCATCCACGGCGCTTTGGCCGCCAGTTTGTAGTTGTGAGTGCCGACGCCCCAACCTTGCGTGGCGCGTTCGCTCTTGCCACCGAGGAGCAGCGCCAGCAGTTGATGACCGAAACACACGCCAAGCAATTTGTCGCCTCGCTCGTAACGGGTCAACAGATAGTCCTTGAGGGTCTGGATCCAAGGATCGGTGCCAAACGAATCGGCCTTGCTGCCGGTGACCAGGTACGCGTCGAAAGTCTGATCATCGCTCGGGTATTCGCCCTGCATCACGTTGTAGACGGTGAACTCGGCGGCAATCGGCTGCTGCGAGAACAGGCGCTGAAACATCTGTCCGTAACCCTGATATTGATCGACCAGTTCCGGACGCAGGATGTCGGTTTCCAGAATGCAGATGCGTAGCGACATAAAAAATACCTGACACGTGATGGGAATAATGAACACCCCAGAGCCTGCCTTGAAACACCCTGGCAAGGCAAGCCCCGGATTGGCTTCCCACCCTTTAGAACAGCTCCCCTTTCGCCGCTTTTTCCAGTAACAGGGCAGGTGGCGCGAACCGATCGCCATATTGTTCGGCCAGATACTGCGCACGGGCGACAAAATCCTTCACCCCGTATTGATTGATGAACTGCAGGGCACCGCCGGTCCAAGCAGCGAAGCCGATGCCGAAGATCGATCCGACGTTGGCGTCCGCCGTCGAAGTCAGGACACCCTCCTCCACGCAGCGCACGGTTTCGATGGCTTGCACGAACAGCAGGCGATCGCGCACATCCTTCGGCGAAATTTGCCCGTCAGCCTTCTCGAAGCGAGTCTTCAGCTCGGGCCACAAATGCTTCTGGCTACCAGCCGGGTATTCATAGAAACCGCCACCAGCGGCCTTGCCGGGACGCTTGTATTCATTGAGCAACAAGTCAATCACGGCGAACGCCGGATGATTTATCAGCGGTTTCTCTTCCGCTTGCAGGTCTTTGGCCGTTTGCTTGCGGATATGGCTCATCAGGCTGAGGGAAACTTCGTCAGAGATCGCCAGAGGCCCGACCGGCATCCCGGCCTTGCGCGCTTCGGTCTCGATCATCGGTGCGCTCACGCCCTCGCCGAGCATGGCGATGCCTTCATTGGTGAAGGTACCGAATACCCGCGAAGTGAAAAAGCCGCGACTGTCGTTGACCACAATCGGGGTTTTCTTGATTTGCAGAACGAAATCGAAACCCCGCGCCAGGGTTTCCTCGCTGGTCTGAGCGCCTTTGATGATTTCCACCAGCGGCATTTTCTCGACCGGGCTGAAGAAATGAAGGCCGATGAATTTGCTCTGATCGGGTACGGCAGTCGCCAGCCCGCTGATCGGCAAGGTCGAGGTGTTGGAGGCAATTACAGCGTCGGCGCCGACAATTTCCTGCGCGGCCGCCGAGACTTTGGCTTTCAGTTCGCGATCCTCAAACACCGCTTCAATGATCAAATCGCAACCGGCCAGATCGGTATCGGTTTCAGTCGGATGAATTCGCGCCAACACCGCTTCGCGCTGTTCAGCAGTCATTTGCCCACGGGCTACTTTCTTGTCGAGCAGCGCTGCCGAATGGGCCTTGCCCTTCTCGGCTGCAGCGAGGTTGATGTCCTTGAGCACCACTTCGATGCCGGCCGAGGCACTGACAAAAGCGATCCCCGCGCCCATCATGCCGGCGCCGAGTACGCCGACTTTCTGCGTTTTATAAGGCGCAAAGCCCTGCGGCCGTGAGGCACCAGCATTGATCTCGTTGAGCTGAAACCAGAACGTGCCGATCAGGTTTTTGGAGATCTGGCCGGTGGTCAACTCTGTGAAGTAGCGGGTTTCAATCAGGTGCGCGGTGTCGAAATCGACCTGAGCGCCCTCCACCGCCGCACACAGAATCTTCTCCGGTGCCGGCAGCGTGCCTTGGGTTTTGGTGCGCAGGATCGACGGTGCTATCGCCAGCATCTGTGCGACTTTCGGATTCGACGGCGTACCGCCCGGGATCTGATACCCCTTCACGTCCCAACGCTGCACCGCCGTCGGATTGGCAACGATCCACGCGCGAGCCTTGGCCAGCAGTTCATCCCGATCCGTCGCCAGCGCATCGATCAAACCGGCCTGTAACGCCTGTTGCGGACGAACCTTTTTGCCTTCGAGCAGATACGGCAGCGCCTTCTCGATGCCAAGCATACGCACCATGCGCACCACCCCGCCGCCGCCCGGCAACAAACCGAGAGTCACTTCCGGCAGACCGAGCTGCACGGACGCATCGTCCAACGCTACCCGGTGATGACAAGCGAGGCAGATTTCCCAACCACCGCCCAGTGCCGCACCGTTGATGGCCGCGACCACCGGTTTACCTAAAGTTTCCAGAGTGCGCAGTTGCCCTTTGAGGGTCAGCACCATGTCATAAAAGGCTTTGGCTTCGGGCTTGCCAACCCTGATCAACTCATTGAGGTCGCCGCCGGCAAAAAAAGTTTTCTTCGCCGACGTGATGATGACCCCGGCAATGCTGTCTTTTTCCGCGACAAGTCGGGCGACGCAGGCGGCCATGGCCTCACGGTAGACCGCGTTCATGGTGTTGGCGCTCTGGCCCGGCATGTCGATGGTCAAAACGACGATCGCGTCCTGGCCTTTTTCGTAACGAATGGCTTCGCTCATAACAGGGTTCCTTGAATTCGGGACTCAGAGACGTTCGATGATGGTGGCAATGCCCATGCCGCCGCCGACACACAGCGTCGCCAGGCCGTAACGCAGGCGCCGAACCTCTAGTTCATCGAGCAAGGTGCCGAGGATCGCGCAACCGGTGGCGCCCAGCGGGTGGCCCATGGCGATGGAGCCGCCGTTGACGTTGACCTTGTCCGGGTCGACCGCCATGTCTTTGATGAATTTCAGTACTACTGAGGCAAACGCTTCGTTGACCTCGAACAGGTCAATGTCTTCCACACGCAGCCCGGCCTTGGCCAGCGCTTTGCGGGTGGCCGGCGCCGGGCCGGTGAGCATGATGGTCGGATCGGTGCTGGTGACCGCCGTGGCGACGATGCGCGCCCGAGGCTGCAAGCCCAGCGCCCGCCCCTTGGCTTCGGAGCCGATCAGCATCAACGCCGCGCCATCGACGATTCCGGAACTGTTTCCCGGTGTGTGCACGTGATTGATTCGCTCGACATGGCTGTAAACACGCAGCGCGGTCGCGTCGAAACCCATTTGACCGATCATTTCAAAACTCGGCTTGAGCTTGCCCAGCCCTTCCAGCGTCGATTCGGCGCGAATGAACTCATCGTGATCGAGCAAGATGATGCCGTTTTGATCCTGCACCGGCACCAACGATTTGTTGAACGAGCCATCGGCCCGCGCCCGCGCGGCTTTCTGTTGTGAGTACAGCGCGTAGGCATCGACGTCCTGGCGGCTGAAGCCTTCCAGGGTGGCGATCAAATCCGCCCCCACACCCTGTGGCGTGAAGTGACTGTGCAGATTGGTCTGGGGGTCCAGCGCCCAGGCGCCGCCATCGCTGCCCATCGGCACCCGCGACATCGACTCGACGCCGCCGACCACCACCAAGTCTTCGAAACCCGAGCGCACCTTCATGGCACCGAGGTTGACCGCTTCCAGTCCTGAAGCGCAAAACCGGTTGATCTGCACACCTGCCACGCTAACGTCCCAATCGGCCACTTGCACGGCAGTTTTGGCGATGTCCGAGCCTTGATCGCCAATCGGCGTAACGCAGCCGAGCACAACGTCATCGACCTGGCTGGTATCCAGTGAGGTGCGCTCGTGCAGCGCGGTCAACAGACCAGCCACCAGATTTACCGGTTTGACACTGTGCAAGGCGCCGTCGGCCTTGCCTTTGCCACGGGGCGTGCGTAACGCGTCGAAAATCAAAGCTTGGGTCATGACGTCCTCGAACCTGCGCGGTGAGTGAATTTCGTACTGTCACTGTTGTCCCCGACGGTCACGGATTCAATGACCACAGCGCTCAATGACATTGACGCGCACGCTCAGACGGACGGTCATCGGCGATTGGGTGAACCGGTTCAGGTCGGCGAGTTGTCTAGCAAGCGGGCGGCAAAGAAGCTGGCAATACGCCTCATGCCTTTTTAATCGCACTCAGCAGCAAGTACATATGAAATGGATCTAAGCCAAGCGTGACGCGGGCCCTAAGGTAAGACATGTACGTCATGGCCGTCGGGTTTTGCCGAGGCAGGCGTCATTCAACAGGAAGTGCAGCGCTTGCCGTCATGGATATGCAGGCAAGCATCAGGAAATAACAATAAAGGCGGTCAAGCCATGTTCAAACAACCGAAAGTTCGTCAAGCAGGACTCATTCTTTTCGCCACGACGCTGTTGTTGATTTTGCCGAACCTGACCAAGGTCATCGGCTGAGTTCAAGCGGCAGGTGCTGTAATTCGCCACTAAAAATGTGACTGGCCCGCTACCCGGGCCAGCGTGGCTGTGCCAACCTTCGCGCACTTCCACGACATGGACGGCGATCATTTGAAAGCGCTCATTGTGTTTGGGGCCATGCTGCTGAGCATGCCCTTGTCTGCCGCGCAACTGGATCTGCAGTTGGGCGCAAATAGCCGCACCTGGCAGACCGAGGAGCTGCTCAAGCATCCTCAGGTACAAACGCTCACGGTAAAAAGCGACGTGTCCTACAAGAAGGACATGACCTATCGCGCCTTGCCCGTCGCGGCGTTGCTGACGGGCATCAAACCTGAGGATCATCTGCAAGCGGTCGCACTGGATGGCTTTGCCGCCGAGCTTGCCGCTGCGCCGTTGCTCAATCAGAAAGGCGCGCGGGCCTGGCTGGCCATCGAGGACCCGGCCAAACCCTGGCCGCCGTTGTCAGAGGGCAAACACAGCGCCGGGCCGTTTTATCTGGTGTGGACCGATCCGCAAGCGGGGAATATCAGCCCGGAACAATGGCCGTTTCAAGTCGCCAGCATCAAGCGCATGGCGCCGGTGGCCGAGCGTTTTCCTGCCCTCCGGCCAGATCCTGCGTTAAAGGCCAATGACCCGGTCAATCAGGGTTTTGCGCTGTTTCAGAAAAACTGCCTCGCGTGTCATCGCTTGAACGGTGCGGGAGATGCGCAGTTCGGGCCGGATCTGAATATTCCGTATAACCCGACCGAGTATTTCGGTGCAGATTTCCTCAAGCGCTACATTCGTGATCCGCAGAGTTTGCGCCAGTGGCCGCAGGCGAAGATGCCGGGGTTTTCTGCGGATGTGCTGCCGGATGGGGATTTGCAGATGTTGATCGGGTATTTGCAGCACATGGCCGGGCGCAAAAACAAGCCCTGAACACAGATCCAATGTAGGAGCGAGCCTGCTCGCGATAACGGTGTGCCAGCCTTGCATGTACTGGCTGACAGATTGCTGTCGCGAGCAGGCTCGCTCCTACAGGGGTTCGGTGTTTATTGTTGCTGCACAGAGATCACCGGCGCCGGCGTCGGCGACACAAACACCTTCGCATGCATCTGCTCACACCCACCACCCCGGCGCATGCCGCGCACCGGGCAGGCATCGAGGTAATCCAGACCCACCGCCAGTTTCAGGTGCCGCTCAGGTCGCGCCAGTTCATTGGTCACGTCAAAACTGTACCAGGCGTCATCCAGCCACGCTTCCGCCCAGGCATGGCTGGCCAGGTGTTCGCAATCCTCGCTGTACAGATACCCCGACACATACCGCGACGGAATCCCCAGGCTGCGCGCGCAGGCCAGAAACGCGTGGGTGTGATCCTGACAAACGCCCGAGCGCCCGGCGAAAGCCTCGGCAGCGCTGGTGTCGACTTCGGTGGAACCCGGCGTGTAGGTCATGTGCTGATTCAGGCCGTGCATCAAATCGATCAGTGCGGTGCGGTCGCGACGCTGCTTGCAGGATTTTGCAGCGAACGCGCGTAGCGCCTCGTCCGCCTCGGTCAACCGGGTGAACCGCAGAAACGGCAACGCCGACTGGCTTTCATGCTCGGCCTCACGCAATTCGTCGATGTCGACCTGACCACGAGCACCGATGATGATCGATTCGTGCGGCTCGTCCATGGTTAGCACGTGGAGGATGTTGCCGAACGGATCGAGTTGCGCGCGCACCGGGCGCGGCAGGTCGAGCTGCCAGCTCAGCACATGCTGCCGCTCGCTGTCGTGGGGGGTCAGTCGCAAGTACTGGATGCTCGCCCGCACCTGATCTTCGTAGTGATAGGTGGTCTCGTGGCTAATGGAAAGTCTCATGCAGCCTCCAGGTAGGAACTGTGAATGGCGTTGCCCAACTGGCGCACCAATGGGATGAACTCGGTCAGCCAGGCGTGCAGGCCTTCCTCGAGAATTTCGTTGATGCCGGTGTAGCGCAGGCGTGCGTCCATTTCGGCCGCCAGACGTTGCGCGGGACGACCGTTGGCGCCTGGCAACTGGGCGAGTATCTGGTCGATTTCTTCGGTGCAGGCACGCAGGGAGCGTGGTACATCGGCGCGCAACAACAGCAGCTCGGCGACATGTCGGGCGCCGGGCGCATCGCGATAGATTTCGGTATAGGCCTCGAACGACGACAACGCTCGCAGCAACGCACTCCACTGGTAATACGCGTGGGCCGTCCCGTCACTGACGGCTTCGGCCTGATCGCCAGCCATCTCGTAACGCGCGTCGAGCAGTCGCAACGTGTTGTCGGCGCGCTCGATGAACGTCCCCAGGCGAATAAAGCGAAACGCATCGTTACGCATGATCGTGCCGTAGGACGCGCCACGAAACAGGTGCGAACGCTCCTTGATCCATTCACAGAAGCGGCTCATGCCATAGCGGCTCAGGCCCTGTTCGGCGATCCCGCGAATTTCCAGCCACGTTGCGTTGATGTTTTCCCACATGTCGGCGGTGATGCGCCCGCGCACCGCGTGCGCGCTGGCCCGCGCCGCGCCGAGGCAGCTATAGATGCTCGCCGGATTGGCGGCATCGAGGGCGAAGAAATGCAGCAGGCGTTCGGCATGCAAAGCACCGTGACGCTCGAGGTAATCATCCAGGGTGCCGGTAATCAGCAGCGGCATGGCCAGTTCGTGCAAACCGTCACCGCGACCGTCTTGCGGCATCAGCGACAGCGAATAACTGATGTCGAGCATCCGCGCGAGGTTTTCCGCCCGCTCCAGGTAACGCGACATCCAATACAGATCCGAGGCAGTTCTACTTAACATGGCAAGCTTCCTTCAATCCTCGACCACCCAGGTGTCCTTGGTTCCGCCACCCTGGGAAGAATTCACCACCAGGGAGCCTTCGCGCAGGGCGACACGGGTCAAACCACCGGGCACAACCCGGGTTTCGCGACCGGACAAGACAAATGGCCGCAAGTCGATATGGCGCGGCGCAATGCCGTTTTCGACAAAGGTCGGGCAGGTCGACAGCGACAGCGTCGGTTGCGCGATGTAAGCGTGGGGCTTGGCCTTGATGCGCTCGCGGAAGGAATCGATTTCCGCGGTTGTCGCAGCAGGCCCCACCAGCATCCCGTAACCACCGGAACCCTGGGTTTCCTTGACCACCAGATCCGGAAGATTGGCCAGCACATGGGAAAGTTCAGACGGATTACGACACTGCCAGGTCGGTACGTTCTTAAGAATCGGTTCTTCATCGAGGTAGAAACGGATCATGTCGGTGACAAACGGATACACCGATTTGTCATCCGCCACGCCCGTGCCGATGGCGTTGGCCAGCACCACATTGCCGGAGCGATAGGACGACAGCAGGCCCGGTACGCCAAGCATCGAATCCGGATTGAACGCCAGCGGATCGAGGAACGCGTCGTCGAGGCGGCGGTAGATCACGTCCACCGCTTTCGGGCCATCGGTGGTGCGCATGAAGACCTTGTCATCGCGCACAAACAGATCCGCACCTTCCACCAGTTCGACGCCCATTTCTCGAGCCAGAAAGGCGTGCTCGAAAAACGCACTGTTGAAGCGTCCCGGCGTCAGTACCACCACGCTCGGATCGTCAATCGGGCTTGAGCTTTTCAGCGTGTCGAGCAGCAGGTTCGGATAATGATCGATAGGCGCGATACGCTGGGCGGAAAACAACTCCGGGAACAGACGCATCATCATCTTGCGGTCTTCAAGCATGTAGCTCACGCCGCTCGGTGTGCGCAGGTTGTCTTCAAGCACGTAATAGGTGCCGTCGCCGTCGCGCACCAGATCGACGCCGGAGATATGCGAATAGATATCGCGGTGCAGATCCAGCCCTTGCATCGCCAACTGATACTGCTCGTTGGCCAGCACCTGTTCGGCGGGAATAATCCCGGCCTTGATGATGCGCTGCTCGTGATAGAGGTCGGCGAGGAACATGTTCAACGCCTTGACCCGCTGGATGCAGCCGCGCTCGACAATCCGCCACTCACTGGCGGGAATGCTGCGCGGAATGGTGTCGAACGGAATCAGGCGCTCTGTGCCCTGCTCGTCCCCGTAGAGCGTGAACGTGATGCCGGCACGATGGAACAGCAGATCGGCCTCGCGGCGCCGCTGGGCCAACAGCTCGTCAGGCGTGTCAGCCAACCACCGGGCAAACTCCCGGTAATGCGGGCGGACCTGGCCGCCGGCATCGTACATCTCATCAAAATAGGTGCGGATCATGCCGTACTCCTTGTCACCCGGACATCCAGACCATCGCAAGGCCCGTGCCATCGGCATAAACGCTTTGATTTCAATCGGTTGGATAATCACGCCACAGGCGCCGCACCATTCCTGTGCGACAAATGCCCCAACCTGATTGCCCCCGCCTCATTGCGACGCAGTGCTGTCGCCTATCACCAGCATAGTCAGAGTTGATTTCACTGCTCGCGGCTGGCTGCGGATAATCCGCGCATCCGCTGAAAAAACTTCCCCCGATGAAGCCTTCAGCCCAATCGATCCGGACTGCCTTTGCGGCCCTCAAAGCCTTAACCCTGACCGGTTTCCTCTCCTTATCGGTCTTCCCTTTTAGCCACCCTCTCCGGTGGCTTTTTTTTGCCTCGGATTCTTGTTTCAGGGTTTTGCCACGGGAATTCAAGCAAGCCAAAAACGACAACGGCCAACCCGAAGGTCAGCCGTTGCTTGCGTTGATTACCAGAGATCAGTTCAAACGGTAGCGGTTACGCACCTCCTGCTTGACGCCCCAGCCTTCGATGATGCCACCCAAGGGCTCGACCACCGCCGAAAAGCCCTGCTCGAAATCGCCGATATCGTCATAGGTCGCGTACATCACTTTGCTCAATTCCAGAGACCACGCGCCGTCGTCGCGCGCGCTGACCTGGGCATTGATGGATTCACCGCGAAACTTGCCTGCCGCCCTGCGCGCCCGCTCCTCGTCCGGGAAAATGGCGTAAAACTCGATGGGATGGAATCGGGAAAAATCGAAACCGCCTTCTTTCATGCGGCGCAGTACATTGCTGCTGATGTCTTCTTGATAGGCTGTGCTCATGAATCGTCCCCCTCGGATAGATGGATAGACTTTCCGTATTCCCGCCCCGGGCCTTACTGGCCAAAGTACTACGGCAACGTGGTTGCGCGCGGGAAACAAGCATGTAGCTGACAAGACCAGACCTTAGCGATCCGTTCGCTGATCTCGCTTGCAGAGTAGCCCCAAGATAGAGCTGCTGCCAAGGCCTGGTGCTTCAAGTGACAAGAAGAATTTCAGATGGGAGTGATACTGCGGATTTCGATGCTGTTCTGGGTTTTCAGGCTTTTGACGCCTGCATCGGCAGTGCGCCCTTCCAGATCGTTCAGATCCAGTTCGGCGGCGACAGGCAGGAGCCGTTCCTTGATCAGTCGAGCAGCTTCATCGTCGCTTGGGCATTCCGCACGCTCGAAGACCTCATCGACAATTTCACCATGATCGTCCACGAAAGTGACTTTCCACTTTTGCATCGGTGCCTCCTCGATCAAACCCGCAAATGGGCTTACACCTATCTCGACTTTTGGCCGGATTGATCGTTCAAAAGGATTGCTGCGAGCGAACATGAAAAAAGTTACATCCGCTGTAGGAGTTGCGTGATTTTCAGTCGTTGCCTGGCTTGTTGATCGCCTGCAGTACGTACTGCGGCAGCGCAAACGCACCGATGTGAATTTCCGGGTTGTAGTAGCGAGTGACAATGCCGCTGCCGATGAAACGCTGTCGCAGGGTTTCACGGCTCAACTTGCGGTAGGCCGGGTTGGTCGAACCCCAAGCGAACGTCATCGAGCCGCCGATATAGGTCGGAACAGCGGCCTGATAGAAATGCCAGTCCGGAAACAGGCTGCGCAGGCGGCCGGCAGTGGTTTTGACTTCGTCGATCTGCATGAACGGCGTGCCGTTCTGAGTCACGAGGATGCCGCCTTCGTTCAGGCAACGGTGGCAGGCCTGGTAGAAGTTTTCCGAGAACAACACTTCGCCCGGGCCGATCGGGTCAGTGGAGTCGGAGATGATCACGTCGAATTTATCGGTGGTGGTGGCGACAAAACGCATGCCGTCATCGATCACCAGGTTCAGACGCGGATCTTCGTAGGCGCCCTTGGAATGGTTCGGCAGGAATTGCTTGCACATGTCGACCACGGTGCCGTCGATCTCGACCATGGTGATGTGCTCGACACTGCCGTGCTTGGCCACTTCACGCAGCATGCCGCCGTCACCGCCGCCGATGATCAGCACGCGCTTGGCGGTGCCGTGGGCGAGGATCGGCACGTGGGTGAGCATTTCGTGGTAGATGAATTCGTCGGCTTCGGTGGTCTGGATCACGCCGTCAAGCGCCATTACCCGGCCCATTCGCGGGTTCTGGAAGATCACCAGATGCTGGTGTTCGGTGCGCACTTCGTGCAGCAGTTTTTCCATGCGAAACCGCTGACCGTAGCCTTCGTAGAGGGTTTCCAGGTACTCACTGGTTTTGGTGACTGTCATGGTGACGTGCTCCGATGAATGCGCGGGCGCCAATCGTGGCGACGATTGTCCGGGAAAGGCGCGCATTCTACGTTGCCGAAGATGACAGGTCGAACCTCGCGCCATCGGCTTGGCACAATCCCTGTGGTAGCTGGCTTGCCAGCTACCACAGGTTTCGAGTTGTTCTCGAAAGTAGCGGCTAGATTCGGACATTCCCCCGCGGCCCGGCGATTGCCCAGATGATCAGGCCCAGCACCGGCAGGAGGATGATCAGCAGCACCCAGACAATTTTCATCCCGGTGGACGCGCCGCTTTTCAGCACATTAATGATGGCCCAGATGTCGAGGGCGAGAATGATCAGACCGATCAGACCGTTAAACGTCGAACCCATGGTGTCGCTCCAGAATAGTGGCATGCACTTTTAGGATAGACGGGCCAGCGCAGGGTTCCCTTTTATTACGCTCAGACGTGAACGGCGATCTTCAGCGCTTCCAGCGACGGTGCGGCGGCGATGCCGACCTCGGCGCACAGTTCCAGCACCCGTGGCACATCGTTGCCATAGACCAGCACCACTTGCAGCTCATCGTCGAGCAACTGACTGAAGTTCATCAGCGTGTAACCGCCGTTTTCCTTGCTCAGACTGCTCATCTGCACCTGGATACGGTTGAGTGCGGTCAACGCTTCGGTCTTGGCCAGTTGCTTGGGTTTGAGGTTGAAATCCACGCCCGGGCCGAACGAAGCAACAATCTGCGCGAACAGGTCGACGTAGGTGTCGGCCTGAAACATTACGGTTTCCGGCAGGCTGCCGACGACGACCCATTCGCCCAGCGGCATCGGGAACGTGTCGTCATAGTTGATGTCCGGATTGGCGGCCAGAAACGCGTCGGCATCGGCGTAGGCCTGAGCGGCTTCATCGGCCACGTTCAGGATCTCGTCCTCGCCCATGCAGCCGGAACTGATTTTGCTGATGAGTTCGACGAGTGCGGCTTTCATAAGGGCGGATCCTATGGCGAGGGTAGATTTTGAGGGCGCGAAGGATAGCGCAGAAAAGCAAAAGATCGCAGCCTTCGGTAGCGCCTACAGAAGATCAGTGCAGGCGCTACCGAAGGCTGCGATCTTTTGACCTGATCAACCCAGCAGTTTTTCCAGCTGCGCGGTGGTATCGACCGCGCCCATGGTCCGCGCAGCGTCCAGCGCGGAGACACCATTGGCATCCTTGGCTTTCGGGTCGGCGCCCTTGCTGATGAGGTAATCAACGATTTCAACACGGTTGAACATCGCAGCCATCATCAGCGCAGTGCGGCCATCGAAGGACGAGCCTTCAACCTGCGCGCCACCCTCGACCAGCGCCGAGACTACCGCCAGATCGCCTTTGAAAGCAGCACCGGCAATCGGACTTTGGCCATTGTCGTTGCGAACTTCCGGGTCGGCCTTGTGTTCCAGCAGAACTTTCACGGTTTCCACATGGCCGTGGTAAGCCGCGAGCATCAGCAATGTGTCGCCCTTGTGATTGCGAAGATTCGGTGGCAACCCTTTAGTCAGCAGCGCCGCCATCATCGCGGCATCACCCTCACGCGCCTTGTTGAAAACCTGCTCGGCAAATTCGGCAGCCTCTTCAGGGGTCATCTGGCGGCTTTGGTCGGACATTAGGCAACTCCACTTCGGTCAATCGGAAAGCCGACAGTTTTCCCGAGCAAGACGATAGCTGTCACCCTCTTTTTCTCAAGATTGCCTATAGCCACAATCAATAACGGTATTTGCCCTGATGAATTTCAGCCAAAACTTCATCGGTGACCTGCACATAGGTCTGCGTGCCGGGCAGCCAGGCGAAGATCGGGTCATCGCCCGTCTGGCCGGGGTCGAAACCTTCTTTTTTCAGCCGGGTTTTCTGGTATTTGAAGGTGCCGGTGGTTTCCATTTTCACCTTCACCCGCAAAAACAACGGTACGGCGTAGGCCGGCATGCGTTGCCGTGCAAAGGTCAGCAGTTCGGCAAAATCCAGGGTCGCAAGAGATTCAGCCGGGGTTATCGCCGCCATCCCGGCGCGACCGTTGGTGTTGCAGATTTCCACGCCATACGCCACCGCCTCGGAGATGTGCGGATGCTGTAGCAGAAGGTTTTCGACTTCTGTGGTCGAAACGTTTTCGCCCTTCCAGCGATAGGTGTCGCCGAGCCGATCAACAAACTGGGCATGACCGAAGCCGATATTTCGCAGCAAGTCACCGGTATTGAAGAAACGGTCGCCTTTGTTAAACACATCGTCCAGCACGACCTTGGCGGTCTTCTGCGGATCGGTGTAACCGTCCAGCGGTGCCTTCTCGTCGATCCGTGCCAGCAGCAACCCCTGCTCGCCCTTGCCGACCTTGCGCATGAAACCGTCATCGCCACGAAGAGGCTCACCGCTGTCGTGATCGTAGGCGACCAACTCCCAGGCCATCAGGGAAAAGCCGATGGTGTTGTCAAAGTTGAGGATGTTGGTGAAGCCGATATTGCCGTCGCTCGCCGCATACAGTTCGCAAATGTGATCCACCGCAAACCGTGTCTTGAATTGCGCCCAGGCGCCCGGGCGCAAACCGTTGCCGATCATCTTGCGCACGCCGTGACGGCTATCATCGGCACTGGCCGGTTGATCGACCAGATAGCGGCACAACTCGCCGACGTAGCCGATGGTGGTCGCGCGATAGCGGCGTACGTCGCTCCAGAACTGGCTCGCGCTGAATTTGCGGCGGATCGCAAAACCCGATGCGCCATTGATCGCCGAGCCCCAGCACACGCAAAGGCCGGTGGCGTGGTACAGCGGCAAGGTGCAATAAACCACGTCGTCCGGGCGCATATTCAGCGCGATCATGCCGAAACTGGCGGAACTGCGCATCCAGCGGCCGTGCTTGAACACCCCCGCCTTGGGCAGTCCGGTGGTGCCGGAGGTGTAGATGTAGAAACAAGGGTCATCGAAAAATACTTGCTGGCTGCTCGACGGATTATCGCTGCTGGCGTCGGCACTGGCGCTGATCAGATTGACATAGCCCTCGGGCGCAATGCCCGGGTGGCTGTAGGTGTCCTGATCCGCGACAAACCAAGTGCGCTGCGGCGCAATCGACACCTGCTCGCGCACCGCAGCAAATGCGGGCACCAACTCTTCGCCGACCACGATCGCCACCGGCGCTACAAGGTTTACGCTGTGGATCAGTGTGTCGCGGGTCTGCGAGGTATTGAGCAGCGCGCTGACAGCGCCGACCTTGGCCAGCGCCAGTATCGTCACCAGCAGTTCCGGGCGATTTTCGACGAATACCGCCACCACGTCGCCCTTGCCGATGCCCTGCCCGTTCAGATAGTGGGCGATACGATTGGCCCACTGGTTGACCTGCGCATAGGTCAGCAACACATCGCCCTGCAATAACGCCGGCCCATCAGGATTGCGCAGAGTCGCTTGTTCGAATGTCCAGCCAAGGCCACAGCTTTGGGTCGGATCCGTGACGTTGGCCACCTTCATGCCTTTAACCACCCGAGGGATGGCTTTGGCGATCATCGGCAGTTTGCGGAGCATCATGCCCCAGGTAATCGTGTCGCTTGGCGCGTGACTCATGGAAGCTCCCCGTTCGGCCTTGGCGTTGGCCGGTGTTTTTATTGTCGGGCGACTGGGTGAGGCAACCGGCGATCTTGTGCGACGGTCGAGACCGAAAATACGTCAGCGCTTCTCGGCCTGTACACGCGGTTTTTGCAATGTTTTGTATCCGCAGGCTCAACGGCGACGGCGCTGATCCTGGCTTTACCAATTGGTTCCGTAGAATCGACAACGATCCCGCAAAATGCAGGATGCACGATGGCCATTCATGCAGATTGCACGACCCGTTTAAATTTTAAATTTTTTAACTTATTGATTTATATGGATTTTAATTTTATCGACTGCTGGCACAATCACTGCAACCTCCTCTGCATACTTGCCATTCAAGTGCATACGGAGCTGAAAAACATGAGCCTGATCCAAGAAAAATTTACCTCCCTGTTCTCCAACTTCGACGTCACCACTGCGCCGCGTCCCGATGGCGGGATTCTGCTGACCCTGCGCAGTGCCGACGGCAAAGTTTTCAAGCGCGCCCTCACCTATCAACAACTGCATGCCGGCGACCAACTGTCGTGGGCGATCAGTGCGATTCGCCGTGACTTGGCCGAACAGGCCAGCGAACTGCCGCAAATTGCGATGTTGCAGAGCCAGCAGCGTTTTGCCCTGCCGACTTATCACTCGCTGTAATTCTCACCGGTTAAACAGAACAGGCCGTGAAGCATGCGCTTCACGGCCTGTTTGTTTGTGCGCCGTTTCCTTGTAGGTGCTTTAGAAGGCTTCCGGTTCAATTCCGGTAAAACTATCGACCGTCACATGCCCCGCCAACTCCCCGCCTTCACGGGCCAGACCGCAGGTTTGCAAACCGGCAGCCTGAGCCGCATCGAGTTCCTGCACGATGTCCGACAGAAAGAGAATCTGCGCAGGTTCAACACCAATCGCCTGTTGAATGTTGGTGTAAGACTGCGCCTCGCGCTTGGGCCCGGACGTGGTGTCGAAGTAACCACTGAACAGCGGCGTCAGATCCCCCGCCTCAGAGCAGCCGAAGATCAGCTTCTGCGCCTGGATCGAACCGGACGAATACACAAATAGTTGATAACCCGCCTGATGCCAGCGTTGAAGTGCTTCAACAGCATCCGGGTAAACGTGGCCCTTCAACTGCCCGGCCTGATAGCCCTGCTCCCAGACCATGCCTTGCAACGCCTTTAGCGGCGTGGCCTTGCGGTCTTCGGCGATCCAGTCCAACAGAATCTCGACAACACGTTCAACATCAGCCTGCGGCTCGTTGCTGTCGCGGCGCACAGCGTCAAGTTCCTCGGCGACATCGGCACGTTCGGCGTTCTGCCGCACGAAGTCCGGCAGATGTTTGGCCGCATACGGGAACAGCACGTCGAAAACGAAACTCACCGCGCTTGTGGTGCCTTCGATGTCGGTAAGAATGACTTTGATCGACATCGGCTCAGTCCTCCAGACGCGGGAAGCGGCCGGCGATGTCTTCGCCGGTGAAGTTGGCGACCCAGCCGTCAGGATTGTTGAACAAGCGAATGGCCACGAAATGCGGATGCTCGCCCATGTCGAACCAGTGCCTGGTGCCGGCCGGCACCGAGATCAGATCGTTCTTCTCGCAGAGTACGGCGTAAACGTAATCGTCGATGTGCAGGGTAAAAAGCCCACGGCCAGCGACGAAAAAGCGTACTTCGTCTTCGCCGTGGCGGTGTTCTTCAAGGAACTTGGCGCGCAATTCGGCTTTTTGCGGGTGATCGCTGTTGACGCTGATGACATCGACAGTGACGTAGCCGCGTTCGGTCATCAGTTTGTCGATCTGCTCTTGATAAGCGCTGATCACTTCTTCCTGTGTCGCGCCGGGCTGGATCTTTGCGGCGGCTTGCCAGCGGTCGAACCGCACGCCCTGCTCGGCCAGGGTGGAAGCGATGTCTTCGAAATGGGTCAGCACCTTGTTTGGAATCTCAGGGCTGGAAATGTGATAGACGGACAGGCTGCTCATTGGGGCAATTCCTCGGTATCGGCCTTGCCTTCCGGTTCTTGCAGACCGGTCGGGCACAGCATTTCATCAGGCAAATGGGCTGCTTCTGGTGAAGTCAGCCTTGGCGGTTCATGACGCTGCGAGTTTTCAACTCGCATTCAAACAGGAATTCAAAGGCCTCGATCTGGCGTAGCGCGTCGTTCATTTGCGCGCCCCAGGTGTAGAGGCCGTGGCCACGGATCAGGTAGCCGATGCAATCGGGATGGCCATCGAGCCAAGGCTGCACCTTGCCGGCAAGGCGCGCAATGTCCTGATCGTTGTCGAAAATCGGCACGCGCACCCGGGATTCGTGGGTCGAAATGCCGCTGAAGGCTTTTTGCAGCTCGTAGTCTTCGAACTCGATGAAATCTTCCGGGGTCAGCCGTGAAAGCACCGTGGCGTTCACCGAATGGGTGTGCAGCACCGCTCCGATTTCAGGGCGCCAGCTATAGAGCTGGGTGTGCAGCAGGGTTTCGGCGGACGGTTTTTTACCCGGCTCCAGACTGTTACCGGAAAAGTCGGTGGCCAGGACATCATCCAGACCCAACTGCCCCTTGTGCTTGCCGGATACGGTGAGCAGCGCTTCGCTGGACGACAGGCGTGTCGAATAGTTGCTGCTGGTGGCCGGCGACCAGCCTCGACCGTAGAGAAAACGCCCGGCGTCGACGATTTGCTGGGCGAGTTGTTCACGCGTAAGTCTCATGGCCTGTCCTCTTGCATACGTGTGGCAATGATAACGGCAGCAGCGAGCGCAGCGAGACTGGCAATACTAAAGGTCAATGTCGAGCCGAGGGCATTCCAGCTGTAGCCGGAATACAAAGCGCCCAACGCACCGCCGGTACCGGCCAGTGCCGCATACAACGCCTGCCCCTGGCCTTGCTGCCGCGCACCAAAGCTACGTTGCACGAACTGGATGGCAGCGGCGTGAAAGCTGCCGAAGGTCGCCGCGTGCAGAACCTGCGCAAACAACAGCAGACCCAGGAATTCGGCGAACGAACCGAGCAGTAACCAGCGCAGCGCCGCCAGCAGAAAACTGGCCATCAGCACCCGGCGCACCGAGATACGCGCAAGAATCCGGCTCATGGCCATGAACATCAGCACTTCGGCGACCACACCGACTGCCCAAAGCATGCCGATTACGCCGCGACTGTAGCCGAGGCGTTCCAGGTGCAAGGTCAAAAACGTGTAATAAGGCCCGTGGCTCATCTGCATCAGCGCGACACTGCCGTAAAACGCGAGAACGCCAGGACTGCGCAACTGCTTGAGAAAGCCGTCCCCATTTGGTCGATTGCCCTGTGCCGGTTGCGCGTTCGGCACCCACAAGCTGCTGAGGACGATGCCGGCCATGATCAACACCAGCGCCGCCGGGTAGATGTCGAGGCTGAGCCATTCGAACAGGCGACCCAGCGCGACCACGGTGATGATGAAACCGATCGAACCCCAGAGGCGGATCTGGCTGTAACGGGAGGTCTGGCCCTGCAAATGCGCCAGCGTGATGACTTCAAACTGCGGCAACACCGCGTGCCAGAAGAACGCATGCAACGCCATGACCATCGCCAGCCAGGCGTAGGTCTTGCTGACGAAAATCAGCGAAAAGGTCAGCAGCGTGCACACCGCGCCGAAGCGCACGATAGCCAGGCGTTTGCCGGTGTAATCACCCAGCCAGCCCCAGATGTTCGGCGCCACGCAGCGCATCAGCATCGGGATCGCCACTAGCTCACCAATGCGGGCGGCGCTGAAGCCAAGGTGATCGAAGTAAAGCGCCAGGAACGGCGCCGTCGAGCCGAGCAAGGCGAAGTAGAACAGGTAGAAACTGGACAGCCGCCAGTAAGGGAGCGCCGCCACGCCGGTTATGCCGCGACGGCTTTGAGGTCTGCCATTAAAGCTGACCCAGCACCGGCGTGCTCACCCGTACATCGGCGTTCTGGCCACGGTGACGCAGCAGATGATCCATCAGCACGATGGCCATCATCGCTTCGGCAATCGGCGTGGCACGGATGCCAACGCACGGATCGTGGCGACCCTTGGTAATCACGTCGACCGGGTTGCCATCGACGTCGATCGAACGGCCCGGGGTGGTGATGCTCGACGTCGGCTTCAGCGCCAGGTGCGCAACGATTGGCTGACCAGACGAGATACCGCCGAGGATGCCACCAGCGTTGTTGCTGAGGAAGCCTTCCGGAGTCAGCTCATCGCGATGCTCAGTGCCGCGCTGGGCGACGCAGGCGAAACCGGCGCCGATTTCCACGCCTTTCACCGCGTTGATGCTCATCAGTGCGTGGGCCAGTTCCGCGTCGAGGCGGTCGAAAATCGGCTCGCCCAGGCCCGGCATCACGCCTTCGGCGACGACGGTGATCTTCGCGCCCACCGAGTCCTGATCACGGCGCAACTGATCCATGTAGGCTTCCAGCTCCGCAACCTTGTCCGGATCAGGGCTGAAGAAGGCGTTGTCTTCGACCGAATCCCAGGTCTTGAACGGGATTTCGATCGGGCCGAGCTGGCTCATGTAGCCGCGAATGACGATGCCTTGGCTCGCCAGATACTTCTTGGCAATCGCACCGGCCGCCACACGCATCGCCGTTTCACGCGCGGAGCTACGGCCGCCGCCACGGTAGTCGCGCTCGCCGTATTTATGGTGGTAGGTGTAGTCGGCGTGGGCCGGACGGAACAGATCCTTGATCGCCGAGTAGTCCTTGGACTTCTGGTCGGTGTTGCGGATCAGCAGGCCGATGGAACAGCCGGTGGTGCGCCCTTCGAACACGCCGGAGAGGATTTCGACTTCGTCGGCCTCCTGGCGCTGGGTGGTGTGGCGGCTGGTGCCGGGCTTGCGGCGATCGAGGTCGCGCTGCAGGTCTTCGATGGAAATCTCCAGGCCCGGCGGGCAGCCGTCGACAATGGCGACCAACGCCGGACCATGGCTTTCGCCAGCGGTGGTGACAGAGAACAACTTGCCGTAGGTATTGCCGGACATGCAGGACGCTCCGTGAAATCAAACCCAAATTCGTGATGCGCGCCAGTATACGCAGGCTAACCGAGTAGTTCATCCTCGAACCTTAGCGGTGTTGGCGAGTCCAACCGGCACCTTGGCGAATGATGGCGTGATGATGCTGCGAGTTTTGATCTTGAGTCTTACCCTCTTTACTGGCTTTGCCCAGGCGACAGTCCTACAGCGTCCGATGACTTTGGATACCGGCAAGGGCGAACTTTTCGGTTCGCTGTTGCTGCCCAAGTCCGACAGTCCGGTGCCGGTTGTCCTCATTATTTCAGGCTCAGGTCCTACGGATCGTGACGGAAACAACCCCGACGGCGGGCGCAATGACAGCCTTAAACGGCTGGCGTGGGTGCTGGCCAAACACAACATCGCCAGTGTGCGTTACGACAAACGCGGTGTGGCCGCGAGCCTCGCCGCCACGCCTGATGAGCGCAATCTGTCGGTGGAAGCCTATGTCGCCGACGCCCAGGCCTGGGCGCGTAAGCTCAAGGCCGATCCACGGTTCGGCCAACTGATTCTGCTCGGCCACAGCGAAGGCGCGCTGATCGCCACGCTGGCCGCGCCGGGTGCCGATGCCGCTGCCGCTGCGGTTATTTCCCTGTCCGGCAGCGCCCGGCCGGTCGATCAGGTGATCCGCGAGCAACTGGCCCGCAGCCTGCCGCCCCCCTTGATGCTGCGCAGCAACGAACTGCTCGACAGCCTCAAGGCCGGTCATACCGACGACAACGTGCCGGCGCCGTTGCAAGTGATTTTCCGCCCGAGCGTGCAGCCATATCTGATTTCGCTGTTTCGCCAAGACCCGGCAAAAGCATTCGCACAATTGCAGATGCCAGCGCTGATTGTTCAGGGCAGCAACGATATTCAGGTCGGCACCGAAGACGCGAAGCTGCTCAAGGCTGCCAAACCCGACGCCGAACTGGCGGTGATCGAAGGCATGAACCATGTTCTGCGCATCGTGCATAACGATATGAAGCGGCAATTGGCCTCCTACAAGGACCCGAATTTGCCGTTGGCCGCTGAACTGGGCAGCAAAATCATCGAGTTTATTGACGGACTTCGCACCCGTTAAGCGCGGTTTGCCCTCCAGTCCTGAAGAAAGCGGCCGATAAGCCTGTGTCGCCAGCGAATCGGCTGGCGAGAAGCAGGGCTTGGACAGGATCTCGCCGTTATGACTGATACCCAGACTTCACCCGACACCACCGCTGAAAAAGACGCACCGCCAGCGGTCGAGCTGCCGTGGGCGGATGTCCACGTCGAGCACCACAAGATGCTCCGCCTGGCCCCGCTGCAGACCGATCGTCACACCGGTGGCCGGCCGTTACGCTTTGTCGAGTTCGGTTACGCAGAACGCCACAGCAAAGAACATAGCCTGATGCGCATGGCGATCAAACTGCCGAGCCAACGGGTACGCAAAGAACAGAATCACCTCGATGTGTGGGCCGATCACACCACCAAGCGTGTGCGCTTCGGCCCGGACAGCGGCTTGCAGATCGAACCGTTGAACCGTGGCATCGGCCGTTTCATGGCCGCGCAAGGGATCAACTGGGCGAAAAAACGCTGGCCGACCTACACCGTCGACGGCATGGACTTGAACAACAAGGACGCGCTGAACGAAGACACCCGCCTGCGTCGTGATCATTTCCTGAAAGTCCACGGTTTCGAAGTGGTCTACGCCGATGCCCAGCATTTGAAGGGCAGCATCAAGGACGTTCAGGTCGGTGACTTGCTCGGCGACTGGAACAGCGAAAAGCTGCAGATCGTCGAGATTCTGGAAGCGGCGCAGATGCTTCAGCAGGCCGAGCAGAACCTGGCTGAGCAAGAAGTGAAGCTGAAGAAGCAGGAAGAGAAGGTCAACAAGTTCAAACGTGAAGACGCCGGGCTGCGCTTCACCATTACTTGTCTGGTCGCATTTGCGGTGTTTCAGGCCGGGTTGCTGATCTGGATTGCTACGCACCGGTAAATCAAAAGATCGCAGCCTGCGGCAGCTCCTACACCGATCTCTGTAGGAGCTGCCGAAGGCTGCGATCTTTTGCTTTTAAACGCGGGAAGCGAACAGCGCCTGATGATTGCGGCACTGCTCCGCCGTCAACATGAACACGCCATGCCCGCCGCGCGCGAACTCAAGCCAGGCGAAGTCGACTTCCGGGTACAACGCTTCAACGTGCACCTGGCTGTTGCCCACCTCGACAATCAGCAAACCCTTCTCGGTCAGGTGATCCGCCGCTTCGGCGAGCATGCGCCGAACCAGATTCAGACCGTCATCACCGCAGGCCAGGCCCAGCTCAGGCTCATGCTGGTATTCGTCCGGCATGTCAGCGAAATCTTCCGCGTCGACGTAGGGCGGGTTCGACACAATCAGGTCGAAACGCTGACCCGGCAATCCGTCGAAACCATCGCCCTGCACGGTGTACACACGCTCATCAACGCCGTGGCGCTCGATATTCTGGTTGGCCACTTCCAGCGCTTCGAACGACAGATCCGCCAACACCACTTCGGCGTTCTGGAATTCGTAGGCGCAGGCAATGCCGATGCAGCCAGAGCCCGTGCACAGATCTAGAATCCGCGCCGGCTCAGTGCCGATCCACGGCGCAAAACGGTTTTCGATCAGCTCGCCAATCGGCGAACGCGGGATCAGCACGCGCTCGTCGACGATGAACGACATGCCACAGAACCACGCCTCCCCCAGCAGATAAGCGGTCGGGATGCGCTCTTCAATGCGGCGTTTGAGCAGACGTTGCAGGTTGACCAGTTCGTCATCCTCCAGCGCGCAATCAAGATAACTGTCGGCAATTTCCCACGGCAGGTGCAAAGCGCCCAGCACCAACTGCCGGGCTTCGTCCCAGGCGTTATCGGTGCCATGGCCGAAAAACAGATCCTCCCCATGGAAGCGGCTGACGGCCCAACGGATGTGGTCGCGCAGGGTACGAAGTCGGGAAGTGATCACGGGGCAGAACTCCAGAAAAAACGACTGGCGATTCTACCAGCCAAAACGCGCCACGACGACGCAGGAAAAATCCCGCCGCGACGGTAGGCGTTTTCTTTTTTTTGCATCAGCTATTGAACAGAACGTGTAACTTGACAAGGCTGCAGGCCAGTAACGACGGCACCTACGATGGTAGCGATTCACAGAAGCGCTCAGCCAGAGGACAATGTCGCAAAAGCCCCACCCCAAGGAGCCCCAGAATGTCCGTTCCAAAAACGATGTTTCAACTCAGCGGTCGCGGTTACGCAGCGGCCACACTGAGCCATGCCACTGTGGTCATCATCGATGCCCAGAAAGAGTACCTCAGTGGCCCGCTGGCCCTGAGCGGCATGGACGCGGCCGTCGCGAACATCAAACAAGTGGTTGCCGCAGCCCGTGCAGCCGGTCGGCCGATCGTGCACGTGCGTCATCTCGGCACCGTCGGAGGCCTGTTCGACCCGCAGGGCGAACGCGGCGAGTTCATCCCCGGCCTCGAACCGCAGGGCGACGAAACCATCATCGGCAAATTGCTGCCGAGCGCTTTCCATGGCACCGAGTTGCTTGACCGCCTGCAAAACCTTGGCTCGCTGGACTTGATCGTCTGCGGCTTCATGAGCCACTCCAGCGTCAGCACCACGGTACGCGCGGCGAAGAATCTGGGTTTCCGTTGCACGTTGGTCGAAGATGCCTGCGCCACCCGTGATCTGCCGTTCAAGGGGCGCGTACTCAGCGCCGAACTGGTGCAGGAAGCCGAAATGGCGATCATGGCCGACAATTTCGCTACCCTTGCCTTGACTCAAGACTTGATCTGATAGCGCCTTGATGAGCGGTTCAGCGCGCCGCTCATCCACAAAGTCCTCTCATTTGCCGCAAATGCCATAGCCTCAGGAACAACCCGGTCAACTCCCGGTCGAAGGGCCGATACCCATTGAGGAAGGTCGGAATGAAGTTATCCGATGGATTTGACGCACGCCGCTTGCGGCCAAAAGGCCAAAGCAACTGGCGTTTTCGCTTCGGCGCTGCGATCGCCGCCATTCTGGCGATGTTCGGTGTGCTGCTGGCGATGGCTGGGGCGGCCAGCCTGCTCGGGCGCCCACCAGCGCTCGGCGATTTAAATGCCACGCCGATGGGCTCGGCGATCATTCTCGCGGTCGGCTTGTTGTTCCTGTACTTCGGCGTGGCCCTGTGGCGTAGATGCCGCCGTCGCGCCCGGCAATCGCGGGAACTGAACATGTCCCCGCACCTGATGAAAAAACACGACTGACTCCACGGCCTGGCTTTTTGCCGGGCCGTTTTGTTTCGACTTGGGTAAACTGGCCGCCCTTCGCGGAGGCTGACATGCAAGACGACGATTTTTCCCTGTTCAAAAGTGCGATCCAAGGCGTCAAGCCGATCAAGCACGACCGCGCCGACACCGGCAAACCCAAGGCTGACCGCGCACAGATCGCCAAGCTGCGCCAGTCCGCCACCGTGCGCAGCGATGCCACCATCGTTGATGGCCTGTCCGATCAATTCGTCATCGACGTCGGCCCGGAAGACGAGTTGATGTGGGCGCGCGACGGGGTGCAGGAAAGTCAGATGCGCAAGCTCAAGGTCGGCCAGATTCCGTTCGAAGGCAGTCTTGATTTGCACGGGATGAGCGTAGAAAAGGCCCGGGAAACCCTCTGGGCATTTCTTGCCGAAGCGACCAAATTCGAAATCCGCTGCGTGCGCGTCACCCACGGCAAGGCTGTGCGGCTGGACGGCAAACGACCGATGATCAAAAGTCACGTCAACACTTGGTTGCGCCAGCATGCGCAAGTGCTCGGTTTCTGCTCGTGCCAGGCGAAACACGGCGGTGCCGGCGCGGTTTATGTGATGCTGAAACGCACGATGATGGAAGGTCGCGACGAATAATCCCGTTACACCGAACTTGCAGGGTTGTGTCCGCCACCGTACCCTTGCCCTTTGCGAAAATCCCCACAGGTAGTTTCATGTCCCTGGAACAGAATTACACCGCGATTCTCGGCCAATTGGGCGAGGACGTCTCCCGCGAGGGCCTGCTCGACACGCCAAAGCGTGCCGCCAAAGCCATGCAGTACCTCTGCCGCGGTTATGAACAGACGCTCGAAGAGGTCACCAACGGTGCCCTGTTCAGCTCCGACAACAGCGAAATGGTGCTGGTCAAGGACATCGAGTTGTACTCGCTGTGCGAACACCACCTGCTGCCGTTTATCGGCAAGGCGCATGTCGCTTACATCCCGAGCGGCAAAGTGCTGGGCCTGTCGAAGGTCGCGCGCATCGTCGATATGTACGCACGCCGCCTGCAGATTCAGGAAAACCTGAGTCGTCAGATCGCCGACGCGGTGCAGCAAGTCACCGGCGCGCTGGGCGTGGCCGTGGTGATCGAGGCCAAGCACATGTGCATGATGATGCGCGGTGTCGAGAAGCAGAATTCGTCGATGATCACTTCGGTGATGCTCGGCGAGTTCCGGGAAAACGCAGCGACCCGCAGCGAATTTCTCAGCCTGATCAAGTAACTCGTCACACAAAAAAACCGGCGTTGATCGCCGGTTTTTTTTCGCCCGTGAAAAATCGGGTAAGCTGCGCGCCTTCTTCAATGTCCCTGTGAGGCTTGTAACGTGTTCGTCAAAGCGCTTCGTGTCGGCCTCGGCCAACTGATTATCTTCATCGATTTCCTCACCCGTCCGGGCAAGAAAAAACGCCCCGCCGCTGCCCAGGCTCAGGTGGACGCCTCTGCGAAGGACCTGACCCTGTATCAGTTCCACGCCTGCCCGTTCTGTGTGAAAACCCGCCGGACCTTGCGTCGTTTGAATGTGCCGGTGGCGCTGAAGGATGCGAAGAACAATGAGCAGGATCGTCAGACGCTGCTGGAACAGGGCGGCCGGATCAAGGTGCCTTGCCTGCGCATTGAAGAGAATGGGCAGACGACCTGGCTGTATGAATCCAAGGTGATCATTGATTATCTGGATAAGCGTTTCGCTGCGGTCTGATGCATTTGTTGTGGGCCTGCTAACGATGAGGCCCGCCCGGTCAGCGCAAAACCCAGACAACAATAAACCGGCCCTTGAGCCGGTTTATTGGTTTTTCAGGCAGCTTTCTCGATTTGCGCCTTGCGCACCACCGCCGCCAGTCGCTTGAGCCCTTCATCCAGCCGCGCCGGGTCGATGTGGCTGAAATTCAAACGCAAATGTCCGAGGTTTCTATCGGGGTCGGGAAAGAACGGCTCACCCGGCATGAACGCCACATCATTGGCCAGCGCCTCGTTAAGCAACGTTCGCGTGTCCAGCGGCTGCTTCAACGTCAGCCAGAAAAACAGCCCACCCTGCGGCACATTCCAATCAGCCAAATCAGCGAAATGCGTTTCCAGCGCCGCTTGAAAACCATCGCGCCGTTCACGGTAGAAACCGCGCAATTCGCTCAAATGTTGCTGATATTTCTCGCTGCCGATCCACTGCAATGCCTGCCACTGGCCAATGCGATTGGTGTGCAGATCCGCCGATTGTTTGAGCTTGAGCAGGTGCGGGAACAGATCCGGGCTGGCGATCAGATAACCGACACGCAAACCGGGCAGCAAGGTTTTCGACACGGTACCGGTGTAGATCCAGCTGGACTTCTTCAAACGTCCGGCAATCGGTTTGGCGCTACCGCCGTCGAAAGTCAGTTCGCGATACGGCTCGTCTTCAATCAGTGTGACGCCGAATTCGTCGAGCAATGCAGCGACGGCGGCACGCTTGGATTCGCTGTAGCGCACGGCGGATGGGTTCTGGAACGTTGGGATCAGATAGATGAACGCCGGACGATGCTGTTCCAGGCGACTGCGCAGTTGTGCCAGGTTCGGGCCATCGGACTCTTGCGGCACGGTGAGGCAGTCGGCGCCGAACAGCTGGAATATCTGCAACGCCGCGAGATAGGTTGGCGCTTCCAGCAGGATTTCGGTGCCCTTGTCGATGTACAACTTGGCCGCCAGATCGAGTGTCTGCTGGGAGCCGCTGACCACTAGAACCTGACTCGCTTCGCAGGCCAATCCCAACGCCCTCGCCTCCGCGGCCAGCGCTTCGCGCAATGCCGGTTCACCCTCGCTCATGCCGTACTGCCCGAGGGACAGCGGCATATCGGCCCATTCGACTTTCGGCAGCATGGCTTCGGCGGGCAAGCCGCCAGCGAACGACATCACTTCCGGACGCTGGGCCGCGGCGAGGATTTCACGGATCAAAGAACTTTTAAGGCGCGAGACACGTTCGGAAAAAGCCATGGAAGTCACCGGTAGCGAGGCATGTGAAAAATGAGTCAAACTTGTTGACTGAAATTACGCCAGTCTGAGCGAGTACGTCAACATGCTTGACCTTAAAAACCCCAACAGTCAGCAACAGGCCATGGAAGCGTTTTTCTTCGGCTATCAGGCCTTCACCGCCAAGGCTGACGAGATGCTCGAACGCCGCGGCCTGTCGCGGGTGCATCAGCGGATTGTGTTTTTCATCGCCCGTTATCCGAACTTGAGCGTGAAGGAATTGCTTGCGTTGCTCGGTGTGAGCAAGCAGGCGTTGAACATGCCGTTGCGGCAGTTGCAGGAGATGCATCTGGTTGAGAGCGTGGCGTCGCAGGCAGATAAGCGTAAGCGGTTGCTGGAGTTGACGCCGGAAGGGGCGAAGTTTGAACAGGCATTGCGGCGTGAGCAGGTGAAGTTGCTGGAGCGGGTGTTTGCCGAGGCCGGGGAAGCGGCGGTGAATGGGTGGCTGGCGGTGAACCTGGCGCTGGGGAACACTCAGGCTGCTGTCGAATGACCGATATATCCCTATCGACGGACCTTTCGTAAACAAAATCAAAAACAATATTTGCTTTATTTGTACACAAAAGCATAATCCACAGCGTGCGAGTTCCTGACCGCATGGTCAACAAATTCGCGTATGCCTCAAAGGGCCGCTGCCACCCCTCATGGGTCCGGCCCTGGAAATAAAAATAAAACTCTTGAGGAGTACTCGCTGTGGAAAGCCGCAAATCCGAAGCATCGACGCTGGATCTCTCGCCGCCGTTACGCACTGGCTTGCTTGAGCGCCTGTTTAAACTCAGCTTGCATGGCACCACGGTGAAGACCGAGCTGATTGCCGGTCTGACAACCTTCATCACCATGGCCTACATCATCTTCGTCAACCCGAACATCATGGCCGATGCCGGGATCGATCACGGTGCAGCCTTCGTCGCCACCTGTATCGCCGCTGCGCTGGGCTGTCTGTTAATGGGCCTGTACGCCAACTGGCCGGTGGGTCTGGCACCGGGCATGGGCCTGAACGCGTTCTTCACTTACACCGTGGTCGGTACCATGGGCTACAACTGGGAAACCGCCCTCGGTGCGGTGTTCGTGTCCGGTGTGCTGTTCATGATCCTGACCTTTTCGCGGATTCGCGAATGGCTGCTCAACAGCATTCCAGTCAGCCTGCGTTATGCGATGGGTGCGGGTGTCGGCCTGTTCCTCGGTCTGATCGGCCTGAAAACCGCCGGCATCGTCGTCGACAGCCCAGCTACTTTGATCAAACTCGGTTCTCTGCGTGAACCCGGCCCGCTCCTCGCCGCCATCTGCTTCCTGATGATCGCGATCCTCAGCTACCACCGCGTATTCGGCGCGATCCTCATCAGCATCATCACCGTGACCCTGGCCGGTTGGGGTCTGGGCCTGGTGCACTATGAGGGCATCATGTCCGCCCCGCCGAGCCTGGCACCGACCTGGATGGCCATGAACGTCGCGGGTGTGTTCAACATCAGCATGATCAGTGTGGTGCTGGCCTTCCTCTTTGTGCACATGTTTGACACTGCCGGCACCTTGATGGGCGTGGCCCAGCGCGCCAACCTGGTCGGCGCTGACGGGCGTATAGAAAACCTCTCCCGCGCGATGAAAGCCGACAGCGCTTCGAGCGTATTCGGCGCGGTGGTTGGTGTTCCTCCAGTAACAAGTTATGTAGAAAGTGCTGCCGGCGTGGCCGCTGGTGGTCGGACTGGTCTTACCGCAGTCACCGTAGGTGTGCTATTTATAGCGGCGATGTTTTTCGCACCACTGGCCGGCATGATTCCCGCTTACGCCACCGCCGGTGCGCTGATCTACGTCGCGATGCTGATGATGGGCGGCATGGCCCATATCGAATGGGACGAAGCGACCGACAGCATTCCGGCGATCGTCACCGCGATCATGATGCCGCTGACCTTCTCGGTCGCCGACGGCATCGCGCTGGGCTTTATCACCTACGTGGCGCTGAAGGCCGGTACCGGCAAGTACAAGGAAATTTCCGTCAGTTTGTGGGTGCTCTGCGCGATCTTCATCGCCAAGTTCATCTTCTTGTAAGCGTCACGCGGTTCCAGCTTCAAATCAGCCTCACCCTCGCGGGTGGGGCTTTTGCACATTCGTGATACCAACAAAAATAGGGAGGAAAGTGATGAGTCTGGAAACCTGGTTGCTGTTCAGCGGCGCCGCATTGGTGGTGATCCTGATTCCCGGGCCACTGTCGTTGTTGATGATCAGCAACAGTCTGAATTACGGTTTGCGCCGTTCGTACCCGGCATTTCTCGGTGGCGTGATTGCCTCGATCTGCTTGCTCAGTGCGTCGGCGCTGGGTCTGGGTGCCCTGCTGCTGGCTTCGGAAAAACTGTTCAGCGCCCTGAAGATCGTCGGCGCGCTGTACCTGTTCTACCTTGCCTGGCAGAGCTGGCAGCAATCGCGTCAGCCATCCACTGGCGCTGAAGTACCGCAGGCGGCTCCGGTACCACGCTTTCGTGCGCTGTTCGGCCGTGCATTTGTGCTGGGCGCAAGCAATCCGAAAGATATCCTGTTCTTCGCCGCTTTCCTGCCGCAGTTCCTCAGCGCCGAACAGCCGTTCCTGCCGCAGTTACTGATCATGATAGCGACCTGGACGGTATTGGATCTGCTGTGCAAGCTGGCTTACGGGCTTGGCGCCCATGGCGCAGCGCGCTATCTGCGCAGCGGCAAAGGCCAGAGCTGGTTCAATCGGATCAGTGCCGGGTTGTTTGGTGGTGCAGGCGCCATGTCGTTACTTGGCAGCCGTTGATCTGATTGAACAAAAGTGGATTATTGCCACCGGCCATCTCGCGCTGACAACTGCCGAGGCACGGGGACATGTTGAAAACCGCATCAGCTCCGAATGCAGTTTTTATCCTTGGAAAGCGCTAACACTCCTCAAACCCTCATCGATCCACCGGTGAGGGTTTTCAAATCCCGCCCTCTCGGTATCAGCGTAACGCCTTGCATTACTTGGCCGCAAAGCCAGATATATATACCGCACACCAGCCCCCCCGTTTGCACAACATAAGCCCTCTTGAAACCCGCCGCGCGAAACGCGCTTCACCGGAGCAATTCAATGGCTAAACCACCCAAGAAAATATCCACTACAACGTCAGCCGATCCCTCGGTAACCACAACAAGACCAACGGCCGACGCCTCTGGCACCGTTCGCGGTGACACGGGGCATTCCGTCCCAGACATCGGGAGCAGTGATCCGACACCCGGGTCCTCTACCTCAGCAGTTCTGTCAGAGACACTTGGCCAGCGCCCAAGCGTTATCGTGAGCCGCATGCAGGATCCCCAACAACTTTCGCCTGCACGTCAATCGCGCGCGGCGGACGGCGCACAAGACTCGGCAACACATCAGGCGATCAATATCGATGTGTCCGGCAGCACTGATCCGCGCCCACCTGAATTCATTTTCGCGGAGATGGCTGCCCTGCTGACAAGTGCTGAAAACTCACCTGAAGGCATCCGCTACGGCAAACTCGGTACGCCCTATGTCGATATGGAGGGCGGAACCGTGATGATCAGCAAGGCCACCGACGGCAGTGTTCGACACACGCATCCCGGTGAGTCCAGCCCCACGGGAGCCTTGCTCGAACAGATCCCCGGAACCCGACTCTGGCGCTTAAAAGAGCCGACCAACAAGGGCGCAAAACGTCCACAGCCCGACGTTGATTCTTCACCTGTCGAAACCACTGAGGCGATTGCCGGCCCAAGCAAACGGCCGCGCCAGGAGTCGGCCAGCAGTGACACCGCGAGCACCGACGCGCTCATGGAAACACTGTTTTCCCGGCAGCCCGTCGCACTGGATCTATCCTCTGGCCAGTGGAGAAACTGGGCAAAAGCGACCCGCCCCGAAAATGGCGATTCGGTAGAAATAGACGGCGCCCACTACCAGATCGTATCCCGGGGCGGTCAACCCGACACCGGTCTTGTCTATTTGCAACATCCGGGATTTGCACCTGAGAGCTATGACGCGTTTGAAAACATGCTGCGCAATGAGCCTTCACGCCAACCGAAGTGGGCGCTCAAGCGCAACGGCCAATGGAGCGTCCTGGAAAGCCATCCCCCTTTTGAAATGCCAATGACGCAATACGTTGCCGGTGCCTTCAAATACTTATCAAATCATTGCTCAAACACCATCGCACGCGCCGTGTTTGATCACAGCACGCAGTCCGGAGCGGTAACCAATCATGCACTGTCGATGATGGTTCTGACATTTCGACACTGGGTTGATCGCGTCAATAACGATGCGCCGCCAGCGCGAAGCCTGCTGGACCCGTTGATGCTTCTGCCCAAGTTGCCGACACAGCCCGACAGACTGTTTTCCGGCGGCATCCTGACACTCCCCTCATCCTCCGCCGAAGCATTTTTACGTATCGACTTTGATCCGCAAACGTTCTCCACAAAATGGAACGCATACGTTTCGGCCGCTACGCCTGCCAACTTGCGCTCGTTGTTTATTACCGTTCTGCAAGACAACGGGTACAGCGTCAACCCGAAAACACGCGCCCTGCAAGAGGGAGCATTGATCTTTCACCGCGAAGGCATACCTGCGGTATTCGTGTTGAAACTGCCGCGTATTACCGGGAATTCGATCCCCCGAAACTCGCTACCAGGTTCCGAAATTTCCAGCACGGTATTCCAGGCGAGACTGAGTGCCGCTGCACAGCAGGCATTGAACACTCATCTTGCGCAAAACGAGGTCGTTTATTTGATGGGAGGAACGCAATTGAAGGAGTCGGGTGAACCGACGCTCTTCATGGTTAGAGAAGGGTAATCGCGAACACAGACTCATTAACCGAAAGGAGCGCCAAGGATGGCAAAGCCGCCAAAGAAAATTCTCGTAACCCCCTCATCCGATACTTCACCGACCACCACAAGGGCCGTATCGGACCCATCTGCGGGCGACCGTCTTGTAGCGCAGATTCCCGATCCCGCGATCCCTGGCAGTGTTCGCGCGCCAGAGGTTTCAGGAGATGTTGCGCAAACCGGGACGGACCGGTCGCCAACGGTAACGGTCAGTACATTGCCGGATTCGATCGCCAGATTACTGGAGATCAATATGAGCGCGATTACCTGGCCTGCCGATAAAACCCACCTGTTGCGCACAACCGGCAGCGGCCTTTTCCAGAGCCCGGAGGGCGGCACTTATGCTCACGTGGCAGGCGAAGGCTACCTTCAAGTCATACGCCAGCCGGATGGGCGCTATCGGGTGTTCTGGCCGCAAAATCTGGGGGAGTCGGGTCCGTTCCTGAAACAGATCGAGGGGCAACCTCTCTGGCGCCCCGAGACAGCGAACCGACCGAGTCACGGGGTAGAGGCTGATCGTGCGCTGGCAGTTGAATCACCGTCTGATCCGCAGCCCCCCCTACCCTTGCCGATTGCACAGGTCGCCTGGCTGACAAATGCCCAGAACACGGCGGACGGGCTTCGTTACGACAAACGGGGCGCCACCTATGTCGACATGGAGGACGGAACCACCTTCCTGGTGCGCAGGGATCCGGCCGGTCATTATCGGCAAGCCTCTGCCCGCGAGCGGTCTTCACCTGGCGCAGTTGTCGAGCCTTCTCCGGGCACAAAACGGTGGCGGGTAAAAACGCCGGAACCTTACCGGCCGCCTGGCACGTCACGAAGAACTCATGAACGGTCAGCTGTTGTCATCGACGAACCGACGCCCGGCCCAAGCAAACGCCCACACCTGACTGAAGATAGCGAGCAACGCCACACACAGCCATTGACCGTGCCGTTGTCTGATGCCACACCGCTCGCGCATGCCGGGCCCGCAGGACACTGGAGAAACTGGGGGAAAACCTTCAAGCCAGAATGGCAGGATTCCATAGAAATAGACGGTCAGCATTATGTGATCGTGCCGCAACGCGTGTCGGTCGAAACGACCTTGGTGTACCTGGAAAACCCGCTCTTTTCTCCGGGTCGATACGACGCATTCGAGCGGATGCTTAACCACAACCCGTCGCTGCAGCCGAAATGGGCGGTTAGAAATGATCACACATGGACGGTGGTGGAACTCCCCGCGTTTGGCAGATCGCTGACTCAGTCTGTTGCCAAATCCTTCAAGTACTTGTCGGATCACTCCTCGAGCACCCTCGCCAGAGCAGCGTTCAATGAGGCCAACCACAGTGATGTCATCAACGGTGAAGGGTTGCGGGTGCTGTTTGACACCTTCTATCACTGGGAAAACCGCTCCCTTGCCACGGCCCCCCGCCGCGAACTCGCTGACCCGCTGATGATGCTTCCGGTCCTGCCCCTGCAACCCGGCGTGCTTAGCCAGACACTGTTGCTGCCCTCGCCCCATGCCACGGCTCTGGAGCGCATCGACTTCGATACGCAAATGTTTGATCAGCGATGGCGTGATGCCATGAATACCCCCGGTTCCAGCCTGCGCGGTGTCTTCAGCGAAATTCTGCAGCACAACGGTTATGAGGTCGATCGCACCAGTCGGTTGTTCAGCGAGGATGCCTTGTTGTTCAAGCGCAGCAATCTGGACGTTGTATTCGTGTTGCGATTCCGCCCCAGCGCCCCGGACGGCACAGTCCAGCGCCTGATGGAACCGGGCGAGGAACTGAATGCACCGGCACTTAGAGCCACGCTCGAGAAATCCGAATGGAAGCACATGCTCGAACCCGGCAAGGTCGTCTATCTCGTGGGCGGCACTCAAAAAGTCTCTGCGCAACAGACATATCTATTCATCGTCAGAGAAGGCTGAGACCGATGCGCAACCGAAAACCAACACGATCGAGAATGTCCTGAATGGCTAAACCTCCGAAAAAAAAACCAGGCACCCCTCTGCCTGATTCCCCCGCCAAGACCGATCCTGTGGCCGTGAATTCGCCCGACGTCAACCGCACGGATATCGCGGGTATCGATACGATGCGTGCGCGCGTTGATCAAACTCTCGACCTCACGCCCGAGGGGGCGTCCGACGAATTGACACATCAGCCTTCTGTAACCGTCAGTGAAATACCTTCAACCCGCCCGCTATCACTCGACGACGTATTGCGCTCGATAACCTGGCCCGCCGATCGCTCGCATTTGTTGATGCCACTGGATCCTGACGGAGGTCTGTTCATCAGCTCGGACGGCAGAATTTATGCCCATATCGAAAGCGACGGCCATTTTCTGGTGGAACGCCAAGCCGATGGCCGCTATCAGATTCCCTTCGACTTCGCCCCCGGCTCGCCTGGCCCGTTCGTGAGCAAAATAAAAGACCAGCCGCTTTGGCGCCTGGAAAAACCGGATTGGCTGACACCGCAGTCAGACGTACGACCCCATGTCCCGACCGTGCCATCACCGATGACAGTGAACGCAACCAAATACCTTGATCCGGATCTGGCGGCACGGCTTTCTCAAGCGGCGGATTCCAGCGATGGAATCCGCTATGACAAACATCGTAAAACCTATGTCGATACACCCGACGGCACTGTCATGGTGAGTAAAAATGCTGACGGCAACTATCAGCAGACCTTCGCCAGGGAGCGACACCCCTCCGGTGCATTGCTTGAACGGATTGCCGGAACAAAACAATGGCGCCTTAAAACACCGCACGCTTCGGGTACTCAAGATACATTGCGTCTGGACAGACGTCGGCCGGCAACTGAAACGAATCCCGCGCCGGGTCCAAGTAAACGGCTCTTTTTGGGCGACGATGCAGACAGTGCAACCGATACACAAGCACTTACCCAGAGTTTGATTTCATCCAGCGACGCTGCACTTGATCCGTCTTTCGAGCAATGGCGCACTTGGGGCAAGACGACCAGAGCGCCGCTAGAGATGCACATTGAAATAGACAATCTTCACTACCCAGTAGTGATTCAGAACATTAACGCCGACACCCGACTGGTGTATGTGAAACACCCGCAATTTTCACCTGGCTTATATGACGCCTTCGAACACATGCTCGGAACTGACCCGGCGTTACAGCCAAAATGGGCGGTTAAAGTCGATAAACAATGGTGTGTCCTGAGCAAACGCGTACCGTTCGAAATGCCCCTCACAAATTACATTTCGACGCATTTCAAATATCTGTCGACTGAATCTACACGTTCACTTGCTCGAGCCATGTTTAATCAGGCTAACCGATCCGAAGTTATCAACGGTCATGGCCTGGCGGTATTGAACCAGACATTTAGATTCTGGGCCGACAGGAAGAACAACCCGGTTCAACGACGAGAATTGGCTGACCCGCTCACGATGTTACTCAAACTCCAGCCGCCGAATGCTGACGACCTGTCATTGAGCATGCCTTCGTCGCTAGGTGAGGGATTACAACGCCTGGACTTCGATCCCGGACAATTTGCTCAGCACTGGATTGACCACGCCGTGCTACCGACAACACCTGACTTGCGGAGTTTGTTCAGCGCTGTATTGACGCAAAACGGTTACCTCATCAACGAAACGTCGCCTCATCTGGGCGAAAATACGTTGTTGTTTCATCGAGAAAAAATCAACAGCGTCTTTGTACTGACCTTCCCGAAAGTTATCGGCAAACAGATACAGCGCAAGGCTCTCCCCGCTTCACATTTGAGTGAGTCTGCTTTGCAAATCCGTATGGGCGGACAACAAAAGGACTTGGCCACCTATATC
This sequence comes from Pseudomonas sp. LBUM1655, assembly GCF_059716085.1. Classification (NCBI taxonomy): domain Bacteria; kingdom Pseudomonadati; phylum Pseudomonadota; class Gammaproteobacteria; order Pseudomonadales; family Pseudomonadaceae; genus Pseudomonas; species Pseudomonas sp. LBUM1655. The sequence goes on along the minus strand of NZ_CP166801.1, from coordinate 1,939,694 downwards.
GATGAACAAAAGGTCGTCTATCTGATGGGGGGCATTCAAAAACAGACTCAGCAACTTACAACACTCTTTATCGTCAGAGAGGGCTGACCTGCTTTCCATATAAAACCACAGCAAACGTCAATTACAACAGCGGTTATCAATTTACATGAAGCACTACGGCTCGTAGCGATATAACGCTGCGCCGGTTAACTGTTGCCGAGTGGAGATTGATAAACGCAAAAGACGGAAACCGCCAGAGCGTCAATTAACGACGCCCTGGATAAACAGCAGATCATCAGAGGTCAACGTCAATGACCAAACCACCCAAATCGATAACGGGAAGTCATTACAGCGATACATCCCAAACATCCAGACCTGTACAGGATCAAACTGTGGCCAACCGTGTCAACATTGATAGTTCCAATCCGCCCATATCCGCAGGTGAGCGAGTATCCGACACTTCCACACCCACGTTGGCGGGTAACGACGACATTGCACCGCGTGTCGTTGTAACGCGTATCACGGATCCGGTCATGACGGATCTCAATACCAACCTCAGAGAGATTTCATGGCCGGCCCTGCAGAATCATCTATTGCAGCCCCACGCGTCGATCGACGGGTTTTACGTCAGCCCAAGAGGTGAGTTCTATGCACACTTGGAAGAAGGAGGCTATTACCGTGCCGAACTCAACAGCAACGGTGACTACCAGATTCCCTGGCCCGACGCCCCGGGTGTTACGCCACCGATATTGAGGAAAATCGAAGGGCAGGCTCGCTGGCGTGTCGAGGCAGACTGGTATGGGCGAACGTCAGAGCAGGGAAACAGTACGCAACCTGCAGTGGCAGGCGCGCCGTCACAAGCATCGATCCTCCTCCCCCCGCATCTGGCAGCACTGTTGACGAGTGCACACAGCACGACCGACGGCGTGCGTTATGACAAGTTCAAGAAAAGCTATGTCGATCTGGCGGAGGGAACCGTCATGGTGCGTAAAAACCCCGACGGCCATTATCAACAGACCTTTGCTGGAGAACGGACGGCGTCTGGCTCTGTGCTTGAGCAAATACCGGGAACACAGCTCTGGCGCCGCAAGACCGTGCACACGGTGCCACCGGATAATCGCCGGGCAGCTTCTGAAACCGATGAACCAACGGCAGTGCCAGGTAAACGACCGAGAATGGATGGCGAATCAGACGCTGCGGATCTGCGTAGCGGCGACTGGCGCGCCTGGGGAAACACCACCAGACCACACATCAGTGACGCTATCAAAATCGAAGGAAAATACTTTCCGATAGTCCCTCAGGCGGGACATGCCGATGACGCTCTAGTCTTTATCAAACCACCACGTTTCGCCGCTGAACGTTTCGACGCGTTCGAACAGATGCTACGTGTCATGCCGGAGTTACAACCCAGAGGCGCGGTGAAGATAAAGCAAAATCACGCAGTCGCCACAGAACCTGACTGGAGGGTCGTAGACGGTCATCCATTCAAAAAACCGTTCGCCCGCTATGTTGCCGATAAATTTCCTTATATGTCGGATCATTCGGCAAACGAGACCGCACGTCTTATGTTCAAGCGAGCCAATCATTCTGAAGAGATGAATGGTTACGGCCTCAATGATTTGTTTGATACGTTTAACTACTGGACAGACCGATCCAGGAACCTTGACGTTCAAAACGTCAACCGTCAGGAATTGATCGATCCATTGGCTCTCATGCCCCCGCTGCCAAAGGACGCGACAGGCTTCATGTATATGCCACCCTTTTCTGCTGAAGGGCTCTACCGGATTGACTTTGATTCGCAGCGTATGCCAGTGCAGTGGAAAAGAGCAATAAACGGCAGTTCACCGAGAGCCGTGTTCAAAGCGGCTCTGGAACATCAAGGTTACAATATATTTGAATCTTTTCGCCAAACACAAAGGGACGCACTGATGTTTAGACGAGCAGGCGTCGACAATATATTCCTTATGTTATTCAGTCCTTTTCACGAAGGCAGAACATACAGGGTAAATCCGACAGAGTGGGTTTATTCAAAAGCACTGAAAAACCAAATCAATCCTAATGACGCACTTACCCTGCGAAAACATGTTGAGAAGAATAAAATCTTCTGTTTACTTGGAAGTTTCAATATCCTACCTTCCGGACAAGGCAGCCTTGTCATCACAAAATTTGATTAATTGATCCAACCGGCTGCTACGCAAAACGGCAGCCAATAGAAACCATTCAAAAAAAATCAGCCGAAACAAGCGAGAGAATTATTTTCTCGCTTGCATCACCCCCTATTCTCATCGACTTATAACTTGCAACACCGAACAAGGATGTTTACATGTCAATCCCCCTGCCCATTAATACCTATGCAAAAGACGAAACCGTCGAAGTTTTTGATATTGGTAATCATGCTAATGAGCGCACTTCATCGACTATCGACTTCGCGCCTGACATCAAGAGCGACAGTGCAAACCCAGAACCCGAAAATAGCGCCCGCAAACCCGGCCAGCTCAAGATGCTCGACGACCTGTTTGGGCCGTTCAAGATCGGCCCCTACACCATTACTCGTCGAGGCCTGGATGCATTGGGTGCGACTATTGATGGCCAACCGCTGACCGGCCATAACACCCAGTTTCGTACACCCAGCCGATCGTTCGTCAACGCCCTGCAACTCAGTTATCCCGAAATCGAGAAGCGCATGAAAGTGTCCACTTTCGGCGACGATTATTTACTGCCCTCCCTGTTATACGAGATGGCCTGCCTGCGCCCGCACACGGCCCCGCCGGTCATAAGGAATGACACCGGTGTGAACGTCGGGGAGGTCGGTTACTCGCAGAAAATGTCTCGTCTTCTCAACTCGGCACAGAACCTGGATCTGCGTCTGAGCTATTCAAAAAAGCAGAGCAGCCCGAGCTGGATCATCATCAAAAACCATTCCACGGTCGGTGCCAGCGTCGGCATTCAGGCCTTTGGCATATTCATGGGCATTCGCGGTATTTACGATGCCGTCAAAAAGAATGACAAGGATGAAATCATCTTTAACAGCATCGGCATCGGGACAGAGGTCGGTTCGATTATCACCGACGTAGCCGTCACCAAAGCCGGTCAACGCATGATCGAAGCAGGCAGTGGCGCCTTGAAGGATTTCGCCAAAACCCGGGTCGGAATCAGGCTGGGGCGTTCAGGGGGACTTGTCGGCGGTGCGCAGACGTTGCCGTTCGATATCTACAGTGCTGTCAGAGAATTCAACGCCGCCAGCAATAAAACCGGCAAACAAGCCATTGATCATTACGTCAGCGCCGGTTTGAACATCGCCAGTGCCGCCATGACGGTCATTCTGGGTACCGCCGCCCTGGCCGGCTTTTCGTTCGCAGGGCCGGTCGGCCTGGCCGCTGGTGCGCTCATGGCGATCGGCTCGCAGATCTACGGCGCCGTGCGCATGGTGGATGAAATCGACGACTACATTGAACTCACCGTTGAAGAACGCTGGCGCACCGGCTGGTTCTCGTTTGTGCCGTTGATGGATATCGATCAAGACATCAAAAATCGCTACGAACTGGCCAAAGCCAAAATCGAAACCGCCAAACGACTGACAACGACGGCCAGAAAGATACTCGACGAGACTCAAAAGGACACCATCGAGGCGGTCGTGCACGGCCGCTACGAAGACCGCCTCAAGAAACGACGTGAACGCGTAAAGCACTGGTGGGGCGTAGAAACCATGCCGATCGTCTACGTCCCCGAGGTCGTAGGTCTTGACGATACGATTGACGCACGAGCCGGCGTTACAGCCCAGACACCCGGTGCTGTGCTCGGTACGCCAGGAGAAGACAAAGGCATCCTGTGGATGATCGGTGATGGCAAGGATACGGTCACGGGTGTCGAGAAAAAGCCCAATGCCTTTTATTACGCAGAGGGGACAAAGACTCTGACCGGGGGTGAAAAGGATGACAAATTCATTGTCCAAAATGCCGCGCAAGCAATCGAGAGGCCGGTTGAGAGCGCTGAGTTCTCCAGACTGAAAGGGGGCGCCGGCAGCGATACATTGATACTGGATGGCAAGCAGTCATTTCCCGCTGAGGGACGGGGATATGACATCGACCTGACGGCGGGCACCCTGCAAATCTACACACCCAATGCGGATCCGACAGTCGAGGATGGAGAAAGTTATTCTTTCAAGGCACTGCTCGAAAACATTGAAAACGTTCAGACGCTCAATGATGGAAAAAGTATTGTCACGGGCACTAAAGAAGCCAACGTGATCACATCAAGAGGCGCAGACAAAATCTACGCCGGCGCCGGTAACGACACGCTTTATCTGCTCAAGAACAATGCAACGGCCTTTGGTGAAGCCGGAACGGATTTTTATCACGTGGACCTTGCGCAGGGCTCAGTGCTCATTAGCGATGATGGTGTTGATGAAAGCTATATCTCGCTGGGCTGGCGAATGGACCACATCGAGAAGTGGAAGGTGGACAGACTTCGCCTTCTGATCACGCTGCAGTTCGATTTTCACTATGGCCGCAGAAGCATCATAGCGATTGACAATGTCTACAAAACATCCGAAGGCCACAGGGTTTTGAACAATGACAAATTGACCATCATCACCAGAGATGGCTACTACTTGAAACCCGATCTGCCGGAAAAAATGCAACACGATGACCCGTTTGAGATAAGCGCAGAAATCACCAAGGTGGGCCGTCCTGAAAAAACCACCATTGTCCATGAAACAGTGTGCAAAGTGCCCACCAACCAGAACACCCATTACTACGTCCAGCGATTCAACCCGCACACTCAATTTATAACCGGGAGTCACCCTGACTCCTATTACGGTACCCGAATCTTTCTCGACTACGACTTTTCCGAGCTGACGAGCGCTCATGCAGCCTTTGCGACGACTCCGTCCATTGAAATGAATGCCGCCGCCGGTAACGACAAGGTTAATGTCTCAATCGATTTTCTGTTTTACTTCGGCAAAAACCTGTTGCAAATCGCCGGCGTTAGCCAATACGCAGACACGACACTCGACGCTGCACTGGTAAAAGCGGCGGCCAATGTTTCAACTCATGGATACATGTTGGTGTTCCGGGATGGAAAAGCCCACACCCTTATTCTTGAAGCGGACTATGCCAAACCTCCCGCGCACTATAAGCCCAACGTGGCTGGCAATACGCTGACCAGCCACGACTTACGCTTCCCGATACGGGTCAAAGACAATGCGGTTTTTGAAATCCCCCAAACCCTGGCGCTAGAGCTGGATCACATTTCTTCTTGCTCCCGGCTACTGCCTCTCGCCAAACAGACTGCCATCGATAACATTGAAGGTGCGGGAGCCACTTATCTTATCCATCTGAGCGCGAACAGGGTGCTGCGGATTTCGACGCCCGGCGGTCTGGCCACCGCAAGCAGCCAACTGAACCATTCCTCCACTTGGGAGCTCGACGCCACACAACTCGGTGAATTCAACATCGTCCTGGCGGATAACAAACTGTATATCGGAAACACCACTGTGCATTTACCTCAATACGGTGCCGACGATCTTATTGACGAGATTTTTGTCATCGGACCAAAGGGCGTGGTGCATACCGTAGACCTTTCTTTCGACAGAATTTATATCAACCGCCTGGACGCCAGATACTTTGAGTCACCCACCGACGCTACAGCCGATGTGCCCGAAGAGTTTTCTGCCATTGCGCAAAGTGTCCTCGAAGTCCGCAATGTTGCGATGACCGATGGCACCCGAGGAAAACTCAAATACAGCATGCCGGAGCGCAAATGGATCCTGGAAAGTAACAAGTCTCGAACAATAACCAATGCCGACCTGAAGATATTTGGCCGCTGCACCCACCAGACGCCGGATATGCTCACACTGTCGTTGCCTGACAACTGAGCTTTAGTCATGCGCCATCACTGAAATAAAAAAAGCCCGCAGTGTGAGCGGGCAAAAGACCAAAGAAGCTATATGCGCAGTCGCTTCCCGGTGGGGGCAGCTGCTTGGGGGTCAGCTGCCCCGGTACGTGGAATAGCTGTAAGGTGAAATCAGCAGGGGTACGTGGTAGTGATCCTGTTCGGCAGAGATGCCGAAGCGCAGCACGACCACATCCAGAAATGCCGGCTCCGGCAGTTGCACCCCACGGGCTCGGTAGTAATCGCCGGCATGGAACTGCACCTGATAAACCCCGGTACGGTAATCATCGCCTTGCAGCAGCGGCGCATCGACCCGGCCGTCACTGTTGGTCATCGCGCTGGCGACCAATTCCAGGTGCGAACCTTCAACGCGGTACAGCTCGACCTTGATCGAGCTGCCCGGGCAACCGTGTGCAGCGTCCAAAACGTGTGTTGTCAAACGTCCCATTGATTCTGCGCGCCTGGCCGCAAAGAGCAGTCAGACTTCGCGCCTCCCGAAGTCAGTTGAAAAGGAGACCGCACCCTTTCGATGCACGAAAAGCTGCGGCGAGCGATTGATTAAGACACTTTCCAAAAAAATTGTACACAATAAAAACGACATTTTTCACACCACCCCCGCCATCCGGGCGTTTACAGCGGATCTGCCAGCGCAGCGCCTGATCATTGAACCTCCTATCCATTAGCTGACTGGTCAGGCAGGTTTCTTGCAGGTTCACGCCGATAGCAGTAAAAGATGACAGTCGGTGAGAAATGCAAAAAATCAGGCTTACAAATTGAGAATAAAGTTGTATACAATCAGCCCATCGCTGTGACGCCAGCCTGCAACCTCATCGCCAGGCCGCCACGTAATATCTGTCAACGAATAAGAAGGAAGACTGCAGTGAGCGCTGACTACCCACGCGACCTGATCGGTTACGGCAGTAACCCTCCTCACCCACACTGGCCGGGCAATGCCCGCATCGCCCTGTCCTTCGTACTCAATTACGAAGAAGGCGGCGAACGCAACATTTTGCACGGCGACAAAGAATCCGAAGCCTTCCTCTCTGAAATGGTCGCTGCCCAGCCGCTGCAAGGCGCGCGCAACATGAGCATGGAATCGCTTTACGAGTATGGCAGCCGTGCCGGCGTCTGGCGGATTCTGAAACTGTTCAAGGAATTCGACATTCCGCTGACCATCTTCGCCGTGGCCATGGCCGCCCAGCGTCACCCGGATGTGATCCGTGCAATGGTCGACGCCGGTCACGAGATCTGCAGCCACGGCTACCGCTGGATCGACTACCAATACATGGACGAAGCGCAGGAACGCGAGCATATGCTCGAAGCGATCCGCATCCTCACCGAACTGACCGGCGAGCGCCCACTGGGCTGGTACACCGGCCGCACCGGCCCGAACACCCGTCGCCTGGTGATGGAAGAAGGTGGATTCCTTTACGACTGCGACACCTATGACGACGACCTGCCCTACTGGGAACCGAACAACCCGACCGGCAAGCCACATCTGGTGATCCCTTACACCCTCGACACCAACGACATGCGCTTCACTCAGGTGCAGGGTTTCAACAAGGGTGACGACTTCTTCGAATACCTCAAAGATGCGTTCGACGTGCTTTACGCCGAAGGCGCAGAAGCACCGAAGATGCTGTCGATCGGTCTGCACTGCCGACTGATCGGCCGTCCGGGCCGCCTCGCTTCGCTCAAGCGCTTTATCGAATACGCCAAAAGTCATGAACAGGTGTGGTTCAGCCGTCGCGTCGACATCGCGCGTCACTGGCACGAAACCCACCCGTACCAAGGGGCCGCCAAATGAGCCGCTTTCAAACCCTGCAACCGTCGACCCTGAGCCGCGACGCCTTCGTCAAAGCCTTCGCCGACATCTACGAACATTCGCCATGGGTGGCCGAAAAGGCCTACGACCTGGGCGCAGATGCCTCGATCGACGAGATCGAAACCCTGCACCAGCGCATGAGCGACATCCTGTTGAGCGCCGATCACGCAAGCCAGCTTGCCCTGATCAACGCTCACCCGGACCTGGCCGGCAAAGCCGCCGTCCAGGGCCAGCTTACCGCGGCCAGTACTGAAGAACAGTCGGGCGCGGGGATTCACCAATGCACGGCCGAAGAGTTTTCTCGCTTCACCGAGCTGAACGACGCTTACAAAGCCAAGTTCAAGTTTCCCTTCATCATGGCGGTAAAAGGCAGCAACCGGCATCAGATCCTCGCGGCGTTCGAAACGCGCATTCACAACTCGGTCGACACCGAATTCAAATGTGCGCTGGCGGAGATCAACAAGATCGCCCTGTTCCGTTTACTGACTCTCTAGCGAAGCCTGACCCGAGTACATCAGACGCGGAGAGTACCCAGGGTCTTGCAAGCATCCCAAGCCACTTATTTAAAGGCAGACAAGAAGAATGAAAGCTTACGCCGTACCTTTCGAGAAGTTCGTCAACCTGGCCGATGCCCGTCTGGGCACCAAAATCCTCTCGGTCACCGATGACTGGTTCGCAGACGCCAATCGTCTGTTTCAGCCAACCCCGGCCGTGTGGAAGGAGGGCGTGTTCGATGACAACGGCAAGTGGATGGACGGCTGGGAGTCGCGCCGCAAGCGCTTCGAAGGCTTCGACAGCGCGGTGATTCGCCTGGGCGTACCGGGTTCGATCAAAGGCGTAGACATCGACACTTCATTCTTTACCGGCAACTTCCCGCCGTCGGCCTCGCTGGAAGCGTGCTTCCTGGCCTCGGGCGAGCCTGATGAAAACACCCAGTGGACTGAAGTGCTGTCGGCCGTCGAGCTGCAGGGCAATAGCCACCACTACCACGAAATCAGCAACGACAAAGCCTTCAGCCACCTGCGCTTCAACATCTACCCGGACGGCGGTGTTGCTCGTCTGCGCGTGTACGGCATTCCGTTCCGCGACTGGTCGGCTGTTGGCGACAACGAACAGGTTGACCTGGCGGCTGCTCTGAACGGTGGCCGTGCGCTGGCCTGCTCCGACGAACACTTCGGCCGCATGAGCAACATCCTCAACCCGGGCCGTGGTATCAACATGGGCGACGGCTGGGAAACCGCACGTCGTCGCACGCCAGGCAATGACTGGGTAATCGTCGCGCTGGGCCACCCGGGCGAGATCGAAAAAATCGTCGTCGACACCCTGCACTTCAAAGGCAACTACCCGGACACTTGCTCGATCCAGGGCGCGTTCGTCAAGGGCGGCACCGACAGCCAGATCGAAACCCAGTCGCTGTTCTGGCGCGAACTGCTGCCGGCACAGAAACTGGAAATGCACGCCGAACACACCTTCGCCGAGCAGATCAAGGCTCTGGGCCCGATCACCCACATCCGTCTGAACGTGTTCCCGGATGGTGGTGTGAGCCGTTTGCGCGTTCTCGGCAAGGTCGCGAAGTAATGCTGAGACTGTAGGAGCTGCCGCAGGCTGCGATCTTTTGACTTTGTTTTTCAAGATCAAAAGATCGCAGGCTTCGCCAGCTCCTACAGGGATTGCAGTGAATTGAACATACATTTGAAGACAAGAAGAACAGCATGCGCACACTGACGATTGAACCGCTGACCAAAGAAGCCTTCGCCCCTTTCGGTGACGTAATCGAAACCGACGGCAGCGATCACTTCATGATCAACAACGGTTCGACCATGCGCTTCCACAAACTGGCGACGGTCGAAACCGCTACGCCTGAGGACAACGCGATCATCAGCATCTTCCGCGCCGACGCGCAGGACATGCCGCTGACCGTTTGCATGCTGGAACGCCATCCGCTGGGCAGCCAGGCTTTCATTCCGCTGCTCGGCAACCCCTTTCTGATCGTGGTCGCGCCACTTGGCGATGAACCTGTATCAGGCTTGGTCCGCGCCTTCGTCACCAACGGCAGGCAGGGCATTAATTACCATCGCGGCGTCTGGCACCACCCGGTGCTGACGATCGAAAAGCGGGATGACTTCCTGGTGGTTGATCGCAGTGGCACAGGCAATAACTGCGATGAGCATTTTTTCAAAGAGGATGAGCGTTTGATCCTCGCCCCCCACCAATAAGAGAAGGTCTGATCACCCGACAACAAGGGTGACAGGCGAGAGGTAAAGACTGTGGAAGCACATCTGTTGGAATGGCTGAACCTGAGCGTGCGCTGGGTTCACATGATCACTGGCGTGGCCTGGATCGGCGCGTCGTTCTACTTCGTCTGGCTGGAGAACAACCTCAACCGCGTCAACCCGAAAACCGGTCTGGCCGGTGATCTGTGGGCGATCCACGGCGGCGGTATCTACCACCTGGAAAAATACAAACTGGCCCCGCCGGCAATGCCGGAGAACCTGCACTGGTTCAAATGGGAAGCCTACTTCACCTGGATGTCGGGGATCGCGCTGCTGTGCGTGGTGTTCTACTACAACCCGACGCTTTACCTGCTGGCTCCGGGCAGCACGCTGAGCGGCCCTGAAGGCGTGGCCATCGGTATCGGCTCGCTGTTCCTCGGCTGGTTCATCTACTCCTTCCTGTGCGACTCCGCTCTGGGCAAACGCCCTGCCCTGCTCGGTTTCATCCTGTTCGTGCTGATCATCGGCGCGGCATATGGCTTCAGCAAGGTGTTCAGCGGTCGTGGTGCGTACCTGCACGTCGGCGCGATCATCGGCACCATCATGGTCGGCAACGTGTTCCGCATCATCATGCCGGCGCAGCGCGCACTGGTGGCGGCGATTGCCGAGAACCGCACGCCCGATCCGGCGCTGCCAGCCAAAGGCTTGTTGCGTTCGCGTCATAACAACTACTTCACCCTGCCGGTGCTGTTCATCATGATCAGCAACCACTTCCCGAGCACTTACGGCAGCCAGTACAACTGGTTGATCCTCGCCGGGATCGCAGTGTTTGCAGTGTTGGTGCGTCACTACTTCAATACCCGTCATGACAGCCACAAGTTTGCCTGGACGCTGCCTGTCGCAGCGGTCGGGATGATCAGCCTGGCTTACGTCACCGGCCCAACGCCGATGTCGACAGCTCCGGAAGTGTCCAACGCACCAGCGAAAATCGAGTACCAGCCGCTGCCGGAAACGGCACTGGGTGGTGGCGCGAAACCGGCTGAAGCAGCGCAACCTGCAGCACCTGCCACCCCGGCTGCGGCACCGGCACAGGCGTCCAACGCCGGCCCCGGTTTCGACAAGGTGCACAACGTGATCCAGGAACGTTGCACGGTGTGCCACTCGGCCAAACCGACCAGCCCACTGTTCAGCGCCGCCCCGGCCGGCGTGATGCTCGACACCCCTGAGCAGATCCGCCAGAACGCGGCGCGGATCCAGGCGCAAGCCATCACCACACAGATCATGCCACTGGGCAACATCACACAGATGACCCAGCAGGAACGTGACCTGATCGGTGCCTGGATCGCCCAGGGAGCCCAGACCAACTAAGCAGTAAAAGCATCGCTGGCAAGCCAGCTCCCACAGGGATTACCTGAATCCTGTGGGAGCTGGCTTGCCAGCGATTAGCCGCAGCGCGGTTTACCTGATGCAAAAAAACAGCTGTGAGCAACCCGGCAGCTGTTCAATCACAAGAATAAAAAAGATCCGAGGTGTTGCATGTCCGAGCTGTACAAAGCGCGCATCCCCGACGCACCCGCCATTCAGCGTTTGCCCCTTTTGCAACTGATCCTGGTCGGTTTGCAACATGTTCTGCTGATGTACGGCGGTGCCATCGCGGTGCCGCTGATCATCGGACAGGCCGCTGGCCTGAGTCGTGAAGAAATCGCCTTCCTGATCAACGCCGACCTGCTGGTCGCCGGCATCGCCACCATCGTGCAGTCGATGGGCATCGGCCCGATGGGCATTCGCATGCCGGTGATGATGGGCGCCAGTTTTGCCGCTGTGGGCAGCATGGTCGCCATGGCCGGGATGCCCGGTATCGGTCTGCAAGGGATCTTCGGTGCAACGATCGCCGCCGGTTTCTTCGGCATGATCATCGCGCCGTTCATGTCCAAAGTCGTGCGCTTCTTCCCGCCGCTGGTGACGGGCACGGTGATCACCTCGATCGGTTTGTCGCTGTTCCCCGTGGCCGTGAATTGGGCCGGTGGCGGTGCTGCCGCTGCGCAATTCGGTTCACCGATTTATCTGGCCATCGCCGCACTGGTGCTGGGCACCATTTTGCTGATCCACCGCTTCATGCGCGGTTTCTGGGTCAATATCTCCGTGTTGATCGGCATGTGCTTCGGCTACCTGCTGTGCGGGGCGATCGGCATGGTCGACTTGAGCGGCATGGCCAACGCGCCGTGGATTCAGTTCGTTACCCCGCTGCACTTCGGCATGCCGAAATTCGAACTCGCACCGATCCTGTCGATGTGCCTGGTGGTGGTGATCATCTTCGTCGAGTCCACCGGGATGTTCTTGGCGCTGGGCAAGATCACCGGCCAGGAAGTCTGCCCGCGCATGCTGCGTCGCGGCTTGCTGTGCGATGCCGGCGCGTCGTTCGTTGCCGGGTTCTTCAACACCTTCACCCACTCTTCGTTCGCGCAGAACATCGGCCTGGTGCAGATGACCGGCGTGCGCTGCCGCTCGGTGACCATCGTCGCCGGCGGCTTGCTCATCATGCTCAGCCTGCTACCGAAAGCGGCCTTTCTCGTGGCCTCGATTCCACCGGCCGTATTGGGTGGTGCTGCGATTGCGATGTTCGGCATGGTCGCGGCCACCGGGATCAAGATCCTGCAAGAAGCCGACATCGGTGATCGTCGCAATCAGTTGCTGGTGGCAGTGAGCATCGGCATGGGCCTGATCCCGGTGGTGCGTCCGGAGTTCTTCGCCCACCTGCCGCTGTGGATGAGCCCGATCACCCACAGCGGTATCGCCATGGCCACGCTCAGTGCGCTGACGCTGAATCTGCTGTTCAACATTCTTGGCGGCAAAGAGCGCGCAGCGATCAACGACTGCCACGCGCACCCGCATTAACAGCAACACCGATAGCCCCTTGTGGGAGAGCAACTCTGCGCCTGAAAAATAAAAACAAGAGGGAGCAACAGATGATTCGCACGCAAACCAACCTGCTGTTGAGCGGCTGCCTGCTGGCCGCATCCCAAGCCATGGCCGGCGATTTATTGCTGTGGCAGACCAACAGCCTGAGCTATCTGTACGGCAAGAATTTCGCGATCAACCCGTCGATTCAGCAGACGGTGACGTTCGAACATGCTGACAAGTGGAAGTACGGCGACAACTTCCTGTTCGTCGACAAGATCTTCTACAACGGCCAGGAAGACCGCAACAAAGGCCCGCACACCTTCTACGGCGAATTCACTCCGCGTTTTTCGTTCGGCAAGATCTTCGATCAGAAAATCGAGTTCGGCCCGATCAAGGACGTCTTGCTGGCGATGACCTACGAGTACGGCGAAGGTGAAAGCGAGGCCTATCTGATCGGCCCAGGCTTTGACCTCAAAGTGCCCGGCTTCAACTACGTCACCCTGAACATCTTCCGTCGCCAGACCGAGGGCCCGCGTCCCGGCGATGGCGTCTGGCAGATCACCCCCGGCTGGTCCTACAGCATTCCCGTGGGCAATTCCGATCTGCTGATCGACGGCTATCTGGACTGGGTTGTCGACAACGACGAGAACTCGCGCGGCACCTACCACGCCAACCTGCACATCAATCCGCAGATCAAATATGACCTCGGCAAAGCCCTTGGCTGGAGTCATAAGCAGTTGTACGTCGGCACCGAGTACAGCTATTGGAAAAATAAATACGGGGTCGAAAACAGCCGCAACCTCGACACCAATCAGAACACCGCCAGCCTGCTGGTGAAGGTGCACTTCTAAGATGACCCGCAACCGTGCCCCATACCTGTCGTCGGTGCTCTGTTGCGGGGCACTTGAGAGCTGGCCAAGGAGTCAGTATTCTCCGCGGCCTCTTGAATTCGGTCTAAAAAAAAGCCCGGATTTAATTCCTGACCGAAAAGCCAACTTATCCCGGCCCCGGCCAGTACCGAGGCATCCCGAAAACACGCTCAATCGACTGTTTTTCAGCAGCCGAACGGGCGTTTTTTTGCTTTCTGAAAGCGTTGGCCCAGCTCTTGCTATCCATAGCGAAGCTGACCGATCGGATGACTTTTGCAGCAACGAAAAAAGGCGCCACACCAGAGCGCCGATCTTAAAAAAATAAACGTGGAACACCTACTTTGGGAGCAACCGAATGAAACGTATGTGCACCAGCCTGATGCTCGCGGGATCGATGTTGGCCGGGGGGCAGGCCATGGCCGAAGGCCTGCTGCAATGGCAGAACAACAGCCTGACTTACCTCTATGGCAAGGATTTCCAGGTCAACCCGCGCATCCAGCAGACCGTCACCTTCGAGCACGCCGATGCGTGGAAGTACGGGGATAACTTCTTCTTCCTCGACAAGATCTTCTACAACGGTGGCAAGGACTTCAGCAACGGCCCGAACACCTACTACGGTGAGTTCAGCCCGCGCATCTCGCTGGGCAAAGTGCTCGACCAGAAGATCGAGTTCGGCCCGATCAAAGACGTTCTGGTGGCGATGACCTACGAGTTCGGCGAAGGCGACACCGAGTCGTACCTGATCGGTCCGGGCTTCGACCTGGCCATCCCGGGCTTCGACTACTTCCAGTTGAACTTCTACCAGCGCCACACCCAAGGTGCACGCGCCGGTGACAACGTCTGGCAGATCACCCCGGTCTGGTCCTACACCATCCCGGTCGGCAAGTCGGACATCCTCATCGACGGCTTCATGGACTGGGTGACTGACAACGACTCCAACTCCAAGGGCGATTACCACGCCAACCTGCACTTCAACCCACAGGTCAAATACGACCTGGGCAAGGCGCTGAGTTTCGGCGAGAAGCAGTTGTATGTCGGTGTTGAATACGACTACTGGAAAGACAAGTACGGGATCGACGATACCGGTGCGTTCAAGACCAATCAGAGCACCACAAGCTTCCTGGTGAAGTTCCACTTCTGATAAAGATCAAAAGATCGCAGGCTGCGATCTTTCGCTCTAAAAGCTTCGCGAGCAGGCTCGCTCCCACATTAGTTTTGTGAACGACACAAATCCCTGTGGGAGCGAGCCTGCTCGCGAAGGCCTCACCGCAGATCTCACTCCTGCCGCAATCCTAAAAACCGGCAAAGCTCCTCACGCTTGGCCAACGCATCTCGCCGCCCCAGATCGATCAACTCGCTGCAATACCCCGCCTCGAACAGCAGATAACTCAACACCCCTGCCCCACTGGTCTTGGTCGCCCCCGGCCCACGCAAGAACAAGCGCAACGCCGCCGGCAATTCCTGCCGATGTCGCGCCGCGATCTCATCGATTGGCTGACTCGGCGAAATCACCAACACCTCCACCGGCGCCACACCCAACTCGCGAGTCGGCGTACCTGCGGGCATCAGATGGCTGAACTGGTTGAGACGCTGAAGCAGCTCGATATCGCCCTCCAGGCTGTCAATGAACGTGCTGTTGAGCATGTGCCCGCCGATCTGCGCCAGCGTCGGCTGTTGACCGGTGTAGGTGCGCTCCAGTGGCTGCTCGGGATCGAACCCGCGCGGGTTGCCGCTGACGCCGACCACCAGCACGCGACTGGCGCCCAGGTGCAACGCCGGGCTGATCGGCGCCGATTGCCGCACCGCGCCGTCGCCGAAATATTCCTCACCGATTTTCACCGGAGCGAACAACAGCGGAATTGCCGAACTCGCCAGCAGATGCTCCACCGACAATTGCGTCGGCACACCGATGCGTCGATGGCGCAACCACGCATCAATCTTGCCGCCACCCTGATAGAACGTCACCGCCTGCCCCGACTCGTAGCCGAACGCGGTCACCGCCACCGCATGCAATTGCTTGCGCGCGATGGATTCGGCGATGCCGGGCATGTGCAGTTTTTCATTGAGCAGGTCGCGCAGTGGCGAACTGTTGAGCAGCGCCACCGGCAGCTGGCGACCGAGGCCAAGCAAGCTGTGGCTGACGAAGCGGCTGGCCTGGCGGATCACGCCAGGCCAGTCGCTGCGCAGCACGCGGTGGCTGCGAAAGCCCTGCCAGAACAGGGTCAGGCGTTCGATGGCAGCACGAAAGTCCGTGGCACCACTGGCCAGACTGACCGCGTTGATTGCCCCGGCCGAGGTGCCGACGATTACCGGAAACGGATTGTCGGCACCCAACGGCAGCAACTCGGCAATCGCCGCCAGCACCCCCACCTGATACGCCGCCCGAGCCCCGCCGCCGGAAAGAATCAAACCTGTGACCGGTTCAGCTGGGCTCATCGCAACACTCCATGGTGCTTATAGGGATTGGTTCAACCGCGTTTGGCGTACAGCTTCGGCTCGCCCGGCGGACGGCTTTTGAAGCGGCGATGCGCCCACAGGTATTGCTCGGGACAGGCACGCAATGCGCTCTCGACCCACTGGTTGATGCGGATGCAGTCGGCCTCTTCGGTCTCGCCGGGGAAGTCTTCCAGCGGCGGGTGAATCGTCAGGCGATAACCGCTGCCGTCCGCCAGACGCTCTTGAGTGAACGGCACCACCAGCGCTTTACCCAACCGGGCGAATTTGGTGGTCGCGGTCACGGTCGCGGCCTGAATGCCGAACAGCGGCACGAAAATACTTTGCTTGGCGCCGTAGTCCTGATCCGGTGCGTACCAGATCGCCCGACCGGAACGCAGCAACTTGAGCATGCCGCGCACGTCGTCGCGTTCCACCGCCAGCGAATCGAGGTTGTGCCGCTCGCGGCCGCGGCGCTGAACAAAGTCGAACAACGGATTTTTGTGTTCGCGGTACATGCCGTCGATGGTGTGCTGCTGACCGAGCAGTGCCGCGCCGATTTCCAGCGTGGTGAAATGCGCGGCCATCAGGATCACGCCTTTGCCTTCGCGCTGGGCCTTTTGCAAATGCTCCAGGCCTTCGATGTGAGCCAGTTTCGCCAGGCGCTCACGGGACCACCACCAGCTCATCGCCATTTCAAAAAAGGCGATACCGGTAGAGGCGAAGTTTGCCTTGAGCAGGCGTTTGCGCTCGGCGGCGGATTTTTCCGGGAAGCACAGTTCAAGATTGCGCTTGGCGATGCGCCGCCGGTCGCCGGCCACGCGATACATCAAGGCGCCCAAAAATCGACCGATGGTCAGCAACGCCGGATACGGCAATTGCACGATCAGCCACAAAAGCCCCAGCCCGCACCAGAGCGGCCAGAAGCGTGGAGCAAGAAATGCTTTTCGAAAACGCGGGCGATCCATTAAAGCTTCCGTAAATACAGTGGCCGCGCATTCTACATCGTTCGACCCGGCTTGCGGCTCGCGGGCGTTCTCGTTATAAGTCTCGGCACTTTTAGTGACAAGCCGTTGTATGCCGACATGAGCCAAACCGAACCGTTAGACCAAGATCCCGTATTCCAGCTCAAGGGCAGCATGCTGGCCATCACTGTGCTGGAACTGGCCCGTAACGACCTCGAAAGCCTCGATCGGCAATTGGCCGCCAAAGTCGCCCAGGCGCCGAACTTCTTCAGCAACGCGCCGCTGGTTCTGGCGCTGGACAAACTGCCACCGAGCGAAGGCGCGGTCGATCTGCCGGGCCTGATGCGCGTGTGCCGCCAGCATGGCCTGCGCACCCTGGCGATTCGCGCCAGCCGTATCGAAGACATCGCCGCCGCCATCGCCATCGACATTCCGGTGCTGCCGCCATCCGGCGCCCGTGAACGACCGTTGGAAACCCCGGAAGCCGAAGTCAAAAAGAAACCGGAAAAGCCGCCGGAGCCGACCATCAAACCGACCCGTGTCATCACTACGCCAGTGCGTGGTGGCCAACAGATATATGCCCAGGGTGGCGATCTGGTCGTGGTGTCCTCGGTCAGTCCGGGGGCGGAACTTCTTGCCGATGGCAACATCCATGTATACGGCCCGATGCGCGGTCGTGCGCTGGCCGGGGTCAAGGGCGACACCAAGGCGCGGATTTTCTGTCAGCAATTGAGCGCTGAACTGATCTCCATCGCAGGCCACTACAAGGTTTCCGAAGACTTGCGTCGCGATCCGATGTGGGGCTCGGGCGTACAGGTCAGCCTGTCGGGCGACGTGTTGAACATCATTCGGCTTTAACGGATACTGCCGCATTTTCCAAGCATCTCTAAAACGTAGCGAAAACGGCTCAAACGAAGTAGGAAAATGGCCAAAAGCCGAATTCCAGCCAAGGCTGTCCGACTGCAGTAGTTTTCAAGAGATGTTTTTCAGGGGCTAAAAAGTCCTTCTTCCTTAGGGGTGAAACACCTTGGCCAAGATTCTCGTGGTTACATCCGGCAAGGGTGGTGTGGGTAAGACCACCACCAGCGCCGCTATCGGTACCGGCCTCGCTCTGCGCGGCCACAAAACAGTAATCGTCGACTTCGACGTGGGCTTGCGTAACCTTGACCTGATCATGGGTTGCGAGCGCCGCGTGGTGTATGACTTCGTCAACGTGGTCAACGGCGAAGCCAACCTGCAACAGGCTCTGATCAAAGACAAGCGTCTGGAAAACCTCTACGTACTGGCCGCCAGTCAGACCCGCGACAAAGACGCGCTGACTGTCGAAGGCGTGGAAAAAGTCCTGATGGAGCTCAAGGAACAATTCGAGTTCGTGGTCTGCGACTCCCCGGCGGGCATCGAAAAAGGCGCGCACCTGGCCATGTACTTCGCTGACGAAGCGATCGTCGTGACCAACCCGGAAGTGTCCTCGGTACGAGATTCGGACCGCATGCTCGGCCTGCTGGCGAGCAAATCGCGTCGCGCCGAACGTGGCGAAGACCCGATCAAGGAACACCTGCTGATCACCCGCTACCATCCAGAGCGTGTTGAAAAGGGCGAGATGCTTGGCGTTGAAGACGTCAAGGATATCCTCTCGGTAACGCTGCTGGGCGTGATCCCGGAATCCCAGGCGGTGCTCAAGGCATCCAACCAGGGCGTACCGGTCATTCTCGACGATCAGAGCGATGCCGGTCAGGCGTACAGCGATACCGTCGACCGCTTGCTGGGCAAAGAAAAAGCCCACCGTTTCCTCGATGTCGAGAAGAAGGGATTCTTCGAGCGCCTGTTTGGAGGTAGGTAATGAACCTTTTTGACTTCTTTCGTGCCAACAAAAAGCCAAGTACCGCCTCGGTAGCGAAAGAGCGTCTACAGATCATCGTGGCGCATGAGCGCGGCCAGCGCAGCACGCCGGATTACTTGCCAGCCTTGCAGAAGGAACTGGTCGACGTGATCCGCAAGTACGTCAACATCGGCAACGACGACGTACATGTTGCACTGGAAAGCCAGGGCAGTTGCTCGATTCTGGAACTCAACATCACCCTGCCTGATCGCTGAGTCGATACGGCAGGAACGACGGCGGCTCAGGGCCATTCCCATACCGGAATGGCCCTGAGCCGCCGTTGGCATTTGTTACGAGGCTGTTTTAATGCCGTTGTCCAACATCCGCATCATCCATCAGGACGCCGCCGTACTGGTGGTCGACAAACCGACCCTGCTGCTCTCGGTGCCCGGTCGCGCCGACGACAACAAGGACTGCCTGATTACCCGCCTGCAGGAAAACGGCTACCCGGAAGCGCGCATCGTCCATCGTCTGGACTGGGAAACCTCCGGCATCATTCTGCTCGCCCGTGACGCCGACACTCACCGCGAACTCTCGCGCCAGTTTCACGACCGAGAAACCGAAAAGGCCTACACCGCATTGGCCTGGGGTCAGCCTGTACTGGACAGCGGCAGCATCGACCTGCCGTTGCGCTACGATCCGCCGACCAAGCCGCGCCACGTGGTCGATCACGAATTCGGCAAGCATGCGCTGACCTTCTGGCGCGTGCTGGAACGTTGCGGCGACTGGTGCCGCGTCGAGCTGACGCCGATCACCGGTCGCTCGCACCAGTTGCGCGTGCACATGCTATCCATCGGGCATCCGCTGCTCGGTGACGGGCTCTATGCCCACGAACAGGCACTGGCAGCCTGGCCGCGCCTGTGCCTGCACGCGAGCATGCTCAGCTTCACCCACCCGCAAACCGGTGAGCGTCTGCGCTTCGAGTGCCCGGCGCCGTTCTGAATGGCACCGCTGGCCCCATGTAGGAGCTGCCGAAGGCTGCGATCTTTTGCTCTGGTTTTTGATTTACGAAACACCAGATCAAAAGATCGCAGCCTTCGGCAGCTCCTACAGGTTATGCATGCGCAGCAACGACCGCATGTCATGCCCCAACCGATGCGTTAAACTCCCGCCCATTGCTGTCTGGAGCTTCTTATGCGCGAAGAGTTGAACCAAGGCCTGATCGACTTCCTCAAGGCCTCCCCTACCCCGTTCCACGCCACCGCCAGCCTTGTTCAACGTCTGGAGGCCGCCGGTTTTGTGCGCCTCGACGAGCGCGAGCCATGGACTACCGAGCCCAACGGCCGCTACTACGTTACTCGTAACGACTCCTCGATCGTCGCGATCAAAATGGGCCGTCACTCACCGCTGCACGGTGGCATCCGCCTCGTCGGGGCACACACCGACAGCCCGTGCCTGCGGGTCAAGCCACAACCGGAGCTGCAACGTCAGGGCTTCTGGCAATTGGGCGTCGAAGTCTACGGCGGCGCGCTGCTGGCGCCGTGGTTCGACCGCGATCTGTCGCTGGCCGGCCGCGTGACCTTCCGCCGTGACGGCAAGGTCGAGAGCCAGTTGATCGACTTCAAGGCCCCGATCGCGATCATTCCCAACCTGGCCATTCACCTCAACCGTGAAGCCAATCAGGGCTGGGCGATCAATGCTCAAACCGAACTGCCGCCGATCCTCGCGCAATTTGCCGGTGACGAACGCGTCGACTTCCGCGCCGTACTCACCGATCAACTGGCCCGCGAACACGGCCTCAACGCCGATGTGGTGCTCGATTACGAGCTGAGCTTCTACGACACGCAAAGCGCTGCGGTGATTGGCCTGAACGGCGACTTCATTGCCGGCGCGCGCCTCGACAATCTGCTGTCGTGCTACGCCGGCCTGCAAGCCTTGCTCACAGCCGAGACCGACGAAACCTGCGTGTTGGTCGCCAACGACCACGAAGAAGTCGGCTCCTGCTCAGCCTGCGGTGCCGATGGCCCGATGCTCGAACAGACCCTGCGTCGCCTGCTGCCGGAAGGTGACGAGTTCGTCCGCACCATCCAGAAATCGCTGCTGGTCTCGGCCGACAACGCCCACGGCGTACACCCCAACTACGCCGAGAAGCACGACGCCAACCACGGCCCGAAACTCAACGCCGGCCCGGTGATCAAGGTCAACAGCAACCAGCGCTACGCCACCAACAGCGAAACCGCCGGGTTCTTCCGTCACCTGTGCATGGCCGAAGAAGTGCCGGTGCAGAGCTTCGTGGTGCGCAGCGACATGGGCTGCGGCTCGACCATCGGCCCGATCACCGCCAGCCATCTGGGCGTGCGCACGGTCGATATCGGCCTGCCGACCTTCGCCATGCACTCGATCCGTGAACTGTGCGGCAGCCATGACCTGGCACATCTGGTCAAAGTGCTGAGCGCCTTCTACGCCTGCCGCGAATTGCCGTAACAATTCGGCACGACACGCCCCCTGTAGGAGCTGCCGCAGGCTGCGATCTTTTGATCTTGTGTTTTATAAATCAAAAACAGGATCAAAAGATCGCAGCCTGCGGCAGCTCCTACAGGTGGAAACCGACCTAGACTCAAATCATCCCTTCCGACAAGGCAGTCACCATGATCTCGTTGTCCTCCTTCCACGCCATGCTCATTCCCATCCTGAGCGGAATGGTCCTGCTGGCCGTCGGCTTCAACTTCCGCGACAAGAACGCCGGGGTGTTCGCCATGTGGATCGGCATGCTGACGATACTCGCCACCGTGGTCTACAAGATCCTCGCCAAACTCAACGAATAAATCCGCGCCCGGCTCGCATTGATTAATGCGGCCTCGTACACTCCAGCGAATCCGCCCCTTGCGAGGTTGACCGCCTAGTGTTTGCTCGTCTTTTTGCTCTACCCTGCCTGTTCCTCATCTGCCTGATGACGCTGCTGCCCATGGCGCCCGCCCACGCGGTCGGTCTGCCGGGCCTGCTCAACACCACCAAGACGCAGCCAGAAGCCCAGGAACCGCTTGGCCAGTCCCTTGACGAAGTCATCAAGTCGCTGGAAAACGACAAGCAACGTGCACAATTGCTGACCGATCTGAAGAAACTGCGCGACGCCACGAAAAAAGCCCAGGCCTCTCCCGAAGAAGGCGTGCTCGGGTTGATTGGCGGCACCCTGGCCAATTTCGAGAAACAGTTTTCCGGAGCTGGCAGCCCGGTCACTCGCTGGTCCAACGAATTCGATCTGGCCAAAGATGAACTGAAAGCGCTGATGCTCCCGGCCAGTGAATGGCTGCCGATCATTTTCGGCTTCGCCATGATTCTCATGGTCTGGAGCCTGCTTGCCGCCGCGCTGATCTGGGTCAGTCACCGGGTGCGCATGCGCTTCGGACTCACTGAAGAACTGCCGCAACACCCCAGGGCCGTCGACATGCTGCGCTTCGCATTGCGCAAGCTCGGGCCGTGGTTGATCGCGTTGGTGATCACCGTCTACATGAGTTATGCGTTGCCGTCGTCTCTGGGCAAAAGCCTGGCGATGGTGCTGGCCTACGCGCTGGTGGTCGGCACCTGCTTCTCGGCGATCTGCGTGATCGCTTTTTCCCTGCTCGACGGCCCACACCGCCATCGCGCGTTGTACATCCTGCGCCATCAGGCGTTTCGGCCGTTGTGGCTGATCGGCAGCTTCGCCGCCTTCGGGGAGGCGCTGAACGACCCGCGCCTGATCGAGAGCCTCGGCGTACATCTGGCGCACACCGCCGCGACCATCGCCAATGTTCTCGCTGCGCTGTCGACCGGGCTGTTCATCCTGCGATTCCGCCGGCCGATCGCCCACCTGATCCGCAACCAGCCGTTGTCCCGACGCCTGACCCGACGCGCGCTCAGCGACACCATCGAAATCCTCGGCACCTTCTGGTACGTACCAGCGCTGGTGCTGGTCGGCATCTCGCTGTTCGCCACCTTCGTCTCCGCCGGCGACACCAGCACCGCGCTGCGTCAGTCGCTGATCTGCACCGTTTTGCTGGTGATGTGCATGGTGATCAACGGCCTCGTGCGCCGTCATTCGCTCAAGCCACAACGCGGGCCGAAACGCCACGCGCTGTACTCCGAGCGCCTGAAAAACTTTTTCTATACCCTCGCGCATTTGCTGGTGTGGCTGGTGTTCATCGAACTCGGCCTGCGCGTGTGGGGCCAATCGCTGATCGGTTTTGCCGAAGGCGAAGGGCATGACGTCAGCGTCAAACTGTTAAGCCTGATCGGCACACTGGTTTTCTCCTGGCTGATCTGGATCCTCGCCGACACCGCCGTGCACCACGCCCTCACTCGCTCGCGCAAAGGCCTGGCCAATGCGCGGGCGCAGACGATGATGCCGCTGATCCGCAACGTGCTGTTCGTGGCGATTTTCATCATCGCGCTGATCGTCGCCCTGGCGAACATGGGCATGAACGTCACGCCACTGCTGGCCGGTGCCGGCGTGATCGGCCTGGCCATCGGTTTCGGTGCGCAGTCGCTGGTGGCGGACTTGATCACCGGCCTGTTCATCATCATTGAGGACTCGCTGGCCATCGACGATTACGTCGACGTCGGAGGCCACCTCGGCACCGTCGAAGGCCTGACCATCCGCACCGTGCGCCTGCGCGACATCGACGGCATCGTCCACACCATCCCGTTCAGCGAAATCAAAAGCATCAAGAACTACTCACGGGAATTCGGCTACGCGATCTTCCGCGTGGCGGTGCCGTACAACATGGAAATCGACGACGCGATCAAACTGATGCGCGACGTCGGCCAGAAAATGCGCACCGATCCGTTGCAACGCCGCAATATCTGGTCGCCGCTGGAGATTCAGGGTGTAGAGAGTTTCGAGTCCGGCAGCGCGATTCTGCGCGCCCGCTTCAAGACCGCGCCGATCAAACAGTGGGAAGTTTCCCGAGCCTTCAACCTGTCGCTCAAGCGCCATCTCGACGAAGCCGGGCTGGATCTGGCGACGCCACGCATGAGCGTGCAAGTGATCACCGCCGGTGGTGGCCAGCCGAAGGAATAGCACTTAGGCACGACGTTCGGGTCACAGGCTGGGAAGCCAAGAATAATAAACAAGGAGAAACCCGATGCAGCTCACACGTATTGCCCAAGCCGTTCTGTTCACCTTGTTCGCCGGCCACGCCGGGGCTGCCACGATGGACAGCAGCCGCGAACAAATCGCCACGCAGGCCAAGGCACTTGAGCCCGAACTGCTGGAAACCCGCCGCGACATCCACGCCCACCCGGAACTGGGCAACACGGAAAAACGCACGTCCGAATTGGTCGCCAAACAACTGAAAGCCATGGGCCTTGAGGTGAAAACCGGCGTCGCCCGCACGGGCGTCGTCGCCATCCTCAAAGGCGCGCTGCCCGGCCCGACCGTGGCCCTGCGCGCCGACATGGACGCGCTGCCGGTCAAGGAAGTCGCCGACCTGCCGTTCGCCTCGAAGGCCAAAGGCACCTACCTCGACAAAGAAGTCGACGTGATGCACGCCTGCGGCCACGACGCCCACACCGCGATCCTGCTGAGCACGGCGAAAATCCTCACCGGCATGCGCGACACTCTGCCCGGCACCGTGGTGTTCTACTTCCAACCCGCCGAAGAAGGCCCAAGCGACTTCATCCCTGACGGCAAAAACACCTGGGGCGCGAAAATGATGGTCGAAGAAGGCGTGATGAAATCACCCAAACCCGACGCCGTTTTCGGCCTGCACGTCTGGGCCGGCGTCCCGGCCGGCCAGATCGCCTACCGCCCGGGAGCCACCCTCGCCAGCTCTGACGACCTGCGCATCAAAATCCTCGGCAAACAAACCCACGCCGGCCGCCCCTGGGACGGCATCGACCCGATTACCGTCGGCGCCCAAACCATCGTCGGCCTGCAAACCGTGGTCAGCCGCCGCACCGACATTTCGTCTTTCCCGTCTGTCGTCAGCATCGGCACCATCAACGGCGGCACCCGTTACAACATCATTCCCGAATCCGTCGACATGACCGGCACCATCCGCTCCTACGACTACGGCATCCGCCAGAAGCTGCATGCGGACGTGCGCCAGACCGTCGAGAAAATCGCCGAAAGCGGTGGTGCGAAAGCCGACGTCACCATCATCGAAAAATACGACCCGACCATCAACAACCCGGCACTGACCGAAAAAATGCTGCCGACATTGAAGTGGGCGGCCAAGGATGATGTGGTGAATGCGCCGCTGGTGGGTGGCGCGGAGGACTTCTCGTTCTTTGCCAAGGAAGTGCCGGGGCTGTTTGTGTTTCTCGGCGTGACTCCGCGAGACCAAGACATAAGCAAGGCCGCGCCGAATCACAATCCGGGGTTCTTTGTGGATGAATCGGCGTTGGTGGTTGGCGTGAGGACACTGGCATCGTTGGCGACGGATTATTTGTATGCCAATGCCGGGGCAGCCAAATAGAGATGGAGTGACTGTGGGGGCGCCTTCGCGAGCAAGCTCGCTCCCACAGTGAATACAGACACCCTGCCAGAGCTTGGTCGGTTGTCAGGCCGCCATCGCTGGCAAGCCAGCTCCCACAGGAATCGAGTACACCCGGTAAACCTATATCGCTTCTGCTTCTCACCACTCAACACAATGAGCGCAAGCTCGAGTACCGCTTTTGATCTTGGTCCACGGGCGACGTCGGAAGGCTGAGTGGAGGGATTGATCCGGGCGTGGGAGCGCAGCGACCGTTTGGCGCAGCCAAACACAGCGAGAGGAGGTGCAGCGAAGCAAACCGTAGGCGCTGCGCCCGGATCGATCCCGGAGCGAAGGAACCCCGAGCTTTAGCGAGCGGGCCGGACGTAGGAGCAAGCCTTTTTGGTTACTTTTTCGGCGTCTGGAAAAAGTGACCCGCCGTAAGGGCGGAACCCTAATCAGCAACACCCGAAGCAACGGATATTCACCCAACCGATCAAACGACATCGACCCCGACATGAATCGCATCATGCCGCCAAAACTCCAGATCACAATCAATCAACCGCTCATGCTGATCATAATTGACCCGAGCAATCCGCAACCCCGGGCTCCCCACCGACACCCGTAAAGCCGCCGCCGCATCCACCGACAACGACGTAGGCACGATCTCAAACCGCACCCGCCCATAGTGCAAATCGTAATGCCGCGCATACAACTCAGTAATCGACTGATTCAAATCAAACTCTAAAATCCCCGGGAAATACTGCGGATTCAAATAGTGCTCTACATAAAGCACCAACCGCCCATCAATCCGCCGCGACCGACAAATCTGAATCACACTCGACAACGCCGGCAACTGCAACCAGGCACACACCGCCGCCGAAGCCGGTTGCAGTCGAGCCGAAATCACCTCGGTCGAAGGCACCCGCCCCTGCGCACTGACCATCGCGTGAAAGTGACTGCGCTGCATCAGGTTGTAGGCCAGACGCGGTGGCGAAACGAACCAGCCCCGCCGCTCCTCACGATAAATCTGCCCCTGCGCCTCCAACTGCAACAACGCCTCACGCACAGTAATCCGCGTCGTGCCAAACAACTCACTGAGCTTGCGCTCGGCCGGCAACTTGCTGCCGGGCGCCAATAGCCCGTGGTCAAGTTGCTCCTGCAACACCTGGCCAATCGCTGTCACCGCTTTTGTTGCCTCATCGCGCATCAACGTTACCTATCTGGACTAGACCAGCACTGTTTCAGGGCAAAAACCGAACGACCTGCAAGCCGTTAACGAGTGTTGCAAGCCTAGGCAGTGCAGATGACCAAGAGATGACAAACCTGCTCAACGGTCGCCTTAACGACTTGCAATACATCGGCCAAGTCCCTTGCCCGCCGGGGCTTTGAGCATGGTCTACGCTTAGTTGGCAGCCGCCGATACCGGGCAAATAAAAGGCCTGAAGCAAGGCCACCGACATGAAAGTGTCATCCAGCCCCCTTAAATTGGCTCAGGTATTGCTGACCTAGACCAACACAAACCGCAATCGCAGCGTTGAACACGACCAAGGAGCTTCGGAATGAAACAGCTTTTCCTGGCAACACTGTTAGGCTCGACCATTGCAATGTGCACCGCCGCCATGGCGGCCGACACTGATCTGAAAACCCTCGAAGCCGCTGCGAAAGCGGAAGGCGCCGTCAACAGCGTCGGCATGCCCGATGACTGGGCCAACTGGAAAGGCACCTGGGAAGACCTCGCGAAAAAATACGGTCTGAAACACATCGACACCGACATGAGCTCGGCCCAGGAAATCGCCAAATTCGCTGCGGAAAAAGATAATGCCAGCGCCGATATCGGCGACGTCGGTGCCGCCTTCGGCCCGATCGCGGTCAAGCAAGGCGTGGTGCAACCGTACAAGCCAAGCACCTGGGACCAGATCCCGGACTGGGCTAAAGACAAGGACGGCAACTGGGCACTGGCCTACACCGGCACCATCGCCTTTATCGTCAACAAGAAGCTGCTGCACGGTTCCGAAGTACCGACCAAATGGGCTGACCTCAAGGGCGGCAAATACAAGGTTTCCATCGGTGACGTGAGCACCGCTGCGCAAGCTGCCAACGGCGTTCTGGCCGCAGCGCTGGCCAACGGTGGCGACGAGAAGAATATCCAGCCTGCCCTGCTGCTGTTCGCAGACATCGCCAAGCAAGGTCGCCTGTCGATGGCCAACCCGACCATCGCCACCATGGAAAAAGGCGAGATCGAAGTCGGCGTGGTCTGGGACTTCAACGGCCTGAGCTACAAGGCCAAGATGGCCAACCCGGATGACTATGTAGTGCTGATCCCGTCTGACGGTTCGGTGATTTCCGGCTACACCACCATCATCAACAAATACGCGAAGAACCCGAACGCCGCCAAGCTGACCCGCGAATACATCTTCAGCGACGCCGGCCAGACCAACCTCGCTCGCGGCAACGCCCGTCCGATCCGCGCCGAACACCTGCAACTGCCGGAAGACGTGAAAGCCAAACTGCTGCCGAACGAGCAGTACAAAAAGGTCACGCCGATCAAGGACGCCGATGCGTGGGAGAAAACCTCCAAAGGCCTGCCACAGAAGTGGAACGAAGAAGTCATCGTAGAGATGAAGTAATCCTTCATCTGTAGGAGCTGCCGCAGGCTGCGATCTTTTGATCTTGCTCTTGAAAGGCAAAGTCAAAAGATCGCAGGCTTCGCCAGCTCCTACAACGTTCGGTCCCAGCCTTGTTTTCGGAGTCACCGCCCCTATGAAGCACAACGTCATCCTTGTCGTGCTCGACGGCCTCAACTACGAAGTCGCGCGTCACGCCATGGGGCATCTGCAGGCTTACGTTGGCGCAGGACGCGCCGCACTCTACAAACTGGAGTGCGAGTTGCCCGCCCTGTCCCGACCACTTTACGAATGCATCCTCACCGGAGTGCCGCCGATCGACAGCGGAATCGTTCACAACGACGTCTCGCGCCTGTCCAACCAGCGCAGCATCTATCACTACGCGCGTGACGCCGGACTGAAAACCGCCGCCGCGGCCTATCACTGGGTCAGCGAGTTGTATAACCGCTCGCCGTTTGTGGCCGCCCGCGACCGCCACACTGACGATCCATCACTGCCGATCCAGCACGGCCACTTTTACTGGAACGATCACTACCCGGATTCGCACCTGTTCGCCGACGCCGAAAACCTGCGCCTGCGGCACACGCCTGACTTCCTGCTGATTCACCCGATGAACATCGACGACGCCGGCCACAAGCACGGCCTCGACACCCCGCAATACCGCAACAGCGCGCGTTTCGCCGACATCATCCTCGCCGACTACTTACAGGCCTGGCTCGACGCCGGTTATCAGGTGCTGGTGACCGCCGACCACGGCATGAACAACGACCGCTCGCACAACGGCCTGCTGCCGGAAGAACGCCAGGTACCGCTGTTTGTTCTCGGCGACGCCTTCAGCCTCAACGCAGACGCTGCACCGAAGCAGACCGAAATCTGCGGCATGGTCTGCGAACTGCTCGGCGTGCCCCATGACAAACCTGTGTGCCGGGAGCTGCTCAAGTGAATGCCATGACTCGCGGCAAATGGCTGGCGGCACTGTGCCTGGTGCCCTTCGCACTGTTCTTTATCGTGTTTGAAATCGCCCCGCTGATCTGGGTGATGATCAACAGCCTGCAATCGGAAGAGTCCGGTTGGGGCCTGGAAAACTTCAGCAAGATCTTCAGTTCGAAGTTCTACCGACAGGCGATCCAGTACAGCCTGGAAATCAGTTTCTGGTCGAGTGTGTTCGGCATCATCATCGCCGTGCTCGGTGCGTACTCCCTGCGCCGGGTCGACTCGAAACTGCGCAACTTCGTGAATGCCTTCGCCAACATGACCAGTAACTTTGCCGGCGTTCCTCTGGCCTTCGCGTTCATCATCCTGCTCGGTTTCAACGGCAGCATCACCATCATGTTGAAGCAGGCCGGGATCATCGAGGACTTCAACCTGTACTCGAAAACCGGGTTGATCATCCTTTACACCTACTTCCAGATCCCCCTCGGCGTGTTGCTGCTCTACCCGGCCTTCGATGCCTTGCGCGAAGACTGGCGCGAGTCCGCCGAATTGCTCGGTGCCAACGGCTGGCAGTTCTGGCGGCACATCGGTCTGCCGGTCTTGACCCCCGCGCTGCTCGGCACGTTCGTGATCCTGCTGGCCAACGCCCTCGGCGCCTACGCCACGGTGTATGCACTGACCACCGGCAACTTCAACGTGCTGCCGATCCGTATCGCGGCGATGGTTTCCGGCGATATCTCCCTCGATCCGAATCTTGCCAGTGCGCTGGCCGTGGTGCTGGTGGCGCTGATGACCATCGTGACCGTCGTGCATCAACTGCTGTTGAAGAGGAGCTACCATGTCTCGCGTTGAATCCGGCCCGGCCGGCCTCTACCACCGCGTCGTGGTCTACCTGCTGTTCGCCATCCTCTTGGCACCGCTTGTGGGCACACTGATTTACTCAATCGCAAGCAGTTGGTCGGCGACCATTCTGCCCAGCGGCTTTACCTTCAAGTGGTACATCCAGTTGTGGAGCGATCCACGCTTCCTGCACGCCTTCGGTCAGTCATTGCTGGTGTGCGTCGGCGCTCTGGTACTGTCGGTGGTGCTGATCCTGCCGCTGCTGTTTGTGGTGCATTACCACTTCCCCAAACTCGATGCGCTGATGAACATCCTGATCCTGCTGCCCTTCGCGGTGCCGCCAGTGGTGTCGTCGGTCGGCCTGTTGCAGCTCTACGGTTCCGGGCCAATGGCGATGGTTGGTACGCCGTGGATTCTGATCGGTTGCTACTTCACCGTGGCGCTGCCGTTCATGTACCGGGCGATCACCAACAACCTCCAAGCGATCAATCTGCGCGACCTGATGGACGCCGCCCAACTGCTCGGCGCGAGCACCTTTCAGGCAGCAATTCTGGTGGTGCTGCCGAACCTGCGCAAAGGCCTGATGGTGGCGTTGCTGCTGTCGTTCTCGTTCCTGTTCGGTGAGTTCGTCTTCGCCAACATCCTCGTCGGCACCCGCTACGAAACCCTGCAGGTTTATCTGAACAACATGCGCAACAGCAGCGGCCACTTCACCAGTGCGCTGGTCATCTCCTACTTCTTATTCGTGCTGGTCCTGACCTGGATCGCCAACATTCTGAACAAGGACAAAAGCGAATGAGCTATGTCAGCGTCCAACATCTTCAAAAAAACTACGCTGGCACCACGGTGTTCAGCGACATCGACTGCGAAATAAACAAGGGCGAATTCGTCACCCTGCTCGGCCCGTCGGGTTGCGGCAAATCCACCCTGCTACGTTGCATCGCCGGGCTGACGCCGGTCGATGGCGGCAAGATCCTGCTCGATGGCGTCGACATCGTGCCGCTGAGCCCGCAGAAACGTGGCATCGGCATGGTGTTCCAAAGCTACGCGCTGTTTCCCAACATGACCGTCGAACAGAACGTCGCCTTCGGTCTGCGCATGCAAAAGGTCAATGCCGACGACAGCCATAAACGCGTTGCCGAAGTGTTGAAACTGGTTGAACTGAACGACTTCGCCAGTCGCTATCCCCATCAGCTTTCCGGTGGCCAATGCCAGCGCGTTGCCCTCGCCCGTTCGCTGGTGACTCGTCCACGTCTGTTGCTGCTGGATGAGCCGCTGTCGGCCCTCGATGCACGGATTCGCAAGCACCTGCGCGAACAGATTCGTCAGATCCAGCGGGAACTCGGCCTGACCACGATCTTCGTCACCCACGACCAGGAAGAAGCGCTGACCATGTCTGACCGGATTTTCCTGATGAATCAGGGAAAAATCGTACAGAGCGGCGACGCCGAAACCCTGTACACCGCGCCTGTCGATGTGTTCGCCGCCGGCTTCATCGGCAACTACAACCTGCTCGATGCTGACGACGCGTCGAAGCTGTTGCAGCGCCCGATCAACCACCGCATTGCCATTCGCCCGGAAGCCATCGAACTGAGCCTGAACGGCGAACTCGACGCACAGATCCGCAGCCACAGCCTGCTCGGCAACGTCATCCGCTATCGCGTCGAAGCGCGCGGCGTAGAGTTGGTGGTGGATGTGCTCAACCGTTCGGCCGCCGATCTGCACCCCGACGGTCAGCGTCTGGCACTTTCCATCGATCCCACGGCCCTGTGTGAGGTAGCCTGATGACTTTGCTGACGTTGAAGAGAGAACTGCACTGATGGCCCTGGCAATTTTTGATCTGGACGAAACCCTCATCCATGGCGACTGCGCCACCCTCTGGAGCGAGCAGATGGGCCGTTTGGGCTGGGTCGATCCCGAATCGTACATGCGCAAAAACAACGAGCTGATGGATGCCTACAGCCATGGCAAATTGCGCATGGAAGACTACATGGACTTCAGCCTCGAACCACTGATCGGCCGCACCCCAGAAGAAGTCGAGCACTTGGTCGGCCCGTGGGTTGAAGACTTCATCGAACCGATCATCTTCAGCGACGCGACCAAAACCATCGCCGCCCACCGCAAGGCTGGCGACCGGATTCTGGTGATCTCGGCGTCGGGCACGCATCTGGTCAAGCCGATTGCCGATCGGTTGGGTATCGACGAAGTCCTCGGAATCGAACTGGAAGTCGCGCATGGCGTGTACAGCGGCCATACCGTCGGCACCCTGACTTACCGCGAAGGCAAGATCACCCGCTTGCTTGAGTGGCTGGATGCTGAAGAGGAAAACCTGGAGGGCGCGAGTTTCTATTCCGACTCACGCAATGACCTGCCGTTGTTGCTGAAGGTCGATTTCCCGCACGTGGTCAATCCGGATCCGGTGCTGCTTGAACATGCCGAAAAGGCCGGCTGGCCGATCCATCTCTGGAAATAAAAGCAAAAGATCGCAGCCTCCGGCAGCTCCCACAGGGTGTACACATTCCACCGTAGGAGCTGCCGAAGGCTGCGATCTTTTGATCTGGCCTTTCTTTCAGCTCAGGCTGTCGTCAATCACCAACACCAGTTTTCCGGAAACGGTATTGCTCGCCAGCTCGGCAAATGCCGCCTCGGCGTCTCTCACCGGGAAAGCCTTGGCCAACTGCGGACGCAAGCGTCCTTCGGCAAACAACGGCCACACATGCTGACTCAGGTCACTGAACAGATCGGCCTTGAACTGATCGTCACGACTGCGCAGCGTAGAACCCAGCAATTGCACGCGCTTGGCCAACACCTGGGCCAGATCCAGCTTCGCCTCACGGCCCCCCATCAAACCGATCAACACCCAACGCCCATCCAGCGCCATGAGCTTGAGATTGAGCGCCGAGTAGTTGCCGCCGACCGGATCGAGAATCACATCGAACGGGCCGAAGTCGCGCAAGCTTTCCAGATCATCCGTACGCACTACGCCGCCCTGGGCTCCCAATGCTTCACAGTAAGCCAAACGCTCGGTCGAGCCGACGCTTACCCAGCACGGGTTGCCGAACGCCTTGCACAGCTGAATAGCGGCTGAACCAATTCCACTTGCCCCGGCGTGCAAGAGAACTTTCTCACCCGGTTTGAGCGCCGCAAGCTGAAACACATTCAGCCAGACCGTTGCATAAACCTCGGGTAATGCCGCCGCCTCGATCAACGACACGCCTTCGGGAACCGGCAGCACGTGCCGCCCGTCGACGACCACCTCTTCGGCCATGCCACCCCCGGCCAGCAAGGCGCAGACCCGGTCGCCGACGTGCCACGAACTGCCCGCACCGACCTCGCTGATCACCCCGGAGCACTCAAGACCGAGGACTTGGCTGGCACCCGGGGGCGGCGGATAAAGCCCTGCTTTCTGTAATAAATCGGCGCGATTGAGGCCGGCTGCCGCCACTCGGATGCGGACTTGTCCTACATCACACGTAGGACTCGGCTCTTCAACCCATGCCACTTGACCTTCCACGCCTTGCAATGCCTTCACAGTGCCTCCATAGTGAGTCTGGACTGAGCCCGAAGCTGTAGCGCCGGGCTTTTTGCATTATGCGACCGGCTCTCGTAGAACCGGCGACTTCAAAGACGGCCTAATATGCGTTATCAATTGTCCCCGCGTCGAATCAGCATGAAGCATTTGCTCCCCAGCACCGCCCTCGCTCTTTTCATCGGCATCGGCCTGTTGCCGGTGTCGGGCAATACATTCGCAGCCAACAGCTGGGACAAATTGCAGCCTGATCGCGATGAAGTCATCGCCAGCCTGAACGTCGTCGAGTTGCTCAAGCGTCACCACTACAGCAAGCCGCCGCTCGACGATGCGCGCTCGGTGATCATCTACGACAGCTACCTCAAGCTGCTGGATCCGTCGCGCAGCTATTTCATGGCCAGCGACATCGCCGAATTCGACAAGTGGAAGACCCAGTTCGACGACTTCCTCAAAAGCGGCGACCTCAACGCCGGGTTCACCATCTACAAGCGCTATCTGGATCGCGTCAAGGCGCGTCTGGACTTCGCCCTTGCCGAGCTGAACAAAGGCGTCGACAAGATGGACTTCACCACCAGGGAAACCTTGCTGATCGATCGCAAGGACGCTCCTTGGCTCAAATCCACCGCCGATCTTGACGACCTGTGGCGCAAACGCGTCAAGGACGAAGTGCTGCGGATGAAGATCGCCGGCAAAGAGCCGAAGCAGATCCAGGAAACCCTGACCAAGCGCTACAAGAACCAATTGTCGCGCCTGGATCAGACCCGTCCGGAAGATATCTTCCAGGCGTACATCAACACCTTCGCCATGTCCTACGATCCGCACACCAACTATCTGTCGCCGGATAACGCGGAAAACTTCGACATCAACATGAGCCTGTCCCTCGAGGGCATCGGCGCTGTGTTGCAGAGCGACAACGATCAGGTGAAAGTCGTGCGTCTGGTGCCTGCCGGCCCTGCCGACAAGACCAAACAGGTCGCCCCTGCCGACAAGATCATCGGTGTTGCCCAAGGCAACAAAGAGATGGTCGACGTGGTCGGCTGGCGTCTGGACGAAGTGGTCAAGCTGATCCGCGGCCCGAAAGGCACCGTGGTGCGCCTGGAAGTGATTCCGGCCAGCAATGCGCCGAACGACCAGACCACCAAGATTGTGCCGATCACCCGCGAAGCGGTGAAGCTTGAAGATCAGGCCGTGAAAAAATCCGTACTGAACCTGAAGCAGGACGGCAAGGACTACAAACTCGGCGTCATCGAGATCCCGGCCTTCTACCTCGACTTCAAGGCGTTCCGTGCCGGTGATCCGGACTACAAGAGCACCACTCGCGACGTCAAGAAACTGCTGACCGAGTTGCAGAAAGACAAAGTCGACGGCGTGGTCATCGACCTGCGCAATAACGGCGGCGGTTCTCTGCAGGAAGCCACCGAGCTGACCAGCCTGTTCATCGACAAAGGCCCGACCGTACTCGTGCGTAACGCCGATGGCCGCGTCGACGTGCTGGAAGATGAAAACCCGGGTGCGTTCTACAAAGGCCCGATGGCGCTGCTGGTCAACCGCCTGTCTGCCTCGGCGTCGGAGATCTTCGCCGGCGCCATGCAGGACTACCACCGCGCGCTGATCATCGGTGGCCAGACCTTCGGCAAAGGCACCGTGCAGACCATTCAGCCGCTGAACCATGGCGAACTGAAACTGACCCTGGCCAAGTTCTACCGGGTTTCCGGTCAGAGCACCCAGCATCAGGGCGTGTTGCCGGACATCGACTACCCGTCGCTGATCGACACCAAGGAAATCGGCGAGAGTGCCCTGCCGGAAGCCATGCCGTGGGACACCATCAAGGCTGCAATCAAACCTGCGGCCGATCCGTTCAAGCCGTTCCTGGCACAGCTCAAGTCCGAGCATGACACTCGCACCGCCAAGGATGCCGAGTTCGTGTTCATCCGCGACAAGCTGGCACTGGCGCAGAAGCTGATGGAAGAAAAAACCGTCAGCCTCAATGAAGCGGATCGTCGTGCCCAGCACGCCAGCATCGACGCCAAGCAACTGGTGATGGAGAACCTCCGTCGCAAGGCCAAGGGCGAAGAACCGCTCAAAGAGCTGAAGAAAGAAGACGAAGACGCCCTCGCGGCAGCCGAGCAGGACAAGGTCAAACCGGAAGACGATGCCTACCTGAGCGAAACCGGGCGCGTTCTGCTGGATTACCTGAAACTGAGCAATCAGGTGGCCAAGAAGTAAGGTGATGGCAATTTAATGCTGACGATCCCCGGATCGTCATCAAACAGTCATCATTCTGTCGTGCAATAAAGGACTGGGAGCCACTCTCTTCATCGAGAGCGCTCCCAGTCCTTTTTTTATCGCCAGAGATTGCCATGACCACGACCGAACAGCTGAGTGCCTTGAGCTCGATACTGACTCAAAGCGGTTTACACAGCCTGTTCCAGCCGATCATCTGCCTCTCTGAGCGACGTATTCTCGGTTACGAAGCTCTGACTCGCGGCCCGTCCAATAGCCCTCTGCACTCGCCCATCGCGCTGTTCGCGGTGGCGCGTCAGGCCGGACGCTTGAGCGAACTGGAAATCGCCTGCCGCCAGAGTGCTTGCCGTCGATTTAACGAACAGCAACTGCCGGGCAAACTGTTTCTCAACGTCTCGCCGGAGTCCTTGCTCGAAGCGGCGCATCAGCCAGGGCGGACACTGCAATTGCTGCAAGACTTCGGCATCCCGCCGAGTCAGGTGGTGATCGAACTCACTGAACAGACGCCAATCGACGACTTCCAGTTGCTGCAAACGGCTCTACATCACTATCGAGCGATGGGTTTTTCGATTGCCCTGGATGACCTCGGCGCCGGGTATTCGAGCCTGCGCCTGTGGTCAGAACTGCGTCCGGACTACGTGAAGATCGACCGGCATTTCATTGATGGCATTCATCAGGATGCATTGAAACGAGAATTCGTCGGCTCGATCCTGCAGATTGCCAAAGCATCCCGGGCGCAAGTCATTGCCGAAGGCATCGAACTGCCGGAAGAACTGGCGGTGCTCACCGAAATGGGCGTTGATCTGGTGCAGGGTTACTTGCTGGGTCGCCCCCAGGAACAGCCACCCCGTGACGCCCGCGCCCTGATGCCTAAACACGACAGCAGCGCCGTGGCCCTGAACGACGAAGGCAGCGACCTCAGCGCCCTGCTCAACGACCAACCCGCCGTGCCACGCGACACGCCGACCGCCACCGTGCTGGAAGCCTTCCGCCGCCAGGCCAACCTCAACTCACTGGCCGTGCTCGACGAACAAGGCCAGCCGTGCGGCATCGTCCACCGCCACTCTCTCTCGGATGCCCTGCTAAAACCGTTCGCCACCGACCTGTTCGCGCGCAAACCCATCAGCCGCCTGATGAACGACGACTTCCTCGCTGTGGAAATGAGCCAGTCGCTGCAACAGGTCAGTCGCCTGATCACCAGCCGCGCCCGTCAGCGGATCGAAGAAGACTTCATCATCACCCTCAACGGCAGCTATCTCGGCCTCGGTCGGGTGATCGACGTGCTCAAACTGATCACCGAACTGAAAATCCAGCAAGCCCGCTACGCCAACCCGCTGACCCTGCTACCCGGCAACGTGCCGATCCAGCAATGCCTGACGCGCCTGCTGCAACAGGCCCGCGAATCAATCATTTGCTACGTCGACATCGACAGCTTCAAACCCTTCAACGACATCTACGGCTACGGCCGCGGCGACGAAGTCCTGCTGTGCCTGGCGCAGTGCCTCAACGAACGCGTCGACCCTACCCGCGACTTCGTCGGCCACATCGGCGGCGACGACTTCCTGCTCGTCCTTGGCCCCGAAGACTGGCGCAAACGCCTCAACCAGTTGCTTGATGACTTCCAAAGCCAATGCCGCCGCTTCTACCGCCCCGAGCATCTTGAAGCAGGTTGCTTCATTGCGCCGAATCGCCAGGGGGTGCGGCAGGAATTTCCGCTGCTGTCACTGTCCATCGGTGTGGTGCATCTGCATCCCGAAGCGTGCGCACAACTCGACGCCAGCCAGCTCGCGGAAATGGCTTCGCAGGCTAAGCATCATGCGAAGAATGTTCCGGGGTGTAGCGTGCATGAACTCGACGCTGTGGCAGCGCCCGCACACCAGACGTCGCAACTAGTCGGTTAAAACTTTGCGTGAAGTGCGGGCTTGCTCGCGAAGGCGCCGTCCTCTCATTGCACATTGTGAATCTGTAAATTGTTAGCCAAAGTCTTTTTCATTTCGATACTTTGTCAAACACTCCAGCAAAACCCTCATGAAACTGGACCTATCCGTAACGTCATCATCAAAATATGTCGTCATTCGATTAAAGACACGATCAAAATTGTCATCCTCCTTCAAAAAATGATCGACTGTATCTATGAGAGACTTTTGCTCGGCATCTGTGTACTCATAAAATTCAGGCTTTAACAAAATATCGAACAACTCTGTCAGCTGCCGAGTATCGTTTACGTTTTTTTCAACTATAATTCGCTCTCGTTCAACATCAAAAGTATTTTCGATATCAAAAACAAACAGTAAATTTTTTACATCCACAATGTTATATAAATTTTTCATCAATCAAAATCCGTATACGACGTTACAGTTCCGCCATTTGCTTTGAGAATAACGACAGCTTTCTTCTGCTGTCCTTAAACTCCGTCTTTCGTATAACCTTCCCCAATTATCTTTCCCATGTCCATGGGCCTTTTCGATATTTGAAGATTGGTCTGACGAAGTATTAGTTTCGCTCTGTAGATAGCATTTAACTGATCTCTA
The DNA here is from genome assembly GCF_059716085.1 of Pseudomonas sp. LBUM1655. Classification (NCBI taxonomy): domain Bacteria; kingdom Pseudomonadati; phylum Pseudomonadota; class Gammaproteobacteria; order Pseudomonadales; family Pseudomonadaceae; genus Pseudomonas; species Pseudomonas sp. LBUM1655. The sequence continues at coordinate 1,901,642 of NZ_CP166801.1, read as the reverse complement.
TGACTGAGAAAATGAGTGGCCGCGCTTGGAATTTTAGGCTCTCCGTCTTTTGATCCACCGATGTAAGTCTCAACAACACCAGTCGTTGGATTTTTCCCTGAAGTAATTCTTTCAAATTGAGATTGCAGAGTTGTTTGAGCGCCGTGTTTTTCTAAAAAATGCTCTCCATTTTGTGGATTCTCCATTTCATGCAAACGTCGGTATGCGTTTTCTTCAGCTAGTTCATCAATCCTCGCCCTCCGCTCCTGCGCTGTCATCTTCGGCAGCGCTGGCTCACCTTCATTGACCTTAGCGCCACTTACATCACCCGGCACCGTACAACCCGGCTTCTTCGGCGGCGGACAGTTCGAACTCAACCCCAACGGATCCACCCACCCCGTTGGATTCGGCACGTACTGGTACTGATTCAACCCACCCGCCAACTTGATCGGGTCCGGCGTCAGATACCGGCCCAGCCGTGGGTCGTAATACCGATGCCGGTTGTAATGCAGTCCACTCTCAGCGTCGAAATACTGCCCCTGAAACCGCAGCGGCTGGTCGAGGTATTCCTCGGCGGCGAGGGTCAGCGCGGCAACTTTGCCGTAGGCGTCGTATTGCGCCGACCAGACGATTTCGCCGCTGTAGTCGGTGAGTTCCTGTGGGGTGCCGAGGTGATCGAGTTGGTAATAGAACGGGCAGGCGCGCTTCGGGCCTTTGCCGTCGAGCAGCGCCAGCGGGCGGAAGGTGCCGGGTTCGTAGACGTAGCTGCGGTGGTGGGTTTGGCTGCTTTCGGCGACAAGGTGATCGCCCTGCCAGAAGAACTCGGTGGTGGCGCCGTCGACGGTTTTGCTGATGCGCCGGGCGAAGGTATCGTATTTGTAGGACGCGGTTTTGCCGTCGGGGCGGGTCAGGCCGATGAGGCGGTGTTGGCAGTCGTAGCGGTATTCGGTGACGAGTTTCTGCGCGGTGCCGCGGCGTTCGCGGATCAGGTTGCCGAAGGCGTCGTAGTCGTAGTGGCGGTCGCCCTGCATCAGCAGGCGGTTGCCCTTGATCTGCGTCGGGCCGGGCCGGTCCTGCATCAGCAGGTTGCCGGCTGGGTCGTGGGCGAAGGATTCCGGCAGTTCGTCGCGCGAGTGGCGCACGCGGATCAAACGGTCGAGAGCGTCGTAGCCGTAGGTGCGTTGGCCGTGGCGGGTGTCGGCGATGTGCTCAAGGTTGCCGTTGGCGCTGTAGGCATAATCGCGGCGATACAGCGAATCGTGCTGATGGCCTACGGCGTGGGCGAGTAAACGGCCCTGATCGTCGTAGGTATATTCGCTGAGCAGCAGACCTTGCTGGCGTTGTTGCTCGCGACCGGACTGGTAAACGTGGCGCGTCAGTGACGCGCCGTTGAGGTCGATGGCTCTGAGTGCACCGCCCTTGGCGTGGTGGTAATCGAGTTTGCTGTTGTCCGGCAGGCGCATGCGTTTGAGCTGGCCGCAGGCGTCGTAGGTGTAACGCAGGGTGCCCCAGCCCTGATGCTCGGTGATCAGGCGATCTTGCAGGTCGTACTCAAAGGCCAGGGGATGCTTCTGACCGTCGTCGACGCCGGTCAGTCGGCCGAGGCGGTCATAGCGGTATTCGACCTTGATCCCGTCGGGCAGGGTTTTGACCAGCAGGCGGCCGGCGGTATCGCGTTCGTATCCGGTGACCAACGTCGAGCCGTCATCGCCAAACTCGGTTTTTTCCAGCAGGTGACCATTGAGGTCATAGGCGTAGCTCGTGCGCCGGCCATCGAAGCCGGTTTCCTGTCGGATCAGTCCGGTCGGCGTGTAGTCCAGACGGTACTTTTCGCCGGACTCGTTTTCGATTTCGGTGAGCAGAAGTTGTGCATGGTCGTAGCGGTATTGCACCCGCGTACCGTCGGGGTTGATTCGGCGTGAGACCAGATGCAGATCGTCGTCATATTCGTAACGGGTGATGCGGCCGAGTTCGTCACGTTCGGCGGTGACCTGGTTATAGGCGCCGTAGCTGTAGGCGCGGGTGCTGCCGCCCGGAGACGTCGTCTGAATTAGTCGGCCCACGGCATCCCAGTGCTGACGCGTGAGCGCACCGTGTTCGTCCTGACTGGTGGTCCGCCGCCCCAGCGCATCGTAGGAAAAGCGCCGCACACCGCCGTCGGGCAGGGTTTCTTCAACCAACTGGCCGAGAGCGTTCCAGACCAGCACATGCCGACTGGTGTCCGGATAGCGGATCGACAGCAACTGCCCACGCGCATCGTAGTGGTAATGCGTGACCTGCCCGTCGGGATCAACCGCCTCGGTAACATCACCCTGGGCATTGCGCCGGTACGTCCACACCGCCTCGCCGCGAGAGCGGCTGTGCAGGAAACCGTTGCGGTACTCGTAGGACGTCGGCTCATCGTCCGGTGGAAGCAGCGCAATCAGGCGTCCGACGTCGTCGTATCGGTATTCGGTGACCGCGCCGAGCGGATCCTGCTCGGCGATCAAACGCCCCGCGTCGTCGTAGGCCTTGAGGTGCTCGCCACCGTCGGCCTCGACCTTGCGCACCAGCCGCGCGCGCTCGTCGTGCACGTAGGTTTCTTCGGTGCCATCGACGTAATGCACCGCGACGCTGCCGTCGTCATCCCAGACGTAGCGGGTGTCCATCTGCGAGAACGACGCCCAGTGCCGCACGCAGCGCGCCGATTTTCCGGCCCGTTCCCACTCCCAGAAGAAACTCGCCCCACCGGTCAGCTGACGCTGGAGGATGACGTGCTGATCGTCGTAGTCGTAACGCTCGCTGTCGCCAACGGCGTTACACGCTTCGATCAGGTGTTGATAAGCGTCGTAGCGATAACTGACGAGGGTTTGTTCAGTCGTCCATTCAGCCAACTGAAACGACTGATAATCGACGGCCACCAAATGCTGGCGGTCGTAGCGCAGTAATAGCGATCGACCCGCCCCGTTATCCAGCCGCTCAATACGATCCTGACGATCCCGAGAGATGCGCAGACGATTGCCATACCCATCACTGACCGCCGTTAGCCGCCCGGCCCGAAAGTGATAAAACCGCGCCGTGTCCCCCGCCAGCGCAAGAATCAGTTCCTCAGGTTCATCCCCCAGAAAAATCGCCGCCCGCGACAGACTGTTGTGAATCGCCGGCCGTTCAGCACTCGGCACTGGAAACCGCGTGCGCCGGTTCTCATGGTCGACCCAAACAACAAAATCGCCATCGAACTCCAGCCGATGCGCCAGCGAATGGCTCCAGCCAAACCCCAAGCCGACATCGATTTCGGCGGCACTGGTTCGATACAAGCGGGTGAACTCAAACGGCAGCAATCCATCGAGCGTGCCGTCAGTCAGGGTCAGCAGTTCCTCACCGGTGACCATCGACACCGGGCAGCCGTTGGTGCAGGTCGAGGGCACACAGTCGGCGCTGTCGCCGTTGGGGTTTTTAGCCTGATCGGGCTTATCGTCGTGAGGTTCGTCTTTCTTCAGCGAGGCGTTGCGCTTGGCATTCCAGCGCAGTTGCATCCGGCCTTTTTTCACGCCGGCCGCTATGCCGCGCGCGGCAACGGTTTTGTACTGATCAACGTACTTGATGAAGCCGTGGACGATGGCAAACAGCGCCTTCACCAACCGCGTCACCGCTGACAGCAATTGAACTGCGCGATCCGCCAGACGCAGCGTCAGATACGCGATCCCTGCGCCGCCGCTGGCGAAAGTCAGCACAACGCTGATCAGCACATCGATCAGCAATTGCACGATCATCATCGACGCCGCTTCAGCAGTTTTGCCGGCGATCTCACTGGGCGGCAACATCTCCAGCCAGAGACTCGCCGTGCGTAGCAGCAAACACAGGGCCGCCTCGTCACTGACCAGCAGTTGAAGCTGCTCCATCACCTCAGGCGCGGTAGCTGCCAGATTGATCAGATCAGTTGCGCCACTTCCCAACCGTTGGGCAAACTTGCCCGGATCCTGGAGAATCTCCGACAACAATCCAATGCTGTCCCACACCCCCTCGATCGCCGCCCAGCTCCCGGCCAGCATGCCGTTACCCGCCGCCGTCGCCACCGACTGCGACCACTGTGGCTTGAACCCCTGCCATTCGCTACGCAGCCAATCATCCAGTTCAACGGTCAGGCCATCGTAGGACTCAAAAAGATCTTCAACCTGTTCCGGGCTGACAGCACCGTGCACTTGCACCCGGTAGAACTTGCCCTCTGTGCCCTTGAACTGCCCCTTGCCTTGAGCATCCAGAGTGATGGGCGTCGTTTCGCCACCATCCACTGCCACCACATCGACCACGATGTTGCCGAGCGGGATGTCATACACCGACTCGAACTTGCTCTCGATCAGCATCAGCCCGCCCTTCGGGCACTGCACGACGTTGGAGAAAAACTGGTCGTCGCTACTGCTGACGGCGGTACTGCTCTCACCAAAGCGGATGATCCGCTCGATGCCCATCAGCGACGGAAGATCTGCGGCATGGCTGACTGTGTCGGCGGCACGGCTGGCCCAGTGTTTGAGCTGCTCGCGGTAGAGGCTGAGGGTGTCAGGGAAGCTGTCGAGTGCTTGCTCGATACGGGTGATGGCTTCCATCAACGCACGCTTGGGTGCGGGGTGGACTGAATAACCGGGTCGAGCATGAACGTTCCCTCGCGCAAAAATTAGGCGCGGGAACTGTGCGGGGGATCAATCAGGAAAGAAGTCAGGCGAGTAGGCAATAGATGTAGGACTAATCCTCAAACTATCCAAAAAAACAAACAGGCAGGCGAAAACGCAAACGTGGCGTGAGGTTTCCCTCACGCCACGTTTATTGAGCGGACACAGATAGACTTACTGCGTTGAATCCCGCGCACTCAACTCTTTCAACTTATGCTCGGCCAACGGATGCCCGGCCTTGGCAGCCATGCTCCACCAGCGTGCGGCCTCAGCAGGGTCAGGCGCTTTGCTCGGTGTACCCGTCAGGCTGATCACCCCGACCTGATAAGCCGCTTTGCCATCGCCGGCCAGTGCCGCCAGCCGCAACAGTCGCACGCCCTCTTCACGCGCTCCCAACCCTACACCGCGAAAGGTCAGGATGTGGCCGTAGAAGCTTTGCGCGCCGACATCGCCGAGGGTAGCCATACGCGCAAACTGGCCTTCAAGCCAGCGCCAGCCTCGGGGCTGGCGAACAAACCACGACCAGTGAAACAGCCGGCGAGCCAGCCAGTAACCGGCTCGCGCCTTGAGTCGTAAAAACACTCAAGCCTCCGCCGATTCCGGGTATTCGTATTCGAAGACTCTGACGACCTCCGAAGCATGCCATGACGCTGCGGCGACGCCATCGGACGGCCCGGAAAAACGCCCCAGGCGCTCGACGCATTCAAAAAAACCGGTACGCGGCAGGCGACTGGCGCCCTGACTTATCACCAGCGAACTGCGTAATGGTTGTTCGGCCTTGGCATCCAGCGCGGCCAGATGCTCCAACGCGGCCGTCAAGGTTTGCATAGCCGGTGTCGGCAATTGCAAACGTTCGAGCAAGGCCCGATAGGTCAACAGATGGCGCTGCCTGCGCGCCTGATCCAGCTCCCCCAGCAATCCGTCCCAATGTTGACGACTGATGCGTACGCTCACGATTCTTCCCTCCACCCTGGCACCGTCAGCTCCCAGGCCAGACTGCGGCGAATCGCGGCGTCGGGCAGACGCTCGCCACTTTCGATCATGGCCAGATAAGACGGGCTGATGCCTACCGTGCGGGCCAGCGCCTCGACGGCGATGCCCTTCCCTTCGCGCAAACTGCTTAGTTGATCCAGACCTGGAAGAATCGGGTCCGGTGTTGCCACGAGCGGCGCTGACGCCTGCTGTGGCGGTGCTTCTTTGATGCCTGCTGCTTTCAGTAGAGACTGATACTGAGCCCATGGCAAAACCGCATATTCGGGTTCGCCATCGCGTGCAATTATCTGAATATCCATGACTACCCCGTAGGACAACAACACTTAGCGAGTCGGCACTTTTCCTTAGAAGTGTAATCCTAACAGCGGCCAAGGTCGCGGGGGGTATCTATCTGTAAGCGGACTTCGACAATCAGGGCTTTTTCGGGCCCTGGAGTTGCAGTTGCTCGGGGGTATCGGGCAGACGTTCGACGACTGCCAGTTTTTCCGGTTGCAAGCGGTTGCGCCAAAGTCGGAAGGCGTTGAGTTCATCGTCGAGGGTTTTCATCAGCCAGGCGAGGACGGCGATGTCGTCTAGCATGCCGAATACCGGGATAAAATCCGGGATAGCATCCACCGGGCTGAGGAAATACATCAACCCCGCCACCACCGAAACCAAGGCTTTCGGGCTGATCGCCCGGTACTCACCGCGCCAGTAGGCCAGGCACAAGGCCTGAAGTATACGAAGATCATCTTTGAGTTTGCCGAGTCTATTGCCTTGCGCGGCGCCTTTGCTGGCCACGGCAAACAGCAGCGTCGGCAGGCGACCGCGAGCCAGCAGACGGCCGGCCAGAGGCAGGAATCGAGCGAAATTCCACGGAGCTTTCATCTATTCCTCCCGTTGAAATGTTATCCACACAAATTGTGGATAACCTTGTGAACAGAGCTGCATTTCAGCGCTGAAAGCCCCGTTTCATAAGGGCTACGCTCAGATCGGGCGTTTTTTACTCACATAAAAAAACCCAATATTTCATTGACTTGGCGGCTGAGGGCGTCTAGCGAGCAACCTCAAAGGCTATGACTCCCCCGACCGCCATCGGTTCGCTCTGTTTACCCTTGCCAAGGTCCAGATGCAACAACGCCCCGCATAAGCGAGGCGTTGTTGTCGAAGCCTTGGCTAATTACTTGGCCGCGGCGCCTTCTTTGGCTGGATCCTTGATGGCCATCAGTTCCAGGTCGAAAACCAGAACCGAGTTGGCCGGGATTGCCGGGCTTGGCGATTGAGCGCCGTAAGCCAGATCGCTAGGGATGTACAGCTTGTACTTCTCACCAACGTGCATCAATTGCAGACCTTCAACCCAACCCGGGATCACGCCGCTTACTGGCAGATCGATCGGGCTGCCGCGCTCGACGGAGCTATCGAATACGGTGCCGTTGGTCAGCTTGCCGGTGTAGTGAACGGTCACTACGTCAGTCGGCTTAGGCTGTGGGCCGTCGGCCTTTTTGACGACTTCGTACTGCAGACCCGAAGCGGTGGTGGTCACACCAGCCTTCTTGCCATTTTCTTCGAGGAATTTCTTGCCAGCGGATGCCGACTCTTCGCTCATCTTGGCCATACGCTCTTCAGCACGCTTTTGCAGCGCGGCGAAGGCTTCGACCAGCTCTTCATCTTTCAGCTTCTGTTCTTTCTTGCCGACGGCATCTTCGATGCCCTGGGCTACCGCTTTGGAGTCCAGATCATCCATGCCTTCCTGAGCAAGGCTCTTGCCCATGTTCAGGCCGATACCGTAGGAAGCTTTTTGCGCCGGGGTTTTCAGCTCTACGCTGGTCTGCGAATCACAACCCGCGAGGACCAGGCTAACCAGGGCTACCGCCGCCGCCAACCGATGCTGTTTCATGCTATTTCCTTGTTCATGCGCCGAAAGGGCAATCGAGTAAAGCCGCGAGCTTATCAGGCCGCCACGACCAATGGCTACCGGCATGAGAGCAGTAAACCTGCGATAAGTTCAGGGATTAAAACGCATTTGGGCAAAGCAATGATGAAGCTTATGTCATCTGGTCGCGACAACGACCGACTTACATTCCCCCAACATCTGGCGTAATGGCCACTTGCCACGCAGGGTCATGCTCAGGCATAACAGCGCAACAATTCGACAAGGATGTTTATCTTGCGCCTTTTATTCCGCGTGCTGGCTCTGGTCGTCGTGCTGCTGGGACTCGTCCTCGCGGTGGTTTTGTACTACGTGGCCAATCCGAAAATGCCCTTCTACACCCCCGCGCAGCAGGTGCATTACCTGAATCAGTGGGCGGAAGAAGAACGACAGACCTATTACTTCACGCCCCAGGGCACGCAAGTCAAAGGGCTGCGCTATGAGTGGTTTCAGGCGCTGGAGTTGCCCTTTTCGCAGCAACGTTTCGCCGCCCCCGAATACCTCGCGCGCTTCGGTTTTCTCGTCGATCCGCAACAGAAAGCCACGCCGGGCAATCCCGGCAACCTGCCCGTCGGCTTTGCGCGACACCAGAATCCCGGGAGCACCGAGCAATATCTGGATATAACTTGTGCCGCTTGCCACACCGGTGAACTGCGCTTCAACGGCCAGGCCGTGCGCATTGACGGTGGTTCGGCACAGCACGTACTGCCGTCGAGTGTTCCTACGCTACGCGGTGGCAGTTTCGGACAGGCATTGGTCGCCAGTCTGACCTCGACTTACCTCAACCCATGGAAATTCGAACGCTTTGCCCAACAGGTGCTGGGCGATGACTACGACGCCCGCCACGAGCAATTGCGCAAGGATTTCAAAAGCTCGCTGTACACCTTTCTGAAAGTCGCGTGGAACGACACGCATCGCGGCCTCTACCCCACCGAGGAAGGCCCGGGCCGCGCCGATGCCTTCGGGCGGATTGCCAACGCGACGTTCGGCGATGCCATCTCCCCCGCCAACTATCGCGTGGCCAACGCGCCGGTGGACTACCCGCAGCTATGGGATATGTGGACGTTCGACTGGGTGCAGTGGAACGGTTCGGCGCAACAACCTATGGCGCGCAACATCGGCGAGGCATTGGGGGTGGGTGCCACGCTGCAGTTCTTCAACGCCAACGGTCAGCCGTTGCAAGGCGATGACCGTTACGCTTCCAGCGTCCGTGTACGCGACCTGCACAAGATCGAAGAAACCCTGCAACGCCTACAACCACCCGCCTGGCCGGAAGCTCTGTTTGGCACCGTCGACAGATCGCAGGCAGCCAAGGGACGCGCGCTGTTTACAGAGAACTGCGCCGCTTGCCACGTCCCACGCAAAACCCAGGAAGGCGAACGATGGGTGCAGCATTTGCGCATGGTGCCCGTGGATGTCATCGGCACCGACCCGAACGCCGCCAACAACATCGCCACCCACCGCTTCGACCTGACGGCGCTGCAATGGGATCTGAAAGAGCTGGAAAAGATGGACGTAAAGCTGCATCCAACACCGACGCAACCGCTCGATCTGAGCCAGTTGTCAGTGGCTAAAGGCCTGGCTTACGTCACCGCATTCGTCGAAAACCGCGCTTATCGCGAAGCGAAGGTGACGCCTGAGGAGAAACCCGGGCTCGACGGTTTTGGTCTGCCGATCGGCGTTCGCGAACAAGTTGCCTACAAGGCGCGCCCACTGGCCGGCATCTGGGCTACCGCGCCGTTTCTGCACAACGGTTCGGTACCAAGCATTTATCAATTGCTGTCGCCGCAGGATGAGCGCGCCACCACCTTCTATAAAGGCACCTTCGAATACGACCCGCGACATCTGGGCTACCGCACCGAAGCCTTCACCAATGGTTTTGTGTTCGACACGCGGGTTACCGGCAACCACAACAGCGGCCATGAATTCCGCGCCGGCGAGCGCGGCAATGGCGTTATCGGCCGGCTGTTGCAGCCCGAAGAACGCTGGGCATTGCTGGAATACCTGAAAGTTCTGGGCGGCCCGCTCGAGGCGCAATTGCCATGATCTCGACCTTCAAGAAAGAATTGCCTTTGTTGGCCAGAGTCTGGTTGTGGCTGGGACGATTGCTGGGCAAAACGTTGTTGATCGTGTTCGCCATCGGACTGCTCGGCTGGGCCGTCGCCACGGCGTGGTTTGCCTGGCAGCACCGTGGCCCGGTTTCAGCACTGGAGCAGATTCCGCCAGACGAGTCGGCCATGACTCAGGATGTGATCCAGACGGCCGTGCGCATCGTCGATCAACACCGCGAAGGCACTCGCTATTTACGCGACGCTCACGCCAAGGCCCATGGTTGTGTGAAAGCGCAGGTGCAGGTTCTGCCGCAACTGGCACAGTCATTGCGACAGGGTGTCTTCAGTGAGCCGGGTAAAACCTGGCAGGCGATGATTCGACTGTCCAATGGCAATGCCTATCCGCAGTTCGACAGCATGCGCGACGCCCGTGGCATGGCGATCAAGTTGCTCGACGTGCCGGGCATGCAACTGCTCGGTAACCGCCAGCAACAGCGCGAACAAGACTTCGTGATGTTCAGTCACCCGAACTTCTTTGTCAGCGATGTCGCCGAGTATCGTCAGAATGTGGCGGCGCAGGCTGACGGTAAAAAGGTCATGGCGTTTTTTCCGGGATGGGATCCACGCACTTGGCAGATCCGCCATCTGTTTATTGCGCTGGCAACACTGTCGCCGCCGCCGGACAGTCCGACCGGGACGACTTACTTCTCGGTATCGCCCTACAAGTTGGGTGAGGCCAATGTGAAATTTCGGGTAACGCCCGATCCGGACAATTGCCCAACCTACACCTTGCCCAAGCAGAACCACGACTTGCCGAACTTCCTGCGCGGTGCCCTGAATCAGCAGTTATCAACGGATCGCGTGCCTGCTTGTTACGTGCTGCAGATCCAGCGCCAGGATGCCAATAAATACATGCCGATCGAGGACACCAGCATCGAGTGGCGCGAGCAAGATGCACCGTTCGAATCCGTGGCCCGCATCACCCTGCCACCTCAGGATTTCGATACACCACAGCAAAATCTCCTATGCGACAACCTTTCGTTCAACCCATGGTTTGGCATCGAAGCACATCGCCCGATAGGCGGAATCAACCGACTGCGTAAAGCGGTGTACGAAGCGGTCAGCGACTATCGCCACCAGCGTAACGGCGAATGATCAATGCCTGGCCGGTACGTTCTTCACAGCGGATGATGCCGCAACCTTTCCGACACGCGGCCAGGTTTTGCTCGGAAGAAGAACGCTGAGGATTCCGGCGTTGGCGGCTTTGTCGACAAACATTTGCGGACTCACAGCGCCGGCGCTGATTTTTTGCTCAAGGCCTTGAGCAAGCGAATAACATTGCCCATTGTCCGAAAGTGGCACGTCTGGCAGGCACTACATAGATATATGCAGCGAAAAAACCCCAAACGCCAGACAGCAAAAAGCCCGCACTAGGCGGGCTTTCTGTGGTGATCTGGCGTTCAGTGTTCCAGATTACCGAATATGGCGCAGCGGACGGGACTCGAACCCGCGACCCCCGGCGTGACAGGCCGGTATTCTAACCGACTGAACTACCGCTGCGCGAAACGCTTGAAACGAATGGTGGGTGATGACGGGATCGAACCGCCGACATTCTGCTTGTAAGGCAGACGCTCTCCCAGCTGAGCTAATCACCCTTCGCTTCGTTACGGGGCGTATTATGCCACAAGTTTTCATAAAGTGTTGATTTAATTGAAGTTTTTTTCAAAAAAACCTGAAAACCGATGAAACGACACATCCCGCGGGTACAACGTACAAACTTGAGACAGAAAAAAACCCGCCTCAGCGGGTTTTTCCGTGGTGACCTGGCGTTCAGCGTTCCAGGTTACCGAATATGGCGCAGCGGACGGGACTCGAACCCGCGACCCCCGGCGTGACAGGCCGGTATTCTAACCGACTGAACTACCGCTGCGCGTAACACATGAAACGAATGGTGGGTGATGACGGGATCGAACCGCCGACATTCTGCTTGTAAGGCAGACGCTCTCCCAGCTGAGCTAATCACCCTTCGCTTCGGTGTGGCGCGCATTCTACGGAGCGACCCCACCTCTGGCAAGCACTTTTTTAAATAATTTTCTCAGGCCTTCCAAAGGCTTAGAGAAGGGTTGGCCTATGCCACGGCGAAGACAATAATGCCCCCCTTTGTATAAAGGAGAGACTCACCCCATGTGGTTCAAAAACCTGCTTATCTATCGCCTGACCCAAGACCTGCCTGTCGACGCCGAGGCGCTGGAAACTGCACTGGCCACCAAACTGGCGCGTCCATGTGCAAGCCAGGAGTTGACCACCTACGGCTTCGTCGCGCCGTTCGGCAAAGGCGAAGATGCTCCACTGGTGCACATCAGCGGTGATTTCCTGCTGATTTCTGCGCGTAAAGAAGAACGCATTCTGCCGGGCAGCGTCGTGCGCGACGCGGTCAAGGAAAAGGTCGAAGAAATCGAAGCCGAGCAGATGCGCAAGGTCTATAAGAAAGAACGCGACCAGATCAAGGATGAAATCATCCAGGCGTTCCTGCCGCGCGCCTTTATCCGCCGCTCGTCGACCTTCGCCGCCATCGCGCCGAAGCAAGGGCTGATTCTGGTCAACTCGGCCAGCCCGAAACGCGCCGAAGACCTGCTGTCGACCTTGCGTGAAGTGATCGGCACCCTGCCCGTTCGCCCACTGACTGTGAAGATGGCTCCAACGGCGGTCATGACGGATTGGGTTACCACGCAGAAAGCCGCTGACGACTTCTACGTGCTGGACGAGTGCGAACTGCGCGACACCCACGAAGACGGCGGCATCGTCCGTTGCAAGCGTCAGGACCTGACCAGCGAAGAAATCCAGCTGCACCTGAGTACCGGCAAAGTGGTCACTCAACTGTCGCTGGCCTGGCAGGACAAATTGTCGTTCATGCTCGACGACAAGATGACCGTCAAGCGCCTGAAGTTCGAAGATCTGTTGCAGGATCAGGCGGAACAGGACGGCGGCGACGAAGCCCTGGGCCAACTGGATGCCAGCTTCACCCTGATGATGCTGACGTTCGGCGACTTCCTGCCGGCGCTGGTTGAAGCGTTGGGTGGTGAAGAGACTCCGCAAGGGATCTAAAGCCTCTCGCAAGCACCTTCTTCTATAGAGGGTGCCTGAAAAAAGATCGCAGCCTTCGGCAGCGCCTGCATTTGGAATGCATTTTCCTGTAGGTGCTGCCGAAGGCTGCGATCTTTTTGCAAGCACCGTATGCTTAGCTTCCTAACGCTTTCACATAACAAGGAACAAGCCATGCGCGCACTGGCTGCACTCAGCCGCTTTGTCGGCAATACCTTCGCTTACTGGGTTCTGATTTTCGCCGTCGTGGCCTTCCTGCAACCTTCGTGGTTCCTCGGCTTGAAAAGCGCGATCGTGCCGCTGCTCGGACTGGTGATGTTCGGCATGGGTCTGACGCTCAAACTCGACGACTTCGCCGCTGTCGCCCGCCATCCATTGCGTGTGGCGCTGGGCGTGGTTGCGCACTTCGTGATCATGCCCGGCGTGGCGTGGTTGCTTTGCCAGGTGTTTCACCTGCCCCCGGAAATCGCCGTCGGCGTGATTCTGGTCGGTTGCTGCCCAAGCGGCACCTCTTCCAACGTGATGACGTGGCTGGCTCGCGGTGATCTGGCACTGTCGGTGGCCATCGCCGCCGTCACCACCCTCCTCGCCCCGCTGCTGACCCCGGCGCTGATCTGGCTGCTGGCTTCGGCGTGGCTGCCGGTATCGTTCATGGAGCTGTTCTGGTCGATCCTGCAAGTGGTGCTGCTGCCGATCATCCTTGGCGTGGTGGCGCAACGGTTGCTCGGTGACAAGGTGCGTCACGCGGTGGATGTATTGCCGCTGGTGTCGGTGGTCAGCATCGTGATCATCGTCACTGCGGTGGTCGCCGCCAGTCAGGCAAAAATCGCCGAATCCGGTTTGCTGATCATGGCCGTGGTGATGCTGCACAACAGCTTCGGCTACTTGCTGGGCTACTTCACCGGACGTCTATTCAAATTGCCGCTGGCTCAGCGCAAATCGCTGGCGCTGGAAGTCGGCATGCAGAATTCGGGGTTGGGTGCCGCACTGGCCAGCGCACACTTCTCGCCACTGGCAGCGGTGCCAAGCGCGTTGTTCAGCGTCTGGCACAACATTTCCGGAGCGTTGCTCTCCACTTATTTCCGGCGGATGAGCGAGAAAGAAGATGAACAGGCGCTGGCTCAACGAGCTACGGACTGATCGGGAAACTTGATCCCCGGGTTAATGCGCGGCACTCTATTGCGCAACGCGGGGACGACCTCGCGGCTCGATCGAGTTTTTTAATCTGGGGACGACCCCGTCAATCGATGGAGGTCTCTCATGTCCTGGATCATTCTGTTTTTCGCCGGCCTGTTCGAAGTTGGCTGGGCTGTCGGCCTGAAATACACCGATGGCTTCAGCCGTCCACTTCCCACTGCACTGACCGTTGCGGCCATGGCCATCAGCCTTGGCCTGCTCGGCCTTGCGATGAAGGAATTGCCGCTGGGCACGGCCTACGCGATCTGGACCGGCGTGGGTGCCGTGGGTACGGTGATTGCCGGGATCATTCTGTTTGGTGAGTCAATGGCGTTGATTCGGCTGGCCAGTGTGGCGTTGATCATCACCGGGTTGATCGGGCTCAAGGTCAGCGCTTAGGCCTCTACCGCTATCGCGAGCAGGCTCACTCCTACAGGGGAACGCATTCCAACTGTGGGAGCGAGCTTGCTCGCGAAGAGGCCAGATCAGGCGACAACTATCTAACAGTGCCCCGCAACTCCCCCACCAACCCCTGCAACCTCAATGGCTCTGCCGCCTCAACCGTCACCGGCGTTCCCGCCACCAACGTCACCCGCGACCACAACCGGCGGAACACGCCCTTGTTCGGATCGCGACTGAAGAAACTCCCCCACAACCCCTGCAATGCCAGCGGAATCACCGGCACCGGCGTTTCCTCGAGAATCCGCGTCAACCCACCCTTGAACTCGTTGATCTCGCCATCGGCCGTCAACTTGCCCTCCGGAAAAATGCACACCAGTTCACCGTCCTTCAGATATTGGGCGATCCGGGTGAAGGCCTTTTCGTAGATCTGGATGTCTTCGTTGCGTCCGGCAATCGGAATAGTCCCCGCCGTGCGGAAGATAAAGTTCAGTACCGGCAGGTTGTAGATCTTGTAGTACATGACAAAGCGAATCGGCCGACGCACCGCGCCGCCAATCAACAGCGCATCAACAAACGACACGTGGTTACACACCAGCAACGCCGCGCCTTCATCCGGGATCGCTTCAAGGTTGCGATGCTCGACGCGGTACATGGAATGGCTGAGCAGCCAGATCATGAAACGCATGCTGAACTCGGGGACGATCTTGAAGATGTAGGCGTTGACGCCGATGTTCAGCAGCGACACCACGAGGAACAGTTGCGGGATCGACAGCTTGGCCAGGCTTAACAGCACGATTGAAACGATGGCGGACACCACCATAAACAGCGCGTTGAGAATGTTGTTGGCCGCGATCACCCGCGCCCGCTCGTTCTCGGCGGTGCGCGACTGGATCAATGCATACAGCGGCACAATGTAGAAACCGCCGAAAATACCGAGGCCGAGGATGTCGACCAGTACCGCCCAGGTGTGGCCAAAGCCAAGCACTTCGGTCCAGCTATGGCCGGTGACGCTGTCGGGAATTCCACCGGAATGCCACCACAGCAGCAAACCGAACACAGTCAGACCGAACGAGCCGAATGGCACCAGACCGATCTCGACTTTGCGCCCGGAGAGCTTCTCGCAAAGCATCGAGCCCAGCGCGATCCCCACCGAGAACACCGTTAGAATCAGGGTGACCACGGTTTCGTCGCCGTGCATCCACTCCTTGGCGTAGGCCGGGATCTGCGTCAGATAAATCGCCCCGACAAACCAGAACCACGAGTTGCCGACAATCGAACGCGACACCGCAGGCGTCTGGCCCAAACCTAGTTTCAATGTGGCCCAGGACTGACTGAAAACATTCCAGTTCAGGCGCATTTCGGGCGATGACGCCGCTGCGCGGGGAATGCTGCGGCTGGCCAGATAACCCAGCACGGCAATGCCGACGATGGCGATCGACACCAGCGGCGCGTAGTGGGTCGAGGACATGATGATCCCGGCGCCGATGGTCCCGGCGAGAATCGCCAGGAATGTGCCCATTTCCACCAGACCGTTGCCGCCGACCAACTCTTCCTCACGCAACGCCTGCGGCAAGATCGAATACTTCACCGGCCCGAACAGCGCCGAGTGGGTGCCCATGGCGAATAGCGCCACCAGCATCAGCGACAGATGATCGAACAGGAAGCCGACCGATCCTACCGCCATGATCGCGATTTCCGCGAGTTTGATCAGACGGATCAGCGCGTCCTTGGCGAACTTCTCGCCGAACTGCCCGGCCAGCGCCGAGAACAGAAAGAACGGCAGGATAAACAGCAACGCACACAAGTTGACCCAGATGGAGCGGTCACCCTCGATGGTCAGCCGATAGAGAATGGCAAGGATCAGCGACTGCTTAAACACGTTGTCGTTGAACGCACCGAGCGACTGCGTGATGAAAAACGGCAAGAAACGCCGGGTGCGCAGCAGGTTGAACTGTGAGGGGTGACTCATCTTCCGTGTTTCCCTGATGTTGGGTAGTGAGGCCTGGGTTCTTGTATTGGAATCTCGAACCGCGATCCAGGCCACACCTTACCTAAACTTTTCAGGTTATTTCTTCAAACCTGCAATGCAGGGCGAGACAAACAGCTCGCCACGCCACGCACCTTGCACCGTCCGTTTGCCCACAATCAGCCACATCACCGCCAGCAACGCCACCAGCACGCAGCCAACCACACTGAAAAAGCCGAGGTTCAAGGTGCTGGCAAGTTTCAGCGTTGCCAGCGAATAAACGCCCAACGGGAAGGTAAAGCCCCACCAACCGAGGTTGAACGGAATGCCGTCTCGCAGATAACGAGCAGTGATCAGCAGCGCCATCAGCATCCACCAGAGACCGAAACCCCACAGCGTGATCCCGGCCACCAAACCAAGGCCCGCAGCGATTTCACCAATGCCCGGCAAACCGTTGGCGGCGAAGATGGCCGGCGCATCAGCGCCCAGCAGCAGCATGCCCAGCGCACCGGTGCCGATCGGGCCCAGGGCCAGCCAGCTCGATGCGGCCATGTTTTCGTGGGGCAGTTTGTGCAGGGCCATGCGCAGCAACAGGATCGTCAGAATGCTGAACGCGACCGGTAGGGAAAATGCCCAGAGCACGTAGCTTGTGGTCAGCACCACCAGTTGCGAGTGGGCATCGCTCAGGTGTGGTGCGAGCAATCCACCGCTGGCCGCAGCTACTTCTGCGGCTACCACGGGCAACAGCCAAACGGCCGTCATCTGGTCGATGCTGTGTTCCTGACGGGTAAACATCATGTAGGGGATCAACACGCCACAGGCCAGCGACATCGCCACGTCAATCCACCACAGCACTTCGGCGAGATGGATGACGCCATTGCCCCAGCGCGGCAGGCCGAACAGCAGAAAGCCGTTAATGATTGTCGCCAGGCCCATGGGAATGGTGCCGAAGAACATCGACACAGTGGAGTGGCCAAAAATCCGCCGCGCTTCATCGAAGAACAGTATCCAGCGGGCGGCATAGGCAGCGGTAAACAACGTGAACAACAGAATGTTGAACAGCCATAGCCCTTCGGCCACGGCGTGTAAACCCGGAATCGCGACCGGTAAATTCGCCAACGCCAGAGCCAGCACGCCGGTGCCCATGGTGGCGGCAAACCAGTTCGGGGTGAATTGGCGGATCACTTCGCGCGGATGCTGAAGTTGGCTGAACGGCTTGATGCCGGGTTTAACGCTGTTAGGGCAAGTCATCATGAACTCCTGTCCTCTGGTGAGGTTGAGTCCATGGTAGATCTGAATCGAATATCTATATAACGGGTAATTTCTCTAACTGTTATCTGTTTTATAGATAAGCAGTCAGACGCTGCCTTCGCTCTCGATCACCAGAATCCGCGCCGCGCCCTGCGGATGGGCGACGTGTTCGGTGCCGACCGAGGCGTGGAAGATGTCTCCGACTTCGAGCAACGTCTGCTTTTCCTCACCGTTTTCGCGATAGCGCATCTGTACTTGCCCATCGAGCACCACGAGCACTTCTTCGCCGTCATTGATGTGCCATTTATACGGTTGATCGGTCCAGTGCAGACGTGTGGTGATGCCGTTCATGTTGGCGATATCGAGTGCGCCCCAGGCTCGGTCGGCGGTGAAGGCCTTGCTGCGAATAATCTTCATGAGTGGATCCGAGAACAGAATGACTGGGGCAAGGCTAACCGAAAGCGCTGCGGTTATGGAGCGCCGCACACCTTGGCCGGTTGCGGACGCAGACTGAGCAACAAAGCACCGACGGCCAGTACGATGAGTACCCCGCCATACACATCGGTCATGGCAAGCAGTCCGAGGCTATGGGTGAAATGTCCTGCCAGCAGAGCCGGTAAGCAAAACGCCAGATAGCTCAACACGTAATACGCCGACATCAACCCGGCCCGTTCATGGGGCAATGCCAGCGGCACCAGGCTGCGTACCGCGCCGAGGAAGCCTGAACCAAAACCACAACCGGCGACCAGCGTACCGAGGAAAAACAGCGACAGACTGGCGCTGTGCACACCCAGCAGAATCAGCACCAGACCGCTCGGCAGCAAGCTTGCACCTATCTGCAAAGCCCGAGTGGCGGCACCATTACGCAAGGTGAAAATCATCAGCGCACCAGTCACTGTCAACGCCGCCACGGTCGCGCCACCGATCAGGTTGGAGGTGGAACCGGTGGCGGTGCGCACCAGCGATGGCGCCAGCGATGCATAAAAACCGCCGAGCGCCCAGGTCGCGGTGTTCAGCGGCAGCACTCGCCACAACGTGGCACGGGCCTGAACCGGTACATGCAAAGTCGGCCGCAACGAGGCCCACGCCCCGACTTGCGGCGTAATGCTTTCCGGCAGGCGCCAGACGTACAACGCCTGCCCCACAAACAGCGCGAGCAGCAGCCAGTAAGTCAGTTGCAACGGCGCCGGGGCAAATTCGGCCAGCAAACCACAGCCCATTGCCCCCAATGCCATCCCGAGCAACGGGGCAACGCTATTAATCAATGGCCCGTGCTGGCGGTCAGTATCGAGCAGCGTCGCACTTAACACCGCAGTGGCCATGCCGGTGGCAAAACCTTGCAGTACCCGCGCTCCGATCAACCAACTGACGCTGTCGGCATAGATAAACAGCAACATCGCCAGCGCATTGAGCAGCACCGCGGTGAAGATCACCGGTTTGCGTCCCAAATGATCCGAGAGCGAACCGACGGTCAGTAGAGCCGCCAGCAGGCTCAACGCGTAGACACCGAAAATCAGGGTCAGCACCGCTGCCGAGAAGTGCAGTTGATCCTGATACAGGTGATACAACGGCGTCGGCGCGGTGGAAGCGGCGAGAAAACTGAGTAAGGTGATCGCCAGAAACCACAGGTTCGAGCGATGGGAAACGGGACTATTCATGTGCACACTCCGCAAAAGCTAATTTTTTGCTTTTGCGGAGTGTGCTACCGCCCAACGCTTAAAGCAAATTCTTTGTGTTAAGGTCTGCCGCATGGCTATTAAAGAAGGTTTACGCCCGGGCGGTCGCAGTGCCCGAGTGCAAGAGTCGATTCACTCGGCAGTCCGCGCGCTTCTGCAAGAACAAGAGCGTTCAACTGTGACCGTGCCGCAAATCGCGGCGCGCGCCGGGGTGACGCCGTCGACGATTTATCGGCGCTGGGGTGATCTGGCGGCGTTGCTGGCCGACGTCGCCCTCGCCCGCATGCGTCCCGACAGCGAGCCGGCGCAAACCGGTAGCCTGCGTAGCGATGTCCGCGCGTGGGCCGAGCAATACCTCGACGAGATGAGTTCGGAGCCGGGCCGCAACATGATGCGCGACGTGCAGGCGAGCGCGACGCCGGGGTATTGCGTGACGATTATCGGGGCGCAGTTGCAGACCATCATCGAACGGCACCCCGATGAAACGGCGCCGAGTGTTGATCGGTTGATCAATCTGGTGGTGGCGCCGGTGGTGTTCCGGATTCTGTTTTCAGCGTCGGCGCTGGAGGTGGAAGAGCTGCATCGGTTGATTGATATTGCATTGCAGCAGGATTGACTCGATAGCCATGTAGGAGCTGCGGCACGCTGCGATCTGTTGATCTTGATTTTGAAGACCAAAAGATCGCTGCCTCGTTTCACTCGACAGCTCCTACAGAGATTTTGTGAACGATGCTGAACTCTGTGGGAGCGAGCCTGCTCGCGAAGAGCCCCGCCCGGTCACCCCAAAAATCACCCGGTTGTAAACCTGCGACACCCCGCCACGCCACGACCTTGGTCGACACTGACTAACCGCCGCACTCATGCGAGACTGTCCGCCCGGGCAGGAGTGCCGGGGAGTCTTCTGTCGGGAGTGTTGCATGCCGTTGTCCACCGGGCTGATCGCCGTCGTCGCCCTGGCCTATATGGCCATCATGTTCGCCATCGCCTTCTACGGCGACCGTCGCAGTGCGCCGCTGCCGCCGCGAGTGCGTGCCTGGGTGTACAGCCTGTCGCTGGCGGTTTATTGCACCAGTTGGACATTCTTCGGCGCGGTTGGTCAGGCCGCCGAACAGTTGTGGTCATTCCTGCCGATTTACCTCGGGCCGATTTTGCTGTTAGTCGGCGCGCCGTGGGTTCTGCAAAAAATGGTGATGATCAGCAAGCAGGAGAACATAACCTCCATCGCCGACTTCATCGCCGCACGCTACGGCAAATCGCAATCGCTGGCGGTAGTCGTGGCGCTGATCTGCCTGGTCGGCGTCCTCCCCTATATCGCCCTGCAACTCAAAGGCATCGTCCTCGGCGTAAACCTGTTGATCGGCGCCGGTGCCGACGCGATGGGCACCCGCGCCCAGGACACCGCGCTGATCGTGTCGCTGGTGCTGGCGCTGTTCACCATCGTCTTCGGCACGCGCAACCTCGACGCCACGGAACACCACCGTGGCATGGTGCTGGCGATTGCCTTTGAGTCTTTGGTCAAGCTGTTCGCGTTTCTCGCCGTCGGCGCCTTCGTCACTTATGGCCTGTATGACGGCTTCGACGATTTGTTCAATCAGGCGATGCTCGCCCCGCGCCTTGAGGAATACTGGAAGGAAACGATTAATTGGCCGTCGATGGTGGTACAGACCGGCGTGGCGATGATGGCGATCATTTGTTTGCCACGACAGTTTCACGTCACGGTGGTCGAGAACATCGACCCGCAGGATCTGCGCCTGGCCAAATGGGTGTTTCCGGCTTACCTCGCCTTGGCCGCGCTGTTTGTAGTCCCTATCGCCCTCGCCGGTCAGATGCTGCTGCCGAGCGATGTGCTGCCGGACTCGTTCGTGATCAGCCTCCCACTGGCCCAGGCCCATCCGGCGCTGGCGATGCTGGCGTTTATCGGCGGCGCTTCGGCGGCGACCGGCATGGTCATCGTCGCCAGCGTGGCGCTGTCGACCATGGTCTCCAACGACATGCTGTTGCCGTGGCTATTGCGGCGCAACAACGCCGAGCGCCCGTTTGAAGTGTTCCGCCAGTGGATGCTGTCGGTGCGCCGAGTCAGCATCGTAGTGATTCTGCTGCTGGCTTACGTCGCCTATCGCTTGCTCGGCTCCACCGCCAGCCTGGCGACCATCGGCCAGATCGCCTTCGCCGCGGTGACGCAACTGGCCCCGGCCATGCTCGGCGCACTGTACTGGAAACAAGCCAACCGTCGCGGCGTGTTTGCCGGTCTCGCTACGGGCACCTTCTTGTGGTTTTACACATTGATCCTGCCGATTGCCGCGCGCAGCCTCGGCTGGCCGCTGGACACGTTCCCCGGTCTGGCGTGGCTGCACAGCAACCCGTTGAATCTGCCAATCACGCCGTTGACCCAAGGCGTGGTGCTGTCGCTGGCGGGCAACTTCACGTTGTTCGCCTGGGTTTCGGTGCTGTCTCGCACACGTGTGTCGGAGCACTGGCAGGCCGGGCGTTTCATCGGCCAGGAAATCAGCGCCCGGCCGAGTGCGCGCTCGATGCTGGCGGTGCAGATTGATGATTTGCTGCAACTGGCAGCACGCTTTGTCGGTGAAGAACGCGCGCGGCAAAGCTTTATCCGTTTCGCTTACCGCCAAGGCAAAGGCTTCAACCCGAATCAGAACGCCGACGGTGAATGGATCGCCCACACCGAGCGATTGCTGGCGGGTGTCCTCGGCGCCTCTTCGACAAGAGCTGTAGTAAAAGCCGCCATCGAAGGTCGGGAAATGCAGTTGGAGGATGTCGTCCGAATTGCTGACGAAGCCTCGGAAGTGTTGCAGTTCAACCGCGCCCTGCTGCAAGGCGCCATCGAGAACATCACCCAGGGCATCAGCGTGGTCGACCAGTCGCTGAAACTGGTGGCGTGGAATCGGCGCTATCTGGAGCTGTTCAACTACCCGGACGGCCTGATCAGCGTCGGCCGGCCAATCGCCGACATCATTCGCTACAACGCCGAACGCGGTTTGTGCGGCCCCGGCGAAGCGGAAGTCCACGTCGCCCGACGCCTGCACTGGATGCGTCAAGGCCGCGCGCATACGTCTGAACGACTGTTCCCCAACGGCCGGGTGATCGAGCTGATCGGCAACCCGATGCCCGGCGGCGGTTTCGTCATGAGTTTTACCGACATCACCGCGTTCCGTGAAGCCGAGCAGGCGCTGACCGAGGCCAACGAGGGGCTGGAGCAACGGGTCAGTGAGCGGACTCAAGAGCTCTCGCAACTCAACGTCGCCTTGACCGAAGCCAAGGGCACCGCCGAGGCCGCCAACCAGTCGAAAACCCGCTTTCTCGCGGCAGTCAGCCATGACTTGATGCAACCGTTGAACGCCGCGCGGCTGTTCTCTGCCGCCCTCTCCCATCAGGACGACGGTTTGAGCAGCGAGGCGCAGAAACTGGTTCACCACCTCGACAGCTCGTTGCGTTCAGCTGAAGACCTGATCAGTGATCTGCTGGACATTTCCCGCCTGGAAAACGGCAAGATCAACCCGGATTGCAAGGCGTTTGTGGTCAATGAGCTGTTCGACACCCTAGGTGCCGAGTTCAAGGCGCTGGCGCAGGAACAAGGTTTGAGCTTCCGTGTGCGTGGCAGCCATTTGCGCATCGACAGCGACATCAAGTTGCTGCGGCGGATTCTGCAAAACTTCCTGACCAACGCTTTCCGCTACGCCAAAGGCCCGGTGCTGCTGGGTGTGCGGCGACGTGGTGGGGAGTTGTGTCTGGAGGTATGGGATCGCGGGCCGGGTATTCCGGAAGACAAGCAGCAGGTGATTTTCGAAGAGTTCAAACGCCTCGACAGCCATCAGACCCGCGCCGAAAAAGGTCTGGGACTGGGCTTGGCGATCGCTGATGGTTTGTGTCGCGTACTCGGCCATACCCTGCGTGTACGTTCATGGCCAGGGCGCGGCAGCGTGTTCAGTGTCAGTGTGCCGCTGGCTCGCACGCAGACTCTGCCGGCGAGCGCTGCTGTCGAGTTGAATGGCAAGTTGCCGAACGGCGCACGGGTGCTGTGTATCGACAACGAAGACAGCATTCTGATCGGCATGAACAGTCTGTTGAGTCGCTGGGGCTGTCAGGTCTGGACAGCGCGCAATCGCGAGGAATGTGAGGCGCTGCTCAGTGACGGGGTGCGGCCGCAACTGGCGTTGGTCGACTATCACCTGGATCACGGCGATACCGGCACCGAACTGATGGCGTGGTTGCGTACGCGTCTGGGTGAGCCGGTGCCGGGTGTGGTGATCAGTGCCGATGGGCGACCAGAGATGGTCGCGCAGGTGCATGCAGCGGGTCTGGATTATCTGGCCAAACCGGTGAAGCCGGCGGCGTTGCGGGCGTTGTTGAGTCGGTATTTGCCGCTTTAAAAGCACAAGATCTTTATTCCGGCAACTCAACCAGCCCATCGACATCCGTCATCGCCCGCTCGAGCAGATCCGCCGGCAAGCTCTTGCTAGCCCGTGCGCCCAGCAGTTTGAGCTGCTCACTGCGGCTGACCAGGTTGCCGCGCCCTTCTGTCAGTTTGTTGCGTGCTGAGCTGTAGGCTTTGTCCAGTTGTTGCAGGCGATTGCCGACCTCGTCCAGATCCTGAATGAACAGCACGAACTTGTCGTAGAGCCAACCGGCGCGCTCGGCGATTTCCCGGGCGTTCTGACTCTGGCGCTCCTGCTTCCACAGGCTGTCGATGACGCGCAGTGTCGCCAGCAACGTGGTCGGGCTGACAATGACGATGTTGCGATCGAACGCCTCCTGAAACAACGAAGGCTCGGCCTGCAATGCCGCCGAAAACGCCGCTTCGATCGGTACGAACAGCAAGACGAAATCGAGACTGTGCAGGCCTTCCAGGCGCTTGTAATCCTTGCCGGCGAGGCCTTTGACGTGATTGCGCAGGGACAGCACGTGCTGTTTGATCGCGATCTGCCCAAGCGTGTCGTCGTCGGCGGCAACGTACTGTTGATACGCCGTGAGGCTGACCTTGGAGTCGACCACCACTTGTTTGTCGGCCGGCAGATAAATGATCACATCCGGCTGGAAGCGCTCGCCATCCGGGCCTTTGAGGTTGACCTGGGTCTGGTACTCGCGGCCCTTCTCGAGACCTGCGTGTTCCAGCACGCGCTCAAGGATCAGCTCGCCCCAGTTGCCCTGGGTTTTCTGGCCTTTCAGTGCACGGGTCAGGTTGGTCGCTTCGTCACTCAGGCGCAGGTTGAGCGCCTGCAAGCGCTCCAGTTCCTTGGCCAGCGAGAAGCGCTCTCGGGCTTCGGCCTGATAGCTTTCCTCCACGCGCTTTTCGAAAGACTGAATGCGTTCTTTCAACGGATCGAGCAACTGGCCAAGGCGCTGCTGACTGGTCTCGGCGAAACGCTGTTCGCGCTCGTCGAAGATCTTGCCTGCCAGCTCGGCGAACTGCGCACGCAGCTCATCGCGCGAACCTTGCAGGTCGTCGAGGCGTTGTTGATGGCTTTCCTGTTGTTCACGCAGCTCGGCGTTCAGCGAAGCCGCCTGAGCGTCGAGGCGACGCAGTTCCGCCTCTTTGTTGGCGCGTTCGAGGTTCCAGGCGTGAGAGGCATCACGGGCGTCGTCGCGCTCGATTTGCAGCAACTCGACTTCGCGGCGCAGAGCCGCCAGGTCAGCTTGCTTGGCCGCGTTGGCCTGGCCGAGATCGGCAACTTCGTCACGGCTGGCATCGAGTTGAGCGTTGAGCCCGTCCTGCGCCAGTTGCGCCATGGCCAGCCGCTCTTCAAGCAACGCCACCTCGGCTTGTCGGTCGCTCGCCCGGCGTTGCAGTTGCCAGGCCAACGCCAGCAGCGGCAGCCCCGCCCCTGCGAGACCGAGCAGCACGCTGGTCAAGTCCATAGCCATAGCCACTCCTGCCGATCCGATAAAGTCTGAAGGTTAACCAAGGTGTCAGAACTTGGACAGCTCAGTCTTCGATGAGGCCAAGTTCCTGTTGCGCACGGTGATCGCCGGCGCGGGCGGCCTGGCGTAACAGATCCTGACCGATCCGGCGATCCCGGGCATTGCCACACTCGCGGCACATCAACTGGCCGAGACGGCTTTGCGCAGCGACCACGCCTTCGCGCGCCGGTTGCTTGAGCAAGCGGCCGGCCAGGTGTTTGGCATTATGGCTGTCGCTCAGGCGCGGGCTGTCGAGCAGCCACTCGGCAACGCGCACGGAAAATCGCTTAGGGGAGGTAACACGGGGAGGTTCTGAGGTAACAGAGTCTGATACTGAGCGAAACTTCATAAAGCACTGTGGGACAGATCGGAAGGCGCGCCACTCTACTCTCTTTTTCTTACAGGTAAAGTCGAAAAATAACCCGGCACGCCCGTCCTAGAGCAAGCGCTCGGGACAATCCACAGAAGCTGTGGATAACTCAGTGGACAACCGCCCTCCAACCGTCGCAAAGCCTTGTAGAATGGGGCTCGCAGTCAAACTGACGATTTTTTCACCAACAAAAAAAAGCGATGTTTTTCATTGACTTAAACTTTCGTTACAGGCAGCCACCGGAGTCAGGATTGATGTGACAGCGCCGTTACAGCGCGCGCAACTAATGTGCACAAGTACCTGTTACCCGGTTATATCGGTGCGCTTTTTCGGGTCGTTTTGGCAGTAATCCTGGGGATAAGCCGCTCTGTCGCGTGGTTTTACAAAAAATCCCTCACCGACCAACGGTCGAGATGTGAGCCAGTTCGGGGCAGTCCAGCGTCTCGCAAGGCAGATCTGTCCCCCGCCTGCAATATTTTTCACCGCAGAGTTTGCTTTACCCATTTCGATCCGTTAGTATCCGCGGCGTTAGTACCAAGCTGAAAGTCAATTCCGGTCGAACACATCCCCACGGTCAATCTTCTTCACAGAAGCCTTCACCGAAAAAAGCGGGAACGACCCCTCGATGGTTTCCAGGTAAATCTTGCGACGACACCGCCTTTGAATGAATGCAAAGGGTGTTGCGAAGGCTACTTACTCTGACCGAACCAACCTGCAAATTGATCAGGATCTTCACCCCGGGCCCAGAACCTTT
Source organism: Pseudomonas sp. LBUM1655 (assembly GCF_059716085.1). Taxonomy (NCBI): domain Bacteria; kingdom Pseudomonadati; phylum Pseudomonadota; class Gammaproteobacteria; order Pseudomonadales; family Pseudomonadaceae; genus Pseudomonas; species Pseudomonas sp. LBUM1655. Next base: position 1,875,451 of record NZ_CP166801.1, on the reverse strand, counting down.
GCCCTTGATGTGTTGCCTGCCCTCCTAAGTACCTACCTGCCAGCCCAAGCGCGCCAAATTATCAGCGCTTCAAACTGGCTGCTTTGTTCCAGTCGGGTTCTTTGTTCGACCAATGGTGGTCGACATTACTGGAACGTTTTAACGTTGCACGGTTCTTATCCGTGTCATTTGTAGGAACACCTAATAACTATGTCTACTCAAATCCATACTCAGGATGCCATTCGCACCCTAACCAATGCTTTTGCTCCAATGAACTGCCTGATCATGGCCGCTCGCAAAGGTTGCTTCAGCTTCACCGTAGTCAATGAACACGGGATCGCCCGCCACAGCGAGCGTCTGTACCCCGATCAATACTCCAGCGCCGAACCGCTGCAGGCCGTGATCGACCGTACCCGTCAGGCATTGATTGCCTGAGAGCCGCAAAGGCTGCAAAAGCAAAAGCAAAAGCAAAAGCCTCGCTTAAAACGCGGGGCTTTTTATTGCCTGATATTTCACTTTTTACTCTTGGCGCATAAGCACCATCGGATATAAGGGTTATAACTCGCAGCCGGAAATATTTTAAAAACAGGCCTTTACGTCGCGAATATGACACTACACTTCAACTCAAGCGGCGTGATCCGCTTCCGGCGAGCCTGAGTCGATCCACCGCTGCCAAGGCCCCCTTCAGGTTTCGCCGCCCAATAACAAGATCCGAGGGATTTATGGGTATCGCTGCCAGCGAACTGTGTCGCTATGTGATCCGTCCTACGCTGATTTATCTGGGACGTCACTGCGCAACCGCCGAATCCCTTTTGCTGGGCATTGCCGCCAGCCAGTCCGCCCTCGGATCAGCCCTGCATGACCGCCGTGGCCACGGCCTCTATCGCATCGCCGAGCATCGTCATCAGGCACTCTGGGATGATTACCTCGCGCTCGATCCGGAGCGTGCCAGCCTGGTTCGCGGGCTCGCCAGTCAACATGCCTTTCTAAGCGGCCCGCACCTGGAACTGACCGTCAATCTACGTTACGCCACAGCCATCGCCTGGCTATTGGTAGAAGAACAAAACCCCACCCTCCCCGAACCGAACGATCTGCTCGGCATGGCGCGCATCTGGCGTCAGACCTTCCAGCCTCAGGGTCGTCTGCGTGACTTCACGTACGCCTGGCAAACTTGTGTTTCACCGCTGAATCAGGTCGCTTGCTGACCGAGCAGTTTCACAAGATCGCTCAACCGGTCGTGATTTTGGTCTGATTGTCCTACAAAACCGCTCTAACTCAAGGCATACAGACTATAGCGCTGAGGCGAAAATGTTGGTAATTTTCGCCCCGGTGATCACCAGGAGTTCTAATAATGAAAAAAGTCATGCTCAAAACCACCCTTAGCCTTGCCGTTACCCTTGCCTCCACTCAAATTTTCGCGGCCGGCTTTGCCCTCAACGAACAAAGCATCAGTGGGATGGGGACTGGTTTTGCCGGGCGATCTTCTTCTGCAGACGACGCAAGTACTGTTTATGGCAACCCCGCCGGCATGTCGCGCATCAAGCGCGAACAAGTTACCGGCGGTGTAGCCGTTGTCGATGCTCATACCGATATCAGCAATGCCAGCTCCAGCCCCAACGGCGGCAGCAACAAAGGCGACATGGTGCCCTTCACAGCTGTACCTATGGGCTTCTACGTCAAACCGATTGATGATCATTGGGCATTCGGCCTCGGCGTTTATGTGCCGTTCGGCCTGATCACTGATTATGAAAACGGCTTTGCCGGCCGTTACTTCGGCAGCAAGTCCGAAGTACAAGTCATCACCTTCCAGCCAACCGTCAGCTACGCCTTCAACGACAAGGTGTCGATCGGTTTCGGCCCGACCATCAACCGCATCGACGGTTCGTTGGAATCCAACCTGTCGATCACTCAGGCAGCGCCAGACGGCAAGGTCAAGATCAAGGGTGACGACACCGCACTGGGCTACAACGTTGGCTTGCTGGTACAAGCCACCGACTCTACCCGCGTGGGTCTGACGTACCACTCGAAAGTCGACTACAAGCTCGAAGGCAACACCAAGGTCAACTACGGTGTACTGGCCTTGGCCGGTCTGAACCCGAGCCAGAAGTACGATGCTTCGTTGAAGATCACCACACCTGAGTCCGTCGACCTCTCGGTCACCCAGGCGATCAACGACCGCTGGAACGTTTATGCCGGTACTACCTTCACCCGCTGGAGCCAGCTGGAGAAGATCACCGTCAAGAACTCCGGCGTACAGCCGGCGCTGGCCGGCCAGTTCGGCGAGATCAACGAAGACCAGAACTGGCATGACAGCTGGGCCTATGCAATCGGTACTTCGTATCAGTTGAACAAGGAATGGGTACTGCGTACCGGTCTGACCTTCGACCAGTCGCCAACCAACAACGTCGACCGTTCGCCACGCATCCCTACCGGCGACCGGACCATCTTCAGCATCGGCGCTGGCTGGAGCCCGACCGAAGACCTGACCATCGACGTCGCTTACTCGTACCTGAAGGAAGAGTCGGTCAACATTCGCAACGAAAACGATCGTGGCCAGACTTACAACTCCAAGTATGAAAACTCGGCAAACGGTTTCGGTGTCGGCGCTACTTACCGCTTCTGATGCTGTTGGGCGAGGCTGATCCCTCGCCCACTAAAAAGCCCCGCTCTCTTTGCAGAGGCGGGGCTTTTTCATGGGCGCCGATCAGGGTTTCAGTGGTTTTGAAGCGATAGCCTTCTCGATCGCCGCAATAAATTCCGGATCATCGGGCTTGGTCAGGCTGGAGAAATTGGCGATCACTTTACCCTGACGATCGACCACGTACTTATAGAAATTCCACTTCGGCGCACTGCTCTGCGCAGCGAGCACCTGGAACAGATGCGTGGCGTCATCACCGCGTACTTTTTGCGGCTCGGTCATGGCGAACGTCACGCCGTAGTTGGCGTAGCAGACCTTGGCGGTCTCGGCGCTGTCCTTGGACTCTTGTTTGAAGTCGTTCGACGGTACGCCGAGCATTTCCAGCCCCTGCGCCTTGTAGCGCTGATTGAGCGCCTCAAGGCCTTCGAACTGTGGCGCAAAACCACAGAAGCTGGCGGTATTGATCACTACCAGCGGTTTATCGGCATAGCGTTGACACAGATCGATGGATTCCTTGGCGCGCAATTTGGGCAGCGAGCCTTGCAACAATTCCGGACAGTCAGCGGCCTGAGCCAGGCCAGTCAACGCCATCAGCAACGCGGGAACAGCACACCAGCGCTTGAGCATGTCGGGCATCCTTGAGAAGTCTTCAAACCATGAAGTTACTCGCCGGGCTTCTTTCTAGCAAATACTCATGCCCAACTGCATCAAGGCCAGACCACCCTGATGCCAGCCCCACCACACCAGCGCCAGCAGGGCGCCGCCGAGTGCGATGACGGCAATACGTGGCCAGAGTCGGCTCATACGGCGCTCGCTTGCAGGCGCTCGACCGGACGCTCGCGCACCGGCCAATTCAACGCGGCCGCCAGCAGGCTCAGAAGCACCGCCACTTGCCAGATCAAGTCATAACTCCCGGTACGGTCATACACCACTCCGCCCAGCCAGCCGCCGAGGAACGAACCGAGCTGATGGAACAGGAACACGATGCCACCGAGCATGGACAGGTTTCGCACGCCAAACAAGGTCGCCACCGTACCGTTGGTCAACGGCACCGTCGACAGCCACAAGAACCCCATGGCCATGCCGAACAGATAGGCCGTTGTCGTCGTCACCGGCAACCACAAGAACAACACGATCACCACTGCCCGCAACAAATACAGCGCCGTCAGCAAGCGCGGCTTGGACATGCGCCCACCCAGCCATCCGGCCGTGTAGGTGCCGAAGATGTTGAACAGGCCGATCAGCGCCAGCACCGTGGTGCCGACTGTGGCCGGCAGGTGTTGATCGACCAGATACGCCGGCAGATGCACACCGATAAAAACGACCTGAAATCCACAGACAAAAAAGCCCAACGCCAACAGCCAGAACCCGGAATGCGAACAGGCTTCGCGCAGGGCCTCGGATAATGTTTGCTCATGGCCGAGCACCGGCAGCGGCTTGTCCTTGAGCATGCTCACCAGCGGCACGATCATCGCCACCAACAGGCCCAACACCAGCAACGCGGCGGACCATCCGAGCCAGCCAATCAGCCCCAACGTACCCGGCAACATCGCGAACTGGCCGAAAGAACCCGCAGCGCTGGCAATGCCCATGCCCATGCTGCGTTTCTCCGGTGGCACGGCGCGACCGACCACGCCGAGGATCACCGAGAACGAGGTGCCGGACAAACCGATACCGATCAGCAAACCGGCGCTCAGCGAGAGAGTCACCGCCGAGTCGGACAAGCCCATGCACACCAGGCCCAAGGCGTAGAGCACACCGCCGACCAATACCACTTTCGCCGCACCGAAACGGTCGGCCAGCGCACCAGTGAACGGCTGGGCCAGGCCCCAGATCAGGTTCTGCAAGGCGATGGCGAAGGCGAACACTTCACGCCCCCAGCCGAACTGCGCGCTCATCGGCGACAGAAACAGACCGAAACCGTGCCGCACGCCCAATGACAACGCCAGGATCAGCGCACTCCCCAGCAACACCCAACCGCACGTACGCCACATCGATGTCATTGTTATTCTCCAGTCGCGGGTATATACCCGCTTGAATCCGAAAAAACCGGCGCTATGCCAGTTCGTCCAGCAGTCTGAGCAAGGTCTCACGCTTCTCGGCACCCAAGCGGTCGATCAACCGCTGCTGCGCCGCTTCCCACGCCGGCAAAGCTGCCGCCAGGCGCTGCACACCGGTATCGGTGAGCTTGACGATGCGGTTGCGCATGTCTTCGCCCTCAGCCAGCGCCACCAGCCCTTCGCCTTCGAGCACGCGCAGATTGCGCCCGAGGGTGCTGCGATCCAGGCCCATGGCTTCGGCCAGTTCAGAAATGCTCGGTTGATCCAGACGTTGCAGATTGCACAGCAAAGAATACTGGGCAACGTTGATCCCGAAGCCATCGAGAGCGCCGTCGTAATGCCTGCTGACGCCACGAGCGGCGCGACGCAGGTTGGTGCATAAACACTGAGAAGGAAGCATGGTGCGTGTATATACCCGTGACTGTGTTAAATCAAGTTACAGATCAAAAGATCGCAGCCTTTGGCAGCTCCCACAGGGTACGCAATCCCATGTAGGAGCTGCCGAAGGCTGCGATCTTTTGCTTTTAAAACAACGCCAACCCCACCAACACCGCCATCTCCAGCAATTCCAGCAAAGCCCCCGCCGTATCCCCGGTCGTCCCGCCCAACCGCCGCACCATCAAGTGCCGCAACCAGACAAACACACCAACAGCGACCAGCAGCGCAACAATTGCCTTGAGCCCGGCGATGACCACACAAGCCAAGGCGCTGATCCCCAGCACCCACCACCCCGCCCTGCGCGGCAGATGATCGGCCAATGCCTGCCCCAACCCACCTGCACGCACATACGGAGTGGTCAGAAATAACCCCAGCAGCGCCGCCCGCCCGAGCAACGGCAAGATGATCAGCGCCACCGCCTGCTGCTGGTCAATCAACGCCAACAATGCGGCGAACTTGAGCAACAACACCAACACCAGCGTCACCACCGCAATCGGCCCACTGCGCGGATCTTTCATGATCGTCAGCGTGCGCTCACGATCACCAAACCCGCCGAGCCAGGCATCGGCGCTGTCGGCCAGACCATCAAGGTGCAACGCGCCGCTGAGCAACACCCACACCGTCAACAGCAACGCTGCGTGTAGCAGCAATGGCGCACCGGCCAACACCAAGTTCAGCGCCCACAGAATCACGCCGAACAGCAACCCCACCAGAGGATAAAACAGCAGCGATCGCCCAAGTTGTTCAGGCTCCGGCATTCCGGGCAATCGAATCGGCAAACTGCTGAGAAATTGCAGGGCGATCCACAGCGGCAACATGTCAGTGACCTTCCTTGAGCGAACCATCAACGGCGACCGTGAGTGAAAACAACGCGCCGTGACCCACCTCGACATTGAGCAATTGCTCACGCGGCAAACCCCGAGCCTGCGCCAGCAACAGTCGCATCACACCGCCATGACTGATCAACAGCACCCGTTCACCCGCATACGCCGCGTTTAACCGCGCAACCGCTGCCAACACTCGCGCAGAAAAGTCGCTGACTGGCTCACCCTGCGGTGGCGTGAACGAATACGGATCAGCCCAGAACAGCCCCAACGCCTCGGCATCAGTGTCCATCAACGCGGCGGCGCTCTGCCCTTCCCAAGCGCCGAAGTGCAGCTCTTGCAGATCTTTGTCCAGTTGCACCGGCAGATTCAGTTGCTCGCCAAGCTCAGCGGCGAACCGCGCGCAACGCTGCAACGGCGAACTGACCAGTCGATCCCAAGGCCCGCCCGCGATCACGGCTTCGCGCATCTGCGCCCAGCCCTTTTCAGTGAGCGCATCGTCGAGACTGCCGCGCAAACCGCCGCCCAGTTCAGTCTCGCCGTGGCGTAGCAGATCCAGATGCAAGGTCATGCCGGACGATCCGCCACAGCGGCTTCGGCGAACGTTGCCATCTGCCCGTGCAGATCACAGGCCAGACGCAACAACGGCACCGCCAACGCCGCACCGCTGCCCTCACCCAGGCGCAGGCCGAGTTCCAGCAACGGTTCGGCGTTCAGCGTCTCCAGCACATGACGGTGGCCCGGCTCGGCACCGCGATGGCCGAACAGCAGCCACTCGCGGCAAGCCGGATTCAAGCGCACCGCCACCAACGCGGCGACTGTGCAGATAAAGCCGTCGACCAGCACCGCAATACCTTCCTGCGCACACGCCAGGTACGCGCCGACCAACGCCGCAACCTCGAAACCGCCGAGGTTGAACAAAGTCTGCAAGGCATCGCCACGCTGAGCTGCGTGCAAGGCTAATGCGCGCTCGATCACTTGCGCCTTATGGCTGACGCCCTCGGCATTCAACCCGGTGCCGGGGCCGGTCAGGTGCGCGACAGGGCAGTCGAGCAAGGCACAGGCCAGCGCACTGGCCGCAGTGGTATTGCCGATGCCCATTTCGCCGCCGATGAACAACTGCGCGCCTGCGGCTTTGGCTCGCAACACGCTGTCGCGACCGGCCTGCAATGCAAGTTCACCTTGGGCCTGCGTCATTGCCGAACCCTGCGCAAAGTTCGCAGTGCCCAGGCCGATGTTCAGGTGACGCACGCCCGGCAGATTCAGCGACGGCGTCACCGTACCCAGATCCACCACTTCCAGTTGTGCATTGAGCTGTCGCGCCAACACGCTGATCGCCGCGCCGCCGCTGACGAAGTTGAGCAGCATCTGCCCAGTGACTTCCTGCGGATACGCCGATACGCCTTCGGCGACCACGCCATGATCACCGGCAAAAATCGCAATCCAGACCTGCTCAAGCGTCGACTTCACCTGCCCTTGCAGACCGGCCAGTTGCACCGCCACCGACTCAAGCCGCCCCAGCGAACCGGCCGGCTTGGTCAGTTGCTGTTGCCGCGCTGCCGCTTGCTCGACGATATCGGCATGCACCGGTTTGCAGGGGTTCAGCCACCAGGTTTGGGTCATAACGCAGATCCTTTCAAAGTCAGGGGCAGGCCGGCAACGGTCAGGACAACACGCTGACAGCGCTCAGCCAAAGCTTGATGCAGCCAACCGGCTTCATCGACATAGCGGCGAGTCAATTCGCCCAGCGGCACGACACCCATTCCGGTCTCGTTGCTGACAAAAATGATTTCACCCGGCAGTGTCGCCAGGCAGTCGAGCAAGGCATCGCGTTCGGCGGCGAGACGCTCGGCGTCATCGAGCATCAGCAGGTTGGTCAGCCACAGGGTCAGGCAATCGACCAGCAAGCATTGCGTGACGCTGGCGTTTTCGCGCAGGACACGGGCCAGTTCGAGCGGTTCTTCGATGAGTGCCCATTCGGCAGGACGACGGGCGCGGTGATGGGCGACGCGGTCGTTCATCTCGCCGTCCAGCGGTTGGCTGGTGGCGATGTAGGTCACGGCCAGCGCACTGTCAGTGGCGAGTTTTTCGGCCAGACGACTTTTGCCGGAGCGGGCGCCGCCGAGGATCAGTTGGAGCATGGGGACATCCTGAAAGTTATGTGGTGAGGCAACTGGCGCTATCGCGAGCAGGCTCACTCCTACAAAGGATCTCGAGCAGCCATAGGCAACTCAAATCCCACAGAGCTGACGCAACAGATCGGTATCGAGATGCTTCTCCACCAGATCCGCCAGGCGCTCGATATCACGCTCGCGCAACCCGTGGTAATCCACCTCCTGCACATCGCTCAACCCGGCCCAGCGCAGCAACGCCGCACTGGCCGCCGGCGACTCGAACAGGCCATGCAGATAGGTGCCGAACACTTGCCCGTCAACACTCTGCGCACCGTCGCAACGACCATCATCGAGCTGCACCGCTGCATTCTCCAGCGCCGGCCCGGTGGTTACACCGGCATGAATCTCATAGCCACTGACCTCGGCATCTTCCAGCGTCAGACGCCCGCGCACATTGCGCAGTTGCTTCTCGGCTTCCAGCGTAGTTTCGAACGCGAGCAAACCGAGCCCGGCGCTGGAATCCGGCGCGCCTTCCAGACCCAGCGGATCGTGCACCTGCTCACCAAGCATTTGCAGACCGCCGCAAATCCCCAGCACTTTGCCGCCGTAACGTAAATGGCGACTGATCGCCGTGTCCCAGCCATTGGCGCGCAGATAGGCCAGATCACTGCGCACGCTTTTCGAGCCCGGCAGGATGATCAGGTCAGCCGGCGGAATCGCTTGCCCCGGGCCGACAAATTGCAGATCCACTTGTGGATGCAAGCGCAGCGGATCGAAATCGGTGTGGTTGCTGATGCGCGGCAGCACCGGCACCACCACTTTCAACACCTGCTCGGCCTTGTCGGTCTGGCGCTGATCGATGCCGTCCTCGGCCTCAAGATGCAGATCCATCACATAAGGGAGCACGCCGACCACCGGTTTGCCGGTGCGCTGTTCCAGCCAGTCGAGGCCCGGCTGCAGCAAGGCAATGTCGCCGCGAAAACGGTTGATGATGAAGCCTTTGACCCGTGCCTGTTCGCTCGGCGAGAGCAGTTCCAGCGTGCCCACCAGATGAGCGAAAACGCCGCCACGATTGATGTCGGCGATCAGCAGCACCGGGCAATCGACTGCTTCGGCAAAGCCCATGTTGGCGATATCGCCGGCACGCAGATTGATCTCCGCCGGCGAGCCGGCGCCCTCGACCATCACCAGCGGATACGCGGCGCTGAGTCGCTCGTGGGAGGCGAGCACCGCTTTCATCGCGATAGCTTTGTAGTCGTGATAGGCAACGGCGTTCATGCTGGTGACGGCGCGGCCATGGATGATCACTTGCGCGCCGGTATCGCTATTGGGTTTTAGCAGCACCGGGTTCATGTCGGTGTGCGGCTCAAGGTTCGCGGCTTGCGCCTGCACCGCTTGCGCGCGGCCGATCTCGCCACCGTCGGCGGTCACCGCGCTGTTGAGCGCCATGTTCTGCGGCTTGAATGGCACCACCGCCACGCCCTGCCGGGTCGCCCAGCGGCACAGCGCCGTCACCAGTGTGCTTTTGCCGGCGTCGGACGTGGTGCCTTGCACCATCAGCGTTGTCATTGGATTTCCTTGGCGAACGCTTGCAGCGCTTGTTCGAGACGGGATTCTTCAGCGGCGTTGGGGGGCAGGCCGAAACGCACACTGCTGTTGTGGGGGAAGATGCGCAGGAGAATCCCCCGTCGGGCCATGAATTCGTGCAGCGCTTGCGCGTGCTCGGTGATCAGCCACTGAAACAGCGCGCAACCACCCTGCGGTTTGAAACCGTAGCGTTCCAGCAACAGCGCCAGCCGTTCGCTGGCCTCATCGCTGCGAATCCGCTGGCGTGTGTGGCCTTCGGTGTCTTGCAGACAGGCTTGGCCCAGCACCCGCGTCGGCCCGCTGACGGCCCACGGCCCGACCTGTTCGGCGAGCAGCTTGAGCAACTTGCGCTCGGCCAGTACAAAACCCAGTCGCACCCCGGCCAGACCGAAGAACTTGCCGAACGAGCGCAACACAATCAGACCTATCTGATGGGTGTGCGCAGCCAGACTCAGCTGCGGAGTGTTGTCCATGAACGCTTCATCAACCACCAGCCAACCGCCGCGCGGGGCCAGTCGTGCATGCCAGTCGAGCAGGCGCGCCGGGGTCAGGCTCAGGCCGGTCGGGTTGTTCGGATTGACCACCACCAGCACGTCGAGGCTGTCGAGAAAGAACTCGACTTCCTGCTCCAGCACTTCGCGCACGATGTAGCCGCTGCGGCGCCAGGCTTCGGCGTGCTCGGCATAACACGGCGACAGCACACCGACCTTGCCGGCCCGACGCAAACGCGGCAGCAACTGGATGGCCATCTGTGAACCCGCTACCGGCAGAACTTGCGATGCGCCGTAGTAATCGCACGCCGCCTGCTCCAGACCGTCATCGGTTTCCGGCAAGCGTGCCCAGGCGCGCAGCGGGATTTCCGGGATCGCAAACGGCCACGGCGCCAGACCGCTGGACAGATCGAGCCAGTCGGCCTCGGCGATACCGTAATCGAGTGCAGCCTTGCGCAGCCGGCCACCGTGCTCAAGCATAGAATTCAGCCCCCACGCAGAGAATCAGCAGCCACAACCATACGCCGCGCTGAACCAATTGCCAGCCACGATCAATAGAGTCGGCATCGGCCTGAACGCCTTCGCCCAGTTGCGGACGCTCATGCAATTCACCGTGGTAAATCGCCGGGCCACCCAGCTCCACACCGAGCGCACCGGCGCCGGCCGCCATCACCGGGCCGGCATTGGGGCTGTCCCATTTCGGCGCCTGCGTGCGCCAGCACTTCAAGGCCAGTCGGGTTTTGCCCAGCACTGCGTAGGTCAAAGCCACAAGGCGTGCGGGAATGTAGTTGAGGACGTCGTCGATTTTTGCCGCGCACCAGCCGAAACGCTCGAAGCGTTCGTTGCGATAACCCCACATCGCGTCGAGGGTGTTGCTCAAACGGTAGAGGACGACGCCCGGCGCGCCCGCCACGGCAAACCAGAACAACGCGGCGAACACCGCGTCGCTGCCGTTTTCCAGCACCGATTCGGTGGCGGCACGAGCGACGGCGGTGCTGTCGAGTTCGCTGGTCTGGCGACTGACCAGATAGCCGACACGCTTACGCGCCTCGTCCAGATCATCAGCGCGCAACGCCTTGGCCACTGGCTCGACGTGCTCGCCGAGGCTGCGCATGCCGAGGGCGCAATACAGCGCGAGAATCTCGACGATCCAGCCCACGTACGGCGCCCAGGAAAACGCGGTGGCGAGCAACGTCAGCGGCAGCACCGCGATCACCCACGCGGTGACGCCATGACTGCGCCAGCCACGGCCACCGGCGTTGAAACGTTGCTCGATGCGCCCGGCAAAATTGCCGAACGCCACCAGCGGATGCCAGCGTTTCGGTTCACCCAGCAGCGCATCCAGCGCCACTGCGGCGACACTCAACAACGCCACACTCATTGACTCACTCCCCAATAATTTTCATACAGCAACTCATTGAGCGGACGCGCCTGCGCCCACCCTTCGAGTACCAGCATCGGCGCCGGATAGAATTCCTTGACCGGGCCAAGACAAAGAACGGCCAACGGCTTGGCCCCCGCCGGTAGCTTCAACAGATCAGCCAGCGCTTGCGGCTCGAACAGCGAGACCCACCCCATGCCCAGGCCTTCGGCGCGCGAGGCCAGCCAAAGGTTCTGGATCGCACAGGACAGCGACGCCATGTCCATTTCCGGCAGCGTGCGGCGACCGAAGATGTGTTTTTCTCGATCGTCCATCAGCGCGGCGACCAGCACTTCCGCGCAATCATTGATGCCTTCGACCTTGAGTGTCATGAACTCATCGCTGCGCTCGCCGAGCGCTTCGGCAGTGCGGATGCGCTCTTCTTCCACCAGATTCTGGATCTGCCCGCGCAGGGTACGGTCGCTGATGCGGATGAATCGCCACGGCTGCATCAGGCCGACGCTTGGCGCCTGGTGCGCGGCTTCGAGCAAGCGGCTCAGCAGTTCGGGCGCGACGGTGCCACCGGTGAAGTGGCGCATGTCGCGGCGTTCGGCGATGGCTTTGTAGACCGCTGCGCGTTCGGCTTCGGAAAATGCGTTGTCTGTCATGGCCCTTTCGCGAGCAGGCTCGCTCCCACAAGGGATCGCATTTCTTCAGTCACCACCGTTTCAACTGTGGGAGCGAGCCTGCTCGCGAAGGCGACTTCGGAGTCAGCCGCAAACAGCGCAGCGATAGCCACAGGATTCGACGGGAAATAAAAATGCACATACGAAGCCGTCATCCGCCCTTCCCGATAAACCGCCTCTGCCCCGCGCCCGCCATTCGGGCTCAGGCCCCGGGCTATCGGCGTCAACTCAGTGGTCGTCAGGGAATGGTGATAAGTGTGGCCGCGCAGCGAACCTTCTGGCAGATCCACCGCTTGCAGCGCCAGAGCGGCCAGACGCTTTTGCATCACCGCATCACCCGCCAGAAGCCCCACCAGTTCAGCACGAGTGCCTTCAACGTCGGTCAACGAATCGAGCAGATACAGCATGCCGCCACACTCGGCGAGCAACGGTTTGCCCGCCGCATGGTGTGCGCGAATCGCGTCGAGCATCGCGGTGTTCTGCGCCAGCGCCACATGATGCAGTTCCGGGTAACCGCCGGGCAGGTAAAGGCTGTCCGCCTCAGGTAATTGCGTGTCGCGAATCGGCGAGAAGAAACTCAAATCAGCGCCCATCGCTCGCAACAGATCGAGGCTCGCACCATAGGTGAAGGCAAAGGCTTCATCGCGGGCGATGGCAATTCGTACACCTTTCAATAACGGCTCTGCAGTGATGACCTCAGGCGCGGCAAATTCCACGGCCGGTGGCAGCGCTACCTCGCAACTGCTGGCAAGCGCTTCGGCAGCAGCGTCGAGGCGCATATCGAGGTCATTGAGTTCACTGGCCTGAACCAGGCCGAGGTGACGGCTCGGCAATTCGATGCCAGTCTCGCGGGACAACGCGCCGTACCAGCGCAAACCTTCGGTAAGACTGCCTTCCAACAACTGCGCATGCCGCAATGTGCCGACCCGGTTGGCCAAAACTCCAGCGAACGGCAAGTCCGGCTGATACTTCGCCAAGCCCAGCGCCAACGCACCAAAGGTCTGGGCCATGGCCGTACCGTCGATCACGCCGAGCACCGGCACGCCGAAATGCCGCGCCAGATCCGCGCTCGACGGCGTGCCGTCGAACAGGCCCATCACGCCTTCAATCAGAATCAGATCAGCTTCAGCGGCGGCTTCCCACAACAGGCGACGGCTCTCCTGCTCGCCAACCATCCACATGTCCAATTGATACACCGGCGCACCGCTGGCGCGCTCGAGAATCATCGGATCGAGAAAGTCCGGCCCGCACTTGAACACGCGCACCTTGCGCCCCTGATTGCGATGCAAACGGGCCAGCGCGGCGGTGACGGTGGTCTTGCCCTGACCGGAGGCCGGCGCGGCGATCAGTACCGCCGGGCAGTGACGTGGTTGATTCAAAGTTCGACGCCTTTTTGCGCTTTGATGCCAGCCTGAAAAGCGTGTTTGAGCATGCCCATTTCGGTGACGGTGTCACCCATCTCGATCATTTCCGGCTTGGCGCCGCGACCGGTGACGATCACATGCTGCATCGGCGGACGCGCCTGCAAGTCGCTGAGCACCTGATCAAGATCGAGGTAGCCGTGCTTGAGGGCAATGTTCAATTCATCCAGCACCACCAGACCGATCGACGGATCGCGCAGCAGTTCACGGGACACTTCCCACGCGGCTTCGGCGGCGGCGATGTCGCGCTGACGATCCTGGGTTTCCCAAGTGAAGCCCTCGCCCATGACGTGGAAACGCACTTGCTCGGGGAAGCGGCGAAAGAACAACTCTTCGCCCGTGCTGTGGCGTCCCTTGATGAACTGCACCACGCCGCACTGCATGCCGTGGCCCATGGCGCGGGCGAGCATGCCGAACGCCGAACTGCTTTTGCCTTTGCCGTTGCCGGTCAGGACCAGCACCAGGCCGCACTCGTCAGGCGAGTTGGCGATGCGTTCATCGATCACGGCTTTTTTGCGCTGCATACGCGCCAGATGGCGTTCGTCACGCTCGGGGGAATCAGTCATGGGGGAGCTCTCCGTTGAGGCTGGATAACGGCGGGCAGGCACAAGAATAGACGGCAAAAAGCCTGGCATCGCCCACCGTGATGCCGCTGGATGGATCAGGCCGGTCTCCGGGCTCATGAGCGGCGTTCGCCGGACTGCGCGCCTTCCCGCTGTTGAGCAGTGGCACAAGACGCAGTTTTCACTCATTTACCGTTGCGGGGGCAGCGCCGGGATCGTGGTCGTACTTGCTCTGAAGACAACCCTCACCGGCTTCCCTGTTTCACTCTGTCGACGCAAGCCACAGAGCACCTGAAACAAGCCGCGAAGGTTAGAGGGTTGGGGGTGGAGCGTCAATTAAAGAGGGGGCCAACGGGCGAATAACTGCCGCCGATCAATTATCTGACGCCAATCTTGTGCCACAGTCTCAAGAGTGATATCAAAGAGCCACAATCTCACATCACACAAGAATAAGGTGAGCCACATGCAAGGCATGATCATCAGCAACCCGCGCCTGGAATTTCTGCGTCCGGTGCTGGAACGCTGGTTTGACTGTATCGACCGTTACAACGCCGTGCGCGGCGACAGCGACACGCCCTACTGGCATGACGAAAAAGCCAATCTAGGGCTGCTCTCGGCGGCAGCCTGGATGGCCGAACTGGTTACGCTTGAACAGACGGCCACGCGCAAGCAGAACGAAGAAGGCGAACGCAATGCCCGCGCCGATCTGTTCCTCGCTGGCAGCGAAGACCGCGCTTACATTCAGGCCACGCAACGCTGGCCTCGGGTCAACAACCTCAACCTGACCCAAGCCCTGCTGGAAATCACCAGCGACGCCAAACGCATCAGCTTCGCCAGCGACCTCAAGCTCGGCTGCCTGTTTGTCGCGCCGCAAAAAGCCCAGCACAGCGCCAGCCCCGAAGAACTGCAGGACATGGTCGACGACCTACAGAAGGAACACACCTGCGCCGTCGCCTGGTATTTCCCCTATGCCTACCGCAAGTTGCGCAGTGAAACCGGCAACTATCACCCGGGCATCGCCGTGCTGTTCAAAGAGGCCCGCGGTTGAGCAGTTGAACCATCGGGCTTGCGCGCTTCTCTATGATTAGGTCAATGCATTCATAGGGAAGATCAGTAATGCGCAAGTCCCAGCTCGCTCTCGTCATCGCTCTCGCCGGAGGGCTCGCCGCCTGTGGTGAATCCTCCAGCCTGCAAGTCACCGACGGCACCGGCCCGTCACCGAAACTGCCTGAACCGAATAAAACCCTGATCCCGACGGTGAATATCGCCCCGGCGATCGGCTGGCCCGAGGGCGCAAAACCGACTGCCGCGGCAGGCACACAAGTGGCTGCGTTTGCCGAAGGCCTCGATCATCCGCGCTGGCTCTACGTGCTGCCCAATGGCGACGTGTTGGTGGCAGAAACCAACGCCCCGCCGAAACCTGACGACAGCAAAGGCGTTCGAGGCTGGGTGATGAAGCAAGTCATGGGCAAGGCCGGAGCCGGCGTACCAAGCCCGAATCGCATTACGTTGCTGCGTGACGCCGACCACGACGGCGTAGCTGAAACCCGCACGGTGTTTCTGCAAAACCTCAACTCGCCGTTCGGCATGACCTTGGTTGGCAATGATCTGTATGTCGCCGACACCGATCGTTTGCTGCGCTTCAACTACGAAGCCGGTGCGACCGAGATCAAGACACAGCCGATCAAGGTCACGGATCTGCCCGGTGGCACGCTGAATCACCACTGGACGAAAAACGTTATCGCCAGCAAGGACGGCAGCAAGCTGTACGTCACCGTCGGCTCGAACAGCAACGTCGGCGAAAACGGCATGGATCAGGAAGAAGGTCGCGCGGCGATCTGGGAAGTGGACCGGGCGACCGGCAATCACCGGATCTTTGCCTCGGGCATTCGCAACCCTAACGGCCTGGCGTGGGAGCCCACCAGTGGCGCGCTGTGGACAGCCGTCAACGAACGTGACGAGATCGGCAGCGATCTGGTGCCGGACTACATTACCTCGGTCAAGGATGGCGGCTTCTATGGTTGGCCGTTCAGCTATTACGGCCAGCACGTCGATGTGCGGGTGGAGCCGCAGAATCCTGACCTGGTCGCCAAAGCCATCTCTCCGGACTACGCCGTCGGCCCGCACACCGCTTCGTTGGGTCTGACGTTCGCCGAGGGCAACACCCTGCCGGCGCAGTTCAAGGAAGGCGCGTTCATCGGCCAGCATGGTTCGTGGAACCGTAAACCGCACAGCGGCTATAAAGTGATTTTCGTGCCGTTTGCGGCAGGCAAGCCAACGGGCCAACCGGTGGATGTGCTGACCGGTTTCCTCGACAAGGACGAGAACGCACTGGGTCGCCCGGTAGGCGTAGTGATCGACCAGCAAGGTGGCTTGCTGGTGGCGGATGATGTGGGGAACAAGGTTTGGCGCGTTTCTTCTACCAAATAATTTGACCTGCCCCAAAACAACTGTAGGAGTGAGCCTGCTCGCGATAGCGGTGTTTCAGTCAACGATGATGTCGACTGACACGATGCTATCGCGAGCAAGCTCACTCCTACATTGGGTGATGTGCTGCTTGAATTACGGGTTACGCGCCAGATGCTCAGGCTGCAACACACGCTTGGCACTCAAATACGCCTTCTGCCAATAGGCCTTCGACAGGCTATCGAGCTTCACCGTGCCGCCAGTTGCCGGCGCATGCACGAAGCGCCCTTCCCCGACGTAAATCCCCGCATGACTGACCTGCGAACCACCATTGGTGGCGAAGAAGATCAGATCACCGGTCTGCAATCCTTCCTTACCGACATTCGGCGCCTGCATGACGATCAGCTCGCGCGTGGAGCGCGGCAGAGAAATACCGGCAGCATCACGGTAGACGAAGCCGATCAGCCCACTGCAATCAAATCCCGAGTCCGGTGTATTGCCGCCCCAGCGATAAGGCGTGCCGACCAGGCCGAGCGCACGGAACAGCACGTCTTCAGCAGCGGGAGAAAAGGCTTGGGAAGGCCCAAACACCACCGGCGCGCGAACCACTGGCGCAGGCGGCGGCGTACGACTGGCGCAGGCACTGAGTAGCGCTGCGAAGAACATCAATGCGAGGCGGGCCGACATGGTCATAAGCAGAACATCCTGATCTGGCTGCGGCTTTCTCTGCCGAATGGACAGAAAACAAAACCGCCTGCGTGGCACGCAGGCGGTTTGCCATCAATATAGATTCAGGATTCTAGCGGCTACGCGGCAAACTTCAAGTAAGACTTTAACTTCACCTTGTAAAGTATAGGTCTACTCCGTTACCGGAAGCCGTATTTTGTCGCCGCGAATGCGGCGACAACGGGAAGATTACTTGCGAGCAGTCACTACAGTAGGAGCGTTCGCCAAAGCACGTTTGGCTTCGATGAAGGTCTTGCTCCAGTAACTGTCACCCAGGCTGTCTATGCGAACACCGCCGCTGCGACGACTGCTGGAGTGAATGAACTGATTGTCACCCAGGTAGATCCCGGCGTGACTGACACGACCGCGACGACCGTTGGTGGCGAAGAACAGCAGATCGCCAGGCTCGAGATTGCTACGCGATACCAGCGGAGCATCAACGTTGATCATTTCGCGGGTGGAGCGCGGCAGGTTCATGCCGGCTTCTTCGCGGAACAGATAGCCGATGAAACCGCTGCAATCGAAACCGGCTTCGGAGGTACCGCCGAAACGGTAACGGGTACCGATCAGGGACATGCCGCGTTCGAGGATGCTGTCGGCCAGAACCGGAAGCTCGTAAGGCTTCTTGTTGAAGTCCGACAGTTCTTTTTCGGTGTCCAGCTCTTCCTGGTAAATAACGGAAGACTGGGCAGTGGCAGAATTTTTAACCTGTTGAGGCTGCTCTTGGACTGGAGAATGAGCAGCACAACCGTACAACAGGGTGACGAGTGCGAGAGGCACGAGGGGTGCGAAGCGCTTTAGCATGGGCACGACCGTGGCTGATAGTTGTAAAGAAGCCGAGACTATGCCCGCTATCAACCTCATTTGCAAATTCAATCGATCTTTTTGTGACTTCTCGGTTTCTCGTTTACATCTAAGCGCTTAAGCCCATTTGAATCGAAACGCGGCCTGCACAACGTGCAGGAAAGCGGATTTTCTGGCGCCTGAAATATGCCGAAACCCGCTGAAAGCCTTGGATTTACCAGCCTAGCGTTTCTTTGAGGAAGGGAATTGTCAGCTTGCGCTGAGCCTGCAAAGAGGCCTGATCGAGCTGTTCGAGCAAGTCGAACAATGCGCTCATGCTGCGGGTCCCGCGGGTCAAAATAAAATGCCCGACTTCATCGGTCAGGTGCAGACCACGACGCGATGCACGCAATTGCAGGGCACGCAGCTTGTCTTCATCGGAGAGTGGGCGCATCTGGAATATCAGCGCCAGGGTCAGGCGTGATTTCAAGTCAGCCAGTTTGACCGGCAGTTCACGCGGCGAAGTGGATGCCGCGATCAGCAGACGCCGACCGCTGTCACGCAGGCGGTTGAACAGATGAAACATCGCCTCTTCCCAGTCAGCCTTGCCGGCAATCACCTGCAAGTCATCCAGGCAAACCAGCTCGTACTGCTCGAGGTTGTCGAGAATCTCGACGCCGCGATCCATCAACTCCGCCAGGGGCAGGTAAACCGCCGGCTCACCCATCTGCTCGAAACGCAGACACGCTGCCTGCAACAGATGCGTACGCCCTACGCCATGTTTGCCCCACAGGTAGATCAGGCTTTCTGTCCAGCCGGCGTCGGCTTCGCATAGGCGCTCGACATAGCCGAGTGCAGCGGCATTGGCGCCTGGGTAGTAGTTGATGAAGGTGGCGTCGTCACGCAGACGCACACCTAGGGGCAGCTGAATCGGTTTCATGCTGACTGAACAGTTCTCAAGGAACCGTTAGTGGCCTCTGTGTAAAGTTTGCGAAGTTTATACCCGTGAAGCTGAGCGCACAATGCGACAGAGTCCAAGCAAAATCAAAGGTTTGCGTTAACATACTGGTTTTATGGCAGATTCTCTGACGCTGCCGTGCCAGTAGTGCCCGCAAAACACGGGCCAACCCGGCGCAATGCCGGGCCGTCCATGATGAAGTTACAACTCCGGTTCGTCGACACCACTATAGATGTCGGAATCCTTGTACAAATCGTGCACGTGGCGCACCAGCACCATAATCACCGCCGCCACCGGCAGCGCCAGCAGCACACCGGTGAAACCGAACAGCTCACCGCCAGCCAGAATCGCAAAGATCACCGCCACTGGATGCAGGCCGATCCGGTCACCCACCAACAACGGCGTCAGCACCATGCCTTCCAACGCCTGACCGACCATGAACACTGCGACGATCCCGATCATCGGGTACAGATCGCCACCGAACTGGAACAACCCGGCGATCAGCGCCGCGCCGATGCCGATCACAAAGCCCATGTACGGCACAATCGCCGCCAGACCCGCGATCAGGCCGATCAACAAGCCCAGCTCCAGGCCGACGATCATCAGCCCCGCCGCGTAAATCACGCCCAGTGCCAACATCACCAGCAACTGCCCGCGTACAAACGCCCCAAGCACTTCATGGCATTCGCCAGCCAGTGCTACCACTCGTTCTTCACGATCACGCGGCAGTAGGCTGCGGATCTTGGCCATCATCACGTCCCAGTCACGCAGCAGGTAGAAACTCACCACCGGGATCAGCACCAGATTGGCCAGCCAGCCGATCAGCGCCAGACTCGACGCGGTTGCCTGACTCAGCACCACACCGACGATATCGGTGGTCTGGCCCATGTGTTCGCTGATCGCCGCTTTGACCTTGTCGAACTTCCAGAACCCGTCAGACAAGCCCAGTTTCGACTGCGCCCACGGCACAGCGGTGTGTTGCAACCAGTCGAGCATTTGCGGGGCCAGTTCGTACAAACGCAGCAACTGCTTGGCGAGCATCGGCACCAGCACCAGCATCAGCGCCGTGACGATCAGGGTGAATAAGGCAAACACCGCGATCACGCCCCAAGTGCGCGACAAACCGAGCTTCTCCAACCGATCCACCAGCGGATCGAACAGATACGCCAACAGCAGCGCCACCAGAAACGGCGTGAGGATCGGATGCAGCAACCACACAAACGCGCAAAGCAGGACTACCCCACCGAGCCAGAACCAACGCCGCGTATCGGCCATGTACCACTCCTACTGCTTCTATATAAAGAAAGACTTACCAGCGAAACCGCAACGACGGTGCAACAGGTGTCGGGACCGGAGGCGCAACGGGCACCGCTCCCGCCACCGCAGGCTGCGGCGCGGCCACCGGGGCCGGCGCTTCAGCGGGCAACTCCTGCAACTTCGCCAGCGACAACTGCGCGCGCATCTGATCGGCGCTGCCATTGACCCGATACACGATGCGATCGCCATCGACACTCTGCAGACGCACGCCAAACGGTTCGAGTAACCGCAACAGTGCGGCGTAATGCTCAAGATTCATGCCCTGCACTTCCAGGGTCTGCTGACCCGAAGCACCCGGCTTGGCAACAAAACGTGGCGCCAGGCGCTCGGCCACCGCCAGCATCACGGCGTCAGCCACGGCAGCCTGATCGGCCCCTTGCACACTGCCCGCCTCTTTTTGATCACCCAGCCACAAGCGCCATTTGGCCTGCCACTGCCCGCCCTCTTCGCGGGCATGCACGGCCAGCAAGGCGTCAGCGTTATAGCGCTCGGACGCACCGCGCAACGGCGCCGGATCAGCACCTTCCAGCGCAGGTGCTGTGGCAACAAGCTGTTCACTCAGATCCGCCAGCGGCAAACGCAGCGGCAGTCCGCGATGTTGAGCGGCAGTACGCAATGGCGCGGCGGCGGCCTGGCCATCACCGACCAGACTGGAACCTTCGGTGGAATCGTTCAGCCACCAGCTCAGAATCGACGGCCGACTGGCGCCCCACAAAGACAACCCGGCGCGGCGCAATGCCTGTTCGGTGCTGCTCGGGTCGAAGTCGACTTTCAGCACCTCTGGCGGCCCGGCATCAAAACCGAACTGACTGATGATCTGCTGCGGGTCCTTGCGAACTGCCGCCAGCCCCGGATTTTGCGGCGCCTTGGGATCGCCGGTCAGGCGCAGCACCAAAGTATCCAGCGCGGCCTGAGTGGCGCGATCGCGCTCTTCCGGGGCTTGGCTGCTGACCGGCTGACGCACTTGATAAAGGCCTTTGAGGTTTTCGGCATGACTCGCCAGGCTGACCACAGACAAACAACCCACAAACAACAATTTACAAAAACGCATGGAGAATTCCCGTCGACAGGAGCGGCTGGAACAGGCCGCGTGAACCGGTTGAGCAAGGCTGTGACCATCGGCCGTTGCAAAACATTCACACGGCGGCGG
Source organism: Pseudomonas sp. LBUM1655 (assembly GCF_059716085.1). Taxonomy (NCBI): domain Bacteria; kingdom Pseudomonadati; phylum Pseudomonadota; class Gammaproteobacteria; order Pseudomonadales; family Pseudomonadaceae; genus Pseudomonas; species Pseudomonas sp. LBUM1655. The sequence goes on along the minus strand of NZ_CP166801.1, from coordinate 1,853,950 downwards.
TAAGTTTTTGCACAGTCATAACGATAGACGGTTAATTGCGACACCTTATACAGGCACCCACATGCCTCAATTGCAAAAAATTTCTGCTGATATGCCCCTGCCCGTCGGCGTGAGGATGGCCGCGGCCCCTCAAGCCTGATAAAATCGCGCGCCTTCGCAGACCGGCAACAGCCGGGCACCTCGAAACTCGCGTGAGGCAATCGCCCCATCGACTTCGGCGCCCCGCTGGACTCGGTCGTTACCCCTGAATCCCCCCTAAAGGCCTGGATCATGAGCAAGCAACCCTCCCTGAGCTACAAGGACGCCGGTGTAGACATCGACGCCGGTGAAGCATTGGTCGAACGCATCAAGAGCGTCGCCAAGCGCACTGCGCGTCCGGAAGTCATGGGCGGCCTGGGCGGTTTCGGCGCCCTCTGCGAAATCCCGGCCGGCTACAAGCAACCTGTGCTGGTTTCCGGTACTGACGGCGTCGGCACCAAGCTGCGCCTGGCCCTGAACCTGAACAAGCACGACAGCATCGGCATCGACCTGGTCGCCATGTGCGTCAACGACCTCGTAGTGTGCGGCGCCGAGCCACTGTTCTTCCTCGACTACTACGCTACCGGCAAACTCAACGTCGACACCGCTGCCCAGGTTGTAACCGGCATCGGCGCTGGCTGCGAACTGTCCGGTTGCTCGCTGGTCGGCGGCGAAACCGCTGAAATGCCAGGCATGTACGAAGGCGAAGACTACGACCTGGCCGGTTTTTGCGTCGGCGTCGTGGAAAAATCGGAAATCATCGACGGCTCGAAAGTCGCCACCGGTGACGCCCTGATCGCCCTGCCGTCGTCCGGCCCGCACTCGAACGGCTACTCGCTGATCCGCAAGATCATCGAAGTCTCCGGCGCCGACATCGAAAACACCCAGCTCGACGGCAAACCGCTGAGCGACCTGCTGATGGCCCCAACCCGCATCTACGTGAAGCCGCTACTCAAGCTGATCAAAGACACCGGCGCCGTCAAAGCCATGGCCCACATCACCGGTGGCGGCCTGCTCGACAACATCCCGCGCGTTCTGCCAAAAGGCGCCCAGGCCGTTGTTGATGTGGCCAGCTGGACTCGACCAGCCGTCTTCGACTGGCTCCAAGAGAAAGGCAACGTTGACGAGACCGAAATGCACCGCGTGCTGAACTGCGGCGTCGGCATGGTCATCTGCGTCGCTCAGGAGCACGTTGAAGTGACTCTGAACACCCTGCGTGACGCCGGCGAACAGCCTTGGGTCATCGGTCAGATCGCTGTCGCTGCCGAAGGCGCTGCTCAGGTTGAACTGCAGAACCTTAAGGCTCATTAATGTCCGCAACCTGTGATGTCGTGGTGCTGTTGTCCGGCACCGGCAGTAACTTGCAGGCTCTGATCGACAGCACGCGGACCGGCGACAGCCCGGTCCGCATCGCTGCGGTGATTTCCAACCGCGCCGACGCCTACGGCCTGCAACGCGCCAGTGACGCGGGTATCGCCACCCGCTCACTGGATCACAAGGCATTTGAAGGTCGCGAGGCCTTCGATGCTGCTCTGATCGAACTGATCGACAAATTCAATCCCAAGCTCGTGGTGCTGGCCGGATTCATGCGCATTCTCAGCGCTGACTTCGTTCGCCACTATCAGGGTCGCCTGCTCAACATCCATCCGTCGCTGCTACCCAAATACAAAGGGTTACACACTCATCAGCGCGCGCTGGAGGCCGGCGACAAGGAGCACGGCTGCTCTGTACACTTCGTCACCGAGGAACTCGATGGCGGGCCACTGGTCGTACAGGCAGTATTACCGGTAGAGTTGCACGACACGCCGCAGACTCTTGCGCAGCGAGTGCATGTTCAGGAACACCTGATCTACCCGCTGGCCGTACGCTGGTTTGCCGAAGGGCGACTGGCACTCGGTGAGCAAGGTGCTTCACTGGACGGCCAGTTACTCGCGGCCAGCGGCCACTTGATTCGAAACTAGGAGATATTATGCGTCGCGCCCTGCTCTTCGCTTGCGCACTGCTCGCCCTGCCTTTCGCACAGGCGGCAGACCTTCAACCGTTCTCCGCCAGCTACACCGCCGACTGGAAGCAGCTGCCCATGAGCGGCACCGCCGAACGCAGCCTGACCAAGGAAGCCAACGGTGTCTGGAAACTCAGCTTCAAGGCCTCGATGATGATTGCCAGCCTGAGTGAAGAAAGCACCCTGACTTTGGACAAGGACACCTTGCTGCCACAGTCCTACCACTTTGAACGTGGCGGTCTGGGCAAGGCCAAGAAGGCTGATCTGGATTTTGACTGGAACAGCAAAATGGTCACCGGCACCGACCGTGGCGACGCGGTGAAGATCCCGCTGAACCGTGGCATGGTCGACAAATCCACTTATCAGTTGGCACTGCAACATGACGTCGCCGCTGGCAAGAAAACCATGAGCTACCAAGTGGTCGATGACGGCGAAGTCGATACCTACGACTTCCGCGTACTGGGCTCGGAAAAAGTCGAGACCAAGGCCGGCAAGATCGATGCAATCAAGGTCGAGCGCGTACGCGACCCGACACAAAGCAAGCGCATCACCGTCCTGTGGTTCGCCAAGGATTGGGATTACCTGCTGGTTCGCCTGCAACAGGTTGAAACCGACGGCAAGGAGTACAACATCATGCTCCAGGACGGCACGGTCAACGGCAAGGCTGTCAAAGGCAGCTGATCCGACTGATATGAAAAGCCCCGCAAATGCGGGGCTTTTTATGGTCTGCAATCTTCGCTATGACCTGTAGGAGCTGTCGAGTGAAACGAGGCTGCGATCTTTTGACCTTGATCAGCAAATCAACATCAAAAGATCGCAGCGTGCCGTAGCTCCTACAGGGATCAACTCAGACCGAGAACTTCGCCACCATGCTGTTCAAATCCACCGCCAACCGCGACAACTCCTGGCTCGCCGCACTGGTCTGATTGGCGCCCGCCGACGTCTGCATCGCCAAATCACGAATATTCATCAAATTGCGATCCACCTCTCGCGCCACCGCTGCCTGCTCTTCCGAGGCGCTGGCAATCACCAGATTGCGCTCATTGATCAAGGTGAACGCCGAGGCGATTTCCTCCAGCGCAGTCCCGGCTGCCTTTGCCAATTCGAGCGTCGAACGCGCCCGTACATTGCTTCGCTGCATCGAACTGACCGCCGAATCGGTGCCCTGCTGAATGCCGCCAATCATTTGCTCGATTTCTTGCGTCGACTGCTGAGTACGATGCGCCAATGCCCGCACCTCATCCGCCACCACTGCAAACCCACGCCCGGCGTCACCGGCCCGCGCCGCCTCGATTGCCGCATTGAGCGCCAGCAAATTGGTTTGCTCGGCAATCGAACGAATCACGTCCAAAACTTTACTGATGCCATGAACCTTCTGTGCAAGGTCTTCGACTTGCGTTGCATTGGCCGTAACGTCCTCGGCGAGGGATTCGATTGAAGTCACGGTCTGCCGCACCTGCTCACGACCATGCTGGGCGATACGATCGGATTCACGCGAGGCCTCGGATGTCGCCACAGCGTTGCTGGCCACCTCCTCCACCGCTGCAGTCATTTGATTGACCGCCGTGGCTGCCTGCTCGATCTCCAGACTCTGCTGATGCAACCCTCGCGTGGCGTCTTCCGTGACACAGCTCAGTTCTTCCGAGGCCGAAGCCAATTGACTCGACGACTCCGAGATCTTCCGAATGGTGTCGCGCAAATTGTGCTGCATGCTCTTGAGCGCCTGCAGCAGCCGCGCCGGCTCATCCTTGCCGGAAATGCTGATGTCGCCGGTCAAGTCACCGCCCGCCACCACTTGCGCCACGCCCAATGATTGCGCCAACGGCAGTACGATACTGCGGGTCAGCAACAGCGCCAGGCCGATGGTGACAATCGCCGTTATGCCGATCATGACCCCGACCCACACACGCGAATTGGTGAAGACCAGCCGCGCAGCCTCGGTGGCGAGATTGGCATTATGTTTATTCAGCTCGACCAATTCACGCAGGGTGACCGCAATCTCGTCGGCCAAGGGGCTCATCTCGCCATTGAGGATGGCCGCCGCCTCCTCCACCCGGTTCTGAGCAGACAACTGCATGACTTGCGCCTGAAGCTCCAGATATTTGTGCTCGGCGACCTTGAAGCGATCAAACAGTCGGCGCTCCTCGGGCAGCACGATCAACACGTCGTAACGCTGCTGAGCCTGACTGAGCGCACCCCGAAGTTCATTGAGCTTGGCGACATTCTGCTGCAGTGCCTGCGCATCGCGGTTGAGCAACAGGCGCATGGTCAGCGCACGCAGGCGCAGCATGTCCTGACTCATTTCGCCGACCGCCATCACGCTGGGCAACCAGTTGTTGTCGACCTCGTCGGACTGGGCACGCATGTTCGACATTTGCAGCAGGGCGAACGCCCCAAGGGCAAACACCATCAGGGCCAACAAGCCAAAACCGAGGCCCGCACGCGGGGCAATATTGAGACTACGGATACTCATTGCGCTGGTTCCTTCCAAAAGCGCTGCATCAACCCTGCAGCTGGTTGCTTTAGAAGGTATCGGCCCGGCTGAAATTTGCGTAAGACCAAAAGGTGATATCAAAAGGCCTTAATACTTCGAACACTCGGCATTAACGATTCAGCGTGGTTTTGCCGGACTTAAGCTCCGTTCGCGGCAAGATCGCCAGAAAGTTATCTTTCGCGACTTTGCGCGCTACGTCTTCGGGTAAAGTGTCCAGAAACGGTTTGAAGCTGTGCATTTCCTTACCGAGCTTGTTGAACCGCCCTACAACATCGGAACCGATCATGAAGCGCTCAGGGTGGCGTTTGACCAGCGCCAACCATTCCGGACGCGGCTGGTCCTGTTCGTCCAGCAGATACGGCGAGAGCATGCTCCACGACAAGTCGATGAACAGATTCGGATACGCCTCAAGCATGCGCGTGAGGGTCGGCAGGAGAAAATCCAGCTGTGTTTGATGCCGATGGATTTCCGCGCTAGTGCCAGCGTGAGCCCAGATGAACCGTGTGTGCGGGTGATTACGCAGCGGCTCTTCGATTTCCTTCAGGTACAACGGATTTTTCTCACGTTTGGAAGTGATGTTGGAATGCAGCATCACCGGCAGATCATTTTCCGCCGCCAGATGATAGATCTTCGTCATCGCCTCGTTGTTGGCGCGCGGCGTATCACCAGAGGTCAGCGCCGTGAGGTCGTCATGGCGGGTAAACACTTCGCCAATGCCCTGCCACAGCCCCGGATACAGATCGAGCATGCGCTGGATATGCGCGGCGGAGTTCTTGTCGTTGGGGTTGAAGCCAGAGAGAAACGGATGAAAGTACGGACGCTGCTCAGGCGTCAGTTTTTGCACCGCATCGGCGACGATCACATCCGTGGCGCTGTACCAATAGGCATCGGCATCATCGCCGGCGTAATAGCGCGGACGCTTGGGTTCGTCTTCGTGCCACTTTTTCGCCACGGGGATGCCGGAAATCATCACGTGCTCAATGGAGTTTTCTTTCATCGCCGTCAGCAGTTTCGGCATGCCGGCGGTTTCCTGGAAAAAATCCACGTAATGCAGGTGTGCATCGCTGTAGGTGTATTCGCGGGCACTGGCAGTACCCGCAAACAGCAAAAGACAGGCGAGACTCAAACGATACAGGGACACAAGTAATCTCCGACAAGTAGGCATAGCCTAGACCCCGCCCTGACAACAAGGGTTCATCCCGCAGGAAAGTGGAACGCGCGCCGGTGGGAATGCTCTATAACTGCAAGGTCTTTTTTGATCGAACGACTTTTCCTACTGCCAGTGAGGTTCCCATGACTGTTACCGTCAATACCGTCTCCGCTGAAGGTTTTCGTCACACCGTACAAATCGATGACCACGAATTGTTTGCCGACGTGCCGGTTGCTGCCGGTGGCGAAGGTTCGGCGCCAGAGCCGCACGACTACTTCGACGCCGCCCTCGGTGCGTGCAAGGCCTTGACCCTGAAGATGTACGCGAAGAAAAAAGACATCCCGCTGACCGGCGTGGGTGTCGAAGTGAAACGCGACAACAGCCAGGAGCAGAAAGGCAAATACGCCCTGCACGTCACGCTCACCCTCAAAGGAGTGCTCACCGATGCCCAGCGCGAAGAATTGCTGCGCGTGGCCGATCGTTGCCCGATCCACAAGCTGATGACCACCAGCGAAGTCAGCATCGAAACCCACGCCCCACAAGGCTTCGACAGCCAATAACCATCCTGATGCCAGCGGCGGGTTATGCTTCTGGCATCACCCGCTCAGCCTGGAATGCACCATGGACACGCAACCTCTGATCATCCGCCCGCGCGTCGAAGACGTCGAAGGCCAGCCGATTCTGCGACCGCTGCCGTCAGCCAAATGCCGCAGCGTCGGGCCTTTCGTGTTTTTTGATCACATGCTTGAGACGGTTTATCCGACGGGCAAAGGCATGAACATCCGACAGCATCCACACATCGGTCTGTCGACCCTCACCTATTTGTTCGAAGGCCAACTCCTGCACAAGGACAGCCTAGGCTCCGATCAAGTGGTCAGCGCCGGTGATGTCAGCTGGATGACCGCCGGCAGCGCGATTGCTCATGTTGAACGCACGCCCGAACCGCTGTGGGATCAGATCTTCACGATGCACGGCTTGCAGATCTGGTTGGCTTCGCCCAAGGATCACGAACAAGGCCCCGGCCATTACAGTCATCACCCGGCGGCGACCTTGCCGGTCAGCGATAACCTCGGCGTGCAGATTCGGATGATTGCCGGCTCAGGCTTTTGCCTGGAATCACCAGTGCCGGTGCTTTCTCCTACGCTGTATGCCGAAGTGAAGATGCAAACGGCGACCACACTGCTGATTCCCACCGAGCATGAGGAACGTGCGTTGTATGTATTAAGCGGCGATGCGCAGTTGAACGGCGAAGCAGTCGAGCCGCATGCGTTGGTGGTGTTGCCGGCCGGGGAAGAGATGAGCCTGTTTGCCGAGAGTGACGTTCACGCCGTGGTATTCGGCGGCGCACCGCTGGACGGGCCTCGGCGGATCAACTGGAATTTTGTCGCAAGCGATCCGGCGGCGATTGATGAGGCGCGGCGCAAATGGGCGGCTGGAGATTGGCCGACGGTGCCAGGGGAAAGTGAGCGGATCGAATTGCCGCGTTAAAACATTAGAAACAAAAGATCGCAGCCTGCGGCAGCGCCTCCACGGGATCAATGTAGGCGCTGCCGCAGGCTGCGATCTTTTGATCTGAGGGCAATCAGCCCTTGAACACTTCATCCAGCAAGTCATGCATCGACTTGAATGCCCGTGCAGCGGTCTTCGCGTCGTACATCATCTTGCCCGGCACATTGGCGTGCGGATCGGTAAACGAGTGCACGGCACCGCCGTAGCTCAGCAGTTGCCAATCCACGTTCGCCGCGTTCATCTCGTCTTCGAAAGCCGGCAACTGCTCCTTCGGCACCAATGGATCGGACGCGCCATGCAGCACCAGCACCGAGCCTTTGATGTTTTTGGCATCCGCCGGATTCGGCGAGTCCAACGTACCGTGGAACGAAACCGCCGCCTTCACCGGCGCGCCGGTACGGGCCAGATCCAGTGCACAGCAACCGCCGAAGCAGAAACCGAACACCGCCAGTTTCGAGAGATCGACCGCCGCTTCACCCTGCTTCTGCAACTGCTCGAACGCTGCCTGCATGCGCTTGCGCAACAGTGCACGATCATCCTTCAGCGGCATCATCGCCGCACCGGCCTGATCAGCGTTTTGCGGACGTACGGCCTGGCCGTAGACGTCGGCGATCAATACTACGTAGCCCTTGGCCGCCACTGATTTAGCGATTTCCTCAGCCCCAGCGCTGACGCCCATCCAGTTCGGTGCCATCAGCAAACCCGGGCGCGCGTCCTTGTGCTCGGCATTAAACGCCAAACGACCTTCATAAGGCCGACCGTCAATCTCATAGACCACGGAACGTACAGTGACTTGGCTCATTTCTGACTCCTGATTGGTTAAACACCAGAATGAAAAAACCCGCCGAAGCGGGTTTTTCTACAACGTGATCAAACCGACAGTTCAACCAGCAGCTTGTTCAGACGACGCACGTACGCGGCCGGATCCTTCAAGCTGTCGCCGGCAGCCAGGGCTGCCTGGTCGAAGAGGATGTGCGACAGGTCGCCGAAACGCTCTTCGCTCTGCTCGCCGTCGAGTTTCTCGATCAGCGGGTGAGCCGGGTTGAACTCGAAAATCGGCTTCGAATCCGGCACCTTCTGGCCGCTGGCTTCGAGGATCTGACGCATTTGCAGACCCAGATCCTGCTCGCCGATGGCCAGAATTGCTGGCGAGTCGGTCAGACGATGGGAAACCCGCACTTCAGCCACGGAATCACCCAGCGCCGTTTTCAGACGCTCAACCAGACCTTCTTTGGACTTGGCAACTTCTTCTGCGGCTTTCTTGTCCTCTTCCGAGTCCAGGTTGCCCAGATCGAGGTCACCGCGTGCCACGTCGACAAAGCTCTTGCCGTCGAATTCGCTCAGGTAGCTCATCAGCCACTCGTCGATACGGTCGGTCAGCAGCAGCACTTCGATGCCTTTCTTGCGGAAGACTTCCAGGTGCGGGCTGTTCTTGACCTGCGCGTAAGTTTCGCCGGTGAGGTAGTAGATCTTGTCCTGACCTTCCTTGGCGCGTGCCAGGTAATCGGCCAGACCGACGATCTGCTCGCCGTCGTCACCGTTGGTCGATGCAAAACGCAGCAGACCGGCAATTTTCTCTTTGTTGGCGAAGTCTTCTGCCGGGCCTTCTTTCATGACCTGACCGAAGTTTTTCCAGAAGCCTTTGTATTGCTCAGGCTCGTTCTTCGCCAGTTTTTCCAGCATATCGAGTACGCGCTTGGTCAGCGCCGACTTCATCGAATCGATGATCGGGTCTTTCTGCAGGATTTCCCGCGACACGTTCAGCGACAGGTCGTTGGAATCGACCACACCTTTGATGAAGCGCAGGTACAGCGGCAGGAACGACTCGGCCTGATCCATGACGAACACGCGCTGCACGTACAGCTTCAGGCCTTTCGGCGCTTCGCGCTGGTACAGATCGAACGGTGCGCGGGCCGGCACGTACAGCAGCGAGCTGTATTCGAGTTTGCCTTCGACCTTGTTGTGGCTCCAGGCCAGCGGGTTCTCGAAGTCATGAGCGATGTGCTTGTAGAATTCCTGGTATTCCTCGTCCTTTACGTCAGTGCGCGGACGGGTCCACAGGGCGCTGGCGCGGTTGACGGTTTCCCATTCAACGGCTGGTGTTTCTTCGCCTTCGGCTGCGGTGACTTCTTTCGGCAGCTCGATCGGCAGCGCGATGTGGTCGGAGTACTTCTTGATGATGTTACGCAGACGCCAGCCATCAGCGAACTCGTCTTCTGCCGCTTTCAGGTGCAGAACGATGCGAGTGCCGCGCTCAGGTTTTTCGATGGTAGCGACTTCGAATTCGCCCTCGCCTTTCGACGACCAGTGCACACCTTCGCTGGCAGGAGTGCCGGCGCGACGGCTGTACACGTCAACCTGGTCGGCAACGATGAAGGCCGAGTAGAAACCTACGCCGAACTGGCCGATCAGGTGCGAATCCTTCTTCTGATCGCCGGACAGGTTTTTCATGAAATCGGCGGTGCCCGATTTGGCGATGGTCCCCAGGTGGGTGATCACATCGTCACGGTTCATGCCGATACCGTTGTCTTCGAGGGTGACGGTCTTGGCGTCTTTATCGAAGCTCACACGGATTTTCAGATCAGCGCCACCTTCGAGCAAATCCGGCTTGGCCAGGGCTTCGAAGCGCAGCTTGTCTACAGCGTCAGAGGCGTTCGAGATCAATTCGCGAAGGAAGATTTCCTTGTTGGAATACAGCGAATGGATCATGAGGTGCAGCAGCTGCTTTACCTCGGTCTGGAAGCCCAGGGTTTCCTTTTGAGTTTCCACACTCATGGTCATCAAACTCCAATCAGATGGCATTGGCCGCGACCTGAATGGTCTGCGGCGGGTTGTCATCTGAGTTTGGGGCAGTGTTCAGGATTTCAAGGGCTCATCGATTTTGAAGTGCGCACGGGCGGTGGCAATCGGTTCGCTCTCTGTGCTTTGCCACGCGGTGACGGCGACGTTGGCCACTCGCCGCCCCTGACGACAGACCTGACACTTGGCCCACGTATCACGAAACTGCCCGGCACGCAGGTAGTCGAGAGAAAAGTCGATGATCTTCGGCACATCCGGCGCCCCGGTAAAAATCAGTAGATGCAGCGCTGCAGCCAGCTCCATGAACCCTGCAATCACCCCGCCATGGATCGCCGGCAATAAAGGGTTACCAATGTTGTCCTTGTTCGCCGGCAGCTTGAACAGCAGTTCATCACCGACCCGCGAGCACTCGATGCCGATCAGACCGGCATAGGGGATCAACTTAAGCAACGGCGCGTAGTCGCCCTGCGCGTGGGCCAGTTGCAATTGATCCTTGAAGTCGCTGCTCATTGGCCTTCACTCTTGATGGCGCCGCCGAAACCCTTGGCGCCTTTAATGTTTTTGCCCATGCGCATGAACGTGCCAACAACATGAGCGATTGGCTGTTCGGGATCATCCTGATAGGCAAAACCGCGGGCGAAGATCACATCTGTCGTAACGCGATAGCACTGAGCGAAGCCGTAGACATTTTTGTGGGGTTCAGCGGCGTGCATGTAGTCGATGCGCAGATCAAGGGTCGGGCAGACTTCGAATACCGGCAGCACACACAATGTCGACATCCCGCAGGCCGTGTCCATTAACGAGGTGATTGCCCCGCCATGAATCACCCCGGTTTGCGGGTTGCCAACGATTTTCGGACTGTACGGCAGGATCACTGTAAGTCCTTCACTGGAGGCGCTGTGCACCTGTAAACCCAGTACCTGACAGTGACGCAATGCCGAAAGAAAACGCGTCGCGCGCTCAAAAACGGGGTTTTCGGCCATTTGATAATTACTCTCGTTAGAGTCTGTATTGAGTAGTAACCGGAACAGCAAAAGTTCCGTCGCAAAACAAACTTATATATCTGAAAGAAATGAGGAACTTAACCCTCAGCGCTGAGTTCTTAAGGCTAGTAGTTATTTCCATAAGGAGAAACACCCCATGCGTAAGACTTTAGCTATTGCCTTGATGTTGACCGCGTCCCTCGGTCTCGCTGCCTGCGATAAAAAATCCGAGGACAAAGCTCAAGATGCCAACCAACATGCTGAGCAGGCTCAGCAAGACATGAACAAAGCACAGGATAAAGTGAACGACGCAGCGCAAGAAAACCGAAAAGCTGCCGAAGCTCAGGCTGAATCGAACAAAGCTGCACAAGAAGAAGCTGCCAAGAAGCAATAATTTGCTTTTCGGTGCAACAAAAGAAAACCCGCCAAGTGCGGGTTTTCTTTTGTCTGGGATTTATTGGTACTGCCTGCTTAGAGCAACACGACTCTAAAAGTCGGACTAATCATCAACAACAACGAACACACTAAACCGACCAGCCACACCAGACTGCGCAGCTTGGGTAGATCCGCCAGGTAAAACCACAAGTAGATGATCCGTGCGATCACGAAAATAATCGCCAAGGCATCAATCAACCACCCTTGGGTTTGCGTGGTGTGCGCCATCAGTACACCCACGGCAAACAGGATGAACGCTTCGATGCTGTTCTGGTGGGCCGCCAGCGCCCTTGCGCCATAACCGGTCAGTTGCGCCTGCTGCTGGCGCGGCAGGTGGTTGTTGTAACCGCCCTGCTCTTTCATGGCTTTGCCCACCGGCATGCGCGCGATATAGATCAACAGCGCACTGATAAACACACACCAGAACGGAATACTCATCAAACGGCCTCTTTGTTCGTCTCGGGGATGGGCGCCTCTGTAGGGGTATAGACCATCACATCGAGAACGTCGGAATGAAATTCGCGACGGTACAAGACCACGACTACACCGGCACTCATGATCATGAACAACCATGGACTGACAAACCAGGCCAGCATGCTCATCCCGAAGTAGTAGGAGCGCAGGCCGAAGTTGAACTGGTTGGCTGCCATCGAAATCACCCGCGCCGCCCGCGAAGCAAAGGCCTTGCGCTCCTGCTCCGAGACTTGACGCTCACCGATCATGGGCGCCGAGCCGATCAGGATCGCCGCAAAGTTGTACTGGCGCATGCACCAGCTGAAGGTGAAGAACGCGTAGACAAACACCAGCGCCAGACACAGCAACTTGATCTCCGACATGCCCTGCGACGCCTGCTGCACCATCGGAATGTCCGCCAGCAACGACACCGCCCGTTCAGACGCACCCAGCACGGTGAGAATACCGGCGAGGATGATCAGGGTGCTGGAGGCGAAGAACGAGGCGTTGCGCTCCAGGTTGCCGATCACGCTGGCGTCGGCGATACGGTTGTCACGCAGCAACATACGGCGCATCCAGTCCTCGCGATACAGGTGCAGTACGCTGGCCAGGCACGCTGTATCACGGGCCTTCCAGGTGGCATAACGGGTGTAGCCGCCCCAGCAGATGACAAACCAGACGGCGGCGAGCAGGTGAATCAGGTTGGCTTGGATGAACGACATGCGGTTCCTTGTGATGTAGATGCGGAATCTAAGCAACCCTTCGACGTTAGCTCAGGAAAAAAGACACTGCCTGACGCCCATAAAAAATGCCCCGTATCGATTGATACGGGGCATTTCTGTTTAAGCGTTCAAGACCCGCTTGTGGCGAGTCAGGAAACGTCAGGCAATGGCTTCGCTGCGCTTGCCCAGCACGCGATCGCAGACTACCGCGACCACCAGAGTCATTACGCACGGCACCAGCCACGCCAGGCCTTGCTCGCTAAGCGGCAGATGAGACAGCTGCGAAGGCATCCAGTCAGCGAGACCGGCGCCTTTCAGCGCGTCGATGGTGCCGAACAGGAACGACACCAGCATCACCGGGCCAAGAATACGGCCGTGTTCATGCCAGAAGTCTTTGCAGAAGCTCAGGGCCACCAACACGATGCATGGCGGATAGATCGCGGTCAGCACCGGGATGGAGAACGCAATCAACTTGGTCAGGCCAAGGTTGGACACCAGCAGCGAGAACGCGGCCAGAATGATCACCAGCGTCTTGTAGGACAGTGGCAGCACACGGCTGAAGTACTCAGCACAGGCGCAGGTCAGACCGACCGCCGTCACCAGACACGCCAGCGAGATCAGCACCGCAAGGAAACCGCTGCCCAACGAACCGAAGGTGTGTTGCACGTAAGCGTGCAGTACCGCAGCGCCGTTGGTGGCACCGACCGCGACTTCGTGGCTGCCGGAACCTAGACGGAACAGGCTGACATACACCAGCGCCAGACCGACACCGGCAATCAGGCCAGCGATGATCGCGTAACGGGTGATCAGCGCTGGCGACTCGACGCCACGGGAGCGGATCGCATTAACGATGACGATGCCAAACACCAGCGCGCCCAGGGTATCCATGGTCAGGTAACCATTGATGAAGCCTTGGGAGAACGGTGCTGCCACGTATTCCGGCGTACCGCTACCGATATCACCGGCCGGCAAAGCGAACGCGGCGATGCCGAGTACCGCCAGCGCGATGATTTTCAGCGGCGCGAGAAAACGCCCAACGGTGTCGAGCAAACGGCCCGGGTAGAGCGAGATGAAGAACACCAGCAGGAAGTACACCGAGCTGTAGAGGAACAGCGCCAGCGGACTTTCGCCGGTCAGCGGCGCCAGCCCCACTTCGAACGACACGGTCGCGGTACGCGGGGTGGCGAACAACGGGCCGACCGCCAGGTAGCACGCAGCAGCCAAAATGCCGCCGGCGATCTTGCCGATCGGGCTGCTCAGCGCATCCATCGCCCCGCCAACCTTGGCCAGCGCGACGACGGTGACCACCGGCAGACCGACCGCCGTGATCAGAAAGCCCAGCGCGGCCATCCAGACGTGAGGTCCGGCCTGCAAACCGACGATAGGCGGGAAGATGATGTTACCGGCCCCAACGAACAGGGCAAACGTCATAAAACCAAGTGCCAGGATGTCCTGACCTTTCAAAACTTTCATTAAGGAAATACCACACTACTGAATCGGAATTTAGAGGGGAATTGCCCTGTGGGATTAGGGAAATGCTGTCGATCCGTATGGGACTGACCCGTATAGCGCGTTGCATGCCTTGTGGGCGGCAGACGCAAAAATGGCTGCTAGCCTAACGAATTTGGCTCACAAACGCACTGTTAGAGGGCGAACTATCCGATACGCGACGTTTCCGTGTCGCGTTTTTGCATGTAATTGGGGGCAAGCCTATAAATCCTCGAATGCCAGAAACGACAAAGGCCACCCTAAGGTGGCCTTTGTTTGGTAAAGCGTCAGTTAAGCGCGAGGCTTACTTGACAGGCCAACCAGTCAGCTCGGCCAGGGCCTTGCCGATGTCTGCCAGCGAACGCACGGTTTTAACGCCTGCGTCTTGCAGCGCAGCGAATTTCTCGTCTGCAGTGCCTTTGCCGCCAGAGATGATTGCGCCAGCATGGCCCATGCGCTTGCCCGGAGGAGCAGTCACACCAGCGATGTAGGAAACAACCGGCTTGGTCACGTGTGCCTTGATGTAGGCAGCGGCTTCTTCTTCAGCAGAACCGCCGATCTCACCGATCATCACGATCGCTTCGGTCTTCGGGTCTTCCTGGAACAGCTTCAGGATGTCGATGAAGTTCGAACCCGGGATCGGGTCACCACCGATGCCGACGCAAGTCGACTGACCGAAACCGGCGTCAGTAGTCTGCTTTACAGCTTCGTAGGTCAGGGTGCCGGAACGGGAAACGATACCGACCTTGCCTGGCAAGTGAATGTGACCAGGCATGATGCCGATCTTGCATTCGCCTGGGGTGATCACGCCTGGGCAGTTAGGGCCGATCAGGACTACGCCCAGCTCGTCGCACTTAACTTTAGCGTCCAGCATGTCCAGGGTAGGAATGCCTTCGGTGATGCAGACGATCAGCTTGATGCCGCCGAAAGCCGCTTCCAGGATCGAATCCTTGCAGAAAGGAGCCGGAACGTAGATCACGCTGGCGGTAGCGCCGGTGGCAGCTACAGCATCTTTAACGGTGTTGAACACTGGCAGACCCAGGTGCTCGGTGCCGCCTTTGCCTGGAGTTACGCCGCCAACCATCTTGGTGCCGTATTCGATGGCTTGCTGGGTGTGGAAACTACCTTGCGAACCGGTAATACCCTGGCAGATAACTTTGGTGTCTTTATTGATCAGGACGCTCATTATTTGCCCTCCGCAGCTTTGACAACTTGTTGAGCAGCGTCGGTCAGGCTGGTAGCAGCGATGATGTTCAAACCGCTTTCTGCCAGTACTTTAGCGCCCAGCTCAGCGTTGTTGCCTTCAAGGCGAACAACAACCGGGATTTTCACGCCGACTTCTTTCACAGCGCCGATGATGCCTTCGGCAATCATGTCGCAGCGAACGATGCCGCCGAAGATGTTGACCAGTACTGCAGCGACGTTAGTGTCGGACAGGATGATCTTGAACGCTTCGGTAACGCGTTCTTTGGTTGCACCACCACCTACGTCGAGGAAGTTGGCTGGCTTGCCGCCATGCAGGTTGACGATGTCCATGGTACCCATGGCCAGGCCAGCACCGTTGACCATGCAACCGATGTTGCCTTCCAGCGCTACGTAGTTCAGTTCGAACTTGGCAGCGTGCGCTTCGCGCGGATCGTCTTGCGACGGATCATGGAAAGTCTTCAGCTTAGGCTGACGGTACATGGCGTTGGCGTCGATGTTGATCTTGGCGTCGAGGCAGTGCAGATCGCCGTCAGCCTTGATCACCAGCGGGTTCACTTCCAGCAGAGCCAGGTCGTGATCCTTGAACAGCTTGGCCAGACCTACGAAGATCTTGGCGAACTGAGCAACCTGCTTGCCTTCCAGACCCAGCTGGAATGCCAGCTCGCGACCCTGGAATGGCTGAGCGCCAACCAGTGGATCGATAGTGGCTTTCAGAATTTTTTCTGGAGTGTCGTGAGCGATTTTCTCGATGTCCACGCCACCTTCGGTGGAAGCCATGAACACGATGCGACGGCTCGAACGGTCAACGACAGCGCCCAGGTACAGCTCTTTAGCGATATCAGTGCACGATTCAACCAGGATCTTGGTGACTGGCTGGCCATTGGCGTCAGTCTGGTAAGTCACCAGACGCTTGCCCAGCCACTGCTGTGCGAAGGCTTTGGCGTCTTCTTTGCTGCGAACCAGCTTAACGCCGCCCGCTTTACCGCGACCACCGGCGTGAACCTGGGCTTTGACAACCCACTCGTTGCCGCCGATCTTGTCGCAAGCTTCTGCTGCTGCTTCCGGGGTGTCTACTGCGTAACCAGTGGAAACTGGCAGGCCGTATTCAGCGAACAGCTGCTTACCCTGATACTCGTGAAGATTCATGCTTTTTACCGTCTTCGTTAGGTACTGCGCATTCGGCGCTGCGCTCTTTATGAGTGCCGCGCCACCTGTGACTGCTGCTTGCGTAGCTGAGCTACGCAAGACTGCGTCCAGCGGACATTCCGCGGTGAGACTTGCTCGCAAGGCTCACGACGGGCCGTTACCGCCGTGGTTTCTTATTGTGTCTTAACGCTTCTTGCGGTTGGCAATGTGGATGGCGCCGCCATTCACAGCCAGAGCAGCTTCGTGCAAGGCTTCAGACAGGGTCGGATGGGAGAAAACCATCATGCCCAGGTCTTCAGCGCTGGTGCCGAATTCCATACCGATCGCGCCCTGCTGAACCAGCTCTGCAGCGCTCGGGCCAATCACGTGCACGCCCAATACGCGGTCAGTCTTGGCATCAGCGATGACCTTGACGAAACCGCCGGTATCGTTGGCGGCCATGGCACGGCCGGAAGCGGCGAACGGGAAGGTGCCGACGTTAACTTCAACGCCTTCAGCTTTCAAGGCCTGCTCGGTTTTGCCAACCCACGCGATTTCCGGGTGAGTATAAATAACCGAAGGGATCAGGTCATAGTTCATCTGGGCTTTGTGGCCCTTGATGCGCTCGACAACCATGATGCCCTCTTCCGAAGCCTTGTGAGCCAGCATCATGCCGCGAACCACGTCACCGATGGCGAAAACGCCCGGTACGGTGGTGGCGCAGTGATCGTCAACGTGCACGAAACCGCGCTCGTCCAGGGTCACGCCGCTATCGGCAGCCAGCAGATCAGTGGTCACCGGACGGCGACCAACGGCTACGATCAGCTTGTCGAAAGTGATGGTCTGTTCGCCGTTGGCATCGGTGTAGCTGACAACGACTTCGTCGCCGTTCACTTTCGAACCGGTGACGCGAGCGCCCAGCTTGATGTCCAGACCCTGTTTGGTCAGGGTTTTCAGCGCTTCCTTGGAAACAGCGGTGTCCGCTGCCATCAGGAAAGTGTCCAGAGCTTCCAGGACAACTACTTCAGAACCCAGACGCGACCACACCGAACCCAGTTCCAGACCGATCACGCCAGCGCCGATCACGCCCAGACGCTTAGGTACGGCTTGGAATTCCAGTGCGCCAGTCGAATCGACGATGACTTTCTGATCAACCGGAGCCGGTGGAATGTCGATAGGACGCGAACCTGGAGCCAGGATGACGTTTTCAGCTTCGATGACTTCAACCGAACCGTCTGGCTTGGTGACTTCGACTTTCTTGCCAGCCAGCAGTTTGCCGTGGCCCTGGATCGAAGTAACGCCGTTGGCCTTGAACAGGGTGGCAACGCCGCCGGTCAGGTTCTTGACGATGCCAGCCTTGCGGCCAATCATCGCCGCGACGTCCATTTTGACTTCGCCGGTCGAGATACCGTGAACGTTGAAGCTTTCTTTCGCTTCCTTGTATTTCCAGGAGCTGTCCAGCAGCGCCTTGGAAGGAATGCAGCCGACGTTCAGGCAGGTGCCGCCCAGGGCTTGCTTGCCTTCGGCGTCGGTGTACTTCTCGATGCAGGCAGTGGTCAGACCCAGCTGCGCGGCCTTGATGGCTGCTACGTAGCCGCCAGGGCCAGCACCGATCACTACTACGTCAAATTTCTGCGACATTCAAAAATTCCTCTTTAGCGAAAAGCTTCAAGCCGCGCGCTCCAAGCCAAGCTGCCCTTTCGTGCAGCTTGAAACTTGAAACCCGCGACTGCTTCTATCAGATATCCAGCAACAGACGAGCCGGATCTTCCAGCAGGTTCTTGATGGTCACCAGGAAGGTCACAGCTTCTTTGCCATCGATCAGACGGTGATCGTAGGACAGTGCCAGGTACATCATCGGACGGATAACGACCTGACCGTTGATGGCCATAGGACGCTGGATGATGTTGTGCATGCCCAGAATCGCTGCCTGCGGCGGGTTGACGATCGGGGTCGACATCATCGAACCGAAGGTACCACCGTTGGTGATGGTGAAGGTACCACCGGTCATCTCGTCCATCGACAGTTTGCCGTCACGGGCTTTCTTGCCGAAAGTGGCGATGCCGCCTTCGATTTCAGCCAGGCTCATCAGCTCGGCGTTACGCAGAACCGGTACCACCAGGCCACGGTCGCTGGAAACAGCAACACCGATGTCGGCATAGCCGTGGTAAACGATGTCGCCGCCGTCGATCGACGCGTTGACAGCCGGGAAGCGTTTCAGCGCTTCGGTAGCTGCTTTGACGAAGAACGACATGAAGCCCAGGCGTACGCCGTTGTGCGACTTCTCGAACAGATCCTTGTACTTCGAACGCAGGGCCATGACTTCGGTCATGTCTACTTCGTTGAAAGTCGTCAGCATCGCCATGTTCGATTGCGCTTCAACCAGACGCTTGGCCACAGTGGCGCGAACGCGGGTCATCGGTACGCGCTTCTCGATGCGGTCGCCAGCGGCGAACACAGGAGCGGCAGCCGAAGGAGCAGCAGCCTTGGCAGGCGCGGCAGCCGGAGCGGCTTTCTTCGCAGCGACAGCTGCAACCACGTCTTCCTTGGTCACACGACCACCCTTGCCGGTGCCGGCAACGGAAGCGATGTTGATGCCGTTCTCTTCAGCCAGCTTGCGGGCAGCCGGAGCAGCGACAGGATCGTCTTCGCCTTCGGCAGCAGCAGGTGCAGCGGCAGCAGCGGCCGGAGCAGCAGCAGCGGCTGGAGCAGCGGCAGCAGCGCCGCCCGCTTCGATGGAGCCCAGGACTTCGTCGGACAGAACGGTGTCGCCTTCGTTCTTGACGATTGCGCCCAGCACGCCATCAGCAGTAGCCAGCACTTCCAGTACGACTTTGTCGGTTTCGATGTCAACGATCAGATCGTCGCGCTTGACAGCGTCGCCCGGTTTTTTGTGCCAGGTGGCAACGGTGCCATCGGCAACCGATTCCGGGAAAGTGGGGGCTTTGATCTCGATAGCCATTATCTGTAGTTCCTTAAATTCGGTTTCAAGTGCGCGAAGGCATTAAACGGTAAACGCGTCTTGCAGCAGTTTTTCCTGCTGCTCGGCGTGCATCGATGCGTAACCACAAGCAGGTGCAGCGGAGGCATCACGGCCCGCGTACTCAAGTACGAGAGATTTGTCGTGTTTGCCAACGATGCGGCGCATGTGGTGCTGGCTGCAGTACCAGGCTCCCTGGTTCATCGGCTCTTCCTGACACCAAACGATATGTTTGAGGTTGGTGTACGGAGCCAGGACTTCAATCAAGTCGTCCTCAGGGAATGGATACAGCTGCTCGATACGCACGACGGCGATATCGTCACGACCTTCGGCACGACGCTTTTCCAGCAGGTCGTAGTAGACCTTGCCGCTACACAGAACAACGCGCTCGACCTTTTGTGGGTCTTGAGCATCGATTTCCGGGATAACGGTCTGGAACGAACCTTCGGCCAGATCTTCCAGAGTCGAGATGGCCAGCTTGTGGCGCAGCAGCGACTTCGGCGTCAGCACGACCAATGGTTTGCGCAGCGGGCGAATCACCTGACGACGCAGCAAGTGGTAGATCTGCGCCGGCGTGGTCGGTACGGCTACCTGAATGTTGTGCTCGGCGCACAGCTGCAGGTAACGCTCCAGACGTGCCGAGGAGTGCTCAGGACCCTGACCTTCGTAACCGTGCGGCAGCAGCATGGTCAGACCGCACAGACGGCCCCACTTGTGCTCGCCACTGGTGATGAACTGGTCGATAACCACTTGGGCACCGTTGGCGAAGTCGCCGAACTGGGCTTCCCAGATCACCAGCGCATCCGGCGTGGTGGTCGAGTAGCCGTATTCGAACGCCAAAACGGCCTCTTCCGACAGGAACGAGTCGTACAGGTCAAAGCGTGGCTGACCGTCGTACAGGTGCTGCAGCGGAACGTAAGTGCCAGCGTCTTTCTGGTTGTGCAGAACAGCGTGACGGTGCGAGAACGTACCGCGGCCGATGTCCTGACCGGTCATGCGAATCGGGTGACCTTCGAACGCCAGGGTCGCGTACGCCATGGTTTCAGCGTAACCCCAGTTGATCGGCAGGCCGCCGGCTTGCATCTTCTGACGGTCTTCGTAGATCTTCGCAACCTGGCGCTGAACCACGAAGCCATCCGGAATTTCCAGCAGCTTGGCGGACAGTTCCTGCAGGGTTTTCAGATCGAAACGGGTGTCGTGACGCGCAGTCCAGGCGTGGCCCAGATACGGACGCCAGTCCACGAACAACTCTTTGTTCGGCTCTTTGACCAGGCTTTTCACTACGTGCAGACCGTTGTCCAGCGCGTTGCGGTATTCGTCGACTTTCGCCTGAACACGCTCTGCATCAAGCGTACCGTCCTGAGTCAGACGATCAGCGTACAGCTCACGGGTGGTGCGCTGCTTGGTGATCTGCTGATACATCAGAGGCTGGGTGCCGCTTGGCTCGTCGGCCTCGTTGTGGCCGCGACGACGGTAGCAGACCAGATCGATTACCACGTCACGCTTGAATTGCATGCGATAGTCGATGGCCAACTGGGTCACGAACAACACGGCTTCCGGATCATCACCATTCACATGGAGGATCGGCGCCTGGATCATCTTGGCAACGTCGGTGGCGTACTCGGTGGAACGCGAGTCCAGCGGGTTGCTGATGGTGAAACCGACCTGGTTGTTGATCACGATGTGCACAGTACCGCCGGTCTTGAAACCGCGGGTCTGGGACATCTGGAAGGTTTCCATGACCACGCCTTGACCGGCGAATGCCGCGTCACCGTGGATGGAGATCGGCAGAACCTTCTCACCGGTCGAATCGTTACGACGATCCTGACGGGCGCGAACCGAACCTTCGACCACCGGGGAAACGATTTCCAGGTGGGACGGGTTGAACGCCATGGCCAGGTGAACTTCACCGCCGGCGGTCATCACGTTGGAGGAGAAGCCCTGGTGGTATTTAACGTCACCGGAACCCAGCTCGACCTTCTTCTTGCCTTCGAACTCGTCGAACAGCTCACGCGGGTTCTTGCCGAAGGTATTGACCAGCACGTTCAGACGACCACGGTGGGCCATGCCGATGACGACTTCCTTGGTACCGTAGGAACCGGAACGCTGGATCAGTTCGTCGAGCATCGGAATCAGGCTTTCGCCGCCTTCCAGACCGAAACGCTTGGTGCCCGGGTATTTGGTGCCCAGGTATTTTTCCAGACCTTCACCGGCAGTCACGCGCTCAAGCAGGTGGCTCTTGATGTCGGCGGAGTACGTCGGACGACCACGCACGCTTTCCAGACGCTGCTGGAACCACTGGCGCTGCTCGGAATCGGTGATATGCGTAAATTCAGCGCCGATGGTGCGGCAATATGTCTGCTGCAACGCTTCGTGAATTTCGCGTAGGCTCGCTTCCTCTTTGCCGATGAACAGGTCGCCGGCACGGAAGGTCGTATCAAGATCGGCATTGGTCAAGCCGTAATGATTGATCGACAGGTCTGCAGGTGCAGGACGCTGCCACAGTCCCAGCGGGTCAAGCTGGGCTGCCTGGTGGCCACGCATACGGTAGGCCTGGATCAATCGCAGCACTTCAACTTGCTTCTTCTCGTGCTCACTGCTCACGCTCCCGGCGGAAACCGGTTGAGCGCGGCGCTGGTTCTTTGCCAGCAGCACGAAATGATCGCGAATCGTCGAGTGCGAAACATCAGTGGCAGAGTTGCCGTCGGCAGGCAACTTCTGAAAGTAGGTGCGCCACTCTTCTGGCACAGCGTTAGGGTCGTGCAGGTAGAGCTCATAAAGCTCTTCCACATAGGCAGCGTTTCCACCTGAAAGGTAGGCGCTGTTCCACATGCGCTGCATCACGCTTTCTTGCATGCTTGGTCACCCTCGGTTAGGGGAACACCATCGGTGTCGACACCGAGCAAACTTGCAGAAGTCCGAATGCAGCGACTAAAACAAGCCACTTAGGATCACACTGATAGTCCGGGTACCAGCCCGGATGCCCCTGCTTGTCTCATTTCTTCAAAATAAGAGCTGCAGCTTGTGACTACTGCTCTGGTTATAGCCATGACGCGGGTTGAAGCCCGCGCCACAGCCTCTACGGTACAGCGGTTACAGCAGCTGAATCACACGCCGCTCGAAAGCAGCATGTTACGGATGTGACCGATGGCCTTAGTCGGGTTCAGGCCTTTCGGACATACGTTGACGCAGTTCATGATGCCCCGGCAGCGGAATACGCTGAACGGGTCATCGAGCGAAGCCAGACGCTCGTTGGTCTTGGTGTCACGGCTGTCTGCCAGGAAGCGATAGGCTTGCAGCAGAGCGGCTGGACCCAGGAACTTGTCCGGGTTCCACCAGAAGGACGGGCAAGAGGTCGAGCAGCAAGCGCACAGGATGCACTCGTACAGACCGTCGAGCTTTTCACGCTCTTCTGGCGACTGCAGACGCTCGATGGCCGGAGCCGGCGTGTCGTTCTGCAGGTAAGGCTTCACCTTCTCGTATTG
The DNA here is from genome assembly GCF_059716085.1 of Pseudomonas sp. LBUM1655. Taxonomy (NCBI): domain Bacteria; kingdom Pseudomonadati; phylum Pseudomonadota; class Gammaproteobacteria; order Pseudomonadales; family Pseudomonadaceae; genus Pseudomonas; species Pseudomonas sp. LBUM1655. Next base: position 1,831,101 of record NZ_CP166801.1, on the reverse strand, counting down.
CTTGTAGAAGATGCTCATATCGACGACCAGGTCACGGATAACCGGCAAACCTGGCAGCGGACGAACGATCAACTTGTTACCTTTTACAACGGCGGACAGTGGCGTGATGCAGGCCAGACCGTTCTTGCCGTTGATGTTCATGCCGTCGGAGCCACAGACACCTTCACGGCAAGAGCGACGATAGGAGAAACCTTCGTCCTGCTCTTTGATGAGGGCCAGCACGTCCAGCACCATCAGGTCTTTACCACCGGTATCGACCTGGAATTCCTGCATGAACGGCGCTGCGTCCTGATCAGGGTTGTAGCGATAAACACTGACTTGCAACATGGCGGTCACCCTTAATAAGTCCGGACTTTCGGTTCGAAAGTCGGAACAGTCTTCGGCGAGAAGTTAACGGCACGCTTGGTGACGCGCTTGTCACCCGGGAAGTACAGGGTGTGGCACAGCCAGTTTTCGTCGTCACGGTCTTCGAAGTCTTCACGGGCGTGCGCGCCGCGGGACTCTTTACGCACTTCGGCAGCGATGGCAGTCGCTTCAGCCACTTCCAGCAGGTTTTGCAGTTCCAGCGCTTCGATACGTGCAGTGTTGAAAGCCTGCGACTTATCGTTGATCTTCACGTTAGCGATACGCTGACGCAGATCGGCCAGTTGAGCGATACCTTTCTGCATGTATTCGCCGGTACGGAACACACCGAAGTAGTTCTGCATGCAGCTTTGCAGCTCACGACGCAGGGTTGCCACGTCTTCGCCATCAGTGCGGCTGTTCAGCGAGTTCAGGCGCGACAGGGCGGCTTCGATATCGGCTTCGGTAGCGTCGTCGTATTCGATGCCGTCGGTCAGTGCCTTTTCCAGGTGCAGGCCGGCAGCGCGGCCGAATACCACCAGGTCGAGCAACGAGTTGCCGCCCAGACGGTTGGCGCCGTGAACCGATACGCAAGCCACTTCACCTACAGCGAACAGACCAGGAATGATCTGATCCACGCCGTCGGCGTTCTGGGTGATCGCCTGACCATGAATGTTGGTGGCAACGCCGCCCATCATATAGTGGCAAGTCGGAACAACCGGAACCGGTGCAACCACCGGGTCAACGTGCGCGAAAGTCTTCGACAGTTCGCAGATGCCTGGCAGACGGCTGTGCAGCACTTCCTCGCCCAAGTGGTCGAGTTTGAGCATTACGTGGTCGCCATTCGGACCGCAACCGTTGCCGGCGATGATTTCTTTAACCATCGAGCGAGCAACCACGTCACGACCGGCAAGGTCTTTGGCGTTCGGAGCATAACGCTCCATGAAACGCTCGCCGTGCTTGTTGATCAGGTAACCACCTTCACCACGGCAACCTTCTGTAACCAGTACACCAGCGCCGGCGATGCCAGTCGGGTGGAACTGCCACATTTCGATGTCTTGTACCGGCACGCCAGCACGCAGAGCCATGCCGACGCCGTCACCGGTGTTGATCAGGGCGTTGGTGGTGGACGCGTAGATACGGCCTGCACCGCCGGTAGCCAATACGGTGGCTTTTGCGCGGATGTAGGAGGTTTCGCCAGTTTCGATGCAGATCGCGATCACACCGACGAAATCGCCCTCCTGGTTTTTCACCAGGTCGACAGCGTAGTACTCGTTCAGGAACGTAGTACCGGCTTTCAGGTTGCCCTGATACAGAGTGTGCAGCAGTGCGTGACCGGTACGGTCGGAAGCGGCGCAAGTACGTGCAGCCTGGCCGCCCTTGCCGTAGTCCTTGGACTGACCGCCGAACGGACGCTGGTAGATACGGCCTTGCTCGGTACGCGAGAACGGCAGACCCATGTGGTCCAGCTCGAAAACGGCAGCCGGGCCTTCCTGACACATGTATTCGATAGCGTCTTGGTCACCGATGTAGTCGGAACCCTTGACGGTATCGTACATGTGCCAGCGCCAGTCATCGTTCGGGTCAGCGGACGCGATTGCACAGGTGATGCCGCCCTGGGCGGATACAGTGTGCGAACGGGTCGGGAAAACCTTGGTGATCACGGCAGTCTTGTGACCGCCCTGCGCCAGTTGCAGCGCAGCGCGCATGCCGGCACCGCCACCACCAATGATGATGGCGTCGAAAGAAATCGTTGGAATGTTAGCCATGACTCAGATACCCCAGAGAATCTGCACACCCCAGACGAAGTAAGCGAACATCGCAACGCCGCATACTGCCTGGAAAAGGAAACGTACTGCGGTCGCGGACTTGCCCAGCGCCATTGGCGTCAGGTAGTCGGTCGCGATGGTCCACATGCCGACCCAGGCGTGAGCGCCGAGAGCAACAAGGGCCAGCAGACTGAAGATACGCATCCCGTTGTAGGCGAACAGGCCGTGCCACTGGTCGTAGCCAATGCCCGGATTCGCTGCAAGGTATCCGATCAGGAAAATGAAATAAGCCGCGAGAACAACCGCAGACACACGTTGCGCCATCCAGTCATAGAGGCCCGAACGCGAAAGGTTCGTAACGCTGGTTACCATATCCAAACTCCTGCCAGAACGATCAACACCACCGAAACGGCGATGATAATTTTCGAGCCCAGGCGGCCGCCTTCCAGCGTCTCACCGATGCCCATATCCATGATCAAGTGGCGCACACCGGCTACCAGGTGATACAGCAGAGCGGACAGGAGGCCCCATGCTACGAACTTGGCCAGCGGGCTGGTCAAGCATGCCTTCACTTCGGCAAAACCTTCCTCGGAACCCAGAGACTTGCCCAATGCATAAAGCATGAAGCCGATACCCAGGAAGAGGATGATGCCGGAAACACGGTGAAGAAACGACGTAACGCCGGTGATGGGGAGTTTGATGGTCCTTAGGTCTAGGTTTACAGGTCGTTGGCTTTTCACGGCTTTTTTTTCACACTGAAGAGCCCCTAACAATCAGGGCAAAGTTGTTGGGGAGTGCACTGGTCAGGTAACCACCACCCAGGGATGCGACCCCCAATAAAGCAGGCCCAAAAGCCCTTGGCGGTCGGTGGCCGAGTATAGACAGTTAGGCTACTAATGACAACGCAATCACCTACCCCCAATAGCTGATTGCACAAGTTCAATAAAAGGCGTAAATGGCAGGCAATTTCGAGGAAAAAGTGCGCTTAAAGCCTTCTGGAGCAAGACTTTAGGCAAATTGACATTCGAATTTATCTCACTATAGTGGTGCGGGCCCTGCGTGGGGGGTCTGTCTGATGGTTAAGCATAAATAGGAGGCCACATGGCTGACAAAAAAGCGCAGTTGATCATCGAGGGCGCAGCCCCCGTCGAGCTGCCCATTTTAACCGGCACCGTTGGTCCCGATGTAATCGATGTTCGGGGCCTGACGGCCACGGGCCGCTTCACTTTCGACCCTGGTTTCATGTCGACCGCCTCGTGCGAATCGAAGATTACCTATATCGACGGCGACAACGGCATTCTGTTGCACCGCGGCTACCCGATCGAACAACTGGCTGAAAAGTCAGACTACCTGGAAACCTGCTACCTGCTGCTCAACGGCGAACTGCCGACAGCAGAACAGAAGGCCCAGTTCGTCAGCACCGTCAAGAACCACACCATGGTTCACGAGCAGCTGAAAACCTTCTTCAACGGTTTCCGTCGCGACGCCCACCCGATGGCCGTCATGTGCGGCGTAGTCGGCGCCCTCTCGGCCTTCTACCACGACTCCCTGGACATCAATAACCCGCAGCATCGCGAAATTTCCGCGATCCGCCTGGTTGCCAAGATGCCGACCCTGGCAGCGATGGTTTACAAGTACTCCATGGGCCAACCCATGATGTACCCGCGCAACGACCTGACGTACGCGGAAAACTTCCTGCACATGATGTTCAACACCCCGTGCGAGATCAAACCGATCAGCCCGGTGCTCGCCAAGGCGATGGACCGGATCTTCATCCTCCACGCCGACCACGAGCAGAACGCATCGACTTCCACCGTGCGCCTGGCAGGCTCTTCGGGTGCCAACCCGTTCGCCTGTATCGCCGCCGGTATCGCCGCACTGTGGGGCCCTGCCCACGGCGGTGCGAACGAAGCCGTTCTGACCATGCTTGATGAAATCGGCGATGTTTCGAACATCGACAAGTTCATAGCCAAGGCCAAGGACAAGAACGATCCGTTCAAACTGATGGGCTTCGGTCACCGCGTTTACAAGAACCGCGATCCTCGCGCGACTGTAATGAAGCAGACCTGCGACGAGGTACTTAAGGAACTGGGCATCAACAACGATCCGCAACTCGAACTGGCCATGCGCCTGGAAGAGATCGCCCTGACCGACCCGTACTTCATCGAACGCTCGCTGTACCCGAACGTCGACTTCTACTCGGGGATCATCCTCAAGGCGATCGGCATTCCGACCAGCATGTTCACCGTGATCTTCGCGCTGGCTCGTACTGTCGGCTGGATCTCCCACTGGAAAGAAATGCTCTCCAGCCCGTACAAGATCGGCCGTCCGCGCCAGCTGTACACCGGCTACGAGTCGCGTGACATTACCAAGCTGGAAGACCGCAAATAAGACTTGTCTTGCGATAACGTCTTGAGTTGTATCGGGAACGGCCTCTATTTATATAGGGGCCGTTTTTGTTTATTGGGCCGCATCGGCCTGTGGGCCGGCTGGTTTTTTGGAATCAGGTGTATATCCGTTTTTTGAGTAGCTGCTGCTGGCGGTTTCGCTCTTACAGCGGGTCACCTTTTCCAAACGCCGGAATGCCGGCCCAGCGAAAAGGTAACCCAAAAGGCTTTGCCCCGGCGTTCGGCACTTCGCTGAGGCTCAGTGTTCCCTCGCTACGGTGTCCATCAGGGGGCATCGCCTACGGTTTGCTTCGCTGCACCTCCTCTCGATGAATGCGGCTTCGCCGCACGGCGCTTCGCGCCTACCCCCCTGATGAACACCTTCACTCGGCCTGCCGAAGGGGCAAAAGATCAAAAGCCAAAGCCAAAGCCAAAGCCAAAGCAGATCAAAAGATCGCAGCCATCGGCAGCTCCTAAACAGGATGAGCGCAAGCTCGGGTGAAGCTTTTGATCTTGATCCACGGCGACGTCGGAAGGCTGAGTGTAGGGATTGATCCGGGGTGGGAGCGCAGCGACCGTTTGGCGCAGCCAAACACAGCGAGAGGAGGTGCAGCGAAGCAAACCGTAGGCGCTGCGCCCGGATCGATCCCGGAGCGAAGGAACCCCGAGCCCCAGCGAGCGGGCCGTACGTAGGAGCAAGCGTTTTTTGCTTACTTTTTTGGGCGTTTGAAAAAAAGTGAGTCGCCGTAAGGGCGAAACCCTAAGAAGCCGTTACCGCAGCAACGGATATGTACTCAATAAACACCAACCACAAAGACCTCAGTCCGATAACCGCCCACAAAAAATGCCCCGATCTCTCAACCGGGGCATTCAGCAAAACGTTTAAACAAGCATCAAGCGATCAATGCGAAACCGCCCCGCTCGCCCCCAATCCCGTCTGCGAACGCACAAACTGCGGGAAGAACAGCGCCCGCTCCTTGTCCGCTGCCGCCGACTTGTCAGTGATCGAGAAGAACCAGATCCCCACAAACGCGATGATCATCGAGAACAACGCAGGATACTCGTAAGGGAAGATCGCCTTCTCATGATGCAGAATCTGCACCCAGATGGTCGGACCCAGCACCATCAGGCCCACCGCACTCACCAGACCCAGCCAGCCGCCGATCATCGCACCGCGAGTGGTCAGCTTCTTCCAGTACATCGAAAGCAGCAGGACCGGGAAATTACAGCTCGCCGCGATGGAGAACGCCAGGCCAACCATGAACGCGATGTTCTGGCTTTCGAACAGGATACCCAGACCAATCGCCAGCACTGCCAAGGCAATGGTGGTGATCTTCGAAACGCGGATCTCATCCTTCTCGTTCGCCTTGCCCTTCTTGATCACGCTGGCATACAGGTCGTGAGACACCGCCGATGCACCGGCCAGGGTCAGACCCGCGACAACCGCCAGAATGGTCGCGAACGCCACAGCCGAGATGAAGCCGAGGAAGATGCTCCCGCCGACTGCGTTGGCCAAGTGCACCGCCGCCATGTTGTTGCCGCCCAACAGCGCGCCAGCAGCATCTTTGAAGGCCGGGTTGGTGCTGACCAGCAGGATCGCGCCAAAGCCGATGATGAAGGTCAGAATGTAGAAGTAGCCAATGAAACCGGTTGCGTACAGCACGCTCTTACGGGCTTCTTTAGCGTCGCTCACGGTGAAGAAGCGCATCAAAATGTGTGGCAGGCCAGCGGTACCGAACATCAGCGCCAGACCGAGGGAGAACGCCGAAATCGGATCTTTCACCAAGCCGCCAGGGCTCATGATCGCTTCACCTTTAGGGTGAACCTTGATCGCCTCGGAGAACAGCATGTTGAAGTCGAAGTTGACGTGCTTCATCACCATCAGCGCCATGAACGAGGCACCGGACAGCAACAGCACAGCCTTGATGATCTGCACCCAAGTGGTCGCCAGCATGCCGCCGAACAACACGTACATGCACATCAGCACACCGACCAGAATCACCGCCACGTGGTAGTCCAGACCGAACAACAGTTGGATCAACTTGCCGGCACCAACCATTTGCGCGATCAGGTAGAACGCCACCACCACCAGCGAACCGCAGGCAGACAGGGTGCGAATCTGGGTTTGCCCGAGGCGGTAGGACGCCACGTCGGCAAAGGTGTATTTACCCAGGTTACGCAGACGTTCGGCGATCAGGAACAGAATGATCGGCCAGCCCACCAGGAAGCCGATCGAGTAGATCAGGCCATCGTAGCCGGAGGTGAACACCAGCGCGGAAATCCCCAGGAAGGACGCCGCCGACATGTAGTCACCGGCGATCGCCAGACCATTCTGAAAACCGGTGATCTTGCCGCCCGCCGCATAGTAGTCGGCCGCCGAGTTGTTTTTCTTCGAGGCCCAGTAGGTGATGTACAAGGTCGCGCCAACGAACGCCACGAACATCAGGATGGCTGGAATGTTCAGTGGCTGCTTGGCCACTGCGCCCGTCAAGGCGTCAGCCGCAAAGGCACAAGGCGCGAACGCTGCAACGCTCAATAGAGAAAGTAGACGCCGGATCATTGCTGAGCCTCCTTGAGAATCGCATTGTTCAGGTCGTCAAACTCGCCATTGGCGCGGCGCACGTAGATAGCTGTGAGGATGAAGGCCGAGATAATCAGGCCGACACCGATAGGAATGCCCCAGGTAATCGAGGATTCAGGACTGAGCTTCGCACCCAGCACGTGTGGCCCGTAGGCGATCAGAAGAATGAATCCGGAGTAGAGCCCGAGCATGATCGCCGAGAGTATCCAGGCGAACTTTTCCCTTTTTCGCACCAGCTCCTTGAATCGGGGACTGTTTTGAATCGAGAGGTAAATGCTGTCGTTCATTGTTTTTATCCTCGCAGCACAGATTATTGTTGGAACGTAGCTAATGTATGCGGCTGCGGGACAGGTTCCAGACGACCTTAGTAGTAGAACGCCATGACACTTTTGCCAATTTCAAGCAGCCCAAAAACAAATGTGGGAGCGAGCCTGCTCGCGAAGGCGTCGTGCCAGTCAACATTTAGTTAACTGACAGACCGCTTTCGCGAGCAGGCTCGCTCCCACTGGGGTATTTCGGTGTTGTGGTTATTTAGTCCAGTCAGCCACTCGATCCGGGTGTTTGGCCACCCAATCCTTGGCGGCTGCATCAGGCTTGGCACCGTCCTGAATCGCCAGCATCACTTCACCGATTTCGTCTTTCGAAGCCCACTGGAAGTTCTTCAGGAACTTGGCCACTTCTGGTGCCTTCGCATCCAGGCCCTTGCTGCCGATGCTGTTCACGGTTTCAGCAGCGCCGTAAACGCCTTTAGGGTCGTCGAGGAAGCGCAGCTTCCACTTGGCGAACATCCAGTGCGGCACCCAACCGGTGACGGCGATGGATTCGTTTTTCTTCTCGGCACGGGTCAGCTCGGCAATCATGCCGGCGCCGGAGCTGGCTTTGAGGGTGTACTTATCGAGGCCGTAATCCTTGATCGCCTGATCGGTCTTGAGCATCACGCCTGAACCGGCGTCGATGCCGACTATGCGATTTTTGAAGGTGTCGTCGGTTTTCAGGTCTTCGATCGACTTGGCTTTTACATATTCCGGGACGATCAGGCCGATTTTCGCATCCTTGAAGTTCGAGCCGTAATCGACGACCTGATCCTTGTTCTTCGTCCAGTATTCGCCGTGGGTCACTGGCAGCCAGGCGGACAGCATGGCGTCGAGTTTGCCGGTGGCGACACCCTGCCACATGATCCCGGTGGCGACGGCTTGCAGTTTCACGTCGTAGCCGAGTTTCTGCTTGATCACTTCGGCCGCCACGTGGGTGGTCGCGACGCTGTCGGACCAGCCGTCAACGTAACCGATGTTCAGGGTCTGTTTTTCAGCGCTGGCGAAAGTGGAGCTCATCGCAAGCGCCAGAGCGGCACCTGCGCCTAAAAGTCGTCGCATCTTCATCGTTACTTCCCCGAAATGCTGCGCCCGACGGATGACGGGCGGCGTCAACGTATTGTTATGGTGCACAGCGCCCCCATCACGCCTCACCGCAAACTCGTCCGGACATCAGTGGAGTACTGACGGCTTCGATCATCAACCTGACGCCCAAGGCGACCTGCTCTGTCAGCGACCTCAAGGCAACGAGAAACGACATCAGAAGGCCATTAACCGCGTCTATATAAACGACGCCAAATAATCCGCCCGAACTTTGCATGTCAAAACCATGCGGGCCACCAACCTTCTGTTAATTGCAGGTAACATGCGTCGCTTTGCAGCCACTCGGCCTGACCATGTCCGCGACTTCCCGCTTTGCTTTTCTTCCTTATGTCTTCGCCTGCCTGCTCGGGCTGTTTGCCCTTGGCGGCTTCTGGTATGGCCTCGGTAAGCCATTGATTTTGCCGGACGCTGCCACCCCGACGCACAAGTTGCAATGCGCCTCCTATACCCCATTCGACAAGGACCAGTCGCCGTTCGACGTGCCGTTCAAGCTGCGCCCGGAGCGCATGGACGCCGACCTCGCCCTGTTGGCGACGCGCTTTGAATGCATCCGCACTTACTCCATGACCGGCCTCGAAGCGCTGCCGGATCTGGCACGTAAACATGGCCTGAAATTGATGATCGGCGCCTGGGTCAACAGCAACCCGGTGGACACCGAGAAGGAAGTCGACCTGCTGATCGCCTCGGCCAACGCCAACCCGGACGTGGTCACCGCAGTAATCGTTGGCAACGAAGCGCTGCTGCGTAAAGAGGTTACCGGCGGGCAATTAGTGAAGCTGATAAACAAGGTCAAAAGTCACGTTAAACAGCCGGTGACTTACGCCGATGTGTGGGAGTTCTGGCAAAGGCATCCAGAAATCGCTCCCGCCGTGGACTTCATAACGATCCACTTGCTGCCGTACTGGGAAGACCATCCATGGAACGTTGACGTGGCCTTGTCGCAAGTGGCCGCGATTCGTCGCAGTTTTGGCAGCATGTTTGCGCCAAAAGAAATAATGATCGGCGAAACGGGTTGGCCGAGCGAAGGCCGCCAGCGCAAGACTGCCGTGCCGAGCAGAGAAAACGAAGCCAAGTTTATCCGTGGCTTTGTCGCGATGGCCGAGAAGGAAGGCTGGCGTTACAACCTCATCGAAGCATTTGATCAACCATGGAAACGTGCGAGCGAAGGCGCGGTCGGCGGTTATTGGGGGCTGTTCAATGCCGATCGCCAGGACAAGGGTGTACTCGCAGGCCCCGTGACCAACGTACCGTACTGGAAGCAGTGGCTGGTCGTCGGCGGTTTGATTTTCCTCGGCACATGGGTCCTCGGCGGTCGGGTTCGCACGACGCGATCAGCACTGGTGCTTCCGCTGTTGGGCGCCCTCGCCGCTTGTTCAATCGGTGCGTGGGGCGATCTGGCCCGCGTGACCACACGATTTGCCAGTGAATGGCTGTGGGTCGGGCTGCTGACGGCGTTGAATCTGTTGGTGTTGGCGCATGCCGCGCTGACCTTGAGCACCCGCACGGGTTGGCGTGAACGGGCGTTCAATCTGCTGGAACGTCGCGCCGGTTGGCTGGTTGCGGCGGCAGGGTTCGCGGCGGCGGTGATGATGCTGGAGATGGTATTCGATGCGCGTTATCGCAGCTTTGCGAGCATGGCGTTCATCCTGCCGGCGCTGGTTTACCTGTGCCGCCCGGTTAGCGTGCCGCGTCGGGAGATTGCGCTACTGACCTTTATCATCGGGGCCGGCATTGCGCCGCAGTTGTATGAAGAAGGATTGCTGAATCAGCAGGCCTGGGGTTGGGCACTGGTGAGTTTGTTGATGGCTGCTGCACTTTGGCGCTGCTTGCGGGTTCGCATCCGCTGACCTTCAGCGCCTGTACCTGCCTCATCGCTGGCAAGCCAGCTCCCACAGGTTTTGGGGTCATACACAAATGTTGTGTTTCTCCAGATCCCAGTGGTAGCGGGCTTGCCCGCGATGACTGACTTTCAGGCGCTGCGAGACTCCCGGACAAGGCGCAACCCGGCAATCACCACCGCAAACACCGCCAGCGTCGTGTTGTACAACGCCAGTGCCGGCAACCCGAAGACCAGCGCCAGCACCGCCAGCCACCACCCTGCCCGCCCGGGCAAGACAAAACCGATCAGCGCCGCACCCAGCGCCGTCCAGCCCAACACTTTGAAGTGAATCATCAGGCCGAGGTTCGAGCGCACCTGACACTCCCAACGGCTGGCCTCATCCACACAGATGCCGACCCACTGCCCGTCTTCCATAAAGCCATAACGCGCGCCATAACTGGCAGCCAGCCATAACGGCAACAAAACGAGCAGCAGAATCACGGGCAAACGGCGGGACATGAAACTCTCCAATCAACGAAAATCGGCGGTCAGCTTAATCTTCGGCCTGTCAGACGCAAGCACTAACAACAGTTAACTTTTCATCCGGGCGATGCAAAGTGTATCGTCCAGCTACTATTACTCCGAATTCTGCCTGTTTGGTGCCGCGGCATGGCACTTTGGCGCAACCCCGGTGGTCATAGCCTGCGAACTTCATTCGGCACCTTCCTCTTAGGGATCTAGTCATGCTCCGTTCCTTGCGCTTCGCCGCGCTGTTCAGCGGCCTTATTTTGAGTGCGTCCGCACTGGCGGTGGATATCGACGCCGCCAGTTATGGCTATCCCCTGACCAACCCGTTCGAGGCGACCATCGCCACGACTCCGCCGGACTTGCGCCCGGAATTGCCGCTGGACGACGACATCAATCAGTCGGACCGCAGCGTCACCTTGCGTCCGGAACGCGAGTTCATTCTTCCGGACAACTTCTGGCCGGTGAAAAAGCTCACCTACCGCATCGCCGAGCAGGACAAGCCAGCACCGCTGATCTTCCTGATCGCCGGCACCGGCGCGCGTTATGACAGCACGCTCAACGAATACCTGAAAAAGCTCTACTACAAGGCTGGCTACCACGTCGTACAGTTGTCGTCGCCGACCAGCTTCGACTTCATCAGTGCAGCCTCGCGCTTCGCCACTCCGGGCGTGACCAAGGAAGACGCTGAAGACATGTATCGGGTGATGCAGGCCGTGCGGGCGCAAAACCCGAAACTGCCGGTCACCGAGTATTACCTCACCGGTTATAGCCTTGGTGCTCTCGATGCCGCGTTCGTCGCGCATCTGGACGAAACCCGACGCAGCTTCAACTTCAAGAAAGTCCTGCTGCTCAACCCGCCGGTCAACCTCTATACCTCGATCACCAACCTCGACAAGCTGGTGCAGACCGAAGTTAAAGGTATCAACAACAGCACCACGTTCTATGAATTGGTGCTGACCAAGTTGACCCGCTACTTCCAGCAAAAGGGTTATATCGACCTCAACGACGCCCTGCTCTACGACTTCCAGCAGTCCAAGCAGCATCTGAGCAACGAGCAGATGGCGATGCTGATCGGCACCTCGTTCCGCTTCTCGGCCGCCGATATTGCGTTTACTTCTGACCTGATCAACCGTCGCGGCCTGATCACCCCGCCGAAATTCCCGATCACCCAGGGCACCAGCCTCACGCCGTTCCTCAAACGTGCACTGCAATGCGACTTCGATTGCTACCTGACCGAGCAAGTGATTCCGATGTGGCGCGCGCGCACCGACGGCGGCAGCCTGCTGCAACTGATCGATCAGGTCAGCCTGTATGCACTGAAGGATTACCTGCACGACAGCCCGAAAATCGCCGTAATGCACAACGCCGACGACGTGATCCTCGGCCCGGGCGACCTCGGCTTCCTGCGCAAAACCTTCGGTGATCGTCTGACCGTGTACCCACTGGGCGGCCATTGCGGCAACCTTAACTACCGCGTCAACAGCGACGCCATGCTGGAGTTCTTCCGTGGCTAAATATCTCCTGCTGATTGCAGCGTTACTCTGTGCAGGCGTGGCCCAGGCCGACAACAGCAAAGCCAATGCACCGGTGGTGGTCGACAGTGACGGCTTCAAGGAACCGCTGTCCAAACTCAAGTTCAACCCGGGGCTGGATCAGCGCGAATTCGAGCGCTCGACGCTCAACGCACTGAACGTGTATGACCCACTGGAAGAGTGGAACCGTCGCGTTTACCACTTCAACTACCGCTTCGACCAATGGGTGTTCCTGCCGGTGGTCGATGGCTACCGCTACATCACGCCAAGCTTCTTGCGCACCGGCGTGAGCAACTTCTTCAACAACCTTGGTGACGTACCGAACCTGATGAACAGCCTCTTGCAGTTCAAGGGCCAGCGTTCGATGGAAACCACCGCACGCCTGTTGCTCAACACCACCATTGGCATCGCCGGCCTCTGGGACCCGGCGACCGCCATGGGGCTGCCGCGCCAGAGCGAAGACTTCGGTCAGACTCTGGGCTTCTACGGTGTTCCGGGCGGCGCCTATTTTGTCCTGCCGATCCTAGGCCCGTCGAACCTGCGTGACACCGCAGGCCTGGCTGTGGACTACAGCGCCGAATCGGCGATCAACTTTCTCAATGTCTCGGAAGTCAGTTCCAACCACCCGGAAATCTGGGCTCTACGCGCCGTCGACAAGCGCTACCAGACCAGCTTCCGCTATGGTCAGCTGAACTCGCCGTTCGAGTACGAGAAAGTGCGTTACGTGTACACCGAGTCGCGCAAGTTGCAGATTGCCGAGTAAAACCGGCAGGCACAAAAAAGGCCATTCGATGCAAATCGAATGGCCTTTTTTAATGACAAAACAACGCTACCACAGAGGTTATGCGTTCAACCTTTGATCGCTTTCCAGATTTTGCCGACAACAGAAACAACCGCCAACACCACCGCGCCAGCGATGATCCCCGCCACGCCATTGAGCAACATCGGCACCGCAAACCCGGCAGCACCGGCCGCCGCGCCAACACCCTCAATCCAGTGGCCCACCACCGGTACACCGTGGGTCAGAATGCCGCCGCCGACCAGAAACATCGCAGCGGTGCCAACCACCGACAGCGTTTTCATCATGTAGGGTGCCGCGACCAGGATGCCGCTACCGATTTTTTTGGCGACCTGCCCAGGCTTCTGCGTCAGCCACAGACCGAGGTCGTCGAGCTTGACGATGCCGGCCACCAGACCGTAAACACCCACAGTCATCACGATGGCGATGCCGGACAGCACGATCACCTGCTGCGTCAACGAAGCCCCAGCCACGGTGCCGAGGGTGATCGCGATGATTTCTGCCGAGAGGATGAAGTCAGTGCGGATCGCACCTTTGATCTTGTCCTTCTCGTACGCCACCAGATCGGTTGCCGGATCGGCCACGGCCTCGGTCAGTTGCGCGTGCTCGGCATCATCTTCAGCCTTGCTGTGCAGAAACTTGTGCGCGAGTTTCTCGAAACCCTCGAAGCACAAGTACGCACCACCGACCATCAACAGCGGCGTCACCAGCCACGGCACGAACGCACTGATCGCCAGCGCCGACGGCACCAGGATCAGTTTGTTGACGAACGAGCCCTTGGCCACTGCCCAGACCACGGGAATCTCCCGCTCGGCCCGCACACCAGAGACTTGCTGAGCATTCAGCGCCAAGTCGTCGCCGAGCACGCCAGCGGTCTTCTTGGCGGCCATTTTGGTCATCAACGCAACGTCGTCCAGAACGGTGGCGATGTCGTCGATCAGCACCAGCAAACTGCTTCCTGCCATGAATCTTGTTTCCTTATGTTAATAATGCCGTGCAGCATACCGCGACTGCAGGCCACACGGGGCATTGTTGAGCGCTGCGCGAGGCCGGTGCTACCATGCGCAACCGCCAGAACAGGCAAGGAACCACCGGGTTTATGAGCACAATCCGCGAGCGCAACAAAGAACTGATCCTGCGTGCCGCCAGTGAGGAGTTTGCCGACAAGGGCTTCGCTGCGACCAAAACCAGCGACATCGCCGCCAAGGCAGGACTGCCCAAGCCCAACGTCTACTACTACTTCAAGTCCAAGGAAAACCTCTACCGCGAGGTGCTGGAAAGCATCATCGTGCCGATCCTGCAGGCCTCGACGCCGTTCAACCCGGACGGCGTGCCGAGCGAAGTGCTCAGCGGTTACATCCGCTCGAAGATCCGCATCTCCCGCGACCTGCCCTTCGCCTCCAAGGTGTTCGCCAGCGAAATCATGCACGGCGCCCCGCACCTGAGCGCTGATCTGGTCGAGCAACTCAACGCTCAGGCCAAGCACAACATCGACTGCATCCAGACTTGGATCGACCGCGGCCAGATCGCCCCGATCGACCCCAACCACCTGATGTTCAGCATCTGGGCCGCCACCCAGACCTACGCCGACTTCGACTGGCAGATCTCTGCGGTCACCGGCAAGGACAAGCTGGACGAGGCGGATTACGAGGCTGCTGCGCAGACGATTATTCGGTTGGTTCTCAAAGGTTGCGAGCCGGATTGAGACACCGCAGTGACGCGATCACGATCAGGCTCACTCCTACATTTGGAACGCGTTCCCCTGTAGGAGTGAGCCTGCTCGCGATAGCGGTTATTCAATCACCGCAGATTTAAGCCGCCACCCCCGCATCCGCCTTCAGATCCAGCGCTTCCACCGCTTTGATCGCCACCTGCTCATCAATATCCGACAGATCGCCGCTAATCCCGATCGCCCCCAGCACATTCCCCGCCTGATCGCGGATCAACACACCGCCCGGTGCCGGCACGACGCTGCCCTGCCCCATGCTGTTGAGAGCGGCGATGAAGGCCGGGCGTTGTTGGGCGTCCAGTGCCAGCAGGCGAGAACCCTTGCCCAAGGCGATGGCGCCCCACGCTTTGCCTATGGCGATTTGCGGACGTAGCAGGCTGGCGCCGTCTTCACGTTGCAGGGTGATCAGGTGGCCGCCGGTATCGAGTACCGCGATGGTCAGCGGCGCTGCGGAGATGGCCCGCCCTGCGCTGATGGCTTCGTTGACCAGGTTGACTGCGACTTTCAAGGTTAAAGCGCTCATGGTGCTGTCCTCATTTTGTTATTGGGAAAGTCGTGAGACTGCGCGTTTGTGCCGCAGTCCGATGCAACAAATAGAACACAATGAGTTATTTTTTTGTATACAATAATTATCGAAAAGCGCCACATGCGACGAAAAGCCACAGCAGAAAAGGCTTTCGACAAATGAAACAGCCGCTTGAGAAAATGGATTGACCTGCGCCGTCCGCCGTGAATACACTCTGCGCAAAGCCACTTGTATACAATTACAAAACGTAAAGAGGCACAAAACCATGAGCAAAATGAGAGCAATCGAAGCCGCCGTTCTGGTGATGCGCCGTGAAGGGGTTGATACCGCTTTTGGCATTCCGGGCGCTGCCATCAACCCGCTGTACTCCGCCTTGCAGAAAGTCGGTGGCATCGATCACGTCCTCGCTCGCCACGTTGAAGGCGCCTCGCACATGGCCGAGGGCTACACCCGCACCAAGGCCGGCAACATCGGCGTGTGCATCGGGACTTCCGGCCCTGCCGGTACCGATATGGTCACCGGGCTCTACAGCGCCTCGGCCGACTCGATTCCAATCCTTTGCATTACCGGCCAGGCACCCCGCGCCCGTATGCACAAGGAAGACTTCCAGGCGGTCGACATCACCAGCATCGTCAAGCCAGTCACCAAGTGGGCGACCACTGTTCTGGAGCCGGGCCAGGTGCCTTACGCGTTCCAGAAAGCATTCTTCGAGATGCGCTCCGGCCGTCCAGGCCCTGTGCTGATCGACCTGCCGTTCGACGTACAGATGGCCGAAATCGAATTCGATATCGACGCCTACCAGCCATTGCCGCTGGCCAAACCGACCGCTACCCGCGTTCAAGTCGAGAAGGCTTTGGCCTTGCTTGATCAGGCCGAGCGTCCATTGCTGGTGGCCGGTGGCGGCATCATCAACGCCGACGCCAGCGACCTGCTGGTCGAGTTCGCCGAACTCACCGGCATCCCGGTCATCCCGACCCTGATGGGCTGGGGCACCATCCCGGACGATCACCCGTTGATGGTCGGCATGGTCGGTCTGCAGACTTCGCACCGCTACGGCAACGCGACGATGCTCAAATCCGACGTGGTGCTGGGTATCGGCAACCGCTGGGCCAACCGTCACACCGGTTCGGTGGACGTATACACCGAAGGTCGCAAGTTCATTCACGTCGATATCGAAGGCACACAGATCGGCCGTGTATTCACGCCGGACCTGGGCATCGTGTCCGACGCCGCTGCCGCGCTGACCGTGTTCATCGAAGTGGCGCGTGAGTGGCAAGCCGCCGGCAAGCTGAAAAACCGCAGTGCCTGGTTGCAGGATTGCCAGCAGCGCAAAGCCAGCCTGCATCGCAAGACCCACTTCGACAACGTGCCGGTCAAACCGCAGCGCGTGTATGAAGAGATGAACCAAGTATTCGGCAAAGACACCTGCTACGTCAGCACCATTGGTCTGTCGCAGATTGCCGGCGCGCAGTTCCTGCACGTTTACAAACCGCGTCACTGGATCAACTGCGGTCAGGCAGGCCCTCTGGGCTGGACCATTCCGGCAGCGCTGGGCGTGGTCAAGGCCGATCCGAGCCGCAAAGTCGTGGCCCTGTCGGGGGACTATGATTTCCAGTTCATGATCGAAGAACTGGCGGTCGGCGCTCAGTTCAAACTGCCTTACATCCACGTCGTGGTGAACAACTCGTACCTGGGGCTGATTCGTCAGGCCCAGCGCGGGTTCGAAATGGACTACTGCGTGCAGTTGTCCTTCGATAACCTGAACGCGCCGGAACTCAACGGTTACGGGGTTGACCACGTCGCAGTTGCCGAAGGCCTCGGCTGCAAGGCACTGCGTGTGTTCGAACCGTCGGAAATCGCCCCTGCCCTGCGCAAGGCCGAACAGATGATCGAAGAGTTCAAGGTGCCGGTGATCGTCGAGATCATTCTGGAGCGTGTGACCAACATCTCCATGGGGACCGAGATCAACGCCGTCAACGAGTTCGAAGACCTGGCGCTGGTCGGCAACGATGCGCCAACGGCGATTTCGCTGCTCGATTGAACGTAATTAGCTCCCTCTCCCCCCGGGAGAGGGCTGGGGTGAGGGAAAGGTTTTGCGGTGCTCGCAAAATCGGGATCAGACTCAGGATTCCCCCTCACCCTAACCCTCTCCCCCAGGAGAGGGGACTGATCGCGTTTCATCCGACCAATTGCGTCATACCTGTTACACGAGAACCTACAACGGGAGACCACCATGCCGCGTTTCGCAGCCAACCTGTCCATGCTGTTCACCGAACAGGATTTCCTTGCCCGTTTCGACGCCGCCGCCAAGGCCGGTTTCAGTGGCGTGGAATATCTGTTCCCGTACGACTTCAGCTCCGCCGAAATCAAAGCCAGGCTCGACGCCAACGGTCTGACCCAAGTGCTGTTCAACCTGCCGGCCGGTGACTGGGCCAAGGGCGAGCGCGGGATTGCCTGCCTGCCGGATCGGGTTGAAGAGTTTCGCGCCGGTGTCGATCTGGCGATTGCCTACGCACAAGTGCTGGGCAACACCCAGGTCAACTGCCTGGCCGGTATTCGTCCGCAAGGTATCGACGATGCCACCGTGGAAAAGACCTTCGTCGCCAACCTCAAATACGCCGCCGACAAGCTCCAAGCCGTCGGCATCAAACTGGTGATGGAAGCGATCAACACCCGCGACATCCCGGGTTTCTACCTGAACAACACGGCGCAAGCCCTGTCGATTCGCGAGCAGGTCGGCAGCGCCAATCTGTTCCTGCAATACGACATCTATCACATGCAAATCATGGAAGGCGATCTGGCCCGCACCCTGCAATCGCACCTGGGCGAGATCAACCATGTGCAGCTCGCGGACAACCCGGGGCGCAACGAACCGGGTACCGGCGAAATCAACTACCGCTTCCTGTTCGAACACCTCGACCGCATCGGTTATCAGGGTTGGGTCGGTTGCGAGTACAAGCCGTTGACCACCACTGAAGCGGGCCTCGGCTGGCTGAAAACCCATAACGCAATCTGAGTTCGAGTGTTGAACCTTGATCTGGACTTGAAACCAGATCCCCTGTGGTGAGGGGATTTATCCCCGACCGACTGCGCAGCAGTCGTAAAACCGACACCCCGGATCGTACTGACTCACGCTAAAAACTGGGGCAGCTTTGCTGCCCATCGGGGATGAATCCCCTCGCCACAAAAGCTCATCGGTTCCAAACCGGGGGCAAGACAAAAACAAGAGGATTTTCTCATGGCTAAAATCGGATTTATCGGCACCGGCATCATGGGCCACCCAATGGCGGCAAACCTGCAGAAAGCCGGTCACAGCCTGTTCCTGTCGGCGCACCACGACGCGGCCCCCGCCGACCTGGTTGCCGCTGGCGCCGTCGCGTTGGCCAACCCGCGCGAAGTCGCGCAGGAAGCCGAATTCATCATCGTCATGGTTCCGGACACCCCGCAGGTCGATGACGTGCTGTTCCGCGCCGACGGCGTTGCTGCCGGTATCGGCAAAGGCAAAATCGTCATCGACATGAGCTCGATCTCGCCAACCGCCACCAAGGCGTTCGCCGCCAAGATCAACGAGAAAGGCGCGCAGTACCTCGACGCGCCGGTGTCCGGCGGTGAAGTCGGCGCCAAAGCCGCGACCCTGAGCATCATGGTCGGTGGCGATACCGATGCGTTCGAACGCGCGCTGCCACTGTTCCAGGCCATGGGCAAAAACATCACGCTGGTCGGCGGCAATGGCGACGGTCAGACCGCGAAAGTGGCGAACCAGATCATCGTTGCGCTCAACATTCAGGCAGTCGCTGAAGCCCTGCTGTTCGCCTCCAAAAACGGTGCTGATCCGGCCAAGGTGCGTGAAGCACTGATGGGTGGTTTCGCCTCCTCGAAGATCCTCGAAGTACACGGCGAGCGCATGATCAAAGGCACTTTCGATCCAGGCTTCCGCATCAGCCTGCACCAGAAGGACCTGAACCTGGCCCTGCAAGGCGCCAAGGAGCTGAACATCAACTTGCCGAACACCGCCAACGCCCAGCAAGTGTTCAGCACCTGCGCGGCCATCGGTGGCAGCAACTGGGACCACTCGGCGCTGATCAAAGGTCTGGAGCACATGGCCAACTTCTCGATTCGCGACAAAAAATAAAGCCTGCACAAAACCCTGTGGGAGCGAGCCTGCTCGCGAAAACGGTTGCACATTCAACATCCATGTTGGCTGACACACCGCCTTCGCGAGCAGGCTCGCTCCCACAAGGGTTCCGAGTTGCCCTTTCAAATAACAAGAATTCCGGGAGCCCGCCATGTCGGTCGATCCGCAACAACTGCTGCGCGAGCTGTTTGCCACAGCCATTGACGCGGCCCATCCGCAGCAAGTCCTCGAAGCCCATCTGCCTGCCGATCGCACCGGTCGGGTGATCGTCATCGGCGCCGGCAAAGCCGCTGCCGCCATGGCGCAAGTAGTCGAGCGCTGCTGGCAGGGTGAAGTATCCGGTCTGGTGGTGACCCGTTACGGTCACGGCGCCCCGTGCGAAAAAATCGAAGTGGTCGAAGCTGCGCATCCAGTGCCTGACGCTGCTGGCCTGGCCGTGGCCAAACGCGTGCTCGAACTGGTCAGCAACCTGACGGAAGACGACCGCGTGATTTTCCTGCTGTCCGGCGGCGGTTCCGCCCTGCTGGCCCTGCCGGCCGAAGGCATCACCCTCGCCGACAAGCAATCGATCAACAAAGCCCTGCTCAAATCCGGCGCGACCATCGGCGAGATGAACTGCGTGCGCAAGCACCTCTCGGCGATCAAGGGCGGCCGCCTGGGCAAGGCCTGCTGGCCGGCCACTGTTTACACCTACGCGATTTCCGATGTACCGGGCGACCTCGCCACGGTCATCGCCTCCGGCCCTACCGTGGCCGACCCAAGCACATCCGCCGAAGCGCTGGCGATCATCAAGCGTTACGGCATCGAGATCCCCGCGTCAGTGCGCAACTGGCTGCAAAGCCCTGAGTCGGAAACGGTCAAACCCGGCGACCCGAGCCTGGCCCGCAGTCATTTCCAGTTAATCGCCCGCCCTCAGCAATCGCTGGATGCCGCAGCGGTAAAATGCCGTCAGGCCGGTTTCAGCACGCTGATCCTCGGCGACCTGGAAGGTGAATCCCGCGAGGTGGCGAAAGTCCACGCCGGCATCGCCCGCCAGATCATCAACCATGGCCAGCCCCTGGCCGCGCCGTGCGTGATCCTCTCCGGCGGCGAAACCACGGTGACTGTGCGCGGCAATGGCCGTGGCGGACGCAACGCCGAATTCCTCCTCAGCCTGACCGACAGCCTCAAGGGCCAGCCCGGCGTCTATGCGTTGGCCGGTGACACCGACGGCATCGACGGCTCGGAAGACAACGCCGGCGCAATCATGACCCCGGACAGCTACGCGCGCGCCGCCGCCATCGGTTTGAGCGCCAGCGACGAGCTGGATAACAACAACGGCTACGGCTATTTCGCAGCGCTCGATGCGCTGATCGTCACCGAGCCGACCCGCACCAACGTCAACGACTTCCGCGCCATTCTGATCCTTGAGAACTCCAAATCATGACGCCTGATAAAAAGGTCAAAATCCTCGCCACCCTCGGGCCTGCGGTCGACGGCATCGACGACATCCGCGAACTGGTCGAGGCAGGGGTCAACATCTTCCGCCTCAACTTCAGCCACGGCGACCACGCCGACCACGCCAAGCGCTATCAGTGGATCCGCGAAGTCGAGCGCCAGCTCAATTATCCGCTGGGCATTCTAATGGACCTGCAAGGGCCAAAACTGCGCGTCGGCAAGTTCGCTGACGGCAAGGTGCAGTTGCATCGTGGTCAGGCGTTTCGTCTCGATCTGGATGCCACGCCGGGCGATGAACGTCGGGTGAACCTGCCGCATCCGGAGATCATCGCGGCGCTGGAAGCGGGTATGGACCTGCTGCTCGACGACGGCAAACTGCGCCTGCGTGTGGTCACCAAATACACCGACGCGATCGACACCACCGTGCTCAATGGCGGTGAATTGTCCGACCGTAAAGGCGTGAACGTGCCGCAAGCGGTGCTCGAGCTGAGCCCGCTGACCGCCAAGGATCGCCGCGACCTGAGCTTCGGTCTGGAGTTGGGTGTGGATTGGGTGGCGTTGTCGTTTGTGCAGCGTCCGCAGGACATGCTCGAAGCCCGCGAATTGATCGGCGACAAAGCCTTTCTGATGGCGAAAATCGAGAAGCCGTCGGCGGTCGAGCAACTGCGCGAAATCGCCGAACTGAGCGACGCGATCATGGTGGCCCGTGGTGACCTCGGCGTCGAAGTACCGGCCGAGAGCGTGCCGCAGATTCAGAAAAACATCATCACCACTTGCCGTGAACTCGGCAAACCGGTGGTGGTGGCGACGCAGATGCTGGAGTCGATGCGTTTCTCCCCGGCGCCGACCCGGGCCGAAGTCACCGACGTCGCCAACGCGGTGGCCGAAGGTGCTGACGCTGTGATGCTCTCGGCGGAAACCGCGTCCGGCGAATACCCGCTGGAAGCCGTGCAGATGATGAGCAAGATCATCCGTCAGGTGGAAAACGGCCCGGATTATCAGACGCAGCTCGACGTCAGCCGACCAAAAGCCGAGGCGACGGTTTCCGATGCAATCAGCTGCGCGATCCGGCGTATCAGCAACGTGCTGCCGGTGGCGGTGCTGGTCAACTACAGCGAGTCGGGCGCTTCCACTTTACGTGCGGCGCGGGAGCGGCCGAAAGCGCCGATCCTCAACCTGACGCCGAACCTGCAGACCGCTCGCCGCTTGAGCGTGGCGTGGGGGATTCATTCAGTGGTCAATGATCGTTTGCGGCAGGTCGATGAGGTTTGCTCGACGGCGCTGGAAATCGCCCAGGCGCAAGGTATGGCCGAGCGCGGTGACACGCTGTTGATCACCGCCGGTGTGCCGTTTGGGCAGCCGGGGTCGACCAACTCGCTGCGGATCGAAACGCTGATCTAACCCACATTTTTGATGTGAATACAAAACCTGTGGCGAGGGGATTTATCCCCGATGACTGCGCAGCAGTCACCGCTTTTAAGGGTGTGACGGTTTTCACAGAAAAACCGCACTCACTGATTGGGGGCCGCTTCGCAGCCCAACGGGGATGAATCCCCTCGCCACAGTTATTTACAAGACCTTTTGCTTTTCCAACTGCCCAGATTTTTTTCGCCATGCCTGCCAATCACTTCAACACCCACTGCCCCGACTGGGCCGAGGCTTTGCTCAACGGTTTCAGTCAGATATTCCTCCAGCGCCATCCGCTGTGCGGCATGCTGTGTCTGCTGGCGATCCTGCTGACAGCGCCAGTGCTATTCGCCGGTGCGCTGCTCGGTGCCGTCGCCGGATTGCTCACTGCGCAACGGCGCAACTACGCCAAGGCTGATCGCCAGGCCGGGCTGTTCAGCTACAACGGTGTCTTGCTCGGTCTGCTGTTGAGCCTGTATTTCCCGTGGTCACCCATGCTGCCGCCGCTGATTCTCGCTGCTGGCGGTTTGAGCGCGATGATCACTCAGCAATGGCTCAAACGCGTGCGGCTCAGCCAATCGATGCCCGCCTACACCACGCCCTTCGTGGGCATGAGCTGGGTGCTGCTGTGCTTTGCCGAGCCGTCCGCGCCGACAGCTCACATCGAGATGACGACGCTGAATCTGCTCGCCGCCGAACTCAGAGGGTTGGGCCAAGTGATGTTCCTCGGTCATCCGCTGGCGGGCGCGTTGATCGCCATTGGTTTGCTGTTCGCTGATCGTCGTGCTTTCGGCTGGGCTTTGCTGGCGTCTGCCGTCGGCCTCGGTTCTAGCCTGTTGCACCACGAAACCAGCGCGGCACTGCTCGGCCTCGGCAGTTACAACGCCATACTTGCCGCCCTCGCCTTCAGTGCCCAGCGCCGACAACCCTGGTTGCCGTTGCTCGGCATTGTTGTGGCGCTACTGGTCACGCCGCTGTTCGCCGCCATCGGCCTGGCCACATTGACCGCGCCATTCATCCTCGCCTGCTGGCTGATCCATGCCGGCATTCAGATGCTCGGCAAAGCCACGGTCGACGACGCGTCTTGCACTCATGGGGAGAATCAACCTAGGCTGCGCTGATCTTCGATTCGGGCGTTATCCATGGACAGCAGCAACAGTTGGCGTGAACGGCTTTACGTCATGATTTTCCAGAGCGACACCCTCGCCGGGCGGCGCTTCGACGGCATTTTGCTGTTGATCATCCTCGCCAGCCTGGTGATCGTGATGCTCGACAGCATCGACAGCATTCACCAGAACTACGCCGATGTGCTGGCGTACATCGAGTGGGGCTTCACGATCATCTTTCTCGGTGAGTACATCCTGCGTCTGTATTGCTCGCCCAAGCCGCTGCGTTACGCCTTCAGTTTTTATGGGCTGGTGGATTTGCTGGCGATCGTACCCGGGATACTTGCGCTGTATTACAGCGATGCGCAGTACCTGCTGATTATTCGAATTATTCGGATGCTGCGGATTTTCCGCGTGCTCAAGCTCAGCCCGTACCTCAAGCAAGCCAACTATTTGATGTCGGCGCTGCGCGGCAGCAAGCAGAAGATCGTGGTGTTTCTGGTCAGCGTCTGCACCCTGGTGACGGTGTTCGGCACGTTGATGTACGTGATCGAAGGCCCGGAACACGGGTTCACCAGCATTCCCAAAGGCATCTATTGGGCTATCGTGACCCTGACCACGGTGGGCTTCGGCGACATCGTGCCGAAGACACCGCTGGGTCAGGTGATTTCGTCGCTGGTGATGATCACCGGTTACTCGATCATCGCCGTGCCGACCGGGATTTTCACCGCCGAACTGGCCAATGCCATGCGCGGCGAACAACTGCAACACGACTGCCCGGTGTGCAAGAAAAACAGCCATGAACACGGCGCTGCGTTTTGCTCACGCTGTGGCAATCAGCTGTTCAAGAAAATGGAATAAGCACAGAGCTTTTTAATCTTTAAGCGACTATGCGTGCCCCGTTATAGTCGCTGGCAAATGGCCTCATTTTTGGCACAACACCCCACAGAACAAGGAATGCGCAGTGAAAAAACTCTTTGGCGCCTCACTTCTCGCCGCCGGTCTTGCCTTCGGCAGCGTGGCTCAAGCCGCACCGACTCTGCTGAACGTTTCCTACGACGTGATGCGCGATTTCTACAAGGACTACAACACTGCGTTCCAGAAGCACTGGCAAGCCGAGCACAACGAAAACATCACCGTGCAGATGTCCTTCGGCGGTTCGAGCAAGCAAGCGCGTTCGGTGATCGATGGCCTGCCCGCTGACGTCATCACCATGAACATGGCGACCGACATCAATGCCCTCGCCGACAACGGCAAACTGGTTCCTGACAACTGGGTCACGCGCCTGCCGAACAACAGCGCGCCGTTCACCTCGGCCACCGTATTTATCGTGCGCAAGGGCAACCCGAAAGCTCTGAAAGACTGGCCGGACCTGCTCAAGGATGGCGTGCAAGTGATCGTGCCGAACCCGAAAACCTCGGGCAACGGCCGTTACACCTACCTTTCGGCCTGGGGCTACGTTTTGAAAAACGGCGGTGACGAGAACAAGGCCAAAGACTTCGTCGGCAAGCTGTTCAAGCAAGCGCCAGTGCTGGATACCGGTGGCCGCGCCGCGACCACCACGTTCATGACCAACCAGATCGGCGACGTGCTGGTGACCTTCGAGAACGAAGCAGAAATGATCGCCCGCGAATTTGGTCGTGATCAGTTCGAAGTGATCTACCCAAGCGTCTCCGCCGAAGCCGAGCCACCGGTGTCGGTGGTCGACAAAGTCGTCGACAAGAAAGGTTCGCGCGCAGCGGCTGATGAGTACCTGAAATACCTGTGGTCGCCGGAAGGTCAGGAAATTGCTGCCGCCAACTACCTGCGTCCGCGTGACCCGGCGGTGTTGGCGAAGTACACCGACCGTTTCCCGAAAGTCGACTTTTTGTCGGTGGAGAAAACCTTTGGTGACTGGCGCACCGTGCAGAAGACGCACTTCAATGATGGCGGGGTGTTTGATCAGATCTACTCGGGCCAGTAAGGCTTAAGTGGCAAACAAAAAGGCGACCTCAACAGGTCGCCTTTTTCGTGGCCAGAATCCGCTCACCCCAGCCCTCTCCGGGAGGGAGAGTATTTGGCGCAAACATAAGCACGCTATCGAACTAGATGTAAGTGAATGTATCATCGACGCTCAACGGTCGGACGCAAGGTTCGCCGATGGGCGACACCACCCGAGCGTCACTCATTCCGCAATGGAATAACTGATATCGATCTGACGTTTCTACCGCCGGTTCGCCCCATCCTTTAGCCTCACCGCATTCACTTTCGCTGGATCGAGAAATCTTATGACCGCCACAACTCACGCAATGACCCGAGGCATGGTGCTGCTGTTCGCCTTCTGCTGCGGCGCCATCGTTGCCAACATCTACTATGCGCAACCGATCATCGGCCTGATTGCGCCGGACATCGGCCTGACCGACACCATGGCCAGTTTTATCGTCTCGCTGACACAGATCGGCTACGCGCTGGGTCTGTTCTTCCTGGTGCCGCTGGGTGATCTGCTGGAAAACCGTCGGTTGATGATCATCACCACCGTGGTGGCGATTGCCAGCCTGCTCGGTGCAGCATTTACCGATCAGCCCAACCTGTTTCTGCTGATCTCGCTGCTGGTGGGTTTCAGTTCGGTGTCGGTGCAGATCCTGATTCCGCTGGCCGCGCATCTGGCGCCGGAAGAATCTCGCGGACGCGTCGTTGGCGGGATCATGGGCGGCCTGCTGCTGGGTATTCTGCTGGCGCGGCCGGTGTCGAGCGTGGTCGCCGACCACTTGGGCTGGCGGGCGATGTTCATGATTGCTGCGGCGTTGATGGCGGCGATCAGCGTGGTGTTGGCGTTGACCGTACCCAAGCGCCAACCGGATCACAGCGCCACCTACGGGCAATTGATCGGTTCGCTGTGGACGCTGCTGCGCCAGCAACCGGTGCTGCGTCAACGCGCGTTTTATCAGGGTTGCATGTTTGCCACGTTCAGCCTGTTCTGGACCGCCGTGCCGCTGGAGTTGGCACGCAACCATGGCCTGTCGCAAAGCGAGATCGCGATCTTCGCCCTGGTCGGCGCCATCGGTGCCATCGCCGCCCCGATCAGCGGACGCCTGGCCGACGCCGGTCACACCCGCATCGCCTCGCTGCTGGCCATGCTGTTCGCCAGCCTGAGCTTCCTGCCCGCGTTCATCCACCCGGCCTACAGCGTGATCGGCCTGGCCGTGACCGGCGTGGTACTCGACTTCTGCGTGCAGATGAACATGGTGCTCGGCCAACGTGCGGTCTACTCGCTGGATGCGAAAAGTCGTGGTCGCCTCAATGCGTTGTACATGACCAGCATCTTCATCGGCGGCGCCTTCGGCTCCTCGGTGGCCAGCGCGGTGTTCGAGCATGGCGGCTGGTTGTGGATCGTGATTGTTGGCAGTGTTTTTCCGTTGTTGGCGTTGTTGCGGTTTTTGAGTGCATCGCAAGGGCGGTCGCTGGCGACTGCGTAAAACGTAAAAAAAATCGCGGGTCAACTGGCCCGCGATGTTTTCAATACCGAACCAACTTCTCCATCGCCGCATCCGCCAGAAAGGAAGAGCGGCTTTTGACATTGTGCTCGCGCACATAGCGGTCGATTCGCTGAATCACATAGCCAGGCAGTGTCACGTTGACCTTTTCGGTCTTGCCCAGGTACGGCGAGATATCCAGCTCCAGCATGCCCCAGCCCATCCCGGCGAACTCCGGATTATTGCGATGCGCCGCCGCAGAGGTCGGCATCGGAATCGACTCTCCGTCCGCCGCAATCTCCTGGAGCATGATGTGTGCGATCTCAACCGCAGCCTTGTAGGCATCTTCAAAGCTATCCCCCGCCGTCACGGCGCCGGGAATATCGGGGATCTGAATACCGATAGCGGTGTTCTCATCGCCCCACTCGATGCAGATTGGATATTGCATTATGGATCTCCTTCATAACTGGCTGGCGGGTTGTACAACCCCGCACGCCTCCTGATGCTTTTGACCGTCCCCAACGGCAAATCCTTTTTCGGGTGAGGGACGGGAATCGTGTATGGGTTGTAACGGTGCTTGAAGATGTGATGACTGCCGGTGACCCGATCCAGCGTCCAGCCTGCCTCCTCCAGCTCCTTCATCAATAGTCTGCTCTGCACCAACCGCCTCCTTGCTTCGGTCCAACAAAAATAACTCTAGAGTTATCTTTACTCAAGTACAGAAATCCAAAGAGCGACGCCCGGTTGTTTTACAGAGTGTGATTTATTGCAGCCACAGACAGCAAAACGGCGATCCGAAGATCGCCGTTTTTTCATTACTGCCCGAACCGCTTGCCCAACCCCGGCGGCACGCCGTGAATATCGGTGTCTTCCCATGGGCCGTTGGGGCTGACGGAGCGGCTCCAGCCATTGTTCCAGCGGAAGTAGGTGCGCTGTCGGTAGAAAGTG
The DNA here is from genome assembly GCF_059716085.1 of Pseudomonas sp. LBUM1655. Classification (NCBI taxonomy): domain Bacteria; kingdom Pseudomonadati; phylum Pseudomonadota; class Gammaproteobacteria; order Pseudomonadales; family Pseudomonadaceae; genus Pseudomonas; species Pseudomonas sp. LBUM1655. Next base: position 1,803,189 of record NZ_CP166801.1, on the reverse strand, counting down.
TTGGACTGGTCGTCGAGCACATAGACGCCGAGTTTCTGATCCCAGTGACTGTTGCCGCCGGGAGGTGGGGCGAAGCTGGCCGAGGTGCGTGGGACGGGTTTCGCGGGTTTGGCGGGAATGCTTTTGCCCGGTGTTGGCGAGGTCGACGGGGTCGGGCTCGGCTGCGATGGCGGGATCGGCGGCAGGTTAGTGCTCCGTCCCGGTGGTTGCACCGCACATGCGCTCAGGCCCAGGGCCAATGTGAGAACCGTGATTCGGGCGAGGGTGTGCATGGCGGTGCTTTCCTGTGTTGCCCGGTTACTTGTCCGGGCTGTCGATGGTCAATTTTTGCAGCGCGGTGGTGCTGCTGGCCAGAGGGCCGCTGCGACCGACCCACTCCCCTGCGGTCGGCTGACCGGCACGGGAGATGCGCGCAACCAGTTGGACTTCAGGAAAGTTCGACAGTTTCAACTGCGGCATCATGGCGTCGGCATCGCCCAGCTCGACGGTCACCGGCAGATCCGCCACGGTCAGGCGCTTGGCTGCCAGCGGTGCCGGTGGCCCGGACGTGGCGCGGGCGAAGATGAACACGCTGTCACCCGGTTGCACTTTGCCTTTTAGCTCGCTGGCCAGATCGACGCTGACTTTCAACAAAGCTGCTTTTGGCACTGTTGCCTGAGCGACCTTGCCGCCGCTGGCTTGCAGGCGTTCTGCGGCTCGCTCGATCCCGCCTTGCAACGCGGCACGGGAATTGTCCTGCGGCGGCAATTGCGCCAGCAGACGGTTCCAGTAATCGATGGCTTCTTGATAACGCTCGCCTTCGAAAGCGGCGATGCCGAGCAGGCCGAGGCTGGTGACTTCCTTCGGATCGGCCTTCAGCGCTTCATCGGTGAGGGACTGGATCTTGTCCGACCATTTTTTTCCGTCGGCGAAATACTGCGCCTGCGCCCACTGGCCGAGCAGCTCCGGCTGACGACCGGCGAGGTTGGCAGCGCGTTCGAACATCTTCGCCGCGTCCGCCGGACGCTCTTGAGCCATGTAGGTGCGACCGAGGAAATACAGGCCTTCAGCCGAATCCGGTTGCGCAGCAACGGCACGCTCCAGACGCTGGGTCATCTCTTCCATCGACTGCGGTGCCTGGGCGAATTCGCGAGTCAGCTCCACCTTGTCGGCAGCACCGAAGTGCAGATACAGACCCAGGCCCAAGACGGGCACCAGCACTGCCGCCAGCAGCGGCAACGGTTTGCCCAGCTTCGAGACGCGCGGCGCAGCCACACCTTCGGTATCGGCGAGCAGTTCACGCGCGGCTTCAGCGCGGCCGCTGTCCATTTGCGCGGCATCCAGCACACCTTCGGCCTGTTGCGACTGCAACTCGGCAACGCGTTCCTGATACAGCGCAACGTTGAGAGCAGTACGATCCTCTTCACGCTGGGCGCGGCGTTCACGCAGAACAGGGATCAGCAGAAAACTCAGGGCGACCAGAAGCAACAGCCCTGCGGCAAGCCAGAAATCAATCATTCTTGGTTTTTATCCAACAGTTGGTCGAGGCGCTGACGCTCTTCGATGGACAGCGCTTGCGGGGTCTCGGCGCGCTGGCCGCGACGTCGGCGAACGATCACCGCGATCACCACGAAACCACCGAGCAGCAGCCCGGCCGGGCCGAACCACAGCAGTGCAGTCTTGGCGTTGAGTGCGGGTTTGTAGCGGACGAAATCACCGTAGCGATCAACCATGAAATCGATGATCTGCTGATTGTCCTTGCCCTCGCCGAGCATGCGGAAAATCTCTTTGCGCAGGTCCGCGGCGATCGGTGCGTTGGAGTCGGCGATGTCCTGGTTCTGGCATTTGGGGCAGCGCAGTTCCTTGGTCAACTCGCGAAAACGCTCGCGATCACCTTCCTTGGCGAACTCGTAGGTGTCGATGGCGGCGTGAGCCACGCCGACCAGACTCAAACCCAATACCACGGCGGCTAGAAAGCGCTTCATGGCTTGGCCTCATCGACCAGCGCCTGATACTTGGCCGCGAGTTTTTCACGCCAGACCTGCTCGTCAATCACGCCGACGTACTTGTCGCGGATGATGCCCTTGGCGTCGATGAAGAAGGTTTCCGGAGCGCCGTACACGCCGAGGTTCAGGCCCAGCGAGCCTTCGTCGTCCCGGATGTCCAACTGATACGGATTGTGGAATTCGGCCAGCCACTTCAAGGCATCGGCGTTGACGTCCTTGTAGTTGATCCCGTAGATCACCACGCCGCGCTCGGCCAGCTTGTTCAGCACCGGATGCTCGACCCGGCAGGAAATGCACCACGTGCCCCAGACGTTGACCAGCGCAGGCTTGCCGAGAATATCGGCTTTGGTCAGGGTTTTATCACCCTGCACGTTTGGCAGCGAAAACTCCGGAAATGGCTTGTTGATCATCGCCGACGGCAGCTCCGCCGGATCAAGGTACAGACCGCGATAAAGGAATACCGCCACCAGCAGGAAAATCGCCAGTGGCACCAGCATCAACCAACGTCTCATGCAGCCGCTCCTGTCATGCCCAGCGCTTCACGCACCTTGGATTTCACCTTGACCCGATAACGCCGATCCAGTGCGGCCAGCAGCCCGCCTGCACCTGTGAGCAAGCCGCCGAACCAGATCCAGCGCACGAACGGTTTGACGTGTACGCGCACGGCCCACGCGCCGTTGTCCAGCGGCTCGCCGAGGGCGACGTAGAGGTCACGGGTGAAACCGGCGTCGATGCCGGCTTCGGTCATCACCGAGTTCTGCACGGTGTACAGACGCTTTTCCGGGTGCAGCACACTGATTTCCTTGCCGTCGCGGATCACCCGAATGGTGCCCTTGTCGGACGTGAAGTTAGGCCCTTCGAAGTGCTTAGCGCCTTCGAATACAAACTGATAACCGGCCAGGTTCATCGACTCGCCCGGCGCCAGACGCAGGTCGCGTTCGGCGCTGTTCTGGCTCGACAACACCACACCCAACGCGCAAACGGCGATGCCGAGGTGGGCGATCTGCATGCCCCAATAACTGCGGGTCAGGGTCGGCAGGCCTTTGATCAGGCCTTTGTGACGAGTCTTGTCGAAGATGTCGCGCACACCGGCCAGCAACACCCACGCAGCGAGCAGGAAAGTGGCGATAACGGCCCAGTTGAAATCGCCGTAAGCGACACCGGCCACCACTGCCAATGCGACGCTGCCCAGCAACACAGGAGTGAGCATGCTGGCCAGCCATTTAACCGGCGTGTCTTTCCAGCGTACGACCACACCCACCGCCATCACCAGCATCAGCAACGCCATCAACGGAATGAACAACGCGTTGAAGTATGGCGGGCCGACCGACAGTTTGGCGCCGCTCAGGGCATCGAGAATCAGCGGGTACAGGGTGCCGAGCAGAATCATCGACGCGGCCACGACCAATACCAGATTGTTGCCCAGCAGCAGGGTTTCCCGCGACCACAGGTTGAAGCCGACCTGACTCTTGACCACAGGCGCGCGCAACGCGAACAACGTCAGCGAGCCACCGACCACGAACAGCAGGAAGATCAGGATGAACACGCCGCGCTCCGGGTCGGAGGCGAACGCGTGTACCGAGGTCAGCACGCCGGAACGCACCAGGAACGTACCCAGCAGGCTCAGCGAGAACGCGGCAATCGCCAGCAACACCGTCCAACTCTTGAACACGCCACGTTTTTCCGTGACCGCCAGCGAGTGAATCAATGCGGTGCCGACCAGCCAAGGCATGAACGAGGCGTTTTCCACCGGGTCCCAGAACCACCAGCCACCCCAGCCAAGTTCGTAATAAGCCCACCACGAACCGAGGGTAATGCCGATACCGAGGAAGGCCCACGCCACAATCGTCCAAGGCCGCGACCAACGGGCCCACGCCGCGTCGAGACGACCGCCCATCAACGCGGCGATGGCGAACGCGAACGCCACCGAAAAGCCGACGTACCCCATGTACAGCATTGGCGGGTGAACGATCAGGCCGATGTCTTGCAACAACGGATTCAAGTCCGCGCCATTGCTGGGCATTTGCGGGAGGATGCGCTTGAACGGGTTGGACGTAAGGATCAGGAACAGCAGGAAACCGGTGCTGATCATGCCCATCACCGCCAGGACGCGGGCGAGCATGACTTGCGGCAACTGCCGGGAAAATACCGACACCGCGAACGTCCAGCCGCCGAGGATCAGTGCCCATAGCAGCAACGATCCTTCGTGAGCGCCCCACACCGCGCTGAATTTGTAAAACCATGGCAAAGCGGTATTGGAGTTGTTCGCCACATAGGCGACGGAGAAGTCATCAGCCATGAACGCGTAGGTCAGGCAGCCGAACGCGAACAGCAAAAACGCAAACTGCCCCCACGCGGCTGGCTGGGCCAGACTCATCCAGAAGCGGTCACCGCGCCAGGCACCGACCAACGGCACCACGGCCTGTACCAGCGCAAAGCACAGCGCCAGAATCATCGCCAAATGGCCGAGCTCGGGAATAAAAAGTGCGGAAGTCATCAATCAACCCTCCTTCGCTTGGGTCGGAGCGGATTGGCCGCTGTCTTTCAACGCCTTGGTCACTTCCGGCGGCATGTACTTCTCGTCGTGCTTGGCCAGTACTTCATCGGCAACGACCACGCCGTCGGCGTTGATTTTGCCCAGAGCGACAATGCCCTGCCCTTCGCGGAACAGATCCGGGAGGATGCCGCGATAGGTGATGGTCACGGCTTTGTTGAAGTCGGTGACGACGAATTTGACGTCCAGCGAATCCGGGGAACGTTGCAGCGAGCCCTTCTCGACCATGCCGCCGGCACGAATCCGCGTGTCCTGCGGCGCTTCGCCGTTGGCGATCTGGGTCGGGGTGTAAAACAGGTTGATGTTCTGCTGCAGGGCACTCAAGGCCAGGCCAACGGCAGCGCCGACCCCGACCAGAATGGCCAGAATGATGATCAGACGTTTCTTGCGCAGCGGATTCACTTGCCGTTCTCCCGGCGCAGACGACGCGCCTCTTGTTGCAGATAGCGCTTGCGGGCCGCGATCGGCGCCGCCACGTTAAGGATCAGCACCGCCAGACAGATGCCGTAGGCCGACCAGACATACAGGCCATGATGGCCCATGGCGAGGAAGTCGCCGAATGAAGCAAAACTCATCGCGCGGCCTCCAGACTGCTCTGCACTTCTTCTTTGACCCAACTGGCGCGGGCTTCGCGCTTGAGCACTTCAAGGCGCATGCGCAGCAACAACACGGCACCAAAGAAACAGTAGAAGCCCAACACCGTCAGCAGCAGCGGCAGCCACATTTCGGCGGGCATCGCCGGTTTTTCAGTGAGGGTGAACGTCGCGCCCTGGTGCAGGGTGTTCCACCACTCCACCGAGTATTTGATGATCGGGATGTTGATCACGCCGACGATGGCCAGCACCGCGCAAGCCTTGGCGGCGCTGTCGCGGTTGCTGATGGCGTTGCCCAGCGCGATCAAGCCGAAATACAGGAACAGCAGAATCAGCATCGAGGTCAGCCGCGCATCCCATACCCACCACGAGCCCCAGGTCGGCTTGCCCCAGATCGCCCCGGTGACCAGCGCCACGGCGGTCATCCACGCGCCGATCGGTGCGGCGCATTGCAGGGCGACGTCGGCCAGCTTCATCTTCCAAACCAGACCCACCACGCCGCACACCGCGAGCATCACGTAAATCGACTGAGCGAGCATCGCGGCAGGTACGTGAATATAGATGATGCGGAAGCTGTTGCCTTGCTGATAGTCCGGCGGCGCGAAGGCCAGGCCCCAGACGACGCCAACGCCAATCAACAGCAACGCAGCGATGCTCAGCCACGGCAAAAACTTGCTGCTGATGCCGTAGAACCACTTGGGCGAGCCGAGCTTGTGAAACCAGGTCCAGTTCATACTGTTTCCATCACGGTTGCCGCTCATCAGTGTGAGCGGTCTCAGGGTCTTTGCTGGTTAAATTTTAACCAGACCTCATTATTCGCCGACGCTGATCTTCAGGCCAGCCGCTATTGCAAAGGGTGTCAGGGTGATCGCCAGGGCGGTCAGGCTACCAAGCCACAGCAGATACCCGGTCGCCGGCATGCCTTGCAACGCCGCTTGCAGGGCGCCACTGCCAAGGATCAACACCGGGATGTACAACGGCAGAATCAGCAGCGCCAGCAACAGGCCGCCACGTTTCAAACCGACCGTCAGTGCCGCGCCCACCGCGCCGAGCAAGCTCAGCACCGGTGTCCCCAGCAGCAACGAAAGCAGCAACACCGGCAGACAAGCGGCAGGCAAACCAAGCATCAACGCCAGCAAGGGCGAGAGCAACACCAGTGCCAGTCCGGAAAAAAGCCAGTGTGCCAGCACCTTGGCCAAGACCAGAAGAGGCAGCGGGTGCGGCGAAAGGACCCACTGTTCCAGGGACCCGTCTTCGAAATCACTGCGAAACAGCCCGTCCAGCGAAAGCAGGACCGACAAAAGTGCGGCCACCCAGACTAACCCCGGGGACAGGTTTTGCAAGACTTGAGTTTCCGGGCCGACGGCCAGCGGGAACAAAGCGATGACGATGGCAAAGAAAATCAGCGGATTGGCCAGTTCCGCCGGGCGGCGAAACAGCAGTCGGGACTCACGGGCAACCAGCAGGCCGAACACACTCATACTGCCCAGTTCCCCAGATCGATGTCGCGATAACCGGCCGGCATCCGGCTCAGGGTGTGGTGGGTGGTCAGGACGACGAGGCCGCCGCGCTCACAGTGCCCGGCCAGGTGTTCTTCCAGTTGCGCCACGCCCTGCTTGTCGAGGGCGGTAAACGGCTCATCGAGAATCCACAGCGGCGGGCTGTCCAGATACAACCGCGCCAGCGCCACGCGGCGTTGCTGGCCGGCGGAAAGCGCGTGGCAGGGAACATCTTCGAATCCGCGCAATCCTACGGCTGCCAGTGCCTGCCAGATCGCCTCGCGTTCGGCGGGTTGATGCAGGGCGCAGAGCCAGGACAGGTTTTCTTCCGGGGTCAGCAGATCCTTGATCCCGGCGGCATGGCCAATCCACAAGAGGTTGCGCGCCAGTTCGCCGGGCTGTTCGGTCAAGGGCTGGCCGTTGAGCAACACCTGGCCGCTGGTCGGTTGCATCAAACCGGACAACAATCGCAAAAGGCTGGTTTTACCGCTGCCGTTGGGACCGCTGATCTGCACCATATCGCCACTGGCCAGTCTCAATTCGAGATTTTCGAAGAGCAGTCGCAGGTCTCGCTCACACGCGAGGGCAACGGTTTGCAGGACAGGACTGGTCAAGGGATCACGGGCCTTATACGGTTCAAGTCGGCTCTGGCGCGGCCGTTAAAGAGATGCAGCATAGATGCATTGACGGCTCGATCTAGAGAGCTGCGTCAAACAATTGCTATGTTTTTTTGAACGAAGCGCAAGACGGGCGGCATTATACATGCCGTGCCTTACTCTCAAGAGTGCAATTTCCTCAGGTTGTGTCCGCGTATGACAGGCGAAATGAACATCCTCCCGCTCCCGCCAACCACCCCGGCGACCGCTCGCCCGCAGGTCGGCGAACTGCTCAAGCTGCTGACGCCAGTCGAAGGCTTGATCGGTGCCGGGCAAAGCGCCAAGGCTGAGGTGTTGTCGCTTAAACAGGCAGATCAGACCTTTCAATTGTTGCTGAAGGTGACACTGGACAGCGGCCGCCAGACCACCGTGCAAGCGACCAGCAATCTACCCCTGGCGCAAGGCACCAGTCTGGCAATCACTCAACCGTCAGCGGGCAATCTGGCGATTACCGTGCAACAGGCGATTGCCAGCAGCGTGGCCACCCTCACCCGCATCGATACTGCGCAATTGCCGGTGGGCACGTTGCTGCAAGGCAAAGTCGTGACTTCGCAAGCTTTGCCACAGACGCCGGGGCAAGCGACGGTTTTTCGTTCGATGGTCAGTTTGCTCAACACGGCGTTGAGCGGGAGCACATTGACGATCGACAGCCCGCAGCCGTTGCGCATCGGGACTTTGCTCTCGGCGCTGGTGCAGGATTCGCAAACCCTCAAGTTCGTGCCCTTGAGCAACCGTCAGGAACAATTGGCGGTGAGTCAGCAACTGGTCGGCCAGCAGAGTCGCCAGGCGTCGCTGAACGGTTTGTTGAATGCGCTGCAAAGCCTGCCGCCAGCCACCGATCAGACATCGGCGGATTTGCGCGCCGTGGTCGACAAACTGCTCGCCAGCCTGCCAGACGTGCAGCAGATGAGCACTGCCAAAGGTGTCGCCCTGGCGCTGGCCAACAGCGGCGCCTTCCTCGAAGCCAAACTGCTCACCGGACAAAACCCTACGCTGGTCCCGGACATGAAAGCCGATCTGCTCAAGCTGATCGCACAACTGACCCCGGGCCTGCCGAGCAGCACCAGTTTCAACGCCATCATCGCCGCCAACACCCTGGCGCAGGCGCTGCCGAGCTTCGTGCGCAACGCGCTCGGCACCCTCGGCCAGGTCAGCGCGAAACCCGTGCCGAGCAGCTTCCCCCTGCCCGACCGCTTGCTGCAAAGCCTGGAAGGCGAAGGCGATCTGGAGCAATTGCTGCGCCTCGCCGCCGCTGCGGTATCGCGCTTGCAAAGCCATCAACTGTCGAGCCTGGAACAGACCGGCGTCACCGATGACGGCCGCCTGCTCAGCACTTGGCAACTGGAAATCCCCATGCGCAACTTGCAGGACATCGTGCCATTGCAGGTCAAGTTCCAGCGCGAAGAAGCGCCGCAGAAAGACCCCCAACCCGACGAGCGCCGCGACGAACGCGAACCGAAGCAACAACTGTGGCGCGTCGATCTGGCGTTCGACATGGAGCCGCTCGGGCCGATGCAGATTCAGGCGCAGTTGATCGCCGGCAGCCTGTCGAGTCAGCTGTGGGCCGAACGACCGTACACCGCCGACCTGATCGAAAACAATCTGGCCGCGCTGCGTCAGCGTCTGCTGGATCGCGGCTTGAATGTCGGCGATCTCGACTGCCACCTCGGCACCCCGCCGCAAGGCAACCAAACCCGCCTCGAACACCGCTGGGTCGACGAAACCGCATGAATGACACTACCGCTCCACGCCAGGCCATCGCCCTCAAGTACGACGGCAACCACGCCCCGACCCTCACCGCCAAGGGCGACGAAGAACTGGCCGAAGAAATCCTGCGGATCGCTCGCGACTGCGAAGTGCCGATCTATGAAAATGCTGAACTGGTGCGGCTGTTGGCGCGGATGGAGTTGGGCGACAGCATTCCCGAGGAGCTGTACCGCACCATCGCCGAGATCATCGCGTTTGCGTGGAATCTGAAAGGGAAATTCCCCGAGGGACGGGATCCGGATGCGCCGATGGTCGAGAAGGACGTCACCGATCGCGGGGATGATTACTGAGGTTTCAAAGGCGCTTTCGCGAGCAGGCTCGCTCCCACATTTGGCCGCGCTCCTACTGGAGGAATGCGATCGAATGTGGGAGCGAGCCTGCTCGCGAATAGCGCTTTGAGCTTGAGCGCAAAAATCAGCTCTTGTGCAACTTGCGCATCAACTCCGCCTCAGCCTGGGTCAAACCGCAGGACTGAGTCAGTTCATCAACGCTCGCGCCCATGCCCACCAGTTTCGCCGCCTGGGCGAACGAAAGGCTCGACGGGTCGCGCTGTTCCAGCTGAACAATTTTGTCCGGCAACGGACCGACTACCGCGCGCAGCTCGTGCAGGGCCTCGCCCATGTGCACATTGCCGTTCTGGTAGTCGTCAACGCGCTTGGCCAGGTCCTTGATGCGCTGATCACGCAGCGCATCGCCCTGAGCCTGTTGCGCAGCGATGACCCGCTGCGCCTTGATGTACGCCAGAAACATCGCCAGCGTGCCCGCCCAGAAGAGGAACAGGACAATGACCGCAACCTCGAGAATCAATCAGATGTTCTCCAGATCCGACCATTCTTCTTCGCTCATCATCTTGTCCAGTTCGACCAGGATCAGCAGTTCGTTGTTCTTGTTGCACACGCCTTGAATGAACTTGGCCGACTCTTCGTTACCGACGTTCGGTGCGGTTTCGATTTCCGACTGACGCAGGTAAACCACTTCCGCCACGCTGTCGACCATGATCCCGACCACTTGCTTGTCGGCTTCGATGATGACGATACGGGTGTTGTCGCTGATCTCGGCATTCATCAGGCCGAAGCGCTGACGGGTGTCGATTACGGTGACCACGTTACCGCGCAGGTTGATGATGCCCAGCACGTAGCTTGGCGCGCCCGGCACCGGAGCGATTTCGGTGTAGCGCAGCACTTCCTGAACGCGCATCACGTTGATGCCGTAGGTTTCGTTGTCCAGCTTGAAGGTCACCCATTGCAGGATCGGATCTTCAGAACCTTTTGCATTCGTCGCCTGACTACTCATACCCTGACCCCTCGAAAAAACCGCACTGAGCGGTGTGTGTTCTGTGTGGCGGCATTCAACAATGCCGTCGCCTGATTGTTATGTCGGCTGCTATGTCGGTTTATGTAGCGGCTTGCTGCCGCCCAAGTGCTTTGCCCCACCGCTGGCGATCAACTCGGCCAGTGCGGAAACGTCCAGCAATGCACACATGTGCTCAATCACGGTGCCGGCGAGCCATGGCCGCTGACCCCGGTGACTTCTCCATTTGATTTCATTCGGATCAAGACGCAACGAACGGCTGACCTGATGCACCGCCAGGCCCCACTCGTAACCTTGTACCGAAATCACGTACTGCAAGCCCTGACGGAAGTCATCACGATAACGATCCGGCATGACCCAACGCGCGGTGTCCAACACTTTCAGGTTGCCGGCCTGGCTCGGCAGAATCCCGAGGAACCATTCCGGCTGACCGAACAGCGGTGTCAGCTCGTGACCGGCCAGCGAATAGATCGAGCCGAGGCACACCAGCGGCACGGCAAGGGTCAGCCCGGCAACGTCGAACAGCAAACATTCGAACGCTTCGGAGGCCCAGGCCGGACGGCCGTCGGTTTCCACCGGCGGCGGTGTGTTGCTCGGCGGCAGATGCACTTCCACCAGTGGCGGCACCAGCGTCTGTTCGACGGGTGCGGGCACGACTGGCGCAGGCTCGACCACTGCCGGTTCCGGTGTGGTCTTCAGCAACTGAGTTTGCAGCAGCGGTGCCAACGTCGAGACCGATGCGCGAACCGGTTCGGCTTCTTCGATCAACGCCACCGGTGCTTTGGCAACTGGCGCCATCGCAGGCGCGGCAACCGGCGTGACAGGTTTGGCGGCTTTCTGCGCATCACGCGCCTGCTCTTCCAGCACGGCAGCCTGGAATTCATCCAGCGCTTCAGCGCTTTCAATCACCTCAGGCTGTGCCGCAATCTGCGCCGGCAATTCGTCGGGAATCTCCTCCAACAAACTGTCCAGATAAGACTGCAACGCCAACTGCGGCTTCGACGTCGATTTCAGCGGCCGATTCATGCTCAAGCCACCTGCGGAACAAGTTGTTGCGCCAACAGATGTTTGAGCAGCGCACGGTAAGCCAGCACACCACGGCTCTTGCCGTCGAATTGTGAAGGCGTGACACCGGCGCGGCTGGCGTCGCGCAGACGAGTATCGACCGGGATGTAACCCTGCCAGATCTCGTCCGGGAATTTGTCGCGCAACACACGCAAGGTGCCCAGCGATGCCTGAGTACGGCGGTCGAACAACGTCGGCACAATGCTGAAAGGCAGCGCCTGTTTGCGCGAGCGGTTGATCATCGCCAGGGTGTTGACCATGCGCTCCAGGCCTTTGACGGCCAGGTGTTCGGTCTGCACCGGGATCACCAGTTGCTGACTCGCCGCGAGGGCGTTGACCATCAGCACGCCAAGCAACGGCGGGCTGTCGATAACGGCGTAATCGAAGTCCTGCCACAGCTGCGCCAGACTCTTGGCGATCACCAGGCCCAGACCACTCTGCCCCGGCGACTGACGCTCGAGGGTGGCCAGCGCGGTGCTGGACGGCAACAGGGAAATGCGTTCGTCACTGGTCGACAGCAACAGTTGCCCCGGCAGGCCTTGCGGCACGGTGCCCTTGTGCAGAAACAGGTCGTAGTTGCTGTGTTCCAGGCTGTCGGGGTCGTAACCGAAATAGCTGGTCATCGAGCCGTGCGGGTCGAGATCGACCACAACCACGCGCTTGCCCGCCTCTGCCAGCAAACCGGCTAAAGCGATGGAAGATGTGGTTTTACCAACACCACCCTTTTGATTGGCGACTGCCCAGACTCTCATTCGTTTCTTTCCTCCCGGCCGAGATGCTCGACCGAGACATGGCTCAGCGTATTAATGCGGGCGACGGAGAATTGACGGCACTCTCGCGTCCCGGCGTCTTGACCGGGGTCGGTGCAGTTTGTGTGCCAGCGCGCTTCAGTGCGGCATCCGGTTGCGCGTTGGCGGTTCCGGTGCCTGTGAGGCTGCGGCGTACATCGAGATTGCGCGACACCACCAACACCACACGACGGTTTTTCCCGCGACCTTCGGCGGTGGCATTGTTGGCCACTGGCTGGAACTCACCGTAACCCACCGAAGCCAGACGGCCGGGATTCACACCCTGCATCGCCAGCATGCGCACGATGCTTGCCGAGCGCGCCGAGGACAGCTCCCAGTTGGTCGGGTACTGCGCGGTGCGGATCGGTTGATCGTCGGTAAAACCTTCGACGTGGATCGGGTTGTCGAACGGCTTGAGGATCGCCGCAACCTTGTCGATGATGTTGAACGCAATGTCGCTCGGCATGGCGTCACCGCTGCCGAACAACAGGCTGGAGTTGAGTTCAATCTCGACCCACAACTCGTTGCCGCGCACGGTCATCTGGTTGGAGCTGATCAGGTCGCCGAACGCCGCGCTGATATCGTCGGCAATGCTTTTCAGCGGATCGCTGGCACCGGCGATACCGGCGTCGATCTGCTCGGCGTCCTTGACCAGCGGCTTGGCCGGGGTCACGGTCTTCGGTCGTTCGTCGCCAATCGGGATCGGTTTGAGCGCGCGGTCGGAATCCTTGAAGACCCCGACCAGCGCTTCGGAAATTTCCTTGTACTTGCCTTCGTTGATCGACGAAATCGAGTACATCACCACGAAGAACGCGAACAGCAAGGTAATGAAGTCCGCGTAGGAAACGAGCCAGCGCTCGTGGTTGACGTGTTCTTCCTGATGTCTGCGACGAGCCATGAGGTTATTCCCTTAGTCCATGAAGCCTTGCAGCTTCAACTCGATGGAGCGTGGGTTTTCACCTTCTGCGATCGACAGAATGCCTTCCAACAACATTTCGCGATAACGCGACTGCCGCAACGCGATTGACTTCAACTTGGCCGCCACCGGTAGCAGGATAAGGTTGGCACTGGCCACTCCGTAAATGGTCGCGACGAATGCCACGGCGATGCCGCTACCCAGTTGCGTCGGGTCGGCAAGGTTGCCCATCACGTGGATCAGGCCCATCACCGCGCCGATGATGCCGATGGTCGGCGCGTAGCCGCCCATGCTTTCAAAGACCTTGGCCGCTTCGATGTCGCGGGCTTCCTGGGTGTAGAAATCCACTTCAAGGATGCTGCGGATCGCTTCCGGCTCGGCGCCGTCGACCAGCAGTTGCAGACCTTTGCGCGAGTAGCTGTCGGGTTCGGCATCGGCCACCCCTTCCAGACCCAGCAGGCCTTCCTTGCGTGCGGTGAGACTCCAGTTGACCACGCGGTCGATGCCGCCAGCCAGATCCACACGCGGCGGAAAGAAGATCCAGGCGAGGATCTGCATGGCGCGTTTGAACGCGCTCATCGGTGATTGCAACAGCGCAGCACCGATGGTGCCGCCCACTACGATCAGCGCCGCCGGGCCGTTGGCCAGCGCACCGAGGTGACCACCTTCAAGGTAGTTGCCGCCGATGATGGCGACGAACGCCATGATGATGCCGATAAGGCTTAGAACATCCATCAGATACAGGCCTCGACGATGTGCTTGCCGATATCGTCCAGACCGTACACCGCATCAGCGAGGTCGGCTTTGACGATGGCCATCGGCATGCCATAGATCACGCAGCTTGCCTCATCTTGCGCCCACACCGAGCTACCGCCCTGCTTGAGCAGACGCGCGCCTTCGCGACCGTCGGCGCCCATGCCGGTCAGTACGACCGCCAGAACTTTGTCACCGTAGGATTTCGCGGCGGAACCGAAAGTAATGTCCACGCACGGCTTGTAGTTCAGACGCTCATCGCCCGGGAGGATTTTCACCGCACCACGGCCGTCGATCATCATCTGCTTGCCACCCGGAGCCAGCAGCGCCAGGCCCGGACGCAGGATGTCGCCATCCTCGGCTTCCTTGACGCTGATGCGGCAGAGCTTGTCCAGACGCTCGGCGAAAGCCTTGGTGAACGCCGCCGGCATGTGCTGGATCAGCACGATCGGTGCCGGGAAGTTCGCCGGCAACTGAGTCAATACTCGTTGCAGCGCAACCGGGCCGCCAGTCGACGTGCCGATGGCAACCAGTTTGTAGGCCTTGCGTTTCGGTGCCGGCGACGAAGCACTGGCAGCCGATGCGCGAGCAGGTACAGGCGCGGGTGCCGGACGTGCCGGAGCAGCAGTGCTGTGGCTGCTGTGACTGCTGTAACTCGACGCAGCTGGCGCAGGTGCAGGTGCAGGCGCTGCGGCCGGGGCCGGCGCGCTGTAGGCGCTGAAACGACGGTTACTGCGCGAGATGCTGTGAACCTTCTCGCACAGTAGTTGCTTGACCTTCTCCGGGTTACGGGAGATGTCTTCGAAATTCTTCGGCAGGAAATCCACCGCGCCGGCGTCCAGCGCATCCAGGGTTACCCGGGCGCCTTCGTGGGTCAGCGAGGAGAACATCAACACCGGGGTCGGGCAGCGCTGCATGATGTGCCGCACTGCCGTGATGCCGTCCATCATTGGCATCTCGTAGTCCATGGTGATCACGTCCGGCTTGAGGGCCATGGCCTGATCGATCGCCTCTTTACCGTTGGTTGCCGTGCCGACAACCTGGATGCTCGGATCCGCTGAAAGAATTTCCGAGACGCGGCGGCGGAAAAAACCCGAATCGTCCACCACCAGGACTTTGACTGCCATAAACACTCCATTAGGTGCAGCGGGGCGTCGTCGCCCCGCCGCCCCGGATTCAAATACGCCGTGCGGCGTAACGCTTGAGCATGCTCGGAACATCGAGAATCAGTGCAATGCGGCCGTCACCGGTGATGGTGGCGCCGGACATGCCCGGAGTCCCTTGCAGCATTTTGCCCAATGGCTTGATGACCACTTCTTCCTGGCCAACCAGTTGATCGACGACGAAGCCGATCCGCTGCGTGCCCACCGAAAGGATCACCACATGGCCCTCGCGCTGCTCTTCGTGAGCGGCGGAGCTGACCAGCCAGCGCTTGAGGTAGAACAATGGCAATGCCTTGTCCCGCACGATCACCACTTCCTGACCGTCCACGACGTTGGTGGTCGACAGATCGAGGTGGAAGATTTCGTTGACGTTGACCAGCGGGAACGCGAACGCCTGATTGCCGAGCATCACCATCAGGGTTGGCATGATCGCCAAGGTCAGCGGCACCTTGATGACGATCTTCGAGCCCTGGCCCTTGGTCGAGTAGATGTTGATCGAACCGTTGAGCTGGGAAATCTTGGTCTTCACCACGTCCATGCCGACACCGCGGCCGGACACGTCGGAGATCTCGGTCTTGGTCGAGAAGCCCGGAGCGAAAATCAGGTTGTAGCACTCGGTGTCGCTCAGGCGATCGGCCGCGTCCTTGTCCATCACGCCGCGTTTTACCGCGATCGCACGCAGGACGTTCGGGTCCATGCCTTTGCCGTCATCGGAGATCGACAGCAGGATGTGGTCGCCTTCCTGCTCGGCTGCCAGTACCACGCGACCACCACGGGCCTTGCCCGATGCTTCACGTTCTTCCGGCGACTCGATACCGTGGTCGACGGCGTTGCGCACCAAGTGGACCAGCGGGTCGGCCAGAGCCTCGACAAGGTTTTTGTCGAGGTCGGTTTCTTCGCCGACCAGTTCCAGGTTGATCTCTTTCTTGAGCTGACGCGCCAGGTCGCGAACCAGACGCGGGAAGCGCCCGAAGACTTTCTTGATCGGCTGCATCCGCGTCTTCATCACCGCGGTCTGCAAGTCAGCCGTGACCACGTCGAGGTTCGACACGGCCTTTTGCATGGCTTCGTCGCCGCTGTTCAGACCCAGGCGCACCAGACGGTTACGCACCAGCACCAACTCGCCGACCATGTTCATGATTTCGTCGAGACGTGCAGTGTCGACCCGCACGGTGGTCTCGGCTTCGCTCGCCGGTTTTTCCGGTGGCGGTGCAGCCGGAGCACGGGCCGGAGCCGGTGCAGCAGCGGCAGCGGGTTTTGGCGCTTCAGCTTTTGGCTCAGGCTTGGCGGCAGGTTTCGGCGCAGCAGCGACCGGTGCCTTCGCGGCAGGCGTGGCGACTGTCGAAGCGGAGCCTGCAGCAGCGGCGCCAACTTCAGTGAACTTGCCTTTGCCGTGCAATTCGTCGAGCAGCGATTCGAACTCGTGATCGCTGATCAGATCACTGCCGGCAGCGGCAGCCACCGGAGCGGCAGGCGCAGCAGGTGCCGAAGCAATTGCCGACTCCAGCGCTTCAACGGCGAAGTTGCCTTTGCCGTGCAACTGATCGAGCAGTGCTTCGAATTCGTCGTCGGTGATGTCCGAACTGTCGCCCGCCGCAGGTGCCGCAGGTTTGGCCGCTGCTGGCGTGACCGCGTCGGCTGCAAACTGACCTTTGCCGTGCAGTTGATCGAGCAACGACTCGAACTCGGCATCGGTGATTTCATCGCTGGCTGCCGCATCGGCAGTTTGCGCAGGTGCAGCAGCGGCCGGGGCCTCGGCTTCGGCCTTGACGGCGTTCAGCGAGTCCAGCAACTGTTCAAATTCGTTATCGGTGATGTCGCCAGAATCGCCCTCGACGACCAGTTCCTCGATCATCTCGGCCACTGGCGAAGCCGGGGCTTCATCCGCCGTTTGCGGCTCGGCCAGACGTGCCAGTGCAGCCAGCAGTTGCGGAGTCGCAGCGGTGATCGGGGCACGTTCACGGACTTCGCTGAACATGCTGTTCACCGCGTCCAGTGCTTCGAGGACAACGTCCATCAGTTCTGCATCAACGCGACGCTCACCCTTGCGCAGGATGTCGAACACGTTTTCGGCGATGTGACAGCACTCCACCAGCTCGTTGAGCTGAAGGAAGCCGGCGCCCCCTTTTACAGTGTGAAAACCGCGAAAAATTGCGTTGAGCAGATCTGCGTCATCCGGACGGCTTTCCAGCTCGACCAGTTGTTCGGACAGTTGCTCAAGAATCTCGCCGGCCTCAACCAGGAAATCCTGAAGGATCTCTTCATCGGCGCCGAAGCTCATTAATGGGGTGCTCCTACAGGTCTAAAAACCCAAAAAACCTAAAATTCAAAAACTCTAGAATCCAAGGCTGGATAACAAATCGTCCACATCGTCCTGACCGGACACAACGTCTTCTCGTTTATCGGCATGAATCTGCGGACCTTCACCCTGCGAGAGATGTTTTTGTGGATCTTTTTCTGCAAGCATCGCCGCACGGTCATGTTCGATGCCCGCAAAGCGGTCCACCTGACTGGCCATGAGGACGAGTTTGAGCAAATTGCTTTCGACTTCGGTGACCAGTTGGGTCACACGCTTGATCACTTGACCGGTAAGGTCCTGATAATCCTGAGCCAGCAGGATGTCGTTCAGATTGCTCGACACCGCACGGTTGTCCGTGCTGCTGCGCGACAGAAAACCGTCGACCCGGCGCGCCAGTTCGCGGAACTCTTCAGCCCCGACTTCACGACGCATGAAACGACCCCAATCGGTGCTCAAGGCCTGGGCTTCTTCAGCCAGACCATTGACCACCGGCGTGGCGCTTTCCACCAGATCCATGGTGCGGTTGGCCGCGGCTTCTGTCAGCTTGACCACATAGCCCAGGCGTTCGGTGGCGTCGGTGATTTGCGACACTTCCTCGGCCTGCGGCATGTGCGGATCGATCTGGAAGTTGACGATCGCACTGTGCAGTTCGCGTGTGAGCTTGCCCACTTCCTGATACAGGCCGCGGTCACGGGTCTGATTGAGCTCATGGATCAGTTGCACAGCGTCGCCGAACCTGCCTTTTTCAAGGCTCTCGACCAGTTCGACCGCGTGTTTTTTCAGGGTCGATTCAAAATCGCCCTGTGAAGATTCGTTATGCTCCATAGCTCCCCCGCGCGTCATCAGCCGATGCGTTCGAAAATCTTCTCGATTTTGTCTTTCAACGCCTGAGCCGTGAAAGGTTTGACCACGTAGCCGTTCACACCGGCCTGAGCGGCCTCGATGATTTGCTCGCGCTTGGCTTCAGCGGTCACCATCAGCACTGGCAGGTGCTTGAGTTTTTCATCGGCACGCACGTGACGCAGCAGATCGATACCGGTCATGCCCGGCATGTTCCAGTCCGTTACCAGAAAGTCGATGCTGCCGCTGTTGAGTACCGGAATGGCGGTGACGCCATCGTCGGCCTCTACGGTGTTGGTGAACCCAAGATCCCGCAGCAGGTTCTTGATGATCCGCCGCATCGTTGAGAAGTCATCAACGATGAGGATTTTCATGTCTTTGTTCAATTCGACCTCCAAGCAGTCTTAAACGCGCCCAGCACCTGGACGCGCCACTTCAATCAATCGGCGCAGCACTCGAAGACTGTCTGGAGCACAACAGAGCAAGACCGGTGCCGTTTATCACCGCACCAGCCTCGTTCGCAGTGTCCCCACACTGCCTTCAGCGCGCTCGCCACTCCCCCAAACGCCCCCGCAAACGGGCCGCGCACTGGCTGTGTAACTGGCTGACCCGCGATTCACTGACGCCAAGGACTTCACCGATCTCCTTGAGGTTCAGCTCTTCGTCGTAGTACAGCGCCAACACCAGTCGCTCACGCTCCGGCAAATTGGCAATCGCGTCCGCCAGCGCTGCCTGGAAGCGTTCATCTTCCAGATCGCGTGACGGCTCAAGATGAGCACTGGCGCCATCCTCGTGCAGCCCTTCGTGTTCGCCGTCCTGCAACAGGTCGTCGAAACTGAACAAGCGGCTGCCCAGGGTGTCATTCAAAATCCCGTAGTAATCGTCGAGACTCAATTGGAGTTCGGCCGCAACCTCGTGATCTTTAGCATCACGGCCGGTTTTAGCTTCAATTGCACGAATCGCGTCACTGACCATACGGGTGTTGCGGTGAACCGAGCGTGGCGCCCAGTCCCCTTTGCGCACTTCGTCGAGCATCGCGCCGCGGATTCGAATGCCCGCGTACGTTTCGAAACTGGCGCCTTTGCTGGCGTCATATTTGGTCGAGACTTCGAGCAGACCGATCATCCCGGCCTGGATCAGATCCTCGACCTGCACACTCGCCGGCAATCGCGCCAGCAGGTGATAGGCAATGCGTTTTACCAGTGGCGCGTAACGCTCGATCAATTCGTACTGCGCGTCACGTGCCGACTTCTTGTAGTAATTCATACCGCTGGCGGTCATAGCACAGGCCCTGCCGTTTGCTGCACGAGGCGTTCGACGAAAAACTCAAGGTGGCCGCGCGGGTTGGCAGGCAGCGGCCAGGTGTCGACCTTCTGGGCGATCGCCTTGAACGCCAGCGCGCACTTGGAGCGCGGAAAGGCTTCATAGACCGCACGCTGCTTCTGCACCGCCTTGCGCACGCTTTCGTCGTAAGGCACGGCGCCGACGTATTGTAGGGCCACGTCAAGAAAACGATCCGTGACCTTGGTCAATTTGGCGAACAGGTTGCGACCTTCTTGCGGGCTCTGGGCCATGTTGGCCAGGACGCGGAAGCGGTTCATGCCGTAATCGCGATTGAGCAACTTGATCAGGGCGTAAGCGTCAGTGATCGAGGTCGGCTCGTCGCAGACCACCAGCAACACTTCTTGCGCGGCGCGAACAAAACTGACTACCGAGTCACCAATACCCGCAGCGGTGTCGATCACCAAAACGTCGAGATTGTCGCCGATGTCACTGAAGGCCTGAATCAGACCGGCATGTTGCGCCGGGCTGAGGTGAACCATGCTCTGAGTGCCGGACGCAGCGGGCACGATGCGGATCCCGCCCGGGCCTTGCAACAAAACGTCGCGCAGCTCGCAGCGGCCTTCGATCACGTCGGCCAGCGTGCGTTTGGGCGTCAGGCCCAGCAGAACGTCGACGTTCGCCAGCCCCAGATCGGCGTCCAGCAGCATGACCCGACGGCCAAGCTCTGCCAGCGCCAGAGACAAGTTCACTGACACGTTAGTCTTGCCGACGCCACCTTTGCCGCCGGTCACCGCGATCACCTGTACGGGATGCATGCTGCCCATGTTATTTCTTTACCTTGTCTTGCATAGACGGAGGCCACATTACTGGCTGCGCGTTCACAACCGGAACAATGCGTGGCAGACCATCGATGTAGGTACAAAAACTGTTCATGAATACCTCAGCCTACCTGCTTGGTCGGGCTGTGATAGATATCAGCGAACATGTCAGCCATGGCTTCTTCGCTGGGTTCTTCCTGCATTTGCACGCTGACGGCGCGGCTGACCAGTTGATGACGGCGCGGCAGATGCAAATCATCCGGAATCCGTGGGCCATCGGTCAGGTACGCGACCGGCAATTCATGACTGATCGCCAGGCTCAACACTTCGCCAAGGCTGGCCGTTTCATCCAGTTTAGTCAGGATGCACCCGGCGAGCCCGCAACGCTTGTAACTGTGATAAGCGGCGGTTAGAACCTGTTTCTGGCTGGTGGTTGCCAAGACCAGATAATTTTTTGAACGAATGCCACGACCGGCCAGGCTTTCGAGCTGCATGCGCAGTGCCGGATCGCTGGCTTGCAGGCCGGCAGTATCGATCAGCACCACGCGTTTGCGCAGCAGCGGATCCAGCGCCTGGACCAGCGACTGGCCCGGATCGACGTGGGTTACCGGCACGTTGAGAATCCGGCCCAGGGTCTTCAGTTGTTCCTGAGCACCGATGCGGAAACTGTCCATGCTCACCAGCGCGACGTTCTGCGCGCCGTATTTGAGCACATAGCGCGCAGCAAGCTTGGCCAGCGTGGTGGTCTTGCCCATGCCGGCAGGGCCGACCATCGCAATCACACCGCCCTCTTCCAGCGGCTCGACTTCCGGTACGGCAATCATCCGCGCCAGGTGCGCCAGCAACATGCGCCAGGCCTGACGAGGTTCTTCGATATCAGTGATCATCGCCAGCAAGTCGCGCGAAAGCGGGCCGGACAGACCGATCCGTTGCAGACGGCGATACAGGTTGGCTTGCGCCGGACGGCTGCCTTGCAGCTGATTCCAGGCCAGGGTGCCGAGCTGGACTTCCATCAGCTCGCGCAGGCTGTTCAATTCAAAACGCATCGAATCCAGTGCACGCGGATCAACACCGCCAGACGATTGCGCAGGTGCCGGAGCTGAACGCGCTGGCGCAGCGTAAGTCGGCTCGCTCAACGGTTCGGCGGCAGTCAGCGGCAGGCCAGCGGTCAACGGCAGCCCGGCAAAGATCTGGCGATTGCTATTGCCGTCGGCTTCGCCACGCAGGCTCAGTTCGGCTTGTGCAGTGACGATACGCGACTGGGTCTTGCGCAATTCATCCTCGAGCTCCATGTTCGGAACCCGTGGCGCCAGCGCCGACAGTTTGTAATCCAGCGCCGCCGTCAGCTCGACGCCGCCGGCAATGCGGCGGTTGCCAATGATGGCGGCATCAGCGCCCAGCTCATCACGAACCAGCTTCATGGCCTGACGCATATCGGCGGCGAAAAAACGCTTAACTTGCATAAACCACTACCTCAGCCGTTGGGCCCTACTGTCGCAACGATCGTCACTTGCTTGTTGTCCGGGATTTCCTGGTAGGCCAGCACGTGCAGCCCCGGAACTGCGAGGCGACCGAAGCGCGAAAGCATCGCGCGAATCGGGCCTGCTACCAACAGGATCACCGGCTGACCTTGCATTTCCTGACGCTGCGCCGCTTCGATGAGCGACCGTTGCAGCTTCTCGGCCATGCTTGGCTCCAGCAGAACGCCCTCTTCCGAGCCTTGTCCTGCCTTCTGCAGACTATTGAGCAATATTTGTTCCAACCTTGGCTCCAACGTGATCACAGGCAGCTCGGACTCAGTGCCTACAATGCTTTGGACGATGGCGCGGGATACGCCGACGCGCACGGCGGCCACCAGCGCGGCGGTATCTTGACTCTTCGCGGCGTTGTTAGCGATAGCTTCGGCAATGCTGCGGATATCGCGTACCGGCACGTGTTCGGCCAGCAGCGCCTGCAACACTTTGAGCAACTGCGACAGCGAGACCACACCCGGCACCAGCTCTTCGGCCAGTTTCGGCGAGCTTTTGGCCAGCAATTGCATGAGTTGCTGCACTTCCTCGTGGCCGATCAGCTCACTGGAATGCTTGTACAAAATCTGGTTCAAGTGGGTCGCGACCACAGTGCTCGCATCAACCACGGTGTAACCAAGGGATTGCGCCTGCGCCCGTTGGCTGATTTCGATCCACACCGCTTCCAGACCGAAAGCCGGATCTTTGGCGTTGATGCCGTTGAGCGTGCCGTAGACCTGGCCCGGGTTGATCGCCAGTTCGCGATCCGGGTAGATCTCGGCTTCAGCAAGGATCACGCCCATCAGGGTCAGGCGATAGGCGCTCGGCGCCAGATCGAGGTTGTCACGAATGTGCACAGTGGGCATCAGGAAGCCCAGATCCTGCGAGAGCTTCTTGCGCACGCCTTTGATCCGCGCCAGCAATTGTCCGCCCTGATTGCGGTCCACCAGCGGAATCAGGCGATAACCGACTTCCAGGCCGATCATGTCGATCGGGGTCACATCGTCCCAGCCAAGCTCCTTGGTTTCCATGGCGCGGGCCGGCGACGGCAGCAGTTCCTGCTGACGCTTGACCTCTTGCAGCGCCTGCACCTTGACGACGTTTTGTTTCTTCCAGAACAGATACGCGCCACCGGCGGCCAGTGCAGCCATGCTCAGGAACGAGAAGTGCGGCATGCCCGGCACCAGGCCCATGACCGCCATCAAACCAGCAGCCACCGCCAGCGCTTTCGGCGAGGCGAACATCTGACGGTTGATCTGTTTGCCCATGTCTTCCGAACCGGAAGCACGGGTCACCATGATCGCTGCCGCTGTTGATAACAACAGTGATGGCAATTGCGCCACCAAACCGTCACCAATGGTCAGCAAGGCGTAAACCTTGCCGGCGTCGGCGAAGGTCATGTTGTGCTGGAAGATACCGACAGCCATGCCGCCGATGAGGTTGATGAACAGAATCAGCAAACCGGCGATGGCGTCACCGCGAACGAATTTGCTGGCACCGTCCATCGAACCGTAGAACTCAGCCTCTTGGGCGACTTCCTGACGGCGCGACTTGGCTTGGTTCTGGTCGATCAGGCCGGCGTTGAGGTCGGCGTCGATGGCCATTTGTTTGCCAGGCATTGCATCGAGGGTGAAACGTGCGCTCACCTCGGAAATCCGCCCGGCACCCTTGGTCACCACAACGAAGTTGATGATCATCAGGATCGCGAAGACCACGATACCGACCACGTAGTTACCGCCGATCACCACTTCACCAAAGGCCTGGATCACCTTACCGGCGGCGGCGTGGCCGTCCTGCCCGTGGAGCATCACCACCCGCGTCGACGCCACGTTCAACGCCAGCCTCAGCAATGTCGCGACCAGCAGAATGGTCGGGAACACCGCAAAATCCAGCGGCCGCAGCGCGTAAACGCAGACCAGCAGGACGACGATCGACAGAGCAATGTTGAAGGTAAAAAACACGTCCAGCAGGAACGGCGGGATCGGCAACATCATCATTGCCAACATGACCAGCAGCAACAACGGCACGCCCAGATTGCCTCGACTGAGGTCGGCAACATTAGTGCGAGCAGTGTTGAATAACTGAGAGCGATCCACCGGTTTTCCCCGTTCCTTTAAAGCAAACTTTTGACGCCCAGAGCGGGCTCACGGCGGCTATTGCAAGAAGCCTTCCAACTTTTGCCGGGGAATGAAATAGAGCGGGTTGGCGGGGAATTTTTTGCTGATTGGGCTGGCCCTTTCGCGAGCAGGCTCGCTCCCACAGGGAACCGCATTCCAAATATGGAATGAAATACAAACCAAAATGCGGGATTGGAATGCATTCCAAATGTGGGAGCGAGCCTGCTCGCGAAGGGGCCAGTGAAGTCAGCGAAAATTGCGTCTTAAACTCAGGCGTTTAAAGGACACCTTCAGACACGCCTCCAAGGCTACACATCCTTGCGCCATTGCCTACAGCTACGCCAGAATCCGCCGGCTTGTGCGCTTTGGAGGCGGGCTCTATCGTGGACCGGTCGCTGACGAATCAGCGATCGGGTTTAGCGACCCGAATCTGTGTAGGCGCACCAGCGCTCCAAACTCCATTGCAGACACTCTGCCTGCAATTGATGTCATGGCGGCTGTGCGCGGGAGACCTTCGGGTCTGCCGGGCGCCTACACCCGGTTCGCTAACCTGCGTCCAGCCGCCACCTTTTCCTGTTTAGCGACGGGTTTTGGTGGCCTCACCTGTAGGAGCTTCACCATGATCAAACCAACACCCAACCCGCCCGAAACCGATCCCACCTCGCCCTACGAATCCCTCGATTCGAAAAAGCTCCACGAAGCCGCCGACCGCGCGCTCGATCACTATCTCTGCCCGCCCGGCTCCACGCCGCCGCCACGTAAAACCCGTGCGATGTACGCCGTTACCGCAGACTTCAAAAACGAGGAACTACTGGCCAACGCTTGCGAAACACTCGCCTCAGCAAGAACCATCGCCAATGACTTCGCCCATCTCATACCCGCCTCGCAACGCAGGACGCTGCTGGGCATTGCGCAACTGATCATGCTCGGGGAACTGGCGGTGAATCGGGTGCTGGATAATCTGGAGTTGCCGAACTAGCCCGCTGCCCCCAGGCCTGAAGATCATTCCCACGCTCTGCGTGGGAATGCCTGAACGGACGCTCCGCGTTCGGCTTTGGAGGGGACGCTGAGCGTCCCGGGCTGCATTCCCACGCGGAGCGTGGGAACGATCAAACTAAAAACGGAGGCGTGTGACTTCCTTCGTCTCTGTACTCACACGATCATATTCGACCGGCTTACCGATTTTGAAGCTCTGTTTGTGTTTGAGCTCTTCAGGGACCTGGAAGTAAAAACATCTGTCGTCAGGGTCACGCGGAAGATCCGGTCCGGGGAAATACTTTGTACGTTTGCTTTTTATGTCGAGGTATTCATCGTACGTTCCCGGATAAATAGTGCCCCTGCCAGTGTTTTCGTCATAGCTTACGAATGCACCCTTCAGCTCTTCACCTTCCATTTCATCTGCCATTTCCCTTCTCCTTTGCCATCGCAAAAAAGGATGCGCACTAAATGTGCGACACCACGCAGCAATCAAATCGCAAAGGCACGCTTCCCACACCTGTAAAACCTGACAGGTAAGACGCGCTTTCAGACCAAAGGTAAACCTCAGAAATCGCGCCACAAATCCGACGAAATCGACAAATCGCTGGGATTTTTCAAGGAGAGTTCAAATATCACTCATAGAATCTTTCAGGGATCGATCACGTTGTCATCCAGACAGTCGCCCACTCTTTTGCCTTTTAAACTCAGGTGTTTAAAAGACACCTTCTGACACGCCTCCAAGGCTACACATCCTTGCGCCATTGCCTACAGCTACGCCAGAATCCGCCGGCTTGTGCGCTTTGTGCCGGGTCTCTATCGTGGTCCGGTCGCTGACGAATCAGCGATCGGGTTTAGCGACTCGGACCAACTCAGTGCATCAGCGTTCGTGGCTTCGTTGTGGGACTCTTCGCCCGCAATTACGTTATGGCGGCTGTACGCGGGAGACCTTTGGGTCTACCGGGGTGCCTGTGACCGGTTCGCTAACCTGCGTACAGCTGCCACCTTCACTTGTTTAGCGACAGGGGAAGAGTGGCTCCATAACCTCAGGAGCTTCACCATGATCAAACCAACACCCAACCCGCCCGAAACCGATCCCACCTCGCCCTACGAATCCCTCGATTCGAAAAAGCTCCACGAAGCCGCCGACCGCGCGCTCGATCACTACCTCTGCCCGCCCGGCTCCACGCCGCCGCCACGTAAAACCCGTGCGATGTACGCCGTTACCGCAGACTTCAAAAACGAGGAACTCTTGGCCAACGCTTGCGACACACTCGCCTCAGCAAGAACCATCGCCAATGACTTTGCCCATCTCATACCCGCCTCGCAGCGCAGGACGCTGTTGGGCATTGCGCAACTGATCATGCTCGGGGAACTGGCGGTGAATCGGGTGCTGGATAATCTGGAGTTGCCGAACTAGCCCGCTGCCCCCAGGCCTGAAGATCGTTCCCACGCTCTGCGTGGGAACGATCAAAAAAACCGCCGCCCCGTTCAATCGGGACGGCGGTTTATTTGGTTTCAGCTGTTTGAGATCTATCAGAGACAACCCACATTTACTTCGCACTGACGACCACTCGTCGCCACCTGTCAGATCTGACAGGTGTCTAATTCATCGTTTAGCGCTCTGATAGCTCCTGCCCGTTCCCTCTGCGCAGGAGCTTCGCCCATGACCACCTCAACCCCACCAGACAACACCATTCTTGTGCTCCGCCCACCCCGAGTAATTGAAGCCACTACCCCGGTAGTCGGCGCCATTTATGGTGTGCCCAAACATGTCTATGACCTCAAACCCATGGGCCTGACAATCGCAGTCGATCCGCCGGCGTCGGGTACGGTTGATGCCGGCGATGTCATCCGACTCGTGCTGAACGGCGCCAGCACCGAGGCCACAAAAACCATCCCGGATGGCGGAGAGAACAACATTCAAACGTTGTATCTGCCCATAGGCCTGCTGCTGACAGACCTTGTCAATGAACTCGTTTACACCATCACCCGCGGCAGTCTGAACAAGGGGACTTCGACGCCGGCGCTGACATTGCTGTACAACCGCATCCGTCCTGGCCTCAAAGATCGCTTGACCGATCCCGGTGGTCACTCCGAACTCAAATTGCTGCTGCCCGACGCCATCAAGAACGGCGTCGCCCCGGACTTCGTCAGCGCAGAGGTGTGTGTGGCGTACCCCTACTGCCGGGCTTACGACCGCATCAGCCTCAAATGCAACGGCGAACTGATGACGGCCGATGTCAATCCGAATCAGGCGCCGCAACCACCGGATCATGGCTCCGAAGTGCCGATCACCATCTGCTTCACCGTGGATCGCGCTTACCTGGACAAGGCGAAACGGCTGGATCACAAACTGAATTTTTCCTACACCGTCATCGACCAGCTCGGTAACGGCCCGGACACCGATGCACCGTGGTCGCCGGCGCAGACCGTGGATGAGGATCTGGATGGTGTCCTGCTGCCGATGCCGATTCTGCTGGAACGGCTGGAAGATTTTCCGGGTGATGATGCGAGCATCATCGATCTGGAAAAACTCGCCGGTAATCCGTTACTGATGGTTGTGATAACGGCGGACAACCGTTTTGTGGCCGGAGACGATGTCCTTGCCACCTACACCGCGAAAAATACAGGCCAACCCGCCGACGTGGTAGTGACTGTCCCCGGCAAAGTTGAAGCGGATCCTTTCGGTTCCAAGAAAACCTTGTTCCTTGAAATGACCAACGACAAGGTCTTCGCTGGCAGTAGCGTGACAGTGACCTACGAACTGCGCCGCCCCAACGGTGATCTGGTGGGTAACTCAAAACCCGCGAAGGCCACGGTGACGGATGCGGCCCCGATTAAATTGTTGAAGCCAAAAATCAAGCAAGCCCCCAACGATACAAGCCTCGAGCCGCTCGCTGCCAAGGACGCCCTGACGGCCGTGATTCCAGCCTACCCCAACATGATCGGCACGCAGGTCACCGTGACCTGGAGCGGCACCGCCGGTTCGGGCAGCCAGACCGTCGGCCCCATCAATGTGAGCACGCAAGGGGATCTGAACATCCCTCTGGACAACGCAGTCGTGGCGTTCAACCTTGGTAAAACGGTGACGGTGGCCTACACCGTGACCGGCAATAGCACACCGTCGGATCCGCTGGATCTGAGTGTGCTGCCGATTGCCGATGAAAACCCCGCCATGGGCATACCGTTAATCACCCAGGCGGCCAACAATGGTGCCGGCCCCGAGTTCGACGTCAGCAAGCTGACCACTGCCGCAACCGTGCGAGTGAACCGTTGGCCACTGATTGCGCTGGCTCAGTACGTCTGGCTGCGCCTGACAGGCACCAAAAAGGATGGCAACAACTACGACGAAACGTTTTGGCAACCACCGGGCTCGCAAACCAACACTACCTGGATCAGCCAAGGCTATTGGGAGCGCTCAATCCCCCTCGCCACCTTGCAGAATCTGAAAGACGGTAGCGAACTGACACTGGAGTTCAAAGCCGGACTTGGCGGAAGTCAGGACGTTGGTCTGGCGCTAATCTTCAAGAAACGCATTTATACCGTCAAGGCCGTTGAGGATGTGAAGCCTGAGATCACAATGATCACCGGCTCGCCGAGTGGAGACGAGATTCCCCCTGACGGTAAGACACTGGAAACGGCGGTCATCGTGACAGGCACGGCCAGTAAAGGTCAGGCGGTCAATGTTTACGACGGAATCACGCTTAAAGACCGGGCAGAGGCTAATCCAGACACCGGGATCTGGACCTTGAAGCTCAGTGACCCGAAGGTCGAAACACACCGCATTACCGCCGAAGCTATCTATGGATCTGGCGCGGTCTCCGCCCCCCGAATGTTCGAGGTATTGGCCAAGTTGAACTTTGGAACCGCACTCACGCTGAGTCTCCCGAACTATAGCGTTGTACGGGGTATTCCACCGCTGAACCCTGTAGGCGAAGCTGCCTATACGCGAACGCCGACCGGCGGAATCGAGCCCTACCGTTTCAGCTCCAGCAACACCAACGTCGCATTGATAGACGCAAACACAGGCAAGGTACGCGTCTCTGGGCGAGGGACCACAACACTGAAAGTCACAGATCATCAAAACAATGAAGCCACTTATACACTCACCACGACAGGGTTAAAGATGTTCATCAGGCTTGGTAATTTCATGACTGAGCCCGACGCAGAGCGAGCCTGTATAAACGCCGGGGGAGGTCTGCCCAACAATCGAGCTGAATTGCGTGCTGTATACAACACCTACAAAGGGCAACCAGGAGGCATTGTTGCTGCTGCAAACTGGCTCCCCAATAACACATGGACCAATGAAGGCCACCCACAGACGAACCATTTTTGGGTAATACGCATGGAGGACGGAGCAGATTCCTTTGCACATACTATCCAGGGCCAATCAGCGGTTGCCTGCCGAGTAGATACTTGAGTCAAGTCCGCGAACTGCCAATAAACCCGCTCGGGGAAGTACAACGGGAGCAAGCGCGGGTAACGACACTGTAGCTGCCGAAGGCGATGATCTTTTTTGACTTTGAGTTTTTAAAAAGCAAGATCAAAAGATCGCAGCCTTCGCCAGCACCTGCAGGTGTTCATTTCAACTGTAGGCGCTGGCGAAGACTGCGATCTTTTGCTTCAAGCGCTTGTTACTGCGCCGTCAGAATCTGACTGGGAGCAATATTACCGAAGCTGAGTTGCCGGCTATTGATGTATCGCGTCCCCCTGAACATCTGCAGACCTTCAACCTCAACCAAATCCTCATGTGCGTACATGAGCACGACCTTGGTTATTGGCGCCGTCACCCCCGGCTCCTCAGCATGGCCTTCCAGAAGATTGAGAGCCCATTGAAAACGAATGACCGGCAAGTCCTCGATTTCAATCTGACGTGAGTCGTCCAGTACCCGGAAATCCTGGTGCGCGGTGATTCGCAGTTTGCGCTCGACAAGGCCAAACACTGGCTTGCCATAGCGCACCTCCAGATCATTACTGGCGGCCCAATCATCCATGTAGTTGTCTGGCGAGGTGAACAGTTTGAACAACGCCTCGTTATCGCGAATATTGCCCGCCGAGGAAAACAGGTAGTTGTAGGAATAGTGATAAGCCAGGCCGTCCAGCTCAGGCCTAATCGCGTTGACCGGACTATCCAGGTAACGCGGAATATAAACATTGGCCATTTGCACGAAGTGGGTGAAGTCCAGATCCATATCGAAGGACACCGTGTAACGAATGGCCCGCTCCTCGGGACGCTGTTCGAGCCGCCCTGACACATATTCCAGTGTCATTCCTTCAAGCTTTTTGTAGATTCGCTGTGTCATGAGTGCAACCTCTGCGCTGTGGGATTATTCCCAAACACATGGGAGCGCTACAGGAGTTCGACGTCTACTGTCAGAACTAACAGGTATGCTGGCCTTTCAGACAGACGGAAGGCGTTAGAAATCAGCCGCAGACTACTTCAGAGGGCGATCCGGGCCCAGACGCAGATTTGTGGCTTTTCCTCGCGCCGTTTTCGGCTCGTCGAATTCCACAGGATCGCCCACTTTGATCTTGTCCCGATTTGAATCGGTCTTTGGAATGTGGAACTCGTAACCTGCGTCCGACAAAAAGAAGCCTGTAGCGGCCGCAAAAGAAGTCCCGGAGCGCTTAGGCGTAATGATGCCCTTGCCGGTTTTTGGGTCATAGCTACTGAATGTACCTTTCATTGTCTTGCTCCCTTGCGCGTGCCGAGTACTCGCGCCAAGTGCGCGGTATAACCTGCATAAAACTGCAAAGACAAAACGAACGCACCTGTCAGAGTTGACAGGTATGCACCGTTTTCAGACAAACGGCATCAGGAGTCGCGGCGCAGATCCGGCGGAATCGGCAGGTCGTCCTTGAGCGGATCCGGGCGTTTGCCCTTGCCGGCGCGATGTTGGCGGATCTGATAGACGTAGGCCAAGACCTGGGCAACCGCCAAGTACAGCCCACCGGGGATTTCCTCATCGAGTTCGGTGGAGTAGTAGATCGAACGCGCCAGCGCTGGCGACTCGAGGAGCATGACGTTGTTGGCCACGGCGATTTCGCGAATCTTCAACGCCAGGAAATCGCTACCTTTGGCCAGCAGCAATGGCGCACCACCCTTCTCGGCGTCGTATTTGAGTGCCACCGCGTAGTGGGTCGGGTTGGTGATGATCACGTCGGCATCGGGAATCGCCGCCATCATCCGTCGCTGGGACATTTCGCGCTGAGTCTGGCGGATGCGCTGTTTGACCTCCGGCCGCCCCTCTTGATCCTTGTGCTCGTCACGCACTTCCTGCTTGGTCATTTTGAGCTTTTTCATGCTCTCCCAGATCTGCACCGGGACGTCGACCGCCGCGATCAGGATCAACCCGCAGGCCATCCACAAAGTGCTCCAACCCACTAGCAACACGCTGTGAATGATGGCCTGATCCAGCGGCTCATGGGCGATACGCAACAAGTCGTCGACGTCCGCAGACAACACCACCAGCGCCACGGCCAGCACGATGAAAAACTTGGCCAACGCCTTCAGCAACTCGACGATGGCTTTCATCGAAAACATGCGCTTGAGGCCCGCGCCGGGGTTCATCCGGCTGAATTTGGGCGCCATGGTGCCGGCGGAAAACAACCAACCGCCCAAGGCAATCGGACCCAACAGCGCGGCCAGCAACAGGGTAATCATGATCGGCTGAATCGCCACCAGCGCGAGCTTGCCGGAATGCATCAGAAAAGTGCCCATGGAGCGCTGATCCATGATCACTTCGCGCGGCAGCGAGAAGTTCATGCGCATCAGATCCATCAAGTCCTGCGCCAGCATGCCGCCAAACACCAGCAAAGCACCGGCACCGGCCAGCATCACGGCCAGGGTGTTGAGCTCTTTGGAGCGCGCGACCTCACCCTTTTCGCGGGAGTCCTTTTTGCGCTTCTCCGTGGGGTCTTCTGTTTTGTCCTGACCGCTTTCGCTCTCAGCCATGACTCAGCGCGCCTGTGCCAGTTCGCGTAAAAACTGCAAGGCCTCGGTGGCCAGCGGTTGATACTGATTGAGAATGTCCGCCAGGCCGACCCAGACGATGAAGAGGCCGAGCACCAGGGTCAGCGGAAAACCGATGGAGAAGATATTCAACTGCGGCGCCGCGCGGGTCATCACACCAAAGGCGATGTTGACCACCAGCAACGCCGTGATCGCCGGCAGCACCAGCAATAATGCTGCGCCGAGCACCCAGCCGAGTTTGCCGGCGAGCTCCCAATAGTGTGTCGTCATGAAGCCGCTGCCAACGGGCAACGTCGTGAAGCTTTCCGTGAGGACTTCGAACACCACCAGATGGCCGTTCATCGACAAGAACAGCAAGGTCACCAGCATGGTGAAGAACTGTCCGATCACCGCCACCGACACACCGTTGGTAGGGTCGACCATCGAGGCAAAGCCCATACCCATCTGGATCGCGACAATCTGCCCCGCCACCACGAACGCCTGAAAGAACAGCTGCAAGGAGAACCCCAGCACCGCGCCAATCAGGATCTGCTCGCCAATCAGCAGCAGCCCGCTCAGATCCAGCGCATTGACCGGTGGCATCGGAGGCAGATTGGGCGCAATCACCACAGTGATCGCCAACGCGAAATACAGACGGATACGCTTGGGCACCAGCGTCGTGCCGAACACCGGCATGACCATCAGCACCGAGCCCACACGAAACATCGGCAACATGAACGTCGCCACCCAGGTACTGATCTGGGTGTCGGTCAGCTGAAGCAGCGATTGCATGGCTTAGCCGATGACCATCGGAATGTTGTGATACAGCTGAATGATGTATTCCATGAAGGTCTGCACCAGCCACGGGCCGGCGACGATCAGGGTAACCAGCATCACCAGCAGACGCGGGAGAAAGCTCAGGGTCTGTTCGTTGATCTGCGTCGCGGCTTGGAACATCGCCACCAGCAGACCGACCAGCAGACTCGGAATCACCAGCACCGCAACCATCATGGTCGTCAGCCACAGCGCTTCGCGAAAGATGTCGACCGCGACTTCCGGCGTCATGGCGAGACACCTCCAAAACTGCTGGCCAGCGTACCGATGATCAGGGCCCAGCCATCCACCAGCACGAACAGCATGATCTTGAACGGCAGGGAAATGATCAGCGGCGAGAGCATCATCATACCCATGGCCATCAGCACACTGGCCACGACCAGGTCGATGATCAGGAACGGAATGAAGATCATGAAACCGATCTGGAACGCGGTTTTGAGCTCAGAGGTCACAAACGCCGGCACCAGAATTGTCAGCGGCGCCTGATCGGGCGTGGCGATGTCGGTACGCTTGGACAGGCGCATGAACAGCTCAAGATCGCTGGAGCGAGTCTGGGCGAGCATGAAGTCCTTGATCGGCACCTGCGCCTTTTCCACCGCTTGCTGAGCGGTGAGTTTTTCCGCCAGATACGGCTGCAAGGCATCGTTGTTCACCCGATCGAACACCGGCGCCATGATGAACAGGGTCAGAAACAGCGCCATACCGGTGAGGATCTG
The DNA here is from genome assembly GCF_059716085.1 of Pseudomonas sp. LBUM1655. Classification (NCBI taxonomy): domain Bacteria; kingdom Pseudomonadati; phylum Pseudomonadota; class Gammaproteobacteria; order Pseudomonadales; family Pseudomonadaceae; genus Pseudomonas; species Pseudomonas sp. LBUM1655. The sequence continues at coordinate 1,769,793 of NZ_CP166801.1, read as the reverse complement.
GTTCGACGGTGTCTGCTGCAAGCCAAGGGCCTGACGCAGGATCGAGAAGACAATGATGATCCGGGTAAAACTGGTCATCAGCATGACGAACGCCGGGATGAAACTCAGCGCAGTCATGATCAGCAGAATCTGCAGACTGACCGAATACTCCTGCGCGCCATCGGCGTTGGTGCCCAGCGTGATCGCCGGGATCGACAACGGATCGGCGGCGAATGCCAGCGGCGCAGCCAGCAACAGGGCCAGCGTCAAGACGATGCGAAGCGCACCCATTACTTCTTATCCTTCTGATCCTTGCCGAGAATTTTCAGCAGATGCTGGGCAAATTCCGGGGTCGCTTTCTCGGTAGTGCTCGGCACTTGCACCGGTTCCTTCAGCACATGCAGCGCGGTGATGGTGCCGGGGCTCAAGCCAAGCAGAATCTGCTCGTTGCCGACCTGAACCAGCATCAACCGGTCACGCGGACCGAGCGCGCGGGAACCGATCAGCTCGATTACCTGCCCCTTGCCCGCCGGCCCTGCCTGTTGCACACGGCGCAGTAACCAGGCGAGGAAGAAGATCAAGCCCAACACCACCAGCAGGCCCAGCACCAACTGCGTCAATTGCCCGGCCACGCCGCTGCTGACCATTGGCGCGGTAGCGGCAGGCGCGGCGGCGCTGGCAACCGGCTCGGCGGCCAGCGCGCCCAAAGGCAACGCCAGCAGCACCCAGAGAAACCTTTTCACTCAGCGCAGCTTCTTGATGCGTTCGCTTGGGCTGATCACGTCGGTCAGGCGGATGCCGAACTTCTCGTTGACCACTACGACTTCGCCGTGAGCGATCAGCGTGCCGTTGACCAGCACGTCCAGCGGCTCACCGGCCAGGCGATCAAGCTCGATCACCGAACCCTGGTTCAGTTGCAGCAGGTTGCGGATGTTGATGTCGGTACTGCCCACTTCCATCGAGATGGACACCGGGATGTCGAGGATCACGTCCAGGTTCGGGCCGTCCAGCGTCACCGGATCGTTGTTCTTCGGCACGCTGCCGAACTCTTCCATCGGCAGACGGTTGGAGCCCGACGCACCGGCGTCGGCCGCCAGCAGCGCATCGATGTCGGCCTGGCCGTCACCGGTCTCTTCCAGGGCCGCAGCCCATTCATCGGCCAGTGCCTGATCGTCCTGGGCGTTCATATCGTCGTTCATCATTTGTCCTCGGCGGGCAACAATTCAGCTAAATGTGTGGGGGTAAGAGCGCCGCTTCAGCGACGCTCGATCGGCTCGATCACCTGCAACGCGAGGTTGCCTTTGTGCGAGCCCATCTTGACCTTGAAGGCCGGCACGCCGTTGGCGCGCATGATCATGTCTTCCGGCATCTCGACCGGGATCACATCCCCCGGCTGCATGTGCAGGATGTCGCGCAGTTTCAACTGGCGGCGGGCCACGGTGGCGCCGATCGGTACGTCGACATCGAGCACGTCCTGACGCAGGGCGTTGACCCAGCGCTCGTCCTGATCGTCGAGGTCCGACTGGAAACCGGCGTCGAGCATTTCGCGCACCGGCTCGATCATCGAGTACGGCATGGTCACGTGCAGATCGCCGCCACCGCCGTCGAGTTCGATGTGGAATGTCGACACGACAATGGCTTCGCTCGGGCCGACGATGTTGGCCATGGCCGGGTTCACTTCCGAGTTGATGTACTCGAAATTGACTTCCATGATCGCCTGCCAGGCTTCCTTCAAATCGACGAAGGCCTGCTCCAGCACCATGCGCACTACGCGAAGTTCGGTCGGGGTGAACTCACGCCCTTCGATCTTGGCGTGACGGCCGTCGCCGCCGAAAAAGTTGTCCACCAGCTTGAACACCAGTTTGGCGTCGAGGATGAACAGCGCGGTGCCGCGCAACGGTTTGATCTTGACCAGGTTGAGACTGGTCGGCACGTACAGCGAGTGTACGTATTCGCCGAACTTCATTACCTGTACGCCACCGACGGCAACGTCCGCCGAGCGGCGCAGCATGTTGAACATGCTGATGCGGGTGTAACGGGCAAAACGCTCGTTGATCATTTCCAGAGTCGGCATGCGTCCACGGACGATGCGATCCTGGCTGGTCAGGTCGTAGCTTTTGACACTGCCGGGTTCGGCAGCGTTATCGGTCTGTACCAGACCATCGTCGACGCCATGCAACAGCGCGTCGATTTCATCCTGGGACAGCAGATCCTGCACGGCCATGTCGTGTTCCTACTGCAGTACGAAATTAGTGAAAAGCAACTGTTCGATCACCACTTTGCCCAGCTCTTTCTGCGCCACTTCCTGCACGCTCGCTGTAGCCTTCTGGCGCAACATCTCTTGCCCGACCGGTGTCGCCAAAGTGGCGAAATCCTGACCGGAGAAGAGCATCACCAGGTTGTTGCGGATCACCGGCATGTGCACTTTGAGCGCTTCCAGATCAGCCTGGTTACGCGCCAGCATGGTGATGCTCACCTGCATGTAGCGCTGACGGCCGTTCTGGTTGTAGTTGGCGACGAATGCCGGTGCCATCGGTTCGAAAATCGCCGGCTGCTTGCCGACCGGCGCAGCATCGGCGGCCTCGGCAGGCTTGCTCTGGGCACTGTGCATGAAGAACCAGGTCGCCCCCACGGATGCGCCAATGGCCAACAGCAACGCCAGCACGATCACGATGATCAGCTTGAGTTTGCCTTTGGTCGCGGGGTCTTTTACTGCTGCTGTTTCGCTCTTCGCCATGCCAATAATCCGTCACTATTCGGGTTTTCACAGTCGCACGGCAAGGCAAGAGCAAGTGTTATGCCAGAAGTGTCGGAGCACATTGGGAGAGCATCACAAAACAGTGTGGGAGCGAGCCTGCTCGCGAATACGATTTAACATTCAACATTTATGTCGACCGTTACACCGCTATCGCGAGCAGGCTCGCTCCCACAAGGGTTATGCGTTTGATCAGGCGTAATAGTCGACGGCGCTGGTGCCGATCACGCTGGTGGTCTGCGCGACAGCTTCAGCCACGCTGACAGGCGCCAACTCTTCATCCGCCGAATCCAGTCGACCACCCGCAGCGCTGGTGCGTCCACCCTGCCCCTGCTGCGCCTGCTCCTGCCCTTGCTGACCCTGCCAGCCACGGTTCTGGTCAGAGACATTGACGTCAACCTGACCCATGCCTTGCTGGGTGAACATGTCACGCAGGCGATGCATCTGGCTGTCGAGCGCTTCACGCACGCTTGGATGCGCGCTCATGAACGTCACCTGAGTCTGCTGGTCCGGAACCATGTTCACGCGAATATCCAGACGCCCCAACTCGGCCGGCTGCAACTGAATGTCAGCCGCTTTCAGACTGGTACTCGACAGATACATGACGCGGTTGACCACTTCCTCTGTCCAGCCGCTTTGATTCATGGCGATCGGCTGATTCACCGGCACAGCGTTCGCGGTCTTCGGCGTCGCGGCTTGAGTCAGCGCCGCCAGACGGTTGGCGAAGTCATCAACGCGGGTGTCACTGGTGGCGGATTTCAAGTCTTTCAGACCGTCATCGATCAATCCGCTGAAAGCTTTCTCGCCACCCTGACTGGTGCTGTCCTTGTCGGCCTGCACGTCGAGCATGCTCGCCATGCCAGCAGCGAAGTTCTGTGCCGAGGTCAATTCGCCATCGGCCTGGGTCTGGGCGGGTGAAGCTTTGGGCTGAGCCTGACTGGCGGCAGAAATGTGGCCGCCCTGCTCCATGGCCATGCGCACGGCAGGCAAAGCATCGAGGGGATCGGCCGAAGGATCGAAATCGCTGTCGGTCGTGGCCGCAGGCTCCTTGGTCACACTCGGCAACACGGCCAGCGCGGGAGTTTCGGTTTTTGGCTCGGCAGCCGTTTCGACAACCGGGGCCGCCACGACCGGCGTGGTCACCACCGGCTGAACGACTTCTGCCAACGCCGGTTCCAGCGTCGAGTCGACCGGAGCGGCATCGGCCACCTGGGTCTCTGCCGTATCAGCGGTATCGTCGCTGGTGGCGGTCTTGTCGTCGGTCGATGCCGGCTTGTCGGCAGGCAAGGCATTGCCGCTATCGGCAACTGCTGGCTGCGTATTGGCCGGTTGATCCTTGCCGACATCTTTCTTGGCGCTGTTGTCGGCGACCTTGTCGCGCGCCGATTTCAAAGGACTGTCTGCCGTCACCGCAGACTTGCCCGGCCCTTGATCGGCAAACACCTGAGCGAAGCTTGAGGCCTTGTCCCCGGCGTCTGCGGCCATTGCCGACGTTTTGGTCGAGGCGGCTTGCGCCTTGGCCTGAGCGGCGGTCTGAAGAAGAATGTTAGGGGTCGCAGGCATGAAACGGTCTCCGCTGCACTGGGATCGTAGGTACAGTTGGCGAAGTTAATTGCAAGTGCCGGGCCAGTTTTGCCCGGCGACTGAGAAAAGCGCCGGACGGCGCGAATCAGTGGGTGTGAGAGTGCTGTTGCTCGTCTTCGTAGACAGGACGAACCTGCTCAAACTCGCCGCAGATGTCGGCGACCATCTGGGCAATTTCCGACGGACTTTTATGCCTGGCCTGGGCTTCGAGTTCATGGCACAACTCAGCCAGTCGAATGGCTCCCATGTTGCTGGCGCTGCCTTTGAAACTGTGGGCAACGTCGGACAACGCCTTTGCATCGACGGTATTTTTAAGTTCGCCCAAGCGCGTTTTGGAATCCGTCAGAAAGGTATCCAGCAATTCCGGATAACTATCCTCCATGACGTCGCGCAATGCGCTCAGCGTTTCGCGATCTACATGTTCGTCAGTCACTTGCTCACTCCTTGATCAAGAATTGCGCGAATTATGCCTCAACCTCCCAGAAAAACTCTACGTGGGCACTGCGACCTTCGTCCGACCAACTGGCGTTACGCCCCAATTGCCGAACCAGACTGACCCCACGCCCCGACAAACGGACACCGTCCAGTGGCCGCTCCATCACCCGCGCCACGTCGAAGCCTTTGCCGCTGTCGTCGACTCGAATGACCAGACAGCCGCCCTCGCCTTGTGGCTTTACCTGCAAATGTACGCGCACATAGCCGTCCTGCAAGGCCTCCAGACGGGTGTTGCGCTGCTCATAGTAGCGGGCGAATCCCACAGCATCGCGCTTGAGGCTGGAGTCGAGCCCCAACACGCCGTGCTCCAGCGCATTGGAATACAACTCGGCGAGCACGCTGTACAACGCGCCGCTTTGCGCACGCAACCCATGCACCTCCTGGAGCAACTGCAACAAGTACGGCAACGGATTGAAACGCTTGAGCGTAGCACCACGAAACTCAAAGCTCACCGACCAGTCCAGCGGGCACGACTGGCCGCTGTCGGAATAGACCGGGACTGTCGGATTGACCTGCGTCGGCTCCAGCAGGCTCACCTCGACCATGCTCACATCGTCGCGCGCCTCGCCACGAAAATTGCGCAGCGCCTGCTCGATGTCCTCGAACAGGCAATCCGGCTCGCGATTGGCGGCAAACACCCGCTGCAAGCGTTCAACGCCGAACAATTGATCACTGGCATTGCTGGTGTCGATCACTCCGTCGGACAACAGAAAGACCCGATCACCGACGGCCATCGAGTAGACCTGGGTACAGTCATCGAATGCCTGCGGACTCAACACACCCAACGGCAGATGCCGCGCCGCCAACGGTACGCGCTCACCGCTGGCGATCCGATGCAGATAGCCGTCAGGCATGCCGCCGTTCCACACCTCGACCGAACGTCTTTGGGAACTCAGGCACAACAGGGTTGCGCAGCAAAACATGTCCACCGGCAAGATGCGCTTGAGCTTGGCGTTCATCTCGCGCAGCGTTTCGGCCAGACCGTACCCCTTGGCCGTCATGCCGTAGAACACTTCGGCCAGCGGCATCGCCCCGACCGCAGCCGGCAAGCCATGACCGGTGAAATCGCCGAGCAGTACATGCATGTCCCCCGCCGGCGTGTACGCCGCCAGCAGCAGATCACCGTTGAACAGCGCATAGGGCGATTGCAGATAGCGGATATTCGGCGCGCTCAGACAGCCGGAATGCGCGACCTTGTCGAACACGGCTTTGGCGACGCGTTGTTCGTTCAGCAGGTAATCGTGATGTTTGGCGATCAGATCGCGCTGCTGCAGCACAGTCGCCTGCAAGCGGCGCAAGCGATCCATCGCCTTGATTTTGGCGGCAAGGATCACTTGGTTGTAGGGCTTCGCCAGAAAGTCGTCGCCACCGGCCTCAAGACAACGGGCCAGCGCCTCGCTTTCAGTGAGCGAGGTAAGGAAGATGATCGGCACCAGCGTTTCCCCTGCCAGCGACTTGATCTGCTGGGCCGCTTCGAAGCCGTCCATCACCGGCATCATCGCGTCCATCAGGACAAGATGGGGTTGCTGGCGGCGGAAGACGTCGACGGCCTCGGCACCATTGGCCGCCGTCAGGACTTCATGGCCCTGACGACGGACAATGGTTGAGAGCAGCAGCCGGTCGGCGGCGCTGTCTTCGGCGATCAGGATCGTCAGCGGCTCGGCATCAGCCTGCATTGCGTTTATGCCACGTCGAAGATTTGTTCGAAGTTCGAGATCGCAAGTATCTTGCGTACGTCGGCATTCGCGTGGGTCAAGGTGATTTCGGCATTTTCGCCGCCCGCATGGTCACGCAACAACAACAGCATGCCGAGCGCGGAACTGTCGAGGTAAGTGGCGTCTTTCAAATTCACTTCAAAAGACTCGGGTTTCGGCTTTACACCCTCGTAGGACTGCCGAAACTCCTGATGCTTGGCGAAATCGAATCGGCCCTTGACCGAGATAGTCAGTTTTTTCCCACCCGAAGAGACTTCTGTAACGACTGACATTGACTGGCTTCCTTGTCATTGGCGAACGTGTACAAGGTTTAGCACTTGGACAGGGTTGGGGCAAGGCTGGAAGCCAGATCAAAACGGATCGTGTCGAGGTAAACGCTGAGACAACTCATCCAATAATTTCTGCTCGCGCTTGTCTTCGAGGCGCTGAGCCTCGTCGCGATAACGCTGGACCAGTTTGCGCAACCCCTCGACACGAGCGAACGCTTGCTGCCAAGCCTCCCGCGCCTTGTCCAGGTTGTTCTGGTGCCAGACCAGGCTTTGGCGTTGCTGATCGACGGCGGTGTCGAGTTGCGCCAGAAAGCCCTGAAAGCCGAGCAGCCATTGCCCGCTGACGCCGGTGCTGCCGCGCACGATCCACTGCTGCGAATAATCCAGACGAAAGGCGTGCAAGTCAGCGAGTTTGCTTTCGGCCACTTTGACCTGCCCCTGGAAATACCCGAGGCGTTGCACGGCGGCTTTTTCGGCCTTCTCGGCCATGTCCACCACCGGCACCAGACGCGCGGCTCGACTCTGGGCCATGGCGAGTTAGCCGCCAGGAGCCGGAGCAAAGATCGAGGCCAGCTGATTTGCACTGGCGCCCATGTTGATGTTGTCGTTCAAGCCCTGACGCAGGTACATCGACATCGTCGGTTGCAGCTGGATCGCGGTGTCGGTTTCCCGGTCACCACCGGCCACATAAGCACCGACGCTGATCAGGTCGCGACTCTGCTGATAGCGCGACCAGTACTGCTTGAACATCTGCGCATGGTTCATGTGCTTGATGCCCACCACGGCCGGCATCACCCGGCTGATCGACGCTTCGATATCGATGGCCGGATAGTGCCCTTCCTCGGCCAGACGCCGCGACAGCACGATGTGACCGTCAAGCACGCCCCGCGCCGAGTCGGCGATCGGGTCCTGCTGATCGTCACCCTCGGACAGCACGGTGTAGAACGCGGTGATCGAACCGCCGCCCTTCTCGGCATTACCGGCGCGCTCCACCAGTTTCGGCAGTTTGGCGAACACCGACGGCGGATAACCCTTGGTCGCCGGTGGTTCGCCGATGGCCAAAGCGATTTCCCGCTGGGCCTGGGCGAAACGGGTCAACGAATCCATGAGCAACAGGACGTTCTTGCCCTTGTCGCGAAAATACTCGGCGATGCGCGTGCAGTACATCGCCGCGCGCAGACGCATCAGCGGCGCATCGTCCGCCGGCGAGGCAACGACGACGGAACGCTTGAGGCCTTCTTCACCGAGGATGTGCTCGATGAATTCCTTGACTTCTCGACCCCGCTCACCGATCAGACCCACGACGATAATGTCGGCCTCGGTAAAGCGAGTCATCATGCCCAGCAGCACGGATTTACCGACACCGGTACCGGCGAACAGACCGAGACGCTGGCCACGCCCGACGGTCAACAAACCGTTGATGCAACGGATGCCGACGTCCAGCGGCACGCTGATCGGATCACGGTTGAGCGGGTTGATTGTCGGGCCGTCCATCGGCACCCAGTCTTCGGCTTTCATGCCGCCCTTGCCGTCCAGCGCGCGACCGGCGCCATCGAGTACACGACCGAGCATGCTCATGCCCATCGGCAAGCGACCGGTGTCGGCCAACGGCACTACGCGGGCGCCCGGGGCAATACCGGCGACGCTGCCGACCGGCATCAGAAAGACTTTACTGCCCGAGAAGCCCATGACTTCCGCTTCCACCTGCGAGGGGTGATAGCTGTCGTCGTTGATCACCAGGCAGCGCGTGCCCATGGCTGCGCGCAGGCCTTCGGCTTCGAGAGTGAGGCCGACCATGCGCAGCAGGCGACCTTCGAGAATCGGCGCGCCAGCCATTTCAGTGGCTTCGGCATACGTGCTGAGGCGCTTGGCGAAACTGGTGCGTTCAAGGCGCATCGGGTTCGTCCGCGAGCGGCTCGTCAGGGATGGCCGCCGATTTGGATTCTTCGGGGATATCCAGGCTCAGATCCGCTGCAGCCGGGTGCAGGGCCTGTTCGTGCAACTGATCGAACAGTTTGTCCATAACCTGAGTGACGCGGGTTTCAATGCTCGCATCGATGCGGCTGTGCGCAGTTTCAACCCGGCAACCGCCCGGCATCAGCGACTCGTCTTCGACGATGCGCCAGGTTTCCTCATGACGTTCGCGCAGGGCTTTGGCCTGTTCGAAGTCCTGTGGATTGACGTACAAACGCACATTGTCGACGCCCAGCGGCAACAGCTTGAGGGCGTCGCGCATGACGTGTTCGATCTGACTGGAGTCGATGGCCAACTCGCGCTTGATCACCTGTTTGGTGATGTGTTGCACGAGGTCAACCAGCGACTTTTCGATCTGGGTATCTTGCTCGGCGATGGGTTCGAACAGATGACCCATCAACTGCTCAAGGCTGGCGAGTTTCGCCGCCAGGGCCACTTCGGCTTCTTGACGCACCTTGAGCGTGGCACTGTGAAAACCTTCTTTTTCGCCGACGGCGAAGCCCTCGTTGTAAGCCTCCTGACGGATGCTTTCGAGTTCTTCCAGGGTCAGTGGCTGGACTTCTTCCAGCGGCACTTCTTCCATTTCCGGCGGTTCAGGCTCCGGTTCCGGCTCGGGTTCCGGTTTCGGCGGATCGAAGCTGGGCAGCGCCCAGGATTCAAAACCACGGACATCGCGGGCACGGATCAGATCCGTCACATCGTCATCGTGCTTATCCATGGGCTTAGATCATTTCCTCGCCGCCCTTGCCACCGAGCACGATCTCGCCGGCTTCGGCCATGCGACGGGCAATGGTGAGGATTTCTTTCTGTGCGGTTTCCACGTCGCTGACCCGTACCGGGCCCTTGGCCTCGAGGTCGTCGCGCAACAGTTCGGCGGCACGTTTGGACATGTTCTTGAAGATCTTCTCTTTGACGCCTTCGTCCGAACCCTTGAGGGCCAGTACCAACACGTCGGAAGACACTTCGCGCAACAGCGCCTGAATACCGCGGTCGTCGACATCGGCCAGGTTGTTGAACACGAACATGAGGTCTTCGATCTGACCGGACAGGTCTTCGTCGACTTCGCGGATCGAGTCCATGAGCTGGCCTTCGATCGAGCTGTCGAGGAAGTTCATGATGTCTGCCGCACGCTTGATGCCACCCAGGGTGGTGCGCGAGGCATTCGAGTTGCCGGAGAACTGCTTCTCGAGAATCTGGTTGAGCTCTTTCAATGCCGCCGGCTGCACGGTGTTCAACGACGAGACGCGCAGGATAATGTCCAGACGCACCTTGTGGTCAAAGTTGCCGAGCACTTCACCGGCCTGATCCGGGTCGAGGTAGGCAACCACGATGGCCTGGATCTGCGGGTGTTCATAACGGATCACGTCGGCAACCGCCCGCGGCTCCATCCATTTCAGGCTGTCGAGGCCGCTGGTGTTGCCACCGAGCAGGATGCGGTCGATCAGGCCGTTGGCCTTGTCTTCACCCAGCGCCTGCGTGAGCATTTTGCGCACGTAGTCGTCGGAACCGACGCCCAGGCTGGTCTGGTCGCCGACGATGTCGACGAACTCGCTCATGACCTGTTCGACCTGCTCGCGATGGACGTTGCCCATCTGCGCCATCGCCACACCTACACGCTGAACCTCTTTCGGGCCCATGTGGCGCAGCACTTGCGCAGCATCGGTAGACCCCAGGGACAGCAGCAGAATTGCGGCTTTATCAACCCGGGTCAGTTTGGCGACGGCGGCTCGGTTATCACTCATCTGCGTTAATCCACTCTTTCACGACCTGAGCCACACGACCCGGGTCTTCTGCCACCAGACTCTTGATTGCATTCAGCTGCGCGTCATAACCCTCGCTCGGGCTCGGCAACAGAATGCTCTGCGGACCACCGAGGCTCACGCGGTCGTTGGAAAGTTCGCCGTCCAGGCCGCCCATGCCACCGAGTTCCACGTCGCTGCCCAGACCGGCCAGCTCCTTGCCTTTGCCACCGCCGGTGATGTTGTTGAGCACCGGACGCAGCACACCAAACACCAGCACGAGGATGAACAACACACCCAGCACCTGTTTGACGATGTCCCAGAACCATGGCTGGGAGTAGAACGGAATATCGGCAATCACTTCACCGCGCTCGGCGGAGAACGGCATGTTGATCACGCTGACGCTGTCGCCACGGCTGGCGTCGAAACCGACGGCGTCCTGCACCAGACGAGTGAAGCGCGCCAATTCGTCGGCGGTCCACGGCGCACGGGTGGTTTCACCATTAGCCGCGTTGACCTTGACCTGATCATCGACCACCACCGACACCGACAGACGATTCAGGCGACCCTGCTGCTGCTTGGTGTGGCTGATGGAACGATCAAGTTCGAAGTTCTTGGTGGATTGTTGACGCTTGTCGGCCGGGTACGGCGCGAGCATAGGCTGACCGGTGGCCGGGTCCATGATCTGCTGACCGTTGGCGTCAACCAATGGCTGACCTGGCTGGATCATGCCGGCGGCGGCTTGAGCACCACCGGTGGTTTGCGGTGCCGAGGCTGGCGATGGCGGCTGGTTGCTCAGGGCACCCGGCACACCTTGCGGGCCGTTGCTGGCGGTACGTTGTTCGTTGACCGACTGCTCGCTGCGCAACGCCGGTTGATCCGGGTTGAACTGCTCGGCAGTCGATTCGACGGCACTGAAATCGACATCGGCCGAGACTTCAGCCTTGTAGCGATCATTACCCAGTACCGGTTGCAGAATATTGTGCACACGCTGAGTGAGCATGCTTTCCATGCGGCGGCTGTAATCGAACTGCTTGCCGGCCATGGTCATTTCAGAGTTTTCCGCCTGATCAGAGAGCAGGTTGCCCTTCTGGTCGACGACGGTGATCTGCGATTTGCTCAGCTCAGGAACGGAAGTCGCCACCAGGTTGATGATGGCAACCACTTGACCCGGCTCCAGCGAACGACCGGAGTACAACTCGACCAGTACCGAAGCGCTTGGCTTGCGTTCATCGCGCACGAACACCGAACTCTTCGGAATCGCCAGGTGCACGCGGGCACCCTTGACGTTGTTCAGGCTGGAAATGGTGCGCGCCAGTTCACCTTCAAGGCCGCGACGATAACGTGTCGCTTCCATGAACTGGCTGGTGCCCAGACCTTGTTCCTTGTCGAGGATTTCAAAACCGATGTTACCGTCGCTGGGAGTGACACCAGCGGCCGCGAGCTTGAGGCGCGCACGGGACAGGTCATCGGCCTTGACCAGCAAGGCGCCGGAGTTCGGTTCAACGGTGTAAGGAATGTCGGCGGAGGCCAGGGTATCCATGACCTGCTTGGCGTCCATGCCGGCCAGGCTGCCGTACAACGGACGGTAATCCGGCTGCTGCGACCACAGCACCACGGCAAAGCCAATCGCCACGCTCGCAGCCAGGCCGACCAACAGGCCCACCTGACGCAGCACGGTCATCTCGGAGAGGTTTTCCAGGAAGGACAGGCCGAACAGCGGCGGTTTGCCGTCTATCGGGGTGGCCTTGGCCGGAACGTTATCGGCGACTGCTTCTGCCATGACTCAATCTCGTCCTTATACCGGCATCTGCATGATGTCTTGATAAGCCTGAACCAGTTTGTTGCGCACCTGGGTCAGAGCCTGAAACGACACGCTGGCTTTCTGTGAGGAAATCATCACGTCCGTCAGATCGACGCCGCTCTTGCCCACTTCGAATGCATTGGCCAATTGAGCCGACGCCTGCTGGGTATCGCTGACTTTATTGATCGCCTGACCGAGCATGTCGGAAAAGCTGCTGCCCGCCAGTTCAGGGACAGCGGCAGTCGATTTCGGCGCAGACATGGCATCCATTTGCATGGCCTTCATGTCCATCATCAACCGATTGAATTCAATACCTTGGCTCATGGTCTACTCTCTTGGGCGGCCCGCAATTTTTTGACACTCACTCGGCGGGTACACAGGTATTAGCAACAAGGGTGCCAGCTCATGGGCAGCCTTTTCAGAAAAGCGTTTTCAAGCATTACGCCGGCAATCAGGTGGCGAACAAATAGCCTTCGACGTCCATGCCCGCATCGCGCATTTGCGCCAGTTTGTAACGCAGGGTGCGCGGGCTGATTCCGAGTTTTTCAGCCGCTTCCTTGCGTCGGCCTCGCTCGCTGCGCAGGGTGTCGATGATCATCTGAAACTCCCGGCGGCGCAGGTCGTCGCCCAATGCGCCGGCCGAATCAGCGTCGATTTCGACCTCACGATTCACCGCAGGCGTCGGCGACTTGACTGGCAATGCAGCGAACGTCACGTAGCCCGCCAGACAGAAATCCTGCGGCTGGATCAAGCCGCCCTGCTGCAAAATCAGCGCACGCTGAATCGCGTTATCCAGTTCACGCACATTGCCCGGCCATGGATAACCGATCAGGCACGCTTGCGCCTCAGGCGAGAGTTTCGCCGCGGCATGCTTCATTTTATTGACGTGTTTGGCCAGCAACCGCTCAGCCAGCGGCAAGATATCGGCAGTACGCTGGCGAAGTGGACGCCACGCCAGCGGGAAAACTGACAGACGGTAGAAAAGATCTTCACGAAAGCGACCCGCTGCCACTTCGCCGGCGAGATCGCGGTTGGTGGTCGCGACCACACGGATATCCAGGGTGATCGGCTTGCGCGCGCCGACCCGCTCGACTTCGCGCTCCTGCAGCACACGCAGCAGTTTGGCTTGCAGACCGAGGGGCATTTCAGAAATTTCGTCGAGCAGGATAGTGCCACCATCGGCCTGTTCGAATTTGCCTGCCTGCGCCGCGATGGCGCCAGTGAACGAGCCCTTTTCGTGACCGAACAGCGTCGCCTCGAGCATGTTGTCAGGGATCGCGGCACAGTTGATCGCGATAAACGGCTGATTGGCACGATGGGATTGCTGGTGGATATAGCGCGCCAGCACTTCTTTGCCGGTACCGGACTCGCCCGAGATCAGCACGGTGGAATCACTGCGTGCGACCCGCGCCGCCAGCTCAAGCAATTGAGCACTGGCCGGCTCGACCGCAATCGGGCCTTCGGCATCACTGGCACCTAGACTGCCGAGAGCATGTCGAGACACCAGATCGAGCAGCGCCTTGGGCTCGAACGGTTTGACCAGATAGTCCGCCGCTCCCTGGCGCATCGCATCGACGGCTCGCTCGACGGCGCCATGCGCAGTCATCAGCAACACTGGCAACTGCGGCTGCCGGGCACGCAGCAGCGCAAGCAATTGATGCCCATCCATGCCAGGCATGTTGACGTCGCTGACCACCAGACTGAACGCTTCGCGCGCCACCGCCGTCAACGCCTCTTCAGCGCTGCCGACCGCGTGATAATCGTGGCCCGCTAACAGCAGCGTATCGGCCAGCGCTTCGCGCAACGAACGGTCATCCTCGACCAGCAAAACCTTGATGCCCATGTCTTTCACTCTGCTCCCTGTACAGCGGAAAACAGCGGCAGGATCACCTGCGCGCACGTACCGCGCCCGACTCGCGAACGCAGCTGCAATTCTCCCTGATGCGCACGGGCGACAGCCTTGACCACGGTCAGGCCCAGGCCCGTGCCAGTGACTTTAGTGGTGAAAAATGGCTCGCCGAGCCGCGCCAGCACCGCCGGCTCAATCCCGCTACCGGTATCGCTGACACACAGCCGCAGGGTGTTGTCGCGGGTGTAGCAATGCACTTTCAGGCGCACATCGCCGGCGCTGGCCTGAATGGCGTTTTCGATCAGGTTCAAAAGAGCGCCGACCAGCGTGTCACGATTGCACAGCAACTCGCCGACATGGCTGTCGCACTGCCAGCGGATGGGCAAATCCTGCACATGGGTCAATGCGGCCGCTTGCAGCGACTGCATCAAGGCGTTAGGCGTGAGGCGGTCGGTCAGTGGCAATTCACCGCGGGCAAAAACCAGCATGTCGCGCACCTGATGCTCCAACTCATGCAGGCGCTCCTTGAGGCGGCCAGCGAACCGCTGCTGAGTGGCGACCGGCAGTTCCTGCTCAGTCAAATGGCTGGCGTAGAGCAACGCGGCGGATAACGGGGTGCGGATCTGATGAGCCAGCGAGGCGACCATTCGCCCCAACGAAGACAAGCGTTCGTGGCGCGCCAGTTGATCCTGTAGATGACGGGTTTCGGTCAGGTCGTTGAGCAGCACCAATTGCCCTGGCTCGGCATCCAGCGACCGGGTGGCAATCGACAGGCGCCGACCGTTTTTCAGAGAGATTTCGTGACCGTCGTCTTCACGCGGGGCGAAGCAGCGCGCGATGACATGG
The DNA here is from genome assembly GCF_059716085.1 of Pseudomonas sp. LBUM1655. NCBI lineage: Bacteria > Pseudomonadati > Pseudomonadota > Gammaproteobacteria > Pseudomonadales > Pseudomonadaceae > Pseudomonas > Pseudomonas sp. LBUM1655. The sequence goes on along the minus strand of NZ_CP166801.1, from coordinate 1,754,784 downwards.
CGCCACAGCTCGCCTTCCAGTGGCAAACCGAGCAACTCGATGGCCGCCGGGTTGGCTTCGACCACAATGCCGTGACCATCGATCACGATGACGCCACCGGGCAATAGATCAAGGAGGTTTTGCAAACGGTTGGCCAGACGCTCTTTTTCCGCCAGTTCCTGCATGCGCTGAGCACTGACCACCGCCAGCTCACCCTTGAGCTCAGTCACCCGCGCTTCAAGCATGCTATAGGAGTCAGTCAACTGACTGGACATCTGGCTGAACAGCGCAAATGCCTGCTCAAGACCCTGTCGGCTGACCTGCTCTACGGAGGACGGCTGCCCCTCGGGACTGGAGGCAGAAGACATTTGGGCGACTTGGGGCATTGTGCTCTCTCGCTGGCTGACCGTCAGTTAAACGGAACGTTGCGAGGGATGTAGCAATACCCGTGCCTAAAAAAAACTGCTTATAAATGAAGAGGTTGAAAAACAGGCGTCAATCATCCGCCTGTTCATCACCATCGCGCCGGCTCATGCCGTACTTGCGCATCTTCTCCACCAGCGTGGTACGGCGAATGCGCAAGCGCTCGGCCGCACGCGCCACGATGCCATTGGCATCGTCCAGCGCCTGCTGAATCAGGCCCTGTTCCAGACCACCGAGGTAGTCCTTCAGATCCAGGCCTTCCGGCGGCAACATGGCGTTGGCGGTGAAGTCCGGCGTATGGCCGTTGATTGCCACGCGCTCTTCCAGATCACTGCGCAGGCTATCGACCAACTGCTCGTCTTCATCGTCGACGTAGCGGAATTTCTTCGGTAGCTCGACCACGCCGATCACCCCGTACGGATGCATGATCGCCATGCGCTCCACCAGGTTGGCCAGCTCGCGGACGTTGCCCGGCCAGCCGTGACGGCACAGCGACATGATTGCCGCCGAGTTGAAACGGATCGAACCGCGCTTTTCGTGCTCCATGCGCGAGATCAGTTCGTTCATCAGCAGCGGGATGTCTTCGACGCGCTCACGCAGCGGCGCCATCTCGATCGGGAACACGTTCAGGCGATAGTAGAGGTCTTCGCGGAAGGTGCCGATCTCGATCATGCTTTCGAGGTTCTTGTGGGTCGCGGCGATGATGCGCACGTCGACGCTTTGGGTCTTGTTGCTGCCCACACGCTCGAAGGTGCGTTCTTGCAGCACGCGCAGCAGCTTGACCTGCATCGGCAGCGGCATGTCGCCGATTTCGTCGAGGAACAACGTACCGCCGTTGGCCAGTTCGAAGCGGCCGGCACGGCTGGTGATTGCGCCGGTGAAGGCGCCCTTCTCGTGACCGAACAGCTCGCTCTCGAGCAGCTCTGCCGGGATCGCCCCGCAGTTCACCGGCACGAACGGCGCGTCGCGGCGCTTGGAGTGGTAATGCAGGTTGCGCGCAACCACTTCCTTGCCGGTGCCGGACTCGCCGAGGATCAGCACGCTGGCGTCTGTGTCGGCCACTTGCTGCATCATCTGGCGCACGTGCTGGATCGCCCGGCTGGTGCCGACGAGGCTGCGGAACAGGTTGGGTTCACGATGACGGCCGCGCTCGCGGGCCTGGTCATACATCTCGCGATAGACCTGGGCACGGTGCAGGGAGTCGAGCAATTTGCTGTAGCTGGGTGGCATTTCGAGGGTCGAAAGCACTCGGCGACGCTGGTCTTCAGGCAAGTCAACGGAAGAATTATCGCCCATCAGCAAAACCGGAAGGAACTCATCCCAGGTTGAGAGTGTCTTTAACAAGCCCAAAAGCGCACCAGGAGCATTGACCGTCCCGATCAGTACGCAAATGACCTCACGACTAGATGACAAAGAGCCGACTGCCTGCTGCCAGTCATGGCTTCCGCAGGGTAAATTTTCTTCGCCGAGAAAATTTAAGATCACCGCCAGGTCGCGGCGGCGGACGCTATCGTCATCGATCAGCAGAATTTTGGTTTCACGCCACATGCAATAGCAACTTCCCTAGTCAACTCAATGCCCGAAAAATGGGGCAAGCGAGACGCTTGCAGGACACCATGTGCCTGTAGACGCCTGAAATCTGAAATCAGCCACTAGTTAAGTCAAAAAACCGTGCACAGTCAAATTTATGGCGCACATATCTGGATTAACTGGGGGTTAATTAACCAAACAGATGGTAAACCTTTGCCGCGTTCTGCGCTTGGGTGATCTGCGACATCTCGTTGACTATCGCCTGCCGCTCCCCCGTCGCCGCCTCGAGCAGCTTTTTGTAAACCCCGAGCAATTCCTCAAGGTTATCGCGCAACGCGGCCTCGTCCACCGAAGCTTCACTCAAGACGTCTTCCATGCAGGAACGGCAAGCCAGATCCAGCTCGCCAATAGCTTCCCAGTTGCGCTCGGCCAGAGCACCGACCAGAGCCTCGCGGGTTTCTTCGATTCGCTGCAATACAAGACTCATGGTGATCTCCTTAAAACTGTGGAGCCGGCGTGCCGATGGCATCCCAGCCGTCCTTGACCGTGCGCAGCAGGTCAGCGACTTCGTCGAGGATCTTTGGATCGGTCTTGGCGTTGGCTTCGGTCAGACGCTTCATCATGTATTCATAGAGATTGGCCAACTCGCCAACCTGCTCCGACCGATTATCCAGATCAAGCCCTTCAAGCAGACCACCGATAATGCCGATGGCTTTGCCGATCAGGATGCCCTTGTTCGGGATGTCCTTGCGCTCCATGGCACCTTTGGCCTGGGCAATACGATCCAGACCACCTTCCATCAGCATCTGTACCAGACGGTGCGGACTGGCTTCGGAAGTCTGCGCCTGAGCGCCAATCTTCTGGTATTGGCGAAGGGCTAACATCGGATTCATGTTCTACCTCATCAAATTTCTATGGGACGCATATCAAGGGTATCGACGATGCGTCAAAAAACTTTAGATTGAAATACAAAAAGCCCGGAGCGTATAAAAACGCTGCCGGGCTTTTGGCGTTTCAGGCCTTAGCCTTTCTGTTGAGCGGTCAACGCCTCGAACATCGAAGTGATGTTGCTGGCGGTGGCCTTCAGCTTGCCGACAAGGGTGTCCATGTCGTTGTACTTTTTGGTCAGTACAGCGGTCAGGGTTTCGATACGACGATCGAGCGCAGCCTGATCATTGGTCAGTTTGGTCTTGGTCTTGTTCAGACTGGTGGTGCGCTGATCCAGAATCCCGCCAGTAGTGGAGAACGGCGTAATCGCTTTTTGCATGCGCTTGAGCAGACCGTTGTCAGAACCCAACTCGCCAACGAACATCTTCTGGACTTCGCCACCCAGCTTCTTGTCATTCATGGCAGCGGTGAACTTGGTGCTGTCAAAAGAGAGCGCACCGGTTTTCTGATCGGTGGTAATGCCCAGTTGCGCCAGAACGGTCAGCTTGTCGCCCGAACCGGTTTGCGACAGCGGCTCACGGATGGCCGACAGGATCGAACGCGGCAAGGCGTCGCCAGTCAGAGCCGCCGCAACGGTCGGCTTGCCATCATCGTCCAGGGAAGGCTTGGTCAGCGCAGTGATGCCGTTGGCCAGAGCATTGTAGGCATCGACGAACTTCTGAATGGAAGCTTTCAAGCCATCGTTGTTGCTGGCGACGGTGACAGTGGAGGTACCGGTCGCTACCAGATTCAAGGTCAGGCCGGAAACAGCCTTGTCGACGGTATTGCTCTTGCTGGTCAGGGCCATGCCGTCGATGGTGAATTCGGCATCGATCGCCAGAGCACCAATGGAACCCGCGGAAGTCGCCGTCATCGGCGAGCCGCTGGTGCCAATCACGGTACTGCCATTGATGGCCAGCTCGGAAATTCCGCTGACGGAAATATCGGAACCCGCACCCGTGGTAGTAGAACCCAATACCAGACGCGAACCAAAGGAGTCAGTGACGATGTTGGCACTGATGCCTGCGCTCTTGAGCTTGTCGTCACCGTTGATCGAGTCGCGCACCGATTGCAGTGTCGCCCCAGCCTTGATGTCGAGGTTGTATGTGCCAGTACCCTGCTTGATGGTCAGCGTGCCAGCCGTAATCGGACTGGTGTTACCACCTGCAAAAGCGGCACTGGCAACCTTCGAGGAGGTGGCCAGCTTGCCGACGGTCACAACGTAGTTACCATTGACCGCCGTGTTGCCGGCAGTGGCGCCGAGGATCTTTGGATCAGAGGAAGTGGCAGCAAAACCCGGGAACTGTGGGTTGGAGAGACTGCCCAGGTCCGTCAAGGTCTGAGTGAAAGCCGTCATCAACGACTTCAGAGTACCGATACCGGAAATGCTTGCGGTGTTGGTCGCAGTCCCACGGTCGATCTGACCTTGCTTGGCCGCTTTGTCAGCGTTTACCAAGGCTTTGACGATAGCACCGGTATCAAGGCCGGAGCCTAAACCCGTGCCCGGTAGAATTGGACTTGCCATGTGGAACTCCCTTCAGTGTGTCGCCGGTCTTTTGACCACTACAACGCCCAAAAGAACATAGCAACAAAATTCGTGCCAGCTGTCAGACTTTAGCGCTGAACAACAGGCTGCTTGCATCATTCAAACTATTTGCCAGTTTCAGCACTTCTTCGTTGGGGATCTGACGGATCACCTCACCGGATTCGCTGGCAATCACTTTGACCACTACTTTGCCTGAAGGCTCATCGATCGAGAACTCCAGATTGCGCTTTACCGACTGCACAAACTTTTCGATTTCCTGAACGGCCATCTTCAGTTTTTCCTGCTCGGTCTGATCGCTTTTGCGTTCATCCTTGACGATAGCTACCGGGGCAACCACCGGGCGAGGCTTCTCCGCAGGCTTGTCGGCAACAGTCGTCGCCTGCTTGGCCGCAGGATAAGACAAGTTCAGCTTGGCGCTCATATCCATGTCCATCACCTCTTAAAAAAGTAAAAAGCGAGAGAGCGCGACAAGCGCACTCCCCCGCCAAAACTCACCAGCTATTACTGAAGCAGTTTCAGTACAGCGGATGGCAGTTGGTTGGCCTGAGCCAGAACTGCGGTCGAAGCTTGTTGCAGAGTTTGTTGCTTGGTCAGCTGTGCAGTTTCAGCAGCGAAGTCGGTATCTTGTACGCGACCCAGTGCAGCACTGGCGTTTTCGTTGATGTTTTGCAGGTTGGAGATAGTGCTGGTCAGACGGTTCTGAGCAGCACCGAGGTCCGCACGGCTGGTGTTGATGGTTTTCAGAGCTTTGTCGATCGCGTCGATTGCAGCTTTGGTGCTTGCTTCAGCAGTGGTGCTGTCGGTACCGGTAACAGCGATAGTAGCCGAACCAACGCTCAGAGTTGCAGCGTCGAAGCCGCTGTTCAGAGTGATGGTGATCTGGTTGGTAGCGCCAGTGTTGGAACCAACCTGGAAGGTCATGGTGCCAGCAGTACCGTCGATCAGGTTTTTGCCGTTCAGGTTGGTCGACTTGGCGATACGAGTCAGCTCGTCCGACATGGTCGCGAATTCTTTGTTCAGAGCAGCACGGTCGTCGGTGCCGTTCGAGTCGTTTCGTGCTTGAACAGCCAGTTCACGCATACGCTGCAGAATGTTGGTCGATTCTTGCATCGCGCCTTCAGCGGTCTGAGCGATCGAGATACCGTCGTTGGCGTTTTTGATCGCCATGGTCTGACCACGGATCTGCGAAGTCATACGGGTAGCGATTTGCAGGCCGGCGGCGTCGTCTTTAGCGCTGTTGATTTTCAGGCCGGAAGACAGGCGAGTCATCGAAGTCGACAGAGCGTCGGAAGCACGGTTCAGGTTTTTCTGAACGTTCAACGATGTGACGTTAGTGTTTACTGTTAAAGCCATGACGAATTCCTCGTTGGTTGGGTACTGCGGCTTCCGGCCCTGGCAACCGCCGGGTATGGCCTAGAGAACCTTCGTAATAGTTATCGTCGGGATTGGGACTTGCTTTAGGGGATTTTCGAAAAAAATTGCCATCAGACGGCCACCCCTCGTAAATCAAGGACTTGGCGGCCGTCGACAAACGAAAAAATGGCGTCAGGAATACGCCGGAAGCTCAAGATCGGGAGCCAGAACCGACGAGTGGGGAGAAATTGTCTAAACGGACAGACTGTCCGTGATCAGTTGAGTCAATTCGTATTCGAGGTAATCCGCCAGTGCCAGCCAGTTTTGCGCCTCCTGACATTCCAGCATCAGACTGAGAACCTGCAGCCATTGGTGTTGATTATCCGCACCCGCTTGATCGAAGGATGGTTGCAGCGCAGCGGCCAGATCAATCATCGCCAACCCTGCCTCAACGTCACGCCCCAGCCGGAACAACGTCGCACACTGCTGTGCCTGCTCGACAAACATTGCACTCATAGCGCCAACTCCGGATGAAAGGCGGTCCCGGCAATGATCGCCCCGGCCCGACTGCTGTTGTAAAAGCGCACCTGAGGATGCCCGGCGATAAAGCGCTCCAGTTCGCACAGATAGCTACGGAAGTTGAGTTGGGTTTTGATGCGTTGGCCGTGGCCATCGAGCACCCAGTGTTTCGCCGCACCGAGTTGAGGTCCCAGTTCACCGTCATTCCAGCCGGCATGGGTCTTGTCGCCCGGGAAGGCAAAGTCGGCACCGAACAGGGTGATTTCCCCGGCACCCATTTTCACCGCCAGATCCACTGCAGGGTGGATCACGCTACCGCCCCCATGCAATTCACCTCTGGGAAATTGCTGGCGCAAGGCCTGATAGATCGAACTAGGTGAATAGGCTACATAGCGCGGGCCTTGCCAGGCACTCAACACTGACGGATCGACCATGGGCATATACACCAGACGAATGGCGCTCGTACCGGCCGGCGGCAAGTGACGCTCGGCAATGCGCTGATCGATCGTAACCACGATGTCGGGGCGAATCCCCTTTTCAAGCAACGGTCTATACGCGGTGTCGACACAGATAAACAGCGGCCGTGGCTGTTGCTCGCGGATCGTCCGCAATCGCTGGAAGTGCATTTCCAGGCTCGGCCCTGTCGCAATCACAAACACCGGCATGCCCGCGCATGTGCCGAACAGCTCGGCGACATCCGCATCGACGTGCATCAGCGTCTGACTGGCATGCAAGCGTTCGACAATGTGCGCAGCGTGCGGATCGAACTCGCGATTATTGAACGTAAGGTGCGTCTCGCTGATCAGTCGGTCGCGGATTTTCGCGTTGTAGTCGTCTGCCAGCACCAGCTCGGACGGCAAGGCAAAGAAAGGCAGGCAGATTTCCTCGCGATCACCGGCGTAGTGCAACTGGACGCGTGAATCGCCGAGCCACGGTGCTTGATCAAGCAGTTGCAGCACCAGCGAAAACACGGCGCCATTGAGAATGTGCACGTGCAATTGCGCGAGTGCCGGACGTAGCAGCAGCTCGTGTTGCAGATCGCCCAACCCGGCACCGTAGATGTGTAACACCGGGCTGTCGGCTGCCAGGCTTGCGGCCTGCACCTGCGCTTCACGCATACGGTCATGCCGACTGGTCAACTGAATGCCATTGACGCTCAAGGTCGAGCCCAGTCCTTCCACCAGATCGGCCTGCAACGAGCTCGGGTCTTCGCTCAGCAGACGCGCAGCCACCGCAGGCCAGCGCTTTTCGATGATCTGGATATTGGATTGAAAAAACTCGCTCATGGCGCCTCGCCTGACATCCGGGCAAAAAAATAGCGCTCAAGGTTACACCTTGAGCGCTTTTTTGTGCCGCGTTTTATAGAAAAACAGGTGACTCAGGGACGATAGATAATCGCCGACCCCCAGGACAAACCAACGCCGAAACCGCTGATCGCAACGCGACTCCAGTCAGAATCGAGCACGTGTTTTTCCAGCAGCAACGGAACACTCGACGACACGGTATTGCCGGTCTCGACCATATCCTTGATGAACTTCTCCGGCTCGCCTTCGAAGCGCCGCGCCACCGCATCGACAATTGCCGCACTGCCCTGGTGAATGCAGAACGCATCGATGTCGTCAGCCTTGAGGCCGGAATCGTCGAGCAATTCATGCAGATGCGCCGGGACTTTGAGCAGCGCGAAGTTGAACACCTGACGACCGTTCATGAAGAACACACCATTGCTGACCTTAAGGTGCGGAGCGCCGGAGCCGTCAGTGCCGAACTTGGCTTTACCCAACGCCCAGGTCGGATCTTCGCCCATCCAGGTGGCGGTGGCGGCATCGCCGAAGAGCATGGTGGTGTTGCGATCTTCCGGGTCGACGATCTTCGAATAAGGGTCAGCGGTGATCAGCAAACCGTTCTTCAGGCCTGCGGCTTCCATGAAGCCCTTGATCGCATAGATGCCGTAGACGTAACCGGAGCAGCCCAAGGAAATATCGAACGCCGCGACATTGGTCGGCAGACCGAGCTTGTCCTGCACGATCGCGGCAGTATGCGGCAGGCCTTCTTCGTCACCGTTCTGAGTGACGACGATCAGCGCGTCGATCGACTCACGTTTCAGCTCAGGGTTGCTGGCAAACAGCGCATTGGCCGCTTCAACGCACAGATCGGAGGTTTCTTGTTCAGCGTCTTTGCGCGGCAGGAATGCCGAGCCGATCTTGCCAAGGATGAAGTCTTCATCCTTCTCGAATTTTGCACCTTGTGCGTAATTGTCCACGCCGGCTACAGGAACGTAGCTCGCAATGCTTTTTATGCCAATCATTACGGCTTCCCAATAAAAAACAGCCCAAAACCACCGCTCGCAAGGATTCGAGGGGCGCCGACAAACAGAAAATGGCTGCCACAACGGGCAACCAGAGGGGAGCGCAAAGGGCTATCACTGGAACCGATAAAGGGCCAGGCGCCATCTCCCCGATCAATACAATACAGTGAAGATGCGCGTTATGACTCGCAGGTCACGCTATTTTGCCGAATCGGTTGTAGATCGGGTTATTCGACCAATGACCAATCCAGCGGCGTACCGCGCTTGATCGCGGCGCGAGCGTGGCGCCCGAGAACCGCATCGGTGTGCTTGGGCGGCAGACCGAGACCGGGGCGGATGGCACGCAGATTGGCAGCGGTGAAGGCCTCGCCCGCCGCCATGTCGGCGGTGACGTACAGCGAACGGCGGTAGACCAGCGACTTGCGCTCGGCCTCGGTGGGGCCGTATTGCACTTGGCCCATGGCCTGCCAGGCACGCTCGGTCTCAAGCACCAGACTGGCCATTTCCGCAGGTTCCAGCGAAAAACTGGCATCCACCCCACCTGCCGAACGGTCGAGGGTGAAGTGTTTTTCCACCACCGTTGCACCGAGCGCCACAGCAGCGACCGACACGCCGACGCCCATCGAGTGGTCAGACAGCCCGACCTCGCATCCAAACAGCTCACGCAGATGCGGGATCGTGCGCACGTTGCTGTTAAGCGGTGTCGCCGGATAAGTGCTGGTGCACTTGAGCAACACCAGATCCTTGCAGCCGGCCTCACGGGCAGCGCGCACGGTTTCATCGAGCTCTGCGATGCTGGCCATGCCGGTAGAAATAATCAGCGGCTTGCCAGTGGCGGCGACACGACGAATCAACGGCAGATCAGTATTTTCGAAACTGGCAATCTTGTAGGCCGGCACATCGAGGCTTTCGAGAAAATCCACCGCGCTGTCATCGAACGGCGTCGAGAACGCGAGCATCCCCAGTTCTTTCGCGCGGGCAAAGATCGGCGCATGCCACTCCCACGGCGTATGGGCCTTTTCATACAACTCGTAGAGCGAAGTGCCCGCCCACAGGCTGCCCGGATCCTTGATAAAGAACTCACCCTCTGCCAGGTCCAGTGTCATGGTCTGGGCCGTATAGGTTTGCAGTTTCAGCGCATGCGCCCCGGCCTTGGCCGCCGCCTCGACGATTTGCAGAGCAACGTCCAGCGACTGGTTATGGTTGCCGCTCATCTCGGCAATGATGAACGGCGGCGCGTCGGCACCGATCAGGCGATTGCCAATCTTGAAACTGCTCATTTGCGGTGATCCTTCAAAACACGGGTGAACGCGCAGGCACTTTGAGTGAACCCGGCGTCGCGAAAAACATTCAGTGAGGCTTGGTTGGCCGGCAACACTTGAGCGGTGATCGCGCTCATCTGCGGCCAATGTGCAGCGGCGAACGCTTCGCCCCGCGCCAACAGTGCACCGCCCCAGCCGAGACCAAAACGCCCTTGCAGCAAATACAGCGAGACCTCCGCGTCAAAACCACGCAAGTCATAGCGCAGAACGCCGACCGGGCCGTCATCGCCTTCAGCGACCAACAGCAGCCGCTGAGGGTTACGCAAGCTCGCAGTCAGCCAGTCCAGATGTTGCTTCCAGTCGATAACGCCAGCGTCCAGTGACCAGCGGCGTACCGCCTCGGCATTGCGTCCGTCAAACAACAACTGCGCGTCGTCCAGCGTGGCCGGGCGCACCTTGAGCACCGCGCCCGCCAATGCCGCCGCAACCCGCAGCGCGCCGCGCCCGTCGACCAATTGCCGCGAACGTTCGGCCAGGCTTTGGCGCAGATAAACATTGTCGACGACCAAGCCGATGGCTTGGCGCAATTGCTCGACACTGACCTGCTCGCGGGCGCCCATGAACACATGCGCGCCAGCCGCCGCCATGACTTCGCCGTTGGCCTGCTGATTATTCGACACGGCTATGCAGATCGTTGGCAGCCCCAGTGCCGCGCGCTCCCAACTGGTGCCACCGCCGGCGCCGATAAACAGATCGGCCTCGGTCATACGTTGATGGAAATCGCTGACAAAACTGTGCAATCGCCAATTTGGCCGTGTCTTGGCCAGGGCCTGCATCTGTGCCCATGCCGGGTTGTCGGCGCCGGCGACGAAATCCACTTCGAGCTCGGGAAATTCCGCCAGCGCCAGCATCGCGTGATGAGTCTGCATCGCCGCGTCGAAACCGCCGAAATTCACCAATACCCGGCGGGCCTTGGACTTGATCTCGACGGCTGGGCAAATGAACTCCTCGCGCAGCATGGCAAAGCGCGGACCAAGCAATGTGCGACAACCGTCAGGCAACAGCGGCGCGTAATTCTCGCTCAGGCCGGAGAGGTTCTGATTGAGCAGCAGGTCAACGCTATAGCGCCGAGTGGCCAGATCATCCACTGCTGCAATCCGTGACGCCCAACGCCGGGCCGCCGTTTGCCAGTGATGATCGAGGCCATAGTGGTCGGCAATGATCCAGTCGAACCCTTCATGGCCGTCGAGCAATACATCCAGTGCATCAATGTCCGCTTGCCACGGCAGCATCGATTCGATGGCCTGCTGTGGATCTTCTTCGGCATAGCGTTCGGGTAACGCGAACGTCTCGAAACCCTCTGCCTGCAACGCATCAAGCCGATGCCCCGGCAAGCGCCGACAGGCAAATGCGACGTGACTGCCCTGCTTGCGCAACACCCGGGCCAGCGTCAGGCAACGGGCAATGTGACCACTGCCGATGGTCGGCGACGCGTCCGCACGGATCAGCACTCTCATTGCATTTCCCCGCCAGCCTTGAGCGCGGCATACAGGTATTCCGCGCGTTTCCAGTCTTCGACGGTGTCGATGTCCTGCACCAGATGCCGAGGCAGGATTACCGGCAGACTGGCTGGCGAATACAAGACCTCACCGCGCAGCCATGCCTGGCATCGGCCCCAGTAGAACTGACCGGCATCCTGGAATGCTTCAGGCAGATCCTGCGAGCGGGTATTACGAAACTCCGGATACAACGCCGTCAGCGCACCCTGCCCGTCTAGCGTCAACGCGCGCTGCACGGGAAAACCAAAGCTGCAAACAGAAAACGCGAAGGACTTGTCGCACTGCTGCTCCAGCAATTCGAAGCCTTCACGCAGAAACCGCGCCTGCAACAACGGCGCCGTGGCATAGACGCAACAGGCGTAATCAAACGCTGGCAGTTGCTGCAAGGCATGCACGATCACCGCTGCCGTGCCGGTGAAATCATCGGCCAGATGCGCAGGACGCAAAAATGGCACCGTGGCGCCATGAGCCCGCGCGAGTTCGGCGATTTCTTCGTCGTCAGTACTGACCACAACCTCGTCGAACAATCCCGAGTCCAGCACCGTGCGAATCGAACGGACAATCATCGGCACGCCATCGAACGGCGCAAGATTCTTGCGCGGGATGCGTTTGCTGCCCCCGCGGGCCGGGATGATTGCAACGTTGCTCAAGGGCGTTTTTCCATAAGGAACCAGGTGACGTCGTCAGCAGGAAATTGCCGGTCACGGTGATACACGAAGCCGTAATCCAGCAGGTGCAGATCAGCGTAGCGATCAAGCATTTCACCGGCGAAATCACGTTTGAACAGTTTGCCGCTGTTGCCGCGATAGGACACTTCCACCGGCGCCGGATTGTAGTACTCCGCGATCAGGATATAGCGCTGGCTGAGCTCGTACAGCTGCGCGTAGGCCTTCGGCAACAGTTCCGGGGCAAGATGAATCAACACGCCTTTGCTCAGCGTCAGATCGTAGGAGCGTTCGTAGGGAAAGTCGAACAGCGAACCGTGCCAGATCTTTGCGATGTCCAGTGCTTTGGCCTGTGCACAGGCATTGGCGTTGATCTCGACGCCGGACAACTCGCATTGCGGCAACAGTTGATGTAGTGCCTGCAAGTTGTTCCCGACATTGGTACCGAGTTCCAACAGGCTGTCGATCCGACCCGTTCTCGCCAACGCCTTGGCAAACAACGCCAGATTGGCCGCCACCAGCGATTGCCCGACGTTGCGCGCAACGTACTCGTTGCCGAAGTCACCCAGCCAGAATTGTTCCTGTTCACTCAGATTGCGCATTGCCATTTCCCATCCACCGCCACAGCGGTGTTCACTCAGTCAACTGTCGCAATTGCTCGACCACATAGTCCTGCTGCTGATCGCTCAGCAAAGGAAACAGCGGCAGGCTGATCGCTTCGGCGTAATAGCGCTCGGCTTCGGGGAAGTTTCCCTCGGCGAAACCCAGGTCGCGATAGTACGGCTGCAAATGCAGTGGAATATAGTGCAGATTCACCCCGACTCCGGCCGCGCGCAAGCCTTCGAAGACCTGGCGGTGGCTGAGATTGATCCGATCGGTCTGCAAGCGGATCACGTACAGATGCCAGGCGGATTCAGCGAGCGGTTGGGCGCTCGGCAAGGTCACGGGCAAATATGTCAGCAAATTCGCGTAACGTGCCGCCAGCTCGCGTCGACGGGCGATGAAACCGTCCAGTTTGTTCAGTTGCGACAAACCGAGCGCGGCTTGCAAGTCGGTGATCCGATAATTGAAGCCCAGTTCCACTTGCTGGTAATACCACGGGCCGTGGCTGGCTTCAGTCATCTGCTGCGGATCGCGGGTCATGCCGTGGCTGCGCAGGCGTTGCAAGCGCTCGGCCAGTTCCGGGCGATTGGTCAAGACCATGCCGCCCTCGGCGCTGGTGATGATCTTCACCGGGTGGAAGCTGAACACGGTCATCGCGGCGAATTCGCCGCACCCGACCGGCCGCCCGGCATAGCTGGCGCCCACTGCATGGGAGGCATCTTCGATGACGGTGAAGTTGTAGCGCTCGGCCAACTCGCCGATCTTGCGCATGTCGCAGCTCTGACCGGAAAACGCCACCGCCACCAGTACTTTTGGCAGTGTGCCGTCCTGCTCGGCCTGATCCAGCTTCGCTGCCAGCGCGAAAGCATCGAGGTTCCAGGTCAGCGGATCGATATCGACAAAATCAACGTCGGCGCCGCAATAACGCCCGCAGTTGGCCGACGCCAGAAAGGTGTTCGGCGTCGTCCACAGGCGGTCGCCCGGGCCAAGTCCGGCCGCCAGACAGGCAATGTGCAGCGCTGCGGTGGCGTTGCACACCGCCACCGCATAATTCGCCTGACAACGTTCGGCCATCGCCTGCTCGAAACGCTCGATGGTCGGACCCTGGGTCAGCCAATCCGACTGCAATACCTCGACCACCGCATCGATGTCAGCCTGATCGAGGCTCTGGCGGCCGTAGGGAATCATGCCGAGAGCTTCGCGTGCAGGTCAGCGATCTGTCCCACCGAGAGGAACTGCGGGTTGGTGTCGGAGCGGTATTCGAAGTCCTCACTCACCGGCTGGCCGCGCTCGCCGAGCTTGTCCACGGCAAAATCGACATCGACGCTGGTGAAGCGAATCGATGGCTGGATGGTGTAGTGATCCTCGAATTCAAGGGTCATCCGCGCATCGTCCAGCGGCACCATCAGCTCATGGAGTTTTTCCCCCGGACGGATGCCGACGTTTTTATGCGGCAGATGCTCGGCCATGCCCCGGGCCAGATCGACAACGCGGATCGACGGGATCTTCGGCACAAACACTTCACCGCCGTGCATGCGTGCAAAGCTGTCGAGCACGAACTGCACACCGTGATCGAGGGTGATCCAGAAACGCGTCATGCGCTCGTCGGTGATCGGCAGTTCGGTGGCCCCGTCAGCGATCAGCTTGCTGAAGAACGGCACTACCGAACCGCGCGAACCGGCCACGTTGCCATAACGCACCACGGCAAACCGGGTCTGCTGCTCGCCGGCAATGTTATTGGCGGCGACAAACAGTTTGTCCGACAGCAACTTGGTCGCGCCGTACAGGTTGATCGGGCTGGCAGCCTTGTCGGTGGACAGCGCGACAACTTTCTTCACGCCGTTATCGATGGCGGCGGCGATGATGTTTTCAGCGCCGTTGACGTTGGTACGAATGCACTCGGTCGGGTTGTATTCCGCTGCCGGCACTTGTTTGAGCGCGGCGGCGTGAACCACGTAATCGATACCGCGCATGGCCTGACGCAAACGATCGGCGTCGCGCACATCGCCAAGGAAATAGCGCATGCACGGCGCGTTGAACGTCTGCTGCATTTCGTACTGTTTGAGCTCATCGCGGGAGAACACCACCACGCGCTTGGGTTGGTATTGCTCCAACAGGCGACGAATGAAATTACGCCCGAACGAGCCAGTGCCGCCGGAGATGAAAATCGATTTACCGTTGAACATGTCTAGAGTCCTGTTTCCTGTGCACGAGGCGTCAGGCGAGCAACTGCGCCCAGTTCACACTGGACGCAGCGCCGAGAGTAAAGCCCTTGCCGGTCAGGGAAAGGTTCTGGTTGTAAGCCGTGTCTTGAGCGAAGCGAGCCTGCCACTTGTCACGTAGCGCGGCAGCCAGTTGCGGCGCTTCAGGGAGCACGCCCGGATGCTGGATTTGCGCTTGTGGGCACCAGACCGTCAGGTAACCGGCATCGGCTGCTTTCAGACACAGATCAATGTCGGCGAACGCCGTGTCGAAATGTTCTTCATCCAGACCACCGGGTGCTTCGAACAGTGCTTTGCGAATCATCAGACAGGCGCCGGACACCGCCGAATAGTTCTGTTCGACCAGATGGCCGAACAGGTAGCCCGGAGCGTCTTTTTTCTCACCGACGTACGCCGCGCCAAGCAGATCGTTGAGTCCCAGAATCAAGCCACCCTGAGTGGTGACGCCACGTGCATCCTGCAGTTTCGCTCCGACGATCCCGACTTCGGGCCGTTGCGCCTGATTGAGCAGTGCATCAAGCCAGTTGGCATTGACCACTTCGGCGCGCGCGGAAAACAGCACCAGGTATTCACCTTTCGCTTCAGCGCCAGCGAGGTTGTACAACGCCGATTCGCTCAACCGCTCGCTGCTGCGCAGCACCCGAACTCGCTCACCCTTGCCCTCCAGATTGCCCAGCCATTCAGCCAGTTCCGCAGACTGGCTATGGTTGTCGACAATGAGGATTTCGTGGCGCTGATAGCGGGTTCGTTGCAGCAGGCTGACCAGCGCCGACTGCAACGCTTCGAGGTTGTCCTCACTACGCAGAATGATCGACACCAGCGGCCGTTCGCTGTGCTGATAGTCGATTTGCCAGGTTTGCGGCAACGTCGAACCCACTTGGCCGCGGTATCCGCGCTTGGCGAGATGACGTGTCAGGGTCTGACGCTCATGAGCGTTTTCTTCAGCAGGCGGTGCGTCGCAGATCAGCAACGGCTCCGCCAGATGAGCAAGGCCAGCCAGCCCGCCGTCTTCGATCAAGCGCAGCAAAAGGTCGAATTCCAGCGCATCGCTGTACTCGGCGGCGAAGCCTTTGGCCTGAACCAACACATCGCGCTGGAACAACCAGTGTCGCGCCATCATCGACGGCACGGTTTGCAGCAGGTCGAAGTTGACCCCCGGACGGAACACATCCGCCAGCGCACCGCCCGGCTGACGCTGGATTTCATCCATCGCCACGGCGCGCACTCCTTCGGCCCCCAGTAGTTCAAGGCTTGCACGCAGCAGACCGCTGGCAGTGAACTGGACCCCCGCCTCGGCGAGCATGATCCAGTCGCTACCGATCTGAGGCAGCAGTTGATTGATCCGCTCGACGTAGTTGGTCGTGGTCACTTTGACGAAATGCACGGTATCGCGCACGGTCGTGGTCGCCGGCAACTCCCCGGTGGTGAGTACAACCAGTTTGAACGCCTTGCAATGGCCGCCAACCAGGCTGTCGAAGGTCGTCTGCAGCTTGACCATGTCGGCATCCAGATCCAGCAGGAGAATGCCCATTTGCGGACCGCCGGCATGGCTGGTCAGGTGCCGGGTGATTGCTGGCAGTTGCGCAGGCTCGGGATCACGCGCTTCGAGCCATTGCAGCAGCCGCCCGGTCGGCATGTTTTCGAAAAGCTTGCGCTCCTGTTGCCCCGGTACCGAATTCAAACGCTCCAGCCAGGCCTGTAGCTTCACCCCTTCTTCAGGCTCTTCACTGGCAAGCATGGACTCGGCCAGGCGTTCGACTACCTCGCGATTGAACATGTTCAGGGTCAGCGCTTCCCATAGACGCGCGCGAATCGTCCGTTCATCGTCATTGGGATGAACACGCATCAATTCGTGCTGACGCAGCAACACACCTTCCAGCTCCTGCAGTTGCAGGCGCCCGGCAGGCATGGCGTGCAGCAGGAATTCGTACTCGGTCAACAAGTCGAAAACCGGCTTGTTGTAGAACGGCATCTCGACAAATTGCTCGGGCGCGAATGAGCGCACCGGCTCCTGACCCGGCTCAATCCACGCCGAGCGGAAAATCGCTGCACCGGACAGCGAACGCCCCTTGAGCAGGCAGTCAGCCATTTCGGCAAAACTGTTCAGGGCAATCTGCTTGATCGCGGCCGGATCCTGACCACTGAAAGCAGTAGGGATCGACGCCAAAAACTCGGCAAAGCGCTCGCGCTCGGCTACGGTTTTCGCGTCTTGCCAAGTCAGGACCGTCAACACGTTGGTGTTGTGATCAGAGCTGCCGTAGTTGGCTTCGCGCACCGCAAAAGCAATCGGCAGAACCCGCGCCTTGGCGCACGCCAACAGATAAAACGTGTGACCGATTTCCTGCCATTCGAAACTGGTGCCCGCCGGCAGCAAGCTATACCACTGCTTTAGCAGATCGGTTCGGGTCACCGCATAGAACGGCGGCAGGAACTGCCCCATGAATTCCATGACACGGGTTTCCGGCTGTGCCGAGTCATAGTCTTCCTGAATAAGCTTGTCGCGACGGTAATAGGTCACTTCGCTGGCACGGGTCAGGTACATGAACCCGTAGCCGTGGCACAGGCCGTAGTCAGGATTGGCCTGGAGGAAATCCACGGAGGCCGTCAGTGCGTCATGGATCAGGAAATCATCGTCGGCCGCAAACACCATGTACGGCGTAGTCACCTGCTGCACGCCCCAACTGAGCTTTTCCTGCAGGCCTTTGTAGGAGTACTGCGGCAAATGACGATAGTCCACCGACGGAAAATCGACAGCGATGCGATCATCGCCCTGCACCGTCGAATCCAGCACCAGCACCTTGGCCGCGTAGCTGCTGTAGTACTGCAATGTACGACGCAGAAACGCATTGCGGTTGTGGGTGATCACCACCACCGTGAACAGCTCGTTCAGCGGTGTCGTGTTGGTTTGAGTGCTGCTTTGAACCTGCATTTTTCCTATCCCCACAACCGGCCAGACGCCTGATGCCTGAAACTGTTTTTGATTAACGAACGCGACGCAGATAACCGTCCGGCGCCACGGTGATCAGCAGTTTGTTTTGCAGCTGCTGGTCAATCTCGAAATCCTTGTTCTCTTCCAGGTATTTCCATACCGCGGTTTTCGGGTTATCGCCCGGGCCCCATGGACGGTCCGGGAAGAAATCGGCCGGCATGTCTTCAACCACGGTGTCCATGACCACGCAGTAGCTGTCGACCGACACCAGCGGAGCGTACAGACGCAGCTCTTCGAGCACGTGATCGTGGGTGTGGTTGGAGTCGAGCACCAGAATGACTTTCTTGCCGGCGGCTGCGGCTTGCACCTGAGCGGCGATGGCCGCGTCGATGCTCGAACCTTCGATCATCTTGATGCGCTTGGCCATCGGATGGCTTTCGATCGCTTCACGGTTGTGCGGGCGAATATCGAGGTCGATGCCCAGCACTTCGCCGTGGCCTTGCAGCTCCAGCAGGGAGGCGTAGTAGATGATCGAACCGCCGTGGGCGATGCCGCACTCGATAACCAGATCCGGTTTGACCTGCCAGATGATCTCCTGCATCGCCATCATGTCTTGCGGCAACTGAATGATCGGGCGACCCATCCACGAGAAGTGGTAGCTGTACTTGTGTTTGGCCGATTCGTTGAAGAAATCACGGGCCAGGCCAGTGAGTTTCTGGTCGTCACCTTGCTGGGCGATCTGCTCGCGGCATTCGGCTTCAAAGGCTTGGTTAATGCTGTTGTCGGTCATGGTCAAAATCTCAATGGTCACTGGAACGAAGCGCTATCGACGGCGTGATAGACGTAGCGTCCACCGGTCATCCGCTTGATTTCTTCGAGGTAATTGGAGTTCATCACAAACAGGTTGGCGCCTTCGGGCAAGGCGTCCATGGCCTCTTGCGGCGAGGACACGCGAGCGCCGCTCAACGGCAGATAACGACCCTGCTTGGCCGGGTTGATATCCACCACACGATCCACCGCCACTCCCGCACGTTGCAGGGCCAGCGAATAGATCACGCCTTTGGACGAGGCGCCCCAGATCGCCGAACCCTGCTCGGGGGCGGACTGAATGATCTGCACCGCGCGCTCGAGGCTGGCGGTGAAACCGTCAGGCAGCGTCAGGCGTGGCACCGGTTGTTCCGGGGTCAGGCGCAGCGTTGAAAGGTCGGCGACGATGTACAGGTATTGGCCACCGAACAGGTGACCGGCCTCGTGCACGGTGCCGAACATCCGGCGCAGGTCATCGAGGCGGAAATAATTGACGTGTTCGTAGAACAGGTCGAACCAGGCTTTGTGCTCGAGGATCCAGTCGAAGCACGGCACTTCGATGTAGATCTGCCCGCCCTGATTGGCTTCGGCGATCACCGACAGGAAGCTCAGCGGGTCCTCGATGTGTTCAAGCACATGACGCAGCACGATAGCGTCCGCCGCCAGGCCAAGACCGCGAGTGAACGGTGCCTTGATCACGTCGGCATTTTCGCCTTCGTAAGCCGGATCGATGCCGGTGATCGAGTAGCCGAGGCCCTTGAGCAACTCAAGGAAGTAGCCTTTGCCACAGCCAACTTCGATCAGTTCCTGACCCTTGAAGTGTTTGGCGATGATCCCTTCAACGTCGCTCAGGTGCTTCTGGAACTGGCCGGAATGCGCCTGCTCGTTTTGATAGTCGGCGTCGTAGCTGAGTTTGTCGGCGTCGAACGCGGCGTTGAAGATCAAGCCGCTGCGCTCATCCTGCACCAGCAGCATGTCGGCACTGGCCGAGGCCTGCGCCGACTCGGGATCGGCGAAGGTGCGGTTCTGCAGCACCGGCAAATTGGTGACGCGGTACAACTCGTGCCTCATTGCGGCTCTCCCAATAACTGTTGCAAACGCTCGGTCACCGCCCAGAACGCCAGCGGTTCGTGGGTTGGGTATGGGTAGTGGCCGAGGTTCAGCTCGATGGACTTGCCGCGCTCACGCAGGCGTTGTTCGACCAGCGCGCGTACCGACACTGGCTGACCGCTGGCGCAATTGATCACGCCATTGAAATCGCGTTGATGCAGGATCGCGGCAAGGTTATCGGCAGCGGTCTTGATCGGCAGAAAGTCGCGCAGTTGTTCGCCGGCAGACATGTTGAACGATGGTTCGCCCGCATCGATCGCTCGATCCAGTGCGGCCAACAGACTGTTGGGGTTCTGCCCTTCGCCATGCAGATAGAACAGTCGCGCCCATTGCAAGGTGAACGGATGTTCCTGCTGCAGATTCTGCAAAAACAGGTGCAACGTATGCTTGGCCAACCCGTAGGGATTGCTCGGGCGCGGCTCGGCACTTTCGCTTAGCGGCCCGCTCTGCATCCCATATTCAAAGCAGGTACCGGTCACCAGAACCTGCTTCACGCCCGCCTCGACCGCGCTCTTGATAAAGCGATAATCGGCCATCAGGTTGTGCTCGAAATGAAACAACGCGCGATAGTTCGGCAACCCCGGCCAGGCCAGATGCGCCAGCGCATCGACATCCTCGGTCAATGCAACGACGTCGAGATCGGCGGCGTGAATATCCGCCGCGACGAATTCGACGTCGTTGATCCACGGCATGCCCTGCGCGGTTTCTGCATTGCGCGCCACGGCTCGCACTGCGCAGCCGCGCGCCAGCAATGCCGCGACCAGATGCCGGCCGACGAAGCCCGTGGCTCCCGTCACCAGCACTTTCACAGCACGCTCAACTCAGGCACGGCGATCACGAAGCGGCCGTCCCATTGACGCACTTGCGCCAGTTGCTGACTGACTTCGTGCAGCAGGTTCCATGGCAGCACCAGCACATAGTCCGGTTTCTCGATGTCGATCTGCGCCGGCGCGACAATCGGGATGCGACTGCCCGGCATGAACTTGCCCTGCTTGTGCGGGTTGGCATCGGCCACCCACGCCAGCAGGTCGGGTTTGACCCCGGCGTAATTGAGCAAGGTATTGCCCTTGGCCGCTGCACCGTAGCCAACCACACGCTTGCCATCGGCCTTGGCCTGCAACAGGAAGCGCAGCAGTTCATGCTTGATGCGTTCGGCAGCAGGCGCGAGGGTCGTGTAGTACGCGGCAGTTTTCACACCCGCATCGAGTTCAGCCTGCAACTGTTGCTGCACGGCCGGTTGTACCGCGCGGCGCTCGCCGTCCTTGCGCTGCACGAACACCCGCAGCGAGCCACCGTGAGTGTTCAACTGGCTGACGTCGAACACTTCCAGACCATTGCGCTCGCACAGGGTCTGCACGGCGGTCAGCGACAGGTAGGAATAGTGCTCGTGATAGAGCGTGTCGAACTGCGCGCCGGCCATCAGCGTCAGCAGTTGCGGGAATTCAAAAGTGGCTACGCCGGCAGGCTTGAGGAGTGCCGCGAAACCGCCCAGAAAATCGTTGATGTCCGGCACATGCGCGAGCACATTGTTGGCCGCCATCAGGTCGGCGCCCCAGCCCTCTTTTTTCAGCTGCGCGGCCGTGTCGCGACCGAAGAACAGCTCACGAATCTCCAGACCTTTTTCCCGCGCTGCCTGCGCGGTGCTGCGAGTCGGTTCGACGCCCAGGCACGGGATGCCGCGACCGGCGACGTACTGCAACAGGTAACCGTCGTTGGCGGCGACTTCAACCACACGGCTTTCAGTGCTCAGGCCAAAGCGTTCGACCATCTCGGCCACATAGCGCTCGGCATGCGCCAGCCAGGTGCTTGAAAACGAACTGAAGTAGGCGTATTCGGCGTCGAACAGGCTGTCGGCGCGGGTGTAGTCCTCGGTCTGCACAAGCCAGCATTGCTCGCACACGGCGACCTTCAATGGCACCCATTGCTCGGCCTGTTCCAGGCGATCGGCATGCACGTAAGCATTGGACGGTGGCGAGGTACCGAGGTCGATCAGCGGCAGACTCAACGGTGCGGCGCACCCACGGCAGTTCATAGACGCACTCCAGCAAAGTGTTGATCGAGCGCGGGATGGCTGGAATCACGCACTGACAAATTATTGACAGGCAACGGCCAGGCAATCGCCAGCCGTGGATCGTTCACCGACAGACCGCCCTCGTGCTCCGGCGCGTAATCGGCGCTGTGCAGGTAGAGCAACTCAGCATCTTCGGTCAGCGTCTGGAAACCGTGGGCGAACCCGGCCGGTATCAACAGGCTGCGACCGTCACCGGCCTTCAGGTGCTCGGCGTGCCAGTGCAAAAAAGTTTCGGAATCGGGACGCAAATCCACCGCCACATCCCAGACTTCACCGCGCAGGCAGGTGATGAGTTTGGCTTCCGGCGCATTCGCGTTTTGATAATGCAGACCACGCACACTGCCCTTCTCGCGGGTGCAGGAATGGTTGATCTGACGGATGTGAAATTCGCTGCCAAACGCACTCAAACTGCCTTCGCAGAACAGTCGAGCGAAGTGCCCGCGCTGATCTTCGAAGCGTTTGTGCTGGACACTGAACAGTCCGGACAGCGGCAATGCGTGCAAGGAGAACTCGCTCACAGCGCGCCTCGGTATAGATTCAGTTGGCCGAGAGTGACGGCGCGCATGTCGTCACCGTTCTGCCACGCCAAATGCCAGTCGAGGGTCTGGGCCAGGCATTGCTGCAAGGTCCAGCGTGGTTGCCAGGCAAGCAGTTGACGTGCGCGGCTGCTGTCCAGACGCAGCAGACCGGCCTCATGCAGTTCGCTCGGCTCGATGCGCAGCCCACGCGCCTGTGGCCAGCCACTGGCGAGCAATTCGACCACTTCGCCGACGCTGCACATATCCGCTTCGCTCGGGCCAAAGTTCCACGCACCGGCGTATTCCGGGCCTTGTTCGTAGAGGCCGGCGGCCAGTTGCAGATACCCAGCCAATGGCTCCAGCGCGTGCTGCCATGGGCGCACGGCTTGCGGGTAGCGCAGGGTCACCGGCTCGTCTGCCGTCCAGGCCTTGAGTACGTCGGGAATAAGTCGTTCCGGGGCGAAATCACCGCCGCCCAAAACGTTGCCGGCACGCGCCGTGGCCAGGGCCAGACCGTGTTCGGCGTACTTTTCAGCCGGGAAGAACGACGCCGCATAAGACTGCGCCAGCAATTCACAGCAAGCCTTGCTGCTGCTGTAAGGATCGTGACCACCGAGGGCTTCGTCCTCGCGGTATGGCCACAGCCATTCCTTGTTGGCGTAGACCTTGTCGGTGGTCACCAGCACGCAGGCGCGCACGCAACCGACCTGACGGATCGCCTCAAGCAGGTTCAACGTGCCCATAACGTTGCTGGAGTAAGTGCCGAGCGGATCACGATAACCTTCACGCACCAGCGGCTGGGCCGCCAGATGCAGGACAATTTCAGGCTCGGTGTCAGCGATGATCTCCAGCAAGGCGCCGAGATCACGCAGATCGCCGCGTTGGTCGTTGATGCCTTCGTGGACCCGCGCCAGTTCGAACAGGCTTGGTTCGGTCGATGGATCGAGGGAAAATCCGCTGACTTGCGCGCCAAGGCTTTGCAGCCACAGGGTCAGCCAGCTGCCTTTGAAACCGGTGTGGCCGGTGACCAGCACACGCTTGCCACGCCAGAAATCAGCACTCAGGCCCATTGCTTCCATGGGGCCTCCCCGCTCATCCACAGCGCTTCAAGATGGTTCTTGTCGCGCAGGGTGTCCATTGGATGCCAGAAACCTTCGTGCTCGAAGGCTTTCAATTGTTCGTCCTCGGCCAGACGGGCCAAAGGTTCGGCTTCCCAGGTCGTCTCGTCACCGCTGATGTACGGCATCACTTTGGGGGAGAGCACGAAGAAGCCGCCGTTGATCCAGCCGCCGTCGCCACGAGGTTTTTCGGTGAAGCCAAGCACCTGATCGCCTTGACGTTCAAGGGCACCGTAGCGACCCGGCGGCTGCACCGCCGTGACGGTCGCGAGACGGCCGTGAGCTTTGTGGTAATCCACAAGCTGAGCGATGTTGATGTCGGAGACGCCGTCGCCGTAGGTGAAGCAGAACGCCTCCTCATCCTTCAGATAACGCGCGGCACGCAGCAGACGGCCACCGGTCATGGTTTCCTCGCCGGTGTCGATCAGCGTGACGCTCCATGGCTCGCTGTAGTTCTGGTGCACGTCCATGCGGTTTTCGCGCATGTTGAAGGTGACGTCGGAGGTGTGCAGGAAGTAATTGGCGAAGAAGTCCTTGATCGCATAGCCCTTGTAGCCAAGGCAGATCACGAAGTCGTGAATTCCGTGGGCGGAATACTGCTTCATGATGTGCCAGAGAATTGGCTTGCCGCCGATCTCGATCATCGGTTTGGGCTTGAGGTGCGACTCTTCACTGATGCGCGTGCCGAGGCCACCCGCCAAAATAACTGCCTTCATCGTCTCCCCTCTTGTTCTTCACCTGACTCGGCCAAGCGGTTGCAGGCCTTTTGGCTAAACCTTTGCCAATCCGGGCGCGGGTCAATGACCGCGAGCGCTCGTTTTATGGCGATTTGAGGGGGACTTGCAGGAAACGCGCCAGCTCGATGGACGCTGCGTCGGCAGTGCGACGGGCATAAAAAAGGGACGAATCCAACAGTGGACTCATCCCTTCATCGCGCACGCCTCAAGTTGAAGGCGTCAAAGGATCAACCAAATAGGGCGAAAGCGTCACCGGTGGCCGGCAGATCGTAGATCATGCCGTCGGCCGTCTGGATATGCTCGATGGTGTTGCCCTGCGCGTACCAGTTTTCCAGCTTCACGCCACTGGCTGGAACGCCGCTACTGCCATCATTGGCACTGTGCAAATAGGCGTCCTTGCCCACCCGAGTGACACTCAACTGGCTGGCATTGGCGATGGTGTTCAACACCAGCGTGTCGTTAAGACTGCTGCCATATTCCTGAATGGTCACCAACCCCGTGGTGTTCACGACATAGGTGTCATCACCCTCACCGCCACGCGCCTGACCACCCGTGCCCTGGCTGCCCACGAGGTTCAGGATCAGCAGGTCATCGCCGTTGCCTGCGGACAACGTGTAATAGCTGCCGGTGCCGGTCAGAACATCATTGCCGTCGCCGCCGTCAGCACTGCCCCGATTGACCGTGATAGTGTCATTTCCCTCATCGCCACTGGCAAAAGTAGCCAGGTCGTTGGCAGCGCTGACGATAACGTCATCACCCTCGCCCCCCCAAAGCGTATCGCCCTGCGGTGCCGTGCCGTCGAGACCGGATGCCAACCCGCCATAAATGTGATCGGCCCCTTCGCCACCGCGAATGAAATCGTTACCGGCACCACCCTCCAGATAATTGCCATTCGAATCCCCATCCAGCCAATCATCAAACTGACTGCCGCGCAGGCCTTCGATATCGTAGAACGTGTCACCCGAGGCAATACCGGTTTGTGAACCCCACGCCAGATTGATGTTTACCCCGGCATCACTGTCGTCATAACTGACAATGTCGATCCCCGCACCACCGTAAAAGGCATCACTGCCCGCGCCACCCGACAACACGTCATTGCCGGCGCCGCCCGTCAGCATGTTGTCACCGGCATTGCCATGGCCGGTGAAGTCACCCGTGCCGGTATAAGTCATGCGCTCGATGAACGGATCCATGGTCATCACTGACAGACTGGTATACAGCTCGTCCACACCACCACTCTCTATTTCGGAAATGGTCACACCGGTACTGTTGATGATGTAGACATCATTGCCCTGACTACCGTCAACCGTTACGCCACCGGTGTCGATCGTGAAATGGTCGTCCAGCAGGGAGCCGACGATTTTTTCCACATTGCTGACCAGACCACCGATACGCAGCTCAACACTGACAGCCTCCGATGAATCGGAATAGTTCAGAACGTCGTAGCCATCGCCACCATCGAACGCTTGCCCGGCTTCCTTGCCAAACAGTACATCGTCAAAGCCTGAACCCTGAATGGCTTCGATTCCGGTGAACGTATCACCGTTGGCGAAACCGGTAGACATCCAGCCTTGCGCCATATCAATGAACACGCCTTCACTACTGTCGGCGTAGCTGACCGTGTCAAAACCCTCACCACCAACAAAGTGATCCGCGCCGTTTCCCCCGAACAGCAGATCATTGCCGGCACCACCAATGATCAGGTTGTCACCGGCATTTCCATAACCGGTGAAATCGCCGGTGCCGGTGAAGGTCATTTTTTCAACGGAAGCGTCCATCTGCATGTTGTTGAGCGTCGTGCGGAGCTCGTCGTATCCACCACCTACTCCCTCAACAATTTTCACGTCATCGCTGCCAATGATGTAGATGTCATCGCCGTCCTGACCATCCAGAGTCAGTCCAGCGATATTGCCAATGAAGGTATCGTCGAATTGAGTGCCCATGACGCCTTCAATTTCGATCAACGTATCGCCTTCAGCTTCACCGCCATGGGCGATCACCGAACCATCCTGAAACTCGATACTGATCGCTGCGGCAGAACCACGGTAATCGACCCAGTCAAAGCCCTCACCGCCATTCAGCAGATCAGCCCCTTCCCCCCCATAGAGCAAATCCCCGGACTCCAGCCCGTAGAGTTCGTCATTGTCAGGAGTACCGATGAGGTAGTCTGCTTCACCCGTTCCATTTATCACTGCCATGTGTTCCTTCCTTGCGTTGTTGTTGAATCCTGTCCCTGGGGCGAGGCACTCCTCGCTTGAGTGGGCACACATTTGGAATTTATCGACCAGTGCCATTAAAGGCTGAGAGCAAGACAAAAAAAACGCAGGCAACCGTGAGGTCACCTGCGTTTTTTTGCCCGCCGAGTTCAGATCAATCCGGCAACCAGCCCCACAACCAATGATTGAGGTTGTCACCGCGTAACATGAAATCACGGTGCACCGCTTCCTTCAGTTCGTCGCCCATGCGGTAGCTGGCGTCCGGGTCGGCGAGGTGCATGCGAATCGCTTGCAGCCATTCTGCGGTGCTGTTGCTGTAGACCTTGGTGCATGGCAGGTGCCCGCGATAGGCCTCGGTGTCGGTGCAGATCACCGGGTAGCCGCAGGCACCGTACTCCAGCAGACGCAGGTTGCTCTTACAGTCATTGAAAATATGGAATTCCAACGGCGCCAGTGCCAGGTCGAGGTTCAGACTGGCCAGTTTGAACGGGTAGCTCTGCAGGCTGATGGCCGAATGAAATTCATGAATGTAGGGACGCAACTCGTCCGGGCACATGCCGAAGAATACCCACTCGACTTCGTTCGCCAGTTCCCGAACGACCTCGGCAATGATCTCAAGATCCCCCGAGTGGCTGGTGCCGCCACCCCAACCCACGCGCGGCTTGCTCGAGGTACGACGGTGACTGGTCAGGGTCGCCCACGGCTCCGGCGAAAGCATATTCGGCACAATGCGAATATCGCTGTGCATGCTCGACAACGCATCGGAAAGTGCCTGGGTGGTAACCACCACACGATCACACAGCGCAATACCTTCGCGCAGCATCTGTTCGGTGTTGACCGGTTTATTGCGCGCGTGGGTGTTTTTCTTTGGCGCACTGATCACGTAGTCGTCGAGTTCGAAGATTCGCAGCGCGCTGGAGTACTTCTTGATTCGCTGAATATCGCTGACCGCACCGTCGCTATAGCGGCATTGCAGAATGATCGAATCCGGGGCCAGACGCTCGATTTCGACGGTCGAAGGCGACTCGTAAGCCCAGCGGCCAAGCGCCCGGCCAGAGGCTTCAAGCTCGGCCAGCGGCCCGGTCACGCGGTAATGACCGACAGCCGAACTGTTGACCGGCAACCCGAGAATCAACGGCAAGTGACGGGAACAGAACGGATTCCAGTTATTGCGCAACGACGGCTCCAGACTGAAGCTCGACACGCCGAGGCTGAGCGACGGACTGTACGCCGGATCCTTGATGATTTTCGGCATCCACTGGCGATGGAACGCTTCTTCCTCTTTTTCAGAGAGGGCAAGCGGCGCATTCTCGGTCAACGGCGCAATCACGACACTGGCATAAGGCGTCCAGACCACCAGGTAGCCATCGCTGCCTGCCCGCAGACACAGATCGACGTCGCTCAAACCCCGCGCGAACGTCTCGCCATCGAACTGCCCGAGCGCATCGAAAACTTGCTTGCGGACCATCAGGCATTGACTGCTGACCGCGCTCCAGTTCTGCACCACGTGCAGACGCTGCATGTAGCCGCGAGAGCTTGCCGACTCACCGGCAAATGGCGAACCGACCGGCCCCGCCAGCCCCAGAATCAAACCGGCACTGACAATCGCCCCTTCAGGGCTGAGCAGGCGGGCACCGACCACGGCAACCTCCGGACGCCGGGCCTGGTTAAGCAGTTCGTCGAGCCAGTCGCTTTCATAGATCACCGCCTCGGCGTCGAGCAGCAGTAAATACTCGCCCCGCGCCTGATCGGCGGCGAAGTTACGGAGGGCGGCGACATTGTCGGCTCCGGCGTACTGCACGACCCGCAGCATCGAGGCGCCCAATTGAGCCATGGCAGCCAGCCATTCGATCATCGCCGACTCAGTGCTGCCGGTGTCGACCAGCAGAATTTCGTAGCGACTGTAGGCGGTATGCTCAATCAGGCTCTCGGTGCAACGCTGCAAGGCGTGCAACGAATCGCCGGCCTGAATGATGATCGACACCAGCGGATTTTCTGCGTGGTGATAGTCAACGCGGTTGATCAGCGGCATCTCTTCATGACGAATGCTGTAATCCACACCGATGCGCTGCAAATGCGCGCCGACCATCGCGGCGTTGTGATCGATCACTTCCGGCAGCGACAGCCACTGGGCATACGTCAGGCTGGACTCCACCTGAATCTCGGCGATGTGCTCGATGGTCTGCGGGCCGGCTTCTTCCACCAGGCGCCACAACAAGTCATGCGGAGCGAGTTCGCCATGGGCCGGATCGAAGCCACCCACAGCCAGATAGCGCTGACGCTCGAAAGCCAGAGCGCGTCCAACATAAGGGTAGGCGCGCATCAGATCGAGATTGAAGTCCGGCTTGAATACCGGTTCGATTGATTCACCTTCGATCAGCGCCCCCTCATCGCTGTAGGCACACAACAGGCCCGGCGTTGCGGCGATGCGCTCGGCCAGAATCAACAGCGCTGATTCGCGCAAGGTGTCGCCGGCACGCAGCAGGTAAAACCAGTCGGCACCTTCCAGTTGCGGGATCACCGCGTTGAGTTGCTGCGCCCAGTCGGCCTGAAACGGCAACCGCAGCACTCGCTCGCCGACATCGCACTGCGCATCCGAAAGCAGCACAACCGCCGCCGGTGCATAAAGCTGAGCCTCGATGGCGCGCAACGTGGCCTGCAAGGCTTCTATATCGCCGTCAGGGTCGATGACAATCGGCACAATCTGCGCCCGCGTCGACCAACTGGCGATGCGTTGCGGCATCTGCTGTTGCTCGACCGGCGAGAAGCAGCGGATCGACAGCCACTCCCGATAGAAATCGTCATAGCTTTCGCTTTCGGCGCCGACCCGGCCGCTGACCACGGTATTGCGGTTACCGAGAATGCGCGTCACGCACAGCTCTTGCCAGGCGTGGGGCTGATCATTGATGTTGGCCAAATCGATATAGCGCACCCAGCCAGCCGCCGGCGCGGCTTCGCCACTACGGGCAACAAGCATTTGCGCCAGCCACTCCCACTCCACTCGCGCTCGCTTGAGCATTTCCGGCGTACGGCTCAGCCGCTCCGGGTACAACCGCTCGGTGCTCAGCACGGTGTTGAGCGAGACCATATTGCCGCGGCGCATCAGACACACGAACAAGGCGAAATCGAGCGTGGCGACAAAACCTGCACCCTCTTGAATAAGCGCAGGCAGTAACTCCAGCACGTCGGCGCGACGCATCAACGCGGCACTGAAGTTGCCGACAAAATTCAACGGCGTGGATTCGAATATCGCCAGCATGTCGTCGCCCTTGAACAAGGCGTCGTTCGGGCTGAACCGGCAATTGTCAACGCGCGGCGGCAAGAGGAAATTGCCGGCGTCGCTGAGCATGCGCAAGGCAAACACCAGATTGGCATCAGCGTGATCAATCAGCACCTGCGCCTGCAGGGCAATGCTCGGCGCGAACAGTCGATCGTCATCGCACAACACTTTGACGAACTCGCCACGAGCCTCTTCGACGCAACGCAGCACGTTGTTCTGTAACCCCAGACGCTGCGGGTTACGCAGATAGCGGATCGGATGAGCCGGCTCGGCGAACGACTCGACAATCTGGCGAATCTGCTCATCGTCCGAGTCGTCACAAATGACGATTTCGAGGTGCTCATACGTCTGCGCGAGCGCACTCATCAGCGCCTGATCGAAGAAACGCGGGTTGAAGGCGGGGATGACGATACTGACGAGGGGGTGTTGATTCACGGCGGGAAACTCTCGAGCGGCGGGTCCCTGCCCTATTCAGGCAGGAACCCCGTAACCGCTTAGGAAAAGACGGTTGGCAGCTCGACAGGCACAGACTCAGATCTTGTTGAACAAGCCCAGTTGCGCAATCTTGCTGAAGGCCAGTTGCGAGGCTTGCAACATGGTTTGCTGCAGGGTCAGACGGGTCATGACCTCGGCCGGATCGGAGTCGCGGATCGACGATTGTGTCTGCGCGTTGGCCAGTACCAGCGACTGATTGGTATCGCTCTGGGTCACCAGCGACGAGCCACGACCACCGACCGAACTGATCGCACTGGATAACTGATCGGTGCCACTGGCGAGGTTGCCCAGACCGGAGGCCAGACCGGCCTGCAATTGCTGGATAGCCAGCGCATTGCCATTGGTTGGCGTGTTCAGCACGTTTTTCAACTGACTCACGCTGTCCAGAATGTTCTGCGTTTCGTGAGTATTGACGGCCACGCTGAACTGATCGTTGGCAGCCGGTGTACCGCTGATGTTGAAACTCACACCCGAAGCAGTGGCCACGCCTGCGACCACAGTGCCGCTGGACACCGGTTTGCTGTCAGCGGTCAACGGTGCAGCGTACAGATCGAACGCGGTCGCGCTGGTGAATTTCATCACCGCTGAACCGGTCGGGAAACTGGCTTTGTAGTCTGTCGAGTTGGTGACGCTGCTGCCGGTGATCTGGGCCGACGACGGGTTGCCCGGGCTGCGGGTGCCGGTGAAGGTGTCAGGCTTGGCCGCCAGTGTGAACGTGTGACCCGGCAGCACGGTGCCCGGTACATCGCCCGATTGCAGGTTGATGTTCAGCGTCAGGTCCACGCCCCGGAAGCTGACCGTCTGACCGGCCGTGCTTTTCGGATCGAACGCGCCACCCTGACTGGCTTCGGCCGTCACATCATTACCGGCCGAGTCAGTGATTTTGAGCTGGGTGCCGCTGACAAAATCAACAGTGTACGGCTCGCCGCTACGGAACTTGCTGTTGTAGCTGACGTTCGACGACACCTGACCGTTGGACAGAACCACGCGATTGTCATTGACCGCAGGCGCCGTCATGGTGACCTGGCTGCGGCTGGTGTTGACCGCTTGCTGGAAAGCTTCCCAACCGGTGGTGTTGGTGGCCATCTTCATGTTGTCACCGATCGCCAGATCGAGGGTCACCTGGTCGCCGTTGTAGGCGTAAGTGCCATCGTCATTGCGAGTGAACGGTACGGTGTCGCCCTTGGAGCCGGCGAAGATGTATTTACCGTTCTCGTCCTTGCTGTTCATCAGGCTGAGCAGTTGCTCTTCGATCTGACCCAGCTCGGACGCCGTGGCCTGACGGTCGGCGTCCGTGTACCCGGCGTTGCCGGCACTCACAGCCAATTCCTTGGCACGCTGCAGCACGTTGTTGATGCTGGTCATCACCGCTTCAGCGGTACCCAGTGTGCCTTTGATGGTAGTGGCGTTGGCTTCGTACTGATCAAGCATCGAAGCCTGTTGGCCCAATTGCAGCAGACGCGAAGCGCCAACCGGATCATCTGCCGCCGTGTTGACGCGAATCAGGCTGCTGGCCTCTTCGCTGCTCTTGACCACGTTGGCGAAGTTTTTCTGATAGTTGGCTGCCGAAGATTCGTAAAACTGGCCGGTAGAAATGCGCATGGATTACGACTCCCTTAAAGACTGTTGATCAGTGTGCTGAAAATTTCCTGCGCAGCCTTGATGATCTGCGAGGACGCGGTGTAGTACTGCTGAAACTTGACCAGGTTGCCGGTCTCTTCGTCGAGGTCGACGCCGGACAACGAATCACGCGCGCCTTTGGCGTTGGCCAGAATGGCGTCGGTGGCCGCGCTGTCGAGCTTGCCCTGGGCAGCTTTGGCGCCGACACCTTCGACCAGTTTGCCGTAGGAGTCGGTCAGGGAAATACCTTTGCTGGCCGAACCGGTGTCCACTGTCTGCTTGGTCTGCAAGTCAGCCAGTACACCGCCGTTGCGGTTGTCCAGTGTGCCCGGCTGGCTGAGGCTGACATTGATCGCCGAGCCTTTGCCTGGCGAGCCGGCGACGGTCATATCGAAACTGACGGTGTACTGGGTGGCCGGAGCTGGCGGGATCGCAGCGCCGGTCGAGTCCTTGAGCGGAATACTCAGGTTCAGGGTGTTGTTCTGGCCCGGCTTGATGGTGCCGCTGCTCAACACACCGCCCTTGGCATCGAGTAGCTGGTAACCCTGACTGGTGCCGTCCGCCGAAGGATCGCCAAACACCACTTTGACCGGCGTCGAGTACTTCATGCCGTTCTGCATCGCCGTGGTGGTGGTGGCGTCGTAGATATCGAACTTCGTGGTAAGGGTCGGTTGACCGCTGGCCGGAATAGTCAGCGTGCCGCTGCCGCCGGGGGCAATGGCAGCGCCCAACGGAGCTGCGATGGCCAGACGCTTGGAGTCGGTCATCTCGGTCTTGATGTTGGCCGCCGCGCTGCGCGTCGGGGTGATCTTGAACGTGTCGCCCGCCGCCGCCGTGCCGCCAGTGAGTTTCAACGAGAAGCCGTCGATGACCGGAGGCGGGTTGGTGGTGGTACTGAACGCGCCCATGGCGGTGCCTTCCGGCAGACGCTGCACGGTGTAGTCCGTGGCGCTGGTGAAGGTCACTTTGTAATCGTTGATGGTCAGCTTGCCGGTGTCTTCGATGCTCACATCGAATTTGCCGGAACCTGCGCTGTTGCCGATAGTGGCGGTGCTGCGCGCAGACATGTTCGCCGCAGTATTGATACTGGTGAACAGGCTGCCGCCAAAGTCACCGTTCTTGTCGATGCCTTGCGCCTGAATCGTGTTCATCTGATCGGCAACGACCAGTGCCACGCGGCCCAGCTCGTTCATCGCAGGGTCGAGCACGGTGCTGCGATAACGTAGCAGGCCACCGATCTCGCCACCGGTGATGCCCGAGGTGATGTCGACAGTGCTGGAGCCGTTATTGAGCTGCAGGGCCATACGCGATGGGTCGGTCTTGCTTGGCGTGACTTCCAGCTTGCTGACCGTGCTGCCCATCACCAGCGGCTGACCGTTGCCCAGATATATATCCATGTTGCCGCCACGCTCGACGACCTGCGCACCGGTGAAGGTCGACAGTTGGCGAATGGTCTCGTTACGCGCGTCGAGCAGCTCGTTGGGCTGGCCACCGGAGTTGGAAATTTCGGAGATTTTCTGGTTCAACTGAGCGACAGTGTTCGCCAGTTTGTTGACCTGATCAGCCATGCTCGTCAGGTTGCCGTTGATGTCCGAGTTCTGCGCGTTCAACTGGCTGGAAACCGAGTTGAAGCGCGCGCTCAAGGCTTGGGCATCACTGAGCAGCAGTTGGCGCGAAGCATCATCACCCGGCTTGGCGTTGACGTTCTGCACCGAGGCGAAAAACTTGGTCAGCGCGCCATTGAGGCCGGTGCCGCTATCGGACAGCAATTTGTCGAGCGGAGTGACCTGACCCAGGTAAGCCGCCGCATCGCTGTTGAGCGAAGTGGTGGTCTGCAACTGGGCGTCGATGTAGCTGTTGTAGACACGGCGCACGTCGGCCAGGGTCGTACCGGTGCCGATCCAGAGGTTGCCGTTCTGAATCGAGCTTTTTGAATTCTGCACGGTTTGCTGGCGCGAGTAGCCGGCCGTATCGACGTTGGCAATGTTGTTGCCCGTCACCATCAAAGAAGATTGGCTAGCGGATAAACCCGACATCCCGATGTTGAGCAAACTCATGGTTCAAACCTTACTTTATGTTTTATAGAGGCGTTGTCGAAACGCCCGCCGCAGCGTAGTTCTGGTTAACGTTCATCTGCTTGGCAATCTGCGAAATCTTGCTTGCGTAGTTCGGGTCGGTGGCGTAACCGGCCTTTTGCAACTCGCGTACAAACTGTTCTGGGTTATCGGCCGACTTCAGCACTTCTTGATAGCGATTATTGCTCTGCAGCAAAGTCACCAGATCGTGGAAGCTGTCCTTGTACGAGGCATAGGAACGGAACTCGGCCGTCTCCTTGACCATCGCGCCATTACGGAACTCGCTGGTGATTGCCCGGGCCGAATCACCCTTCCAGTTGCTGCTCGCCTTGATACCGAACAGGTTGTGGCTGCTACTGCCATCCTGAGCACGCATGACCGACTTGCCCCAACCGGTTTCCAGTGCGGCTTGCGCCACTAGGTAACGCGGATCGACGCCGATACGAGCGGCGGCTTCCTCGGCCATCGGCAGCATGGTGTTGACGAATTCGTCGGCAGAACTGAAGGCTTTTTTCGCCGGCGCCAATGGAATCTGCGCCATCGCCCGGCCGTAAACCTGCATCTGCCCACCGGAGGCTTTGTCAGCCTCGGCGCGTGCCAGCCAGTCGCCGTTGTACAGCGGACCTGCGCCAGTGGTGGCGGCAGTCGTGGCACGCTGTGGCAATTGCGTTGCGGCGCTTGTCGTGGTGGCCGAAGGCACCAGGCCTGCGAGCAAACGATCGGCCAGTTTCGGCGGCAGAGCCAAACGGCGCTGGTTGATCAATTCCATGTCGTTGCGGTGGGCCAATTGCGTGTTAGGCGCATTGACCGAACGCGAGGCCCACAGCGGACGCTCACCATTGAGGCGCGACAACGGGCCATTGGTGGCGACGGTGCCAGCGGCAATCGGCGTTGCCACGGCAGCGGCCTTGGCTTTGGCTTCTTCCTGCTTGGCGGCGGACGCGGCCGCAGCCTCACCCGGCGCCATTGGTTTGTTCTTCGACATCTGGCGCATCAGCACGTCGGCCAGACCGATACCACCGCCCTCGCGGGACATGGAAACGGCCAGTTGCTGGTCGTACATTTCCTGATACTGCTTGGCGGCCGGCGTGTTGAGAGGATTGTCCTCACCCAGGGCATTGGTCGCCGAACGCATCGATTTGAGCATCTCGCCGAGGAACAGCGATTCGAATTCCTGCGCAACTTTGCGCATGTTCGCATCACTATCCTTGTCACCGACCTTTAGCTGGTTCAGACGATTGAGGTCAGAGTAAGAACCCGAATCGCTGCTGCTGACCAGACCGCTCTTGCGCATATCCATAGTCGTCGGCCTCAGATCACGATCAGGTCGGCTTGCAACGCGCCGGCCTGCTTCAGTGCTTCGAGAATGGCCATCAAGTCACCCGGTGCCGCGCCGACCTGGTTCACCGCACGGACGATCTCGTCGAGGGTGGTGCCCGGGCCGAACTTGAACATCGGTTTGGCTTCCTGCTCGGCGTTCACACGGGAACGTGGCACGACAGCGGTCTGGCCGTTGGACAGTGGGCCTGGCTGGCTGACGATCGGGTCTTCAGTAATGGTCACGGTCAGGCTGCCGTGGGTTACGGCGGCCGGCGAGACTTTCACGTTCTGACCGATGACGATGGTGCCGGTGCGCGAGTTGATGATGACTTTCGCCACCGCCTGACCCGGATCGACTTCGAGGTTTTCCAGGATCGACAGGTAGTCGACACGCTGGCTCGGATCGAGCGGTGCGGTAACGCGGATCGAGCCGCCGTCGATGGCCTGAGCGACACCAGGGCCGAGCATGTCGTTGATCTTGTCGACGATGCGTTTGGCGGTGGTGAAGTCGGAACGGTTGAGGTTCAACGTCAGGCTATTACCCTGATTGAAACCGCTCGGCACCGAGCGCTCCACCGATGCACCGCCAGGGATGCGACCAGCCGACGGAACGTTGACAGTGATCTTGGAACCATCTCGCCCTTCAGCGTCGAAACCACCCACCACGAGGTTGCCCTGGGCGATTGCATAGACGTTGCCGTCGATACCCTTGAGCGGGGTCAGCAACAGGGTGCCGCCACGCAGGCTCTTAGAGTTACCGATCGAGGCAACGGTGATATCGACCTGCTGGCCTGGCTTGGCAAACGCCGGCAGATCAGCACTGATGGACACCGCCGCGACGTTCTTCAACTGCACGTTGCCCGATCCCGGCGGCACTTTGATACCGAACTGCGAGAGCATGTTGTTGAAAGTCTGCAGGGTGAACGGAGTTTGCGTTGTCTGGTCACCGGTGCCGTTAAGCCCGACCACCAGACCGTAACCGATCAATTGGTTGGACCGCACGCCGGAAATGCTGGCGATATCTTTCAGCCGCTCGGCTTGTGCATTGAAGGCCGCCGACAACATAACGGCGGCCAGCATCAGGCTCTTGAAATTCAACGTAGCCACCTAGAAAGGGAACAGCGGGCTGAGGAAGAAACGGTCGAACCAGCCTGGCTGACTCGCATCGGCAAACGAACCGGTGCCCGAGTAGGTGATGCGCGCGTCGGCGACACGGGTCGACGAAACAGTGTTGTCAGTGGCGATGTCATCGGCACGCACCAGACCGGCGATCCGCACCAGCTCATCGCCCGTGTTGAGGGTCATCCACTTCTCGCCGCGCACGGCGATGATACCGTTGGGCAATACGTCGGCCACGGTCACGGTGATCGAACCGGTCAGGGTATTACCCTGCGCAGCCTTGCTGTCGCCCTTGGTCGCGCGGTCTGCGCTGTAGCCGGCGTTCAGGCTCAGGTCATTGCTGCCCAGCGGGTTATTGGTGGTCAGACTGGAACCGAACAACGAAGTCAGGCCGACCGTGGTATCGCTGTTCTTGCCGATCTGCGAGTTAGCGTTTTTGCTCGCCTGGGTTCTCTCGTTCAGGGTGATGGTGATGATGTCACCGACCCGGAACGCCTTGCGATCGCTGTAAAGGTTCTGCTCGAAGCCGGCCTGATAGATCGAGCCGTTGTTGGCGGCCGCCGGCAACGGCGTGCGCGGCAACACCGGGGCGTAGTAAGGGTCATTGGGCTTGGGCGTCGGAGCGACGCAGCCCGCGAGCGAGACGACTCCACTCAATGCCAGAACAGATACGAAGCGATTCATGACCCTACCTCACGGTGTTGCAGGCGACCTCATGGCCGCCTCATAGACTTGATTACAGATTCTGCGTTACGAACGAGAGCATCTGGTCGGCGGTGGAGATCACCTTGGAGTTCATCTCGTAAGCGCGCTGAGTGGTGATCATGTTGACCATCTCTTCAACGGTGCTGACGTTGGACGTTTCCAGGGTGTTCTGCAGCGTGGTACCGAAACCGTTCAGGCCCGGAGTACCGACTTGCGGCGCGCCGGAAGCAGCGGTTTCCAGGAACAGGTTGTTGCCCACCGCTTGCAGGCCGGCCGGGTTGATGAAGTCGGCGGTTTGCAGGTTGCCAATCACTTGGGAAGCCGGGTTGCCGGCAACGGTGATCGATACGGTGCCGTCACGGCCGACGGTGAAGGTCTGGGCATCGTTCGGAATGACGATGGCTGGTTCCAGAGCGAAACCGCTGGCGTTGACGACCTGGCCATTGGAATCGAGGTGGAAAGTACCGTCACGGGTGTAGGACGTGGTGCCATCCGGTTGCAGAATCTGGAAGAAACCGCGACCGTCAACGGCCAGATCCAGCGGCTGTTCGGTGGTTTGCAGGCTGCCGGCGGTGAAGTTTTTCTGCGTGCCGACAATGCGCACACCGGTACCCACTTGCAGACCCGACGGCAGTTCGCTGTCCTGGGTCGACTGGGCGCCTGGCTGACGCTTGATCTGATACAGCAAGTCCTGGAACTCGGCGCGGTCGCGTTTGAAACCCGTGGTCGAGACGTTTGCCAGGTTGTTGGAAATGGTGGTCAGGTTAGTGTCCTGGGCGGACAGACCGGTTTTGGCAACCCATAGAGCCGGAAGCATTCGATTCTCCTCGTGCGCCTGTTTTACGGCGCGACGTTCTGATAATTAGCTGATCTGCAAGACCCGAGCCATGGCTTGGTCGTCGTCTTTGGCGGTGTTCATCATCTTGACGTGCAACTCGAACTGCTTGGCCAGGGCCAGTACCGAAGTCATTTCTTCCACGGCATTGACGTTGCTCGACTCCAGGAAACCCGACACCAGTTTGACGTTGGCATCGATCGGCGCAGGCTGGCCGTCCTTGGTGTAGATCGAGCCGTCGAGGCCCTTGTTCATGTTCTTGATGTCCGGGTTGACCAGTTTGATCCGGTCGACTTCCGCCATGACGCGCGGGCCTTCGCCCATCGCACGAATACTGATGGTGCCGTCTTCGCCGACTTCGATCTGCTGCTCGGGTGGCACGGCGATCGGACCGCCATTGCCCATCACCGGCATACCGTTGCCGGCACGCAGGACGCCGAGGGCGTCGACATTCAGGCTGCCGGTACGCACGTAGCTTTCGCCGCCGTTGGGATTCTGCACGGCGATCCAGCCATTGCCGGTCACGGCGACGTCGAGGTCACGGCCGGTCTGCACCAGCGAGCCTGGCGTGAAATCAGTGGCGGGCCGTTCGCTCAGGGCAAACGCGCGCGCCGGAAAGCTGTCACCGAACACCGGCATCGAACGCGCCTGCTCCAGGTCGCGCTGAAAACCGTTGGTGGAGATGTTCGCCAGGTTGTTGGCATGAGCCTTCTGCGCCAGTGCGTTCTGGCTGGCGCCGGTCATTGCCACATAAAGGTACTTGTCCACACTCTTTCCTCTGCATGCCGGACGTTTGCCGCCCACCGCTGTACTGCTGAGCCATAAGCAATTTGCAGACCAACTTTTTTCTGGCGGCTTGAGGCCCGGCAAACAAAGGACTTGAGGGGTATTGCGGGGAATTGGGAAATGTATCGAAGTCGAAAAACCGGCGGTGTTATGCCGCTTCGCGGCAATCGACCAAAAGATCGCAGCGTGCCGCAGCTCCTACAGGAATCCGCATTCCAACTGTAGAAGCTGCCGAAGATTCGGGCCGCGTCCGGACGATCTTTCGATCTTAGGCTTCAGGCTCTTTGCCCACCTCATACTCACGCAACTTATTGGCAATGGTCGTATGCGAAACCCCGAGGCGCTTGCCCAATTGCCGACTGCTCGGGTGCTCGGAATACAGACGTTCCAGCACGGCCTTCTCAAACCGCCCGACGATCTCGTCCAGCCCACCTTCAAGGGAAAAATCGCCAAGCGGCTGACGCACGCCATAATCCGGCAGGCGAATATGCTCGGCCTTGACCGTGCCGCCATCACACAGCGACACCGCCTGAAACAGCACGTTCTCCAACTGCCGCACATTACCCGGCCAGTGATAATGACTGAGCCGATCCATGGCCGTCGGCGCCAGTTTTGGTAGCGAACAGCCGATCTGTCGACTGGCCTGATCAAGAAAGTGCTCGACCAGCGGCGTCAAACCGTCGAGGCATTCGCGCAGGGGTGGAATATGCAGCGAAAGCACGTTCAAGCGATGGTACAAATCCTGGCGAAATTCGCCACGAGCGCACAACTCGGACAAGTCCACCTGGGTCGCGCAGATCACCCGCACATCCAGATAAACCTCTTCATCGCTGCCGACGCGACGGAAGCAGCCGTCCTGTAAGAAGCGCAGCAATTTCACCTGCAAGCGCGGGCTCATTTCGCCGACACCATCGAGAAACAGCGTGCCACCCGCCGTCAACTCCAGCAGACCGAGCTTGCCCTCAGCACGCGCACCTTCGAAAGCACCGGGGCCATAGCCGAACAGCTCGGTCTCGGCCATCGACTCCGGCAGGCCGGCGCAGTTGAGCGCCATCAGCGGCGATTGTCCGCGCGGACTGGCGAGGTGACAGGCGCGTGCCAGCAACTCCTTGCCGGTGCCGGTTTCGCCTTCTATCAATAGAGGTGCATCAAGGGGCGCCATGCGACGCGCTTCGCGCACCACCGCCGCCATGACTTTCGAGCTTTGGAAGATGCTGTCGAAACCGCGCAACTCCTGCTTGCGCACGTTATAGATGCGCTCGCCGACACGGTCGGCGCGATGCAAGGTCAGCACCGCACCGGCCATGGCTTCGCTGTCGTCGTGCTCCGATTGCAGCGGAGCGATGTCGGCGAGAAAAACGTCACCCTTGACCTTGACCCGCATGCCGTTGATTCGCGATTTATTGGCGCGCACCAGTTCCGGCAGGTCGAAATCTTCGGCGTAGCGTGACAGCGGAATCCCCGGCACCTCGTCGACGCGCACGCCGAGCAACTGCGCCGCCGCGCGGTTGGCGGCGACAATCGAGCCACCCATATCGATCGACAACACCGGAAATTCCAGCGCACCGAGCAGTGCGTTCAACTCCATGTGCCGGCGCTCGCTGGGCATCAGCCCTACCCGCTTGACGCCGAACACCCCGGCAATCGCTTCGAACTTCGGGCGCAACGCCTGGAACTGGATGTTGATCAGGTTCGGGCAATGCAGATAGATCGCGTTGCCATGCTCACCACCAACCTCGCCGCGCGCGACGTTGATCCCGTACGCCACCAACAGGTTGAGAATGTCGCGCAGGATGCCGATGCGGTTTTGGCAGTGGACTTTGATACGCATATAAAAGGCCCGAAAACGATGATTAACCTGTACTAGCGAGCCTGCTCGCGATGAGGCTAGCCCAGCCAACTTCCTCATTGACTGATACACAGCAATCGCGAGCAGGCTCACTCCTACAGGGGGGTTGCGCCAGACTTTTCTGTCGCAGCGCGCAGATAGTTGTCAAGATTATGTGACAGCAATGACCCTTTTCAAACCTGCAAATCACTGCAAACGCGAGATATCCGTCAAAGCGTAACGATTACTTTACGAATTAAATGGAAAATTCCTACGCGAAGGCGATTCAACCTGCTGCACATCAACGCGCTCTCGGGTAATTCTGAGTCCATCGCTGGACATAACAAGAACGAATTCCCCTAGCAGGAGAGCAGTATGAAGCAGACGCAATACGTGGCCCGCGAGCCCGATGCGCAAGGTTTTATCGACTACCCCGCCGAAGAACATGCGGTGTGGAACACGCTGATCACTCGCCAACTGAAAGTGATCGAAGGTCGTGCGTGCCAGGAATACCTGGACGGTATCGAAAAACTCGGCCTGCCCCACGACCGCATCCCGCAACTGGGCGAGATCAACAAGGTGCTCGGCGAGACCACCGGTTGGCAGGTCGCGCGCGTTCCGGCACTGATTCCGTTCCAGACCTTCTTTGAATTGCTCGCCAGCAAGCAATTTCCCGTGGCCACCTTTATTCGCACCCGCGAAGAGCTGGACTACCTGCAAGAGCCGGACATTTTCCACGAGATCTTTGGTCACTGCCCGCTGCTGACCAACCCGTGGTTTGCCGAATTCACCCACACCTACGGCAAGCTCGGCCTGCAAGCCACCAAGGAAGAGCGCGTGTATCTCGCGCGCCTGTACTGGATGACCATCGAATTCGGCCTGGTCGACACCCCGCAAGGCAAGCGCATCTACGGCGGGGGCATCCTCTCCTCACCGAAAGAAACTGTTTACTCGCTGTCGGACGAGCCCGAGCATCAGACCTTCGATCCGCTGGAAGCCATGCGCACGCCTTATCGCATCGACATCCTGCAACCGCTGTACTTTGTCCTGCCGAACCTCAAGCGTCTGTTCGACGTGGCCCATGAAGACATCATGGCCATGGTCAAGCAAGGCATGCAGTTGGGTTTGCACGCACCGAAATTTCCGCCGAAGCCGAAAGCGGCCTGAGCAGAACCCGCTCGCGACT
Source organism: Pseudomonas sp. LBUM1655 (assembly GCF_059716085.1). NCBI lineage: Bacteria > Pseudomonadati > Pseudomonadota > Gammaproteobacteria > Pseudomonadales > Pseudomonadaceae > Pseudomonas > Pseudomonas sp. LBUM1655. Next base: position 1,713,136 of record NZ_CP166801.1, on the reverse strand, counting down.
TGCGCGCAAAGATAGTAATTTCCAACAAGAATCGAATTCAGGAATACACCATGTCAACTTTGAACCAAGCCCACTGTGAAGCCTGCCGCGCCGATGCGCCACAAGTCAGCGACGAAGAACTGCCGATCCTGATCAAGCAGATCCCTGATTGGAACATCGAAGTTCGCGACAGCATCATGCAGCTGGAAAAAGTCTTCCTGTTCAAGAATTTCAAGCACGCGCTGGCGTTCACCAACGCCGTCGGCGAAATCTCCGAGGCCGAAGGTCACCACCCGGGTCTGCTGACCGAGTGGGGCAAAGTGACCGTGACCTGGTGGAGCCACTCGATCAAAGGCTTGCACCGCAACGACTTCATCATGGCCGCGCGCACTGACGAAGTGGCCAAGACCGCAGAAGGACGCAAGTAATGCACTTCGACGCCATCGGCCGGGTGCCCGGCGACCCGATCCTCGGTTTGATGGAGGCGTATGCGCAGGATGCCAATCCGCGCAAATTCGACCTCGGCGTTGGCGTCTACAAGGATGCCCAAGGCCTGACCCCCATCCCTGAAGCGGTGAAAATCGCCGAAGCGCGGCTGGTCGAGAGCCAGGACACCAAAACCTACATCGGTGGCCACGGCAACCCGCTGTTCGGCAAAGTCATCAATGAGCTTGTGCTGGGTGGCGACTCGAAACTGATCGCCGAACAGCGTGCAGGCGCCACCCAGACCCCGGGCGGCACCGGTGCCCTGCGTCTGGCTGCCGACTTCATCGCCCAATGCCTGCCGGGCAAAGGCGTGTGGTTGAGCAACCCGACCTGGCCGATCCACGAAACCATTTTCGCCACGGCTGGCGTCAAGGTCAGTCACTACCCTTACGTGGGCAGTGACAACCGTCTCGACGTCGACGCCATGCTCGCCGTGCTCAACGAAGTGCCAAAAGGTGATGTGGTGCTGCTGCACGCGTGCTGCCACAACCCGACCGGTTTCGACCTGAGCCACGACGACTGGCAGCGCGTGCTGGACGTGGTGCGCCGTCGCGACCTGCTGCCACTGATCGACTTTGCCTACCAAGGCTTTGGCGACGGTCTGGAGCAGGATGCGTGGTCGACCCGCTTGTTCGCCGCGCAAGTGCCGGAGTTGCTGATCACCAGTTCCTGCTCGAAGAACTTCGGCCTGTATCGCGACCGTACCGGTGCGCTGATCGTCTGCGCGAAAACCGCCGACAAGCTCATCGACATCCGCAGCCAACTGGCCAACATCGCCCGCAACCTGTGGTCAACGCCACCGGATCACGGCGCGGCCGTGGTCGCGACCATCCTTGCCGACCCGGAGCTGAAAAGCCGCTGGGCCGACGAGGTGGAAGCCATGCGTTTGCGCATCGCGCAGTTGCGCAGTGGTTTGGTGGAAGCGCTGGAGCCGCACGGTCTGCGCGAGCGTTTTGCACACATTGGCGTGCAGCGCGGGATGTTCTCTTACACCGGCCTGTCGCCGGAGCAAGTGAAACAACTGCGCGAGCATCACAGCGTGTACATGGTGAGTTCGGGCCGGGCGAACGTGGCCGGTATCGATGCGACACGTCTGGCGCTGCTGGCCGAGGCCATAGCCAACGTCTGCAAGTAATACCGCAATACCCCTGTAGGAGCTGCCGGAGGCTGCGATCTTTTGATCTTGTTTAAAAGCAGGATCAAAAGATCGCAGCCTTCGGCAGCTCCTACATTGGTTTCGGCGACCTGCCTCCCTGCGGCCATTTGTCGCAATAATTCGAATTAAAAGTCTGATTGTCATTTTTCCTGCTGTATCCTGCGCAGGCTTTCCAAAAGCGCGGATCTACCAGATCTATCAACAGACTTAGCGAGGAGCGCAACCATGCACGAGATTCCTAATCTCCCCTTCCCAAGCCTGCACGTACCTGAGCAGACGACCACGCAACAAGCCGGTGCCCAACAGCCCGAGTCGAAAGAAGCCGTTGAGAGCCGCCCGGCCGACAGCGAAGAGTAAAACCCGCCGTACAGACCGTGTGGAAAGCGCTAACATGCGCTTTCCACACTGCCTGAATGCCCGAGCCCTGCCATGACCGACGAATTCTCCGAAAACCAAGCCGCCGTTCTGATCGGTGCCACCGAGAAAATGATCGAGATCTGGAGCCGACTCTCCCCCGAAAAGCAGGCCGCTCTGCTCGCCCGTTTTGGCAGCGAAGAAAACGCCCTCGCCGCACTGGTCACCACGCAACTGGTCGCCCCGGCCAAACCCTGAAACCGCCGTCCGGCAAATAGTTTTACTTTTCCCCGCCCCAGAGCCGTTCGCGTCGGTATCATAAGCAGCCTATCTAATCTGCTGCTCCCGTGGACCTTTACCCATGTCGTTCTTCAAGTCAGAGCCCCAGCGCCCCCTGGCGGTCACGCTGCAAGTCGTTTCCATCGTCCTCTTCACTTTCATCGGCTACCTGAACATCGGCATTCCGCTGGCTGTATTGCCGGGCTATGTCCACAGCGACCTGGGTTTCGGCGCAGTAATCGCCGGTCTGGTGATCAGCGTGCAATACCTCGCCACCCTGCTCAGCCGCCCTTACGCCGGCAAGATCATCGACAACAAGGGCAGCAAACTCGCGGTGATGTATGGCTTGGCCGGGTGCGGTTTGAGCGGCGTGTTCATGCTGATTTCGGCGTGGACTCCGAACATGCCGATGCTCAGCCTGATCAGCCTGTTGATCGGTCGACTGGTGCTGGGCAGCGCGGAAAGCCTGGTCGGTTCCGGCTCGATTGGCTGGGGGATCGGCCGCGTCGGCGCGACGAACACCGCCAAGGTGATCTCGTGGAACGGCATCGCCAGTTACGGCGCACTGGCCGTCGGCGCACCGTTCGGGGTGTGGCTGGTCGGCCAACTTGGCTTGTGGAGCATGGGCGTCAGCATCATTTTGCTGGCGGCGTTAGGCCTGCTGCTGGCATGGCCTAAGACTGCCGCGCCGATTGTCATCGGTGAGCGTCTGCCGTTCATGCATGTGTTGGGACGGGTCTTTCCTCACGGTTGCGGACTGGCGCTGGGTTCGATCGGCTTCGGCACCATCGCCACCTTCATTACCCTGTATTACGCCACTCAGCATTGGGACAACGCGGTGCTGTGCTTGAGTCTGTTCGGCGCCAGCTTCATCGGCGCGCGCCTGCTGTTCGGCAACCTGATCAACCGCCTCGGCGGCTTCCGCGTGGCGATTGCCTGCCTGTCGGTTGAAACCCTCGGCCTGTTGCTGTTGTGGCTCGCGCCGGATGCGCACTGGGCATTGGCCGGTGCGGCATTGAGCGGTTTCGGCTTCTCGCTGGTGTTCCCGGCGCTGGGTGTGGAAGCAGTGAATCTGGTTCCAGCGTCGAGTCGCGGCGCAGCAGTCGGCGCCTATTCGTTGTTCATCGACTTATCGCTGGGGATCACTGGACCGCTGGCCGGGGCAATTGCTGCCGGATTCGGCTTCGCCTCGATCTTCCTGTTCGCCGCCCTCGCCTCCCTGAGTGGATTGGCGTTGAGCGTGTATCTGTACAAGCACACCGCAAGATACCGGGAAGACTAGAAATCCACCTTGCCACGCCCGGCCTTGATACTGCCGCGCTTGGTTTTCGACTCGAGCCGACGCTTCTTCGAGCCGAGCGTCGGCTTGGTCGGACGGCGTTTCTTTTCGACTTTGGTGGCGCTGAGGATCAGCTCGACCAGACGCTCAAGTGCATCGGCACGGTTGGCTTCCTGCGTGCGGTGCTGCTGGGCCTTGATGATCAACACGCCATCGCTGGTAATACGACTGTCGCGCAACGCCAGCAGCCGTTCCTTGTAGAACTCGGGCAAGGACGAGGCCGAAATATCGAAGCGAAGGTGCACGGCACTGGAGACCTTGTTGACGTTCTGCCCCCCGGCGCCCTGGGCGCGAATGGCCGTCAATTCGATCTCAGCATCCGGCAGATGCACGTTGTTGGAAATCACCAGCATGGAAAAGCGTCCGTATTCAGAACGCGCAGGATACCGCGAAACAGATGCCGGGCTTGCTCGCCATTTGAATCAGGCCGCCACCGTGTTTGAGTTACCATTCCAAATCTTGCCCTTACTACATCAATGCAGGAAGCATAAGCATGACCAACAAAGCAGTTATCGTTTTCAGCGGCGGACAGGACTCAACCACCTGTTTGATCCACGCACTGACTCACTACGATGAAATACACTGCATCACGTTTGACTACGGTCAGCGTCATATCGCCGAAATTGAAGTCGCGCAGCATCTTTCCAAAAAGCTCGGCGTGACCGTGCATAAAACCCTTGATGTGTCCTTGCTCAATGAGCTGGCGATCAGCAGCCTCACGCGCGACAACATTCCGGTCCCGACCGTGAATAGCTCCGGAGAAAGCCTGCCAAGCACTTTCGTGCCGGGAAGAAACATTCTTTTTCTGACCCTGGCTTCAATCTATGCCTATCAAGTTCAGGCTAAGACGGTCATTACCGGTGTTTGTGAAACAGACTTCTCTGGTTACCCCGATTGCCGGGATGAATTCGTCAAGGCACTGAATAAAGCCCTTGAGCTAGGCATGGATTATAAGTTGCAACTTGAAACGCCACTGATGTGGCTGAACAAGGCAGAGACCTGGGCCTTGGCGGATTACTATAACCAGCTGGAACTGGTTCGCGAAGAAACACTGACCTGTTACAACGGCATCAAAGGCAGCGGATGTTCCGATTGCGATGCATGTAATCTTCGCGCGAAAGGGCTGAATGAGTTTCTGACCAACAAAGAACAGGTTACGCGCAGCCTGAAAGCGAAACTGAGTTTGAAGTAAACCCACAGCAAGAAGCGCTCACTAAAGCATGAAAATATCATGCCCAGTGAGCGCCATCCTTCATTTATTGCGTCTGCGCACCTGTCAGATATTTCTTAAACAAAGACCTCGCGCCGTAGGCTGGCAAAATATTAAAAAACGCGAAGCCTACCTTTATCGCAATCTGAACATAGATCATGCCGAGTATCGCGCTGTTCTCCATCGTTCCGTAAAAGGCGATATAGCAGAATAGAAAACTATCGATGATCACCGCAAACAACGTACTTAAGAACACTCGCAAAAACAGAAATCTGGAATTGGTGAGTTCTTTTATCTTGCACAACAAATATGAATTTATATTCTCGGAAACCAGAAACGAAACCGAAGAGGCTACCAGGACTGCAGAGAGTTGACTGATAACATCATTGTAAGCCCCATCAAGCTTCCAACCCGGCAGCCCTGGAAGATGGGTAGTAATGGCCAGCAAGATGATAATGGCCGCATTACTGATGAAAGCAAAGAGAATCGCCTTTCGCGCGAGCCTGAGGCCGAACGTCTCATTCAGCAGGTCAACGATCAGAAACGTCAGCGGATAAAGAAAGGTCCCCGGCGTGACGACAATATCAAAATATTCCAGATAGATCGGCTTCGTGGCGGCAATACTGGTAAAGATGTAAAGCGTGAACAGCATCAGGTTCAGGATGATGTAGATCATCCAAGAACTCTCGTGACGGTCATTTATTTCGTAGGCGGTGAGCGCTCCGCCCTGGGAATAAAACTTCTTGTACAGGTTTTTCACTTCTATTTTATTTAGATTATCCATAATCTCACTATTCAACACTTCACTTAGCTTTATTTTGATTATTTTTCCGGTCGCAATGACCATAATGACGGCCAGGCTTTTTCCATTCTCAAACCCTAGCAGCTTGTACTTGCTGTTTTCCGTTTCAACGCTGCAGTCCATTAAATCGTTCCTCGATTATATCCCCGACAACACAAACACGATCAGAGCCAGCGTCAACTTCATGGGTAATAAACATTTTGCCTGTGAGTTTGTCATACACCAGCTTTTCCTTATCGCTGCTCGCCGCCCCCTTCTGCACGATCAATAAGTCGCCCGGCTCATTCATACCCCTGATCTCATTCTCCAGCAGCACGCCTATCAAGTTGAAGGATGTACCGAAGTAGTAAGTCAGTGGGTAAATCGTGGCCAGTTCACCAATTCTTTTGTCAAGACTCTGGACAACCAGGCTTTCCTTTATCACTGGCACGGCCGCTGGATTCATGTTTCCCTGCGGCGAAATGCTGCTGTCTATTATTTCTTTCTCTTCAAAGTCGATCGTCTCTATTTCCTCATAAGAAACCCCGAAGAAATCAGAAATCTTGCGGACAGTGGCGTGCTGTACATTGACCACCTTGCCCTCAAGAATGTTGTAGATGGTCGTTCTGGTCAATCCACTGGAATTGCACAGAGACAACTGCGTCTCGCCCCTGCTCTTTATCAAGTATTTGATATTGTTTTTCAGATTCTCCGATCTTTCTCTTCTGTGCATAAAATGCTTACCATCTTTTTATAAAGGCAATTGGAAACACGCCACGAGTGATCATTCAGTGGTCACAGGCAAACTATGCAGATAGTTGTACTGGTGTTAGAGCCGCGAGAGATCATAGCATTCTCCATCCTTGGTTCCGGTACAAAAAGTCATCTGAAAAACAGCGCATGGTGCAGCTTCGCAGGATCACTTCGCAATCTGTAATGACTCGTTAATTCACTTGGCCTCCCCCCGAGGCTTGGAGCGCCCAAGCTCCCGACCTGCAGTTCTACACCCACCTACCGGACAAAAAGAATCATTTTCTTTGAACAATGTTCATTTTTTTGATTAATTTTTCTGGCGTTCCCCAGTGAAAAATCTATGATGCGTCGAGCAACCCGCTCCTCCACCAACAAACGGCGGCCATGGAAACGGGTTATTCATACAGGGATAAGTTTGCGCGTACTGACGCCAAAACACGGAATCCAACTGTATAGCGCTCAGCCAACACGGACGTACGCGAACACGCGAAACCAGGGAAGGAATAGCAATCATGGCAGTCACTACCGAACCGCTTGTAAACCAGGCTGACCTACTGCAACGAGGCCTGGCGGAACTTCGAACTGAAGATGCCGAACTGGCGGCGATCCTCGACGCTGAAGTCGCACGCCAACACCAAACATTGTCACTGGTCTCTTCCTCCTGCGCAGTCAAGCCTCGTACTTTGGTGGCATCCGCGTCAGCGCTGGTCAACGTGACGGCCGAGGGCATGCCCGGCAGGCGCTATAACGCAGGGTGCGAGAACGTCGATCTGGTCGAGTCGCTGGCCATCCGCAGAGCTCGGGAGCTGTTCGGCGCCCAATACGCAAACGTCCAATCACACTCGGCATCGAACGCCACTTACCAGGTGCTTACTGCTTTGCTCGAGCCGGGCGATACCCTGCTGGGAATGGCCGTTGAACACGGCGGGGATCTCACCCACGGCAGCTCAAAAGCCTTCTCGGGCGCCTACTACAAAGCGATCCAGTACGGGACGACTTCAGAGGGTGTCATCGACTACGACAATGTGCGCAGACTGGCCCTTGCTCACCGCCCGCGCATCATCATGTGCGGCGCAACAGCCTATTCGCGGGCCGTGGATTTCGAGCGCTTTCGCGAAATTGCCGATGAAGCCGGGGCCATTCTGCTCGCTGACATTTCGCATATCGCCGGACTGGTTGCCACGGGACGGCATCCCAGCCCGATCGACGTCGCACACATCACGACGACCTGCACACACAAGCAACTGGCGGGACCTCGCGGCGGGTTGATCCTCTCGGGTCGTGACGCGAACACCAAGGTTCCCGGCTTGCGGATAACCTTCCGTCGCGCCCTCGATCAAGCGGTGTTTCCGCAAATGCAGGGAGCGCCAGCCGTCAACATGATCGCGGCCAAGGCTGCCGCGCTGGGCTACGCAATGTCTGCAGAGTTCGACGCGTACATGTCGCGGATTCGCACCGCAGCCGATGAACTCGCCAGTGCGTTTCAGGCCCATGATTACGAGGTAGTGGGCGGGCGCAGTGAAAACCACACCGTACTGATTCGCTTGCGTGGCGGCATTACTGGTGCCATTGCCGAGTCGGCGCTGGAGCGCTGCGGGATCATCGTCAACAAACATCGTGTTCCCGGCGAGACCCGACCTGCCCTCATTACCAGCGGGTTGCGCATCGGCACCGGCTCGATGGCGCAACGTCACATCGACGGCAAGGGATGCCGTGAAGTCGTCGATTTGATCTGCCAGATCCTCGACAAGGTGACGCCGCTCGGCGAGCAGGAGTACACACTGGAGCCCTCGTTACAGGAGCAATTCCGTTCTCAGGTCGAAGCGTTGTGCAAGGCCTATCCCATCGCCGATTACGTATAACGGCGAACACAAAAAACCCGGCACTTGGCCGGGTTTGTTGTTTTTGCGGTTGGCTTACTTCGCCACAGAACCCGCCGCGTGCAACGCCTGCTGCGCACCACGCTTGTTTTTGATCACGTAGCAGCCCCACATGAACACAACCCACACCGGAATCGCGTAGACCGAGATCTGGATGCCCGGGATCAGCAGCATCACACCAAGGATGAACGCTACGAACGCAAGGCAAATGTAGTTGCCATACGGATACCACAGGGCCTTGAACAGCGGCGTCTGTTTGGTCTTGTTCATGTGCTGGCGGAACTTGAAGTGCGAGAAGCTGATCATCGCCCAGTTGATCACCAGGGTCGCCACTACCAGCGACATCAGCAACTCCAGCGCGTGTTGCGGAATCAGATAGTTGAGCAGCACCGCCACCAGCGTCACCGCCGCCGAAGCGAGGATCGAACGCACTGGCACGCCACGCTTGTCGATCTTCGCCAGACCTTTCGGCGCGTCGCCCTGCTCGGCCATGCCCAGCAACATGCGGCTGTTGCAGTAGGTGCCGCTGTTGTACACCGACAGCGCCGCAGTCAGCACGACGAAGTTGAGGATATGCGCTGCGGTGCTGCTGCCGAGCATCGAGAACACTTGCACGAACGGGCTACCGCTATAGGAGTCGCCGGACGCGTTGAGGGTTTCCAGCAGGCTGTCCCACGGGGTCAGCGACAGCAGGATAACCAAGGCGCCGATGTAGAAAATCAGGATCCGGTAGATCACCTGGTTGATCGCTTTCGGGATCACGGTTTTCGGTTTGTCGGCTTCGGCTGCGGTGAAACCGAGCATTTCCAGGCCACCGAAGGAAAACATGATGATCGCCATGGCCATCACCAGACCGCTGACACCGTTGGGGAAGAAGCCGCCGTGAGCCCAGAGGTTGCTGACCGAGGCCTGCGGGCCACCATGGCCGCTGACCAGCAGGTAGCTGCCCAGCGCGATCATGCCGACGATCGCCACGACCTTGATGATCGCGAACCAGAATTCGGCTTCACCGAAGACTTTGACGTTGGCCAGGTTGATCGCATTGATCAGCACGAAGAATGCTGCAGCGGAAACCCAGGTCGGGATATCCGGCGCCCAGTAATGAATGTATTTGCCGACGGCGGTCAGCTCGGACATGCCCACCAGAATGTACAGAATCCAGCAGTTCCAGCCCGACAGAAAGCCGGCGAAGCCGCCCCAGTACTTGTGCGCAAAATGACTGAAGGAACCGGCCACCGGCTCTTCGACAATCATTTCGCCGAGCTGGCGCATGATCATGAAGGCGATGAAGCCGCAGATGGCGTAGCCGAGGATCATCGACGGACCAGCGGATTTCAGCACCCCGGCCGAGCCGAGGAACAATCCGGTACCGATCGCGCCACCGAGGGCGATCAGTTGAATATGGCGATTTTTCAGGCCGCGTTTCAGCTCGCCTGATTGCGAGGGTTGTCCACTCATGAAAAAGGTCTCACGCAAGGTTTGATGATGTTCAGTAGACGTTGCTGCAAGGTTGCGATTTCAAGCAGCCCCGATCAAACCCCAGCGCAGGCACCAGGAGTTCAGCTTTTTTACAACGGTCATGCGTCACCTGTTTGTTTTTATCTGTGACGAAATCGAACCCGACACGCTTGTGGCGCGGCGGAGTGAACAAGGCGGATAGCCTTGAGATTTGCGCGATTACGCAGAGGGTCACAGTTAAAACGCGGCGCATTGTACACCGCTAACCCCCTGCTGCCAGACTCCGCTGGATCAGCGTGTCGGTTGCCGGGATTGCGTGTGTCCGCCTCGAGACGCTCGAGCGGCTGCAAAAATTGAGTCAGACCTTTGCAGGTCATCGACGGGGACGAGGGGAAAACCGTCCCACGGTGAGAGGTGGAGATCAGTCACGGCGTTCATTGCGCCTCCTTCTTGTTATGCACCTGCACGACAGGCATGGGGCGCATCTCACCCTTCCAGCGCAGCTGAAACAAGCGTGCCAGAGCCTTGCACAACACCCAGCTGGGCGAGCTCCGGCAGTTTTTCCTTACAGCTTCGGCGCACGTTGTCGTTCATTGGGTTTTCGCGTGGTTTTCGTAAATATTTCTTTACGAGGCGTAACGTGAAATTTCCATTTCAGAATTTTCTGTCAGACGTCTGCACATTGACGGTGGTTTGCGCTGGATGACAATCCGCTGGCTGATGGGCGTTTTGTTTCCAAGTGAGCGGAAATATTTTTGCCAGACGAAAAAAAACGCCAACCCTGCGGTTGGCGTTTTTCATTCAGTCACTGAATCCGATCACTCAGGCTTCTTGCGACCGAACCCCGGACGCTGGCCAGAACCGGCCGGTGCGCCACGGCGATTGCCCGACGGCTTGTCACCGTCAACAAGCTTGATGCCCGGACGCTTCGGCGCCGGTTTGGCCGGACGCTTGTTGGTGGTGTCAGCAGGACGATCCGCTACCGGTGTACCGCGACCGGCAGGTGCACGGCCTTCGCCACGCTCGGTACGGCCGCGTGGAGCGCGCTCGCCATCCGGACGCGCGGCAGGCTTGCGACCCGGACGCTCACCTTCGATCTGCGGCTCGCGGCCTGGACGTGGGCCGGTCGGCGCGCCAGCGGCTGGACGCAGGGTGCGCACGCGCTCGGTCTTGGCCATCGGCCGCGACGATTTGCGCTGCATGCGCTCAAGCTTGTCTTTGCTCTTGGCGTTCAGTTGTGGCATCGCTACCGGCGTCAGACCGACTTCAGCACTGAGGATGTCGACTTCGTACTGACTCATTTCGCGCCAGCGCCCCATCGGCAGGTCGGAGTTGAGGAACACCGGGCCGAAACGCACGCGCTTCAGACGGCTGACAACGAGACCTTGCGACTCCCACAGACGACGAACCTCACGGTTACGACCTTCCATGACCACGCAGTGATACCAGTGGTTGAAACCTTCGCCGCCTGGAGCCTGCTTGATGTCGGTGAACTTGGCCGGGCCGTCTTCCAGCACGACGCCAGCCTTCAGACGCTCGATCATTTCATCATCGACTTCACCGCGTACACGCACGGCGTATTCACGGTCCATCTCGTAGGACGGGTGCATCAGGCGGTTGGCCAGTTCACCGTCGGTGGTGAACATCAACAGACCGGTGGTGTTGATGTCGAGGCGACCGATGTTGATCCAGCGTCCTTCTTTAGGACGTGGCAGCTTGTCGAACACGGTCGGACGGCCTTCCGGGTCGTCACGGGTGCAGATCTCGCCATCGGGTTTGTTGTACATGATCACGCGGCGTACCGATTCGGCAGCTTCTTCACGCTTGATCACCTTGCCATCAATGGTGATGGCGTCGTGCATGTCGACGCGCAGGCCGAGGGTGGCGTCTTTGCCATTGACCTTGATCCGGCCCTGGCTGATCCAGGCTTCTACGTCGCGGCGTGAGCCGACGCCGATACGGGCGAGGACTTTCTGCAGTTTTTCGCCTGCTGGGCCGATTTCCTGGTCGTCTTTCTGAATGATGTCGCTCATCTGGGCACCTCCCGGTGTGGTCTGTTCAGGCGGCGCCTGAAGCATTGAAAACTGTTTGCTTTGCCGAAGGGATCGGCGAAGGGTCGCGAATCATACGCGGATGTGGGCCATCGCGCATCAGAGACTAGCTGATCGATCGACAGTTATTTCTTTTTCCGCCGACCGGCGCCGCCAAGCTTGATCAGGCGCAGCGCAGCTTCGGCCAGCACGATGCGCTTGTCATCCTTGTCGAGTTTCTTCCAGGCTTTGATTTCGCGCTTGCTGCGCCCACAGCCGAGGCATATGTCATCGGTGAATTTGCAGAGGCTGATGCAGGGGTCTTTAGTCGAGCTCATGGGGTCTCACTTGAAGATCAAAAGATCGCAGCCTTCGGCGAGCCTCAGTCCTCGAACTCGCGGCGTTCGGCTTCGATCGCTTCGGCCAGCGCGCGGGCTTCGGCTTCTTCTTCGCTCAGTTCGGGTTCTGGTGCGGACTGCTCCAGGGCAGCAACGGCAGCCAAGAGTTTTTCCCGGGCCTCGGCAACACCAAGAATGTCCTCTTCAGGTTCGGCTTCAGGCTCGGTCTCAGGTTCAACATCAATGACTGGCTCGACAATTTCAACCTCAGGCTCGGTCGGTAGCACGTCGCCATCGGCACCATCACGCAGCAAATCGTCGAAGTCGGTCTTGATCCCCTCCTCCATGCTGTCCAGCTCCAGCAGCAAGGTGTGGAAACTGGTTTCCTCCTTCTCCTCTTCCGGCTCGGCACTGGCGTCGGCCAGTTCCTGCAAACTCTGCGGCACCGGGGCATCGTCGAAATCCAGCACCGGGTCGGCTTCCATCTCGCGCAACTCGGCCAGCGGCGGCAGGTCTTCAAGGTTCTTCAGGTTGAAGTGATCGAGAAACGCCTTGGTGGTGGCGAACATCGCCGGTTTGCCCGGCACGTCGCGGTAACCGACGATGCGGATCCACTCGCGCTCGATCAGGGTTTTGACGATGTTGCTGTTGACCGCCACACCACGAACGTCTTCGATCTCGCCTCGGGTGATCGGCTGGCGATAGGCAATCAGCGCGATGGTTTCCAGCAAGGCACGGGAATAACGCTGCGGGCGTTCTTCCCAGAGGCGGCCAACCCACGGCGAAAACTTCTCGCGAATCTGCAGGCGATAGCCGGACGAGACTTCCTTCAGCTCGAACGCGCGCCCATCACAGGACTTGGCCAACAATGCCAGGGCTTTCTTGAAGACCGGCGGTTCTGGCCGCTCGCCCTCTTCGAACAGTTCGTAGAGGCGCTCAAGGGATTGCGGTTTTCCCGAGGCCAACAGAAAGGCTTCAAGCAGGGACGCCAGCTCGCGGGGTTCAGTCAGGTTCATGTTTCGACTCGTTATTCGGCTCGGGCTCGCACGTGGATCGCGGCGAACGGCTCATTCTGCACCAGCTCGACCAAGGATTCCTTGACCAGTTCAAGGATCGCCATAAAGGTCACTACCACACCGAGGCGACCTTCTTCGGCAGTGAACAGCTCGACGAACGGCACAAAACCGCCGCCCTTGAGCCGTTCCAGCACATCGCTCATGCGCTCGCGGGTGGACAGGGCCTCGCGGCTGACCTGATGGCTTTCAAACATGTCGCCACGGCGCAGCACTTCGGCCATGCACATCAGGATTTCTTCCAGCGCCACATCGGGCAACAACTTGCGCGCCCGGGCTTCCGGGGCGTCGAGCTTGGGCACCACGACGTCGCGGCCAACCCGGCTCAAGCCATCAATGCCTTCAGCGGCCGCCTTGAAGCGTTCGTACTCCTGCAAGCGGCGGATCAGTTCGGCGCGCGGGTCGTCTTCTTCGTCTTCGACGGTTTCGGCCCGTGGCAGCAGCATGCGCGACTTGATCTCGGCCAGCATCGCGGCCATCACCAGATACTCGGCGGCCAGTTCAAGACGCACCGACTGCATCAACTCGACATAACCCATGTACTGGCGGGTGATTTCCGCCACCGGGATGTCGAGGATGTTGATGTTCTGTTTGCGGATCAGGTACAGCAGCAGGTCGAGCGGGCCTTCGAAGGCTTCAAGGAAGACCTCGAGTGCATCCGGTGGAATGTAAAGGTCCAGCGGCATTTCCATGACCGCCTGGCCATAGACCATGGCAAACGGCAGTTCCTGCTGGGCGCCGGCCTGCGGATCGACAACGGTTTCTACTGCGGACATTCAGGCCTCGACCATGAACGGGGCAGGATCGCCGCAACCGACGCGGATCACTTCCGGATCGTCGCCGGTCAGGTCGATCACGGTGGAGGCCTTGATGCCGCCAAAACCGCCGTCGATGATCAAGTCCACTTGGTGTTCGAGCAACTGGCGCATTTCGTACGGATCGCTCAGTGGATCTTCGTCGCCGGGCATGATCAGGGTCACGCTCATCAGCGGCTCGCCGAGTTCGGCCAACAGCGCCAACGCAATCGGGTGGCTCGGCACGCGCAGGCCGATGGTGCGCTTCTTCGGATGCAGGAGCAGCCGCGGCACTTCACGGGTGGCATTGAGAATGAAGGTGTACGGCCCTGGCAGGTGCGCCTTGAGAATGCGGAAGGTGCCGGTGTCGATCTTGGCGTAGTTACCCAGTTGCGACAGATCGCTGCAGATCAGCGCGAAGTTGTGTTTCTCATCGAGCTGACGCAGCCGCCGCACGCGCTCAATGGCCGTCTTGTCGCCAATCTGGCAACCAATGGCGTAGGAAGAGTCAGTGGGATAAATCACCACCCCGCCCTTGCGGATGATCTCGACTGCCTGTTTGATCAGGCGCGCTTGCGGGTTTTCCGGATGAATCTGGAAAAATTGACTCACATTCTCTACCTGTTCAGACGGCGGCAATAACTGTGTCATGTTTGAACCGACACCACAGGGGTGGAAGGTCCTCGGGAACCGGCCGGTATTGGCCGATCTCGGACCAGCCTCCAGGGCCATGAAAATCACTGCCGGCGCTGACCAGCAGACCGAACTCACGGGCAAGGATTGCCAGGCTGCCCACCTGTTCCGCAGGCTGATGGCCATTGACCACTTCGATCGCATGCCCGCCCGCTTGAATATAGTCGGCAATCAGCTTTCGGCGCTTGCTGCGGGTGAAATCGTAGTGCCATGGATGCGCCAGACTGACCCAGGCCCCGGCGGCGCGCAGGGTAGCGACAGTGTCTTCCAGAGTCGGCCAGTGCAGTTTGACGTCGCCCAGCTTGCCGGCGCCAAGCCATTTGCGGAATGCCTCGGCGCGATCCTTTACATAACCTTCACGCACCATCCAGTCGGCGAAATGCGGACGGGCCGGCGCGTTGCCGCTGTCACCCAGTGCTTGCTGGATCTGTCTTGCGCCGTCGAGGGCGCCGGGCATGCCCTTGAGGGCGAGCTTGCGGCTTATTTCTTCCGACCGCAGCCAGCGGCCATCGTGCAACTTGGCGATGGCCTCGACCAGCGGCGCGGCGTTGACGTCGAAACCGTAGCCCAACACATGGATGGTCGCGCCGCCCCAGGTGCAGGAGAGTTCGACGCCATTGACCAGTTGCATCCCCAACTCAGTCGCGGCCATGCGCGCTTCGGCGAGGCCTTCGAGGGTGTCATGGTCGGTCAATGCCAAGACTCGCACGCCGTTCTCGAACGCACGCGCAACCAGAACCGCAGGCGCCAGGGCGCCATCGGAGGCCGTGCTGTGACAGTGCAAATCAACATTCACGGGGAGTTGTAACCTCAAATCAGCCGGCGCTATCGCGCGCCCATATGTTTGTTATTATGCCGCCACATCCAGCTTCTGGCTCTCACTGTGAAACAATTCATCGATTTCATCCCGCTTCTGCTGTTTTTCATCGTTTACAAACTTGATCCACGGGTCGTCGACATTGCGGGCCATGAAGTCACTGTAGGCGGTATTTACAGCGCCACTGCGATGCTGATCATCAGCTCTCTGGCGGTGTACGGCGCGCTTTTCATCAAACAGCGCAAGCTGGAAAAGAGCCAATGGCTGACCCTGATCGCCTGCCTCGTGTTCGGCAGCCTGACCCTGGCCTTCCACAGCGAGACGTTCCTGAAATGGAAAGCCCCGGTGGTCAACTGGTTGTTCGCTGTCGCCTTCATCGGCAGCCACTTCATCGGTGACCGCCTGCTGATCAAGCGCATCATGGGCCATGCACTGACCCTGCCGGATCCAGTCTGGACGCGCCTGAACATCGCCTGGATCGCCTTTTTCCTGTTCTGCGGGGCCGCCAACCTGTTCGTCGCCTTCACCTTCCAGAGCATCTGGGTGGACTTCAAGGTGTTCGGCAGCCTGGGCATGACCGTGCTGTTCCTGGTGGCTCAGGGCATTTATCTGTCCCGTCACCTGCACGACACCGATACCACAACACCAAAAACCGAGGACTGACATGCTCTACGCAATCATTGCCACCGACGTTGCCAACTCGCTCGAAGCTCGCCTGGCCGCGCGCCCTGCGCACCTGGAACGCCTGCAAGTGCTCAAGGGCGAAGGCCGCATCGTATTGGCCGGCCCGCACCCGGCCGTCGACAGCAATGATCCGGGTGCAGCGGGTTTCACCGGCAGCCTGATCGTCGCCGAATTCGATTCCCTTAGCGCCGCGCAAGCCTGGGCCGATGCCGATCCGTACATCGCTGCCGGGGTCTACGCCACTGTGATCGTGAAGCCGTTCAAGCAAGTCCTGCCGTAACTTTCCCCCGCAAATCCTCCACGCGATGAACCTTGTCGGTTCATCGCGTTCTCAATCGCTCATTATTCTTGTTTGCCTGCCGACAACCTGCCCAATATCCATTTGGAAACAGGTGTCGCGATGCGCAAGGGTCCGTTGTGTCTGATGTTGGTCACGTTGTCGATCATGGCGCCCGCCCATGGTGAGGAAGCCACCGAAGGCGGCAGCTCTACGCCATTGTCATTGAGTGCCGGCAGCCAGATCACCGAGTTGCAACAGCGTCTCAAGGCCAGCGAGCAGCAGCGCGAAGAATTGAACAAACAACTGCAAAATGCCGACAACACCCGCGAGAGCGCCCAGCTCGCCCGGTTGCGCCAAGAGAACCAGCGCCTCAAGCTGCAACTCAAGGAAGCCCAGGCCAGCACGCTGCCGCGCCTGCTGACCGATCAGCAGCAGTGGTTCGTCACAGGCGCCGGGGTAGCGCTATTGGCGCTGCTCTGCGGTATCTTTGCCAGTGGTGCAAGCCGAAAACGTCGGCAATGGCTAAATTGAGTGAGTCATGAGCGAGCTGTTACTTATTGATGATGACGTGGAGCTGTGTGAGCTCCTGAGCAGTTGGTTGAGCCAGGAAGGCTTCCAGGTGCGCGCCTGCCACGACGGTCAGAGCGCCCGCAAGGCCTTGGCCGAAACCGCTCCGGCGGCAGTGGTGCTGGACGTGATGCTGCCCGATGGCAGTGGTCTGGAACTGCTCAAGCAATTGCGTAACGATCACGCCGATCTGCCGGTGCTGATGCTCTCCGCCCGTGGCGAGCCGCTGGACCGCATTCTCGGCCTGGAACTGGGCGCCGACGATTACCTGGCCAAACCCTGCGACCCGCGTGAACTGACTGCCCGCTTGCGCGCCGTGTTGCGCCGCAGCCATCCGGCCGCCGTGTCGACGCAGTTGGAACTGGGTGACCTGAGTTTCAGCCCGGTGCGCGGCGTGGTCAGCATCGACGAGAAAGAACTGACCCTTACCGTTTCCGAAAGCCGCTTGCTCGAAGCGTTGCTCAAACAGCCCGGCGAGCCGCTGGACAAACAGGAACTGGCGCAACTTGCCCTCGGCCGCAAGTTGACCTTGTACGACCGCAGCCTCGACATGCACGTCAGCAACCTGCGCAAAAAGATCGGCCCACACCCCGACGGCCGCCCGCGGATCGTGGCTCTGCGCAGCCGCGGTTACTACTACAGCCTCTGACGCTGTGTCATTTTTGTCAGGTCAGCGCCGTATCGTCTTTACCCAAGCTTTACGTAGCGCTGACCGCCGCTGACCTTGATCTCCGTAATCTGAACTCATCCGGAACGTACCGGGAACGAGACAAGGAGATACACCATGCGCAAGACTCTTATCGCTCTGATGTTCGCTGCCGCTCTGCCAACCGTCGCCATGGCCATGCCGCAAGATGGCGGCCCGATGGGTGGCCCGCTCGACGGCCCACGCCACGGCGGTCAGATGCACGGCATGCACGGCAAAGGCCCGTACAGCCAACTCGACCTGTCCCGCGAACAACGCGAGCAGATCCGCAAGATCATGGGCGAGCAGATGCACGAGCGTAAGCAAGTGGTCGACAAGTACCTGGAAAAACTCTCGCCAGCCGACCAGAAAGCCATGAAGGACGAGATCGCGGCCAACCACAAAAAAGCCGAGTCCGATGTCCGCGCCGTGTTGAAACCGGATCAACAGAAGAAATTCGACGAGATGCAGAAGAAACAGGCCGAACGTCGCGCAGAATGGGCCGAGTTCAAGGCCTGGAAAGCGCAACAGCCGCAAAAGGCGCAATAATGTTCTGACTTCAGGCCCAACGGCTTAAACCGTTGGGCCTGCTTACATTCGACCCTGCAGGAGCTGCCGCAGGCTGCGATCTTTTAGCTGTGGGACGCAGAGCGTCCCCGGCTGCGTTCCCACGCAGAGCGTGGGAACGATCAGATCGCAGCCTGCGGCAACTCCTACAGGGGTTTTGTGTCTGATTGAGGATTTTCTGTGCGTTCATTGTTCTGGCGTATTCTCGCGAGCTTCTGGCTGGCTATCGCTCTGGTGGCAGGGCTCTCCATTCTGCTGGGGCACATGCTCAATCAGGACGCGTGGATCCTCAGTCGTCACCCCGGCCTCAACACTCTGGCCGCCGAGTGGACGCAGACCTACGAAGCCCAAGGCGAAGAAGCCGCCCAGAATATCCTCGAGCAACGCAAACGCCAGTACCACATCGACGTTCAGGTCCTCAACGAGACCGGCGACCCAGTGGTGCGCGGCACCTTTCCCCGCCGCGCGGCAGCCTTCGAAGCCCGCCAGAACAACGATGACCGCCGCCTGCCATGGCGGCGTCTGACCGATGAATTCACCAGTGACAAAACCGGCGACACCTACCTGTTCATCTACCGCATCCCGCACCCGGAACTCGACGCCTGGCACCGCGAAAGCCTGCTCTGGCCGTTAAGTGCGCTGGGTATCGCGCTGGTGGTGCTAACCCTGTTCAGCCTGCTGGTGACGTTCTCCATCACCCGCCCGCTCAGCCGCTTGCGCGGCGCGGTGCATGATCTGGGGCAGACGACTTATCAGCAAAATAGCCTGGCGAAACTGGCCAACCGCCGCGACGAGTTCGGCGTGCTGGCAACCGACTTCAACCGCATGGGCGCGCGCCTGCAAAGTCTGATCGGCAGTCAGCGGCAACTGCTGCGCGACGTGTCCCACGAGCTGCGTTCACCGCTGGCACGCCTGCGCATTGCCTTGGCGCTGGCCGAACGGGCAAACCCTGAAGAACGGGAAAAGCTCTGGCCCCGCCTGACCCGCGAATGCGACCGGCTCGAAGCGTTGATCAGTGAAATTCTGGTGTTGGCGCGGGTCGATGCCGACAACGCCAGCGCTGAAGAAGTGGACTTGAACGCACTGCTCAGCCTTCTGCAAAAGGACGCGCAACTCGGCTCGCCAGAGCAGACCGTGCACCTGGACGTCGAGCCGCAACTGAATTTCAAGGGTTGGCCGACCATGATCGAGCGCGCTGTCGATAACCTGCTGCGCAATGCCCAGCGTTTCAATCCGGAGGGCCAGCCGATTGAAATGAAGGCCTCACGTCAGGGCGAACGCATCGTGGTGAGCGTGCGTGACCATGGGCCGGGGGTGCAGGCCGAGCATTTGAATCAGTTAGGCGAGCCGTTCTATCGGGCGCCGGGGCAGACCGCAGCGGGGCATGGTCTTGGATTGGCGATTGCCAAGCGTGCGGCGGAGCGCCATGGCGGGAGTCTGGTGTTGGCGAATCATTCTGAGGGCGGGTTTATTGCCAGTCTGGAGTTGCCGTTGGTGCCGGGTGCTGTAGTGCAGCCCTAAGAGCCACCCTCACCCCAGCCCTCTCCCGGAGGGAGACGGGGCCGACCGAAGGGTCTTGCGTCATACATCGACCTGAAAAACCGTGTCGATTATGGTTACACCAAGCGCTAAACCGAGTCGATTCCGGATTCACCAAAAATCGCTCAGGTCGGCGTATCTCTGGAGTATCCCCCAATCAGTCCCCTCTCCCCCCGGGAGAGGGTTAGGGTGAGGGGCTTTTGATCTTCAGGCTTTACCCGGCCAAGCGCTGACAAACTCCGCCAGATCAACCTTCTCAGCCACACGCGGTTCTTTCTGCGGCGTACCGAGGTACAGGAAGGCAATCACTTCTTCACCTTCCGCCAGCCCCAGGCCTTTGGCCACATGCGCCGAATAAGCCAGATCACCGGTACGCCAAACAGCACCAATCCCCTGCGCATACGCTGCCAGCAAAATCCCGTGCGCCGCACAGCCCGCCGCCAGCAATTGCTCAGCCTTCGGGTACTTGACGTGTTCCTGCAACTTCGCGATCACCACAACTACCAACGGCGCCCGCAGTGGGCCGTTGCGGGCTTTGTCGATCATTGCTTCAGTGACTTCGCCTTCCTGCTTCTGCGCAGCCTCGGCCAGCAACTCGCCCATCTGCTCACGCGCCGCGCCTTCGACAGTCAGGAAGCGATACGGCTGCAAATGCCCGTGATCCGGTGCACGCAGCGCCGCGCCAAACAAGGCTTCGCGCTGCTCGGCAGTCGGGGCCGGTTCGACCAGTCGGGGAACGGAAACACGGTTGAGCAAAGCGTCGAGAGCCTGCATCGGCCACCTCCTGAGAAAAATGTGCGGCTATTCTAGCTGTATCTGTCAAAGGGATGCCGGTTTACATGCCCTGCCCCACAGGTAGAATGGCGCCCTTCCCACATCAGCCCGAGCGGACTTCATGGCGTTGCCGACCTTACGGATCATTGGTTTCATCATCGGCATCTTCCTGATCACCCTGGCGATTGCCATGGTCGTGCCCATGGCCACCCTGGTGATTTTCGATCGCACCGGCGATCTGCCGTCGTTCCTCTGGGCAAGCATGATCACCTTCGTCGCCGGCCTCGCGCTGGTGATTCCCGGTCGCCCGGAACACATTCATCTGCGCCCGCGCGACATGTACCTGCTGACCGTCAGCAGTTGGCTGGTGGTATGTATCTTCGCGGCGCTGCCGTTTCTGCTGACCCAGCACATCAGCTACACCGACTCGTTTTTCGAAAGCATGTCCGGCATCACCGCCACCGGTTCGACCGTACTCAGCGGCCTGGACACCATGTCGCCCGGCATCCTGATGTGGCGCTCGCTGCTGCACTGGCTTGGCGGCATTGGCTTTATCGGCATGGCGGTAGCGATTCTGCCGCTGCTGCGCATCGGTGGCATGCGCCTGTTCCAGACCGAATCGTCAGACCGCTCGGAAAAGGTCATGCCGCGCTCGCACATGGTGGCGCGACTGATCGTGGCGGCTTACGTCGGCATCACCATCCTCGGCAGCCTGGCGTTCTGGTGGGCCGGGATGAGCCTGTTCGACGCGATCAATCATGCGATGTCGGCGATTTCCACCGGCGGGTTCTCGACCTCCGACCAGTCGCTGGCCAAGTGGACGCAACCGGCGGTGCACTGGGTGGCGGTGGTGGTCATGATTCTCGGCAGCTTGCCGTTTACCCTCTACGTAGCCACGTTGCGGGGCAACCGCAAGGCGCTGATCAAGGATCAACAGGTGCAGGGTTTGCTCGGCATGTTGCTGGTGACCTGGCTGGTGCTCGGCACCTGGTATTGGTGGACGACCAATCTGCATTGGCTCGAAGCTTTGCGCCATGTGGCGCTGAACGTGACGTCGGTGCTGACCACCACCGGTTTTGCCCTCGGTGATTACAGCCTGTGGGGCAACTTCTCGCTGATGCTGTTTTTCTATCTGGGTTTTGTGGGTGGCTGCTCGGGCTCGACTGCCGGCGGGATCAAGATCTTCCGTTTCCAGGTCGCCTACATCCTGCTCAAGGCCAACCTTAACCAGTTGATCCACCCGCGCGCGGTGATCAAGCAGAAGTACAACGGTCACCGCCTCGACGAAGAGATCGTGCGCTCGATTCTGACCTTCTCGTTCTTCTTCGCCATCACCATCTGCGTGATCGCCCTGCTGCTGTCACTGTTGGGCGTGGACTGGATGACCGCGCTGACCGGCGCCGCCAGTACCGTATCCGGCGTAGGCCCGGGGTTGGGCGAAACCATTGGCCCGGCGGGCAACTTCGCGACGCTGCCGGATGCTGCCAAGTGGATCCTGTCGTTCGGCATGCTGCTCGGCCGACTGGAGATCATCACGGTGTTTGTGCTGTGTATTCCGGCCTTTTGGCGTCACTGATCGCATTCGGCGCCTGTAACAACCGCGCCCGGTAATCGCCGGGCGTGGTGTCGAACCAACGCCGGAACGCGCGAAAGAAATTGCTCGGATCGGCAAAACCCAACAGATAGGCGATTTCCAGCAGGGTCATGCTCGGTTGCGCCAGGTACTGCTCGGCCAGTTCGCGGCGGGTGTCATCGAGCAATTGCTGAAAACTCGTGCCCTCCTCCTGCAACCGGCGCTGCAGCGTGCGCTGCGACAAGTGCAAGGTCTGCGCGACGGTATCGCGCTTGGGCTCACCCTGCGGCAGCAAACGGCAGAGCACCTGGCGGGCCTTGTGGGTCACGCGACTTTCGGAAAACCGCGCCAGGTATTCCCCCGCAAACCGGTCATGCAACAGCGCCATCGCCTCGTTGGCGGTGGGCAGCGGCGCTTCCATGTCGGCGCGCTCGAAAATCAACGCGTCGTAAGGTGCGTTAAACGTCAGCGGTGCATGGAAAGCCTGTTTGTAAGGTTGCAGATTTTGCGGTTCATCGCCCTGCACCAGCACTTTGACCGGGTGCAGCGTGCGCCCGCTCAGCCAGCCACACAGGGCCAACGCACACGCCAGCGAGGCTTCGGCGCTTTGCCGGGTCGGCGGCAGGTGGTCGCCATGCACCGTCAGAATCAGCGCATAACCTTCTTCCAGCAGGCGAAAGCTCAGGTCGGCACTCTCGGCAATGATCCGCTGATAGCGCACCAGTCGCTGAAAGCCTTCGGCCAACGTGTTGCTGGACATCAGCGCATAACCGGCGACATGAAACGACGCCGGTCGCACCACTTTGCCCATGTTCAGGCCGATCGCCGGGTTGCCGGACAGCTCGACCGCCCGTTGCCAGAGTCGGGTCATGGAATCTTGCGGGAAGCGCGCATCCGGATCATCCAGGGCGGCGTAATCGAGCCCCAACTGCTTGAACAGAACCCGGCAATCCAGGCCGTCCATCTCCAATGCTTTGACAATCCCCATCGCCCAACTTGCAGAAGTCGTTCGTTCGCTCATGGTGTTTTTCTTTTACATGAGGGGCCGCGTGCTACGGCCTGATTTGCGAAGGATACTAAAGTGGCGCCGATAGTCACTGGCCCACGCCAATGATCACTCTAGACTCAAATAAGCTACCCGCAGAACAACTCGTCGCCAGAACAACAACCACAGAGAACGCGGTCGTGGAAAACATCAAGCATTTCAACAGCTTCGCTGAGTTTTACCCGTATTACCTCAGCGAACACAGCAATAGCACCTGTCGTCGCCTGCATTTCATCGGCACGACACTGGTGATTTTTATTCTCGCGCTGACCATCGCCAAGGGTGCCTGGCTGCTGTTGCTGGCCTTGCCGCTGGCCGGTTACAGCTTCGCCTGGGTCGGGCATTTCTTCTTTGAAAAGAATCGACCGGCGACTTTTCAGCATCCGCTGTACAGCTTGCTCGGCGATTTCGCCATGTACCGCGACATGATTCTGGGTCGCGTGGCCTTCTGAAAACCGACATTGAGGATGGCCAATGAACGCCAATGCCCGCTTCACCCACATGAAGGACGGTACGCAGGAGGACTGGGCGATCATCGCCGCAGACTTCAGTGCCTACGCCAAACAGCTGCCATCACGGATCATGACCCACCTGAAATTGCTTGAAGGTGATTTCGGCGGTTTCCCCGTGGATCGCCTGACCCACTCGCTGCAAACCGCGACCCGCGCGTATCGTGACGGGCGTGACGAGGAATATGTGGTGTGCGCGTTGTTGCATGACATCGGCGACACCCTCGGTTCTTACAACCATCCGGACATTGCCGCGGCGATTCTCAAGCCGTTCGTCAGTGCCGAAAACCTTTGGATGGTGGAAAAGCACGGGATCTTCCAGGGCTATTACTTCTTCCATCACCTGGGCATGGATCGGCACCTGCGCGAGCAGTTCAAGGAGCACCCGCAGTTTCAGGCGACCGCCGAATTCTGCGCAAAATACGACGCGGCGGCGTTCGACCCGGCGTATGACACCCTGCCGCTAAGCTTTTTCGAGCCGATGATGCAGCGGTTGTTTGCCCAGCCGAAGCACTCGATTTACAAGGCGGCGATGGAAGAACACGCCTGAAGATCAAAAGCTCGCAGCCTTCGGCAGCTCCTGCATGAGGCCATGTGCAGGAGCTGCCGAAGGCTGCGAGCTTTTGCTTTTAAGCGATCTCGGCCACTTTGGCAGTCTTGAGTTCAGCCTCACGCGCCTGCGCATCCGCCAACCGATAAAGCTCGATCTTGCCGTCCCAGTGTTCGATCAACGCCGTACACGACTCCACCCAATCGCCACAATTGAGGTAATCCACCTCGCCGACCTTACGGATCTCGGCATGGTGAATGTGCCCGCACACCACGCCATGCAATTCACGCTTCACGCACTCATGGGCGATCGCTTCTTCAAAATCGCTGATGAAGCTCACGGCGGTCTTCACTTTGTGTTTGAGATAGGCCGAAAGGGACCAGTAACCGTAGCCATACCGCGCGCGCCAATGGTTGAGCCAGCGATTGAGCGTCAGCGTAAATTCGTAGGCCGAGTCGCCGAGAAACGCCAGCCAGCGGTGGTATCGAGTGATCACATCAAACTGGTCACCGTGAATCACCAGCAGATGCCGGCCATCCGCCGTGACATGCACAGCCTCATCGACCAACTGAATGTTGCCCAGAATCAGTTTCGAATAACGACGCAGGAATTCATCGTGGTTGCCGGTGACGTAGATAACCTCGGTGCCGCGCTTGCTCATGGTCAGCAGGCGGCGAATCACGTTGGTGTGCGCTTGCGGCCAGTACATGCCGCCACGCAGTTTCCAGCCGTCGATGATGTCGCCGACCAGATAGATCTTGTCGGCGTGATAGCCCTTGAGAAATTGCGACAAGTGTTCGGCCTGGCAATCCCGAGTGCCCAGATGCACGTCGGAGATCCACAAGGTGCGCACCCGTTGTTTGCGGCTGGGTTTGGCGAGCTCGGCGCTGGTCATGGGCAACCCTCTGCGATGTTTTCGCCACAGTGCGCCCGTCCGGTTAATCGACCATGACAGTCACGAGTCAGTCCTGTGACAGCGCATTCCGGGGGCGCTGGTGTAGACTGGCGATCACTTCGGAGACGATCTGCCATGCGACCGATCCTTACCTTGCGTCAGTACACCCGCGATCTGATCGTCCACAGCCACGAGCACGCCCAACTGGTGTTCGGCCTGTCCGGCGCGCTGGATTTCGAGGTGGAAGGCTGTGGCAGTCAGGTGCGTCAGCAGAGCTTCGTGGTGGTCCCCTCCGGCGCCCATCACGCCTGCGGCAGTCCACAGGGCAGTCGTTGTCTGGTGCTGGATATTCCCGATGGGCAATGGGTCGCGGATTCACTCGGTGACCATGCCGACGCCAGTCGCCGCTTGCTCGACAACCCTGCGCGCCTGTCGCTGGATTCCGGGCAAAGCCAGTTGGTCAACTGGCTGGCGAACAGTCCGGTCACCGATCCAGTGATTGCACAGCAAGGTGCAGTGCTGTTGTTGGCCAGTCTGAATCACGCCAAACCTGCCGAACTCTGCACTCGGCGCCTGCCCTACGCGGCGCTGGATGCGCACATTGAGCAAAACGCTGCATACCCGCTGCAAGTCGCCGATCTGGCGCAAGTGGCCGGGTTGTCTACGGCGCGCCTGCACGCACGGTTTGTCGCTGAATGCGGGCAGACACCGATGGACTACATTCGCAGTCGGCGGCTGCACAAGGCCATGGGCCTGCTGCGCGAGACTGCGCTGCCCATCGGTGAAATCGCCAGTCGCGTTGGCTACAGCTCGCAAAGCGCTTTCTCGGCCGCTGTCCTGCGTGAGTTTGGTTCATCGCCCGGCCAGCTACGACGCGATTCCTGCAACAAAACCCGATAGTCCGCCGACAGACATATGCGTCGTTACACGGTTCAATGTGTAGGAGCTGCCGCAGACGATTGATCGTTCCCACGCTCCTGCGTGGGAACGATCAATCAAAAAAACCTTGTCTGGATTAAGGATTGCAATGACCCCGCGTACCGCCCTCGGCGCCCTGCATATCGGCGCTCTGATGTTCGGCCTGACCGGCGTGTTCGGCAAACTCGCCGCAGCATCGCCGGCCGTGATCGTCTTCGGACGTGCCGCTTTCGCCGTACTTGCCCTGGCGTTTTTCGCCCGTTTCGCCAGCCAGAGCGGCTGGCAAAAACTGCAAGCCGTGGACTGGCGGCGCCTGGCGCTGAGCGGCGTACTGTTGGCCGGACATTGGGTGAGCTTTTTCATTGCGGTGAAGGTTGCCGGCGTGGCGATCGCGACGTTGGGCTTTGCCAGTTTCCCGGCCTTCACGGTGATTCTCGAAGGGCTGATCTTTCGTGAGCGCATCCGCGCCAATGAAATTGTGCTGGTGGTGCTGGTGAGCGTCGGTCTGGTGCTGGTGACCCCGGCGTTCGATCTGGCCAGCGGCTCTACCGTCGGTTTGCTCTGGGCGGTGCTGTCCGGGCTGTTGTTTTCCCTGCTGTCGCTGACCAACCGCGCCAGCTCCGGACGCATCCCGGCGGTGCAGGCGGCGTTGTGTCAAAACGTGGTGGTGGCGTTGTGTCTGCTGCCGGTCGCGGCGCCGCAACTGAGCGAAGTGCGCGCACTGGACTGGTTGTGGATCGCCCTGCTCGGGGTGTTCTGCACCGGCGTCGCCCACAGCCTGTTCGTCGCCAGCCTGGCGGTGATCAAGGCGCGCACCGCCGCAGTGGTGTTCGCCATGGAGCCGGTCTACGGCATCACCATCGCCTGGCTGCTGTTCAATGAGAACCCGACGTTACGCATGCTTCTCGGCGGCGCATTGATCATCGTCGCCATCGTGGTGTCGGCACGCATGTCTGGCCATGCCGACAAAAAAACCGTCGCCGCCGAAGCAACCTCTCATTGAGTACGGTCGTTGTGGCCGAGGTCGCGGTCAGGATCGATCTGATCGCGCACTCGCTGCTTGAGCACCTTGGCTTCCGGAAAACCACCATCGGCCTTGCGCTCCCAGATCTGCACGTCATCGCAAGTGATGTGAAACACCCCGCCGGTGCCCGGCACCAGTGACACTTTGCCCAGATCATCGCCGAAGGTGCTGAGCAGTTCCTGCGCCAGCCACGCGGCGCGCAGCAGCCACTGGCATTGGGTGCAATAAGTGATGACAACTTCTGCTTTTGCGACGGTCATGTTCGTGGAAACTCCTGAGACAGAGGGCGCCGCTATAATAGCCGGCTTTACCGCTTGCCCCGAGACTCACAATGCGCCGTCTGCTGTTCTGCCTGCTGCTTGGTTTCCTTCCTCTGTTCGTTTTCGCCAGCGAAACGCCGCGACCGAAAGTCGGCCTCGTGCTGTCCGGTGGTGCCGCTCGCGGGTTGGCGCACATCGGCGTGCTCAAGGCGCTGGAGGAGCAAGGCATCAAGATTGATGCGATTGCCGGCACCAGCATGGGCGCGGTGGTTGGCGGCCTGTATGCCTCGGGCTACAAGATCGACGAACTGGAAAAACTCGCCCTGAGCATCGACTGGCAACAGGCGTTGTCCGATGCGCCGCCCCGGGAAGACGTGCCGTTCCGGCGCAAGCAGGATGACCGCGATTTTCTGGTGAAGCAGAAACTGAGCTTTCGCGACGACGGCAGCGTCGGCCTGCCGCTGGGGGTGATTCAGGGCCAGAACCTGGCGCTGCTGCTGGAAAGCCTGCTGGCGCACACCAGCGACACCCGGGACTTCGACAAACTGCCGATCCCCTTCCGCGCCGTGGCCACCGACATCGCCAACGGCGAGAAAGTGGTGTTCCGCAAAGGTCACCTGCCCCAGGTGATCCGCGCCAGCATGTCGATCCCTGCGGTGTTCGCCCCGGTCGAACTTGATGGCCGGCTGCTGGTGGATGGCGGCATGACCGACAACATCCCGCTCGATGTCGCACGGGAAATGGGCGTCGACATCGCCATTGTCGTCGACATCGGCACACCGCTGCGCAACCGCAAGCAACTGACCACCGTGGTTGATGTACTTAACCAGTCGATCACCTTGATGACCCGGCGCAACTCCGAGGAGCAACTGGCCGCGCTGAAGCCGACAGACGTGCTGATCCAACCGGCGCTGGCGAGTTTCGGCGTCACTGATTTCGGCCGCGCCCAGGAAATGATAGATGCCGGTTACCGCGCTACCAAAATCCTCGATGCCCGCCTGGCACGGCTCAAACCGGTGGTTGCTCAGGATGCCCAACTCAACGCCGCGCGCGCGCCCGGCCAACGCACGCCGATCATCACCGCGATCAAGGTCGAGAATGACTCGAAAGTCGACGACGATGTGATCCGTTACTACATCCGTCAGCACATCGGCGAGCCGCTGGATCTGGGCCGACTGCATTCGGACATGGGCACCTTGTACGGCCTCGATTACTTCGAGCAGGTGCAATACCGCGTAGTGCACAAGGGTCAGGATCACACGTTGGTGATCAGCGCCCGGGGCAAGCGCAGCGGCACCGACTACCTGCGAGTCGGCCTCAACCTGTCGGACGACATGCGCGGCGCCAGCGCCTTCAACCTTGGCGCCAGCTACCGTATCAACGGCATCAACCGCCTCGGTGCGGAATGGCTGACCCGCGCACAGATCGGCGAAAAACAGGAGCTGTACAGCGAGTTTTATCAGCCACTGGACGTCGGCTCTCGCTACTTCATCGCGCCCTCGGTGGTGTTTGAGGCACAGAACGTCGATGCGGTGCTCGACAATGATCCGATCGCTCAATACCGGGTCGAGCGCTACGGAATGGCCCTGAATGTCGGTCGGCAGATCGGCAACAATGGCGAAGTGCGTTTGGGTGTCGGTGAAGCCTGGGGCAAGGCCGACGTGCGTATTGGCGATCAGGATCTGCCCAGCGAAAACTTCAACGAAGGCTTCTATTCGTTGAAATATTCCTACGACTCGCTGGACAACGTTTACTACCCGCACGAGGGCAAGGACGTCAGCTTGACCTTCCTGCAATTTGAACCGAGCCTGGGTTCAGACACACGCTACCGACAATGGGAATTCAAACTCGATAAAGCCATGAGTCACGGACCCGACACGCTGATTCTGGGGGGACGCTATGGCCGCACACTCGACGACACCAATGTGGTGACGTCGAGCTTCCTGCTCGGCGGCGCTCGGCAGTTGTCAGGTTTCCGTGAGGACGCGATTTCCGGGCAGAACGTCAGTTTGATGCGGGCGGTGTATTACCGTCGGCTGACACCGCGTTCGTATCTGCCGCTGGATTTCCCGCTGTACGCCGGCGCCTCGCTGGAACGTGGGCGAGCGTGGAACAACGATAATGAATTCGACAGTGGCTACATTAATGCGGCCAGTGTGTTTATTGGCTTCGATACACCACTGGGGCCGTTGAATTTCAGTTATGGGTTGAATGATGCGAATGAGCAGGCTGTGTATTTGAATCTGGGCCAAACCTTTTGAATACCCCTGTAGGAGCTGTCGAGTGAAACGAGGCTGCGATCTTTTGATCTTGCTTTGAAAAGATCGTCCGATCGCGGCCCGAGCCTTCGGCAGCTTCTACAGGGGATCAGCGGATGCCTGCCAGAAGGGTCCGCGCGGTTTGCTTTAAAGGCTCATCCCCTTCCTTGAGCAATTCATTGAGCAACGCAATCGCGCTGTCGATATCGCCGTCATCGATGCAGGTCTGAGCCTGTTCGAGCTTCCCGGAACCTGCCGCCTCTTCGGGCTCCGACATTTGCAACGCCAACGGCTCCAGCGCGAGCGATGGCTCCGGATCAGAAAACTCATTGAGAAAGTCATCGTCCAGCGGCTGCGCGTCCGGCTCGGGGATCCACTCAAGCTCGGCTTCCTCGCTGGTCGCGGTTTCCGGCAATTCAAAGTCCTGCGGCAACACTTGCAGGCTGGAACCCAAAGCGGACGCTTCGGCTGGTGGCTGAACCGGTGCCGCACGGCTGTCCTCCAGATCCCAGCTGGAATCCATCGACAACTCATCCAGATTCAACTCGAAATCATGTTCAGCCGCAGCGGATTCGGGAGCGGCAACAATGACAGGCGTAATGCTGGCGACCAATGGCGCCGTTGCCGCCAGCGGCTCAGTACTCGTCAGTTTCGGATGCCGGGCGCGAATATCCTGCAACTGGTGAGCCTCCACTCCACGCGCACGCAAATGACTTTCCTGCTGCTCGTAAGCAGCACTATCGCCCTGACGCCCCAGCACCTCGAGCAATTGCAGGCCGATATCGATGCGGTCCGGCTCCTTGTGCTGCGCATCGCGCAACAACCCGGCTGCTTCGCCAAGTCGCCCGTATGCCAGGTAAATGCCCACGGCTTCCAGGACATCACCCGCCGCCGGCTCTTCACGATGCTCGGCTGAGGCGTGAGTCCTGACCGGTTCGGCGCTCTCGGATTCATCCACATCGACCTCATTGCGCAGCGGCAACAACGGCACTGGTGTGTCACTCGGCACCTTTTGTTGGCGTCGACGGTGAACGAACAACGCAGCCAATGCCCCCAGCAGTAACAACAAACCTCCGAGCAGTGGCCAGTTCAACCCGTCGTCCGTGGACTCGACCGGTACAACAACCGCAGCAGGTGCCGGAGTTACCACCGGCGCTGGCGGTGGCTTCTGAGATTCGGCCAAGCGTGTCTGCAGATCACTGACCTGCTTCTTGCCGTCGGCAATCTGCACATCCTGTGCCTGCAATTTCGCATTCAGCTCGTCCAGGGACTTTTGCAATTGTTGGCTCTGCAGCACGCTGGCGGCCAATTGCTCGGCCAGCGCCTCGTTGGCCGGCGCCGTCGTCGGTGGTGGCACCGCAGGTGTTCCGCGCTTGCCCTGCGCTGCCTGGGGCAGCGCGGTGACCGGTTCGACCGTGGGAAACGCCGAAGACTGCGCGCGCGGATCCGGTTCATCGGTGGCTGGCACGATACCCGGCGAGCCCGGCGGATCGATCAGTATGGTGTATTCGCGCAACACGCGGCCATTGGGCTGATTGAGCTGCACGAGGAAATTCAGAAAGGGTTCATTGACCGGTTTGCTGGAGGTGACCCGGATCATCTGGCGATTGCCATGCAGGATCGGCGTGAACTTGAGGTCGTTGAGAAAGAACACCCGTTCGACCCCGGCACTGCCGAATTCGTCTGCCGTGGCCAGGCTCACCGACAGGTCACTTTGCGCCAAAGCACCGACATCGATCAGCGCAATATCGGCCTTGAGCGGCTGATTAAGGCCCGAATGAACCGTGATGTCACCCAGCCCCAGAGCCAACGACAAGGTTGAATAGCCGACGGCGCCAGCGACCAACAGCCCTTTGGCGCAAATGCGCAGTACCACGTGCCAACTTGCGAGCATGAGCATCCCTTTAATAAGCAAAACCGACTTCTATGCGTTCGCACATCCGGTACGAACACGATATTGCCTAGTAGTTCTTATAGCTTGCTCAGCGCGATCCCTCAAAAAACCGGCACGTGGTTATGCCTCAAGATTTTTCCAGGTTGCCCAGAATGTGCCCGTGAACTCGCATGCACACCTTCAAATCCGCCTCGTCGACGCCTTCGAACAATTCGTGACGCAGTTGGGTGGCAATGGTTTCAATCTGCTCAATCAGTGGCAGGGCCGGGGCACAGAGGACGATTTTTTTCGCCCGGCGGTCTTCCATCACGGACTGGCGTTGCACCAGACCCTGGCCTTCCAGACTATCGAGCAAGCGTGCCAGCGTCGGGCCTTCAACGCCGACGCTTTGCGCCAGCTCTCGCTGGGTCGGGGCGTCTTCGAAACGCGCCAGGTGCAGCAGCACCAGCCAGCGTGCCTGGGACAGCCCCAGGCCCGCCAGCCGGCGGTCCAGTTCGGCACGCCAGCCGCGCGACATCTGGGCCAGTTGCATGCCAAAGCGGTGTTGATCGGTTAACGGCATAAAACTCTCGTGATTAAACTGAAGTAATAGAGAAAAACTAATTATTAGTCAGCTAAGCATGAGCTGCAGCTATAGGCAAGTGGCGCTCTGTACTGAATCGTTACAACTGTATGGGGCTTGGCGCAAACGCCGCCTTACATTTCGAATTCCGATTGCAGCGCAGCCCGCACGCAATAAAGAACACCTTCTGGAACACGACCAGCAAACAGCTCAGCCACTTCGGCGACCGGCGGCAGTTCGCCCTCGCCGTCAAGGAATGCGTCCTGCACTTCACCCATCAGTTCTTCCGGCAGGTCGAGCGCCTGCTCCAGCGATAACTGCTGCTTGCCAATAGCCTCGGCGAGCATGGTGTAGACGTTCTTTTCCGAGCATTGCAACTGACCGGCGATCTGCATCGGCGTCATGCCGGCGCGAGCCAGGGTGATCAATTCGTGACGCACGTCGGCCACCACTTTCGGCGCCTCCGCTTCGCCGCCGAGCACTTCGAGGAAGGCCTCGCCATAACGTTCCAGCTTGCGCGCGCCGACGCCGCTGACACGAGCCATATCCGCCAGCGATGTCGGTTGGCTGCGGAGCATTTCCAGCAAGGTCGAGTCGGGGAAGATGACGTACGGCGGCACACCATGCTCTTCGGCGAGTTTGCGCCGCAGCGCACGCAGGGCTTCCCACTGTTCGCGCTCTTCGCCGCGCACCAATTGGCTGGCCGGGCTCTTGCTGCCGCTTTTGGCGGTGACCTGCGGCTTGAGATCGCGGCGCAGTTCCAGCGTAACCTCGCCCTTGAGCAGCGGCCGGCAGGTGTCGCTCAGACGCAGGCCGCCGTAGCCTTCGTGATCGACATCGGCCAGGCCGCGCGCCACCAACTGGCGGAACAGCGAGCGCCATTCACTCTCGCTCAGCGCCTTGCCGACGCCGTACACAGAGAGATGCTGATGGCCGAAGCTGCGAATCTTTTCGTTGTCCTTGCCCAGCAGCACATCGACCAGATGGCCGACGCCATAACGCTGACCGGTGCGATAGATCGCCGACAGCGCCTGACGTGCAGGCTCGGTGGCGTCCCAGGTCTGCACGCCATCGACGCAGTTGTCGCAATGGCCGCAAGGTTCGGCCATCTCTTCATCGAAATAGGCCAGCAGGGTCTGACGACGGCAGCGGGTCTCCTCACACAGCGACAGCATGGCGTCAAGCTTGTGCTGCTCCAGACGCTTGTGACGTTCGTCACCTTCGGAGTTCTGCAGCATCTGCTTGAGCATCACCACGTCTTGCAGGCCGTAGGCCATCCACGCATCCGCCGGCAGACCGTCACGGCCGCCGCGTCCGGTTTCCTGGTAATACGCCTCAAGGGATTTCGGCAGATCGAGGTGAGCGACGAAGCGCACGTTGGGCTTGTCGATGCCCATACCGAACGCCACGGTGGCGACCATGATCAACCCTTCCTCATTTAAGAAGCGCTTCTGATTGAACGCACGCAGCTCATTGGGCAGGCCGGCGTGATAAGGCAGCGCGGGGAAACCCTGCTCGCTGAGGAACGCCGCAACTTCCTCGACCTTTTTACGCGACAGGCAATAGACGATGCCGGCATCGCTGCGCCGCTCGGCCAGAAACGCCAGCAACTGCTTGCGTGGCTGCTCCTTGGGCACGATGCGATAGAAGATGTTCGGCCGGTCGAAGCTCGACAGGAAGCGCTCGGCGTTCTGCAGATGCAGGCGGGTGACGATTTCTTCGCGAGTTCGCTTGTCGGCGGTGGCAGTCAGGGCGATGCGCGGCACATCGGGGAACATCTCGGCCAATTGGCCAAGTTGCAGGTATTCCGGACGGAAGTCGTGGCCCCATTGCGATACGCAGTGGGCTTCGTCGATGGCGAACAGGGCAATGTTCAGCCCTTGCAGGAACGACAACATGCGCGGCTGCACCAGACGCTCGGGCGCCAGATACAACATCTTCACTTCACCGCGCTTGATCCGCGCCGCCAGATCACGCTGCTGTTCGGCGCTCAAAGTGGAGTTCAGCGCGGCGGCGGCCACACCCAGCTCTTCAAGGGTGGCGACCTGATCGTCCATCAAGGCGATCAACGGCGAGACAACCACCGCCAGGCCATCGCGCAACAACGCGGGCACCTGGAAGCACAGGGACTTGCCGCCACCGGTAGGCATCAGCACCAGCGCATCACCGCCGCTGGCCACGCGCTCAATGATTGCACCCTGCCGGCCACGGAAACTGTCGTAGCCGAAGATGTCCTTGAGGACGCGTTGAGCCTGTTCGAGCATAAAAACTCCAAAAATCTACCGAAACATCCCTGCTCAGGCTGGTTCAAGACAGCCTGAGCTGCTTAAACAAAACGTAAGGGCGCGTTGCATGGCGGCCGCAATACGGGCAGGGATCGCAAAACGCGGCAGTATACCCGAGCCCTCCCCCGCAGAGGGTGCCGCTGATAAGAGACTCGAGAAACCTGCCGCAATCAGGCAAATCTGCCATGCGGCTGGCTTGAGCGCTCAAGAAGGCCTAGAATTCCCGCATTGTTTATTCCCCCAAGGTAGCCCCGTAATGTCCTTCGCTGAGCAACTGACCCGCCTGCAAGTCTTCCTCGACGCCGACGAACTGCATGACGAGGCGCTGGATTACGTGGCCGCCCACGGTTACCTCACCGCGTTGTCGATCTGCGCGGAAGACGTATCGGAACGTGAGTGGATCGACGCCCTGTTCGCCGAAGAGCCGCATTACAGCAGCGAGGCACAGCGCGAAGAGATCGAAGCCACCCTGATCGGCCTCAAGGCGCACATCGCCCGCCAACTGGCGTCCGACGAAGAATTCGAACTGCCATGCGAACTGGATCTGGGCGAAGAGCCGGACGATTCGGAACTGCGTGGCTGGTGCATCGGCTTCATGGAAGGCGTGTTCCTGCGCGAAGCGGCATGGTTCGAAACCGCCGAAGAAGAAGTCAGCGAAATGCTTCTGCCGATCATGGTCGGTTCGGGCCTGTTCGACGAACAGCCAGAGTTCGAAGACATCGCCAAAGACGCCAACCTGATGGACGACATGATCGTAAAGATCCCGGAAGCCCTGACCGCGCTGTACCTGCTGTGCCAGGCTCCAGACGAAAAACCGGCGATTCTCAAGCCTCGTCACCACTAAGATACGGCCTATGGACAACCCCATAGGCAACCGCCCCCTGATGTTGCGCTACATCCTGCTGGCCATCGGCTGGCTTAGCGTCGCATTGGGGGTGATCGGGATTTTCCTGCCTGTCCTGCCCACTACCCCCTTTCTATTGCTCGCGGCCGCGTGTTTCGCCCGCAGCTCTCCGCGTTTTTATCGCTGGCTGGTCGAGCATCCGCGCCTTGGGCCGTGGATTCGCGATTACCTCGATGGCAACGGCATTCCGCTCAAGGGCAAGGTCTACGCGATCGGGCTGATGTGGGCGAGCATACTGTTTTCCTGCTATCTGGTGCCGCTGCCGTGGGCGCGAGGGTTCATGCTGACCAGTGCGGTGTTGGTGACGGTTTATATTCTTCGGCAGAAGACCCTGCGTAAATCCTGAAACGCTAAAAGATCGCAGCCTGCGGCAGCTCATGAAGATCCTCTGTAGGAGCCGCCGCAGGCTGCGATCTTTTGACTTTAAACACCTACGTTTAAACCAGGCCTGCAAACACTCTCTGAGGCTACACAGCCTTGCGTAATTGCCTACAGCTACGCCAGAATCCGCCGGCTTGTGCGCCTTGGGGGCGGGTTCTGTTGTGGCTCGGTCGCTGACTTTTCAGTGATCGGGTTTAGCAGCCCGGGTTTTCTCTAGACGCACAAAGTCCGTTGCCGTTATGGCGGCTTTGCGTGGGGCACTTCGGTGCGCCGGGTTCTAGAGTCCTGGTCTGCTAACCCGCGTACAGCCGCCACCTCCTTCGTTAGCAGCGAACGGTGGTAGCTTCACTACTCTAGAGACTTTAACCATGATCAAACCAACGCCCAACCCGCCTGAAACCGACCCCACCTCCCCCTACGAATCCCTCGACTCGAAAAAGCTCAACGAAGCCGCCGACCGCG
This sequence comes from Pseudomonas sp. LBUM1655, assembly GCF_059716085.1. Classification (NCBI taxonomy): domain Bacteria; kingdom Pseudomonadati; phylum Pseudomonadota; class Gammaproteobacteria; order Pseudomonadales; family Pseudomonadaceae; genus Pseudomonas; species Pseudomonas sp. LBUM1655. Next base: position 1,677,100 of record NZ_CP166801.1, on the reverse strand, counting down.
CCCTCGATCATTACCTCTGCTCGCCTGGCTCGACGCCTCCGCCACGTAAAAACCGCAGAATGTACGCCGCTACCGCGGACTTCAAAAACGAGGAGCTACTGGCCGATGCCTGCGAAACCCTCGCTTCAGCACGAACCATCGCCAATGACTTCGCCCATCTCATACCCGCGTCGCAGCGCAGAACCCTACAGGGCATTGCGCAACTGATCATGCTGGGAGAACTGGCGGTGAATCGGGTGCTGGATAATCTGGAGTTGCCGGGCTGATGCCGGCGTGGTGAACACCCGCTGAGCATTCGATGGCAACTCTGGCCCCCTCGCGAGCAGGCTCGCTCCCACAGTGGAACGCGGTCAATGGTGGGAGCGAGCCTGCTCGCGAAGGCAGCCCCTCAGATAACACCTGTCTTCGGGCATGAAAAACCCGCCGCCCCGTTCAACCGGGACGGCGGGTTTTGTCGTTTCAGGCCTGAATCAAAGGCCGATCACACCGTATCCACCTTCAACGAATGATCATTCAACATGCCGCTGATGATCGTCGCCGTGTCATGCCCGCTGGCAATCACCCCACCCGCCCCCGGCGTAACGCCGTAGTGGCTAGCCAGGTTGACGCCGGCCAGGTCGATGGTCTGGTTCGGCGTGGCGCCGGCCATGGCGCTGACGTCGATGCTGGTGAGCACCGACGCGCCACTGCCGGTGACGGTGAAGTGCAGGTAGTCATCGAGTGACGACGTGCTGCCGTTTTCACCTTGCAGCAGTTGCGACAGGTCGAGCTTGTCGGTGCCGGGGGTGAAGTCGGTGATGAGGTCGTGGCCGCTGTTGCCTTTGAGCCACTGGAAGGTGTCAGCCCCTGCGCCGCCGGTCATCGTGTTGTTGCCCAGGCCGCCGATCAGCAGGTCATCGCCGCCGCCACCGTTGAGGGTGTCGTTGCCCAAACCGCCGTTGATCACGTTGTTATTGTTGTCGCCGGTCAGGCTGTCGTTGAAGTTCGAGCCGACGAGGTTTTCGATACCGGTCAGGGTGTCCGTCCCGGCGCCAAGGGTGTTTTGCGCACCAAGCAGGCCGAGGTTGACCGTGACCCCGGCAGTGGCATGGGCGTAGCTCGCGGTGTCGATGCCGCTGCCGCCGTCGAGCAGGTCATTGCCCGGGCCACTGTAGATCAAGTCGTTACCGGCGCCGCCGTGCATTTCGTTATTGCCGGAGCCTGCGGTGAGCACGTCGTTGCCGTCGCCAGCGTTGAGGATGTTGTTGCCGGTGCCGGCCACCAGTACGTCATCGCCCGCAGTGCCGGTGAGGGTGTGACCATCCTGATAGCTGATGGTTACGGCGGCCGTGTCGCTGCCACCGTGGTTGTCGTTGGCGGTGTAGGTGCCGTTGTAATCCGGAGTGATGTCATGTGCCCCGGCGTAGTTGAGGGTCATGGTCAGTTGGTAGTTTTCCGACCCGTTGGCGTTACCACCCGCGGGGTTGGTGATGTTGGTGATGTGGATCTGGTAGACGCCGTCCGACGTCGCGGTGAGGGTTTGGCCGTCCGCCAGCGCCATGTAGGCGCCACCGTTGATCGAGTACTCCATGCTGACGTTACCGGCTGCCAGGTTGTGATCCAGATTGAGGGTTTCGCCCTGGCGCAGGTTGACGGTGATGCGATCTTCATCGTTGGCGTTGGTGTTGGTCACCGCACCGAGGTAGCCGCTGACCACCAGCACGGCGGTCATGGTCGCCGCGTTGGCCGAGAACGAATTGCGCACATTGGCCAGGTTCTGGTTGGCAGCAGTGTTGGGGTTGTTGCCGGTGAAGCTGATGGCGCCGGTGCCGGTGAAGTCCGCCGCTTTCGAGATCCAGCCGGTGTTGAAGCTGGTTGGCGTAGCGTTGAGCGTATCGCCATTCGGATCGGTGTCGTTGGCCAGCAGCAGTTCGCCCGGCACGACGATGTTGCCCGACAGCACGTTGGTGATGATGTGGTCGTCCATCGCCACGGGCGGCGCGTTGGGGATCACCTTCACGGTCAGCGTCGAGCTGGCGAGGTCGCCGTCGTTGTCACTCACGGTGAAGCCGATGTTCTCGGTGATCACCGTGGTGGTGGTTTTTTGCGAGGTGTAGGTGTACTCGCCGGTGTCGAGGTTGATCAGCAGCGTGCCGCTGTTGTTGGTGGCGATGCTCAACGTGTTGTTTGCGGTGTTGAACGTACCGTGATTGACGCCGCCGCTTGGCACCAGCGAACCCTGTCCGCCGTTGGCTTTCGGATCGTAGGTGTAGGTGGTGCCGTCAACCACGATGGATTTGATGAACCCGCCATCGGCGCCGAAGGTGCCGCCCTGGCCCAGCAACGAACCGGTAACCGGTGCGCCTTCCACGGTGCCCGACAGCACCGAGTTGAGCTGGTTGAGGTCGGTGACCACCACCGCGTTGGTGTTGGTGTGGTTGATGCCGTCGTAGGCCAGTGGATCGAGGTTGGCATTGCTCACGCCGCTGCCCAGGCCGATCGCGTAGTTCTTGATGTTGTTGGCATCGAGGAAGTTTTTCAGCGCGGCTTCGTCAGCGGCGTTGATGTCGCCTTCGTTGGGTTTGCCGTCGGAGAAGAAGTAGCCAACGTTCTGCGCCCCGGTGAGTTTGCCCGAGGTATTGAACGCGGTTTGCATCACCGCCACGGCGGCGTCGTAGTTGGTGCCGCCACCCGCCGTGAGCCCGGCGAGAATGGTTTTGGCCGTGGCCACGTCCACCCACACCGCAGTTCTGTCAGTGGCGTTGCTGCTGAAGGTGACGAGCTGCACTTTCACATCGCCCAGATCATCGTACTTGTCGAGCAAGGCGCTGATGGCCTGCTTGGCCAAGGCCAGCCGCGACAGGCCCGGCACGCCGGACGCGTCGGCCATACTGCCGGAGATGTCGAGGACGATCAGCAGATTGGAATCGATCTCCACCGCTGTCACCGAACGATCCGAGGCCACGGCTTTCGGCACGTCATCGACGATGTTGACGACGAGGGTGCTGGTGGTGCTGTTGCCCAGCGCGTCGGTGGCTTTGTAGGTGAAGCTTTCGCTCAGAGTGTTCGGCCCGTCGTTGGCGTTCGGCGAGGTTTTCGGCGCCGAAGTCAGTGTGTAGGTGTAGGTGCCGTCGGCGTTGAGCTGGATCTGCCCGTAGGTGCCGGTGGCGCTGCCGACCAGTGTGTAAGTGATCGCGCCACTGCCGCCGGTGACGGCGCCAACCAGTGTTCCGGTGGCGGTTTCGCCAGTGTTGGTCGGATCGCTGCCGGTGACCGTGCCCGGTGCCAGATCCGCGCCATCCTTGGTCAGGTCGAGGGCTTTTTCGTAAACCGTTACGTCCTGATCGACCGAGGCCACGAGTTTGCTGTCGGCAACGTTGATGGTGATGGTGGTGGTGCTTTCATCGCCGTCACTGTCACGGATGGTGTAGGTGAAGGTGTCAGTGGCGCCCGGCGGGCTCACCGAGTTCGGGTTGCTGTGGTAAACGGCGTTGCCTGCTGCGTCCAGGGTCAGGTAACCGTAGGCGCCGTTGATATTGCTGTTGAGGCCGCCGACGGCCGAGGTGCCGGTGTTGCTGCCGGCGCGCACGCCGACCACCGTGGCCGCGCCATCGGCACCGCTGACGTCATTACCCAAAACGCTGACATTGACGGTGCCGCCCTCCGCCACTGAGCCGGTGTCGGGTTTGGCGGTCGGCAGGTCATCGATGATGTTGACGTTGATCTGGCCGCTGGCGGTGCTGCCATCGGTGTCGGTCGCCACCACTGTGAAGTTCTCGGTGAGGCTGTTGGCACCGTTGGCATTTGGATGGGTTTCGTTATCCACCAGGGTGTAGCTGTAGCTGATCACACCGGTCGCCGGGTTGTAGCCGGTGATGGTGAACGTGCTGCCCAGTGGCGAAACAGTCGATTGCGGGAAACCTGCGGCCACGCCGTTGGTGACCACCGCGATCCCGCCCACGGTGAGGGTCTGCAGACCATCAAGCGCGGTGACGGTAAAGGTGCCGCTCTGGGTCAACGCCGGGGTGTTGGGGCTGGTGCCGTCGCTGAGGTTTTTCTCGTAGACGGTGAGTTCGCCGCCGTAGACGTCGAGGCCGTTGAGTACCACCGGATCGTTGTTGTTGTGGATGTTCAGCACCAGGTTGGCGGTGCTGGTGTCTCCGTCGGCATCGGTGTGGGTGTAGGTGAAGGTTTCCGTGCCGTTGCCGCCACCGTTCAGGGCTTTGAAATCGGCGTCGCTGGTGTTCAGCGTGTAGGTGTAAGTGCCGTTGGCGTTGAGCACCAGGGTGCCGTAAGTCCCGACAAACGTGCCGGCAGTGATCGGCCCGGTCGCGACCACGTCCGCACCTTGAACATCATTGGTCAGCACATTGCCGTTGAGGGTCAGCAACGATTCCGAAGCGGTGTTCGCGTTGCTGTCGTTCACAGCTTTTGGCACGTCATCGACGATGCTGACAACGATGGTGCTGTTGACAATATTGCCCAGCGAATCGGTGGCCTGATAGGTGAAGGATTCGGTCAGGGTGTTGGCGCCGTCGTCGGCATTCGGCGAGGTGGTCGCCGGCGCTGTCAGGGTGTAGGTGTAAGTGCCGTTGGAATTGAGCACGATCTGCCCGTAGTTGCCGGTGGCACTGCCGACCAGCGCATAGCTGATCGCACCGACCGCACCGGTGACCGAGCCGACCAGCGTGCCGGACGCGGTTTCGCCAGTGTTGGTCGGGTCGCTGCCGGTGACCGTACCAGGGGCCAGATCGGCGCCGTCCTTGGTCAGGTCGAGGGCTTTCTCAAAGACGGTGACGTCGGTGTCACTGACCGCATACAGTTTGCTGTTGGCGACATCAATGGTGATGGTCGTGGTGCTTTCGTCACCGTCGGCATCGCGCACGGTGTAGGTGAACACATCCACCGCACCGGGGCCGTTCACCCCATTCGGATTGCTGTGGTAGACCGCGTTGCCGTTGGCATCGAGCGTCAGGTAGCCGTAGGTGCCGTTGATTTGCGCGTTCAAGCCACCGATGGCCGAGGTCGACGTGTCGGAACCTGCACGCACGCCGACCACCGCGCCGGTAACCGCCGGGCCGTCGGCGCCGCCGATGTCGTTATTCAGCACATTGCCGCTGACGGTACCGCCCTCGGCCACCGACGCCGCATCAGGATAGGCGCTCGGCAGGTCATCGACGATGTTGACGTTGATCTGCCCGCTGGCAGTGCTGCCGTCGGTGTCTGTGGCGACGACGTTGAAGTTCTCGGTGATGCTGTTGGCGCCGTTGGCGTTCGGGTGGGTTTCGTTGTCGACCAGGGTGTAGCTGTAGCTGACCACGCCGGTTGTCGGGTTGTAACCGGTGATGGTCAGCGTGCTGCCCAGCGGCGTGACGATCGATTGCGGGAAGCCTGCGGCCACGCCGCCGGTCACCACGTTGATGCCGCCCACGGTCAGGGTTTGCAGACCATCGAGGGCGGTTACGGTGAAGGTACCGCTCTGGGTCAGCGCCGGGGTGTTGGGGCTGGTGCCGTCGCTGAGGTTTTTCTCGTAAACGGTGAGTTCGCCGCCATTCACATCCAGGCCGTTGATGATCACCGGGTCATCGTTGTTGTGGATCTGCAAAACCAGATTCGCGGTGCTGGTATCGCCGTCCGAATCAGTGAGGGTGTAGGTGAAGTTCTCTGTGCCGTTGCCGCCGCCGTGCAGGTTTTTGAAGTCGGCGTCGCTGATGTTCAGCGTGTAGGTGTAAGTGCCGTTGGCGTTGAGCACCAGCGTGCCGTAAGTCCCGGTGAACGTGCCGGCCGTAACCGGGCCGGTAGGGACGCGGTCGGCGCCTTGCACATCGTTGGTCAGCACGTTGCCGGTCAGCGTCAGTTGGCTTTCCGAGGCGGTGGTTGGATTGCTGTCGTCCACGGCTTTTGGCAGGTCGTCGACGATGTTTACATCGAGGGTCGCGTTGGCAGTAGTGCCGTTGTCGTCGACCACAGTGACCGCAAATTGCTCAGGCAGATTGTTCGCGCCGTTGGCGGTCGGATGCGCTTCGTTATCGGCGAGGGTGTAGCTGTAGCTGACAACGCCGGTTGCGGCGTTGAATCCGGTGATGGTGAGCGTGCTGCCCAAAGGTGTAGTGATCGATTGCGGGAAGCCTGCGGCCACGCCGTTGGTGACCACTGCGATGCCGCCAACCGTCAGGGTTGTTACGCCGTCCAGCGCGGTGATGCTGAAGGTGCCGCTTTGAGTCAGCGCAGTGGAATCCGGCGCACTGCCGTCGCTGAGGTTTTGCTCGTAAACCGTCAGCTCGCCGCCATTGACGTCGAGGCCGTTGATGATCACCGGATCGTCGTTGTTGTGGATTTGCAAAACGAGGTTGGCGGTGCTGGTATCGCCGTCGGCATCAGTGAGGGTATAGGTGAACGTTTCCGTGCCGTTGCCGCCGCCGTTCAGGGCTTTGAAATCTGCGTCGCTGGTGTTCAGGGTGTAGGTGTAAGTGCCGTTGGCGTTGAGCACCAGCGTGCCGTAAGTCCCGGTGAACGTGCCGGGCGTAATGGGACCGGTCGGCACACGGTCGGCGCCTTGCACATCGTTGGTCAGCACATTGCCGGTCAGCGTGAGTTGGGTTTCCGAGGCGGTGGTTGGGTTGCTGTCGTCCACCGCTTTTGGCAAGTCGTCGACGATGTTCACGTCTAGGGTCGCATTGGCAGTGGTGCCGTTGTCGTCGACCACGGTGACAGCGAATTGCTCAGGCAAGTTGTTGGCGCCGTTGGCGGTCGGATGCGCTTCGTTATCGGCGAGGGTGTAGCTATAACTGACCACGCCGGTTGTGGCGTTGAACCCGGTGATCGTGAGCGTGCTGCCCAAAGGTGTAGTGATCGATTGCGGGAAGCCTGCGGCCACGCCGTTGGTGACCACTGCGATGCCGCCAACCGTCAGGGTTGTTACGCCGTCCAGCGCGGTGATGCTGAAGGTGCCGCTTTGAGTCAGAGCAGTGGAATCCGGCGCACTGCCGTCGCTGAGGTTTTGCTCGTAAACCGTCAGCTCGCCGCCATTGACGTCGAGGCCGTTGATGATCACCGGATCGTCGTTGTTGTGGATTTGCAAAACGAGGTTGGCGGTGCTGGTATCGCCGTCGGCATCAGTGAGGGTATAGGTGAACGTTTCCGTGCCGTTGCCGCCGCCGTTCAGGGCTTTGAAATCGGCGTCGCTGGTGTTCAGGGTGTAGGTGTAAGTGCCGTTGGCGTTGAGCACCAGCGTGCCGTAAGTCCCGGTAAATGTGCCGGGCGTAATGGGACCGGTCGGAACTCGGTCGGCGCCTTGCACATCGTTGGTCAGGACGTTGCCGGTCAGCGTGAGCTGGCTTTCCGAAGCCGTGGTTGTGTTGCTGTCGTCCACGGCTTTTGGCAAGTCGTCGACGATGTTCACGTCTAGGGTCGCGTTGGCCGTGGTGCCGTTGTCGTCGACCACGGTGACAGCGAATTGCTCAGGCAAGTTGTTGGCGCCGTTGGCGGTCGGGTGCGCTTCGTTATCGGCGAGGGTGTAGCTGTAGCTGACAACGCCGGTTGCGGCGTTGAACCCGGTGATGGTGAGCGTGCTGCCCAAAGGTGTAGTGATCGATTGCGGGAAGCCTGCGGCCACGCCGTTAGTGACGACTGCGATGCCGCCAACCGTCAGGGTTGTTACGCCGTCCAGCGCGGTGATGCTGAAGGTGCCGCTTTGAGTCAGCGCAGTGGAGTCCGGCGCACTGCCGTCGCTGAGGTTTTGCTCGTAAACCGTCAGTTCCCCGCCCTCGACGTTCAAACCGTTGATCACCACCGGATCGTCATTGTTATTGATCTGCAAAACGAGGCTGGCGGTGCTGGTATCGCCGTCGGCATCAGTGAGGGTATAGGTGAACGTTTCCGTGCCGTCGCCGCCACCGTTCAGGGCTTTGAAATCTGCGTCGCTGGTGTTCAGGGTGTAGGTGTAAGTGCCGTTGGCGTTGAGCACCAGCGTGCCGTAAGTCCCGGTGAACGTGCCGGGCGTAATGGGACCGGTCGGAACTCGGTCGGCGCCTTGCACATCGTTGGTCAGGACGTTGCCGGTCAGCGTGAGTTGGGTTTCCGAGGCGGTGCCGTTGCTGTCATCGATCGCTCTGGGCACGTCGTCAGTGATGTTGACGTCCAGCGTACCGGTCGCGGTGTCGCCATTGCTGTCGCCAGCAATCACGGTGAATTGTTCACTGAGACTATTGCTGCCGTCACCCGCCGCGTGGGTTTCATTGCCATTGAGCGTGTAGCTGTAAGTGACCACGCCTGTCGCCGGGTTGTAACCGGTGATCGTCAGGGTGTTGCCCAGTTGCGTGGTGATCGACTGCGGGAAGCCGACCGCCACGCCGCCGTTGATCAGGTTGATACCGCCGATGCTGAGGCTGGTCAAACCGTCCGGCGCCGATACCGTGAAGCTGCCGCTCTGGGTCAGGGCGCCGAGATTGGCCGCCGAGCCGTCAGGCAGGTTAGCTTCATTGAGGTTCAGCTCTCCGCCGGGCGCCGCCAGGCCGTTGAGGGTCACCAGATTATTCACCGGCGGCGGTGGCACAACGGGTGTGACGCCGTCGTCGCCATTGTCGCCATTGTCGATGACCGCGTTACGCCGCTCTTCGGGAAACTCGGGAATGCCGTTGAACCCGGCGGTGGGGAACCCGATGATCGGATCGACCCGCCCGCCGACTTCCGTCAGCAGGACAAAACTGTGCCCGCCGCCCAATTCGCCACTGGGGTTGCCGGGGGCGTTGGGGCCGGCGGCGGTGGCTTCGGCGGTTTTGGTCGGGTCGTCACCGGCAGCGATGGCTTTCTGGATCTGCTCGACATCGGTCAGTTGCGCGTCGCTCGGGGTCACGGCCTCTGCGGTGTTCACATGAGCAGCCTGCCCGGCCAGCAGCTCACTGGTCATGGTCAGGTTACTGCCGCGGCCCAAGGTCAAATCCTGGCCATTTTGCAGATGAACGGCGACGGCGCCTTCGGCTCCGGTGATCAGTTGATCGCCGGCAAACAACTTGTCGCCCTCGACCAAGGCGCGACGAGTGCCGTCGATGCCCTGCGCAAAAACCTGACCAATGACTTTAGTAACGGTGCCGATGAGCGTTGCCATGTGAAATCCTCCGCTGCCGACCACCGTCGGCACTGGTTCGCGAAGCAGCCCATGGCTCAATCGGGTTGTCGGGGCGACGCTCGCACCCTCGACAGTTCGTTTCGCAGGTTCTGTCTGAGCGGGAAACTTGAGTGCTATCAAGCACTTCCGAATCCTGATCAAGGCAGCACGCCTACTAACGCTACGTAACGGTGGTGAATCACCCAAGTGACAAAAATCTGTCACTCATTGACCGTTACGCGTCCCTCCCCTTCAGCAGTACTTCGCCGTATGTCGCAAAGTGAATGGAACTTTCCTCAAGCCTTTTTGAGCTCCCTGAAGCGCATAAAACAAAGGCTTTCGAGCTGAACAATGTGCCGGTTTTTACAAAGCGCATAAGTTTTTTTCGGCATAAGCCTTATGAAAATTTTTTCTTAGCTACGCTTCAGGATGTTCTTAGCTCTGTTGTTACAAGAGTGAAACGCTTACACCTAAAAATATCGTCAAATATTTGGCGACAGTAAGACACCATCAGGACTCAGGGAGATGCACCCATGCGCGTTCTAACCCCCCTCTGCAGCGCGGTTTTGCTGGCCATGGCTTGCACTTCTCAAGCCCAGGCCATGAACCTCACCGAAGCCATCCAGAGCACTATCGCTACACACCCGGAACTTGCATCGCGCGTGGACGCACGCCTGTCGGCAGATGAACAAGTCAAAGTCGCCAAGGGCGGCTTCTATCCGTCGGTCGATTTGAACGCTGCTTATGGTCGCGGCTACAGCGACAACACCAACACCCGCGCGTTTGGCAATCACGACACGCGCATTCTCAATTACACCCAGTCCGAGCTGCGCTTGCGGCAGATGCTGTTCGACGGTTTCAACACCGCCAACGAGGTCGAGCGCACCAAGGGCGTTTCGAACTCGCGCGCCTACTATGCGCAAGGCACCGCGCAGGATCTGGCCCTGCGCACCATCGAGGTGTATCTCGAAGTGCTCAAGCGCCGCGAACTGGTGACCCTGGCTACCAACAACCTGCAAGCACACTTGCGGGTCAACGATCAGATCGGCCTGCGCACCGAGCGCGGCGTTGGCAGCACCGCCGACTCCGACCAGTCGGGAGCCCGTAAGGCGCTGGCGCAAAACAACCTCGACACCGCCGAAGTCGATCTGTCCGATGCCGAAGCCAACTTCTACAGCGTGGTCGGGCGCATGCCCGATGAGCTGGAAACCCCCGCCTCGACCCGCGGCGAATTGCCTACCGATCTGCGCGAAGCCCAGCAGAGCATGGTCGACAACAACCCTTACCTGAAATCCGCCCAGGCCGACGTGCAATCGGCCGAAAGCCAATACGAAGTTGCCAAGTCGCCGTTCTATCCACGTTTCGACGCAGAGGCGGCGGTCGGCGCGAACAACAACGTGCAGGGCGATGAGGGCCACGACAACGAATGGCGTGTGGGTGTGGTGATGAACTACAACCTGTTCCGCGGCGGCAGCGACAAGGCTCGCCTGGCTGCGAACGCCCACGACATCAATCAGGCGATGGACATCCGCAACAACGCCCTGCGCCAGCTCAATGAAAACATTCGCCTGGCCTGGAACGCCATGGAGAACGCCAAGAAACAAACCCCGACCGCCCGCGAATACGCCGACACCACCAAGCGTGTGCGCGCCGCGTATCAGGATCAGTTCGGCCTCGGCCAACGTACCCTGCTCGACTTGCTCGACAGCGAAAACGAGCTCTACAACGCCAACCGTCGCTACACCGAAATCCGCTACACCGAGGAATATTCGATGTACCGCGTGCTGGCGAACATGGGCCAGTTGCTGAGCAAACAACGGGTGGTGCTGCCTGCCGACGCGATCGCCGCGACCGAAGTGAAAAACGAGGCGCGCCTGCCGGAACTGAAGTAACCCTTTATGTAGGCGCTGCCGAAGGCTGCGATCTTGATCGTTCCCACGCTCCGCGTGGGAACGATCAATGTGTGGATTCCCGTGCCCGTTCAACAGAGGCGATCAATATGACCAGCATGGAACCCGGCCATTCCGGGGTCGATCCGCGGCTGAGCTTCGATGATCCGTTACTCGACGGTCTGTTGATCCTCTGCAAACTCCATGGCGCGACGGTCAGTCGCGCCAGCCTGAGTGCCGGGCTGCCCCTGAACAAACAACGCCTGAGCCTGGATCTGCTGCCCCGTGCCGCCGCCCGGGCCGGGTTGCAGGCGCGACTGTTGCGCCGTGAACTGAAAGACATCTCGCCACTGAATCTGCCGATTCTGCTGCTGCTCAACGACGGTCGCACCGCCGTGCTGCGGCGGTTTGGCGATGACGGTAAAGCGCTGATTCTGCCCAGTGAAGCCGATGGCGGCGAGCAATGGGTCAGCCGCGAAGAACTCAGCGAACACTACAGTGGCCAGGCCTTGTTCGCCCGGCCACGCCACGAACTCGAAGACCTGCGTTCTCCGCTGGTGCCGCGGGTGCATGCGTGGTTTCGCGACACCCTGAAGCTGTCGAAATGGCTCTACAGCGACGCGATCCTCGCCAGTTTTCTGATCAACCTGTTAGGCCTGATGGTGCCGCTTTTCGTCATGCAGACCTACGACCGCGTGGTGCCCAATCAGGCCACGTCGACCCTATGGGTGCTGTCGATCGGGCTGTTGATCGGCACCGGTTTCGAACTGGTGCTGCGGGTAGTGCGCGCACACTTGCTCGACACCGCAGGCAAGAAAACCGACGTGATCCTTTCCGCGACTTTATTCGAGCGCATCACCGGCATGTCGATGAAGGCGCGGCCGGCGACCATCGGCGGTTTCGCCCAGAGCATTCATGACTTCCAGGGCCTGCGTGAATTCCTCACGGCCGTGACCCTGACCAGCCTGATCGACCTGCCCTTCGTGGTGTTGATGCTGGTGGTGATCGGCCTGCTCGGCGGCTGGTTGGTGGTGATTCCGCTGCTGGCGTTTCCGCTGACCATCATCTTCGCGATGATCATTCAGGTGCGCCTGCGCGACACGGTGCAGAAGAGTCTGAGCCTCGGCGCTGAACGCCAGGCGCTGCTGATCGAAACCCTCGGTGGCCTGGAAACCCTCAAGGCGTGCAGCGCCGAAAGCGAGCGCCAGCACCAATGGGAAAGCACCCACGGCGCCCTAACCCGTCTCGACAGCCACGCGCGCAACCTCTCGGCGCTGGCCACCAACGGCACGCTGTTCATTCAGCAGTTCTCGGGGATGGCGACGATTGTCGCCGGGGTCTACAGCATCATCGCCGGCAACCTCAGCGTCGGCGCATTGGTGGCGACCTACATGCTCGGTAGCCGCGTGCTGGCGCCATTGGGGCAGATCGCCGGGCTGATCACCCGCTACCAGCAAGCGCAACTGACCATGAAAAGCACCGATGCGCTGATGGCCCTGCCCCAGGAGCGTGACGGCAAACAGCGGCCACTGGAACGCACACAACTGCAAGGCGCCCTCGACGTAAACGGTGTGACGTTCCACTACAACGGCCAGAACGCGCCGGCCCTGAGCAATGTCAGTTTCAGCCTGAAACCCGGTGAACGGGTCGGCATCATCGGCCGCAGCGGTTCGGGAAAAAGCACTTTGGCGCGGCTGGTGATGGGTTTCTACGAGCCCGAGGAAGGCCAGTTACTGCTCGACGGCCTCGCGCTGCAGCAACTGGATGTCGCCGACCTTCGCCAGCAGATCGGTTACGTCGCCCACGACTTGCCGCTGCTGGCCGGCAGCCTGCGCGACAACCTGACCCTCGGCGCGCGCTACATCAGCGATTCACGCATGCTGGAAGTCGCCGAACTGACCGGCGTCACCGAACTCGCCCGCCAGCATCCGCAAGGTTTCGACCGGCCGGTGGGCGAGCGCGGACAGTTGCTCTCCGGCGGTCAACGTCAAGCGGTGTTGCTGGCCCGTGCGTTGCTGCTCGATCCACCGATCATGCTGCTCGACGAACCCACCAGCGCCATGGACAACAGCAGCGAAGACCTGCTGCGCCAGAAACTGCATGGCTGGGTACAAGGCAAAACCCTGCTGCTGGTCACCCACCGCACCTCGATGCTGAGTCTGGTGGATCGCTTGCTGGTGCTGGACAACGGCCGGGTCGTCGCTGACGGCCCGAAAGAAGCAGTCATCGATGCACTGCGCAAGGGCCGTGTCGGCTCGGCGGCAGTCTAGGAGTAAGCCATGTCTGCTGCATCCGATGGCAAATCACGCGGCTACTTCGACAGCTTCGGCAAAAGCGCCGAGGCCGAGTTCATGCCGGAAACCGCCGGCGCCTCATTGCAGGATTCGCCACGCTGGTCGCGGATTACCGTGTGGCTGGCGGCGGGCCTGCTGATCAGCGCACTGGTCTGGGCCAAGTTCGCGGTGCTTGAAGAAGTGACCATGGGCGAAGGCAAGGCGATTCCGTCGAGCAAGGTTCAAGTGATCCAGAACCTTGAGGGCGGGATCGTCACCGAGCTTTTTGTCCGCGAAGGGCAGATGGTGAACAAGGGCGACACCCTGTTGCGCCTGGATGACACGCGGTTTCGCTCGAACAAGGGTGAGAGCGAGGCCGACCGTTATGCGCTGACCGCGCAGGTCGAACGCTTGTCGGCGGAGTCTGAAGGCCGGCCGTTCAAGCTCTCCGATGAAGTGATCGCCAAGGCACCGCAAGTCGCCGAAGACGAACGCTCGCTGTACGAACAACGCCAACGGCGGCTGGCCAGCGAACAACGCACCCTCAGCGAACAACTGCGGCAGAAGACTCAGGAACTGGCGGAGTTTCGCTCCAAGCAGGGCCAGTTCAGTTCAAGCCTGGCGCTGTTGCAACAAGAGATGAACATGTCCGAGCCGCTGGTGAAAACCGGCGCGGTGTCGCCGGTGGAAATCCTGCGGCTCAAGCGCAGCGCCGTGGAGATCCGTGGCTCGCTGAACGCGACGACACTGGCGATTCCCCGGGCTGAATCGGCGATTGCCGAGATCCGCAGCAAGATCGACGAGTCGGAGCAGACCTTCCGCTCCGAGGCGGCGAAAGAGCTGAATGAGAAACGCACCGACCTGTCGAAAATCACCGCGTCGAGCATCGCCATCGACGACCGCGTCAGCCGTACCACCGTGACCTCGCCAGTGCGTGGGGTGATCAAGCAAATGAAGGTCAACACCATCGGCGGCGTGGTCCAGCCGGGCAGCGACATGGTCGAAATCGTGCCGCTGGAAGACAACCTGCTGATCGAAGCCAAGGTGCGACCGCAGGACGTGGCATTCCTGCATCCGGGCCAGAAAGCCATGGTCAAGTTCAGTGCCTACGACTACACGATCTACGGTGGGTTGAGCGCCAAACTTGAGTTGATCGGTGCCGACACGATCACCGATGACAAGGGCAACAGCTTTTACCTGATTCAGGTGCGCACCGATAAAAACCACTTGGGCGGGGATGCGAAACCGTTGCTGATCATTCCGGGGATGGTAGCAACGGTGGACATTATTACCGGGGAGAAAAGTGTGCTGGATTACCTGCTGAAACCGGTGCTCAAGGCCCGTACCGAGGCAATGCGCGAGCGGTAGCCAATGATCGTTCCCACGCCGAGCGTGGGAACGATCATCTGTCAGCATGATTACGCTGAAAAACCTCCTCCCCCATCGCCGCAATCTGCCCGTCGATCAATGCCTCGAACGGCCTGAGCAACGGCTCGAATGAGGCCGGGGCTTCCAGCGTCTGCAACGCCTGCACAATCGCTTCAAGCGTCGATAACGCCCCCGGCCCCGGTGCCTTGCGCAACCGATACCGCGACACACCACCTTCGGCCAGCGTCACCCGCGGCAACGCCGCCAACAGCGGATTGAGGTGCAGCATCTTGCGCGCCTTGCGCCAGGTGCCGTCCGGCACGACCAGCAACAGCGGTTGCTCGGACTCGCCGTAAGCCTGCATCGGCTGCGCATCGTCCGCCGGAAACAGCAAACGCGCCTGATACCCCGGCCGGTTCAACAGCGTCGGCAAATCCTCGAACACCTCACCGACGATCAGTTCGGCATTGGTCAAACCCAGCGCCGCCAGCCGCGCGGTGTTCAACGCATGATTGATCTCACTCGGATGCTGCAACAGCAACACCCGGGTCCGGCTGTCGAGACTGGGGATCAGCGCGCACAGGCAATGGGTTTGTGGGCGCAGGCAGCGCGGGCATTGGGGTCTGGACATATTCTTAGGCCTGATTGAGCTGGGCTTTGAGCAAATCGCGGAACGTCTGGATCAGCGGCTCACGACTGCGGCCACGGCGCATGATCATCGAGAACGGCGCCTGATAACCGAAGGTCGCCGGCAGCAGCACGCGCAAATCGCCCTTGTCGGCCCAAGCCTGAGCGTAATGCTCCGGCAGATAACCGATGTAGGCGCCGGACAGCACCAGAATCAGCTGCGCTTCCATACTCTCCACGGTCGCGGCGCTGTGCTTGAAACCGTGGCGGGCGAGTTCCGCCTGACTCCAGTAACCGCGCCCGACCATGCGTTGCTGGGTGATGACTTGTTCGGGAATGCGCCGCTCGTTGAACAACGGGTGTCGGCTGCTGCAATACAGCCAGTGTTGCTCGCGGTACAGCGGCATATAGACCAGACCGCTCATGCGCGCGGAGAACGCACCAATGGCCAGATCGAGGCGGTTGTCTTGCACTCCGAGTTGCAACTCATAAGGGCTCATCACCGACAAATGCAAATGCACCGCCGGGTGTTCCTGACTGTAGGCGCCGATGGCTTCGGCGAACGGCAGGGCCTTGTCGCTGACGGTCGAGTCGATCACCCCGAGGTTGAGCGTGCCGCGCAGTTCGCCTTTGAGCGCGGCGGCGTATTGCTCGAAGCCTTCGAGTTCGGCCAATAGGCGCAGGGTTTCCTGATGGAACAGCTCACCCTTGCTGGTCAGGCTGAACCCGCCACGGCCGCGATGGCACAGCACCAGACCGAGCGCGGCTTCGAGCTGGCTCATGTAGGTGCTGATCGCCGAAGTCGACAGGTTGAGTTCCTGTTGCGCGTTGGCGAAACCCTGATGACGGACCACGCTGACGAAGATGCGCAATAGTTTCAGGTCGGGTAAAGCGTTGGCCATGCGGCTCTCCAAACATCTGTCGAACGCTGATGACTTTGTGGTGAGGGGATTTATCCCCGACCGGCTGCGAAGCAGTCGTAAATTCAATACACGCGGGGTGCCTGATGGACCGAGCCGCAGGAATTGGGGCGGCTTCGCCACCCATCGGGGATAAATCCCCTCGCCACAGGGTCATCAACACAGGGCCTGAGAGTCTATCCCGCGCCTTGGCATTAGTTTAGAAAAATCTGAACTAAGTATTTGCCCGTAGCGATTCTTCCCCCTCACTACATTTCGCAGAATCGGCCCACAGCGGTGCCCGCCTGCCGGTGCGCCGACATAAATAAAACAAAGACGATGAGGCCCTACCCGTGGACAAGATTCTTCACCAACCACTGGGCGGCAACGAAATGCCGCGCTTCGGCGGCATCGCCACCATGCTCCGACTCCCCCATGTACCGACCGCTGCCGGTCTGGACGCTGCCTTCGTTGGCGTGCCTCTGGATATCGGTACTTCGTTGCGCCCCGGCACCCGCTTCGGGCCACGCGACATCCGCGCCGAATCGGTGATGATCCGCCCGTACAACATGGCCACCGGCGCTGCGCCGTTCGATTCGCTGTCGGTCGCCGACATCGGTGACGTGGCGATCAACACCTTCAACCTGCTCGACGCCGTGCGCATCATCGAAGAAGCCTACGACAACATCCTCGAGCACAACGTCATCCCGATGACCCTGGGTGGCGACCACACCATCACCCTGCCGATCCTGCGTGCCATCCATAAAAAGCATGGCAAGGTCGGTCTGGTACACATCGACGCCCACGCTGACGTCAACGATCACATGTTTGGCGAGAAAATCGCCCACGGCACGACCTTCCGTCGCGCCGTCGAAGAAGGCCTGCTGGACTGCGACCGCGTGGTGCAGATCGGTCTGCGTGCGCAGGGCTACACCGCTGATGACTTCAACTGGAGCCGCGATCAGGGTTTCCGCGTGGTGCAGGCCGAAGAGTGCTGGCACAAGTCGCTGGCCCCGCTGATGGCCGAAGTGCGCGAGAAAGTCGGCGGTGGTCCGGTGTACCTGAGCTTCGACATCGACGGCATCGACCCGGCTTGGGCGCCAGGCACCGGCACCCCGGAAATCGGTGGTCTGACGACCATTCAGGCGATTGAGATCGTTCGTGGCTGCCAGGGCCTCGACCTGATCGGTTGCGATCTGGTAGAAGTCTCGCCCGCTTATGACACCACCGGCAACACCTCGCTGCTGGCCGCCAACCTGCTGTACGAAATGCTCTGCGTACTGCCAGGCGTGGTTCACCGCTGAGGGCTGGGTCATGAACGAACGTGATCAGGTTCTGAAAGCGGCCGCCGATCTGGTGTCCGCCTTCGCCCGCAACGATCGCGAAGCCTACTTCGGCGCATTCAGCGCCGATGCCAGCTTCGTGTTTTACACCCTCGAACAGCCGCTGCTGTCGCGCGATGCCTATCAGGCGTTGTGGGACAACTGGCGCACCGAGGATGGCTTCGAGGTGCTTTCCTGCACATCAAGCAACGCCTTCGTCAGCCTGCAAGGTGACGTGGCGATTTTCATCCATGACGTGGCCACCGAGCTGCGCATGCAAGGGGAGCAACACTTCAGCCAGGAGCGCGAGACGATTGTTTTCAAGAAACAAGCGTCGAGCCTAGAACAACAAGGCCATTGGCTGGCCTGCCACGAACATTTGTCCGCAATGCCGGAAGGGCTGCCATCCCCTTAGCCAAGACAGGTGACGCTCACGCACGATGAGCGCGCCTTTATGATCGGAGCAGATCATGAATAACAACAACAACGACCAAAGCCTCACGCAGATTGAAACCCACGGGGTCGAACAGATCCCGGACAATGAACGCACCGCAGGCCCGACGGATTTGTTCCGGATGATCTTCGGTGGTTCCAATACCTTTGCCACCGCCGTGCTCGGCAGTTTCCCGGTGCTGTTCGGCCTGTCGTTTCAGGCCGGCGTCTGGGCAATTGTCTCGGGCGTGCTGCTCGGCTCGCTGATCCTCGCACCGATGGGCCTGTTCGGCCCGCTCAACGGCACCAACAATGCCGTGTCGTCCGGTGCGCACTTCGGCGTGCACGGGCGGATCGTCGGTTCGTTCCTGTCGCTTTTGACCGCCATCGCCTTCTTCTCGCTCTCGGTGTGGAGCTCGGGGGATGCGTTGATCGGCGGTGCAAAACGCCTGATCGGCCTGCCGGAAATCGACCTGACCCTGGGCCTGGCCTACGGTCTGTTCGCGATTCTGGTGCTGACCGTGTGCATCTACGGCTTCCGCTTTCTGCTGTGGGTGAACAAGATCGCGGTGTGGAGCGCCAGCCTGTTGTTCCTGCTGGGCATCTTTGCTTTCGCCGGGCCTTTCGACGCGCACTACGCCGGTACTGTCAGCCTCGGCCAACCGGGCTTCTGGGCAGCGTTCATTGGCGCGGCGCTGGTGGCCATGAGCAACCCGATCTCCTTCGGTGCGTTCCTCGGCGACTGGTCGCGCTACATCCCGCGTGACACTTCCAAGCAGCGCATCATGGCCGCCGTGGTGCTATCGCAGATCGCGACGTTCATCCCGTTCCTGTTCGGCCTGGCTACCGCGACCATCGTCGCGATCAAGGCGCCGGACTACATCGCGGCCAACAACTATGTGGGCGGCTTGCTGGCGGTGTCGCCGAGCTGGTTCTTCCTGCCGGTGTGCCTGATTGCAGTGATTGGCGGCATGTCCACCGGCACCACGTCGCTTTATGGCACCGGGCTGGACATGTCCAGCGTGTTCCCGCGTGTGCTGTCGCGGGTCAAGGCGACCTTGCTGATCGGCGTGCTGTCGATTGCCTTCATCTTCATCGGGCGCTTCGCTGCGAACCTGGTGCAAAGCGTGTCGACCTTCGCCGTGCTGATCATCACCTGCACCACCCCATGGATGGTGATCATGATCATCGGCCTGGTGGTGCGTCGCGGCTTCTACTGCCCGGATGACCTGCAAGTGTTCACTCGCGGCGAACAGGGTGGCCGCTACTGGTTCACCCACGGCTGGAACTGGCGTGGGCTGGGCGCGTGGATCCCGAGCGCGGCGGTCGGCCTGTGCTTCGTCAACCTGCCGGGGCAGTTTGTTGGCCCGCTGGGTGAGCTCGCGGGCGGGATCGACGTCAGCTTGCCGGTGACGTTGGGCCTGGCTTCGGTGGTGTATCTGACGCTGCTGAGCCTGTTCCCGGAACCGCGCGAAGTGTTCGGCCCGAAGGATGCTCGCAGCCAAGTCGCAGCAAAACCTGAACTGCGTCAGGCCGCCTGACGTAGGTCCCCTGTAGGAGCGAGCCTGCTCGCGATGGCTGCGGCACATCCAACATCGCCGCCCGGAGCAAGCTCGCGCCCACAAGGGCAAATCGAATTCAGCCTCAACATAAAAAAGACAATCGGAGACACGCCATCATGGCTTTGGATTTATTCGTCGTCCTCATCTACGCCGCCGGCATGCTCTTGCTCGGCTACTTCGGCATGCGCAAAGCCAAGACCAACGAAGACTTTCTGGTCGCCGGTCGCAACCTCGGCCCGAGCCTGTACATGGGCACCATGGCTGCGACCGTTTTGGGTGGGGCGTCCACCGTCGGCACCGTGCGTCTGGGCTACGTGCACGGCATCTCCGGCTTCTGGCTGTGTGCGGCGCTCGGTTGCGGCATCGTCGCGCTGAACCTGTTCCTCGCCAAACCGCTGCTGAAATTGAAAATCTACACCGTTACCCAGGTGCTGGAAAAACGCTACAACCCGATGGCCCGCTCGGCGAGCGCGGTAATCATGCTGGCCTATGCGCTGATGATCGGCGTGACCTCGATCCTGGCGATCGGCACCGTGCTGCAAGTGCTGTTTGACCTGCCATTCTGGATCTCGGTACTCGTCGGTGGTGGCGTGGTGGTGATCTACTCGGCCATCGGCGGCATGTGGTCGCTGACCCTGACCGACATCGTCCAGTTCATCATCAAGACTGTGGGCCTGATGTTCATCCTGTTGCCGATCTGCCTGTACCGCGTTGGCGGTTGGGATGAGCTGGTGCTGAAACTGCCTGCTACTGCATTCAGCTTCACCACGATCGGCTGGGACACGATCATCACCTACTTCATGATCTACTTCTTCGGCATCCTGATCGGTCAGGACATCTGGCAACGGGTGTTCACCGTCAAGACCGCCAAAGTCGCCCAGTACGCTGGCAGCATCGCGGGCATCTACTGCATCCTTTATGGTCTGGCATGCGCCCTGATCGGCATGGCTGCGCACGTACTGATCCCGGATCTGGACAACGTCAACAACGCCTTCGCCGCGATCGTCAAACTGTCGCTGCCGGATGGCATCCGTGGTCTGGTGATCGCCGCTGCTCTGGCCGCGATGATGTCCACCGCCAGCGCCGGCCTGCTCGCCGCTGCCACTACGCTGACTGAAGACTTGCTGCCGAAACTGCGCGGCGGCAAACAGTCGAGCCTGGGCATCAACCGCCTGTTCACCCTGCTGACCGGCATCGTCGTGCTGGGTATTGCTCTGGTGGTGAACGACGTGATCAGCGCCCTGACGCTGGCGTACAACCTGTTGGTGGGCGGCATGCTGATCCCGCTGATGGGTGCGATCTTCTGGAAACGCGCAACCACCGCCGGCGCGATCGCCAGCATGGGTATGGGTTTTGCCACGGCGCTGGTGTTCATGTTCAAGGACGGTCTGGACGCCAACACGCCGATCTATTACAGCCTCGCAGTGGGTCTGGTGAGTTTCGTGGTAGTCAGCCTCGCGTCCCGTCGCCCAGCGGCATTGGCCAACGCGATCTAAGCTGAAACATGATGACTTGATGCTTTCTTCGACGGGTGTGGCGTCGGTTGCCACGCTCGTTTTTTTTCGTCTAAAGGAATGTGCTGATGAAGATTGTTTCCCGCGATCAGTGGTTCGAAGTGCAAACCCTGAGCGACGGCATCCGCCTGATTCACGAGCCGTACATCCGCCCGTTCTACCGCTGCAACTTGTGGCACGTTCAGGGTCGCGACAAGGATCTGTTGCTCGACAGTGGCTCCGGGCTGGTCAGCCTGCGCGAGCAACTGCCGTGGCTGACCGAGCGGCCACTGGTGGCGGTGGCCAGCCACTGCCATTTCGACCACATCGCCGGGCATCACGAATTTGCCGAGCGACTGGTGCACCCGGCCGAGGCGGACATTCTGGCGGCGCCGGATGGCGAGAATGATTTAAGTCGCGCCTTCGTCGGCGACGACATGTTCGAGGCGCACCCGGACTGCCCTCTGTGCTATGCCGAATACCGGGTCAAAGCCGCGCCGGCCACCGGGTTTATCGAGGATGGCGACGTGCTGGATCTGGGCAATCGTACGTTGCAGGTGCTGCACACACCGGGGCATTCGCCCGGCGGCATCAGCCTGTATGAAGCGGCGAGCGAAACGCTGTTCAGCGGCGACATCATCTACGACGGGCCGTTGATCGAAGACGCCTACCATTCCAATCTGAATGACTACGCCGCCAGTCTGCGCCGTTTGCAGGCACTGCCCATCCGCACGGTGCATGGCGGGCATTTCGGTAGTTTTTCCGGGGAGCATTTGCGCTCGATGATTGACGAATGGTTGCGCGGGCACGCATGACGCCTGCTGTACTCAAGCAGAACAACAACCAGAAAAAATTTGCCATGAGAAGAGCTGCCGTGCGTGCCGCCGTACATCGGTTCATCCGGCGTCTGCTGGAAAACCGCGAATTCGATGACAAGACCAGTCTGGTGCAATTGGGCCTGGAGAAGGCGGATATCGAGGATCTGATCTTCCATCTGGAAGATGAATTCGGACTGACGGCGTTTACCGCCGAAGAGGATCACCTGCTCAAGAAAGCGAAGACCGCGAATGACTTGAGCCGGTTTTTGCTGATGATTGCGCGTCACTGAAAACAAAAAATCGCAGACTTCGACAGCGCCTACACTGATCTCTGTAGGAACTGCCGAAGGCTGCGATCTTTTGATCTTAAGTCTTTTGAACCTTTACGTCGGGGGCCTTACCGCCGACGCTGCTGACGCCGACGTTGTTCGTCGTCCGTGCGAATCGGTACCGGTTGCAGAGGCGGTTCGATCAAGCCGAGGGCAACACCCAAATCGTGCAGCCAATTTTGAATTTTCTCTTTCATCGTCATGCCCCCTTCAGGGTGGTGCCGAGCGACCGGAATTCTGAGGCCGCTTCGCACTGATAATAGTCCGAACTCCTACGCAATGCTTGAGCAATTCCGCAATGATCTGTTACTGAATTGAACAGAGTCTGCTGACATTGGTTCAAGCCGTTTCCCGAGTTTCAGCCAAAGGCGCGGGATAGACGGCGTGCTGCACTTCGATCCATGCATTGAGGTTGGCGCCAACCATGCCCCGGCGCCACATGAGCCACGTTGTCGCACTCGCAAACGGCTCTGCCAAAGGGTGCACCGCGACGCTCTCGCGCCCCGGCAGACTGGCCAGCATCGACTCCGACATCAGCGCCACGCCACTGCCGGCAATCACACAAGCGAGCATGCCCTGATAGGACTCAATCTCCATCGCCCGGCCCATCGCTGCGTGATCGTGCGCGAACCATGCCTCCAGCCGCATGCGGTACGAGCAACCCTGGCGAAAGGTGAAAACAGAGCGCCCTTCGACATCTCTGGCACTGCTTACCGGCGGATGATCGGCTTCAGTGATCAGCACCAGCCTTTCCTCACACAACGGCACGCCGTCGAGCCCGGCCAGCTCCAGCGGCCCGTCCACCAGTGCCGCGTCGAGGCGTCCGGTGAGCAAACCTTCAAGCAACTCACCGCTCGGCGCGGATTGCACTTGCAGGTTCACCGCCGGGTATTGCTTGTGATACCGCGCCAGCAGCGCCGGCAAATGGATCGCCGCCGTGCTGTACATGGTGCCCAACACAAAATCCCCCGCCGGTTGCCCGCCCATCACCGCCGCGCTGGCCTGATCACGCAGGGCAAACAGTTTGCCGGTGTAGTCCAGCAGGACTTTTCCCGCGGGCGACAACTGCAAACGCTGACGCTCACGGACGAACAATTCGACGCCCATTTGCTCTTCCAGCTGTTTCAGGCGGGTCGAAAGATTGGAAGGCACTCGATGCAGGCGCTCGGCGGCGCGGGTGATCGAACCTTCCTCGGCGACTGCCTGAAAGATCCGCAGTTGGCTGAACTCCACAACCTTTCTCCATAACAGAACAAGTTACTCACTATTATTCATTTTTAAAGAAAGTCAATCAGTCTTAGCCTGACGGTCATTGCTCTTCCAACGGAATCCAGACCATGTCACCACTGATTCGCTTATCCGCCTGCTTCGTCGCCCTGATGATGGCCGTGGGCATCGGGCGTTTCGCCCTCACACCACAAATGCCGCATATGCTCAGTGAAGGACAGATCGACCTGACTGCCGCTGGTCTGATTGCCGCGGCCAACTACCTTGGTTACCTGCTCGGTGCGGTGGATGCGATGTTCGCCCACCGTCCGCAGCAGGTTCAGCGCCGATTGCACGGTGGCCTGTGGCTGTGTGTGCTGCTGACGCTGGCGTCGTTTTGGGCCAATGGCTTCTGGTCGCATCTGCTGCTGCGCTTTGGCACCGGGGTGGCAAGTGCCTGGGTGATGGTGATGATTACGACGCTCAGTCAGCCATTGGCTGCCGCGACGGGTCGTCCACGGCTTGGGGCGCTGGTGTTTGCCGGACCCGGCTTGGGGATTTTTCTGACAGGCGTGTTGGCACTGGTCTCACATCTGCTGAACCAGACTTCTGCGACGTTGTGGCTGATTTATGCAGCGGCGGCATTGGTGATGATGCTGGGGGTCTGGCGACTCCTGCCGCAACCAGTCGCGGCGAAGACGGCTGTGGCAGCCGTCAATCCATCGAGTCGTGGCATCGGGCGTCTGGCAGTGATCTACGCCCTGTACGGTGTCGGCTACATCATCCCGGCGACGTTCCTGTCGCAGATGGCTAACGCGCAGTTTCACGGGCAATGGCAGGCAGACCTATTCTGGCCGAGCTTCGGCCTGTGCGCGGCAATCGGCGTGTTGCTGGTGAGTCTGCGCCGTCACGATCCGCAGACCACGCGTCACTGGTTGATGGCGACGCTGTGGCTGCAAGCAGCCGGAGTTTTTGCCTGCCTGTTGGGCAGCGGTTGGGGGTTGGCGCTGGGCGTAATCCTCTGCGGCACACCGTTCCTGGCTTGCATGCAACTGGTCATGCAGCGCTCGCGGGAACTGGCGCCCCACGCCACCCAGCGCAACGCCGGCATGCTCACCGCCTGCTTCGCCGCCGGCCAGCTCAGCGGCCCGCTACTGGCCGCGCTGAGCAGCCATTTCAGCGGGGGCTTGCAGCCCGCGCTGGTGATCGCCGGCAGCGGTTTGCTGATTGCCGGCGGGCTGGCGATGCAATCGACTGTTACTGGCCCAGCGCTTTGCGCAAACGCCGACGCACCCACTGTTCAGCGCTGACAAAAGTGATGCCGAGCAACACCAGCACGGCACCGATGACGAAGTTCAGGCTCAGTTGCTCGCCGAGCAGCAACACGCCGAAAGTGACGCCGAACAGCGGCGTCATGAACGAGAACACCGCGAGATTCGCCGCCAGATAACGGCGCAATAACCAGAACCACACCAGGTAACTGAAGAAGGACACGACCAAACCCTGGAACAGCACGCTGGCCACCGCCACGGTAGTCAGATTTACATGGCTGATCTGGCCGCTGAACAGCGCGATCAACAGCAGGCCGATGAAGCCGACGATCAACTGATAGAACAGCGTCAACGTCACCGGCGCTTCCGACAGTCGCGAGGCGCGCACCACCACGGTGGTCGCGCCCCAGCAGGCGCCAGCCAACACACCAAAGGCATCGCCCAGCAACATGCGCCGGTCAAGGTTGTCCCACGACACACCGCCGGCAAAGGCAATCGCGATACCGATAAACGCGAGCAGAATCCCCAGCCACTGCAACGGCCGCAGACGCTCGCTGGCCAACAGAAAATGCACGCCCAGCGCGGTGAATATCGGTGCCGTATAGAGGAACACCGACATGTGCGCAGCGGTGGTCAGTTGCAAGCCTTCACTGATGAAGAAGAACTCCAGACCGAACAGCGCACCGGCCAGCAAGCCGCCGCGCCAGGTGTTGCCGACCTGATCCCAGCCGCCCTTCCAGCAGATGAGCAATCCTACAAGCAACGCGGAAATCCCTGACCGCCCCGCTGCCTGCATCACCGGCGCAATGTCCGGCGCCGCCCACTTGATCATGACCTGCTGCACACCCCAGATCAGGCATAGGCCAATCATCACCTGCAAGGCAAAACGGTCGGCATTGCGCCGCTCGACAATCACCGCAACACCTCGAACACACACAACATGGCAGCCATCCAATGGTCAAAAAACAGTGCCGGGGATTATCAATCAGTCAGACAGAAAAAGCCGTCTGGAAAAGACATTTAGTTCATCGCAGACGTCAGCGGTGAATGGTTGTCGGCTGCGCCGTCATTCGCTGGCAAGCCAGCGAAGAGGCCGGTCAAGGCAACACAAATCAACGATTCGAAACACCAAACCGTCGAGCCACCAAAAACCCGATGGTACAAGCCACAGCGGTGGCAAACGTCCCCCACGCCCAATCCATCAATGACACTTGCGCCGACCACCCACGCAACGTCGCCCAATTGGTCAGGTCATAGGTGCCATACGCCACCAGCCCCAACAACGCGCCCATCTTCGCCGCGCGCTGCCAACTCAGTGCCGGCAACACCACCAACAGCACACACCCGAAAACGTACAGGCAATAAAAAACCGCTGCGGGAATCAGCAGCGGTTTTTCAAGCATCAGCGGACCGAGCAGTTCGCGATAGGTCGGCGCCATCAACAGGCCGAGCCAGACGCCGTCGAGCAAAAGAAACGTCACCAGGGTGGCGACATAGGCAATCAACGATTTTTTCATTTACCCGACCTCAAGTGAGCCCATGCAACATGGGCCACGCCAGGCTCAGGTTAGTTCAATGCGATCGGCGTGAATGACGATCTTGCCTTCCTTGTACAGCGAACCGATGGCCTTCTTGAAGTTGCCCTTGCTGACACCAAAAAGGCTGCTGATCAACGCCGGATCGCTCTTGTCGCTGACCGGCAGCGAGCCATCGTTTTCGCGCAGCTTGGCGAGAATCTTCGAGTTCAGGCTGCTGGCCGCTTCCTGACCAACCGGTTGTAGGCTCAGGCTGATCTTGCCGTCGGCGCGCACTTCCTTGATGAAGCCTTTCTCGATCATGCCGGCGCGCATGAACTTGAAGATTTCGTTCTTGTGAATCAAACCCCAGTGCTTGTTGTTGATGATCGCCTTGAAGCCCATGTCGGTGGCTTCGGCAACCAGCAGGTCAACTTCCTGGCCCTGGCTGTAGTTGGCCGGGGTTTTGTCGAGGTAACGATCCAGACGTGCGGTCGCGGTGATGCGGCGGGTGTGCTTGTCGAGGTAGACGTGCACCACGCAGTACTCGCCGGCGGTCATCTGACGTTTTTCTTCGGAATACGGCAGCAACAGATCTTTCGGCAGGCCCCAATCGAGGAACACGCCGATGCTGTTGACTTCAACCACTTTCAGGCTGGCAAATTCACCGACCTGAACTTTCGGCTTTTCAGTGGTGGCGAGAAGTTTGTCTTCGCTGTCCAGATAAATAAAAACATTGAGCCAGTCTTCATCTTCGCTGGGAATATCTTTGGGAATATAACGGTTGGGCAAAAGAATCTCGCCGTCAGCACCGCCGTCCAGATATAAACCGAAGTTAGTGTGTTTAACCACTTGCAAACTGTTGTAACGCCCGACTAAAGCCATTTTCCAGAACCCTCATTGCGTGGGCGGCATTCTACCCGTTTTTGCCCCCAGCGTTGACTGGCAGATTCCTGGCTTCAGCGAAATAGGCGCAAAGCCTTGATTTTCGGTGGACGCGCACGTGACGGTTGCCGCTCGTCAGTCCGCTGTGGCGCATTGCGGCAGCCCCTCACAGCGCCGAAAAATATAAATGATCTTATTTAAAACAGCAGGTTAGCCGGTTATTTCGAAAATTGAATCGAGAATAATCCACCATGGAGGTTGGTTATTCCCGGGGATATTTACCAAGCAATTGTCAAGTTATTACTGTACGATGCCTGGCCGAGTTACTTTTCTACAGGTTAATGGCCGCCATGCGTGTAAAAGCATCCACCAGCAAAGCAAAGCCAGCTCCAGCCGTTGAAACCAGCGAATCGATCAACGATCAGATCGCAGCGTTCCTCAAGTCCGGCGGCGAGATTCAGCAAATTGCCAAAGGCGTCAGCGGCCAGACGTTCGGCCCGTCCAAGCAGATCAGCCTGGGCAAGAAGTAACACCCGGTAATACACCCGTCCATAGGCGCTTTGAGCTTCGAAGCGCCTGGACTGGCACCGCAAAATCCCCCTCCGCTTTAAACAAATCTATCATCCATTCTTTGCAAATCGACGAACGGCCATCAATGCCGAGCATTCGCCGGTATCCTTGCACGCGTCTAGATCAAGCGTTTCAGCAGGCTTGCCGCCCTGCGCTCGCTGTTAATGGAGTGACGCATGCGCAAAATATCCTGTTTATCGCTCGTAGGCCTGCTGGCTTGCACGACTGCGCACGCGCAGATTTTCCAGCGTGAACTGGGCGACTTCGACCTCAAACTCGGCACCACGCCCAGCCGCAGCATGGCGCAAGGACTGGTCAAACCGGCGTCCACCGGCTCGTTTCATGGCGGACTAGACCTCAGCCATGACAGTGGCCTGTATTTCGGCCAGTACGCGCCGAGCATGGGCATTACGCCGGGCAAGAACCTCGAAATCGACTCCTACTTCGGTTTTAAACAACCCTTCGATCAAACCCTCGGCTACGAAGTCGGGATGATCCACTACAGCTATCCCAAAGTGGACACCCTCGACAGCCAGGAGTTGTTCGGTGGTCTGACCCTGCTCGGCAGCCGATTCGGCATTGCCTTGAGCAACGATCCGGATAAACAGAACAACACGCTGTTTGCCGATCTGCGCGGCAATCAACCCTTCGGCATTGGCGTGAGCATGAAATACACCACCCACCAACTGAACACTCCGGTGGCGGTGGACGGTGGTTATGTCAGCAGTTTCACCGATTGGTCGGTGAAGTTTTCCCGGCCGGTCATGGGCGTCAATCTCGACCTGATCTACAGCAATTCCAGCCTCAGTGGCAGCGATTGCTCGGCCTACTCCGGGCACAACAGCGAGTGCGACGGCCTCGTCACACTCAAAGCCGAGCGCGCGTTCTATTGATCGGCTGAACTGCCGGGTTCATTCTGCGTTCACATAAGAATCAGACCCCAAGGCTGGCCATCGCAAGGATTCGCCCATGTCTCGCTGGTTCAAACACATTGTTGCCCTGCTGATATTCACCCTAGCCCTCGGCGCCTGTAGCCGCGTAGGCCTGGCCTATCGCAATCTCGACGTGATCATTCCGTGGACGCTCAGCGACTACCTGGACATGAACGGCGAGCAGAAAGGCTGGTTCAACGAACGACTTCAGGAACACCTGAGTTGGCACTGCACCACGCAACTGCCGGGCTATCTCGACTGGCTCGACCGCTTGCAAACGATGGTCGAGACCAACCAGGTGACTGACGCCGCGCTTGCGGCGCGCACCGGGGAAGCTAAAAAAGCCATTGCTGAAACTGCGCGGGAGATCACCCCGTCGGCCATCGAGTTGCTGCAAGGGCTGGATGACAAACAAGTCGCCGAGATGAACGACGCATTTGCCAAGGATCTGCGCAAGCGCCAGCAGGAATACCTGAAACCACCGCTGGCCCAGCAGATTGCCGAACGCGGTGCACGCATGGTCAAACGCCTCAACGATTGGCTGGGACCGTTGAGCGCCACGCAAGAACAGCGGGTCATGGCCTGGTCGACGGCGCTGGGGGACCAGAATACCCAATGGATCGCCAATCGTGCCCATTGGCAGCAGCAGTTCAGCGCAGCCGTTGCTCAGCGCAAGAGTCCGGAGTTCCCACAACGTATCGAGACGCTTCTGGTCAATCGTGAGCGTTTATGGACGGCGGATTACCGCCAGGCATTTGCTGACACCGAGGCGCAGGGACGATCGCTGGCGGTTGATTTGATGGCGCAGAGCACGCCGCAGCAACGTCAGCGGTTGTTGAAGAAGATTGAGGGAGTACGCAAGGACTTTAATGATTTGAAGTGTCTGAAAGCCGCTAAGCAGGGTTGAAGATCAAAAGATCGCAGCCTTCGGCAGCTCCTACACGGTTATGCGTAGGAGCTGCCGAAGGCTGCGATCTTTTGCTTTCAGGCAATCTGCGCCTTTGAAGCCACTTCATCAAACGTCGCCTCAGCCAGCGCATCCTCCTGCTCATCCAGTACTTGGCGTGGATGATCGTTGCCGGGAATGCTGCTGTCGATCAGGCTCAGCAGGCTGGAACCGCGCGGCGTCAGCACGAAATTGCTTCCTGTGGCGCCCTCGTCATCTGGACGCGGTGCGATGTAGCCACGCAAGAGCAGCAACCTTTCATAATCGCTGGCCAGCGTTTTCAGGCCATCCAGATTCTCGATCGGCTCGCCCGCGCTGGCTTTCTCCGCCGCGTAGTCCTCCGCGTATTTCCGAGGAGCGAAACTTTTGCCTGCACTGTTCTGCACTTCATGCAGCAAGCGCTCAATCAAATCCCAGTTGTAAGTCGTCATCCTGATTCAACCTCCGGTGCGCGTAATTAATGGCGCTGTCAAAGGTTGTGACCCGAGCGTGCCGCAGCCGTTCAGCCGCATTTCTCGCCCCGACCGACCGGCGGTCTGTCGAATTCCCTGCCGGTTAAACGACTAGTCTGAAACAGACGGTTTCAACCCCGCAGGAGAAATCATCATGAACGTCGAGAATCATCCGGTGGTGTCGCGCGAAGAATGGCTCGCCGCCCGTAGGCAACACCTCGATCACGAAAAAGCCTTCACCAGGGAGCGCGACCGCCTCAGCGCCGAACGTCGCGCATTGCCTTGGGTGAGAATCGACAAGGACTACCACTTTCAAGGCCCGGACGGCGAATTGAAACTGGCTGACCTGTTCGGCAAGAACAGCCAATTGGTCGTCTACCACTTCATGTTCGCCAAGGATTGGGAGGAAGGCTGCCCAGGGTGCTCGTTTCTGAGCGATCACATTGACGGCGCCAATCTGCATCTGGCGCATCACGATATTTCCGTGGTCGCGGTTTCCCACGCACCGTTCAACGAGTTTCAAGACTTTAAACGGCGGATGGGATGGAAGTTTGACTGGGTGTCGTCGGAAGGTTGCGATTTCAATTACGACTTTGGCGTGTGCGCTCGGGCCGAGGATGTCGCTGCGGGAAAGGCTACTTACAACTATGAAAAGACTGATAGCGCCGAGGAGGAAATGCCGGGGCTGAGCGTGTTTTATCGCGATGATAAAGGTGGGATTTTCCACACTTACTCAACGTATGCCCGTGGGCTGGACATGTTGGTGGGCGCCTACAACTACCTCGATCTGACGCCCAAGGGCAGGAATGAAGACGAGATCATGGAGTGGGTGCGGCATCACGACAAGTATGAGGCCTCAGGTAAATCCTCCTGCTGTCACGGGAAATAAGGCTCATCGACTTGCTCAAACCCGCCATGCAGACGGGGTTGAGACAAGTTGCCAGAACCAGCCCCGAGCGTTACTGCCTGGATTCACGCTTGGTCTGTTCGATCAACGGCCGGTATTTGTCATAGAGCGCGCCGTAGTTGACGGCCAATGCCGGCGGCATCGTGCCGAGATTTTCCCACCAGGTCATGTTCACGCCGTCTTTGGCAATAATCAGCTTGTTCATCCAGGTGTCGTGCAGCGTGGCAAACGCATTCATGCCCGGCACCGAGTTGGCAATGTTACTGATCAACGTACCGTGGCAGACCGCCAGCAATGAGGTGCAGGAATCATTCAGGCCGATATTCTTGCCCTCGATCCACTCGCCTGCCACCCACTCGCGAGCCACCAGTCCGCCGTCCAGTTGATCAACCTTGGGGCCTCCCGGTCGGTCCTCGCCCGGACGGACATCCGGCCCGCGACCGGTCCAGTATGCGTAAATCTCTGCCAGCGCGCCGGTACCGGCAATGGTCAGCCACGACTTGTCACTGCCGTCACCTGTCAGCAGACCCTTCAGGGCCGTATTGACCGCAAATGCCTTAAGTCGCTCAGTGACACTGATTGTAATCTTGTTACCTTGCGGCCCGATCTTGGTGCCCCACTCACCGGTATAAGAACCGGCACCGGCAATGATCGCCGCCGTGACGTAGCTCTTGATGTTTTCTTCCGAGAGCACATCTTTCAGTGTGTCGGCCAGATTGCCCTTGTTGTTGATGGCGCTGACCGCTGCGGTACTGGCCATCGACGTGATAACGGCAGTCAAGGCGACGTTACCAGCGCCAGCAGCGGTGGTTGCCGTCGCGGCAGCGAAGGTCGAACCCGTTCCGGAAGCCATCCCGCCGACCGCAGCGCTCGCGGCACCGGCTGTCAGCACCGTAACGATGATTGCGACAGCAATGGCAGCCCCCATGCCCATGCCCGAGCTTTGGTAATCCCACTGGTCATGCACTTCCTTGATCATGTGCCAGTCGATATCGCCGCGGTCCTGCATGTCCTTGAGCCAGGCCAGTTGCGGGTCAGCCTTGACCATCGCATCGATGCTGTCGGCCACGGATTTCTGCGTGACCTCCTTGACGTCGATACGGATATCGCCGGCGGCCTTGATGATGATGTCCCCGGCCGCCAGCAAATGGCTCTGACGAACGGTCTCGTCGGTTTGCCCGGCGCCCTTGGCCGATGTCCAGGCGAGGCTGCTTTTGCTCTTCTCGTGGCTCTCTTTTTCCAGGTCGGTGACACTTTCAAACGTCAGGTCACCGCCGCTGCTGATGGTCAGATCTTTGCCGGCGTTCAGATTGGCTGCCTGATATCGCTGATCACCACCACTGACCAGAGTCAAATCACCGCCACTGCTGATTTCGCTGCCGACGTACTTGACCTTGGTCACCTCGTCATGACGGGTTTCCTTGCGCCCCAGGCTGCCCTTTTTCTTTTTGTCGTAAAGCGAATAGTCGTAGTCCTCAGCCGCCAGCACCTCCAGGTCATTGCCAGCGACCAGATACGCCTCATCGCCGGCGGTGATGCGACTCGATACCACGGTCAGGTCTTTCCCGGCGACGAACCCGGCCTTGCCGCCGGCACTGATCGAACTGGCGATCTGATCGATGTGGTCTTCCTGCGCCGTAACCTTTTTCGACTTGTAGTAGGAATGTGATTCCTCCTCGGCCGAGCCAATCAGCAGGTCACGGTCGGCGCTCATTTCAATATCGCGAGCGGCGCTGATCTGGCTGCCGATAACCGTCAGATCGCGCCCGGCGTTGACCGAGAAATCGCGGCCTGCCGTCGCGGTCGAACCCACCTGATGAACACTGCTGGTCGTGGCACCGGTAAACGCGGAGTTGTTGCTTTGCGCCGAAAGAATGCTGGCATCACGTCCCGCGTCGATGCTCGTATCACGACCGCTGACCAGCGCACTGCCCGTGCTGATAAAGTCGCGACCGGCGCTGGCTTTCAGGTCATTGGTGGCTTCGATGCGTGACGCGTTATCGAGGTACTCGCGGTGCTGCGAGTATCCTTGGGATGCGAAACCGCTGCTGGTGACGGTGCGCTCATTGATGATGTCGCCCTTGACCGACACCAGGTTCACATCGCGCCCGGTGATGATGCCGCCCGATTTGTTGACGATGTTATTGCCCGCCAGCAAGTCGAGACGGTTACCCGCCTCGATCAGGCCACTGTTGACCAGATCATTGCCGGCGGCGGCCGTCAGGTTATTGCTGGCACGCAGGGTTCCGGCGTTCTGTAGATCCTGACCGGCAATCAACTTGACGTTTGCGCCTTGGATCAGCGCGCCATTGGGTGCCAGCCGATTATTGGCCTGAGCCAGATAAAGCACCGGCACCAGAACTTTCTCGCCGTTCACTTCGTGCTCTTCAAGCCAGACGATGTCGTGGGTCAGCGCCGCCACTTGCTCGGCGGTGAGCGTCACGCCCACCGACAGGTCGAGCTGATCCTTGCTGGCGATCGCATTGTTCATCAGGTACTTGAACAGTCCTTCGTCGGAGGTCTGACCATCGATGAAGCGCTGCCCGGTGCGCTCGACCACCGCCTGCTGAATCAGACGCTGTTCGTACAAACCGTCACCCAGCCGTTTGGCACTTTGATCCGGGTCGTACCCCAGATTGGCCAACAGGTAATCCGAACTCATGAATTGTTTAAGTTCGGTGAGTACCGGGTTGGTTTCGATCAGATATTTGTGCGCGTTCGACGGCGCAGGTGTATTCGGCAGGCCCTGAACACGAGCCAGCGTCTGGCTGACATTACCCTTGAGCGACGTATTCGGTGCACCGATCAAAGCACCGGAGCCATCGTTGATGCTGGCATCGATCGCGCTTGCACCGGTGGTCGGCTGTAGACCTGTACGGTCCGCTGTAGTCAGTTGGCGATCCGCTGCACCGACCGCATTGATCGGGTCGACGGTCAATGTACGCCCGCCAGCAGGCAAGTCCGCCTGACGTTGCGTTGTTGTAACGGATGCGCCACCGATGGTCCAGTTCTGTGCGCCAGGAAGCGGTGCCGTGCCTCCCGAAGTGGCGCCCTGACCACTCAGACGAAACAGTCCGTTCTGACCACCGGGTAATTCAAATCCGGGTAACGCCAACGGGTTGACCTGCTGTTGAGCCAGATCCGGTGGCAATTGGCGATTCAGGCTGATCACTGTGGGTTTGGTCCCAGCGCCGGTTCGGGTATCGGCCGTTTTCGCCGGACCACCCGCGGTTGCCGTGTACGAACGCAGTTCGCCGTTGGTGATCTTGTTGGTCGCATTGACGACCACGCTGCCACCCGCCTGCACAATGGCCGGTACATAGCTTTTGTCAGTCGACTCGGTAATGACCGTCTGGAACGGCGTGGCGTTTCTGATTTCAGCCGGGGCGTCCACGCGGACACCGGAAGCGTACTGGGAGGCGCCAAACACTATGTCACCGCCGCCCCAGACATCATTCGAATACGTCCCGATGTACTGGGTTCTTGTCTCGCCGACATGCGGGTTGTTTCTGATCCATGGAGTCACCGACGACTGCGCTCCACCGGCAGTCCAGAATCGAATGTCTTTGTCATAACCCGCGTCGTTATGGCTGTTGTAGTTAACGATCTGATCCCACAATTCGGGTTTCGGCGCTTTGTTGGTGATGTACTTGAGCGACGAATAACTGCCCAGCGAACTGCCGGAGTTGTTGAAGGTATCGACGTTGATGGTGATGTCGGACGCGGCGGATACCGTGGAATTGGAGTTGACGAATTCCGACCCGGTCACACTCAGATTACGTCCGGCGGTGATGCTAGAAGCATCGGCATCACCAGAAACTGTCACGTTGAACGTCTGCTGCCAGACCAGGTGCGAATCGACGTCTTCCATGTGTTTGGGACGCGCCGAATCACAGTTGAAGCAGCGCACACCAATGGACGAAGAATCGCCCTCGGTGGTGGTGACGCTGAAGTTCTCCATCTTGTTGTTCACCACTGACGACTTCAATGACATATCGCCGGTGGATTCGATACGCCCGGACAGATTGTCGACGCGAGCCGCCCGGTCTGCACCGTTGTAACCGAGCACATTGATGTCGCCCAAGCTATAAACGTCGCTGTAGGTGTTGGTCAGCGTGCCGACTTGCAGGTTCATGTGAGCGCCGCTGAAAAGCAGCGATCCCTGATTGGCTCGAATGCGGTTATTGGTCAGTGTCTGTGCGTTGATCAGGAGGTTTTTGGCACTGGCCAGCGTACCAAGATTGCTGACCGCACCGGCCCTGATTTCCAGCGCATCAGCGGATGTCAGGCGCCCCATATTGGTGACTTGACCGCTCACGTTGAGCTTGGTCAGACCGCCACCGGCAACACTGGCGCCCTCATTGACCGTCAACTGGGCGGCACCGAATGTGAGGTCGCCTACGCTTGAAACCCGACCGTTACCACCGTAACTGCCGCCCAGTTGCAGATCCATGCTGCCGTCGCTGGCAATCAGTCCGTCATTGACCCAGTTACCACCACGCCCTTGCAGATGCGTCGAGGCCAGCAATTGACCGCTGGCAGTCTGACTGAAGTTGTTGACGTTGACGTTCAGCCGACCCGCTTGAATCACGCTGGAGTTGCTCCAGGTGTCGGCGTTGAGCGTCAGGCCGCCACGGGTGACGATGCTGCCGCCGGCGCCGGTGACATTGGCAGTGGAGATATCGAACGTACCATCGCCCAGGTGCAGCAGTTGGCCACCGCTGTTCAGGAAGCTGCCGACTGCCAGCGTGAGGTCGGTGTTGCCGGTTTCAAGCACACCATTGCGGTTGTCCAGCAGGCCGCCAATCTGAAACGCCGTTTTGCCAGTGTTGGCTAGCGAACGCAGCTTGCCACCCTGATTATCCAGGCTGGCTGCCTTCACCGACAGAGTCGTGTCGCTTTCCACGACACCGCCGCGGTTGTTCAAATCATTGAGCAGATCCAGATCGATACGATTGCCGGCGATTTGCCCGCCGCTGTTGTCCAGTCGAGTGCCAGTCACGCTGAGCAGATTTTTGGCGTAGAGCCCGCCGTTACGGTTATCCAGCGCGGCCGTGACAATGCTGGCGTCCGCCGTCTGCGCGGAGATCCGTCCGCCATTGTTGTCCAGCCCTGCCAGCGCAGTGAGGGTCAGGCCCTGTGCCTGGATAATGCCGCCCTGACGGTTATTGTTCAGGTCGACACCATTGCGCAACACGCCAACAGTGCGCGCTTGCAATGCGCCCTTGATGCTCGCCAGTACGCCGCCACGGTTGTCGATACTCGAGGCGTTGACACTGACCGCACCCGTTTCGGCGATGACTCTGCCACTTTGATTATCCAGGTCGCCACTGATATCAAGTGCCAGGCCACTCTGACTCTGGATTGCGCCTTTGCCGTTGGCCAGACTGGCGGCCTTCAATTGCAGGCCGGCGTTCTGGCTATAGATCAAACCATCGGAATGATTGAGCACCGCGCCGCTGGCGGTGATCTGCAAATCATCGTTGGCGGCAATGGTGCCTTTGTTGCTGTTGTCCAACGATCCGGTCAGCAGGCTGAGGTTACCTTGGCTGACCAGTTGCCCGCTGCGGTTGCTCAAGTCAGTAACGCCGGTGATCAGTACAGGGCCGGCACCCGCCAGTTTGCCGGCGTTGTTGTTCAGTTGTCCGAGCAGGTTAAGGGTTATCGCTGCGTTGCCAGCGATCTGGCCAGCACTGTTGTCGACGCGAGTGGCGTTGACGTTGATCGCCTGTTGCGCATTGATCGTACCGCCGGCATTGGTCAATGCCGCACTGCTGATATCGAGCGCCACGCCACTGTCAATGAGACCACCCTGATTGTTGTTGAGTGTCCCGCTCAATGCCAGGGTCTGCCCCGCCGCGCTGCTGAGAATGCCTTTATCACTGTTATCCAGCTCACTCGCCCTGACGTTCAGGCTGCCGTGACTGACCAACGCACCTGAATGACTATTGAGCAATCCACCTGTCAGCTCGACGACCACATCGCCACTGCGGCTGGAGAGCGTGCCACTGTCGCGGTTATCCAGGCTGGCACCTTTGACCGCGAGACTTTCCCAGCCAGAAATCAAGCCCTTGCGGTTGATCAACTCGGTGCCGCTGACCGTCAGTTTCTGGCTGCTGATCAACTTGCCGCTGCTGTTGTTCAACGCTCGAGCGATTACGTCAAACGCCAACGCGCTGGAGATCTCGCCACCCTCGTTGTTCAGATCACGCAGACGCTCGAGGGTCAAAGGACCTTTGGCAGTGAGCAATCCGTTGCGATTGTCGAAGTCGCCCTCCGCCAGATCGACGCTGATCGCGTTGTCACCCAACAGACGACCGCCATTTTGGGTCAGCGCAGTCAACTTGAGATTGATATCACCCTTGGCGGAAACCTCACCGCCGTTGCTTGAGTCCAGCGTCGTAGCAGTCACGCTCAACGCACCCAGGCTGTTGATCAGACCATTGCCCCGGTTGTTCAGGGCCATCGCATTGAGCGTAATCGCGTCCTTGGCCAATATCGCGCCGCCCTCGTTGTTCAAGTCGGCA
Organism: Pseudomonas sp. LBUM1655; assembly: GCF_059716085.1. Taxonomy (NCBI): domain Bacteria; kingdom Pseudomonadati; phylum Pseudomonadota; class Gammaproteobacteria; order Pseudomonadales; family Pseudomonadaceae; genus Pseudomonas; species Pseudomonas sp. LBUM1655. The sequence continues at coordinate 1,639,793 of NZ_CP166801.1, read as the reverse complement.
CTGTTGAGGTGCAGCGCTTGCTCGGCGTTGATCAGGCCCTTGGCATCATTGCGCAACAAACCGTCCACGGTCAGGTCGAGATTGCCGCGACTGACCAGACTGCCACCGCTATTGTTCAGACTGGCGCTACGGAGATCGATTGCAGCGGCGCCGATCACGCCTTTGACGTTATCCAGGGCATTAGCGATGCGCACGGTCAGGCCCTGACTGCTCAGAAGCTTGCCGCCGTTGCTGTTATCGAAGTTTTGCGCAATCAGGGTGAACGCTTGCGCACTGGAAATTTCACCGCCCTGATTGTTGACCCCATTGAGTTGTTTGAGCAGCAAGGCACCCGGAGCGTTGATCAAGCCGTTCTGATTGTTCAACTGACCGTTATTCATGTCCAGAATCAGGCTTTGCTTACTGAATAACTGCCCGCCCTGCTGATCCAGTCCGGTGACCGAGGCCGTCAACGCACCTTCGCTGCCGATGCGCCCGCCATCGCTGTTGTTCACCTGGCCGGCGTTCAGATTTACCGTGCTGGCGCTGTTGAGTTGTCCGGACTGACTGTTGTCAAACGCACCCGTGGTAACGGTGACCGCGCCTTTGGCGCTGATAGTGCCTTTTTGGTGGTTATCGAGGCGCGTACTAACGAGGCTGAGCGCGCCGTTGGTGACCATGTTGCCGCCCTGGTTATCGACAGCGCCCTGACTGTTGACCGTCAGATCCCCTGCACTCGACAGACTGCCAAGGGCGTTTGTCAGTTGCGCTGTATTGACCGCCAATTCGCCTTCGCTGCTGACCTTGCCCCGGCTGTTATCGAATGCCCCGCTCAGGTCCAATCGGGCCGCGTGCAAACTCAGCAGGTTGCCACCGCTGTTATCCAGCGTGCGGCCTTGCAGGTTCAGCACGGATCGGCTGCTGATCAATCCGTCATTGCGATTGAGCAATTGATCGACAGTCAGGGCCAGCGCCTGTCCTGCGAACATCTTCCCGGCGTCGCTGTTATCGAGTTTGTCACCGGTTATCGATACTTGGGCGTTGCTGGTGATTTCTCCCCCTCGGTTGTCAACATCGCCGACATTGAGGGTCACGTCCTGCGTTGCACCCAGCAGACCGCTTTGGCGATTATCAAGTGTCTCGGCGTTCAGGCCGAGCGTACCGGTCGCGATCAGCTTGCCTTGGCGGTTATCCAGTTTTCTGACCGCAAGCAAAGCATCCGTCTTGCTGGCGATACTGCCGGCACGGTTATCCAGAGTGCCGGCCTTAAGCAGCAACTGCCCGTCGGCGATCAACGTACCGGCATGGTTGTTCAAGTCTTTGCCGACAGCCAGTTCCAGCCGTCCGTTGCTGCTGATCAATCCTTCGGCATTATCCAGACTGTCACTTTGAGCATCGACCGAAGCGGCCGAAATCACACCTTTGAGATTATTCAGTGCGTGCGCAATACGCAGCGTCAGACCTGCTTGGCTCAGGAGCTTGCCTTGACTGTTATCAAGCTCATTGACAGCAAGCGTAAAGGCCAGTCGGCTGGAGATTTCACCGCCCTGGTTGTTCACGCCAGCAAGGTTTTTCAGCAATAGCGTTCCGGGGGCATTGATCAAGCCGTTGCGGTTATCCAAATCACCGTTGTTCAGATCCAGGGACAGGCTGTCTTTGCTGAACAACTCGCCAGCCTGCTGTTTGAGTCCGGTGACCGAAACCGTCATGGCTTGCTGGCTGGCGATCCGTCCGCCAGCGTTGTCGACCTGGTTGGCCTTGAGTTCAAGCGACGCACCGCTGATCAAGTGGCCGCCCTGACTATTATCCATATCGCCGGTATGGATCAGCGTGACATCCTTGGCCGAGACCGATCCATTGCGGCTGTTATCCAGACTGCCACTGCTAAGGTTCAACGTGCCGTCAGTGGAAATCGAACCGTCCTGATTGATCACTTCACCCTGCGTGGTCAGCGCCAGTGCGCCGGCACTGCCCAAGCTACCGGCACTGTTGTCGATACGATTGGCAGCGACGGTCAATGTGCCTTCGCTACTGACCAGGCCCTGGACATTGAGCATGGCGTCGTCGAGGGTGATGACCAGACCCTTGAGGCTTTCCAGCCTGCCGCCTGAGTTGTTAAGCGAGCTGCCGATCAACCCGGTAGCGCCCTTGGCGCTGATCAGCCCTTTGTTCTGATTATTCAATGTAGCCACTGCCAGTGTCAGATCCGCGCCGGCGAGCAGCTTGCCGCCGTCAGCGTTATCCAGACGCTTGCCGCTGATATTCATCAACAGCGTGGCGGAGAGTTCACCCGCGCGGTTGTCGACCTGGTCGACATTCAACTTCAATGCCTTGGTGGTCCCGACCAGTCCGCCGTTACGATTGTCGAGGCTGTTGCCGGTCAGGCTCAGATTGCCCTGCGCAACCAGTGCACCGCCCTGTTGTTGCAACAGGCCAATGGTAGCGAGCAAGTCAGCCTGGCTGGAGATCCGTCCCTGAGCGTTGTGCACCTCATCGAGTGTGAGAGTCACAGGGCCGACCGCACTAAAAAGACCGCCGCTGTTATCAAGATAATTGCCCTGCAAGGTCATCGCCGCTTTACCGGTGATCTGACCCTTGTCACGGTTATCCAATCGATTGATTTGCAGATTCAGTTGCTTGTCAGCCTGGATGATCCCTCCTCGGTTGTCCGCACTGTCGCCGCGCAGTGCCAGCGAGTTTTTACCAATGACCTTGCCCGCGCGATTGTCGAGACTGCCGGTTTGCGCGTCGATAGAGCCCTTGGTGGTGATTTCACCTTTGTCACGGTTGTCGAGCAGGCCATTGATGCGCAGGACAAGGCCGTTATCGCTGACCACAATGCCACCGTCACGGTTGTCTAAACTGCCCGCCTTGAGAGACAGAACCTGACCTGAGCCGAGCATGCCGTCACGGTTGTCCAGCGCCCCGCCGAGATCAATATTGAGCCCCAGGTCACCTAGAATCCGGCCGCTGCGATTGTTCAGGGTCAGGCCATTGAGACGCGTCGTGCGCGTGCTGGAAATCTCACCAGCGCTGTTGTCGAGCTGGCCGACGGCGCCCTGTAAATCGCCTGCACTGTTGATCAGGCCGCCCGTGTTCTGCACTTGATTGGCCGTCACATTCAGGGTGCCGCGACTCAACACACGTCCGTTGTTACGGTTGTCCAGTGTTCCCGCCGTCACTGCAGTGGTTTGCCCGCTGAGGGAGCCGCCCTGGTTGTTCAGGGTCTGCGCCGCGATTACCGTCAGGTTGCGGCTGGCAGTCAGGCTCTTACCTTGGTTTTCAAGATTCTGCGCATTGAGGTTCAGGTCGCCATGTGTGTTGCGACTGCCGTCGGCATTGACGCCGGCCTCGATAGCTCCGGCGTTGTTCAGTTGCCCACCGGCGCTGAGGTTGATGCTGTCGCGGGCCGCGAGGGTTTGCCGGTTAGTCAGGTTGCCTTGGGTTTGTACATTGACGTCGGTACCGGCATAGACAGGGCCTTGCGCGTCGAGACTCGCAGCTTTGACATTGACTGACGTAGCGGCAGACGTCTGCGCCAGCGTGAGCTGGCCGTTGGCATCAATCTGGATATCGCCACCACTGGCGGCAACGTTGCCCGCCAGTTTCACGCCGACTCCAGCCTCGGTTCCCACCAGTTTGATCGCCCCGGCGTACATGCCGCCAAGCGCCGAAGAGTCGATGGCCAGTTGTGGTTTGGCGCTGCCGTCATCGGCGCGGGCAGTGGCATTGAGGGTTTGCGCGTTGACGTCGTTGCGGCCGGCAACAATGGTCAGATTCTGCGCCTGGATCTGGGCGTTTATTCTGGCGCTGCGGGTGATGATTTCGAAACGATCGACGTTGCTTGCATTGAGCCCGGCGCCTTCAATGGCGACACCGCCCTGATCGACCTGAAATCGATCCAGTTGACCGTTTTCGATCACCGGTTTGCCAGTGGTCAATGTCACACGTGGAGCGTTGATGAAGCCGCAACCATTGCAGGTAATCCCGTAAGGGTTTGCGACAATGACCCGCGCCGACTGCCCCGCCACTTCGGTGTAACCACGCAGTTGACTCGGGTTCCCGCTGATGACTTCGTTGAGAATCGCTTGCGCCGAACCGCTGTTCTTCAGGTTCGGGTTGCCGATGATGTGGCCCCCCAGTTGTGTGGCCGAGGTCTGTGCTGCGCCGTTGTTGAGGATGACGCCCTGTGCACCAACGTTGTAATCGTGGAATTGGTTATGTGACAGCCCACTTCCATTAGGCGTGGCGATGTTGATGATTGGCACGCCGTTGCCGGCCCGATCCAGCGATGTATTCGGGTTGGCCACCACGATCCCGTCGGCCTGCGCCCACATCGGTTGCCAGAACATGACGTTCGCCAGCAGAAATGCCAGTCCGCGCTTGGGCATCCCCCAAAAGTGTTCACGGGTTTCGATACTGCAAGATTGACGCGCGGCGAAGGCGTAGTGGCGAACATCCATGTTGAAAGTCTCATCGCGTGCAGCTGATTGATCGGCAAAATCGACAGGCAAAGCAGTCCCTACCCGGCCAAATGAAGCATGCCGGTAGAGTGAGAAACTGAATTAGGGGGATATAGGCGCGCTTGGGTCAGAACGTCCAAAGCGTTGCAAAACCATCACAGAATCGGTCTGCGACAAGTCTGTTCGATCCCTCGAAACCGCACATTGATATCAATGTGATGGCTCGATGGTAGATTGCCATCATTCTGACGTCAACAACCCGTTATGCAACTATTTCAGCAACCGCTCTAGCACGGGGTTTAGCGCACAAAGTTGATTTTTTGCGGGAGTTATCGACATTTTCGATTCAACAACAACGACGGCAGCGCCTGGGTTGAACCAGAACAAACAGGACTGAACTTTCTTCAGGCCACACCCCTCAACCGGTTAACCCGCCTTAACCGGAACTGAGGCCTGCCACCATGAAAACCCTGATCAAGCTCACCCTCGCTGCCACTCTCGCCTGTGCCCTGCCCGCTTGGGCTTGCACGCCGGAAGAAGCTACCGCCAAACGCGAACAACTGGCCAAGGAAGTCTCCAAGCTCACCGAGCAGAATCCGGACAAGGCCAAAGAGATCAACGCCGAGTTGCAGAAGATGGATCTGGGCACCGCCAGTGCGGATTTGCCGGACAAGTGCCAGTTGATTGATCAGCGGTTAAAAGAGCTCAATTCGGCCGAGAAGAAAGCCGAGGGTTAACAAACCAAAGTCAAAAGATCGTCCGATCGCGGCCCGAGCCTTCGGCAGGTCCTACAAGGATCGGCCCGCGATCGGACGATCTTTTGATCCTGATAATGCACTAGTGCATTTATTTTATTGCATTAATGCATACTGCGACTAAGGTTACCTCGAGCAAGGAGATCGGCGCCCGCCATGGAACATGGCCAACCTTTAACCCCGATCGCTCGGCAACACCGCTGCACCCATACAAGCTGGACGCTTGTTTTCACTCATGGAGGATTGAAAAATGTTAACCAATGAAGCAACCCGATTCACCGGCGAGACCCTGCCAAGGTGCCTGATCGGCCATCTGCTCGACCCGCAACTGGTCGAGGTCGAGGCCGCTGAACACGCCAATGCCTTGGCTGCCAGCAGCCTCAACTTCAGCATGCAACAGCAGACCCAGACCAACTGGTGCTGGGCGGCCGTTTCCGCCTCGGTCGGCAACTATTACGGCACCGGGAACTGGACCCAGTGTGGCGTTGCCAGTTCGGAACTCAACCGCAACTGCTGCAACCAGCCGGGGCCGTGCAACGTCTATGGCTATCTTGATTCCGCCCTGCGCACCACGCGCAGTTATAACGGTATGAATCAGGGTTCGCTGCAGATGTCGGCCATTCAGAACCAGATCAACATGGGCCGCCCCGTCGGCCTGCGCTGTGCCTGGTACGGTGGCGGTGCGCACTTCCTGACGATCTATGGCACCAACGGCAACTACGTGCTGGTCGCGGATTCGATCTACGGCTATTCGACCCGCGCGCTGAACGCATTCCCCGGTTCGTACAACGGCGGCGGCAACTGGACCAACACTTACTTCACCGCAAAAAACTAGGAGGGCGACATCATGCAACTGACTTATCCAAAGGCGCCTTCCAACGGCGTACAGACTTTGCGTCCGGCACTACAGGCCGCCCTGCAAACTCAGGGCTTCGGCGCGAACCGGCAGTTTGCCAACGCTGTACCTGCGAAGATCAGCCTCAGTGAGGCCTGGCGTGGTTACTCGCTGAGCCTGGAGGACTTGAGCAACGGCAAAGGTCTGCCAGATGCCCGAGTGGGCGATTGGCATTACCTGGTGTTCGCCGATGGCGTGACCATTGCCGATGCGCAATTGGTCGACGTTCGCGGCCATGTCGAGTTCGCTTCGTTGAACCATGGTGGCCTGGCGGCTGCCACGGTCGGTGCGCTGAAATTGGCCGAGCAATCGCCGCAATTGCAGGGCAAAACCGTGGAACCGCGGTTGTTGTTTGTTTCGGCGTTGCACGTTGTAGCGATCTGGCTGCACGCCGATGGTGAAGATGTGCTGATTCCAATCGAGCCAACGCCGAAGGAGTTGGCGGGCAACAGGTTGTACCGCGAGGCGGCGCTGCTCGCGTTGCTGAAACCGGCGGCTGACAAGGCCAAGCAACGTTTTGACGCCGACACCAGCGGGCTGCTCGGGAGCTGACAAATCCCGGCGATAAAAAAACCCGGACACTGTCCGGGTTTTTTATGTGCGCCTGAAACGACTTACTCAGCCGCAGGCTCTGCCGGCTTGCGGCGCTTGAGCGGCGCCATGCCGTCGCTGCTCACCAGAGAATCCGGCTTCGGACGGTTGACGCTCTTGCGCTTGGTCGGCGTCTTGGCGGCGGTTTTCTTCTTGTCGCCCTTGGCGTCGGTCTTTTTCTTCTTCACGCCGACGGCTTTGCCCGAGGCCTTGACCTTTTTCGGTCCGCCGTAGGTGCCTTTGACTTCCTTGATGGTGCGGCGCTCGAAGCTCTGCTTCAGGTAGCGCTCGATGCTCGACATCAGGTTCCAGTCGCCGTGGCAGATCAGCGAGATCGCCAGACCGTCGTTACCGGCACGACCGGTGCGGCCGATGCGGTGCACGTACTCGTCGCCGCTGCGTGGCATGTCGAAGTTGATCACCAGGTCCAGGCCATCAACGTCCAGACCACGGGCCGCCACATCGGTGGCCACCAGAATCTTCACGCCGCCCTGCTTCAGACGATCGATCGCCAATTTGCGATCCTTCTGGTCTTTCTCGCCGTGCAGCACGAACGCCTTGTATTCCTGAGCCACAAGGCGGCCGTAGATGCGGTCGGCCATGGCGCGGGTGTTGGTGAAAACGATGGCCTTCTGATAGGTCTCGTTGGCCAGCAGCCAGTTCACGATTTGTTCTTTGTGCTGGTTGTGGTCGGCGGTGATGATCTGCTGACGGGTGGTCGAGTTCAGTTGGCTGACCGCGTTGAGCTGCAAGTGCTCAGGGTTGTTCAGCACTTTGCCGATCATCTCGCGCAGACCGGAACCGCCGGTGGTGGCGGAGAACAGCATGGTCTGCTGACGGTTCGGGCATTCGTCGACCAGACGTTGCACGTCTTCGGCGAAACCCATATCGAGCATGCGGTCGGCTTCGTCGAGCACCAGCACTTCAACTTCTTTCAAGTCGAGGTTGCCAGCGTTGAGTTGCTCGATCATCCGGCCCGGGGTGCCGATGAGGATGTCGGGCACCTTGCGCAGCATCGCCGCTTGCACCTTGAAATCTTCACCGCCGGTGATCAGGCCGGATTTGATGAAGGTGAACTGCGAGAAGCGTTCAACTTCTTTCAGCGTTTGCTGGGCCAGTTCACGGGTCGGCAGCAGGATCAGGGTCTTGATGCTGACGCGAACCTTGGCCGGGCCAATCAGGCGGTTGAGGATTGGCAGGACGAAAGCAGCAGTCTTGCCGCTACCGGTTTGCGCCGTCACCCGCAGGTCACGCCCCTGAAGCGCCAGCGGAATGGCCGCTGCTTGCACAGGCGTTGGCTCGACAAATTTCAGCTCGGCCACAGCTTTGAGCAGGCGTTCGTGCAGGGCGAATTGGGAAAACACGGGTGCTACCTCGAAGATATGCAAAAAAACAGCTGCATAGATTACCGGTTTCGAGCGCTCAGGCCGAGTTTCTTTATACAAACGGTGCTAATCAGTGGCTTTTTTGTTGCTCGATTTGTCTCTTACGGTAATACGCAGCGTCTTAAATGCTCTAATCGCCCATCGCGTCTTTATAGAAGAATCGTTTCTCTTATGGATTTCAAACAGCTCTGGCTCAAAGCCCAAGACCTATGGGGCACCCTCGAACAGCATCCGTTTCTGCAATCCGGCCTGGCGCTGATCCTGCTTTTGGTGATCGCGCTGGTGCTCGGACGAGTGGCGCGCTATTTGATCCTGCATGCCAGCCGCATGCTCGGTCGTCAGCCGGCGCTGCACTGGCTCAACGACTTTCGCCACAACAAGGTGTTCCAGCGTCTGGCGCAGATGACGCCGTCACTGGTGATCCAGTTCGGCCTGCATCTGGTGCCGGAGCTGAGCAAAACCGCGATGACGTTCCTTGGCAACGTCGCGCTGTCGTTCACCATCCTGTTCCTGTTGCTGTCGATCAGCGCCCTGCTCAATGCCTTGCTCGACATCTACGCCCGCACCGAACACGCCCGCACCCGCTCGATCAAGGGTTACGTGCAACTGGCGAAAATGGTCTTGTACGTGTTTGGCGCGATCATCATCGTCGCCACGCTGATCGACCGTTCGCCGTTGTTGCTGCTGTCGGGTCTGGGTGCGATGTCGGCGGTGATTCTGTTGGTTTACAAGGACACCTTGCTGTCCTTCGTCGCCAGTGTGCAACTCACCAGCAACGACATGCTGCGGGTCGGCGACTGGATCGAGATGCCGCAAGTCGGCGCCGATGGCGACGTGGTCGACATCACGCTGCACACGGTCAAGGTGCAGAACTTCGACAAGACGATTGTGTCGATCCCGACCTGGCGGCTCATGTCCGAGTCGTTCCGAAACTGGCGCGGCATGCAGCAGTCCGGCGGGCGGCGGATCAAGCGCAGTCTGTTCATCGACGCCAGCGGCGTGCGCTTTATCCGTGACGATGAAGAAGAGAAACTGAGCCAGGTGCATCTGCTGACCGGCTACATGAGCCGCAAGAAAGCCGAACTCAAGGCTTGGAACGAAGCGCAGGGCAATGTGGCGGCGATGTCGGCCAACCGTCGGCGGATGACCAACATCGGCACCTTTCGCGCTTACGCGCTGGCGTATCTGAAGAGTCACCCGGAGGTGCAGCCGAACATGACCTGCATGGTGCGCCAGATGCAAACCACGGCGCAGGGTATTCCGCTGGAAATCTACTGCTTCACCAGCACCACGGTGTGGGCCGATTACGAGCGGATTCAGGGGGATATTTTCGATTACTTGCTGGCCGTGCTGCCGGAGTTTGGTTTGAGCCTGTATCAGCAGCCGAGTGGCGGGGATTTGCGTGTGGGAATGCTGCCGGCGGTGCTCGGCGCGGCCAGCATTCCAGAGCCGCAAAAACATCTCATGTAAAACCACCGATCTACTGTAGGAGTGAGCCTGCTCGCGATAGCGGTGGGTCAGACAAATCAATGATGACTGACCCACCGCTATCGCGAGCAGGCTCACTCCTACAGGGGTTAGGCGGTGGCTTGAGATCTGCGGATGCCTAAACGGCTGATCCACACCGCCGCCAGAATCACACTCCCGCCGAGGAACAACCTGCCCAGTTCCTCATCCTGATTCCAGATCAGCAAGTTCAGCAGCAACCCCACCGGTACATGCAGGTTGTTCATCACCGCCAGCGTGCCACCGTTGACCATGCACGCGCCTTTGTTCCACCAATACAGGCCCAGCGCCGTCGAGACCAGACCGAGGAACAGCAGCACGCCCCATTGCAGCGGCGCTTCGGGCAGGAAGTTGGCTTTGCCGAACAGCAGGAATGCCGGCAGCACCACCGCCAGTGCGCCGAGGTAGAAGTAGCCAAAGCGGCGATAATGCGGCAGATCGCTCGGGTGTTTCGCCACCAGATGTTTGTACAACACCTGCCCGGCGGCATAGGTGAAGTTGGCCAGTTGCAGCAGCAGGAAGCCCATGAAGAAATCCGGACTGATGCTGTCGAAACGAATCACCGCCGCCCCGCCCACCGCCACCAGCGCGGCGATCAGCGCCCACGGGTTAAAGCGTCGGTTCAGCGCATCTTCGATCAACGTCACGTGCAGCGGTGTGAGGATGGTGAACAGCAACACCTCGGGCACCGTCAGCACACGGAAGCTCAGATAGAGGCAAACGTAAGTCACACCGAACTGCAACGCCCCAATCACCAACATGCCGCGCATGAACGAAGGTTCCACCGAACGCCAGCGGGTCAGCGGGATGAACACCAGCCCGGCTAGCAGCACACGTACCAGCACCGCAAAGTAGCTGTCGACATGACCGGCAAGGTATTCGCCGATCAGACTGAAGGAAAACGCCTGGATCAGCGTGACAAAAAGTAGATAGCCCATGATCGCCTCTGTTTCGAATGGCGGCGACGATAGCGGTTTTTACTTTCTGGAACCAATACAAAATCCCAGGCAAAAAAAAGCCCGATCTCGCTAATGCGTTCAATCGGGCTACAGCACTCAGGAGCAAAAAGTGCAAAGGGAGGTTCGATGCGCGTAGAGCCTTGAAGGGGTTGCGCCAGGTCACTAGAACATCCAGCGATTATCTGGCGATTAACATATCAAGCGACCGAGGCCAGTTTGGCGTTGGCCTGGTTCAAGCCTTTTTCCTGGAAGTCGCCACCCAGGTTCATGCCTTCGGCGTGAATAAAAGTCACGTCGTGGATGCCGATGAAACCCATCACCTGGCGCAAGTACGGTTCCTGATGGTCCGCCGGGCCGCCGGCGTAGATGCCGCCGCGGGCCGTCAGCACGTAGGCACGCTTGCCGCTGAGCAGGCCTTGCGGGCCGGTTTCGGTGTATTTGAAGGTCACGCCGGCACGCAGTACATGGTCGAGCCAGGCCTTGAGGGTGCTCGGGATCGCGAAGTTGTACATCGGTGCGGCCATCACCAATACATCGGCGGCCAGCAGTTCGTCAGTCAATTCATTGGAGCGATCCAGCGACGCCTGTTCGCTGTCGTTGCGCTGCTCGGCGGGCTTCATCCAGCCACCCAACAGATTGATGTCCAAGTGCGGCACCGGGTTCACGGCGAGGTCACGTACGGTGATCTGATCGGCAGGGTGTGCTGCTTTCCACTGTTTGATGAAGGTCTGGGTCAACTGGCGGGACACCGAGTCTTGCTGGCGGGCGCTGCTTTCGATGATCAGAACGCGGGACATGTTGTGTAGCCTCCATCCGAGAATGTTGTAGGTCGATGGAGTGGAGATTAGACAGAGTCGATTCGATGAAAAAGCGCAAATAATTGCTATAAAGCATCGATAAATTCGTTTATAAGCTGAAGCATGCCTTTGCAGGAGTGAGCCTGCTCGCGATAGCGGTGTGTCAGGCGACATCTATTTATCTGGAACACCGCTATCGCGAGCAGGCTCACTCCTACAGGAGAACGGTGCTACTTCGGGGTGCAAGTCAGCTTGATCCGCAGCTTGATGATTTCTCGGGTGAACTTGGCCGTAGCGTTTTTATGCTTGCCGGCCGCCACTTCGATGGTGCGTGTGCGAGGTGCTTCCGGGCCGTTGGTGAACACGGCTTTGCAGACTGCATCGACATCCCCGTAGTTGACCACCTGGATCGAGCCGATGTCATTGTCGGTGTCGAAGGTCTCGTAGTCGATCTTCAGTCCGTTGAGATCCTTGACCACGTCGATCGGATAAGCAAACGCCGACATCGGCAGCAGCGCCAGCAACACACAACAGAATTTTTTCATTCGGCAATCTCCATGAGGGACGGCCAGCTTAGGACAAGAGGAGCTATTGATGAAAGCGCCCCGCGTGACCCTTGATCAATGGCGAACATTGCAGGCCGTGGTCGACCACGGCGGATTCGCCCAGGCCGCCGAGGCCCTGCACCGTTCGCAATCGTCGGTGAGCTACACCGTCGCCCGCATGCAGGACCAGCTCGGCGTGCCGTTGCTGCGCATCGACGGGCGTAAAGCCGTGCTGACCGAAGCCGGCGGCGTGTTGCTGCGCCGCTCGCGGCAACTGGTGAAACAGGCCAGCCAATTGGAAGACCTTGCCCACCACATGGAGCAAGGCTGGGAAGCCGAGGTGCGACTGGTGGTCGATGCGGCCTATCCGAGCGCCCGCATCGTGAGGGCGCTGACTGCGTTCATGCCGCAAAGCCGTGGCTGCCGCGTGCGTCTGCGTGAGGAAGTGTTGTCGGGTGTCGAGGAAGTGTTGCTTGAGGGTGTGGCCGATCTGGCCATTACCGGCCTGAGCATTCCCGGTTACCTTGGTGCGGAACTGAGCGACGTCGAGTTTGTTGCCGTCGCACATCCCGATCACCCGCTGCATCGGCTCAATCGCGAACTGAGCTTTCAGGATCTGGAGACCCAGATGCAAGTGGTCATCCGCGACTCTGGGCGCCAACAGCCACGGGATGTCGGCTGGCTCGGCGCCGAACAACGCTGGACTGTCGGTAGCCTTGCTACTGCTGCCACGTTTGTCAGCAGCGGCCTGGGCTTTGCGTGGTTGCCACGGCACATGATCGAGCGGGAACTGAAAGATGGCTCGCTTAAGCTGCTACCGTTGGACAGGGGCGGCAACCGCAACTCCAGCTTCTATCTGTATTCAAACAAGGACAAACCGCTGGGCCCGGCCACGCAAATCCTTATCGAACTGCTGCGCACCTTCGACACTTTGCCGCTGGACGCACCGTTCGCCGCACCTGAGCAAGCCTGACACGGAGTTCATCGATGGCGTATTTCGAGCACGAAGGTTGCAACCTGCACTACGAGGAATATGGCCACGGCACGCCGTTGCTGCTGGTCCACGGGCTCGGCTCGAGCACGCTGGACTGGGAAATGCAGATCCCGGCACTGGCCGCGCATTACCGGGTGATCGTCCCGGACATTCGCGGCCACGGCCGCTCGGACAAACCCCGCGAGCGCTACAGCATCGCGGGCTTCAGCGCCGATCTGGTCGCGCTGATCGAGCACTTGAAACTCGGCCCGGTGCACTACGCCGGGCTGTCCATGGGTGGCATGATCGGTTTTCAACTGGCCGTCGATCAGCCGCAGATGCTCAAGAGCCTGACCATCGTCAACAGCGCCCCCGAGGTCAAACTGCGCAGCCGCGACGACTATTGGCAGTGGTTCAAGCGCTGGAGTCTGATGCGGGTGCTGAGTCTCGCGACTATTGGCAAGGCGTTGGGTGGCAAACTTTTCCCGAAACCGGAACAGGCCGATCTGCGACAGAAAATGGCCGAACGCTGGGCAAAAAACGACAAACGTGCTTATCTCGCCAGCTTCGATGCGATTGTGGGCTGGGGGGTTCAGGAACGACTTTCCCGAGTGACCTGTCCAACCCTCATCGTCAGCGCCGACCGTGACTACACACCCGTCGCGCTGAAAGAAACCTATGTAAAACTGCTGCCCGATGCGCGGCTGGTGGTGATCGCCGATTCCCGCCACGCCACCCCGCTCGATCAACCCGAACGCTTCAACCAAACGCTGCTGGAGTTTCTCGCCGCAGCCGATATTCAATCTCAGGATCACTGACCCATGCTGAAAAAACTCGCCCTCGCCGCCGGCACCGTGCTGTTTGCTGCCAACCTGATGGCTGCCACGCCGGTTAAAGCACCGCACGTGCTGCTGGAAACCACCAATGGCCAGATCGAAATCGAACTGGACCCGGTCAAGGCACCGATCAGTACCAAGAACTTCCTTGAATACGTCGACAGCGGCTTCTACACCAACACGATTTTCCACCGTGTGATCCCGGGGTTCATGGCTCAGGGCGGCGGTTTCACCCAGCAAATGCAGCAAAAAGAAACCAAGGCACCGATCAAGAACGAAGCCAGCAATGGTCTGCATAACGTTCGCGGCACCTTGTCGATGGCACGCACCTCCAACCCGGATTCGGCCACCAGCCAGTTCTTCATCAACGTGGCCGACAACGCCTTCCTCGACCCGGGTCGTGACGCCGGTTACGCCGTATTCGCCAAAGTGGTCAAGGGCATGGACGTGGTCGACGTCATCGTCAACTCGCAAACCACTACCAAACAAGGCATGCAAAACGTGCCAGTCGACCCTGTGATCATCAAGTCGGCCAAGCGCATCGACTAAGGTTTACAGGGCATATAGAGCGGCGACGGCCTGATCCCGCGCCGCTCACACCGATAAAAGGAGAGCCCGTACTCCGGGCGGTTATCTGATGCTCTATCGCCGTTTTGAACAACTGATCGACATATTCCGCGACGCCCCGACGGCATCCCCGCCGGACCGTGTGCTCCCCTTCTATACCTATTACCTCAAGCAGGTCTGGCCAAGTTTTGCCGCTCTGCTGGTGGTCGGTCTGTTTGCCGCGCTGATCGAAGTGGCGCTGTTCAGTTATCTGAGCCGCATCATCGACCTGGCCCAAGGCACGCCCAACCCGAATTTCTTCAGCGACCACGCCCTCGAACTGTCATGGATGCTGGTGGTTGCGCTTGTGCTGCGCCCGATCTTCTTTGCTCTGCATGATTTGCTGGTGCATCAGACCCTGAGCCCGGGCATGACCAGCATGATTCGCTGGCAGAACCACAGCTACGTGCTCAAGCAGAGCCTGAACTTCTTCCAGAACGACTTCGCCGGTCGTATCGCCCAGCGCATCATGCAAACCGGCAACTCGCTGCGTGATTCGGCGGTGCAGGCGGTGGATGCGCTGTGGCACGTGGTGATCTATGCGGTCAGCGCGCTGGTACTGTTCGCCGAGGCCGACTGGCGCCTGATGATCCCGTTGCTGATATGGATCGCAGCGTATATCGGCGCGCTGTATTACTTCGTGCCACGGGTGAAAGACCGCTCGGTGGAAGCCTCCGACGCGCGCTCCAAACTGATGGGCCGAATCGTCGACGGCTACACCAACATCGCCACCCTGAAGCTGTTTGCCCACACCAATTTCGAACAGCACTACGCCAAGGAAGCCATCGAAGAGCAGACCGTCAAAGCGCAAATGGCCGGCCGCGTGGTCACCAGCATGGACGTGGCGATCACCGCGATGAACGGCTTGCTGATCGTCGGCACCACGGCGCTGGCCCTGTGGCTGTGGACGCAATCGCTGATCACCGTCGGCGCGATTGCCCTGGCGACGGGTCTGGTGATCCGCATCGTCAACATGTCCGGCTGGATCATGTGGGTGGTCACCGGCATTTTCGAAAACATCGGCATGGTCCAGGACGGTTTGCGCACCATCTCGCAACCGGTCAGCGTCACCGATCACGAACAGGCCAAACCGCTGGCAGTGGCCCATGGCGAAGTGCGTTTCGAGCACGTGGATTTTCACTACGGCAAGAAGAAAGGCATCATTGGCGACCTCAACCTGAACATTAAGCCGGGTGAGAAAATCGGTCTGATCGGGCCGTCCGGCGCCGGCAAATCGACCTTGGTCAACTTGCTCTTGCGCCTGTACGACGTTGAAGGCGGGCGCATCATGATTGACGGCCAGAACATCGCCGAAGTCGGCCAGGAAAGCCTGCGCGCGCGCATTGGCATGATCACTCAGGACACCTCGCTGCTGCACCGCTCGATCCGCGACAACTTGCTGTACGGCAAGCCTGACGCCACTGACGCAGAGCTGTGGGACGCGGTGCACAAGGCCCGCGCCGATGAGTTCATTCCGTTGTTGTCGGACGCTGAAGGCCGCACCGGGTTCGACGCGCATGTCGGTGAGCGCGGTGTGAAGCTGTCCGGTGGCCAGCGTCAGCGTATCGCCATCGCGCGGGTACTGCTCAAGGACGCGCCGATCCTGATCATGGACGAAGCGACCTCCGCCCTGGACTCGGAAGTCGAAGCAGCGATTCAGGAAAGCCTGGAAACCCTGATGCAGGGCAAAACCGTGATCGCGATTGCCCATCGCCTCTCGACCATCGCGCGCATGGATCGGCTAGTGGTGCTGGAAAACGGCAAGATCGCCGAGAGCGGCACCCACGCCGAGCTGCTGGCCCATCGCGGGCTGTATGCGCGGTTGTGGGCACACCAGACTGGAGGGTTTGTCGGGATCGATTGATAGCCAAAAAAGATCAAAAGATCGCAGCCTCCGGCAGCTCCTACCTAGGGTTTTATATCCACTTGGAGGAGCTGCCGAAGGCTGCGATTTTTTGCTTTTGATCCCTGTAAATATTCAGGTTTGGCGGTAGGGCAAGGCTGCTCTCGCTTCTTCGGCATAGGCCAGCACACCGGCGCGTTCCTGGTGCAGGAAGTCTTTGACCGCCGCTTTCAAACCCGGATGCCGCAGGTAATGCCACGAATGCGTGATCACCGGTTCAAAGCCGCGAATCAGTTTGTGCTCACCCTGAGCGCCGGCATCGAAACGCTGATAACCCTGGGCAATCGCGTAATCCATGCCCTGATAAAAACAGGTCTCAAAGTGCAGCCGATCAAACTCGGCCAGACATCCCCAGTAGCGTCCGTAAAAGCTGTCACCCCCGACCAGGCTGAAGGCCATGGCCACCGGTCGTGAGCCTTGCTTGGCCAGCACCACACGGATCGCTTCGGGCATACGCTCGGCCAGCAGGCTGAAAAACTCCCGCGTCAGATAGGGCGTCTGCCGGCGCACCGCGTAGGTGTTGGCATAGCAGGCATAGACGAAATCCCACTGCGCCTCGTTCAGCTCGCGCCCTTCCAGCCATTCAAACTCAAAGCCCTGCCCCGCCACTTGCTCGCGCTCTTTGCGCATCTGTTTTCGCTTACGCGAACTGAGTACGTCAAGAAAATCCTGGAAGTCGCGGTAACCACGATTCTGCCAGTGATACTGACAGCCGATGCGCTGCAACCAGCCCGGTTGCTCGGCCATGGCGGCATCAGTGAAAGGGTCGGTGAAGTTGATGTGGGCGCTGGAGAGTTCTTCGATTTCCAGATAACCCGGCAGGCTTTTGAGCAGCTCGTAACCATCTTCGACGTTCGCCGCCAACAGCCTTGGGCCGCTGACCGGACTGAATGGCACCGCCGTCAATAGCTTGGGGTAGTAATCGATCCCGGCGCGGGCGCAGGCATCGGCCCAGCCGTGATCGAACACGTACTCGCCGTAAGAATGCCACTTGCGGTAACTGGGTAGCGCCGCGATCAGTCGATCATCTTCGATGTGCAGCAAATGCTCGGGTTGCCAACCGCTGTGCGGGCCGACACTGCCGCTGTCTTCCAGCGCACTGAGAAACGCATGACGCAGAAATGGCTGACTCTCGGGCACCAGAGCGTCCCATTCCGATGGGGCGATTTCTGACAGGTTCTGCAGGCGTTGCAACGGCATCAACAAGTCTCCACATCTGGGTTTCAGCGCCCGGCGAGTATCGCCGATTGCGTTGCATTGCACACCCGCCATTGAGCGACAGCGCTCTAGATCGATAGTTCACGCGCACCGTGCATCGTCATCAACCTGCCATCACTGTGCCACCGCTCTGTCATAAACCATCGCGATACTGGCGCCTGTTTTTAGAGCGCCGGGTTCTACCCGGACACTGTTTTCCGACCTTCAACCGTCGGTTGTGCCCAGGATGGTTCAGCCATCCCTCTCATCTTCGGAGATTGCTATGCGTCTTGCTTCCACGAAAACTGCGGCGGCCCTGTGCGGTGGCCTGTTGCTGGCCATGAGCGTTCCGGCCAGTGCCGCAGTCGACGCCAAACTGCTCGACATGCTCAAGGCTAACGGTTCGATTTCCCAGTCGCAGTACATCGAGCTGCAAACTGAACTGGCCAAGGATCAGAAGGCTCAGCAAATCGCCCAGCAGGCGCAGCAAGAGACCAACGAACAAGTCGCGGCTGTCGCGAAGAAAACCACCGAACAAAGTGCCTTCGACCAGAAACTGGCCTGGGCTGCCAAGACCCAGTTCAAGGGCGACGTGCGTATCCGTCAGGAAACCATCAAGATCGACGGCGAACCGAACAACGGCGGCCGCGACAAGGATCGTCAGCGCATCCGTGCCCGTCTGGGTGCCTACACCGAGATCAACCCGCAAGTCGACACTGGCATCCGTATCGCCACCGGCGGCGGCGATGACGCCCGTTCGACCAACCAGGATCAGGACAACTACTTCGACAAGAAGCAGATCTGGCTCGACCTGGGTTACATCGATTACCACCCCGATCAAATCAAGAACCTGCACGTGATCGGCGGCAAGATGCTGCAACCGTGGGTCAGCATGGGCGACGTGATCTGGGATGGCGACATCAACCCTGAAGGTCTGGCCGTTACTTACAAATACCCATTGGGCAGCAGCGCCGAACTGTTCGGCAGCCTGGGTAACTACAACCTCAAGGACAACGTCGATGGCGACGGCGTGCAATTCCGTCACGATTTGCGCATGACCGCCGGCCAACTGGGTAGCCGGTTCACCATCACCGATAACCTGAAGCTGACGGTGGGTGGCAGTGTCTACGCCTACCAGAACGACGAAGACAGCCGTTGCACCGGTACTTCCACGCCGTGCGCCCTGGCCGTCAACGGCAACTCGGCGAACAACGAGTTCCGCCTGTACGAAGGCTTCAGCCAGATCGACATCGGCGGTCTGCCAATGCCTCTGTCGTTCTACGGCCAGTACGTGAAGAACAACGACGCCGTGACCGATCAGGACACTGCGTGGCTGCTCGGCGCCAAGTCGAAGGTCTTCGGTTTCAACCTCGACTACAACTATCGTGACGTGCAACGCAACGCTGTAGTCGGCGCCTTCACCGACTCCGACTTCGCCAACGGTACTACCGGTTCGCGTGGCCACAAGTTCAAGGTCGGTTACGACATCGACAAGAACTTCGCCCTTGGCGCGACGTACTACCTGACCAAGGCCGACTTCTCCAGCCGTACACAGCGTGACGCAGACACCAACACTCTGCAGCTGGACGCGGAAGCGAAGTTTTAAGCCACAGAGCAACAGATCTCAGGCGTTGCGCTTCTCATCCGGGCGC
Source organism: Pseudomonas sp. LBUM1655 (assembly GCF_059716085.1). Taxonomy (NCBI): domain Bacteria; kingdom Pseudomonadati; phylum Pseudomonadota; class Gammaproteobacteria; order Pseudomonadales; family Pseudomonadaceae; genus Pseudomonas; species Pseudomonas sp. LBUM1655. Next base: position 1,620,751 of record NZ_CP166801.1, on the reverse strand, counting down.
AATGTTTGAGGTGTTTCAACAGTCTGGTGCGATTATGGCGATCCCCATCATCCGTGAGCCTTAACCGTGCCAGCCTGCATTTCCCTCAGGGACTGTCGTCCCGCCGCTGCTTGGCCAGACGCTCGGCCAGCGCATCGACATCCTCCACCGGGTGCTCCGGCAGCGCCTTCAGCGTCACTTGCATCAGACGCATCTGACGAATGAAACGCCGGCAATTGGCGCAGAACATCAGGTGATGACGCACCATCAGTTTTTCCCGAAAACTCAACTGGCCATCGAGATAATCGCTGGATCGTGCCACTTGCTCCTTGCAGGTCAACATTCCCCTGTCTCCTCAAAATGTTCCACGGTCGCGAAGACCTTTAAACGTGCCCGATGCAGCAGCACGCGGACATTGGAGAGCGATATCTCCAGAAGATTACAGATCTCTTCCAGCTCCAGCCCCTGACGTTCGCGCAACAACAGCACACTGCTTTGCAGTTCCGACAGGCTCAACAGCGTGTGTTCCAGGCATTCGCGCAGTTCGCTTTCGGTCAACAACGCTTCGGGAGTGTCCTGGTGCCAGGCAAACGGTGCGACCAGCCAATGGCCGTCCCCGGGAGAAAACCGGCCGTCGTCGATGGTGCCGTGGGGCGATGGCAGGTCATCCATCAGCACTTCGCGGCGATTGAGTTTGTAACGACTTTTGGCTGAGTTGGCGGTGATGGTCAGCAACCAGGTTTTGAGACTGGAGCGGCCTTCGAAGCTGCCAATATGACGCACCACCGAGAGCCAGGCATCCTGCACCACTTCCTCGACATGACGCTGGCCGACAATCGCATACGCGACGGCGCGCATCGCACTCTGATAAGTCGTGACCAGTTCCTTGAAAGCCCGTTGCTCGCCTGCCAGCAAACGCGCAAGCAGTTGGGTGTCGTCAGCCGCCATCCATCAATCTCCTTGTTCCGACTCCGAAAAAGATAGCGGCAGGATTCGCCTAAAGCGTCTCCTGCCGCGATTTCCGAAAACTACAGCGTTCCAGCCGATTCGGATGTAGGAAAGGTCAGCGCGATTAAGCGGAAATTAAACCGTTTTTCAACGCTTGCGCAGAATCACGCTACCGATCGAGTAACCCGCACCGAACGAACTCAGTACCGCCAGCGAACCGCTGGCCAGATCATCCTGATATTTGTGGAAAGCAATCACGGACCCGGCAGAGCTGGTGTTGGCGTAGGTGTCGAGGATCACCGGCGCTTCTTCTTCGGTAGCCTCGCGGCCCAGCAGTTTGCGCACGATCAGGTGGTTCATGCTGAGGTTGGCCTGGTGCAGCCAGAAACGCTTCACATCGCCGACGTTGAGCTGGTTTTCCTGCAGATGCTCGCCGATCAGTTCAGCGACCATCGGGCAAACATCTTTAAACACCTTGCGGCCTTCCTGCACGAACAGCTTGTCGCGGGTGCCGATGCCCTCTTCCGCCGCGCGGTTGAGGAAGCCGAAGTTGTTGCGGATGTTGTTGGAAAACTTGGTCAGCAATTTGGTACTGACCACGTCGAACTGATGCTTGGACGTTGCAAGGTCAGCGCGCTCGATGATCACCGCAGTCGCGGCGTCGCCGAAGATGAAGTGGCTGTCGCGGTCACGGAAATTCAGGTGACCGGTGCAGACTTCCGGGTTGACCATCAGGATCGCCCGGGCCTGGCCCAGTTGCACGCTGTTGGCCGCGGCCTGGATGCCGAAGGTCGCCGAGGAGCACGCGACGTTCATGTCGAAACCGAAACCCTGAATGCCCAGCGCTTCCTGGACTTCAATGGCGATGGCCGGGTAAGCGCGTTGCAGGTTAGAGCAGGCGACGATGACGCCGTCGATGTCGGCAGCCGTCTTGCCGGCGCGTTGCAAGGCTTGCTCGGCAGCGCCAATGGCCATTTGGCAAAGTACCGACCACTCGTCGTTGGAGCGCTCCGGCAGGCGCGGGGCCATGCGTTGCGGATCAAGGATGCCGTCCTTGTCCATGACAAAGCGGCTTTTGATGCCCGAAGCTTTTTCGATGAACGCAGCGCTGGATTCGGTCAGGGCCTGGACTTCGCCGCTGGCGATGGCATCGGCGTTGTCGGCATTGAACTGGGCGACGTAGGTATTGAAAGACTGCACCAGCTCTTCGTTGGAGATGCTGTTGGCCGGGGTGTACAGGCCGGTGCCGCTGATGACGACGTTATGCATGGTCGTTTCTCTAATCTGTTCAGGCAGAAAGTGCTGGAACCGTCGTACCAACACACAAAGGGTCTATTCCCATCCGGGGGACGCAAACCTGGCATCGCTTTATTCCGATCCGTGACCGCGCCGAAGGCTCTGGGTCGCGAAAGCGGCGTTTATGGTCGCGAAGTTTGCCATAAACCCGAGGTTTTGGCGCCTTTCTCAGGCACAACGCCTATCCCCTGTGCTGGCTTGTGTGGCGAGGGGATTTATCCCCGATCGGCTGCGAAGCAGTCGTCAAACCATCCCACTCGGTACAACTGGCACGCTTAGTTCATGGTTTTTGGGGCGGCTTCGCCACCCATCGGGGATGAATCCCCTCGCCACAGAGGTTGTTTGAGCTTCTGTGTCAGGGTTCGACCTGGCTCCACTGCTTGTTCAGGCGTTTGTCGGAAATCGGCACTTTAGTCCCCAACTGCTGGGCGAACAGCGACACCCGGTATTCCTCCAGCCACCAGCGATACAGCTCAAGCTGCGGATCGCGTTTGCCTTCCTGCGCGTGTTTGGCCGCACGGGTCTGGTATTGCGCCCACAGGCCGGCGAGTTCTCCGCTCCAGACGCGATCCTTCTGCACCTGCGCGCCGAGTTTCTCGAAACGCTGCTCGACCGCTTTCAGATAACGCGGCAGCTCCTTGAGCCACTGCATCGGCGTTTCCCGGACAAACCCCGGATAGACCAGATTATTGATCTGCTGCTTGATGTCGTTCAGCGCCACGGCTTGCGCCAAGTCGATCTTGCCCTTGAAGCGTTTTTGCAGACCGTGCCAGAGCTTGAGGATCTCCAGCGTCAGCCGCGCCACGCGCTCGGCGTGTTCGGTCCAGCTGCTGCGTTTGCGTTCGGCCAGGGCTGCCAGTCCTGCGCCGTCACGCGGCAGCGGGTCTTCGCCATCGAGAATGCAGCTGTCGAGGCTGGCTAGCAGAATGTCTTCGACCAGCGCATCGACACGGCCCAATTCACGATAGAGCAAGCCAAGTTCGGTCTGCCCCGGCAACTTGCCGCGCAGGAATTTGGCCGGCTCGGCCAGTTGCTGCATCAACAGACGCTGCAACGCTCGACGGTGCTGGAACTCGGCTTCGGCCGGGGTCGAGAACCGACCTTCCTTGACCGTGCCGCCCTCTTCAACCAGCGCCGGATAGACCGTCATCGACAGCCCGGCGATTTTCTGCTGAGTCTTTTCCGCTACGGGAGCGAAAACCTTGGCTTCCACCGGTTGCTGACTTTTCGTGCTCTGCGGCACCGCCAACGCGGCCTGACTGGCCTCAGCGAAGCGTGCAGTCAGTTCGGCCAGATCCCGCCCTTCGCCGAGGAACTTGCCCTGGCCGTCGACAATTTCCAGGTTCATCCGTAGATGCCCTTCGACTTGCTGCGCGGCTTCCGCCCACGCCTCGTCGCTGACCCGCGCGCCGGTCATGCGCAACAGTTCACGTCCCAGCACCTGGGGCAGCGAGCCCTCGGCGAAGGTCATGCGCTGCAACGCAGCCTTGATGAAGTCCGGCACCGGCACGAAGTTCTTGCGCAGGGCTTTCGGCAGGTTACGCACGAGGGCGATGCACTTGGCCTCTATCAGCCCCGGCACCAGCCATTCCAGACGCTCCGGCGGCAGCATCGGCAGCAGCGGCGCCGGCACGCGCAGGGTCACGCCGTCGCGCGGGTGATTGGGTTCGAAGTGGTAAGTCAGGGCCAGCTCCAGATCGCCGATGTGCAGCGTGTCCGGGTAGTCCCGCGCAGTGACTTCACTGGCCTCGCGGGCCAGCACGTCTTCTTCGCGCATGATCAACAGCTGCGGATCTTTTTGGCTGTTGATGCGATACCAACTGTCGAAGGTCGCGGTCTGATGAATCTCCGCCGGTAGCCGCGCATCATAGAAGGCGTACAGGGTTTCTTCGTCGGCGAGGATGTCGCGACGTCGGGCCTTGGCTTCCAGTTCGTCGAGCTGTTCCAGCAGTTGTTTATTGGCGGTCAGGCATTTGGCCCGCGACTGAATCTCGCCACGCACCAGACCTTCGCGGATAAACAACTCACGCGAGACCACCGGATCAACCGGGCCGTAATGCACTGGCCGGCGACCGACCACGATCAGGCCGAACAGAGTGATCTGCTCAAACGCCACGACCTGCCCGCGCTTCTTCTCCCAGTGCGGTTCGAAGTGATTTTTCTTGATCAGATGCCCGGCCAGCGGCTCGATCCAGTCGGCGTCGATCTTGGCGACCATGCGCGCGTACAGCTTGGTGGTTTCCACCAGCTCGGCGGTCATCAGCCATTGTGGGCGTTTTTTGCCGATGCCTGACGATGGATGAATCCAGAAGCGCCGCTGACGGGCGCCGAGGTAATCGCCGTCCTCTGTTTTCTGGCCGATCTGGCTGAGCAAACCCACCAGCACGGCCTTGTGCAGTTTCGGATAATCCGCTGGCTCTTTATTGAGGCTCAACTGCATGTCCCGGCAGATCAGGCTCAACTGCCGATGCGAGTCACGCCACTCGCGCAGACGCAGGTAGTTGAGGAAATTCTTGCGGCACCAGTTGCGCAGCGGGCTGGCAGTCAGCGCCTGACGCTGCTCTTCAAAACCGCGCCACAGATTGACCAGCCCGGCGAAGTCGGAATCAACATCCTTCCATTGCGCGTGGGCCTGATCCGCCGCTTGCTGGCGCTCCGGCGGACGCTCGCGTGGGTCCTGAATCGACATGGCACTGGCGACAATCAACACTTCCTGCAAGCTGCCGAGCTTCGCCGCTTCAAGCAGCATGCGGCCCATGCGCGGGTCGACCGGCAGGCGCGCCAACTGCCGACCCAACGGGGTCAACTGGCTGTTGCGATCCACCGCCGAGAGTTCTTGCAGCAGGTTGAAGCCGTCGCTGATCGCCTTGCCGTCCGGCGGCTCGATAAACGGGAACGCGGTGATTTCGCCGAGGCGCAGGTGCAGCATCTGCAAGATAACCGCAGCAAGGTTGGTGCGCAGAATCTCCGGATCGGTGAATTCCGGGCGACCGAGGAAATCTTCTTCGCTGTACAAACGTATGCAGATACCCGGCTCGACGCGACCGCAACGACCTTTACGCTGATTGGCGCTGGCCTGGGAAATCGCTTCGATCGGCAGGCGCTGTACCTTCGCGCGGTAGCTGTAACGGCTGATGCGCGCGGTGCCGCTGTCGATCACGTAGCGGATGCCCGGCACGGTCAGCGAGGTTTCGGCAACGTTGGTCGCCAGCACCACACGTCGGCCCGGGTGCGACTGGAAAATCCGCTGCTGCTCGGCCGGCGACAGGCGCGCGTACAGCGGCAGAATCTCGGTGTGTTTGAGCTGGGCCTTGCGCAGCATGTCGGCGGCGTCGCGAATCTCGCGCTCGCCGGGCAGGAACACCAGCACGTCGCCCGGACTGCGGCGTTCGCTGCGCTCGTAAGCGGCGATTTCGTCGAGGGTGGCGAGAATCGCCTGATCCACGGTCAGGTCGTCTTCGACGCGGTTGCCCTCTTCGTCCTGCTCCAGGGTCAGCGGGCGATACCAAGTGTCCACCGGGAAGGTGCGGCCGGAGACTTCGACAATTGGCGCATCGTCGAAGTGCTTGGAGAAGCGCTCCAGATCGATGGTCGCCGAAGTGATGATGACTTTCAGATCCGGGCGGCGCGGCAGCAGGGTTTTCAGGTAACCGAGCAGGAAATCGATGTTGAGGCTGCGCTCGTGGGCTTCGTCGACGATGATTGTGTCGTAGCGTTCCAGATACCGGTCGTTCTGGGTTTCCGCCAGCAGGATGCCGTCAGTCATCAGTTTGATCAGGGTGTTGGAATCGCTCTGATCTTCGAAACGCACCTGATAGCCGACCAAGGACCCCAGCGGCGTGCCGAGTTCTTCGGCAACCCGGCTGGCAACGCTGCGCGCCGCGATCCGCCGTGGCTGGGTGTGGCCGATCAAGCCGTGCTGGCCGCGACCGATTTCCAGACAGATTTTCGGCAACTGCGTGGTTTTACCCGAACCGGTTTCGCCGGCGATGATCAGCACCTGATGCTGTTCCAGCGCCTTTTTGATTTCGTCACGCTTGGCCGCGATCGGCAGGCTGTCGTCGTAACGGATCACTGGCAGGCTGGCCTTGCGCGCCAACACCTGATCGCAGGACGCCTGCATGCGCGCCACCCACTGGCCCAGCTTGGCCTCGTCGGGTTTCTTGCGCAGCTCAAGCAACTGCCGCCGCAACCGGTGACGGTCGGCGAGCATGGCGTGATCGAGGTTTTTCAACAATTTGTCGATGGAGGGCGATTCGTCGGTCATCGGGTACGCAATTCGGTCGTCTAGTGGCGCAGGTTGCGGATTGTCGCAGATTTGCGGCACTGAACACGACTGTGAGGTGCTTTTGTGGCGAGGGGATTTATCCCCGATCGGCTGCGCAGCAGTCGCCAACTGGATATCAAAGCCGATCTGTCACATCTGCGCTGAATGGTTTTAGGGGTGCTCCGCACCCCATCGGGGATAAATCCCCTCGCCACACAGTGTTCACTTGAAAATTATTCGTTATCGAGGCCCTTGCGCCGATACGGAAACACATCAATCACCTTCCCCGCCCGAATCGCCTCCTGCAAGCTCTTCCAGTAATCGGCGTTATACAACTCGCCATGCAACTGATCGAATAACTTGCGCTGACCGGAATCGGCAAACAAAAACGGCGGAAACTCCTCGGGGAACACATCCAGCGGCCCGATCGAATACCACGGCTCCGACGCCATTTCGTCCTCCGGCGTACGAGGTTGGGGGATGTGGCGGAAGTTGGCTTCGGTCAGGAAGCAGATCTCGTCGTAGTCATAAAACACCACGCGCCCGTGACGGGTGACGCCGAAGTTCTTCAGCAGCATGTCGCCGGGAAAGATGTTCGCTGCCGCCAGTTGCTTGATCGCCAAGCCGTAATCCTCCAGCGCCTCGCGTACCTGCGCATCGTTGGCGTTTTCCAGGTACAGGTTGAGCGGGGTCATCCGTCGTTCGGTCCAGCAGTGGCGGATCAGCACGGTGTCGCCTTCCACCGACACCGTGGACGGCGCGACTTCAAGCAATTCTTCAAGGCACGCCGGATCGAACTTGCTCAGCGGAAAGCGGAAATCGGCGAATTCCTGGGTATCGGCCATGCGCCCGACCCGGTCGACACTTTTCACCAAACGGTACTTCTCGATGACCGTGGCGCGGTCGACGTTTTTCGACGGCGAGAAGCGGTCCTTGATGATTTTGAATACGGTGTTGAAGCCCGGCAGGGTGAACACGCTCATGACCATGCCGCGCACGCCGGGGGCCATGATGAACTGGTCGTCGGTGTTGGCCAGGTGGTTGATCAGCGCCCGGTAGAACTCGGACTTACCGTGTTTATAGAAGCCGATCGAGGTGTACAGCTCGGCAATGTGCTTGCCCGGCAGGATCCGCCGCAGGAAACCGATGAACTCCGCCGGCACCGGCACGTCGACCATGAAATACGAGCGGGTGAAGGAAAAGATGATCGACACATCGGCTTCGTCGGTGATCAGCGCGTCGATCTGAATTCCGCGACCTTCACGGTGCAGCAGCGGAATCACCAGCGGCCACTGTTCGTCGCGGGTGTAGATGCGCCCGACCAGATACGCGCCCTTGTTGCGATACAAAACCGAAGAAAACAGCTCGACGCTCAGTTCCGGGTCTTTGCATACCCAGTCCGGCAGGTTCTCGCGCAATTGCGCTTCGAGTCTGAGCAAATCGCCCGGCAAATCGGCGTAATCCTCACTGAAGCGGTAGTCGGCAAAAATGCTCGCCAGCATCCCCGATAATTGGCCCTGCGGTTTGTACGTGCGGGTTTGCGCGGCGCGGGCACGGCGCAGGCTGGGCCGGGTGGTGTGGATGAACATGCAGCCGTCGCTGATCAGGTCATGGCTGAACAGCCCGCAGAAAATCGAGTTGTACCAGGTCTCGGACAGCTCATCGTCGAAGCGCAGGTCGATGACGCTGATGTAAGCGCTTTTCACCAGCGGCCAGCAACTGACATCCATCAGCGTTTCGTCGTCGAAATACTCACGCAGGCGAGCGATGGTTTCGCCGACCTTTTCTTCGTAGAGGTTGATCCGCGCCGCCGATGCCGTCTGGATCTCCTGCCAGCGCGCCTGCTCGAAGCGCTCCCGCGCGCCGTCGGTGATCCGGCGGAAATGCTCGCGGTAATCGTCGAAGCCATCGAGGATCATGCGGGCGATGTCGGTGGCTGGCCATGGCTGCGGCATAGATGAAACCTCTGCGTGCATTCGGAATGCTTGAGCTTAGCCACGGAACCGGCCCGAGGAGAAGTGCAATTTCTGCCAAAACCGCGTCGTGGTTGCACACGGCAGGGATTATTCGTTGCCGGCGTAAACAATGGACCGGTCAGACCAAAATTAAATGCCTGATTAGCGGTTGCCATCGTCAGGGCGCTCGGCAACACTCTCGTCCCGACCAAGCAAGGAGCGCCACCGTGAGCCCCGTCGATATTTTCCGCATGCTGTCGCTGGCAGCCATCTGGGGCGCGAGCTTCCTGTTCATGCGCATTATTGCGCCGGTGATCGGCACAATTCCGACGGCGTTCTTGCGCGTGTCGATTGCGGCCGTCGGTCTGCTGGTGATCCTTGGGCTGATGCGCATCAGCTGGGATTTCAAAGGCAAGCTGAAAACCGTGATGCTGCTGGGTGTCATCAATTCGGGGATTCCGGCGACGCTATATTCGGTGGCGGCGCAGGTGTTGCCGGCGGGTTACTCGGCGATCTTCAACGCCACCACGCCGTTGATGGGCGTGCTGATTGGCGGCTTGTTCTTCAGTGAAAGACTTACCGTCGCCAAGCTCAGTGGTGTGTTCCTTGGCTTGTTCGGTGTCGGCGTGCTCACGCGCGCAGGCCCCGTGGCTTTCGATCTGGAATTGTTGATGGGCGCCCTCGCCTGCCTGCTTGCCACCACTTGCTACGGTTTCGCCGGTTTCCTCACCCGTCGCTGGCTGGATCATAGCGGCGGGCTCGATAGTCGACTCTCGGCGGTGGGCAGCATGCTCGGGGCAACGCTGTTTCTCTTGCCGCTCTTCGGCTACAGCGTGATGACCGCGCCACCGGCAAGCTGGGGCGGCTGGAATGTCTGGCTGTCGCTGCTGGGATTGGGCTTGGGCTGCACGGCGTTTGCCTACATCATTTACTTCCGTCTGCTCAGCTCCATCGGCCCGGTGAAGTCGATGACCGTGACCTTCATGATCCCGGCGTTCGGTGTGTTGTGGGGCGCGCTGCTGCTGGATGAGCCGTTGTCGATGGCGCATCTGTATGGCGGGGTGTTGATCGCACTGGCGTTGTGGCTGGTGTTGAAGCCGGCGGTGGTGAAATCGGCTGAGGTGACGGCCCGCTAGAACAGCGTTGCTGCTGAAATTGCCATCGCGAGCAGGCTCACTCCTACAGGGAAATGCGTTCCAACTGTAGGAGCGGGCTTGCTCGCGAAGACGCCAGCACAGTCACTGAAGATTTAAAGCGCCAGCGCACTCACCTCACCATCCACCAAACGCCGAATCCCCAGCGGATTAGCGTCCTGCAGTGCCTCGGGCAACAACGCATCCGGGTAATTCTGAAAGCAGACCGGCCGCAAAAAGCGATCAATCGCCAACGTCCCGACCGACGTTCCGCGCGGATCAGAGGTCGCCGGATACGGCCCTCCATGCACCATCGCCTCACACACCTCGACGCCGGTCGGATATCCGTTGAACAGAATCCGCCCGACCTTTTCCTGTAGCTGCTCGGCCAGCCAGCGGTACTCCAGCAACTCCCCCGCCTCACCGATCAACGTCGCCGTCAGTTGCCCACGCAATCCTTGCAGCGCTTGCGCCAACTGCGCCTGATCCTCCACCTCAATGATGATGGTGGTCGGGCCGAAGACTTCTTCCTGCAACAGCGCATCGCCGTTGAGCAACAGGCTGACGTGGGCCTGAAACACCTGCGGTTGGGCCTGATTGCCTTGCTGCGGATGCCCGGCCAGGTGCGTCAGCCCCGGATGTTCGTGCAACTCGCCCAAGCCTTTGCTGTAACTGGCCAAGGCGCCGGCATTGAGCATGGTCTGTGCCGGTTGCCCGTTCATGTTGGCGCAAAAGCGCCGGACAAACGTACTGAACTGCGGCGAGCGCAAACCGATCACCAGACCGGGATTGGTGCAGAATTGCCCGCAGCCGAGCGTCACCGAACCCGCCAGTTGCGCGGCAATCTGCTCGCCGCGTACTTCCAGCGCTTCAGGCAACAGGAACACCGGGTTAATGCTCGACATCTCGGCGAATACCGGGATCGGTTGCGCGCGGCTCGCGGCCATCTGGCTCAGGGCATTGCCGCCCTTGAGCGAACCGGTGAAACCCACAGCCTGAATCGCCGGATGTTTGACCAGCCATTCGCCGACTCCGCCGCCGTAGACCATGTTGAATACGCCGGCGGGCATTTCGCAGCGCTCGGCGGCGCGGATGATCGCGTCCGCCACCCACTCGGCCGTGGCCATGTGGCCGCTGTGGGCCTTGAACACCACCGGGCAACCGGCGGCCAGCGCCGAGGCGGTGTCACCACCGGCCGTGGAAAACGCCAGCGGAAAGTTGCTCGCGCCGAACACCGCCACCGGACCGAGGGCGATGCGGTACTGGCGCAGATCCGGACGTGGCAACGGCTGACGTTCAGGTAACGCCCGATCAATCCTCGCACCATAAAAATCACCCCGGCGCAGGACTTTGGCGAACAGCCGCAACTGGCCGCTGGTGCGCCCGCGCTCGCCTTGGATACGGGCGGCGGGCAGCGCGGTTTCACGGCATACGGTAGCGACGAATTCATCCCCAAGGTCGTCGAGTTCATCGGCGATGGCATCGAGAAACACCGCGCGTTTTTCTGCACTGAGGTTGCGATAAACCGGATAGGCAGCGGCGGCGGCTTTGGCAGCAGCGTCCACCTCGGCTTCGGTGGCCTGGACGAAATGCCCCGGCAGCGCCTCACCCGTTGTGGCGTCGAGGCTTTGCAACTGCACGCTGCCTTGAGCGCTGCGGCGGCCGCCGATGTAGTTGTGACCCAGTAGCGATGTCATGGGAATTCCTCAAAAAAATTTGGGCGTTACAACGCACGTACCTGACCGATGGCCAGCGGCTGGGCACTTTCGCCGATGCCGTTTTCCAGCGGCGCGCCGAACGCGTCGAGGCTGATCTGGAAGCGGTCGCCGGGGCGGGTCTTGATAGCGTCGGCAAACGACAGCGTGGCGGTGCCGAAGTAATGCACGTGGACATCGCCTGGACGCAGGAACTGCGCGTATTTGAAGTGATGAAATTCGAGGTTCGCGAGGCTGTGGCACATGTTGTCTTCGCCACTGAGGAACGGTTTCTCCCACAGCACTTCGCCGTCACGCAGGATGCGGCTGGTGCCTGACAGATCGGTGGGCAAAGCACCGACCCGCAGCTCCGGGCCGTAGGCGCAGAAGCGCAACTTGGAATGGGCCAGATACAGGTAGTTGCGCCGTTCCATGACGTGATCGGAGAATTCGTTGCCCAGCGCATAACCGAGACGATACGGCAGGCCATCGTCGCCGATCACGTAGAGGCCGGCCAATTCCGGCTCCTCTCCGGCATCTTCGGCAAATGGCGGCACCGGAAAATCCGCGCCGGGGCGCACGACGATGTTGCCGTCGCCCTTGTAGAACCATTCCGGCTGCGCACCGACTTCACCGGCCGCCGGTTTGCCGCCCTCGATGCCCCACTTGAAGATGCGCATGGTGTCGGTCATGCCCGCTTCAATGGCGCCGTCCTGCTGGTGCATTTTGTCCCGTGCCGAGGCGCTGCCCAAGTGGGTCAGGCCGGTGCCGCTGATCAGGCAATGGGCCGGGTCTTCGTGATCCAGCGGCGGCAGGACGCGGCCCTGTTGCAGCAGCTCGGCGTAATCGGGGCCGAGCTCGGTGCCGCGCAGGGCGACTTGCTCTTGCAGACCATGGCTGGCACGAATCGTCGCCAGCGCCAGTTCGCGGGTGCTGACGGTGTTGCGCACGACGTGAACCTGCGTGCCCTCAACGAGCCCGACGTGGCGCTGGCCGGCGGTGTTTTCAAATTGAATCAGGCGCATATGCGACCTCCGGAAATGCATGGAGGGCGCCGCCCACAGGCGACGCCCGACAGATCACTCGATGATGTTGAAGTCGCTCAAGTACTCATCAGAAATTTCCAGGCCCAGGCCCGGCTTGTTGTCGTCGAGCTGGATGTAGCCGTTGACTGGTTGCGGCTCGCCCTTGAACACGTAGTAGAAGAGTTCGTTGCCGACTTCGACGTCGAACACCGGGAAGAACTCGGCCATCGGCGAGGCGGTGGTGGACATGGTCAGGTGGTAGTTGTGCATCTGCCCGGCATGGGGGATCACCGGCACCGACCAGGCTTCGGCCATGGCGTTAATCTTGCGCGCAGCGGTGATGCCGCCGACGCGGTTGGTGTCGTACTGGATCACGTCGACGGCGCGGCGTTCCAGCAAATCCTTGAAGCCGTAGGAGGTGAATTCATGCTCGCCTCCGGAGATTGGCATGATCCCCATTTTTTTCAGCTCGATGTAGCCTTCGATGTCGTCGGCGATCACCGGTTCTTCCAGCCAGCGCGGCTCGAACTCGGCCAGTTTCGGCAGCATCCGGCGGGCGTATTCGAGGGTCCAGCCCATGTAGCACTCGAGCATGATGTCGATGTCCGGGCCGGCCAGTTCACGCAGGGCGCGCACTTGCTCGATGTTTTTGCGCATGCCCGCCGGGCCGTCTTTCGGGCCATAACCGAAGCGCATTTTCAGCGCGGTGAAACCCTGATTCAGATAGCCCTGCGCCTCTTCGAGGAACAGGTCGAGGTTGTCATTGGCGTAGAGCTTGGAGGCGTAGGTCCAGATCTTTTCCTTGGTGCGCCCGCCGAGCAGTTTGAACACCGGTTTGTTCACCGCTTTGCCCATGATGTCCCAGATGGCGATATCGATGGCCGAGATCGCCGCCATGCCGATGCCTTTGCGGCCCCAGGCGTGGCTCTGGCGGTACATCTTCTGCCAGATGTATTCGTTGTCGAACGGGTCCTCGCCGATGGCAATCGGTGCGAGATAGGTGTCGATGATTTCCTTGGCCACGCGCGGCGCCAGCGCACAGTTGCCGATGCCGACCAGACCGGTGTCGGTTTCGATTTCCACCACCAGCCAGCCGTGGAAACGGAACGAGCCCATGGCATCGCCACGCTCAAAAAGGATATCGCTGGCGTTGGTGCAGAAGTGCGCCTGCGGTGGCACGACTTTGCCTTTCCATTCGAAGACGCGGGTACGGATCGCTTTGATTTTCATGAATACGGTTCCTTGCTAACGCTTAAGTAGTGATCAGCCAACCTGAGCCGGTGTGAGCTGCGAGGGAGAAACAGGGGTTTGGGTGGTGCGAAGTCGGGACAACAGAACCGCGCCAACGAGGCCAACCAGCGCCAGGGCGAACATGCCGGCACGGGGGTCAGCGAAGGAGGTTTCCATCACGGTTTTCAGGTTCGGTGCGACAAAGCCGCCGAGGTTGCCGATGGAGTTGATCAGGGCGATCCCGCCGGCTGCGGCGGCACCGCTGAGGTAACTGGTGGGTATGGTCCAGAACAGTGGCTGCACCGAGACGAATCCGGCGGCAGCGAAACAGAAAGCGAGCACCACCGGCACCATGCTCGTACCCAATGCCGACGCCGCGATGCCAAGGGCGGCCATGGTCAACATGCACACGGCGAGGCGACGGTGCTGGCCGGTGCGGTCGGCGTAGCGAGTGACGATGCGGGTCACGACCAAGGCGCAGATCCACGGGATCGCGGTGATCAGGCCGACGTTCAAACCGACATGACCGTCGAGCAACCCGGCAATGCGGGTTGGCAGGTAGAACACCACGCCGTACACGCTCATCTGAATGGTGAAATACGCCAGGCAGAATTGCAGCACTCGCGGGTTGCGCAAGGCACTCAGGAAACCGTGGGGGCTGGAGTCTTTTTTCTTCGCATCTTCTTCATCGAGTGCAGTTTGCAGTGCCTGCTTTTCTTCGACACTCAACCATGTCGCCTCAGCCGGACGGTTGACCAGATAGAAGTAAGCGGCGATGCCCACCACCGAAGCCATGAGGCCTTCGACGACGAACAGCCACTGCCAGTTGGTCAGGCCAAACACGCCGTGGAACTCCAGCAACCAACCGGACAAAGGGCTGCCCAACACCAGTGCCAGCGGCAGGCCGAAATAGAACAGACCGAGGGCCTGACCACGGCTCTGCGCCGGGAACCAGTAGGTGAGGTAAAGGATGATCCCCGGGAAGAACCCCGCTTCGGCCACACCCAGCATGAAGCGCAGGACGTAGAAGGTTTCGGCGTTGTGGGCAAACATCATCGCCGCCGACACCAGACCCCAGGTGACCATGATCCGGCACAGCCAGACCTTGGCGCCGAGGCGATGGAGCATGTAGTTGCTCGGTACTTCGAAGAACGCATAACCGATGAAAAAGATGCTCGCACCGAAGGCGAACGCCGCATCCCCGAGCCCGGTATCGGCTTGCAGCGCCGCTTTGGCGAAGCCGACGTTGGAGCGATCGATGAAGGCGAGGATGTACATCAGGATCAGAAACGGCAGCAGGCGCAGCCGGCTTTTGGCGATGGCACTGGACAAAACCAGGGCGGAATCTGGACGGGTCATGTGAAGGTTCCTTTGCTGCCGGTATGTGCCCTGCGGAAGTGACAGGGCGGGCTTTTTGTAGTTGTTGGTCGCATGAACATGCGTTCAGTCGATGGAGCGACTGTAGCCAGCGCAAAGGGCTGCCGGATAATCACTTATGCGTATCCGGCGATAACCTGTGGTGATCGCATCAAGCGATTTATGGGCAGATAGGGTTATCGGATAAAAAACAAAAAAGATCGCAGCCTGCGGCAGCTCCTACAGGTGAATGAGATCCCCTGTAGGAGCTGCCGCAGGCTGCGATCTTTTGCTTCTGATGTTACTAGTAGCTGTTGGCGCCCATCCGGCAGGCAATTTCGAACGCCTGGCGAATCGCGCCGACGTTGGCCTTGCCCTGCCCCGCAATATCAAACGCGGTGCCATGGGCAGGGGTGGTGATCGGGATCGGAAGACCGCCCTGCACCGTCACCCCACGGGAGAAGCCCATCAGCTTGATCGCGATCTGGCCCTGGTCGTGATACATGGTGACGACCGCATCAAATGCGCTGGCATCGCCCTGCACCTTGAGGAAAATCGTATCCCCCGGATAAGGCCCTTCCGCCGCAATGCCCTCGGCCTGTGCCGTACGTACTGCCGGGCCGATGATGTCCAGTTCTTCGCGACCGAACGAGCCGTTGTCGCCGTTGTGCGGGTTGAGGCCACACACGCCGATGCGCGGTTTCTCCAGTCCGTTGCGTTTGAGCGCGGTGTCGATCAGGCGGATCGCCTCGCCTACCCGCTCCTGACTGAGCAGCCCCGGCACATCGGCCAGCGCCACGTGTGACGTCACCCGTGACGTCCACAGGTTGTCGAGCACGTTGAATTCGCAGAACGGGCCATGGAAATCCAGCAACTCGGCGAACCAGTGCAGCTCGTCGCTGTGGGCCATGCCGGCCATGTGCAGCGAAGTTTTGTTCAACGGCCCGAACAGCACCGCATCGGTGGTGCCAGCCTGGGTCAGGCGCAGGGCGATTTCCAGCGTATCGAGGCTGTAGCGGCCGCCGATTGCACTGGCTTCGCTGCGGGGAAACTCGCCCACGGTATCGCCGCGCACGTTGTAGAACAGTGGCGTGTCATCGGCAAAATCCAGTTGCTCCAGCGACTCGATCCGGCGATAGGGAAACTCGACGCCAGCGATGCGCATGCCGCGCTGCATCTCGGCTTCATCGGCAATCAGAATCACCTGAGCCTGACTGCGCACGGCCGGCTCGCCGAGCAGCCGCGCAATCAGTTCCGGGCCAATGCCCGCCGGGTCACCGAGTACCATGGCGATCGTGGTTTTGTTCATGCTTGACTCCTCAAAGGCTCAGACCCGGCGCGCTCAAGGACACCAGGTTCGCAGCGGTAAACCCGCTGCGCGTTGCTGTAGAACAGACATTGCTGATCGGCCTGCGGCAGATCGGCGACGATGTGTTTGAAACCGCTGTAAATGCTGTCGAACGAGCCGCACAGGCTGTCGACCGGGAAGTTACTGGCAAACATCGCCCGCGTGCTGCCGAACATGGCGATGATCTCGCGCACGATCCACGCGTTATCGATGGCCCGCCATGAACGACCGGCCTGACCGAGACCGGAAATCTTCACCTGCACGTTCGGGTACTCGGCCAGTCGCGCCATGGCTGTGCGCCAACCGGCCAAACCTTCGGCGCTGCGGTCGCTGGGCAGGCCGGCGTGGTTGAGAATCAGCGTGGTGTCGGGGAAGTCCCGGGCCAGCCGCTCGGCTTCAGGCAGGTTCCACCACGGTGTCTGCAAATCGAAGTGCAGCCCCAAACCTTGCAGCGCGGCGTAACTGCGGCGCCAATGCTCGTCGCTCATCAGGCTGCGCGAACGCCCGACTTGCGTGGGTGATGTCGGTCCGCCGGGTTTGTGCCGCACGCTGCGCACATGCTTGAAGCGCGCCTGTTCGGTAAGCACACCGATGGCATCCGGATGATCAAGCCAGGCTTGGGCCACCACCGCATTCGGCACGCCATAACGGGCGGCCAGTTGTTCGATGAAGCGGGTCTCGCCGATCGGGTCCTGCGGGTTCCATTCGGTCTCGATGTAGACGGTTTGCACCACTTGATGCTGCGCCACGTCGGCGAAGTAATCCTCGGGAAAATAGCGGCGCTTGATCGCGCTGTAATCACCATAGCGAAACGGGATGTTGGCCTCGGGCGCGAGCCACGGGTGATCGTTGATCGCCGGGTCCCAGAAATGATGATGGGCGTCGATGATCGGGCCATCCCACAGTGGGCGGTTCTGCTCAGTCATGGCGCACCTCGTCCAGTGCAATGAACAGCGTGGCCAGCACAAACACCGCCGAACACGCCGCGAAGAAACCGAGTACCGGAGCGAAACCGCCGGCCATTTGCAGGATCACGCCCACCAGAATCGGCACGGTAATCCCGCCGACGCTGCCGGCCATGTTCATCACTCCGCCGATCAGGCCGACCCGCGCCGGTGCCGCGAGCAGCGCCGGGAAGCTCCAGTAGAGGCTGCCCCACATCAGGAAAAACGCGGTCATGGCCAACAGCGCCACGGCCGCAAAAGGGTTGCTCAAGGTCGGCAGCAGCAAGAACGCGCCCAGCGCCACCAGACCGGAAAAAGCCAACAGACTCTTGACCGCCACACCACGGCTGACGCCTTTGCGAATCAACCCGTCGCAGAGAAAACCACCCGTGAGCGAGCCGAGCGCGCCGCAGACAAAGATCACGAACGTGGCGAAACCAATGCCCTTGATATCGAAGCCGCGCGCCTGGGACAGATAGGTCGGCCCCCAGGTCAGCAGGCCGAAATAAACCATCGCCCAACTGGCCCGGCCAATCAGCAAACCACTGAGTGAACGTGCGGCAATGCCCAGACCCTTGACCGGTGCCCGCGCTGCCTCGGCGGCAGGCGTGGCGCGGCCGGCGTTGATCTTTTCCAGCTCCGCCGCATTCACTTGCGGGTGGCAGGCTGGATCGTCGCGCAGATAACGCCAGGCTAGCCACGCCAACACCAAAGTGGCGATACCGGCAATCACAAACGCCAGGCGCCAGGAGTTCAGCGAGGCAATCAGGTAAGCGATGATCAAACCGCCCAACGCCACGCCCAAGGGGCTGCCGCTGTCCATCAACACCGCGCCGCGACTGCGCTCGCCGGGGGCGAGCCACAGGGAAATCAGTTTGCCGCCGGACGGAAACAGTGGCGCTTCCGCCGCGCCCAAAGCGACTCGGGCGAACAGCAGCGACAGGCCGCCGGTGGCGAATGCTGCCAACACCTGAAAGGTGCCCCACAAACCGGTCGACCAAGTGATGACCCGGCGCGGCCCGTAACGGTCGATCAGCCAGCCGCCGGGGATCTGCAACAGCGCATAGGCCCAAAAGAAACTGCTGAGGATCAAGCCTTGCAGGCTCGGTGACAGGGAAAATTCGGTAGCGATGGTCGGCATCGCAATCGACAGCGACACGCGGTCGATCAGGTTGACCATGGTCAGGGCGAAGACAATCGCAAAGATCCGCCAGCGCACGTTGCTGGCCGTGGTGCTGGCGGTCAGCTCAGCCGCCGCTGCCGTCGGGAGGGCGCCTGCGACAGGCAGGTGCAGGGAAGCACTGGGACGAGCCATGGTGCGTACCTCGTTTTATTATTTTTGTGGGTGTCGCCACGCCGCTGTTTCGCGGCATCCGGAGGGCACTATCGAAGGCCCGGCAATAACCGTCTAATCAAAACTTGAAATCAGGCGATAGCCTCGGGTTATGCCATGCCGATCTTTCATCACGCTTACAACGCCAGCCATGACGATGAATGTGCGCCTGAAACGCTCTACGGCAAAGTCTGCCCCACGTTTGGGTAATTGATTGGCGCCCGAGCGATAACCCCAGGCTATCGGTGTATGTTTTGTTTTGAGTAGACGCCGCCGTCATACCTTCCCACACTCAGGCCAGGCTTGCGGCTTTCGAGCGCAGACAAGTCACTCATAACAACTACAAGAATGAGGCCTCCCATGCGTACTGCATTCGTCCGTCGCACCTCCCGTCTGCTGCTGGGTTGTACCCTGCTCGCGGCCGGTGTCCTCCCCTCCCTCGCCCACGCCTGGCAACCGGACAAGAACGTCGAGATCGTCGTCGCCGGCGGCCCCGGTGGCGGCACCGACCAGCTCGGTCGTCTGATCCAGTCGATCATCACCACCCACAAGTTCCTTGAGGTCAACACCATCGTCCTCAACAAGGGCGGCGGCAACGGCGCCGAAGCGTTCCTTGACCTGAAGATGAACAAGGGCGATCCGGAAAAACTGGTGATCGGCACCAACAACATCTACCTGCTGCCGCTGGTGTCCAAGCTCGGTTACCAATGGCAGGAACTGACCCCGGTGGCCGCCGTTGCCGAGGATGACTTCATTCTCTGGAGCTACAAGGACGCACCCTGGAAAGACGCCAAGGGCTTCTATGAGGCGGTGAAAACCGACCCGTCGAAACTGCGCATGGGCGGCAGCCAGTCCAAGGACGTCGACCAGACCCTGACCCTGCTGCTCAACCAGACCAACAACAGCAAACTGGTGTACATCCCGTTCAAGAGCGGCAGCGAAGCCGCCACGCAACTGGCCGGCAAGCACATCGCCGCCAACCTCAACAATCCCAGCGAAAGCATCAGCCAATGGCGTGGCGATCAGATCGAGCCGCTGTGCGTGTTCAGTAAAGAGCGCATGGCCTACACCGAAAAAGTGGCTGGCGACAAATCCTGGGCGGATGTACCGACCTGCCACGAACAAGGCCTGGGCATCGATCAATATCGCTTTCCGCGCACCGTGTTCATGCCGGGCGATGTCACCGCCGAACAGCGCGCGTTCTATGTCGAGCTGATGCGCAAAGTCACCCAGACCCCCGAGTTTCAGGCCTACGTGAAACAGAACGCGCTGGTGCCGACCTTCCTCGAAGGCGAGCCGCTGACCGCGTACATCGAGCAAGACACCGCCCGTGTCACGCCGGTGTTCAAGGAAGCCGGCTGGCTGAAAAACTGAGGTCGTCCACGGCCGCCCGATAAGGTGCGGCCGTCACCTGCTGGAGGTGTTTCATGTCCCATTCTTCGGATTCACCGGCGCTGGTCAGCACCCGTTGGGTCGAACTCGGCCTGACCCTGTTCACCACGCTGATCGGCGCGGTGGTGATGTACGGCAGCCTTGAACAAGGCATCGGCTGGGGTGACGCCGGGCCTGAGCCGGGTTACTTCCCCTTCTACATCGGCCTGATGCTCAGTGGCGCGAGCGTGGCCAACGGCATTCTGACCGTGGTGCGCTGGCAGGCCCTGAGCATTGCGTTCGTCAGCCGCAGCGCTTTTCGGCAAGTGTTCTCGGTGTTCCTGCCGATTGCCCTGTTCGTCGCGGCCATGCCGTTCACCGGTATCTACGTGGCCTCGGCGGCGTTCATTGCCTGGTTTATGTGGCGCGACAAAGTACGCGTAAAACCCTACGGCAAATGGATGATCGGCAGCGTCTCGCTCGGTGCGGTGCTCGCCAGCTATCTGATCTTCGCGCTGTGGTTCAAGGTGCCGCTGGATGCCGGCCCGATGGGCGACTGGATTGCCCTCGCCGGGAGAAACTTCAAATGAGCGAATTCGATTCCCTGATGCAAGGCATGAACCTGATCATGACCCCGGGCCACATCGGCCTGATGGTGATCGGCGTGCTGCTGGGCATTCTGGTCGGTGTGTTGCCCGGCCTCGGCGCCCCCAACGGCGTAGCGTTGCTGCTGCCTCTGACCTTCACCATGTCGCCGGTGTCGGCGATCATCCTGTTGTCGTGCATGTATTGGGGGGCGTTGTTCGGCGGGTCGATCACCTCGATTCTGTTCAACATCCCCGGTGAGCCGTCATCGGTGGCGACCACCTTCGACGGCTACCCGATGGCCCGTGAAGGCCGCGCCGCCGAAGCCCTCACCGCCGCGTTCAGTTCGGCGCTGATTGGCGCACTGGCCGGCGTGTTGTTGCTGACGTTCCTGTCGACCAAGATCGCCGCGTTCGCCATGTCCTTCAGCTCACCGGAATTCTTTGCGGTGTACCTGTTGGCCTTCTGCACGTTCATTGGCATGAGCAAGAACCCACCGCTGAAAACCGTGGTGGCGATGATGATCGGTTTCGCCATGGCGGCGGTGGGCATGGATACCGTGTCCGGCAACCTGCGCCTGACCTTCGATCAGCCCGCGTTGATGACCGGGATCAGTTTCGAAGTGGCAGTGATCGGTCTGTTCGGCATCGGTGAAATCCTCTGCACAGTGGAAGAAGGCCTGGTGTTTCGCGGTGAACATGCGCGCATCACGCCGATGGTGATCCTGCGCACCTGGGCGAAACTGCCGCGTTACTGGCTGACCATTGTGCGTAGCACGTTGGTCGGTTGCTGGATGGGCATCACCCCGGGCGGGCCGACGGCGGCGTCGTTCATGAGCTACAGCCTGGCCCGGCGCTTCTCGAAGAACCGCGACAACTTCGGCAAGGGTGAACTCGAAGGCGTGATCGCTCCGGAAACCGCCGACCACTCCGCCGGCACAAGCGCCCTGCTGCCGATGTTGACCCTGGGTATTCCCGGTTCGGCCACCGCAGCGGTAATGCTCGGCGGCTTGATGATCTGGGGCCTGCACCCCGGCCCTACCCTGTTTGTCGAGCAACACGACTTTGTCTGGGGCCTGATCGCCAGCATGTATCTGGGCAACGTCGTAAGTCTGATCGTCGTGCTGGCCACCGTACCGTTGTTCGCCTCGATCCTGCGCATTCCTTTCTCGATCATTGCGCCGATCATCATCATGGTCTGCGCCATCGGTGCCTACTCGGTACACAACTCGTTCGTCGACGTGGTGCTGATGCTCGGCTTCGGCGCGCTGGGTTATCTGTTCAAGAAACTCGGCTACCCGATCGCGCCGCTGGTGCTCGCCGCCGTGCTGGGTGACAAGGCTGAAGACGCGTTCCGCCAGTCGATGCTGTTCTCCGACGGGCACTTGGGCATCTTCTGGTCCAACCCGTTGGTGGGCAGCCTGACCACGGCGGCGTTGCTGATGTTGTTCTGGCCACTGATCTCCAAGGCGCTGCAAGTCATGGTCGGTTTGCGCAAGCCCCCTGCGGCCAAGCCAAAATCGGTGCTGTGACACAGGACTGGCACTGCCTGACATTTGTTGTCAGGCTGGCCTCATGTCTTTTTCGCGAGCACGGCCCATGACCCGAATTCCTGATGCCAACGTGATCCACAGCCGCCTGCGTCTGCGCCAATTGCGGCTGATGCTGGCGTTACAGGAATTCGGCTCGCTGCGCCGCGCCGCCGACCACATCGGCATGACTCAACCGGCGGCGACCAAGATGCTGCACGAGGCCGAGGATTTGCTCGGCGTCGAACTGTTCGAGCGCCTTCCCCGGGGCATGCGCTCGACGCCCTTCGGCGAGACGGTGATCTATTACGCGCGCATGGTGTTCGCCGAACTCAGCGGCATGCGCGAAGAGTTGGTGGCGCTGGAATCGGGCAATCTCGGAAGGGTCGCGGTCGGGGCCATTCCGGCGCTGGCCTCGGGGTTGCTGACGCGGACTATCGCGACCTTGAAGCAAAGCCATCCACGGTTATCAATGAGCATTCAAGTCGACACCAGCGACGTGTTGGTGCAGGCGCTGTTGCAGGATCAACTGGACATCGTGCTGGGGCGAATACCCGCCGGAGCGCGGGCCGAAGAGTTGCTCTTCGACAGTCTCGGCGAAGAAGCCTTGTGCGTGATTGCCGGCGCGCAGAACCCGCTGGCGAAAGAGAAAAACCTCAGCTGGGCAGAATTGCAAAACATGACCTGGGTGCTGCAACAGCAACCGAGTCCGATGCGCGCGATCATCAATCAGGTGTTCCACAACGCCCGGGTCGACATCCCCAGCAGCATCGTCGAAACCACCTCGATCATGACCTTGCTGTCATTGATCCAGCAGACCGACATGCTCGGCGTAACACCGGTGTCGGTGGTCGAGGACTACCCCGGCCGCGACCTGCTGGCGGTGCTGCCGATCAAGTTCGAAGCGCGACTGCCACCGTTCGGTCTGATTACCCGACGCCACCGGATTCAATCGTCGGCGATGCAGGCGTTCATGAACTCGGTGCGGGCTGAACATGCATTGAGCAAATGAAAAAAGGCCCGGAGACAGGCTCCGGGCCTTTTGCGGTTTACGCTGTTTTACGGAAGACGAACGCCAGACCGATGACGATCAACAGCATGCCTAACATGCTCAACGTCGCCAGTCTGTTGCCGAAAAACAGATAGTCCATCACTGCAGTCACCGCCGGCACCAGATAAAACAGGCTGGTGACATTCACCAGATTGCCCCGCGCGATCAGCCGATACAGCAACAGCGTCGCCAGCACTGACACCACCAGGCCCATCCACAACACCGGCACGATGAAACCCGCGCTGTGCTCGAAATGAAACGGCTGGAACGGCACGAAGATCCCACACAACAACAGCCCCGCCAGATACTGCACCGGCAGCGTACCGAGGGGATTGTCGGTGATGCGCTTCTGCATGATTGAACCAAGGGTCATGCTCGCCAGCGCCAGCAGACCGAACAGCATCCCCGCCCACGACATCCCGGCCAGACCGATCCCCTGATACACCACCATGATCAGACCGGCCAACCCCAGCGCCAGCCCAAACATCCGGCTGGCCGAGCGCTGCCGCTCCATCAACACCACCGTGAGAATCGGTTGCACGCCCATGATGGTCGCCATCACCCCCGGCGTGACTTTGGTGTTGAGGGCCAGCAGATAGAAAATCTGATAAGCCCCCAACAACACCACACCGGTGGCAATCGCAAACAGCATCGGCCTGCCGCCCTTGGGCAGTTTCAATTTGAGTAAAGGAATCAGCAGCACCAGGCCGCACAGGGCGATGGCAAAGCGAATCAACAGAAAGGCAAACGGTGACGCGTGGGCCAGGCCCCATTTGGAGAAGATCGCCCCGCTGCTCCACAGCAGAACGAACAGGCTCGTGGACGTCGCCGCGAGCGCGGATTTTTTCGAAAGGACAAACATGAATACCACCTGTAGTCAGGCCAATAGCCAACTCAGCCGAAGCTGAAATTCAGTAGGTTTTTCAGGCGGGCAAGGGGGTCAGCAGAAAATGCCGATCAGCCCGAAACGCCAACGCCCGGCGGTGATACGACTGCGCACACCGGCGTGCTACTGACAGGTGGGGGGTAATGACTGATCTGCCCGGGCTGCTGATTCCCGCACGGCACGACGCCAGCGTTGACCGCTGAATCGACTACCGCGTTGATGAGGGATGCAGGCATTTGGGCAGATCTTTTTTGAAGGGTTTGGAACGTGAATCACCTGATTCACGAGCGGCGACTATAACCAGCGTGGGACACAGATTGCAATGGCTTGGGATTTCTGCAAGTTCTGGTCGATGGCATTGACGTGGATGAACCCAACGTTCTCGCTGGACGGCGCTGAATCGCAGGCAATAAAAAACCGCTCACAAGAAGCGGTTTTTCATTTCCGGTTCGGCCTCAACCAAACAGCCAATACCCCAGCAAAGTCAGCACCACCACCGCCAGCACCGGACGCATCACACGGTAGGCTTTCGGATGGCGGCGTTTCCATTGCTTGACCACGCCGCTGAACTTGTCGCTGAAGTTCTTGCTCCAGGCGTAAGCCTGGTTGATGCCACCGACGCGTTCGTCATCAAGGTTCTGTGGTGCGGTTGCCCGGCCGAGCCAGCCGCTGATGAAGCGGTTGATTCGGGTCATCAGCCGGTTGCTCAGCGGACGTTCGATGTCGCAGAACAGGATGACGCGCGTCTTGTCGGTTTCGTTCTTGACCCAGTGCACGTAGGTCTCGTCGAACATCACGTCTTCACCGTCGCGCCAGGCGTAGACCTGACCATCGACGAAGATCCGGCAGTCATCGGAGTTCGGTGTCGACAGGCCGAGGTGATAACGCAGAGAACCGGCAAACGGATCGCGGTGCGGATTGAGGTGACTGCCGCCCGGCAGCAGCGCAAACATCGCGCCTTTAACGTTCGGAATGGTACTGACCAGCGCCACGGTTTTCGGGCACAGGGTTTCGGCCGATGGCAGAGGTTTGTCGTACCACTTGAGGTAGAAACGCTTCCAGCCCTTCTTGAAGAACGAGCCGAAACCGGCGTCGTTGTTCTTCTCGGCGGCGCGGATGTAACCCTCGTCGAACAGGTGCATCGCTTCGTCGCGAATGACTTCCCAGTTATCGCGCAGCACATCCAGTTCCGGGAATTTGCTGCGATCCAGATACGGCTTGGACGGTACAGCGGAGAACAGGTACATCAAGGCGTTGTAGGGGGCGAACAGCGCCGAGTGGTTGACGAACTGACGCAATACCGGCAAACGCGCCTTGCCGCGCAAATGCACATAGAGCGTGCTGCCCAGAAACAGCAGCAATACCGAAGCCTTGGCGGCAAACGAAAAGGTCATCAACAACTCCTTGGAATAAAAACAACACTGCGCAACGCCCTTTACCCGGCATGGCAGCCGGCCATGATAAACACTCCTGGCCCGGGGCAAAACCCGTTCAACCCAAGATTCAGTGTTAAGAATTGCGCAACAAAGCATTTATTAACATAAGCATCCTGAACCCCGGCTGACCTGAATCAACTCGATTACTGCTGGTTCTCCTGCTCGGTGAACAGATCGCTGAACAGCATGCTCGACAGATAACGCTCACCGGAGTCCGGCAGAATCACCACGATGGTCTTGCCCTGCATCTCAGGTGTCTCGGCCAGACGCACCGCCACCGCCATTGCCGCACCGCAGGAAATACCGCACAAAATCCCTTCTTCCTGCATCAGGCGCAGGGCCATGGCCTTGGACTCTTCGTCGGTGACCTGCTCGACCCGGTCGACCATCGACATATCAAGGTTTTTCGGCACGAAACCGGCACCAATGCCTTGAATCTTGTGCGGGCTCGGCTTGATCTCTTCGCCAGCCCGTGCCTGAGTAATCACTGGCGACGAGGCAGGCTCCACGGCCACCGAAATAATCGGTTTACCCTGGGTATTCTTGATATACCGCGAAACGCCGGTGATGGTTCCGCCGGTGCCGACGCCAGCCACCAGCACATCCACTGCACCGTCGGTGTCATTCCAGATTTCCGGGCCGGTGGTTTTTTCGTGGATGGCCGGGTTGGCCGGGTTATCGAACTGTGCCGGCATGAAGTATTTGCCTGTATCACTGGCAACAATCTCGGCGGCCTTCTCGATCGCGCCTTTCATGCCTTTGGCCGGCTCGGTCAGCACCAGTTCGGCGCCCAGCGCCTTGAGTACTTTGCGACGCTCAATGCTCATCGAGGCGGGCATGGTCAGCATCAACTTGTAACCACGTGCGGCGGCGACGAAGGCCAGGCCGATGCCGGTATTGCCCGACGTCGGCTCGACGATGGTCATGCCTGGCTTGAGTTTGCCGCTGCTTTCGGCGTCCCAGATCATGTTGGCGCCGATTCGGCACTTGACCGAATAACCGGGGTTGCGCCCCTCGATCTTGGCCAGAATGGTCACGCCACGCGGGGCGATACGGTTGATCTGCACCAGCGGCGTGTTGCCGATGGAATGGGCGTTGTCAGCAAAGATACGGCTCATGGCTGGGTCCTTGTGCAGCGTTGAATTTAGCGCTCCAAGGTATGCCTGTTGCCCGTTACAGTCCAGTCGGGTCGAACGTCTGCGGCAGCAGGCAGTCAACCGTTTACATCGTTCGGGAATTGGCACCATGAAGCGTCGTTATAGCTGGCCGTTATGGATTTTCGCTGGGATTGTCGTGCTGTTGATTGCACTTCACATCGCCCTGCCGTACGTGGTGCGCGATTATCTGAACGACAGAATGGCGAACATGGGTGACTACCGTGGGCAGATCACCGATGTCGATCTGGCGCTGTGGCGCGGCGCCTACAAAATCAACGGTCTGAAGATCGTAAAGGTCGACGGCAAGGTGCCGGTACCGTTCGTCAACGCACCGGTGATTGACTTGTCGGTGAGCTGGCACTCGTTGTGGTACGAGCGAGCGGTGGTAGCGCAGGTGCAGTTCATCAAACCGGAAGTGAATTTCGTCGACGGTGGGACCAACAAGCAGAATTCCCAGACCGGTCAGGGCACTGACTGGCGCGAGCAACTGGGCAAGTTGCTGCCGATTACCCTCGATGAAGTCCAGATCCACGATGGTCGCGTCACATTCCGCAATTTCAACTCCAAACCGCCCGTCAACATGAACGCCACCAACGTCGACGCCAGCATCTACAACTTGACCAACGTAGTCGACAAAGAGGGCAAACGCGATGCACGTTTCGAAGGCAAAGCTTTGTTGTTGGGCCACGCCCCTCTGGAAACCACCGCGACCTTCGATCCGCTGAGCAACTTCGAAGACTTCGAGTTTCGACTTCGCGCAAAAGACATCGAGCTCAAGCGCATGAATGACTTCGCCTCGGCTTATGGCAAGTTCGACTTCAACGCCGGGCATGGCGACGTGGTGATTGAAGCAAAAGCCGAAAAAGCCAAAGTGACCGGTTACATCAAACCGCTGCTGCGCGATGTCGATGTGTTCGACTGGCAGCAAGACGTTGAAAACAAGAACAAAGGTCTGTTCCGCTCGGTCTGGGAAGCACTGGTCGGCGGTACCGAAACCGTGTTGAAAAACCAGGTCAAAAATCAGTTCGCTACCCGCGTGCAACTCAGCGGTAACGTGCACCAGCAAAATATCAACGGGTTCGAAGCGTTTTTGCAGATTTTGCGCAATGGATTTGTTCAGGCTTTCAATGCGCGGTATGAGCGGCCGAAGCCGGATGAGGGTTAAGGCTTTGCGCCAGCACCTCCCGATGAAGGGTATCGGCCGAAACCGAGTCAACATGTGACGCCCCATTCAGAGACTGAATAAGCCGTCTGCGTTCACAGTCGACCGGGGGGCGCGTTATAGTCGGTGCATCCGATTATTTCGCCCCCGCCCTGCACGTTCAGGTCGGCGTTACCGTTCGAGGATTAGCAGATGAAGTTCGAAGGCACCCAGGCCTACGTCGCCACCGATGACCTGAAGCTGGCGGTCAACGCCGCCATCACCCTGGAGCGGCCGCTGCTGGTCAAGGGCGAGCCGGGCACCGGCAAGACCATGCTCGCCGAGCAACTGGCCGAATCGTTCAACGCCCGGTTGATCACCTGGCACATCAAGTCCACCACCAAGGCGCATCAGGGCCTGTACGAGTACGACGCCGTCAGCCGTCTGCGCGACTCGCAGTTGGGCACAGAAAAAGTCCACGACGTGCGCAACTACCTGAAGAAAGGCAAGCTCTGGGAGGCTTTCGAGTCCGAAGAGCGGGTCATCCTGCTGATCGACGAAATCGACAAGGCCGACATCGAGTTCCCTAACGACCTGCTGCAAGAACTCGACAAGATGGAGTTCTACGTTTACGAGATCGACGAGACCATCAAGGCCAAGAAGCGCCCGATCATCATCATTACCTCCAACAACGAGAAAGAGCTGCCGGACGCCTTCCTGCGCCGCTGCTTCTTCCACTACATCGCCTTCCCCGATCGCAACACGCTGCAAAAAATCGTCGATGTTCACTATCCGGACATCAAGAAGGATCTGGTCAGCGAAGCGCTGGACGTGTTCTTCGACGTGCGCAAAGTACCTGGTTTGAAGAAGAAGCCGTCGACCTCGGAACTGGTCGATTGGCTGAAGCTGCTGATGGCCGACAATATCGGCGAAGCGGTGCTGCGCGAACGCGATCCGACCAAGGCAATTCCGCCGCTGGCAGGGGCTTTGGTAAAGAACGAACAGGACGTGCAATTGCTTGAGCGCCTGGCGTTCATGAGCCGTCGCGGCACCCGCTAAGAGGCTGATGCCATGTTGCTCAACCTGTTCAATGAAATGCGTGCAGCCAAGGTGCCGGTGTCGGTGCGCGAGCTGCTCGACCTTATCAACGCGCTGAAACAGCGCGTGACCTTCGCCGACATGGACGAGTTCTACTACTTGTCGCGGGCGATCCTGGTGAAGGACGAACGGCATTTCGACAAGTTCGACCGTGCGTTCGGCGCCTACTTCAATGGCCTGGAAAAACTCGACGATCATCTTCAGGCGCTGATTCCCGAAGACTGGCTGCGCAAGGAGTTCGAACGCTCGTTGAGCGACGAAGAACGCGCGCAGATCCAGTCCCTCGGCGGTCTGGACAAGCTGATCGAAGAGTTCAAGAAGCGTCTGGAAGAACAGAAGGAACGCCACGCCGGCGGCAATAAATGGATCGGTACCGGCGGCACCAGTCCGTTCGGTTCCGGCGGCTTCAACCCGGAGGGCATTCGGGTCGGCGATGCCGGCAAGCGTCAGGGTAAAGCGGTAAAAGTCTGGGATCAGCGCGAGTACAAGAACCTCGACGATTCCGTCGAACTGGGCACGCGCAACATCAAGGTTGCCCTGCGTCGTTTGCGTAAGTTCGCCCGTCAGGGCGCGGCGGAAGAGTTGGACATCGACGGCACCATCGACCACACCGCCAAAGATGCCGGACTGCTGAACATCCAGATGCGCCCGGAACGGCGCAACACGGTGAAGCTGTTGTTGCTGTTCGACATCGGCGGCTCGATGGATGCGCATGTGAAGATCTGCGAGGAACTGTTCTCGGCCTGCAAGACCGAGTTCAAGCACCTGGAGTATTTCTACTTCCACAACTTCATTTATGAATCGGTGTGGAAGAACAACATGCGCCGCACCTCCGAGCGTTTCTCGACGCAGGATTTGCTGCACAAATACGGCGCCGACTACAAAGTGATCTTTATCGGCGACGCCGCCATGGCGCCTTATGAAATCACCCAGGCCGGCGGCAGCGTCGAACACTGGAACGAAGAGCCCGGTTATCTGTGGATGCAACGCTTCATGGAGAAATACAAGAAGCTCATCTGGATCAATCCGTACCCGAAAGATACGTGGGGCTATACCTCATCGACCAACATCGTGCGGGACTTGATCGAGGATCAGATGTATCCGCTGACCTTGCGCGGGCTGGAAGAAGGGATGAGATTCCTGTCCAAATAAAATCAAAAGATCGCAGCCTGCGGCAGCTCCTACAGAGAAATCTCCGCTCCCCTGCAGGAGCTGCCGCAGGCTGCGATCTTTTGATCTTCAACCAAACAGCTGCAGATAGTCGACATGCTCCCGGTGCGCAACGTCCTGCACCACCGGCCGCAATCTCACCTTTGCTCCCGGCAGACATTGCGCCAGCCGAGCCAACGCCAACGGCGTCAACGCCCCCAAGCGCGGATAACCACCAATCGTCTGTCGATCATTGAGCAAAACAATCGGCTGCCCGTCCGGCGGAACCTGCACCGCGCCCAGTGGAATGCCCTCGGAAATCATCGGCTGCCCCTGGTATTGCAAAGGCTTGCCCAGCAAGCGAATGCCCATGCGATCAGCGCGACTGTCCAGCGTCCAGGCGCTGTTGAATACATCAAACAGACTCTGCCCGCCGAACTGGCCGATCTGCGCCCCGAGCACCAGATCCAGCGGCGCATTCAGCCGAAGATCCGGGCGATGCGCCAATGGCACTTCCCGAACCAGAAAGGTTTCACCCTGATAGCTCAACGTCGCCCCTTTGGCCAGCGGCAGCCCCATGCCATCGAGCCCCCCGAGTTCCTCGCGCACCACCGTGGCGCTGCTGCCCAGAACCCTCGGCGCGTCAAAACCACCCGGTGCCGCCAGATAAGCCCGGGCACCGAGTCGTGGCTGGGTGAATTTCAAAGTCTGCCCTTTGCGCAGTTTGAAACTGCACCACGGCGATAGCGGTTGGTCATCCAGGTGCGCGTCGAGATCTGCCCCGGCCATCGCGAGCAGGCAATCCTCCTCAGCCACCACGGCAAACCCGCCGAGGGTGATTTCGATCACAGGCAGATCCAGACCGTTGCCCAGCAACCAATTGGCCCAACGCATCGACCGCCAATCCGCCGCACCGCCCTGGGTCACGCCCAAATGCCGCACGCCAAACCGCCCGGCGTCTTGCAACAGGCACAGCGGCGTACTTGCTTCAATCGTCAGTCGGCTCATGCCAGTGCCTCCAGCGGTGTGTCGTCGCCACCCAGATGGATAAACTCGGCGTGGCTCACCGCTTCGAAGCGCACGGTGTCGCCAGGTTGCATCAGGCTGTAGCCGTCGCGATGGCGATCAAACAGTTTCGCCGGGGTGCGGCCGATCAGGTTCCAGCCACCCGGGGAAACCACCGGATACGCGGCGGTTTGCCGTTCGGCAATGCCGACGCTGCCGGCGGCGACTTTCTTGCGCGGGGTGTTCAGGCGTGGCGCAGCCAAGACTTCTTCGACCAGCCCCATGAAGGCAAAACCCGGGGCAAAACCAAGAGCGAATACCTGATACTCCCGGGCACTGTGACGGCGGATGACCTCTTCTACCGCCAATCCACTGCGTTGGGCCAACAGGCTCAGTTCGGGGCCGACGCTCAGGTCATACCAGACCGGCAGCACGTGGCACTGGCCGGTGGCCCGCGCATTCGGCGAAAGATCAATCAACGCCTCAGCGATCAATTCCCGGGCCTGACTCGGGCTCAAAACGTTCAAGTCGTAATGCACCATCAACGTTGTATAGGACGGCACCAGATCAATCAGTTGCGCGCCGAACACCGCGCGCAACCGCTCACTGGCAGCGAGCATCCATGGCATGTTGGCCTCGGCGATGTCATCGAACAGACGCAGCATCAGGCAATCCAGAGCTACGACTTCAATCCTTGGGTTCATGACGCACTCTGCTGATTCAAGGCCTCGCGGATACGCTGCACGGCGGCCACCGAACTGGTGTTGTCACCGTGTACGCAAAGGGTGTTGGCTTGCAGGTGCAAGGCGCTGCCGTCGCTGGCGGTGAGGTTGTCGCCACGGGCAATGGTCAGCGCTTGCTCGATGATTTTTTCCGGTTCGTGATGCACCGCGCCCGGCAGTTGTCGCGAGACCAGGCGACCGGCGCTGTCGTAGGCACGGTCGGCGAAGGCTTCAAACCACAGGGTTACGCCGTACTCGTCGCCGAGTTGCTGCGCCGCCGAGTTGTCGCGGGTGGCCATCAACATCAACGGCAACGTGCGATCGTAAGCGGCCACCGCCTGAATCACCGCGCGCAACTGCGCCGGGTTGGCCATCATGTCGTTGTACATCGCGCCATGGGGTTTGACGTAGCTGACTCTTGCACCTTGAGCGCGGCAGATGCCGTCGAGCGCGCCGATCTGGTAATGCAGGATGTCTTGCAGTTCCTGTGCGGAATACGCCATGGAGCGCCGACCGAATCCGACCAGATCCTGATAGGCCGGGTGCGCGCCGATCTGCACGCCATGGCTCAGTGCCAGGCTGACGGTTTTGCGCATGATGCCCGGGTCGCCGGCGTGGAAGCCGCAGGCCACGTTGGCGCAGTCGATGAAGGGCATGACTTCGGCGTCCAGACCCATGGTCCAGATGCCGAAACTCTCACCAATGTCGCAATTCAATAACAGGCGGCTCACGGTAAACACTCCTGTAGCTTTTTATCTTTCTATCCGTAGGACATCGCCCCTTGGGCAATGCCCCCGCAGGTTATCAGTTACTGCGCGTCGAGTTGCTTGCCACGGGTTTCCGGCAGGCTCAACGCCGCGATAATCACCACGCCGTAAGACACCGCAGCAAATGCACCAATGCCCACGCTCAACGGCACTTTCTGGCTGAGCAGGCCGATCAGCAGCGGAAACAGCGCCGCCAGCGCCCGGCCGATGTTGTAGCAGAAGCCTTGGCCCGAGCCGCGAATCCGCGTTGGGAACAACTCGGTGAGAAACGCGCCCATCCCGCTGAAAATCCCCGAGGCAAAGAACCCCAGCGGGAAGCCCAGCCAGAGCATCACGCCATTACTGACCGGCAATTGGGTGTAGAGCAGAACGATGGTGAACGAGCCGACCGCGAACAGGATGAAGTTCTTTTTGCGGCCCAACAGGTCGGTCAGATAAGCACTGATCACGTAACCGACATAGGAACCGACAATCACCATCGCCAGGTAACCGCCGGTGCCGAGCACGCTCAAGCCCCGTTCGTTTTTCAGGAAGGTCGGCAACCACGAGGTGATCGCGTAGTAACCACCAAGTGCGCCGGTGGTCAACAAGGAGGCGCGAATAGTGGTGAAGAGCATGCCGGGGGCGAAAATCTCATAGAACTTCGCCGCATTTTCCGGGGTTTGCGCAGCCTTGGCTTCGCGGTAGATCTCCGGGTCTTTCACCAGTCGACGCACGAAGATCACAAAAATCGCCGGTACGATGCCGAGGATGAACAGCGCTCGCCAGGCATCTTCCGGCGGCATGATCGAGAACAGCAGCGCATACAGAATCGCCGTCAGCCCCCAGCCCAGCGCCCAACCGGATTGCACCATGCCGACCGCTTTGCCGCGATCCTTCGCCCGGATCACTTCGCCGATCAGCACTGCGCCAGCCGTCCATTCGCCACCGAAACCGAAGCCCATCAGGGTGCGGGCGATCAACAACTGTTCGTAGTTTTGCGCGAAGCCGCAGAGAAAGGTGAAGAAGGCGAACCACAGCACCGTCAGTTGCAAAGTGCGCACACGGCCGATGCGATCGGACAGGATGCCCGCGACCCAGCCGCCGATGGCCGAGGCGATCAGGGTGCTGGTGTGAATCAGCCCGGCTTCGCCCGTGGTGATGCCCCACATCGCAATCAGGGTCGGCACCACGAAACTGAGCATCTGGGTGTCCATGCCGTCCAGACCGTAGCCGATCTTGCAGCTCCAGAACGTGCGACGCTCCTGCTTGTTGATGTTGCGATACCAGTCGAACGGTCCGGGGCGGGCCGTGGTCTTGGCGAGGTCGAGGGTGTCGGGCGCACTCATGGCAAGTCTCCGCAGGCTTTTATTGGTCTTGTTCGTAGTCCCGACGACGCCTATCGTGGGAACCGGATGCGCCGATTTTTGGGCGCCCCGCCCTGCTGCGTCCAACGAATAAAAACGCGCCTTAGGCATAAGAAAAATTTGTCACCCGAGCCTTGCCCATGAACCTGAAGTTTCTCGAGACCTTTGTCTGGGTCGCCCGGCTGAAGAGTTTTCGCCTGACCGCCGACAAGTTGTTCACCACTCAGGCATCGATTTCCAGCCGCATTGCGGTGCTTGAAGGCGAGTTGGGGGTGAAGCTGTTTCTGCGTGATTCGCGCGGCGTCAGCCTCACACCCGAAGGCTTGAAAGTGCTGGACTATGCCGAGCAGATGCTCGACACCATGAGCGCGCTCAAGCAATCGATCGAAACTCGCTCAAGCAAGGTTGGCCGTGTACGCATCGGCGTGATGGACACGGTGATTCACACTTGGCTGAGCCCGTTGGTGGCGCAGATGACCGACCTGTATCCGCGCGTAGAAATCGAGCTGGTGGCCGATACCTCGCTGAACCTCTGCGATCAGCTGCAAAAAGGCTTTCTCGATCTGATCCTGCAAACCGATCTGGTGCGCCATGAAAGCGTGCGCAGTCTGGAGCTGGCCAGCCATCCGCTGGGCTGGATCGTCGCCAGCCATTCGATCTACAACCGCGACTACGCCGATCTCGCCGAACTGGCGCAAGAACGCATCATCACCTACTCGAAAAACTCCCGGCCGCACCAGGACCTATTGGCGCTGATGCAGGCCAACGGGGTGTTGGCGCCGCGCTTGAATTGCGTGAATTCGGTGTCGGCGATTACCCGGTTGCTGCGCGATGGTTTTGGCATCGGCGTATTGCCGCCGGTGCTGGTGGCCGAGGAGTTGGCGCGGGGTGAACTGACCCTGCTCGCCATTGATCAGCGGCCACCGAATCTGCAAGTGGTGGTGTCGTGGCGGGTGGGTGTGGAGTGGGTCGAGGAGATTGTGACGTTGTGTCAGCAGGTGCTGGAGGGGTATGCGCAGAAGGTGGGTGAAAACTACATCACCCTTACTAACTGATCACATACTTGTGGTGAGGGGATTTATCCCCGACCGGCTGCGCAGCAGTCGTACACCAAACAACTCAGTCTTTCTGACACACCGCTTTGCCGGGTTTGGGGCTGCTTCGCAGCCCATCGGGGATAAATCCCCTCACCACAAAACCCCCTCATTTCAGGGGGTTGTGCAGAATTTACAAGCCGCGCACATCCCGGTCTTCAATCGGCCGGCTCTGGCGCAGGCGCTTGCCGCCCAGTACCACCCAGTCGATCAGACGGAACAGGCATTCGATGCCGAACGACAGCAGCAACGCGCCGCTCATGCCCCAGATCATCGCTTCCGGAGTCAGCAGGATCTGATAGCTGTAGCCGTTCCAGGTTTCCTTGCGGATGTCCGGGTCGGCGGCCAGCACCACTTGCAGGAAGCGGATGTACCACGGCCCCTGCATGGCCTGGAACTGTTTATCCAAGGCCAACTGACGATTGAGCATCGTGCTCAGGCTATCGGCATCGCTGCGAAACACCGGGTCTTCACTGGCGCGATAATGCGCGACCAAGGCCTGCATGTCGCCCTTGAAAAACTGTTCGGCCGTGCCCTGGAACCCACGCAGACCAGTCTGCGCCTCGATCAGATGCGCCTCGACGCGTTTAGCGTAATCGTTGATGAACCCCGGCACCTGGACACCGATCAACAGGCCCGCCGCAAACAACACCAGCCGTAGATAACTGAGCAACATGGGGTGCAATCCTTATTCGGTCTTGCCCTGGCTTACGCATTCGCCGCGTCGCCACAGGCTCCATTGGCCCGGTTCGTAGCGGGTCCAGGTTTCGTTTTCGGTCAAGGGTTCGGTGGCAATCACCGTCACCACATCGTTGGGCGTGGTTTCGGCCTGGAAATCGACGATCACATCGACATCCTTGAGCCGCGCCGGGCCGAACGGTGCGCGCCGGGTGATCTGCGCCAGTTTGGTCGAGCAATAGCAGAACAGCCAGTCGCCATCGCTTAGAAGGCAGTTGAACACGCCTTTGCTGCGGTATTCGGCGCACGCGGCGACCAGATCCGGCAGCAGCACTTCTATATCGACCGGTTCCGGAAAGGCTGCACGTACGCGGTTGAGCAAATCGCAGAACGCCGCTTCACTGTCGGTATCGCCAACCGGGCGGTAGAAACTTTTGATCGGGGTGAAATCGGCGAGCTGGCCGTTGTGCGCGAAGCACCAGTTGCGCCCCCACAGTTCGCGCACGAACGGGTGGGTATTGGACAGGCAGACCTTGCCGACGTTGGCCTGGCGGATGTGGCCGATGACCACTTCGCTCTTGATCGGGTAACGCTGCACCAGATTGGCGACTTCCGACTCGCTGCTCGCCGCCGGATCCTGAAACAGCCGCAGGCCACGGCCCTCATAGAAGGCGATGCCCCAGCCGTCGCGGTGCGGGCCGGTGCGGCCGCCGCGCTGCATCAGCCCGGTGAAGCTGAACACAATATCGGTCGGCACGTTGGCACTCATGCCCAGTAATTCACACATGTGCGGACTCTCGGGATTACAGACGCGGCTCGACCCGCATGCGCTGCGGATTGCTCGGTACCGGCGGACGGCCATAACGGTCATCACCGGCACCACCGAACGGCTGATCATCGTCGCGTTCATCGGCGCGAGCTGCGGCCTTGGCGGCGTCGGCCTGTTCACGGCGAGCCTTGGAGGCACGTTCGATCGGGAAGCGGATCAACACGAAAATCAGGTAGATACCGAAGGCGATCATGCCGTACATGAACAGATCGGAGACCGCGCGCCAGGCGTTGTTGCCGACCTTGAACGCCAGATCCAGTGCGGTAATGGCGATGGCCGGAGCGACCTTTTCCTTCACGGGGTCAACGATGGTCGGGCTGAAGAGCAATACCACCATCAACACGCGCAGCGGCTCGCGCAGCCAGCGCCACATCCAGGTGGTCAGGCGCATCCATACCAACAGGCAGCCTACAGCGGCAAAGGCGTAGAGGCCCCAGGCGATCAGATAGTCGTTCTCGGTCATGGTGTCCATGGCAAGGCAGGCAAAGAGGCGCTTATAGTAACGACTTTTCGCCCGCCAGGCTTGTCCCAATGCCAGACGGCGAGCAGCAATCCCTGTGAGAGCATCAGTCTCAAGCGCTGCGAAATCCCTTTTCCGAATATTGTCCGAGAGCCTTCCATGCCCGAATCCGCCAACGTCATCAGCGCCCCGATTGCCCACAAGGCGGCCGACGCCGACCCGTATGCCTGGCTGCAAGAGCGCGACACCGATGCGGTGCTCGACTACCTCAAGGCCGAAAACGCCTACCAAGAAGCGCAAACCGCCGATCAGGCCGAACTGCGCGAAACCCTGTTCGAAGAGATCAAGGGCCGGATTCTCGAAACCGATCTGTCCCTGCCCTCCCCTTGGGGGCCGTACCTGTATTACACGCGCACCACAGCGGGCGACGAATATGCCCGGCATTACCGCTGCCCGCGCCCGGCGGACGACAGCCTGACCCTCGACGAAAGCCGCGAGCAACTGCTGCTCGACCCGAACGTGCTGGCCAATGGCGGATTCTTTTCCCTGGGTGCGTTCAGCATCAGCCCCGATCACCAGCGCCTGGCCTACAGCGTTGATGCCTCGGGCGATGAGATCTACACGCTGTTCGTCAAGGAACTGTCCAACGACAAGGTCAGCGAACTGGAATTCGAGGACTGCGACGGCAGCATGACCTGGGCCAACGACAGTCTGACGCTGTTCTTCGGCGTGCTCGACGACACCCACCGCCCGCACAAGTTGTTCCGTTATCGCCTCGACGGCACTGCCGCTGAAGAAGTCTTCCACGAGCAGGACGGGCGTTTCTTCCTGCATTGCTACCGATCCAGCTCCGAACAGCAATTGCTGCTGTCGCTGGGCAGCAAGACCACCAGCGAAGTCTGGGCACTGGACGCCAACCAGCCGCACCTGCCGTTCACCTGCCTGGCACCACGCGTCGAAGATCACGAATACGACGTCGACCACGGCCTGCTCGATGGCACATGGACGTGGTTCATCCGCACCAACCGCGACGGCATCAACTACGCCTTGTATCAGGCGCCGGACACTGGCGTCGCGCCGACAGAAGCCGACTGGCAGAACCTGATCCCGCACAGCGACGAGGTGATGCTCGATGGCGTGAGCCTCAACACCGAGGCCATGACCCTGAGCCTGCGCGAAGGTGGCTTACCGATCATCGAAGTTCACCCACACGGTCTGGCGCCTTATCGCGTGCAATTGCCGGACGCGGCCTACAGCCTCTATGTGCAAAACAGCCTGGAGTTTGAAAGCGATCGCATCCGCCTGCGCTACGAGGCACTCAATCGCCCGGCGCAGGTGCGCCAGTTGATCCTCGCCAGCGGCGAACAGACTGTTCTGAAAGAAACACCGGTACTCGGCCCGTTCGATGCTGACGCTTATGTCAGCCAGCGCCTTTGGGCCACCGCGCCGGACGGCACGCAAGTGCCGATCAGTCTGGTGATGAAACGCGAAATGGTCGGCAAACCGGTGCCGCTGTACCTGTACGGTTACGGTGCTTACGGTTCGAGCCTCGACCCATGGTTTTCCCATGCGCGCCTGAGCCTGCTCGATCGCGGCATGGCCTTTGCCATCGCCCACGTACGTGGCGGCGGCGAGTTGGGCGAAGCCTGGTATCGCGCCGGCAAGCAGGAACACAAGCACAACACCTTCAGCGACTTTATCGCCTGCGCCGAATTCCTGATCCTCAACGGCATCACCACGGCTGAAAAACTGGCGATCAGCGGCGGCAGCGCCGGCGGTTTGTTGATTGGTGCGGTGCTCAACCAGCGTCCGGATCTGTTTGGCGTGGCGATTGCCGAAGTACCTTTCGTCGATGTGCTCAACACCATGCTCGACCCTGAACTGCCGCTGACCGTCACCGAATACGACGAGTGGGGCAACCCTGAGGAGCCGGACGTCTACGAGCGGATCAAGGCCTATGCGCCTTACGAAAACGTCACTGCGCAGGCCTATCCCGCGACACTGGTGATCGCCGGCTACAACGACAGCCGCGTGCAGTACTGGGAAGCGGCCAAGTGGGTGGCGAAGTTGCGAGCGACCAAAACCGACAACAACGTGCTGCTGCTCAAGACTGAACTGGGCGCCGGTCACGGCGGAATGAGCGGGCGCTATCAGGGATTACGTGACGTAGCGCTCGAATATGCATTTGTTTTCAAGGTTCTGGGGCTGGCCTGAGGAACTCCGTCGGTCACTTGGGTCTTAACTCAAGACCCAAGAGGCCGATACCTACAGTTCCATGTAGGAGCTGCCGAAGGCTGCGATCTTTTGATTTTGATTTTCAGACAGGCAAGATCAAAAGATCGCAGCCTTCGGCAGCTCCTACACTGGAACCGTGCAGCGCCTGAAATCAGTGAACACAAAATAAGATCGCAACGACATGTCAGAACCGACCTTACTGAACAACGAAATCCGCGACTGGCTGATGGACTGCGGCCTGTTCGACCAATTGCAACTGGCCGACTTCGCCGCCGCCTCCGGCTACTTCAGCATCAGCACCGTGGCTGAAGGCGAAGCAATTTTCCGTGAGGGCGATGCTGGCAGTTTCATGTGCATCCTCCACACCGGTCAGGTCGCCGTGCAGAAAACCGGTGCCGACGGTCAGGTCATCACCATGGCCACCCTGCGCAGCGGTCGGGCGTTCGGGGAAATGGCCGTGCTCGACGGCGAACGGCGCTCGGCCACTTGCGTGGCGGCGAGCAATTGCCAGTTGCTCAATCTGGGCAAGGACTCGCTGGAAAAAATGCTCAACGACGCGCCGAAAATCGCCGCCAAGATCATCCGCGCCCTCGCCGTCTCCCTGTCCAAACGCTTGCGCATGGCCGACGGCCAACTGGCGGCGCAACAGGTTTAACCGCCGGGGGATTTGATCTTGGTGCCGGTCTGTTCAATACCCGGCACCGGTTGATCCTTGATTGGTGGGCTGGGCATTTCGATCGGCACAAGCGGCGGGCTGCCACTGCCGGCGCCCGACTTGGGGATGTTGATCGGCGTGATCTGTGGATATGGGGTTGGCGTTGCGGTGCCGGGCGAGCCGGGCTGCGGCGCCGGGCTGACCGGAATGGTCTGCTGCGCCTGCACTGCAGTTATCGAGAGCGCGGCCAGGGCAATGACCGTTAGAATGGTGCGCTTCATCAAGGGCTCCGTTGGCCTTAGTCTGCGCTCAGGCTACTCCCAACGGGCCTGCTTGCCTTCCCCCTTGTAGAGATTTCCATGAAACGTTTCGTTCTGCTCGACACCACCCCGATCCCTGAAAGCGGCGGTGCCCTGTGCCTGTTCGAGTATGGCGAGGATTTCGTCATCAAGATCCAGGGCGGCGACGGCGGGCAACTGATGAACACGCGCATGCACGGCTCTGAAGATGCGCTGGCCGAAATCCCTTGCCGCAAGGTTGCCGGCCGGCCGGACTCGCGGGTGCTGATCGGCGGGCTGGGCATGGGTTTCACCCTCGCATCGGCGCTCAAGCATCTGGGCAAGAGCGCTGAAGTGGTGGTCGCCGAACTCGTGCCGGGCGTGGTCGAGTGGAACCGTGGCCCGCTCGGTGAAAAGTCCGGCCGGCCGCTGCTCGATCCGCGCACGGTGATTCGTCAGGAAGACGTGGCCAACGTCCTGCAAAGCGAGCCGAACGGCTTCGACGCGATCATGCTCGACGTCGACAACGGCCCCGAAGGCCTGACGCAAAAGGCCAACAGTTGGCTGTATTCCGCCGCGGGCCTGAATGCCTGCGCCAAGGCACTGCGCCCAAAAGGCGTGCTGGCCGTGTGGTCGGCCAGCGCTGACCGGCAGTTTTCCGACAAATTGAAGAAGGCCGGTTTCAAGGCTGAGGAAGTGCAGGTCTTCGCCCACGGCAACAAGGGCACTCGCCACACGATCTGGATTGCCGAGAAGCTCAAGGGCTGAGCTAAACTCTGTACATAACCGTCATTAGTCTTCTACAAAGGTGAACCCATGAGTTCGTCCACCCCAACCAATACGTCGAAGCTGGATCGCATCCTCGCCGACAACCAGCGCGACAAGGAAATGGGCTATCGCGACAAGGCCCTGAAGATGTACCCGCACGTCTGTGGCCGCTGCACCCGTGAGTTTTCCGGCAAGCGCCTGAGCGAACTGACCGTGCACCACCGTGATCACAACCACGACAACAACCCGCAGGACGGCTCGAACTGGGAGCTGTTGTGCCTGTACTGCCACGACAACGAACACTCGCGCTACACCGATCAGCAATACTTCAGCGAAGGCTCGCTGAGCACGCCGAAAATCGCCAAGGCGACGCACAACCCGTTCGCCGCACTGGCCGGGTTGATGAAGAAAGAAGACTGAACCAGCCATGATCGTTCCCACGCTCTGCGTGGGAACGATCAGTGCCCGCCCTCCCCCAATCCCCGTATAATCGCGCTCTTTTTCCCGAAGGCACCCCGCTCGTGGCAGACAAACGTTACAGCTGCATTGGTTTGTACAACCCCAAATCACCGGAGAACGTCGGTTCGGTGATGCGCGCCGCAGGCTGTTACGGCGTGGCGTCAGTGTTTTACACCGGCAAGCGTTATGAACGCGCCGCCGATTTCGTCACCGACACCAAGCGCGTCCACTACGACATCCCGCTGATCGGCATCGACGATCTGAAAAAGATCCTCCCGCTCAATTGCGTACCGGTCGCCGTGGAACTGGTCGAAGGCGCCCGCCCGCTGCCGGAATACACCCACCCGGATCGCGCGTTGTACATCTTCGGCCCGGAAGACGGCTCGCTCGATAAAGAGATCCGCGACTGGTGCGAAGACGTCGTGTACATCCCGACCACCGGTTGCATGAACCTCGCCGCCACGGTCAACGTCGTGCTCTACGACCGCATGGCCAAAGGCCTGAACACGCGCTCCGGGCCGAAATTCCGCTGAAGCGTCGCACATCCGATGGAACAAGCTGACCGCTCCGGCAGTCAGCTTGTTTATCCATTACTCATTGCCTGGAGAAAGATCATGACCGAGCTCAAACGCGTCGAGCGTATCGAATCCACCCCGTTTCAGAGTCGTTCCGAGCAGAACGTCGAAGGCTGGGAGCGCATCGGCTCGCTGGCCGGTGGCGTGATCATGGTCGGCAAGGGCCTGCGCCGTGGCGGGGTGTTCGGTCTGATTCAGGTGGCGATTGGGGGTGTGGCCATGGCTCGCGGGATCACCGGGCACAGTTCGGTAAAAAGTCTGTTTGAGAAAAGCCGTCAGGACATGAACAACGTGCGGGCCAAGATCGAGCGGGCCGGAGAAGAGCTGAGCAAGCTCAAAGCCAATGCCGAGGCGGCGACCAGCACGGCGACGGTGACTGGTAATGATTCGGTGAAATCGCCGAAAGCCGGGGTTTGATCCTGAATTTGTTGTAAGGCCTGTGGCCTCTTCGCGAGCAGGCTCGCTCCCACATTTAATCTGTGTCGAACACAAAACCAGTGTGGGAGCGAGCCTGCTCGCGAATGGGGATATTACTGAAGCAACGCGGTATCAAGCACTTTCGAGGACTCGCCCAGAACGCTCTCGGCCAGTTGCACAAACTCCTTAGTGCTCACCGTCCCCAGATGCATCGCCCCGCGCAACACATCATCCAGCGAACGCTTGTTGCGCGTCTTCAGGCGAATCTCGCCATCCAGCTCCTGC
Source organism: Pseudomonas sp. LBUM1655 (assembly GCF_059716085.1). Lineage (NCBI taxonomy): Bacteria > Pseudomonadati > Pseudomonadota > Gammaproteobacteria > Pseudomonadales > Pseudomonadaceae > Pseudomonas > Pseudomonas sp. LBUM1655. The sequence goes on along the minus strand of NZ_CP166801.1, from coordinate 1,578,268 downwards.
AACACAATTACCGCTTTTGAAATTTGCCCCGGGCTGACCTGCTCGCCGCGCAGCGTTGTGACCTTTGCGCCATCCTTGGCCAATTTCGCCTGCAAACTCTGATAACGCTCGTCACTCATACCGCCAGCCCGGCGCACCAGTTCGATCGCGTAATACTCGGCAAAACCCTCACTGATCCAGTCACTGCGCTGCTCGTCATTGATCCGCCCGAACACCTGCGCCAACTCGCGTACCAGCGCACTGCTGCCGCTTTCGCTGACCAGCGGCAACCGCGTGTTGAGGTAAATCGATTCGTGCGCGCCGAGGCTGCCGCGCCACATCGGGTCGTTGGCGCCGACGATCAACAGTTTCGTGGGATGCCGTGGATATAGGGCTTGAACCTGAGGCCAGACGAAGGTGAGCAAGGTCAGCACATCCATCCGGCGCATGCCCTGCCCTTGCGGCGAGGCCACGGTGACTTCGGTTTCGCCCAGACGCGTGCGGCGGCTGCCCAAGTGCCCGGCGAGCATCCACCCGGTCGGGCGGTCGAACAGACGCGAGGGGTTGTCGATGCGGAATTTGTTTTTGCCGACGCGCGGCCAAGCGGTTTCGATGCTTGTCCAGCCGTCAGGCAATTCGAACTGCAGGCGCGAGACCAGTTCGGTGCCGTCCTGCTGATCAAGTTTGGCCGGCGGCACCAGTTCGTCGCCGCGCATCAAAGCCCAAGTCGGGGTCATGCGCGTGTCGAAGCTGCCGTTCTTGCGGCCGTGGCTGATGCGCACGCGGTAGGTCAGGCTGGACTTGTCGCTGGCCGGACGCCAGACGCCGCGTGCCTGCTTGCCCGGTGTCAGCAGCCATTGGCCGTCGGCCTTGAAGTCGCTGAAGTGACTGCCGTCGCCGAGGTCGAAATCCAGGCTGCGTACGGCTTCGCCTTTGGCCAGGGTCAGGCGCACTTCGGCCTGATCGCTCTGCGGCAACAGGCGCACGTGATAATCCAGATCGACTTTCTTCGCCGCCCACACAGGGGCGCTCAGCGCCAGCAGCCCGGCGATCAACCCCCGCCGCAATCCCACAGCCATACACACTCCTTGTTGAAACTGGAATCGGTGGGCGTCTAGCCAGCCCGGAAAATCAGGTGATCTTCCCAGTCATCCTCAGGCACGCTGCCTTCGGCGAGCATGCGCCCGGACTGGGAAATACGCTCGTGGTGCACTGCATCGCGGTCGCCGCAGACCAAGTGGTGCCACAACGGCAGATCCTTGCCTTCGCTGACCAGTCGATAACCGCAGGTCGGCGGCAACCATTTGAATTCTTCGGCCTGGCCCGGGGTGAGCTGGATGCAGTCAGGGACAAACTTGAGGCGATTCGGGTAATCGCTGCATTGGCAGGTTTTCAGATCCAGCAGTTTGCAGGCAATGCGCGTGTAATAGACGCTGTTGTCTTCTTCATCTTCGAGCTTTTGCAGGCAGCACAGACCGCAGCCGTCGCACAGCGATTCCCACTCCTCGTGATCCAGCTGATCGAGGGTTTTGCGTATCCAGAACGGTTCGACTTTGGCGGCCATGGCTCAAGCATCAACATCAGGTGGTGAAAAGGCTGCCAGTCTAGTGCCCAAGGCCTTTCGGGCCAAGCGCTGGCGACTGTCGGTAAATCGTGCTTGTCAGCCCAATCGCCGCCAAGTAGGGTTTTGCCACGGTTTTATTACTCAAACGTAGCAAGGAATCTCTTGATGAGTGCCAACCCTCGCGTCGCCGATTACGCCATTCACCCGCAGTTCACTGATCGCTGGTCACCCCGCGCCTTCACCGGTGAAGCGATCCCGGAAGAAACCCTGCTGAGCTTCTTCGAAGCCGCGCGCTGGGCACCATCGGCCTACAACTCACAGCCGTGGCGTTTTCTCTACGCGCGACGCGATACGCCGAACTGGGAGCGTTATCTGGGCCTGCTGAACGAGTTCAACCGCGGCTGGGCGCAACACGCTTCAGCGCTGGTGATCGTGATCTCGAAAACCACTTTCGCCGTGCCGGGCGCCACTGAAGAGACGCCGGCGCTGTGGAGCACGTTCGACACCGGTTCGGCGTGGGGCCATCTGGCGCTGCAAGCGAGCATCAGCGGCTGGCACACCCACGGCATGGCCGGCTTCGATCAGGAGCTGACGCGCAAGGAACTGAATATTCCTGAGGGTTATGCCCTGCATGCCGCCGTTGCGGTGGGCAAGTTGGGTGACAAATCGACCTTGGCCGAGTACCTGCAAGCACGCGAAGAACCAAGCCCGCGTCGCCCGCTGAGCGAATTGGCGGCTGAAGGCGACTTCACCCTTTAAGCCATCACAAAAAACAATGTGGGAGCGAGCCTGCTCGCGAAAGCGCTGTGTCAATCAACATTGATGTCGACTGACACGCCCTCTTCGCGAGCAGGCTCGCTCCCACAGTTTTTATTACGTTGAATCAGTAACCGCGTGTGAAATCCACTTCCCCACGCAACGGTTCGCCCGCCTGATACGCCTTCAGGTTCTCGACAAACAACTGCACCATCAACGCCGGTGAAGTCGGTGCAGAGCTGTGACCGGTCAGCAGCAGGCCCCACGCCGTCCAGAACGGATGACGCTGCGGCAACGGTTCCTGACGGCAAACGTCGATCACCGCACCCGCCAGATGCCCTTCCTTGAGGGCCTCTACCAGATCGGCATCAACCACCGCTACACCACGCCCGACGTTGATGAACAACCCGGTCGGCTTGAATTGTTTGAACAGCGCTGCGTCGTAAACATCATGGGTATGCGCCGTGTTCGGCAGCAGATTGACCACGTAGTCCACTTCGCCCACCAGCCGTGGCAGATCGGCCATCGACCCGACTTCAACAAACGGTGCCTGCTCCCGTGCGCTGCTGGCGATGCCGTACAGTTCGACGCCGAACGGCAACAGAAACTGCGCCACGCTCAGGCCAATATCACCGGTGCCGACAATCAGCACCTTGCGCCCGACCAGGCTCTGGCCGGTGCGGTTGTCCCACTTGCGCTCGACCTGGCTGACCAGTCGCGCCAGTACTTCGCGTTCGTGGCCGAGCATGTAAGTCAGCACGTATTCGGCCATCACCTGGCCAAAAATCCCCACCGCGCGGGTCAAGCGGTAATCCCGGCGCAGGCCGTCGGCGAGCAGCGGCGTGATGCCGGCCCAGGTCGACTGCAGCCATTGCGGTTGATGGCCCTGCCGCAACAGGGTCGCGAGCAGATCCGGTTGCCCCAGCCACACCGGGCAATCGGCGGCCTTGCGGGCCAGTTCAGCGGAGTCGCCGCTGGTCAGCACTTCGAGTTCCGGCGCTGCCTGTTGCAGCAGCCGGGCGTATATCGCGTGGTCGTGTTCAGCAATCAGAACGCGCATCTTCAAACCTTTCGCAAACCGTGCAGACGGCCACCGGATTCAGGGTGGCCATCGCGGTAAAAACAGTTCCAGAGTTAACAAAGGCCCAGAACAGGGCCTTGCAGATCACATCGGGTCGTTGCGTCGCAGCAACTCTTCGGGCAAGTGTTCGATGTACTCGTCCTCGGCAGGCGGCATTTGCAGGTGATAACCCTGTTTGTCGAGGTTTTCCAGGACAACGACGATGTCCTCGCTGGCCAATTTGCGCTCGGGAGTCAACACCAGGCTAAAGGCAAAAATGGCTTTGCCGAAGGCCGCCATCAACGCCTCGGGCACACGTTCCAACTCATCGCTCTTGAGCACGTAGAGATACATGCCACTGCGCTTGGAGCTTTGGTAAATAGAGCAAATACGTTTCAAGGCTGTTCTCCGGCGGTGGCCAGGCTGTCGAGCAGCTTCTGACCCATAAGTTCGCGGCGCCAGCCACGCAGCGACTCAGGCAATTGGTAAGGACCCTCGGGGAAGCCGCTTTTGACCAGCGCTTCGAGGGTTTTCTTGCGCAGCATCAGTTCTGGAGCGATGCCCAGGCGCTCGGCCTCGGCCTGCCCCAGGGCGCGCAGTTGCTTGATCAGTGCAGCCGCTTCGATCGGCAACGGCTCTGGCACAGCGGGCGGCCATTGATCAGGCCCCACACTGCCAGAGCGCTTGATCAGATCAAGCAGAAATTCACCGTCCTGACGCACGGTACGCGGGTGCATGTCTTCGATCTTGCCCAGCGCACTGAGGGAGTCCGGTTGCGTGCGGGCCAGCGGCCACAGCGAGTGCTCACGGACGATACGGTTGCGCGGCAGGTTGCGGTCGCGGGCTTCGCGCTCGCGCCAGGCGCACAACTCGCGAAGCACGGCCAGTTGCGCACGGGACAGTTTCCACGCCAGTTTGGCCTCGCGATAAACCTCATACGGATCGGTTTCCCGACGCAGGTTGGCGACCAGTTCGGCGCCGTCCTCCAGCACCCAGGCAAATTTGTCGTCAGACAGTTTCGGCCGCAGTTGTACGAAAACCTCTGCCAGATGCACGGCATCTTCGGCGGCGTAACTGATTTGCGTGTCGGACAAAGGACGCTGCAACCAGTCAGAGCGGGTTTCGCCCTTCGGCAGTTCGATGCCGAGTACGGCCTGCACCAGTCGCGAATAACCCATCGAGAACCCGAGGTTCAGATAAGCGGCGCCCAGTTGGGTGTCGAACATCGGTGCCGGCAAGCTGCCGGTCAGGCGCAACAGGACTTCGAGATCTTCGCTGCACGCGTGCAAGACCTTGAGCACCGCCGGGTTTTCCAGCAATGCGGCCAGCGGTTGCCAGGCATTGATGGTCAGCGGATCAATCAAATAGGCGCGTTTGCCGTCGCCAACCTGCAACAGACCGGCAATCGGGTAGAAGGTGTCGACCCGCATGAATTCGGTGTCGAGGGCCACGAAAGGCAGCTGCTGCCACTCGGCGCAAAATTGCGCGAGGCTTTCGTTGTCGCGAATCCAGTGAATATCGATGGCCACACGGCTCTCCCTTGAAGAATGGCGCGCAGTATATATCGCCACTGGCGATTTACGCGCCTGCGAAGGGCAAGAGCTGTAACGAAATGTCCTGCCAGAGAGCAAGAATAGTCTGACAGAGGAAACAGACAGGCCCGTCGTGTCAGGACGACAGGCCCGAAGCGGTTCAGTCCTTCGCCAACACGCCGTCGATCACTGCACCACGGCAACCGGCGAACATATCCAGACCCGGCTGATACACCTTGCTGCGCACTTCCAGCAGGCCAAGCATCGAATGGAACAGGTTGTCCTGGCTCAGCGGTTTGTCGCGGCTCATTTGCAGACAATGGGTGTCGACCGAATAGGCTTTCTGATAGTTGTCGGAGAACCACGCCAGCATCGCGACATGTTTCTGTTGCTCCGGCGCCAGCATGTAAGGCGTGCCGTGCAGGAACAGGTTGTACTCGCCCAGCGACTCGCCGTGATCGGACAGGTACAACATCGCGGTATCAACTTTGTCCTGATTGTTACGCAACACATCAATCAGGCTCGACAGCACATGGTCGGTGTAGACCAGCGTATTGTCGTAACCGTTGACGATACTTTCGCGGCTGCAATTGTTCAGTGCATTGCTTTCACAGACAGGCGTGAAGTGCTCGTACTCCTTTGGATAACGCTTGAAGTACTCCGGGCCGTGGCTGCCCATCTGGTGCAGGACCAACACGGTGTCCTTGTCCAGATGATCGATAAAGCTTTGCAGACCTTGCAGCAGGATTTCGTCGCGGCATTCACTGTTGGCGCACAGCGTCGGGTCTTTCAAATTGCTGACATCCTGCAAGGTGACACGATCACAAGTGCCCTTGCAGCCGGACTGGTTATCGCGCCAGATCACGTCGATGCCAGCACGTTTGAGCACATCAAGCAGGCCTTCTTCGTTCTTGGCTTTACTGGCGTCGTAATCCTTGCGGCCCATGTTGGAGAACATGCACGGCACCGAGACGGCTGTTTCAGTGCCGCATGAATGCACATCGGTGAAGGCGATCAGCCCCGCTTCCTGGTCCAGCTTCGGCGTGGTGTCTCGGTCGTAGCCGAGAATGCCGAAGTTCTCGGCACGGGCACTTTCACCCACCACCAGCACGGTCAGGGATTTGCGCGGCTGAAGATGCAGATCCGGGTTGCGCTGCGCGTCTTCGCCAATCTTGACGAAGGGTTGCTGCGCCGAGACAACCTGCTCACGCAGGTAACCGGCCGAGGCGCCAATGTAGTTGCTCGGCACCAGCATCAAACGCAATTCATGGTGATTGCGAAACAACGACGACAGGCCTTGATAGTTGGCCAGCGCCACCCCACCGATGACCGCAACCGACGCCACGCTGACGATAACTTTGCTGAACAACTCATGATGCCAGCGACGATAGCTGACCGGCACTTTCCATAACAACCAGGACGGTAAAACTCCGAGCAGGAATATATAAGCAAACAACTTAAACGACAGCAAATCACGCACTTCCGTAACATTGGTTTCAGCAAAGTTACGCAACATGCCAGCATCAATCATCACGCCATATTGGCTCATGAAATAAGCCACACCGGCGCTGATCAAAAACATCAACGTCAGCACCGGTTTAAGCAGCGGGCGGAAGGCCAGAAACGTCAGCACGATGTTGAACGCCGCGAAGATCATCACCCCGAAAGCCACGCGCATGGCGATGCCCTTGCCGTCTGCGGCGGTGATCTCGAAGAGGTGCTGCCAGAGCACAAAGTTGAAGCCGAGCAAAAGAAAGGCGCTGGCAATCAACGTCACCCATTCCGGGCGCACGGCTTTTAACTTCAACATAGAGGTTGGCGATTCCTGAAAAGAAGAGCTGTGGCTAACTGTGAAAAATTCATTAACCAGGGCATGACAAACTTTAGGCGCGCAACCATCAATTTTTTGTGAAAAAGACGCCAACAATTAGTTGGCCCTGGGTATTACATCCAAACTTGTGAAGTATTTGAGAATGATTCAGTTCTCGTTCAGAAAAACAGCACGGCTTTACCTGTGGGAGTGAGCCTGCTCGCGATTGCGGTGTGACAGCCACTACTGCATAGACAGGCAGCCCGCTTTCGCGAGCAGGTTCACGCCTACAAGTGATCGGGTGTTATCGAGTTTTTAAATACTGCTGCGGATTTTCTGGTTTGCCCGAGTCAGGCAGTGACGCGCCTAATCCTCAGTCCCCAGCATCAAAGGTCTGAAGATGGAAAACGCCCGCACCACTTCCCGCCCCGCTACTTGGCTAATGCTTTCAATCATTCTAGTCGCGCTCAATCTGCGCCCGTCGATGGCGGCCATCGGGCCGCTGCTGTCGGCAATTCGCGGCGACATTGCGTTGAACTTCAGCGTCGCGTCGTTGCTGACCATGCTGCCAGTGATGGCCATGGGTCTGGCGATGTTCTTCGGCATCGGCATCAGTCAACGACTGGGTGAACAGCGCACGGTGTTGCTGTCGCTGCTGATCATTGCATTGGCGACACTGTCGCGGCTGTTTGTCGATTCGGCGGCAGAGTTGATTGTCAGCGCCGTGGTGGCGGGGATTGGCATTGCCTTGATTCAGGCGTTGATGCCGGCGGTGATCAAGTCGCACTTCCCCAATAATGTGGCGCTGTGCATGGGCTTGTACGTGACGTCGATCATGGGCGGCGCGGCGCTTGCGGCCTCGTTCGCCCCACAGGTGATGGTGCAAACCGGTAGCTGGCGCCTCGGCTTAGCCATTTGGGCAGCACTGGCGCTGCTGGCGTTGGTGTTCTGGTGGTTGCAACGTTGGCAATTGCCAAACGCCATGACCGGTGTGGCGAAGAAAGAATCGTTTTTCGCCAATTCCCGCGCCTGGTTACTCGCAATCTTCTTCGGTCTGGGGACAGCGTCCTACACCTGTGTGCTCGCCTGGCTGGCGCCGTACTACGTTGAAAAAGGTTGGAGCGAACAAAACGCCGGTCTGTTGTTGGGTTTTCTGACAGCCATGGAGGTAATTTCCGGACTGATAGTGCCGGCCATCGCCAACCGTAGCCGAGACCGACGCGTGGTGCTGATGGCGCTGCTCGGCCTGATCATCACCGGTTTCTGCGGCCTGACCCTCAGCCCCCAACACCTCAGTCTGCTGTGGCCCTGCTTGCTGGGCCTGGGCATCGGCGGGTTATTCCCGATGAGCCTGATCGTCTCGCTCGACCATCTAGACAATCCTCAGCGAGCCGGGCACCTGACTGCATTCGTGCAGGGCATTGGGTATCTGATTGCCGGTCTCTCGCCGCTACTCGCCGGGATGGCTCGCGATCAACTGGGTAGCTTCGAATGGGCTTGGTGGGCACTGACTGCAGTGATGGTGGCCATGCTCCTGATGGTGTTGCGCTTCGATCCCCGGCAGTACGCGCGGCATATTCAATGATTGCAGAGGCGCGCGAGCTAGAGGCCTCTGGCCATCTTTGCGCACATTGATCAATGACGTCGTGTTCCTAAAACTTTCTGTCCCACATGTATCCGTGAAATGTCCTACAGGGCGTTCTCCTGGCACCATCGTTCCGTTAGGATCATTCGCACACGTTTGCGCGGATTCAGCGCAAGGAGCACAGCGAGACAGAACGGATGCTGAACAGTAACTTGCTTCGAAAGCTCGACATGCAGGATCTCATGGTGTTTATCGCCGTGTATGAGCAGAGCAGCGTCACCGATGTTTCGGAAACGCTGTTTGTCAGCCAGTCCACCGTCAGTTACTGCCTGAAAAAACTGCGCACCAGTTTCGAAGACGAACTGTTCATCAACACCCGCACCGGCATGCGCCCGACCTACAAGGCCAGCAGCATGTACGGCCATGTGCAGAAAATTCTCGAAAGCATCAACCTGTGCCACGCCGGCGCCCCGGTGTTTGATCCGACCCGACAAGCCGTCACATTCAACATCTGCGCCCCGGAATACTTCGAGCAACTGATCCTGCCGCGTCTGTTGAAGCGCTTCGACTTCGATGACTTGCCGGTGGTAGTCAACATGCACAAGTTCGAAACCGACGTGCCGGCCGATGAGTTACGCGACGGCAGCCTCGACCTGGTGATCAGTTTCGGCCCCAATTTTCATCGCAACCACACTGACCTGAAGTCGCAGATGCTGCTGGAAGATGATCTGGTCTGCGTCTTCGACAAGCGCGCCACGCCACTGGAACCACGCCTGAGCCTGCAAGCCTTCACCGAGCGTCGGCATGTGTTTCCGACCCCGTGGACCTCCACCACCAACATGGTCGATGGCTGGCTGGCACGGCAGGCGCAGAAGCGTCAGATCGTGGCGCGATCGAACAGCTACAGCGCTGCGTTAAAGATGATCACCGGCACCGACTTCATCCTCACCCTGCCCCGGCGCATTCAGCGTTTACTGACCAGCGAAGCGGTGTTTAATCACTGTGAGGCGCCTAATGGCTTGCCGGGGTTCACCCTCGACATGCAATGGAGCCAGAGCGTCGATCAGCACAGCGCCAACGTCTGGCTGCGCGAGCAGGTGATCAAGGTGTGCAGCGAATTGGAAGCGGCCTGAGTCTTACACGCCAATGGCGGTTTTGCTGTAGGACTCACGGTCGATATCCAGCAGTTCCACACACAACTGCACCTCGACGCCGGCGGGCCATTCGCAAAGATCCTGCAACACCGCCAGCAGGCTTTGCGAAAGCTGCTTCTTGATCCCCGGCGAACGGCCACTGAGCAGTGCCAGCTTCACATGCACGAAAGCGCGCTCGCCCATGGCGGTGCCCACTTTGAAGGTTTCCACCTTTACCGCACGGCTCTTGATATCGAACTCTGCCGCGAACTGACCGGACCCCACCAACGTGTTGTTGAGCCGGATCAACGCGACGTCGGCGTTCAACTGCGGCAGGTTGGCGGTGTATTCCATGTGCAGGTGTGGCATTGGGATGCTCCAGTCAGTCGGCAGAAAGGGCGTACATATAACACAGCGCCGGCTCAGGGCGGTGTGATCGGCCGCTCGCTCATGAACGCTTCAAGCCGTGAACGCAACCAGCGCTCGGCCGGGTCGCTATCGACGTGGCTGAGCCAGACCATCGACAGATCCAGCGTCGGCGTCTTGAATGGGAACGGCTCCTTGAACAGCAATCCGGAGGTAGCCATGGCTGCGGCGGTGTAGTCCGGCAGGCTGGCGATCAGGTCCGTGCCGGCCAGCAATGCCGGCAATGCGCTGTATTGCGGCACCGACAGCACGACCTGACGGGTACGTCCCAGCTCTGCCAGCCACTCGTCGGCGAAACCGCTGACGTTGGCCGTGTGGGACACCAGCACGTGCGGGCGTGCGCAATATTCATCAAGGGTCAGCGGTGTAGCGGAGGCGTCGGCACGCAGGATGCTTGGCTGGATGTGCCGCAGCAGTTTGCGCTTGGCATTGGCCGGCAGACCGCGGGTCTGGCTGATACCGACGGTGATGTCGCCGGCGGCCAGTAGATCGGGAATCCGCCAGTAGTCGACGTGTTGCACCACAAACACCACATTCGGCGCTTCCTGGCGCAGCGCACGCAGCAGCGGCGGCAGCAGGCCGAACTCGACATCATCGGACAGACCGATGCGAAAAGTCATGGTGCTGATCGCCGGATCGAAATCGCGGGTCAGGCTCAGCGCCACCGACAACGAATCCAGCGCAGGCTTGAGGTGGCGGAAGATGTCCTCGGCGCGGGCCGTCGGCTCCATGCGGTGGCCGACTCGGATAAACAACGGATCGTTGAGCATCGTGCGTAGACGGTTGAGCGCCGAGCTGATGGTCGGCTGGCCGAGAAACAGCTTCTCTGCCGCCCGGGTCACGTTGCGTTCGAGCATCAAGGTCTCGAACACCACCATCAGGTTGATATCGGCCTTGCGTAGTTCATTGCGGTTCATCCATTGCCCCCATCCCCAGACTGCCCGCAGTGTAGAAAGTCTACTGGGCTGCCGTCCATCAACATGCGCAGCAGGAGAGGTTTAGATGAACACAGAAACATCCGCGAACGATTGGAAACAAATGTCCGATAGCCAAAATAACCGCCTGCGCTAGGCTTGCGTCGATGCGCCACACAGGTTGTCGCACGATTAAATCGCATGGAGCGAACTGAATGTATTTCGAGATTTACAGGCAATCCAGAGGCACCCCAAGCACCGGCAAAGGCCAATGGCGCTGGAGGCTGCGCGCAGGCAATCACGAGACCATCGCCAGCGGCGAGTCGTACGTGAACAAGGCGGATTGTTTGCATGTGATCGAGTTGATCAAGGGTGCTACGGGGGAGACGCCGGTTAGGGAGATTTGACCACGAGAGTGAAAGCGCGACTGTGTCCTACAGCACTTTCCTTTTTTAGTCGAATGACTGGCACGCCTGCTTTCCACCTCTACGCTCACCGGCGTAAGGGGCAATCCGGCCCTGTTTCATTCCATCACTCGAAATCAAAAGGAGCCGCACAATGGCTAGAGACAAAGCGAAAGACGACAAGCACTTCAACTGCACGCAAGCACATGAAGCCGATTACGTCGCCAGCCTCTATCCGCACGCCAAGGACGAAGTCAAAACCTTCCTCGCCTCGGCGTGCAAGGACAATTCGCTGCATAACTCGACGCACAAGGAAGTTTATGAGCTGATCAAGCGCAAGCTGGGACACTCACAGCCTTGAGTGGTTGATTGCGGAATTTTCCAGGTTCTGCAGAAGTGGAAAGCCCCACAAGTTTGAATTTGTGGGGCTTTTTTTGTGGTCGATGCGAACGAAAGGAAAATAGCGGTTGGTCGACCTGCTCTTCGCCCAGAAACGAAAAAGCCCCGTAGCTTCTCAGCTACGGGGCTTTTTCTATGTAATGGCGGAGAGATAGGGATTCGAACCCTAGGTACCGGTGAAGGTACAACGGATTTCGAATCCGTCCCATTCGGCCACTCTGGCATCTCTCCAACGGCGCGCATCATAACAACACTTTTGCCGAAAGCGAACCCCCTTTCGCAAATTTTTTCCGTGCTATCAGATGCTTGCGTCGATTAAAGCGGTACGCCCAGACGATTGGCGACTTCTTCGTAGGCTTCGATAACGTCACCGAGGCCCTGGCGGAAGCGGTCTTTGTCCATCTTCTTCTTGGTGTCCTTGTCCCACAGACGGCAGCCGTCCGGGCTGAACTCGTCGCCCAGGACGATGGAGCCGTCGCTGAACACGCCGAACTCAAGCTTGAAGTCGACCAGCAGCAGGCCGGCGTCGTCGAACAGCTTGGTCAGCACTTCGTTGACCTTGAGCGACAGTTCTTTCATGCGGACCAGCTGCTCGGCGGTGCCCCAGCCGAATGCCACGACGTGGGATTCGTTGATGAACGGGTCGCCCTTGGCGTCGTCCTTCAGGAACAACTCGAAGGTGTACGGGTTGAGCTTCAGGCCTTCTTCGACGCCCAGGCGTTTTACCAGGCTGCCAGCGGCGTAGTTACGCACGACGCACTCGACCGGGATCATGTCGAGCTTCTTCACCAGGCACTCGTTGTCGCCCAGCAGCTTGTCGAATTGGGTCGGAATGCCGGCCGCTTCGAGTTTCTGCATGATGAAGGCGTTGAACTTGTTGTTAACCATGCCTTTGCGGTCGAGCTGTTCGATGCGCTTGCCGTCGAACGCCGAGGTGTCGTTTCGAAACAGCAGGATCAAGCGGTCAGCGTCGTCGGTCTTGTAAACCGATTTGGCTTTGCCGCGGTAGAGTTCTTCACGTTTTTCCATGATGGGCTCCGCTTGCTAAGTAGGTGGGCTAGGCGATGTGGCGCCAGTCGAGCCCTGAATCTTGATCGGCCAGTTGCAGCCAGTCCGGGTCGCACCCGAGGGTGTCGACAAAACATTGCCGGGCCAGCTGCGGCATGTTGTTCTTGCTGCTCAGATGGGCCAGGACCAGGTGTTGGAGACCCTGCCAGCCCAACTCGGACACCAGGAATGCCGCCTGATGGTTGTTCAAATGTCCCAGCTCGCCGCCCACCCGCTGCTTGAGAAAGTACGGGTAGTGACCACGGGCCAGCATGTCACGACAATGATTGGATTCGATCATCAATGCATCGAGATCCCGGTAACCGTCCAGCACCCGCTCGCAGTAGGAACCCAGGTCGGTCAGCAGGCCGAAGCGCCGCTGTTCGTTGTCACTGAATACATACTGGGTCGGCTCCTGCGCATCATGGGCCACGGCAATGACCCCGATGTTCAGTGCACCGATCTGCAGTTGCTCGCCGCCAGCCAGAAAGCCTGCGGGTTCAATCGGTTTGCGCATCCCGCGCAGTGTGCCGCGACTGAGGTAGACCGGCAGATTGTAGCGCCGAGACAGCAAACCCACGCCATGCACGTGGTCGGCATGTTCGTGGGTTACGAGTATCGCGCTCAGTTGCGCCGGGTTCACACCCAGACGCAACAGGCGTTTTTCGGTTTCCCGCAGGGAAAAACCACAATCCACCAGCACATACGTATCAGCACTGGCGATCAGCGTGCCGTTCCCTTGGCTACCGCTGCCGAGAACGGCAAAACGCATTGGATCAGCCCAGGTTGTCCTGAATGACGCTCAACACTTTGCGCGCCACTTCAGCCGGCGCGACGGTGTTGATGTTTTTCTCGACGGTCACCTGAATGTTCTCGCCAACCTTGCTCAGGCGAACCTGATAACGCTCGGCACGGGCTTCAACTTCTTCCTTGCTCGGCGCACTGCCGAACAGGCTGCTGAAGAAACCAGGCTTGTCGTCTTTCTTCTCGGCTTTTTCGGCCAGGTTGATGTAGTACAGGCCCAGACTGCGGTTGATGTCTTCAACGCGCCATTCGCCCTGCTCCAGCGCACGGCCAACACTCGACCAGGCACGGTCCAGATCGGTACCGACGTTCAACACCGGGTTACCGCTGCCGTCTTCGCTGAGGCTGACGCGGCTCGGGGTATCGAAATCACGCGAAGCCAGCATCGACACCGAACCGCCCTTCTCGGCGATACGGCTCATGCTCGCGAGCATGTCGTCGACCAGCGCTGCGTCCAGGCCAGTGTTGACCGAACGATTGGTGAAGGCCACGTCGGCAGTGCTGCCGGCAGGACGCTCGGCGCTGACCACGTAGATTTCACTGGTGTTGCGCTGCACGCCCGGCTCGATACGCACGCGAACGCGGGTTTCGCTATCACTGGCGATACCGGCCGCGCTCAGGCGTTTGGCCATGGCGGCGGACAGTTCGTCGGAACGCTGCCAGGTGGTGGTGAATTCGCCAGTTTGCGGACGCTGTTCATCCAGACGGAAACCGTTGTCCTGGAAGAACTGCACAGCCACTGGCCAGACTTCGGCCGGTGGGTGTTGAGCCATTACCCAACGAGAATCGCCACTCTTCTGCAGCGAGTAGTCGGTGGCATCGGCGATCGCCGACAGCGGTTGAGGACGTGGAACCACGTACTCGCCCTTGGCGGTATCGTCAGCAACGTTGCGCGGGATCGGCAGCAGCGGATCCAGACGCTTGGAGGTGCTGACATCCGGTGGCAGTTGCATCGGTGCAGTCTGTTGCGCTTCCAGGTAATCGCTACCACGGTCACGGAAATAACCTTCCGGGCCCCAGACCCATCCGCAGCCACTGGTGCTGGAGATAATCAAGGCAAGTGCGGAAAGTCCGGCCATTCGCTTCATGCGTTGTACTTCCTCAATTAAACCAGGACGCTGCACTGGCGCAGGGCCGAGCGAAGCGTTTCATGACAAGGTGCGCTCAGCCAGGTCAGCGGCAGGCGGATGCCTTCGTGCATCAGGCCCATTTCAACCAAAGCCCACTTCACCGGAATCGGGTTGGCTTCGATGAACAGGTCTTTGTGCAGCGGCATCAGTTTTTCGTTAATGGCCCGTGCGGTGTCAGCGTCGCCCTTGAGCGCGGCCTCGCACAGATCAGCCATTTCGCGCGGAGCGACGTTGGCAGTCACAGAGATGTTACCTTTGCCGCCCAGCAGGATCAGCTCGACCGCGGTCGGATCATCGCCGGACAGCACGATGAAGTCCTTGCTCACGCCGTCGATAATCGCTTTGGCACGCTTCAGGTCGCCAGTGGCTTCCTTGATGCCGATGATGTTCGGCACTGTGGATAGCCGAATGACAGTCTCGGCCTGCATGTCGCAAGAGGTGCGGCCAGGAACGTTGTAGAGAATCTGTGGGATATCGACCGCTTCGGCGATGTGTTTGAAGTGCTGGTACAAGCCTTCCTGAGTCGGCTTGTTGTAGTACGGAACCACCAGCAGGCAGGCATCGGCACCGGCTTCTTTGGCATTGCGGGTCAGTTCGACGGCTTCGCGGGTCGAGTTGGCGCCAGTGCCGGCGATGACCGGAATGCGCCCGGCAACCTGTTTGACCACGGCTTTGATGACGGCGATGTGTTCTTCTACATCAAGGGTTGCCGACTCGCCGGTGGTGCCGACCGCGACAATGGCATGGGTGCCGTTCTTGAGGTGGAAGTCCACGAGTTTGCTGAGGCTGTCCCAGTCAAGACGCCCTTGTGCATCCATGGGAGTGACCAGTGCCACCATACTGCCCGCAATCATGAAACCGCTCCTGCCGGAAAAAGAGAGCGGTAATGGTACTGGCGCCAAGATGCTTGCACAAGCAAAGTACTGCGTAGCCGCCATTCCCCTTGGCGTCGCTTTTCGCTACCCTTCAGACTTTGATCGGTACTGATCAGCTTGTATGCCGGGTTCCAGCCTCCCTTTTCGGCCTCCCAGACCCTGTTCCTGCGTCGCATCGACGCGCTCCCGCTTTTGTGGAGCGAGCCACGAGCGCTTGTCGGGGTTCTTTGAACGGACAGCCTGAATGGGCAGAGGCCCTCCCTCGGCGTCAAACGCCCATCAACCTACCGACCGCTCATCGCTTTAGGAATGCTGCATGTCCACCCCCACAGTTCGCGAACAATTCCTTGTCATCAGTGCCCTCGGCGCCAACCCCATGGAGCTGACTAACGTCCTGTGCCGCGCCAGCCATGAAAATCGCTGCGCCGTGGTTACTTCTCGCCTGACCCGCCACGGCGAGTGCAGTGCGCTGATCCTCGAGATCTCTGGCAGCTGGGACGCCCTCGCGCGTCTTGAAGGCAGCCTGTCGGGCCTTGCCAAGAAGCACGCCTTCACCGTCAACGTGGTGCGTAGCGCGGCGCTGGAGAATCGTCCACAGGCGCTGCCGTACGTGGCTTACGTCAGTTCGGCGTATCGCCCGGACATCATCAACGAGCTGTGCCAGTTCTTCATGGACCACAACGTCGAGCTGGAAAACCTGACCTGCGATACCTATCAGGCACCGCAGACCGGTGGCACCATGCTCAACGCTACTTTCACCGTGACGTTGCCGGCCGGCACCCAGATCAGTTGGCTGCGCGACCAGTTCCTGGATTTCGCGGACGCGATGAATCTGGACGCACTGATCGAGCCTTGGCGCCCACAAAACCCAATGTAAGGAGGCTTTCATGGCCGTTATCATCGACCAACCGGTTGCGGATTTCGAAGCACCTGCCACCAGCGGGCAAACCGTCAGCCTGTCAGCCCTGAAGGGCAAGCAAGTGGTGATTTACTTCTATCCGAAGGACAGCACCCCCGGCTGCACCACCGAAGGCCAGGGCTTTCGTGATCAGTACGCGGCGTTCAAGGCTGCCAACACTGAAATCTTCGGCATCTCGCGCGACAGCCTGAAGTCCCACGAGAACTTCAAGTGCAAGCAGGAGTTTCCGTTCGAGCTGATCAGCGACAAGGACGAAGCGGTCTGCCAACTGTTCGACGTGATCAAGCTGAAGAAGCTGTACGGCAAGGAATACCTGGGTGTTGATCGCAGCACTTTCCTGATCGACAAGGACGGTGTGCTGCGTCAGGAATGGCGTGGTGTGAAGGTGCCGGGGCATGTGGATGCAGTTTTGGCCGCTGCCGAAGCGCTAAACAAAGCCTAAGATCAAAAGATCGCAGCCTTCGGCAACTCCTGCATTTGGAATACGTTTCCTGTAGGAGCTGCCGAAGGCTGCGATCTTTTTGCGTTAAAGAAGTGGCGCTACCGCGGGTTCCTTGCGCGGCCATGCGTCCAGCACAGCCTTGAACAGCGTCGCCAGGGGAATCGCAAAGAACACTCCCCAGAACCCCCACAGCCCGCCAAACAACAGCACAGCGCAGATGATTGCCACCGGGTGCAGGTTGACCGCCTCGGAAAACAGCAGCGGCACCAGCACGTTGCCGTCCAGCGTCTGGATAATCCCGTAGACCGCCATCAGATAGATGAACTGATCGCTCCAGCCCCATTGAAATAGCGCAATCAGCAGCACCGGCACGGTCACCACCACCGCGCCGACATAGGGCACAACCACCGAAACACCGACCAGCAACGCCAGCAGCGCTGCATAGTTGAGGCCAAGTGCGACGAAGGCGATGTAGGTCACGCCGCCGCAAATCACGATCTCGATGACTTTGCCGCGAATGTAGTTGGCGATCTGCCGGTTCATTTCCTGCGCCACCCGCGTGATCAGCGCACGTTCACGCGGCAGATAGCCACGCACCCACTCGCCGATCATCGCCCGATCCTTGAGGAAGAAGAACACCAGGATCGGCACCAGCACCAGATAGATCATGATGTTCACCAGCAGTGGCAGACTCGACAGCGAAAAGGTCAGCGCCCATTGACCGAACTTGCCGATCTCGCCGCGCGCGGCCTCAATCGCCTGCAACACTTGCTCGTCGGAGACCAGATGCGGATAGCGTTCGGGCAGCAGCAAGAGCAGCGACTGCCATTTTGCTAGCATGCCCGGCAGTTCATTGAACAGCGTGATCAATTGATGCCAGAGCAGCGGCACCACCACGACGATGAACACCAGTAATACGCCCATGAACAACGCAAACACCAGCCCCACCGCCGCACCGCCCGGCATGCGCAGACGCTCCAGCGTGACCACCAGCCCCTGCATCAGATACGCCAGCACCATCCCGGCCAACACTGGCGCAAGCATGCCACCGAGGGTCAGCACCGCAGTAAAGGCCAGCACCAGCAGAACAGCCAGCACCACGGCTTCTTCGTCGGAGAAGTAGCGCTGAATCCAGTCGCGTAACACTTTGAACATCAATAATCCTTAGGTCTTGTACGCTGTCGGTTTCAGGCTTTTTTCAACCAGTAACGGTAGACGCCCGCTTCGTCTTCTTCGCGCAGCAGCGTATGACCGGCCAACTTGGCAAAGGTGCGAAAGTCGCGCTGCGAGCCGGCATCCGTGGCGATCACCTTGAGCACGTCGCCGCTTTGAAGCTTGTTGAGCTCCATTTTTGCCTTGAGTAACGGCAACGGACAGTTAAGACCACTGGCGTCCAGTTCTACCTCATGGGCTACAGCGTCAGTCATTGCGTCACTCCGGTTCAAGTCGTCGAGCTGCCTAGAATATCTGGTCGCAGGCTTGGTGTCCGGCTACAGTAAGGTCTTTGTCTTCTAAGGCTTTGTGCATGACTTTTCTGCGCCCTACCCTGCTGACGCTCGCTTGCCTGCTCGCCTCACCAGGCTTTGCCGACGATCTGCCGTCACTCGGCGACGCCAGTTCTGCCATTGTCTCGCCGCAACAGGAATACCAGCTCGGCCGGGCGTGGCTGGCCATGTTGCGCAGCCAGGTTTCACAGCTCAACGATCCGCAACTCAAGGACTACGTCGAATCCAGCGTTTACAAGCTGGTGGAAACCAGCCAGGTCACAGACCGACGCCTCGAATTCATTCTGATCAACAGCCCGCAGCTCAACGCCTTCGCGGCACCGGGCGGCGTGGTCGGGGTCAACGGTGGTCTTTTTCTCAATGCGCAGACCGAGGGCGAATACGCGTCGGTACTGGCACACGAACTGGCGCACTTGTCGCAACGCCACTTTGCCCGCGGCGTCGAAGCTTCGCAGCGCATGCAAGTTCCGATGATGGCTGCCCTGCTGGCCGGGATCGTGATTGCTGCAGCCGGTGGCGGTGACGCCGGCATCGCGACCATCGCTGGCACTCAGGCCGCAGCGATTCAGGCGCAGCGGACCTTCTCCCGCCAGAATGAACAGGAAGCCGACCGCATCGGCATCCTCAATCTTGAAAAAGCCGGTTACGACCCGCGCTCTATGCCAACCATGTTCGAACGCTTGATGCGCCAGTATCGCTTCGACGCCAAGCCACCGGAATTCCTCCTGACTCACCCGGTCACGGAATCGCGGATCGCCGACACCCGCAACCGCGCCGAACAGGCCAAGTCGGGCGGCATCGAAGACACCAAGCGCTATCAACTGATTCGCGCACGCGTACAACTGATCTACGAAGAAACCCCGGGACTTGGCGCCAAGCGCTTTCGTGCACAGTTGGACGAGAATCCGAAAAACGATGTCGCGCGCTATGGTCTGGCCATCGCGCAGATCAAGGGCGGTCAGTTGAATGAAGCGCGAGAGAACCTCAAACAACTGTTGGTCACCGCGCCGAACGAGATCATCTACAACCTCGCCCAGGTTGATCTGGACATCACCAACAATCGCCTGCCCGATGCGCAGTCGCGGGTTGACCGGATGCTCACCCAGTATCCCGGCAACTATCCGCTGAATCAGGTTCGTGTCGATCTTCTGCTCAAGCAGAACCGCGCCGCCGACGCCGAGAAGGCACTGGAAAGCCTGCTCAAATCACGCCCGGATGATCCGGACGTCTGGTATCAGGTTGCCGAAACCCGTGGTTTGTCTGGAAACATCATTGGCTTGCACCAGGCTCGCGCGGAATACTTCGCCCTGGTTGGCGATTATCGTCAGGCGATCCAGCAGCTCGACTTTGCCAAGCGCAAGGCCGGCAGCAACTTCCCGCTGTCCTCGCGGATCGACGCCCGCCAGCGCGAGTTGATGGAGCAGGAGCGCATGGTCAAGGACATGATGGGCTGAGCCTTCTTTACGAAAAAAGCTTCAGGCATAAAAAAACCGCCTCATTCGAGGCGGTTTCTTTTTATTTACTAGCGGTTATTCAGCCAGTTTGAAGGTGATGAAGCTCGCACGACCTTGACGCAGAACCCGCATCGACACCGAACGGTTCTTCGGCAGTGCCTTGGCGATCTCGGCGAACTCCTTGGAGGAACCGATGGCCTGGTTGTTCAGGTGGGTGATGACATCACCCGGCTGCAGACCGATCAGGGCCGCAGGACCGTCCTGCACTTCCTTGATGACCACGCCACCTTTGAGGTCGTAGGTTTTCTTCTGCTCGGCGGTCAACTCGCCCACCGAAACACCGAGACGGTTGCTGTTGGTTTCAGCACCGGACTTCGGCAACGCACCCAGCTCTTTGTCTTCGTCCGGAATCGCGCCAACAGTTAACTCGACGTTTTTACGTTTGCCTTCACGTATCACTTCCAGATTGGCTTTCGCACCGGCCTTCAGTGCGCCGACCAGATGTGGCAGATCAGCAGACATAATGATCGGCTGGCCGTTCATGCTCAGGATCACGTCGCCGACTTGCAGGCCGCCCTTGGCCGCCGGACCGTCGTCCTGGATCTGCGCAACCAGCGCACCGGCCGGCTTCTCAAGACCGAACGACTCGGCCAGATCCTTGTTCACTTCCTGAATAACCACGCCCAGCCAGCCACGGCTGACTTTGCCGCCACTCTTCAGTTGGTTGGAAACATCCATCGCCACATCGATAGGAATAGCGAACGACACGCCCATGAAGCCGCCGGAACGGGTGTAGATCTGCGAGTTGATCCCGACCACCTCCCCATTCAGGTTGAACAGCGGGCCACCGGAGTTGCCCGGGTTGATCGGCACGTCGGTCTGGATGAACGGTACATAGTTTTCGTTCGGCAGGCTACGGCCAACGGCGCTGACGATGCCTTGGGTCACGGTGTGGTCAAAGCCGAAAGGCGAACCGATTGCCACGACCCATTGGCCGGCCTTCAGATCCTGGGATTTGCCGAGCTTGAGCACCGGCAAGTCCTTGCCCTCGATTTTCAGCAGGGCCACGTCGGAACGCGGGTCGGTGCCTACCAGCTTGGCTTTCATTTCGCTGCGATCAGCCAGGCGAACGAGGATTTCGTCGGCATCGGCAATCACGTGGTTGTTGGTCAGAATGTAGCCATCGGGAGAGATGATGAAGCCCGAACCCAGCGATTGCGCTTCACGCTGGCGACCACCGCCCGGCGAACGCTGTTGAGGCGGCATGCCGCGCTCGAAAAACTCGCGCAGCATTGGCGGCAGGCCTTCGAGATCAGGCATCTGCTGGTTCACTTTGCGATCAGGCAGTTTCTGCGTGGTACTGATGTTCACCACGGCAGGCGAAGCTTGTTCGACCAGTTGGGTGAAGTCAGGCAGGTCGGCCGCTTGCGCAGCAGGAACCGCCTGGCCGAGCAGCAGCACAGTAGCGAAGATGGAGAGATAAGATTTCAAGCTAGGTATCGACATACAGCTCCCGTTACGACGAGCAGGTTTAAGCGATATGGAATAAGGACCACCGGACACTACAGGCCGGTACTTTTATTCCAGGAACAACAAACAAGGCCAGAGCCGTTAGGCTCTGACCTATAAAAAATTTTCAGGTGATTTGCAAATGAAAATGCTCAGCAAACATTTCTACGTCTCGACGACGAAGTGGGTATGACTGAAATCAGCTCACTGCTTGCTGGTCGCAGCGCCATCGGTATTGCGCATCGATAGAGCAATTCGTTCGGCGGTACCAATCGGGATCTCACCGACCACCGTGACCATCATTTCACCTTGCGGTGTGGTCAGGCGACGGGAGACGGCAACGGTTGGGCCGAGCTGAGTGCGCGTATCGGTGACAGTGGCACCGTTAAGCGGCTCGAGAAACACCGAGAACCGCGCCAGGCCGTCGTCATAAAGCAGGCTGCTGACCTGAATTTTGGTTTCCGGATCTTTGTGCGAGGTGCTGCTAGTCAGCTCGAAACCTGGCGGTAGCCAGTCAGAGTGCCAAGCCTGAGCTGTCTTCACCGCAGAAGCCTTGTCACTATCGATAGTAATCGGCTTGCAGTCGGCGTCAGCCAATAAGTCTTTGTCCGTCGGAACATCATCAGTATCAAGACTGGTGAACTGGAATCGCTCGAGCAACTGCCCTTTGTCGTTCAACAGCAGGGACTTCATAGGCAGACCGGTCTTCTTGTCCAGATGCAACTCAAAACCGTAACGATGCTGGTCCCGAGGCGTCAGCGATACGATCACTGCGTCTCTTCCAGCTACGCGCGACTTGCCGATGACAGCAAGGTCATACCAGTTTTTCAGCTTTTGCGGATCGAGAGGACGAGCGGCAGAGTTGGGAGAGTCTCCCAACCCGGCAATCAGGATGCCGCTTACGCATTGAGTATGTCCATCAATGCGCACGACTTCCTGTGCCGAACCGTCGAGCTGGAGTAAACGCTCGCGGACCTGGCCATTCTGGACGCGATGCCAGATGTTGTGGGTAGAAAAACTACCATTACGCTCGTAAACGAAAGTACCGTGGAAGCTTTGCTGCTGCTCGGCCTGGCCCAGACGGGTCAACCAGTCCTGGGCCTCGTCAGCGTGGGCTGGAACAATGAACCAGCCACTCAGCAGAAGCGAAAGTAGAGGTATGGCGCGCATGATCCTCCTTAACGGTTTTCCAGGCTTGCCGCACGTGCATACGGCAGCGCGCTTTCAGTACCTTTCAGCGCAGCCTGTTGAGCGTGCTGACGCAGATAGCTTGGCAGGCGCTGATCATGCCAGCCTGGTTGACCTTGCAGTACGCCGTTGGCCATAGGGCCAGTGGCTTCCGAACTTTCACTATAGCCTGCCAGAACAGCCGGACCTTTGACCTGTGGAGTGGCCAGGGTTGGCTGATTGGATTGCTGTGCCAGTTCGACGCCAGCGATCTCGTCCTGGTTGTACAGGCGCACACCGGCCAGAACGGCAACCGTAACCGAGGCTGCAACAGCCAGACGGCCAAGGTTTCGCCATGGGCTACGGGATACTTTGGCCGGAGCCGTTTCGTCTTCCAGCGCAGCAGACACTGCCGCAGCGATATCCAGACGTGGCAGCAGCAAATCCTTGTGCATGGCTGCCCGAGCGATCTGGTAACGAGCCCAGGTCTCACGGGTTTCTACGTCGTCCAGTGCATTGATCACTCGACGCAATTCCAGTTCGTCCGCTTCGTTATCCATCACTGCGGACAGCGATTCCTGCAGGGCTTCACGACTCATGGCGTTCCTCTCTTGGCTGTCGCCGCTGTCTCAGTTTTCCTGCAACAACGGTTGCAGGGCTTTATCGATGGCCTCCCGAGCGCGGAAAATCCGGGAGCGCACGGTACCCACCGGACATTGCATGACGCTCGCAATGTCCTCGTAACTCAGACCATCGAATTCACGTAAAGTTAAAGCCGTACGCAAATCCTCTGGCAGTTGCTGAATGGTTCGATGGACGGTGCCTTCGATCTCATCCCGCAGCAATGCCCGTTCTGGTGACTCGAGGTCCTTGAGGCCGTGATCGCCATCGTAGAACTCTGCATCTTCGGAACTTACATCGCTATCCGGCGGCCGACGACCGCGTGAAACCAGATAATTCTTTGCCGTGTTAATGGCAATACGGTACAGCCACGTATAAAACGCACTGTCACCGCGAAAATTTCCAAGTGCTCGATACGCCTTGATAAAGGCTTCCTGAGCTACGTCCTGGGCTTCATGGGTGTCGTGCACAAAACGCACGATCAACCCGAGAATTTTGTGCTGATATTTCAGCACCAGCAGATCGAAAGCTCGCTTGTCGCCACGCTGAACGCGCTCGACCAGCTGCTGATCCTCTTCCTGGGTTAGCATGAACACTCCTCGATAAGCCCGGAGGAGACTTGCACAACTAAACGACCAGACTTGCAAACATAGACTCGGGCTTTTCGCAAAAGTTCTCCCCCTCCAAGCAAGTTTCCTGCGGGCTCTGATTTGGCACGCACGAAAAACGCAGCGCGGGATAAACCGGCTGCGCGAATAATCTTGTCATCGGTTTCGCCGGCAGGAACCCAATCGCAGGTTCCGCACTGAAGCCGACACTGTCCCTTGTTTCTGGCACCGACTATTGATCTTGGGCCTCTGGCAAAAGTTCCAATTATTTATAGCCGGCCCCACCCGACATTGGGCAACACTGGGAGGAAAAAACCTGTTTCAGCGCCGATACAGTCGCCTTTTCCCAAAACCTGCGGAAAATTCTTCCGACGAAGCGCCCGGTTTCCCCATCCCGGTAGTTTCACAATGCCATATAGGCCCGGCTATTGTGCCGCCCCACCCCTCTATATACTAGTGGGCTGTGTGGCTGTCTTGACTCGCCGATCCAGCTGTCTTGCGCCAACCCCGACCCGGGTCGCTTTGAGCGGAATCCTGAAATGAGCCAACAGTTCCAACACGATGTTCTGGTCATTGGCAGCGGTGCTGCCGGTTTGAGTCTCGCGCTGACCCTGCCAGGTCACTTGCGCATTGCCGTTTTGAGTAAGGGCGATCTCGCCAATGGTTCGACGTTCTGGGCTCAGGGCGGCGTCGCTGCCGTGCTGGACGATACCGACACTGTCGAATCCCACGTCGATGACACCCTGAACGCCGGCGGCGGTCTGTGCCATGAAGATGCCGTTCGCTTCACCGTCGAGCACAGCCGTGAAGCCATCCAGTGGTTGATCGACCAAGGCGTTCCGTTCACCCGTGATGAGCAATCCGGCACTGAAGACGGCGGTTTCGAATTTCACCTGACCCGCGAAGGCGGCCACAGTCATCGCCGCATCATCCATGCCGCCGATGCTACCGGCGCCGCGATCTTCAAAACCCTGCTGACCCAAGCGAAAGAGCGTTCAAACATCGAATTGCTGGAACAGCGAGTAGCCGTCGATCTGATTACCGAGCGCCGCCTGGGCCTGGACGGCGAGCGCTGCCTCGGCGCCTACGTGCTGAACCGCGCCACCGGTGAAGTCGACACCTACGGCGCACGCTTCGTGATTCTGGCCTCGGGTGGCGCGGCCAAGGTCTACCTCTATACCAGTAACCCCGACGGCGCCTGTGGTGATGGCATCGCCATGGCCTGGCGCTCTGGCTGCCGGGTGGCGAATCTGGAGTTCAACCAGTTCCATCCCACCTGCCTCTATCACCCACAGGCCAAAAGCTTCCTCATCACCGAAGCCCTGCGTGGCGAAGGTGCGCATTTGAAGCTGCCGAATGGCGAACGCTTCATGTATCGCTTCGACAAGCGCGCCGAACTGGCACCACGCGACATCGTTGCCCGGGCCATCGACCATGAAATGAAGCGTTTGGGCGTCGATTGCGTCTATCTCGACATCAGCCACAAACCCGAAGCCTTCATTAAAAGTCACTTCCCGACTGTTTATGAGCGCTGCCTCGGCTTCGGCATCGATATCACCAAACAACCGATTCCGGTTGTACCGGCGGCGCACTACACCTGTGGTGGCGTGATGGTCGACCAAAACGGCCGCACCGATGTGCCAGGCTTGTACGCCATCGGCGAAACCAGCTTCACCGGTCTGCACGGCGCCAACCGCATGGCCAGCAACTCGTTGCTGGAATGTTTCGTCTACGCCCGCTCGGCGGCGGCGGACATTCTGGCGCAACTTGATGATGTGACAGCGCCGAACGCCCTGCCCGTCTGGGACGCCAGCCAGGTGACCGACTCCGACGAAGACGTGATCATTGCGCACAACTGGGATGAACTGCGCCGGTTCATGTGGGACTACGTCGGCATCGTGCGCACCAACAAGCGCCTGCAACGGGCCCAGCACCGCGTGCGCCTGTTGCTGGACGAGATCGACGAGTTCTACAGCAACTACCGAGTAAGCAGAGACTTGATTGAACTGAGGAACCTTGCTCAGGTAGCTGAACTGATGATCCAGTCAGCGATGGAACGCAAGGAATCTCGGGGTCTGCACTACACGCTGGACTATCCAGAGATGCTGCCAGAGGCGAAGGATACGATCCTTACACCGACCAGATGAGGCACGTTAGGAGGCCTGAGCGTAGCACGCTAAGACCCCGTTTTGTAACAGCTTTGCGCCATATTTGTCCCAGCTCTGGGGTTTCTATCGTCCGCCTATGAGGGTCTCTCATGGCGCCTGTGCGGGCCTGCGCGAGGGCCTACGGGGGAACCTTGGCAGTCAGTATGAATGAGGTGGTCTTTCAGATTTTTCTGCCAGATTTTCATTGATATCTTGAGGTATCCGTACAGCCAGTAGACCACATGAACAGCCACACAGACCCAGTAGGCAGCGTATAGCTTGTCCATATGGTTTCTCCTTGAGATTCAATTGCACGACCTCGGCGTCTCGCAGGCAGCTTGACCGTTGCAAGAGAAAGATCGAGAGGAAAGCCAGATGCAGTCGATGGACTGATTCTCAGCACAGTTAGTAGGTTGCAGTGGTGCTGCTAATCTCATCCAAAGGGCCGAAAAAGATGCGATACCTCGACCCAGACATTAGCTATCAATGGAAGGGATACACCTTGGATAAAATATCAATTGCAGACTGGCTCATTATTATGGCGACGCTGCTCAGTCCAGTCATTGCAGTTCAAGTGACACGATACCTTGATGAGCGAAACGAGATTCGGGGGCGCAAGCTAAGTATTTTCAAAACTCTGATGGCTACCCGTGCCTATGTAATCTCTTGGGGGCATGTGGAGGCTCTAAACCGCATTGATCTTGAGTTTATGAAAAGCCACAAGAAGGAAAAAGCCGTAGTAGAAGCATGGAAGGAGTATCACGACCTCTTGTGTAACGACAAACTATCCCCGGAGCAATGGGACTCCAAAAGGATAGATCTATTGGTAGAGCTGCTACACAAAATGGCCATAGTTCTCGACTACGACTTTGATAAGACGCACATTAAAAATTCGTCCTATGCACCGCGCTATCATTCAGATACGGAAGATCAACTGGCAGCCATTAGAAAGGGCCTGATCGAGGTGCTAGCAGGTAATCGGGTTCTGCCGATGAAAGTGACAAACCTCCCCGATCAGAATGCCTAAATGTAAAACGCACCTGTCCGCCCCCTCTGGGGCCTACCTTACGGGGCTTCTAAGAGACTTCCTCAGGTCAGCTTGATGTTGGTAATCATCGGGAAAGCCACGGTTTGAGTTTGAAGACCATCCGCAGTCAGCTTCACTTTGACCTTGCCGTTAGCCACGATGTCCACAACTGTCATGATCTCCACGTCCCAGCACTGATGGGCGCCATTACGGGTCGCTTGGATCCTCCAGATGTCCCCGTTACCACCTTCGCGATAACTCAGCGAGGTGAACAGTTTAGGCAGCAGGAACAGGCCACGGTCAGTACCGCTATAAGGCTGCACAGAGGCACCAATCAGAGACTCGATGTCTTCAACACCTGCACGCTGAGCAGCACGCTCAAGAACCGCGAGCAACGACACCGGCAGCAGAACCACAAAGTCCGACAGCGAGCTACCTACGGTCTGGTTGATGTTCATCGTCAAGATGTCGATCAGATCCTCAGCGACCTCCACAGGCTTACCGGTTGGCTTAGTCGCTGACACGCTTTCAGTGGATGGAGCGCTAGAGAGGATACCGGCGATCTTGCCAGCGGCATCATGTTCGATGTCCCGTAAGAGCTTCTCACCGGTCTGGTGCATCGAGCCTTCAGTGAAGCCCGCCATCAGGTTATGGTCGAGAATGCTGAATCGCTTACTGATGACCAACGCTGTATCGGTTGGCTCGGTGAAGATCACAGACCCGGCCAGGACTTCGCCCTTCGAGATGGTCTGGTTATCCCAGTTATTACGAGGGTCGAAAGTGACGGAGCGATCAGCCATCGTGATGATTTGCTGACCAGTTGCCTCCGAGCCAGCCGGACGGAATTCACAAGGGGTGTGTTCGATTGCCGCTTGGCGCCACTCAACACCATTGAGGTAATCGTCGAGGGCCTCTGTAAGGGCTTCAACATAGACGGACACATCGGTGGCCGTTTCGGTCTCGACACGAACATCAGCGGTATTGAAGCGGATCGACCCATTTTGACTATCGGTGAGAGCAGTGCTGTAAGTCGATGGCTTGACGTATTGGTTAGGCTGTTTCATTGGAATAGGTCTCCTGAAGAATAAGTAGGGAAGTGATTGGTGCAGGTCTGGAGCTATCAGCCGTTATTACGGGAGCGTGCTGCCAAAACCTTTTGAGCTTGTTCACGGATGGCAGCAGCACGGGCTTCTCTTTCAGCTTTCGCTTGGGCCAGTTCGCGTGGAGTCCGCTCGCGCAAACGCTCAGCACGCTCGTCAGCTTCCCGCTGAAGTTGCTCACGGGCCGCTTTCTGCTCCCGCTTGGTCATGAAATAGACCTGAGCGTCCTCTTGGATGGCCTTGAGGGACAAACCGGCTTCCTCGAAGGCTTTGATAACGCCAAACTTGGTGCCGTTGTTCCGGCCACACTGGGCCATCAGCAAGGGCAACATGACGCTTTCGACGTACTCACGATTGAGGGTCTGGCCCGACACAGTTACTTCGTTCTTCAGGACTTTAGTGATGGTGATATTCATTGATTTGGATCTCCTGTGAGGTGACCCATTCGTTCAGTCTTGGCGCCATAGACACGCACGACAAGACGGCAAGGAGGGAGCCGCGTGGGCATCTTCCAAGACTGACGAATAGGTTCTTGATTGGTTATTTGAGGCTGATGGTCATCAGGACATGGCGAACCTGAGAGACATCATTGAGGGCACCAGTGAGGCGACACTGGTTATTGCTGGACTGCTATGGGACGAGCGTTGAGGATAACGGGAACACCCTTCACTGCTCCGTAAAGAGCGATCAGGTCGAGACCAGTAGCAGCCATGAGAGCCTCAAGGGACTCCATTAGGAATGCTCCCAGTTTGCCCGAGACGAACTCATTGGCTTTCTCAGGGTGCCGGTTCGTGAAAACATCGAGAGCTTTTAGATCGAACAAAGCGGTAGAGGATCGTCCGGTCATTGCCGACTCGATGGACAACAAGATTTCACGGCGTTGATGATCGAGACCATCGAGTTTGAAGTGGAGTCGCATGGGCCTCCTTTGAGACGAACTGAGAGAACGGGATGCTTATGGTCGGAAGACCAATCCCTAACTTAGAGATAACTTGAGAGGTTCTTTAAGACAAGAGCAAAGATTTATTTAAAGAATAATAATTAGAGTTACTCAATGAGTAATCTTTAGAATCTTTAAGGTTAAAGGCCCCCATGAACATTGAGCAATACACGGTGACCCCAATCCCGTGCAAGGCCTCCCAGCGATGCCCTCAAGAGGCACCGACTAACGATCAGCAATATCAATGTTCGCTCCTTCCTACTGGAGCCAGACACGAGGTCTGCTTACCGGGGACAGTTGAGCGTTGGCGATCTGGTCGCGCTTGGCACTCGGTGGTCTCTGGTCGGGCGTGGTGATGCCCTCTAGGAATCTGTGTAGCCATAGTGAGGATACTGACCATAGGGCTATTGTCTGACCGTCACTCGATTAGGTGCCCCAATGATGAACCCTTGGGGATCCCTGCGAGCCGTATCACCCAAGTTATCCTTCTTCACCTGAGCGAGCCAATGCTGGGCAGCACGGGGATTCTCAAAGTAGTTCATATGGGTGATACCTCTAATTGTAGTCTTCCCAATGTACCGAACGCTTGAGGTGAATTTGTAATCACGGGTGACACCAGTAGGAAGATGAGGATCCTTCTTTGGGTACTTCTCTTTAAGAGCAGATGCACGGTTACCGAAGTTTTCGTGATAGGTCAGCGGTCGGAGATTACTTGGATGATTGTTGTTCGGGTTACCGTCGATATGGTCAATAACCAAAGACTCATCAAATTCACCATGAGTCATTCGATAAACAATGCGGGATTTCTGAACGCGGACTTTGTGTTTCGTGTCTCCGTCAATCCAAGTTACTTCGACCTGCTGGCGCAGCGAGCTATTGGAATAGGTGCCCACGGGTGCACCCTCTTCGGTTCCCCTGCGAGTCTTGCCGGGGATGAGCTTGAAGGATCGAGCCACGATGCCCTCATGGTCGTCGCTGAGCTTGTAGCGGGCCTCAAGGATCTCAATGGGTGGTAATAGGCATACGGATACATTGGTGCCTTGAAGCTTGATTTTTGATGCGGTTGTCATGGTTGGCCTCCTGAACTGGGTAGGGTTGCGTGTCTGTGGCCATAGTGAGGGGTTTAAATCCTACGACCAGTTCCCTACCCTTCGAGACCATACATCCGTAGCCTCTAAGCTCCCGCTGAAAGGCCAAGAGTGAGCGGATCGTTCAAATCGCTTTCACGCCAGCAACAGACCTATTAGTGAACGACACCGCTTTCCGACCTACGTGTCTTGCCGCCTAAGGGCGTCTTAACTCACCACCGGGCAATTGGCGGCAATAAGCCCTAAGTCGTTCGATGCTGGAAACAACACAGGGCTTGTCGATACTCCACTGAAGTGGATAAAGCCAATCGTAAAAAGCTTCGCACTGATCGTTATCCTTGCCGGTGATCGAGTTTAAAAGCTCTTCGCCCTTTTGCATGGATATAGGCGCCATCGTCTCCCTGTCAAATATGTGAGCCGCGTAACTATTCCTAAATTTGCAGATCTTTTTATTTTCGATGTCGGCAGCATCTTTGAAAATACCCGCTGTTTCTTCGCTTGGCAGCGTGTTCAGGAACTTTCCGTATTTCTTCCTTAATTCGTGTAGTTTAAAGAGCGTGAGAATAACCGAGTGATTGCATATTCGAAGCCTTCCCATAGCTTGTTGGGTCGTAAGTTTGTTCTCTTTGAACTGACTTATTATGTCTCGACCCATACTCACTGCTGCCACTATGTCAATCATCTGGTCTGTAAGTAGCCATTTGATATAGTTTGCTTCGTTGAGGGTTTCCATATGGCTTCCTTGTCAAGTCTACTGAAATCATCTTGTAGCTATTGTAAACGCTTTTACCAAAGCATCATGCAGTGTCCCTACCTCCACGGCACTCCCCGCCCCATAGAGGTCATAGCTAATTGACCCCGACGAATGCCCCAAGATCGACTCAGCAGTTCCCACAGGAACCTCAGCGGCCTTCAAGGCACCAGCCAAAGAGTGTCGTAGCGAATGGAAAGTCTGGGTGCGGTCTGCCTTCAGGCCCAAGACATCCCGAAGGGCACCATTGAGCAACCCTGAGAACTGCCCTGCGCCCAGCTTGAACAACTGCGAGTCGGCCTTCTCGACAAACTCAAGGAACGCTTGAAGGTCAAACCCATAGGCCCCATCGGTCAGCGGTACGACACGAAGCGCATTCTTGGTCTTGGCTGTCTTGCCATCGTTCCTATTGATGTCAATGACCCAGATGCCATTACCGTCAGTGCCTGGGATCTTCTTAACGTCAGCCTTGGTGAGCTGCCTCAGTTCCTCAATACGAGTCCCAGTGATGACCCCGAGCGACAACGCCCAGCGCTGCCACGAGTCTTCAGGAAGCGTCTTGGTATGGGCCATGAGTGTCTTTACTTGATCCTGAGAGAACGCCTCACGGGAGCTATCGGCTCCTTTGGTAGGCTTCAGCCCCTTATCGAAGCTCTTGTCGATGTAGCCGTTATGCACAGCCCAATCCATGACAGTGGTAAGGCGGGTCAGTATCTTCTTCACGGTGGAAGCTGAGCGATCCTCAAGGAGCTTTTCCTTCAGAGCCACCATGTCAGCACGCGTGTGGGTCTTCAGGTCAAGCTCACCCAGCACAGCAGCGATAGCCCCACAGGAAGACTTTATGTCCCGCATGGTGCTTACCTCTACGTGTTCCTTGCGCTCGTCCATGTAAAGCTCAGAGATGGCCTTGAAGGTCAGCGGCTTGGAGGCTTCAGTTGATAATACAGATAGGGACGGACGAAGGGCCACAGACGTGCTACAAGGCTCTTCTTTAAGTCCCCTAACGATCTCAACCAGCTTCCCCGGCCTCCCATTCAGGCGCTCCTGTGATGCCTCAATGATCTCCAATGCTTTGCCCACTGCTCGTTGCTGATTGAGGCTCAAGGACATCTTGGCGCTGGCCTCTCGAAGCGCTTGATGATGCTCATCGTGGATCATCTCGTAAGCGACCAATGAGCTATCACCATGCGCCATCGTCAAGGATGACTCAGCGATGTCTACCAGACGCTCACGGAGTTCGTCCCAAGTCGCTTCAGGGTTGTCGAAGTGATACGCCTTGAGGGTCTTGAGGATGTCCTTCGAGATGTTCATAGCGGTGGCCTTGTCGGTAGTTCTGAGCGAAAGCGTGAAGAAGCCCGTAGCGGTGCCTTGAGGGCGAAGGCGAAGGTAATAGCGACCAGACCGGCGATAGTGGTACGGCTTGGCGAGCGCAGTTTGTAACAGGTTTGTCCCACTTTGGGAGCGGTGGTTGACGGTCATCGGCTGAAACCCCTGTATCCATTGGGTTTAGCCTCATAGGGTCGAGTTCTACAGCAACTATAAAGTCAGTCGCGACCTGATCGAGCTGCG
Source organism: Pseudomonas sp. LBUM1655 (assembly GCF_059716085.1). Taxonomy (NCBI): domain Bacteria; kingdom Pseudomonadati; phylum Pseudomonadota; class Gammaproteobacteria; order Pseudomonadales; family Pseudomonadaceae; genus Pseudomonas; species Pseudomonas sp. LBUM1655. The sequence continues at coordinate 1,546,003 of NZ_CP166801.1, read as the reverse complement.
CAATCTCGCCCAGGTCGCCGAGCTAATGATTTGCTCAGCCATGGAGCGCAAGGAAAGTCGCGGCCTGCATTACACCCTCGACTATCCGGACCTGCTACCCGAGGCGCTCGACACTATTCTGGTGCCGCCCACCTACGCCGGCTGAACTTGAGCCGCACACGCAGGCGTCGGTGCAAATCCGCCGCCTGCGCGTCGCGTGGCACGCAGATCGATCTGACCCGCCATTCCCCGCGCAAACGAAAGCGCAGCACCACGATCAATGGCAGCGCCAGGCTGTCCGGTCGTAGTTGCACCGCCTGCCAGCCATCCGCCCGACTCCACAACTGCCAACCATCGGCATCTCGACGCAAGCCACAAAATGCTTTGGGATGACTCAATAGAATTTGCAGTGGGATCACGTAAAAACCGTGAAGCAGGCAAGCTAAAGCCGCTGCCAGACTGGCCCAGAGTGGAATTGAAAGCAGAAGCAAAGAACCCAGCGCGAACGCCTGGGCCAACAGATACGCCGCCAGCAACTGCCGTGAGGCATGCCAGCGGCATTCGAACGTATTACTTGGGCTGGACACGATCCAGGATCATGCGAACCATGCGCTGCAGCTCCGGATCTTCGGACTCGCTGCGCTCCATGAACCAGCCGAACATGTCCTGATCCTCACACGTCAGCAGGCGCACGTACAAATCGCGATCTTTGTTGTTGAGAGTTGCGTAAACGTCTCTCGAAAACGGCACCAGCAGCACGTCAAGTTCAAGCATGCCGCGACGGCTGTGCCAAAAGAGGCGATTGAGTTCAACTTGTTCGACCATGGAGCCCTCCTCAAATTTGGCGGCAAGTATACAGCCCCGAGACGGGTCGCACAGTCGGCTTTGGTCGGGCACCACCGATCCTTTATCAACTACCCATTTCAACAGCGCACCCTTATGATGTGCCCCAGTCTATTTACCCTGCGATGACCCATGGCCGATTCTGCTTTTTTCTGCACCCTGTCTCATGAAGGCGTTCTCGCGGTTCGCGGTGCGGATGCCGGAAAATTCCTGCAAGGCCAGTTGACCTGCAATATCAATTACCTGAGCGACACCGCTGCCAGCCTTGGCGCGCGCTGCACGCAGAAAGGCCGGATGCAGTCGAGTTTCCGCATTCTGCTGGAAGGTGACGGCGTGCTGCTGGCGATGGCCAGCGAACTGCTCGAACCACAACTGGCGGATCTGAAAAAGTACGCAGTGTTCTCCAAATCCAAACTCACCGACGAAAGCGCCGCCTGGGTGCGCTTTGGTCTGAGGTCGGGCGATGCAGCACTGAGCAGCCTCGGTCTGGATCTGCCGGCCGAAACCGACAGTGTTGTACGCAACGAAGGTCTGATCGCGATTCGCGTCTCGCCGGATCGCGCCGAACTCTGGGTGCCGGCCGAACAAGCCGAAACCATCAAAGCCAAGCTGTCCGCCGCCCTGCCTGAAGGTGATCTGAATCAATGGCTGCTGGGCCAGATCCGCGCCGGTATCGGCCAGGTCATGCCAAGCACCCGCGAGCTGTTCATCCCGCAGATGCTCAATCTGCAGGCCGTTGGCGGCGTGAGCTTCAAGAAAGGCTGCTACACCGGCCAGGAAATCGTCGCGCGCATGCAGTACTTGGGCAAACTCAAGCGCCGTCTGTATCGTTTGAGCCTGGATGCCACGCAATTACCAGAGCCGGGCACCCCGTTGTTCGCGCCGAGCCACAACAGTTCCATCGGCGAAGTCGTACTGGCCGCCAACGCCGGACAAAATATTGAACTGCTGGCGGTGTTGCAGGCCGAAGCTGCTGAAGCGGGCGATCTGCATCTGGGTACCCTTGAAGGGCCTGCATTGCATTTGCTCGATTTGCCCTACGAACTGGATCGCGACCGCGAAATCCAGCGCTGATCGCAGCCTTTGTTGCAACACCCTAGAGAGTCTAAATGAGCGAACTGGCGGATAAGGTCCAACAGGATTTGGTTGAGGCCATCGATAACGATGACCTGGTTCTGCCCACGTTGCCGGAAGTGGCCCTGCAAATTCGCAAGGCCGCTGAAGATCCGGAAATCAGCGTCAGCGACCTGAGCAAAGTGATCGGCCGCGACACGGCGCTTTCGGCGCGCCTTATCAAAGTGGTCAACAGCCCTCTGCTGCGTGCAGCCCAGGAAGTCACTGACCTGCACACCGCCATCACCCGCCTGGGCATCAATTACAGCAGCAATCTGGCGATCGGCCTGGTGATGGAACAGATTTTCCACGCGCGTTCCGAAGTGGTGGAACAGAAAATGCGCGAAGTCTGGCGCAAGAGCCTGGAAATCGCCGGGGTCAGTTATGCGTTGTGCCGCCGCTACACACAGCTCAAACCTGACCAGGCGGCATTGGGCGGGCTGGTGCATCAGATCGGCGTGCTGCCGATTCTGACCTACGCCGAAGACCACTACGAATTGCTGTCGGACCCGGTCAGCCTCAACCATGTGATCGACCATATTCATCCGCTGCTGGGCGACAAACTGTTGCGGGTCTGGGAGTTTCCGGAGCGGTTGGTGGAGTTGCCGGGGCGCTATCAGGACTTCAAACGCGACTCGAAAGAGATCGATTACGTCGATCTGGTGCAGGTAGCGAGTCTGTATTGCCACAAGGGCACCGATCATCCATTTGGGCGCATTGATCCACTCAGTGTGCCCGCGTTCAGAAAGCTTGGGATCGATCCGGAAAACAAGGCGCTCTGCGAAGATCTGGAAGAATCGCGGTCGATGTTTTACTGATCCGAGACCGAGGCGCGCCCTTCGCGAGCAGGCTCGCTCCCACATTGGAATGCATTCCCCCTGTGGGAGCGAGCCTGCTCGCGAAGAGGCCGGCAAGAACACCGCAGAATCACCCGGCGATAAAACTCACACGCACCTTCAAACCCGCCTGCTCACCATCATGCAAGCTGATCTGCGCCAGATGCGCCCGGCAAATCTCGCCAACAATCGCCAAACCCAACCCCGAACCCGCCACCTGCTGATTACGCCGGTAGAACCGCTCAAACACCCGCTCACGCTCCTCCAGCGGAATCCCCGGCCCGTCGTCTTCAACTTCAAGCACCGCTGGCGCCGTCACACGCAAAATCACATTGCCGCCTGGCGGCGTATGCGCCAGCGCGTTATCCACCAGATTGCTCAGTAACTCATTGAGCAGCGTCGGCTCACCCCGCAGCCACACCGGCTCGTCCGCCTCAAGCGCCAGCGCTACGCCGCGTTTGTGCGCCAGCGGCGCCATGGCCATGCCCAGTTCCCGCGCCAATTGGCTCAGATCGAGCAGCTGTGCGCCGCCCTCCGCAATAGCCCGGGCGCCGTTTTCAACCCGCGCCAGCGACAGCAGCTGATTGGCCAAATGGGTCAGGCGATCCGTGCTTTGCGCTGACGATTCCAGGGTCGTGCGCCAAGTTTCGGGTTCATTCGAGCGCAGGCCCAATTCCAGCCGCGCCTTCAACGCTGCCAATGGCGTACGCAACTCATGCGCCGCATCGGCGATGAACTGCGCCTGTCGCTCGAACTGCCCACGCAGGCGCTCGGTGAAATGGTTAAGCCCACGCACCAGCGGCCAAAGTTCATGCTGCACTTCCACCAACGGCAAGGGCCGCAAGTCGTCGGGCTGACGTTCCTCCACCGCCGTGCGCAAACGCTCCAGCGGTCGCAACGCCGCACTGACGGCGAACCAGACCAACAGCAACGCGCCAATCGCCAGCATGCCCAAACGCAATAAGGTGTCGGCGGCCAGACTGCGGGCCATGCTGACCCGGGCTTCGTCAGTTTCGGCGACACGGATTTCCGCCATGCCGTTCATGTTCGGCTCGGTTACCGCTTTAAGCAGACTGACCACCCGAACATTCTGGCCCTTGTAGGTGGCGTTGTAGAAACGCGCCAGCGCCGGATAGTCGTCAGTTCTTGGCGTGCCTGACGGCGGACCGGGGAGGTTTTCGTAGCCGGAAATCAGCTTCTGATGGATGTCGTTGACCTGATAATAAATCCGCCCGGCACTGTCGTAGGCGAACGTATCGAGGGCCACGTAAGGCACGTCGGCACTGAGGGTGCCGTCTCGTTGCGACAGGCCGGCAGCGATGGTTCGCGCGGAGGCCAGCAACGTGCGGTCATACGCGGTATCGGCCGCTTCGCGACCATTCCAGTAAGCACTCAAGCCACTGGCGAGCATCAGCACCACCAACAGCAGCGCAAGGTTCCACAGCAACCGCCAGCGCAGGCTGCTGGGCTTATGCATCGCGGCTTTCCAAGAGATAGCCGAGGCCACGGAAGGTCACGATCGCCACCGGGTGACCGTCGAGTTTCTTGCGCAAGCGGTGCACGTAGATTTCGATGGCATCGGGGCTGGCTTCTTCGTCGAGGCCGAACACTTGCGATGCCAATTGCTCCTTGCTCATCACCCGCCCCGGCCGGGCGATCAGCGCTTCGAGCACCGCTTGCTCACGAGAGGTCAAGGTCAGCAATTCCTCACCGAGGGTGAAGCGCCGGGTGTCGAGGTCATAGGCCAGCACGCCGCAGCGCTGTTGGCGTTCGCCGCCGAGCACACTGCGGCGCAACAGGGCTTTGACCCGCGCTTCCAGTTCAGTCAGCTCGAAAGGCTTGGCCAGATAATCGTCAGCGCCAAGATTGAGGCCGTGCACCCGATCTTTCACGTCACTGCGCGCGGTCAGCATCAGCACCGGCAAATTTTTTCCGCGCGCACGCAACCGCGCCAGCACTTCAAAACCATCCATGCGCGGCAGGCCGACATCAAGGATCGCCACCGCGTATTCCTCACTGCCGAGCGCCAGGTCGGCGGCCACGCCATCGTGCAACACATCCACGGTCAGACCGGTGCTCTTGAGCGCCTGGGCGACACTTTCGGCCAGTTGCAGATGGTCTTCGACGAGCAGGACACGCATGGATTTTTACCTCGTTCAGGGATGGCCGACGCCACTCTTTGTCGCGGAGTTTACAGCCGCAACCGCCGCTGTGAAGCCCGAAAACCGTGAAAGCCAGTTGAAAGGTTAGCGAAAGGTTAGCTGGTTAGAGTCGAGCCACGGACAGTTCCGACTGCCGTCGCTGCTGCCACACAGCGTTACGAAAAACGCCACGAAGCGTTTTCGACCAATAAGAACAATAAACGGAGCACCCCGCGCATGCCGTCCTTGCAGACCAAGGCTCTAACGCCTCTTCTCCCCTCCCGCTTCAGCCACGCCACCTGCGCCAGTGCCGCCGCCCTCGCCGTTTTTTCGCCGCAGCGTTTTGCCAGGCAAAGCGTGGGAGCGCGACACCGAGATCAAATATGTCGTACAAAGCGGCGCGTTGAAGGATGTCGCCGTGCGCCTGCGTAATGCCACTTACCGTTCCAGCTACTCCGCTCGCGATGCAGACGAAGTGCGTTTGCTGGTGAGCTACAGCGTTGCCCTTTGGTAAATGTCCGTTGCTGAAAAACACGTCGAATAACAACAATGCCCGTGGAGACTTGAATGAACCTATCACTGCGTAAAGTGGCCCTCGCCGCCAGTTGTGTCCTGTTCGCCGGCCAACTCATGGCCGAACCGAAACGTCCTGAATGCATCGCCCCGGCCTCGCCGGGCGGCGGTTTCGACCTGACCTGCAAACTGGCGCAGAGCGCGCTGGTCAACGAAAAACTGCTGAGCAAACCGATGCGCGTCACCTACATGCCCGGCGGCGTCGGCGCGGTGGCGTACAACGCAGTGGTCGCACAACGCCCGGCGGATGCCGGCACGTTGGTGGCATGGTCCAGCGGTTCGTTGCTGAACCTGGCCCAGGGCAAGTTCGGGCGTTTCGATGAAACCAATGTGCGCTGGCTCGCAGCGGTCGGCACCAGCTACGGCGCCATCGCGGTGAAAAGCGATTCGCCCTACAAGACCCTCGACGATCTCGTTCAGGCACTGAAAAAAGATCCAGGCTCCGTGGTGATCGGTTCCGGCGGCACCGTCGGCAGCCAGGACTGGATGCAAACCGCGCTGATCGCCAAGGCTGCCGGGATCAACCCGCGTGACCTGCGTTACGTCGCCCTCGAAGGTGGCGGCGAGATCGCCACCGCCCTGCTCGGCGGTCACATCCAGGTCGGCAGCACCGACATCTCCGACTCCATGCCGCACATTCAGAGCGGTGATATGCGCTTGTTGGCGGTGTTCTCCGAGAAGCGTCTCGACGAGCCGGAAATGAAAGGCATTCCGACCGCCAAGGAGCAAGGCTACGACATCGTCTGGCCGGTGGTGCGCGGCTTCTACCTCGGGCCAAAAGTCAGCGATGAAGACTACGCCTGGTGGAAAGACGCGTTCGACAAACTGTTGGCCTCCGAGGAATTCGCCAAGCTGCGCGATCAGCGTGAACTCTTCCCGTTCGCCATGACCGGGCCGGAACTGGACACCTACGTGAAGAAGCAGGTCGCGGACTACAAAGTGCTGGCCAAAGAGTTCGGCCTGATCCAGTGATCGTCTCTGTCTAGCGGCTGCGTTCCCGATGACGGGGACGCAGCACAGGAGCTCCCATGCTTATTCAACGCATTTTCGCCTCGGTGCTGTTGCTGGCCTGTGCCGGCCTGGCCCTGATGGCGTGGCCGTATCAAGCGGCTTTTTCCTACGAACCCGTCGGCCCGCGCGCCTTTCCCCTGCTGATGCTCGGCCTTATGGGCGCGGCGCTGCTGTACATGGTGTTCCGCCCGGCCCCTATCAAACACAGTGAAGACGAGCCGCCACTGGATCGCGAAACCCTGACCAAGATCGGTATTTGCGTCGTCCTGCTGCTGGTGTTCGCTGGCACGTTCGAACCGCTGGGCTTCATCCTCAGCAGCATCCTGATCGGCATTCCGATGGCGCGACTGTATGGCGGTCGCTGGGTGCCAAGCATCGTGGTCACCACGCTGATGGCGATCGGTCTGTACCTGCTGTTCGACCGTCTGATGGACGTTCCGCTGCCCCTCGGCCTGCTCGACGTTCTGGAGAACTGATATGGATACTCTTGGCTATTTGGGTCAGGGTTTCGGCGTCGCGCTGAGTCCCTACAACCTCGTGACCGCGCTGTGCGGCACCCTGATCGGCACCGTCGTCGGCCTGTTGCCGGGCCTCGGCCCGATCAACGGCGTGGCGTTGCTGATTCCGATCGCATTCGCCCTCGGCCTGCCGCCGGAGTCGGCGTTGATCCTGTTGGCAGCGGTGTATCTGGGCTGCGAATACGGCGGTCGGATCAGTTCGATCCTGCTGAACATTCCGGGCGAAGCGTCCACCGTGATGACCACCCTCGACGGCTACCCGATGGCCCGCAAAGGCCTGGCCGGCGTAGCGTTGTCGCTGTCGGCGTGGAGTTCGTTCATCGGTGCGTTTATCGCCACTTGCGGCATGGTGCTGTTCGCCCCGCTACTGGCGAAATGGGCGATTGCCTTTGGTCCGGCGGAATACTTCGTGTTGATGGTGTTCGCGATTGTCTGTCTCGGCGGCATGGCCGGTGATCGCCCGCTGAAAACCTTTATCGCCGCGCTGATCGGCCTGTTTCTGTCGACCATCGGCATTGACGCCAACAGTGGCGTGTACCGCTTCACCGGCGACAACATCCATCTGACCGACGGCATCCAATTCGTCGTGCTGGTACTCGGCCTGTTTTCCATCAGCGAGATCCTTCTGCTGCTGGAGAAAACCCACCACGGCCAGGAAGCCGTGAAGGCCACCGGCCGCATGATGTTCAACTTCAAGGAAGCGGCCTCGGTATTCACGGTGAACCTGCGGTGCGGTGTGCTGGGCTTCATCATGGGCGTGCTACCGGGTGCTGGCGCAACCCTCGCCAGCGCCGTGGCGTACATGACCGAGAAGCGCATTGCAGGTAACAGCGGCACATTCGGTCAGGGCGACAAGCGTGGTCTTGCGGCTCCAGAAACCGCCATTGGCGGTGCGGCGTGCGGTGCTCTGGTACCGATGCTGACGCTCGGTGTTCCAGGTTCAGGCACCACCGCAGTGATGATCGGCGCACTGTCGCTGTACAACATCACCCCGGGCCCGCTGCTGTTCCAGCAACAACCGGACATCGTCTGGGGCCTGATCGCGTCGCTGTTTATCGCCAACGTGATGCTGGTGATCCTCAACATCCCGATGATCCGCATCTTCACCCGCATCCTCGCCGTGCCGAACTGGGCACTGGTGCCGGTGATTGCGATCATTACAGGGATCGGCGTCTACGCGGTGCACGCAACCACGTTTGACCTGTTCCTGATGATCGGTATCGGTATCTTCGGCTACATCCTGCGCAAGCTGGACTTCCCGTTGTCACCGCTGCTGCTGGGCTTCATCCTCGGTGGTCTGATGGAGCAAAACTTGCGTCGTGCGCTGTCGATCTCTAACGGCGCGCTGGAAATTCTCTGGTCAAGTCCGATCACAGTCGGTTGCTGGGTATTGACGGTGATCATGCTGATGATGCCGATCATCCGTATCTGGCGTAAACGCTCCGCTGCCCGGCGCGCCATTGCCGATGTCTGATTGGTCATCCCTCAAAACCTGGTGGGGAACCCCGCTGGTCGGTCTGCTTGGCGGCTTTGTCGCTAGCCAGATCGGCTGGCCGTTGCCGTGGATGGTCGGCTCGTTGCTGGCGATCATCCTCGTGCGCTGCCTGACCCCGTGGCAATTAACCGAAATCCCTGGTGGCCGCAAATGCGGCCAGTGGATTGTCGGGATCGGCATCGGTCTGCACTTCACCCCGGTGGTGATGGAGCAGGTGCTGAGTCACTTCGGTCTGATCTTCTTCGGCGCGCTGGTCACCAGCCTGTCGGCGGTGGTCGGCGTGTGGTTGATGCGCCGCACCGGTGAAGATCGCGCCACGGCGTTTTTTTCCAGCATGCCCGGTGGCTCCGGGGAGATGGTCAACCTCGGCGCGCGCAATGGCGCGCTGCTCAGCCATGTAGCGGCTGGGCAAAGTTTGCGGGTGTTGGTGGTGGTGCTGTGTGTGCCGGCGGCGTTCAAGTATCTGCTCGGCGACGGCGCACCGATTTCTCATGCCGGCAGCGTCGATTGGCGTTGGCTGGCGATTTTGTTTCCGGCGGGCGCCCTGGCCGCGTGGATCTGGGAGCGACTGCGCCAGCCCAATCCGTGGCTGTTCGGGCCGTTGCTGGTGAGTGCGGCGGTGAGCATCGGCTGGGATCTGCACATCGGTTTGCCCAATGGCGGCAGTCAGATTGGCCAGTGGCTGATCGGCAGCGGTCTGGGCTGTCACTTCAATCGACAGTTTTTCCGGCGTGCGCCGTCGTTCATGGGCCGCACACTGATCGGCACGGCATTGACCATGTTGATCGCGACACTGGCGGCATTGGGGTTGAGTACGTTGACCCATCTGGATCTGCGTTCACTGACGTTAGGCATGATGCCCGGCGGGATTGCCGAGATGAGCCTGACGGCGGAAACCCTGCAACTGTCGGTGCCGCTGGTGACGGCGATGCAGGTGATGCGGCTTCTTTTTGTGCTGTTTCTGGCGGAGCCGTTGTTCAAGTATTGGAATCGCAATCCCGAGTAACAACTGACAGACCGAGTTGCCTTCTCCACGAGCAAGCTCGCGAAGGGGCCAACCCGGTCAACCCGTCAAACCGGCGGTAGACGCCACTCGATCGGCGACTCGCCATTCTGCTCAAGAAACTTGTTGGTCCGGCTGAAATGCCCGCATCCCAAGAACCCGCGATAAGCCGACAACGGCGACGGATGCACCGAGGTCAGCACCAGGTGTTTGGTCGCATCGATCAGCTTCTGTTTACTCTGCGCATGAGCGCCCCACAGCATAAACACCAGATGCGGCTGCTGTTCGCTGACCAGTTCAATGATCCGGTCAGTGAAGAACTGCCAGCCCTTGTCCTTGTGCGCATTAGCGTTGGCGCGCTCGACGGTCATGGTGGTGTTGAGCATCAACACGCCCTGATCGGCCCAGCTCTGCAAATAACCGTGGCTGGGAATATCGATGTTCAGGTCGCGTTTCAACTCTTTATAGATGTTGACCAGCGACGGCGGCGCCGGCACGCCCGGTTGCACCGAGAAGCACAAGCCATGGGCCTGGCCCGGGCCGTGATACGGGTCCTGGCCGAGGATCACCACTTTGACTTTATCCAGCGGCGTCGAATTCAGCGCATTGAAAATCAGCGGCCCCGGTGGATAGATTTCCTTGCCGGCCGCCCGCTCCTGCTGCAGAAAATTGCGCAACTCTGCCATGTAAGGCTGGTCGAATTCAGCACGCAGTGCCTCCTTCCAGCTCGGTTCGAGTTTGATACGGTCGTCAGCAGTCATGGTCATACCCGGCAAAAACAATGGGGCGAACCCTAGGAAAGCCGACCACGCTTGTCAATTGATCTGACGCAGATCCGGCACTTTCCCACACAACGATCATACTGATCGTTCAAATTCCCGATCGAGGTCACGATGAATCTGCACTTCGAAGAACTCACCGGCACCGACGGCGCCCGCCTCGGTATCGCCAGCCTGGACGCTGAAAAATCGCTCAACGCGTTGTCCTTGCCGATGATCAATGCGCTGAGCGACAAACTGAATGCCTGGGCAAAAGACCCACAAATCGTCTGCGTCTTACTGCGCGGCAACGGCGCCAAGGCATTTTGCGCTGGAGGCGAAGTGCGCAGCCTGGTGGAAGCCTGTCGCGCCCACCCCGGCGAAGTACCGCCACTGGCCGCGCAGTTTTTCGCCGCGGAATATCGCCTGGACTACAGCCTGCACACCTACCCGAAACCGTTGATCTGCTGGGGCCACGGTTATGTGCTGGGCGGCGGAATGGGTCTGTTGCAAGGCGCGAGCACACGCATCGTCACGCCGAGCAGCCGTCTGGCCATGCCGGAAATCACTATTGGCCTGTACCCGGATGTGGGCGCCAGTTGGTTCCTGTCACGACTGCCCGGCAAGCTCGGTTTGTTTCTGGGCCTGACCGGCGCGCACATGAACGGGCGTGATGCGATCGATCTGGGACTGGCCGACCGCTTCCTGCTCGACGAACAGCAACCGGATTTGATCGAAGGCCTGCTGCAACTGAACTGGCAGGAACAGACCCCGATGCAACTCAACAGCCTGCTCAAGGCCTTGCAGCAAGAAGCCGTCGCGAAAATGCCCGAGGCGCAGTGGCTACCGCGTCGTCAGCAGATCGACGAACTGCTCGACGTCAGCGATGTGGCGTGCGCCTGGAAAGCCATCAGTCTGCAACACGACAGCAGCGACCCGTTGCTCGCCCGTGCCGCCAAGACCCTGAGCGAAGGCTCACCGGTGACCGCTCATCTGGTCTGGGAACAGATCATCCGCGCGCGCTATATGTCACTGGCTGAAGTCTTTCAGATGGAATACACCCTGAGCCTCAATTGCTGCCGGCATCCGGAGTTCAGCGAAGGGGTGCGCGCGCGATTGATCGACAAGGACCAGAAGCCGCACTGGCATTGGCCAGACGTCAACAGCGTGCCGGATGCCGTGGTGGAGGCGCATTTTCATAAGGTTTGGGAGGGGCGGCATCCGTTGGCGGATCTGACGCAGTACTAACCTTCTCGTGTAAAAAAACAGGCACAAAAAAAGCGGCGCTCAATGCGCCGCTTTTTGTTTGCGGTGAGTTACCAGCGGTTGCCACGTCCGTTGTGGTCGCCGCGGCCGCTGTGGCGGTCGTAGTTGCCGCGACCGCGGTGATCGTTGTCCCAACCGCCGCGACGGTGGCCATCCCAGCGTCCGCGGTCATTGCCGTGCCAGCGACGGCTCTCGTAATAACGCGGGGCCGGCTGATAGTAGCGCGGCGCTGCCTGGTAATAGCGCGGCTGCTGATAGTAACGCGGTGCGGGTTGGTAGTAGCGCGGCTGCGTGTAGTACGTGCCGCCGCTGTAGTACGCCGGCGCGGGTGATGAGTAGACCTCTGACCTGTAATAGCTGTCTCCGTATGAATAAGGGACACATCCGCCAATGGAAAAAAACATCACGGCAAGCAGTAGGATTCGGCGATACATGGCGGCCTCCTGGACCGCGGGTAGCCACACCAGCGACGCTGGCAGGCGTCAGTCGTTTATTCGGTGACTGACGAATTATCTGACAGCGTTTTCGGAATCTGGTGCGTTCCTGCAACAAGTTGAAACAAGTGATTTATGAAACCTTGTTCATCCGCCAACGTGGTCATTCAGCGGCTGATTAGTGGTGACCACCGTGATATCCGCCGCCGTGATAACCCCGTCCGTAGCCACCTCGATAACCATGGCCGCCATAGTAATAATGGGCGCCGCCGTAATAGCGCGGGCCGTAGTAATAAGGTGAGTAATAGCCGGGAGAGTAATAAGTGGCGGGATAAGCATCGTAGGGCCCGGCGTAGTAATAGCAGCCGGACAAACCGAACACGAACACTGCACCAAGGACCATTTTCTGAATACGCATGGCGGCCTCCTGAAAGACCTGCGGCCGCAACAGGACAGAGCAGCCGACATAGATTTGACTGGCTCGGATCAACCAAGTGCCAAACCTGACTTATCTTTAGATCAGCGGCGTCGCTAGCAAAGCAAATCCTTGTAGGAGTGAGCCTGCTCGCGATAGCGGTGTGTCAGACATATTTCCTGTGAATGCCACACCGCTATCGCCAGCAAGCTCACTCCTACAGGGATCGACGTAGCGAAAGGTAAAGATAGGAACGACCATTCGCGCCGCACATGGAGCAGCAATTTCCCCCGCAGTCCCATTAGAATGCTGCCATCGGGCCACTGCCAACGGAACTGCCATGCCGCTTCGTTCTCCGCTGTACTCCCAACGTTCGCTGGTACTGACGCTGATCGCCCTGCTCGGCGCTGGCTTCCTCGCCACATCGCTGCTCAGCTACTACGCCTCGCGCGCGTCGATCCGCGACAACATCGTCAATACCGAACTGCCACTGACATCCGACACGGTCTACTCGGAAATCCAGAAAGACCTTGTAAGACCGATCCTGATTTCCTCGATGATGTCCCGCGACACTTTCATGCGCGACTGGGTGGTGAACGGCGAGCAGAATCCCGAGCAGATGACCCGCTACCTCGACGAGGTCATGACCCACTACGGTGCCTACACCGCGTTCTTCGTCTCCAACAGCACCCTCACCTACTACCACGCCAAGGGTGTGCTCAAGCAAGTCAAAGTCGATGAACCACGCGATGCCTGGTACTTCCGCGTGCGCGACATGAAAGCCCCGTACGAAATCAACGTCGACCCGGACCTGGCCAACAAGGACAACCAGACGTTCTTCATCAACTACAAGGTCTACGACTACCACAACCGCTTCATCGGCGCGGCCGGCGTCGGTCTGACGGTGGACGCGGTGATCAAGCTGATCGACAAGTATCAACAGCGTTATCAACGCAGCGTGTACTTTGTCGACACCTTTGGCCGACTGGTGCTGACCGGCGCCGAGGGTGGCCCTGAAGGCGCGCGCATTGGCCAGAGTCTCGGCGAACTCGACAGCATGAACAGCCTGGTCAGTCAGTTGCCGAAACCGCACAGCGGCAGCTACGAGTACTCTGCGCATGGCCAAGGGCATTTTCTCAACGTGCGGTTCATTCCGGAGCTGAACTGGTACCTGTTCGTCGATAAACGCGAGGACGGCGCGCTGAGTGAAATTCGTCAATCGCTGTATCTCAATCTGTTGATCTGCCTGCTGGTCACACTGATCGTGTTGGCGCTGCTCAATCGAGTGATTAAACGTTTTCAGGCGAAGATCCAGGCCCAGGCCACGCTCGACAGCCTCACTGAGCTACCGAACCGCCGCGGCTTCGATCTGCTCGCCGTACAAGCCCTGCACGAAGCGCAAAGGGAAACCAAACCGCTGACCGCGTTGTTGCTGGATCTCGATCACTTCAAGGCATTGAACGACACCTACGGCCACATGGCCGGCGATCAGGTGTTGATCGGTTTTGCCCGCGATTTGCAAAGTTGCCTGCGCCATGCCGACATCGTCTGCCGCTGGGGCGGTGAGGAGTTCATCGTTTTGCTAAAGGACACCGACGGCGAAACGGGTAAGAAAATTGCCGAGAAGATCCGCCAGCACGTCGAGCAACACGAATATGCCTACAACGGCCACAGCCTGAATCTGACCGTGAGCATCGGCGCGACCACCCTGCAACGCGATGACACCTTGCACAGCCTGCTGTCGCGGGCCGATCATGCAATGTACCGGGCCAAACAAACCGGCCGTAACCGCACCTGCGTGGAAATGCCTCACTCGACTTATGCCTGAATCCGACGTTAAACCCGACCTCTGCCCGGCCTGCGGCGCCCGCAACGACTGCACACTGGCCGACCCGCGCACTGCCGACCGCGCCTGCTGGTGCTACGGCGTGAGCATCGACCCGGCGGTGCTCGAGGCCTTGCCGCCAGCACTGCGCGACAAATCCTGCCTGTGCCCGCGTTGCGCGCAGGTTGAGGCGCAACTGCAAGCGGCCAAACCGGCGATCCCGTAAGATGCGCGCCCCTTCATTCCTCGAATTCTGAACATGCGCGTCGACCGTTTCCTCAGCAACCTGCCCCGCTACAACCGTCAGCAGGTTCGCCTGTTGCTGGTGGAAAAGCGCGTGCGCGTTGACGGAAAAGTCGTCAGCGACCCGCACAGCGAAGTGCTGGAATTCAGCCGCGTCGAAGTCGATGACGAAGTGCTGCAACTCGGCAAACCGGCGCGCTACTTCATGCTGCACAAACCGCCGGGCTGCGTCAGCGCCACCCGCGACCCACAACATCCGACCGTGCTTGACCTGATGGATGAGCCGGAGAAGGACGACTTGCACATCGCCGGACGCCTGGATTTCAACACCACCGGATTGATGCTGATCACCAACGACGGCACCTGGTCGCGGCGTCTGACCCAGCCACAAACCAAACTGCCGAAGGTCTATTACGTCGAGACCGAGCAGGACATCAGCGCGGAATATGCGCTTAAGTTTGCCGAAGGGATCTACTTCGCTTTCGAGGATCTGACCACGCAACCTGCGCAACTTGAGCTGCTCGACCCGAGGTCGGCGCGCCTGAGCATCGTCGAGGGTCGTTACCATCAGGTGAAGCGCATGTTTGGTCACTTCAACAACAAAGTCCTGCGTCTGCACCGCGAATCCATGGGCCCGTTGCTGCTCGATAACGCGCTAAAACCGGGCGAGTACCGTGCTTTGCGCACCGAAGAGATTCATTTGTTCTAAGCAGGCGACCGCTCAGCAGAAGTTGTCGAACAATCTACCGACGGCACTTGCGCGATCCCCCCGCCCCTGCTTGAATCAGGACGTCGGCCAGATTGTGACCGATGAGTCACAACATACATCCAAGAAACTTTTTGCCGGTAGAGAACCCTCAGGTTCCGCCTTCCCCCGGCAAACTGCCCGCCAATAACAATACCCGTCGACCGTTGTCATGGATCGACATGGGCCAGCAAATTCCAGGCGTATGCCTACCTGTCACAAAGCTCGTGCAATCTCTATTTGCGCGCATACCCGCTTGCTTGCCAGGAGTCTTATGACATGAGGCCAGAAATCGCTGTGCTGGATATACAGGGTCAGTATCGGGTTTACACGGAGTTCTATCGCGCAGACGCCGCAGAAAAGACCATCATCCTGGTCAACGGCTCGATGGCCACGACTGCGTCGTTTGCACAAACCGTGAAAAATCTGCACCCGCAATTCAACGTGGTCTGCTACGACCAGCCCTACGCGGGCCGGTCAAAAGCCCACAACCGCCACGAGAAACATCTGACGAAGGACGTCGAAGGCCAGATTCTGCTGGAGCTGATCGACCACTTCGCCGCCGAGCACGTCCTGTCGTTCTCCTGGGGCGGCGCCGCGACGCTGGTTGCCCTTTCGCACCAACCACGGCGCATCGAAAAAGCCGTGATCAGCTCGTTCTCACCGGTGATCAACGCGCACATGCTCGATTACCTGGAGCGCGGCGTCGATTACCTCGGCCAACGCGACGGCGACCGAGTCGGCGAACTGGTCAACAGCACCATCGGCAAACACCTGCCGTCGCTGTTCAAACGCTTCAACTACCGCCACGTCAGCAGCCTGGCCGAGCACGAATACGGGCAGATGCACTTCCACATCAGCGACGTACTGCACAGCGATCGTCAGTGCTATCTGAACGCTGCGAAGAAAATCAACGTACCGGTGCTGTTTCTCAACGGCGAATGGGACGAATACACCGCCGCCGACGATGCGCGCCTGTTCGGCAACCATGTGGCGCAAAGCACCTTCACCACCCTGCAAGCCACCGGGCACTTTCTCGACATGGAGCACAAGGCTGCGTGCCGCGATAGCCAGAACGCCCTGCTCGGCTTTCTGAAACCGGCGCCGCAGGCCAGCCGAACGCGTTACTCGTTTGTTCAGGATCACCATGCACTGGCCATTTGAAAAAGCGTCGTCGCGAGCAAGTCTGCCGGTATGAGATGTGTGCATCTGTGCACGCGTCGGGCTTGCCCGCGATTGACCGTTTTCAACGTTGCAACGCCATGCGAGCAAAAGAAAACTTCAAATCCGTGGCCGAGTCTGGTACAAAGTCAGCCGCTCTGAGCGGGTGTCGTATAATGGCATTACTCCAGCTTCCCAAGCTGATAACGAGGGTTCGATTCCCTTCACCCGCTCCAATCGAATTTTGTCTCACGTTGTTTTTGACGGGGGATGCAGGAACAGAAAAAACCGGCCTTGATGGCCGGTTTTTTTGTGGCTGGGATTTGAGATTGGCCATTTAGTCTGCGCAGAACGATTCAGAAACACAGCGTTGGTTGCAGATACGCCCTCCCCCTTTACCCTTTGATCTCTCTAACGACAAGAAGCGCTGCGTGCTCAAGGGGATGATCCAGATGCTCTATCCAATCGCAATCTCTGCCAGTGACGGTGAATGTGCCTGGGGTGTTGAGGTGCCGGATCTGCCGGGATGTTTTTCTGCAGGAGAGGATCAAGAGAATGCCATTGAGATGGCAAAAGCGGCCATAGAGACCCACATCGAGATTCTGGCCGAAAGTGGTGCAGCCATTCCGGTCGCAGGGAAACTCGGAACTCACTTTTCCAATCCGAAATATGCAGGCTGCGTTTGGGCGTTGGTGGATGCGGATGTCAGTCGGTGTATCGGAAGTCCGCAGAAAGTGAGTATTACGCTGCCGGGCTACTTGCTGGAGCGGATTGATCTTCACGTTCACCATCATCCGGAGGAGAAGAACCGTTCGGCGTTTTTGACTTCGGCGGCGTTGCGGATGTTGGCGCCTTGAATCGTGAATGTTCGTAGGCGTAACTACAAAAAACCGGCCTTTAGAGCCGGTTTTTTGGGTCTGCTACAAATCGACGATTTTGTGATTACCCCGCCGGCACAACCTTGTCCAGCGCCTGATTCACTGCCAATTCACCCAACATCACAACCTGCGCAATGCCGAGTGCAGTCTTGCGGTGCGAGGTGTCGAGCAGCGCGGCGAAGTTGTTGAGCATGGTGGTGGCCGAGCCGAGGGTTTCGCTGGCGTTGGCCAGCAGGGACTCGGTGTCGTACTTCGGGTTGGCGAGGAACATCGGTTCGGGTTCGTTGGTTGAGCCCATGATTTGGGCGGCGGGGCTGAGGTAGTGGTCGAGGGCGCGTTCAGCGGCTTCGTGGAATTTCTTCGAACCGGGCGATTCGTAGGGGGATGCCGGATCGGTGTCTGGCGGGTTTGGCGTAATTTTGAACATTGGATTGGTCCTATCGTAGGGCCACAACCCGTCTCGCTACTAAACGGAAGGGTGGCAGCTGTGCGCAAGTTAGTAGACCGGACACCAATCCAAATCCGGCGCGCCCTAGAGCACCATGCGCACAGCCACCATCAAGCACAGGCTTTAGCCCGACTGAATGACACTTGTGCAACCGTTATGAATCAGTATTCCGGGCTACTAAACCCGTTCACTGGAAATCAGTGACGCGAACCAAGTTACCGACCGCCCCCAAGGCGCACAAGCCGGCGGATTCTGGCGTAGCGGTAGGCAACGGCGCAAGGATTTGTAGGCTTCAGGACGTAACATCGAACGCCTTTAAACGCAGCCAGCAGAAAGCGTTTACACATCCAGAAAACCCGGCGAATCGTCCGACATTACAGATCAACAACACTCCCCCGGTTCTCACTTTCCAACCGACCCGCTAGCATCTCCCCATCAACCACCACCCTCCCCCTGCGCGGCCATCGACGAATACGCGTCATCACTTTCGAGGGAATCCCAATCGCGGCCGCTGTGCCGCTGACGAACGAACTCAAAAGAGCACTTCCCCATGACTCAAAACATCTACGACGATCCCGAATTTTTCCAGGGCTACAGCCAGATGAACCGCTCCATCGGCGGCCTCGATGCCGCGCCGGAATGGCCCGCACTCAAAGCCTTGTTGCCCTCCATGCACGGCTTGAACGTGGTGGACCTGGGTTGCGGATATGGCTGGTTCAGCCGCTGGGCCAGTGAACACGGCGCCGCGAGCGTCCTGGCCCTGGACGTTTCGGAAAAGATGCTGGAACGGGCACGCGAAACCACTACGGCGGCGAACATCCGTTATGAACGCGCAGACCTGGAACAACTCGACTTGCCCGCCTGCAGTTTCGACCTGGCTTACAGCTCTCTGGCGCTGCACTACATCAAGGATCTGCCGGGGCTGTTTGCGCACCTTTATGCGTCGCTGAAACCGGGGTCACACTTTGTGTTTTCCATCGAGCATCCGATCTTCATGGCGCCGCGCAATCCCGGTTGGCTGGTCGACAGCGAAGGCCGCAAGCGCTGGCCGCTGGACAGTTATCAGAGGGAGGGCGAGCGGGTGACCAATTGGCTGGCCGACGGTGTGATCAAGCAGCACCGTACTGTCGGCACGTTACTGAATTCACTGATTGGCGCTGGATTTACCATTCGCCACGTCAACGAATGGGGGCCGAGCGATGCGGAAGTGGCGGCGCAACCGGCGCTGGCTGAAGAGCGGGAGCGGCCGATGATGATGTTGGTGGCGGTGCAGCGCTAGGAACGATCAATCACAACTGTGGCGAGGGGATTTATCCCCCGATGGGGTGCGCAGCGCCCCCCAAAAAAAAGGCCTGCTGCGCAGTCCATCGGGGATAAATCCCCTCGCCACAGATTCAGTACGCCTGAGGATTACTCTCAGCGCGTCGCGACGATAAACAATCGCGGAAACGGCAACAGCACCGAACCATCGGCCAACGCCGGATAAGCCTTCTCAACTTCCGCCAGATACTGCTCCAGATACTGCGCCCGCTCGCTTTCAGTCAGCGGACTCAAAAACGGAATCAACCCACTGCCCTTGAACCACTCCACCACCCCCGCCGCCCCGCCGGGCAACTGGTGGTGATACGTGGTGCGCCACACATCGACCCGCGCGCAGCACGGTCGCAGCATCGAGAAGTATTCGCTGGCACTGGCCATCTCGGTACGCTGCCCCGCCGCACCGGCGAGTTTTCCGGCCCACGGGCCGTTCGCGGCGACTTCGCGCATCAGCCGGTGGGATGGCTCGTTGAGGTTGTCGGGCATCTGGATCGCCAGACTGCCCCCCGCCGACAACTTGCCCGCCAGCGCCGGCAGCAAAGACGCGTGATCCGGCACCCACTGCAACACCGCATTGGCAAAGATCACATCGAACGGCCCTTCATCGGCCCATTGATCAATCTCGGCGACATCAAACTGCAACTGCGGCAGGCGCTTGCGCGCGGCGTCGATCATGTCGGGCGAACTGTCCAACCCACTGACTTTTGCCCCTGAAAAACGCTGCACCAGCAACTCCGTCGAGTTACCGGGCCCGCAACCGATATCGACCACCGACCGGGCGTCAGCCGTGGGAATCGCCGCGAGCAGATCGCGGGCCGGGCGGGTGCGTTCATCTTCGAAAGCGACGTATTGTTTGGCGGACCAACTCATTGCGTTCTCCTGTCATGGACATTCCAGCGGTTCGTCACGATACAGGCAGCCAAGCGAGCAGTTCTAGAGCAAGACATAGCAAATAGTGTCGGTGTATTCAGCGCCAACAATGATCAGAAAAAAAACCGGCCTCGACGGCCGGTTCTTCTGTCATTCGTAATATCCAACTGTTTTTTTCAGATGCTCTGAATACTCATAGATGTCATCGACCGTGCTGATTGGATGGCGTATTTCGTTTTTCTCCTCATCGAAGATACCGATGTACTTCTGAGAGCGATTGAAATGCAATCGACAAATCGGCTTGCGGTTGTTGTCATCCAGCAAGATGCCGAAATAGCTCTGCGTATCACGCTGAACGATTCGCTTGGCATCCACAACTGACCGAACCATAGCACGAACGATGTGATATCCCTCCAGCTCTTCAAGGGTTGTCAAAACCTTGTCATCTGACTCGTCACGAGGATCTACTGGATCAGTCCCGACAGAGGCTGAAGGTAAAGATGCCAACTGAGGCTGAATAGTCCCACTCATAGCGGATTTGAGCCGGTCATTGATCTGCTCATTTAAAAACTGCACAACAGCTTTTCTTGTCAGCTCATGAAACTGTTCGCGTACTTTTTGCGTGATCACTCCGTCGTACACACGGGAGGCGAAAACTTTGACGAAATCATCGTCCGGCTTGCTGACTTGTGCTGCGATAACCTTCTTTATTTGACTGACATACTTCAGTTCGCCAGCCGCGCTGATAATTGAGTCAACGTCAAACGCCGACTTCGTTAGCTTCACCAACTCGGGAACCGAGTATTCATCAATATCCAGGAGGTCCAGTTCCAGGAATGGCTTTTCATCCATTTTGTTCGGCGCATCCAGATCCGTAAAAAACTTGTAGACCTGACCGTTGGTAAGGATGGAGATACGAGCGCTGGTAACGTGAAAATAGCGAAATAGCTGAGAGGCATGATTGATGTGCAGTGACTCACCGACTTTTTTGCATTCGATCAGAATCTGTACTTCGCCATCTTTCATAATGGCGTAGTCGATTTTCTCGCCCTTTTTCGTGCCAATGTCACAGACAAACTCAGGCGTCACCTCGGTCGGATCGAAGACGTCGTACCCTAATACGGTACTGATGAATGGCATGACGAATGCATTTTTCGTTGCTTCTTCTGTCTGAATTGCGGCGCTCTGCAACCGGACTTTGGCTGCTAGGCTGGCTAACTTTTCGAAGAATTCCATGAGTGGCCTCTTGCGTGATTTCTTTCCGTGTTAGAGCTACTGGCAATTTGATCGCCACTTGATACTAGCCACAATCCAGCGCAATGAAAGTTCGCCCGAGTAAATGGCACTCACTGATAGAAGCTACGTACTTCTATCGCTGAGGAAGCGGAAGTCATTAGAATTTTCACACCTCAGCAGAGGTCTGTATTTCAAGCGCTTACCAATAAGGAATACAGCCATGAAATTCGCCAAAATCTCGCAGAAACTCGCTCTCTGGGCCGGTAGCCCCTCGACCTTCATGGGGGCGTTGATCCTGATTGCGATATGGGGGATGAGCGGGCCGGTTTTTCAGTTCAACGACACCTGGCAACTGGTCATCAATACCTCAACGACGATCATCACGTTCCTGATGGTGTTCCTGATCCAGAACACGCAGAACCGTGACACCGACATCCTGCATCTGAAGATTGATGAGTTGCTACGGGTGACCAAAGAGGCGCAGAACGCGATGCTGGGCCTGGAGGCGCTGGATCTGAAGCAGCTGGAAGCGTTGCGCAAGCACTACCGGACGATGGGTGAGGGAGAGGTTTTCAATCTTGAGGGGTTGGGTGAGAAGAGCAAGCCGAAGCAGGATTTGAATGAGTGTTGAACAACAAAAACGGCGCCTTGGCGCCGTTTTTATTTGAAGTTTGAGATTAACGGCTGGCTTGCAGCGCCCGGGCCATTTGCAGATGGTTTTGCAGCTTGGGCAAGGTCTCATCGGCGAAGGCTTTAATCTCCGGCACGTCGGTGGTCTGCGCTTGCTGCTGAATCTGCTGAATGGCTTCTTCCGTGGCTTTGACCTGACTGGCGGCATAGGCCTGATCGAAGGTCGCGCCGTCTTTGACTTCTGGAATCATTTCCTTGGCCTTGTCGGCCATTTCGTCACGCGGCGCGACGGGCAGGTCGAGCTTCTTGGCGATTTTCGCCAAGTGCTGATTGGCCGTGGTGCGGTCGTTGATGACGACGATGGTGTAGTCCTTGACCTCTTTGGATTCGGACTTCTGGTGCGCCAGACGGCTGGCTTCGATGTCGGCCATGCCTTTGGCTGAAGCATCATTGATGAATTCGGCAGGCGACTGGGCAAAGGCGCTGCTGGCGAATAACCCTAAAACGGTGACAAAACTTAAACGACGTACGTGGGTGGCCATCCGGCTCATGGTCGCGCCCTCCTTCTTGCTGAATTCAAGCGGGAGCTTGCGCCCCCGCCTCTCAATCAAAACTACCTTCACCGACTACTTCGATTTCTGAGCAGGCTTGCGGCCCGTTTCTGTTTTCGCAGGCTCTTTATCGACCGTCGTTGTGGTGGTTTTCCCACCTTTGCGACCGGCTTCAGACGCCTTCGTTCGATCGTTGGCGAAGTTTCCCGAGTTCGAGTTTCTTGAGTTAGGCATGATTCTCTACCTCTTGGTATTGATCGCGGCGAGCAGGTGCCCGCCTAGATTGAGAATTTTCTGCCCGGCAAAGGTTTAGAAAAATTGCCGCCTGCGCGACGAACGGTGAAACCCGAACCGCGAAAATCAAGCCTTGTTCGGCAGCAATCCCGGCAGCGCATGCATCAGCGCATTGATGGCGAACCCGATGAACATCACGCCACACAACCGGGTGATGAGCAGTTCGTGCCGTTGATAGATCGTGCGTACCCGCTGCGCGCCGACCACGCCGATGAGAATCGCGTAGGCGATTAATCCGCCGAGGAAACTCAGGGCGATCAGCGCCGGCAGCATCGACCAGTTGAGCAGTTCGGCGCGGCTCGACAACAGCGCGGTAAAGGTCGCCACCGCGACCGGGTAGGCCTTCGGATTGGTCAGCCCGAACAGGATGCCGTGCCAGAACGGATTGCGCGCTGCGCCCTGCGGTTCATCATCGCTGCGACGCTGCGCACGCACGGCACGCCAGCCGAGCCAGAACAGGTACAGGCCGCTGAGCACGCCGAGCACGTCGAACGCCGTGCTGCCGATTTCCCGTGCGCCAACAATCGCGATCAACGCGGTGCTGCACCAGACCACATCGCCGAGCAGATGCCCGCAAAGAAACCCCGCACCGGCCCGTCGCCCATGCGCTGCGCCAATGCCGAACACCGCCAGCACGCCCGGCCCGGGAGTGATGCCGTAAATGAAACCCGAGGCCAGCACGGCCATTAGCAACGATGGAGTCATGGAAAACCTGCAAGCGCCAGAATACGTGGCAGCCAGTCTATATCAGCCGATTGAGCGAGTTCACGGCTCGTCGTAAAAACGCATGCCGGCATACGGTTTCAGCCGACACGCCGCCAGCCGCGAGGCGAGATCGCCGACGTGGGCTTCGAGCTTGTGGCCGTCGGGATCAAGGAAGTAGAACGACGCACCTTCGCTGCGGTTGTCCCGCCATTCCCGCACGCTGGCCGCTTTTAGCTGTTCGACGAACAGCGGGAAATCCGCCTCACCGAGGCTGAAGGCGTAATGGGTGTAGTCGGCGCACGGCTCGGCCGTGCGCTGCGAATCGAACGACAGGCACAACCACAGACCCGGCAACGACAGATAGGCGCCAGCGTCCCACGTGGCTTCGACGCGCAGACCCAACACATCGCGATAGAACCCGAGGCTGCGGTTGAGATCGCTGACGGCGAGGGTCAGGTGGTTGAGGCCGGTGAGCATCGGATCAGTAGCCTCGCAGGTCTTCGGGGACGGTGTATTGCTGGCCGTCGTAGGTCAGGGTGATTTGGGTCTTTTTCAGCACGGTATCTTTCGAAACGCACTGTTTTCCCGACTGGGTGTTTTTCATCTTGCTGCCGCTGGTGGTGATGATCAAATCGGCGAAACCGTTGTGACTCGTGGTGCCGATGTCGACTGTCCGGCGAATTTTCTTCATGTAGCCTTCGCAGTCATTCATGAACTCACCGTTGTTCTTGTAGATCACCAACCCTTCCAGCACCGGGCGCAGCTTATCGCCTTCGCGAACATACAGCGCCAGATCGGTTTTCTCGTAGGGAATGGCGTGGGAACTGTGGGTGAACTTCGAACGCAGGCCAAAAGCCCGCACGTCCGACGCCAGTCGGTAGCGGCCCGTGTCGACGCGAAGATCGTCAAACCGCACGGCATCGGAGTTGTAGGCGCCCGGTTTACGGTAACTGGCGATGGGGTTGGCGTTGCTGGCATTGACGAGCGCCAGATCCAGATCGAACACCCCGGCCTCGTCGTCGCCGGGGTCGGCCAGGTACGTGGATTTGACCGCAATCGCCTGCGCCGGGAAGGCTGGCCAGACGATGCAGCGTGACAGTGATTGGCCGTCGAAGGTCTTGGTGGTGCAGGCGGCCTGGGCCTGGGCAGCGATGGCCAGAAAACCGAGGGCGATAAGGAGTCTGGTTGGGCTGAGCATGGTTCTTCCTTGATATAAGTCGTGTTTGGCAGATCAGTCAGAGACCTTTGAAACCGGGTGGCAAAACGTAAGTTTTTCCGTCGTAGTGCAAGGTTGTCAAAACCGGTTGGTAGACGTTGGATTTATCATCACAAGCGTCCGCATCCCCCACACTTGTCGTGTCTGTTTGCTGGGTTTTAACGATCAAGTCTGCGTAACCGTGGGAGCTTGTTTTAGCAATTTCGACGGTTCTTGAAATCTCGAAACGCTCGCCAGCGCAGTTGTCATCCCACTCGCCGCCGTACTCATAAACCAACAACTGACGCAGGACAGGACGCAACTTTTCGCCCTCCTTCACGTAGAGCGTCAGTTGGCTTTCATCTCTGGGATTGAGACGCGAACCGTTAGTGAGACGTGCGCGTACTCCAAAGGCTCGAAGGTCGGGGGTGAGTTTGTAGCGCGCAGTGTCGAGTGTCATTTCTTGCAAGTGGACGCCATCCATTACGAAGGCAGCGGCCTGCTGATAAGCGGCAACCGGATTCGGTTGACCATCCTTCAGAACAGACAAGTCCAGATCATGAGCACCGAGCGCGTCAGCGGTGCCACGCACAAACCGCGTCTTGGCGCTGAGGGTCAGCCCTGGGTAAGCCGGCCAGTCCTTGCAGACAGACACATCCTCCGCAGTTACCGTCGCCGGCGTGCACTCGGCAAACACCTGCCCCGCCATCAACCCTGCGCACAGCGCCACACACCCGATCAATCCAGACTTCACTGTCACGTCCCGCTCCTTGATGACTTTTCAGCCGCGCACTATCCCCTTCTCAACAAACTGTTTCAACCGAGCAAATGCTAAATGGCCATCACTCTCAGCGGTTCAGATAGACAAATGGAGCTAGCCGTTGCTACGCACGACACTGTAGTGTTGTGTAATACAAACCACTACATCGAGTTCGCCATGTCCGTCATGTCTCTACGTATCCCCGATGAAATTGCAGACACCCTCGCCAACCTCGCCAAAGCCACTGGCCGTAGCAAGTCTTACCTGGCAGTGGATGCATTGCGCGAATACCTGACGCGCGAAGCTTGGCAGATAGAAGAAATTCAACAAGCGCTGAAGGAAGCCGACGCCGGTGATTTCGCTTCTGCTGATGAAGTCAGGGCCATCGCCGAAAAATGGGATGCCAATGCGCGTTGAGTGGCTGAAAACTGCATTAAAGAATCTCGATGACGAAGCTTCCTACATTGCGATTGAAAATCCGAAGGCTGCCTCAGAGTTTGTTCAGGCCATTCTTGCCAGCGTTGATCACCTCGCCCGGTTTCCTGCCTCTGGACGAAAGGGGCGCTTAGCCGGAACACGAGAATGGGCTCTTCCTGATCGCCCCTATTTGATTCCGTACAGGGTGCGTCAGGGCTGTTTACAGGTTTTGCGTGTCTTCCATACCCGTCGACTCCCACCCAGCAAGTGGTAGAACGCGTTCATGCGCCGCTGATCAATGTCCCGCAGGCCCTGCCGACGACACCGTCAGAATCAGGTCCGTGCCGCTGGTGAAGGTGGTGTTGATTGAGTGGGGTGTTTGGGAGAAATGTGGCGGTTGTCGGGTGATGTGAGAACTCGGGGGATTTGTAGTGCCTGGAAGCCAGTTTTCGCGGGCAAGCCCGCTCCCACAGGGAGCGGCATTGGACACAGCATTTGTATGTCACCGCGGACACTGTGGGAGCGGGCTTGCCCGCGAAAGGGCCGGCCCGGTCATCGAAATCTTTCCGGCAAACGCTGCTCTCAAAACGCGTTGCGGAAAATCTCTTCGATCTGCCGCTGATCCGCCACACGCGGGTTGGTCAGACCGCAGGCGTCTTTGAGGGCATTGGCGGCGAGCATCGGGATATCGGTGAGTTTGGCGCCGAGCTCACGTAAACCGCCGGGAATCTCGACATCTTTGGCCAGGCTACGGATCGCGTTGATCGCCGCTTGGGCGCCCTCTTCCGGACTGAAACCATGAACATCTGCGCCCATCGCGTGGGCCACATCGGTCAGGCGATCGGCACACACCAACGCATTGAACGTCTGCACATGTGGCAGCAATACGGCGTTGCATACGCCGTGGGGCAAGTCGTAGAACCCGCCCAACTGATGCGCCATCGCATGCACATAACCGAGGGACGCATTGTTGAACGCCATGCCGGCAAGGAACTGCGCGTAGGCCATGTTCTCCCGCGCCGCGAGGTCGCTGCCGTCGCGCACAGCCAGGCGAAGGTTGCTGCTGATCAGGGTCATGGCCTTCAGCGCACAGGCGTCGGTGATCGGGTTGGCGGCAGTCGACACATAGGCTTCGATGGCGTGGGTCAGTGCGTCCATGCCGGTGGCGGCGGTCAGGCTTTTCGGCATGGCGACCATCAGTGCCGGGTCGTTGACCGACAACAGCGGCGTAACGTTACGGTCGACGATGGCCATTTTTACGTGGCGCGATTCATCGGTGATGATGCAGAACCGGGTCATCTCGCTGGCGGTGCCGGCGGTGGTGTTGATCGCGATCAGCGGCAGTTGCGGCTTGGTTGATTGATCGACGCCTTCGTAATCCCGAATCTGCCCGCCGTTGGTCGCGCACAGCGCAATACCCTTGGCGCAGTCATGGGGCGAACCGCCGCCCAGCGACACCACGAAATCACAGCGACTTTCCTTGAGCAGCCCCAGGCCGGACTCGACGTTGGCGATGCTCGGGTTCGGTTTGGCGCCATCGAAGATCACCGAGTCGATGTCCTGCATGGCCAGTTTCTCGGCGACCATGGTCGCCACGCCGGCCTTGGCCAGCCCCGCATCGGTGACGATCAGTGCCTTGCGAAAGCCGTAGTTGCGGATCGCGACCATCGCTTC
Source organism: Pseudomonas sp. LBUM1655 (assembly GCF_059716085.1). Taxonomy (NCBI): domain Bacteria; kingdom Pseudomonadati; phylum Pseudomonadota; class Gammaproteobacteria; order Pseudomonadales; family Pseudomonadaceae; genus Pseudomonas; species Pseudomonas sp. LBUM1655. The sequence continues at coordinate 1,518,669 of NZ_CP166801.1, read as the reverse complement.
GTCGAGGCAACCGCTGCCCATGATGTTGACCGCCGGAATGAAAAAGGTGCTGCTCATCGTGTCTCTCCTGACTGGGGCCAAATCGACAGCTGCGATCCGACGGGTACACACAGCATCGACCGATCGGTCATGGCGTATGTTGATCTGGCTCAATGCCCGCTCGTGATAAAGTCGCCGCCCATCAGCCCCTATGTTTTGAGATGTGCCAAGCAATGAGCGATTTTCTGGATGTCGACGCCACCCTCGAAGACTGGAGCAGCCTGCGCGCCGCGACCGATTTCAAGGGTTTGCTGGTGGGGAACGGCGCCAGCCGCGCGGTGTGGGACGACTTCGGTTATGACTCGCTGTTCGAAAACGCCCGTACCGTGGAAGACAAACCCCTGAGCCCATCGGAACTGGCGGTGTTCGACGCGATGCAGACGCGCAGCTTCGAACAAGTGCTCGGCGCACTGAAAACCACCAGCCGGGTCAACAAGGCACTGGCCGTCAGCTCGGCAGCGCCGCGCAATCGCTACTACGCAATCAAGGAAGCGCTGATCAACAGCGTGCACGCCATCCATATTCCGTGGCGACTGGTGCAGGCCTCGACGCTGGCGAGGCTCAATGAAGAACTGGCGCGCTATCGCACGGTGTTCACCACCAATTACGACTTGCTCAACTACTGGGCGCTCCAGCACCGCAGCGAAGCCATCGACGATCTGTTCAATGGCCCGAATGCGAGTTTCGACCTGAGCGAAAGCGCCACGAAAAAACCGCGTTTACTGTACCTGCACGGCGGTCTGCATCTGGTGCGCAATCAGGATGGCACCGCGCGCAAACTGACCTCGACCGAAGGCACGCTGCTCGGCAGCTTCGCGATCAACAACACGCTGAAGACGCTGGACGACGTGCCGCTGTTCATCAACGAAGGGCCGAGTGCCGAGAAACTCAGAACCATTCGCAGCTCGGATTATCTGTCGTTCTGTTACGAGCAGTTATTGGGCCATGGCGACAGTTTATGCATCTTCGGCCATGCCTTGGCCGAGCAGGACAGCCACATCGTGCGGGCCTTGCGCCTGGCGAAACCGAAGGTGGTGGCGATCTCGATTTATCCGCGCAGTGCGGCGTTCATTCAGCATCAGAAGCGGCATTACGCGAAGGTGTTTGAAGGGACTGGGGTGGCGTTGCGGTTTTTTGATGCGAAGACGCATGCGTTGGGGAATCCGAAGTTGTCGGTGCCGGTCGAGGTTTAGCGGCGAGGCTTCTGACGTCATCGCCAGCCGGCTAGCCCACACAGGGGAATGTATTCCGATGTGGGAGCTAGCCGGCTCGCACAGTTTGGTTTTCAGTGTTTTCTAGAGAACCGGCAGGGTCTTGTCCTTGATGGTTTTGGTCGAACCGTTGGCCTTCACGCTGGCAATGCCTTTGTCGCACGCTGCATCCGAGGAATACGCTTCGCTGCTGCCGATGATCTGGTGATTGGCGGCTTTGAGATTGAAATAGGGATGACCGTCCTTGGTGGTTTTCTTCTCGTAACGCTCATCCAGCGGGCTGTTGGTCTGCACCGAGGCGATGCCGCCGTCGGCTGCCGCGCGAGTGGTGTAGAGCTCACTGGTGAGAATGGTTTCGGCGTTGGCCGCTTTCAGCACAAACCTGAACTGGCCGTTGCTGCTTTTACTGACTTCGTACCATCCGGACATGCTCATTTCTCCTTGGCGATTAAGAGGTTTCGCGCCTCAGAGTAAAGACCAGTCCAGAACATCTGTCGCCTGAGCCGCCCCCTTCGCGAGCAAGCTCGCTCCCACATTGGAATGCATTTCCCTGTGGGAGCCAGCCTGCTGGCGATGGCGTCTGTCCGGTCTCGGCTATTTCACCACCGTCCGCACCACCGACAACTCAGGCGCAGCACTACGCCGCTGCGAAAGATACCGCGTACAACTTACCCGCAGGAACGACGCAAAGTTCACCACTTCCCCGCGATAATCCATCACCTCTTCATACAGCTTGGCGATCAGTTGATTGGTGGTCATGCCATCGACTTCGGCGATTTCGCTGAGGATGTCCCAAAACTGGTTTTCCAGGCGCAACGTCGTCACCACCCCGCAGATGCGCAGCGAACGCGAGCGCGATTCGTAGAGAATCGGGTCAGCCTTGACGTAGAGCTCGCACATGGGCGAATCCTCGTTACAGGGTGATTTTGGTGCCGAGCAAACCGAGGAAACCGGCCAGCCAGTTCGGATGCGCCGGCCATGCCGGGGCGGTGACCAGATTGCCTTGAACGTGGCCGTCGGTCACGGGAATGTCGATGTACGTGCCGCCCGCCAGTCGGACTTCCGGCGCGCAGGCCGGGTAGGCGCTGCATTCGCGCCCTTCGAGAACCCCCGCCGCCGCCAGCAACTGCGCGCCGTGACACACCGCTGCGATCGGCTTGCCAGCCTTGTCGAAGGCGCGTACCAGTTCGAGGACTTTTTCATTCAGTCGCAGGTATTCCGGCGCACGACCACCCGGAATTACCAGTGCGTCGTAATCCGCCTCGCGGACCTTGGCGAAATCAAAATTGAGGGCAAACAGGTGACCCGGTTTTTCGCTGTAGGTCTGGTCGCCTTCAAAGTCGTGGATGGCGGTGCGCACGGTTTTGCCGGCGGCCTTGTCCGGGCATACCGCGTGGACGGTGTGGCCGACCATTTGCAGGGCCTGGAACGGCACCATCACTTCATAGTCTTCGACGTAATCGCCGACCAGCATCAGGATTTTTTTCGCGGCCATGGGGCGGACTCCTCTGGGGAACGGGCTTGCGGGAGTGTTCAAGGTAGACCTTATCGATCGGGGTGGGTAACAACCGGCTACTACCTGATAAGCCGCGAAGAGGTCGTCAAACTGTACGGATAAGTCTGTGCCTAGCTGTAACAGCCAGAAGACCACGGTTTATGGCTTGATGAAGGCAATCCCCTGCCACCTTCGATTCTGGTTCTCATCATGTCTTCGCGCGAAAACACCGGCATGGCCCTCGGCCTGCTCGGGGTTGTGATTTTCAGCCTTACCCTGCCCTTCACCCGCATCGTCGTGCAGGAACTGCATCCCTTGCTCAACGGCTTAGGCCGCGCCTTGTTCGCGGCGATTCCGGCAGCGTTACTGTTGTTATGGCGACGGGAGAAGTGGCCGACGTGGGCACAGGTCAAAGGCCTTAGCATGGTGATCGCCGGGGTGATTCTCGGTTTCCCGGTGTTGTCGGCCTGGGCCATGCAGACGTTGCCGGCGTCCCACGGTGCGCTGGTCAACGGATTGCAGCCGTTGTGCGTGGCGCTTTATGCCGCTTGGTTGTCCCACGAACGGCCGTCAAAAGCCTTCTGGGCCTGCGCCGCGCTGGGCAGTGCGCTGGTGCTTGGTTATGCGTTGTTTACCGGGGCCGGCAGCATTCAGGCCGGGGATTTATTGATGCTCGGCGCGATTGCCGTGGGAGGTCTGGGCTACGCCGAGGGCGGCCGGTTGGCCAAGGAGATGGGCGGCTGGCAGGTGATCTGTTGGGCGCTGGTGCTGTCGACGCCGCTGTTGATCGGCCCGGTGCTGTATTTGGCGCTGCAACATCAGGGCGCGGTGTCAGCCAAGGCATGGTGGGCGTTTGGGTATGTGGCGCTGTTTTCGCAGTTTCTCGGCTTCTTCGCCTGGTACGCCGGGCTGGCCATGGGTGGCATTGCCCGGGTCAGTCAGATCCAGTTGCTGCAGATCTTCTTCACCATCGCGTTTTCGGCGCTGTTCTTTGGTGAACATGTGGAGCCGATCACCTGGGTGTTTGCTTGCGGGGTGATTGCGACCGTCATGCTCGGTCGCAAGACCGCTGTGCAGCCAGCAAAGGCTGCCACTGCGTGATATTCAGCTCAGATAACCATCCGCGCGCAGCAAGGTTTCCAGACAGTGCTCGCTGATGTTGTAGAACGCCTTCAATTCCTCAATCTTCACCAACAGCTGAGCCGGGTCTACCGGCTCGGCGCGTTTCACCGCCAGAATCATCTTGTTCTTGTTGGTGTGGTCCAGTGAAATGAACTCGAACACCTTGGTCTCGTAACCACAGGCCTCGAGGAACAGCGCACGCAAGCTGTCGGTGACCATTTCCGCCTGCTGGCCGAGGTGCAGACCGTATTGCAGCATCGGCTTGAGCAGCGCCGGGCTCTGGATTTGCAGGCGGATCTGTTTGTGGCAGCACGGCGAGCACATGATGATCGACGCGCCCGAACGAATGCCGGTGTGGATCGCGTAATCGGTGGCAATGTCGCAGGCATGCAGGGCGATCATCACGTCCAGCTCGCTCGGCGCCACGCTGCGCACGTCACCGCACTTGAACACCAGCCCCGGATGATCCAGCTTCGCCGCCGCAGCGTTGCACAGGTTGACCATCTCTTCGCGCAATTCGACGCCGGTGACTTCACCCTCGGCCTTCAAGGTGTTGCGCAGGTAATCGTGAATCGCGAAGGTCAGATAACCCTTGCCCGAACCGAAATCTGCGACCCGCACCGGCTTGTCCAGCGCCAGCGGGGACGAGGTCAGGGCATGGCTGAAGACTTCGATGAACTTGTTGATCTGCTTCCACTTGCGCGACATCGCCGGGATCAGCTCTTGTTGCGCATTGGTCACGCCCAGATCCTTGAGGAACGGTCGGCTCAACTCCAGAAAGCGGTTTTTTTCGCGGTTGTGTTCGGCGGACGGCGCTTCGCGCAGTTGCTGGGGTTTGCTCTTGAACAGCGAACTCTTGCCTTTTTTGCTGTATTCGAGCTGTGCTTCATCAGTCACGGCCAGCAAATGCGCATTTTTGAACGAGGCCGGCAACACCTCGGCAATCATCGCCACGCCTTCGGCCAATGGCAGGTTCTTGGTGATGTCGCGGGTCTTGTAGCGATAGACGAAGGACAGGTTTGGCTGCGCCTTGACCGTCACCGGTTTGATGATGACCCGCTGCAGATCCGTTTCTTCACCGACGTATTTGGCCAGCACCAGTTTGATGAAACCGTTCTCCTCGAGGCTGGTTTGCAGCAGCTCGATGAACTGGGCGTGGTGATCTGGCGCCGATTTGGCGGATGGGGCGGTAACGGACATGAACAAGCGGCCTCGGGGGCGAATCGGGAATGGCGGGTATTTTAGGGGGCATAGGGGTTGGGGACACGCTCTTATTTACCGAACGGTTTTAAATGAGGCCCTCACCCTAGCCCTCTCCCAGAGGTAGAGGGGACCGATTGGGGGATATTTGAGAAATTTACCGACTTGAAAGACTGGCGCTGAATCCATGATCGACCCGATTCTTGCTTGGCAGTGAATCCATCATAGACCCGGTTTTTCCTCGGATCTGAATCCATAATCGACGCGATCATTCAGGTCGATGGATAGCGACGGACACCTCGGTCGGCCCCCTCTCCCTCTGGGAGAGGGCTGGGGTGAGGGTTTTCCTCATGCCAACACCACCAACCGATTCGGCAACTCATTGCGCACCTGCGTCACCGGCACATGCACCTTCAACAGCTCCCCACACGCCTCGACGCACTGCACAAACCCCTCAAGTGTGCGCCCCTGCCGCACTTGTTCGGTAAACGCCGCGACAATCGCATCCCAGTTTTTATTGTCCAGCCGACTGGAGATCCCCTCGTCCACCAGAATCTCCACGTAGCGTTCGGCCTCGCAGACAAAAATCAGCATGCCGGTGCTGCCCACCGTGTGATGCAGGTTTTGCTCAAGAAACTGCCGCCGCGCCAGATTCGAGGCGCGCCAGTGCCGCACGCGGCGCGGCACCAGGTGGGTGGTGATTTTCGGCAGACGAAACAGCAGGCACAGCACAATGAACAAGCCCCATTGCACCAACAGCAAACTGCGCAAGGTCAGCCAGCCGGTCAGGTAATGCACGACGCCCGGCACCACCAGCGCCAGCAAACTGGCCCACAGCAACGGGATGTACGCGTAATCGTCGGCGCGGGCGGCCAGCACTGTCACCAGTTCGGCGTCGGTGTCGCGCTCGACCCGGGCGATTGCCTCGGCGACTTTGCGTTGTTCGTGTTCAGTCAGTAATGCCATGTCAAAGAGTGCCTGCTCATTATTGTTGTGTGCTCACCAGCCGCCGGACGAACCACCGCCGCCGAAACTGCCCCCACCTCCACCGCCGCCGCCAAATCCACCACCACCGCCGAAGCCGCCGCCCGATCCACCGGAGCCGCCACGGCCGGCGGGAAGGATACCGAGCATCTGGCAGACAAACACCGTCAGGATGAACAACATCACCAGAAACACGAACAAGGCCGGGTGCCGGGAAACGAAATCGCTCTGCGGATCACCGCTCGATTCATACACCGTCGACGGCTCGTCCAGCGGATTGCCGCCCAACACCACCAGCATCGCCGCCACGCCGTCGCTGATGCCCTTACTGAAGTTGCCCGCCTTGAACGAGGGGGTGATGACTTGATGAATGATCACCGAAGTTTGCGCATCGGTCAGCCGATCCTCCAGGCCATAACCGACTTCGATGCGCAGTTTGCGCTCGTCCCGGGCGACGATCAGCAGCGCGCCATTGTTTTTGTCCTTTTGACCGATGCCCCAGTGTCGGCCCAGTTGTACGCCAAAATCCTCGATGGTGGTGCCCTGCAGATCCGGCAGCGTGACCACGACCAATTGCTCGCCCGTCGCCTGTTCGTGAGCCTGCAACTGTTGGCTCAGTTGCGCACGCACCGAGGGCTCGAGCATCTGCGCCTCGTCCACCACCCGCCCACTCAGCGCCGGGAATGTCAACTCGGCCCGGGCGCTGACGGCGAACAGCCACAGCATCAGCACCAGGCCCATCTTCAACACACGCATGGATAACCTCGGATCAGAACTTCACTTCCGGGGCCTTTTCCGCGCCGGGCGTAGTGGCTTCGAAGGTCTCGCGGATCGACAAGTCGCTGTACATCACGCTGTGCCAGAGGCGACCGGGGAAGGTGCGGATCTCGGTGTTGTATTTCTGCACCGCCAGAATGAAATCGCGTCGCGCCACGGCAATACGGTTTTCCGTGCCTTCAAGCTGCGATTGCAGGGCGAGGAAGTTCTGGTTGGCCTTCAGGTCCGGATAACGCTCGGAGACCACCATCAAGCGACTCAACGCGCCGCTCAACTGATCCTGCGCCTGCTGGTACTGCTTGAGCTTCTCGGGATTGTCGAGGGTGCTGGCATCGACCTGGATCGACGTGGCCTTGGCCCGGGCCTCAATCACCGCGGTCAGGGTTTCCTTTTCGTGGGCGGCATAGCCCTTCACCGTTTCCACCAGATTGGGAATCAGGTCGGCGCGGCGCTGGTACTGGTTCTGCACCTGGCCCCACGCAGCCTTGGCCTGCTCGTCGAGGGTCGGGATGTTGTTGATGCCGCACGCGGTCAGCAACATCGCCAGCACCAGTAACGAGGCGACCTGCAAGCGTGAGCGAGTGGTAGGACTTACATTCATGGCAGTGATGCTCCCTGGCACATTTCATTTTAAAAACCGCCCGCGAAACACTCGGGGCCGGCTCTTGGGGCATAATCGGCCGCGCTACTGGATTGCTACGGGCCGATGGGCTAAAAAGAGGCCCTGCGCAGACGCGGCCAACTGTCCGCTGTCGTTTTTTGGCTCTGCGTTTTTGCGCCTGCACCCGAACAACAATAGTCGCTCCCTAAATTTTGGCTGGCCGGCATTGCATTGCCGTTTGCGCCCTTGAGAAAAACATTCATGAAGAAGCTGTGTTTGCTGGGCCTGTTCGTCAGCCTGGCCAGTCATCAAGTATTGGCCGCTGAGACCCCGGTACCCCTGGAAAACAAGGACGCCTTCATCAGCAACCTGATGAAGCAAATGACCCTCGACGAGAAGATCGGCCAGTTGCGCCTGATCAGCATCGGCCCGGAAATGCCGCGCGAGTTGATCCGCAAGGAAATCGCCGCCGGCAACATCGGTGGCACGTTCAACTCGATCACCCGCCCGGAAAACCGTCCGATGCAGGACGCCGCCATGCGCAGCCGCCTGAAGATTCCGATGTTTTTCGCGTACGACGTGATCCACGGTCACCGTACGATATTCCCGATTCCACTGGCCCTCGCTTCGAGCTGGGACATGGACGCCATCGGCCAGTCCGGCCGCGTTGCGGCCAAAGAAGCCGCCGCCGACAGCCTCGACATCACCTTCGCGCCGATGGTCGACATCTCCCGCGACCCGCGCTGGGGCCGCAGCTCTGAAGGCTTCGGTGAAGACACCTACCTGACTTCGCGCATCGCCAGAGTCATGGTCAAGGCCTATCAGGGCGAAACCCCGAGCGCGGCCGACAGCATCATGGCCAGCGTCAAGCACTTCGCCCTGTACGGCGCGGTCGAGGGCGGTCGCGACTACAACACCGTGGACATGAGCCCGGTGAAGATGTACCAGGACTACCTGCCACCCTACCGCGCGGCGATCGACGCCGGCGCGGGCGGTGTGATGGTGGCGTTGAACTCGATCAACGGTATCCCGGCCACCGCCGACACTTGGCTGATGAACGATTTGCTGCGCAGGGACTGGGGCTTCAAGGGCCTTGCGGTCAGCGACCACGGCGCGATCTTCGAGCTGATCAAGCACGGCGTTGCCCGCGACGGTCGGGAAGCGGCGAAGCTGGCGATCAAGGCCGGCATCGACATGAGCATGAACGACACCCTGTACGGCAAAGAGCTGCCGGGGCTGCTCAAGTCCGGCGAGATCGAACAGAAACACATCGACAACGCCGTGCGCGAAGTCCTCGCGGCCAAGTACGACATGGGCCTGTTCAAGGACCCGTACCTGCGCATCGGCAAGGCTGAAGACGATCCGGCCGACACCTACGCCGAAAACCGTCTGCACCGCGCCGATGCCCGTGAAGTGGCACGCCGCAGCATGGTGCTGCTGAAGAACCAGAACGAAACCCTGCCGCTGAAGAAAACCGCGAAAGTCGCACTGGTCGGTCCGTTGGCCAAAGCGCCAATCGACATGATGGGCAGTTGGGCCGCCGCCGGCCGTCCGGCGCAATCGGTGACGCTGTTCGATGGCATGAGCGCAGTGATCGGCGACAAGTCGAATCTGATCTACGCCCGTGGCGCCAACATCACCGGCGACAAGAAGGTGCTCGACTACCTGAACTTCCTCAACTTCGATGCGCCGGAAGTGGTGGATGATCCGCGTCCGGCCAACGTGCTGATCGACGAAGCGGTGAAAGCCGCCAAGGACGCTGACGTGATCGTTGCAGCGGTGGGCGAGTCCCGTGGCATGTCCCACGAGTCCTCCAGCCGTACCGACCTGAACATCCCGGAAACACAGCGCGAGTTGATCCGCGCCCTGAAGGCGACCGGCAAACCGCTGGTGCTGGTGTTGATGAACGGCCGTCCGCTGACCATTCTCGAAGAGAACCAGTCGGCCGACGCGATTCTGGAAACCTGGTTCAGCGGCACCGAGGGCGGCAACGCCATCGCTGACGTGCTGTTCGGCGACTACAACCCGTCGGGCAAACTGCCGGTGACCTTCCCGCGCTCCGTGGGCCAGATTCCGACCTACTACAACCACCTGAGCATTGGCCGGCCATTCACGCCGGGCAAACCGGGCAACTACACCTCGCAGTATTTCGATGACACCACAGGTCCCCTGTTCCCGTTCGGCTATGGCCTGAGCTACACCGATTTCAGCCTGAACGACATGGCGCTGTCGTCGACCACCCTGAACACCACCGGCAAGCTCGACGCCAGTGTCATGGTGAAGAACACCGGCAAACGTGACGGCGAAACCGTGGTGCAGTTGTACATTCAGGACGTCACCGGCTCGATGATTCGCCCGGTGAAGGAACTGAAGAACTTCCAGAAAATCATGCTCAAGGCCGGCGAACAGAAAGTCGTGCACTTCACCATCACCGAGGATGACCTGAAGTTCTACAACGCCCAGCTCAAATACGCGGCAGAGCCTGGCAAGTTCAACGTGCAGATCGGTCTGGACTCGCAGGATGTGAAGCAGCAGAGTTTCGAACTGCTGTAATCATCAGAACACCGCAATAACTTGTGGGAGCGAGCCTGCTCGCGAAAGCGGTCATTCAGATAAAACAATGCTGACTGACATACCGACTTCGCGAGCAGGCTCGCTCCCACAGTGGTTTTTGGGCATGGCTGCTAGCCGCGTCTATCGAGGATGTTGACCACCAACCGATCCACCCACCCCCAAACCCGCTGCTTGACCCGCCGCCACAACGGCCGCTTTCGCCACTCCTCCAGACTCACCCGCTGGCTCAAACCGAAGTCTTTCTCGAAACTCGCCACCACCGCTGCCGTCAACGACGGGTCCAGCGCTTCAAGGTTCGCCTCCAGATTGAAACGCAGATTCCAGTGATCGAAGTTGCACGAACCGATGCTCACCCAGTCATCCACCAGCACCATTTTCAGGTGCAGGAAACACGGCTGGTATTCGAAGATCTGCACCCCGGCCTTGAGCAGGCGCGGGTAGTAGCGGTGCCCGGCGTAGCGCACAGACGGGTGATCGGTGCGCGGCCCGGTCAACAGCAGCCGCACGTCGACACCGCGAGCGGCGGCTTTGCGCAGGGAGCGGCGGATATTCCAGGTGGGCAGGAAGTACGGCGTGGCCATCCAGATGCGTTTCTGCCCACTGTTCAAGGCACGAAACAGTGATTGCAGAATGTCGCGGTGCTGGCGGGCATCGGCGTAAGCCACGCGCCCCATGCCCTCGCCCATGTCCGGCACTTTGGGCAAGCGTGGCAGGCCGACATGCTCCGACGGTTTCCACGCTCGGCGATGGCGGTTGGCGATCCATTGGCGGTCGAACAGCACCTGCCAGTCGAGCACCAGCGGGCCGGTGATTTCCACCATCACTTCGTGCCATTCGCTGGTCTCTTTTTCAGGCGTCCAGAACTCATCGGTGACCCCGGTGCCGCCGACCACGGCAAGACGCTGATCGACCAGCAGCAATTTGCGGTGATCACGATAGAAGTTGCCGAGCCAGCGCCGCCAGTGCAGGCGATTGTAGAAACGCAATTCAACCCCGGCGTGAGTCAGACGCTGACGCAGGTTGAGGGTGAACGCGAGGCTGCCGTAATCATCAAACAGGCAACGCACCCGCACGCCACGTTCGGCCGCTTGCACCAGCGCTTGCACCACGGCTTCGGCACAGGCGCCCGCCTCGACCAGGTACAACTCCAGTTCGACTTGCTCTTCGGCGCGGGCAATCTCCACCAGCATGCGCGGGAAAAATTGCGGGCCGTCGATCAACAGCTCGAAGCGATTGCCGTCACGCCAGGGAAAGATCGCACCGCGCATGTCAGCGCGCCGTGAAGATCAGCACCGCACCCACCGGCACCGACAGACTGATGGCCGACAGATCGGCCAGTTTGCGCAGGCTTTCCAGCCCCGGGACGAGATCGAAATCCTCGGCGTTGATTACCAGCGGCTCCAGCGTCACCACTTGAAAACGCCGGTCATCGAGACGCGTCGCCAGCAGTTCGGCCGGGTATTCGTGCTGCTTGCCGTGCAGGTTGACGGTCAGCGGCAGGCGCAATTCAAGCTGCGCGCCGGGGGCCAGGTCGTTGATCGGGCGCAGGTCGATCTGAGTGGTGATGGTCGCGTCGGGAAACTGCTCGATCTGGAACAGCTCCTTGCGCATCCGCTCATCGCGCAGCGGGATGCCGCTGTTGATCGAGTCCAGTTCGACTTCGACCTCGGCGCGACCGTTAGGGTCGACTTTGCCGTGCAGCACCAGAAAGCGCTGCACTTCGGAAACATGGGCGTTTTTCGTGCTGACGAACGACAGCCGCGATGACTCGCCGTCCAGATACCAATTGGCCTGCGCCGGCAGCGCGGCGGCGGCCAGCAGCAGGCTGGCGAAGGCATTACAGAGGGAGCGGTTGAACATTGAAGACTCGTGGGGTCGATGAACCTGAGCCGAACATTAACCGCCCGTGGATGTATTGCAAACCGTGGAGCGTAAAAGACTGTCAGGCCAATGCTTGCTGCACATCACCAATGGTCGCCGCCAGGCTATTGAGGTGCAGGCTCAACACCCGCTCCACCGGCGCCTGATCCATCGGCCAGTGCAATGCCATGCTGCCGACCAGTCGCCCTTGCGCACGGATCGGCAACGCCACCGCACGAATCAGAAACGGCAAGCGCACCGGGTATTCCCAGTAACCTTCGGTGCGCTGGCCAAAGCCCTGCTGCAACGCCGACTCGGTGGCCTGTAACAGACCTTCATCGCTCAACTGCTCGCGTTCGGCTAAGCGTTCGACCTCATGGCTGTCGAGTTCACCCAGACACGCTCGGCCCATCGCCGAATGAAACAGGCTGGCGTGATGCCCGACGATCTGGCAGTTGTTCGGATAGCGTTTGCGCAGTACCTGCGGGATCGCACTTTCCATGACTTCAACCCGCTCACCGTCGAAGCACGACAAGTCCGCGACCAGCCCGGTGCGTTCGCTCAACTCAAGCAACATCGGCGCCGCACTCTCCACCAGATGCCGCTTGAAACGCTGCTGACGATCACCGAACAGGCGCTTGGCGCACAGGCGATATCGCCGGTCGCTGAGGCCGCGGTAGATCCAGCCCTGCTCCTGCAAGGTCGCGAGCATCCGCGACACCGTGGCTTTGGGCAGCGTCGTCAGGTAGTGCAACTCCTCCAGCCCCAACGCCTGATGCTCGCCGAGCAACTCGACGATCGCCAGCGCCCGTTCGACCGAGCGCACGCTGCCGGTGTCTGCCTTGCTGCCCATAGGATCGACCTCCATGGTTACGAATGGATGATCACTTTTTGCAGCAAGATACGAGCCGCTCAGGCCGGTTGCAGGCATGGCGGCGGGCGCCGTTCGACCCAGCGGGTCATTTTTTCGTGGGCGTAGGCCAGTTGCAAAACCGCACGATCCGCCTGGGCCGGACCAATGATTTGCAGGCCCATCGGCAACCCCGCCGGGTTGAAACCGACCGGCACACTCATGCTCGGCAGTCCCGCCAATGTCGGGCCGATGACCACCTCCATCCAGCGGTGATAGGTGTCCATGGCGCGCCCACCAACGACGCGCGGCCACGGCTGTTGTGCATCAAAAGGGAACACTTGGGCGGTGGGCAGCAGCAGGAAATCGTAACGTTCGAACAGTTTGCTTAGCGCGCAATACCACTCGCTGCGCGCGACCGATGCCTGATAAACGTCGGCGGCGCTCAGACGCAATCCACCCTCCACTTCCCACTGCGCTTCAGGCTTGAGCAGTTCGCGTTTGCGCGGGTCGGCATACGCCGCGCCGAGGCTGCCTTGCACCAGAAAGTGCCGATGGGTCAGCCAGGTCTGCCACAAGCGCTGCATGGAAAAATCCGGCTGGCAGGCTTCGACCTGACAACCCAGCGCAGTGAAATCCGCCAGCGCCGATTCGCACAGACTCAGCACGCCGTCGTCCATCGGCAGATAGCCGTTGTAGTCGCCGAGCCAGCCGATACGCACGCCGGTGAAATCCCTTTGCAGCCCTTCGGCAAACTCCTGCGGTTGATCCTTCAGCGACAGCGGTACGCGCGAGTCGTAACCGGCCTGCGTCGACAGCAGCCGTGCGACGTCAGTAACGCTGCGGCCCATCGGGCCTTCGGTGGCCAGTTGCTGGACGAACACTTCAGGCCCCGGCCCGTGGGGCACGCGGCCCTGTGACGGGCGAAAGCCGAAGACGTTATTGAACGCCGCCGGGTTGCGCAGCGAGCCCATCATGTCGCTGCCATCGGCCACCGGCAGCAAACGCAGGGCCAGCGCCACCGCCGCCCCGCCGCTGCTGCCGCCGGCAATCAAGCTCGGGTCATAGGCGTTGGTGGTGGTGCCGAACACCGTGTTGTAGGTCTGCGAACCGAGGCCGAATTCCGGCACGTTGGTCTTGCCGATGATGATCGCGCCGCACGCGCGTACACGGGCCACGCTGATCGCGTCATGCTGAGGCACTTGCTCGGCGAACAGCGGCGAGCCCATGGTGGTGCGCAAACCGGCGGTGGCGGCCAGATCCTTGATCGCCTGTGGCATGCCGTGCATCCAGCCGCGAGACTGGCCGCGATCCAGTTGGCGGTCGCACTCATCAGCCTCGCGAAGCAGGTCTTCATCAGCACGCAACGACACCAGCGCATTGACCGACGGATTGAAGCGCTCGATGTGCGCCAGATACGCCTGCATCACTTCGCGACACGACACCTGTCGCGTATGAATTGCCCGGGACAGCGCATCGGCGTCGAGGGCGACAATCGGGTGGATGGCTAACGGGCTCACGGTTTCACTCCCACATTGAGCGCGACGGGTTTCTTCGCGCGCGGCGCTTCTTGCAAGCAGTAAGTACCGAGCAGGGTCAGCAGGCAAGCGAACAACACGTAGAAGGCTGGCGCTACCGGCGTGTTCAAGACTTTGCTCAGCCAGGTGACGATCAACGGTGCGAAACCACCGAACAGCATCACCGCTACGTTGTAGGCCACCGAGACGCCGGTTGAGCGCACTTCGATGGGAAACTGCTCGGCCAGCGCGGTCGGGGCCGGGCCGAAGAAGCCGCCAATGGCACTGCACAGCAACAGTTGCATCACCAGCAGACGCTCGATCGACGGCGCAGCCGCCACCCACACATACAGCGGATAGACCATAACGAAAAACGCCAGGGTGAAAGCCATCAACACGGGCCGCCGCCCCACGCGATCCGACAGCGCGCCGGACAACGGAATCACCACGGTCATCAGCGCCACGGCGAGCATCTGCACCAGCAACACCTGATCCAGTGGCAGACCGAGATTGGTGTGGGCGAAGGTCGGCATGTTCACCAGCACCACGTAGAACGACACCGTGGCCCCGCACGCCAGTCCCATCGACACCAGCAGACTGCGGCGATGTTCGCGGATCACCTGCCACAAGCCCGGTGCCGCACCTTTGGCTTGCTTGCGCGCTTCGAGGAATTCTTCCGGTTCTTCCATGTGCTTGCGAATCCACAAGCCGACCGGGCCGATCAACAGACCGAGCACGAACGGGATCCGCCAGCCCCAGGTGTCCAGCGCCTCAGGCGTAAACAGGTGGGTGACCAACGCCACCATCGCCGCGCCAGCAAACACTGCCAGACATTGCCCGACCAGTTGCCACGAACCATAAAGCCCCTTGCGATGGGCCGGCGCGCTTTCCACCAGAAACGCCGTGGCGCTGGCGTATTCACCGCCGGTAGCAAAGCCTTGAAGCATCCGCGCGACGACGATCAGCAACGGCGCGCCCATGCCGATGGCAGCGTAGTTCGGCGCAAAAGCGATCAGCGCAATGGACACGGTCATCAGCCGGATGATCATCTGCATCGCCGCTTTGCGGCCCTTGCGGTCGGCATACATGCCGAGCAGGATGCCGCCCACCGGGCGCATGAAGAAGCCGACGCCGAAGGTCGCCAGCGCCATCAACAGCGAGGCGTAGCCATCTTCGGAGGGAAAAAATTGCCGGGCGATGATGCTCGCCAGAAAGCCGTAAACGATGAAGTCATACCATTCCAGCGCATTGCCGATAACGGCGGCGACCACTTGCCGGGTACGCGAAACGCCTGTGCTCGAAGCCTGCATGGGGAATTCTCCAAAAGCTGTTGGGTGATGACCCGCGCGCCAGGGCGCCCGGGGTTCAGCGGCAGCAGAAAGTGAAGAAATCAGGCCGGCTTGAGCCAGCTCTCGGTCAGCGCGCCCCAATACGCCGCGCCGGTCAGCAGGATGTCGTCATTAAAGTCATACGCGGGGTTGTGCACCATCGGCCGCGACACGCCGTTGCCGATAAACAGATACGCGCCGGGGCAACGCTGGAGCATCCAGGCAAAGTCTTCGCTGCCCATCAATTTTGGGGTGTTGCCGTCGACGGCGTCGGCGCCGA
Organism: Pseudomonas sp. LBUM1655; assembly: GCF_059716085.1. NCBI lineage: Bacteria > Pseudomonadati > Pseudomonadota > Gammaproteobacteria > Pseudomonadales > Pseudomonadaceae > Pseudomonas > Pseudomonas sp. LBUM1655. Next base: position 1,502,831 of record NZ_CP166801.1, on the reverse strand, counting down.
CCAACTCGACGCCAACCTGCCGGGCGAACTCGGTTTCGGCGGCGTGGTTGACCAGCACCGGGTAGGCCGGGCGGTGTTCGATGTGCGAGGTGCAGCCGAAACTTTCGGCCTGGGTTTCAATGATCGAGCGCACGCGGTCGAGAGTCTGTACCCGCACTTCAGCGTTGAGCGCACGCAGGCTCAGGCGCAGGATCGCCTGTTGCGGAATGACGTTGGCCGCCTCCCCTGCTTGCAGCGCACCGACCGTTACCACTGCCGCCTGTTGCGCATCGATGTTGCGCGAAACAACGGTTTGCAGGGCCATGACAGCGCTCGCCGCCGCAACCAGCGGATCAACTGCCAAATGCGGCATCGAACCGTGGCCGCCGACGCCTTCGATGGTCACGGTGAGCAAATCCTGCGACGCCATCATCGGCCCTTCGCGAAAGCCCAGGTGCCCGGCAGGCAGGCCCGGCATGTTGTGCATGCCGAACAGCGCATCGCACGGGAAACGTTCGAGCAGGCCATCGGCAAGCATCGCTTCGGCGCCGCCCTGGCCCTCTTCGGCGGGTTGAAAAATCAGCGTGAGGGTGCCGTCGAACTGGCGGGTTGCGGCCAGATAACGCGCGGCGCCGAGGAGCATCGCGGTATGCCCGTCGTGACCGCAGGCGTGCATGCAGCCCTGATGCTGGCTGCTGTAGGCGACGCCGGTGTTTTCGATGATCGGCAAGGCGTCCATGTCGGCGCGCAGACCGAGTTTTCGCGAGCTGCTGCCGTTGCGCAGCACACCGACCACGCCGGTCTTGCCGATGCCGGTATGGACTTCGTAACCCCAGCTTTCGAGCGATTGGGCGACCAGCGCCGAAGTGCGATTTTCCTCGAAGCCGAGTTCGGGGTGAGCGTGAATGTCCTGGCGGGTGGCGTGCAGGTCGCTGGCCACGTCGTTGAGCCAGGCCAGAATGTGCTGATGTCGGGGCATGACGGTTCTCCTCGCGCGGGTGTTCCCGGTCTTTTTGTTCGGTCAGATTTCACGACACGTACAAGGCAGGTCGTGCTCACCGCCAGATAACCGCGAGATGCGCGCGAGGACAATCGAATGTGGTTCCGCAGAGTGGAACCTGACTTCATCGAACTCCTACAGGGGGATTGGGTTTTTTCAAGGATTGAGACGACAGCCCTGGCGCTCGCTCAGCCATTGGGCTTTGTTTGTGCGGCCCATGCCGCTGACGGTGATGGTTTTGCTGGCAGATTCATCGGAAAAACCACTGGTCGGCAGCCACTGTTTCACATAGCCACGGCAATACTCGGCGTCGTTATTCATCACGTAGCGGCACGAACAATATTCCTTGGCGGTGTAGGCGCTGATGATGTCGGGGAAGGCCCACAAATTTTCGCGCTCGTACCCGATCCAGCCGAGCAACAGCACAAGCAACACCAGCAACAACCGCTTCATGGCTGCACCGCCTTCAGTACACGCTTGAGCAATTCGTTGTGCCGGTAGCTGCCGTCACGATCATCGGCGTAGCGCACGATCACCAGTTTTTCGCTGGGAATCACGTACAGCGCCTGCCCCCAATGGCCAAGGGCGGCGTAGGTGTCGGGCGATGCATCGGGCCATGGCGATGCGGTGCCATCCACCGGGCGATTGAGCCACCACTGGCCGCCGGGTACGGCTTCGTCCTGCTGGGCCTTGTAACCGGCGAACGGCTTGAGGTTGAAGGCGACCCAGTCCTTGGGCAGCAACTGCCGATCATTCCAGCGTCCGTCGCGGACCATCAACAGACCGACTCGCGCCAGATCCCGCGCGGTGAGATAGGCGTAAGACGAAGCGACAAAAGTGCCGCTCGCATCCGTCTCCCACACCGCGCTACGAATGCCCAAAGGCTCGAACAGGGCTGTCCACGGATAGTCGGGATAACGCTGCGGGCCGACGATGGATTTCAACGCGGCCGCCAGCAGATTGCTGTCGCCGCTGGAATAACGGAAGGCCTGCCCCGGTTCCGCATAGGCATCGTGATCGGCAGTGAACGCGGCCATGTCGCGATGGCCACGGGTGTAAAGCATCGCCACCACCGAGGATTTCAGCGGGGCGTATTCGTAGTCTTCCTGCCAGTCGATTCCCGAGGCCCAGTGCAGCAGATCCGCGAGGGTGATGGCCGGGTGTTTTTCCAGCGCCGGGTAGAACTTCACGGCGGCGTCTTCAAGTTTGAACAGACCTTCGCCGTAAGCCACACCGAGCACGGTGGCCATCAGGCTTTTGCTGATCGACCAGGTCAAGTGCGGGGTGTCGGCGGTGGTCGGGCCGGCGTAGCGTTCATAGATGACTTGGCCATCGCGGATGATCAGCAAGGCGTCGGTGCGGATGCCTTGGCGGGTGGTGTCGTCGCGGGGAGGGAAGGCGTAGGTCTCAAGGTCTTTAATCGCTGTAATCTGCGGGCCGACCGGCCATTGCTCGCCGGGCCATTGCACATTGGAGGCCTGAACCGTGGAGCTGATCAGCAGCAGAAGCAGGGACAGGCCTTTGAACATGGTGAGGGCTCTTGGGGAGAACCTGCTGAGGGTAGTCGGGGTTTATGACAGATGTGTAGTGATGTTGAGGCCGCCTTCGCGAGCAGGCTCGCTCCCACAGTTCGATCGCATTCCAACTGAAGAAACTCGGTTAACTGTGGGAGCGAGCCTGCTCGCGAAGAGGCCGGTCAGGCCTGCGCCAAAGCCTTGGCCAGCCGCTTGGCCCTGGCGCCCGAAGCCAATTGCATCACCGACTGATCGCGCTGCCACATCGCCGCCCAGTCCGAATTGCCGCCAGCCAACGCCTGATCGATCTCCGGTTTCAACGAATCAAACTGCGCAAACAATCCACCCAACAACACATGCCCGGCCGGATTGTTCGGCGGCTGCCGACTCATTTCCGCGCACCCGGCCAACAACGCCAGCAAACGCAATTGCAGTATCTGTGGCCAGTCGCTTTCCTGCCCGACGCCATACAGCCAAGCGGTCATCGCACTCAGCACATAGACATCTTCCAGCGTGCGAAACGGTTTGACGTAAGCATCCCAACCGTCCCCCGCAAGTAACTCGCACAAGGCGCCGTCGAGGTGCAGCCGGCCATGGCTGATGTCCGGCATCAGCGGCAGTGGCGGCAGTTTTTCCACCGTTACGCCGGGCTCACCGGGATACACCACCCCCAGACTCAGGCGCGGCGTTTCGCCGGGTTCTTCGCTGCGCGCGGCAATCAGCAGCCAGTCCGCCGCATCGCCGGCGGTGACGAAATCCTTGCGGCCGCTCAGGCGCAAATCAGTCAGCCGGGTCTGCATATCGGCCGGGCGCAAGCTGCGCTGTTCCGTTGCACACAGCGCGCCGAGGCTCAGCGGTGCACTCGGCCACAGCATGCGCAACGCCGCCTGATAACCGACCAGAAACGCCAGCCCCGGCGTCGCCATCCGCCGCCCGCCCGCCACCGCCAATTCGAATGGCGTGACGTTGCCCAGTTGATGCAACAACGTCGCAAAACCCTCCGCCAGGTCAGCCACGGCGGGCAATCGTTCGCGGCTTTCGAGCAGATCTGACCAGGGCATAAGAGGCTCCTTGTGGGCTGTCATATAAGCATCACCAAACTTTCATGGCGATGACACCGGGGCTACATAGCCTGACTTTGCACAACACGGCTGCATAAAGAAAGTCGATCGGCTGCAACCCACGACGGGTTAAAGGCCCGTACGGAGATTCACATGACTCAGATCGCCCGCATCAGCGACACCGGCAATGAACGCCGTCTGCAAGCCGAACGCCTGATCGGCGCCGAGGCCTTGCAGCAAGCCCAAGCCTTGCGATTCAGCGTATTCAGCGGCGAATTCAACGCCAAGCTGAAAGGCGCAGAACTGGGTCTGGACATGGATGATTATGATGTTCACTGCAGCCACATCGGCGTGCGAGACCTGAACACCGGGCGCCTGGTGGCGACCACGCGGTTACTTGATCACACCGCCGCCAGCACCCTGGGCAAGTTCTACAGCGAAGAAGAATTCAGCCTGCATGGCCTCGCCCATTTGAAAGGCCCGATCCTCGAAATCGGCCGCACCTGCGTCGACCCGGCCTACCGCAACGGCGGCACCATCGCCGTGCTGTGGGGCGAACTCGCCGAAGTGTTGAATCAGGGCGGTTACAGCTACCTGATGGGTTGCGCGAGCATTCCGATGCAGGACGGCGGCGTGCAGGCCCACGCGATCATGCAGCGTCTGCGTGAACGTTATCTGTGCACCGAACACTTGCGCGCCGAGCCGAAAAAGCCGTTGCCGACTCTGGATATTCCATCGAACGTGATCGCCGAAATGCCGCCGCTGCTCAAAGCCTATATGCGTCTGGGCGCGAAGATCTGCGGCGAGCCGTGCTGGGATGAAGATTTCCAGGTCGCCGACGTGTTCATCCTGCTCAAGCGCGACGAGCTCTGCCCACGCTACGCCAAACACTTCAAGGCGGCCGTGTGATGAGTCGCCTGCGGGTGTACGCGCGGATCGCGCGAGTGCTATTGGTGGTCTCGCTGGGCTTGAGCATGGCCACTGTCTTCGGCGTGTTCGAACGCATTGGCCTGGCGCATTCGATGGAACGCCGCCAACGCTGGTCGCGCTTCTTCATGGCGCGCCTGAGCAATGCCCTGCCCTTTCGTGTGAGCGTTCACGGTGAGCTGCCAAAACAGCCGATGCTGTGGGTCAGCAACCACGTTTCCTGGACGGACATTCCGCTGCTCGGCATGCTCACGCCGCTGTCGTTTCTGTCCAAGGCCGAAGTACGCACCTGGCCGGTGGCCGGTTGGCTGGCGGCCAAGGCTGGCAGCCTGTTCATCCGTCGCGGTTCGGGCGACAGCCAGTTGATCCGCAAGCAGATGACCCGTCACCTGCAAACCGATCACTCGCTGCTGATGTTCCCGGAAGGCACCACCACCGACGGCCGTTCGCTGCGTACCTTTCACGGTCGCTTGCTGTCGGCGGCGATTGATTCGCAAGTGATGCTGCAACCGGTGGCAATCCGTTATCTGCGTGACGGCGAAATCGATGCGCTGGCGCCGTTCATTGGTGACGATGATTTGCTGTCGCACCTGATGCGCTTGTTCAGCAATGATTGCGGGGATGTTGAGGTTCATCTGCTCAAGCCGATTGCATGCGAAGGCCGGGAGCGTGCGGCGCTGGCGTTTGAAGCGCAGCAGGCGGTGCAGAAGGTGTTGTTTGGGGCGATCCCGGAAAAACAACAAGCCCCGATGCGTCCGGCTATCGCGGCCTGAATACCCGAGCGCATACGCATGATCATTGTGGTGAGGGGATTTATCCCCGATCGGCTGCGCAGCAGTCGCAAATTTATGCACGCGATTTACCTGGCGAACCGCGATTGCAGAATTTGGGGCCGCTGCGCGACCCGTCGGGGATAAATCCCCTCACCACAGGCTCATTCCTACATTAGATTTTCTGTAATCCGCAGTTCTGGGCAAAATCCTGAAGCTGCGGGTAGAACAACGCAAAGTCTCCACTGAGCGGCTCATACAACCGCCGCAACTCCTGCATCGCCCCCGCCAACTCTTCCGGCCGGGTCAGGCGCCGGGAGATCCCGCGCAACACCTGCTCCAGCACTTCAAACTCCTGATACGACCCCAACCAGTCATTGGCGACCATGTGCGGCGCAATCTTCGCCAGTCGCTCGGGCAGTTGCTGCTCGCGAGACAACACGCGATAAACATCAGCGGTGAACTGCTCCAACGGCTGATCGGCGTACAACCTCCAGTCCCGCGCCAGGCAATGGTCGAAAAACACATCAAGGACGATCCCCGCGTAACGTCGCCGGGTCTCGGAAAATCGCCCCAGCGCGATATCCACCAAAGGATGGCGATCGGTAAAAACGTCAATCCGTCGGTGCAGTTGAATGGCCGCCTCGAGCTCCGGAGCAAACTGCCCTTGCAGCCGACCTTTGACGAAATCGCCATACAGGCTGCCGAGTAATTGCTCGGGGCGCTGGCCACCGAGGTGCAAATGTGCGAGATAGTTCATGGGCGCAGCTTAGCACTGCGCCTTCGTTTCAATACACTCAACGCATCGTTATAACCCGATATACCGATTTACGCGGTCGTAAGATCAAATTCATATTGGTATATCGCGAAGTACCGATTTAAAGTTCGCCTCATCGCGATATAGCGCTACAGACATCACGAGCCCAAGCCATGAACATCGACCTCGACGAAATAATAAAAGCCCTGGCACACCCAGTACGGCGAGACATCCTCAACTGGTTGAAAGATCCCAAAGCCGAGTTCCCGGAACAGATCCACAACCACGAGTACGGCATCTGCGCCGGGCAAATCGATCAACGCTGCGGCCTGTCGCAGTCGACGGTTTCCGCCCATCTGGCAACCCTGCAACGCGCCGGGTTGATCAGCAGCCAGAAAGCCGGTCAATGGCACTTTTTCAAACGTAACGAGGACGTGATCCAGACGTTCCTCAGCACCCTCAGTAAAGAGCTCTGACCCTTAACGTCAGCCAGCCCACAAGGAATCAACGATGCCCCTCTCGCTACTCATACTCGCCTTGAGCGCCTTCGCCATCGGCACCACCGAGTTCGTCATCATGGGCTTGCTGCCCGATGTGGCGGCCGACCTCGGTGTGTCGATCCCCGGCGCCGGCTGGCTGGTGACCGGTTACGCCCTGGGCGTGGCCATTGGTGCACCGTTCATGGCACTGGCCACCGCCAAACTGCCGCGCAAGGCTGCTCTGGTAGCGTTGATGGGCATTTTCATCGTCGGCAACCTGCTTTGCGCCATCGCCAGTGACTACAACGTGCTGATGTTTGCCCGTGTCGTCACCGCGCTGTGCCACGGTGCGTTCTTCGGTATCGGTTCGGTAGTGGCCGCAGGTCTGGTGGCACCGAACAAACGCGCTTCGGCAGTCGCTTTGATGTTCACCGGTTTGACCCTGGCGAACGTCCTTGGCGTGCCGCTGGGCACCGCGTTGGGTCAGGAGGCCGGCTGGCGTTCGACCTTCTGGGCAGTGACGGTGATTGGTGTGATCGCACTGATCGGCCTGATCCGTTTCCTGCCGGCCAAGCGTGACGAAGAAAAACTCGACATGCGCGCCGAACTCGCCGCCCTCAAAGGCGCCGGTATCTGGCTGTCGCTGAGCATGACCGCGCTGTTTGCAGCGTCCATGTTTACCCTCTTCACCTACGTTGCCCCGCTGCTCGGCGATGTCACTGGTGTCTCGCCAAAAGGCGTGACCTGGACCCTGCTGTTGATCGGCCTCGGTCTGACTGTTGGCAACATCATCGGCGGCAAACTGGCGGACAAACGCCTCGGCGCCACGCTGATCGGCGTGTTCGTGTCGATGGCCGTGGTCTCCACCGTGCTGAGCTGGACCAGCGTCGCGCTGATCCCGACTGAAATCACCCTGTTCCTCTGGGCCACCGCTTCTTTTGCTGCCGTACCGGCACTGCAAATCAACGTAGTGACCTTCGGCAAGGCGGCGCCGAACCTGGTGTCGACCCTGAACATCGGCGCGTTCAACGTCGGCAACGCCCTCGGCGCCTGGGTCGGTGGCAGCGTCATCGCCCACGGCTTCGGTCTGACCAGCGTGCCTCTGGCTGCAGCAGCGTTGGCGGTACTCGCCCTGCTGGTGACCCTGATTACTTTCCGTCAGAACGGCAATGCCGATCTGGCCCCGGCTACCCACTGATTAACCACTTCACTGACGAGGGTTGTACACATGGCAACTATTTTCGATCCGATCAAACTGGGCGACGTCGAGCTGTCCAACCGCATCATCATGGCGCCGCTGACCCGCTGCCGCGCCGACGAAGGCCGCGTGCCGAACGCGCTGATGGCCGAGTACTACGTGCAACGCGCCTCGGCTGGCCTGATCCTCAGCGAAGCCACTTCGGTGACGCCGATGGGCGTCGGCTACCCGGACACCCCGGGCATCTGGTCCAACGATCAGGTGCGCGGCTGGTCCAACGTCACCAAAGCCATTCACGGCGCTGGCGGCAAGATCTTCCTGCAACTGTGGCACGTCGGCCGGGTCTCCCACCCGTCGTACCTGAACGGCGAAGCGCCGGTCGCCCCAAGCGCCATCCAGCCTAAGGGCCACGTCAGCCTGGTGCGCCCAATGGCCGACTACCCTACCCCGCGTGCTCTGGAAACCGCTGAGATCGCCGACATTGTCGACGCCTACCGCACCGGTGCCGAAAACGCCAAAGCCGCCGGTTTCGACGGTGTAGAAATCCACGGTGCCAACGGCTACCTGCTCGACCAGTTCCTGCAAAGCAGCACCAACCAGCGCACCGATAACTACGGTGGCTCGCTGGAAAACCGTGCCCGCCTGTTGCTGGAAGTGACTGACGCCGCCATCGAAGTCTGGGGCGCCGGCCGTGTCGGTGTACACCTGGCACCGCGTGCCGACTCCCATGACATGGGCGACGACAATGTGGCTGAAACCTTCACTTACGTGGCTCGCGAGCTGGGCAAACGTGGCATCGCCTTCATCTGCTCCCGTGAGAAAGAAGGCGCCGACAGCCTCGGCCCGCAACTGAAAGAAGCGTTCGGCGGCCCGTACATCGCCAACGAGCGCTTCACCAAGGACAGCGCCAACGCGTGGCTGGCCAGCGGCAAGGCTGACGCCGTGGCGTTCGGTGTGCCGTTCATTGCCAACCCGGATCTGCCGGCGCGTTTGAAGGCCGATGCACCGCTCAATGAAGCTCGCCCAGAGCTGTTCTACGCGAAAGGCCCGGTCGGCTACATCGACTATCCGACGCTGTAAGCGTTATTCAGTACGAGGCAGCAGAAACGCAAAAGCCCCGACTCGCAAGAGCCGGGGCTTTTTCTTGGGCGCCCGATAGGCAGGCAGCTAACAACCGTTCACACACACGACACAAAATCCCTACAAAATACGTAGCTCGCTACATATAAACTGCGCGCCGCGAACGTATAGAAAAGCAGGCCAATTGACACAAGCTGTGCCAATTACGCATTTTGTTTCATTTGCGCAGGCTGGGGCTCAGGCGCAGCATGTCCAACCCTGTATCGACCCAGCGCTCGGCTTCGGCGTGCAGTTCAAAGCTGTCTGGCGCCAACAGCCATCCATAGAGGAGGCCATCAATATAGGCATGAATGCTGATGGCTGCGCGGGCAGTGTCGAGATCGTCCGGCAACTGGCCGCGATTCACCGCATTACGCAGGGTCAGCCCGATACGCAGATTGCAATCGAGACTGGCCGCCCGGCGCTGTTGGCGCAAATCGCACATTTCATCGGTGAACTCGCACTTATGAAACAGAATTTCGTTGATGCGCCGGGTCTTCGGATCCAGCGCAACTTGATGAAACAAATGAATCAGCAGCTTGCGCATGCAGCCCAGCGGGTCGAGTTCGTCCTCGCTTTCACTGGCTTTGGCCAGTTCATCCAGCGGCTCATGCAAGCTGTCGAGCATGGCCTGGACCAGATCAGCCTTGTTGCTGAAATGCCAATAGATGGCGCCGCGAGTGACACCGGCCATTGTCGCGATATCCGCCAGGGTCGTGCGGGCCACGCCTCTTTCATAGAAGGCTTTCTCCGCCGCTTCCAGAATCTGGCTGCGGGTTTCTTGAGCTTCCTCTTTGGTACGACGGACCATGGCAGTAAAACCTCAAACAGGATGTCTCAGGGATGTCTGAATATCCGCTGAATAAAGAGGGGGCGATCTCTCGCGAATCGGCTCCCCGGCCTACAATTTCAAACCTTGCAACGACTTTTGTAACAGGGTGGGTACGCAGCCAAGGTATTTACAAACAACCATGAACGTAAGTATATTCCTTAGCAAGCTACTTATCCACCCAGCAAAATTTTTTTACCCTTACACACTTCTTGTGCGCTTCTCGCGCGCCTGACCCGAGGATCTTCATGCAATTCAAGCCAGCTGTTACCGCTCTGGTCACTGCCGTCGCCCTGGCATCGCTGCTCAGCGGATGTAAAAAGGAAGAAGCGGCCCCAGCCGCTCCGCCTCCTCAGGTCGGCGTCGTCACCCTTCAACCCCAAGCGTTCACCCTCACGTCTGAACTGCCGGGCCGCACCAGTGCGTTCCGCATCGCTGAAGTTCGACCGCAGGTCAACGGCATCATTCTCAAGCGTCTGTTCAAGGAAGGCGGCGACGTCAAAGCCGGCCAGCAGCTGTATCAGATCGATCCGTCGGTCTATGAAGCGACCCTGAAAAGCGCCGAAGCCAGCCTGCGTTCGACCAAGTCGATCTCCGACCGCTACAAGCAACTGGTCGATGAACAGGCCGTGAGCCGTCAGGAATACGACACCGCAGTGTCCAACCGCATGGAATCGGAAGCGTCGTTGCAGAGCGCGCAGATCAACGTGCGTTACACCAAGGTCTACGCGCCGATTTCCGGCCGTATCGGTCGCTCTTCGGTCACCGAAGGTGCGCTGGTCAGCAACGGCCAGACCGATGCGATGGCGACGATCCAGCAACTTGACCCGATCTACGTCGACGTAACCCAGTCCTCGGTGGAATTGCTGGAACTGCGCCGTGAGCTGGAAAGCGGTCGTCTGCAGAAAGCCGGCGACAACTCGGCGGCGGTCAAACTGACTTTGGAAGACGGCAGCCAGTACAAGCTCGACGGTAAGCTGGAATTCTCGGAAGTCACGGTCGACCCGACTACCGGCTCCGTGACCCTGCGTGCGGTATTCCCGAACCCGGATCACACCCTGCTGCCGGGCATGTTCGTCCGCGCCCAGTTGCAGGCCGGCGTCAACGCCGCCGCCATTCTGGCGCCGCAACAAGGCGTGACCCGTGACCTCAAAGGTACCCCGACCGCACTGGTCGTCGGCGCCGACAACAAGGTGGAGCTGCGTCAGCTCAAGGCCAGCCGCACCGTCGGCAGCCAGTGGTTGATCGAAGACGGCCTGAAAGCCGGCGATCGTCTGATCACCGAAGGGCTGCAATACGTCCGTCCGGGTGTGCAGGTAAACCCGAGCGAAGCGACTAACGTAGGCAAAAAGAACCCGGCCCCCGCTCAAGCAGCTGACAAAGCCGCTGGCGGCAAAGGGGAGTAACTCATGTCGAAATTTTTTATCGACCGTCCGATTTTCGCCTGGGTAATAGCCCTGGTGATCATGCTGGTCGGGGCTCTATCGATCCTCAAGTTGCCGATCAACCAATACCCGAGCATTGCGCCACCGGCCATTGCGATCTCCGTGACCTACCCGGGCGCTTCGGCGCAAACCGTGCAGGACACCGTGGTTCAGGTGATCGAGCAGCAGCTCAACGGTATCGACAACCTGCGTTATGTGTCGTCGGAAAGTAACTCCGACGGCAGCATGACCATCACCGCGACCTTCGAGCAAGGCACCAACTCCGACACCGCGCAGGTGCAGGTTCAGAACAAGCTGAACCTGGCCACCCCGCTGTTGCCGCAGGAAGTGCAGCAACAAGGTATCCGCGTGACCAAGGCAGTGAAAAACTTCCTTCTGGTGATCGGCGTGGTGTCGCGTGACGGCAGCATGAACAAGGACGACCTGTCCAACTACATCGTGTCGAACATGCAGGATCCGATCTCGCGGACTGCCGGTGTCGGTGACTTCCAGGTCTTCGGTGCCCAGTACGCGATGCGCATCTGGCTCGACCCGGCCAAGTTGAACAAGTACAACCTGACCCCGTCTGACGTGAGCACCGCGATCTCGGCGCAGAACGTTCAAGTTTCCTCCGGTCAACTCGGCGGTTTGCCAGCGCTGCCTGGCCAGCAACTGAACGCCACCATCATCGGCAAGACCCGTCTGCAAACGGCCGAGCAGTTCAAGGCGATCCTGCTGAAGGTCAACCAGGACGGTTCGCAAGTACGTGTCGGCGATGTCGCTGACGTGGGCCTGGGTGGTGAAAACTCCAGCATTTCTGCTCAGTTCAACGGCAGTCCGGCTTCCGGTCTGGCGGTAAAACTGGCCAACGGCGCCAACGCCCTCGACACCGCCAAAGCGCTGCGCAAGACGATTGACGATCTCAAGCCGTTCTTCCCGCAAGGCATGGAAGTGGTGTTCCCGTATGACACAACTCCAGTGGTGACCGAATCGATCAAGGGTGTGATTGAAACCCTGGTCGAAGCGATCGTGCTGGTGTTCCTGGTGATGTTCCTGTTCCTGCAGAACTTCCGCGCCACTGTCATCACCACGATGACCGTGCCGGTGGTATTGCTGGGTACGTTCGGCATCCTTGCCGCCGCAGGCTTCAGCATCAACACCCTGACCATGTTCGGTATGGTGCTGGCCATCGGCTTGCTGGTGGACGACGCCATTGTTGTGGTGGAAAACGTCGAGCGGGTGATGGCCGAAGAAGGCCTGTCACCGAAGGAAGCGACCAAGAAGTCCATGGGCCAGATCCAGGGCGCACTGGTCGGTATCGCCCTGGTTCTGTCGGCGGTACTGTTGCCGATGGCGTTCTTCAGCGGTTCCACCGGTGTGATCTACAAGCAGTTCTCGATCACCATCGTCTCGGCCATGGCCCTGTCGGTACTGGTTGCACTGATTTTCACCCCGGCGCTGTGCGCCACCATGCTCAAGCCCATTGCGAAAGGTGAGCACGGTACGCCGAAAAAAGGCTTCTTCGGCTGGTTCAACCGCAATTTCGACCGTGGCGTCAGAAGTTATGAGCGCGGTGTCGGCAATATGCTGCAGCGCAAGGCCCCGTACCTGCTGGCGTACTTGCTGATCGTCGTCGGCATGATCTGGCTGTTCACCCGCATCCCAACCGCGTTCTTGCCGGAAGAAGACCAGGGCGTACTGTTCGCTCAGGTACAAACCCCGGCCGGCTCCAGTGCCGAACGTACTCAAGTCGTGATCGACGAGATGCGTACCTACCTGCTGGATAAAGAAGCGGATGCGGTGTCCTCGGTGTTCACCGTGAACGGCTTCAACTTTGCCGGTCGTGGTCAGAGTTCCGGTCTGGCGTTCATCATGCTCAAGCCTTGGGGAGAGCGTGACGCAAACAACAGCGTGTTCGCACTCGCACAGCGTGCCCAGCAACACTTCTTCAGCTTCCGCGACGCGATGGTGTTTGCTTTCGCCCCGCCTGCGGTACTGGAGTTGGGTAACGCCACCGGTTTCGACGTGTTCCTGCAAGACCGTGCCGGTATCGGTCACGAAAAACTGATGGAAGCGCGTAACCAGTTCCTCGGCCTGGCGGCACAGAGCAAGGTGCTCTACCAGGTGCGTCCGAACGGCCTGAACGACGAACCGCAATACCATCTGGAAATCGACGACGAGAAAGCCCAGGCCCTTGGCTTGAGCCTCTCCGACATCAACAGCACCCTGTCGATCTCCTTCGGTAGTAGCTACGTCAACGACTTCATCGACCGTGGTCGGGTGAAGAAGGTTTACGTGCAAGGTCAGGCCGGTGCTCGCATGAGCCCTGAAGACCTGAAGAAATGGTACGTGCGCAACAGCGCCGGGACCATGGTGCCGTTCTCCGCTTTCGCCAAGGGCGAGTGGATCTACGGTTCGCCGAAACTGGCCCGATATAACGGCGTGGAAGCGATGGAGGTGCTCGGTTCTCCGGCACCGGGTTATTCCACCGGTGATGCGATGGCCGAAGTCGAAGCGATTGCCAAGAAGTTGCCGGCCGGTGTCGGTATCTCCTGGACGGGTCTGTCCTATGAGGAACGTCTGTCCGGCTCGCAAGCGCCTGCGCTGTACGCCCTGTCGCTGCTGATGGTGTTCCTGTGTCTGGCGGCGCTGTATGAAAGCTGGTCGATTCCGATCGCGGTCATGCTCGTGGTGCCGTTGGGGATCATCGGTGCGCTGATGGCCACCAGCCTGCGCGGTCTGTCCAACGACGTGTACTTCCAGGTGGGCCTGTTGACGACCATCGGTCTTGCGGCTAAAAACGCCATTCTGATCGTCGAATTCGCCAAAGAGCTGCACGAGCAAGGGCGCAGTCTGCGCGATGCGGCGATTGAAGCGTGCCGCATGCGTCTGCGACCGATCATCATGACGTCGCTGGCCTTCGTACTCGGTGTTGTACCGTTGGCGATCTCCACGGGCGCCGGCTCAGGCAGTCAACATGCGATCGGTACTGGCGTAATTGGCGGTATGCTCACGGCCACGATCCTGGCGATCTTCTGGGTCCCACTGTTCTTCGTCACTGTGTCGTCCATAGGCCAGCGCAAAAACGCCGACCAGGATGACACCAAAGAAACTCCTAAAGAGGCTGGCCAATGAGCAAGTCGCTACTCTCCATCGCAGTCGCCGCCTTCGTGCTGAGCGGTTGCTCGCTGATACCTGATTATCAGCAGCCCGAGGCTCCGGTCGCAGGCCAGTACCCGCAAGGGCCGGCGTACTCGCCGGCCCAGGCACCGGCGCAGGCCGCTGCCGAGCAGGGCTGGAAGCAGTTTTTCCATGACCCTGCCCTGCAACAGCTGATCCAGGTTTCGCTGGAAAACAACCGCGACCTGCGCGTCGCGGCACTGAACATCGACGCCTACGCGGCTCAATACCGCATCCAGCGCGCCGACCTGTTCCCGGCAGTTTCAGCCAATGCCAGCGGCAGCCGTCAGCGGGTGCCGGCGCGTGCCTCGCAGACCGGTGAAGCGGGCATCACCAGCTCCTACTCCGCCACTGTCGGCATCAGTGCCTACGAACTCGATCTGTTCGGTCGGGTTCGCAGCCTGAGCGAACAAGCGCTGCAACAATACTTCGCCACTGAAGAAGCACGCCGCAGCACCCAGATCAGTCTGGTTGCCAGCGTCGCCAATGCCTACTTGACCTGGCAAGCGGACAAAGAACTGTTCAAGCTGACTCAGGACACCCTCGGTGCCTTCGAAGAAAGCTACAAGCTGACCAGCCGCAGCAATGAAGTCGGTGTCGCGTCGGCACTGGATCTGGCGCAGTCGCGTACCTCGGTTGAAAACGCTCGTGCTCAACTGGCGCGTTATACCCGTCAGGTGGCTCAGGATGAAAACAGCCTGACCTTGCTGCTCGGCACCGGTATCCCGGCCAATCTGCAAGCGGCCAAACCGCTGTCTGACGACCTGCTCAGCGACGTTCCGGCCGGCCTGCCATCGGATCTGCTGCAACGTCGTCCGGACATCCTGCAAGCCGAGTACAACCTGAAGGCCGCCAACGCCAACATCGGCGCAGCCCGTGCAGCGTTCTTCCCGAGCATCAGCCTGACCGCCAACGCGGGTAGCCTGAGCCCGGACCTGTCCGGCCTGTTCAAGGGTGGTTCGGGGACGTGGCTGTTCCAGCCGCAGATCAACCTGCCGATCTTCAACGCCGGCAGCCTGCGCGCCAGCCTCGACTACGCCAAGATCCAGAAGGACATCGGCGTGGCGAACTACGAGAAGGCGATTCAAACCGGCTTCCAGGAAGTCGCCGACGGCCTGGCCGCGCGCCAGACCTACACCGAGCAGTTGCAGGCACAGCGCGACTTTGTGCAGGCCAACCAGGATTACTACCGCCTGGCCGAACGTCGCTATCGTATCGGCGTCGACAGCAACCTGACCTTCCTCGATGCCCAGCGTCAGCTGTTCAGCGCCCAACAAGCGCTGATCACCGACCGCCTCGCGCAGCTGACCAGTGCGGTCAACCTGTACAAGGCCCTGGGGGGTGGCTGGAATGCGCAAACCGCGCAGAACGAACCGCTGAAAGAAGAAGCACCGAAGATGAAGTTGTTCTGATTATCGGGTGAACACAAGGAGCCCACCTTTTGGTGGGCTTTTTGTTGTCTACCAGAAAGTGATGTTGCTTGGGCTGCCCCCTTCGCGTCACCACAAAACCCGGCTCAATCTTGCGTTCGATAATCGCCCAAAACCCGCTTTCCCCGATTGAAACCCCGCCTCCGCGCCCCGCACCATTCGCTTCACAAAACCAATAACAACAGGTTCGACACCATGCCCCCGCGCCCTGCCCTGTCCGGCTGATCGCCGCCGCTTTATCCCCGAATCTGCAACTTCATGTTTGCCCCCGAAAGCGGCGGCAACGGATCCCGTTCGACTCAAAAAAACAAAAAGAGACTCTGCAATGACACATCCCACTGCGCCGTACGCATTACCCAGCCTGATCGCGCTTGCACTGGCCGGCGTCGCCCTGCCCGCCGCGGCCGAAGAAGCCGGGTTTGTCGAGGGCGCCAAGGTCAATCTGAACCTGCGC
The DNA here is from genome assembly GCF_059716085.1 of Pseudomonas sp. LBUM1655. Classification (NCBI taxonomy): domain Bacteria; kingdom Pseudomonadati; phylum Pseudomonadota; class Gammaproteobacteria; order Pseudomonadales; family Pseudomonadaceae; genus Pseudomonas; species Pseudomonas sp. LBUM1655. The sequence goes on along the minus strand of NZ_CP166801.1, from coordinate 1,486,710 downwards.
AACTTCTACATCAACCGCAACTTCACCAACCCGACCAAGGCCCAGGGCAAGGCTGAAGAGTGGACGCAGAGCTTCATCCTCGACGCAAAATCCGGCTTCACCCAAGGCACCGTTGGTTTCGGCATGGACGTGCTTGGCCTGTATTCGGTGAAGCTCGATGGCGGCAAAGGCACCGGCGGCACCCAGTTGCTGCCGCTGGATCACGATGGCCGCCCGGCAGACAATTTCGGCCGTACCAACGTTGCGTTCAAGGCCAAGCTGTCGCAGACCGAATTGAAGGTCGGCGAGTGGATGCCGGTACTGCCGATCCTGCGTTCGGACGACGGTCGCTCGCTGCCGCAAACCTTTCGTGGCGGCCAGATCACCTCGAAGGAACTCGACGGCCTGACCCTTTACGGTGGCCAGTTCCGCGCCAACAGCCCGCGCGACGACAGCAGCATGAGCGACATGTCGATGACCGGCAAAGCCGCGTTTACCTCCGATCGCTTCAACTTTCAGGGCGGCGAATATGTGTTCAACGAAAAGCGCACCCAGATCGGTCTGTGGAACGCCGAACTCAAGGACATTTACAGCCAGCAGTACGTCAACCTGATCCACAGCCAGCCACTCGGCGACTGGACGCTAGGCGCCAACCTCGGCTTTTTCTACGGCAAGGATGACGGCAGCGCCCGCGCCGGTGATCTGGACAACAAAACCTGGTCGGGAATGTTCTCGGCCCGATACGGCGGCAACACCTTCTACGTCGGCCTGCAGAAACTCACCGGCGACAGCGCGTGGATGCGGGTCAACGGCACCAGCGGTGGCACCCTGGCCAACGACAGCTACAACGCCAGTTACGACAATGCGCAGGAACGCTCATGGCAGGTGCGTCACGACTACAACTTTGTCGCCCTCGGCATTCCCGGACTGACCCTGATGAACCGCTACATCAGCGGCGACAAAGTGCACACCGGGACCATCACCGACGGCAAGGAATGGGGACGCGAATCGGAACTGGGCTACACCGTGCAAAGCGGCGCGCTCAAGGACTTGAACGTCAAATGGCGCAACTCGACCATGCGCCGCGATTTCAGCAACAACGAGTTCGATGAGAACCGCTTGATCGTCAGCTATCCGATCAGCTTGCTGTAAACCCAAGTCCTCTGTAGATACCGTCTTGCCCCTCATCGGGCAAGGGCAATTTTCGGGTCAAATGGCTGGCCCGATTTAAGAACGGCGTAGACAAAATGTAGGAGTTTGCGCATCGCTGCACAGATGATTTGCTTGGGGGCCTTGCCGTTGGCCTTCAAGCGGTCCTTCATGGCGATGATTGCCTTGTTGTGCTTCAGTGCAACCAACCCAGGCATGTATAGACCCGCCCGAACGCGAGCCGATCCGATCCTCGAAATCACTGTTCTGCCTTTGAATTTTCCCGAGTCCTGCAGCTTTGGGTTCAACCCGGCGGCAGCGACCAGCTTGCGAGGGTCGTCATATTTACGCAGGTCGCCCAACTCGGCCAGCAGCCGCTCAAGGGTTTTCTGGCCGATACCGTCGATGGTCACGATCAAGTCGCGCATTTGGCGCATGTCTGGATCATCGTCGATGTGTTTTTTGATTGATTTGTGAGTTTCAACGATCTCTTTCTCGATGTGACGCAGCACAGAGTTGATCGAGTCTTTGACCTTTTCGTCGGATACATCCAGGCGATTGAGCTCCATTTGCTCCATTTCCTGAAGGTCATCCAAGCGACGTACCATCGCCTTTAGCTGACGATATTTCAGCGGCTCTGGAGCCCAAAGCTGAAGCTTTTCAGCCTTTTCCCGAGCAAAGTCAGCGATCAATTTGGCGTCGCTTTTGTCGGTTTTGATCCGGCGCAGCTCGCTGTCGGCGTAAGCGTGGGTCGTAGCCGGATTGACGACGCAGACCCGGTAACCCTTGTTGTAGACGAACTCGGCAAGTTCCAGGTGATAAACGCTGGTGGCTTCCATCACGATCAGAGCTGTAGGCTCGACCTGCTTGTTCAGCCAGGCGTCAAACTCTTTGAAACCTTTTGAGTCGTTAGCCAGTTTGGCCTTGGTTTTGTGCTTGCCGTTTGGCAGGTGAGTGGCAATATCAAAGGTATTTTTAGCGACATCGACGCCGACGAAATTGGACATGACCGTTTCTCCATTAATCCGTTTTCGATCATCACTGCACTCTGTCCAACCTTGCGAATGCGGGCTCTCGCCAGAGACGGGCCCAAGATACCGTTCGAACTATACGAGTGAGTGTGGAGGGCTGGAGCACGATCTACATCACAGGCAAAAAGCCTAAGGAGCTGCACGGCTTCCAAGTCCCTCCCTCGATGATCAGTCGAGAACTATCGCTCCTGACGGAGCGATAGTCGAGATACAAGGAGCTGCCGCAGGCTGCGATCTTTTGATCTTGATCTTAAAAAAAAATCAAAAGATCGCAGCCTGCGGCAGCTCCTACAGGGAAAGTTGATATACGCAGAATAGCCATTGTCTGGCTTGCCAGCGATGGCGTCAGCTCAGGCACTATCACTCCCGGGATTCAACCCCCAACTCATCCCACACCGATTCGGCCAGATGGAACGTCGCATTCGCCGCCGGGATCCCGCAATAGATCGCGCTCTGCATGATCACTTCCTTGATCTCGCCACGGCTCACGCCGTTGTTGGCCGCTGCGCGCAGGTGCAGTTTCAGCTCGCCCTCGCGGTTCATGCCGATCAGCATGGCGATGGTGATCAGGCTGCGGGTATGCCGAGGCAAGCCCGGACGTGTCCAGATATCGCCCCAGGCGTGACGGGTGATCATCTCCTGGAATTCCGAGTTGAACTCGGTCAGCGTGGTCAGGCTGCGATCGACATGGGCATCGCCCAACACCGCTCGGCGTACCTGCATGCCATCGTCGTAACGTTGTTTCTCGTCCACAAAAACTTCCTCACTTAGCCTGCAAAAACGCCAACACGCGATCACTGAAATCAGCACCGGCTTGCACGTTGGACAAATGCGCCGCATAGAACTCGGCATACTCGGCGCCGCGCACATGCTCCTGAATGAAATGCCCGCCGGACGGCGGTGTCACTGCATCTTCAGTACCGGCGATCACAAGCAACGGCACATTGATCGAAGACAACTGCTCGCGGAAATCGGCATCACGTACCGCCGCGCAATTGGCCGCGTAGCCATCAGGATGAGTGGCCGCGAGCATGTCGGTAATCTGCTTGGCCGCGGCCGGATGGGCCTGCGAAAAATCCGGCGTAAACCAACGCGCAATCGATGCGTCACGCAGGGCAACCATGGCTGCCGCGCCGTCGCGCAGCACGGTTTCGATGCGCGGGTTCCACACCGATGGATCGCCGATTTTCGCTGCGGTGTTGCACACAATCAGCTTGTTCAGACGCTCGCCGGCATTGATCCCCAGCCACTGGCCGATCAAGCCGCCCATCGACAATCCGCAAAAATGCGCGCGCTCGATGTGCAGCGCATCCAGCAAGCCAAGCACGTCATGGCCCAATTGCTCGATGCTGTAAGGCCCCGGCGTCACCAGCGATTGGCCGTGGCCACGGGTGTCGAAACGCAGCACGCGAAAGTGTTCGGTAAACGCCGGCACTTGCGCGTCCCACATGTGCAGATCGGTGCCCAGCGAGTTGGACAGCACCAGCACCGGCGCATCGACCGGGCCTTCCAATTGATAGTGCAGTTCGCCATCGGCGAGTTGAACGAAAGCCACAGCCCTCTCCTTCAGACAGTCAACGCGTTGTGTTCGGCCACCGCTCGCTCGACCCAGACTTGCGCCTGGCCGAGGTAATGGGCGGGGTTCAAAAGATGATCCAGTTCAGCGGCGCTCAGTTCGGCGGTGACTTTCGGCTCGTCACCGAGCACGACACGCAAGTGACGCTGTTCGGCCACCGCACGTTTGCAGCATTGTTCGAGCAGGTGATGCGCGGTGTCGCGGCCGACCCGTTGCGCGAGGACGATGCTCACTGCTTCGGCCAGCACCAACCCTTGGGTCAATTCGAGATTGCGCGCCATGCGTGCGGCGTCGACTTCCAAACCGTCGGCCAATAATCGCGCCTGTTGCAGCGATCCCGAAACGAGGCAGCAGATTTCCGGCAGGGTTTCCCATTCGGCATGCCACAAGCCGAGGCTGCGTTCGTGCTCTTGTGGCATGGCACTGAACAATGTCGACACCAGCCCCGGCATGCGCGTCGCCGCGCCGATCAAGACCGCCGCGCCCACCGGATTACGTTTGTGCGGCATGGTCGAGGAACCGCCCTTGCCCGGTGCCGACGGTTCGAAGACTTCCGCCGCTTCGGTCTGCATCAACAAACTGATGTCGCGACCGAGCTTACCGAGGCTCCCGGCGATCAAACCAAGCGCCGCGCCAAACTCGACGATGCGATCACGCTGGGTGTGCCATGGCTGTTCCGGCAGGGTCAGTTGCAGTTCCTCAGCCAAGGCCTGAGCGATCGGCAATGCCTGCTCGCCCAGCGCCGCGAGGGTGCCCGATGCGCCGCCGAATTGCAGCACCAGCAGACGCGGCTTGAGTTCGCGCAGACGCTGACGGCTGCGAGTCACAGCCCCCAGCCATCCGGCGATTTTCATGCCTAGGGTCACCGGTGTCGCGTGTTGCAACCAGGTGCGCCCGGCCAGCGGCGTAGCCGCATGACGCTGCGCTTGAGCGGCGAGTGAATCGGCGAGTTGCGCCAATTCCCCTTCGATCAAACCCAGCGCCTGACGCAATTGCAGAACCAGCCCGGAATCCATCACATCCTGACTGGTTGCGCCCAAATGCACATAACGCTCGGCCTCGGCATCGGTGGCAGCAATCTGCTTGCCCAGCGCCTTGACCAGCGGAATGGCCGAATTACCGGCTGTGGCAATTGCCTCGCCCAGCGCCGCGAAGTCGTACAGCTCAGCGCTGCACGCGTTGGTTATCGGCGCAACAGCGGACACTGGAATAAGTCCGACCCGAGCCTCGGCCCGGGCCAGCGCTGCTTCGAAGTCGAGCATTGCCTGGACGCGGCCCTGATCGCAGAACACCTCGCGCATATCGCGGGCAGTGAAGTAGGCATCAAACAATTGATTGCCCGGTCGCTGAGTCATAAACAGTCCTTGCCGGCGCGGGCCATGGCGGCCCGCGCGCATCGGTTTAGAGATCGTGGTGCAAATATTTCGCCTGTTTCGGCAGACGCAGACTGAACAGGAGTGCCACCGCCATCATCAGCGTGACGTACCAGTAAAAGGCGTTTTCCATGCCGCCGGCCTTCAGACTCAGAGCAACGAATTCCGCCGACCCACCGAAGATCGCGTTGGCCACCGCATACGCCAGACCCACGCCAAGGGCGCGGACTTCCGGCGGAAACATTTCGGCTTTCACCAGGCCGCTGATCGAGGTGTAGAAACTGACAATGGCCAGCGCAATGGTGATCAGTACAAAAGCCAGAAACGGACTGCTGACGCCCTTCAGGCTGAGCAGGATCGGCACGGTGAACAGCGTACCCAGCGCGCCGAACCAGAGCATCGAGCTACGTCGGCCGATCTTGTCGGCGAGCATGCCGAACAGCGGTTGCATGCACATATACAAGAACAGCGCGCCGGTCATGATGTAGCTGGCGGTCTTGGCGTGCATGCCGGCAGTGTTCACCAGATATTTCTGCATGTACGTGGTGAAGGTGTAGAAAATCAGCGAGCCACCGGCGGTGTAACCCAGCACAGTGATAAACGCGGCTTTGTGATCGCGAAACAGCGCACGGATGCTGCCGGCGTCCTTGTTCTCGCGCATTTCCTTGCTGGTGGTTTCTTTCAGCGAACGACGCAGGAACAGCGAAATCAACGCCGCCACCGCACCGACCACGAACGGAATCCGCCAGCCGTAGGCGCGCAGGTCATCTTCGGTGAGGAACTGCTGAAGCACCACCACCAAGGACACCGCCAGCAATTGCCCGCCAATCAACGTCACGTACTGGAACGAGGCAAAGAACCCGCGCTGGCCCTTGAGCGCAACTTCACTCATGTAAGTCGCGGTGGTGCCGTATTCGCCACCCACCGACAAACCTTGCAGCAGACGTGCGAACAGCAACAGCACCGGCGCCCAGACGCCGATGTCCTTGTAGGTCGGCAGACAGGCGATCAGCAATGAGCCGAAGCACATCATCAGAATCGAGATCAGCATCGAGTTCTTGCGCCCGTGCTTATCCGCCACGCGCCCGAAGATCCAGCCACCAATAGGTCGCATCAGAAACCCGGCAGCGAATACACCGGCGGTGTTGACCAGTTGTACCGTCGGGTTGTCGGAAGGGAAAAACGCCGGGGCAAAATAGATCGCGCAGAAGGCGTAGACGTAGAAGTCGAACCATTCGACGAGGTTGCCGGACGAGGCGCCGACAATGGCGAAGATGCGCTTGCTACGCTCTTCGCCGGTGTAATGGGCTGTGGTGGTTGTCATTGTTTTTCACTCGATAGGGACAGTGAGAGTCTAGACACACTTTGCAACAGTCCCGTTCCACATTGGCTCGGTAACACAGGCCACGCCTATGAAAGCGGGCTTTGTGGCGAGGCGATTTATCCCCGATGGGCTGCGAAGCAGCCCCAAGACCGGCGATCACGGTGCAATAGATTTACCGCGCTCTGGGGTTTTGCGAGTGCTGCGCACTCGGTCGGGGATAAATCCCCTCACCACAAAACTCACTCCACTGGAATAGCGGTGTTCTTTCAATAATCGAAGAACACCGTCTCGGCATCTGTGCCCTGCAGAATCACATTCCACTGGTACACACCCGACGCATCGGGCTTTGCCAGCAACGTCGTGCGGCGCTCGGCCGGCACACATTCCAGCAGCGAGTCATTCACGTTCGCCGGCTCGCCGTCAAAATAGATCCGCGTCAACAAGTGCTTCACCAACCCGCGAGCAAACACCAACACCACCAGATGCGGCGCCTGGGTCGAGCCCTTCAAACCCTCGACCGTGCCTGGCTTGATCGTGGTGAACCGAAAACGCCCTTCGGCATCCACCGGCACCCGACCAAAACCTTCGAAGTGCGGGTCCAACGGTTTGTCCTGCTCGTCTTCCGGATGGTCGTATTTGCCGGCGGCGTTGGCTTGCCAGACTTCGAGCATGGCGTCATTAACCACATCGCCGTTGCCATCGACGACTTGTCCGGTGATCGCCACACGCTCGCCGAGGGTCAGTTCATTGGCGAGGTTTTCAAGGTTCAGCCAGGTCAGACCGATGTGGTAGTAAGGCCCGACGGTGTGGGACGTGGTCGCATTCAGGGTCATCTTATTTCTCCATCGGCGTGGCATCACGGCCGCGCAGCACGATGTCCCAACGGTAACCGAGGGCGTAGGACGGAATGGTTTTTTCCAGATCGAAAGCAGCGATCAGGCGTTCCTTGGCGGACGTATCCGGTACGCAGTTGTAGATCGGGTCGTAGGCCAGCAACGGGTCGCCGGGGAAATACATCTGCGTCACCAAGCGGGTCAGTATGCTCGGCCCGAACAGCGAGAAATGGATGTGCGCCGGGCGCCAGGCGTTGTGGTGGTTACCCCACGGATAGGCGCCGGGCTTGATGGTCTGGAACTGATACCAGCCATCGGCGTCGGTCACGGTGCGACCGGTGCCGGTGAAGTTCGGGTCCAGCGGCGCGTCGTGCAGGTCGCGCGGGTGGTTGTAGCGGCCGGCGGCGTTGGCCTGCCAGATTTCTACGAGAATCCCCGGCACCGGCAGACCGTTTTCGTCGAGCACACGGCCGTGAATGATGATCCGCTCGCCCTGTGGTTCGCCGTCATGCTGGGCGGTCAGGTCGTTGTCTTTTTCGCCCACACGCTCGGCGCCGATGGTCGGGCCAGTGATTTCCGACAGCGAGTGGGGCAGAAACACCAACGGCTTGGAGGGCGAGCGCAAATTGGTGGATTGATACGTCGGGTGCAGGTACTCAGGCTGGGTGCCTTCCTGCGGACGACGGTAGCCAGGCTTGTCAGTCATTTCGCTTTCCTCTGTTCTTATTCGTCACGGCTTGCGTCAGACGCGTTCGATGGCCAAGGCAAGTCCTTGGCCGACACCGACGCACATAGTCGCCAGACCTTTCTTGCCACCGGTCTTTTCCAGCTGATGCAGCGCCGTCAGCACCAGGCGCGCGCCGCTCATGCCCAACGGGTGACCCAAGGCAATCGCGCCGCCATTCGGGTTGACCTGCGCGGCGTCGTCCGCCAAGCCCAGTTCACGCAGCACCGCCAAACCCTGGCTGGCAAACGCTTCGTTGAGTTCGATCACATCGAAATCGCTGACCGCCACACCTAGACGCTCGATCAGTTTACGCACCGCTGGCACCGGGCCGATGCCCATTACCCGTGGCGCGACACCGGCACTGGCCATGCCCAGCACTTTGGCGCGGGCGGTCAAACCGTGTTTTTTCACGGCTTCGGCCGAGGCCAGAATCAGCGCGGCGGCGCCGTCGTTCACGCCCGAGGCATTACCGGCGGTGACAGTCTTGTCCGGGCCGTTGACCGGTTTCAGTTTGGTCAGCGCTTCGATCGTCGTGTCAGCGCGCGGGTGTTCATCCTGGCTGACCACCGTTTCGCCCTTCTTGTGGGCGATCCGTACTTCGACGATTTCTTCAGCGAAGTAGCCGGCGGCCTGCGCGGCGGCTGTCCGTTGCTGACTGCGCAGGGCGAAAGCGTCCTGATCCTCGCGGGAAACTTCGTAATCGTCAGCGACGTTGTCGGCGGTCTGCGGCATCGCGTCGACGCCGTACTGGGCTTTCATCAACGGGTTGATGAAGCGCCAGCCGATGGTGGTGTCTTCCAGTTTCATATTGCGTGAGAACGCTGCATCAGCCTTGCCCATCACGAACGGTGCGCGGGACATCGACTCGACGCCGCCGGCAATCGCCAGCTCCATCTCGCCGCTGGCGATGGCGCGAAACGCCGTGCCGATCGCATCCATGCCCGAAGCGCAGAGGCGATTGAGGGTCACGCCGGGCACGGTTTCCGGCAGGCCTGCCAGCAGCAGCGCCATGCGTGCGACGTTGCGGTTGTCTTCGCCAGCCTGGTTGGCGCAGCCGAGGAACACCTCGTCGATTGCACTCCAGTCCACCGACGGGTTGCGTTCCATCAGCGCCTTGATCGGCACAGCGGCCAGATCGTCGGCGCGAACGGCGGACAAACCACCGCCGAAACGGCCGATGGGGGTACGAATCGCATCGCAGATATAAACGTCACGCATCATGCTTCTCCCGGTGCCTGACCGTGCGCCGCAGCGGTGCGCGCTTCGAGATCACGCAACGCAGTCAGCTCGACCTCGGTCGGCTCGGCGGTTTGTTCAACGTTGTCGGCAAAGCGGATCGCCCAACCGGTGGCGGCAACCACTTGCTCGCGAGTCACGCCCGGGTGCAGTGCGGTGACCACGAATTCGTGAGTGCCCTCCTCCGGTTCCATGATGCACAGGTCGGTGATGATGCCGACCGGACCGGCGCCCGGCAGGCCCAGTCGCTTGCGCGAATCGCCGCCCTCGCCATGGCCGACCGAGGTGATGAAATCGAGCTTGTCGACAAACGAGCGCGCCGACTGTTTAAGGATGATCAGTACACTCTTCGCCGAGCCGGCAATCTCCGGCGCTCCGCCGGCTCCCGGCAGACGCACTTTCGGCGAATGGTAGTCGCCGACCACAGTGGTGTTGATGTTGCCGAAACGGTCGACCTGCGCCGCGCCGAGAAAACCGACGTCGATGCGTCCGCCCTGCAACCAATAGCGAAAAATCTCACCGGTCGGCACGACGGTGTCAGCGGTTTCCGCCAACTCGCCGTCACCGATGGACAGCGGCAGTACGCTTGGTTTGGCGCCAATCGGGCCGGATTCGTAAATCAGCACCACGTCCGGCGATGAAGTCAGGCGCGCGAGGTTGGCGGCTTTCGACGGCAAGCCGATGCCAACGAAGCACACCGAGCCGTTCTTCAGGCGACGGGCTGCGGCGACGGTCATCATTTCATTAGTGGTGTAAGTCATTACTTGGCCTCCGAAGCAGCGGCCAACTTGGCCTGGAACTCGCTGAAATCAGCGCAGCCATGGATGTATTCGTTGATCCACGCGGTAAACGTCTCACGGTCGCGGGCAATCGGGTCCCACGCCTGATAGAAACGATTGTCACGCTCGGTGTAACCGTGGGCGTAGGAAGGATGCGCGCCACCCGGGACGTGACAGACCGCGCTCAAGGCCCAGGTTGGCAGCACGCAGGCGTTCATCGGTGCGTTGAGGTTGTCGACGATTTCCTCGACGGTAACGATGCAGCGTTTGGCGGCCAGTGCGGCTTCTTTCTGCACGCCGAGAATGCCCCACAGCAACACGTTGCCTTGGCGGTCGGCTTTCTGCGCGTGGATCACAGTGACGTCCGGGCGCACCGACGGCACCGCCGCCAGCACTTCACCGGTGAACGGGCAGGTGACGGATTTGATCAGCGGGTTGACCTTCGGCAGGTCGGAGCCGGCGTAGGCGCGCAGCACAGCGAACGGCAAGCCGGAAGCGCCGGCGACGTAGGCATTGGCCAGGTCGGCGTGGCTGTGTTCTTCGATTTCCAGCGGGTGCGGCCATTGTTTCTCGACGGCATCGCGCAGACGATGCAGCGAACCCACACCCGGATTGCCACCCCAAGAGAAGATCAGCTTGCGCGCACAGCCGGCGCCGATCAGTTGGTCGTAGATCAGGTCAGGCGTCATCCGCACCAGAGTCAGATCTTTCTTGCCCTGACGAATGATTTCATGACCCGCTGCCGTAGGGATCAGGTGAGTGAAGCCTTCGAGCGCAACGGTGTCGCCGTCGTTGACGAATTGCTTCACCGCGTCGTGCAGCGAAAGGATCTCAGCCATGGAGCGGGCTCCCGTTTTTGTAATGGATCGCCAGTGATAAAAAAGGCGCGAGGTTCAGCGCCGGAGTCACTGCAGATTAAGCCTGGGAAATTTGCCAAACAATCCGATAATCGACTCAGTGTTCGTTTATCGAACAGATTGTTGTCAGCCTAACTTTGTGTGTTGTCTGCAAAAGATCGCAGCCTGCGGCAGCTCTCTACAGGGGTATGTATTCCAATTCAGGAGCCGCCGCAGGCTGCGATCTTTTCAATCTACAGCGCGATATCAAGTCGCATCCGCATGACTCACCATGCCTTTGATCACCACCGCCGTGGTCGCCAACGCTGCCGGAATCACCAGCGCCGTCAACACCTGCTCGAAATTCCAGCCCAACCCCAGCAGCGTCGCGCCCATCCACGCGCCGAGAATCGCGCCGAAACGGCCAATCCCCAGCATCCATGAGACGCCGGTTGCCCGGCCCTGCGTCGGATAGAACCGCGCCGCCAACGAAGGCATCGCCGATTGCGCACCGTTCACGCACATCCCCGCCACCAACACCAAGGTCGCCAGCAATGTGATGTTGCCCAGACTCTGCCCCACCGCGTAGGCAAAAAACCCGGCCAGCAGATAGAAAATGCCGATGACCTTGTGCGGATTGAAGCGATCCATCGCCCATCCCACACCGACCGCACTCAATACCCCGCCGAACTGGAACAATGCGCCGATAAACGCGGCCTGCTCCATGCTCGCGCCGCTGTCACGCATCAGCGTCGGCAGCCAACTGGTCAGCAGGTACACAATCACCAAGCCCATGAAGTACGTCAGCCACAACAGCAGCGTGCCGGCGCTGTAGGTGCCGGAAAAGATCACTGCGAACACGTTACGCGCCTTGACGGTTTTCTGTTCCGGGACGCTGAAACTCGAAGCCTGCGCGACCACCACCGGATCAATCGGCGCCAGCGTCTTGCGGACTTTGTCAGTGCCACGGTTACGGACTACAAGGTAGCGCGCCGATTCCGGCAGCCAGAACAGCAGCACCACGGCGAGGATCAAGGGCAAAATGCCGCCGATCAGCAACAGGCTGTGCCAGCCGAACGCCGGGATCAACTTGGCGGAAATGAACCCGCCACCGGCCATGCCAAGGTTGAAACCACAGAACATGCTGGTCACCAGAAGCGACTTCTTGCGCTCCGGAGTGTATTCCGACAGCAGCGTCGTCGCGTTCGGCATCCCCGCGCCCAGACCGAGGCCGGTCAAAAAGCGCAGCACCAGCAATTGTTCGACGTTGGTGCTGTACGCCGATGCCAGGCTGAAAGCGCCGAACAGCACAACCGCGCCAACCAGTACGACTTTGCGCCCGAAGCGGTCAGCCAGAGGCCCGGAACCGAGTGCGCCGAAGACCATGCCGATCAGCGCGGCACTCATCACCGGGCCAAGGCTGGCGCGGTCGATGCCCCAATCCTGCGACAGCGCCGGGGCAATGAAGCCCATCGCTGCGGTGTCGAGGCCATCAAGAAACACAATCAGGAAACACAGGATCACCACCCGCCACTGATAGCGCGAGATCGGTTGGGCGTTGATAAAGGACTGCACGTCGAGGCAGTTACCTACAGCGGACTGAGGCTGGTTCATTGTTTTTATTCCACGCAAAAAACGCAGTCGAACGGCGACCGGCCAAGGAGCGGCACGGTGACAAGAATAGAAGGTTGCAATCAGGCGTTGCGGGGAACCCGGCAACAGGAACTGGGGCGGCGACAGTCGGGGAACGTGCGCATGGGGAGTTGCCTCTTGTCATTATTATGGGAGTCGGCAGTCCGGCTGACGCTTTCGCTCAGCGCCGGATGACGCTGCCGCGACATTAATGATCCGAGGGTTTTAGCGTCAATTCGATAAACGCAACACTGTGCGTTTATCGAACAGCTTCATCAGGCAAACAACTGCGCGCTGAGGTCGCGGCTGGCACTGAGCAGGCCCGGCAGAAAGCGCTGCTCCAGCTCGGTGCGGCTGACTCGGCCGGCGTGGGTGCTGACGTTGAGCGCGGCCACCACTTGCCCCGAGGCGTCGTAGACCGGCACGGCAATCGAGCGCAGGCCTTGTTCCAGTTCCTGATCGACAATGCACCAACCCTGCTGCCGCACTTCTTGCAGGCATTCGAGCAGTGCGTCGGGGGTGTGAATCGTGCGGCTGGTCTTGGCGACCAGTTCGGCGTGATCGAGGTATTCGCGTAGCGTCGTGTCGTCCAGCGCGGCCAGCAGAATCCGCCCCATCGACGTGCAATAGGCCGGCAAACGTCCGCCCACCGAGAGATCCACGGAGATCAGTCGCTGAGTCGTCGCCGATCGGGCGATATAGAGAATGTCGTCGCCCTCAAGCGTGGCCATGTTGCAAGCTTCGTGCAGTTGCTCACTCATGCGGTCGAGGTAGGGCTGCGCGGAAACGGCCAACGGCGTCGAGGATAAATAGGCATGGCCAAGGGTCAGTACTTTCGGCAGCAGCGAATACGTGCGGCCATCGGTGGTGGCGTAGCCGAGTTTGATCAAGGTGTGCAGGCATCGGCGCACCGCAGCGCGGGGAATTTCCGTGCGGTGGCTGATCTGGGCGATGGTCAAATGCCTTTTGCGCTCCTGAAATGCCTGCACCACCGCCAGGCCACGGGCCAGCGAGGTCATGAAATCCGGATCGCCTGTCAGCGCCTGGATCCGTTTGGCCGGCGAAGCGACGATCGGCGGCGCCACGGAGGTGAAGGAGTTGCGCATTTGGTCGTTCATTTCAGGTCCTTTATCCGGCTCGGATCACGGGCTATACAATCGGCTCAGAGGGAGATGCACAAGAGCAACGCCAACAACATTGGGCGATTATCGAACCGTCGACCGATAATCGCAATCGAGCACACAGCGCAGGTTCGGCCGCGTGAGCGGTTTGCGCAACTTTGAACGCACACTGAATCAGCGTTTTTAGTTGTTCGACTTAATGGCGCCAAAAACAGATCGCTTGGCAAATAACGGTTTGCCCGTGAGGCAACTACCGATAAAAGTTGTCAGTAACATAACGATCACACATCCAGAACCTTTTTTAACTTGGCAAAGATAGTCATTCCCGAATCGACCGCTATAATGCACCTCAGTGGGACCGCCGTTCTTTACTTGCCGTGGTCGCCACCCGCTGACGCGATGTCCATCGCCGACAGCCCGGCCAGCGCCTGACGCAAATGACTCATGCAACGCCAGCGCTCGCTGAAACAGGAAGCTGATGCTACGTCAGTTTTAATCTGGTGCCGTAGCCCGCCTGCAACATGGAAGTCTTGATCGCCCTGCCGACTACATCAATGCCTGTTCAGGTATTGGCACTCGACGGACCCGCTCAATCGATTTGTTGCCGTGCGTTTCACCAGACATTTAACTCAACTCAAACAGGTAGCACTGTGACGAAAGACGAACTGCGCGCGGAACTTGAGCGCCAGGAACAACGTTACAAGGAAGTTTACGGCGGGGAAGTCACCACCTACGCCGCTCAGCCAGAACCGGAACGCAAGGCATGGCGTAAACGCCCCACCGTTCAGGATCAGGTCTTCAAGCAAGAAATTGAAAAGATCGAAAAGGAACTCAAAGCCGAAGAGCCATGAGCCACGGGTTTTGATCATTTCCAAGGCAGCCGTGCGCACCGTTACAAACGCGGTGTATCGACGATGCCATGCGCGCCCGCTACCCGCGGGCAGCGGCTATCTCCCCGTCATGAACGCTAATGGGGAGCTACATAAAGGTTTCAAAGATATTTCAGACAAGCGTTTGAGCCCGCAATCTCCACGGAAAAAGGTGCGCTTCCGAATACTTTTCCATTGAAAATCAACAGGTTGAAAAACCCTGCGTGACACTGGGTTTTAACGCGCTGCAACAAATTAAATCGAAGAAGAATGTTACCGATGAGCAGGGAGGGCATCGATTTCGAGACTTTTCTGGCATAATCGCGCCCCCTTACGACCGGGTCAGAAAACCTTCATGATCGATTTATTCAGCGGACTGGATGCTTGGGTGCTTGTGAGCCTCTTGCTCGCCCTGACGTTTGTCCTCGCCTTCGAGTTCATCAATGGATTTCATGACACCGCTAACGCGGTAGCCACTGTTATCTACACCAAAGCCATGCCGCCTCACCTGGCGGTGTTCTTCTCCGGTGTGTTCAATTTCCTCGGCGTGCTGCTGGGTGGCGTTGGCGTGGCGTATGCCATTGTCCACTTGCTGCCGGTTGAGCTGCTGATCAATGTGAACACCGGCCATGGCCTGGCGATGGTGTTCTCGTTGCTCGCCGCGGCAATCGCCTGGAACCTTGGCACCTGGTACTTCGGTATCCCGGCGTCCAGTTCCCATACCCTGATCGGCTCGATCCTCGGGGTTGGCCTGGCCAACGCCCTGATCAACGACATACCGTTGGCCGACGGCGTGAACTGGCAGAAAGCGATCGACATCGGCGCCTCGCTGGTGTTCTCGCCGATGGCTGGTTTCCTGATCGCCGCACTGATACTGATCGGCCTGAAATGGTGGCGACCGCTGTCGAAGATGCACAAGACGCCGGAACAGCGCCGCAAGATCGACGACAAGAAGCACCCGCCGTTCTGGAACCGCCTCGTCTTGGTGATCTCGGCCATGGCCGTCAGCTTCGTGCACGGCTCCAACGATGGTCAGAAAGGTATCGGCCTGATCATGCTGGTGCTGATCGGTATCGTCCCTGCGCAGTTCGTACTCGACCTGAACAGCACGACCTACCAGATCGAACGTACCCGCGATGCGACCCTGCATCTGAGCCAGTTCTACCAGCGCAACGCCGACTCCCTCGGTGAGTTCCTGGCCCTGGGCAAGAGCGTAGAAGGCGATCTGCCGGAGAAATTCCGCTGCAACCCGCAACAGACTGAACCGACCATCTCCGCCCTGCTCCACACCCTCAAAGGTGTAGCGGACTACCATTCGCTGTCGTCGGAAAGCCGCATTGAAGTGCGTCGCTATCTGCTGTGCCTGGACGACACCGCGAAGAAAGTCGGCAAGTTGCCTGGCCTGGAACCCCGTGAAAAGGCTGACCTGGACAAACTGCGCAAAGACCTGACCACCACCACCGAATACGCGCCGTTCTGGGTGATTCTGGCGGTTGCACTGGCCTTGGGCCTGGGCACCATGGTTGGCTGGAAACGCGTGGTACTGACCATCGGCGAGAAGATCGGCAAGCAAGGCATGACCTACTCCCAGGGCATGTCGGCGCAGATCACCACCGCCACCCTGATCGGCATGGCCAACATCTTCAGCCTGCCGGTGTCCACCACCCACGTCCTCTCCTCGGGCGTGGCCGGCACCATGGTCGCCAACAAAAGCGGCCTGCAAGGCGGCACGGTGAAAACCATCCTGCTGGCCTGGGTACTGACCCTGCCGGCGACCGTGGCACTGTCGGCCGGGTTGTTCTGGCTGGCGTCGAAGGCGCTGGGTAGCTGATAGATAGCTGGAAATGAAAAAGGCGCGATTCGAGAGGATCGCGCCTTTTTTTTTTTGGATTTTGGGATTGGGATTGGGATTGGGGGCATATCCGTTGCTGCGGGTGTTGCCGCTGGCGGTTTCGCTCTTACAGCGACTCACTTTTCCAAACGCCGAAAAGTAAGCAAAAGGCTTTGCCCCCGGCGTACGGCACTTCGCTAAGGCTCAGTGTTCCCTCGCTACGGTGTCCATCCGGGGGCATCGCTTCCGGTTTGCTTCGCTGCACCTCCTTTCGATGGATGCGGCTTCGCCGCACGGCGCTGCGCGCCTCCCCCCTGATGAACACCTTCGCTCGGCCTGCCGATGGGGGCAAAAGAGCAAAAGCAACATCAAGAGCCAAAGCCAAAGCCAAAGCCAAAACAGATCAAAAAATCGCAGCTTCGGAAGCTCACAAGGAATGAGTACACCCACCAGAGCTTGGTCGGCTGTCAGGCCGCCATCGATCCCACAAGGATATGAATACCCCCCACACGCGGCGCATGCCGCCCCACTCAACACAATGAGCGTTAGCTCGAGTACCGCTTTTGATCTCAGAGCCCGTCGGAAGGCTGAGTGGAGGGATTGATCCGGGGGGTGGGAGCGCAGCGACCGTTTGGCGAAGCCAAACACATCGAAAGGAGGTGCAGCGAAGCAAACCGGAAGCGATGCGCCCGGATCAATCCCGGAGCGAAGGAACCCGAGCCACAGCGAGGGCCGAACGTCAGGGCAAAGACCTTTGGTTACTTTGGGGCGTTTGCCAAAGTGACCCGCCGTAAGGGCGGAACCCTAAGCGGCCGTTACCGCAGCAACGGATATTCACCCAAAACCCCCAACGCGCAGGCAAAAAAAAGGGCAACCGAAGTCGCCCAAAATGCCTTGCGTGCCCATCAATCCAGAAGAACTACTTCTTGCGCTTATTCGCATCCTTCCAGATAAAAAATCCAAACCCTGCAAAAAACAGAACCATGAGCCCAACCGTCAGAACCCCGGCAAACACCACGTTATCGAAAAACATGACTGTGGCCTCCTGGCCCCTGCTCTGCTGCGATGGAGCTAAGTTAACCAATCACGCAGGCGCAGAAATTGACCAGGATCAAGTCCGGTCAACACAGCAAACAAAGGCGGGAAAATAACTGACCTGCATCAACGGATGCAGGGGAGATCAACGCTTTTTCGGTTTGTTTTTCGACTTCTTCTTGGCTTTTCCCAACGGCATGGCCTGTTCGAAGGCATTGCGCACTTCGTTCAGACGCTTCTCGTTGAGGTCATGCACACGCTTGGCGCGTTCGGTACTGAGGTCGATCAGTTTGTCGTCTTGGCTCATGGCGTTCGGTGCATCACTTGAGGAAATCACAACTGCCACAACATGGGCAGGACTGCGCCAATAATGCAGCCTGGCGCCTGCGCTGACCAGTCGGCACACCTCAAATCTCGATATCGACCCACAAGCCCTGACGCGGCTGATCTTCCATCAGCGGCACCACCGGCACCGTGTTGTCTGCATTGAGTGCCGTACCCGGCACGGCGAGGTGTTCCTCAGGGTCTTCATCGGCTTCGCGGCGCCGACGATCACGCTCCTGCTGGCGACGCTGTTCTTCGCGCAGCAGCAGCCCGTCCTCTTCAGGATCGCGTTTTTGCAGATCGATCGTGCTTTCGTTGGAGCTTTCCTGCACCGGTACCACCGGAGGAATGTCCGGCCGCTGGCGGATCGGATCCTGCTGGGAAGTGATCGGCACGGCGCTCAGGGGGAGCATCGGTGGCAGCATATAAAGGGTCTCCTGTGAGCAGGCTATCGGCTTGGACGTGGACGGCTTGAGCCGCCGGTCGCAAACTTGTGACCGGGTTGGCACTCACTGGTGCCCTGCTCCCGCGCAAATCCGACGCATGACCTAATCTTCCCTTTGCAGTTAAAAGCAGGCCACGGCTCCTAATCCTTTGGCCTCGGGGCCTCATTCCGTTAAGATAGCCCGCTTTTTCAAGGTGGGAGTCAGGCAGCATGGCGCAGCAGTATCAACCGGGGCAACGCTGGATCAGTGACAGCGAAGCAGAGCTTGGTTTAGGCACCGTTCTGGCACAGGACGGCCGCTTGTTGACCGTGCTTTACCCGGCCACTGGCGAAACCCGCCAGTACGCGCTACGGAATGCGCCCCTGACCCGCGTGCGGTTCTCGCCGGGTGACAGCATTACCCACTTCGAAGGCTGGAAGATGACCGTGCAGCAAGTCGACGATGTCGACGGGCTGATGGTCTATCACGGTCTCAACGGGCAGAACGAAGCCGTCACCCTGCCGGAAACCCAGCTGTCGAACTTCATTCAGTTCCGTCTGGCCAGCGACCGTCTGTTCGCCGGTCAGATCGACCCGCTGGCGTGGTTCTCCCTGCGCTACAACACCCTCGAACACACCAGCCGCCAGTTGCAATCTTCGCTCTGGGGCCTGGGTGGCGTGCGTGCGCAACCGATCGCTCACCAGTTGCACATTGCCCGTGAAGTCGCTGACCGTATCGCGCCGCGGGTTTTGCTGGCGGACGAAGTGGGTCTGGGTAAAACCATCGAAGCCGGTCTGGTCATCCATCGCCAACTGCTCTCGGGCCGCGCCAATCGCGTGCTGATCCTGGTGCCGGAAAACCTCCAGCACCAGTGGCTGGTGGAAATGCGCCGCCGCTTCAATCTGCAGGTCGCGCTGTTCGACGAAGAACGCTTCATCGAGAGCGATGCCGCCAACCCGTTCGAAGACACTCAACTCGCGCTGGTTGCGCTGGAATGGCTGGTCGACGACGAAAAGGCCCAGGACGCATTGTTCGCCGCTGGCTGGGACTTGATGGTAGTCGACGAAGCGCACCACTTGGTCTGGCACGAAGAAAAGGCCAGCCCCGAGTATTCGCTGGTCGAACAACTGGCCGAAGTGATTCCGGGCGTGCTGCTGCTCACCGCCACCCCGGAACAACTTGGTCAGGACAGCCACTTCGCCCGTCTGCGCCTGCTCGATCCAAACCGTTTCCATGACCTGGCCGCCTTCCGCGCCGAGAGCGAAAACTATCGCCCGGTGGCCGAAGCCGTTCAGGAGCTGCTGGACAAAGGGCGCCTGTCGCCTGAAGCACACAAGACCATTCACGGTTTCCTCGGCAACGAAGGCGAAGCCCTGTTGACCGCGGTCAACGATGGCGACACCGAAGCCAGCGCCCGTCTCGTGCGTGAACTGCTCGACCGCCACGGTACCGGCCGCGTGCTGTTCCGTAACACCCGCGCCGCTGTGCAGGGTTTCCCGGAGCGCAAACTGCATCCGTACCCGCTGCCATGCCCGGACGAATATCTGGAACTGCCGCTGGGCGACCATGCCGAGCTGTACCCGGAAGTCAGCTTCCAGGCCCAGCCGGACGCCAGCGAAGAAGAGCGCTGGTGGAAATTCGATCCGCGCGTCGAGTGGCTGATCGATCAGCTGAAAATGCTCAAACGCACCAAAGTGCTGGTGATCTGCGCCCACGCCGAAACCGCGATGGACCTGGAAGACGCCCTGCGCGTGCGCTCCGGCATCCCGGCCACGGTGTTCCACGAAGGCATGAACATCCTTGAGCGTGACCGCGCCGCCGCCTACTTCGCCGACGAAGAGTTTGGCGCGCAAGTACTGATCTGCTCGGAAATCGGCAGTGAAGGTCGCAACTTCCAGTTCGCGCATCACTTGGTGCTGTTCGATCTGCCGTCGCACCCGGACCTGCTTGAGCAGCGTATCGGTCGTCTCGACCGGATCGGCCAGAAACACATCATCGAACTGCACGTGCCATACCTGGAAACCAGCCCGCAAGAGCGTCTGTTCCAGTGGTACCACGAAGCGCTTAACGCCTTCCTCAACACTTGCCCGACCGGCAACGCCTTGCAGCATCAGTTCGGCCCGCGCCTGCTGCCGCTGCTTGAAGAAGCCGACGACAGCGAGTGGCAAGCGCTGATCGACGAAGCGCGCACCGAGCGCGAGCGTCTGGAAGAAGAGCTGCACACCGGTCGCGACCGTCTGCTGGAACTCAACTCCGGCGGCTCGGGTGAAGGCGATCAGTTGGTCGAGGACATCCTGGAGCAAGACGATCAGTTCGCCCTGCCGATCTACATGGAAACCCTGTTCGACGCGTTCGGTATCGACAGCGAAGACCATTCGGAAAACGCCCTGATCCTCAAGCCGAGCGAAAAAATGCTCGACGCCAGCTTCCCGCTGGGCGATGACGAAGGCGTGACCATCACTTACGACCGCAACCAGGCGCTGTCGCGCGAAGACATGCAGTTCATCACCTGGGAACACCCGATGGTGCAGGGCGGCATGGATCTGGTGCTGTCCGGTTCGATGGGCAACACCGCGGTCGCGCTGATCAAGAACAAGGCGCTGAAGCCGGGCACCGTGCTGCTGGAGCTGCTTTACGTCAGCGAAGTGGTTGCCCCGCGCTCGCTGCAACTGGGCCGTTACCTGCCGCCGGCGGCCCTGCGCTGCCTGCTCGATGCCAACGGCAACGACCTGTCGGCCCGCGTCTCGTTCGAAACCCTCAACGATCAACTGGAAAGCGTGCCGCGCGCCAGCGCCAACAAGTTTATTCAGGCCCAGCGCGATCAACTGACGCCACGGATCAACGCCGGTGAAGACAAGATCGCCCCGCGTCACGCCGAGCGCGTGGCCGAGGCCCGTCGCCGTCTGGCGGCCGACACCGACGAAGAACTGGCGCGCCTGACCGCATTGCAAGCGGTCAACCCGACCGTTCGTGACAGCGAACTAGTTGCCTTGCGTGAACAGCGTGAGCAGGGTCTGGCGCTGCTGGATAAAGCGGCACTGCGACTGGAAGCGATTCGGGTGTTGGTGGCGGGCTAAACCGCCCTGCTCCACCGCTGAAAACAAGAAGGCCCGCAGTGATGCGGGCCTTTTTGTTTGCCTGTTATTTATCCGGTGATGCTACTGGCCCTTTCGCGAGCAGGCTCGCTCCCACAGGGATTGTGTTCACGCTGGAGAACTACTGTGGGAGCGAGCCTGCTCGCGAAGGCGGTTATGCAGTCGCCGCAGCCACCTCTGGCTCAACCACCGCCACCAGCCCCTCCTTCATCCGCTTCGCATCCTGCACAAAACACCGCGACGCCAGAAACAGAAACACCATGGTCAGAAACAGCGCCACCGGGATCAGGTACATCGCATCATGCAGCCCGACCGCCTTGAACGCCTCGGTCATCTGCTCCGCCCCCGCTGCAACCATTGCCGACTTGGCAAAGTGATCCGACAGCCCACCCACCACCACCGGCCCAAGACCACCGCCCAGCAGATACAAGCCGGCAAAGAACAAGGCCATCGCCGTGGCGCGCAGACGCGGTTCGACCACGTCCTGAATCGCCGTATACACGCAGGTGTAGAAGTTATAGGCAAATAGCCAGCCGAGGCTGAACACCGCGACAAACACACCGATCTCGATACGCCCGGCATGCAGCGCCCATGCCGTGCACACCGTCGAGACAATCAGGCTGAATGCGGCAAACAGCAGCCGCCCATTGGCCACACGCTGGTGGATCTTGTCGGCGATCCAGCCACCCAGAGTCAAACCGACCAGCCCGGTGACGCCGACAATCACACCGGTCGCCACTGCCGCTTCCTGCAATGGCATCAGGAAATAGCGCTGCAGCATCGGCACCAGAAACGAATTGCAGGCATAAGTCGCGAAGTTGAAACACAACCCCGCCATCACCAGCCACAGGAACGTCGGCACGGCGAGAATCCGACGGATCGGCTTGTCGACTTTCTCCTGTGAGACCTGCACGGTTTCCGCCGCACCGCGCTTGGGTTCTTTGATGAAAAACATGAAGATCGCGAGGAACAGGCCCGGTACGGCGGCGATGAAGAACGGTGCGCGCCAACTGTCGAAAGCCTTGACCATCCAACCGATGGTGAAGAACGCCAGCAACAGCCCCAGCGGCAGCCCCAACATGAAAATGCCCATGGCCCGCGCCCGACGGTGCGCCGGGAACAAGTCGCCAATCAGCGAGTTGGCCGCCGGCGCATAACTGGCCTCACCGATGCCGATCCCCATGCGCACGATGAGGAAACTCCAGAAACTGCCCACCAGCCCGTTGACGGCGGTCAGCGCGCTCCAGGTCGCCAGACCCCAGCCCATCAGTTTGCTGCGTGAGCCGGTGTCGGCCATGCGCCCCAAGGGCAAACCGGCAATCGCGTAGACAATGGTGAATGCGGTGCCGACGATACCCAGTTGAAAGTCGCTGAGGTGCCATTCCATGCGGATCGGCTCGATGATGATCGCCGGGATGGTGCGGTCGAAAAAATTGAACAGGTTGGCGAGGAACAGCAGGAACAGAATGCGCCAGGCATTCGCCGCTTGGGTCGAGTTCTGCATGGGTCCGTCTCTTTATTGTTATAGGGCTTCACTGCCAACGCATCCGAGCCCGGAACCTGCAATCTAGTCAGCCAGACAGGGGCTGTCTGTGATCATTCGTCTGCCTGATATCGGGCCATGGCACTGTAACGAAACGTAAGCCCTTGATAAGTCTGTAATCCCCCGAAAACCGGGGCTTTTGCGGCAAAACCTTGCCACAAAAAAATAGTTTCGCGCCCCCCTTCCCAAGTCCGTGGCGAAGCCTAGAATGGCCGCCGTATCCGTCCGGATCTCCCGATCAATCCCTTTGATGCCCTCGCCCATGTCCGAAGTCAGTCCGTGTCTGAATTGCGGTGCCTGCTGTTCCCATTTTCGTGTGTCTTTTTTTTGGGGTGAGTGCTCATCTTCCGGGGGGACGGTGCCCGATGAACTGGTGACACAAATCAGTCCCAGTCGGGTGGCAATGAACGGCACCGACTGCAAATCGCCGCGTTGCACGGCATTGGTCGGCGAAGTCGGGAGTACAGTGCACTGCTCGATTTATGAAAAACGTTCCAGTCCCTGCCGGGAATTCGAAGCTTCCTGGGAGAACGGCGAACAGAATGTCGATTGCGATAAGGCCCGCGCCCGTTTTGGTTTGCCGCCCCTGCAATCGGACTGGGCTGAAATCCCTTTCGATAAAAGCGCCTGACATTTAGCACCAATCGCTATGACGCTAATGACGAAATCGTTAGCGCCAATGTGCCACTACCCCTTGCACCCCGAAAACGGCCTCTATACTCCTGTCATTCGCCTGCGTTAACCGCGCGGTTAGGACGACTTCAGAGACGGGGCATGCTATGGAGTGGCTTGGTTTGCAGTTTGTTACCGAGCTGCCGGAGAGCGGGCAGGTCATTCTTGATTGCACACATAATCCCTTTCTGGTGCTGGTGGCCTATCTGGTGGCCTGCGCCGCGAGTTTCGCTACGCTCGATATGGCCGAGCGGGTCGTTCACGCCGAAGACCTTGGTTCGCAACGCCTATGGCGCTGGATTGGCGCGACCTGCCTGGCCGGCGGGATCTGGGCCATGCACTTCATTGGCATGCTCGCTTTCCAGGCGCCGATCGAAATCCATTACGACCTGCCGATCACCCTGTTCTCCCTGCTGATCGCCCTGCTCGCCTCGTGGCTGGCGATGCACACGCTGAGCGAGGCACAGCCGAGTCTGGTGCTTTACCTGAAAACCGCTGTGGTCATCGGCCTCGGTATTGCCGGCATGCATTACGTCGGCATGGCCGCCATGGAGTCGAGCGCCACCGCCTACTACCAACCGACTTTGTTTGCGCTGTCGATCGCCATCGCCATCGGCGCCAGTTTCGCCGCGTTATGGGTCGCAGGCTACTTGCGCGAAGGCAGTGGCCTGGCTCATCAGATGCTCAAGTACAGCGCCGCACTGATTCTCGGCGCGGGCATTTTCAGCATGCACTTCACCGGGATGGCCGCACTGCAATTGGTGTTACCGGAAGGCAGCGCACCGGACCTGTCGGCCGAAACCAGCCATTTGCAACTGGGCCTGACAGTGGCGCTGATCATCCTGCTGATTCTCGGCAGCGCGATCAGCGCGGCGCTGGCCGACAAGAAACTGCAAAGCAAGGAACACGATCTGCGCCGGGTCAACGCCCTGCTCAGCCAACTCGATCAGGCGCGCATGTCATTGCAGCAAGTGGCCAACTACGACGCCCTGACCAATCTGATCAACCGCCGCGGCTTCAACCAGATCTTCGCCGAGAAACTCAGCCAGAAAACCACCGAGGGCGGCATGCTCGCGGTCATGTTTCTCGACATCGACCACTTCAAACGCATCAACGACAGCCTGGGCCACGATGCCGGCGACGCCCTGCTCAAGGTCATTGCCAATCACATCAAAAGCTCTGTGCGCAGCCATGAAGACGTCGTCGCGCGTTTTGGCGGCGACGAGTTCTGCATCCTGATCGGCCTGCGCGATCGCGAAGAGGCGCGCACCATGGCCCAGCGCATCATGCTGAAGATGAAGGAGCCGATAGAACTGGCCGGACGCCGGATGGTGATGACCACCAGCATCGGCATCAGCCTGTTTCCCGAAGACGGCACCACCTGCGAAGAACTGCTCAAGCACGCGGATCTGGCCCTGTATCAATCTAAAGGTGCCGGGCGCAATGGCTTGCACTTTTTCAATTCCAACCTGAAAAACCGCGCGACTCTGGAACTGCAACTCGAAGAAGAACTGCGCCACGCCCTGCGCGAAGAAAATGGTCTGATGCTGTATTACCAACCGATCTTCGAACTGAAAACCGGTCGGGTCACCAAGTTAGAGGCGCTGATCCGCTGGCAACACCCGCTTCACGGACTACTGACACCGGATCGTTTCATCAGCATTGCCGAAAACAATGGTCTCATCGCCGAACTGGACAACTGGGTGCTGCGCAGGGCCTGCCGGGACCTTGGCGAACTGTCGAACCACGGCTGCGCAGAGCTGAAAATCGCCTGGAACTGCTCGCCGCTGAATCTGGCTCGGGAAGAGTTGGCTGACGAAATCGAAAGTGCGCTGCGCACCGCCGGCGTCGCGCCGGAACGGCTGGAACTGGAAGTCACCGAAAACGCCCTGATGGGTAACATTGCCAACACTCTGGTGCTGCTGCGGCAGATCCGCGCCCTCGGTGTGTCACTGTCGATCGACGACTTCGGTACCGGCTATTCGTCGCTGGCCTACCTCAAGCGCCTGCCGCTCAACACCCTGAAGATCGACCGCTCGTTCATTCTGGACATTCCCAAAGCCACGGCGGACATGGAGATCGTCCAGGCAATCATCGTCATGGCCCACACCCTGCATTTGCAGGTGGTCACTGAAGGCGTGGAAAGCCTGGAGCAATACGAATTCCTTGAGCGTTCCGGCTGCGATTTTATCCAAGGCTACCTGCTCAGCCGTCCGGTGCCGCTGGACGAACTGCGCCCGGTGCTGGAAGAAATCAATCAGCGTAAACATTCACATGCGGTCAATCCGTTGATTCTGGCGCGCGGTACATTTGCACCAGTGTCGCTGGATCCTTCGCCAAAAAGCCCTGAGCCCCATGCAGGCGCATCAGTTGTGCGGCCAATCCGCTGATCGGCGTCGCCGAGCCTTGCTCGCGGGAGAATTTCACCGCGGTGTCGAGATCCTTGAGCAACGTGCGTACGTGCCATTTGATCGGTTCGAAACGGCTTTCGGCCATTTGCGGAGCGAGGATCTGCAACGGTTTCGAATCGGCAAAACCGCCAGCCAGCGCTTCGGCGATCAGACTCGCATCAACACCCGCCTGCTCGGCCAGCGCCACCACTTCGGCAATCACCAACGCATTGCAGGCAACTATCATCTGGTTGCAGGCCTTGGTCACTTGCCCGGCGCCGATGCCGCCCATGTGCGTAACGCGTTGACCGAGATTGAGCAACACCGGGCGCACGCGCTCAAGGTCGGCTGCATCGCCACCGACCATGATCGCCAGACTGCCGGCCTCGGCACCGACCACGCCGCCGGAAACCGGTGAATCCATCCAACTCATACCGGTTTCACTTTTCAGCTGCGCTGCCATCTCACGAGTAGCCGTTGGTTCAAGACTGGAAAAATCCACCAGCAACTGACCGCCCTTCGCACCTTCGGCAACACCGGCCGGGCCGAACACCACTTCGCGCACCACCGCCGTATCGGCCAGACACACCATCACCACGTCGGCGTGCTTGCACAGCTCGGAGGGGCTCGCCACCTGCCGGGCACCGGCCTCGACCAGTGGCGCGCACTTGGCCGGGTTACGGTTCCACACGGTCAACGGATAACCCGCGGCCAACAGGCGCCGGCACATCGGCAACCCCATCAGACCGATTCCGGCGAATCCCAACGATGGTAGCGTTGACATCATTTTGCCTCTTTTCGATTAAAGATCGCCGAATAATGGCCGATTCATCAACGATCAGGAAAGGATTCCCCCAAGCGACAGTCAGGCCAAGTCCCTGACGCTCGGGCCTAATTCGCGCAAAAAAGACGCGAGATCTTATTCCGTGAGGTTCGCTGACATCAGTCACCGAGCCAACCAGTCCAGGTATATGGCGCAAAATGACTTCTAAAAATAATCCCGCCACTGCGGTATCCGATCTGACCCTGAGCCCCGCTGCGAACAGCCCGTCACCGTCGAAGCCATTGCACCCCTCGCGTCCGCTGGGTACCCAGCAATACCTGTACTTCACCGAAACCAACACCGATCGCATCCTCGACAACCTCGATGGTCTGCGTGATCTGGTATTCCCGCGTCCGCCGCACCTGGAAGGCGATAACGAACAGCACAACGATCAGGAATTCCCGTCGGTGTGCCTGATCGGCCTCGGTCGCTGCGGCTCCAACATCGCCCTCGACGTGGCGGAGTTGGTGTACAACGCGCGCAAGTTCTACCTCAACGAATTTAACAACGAGGATCGGGCAGCCGACCGGCGCCTGGCCGACAAGGGTTACAGCCCGGCACAGTGGATCAAGAACAACCTGCGGATCGGCCCGAACAAGTCGACCAAACCGGTGTTTCTGGTCGAGCCGCTGGTGATGCTCGGCGACCTCGACAAAGACATCGCCGGGCGTATCCGTTTCTCGCGCAAGGGCGAGAAAAGCGGTTTCCTGCGCGACTACAGCAAAATGAAGATCATGGACTTGTCCGAAGTCCACGCCGGTGGCGCCGGTAACGCGCCGATCCTCGGCCAGTACCTGGCGAAGATCATCCTCAACAAGGACACCCAGCGTTTTTCCAGCCCCGACTGGAAAATGATCCACTCGTACCTGATCGACAGCTGCGGCATCAAGGCCAACCAGTCGCGCCTGTACTTCTCGATCTTCAGTGCCGGCGGCGGTACCGGTTCGGGCATGGCCTCGGAATTTGGCCTGGCCCAGCAACACTCGTACATGAACAAGACGTTCGACACCAAGCCGATGGACGAACATGACGGCAAGAGCGGTCATTCGTTCGTGTTCGAACCGATCTTCACCAGCGGCATCTGCGTGCTGCCGAACATTTCCGACCACCGCAGCGAAATGTCCGAGGCGCTGCACATCAACGCCGGTCGCCTGCTGTGCAAATACCTCTCGGAAGAATGGGATTTCTCCTACAACTTCGCCAACGAAGACAGCAGCGAAGCCAGCGTCATGGGCCGTATCCGCCCGTGGAACGCAATGATGCTGATCTCCAACGACATCATGCGTTACGCCGAAGAGAGCGACGACGGCAACATCCAGAACATTGATGTCAATGCGATGGAGAAGCACGCCAACCAGTACATCTCGCAGCAGATCTTCAACATTCTGACGGCGCAGGCAGTCACGACTGACTACGACCAGAACTACTTCCGTCGCGCCGGCATCGACATCGGCGAAACCATTCGCCTCGACGCCAACGACCTGTTCATGAGCCTGGCCGGACCGGTGGCGATTGCCTACGCCGAATCGGTAGTGCCGGAAACGCCTCCGCCGAGCAGCGACAAGTTCAAGGTGTTCGATAAAGAGCCACAGCGCCTGAACATCGACGATTTGTTCTTCCGCTCGATCGACCTGCCGCACTTCAACAAAGTAACCCAGGCCATCGAAGGCATCAGCCTGTTGCCAATCGAGTCAAAGCGCTATCGCGCCTCGCTGGAGCAGTACAAGAATTCCGGTTACGACGCCGCCGCCCTGCACGATCTGCACTTCTTCAAGAACTGCTCGTCGGTGGTCTCGATCGTTTCGCTGCCCAAAGACTACAAGTTGTCGTACATGGACCTGAACCGGTTGAAGACACACCTCAACAGCCTGTTCCCCAACACCACGCTCAAGCGCTATGCACTGGTGATCGGCGCCTCGGCCAACCTGTCGCTGACCACATTGATTGCGAAGAGCCCGTGCCTGTCGGACGACTTCCTGACCTTGATCGTCGCGTTCATCAAGCGCTGCTTCGCGAAGACCCCGTACCGTTTCGACGAGACGCTGGACAATTCGATCCTCGACTTCATCATCAACGAGGACTTCGACGAAGAACGCATTGATGATCTGCTCAACGAATTCGAAAACCCGGCGAAGATTCTCGACACCAACTGGTACGCGATCAAACCGATGTACGAGAAGAAGTACCGCGAGCTGATCAACGACAAAGAGAAGTTTGTCTCGATCAACGACATTCGCCTGTCGCGCGATTGCGTGAAGAAGTCGATCAAGTACCTGCGCGAGATCTATCGTCACCGGATTGGCAAGACCAAGGTTATTTCCCTCAATAACCATACCGGCAAGTCTTACTCGGTCTAATCCAGGAACGAGTCGCCCCATTCGCGAGCAGGCTCGCTCCCACAGGGGGATGCATTCCAAATGTGGGAGCGAGCCTGCTCGCGAAGAGGCCACTCCAGACACCGCAAACCTTCATTGCCAACATCCAGAAACAATTAAGCAGCCGTTAGGCTGCTTACTAAACTGTTCCCGTTACGTTTACGTCACCGTGAGCCACCCTCGCTTGTGGCGTTTCTCTACGGCAACGTGCCATCACGCTACTCGGCTACCCACTTTTCAACGATGACGCCGCGCACTACAAAGGTGCAAGCCGTCAGACCTGCGCCCTTTCCTGGATCAGAATCCACGGCGAAACCACCACCGCCCACAGCTGCGGATCACGTTCAAAAAGATCCAGCGCCCGCGTTTCAGACAGCTTGGCGACCCTGTCTTCGGCCAGCCAGGCAGCGACTTTCTCGCCCTCATCCGACGCCACGGCCTCGGCAGCGGCGATCAAATCAAGGTCAGGGTCGACCCACAATAGGGCACCCTTGGCGAAGAACGGCTCCAGCTCTTTCCAGGTAATAGATGCGGTTTCACCAAGCAGCTTGGCATAGAGGGTGCTAGGTTCTTGATTCATGGGAACTGTCCGGAAAAGAAATCGACGCGAATGATAACGTCGGTGATCCGCCAGAAAAACCCGGTTGCAAATGGCTTTACCGAACGAAAAGAGCAGGAACGCCAGGGAATGCTGCTGATTGGGATATATGCCCACGAACGCCCCGCCGCAATTCTGTCTTTTTCATTCAAAAATGCGACACCCCCAAGTTTTGCCCCTCGGCGCCCGCTTCCCAGGCTGACAACCGGCGCTCTACACTGTACCGGTACAGTTGCCGGGGGCATTTCCGGAGGGTATCGCAAAGATATCTGACCCGGTTCTGCTGCTACGGCGCCAGAACTCAAAAAAATTACAACAGTAAGAGTGGAGCACTATGACTAAGGCTACTAAGCAGATTTCCAAACTGTTTGCCGCTATGGTTCTGGCCGGGGTTGCCAGCCATTCGTTCGCAGCTGACACCATCAAAATCGGCATCGCCGGTCCAAAAACCGGTCCTGTAGCCCAGTACGGCGACATGCAGTTCAGTGGCGCGAAAATGGCCATCGAGCAGATCAACGCCAAGGGCGGCGTCGACGGCAAGAAACTCGAAGCCGTTGAATACGACGATGCCTGCGATCCGAAACAAGCGGTAGCTGTTGCGAACAAGGTCGTCAACGACGGCGTCAAGTTCGTGGTCGGTCACCTGTGCTCCAGCTCTACCCAACCTGCTTCGGACATCTACGAAGACGAAGGCGTGATCATGATCACCCCGGCTGCCACCAGCCCGGACATCACCGCCCGTGGTTACAAAATGATCTTCCGTACTATCGGTCTGGACAGCGCCCAGGGCCCTGCCGCCGGTAACTACATTGCCGATCACGTCAAACCGAAAATCGTCGGCGTCCTGCACGACAAGCAGCAGTACGGTGAAGGTATCGCTACCGCCGTCAAATCGACCCTTGAGAAGAAAGGCACCAAAGTTGCCGTATTCGAAGGCGTCAACGCTGGCGACAAAGACTTCTCGGCCATCATTGCCAAGCTCAAGCAAGCCAACGTCGACTTCGTTTACTACGGCGGCTACCACCCTGAGCTGGGTCTGATCCTGCGCCAGGCTCAGGAAAAAGGCCTGAAAGCCAAGTTCATGGGTCCGGAAGGCGTGGGTAACGACTCGATCACCCAGATCGCCAAAGACGCTGCCGAAGGCCTGCTGGTAACCCTGCCGAAATCCTTCGACCAGGACCCTTCCAACATCGCCCTGGCTGATGCATTCAAAGCGAAGAAAGAAGACCCGAGCGGCCCGTTCGTGTTCCCGGCCTACTCGGCCGTGACCCTGATCGCCGAAGGCATCAAGGCTGCCAAGTCCGAAGACCCGACCAAAGTGGCAGACGCCATTCACGCCGGCACCTTCAAGACCCCGACTGGCGACCTGAGCTACGACGCCAAGGGCGACTTGAAAGACTTCAAATTCGTAGTCTACGAGTGGCACAACGGCAAACCTAAAACTGAAGTTTCGCCTCAGTAAGGCATTGCCGAACTGACTGCCAATAAAGCCCACGGCGTGCCGTGGGCTTTGTTTTACGAATGTATAGGGCCGCGCTGGCGTGATCCGCCAGTCTCCCCACCTGAAAATCTCAAAACCGTCATCAGCGGTTCGCTGGCAAAACCCGGATTCGAAGTGGATAAAGATCCACGGGGCCGGGCGGGAAAATGACTCCACCAGTGAAATGCGTATCAGGTTTTTAGGAGCGCTGTAATGCCTGACATCTATCACTTCTTCCAACAGCTGGTTAACGGCCTGAACGTTGGCAGCATGTATGCCCTGATCGCCATCGGCTACACGATGGTTTACGGCATCATTGGAATGATCAACTTCGCCCACGGCGAGGTGTACATGATCGGCTCCTACGTGGCGTTCATCGCCATCGCCGGGCTGACCATGATGGGACTCGACAGTGTCCCGCTGTTGATGACGGCGGCGTTCATCGCCAGCATCGTCGTGACCAGCTCCTACGGTTACAGCATCGAACGCATTGCCTACCGCCCTTTGCGCGGCAGCAACCGTCTGATCCCGCTGATTTCCGCCATCGGTATGTCGATCTTCCTGCAGAACACGGTTCTGCTGGCGCAAGACTCCAAGGACAAAGCTATCCCCAACCTGATTCCGGGCAACATTGCCTTCGGCCCAGGTGGCGCACAAGAAGTGCTGATTTCCTACATGCAAATCGTGGTGTTCGTGGTGACCCTGATCGCCATGCTCGGCCTGACATTGTTCATCTCCCGCTCTCGTCTGGGCCGCGCCTGCCGCGCCTGCGCCGAAGACATCAAGATGGCCAACCTGCTGGGTATCAACACCAACAACATCATCGCCCTGACCTTCGTCATTGGTGCTGCGCTGGCGGCCGTCGCGGCCGTACTGCTGAGCATGCAATACGGGGTGATCAACCCGAACGCCGGTTTCCTTGTCGGCCTCAAAGCCTTTACCGCTGCGGTACTGGGCGGCATCGGCAGCATCCCCGGCGCCATGCTCGGCGGGCTGGTGCTTGGGGTGGCGGAAGCCTTCGGTGCCGATATCTTCGGCGACCAGTACAAGGACGTCGTGGCTTTCGGCTTGTTGGTTCTGGTGCTGTTGTTCCGTCCGACCGGCATTCTGGGCCGTCCGGAGGTTGAGAAAGTATGACTAGGAATCTTAAACAGGCACTGTTCAGTGCCTTGCTGGTGTGGGCCGTGGCCTACCCGGTACTCGGTCTGAAACTGACCATCGTCGGCATCAATCTGGAAGTGCACAACACCAGCACGGCGGTTCTGGCGACCATCGCCATCTGCTCTGTGCTGATGTTCCTGCGCGTGCTGTTCAACCAGCAGATCAGCAAGGCCTGGCGTTCCTCGCCGGGCATGCCGCTGATCCCGGCCAAGGCCAGCAACTTCCTGACCCTGCCGACCACCCAGCGCTATTTCATCATTGGGCTGATCCTGCTTGCGCTGGTGTGGCCGTTCTTCGGTTCCCGTGGCGCGGTGGACATCGCCACGCTGATCCTGATCTACGTGATGCTCGGCCTGGGCCTGAACATCGTCGTCGGTCTGGCCGGTCTGCTCGACCTGGGTTACGTCGGCTTCTACGCCGTCGGCGCCTACAGCTACGCGCTGCTGTCGCACTACTACGGCCTGAGCTTCTGGATCTGCCTGCCGATTGCCGGCCTGATGGCGGCGACGTTCGGCTTCCTGCTGGGCTTCCCGGTCTTGCGACTGCGCGGTGACTATCTGGCGATCGTGACCCTTGGCTTCGGCGAGATCATCCGTCTGTTCCTGCGTAACCTTACGGACATCACCGGTGGCCCGAACGGTATCAGCAACATCGAGAAACCGACGTTCTTCGGTCTGACCTTCGAACGTAAAGCCGCAGAAGGGATGCAAACTTTCCACGAGTATTTCGGCTTGCAGTACAACTCGATCAACAAGGTGATCTTCCTCTACCTCGTTGCCCTGTTGCTGGCGCTGGCGGCACTGTTCGTCATCAACCGTCTGCTGCGCATGCCGATCGGCCGCGCGTGGGAAGCGCTGCGTGAAGACGAAATTGCCTGCCGCGCGCTGGGTCTTAATCCAACCGTGATCAAGCTTTCCGCGTTCACCCTCGGTGCTGCATTCGCCGGTTTTGCCGGCAGCTTCTTCGCTGCCCGTCAGGGTCTGGTGACGCCGGAATCCTTCACCTTCATCGAGTCGGCGATCATCCTCGCCATCGTCGTATTGGGTGGCATGGGCTCGCAGCTCGGCGTGATTCTCGCGGCCGTGGTGATGATCCTGTTGCCGGAAATGATGCGTGAATTCAGTGAGTACCGCATGTTGATGTTCGGTGCCCTGATGGTGTTGATGATGATCTGGCGTCCACAAGGTCTGCTGCCGATGCAACGCCCTCACATGGAGTTGCGAAAATGAGCCGCGAGATTCTTAAGGTCGAAAACCTGAGCATGCGCTTCGGCGGCTTGCTGGCGGTCAATGGCGTGGCCCTGACCGTGAAGGAAAAACAGGTGGTTGCGCTGATCGGGCCGAACGGCGCGGGCAAGACCACGGTGTTCAACTGCCTGACCGGTTTCTATCAGCCAACCGGCGGCAGCATCCTTTTGGACGGCGAGCCGATTCAGGGCCTGCCGGGCCACAAGATCGCGCTCAAAGGCGTGGTGCGCACCTTTCAGAACGTGCGGTTGTTCAAGGACATGACGGCGGTCGAAAACCTGTTGATCGCCCAGCACCGTCACCTGAACACCAACTTCCTGTCCGGCCTGTTCAAGACCCCGGCGTTCCGCAAAAGCGAGCGCGAGGCGATGGAATTTGCCGAGTACTGGCTGGAAAAGGTCAACCTCAAGGAGTTCGCCAACCGTACTGCCGGCACCCTGGCATACGGTCAGCAACGTCGTCTGGAAATCGCCCGCTGCATGATGACCCGTCCACGGATCCTGATGCTCGACGAACCGGCCGCCGGCCTCAATCCGAAGGAAACCGAAGACCTCAAAGCGCTGATCGGCATGCTGCGTGAAGAGCACAACGTCACCGTGCTGCTGATCGAACACGACATGAAACTGGTCATGAGCATTTCCGACCACATCGTCGTGATCAACCAGGGCACGCCTCTGGCCGACGGCACGCCGGAACAGATCCGCGACAATCCTGAAGTGATCAAAGCCTACCTGGGGGAAGCGTAAATGCTGCAGTTCGAAAACGTTTCCACCTTCTACGGCAAGATCCAGGCCCTGCACAGCGTCAACGTCGAAGTCCGTCAGGGCGAGATCGTGACCCTGATCGGCGCCAACGGTGCCGGCAAGTCCACGCTGCTGATGACGCTGTGCGGTTCGCCGCAGGCGCACAGCGGCAGCATCCGTTACATGGGTGAGGAACTGGTCGGCCAGGACTCGTCGCAGATCATGCGCAAAAGCATCGCTGTGGTGCCGGAAGGCCGTCGGGTGTTTGCCCGTCTGACCGTCGAAGAAAACCTGTCCATGGGCGGCTTCTTCACCGACAAGGGCGACTATCAGGAACAAATGGACAAGGTTCTCGGACTTTTCCCACGCCTGAAAGAACGCTTCAGTCAGCGCGGCGGCACCATGTCCGGCGGCGAACAGCAGATGCTCGCCATCGGCCGCGCGCTGATGAGCAAGCCGAAACTGCTGCTGCTCGACGAGCCGTCGCTGGGCCTGGCACCGATCATCATCCAGCAGATCTTCGACATCATCGAACAACTGCGCAAGGACGGTGTGACCGTGTTCCTGGTCGAGCAAAACGCCAACCAGGCGCTGAAAATCGCCGACCGTGCGTACGTTCTGGAGAACGGCCGCGTGGTGATGCAAGGCACCGGTGAAGCGCTGCTGACCGACCCGAAAGTGCGCGAGGCGTACCTCGGTGGTTGAGCGATTGCGGTAAATAAAAAACGGCCTTCGGGCCGTTTTTTTGTGCCTGCCACAATCTTCGTATCCTTCAAATCCCTTATAGGAGTGAGCCTGCTAGCGATGGTGGTATGTCATTCAACATCATGGTGTCTGACACGACGCCATCGCGAGCAGGCTCACTCCTACAGTGGGGGATTAGAACGGATTGCAGTGCTGCGCTACCGCCGTGGCCTGATCGACGTAAGGCCGGGCCGGTTCAAGGTTCCATTCGGGTTTGTTCCTCACAGGCTTGCCGTCGTAGACGGCCGCGAGATGACAAACCATTTGCCGGCGCAAAGACCCACCGTTGATGCTGTACTGGCGCCATTGCGGATCGTCTTTGTGCTTGTTGTACAACTCGGCAAACATACGATCGGTCTGATCATACTTGATCGCCCGGCCACATGCGGTCGGCACGACGGAGAGCGACCAGGTATCCGGCCCCAGTTTCGGATCTGACCGTTGTTCCCAGGTGGTTGATTCGAAGTAGCTGGTACAGAACTGTTGCGCCGGTGGAGCGGCGGTCTGGATGCACGAGAAGCTGGCCTTGGCGACCGGGGTTCTCGGGAAATCGATCTTGATGATGTTGCGATCCTTCCCGGTCCTGGCTTTGTAATCGCGCTGGTTGGCCAAGGCATCGTTCAAGCCCCGCTGATCGCTGTAGAAAAACGCCAGAACTGGCAGTTCATCGGTTTTCGGGTTACCCAAACGCAGTTCTGTCTGGGTTTGGAACTCGCGACTGTTGATGACTTTGCGTGCGCCCATAAAATTGCGGAAGGCGTCGACGCGCTCCTTGCTGCTCATGGGGTTACGCATATTGAAACCACACTGCAACTGATCCTGCTGGCGGTTGTTGTTGAATTGGATGAAGTGCGCGACCCAGGCATTCGGGTTCGAAACAGGCGGCGCCATGGACTGGCAAACGGCCTCTTTCGGGGCGGTGTTTTTGCTGTCCCCACAGCCGCGATCATCTCGAAAGTCGGTCCAGGCATCGTTGGGAAACGCGCAATAGACATGCACCGGCGTTTCCGGATCGCGCACCAGATCCCTTGGTGTAATGAGATAGCCATTCTGCGTGCTCATGCCAGGGTCTTCATAACTGATGCCGTCTGCACGCATGTATGAAGCGGCAAACGTACCCAGCTCGACGGCTTTCGGACTGGGATTCCAGACATCCCATTTCTGCCCCTTGGCCGGATCGGCGCGGTGCGTTCCTCGAACCAACAGTCCCGAACAGTCCGAAGCGGGATCCTGACCGCAGCTTTCGACGGTTTTGTTGTACAACGATTCAACCTTTTTCAGCGTCTCGTCGCATGACTCGGCGTACGCACCTGTGGCTTGCACCAGCAGTGGCAGCATAAGTAATGGAACGACCCTGCACAGACTTTTCTTCATGGCTCGCATCTCCTTGATTAGCCAATACACACCGTCAACGCGGGACCGGGTTGCAACCCGTGGCCCGCATTTCGTTGTCCGATAACGCCGGCCGGAAAGGCTCGAGATTCCATGGCGTCTTGTTGCGATAGTTGTTCAGGACACAGTTCAATTGCTGGCGCATGCTGCCGGCGGAATTTTCGTTGTCTCGCCAGTTGCTGTCCGCGCCCTTGAGGGCGAACAACTGGTCGTACAAAGCGCCGATCTGTTCGTTGGGCAAGGCCCGCCCCACCGCCGTGGGCACAATGCTCAGGCTCCACTCATCCTTGCGGGTGCCGGGGTCGTAACGTTTGACCCAGTCGGCCGAGGCGATGTATTGCGGGGCCTGAACCGGCACTGGATTGCAACCGGCCCTGGCCGCTTCCTGCGGACTGACGGTAGGTCGAAACGGTTCCAGATTCCACTCGGTCTTGGCTGGATAGTTCTGCACCAGACACGCCAGTTGCTGACGCATGCTGCCCGCTGATTTTTCGTGGTCGTGCCACTGGCTGTCAGCGCCATGCAGCGCGAACAGCTCCTGATACAAGGCATTCTGATCACTGGCCTGTATCGCCTTGCCCTGGGCGGTCGGCGTGACGTTGAGCGACCATTCGTTTTTCTTGCTGCCCGGATCGTAACGCTCGACCCAGGTCGCGCTGGCAATGTAGTTCGATGTCGGCGCAACCACTGGTGGCTGAACACCACCCGCCGCTGTCAGGTCGATCGCCTGATCGGCGGCGACGTAGCTGAAGCGCTGCTCCGCCGGCTGGGTGAAATCCAGTCGCAGGATCGGCACGCTGTAGCCCTGAGCCTGGAGTTTCTTCTGAAAGTTGCGCGCACTGTTCAGGCCGTTTTCCGGTTTCGGCGGCGCCTGATCGCCGCGGGTGGCGAAGTTCTGCGTACTATTGACGTTGTAGATGAAGGCATCGATGTACTTCATGTTCTCGCTGCCATCGTTGGTCGCGGTGGCATTCTTCAACATGAACTCGTTGACCTGAGCACTGAAGGCAAACGGGTCCTTATTGGTGGTGTTTGGTCGGGATTCATGAACCCGGATCATAGCGTTCCAGTCACTGGGTTTCTCCGCATTCCAGGAACACTGCCCGTACTGGATCGGCCCTTTCATCAGCCCGGTATATTTCTGCGTCCATTGCTCAGCAGTGCTCACCCCGGCTTCCGCACAGGTGCCGTAAGCCAGCGCGGCATTGCGATTGTCCATCCCCCCTTGGGCCGTACGTGGCGGTTCACGACTGTCGAAAAAGCCGCAGCCATACCACTTGCGTTCTGGTCCAGTACCACCATCGAAGGCGTAGATGCAGGTGAAGCCCTGCTCCTTGACCGGCAAATTCAGGGCGGCAGCATCGGTTGGATTTCGCAGAATAAAACCGGCCGGATGGATCAGGATCCGGGTGCTCAGATCCTTGCGAATCCACGAGTAAGACGTCGCGCCGATCTTGATCGCGTAAGGGCTGTAATCCCAAGGATTGAACGGCCCGTCATTGACCATTCGCAAGGTCACGCCGCTGCAGTAATAGAGCCCGCGCGCGGCACCTGTATCGGGTTCCTGGCAGGAATCCTTGAGAGTATTGTAGTTGTGGTTGATGCGCTTGAGCGTGTCCAGAGGTTCCGGTTGCGGCTGGGCGCATACCGTCCCGAACAGCAAGGGCAGCGTGCCGGCGAGAGCCAAAGATAAAGTTCTGCGCAATAGCACAGCAGAAGCTGAGCAATCCTTCGACATAAGATACCGTCCTGGTAAATCGGCCTGTGAGGGTGGCCGTTGAAATGACTATAGAGCACGGGTGACGGCCTGGAAAAAACTGGCAGAAACCGGCATCTGGGGGTGAGCGATTGTGGTAATCAAAAAACGGCTTTCGGGCCGTTTTTTGTGTCACAGGCGCCTATCTGGTTTTTAGATTCACTGTCGCATAGTCGATTGCCTGTTCAGCCCTGGTCATGATGTAGCTCCTGTCATTCACCTGCCAGGTTCGGAATCTACCGATCCACTTAAGCTTTTCCTACTGTCAGAAATTACAGGTCTCTAGAACCATTCACGATCAGAACGACGCAGTTATTCCATTCGCTGTAATTTTTTTCTCACTGGCGCTGTAACGCATCGCCATGCCGTTTCTCTAGAGGGACAAGCAAGCGCAAATCGCTTGTAAAACCCAAGCTAAAATCGGAGAAACATCATGACT
Source organism: Pseudomonas sp. LBUM1655 (assembly GCF_059716085.1). Taxonomy (NCBI): domain Bacteria; kingdom Pseudomonadati; phylum Pseudomonadota; class Gammaproteobacteria; order Pseudomonadales; family Pseudomonadaceae; genus Pseudomonas; species Pseudomonas sp. LBUM1655. The sequence continues at coordinate 1,448,172 of NZ_CP166801.1, read as the reverse complement.
GCTACCACCCGCACCCTGTCCGCTACCGCCCTGGTTCTGGCCCTTGGTTCTGCCCTGAGCATCGCAGCCGTTTCCACCGTTCACGCTGCCGACGCCAACATGGAAAAATGCTTCGGTGTGGCCATGAAAGGCAAGAACGATTGCGCTGCAGGCGCAGGCACCACCTGTGCCGGCACCGCAAAAATGGACTATCAGGCCAACGCCTGGAAACTCGTTCCGAAAGGCACCTGCGCCACCACCGAAAGCAAAACCTCGCCTACCGGTTTCGGTCAAATGGAAGCGTTCAAAGCCAAGTCCTGATCAGTCGGCTGCCTGAGTGACGATCATGTTCACACCTAACGACCATGCCCACTCCTGCACTCAGGCAGCCCGCTCAGGGCTCCCGCCCCGTGCCGGGTTGGGGCTCAAGACCGGGCATTTGCGTGAAGTGCTCGGCTCATTACCGGACATCGGCTTCTTCGAAGTCCACGCCGAAAACTACATGGTGGCCGGCGGCCCGTTTCATCATTTTCTGGGATTGATTCGCGAGCAGTATCCGCTGTCGCTGCACGGCGTCGGATTGTCCATCGGGGCTGAAGGCCCGCTGGACGTTCAACATCTGCAACGCCTGAAGGATCTGATCGAGCGTTATCAACCCCACTCCTTTTCCGAACACCTGGCCTGGTCCAGCCACGGCCCGGTGTTCCTCAATGACCTGCTGCCACTGGCCTATGACGCGCCGACGCTGAACCGCGTCTGCGAGCATATCGATCAGGTGCAGAACGCCCTCAAGCGGCCAATGCTCCTGGAAAATCCGGCGACCTATCTGGCCTTTGAACGTTCGACCCTCGACGAGGCTGACTTCATTGCCGAAGTCATTCGCCGCAGCGGCTGCGGATTGTTGCTGGACGTCAATAACGTCTACGTGTCGTGCATCAATCATCTGCGCGATCCATTGGCCTATCTCGATGCCTTGCCATTGCACGCCGTCGGTGAGATTCATCTGGCCGGTTTTGCAGAAGATTGCGACAGCCTCGGCGACCGTTTGCTGATCGACGATCACGGCGCGCCGATTGATCAAGCAGTCTGGCATTTGTACCGGCAAGTGCTGGAGCGCATCGGCCCGGTGGCGACGTTGATCGAGCGTGACAATCAGGTGCCGGCATTCGACGTCTTAATGGCCGAGGCGCAGCAGGCCGAAGTGCTGTTGAAGTACGCGGGGGATCGATCATGAGCTCTCAAGCCGCGTTCACGGCAGCGTTGCTCAATGTGCAGTTGCCCTGCCCCGAAGGCCTTTACAGCGCCAACGGTGCGGATCCCGCCAGCCGTTTCGCGGTGTATCGCAACAACGTGCAGAGTTCGCTGATCAACGCACTGGGCGACAGTTATCCGGTGGTTGCGCAGTTGGTTGGCGAGGAATTCTTCCGCGCCATGGCGGCTTTATTCGTACAAAGTCAGCCACCACAAAGTCCGTTGATGAGCCTTTACGGCGAAGGGTTTGCGGACTTCATCGCTGCGTTTGAACCGGCCTCAAGCGTGCCGTACCTGGCCGACGTGGCACGCCTTGAACAGTTACGCACCCTCGCCTATCACGCCGCCGACGCAAACCCGATCCCGCCGGAACAGATCGCCGCTGCGCTGAGTGACCCGCAAGCCCTGAGCGAACTTGGCTTCGAACTTCATCCGTCCCTGTACCTGCTCGATTCAGGCTATGCCGTGGTTGCGATCTGGGCCGCACACCAGCGAGAGGCGACGCTGGAAGGCATCGAACTCAATCGTGGACAGCAGGCATTGGTGTTGCGCAATAGCCTCGATGTCGAGGTGTTTGCCCTTGATCACGGCGCCGGCGTTTTCATCCGCCATTTGCTCGATGGCCAGCCGCTATTGGCAGCCGCAGAAAACAGCCCGCCGTTCGATCTCAGCCAGACCTTGGCCTTGCTGATCGCTCATAACGCCATCACCCATCTGAACTTCAAGGAATTGCCATGAATACGCTGATCACCCGCGCCATCTCGATGCTGGAGAAAATCCCCCACAGCCTGATTGCCTTTATCGCGCGTTTTTCGATTGCCGCGGTGTTCTGGAAGTCCGGGCAGACCAAGGTTGAAGGCCTGGCCATCGACCTGTTCGACGGCAACTTTGAGTTGGGCTGGCCACGCCTGGCCGATTCGACGATTCCGTTGTTCACCAGCGAATACCACGTGCCGCTGCTGTCGCCGGAAATCGCCGCGTACATGGCCGCGTTCGCCGAGCACTTTTTCCCGATTCTGATTCTGATTGGCTTCGCCACACGATTTTCGGCGCTGGCGTTGCTGGGGATGACCCTGACCATTCAGTTGTTTGTGTATCCGGATGCCTACCCGACACACGGCACTTGGGCAGCGGTGCTGCTGTATCTGATGACGACCGGACCGGGGAAATTGTCGATCGATCATCTGATCGCCAAGCGCTACCGCTAAAGCCGATCCAGCGCCTCGCCGCTGCGTTTGAACCAACCCATCAGATAGTCCGCCAATACCTGAGTGCGTTTCGGTAATCCACCCTGATACGGATGCACCAGATACATCGGCATGCGCCGGGTCTGGTAATCGCGCAGGAGCCAGCGCAAGCGCCCGTCAGCCAATTCCGCTTGCAGCAGGTACGAAGGCAATCGAGCGATGCCGGCACCGGTCAGCGCCGCTTTCTTGAGCAGGTTGTAATGGTTGCTGGCGAACGGCCCCGAGACGCGTACCCGCAACAATTCGTGCTGCTGGTGATACAGCCATTCCTCGCGACCGCTGTAGTGGCTGTTGAGCAGACAACGGTGCTCGCTCAACGCCTGCGGCGTCAACGGCTCGCCGAAGCGCTCGAGATAGGCCGGGCTGGCGCAGGTCATTTCCTGCCAGGCCAGCAGCGGCTTGGCCACCAGCCGCTCGTCGTTGGCCACCTCGCTGCGGATCGCCAGATCAAAGCCGTCCCGGGACAGATCGCGATAGCTGTTATTCAGCTCCAGTTCGATCTGCACCTCGGGATACTTTTGCGAAAACTCCAGCAGCAGACCATCGAAGAAGGTTTCTCCCAGGGACACCGGAACCGTCATACGCACCGGCCCGGCCATGTCGTCCTTCAATCGCGCCAATGCCTGACGCGCTCTCTCGACTTGGACTACAAGGGCCTGGGCTTGTGGCAACAACGCCGCACCGGCAGCGGTCAGGCTCAAACGCCGGGTCGTGCGTTGCAGCAGCACCACGGAAAAGCGCGTTTCGAGTTGGCTGATCCGCTTGGACAACTGGCCCTTGCTGCACCCGAGTTGCTGCGCCGCCAACGTGAAACTGCCCGCTTCGATCAGCACTGCAAACGCGGCCAGATCATCCATCTCGCTCATGGATTGTTTCCATTTGAAAACCAAAGGTTGCCCATTAGCGCGCTTATCCACAGAAAAAACCACTCTAGACTGAAACCTCGTTCAATCACTTGAGGCACAACACGATGAAAATTCTGTTGATAGGCGCTGGCGGCACCATCGGTTCGGCCGTGGACAAAGAACTGTCGCAACGCCACGAAGTTATTCGTATCGGCCGCAAAAGCGGCGATTTGCAGGTGGATATCAGCGACAGCGGGTCGATCCGAAAACTGTTCGAACAAACCGGCAAGTTCGACGCACTGGTCTGCGCCGCCGGCAACGTGACCTTCGCACCGTTGGGTGAAATGAACGAAGACAGCTTCGCCCTGGGTTTGAAAGACAAGCTGATGGGCCAGGTCAACCTATTGCTGATCGGTCGCGAGTTTGCCAACGACGGTGCTTCGTTCACCTTCACTACCGGCGTGCTCAGCCACGATCCGATCCGCAGCGGCGCCTCGGCTGCAATGGTCAACGGCGCCCTCGACAGTTTTGTTCGCGCGGCCGCCATCGAACTGCCTCGCGGTTTGCGCGTGAACTCGATCAGCCCGACCGTTTTGCTGGAAGCCATGGGCAGCTACGCCCCGTATTTCCGTGGCTACAAGCCGGTTCCTGCGGCGGATGTGGCATTGGCCTACGCCAAAAGTGTCGAAGGCCTGCAAACCGGTCAGACTTTTCACGTCGGCTAAACCCTTGTGATGAACGGTCAGCCTGCGTAACGTGGCGGCACTTGTCTGGAGAGCCGAAGATGCGTGTTGCCCGTTCGTTAGTCCTTGTTGCCCTGCTGCCGTTGTTTGCCGCCTGCCAGTTGTTCGATGGCCCGCGAGAAAGTGCCTCGCACGTGGGGCAGACGCGGATGCAGGGGCAACTGACCGCTGCCGACGGCAAACTGGTGTTCCAGCCGTGTCAGGATCAACGCCAATACGTGGTCAACGACATTGGCGGCACCAGCGTCTTGCAAGAGGCCGCGACCCTGGCCGATGACCAGGGCAAGTTGTTCGCCGACGTGCGCGGCAAGATCGCCGGTGACCGCCTCGATCTTGCCCAGCTCTATCGCGTCGAACGTTCGGGCACCGCGTGTGATGATCCGAATTTCAAGCTGCTGATTCTGCGCGCCGCCGGCCATGGCCCTGAGTGGAACGTCAAGGTCAGCGGCAAAGGCATGGTCATCGACCGCGACGGCCAGCCCCCGCTCGCCGTCCCATACGTTGAAGAGCAATTGGGCGACGGTCGCTTCAATCTCAGCAGCGAAGCCAACAACCAGCGCATCGAATTGTGGGTCGCGCCGCAACGTTGCGTCGACAGCAGCACCGGCAGCGTGCAGCACATGAGCGCCGAACTGCGCATCGACGGTCAGGTGCGGCGTGGCTGCGGGTATTTCGGCGGTTCGCGTAACGACTGATCGTTTTACCCTCACCGGATCCGGCGGTTGCGGCTTATAATCGCGGCCTTCAAACGCCCTGGCGCAGTTGTGCGCCCCGCGAACCCGGATCCTCGCCATGTTACGAATCACTGAACTCAAGCTGCCAATCGACCATCCCGAAGAAGACCTGCGCGTTGCCATCGTGCAACGTCTGGGCATCGCCAGCGATGACTTGCTCGATTTCACCTTGTTCAAGCGCAGCTACGATGCGCGCAAAAAGTCCTCCGAACTGTGCTTCATCTACACCATCGACCTCACCGTACGCGACGAGGCCAAAGTGCTGGGCAAGTTCGCCGACGACCGTAACGTCAACGTGGCGCCGGATGTCAGCTACAAATTCGTAGGCGAAGCACCAAGCGACCTGAGCCAGCGACCTATCGTCGTCGGATTCGGCCCGTGCGGGATCTTTGCCGGCCTGTTGCTGGCACAGATGGGCTTCAAGCCGATCGTCCTCGAACGCGGCACCGAAGTGCGTCAGCGCACCAAGGACACCTGGGGCCTGTGGCGTAAAAGCGTGCTCAACCCCGAGTCCAACGTGCAGTTCGGCGAAGGCGGTGCGGGCACGTTCTCCGACGGCAAACTGTACAGCCAGATCAAGGATCCGAAGTTCCTTGGCCGCAAAGTCCTGCACGAGTTCGTCAAGGCCGGCGCACCGGAAGAAATCCTCTACGTCAGCAAGCCGCACATCGGTACGTTCCGTCTGACCGGCATGGTTGAAAACATGCGCGAACAGATCCGAGATTTGGGCGGCGAAGTGCGCTTCCAGGAGCGCGTCAGTGATGTGCTGATCGAAGACGGCCAACTGGTCGGGGTCCAACTGGCCAGCGGCGAGACTCTGCATTCGAAACACGTGGTTCTGGCCCTCGGCCATAGCGCCCGCGACACCTTCCGCATGCTCCACAGCCGTGGCGTGTTCATGGAAGCCAAGCCGTTCTCGGTGGGTTTCCGCATCGAACACCCGCAGTCGCTGATCGACCGTGCGCGTCTGGGCAAATACGCCGGCCACCCCAAGTTGGGAGCCGCCGACTACAAACTGGTGCACCACGCCAAGAACGGCCGTTCGGTCTACAGCTTCTGCATGTGCCCGGGCGGCACCGTTGTCGCCGCGACGTCCGAGCCGAACCGTGTGGTCACCAATGGCATGAGCCAGTACTCGCGTAACGAGCGCAATGCCAACTCCGGCATCGTCGTCGGCATCACCCCGGAAGTAGATTATCCGGGCGGCCCGCTGGCCGGGATCGAGTTACAGGAGCGTCTGGAATCCCACGCCTTTATCCTCGGCGGCAGCGACTACAAGGCCCCGGCGCAACTGGTTGGCGACTTCATCAACAACATTCCTTCGACCGAACTGGGTGAAGTCGAGCCGTCCTACAAACCGGGCGTGGCGCTGGGCGATCTGGCCCTGGCATTGCCAGACTTCGCGATTGAGGCGATTCGTGAAGCGCTGCCGGCGTTCGAGAAGCAGATTCGCGGCTACTCGCTGCACGATGCGGTGTTGACCGGGATCGAAACGCGCACGTCTTCGCCGCTACGCATTACTCGTAATGAGTCGCTGCAGAGCATGAACGTGAAGGGTCTGTTCCCGGCCGGTGAAGGCGCGGGTTATGCGGGCGGGATTCTGTCGGCGGGTGTGGACGGGATTCGGATTGCCGAGGCTGTAGCGCGCGACATCCTGGGTATTACCGACTGACACAAAACCCTGTAGGAGTGAGCCTGCTCGCGATTGCGGTAATCCAGTCAACATTGCTGTTGAATGTTATTACGCCATCGCGAGCAGGCTCACTCCCACATTTGATTTCGGTGTGTCAGATATTGGCGCGCAACACCGAAGTCGGCAGCGCCTCTCCCCGCTCGGCACTCGCCGCCACAGCCTCAATCAATCCGCTCAACTCATAGCCCTGCGCCTTGAGCCAGTCCTGATCGTAATAGGTGTCGGCATAACGCTCGCCGCCATCGCACAGAATCGCCACGATCGACCCCGACTCCCCCGCCGCTTTCATTTGCTGCGCCGCCATCAATGCGCCAATCAGGTTGGTGCCACTCGAACCGCCAACATGCCGCCCCAGCCGTTGCGCCAGGTAATGCATGGCCGCCAGCGACAAGGCGTCCGGCACCTTGACCATCGCGTCGATCACCTTCGGCAAGAACGACGCTTCCACTCTTGGCCGGCCAATGCCTTCGATCCGCGAACCGCAATCCAGACGCAAACTGGCGTCGCCGGTCTGGTAGTAATCGAAGAACACCGAACGCTCGGCATCAGCGCACAACACGCGGGTGCAGTGCTGGCGATAGCGCACGTAACGACCGAGGGTCGCGGTGGTGCCGCCGGTGCCGGGGCTGGAAATCAGCCAGCTCGGTTCGGGATGTTTCTCGTAGCGCATCTGCTGGAAGATCGACTCGGCGATGTTGTTGTTCGCCCGCCAGTCGGTCGCCCGTTCGGCATAGGTGAACTGGTCGATGAAATGACCGCCATGCTCTCGAGCCAGACGCTCGGATTCGGCATAAATCTGCGTCGGATCTTTTACCAGATGGCTCTGGCCACCGTAGAAGGCAATCTGGGCAATCTTCTCTTTCGACGTGGTCGCCGGCATCACCGCAATGAACGGCAGCCCCAGCATCCGCGCGAAATACGCTTCGGAAATCGCCGTCGAACCGCTGGACGCCTCGATTACCGGCGCGCCGGGCTTGAGCCAGCCGTTACACAGCGCATAGAGAAACAGCGAACGGGCCAGCCGATGTTTAAGGCTGCCGGTCGGATGACTCGACTCGTCCTTGAAGTACAACTCGATGCCCGCAAAACCTGGCAGCGGCAAGGGAATCAGATGGGTGTCGGCGCTGCGCTGAAAATCCGCTTCGATGATACGGATGGCTTCGCGGGCCCACTGTCGGTTGTCGCTCATGGTCATGGTTCTCGTTGAATCGGGCAGGAGATTGGCCTCCTGAAAAGGCTCATCCGTCAGCTTAGGAAAAAACCTACATCGCGCACAGATACAGCTGAGTCTCAATATGTCCGGCAACTGCTAGGCTCAGCGTGGTTCGGGGTAAAGGCGTTGTAACGACATATAACAAAAAAGAATATAACTTTTGTTTTAACAACTAACCGTACGGGTTAGGGTGTCCCACCTTTTTGACTCATCGATGGAGAGCGACCTTGCCTCTGCGTAGCACTTTCACGCGTTTCTTTCAGTTGGAAGCTGCCAGCGGTCTGTTATTGATCGCCGCGGCCATCCTCGCTTTGATTATCAACAACTCGCCATTGTCGTGGCTGTACACCGGTTTGCTCGACACCCCGGTGGTAGCGCAGATCGGCGCGTTGAAAATCGCCAAACCCCTTTTGCTGTGGATCAATGACGGCCTGATGGCTTTGTTCTTCCTGTTGATCGGCCTGGAGGTCAAGCGCGAAGTGCTCGACGGCCAGTTGTCGAAGCCGTCGCAGATCGTCCTGCCGGGTGCGGCCGCTGTCGGCGGCATGCTGGTGCCGGCGCTGATCTACTGGTTCCTCAATCGCGACAATCCGGCCGCCCTGAGCGGCTGGGCAATCCCTACCGCCACCGACATCGCCTTTGCCCTCGGCGTACTGGCCCTGCTCGGCAAGCGTGTGCCTGTGTCGCTGAAGCTGTTCCTGATGACCCTGGCGATCATCGATGACCTCGGTGCCATCGTGATCATCGCGATTTTCTACTCCGGCGAACTCTCGACCCTGTCGCTGGGCCTCGCGGCCGCTTGCATTGCGGCGCTGGTAGCGATGAACCGGCTCGGCGTGGTCAAGCTCGGGCCATACATGATCATCGGCTTGATCCTGTGGGTTTGCGTACTGAAGAGCGGCGTCCATGCAACGCTGGCCGGTGTGACCCTGGCCTTCTGCATCCCGCTACGGACGAAAAACGCCGAGCCTTCGCCGTTGCTGACGCTGGAACACGCGCTTCATCCATGGGTCGCCTACGGCATTCTGCCGCTGTTCGCCTTCGCCAACGCCGGCCTGTCGCTGAGCGGCGTCACCGTCGAAAGCTTCACCCACCACGTACCGATGGGCATCGCGGTCGGCCTGCTGCTCGGCAAGACCGTCGGCGTATTCGGCCTGACATGGCTGGCCGTGAAGATCGGTATCGCCGCCCTGCCCCAAGGCGCCAACTGGGGTCAGGTGCTGGGCGTGGCGATTCTGTGCGGCATCGGATTCACCATGAGCCTGTTTGTCGGCTCTCTGGCCTTTGTTCCGGGTGCAAGTGAATACGCGGGCATGGACCGGATGGGTATTCTGACGGGGTCGATTCTGGCGGCGTTGATCGGTTATGCGGTGACGGCGGCGGCGAGTCGTCGAAACAACACTTTGCCTACCGCATAGAACACTTGTGGCGAGGGGATTTATCCCCTCACTACAAATTTACCTTCAAACCATTCTCCCGCAACAAAGCGAACAATCCCCTCGTCTTTAGAGACGCGTCCTACAGCCACAAAATTCCTGCTTCGTTAACGTCGTGCAGCCCCTTCCGAGGGGCTGTCGATGGATGAACGAAAGGACGATCAGTGGCTGGCAACAAGGACATTCCCCGGGTTCCCAACCCACCGGCGGGCGACGGGCATCTCGTCACCTACCGCTACATGACGGCCACAGAACTGGCCGAGCGCGAAGCCAGACAAAACGCTTACGACGCCATGCTGGCGCGACAGGAGGCTTTCGAGCGCAATCGTGAGGTTGCAGCCAAAAAGCCTGATCCTGTGCGCGCCGGATGCGTGTTTGCCAAGTCCTGCAAGTTGCCGGACGCGATCATTGATTACTCCAATCCTTCGGGGATGGTGCCGACCGATAGTTTGAAAGACTACGGCGACCTGATTCTGCTCGGTGCACGCGAAGCCGATGCCAACGGTGCCGTCGCACTGAAGAAAATCAGCGCGACGGCCATCCCGACAGGACTCGGCAATTTTGCTCTGGCCGGATCTGCATTCGAAGCGTTGCCTGCCGTTGCCGCCAGCACTGCTGCTGCCACGTTGGTTGGGTTGGTCGCGCTGTTCATGCCCTCGAGCCTTGGCGACAGCGCCCGCTACACCGACGATCAACTGCTCGCCCTGAAACAGGCCCGTACCCGCGTTCGACTGCGGGTCGAGCAACAGGCCGACGGCAGCCTCAAGGGTTACGGTTTCTACACCGGTAAGAATCGTGATTGGGAAATGGTTGATGTCGTGCAATTCACTGCGCGCGGCAGCCAGTTCATTGCTGACTTGGGTGAAGGCGTCGAACTGATCTGGACACCCGCCGTGGATGGCTCTGACATTCTCGGCATCCCCGCGTTGGAGGCAGCTCCGCAGGCGCCGCATATCTGGGTGTATCCACCGACGAAAGCGGCAGAGGGGATTCTGGTGAATCCGGTTTATCCGCCGGAGTACAGGGACTTCATTCTGGTGTTTCCGGCGGATTCGGGGGTCAGGCCACTCTATATTGTGGTTGCGCGCCCGGTGTCTGGTGACCACGACTACCATATGCCACCCAAGTTACTTCCGGCCTTCCCCGATGCAGTACCGGTTCGTAAAAAAGGACATCGCAAGCGCAGGGAGAGCAAAAAGCGTATTTATGAGTGGGACTATCAACATGGAGCTGTCGAGGTTTATAACTGGGAAGGAGACCATCTCGGCGAGTTCGATATAAAAACGGGTGAGCAAACTGGTAAAGCAAAACCCGAAAGACGCACCACGACCAAGTGAAAAATTGAGTATTCGAGAATGATTTTTTTAGCGCTTTCCGGGTTTTTCCCCGAACCAAATCCAGACAACTCACTGCAATATGATAAAGATGTCCCACAAACTTCAGAGCAGGCGGTTCTTAACGTCATGGGGTGGGAATCTCTGAAAGATGTACCGATGGGTGAACATGATCTAACGGAAACTCAAGCCAGAGAAATCATGCAAATCGTCAATACGCCCTTCAGGGACGATTTGACTTACTGCATCGGGCTCTGTCGCGAAGACTGACAAGCCTGATTCAGAAAAGCTGAAAAGCCACCGACAAAAAAACCCCGACCAGTCACCTGATCGGGGTTTTCTTTTGCCGCTCGCTCCCGCTTAGTGCGAAACGCGGCTGGTCCCGCCAACGGTCGAAATCCGCACACGCTCACCAACGCGGAACACTTCATTCTCCTGAACCTGCTGCACATAGGCGCGCATGCTGCCGTCGTCTTCGCGCACGGTGATTTCCACACCTTGGGTACGCGTCAGGCCTTCTTCGGTCGCCGAGCCGATCAGACCACCCGCCACCGCACCGATCACAGCAGCGACGATGCTGCCTTTACCGCCACCGATGGCGCTGCCGCCGACACCGCCGACCACTGCGCCTGCTGCGCCGCCGATCGGGGTCTTGGTGCCTTCGATTTTCACCGGACGCAGGGATTCGATGGTACCCATGCGAATCGTCTGCACGCGACGCGCTTCGTCACGGGAGTAGGAGTCACCGGTCAGGCTCGATTGGCAGCCGGTAAGCAACATCGCCATCGTGGAAAAGGAAGCAACCAGCAGAACAGACTTACGCATAGCATCAACTCCAAAGGACAGGTATTCATTAAACTCCGCAGCTTGACGCCTGTCACGGCGCAGCTCGGATAAAATTGCTTTCATTCAGGCCCGGTACAGGCGCCCTTCGAACTCACCCAACATTAGCGCCAAATTCCATTTCTTGCGCCGCCGACCCAAGGATTTTCATGGATTACTTCATCATTGTCGTCACCACCGTCGCCGGTCTGTACTTCCATGGGTGGCTGTACGTACGGATCAAACGCTGGGTTGATCGCGACCTGGCACTGTCGCTGGCCGGCAAGGATGAAGGCAAACGCGCTTTTATGCTTGAACAATTGGCCCATGCACATGCGCAGAAGATCAAGCGTCGGGACCTGCCGAAGTGGCTTGAGGCCGCTGCGGCAGGGTATCCCGCTCGGTAGACTGCTTAAGGTGCCAGACGTTCAAGAATCCAGTCGGCGCCCTGCAAACGGTAGTTGAGGCGATCGTGCAGGCGGCTCGGACGGCCCTGCCAGAATTCGATGCGCTCGGGCAGCAATCGGTAACCGCCCCAGTGTTCCGGACAATCTGGCTGAGTATCGCTGAAGCGTTGCTCGGTCGCCTTGAGCAAATCCTCCAGTTCCCCGCGCCCGTTGATCACCCGGCTCTGCGGTGATGCCCAGGCACCGAGGCGGCTGCCCAGTGGACGCACCTGGTAATACGCATCGGACTCTTGCGGTGTGACCTTCACCACCCGCCCTTCGATGCGCACCTGGCGCTCCAGGGTCGGCCAGAAGAAGGTCATGGCGGCAAACGGATTGGCCGCCAGATGCTGGCCCTTGGCGCTGTCGTAATTGGTGAAGAAGGTGAAACCCTGCTCGTCCAGGCCCTTGAGCAGCAGAATGCGGCAATGCGGACGCCCGTCCGCATCGACCGTGGCCAGGGTCAAGGCGTTGGCTTCCACCGGCGCCTGCTCGGTTTTCACCGCGTCGGCGAACCATTGGTGGAACAGCGCAAACGGCTCGGCCGGGGCTTGTGCCTCGGTCAAACCGTCCCGGGTGTAATCACGACGCATATCTGCCAGAGCCTGGGTCATGGCGCATTCCTTTTCGTTAGCGGATCACTTCTTGGTGGCATCGGTCGCGGCGACTTTCTTGTCGGTCGCGGCGGCTTTGGCTGGAGCGGTTTTCTTCGCTGGAGCCTTCGCCGGTGCCTTCTTGGCTGGAGCCTTGGCGGCGGCTTTCTTCGCAGGGGCTTTCTTGGTGGTCGGTACAGCAGCTTTTTTCGCGGCTGGCGCCGGGGTTACCGGTTTGGCCACTGGCTTGGCGTCCTGCGCAGCAACCAGGGTCACTGGCTTCGGCGCTGGCATGTTGTATTTACTCAACAGCGCAACCATGGTGTTCTGCGGAGTCACCAGCATTTCAACGCGACGGTTGAGGGCACGACCTTCAACGCTGTCGTTGGCGGCACGTGGCGCTTCAGAACCCATGCCGCGCAGCATCAGGCGATCACGCTGCAAACCGCTGAGACGGAAGATCGCCGCAATGGCTTGAGCACGTTCCTGACTCAATTTGATGTTGGCCGGCGCAGCGCCGCTGGAGTCGCTGTGACCGAGTACCAGAACGGCGGTTTTCGGGTCGGCTTCGAGGATTTTCGCCACGCGGGTAAACGGGCCAAGCGTGACTGGCAGCAGCATCGCCGGACGATCCGGGTTGAATGAGCCTTCGACCGGCGCGGTGACGACTAGCACATTGTCGCGGCGCTCGAGTTGCAGATTGCTGTCCTGAATGGCAGTACGCAGGCGCGGTTCGTAGTCGTCAAGCCAAGCCTGAGTGACTTTCGGATCCGGCATCGGCACTACTTTGGCGGTGTCCTGATCCTTGCCGCCAAACGGCCACCACCACTTGCCGCCCTTGTCAGCCTCGGGCTTGGCCACGGCGACCGGTTTGGCTTCAGGCTTCACTTCAGGCTTGGCATCTGCCTTGGCGGTCGAATCGTCGGAGCCGAACGGCCAATACCATGGATTGCTGCTTTCAGTTTTGGCAACCGGCGCAGTAGCAGCAGGTTTCAACGGTGCTGGGGCCTGTGCCGGCTCTTTGGCCGCCACTTTGTCGGAAGAACCAAACGGCCACCAACTGCCGCCGTCCGCATCATTTTTAGGAGTCTGTGCACAACCGGTGATCGCAACACACAGGGCCAGGGCGAGTGTCTTTTTAGATGACATTGAAAATCCACAAAATGAAGTAATGAAAAATCAGAGCACTTTCGCCCGGATAAACTGTCGCTTTGAATCGAAAAACCTTTCGAGGTTCCGGCCCTGGAACCTCTGATGACGCTTTACAGACAAGTGGCAAGCACCCGCGCGAGCTTTTGCGCGCGCGGATCCATCAAGACGTACGGCCCAAGGGTATTTGTCACAAAACCAAACGCGACATCATGCTCAGGGTCAGCAAAACCGATCGAGCCGCCCGCGCCCGGATGCCCGAACGCACGCGGGCCGAGGCCGTAGGTGGCATTCGGTACGTCGGGTTGATCAAGCATGCAGCCCAGACCGAAACGGGTGCGAGTCAGCAGGGTCTTGTCCTCGCCGATACTGTGTTCGCGGGTCAGTTCTTCAAGCATGTCGCTTTCGAGCAGGCTGCCGTCGAGCAAACCGGCGTAGAACCCGGCCAGACTCCTTGCATTGCCGTGGCCATTGGCCGCCGGCTGCTGCATGCGCCGCCATTCCGGTTTGTTTGTGCTGGTCAGCACCGACGGTGGATTGGTAAAGGCGCGGGTGGTCATGGCGGTCGGCTCGCGCATCGTCACTTGCAGCAGACGCTGAGCGGCGGCGTCGCCGGCATTGCCCTTGCCGCGGGCGATGTGCGCCACACGATGGAATTCTTCGTCCGCCAGACCGACGTGAAAATCCAGACCCAATGGTTTGGCGACACGGGCAACGATCGATTCCCCCGGCCCGCGACCATCGGCACGACGGAGCAGTTCGCCGATCAACCAACCGTAAGTGATCGCGGCATAGCCGTGACCGGTGCCCGGCGCCCACCAGGGTGCTTCGGCCGCGAGGGCGTCGACCATGGTTTGCCATTCATAGAGCGCTTCGGGGGCCAGCAGCTCGCGCAAAGCCGGCAGGCCGGCCTGATGGCAGAGCAATTGGCGCAGGGTAACGGACTCTTTGCCAGCGGCGGCGAACTCCGGCCAGTAGCGGGCAACGGGAACATCCAGGTGCAACTTGCCTTCGGCGACCAATTGCAGAGCCGTGACGGCGGTAAAGGTTTTGGTGCAGGAGAACAGGTTGGCGATGGTGTCGCTGTGCCAGGCCTCGGCGCCGTCCTTGTCGGCGGTGCCGGACCAGAGGTCGAGGACGGTTTCTCCGCCGACCTTGATGCACAAAGCTGCGCCGCGTTCCTGGGGATCGTCGAACAGTGCGGCGAATGCCTCGCGCACCGCTTCGAATTGAAGCTCGTAATGTCCCTGAATCTGCACCCGCAACTCCCCCGCGAAAACGCTCTACAAAGTGGCCCGCATTGTTCCAGCCCTTGAGGGTTTTGGGAACAGCTGTGGGCTAGGCGGTCGGATCAAAAGCAAGATCACCTGCGGCGGCTCCTACAGAGAAGCGTGTCCCATGCAGGAGCTGCCGAAGGCTGCGATCTTTAGCGCATCACGCCTTAATGACCATTGCCCGAATGCCCACCGGCATGGCCAGCGCCCTGCCCCGGGCCTTTGCCGGCCTCACCTTTCCTGCCGCCTTCGGCTTCATGGACCGCTGCGGCTTTCTCCGCCTGTTTGCCAAGTTGATCAACCGCCTGCAAATTGCTCTTGCGTACCGTCTCGACAAAGCTCTGATACGGCAGATCCGTCACCCCGACCAAACCGAAGTGGCCGTTCTCGCCATCCAGTAGACGCCCGGTCACCGGTTGGTCCAGATACTGGAACCAGTGCACGCCGACAATAGACGGCTCGCTCAGCGCCTGTTTGAGGAAGTTGGCGTACGCCGCACCGCGATCCTCTTCCTTGGCCAGTTGCGTCACGCCGCCCCAGAACGGGCCGCGATCAGCAGAGCCGAAGTTGAACTCGGTAATCAGCACCGGTTTGTCCATAGCGTTCAACGCGGCGAAGTCATAGCCGTCTTGCGGCTTGAGGGTGTACATGTTGAAGCTCAGCACATCGCAATACTGCGCGCAGGAGGCCACGGCTTCCGGGGTGCTGATGGCAAAACGGCCGCCGAGCAGCAGTTGATTCGGCGCGTGCCATTTCAGCGAGTCGGAGATGGTCTTGAAGTAGGTATCGGCGAAGACCTTCTGGAAGTATTTGAAGTCAGCCTCGATCTCCGGGTGCTCCGGATTCGGCAGCGGCGGCACGAAGCCCGGATCTTCCATCAACTCCCAGGCCGGCAGGTCAATGCCCCAGGCTTTCGACAGCCCCGCCTGATTGCGGTATTTGTCGCGCAGTTGCTTGAGAAACGCGCGCTTGGCCGGCACGTCAGTGGTCATTTTCAAGGTGCCGTAAGCCAGTGCGTAGCGCGATTGCGGATCGTCGCCCGCGCCTGCCCAGGCCAATTCGTTATCGGCGAAGTAACCGATCAGCCAAGGATCGTCGCGGTGATCGCGGGCCGCGATGGCCACGGCGCGCTCGGTGGCCATGGCGAAACGCGGGTCGAACGGGTCAGGCATGGCACCCCACCAGTCGTTGCCGGTGCTGATGCTGGCGTAATCGCCGACGATCGCCAGCGGCAAGGTGTAGGGCACGCGTTCCGCGTCGCTCAGCGAGTCAGCACTCCAGTTGCCGACCGTGTTGAAGCCCCAGGCTTGCAGCCGATCAAGGGCGTGGCTGGCCCACTTCTGCTCATCGACCGTGGCGGTGCACGGAGTAGTGACGGGTTGATCAGCGGCTTTTTCAGCCGTCGTCGCCACGGCGTCGGTTTTCGCCGCTTCGGCAACACCGGCCTTCGGTTCGCTTGACTGTGCCGCAGGCTCGGCGGCTTTCACTGCGGTTTCTTCAACTGCGCCAGCCTTGGCCGCTTCAGCGACCCCGGCCTTGCTGTCGCTATCCGGTTTGCAGGGCTCGCCGTAAACCCGCTGCAGGTTAGCGCCGTAGAAGTCATACCAGCGCCCATTGCCGTAGCCTCGGCCCTGATCGGCGCCGTTGCCGCCACGGTTGTCGCCCTCGCCAAAGTGACTGGCGAGCGGTTCGTCGGGTTTTGGCAGGGACTCGAACATCCACTCGCGCCCGGCCACGTAGGTCTGGTTGACGTCGGGGGTGACGGTGTTGACGCCCAGGGAATAGAACGGATGCCCCTCAGGCGTGACCAGATACCAACGGCCATCACGTTTTTCGGTGCGGAAGAAACCGCTGGCCTTGAACGCCGGGCCTTTGCTCCAGCCGCCGAACTTGTCCAGCGAGGACTTTTCGCGCTCGGCCAGCCAGGTTTTCAGCTGTTGCTGGTCCTTGGCGGCGGCGGATTTGAGTTGTTCGTCACTGGCAATTTTTTCCGGCCATTTGCTGCGGGTCGATTGCCCGTAAGCGTCAACCAGATTGCCGTACACCGCTTGCGTGACCGCCTCACCGTCCTGCACACCAAAGCGCTCTAGCAGCAAACTCTGGGCAACTTTCGGCTGATCCATCGACAGGCTCACCGATACCACTTGGCTGCGATCGATTTCACCGGTGCTGCTGGCAAGCAGAATCCGCTGGCCATCAACGGTCATTGGCATCGGTGGCCCGGCTTTCATGCCCTTGCTAAGCGGCGTGGTCGCCACCAACGGCACCAGCAAGGTTTGCGCAGGGCCGGCCGGCAGGTCGACGCGGCTGGTCAATGTCTGGCCATTGTTGCTCTGGATCTGCACGTAGACCGTCACGGCCCAGTTCATTGCGCTCTGAATGCGCAGGCTCATCATGCCGGACTGCGACCAGTCCCAGGCACCGGTTTGCGGGGTCAGGCGCAAGGTCGGGCGGGCCGCCGGGTTGAAAGTCACGCGTCGCAGCACTTCACCTTCCGGGGTTTGCTCGGCGTTGGCTTGCGGCAGGTCGGCGTTTTCATTGGCGATTTTCACCACGTCGGCGGGACGGACAAAGTTGAACAGTGTTTGCGGCGCAGCAGGCGCCGCCAGCAACGGGGCAGCGAAGATCAAGGCAAACACGGCAGGCAACGAACGGCGGATCATAAGAACGGAGTTCTCCCTAACGACCAACAATGGCCAATGGAAAAGCGATGGCAGAGAGATAGACAACAAAGTGGGCAAAACTGCCCACCTATGTCTCAGGAAATTTCACGACGGAAAGGAGGCAACGCATTGAGGATCGCCTTGCCATAGCGCTGGGTGACCAGACGCCGGTCGAGCAAGGTGATGGTGCCGCGATCTTCTTCAGTGCGCAGCAGACGACCGCAGGCCTGAACCAGTTTCAGCGAGGCATCGGGCACGGAGATTTCCATGAACGGATTGCCGCCCCGGGCTTCGATCCACTCCGAGAGCGCCGCCTCAACCGGATCGTCCGGCACCGAGAACGGAATCTTGGCAATCACCACGTGTTCGCAGTACGCGCCGGGCAAGTCCACGCCTTCGGCAAAACTGGCCAGACCGAACAGCACGCTGGAATCGCCGCCATCGACACGAGCCTTGTGTTTGTTCAGGGTTTCCTGTTTCGACAGGTTGCCTTGAATGAACACTTGCTTGCGCCAGTCGCGGTCGAGGCCGTCGAATACGTCCTGCATCTGCTTGCGCGAAGAGAACAACACCAGCGTGCCGCGCGAGCCTTCCACCAGATCCGGCAACTCGCGAATGATCGCGGCCGTGTGAGCGGCGGCGTCGCGTGGATCGGCCTTCAGATCCGGCACCCGCAACACGCCAGCGTTGGCATGGTGGAACGGGCTCGGCACCACAGCGGTGACGGCTTTTTTCGGCAGGCCGGCGCGCATGCGGAAACGGTCGAAAGTGCCGAGCGCGGTCAGGGTTGCCGAAGTCACCAGACAACCGTACGCCACGTTCCACAGGCTGCGGCGCAAGGTTTCGGCCGCGAGGATCGGGCTGGCGTTGACCTCGATGTCGAACAGCGAACCGCTCTCCGCCAGGGTCAGCCAGCGGGCCATCGGCGGGCTGTCTTCCGGGTCTTCGGCGGTGAACGCCGTCCACAGTTCCCAGTTGCCCGACGCACGGGACAACAGGCTGCCGAACAGCGGATACCACTCTTCGGCCTGGTTGCTGGCGATGCCGATGTTGACCTCGCCGTCCATGCCTTCCTTGAGCAGGTCGGTCAGACGGGTGAACAAATCGTTGAGACGGGAGAAGCCTTTTTTCAGCTCGATGCCCATTTCGCGCATGTGCTCGGGAATCACCCCACCGACAAAGCGATGGCGTGGCCGCTCGCGACCTTCGACGTCTTCACCGGGTTTGAAATCGGCGATCTGCTCACAGGCGCTGAACATGAACTGCTGCTGGGTCTTGATCTCCCGCGCCAGTTCCGGCACCTGCTCGATCAATTTGCCGAGATCGCCCGGCAGCGGATGCTGGGCCAGCAGTTTGGTGAGGTTCTTGGCGGTGGTTTCCAGCCAGTCGGCGGTGGAACGCAGGCGCGTGTAGTGAGCGAAGTGGCCGATCGCCTTGTCCGGCAGGTGATGGCCTTCGTCGAACACGTAAAGGGTGTCACGCGGATCAGGCAGAACGGCGCCGCCGCCCAACGCCAGATCAGCCAGAACCATGTCGTGGTTGGTGACGATCACGTCAACCTTGCCCATGCCTTCACGGGCCTTGTAGAAGGCGCACTGGCCAAAGTTCGGGCAATGGCGGTTGGTGCATTGGCTGTGATCGGTGGTCAAGCGCGCCCAGTCGGCGTCTTCCAGAGCATTGGGCCAACTGTCGCGGTCGCCGTCCCATTTATTGCCGGCGAGTTTCTCGATCATGCTGGTGAAGAGCTTCTGACTGGCCTCATCGACCTCGATCTTGAAGCCTTCTTCTTCGAACAGCTGGGCTGTGGCGGTCTGCGCGTGGCCTTCCTGCAACAGCATGTCGAGCTTGGACAGGCACATGTAGCGGCCACGGCCCTTGGCCAGGGCAAAGCTGAAGTTCAGCCCGCTGTTGCGCATCAGGTCGGGCAAATCCTTGTAGACGATCTGCTCTTGCAGGGCCACGGTCGCGGTGGCGATGACCAGACGTTTGCCGGCCAGTTTCGCCGTCGGGATTGCCGCGAGGCTGTACGCCACGGTCTTGCCGGTACCGGTGCCGGCTTCCACCGCAACAATTGCGGGGTCGCCACTGCGCCGGCCTTCGTCGTCGGTATCGATATCACCGAGGACTTTGGCGATTTCAGCGATCATCAGGCGCTGGCCGTAACGCGGCTTGAGGCTCTTGGCCTCTAGAAAACGCGAGTAGGCGCCCTGGATCGTGGTTTTGAGTTCAGTGCTGATCATGGATTGTCGGGCGCAAAAAACGCTGGATAAATTTTCAGTGGTTTCGGATGGCGGCTATCATACCCCGCTAATTAATCCCGCGCAGAACGGAGTGCCCCAATGACACCTTTTAGCCTCGTTTATCCGCTGCATGTCCTGTCCGCTCTGGTCTGGGTCGGCGGCATGTTTTTCGCCTGGATGGTCTTGCGTCCGGCGGCTGTGAAGGCCTTGGACGGCCCTGCCCGGCTGACCTTGTGGGTGGAAGTGTTTCAAGGTTTTTTCCGCTGGGTCTGGGTCGCGTTGATTCTGTTGCCGATCAGTGGTGTGGGTATGTTGCATTTGCAGCAGGTCGGGTTTGAGACCGCGCCAAAGTATGTGCAAGTGATGATCGGGCTGTATGTGGTGATGACGGCGCTGTTTATCCGGATTCAGGGGTTGATGCTGCCGGAGTTGCGTAAGGCGGTTGAAGCGAAGGACTGGGCGGCGGGTGCGGCGGTGCTGGGGCGAATCCGGCGGGTGGTGGGGATTAATTTGATTGTCGGGTTGGTGCTGGTGGCGATTGCGGCGGCGAGGCCGATGATTTGAAGATCGGGGATTAGATCAAAAGCCCCTCACCCTAGCCCTCTCCCGGAGGGAGAGGGGACTGAGTGGGGGATATTGAAGAGCTACGCCGACTTGAAAGATTGGCTTTGAATCCATAATCGACTCGGTTTTTCAGGTCGATGGATAGCGTGAGTCACCTCGGTCGGCCCCCTCTCCCTCCGGGAGAGGGCTGGGCGGGCGGCGTTCCGATGAGGGTCTGCTTTTACAAGCGCTGCACCGTCACAGCCCCCGCCGCCCCCACTGGCCCAGGCTGCCCATCAGCCCCCGCCTTGCCACTCTTGCCGCCATCGGCGCGATACACCAGGCAGCCCTTGGATTTGCCGCCCTTGCCTGCCTTGCCGCCAACACCCGCCGGGCCGCCAGCACCGCCGGCGACGTTGACCTTGATTTGCTCAACCGGGAAGTCGCGCGGCACTTCCAGCCGCACCAGCGCACCCGGAGCACCTGGCTGACCGTCGCTACCGTCACTGCCATCCGCACCATGTCCAGCCGAGCCATAGGTGCACCCTGGATCTTCACCGTTGCCGCCATCGAGACCGACAAAACCCGGCGCACCGGTACCGCCACGGGCATCGACCAACAGTTGCGGCGCGTTCAGTGCCTTGAATTGCAGATTCAGATTGCGCCCGGCACGGGCGGCTTTTTCGTAGGTGCCCGGCGCACCGCGCGCGGTGATCTGACTGCCATCGCTCAAATCTGCACGAATGACCTTCATCTCAAAAGCCTGTTCACCCGGAACGATGGCGATGCGTGCTTCATGACCGAGGCGCAATTCGCCGACACTCAGTTCGGTCACGTTGGCCGGAACCAGCAAGGTGCCATAATCGGCCACTTCCAGTCGTTCGAGCTGCAAAGTGCCGGCGGTGTTGGGCAGACGCATCAGGGAATTGGTTTCGACGCTGACCACCTGGGCGCAGGCCAAAGGGCTGATAAAAGCAGCGAGCAGACACAATTTACGCATGGGAAGAAGCCTCCGGAGCGGCCGGGGCCGGGATGGTTTGCAGATGGAATACGCCAAACAGCAGGATGCGGCCACGATCACGCCAAGGGTGCGCGCGCCCCTTGAGGCTGCGATTGCACAGCAGCACTTCGAACACATGGATCAGCAACAGCAGAGCGCCGGCCAGATTGACCAGCAGATGCAGCGGATGTACGAACGGCACCAGCTGATTGGCCAGTACCACGCAGCAGAACAGCAGGGTCAATAACCGCCCCAGCCCCCAGAACACTTTCATACGCTCCCCCGTGTTGCGAATTATTCTTTGGGCGCACAGTAACGGCTTCTGCGGGGGATAAGCCAGAGGGAAAAATGAAAAATCTTCGCCGAGCCGCTAAATGGCTGCCGGATCGACGATGATCGCCCCGGCAGCTCTAGCTCGCGGACTACAGACACCTCCTAACGATTGATGTGCAGCTCCACGCGACGGTTTTGCGCGCGCCCCTCGTCGGTTGCGTTATCGGCCACCGGCTCACTCTCGCCTCGTCCTTCACTGGTCAGTTTGTTCGGTGCCAGCCCCTGACTCAGCAAATAAGCCGCGACACTGCTGGCGCGCCGTTCCGACAATGCCTGGTTATAAGCATCCGAGCCTTTGCTGTCGGTATGACCGATGACCTTGATGCTGACCACGTCGGCATTGCGCAATTTGTCCATCAGCGTATCAAGTTGGGCTCTCGCGGCGGGCGTCAGGTCGGACTTGTCGAAATCGAACAGTACGTTGCCGGCATCGCTCAACGTGATGACTTCGGTTTGCGGGGCCGGTTCGACCGCTTTCTCAACGACCGGATATTGCGGCAGCGGGCAACCACGGTGATCGACCGGGGTATTGGCCGGAGTATCGGGGCAACGGTCGCGGCGGTCGAATACGCCGTCATCGTCTTTATCGCCGTCCTGGGCATAACAGATCAGTCCGCCGGTAAGTATCCCCAGCGCTGCGCCGCCAGCGGCCCAACCGCCACTTTCAATGGCGCCGAGGCCGCCACCGACCAGCCCGCCGAGAAGGCTGCAGATCGGCCACGTACGTTGATTGAGGGGTGCAGTGCCATCGCTGTGGGTGGCGCAACCGGTGAGCAAGCTGCCAAGCAGCAGCACCGGCAAGACGGACCTTGAGAAAACAGTCATTGTGAAAGCTCCTGTGTCACCGGCCCATACCGGTTACACAGGAGTAAAGACCCGCATCCGCGACTGCACAAGCCGCGGATGCGAGAGGGCTAGCGGTTGATTTTGATTTCTGTACGACGGTTCTGCGCACGGCCGTCAGCGGTTTTGTTGTCCGCGACTGGCTGGCTTTCACCGGCGCCGGTCACCGAAACGAAGCTGCTTTGCGGCACGCCGCTCTCAACCAGGTACTTGACCACCGAGTGCGCGCGACGATCAGACAGTTTCTGGTTGTAGGCATCGCTGCCGACGCTATCGGTATGACCGGTGACGGTCAGTTGCGCGGTCGAGGATTCCTGTTTCAGGCGCGTAGCGACCTTGTCGAGCACTTGTTTGTCGGCACCGGTCAGCGTGGCTTTGTCGAACTGGAAGTGAACATCGCGAATGACAATGGTTTCTTCCTTGACCACGACAGCTTCTTCAACCACGGGTGCAGGCGCTGGTGGAGGGCAACCGTCAGCATCGACCTGTACGCCTTTAGGCGTGCCCGGGCACTTGTCGCGACTGTCCGGCACACCATCGCCGTCTTCATCGCCATCACCGTGCACCCAGCAATAGGCTGCTGCCGTACCGCCGATAAGTAACGCACCATATCCGGCCCATGCCGAACTCTCGGTAGCGCCAAGACCGGCACCGACGACACCACCGACCGCCGCACAGGTCGGCCAGTCGGTTTTCTGCAAACCTGCGCAACCAGTCAACACACTGGTTAGCAGAACCAAGGGTAATGCTGTCCGAACTATGCTCATCTAGTTTTCTCCTGAGGGATCGGCTTAAAACCGATTCAGGGAGTAAAGACCGGAGTTTTAATCTCCGCCAGCAATAGGCCATTGCTGTTTGCGACCGTGTTCACAGGACTTTGGCGCATTTGCCGCAAACCTGCGTGGTCGGGCTCTTTGCCGCCGCAGTCAGGCAGGCTAGTCTTGGCGGTCTGATTGAGGAGCTTCGATGAACGTCGCCATTTCTTCCCGTACGCCGCAACAGGCGTTGGCCGCTTTGCTGGATCGTTACGCCCCGGCGCGTCTGCTGTTGATCGGCGCCAGTGAATTCCCGGCGCTGACTGCTTTTAAAGAAGCGCATCCGGACACCATCGTCGCCCACGCCGCGCCCGGTGCCTTGCCTGCCGAGCTGGCGGCGCAACGTTTCGATCTGGCGCTGGTGGTCGATTGCCTGGAACATTTGCCCAAGCGTGACGGCCTGAATCTGTTGGGCGGGATCCGCAACCTCAACGCCAGTCGCATTGCGGTGCTGGCGGATCTGTCGGCCAGCGGCTGGCAGGAAACCGATTTTTACTCGCTGGCACTGCAAGCCAGCGAACGCTTCCAACGCGACGATCAAGTGCTGACACTGTTCACCTATGATCTGCTTGACTACAAACAAGTCCCCGACTGGCTCAATTCAAGGTTCTGGGCCAATCCGGAAAACTTCGGGAAATACTGGTGGTAATGCAATGAGTACAGCCATTTGCCCTTGCGGCAGCGGCAATCTGCTGGATGCCTGCTGCGGTCACTATCACGAAGGCCTGCCGGCGCCGTGCGCGGAAGCCTTGATGCGTTCGCGCTACAGCGCTTATGTGCTGGGGCTGATCGACTATCTGGTGGCGACCACCCTGCCCGCTCAGCAAGCGGGGCTGGATCGCCAATCGATCAGTGCCTGGAGCGCGCAAAGCACCTGGCTCGGCCTCGACGTCGAAAGCTCGGAAGTCTTCGGCGGCCAGCCGGAACACGCCTTCGTCACCTTCACCGCGCGCTGGCACGACAGCCAGGGCGAACACAGCCACCGCGAACGTTCTTCATTTGTGCAGAACGCCGGGCGCTGGTACTTCATCGACCCGACTGTGCAATTGAAGCTGGGGCGCAATGACAGTTGCCCGTGCGCAAGCGGGCAGAAGTTCAAGAAGTGCTGTGCGGGGTATTTCGGCGCGTAAAGACAGCGGCAACTAGACTGGAGCACAAAGGGAGTTACTCGATGCTCGGTCAACGCCACACACTGCGATTGTTTGTTCTGATGCTGATGCTGAACCTCGGCGGCTGCGCGTCTTGGTTCAGCGATGACCGCGTCGACCCCGCCGTGCACCTGGTAAAAGTCGAAGTGGTGCGCGCCAAGTTGCTTGAGCAGAAGTTCATCCTGCACTTTCGCATCGACAATCCAAACGACAGCGACTTGACCGTGCGCGGCCTGGAATACCGCATTCATCTGGCCGACATGCTGCTGGCTGAGGGCGAGCATGAACACTGGTTTACCGTCGGGCCCAAACGCAGCGCGTACTTCAAAGTGCCGATCCGCACCAATTTATGGCCGAAGGTGAAGGACGTGGTGAAAATGCTGAAAAAACCGGACCAGCAGATCCCCTATCGTTTGCAGGGCGAAATGGAAACCGGTTTATTCATCGCTCACTACGTGCACCTTGAGCGCAATGGCGTGATAATCCCCGCCGATTTAATTCCGGAGCAACACCGATGACTCAGCAACCTCATGTCCATGGCCCTGACTGCAACCACGATCATGATCATGACCATCACCACGATCATGACCATGGCCACGTCCACGGCCCGAACTGCGGCCACGCTCACCAGGAACCAGTGCGCAATGCCTTGAAAGACGTCGGCCGCAACGACCCTTGCCCATGCGGCAACGGCAAGAAATTCAAGAAGTGCCACGGGGCTTGATGCTTCGGGCGAAGATCATCATCGCCTGATCAATCGCCTTCGCGAGCAGGCTCGCTCCTACAGGTTAATCAGCGTCTGTCACACATTTTGTGTACATCGCGATCCTTGTGGGAGCTGGCTTGCCAGCTCCCACAGAGTTCTCAGGCGACGGCCAGAATCTGTCCGGCACTGACCACCGTCGCATACTCCCCATGCAGATTCCCCAGCGACATCCCGTGCACCTCTTCGGCTGAACGCGGCGTACCGAAATAATCGGTCTTGTCGAAGGTGAAGCACGCATCCTCCGCGACCCACGTATCAAACCCCAGATTGCCCGCCGTGCGCGCCGTGGATTCCACCGAGTTGTTCGTGGCCACACCAACGATGATCAACTGCCCGATCCCGGCCTGCCGCAACCGTGCTTCCAGCTCAGTGGCACAAAACGCATCCGGCACCTGTTTCTGAATCAGCCACTCGCTGTCCTGCGGCAAAAACCTCTCCTGAAATTCCACCCCGGATTGCTCCGGCCAGAACACCGAATCCGGCGAACGTGACAAGTGCTGCACATGAATCACCGGCCGCCCGCTGCGGCGCCAAAGCGCCAGCAGATCAAGGATTCGTTCTTCAGCCTGCGGATTGTTCCTGCGCCCCAATCGCGGCTGCAGGATGCCTTTTTGCTGGTCGATGATGATCAGTGCAGTGTTGGCCTGCAGCTCCATAGAGGTCTTCTCGCGAGGGTCATTTGATTGCCCGCACTTCAACATCCCTCCCTTCACCTAAGCAAGTCATGAAACGATCATCGATCAGTGGCAAGAAATAACCACTCGCCCCGCTTGCGCGGCCACCTCCCGCTCACTAACGTAGCGGCTTTATTGCGCCCCCAGCCTCGACACCCCCGCAGGAGCTTTGCCATGGCCTCGCCAGCCCTTACACATTTTCTTCCCCGGTTCGGCGTTGCCGCAGCAGTGACCAGTGTTTTGAGCCTGTCCGGTTGCCAGACTTGGAACGCTCAGGACACCCTCCCTCCCAACTCCGGCGTGCAACCGCTCAAAGGGCTGGCGCAGAACGTTTCGGTACGCCGCAATGCCATGGGCATGCCGTTGATCGAAAGCAACAGCTTCCACGACGCGCTGTTCGCCCTCGGCTATGTACACGCCAGCGACCGCATCAACCAGATGGTCACCCTGCGCCTGCTCGCTCAGGGCCGTATGGCGGAAATCTCCGGCGCCTCGATGCTCGACGCCGACCGCTACATGCGCGCGGTCAATCTGAAAAAAAGCGCCGCCGAGCTGTACAAGGCCTCGTCGCCGCGGCTCAAGCGATTCTTCGAAGTCTATGCGCGCGGCGTCAACGCCTACCTGTTCCGCTATGCCGACAAACTGCCGGGCGACCTCGCTGCCAGCGGCTACAAGCCGGAATACTGGAAGCCGGAAGATTCCGCGCTGATTTTCGCCCTACTGAACTTCAGCCAATCGGCCAACCTGCCGGAGGAAATCTCGTCACTGGTGCTCGCGCAAACCGTGACCACCGACAAACTCGCCTGGCTGACCCCGTCCGCCCCGGACGAAAATCTGCCGCTGGCCGAAGCCGACAAGCTGCAAGGCCTCAAGCTCAACGGGCAAATCCCCGGTCTGAGCGAACTGAGCAGCGCCAGCCAGCAACTGTCGACGCTAAACCTGCTCGGCACCCCCTCTTCGAACAACTGGGCGATTGCCCCGCAACGCAGTCGCAGCGGCAAAAGCCTGCTGGCCAGCGACAGCCATGGTCCATTGGCCGCACCGTCGCTCTGGAGCTTCGTGCAGATTCGCGCGCCTAAATATCAGGCTGCCGGCGTGACCGTAGCCGGTTTGCCGATGGTGCTGGGTGGTTTCAACGGCAAAGTGGCGTGGAGCATGACCAGCGTGCTCGGCGACAACCAGGACCTGTTCCTGGAAAAAATCCGTCGTCAGGGCAGCACGCTTTCCTACGAAGTAAATGGCAAATGGCAGCCTGTAGGCGTGCGCAACGAAACCTATTTCGTCAAAGGCCAGCGGCCGATTCGCGAAGCGGTGTACGAAACCCGCCACGGCGCGTTGCTCAACAGCGCCCAGGCTGCCGCACAAGGCAACGGTTATGGCCTGGCCTTGCAGACGCCGAGCTTCACCGACGACAAAACCCTGGACGCATTTTTTGATCTGAGTCGTGCGCAGAACGTTGAGCGCGCTTCGGACGCGAGCCGGGAAATCCGCGCCATCGCGCTGAATCTGGTATTCGCCGACGCCAGCAATATTGGCTGGCAAGTCACCGGCCGCTTCCCCAACCGTCGCGAAGGCGAAGGCCTGCTGCCGTCGCCGGGCTGGGAAGGTCGTTACGACTGGGACGGTTATGCCGACCCGATGCTGCACCCATACGATCAGGACCCGGCGCAAGGCTGGCTCGGCA
Organism: Pseudomonas sp. LBUM1655; assembly: GCF_059716085.1. Lineage (NCBI taxonomy): Bacteria > Pseudomonadati > Pseudomonadota > Gammaproteobacteria > Pseudomonadales > Pseudomonadaceae > Pseudomonas > Pseudomonas sp. LBUM1655. The sequence continues at coordinate 1,420,704 of NZ_CP166801.1, read as the reverse complement.
CCGCCAACCAGCGCGTGATTCCTCACGGTTACGGCATGCAACTGTCGAACTCCTGGGCCGCGCCGGAACGTGGTGAGCGTCTTGCTGAACTCGCCGGCAGCGGCAAGCATGACAGTCGCAGCGTCATCGCCATGCAATACGACCAGACCACCACGTTCGCCGCCAAGCTGAAGAAGGTGTTCGAAGCGCCGGGGATGAAACAACCGCTGAAACAGGCGATCGACGCCCTGCCGGAAACCGATCGCAGCAAAGCCCGCGAGGCGTTCACCCGATTGATGGCGTTTGACGGCAAACTCAGCCCGACCTCGGCGGATGCGGCGATTTATGAACTGTTCCTGCAAGAAAGCATGAAGCAGATCTTCCTCGACGAACTAGGCCCAGAGTCCAGTGCGGCGTGGAAAGCGTTTATCGCCAACGGTGATTTGTCCTACGCCGCGCAAGCCGATCATCTGCTGGGGCGAGAGGACAGTCCGTTCTGGGATGACCTGCGCACGCCGCAGAAAGAGGACAAAGCGGTGATTCTCGCCCGCAGCTTCGCGGCAGCGATTGCCGCTGGCGACAGCCAGTTGGGTGGCGATCACAAAGCCTGGCAATGGGGCAAATTGCACAGCTACGTGTGGAAGAACGCCAATGGCCAGACTGTTCGTGGGCCGCTGGCGGCTGGCGGCGATCACACCACACTGAACACCTCGGCGTTTAACTGGGGCCAGGACTTCACCACGACGCGTGCGCCGTCGATGCGTTTTATCGTCGACTTCGGTCAGGCCGAACCGCTGATGGGGCAGAACGGTGCGGGGCAATCGGGTAATCCGGTGAGCCCGAACTACCTCAATGGCATTGATCAGTGGCTCAAGGGCCAGTACATCGGGTTGCCGCTGCAGCCGCAGAACTTTGATCGGGTGTATGGCAAGACGCGCCTGACCCTCACCCCCGGCAAATAAACGCAGATTCCCTTGTAGGAGTGAGCCTGCTCGCGATAGCGGTCTGACAGTCAAAATTGATGTGTCAGGCACACCGCTATCGCGAGCAGGCTCACTCCTGCACTGTTTTGTGTCGTCCTGAAAAAATCCATAGAACTTCTGACCCCGCCCAAACCTCATAGCTAACAAGCCCCCCATTTCTGGTAACGACATGGACCTTGTTATCGCCCGCCCCGAAGGTTTGTACTGCCCCGCCGGGGATTTTTATATCGATCCGTGGCGGCCGGTGGAGCGTTCGGTGATTACCCATGCCCATGGCGATCACGCCCGCACCGGCAATCAGCATTATCTGGCCAGCAGCGCCAGCGAAGGGATTCTGCGCGCGCGTCTGGGTCAGGACATCAACCTGCAAACCCTCGCCTACGGCCAACGCCTCACCCACCATGGCGTCACCCTGAGTTTCCATCCAGCCGGGCACGTGCTCGGTTCGGCCCAGGTGCGTCTGGAATACGGCGGCGAAGTCTGGGTTGCCTCAGGCGATTACAAGATCGAGCCGGACGGCACCTGCGCACCGTTCGAACCGGTGCGCTGCCACACCTTTATCACCGAATCGACCTTCGGCCTGCCGATCTACCGCTGGCAGCCGCAAGCGCAGGTGTTCAGCGAGATCAACGAGTGGTGGAAAGCCAATATCGCCGTGGGCAAGGCCAGCGTGTTGTTCTGTTACTCGTTCGGCAAGGCTCAGCGCATTCTCCACGGCATCGACGAAACCCTCGGCCCGATCCTCAGCCACGGCGCGGTCGAGCCGTTGAACCGGGTTTATCGCGAAGCAGGGGTATATCTGCCGCCGACGATTTACGCCGGTGACGTGAAAAAAAGCGATCCGATCATGCGCCAGGCCCTGGTCATCGCCCCGCCATCGGCAGGGGGCAGCACCTGGATGCGTCGGTTCGGCGACTTCAGCGACGGGTTCGCCAGCGGCTGGATGCGTTTGCGCGGCACCCGCCGGCGGCGCGGGGTCGATCGCGGTTTCGTGCTGTCCGATCACGCCGACTGGCCGGGTCTGCTTTGGGCGATCAACCAGACCGGCGCCGAACGAGTGATGGTCACCCACGGCTCGATCGGCGTGCTCGTGCGGCATCTGCGCGAACAAGGCCTCGATGCCAAAGGCTTCAACACTGAATACGGCGATGACGAAGAAGAAAACATCGCCTCTGCACCGACCGTCGCCGAGATGCAAGCATGAAGGCCTTCGCCGAGTTGTACGCAGAACTCGACGCCACCACGTCCAGCAACGCCAAACTGGCAGCGATGCAGGCTTATTTCGCTCAGGCCGAACCGCAGGATGCGGCATGGGCGGTGTACTTTTTATCCGGTGGTCGGCCACGGCAACTGGTGCCGGTGCGGATCCTGCGTGAACTGGCAGTCGAGGTGTCCGGGCTGACGCCATGGCTGTTCGAGGAAAGCTATCAAGCGGTCGGCGATCTGGCGGAAACCATTTCGCTGGTGTTGCCGGAAAATCCGCACAGTTCCGACGCCGGCCTGGCTGAATGGATCGAGGACAGACTGCTGCCATTGCGCGGTGAAACACCGGAGTTCCTGTCACGACAACTGCCAGCACTTTGGGCTCAGCTGGATCGGCCAAGCCTGATGCTGTGTATCAAGCTAATCACCGGCAGCTTTCGCGTCGGTGTGTCGAAACTGTTGGTCACCCGGGCACTGGCCTCGATGGCCGGGCTCGACAGCAAGCGCGTAGCCCAGCGTCTGGTGGGCTACACCGACCTGTCCAACCGGCCGAACGCCGCCAGCTATCTGAAGTTGATTGCGCCAGAGTCTACTGACGAGCATGCCCAGCGCGGCGGCCAGCCGTACCCGTTTTTCCTCGCGCACGCCTTGGCACAACCGGTCGAAGAGTTCGAAGCATTGATCGGCCCTGCAAGCAATTGGCAGGTGGAGTGGAAGTGGGATGGCATCCGCGCGCAGGTGGTCAAGCGTGACGGGAAGTTGTGGGTGTGGTCGCGGGGTGAAGAACTGGTTACCGAACGTTTTCCCGAACTTGACGTACTGGTGCACGGTTTGCCCGATGGCACGGTGATCGACGGTGAAATCGTGGTGTGGAAAAGCACCCACCCACTGACTGAAGACGCCTTTGATCCGCAGTCGCCGGAACCGCCAGCGGTGCAACCGTTCGCCCTGCTGCAACAACGGATCGGCCGCAAAACCCTCGACAAGAAAATCCTCGAAGAAGTACCGGTGGTGGTGCTCGCCTACGACTTGCTGGAATGGCAGGGCGAAGACTGGCGCAACGATCCGCAGGCCAAGCGACGCGCGCAGTTGGAAGACGTTATCGCCCGCTGCAACAGTCCGGTGCTGCTGGCTTCCCCGGTGCTGACCGGTACGGATTGGTTCGACCTCGCCCGCCAGCGCGAAGCCTCCCGACGCCTGGGCGTCGAGGGCATGATGCTCAAGGCCCGCGACTCGCTGTACGGAGTCGGTCGCACCAAAGATATGGGCGTTTGGTGGAAGTGGAAGGTCGATCCGTTCAGCGTCGATGCCGTATTGATTTACGCACAACGCGGGCATGGCCGTCGCGCCAGTCTGTACAGCGATTACACCTTCGCCGTTTGGGATGGCCCGCCCGATTCCAGCGAGCGTGCGCTGGTGCCGTTCGCCAAAGCCTATTCGGGTCTGACTGACGAGGAAATGCGCCAGGTCGACAGCATCGTGCGCAAGACCACTGTGGAAAAGTTCGGCCCTGTCAGCAGTGTCAAGCCGAGCCTGGTGTTCGAACTGGGTTTCGAAGGCATCGCCCTGTCACGGCGGCACAAGAGCGGGATTGCCGTGCGCTTTCCGAGGATGCTGCGCTGGCGGCAGGACAAGACTGTCGATGAGGCGGACAGCCTGGCCACGCTACAAAACCTCCTTGCCTGACCCCCTTTCCCGGGACACTGATCATTTGAATTGAATGACTACCTGTGGCGAGGGGATTTATCCCCGATCGGCTGCGCAGCAGTCGCAAAACCTGAGCATGCAATTCTCCCTGATGAATGCTGGGGGCTGCTTCGCAACCCATCGGGGATAAATCCCCTCACCACAGGGAATGCAGCGCCCGCGAAATCCCAACATCGAACTGAAATGGTGCAAGGTTTTTACGACGCCCGTTTCCGTGCATCAATCCCCTCCTCATCTACCAATCCCCACCTTTTAAAACGCTTGTTCGGGACTCTGGTTCGGAAATTGCTACTTTCTATAGGTCGTACGCGTTCCAGTAACAATAATTCTGCGCCACAAGCGCTCATATTGGTTCTTAGGGATTGAATAATGAAAAAAGCATTGCTGACCCTTTCTGCACTGGCGTTGTGCATGGCCGCTGGCTCCGCGCTGGCCAAGGAATACAAAGAGCTGCGCTTTGGCGTTGACCCTTCGTATGCACCGTTTGAGTCGAAAGCGGCCGACGGCAACCTGGTGGGCTTCGACATCGACCTGGGCAACGCGATCTGCGCCGAACTGAAGGTCAAGTGCAAGTGGGTCGAAAGTGACTTCGACGGCATGATTCCGGGCCTCAAAGCCAATAAATTCGACGGTGTGATCTCGTCGATGACCGTGACTCCGGCCCGCGAAAAAGTCATCGACTTCTCCAGCGAGCTGTTCTCCGGCCCGACCGCTTACGTGTTCAAGAAAGGCTCGGGTATCACCGCAGACGTTGCGTCTTTGAAAGGAAAAACCGTCGGCTACGAGCAAGGCACCATTCAGGAGGCCTACGCCAAAGCCGTGCTGGACAAGGCCGGCGTGAAAACCCAGGCCTATCAGAACCAGGATCAGGTGTATTCCGACCTGACCTCCGGCCGTCTCGACGCTGGCATCCAGGACATGCTGCAAGCCGAGTTGGGCTTCTTGAAGTCGCCAAAGGGCGTCGACTATGAAGTCAGCAAGCCGGTCGACAGCGAATTGCTGCCCGCCAAAACCGCTGTCGGTATTAAGAAAGGTAACACTGAGCTGAAAGCGCTTTTGGATAAAGGTATCAAAGCGTTACACGATGATGGCACCTACGCCACCATCCAGAAGAAACACTTTGGCGATCTGAATCTGTACAGCGGCAAATAATGCCCCGGCGCCCATCCTCGATGGGCGCCTTTTCCATCCGCTCAGGTTGCTGATTTATGTTCGAAAACCTCCTGCAAAATCTGGGGCTATCCGCCTTCAGCCTCAAGGGTTTCGGCCCGTTGTTGCTGGAAGGCACCTGGATGACCATCAAATTATCGGCGTTGTCGCTGCTGGTGGCCGTGTTGCTCGGCCTGCTCGGCGCCAGTGCCAAGCTGTCAAAAGTCAAAATGGTGCGCCTGCCTGCCCAGGTCTACACCACGTTGATTCGCGGGGTGCCGGATCTGGTGCTGATGCTGTTGATCTTCTATAGCCTGCAAACCTGGCTGACCTCGCTCACCGATTACATGGAATGGGAATACATCGAGATCGACCCGTTCAGCGCCGGGGTGCTGACCCTGGGCTTCATTTATGGCGCGTACTTCACCGAAACTTTCCGTGGTGCGATCCTCTCGGTGCCCCGCGGTCAGGTTGAAGCCGCTACGGCATATGGCCTCAAACGCGGTCAGCGCTTTCGCTTCGTGGTGTTCCCGCAAATGATGCGCTTCGCCCTGCCGGGCATCGGCAACAACTGGATGGTGATGCTCAAGGCCACCGCGCTGGTGTCGATCATTGGCTTGGCCGATCTGGTCAAAGCCGCGCAAGACGCCGGTAAAAGCACCTATCAACTGTTTTACTTCCTGGTTCTCGCCGCGTTGATCTATCTGCTGATCACCAGTGCCTCGAACATCATCCTGCGCTGGCTCGAACGCCGCTACGCCGCCGGTGCCCGGGAGGCCGTACGATGATCGAACTCTTGCAGGAATACTGGAAAGCCTTCCTTTATACCGACGGCAATAACATCACCGGGCTGGCGATGACGATGTGGCTGCTCAGCGCCTCGATCTTCATTGGCTTCCTGGTGTCGATACCGTTGTCGATTGCCCGTGTGTCGTCGCACTTTTACGTGCGCTGGCCGGTGCAGTTCTACACCTACCTGTTCCGCGGTACGCCGCTGTATATCCAACTGCTGATTTGCTACACCGGCATCTACAGCCTCGCCGCCGTGCGCGCGCAGCCGATTCTCGACAGTTTCTTTCGCGATGCGATGAACTGCACGATCCTCGCCTTTGCCCTGAACACCTGTGCCTACACCACGGAGATTTTCGCCGGGGCGATCCGCAGCATGAACCACGGCGAAGTCGAAGCGGCCAAGGCTTACGGTCTGACGGGCTGGAAGCTGTATGCCTACGTGATCATGCCTTCGGCCTTACGCCGTTCGTTGCCTTACTACAGCAACGAAGTGATCCTAATGCTGCACTCGACCACCGTGGCCTTCACCGCGACCATCCCCGACATCCTGAAAGTCGCCCGGGACGCCAACTCGGCGACCTTCCTGACCTTTCAATCGTTCGGCATTGCCGCGCTGATCTACCTGGCCATTACCTTTGCGCTGGTCGGCCTGTTCCGCCTCGCCGAACGCCGATGGCTGGCCTTCCTCGGGCCGACTCACTAGGAACCTTGTAATGCGACACCAGATCCATGACCTGTTGGCCCCACTGCCGGGGACCGCACGACAGATCCACAGCTTCCACTTCGGCCCGCAGCAGGCCAAAGGCAAGATCTACATCCAGTCGTCGCTGCACGCCGACGAATTGCCCGGCATGCTCGTGGCCTGGCACCTCAAGCAGCGACTGGCGGAGTTGGAAGCCGCCGGGCGCCTGCGCAGCGAAATCGTGCTGGTGCCGGTGGCCAACCCGGTCGGCCTCGAGCAAGTGCTGATGGACGTGCCGCTGGGCCGCTACGAACTGGAGAGCGGGCAGAACTTCAATCGCTGGTTTGTCGATCTGAGCGAAGAAATCGGCAACGACATCGAGGGCAAGCTCGGCGATGACCCGCAGGGTAATCTCGAACTGATCCGTGCCAGCCTGCGCAACGCCCTCGCCCGTCAGACCGCCAGCACGCAACTGCAATCCCAGCGCCTGACCCTGCAACGGCTGGCCTGCGACGCGGACATGGTGCTGGACCTGCATTGCGATTTCGAATCGGTGGTTCACCTCTACACCACGCCCGAAGCGTGGCCGCAGGTCGAGCCGCTGGCGCGTTACATCGAGTCGCAGGCCAGTCTGTTGGCCACCGATTCCGGCGGGCAGTCGTTCGATGAATGTTTCACGCTGCTGTGGTGGCAACTCAAGGAGCGTTTCGGCGAACACTTCGAGATTCCGCTGGGCAGTTTCTCGGTGACCGTCGAGTTGCGCGGCCAGGGCGATGTCAATCACCCGATGGCCAGCCGCGACTGTCAGGCATTGATCGATTATCTGATCCAGTTCGATGCGATCGTCGGCGAGACCCGACCACAGCCGCCCTTGGCCTTCCCTGCCACGCCGCTGGCCGGGGTGGAACCGGTAACTACGCCGGTCGGCGGCTTACTGGTCTACACCGCCACGGCGGGGCAATACCTGGAGGCCGGGCAACAGATTGCCGAAATCATCGATCCGATCAACAACCGGGTCACGCCTGTTCATTGCACCACGGCCGGCCTGATGTATGCCCGCTCGCTGCGGCGCATGGCCACCGCCGGCATGGTGATCGCCCACGTCGCGGGCGCCGAAGCCTATCGCAGCGGCTACCTACTTTCGCCTTGAGGATGTCTGTCCCATGTACAAACTGACCGTTGAAGGCCTGCACAAAAGCTATGGCGACCATCAGGTGCTCAAAGGCGTTTCGCTCAAGGCCAAGACCGGCGACGTGATCAGCCTGATCGGCGCCAGCGGCTCGGGTAAAAGCACCTTTTTGCGCTGTATCAATTTTCTCGAACAACCCAACGACGGCGCCATGAGCCTGGATGGCCAAACGATCCGCATGGTCACCGACCGCCACGGCATGCACGTCGCCGACCCGGACGAACTGCAACGCCTGCGCACGCGACTGGCAATGGTGTTCCAGCATTTCAACCTGTGGAGCCACATGACCGTGCTGGAAAACATCACCATGGCCCCGCGCCGGGTGCTGGGTTGCAGCAAACAGGAAGCCAAGGATCGCGCCCGGCGCTATCTGGACAAAGTCGGTCTGCCGGCCCGCGTGGCAGATCAGTACCCGGCGTTTCTCTCCGGCGGTCAGCAGCAACGCGTGGCGATTGCCCGCGCGTTGGCGATGGAGCCGGAGGTGATGCTGTTCGATGAACCGACGTCGGCGCTGGACCCGGAACTGGTGGGTGAAGTGTTGCGCGTGATTCAGGGCCTGGCCGAGGAAGGCCGGACGATGATCATGGTGACTCACGAAATGAGCTTCGCGCGCAAAGTCTCCAGCCAGGTGTTGTTTCTGCACCAAGGGCTGGTCGAAGAGGAAGGCGCGCCTGAAGAGGTACTCGGCAATCCGAAGAGCGAACGCCTGCGGCAGTTCCTCAGCGGCAACCTCAAGTAACCTGCACACATAAAACCTGTGGGGCCGAGCCTGCTCGCGAAAGCGGTCGGTCAGTCAACGATGATGTTGAATGTGACAACGTCTTCGCGAGCAGGCTCGCTCCCACAAGGATATTCATCTACTGACGAAATTAAACTTGTTAGCGGGCACTGCGGTCATTGGAAGAACACCTCCAGAGCGCGCGCAGCAGGCATGGCGAAATCCCCCGACCTCGCAAAAACCTGGTTCAGCGCTCGCGGCTGGAAGCCGTTCGCTTTTCAGAAACAGGTATGGGCCGCCGTCAAAAATGGCGAGTCTGGATTGCTGCACGCCAGCACCGGCGCCGGTAAAACCTATGCGGTGTGGTTTGCCGCACTCAATCGTTTCGCCAAATCCGCGCCAATCGTAGAAACATCGCGTAAACGCAAACCGCCGGCCGAACCACTGACGGTGTTGTGGATCACGCCTATGCGCGCCCTCGCCGCCGACACCGCGCGCGCCTTGCAAACCCCTGTCGATGATTTGCAGATCCCGTGGAGCATCGGCCTGCGCACCGGTGACACCAACAGCAGCGAACGCGCGCGCCAGAGTCGACGCCTGCCAACTGCGCTGATCACCACCCCGGAAAGCCTGACCCTGCTGCTCGCTCGCGCCGATGCGCGCGCAGCGCTGTCGACCCTGCGCATGATCGTGGTGGACGAATGGCACGAATTGCTTGGCAACAAACGCGGTGTGCAGTTGCAACTGGCCCTCGCCCGCCTGCGCCATTGGCAACCCGACCTGATCGTCTGGGGCGTATCCGCCACGCTCGGTAATCAATCCCACGCCGAACAGGTGCTGATCCCACAGGGCGGAGGCATTAGCGTTCAGGGCCAGAGCGAAAAGTCCCTGGAGGTCGACACCCTGCTCCCACCGACTATCGAACGCTTTCCATGGGCCGGGCACATCGGTCTGAAGATGCTGCCGCAGGTGGTCACCGAACTCGATGCCTGCGCCAGTAGCTTGGTGTTCACCAACACCCGGGCGCAGTCGGAAATCTGGTATCAGGCGTTGCTTGAGGCGCGCCCGGACTGGGCCGGGCTGATCGCCTTGCATCACAGCTCGCTGTCCCGTGACACCCGCGATTGGGTCGAAAAGGCGTTGAAGGACGGTCAGCTTAAAGCCGTCGTGTGTACGTCGAGTCTCGACCTAGGGGTGGATTTTTTGCCGGTGGAGCGCGTGCTGCAAATCGGTTCGACCAAAGGTGTCGCGCGCCTGATGCAGCGCGCCGGACGTTCGGGTCATGCGCCCGGGCGCACCTCGCGGGTGACGTTGGTACCGACTCACAGCCTCGAGTTGATCGAAGCAGCTGCCGCTAAAGACGCCGTGGAGCAACGGCGCATCGAACCGCGCCTGTCGCCACACAAACCGCTGGATGTGCTGGTACAACATCTGGTCAGCATGGCGCTGGGCGGCGGATTCTTACCCGATGAGCTGTACGAAGAGGTCCGCGGTGCGCGGGCTTATCGTGACCTGACACCCGAGGATTGGGCCTGGGCGCTGGCTTTCGTACGCCATGGCGGAATGTCTCTGACAGCCTATCCGGATTACCGCCGGGTCGAACCGGACGAGCACGGCGTCTGGCGCGTGCCCGATGCGCGCCTGGCCAGGCGCCACCGTATGAGCATCGGCACCATCGTCAGCGATGCAAGCATCCAGTTGAAATTCTGGAGCAAGGGCGGTGGTGGCAAACAATTGGGCAGTGTCGAGGAAGGTTTTATCGCGCGGCTTAAACCGGGTGATGGTTTTCTCTTCGCCGGACGTTTGCTGGAGTTGGTGCGCGTGGAAAACATGACAGCCTACGTCAAACGCAGCACCGCGAAAAAAGCCGCCGTACCGCGCTGGAATGGCGGGCGCATGCCGCTCTCCAACGAATTGGCCGAGGCGGTGGTGGCGCGCTATACCGCCGCCGCGCGGGGTGAGTTCGTTGGGCCGGAAATGCAGGCGTTGCGGCCATTGCTGGAAACGCAGGCCCGCTGGTCTGGCCTGCCCACCACCGACAGCCTACTGGCCGAGGTGCTGAAATCCCGCGAAGGCTGGCACCTTTTCCTTTATCCGTTTGCCGGGCGTCAGGTGCATTTGGGGCTGGCCAGCCTGCTCGCGTGGCGGGTCAGTCAGCGTCAACCGGTGACATTCTCGATCGCGGTCAACGATTACGGTCTGGAGCTGCTCAGCGCAACGCCGGTGGACTGGTCGAAACAACTCGATACCGAACTGCTCAGCCCCGATCATCTGTTGCGGGACGTCCTGGCCAGTCTCAACGCCGGCGAGCTGGCCCTGCGACGCTTTAGGGAAATTGCCCGGATTGCCGGACTGGTGTTCGCCGGTTACCCCGGCGCGCCGAAAAGTACCCGGCAAGTGCAGGCCTCCAGCGGCTTGTTCTTTGAAGTGTTCAAACAATATGACGCCGACAACCTGCTGCTGGCGCAGGCCGGGGAAGAAGTCCTACGCGAAGAACTGGATATTCGGCGCCTGGAACAGACACTGGCGCACATCAATCAGATGACACTAGAGGTACATCAGATCAAACGTCCTACACCCTTGGGGTTTCCGCTACTGGTGGAACGCATGCGCGAGAGCATGAGTTCGGAAAAACTTGCTGACCGGATAAGACGGATGGTCGGTGATCTGGAGAAATCCGCAGACAAGGGCAAGCGCACATGAACGCGCCCTACCCGGTGCGTCTGGCTGGCGAGGAACTCTGGCTACTGCCGGAGAAAGCCCTGTATTGGCCGGAACAGCAGGCGCTGCTGATCGCCGACGTGCATTTCGGCAAGGCGGCTGCCTATCGCAGCCTCGGGCAACCCGTCCCGCAAGGGACAACGGCGAGCAATGTCGCGGTGATTGATCGGCTGCTGGCGAAACTGCCCTGCCGACAACTGATATTTCTAGGCGACTTCCTGCATGGACCTGGCTCGCATGCAGCGGGCACTTTAAGCGCGCTGGCTGAATGGCGGTCACGCCACGCGGATCTGCCGATGACGCTGATTCGCGGCAATCACGACAAACGCGCAGGCGACCCACCGGCGTCGCTGAACATCCGCGTGGTGCCGGAACCGCTGCTGCTCGGGCCGTTCGCCCTGCAGCATGAACCCGATCCCCATCCCGAAAGGCACGTGCTGGCCGGGCATGTGCACCCGGTTTATCGGCTGCATGGCAAGGGGCGGCAGAGTTTGCGCCTCGCATGCTTCAGGCTGGGTGAACGCATCAGTGTGATGCCGGCATTCGGCGCCTTCACCGGCGGCTATCCGGTCGAGCGCGACGAGTCCTGTAGGATCTTTGTCATTGGTGACAACGAAATATGGCCAGTCAGTTGAAGTCTTGCCGGACTTCAACTGACTGGCCATTCATTTCCCATCGGGATCAGGCAACTGGCGCCGGTGGTGGCTCGTCGGGAAGGGTCGGCTCGCCCGGCTCGGTCGGTTGTTCATTGGGGGTATCGGGATCAGGCTGGCCAGGAATTCCGCCGGCCATGCTGATGGGCGGGTGTGCCAACAAGGACCAGGCCAAAACGCCAATCTGATTGGGTTCAAGCCTTGCCAGTTCGGCACTGATATGCGGATCGATCTTCATAGGGCACTCCTCGGCGAAGGCCCGTTTTAGCAGAAGCAAAAACGGGCAGTACACCCCATAGAGTGTCTGCCCGCCAAAGAATTCCCGACAATTGCCGGATGGACGAATCAGGTACGCGGCAGAGTTACGCCACGCTGGCCCTGGTACTTGCCGCCGCGATCCTTGTAGGAAACTTCACATTCCTCGTCGGATTCGAGGAACAGCATCTGCGCCACGCCTTCGTTGGCGTAGATTTTCGCCGGCAGGTTGGTGGTGTTGGAGAACTCCAGAGTCACGTGACCTTCCCACTCAGGCTCAAGCGGAGTGACGTTAACGATGATGCCGCAACGTGCGTAGGTGCTTTTGCCCAGGCAGATGGTCAGTACATTGCGCGGAATACGGAAATATTCGACGGTGCTGGCCAGGGCGAAGGAGTTCGGCGGAATGATGCACACGTCGCTATGGATGTCGACGAAGCTGCCGGCGTCGAAGTTTTTCGGGTCGACAATGGCCGAATTGATGTTGGTGAACACCTTGAAGTGGTTGGTGCAACGCACGTCGTAGCCGTAGCTCGACACACCGTAGGAGATCACCCGGCTGTCGTCGCTGCCGCGCACCTGGCGCTCGACGAACGGTTCGATCATGCCGTGTTCCTGCGCCATGCGGCGAATCCACTTGTCCGATTTGATGCTCATGGCGGGTGTCCTGAATAGCGAGGTGGAAAAATTCTGTCCGGCATCTTACCGGTCGCGCCGCCGGGTTCAAAGTGCGCGCTGCAATTCTCGCCGAACACCCATGAAATACGGGCTTTGGCGATGAACCGTCACACCGCCGATCCCGAAAACAGAGAAACCTTCGCAAGAAGCATTGGCACTTCTCGGAAAAAGGGTTAAGGTGGCGTCACTGTGTTGCTTGTGTCACTGAGAATCTCTACACGATATGTTGAATTTCGATCCAACCATCTACAAGAATTTTTCCTGCTCTTTGCACTCAGTCTCGGCCAGGGTTCTTCCTGAGTCGCAGTTATCTTTGTTCAAGGAGTTACACCATGTCTAATCGCCAAACCGGTACCGTTAAGTGGTTCAACGATGAAAAAGGCTTCGGCTTCATCACCCCACAATCCGGTGACGACCTGTTCGTTCACTTCAAAGCTATCCAATCCGACGGCTTCAAAAGCCTGAAAGAAGGCCAACAGGTTTCTTTCATCGCTACCCGCGGTCAGAAAGGCATGCAAGCTGAAGAAGTACAAGTTATCTAACTTGTAGCTTCTTTAGAAAAGAGCCCCGCCCTTAAAAGCGGGGCTTTTTTGTGGGCGTCTGTTTTTTCAGGCGCAAAAAAACGCAGCCTGATCAGGGCTGCGTTTTTTATTGCCGCTGAGACCGGCCTTACCAGGCCACGCCAAACCCTGCGGTATAACGGGTCTTGTTCAAATCCGCATCGTTGGTGCCACTGATGATGTCCCGCTCGGCTTTCAGATTCAGCGACGCCCAGTCGGTGACCTTGTAGCGCAAGCCCATCTCGGCATCCAGCGCATAGTCAGCCACACCGGACAATGGCTTGCCCACCTCGCCATTGGTGAAGAACTCGACCTTCTTGCCGATCAAGTAGCGGTTGTAGTCCCACTTCATCGCAACGGAATAGAAGTTGTCCTTGCTGCCATCGCTGTATTCATAGTCGGTACGGTTCAACAGCGAGCCGAGCGAGAACGCGCCCAATTCGTTATCCCAGAACTGGTAACCCGGACCGGTACCTACCACTCGCTGACGGGACAGCTCTTCAACGTGATCGCGCTTGTAATTCAGACGCCCTTGCCAGAACCACTGATCGGTGAGGAAGCGGTCGAGTGCGTACTCGGCGCGCCAGTTGTCGGTGGTGGTCACTTCATCCTGCACTTCGCGGTTGTATTCGCCCTCGGCGGTGTGCCGCCAGCGACCGTGGCGCGCCGTAGTCTTGAAGCCGATATCGTAATCGTCGGTGTCTTTTTCCGCGCGCTGATAATCCAGCGCCAGATCGACATTGCCCTTCCACACCAGATCCTCGACCACCGGTTTCGGCTTGAGGATTTGCTGGATGCTCGCCAGCTCCACGGTTTTCGGCGCTTCACCGTTGGCCAGCGTGACCTTGCCGTCATCGGCAGCGGTCAACGATTTGGCTTTCTCGCCATTATAGGCATCCTGCTTGACCAGCAATTGCTGGTCACTCTCCAGGGTCTTGACCTCTTTCCAGTCGATCGAGACCGCGCCAGCGTATTTGGTCTGAACCAACAGTTTGCCGCCATCGAACACGGTAATTTTGCCACTCAACTTGTCACCGTTCTTCATCCAGACGGTGTCGGCAAGCAGGGGCGTGGACGCACTGAAAACAGCAAGGCACAGCAAGGTTCTGGAAAACATAAGCGAGTCGGGGGCTCAAGTTTGCGAAAAAGGTCGGCATTATCCGTAGGAATAAGACCCTGACAAGGACTGACCGGACTATTTCTATTGAGTTCATTTCTCAACTGCGCGATCAGGGATTACGCTTAAGGCTTCAAATCGAGCATGTTCAGGAACCGCGTACGTGACAGACCCGATCCACGAAGGCGACAGCGAAGCGCAAATCCGACGCACGGCGCTCTACTCGACCCTCGCTCAAGTGCCCGAAGGCAAGGTCGTCAGCTATGGTCAATTGGCTGACCTTGCCGGGTTGGGACGCGCTGCCCGCTGGGTCGGGCGAACCTTGAGTCAATTGCCCGGCGACACCAAACTGCCCTGGCACCGTGTATTGGGCGCCGGCGGGCGAATCAGCCTGCCGGTGGGCAGTCCATCGGGTGATGAACAACGGGCGCGTTTGCGCATGGAAGGCATCACCGCCCTGAACAATCGTGTGGATATTCAGCGCCATGGCTGGCGTCCGGTAGAGCACAGCGGTTAGAGTGCGCGCTTTGTTTTCGCAATCTTGAGGCAGACTTCAGCCCATGCCCCGTAAAACCTGGCGCGCCGCGCTCGCCGCCTATGCCAGTCCTTCGACGCTCGTGCTGTTGTTGCTCGGTTTCGCCGCCGGCCTGCCGTACATGCTGGTGTTTTCAACGCTTTCGGTCTGGCTGCGTGAAGCGGGTGTGGCCCGTGAAACCATCGGCTACGCCAGCCTCATCGGCCTGGCTTACGCGTTCAAATGGGTCTGGTCACCGCTGCTCGATCAATGGCGCTTGCCGTTGCTGGGCAAGCTCGGCCGTCGCCGCTCGTGGCTGGTGCTCTCGCAAGCACTGGTGATTCTCGGCTTGATCGGTATGGGTTTCTGCGATCCGCAGAAGCACCTGTCCTGGCTGATCGCCATCGCCGTCGTCGTTGCGTTCGCCTCCGCCACCCAAGACATCGCGGTAGACGCCTATCGCCTGGAAATCGCCGACGACAGCCGCCAGGCCGCACTCGCCGCCAGTTACATGTCCGGCTACCGCATCGCCGCGCTGCTCGCCACCGCGGGCGCGTTGTTTTTCGCCGAAGGTTTCGGCTCTACCGGTTTCAACTATCAACACTCAGCCTGGGCCGGCACTTACGCACTGTTCGGCGCACTGATGATTCCTGCGCTGCTCACTACCCTGCTGATGCGCGAGCCGCCTGTGCCGTTGCGCACCCAATTGCAAGCTGGCCGCTATACCTTCATGCACCAACTGATGTCGGTATTCGTACTGATCGTGCTGCTGGTGTCCGTGCCGGCGATGTTCACCCAGCTCTACAACACCGATTTCGCCAGCGTTTTGTTCGAAGGCGTCAGCCCGCTCGACCTGCTGCTGGAAGACCGCGCCTTCCTGCGCGCCATTCTTTATACCTTGCTCACCTGGATGTGCCTGTCGGCCATGGGTCGCCGCGGGCTGGCGCCGGTCCTGACGCCGGTCAACGACTTCATTCTGCGCTACCGCTGGCAGGCGCTATTGCTGCTCGGGCTGATCGCCACCTATCGGATGTCGGACACGGTCATGGGCGTGATGGCCAACGTGTTCTACATCGACCAGGGGTTCACCAAGGACCAGATTGCCAGCGTCAGCAAGATCTTCGGCCTGATCATGACCCTCGTCGGTGCGGGCATGGGCGGACTGCTGATCGTGCGCTTCGGTATCCTGCCGATCCTGTTTATTGGCGGCGTGGCATCGGCGGGCACTAACCTGCTGTTTCTGATGCTGGCCGACATGGGGCCGAACCTGAAGATGCTGGTGGTGACCATTTCCCTCGACAACTTCAGCTCGGGACTGGCGACTTCGGCGTTCGTTGCCTACCTGTCGAGCCTGACCAACCTTAAGTTCTCCGCGACGCAGTACGCCCTGCTCAGCTCGATCATGCTCCTGCTGCCGCGCCTGATCGGCGGCTATTCCGGGGTGATGGTGGAGAAGTTCGGTTACCACAACTTCTTCCTGATCACCGCCATGCTCGGTGTGCCGACGCTCTTGCTGATCGCCCTGCACTGGTTCCAGGAAAGCCGCCGCGAAGGCCCTACACCAACGCCTGAGCCTGTGCCGACGCCGCTTGTGGAAGAATCGTAAGACGTTTCGCCAAGGGCGGGAAGAATCCCGCCCTTGTGTCCCTCCGCCGGCCGCACTTCTGTACGTCAGCAAAACTCGCCGGTACACTGCTCCGTCATTTCCAGTCATAGCAACCGACAACGGCCAACCATGCGCACCAGTCAATTTTTGCTCGCCACACAGAAAGAAACGCCTTCCGACGCGGTCGTAATCAGCCACCAGCTGATGCTGCGCGCCGGCATGATCCGCAAACTCGCCTCAGGTCTGTACACCTGGCTGCCCATGGGCCTGCGAGTGATGCGCAAGGTTGAAGCCATCGTTCGTGAAGAAATGAACGCTGCCGGCTCTCTGGAAGTGTTGATGCCGAGCACCCAACCGGCCGAGCTGTGGCAGGAATCGGGGCGCTGGGAAGAATACGGCCCTGAGCTGCTGCGCATCAAAGACCGCCACGGTCGCGACTTCTGCGCGGGCCCGACCCACGAAGAAGTGATCACCGATCTGATGCGCAACGAATTGAGCAGCTACAAACAGTTGCCAATCAACCTGTACCAGATCCAGACTAAATTCCGTGACGAAATCCGCCCACGCTTCGGTTTGATGCGCGGCCGCGAATTCATCATGAAGGACGCGTACTCGTTCCACGCCGATCAGGCTTCGCTGCAGGTCACCTACGACCGCATGCATCAGGCGTACTGCAACGTGTTCACCCGTCTGGGCCTGAAATTCCGCCCGGTTGAAGCCGACAACGGCTCTATCGGCGGCGCCGGTTCCCACGAATTCCACGTACTGGCCGAGTCCGGCGAAGACGATATCGCCTTCAGCAACGGCTCCGACTACGCAGCGAACATCGAAAAGGCCGAAGCTGTGCCACGGGAAACTTCCCGCCCTGCACCGGCCGAAGAGCTGCGTCTGGTCGACACTCCGGACACCAAGACCATCGCCGCGCTGGTGGAAAAATTCAGTCTGCCGATTGAAAAGACCATCAAGACCCTGATCGTGCACGCGGAAGAAGAAGGCAAGCTGATTGCCCTGATCATCCGTGGCGACCACGAACTGAACGAAATCAAGGCAGCCCAGCAACCAGGCGTGGCCAGCCCGCTGGTCATGGCGTCCGATGCCGAACTGCGTGACGCCATTGGCGCCGGCGCTGGTTCCCTCGGCCCGCTCAACCTGCCGCTGCCAATCATCATCGACCGCTCGGTCGAACTGATGAGCGACTTCGGCATCGGCGCGAACATCGACGACAAGCACTACTTCGGCGTGAACTGGGAGCGCGATCTGCCGGTTCCGACCGTGGATGACCTGCGCAACGTGGTTGCCGGCGACCCAAGCCCGGACGGCAAAGGCACGCTGGAAATCAAACGTGGCATCGAAGTCGGGCACATCTTCCAGCTGGGCAACAAGTACAGCAAGGCGATGAAGTGCGAAGTGCTGGGCGAAAACGGCAAGCCAGTGACCCTGGAAATGGGCTGCTACGGCATTGGCGTGTCCCGCGTGGTGGCTGCCGCGATCGAGCAGAACAACGATGCGAACGGCATCATCTGGAGCGACACCCTGGCGCCGTTCCAGATTGCTCTGGTACCGCTGCGTTACGAAACCGAGCAGGTTCGCGAAGCCACCGACAAACTGTACGCAGAACTGACTGCGGCCGGTTTCGAAGTGCTGCTGGATGATCGTGACAAGAAAACCAGCCCGGGCATCAAGTTCGCGGACATGGAGCTGATCGGCATTCCACACCGGATCGTGGTCAGCGACCGCGGCCTCGCCGAAGGCAACCTTGAATACAAGAGCCGTACCGAAGGCGAGGCGCAAGCGCTGCCGGTGGCTGACGTATTGTCCTTCCTTCAGGCTCGTATCCGCCGCTGAAACCAGATAGAGACGTCATGTTCAAGCGAAACACCTTGGGCCTCGGAGGCACCGCCCTGTGCGGTGCCCTGCTGGTCAGCGGCTGTGCCAATCACATGTCACAGCGCAGCGAGCACGAAGAGCGTGTCGAGCGAAAGTTGCTCGATCACACTTTGCAGATCGATGTCGGTGAGCCCAAGGAACTTGAGCTCCCGCAGCGACGCGTGAAGATCAACGAGCAGAAGACATTCGAAGTCACCGAATTCGAAGTCACCCGCCGTTACGACCGCTACACGCCTTACCAACCCTGGCGGGAAGTCTACGAGATTCCGCTGGGCGCGGTGGCGGTGGTCGGTGGCGTCGGCGCGAACGTGGTCAACGTCTTTGCGCTTGGCAATTTGCCGGACAGCGTGACCAAGGACTGGCTGAGCTACGGTTTTGCCGGGCTCAATCCGTTCATGAACGTGCAGTCCAACGGTCGTGCGCAACAGAATCTGGCCGGCATCGATGAAATCCAGCGCGACAAGCGCACGGAGTACTCGAGCCTGCCGTGGAGCGAGCGACCGGTGCAAGTCAAGGCCGGCAAGCAGACATTCGACATGACCACCGACCGTAACGGCGTGCTGCGTCTTAACCTGCTCGACAGCCCGTTTGCCGAAAATGATCTCAATCATGTCGGCAAATTGCAGATCAGCGTCGAAGACGCCAAGGATGAAGTTCACTCTGACTCAACCCTGATGATCAGCAGCCACCTGCGGGGCAAGTTGCTGGAAGCTCACGGGCTGATTTACGACGATCTGGAAGACGACGAAGTGAGCCAATGGGTACACCGGGTCAAACGTCTGTCGGAATTGGGTCTGGAAGAAGAAGCCAGCGAGCTGGAACAAAGCCTGATCGAACTGACGCGTAACGATCCAGAGTTGCAGGCTGAGTTTCTCAAGTCGCTGACCAAGGATGCGGGGCGGTTGGTGGCGGATCCGGGACCGAATTAAGCTCTGTTAAAAGATCGTCCTATCGGACGATCTTTTGCTTTTAAGGGTTCAACGCTCAAACAACTCCATCTGCTCAAACCCGCCACGCAAATCCTCCAGTCTCACCCCAACCCCAAGCAACCGCACCGGTTTACCCCCGCGATTGAACGCCTGCGTCAGCATCAACTGATAACTGCCCAGATCCCGACCCGCCCCGGCCTGCTCCAATGTGGTCTGGGTAAAATCGTGGAATTTCACTTTGACGAACGGCTTACCCGGCCGATAGCTGCTGTCGATCCGCGCCATGCGGGTCTTCAGGGTTTCCAGCAGCTCCGGCAATTTGTCCAGGCAACTGCGCAGGTCCGGCAGATCGACATCGTAGGTATTTTCCACACTGATCGACTGACGGCGACTGTCGTTGTGCACCAGCCGATCATCGATCCCACGCGCGAGACTCCAGAGGCGCTCGCCAAAACTACCGAATTCACGCACCAGCGCCAGCTTGTCCCATTCACGCAACTGCATGCAGTCGACGATACCGAGCTTGCCCAACTTGTCTGCGGTGACCTTGCCGACGCCGTGCAGCTTGTTCACCGGCAAACCGCTGACGAAATCCTCGACTTGATCCGGTGTGATCACGAACAAGCCGTTGGGCTTTTTCCAGTCGCTGGCGATCTTCGCCAGAAACTTGTTCGGCGCCACGCCAGCAGAAACCGTGATGTGCAACTGATTGGAGACCCGGCGACGAATATCCTGGGCAATGCGCGTGGCACTGCCGCCAAAATGCGCGCTGTCCGACACGTCCAGATAGGCCTCATCCAGCGACAGGGGCTCGATCAGGTCGGTGTAATCGGCAAAGATCGTGTGAATTTCCTTTGAGGCTTCGCGATAGGCATCCATACGCGGTTTGACAATGGTCAGATCCGGGCACAACTTCAAAGCATGCCCGGATGCCATTGCCGAGCGCACGCCATAGGCACGCGCCTCGTAATTACAGGTAGCGATCACCCCACGCCGATCCGCCGAACCACCCACCGCCAACGGCTTGCCGGCCAGACGCGGGTCATCGCGCATCTCGATGGCGGCGTAGAAACAGTCACAGTCGATGTGGATGATTTTTCGCTGAGTCATGTCAGAAAAGGAAACGTGGCGAGCCGGGTCGGCAGTATCTCACTGACACCTGTATATAGCACCAGTGGTGCTGAATGTTCTTTTATGACTGTAGGAATCGTCCTGTGAATTTATTTTCTCAATCGAAAAGCGACCTTCAATAGAGCTGAAAGCCTTGCCCCACCTGCCCTGCGGCTTCTTTCAAGTACCGACAAAGAGCGCTAACCGATTGAACCTCAACAGTTTTATCCGGATTGAAGGTTGACAGCCCAGCGATCCTCTGTAGAATGCCGACACACAGACGCGGGATGGAGCAGTCTGGTAGCTCGTCGGGCTCATAACCCGAAGGTCGTCGGTTCAAATCCGGCTCCCGCAACCAAACATCAAAAAAGGCTACTCGAAAGAGTGGCCTTTTTTGTGCGCGCTTGTTTTTCAGGTTCAGACCTCTTCACCCAGAGAATAGCCAAACAGGAACTCGTTTCATTTCCGAAACTTAACGCGTTACCTGCGACCGTTTGACGCGATTCCACACTTATTTGACCCTTTACGGGATTAGCGGTTGACACCTCGCCGTTCGCCTGTAGAATGCCGCCACACAGACGCGGGATGGAGCAGTCTGGTAGCTCGTCGGGCTCATAACCCGAAGGTCGTCGGTTCAAATCCGGCTCCCGCAACCAAACATCAAAAAAGGCTACTCGAAAGAGTGGCCTTTTTTGTATCTGTGGAAAAAGTCCTTTCGCAACAATGATCTGTCACTGTGCAGTGAATCGTCCAGGATCTTCAGAACCGCCGTGTTGCGACTATGCTTTGAGTCGCGGGCAAGAGGTCTGCAATCCATGACTGCCCTCGCCGATACCTGGTGAGAGGCGTAGTATTTTGTGATTATTTTTTTCTACAGGGATTGGTAACTTGGCTGGATACCTCCATCCTGTCGCGCACAATCCAAGAGGTGATTGATGCGCGCCAACTCGTCTGATCCACAAGACACCGTCACAGCGAACCAACCGATCAAACCCGAGCGCCTGCGCTTGCTGGATCGGTTAAGCAAATACCGTCAACCGATCGGTCTGGCGGTCACTCTGCTGTTGTTTGCCATTGCCCTGATTGCCTGTCGCCACTTGCTCGCCGAACTCGATCTCGATGCTTTGCACGACTCGATTCTCGACGTACCGAAACCCGCCCTGCTCGGCGCATTCGCAGCGACCGTGGTCGGCTTCATTATTCTGCTGGGCTATGAATGGTCGGCCAGCCGCTATGCTGGCGTGACATTGCCACCGCGCACACTGGCCCTCGGCGGCTTCACGGCGTTTGCGATTGGCAACGCGATCGGTCTGTCGCTGCTGTCCGGCGGTTCGGTGCGCTACCGTTTATATGCACGACTGGGTCTGGGAGCGTCGGAAGTCGCGCACATGACCTTATTCGCCAGCCTGTCGCTGGGCTGTGCCCTGCCGCCACTGGCTGCTCTAGCGACGTTGAGCGACCTGCCCGCTGCATCTCAGGCACTCGGCCTCTCGGAAGGCTTGCTCGGCACTGTTGCCGTGACCGTGCTGCTGCTCGGCGCCATCCTGATGATAGGCATCTATCGCCGTCGCCTGCCGGAACAACCCTACCCCGATAACCTGCTGGTCAAGGCCGGACGCCGCACCCTGCGCCTGCCGGGTCGACGCCTGACTTTCCTGCAACTGGTGATCACCGCCCTCGACGTCGCGGCGGCCGCCACCGTGCTGTATCTGTTGCTGCCAGAAGCCCCGCCCTTCGGCGCGTTTTTGCTGGTGTACCTGCTGGCGCTGGCCGCTGGCGTACTCAGCCATGTACCGGGTGGCGTTGGCGTGTTCGAAGCGATCCTGCTCGCCGCATTCGCCGACAAGCTCGGTGCTGCGCCACTGGCCGCTGCATTGCTGCTGTATCGCCTGATCTACGTGGTGCTGCCGCTGCTGGTGGCTTGCGTACTGCTGCTGATCAACGAAGGCCAGCGCCTGTTTCAGACCCAGACCATGCGCGCGGCGTCCGGTCTGGCTGCGCCGATTCTGGCGGTACTGGTGTTCCTGTCCGGTGTGGTGCTGCTGTTTTCCGGTGCCACGCCTGAAATCGATACGCGTCTGGAGCACATCGGCTTTCTGATCCCACATCGCTTGGTCGACGCCTCGCACTTCGGCGCCAGCCTGATCGGCGTGCTCTGCCTGATGCTGGCGCAGGGCCTGCGCCGTCGCTTGTCGGCCGCGTGGATGCTGACCACCATTCTGCTGCTGGTTGGCGCCCTGCTCTCCCTGCTCAAGGGTTTCGACTGGGAAGAAGCCTGTTTGATGACCCTCACTGCCGCGCTGCTGGGGGTATTCCGTCGCTCGTTCTATCGTCCGAGCCGTCTGACTGAGTTGCCGTTCTCGCCGCTGTATCTGGTGGCCAGCCTGTGCGTGCTCGGTGCTTCGGCCTGGCTGCTGCTGTTCGCCTATCAAGACGTGCCGTACAGCCATCAATTGTGGTGGCAGTTCACCCTTGATGCCGATGCACCGCGCGGCCTGCGCTCGCTGCTCGGCGCCGCCGTACTGCTACTGGTGATTGCCCTGACCTGGCTGCTGCGCACTGCGCGCCCGGTCATTCACCTGCCGACCCCGGACGAACTCGACCGCGCGGCGAAGATCCTGATGGCGTCGTCGCAACCCGATGGCGGCCTCGCATTGACGGGTGACAAGGCGTTGCTGTTTCACCAGAACGACGAAGCGTTCCTGATGTACGCCCGCCGTGGCCGCAGTCTGGTGGCGCTGTACGACCCGATCGGCCCTGGCCAGCAACGCGCCGAGATGATCTGGCAGTTCCGCGACCTGTGCGACATCCATCACGCTCGCCCTGTGTTCTATCAAGTGCGCGCGGAGAACCTGCCGTACTACATGGACATCGGCCTGACCGCGATCAAACTCGGCGAGGAAGCCCGGGTCGATCTGCATCGCTTTGACCTGGAAGCCAAGGGCAAGGAGATGAAAGATCTGCGTTACACCTGGAACCGTGGCACCCGTGACGGCCTGTCGCTGGAAATTCACGAGCCGGGTCAGGCGCCGATGGATGAGCTCAAGGTGATTTCCGATGCCTGGCTGACCGGCAAGAACGTGCGCGAGAAAGGCTTCTCCCTCGGCCGCTTCAGCGACGATTACCTGAAGCATTTCCGCATTGCGGTGATTCGCTTCGAGGGGCGCCCGGTGGCGTTCGCCAACCTGCTCGAGACCTACAGCCATGATCTGGCCAGTCTCGACCTGATGCGCGCACACCCGGACGCCCCGAAACTGACCATGGAATTCATGATGGTCGGCCTGATTCAACACTATAAGAGTCACGGATACGCGCGCTTCAGCCTGGGCATGGTGCCGTTGTCGGGGTTGCAACCCCGGCGTGGTGCACCGCTGACCCAACGTCTGGGCTCGATGGTTTTCCGCCGTGGTGAGCAGCTGTACAACTTCCAAGGCTTGCGCCGCTTCAAAGACAAGTTCCAGCCTGACTGGGAACCCCGTTATATGGCCGTGCCCGCCGGACTCGATCCGCTGGTGGCGCTGGCCGACACTGCTGCCCTGATCGCGGGCGGCTTGACTGGATTGGTGAAACGCTGATGATTCAACGCTCCCTGAAGTACATCCTGGCCGCACTGATAGTGCTGGCCGTGATTGCCGGCGGCGGTTTCTGGTACCTCAAACGCCCGGCACCGGAACCGACCGTCGAACAGCTGACTCCTGCCGATGGCCCGGCCATGACCCGTGTGATTCCCGGCACCAAGCCGAAGTCTCAGGTGCTGGTAGCCGTCAATGACGATCAGAAGCTCAGTGAAAAGCAACTGACCACCCTGAGCCGCAGCGCCTCGGCGCAAATCGTTCAGGTGATTCTGCCCAAGGACTGCCTGCTGCAAAGCCGCGCTCTGCAAACCGGTCTGCGCGAACTGAACGGCCCGGCCACGCTGGTCAGCGGTATCGGCCCCGGCGCTGTGCTGGCCTGGCGCTGGTTGGCCGAGCAAAAAAACGACAAGGCCCAAGCGATTTCCGTGGACCTGGCACTGGAAAAAGGTGGCTGCACGCACCTGCTGCCCAAATCCGCCACCCACGGTCACTGGCTGGCGGCATGGAACGACAACCCGGACGACGCCAGCGCAGGTTTCGTGCGTGATCAACCGAACGCCGAAACCAGCATCAGCGACTACGACATCAACCTGCCGCAAGTGCTGAACAACGAGCTGCGCAAGATCCTCGTCGGCGGTGACAAGGCCAACGGCGGTCTGGCGATCCCCGTGGTTGAAGTCCCGGCCGGTCAAGCGAAAGACACCGTGACCCTGTTCCTCAGCGGTGACGGCGGCTGGCGTGACCTCGACCGCGACGTAGCCGGCGAAATGGCCAAGATCGGTTACCCGGTAGTCGGCATCGATACCCTGCGCTACTACTGGCAGCACAAGAGCCCGGAGCAAAGCGCCCTGGACCTGACCGAACTGATGCAGCACTACCGGCAGAAATGGGGCACCAAGCGCTTCATCCTCACCGGTTACTCGTTCGGTGCCGACGTCCTGCCGGCGATCTACAATCGCCTCCCGGAGACCGAGCAGCAACGTGTCGACGCGATCATCCTGCTGGCCTTCGCCCGCACCGGCAGCTTCGAAATCGAAGTCGAAGGCTGGCTCGGCAACGCCGGCAAAGAAGCCGCCACCGGCCCGGAAATGGCCAAGCTGCCACCGGCCAAGGTCGTGTGCATCTACGGCGAAGAAGAAACCGATGAGAGCGGCTGCACCGACAAGACTGCGGTGGGTGAGGCGGTGAAACTGCCTGGCGGTCATCACTTCGACGAGAACTACCCGGCGCTGGCCAAGCGTTTGGTGGATCTGATCGAGAAGCGTCAGAGCAAGGACTCGGTCGCCGAAGAGTGATCTGAAGCGCACCCACAAAAAGCCCCCGCCATCTCACGATGTCGGGGGCTTTTTACATTCTCAAGGATCACCGCATTCGCTGGATTCAGACATGATCGGTTTCTCCTGCCATATCTGTCCGACGTTTAGTCTCGTTTACTTCAAGTCTCGCAATATCGGATGACGCCGACAGACCTTGTAGGCAAACTCCGAATCGCATGTTGCGGCGCCTTGCCGCCCTGTTGCGCTGTTTTTCGACGGGATACTCTCCGGACGTCGCTGACCCATTCAGCGATCGGGCTTGGTAACCCGGTGGAATAAGGCGCAACAGCGCACTCGACACGACTCAGGCGTATCTCGTCCGAGTCCCTGTGTTATGGCAGCTGTGCGTGGGACGCTTTAGGGCGTGCCGGTTTCCTTGGTTCCCCGGTTTACCAACCTGCGCACAGCTGCCACCCATTCGCTTGGTATCGGATGCGGCAGCTCTCGAAATCAAGGGAATTGAACATGAGCAATCAATCTGATCTGAAAACAATCGGCTTCACCCCCTTCCTCTACAACTCGGATCAAGCGTATTTCAACGTTCGCTCCGGCATCCCGGTCATCGATGCCTTGTCCCAATCCTCCGATCTGCTGTACCTCGCCAAATCCTTCGCCGAGGATGCCGCCTACACCAAAGACACCGACCGACACGCCTGGGCCGCGCATTATCTGACAGTGATGGGCAAAGCCTTGATTGATGACGTGATACAAGCACTGATCCCACGACCTGCGCGGACGAAGACCGAGTCTGAAGAAGATTTCCCTGAAAGCCTGTAAAGGCAACCGAGACAAAAAAGCCCCCGCAGCCTTTAAGGCTACGGGGGCGCTTGATCTTGCTCAATCCTCACTTGATTACAAGCGGCGCTCTGCGGCGTCGTAGACTTCTTCGTCACGTCGAGCACCGACTGCAACGATCAACACCTGAATGGCTATACCATCGACGCGGTAGACGATTCGTGTGTCCCCCGTTCGAATCCTTCTACAACCCGCAAGGCTGGCTCGAAGGGGTTTACCACTCTTATCCGGCTCGCCGTTGATGATCCGTTCCTCGATAACATCAAGTATCCGGTTGGCAGCCGCCGATCCCAGTTGATCCAGATCTCCTTGGACCTCCGGATGATAAATTACTCCCCAAACCATCCAGCGCTCCTTTAATCCTTCTTGGCATACCTTGCCCGCATAGCGTCATGGCTGACTGCTTTGGTTTGATCAAAATTGCTCAGACGCTCACGAGCTGCCGCCTCGATGCGAAGCTCCTCAAGCTCATCCAGCATTTCTTGGTAGGCCTGCACATTGATAATGACCGCTGCCGGTTGATTGTCCTTGAAGATAACCAGACGCTCAGTGGCACGACTGGAAATCTCCTTGAGCCTCGCACTGAAGCTCCTGACCATGGCAGTCACGGAAATAGCCTGGTCAGCACGTTCTAATAATGCCGTCATAATCACCTCTTGCTCAGTTGCTGAAGCGCAGAATAATGCACAGAGTATTGCGTTGAATTAAACACCCTGCAACTTTGTATTTCTTTTGACTGACCAAATGAAAATCCGCCGGGCGCCCACAAAAAAGCCCCCGCCAGCCGCAAGGCTGACGGGGGCTTTTCAGTTGAGGCGGGGTTACATCTCCACCTGCGTCCCCAGCTCAATCACCCGGTTCAGCGGCAGATTGAAGAACCGCAAGTTGCCGTTGGCATTCTTCAACATGAACGCAAACAACGCTTCCCGCCAACGGGCCATCCCCTCAAGTTTCGAGGCAATCACCGTTTCGCGGCTGAGGAAGTACGTCGTACGCATCGGGCTGAAATCCAGATCATCCAGATGACACAGCTTCAGCGCCTGCGGCACGTCCGGCTCGTCGGTGAAGCCGAAGTGCAGGATCACCCGGAAGAACCCCTCCCCGTGCGCTTCCACTTCGAAACGACGTGATGGCGGCACGCGCGGGATGTCTTCGTAGACCACGGTCAGCAGCACCACTTGCTCGTGCAGTACCTGGTTGTGCAGCAGGTTGTGCAACAAGGCGTGGGGCACGGCGTCGGAGCGCGCGGTGAGGAACACGGCGGTGCCCTGCACGCGGTGCGGTGGTTGCACGCGGATGCTGCTGATGAAGATCGGCAGCGGTAGCGCGCCTTCGTCGAGACGATCGACCAGCAGTTCCTTGCCGCGCTTCCAGGTGGTCATCAGGACAAACAGCACAATACCCGCCAGCACCGGGAAGGCACCGCCCTGGATGATCTTCGGTACGTTGGCAGCAAAGAACAAACCATCGACCAACAGGAACCCGAGCAGAATCGGCACCGCCAACAGCGGTGGCCATTTCCACAGCAGCAGGATCACCGCCGACACCAGGATGCTGGTGATCAGCATCGTGCCGGTCACGGCCACACCGTAAGCAGACGCCAGCGCGCCCGAGGATTCGAAGCCGATGACCAGCAGGATCACGCCCACCATCAGCGCCCAGTTCACCGCGCCGATGTAAATCTGGCCCTGTTCGGCACTGGACGTGTGCTGAATGTGCATGCGCGGAATGTAGCCGAGCTGGATGGCCTGACGAGTCAACGAGAACGCTCCGGAAATCACCGCCTGCGAAGCAATGACAGTGGCCAGGGTCGACAACACCACCAACGGCACCAGTGCCCAGTTCGGCGCCAGCAGGTAGAACGGGTTACGCGCCGCTTCCGGGTTTTCCAGCAGCAACGCGCCCTGACCGAAGTAGTTCAGCACCAAAGCCGGCAGCACCAGAATCAGCCAGGCGCGTGCGATAGGCTTACGGCCGAAGTGACCCATGTCGGCATACAACGCTTCAGCACCGGTCAGCGCCAGAACTACCGCACCGAGGATCGCTACGCCCATACCAGGATGTACGATGAAGAAACGCACGCCCCACACCGGGTTCAATGCGCTCAGCACTTCAGGGTGTTTGACGATACCGTTGACACCCAAAGTGCCCAGCACCAGAAACCACGCCACCATCACCGGGCCGAACATCTTGCCGATGCGATCGGTGCCGTGTTTCTGAATCAGGAACAAGGCAACGAGCACGATCAACGACAGTGGCACCACCCAACGCTCAAGTCCGTCGAAGGCCAGCTCGAGGCCTTCAACCGCCGACAATACGGAGATGGCGGGCGTGATCATGCTGTCGCCGTAAAACAGCGCTGCACCGATCAGCCCCAGAATCACCAGCACCGTTTGCAGTTTCGGGTAGCGGCTGGATGCACGTCGCGCCAGAGCGGTCAGCGCCATGATCCCGCCTTCCCCCTGGTTGTCAGCGCGCAGTACGAACAACACGTACTTGATGGTGACGACCCAGATCAGCGACCAGAAAATCAACGACAGAATCCCGAAGACTCCATCGTGGTTGACCGGCACACCATAATGACCGGCGAAGACTTCTTTGAGGGTGTACAGCGGGCTGGTGCCGATGTCGCCGTAAACCACCCCGACCGCGGCGACCAGCATGCCGATCGGCTTTGCCGTCGAATGCTCGGCGCCCGCCGCCTGACTACTTGCCTGACCCATCCAACACTCCTACTTCTCAGAACCGGCTTCTTGGAATGAAGCACTATGCTTTGTGGTGCAGCATGCGCTGTTTTACCTGCTGTTACAGACGTTTTGTTGACTGTAAATAATCGGTAAAGCTCAACGGCGCGAAGCATAGCGCAGCACTCGTCGCATTTCCCGGCATAAAGCTGGTCAAGTGCGCTCCTCACCGCTAGAATTGCGCACTTTTTGATCAGAGGCGCGCCCTAAGCGCCCATCCGTCGGCTTTCCCACACGGCAAGCGGCGTCACAAAATACCGAGGTTAGACATGTCCACCACTCCTGCGCCGGCCAATCCAAAGGTTGGCTTCGTATCTCTGGGTTGCCCGAAAGCACTGGTCGACTCCGAGCGCATCCTGACCCAGCTGCGCATGGAAGGCTATGACGTGGTGTCCACCTATCAGGACGCCGACGTCGTGGTGGTCAACACCTGCGGCTTCATCGACTCGGCCAAGGCTGAATCTTTGGAAGTGATCGGCGAAGCGATCAAGGAAAACGGCAAGGTGATCGTCACCGGCTGCATGGGCGTGGAAGAAGGCAACATACGCAACGTGCACCCGAGCGTGCTGGCCGTGACCGGTCCGCAGCAGTACGAGCAAGTGGTCAACGCTGTGCACGACGTCGTGCCGCCACGCAAAGACCACAACCCGCTGATCGACCTGGTGCCACCGCAAGGCATCAAGCTGACCCCGCGTCACTACGCGTACCTGAAGATTTCCGAAGGCTGCAACCACAGCTGCAGCTTCTGCATCATCCCGTCGATGCGCGGCAAACTGGTCAGCCGTCCGGTCGGTGAAGTGCTCGACGAGGCCCAGCGCCTGGTCAAATCCGGCGTCAAAGAGCTGCTGGTGATCTCCCAGGACACCAGCGCCTACGGCGTCGATGTGAAATACCGCACCGGTTTCTGGAACGGCGCGCCGGTGAAAACCCGCATGACCGAGCTCTGCGAAGCGCTGAGCACCTTGGGCGTCTGGGTCCGTCTGCACTACGTTTACCCGTACCCGCACGTTGACGAGCTGATCCCGCTGATGGCCGCCGGCAAGATCCTGCCGTACCTGGACATCCCGTTCCAGCACGCCAGCCCGAAAGTGCTGAAGTCGATGAAACGCCCGGCGTTCGAAGACAAGACCCTGGCGCGCATCAAGAACTGGCGCGAAATCTGCCCGGATCTGATCATCCGTTCGACCTTCATCGTCGGCTTCCCAGGCGAAACCGAAGAAGACTTCCAGTACCTGCTGAACTGGCTGACCGAAGCCCAGCTCGACCGCGTCGGCTGCTTCCAGTACTCGCCGGTTGATGGCGCACCGGCCAATGATCTGGATCTGGACATCGTGCCGGACGACGTCAAGCAAGACCGTTGGGACCGCTTCATGGCGCACCAGCAAGCGATCAGCTCGGCGCGCCTGCAAATGCGCATCGGCCGTGAAATCGAAGTGCTGGTGGACGAAGTCGACGAGCAAGGCGCGGTCGGCCGCTGCTTCTTCGACGCCCCGGAAATCGACGGCAACGTGTTCATCGACAACGGCAGCAATCTCAAGCCGGGCGACAAGGTCTGGTGCAAGGTGACTGACGCAGACGAATACGATCTGTGGGCTGAGCAGATCTAAGCATCACCCAGTACCTGTGGGAGTGAGCCTGCTCGCGAATGCGGTGGATCAGTTGCTGAAATTGTTAACTGAACCAAAGCCTTCGCGAGCAGGCTCGCTCCCACAAGGGGAATAGTGTTGTATTGAAAAGCCCCGCTCTTTTTACGAGATGCGGGGCTTTTTTACGTCTATCGTTTGCTGAGGGAAGGATCCTCATCAAACCGGGCACAAGAGGCACACAGGCATGCGTCACCATTCGGTCATCCACACGCCGAAACTCAGCGATTATCAGGAACTGACCCGGGTCTGGGAGGCCTCGGTCCGCGCTACCCATGATTTTCTGCCGGACAGCTATATCGAATTGCTGCGCAACCTGGTGCTGACCCGCTACCTCGACTCCGTGATGCTGATCTGCACTAAGGATCACGAGCAACGCATCACCGGTTTCGCTGGTGTCGCAGCGGGCAAGATCGAAATGCTGTTCATCGATCCTGCGCATCGTGGCCAAGGCCTGGGCAAGAAACTATTGAATTACGCCATGCAGCATCTGAACGCCGATGAACTGGACGTCAACGAGCAGAACCCGCAGGCGCTGGGGTTCTACTTCAAGCAGGGGTTCGAGGTGATCGGCCGTTCGGAGGTGGATGGCATGGGCCAGCCGTATCCGTTGCTGCACATGCGCTTGCGCCAAAACCAGCAGCGCTCGGGCAATGGCTGATACACCACAGCTCCCGCATGATTTCACTGCCTGCAAATGGAACCGGGCTTAACCGGCGCCACACAGGTACAATGCCCACCCCTTTTTTGTTACGGCCCTGTCATGACTGACCCGATTCGCCTCTCCAAACGCCTCATCGAACTGGTGGGTTGCTCCCGCCGCGAGGCCGAGCTGTTCATTGAGGGCGGCTGGGTTACCGTGGACGGCGAAGTCATCGACGAGCCGCAATTCAAGGTCGGCGACCAGAAGGTCGAGCTCGACAAGGACGCCAAGGCCACCGCGCCGGAGCCGGTGACCATCCTGCTCAACGTGCCGGCGGGCATGGATGCGGACAGCGCGATGCAAACCCTGAGTGCCGAAACCCTCAGCGAAGAGCACCGTTTCAGCAAACGCCCGTTGCGGGGCCACTTCCTGCGCCTGACCGCCAGCACTGATCTGCAGGCCAAGGCCAGCGGCCTGCTGGTGTTCACCCAGGACTGGAAGATTCTGCGCAAGCTCACCGCCGACTCGGCCAAGATCGAGCAGGAATACATCGTTGAAGTCGAAGGTGACATGGTCGCCCACGGCCTCAACCGCTTGCAGCACGGCCTGACTCACAAGGGCAAGGAGCTGCCGCCGGTCAAGGCCAGCTGGCAGAACGAAAACCGCCTGCGCTTCGCCATGAAAAACCCGCAGCCGGGCATCATCGCCCAGTTCTGCGAAGCGGTAGGCCTGAAGGTTATCGGCATCCGCCGCATCCGTATCGGCGGCGTCTCGATCGGCAAAGTCCCGGTCGGCCAATGGCGCTACCTGTCCGGCAAAGAGAAGTTCTAAGACTTCCACTGCCGCCACATATTTCGGCATTGCCCCCGCGCGATGCCCACAACGCCTATCAGGATTACTCACATGATTCATAACGACGTATTGCGCAGCGTGCGCTACATGCTCGACATCAGCGACAAGAAGGTTGTCGAGATCATCAAACTCGGCGGCATGGACGTGACCCTCGCCGACGTGATCACATGGCTCGACAAGAAAGAAGAAGACGAAGAAGGCTTCGTGCGCTGCCCGGACGAAGTCATCGCGCACTTCCTCGATGGCCTGGTGATCTTCAAGCGTGGCAAGGACGAAAGCCGTCCGCCGCAGCCGATCGAACTGCCGGTGACCAATAACATCATCCTGAAAAAGCTGCGCGTGGCCTTCGAACTGAAAGAAGACGACATGCACGCGATCCTCAAGGCTGCCGAGTTCCCGGTGTCCAAGCCTGAGCTGAGCGCACTGTTCCGCAAGGTCGGCCACACCAACTACCGCCCGTGCGGCGACCAGTTGCTGCGTAACTTCCTCAAGGGCCTGACCCTGCGCGTTCGCGCCGCCTGATATTGCTTCCAGCGGTGGCGACTGACCGTCGCCGCCGCTGCGCATGACCGCTCATTCCCTTCGAAAATAGTGGCTCCGCTTTTCGCGGCTGGCGACTAGGGTGTATTGATCCCTAGCCCTCAGGATTCGCCATGCACCCCTACTTTTCCCTGCAAGGCCGCACCGCCCTGGTGACCGGCGGCACCCGTGGTATCGGCAAAATGATCGCCAAGGCCTTTGTCGAGGCCGGCGCCCGTGTCTTCGTCTGCTCTCGTGACGCCGAAGCCTGTCATCAAACGGCGCAAGAACTCAGTGCCCTGGGCACTTGCCACGGCGTGGCGGCGAATCTGGCGACTGAAGAAGGCGTACAGGAACTGGCCGCGAGGCTGGGCGAGCAGATCACCCATCTGGATATTTTGGTGAACAACGCCGGCACCACTTGGGGCGCGCCGCTGGAAAGCTACCCGGTCAAGGGCTGGGAGAAAGTCATGCAGCTCAACGTGACGTCGGTGTTCAGTTGCATTCAGCAGTTCCTGCCGCTGCTGCGCAAAGCAGGGTCGGCGGCGAATCCGGCGCGGATCATCAACATCGGTTCTGTGGCGGGTATTTCGTCTTTCGGCGAGCAGGCGTATGCCTATGGGCCGAGCAAAGCCGCGCTGCATCAACTGTCACGGATTCTCGCGCGGGAACTGGTGAGCCAACACATCAACGTTAACGTGATCGCTCCAGGGCGGTTTCCGAGCAAGATGACCCAGCACATCGGCAATGATCAGCAGGCATTGGCCGAGGACACGGCACTGATTCCGATGAAGCGTTGGGGACGTGAGGAGGAGATGGCGGCGTTGGCGATCAGTCTGGCGAGTACGGCCGGGGCGTACATGACGGGGAATATCATTCCGCTGGATGGTGGGTTCAGCCTCTGAGATCGGCGGCGCGGCCATCAATGGCAAGTCACCACCGTACTCGGGTTATCATGCCCGCCCTGATTCCCGCCTCGACTGCAAACCATGACTTACAGCGTCTCTCCCATCGGCTTCGTGCGCTCCTGCTTCAAGGAGAAGTTTGCCATCCCTCGCCAACCGCAACTGGCCCCCGCTGCCCGGGGCGTGCTGGAACTGGTGGCGCCGTTCGATCAGGGTGACGCGGTGCAGGGTCTGGAACAGGTCAGCCACGTCTGGCTGCTGTTCCTGTTCCATCAGGCGCTGGAAGAAAAACCGCGCCTGAAAGTCCGCCCTCCCCGACTCGGTGGCAACAAGTCCATGGGCGTCTTCGCCACCCGGGCCACCCACCGCCCGAATGGCATCGGCCAATCCGTGGTGAAACTCGACAAGGTCGAAGCCAATCGCCTGTTCATCTCCGGCATCGACTTGCTCGATGGCACGCCGATTCTCGACATCAAACCCTACGTGCCTTACGCCGACATCATCACCAGCGCCTCCAACAGCATCGCCAGCGCTGCGCCGCTGTTGATTGACGTGCAGTGGACGGACGCAGCCTTGCAACAGGCTCACACCCACGCTCAGCGCCTTGCCGAGCCTCTGGTCGAGTTGATCGAGCAATGTCTGGCCCAGGATCCGCGCCCGGCGTATCAGACCCCGGCGCCGGAACGTGAATATGGCGCACAGTTCTGGGATCTGGATGTGCGCTGGCACTATCCGACCCCTCAACAGATTCGCGTCCTCGAAGTCATCCCCGCCAGCGCCTAAACCCGCGCCCAATGTAGATACCGTCTTGCCCCTCATCGGGCAAGGGCAATTTTCGGGTCAAATGGCTGGCCCGATTTAAGAACGGCGTAGACAAAATGTAGGAGTTTGCGCATCGCTGCACAGATGATTTGCTTGGGGGCCTTGCCGTTGGCCTTCAAGCGGTCCTTCATGGCGATGATTGCCTTGTTGTGCTTCAGTGCAACCAACCCAGGCATGTATAGACCCGCCCGAACGCGAGCCGATCCGATTCTCGAAATCACTGTTCTGCCTTTGAACTTTCCCGAGTCCTGCAGCTTTGGGTTCAACCCGGCGGCAGCGACCAGCTTGCGAGGGTCGTCATATTTACGCAGGTCGCCCAACTCGGCCAGCAGCCGCTCAAGGGTTTTCTGGCCGATACCGTCGATGGTCACGATCAAGTCGCGCATTTGGCGCATGTCTGGATCATCGTCGATGTGTTTTTTGATTGCTTTGTGAGTTTCAACGATCTCTTTCTCGATGTGACGCAGCACAGAGTTGATCGAGTCTTTGACCTTTTCGTCGGACACATCCAGGCGATTGAGCTCCATTTGCTCCATTTCCTGAAGGTCATCCAAGCGACGTACCATCGCCTTTAGCTGACGATATTTCAGCGGCTCTGGAGCCCAAAGCTGAAGCTTTTCAGCCTTTTCCCGAGCAAAGTCAGCGATCAATTTGGCGTCGCTTTTGTCGGTTTTGATCCGGCGCAGCTCGCTGTCAGCGTAAGCGTGGGTCGTAGCCGGATTGACGACGCAGACCCGGTAACCCTTGTTGTAGACGAACTCGGCAAGTTCCAGGTGATAAACGCTGGTGGCTTCCATCACGATCAGAGCTGTAGGCTCGACCTGCTTGTTCAGCCAGGCGTCAAACTCTTTGAAACCTTTTGAGTCGTTAGCCAGTTTGGCCTTGGTTTTGTGCTTGCCGTTTGGCAGGTGAGTGGCAATATCAAAGGTATTTTTAGCGACATCGACGCCGACGAAATTGGACATGACCGTTTCTCCATTAATCCGTTTTCGATCATCACTGCACTCTGTCCAACCTTGCGAATGCGGGCTCTCGCCAGAGACGGGCCCAAGATACCGTTCGAACTATACGAGTGAGTGTGGAGGGCTGGAGCACGATCTACATCACAGGCAAAAAGCCTAAGGAGCTGCACGGCTTCCAAGTCCCTCCCTCGATGATCAGTCGAGAACTATCGCTCCTGACGGAGCGATAGTCGAGATACAAGGAGCTGCCGCAGGCTGCGATCTTTTGATTTTGCTCTTCAAAAACAAGATCAAAAGATCGCAGCCTGCGGCAGCTCCTACAGGTGAATGTCGCGGGCATAAAAAGGCCCCCATTGCCAATTCAGACAATGGGGGCTTTTTCAGTGGGGCTTACTTCTCGACGAACGCACGCTCGATCAGGTAGTCACCCGGCTCGCGCATACGCGGCGACACGGTCAGGCCGAAGCTGTTGAGCACTTCGCTGGTCTCGTCGAGCATGCTCGGGCTGCCGCACAACATGGCGCGGTCGTCCTGCGGGTTGATCGGCGGCAGGCCGATGTCGCTGAACAGTTTGCCACTGCGCATCAGGTCGGTCAGACGGCCTTCGTTCTCGAACGGCTCGCGAGTGACGGTCGGGTAGTAAATCAGCTTGTCGCGCAGCGCTTCGCCGAAGAACTCATTCTGCGGCAGGTGCTCGGTGATGAATTCGCGGTAAGCGACTTCATTCACGTAACGCACGCCGTGGCAAAGGATGACTTTTTCGAAACGCTCGTAGGTTTCCGGATCCTGGATCACACTCATGAACGGCGCCAGTCCGGTACCGGTGCTGAGCAGGTAAAGGTGCTTGCCAGGCTTCAGATCGTCCAGCACCAGCGTGCCCGTAGGCTTTTTGCTGATGATGATCTCGTCGCCTTCCTTCAGATGCTGCAACTGCGAGGTCAGCGGGCCATCAGGTACTTTGATGCTGAAGAATTCCAGATGCTCTTCCCAGTTCGGGCTGGCAATCGAGTAAGCGCGCATAAGCGGGCGGCCGTTTGGCTGTTGCAGGCCGATCATCACGAACTGCCCGTTCTCGAAGCGCAGGCCCGGATCGCGGGTGCACTTGAAGCTGAACAGGGTATCGTTCCAGTGATGAACACTGAGGACACGCTCGTGGTTCATGTTGCTCATGTACGTTTGACTCCTGGATATTGGCTCTGCGCTTGCTCTGGGCTGAATAAATGCCGATGGTGCGCAATTGCATCGCATTCTAATAGCGCCGACAATATCTGTTAACTGGATTATTAAGATAAGGGTTATCGGTTATATCGATATGCGATTTACTCTCCGTCAACTGCAAGTCTTCGTCGCTGTCGCCCAGCAGGAAAGCGTATCCCGTGCTGCGGGTCTGCTCAACCTCTCGCAATCGGCGGCAAGCACCTCGATCACCGAACTGGAGCGCCAGTCCAGCTGCCAGCTGTTCGACCGTGCCGGCAAACGGCTGAGCCTCAATGCCCTCGGTAAACAGCTGCTGCCGCAAGCCGTGGCGCTGCTGGATCAGTCCAAGGAAATCGAAGACCTGCTCAACGGCAAATCCGGTTTCGGCTCGCTGTCGGTGGGCGCAACGCTGACCATCGGCAATTACCTGGCAACCCTGCTGATCGGCAGTTTCATGCAGCGCCACCCGGAAAGTCAGGTGAAGCTGCACGTGCAGAACACTGCCAATATCGTGCAACAAGTCGCTCACTACGAAATTGATCTGGGTCTAATCGAAGGCGATTGCAGCCACCCGGACATCGAAGTGCAGAGCTGGGTCGAGGATGAGCTGGTGGTGTTTTGCGCGCCGCAGCATCCGCTGGCCAAACGCGGCAGCGCGACCATGGAAGAGTTGACGCATGAGGCGTGGATTCTGCGCGAACAGGGTTCCGGCACGCGCCTGACCTTCGATCAGGCCATGCGTCACCATCGCAGTGCGCTGAATATCCGTCTGGAGCTGGAGCACACCGAAGCGATCAAACGCGCGGTGGAGTCGGGGCTGGGGATTGGCTGTATCTCGCGGCTGGCGCTACGTGATGCCTTCCGCCGTGGGAGTCTGGTGCCTGTGGAGACGCCGGATCTGGATCTGGCGCGACAGTTCTACTTCATTTGGCACAAGCAGAAATACCAGACCTCGGCCATGCGCGAGTTTCTCGATCTGTGCCGCGCTTTCACCGCCGGGGTGCAGCGCAGCGACGAGATCGTCTTGCCCACTATCGCTTAAAGCAGAATCACCGCCCAAACCAGAGCGATCATGGTCAAGGCCACGAATTGCGCGGCGCTGCCCATGTCCTTGGCGTTCTTGGACAGTGGGTGCAGTTCCAGGGAGATACGGTCAATGGCCGCTTCCACCGCCGAGTTCAGCAACTCGACGATCAGCGCCAGCAAGCACACGGCGATCAACAGCGCTTGCTCGACGCGGCTGACATTGAGGAAGAACGTCAGCGGAATCAGCACTACATTAAGCAGCACCAGTTGGCGGAACGCCGCTTCACCGGTGAAGGCTGCGCGCAGACCGTCCAGCGAGTAACCGGAAGCGTTGAGGATGCGTTTCAGGCCGGTCTGGCCCTTGAAAGGTGACATAAAGTGGAAACCAACTGAAAAGGAGTGAGAAAGCTAGATCAACGAAAGTCAAAAAAGCGTGAATACGCCAATAGTTATTGGCTGGGAATTGACTCAAGTTGTTGCAGCAGTAAAGCCGCTTGCGTGCGAGTACGCACATTCAACTTGCGAAAGATCGCTGTGACGTGGGCCTTGATGGTCGCTTCCGACACGCTCAATTCATAGGCAATCTGCTTGTTCAGCAAGCCTTCGCAGACCATGGTCAGCACGCGAAACTGTTGCGGAGTCAGGCTGGCGAGGCCATCACTGGCAGCCTTCGCTTCGGCGGAAACGCTGACCGCTTCGAACGCCTGCGGCGGCCAGAACACATCGCCATCAAGGACTTTGCGCACCGCTTCCTGAATCACGCTCAGGTCGCTGGACTTGGGAATAAAACCACTGGCACCGAATTCACGGGATTTGACCATCACCGAGGCTTCTTCCTGCGCCGAGACCATCACCACGGGAATCTGCGGGTATTGACCGCGTAACATCACCAGCCCGGAAAACCCGAACGCGCCGGGCATATTCAGATCCAAAAGGACCAGATCCCAATCAGCTTTTTCGGTGAGACGGGTTTCCAGTTCGGCGATGCTCGCCACTTCCACCAGCCGGACGTCCGGGCCAAGGCCCAGCGTCACCGCTTGATGCAGGGCGCTACGAAACAGGGGGTGATCATCGGCAATCAGGATGTCGTATGTGGCCATTTTTCAAATGATCCTGTTTTTGATGGCTGACCCGGTGTATTCGGGGTTCGCCAAAGCAACTCAAGATGCGCGTTTAAGCGGCATCCACAGGGGCACGTTCAACGCCAATAACCAGCAAACACGGCGTTTCAAACCTTGGCCGCACCCTAATCGGCGCCAAGCATGCCCAGCGAAGACGGGGTGGTCAAGCAGCACGGCCGCCGCCGCGTACAGTATGGGCCACTATTGGGCCAACTCCGGCTGCGGCTTTCGTATATAGGGTTGCAACTCGGCGTGAGCCGGCGTGGATTCATTCATGTCCAGCTGCAGTTTGGCGCCCAGATAATGCTGGCTGAACACGTCGAAATAGGCGTCCAGCGCCGAGGCCGCGTCACTGTCACCCGCCAGTTCCAGGCACAGCGCCGCGACCTCGGCGGTGCACAGGTGCTCGCTACGGGTCGAACGACGCAAGCGGTAGCGCGAAAGTTTGTCGGGCAACAGGCTGAGGATCGGCAGGCTGTCGAAGTACGGGCTCTTGCGGAAGATCTTGCGCGCTTCGGTCCAGGTCGCGTCCAGCAGAATGAACAGCGGCCGCTTGCTGTTATCGAGGGCGACGGTATTCGTCACGCGCGACGGCTCGACGTATTCGCCGGGAAACACCAGATACGGCTGCCATTGCGGGTCGTTGAGCAGCGCCAGCATCTGCGGGTCCGGCTCGGTGCGCGACCAGATGAACGCATGGTTATCGCGCACCACATCGGCAATCAGCCAACCGGTATTGCTCGGTTTGAACACTTCCTTGCCGGTCATGATCAGGCACACGCCGGAACGGGTTTCCACACTTGGCCGCCAGGCGCACAGGCAATGACTGATGATCACCCGGCAGTCGCGGCAACGTTCGGAGCGAAAGCCCCGGGCCTGAATCGGCTTGATGCCCTCGTCCTCGCGCTGATCGCGCAGGCGGGCTACGGCGTTGGGGGCATGGTTCATCGCAGGCAAGGCCGGCAGACAGGGAAATTCGACACGAACAACACTCGGCAGGGCAATAAAGGTCGGCAGTTTACCAGAGCAACGGGCACAAGCCTGTACCGTCCAGACCGGCTCCCCTATAATTCGCCGCCACTGAACGCACAGTCACGTGGCTGGTCGAACCACCAGTCACTGAACCAGGAGAGTTTCATGCTGCGCCTTATCGTTCCCACCGCTGCCATTCTGCTGGCGTCGTCCTTCACCGCTCAGGCTGCGTCCTTGAGTGAGCAGAATCTGAACAGAGAGCTGCGCAACGTCGCCGCCCAAAGCAGCGTCGGCACGCCTCGGGCAATCAATGAAGACATTCTTGATCAGGGCTACACCGTTGAAGGCACTCAGTTGATCAACCACCTGAGCGTGCAAAAGAGCCACGCCGACAAGATGCGTGCTGATCCAAAAGCCGTGTATTTCCAGCTCGGCGCCTCGGTCTGCAACAACCCGTCGTACCGCAAGCTGATGGCTAAAGGCGCGGTCATGCGTTACGACTTCACTGAAGTGAAAACCAATAAGGCGATCGGCTCCGCCAGCTATCAGGACTCGGATTGCCCGAAAGCCGCCCCGGCGAAGAAGAAGTAATCATCGCGAGTTGGCGCGCCGCTGTTCATCTTCGGCGCGCAGTTCGGCCACCAGTGCCTGTAAATAACGCGAACGGCGTTCCCCGCCTGCCAACCTGCGGCAGCACTCCTCTTCGAGACTCACTTGGTTGGTCTCGGCCGATGCTTTCAACATCCGATACAGCTGCGTATCGATCTCCAGAATCACTCTGGTCATGTTCCCTCGCCTCCTTGCCACCCGCAAATCCTTGAATCGCATGCACCTTGCGTATGGTGATTGACGCAAAATTTGCATGGTGCCTGCCTGAGAGTTAATCAGAGGGTTTGCCGTCCGGCACACGTTCGGACGAGCGGTGGTGCAATTGGCTGAAAAACAATAAGCGGTTGCCAGTCAGGACTTTGCAGCGCAATGATCAAGTCAGCGCAAATGCGTGCAAGGGTCTAGATTCAAAGTATTCCCGCTCACTGGTTCAAGGCAGGAAAGGAACTGCCGATTGTGTGTTTTTTTGCAGCGCGGCACTGACGCCGCTCGTCAGGGCCACCCGCTCTGTGCAGAAGGAG
Organism: Pseudomonas sp. LBUM1655; assembly: GCF_059716085.1. NCBI lineage: Bacteria > Pseudomonadati > Pseudomonadota > Gammaproteobacteria > Pseudomonadales > Pseudomonadaceae > Pseudomonas > Pseudomonas sp. LBUM1655. The sequence goes on along the minus strand of NZ_CP166801.1, from coordinate 1,380,050 downwards.
ACGTTGAATGCCTTACCAACCGAATGACCTGCTCAGCCGTCATTTTCAGGAAAGCGGCCCCGACCTCATCAGCCAGGTTGAAGAGCAACTCAACCGTGTTTCACCCAACAGTCCGAATATTCCCATCTATCGCGACATGATCCTGACCGTGCTGCGCATGGCACAGGAAGACCACAACCGCTGGAACGCCAAGATCACCCTGCAAGCTTTGCGCGAGCTGGAGCAGGCGTTTCGCGTATTGGAGCAATTCAAGGGGCGGCGCAAAGTCACCGTGTTCGGCTCGGCGCGCACTCCAGTCGAACATCCTCTGTATTCGATGGCTCGGGAACTCGGTGCGGCGTTGACGCGTTCGGACATGATGGTCATCACCGGTGCCGGTGGCGGCATCATGGCCGCCGCGCATGAAGGTGCCGGACGTGATCACAGCCTCGGGTTCAACATCACCCTGCCCTTCGAGCAACATGCCAATCCGACGGTGGGCGGCACAGGTAATCTGTTGCCCTTCCACTTCTTCTTCACCCGCAAGCTGTTCTTCGTCAAGGAAGCTGATGCATTGGTGCTGTGCCCGGGCGGGTTCGGCACGCTGGACGAAGCACTGGAAGTGCTGACGCTGATCCAGACCGGCAAAAGCCCACTGGTGCCGGTGGTCTTGCTGGATGCGCCGGGTGGCACGTTCTGGCAGGGGGCGATGGATTTCATCCACCAGCAACTCGCGGACAATCACTACATTTTGCCAACCGACACGAAGCTGATGCGGTTGGTCTACACCGTCGAGGAAGCGGTGGAACAGATCACCCAGTTCTACAGCAACTTCCACTCCAGCCGCTGGCTCAAGCGCCAATTCGTGATCCGCATGAATCACAAACTCAGCGACCAGGCGCTGGAGCATATGCAGGAAGCCTTTGCCGATTTGTGCTTGAGCGACCAGTTCCATCAACACGCCTACGCCGGCGAAGAACACGATGAAGCGCAGTTCAGCCACCTGACGCGGCTGGCCTTTGCTTTCAACGCCCGGAATCACGGGCGTTTGAGGGAGCTGGTGGACTACATCAACTTGCCGGACAACTGGGCCGACTCCAAACCACCGACCGCGCAACGCAGCCGAGAACCGTCGAAAGTCATTTAAAAGGCAAAAAAAAAACGGCCCGCTATTTTCATAGCGGGCCGTTTTTACTCAAGCGTGTTAATCGTCCATTCCTCTACCGCTGAACAAGCGGTTGATCATCTCCATCGAAAAGCCCCGATACGCTAGGAACCGGCCTTGTTTGGCACGTTCTTTGGCATCAATCGGTAAATGCCCGGAGAATTTCCGCTGCCACGTTTCCTTAAGTTGCTCCTGCCAACTGATACCGCTTTCGCGCAGGGCGAGTTCGATATCGGCACGTTGCAAACCACGCTGGCTGAGTTCCTCGCGGATTCGCAGAGGGCCATAGCCGGAACGCGCTCGGTAGGAAACAAAGCTTTCAAGATAACGGGCTTCGGAAAGCAGCCCCTCTTCCGTCAAACGGTCGAGGGCTGTTTCGATCATTTCCGCCTCGGCGCCGCGCTGACGAAGTTTACGCGTCAGCTCGACTCGACCGTGCTCGCGACGTGCGAGCAGGTCCATGGCGGTTCGCCGCACCGCGACGAGGGTATCAAGTACAAGTGTCATTCAAAGACTTCAAACGTCGATGTCGGCCTCGGCCATATCGTCGACCTTGTCACGGGTCGCCAAAGCCTTGACGTCTGCTGCTGGCGCCAGCAGCTTGTCGCGCAGTTGCTTCTCGAGCTTGGCGGCGATTTCCGGATTGTCTGCCAGGAACTTGGCCGAGTTGGCCTTGCCCTGACCGATCTTGGTGCCTTCGTAGGCATACCAGGCGCCGGATTTTTCTACGAAACCGTGCAGTACACCCAGGTCGATCATCTCGCCGTTGAGGTAGATGCCCTTGCCGTAAAGAATCTGGAACTCGGCCTGACGGAACGGCGAAGCCACTTTGTTCTTCACAACCTTGACGCGGGTTTCGCTGCCGACCACTTCGTCGCCTTCCTTCACCGCGCCGGTACGGCGGATGTCGAGACGAACCGATGCGTAGAACTTCAGCGCGTTACCACCGGTGGTGGTTTCCGGGCTACCGAACATCACGCCGATTTTCATGCGGATCTGGTTGATGAAGATCACCAGGCAGTTGGCGTTCTTGATGTTACCGGTGATTTTACGCAGCGCCTGGGACATCAGACGGGCTTGCAGGCCCACGTGCATGTCGCCCATTTCGCCTTCGATTTCAGCCTTCGGCACCAGTGCAGCCACGGAGTCGACGATGATCACGTCAACGGCGTTGGAGCGCACCAGCATGTCGGTGATTTCCAGGGCTTGTTCGCCAGTGTCCGGCTGGGAAACCAGCAGGTCGTCGACGTTGACGCCCAGTTTGCCGGCGTACTCAGGGTCGAGGGCGTGTTCAGCGTCGACGAATGCGCAGGTCGCGCCAGCCTTTTGAGCCTGGGCGATCACGGACAGAGTCAGTGTGGTTTTACCGGAAGATTCAGGACCGTAGATTTCAACGATACGGCCTTTTGGCAGGCCGCCAATGCCGAGTGCAATGTCCAGACCCAGAGAGCCAGTGGAGATGGATGGGATCGCCTGACGGTCCTGATCGCCCATACGCATTACGGCACCCTTGCCGAATTGACGTTCGATCTGACCCAGGGCCGCAGCCAAGGCTTTCTTCTTGTTGTCGTCCATTAAAGTCCTCACGTAATCAATAAGGCCTGACGGCCAACACCTGTATAAGTAGCCAGTATTATTCCACAGCGTTCGCGGATCGCCTACCCCTGATTTTCGATTTCTCGTGCCGCCAGTCGCAGGAGCCCCTCTAGCGCGGCCTTCACCGTTTGTCGGCGGACTTCATCGCGGTTGCCGGGAAAGTGCTGCACCTCGCTGGAAACCACATCGTCGACACCCCAGGCCAGCCACACCGTGCCCACCGGTTTGTTCGGCGTGCCGCCGTCGGGGCCGGCCACGCCGCTGACCGCCACGGCGAACCGTGCCAGGCTTTTCTCCTGAGCGCCGCCCACCATCGCCTCGACCACTTCGCGACTGACCGCCCCCACCGTGCCGAACAGCTCGGCCGGCACGTTGAGTTGCTGGGTTTTCTGCCGGTTGGAATAGGTCACGTAACCGGCCTCGAACCACGCCGAGCTGCCCGGAATCCGCGTAATGGCTTCGGCAATCCCGCCACCGGTACAAGACTCGGCCGTAGTGACGTGGGCATTGAGCACTTGCAGACGTCGGCCAAGTTCGGCGGCCAGTTGAGTGATCTCTTTCACGGTGCGCTCCGGATCGGGTGGAATGGGTCCCACCGTACACGAGCCGGTTGCGCTTTCAATACACAAGCTTATTCAAAATGTGCGGGCGCCAATGCTCTGACATAGGCCTGACAGGCTTGCAAGGCAATCAGTCCGCGGTCGCCGGTGTCGGTGATGGCGACAATTCGTTGAGCATGCGCCGGGTCAAGTCGGGCGCGTACGGTTGCATGATCCACGCCGCCGGTGCCGGCGGTGGCTGGCACCGTACAGCCGGCGGCAACGTCGCCGGCGTCGAGAAGGACTGACAGGCGCACATCAGCAGTGGCAAGGCGATCGCGCAGGCGATCCTGATCACGTTGGGCATCGGTCATGGCTCGAAAATGGTTTTGTTCACTGGCCGCGAGCCGTTGCTCCAGGGCCAGACGTTTATCCTGCTCGGTCTGATGTGCGGTGGCGGCGGCAATGGTCTGTTGATTAAGGGCTTCGGCGTTTAACCGAGCCTGCTCGGCCAACTGCCGACCATACCGCCAGTCCTGAAACTGCCAGGCCAGCGCCGCCGCCCCGGCGGCGAGCAAAACAACGCCAATCACTCGCCAGGGGATTGGCATAGCACCGCCCTCGCCCGCGCCCAGATTTCCAGCCGATCCTGCAAACCGTTCAACCCGCCGTTGATGCGCCGGGTGATCGAGTTGAACTGGTCGCGGTCGGCCAGTTCGTTCAAGCCGTTCTTTTCCCAGAACCATGCAGCGGATTCGGCGGCCCATTGCGGTTGTTCCAGCAGTTCCGGCAAGGACAGCAAACGCTCATCGCCGAACAAGCCGAGGCTGCATTGGCGATAGTTGGCGCGACCGGTGATCTGGATCAGCCCGCGACCGCGGTACTTTTGGCCATCGCCATCGGCCTCAGGCGTGTTGCCCAGCCGTAACGCCAAGGTGCCGGTGTCGTACTTGCTCAGGTACTGGTTGTTGCCCAACTCGCGCACGTACCGCAACTGGCCCGACTCGTGGCCGATTTGCGCGAGGAATGCAGCGATACGTTTGGGCGTATCGATACGACGGTTGGCCATGGCGCTGTTGAGCGCAGAAACAAAAACGCCCGCTTGGGTGCGGGCGTTGGGCATGATGTTGATAAGGTTGTTTTCAGTTATTTGCATAATGCGTAATCCTCCCTGGATGCCCGGATTGAATCATGGTTGGGCACGGATGCCTGCCAACCATTTTTTTGCCAGAGTTTTCACGGAGCTGTCCGGTGCAGCCTTTTCGAGTGATTCATTCAATGGCAGGACCTGTCCGCCTGAGAGCAACCAATCCTGATACTCAAGCCAGTCGCGATTGGTCGGATCCTGCGGGATAAACGCTGAATCACTCACCCGCAGCACGCCACACATCGTCAGTTGATAACCCATGTTGCACTCCTAGAGTTCAGCATCTGCTGTCCATTCAATCTGCAAGCCGTTGCCGGGCTGGCTGTTTACAGGCGTCACCGTGCCAACTGCGAAACTACGCTGTGTCACACTTTGTACAATTGTTCCCGTGCAGGCAGCTCCAATCGAGTAGTTCCAAACCTGGTTACTAACATTTGCAGGGCAATAGAGCACGACAGTAGGCTGCACTCTCTTTTGCACCTGCATGTCTACGGCCATACCGTATTGACCGACATTTGCAGCCGCTGCCTGGGTAAACGTGACAATGCATGTACCCGTGCCATTGTTCGCGCCAATCGTTAAACGGTCGGCAAAAGACTTCTCGAAATAACGCCGACAAAGCACGAATTCTTCAGCCATAGGGCGGTACTCGAATGGCGTGGAGACTGGTCCCTCCTCCAACTGCACTCTTGCCAGATCAACTGTTTGCAAGACGTTCAGCGGAAGATCGAAAGCAAGTCTCAGGCAATCATTCGCACCGAGCATTTTTCCCGCAATGACCGGCACCTGAAACGTTGCGGTGTATCTGGCCCAGGCGGTGCTCAATTGAAAGACGTCGACCGCTTTCACAACGGCTTCCGAACCGCCAGCCCCAAAAAACTGGCCTATCGTCACCTTCAACGGCCGTGCGGCATCGGATCGCGCCCAAAAGGTCACAGTGGCGGTTTTCCCGGCCAATGTTCTGACCGATTCAATGCTCTGGGAAACTGTATGCGTGGTCGCACCGACACCCGCCGTGGTTTGTTGCCAGCGCAAAAAATAGCTCGGCTCGCCGGACACTTCTGCCTGACCGGGGGCGAAGTCCTGGCGAGAGATGGTCACGGCGGCATTGCCATTCCAGTCACAGCGAAAACGGTCGGCTACATAACCGCCAATACTTGGCCCTTGGTTGGTCGTACCACGCTGCCAGATATCGAATCCACCATTGATCAACAAATTCCTGCGGTACACCTGCACCGGAAACTGTTGCAACGGATCGGGTTTGGACAATTGCCGGATAGCCTGAGCCAATTGATCAGTCTGTTGCTCGTCCGGTTTCAAACCAGCCGCGATAATCGCGCTGAGTATTTCCTGAGTAACACTATTGCCCCAGACCGCCGGAATCAGCGATCCCGGCGTTCCGGCTATCGCATCTTCATCAACAAACTTGCCGTCGACCAGACCGGAGCTGGCGACACTTCTTGGATAATCCACGTTAATTCCTCTTCAGGTCAGCGACGGCTCAACCGTTGACTCGGAGCAAGCTTTCCAGCCAGTCGGGGTTGACCGGGCGGGAGCGTGCCTCCGGAAAGTCCGGATCGTTTGGCCAGTCGCGCAACGCTTGTCGATACGCCAGCAGTTGTTTGAACTCTTCGACGCGCAAGGTTGTGCCCTCGCCCATTTCCAGTTCTTCGCTATCACGAAGGACCAACCACTGAGTCAGCTCCAACGCTTTGTCTCGCCACGCTCGCTCTTGCGCGTCGCTGGACGGTTCCGCTAAAAATATCCGCTCCGGTCGTCCTTCAGTATTCAGTGAAAGAACCGTACCTTTTGGAGCATTCGATACCAGCCCGCAGTAGTCACCTTCGCTTAGTGCAAACGCGTCGGAAGGAATACTCACTCCATGTAAATCCGAATGATAAAAACCAGAAGTTGCCGGCGAGAAATAATACATAGTCAGTACCCTATTCCTATGATTCGGGCGGAGATGGACGAATTGGAATAATCAGGACAGCGCACATTGATGCCCACTTGCCGACTCACTGTAGAAACAGCATTCCATGTCAGAAACGTTGCTGTTGAAGTGCCTTCATGGGTGGCAACTGCAAGAAACAGAGCATTAGGAAATGCCAATGGCCATAGATTCAGATCACCGTAGTTGTTATTGCCTGACTGACTGGCGCTGCCGTTAATCCACTGGATGATCAAGCCACCCATCCAGGACGGAAAAACGATGTAGCCTGAAATCCCCAGCTTCACCATGAATCCAAGTCTGAGTTTTTTCGGAGTCACAATAGACGCGTCGCTAGCGCCAGCATTGACCTCTGCCTGAGAAGCAACTTTTGCAATGCCTACGATGGACTCTGTCGCCTGTTGGATTTTTTTCGCAATGGATTGGACTACGCGCAACGGTGTCATCAACTTGGTAGTACTCGCAGCAGACTCCGCATCCTCCTGACTCGCCAAGCTTTCGCTGTATTTCTTCGAGATCAGCGTATTGATAGCTGCTCTTAACTGAGTGTTATCAGCTTCGTCCGCGACTGCTCCTGAGCTTCTGATAACTTCAAGAATTTCCTGCGTGACGCTATTGCCCCAAGTTGCCGGAATCAACGAGCCCGGCGTTCCGGTGATTGGGTCTTCGTCTACGAATTTGTTATTGATCAGGCCGGCACTGGGCACACTTTTCGGGTAATCCATCACGCTACTCCATGTTTAAAAAATAAGACGTCAGCCATGAAATCCTGCCATCCACACCGGTGCTGACGGGTGGAAAACTTCTGCCGGGAAATGATCCGAATCGGGCCAGTCACGCAAGGCCTGCCGGTACTCCAGCAGCTCCAGATATTGCTGGGCCTTAAGTGTCGTGCCGCGGCCGAGTTCCTGTTCATCGCGATGACGCGTCACCCACCACTCGGTGGACGAAAGGCTCGTCTGCCGCCAAGTGCGCGCAGCCGCCAATGGCTCTTCTTCCTCCGCTGCGACTTGCGGGATAACCAAAGGATTTTCTGTTACGAGCAACGACTCGTTGCCCTGGCGAAGTTCGCCGACTGGCCCACCGATTTCGACCTCCATGCCTTCCGGCACCTGCACCATTGTCTCGACGAAGGCTGGGGCGAACAGTTGGGTAATCAGGTAATCACCGGTATCGATCAGTTCGACCGCGACACCGTTTTCAACTCGTGCATAACGGGCCATTATTCGTACTCCCAGATTTCACAAAAGGCGTTTCCGCCAGCGCCGCTGACCACTGAGGCGGACGGGTTGACCGAGCACGAACCACTGCCACCTGAGCCGCGGATGCCGGCGTTGCCAGCCGTGTTCGATCCGGTGAAAGGGGCCCCGCCATCGAACGGACTGGCGGCTCCGCAACCGGAGAGCAATCCCCAATTTGCATTGCTCATTCCAAATCCGCCGGAGAGTCCCCGAGCGCTGCAAAGATTGCCGCCCGTGACCGCTCCGCCGACCCCACCCTGTATGAATCCGGACGAGGTGGCAGTGGTTACAATCGCAAGTTTCTGCCCGCCGCCGCCTCCCGAAACACTCATATAAGCGCCAAAAGAAGCGCCGCCCCCCGATAAGCCCGTGCTGTTGCTCACCACTCCACCAGCGCCTAAGGAAACAGGTACACCGCTGAGCATTTGCGCAGTCAAGTCATACAGGCTTTCGGCATAGGCACCGGACCCACCGCCGCCTCCCAGGATTTGATTACCCGTCGGAACGGGCATGCATCCGCCGCCCGATCCACCTGCGCCGACTAACCGCACACGAATGCGTTTGGCTCTCGGGTTTGGCACATAAACCGTGATCCCGATCGTCTCGATCTGCCTCACTGCCAGCAACCGCCCCACCGCATCAGTGATGCCGTAACCCGCCAGCGTGGTCGGGGTATTTTTCAGTTTGGTGAAGTCGACCAGTGCACCAATGGCAGTCGCCAACTGATCGGTTTTGGCTTCATCCGGCGTTAACCCGGCAGCCTTGATGGCATTGAGTATTTCTTGCGTGACACTGTTGCCCCACTCGGCGGGGATCAACGATCCCGGAGTACCGGCGACGGGGTTTTCATCGACGAAACCGCCGTTGACCAAGCCCACACCGGGGATGCTTTTTGGATAGTCCACTGTTTTACTCCCTGTGCAGCAATCAGCTGTCTACGGTTGCGCCAGGTGCGGTCGGCCAAGTGATTTCCTCAGGGAAACCAGCGTGCTTTTCGATGCGGTTGAGTTCAACGCTGTACAGCTTCCATTCGAGCAGGCGCAGTTGTTCGTCATGGCTTGCATCACCGACGTCTTCGGCGTATTGGAGGGGCGCGATGCGCAGGACGGCGTCACGCAGCAAGGTGTCACGCAGAGCAATCACTTTGGCCTTTAAGTCCGCCAGACGCAGGGGTTCATTCAGCACCCATGCGTTGTCCTGCCAGAGATGAAATTCGTCGGGGCACGGCTCGGCAGTGAGGTCTTCCGGCAGGGCTCCCAATTCACTCCAGGTCTGTTTCGCACCGTTATCTTTGCGATAGACGGTGCCACGTAGGTCGATCAGCTCGCGAGGCACACCGTTGGCCATCGCCCAGGTACGCCCCTGTTCCGCTTCTGGCAATTCGTAAGCCAGTTGAACCGCGTTAGCGGGCAATTGAACGCCGATGCCTGGCGTCACAAAAAACTCCACCGGCCCCACAAGAGCGCCGGCGTCATCCATTAAGTAATTGAACATGCTGAGCCTCAGATAACCTTGATGCGGCCGGGATAGGCGACGTTGCGGGGACGGGACGTAAACGTATACAAAAGCGTGTTGGCAGCGTCCTGCTGGCAACTGGTGCCTGCGGGAAAAATCGGGCCGCCGTTGCTCGGTTTGACCCATGTTTGATTTTCGTGAGTCTGCTGCCCCACCGCAGAAAGGCTGTCAGACCAGCGCGAACCCACCGTCCCGGCGCCGTTTGCCCCCAAGGCATACGAATGCACCGTGCCGGCTTGATTGGTACCCATGACGCGGCCGACGTCAGCGTTACGCCCCTCGTCCAGAACCCGCAGGAATTCGCCGCGCAGTTCCGGGCCTCGAAAGGTCAACGCGCCATCACCTAGCGTCCAGTTACCTTCATTTCCAGCACGGGTTGCCTCGGTATTGAGCATTCCCGAACGTTGGGCGTGATCCCACAGCCATGGCCACTCGGCACGATTCATCAACGTGCCGTTGAGCGCGCCATAACCACCGGGGCTCAGCACCACGGTGGTCTCGAAAAACGGCCTGCCTAACGGGGTGTTGTCGAAGCGACCAACCGGCCACCAACTCCCCGCACCATCACTGCGCAAATGCCACCAGTCCCCACCGCCCATCAGTACGAAGAATGGATAACCATTCGGCGAAAGGTGCGTATGAAAACGGATGCGGTCAGTGCCGGAAGCCTGGATCACCAGACGATTGCCGCTGTTGTCCACACGACGAACAATCACATCGCGTACACCGAGTGCGACGTTGGCCGGCGGCAACAGCACGGTCATCGGAGCCGGGCTGCCGTCGATCAGCACGAGACCGAGTTCTTGCTCGGTCAGCGTTTTGGAAGCAGCCAGTCGAGTGATGACCGAACGCATAGGACTGCCGTTCCCGACAATCGCCTGAATCGCTTTGAACAACTGATTGTTGTCCCCTTCAGAAGCCACCAGCCCGCCACCGATAATCACACTCAGGACTTCCTGAGTAACGCTGTTACCCCACACCGCCGGAATCAACGATCCGGGCGTGCCCGCCACCGGGTTTTCATCAACGAAGCGGCCATCGACCAGGCCGACGCTGGGGACGCTTTTTGGATAATCCATAAATTTTTCGTTCCTCTGAAATACAAATGAACCGCGTCCCGAGCGCTGCCATTGCAACCTCGTCCACGGTCGGTTTCCGAAAATAAAAAAGCCCACTTTGGAGTGGGCTTTGGTGATACAGCACGAAGGGATCGCAACTGATTGATCGGATAACCGATCTTGATCGGAGCAATATTTCAAGCCACTCGTTGAGACAACCGGGCAAGCCACTTAGGCGTTTGTGGGCGCGACGCGGTATCAACGGCATCGCTTGCGGCGGGCCAATCACGCAGGGCTTGGCGATAGGCGAGCAACTTCGCAAACTGCTTGGAACTCAAACTTGTTTGTACTCCGGCGTCTAGTTCATCGCGATGACGGATCACCAGCCAGTCAGACTCGATGAGCACTGCGGTGCGCCATTGGCGCTCCGCTGTTGCTGCTGCGTCCTGCGAAACGGTCACGGCGGCAGGCTCACTGAAGGTGTCGTCCTTATAGATCCAACCGGTGGAGACCGGCTTGCCAATGGGAATCACAACGCCGCAATCGACGTCTCCGTTCACCAAAGCAGTCACCAAACCGTTTTCGATAATGGCTTTCATAGTCAAACCTCCCAACGCACGCGCGCATTGATGACACCTGCCGCACTAAGGTTCTGCGCCCACGCGACAATTAACACACGTCCCATATAACGGTCCGTAAATCCACCCTCTGGTACAACCTGCGTCCCTGACACAGCTACCCCGATCTCTTCACTGACCACGCCATAATCGGTTTTCACGTTGCCGTCAAAATCGTAGATCCCTGCAATGTACGCGCGCGGTTTACGGGCCCAGTTCAACGTTACCGAGTAACTGCCACTGGCAGCGGACCAGACCCCTACGGCTTCAAGCCGCGCCTTGTTCGCCAACAGCGTCAGCTTGGGCGCCGTCCCTGCGCCTGCAGTCACCACTTTGGCTACAAGCATGTCGATACAGGTGGAGTCGAATCCGCCACCGCTGCCCCCGGTTCCGCCCTTCAATGCCGCTGGGATCGCATCGGTATCGGCACCTTTTTGCATGTAGCAAACCAGTGCCCCGTCACGCACCTGCAATCGCAGAAAATAAGTGCTGTTGATATCAAGCGCAGGCGATGCCCAAGCTGTCGTCAACAAGCCACGCGGCCGAGCTGTCATGCCAACGGTCACTTCTTCGCAGAGACTGACCAGAACACCGCCCGGTACCGACACGTTGCCTCCCGCCGAGCCGCTCGCAGCGGTCACTGCGATGCGGCCATCAACCGTAGCCACCGTCGGAAATGCCAGCGCGGCGAAGGGCAAGGCATCCTGGGACAGCACGGTTTTGAGTGACTTGAGCAGTTGGTTCGACTCACTCTCGGAAGGCACCAGACCTGCCGCGCGAATCACGGTCAGCAGCTCCTCGGTCACCGCATTGCCCCAGGTGGCTGGAATCAACGAGCCCGGCGTGCCGGTCAACGGGTTCTCATCGACAAACTTGCCATTCACCAGACCGGAACTGGGCACGCTCTTCGGATAATCCATATCGTCATTCCTCCCTAGTCATAATTGATGTGCACCTTGGTATGCGCTGGCGCGCTGCGGTGGATCAGGCACTCCAGCGCCGAGCCCGGGTTCACGCCGAAGCGCTCGCCCCAGTAACTCGCACCAAAACGCCGGCCAAGCAGCAGGCGGCCGCCGGTGTTGAGCGTCCACATGAATTGCGCTTCCCACGTTCCCCAATGCGCCGCGCCGAACCGTGCACGGCCCATGCGTGGGGCTTCGTGTTCGGTGATGCTGGCGTTGGGGTAGCCCTGGCTCTTGGCGATTTCGAGGTAGTAGCCGACGGCCTGGCTGCCGACCGCGAGCAAGCGGCGACGCACGGCGAGGCGGCGGTCGTCGAACAGTGGCGTGGCACCCAGGCACGGGTCGGGCAGGTCCATCACCCGCTCCCAGTCCGGCACCAGTTCGCTGACGCCGGCCGGGTCCATTTCGTTGAGCAGGTCGGCGGCGCGGGCGTCTAGGCGGGCCAGTTCGACGGCGACACCTTGCAGCACTTCCTCCAGTTCCGGCACGCGCTCCGGGTCCCATGCCGGGCCGCTCGGCAGCAAGGCACGTAACTGCGCCTGGTATTGCGCGGCGGTTCTTATGCCCCCCATACGCAACCTCCAAAGGTCAGCAGTTCACTTTGCCCGGCCGGCACGTCAGCGGCCGGCGCGGTGAGCGTGTGATCGTATTCGCCACCGGCGCTGCTGATGGCTTCGCGGATATGGCTGATCAGCAACGGCACGCCGAGGTCGGCCTCGCGGTTGTGCAGATCGCGCAACTGCGCTTCGACGGCGGCGCGTACAGCGGTGGTGTCCGGGTTGACGCTTTTGAAGCGATAGACCACCGGCACCTGAATCGGTCGCTGCACATGGACTTCGGCGGTGACCGGGCGCAGCGGCTCGATGTAGTCCTGAACCTCGGCCAGTTGCTCGTCGTTCGGCACGGGTTGCGGGTCTTCATCACGCATGATGAAAACCGTCACCGTGCCCGGCCCGAGCAAACCACCACGGCACCATGCGCGGGTCACGCCCGGCACTTCCAGCGCCCAGGTTTCATAGTCGCTGGCAGAACCGCCATGCGGGATGACGCGATAGGAACGGATCACCCGCGAGCGCAGCGACTCCAGGCTTTCCCGCGCCACACCGCCACTAAGCCCCGGCGCCAGCACCACGAAACTGTTGCTGACGACGCCGGTAATCGGCTGCACCGGATTCAGTGCCAGACCGCCATCGGCATTACCAAGACTGCCGGCATCCAGTGCGGCGATGGTGGTGCTGTTGCTGCCATTCACCGTGGTGCGCGAAGCGGTGACTTTGTAAGTACGACCGTCGCTCGATTGCAGCAACGTATCGACGTCGAGCACCGCACCGGCGGTCGCAGTAAAACTGACGCTACCGGTGGCCACTTGCGCGGGTTTGCGTGGCTGGTTCAGGCGCAATGCAGCGATGCGCTCCAGGGTCGATTCATCGGCCTTGTCCGGCAGGATCTGCTCGGCAATCCAGTCGAGATAACCGTACAGACCATAAGCGGCGCCACCTAAGGTGCGGGCCAGCACTTGCGCATCGGACTGGCGCAGCGAATCGCCGGCCAGGTCGCTTTGGGTGCGCTTGATCAGCACCGGTAGCGAAGGGGTTTCAAACGGCATAGATCACCTGCCAACTGTTATCGGGGTTGATGTCCAGACGTTCACCATCGGCCAGGGTCAGGACCGTGCGCAGGTTCAGGCGCTGGGCGTCGAGGCGTTCGCTGATGATGTCGATGGCGCTGCAGTGGCCGTCGTCGATCAGCCATTGCAAGGCTTCACGGGCATAGAACTCGGCATCCATCTGGGTCTGTCGGGTCAGCTTGACCCGGCGCAACAGCCACAGCCGCGAGCCGATGCGGTCGTCGGCGACGGTGGGAAAGGTGTCGCCCCACCAGCCGTAGCGTTCGTCGTCGTCGAGGGCGTCGTCATCGGCGGCACGGCGCCAGGTGAACAGGCTGATGAGCACGGCACGGGTCAGCGCGGCATGGAGGTTCTGGCTGATGAACATCACTTGCCTCCTGCCGGCGCACCGGTCTGGCCGTTGCCGGCCTGCACGCCGACGTGCACGTGTTTGATCTGGCTGATGCCGCCGGCGAGTTGATCGCCAGTGGAAACGATTTTCCCGGTCTGATTAATGACTGGTGTATCGAAGTTCACAGCGGTACTGGCGCGGATATTCAGCGTGGCGGTTTCGATGTCGATGATCCGCCCGCGCTTGAAGTGAATCTTGTCGCCCTCGTCGGTGTAGATCGCCACTTCACCGGCGGCCAGCGATTGCAGGCGATAGCGGCGGTCGGCGACTACCAGGGCGATGGCGTGGGAACGATCACCGCCGAGGAAGGTGACGACGCCCTCGGCGCCAGCCAGCGGGTGGCTGGTGAAACCGTAGGGTTCGAAGTGCTCGAGGTCGTCGTTGACTTCCCCGGCGGTGAGGCGCATTTGCAGCGATTGCAGCTTGGATGCCGAATTGGCGAGCACGACAGTGCCGCGCGCCAGCAGGCGTGTCAGTAGGCTCATGGGGTGTCCTTCAAAAAATGGCCCGAACGGGATCAATGTGGGAGCGAGCCTGCTCGCGAATGCGCTGGATCAGGCACTGTGATGCTGAGGCTGCCGACGCTTTCGCGAGCAGGCTCGCTCCCACAGCGTCGGTGTAGCGCTCAGGTTTTTTTCGGTGGGATTGGATCAGGATCGAAGGTATGCGGCGGCGCGACTTGCAGGGTTGTCACCGCCCCCTGCGCCGACAGTGAATAAGTCACTTTCGAAATCAGCATGTCGCCCTCAAAATCGAGCACCGGATCCGTGACCTTGACCAGCGTGTTGTGGCGCCACAGATCACCGTTGGACTGACGCCAGCCCTGCACTTGATAAGTAGTGGACTGAGCCCTGCCCATTCGGGTGGCACTTTCCCACTGGGCACGTTGCTGGGCCAGCTCAAAGGTCAGCGCAGTGCCCTCGTTGATGATCGTAGTGCGCCGGCGCTTGAAGGTCAGATCGGCCGCAGTGGATTCAACCTCGCTGACCGCCGCCCCGCTCTTCTTGTCGGAGCCTTTCTGCTGGCCGATCACCCGGTATTCGGAAAACACTTGGCTTTGATCCATCGGCGCGTTGGCCGACAAAATGTTCTTGCCCAGCTCCAGCGCATCACTGGCCCGACCACCACTGCCGGGCTTGGCCAGCACCAGCCGGCCCTGCTCGTCATCGGTGGAAAACACCCGGAAAAGAGAGAGCAAACGGTCGATCGACTGAAACACCGTTTCACCCGGCACAATCGTGTGTTTGGCCAGCCGCGATGTCTCGGGGATCTCGTTGACGACCATCAGCGAGTACTCCATCGCCAGCGCCTGTACGATGGTCAGCAACGGTTGTTCCTGCCATTGACCGGGCCGGTTGGTGGCAGCGCAATCGACCAGGTCCTGAGTCTTGGAACTGCCTTCGATACTCAGGCTGATCTGCCGGCCGTCATAACGAATCGGCGCCTTGAACACGTAACCGGTGAGTACCAGATCCTTGCCGATCTTCACTTCGCACGGGTCGCCCGGTTTGATCCGCTGATCGACCGTCTGCCCCGGCCATTGCCAAGTGATGTCGAGTTTGAAGGTACGGAACTGGCGCTCCAGATCAGCGCTGATTTCCACGCTTTTCCAGCCGCCGTATTCCATGTTGTTGACCGTCAGCGTGACGCGGTTATCCATCTCGCTCATGGTTTACTCCCTGGACACTTTCACGTCGTTGGGTGAAAAGCCCGGATGGTTCATCTTGTTGCTCTGAGTCACTTGAGTCACCCGTGTGGCATCGGCAAATTGCTTGTAGGCCACGACTAGCGCCGGCAGGTTTTCCTGGAACGACTTACTGACCTGTCGCACACCGGATGACGCCACTGCCTTGAGATGCGCAATCAGCGCTTCCTTCACATCATTGATTGCCTGGTGATGCTTGGGATCGGCCTTGTCCAGCATCGGATCAATGGCCGCCCCGACAGCCTTCTGCAGAGCTTTCATCTCATCGGTCACCGGCACTTCCTGACGGGTCACCGGTTGATTCGCCTGCTGAGCCAGCGAAGGTGTCGATGACAGTTTCACCGCAGGGGTCGCCACCGGCATCGACGCCACCCACTGCGCCACTTTGACCAGCAGAGTGTCCTGCACCAGATCGGCCATGGCTTGTGCCGCTGCGTTGGTGTCCTTGCCGGTGGTGATCTTCGGCGCATCAGCCTTGCGGATGGCTTCGAGTTGTTGGGACACGTCGGCAATCACGCCACGGTAGCCCTCCTTCGCGAATTCCTTGAGCTCCTTGATATCGCCGAGCAAGCCCTTGAACTCCGCCGCCACTTCCTTGGGCAGTTCCTTGACCGCTTTGACCAGTTCGGTGATCTGCCGGTATTGCTCGATCAGCGGTTTGAGTTGCTCCTTGATCACCTCATAAACCCCGGTGAGGCTGTTGCGCAGATTGGCGATGCCGATCCGCGCAGCCTTGATCAGGGTCATCGCCTGTTCGAACCGCGCTACCGCCGAACCCAGCAGCGTGTCGGCTTTCGACAACAAGACCTTCTGGGTGCTGACGGTGGCGGTCGGAAATGGCAGCGGCTGATCGGGATAGAACTTCAGCGCAAACGTCACCAACCCGCCGTCCTGGCGGGTGTGGGTCATGTCGCACTCGCCGACCTTGACTTGCAGGCGGCCGAGCCACGGATGCACCAGTTCACCACTGCCCGCCTCCAGTGCCTTGAGCAGCTTGTCGCGCTGCTCCAGGCAATCAGGGCCGATGATGAACGCCGTCAGATCGTGGGTCTTGGCCTGCTGGCCGAGGTCCTCGAAAAACGGCAGGTCACGCTGCGGGTACTCATGCAACTGACCTTTGCGACCGACCGGGGTTTTCGCCTGATCGATCCAGAACCCGACACCGCGAAAGGATGCCGGCAACAAACGGTCACGCCAGTTCATTGGAACCTCCTGCCGACAGCGAGCGATAACCGATGCGCGAAGACAGCGCCAGGCCCGGTTGATTGGTTTGCGGTTGATCGGTACGCAGCCCCGCCGGCGCATTTTCGAAGCGCACGGTCAGGCCGCCTTCGAGTTGTGTGCGGTTGTTGGCGGCGCTTTGCTGGATCAGGGTATTGGAGGTTTGCGACAGTGAGCCGGCCTGCATCGGCGGTTTTTCCGGCAGATGCCCCGGTGTTGCCAGGTTTCCCGGTACCGACAACTCGCTAGAGGTCGATTCACTGCTGCCCTTGAAAAACACCGGCGCCAACTCGCCTTTGCCTTCGGCATTAGTCTTCAGCTGAGCCTGAGTGAAGACATCCACGCGGGCCTTGGCATCGGCAATCAGCTCGCCGAAACCGCCGTTGAAAAACGCCTTGATCGGTGCGATGGCGTCCTGAAACTTCTGCGCCCACTTTTCGATCCAGGCGGTAACGGGTGCCCAGTTCTCGATGATTTTTTCCAGTGGCGACCAGCCCAACTGCTCTCGAATAATCGCGTACATCGCCAGGAACGGCAGCTTGATGTAATCCCAGATCGCCGTGAACACACTGACCACTGTGCCCCAGATCGCCTGGATCACCTCAAGCGGTGACCAATCGAAGAAGCTCTTGAGAAAGGCCTGCACGGGTACCGACACCGCCCTGAGCAAATCCCAGATCGATGAGAACAACCCCACCAACGGCATCCAGTTATTGATGATCAACCCTTGCGGCGAGTAGTTGAACCAGGTCTTGAAGAACTCGATCACCGGCACGGCAACAGCCTTGACGCCATCCCATAACGTCGCGAAAAACGCCGTCACCGGCCCCCAGTTGCTGATCAACTGTCCCAGCGGCGTGTAGCCGAACATGGTCTTGAAAAAATCCGCCATCGGGATGACAACCGGGGCAATCTTTTGCCAGAGGCCGATGAAAAACGTCGAGATCGGTTTCCAGTAAGCCACGATCAAACCGGCGGCCAAGGCAATGCCTGTGGCAATCAGCATGATCGGGTTGGCCTTCATCACCATGCTCATGACATCGAACACCTGGGTCGCTCCGGCCACGGCGGTTTGCATCGCTGAAAACGCGATGGCCCCCGCCGCCAGCCCCTGCACCAGCTCCGGGTTGTCATCGAGCAAACTGCCGAACCCCGTCAGCATCGGCTCAAGGCCAACGACCACGGCACCGACCGCCGGCACCAGCGCGGCATTCACCGCATTGGAAACCTTCTCCATCGAAGCACTGAACACGTTCATGTTCTGCGCCGCGACTTTCGGTGCGGCGGGCAGGTCGACGGTTTTCGCCGTCTCGCTGACTTCGGTTAATTTCCCCTGAAAGGCTGCCGCCGATTTGATGCCGTCCACGAACGGCGTGATCACGCTGCCGCCCTTGAACAACCCGCTGATATCGAGTTTGCCCAGACCGGTCTGCTCGAGGTTTTTCTTGAAGCTCTCGACCTTGGCCCGAAGGGCACCGAGTTTGGGCGACAGCTCATCGATGCCAGTAATCAGCACCGAGGTTTTCGGTTTGCTATCTGTGTCTGCCATCACTGCACCTGCTGCATCGCATTGATCCGTTGCGCGTGCTCCAGCGATTCGCGGAGCACATCCAGTGGCCTGGCCATCATCTGTTCGGGGTCAACCTTCCAGAACCAGGCCAGGTCATAGGCGACTGCGATCAGGTCGGTGATGGCGCCGACGCCGCACTCATGAAAAAACTCGCAACAGCCCAGCTCAGCGCGTTGAGGTCAGCCAGATCGAGCTGGTTGACCGACGACGGCGGAATGCCGGCGCACACGGCGATGTATTTGGCCGCGACGTCCATGTCGAGGCTGACCTCTTCGCTCTTGTCGATCTTGTACGGCAGCGCCTTGATCGCTCGCACTTCCTGCACCGTCGGACGGCGCAGGACGAGTTCGGTCAGGGGCTCGCCGTGAGCTTCGATCGCAACCTGAAGCTTCACGGCGCCGCTCATTGCCAGGTCCCCTTGATACCTTCGAATTTAAGTTCGATGGTGGCGTCATCGCCCTTGGAGACTGGTTCTTCAACCAGGTACGCACCGGCCAGCACGTAGACTTTGCCATTGCTGAATTCGCAGGTGACGGTGATGTCGGTGCCTTCGATCAGCTTCTTCAGCGGGAAATCGGCGGTGTGCAGCGCGGTTACTTTGAACGACGGTGCGATGTCGGTTTCCTTGTAGAAGCCGGGTACGACGGTTTCGCGTTTTACGGCCATCAGCGGGGCTTCGCAGCCGCCGTTGATAGTCAGTTGTGCGCCGTCGACCTTGACGTAGCAGGTGCCTGCAATCAGTTGACCCATGGTGTTACTCCCTTGAATAAAAAAGCCCACGCGAGGTGGGCTGAATGCTTGACGCTAAACGCAGTTATCAAGCCGCGTCGTCGTACTGCAGACGGAATTGGTTGAGCAGTGCGAACACGCGCAGACCGTTGATGTAATCAGGCGGGAACAGCACGTTCACGCGGCTCGGGTCCTGCACGTCGCGCTCGACGATCAGGTGCTCGGCGAACAGTTCGGCGTTCTCGACGTGGCCTTCCAGTTCGAGTTTGGCGTACTGGGCGATCAGCTCACCGCGAATGGTGCTCGGGGTGACGATGGGCTGACCGGCGCCGAAGCGGGTGCCGTCGGAGGCCAGTTTGTGCCGACCGTATTTGCTGGTGATCACGCTTTGCAGACGACGCACGATGAACGCCGACTGGTGCATGGTTTCGCTGTCCAGATAGGAGTTGTCGGCCTGGCCGTAAGCGTTTTTCTGGTAGGTGGTGATCGAACGCTGGATGCGCACGTAACCGCCTTCGTAGTACGCAGTGGCGATGCCGTAGTTGAGCAGCGACTGACGCTCGGTCAGGGTGAAACGCTCGCTCGCTGGCGCAGGATCGACACCCGGCAGGCTGCCGCTCTGGGTCGGACGGCTGGCGTCGGCGGAGATGAACACCGCAGTGCGCGCAGCCAGTGCAGCAGCTTGTACCCAGAACGGTTGCGGAACGCCCGGCTCCAGCGCCTGAATGGTCATGTGCTGGTCGTTACGCGCTTGACCGGCCGCCACCAGAGTGCCGACGGTGCCGCGCTTGGCGCTGTAGACGTGACCAAACAGTTGCTTGGCCCACGACCAGCGACCAGTACTGTCATCCATGACCGCTTGCCAGGTGTTGAGGGTCGACAGATCCGACCATGGCAGCGCGATGAACTCGAATGGCTCGTCACCCAGTGCCGCAACGGCAGCGATCTGATCAGGCACGCCGGCGCCGCCGGTCATGGCGGTGATTGCGCTGGTCAGGCCGGCCGGGGTTTCTTCGCCATTGCTCTTGCCCAGGCGATTGAATTGCAGGCTGATGTCGTTGCCGCTGTCGCCAGTCCATTTGGCGTTCAGGGTCACGACGCCTTCGGCAGCCGCAGCGCTCACCGGCAGATCGGCCGTGGCGTTGATTTTCTGCGCCAGCGCAGTCGCTGCTTGAGCGGCGGTAGCACCGTTGACCACGGTGGCTTGCACACGCACACCACCAACATACAGGTTGAGTACGCCAGCCTGAGTCGCGGTGCCGGTCAGGGTCAGCACGCTTTTGGCGATGGCACCTTCAGCGTTGTGCAGCGGCAGGCACCAGATCTCGCCGATCGGGTCGGCCTTGCGGAAGGTCTCGTACATCGAAGCGAGCATGGAGCCTTGGCCGCCGATGCTTTTTGCCAGCGCCACGCTGGAGACCAAAACCAGTTTGCCGACTTCAGTCGGGGCGATGTTGTCGTTGACCTGAGCCACGATCAAACGACGCAGGGTCGAGCTCGCGCTATTGGCGGCCGAGTTGTCCATTTCGGCATAGAACAGCGGTACACGAATGTCCGCGGGGATGTTGCTGAATCCGATCGCCATTATTTGGCTCCCTGTGGTTTAGCCGCTTTTGCGGTTTTGAGTGTGATATCGCCGTCGGCCAGACGTCGGCGCCACCAGGCGCTGTCCAGCACTTCACGGCCTTCAAGAGGCAGCAGATCGCCCGCCTCCGGGTCTGGCACGGCACGGCCAGCGGCCGGCACTACGGTGATGCGATTGCTCATGGGGTTACGTCTCCAGAGAAAGTCAGTTCCACGCGCCCATCGGGGCCCGGGCGTTTCAGGTTGGGGTCGGCCGGGTCGATCGCATCGACCCGCACGGTGGCCCCGGTAAAGGACGACAAACCGTCCAGTTCACGTTCGTGCCAACTCTCCGCAGGCTGACTTGGCAGATTGCGACCGAGCTGGAACTCGGCAAAAAAGCGCAGCCGGTAATAGGCCCGGCTGCTGTTGATCGAGACCATCTCACCGCCGTCATAAACGATGGCGCTGTAGTCGGCATCGGCTTTGAAACCCACCAGTGCGCGCCACAGTTCGGCGCGCAGGTCGTGCAACAGATCCAGCGCTTTTGTAGCGTCGGTGGCGTCAAGCACCAGGACAATTTCGAAGCGATCGCGGATCGGTTGCCAGGTGAGGTTTTGTGCGGTGCTGTTGCTGGCCACATCGGCCAGCGGTGTAACGTGGGCCGAAGGTGTCGGCAGATCGGGGTTGCCTTGCAGCAACGCCAGGTCGACACCCACCGCAATGTGATTGACCAGGCTTGGGCATTGCGCACGCAACTGCGTGAGGATCGGGGTGATCTTCATGTTGGTGTTCCGGAATTAGAGGGAGTTAACGCAGAACCCAATGTGGGAGCGAGCCTGCTCGCGAAAGCGCTGGGTCAGTCGCCATCAATGTTGGCTATGCCGGCCTCTTCGCGAGCAGGCCGCTCCCACAGGATGTTGTGGAGGGATCAGGCTTTGGGATCGAGGCCGGTTGCCTCGATCAAGCAGCGGTAGCTTTCCTCACGCTTGCCGCTGGCGGTGACTTTTTCGATCGACCAGCGACCGCGCATGAAGTCTGGCCAGGTGTCATCGAGCACCAACAGGCCTTCGGCAGCCAGCAGCGGATCGCCCGGACAGGTGACCTTCAGCTTGTATTTCTCGCGCAGCATCTTGCGCACTTCGGCTTCGCCGATGGCTTTGGCTTCTTCTTCACTGGCCTGTTTCTGGCGAATGACCTTGTAGGGCTCGGAACCGGTTATCACCTCGCGCAGTTTGCCGGCGGCGATGTCCCAGAAGCAGGTCTTGCAACCCTGATTCTGAGTACGAGCGGTCTCTTCCAGTGTGGCGCTGATGAAGGCGTGATCACCCGGTCGATTGTTACTGGTCACCGACAGCCTGACGTCCGGTATCACCTGGCCCGACAGGTTTTTCAGCTGCGCAGGTTTCGCCAATACGTAGAGGTCGTTGTACGGTTTGGCCACCGCGTCGTACTTGAGCGCCAGTCGCGTGATGAAGCTCATGTCGGTTTCGTTCGACTGATCAACATGAGCGATCCGGATCAGCGCCAGTTCGGGATCGACGCGCGGCGAAAAACCGTGCGGCGAGACCAACTGGCGAAACAGTGCGCCAAGGGTTATGGGGCCATGACTGACCGTGCGCCGTTCCTTGAATCGGGTCTCATCCTTGCCGCTAAAAGGCGCTGCGGTAGCGACCAGCGTCAAGCGCAACGGGAACAGCGTCGGGGTCAGTCGAGTCACCTTGAACTGGCCCTTTTCGACCAGCCCGGACTCCAGATAGCCAACCCGCAGGCCGATTGTTCCGCCCAGAGTCGGCAAGCCTTCAAGGCCTTCCAGGTCGATCACCAATGTCAGTTGATCGGACTCCATCCCGGCAGCATCAATGTGCTCCCAACTGATCAGACGCTGGTTCAGCAAGGCGTGGTTGGCGCCGTAGATTTCGATCGCCGGTGTAAATCCCTGTGCCATGCAAACTCCTTAGTCCCAAGCCAGAACCGGCTTGATCGCGGCGGGTCTGCTGTCAAGTTCCGGCAGCGTCACCCAGATGCCCGCCGGCAAAACGGGGCCGAGTTCGGCCAGGGTCGAATTGAGTGTCCACAACGCGGCTTCGGCCTGATCGTCTGAACGACCCGATTCGTGGTAGAGCAGCAGATTGACCGAATCACCGGCCACACTTCGGACCTTACGCATTGTTGAACTCCGCTAATTCGAGTACCCACTTGATCACCATCGCGGTGCCGTCATCGATGACCTCGCTCTGGTTTTCCTGAACGCTGCTGATCCGCCACAAACCCCAGTTGCGACCGATGCCGTCGATCAACGGCAGCGGTGCTCTCAAGGCTTGCAGCGCACGCAGCTCATCGAGCCGCTCCATGGCCACGGCGTACATCGCTGTGCCGCCGATGGTCAGGGTTTCGGGCTTCTGTCCGGTCTGATGGGATTTGGGTTTACTGGTGAGAATTGGCAGTTCCGTCCAGCCACCGTCGGACTTTCGCGCCAGCGTGCTGTAGGCGAAATTACGCGACAGGCCGAAGATGAAACTGCCGAGTGCCATTTGTTGTTTCATCAGGCGACTCCATCGGTCAGGGCTGCGTCACGGCGGGTGGCGAGGGGGTTACTGGACATCAGCGGTGTGAATTGGCTGTCGAACTGGCTTTGCAGATGCTGGGTAACCAGCAATCCGATCTTTTCCGAACTGCCTGGATCGCTGCAGTACACCTGAACCGAAGGTGCGTAAGTGACAGACTGGTTGGCGGCCTGGGCGCTCGTCAGATCCTTGCTGACCTGGCCGGGGGCGGAGAGTTTGTCGGGGGCGAAGACAGCAAGCCTTTCACTCAAGGTAGTCTCCACGTCCTTGTCCGAGGCTGGAACAACCTGCGAAATCGCCACCATTGCAACACTCGATTGCCCCAGGCGGTGCGTATTGAGCAATGACGACTGTTCGCCGATTGCCACTTCCTTGACGGTCGCAGGCGCCAGACTGGCGATCTTCGCCGTCGGCGTATCCGTTGGAAGCTGCACTGCAGAATCTGCGGTAGACGAAAGGTCGGGGGGATTGGCGGACGCGCTGCCGGGTATCCGTTTGCGCAGCCGGTCTTTCCCCTCATCGACAACGGTGTCCAACAGCACATCGAATATCTTTTTCAGGGCTGTTCCCACAGTGATGATCACGGCAGAGGTCGTCGGATGGTCCTCGGCGAATTCACTCATCCTGTCGATGCTGGCACCGACAACACTTAGTGCTTGTGGAGAAGGCGCTACTGCATTGGCACTGGCGATGGCTAAGCGCTCGTTTCGCGCGTTCTGCGCGTTCCACTGTCCTTGGGGGGTATTGGAGAGCACCATTGCAGACTGTCGCACCGAACTCTGATCACCGACCTTCGACGTCGCGTATTGGTCTTTGTCCCTCACTTGCGTGAAAGCCTGGTTAACATCGCCAAGGTTCTGCGACAGCAACTGCACGGCATTAGCGCCATCGGCAAATAATGTCTGCGCTAACAGGGCGCGTTGCTCGGCCGGCTTGGCGTTCAGCGCAGCAAGCACCGAGAGCACCGCACCCTGTGCATTTTGCTTGTCAGGATCATGCATCGCCGTGGTCACGGCTGCGGGATCCAGCCCCAGTTGCTTCCAGGCGCCACGCTCGGTGGCGGACGCGTTGCCCCCCTTGTCCAGCGCGAGGGAAATTCGCTTCAACGCCTCGCCGGCATCGTCTTTTTTTGTCCCGCTGCTGAGCAAGGCTGCCGACAGCGCGGCAGCTTGCTCGGGCTGCAGGCCCGCCGTAATCGCCGCATCACCCGACTGCTTGAGAACAGCACCGATGTCTGCCGGTTTGGCGCCACCCGGCATTTTGCCGAGCTGGTTTGTCGCATCCGCGAGGTCAAACGCCTGATCGCGAGTGAGCTTCATCGAAGTGCGCCACACCGCCATCATTTCGGCGACTTCCATGGCGGGGACTTTGAATGCTGACGCAACGACCGCAGCGTCGCCGGCGAAGTTGAGCAATTCAAACGGCTTGTCCGATGCATTGGTCAGCTCATTGCCGACCCCTGCGTCAGCCGCGAGCGTGGCGACCTTGAGCAACTCTAGACCGCTGGTGCCGCCCGCCGCCACCAATGGCTTACTGGCCATGATCAAGCTAGACAGTGCCATTTCATCGGTCTGCTTGGGCGGCAGTTGTGCGGCGCTGCCCAACTCGGCGGCAGCCGAGTACAAGTCAATCGACGGTTTGAGACTTTCGGGCGCCTTGGCCCGCTCACTGGCCTCACCCGGCGTAGTCGATTCGCTGGTGGCCTCACCCTTCGAGGCGGTATTCAGCGAGATCGAACGCAGGTTGGACAGCACTACCCTCAATGAATCAATCGCCGCCGTCAGCGATCCGATTTTGATACTCGCTGTGATGAGCGCCTGACTCAGTCTGGAAATCTGCTCGCGGGCGATTGGTCCTGTACCGGTGCTCGCCGCTGCCATATTCAAACTGCTATTGCCTGGGGCCGCAGTACTGCGCTCATCGGCGTTAATCGGCGCATATTTGCTCTCTGCCATGCCGCTCTACTCCTGTTTCACGCCAAGGCGAGTGATCGCTATGTCGTAGCGGCGCAACGCCTTTTCGGCGTCCCATTCCAGAATTTCCGCCTCACTTACCGGGTAAATGAGCGGGACGATATCGAGGATTACTTCGATGTCGCGTTCCGAAAGTAGGCCGCCGGCTGGTTTAAAAAATCGTCTATGCGCACCTGTAGCTGAGTCCAGTCAGGGACGGTCAAGTGGGCCAGATCCGGGATCATCAGACCGGTGCAATGGGCGGTGATGAACTCGGCGCGTTCCTTGGCCGTTTTCAGTTTCTTCATCACTTTGGTGGCGCGCAGTGCGGGCATTTCCAGCGACAGCGAGGTCACGGTGCGGCCGGTCACGGCGAGCGGTTGCAGCAGTTGCACCTGATCGGGATCGTCGGTTTTTTCCGCGTCTTCGACCTGGTCGAGGAAGTACGACGCCGGCCGGGTCGACATCTCGTGTACGTACTGGGCAATGCTCACGTAGTCCGGGCGTTTGAGCTGGTCGAGTTCCTTGATCGACAGGCCGGTGGCCAACAGCGCCAGCTCGAAGAACTGATCGTCTTCGTCATCGCCAGCGCGTTCCAGCGCTTCTTTCTGCGCGGCGTAGAACAGCGGTTTGAGTTGGATCTGCTCGATCTGCGCGCCGTCATCGCCGGTGATTGGCGACAACAGGTCATGCTTGGGTGGCATCCACGACATGAATGAATTCCTTGGTGATTCTTGAGGGGTGTAGCAATTCCCTTGTAGGAGTGAGCCTGCTCGCGACAGCGGTCTTTCAGGCACATTGATGTTGAATGTGCTGGCCTCATCGCGAGCAGGCTCACTCCTACAGGTTTTTGTGGTGATGGGAGGGTTACGGCATCAGCACCGCACGACGGGCATCACCGAGGATGTCGACGCCGTTGAGCACGAACTTCTGGGTGCGCACGTCGATGTCGATCACCGGTATACCGTTTTCCAGGCGGGTGTAGGTACGGCAGGACAGCTCCAGGTTGGTCTTGGGTTTTTCGCCCATCTTCACCGCGGTTTCCTCAAGGGATTTCAGCTTGCCGCCGACGGTGTGGTAAGTGAACCAGGTGTTGCCATCCTGATCCTGACCGGCTTCACGCACGTTCAGCAGGATGTCGTCGCCCAGCTTCACGCCCAGTGCGAGCATGACTTCTGTGCCCATGCCTTGCAGGGTCAACTTGGCGTTGAGCGCTTTGCCACCCTTGACCATTTCTTCAACAATGAAGCGGCCGCCACGCATCTCTTCCACATCGAATTCGATCTTCGGCGGAGTAAATTCTTCAACGGTCGCCGACAGCGGCAAGCCTTGCAGGGTGGCCGCGATGGCCTGGCGATTGCGGTTGGTAAACATTAGAGAACGTCCTCCAGGAACTGCTCGATGATTTCATCGCGGGCGTTGAGTTGATAAACCATGTGTTCGTTCGGCGCGTAGCGGCCGTAGTCGATGACCACGTACCAGGTGCCGTTCTTGTACTTCTCGACGCTGTTGAGTTCCGGGTGCAGATAGACGCTGCCGCCAGGAATGGTTTCGTCGGCGACCAGGGTTTGCAGCCAGTCGTTGATGCGCTTGACCTCTTGATCCATGAACGACTTGGTGAGGTTCTTGGCCATGGCTTTCTGGCCGGCCTTGACCAGCTTGCGGCTGATCGCATCTTCGAGGCCGACGTAGCTGATGAACTTGCCGGTGATCGAGCGGTTACCCAGCAGCGAGAAGCCGCCGAGCACGGTGCGGGCGTAGTAGCTGACGCCGTAACGGTTGAGCAGATCGCCTTCGGTGGAGGTGTCGAGGATGTTGTATTCCACGACCCGAGACACGTCTTCGGCGTAGGTCACCTGGTTGCCCGGGCTCTCCCACTGCTTGACCTTGGCCAGCGCGGCAATCGCCAGGCTGGACGGTGCAATGAAGACGTTTCTCTTCGCCGCTTTCGAGTACACGGCAGGCATGTTGTGCACCACCAGGCAACGGTCGAAACCGAGATCAGCGCCGCCGAGTTCCTGGCTGTAAGTCACTTGATCAGCGACCGAGGCGTCCTTGCCATCCAGCACCACACGAGCCTTGATGCGCTTGCCGAACGAGGCGAACTCGCTGGCCACCGCTTTGGTGCCGGTGAAGCCCGGCGCGCCGATGATGGTCAGGTCTTCCGGGACACTGCCCAGTGCCGCCAGACCGAGCTTGCGGCCAGTCGCCGGCTCGACGCCGCCGATCACTGCGTTGACGGTGTCGGCCGGGGTCGCGCCCGCTTCGACAATCACCACATACACCGGCACCTTGACCACTTTGAGGATCTGGTAAACCGCGTGATACAGGGTGCCCTCTTCCGAACCGGTCGGATCGAGCAGCGCATGGGTGGTGAAGCTGTTGATGCGGAACGGGGCGTTACGCGGAATCAGCGGATCGGCTTTCGGCGCGGTGCCGACCAGACCGATGACATTGTCACCCAGGCCACCCATGGCCTCGGGGGATTCAGTGGCATTGACGGTAATGCCGTTGTGCTCGAAGTTCAAAACCTCAGCCATGTTCAGTCAGCCTTCTTGGCAGCGGCCTTTTTGGCCTGGGTGGTAGGTGTTTTCAGTTCCAGTCGACCGGCGGTGTGCAGGGCACTGGCCTCGACGTCGAGCAGATCAAGGTCTTGACCGACGCTCGACCAGTGCCCACCGCCGGTGGGGAATGGGACGAGCACGGTGTAGGTTTGGCGGGTTGCCATTTTTCGTTTCTCCATAAACGGGAAAGCCCCTCGTGGGGAGGGGCTTAGTGGCGGGTGTTAAAGGTTTTTTTGGCGGATTAGAAGACACCCCGGGCTACGGGGTGCTTATTGAGCTACCGGTTCGTGCCGGATCGCTAACTGCGGATTGGATAGCCTTGATTGCTTCGTCGGCGACGCGCCGGGCTTCATCGAGTGCGCCAGACGCGATCTTGCCTTTGATCAGCTCCTTCGCCTCCAGACGTCGATCACGGACCAGATAGAGTACCTCTGCGTATTTAGCTGCTTCGGTCAAAATACTGTCTGCAGCTTCTTGTGCCGTGCGGCCCATTATCGCCCAAGCAGCAACGCTGCGCGGTACTGTGTCTGCTGGATAGCCGGCGTCTCTGAACGCTTTCGCCTCTTCCGCTGCTCGTTCGTATTCGACCGCCCGGAGTGGGTCGCCTGCAACAATCTGCCGAGCTTGGTCAGCGTAGTTATCAATCCTTACGCACAAGTCAGCGGTGGTAGGCACAGGCTCGCCGTCATGCTCCCATTGGCCTTCCCATTCGCCGCTATCCGGGATTCGCGTTCCCTTGAATCGCGGGTTCCAGCAAGGCTGGGGCAACTGGACGGCCGTCCAGTCGGCGGCCCCTGCCGGGGCATCGGCGGCGTAGAGAAACCGGCCGTGTTGATCAATGATAAAAATCATGTTTCCCCCTTAAACCGCTTGAACGCAGAAACTGAGTTGACACGCAAAGCCGCCCGCGCCGGCCGTGGACCCCATCGCATAATCCAGAACAACCTCGCCTGTGACTTCCACGCGCCACGACAGCCACCCGAACGCGAGTGGACTGCTGGTAGCCCAATCACCAGTCCCGCACATTCTGGTGATAGGCCGATAGCCTGGTGGAAGTGTGAATATGACCAACGGATCGAGACCGTTGCTGACCCAACGTGAGGCGTCGATGTTCACGTAGACATTGCCGTTGGCCTTCCAGTATCGGGTTGTGTTGGCGTCGGCGAAGCCGTTGATAAGCGCTGGCACTTTGATACTTGCCGCAGAAAAGTTCGCGAAAGCGGTATTGACTACGCTGTTGGTCTGGACTTGGGTATAGCTGTCGATAATCCCGTAGCCCGCCAACGAATTGGGTTTGCCTGAGGTGATCTTGCTCCAATCCAATGCGGGTATGTCGGATGCAATCAAGTTCCCGCCACTGGTGGCCAACCCTTTGGCATTGACGGCGACTTTAGTATAAGTACCGGCAGAAATGCCTGAGTCGGCGAGCGCTATGGAAATGTTAGTGTTCGCTGATCCGTCAAATGACGTACTACCGCTTGCAGCACCGGAGATAGCAATACTGCGCGCTGCTTCAAGTTTGCGAGCCGCGACTGCGGTTCCATTGATGCCGAGGGCGTCCGTAATTCCGTACCCACCAAGCGTCGCAGGATTCGCTCCTGCCGTCACCCGGCCATATTCATCAACCGTCAGACTCTTGTAAGTCCCGGCCGCAATCCCTGTGCGCCCCGCCAGCATCTTGAACGTCAGCGCAGTCGTACCGAGCGCAATCGGCGCATTGGTGGTCAGGTGCCACAGCGAATCTCCGTTCGCCGTGCCCTCCTCCACCATCACCGTCAGCCCCGGAGTGACCTTGGCGCTGCTGTTGGCATCGCTCGCCCGCACCCAGTCACCGTTGGCGACAATCCACAGGCCGTTGTCCTTGGCCAAGGTCTGATTCGCCAGCAACACGCGGTCACCAGCAATCACTGCCACACCGTCAATCTGCTGCGCACCGCTCAACACGATGTTGGTGGATGCCGCAACGCGCACCGACTGTTTGCCATCCAATTTGCCAAGTTCTTCGGCGAGGTAACTCATGACCCAGGCACGTGTGGCTTTAACCACCGTGTCATCAATCAACAACGTCACCAGCGACGCATTGCTGGTCTCGAAAATCGAGCGAATGTAGAACTCTTTGCCCGAGCCGGACGTGGCCAAAACCGGTTTGAACGACTCCGGGTATTTGACGATGGCGTAGAGAATCCCGGTATCGGTCCACAGCCCTGCCTCACGCACATACCAACCGCCAACATCCGGCGGAATGGTCACTTCAGCGAGCAGCCAGCTCGGATTCTTCTCGTCCTGGAACAGTGCATTGAGCGGCCCGCGCCAGACTTCGCGTTTCAGCGCCGTGGCGGTCGCGGCCGGGTTGTAGACGGAGCCGCCGCCGTCGCCGACGGAAATCTGCGTCAACTTGATCGGCACGCCCGCGGCCTTGCACGCCGTTTCGTAGGCAATCCCTGCGTTGGTGAGCAGGGTGTAATAGTCAGCCATTCAGGCCCCCTGAGGATAAATAGTGGATGTTTCGACGGTGTACATACCGGCGGCCATGAACGCCTCTCCCGAGGTTTCGAGCCCTTCGATGAACACCGGATAAACCGTGGTCAGCTCGCCGCAGAAGGTCGCGGCGCCGATGACGTGATTGCCGAATGCGCTCAACCCGACCGAGACCGACAGCACATCCCGTTCGCTTTTGGCATCGGCCAGGCGTCGGTCGAGACGGGCGTCGATTTCTTCGCTGTAAGGTTGGTCGCTGAAGGCGCGTACGGAAAAGCTGTAAGGCGCACCGGGTGGCGTCTGTTCGTACCAGGCGCGGATTTCCGGGCGCAGTTGCAAACCCTTGGCGGCGTTTTCCAGTGCCTTGCGAGTGCCGGCCTGACGCGCAGTCGGCCAGGCGAGTTCGACGGTCAGGCGTTTTTCCGTTTCAGGCGCGGCGGTGCTCCATTCGGCGACGCCGCGATCCGCTGCGAGATACGGCAGAAATGCGACCGGCGTTTCGCTTGGATTCATCAGCTCGGGGAACGGTGGCGCGATGCGATCAAGCAATGCGCCGAAGCCCAGATCCAGACCGCGTTCGAGTGCCGAGCTGTTGGCCGGCAGCAGCGTCGGGCGTTGAGTTTTTTCACTCATAGCGTAAGCACCTCGACCTCGACTGCCGTGCAGTACGGCGCTTGAAACGCGGTGGTCACGATCGGCGCCAGCGGTTCCAGAATCTGCAGTTGCGCGGCACCGGCGCTGTGCAGCGTGTAGTCGATCCAGCTCGGATCAACCCGCCCTTCGAGGCGATGGCAACTGTCTGCGTAAGCCTGCAATTGTTGCTGCGCAGCGACTTGGGTCAGGCCCGAATCGGGGCCGGAATTGATCTTGGCGACGACGCGAATTCTGTAGCGCTGGATCTCGGCAGCCTTGACGGTGACGAGGTCAGTTTCCGGTCGCACATCCGGTCGGGCGAAGTGCTGGCGAACGCCTTCAAGCAATGCCTGCGAAGGTGTGCCGTCACCATCCCGCGCAAGTACCGTTACCTGCACTTCACCCGGTGCGGTGCGGCGTCCATTGCCGTCCTTGACCTGCGCGGCGAGGCCATCCGGGTTGAAGGTGTAAGTGACATTCACCACACCGGCATCAGTAGATTCGACTTTCACCGTCGGCCGCTCGCCGAGGGTGAACACCTCGCGGCGATACTGCATCCGCGACCCCGCCGCCGGTGCATGGGGCGCCAGGTAATAACGCAACCGGGCGTCGTCGTCGCTTTCGTAAATCGCCGGCACTGGCGGGAATGCGGCGGGATCACCCGGATCGAGCAACTGCCGCTCCAGACCCATGTCCGCCAGCCGCGCATCGAGGTTGCTGCCGGTCGCCCACCACGCCAGCATCTGCTTGATGCGGGCGTTGTATTTACGTTCGTGGGTTTGCAGCCGAACGCAGAAGGCTTCAAGCGCCAGGGTCAGCAGTTCGCTTTCGTTTTCCAGGCTGGTCTTGAGTTTCGCTGCGCTGTCCGGCGAGCGGGCGCCGACGTATTCGATGACGAAGCTTTTGAACTCGGCGAGCAGGTCTTCGAAGGCGTCGACCGCGATCAGCGCGGGTTCGGCCAATTGGTTCTGGCCGGGGATCAACATGCTCATGTCACGACCTCGAAGGTTTGTTGACGGTTTTTCCAGGTGCCGGCGAAACGCAGCAGCAGACCGGCGCCCTGACGGCTGGCGACAATCACTTGCGGCTGAAAATCATCGATACCGTTTTGCTTGTTGTAGAACGCTTGCGCTGCGTGGCTCTGAGCCAGAAGCAAAACGTCGTCGCCGAGGTTCTGCCCGAGCAGCGAGGGGATCAGCGAGCCATACAGGGGCCGTTTTTGCCGGGTGCCCAGCGGCGTGGTCAGGGCCCGGGTCGCGCGCTGCACAAATTGCAGCCAGTCGTCGACCGTGGCCCCGCTGTCTCTATCGATTCCGATCATGGAAGGCTCTTGAATCAGGGGCTGATGACGCGGCCCTGGTGATCGACCAGCGGGCCGCTGAAGTGAACGCCCGAAGCGTCGATGGTCAGGCCGACGGCGCCCAGTTGCAGGTTGATGGCCTGCGGGGTCAGCGCCAGTCGCGCCGGGCCGATACTCAGCTCCAGCGATTCGCGAGAACCGCTGAACGCTGCCGGACCGTTCTGCCAGTGAAGGGTGTGCGAGGCGTCGTCGTAACCGCTTTCACTGCCGTCCTGATGCACGCGGCGCGTCAGCGTCGGTACGGTCGAAGTCGGCGGAAAGCGATCACTGTTCAAACCGAACAACGCCACCGATTGCGCACCGCTTTCACCGCTGCCGTAGTTGAACAGCAGACACTGCTCACCCACGGTCGGGATCCGCGATTCGCTCTGCGCTCCGGCGCTCGGATTGAAGAACTTGATGGCCGGCGTGAGCAGTCCACCGTGGCTGACCGTGCAGGTGTTGCTCGCCGCGTCGACTGTCTGGCAGACGCCGATGCGGCAGTAGCTCTCGGCACGCCGATGCAGGTCTTCGATTTCCGCTTCCATCTCCGCCAGGCGTTCGATGATCGGGCCCAGTTGCATACGCAGTAATGCGTCGAACATCGGTCAGGCCTCCAGCGCGGTGTATTGGTCGGGGTCGTCGATATTGCTGACTTCCCAGGTACGGGCGAATTTCGGCGTGCCGAGCGGATCGTCGAGCAGCGTCGGGCCAAGGTAGAGGGTCTGGTTGAATGTCAATGTCCAGGCCTTGTATTGCTGATCGGCGCGGATGAGTAGTGAAGGCAAGCCATCAATATTCATCGGCAAATCGCATTGATCGCCAGGCAGATTCCAGCGGTTGTCGGTGATCAGGTTTTTCAGCATGGCGATCAGATCGCAGGCGGCAAATGCCGTGGCGGAAAGCGCCGGGATGACTTGCAGCGACAACGTCATGACATGAGCAATTCGCCCATCGGCGGAGCGAACTCCCGACGCATTTCGGTCGAAGTCGATCAGCACCCAGGCCTGATCGCCGGGAGCATTGAAATCATCTTGATTGCCGACACTGAGGGTGAGTCCTGCGGTGTTGCGCAGCGTCGTCGCGATGGCTGTGAACAATTGCGACGGCTGCTGGATCGGTGTGGGCATACATGACCTCCTTTTCAATCGTCCACGCGAAGCCCTGCCGCCAAAAATGGCGGCACGGAAAACAGTCAGGGTTAAGGCTGGTCGCGCGGCGGGACTTCGCAGACACCGATGCGCTTGGCGGCCCAGCGTTCGTACAGGCCGATCGCGACGTCGGCGCCGGCCATTGCTGTCAGGCAGCCGAACGCGCCGGCGGCCCAGATCGACAATCCCGCGGCATACAGCAGCATGATTGCCGAGACGCCGCAGATCATGCAGGCGCCGGAGCGCAGGGCCAGGCGCCGCAGCAATGACCAGCCGCGGGCGCCTTCCTTGTCGGCGCGCCACATTTCGCCGGACACCCCGCCCACTACGGCGAGTAGGATGACCAGCCAGATCGGCATGTCCGCCAACGCTTGTTGCTCGCTTGTCATGTCACGCCTCCTGGGGGTGATTGATGAATAGTGTGTGTTGGGTTCAATCGTGTTCTCTTGAGGTAGGCATTCCAAAAAGCCCGGCAAATCCGCCGGGCTTTTCAGTAATGCGCTCCGGTTCAAGCAGAGAAAGCAAATGCATCAACCCGGATTCAAGGAACTTCAGGCCAGGTGACGGTCAGCGGATAACCCGGCTGTTTATTGACGTTGCTCATGTCGATGAAAAACTGCTTGTAGGCCAGCAATGCGGCTTCATCGGCTGGCGTAGCCAGACCCAGCTCAACCTTGTACGCCAGCGCACTGGAAGCCAAAGTGTTATTGGCTCGTTCGAGTCGTGGCGTTCTTGCGCTACGCAGTTCGTTAGAAAGCTGCGACGGCTGCCCCCACATATCGCTGTCGGTAAACTTCCAGACACCGTCGGTTTTTACTGCGTTCCAGGAGTAATCAATCTTGGGCAAAGCAGTGACATCTACCCAGACCTGATTGGCGGGAAACTCATCGGTGATCGGGTTATCGGTTTCAAAAATATTGTCGACCTGACCAGCAACTACACGTGCGTACTTTTTCATGCTCATCTTCCTTATTGATTGCCGGCATCCCGGCCTTTCAGTTCCTGCCCGGGTAGGCATTCCAAAAAGCCCGGCAAATCCGCCGGGCTTTTCAGTAATGCGCTCCTTCGCCTTCCTTTAAGTCCTTTAGTCAAAAAAGGAAGCTGACTTTTCGGCGCTACTGGCGCGGTACGAGTCCGTTCAAATTGTTTTTCCGACCGCGGTCCCTGCCCGCCGGATAACTGCTTCTGGTGCTTTACGCTGCACACCCGGGTCAGTTGCCAACCCTCTGAACCGTTGAGGCCGGTTCATCGCTGCCTGTTCTTGTGGAACTAAAGAGCTTTCGTTTCCAGCCGCTTTGTCGAGCGGCTTGGTGGCAATAATATGCATGGATGCATATACAGTCAATGCGTAAATGCATTTATTTATGCACAAGAAATGCATTGACGCATGCATGCCGCATAAATCGTGGCGTTGAGGGTTTTGCGCAGGCGAAAAAAAACCCGCCGATGGCGGGTTTTATCTGACCGGGGTCTGCTTAGCGGGCGTACATGCCCCACCAGAAGACGTGACCGAGGATGACGATCTGCTCTTCCTGGATTTCCTGGAAGGTGTAGTCCTCGTCCGGATGTTCGTCGCGATTGAAGCTGCGCAGGCGGATACCGGTAGGCAGGCGATAGAGTTGCTTCACCCGCAACTGGCCGTTGTGATTGATCGCATAGAGGTCGCCATCAATGATGTCGCCGATACCGCACTTGCCCGCGTTCACGCCGACCGTGGCGCCGTCACGCAGCACCGGTAACATGCTGTTGCCACGCACCGTCACGCACTTGGCCTGATCGAATTGCACGCCGTTATGGCGCAGGCTGCGCTTGCCGAAGCGCAGGCTAGAGCGCTCGCTCTCTTCGATGACGAATCTTCCTGATCCTGCTGCCAATTCAACCTCGCGAAGGAAGGGCACCGACACCTCGTCGTCATCGACAGGCGTGTCGTCGTCCCACAGCATTATGTCCTTGAGTTCCGCATGCACGTCATCACGCGCGGCACCGGCCGACGGCGCAACATCTGCACGGCCGCGCAACTGATCGGTGCTTACATTGAAGTACTCGGCGATTTTCGAAATGTGTTTATCCGAAGGATCGACGATCTTCCCGCTGAGAATCCGCGAGAGAGTGGATTGAGGCACGCCGGTGCGACGATGGAGCTCCGTGGGGGAGATCCCGTGCTGGTCGAGCAGTGCTCTTAAGACGGAGGATACGTTGCGTTTTTGCATAACGCGCATAGTGCTTGAAGTTTTTATCGAAGACAAATGCTGATTTGCATAAATTGTGCATAAACACACAAATTATGGGCAAAAGTGTCAGTGGGCCGTCATGCCTGCGTCGGATAGACCGCCATGGTAATCTTGCGCCCATCGCGGAAAAGCCCGGCGGATGCCCCGCTTTTGCCCTACACCTTTGAACGAGTTGCCTGACAATCCGATGAATAAAGCCGTCTCCGACCTGTCCTCCCACACTCCGATGATGCAGCAGTACTGGCGCCTGAAGAACCAGCACCCGGATCAGCTGATGTTCTATCGCATGGGCGATTTCTACGAAATCTTCTATGAAGACGCGAAGAAGGCAGCCAAGTTGCTGGACATCACTCTGACAGCGCGCGGGCAGTCGGCGGGGCAGGCGATTCCGATGTGCGGGATTCCTTACCACGCGGCGGAAGGGTATCTGGCGAAACTGGTCAAGCTCGGCGAGTCGGTGGTGATCTGCGAGCAGGTTGGCGACCCGGCCACCAGTAAAGGCCCGGTAGAGCGCCAGGTTGTACGAATCATCACGCCGGGAACGGTCAGCGACGAGGCGCTGCTGGATGAGCGCCGCGACAACCTGATCGCTGCGGTACTGGGTGACGAGCGTCTGTTCGGTCTGGCGGTGCTGGATATCACCAGCGGCAACTTCACCGTGCTGGAGATCAAGGGCTGGGAAAACCTGCTGGCGGAACTGGAGCGCGTCAATCCGGTTGAGCTTTTGATCCCGGACGATTGGCCGAAGGATCTGCCGGCGGAAAAACGCCGTGGCGTGCGTCGTCGTGCGCCGTGGGATTTCGAGCGTGACTCGGCGCTGAAAAGTCTCTGCCAGCAGTTTTCCACACAAGACCTGAAAGGCTTCGGCTGCGAAACCCTGACCCTGGCCATCGGCGCCGCCGGTTGCCTGTTGGCCTACGCCAAGGAAACCCAGCGCACCGCCCTGCCCCACTTGCGCAGCCTGCGCCACGAACGTCTCGACGACACCGTGGTACTGGACGGCGCGAGCCGGCGCAACCTGGAGCTCGACACCAATCTGGCCGGTGGCCGCGACAACACCCTGCAATCAGTCGTCGATCGCTGCCAGACCGCCATGGGCAGCCGCTTGCTGACCCGTTGGTTGAACCGTCCGTTGCGCGATCTGACTGTATTGCTGGCGCGCCAGACCTCGATCACCTGCCTGCTCGACGGTTACCGCTTCGAAAAGCTGCAACCGCAGCTCAAGGAAATCGGCGACATCGAGCGCATTCTTGCGCGGATCGGCCTGCGCAATGCCCGTCCACGTGACCTCGCGCGCCTGCGTGATGCCCTCGGCGCGCTGCCGGAACTGCAAGTGGTAATGACCGATCTCGAAGCGCCGCACCTGCAAGGCCTGGCAACCACCACCAGCACTTACCCGGAACTGGCGGCGCTGCTGGCAAAAGCCATTATCGATAACCCACCTGCGGTAATCCGTGATGGCGGTGTCCTGAAGACCGGTTACGACAGCGAACTGGATGACTTGCAATCGCTGAGCGAAAACGCCGGGCAGTTCCTGATCGATCTGGAAGCGCGGGAGAAAGCCCGCACCGGCCTGTCCCACCTGAAAGTCGGCTACAACCGCATTCACGGCTACTTCATCGAGTTGCCGAGCAAACAGGCGGAATCGGCTCCGGCAGACTACATCCGGCGCCAGACGCTGAAAGGCGCCGAGCGCTTCATCACGCCGGAACTGAAAGAGTTCGAAGACAAGGCGCTATCCGCCAAGAGCCGCGCCCTGGCGCGCGAGAAGATGCTCTACGAGGCGCTGCTGGAAGATCTGATCAGCCAGTTGCCGCCGTTGCAGGACACCGCTGGCGCACTGGCCGAACTGGACGTGCTGAGCAACCTTGCCGAACGTGCGCTGAACCTTGATCTGAACTGCCCGCGTTTTGTCAGCGAGCCATGCATGCGCATTACCCAGGGTCGCCACCCGGTGGTCGAGCAAGTGCTGACCACGCCGTTCGTGGCCAACGACCTGAGTCTGGATGACAACACGCGCATGCTGGTGATCACTGGCCCGAACATGGGCGGTAAATCCACCTACATGCGTCAGACTGCTCTGATCGTGCTGTTGGCGCATATCGGTAGCTTCGTGCCGGCTGCCAGTTGCGAACTGTCGCTGGTCGATCGGATCTTCACCCGGATCGGTTCCAGCGATGACTTGGCCGGTGGCCGTTCGACCTTCATGGTGGAAATGAGCGAAACCGCCAACATCCTGCACAACGCGACCGAGCGCAGTCTGGTGCTGATGGACGAAGTCGGCCGCGGTACCAGCACCTTCGACGGTCTGTCGCTGGCATGGGCGGCGGCTGAGCGTCTGGCGCACCTGCGTGCCTACACGCTGTTCGCGACTCACTATTTTGAACTGACTGTTCTGCCGGAAGCCGAGCCGCTGGTGGCCAACGTGCATCTCAACGCAACAGAGCACAACGAGCGCATCGTGTTCCTGCACCATGTGCTGCCGGGGCCTGCGAGCCAGAGCTACGGCTTGGCGGTTGCGCAACTGGCCGGTGTGCCAAGCGAAGTGATCGTGCGTGCCCGCGAGCACTTGAGCCGCCTGGAAGATACGGCATTGCCGCATGAGGCACCGAAACCAGCCGCAAAAGGTAAACCGGCCACGCCACAACAGAGCGACATGTTCGCCAGCCTGCCGCATCCGGTACTGGATGAGTTGGCTAAACTGGATATCGACGACATGACGCCACGCCGTGCGCTAGAAATGCTCTATGCATTGAAGAACCGGATATAAGCACTGAAGAAGCGGATATAACGCAAACGGCTTCAAGCTGTTAGAATCTCGCGCGGTTTGGGATGCTGCTGGCTAATAGCCTGGCCAGCAGGCATCGCTCCCGAACCTGGCGACCCCAACCGTGAAGGGGCAACGCTGCCGCCGCCTGAGGAGAAAATTAGAAATGACCTTCGTCGTCACCGACAACTGCATCAAGTGCAAGTACACCGACTGCGTAGAAGTCTGTCCGGTGGACTGCTTTTACGAAGGCCCGAACTTCCTGGTCATTCACCCGGATGAGTGCATCGACTGCGCCCTGTGCGAACCAGAATGCCCGGCCGTAGCCATTTTCTCCGAGGACGAAGTTCCGGAGGAGATGCAGGAGTTCATTCAGTTGAACGTCGAGCTGGCCGAGATCTGGCCGAACATCACAGAGAAGAAAGAATCGATGCCGGATGCCGAAGAGTGGGATGGCGTCAAAGGCAAGATCAAAGACCTCGAACGCTGATCTGCCCCGCGTTCAATAAAAAGGCCCCTTGCGGGCCTTTTGCTTTTCCGGGATTGCTTTTTTGCAGACAAAAAAAGGGGCGGTTTGACCCGCCCACATTTTTTCCCTATTCCCTGTGTTCCTTTTCATCGTCCTGATGAATCGCGTCCTGCGATGTCCTTCCCCTCGTCCTTGAAGGGCGTGTCTGTCCGTCGACACAACCCAGATACTAAAGAGTTCCCTGCCAAGAGCAATTGGCGGTGGAGACTGGAATGGGCTGTCACAAGCACTTCATATTAATAAATAAAGATATAAATCAATAAGTTATAAAAATACCACAATCAGAATAGACGTCTGCCACCGTGCAAATCTTGCGAACACTTACGAAAGAGTAAGCCGAAGCTTACACCGAGAGACTACAAATGATGGAAATGCTGACCGTATGTCCGGCAACAAAAAACCCCGAACCAGTCGGGGCTTTTTGTGGGCGGTGGTTCGATGCGCTTACTGGAACAACGACTCGCTCGACAGGCCATTCTTCTCGAGAATTTCCCGAAGGCGCTTGAGGCCCTCCACCTGGATCTGTCTCACCCGTTCCCGGGTCAGACCGATCTCAAGGCCTACGTCTTCCAGTGTGCTGCTCTCGTGGCCGCGCAGACCGAAGCGGCGTATGACCACCTCGCGCTGCTTGTCGGTCAGCTCCGACAGCCATTGATCGATGCTCTGCGACAAGTCGTCATCCTGCAGCAGTTCGCATGGATCGGTTGGCCGATCATCCGTCAGGGTGTCCAGCAGGGTTTTATCCGAATCCGGACCCAGCGAGACGTCGACCGAAGAAACCCGCTCGTTCAGGCCCAGCATGCGCTTGACCTCGGCCACTGGTTTTTCCAGCAGGTTGGCGATTTCTTCGGGTGAAGGTTCGTGGTCGAGCTTTTGCGTCAGCTCCCGTGCAGCCCGCAGGTACACGTTGAGCTCCTTGACCACATGAATCGGCAGCCGAATGGTCCGGGTCTGATTCATGATGGCGCGCTCGATGGTTTGACGAATCCACCAGGTCGCGTAGGTCGAGAAGCGGAAACCGCGTTCGGGATCGAACTTTTCCACCGCGCGGATCAATCCGAGGTTGCCCTCTTCGATCAAATCCAGCAGCGACAACCCCCGATTGACGTAACGCCGGGCGATTTTGACCACCAGCCGCAGGTTACTTTCAATCATGCGCTTGCGCCCGGCGGGATCGCCACTTTGCGACAAGCGCGCAAAATGAACTTCTTCCTCCGGGGAGAGCAATGGGGAAAAGCCGATTTCGTTGAGATACAACTGCGTGGCATCGAGTGCCCGCGTGTAGTCGATGTACTTATGTTGTTTAAGTGAAGCGGAGTGTTTGGATTTGGAACGAACGGAAGGTGGAGCAGCCCCTTCATCATTCGACATCGAATCCGAATCGATGCCGGCCTCCATAAGGAGAACCTCATCGTCGATGTCAAACTCCGGCACTTCTTTACTGAGAGCCATTGTTATAGTCCTTTGGTGAGTTCGACCCCAAGCTCAAGCGACGCCTTTATCCTTGGCAGCGCTGGAGCCTGTCCCCTCTACGCGACGGAACAGGCTGGCTTACAAATCAACGTCTTGGCAGGAACTGCAGCGGATCTACAGGTTTACCTTGTCGGCGAATCTCAAAATGCAGTTTCACCCGGTCTGTACCCGTTGACCCCATTTCGGCAATTGTCTGTCCGACCTTGACCTGCTGTCCCTCCCGAACCAACAGCCGACGGTTGTGACCGTAAGCACTGACGTAGGTTTCGCTGTGTTTGATGATGACTAATTCGCCGTAGCCCCTTAAGCCACTCCCGGCGTATACCACCGTCCCATCAGACGCAGCTAAAACAGGCTGTCCCAAATCCCCGGCGATATCAATTCCTTTATTCAAACTACCGTTTGAAGAGAATTTTCCAATCAGAATGCCATTAGATGGCCATCCCCAGCCGGTCGGGGCTGGACCCGCTGGAGGCAGTGGAGCTTGGGTTTGCTTGTTGGCGACGGACGGTACTGCACCAGTAGAACCGCCCGCAGAACCGGTGGTTGTAGTGGTGGTCGTGCCATTTGCCTGACGCCGGATTACCGTAGTTTTGCTGGATGATGAAGGCGAAGAACTGGCGTTGCTTACCACCGCCGTGGACGTTGAACCGGCGCGGCC
This sequence comes from Pseudomonas sp. LBUM1655, assembly GCF_059716085.1. Classification (NCBI taxonomy): domain Bacteria; kingdom Pseudomonadati; phylum Pseudomonadota; class Gammaproteobacteria; order Pseudomonadales; family Pseudomonadaceae; genus Pseudomonas; species Pseudomonas sp. LBUM1655. The sequence continues at coordinate 1,339,129 of NZ_CP166801.1, read as the reverse complement.
GTCGAAGCGAATTGTCTGACCCGGATGGATCGTATACGGCGTAGGAATATTGTTCCGGGCTGCGAGGGCTTTGTAGTCCCAGCCGTAGCGAAAAGCGATTGAAAACATCGTATCGCCCGGACGGACCACGTATTGCCCGGTCGTCACTGTAGGACGCTGCGCGACTGCATTGTTGCGATCGACTACCCGGACATTGCTCGATTTGGTGCTGGAGCAACCCACCAGCAAGGTGCTCAAGACAAGGCCAGTCACCAGGCGCTGAAAGCTCGTGTTACCCATACGCTGCGCAATGACTGTGAGACTCACCCGCCGCTCCCTTTGTGGTGGCTGAAAAATTTTGAATGCCGGATTTCGGCATAAGTATCGCAAGTATAACGGGCCGAATCGGCTTTACCTTTAATGAAGCGAAATCGCTTCGCGCACACGTTTGCAAGCTGACAATCTGCGCCGTTTAAACCATCGTCGCCGGAGTAAGACCGAGGCGAACGAAAGGAATTCAGCGCCTGTGCATAAATGCTCAGGCCAACGGCCCATTGAGCAAAGGCACGAAGCGAACAGCGCCCAAAACGTGTCGTGAGAAACCGTGCTCTTCACGCACGATCAGCATCAATTGCTGTACTTCCCCCGAGCCTACCGGGATCACCAGACGTCCACCCGGAGCCAACTGATCAAGCAACGCTTGCGGCACGTCGGTGGCCACGGCTGTAACGATAATGCCGTTGTAAGGCGCCAGGGCCGGCCAGCCTTCCCAACCGTCGCCCCAACGAAACACCACGTTGCGCAAGTTCAACTCGACCAGACGTTCCTTGGCGCGATCCTGCAGAACCTTGATGCGCTCAACCGAGAACACCCGCTCCACCAGTTGCGACAACACGGCCGTCTGATAACCCGAACCGGTGCCGATCTCCAGTACCTTGTCCAGCGGACCGGCCTCAAGCAGCAGCTCGCTCATGCGCGCCACCATATAAGGCTGGGAAATGGTCTGGTTATGGCCGATTGGAAGCGCCGTGTCTTCATAAGCGCGGTGCGCCAGTGCTTCGTCGACAAACAGGTGTCGCGGCGTGCGGCGAATCACTTCCAACACCTTGGCGTTGGACAAGCCTTCTTCGTACAGGCGCTGGATCAGACGTTCCCGCGTGCGCTGGGACGTCATGCCGATGCCGCTGCGCATTCTGTCTTCGTGTTCACGAGCCATCAGCGCAGTCCCTCCAGCCAGCCGTCGAGACTTCTGAAGGCATCGTTGAAGGTGCGATCGAGCTGCAAAGGGGTGATGGAAACATAGCCTTGCATCACGGCATGAAAGTCCGTGCCCGGCCCGCCATCTTCAGCATCGCCAGCGGCAGCAATCCAATAACCGGCTTTGCCGCGTGGATCGACGACTTTCATCGGCGCCGCCGCCCGGGCACGATGGCCAAGTCGGGTCAGCTGAATACCGCGAATATGGTCGATGGGCAGATTGGGAATGTTCACGTTGAGCACCGTGCGCGGCGGCAGATCGAGCCCGGCATGGGCCTCGACCAGTTTGCGCGCAAAGTAGGCCGCCGTAGGAAGATTATCCACCTGACGTGAGACCAGCGAAAAGGCAAACGACGGACGTTCGAGGAATCGCCCTTCAAGGGCGGCCGCCACTGTCCCGGAATACAACACATCATCGCCAAGATTGGCGCCGAGGTTGATACCGGAAACCACCATGTCCGGCTCACGTTCCAGCAGACCATTAAGGCCCAGATGCACGCAGTCGGTCGGTGTGCCATTGAGGCTGATAAAGCCGTTGGCCAGATATTGCGGGTGCAACGGACGGTCGAGCGTCAGCGAACTGCTGGCGCCGCTTTTGTCCTGCTCCGGGGCGATAACCACGCACTCGGTGTAATCTGCCAGCGCAGCATAAAGCGCGGCGAGACCGGGTGCGGTTACCCCATCGTCGTTAGAAATCAGAATACGCATGGGCTGTCCGTCTGCCCCACCGGCACCAGATCAACGAGTTCGCGCACCAATACGGTGGCGAAGCATCCGGCCGGGAGGACGAATTCCAGTTGCAGAATGTCAGGCTGGGGATAATGCCACGTCAACCCGCCAATGGGCAGCCGCAGGATGCGACGTTCGTGGCTCATGCCGGCGTGAATCAACCAATCTCGCAGATCCGCTTCACGGGCGGTAATCCCCTGCTCCAGATCATGGACAGCGCCAGCGGCCGGGGAGTCACCTTCGCCCCACTGCGGGCCGGTGGGATGCAGGTCGAGAATCGCCAGACGCGGATCGCTGCATTCAGCTTCACCGGCGGGAAAAAAGCTGCGGCTGTCGGTGAATGCCAGCAGGTCGCCAACCAGCGCGCGCTGCCAGGTGCCATCGGCGACCCGCGCCGCCAGCACCTGATTGAACAGAAAACTGCGTGCCGTCGACAGCAGTCGCGAGCGCACATTGCGTTGCTCAGGCAACGCCTTGCGCGCCGCCCACGCACGCGCATCGACGACGTTGCCGCCGTCATGGCCGAAACGCTGAGCGCCGAAGTAATTGGGAATGCCTTGCTTGGCGATCAGTTGCAGACGCTCTTCAATAGCCGCTTTGTCGCCAGCGAATTGGGTCAGGCGCAGGGTAAAACCATTGGCCGAATGCGCGCCGCGTTGCAGCTTGCGCTTGTGGCGGGTGGTTTTGAGAATCTTCAGCGTATCGTTTTCCGCTGCCGACAGATCCGGATCAGCCTTGCCCGGCAGCTGCACGCTGAACCACTGACGGGTCAGCGCCTGACGATCCTTCAGCCCGGCATAACTGACCGTGCGCAGAGGCACACCGGCAGCCTTGGCGATGCGCCGTGCAGCCTCTTCAGTATTGAGGCCGCGTTTTTCGACCCAGATCCATAGGTGTTCGCCGTCACCGCTAAACGGAATATCGAGGACTTCATCGACCTGGAAATCCTCAGCGATGGCTTTCAGTACTGCGGTGCCGAGGGGTTCGCCATAGGCCCGCGGGCCGAGCAATTGCAGTTCATTCATGCGCGCAGCAACAAGGCAACGGAGTGCACGGCAATGCCTTCTTCGCGACCGACAAAGCCAAGCTTCTCGGTAGTAGTAGCTTTCACGTTCACTTGGTCCAACTCAACTTGAAGATCCGCAGCGATCAGCGCGCGCATCGATTCGATATGCGGGGCCATTTTGGGTGCCTGCGCGACGATGGTGTTATCGACGTTGCCGACTTTCCAGCCTTTGGCGTGGATCAGCCCGACCACATGGCGCAACAACGCACGGCTGTCGGCGCCCTTGAACTGCGGATCGGTGTCCGGAAAGTGTTTACCGATATCACCCAGCGCCGCGGCACCGAGCAAGGCATCGCTCAAGGCGTGCAGCAGGACGTCACCGTCGGAATGAGCGAGCAGCCCGAAGCTGTGTGCGATTTGCACCCCGCCCAGAGTAATGAAATCGCCTTCAGCGAAACGGTGCACATCATAGCCGTGGCCAATACGCATAAGAAAAAACGCCCCGATTTTTGTCAGGGCGTGATTCTACCTGCATTAACCGCGCAGAGCGCGTGCGTGATGCTGCAAGTGGTCGTCTATAAAGCTTGAGATGAAGAAATAGCTGTGGTCGTAGCCCGGTTGAGAGCGCAAGGTCAGCGGATGGCCCGCTTGTTTTGCTGCTTGTTGCAGGGCTTCCGGTTTGAGTTGGGTGGCGAGGAAGTCGTCGCGATCACCTTGGTCAACCAGCAGCGGCAGCTTTTCATCGGCCTCGGCGATCAGCGCGCAGGCATCCCATTCTTTCCACTTCGAACGGTCTTCGCCCAGGTAACGGGAGAACGCCTTCTGCCCCCACGGGCAATCCATTGGATTGTTGATCGGCGAAAATGCCGACACCGATTGGTAACGCCCCGGATTGCGCAATGCACAGACCAACGCACCGTGACCGCCCATAGAGTGCCCGCTGATGCTGCGCTTATCGGACGCCGGGAAATGCGCTTCAACCAGTGAAGGCAATTCCTGCACGACATAGTCATGCATCCGATAGTGCCGCGACCAGGGTTCCTGCGTGGCATTCAGATAAAAACCGGCACCGAGACCGAAATCCCACGCGCCATCCGGATCGCCCGGGACATCAGGGCCGCGCGGACTGGTGTCCGGCGCCACGATGATCAAGCCCAGCTCGGAGGCCATGCGCATGGCGCCAGCCTTCTGCATGAAGTTCTCATCGGTGCAGGTCAGACCCGACAGCCAATACAACACCGGCAGCTTGCCGCCCTGCTCCGCCTGCGGCGGCAGGTACACGGCAAATACCATGTCGCAACCGAGCACGTCGGATCGGTGGCGATAGCGCTTGTGCCAACCACCGAAACTTTTCTGACAGGAGATGTTTTCCAGACTCATGTAAAGACTCCTACGCGGTCACGGCAACAAGACTTCACGACTTGTTGCCATGTCACCACGATTGATCAGAAATGAATGACGGTACGAATGCTCTTGCCTTCGTGCATCAGGTCGAACGCCTTGTTGATATCTTCCAGGCCCATGGTGTGGGTGATGAAAGTATCCAGCGGGATTTCGCCGCTCTGGGCCATGTCGACATAGCTTGGCAATTCGGTGCGACCGCGCACGCCACCGAACGCCGAACCGCGCCAGACGCGACCGGTGACCAACTGGAATGGACGGGTGGAAATTTCCTGACCAGCACCGGCAACACCGATGATTACCGACTCGCCCCAGCCTTTGTGGCAGCACTCAAGGGCTGCGCGCATCAGTTGCACGTTGCCGATGCATTCGAAGGAGAAGTCGACGCCGCCATCGGTCATGTCGACGATCACTTCCTGGATCGGACGATCGAAGTCTTTCGGGTTCACGCAGTCGGTGGCGCCGAGCTGCTTGGCGATTTCGAATTTGGCCGGGTTGATGTCAATGGCGATGATGCGTGCAGCCTTGGCTTTCACCGCGCCGATCACTGCAGACAGGCCGATGCCACCCAAGCCGAAGATTGCCACGGTGTCACCCGGTTTGACTTTGGCAGTGTTGAGCACTGCGCCGATACCGGTGGTGACACCGCAACCGAGCAGACAGACCTTTTCCAGCGGTGCGTCTTTGGAAATTTTTGCGACGGAGATTTCCGGCAACACGGTGTATTCCGAGAAGGTCGAAGTACCCATGTAGTGGAAAATCGTTTCGCCCTTGTAGGAAAAGCGCGAAGTGCCGTCCGGCATCAAGCCTTTGCCCTGAGTCGCACGAATCGCCTGACACAGGTTGGTCTTGCCCGACTTACAGAATTTGCACTGGCCGCATTCCGGGGTGTACAGCGGAATCACGTGATCGCCGACGGCAACTGACGTCACGCCTTCGCCGATGGCTTCAACGATTGCGCCACCTTCGTGGCCGAGGATCGACGGAAAGATGCCTTCCGGGTCTGCGCCGGACAGGGTGTAAGCGTCGGTGTGGCAAACGCCGGAAGCCACCACGCGCAGCAACACTTCACCAGCCTTGGGCATGGCGACATCGACTTCTACGATTTCCAGCGGCTTCTTGGCCTCGAAGGCAACGGCGGCGCGCGACTTGATCATGCTGACTCTCCAGTGAATCCATTGAATAAAAAAACCAGACAAGGAGTGTAATACATAGCTTTACGATGAATAATCAGGCCAAAAGCAAAACATTATTGCCACACAGGGATAATCCCGATGTCCGAAAACCGCTGGGAAGGCATCGACGAGTTCGTCGCCGTCGCCGAATGCAGCCAGTTCACCGCCGCTGCCGACCGTCTTGGGGTTTCTTCCTCGCACATCAGTCGACAAATCGTACGACTGGAAGAGCGCTTGCAGACACGCCTGCTCTATCGCAGCACACGTCGCGTGACGCTGACCGAAGCCGGGCAAACCTTTCTCCAGCACTGTCAACGATTGCAGGACGGTCGCGAAGAAGCCTTGCGCGCGGTCGGTGATTTGACCAGCGAACCGAAGGGCATGCTGCGCATGACTTGCGCGGTGGCCTATGGCGAACGTTTTATCGTGCCGCTGGTGACGCGGTTCATGGGGCTGTACCCACAACTGCGCATCGACATTGAATTGAGTAACCGCCAACTCGATCTGGTGCATGAAGGGCTGGATCTGGCGATTCGCCTCGGCCGCTTGCAGGACTCACGACTGGTCGCGACGCGTCTGGCACCACGGCGCATGTTTCTTTGCGCCTCGCCGTCCTATGTCGAACGGTACGGACGCCCACACAGCTTGTCGGAATTGAGCCGGCACAATTGCCTGATCGGCAGTTCGGACATCTGGCAGCTTGAGCAAAACGGCCGGGAATTTTCCCAGCGGGTGCAGGGAAACTGGCGCTGCAACAGTGGGCAAGCGGTGCTGGATGCCGCGCTACAAGGGGTTGGATTGTGTCAGTTGCCGGATTATTACGTGCTGGAGCATCTGAACAGTGGCGCGTTGATTTCGTTGCTGGAGGCGCATCAGCCGCCGAACACGGCGGTGTGGGCGCTGTATCCGCAGCAGCGACATTTGTCGCCGAAGGTGCGCAAGTTGGTGGATTTTCTCAAGGAAGGATTGGCCGAGCGGCCGGAGTATCGAATTTAAAGGCTTTGATCTTCTAGCGGCGGTTAGTCCAACGCTGCCGCAACCATTCCAGATCTTCAGGACGGGTGACTTTCAGGTTGTCCGCCCGCCCTTCGATCAGACGCGGCGCCAGGCCCGCCCATTCCATCGCCGAGGCTTCATCGGTGATCACGGCATCCGCCACCAGGCTGTCCGCCAACGCCCGATGCAACGCGCCAAGGCGGAACATCTGCGGCGTATAGGCCTGCCAGATCACACTGCGATCGACGGTCTCGACCACACGACCGTTTTTGTCGACCCGCTTCAGCGTGTCGCGCGCAGGCACTGCGAGCAAACCACCCACCGGATCACTCGCCAGTTCAGCGAGTAACTTGTCGAGGTCATCGCGACTCAGGTTGGGCCGTGCCGCATCGTGCACCAGCACCCAATCCTCATCATCGGCACCTTGGGCATGCAGATGCAGCAAGGCATTGAGCACCGAACCGGAGCGCTCGGCACCGCCCTCAACCCGCTGAATACGCGGATCGTTGACGCAGGCGAGGTTCGGCCAATAAGGATCATCAACAGCAAGACTGACCACCAAGCCCTTGAGGCTCGGGTGATCAAGAAAACAGCCGAGGCTATGTTCGAGAATTGTGCGCCCGCCCAGTTGCAAGTATTGCTTGGGACGGTCCGCGGCCATACGGGCACCGACGCCCGCGGCAGGAATCACGGCCCAGAAGGCCGGCAGGGAATCGATCATTGGGCCAACTGGTAAAGGGTTTCGCCGTCCTTGACCATGCCCAGCTCATGACGAGCACGCTCTTCAACGGTCTCCATGCCTTTCTTCAGCTCGCTGACTTCTGCGTCCATCACCCGGTTGCGCTCCAGCAAACCTTCGTTCTCGGCATGTTGCTCAGCAATCTGCTGATTCAGCTCGGCGACTTGCGCCAGACTGCCATTGCCCACCCACAGGCGGTACTGCAGACCGGCCAGCAGCAAGAGCAAAACGAGAAACAACCAGTAAGGACTGCGCATCGAATATCAGGTATCCAGTGAAAAAAGACAGCCACGCCAAAACTTTGAAACGTCTGATAGCACGAAGCCTGGAAGATCCAGGCTTGTGCTGTTAAGGCATCAGATTAGTGGCAAATCCATCGCTGTCACGACTTTTCCGACACAATCCGGTGTCTTTTTACCATTTACAACTTAGCCGCGGAACTCGGAGCGACCGTTGTACTTGGCTTTACCATTCAACTGCTCTTCGATACGCAGCAGTTGGTTGTACTTGGAAACGCGGTCGGAACGGCACAGCGAACCGGTCTTGATCTGGCCAGCCGAGGTGCCCACAGCCAGGTCGGCAATGGTCGAATCTTCGGTTTCGCCAGAGCGGTGCGAGATCACGGCGGTGTAACCGGCAGCCTTGGCCATCTGGATGGCTTCCAGGGTTTCGGTCAGGGTGCCGATCTGGTTGAACTTGATCAGGATCGAGTTGGCGATCTTTTTATCGATGCCTTCTTTCAGGATCTTGGTGTTGGTCACGAACAGGTCGTCGCCTACCAGTTGAACCTTCTCGCCGATCTTGTCGGTGAGGATCTTCCAGCCAGCCCAATCGGACTCGTCCAGACCGTCTTCGATGGAGATGATCGGGTAACGCTCGGTCAGGCCTTTGAGGTAGTCAGCGAAACCTTCAGCGGTGAACACCTGGCCTTCGCCGGACAGGTTGTACTTGCCGTCTTCGTAGAATTCGCTGGCCGCGCAGTCCAGTGCCAGGGTCACGTCGGTGCCCAGTTTGTAACCGGCGTTGGCCACGGCTTCGGAGATCACTTTCAAAGCGTCTTCGTTGGACGCCAGGTTCGGTGCGAAACCGCCTTCGTCGCCAACGGCAGTGCTCAGGCCACGGGCCTTCAGCACAGCTTTGAGGTGATGGAAAATCTCGGTGCCCATGCGCAGACCTTCCGAGAAAGACTTGGCGCCAACCGGCTGAACCATGAATTCCTGGATGTCTACGTTGTTATCGGCGTGCTCGCCACCGTTGATGATGTTCATCATCGGCACCGGCATCGAGTAAACACCCGGTGTGCCGTTCAGGTTGGCGATGTGTGCGTACAGCGGCAGATCCTGATCCTGTGCAGCAGCCTTGGCCGCAGCCAGGGACACGGCGAGGATGGCGTTGGCGCCCAGGGTCGCTTTGTTTTCAGTACCGTCGAGCTTGATCATCGCGTGATCCAGCGCTTTCTGGTCGCTTGGGTCGGTGCCCAGCAGCAGATCGCGGATCGGACCGTTGATGTTGGCTACCGCTTTGAGCACGCCCTTGCCCAGGTAACGGCTCTTGTCGCCATCACGCAGCTCGAGTGCTTCACGCGAGCCAGTGGATGCACCGGACGGCGCGCAAGCGCTGCCGATGATGCCGTTGTCGAGAAGCACGTCCGCTTCCACGGTGGGATTGCCACGGGAGTCGAGAACTTCACGACCTTTGATGTCGACGATTTTTGCCATTGTTGTAAACACTCCAAAGTTGACGAAAACGACGCAGCTAGAGGAAATCTTTTTACCGTCGGCAAGGGGTGTACGGCGGGCAGCTTGCAGACGATAACGCTCATGCCCGAGGGCATGAGCGACAAATCGTGCGGTACTTTACCGGAGAATTGAGGTTTACGCGGTTTCTACCGTCGGAAAACTCTTCACCAGTTCGTCCAAGGCTTTGAGCTGGGCCAAGAATGGCTCCAGTTTGTCCAGACGCAAGGCGCAAGGGCCGTCGCATTTGGCGTTGTCCGGATCCGGGTGAGCTTCGAGGAACAGACCTGCCAGGCCTTGGCTCATGCCAGCCTTGGCCAGATCCAGAACCTGCGCACGGCGACCGCCGGCGGAGTCGGAACGACCGCCAGGCATTTGCAGCGAGTGGGTCACGTCGAAGAATACCGGGTACTCGAACTGCTTCATGATGCCGAAGCCGAGCATGTCGACCACAAGGTTGTTGTAGCCGAAACTCGAACCACGCTCGCAGAGAATCAATTGATCGTTACCCGCTTCCACGCACTTGTTCAGGATGTGCTTCATTTCCTGAGGCGCGAGAAACTGGGCTTTCTTGATGTTGATGACAGCCTTGGTCTTGGCCATCGCGACGACCAGATCGGTCTGGCGCGACAGGAAGGCCGGCAGTTGAATGATGTCGCAGACCTCCGCGACGACCGCAGCCTGGTCAGGCTCGTGGACGTCGGTGATGATCGGCACGCCGAAGGCTTGTTTGATGTCCTGGAAGATGCGCATGCCCTCTTCCAGGCCAGGACCGCGATAAGAGGCGACAGAAGAACGGTTGGCCTTGTCGAAACTGGCCTTGAACACGTAAGGGATGCCGAGTTTTTCGGTGACCTTCACGTACTCTTCGCAAACCTGCATGGCCATGTCACGGCTTTCCAGCACGTTCATGCCGCCGAACAGCACCATGGGTTTGTCGTTGGCAATCTCGATGTCGCCGACGCGGATGATCTTCTGTGCCATCGGGGTTACGCCTTCTTCTGGTGTTGAGCCAACGCTGCTTTGACAAAACCGCTGAACAGCGGATGGCCATCACGTGGTGTCGAGGTGAACTCAGGGTGGAACTGGCAAGCGACGAACCATGGATGATCCGGTGCTTCGACCACTTCAACCAGCGCAGCATCGGCGGAACGACCGGAGATTTTCAGGCCGGCTTCGATGATTTGCGGCAGCAGGTTGTTGTTCACTTCGTAACGGTGACGGTGACGCTCGACAATCACGTCCTTGCCGTAGCAATCGTGCACTTTGGAACCGGCTTCGAGCAGGCAGTCCTGAGCACCGAGGCGCATGGTGCCGCCCAGGTCAGACGATTCGGTACGCACTTCAACGGCGCCGGTGGCGTCTTCCCACTCGGTGATCAGACCGACAACCGGGTGACCGCTGGCGCGATCGAACTCGGTGGAGTTGGCGTCTTTCCAGCCCATCACGTTACGGGCGAACTCGATGACCGCCACTTGCATGCCGAGGCAGATGCCGAGGTAAGGAACCTTGTTTTCGCGAGCGTACTGAACGGCAGTGATCTTGCCTTCCACGCCACGCAGACCGAAGCCGCCCGGTACCAGAATCGCGTCAACACCTTCCAGCAGCGCAGTGCCCTGGTTTTCGATGTCTTCGGAATCGATGTAGCGCAGGTTGACCTTGGTACGGTTGCTGATGCCGGCGTGACTCATCGCTTCGATCAGCGATTTGTAGGCGTCCAGCAGTTCCATGTACTTGCCGACCATGGCGATGGTGACTTCGTGTTCCGGGTTCAGCTTGGCATCTACGACCGCTTCCCACTCGGACAGGTCAGCGCTGCCGCATTGCAGGCCAAAACGCTCGACAACGAAATCATCCAGACCCTGGGAGTGCAGGATGCCCGGGATCTTGTAGATGGTGTCGGCGTCTTCCAGCGCGATCACCGCACGTTCTTCAACGTTGGTGAATTGCGCGATCTTGCGACGAGACGAAATGTCGATCGGGTGATCGGAACGGCAAACCAGTACGTCTGGCTGCAGGCCGATGGAACGCAGTTCCTTGACCGAGTGCTGGGTTGGCTTGGTTTTGGTTTCGCCCGCGGTGGCGATGTACGGCACCAGCGTCAAGTGCATCAGCATCGCGCGCTTGGCGCCGACTTCGAAACGCAACTGGCGGATGGCTTCGAGGAACGGTTGCGACTCGATGTCACCCACGGTGCCACCGATTTCGACCATCGCCACGTCAGCGTCACCGGCACCCTTGATGATGCGGCGCTTGATTTCGTCGGTGATGTGCGGAATCACCTGGATGGTTGCACCCAGGTAGTCACCACGGCGCTCTTTGCGCAGCACGTGCTCGTAGACACGGCCGGTGGTGAAGTTGTTGTTCTGGGTCATGGTCGTGCGGATGAACCGCTCGTAGTGGCCCAGGTCCAGGTCGGTCTCGGCGCCGTCGTGGGTGACGAACACTTCACCGTGCTGGAACGGGCTCATGGTGCCCGGGTCGACGTTGATGTACGGATCCAGCTTAAGCATGGTGACCTTAAGCCCCCGCGCCTCCAGGATGGCCGCCAATGAAGCCGAGGCAATGCCTTTCCCCAATGAAGAAACAACACCGCCCGTGACGAATATGTAGCGCGTCATGAAAAACCCTAGAAGTCTGCGTTAAAGCGGTACGAGCCGCCGGGGAAAGCGAAGGAAGGCCGAAGCCCCCGATCACCTGCATTAATCACAGTGCACCTTTCAAAAAAACCGCCGCGTTGGGACAGACCGGCAGATGAAACACCGGTACGTTGCTCGCTACACATTTTTTGGAATCGCCCAGCAAAGACTGCTTGGTAATCGGCAACTCCTGCAATTCAGGCGAATCCACAGAAGTTGTATCAAGAAGGGAGCGTAGTCTACCGGAATGCCCCTTTCATCTCAAACCTTGATCTTCGTCTGTTGGCTGCCAATGCAATTGCCAGCCGTCCTGCCCATTGCCATCAAGACCCGGCAGGTTCGCCACCGCGAGCAATTCTTCGCCGCGAAACAGCAGCGGCAATCTGCCACGCACGAAGCCCGGCACCGCGCGTTCATTGAGCAGCCGCTTAAGATCGCGACGGCCGCGATCCGCGAGATGCATCACTTCGCCGCCCTGACGATAGCGGATCTGCAACGGCCCGACGGGAGTCTGACCGCTGAACATGACACGTCCGTTATCGGGCAAGCGTAGCGGTGACGACAGGTCATGCCAGTCGCAACCGATCACCGGCGCACTCAGCCAGACGCCACTGAGCCACCACATACGACCGGCGCTGCGGTGCAATTCGCCATCGGCCAGACGCCAGACCGGTGTCGCATCGTGGGCGGCGTCGCACAGATCCGACCAACCCGACCAATGGTCAGTGTCGGGCAACCGTGTCAGCGGTTCGAGCCAGTGACTCAAGGCATTTCGCTGACGAGCGGCAGACAGCGCGGCCAGCGGCGCCAACTCAAGTGAGCGCAATCCCAGCCATTCGAATTTATGACGAGTGTTGGCTTGAGCTAGATCCACCTGTGCCAGCTCATCGAGCAGGCCTTGCGCTTCACGCAAATGCGAAGCGCTGCGGGCCATGCTGGCCTGCGCTTGCGGCCAGCGTCCGGTCAGCGCCGGCATGACCTGATGGCGCAGATAATTACGCGAAAACTGCCGGTCCTGATTCGACGGATCTTCAATCCAAGTCAATTGATGAGCTTGCGCGTACGCTTCCAGCTCGGCCCGAGGGACATCCAGCAATGGACGAACCAGCGTGCCCTGCCCCACTGAACGCTGCGGTGGCATTGCGGACAAACCGCGCACCCCGGCACCGCGCATCAGCCGGAACAGTAAGGTTTCCGCCTGATCGTCGCGATGCTGGCCAGAGAGCAATACGTCATCAGACTGCGTCACCGAACTGAACACCGCATACCGCGCATCCCGCGCCGCCCGTTCCAGGCTCGCCCCTGGTTGCACGGTCACCCGTTCGATCAGCAACGGCACACCCAGCGCATCGCAGATCAACTGACAATGATGCGGCCACGCATCAGCCACAGCCTGAATGCCGTGATGGATATGGATAGCGCTTAGCGGGGGAAGGGATTCGGATTTAGCGAGATGAGCGAGCAGATGCAGCAGGACGGTGGAGTCGAGACCACCTGAGAAAGCGATGCGCCAATGAGCGGCATTGCGCCAAGGCTCAAGACTCAGCAGAAGCCTTGCAGGCAAATCAATCGATGATCGATCCATATCTTTCTCTTTGCCCAAATCAAATGTGGGAGCGAGCCTGCTCGCGATAGCGGTGTAACAGCCAACACATTGGTTGAATGTTACCCCCTCTTCGCGAGCAGGCTCGCTCCCACATGGGTATTGCGCAGTCGACTTAGAGACCGTAGCTCATCAGTCGATCATAACGGCGCTTCAACAGCGCTTCGTTGTCGAACTTCTTCAGCATCGCCAGTTGCGAGCTCAGCTCGGCACGAATCGAAGCCGCTGCGCTTGCCGGATCACGGTGCGCGCCGCCCAGAGGCTCGCCAATCACCTTGTCGACAATGCCCAGGCCCTTCAGACGCTCGGCGGTGATGCCCATCGCTTCAGCGGCATCCGGCGCTTTTTCGGCGGTTTTCCACAGAATCGACGCGCAACCTTCCGGCGAGATCACCGCATAGGTCGAGTATTGCAGCATGTTCAGCTGATCACAGACACCGATCGCCAAAGCACCGCCGGAACCACCTTCACCGATAACAGTGGCGATGATCGGGGTCTTCAGGCGCGACATGACCCGCAGGTTCCAGGCAATCGCTTCGCTCTGGTTGCGCTCTTCAGCGTCAATGCCAGGGTAGGCGCCCGGGGTGTCGATGAAGGTCAGGATAGGCATTTTGAAACGCTCGGCCATTTCCATCAGGCGGCAGGCCTTGCGGTAGCCTTCCGGACGCGGCATACCAAAGTTGCGGCGTACCTTCTCGCGCACTTCACGGCCCTTCTGGTGACCGATGATCATCACCGGTTGATCGTCCAGACGGGCGATGCCGCCAACGATCGCAGCGTCGTCGGAGAAGTGACGGTCGCCGTGCAGTTCGTCGAACTCGGTGAAGATGTGCTCGATGTAATCGAGGGTGTACGGGCGTTTCGGGTGACGCGCCAGGCGTGCGATCTGCCAGCTGGTCAGCTTGCCGAAGATGTCTTCGGTCAGCGTTTTGCTCTTGTCCTGCAGGCGGGAGATCTCATCGCCGATATTCAGCGAATTGTCATTACCGACCAAGCGCAACTCTTCGATCTTGGCTTGCAGGTCGGCGATCGGCTGTTCGAAATCTAGAAAATTCGGGTTCATAGGCGTCCGTCTTGGGTCGTGTCCCAAATGAGCTTGGGCCGGCCGGTTGTCTATTCGCGCCCTACCTTAAGGAAAAGGCGCGCTAAGGTCGAGATTAAAAATTCAGGTCGCGGGCAAGGCGCTTGATGGCACCCTGCCGGTCAACGGTATTGGAGGAAGACGTTGTCTCGCCCGAACTGGTCACGCAGGGCTTGAATCAACGCATCCGCCGGGTCGATCCGCCAGGTCTCGCCGAACTGCAGCAAGGTCTTCGCATCAGGACTGGTGTACTCCATGGTGATCGGGCACGCCCCGCGGTGACGCTTGAGCAAATCACCCAACCAGCGTAGCTGATCGCCTTTCAGGTCCTGGGTCTGCAGTTTCAGACGCAGGCTCTCGGCAAGGTTGGTACGCGCATCTTCCATGCTCATCACCCGCTTGACCCGCAGGCGCAGGCCGCCGGAGAAGTCGTCGTTGCTGACCTCGCCTTCAACCACCACCATCGCGTCGGTCTGCAACAGCGACTGCGCGGAATGGAACGCTTCGGCAAACAGCGACGCCTCGATCCGCCCGGAGCGGTCGTCAAGGGTGATGAAGCCCATCTTGTCGCCCTTTTTGTTCTTCATCACCCGCAGGGCAATGATCATCCCCGCCACGGTCTGCGTATCGCGGGCCGGTTTCAGATCGATGATGCGCTGACGGGCAAAACGGCGGATCTCGCCTTCGTATTCGTCAATCGGGTGACCGGTCAGGTACAGGCCCAAGGTGTCTTTTTCACCCTTGAGGCGTTCCTTGAGAGTCAGCTCCTTGGCCTTGCGATGAGTCGCGTAAACGTCAGCATCTTCCTCGACAAACAGCCCGCCAAACAGGTCGGCGTGACCACTGTCGTGGGTGCGAGCGGTTTGCTCGGCAGCCTTGATCGCCTCTTCCATCGCCGCCAGCAGCACGGCGCGGTTGCGGTCGATGTTGGCCTGATAAGCCTTTTGTTCGTCGTGGAAATACGGCCCAAGACGATCCAGTGCGCCGCTGCGGATCAGACCGTCGAGGGTGCGCTTATTAATGCGCTTGAGGTCGACACGGGCGCAGAAATCGAACAGATCCTTGAACGGGCCTTCCTGACGCGCCTCGGTGATCGCTTCCACCGGACCTTCGCCGACACCTTTGATCGCGCCGAGGCCGTAAACAATGCGGCCGTCGTCGTTCACCGTGAACTTGAATTCCGAAGTATTCACATCCGGCGCGTCGAGACGCAGCTTCATGGTGCGAATTTCTTCGATCAAGGTCACGACCTTGTCGGTGTTGTGCATGTCCGCCGACAGTACCGCAGCCATGAATGGCGCCGGGTAGTGGGTTTTCAACCAGGCCGTCTGGTACGACACCAGACCATAAGCGGCAGAGTGAGACTTGTTGAAGCCATAACCGGCGAATTTTTCCACCAGGTCGAAAATGTTACCGGCGAGGTCAGCGTCGATATTGTTGGTCTTGCAACCTTCAATGAAGCCGCCGCGCTGCTTGGCCATCTCTTCGGGTTTTTTCTTACCCATTGCCCGACGCAGCATGTCCGCACCGCCGAGGGTGTAACCGGCCATGACCTGAGCAATCTGCATCACCTGTTCCTGATACAGGATGATGCCGTACGTCGGCGCCAATACCGGCTTGAGGCCTTCGTATTGGTAGTCGGAGTGCGGATACGCCAGTTCGGCGCGACCGTGCTTACGGTTGATAAAGTCGTCAACCATGCCGGACTGCAGCGGGCCCGGACGGAACAGGGCCACCAGTGCGATCAAGTCTTCCAGACAGTCGGGCTTGAGTTTTTTGATCAGCTCTTTCATGCCGCGGGATTCAAGCTGGAAGACCGCTGTGGTTTCAGCTTTTTGCAGCAGCGTGTACGTCGGCTTGTCGTCCAGCGGGATAAACGCGATATCCAGCGGCGGCTCGTCGACCTTGGCGCGGTCACGGTTGATGGTCTTCAGAGCCCAGTCGATAACCGTGAGGGTGCGCAGACCGAGGAAGTCGAACTTCACCAGACCGGCCGCTTCAACGTCGTCCTTGTCGAACTGGGTTACCAGACCGTCACCGGCCTCGTCGCAATAGATCGGCGAAAAGTCAGTCAGCTTGGTCGGTGCGATCACCACACCACCGGCGTGCTTGCCGACGTTACGCACAACGCCTTCAAGCTTGCGCGCCATCTCCCAGATTTCCGCTGCCTCTTCATCGACCTTGATGAAGTCACGGAGGATTTCTTCCTGCTCGTAGGCTTTTTCAAGGGTCATGCCGACTTCGAACGGAATCATCTTCGACAGGCGATCCGCCAGGCCGTAGGACTTGCCCTGCACACGCGCCACATCTCGCACCACAGCCTTCGCCGCCATGGAACCGAAAGTGATGATCTGGCTTACCGCGTTGCGGCCGTATTTCTCGGCCACGTAGTCGATCACCCGGTCACGACCGTCCATGCAGAAGTCGACGTCGAAGTCGGGCATCGATACCCGTTCCGGGTTAAGGAAACGTTCGAACAGCAGGTCATATTCCAGCGGGTCAAGGTCAGTGATTTTCTGTACGTAAGCCACCAGCGAGCCGGCACCCGATCCACGGCCAGGACCTACTGGCACGCCGTTGCTCTTGGCCCACTGGATAAAGTCCATCACGATCAGGAAGTAACCCGGGAAGCCCATCTGGATGATGATATCCAGCTCGAAATTCAACCGGTCGACATAGACCTGACGCTTGGCCTCGTAATCTTCGGTGGTGTCTTTTGGCAGCAGAACCGCCAGTCGCTCCTCCAGACCGTCGAAAGACACTTTGCGGAAATACTCGTCGATGGTCATGCCATCGGGAATCGGGAAGTTGGGCAGGAAGTGCGTGCCCAGTTTCACGTCGATGTTGCAGCGCTTGGCAATCTCGACGGTGTTTTCGATGGCGTCGGGAATGTCGCTGAACAGCTCAGCCATTTCCTCGGCACTTTTGAGGTATTGCTGGTCGCTGTAATTCTTCGAACGCCGTGGATCATCGAGGGCGCGGCCCTCACCGATGCATACGCGGGTTTCGTGGGCAGCGAAGTCTTCCTGCTTGATGAAGCGCACATCGTTGGAGGCCACCAGCGGCGCGCCAAGCTTGTCAGCCAGGGCCACGGCGCCATGCAGTTGCTCTTCATCGTTGGGACGGTTGGTGCGCTGGATTTCCAGATAGAAGCGATCCGGGAACACGCTCATCCATTCGCGCGCCAGGGCTTCGGCTTCAGCCGGGTTGCCACCGATCAGCGCCATGCCGATCTCGCCTTCTTTGGCGGCGGACAGCATGATCAGGCCTTCGTTGGCCTCGGCGACCCACTCGCGCTCGATGATAATCATGCCGTTGCGCTGGCCGTCGATGAAGCCGCGCGAGATCAACTCGGTGAGGTTGCGATAACCCTTGGCGTTCATCACCAACAGACTGATTCGGCTCAGTGGCGCGTCCGGATCCTTGTTCGACAGCCAGAGGTCGGCGCCGCAGATCGGCTTGATGCCCGCGCCCATGGTGTTTTTATAGAATTTGACCAGGGAGCACATGTTGTTCTGATCGGTGACCGCCACGGCCGGCATGTTCATGCCGGTCAGCGCCTTGACCAGTGGCTTGATCCGCACCAGCCCGTCGACCAGGGAGTATTCAGTGTGCAGGCGTAGATGAACGAATGAAGCCGGCATAGTGATCCTGTCCAGTTACATAGAGACAACAAGGCCCGGATTGTACCGGGCCTCGAACAAAACATCAGCCTTGCGACTAAACCTGCGTCAGCCCTTCCAGTGCCTCGTATGCCTGACGCACCGGGGCGAACGAGCGCCGGTGAATCGGCGTCGGGCCAAGACGCACCAACGCTTCCAGATGAACGGGCGTCGGATAGCCTTTATGGCCACCAATGCCGTAACCCGGGTAAATCAATTCGAATGCGGCCATCTCGCGGTCACGGCTGACCTTGGCCAGAATCGATGCCGCTGCGATGGCTGGAACTTTGCCGTCGCCCTGCACCACGGCTTCAGCGCGCATCGGCAATTGCGGGCAGCGGTTGCCATCGATCATCGCCAGTTTTGGCTGAATATGCAGGCCGGCCACGGCACGCTGCATGGCCAGCATGGTTGCGTGCAGAATGTTCAGTTCGTCGATTTCTTCGACCTCGGCACGAGCAATGCACCAGCTCAAGGCTTTTTCGATGATCTCGTCGTAAAGCTTTTCGCGTTTGGCTTCGGTGAGCTTTTTCGAGTCGTTGAGGCCAAGGATCGGCCGGTTTGGATCGAGAATCACCGCCGCCGTTACCACCGCACCGCACAATGGGCCGCGACCGACTTCATCGACACCGGCCACCAGCTCTTCGACTTCGGCGACCAGGGTGAAATCCAGGCCCATCTGCAGATCTTTTTTGCTCATCGTGTTTGACCGATCAGGTTGAGGACGGCATCCGCCGCCTGATTGGAAGCGTCCAGCCGCAGCGTGCGATGGATTTCGTCGAAGCCGCGAGTCTGCTCTTCACCGCCCTCGATCAGGGGCGAAAGGGTCTGTGCCAATGCCTCGACTGTCGCATCATCCTGCAACAGTTCCGGAACCAGCAGGCGCTGGGCCAGCAGGTTCGGCAGAGACACGTACGGGCTCTTGACCATGCGCTTGAGAATCCAGAACGTCAGCGGGGCCAGACGATAGGCCACCACCATCGGCCGCTTGTACAGCAAGGCTTCAAGGGTCGCCGTACCGGAGGCGATCAACACCGCATTGCACGCGGCCAGGGCCAGATGAGACTTGCCGTCGAGCAAGGTCACTGGCAAATCGCGGCCCGCGAGCAACTCTTCAAGTTGCATGCGGCGTTCTGCATTGGCGCAAGGTATGACGAAACGCAACCCGGGGCGCATGGCACGCAAACGCTCGGCGGTATCGAGGAAAAGCGCCCCCAGACGGGCGACTTCGCCACCACGGCTACCGGGCATCAATGCCACCAGCGGGCCGTCGGGCAGACCCAACTCGGCACGTGCAGCAGCGCGATCAGCCTCCAGCGGAATGGTATCGGCCAGCGTGTGACCGACGAACCGAACCGGCACGCCTTTCTCTTCGTAAAATTTTGCTTCGAACGGCAGCAGCGTCAACATCAGGTCGCAGCCTTCGCGAATCTTCAACACGCGCTTCTGCCGCCACGCCCACACCGACGGGCTGACGTAATGCACGGTCTTGATCCCGGCCTGACGCAGCTTGAGTTCGATATTGAGGTTGAAGTCCGGCGCATCGATGCCGATGAACACGTCAGGCTTTTCGGCGATCAGCGTGGCGATGAGTTCCTTGCGGCGCTTGAGCAACTCGCGCAACCGACCAAGCACCTCCACCAGCCCCATGACCGACAAGCGTTCCATGGGGAAGTAGGAGGTCAGGCCTTCGGCCTGCATCAACGGTCCACCGACACCGATAAATTCGACTGCCGGATGCTGTGCCTTTAGGGCGCGCATGAGACCGGCGCCCAGAATGTCACCGGAAGCCTCACCCGCTACCAGCGCAATACGCAGACTCGCCATGATCAGCGGGTGATGCCGCGAGTCGACGACTGGATCGAATCACGGAACACCGCGACTTCCGGGAACTGAGCAGCAGGTTCAGCCAGTTCGGCCAGTGCCTGCTCGACCGTCAGGCCTTGGCGATACACAGTCTTGTAGGCGCGACGCAGTGCGTGGATAGCGTCTTCGCTGAAACCACGACGGCGCATGCCTTCGAAGTTCATGCTGCGCGCTTCAGCCGGATTGCCAAACACGGTGACAAACGCCGGAACGTCTTTACCGATTGCCGTGCCCATACCGGAAAAGCTGTGGGCGCCGATGTGACAGTACTGATGCACCAGGGTGAAACCGGAGAGGATCGCCCAGTCTTCGACATGCACATGGCCAGCCAACGCGGTGTTGTTGACCAGGATGCAGTTGTTGCCGATGACGCTGTCGTGACCGATGTGGGCGTAAGCCATGATCAGGTTGTGATCGCCCAGCGTGGTTTCCGAACGGTCCTGCACGGTGCCACGGTGAATCGTCACGCCTTCACGGATGACGTTGTGGTCACCGATCACCAGACGAGTTTCTTCACCTTTGTATTTCAGATCGGGCGTGTCTTCGCCTACCGAGGAGAACTGGTAGATGCGATTCTGCTTGCCGATGCGGGTCGGGCCTTTGAGGATCACATGCGGCCCGATTACGGTACCCTCGCCGATTTCCACACCTGCGCCGATGATCGACCACGGGCCGACCTCGACGCCGTCAGCCAGAACGGCCGACGGATCGATGATTGCGCGAGGGTCAATCAAACTCATAGCTTGCGTTCCGCACAGATGATTTCAGCAGAGCAGACTGGCTTGCCGTCGACCGAAGCCTGGCATTCGAATTTCCAGATCTGGCGCTTGCAGCTGATGAACTTGGCTTCGAGGATCAACTGATCGCCCGGCAACACTGGCTGGCGGAAACGCAGCTTGTCGGAACCGACGAAGTAATACAGGGTGCCGTCGGCCGGTTTGACGTCGAGCATTTTGAAACCGAGGATCCCGGCAGCCTGAGCCATCGCTTCGATGATCAGCACGCCCGGCATGATTGGGTGCGCAGGGAAGTGACCATTGAAGAAGGGTTCATTGATGCTGACATTCTTGTAGGCGCGAATGCGCTTGCCTTCAGTGTCCAGTTCCACCACCCGGTCCACCAGCAGGAACGGGTAACGGTGAGGCAGGTATTCGCGAATCTCGTTGATGTCCATCATTTCGGGGGGAAGCCTATGTAAAGATTGGGAGCGCGACTGACGCGCACTCCTCTAGCAAATCAAGGAGGCAGTCTAGAGGCTGTGCACACTTGATATGGAAATGGTATCAGCCATCTGATGAAGCATTGCCGTCAGGGGTCACTTCCCCTACGCGCTTTTCCAGCTGTTTCAAACGTCGCGCGATGTCATCGAGCTGACGGATGCGTGCCGCGCTTTTGCGCCATTCGGCAGCCGGTTGCATGGCTGTGCCGGAAGAATAGGCACCCGGCTCGGTAATCGAGTGGGTCACCATGGTCATCCCGGTCAGGAAAACGTTGTCGCAAATATCAATGTGCCCGACCAGACCGACACCGCCAGCGAGCATGCAATGCTTGCCGATTTTGGTGCTGCCGGAGATCCCGACGCACGCAGCCATGGCGGTGTGATCACCGACCTGGACGTTGTGGGCGATCTGGATCTGGTTGTCGAGCTTAACGCCATTGCCGATCACGGTATCGGCCAACGCACCGCGGTCGATGGCGGTATTCACGCCAATCTCCACATCGTCGCCGATGGTCACGCCACCGATCTGGGCGATTTTCTGCCAGATACCTTTTTCGTTGGCAAAGCCGAAGCCTTCCCCACCGAGTACGGCACCGGACTGGATAACCACACGCTTGCCGATGCGCACATCGTGATACAGCGTCACCCGTGGAGCAAGCCAGCCGCCCTCACCGATTTCGCTGCGCGCACCGACCACACAATGGGCGCCGAGCGTGACTTGCGCTCCAATCCGCGCACCGGCCTCGATCACCACGAAAGGACCGATGCTGGCGCTTGGATCAACCACCGCATCGGCAGCAATTACCGCCGAGGGATGAATCCCCGCAGTGGCTTTTGGCTTGGGATCGAACAAGTGAGAGATACGCGCATAGGCCAGGTAAGGATCCGGCACCACCAATGCATTACCGGCAAAACCTTCGGCATCCGCTTCCTTGAGCAGCAAGGCTGCAGCCTGCGAACCCGGGAGGTATTTGCGATATTGAGGATTTGCCAGAAAGCTCAACTGAGCTGGGCCAGCCTCTTGCAAAGTGGCTAGCCCAGTAATTTTCTTCTCCGGGTCGCCACGCAGGGTGGCGCCGAGGAACTCGGCCAACTGGCCGAGCTTGATAGTCACGGTCATGGGTTACTTCAGCTGATTCATGCGCTCGATAACCTGGCGCGTGATGTCGTACTGAGGTTTGACATCAATCACTGCGCCACGCTCGAACACCAGGTCAAAACCACCTTTCTTGATGACTTCTTCCACTGCGCCATCCAGTTTCGGCTTCAGCTGCTTGAGCATTTCGCGGTCGGCAACGGCTTTGGCTTCGTTGAGTTCCTTGGACTGGAACTGGAAGTCACGGGCCTTTTGCTTGAATTCCAGCTCCAGACGCTCGCGCTCACCTTGCTGCATCTTGTCGCCACCGGCCATCAGACGATCCTGAATGCCTTTGGCGCTGCTTTCCAGCGTCTTCAGCTTGGTCAGTTGCGGACCGAACTTCTTCTCGGCATCCACGGCGTATTTCTTCGCCGCGTCGGATTCCAGCAGTGCCATCTGATAGTTCAGAACAGCGATTTTCATGTCGGCGAACGCCGGACCTGCCACCAGTACGGAGGCCAGAAGAACCAATTGAGTCAACTTACGCACGATGCACCCCTACAAAATCCATTGTCGTTATCTTGGGTCAGACGCTTAGAACGTCTGGCCGAGGGAGAATTGGAACACTTGAGTTTCAGCTTCATCCGGTTTCTTGATCGGCATTGCCAACGCGAAGCTCAGAGGACCCAGCGCGGTGACCCAGGTCACGCCTACACCGACGGAACTGGCCATGTTGCTCAGACTGATGTCGTTGCACTTGGTGTTCGACGACGAGCCGTTGGCGTTGGTGGTGTCCTTGCACTGCGAGTCGAAAACGTTACCCACATCCCAGAATACCGAGGTACGCAGGGAGCGCTGATCCTTGACGAACGGCAGTGGGAACAGCACCTCAACACCGCCCTGGATCAGGACGTTGCCACCGAACGGCAGTGGATCCTGGTCCGGGTCAGCAATGGTGCCCGGATTCGTGCCACGACTCGGGGTACTGCGCGGGCCCAGCGTACTGTCCTTGAAGCCACGTACCGAGTTGAAACCACCAGCATAGTAGTTTTCATAGAACGGCAAGCCGTCTGTGGAACCATAACCATCGCCATAACCCAGCTCGGTGTGCAGGCGCAGAGTGTAGTTTTCGCTGATCGGCTGGAACAGCTGACCACGGTAGTCAAGTTTGTAGAAAGACAGGTCGCTGCCCGGGATGGTGGTTTCCAGGGTCAGGCTCTGGGAACGACCACGGGTTGGCAGTACGCCTTTGTTCAACGTCGATTCGGACCAGCCGGCCGACGCCTTGAAGTTCAGGTACTGATCGCCTTCCTTGTTAACGAAGTCGAAAATCTCGTCAACGGTGTATTTACCGGTATTGATCTTGTCCTGCTGAGCAGACAGGCCGAAGGTCAGACGCGAAGTCTCACTGATCGGGTAACCAACGTTAGCGCCTACACCCAGACTGTCTACTGCGTAGCTCGAGATATCCGCGTCGAGTTCATCATAGTCAGTGGTGCGATAGAACGCGTTGTAACCCAGGCTCACGCCATCGGCGGTCCAGTAGGGGTCAACGTAGCCGAAGTTGTAGCGGCTCTGGTATTCGCTGCGGGTCAGGCCAACGCTGACGCGGTTACCGGTACCGAGGAAGTTGTTCTGGGTGATCGAACCACCGAGGATCAGACCGGCACTCTGGGCGAAACCGACACTGGCGGTAATCGAACCGGAAGCCTGCTCTTCAACGCTGTAGTTCACATCCACCTGGTCGTCGACACCTGGAACAGCCGGAGTCTCGACGTTCACTTCTTTAAAGAAGCCCAGACGCTCAAGACGGGTCTTGGACTGGTCGATCAGGTAGGTCGAAGCCCAGCCACCTTCCATCTGACGCATTTCGCGACGCAGCACTTCGTCTTCGGACTTGGTGTTGCCACGGAAGTTGATGCGGTTGACGTAGGCGCGCTTGCCCGGGTCGACAGCGAACAGGATGTCCACGGTGTGATCATCATCGTGCGGCTGAGGCACGCCGTTGACGTTGGCGAAGGTGTAACCCTCGTTACCCAGACGACGGGTGATCAATTCAGATGTGGTGGTCATCAGCTTGCGCGAGAACACCTGGCCTTTCTGCACCAGCAGCAAGGACTTGACTTGATCTTCAGGGACTTTCAGGTCACCGCTGAGTTTGACGTCACGAACGGTGTACTTTTCACCTTCGGTCACGTTGACGGTGATATAGACATGCTTCTTGTCCGGGGTGATGGACACCTGGGTCGAAGCGATATCCATGTTGATATAGCCGCGATCCAGGTAGTAGGAGCGCAGACGCTCCAGGTCACCGGAAAGCTTTTCACGGGCGTATTTGTCATCGTTCTTGAAGAACGACAGCCAGTTGGTGGTTTTCAGTTCGAACAGGTCGGTCAGGTCTTCCTCGGGGAAAACCGTGTTGCCCACCACGTTGATGTGCTGAATGGCCGCAACGGTGCCTTCGTTGATCTTCACTTTCAGACCAACACGGTTACGCGGCTGCGATACCACCTCGGTATCGACCGTAGCCGAATAGCGACCCTGCGCGACGTACTGACGTTGCAGTTCGTTACGAACACCTTCGAGGGTGGCGCGCTGGAAGATCTCGCCTTCGGACAGACCGGATTGTTTCAAGCCTTTCATCAGGTCTTCAGTGGAGATCGCTTTGTTGCCTTCGATCTCGATACTGGCGACCGACGGACGCTCGACAACCGTGATGACCAGAACGTTGCCTTCGCGGCCCAGCTGGATATCTTGAAAGAAACCGGTTTTGAACAACGCACGAGTGGATTCCACCAGGCGACGATCATCCGCCTGCTCACCGACGTTCAACGGCAAGGCACCAAAGACACTACCCGCGGAGACCCGCTGGAGGCCATTGACGCGAATATCAGAGATAGTGAAGGACTCGGCGTGAACTTCGGCGATCATCAATACGGTGAGAACCGCAGTTAGCAGCAGACGTTTCATGAAGTCCTTTCTTATTCCAACTGGCAATAAACAAACTGCCGCAAAATGCGGCAGATTCGCAATTCAGCGAAGCTTTACAGTCGACCCAGATCGTTGACCAGAGCAAGCAACATCACCCCGACCACCAAACTGATACCGATCTGTATCCCCCAACCTTGCACCCGATCCGACAAGGGACGACCACGCGCCCACTCGATCAGATAAAACAACAAATGCCCCCCATCCAGTACAGGAATGGGCAGCAAATTCAGAACTCCCAGGCTAATACTCAGATAAGCAAGGAAATTCAAGAAATCAGCGACGCCCGACTGGGCAGAAGCGCCCGCCACTTTAGCAATGGTTATCGGTCCACTCAAGTTTTTTACCGAGAGCTCGCCGAACAGCATTTTCTTCAGTGAATCCAGCGTGAGAATGCTCATGGTCCAAGTACGACGGGCGCCCTCGCCAATCGCGGCCAACGGCCCATAACTGACTTCGCGGATCATCTCCGGTGGCCAGTCGACAGCTTTTACACCCGCACCCAGATAACCGCTTGGCGACTTGCTTTCACCGCGCGCAGCCAAGGTCACAGGGACATCGATTGAAGCACCATCACGCTCGACACGCAGCACGATTTTGGTATCAGGACGCGTACGAACGGTATCGACCACTTGCTGCCAGTCGTTGAGCGCCTGGCCGTCGAGCGCCAGCAGACGATCACCGGTTTTCAGGCCGGCAGCCTGAGCCGGGCCTTTTGGATCAAGTTCGGCTAGCACCGGCGGCAAGGCCGGACGCCAAGGACGAATACCCAAAGAGCGAATCGGATCAGGCTCATCTGCGCCCTTGAGCCAGTTATCCAGCACCAGCTCACGTGGCGAATCAACGGTAGTGCCCTGCTCGCGCATCAGCAACTGCAACGAACCGCTTTCACCGAGTCGACGTACCAGCTGCAAATTGACAGCCGCCCAACCGGTCGTTGGCTCGCCATCAATCGCGACGATCTCCTGACCCGCACCCAAACCAGCCTTGGCGGCGATACTGCCGGACTCTACCGCACCGATGACCGGGCGGACCTGCTCGCTACCGAGCATCGCCAGCACCCAGAAGAACACCAGGGCCAACAGGAAGTTGGCAACAGGGCCGGCCGCTACAATAGCGATACGCTGACGAACGGACTTGCGATTGAACGACTGATCCAACTGATCGACCGGCACCTCGCCTTCGCGCTCGTCGAGCATCTTGACGTAGCCACCCAGCGGAATTGCAGCCACAACAAATTCAGTGCCTTGCTTGTCGTGCCAGCGCAGCAGCGGCATGCCGAAGCCTACGGAAAAGCGCAGAACCTTGACGCCACAGCGACGCGCGACCCAGAAGTGGCCGAATTCGTGAAAGGTGACCAGCACACCCAAGGCGATCAGGGTGCCGGCAATCATATAGAGCGCGCTCATCTACTTTCTCCGCAATCCTGTTCAGTGCCGCTTATAGCCATTGTGTTGCAAAATCTATCGAGCGTGACGTTTTAGCCATTGCTCGGCCAGGACTCGCGCTTTGGCGTCTGCCGTGAACACGGCATCGAGATCATCCAGCGCCACAACTGATTCGAGGTTCAAGACCTCCTCGATGATACTCGCGATTTCCAGGTAACGAACCCGTCCGTCGAGAAACGCTGCCACCGCTACTTCGTTCGCTGCATTGAGCATCGCTGGTGCACTGTCGCCTGCCTCGGCAGCTTGCCGTGCGAGACGCAGACATGGGAAGCGCTCTTCATCGGGCGCCTCGAAGTCCAGACGCGCGATCGCAAACAGGTCCAACGGTGCCACACCGGAGTCGATGCGCTCCGGCCAGGCCAGTGCATTGGCGATTGGCGTGCGCATGTCAGGATTACCCAACTGTGCGAGCACCGAGCCATCGACATAATCGACCAGAGAGTGAATCACGCTCTGCGGGTGAATCACCACTTCGACCTGCGAAGGTTTTGCATCAAACAACCAGCAGGCCTCGATCAACTCGAGACCTTTATTCATCATGCTGGCCGAATCGACTGAAATCTTGCGCCCCATGGACCAGTTTGGATGCGCGCACGCCTGATCAGGTGAAACATTCGCCAATTCACTCACGGGCGTCTGTCGGAACGGGCCACCAGAGGCTGTGAGTAAAATCCGACGGACACCGACACTGCTCAAACCACGAGCGAAATCCTGCGGCATGCATTGGAAAATCGCGTTGTGTTCGCTGTCGATCGGCAGCAGCACCGAACCGCTTTTGCGTACCGCCTGCATGAACAAGGCGCCGGACATCACCAGCGCCTCTTTATTTGCCAGGAGGATCTTCTTGCCCGCTTCAACGGCAGCCAAAGTCGGACGCAGACCAGCCGCACCAACAATGGCCGCCATGACTGCGTCAACTTCCGGAGCAGAAGCGACCTGACACAGGCCCTCCTCCCCCACCAGCACGCGGGTCGGTAAACCGGCGGCGCGCAAATCATCCTGCAGACCACGTGCTGCGGCGACTTCCGGCACCACGGCAAATTGCGGTACATGACGCACGCACAAGGCCAACAGCTCACTCAGACGCGTAAACCCGCTCAACGCGAAAACCTGATATCGCTCTGGATGGCGCGCAATGACATCGAGGGTGCTCAGACCAATCGAGCCTGTCGCACCCAGAACGGTAATCTGTTGCGGACGGCTCACGGTGCAGCCATCCACAGCAATACGGCGAAGACTGGAATGGCCGCTGTCAGGCTATCGATGCGATCGAGCACGCCGCCATGACCCGGCAGCAGGTTGCTGCTGTCCTTGATACCGGACTGACGCTTGAACATGCTTTCGGTCAGGTCACCCACAACAGAGATGAACACGATCAGCGCAGCACCCATCAAGCCCTTGAGCAATTCAGCTACCGTCCAGTCACGCACCAGACCGACAATGGCGGTAATCACCAGACTCAGCGCCAGACCACCGTACACACCTTCCCAGCTTTTACCCGGGCTGACTTGAGGGGCCAGCTTGCGCTTGCCGAATGCACGACCAGAGAAGTAGGCACCAATATCGGCACCCCAGACCAATACCATCACCGCCATGATCAGCCAGTTACCCAACGGGTACTGCTTGATCTGCACCAGACCTTGCCAGGCCGGCAGCAGGATCAATAGACCGATCACCAGTTTGGTGGCGGCACTGGACCAATGCTCGCTGGACTTCGGATAGGTCAGCACCAGATACGTCGCGACCGCCCACCAAAGTACCGAAGCACCCAGCACCCAAGGCGCAAGACCGGGCAGCACATACATGACGAACAACATCAACGCGACGACGGCAGCAAAACCGACGCGAAACGATTGCGCGGTGAAGCCGGCCAGACGCGCCCATTCCCAGGCACCCAGACTTACGACCAGACCGATGAACAGCGCAAAACCGGAACCCTGGAGCAGGAAAAACCCACACAGGGCAATCGGCAGCAGGATCAGCGCAGTGATGATTCGTTGTTTAAGCATTAAACCCGGGCTCCAGCTTCAACCTGTTCGCTCGTTTTACCGAAACGACGTTGGCGCGAAGCGAAATCGGCCAGCGCATTGCGCATGGCATCGTGTTTGAAGTCCGGCCAGAACAGGTCGGAGAAGTACAACTCGGCGTATGCCAGTTGCCACAGCAGGAAGTTACTGATGCGGTGCTCGCCACCGGTACGGATGCACAGATCCGGCAACGGCAAATCGCCGGTCGCCAGACAGGTTTGCAGCAGATC
Source organism: Pseudomonas sp. LBUM1655 (assembly GCF_059716085.1). Lineage (NCBI taxonomy): Bacteria > Pseudomonadati > Pseudomonadota > Gammaproteobacteria > Pseudomonadales > Pseudomonadaceae > Pseudomonas > Pseudomonas sp. LBUM1655. The sequence goes on along the minus strand of NZ_CP166801.1, from coordinate 1,310,270 downwards.
AGGGGTGATGTCTTCCGGGCGCAGATGCCCGGCCTGAACTTCACGCGCCAGGCGCTGCGCGGCTTGCGCGATATCCCACTGACCGCCGTAGTTGGCGGCGATCTGCAGGATAAAACGGTTGGCGCCCGCAGTCATCGCCTCGGCTTCGCGCATCGCGGTTTGAAGCTCCGGATGAAAGCGCGAGCGATCGCCAATGATGCGCAGGCTGATGTTGTTATCGTTGAGACGCTTGGCCTCACGACGTAACGCCTTGAAGAACAGATCCATCAAGGCGCTGACCTCATCGGCCGGACGCTGCCAGTTTTCACTGGAAAAGGCGAAAAGGGTCAGTACCTCAACCTTGGCCTCAGCGCACACCTCGATTACAGCCCGTACAGCATCAACGCCCGCTTTATGCCCGGCGACACCCGGCATAAAGCGTTTTTTCGCCCAGCGATTGTTGCCATCCATGATGATCGCGACATGGCGCGGCACCGCGGACGGCGCAGTCTGCTTGGTCTTGTCCATTAAAAGCTCGACCCTTATACGGCCATCAAGTCCGCTTCTTTTTGCTTGGTGGCTGCGTCGATATCAGCCTCAGCCTTGTCAGTCAGCTTCTGAATGTCCGCAGCAGCACGACGCTCTTCGTCTTCGCTGATTTCCTTGTCCTTGACCAGCTTCTTCAGCTCACCCAAGGCATCACGACGAATGTTGCGCACGGCAACACGAGCGTCTTCAGCTGCACTGCGCGCCTGCTTGGTAAACCCCTTACGGGTTTCTTCGGTCAGGGCAGGCATGGAGATCAGCAGCAACTCGCCCAGGTTGGTCGGGTTGAGGTTCAGGCCGGCACTCTGGATTGCCTTGTCGACTGCCGCGAGCATGTTGCGCTCAAACGCCACGACTTGCAGGGTGCGCGAGTCTTTTACAGTGATATTGGCTACTTGGGTGATGGAGGTGTCTGCGCCGTAGTACGGCACCATCACGCTGCCCAGGATGCTTGGGTGTGCCTTGCCGGTGCGAATCTGACCGAATGCATGGGACAGGGAATCCAGGGACTTCTGCATGCGCTCTTGAGCGTCTTTCTTGATTTCATTGATCATTGTTGGCCTTCCTCGATCAGGGTTCCTTCTGCGCCGCCGTGAACGATGTTCAGCAGGGCACCAGGCTTGTTCATGTTGAATACGCGCAGCGGCATCTTGTGGTCGCGGCACAGGCAAATAGCAGTCAGATCCATTACACCCAGCTTGCGATCCAGCACTTCATCATATGTCAGATGATCGAACTTCTCGGCATGCGGGTCTTTGAACGGATCTGCGGTGTAGACGCCATCGACCTTGGTCGCCTTGAGCACAACATCGGCATCGATTTCGATTGCACGCAGGCAGGCTGCCGAATCCGTGGTGAAGAACGGATTGCCGGTACCGGCCGCGAAAATCACGACATCTTTGGAGTTCAGATGGCGCATGGCTTTGCGGCGATCATAGTGATCGGTCACGCCAACCATGGAAATGGCCGACATCACGATGGCTGAGATATTGGCACGCTCCAGCGCGTCGCGCATGGCCAGAGCGTTCATCACAGTGGCCAGCATGCCCATGTGGTCGCCTGTCACCCGATCCATACCGGCTTTGCTCAAGGCTTCGCCACGGAAAAGATTGCCACCGCCGATCACCAGACCGACCTGTACGCCGATGCCGACCAATTGGCCGACTTCCAGCGCCATGCGATCCAGTACCTTTGGATCGATCCCGAACTCTTCCGACCCCATCAGGGCCTCGCCGCTAAGCTTGAGTAGAATGCGTTTATAGCGAGCCTGATAACCACTGCCCTGCTGAGCCATTGCGAATCTCTCCTGCGGCGTATTTAAATTTCTTTGCGAGCTGTTTACAGCTGGCGTTCACTCTAGCTTGGCGCTGCTTCAGCGCCATCGGAACATGGCTTTGTAAGTCAGTTCCAAGTGGAAACCAATAAAAATTGGCTACCCCATCTGAAAAGAGGCTGCGCGCGTGAGCGGGCAGCCTCTTTCGGGCGACAGTTGAAAACTGTCTTATTGCTTGGCGGCAGCCAGCTGGGCAGCAACTTCTTCAGCGAAGTTGTCGACCGGCTTCTCGATGCCTTCGCCTACTTTGAAGTAGGTGAAGGAAACGATTTCAGCACCCGCTTTCTTGGCCAGCTCGCCAACCTTGATTTCAGGGTTCTTGACGAACGCCTGCTCAACCAGGCTTGCTTCTGCCAGGAACTTGCTGATACGGCCTTTGACCATATTTTCAACAATGTTTTCTGGCTTGCCTTTGATTTTTTCTTCGTTCAGCTGCAGGAACACAGCTTTCTCGCGCTCGATAGCTTCAGCCGAAACTTCCGATGGCAGCAGGAACTCAGGGTTGCTTGCCGCTACGTGCATCGCGATGTCTTTGGCCAGCTCAACGTCACCGCCTTTCAGAACAACAGCTACGCCGATTTTGTTGCCGTGCAGGTAACCACCAACAACATCACCTTCAACGCGAGTCAGGCGACGGATGTTGACGTTTTCGCCAACCTTGCCGACCAGTACCAGGCGATCAGCTTCCTGCGATTCAATCAGAGGCTCAACGGTAGTGAGCTTCTCGTCGAATGCTTTCTTGACGCTGGCAGCAACGAATGCCTTGAAGTCGTCTTGCAGAGCCAGGAAGTCGGTCTGCGAGTTCACTTCCAGCAGAACAGCAGACTTGCCGTCTTCAACCAGAGCGATCGCGCCTTCAGCAGCGACGTTGCCGGCTTTCTTGGCGGCCTTGATCGCGCCCGAAGCACGCATGTCGTCGATGGCTTTTTCGATGTCGCCGCCGGCCTTGGTCAAGGCCTTTTTGCAATCCATCATGCCTTCGCCAGTACGCTCACGCAGTTCTTTAACCAACGCTGCAGTAATCTCTGCCATTTTCAAATTCCTCTTGGATAGGTTTTCAACCATTCCACCCGATCGAACGGGCGTTCAATTCTTCCCGAATCACCCTTGTTAGCCGCTGCACGTTACAGATGCTGTAGCTGCGCTGTTAACAAATGGTTTTCGAGGTGGCAAAAAGGGGGCCAAGCCCCCTTTTTGCTTACTGAGTCAACGCCAGGGCGTCAATTACTCAGCTGCAGCCTGAGTTTCTTCAGCTGCGAATTCTACAGTGCCGCCGGAAACATTGTTGCGACCACGGATAACTGCGTCAGCCATCGAACCCATGTACAGCTGGATAGCGCGGATTGCGTCATCGTTGCCTGGGATGATGTAGTCAACGCCTTCCGGGCTGCTGTTGGTATCGACAACGCCGATAACCGGGATGCCCAGCTTGTTGGCTTCGGTGATCGCGATGCGCTCGTGGTCAACGTCGATCACGAACAGTGCGTCTGGCAGACCGCCCATGTCCTTGATGCCGCCCAGCGAACGATCCAGCTTCTCAAGATCACGAGTGCGCATCAGCGCTTCTTTCTTGGTCAGCTTGGCGAAAGTACCGTCTTCGGCCTGAACTTCAAGGTCACGCAGACGCTTGATGGAAGCACGAATGGTTTTGAAGTTGGTCAGCATGCCGCCCAACCAGCGGTGATCGACGTACGGCGAACCGCAACGTGCTGCTTCTTCAGCAACGATCTTGCCAGCGGAACGCTTGGTGCCGACGAACAGAATCTTGTTTTTGCCCTGGGCCAGACGCTCTACGAAAGTCAGAGCTTCGTTGAACATTGGCAGGGTTTTTTCAAGGTTGATGATGTGAATCTTGTTACGCGCGCCGAAAATGTACTTACCCATTTTCGGGTTCCAGTAACGGGTTTGGTGACCGAAGTGCACACCGGCCTTCAGCATATCGCGCATATTGACTTGGGACATGATAGTTCCTTAATAAGTCGGGTTTGGCCTCCACGTATCCCAATGACCAACCAGTGGCTTAAAGCCAAAAGCACCCAGGTCATCGTGTCGACACGTGTGTGGATTTAAGCTTTTCGGGGTATCCCCGGAAAGCGGCGCATTTTATACCACAGGGTGCGCAGAAACGGAACCCGAAATCTGTAATCACACCAAGGACATGGGCGCAGCCCCCTTGGAATCGACCCGGCGCGCACCATTGTATAGAGAGAAGCGATGCAGGCAGGCGCGGATTTGCTCCTTTCGTCTGTTAGAATCGCGTTTTTCAGGGTCGCAAAACGAACACCTGCCGCCCTATCCGTATCAGCAAGCGCCGCCGAGCGCAGAGAGAGCCTGTATGACCGTCAACCTCAAAACCCCCGAGGACATCGCTGGCATGCGTGTCGCCGGCAAACTGGCCGCCGATGTGCTGGAAATGATTGCCGAACATGTAAAACCAGGTGTCACCACCGATCAACTGAACCAGATCTGCCACGACTATATCGTCAACGAGCAGCAGGCCATCCCTGCCCCGCTCAACTACAAGGGCTACCCGAAGTCGATCTGCACCTCGATCAACCACGTGGTCTGCCACGGCATCCCGAACGACAAACCGCTGAAAAACGGCGACACCCTGAACATTGACGTCACGGTGATCAAGGACGGTTACCACGGCGATACCAGCCGCATGTTCCATGTCGGCGAAGTGCCGGTCTGGGCCGAGCGCCTGTCGCAGATCACTCAGGAATGCATGTACAAGGCGATCGAGATCGTCAAACCTGGCTGCCGTCTGGGCGACATCGGTGAAGTCATCCAGAAGCACGCAGAAAAGAACGGCTTCTCGGTGGTTCGCGAGTTCTGCGGCCACGGCATCGGCAAGGTGTTCCACGAAGAGCCGCAGATCCTGCACTACGGCCGCGCTGGCACCGGCATGGAACTGAAGGCCGGCATGACCTTCACCATCGAGCCGATGATCAACCAGGGCAAGGCCGACACCAAAGTATTGGGCGACGGCTGGACCGCGATCACCAAGGACCGCAAGCTCTCGGCCCAGTGGGAACACACTTTGCTGGTCACCGACACCGGCTACGAGATCTTCACCTTGCGCGCCGACGACACCATTCCCCGCGTCTCGGCCTGATCCCAAAAACGCTCCCAGCCTATAGAAGGAAAGCCAATCGATGCCGCAGGTGGATCCCGAACTCTTCGACCGCGGCCAGTTCCAGGCTGAACTGGCCCTGAAAGCGAGCCCCATCGCGGCGTTCAAGAAGGCGATCCGCCAGGCCCGCGAAGTGCTCGATGCGCGCTTTCGCAGCGGCCGCGATATACGCCGGCTGATCGAAGACCGCGCCTGGTTCGTCGACAACATCCTGCAAAAGGCCTGGGAGCAGTTCAACTGGAGCGAAGACGCCGACATCGCGCTGGTCGCGGTCGGCGGTTATGGCCGTGGTGAATTGCACCCCTACTCCGACATCGATTTGCTGATCCTGCTGGACAGTGCCGATCACGAAGTTTTCCGCGATTCCATCGAGCGTTTTCTCACCTTGCTGTGGGATATCGGCCTGGAAGTCGGTCAGAGCGTTCGTTCGGTAGATGAGTGTGCCCAAGAAGCGCGCGCCGATCTGACCGTCGTCACCAACCTCATGGAAAGCCGCACCATCTGTGGCCCCGAGCGTTTGCGCCAACGCATGCTCGACGTTACCAGCACCGCCCACATGTGGCCGGCCAAGGAGTTCTTCCTGGCCAAACGCGCCGAGCAGAAGGCTCGCCACCACAAGTACAACGACACCGAATACAACCTGGAGCCCAACGTCAAAGGCTCGCCCGGCGGGCTACGGGATATTCAGACGATTCTGTGGGTTGCCCGTCGTCAATACGGCACCCTGAACCTGCGCGCCCTTGCCGGCGAAGGCTTTTTGGTCGAGAGCGAAAACGCCCTGCTCGCCTCCTCCCAGGAATTCCTCTGGAAAGTGCGCTACGCCCTGCACATGCTCGCTGGCCGCTCCGAAGACCGCTTGTTGTTCGATCATCAACGCACCATTGCCGGGCTACTCGGTTTTGAAGGCGACGACGCCAAGCAGGCTGTCGAAAACTTCATGCAGCAGTACTTTCGCGTGGTGATGAGCATCGCCCAGCTCAGCGACCTGATCATCCAGCATTTCGAGGAAGTCATCCTCGCCCCGGAAGACGAAGCGCCGCCCCATCCGATCAACTCGCGCTTCCAGTTGCACGACGGCTATATCGAAGCACGCAACGACAACGTGTTCCGCCGCACGCCGTTTGCCATGCTCGAGATTTTCGTGCTGATGGCTCAGCAGCCGGAAATCAAAGGCGTACGCGCCGATACCATTCGTCTGCTGCGCGAGCACCGGCACCTGATCGACGACAACTTCCGCAACGACATCCGCAACACGAGCCTGTTTATCGAGCTGTTCAAGTGCAAGATCGGCATCCACCGCAACCTGCGCCGGATGAACCGTTACGGCATTCTCGGGCGCTATCTGCCGGAGTTCGGCTTTATCGTCGGGCAGATGCAACATGACCTGTTTCACATCTATACGGTCGACGCGCACACCCTGAACCTGATCAAACACCTGCGCAAGTTGCAGTACACCCAGGTGTCGGAAAAATTCCCGCTGGCCAGCAAGCTTATGGGCAAGTTGCCCAAACCCGAGCTGATCTACCTCGCCGGCCTGTACCACGACATTGGCAAGGGCCGGCATGGCGATCACTCGGAGATCGGCGCGGTCGATGCCGAGGCGTTCTGCCAGCGCCATCAGTTGCCGGTGTGGGACAGCCGCCTGATCGTCTGGCTGGTGCAAAACCATCTGGTGATGTCGACCACCGCCCAGCGCAAGGACTTGTCCGACCCGCAGGTAATCCACGATTTTGCCCAGGCGGTCGGCGATGAAACCCGCCTCGACTACCTGTACGTGCTGACTGTGGCCGACATCAACGCGACGAACCCGACGCTGTGGAATTCCTGGCGCGCCAGCCTCTTGCGCCAGCTCTACACCGAGACCAAACGCGCCTTGCGCCGCGGCCTGGAAAACCCGGTGGATCGCGAAGAGCAGATCCGCCAGACCCAAAGTGCAGCGCTGGACATTCTTGTGCGCGGCGGCACCGATCCAGACGACGTCGAGCAGTTGTGGGGGCAGTTGGGCGATGACTACTTCCTGCGTCACACAGCCGGCGATGTAGCCTGGCACAGCGACGCCATACTCCAGCAGCCAGCCGATGGCGGGCCGTTGGTGTTGATCAAGGAAACCACCCAGCGTGAATTCGAGGGCGGTACGCAGATCTTCATTTATGCACCGGATCAGCACGACTTCTTCGCTGTGACTGTGGCGGCAATGGATCAGCTCAACTTGAACATTCACGATGCTCGGGTCATCACGTCCAGCAGCCAGTTCACCCTCGATACCTACATCGTGCTCGACAACGACGGTGAATCCATCGGCGACAACCCGGCACGGATCAAGCAGATCCGCGAGGGCCTGACCGAAGCCCTGCGCAACCCCGACGACTACCCGACGATCATTCAGCGCCGAGTGCCGCGCCAGCTCAAGCATTTTGCCTTTGCGCCACAAGTGACGATTCACAACGACGCCCAGCGTCCGGTGACGGTTCTGGAACTGACCGCACCCGACCGTCCAGGCCTGTTGGCGCGGATCGGCGGAATTTTCCTGGAGTTCGACCTGTCGCTGCAGAACGCCAAGATTGCGACCCTGGGCGAACGGGTGGAGGACGTGTTCTTCATCACCGACGCGCACAACCAGCCGCTGTCCGATCCCCTGCTGTGCAGCCGTTTGCAGGATGCGATCGTCGAGCAACTGAGCGTCAATCAGGAACCCGATATCAAGCTTTCGCGCATCAGTATCTGACTGCGCGCCCGGATTAACCTGCTTTGCAATGAGACCCCGTACAAATGAACAACGCTCTGAACCAGCTCCAGCCCTACCCGTTCGAGAAACTCCGCGCCCTGCTCGGTACCGTCACGCCGAACCCGGACAAGCGCCCGATCGCCCTGTCGATCGGTGAGCCGAAACACCGCTCCCCAAGCTTTGTCGCCGAGGCGCTGGCAAACAGTCTGGATCAGATGGCGGTATACCCGACCACCCTTGGCATTCCCGCCCTGCGCGAAGCCATCGCTGGCTGGTGCGAGCGCCGCTTTGGCGTACCGAGCGGCTGGATCGACCCGGCCCGTAACGTGCTGCCGGTCAACGGCACACGCGAAGCGTTATTCGCGTTCACCCAGACCGTGGTCAACCGTGGGGACGATGCGCTGGTGGTCAGCCCGAACCCGTTCTATCAGATCTACGAAGGCGCCGCGTTCCTCGCGGGGGCCAAGCCGCATTACCTGCCGTGCCTGGATGAAAACGGCTTCAACCCTGATTTCGATGCAGTTTCGCCAGATATCTGGAAGCGCTGCCAGATCCTGTTTCTGTGCTCGCCGGGTAACCCGACCGGCGCGCTGATCCCGGTCGACACCCTGAAAAAGCTCATCGCCCTGGCCGACGAATACGACTTCGTCATTGCCGCCGACGAGTGCTACAGCGAGTTGTACTTCGACGAACAGACCCCGCCGCCGGGTCTGCTCACTGCCTGCGTTGAACTGGGCCGCAAAGACTTCAAACGCTGCGTGGTTTTCCACAGTCTGTCCAAGCGCTCCAACCTGCCGGGATTGCGTTCGGGTTTCGTTGCCGGTGATGCAGACATTCTCAAGGGCTTCCTGCTGTATCGCACCTACCACGGTTGCGCGATGCCGGTACAAACCCAGTTGGCCAGCGTCGCCGCGTGGAACGACGAAGTACACGTGCGTGCCAACCGCGCGCTGTATCGCGAGAAGTTCGATGCAGTGCTGGAAATCCTCAGCCCGGTGATGGACGTGCAGCGCCCCGACGGCAGCTTCTACTTGTGGCCGAATGTTGAAGGCGACGACGCAGCTTTCTGCCGCGACCTGTTCGCCGAAGAACACGTCACCGTGGTGCCGGGCTCGTACTTGTCCCGCGACGTAGATGGCGTCAATCCGGGTGCTGGTCGCGTGCGGATGGCGTTGGTCGCCCCCTTGGCCGAATGCGTAGAAGCCGCAGAACGAATTCGCGCGTTCGTTACCCGGAAGTAATACTCACACATACCGTGCCAGGCAATCTGGCACGGTAATCAGACAATAAAGAAACGCCAACTTACAACACCACACTTTACCTTCCGTTGCCAAGAAAATAACTTGATCAGCGCAAAAACAACAACTAAATAAAAACCAGTTGCCTGACCAGCAAACTTAAAACCCAAACAACTAAAATCCATGCCCGGACACGGGACAACTACATACATCAAAAGGAATTGAACATGCTCAACTCGAAACCCTGCCTGAAACTTGAAATAACTGATCCAGTTGCCAGTTTCCGAGCAGCCATCAATGAAAACCCCAAGAATACTTCACACGCCTCCAACTCCGGCCTGTCTCCGCGCGCAACTGCAATCCTGGCAAAGTGCTGGAAGCCTGATCGCCACCTGACCATTTCATTCATGGACCAGCCTCCCGCCGCGCTGAAAGAGGCGATAAAAAGACATATTTGGGAGTGGGCTGACTATGTCAGCCTTACCTTTAGTTTCATCGACAGTAAAGATGGAATAATCAGGATAAAAACCGATACTGCTGATAATGCCTCTCAAATCGGTACCGACGCACTTACCATAGACGCAAACAAACCGACCATGTTCATCGCCGCGCGGCCCGGAGACTTGGATTTTCGCACAGTTGTATTGCACGAGTTCGGCCATGCCCTGGGCTTACATCATGAACACTTACACCCCGACGCAAACATCCCCTGGGACAAACCCAAAGTCTATAAAGAATACGCAGAGAAATGGGGCATGAATAAAAAAAGCGTGGACCTGAACATCTTTACGCCGATTACCGAGCAAGTCGCCGTCACCGACTACGATACAACTTCCATCATGCATTACCCGGTCGAAAAGGAACTCACCGATGGAAAATTCGAAGTGGCGATGAATACAGAAATCAGCAGCAAAGACAAAAAAATCGTCGCGTATTACTACCCAATCAATATCCCCGACGGCGGCTCCTGCGAGACCCCATGAAACGACCGTCAGGAACAGTCGTTCACGACTACTTGACCTGCCCCAGATTGGCTTCGCTCAGGTCCAACTCGCCAAGCACCTCTCTGAGTACGTCATCGCCGATCTGGTGATGGCGGCTGAGGCTGTAGAGTTCCAGACGCTGTGCACGTAGTGCCTTCAGGCGCAAACGGCGTTCCAGCAGATCCATCTGGAACGCCAGCGCCTGGGCTTCGGCGGAATCGTTGAACACGTCGAGTTGATGGCGATACTCGGACATGATCCGTGCTTTCAGTTCCGCTGCCAGTGCCGCTTGTGCGGCGTCTTGCGGTGCGAGTTCTTCGGTCTCCAACGAATGAATCGCGGCCTCGGCAGTTTTGCGCCAGGCATCGCGCACTTCCTGACGGCGCTTTTCGTCGGGGCTCTTCTGAATGCCTCGCAGGAGCAATGGCAACGCGATACACGCCGAAATCAGCGACAGCAGAATCACCCCGGCGGCGATAAAAATCAGCAGATCCCGTTCGGGAAACGCTTCGCTTCCCATCAGCATCGGCACTGACATCACACCCGCCAGCGTCACCGCACCGCGCACACCGCCCACCGTCAGCAGCCAGCAGGATCGCGCGGTGGGCACCTGGGTCAGATCACCCTTGCCGCGCAAACGTCGCAGGAGCACTGACAAACGCCAGATACTTTGTACCCAGACAAATCGCAGCACCACCAGCGCTAGAAAAATTGCCACCACGTCGAGGCAGCGATACAGCAGCGTCGGCCAGAGTGTCGGCTCATGACTGACAACGGCCTTGATGATGTCCGGCAATTGCAGACCCAGCAGCAGGAAGATCAGACCATTGAAGGCGAACTCCAGCAATGCCCAGACACTGCGATTGAGCAGGCGAGTGCTGGTCTGACGCGGCAGCAGATCGAGCCAGCTCTGCATCATCCCCGCCGCCACGGCAGACAGAATGCCCGAAGCCCCCAATCGTTCGGCCAGCACATACGCGGCGAACGGTAGCAGCAACATAAACACCACATGGGTAGCCGGATCGTCCCAGCCGCGGGCAATCATCCAGGCGCGCAGGCGACCCACCAGCCAGCTCAACGCCACCCCGACGGCCAACCCTCCAACCGCCACCAGCACAAACGTCAGGCTCGCATTAGCCAGCGAGAACACCCCGGTCACCGCTGCGACCAAGGCGAACTTGAACGTCACCAGACCCGAAGCGTCGTTCATCAGCGCTTCACCTTGCAGCATGTGCATCAGCGGCGTGGGCAAGCGGTTTTGCGAAATGGCCGAGACCGCTACGGCGTCCGTTGGCGACAACACCGCCGCCAATGCGAAAGCCACGGGCAGCGGAATCGTTGGCAGTAACCAGTGAATGAAATACCCGGCGCCCACCACGGTAAACAGCACCAGCCCGACTGCCAGTGTCAGAATCGGCCCACGCAGGTGCCAGAGCTCACGCTTGGGCATGCGCCATCCGTCGGAGAACAACAGCGGTGGCAGGAACAGAAACAGGAAAAGCTCCGGGTCCAGCGCCACGTGCAGACCAAGTGTTGGCCAGGCCAACAGGGCGCCGGCGGCGATTTGTACCAGAGGAAGCGGCAGCGGAATTACCCGTCCGACCAGACGCGAGATGCTGACCAGCATCAGCAGGATCAGGACGGTGTAAGCAGTTTGCATAAAGCGAAAATCTCAGACGATCGACAGCGTTGAACTGCCATATTAGCCGCTTAGGCTGTGCCTGGCCTTTGCACCTATGTCGCAGCCCTCTGAAACTCGGCTCCCACAGGTTTTGCGTATTAGCTGAAGGGTCATGGCATAATCCGACACCATTTTTTTCCAGCACCTGTAAAGGGGGCGATTCCTTGACCGATTCAAGTAAAACGTTGCACCTTTTCGGCATCAAAGCCTGCGACACCATGAAGAAGGCGCGCACCTGGCTCGATGAACACGCTGTCAGCTACGACTTCCATGATTACAAGACTGCCGGCATCGACCGTGAGCACCTGACTCAATGGTGTGACGAGCACGGCTGGCAAACGGTGTTGAACCGTGCAGGCACGACCTTTCGCAAACTCGACGACGAACGTAAAGCCGATCTCGACCAGTCGAAAGCCATCGAACTGATGCTCGCTCAACCCTCGATGATCAAGCGCCCGGTGCTCGATCTCGGTGACCGAACCCTGATTGGCTTTAAGCCAGACATCTACGCGGCCGCGATCAAATAAGCAGCCCGTCACTTTTTTGTAGAGGTATTCACATGTCCAATTCCCTGTTCAGCATCGCTTTCGGTGTCGGCACCCAGAACCGCCAAGGCGCGTGGCTGGAAGTGTTCTACGCACAGCCACTGCTCAATCCTTCGGCCGAACTGGTCGCTGCCGTTGCACCGATCCTCGGTTACACCGAAGGCAACCAGGCCATCACTTTCACCACCGCACAGGCTGCGCAACTGGCTGAAGCCGTCAAAGGTATCGACGCCGTTCAAGGCAAGCTGCTGACCCGTCTGGCCGAGAGCCACAAGCCGCTGGTTGCCACGCTGCTGGCTGAAGATGTGCAGCTGACCTCGACACCTGAGGCCTACCTCAAGCTGCACCTGCTGTCCCATCGTTTGGTCAAGCCGCACGGCCTGAGCCTTGCCGGTATCTTCCCGCTGCTGCCGAACGTAGCGTGGACCAGCCAGGGCGCAATCGACCTGAGCGAACTGGCCGAACTGCAACTGGAAGCCCGTCTGCGCGGCGAGCTGCTGGAAGTGTTCTCGGTGGACAAGTTCCCGAAAATGACCGACTACGTGGTACCGGCCGGCGTGCGTATCGCTGATGCTGCGCGTCTGCGTCTGGGCGCCTACGTGGGCGAAGGCACCACCGTGATGCACGAAGGTTTCATCAACTTCAACGCCGGCACCGAAGGCCCGGGCATGATCGAAGGCCGCGTCTCCGCAGGCGTCTTCGTCGGCAAGGGTTCGGACCTGGGCGGCGGTTGCTCGACCATGGGCACCCTGTCGGGCGGCGGCAACATCGTGATCAAGGTTGGCGAAGGCTGCCTGATCGGCGCCAACGCCGGTATCGGCATCCCGTTGGGCGACCGCAACACTGTCGAGTCGGGTCTGTACGTGACCGCCGGTACCAAAGTAGCGCTGCTGGACGAGAACAATAATCTGGTCAAAGTCGTGAAGGCGCGTGAACTGGCCGGTCAGACCGACCTGCTGTTCCGTCGCAATTCGGAAACCGGTGCCGTGGAGTGCAAAACCCACAAATCGGCGATCGAACTCAACGAAGCGCTGCACGCTCACAACTAAGTGCTGTAAGCACCTGGGGGAGCGAGCCTGCTCGCTCCCACAAGGTTTGGCGTAATTCCGCCCCTCTTCACCAGGGCTATGAACCGTGATGATTCCCTCCCCCTGGCGTGCCGATTTCCCGGCCATCGCCGCCCTGCAACGGCAAGACCAGACCTATCTGGACAACGCCGCCACCACGCAAAAACCTCAGGCCTTGCTCGACGCGCTGGCGCATTACTACGCCAACGGCGCGGCCAATGTGCATCGCGCGCAGCATCTTCCCGGTGCCCACGCGACACAGGCGTTCGAAGACAGTCGGCTCAAGGTGGCCCAGTGGCTGAATGCCGGTGACAGCGGGCAAATCATCTTTACCCACGGCGCCACCAGTGCGCTGAATCTCCTGGCGTATGGCCTGGAGCACCTCTTCCATCCGGGCGATGAAATTGTCATCAGCGCCCTGGAGCATCACGCCAACCTGCTGCCGTGGCAGCAACTGGCACAACGTCGCGATCTGAAACTGGTGATCCTGCCGCTGGATGACGATGGCGTAATCGACCTCGCTGCCGCCGTGCACCTGATCGGCCCACGCACCCGCTTGCTGGCGGTCAGTCAGTTGTCCAACGTGCTGGGTGCGTGGCAACCGTTGCCGGCGCTGCTGGGCATGGCCAAGGCGCAGAACGCGCTGACTGTGGTCGACGGCGCCCAAGGTGTGGTGCACGGTCGACATGACGTGCAGGCGCTTGGTTGTGACTTTTATGTGTTTTCCAGCCACAAGCTGTACGGCCCCGATGGCCTCGGTGTTCTGTTCGGGCGCAATAAAGCGCTGGAACAGCTGAAGCCGTGGCAGTTCGGCGGTGAAATGGTGCTGGAAGCCAACTACCACGATTCGCGCTTCCGCCCTGCCCCGCTGGGTTTTGAAGCCGGCACGCCGCCGATTGCCAGCGTGATCGGCCTCGGTGCGACCCTCGATTATCTTGCCGGGCTGGATCAGGAAGCCGTGTCCGCTCATGAAGCGGCGCTGCACGACTATCTGCTGCGCGGCCTCGCTGCCCGCAATGGCATTCGTCTACTGGGCAAGCCGCAACTGGCCCTGGCCAGTTTTGTCGTCGAGGGCGTACACAACGCCGATCTCGCGCATCTGCTGACCGAGCAAGGCATTGCCGTGCGCGCCGGGCACCACTGCGCCATGCCGTTGCTGAAAAGCTTCGAGCTGGCCGGGGCGATTCGAGTGTCGCTGGCGTTGTACAACGATTCCGAGGATCTGGAGCGTTTTTTCGAAGCGCTGGATCAGGCGCTGGAGTTGTTGCGATGAGCCTGCCGAATGATGCCGCCGAGGCGCTGCAAACCTTTCAGAGCGCTGCCGGCTGGGAACAGCGGGCGCGATTGCTGATGCAGTTCGGTGACCGTCTGCCGCCGCTGAGCGACGCGGATAAATGCGATGCCAACCGGGTGCATGGCTGTGAAAGCCAAGTGTGGTTGCTGGGCGAGTTGCAGGACGGCCACTGGCAATTCAGCGCCAGCAGTGATGCGCGGATGATTCGCGGGTTGGTGGCATTGCTGTTGTTGCGGGTCAACGGGTTGTCGGCGACTGAATTGCAGCAGGTGGATTTGCCGGACTGGTTCAGCCAGCTAGGGCTTTCGCGGCAGTTGTCGCCGTCGCGCAGCAATGGCCTCAATGCGGTGCTCCAGCGGATGAATGAGTTGGCGAGTTAATCGCCATCGCTGGCAAGCCAGCTCGCACAAGGTTCTATGGTGTTCACAAATGCAGTGAACCTACCAAATACCTGTGGGCGCTGGCTTGCCAGCGATGAGGCCATCAGCCCCGGCATCAAACCTGAGGTTTGACTCGATCCGCCGGCCGCCGAACACCCGCCACAATCTTATCCACAGCCTTGGTCGCCGCGACCATGCCGAACGTCGCCGTCACCATCATCACCGCGCCAAACCCGCCCGCGCAGTCCAGTTTCACGCCATCACCGACAAAACTCTTCTGCAAACAGATGCTGCCATCCGGTTTCGGGTAGCGAAGTTGTTCCGTGGAAAACACACACGGCACGCTGTAGTGACGGGTCACGGTGCGCGAGAAACCGTAGTCACGACGCAGCGTGGATCGCACTTTCGAAGCCAACGGGTCGTTGAACGTGCGGTTCAGATCGCAGACCTGAATCAGCGTCGGATCAATCTGCCCGCCCGCACCGCCAGTCGTGATGATCTGGATCTTGCGGCGTTTGCACCAGGCGATCAGCGCAGCCTTGGCGTTGACGGCGTCGATGCAGTCAATCACGCAGTCGATGTTCGGCGTGATGTATTCGGCCATGGTGTCGCGAGTGACGAAATCCGCCACCGCATGGACGGTGCAGTCCGGGTTGATCCCGCGCAGTCGCTCGGCCATCACCTCGACCTTCGGTTTGCCGACGGTGCTGTCCAGCGCATGCAACTGGCGGTTGGCGTTGCTCACGCAAACGTCATCCAGATCGAACAGGGATATTTCGCCGACGCCGCAACGGGCGATGGCTTCCGCCGCCCAGGAGCCGACGCCACCGACGCCGACGATCGCCACATGGGCCGCGCGCAAGCGCTCCATGCCTTCGATGCCATACAAACGGGCGATGCCTGCAAACCGCGGATCTTCTGTACTCATGACCATTACCCCAAAAACCGGCGCGCATTATAGGGCTACGCAGCGACAAGTTTTAACCTTCGATCTACAAGTGTAAGAACTTAAGTCAAAGCGGATTGCCCAATGTCAGGCAATTCCCTGTCTGTTGTACGACTTGCGAACTACCGGTGTAGGATGCGCGCCCCATTGGCGTATAGCCTACCGATCCTCCGTTCCACAGCCTTTGGAACCCGAAACAGCTATGTCATCGCGTAAATTTGGTCTCAACCTGGTGGTGGTTCTGGCAATCGCCGCCCTGTTCACCGGCTTCTGGGCGCTGATCAATCGCCCGGTCTCCGCGCCCAACTGGCCGGAGCAGATCTCCGGTTTCTCCTACTCGCCGTTCCAGCAGGGCCAATTCCCGCAGAAGGATCAGTACCCTTCCGACGAAGAAATGCGCCGTGACCTGGAGATCATGAGCAAGCTGACGGACAACATCCGCATCTACTCGGTCGATGGCTCGCTGCAAGACATCCC
This sequence comes from Pseudomonas sp. LBUM1655, assembly GCF_059716085.1. Classification (NCBI taxonomy): domain Bacteria; kingdom Pseudomonadati; phylum Pseudomonadota; class Gammaproteobacteria; order Pseudomonadales; family Pseudomonadaceae; genus Pseudomonas; species Pseudomonas sp. LBUM1655. The sequence goes on along the minus strand of NZ_CP166801.1, from coordinate 1,293,940 downwards.
GAAACTGGCGGAAGAATTTGGTTTGCGCGTGACCTTGGGGATCTGGATCAGCCCCGATCAGGAGCGCAACGAGCGGGAAATCACTCGCGCCATCGAACTGGCGAACACCTCGCGCAGCGTGGTTCGCGTGGTAGTCGGCAACGAAGCGATCTTCCGTAAGGAAATCACTGCCGAGCAACTGAGCGTGCTGCTTGATCGCGTACGCGCAGCCGTCAAAGTACCGGTGACCACCTCCGAGCAATGGCACGTCTGGGAAGAACACCCGGAGCTGGCCAAGCACGTCGATCTGATTGCCGCTCACGTTCTGCCGTACTGGGAATTCATCCCGGTCGACAAGGCCGGCCAGTTCGTTTTCGACCGCGCCCGCGACCTGAAAAAGATGTTCCCGAAAAAACCGCTGCTGCTGTCCGAGGTGGGCTGGCCGAGCAACGGCCGAATGCGCGGCGGCGCCGATGCGTCGCCGGCGGATCAGGCGATCTACCTGCGAACTTTGGTCAACAAGCTCAACCGCCAGGGCTTCAACTACTTCGTGATCGAAGCGTTCGACCAGCCGTGGAAAGCCAGTGACGAAGGTTCGGTTGGCGCGTATTGGGGCGTGTTCAACGCCGCGCGTCAGCAGAAATTCAACTTCGAAGGCCCGGTGGTGGCGATCCCGCAATGGCGTGTGCTGGCGGTTGGCTCGGTGGTACTGGCGCTGTTGTCGCTGACCTTGCTGATGATCGACGGTTCGGCCCTGCGCCAGCGTGGCCGGATCTTCCTGACCTTTATCGCCTTCCTTTGCGGGTCGGTGCTGGTATGGATCGGTTACGACTACAGCCTGCAATACAGCACGTGGTTCAGCCTGACAGTGGGCTTCCTCCTGGCGCTCGGGGCGCTCGGGGTATTTATCGTGTTGCTCACCGAGGCCCATGAACTGGCCGAAGCGGTGTGGATTCACAAACGCCGACGGGAATTCCTGCCCGTGGAAGGCGACTCCAGCTACCGGCCAAAAGTGTCGATCCACGTGCCTTGCTACAACGAGCCGCCGGAAATGGTCAAACAGACCCTCGACGCCCTGGCCGCCCTCGATTACCCGGACTACGAAGTCCTGATCATCGACAACAACACCAAGGACCCGGCGGTGTGGGAACCGGTGCGCGACTACTGCGAAACCCTCGGCCCGCGCTTCAAGTTCTTCCACGTCGCGCCATTGGCAGGTTTCAAGGGCGGCGCGTTGAATTATCTGCTTCCGCACACTGCCAAGGATGCCGAAGTGATCGCGGTGATCGACTCCGATTACTGCGTGCATCCGAACTGGCTCAAGCACATGGTGCCGCACTTCGCCGACCCGAAAATTGCCGTGGTGCAGTCGCCGCAGGATTACCGCGACCAGAACGAAAGCACCTTCAAGAAGCTCTGTTACGCCGAGTACAAAGGCTTCTTCCATATCGGCATGGTCACCCGTAACGACCGCGACGCGATCATCCAGCACGGCACCATGACCATGACCCGTCGTTCGGTGCTCGAAGAATTGGGCTGGGCCGACTGGTGCATCTGTGAAGACGCTGAACTGGGTCTGCGCGTGTTCGAAAAAGGCCTGTCGGCGGCGTATTACCACGACAGTTACGGCAAGGGTCTGATGCCGGATACGTTCATCGACTTCAAGAAGCAGCGTTTCCGCTGGGCTTACGGCGCAATCCAGATCATCAAGCGTCACACCGGCAGCCTGCTGCGCGGCAAGGACACCGAACTGACCCGTGGCCAGCGTTACCACTTCCTCGCGGGCTGGTTGCCGTGGGTGGCGGACGGCATGAACATCTTCTTCACCGTCGGCGCACTGTTGTGGTCGGCGGCTATGATCATCGTGCCGCAACGGGTCGATCCGCCACTGTTGATCTTCGCGATCCCGCCATTGGCACTGTTCGTGTTCAAGGTCGGCAAGATCATCTTCCTGTATCGCCGCGCGGTGGGCGTGAACCTGAAAGATGCATTCTGCGCGGCACTGGCGGGTCTGGCGTTGTCTCACACCATCGCCAAAGCGGTGTTGTACGGCTTCTTCACCAGCAGCATTCCGTTCTTCCGCACGCCGAAAAACGCCGACAACCATGGCTTCTGGGTGGCGATTTCCGAAGCGCGGGAAGAGCTGTTCATCATGCTGCTGTTGTGGGGCGCGGCGCTGGGGATCTACCTGGTGCAGGGTATTCCAAGCAACGACATGCGCTTCTGGGTGGTCATGTTGCTGGTGCAATCGTTGCCGTACCTGGCGGCATTGATCATGGCGTTCCTGTCGTCGCTGCCAAAACCTTCGGCGGCACCTGAGCCAGCACCGGCCGTCTAAATCCTCATCGATGCACTAAACGGCGGCCAATGGTCGCCGTTTTGCTTTAAGATAACCGCCATTTTACGCGCCTTGCCCCCAGATTCCGGAGTTCTCCATGACGGCCCACGCCGACCTTTCGCCGACCCTCCAACTCGCCATCGACCTGATCCGCCGTCCGTCCGTGACGCCGGTCGACGCCGATTGCCAGAAGCAGATGATGCAGCGCCTAGGTGATGCCGGTTTCACCCTGGAGCCGATGCGCATCGAGGATGTGGATAACTTCTGGGCCATCCATGGCAACAACGACGGCCCGGTGCTGTGCTTCGCCGGTCACACCGACGTAGTGCCGACCGGCCCGGTGACTGCATGGCAGATCGACCCGTTCAACGCCATCATCGATGAACACGGCATGCTCTGCGGCCGTGGCGCGGCAGACATGAAAGGCAGCCTGGCGTCGATGACTGTCGCCGCCGAGCGCTTCGTCGCCGACTACCCGAACCACAAAGGCAAAGTCGCGTTTCTGATCACCAGCGACGAAGAAGGCCCGGCGCACCACGGCACCAAGGCAGTGGTTGAACGTCTGGTCGCGCGTAACGAGCGTCTGGACTGGTGCATCGTCGGCGAACCGTCGAGCACCACGCTGGTGGGTGACGTGGTCAAAAACGGCCGTCGCGGCTCGCTTGGTGCCAAGCTAACCATCAAGGGTATTCAGGGCCACGTGGCCTACCCGCATCTGGCGAAGAACCCGATCCACCTGGCAGCTCCGGCGCTGGCCGAATTGGCCGCCGAGCACTGGGATCACGGCAACGACTTCTTCCCGCCGACCAGTTTCCAGATTTCCAACGTCAACTCCGGCACCGGCGCGACCAACGTGATTCCGGGCGACCTGGTGGCCGTGTTCAACTTCCGTTTCTCCACCGAATCCACCGTTGAAGGCCTGCAGAAACGCGTTGCCGACATCCTCGACAAACATGACCTGGACTGGCACATCGACTGGGCGCTGTCCGGCCTGCCATTCCTCACCGAGCCGGGCGCACTGCTTGACGCGGTGTCGGCGAGCATCAAGGACATCACCGGCCGCGAGACCAAGGCGTCTACCAGCGGTGGCACTTCCGATGGCCGCTTCATCGCGACCATGGGCACTCAGGTGGTTGAACTGGGCCCGGTCAATGCGACCATTCACCAGGTCAACGAGCGCGTACTGGCGGCCGATCTCGACGTATTGACCGAGATCTACTACCAGACTCTGATCAAGTTGCTTGCCTGATGCTTGCGTGCCCGATCTGCAGTGAGCCGCTGAATGCGGTGGATAACGGCGTGGTCTGCCCCGCCGGGCATCGTTTCGACCGTGCGCGTCAGGGTTACTTGAATCTGTTGCCGGTGCAGCACAAGAACAGCCGCGATCCTGGCGACAATCAGGCAATGGTCGAGGCCCGCCGCGACTTCCTGAACGCTGGGCATTACGCGCCGGTGGCCAAGCGTCTGGCGGAGCTGGCAGCGAGTTACGCGCCGGCGCGCTGGGTCGATATCGGCTGTGGCGAGGGTTACTACACCGCGCAGATCGCCGAGGCCCTGCCGGATGCCGATGGCTACGCGCTGGACATCTCCCGTGAAGCGGTCAAACGCGCCTGCAAACGCAATCCGCAACTGACCTGGTTGATCGCCAGCATGGCCCGCGTGCCGTTGGCGTCGGGCAGTTGCCAGTTCCTGGCCAGTGTTTTCAGTCCATTGGATTGGGAAGAAGCCAAGCGTCTGCTCAGCGTAGGCGGCGGGCTGATGAAAGTCGGCCCGACCAGTGGCCATCTGATGGAGTTGCGCGAACGTCTATACGACGAAGTCCGTGAGTACACCGACGACAAGCATCTGGCCCTGGTGCCGGAAGGCATGGCGCTGGCGCACAGTGAGACGCTTGAGTTCAAACTGACGCTGGACAAGCCCGAGGATCGCGCCAACCTGCTGGCGATGACGCCCCACGGCTGGCGTGCCAGCGCCGAGCGTCGCGCGGCGGTGATCGAACAGGCCGAGCCGTTCGAGACCACCGTGTCGATGCGCTACGATTATTTCGTTCTTCAATAACTTTTGGTCTCGGGCAAATGCCCGGGGCCGGCTAAATCCGCGAATGGATTTTTCAGACCCGCAGTGAGGACATCCATGCGCCAACCGGATATCGAGATTTACCTGAAAGACGCCGACGTCGACCACAAGGCCATTTCGGCCTGGCTGGGCGAAGCGCTGGGCCCGTGCAGCGACTGGGTGCAGAAAGGCCAAACCTACAAGTGCATGGCAGGCAAAGTCCCGGTGACCTGGCTGCCGAAAGCCGTGGGCAAGTGGAACAGCCTGTACCTGGAAAGCGATGCGACCCCATGGGATGACGACATCGCCTGCGCCCGGGCCGCGTTTGCTGCGCTGAACGTCGAAGTGCGTTGTGCGCCGGGGACGTGGGTCGAGGAAGAAGGCGAGGAAACGGCGGATCGCTGGATGCGCATCAGCGCCGATGGTGAAGAAGAGATCACCTGGAAGACCGCCTGATTTCAATCCCCTCGAACGGACAGAGCCCTGAAAACTCTGATTTACAGGGGTCTTGTTCCGCGACGGCAGGCCTGAAAAAAAGCCGCATACTGTCATAACTGACAGAGTGATTATTCGTACAGTAATGCTTTCAGGGCATTCTCACTCAAAAAAGACCGCAGCCTCGGGCAGTGCCTACAGGGTGATGTATACACTTGTAGGAGCTGCCGCAGGCTGAGATCTTTTGATCCTGAAGTTCATAGCTCTGAACCTCGAATCATTGCTCCTCTCCTCAGTTCCAACTACCCACGACCTGATCACCCTTGTTGAATTCGAACCGGGCTGACTCTGCAGTCGTTCTGGGCAATGTCACTTTGATGATCGGCACTGCCTTGCTGGAATACTTGTAAAAGTCCTGCTGGTTGAATCGGGCATCCGCCAAACCGTTACTCGTATAAAAGAACGCCTTGATCGGAATGGTCGTATGGATGTTCTGTGGCCATGTCGCCAGACGGATTTCATTCCACGAGTTGAAAGACTCGGCCCCCATTAAATTCATGGCCAGTATTCCCTGATAAAACGTATTGGCTGCAAGCGTTCCCTGACTGGATCGGACATTGAACCCACACTGACGCTGGTATTTCCATCCTGCGGGCCCCTGGTTGTAATGGTTGAGCCATCCTGCAGCAGTGGTAATTCCCTGCTGTTCGCATGAGCGACTGACCGTTGGATAGTTACGGGATACGCCACAGCCCTGATCAGCCCTTATGTCACTGCCTCCGTCTATGGGAAAAATGCATAGAACCTGAACTTCCACGCTCCCCGCCGGGCGTTGCTGAGATGGAAAAAAAATGAAACCACTGGTGTTTGGATAGCTGGCGGGAAATCCTTTGAAGCGCGCATCTTTACGCAAGTAAAAAAATGAAACGCCACCGTTCTGCTGCGAAAGCGGACTGGGGTTCCAGGCGCGATAGCCGGTGCCATTGATCGTCGCCCGCAATATGACACCTGAACACAACGCCGCAGGTAGAGAAGCACTGCCGCAATTTGGCCGCGTATCGGCGTACTGTGCATTAAGATCATTGGCAACGCGCTGCCCATCGCCTTCCGGCACCGTACCGATTACCCGCACGGGCAGCGATGACGATGTAATCAGACTGCCCGCTCCACCCACCTTGTAGGTGTAAGTGAGGTTGACCGTACGCCCCTTGTTTTCGCTGATCCAGGCTTTGGGCAACTTGAAGGTCAGCGTGCCCACGGTGGACACGGTCTGAATTGGCGCATCACGCAACGCCACACCGGTCAGGCGCACACCGACGGTGTCCTTCGCTGCCAGGCTCGGATAACTGACCTGTACGTTGGCTTCGGTACCGAGCGTATCGGCATTCAACTCGCCCGTCGGGGCTTCGACCACCTTGAACACACTCTGGCCCTGCGCGCTGACCACGCGGATGCTCAGTGGGGACGAGGTAATCATATTTCCGACACCACCCACCTTGTAGGTGTAAGTCAGGTTGACCGTACGCCCCTTGTTTTCGCTGATCCAGGCTTTGGGCAACTTGAAGGTCAACGTGCCCACGGTGGACACGGTCTGAATTGGCGCATCACGCAACGCCACACCGGTCAGGCGCACACCGACGGTGTCCTTCGCTGCCAGGCTCGGATAACTGACCTGTACGTTGGCTTCGGTACCGAGCGTATCGGCATTCAACTCGCCCGTCGGGGCTTCGACCACCTTGAACACACTCTGGCCCTGCGCGCTGACCACGCGGATGCTCAGTGGGGACGAGGTAATCAGATTTCCGACACCGCCGACCTTGTAGGTGTAAGTCAGGTTGACCGTACGCCCCTTGTTTTCGCTGATCCAGGCTTTGGGCAACTTGAAGGTCAGCGTGCCCACGGTGGACACGGTCTGGATTGGCGCATCACGCAACGCCACACCGGTCAGGCGCACACCGACGGTGTCCCTAGGCGCCTGACTCGGATAATTCACCTGAACAGTGGCCTCTGTGCCGAGGGTATCAACATTCAACTCGCCTCCCGGCGCGTCGACCACTTTGAATATCGCTGGCTGCGCCGCCGAAATACCTGGTTCTTGTTGTGGCAATGCCAGGCCTGTCATTACGCGAGCGAGCGGTTCCGGAGAAGCATTTTCGGAGGTCGTCTGACCTGAGCACCCGAAAAGCCCCAAGACCAGCAAAATCGAAATACCCTTCCACATGACCGCTTTCCTCTCGCGTAGGTAGAGCCCTGAAAATACGGGCTCCAGGGCACGTTTTCGCGAAAGTAGCCGTGAGAACAAAAGCTGTCTACTGTCAGATCTGACAGGGTGTTTATTCATACAGCGCAGCGTTGGATGAAATTTCACACCCAAAAAAAGATCGCAGCCTGCGGCAGCTTTTGTAGTAGCTGCAGAAGGCTGCGATCTTTTGATCCTGGATTTACAGGCCTACAACATCTTCCGCCTGCAAACCCTTCTCGCCAGTTATCAGGGCGTACTCGACCTGCTGGCCTTCGGTCAGCGACCGATGCCCTTCGCCGCGAATCGCGCGGTAGTGCACGAACACGTCCACCCCGTCTTCACGCTGAATGAAGCCGTAGCCCTTGGCGTCGTTGAACCACTTCACGTTGCCGGTTTCACGTGTTGCCATCTGTTCATACTCCTTTTTTATTATTGAACAGGCTTTTCGCAGGAAAGCCTTTGAGGAACGTCAGCCTGCGTCCGACGTCCATAAAAGGGCCCCGGCGACAGAGCGCCGAGTATATGACAGGCACGAAAACTCTCAACCGGAGTTTACTTCGCCGCTTTTTTGCCGATTTTCGATGAATCCGTCACACTAGCGCCCACCCGAGCAAACGCTCGGTTTTATCAACTCACGCAGAAGCCGTATGACCCGCTCCCCGTTTCGCCGTCTTGTGTTTGGCACCTTGCGCCGACTGTTGTACCTCTGGGTTCGCTCGGAGACGATCAACCAGTCGTCGTTCACCCTCAACCTCGACCGCAGTCGTCCGGTGTTCTACGTCCTGCAAAACCCATCGCTGACCGATCTGGCCGTGCTCGATACCGAGTGCACCAAGGCCGGTCTGCCGCGTCCGGTTTTGCCGGTATCGGTGGGTTCGTTGATTGAGCCTGCCGCGTTCTTCTATCTGACACCGGACCCGGACTGGCTCGGCCGTCAGGACAAGCGCGGTGCCCCGCCAACCCTGACCCGTTTGGTCAGCGCCCTCACGCAAAACGCCGCCGAAGACGCGCAGATCATTCCAGTCAGTGTGTTCTGGGGTCAGTCACCGGACAGCGAAAACAGTCCGTGGAAGCTGCTGTTCGCCGACAGCTGGGCGGTCACCGGGCGTCTGCGCCGGCTGCTGAGCATCATGATTCTCGGGCGCAAGACTCGTGTGCAGTTCTCCGCACCGATCCACCTGCGCGAGTTGATCGAACACAACAAGGGCCACGAGCGCACCGTGCGCATGGCCCAGCGGATCCTGCGCGTACACTTTCGCAACCTCAAGGCAGCGGTGATCGGCCCGGACATTTCCCACCGCCGCAACCTGGTCAAAGGCCTGCTCAACCAGCCACTGGTCAAGCAAGCGATCCTCGACGAAGCCGAGCGCGAAAACATCTCCCCGGAAAAAGCCAAGGCCCAGGCTCTGCGCTACGGCAACGAGATCGCCTCGGACTACACCTACACCGCGATCCGCTTCCTAGAGGTGGTGTTGAGCTGGTTCTGGAACAAGATCTACGACGGCATCAAGGTCAACCACATCGAAGGTGTGCAAAAGGTCGCCCAGGGTCACGAAGTGATCTACGTGCCGTGCCACCGCAGCCACATCGACTACCTGCTGCTCTCGTACTTGCTGTTCCGCAACGGCCTGACCCCGCCGCACATCGCCGCCGGGATCAACCTCAACATGCCGGTGATCGGCAGCCTGCTGCGCCGTGGCGGTGCGTTCTTCATGCGCCGCACGTTCAAAGGCAATCCGCTGTACACCTCGGTGTTCAACGAATACCTGCACACCCTGTTCACCAAAGGTTTCCCGGTCGAATACTTCGTCGAGGGCGGCCGCTCGCGTACCGGGCGCATGCTGCAACCGAAAACCGGGATGCTCGCAATCACGATGCGCAGCTTCCTGCGTTCGTCGCGCATGCCTATCGTGTTCGTGCCGGTGTACATCGGTTACGAGCGCGTGCTGGAGGGCCGTACCTACCTCGGCGAACTGCGTGGCGCCAGCAAGAAGAAAGAGTCGATCTTCGACATTTTCAAAGTCATCGGTGCGCTGAAGCAGCGCTTCGGGCAGGTCGCCGTCAACTTCGGCGAGCCGATCAAACTGGCGGAATTCCTCGACGCCGAGCAACCGGACTGGCGCCAGCAGGAACTCGGCCCGCAGTACAAACCGGCGTGGCTCAACGAAACCACCAATCGCCTCGGCGAGAAAGTCGCGCAGCATCTGAACGAAGCGGCGGCGATCAACCCGGTCAATCTGGTGGCGCTGGCGCTGCTGTCGACCACTCGCCTGGCGCTGGACGATCGCGCCATGGCGCGGGTGCTGGACCTGTATCTGGCGCTGCTGCGCAAGGTGCCGTACTCGCCACACACGACATTGCCGGAAGGCGATGGCCGCGCGCTGATCGAGCATGTGAAGGACATGGATCTACTGGCCGAGCAGAACGACGCACTGGGCAAGATTCTCTATCTGGACGAGCAAAATGCCGTCCTGATGACTTACTACCGCAACAACGTGCTGCACATCTTCGCCCTGCCGGCGCTGCTGGCGAGTTTCTTCCAGAGCACCTCGCGCATGAGCCGCGACCAAATCCTGCGCTACACCCGCGCGTTGTACCCGTACTTGCAGTCGGAGCTGTTCATCCGCTGGAGCCTGGACGAACTCGATGCCGTGGTCGATCAGTGGCTGGAAGCATTTGTCGAACAGGGCCTGCTGCGTTTCGAAAAAGAGGTGTACCTGCGCCCGGCACCGAGTTCGCGGCATTTCGTGTTGCTGACCCTGCTGTCGAAGAGCATTGCGCAGACCCTGCAACGCTTCTACATGACCGTGTCGCTGCTGCTCAACGCCGGCCAGAACGCCGTCAGCGCCGAAGAACTGGAAGACCTCTGCACCGTCATGGCCCAGCGCCTGTCGATCCTGCATGGCCTCAACGCCCCGGAGTTTTTCGACAAGAGCCTGTTCCGCCACTTCATTCAGACCCTGCTCGACCTCGACGTGCTGCGCCGCGACGAAGCCGGCAAGCTGAGCTACCACGAACTGCTCGGCGAACTGGCCGAAGGCGCGGCGAAACGTGTGTTGCCGGCGGAGATTCGTTTGTCGATCCGTCAGGTGGCGCTGCACCGCAGTGAAGATGCGGCCGATCAGGTCGCCACACCGCCCGAAGCTTGATGAACAACCTGTGGGAGTGAGCCTGCTCACTCCCACATTGAAAGGAGATTTCCCATGAAAAAACTGACCATTCTCGCTGCCGCGACGCTGCTCAGCGCCTGCCAATCGACCACACCCGCCGGCAAGGTCGGCCTCGACGGCGAAGTGTTCTACCTGCAACGCATTGCCCTGCCACCGAGCGCCACCTTGAGCGTGAGCCTGCAAGACGTTTCACTGGCCGACGCGCCAGCCGTCGTACTCGACCAACAGAAAGGCCCGGTCAAAGGCCAGGTGCCGCTGCCCTTCCACTTGAGCTACGATCCGGCCCAGGTCAAACCCGGCCACCGCTACTCGGTCAGCGCACGCATCGAAGTCAACGGTGAGTTGATGTTCATCACCACCGAAAACCACGCCGTGCAACTCGACGGCAACGACCCGCAGCCGCTGAAGATCCGCGTCGACGCCGCTCGTTAACTCATTTTCTGGAACAAGGAAGCTGCCATGCTCCGCCCTACCCTTCGCTTCGCCGGCCTGTGCGCGGGCCTGATGATCTCCGCCAGCGCCATGGCACTGTCGCTCAGCGACCTGTCGCAACAGGACGCCACCGGCGGCCTCAAGGATGCCCTGACCCAAGGCGCGCAAATCGCCGTCAAACAACTCGGCACGCCTGGCGGTTTCAGCAATAACCCGGAGGTAAAAATCGAACTGCCGGGCAAACTCGGCAAAGCCGCCAGCAAGATGAAAGCCTTCGGCATGGGCGCCCAGGTCGAAGAACTGGAAACCGCCATGAACAAGGCTGCGGAAAGCGCCGTGACCCAGGCTCAGCCGATCCTCGTTGACGCCGTGAAGAAAATGAGCGTGGCCGACGCCAAAGGCATCCTCAGCGGCGGAAACGACTCGGCCACCCAATACCTGGACAAATCCAGCCGCGAACAGATCCGCGCCAAGTTCCTGCCGATCGTCAAGCAAGCCACCGACAAGGTCGGCGTAGCGCAAAAGTACAACGCCTTCGCCGGCCAGGCCGCGACCTTCGGCGTAGTAGACGCGAAGAGCGCGAACGTCGAGAACTACGTCACCGAGCAAGCGCTCAATGGCCTGTTCGAAATGATCGGCAAACAGGAAGAAACCATCCGCCAGAACCCGGCCGCTGCGGCGACGAGTCTGGCGAAGAAGGTGTTCGGGACCTTGTAATGTTCTGAACAACAAAAAGCCCGCTGAACTCCATACGTTCAGCGGGCTTTTTTGTAGGCGTCAGGTTTGCGGATCGACTTGATCGAGGACGCGGTTCACCGACAGTTCTGCGAGGGAAATCATCTGCTGAATACCCAGAAGATGATTACACGTCGGGCCACTCAGGGTGAACGCCAGCTCCGTGGCCATGATGTTGGCTGAGGCCAGCGTTTCACAGGCGTTAGCAAGTAATGTTTCGGAGTCGACTTCGGGGAGGACGGTGAAGATTGTGCTGGGATGATTGAAGAGTTTGGGCGGGTTTGGCGTGGGTTTGAACATGGCGAAATCTCCTGAAGTAGTGGAGCCGCCACTGTTCGCTGCGAAACGAATGTTAGGTGGCAGCTGTACGCAGGTTCGCAGACCGGGACTTCAGGCACCCGGCATACCCGAAGGTATCCCGCGCACAGCCGCCATGACACAGACATAAAAAAGCGCCCGTTTTCGGATGGTGGACGCTGTGCGTCTGAAGTTTAACCGGGCTGCGAAACCCGGTCGCTGATTTTTGCAGCGACAGCCTTAGGCTAGAGATCGCACGTCCGACGGACAATCTGAAAAACATGTGGGAAGGTTCTGAATTTTCGTCACACCGTCAAACAACTTAGCTTTTCAGATCGTCATTGCCAGCAGGCTGGCTCCCACATTTGGATCGAGTATCTCCAGTTCAGGGCTTGGTCGGCTGTCAGGCCGCCATCGCGAGCAGGCTCGCTCCCACAGAAAAGCAAAAGCAAAAACAGCCCGCGCCCCGCGTCGCCCTTCACCACTCAACAGGATGAGCGTTAGCTCGGCTGCAGCTCTTGATCTTGATCTGGAAGCCCGTCGGCAGGCTGAGTGGAGGGATTGATCCGGGGGGTGGGAGCGCAGCGACCGTTTGGCGAAGCCAAACACATCGAGAGGAGGTGCAGCGCAGCAAACCGGAGGCGATGCCCCCGGATCAATCCCGTAACGAAGGGACCCGAGCCACAGCGAGGGCCGAACGTCAGGGCAAAGCCTTTTGGGTTACCTTTTTTCGGCGTTTGGAAAAGGTGACTCGCTGTAAGAGCGAAACCACCAGCCGCAGCGCCCAAAGAAACGGATATACACCCAAAACCCAAGAGCATGGTCGGCCCAAAGGCCGCCAAGGCTCAACCCTCCCGACGCACCCGGAACCAGGCCGCATACAACGCCGGCAAAAACAAAAGCGTCAACGCCGTAGCCACAATCAACCCCCCCATTATCGCCACCGCCATCGGCCCAAAAAACACACTGCGCGACAAAGGAATCATCGCCAGAACCGCCGCCAAAGCCGTCAACACAATCGGCCGAAAGCGCCGCACCGTCGCCTCGATAATCGCCTGCCAAGGCCTGAGCCCAGAGGCAATATCCTGCTCAATCTGATCCACCAGAATCACCGAATTACGCATGATCATCCCGGAAAGCGCGATCGTCCCCAGCATCGCCACAAACCCGAACGGCTGCCGGAACACCATCAAAAACAGCACCACCCCGATCAACCCCAACGGCGCCGTCAAAAACACCATCGCCGTCCGCGAAAAACTGCGCAACTGCACCATCAGCAACGTCAGCACCACAACAATGAACATCGGCACCCCGGCATTCACCGACTTCTGCCCACGCTCCGAATCCTCCACCGTCCCACCAACATCCAGCAGATACCCGTCCGGCAATTCAGCGCGAATCGAATCCAGCGTCGGCATGATCTGCTTCACCAGCGTCGCCGGCTGCTCCTTGCCATAAATGTCGGCACGCACCGTCACGTTCGGCAGCCGATTACGATGCCAGATGACGCCTTCCTCAAAGCCATATTCCAACGTGGCGACCTGCGACAGCGCCACACTGCGACCGTTATCCGTCGGCACCGCCAGACTCGGCAACAAAGACAATTCAGTACGTTCATGCACCGTGCCGCGAAGCAGGATCTCGATCAACTCGTTATCTTCGCGATACTGACTGACACTCGACCCGGTCAACGAACTCTGCAGGAATTTCGCCAGATTGGCAGTGCTCACCCCCAGTGCCCGGGCGCGATCCTGATCGATGTTCAAGTACACAACCTTGCTCGGCTCTTCCCAGTCCAGATGCACATTGACCACATGCGGATTCTCGCGAACCTTGGCCGCGACCTTGCGCGCCACAGCGCGGACTTCTTCGATGTGTTCACCGGTAACGCGGAACTGCACCGGATAGCCAACCGGCGGGCCGTTTTCCAAACGCGTCACCCGCGAACGCAGCGCCGGGAACTGCTCGTTCAGCGTGGAGATCAACCAGGTGCGCAGCGTTTCACGCTCCTCGATGTTCTTCGCCAACACCACAAACTGGGCAAAGCTCGCCGCTGGCAACTGCTGATCCAGCGGCAAGTAGAAACGCGGCGAACCGGTGCCGACATACGCCACGTAGTTATCAATGCCGGCGTGATCCTTGAGCATCGCTTCCAGGCGTTTGACCTCACCGGTGGTGTTCGCCAGCGAAGCGCCTTCAGCCAGTTTCAGATCGACCATCAGCTCCAGCCGATTGGAGGCCGGGAAAAACTGCTGTGGCACGAAGCGGAACAGCATCACCGACGCGATAAACAGCCCCACGGTCAGCACGATTACGGTTTTGCGGTGAACCACACACCACTCCACCAAACGCCGTACCCGCTGATAGAACGGTGTGGCATACGGGTCCGGCTGACCATCACCCGTGCCGTGTTTGGCCGCGTGAATTTTCGCCAGATCCGGCAGCAGTTTTTCCCCCAGATAGGGCACGAACATCACCGCCGCCACCCATGAGGCGAGCAGCGCGATGGTCACCACCTGAAAGATCGAACGGGTGTATTCGCCCGTGCCGGATTGCGCCGTGGCAATCGGCAGGAAACCGGCGGCAGTGATCAGCGTACCGGTGAGCATCGGGAACGCGGTACTGGTCCAGGCGTAGCTCGCGGCCTTGATGCGGTCGAAGCCCTGCTCCATTTTGATCGCCATCATTTCCACGGCGATGATCGCGTCGTCCACCAGCAACCCCAACGCAAGCACCAGCGCGCCGAGGGAAATTTTGTGCAGACCGATGCCGAAGTAATACATGCAGGCGAAGGTCATCGCCAGCACCAGCGGAATGCTCAGTGCCACCACCATCCCGGTGCGCACGCCGAGAGAAAAGAAGCTCACCAGCAACACAATCGCCAGCGCTTCGACCAATACCTGGACGAACTCGCCCACGCCGGTTTTCACCGCTGCCGGTTGGTCAGAAACCTTGCGTAACTGCATGCCGGCCGGGAGGTTTTTCTGGAGGCGCGAGAATTCGCCTTCCAATGCCTTGCCGAGCACGAGAATGTCGCCGCCGTCCTTCATGGCTACTGCCAGACCGATCGCATCCTCGCCCATGAAGCGCATGCGCGGCGCCGGCGGATCGTTGAAACCGCGCCGCACATCGGCAACATCGGAGATGCGGAACGTACGATCGCCGACCCGGATCGGGAAGTTCTTTATCTCGTCGACCGTCTGAAAATTCCCCGAGACCCGTAACTGCAAACGCTCACTGCCAGTCTCAAAGAACCCTGCTGTAGACACCGCATTCTGTTCTTCCAGCGCCTGCTGCACTGCCGCCAGCGGCAAGCCGAGGGTGGCGAGTTTAACGTTGGACAGCTCGACCCAGATCTTCTCGTCCTGCAACCCAAGCAGATCGACCTTGCCGACATCCTTGACCCGTTGCAGCTGGATCTGGATGCGGTCGGCATAATCCTTGAGCACGGCGTAGTCAAAACCGTCGCCGGTCAGCGCGTAGATATTGCCGAAAGTAGTGCCGAATTCATCGTTGAAAAACGGCCCCTGAATCTCCGGCGGCAGGGTCTGGCGGATGTCGCTGACCTTCTTGCGCACCTGATACCAGAGATCGGGGATCTGGTTGGAGTGCATCGAATCGCGGGCGATAAACGTGACCTGGGATTCGCCGGGACGAGAGAACGAAACGATGCGTTCGTACTCGCCGGTTTCCATCAGTTTCTTTTCGATGCGCTCGGTGACCTGACGCGAAACTTCCTCCGCCGTCGCGCCCGGCCAGCGGGTCTGGATGACCATGGCCTTGAAGGTAAACGGCGGGTCTTCGCTCTGGCCGAGTTTGGTGTAGGACAGCGCACCGACGATGGCCAGCAAAAGCATCAGGAACAATACGATCTGGCGATTACGCAGCGCCCATTCGGAAAGGTTGAAGCGCATCGGGACTTACTCCTTGTCCGCCAGATTGACTACACGATTGGAGCGATCCACCGGACGCACTTGCTGACCTTCGAGCAGCACATGCACGCCAGCGGCGACGACCCAATCACTGGCGTTCAAGCCTTCAAGCACCGGTACGGTTTTCTCGCCAAACGGGCCGACGCGCACGGGGGTCTTTTTCAGAGTGTTGTTGGCGTTGACGACCCAGACGTAAGTAGCGCCATTTTCCGCGGTCAGCGCCGAAAGCGGCACCGACAGCGACACGACATCGGCGGACTGCACGAACACCCGGGCGCTCTGGCCGAGCTCGGCCGGGACTTTGCCGCTGGCGAAGGAAATCCTTGCAGCGAAGGTACGGGATTTCGGATCGGCCGCCGGCGACAGCTCGCGAATCTGTCCGGCGAAGCGCTGGTTCTGCTGAGTCCAGAGTTCGACGGTCACCGGCTGACCCACCTTGAAGCGGCCGAAGCTCTGCTCCGGCAGGCTGATCAGCACTTCGCGTTCGCCATCGGTGGCGAGGGTGAACACGGTTTGTCCGGCGGCCACCACTTGCCCGACTTCCACCGAACGCTTGGCTACCACACCGTCCTGGGGCGCACGCAACACGGCGTAACTGGCCTGGTTGGTCGAGACGTTGAATTCGGCTTTGATTTGCTTGAGGCGTGCTTCGCCGGAGCGAAAGAGGTTTTCGGCATTGTCATAGGCCGAGCGACTGACCATCTGCCGATCCATCAGGGTCTTGTAGCGGTCGCGCTCGGCACGCACCAGATTGAGATTGGCTTCGGCAGCGGCGACTTGCGCGCGAGTGGCTTCCAGTTGCAGGCGCACGTCTTGCGGATCGAGTTCGGCGAGTGGCTGATCAGCCTTCACCCGCTGGCCTTCATCGACCAGTCGTCGGCTGACTTTGCCGCCGATGCGGAACGCCAGATCAGGCTCATAACGCGCGCGAACTTCACCCGGATAACTTTCCATTGCCTGTGCCGAAGGCTCTGGCTGCACCACCATGGCCGGTCGTACGGTGACTTGCACCGCCGTTTCCTGGCCACACGCAGACAATAAAAAAGCCAGAGTGACTGGCAATGCAAATGGCCACGTGAGGTGCAGTGCATGGCGGAACATGATGACGGACCTTTCGCTAATGGTGCTTGGAATAATTATACTGGCCGGTATGTTATTAATAGCAAACTCACCAGTCCAGTAATAAAAGCGAAGAATGTCGAACAATCTTTCAGCTCCAAACGGCCCGGGCCGCCCCAAGGATCTGGCCAAGCGCCAAGCGATCCTCGACGCGGCGAAAATTCTGTTTCTGAGTCATGGCTATGCCAACACCAGCATGGACGCAGTGGCCGCTGAAGCTGGCGTGTCGAAGCTGACGGTCTACAGCCATTTCAACGACAAGGAGACACTTTTCTCCGCCGCCGTGGTGGCCAAATGCGAGGAACAATTACCGCCGCTGTTCTTCGAATTGCCCGAAGGGATTGCCGTGGAAAATGTGTTGCTGAACATTGCCCGGGGCTTTCATCACCTGATCAACAGCGATGAATCGGTGAATCTGCACCGCCTGATCATGGCGCTGGGCAGCCAGGACCCGAAGCTGTCGCTGATCTTCTTCGAGGCAGGTCCGCAGCGCATGGTGCAGGGGATGGAGCGGCTGCTGACGCGCATCCACGAGAACGGGGTGCTGAGCATCGACCAACCACGCAATGCGGCCGAGCATTTCTTCTGCCTGATCAAGGGCGCGGGGAATTTTCGCTTGTTGTATGGCTGTGGCGAGCCTTTGAGTGAAGAGGCTTCAGAAAGCCATGTGCAGGAAGTGGTGGGGTTGTTTATGCGGGCGTATCGGCCCTGATTCTGTAGTGTTTGGGCTGACATCATCGCGAGCAGGCTCGCTCCCACATTTGAAATGCATTTCAATGTGGGAGCGAGCCTGCTCGCGAATGAGGCAACTCAGTCTTACGGCTTGAGCGCTTTCTTCGGGTAAATATCGTATCGGCTGGACTTGCCATCCAGCGCATGACTCGGCTTCGGCCCCTCAATGCACGGCGCCTTGCGCGGCCGCTTGACCACCACACGGTGTGTCGCCAGCGCCAACGCCGCTTCAAGCAAGGCCGGCGCATCCGGATCATCGCCCACCAGCGGCCGAAACAGGCGCATTTCCTTCTTCACCAACGCGGTTTTCTCACGATGGGGAAACATCGGGTCGAGGTAGATCACCTGCGGCGGCTCACCTTCCCAGTTGCGCATGACTTCGATGGAGTTGCCTTTGAGCAATTTCATCCGCGCCACGATCGGCGCCACGTCGAAATCTTCCCCCGCCCGCGCCAGACCATCCTCCAACAATGCGCCGATCAGTGGCTGACGCTCGATCAGGCTCATCTCGCAGCCCAGACTCGCCAGCACGAATGCATCCTTGCCCAACCCCGCCGTGGCATCCAGCACTCGCGGGCGCACGCCTTGAGCGATGCCGACAGCCTTGGCGATCATCTGCCCGCTGCCACCGCCGTATAAACGACGATGCGCCGCGCCACCCTCGACGAAGTCCACCCGCACCGGCCCCGGAGCGTCTGGCCCTAGCTGTTGCAGCTGCAAACCCTGCTCGCCGACCTGCAAGGCGAACTCGCCGTCGGCTACCTGCAGTGGCAGGCCCAGGCGTTCGGCCCACTGCTCGGCTTGCGCTTCAAACGTCGGGCCGAGGGCCTGGACATGGATGCGGCAGGCCGCGGGTTGCTCAATCATGAAAACACGCTCAAAAAAGTTAAGGATCGGCAAAAAGTGGCCGATAAACCAATCAACGCGCATTTTGCCAGAGCTGAGCGGCAACCGAAAAAAATGTCAGGCATTCTTCCCACATCGATTGGCTACATCTCGCCCCATGGCGACTTCAGCCGTCAAAACACTCAAGCACTGAGCGGCGTCAGTCACCTGTGGCAGGATTTCTTTGCCCAGGCGATGGCCGAACAGACGAGTGAAGTGGTGCCGGCGTGTGGCACGTTTCCCCCGGTTGACCTCAGCAGCACTGAAGAACCGACTATCGGCAGCGAGTTGCACGCACACATCATCGAGCAGCGTGAATGCAATGTCGTGGAAACCGAAGTACGCCCACCAGAGCCACTGTTCCTGCCGATCGCCGAGTTCGAAACGGAGCTGCTGGACAAGCCGTTCCCACCGTTCCCGCCGGAAGAACTCAAGGCTCAGCAATCGCAGCAAGACTTCGACAGCAGTTGGGTTCGCCCGATCGTGATCAACAACGGTCAGCCGATTCCTGAGCCGGGCGCCGCGCCGCAGAAACGTCCGCTCTACCTGCCGATTGCCGAATTCGACCTGGATCTGCTGCAAAAGCCTTACCCGCCATTCCCGCCGGAAGAAATCGTCGAGCAGCAGAAAGCGCTGGACTTCGATAACGGTTGGGCACGTCCTATCGTTCTGCAGAACCTGCGCATCGCCGCCTGATCCTCAGCGACACACGCTCCAGCGCCCGACATCGACATGAAAGTGATTGCGATGGGCGGCGTTGTAATCCGGACTCAACACCACACTGAACGCCTCGCAGGCGCTATCGCGCACCCTGCGTAAAAACTGCGCGTCCTGATTTTGCTTGGGCCAATCCTTGAGCACGCTGATGCTGCGACCGTCCGCCAGACGAAACCCGGCGATGTCCAGCGCATCGGCACTGGCATGACGGCTGAGCGCGCCGCTTTCGCGGTTGTAGACATTGCGGCAAGCAAAGCTGCCAAGGTGATCAAGACGCGCGACCTGCTGACCGTAAACGGACTGCGCGGCGGGTTGCAGAGTGTGGCGTTCGAACATCGCGTAGGCGACCGCCAACGGGCAACTGGCGAGGAAACTGCTGCTTAGCGCCACCTCGCCGCCCTGTACGCGCAAGGCGCCAATCAACGGGCACTTGGCGTCAGGGCTGTCGGATTGCGGCGTGACGCGCAAAGCGGAGCTGCGCAGAGCCTGAGCGCAAAGTTCAGGATCGCCGCGCAGGCGCATCAGCTTGTAACCGGTCAGCCAGTTGGGCGTCGCTTTCACATCCAGCGGCGCCCACGGATTCCATTCGGAAGGTACGTCCAGCCAACCGCGCCAGACACTGATCAAAGCGCCGCCGATGATCAGCAATACGAGCAGCGCAAACGAACGCCCCATGCTCAACCTTTGAAAAACTGGTTGGCCTTGGCGTACGGCATCGACTGCGAAGTGAAGCCGAAGGTGCCCGACTGCTGGATCTCTTCAGCGGCGCGGAAGAACTCGCCGTAAGCCGCCAATGCCAAAGCAGACCCGGTACTGATCCGGCGCACGCCCAGCTCTTCGAGTTGCTGCACGGTCAGTTTCAAACCGCCGGACATCAACACATTCACCGGTTTCGGCGCTACCGCGCGCACCACCGCAAGGACTTCTTCGGCACTGCGTAAACCCGGCGCATACAGCACGTCGGCGCCGGCCTCGGCGAAGGCCTGCAAACGGCGGATGGTGTCGTTGACGTCGGGATTACCGTGCAGATAGTTTTCCGCACGGGCAGTCAGGGTGAAGGGAAATGGCAGGGTACGCACAGCGGCGACGGCGGCTTCGATGCGCGCCACGGCGTGTTCGAAGCAATAGATCGGCGCGTCTGCACGGCCCGTGGCGTCCTCGATTGAACCGCCCACTGCGCCCGCCTCGGCCGCTCGCAGCAAACTGTTCGCGCATTCCGCCGGATCATCAGCAAAACCATTTTCCAGATCCACCGCCACCGGCAAATCCGTCGCCGCGACAATCGACCGGACATTGGCCAGGGTGTCGTCCAGGCTCAAGGCTCCGTCGGCTTTGCCTTGGGAGAACGCATAACCGGCGCTGGTGGTCGCCAATGCCTGATAGCCCAGACTGGCGAGCATCTTCGCGGAACCTGCATCCCACGGATTGGGGATAACGAAGATTCCCGGACGCTCATGCAGGGCTTTGAAGGCGTGGGCTTTACGGACTTGTTCTGTGCGGGCTTGGGCATCCATTGACAGGCTCCGATGCAGGAAAACGAGTGCGCGTCAGAGCAAGCCAAGCTGCTCCGCGACGGGTTCTCTGTATAGCTCAGGCAGAGATGGCAGGCCAGGCAAACGTTGCATCAGTTGTGCGTGAAAACGTTGCGCCAGCTTCGCCGCCAGCAGGTTGTCGGCGGTATGCAGGAAGATATACGGGGTGCGGCCCTCTTCGATCCACTCGGCGATTTTCGCTACCCATGGCACGAGGAACGAATCGTTGGCCTCAAGCTCGGGATGGCCAATGAAGCGCACTTGCGGGAACTGCGTGAACGCCGCCGGACGCGTCGGCACCCGAGGCTTTTTCGATTGCGCGTGAATCACCGAAGACTCGGTCGACAGACAGCTGAACAGCGCACGCGGGTCGAGACAGATGCGCTCGACACCTCGATCCAGCAACAACCGGTTGAGCAGCCGCTCGCTCTCACCCTTGGCAAAGAACTGTTCGTGGCGCACTTCCACCGCCAGGGGGCAGTCCAGCGCATCGATGAACGCCGCCAGTTCCGGCAACCGATGCGGCGTGAAGCTTTTCGACAGTTGCAGCCACAGCGGCGCGACACGCTCGCCGAGGGGTTTGAGTAACTGGAGGAAAGTTTCGGCGGCGGTCAGTTGCTCGCGCAAGTCACCGCTATGGCTGATGTCACCGGGGAACTTGGCAGTGAAGCGAAAATGCGCAGGCATGATCTCGGCCCAACGCTGCACGGTGGCAGGCGAAGGGCTGGCATAGAAGGTCGTGTTGCCTTCCACGGCGTTGAACACCTGGCAGTAGAGGCCGAGGAAGTCAGAAGTTTTGGCGTCTACCGGATACAGATAATCGCGCCAGGCGTTTTCGCTCCAGGACGGGCAACCGAGGTAGTAAGGCAGAGCCATCAGATATACAGATCGAGGCCCAGCACGTCCGCATCCCAATCAACAAAACCGGCAGTGCTGAGGTAGCTGGCCAGCGCCATCGCCACACTCTTCTTCATCGCACGGTGGTAGATCATGTCTTGCTGACGGGCAGGCAGGTTGCTCAGGCGTTGTGCAGAGGCTTTGGCTGCGCGGGCAGCCAGTTGCTCTTCGGTCGGGAATTCCAGCTCGCCGTCGATATCGTCGACGGATTCATCCAGCGCGACATTGCCTTTGCGAGGCTTGCGCTTGATGGGGTAGGACTGAGAGGAAAGGCCGTCTATACGCATAAATTCATGCTCGGTATCGATGATGGCAATTTAGCGGCACTTGACCGACTTAGCAAACTGCCGAGTGATAACTAGAACACATAAAGCGCAAAAGGTTTAAAGCGGGGGGCTGGAAACTGACGATTGGCAGAGTCTGGAATAAGCCGCTGAGCAGGAGAGGCCTTTGTAGCGAGGGGATTTATCCCCGATTGATTGCGCAGCGCTCCTCTGCATTTTTCCAGTGAAACCGCACGATCAGGATTTACGGCTGCTGCGCAACCGGTCGGGGATAAATCCCCTCACCACAAAAAACCCTCCTGATAAAAAGTCAGCGGGCTTTGGGGGTGGCCACTTTGTCACGCAGGTAAACCGGCTGAGCATCATCGGCCGGGATCGACTCACCGCGTTCCCAGGCGAAGCGCGCCAAGGTCAGCAGGTCTTCGGCATGTGGCAGCATGCCGGCGTCGGAACCCGTCAGATTGACCGCGATGCGCTCGCCGTACCCCCAACCGGTGCCTGCACCGAACCAGTCGCCGCTGGCATCGGCCGGCAGCGCCGCGACTTCCGGTGGCAGCACCGCCTCGACACCGGCAAGGCGCATCTCCCCCGCTGTCTCGCGGTAGCAGCCCCAATACACCTCGTCCATCCGTGCATCGATGGCGGCTGCCACTTGGCTCACGCCATGCTCACGAAACGCACGCTGCGCCAACACGGCCAGGTTGGACACCGGCAACACCGGCCGATCCAGCGCGAACGCCAACCCCTGCACCACGCCGATGGCGATCCGCACGCCGGTAAACGCCCCCGGCCCGCGACCGAACGCGATCGCATCCACCGCTTGCAACGTGGTGCCGGCGTCAGCCAGCAGTTGCTGGATCATCGGCAGCAGCTTTTGCGCGTGCAGGCGCGGGATCACCTCGTAATGGCTCGTGACCTTGCCGTCATGCAGCAAGGCAACGGAGCAAGCTTCAGTCGCGGTGTCCAGGGCCAGCAAGGTGCTCATCGATGTTTCCAAAACAGGTGGGGGAAAAAGTGCGTCAGTATAAACAACTACGGCCCGCAAGCGGGCCGAGGATGATGCAGCGGATCAGACTTTTCAGCTCAGCGCTTCAAGCACCTTGGCGGTGATTGCTTCTACCGAACCAACGCCTTGGATATGGCTGCACTTCGGCTTGCCGTTGGCAGCCGAGAGCTTCTCGTAGAAAGCCACCAGCGGCTTGGTCTGCGAATGGTAGACCGACAGGCGATGACGCACGGTTTCTTCTGTGTCGTCTTTGCGCTGTACCAGTTCGTCACCGGTGATGTCGTCTTTACCGGCCAGTTTCGGCGGGTTGTAGACGACGTGGTAAACGCGGCCGCTGGCTTCGTGAACACGGCGACCGGCGATACGCTGAACGATTTCTTCGTCGTCAACGGCGATCTCGACTACAGCGTCCAGTTCGACACCGGCAGTAACCAGCGCTTCAGCCTGCGGAATGGTGCGCGGGAAGCCGTCGAACAGGAAGCCGTTGGCGCAGTCAGGTTGCGCGATACGATCCTTGACCAGCGCGATGATCAGGTCATCCGACACCAGGCCGCCGGCATCCATGATGCTCTTGGCTTGAACGCCCAGCGGAGTGCCGGCCTTGACCGCTGCACGCAGCATGTCGCCGGTGGAGATTTGTGGAATGCCGAATTTTTCGGTGATGAACTTAGCCTGAGTACCTTTACCGGCCCCGGGAGCTCCCAGCAGAATGACGCGCATTAGATGTGCTCCTCAATTTTTTTATAAAAAGCTTTTACAAAACAAAGGATTCGCCACTTTGGACGAATCCTGAAAAATACGGGTCGTGGCCGCAGAAACGGCCAAAGGCTGATCAAGATACACAGCAGGCTGCGCCCACACAAGACGCCAAAAGTCGGAGAAACCCGCGCTAGCGGCGACCTTGCGACGCGGTGCACCAAGTCGCAACCCCATCATTAACTGTCGCCTGACCACACTTTTCCCCGTCTGGCCGAGCAGCACCCGACACTCACGCCGGATGCCACACACCGCGCAGAAAACTTTAGCCGGTATTGCGCAAACCGGCGGCAATCCCCGCCACAGACACCAGCAGCGCCTGCTCCACCGGGCTGCCCTGCTCGACATTCTGCTGCCGCGAGCGGGCCAACAGTTCCGCCTGCAATAGATGAAGCGGGTCGAGGTAGGTATTGCGCAGGCGAATGAATTCCAGGGTGTCCGGGCTATGTGCCAGCAGTTGCGACTGACCGGTCAAGCCGAGTACCACCGAGCACGCCTGCGACAATAGGTCGCGTAAGTGCGCGCCCAACGGCAGCAGGTCTGGTTCGACCAAACGCTCGTCGTAAGACAAAGCGATGTCAGCGTCAGCTTTGGCCAGGACCATTTCCAGCATGTCGATGCGCGTGCGGAAGAACGGCCATTGCTCGCGCATCTGCCCCAGCAACTCGCCTTCGCCACGCTCCAGCGCCTTGCTCAACGCCGATTCCCAACCAAGCCAGGCCGGCAGCATCAACCGGGTTTGCGTCCAGCCGAAAATCCACGGGATCGCCCGCAGGCTTTCGATGCCACCGGCACGGCGCTTGGCCGGGCGGCTGCCCAGTGGCAAACGGCCCAACTCCTGCTCCGGCGTTGATTGGCGGAAATACTCGACGAATTGCGGGTTTTCTCGCACCACTTGGCGGTAAGCGCTGACACCGTCAGCGGCCAATTCGTCCATCAGATGACGCCACTCCGGCGTCGGTGGCGGTGGTGGCAACAACGTCGCCTCAAGCACAGCGGCGAGGTACAGATTGAGATTCTGCTCGGCGATGTCCGGCAGGCCGAATTTGAAACGAATCATTTCCCCTTGCTCGGTAGTGCGGAAACGTCCCGCCACCGAGCCCGGTGGTTGCGACAGAATCGCCGCGTGAGCCGGGCCGCCGCCACGGCCCACGGTGCCACCGCGACCATGGAACAACAGCAGTTCGACTTGCTGCTCGCGACAGATTTCCACCAGCCGTTCCTGCGCGCGGTATTGCGCCCAGGCTGCCGCCGTGGTGCCAGCGTCCTTGGCCGAGTCGGAGTAGCCAATCATCACTTCCTGCGGGCCTTGCAGCCGTGCGCGGTAACCCGGCAGCAGCAACAGTCGCTCGATCACCGGCCCGGCGTTGTCGAGGTCGGCGAGGGTTTCGAACAGCGGCACCACCCGCATCGGTCGCAACACACCGCACTCTTTAAGCAGCAGTTGCACCGCGAGCACGTCGGAAGCGGCGCCCGCCATGGAGATCACGTAGGAACCCAGCGATGCGCCTGGGGCTGCGGCGATTTCCTTGCAGGTGTTGAGCACTTCGGCGGTGTCGGCGGATGGCTTGAAATGCGCCGGCAACAACGGGCGACGATTAGCCAGTTCGCGGGTCAGGAAAGCGATTCGCGCATCCTCATCCCAGTCTTCATAGCGACCGAGGCCCAGGTAATCGGTGATTTCCGTCATCGCCGCGCTGTGCCGCGAAGAATCCTGACGCACATCGAGGCGTACCAGAAACAGGCCGAACGTCACTGCCCGACGCAGACAATCGAGCAACGGACCATCAGCGATTACGCCCATGCCGCATTCGTGCAGCGAGTTGAAGCACAGCTCCAGCGGATCGAGCAGATCGCGATTGTTGATGAGTACATCAGCAGGGGCTGGCGTGCTGGCCGTCAGGGAGGCATGCGCCCAATTGCGCGTAGCGCGCAGGCGTTCGCGCAATTGCTTGAGCACCGCACGATAAGGTTCGGCGCTGTCGCCGGCCTTTGCTTTGAGCGCGTCGCTGGCCTGCTGCATCGACAATTCGGCAGCCAGATGATCAACATCGCGCAGGTACAAATCGGCAGCCATCCAGCGCGCCAGCAGCAACACTTCGCGGGTCACTGCGGCGGTGACGTTGGGGTTGCCGTCACGGTCGCCGCCCATCCATGAGGCGAAGCGAATCGGCGCGGCTTCCAGCGGCAGACGCAGACCAGTCGCGGCGTGTAGCGCCTGATCGGCCTTGCGCATGTGATTGGGAATTGCCTGCCAAAGCGAATGTTCGATCACCGCGAAACCCCACTTGGCTTCATCGACCGGAGTTGGCCGGGTGCGGCGGATTTCTTCGGTGTGCCAGGCTTCGGCGATCAGGCGTTGCAGGGTGCTCTGGATCTGTTCGCGCTCGGCGCTGGTCAGATCGCGATGATCTTGCGCCGCGAGTTGCGCAGCGATGGCATCGTACTTCTGGATCAGCGTGCGCCGGGCTACTTCGGTCGGATGTGCGGTCAGTACCAGTTCGATTTCCAGCCGCGCCAGTTGCCGCGCCAGCGACTCGGCGCTGTGGCCCTCGTTGCGCAGGCGCGCCAGCAGTTCCGGCAACACGCGGGATTCGAACGGCGCGGGCTGCGACGCCTCGCGACGATGGATCAACTGATACTGCTCGGCGATATTCGCCAGGTTGAGAAACTGGTTGAACGCCCGCGCCACCGGAAGCAATTCGTCTTCACTCAATTGATTGAGGCTGGCGCTCAGTTCGGCGTCCATCGAGCCACGGCGGTCGGCCTTGGCGCCCTTGCGGATTTGCTCGATCTTGTCGAGAAACCCTTCGCCGTACTGGTCTCGAATGGTGTTGCCCAACAGCTCTCCGAGCAGGTGAACATCCTCGCGCAAGCGTGCATCAATATCGGTCATCAGCGGTTCTCCAGCGTTCATCCGGGCGGCTTAGAAACGAGTGCATGACCTAGAGAGTGCCGCTCTACGGCGCTTCTTACAAGCAGGCGACGAAGGGACTTTAAACCTTGTGGGCGAAAGCTAGTCTCAACAGTAAGCCGTACAACGGCTTGCCGCCGGCTACGCCGGACACTCACCCAGGCCTGCCACCCGCAGGCGCGAAATGAGGTCATCATGAAAATCCGTGAACTCGCCCAGCATTGGGAAGAAAACGCCAAAGGTCGCCTGACCGACACTGGCTACACGATTCATCTGGACGTCGAGGCCGCCGCGCGCCTGGCGGCGATTGCCGAGATGTACCCCAAGCGGCATGCCGAAGAACTGCTCGGCGAACTGATCGGTGCCGCGCTTGAAGAGTTCGAAGCGAGCCTGCCGTATGTGAAAGGCTCGACCGTGGTGGCCACGGATGAGGAAGGTGATCCGTTGTATGAAGACGTCGGGCCGACACCGCGTTTTCTTGCGCTGTCGCGGCGGCATTTGCATGATTTGTCGTCTGCTGAAGGCAAGCAGAAACACTGAATGAGCACGGAAAAACCTGTGGGAGCGGGCTTGCCCGCGATGGCGTCAGTTCAGTTACAGATGTGTTGAATTTGACGGCCTCATCGCGGGCAAACCCGCTACCACAGGGACTGTATTTTTCCTCCAGAACTGCGTCGTACTCCCCCGCGCGTACCACTCCACACCGCCAAAGTTCCCGCTTTAGAGCCATTGTCCATTCGGTCAAAGTTTTTTTTGGCGATAGGCCATCTTTTCTGAACTTTTGAAAAACGCCGCCGGTCGGAACCTGTAACCACGCCTGGAACGAGCGTTTCAAAAACGCGCTTTCATACGACGCTTACGGCTCCTCGACCAGGATGGATTTAGTTGTTTTCAGGAGATGCCTAATGGAGTTGAAGACCATGAAAAACCAAACCTCGTTTACCCACCTGCGCGGTCTGAAACTGGCCGCCCTGGCAATCGGCACCAGCTTCGTACTGGCCGGTTGCGCTGGTAATCCACCGACCGAGCAGTACGCCGTGACCCAGTCTGCGGTCAACAGCGCGGTCAGCGCCGGCGGTACCGAGTTCGCTGCCGTTGAGATGAAGCAAGCGCAGGACAAGCTGAAAGAAGCCGAAATCGCCATGCACGACAAGAAGTATGACGATGCTCGTCGCCTGTCCGAGCAAGCCGAATGGGACGCTCGTGTAGCGGAACGCAAGGCTCAAGCCGCCAAGGCCGAACTGGCTGTGAAGGATTCCCAGAAAGGTGTTCAGGAACTGCGTCAGGAAAGTCAGCGCCCAGTGCAATAAGCGCGCATCCCGACCGCAAAGCTGAAACTCTTATCGATTGAAAGGACGACAAATTATGCGTAAGCAACTGATGATCCCCGCTCTTCTGGCCGCAAGCGTTGCCCTGGCTGCCTGCTCCACCCCGCCTAACCCGAACCTGGAACAGGCGCGTACCAACTACGCCGGCCTGCAAGCCAACCCGCAGGCGAGCAAAGTCGCAGCGCTGGAAACCAAAGACGCCAGCGATTATCTGGACAAGGCCGACAAGGCTTACCTGGACAAGCAAGACGCGGCCAAGGTTGACCAACTGGCTTACCTGACCAACCAGCGTGTGGAAGTGGCCAAGCAGACCATCGCCCTGCGTACCGCTGAAAACAACCTGAAGAACGCCGCAGCCCAACGTGCCCAGGCGCGTCTGGATGCTCGCGACCAGCAGATCAAACAGCTGCAAAACAGCCTGAATGCCAAGCAAACCGATCGCGGTACGCTAGTGACTTTCGGTGACGTGCTGTTCGCCACCAACAAGGCTGACCTGAAATCCAGCGGTCTGGTGAACATCAACAAACTGGCGCAATTCCTTCAGGAAAACCCTGATCGCAAAGTGATCGTCGAAGGCTATACCGACAGCACTGGCGCAACGAACTACAACCAGTCGCTGTCCGAGCGTCGTGCGACGTCGGTACAGGTAGCACTGATCAAAATGGGCGTAGATCCTTCGCGCATCGTGGTTCAGGGTTACGGCAAGGAATACCCGGTTGCCGATAACGGCAGCGTCTCGGGCCGTGCGATGAACCGTCGTGTGGAAGTGACCATTTCCAACGACAACCAGCCTGTGATGCCACGTTCGGCTGTCAGCTCGAACTAAGCTGTAGGCAGTAACGCAAAAGCCCCGCCTGAGTGATCAGGCGGGGCTTTTTAAGATCAAAAGATCGCAGCCTTCGGCAGTTCCTGCATTGGAATACGTTCCCTGTAGGAGCTGCGGAAGGCTGCGATCTTTTTGCTTTTAAGGTTCCAGTTTCTGCGGCGTCTCTTCGCCCATGCACCGCACAGCCTTCTTCTGTGCGTTGATCAACACACCGGTCAATCCCTTCTGCTCGGTATCAAACAGCACCAGCACGCCATCAATGCACTGCGCCACCTGCGGCGCAGGGTTCAATGAGATTTTGTAATCCTCCCCCGG
The DNA here is from genome assembly GCF_059716085.1 of Pseudomonas sp. LBUM1655. NCBI lineage: Bacteria > Pseudomonadati > Pseudomonadota > Gammaproteobacteria > Pseudomonadales > Pseudomonadaceae > Pseudomonas > Pseudomonas sp. LBUM1655. Next base: position 1,265,014 of record NZ_CP166801.1, on the reverse strand, counting down.
CACGGTCTTGAGCATGGTGAATTCGTTGAGCAGCAACGCATCCTCGGGTTTGGCGAAGTGCAGGTAGCCGTAGTACCACAGGGCACCGACGGTGCCGAGGATGCTGCAGATACCAGTGATGATCAGCGGGATGGCGTTGCGTTCTTCAGTCATTGCGGACTCTCATCTTCAGAATTCGGGGGTTGCGGGTAATTCGGGATTTCGCCGAGGCGGCGCAGGCCGTTGAAATGCTCGGGGTCGTCGAGATAGCGCAGCATGACTTGACGCCACACCGGATCGCCGAAGGTCTGCACATGGCCGCCTCGGGTCAGTTGCAGGACGCGCGGCGGTGGCGCAGCTTGATACAGACGGATGCCGTTGGACATTGGCACCAGCGGGTCGTCGATGCTGTGGAAAATCAGTTTCGGCACGCCGTTGAGCTGCGGCATCGAATTGATCGCGCTGTCGCCATCCGGCACCAGCCACGACAGCGGCACCTGGAAGGGCCAGGTCAGCCACGACGTGCTGAGGGCATATTGGCCGACGCTGCGGTAACTGGCGGGCACACCGTCGAGCACCAAGGCTTTGAGTTGTTTCTGCCGCTGCGGATGCTGCGCCAGCCAATGCACGGCCATCGAACCACCGAGGCTCTGACCGAGCACGATCAGCGGCTTGCCTTTGACTTCGGGCGCCTTGTCCAGCCAGGCGAATGCGGCGTCGATGTCCTGATAGATCGCCGGCAGGCTCGGTTCGCCTTCGGACAATCCGTAACCGCGATAGTCCACCAGCAACACTTGATAGCCGTTTTTCGGCAGCCACCAACTCCCGCCCAGGTGCATCGGCAGGTTGCCACCGTTGCCGTGCAGGTGCAGAACCGTGCCTTTGACCTCCACACCCGGTTCGGCCGGGAGCCACCAGGCGTTGAGCTTCAATCCGTCCGCCGTTATCAGCGTGACGGTGCGGTATTCGAGCTTGGCTTTTTCCGGGGTGAAGACCTGGCCCGGCTCGGGGTAGAACAACAGCGAACTGCAACCACCGAGGCTCAGAAGCAGGCAGAAGATGCCGAGGATTCTCATCCGGTGAAACCTCGCAAAAGATTCGGATTGGAACACAGATCAAACCTGTAGGAGATTTTCGCTCGCCTAGAGGATGTTGGAATAATCCGCTTCGATCCGATCCAGGCTCAAATGGTTGAGGAAGTTGGAGAAGCACATCCACGCCGACAACGCGTTCAAGTCGCGGAACTGGTCTGGCAGATATTTGGGCGGCACCACCAATCCTTCATCCACCAACTGGCGCAGCGTTCTCATGTCCTCCAGAGTGGTCTTGCCACAGAACAACAGCGGGATCTGCTCAAGCTTGCCTTTACGCACGGCCAACTGAATGTAGTTGTAAACCATGATGAAGCCCTTGAGGTAGGACAAGTCTTTGGTGAATGGCAGACCAGTCGGCGTCGATCCACGGAAAACCCGACTGGCGTTGCCGTAGCTTTCCGCCATTTCGAAGCCCTGCTCGCGGAAGAACTCGAACACCTGCAGGAAGTCCGCGCCCTCCTCGACCATGTGAATGGCGCGGGTGCGGTTGGTCAATTTGCGCAGACGACTCGGATAGGAGGCAAACGTGATGATTTCCATGAGGATCGCCAGGCCTTCCTGGGTCACCGTCGACGAGGGCGGGCCCTTGGACAGGAAGGTGCAGATCGGCTGGTTCAAACCGTTCAGCGTGGTGCCTACGTGTACCAAACCTTCATGGACTTCCAGCGCACGCACGTCGCGGTCGTTGAACATCGCATCGGTGCGGATCTTGATGTAATCGGCGCCCGCCGCCGCGTCGGCGACAATGCCGTCGGACTCGAAGACGCGGATAGTTTCCTCGGCCTCGCCAAACACCTTGTTCAGCCGCGTTTGCAGCAGGTGCACGGCGTCCTTGGCGGTGAGGATTTTCGGCTCGTCCTTCAGGTCGCCACGGCCATCGATGTTGTTCAGATAGTCAGACATCATCAGGCCGAGGTCAGCCAAGGTCGGGTCACCGGCGTGAAACGCATCGGAAGCGGCGCCGTAAAGCTCTTGGGAAATCAGGCCGAAATCCTCGGTGCCGCGCGCTTCAAGCATGCGCACCACCATGCGGTATTCCTTGCACATGCGCCGCATGATCTGACCGACCGGGTTGAACTGGCCGAGCTGACGAGTGATGTCGCGCTCGATGTTCTGAAACTCCAGTTTGACCTTGCTCGAATCGAATGACAGCGGCCGGTTGAGGTAGTAGTCGCGGTCTACCGCCGGCATTTCCTTGCCCTTGGCCTTGAGGAAGCCCTTGCGCACGTTCTCGTCCCACTTGACCGCATCAAGCACGCGGATCGGCGTCTGCGCCAGCACAATGCGATCGGACAATATGCGTATCGACTGCTGGTAATCGTCCACCCGAAACTCCTGTAGAAAATCTGACGTACTGAATTATTTGGCGCTGTTCTGGCGCTGATAGCGCACCGCTTCGACGAAGACATCGGAATTGGCCGGATCGTCGAGGTAAGCAAAGACCTTGTCGAGGTTGCTGTCGACCTGCACGCCGTCGCCATCGTCGGTCTGGAAGGCCTGACCGTCGAGGGCTTTATGCTGGATCGCTTGATTGATCTGTTCGAGATCGAGGTTGTACACCACCAGTTCGCGTTTGTCGGTGAGTTCGAACCCGGCAATGGTGTAGTGGCCGCCGAACCGCCCCGGCACTTTCGCCGACAGATACCAGCGACTGCCATGGTGCGAGACGGTAAACGGGTAAGCCTCACGCTCGCGGGGTTTGGCCTTGAAGTAGGTGACAGCCTGATAGCGGTCGTTGCCGACGCGAGTCAGCTCAAGGCTCATCGGCTCGCCCCAGGCATTGATGCCCGACCATTTGCCGAGCAGGCCTTTGGGCGCAGGGTCACTGGCAGGCAGCGGCTCCTTGAAAGTCACCAGACAGCCACTGAGCAGCAGGAACGACAGGGCGATCAGCACGCCACGCCAGGCTTTCATTCAATACTCCCTATGAACCAATCCCATGAAGACTGCATCGATCATTCCCACGCAGAGCGTGAGGAACGATCAACGCGGCGGATCACACCGACGCCAATACCAAATGCATATACCGCGTCAGAATGCCGAGCATCTCCTCTTCGGCCAAAGGTTCGGCGTCGTTGAGCAGGCCCTGATATTCCATCCGTCCGATAATCGCCGTCAACACCTTGGCATCCTGCTGCGGTTCACGCGAGCCCAGGACCTGAAACAACTGGCAGGTGCCCTGCAGCAAAATCTGCTGATGGGAGCGCACCAGAATCGCCAGTCGCGGGTTGAGCAGCGCTTCCTGACGGAAGGCCTGCTCTGCCATCAAGTGCTCGCGACGGTTGACCAGTTGCCGATGCACGTAGTCGGCCATCAGTCGGGCTATATCGTCGGCCAGTTGCGAGCGCGATTCCGGGCTGCCGTCGCCACTGACCACCATCTCGCGCAACAGGCCTTCATTGTTGATCCACAGCTTGGCCATGTACGCGGCGCTGCGTTCGACATGTTGGGCGAAGGTATCGGTGAGCAGGTCATCGATGTCCTTGAAGTAATACGTGGTGGCCGACAGCGGCACACCGGCCTCCGCAGCTACTGCACGGTGACGTACAGCGCGCACGCCGTCACGCACGACAATACGCATCGCGGCGTCGAGAATGTCCTGGCGACGCTGTTCGCTTCCCTGTCGGCTGGCCTTGCGGCCCTGGTACTGAACACTTTCAGCGACCGCAGTGGCGATACCCGCTGCACCTTCTTGAGCGATTGCAACCATCACGACAGGACTTCCTCTGCTATTTCAAAATTAACCAATTGATACATTTGTACCAGACGGGCAATAAAAAGCCGCCTGTTTTAGGCGGCTTTTTAACTGAAACGATTACGCTTGCGGTCGCATGTGCGGGAACAGGATCACATCGCGGATCGACGGCGAGTTGGTCAGCAACATCACCAGGCGGTCGATGCCGATCCCTTCACCGGCCGTTGGCGGCATGCCGTACTCCAGCGCGCGAACGAAGTCGGCGTCGTAGTGCATGGCTTCATCGTCGCCGGCGTCCTTGTCGGCCACCTGCGCCATGAAGCGCTCGGCCTGGTCTTCCGCGTCGTTCAACTCGGAGTAGGCGTTGGCGATTTCGCGGCCACCGATGAACAGCTCGAAACGGTCGGTGACGTTCGGGTTGTCATCGTTACGACGGGCCAATGGCGACACTTCAAACGGGTACTGGGTAATGAAGTGCGGCTGTTCCAGCTTGTGCTCGACCAGTTCTTCGAAAATCATCACCTGCAGCTTGCCCAGACCTTCGAAGCCCAGCACCTTGGCGCCAGCCTTCTTGGCGATGGCGCGCGCCTTGTCGATGTCGTTCAGGTCATCGGCCGTCAGCTCAGGGTTGTACTTGAGGATCGAGTCGAATACAGACAGACGCACGAACGGCTCGCCGAAGTGGAACACCTTGTCGCCATAAGGCACGTCGGTGCTGCCCAGAACCAGCTGCGCCAGTTCACGGAACAGTTCTTCGGTCAGGTCCATGTTGTCTTCGTAGTCGGCGTAGGCCTGGTAGAACTCCAACATGGTGAATTCAGGGTTGTGACGAGTCGAAACGCCTTCGTTACGGAAGTTGCGGTTGATCTCGAACACTTTTTCGAAGCCGCCAACCACCAGACGCTTGAGGTACAGCTCTGGCGCGATACGCAGGAACATTTCCATGTCCAGCGCGTTGTGGTGGGTTTCAAACGGCTTGGCCGCGGCGCCGCCAGGAATGGTCTGCAGCATCGGCGTTTCGACTTCGAGGAAGTCGCGCTTCATCAGGAAGCTGCGGATGTGTGCGATCACTTGCGAACGCACGCGGAAGGTCTGGCGCACTTCTTCGTTAACGATCAGGTCAACGTAACGCTGACGGTAGCGCTGTTCGGTGTCGGTCAGGCCGTGGTGCTTGTCCGGCAGTGGACGCAGGGACTTGGTCAGCAGACGCACGTCGGTCATTTCAACGTACAGGTCGCCCTTGCCGGAACGGGCCAGGGTGCCAACGGCGGCAATAATGTCGCCCATGTCCCAGGTTTTCACCGCGCCCAGAGTTTCTTCGGACAGGGTTTTACGGTTGACGTAGACCTGAATGCGACCGGTCATGTCCTGAATCACCATGAACGAGCCACGGTTGAGCATGATGCGACCGGCAACCTTGACCGGGATTGCAGCCTCTGCCAGCTCTTCCTTGGTCTTGTCCGCGTATTTCTTCTGCAGTTCTTCGCAGTAGTTTTCACGGCGGAAGTCGTTCGGGAAGGCGTTGCCCTTGGCGCGCTCGGCAGCAAGCTTTTCCTTGCGCAGGGCGATCAGGGAGTTTTCTTCCTGTTGCAGGGCTTGCGGATCGAGTTGTTGGTCGCTCATGTCTTTAAATTTTCCATCACAGGTTCGTTGCCCCCGCCACTGACGGGGGACTTAAGGTCGGGCTGACGGCTTTACAGCCCCGATTTCAGGCTGGCTTCCAGGTATTCATCGATGTCGCCATCGAGCACCTTGTCGCAGTCGCTGCGTTCGATGTTGGTCCGCAAATCCTTGATGCGCGAGGCATCAAGCACGTAGGAGCGGATCTGGTGACCCCAGCCGATATCGGACTTGGTGTCTTCCAGCGCCTGGGACGCGGCGTTGCGTTTCTGCATTTCCTGCTCGTACAACTTGGCCCGCAGCATTTTCATGGCGGTGTCTTTGTTGGCGTGCTGGGAACGTTCGTTCTGGCAGCTGACCACGGTGTTGGTCGGTACGTGAGTAATACGTACGGCCGAGTCGGTGGTGTTTACGTGCTGACCACCGGCACCGGAGGAACGATAGGTGTCAATCCGCAGGTCTGCCGGGTTGATTTCGATTTCCACCTTGTCGTCGATCTCTGGGGAGACGAAAACGGCGGAGAACGAGGTGTGGCGACGGTTGCCGGAGTCGAACGGGCTCTTGCGCACCAGACGGTGCACGCCGATCTCGGTCCGCAGCCAGCCAAAGGCGTATTCGCCCTTGATGTGCACGGTTGCGCCCTTGATCCCGGCGACTTCACCGGCGGACAGTTCCATGATGGTCGCGTCGAAACCGCGCTTGTCAGCCCAGCGCAGGTACATGCGCAGCAGGATGTTGGCCCAGTCCTGGGCTTCGGTGCCGCCGGAGCCGGCCTGGATGTCCAGGTACGCGTTGTTCGGGTCCATCTCGTGGCTGAACATGCGACGGAATTCAAGCTTGGCGAGGTTTTCCTCGAGACGGGCCAGCTCGGCGACAACATCGCCCACTGCGCCTTCGTCGTTTTCTTCGACGGCCATGTCCAGCAGGTCACGGCAATCGGCCAGACCGCCGTTCAGTTCGTCGAGGGTATCGACGATCTGCGCCAGCGCAGCGCGCTCGCGGCCCAGTTCCTGGGCGTATTCAGGTTTGTTCCAGACACTCGGATCTTCAAGCTCGCGATTGACCTCGGTCAGACGCTCATGCTTTTGATCGTAGTCAAAGATACCCCCGAATAGTTTCGGAGCGCTCGGACAGGTCCTTGATGGTGTTCAGGATCGGGTTGATTTCCATGACGGGCAGCACTCGTTGGCGAACTTTTGAAAGCCGGCGAGTATAACGTAATCAAGCTGTCACGGCAGCCCGTCTGGCGGCTGTTAAGCCGAATCGATTGACATTGGCTCGCTCCCACAGGGATATGCGGTGCCCGGGAGTTATTCGATCCCCACCTGATTACGCCCGTTGTTCTTCGCCAGATACAACCCGCGATCCGCCGCCGAAATCAGCAGCCGGCAATCGCTACCCGACTCGGGCACCATCGTCGCCAAGCCGATGCTGATCGTCAGGCTCGCGCCTTCACTCGGCGTATTGTGCGGAATCTTCAGCGCCGCCACGGTCTGGCGCAGTTTCTCCGCCACCAGCCGCGCACCGCCCGGCGAGGTGTTCGGCAGCACCAGGGCAAATTCCTCACCGCCGTAACGCGCCGGCAAGTCCGACGGCCGCGCGCTGGCGTCGCGGATCGCCGTGGCGACCTTGCGCAGCGCTTCATCGCCTTCGACATGGCCGAAGGTGTCGTTGTACGACTTGAAATAGTCGACGTCGATCATCAGCAACGACAACTGGCTCTGATCACGCAGCGAACGGCGCCATTCCAGTTCGAGGTATTCGTCAAAGTGGCGGCGATTGGACAGCCCGGTCAGGCCGTCGGAGTTCATCAGCCGTTGCAGCACCAGGTTGGTGTCGAGCAACTGCTGCTGACTGACCCGCAACGCGCGATATGCGGCGTCACGCTGCAACAAGGTCATGTAGGAGCGCGAGTGATAGCGGATGCGCGCCACCAGTTCGATGGTGTCCGGCAGTTTCACCAGATAGTCGTTGGCGCCAGCGGAGAACGCCGCGCTTTTGATCAGCGGGTCCTCCTTGGTCGACAGGACGATGATCGGGATGTCCTTGGTCGCCGGGTGATTGCGGTACTCACGCACCAGACTGAGGCCATCGAGGCCGGGCATCACCAGATCCTGAAGGATCACTGTCGGCTTGATCCGCACCGCTTGCGCGATGGCCTGATGCGGGTCGGAGCAGAAATGGAAGTCGATGTTCTCTTCGTTCGACAGCCCACGGCGCACGGCTTCGCCGATCATCGCCTGATCGTCCACCAACAACACCATGGCGGCGTTTTCGTCGGTTTTAATGTCGTCGATCTGTAAGTCATTCATGGGCGGTCACCTGAGTACTGCGGGGGCCAGGATTGCGGATAAATCGGTTCATTTGGGGAAAATCTCCAGCAATCGTGGCGCTATCTTTTCCAGTGGACGGATTTCTACGGCGGCATCGATCGCCGCTGCTGCCTTGGGCATGCCGTACACCGCACTGCTTTGCTGGTCCTGCGCGATGGTCAAGTAACCCTGTTGGCGCATGAGCTTAAGCCCTTGCGCTCCGTCGCGCCCCATCCCGGTCAATAAAACCCCGACCGCATCGCCGTTCCAGTAGCTGGCGACACTCTCGAAAAACACGTCGATCGACGGTCGGTAGATCTCGTTGACCGGTTCGGCGGTGTAGGCCAGCGTGCCGTTTTTCAATAATCGAATATGGTGATTGGTGCCGGCCAGAAGCACCGCGCCGGCCTGCGGCGGCTCGCCTTCGCGGGCCAGACGCACGTCCAGGCCGCTGGCGCTGGCCAGCCATTCGGCCATGCCGGCGGCAAACACTTGGTCAACGTGTTGCACCAGCACGATGGCCGCAGAAAAACTGCGTGGCAAACCTTTGAGCAGCACTTCCAGCGCCGCCGGCCCGCCCGCGGACGAACCGATCGCCACCAGCCGCTGGCACGATGCCGAACTGCGCTGGGGGGCCGGGGCCGGACGCGATCGCGTGGGCTTCTCGCCGATCAGCCAGCCGATGTTGAGGATCTTGCGCAGCAGTGGCGCTGCCGCTTCCTGAGCATTGCCGGCGCCGAGTGCGGGTGTGTCGACCACATCCAGCGCGCCGTGGCCCATGGCTTCGAAGACCCGGTGCACGTTCTGCTGACGATCGACCGTGACGATCACGATCGCGCATGGACTTTCCGCCATGATCCGACGCGTAGCCTCGACGCCGTCCATCACCGGCATGATCAGGTCCATCAGAATCAGGTCCGGAGTATTTTCGGCGCACAGACGCACCGCCTCGGCGCCGTTGTAAGCGACCCAGACCACCTGATGCGCCGGCTCGAAGGCCAGCGCGCGGCGCAGGGCCTCCACCGCCATGGGCATGTCGTTGACGATCGCAATCTTCATGCCCGCGCTCCTCCGATCAGCTCGACCACTGCATCAAGCAGGGCGTCGTCATGAAAACTGGCTTTGGCTAAATAATAGTCGGCGCCGGCGTCAAGTCCACGGCGCCGGTCTTCTTCGCGATCCTTGTACGACACGACCATCACCGGCAGCGATTGCAGACGGTTGTCACGACGCAGCAACGTGACCAGCTCGATGCCATCCATGCGCGGCATGTCGATGTCGGTGATCAGCAAATCGAAATCCTCCGAACGCAGCGCGTTCCAGCCGTCCATGCCATCTACCGCGACGGCCACGTCGTAGCCGCGATTGAGCAGGAGTTTGCGTTGCAGTTCGCGTACGGTCAGCGAGTCATCGACCACCAGAACCCGTTTGCGCGCCACTTCTGCCGCTTGATTGCCATGGCGGGCGATGCGTTCCAGGCGCCCGGTATTGAGCAGTTTGTCCACCGACCGCAGCATGTCCTCGACGTCGACGATCAGCACCACCGAGCCGTCATCGAGCAGGGCGCCGGCGGAGATGTCCTGCACTTTGCCCAGACGCTCGTCCAGCGGCAAAACCACCAGCGTGCGTTCGCCAATGAAGCGTTCGACCGCCACACCGTAAATCGCATCACGCTCGCGAATCACCACGACTTTCAGGGTTTCCCCGCTGCTCTGGCTGGCCGGACGGTTGAGTAATTGACTGGCCGCGACCAGCCCGACGTGTCGGCCTTCGTGCCAGAAATGCTGGCGACCTTCGACCTGCACGATGTCTTCGGGAGCCAGATCGCACATGCGCTCGATATGCGCCAGCGGAAAGGCGTAAGCCTCTTCGCCGACTTCTACTACCAGACTGCGCACCACCGACAGCGTCAGCGGCACTTCCAGATGAAACCGACTGCCCTCGCCCGCCGTCTGCTCCAGCACCACCGCACCGCGCAATTGGCGCACCATGTGCTGCACTGCATCGAGGCCGACGCCACGGCCGGACACTTCGGTGACCTTGTCGCGCAGGCTGAACCCGGGCAGGAAAAGAAAAGTCAGCAGTTCCTCTTCGCTCAACTGCGCCGCTGTTTCGGCGGGGGATAACTGACGCTCGACGATGCTGCGGCGAACCTTTTCCAGATCGACGCCATTGCCGTCATCGCTCAGTTCCAGCACCAGCAACCCCGCCTGGTGCGAAGCGCGCAGGCGGATCAAGCCTTCCTCGGGCTTGCCATTGAGCACACGCTGCTCCGGGGTTTCGATACCGTGATCAACCGCATTGCGCAGCAAATGGGTGAGCGGCGCTTCGAGTTTTTCCAGCACGTCGCGATCGACTTGGGTCTTCTCGCCTTCAATCTCCAGCCGAACCTGCTTACCGAGGCTGCGGCCCAGATCACGGACCATGCGCACCTGTCCGCTGAGCACATCAGCAAAGGGCCGCATGCGACAGGCCAGCGCAGTGTCGTAGAGCACTTGCGCGCGCTGGCTGGCCTGCCAGGCGAATTCGTCGAGTTCGGCGTTCTTTTCCATCAGCAGTTGCTGGGATTCGGCGAGCAAGCGCCGCGCATCCTCCAGCGCTTCCTGCGCCTCAAGGCTCAACGCATGTTCCTTGAGGTGGACGTTGAGGTTTTCCAGGGCGCGCAGACCGTTGTTCTGCATGCGTTTGAGGCGTTGCATGGTCGCCAGATGCGGCTTGAGGCGCTGGGTTTCCACCAGCGATTTGCTCGACAGATCGAGCAGGCTGTTCAGGCGTTCGGCAGTGACGCGCAGCACGCGCTCGCCGCCTTCGGTGGTGCGTTTGTTGTTGCGTGGCGCCGGCTCGGGTGACTCGACCGCAACTTCCAAAGAAGACGCGGACACTGACGGCGCTTCGAGTTGCAACTCGGCCATGACTGGCGCGGCGACCGGCGCTGGCGATGCCGACGGATCGAGCAGTTGCCCCATCAACGCGACATAAGCCTCAATGTCTGCCGGTTGCGGCGCGTTCGCGGGCGTGGCAATACGCATCAGCAGATCGGTGCCCTGCAACAACGCGTCGATGTGTTCCGGGCGCAGCAACAACCGCCCTTCCTGCGCACTGACCAGACAGTCTTCCATGACGTGGGCGACGCTGACGCCGCTGTCGATGCCGACGATCCGCGCCGCGCCTTTGAGCGAGTGCGCCGCGCGCATGCACGATTCGAGGTGATCGGCCTGGGTCGGGTTGCGCTCAAGCGCCAACAGCCCTGTGCTGAGCACCTGGGTCTGGGCTTCGGCCTCGAGGCTGAACAGCTCCAGCAACGAAGCGTCGCGCATTTGCTCGGGGGTCATGTGAGGCTCCGGGTCACGGCGGACAGCAACTGCTCTTCATCCAGCCAACGCAGGCTGCGACCCCGATATTGCAGGACGCCACGGGTGTATTTGGCGCTGGCTTGTGCACCGGATTGCGAGGCGGCATCGAGAATTCGCTCGTCAATCGCATGGATGCCGTCGACTTCATCGACCGGCACCACCACCGGCCCGCCATTGGCGGCGATGATCAGCATGCGTGGCATGATCCGCCCGCCGTTGGCCGGGGCCGCGTTGCCATCCAGATCAAGCAGTTCAACCAGCGACAGGCACGCCACCAGCGCGCCGCGCACATTCGCCACACCAAGCAAGGCCCGCGAGCGCTGGTGCGGCAACGAATGAATCGCCTGCATCGGCGCGACTTCAACCAGACTGCGTGTCGCCAGTCCCAGCCATTCTTCGCCGAGGCGGAACATCAGCAGCGAACGGGTTTTCAGCTCGGTTTCGACTGCGATCGCCACCGGGTCGCGCTCATCCTGTTGCAAGGCATAACGATCAAGCAGGCGTGTGGCGGCGGCGGAATACACCGAGCAGTTGCGGCAATGGATGTGTTCTTCCAGCAATGGACACGACTTGTCGCCGTGGATGCCGATGCGGTTCCAGCAATCATCGATGGCCCGGGCGTCTTCGTGGGTGACGTTCAAGGTGTCGGACGGGATCATCGTTTACGCTCACTGTCGGCGGCGCGCCCGCTACGCGCGGCACGCTCCTGCAATCGTCGGGCACCGGCGCTGTCACCTTGGGCTTGCAGCAAGGCGGCCAGGTGCATCAACGCTTCGGGATGTTGCGGTTCGAGGTACAACGCCTTGCGGTAAAAACCCTGGGCTTCCAGCGTCAGGCCGGCGACATCGCTGAGCAGGCCAAGCCAGTAAAACACCTGCGCCACCGGCTCGTGGCTGCGCAAATACTGTTCGCACGCGGCGCGGGCCTCGGCACTTTTGCCTTCGTTGGCCAGCGCAGCAATGTTGGCCAACAACGTTGCCGCGTCGGGATTTTCGCTTTTGCTGGTGGTCGGCAATGGTGTCACCGGGGCAAACGGCCGATTGCGCACCGGCGGTGGCGGCGCACTGCGCAGCGGTTGGCTGACGGGCAACGGAACGGGTTTGGGGATTGGCAGCGGCTCAGGCACAGGCTCGCTGTGGCGACTGAACGCAAACGACTGCGGGATGCCGATCGAACGCATGCCCAGCCGCCCGAGCAGACTGCCCTCGGCCGGGCCGATAAACAGCACGCCGTCAACATGGGTCAGGCGCTTGAGCACTTCGAAGACTTGCTTCTGAGTCGGCTGATCGAAATAGATAAGCAGGTTGCGGCAAAACACAAAATCAAAGGCTGGCTCGTTGGCCAACAACGCGGGATCAAGCACGTTGCCAACCTGCAAACGCACTTGCTCGCGAACGTTTTCGTTGACCCTATGGCCGTCCTGTTCAGGCGTGAAATGCCGCTCGCGGAAGTCCAGATCCTGGCCGCGAAACGAGTTTTTTCCGTACAGCGCGCGTCGCGCCTTTTCCACCGAGATCGGGCTGACGTCCATGCCGTCGACCTTGAACTGATGCGGTTTGAGACCTGCATCAAGCAACGCCATGGCAATTGAATACGGCTCTTCGCCGGTGGAACACGGCAGGCTGAGGATGCGCAAGGCGCGCATGTTGTTCAGCTCGCCGAGGCGCTTGCGCGCCAGTTTGCCCAGCGTGGCGAAAGATTCCGGGTAACGGAAAAACCAGGTCTCGGGGACGATCACCGCTTCGATCAGTGCCTGTTGCTCATCTAGCGAGCCTTGCAGCAGTTGCCAGTATTCGGCGGCATTGGCGGACTGCGAAAGTGTGGTGCGCTGACGCACCGCCCGTTCGATGATCGCAGGCCCCACCGACGTGACATCGAGGCCGATACGCTCCTTGAGGAAGTCGAAAAAGCGCTGATCGCCGCTCATGACTGCGCCTCAAGCTGCGCCGAATCCCGTGGCGGATTCGGGAACAGCAACCCGCGCACGGAATCATCGAGCAAGTCACTGACAAGCACCCATTGCACCAGCCCTTGCGCATCTTCACGCACCGGGCCGAGGTACGGTGCTTCAAGGTTGTCGAGGCCATAGGGCTGAAAATCTTCTGGATCGCAGCGCAAAGTGTCGGTGGCCTGCTCAAGAATCAGCCCGAGCCATTGCGCCGGTTGTGCTTCGTCCGGGCGATAGTGAACCAGCACCAGACGCGTGCTGGTGCGTGCCTCGGCAGGTTGGCCAAACGTCAGCGCGCTGAGATCAATCACCGGCACCACCGCGCCACGATAGGCAAACACTCCGGCAACCCAATGCGGCGCACGGGCAATCGGTTTCAACGGCAGACGCGGCAGCACCTCGGCCACTTCGGTGGCGCGCAACGCGTAGCGCTCGCTGCCGATGCGAAACAGCAGGAACAACGCCCTCTTCGCCACCTGCGCGACGCTGCGTTTGGCGATGATTTCGCTCATCAGACTTTAAATCGCGAAACGCCGCTGCGCAGCCCGACGGCCACCTGGCTCAGTTCGTCAATGGCGAAACTGGCCTGACGCAACGACTCGACAGTCTGGCTGCTGGCGTCGCCCAACTGCACCAGCGCGTGGTTGATCTGCTCGGCGCCGGTGGCCTGTGCCTGCATGCCTTCGTTGACCATCAACACCCGCGGCGCCAGCGCCTGCACTTGATGGATAATCTGCGACAGCTGCTCGCCGACCTGCTGCACTTCGGACATGCCGCGACGCACTTCTTCGGAGAACTTATCCATGCCCATCACGCCCGCCGACACGGCCGACTGGATCTCGCGAACCATTTGTTCGATGTCATAGGTCGCGACGGCGGTCTGATCCGCCAGGCGCCGCACTTCGGTGGCGACCACGGCAAATCCACGGCCATATTCACCGGCCTTCTCGGCCTCGATCGCCGCGTTGAGCGACAGCAGGTTGGTCTGGTCGGCCACTTTAACAATGGTCACCACGACCTGATTGATGTTGCCGGCCTTCTCGTTGAGGATCGCCAGTTTGGCGTTGACCAGATCGGCGGCGCCCATCACCGAGTGCATGGTGTCTTCCATGCGCGCCAGGCCTTGCTGGCCGGAGCCGGCGAGCACCGAAGCCTGATCGGCGGCGGTGGAGACTTCGGTCATGGTGCGCACCAGATCCCGCGAAGTGGCGGCAATCTCTCGGGAGGTCGCGCCAATCTCGGTGGTGGTGGCGGCGGTTTCAGTCGCGGTGGCTTGCTGTTGCTTGGAAGTCGCGGCGATCTCGGTCACCGAGGTTGTCACTTGCACCGACGAGCGCTGTGCCTGGGACACCAGCGCGGTCAGCTCGGTCATCATGTCGTTGAAGCCGGTTTCCACGGCGCCGAACTCGTCCTTGCGGTCGAGGTTCAAACGGCTGCTCAAGTCGCCGGTGCGCATGATTTCGAGGATTTCCACGATGCGGTTCATCGGCGCCATGATCGCGCGCATCAACAGCAGACCACAGGCACCGGCCGCCAGCACGGCCACCAGCAACGAGATAAACATGCTGACCTTCGCCGCAGCCACCGCATCATCGATGTTGGCCATGGCCTGATCGGCGACTTTCTTGTTCTCACCGATGATGTCGTTGAGTTTCATCCGACCGCTGTACCAGGCCGGAGTCAGTTTCTCGTTGAACAACTTGACCGCATCGGCCTCCAGATTGCGCCCGTGCAGGCTCAGCACCTGATCCTGAATCTGCATGTAGACATCGTGGTACTTCTCGAAGGCCGCGAACTCGCTACGGTCCTCGTCGGTGGCCATGGTCTTGCGGTAGTTGGCCATCTGCTCCTGCAGGCGGTTTTCGAATGATTTGTAGTCCGCCGCATCTTCGCTGCTGATGCCCTGCCCTTCCTTCAGCCCGAGCAGTTCCTGGGTCTGCAAGTAACTGTCGACCCATGCACCACGGATCATCGAGCTGTAATAAACGCCGGGAATCGCGTCGTCACGCACGCTGTTTTCGCTGGCTTCGATCTTCAACAGCCGTGAATACGAGACGACCACCATCAGCAACATGATGGCGATAATCACCGCAAAGCTCGCCAAAATGCGTTGGCGCAACGTCCAGTTCTTCACAGTGATTCCTCGTGCCTGATTCGAAATGCGGGGAGTATAGCCGAGGGCGCTGTTTCATTTATAAGACGCTTTTTAACCCTTTGGCCTGTCTGAGCTCGGTAACGCAGGCTCTGGCTGGGGACTTTCCCGCAGCCGGGGTGCGGCTGACCAGTGACGGATTGGCAGAAAGGGGCGCTGGATCGGTCATTTGCCAAACCGGTGGCTTTTGCCCAGTCAAGGCAATGAGCCATGATGCGCAAGAAGTTGCGCACATGCTCATAATATTTCGCCCTTAAAATCGCTACAGCTCACGCCATTCATGGCCTGCAGCCAAGTGCGCAAGAAGTTGCGCAGTACTGCGCAACTTCTTGCGCACTTTTGCCCCCAAACCACGGCCAAACATCCTACGTTTAGCCTCCAACATCCGCTTAACCCCCACATGCCGGGGGCTTCGCAAAACCTGGCACGCTCCTTGATAACAGTCAGGCACCCACCGGGCGATTTCGCCTCCCGGGCACCCTAAATTTATCCGCAAGGAGAGCATCCCATGGCAACACCAGCGTACATGTCGGTTACCGGCGAAAAACAAGGCCTGATCACTGCCGGCGCCTTCACTGCCGACTCCGTTGGCAACACCTACCAGGAAGGCCACGAAGACCAGGTTATGGTTCAGGCTTTCAGCCACGACGTGATCATCCCGCGTGACCCACAATCCGGTCAGCCAACCGGTCAGCGCGTTCACAAGCCAGTTGTGATCACTAAGGTCTACGACAAGGCTTCGCCTCTGCTGCAAGCCGCTCTGACCTCCGGCGAGCGCATGAGCGAAATCGTTATCCAGTGGTTCCGTACTTCGGCTCAAGGTACTCAAGAGCACTACTACACCACCAAACTGGAAGACGCGATCATCGTCGCCATCAACAACAAAATGCACAACTGCCAGGATCCAGGCAACTCGCACTTCACCCACCTGGAAGAAGTGCAGTTCACCTACCGTAAAATCACCTGGACCCACGAAGTATCCGGTACTTCGGGTTCCGATGACTGGCGTGCTCCAGTCGTTTAATTACGGCTGATCGTTACAAGCATCGGCCAGCTCTGCTGGTCGATGTTGTTTACGCCCCTCCAGAATTTCGCGTACGTTGACCCGCTTTTGCGGGCGTCGACGAGCGCCGCTGTACAGCACGAGGAACAAGGGATGTTCGCGCCGGCCAATGAAACCCACTTTGCCCTGACCATCGAAGGGCTTTCCGCTGATTTTCAGGTGTTTACCCTGCAAGGTCGGGAAGCCATCAGCCAGCCTTTTGTCTTTGAGGTGGAGCTGGTCAGTGAGCAGCCGTCGCTGGACCTCGAAACCCTGCTGCACAAACCGGCCTTCCTGCAACTGTCGCCCGACGGCAGCGGCATCCATGGTCAGATTTATCGCGCCGCGCAAGGTGACTCCGGCAAACGCCTGACCCGTTATTCGGTGACCCTGCGCCCGCAATTGTCGTACCTGGCGCACCGCGTCAACCAGCGCATCTTCCAGAACCTCACCGTGCCTAAAATCATCGGCATGGTCCTCGAAGAACACGGCATCCAGAGCAACGCCTACGATTTCCAGACCGGCTCCATCTACCCCGAGCGCGTCTACTGCGTGCAGTACGACGAGTCGGATCTGCATTTCATCCAGCGCCTGTGCGAAGAAGAAGGCATTCACTACCACTTCCAGCACACGGCGACGGCACACAAACTGGTATTCGGCGATGACCAGACGGTGTTCCCGAAACTCCAGCCTGTGGCCTACCAGCAAGACTCCGGCATGGTCGCCAACGACCCGGTGATCAAGCGCTTCGACCTGCGCCTGGAAACCCGCACCAGCCGCACCACCCGCCGCGACTACGACTTCGAAAAACCACGCATCACCCTCGAAAGCGAAAACCGTGGCGACGCCCTGCCCGATCTTGAAGACTACGATTATCCGGGTCGTTTCATCGACCGCGAACGCGGCAAGCACCTGGCCAAACGCGCCCTCGAACGCCACCGCAGCGACTTCCAACTGGCTGAAGGCAAGAGCGATCAGCCGTTGCTGGTCAGCGGCCACTTCCTCGCGCTGACCGCGCACCCGAAAGCCAAGTGGAACGACCTCTGGCTGCTGACCGAAGTCCTCCACGAAGGCAAACAGCCGCAAGTACTGGAAGAGTCGGTGACCAGCGACACCACCGCGCTGAAAGACGATTTCCACCAGGGCTACCGCAACCGCTTTCAGGCCACCCCTTGGGACGTGCCGAACCGCCCGCCGCTGCGCCACCCGAAACCGCGCATCCTCGGCAGCCAGAGCGCCGTGGTCACCGGCCCGAAAGGCGAAGAGATCCACTGCGACCAGTACGGCCGCGTCAAAGTGCAATTCCACTGGGACCGCGAAGGCCAGGCCGACGACAAAACCAGCTGCTGGCTGCGTGTATCCAGCGCCTGGGCCGGCGCCCAATACGGCGGCATCGCCATCCCGCGCATCGGCATGGAAGTGCTCGTCACCTTCCTTGAAGGCGATCCCGACCAACCGCTGATCAGCGGCTGCCTGTACCACAAGGAAAACACCGTCCCGTACGCCCTGCCCGCGAACAAGACCCGCAGCACCTTCAAGACCCTCAGCTCGATGGGTGGCGGCGGTTACAACGAACTGCGCATCGAAGATAAAAAAGGTCAGGAGCAGATTTATCTGCACGCCCAGCGCGACTGGGACGAGAACGTCGAGCACGACCAGAAAATCCGCGTCGGCAACGAACGTCACGACACCGTTGAAAAGAACAGCTACACGGAATTCAAGGCCGAAGAGCACCACACGGTTTATGCCGATCGTAAAGTCGAGGCACGGGCCAATGATCACCTCACCGTGGGCGTCAATCAGCACATCAAGATCGGCACCGGCCAATTCATCGACGCGGGTCAGGAAATCCACCTGAGCAGCGGCATGAAAGTGGTGATGGAAGCCGGCGCGGAACTGACGCTAGTCGGCGGTGGGAGTTTCATCAAGATCGATGCCGGCGGCGTGACCATGAGCGGCCCGGTGATCAACATGAACTCCGGCGGCAGCCCCGGCAGCGGCACGGGCGCGGCCCCGCTGATGCCCGGCGTGCTGAAGCAGGCCGACGCCGACAATGCCGGACAGATCCTGACCCCGGCCCAGATCAACACCCTCAAACGCAACGCACCATTCTGCGAAGAATGCGAAAAATGTAAGGCAGGTGCCTGTGCCATCTGATCGAATTACGCCCAAGGATTGGCTGGCACAACAGCCGCTGCAGACTGGCGAGCGTTTGTATCTGGTTATCAGTGCGGCGAGCGACGCCGAGCCGCTCAAGCCTTTCTATCAACAGGATGCCGCACCACAACTGCAGCCTATTTGGAGTGGAACGCCTTACGCCGATTGGCTTCCCGTAATGCCGTATCTCGCCGAAATCAGTCCCAATGCCAGTTTTCTGCAATGGATTACCGAAACTGATGCATTGGATTGGGGTTGGCTAGCGGTATCCACCAGCGCGCCGGAAACGGTACTTGAGCATTTGCGCAGCCTGACTCAGGTAAAAATGCCGGACGCGACTGAAGTGTTTTTCAGGTTCTGGGATGGTCGACATTTTCATCCGATCATCGAAGGGTTAGGTGCCTCAGCAGGTGAACTGCTGCCAGTGTTCCAGCGGTACCTGATTAACGGCCAAATTCTCGAAGTCGGCCGAAGAGCGGTACCACCCGCAAAAGAGTGGCCTTGGTGGGAGATTCCCCAAACGCTATTGGATGCCCTCGCGAAAAAGGATCACACCACCGTTGTCGAGAACCTGATGCAGTGGCTATCAGAAGATTGTCCCGAGTTGTACTTCGAGTTCCCCGAAGCGAACTTGCGCATAAAGGTCGAGCGCTTTGTGCGCCAGAACCCAAACACAGAAGATATGGCAGAGCGTCTCGCCGCACAGCTGACAAAGGAAGTCACGTCATGAATACCCCGATTGGTACCCTGGTCCTGCGTGTGCTGGACGCCAAAGCGCCTGACGTGAGCCTGATTCTCAAAGACTTCAAAAACTGCCTCAGCGATTACAAGGAATGGGCAGACGGCTTCTGGAGTGGCTGGGCACTGGACGTCGACCAGACCTTCAAGGTCGGCAACGAGGTCAGCGTCACTAAACGCAAAACCAAAACAGGTGCTGTGGAAACCTATGCGACCTGCCCTCTGGTGGGTGACTTCACGCTGATTCACATGTTCGAGTCGGCGCGATTCGTGCCGATAGGCAATACCCCGGTGAAGCTGGAGCCGGTCACCAAAGGCACCTTTTACGACGACGTTACCGGACCCGTCATCGAAACCATGATCGGCCCGAGCGGTATAAAAGTGATTGAAGGTGCCAAGAAAGGCCAGACCTATCGCATCACTTTTTTCCCCAACGTATCCAAGAGCGACGTCAAGGCGCTTTATGACTCCTATCAAGGCGTTATCGGCAAGCTTGATGGCTGGCTGCAGAGCGAATGGTCGAGCAAGTTTCAGCCGCAATGGGCGAGTTACTCGACGGCGGATCGTGCCGGGCGCTCAGTTATTCTGCTCAAACGGGCCCTAGACGGTTTTGAGCAGGCTCTGCTTCGTCTATGGGATGACATCAAAAGCCTATTCGAGCTGCTCGCCAATCCGAGGAAAAATTACGCAAAGCTGAAAAAGTACCTGTCGGACGTCGAAATCGACAAGCTATACGCCGCATCGAAAGAGTCCATCGCTTCAGGGTTGCTGATCCTTAGCGACGAACCTCTGATGTTCATCTATGTATCGGCGATCGTGGCTTGGGTCGGCATGCTCCCGCCGCAGGTCATCGTCGACGTTATGACGGCGATCGCTTCGGAGTTTCTGATCAACGTATTGTTGGGTATCTGCCTGACAGGTGGCGCTGGATTGGCTGTAAGAGCCGGGACAAAAGTCATCGACACGGTCAAATCGGGTGAAGCAATCAAGTACCTGGACGATCTTGCCTCTACCCTGATGACACTCAGCAACAAGCACGCCCTGCCCGCGCATGCAGAAGTGTCGAAGCCAATTATCGCCAGCGCGAAAAACGTGCCGATGAAGCCGGCTAAAACGGCCGCATTGAAGATCGATGAAGCCGTCGCTGAAGCACCTAAACCGCAAGCACCGAAGGAGGCACCGCGTAGTCAGGTGGCGCAAAAACCTGCTCAGAGTCCGTTGCCTAAAACGGCGGACACTCCGAAGCAGGAGGTTAAGGATGCCTCCTCGTTTCCGCGAGACAAGAAACAAAACAAACATACGCTTCAGCCGGAGGAAAAAGTCGACGACGTATCTACGCAGTCGAAAACCCCGGACGATAAAAGTGCAACCAGTGCAAAGGAAACCTGTACTAACAATTGCCCCGTATCGATGGTCACCGGTGAAGAACTGCTAACCATTACCGACGGTGAACTCGGTGGCCTGCTGCCGTTCATCTGGACTCGTCTCTACCGAACTAGCGCAGCCGAAATTGACTGCGGTCTAGGTTATGGATGGAGTCACGCCCTCGCTCAGCGGGTGGACATCAACGGCGACGAGGTCGTGTGGACCGATCACGAAAACCGGGTCACCACTTTTCCGATGCCGAGCGAACAGCGCCCGGCAATCACCAATAGCCTTTCGGAAGCGGCCATCTTCATTGGCGACGATCCGTCCGAACTCGTACTGACTCAGGCCGGCGAAAAGCCGCTGTTCTATCACTTCCGCTTCAACAGCAAAGGCGCGACGTTGATCGCCATCAGCGACAACTACGACAATCGCCTGCACATCACTCGTGACATACATGGGCGCATCAAGCGCGTGGATAACGGCGCTGGTCGTGCCCTGCTTGTCCGATACGACCGCAAGCACATTGTCGCCATCGACTATCAGCAGTTCCTACCGGCGGACAATCTCGAAGACGCCTGGAACAACGTCCAGACGCTGACCACCTATGAATACGATGCTCAACATCGATTGATCAAAGCCACCAACGCTCTCGGAGATTCCGAGCGTTATGCCTACAACGAGCAAAACGTCATTCTTGAGCGGCAACTCGCCGGAGGCGCAAGCTTTTACTGGGAGTGGGAAAAGGAAGGCAAGTCCGCACGCTGCATCCATCACTGGGCCAGTTTCTCTCAGATGGATGCTCACTACGCGTGGGATGACAAAGGCAGCGTCACCGTTACCAACGCCGATGGCAGCGAAGAGGTCTATACCCACGACGACAAGGCCCGACTCGTCGCCAAAGTTGATCCGGACGGTGCCGAGCACTTAAAGGCCTATGACGACAAAGGCCGACTGATCGCCGAAAAAGACCCGATGGGGGCGGTTACGGAGTATCAGTACAACGAAGCTGGTCGATTGATCGCGGTGATACCACCAGAAGACGCGCCGACCA
The DNA here is from genome assembly GCF_059716085.1 of Pseudomonas sp. LBUM1655. Taxonomy (NCBI): domain Bacteria; kingdom Pseudomonadati; phylum Pseudomonadota; class Gammaproteobacteria; order Pseudomonadales; family Pseudomonadaceae; genus Pseudomonas; species Pseudomonas sp. LBUM1655. Next base: position 1,243,505 of record NZ_CP166801.1, on the reverse strand, counting down.
CCTACGAGTACTACAAGGGCTTTGTCCGTGTGGTGAATCGCGGTACCGCCAAATGGATCTACTGGCGTAACGACCAGGGTGACATCACTGAGCAAGTCGACCCGGACGGCAACTCGACGCATTACACCTATGATCGCCAAGGACGCCTGCTGGAGATCCGCCATCCCGACGGCAGCCGTCACCAACTGGATTGGAACAACCTCGGCCAATTACTGGAGGAGCGTCTGCCCGATGGCGGCCAGCGCAAGTACCGCTACGATGCGCTCGGCAGACAAATCACACGTCAGGCTGAAACCGGTGCAATCACCCACTACCAGTGGGATGCTGCAAATCGACTGGCACAGATCACTCTGCCCGGCGGCGCTACCCGTGCGTTCACTTACAACCCATACGGCCGCGTCACTGCAGAACGCGACGAACTGGGGCGCATTACCCGCTATGAGTACGCCGACAATCTTCATCTGGTCAGCCGTCGTATCAATCCGGACGGCAGCCAGCTACGTTATCGCTACGACAACGCACGCCTGCTGCTCACCGATATCGAAAACGAAAGCGGCGAACACTATCAACTCGATTACTACTCAAATGGGCTGATCCAGCAGGAAACTGGTTTTGACGGGCGTCGTACCGCGTATGAGTACGACCTCAACGGCAAACTGTTGAAGAAAACCGAGTTTGGTGACGACGGCAGTGAGCTCGTGACCGAGTATCAGCGCGATGCCTCTGGCCGCTTGCTGGTGAAAACCCTCGCTGATGGCGAAGAAATCCATTACAGCTACGATGCTTTGGGTCGCCTGGTAAACGTTGACGACGGCCACTGGCCCCTCGCCTATGAGTACGACGTACAAGATCGCCTGATCACTGAGCACCAAGGCTGGGGCACTACGCGTTACGAGTACGACAGCGTCGGCCAACTCAATCACTGCCGCCTGCCGGATGGCAGCACACTCGATTACCGCCACTTGTCCGGCGGTCGCCTGAGCAGCATCGACCTCAACGGCTCGCGCCTGACTACGCACCAGTTCGACGCTGGCCGCGAACAGCAGCGTCAACAAGGTGTGCTGCTTAGCCAATATCAATACGACGAACAGGGAAGACTTCAGGCGCACACCGTAGGTCAGCAGGATCGCAACCTGTTCCAGCGCCGCTACGCCTACGATGCAAACGGCAACCTGGCCGGCATCGATGACAGCCGCAAAGGAAACCGCAGCTACCATTACGATCCTCTTGATCGCCTGGTCAGTGTTCGCGGCGCCACCCCCGAAACCTTCGCTCATGACCCGGCCGGCAACTTGCTCGGCCAAAGCGATCTGCCAACTGCGAACCTCGCCAACGTCAAAGGCAATCGCCTGCTTATGCAAGGCGACCGGCATTACGACTACGACGCCTACGGCAACCTTAGTCGCGAACGCCGTGGTACCGGCCAGCAACTGGTCACCGAATATCGCTATGATTGCCAGCATCGTTTGATTGGCGTCAGCCTGCCCGGTGGCAGCACCGCAAGCTACAACTACGACGCGTTTGGCCGTCGTATCGAAAAAACCGTCGATGGACACACCACTGAATTTCTGTGGCAAGGCGAACGCCTGATTGCCGAGAGCGCTGAAAATCGCTACCGCACCTACATCTACGAGCCTGGCAGCTTCCGCCCCTTGGCGATGCTCGACGGCGAGGGTCCACTAAAGGCCACGCCGTTCTATTACCAACTCGACCACCTAGGCACACCTCAAGAACTCACCGACTACAGCGGCGAGATCATGTGGTCGGCGAAATACCGTGCCTATGGCAACCTCGCCACCTTGGACATCGCCGAAATAGACAACCCTCTGCGCTTTCAGGGTCAGTATTTCGATACGGAGACGGGGTTACATTACAACCGGCACCGCTACTACAATCCCAGCACAGGGCGGTTTTTGACACCGGATCCGATCAAGCTTGCTGGGGGGTTGAATAACTACCAGTACGTGCCTAACCCTACGGGGTGGGTGGATCCGTTGGGATTAACGGCTATTGAGTGTGAACCTCCTGCGACGGATGCAAGTGGCCGCCCCAAATCCAGTCCTCACTACAGCGTCGCTTATGAGGCTACGTTGGAAAAAGACGTTCACTATCCTGGAAGAAGTGATCTTTCCCACTTTCAAGAGGGTAATAAACAGCTCTACAACACTATGAGTAATGATCCTGTCTACAAAGATCATATGGAAAGTTTGTATCCTGGTATCTATGACAAAGTCAGCCCAGGCCCGAAAGGCGCTCACGCAAGGTCTAAGCCACATCCTTTACTAACCTGGCATCATGACGCCTATCGAGAAGGAATTTTGCAGCTCATCCCTACGGCGCAGCATAGATCTGGAGGGGCGGTTGCTGATGTTCTGCATCCAGGACAGAAAGGTGGGATGGAGCTTTGGGGAGGCGGTCGAAAATAAATGGTGAATCAAATGAAAAAGATAAAATTTGCTAATGTTCTCTCTGATGCAGAAAACCTAGACTGGGAAGACGCATTGTATTTACCAAAAAACAAAGAGGAGTGGAGTTTAAACTGCGAAGCAATCATCGAAAATCCAGATAACTTCGAAAGCTACGACTCCGATGACAATCCGACAGAAATGTCAAAAATAAATTACCGCTACGTCCTACTTTGCGATGACCTATCATCTATCATAAAAAATCTAAAGGAACAGTCCGCATCATATGACATTGATACTGCTTACAAAGCATTTGTCTTCTACTTTAATAACGACAGCTTTATTAAGCTGAGCTAAAATATTAAAAATATAAAATTAATCAAAGCACCATTTCATTTTCAGAGCTTTATGCGTAAGGGCTGCGGAAATGCTGGAAACCTTCTCTTGATAGCGCAATAAATGGGGTCAGGATGCAATAGAAACAAAGAGTCAGGGGGTAACCTACTTCGGCTTCGAAAAACATGAAACGGGGAAAGAGGCACGGAATGCGTTTCAGGTTAAAGGGCCTGAGCATGGGCCGGACGAAAACGGGCCTGGCTCATGGAGTGATGCGCGCATTAGGGCAGAGTTTGATACCTTGCAACTCTACACTGATGGGAAGCCGAGAGCACGAGTTCCGTTCTGGAAGGGTGATACTGACAAATCCCAATTAGAGCCTTTAGCTGAGGCATATAAAAAATATGGCGATGGCGGAGCACAACAACTCCATCTAGATGGGCAAAAAGTAAACTTCGACAAACTCGACGTACTTCCGGAAAAAAAATGAGAACTTTTTATGTGATTGCTAGTAAGGATATGGAGCCAAATCTCCCGCATAGCTCAAACTGGCCAAAGGTTATAGGCTACTCCTTCGCAGATAACTATTTTTATTTATCCGAAGGCAAAGGCCACGGCTTTGCCGCGAACGACATGCCTGAATCGAAAGCTAAAAGACCAGAATGGCTTGAAATATTCACAGCTTTAGACGCGACTTGGTTCCTTAACATGATTGACAATACTAACTTTACCAGCGAAACGGATTTCCGTGAAAAATTAACAGCACACATTGGCAACGTAGATACAATAATATTTTGACCAACTCGAGTTCGGTATTACACCAGCAGGCAGGGCTCAACTGGCATCGAAGTGATGGTGTAATCCAAGCAGGAAAACAATCGTGTCTACGTGAAACCTGCCAACGCCTACCAATGCGTAAGCGGCGGACAGACCACGTTTTCTTTTTCTGAAGTTCAGAAAAGGGACAGATTTATTTTCTCCTTGAGTGAACAGAACCATGCATAAATACCAAGACTTGATAACGAAACTCGATAACTCCGACGAAGTAACATTTTGGCTCGGCCCCGCCACTGCCGAGCAAATTAAAAAACTCGAGAATATTCTAGGCATAAAGCTGCCTGAAGATTTCGTTGACTTCTTGAGTGTATGCGGTGGTGGTGGCGCAGCAGACTCAGAAATATGCGGAATTGAGAATAATGATGCAACTCTAGATAACGGCGGAACTGTAAATTACAGCACCATGTACTGCCGTTCAGAGTTTGAATTACCTAGTCATTTTGCCGCAATTTATTTAAAAGATGACGAAGTATGCTGGGCAATTGATTGCGGTCCCACGGGAAATGGACAGGTCATTAGCTACGATCTGCTTAAGCGCAAACCGTCTAAGAAAATAGCGGAAAATTTCTATTCATTCTTTGAAGAATACGTCGAACTTATAACCTAACTTTCAACCATGAGTTGCCTGATAAGCCCCGGGGGCATTCCACATTCTATTGTCTAATTGCGGTCTATCCCCGAACAGCTTTCTGTTTCTCCGCCTCCAAACTTTGCATATTTACCAAGCAACCTTAGCCGAACCGTAAAAGTACGACGATGGTGGGGCGCAACAATTCCATTTAGATGAAAAAAATTTATTTTTCCGTTGAAGCTTAGTACCTTCTTGACCCGTTAGATGGTGTAAGGCGGATTCTGTTGAAAAAGTAGCTCCCGCAAACATCGTGGCAAGGCGCGCTGGAAATATGAGCGCAACCGTCAGGGTGACATCACCCAACAAACCGACCCGGACGGCAACGAAACCTACTACAGCTATGACCGTCAGGGCCGACTGCTGGAAATTCGTTACCCCGACGGCAGCCGCCATCAACTGGGTTGGAACAACCTTGGTCAATTGCTCGAAGAACGCCTGCCGGACGGTGGTCAGCGCAAGTACCGCTACGATGCACTCGGCCGGCAAATCACCCGGCAGGACGAATTCGGCGCCATCACTCATTACCAATGGGACGCTGCTGATCGTCTGACCCAAGTCACCCTGCCCGGCGGCGCCACCCGTGCTTTCACCTATAACCCGTATGGCCGGGTCACCGCCGAACGCGACGAACTCGGACGCATCACTCGCTATGAGTACGCCGACAACCTTCACCTGGTCAGCCGCCGCATCAATCCGGACGGCAGCCAACTGCGCTACCGCTACGAGAACTCACAACTCAACCTCACCGAGATTGAGAACGAGCGCGGCGAACGCTATCAGCTCGACTACTACTCGAACGGACTGATCCAGCAGGAAACCGGTTTCGACGGTCGCCGCACCGCCTACGAGTACGACCTCAACGGTCAACTGCTGAAGAAAACCGAGTTCGGCGACGACGGCAGCGAACTGATCAGCGAGTACCAGCGCGATGACTCTGGTCGCCTGCTGGTGAAGACCCTGCCCGACGGCGAGGAAATCCACTACAGCTACGACGCCCTAGGTCGCCTGGTCAACGTCGACGACGGTCACTGGCCGCTTGCTTACGAATATGACGTGCAGGACCGGTTGATCACCGAGCACCAAGGCTGGGGTACGACGCGTTATGAATACGATAGCGTCGGCCAATTGAGCCACTGCCGCCTACCGGATGGCAGTACGCTCGATTACCGTCACCTGTCCGGCGGACGTCTGAGCAGCATCGACCTTAACGGTTCACGCCTGACCTCTCACCAGTTCAGCGCCGGTCGCGAACAGCAACGCCAGCAAGGCCTGCTGCTCAGCCAATATCAGTACGACGAACAGGGCCGACTGCAAGCGCACAGCGTAGGCCAGCGGGACAAAAACCTGTTCCATCGCCGCTACAACTACGATGCCAACGGCAACCTGGCCGGCATTGACGACAGTCGTAAAGGCAACCGCAGCTATCACTACGATCCATTGGATCGGCTGATCAGCGTTCGCGGCGCCACACCAGAAAGCTTTGCCCATGACCCGGCGGGAAATCTGCTGGGCCAGAACAACGAAGGCACAGCCAACCTCGCGAACGTCAAAGGCAACCGCCTGCTGATGCAGGGTGACCGCCATTACGACTATGACGCTTATGGCAACCTGATCCGTGAACGTCGCGGCTCCGGCCAAAAACTCGTCACCGAATACCGCTACGACTGCCAGCACCGCCTCATCGGCGTCAGCCTGCCCGGCGGCAGTACCGCCAGCTACAAGTACGACGCCTTCGGACGCCGAATCGAAAAAACCGTAGACGGCCATACCACCGAATTTCTGTGGCAGGGCGAACGATTGATCGCGGAAAGCGCCGACAATCGCTATCGCAGCTACATTTACGAGCCCGGCAGCTTCCGCCCGCTTGCGATGCTCGATGGCGAAGGCCCGCGCAAGGCCACGCCGTTTTACTACCAACTCGACCACCTCGGCACGCCGCAGGAACTCACTGATTACAGCGGCGAGATCATGTGGTCGGCGAAATATCGGGCCTACGGAAACCTTGCGGCGTTGGACGTCAGCGAAATCGATAATCCGCTGCGCTTCCAGGGCCAGTATTTCGATGCCGAGACGGGGTTACATTACAACCGGCACCGCTACTACAATCCGGGAACAGGACGGTTTTTGACACCGGATCCGATCAAACTTGCGGGTGGGTTGAATAACTACCAGTACGTGCCCAACCCTACCGGGTGGGTGGATCCATTGGGATTAAATTGCGTACCTGGACAATGTCCAGATGCGGAACCACCGAAAAAATGGACTGAAAAATCAGTATTTAATAAATATCCTGAAAAAACGGTAATAAAAACTTCCGGCCCAGAAGAGCAAGCTGCATTTTTACAAGAGCATCTTCCAGGTCTGCCGAAGGAGCAGGCTCGGATGATACTTGAGGACTCCTATAAGAAAGGTACCTCAGTAGTGATTGGAGGGAGCAGAGTGAGAGGTGACCATCTTCCTGGCAGCGATCTTGATGTCGGATTCGGGCACCTCAATGCAAACCAAGCGGGTAAACATGTAAAAGCGCTTGAGAGTAAATTTGAGGGTCAAGATGGATTCTTATCGCTTGAAAAGACAAGAATTGTTCCGGGAAACAAAACTGCAAACATTGAAGAAATAAAATCTCCCGAAGAATTTTTCCAACGTTCAGGAACTCGTTCCGGCCTTGATCCAAAAGCAGGACAAGAATACAAACCTTCTGGCTCCATCACACTTGAAAAAGATGGAACAATTACTCTGCTACCACCAGGAACAACACCATGATATTTAAATCATCAGGAGAGCTTACTGACCCACGCCTTGTTGGTTATAGGAGCCTTGGCTTTGGGGAGAGCATTAGCCTTGAAACAAAAACATTCGAACTCACAATAAGTCTTAGCGAGATCCCAGAGCTCTTCCTAAACCACGCCGACGCTTTTATCCAACAATGCGAAGCGGATGACAAACAGCAAGAGATTTCGGATATACCTGAGCTGGAGCACTTATGCTATCCAAATTATTCAAAATTATTCAAACACCACCCTGCATTGGCCGCAACCCTGATAAAAGATTATTTATATTTTGACTTATTAGAGTCACTATTCCCCTACTCCGAAAACTTAAAGCTTGTAATTAACAGCATTCAAAACATTACCTTAGTACATTCCAGCCTAATTATTTCTGGAGAAACATTCCCTTTCCAACCCACTAAACAAATCGATTAAAAACGTCAAACCAGGGCAGACTAGGTTTTTTACTAGGCATTAATAACGCTTAAAGAGGATGATACGATTAGCCTAATACCACCGAGAGAAACTCCATGAGTTTTAGATCAGCGGGCGATGAAACCAACCTAAACACAGTCATTTACAGGAGCCTTGGCTTCGGGAAAATATCAATCCTTGAAACAAAAAAAACAACATTGCAAAAGGTGATCATTGCAAAATGGTGATAAATCTATTTTTCCTTCCAATCCAAAAGGGTTAAAAATAAATCCGTCCCCTTTTACTTGCCAACCAAATCCCATCAAGACTTCCAAAGTAGAAAAAATGCCCTTATTACCGCTTGACGGAAACTATATATTCTCCAAGACGCCCTGGTTAAGCTGGGACGAACTTTTATTTGGATTTCAACGAGGTTACATCGATGAAAAAGGCATTTCGCACTTCGCATGCAACACATTAACAACCGCCTCTTCAGAGAAGGCTTATGAGCTTGCTTCGTTAGAGCCTCACGAACTTTATTTGACAAGCGACCTTCTTCAGTCTCTAACGAGCAAAAATCCGCAAACCGAAAAAGAAATATCCAAGCCTTGGATTTATTTACTTCTCTCCTATTTTTTAGAAAACAAAGACTCGCTATCGGACCCCCTTGAAGTTATTGAAGAACTATATGCAGACTTTGACTACCCAGGAGAAGTCTCGCCGATAGTTAGATATATGCCTATACCTGATGGTGCCGAAGGGTCCGAAGAGCGACTATATAAAAACTGGAGGCTCGCAATTTTAGAATACAAAGCTCTTTTCTCCTGTGAAAGAGATTGTATTCCGCCAACGACAACATAAAGATTATGGAGCAATCCATGCATACATTAAAAAGGGGACACATTAAAAAGGGGACACATTAAAAAGGGGACAGATTTATTTTCTAAAAACTGAAAATAAATCTGTCCCCTTTTCTCCGGTAGAGAAGCGACTGCCTCCGGATATCATCAAGCGCGAGCAAGTGGTAACCGAGCATACAGCGCTTCGCACGAGGGAATAACATTCAGAATCTACCTAGATGAAACATTAACAACTGTCACTAACCTCCACCCCACAATGAAGTAAGCCATGAGCATCCAAAAACTGAGCAACAAACAAAGCAGCATAATTAACAACTGCCTTCTAGACCTCTTGGAGTTATCGTCATTAAAAAATGCTAGTTTTCTGCCGAATGCTCTAAACAGCCTCCTCAAATCACAAGGTTTCGGTATCGAAATGTCTGGAATTTACATTAGCACAGACGATGACCAAGAAAATATTCCAGAATACCTAAAAGACGGTATCGCATTTGAATTTATGGATGATCACGTCGTGCTTCCATTTAAAGATGCAATTACCATAATTATTGATTGGTGTAAAAATAACATACAAGCAAGACAACTTAAATTGGATGCCACACTAGAAAACCTGAAGGAAAAATTCAACTAAACATCGAAAATTCCGCTACGCCGCATAAATAACAAATTCAAAGTTAACAAAAAATTAGACGTATATCCTTTGCCCCCCGAAACCTTGACATTCTCAGCTAAAAATTATTCCCTGGAGGAGATGAAGCATATAGGAAATCAGGCTCAGCAACGCTTAAATCGACTACAAAGGGACCACAAAGGGGACCGACCACAAAGGGGACAGATCTATTTTCCATACTTGAGTAAAAAGGCATTGAAAATAAATCTGTCCCCTTTGGGCATAAGATTTCTTAGGTGAAGGGCCGTATACGAATATTCATCCGAGGACTGGGTTACCAGACAACGATAGAATCGTATCTGCCGACGGCAAGAGAAGCATTAGATATGGCGCTCACGAAATGAATAGCAAGCCGAACAAGCATCATTACCATGAAGAAACCTGGACTTTAGATCTTATTAACAACGCAATGAATGTCGACAACACCGTAATACGAGTCCCGCTAGGAACAAAATAGATGAACATTACGATAAAAAGCATCATAAAAAACAGTGCTGACAAGATATTTGTTGAGTACTCAACCGCCTACGGGAACGGCGTATCAGAATTCACAGGTTCAACACCCGAAGAGAATCAAAGCTACGACGTCGAGTTTAATATTGACGATGATTTCTTATGGGGAGAGAATTTAACACCATCAAAAAAAATGCCACCTCAATTCACTTCGACCTAGGTAAAACCTATATTACAGCTGAGTTAATCACTATCGAAGAAGATGATTGCGGGGTATTAAAAATTGGCAACTCCATTTCACTAATCTCGATTAAGAACAAAAATCACGACCTTCCATTATTTGTAGATATCGTTTCAAAAAAGTCCTCACTTCACCCCACAAATATTTAAAAAAAACGACCACAAAGGGGACAGATCTAGATCCCCACAAATCTACTCCAGACTCTGCGCCTGTTGACGCACCTCGTTTCTTAACGCGTGCTCAAGTCTCTCCAAGGTTCTTCCAGACTTTGAGCCGCGTCCGCTACGCCAGTATTCAAGCCCCAGTCGCCACAGCGATAACACTCGTCAGTGTTTAAGACTATTGCTTTGAAAGCGATGTTCGTGGCCCGCCTCGCGGGCCTGTAAGCCGGTCAAACAGATGATGTAGTTGGCCAAAGCCGCGATCAGTAATAGCACTTCAATTCGGCGTGGGCAGTGACTTCGATGACGAGTCACGCCAACACCGAAGTACTCGCTTTTTACATCCCGGAAGCCTTCTTCTATCTGCATCCGTTGTTTGTAAATCGCCACGATTTTCGATGGATTCCATAGCTCCTCCGGCAGATTACTGGCCAGCAACCACGGCTCTCGTTCACGATTGGCCGATTGCCTGCTGAGCTTGTTTTTGGCGATTGAGCCGGTGACGCGCTGATGCTTTCGCCCCTTGGCTCGGTGCTTGACGCAGTACAACTGGATGAAATGCGGAGCGCTTTGGGTCATCTCGATCCGGCCCAGAGACTTCGGTGAAGAAGACGCCAAAGCGTACAGGTTTTTCACTGGCAGCCAGGTGTTCGAATCACCGCGGTAAAGATCACGATTGCGCACCCGAGCCACGTAATACCAGCCTTGCGCCTCGACAACCTTGATCCAGGGCCGTCGAAAACCCGCATCGGCCACAAGGATCGGCACACAGTCTTTGGGAAGCATTTCGGCCAGCGTTTGCAGCAATCGCTTTTGATATTTAGGACATCCTTCGCGCTCGTGAACGCTCTCGTAAATAGGAAACGAGCGCCCAGCCAACGGGATGGCGGCGCGTAACAAAAAGAACTCTCCCGCCGCATCGATCGGTGACCAGTCGACCAGAATCAAGGGATGTTTCAACGACCCCAGCAAGGCCCGCAACATGACCCAATAAAACAGCGAACGCTCCGTTTGCAGATGGCGATTACCGAGAAGTCGATCCACCCGTTTGATGGCATGTTTGGGATAGGCCTTGCCAGACATGAATCGACCCAGTCCTGTCAGCGTCAGACGACGGCCTTTCAGTAATGAACTGACACAACACATCAGCGTTTTCAGACGATGGGAATGGACAGTGGGAAGTGCTTGAGCGAGCGCGCTGTGTAAGAATCGGATTGCCTGCATGGGATCGGGATCTTGTTTTTGTGTGGTGCAATACAAGCTGCCGACCCATGCAGGTCTCTTCAATTCCCAACTTCTTGATTTCTCGTAGGAAAAAGCGGGGATTTCTCAGGGACAGATCTATTTTCCATACTTGAGCAAAAAGGCATTGAAAATAAATCTGTCCCCATTGATCCCCCATTGATCCCATCCCATGGCGGCCAACGCAAGTATCGTTACGAAGCGTTGGGTCAGCAGATCACCCGGCAAGAAGAATCCGGCGCTATCCCTTTTCTGTATTTTAAGTTCCCTTGTTTTCTAGATGCAGTCTGCCCCTGACAATAATCTCCGTTTTCTCGATTTCTAAACGTGGTCTGTCCCTGAAACCCATGTCTGAAACCCAGAGACGCAGTCCTAACGGAAAAAGACTGAAAGTGGTAGCTCTCAGAATCGAAATATCTAAGCCTGCAAAACAATCGGGGGGGTTTAACCGACTGCCTGCCCCCCCAAGCCTTGCAGGCTCGAATAATTAAACTGCAGCCAACCGCACCTGCTTCTCCAACTCCACCTTCAACCCCGGCTCCAGTTTCAACTGCCGCGCCAGTTCATCCAGATAGCTCTTCTCCATGAAGTTCTCCTCGTCCACCAGCATCACGCTGGCGATGTACATCTCTGCCGCCATTTCCGGGGTGCTTGCCGCGCGGGCAACGTCTGTTGGGTCAAGGGGTTTGTTGAGTTCGGCGTGAAGCCAGTGTTGCAGCTCCTGATCGTTGTCGAGTTTGGTGAATTCGCCTTCGATCAGTTGGCGTTCGCGGTCGTCGATATGGCCGTCAGCTTTGGCGGCCGCAACGAGTGCCTTGAGGATCGCCTGGCTGTGTTGTTCGGCTTGCGCGGGTGGCAGGCGATCCAGGGTTTGCGGTTCACGTTGCGGAGCAATGCCTTTTTGGGCGTTGTAGTTGCCGTAGGCTTTATATGCGAGCACGCCGAGTGCGGCGAGGCCGCCGTAGAGGGCGACTTTGCCGCCGACGTTGCGCACTTTCTTATTGCCGAGCAGCAGACCCATGGCGCCCGCCGCCAGTGCGCCACCGCCGGCACCTGACAGCAGACCGCCGAGGCCACTGCCGCCGGAAGACCCACCAAGCAAGCCGCCCAGCCCGCCGCCAGCCGATTTGTTCTGCGACCCGCCAGCCTTGTTCTGCAACAGATCCTGGCCGGATTTGAGTAGTTGATCGAGCAATCCACGGGTGTTCATGTTCCGCCTCCAAACAGGGTTATCCGGATCTATAAGGCCCTCAGCCTAGTTTGAAAGTGCCCCTGCCCTGCTCACGAGTGTGCTTCCAGATGTTGCTTGGCACCGGACTGCCCTTCGTGAAAATAGATATACACTCCAGCCAATCTATAAAAACCGCCCACTGGGTACCCCTCTCATGATGACCCTGCGTCAGATCCGTCACTTCATCGCCGTGGCCGAGACCGGCTCGATCTCCGCTGCTGCGCAAACGGCGTTCATTTCCCAATCGACACTGACCCTGGCGATCCAGCAACTGGAAGAAGAAATCGGCGTCAGCTTGTTCAGCCGACACGCCAAAGGCATGACGCTGACGCATCAGGGTCATCAATTCCTACGCCAGGCGCACCTGATTCTGGCGACAGTCGATAACGCCAAACGCAGCCTGCAACAGAGCACCGATCAGGTTGCCGGGCAGTTGATCATCGGCGTGACCAGCCTTGTCGCGGGTTACTACCTCGCGGATTTGGTCACCCGGTTTCAGCGTGCTTATCCCAATGTCGAGATACGGGTGATGGAGGACGAACGCCCCTACATCGAGCATCTGCTGGTCAGTGGTGAGATCGACGTAGGCGTGTTGATCCTCTCCAACCTCGAAGATCGCCACGCCTTGCAGACTGAGGTTCTGACCCATTCGCCACACCGTTTGTGGCTGCCAGCACAGCATCCGCTTTTGGAGCACGACAGCATCAACCTCGCCGATGTCGCCCGCGAACCGTTGATTCAACTCAACGTCGACGAGATGGATCGCAATGCTCAACGCCTGTGGCGCGGTGCGGGACTGCAACCAAAGATCACGCTGAGAACCGCTTCAACCGAAGCGGTGCGAAGCCTTGTAGCGGCGGGTCTGGGCTTGTCGATCCAGCCGGACATGACCTACCGCCCATGGTCGCTGGAAGGCGACATCATCGAAGCGCGGCCAATTGCTGACCTCAACCAGACCCTCGATGTCGGGCTGGCCTGGCGTCGTGGCACCGCGCGGCCGGCGCTGGTTGATCCATTTCTGACCGTGGCCCGCGAACAACCCCACGGCGGACGCAAGCCATCTATTTAATCGAATGCCACCTTCAGTATTTAGAATTTGTCGCCCCCGGAGCCGCGCACTAGTCTTGCTGCATCTATAAGACGGTCGGCTCCCGGTGCACAGGGAGCACCAATGGCCATACAAGAAAAGAGAACTCGCAAAATGGCTGGCGCGCAGACCCCGATGTGTACCGCGTTGTTGATCGACGGTGAACTGGTCGCCGGCGAAGGCTTTGTCGAGCCGATCCTCAACCCGGCCACCGGTGAAGTGCTCACGCACATCGCCGAGGCCAGCACCGAGCAGGTCGAAGCTGCCATCCTCGCCGCCCACCGCGCCTTTGCCGAATGGTCGCGCACCACGCCGCAGCAACGCTCCAACCTGCTGCTGGAGATCGCCAACGCGGTCGAAAAACACGCCGACCACCTCGCCCGCCTCGAATCGCTGAACTGCGGCAAGCCGTTGCATCTGGCCCGTCAGGACGATTTGACTGCGACCGTCGACGTGTTCCGTTTCTTCGCCGGAGCCGTGCGCTGCCAGACCGGCCAGCTCAGCGGCGAATACCTGCCGGGTTACACCAGCATGGTGCGCCGCGATCCGATTGGCGTCGTCGCCTCGATTGCGCCGTGGAACTACCCGATCATGATGGCCGCGTGGAAAATCGCCCCGGCCCTCGCCGCCGGCAACACACTGGTGTTCAAGCCGTCCGAGCACACGCCGCTGTCGATCCTCGCGCTGGCTCCTGCGCTCGCCGAAATCCTGCCGCGTGGGGTGATCAACATCATCTGCGGCGGTGGCGAAGGCGTAGGCAGCCATTTGGTCAGTCACCCGAAAATCCGCATGGTCTCGCTGACCGGCGATATCGTCACCGGGCAGAAAATCCTTCAGGCCGCGGCGAAAACCCTGAAACGCACACACCTTGAACTCGGCGGCAAAGCCCCGGTAATCGTCTGCAACGACGCGGACATTCAAGCTGTCGTCGAAGGCGTGCGCACTTACGGTTACTACAACGCCGGGCAAGACTGCACCGCCGCCTGCCGGATCTACGCCCAGGCCGGCATTCACGACAAATTGGTCGCTGAACTCGGTGCCGCTGTCAGCAGTCTGCGCTTCGCTGGCAAGCGAGATGCCGACAACGAAATCGGCCCGCTGATCAGCACCCGCCAGCGCGACCGCGTGGCCAGTTTCGTTGAACGCGCCCTCGGTCAGCCGCACATCGAGCGGGTGACCGGCGCGGCGGTGCATTCCGGCGCCGGTTTCTACTACCAACCAACGCTGCTAGCCGGTTGCAAGCAGAGCGATGAAATCGTCCAGCGCGAAGTGTTCGGCCCGGTGGTGACCGTGACCCGTTTCGATGAACTCGCCCAAGCCGTGGACTGGGCCAACGACTCCGAATACGGCCTCGCCTCGTCGGTGTGGACGCAGAATCTGGACAAGGCGATGCAAGTCGCCGCCCGCCTGCAATACGGCTGCACCTGGATCAACAGCCATTTCATGCTGGTCAGCGAAATGCCCCACGGCGGGCTGAAACGTTCAGGTTATGGCAAAGACTTATCCAGCGATTCGCTTCAGGACTACAGCGTGGTGCGGCACATCATGGCCCGCCACGGCCAGCATCTCTGACTACGCTAATAACAAGCCGCCAACGGCATGCTTCACCGCGTTCACAACTGCCTCGACCATAATTTAAAGAAGAGGGTTCAACCATGTTCGTGCACAAGACCGCACTGTTCAGTGCAATCACCACGGCCTTGCTGGCCAGCGCCAGCCTGCAAGCGGCAGAACCGCTGAAGGCTGTCGGCGCTGGTGAAGGTCAGCTGGATATCGTCGCCTGGCCGGGCTACATCGAACGTGGCGAGAGCGACAAGGCGTACGACTGGGTGAGCGGTTTCGAGAAAGAAACCGGCTGCAAGGTCAACGTGAAAACCGCCGCGACCTCTGACGAAATGGTCAGCCTGATGGCCAAGGGCGGTTACGACCTGGTCACCGCGTCGGGCGATGCGTCGCTGCGGTTGATCGTCGGCAAGCGTGTGCAACCGATCAACACCGCGTTGATCCCTAACTGGAAAACCCTCGACCCACGCCTGAAAGATGCGCCTTGGTACGTGGTCAACAATCAGACTTACGGCACCCCGTACCAGTGGGGGCCGAACGTGCTGATGTACAACACCAACGTGTTCAAGACTGCACCGACCAGTTGGAATGTGCTGTTCGACGCGCAGAACCTGCCGGACGGCAAAGCGAACAAGGGCCGTGTGCAGGCGTATGACGGACCGATCTACATCGCCGATGCGGCGCTGTATCTCAAGTCCGCCAAGCCTGAATTAGGTATCAGCGATCCGTATCAACTCACCGAAGCACAGTACAAAGCCGTGCTCGATCTGTTGCGCGCGCAGCAGCCGCTGATCCACCGCTACTGGCACGACACCACGGTGCAGATGAGCGACTTCAAAAACGAAGGCGTGGTCGCCTCCAGCGCCTGGCCATATCAGGTCAACGGCCTGATCAACGAGAAGCAGCCAATCGCGTCGACCATCCCGAAAGAAGGCGCTACCGGCTGGGCCGACACCACCATGTTGCACGCCGAAGCCAAGCATCCGAACTGCGCGTACAAGTGGATGGATTGGTCGCTGCAACCGAAAGTCCAGGGTGACGTGGCGGCGTGGTTCGGCTCGTTACCGGCCGTGCCGACGGCTTGCCAAGGCAGTGAGTTGCTCGGCGCCGAGGGTTGCAAGACCAACGGTTTCGACCAGTTCGACAAGATCGCCTTCTGGAAAACTCCACAGGCTGAGGGCGGCAAGTTTGTGCCGTACAGCCGCTGGACGCAGGACTACATAGCGATCATGGGCGGTAGGTAAGCCCCTTCAAGATCAAAAGATCGCAGCCTTCGGCAGCTCCTACACCGACCGCGAGCACCGAAAATTCAGCGTCCGGCACACATCCTGTAGGAGCTGCCGAAGGCTGCGATCTTTTCGACGCAACACCTGATCATTCTTTGAAAGCCTGCTTTACCGGAGCACCGCACCATGACGCTTGCAGTCCAGTTCACCAACGTTTCCCGGCAGTTTGGCGAAGTGAAAGCCGTTGACCGGGTTTCCATCGATATCCAGGACGGCGAGTTCTTTTCCATGCTCGGCCCTTCCGGCTCGGGCAAAACCACGTGCCTGCGCCTGATCGCCGGATTCGAACAACCGAGCGCCGGCTCGATCCGCATCCACGGCGCCGAAGCGGCGGGTTTGCCGCCGTATCAACGTGACGTAAACACTGTGTTTCAGGATTACGCGCTGTTCCCGCACATGAACGTGCTCGACAACGTCGCCTACGGCTTGAAAGTCAAAGGCGTGGGCAAAAACGAACGCCACAAACGCGCAGAAGAAGCATTGGACATGGTCGCCCTCGGCGGCTACGGCGCACGTAAACCGGTGCAATTGTCCGGCGGCCAGCGCCAGCGTGTCGCCCTCGCCCGCGCCTTGGTCAATCGACCCCGCGTGCTGCTGCTCGATGAGCCTTTGGGCGCACTCGACCTGAAGCTGCGCGAGCAAATGCAAAGCGAATTGAAGAAACTGCAACGCCAACTCGGTATCACTTTCATCTTCGTCACCCACGATCAAACCGAAGCGCTGTCGATGTCCGACCGCGTCGCCGTGTTCAACAAGGGCCGCATCGAGCAGGTCGATACCCCGCGCAATCTGTACATGAAGCCGACCACCACGTTCGTCGCCGAATTCGTCGGCACCTCGAACGTGATTCGTGGCGAACTGGCACGCCAGCTCAGTGGTCATCCGCAGCCGTTTTCAATCCGTCCGGAGCACGTGCGCTTTGCTGAAGGCCCATTGGCCAGCCATGAAATCGAAGTCAGCGGTCTGCTCCACGACATCCAGTATCAGGGCAGCGCCACGCGCTATGAACTGACCCTGGAAAACGGCCAGACCCTGAGCATCAGCCACGCCAACAACCAGTGGCTCGACAGCAGCGCACAGCATCAGACCGGCCAGCGCCTGAGCGCACGCTGGGCGCGGGAGGCGATGATCCCGCTGCACGACACCGTGACGAGCGGGGTCTGAGATGAGCACGCTCGCGATGATTCAATCGCCGCCGCTGCGCAGGTTTTCCAACCTGCTCTACCGCAAGCCGAATTTGTATTTGTCGATGCTGCTGGTGCCGCCACTGCTGTGGTTCGGCGCGATCTATCTTGGCTCGCTGCTGGTGCTGTTGTGGCAAGGTTTCTACACCTTCGACGACTTCACCATGGCGGTCACCCCTGACCTGACCCTGGCGAATTTTGCCGCACTGTTTCAGCCATCGAACTTCGACATCATCCTGCGCACGCTGAGCATGGCCATCGTCGTATCGATTGCCAGCGCCATTGTGGCGTTCCCGATTGCCTACTACATGGCCCGTTACACCACGGGCAAGACCAAGGCGTTTTTCTACATCGCGGTGATGATGCCAATGTGGGCCAGCTACATCGTCAAGGCTTACGCATGGACGTTGCTCCTGGCCAAGGGCGGCGTGGCACAGTGGTTCGTTCAGCACTTGGGGCTGGAGCCGGTGTTGCAGTTCATTCTGGGGATTCCCGGCGTCGGTGGCAGCACCTTGTCGACCTCGCATCTCGGCCGTTTCATGGTGTTTGTCTACATCTGGCTGCCGTTCATGATCCTGCCGATTCAGGCTTCGCTGGAACGTCTGCCGCCGTCGCTGTTGCAAGCCTCCGCCGACCTTGGCGCCAAGCCGCGTCAGACCTTTATGCAGGTGATTTTGCCGCTGTCGATTCCGGGAATTGCTGCCGGATCGATCTTCACGTTTTCCCTGACCCTGGGCGACTTCATCGTGCCGCAACTGGTCGGCCCACCGGGCTACTTTGTCGGCAGCATGGTTTATGCGCAGCAGGGTGCGATCGGCAACATGCCGATGGCCGCCGCGTTTACGCTGGTGCCGATTGTGTTGATCGCCATCTACCTGTCCATCGTTAAACGACTGGGGGCCTTCGATGCACTCTGACTCTTCATCACAAGGGCATGCGTCTATAGGTCTGCGAATCGCAGCTTGGGGCGGGTTGGTGTTTCTGCACTTCCCGATCCTGATCATCTTCCTCTACGCCTTCAACACCGAAGAGGCCGCGTTCAGCTTTCCGCCGAAGGGCTTTACGTTGCACTGGTTCAGCGTGGCGTTTTCGCGGCCGGACGTTCTGGAATCGATCAAGCTGTCGCTGCAAATTGCAGCCATCGCCACGTTGATCGCGATGGTGCTCGGCACGCTCGCCTCGGCGGCTTTGTACCGCCGGGATTTCTTCGGCAAACAGGGCATTTCGTTGATGCTGATCCTGCCGATCGCGCTGCCGGGGATCATCACCGGGATCGCGCTGCTGGCGACGTTCAAGACGCTGGGGATCGAGCCGGGAATGTTCACCATCATCGTCGGCCACGCGACCTTCTGCGTGGTGATCGTCTACAACAACGTCATCGCCCGCCTGCGCCGCACTTCGCACAGTTTGATCGAGGCTTCGATGGACCTGGGCGCCGATGGCTGGCAGACCTTCCGCTACATCATGCTGCCCAATCTCGGCTCGGCGTTGCTGGCCGGCGGCATGCTCGCGTTTGCGCTGTCGTTCGACGAAATCATCGTCACCACATTTACCGCAGGCCATGAACGCACGTTGCCGCTGTGGCTGCTCAACCAGCTCAGCCGCCCACGGGATGTGCCGGTGACCAACGTCGTCGCCATGCTGGTGATGATGGTGACCATGCTGCCGATCCTTGGCGCGTACTACCTGACTCGGGGTGGTGAGAGCGTCGCCGGCAGTGGCGGAAAATAATTGAAATCCCCCTGTAGGAGCTGCCGAAGGCTGCGATCTGTTGATGTTGCTTTTGAAAATCAAGATCAAAAGATCGCAGCCTGCGGCAGCTCCTACACAGGATCCGGTTTCCACAGATAAAACAATGGATTCGAAGAGGACAAAAGCATGCAAACCAAACTCTTGATCAACGGCCAATTGGTCAACGGCGAAGGCCCCGCCCAACCGGTGCTCAACCCGGCGCTCGGCGAAGTGCTGGTGGAAATCAACGAAGCCACAGAAGCCCAGGTCGATGCCGCCGTGCGAGCAGCCGATAGCGCCTTCGCCGAGTGGTCGCAAACCGCGCCGAAAGACCGCTCCCTGCTGCTGCTCAAACTCGCCGACGCTATCGAAGCCCACGGCGAAGAATTAGCCAAACTCGAGTCCGACAATTGCGGTAAACCCTACAGCGCCGCGCTCAACGACGAGATCCCGGCAATTGCTGACGTGTTCCGTTTCTTCGCCGGCGCCAGCCGTTGCATGAGCGGTTCGGCCGGCGGTGAATACCTGCCCGGCCACACCTCGATGATCCGCCGCGACCCGGTCGGCGTGATCGCCTCCATCGCGCCGTGGAATTACCCGTTGATGATGGTCGCCTGGAAAATCGCCCCGGCACTGGCCGCCGGTAATACCGTGGTGCTCAAGCCGTCGGAACAAACCCCACTGACCGCGTTGCGTCTGGCCGAACTGGCATCGGAAATCTTCCCGGCCGGCGTACTCAATCTGGTGTTTGGTCGTGGGCCTACCGTTGGCAGCCCGTTGGTGACTCATCCGAAAGTGCGCATGGTCTCGCTGACCGGCTCAATCGCGACCGGTTCGAACATCATTTCCAGCACCGCCGACAGCGTCAAACGCATGCACATGGAACTGGGCGGCAAGGCGCCGGTGATCATCTTTGACGATGCTGATATTGATGCAGCGGTTGAAGGCATTCGTACATTCGGCTTCTACAACGCCGGGCAGGACTGCACGGCAGCTTGCAGGATCTACGCGCAGCAAGGCATTTACGAAAAATTCGTCGAGAAGCTTGGCGCGGCGGTCAGCAGCATCAAGTACGGCTTGCAGGATGATCCTTCTACCGAACTGGGACCGCTGATTACTGCGCAGCATCGTGATCGTGTCGCAGCGTTCGTCGAACGCGCCGTGGCGCAACCGCACATTCGTTTGATCACGGGCGGCAAGGCTGTGGACGGCAATGGTTTCTTCTTCGAGCCGACCGTGTTGGCTGACGCGCAACAGGACGATGAAATCGTCCGCCGTGAAGTGTTCGGGCCGGTGGTGTCGGTGACCAAGTTCACCGATGAAGCGCAGGCGCTGGAGTGGGCCAACGATTCGGACTACGGCCTGGCGTCCTCCGTTTGGACAGCTGACGTAGGACGCGCGCATCGGATGTCGGCACGGTTGCAATACGGCTGCACCTGGGTGAACACGCACTTCATGCTGGTCAGCGAAATGCCGCATGGCGGTCAGAAACTGTCCGGTTACGGCAAGGACATGTCCATGTATGGGCTGGAGGACTACACCACGGTTCGGCATGTGATGTTCAAGCATTAACAGGCTGCGATCTTTTCCACGACACACGGACGATGTCGGCGACTCACCACCAGGCTTCAACGAAACCAAAACAATAACTACCGAACCGGGCGGCGCTCCCAAAGCCCCGCCACGGCCTCGGCCATCCGAAATCTGCCGATTTCACGGAGCAAACACACATGAGTGCATCACCCGATCTCTCAGCCGCCGTCGCCGACAGCGATGCCGAACAACTGCGCAAACTGGGCTACACCTCCAACTTCAATCGCAGCATGAGCCTGTGGGAAAACTTCGCCCTGGGCTTCACCTATCTGTCACCGGTCGTAGGGGTTTATACCCTGTTCGGCCTGTGCCTCGCCGCTGGCGGCCCACCGATGTTCTGGGCCTATTTGCTGGTTGGTTGCGGCCAGTTGCTGGTGTGCCTGATCTTCGGCGAAGTGGTTTCGCAGTTCCCGATTTCTGGCGGCGTTTACCCATGGGCGCGCCGACTGGTCGGCAAGAAATGGGCGTGGATGGTCGGCTGGATCTACTCCATCGCCCTGTGCGTCACCATCGCGGCCGTCGCAGTCGGCGCTGGCCCGTACCTGGCCGCGATGCTGGGATTTGAGCCGAGCAACAACACCAACATCGTCATCGCCCTGGTGCTGACCTTGTTCGCCACGCTGGTCAACCTCAGCGGCACCAAAGTGTTGGCGCGCATCGCCATGTTCGGCTTCCTTTGCGAACTGGTCGGCGCAGTGATCGTCGGCGTGTACCTGCTGATCTTCGAACGTCACCAGCCGCTGAGCGTGCTGTTCAACACCTTCGACATCAGCGTCGACGGCTCCTACCTGCCGGCATTCCTCACCGCCTCGCTGGCGGGGATGTTCCTCTACTACGGCTTCGAGGCCTGCGGCGACGTCGCCGAAGAAACCCCGAACCCGAGCGCAAAAATCCCGGTAGCCATGCGCATGACCATCTACATCGGCGGCATCGCGGCGATGTTCGCCTGCCTGGCGCTGATCCTCGCCGTACCGGACATGCAAGCGGTGATCAACGGCACCGACAAAGACCCGGTCACCACCATCCTCAACAACGCCTTCGGCCCGGTCGGCTCGAAAGTGGTGATGGGCGTGGTGATGATTTCCTTCATCTCCTGCGTCATCAGCCTACAGGCCGCAGCGAGTCGTCTGCTCTACTCCTACGCCCGCGATGAAATGGTCATCGGCAGCCAACTGCTTAAAAAGATTTCTCCTACGACTCAGGTGCCGGTTGCCGCGCTGTTCGTGTCCGGCGTCCTGCCGGCGCTGATCATCGCCCTCGGATTTTTCCTGCAAGACGCCGTCGCGACCATCGTCAGTTTCGCCGCGATCGGCATCTACCTCGCGTTCCAGATGATCGTGCTGGCGGCACTGTATGCGCGGATGAAAGGCTGGAAACCCAGCGGCAAATTCACCCTCGGCGCGTGGGGCTGGCCAGTGAACATTGGCGCGCTGGTGTATGGCGTTGGCGCAATCATCAACATGGCCTGGCCACGCACGCCGGATGCGGCGTGGTACGTGAACTATGCGATGGTGTTGAGCACCGCGATCGTGATTGGGTTGGGCTTGGTTTATATGTGGATTGGCAAGCCGTATGACCATGGGAAGGCGCCGGCTGGGGATGCTTGGAAGGTGAGTCGCTAGAGCGAAATAACCTGCCCGCAGAAATTCGGGCACGGTTTGTGATGCTAGATCAGTTGAGACTTTGAAAGGGTTTCGAACTCATCCATCAATAAGTGAATTTCAGTGCTTGGGTTGTGTTCGCCACTGAGGGCGACATCCTCAAGAACTTTGGGGGCCAGCGCTCTTGCCTGCTGAAATGGCTTTCCGAGTGGCTCGCCGCCATGGACAGGGTTTGCCTGTCCCGAAATGAGCGGTAATTGGATACCGAGAATTCGATCAACATGGAGAACACCTGCAGTTCATTGCTTGGGTTTTCATACATAAATGAAAAAACACGCTTCAGATGCAGACAGACTGCAGCGAGTGCAAAAACAGTAATTTCCTACAGACACAGCCTTCTTAAAATAGTCCCGATTCCTACAGTTAGTGTCGATGGAGCAGACTTTGCGCGGAGAGCATCCCGGAGATAGTCTTCTTTCCGGCTGTGAAGTCAGCAGCCCGGTGTCGAAGCCGGAACAAAATCAACGTGGCGCAACCGCGCTCATTTGAGTGGCGGCTCTATTCTCAATACTGGAGTCGACAAATGCCTAAACACATCAAAAACACCTCTGAAAACTTTCCTTACTTCACCCCCACCGTCTTCACCCGCCACAACCGCTTCCTCCACGCGTTCATGCAAGACCACGAAGCCTGGTTCTGCGTCCAGGATCTTGGTCGTCTGATGGGCTATCCGCTGAACGAACGCCTCACCCTGAAACTCGATCCCGATCAGCGTCGAAATGTCCTCATGCGTAAGGACGGCGAAATCGTCGATTGCGCGATGGTCAGCGAGTCCGGTCTGTACGCCCTGCTCGTCCATCACTTCGTGCCGGAAAACCGCAACTTGCGCCAATGGTTGAGCCATGAAGTGATTCCGATGTTGCGCGAAACCAACGCGGTACCTGTGGATAACTGCCCGAGCCTGAGTTCGGTGAACTGGGCTGGGGTCACCGTCCCTCTGCTGCACTGGCAGCAGCAGGCGTGGGTCAAATGGCGAGACGTGCCGGAGTTGATGCACGGCCAGCAGCCGTATCCGGTTTTGGGAACCTGTAGCTGAAGTCCATCCAGCAAAAAACCTGTGGCGAGGGAGCTTGCTCCCTCGCCACAGGTTCCGCGTTTCAAACCTCTAACCGAGTTGTTTGCAGATGAAAGCGCCAATCGTTGAAATGCCCTACGTTCTGGAAGTCATCCCAAGCGATGAGTTCTTCGCAGAGTGTTACCTAAAGCAAATCAGCCTAACCAAGCACCAGGAAGCAATAAAAGTCGGCATCGCTGATGCCGACGCAGGCAGGTTAATTGACTTGGCGACCGTAAAAGCCAAATGGCTTTCACTGTCGCAATCCCAGGGTTAAAACCGCGAAACACTCCTCATCGCATCCACCAGATAGCGCATCGCAATCCGGTCGCTCTCCGAAAGCTCCCGATAACGCTCAACCAGTTTCAGCTCATCGGAGCTAAGCCTACGCCTTCTGCGCCCGCTGCCGAGGCAGGGAAAGATGCCCAACATGTCGGTGATACCTTGTATTTTTGCCATGGACGATGTCCTTCTCTAATACGTCAAAGAACTGCTTAACCACCACATCGCCCTGCCCCTTTCAGCAGCGTCGTGTGCCCAGCCGGTCTGAAGGTTCGCGACCGGTCATGTCCATAGAATAGAAATTTAAACGGCGCTGAAAAGGGGTATTTAGAGTAATTAGTCGAAAAAAGCAGATATGCCGTGTAAATCAGAAAGCACTGTCGGAAAAAATACTGACATGTCTTGTTTCATTGCCACACTGAGCCTTGTAATCAATCATTTCTGCACGACAATCGAACGGTTTAAGCTAGCCGGCATCTGTTTATAGTCCGTTGCGTTTGGCCAAGGCATGTCCGAACCGTTATTTCTGATCCAGCACGTGCCAGGAAGGGCGCGGGATTGCACACGACAGGTTGTATTTATGCACCGCAGGAATTTGCTCAAAGCGTCCATGGCCATTGCGGCTTACACCGGTCTTTCGGCTACCGGCCTGCTGGCCAGCCGCGCCTGGGCTGCCAATGGCGGCGCCGCCGATGGCGAGGCTCAGGCCTTCGACTTCGAAGCGCTGAAGCGTCAGGCCAAGCAACTGGCCGGCAGCGCGTATCAGGACACCAAACAGGTGCTGCCGCCGACGCTGGCGACCATGACCCCGCAAAATTTCAACGCGATCCGCTACGACGGCGAACATTCGTTGTGGAAAGAGAACAAGGGTCAGCTGGACGTGCAGTTCTTCCACGTCGGTATGGGTTTCCGCCAGCCGGTGCGCATGTACAGCGTCGACGCCAAGACCCGCACCGCCCGCGAGGTGCATTTCCGCCCGGCGCTGTTCAACTATGAAAATACTTCGGTCGACACCCAGCAGCTCAAGGGCGACTTGGGTTTTGCCGGGTTCAAGCTGTTCAAGGCACCGGAACTTGATCGTCACGACGTGTTGTCGTTCCTCGGCGCCAGCTATTTCCGTGCGGTAGATGCGACTGGCCAATATGGCCTCTCGGCGCGCGGTCTGGCGATCGATACTTACGCGAAGAAACGCGAAGAATTCCCTGACTTCACCAAGTTCTGGTTCGAGACGCCGGACAAGAACGCCACGCGTTTTGTGGTGTACGCCCTGCTCGATTCGCCGAGTGCCACTGGCGCGTATCGCTTCGACATTGATTGCCAGGCCGAGCGCGTGGTGATGGAGGTCGACGCACACATCAACGCGCGCACGGCCATCGAACAACTGGGCATCTCGCCGATGACCAGCATGTTCAGCTGCGGCACCCACGAGCGCCGCATGTGCGACACCATTCACCCGCAGATACACGACTCGGATCGTCTGGCGATGTGGCGCGGCAACGGCGAGTGGATCTGCCGTCCGTTGAACAACCCGGCCACCCTGCAATTCAACGCGTTTGCCGACACCGATCCGAAGGGCTTCGGTCTGGTGCAGACCGATCATGAATTCGCCAACTATCAGGACACTGTCGACTGGTACAGCAAACGCCCAAGCCTGTGGGTAGAACCTACAACCGCGTGGGGCGAAGGCTCTATCGATCTGTTGGAAATTCCTACAACCGGCGAGACCCTCGACAACATCGTGGCGTTCTGGACACCGAAAAAACCGGTCGCGGCCGGGGATTCGCTGAATTACGGCTACAAGCTGTACTGGAGCGCCCTGCCGCCGGTGAGTACGCCGTTGGCGCGAGTGCACGCCACACGCTCCGGTATGGGCGGCTTCGTCGAAGGCTGGGCACCCGGCGAGCATTATCCACCAGTCTGGGCGCGTCGTTTCGCCGTGGACTTCAACGGAGGCGGTCTCGATCGCCTGCCGCAGGGCACCGGGATCGAACCGGTGGTGACGTGCTCGAACGGCAAGGTGCAGGACTTCAGCGTGCTGGTGCTGGATGACATCAAGGGTTATCGGATCCTGTTTGACTGGTACCCGACCAATGACAGCGTTGAACCGGTGGAGCTGCGTTTGTTCATCCGCACCAATGACCGCACGCTGAGTGAAACCTGGTTGTACCAGTACTTCCCGCCGGCGCCGGATAAGCGTAAGTATCCTTGAGGGTTATGTAGTGTCTGATTGGGCCCCATCGCTGGCAAGCCAGCGATGACGGCAGCACCGGCGATAAAGTACTGAGGAATAAAAACAAAGCCCCGACCATCACTGGCCGGGGCTTTTTGCATTTCAGCAGTTCACTCAATCACGCAGATCAGACTCATGAATCGGCTGGTCTCGATGGGTCGCACGCTGATACTGCGCCGGCCACACGGCTTGGCGTCCGCCCAGATCATCGTCGGCGTGCAACGGCCAGTACGGATCACGCAGCAGTTCACGGGCGAGGAAGATGATGTCGGCCTGACAGGTTCGCAAAATGTGCTCGGCCTGCGCCGGCTCGGTAATCATTCCGACAGTGCCGGTGGCGATGCCTGACTCCTTGCGTACACGTTCAGCGAAGCGAGTCTGATAGCCCGGCCCAACGGGAATCTCCGCGTTGGCCGCTGTCCCGCCCGATGACACGTCGATCAGATCAACGCCAAGCGTGTGCAGGCGTCGCGCCAGCTCTACGGTTTCATCAGGATTCCAGCCGTCCTCGACCCAGTCAGTGGCCGACACGCGGACAAACACCGGCAACTCTTCCGGCCAGACCGCGCGCACCGCTTCGGTCACTTGCAACACCAGCCGAATCCGGTTTTCAAACGAACCGCCGTATTGATCCCGCCGTTGATTACTCAATGGCGAAAGAAACTGGTGCAGCAGATAACCATGAGCTGCGTGGACTTCAACCACACTGAACCCCGCCGTCAATGCGCGCTTGGCGGCATCGACAAAGGCCTGTATCACGTCGGCGATCTGCCCTTCATCAAGCTGTTTGGGTTGTGTGTGTTGCGGGTCGAAGGCAATCGGTGAAGGCCCGACCGGGGTCCAGCCGCCATCGTCCGGTTTGACGCTGCCATGCTTGCCGATCCACGGCCGATGGGTGCTGGCCTTGCGCCCGGCGTGGGCCAGTTGAATGCCGGCCACCGCTCCATTGGCGGTGATGAAACGAGTGATGCGTTGTAGCGGTTCAATCTGTTCGTCGTTCCACAAACCAAGGTCTTCGGCGGTGATCCGCCCGTCGGCTGTGACCGCCGTGGCTTCGGTGAAGACCAGGCCGGCGCCGCCCACCGCGCGGCTGCCGAGATGCACCAGATGCCAGTCGTTGGCCAGGCCATCGACGCTGGAGTACTGGCACATGGGCGACACGGCGATGCGATTGGGCAGGGTCAGTTGGCGCAGGGTAAAGGGTTCAAGCAGCAGACTCATGGGGCACCTCTCAAATCAGTGGGCAGGCTCCAGGGTTCTGTTTGAAAAGTCGACGAGTGACAGGAAAAGGTACAGCACCCGCCCCCGCGGGCAAAAAATTCGACAAGACGTCACAAGGCCAATCAAGCAGTGCTTAGAGCCTAGTCGACAACCGGGGGGGCGGGAGGGTTCAGAGTGATTCTGTGTGTGAAAGTCCGCCTTCGCGAGCAAGCTCGCTCCCACAGGGACAACACCGGGCCTGTGGAAGCGAGCCTGCTCGCGAATGGGGTCAACGCGGTTCGATGTGGGCAATCATCAGTTGCACGGTCTCGTTGCCCCGAAACTCGTTGACGTCGAGTTTGTAGGCCAGCTCGACCCACTTGATGGTCGGGTTCGGCCAAATGTCGCGGTCGATGCCGAACGCGATGCCGTCGAGTTTCACCGAACCGCACTCGCTTTTCAGCACCACTTTCAAATGACGCTCGCCAACCACGCGCTGCTCGACCAACTGGAACACGCCGTGGAACAGCGGTTCCGGAAAGTGCTGCCCCCACGGTCCGGCGTGGCGCAGGGCGCGGGCCAGTTCGAGGTGAAACTCTTCAACCGCCAGCGTGCCGTCCGAGAGCAAACGCCCGGTGAGGTCTTCTTCGCGAAGTTGCCTACGCACTTCGGCGTCAAATGCCTCGGCGAATAACGGAAAATTCTCTTGCGGCAAGGTCAGGCCGGCCGCCATCGCGTGGCCACCGTACTTGGCGATCAGGTTCGGATGTTGCGCCGCAACCACGCTCAAGGCATCACGAATATGGAAGCCCTGCACCGATCGCCCCGAGCCTTTTAGCAGGCCATCACCGGCATCGGCGAAGGCAATGGTCGGACGGAAATAACGCTCTTTCATGCGCGAGGCGAGGATCCCGATAACACCCTGGTGCCACTCCGGATCGAACAGGCACAAACCATATGGCATCGACTCGACGGGCAAATCCTTGAGCTGGGCCAGCGCTTCACGCTGCATGCCCTGCTCGATGGATTTGCGATCCTGGTTCATGCCGTCCAGTTGCGCGGCCATTTCCTGGGCCATATTGGCGTCGGCGGTGAGCAGGCATTCGATACCCAGACTCATGTCATCCAGACGCCCGGCGGCATTGAGCCGCGGGCCGACGATAAAGCCGAGATCCGTGGAGGTTATCCGCGCCGCGTCACGCTTTGCCACTTCAAGAATCGCCTTGATCCCCGGCCGCGCGCGCCCGGCACGAATCCGCTCAAGACCTTGGTGCACCAAAATCCGATTGTTGGCGTCGAGCGGCACTACGTCAGCCACGCTGCCCAATGCCACCAGATCAAGCAGCTCGCCGATGTTCGGTTGCGGTTTGCTCTCGTACCAGCCGAGGCTGCGCAGGCGCGCACGCAAGGCCATCAACACATAGAAAATCACCCCGACCCCGGCCAGCGCCTTGCTCGGAAACTCACAGCCCGGTTGGTTCGGATTGACCAGCGCATCGGCCGCCGGCAGTTCGTCGCCAGGCAAGTGGTGATCGGTGATCAGTACTTTGAGCCCATGGCGCTTCGCGGCGGCAACGCCTTCGACGCTGGAGATGCCGTTGTCGACGGTGATCAGCAACTGCGGCTCGCGGGTCATGGCGACTTCGACGATTTCCGGGGTCAGGCCGTAGCCGTATTCAAAGCGGTTCGGTACCAGATAGTCGACGTGCGCCGCACCCAACAGACGCAGACCGAGCATGCCGACCGTACTGGCGGTGGCGCCGTCCGCGTCAAAGTCACCGACGATGAGGATGCGCTGACGTTGCTCCAGCGCCGTCACCAGCAGATCTACTGCCGCATCAATGCCCTTGAGTTGCTGGAACGGAATCAAGCGCGCCAGGCTCTTGTCCAGCTCCGCCTCGGACTGCACGCCCCGCGCCGCGTACAAACGGGTCAGCAGCGGTGGCAGATCACCGAGAAATGGCAGAGTGGCAGGCAGTTGGCGAGGTTCGATACGCATGGGGTGACGGAGGCTTCTCTTGAATACGTGGGATTAATTCGGTGAAAGCGCAGGATCAGCCGCGCTCACCTTGCAGCCATTGCAACTGGACTTCGTGCTGACCACGGTCGTCGGTGACGAAGATCGTCCCTTCGCTGATCATCACGTCCCACTTGATGACGCGGGGCATGTCTTTGGCCAGGGTTTCCAACACTTCTTGCGGGACCGCAGCGATGTTGACGTTTTTCAGGTTTTTGATCGCCGGGATGACCTTGGTTTCCCAGACGCGCAGGCTGCCGTAGGCCAGCAGGCTGGTGCGTTCGGTGCGGCGTGAGCACCAGGTCAGACGATCGGCGTCTGGCTGGCCGACTTCGATCCAGTGCAGGACACGGTCGTCCAGGCTTTTTTCCCACAGCGCCGGCTCATCCACGTCCGACAGACCACGGCCAAACGACAACTGCTCGTTGTACCAGAGGGCGTAGGCCAACAGCCGCACGGTCATGCGCTCTTCGGTCTCCGAAGGGTGACGGGCGATAGTCTGCTTGACGCTCTCGTAGACGCTGCGGTCGAGGTCGGTGAGGTTCAGTTCGAATTTATACGTAGTGGACGGCTGGGCCATGAACGGGCTTCTTGATACAAGGAAAGTCGGCAAGTCTAACCGATGCCGTAGGCAATCATCGAATTGATGGCGATCAACTTTGCGCGCCTGACAGCCGGCTATGTTAAAACGCTGTATCCGCATAACCTTGTCCTACAGGATTCAGTATGCCGTTCGCCAACAAGCCGCTCAGCGGTGTGAAAGTCATTGAATTGGGTACGTTGATTGCCGGGCCGTTTGCCTCGCGCATTTGCGGCGAGTTCGGCGCCGAAGTGATCAAGATCGAATCGCCGGACGGCGGTGATCCCTTGCGCAAGTGGCGTAAGTTGTACGAAGGCACTTCGCTGTGGTGGTTCGTTCAGGCGCGCAACAAGAAATCGCTGACGCTGAACCTCAAACACCCCGAGGGTTTGGCAATCCTGAAAAAACTGCTCGCTGAAGCCGATATCCTGATCGAGAACTTCCGACCCGGCGTCCTGGAGAAACTCGGTCTGAGCTGGGAAACCCTGCACGCCTTGAACCCGAAACTGGTGATGGTGCGCCTCTCTGGTTTCGGTCAGACCGGGCCGATGAAGGACCAACCCGGTTTCGGTGCGGTCGGCGAATCCATGGGCGGCCTGCGCTACATCACCGGTTTCGAGGATCGACCGCCGGTGCGCACCGGAATTTCCATCGGCGATTCGATTGCCGCGCTGTGGGGCGTGATTGGCGCGTTGATGGCGCTGCGTCATCGCGAGGTCAACGGCGGCTTGGGCCAAGTGGTCGATGTGGCGTTGTATGAAGCCATCTTCGCCATGATGGAAAGCATGGTGCCGGAGTTCGACGTGTTCGGTTTTATTCGCGAGCGCACCGGCAACATCATGCCCGGCATCACGCCCTCCTCGATCCACACCAGCGCTGACGGCAAGCATGTGCAGATCGGCGCCAATGGCGATGCGATTTTCAAACGTTTCATGCAGGTGATGGGCCGCGACGATCTGGCCAACGATCCGACGCTGGCCAGCAACGATGGGCGCGACAGCCGCCGTGACGAGTTGTATGGCGTAATTGATCGCTGGGTCAATTCGCTGCCGCTGCAAACCGTGCTTGACCTGCTCAATCAGGCCGACGTGCCGGTCAGCCGGATCTTCAGCGCCGAGGACATGCTCACCGATCCGCAATACCTGGCCCGGGAAATGTTCCTGCACGCGAAGTTGCCGGACGGCAAGCCCTTCAAGATGCCGGGCATCGTGCCGAAACTCTCTGAGACACCGGGCTCGTCCGAATGGGTCGGGCCGCAGCTCGGTGAACACAATGCGCAGGTACTCCACGATCTTGGCTACGACGAACAGCAGATCACTCGACTGCGCGAAGACGGAGCCATTTGAACTGAAAAACCGACAGACATCAGCCGCCAACCGCGCCCATCACTGGTGGACGTGGCGCCTGTTCGGCTTGCTGTTTCTGCTGGGTTTGCCGGCTTGGGCACAGGCGAAACCGACGCTGATCTGGTTACTGCGCGACATGCCGCCGCTGACGATTTTCGAAGGTCCTAAAAAGGGCCAGGGCGTCATCGATCACCTGATGCCGATGCTGATCGCCGGCATGCCGCAATACGAACACACACTGATGCGGGTTAATCGCGCCCGCGGCATGCAGATGCTTCACGAAGCCTCGTTCACCTGCGACCCATCGTTAATCTGGAGCAAAGAGCGCACGCAATGGATCGCTTTTTCCATTCCTGCGTTTCGCGCTGTCAGCAACGGGCTGGTGGTGCGCCAGAAAGATCGCGACGTATTGGCGCGGTTTCTGGTGGACGGTGAAGTCGATCTGGCGGCGCTTTTGGCCGATGGCAAGGAAAAGGTCGGCATCGTCGCGGAGCGCAGTTACGGTGAGCTCGTCGACAACCTGCTGCGCCAGGCACCAAAAGACGCACTCACACCGCATTACGGCAACGACGCCCTTAACAGCCTGCTGATGATGCAGCGTCTCGGACGGTTACAGGTAGTTCTGGGTTATTGGCCGGAAATCCGCTACCAGGCTCATCTGGCAAAAATTGCCGAAGACGAGCTGCTGTTTTATCCGTTTCGGGGCAACGCTAAATACCTGTCGGGTTACATCGGATGTTCCGACACACCACAAGGTCGCCAGGCGATCACCGAGATCAACCAACTGCTGCGTACCCTGCCCCACGATCAGTTGAACCAGCGCTATGCCGACTGGCTCGATCCCGACAGGCGTGAGGGTTACCTCGAACAGGCCCGGACGTTCTTCGAACAGCAGGCGGCGCAGTGAGCAAATTGCAGACAAAAGAAACCCCGAGAAGTGGGGAGACGACTCGGGGTTAAACGTGGCCTGTAAAAAAGACCAGTAGCAGCAAGCGACAAGCACCGGAGCACAATGCTTGATCCTGCTGTTACGGGGTCTGACTGACGGGGATGCAGGAAGGTTCCCACAAAAAACATTTCATTTTTCAAAGCGCCGGACGCTTGTCCAGGGCTGCATTGCGCAATGCTGCGATCACGCAGGGCTCCAGGCGCCCTTCGGCAATCAGGATGTCACGGTGCAAACCATCAACGACATCGGTCAGTTGACGCTTGTCGGTCAACTGCGCCTGATTGAATTGGCGTTCAACCACAATGGCGCCGCTGCTGTTCTTCAAGGTCACCAGGCATTCACCCTGGGCACCACTTGAGGACAACGAAACCTGATACGGGCTCAGAGCCTCACCGAGCAATAGACTGATACTTTCCATCTCGATCTCCACTCAATAGTCCGAAAACATTGTGTCTGGGGCGTGTCCACTGTAAATGACCACCGGCCCGAGAAGAAAGTTCTGCATTTCGGTTGCAAGCACTGCAGCGCCACCGGTCTGTCAGAGCATGCACGGCGAAGATGACAGAAAAATAACCACGCCCCTCAAACGCCGACAGGCTGCGTATGGGCGATCAGGTAGCTGTCCAGCAAACCTCTCATCAGCACCGCCGAGACCGGTGTTTGCAGACGCCCCAGCAGTCGCAACCGATGCTCGCGCAGCAATGAGTCCAGATCGTTCAGCAGACTCGGCGCGACTGCGCCCAAAAGGATCAGCGCACGCGCTTCTTGCTGCTCCGCCAGATGCTGGATCAGCGCCAGGCCATCGCCCCCTTTGAGTTGCGGATCGCAAATAGCGATGTCGACAGCGCCGCGATGCCCCAGTGAACACAGGGCCGATGCCAGCGACGGCGCCGTCAGTACGTCGTAGATGCCAATGGCATTGAGCATTTGATGCAATGCCATCAACTGGAACGGATTGGGTTCAAGAATCAGGACTTTAAGCGAGCGCATGGGCGACCTCTGAGGCGACAATCGCGGACTCTCACCGCAGTTGTCGTTCACTCTAGGGCAGCCGTCTTAAGCCTCCCATCAGAAAAGTAGTCACGTCGTATAGGACATTTCCCAACTTCAATGCGGACATCTGCACCCGCTCTCCGTCCGGCGCTGAGTGATGTCCGTCCAGCCGCCCAGCAGACCACGCAATTGGCCGTCAGCACTGTAAAAAGGCACCGTCCACTGATAGACCTCGCGCGGGCCGTTCTTGAACTGCAATTGCCGCTTGCTGAAACGCGACTTGCGCGTGCGCAGTTGCATCATGAACTCGTCGTGCAACATCAACGCCGTCGCTTCAGGTAACGCACCGACCTCGATCAACTGCCGCCCCTGAACCTGATCCAGTCGAACCGAAAGCGCCTCTTCATAGCTGCGGTTGCACATAATCAGACGCCCTTGCAGATCGCGGACGAAC
Source organism: Pseudomonas sp. LBUM1655 (assembly GCF_059716085.1). NCBI lineage: Bacteria > Pseudomonadati > Pseudomonadota > Gammaproteobacteria > Pseudomonadales > Pseudomonadaceae > Pseudomonas > Pseudomonas sp. LBUM1655. The sequence goes on along the minus strand of NZ_CP166801.1, from coordinate 1,210,049 downwards.
ACCGGATCGGGCATGGAATCGATCAGTGCGTGCTGAAACGCCAGTTGATCGCCAAGATCCTTTTCCGCCTCGCGCCGCAACTTGATCACCGCCGTCAGTCGCCGATTCCATATCAGCGACAACAAACCGAACACGCCGAGCCCGCCCATCATCCAGCAGCCCCATTCGATCATGCGCTGCCACATGGACGGCACAGGCGCCGGTGAAATGCCTTCAAGCCATTTCAGGCGAATGGCCCGCAACTCGGCGGCCGGAAACGCCTCCAGCGCCTTGTTGAGAATGCTCAGCAGCTCCGGCATGCCTTTGCGCACGGCCAGGTTATCGGCTTCCCACTTGCCTTCCACCAGGCCGCCCACCTTGAGCAACCCCAAAGGATAAAGCTGTGCACCAATCTCGTTTTCAATGGTCGCGTAGGCTTCGCCGCTCTCGACCAGAGCCCGGGCCTCGGCATAGGTCTTGACCGAACGTATCTCGATCGCCGGGAAGTCACGCCGAATCACATCCTCCAGCGCATGGCGGGCCGGCAGCACAACCACGCGCTTGGCCAATTGCTCGAAAGACTCCACCTGCGGCGATCCGGCGCGACCGACAAACACCCATCCGGCGCCACCGAATGCGTGGCTAAAATCCAGAAAAACCTTGCGCTCATCACTCACGGCTAGGGTAGTACTGATGTCCGCCGCCCCGCTCTCAAGGCGCTCCAGCATATGATCGGTGGAAAAAGATTCCTGATGCACAAATTGCAACCCGGTCATCGCGGTGAGGCGCTTGAGCACATCGTTGTTCAAACCGCTCCACTGCCCATGTTCGTCCTTGAACAGATACAACGGGTACTGCACCGACGCCACCGTCACCTTGGGGTTATCGCGAATCCATTGGCGCTCGTGCGCGTTCAGTTCCACGGACTGGACATTGAGTGCCACCCCTTCCTCATGCAGCGCCAGTTGCGCCGCCACACTGCCGCGCATCCATGCCAGCAACCCGAACACAAACAACCAGCCCAGTGCCGGTTTCAAACCTCTATAAAACAGCATTGCCACTTCCTTCGTGATCGACTCACCCGTCCTTCATGGGTGAAAACCCCAGCAGTGTGGCAGCAGAAACAAAAAAGCCCGTCAGGAGACGGGCTTCAAAATGTGACAGCTTTTAGCGTCTTAAAGCGGCTTGCCGCGGTTGCCATGCTGACTGACAAAGGCTTGTACGGCTTTCAGCTCATTTGGCAGAACGGTGCAGCGCTCGTTTCGCTCAAACAAATCAGAAAGATGTGCAGGTAGTGCGAGAGCTTTTCCTACACCGGCCTTTTCCACTGCATCCGGGAATTTCACCGGGTGTGCAGTGCCCAGAATCACCATCGGGATGTCCAGGCTGCGACGGCATTCGCGCGCGGCTCTGACGCCGATAGCCGTGTGCGGGTCGAGTACTTCACCGGTCTGTGCAAAGACGTCGGCGATGGTTTCACAGGTTTGCGCGTCATCCACGGCCAGCGAGTCGAACAGTTTGCGCGCTTCGGTCCAGCGTTCTTGCTCGACGCTGAAGCCGCCGCCCTGTTTGAACGAATCCATCAGACCGGCAATCGCTGCACCATTGCGACCGTGCAGGTCGAAGAGCAGGCGCTCGAAGTTCGACGAGACCATGATGTCCATCGACGGCGACAGCGTGGCGTGCAGGGTTTCCTTGACGTACTGGTTGCCGCTCATGAAGCGGTGCAGGATGTCGTTGCGGTTGGTGGCGACGATCAGTTGATTGATCGGCAGGCCCATGTTGCGCGCCAGGTAACCGGCGAAGATGTCACCGAAGTTGCCGGTAGGCACCGAGAACGACACCGAACGCGCCGGACCGCCCAACTGCAGGGCTGCGTGGAAGTAGTAAACGATCTGGGCCATGATTCGCGCCCAGTTGATCGAGTTCACCGCCACCAGACGCGTGCCTTTGAGGAAGCTCTGGTCGGCGAAGCTGTTCTTGACCATTTCCTGGCAGTCATCGAAGTTGCCTTCGATGGCAATGTTATGGATGTTCTCGCCGAAAATCGTGGTCATCTGGCGACGCTGCACTTCGGACACACGGTTGTGCGGGTGCAAGATGAAGATGTCGACGTTTTCGCAATGTTTGCAGCCTTCGATGGCGGCCGAACCGGTATCACCGGAGGTAGCACCGACAATCACCACGCGCTCGCCGCGCTTTTCCAGCACGTAGTCGAGCAGACGACCGAGCAGTTGCAGGGCGAAGTCCTTGAACGCCAGGGTCGGGCCGTGGAACAGCTCCAGCACCCATTCATTGCCGTTCAGTTGACGCAGCGGCGCCACGGCGCTGTGCGAGAACACACCGTAGGTTTCTTCAAGGATCTTCTTGAAATCGGCATCGGGAATGCTGCCGGTTACAAACGGGCGCATCACTCGGAAGGCCAACTCGTGATACGGCAGGCCGGCCCAGGAAGCGATTTCCTCCTGAGTGAAACGTGGCAGCACTTCCGGGACGTACAGACCGCCGTCGGAGGCAAGACCGGCCAGCAGGACATCTTCGAAATTCAGGGCCGGTGCCTGGCCGCGGGTACTGATGTAACGCATGACTGACTCCAATGGAGAGTGTTCGCAAAGCCGGGCCCGTGCACGGGCCCGGTGAACAATAGCGGCTTAGTTCAGGTGCTCGACGCGGATCCGTACAACCGGACCGTTCACGCCGGCCAGAGCTTCGAGGGCGGCGATTGCATCGTTGATGCGCTGTTCCACTACACGGTGGGTCAGCAAGATCATCGGCACCAGACCGTCGTGTTCCTCGACTTCCTTCTGCATGATCGACTCGATGTTGATGCCGCGCTCCGAGAGGATGCTCGCCACCTGAGCCAGTACGCCCGGATGGTCCTTGGCCTGGATGCGCAGGTAGTAAGCGCTTTCGCAGGCTTCGATCGGCAGGATCGGATGGGCCGACAGCGAGTCCGGCTGGAAAGCCAGATGCGGTACGCGGTTTTCCGGATCGGAGGTCATGGCGCGAACCACGTCCACCAGATCGGCGATCACCGACGAAGCTGTCGGCTCCATACCGGCACCGGCGCCGTAGAACAGGGTCGAACCGGCAGCGTCACCGTTGACCATCACCGCGTTCATCACACCGTTGACGTTGGCGATCAAACGATCGGCCGGAATCAGCGTCGGGTGTACGCGCAACTCGATGCCGGCATCAGTGATGCGCGCCACACCGAGGTGCTTGATGCGATAACCGAGCGCTTCGGCGTAGTTGACGTCAGCTGTAGTCAGCTTGGTGATGCCTTCGGTGTAAGCCTTGTCGAATTGCAGCGGAATGCCGAACGCGATCGAAGCCAGAATCGTCAGCTTGTGCGCCGCATCGATGCCTTCGACGTCGAAGGTCGGATCGGCTTCGGCGTAACCCAGAGCCTGAGCCTCGGCCAACACGTCTTCGAAGGTGCGACCCTTCTCGCGCATTTCGGTGAGGATGAAGTTGCCGGTGCCGTTGATGATCCCGGCGACCCAGTTGATGCGGTTGGCGGACAGGCCTTCACGGATCGCCTTGATCACCGGAATGCCACCGGCCACAGCCGCTTCGAACGCCACGATCACGCCTTTCTCGCGTGCCTTGGCGAAAATTTCATTACCGTGAACGGCAATCAGAGCCTTGTTCGCGGTGACCACATGCTTGCCATTCTCGATGGCCTTGAGTACCAGCTCGCGGGCAACGGTATAGCCGCCCACCAGCTCTATGACGATATCGATCTCAGGGTTCGTGGCCACTTCGAAGACATCGTTGGTAATCGCAATACCGGTCGTCTGGAACTGAGGCTTTGGCGTGCGCGTGGCAATTTGTGCCACTTCGATCCCACGCCCGGCACGACGAGCAATTTCCTCGGCGTTGCGCTGAAGTACGTTGAAGGTACCGCCACCGACGGTCCCTAACCCACAGATGCCTACTTTGACCGGATTCACTGTGAACTCCCCATAAAACGGCCGACTCAGGGTCGGCCGGAAAACAACCGCGTGCTCGCGGCTCTCTATTAATGGCCCGGCGATGTTGCTACCGGACCATGATCGTCAAAGCCTGACCGTGACGATGCGAATTACTTGGCGCCCAGCGCCAGTTTGGCGACTTGTGGCGCAGGCTGGTAGCCCGGAATGACTTGTCCGTCGGCCAAAACGATGGCCGGTGTACCGTTCACACCAATCGACTGCCCCAGAGCGAATTGTCTGGAAACCGGGTTATCGCACTTGGCGGCCTTGATTTCCTTGCCATCGACCATTTTGTCCATGGCCGCTTTCTTGTCTTTCGAGCACCACACCGCTTGCAGTTGCTCGTCACCCGGCGAGCCGAGGCCCTGGCGCGGAAACGCAACATAACGCACTTCGATGCCACGCTTGTTCAGCTCCGGCACTTCGGCATGCAGCTTGTGGCAGTACGGGCAGGTGGTGTCGGTGAACACGGTGATGTGCGATTTGGTCTCGCCCACGGCCGGGTAAACCACGGTTTCGGCCACCGGGATGGCGTTGACCAGTTTGGAGATGCCCAGACGCTCGGTCTTCTCGGTCAGATTGACCGGTTTGCCGTCCTTGAGCTGGAACAGGTAACCCTGAACGATGTACTGGCCGTCGGCGCTGGCGTACAGCACGCGGCTGCCCTTGAGCTTGACTTCATACATGCCTGGCAACGGGCTGGCACTGATACTTTCTACCGGAACCTCGAGTTCGAGTTTTTCCAGGCTTTGACGAATCGCTTTGTCGGCCGCGTCATCGGCGACGGCAAAGGTACTGACCAACGCAATGGCTGCGGCGGCGAAAATCTGGGTCAGACGCATGAGAACTCCTGAAGGCGGACAAATGGATCGATCAGAACGCCCGTGCCGGAACACCGGGTCATAACCGTCCATCGTGCAAACCGGCAAAGCCTAACACATAAGGTCACGGTGGCCGAATGCGCCTGTCGCAAGAGACCACACCCTCTTCCTGCATGATCTTTGTTCAGCCACGCGGGTGATGTTTGGCATGCAGATCCTGCAACCGCGCCCGGGCGACGTGGGTGTAGATCTGCGTGGTCGACAGATCGCTATGCCCGAGCAGCATCTGCACCACGCGCAAGTCAGCGCCATGGTTGAGCAGATGCGTGGCAAATGCATGTCGCAAGGTGTGCGGTGACAGCGACTTGCCGATCCCGGCGACCTTGGCCTGATGCTTGATCCGGTGCCAGAAGGTCTGGCGGGTCATCTGTTCACCACGCTGGCTGGGGAACAGCACATCGCTGGGGCGCCCGCCAAGCAACTCGCTACGGCCGTCACGCATGTAGCGCTCGATCCAGACTATTGCCTCTTCGCCCATCGGCACCAGACGCTCCTTGCTGCCCTTGCCCATCACCCGCAATACGCCCTGGCGCAGGTTGACCTGTTCCAGCGTCAGGCTGACCAGCTCGGTCACGCGCAAACCGCAGGCGTACAAGACTTCCAGCATGGCGCGGTCGCGCTGGCCGATGGCTTCGCTCAGGTCGGGCGCCTTGAGCAGTGCTTCGACATCAGCTTCTGACAGCGATTTGGGCAGCGGCCTACCCAGTTGCGGCATATCGACGCGCAACGTCGGGTCGACGGTGATCAGCTTTTCCCGCAGCAGATACCGATAAAAGCCACGCACACCGGAAAGAAATCTCGCCGTGGAGCGCGGCTTGTAGTTCTGCTCCAGACGCCAGGCCAGGTGATCGAGGATCAGCTCGCGGCCGGCGTTGATCAGCTCAAGGTTCTTCTCCTGCAGCCAGCCGTTGAACAGCGCCAGATCGCTGCGATAGGCGCCACGCGTGTTGTCGGACAGGCCTTTCTCCAACCACAAGGCGTCGAGGAATTGGTCAATCAGTGGATGGTCAATGGCGGACATAGAGGCTCAAGTCAGGCAGCAACAGCTGGGGGGACAGTTTTTCACAGCGCACCCGATCACGAAACACTCAGGCGGAAAACCCTGGCAACACCGGCACTGGACGCTTGTCATCATCAATCGCGACAAAGCTGAACTGGCCATGAATCGCCTTCTCGCGACCATCGCAGCTCATGCTTTCAACAAACACTTCCACCTCGACCTTGAGGCTGGTGTTACCGACCTTGATCACCCGCCCGACCAGTTCGACGATGGAACCGGCCGGGATCGCGTGGTTGAAGTCGATACGGTCGGTGGACACGGTCACCAGCGGCAAACGGCAGAAACGTGTGGCAGTGATGAACGACACTTCGTCCATCCACGCCAGCGCAGTGCCGCCGAACAGGGTGTTGTGGTGGTTGGTGGTCGGCGGAAAGACGGCTTTGGTTACGCGTGTCACCGAGAGTTCGGTGCGGCGTTCGATTTCCTGGTCACGGATAGACATGTGAGATGACTCGTAAAAAGTAGACTGCAAATCGAAAGCAAGATCAAAAGATCGCAGCCTTCGGCAGCTCCTACAGGATGGGGGCAGTTTATTGCAGGCAACAAAAAAGCAGCCCGTAGGCTGCTTTTTTCTGCATCGGAAGCTGGACTTAAGCCAGTTTTTCCTTGATGCGAGCTGCTTTACCCGACAGGTCGCGCAGGTAGTACAGCTTGGCTTTGCGTACGTCACCGCGACGTTTAACAGCCATGCTGTCGATCTGCGGGGAGTAGGTCTGGAAAGTACGCTCTACGCCGACACCGTTGGAGATCTTACGAACGGTGAATGCACTGTTCACGCCGCGGTTACGCTTGGCGATTACAACGCCTTCGAACGCTTGCAGACGGGAACGATCACCTTCCTTCACTTTTACCTGAACGACGATGGTGTCGCCTGGGGCAAAGGTAGGGATTTCTTTGGTCATCTGCTCTGCTTCGAGTGCAAGGATGATTTTGTTGGTCATGCTGTGCTCCTAAGGTAAATCAACTGATCTACCATCGATACGTTGTTAACTATCGTCCCGCTCGCGGATGTATTCCTCGAGCAGCTTCTTCTCTTCTCCAGAAAGCGAGCGGCTTTCCAGAAGATCGGCGCGTCGTTCATAGGTCCTACCAAGGGACTGCTGTAAACGCCAACGCCGGATATGCGCGTGGTTGCCACTCAGCAACACGTCGGGTACACGCTGATCCGCATACACCTCAGGTCGGGTGTAGTGCGGGCAATCCAGCAGACCATCCGTAAAGGAATCTTCCTCGGCGGAGTCCGCATGCCCTAAAGCTCCAGGCAGCAGTCGTGTAACCGCATCGATCAGGACCATGGCCGGCAGCTCGCCGCCAGACAGTACATAGTCGCCAATCGACCACTCTTCATCGACATGAGCCTCAATAAAGCGCTCGTCAATGCCTTCATAGCGGCCGGCAATCAGGATCAATGCATCCGATTTTGCCAACTCGCGTACCGCCGACTGAGTCAGTTGACGGCCTTGGGGGGACAGGTAAATCACCTTCGCCGCCTCCCCGGCTGCTGCTTTGGCCTGAACCAGAGCATCTTCCAGGGGCTTGATCTTCATCACCATGCCCGGACCACCGCCAAACGGGCGATCGTCCACAGTGTGATGCCGATCCGTCGTGTAGTTCCGCGGATTCCAACAGGTCAGCTGCAAGAGCCCCTGTTTGACCGCACGACTGGTGATGCCGTAGTCGCCGATGGCGGAAAACATCTCGGGAAACAAACTGATCACTTCTACGCGCAAGTTAGCCACGCTTAGAAGTCCGCGTCCCAATCCACCTTCATCTCGCCCGCTGCGAGGTCGACTGCCAACACGCATTGCTCCGTATAGGGCAACAGGCGTTCGCGATCATCCAGGCTGCCAGCGCAAGGCTTGACGACCAATACATCATTGGCGCCGGTTTCCAGAAGATGATCGATTTTCCCGAGCAATTGCCCCAGGTGATCAATGACCTTCAGACCTTCCAGCTGGTACCAGTAGTACTCGCCTTCGGTCAATTCAGCGAACAGGTTGCGCGGCACGCAGATCTCGTAACCGGCCAGAAGACGAGCTTCTTCACGATCATCAAGACCCTTGAGCTTTGCGACCAGGAACTTGTCGCTCCCGCGTCCACTGACCAGCTCGACCTGTTTGACATTGCCTTCACGCTTGAGCGTCCAGGTTTTGTACTGCAACAGGTTTTCAGTCGGATCAGTAAAGGAATAAACCTTCACTTCGCCGCGAACGCCATGAACAGAATAAATTTTGCCAATAACGATCAAATCATCGGCAACAGCAGGCGTCGCGTTCATATTGCTCAGGCCGCAGCCTTGGCAGATTCCTTCAACAACTGAGCAACGCGCTCAGAAGGTTGTGCACCAACGCTCAGCCAGTAGGCAACGCGCTCTTGGTTCACGGACAGACGGGTTTCCTGACCACGGGCAACAGGGTTGAAGAAACCAACCTGTTCTTTGTGGGAACCGTCACGCGGGTTGCGCGAGTCGGTTACGGTCAGGTGGTAAAACGGGCGCTTTTTGGAGCCGCCAAGGGCAAGACGGATTGTTAGCATGTGAACATCGTTCCTGTAGTCGGTGCTGCAAATCTAAATGCACAGCGGGCATGGGTGCCCGAAAGGCCGCATATTCTAAGGAATATCCGGACTTTTGCAAATGACTTTTTCCGGCGCCTATGGCATGCCGTGCAGATTTGCATATAGAGCCGTCGATGAAAACGGCCAGTCAGCTCCCGCCGAGTGCGGGTTTGCTGTTGATCCCGCATCCTTGCGGGGCCTGCGCCGGTGCGACGACCGGCCAGTTATTTACATTTTTGGCATCCCGCCGCCGGGCAACATACCGCCCATGCCGCGCATCATTTTCGCCATTCCGCCTTTGGCGGTGAATTTCTTCATCATCTTCTGCATCTGCTTGTGCTGCTTGATCAAGCGACCGATGTCCTGCACCTGAGTGCCGGAACCCATGGCGATCCGGCGCTTGCGCGAACCGCTGATCAGCTCAGGGTCGCGGCGCTCGGCCGGGGTCATGGAGTTGATGATGGCTTCCATCTGCTTGAACTGCTTCTCTGCGGCATTCTGGGCATTGCCCATCTGCGACAGGTTGACGCCGCCGATGCTCGGCAGTTTGTCCATGAGGCCACCGAGGCCGCCCATGTTCTTCATCTGTTGCAACTGATCGCGGAAGTCTTCGAGATCGAAGCCCTTGCCCTTCTTCAGCTTCTTGGCCAGTTTGTCGGCCTTGTCCTTGTCGAGGGTCGCTTCGGCCTGTTCGATCAGGCTGAGCACGTCGCCCATGCCGAGAATCCGCGAAGCGATACGCTCAGGGTGGAACGGATCGAGCGCTTCGCTCTTCTCGCCCATACCGATGAACTTGATCGGCTTGCCGGTGATGGCGCGCACCGACAGGGCAGCACCGCCACGGGCATCGCCGTCGACCTTGGTCAGGATCACACCGGTCAGCGGCAGTGCATCACCGAAGGCCTTGGCCGTATTGGCCGCGTCCTGACCGGTCATGGCGTCGACCACGAAGAGGGTTTCTACCGGGTTGATCGCGGCGTGCAGCGCCTTGATCTCGCCCATCATCTCTTCGTCGATGTGCAGACGACCGGCGGTATCGACGATGACCACATCAATAAACTTGAGCTTTGCTTCTTTTATAGCCGCGGTGGCGATGTCGACCGGCTTCTGGCTCAGGTCGGACGGGAAGAACGTCACGCCGATGTCGTTGGCCAGGGTTTCCAGCTGTTTAATAGCCGCGGGACGGTAGACGTCCGCAGACACGACCATGACCGACTTCTTCTTGCGCTCTTTAAGGAAGCGCGCAAGTTTGCCGGCGGTGGTGGTTTTACCGGCGCCCTGCAAACCGGCCATCAGAATCACGGCGGGTGGCACGGCGCTCAGGTTCAAGTCTTCGTTGGCCGCGCCCATCAGGCTTTCGAGTTCGGCCTGGACGATCTTCACGAACGCCTGGCCCGGCGTCAGGCTGCGCGACACCTCGGTGCCGACAGCGCGCTCCTTGACCGAATTGACGAAGTCCTTGACCACCGGCAGGGCGACGTCGGCTTCGAGCAACGCCATGCGCACTTCACGCAGGGTGTCTTTGATATTGTCTTCGGTCAGCTTCGCCTTGCCGGTGACATGGCGCAGCGTCTGCGAGAGACGGTCGGTTAAGTTTTCAAACATTGCGCGATCCTTTCAGGCCCTGTGTAGACCGGGATAATGGCGGCCCAGACCGGAATCAACATGTGCTCGGCGAGCCTGCGGCGTGGGCAGGTCGCGGATTATAGCGAAGACTGCGCCGGGCGGACACCTCGCACTTTCGTGGTGTGGCGGTTCTATGCCAAACTCAGCGCCTTTCGGGCTTGCCTAACAGGATTTATGCTCCCCTTGTCACCCAGTTTGCTGACCACACTCGCCGCCGCCCTTCTATATGCCGCTGCGACCCTTTATCAAGGCACTCGTCTGGCCACCGGCGCCAAGGCGAACAAGCGCCTGCTGGTTTCGCTCGGCGTCCTCGCCGTGCTGGCCCACAGCGCCAGCCTGCTCACCCACCTGCTGACGCCGATCGGTCTGGGCCTGGACTTTTTCAGCGCCGCCAGCCTGATTGCCGCCGCCGTGATTGCCCTGACATTGCTGGCGTGCTCGCGAATTCCGGTGGAAAACCTGCTGGTACTGCTGTTCCCGCTGGGCGCGGCCACCGTGCTGCTCGCGCAGTTTGCCCCGGCCGGCACCGTACAGATCATCGATGAAGAGCCGGGCATCCTCGCCCACATCCTGTTGTCGATCCTCGCCTACGGCATGTTCACCATAGCGGTGTTCCAGGCCTTGTTGCTGCTGGTGCAAGACCACCAACTCAAGCACAAGCACCCGTCCGGGCTGATCAAGAACTTCCCGCCGCTGCAAACCATGGAAAGCCTGCTATTCGGTTTCCTCTGGGCCGGCTGGACGCTGTTGTCGCTGTCGTTGATCTCCGGCTGGTTGTTCGTCGAGAACCTGTTCGCCCAGCATCTGGTCCACAAAACCTTACTGGCGTGCCTGGCCTGGATCGTCTTCAGCGTGCTGCTGTGGGGTCGTAATCGTCTCGGTTGGCGCGGCCACAAGGCGATTCGCTGGACTCTCGCCGGTTTCTGCCTGCTGATGTTGGCGTACTTCGGCAGCAAATTGGTTCGTGAATACATCCTGCATATCTGACGGGCGGCAATAAATGGACGGTTTGCCCATAGGGCCGATGCTCGCGGTATTTGTCCTGCTGATTTTATGGTCGGGGCTGTTTACCGCCGTCGAAATCGCGCAGCAGCATCTGCTCGCGCAACGCACCGCCTCGCGCGCCAGCGATAAACCGCTGGCGAAGCTGAGCTTCCCGCTCGACAGCCTGATCCTGTGCAACACCCTGTGCCGTGCGCTCGCCGTGGTGATTGCGACGCTGCTGGCGATTTTCCTCTGTGAAGAAAACGGTCCTTGGGCGGCGTCCCTGGGTGCCGGCGCAATACTGCTGGTGTTCACCGATTACTTTCCGCGCACCCTCGCCCAGCGTTATCCCGACGCCGTACTGGCATTCGGCAATACCCTGCTGGCCGTGCCGCTCAAGATCATTTATCCGCTTGCCTGGCTGTTCAGCCGGATCAGCGCTTTGCTGATGCGCCCGTTTGCGCGCAAAGCCCAAGTAGTGCAGCAAAGCGAAGACGATGTGCAGGCTGATCGACATGACGATCCCGAACACCCGATTCGCCTGCACCCGGTCTCGGGCATTCACGCGCTGGACAACATTACGGTCAATGACATTTTGGTACCGCGCAGTGACGTCGACGGCATCAATCTCGACGACCCGATAGAAGACATCATCGAACAACTGCGCAACACCAAGCGCACGCGCCTGCCGGTGTTCCACAGCGACATCAATCAGGTCGAAGCGGTGCTCAATACCCGCCAGATCCGCCACCTGTTGAACGACGATAGCCTGACCCGCGAAGCGCTGCTGGCCGCCAGTTACGAGCCTTACTTCGTCCCGGAAAGCACGCCCCTGCAACTGCAACTGCTGAATTTCCATAAGCAGCAGCGGCGTTTGGGCATGGTGGTGGACGAGTACGGCGAAGTGCTCGGTATCGTCACTCTGGAAGACATTCTCGAAGAGATCGTCGGCGAATTCGAAAGCGAGCACAGCCTCGATAATCCGCACATTCATCCGCAGCCCGATGGCCGCATGGTGATTGACGGCACCGCCTCGATTCGCGAATTGAACAAATGCCTGGGTTGGCATTTGCCCAGCGATGGACCGAAAACCCTCAACGGGTTGGTGACCGAGGCGCTGGAAACCATTCCAGAGAGTGCGGTTTGCCTGAAGATCGGTCGATATCGCCTGGAGATTCTCGAGACCGAGGAGAACCGGGTAAGCAGGGTACTGATCTGGCATACGAGTTCGGTGCCCGCTCTGGTGCCTGCCAGGTAAAGATCAAAAGATCGTCCGAACGCGGCCGGAACCTTCGGCAGCTCCTACATGTGGAATGCGCCTGCAGGACCTGCCGAAGGCTGGGATCTTTTGCGCTTGTTCAATCGTTAGCCACCTTCCTATAATCGAGGCGCTTACCCAAGCGCCGCCGACCCTGTGCTTACCCAGCACTAAACAGGTCTCGACTGTTTCCGCATCACACCGACGACTGTTCCTACTCGAAACAGCGCTCGCGCCTCATCCCACATCCCTGGGTACTCCACCATAATAATTCGCTCCAACGGAGCATATGACTGTCAGGGATCACCGCATGACGACCAGTACCGCTTACAGCGACACCGCGCCTGCCCAGCCGACCAACTCCGCCACCCGCGTGGCCACGGCGAGCTTCATCGGCACGGCCATCGAGTTCTACGACTTCTACGTTTACGCCACGGCCGCCGCACTGGTGATCGGACCGGTGTTCTTTCCGCAGACCTCCGGCACCGCGCAGATGCTCTCGGCGTTTCTCACCTTCGGCATTGCCTTCCTTGCCCGCCCGCTAGGCTCGGCGCTGTTCGGCCATTTCGGTGATCGCATCGGACGCAAATCGACGCTGGTCGCTTCGCTGCTGTTGATGGGGGTTTGTACAACGCTGATTGGCGTGCTGCCGGGTTACGCCAGCATCGGGGCCTGGGCACCGATTCTGTTGTGCGTGCTGCGTTTCGGTCAGGGCCTGGGATTGGGCGGCGAATGGGGCGGAGCCGCATTGCTGGCCACGGAAAACGCGCCGAAGGGCAAGCGCGCGTGGTTCGGCATGTTCCCGCAGCTCGGCCCTTCGATTGGCTTTCTCGCGGCTAACGGTCTGTTCCTGACATTGGCCATGACGCTGAGCGACGAGCAGTTCCGCAGTTGGGGCTGGCGGATTCCTTTCCTGCTCAGCGCGGCACTGGTGATGGTCGGCCTGTACGTACGCCTGAAACTCCACGAAACCCCGGTATTCGCCAATGCCATCGCCCGTCAGGAGCGAGTGAAAGTGCCGCTGGTCGAGCTGTTCAGCCAGTATTGGGTACCGACGCTGCTGGGCGCGGCGGCGATGGTTGTCTGCTACGCGCTGTTCTATATCTCGACGGTGTTTTCCCTGAGCTACGGCGTGTCCACCCTCGGTTACAGCCGTGAGACGTTCCTTGGCCTGCTGTGCTTTGCCGTGCTGTTCATGGCGGCCGCGACACCGCTGTCGGCCTGGGCCAGTGACCGTTACGGGCGCAAACCGGTGCTGATCATCGGCGGCGTGCTGGCGATTCTGTCCGGATTCCTGATGGAACCGCTGCTGACTCAAGGCTCGACCTGGGGCGTGGCGCTGTTCCTGTGCATCGAGCTTTTCTTGATGGGCGTGACATTCGCCCCGATGGGTGCGCTGTTGCCGGAGCTGTTTCCGACTCACGTGCGTTATACCGGCGCATCGGCAGCCTACAACCTCGGCGGCATTGTCGGAGCCTCGGCGGCGCCGTTCTTTGCGCAGAAACTGGTGGCGATGGGTGGTTTGAGTTATGTCGGCGGGTATGTGTCGGCAGCGGCGGTGCTGAGTTTGATCGCCGTGTTGTGCCTGAAGGAAACGCGTGGCAACGATCTGAATCAGATTGCCTGACAGAAGATCAAAAGCTTCGCGAGCAGGCTCGCTCCCACATTTGGAATGCATTTCCCAGTGGGAGCGAGCCTGCTCGCGAATGCCGCGCCTCGGTTTAGAGTTCTACGACAACAGCCTGAGCCGCACGGGTCGCCTTGGCACGAGCGGCCTCGATCGACTCATCCCGCGCCAATGCCACGCCCATGCGGCGCTGACCATTGACCTCAGGCTTGCCGAACAGACGCAGCGCGGTATCCGGCTCGCTCAGCGCAGCGCCAAGGTTGGCGAATGCCGTCTGGGTCGACTGACCTTCCACCAGAATAACCGCCGAAGCCGATGGCCCGAACTGACGGATCAGCGGCACTGGCAGGCCGAGAATGGCCCGAGCGTGCAAGGCGAACTGCGACAGATCCTGGGAAATCAGTGTGACCAGACCGGTATCATGCGGGCGCGGCGACACTTCGCTGAACCACACCTGATCACCTTTGATGAACAGCTCGACGCCAAACAGACCACGGCCGCCCAACGCCTCGGTCACGGCTTTGGCAACGCGCTCGGATTCCGCCAGCGCAATCGGGCTCATGGCCTGTGGCTGCCAGGATTCCTGGTAATCGCCCTTCTCCTGGCGGTGACCCACTGGCGCGCAGAACGTGGTGCCACCCATATGGCGCACGGTCAGCAGAGTGATTTCGTAGTCGAAATCGATAAAGCCTTCGATGATCACCCGACCCTTGCCCGCGCGGCCGCCCTCTTGAGCGTAGTCCCAGGCCTTCTGCACGTCATCGTTGCTGCGCAGCAGGCTTTGGCCTTTGCCCGACGAACTCATCACCGGTTTCACGACACATGGGAAACCCAAGTCCTGAACGGCTTTGCTGTAGTCCTCGAAGGTGTCGGCAAAGTGGTACGGCGAGGTCGGCAGGTCCAGCTCTTCAGCGGCCAGACGACGGATGCCTTCGCGGTTCATGGTCAATTGCGCAGCGCGAGCGGTCGGGATCACGGTGAAGCCTTCAGCTTCCAGTTCGACCAGAGTGGCGGTGGCGATGGCTTCGATTTCCGGCACGATGAAGTGCGGTTTCTCGGCCTCGATGACTGCACGCAGGGCCGCGCCGTCGAGCATGTTGATCACGTGGCTGCGATGGGCGACTTGCATGGCCGGCGCGTTGGCGTAACGGTCGACGGCAATCACTTCAACGCCCAAGCGTTGCAGCTCGATCACCACTTCCTTGCCCAACTCACCACAGCCACACAGCAATACGCGGGTCGCGGTTGGCGACAATGGAGTTCCGATACGGGTCATCTCAGGTCCTCAAAGAAGCGGATCATCGAGGAAAGCAACGCCTGGCGCGCTTTCCATGGGGAGAAAGCGCGGCATTTTACATGAACCCGAGGGTTTGGCTTCAGCTGGCGACGGCCTGTTTGCGATCACGCCAGGCCATGATCAGCCAGACGGCGGTGACGCCGGCAAATTTCGAGGCCAGCGCGGTGATGATCACGGGTGGCGTCAGCAGGTCGATCATGCCGAAAAAGATGAAGGTATCGAGGGGAATGCTCAGCGCCGAACTGATCCACAAACGGTCGCGCAACGGCCGCTTGGTGATGCTGAACACCAGCCAGTCGATGCACTCGGAGACCGCGAACGCCGTGGCGCTGGCCAGGGCAATGGACGGATCGGATGTGACGTAAGACAACACCAGCGCCGCCAGCATCGCAACGATGGCGCCATGACCAAAGCGGGTTTGCACCATGTCGCGCAGCACGAACACCAAACCACCCCAGGCCGACCAGATGATGTCCAGGTGGGGCGCGGTGGAGAAGGCGAAGTTGATCAGCACGACGCTGCTGATATAGGCGATGAGGAAAATCATGGGGGCGACCTGGCAGATTGGCGCACAGGTTACTTGACCGGCAGATCAAGAGCCACCCCCTCACCCCAGCCCTCTCCCCCAAGGGGGCGAGGGGGAAAGGGAGCAGATCGGGTGCGTTTCGAAACCTGAGTTCGACTCGGTATGCCAAGTCGGCGTATAGCGAAAGACACCTCGGTCAGTCCCCTCTCCCTCTGGGAGAGGGTTAGGGTGAGGGCATTTTCAAGTCGATGAAGATTTTGAAGGCATCATCCAAAGCAACCCGCTGGCCTTCGCCCGCTCATGACACGACCCCAACACTGCCCGCCGCTCTTCATTGCTCATCCGGCTCCAACGGGTAATCTCCTCGACCGTCCGCTGGCAGCCCGTGCAAATATCATCCTCATCCAGTGCGCAGATGTTCACGCAGGGTGATTTCACAGGTCTTTCAGGCGTGTTCATTCTTCCTGCTCAACCAGATCACGCGCATAACGCTGGGAGTTATGCACATAGTGTGCGGCGCTGGCCTCGAGCATCTTCTTCTGTGGCTCGGTCAGTTCTCGCACGACCTTGCCCGGCGAACCCATGACCAGCGAACCGTCGGGAATTTCCTTGCCTTCACCGATCAGCGAGTTCGCGCCAATGATGCAGTTTTTGCCGATCTTCGCGCCGTTGAGAATCACCGCGTTAATGCCGATCAGGCTGTAATCGCCGACTGTGCAGCCATGCAGCATGGCGTTGTGGCCAATGGTCACGCCGGTGCCGATGGTCAGCGGAAAACCCATGTCGGTGTGCATCACCGTACCGTCCTGGACGTTGCTGTTCTTGCCGATCAGGATCAGTTCGTTGTCGCCGCGCAGCACGGCGTTGAACCAGACGTTGGCGCCCTCTTCCAGCTTGACCTTGCCCACCAGCACGGCGTTGGGGGCGACCCAGCTCTGTGGATGGGTTTCGACACGGGCGTCGCCCAAGCGGTATTTCATCTTGTTTTCCTCAGGGCTCACGATGAAGGGCCATTCGAGCGATGGCTTTCAGGTGTTGATAAAGCTTTTAGGCGGCTGATGCAGGCTGATTTTCGCGTCATAGAGCAGATTGATCAACTCGACGATCATGATCGCTGTCAGCCCCCAGATCTTGAATTCACCGTACCGATAGCTCGGCACATACCAACTGCGCCCCTGATAGTCGATGCGATGGGTGTGTTCGCGAGGGTCTTTGCGGAAGAATTCCAGTGGCACACTGAATACGGCAGCGATTTCCGCATCGTTGGCCAGATATTCGACAAAATCGGGGATCACGCCGACATAAGGCGTGACCTTTATACCGTGCAGGGAGATCAGCGGACTGAGCGGGCCGATCACTTCGACCAGTCCCGGCGGCAGGCCGATCTCTTCTTCGGCTTCGCGCAGGGCAGTGAAAATCAGATCGGGGTCTTCGGGATCGCGGCGTCCACCGGGGAAGGCGACTTCGCCGCCGTGAGTCGAGAGACCGCTGGCGCGCAGGGTCAATACCAGTTCCGGCTCGTCACTGCGGGTGATCGGCACCAGAACGGCGGCCTCGGGGAAACGTGTGTCGGTCTCCAGCGTGCGCGGTGTGTGGTTGCTTACCCGATGCAGTAGCTCGTCCAGCATGAGTGTTCTCGATCTGTGCCTTGCCCTGCATCATGCACCAATCATTGCGACCGCCCAAGCCCCTGAATCTTGCCGTGTCGCGAAACGACAACTTGCCGACCGGCACCGCTGCACGCCAAGATAGGCGCAGCATTCAGGAACCCCAGCATGAAATTTTGCAGCCAGTGCGGTAACCCGGTGACACAGCGCATTCCCGAAGGCGACTCGCGGCTGCGATTTGTCTGCGATAGCTGTCAGACCATTCACTATCAGAACCCCAATATCGTTGCCGGTTGCGTCGCGACCTGGGGCACTCAAGTGTTGCTCTGCCGCCGCGCCATCGAACCGCGCCTCGGTTACTGGACGTTGCCCGCCGGATTCATGGAGAACGGCGAAACGATCGAGCAAGCCGCGACCCGCGAAACCGCCGAGGAAGCCTGCGCCCGGGTGCGTAACCTGAGCATCTATACCCTGATCGATGTGCCGCACATCAGCCAGGTGCATGTGTTCTTCCGCGCCGAACTGGTCGATCTGGATTTTGCCGCCGGCCCCGAAAGCCTGGAAGTACAACTATTCGACGAAGCCGACATCCCCTGGGACGAACTGGCTTTCCGCACGGTGGGCCGTACCCTAGAATGCTTCTTCGCTGACCGGCGCGCCGAGATCTATCCGGTTCGTTCCGAATCGATTCCGCCGCTGGCCCAGCCTGCCATCACCTAAAAGCCTCTATAAATAAAATATCTGCGTCACTCCTTGGGGAATCGTTTCAATGCGCTGGTTGCTTGCCCTGTTTTGCCTGTCGTTCGTCACGGTCTCGCAAGCGTCATTCGTGACCACCGTGACGCCGTCGAATACGCCTCTCATCGAAAAAGTACTGGTGCTCAAATCGGCTCATCAACTGCAGTTGATCGTCGACGGCAAGCCACTCAAGACCTATCGCATCTCTCTGGGCAAGGGAGCAAAAAAAGGTCCGAAACTGATTGAAGGCGACAAGCGCACACCTGAAGGCTTCTATTGGATCGACTGGCGCAAGACCAGCGAAAAATTCAATCTGTCGATGCACATTTCTTACCCGAATATCAGCGATTCGGCGCGTGCCCGGCGTGAAGGCGTCGAGCCTGGCGGCATGATCATGATCCACGGCACGCCGGACTCGGAAGAAACGCCCGAAGATCTGTTCCACACCCTGGACTGGACCGACGGCTGCATCGCCATGCGCAACATGGACATGCGCGAAGTCTGGGGCTTGGTGCCGGACGGCACGATGATCGAGATTCGCCCTTAACGACCGACCTTTGGTCGCTCTCGAAAAAATAAATCAAAAGATCGCAGACTGCGTCAGCGCCTACAGGGTTGATACCACTTCCCACTGTAGGAGCTGCCGCAGGCTGCGATCTTTTGCTTTTTAAAGCCACCCACTAATACCACTTAAAACCACTCCCCCTAAAACCCGCCATTTCATTGGGCCAACGGCCATTTCCCCGCGTTGACATGGTATTCAAGTGGTATTAATTTCCGCCTCACAAGCGCGCCACAACAATCCTATACTCGCGCCGGAAATGACCTACATGAATGACCTACACGTCCTACGCCCAGACGATTCCCAGCCGACGCCGCTGTACCTGCAACTGGCGCGCAACCTGGAAGCGGCCATTCATGCCGGGCAGTGGAAAGCCGAACAGGCGATGCCATCCGAGCGCAATCTCAGCGAACAGTTGGGCATCTCCCGGGTGACAGCGCGCAAGGCACTGGAAGTTCTGCTCGATCAAGGTTTGATCCGTCGTTTGCAAGGTTCCGGCACCTTCATCACCCCACGTCTGGAGCAACCCCTCTCCCGCCTCTCAGGCTTCAGTGAAATGCTCCGCCTCAAGGGCTTCGTGCCCAGCTCGCAATGGCTGGAGCGGGAAATCACCCTGCCGACCCACGAAGAACTGATTCGCCTGAGCCTGTCGCCGAACGACAAGGTCGCGCGCATGAAGCGCCTGCGCAAAGCCGACGACACCGTGATGGCCATCGAGATGAGCACCCTGCCCGCCTCGATCATGCCCAAACCGCAAGCGGTGGGCGATTCGCTCTACGAATACCTCGACGGCATCGGCAAACCGATCGTCCGCGCCTTGCAGCACATCCAGGCGATCAACGCCTCGGACGAGTTCGCCGCGCTGGTCGGCATCGCCCCCGGCACCGCCATGCTGCTGATGACCCGGGTCGGCTATCTGGAAGACAACACGCCGATCGAAGTCACCGACACCTATTGCCGCAACGACTACTACGACTTTGTTGCAGAGCTGCGCCGCTAACCGGGCGCAGACGTCAAACAGCGAGAACCGAAATGTCTGAAGACAACATCCTCACCGCTCACGGCTGGGTTCGCGGCCGGCTGATTCACGAACACGGCAAAGTCGTGTCGATCGAAGGCGTGCCTTGCGATCCGGCGGACAACGATCTGCCTTATCTGCTGCCGGGCTTCATCGACCTGCACGTTCACGGCGGTGGCGGCAAAGACATCATGGAAGGCGCCAGCGCTTTCGAGACCATCACCAGAACCCACGTGCGCTTCGGCACCACTTCGCTGCTGGCCACCACCATGACCGCACCGAGTGCCGAGATCTCCAGCGTACTCAAGGCAGTCGGCGAATTCTGCGAACAGCGCCCGGCCAACAGTGCCCGAGTCCTGGGCGTCCACCTCGAAGGCCCCTACATCAACCCCGGCAAACTCGGCGCGCAACCAAACTTCGCCCACACCGCGTTGATGGCCGAAGTCGAAGAATATCTGGCGCTGGCGCCGATCCGGGTCATCACCATCGCCCCGGAAATCGCCGGCCACGACGCTTTGATCCGTGAACTCAGCCGCCGTGGCATCCGCATGCAGATCGGCCACACCCTCGGCAGTTACGAGGAAGGTGTCGCCGCGCTCGACGCCGGCGCCACCAGTTTCACCCATTTGTACAACGCCATGAGCCCGCTGCATCACCGCGAGCCGGGGATCGTCGGCGCGGCACTGGCCCATGCCAAGTACGCCGAGCTGATTCCGGATTTGCTCCACGTACACCCCGGCGCCATCCGCGTGGCCCTGCGCTCGATCCCGTGCCTGTACTGCGTCACCGACTCGACCGCCGCCGCTGGCATGCCCGACGGTGAATACAAGCTCGGCAGCCACACCGTGACCAAATGCCTGGGCGGCGTGCGCCTGCCCGACGGCACGCTGGCCGGCAGCACCCTGACCATGGATCAGGCCCTGCGCAACCTGGTGAAGATCGGTTTGCCCATCGCCGAAGCCTCGCAACGACTTTCGCAATTCCCCGCCGACTACCTCGGCATCACCGAACGCGGGCGCCTTGAACCAGGCGCCTGGGCCGACTGCGTGCGGCTGGATCGCTCACTCACACTGACCGCCGTCATGGTCGAAGGAGAAGACATTGACTTCAAAAATGCTTGAAGAGGCGCTGTCCTCGTTCGAGGCCGTGCAGGCCCAACTGCAACAACTCGACCCGCAACTGATCGAGATCGCCGGGCGTCTGCGCCGTCAGCCGCCGCAAGTGGCGATGACTGTCGCGCGCGGCAGTTCAGACCACGCGGCGAGCTACTTCGCCTACCTGACCATGCAACAATTGGGCGTGCCGGTGGCGTCGTTGCCGATGTCGGTGGTGACCATGCAGCAGGCGCCGCTGAAGGTTAGCGGACAGGTCGCCTTCGCGTTCTCGCAGTCCGGTCAGAGCCCGGATCTGGTCAACAGTCTGCGTCTGCTGCGCAAGCGTGGGGCGCTCAGCGTTTCCATGGTCAACGCCGCCGATTCGCCGCTGGAAGCCGCGTGTGAATTCAGCGTGCCGCTGCTCGCCGGTACCGAAAGCAGCGTCGCCGCGACCAAGAGTTTTATCGCCACCCTCAGCGCCAGCGCTCGTTTGATCGCGCACTGGAAAGAGGACAACGAATTGCTGCAAGCCCACAACGCACTGCCCGAAGGCCTGCGCGAAGCGGCGCAACAGGACTGGAGCGTGGCCATTGATGCCCTGCGCGATTGCGAACGCCTGATGGTGATCGGTCGCGGTGCCGGTTTTGCCATCGCTCAGGAAGCGGCGCTGAAGTTCAAAGAAACCTCGGCGATCCAGGCCGAAGCCTTCAGCAGCGCCGAAGTCCGTCACGGCCCGATGGCGCTGATCGACGAACACTACCCGCTGCTGGTCTTCGCACCACGCGGCGCCGAACAGGCCGGGCTCTTGAGTCTGGCGGCAGAAATGCGCCAACGCGGCGCCCGCGTCTTGCTGGCCGCGCCGGACGACGTCAGCGAACGCGACCTGACCCTGAGCCGCGCCGAACACCCGGTCCTCGACCCGATTCTGGCGATCCAGAGTTTCTACGTGATGGCTGCCGGACTCGCCGTAGCCCGAGGCATGGACCCGGATCAGCCGCGCCACTTGAGCAAAGTGACCCGCACGCATTAACCACAGATACACAACTCTGTAGGAGCTGCCGCAGGCTGCGATCTTTTGATTTTGACGTACCGAAAAACAAGATCAAAAGATCGCAGCCTTCGGCAGCTCCTACAGGGGCCAGCGAATTTCCTGATGAGACCGAGCCATGCACAACAACAATAAAGAGCTGACCCTCAGCGCCCCGCTCAGCGGCCCGGTGCTCACGCTCGCCAAAGTCCCGGACGCGGTGTTCGCCAGCGGCGCGATGGGCGATGGCATTGCCATCGACCCGTTGAACGACACCCTGTATTCACCGTGTGCCGGGGTGATCATCCATGTCGCGCGCACCGGACACGCCCTCACCGTGCGTGCCGACAATGGCGCGGAAATCCTCCTGCACCTGGGTCTCGACACCGTTGAATTGAACGGCGAAGGCTTCTCGATGCTGGTCAAGGAAGGTTTGCGCGTCACCCAGGGTCAGCCGCTGTTGCGCTACGACCTGGACAAGGTCGGCCGGCAGTGCAAAAGCCTGGTCAGCCTGTTGATCCTGACCAACAGCCAGGATTTTCAAGTGCGGCCAATCACCCTCAAAGCGGTGAAGGTTGGCGAGCCGTTGTTGCACATCATCGCGCGCCACAGTGCGGCGACCAATGCAGAAGAAATCGGCGGGCCTAAGGTTCACGGGCATGTGCGGGTCGCGCATCGCGGCGGTCTGCATGCGCGCCCCGCCGCACTGATTCGCCAGACCGCACAAGGTTTCAAGAGCCAGTCGCACCTGCACTTCGCCGGCAAAACGGCGCCGTGCAACAGCCTGATCGGGTTGATGGGGCTGGCGGTCGGCGAGCAGGACGAAGTGCAAGTCAGTTGTCAGGGCCCGGACGCCGAAGCTGCGCTGCAAGCCTTGCTCACGGCTTTGGCCACTGCGCTACCGGATGATCATCACGCCGCTGCGCCGGTCAGTGTTGCACCACGCAAACGTCCGGCCGAGGCTGGGGTGTTACACGGTGTTTGTGCTGCGCCGGGATTGATCGGTGGGCCGCTGTTTCGCTTGAACGCGATCAACTTGCCGGCGGATGCAGGCAATCATGATTCGCTTGAGCAACTGGAGAAACTTGAAGCCGCGTTGAATCAGGTGCGCAGCGAAATCGACGGCACCCTCGCTCAGGCGAAAAAGCACAAGAACACCGACGAAGAAGCAATCTTCGCCGCACACATGGCGCTGCTGGAAGACCCGGCTCTGCTCGACGCTGCGCAACAATCCATCGAGCAAGGCTCTGCCGCGACTCACGCCTGGAGCCAGTCGATTGATGTGCAGTGCGAAGTGCTCCAGCAAACCGGCAGCGCGCTGCTGGCCGAACGCGCCAACGACCTGCGCGACCTCAAGCAACGCGTGCTGCGTGCCCTGCTCGGCGAAGCCTGGCATTACGACGTGCCGGCCGGCGCCATTGTCGCCGCGCATGAACTGACCCCGTCGGATCTGCTGCAACTCAGCGCGCAAAGTGTCGCCGGGTTGTGCATGGCCGAGGGCGGCGCGACGTCGCACGTGGCGATTCTGGCGCGGGGCAAAGGTTTGCCGTGCATGGTTGCTTTGGGGTCGGCATTGCTTGATCAACCACAAGGCCAAGCGGTGGTGCTCGACGCCGATAACGGTCGCCTTGAACTGACACCCAATGCAGAACGACTGGCCGAAGTTCAACAAGCGCAAATCGACCGTCAACAACGCCGCGACGCGCAACAAGCCAAGGCGCACCTGCCGGCCGAAACACGCAATGGCGTGGCCATCGAAGTGGTCGCCAACGTCGCCTCCAGCGCTGAAGCAACGGACGCCTTTGCCAACGGTGCCGACGGCGTCGGTCTGCTACGCACCGAATTCCTGTTCGTCGATCGCCAGACCGCGCCAGACGTCGAAGAACAGCGCGCCGCCTATCAAGCCGTCATCGATGCGATGGGCGACAAGTCAGTGATCATCCGCACCATCGACGTTGGCGGCGACAAACAACTCGACTACCTGCCACTGCCCGCCGAAGCCAACCCGGTGCTCGGCCTGCGCGGTATTCGTCTGGCTCAGGCCCGCCCGGAAATCCTCGATCAGCAACTGCGCGCGCTGCTGCAAGTCAGCCCGTTGCAGCGTTGCCGAATCCTGTTGCCGATGGTCACCGAAGTCGACGAATTGCTGCACATTCGCGAACGCGTCGATGCGTTGTGCCTGGAACTGAACATCACGCAACGCCCGGAAATCGGCGTGATGATCGAAGTCCCGGCCGCCGCACTGCAAGCCGAACAACTGGCTGAGCACGCAGACTTCCTGTCGATCGGCACCAACGATCTCTCCCAATACACCCTCGCCATGGATCGCGACCACGCCGGCCTCGCCGCACGAGTCGACGCTTTGCACCCGGCGCTGCTGCGCCTGATCGCCATGACCTGCGAAGGCGCGGCGGTGCACAAACGGTGGGTCGGCGTGTGCGGTGCGTTGGCCTCTGATCCACTGGCAACGCCGGTATTGATCGGCCTCGGCGTAACCGAACTGTCGGTCAGCCCGGTGCAGATCGGTGAAATCAAAGATCGCGTGCGCCAGTTGCACGAAGCCGAATGCCAACGCCTCGCCCGTGACCTGCTCAAGCTGAGCAGCGCTGCGGCGGTGCGTCACGCCTGCCATCAACATTGGCCTCTGCGCTAACAAAAAAGCGCTCTATAAAAGAGCAGGGAGAACCACCATGTACCAACTCTTCATCGAAGGCCTGCAACGCCTCGGCCGCGCGCTGATGCTGCCGATCGCGATCCTGCCGATTGCCGGTCTGCTGCTGCGTCTGGGTGACACCGACCTGCTGAACATCGCGATCATCCACGATGCCGGCCAAGTGATCTTCGCCAACCTGGCGATGATCTTCGCCATCGGCATCGCCGTCGGGTTCGCCAAGGACAACAACGGCACCGCAGGCCTGGCCGGGGTGATCGGTTATCTGGTGATGATCTCCACCCTCAAAGTGCTCGACGCGAGCATCAACATGGGCATGCTCGCCGGCATTGTCAGCGGCCTGATGGCCGGCGCGCTGTACAACCGCTTCAAGGACATCAAACTGCCGGAGTATCTGGCGTTCTTCGGTGGCCGGCGGTTTGTGCCGATTGTCACGGGTTTCGCTGCAGTCGGTCTGGGCGTGGTATTCGGCTACATCTGGCCGCCGATCCAGCACGGCATCAACAGCTTCGGCAGCCTGATGATGGAAAGCGGCAGCCTCGGTGCCTTCGTCTTCGGCGTGTTCAACCGCTTGTTGATCGTCACCGGCCTGCACCACATCCTCAACAACATGGCGTGGTTCGTGTTCGGTAACTTCACCGATCCGACTACAGGCGCACTGGTGACCGGCGACCTGTCGCGCTACTTCGCTGGCGATCCGAAAGGCGGCCAGTTCATGACCGGCATGTTCCCGATGATGATCTTCGGCCTGCCTGCCGCATGCCTGGCGATGTACCGCAACGCCCTGCCGGAGCGGCGCAAGGTCATGGGCGGGATCTTCCTGTCGATGGCCCTGACTTCATTCCTGACCGGCGTGACCGAGCCAATCGAATTCGCCTTCATGTTTCTGGCGCCACTGCTGTTCCTGCTGCACGCGCTGCTGACCGGGTTGTCGATGGCGATTACCAATGCGCTGAACATCCATTTGGGCTTTACGTTTTCTGGTGGGTTTATCGACATGGTGCTTGGCTGGGGCAAGTCCACCAATGGCTGGCTGGTGGTCCCTGTCGGGCTGGCGTACGCGGTTGTGTATTACGTGGTGTTTGATTTCTGTATTCGTCGCTTCAATCTGAAAACGCCGGGGCGTGAGGATGTGGCGACCGCTGAGAAAGCCGTCCTCACCGAAAACCAACGAGCCGGGGCTTACATCAAAGCCCTCGGTGGTGCGGAGAATCTGCTGACCGTTGGCGCTTGCACTACCCGTCTGCGACTGGAGATGGTCGATCGCAACAAAGCATCCGATGCAGATCTGAAAGCGCTCGGCGCAATGGCAGTCGTGCGCCCGGGCAAGGGTGGCAGTTTGCAGGTGGTGGTCGGGCCGATGGCTGACAGCATTGCAGATGAGATTCGCCTGGCGATGCCGGCGTTGGGGCGTGCGGTTCTTGCCGAGCCTGTGGCGGTTGCCGATGAACCGAAAGCGGTTGTGGTCGCGGGTTCGGAAGCTCAGCAATGGCTGAATGCGCTGGGCGGCGGCGACAACGTGCTGCAACTCGATTGCATCGCCATGAGCCGGATTCGCTTGCTGCTGGCGGATGGCAAGGCGCTGTCCGAGGCGCAGTTGAAAGAGCTGGGTTGTCAGGGTGTCAGCCAGTTGGAAGGTGGGGTTTGGCATTTGCTGGTGGGGGATAAGGCTGCGGGTTTGAGTGGCGCACTTGAGGCGCTGGTCAATCGCAGTGAGGTCAGTGCCAAGGTTTAAAAGTCTGGTGTCTGGGCTGGCCTCATCGCTAGCAGGCTAGCTCCCACAAGGGAGTGCGTTTCAACTGTGGGAGCCAGCCTGCTGGCAATGAACGATGACGCGGTCGTCAGGTTTGTGGGTCGACTCGATCCAGTGCTCGGTTTACCGCCAGTTCGGCGAGCATGACGATTTGCTGGATGCCTAATACCGTGCTGCGCTGAGAACCGCTTAGCTCATTGGCAAAGTTGCTGGCGGCGGTGCTTGCCGAGGCTAATGACTCACAGGCATGGGCGAGCAGGCTTTCGGTGTCCACCTGGGGGCAGACCATGAACATGGAGCTCGGTCGGCGCGGCTTTGCGGGTTCGGGGCACAGGTAGAAGTCGAGAGCGCGTTTGATGGCTTCGCGGTTTCGGGCCTGGTCTTCGGCACGGAGGGCTTCTTCGAGTGGGGTTTTGGTTTCGGGTGGATCGGGTACGGGCTTGGTCATTGCAATGATCTCTAATCAAATGATTGAAGCCATCACTGGTCGTTTCTCACGCGACGAAGAGGTGGCAGCTATGTGCGGAGTGAGAAACCGGTAAGAGATCAACCCGGCCGAACCGAAGTCCGCCCGCACACAGCCGCCATAGAACATTGCCGGCAGCAAATAAGCTGGCGGCGATTATGGTGCTACTGACGTTTGATTAAAACCTCTTACCGGGTTCTCACACCCGATCACCGATTTGCGGTGACAGCCAAAGACTAGAGATCCGACGTCCGACGGACAACCTGAAAACCTTGTGGGAAGGTTCTGGTGATCTCACATCCAGTTAAACAACGCGAATCGCCTCCCTCGTGTAGGAGCTGCCGAAGGCTGCGATCTTTTGACTTTGACGTTTCAACATCAAAAGCAGGATCAACAGATCGCAGCCTTCGGCAGCTCCTACACGTGAGCCGGTGCATTCAGGAATGAAATCGCCCCCACATTGTCGGCACTGTCAACTGTCAGGTCTGACAGTTGACCGCCTCGACCGACGTTATTACGTTGACTGAATCAGGCAGTTTTTATGTCGTAGCCTCGATAACCCTGCACTTAATTCATAAAGGATGGCTGCGACATGGCAAAGAAAATGACGGACGCAGAACAACTCGAGCATCTGAAAGAAACCTACAAAAATCTGGACGCAAACAAGGACGGAATCCTTACTATCGAAGAGTTCGCCAAAGGCACCGAAGGCTATGCCAAAACGATGAGAGAGTTTGTTTGGAATGAGTACAACAAGGACGGGGACAAAGACTTGACCCTGGAAGAGTACCTGGCCAGCCAAAACCCATAACCTGCTAAATAGTTTCGTCACTACCAGGCGGTCATCGCTGGCAAGCTCCCACAGTTTTGATTTGCGCACAAACCATGCGGCAAAGCCGCCCCACTCAACAGGATGAGCGTTAGCTCGGCTGCAGCTCTTGATCTTGCTTCACGGGCCCCGTCGGCAGGCTGAGTGGAGGGATTCATCCGGGGGGTAGGCGCGCAGCGCCGTTCGACGAAGTCGAACACATCGAGAGGAGGTGCAGCGAAGCAAACCGGAGGCGATGCCCCCGGATGAAACCCGGAGCGAAGGAACCCCGAGCGTTAGCGAGTGGGCCGAACGTTGGGGCACAGACCTTTGGTTACTTTGGGGCGTTTGCCAAAGTGACTCGCTGTAAGAGCGAAACCGCCAGCGGCAGCACCCGAAGAAATGGATATTCACCCAGTCAGCCAGAACATGGTCGCCTGTCAGGGCGCCATCGCCAGCAGGCTGGCTCCCACATTTGAATGAGCTAACCCCTCAAATCGGGGGCAACAAAAAACCCGCTGAAATCACTCTCAGCGGGTTTTTCATTCCAGCGGCAGAAAGATCAGAAATCTTCCAGCCGCCACACTTCATAAGCCGGCGTCTCATACGGATGACTGAGCTTCAACGCCGCCACAACAGCCACGATCAACTCATCCGCCACCACAAGCTCAACCTTCCATTCCTCAACCCGCTCGACCTGCCCCGCCTCACCAATAAACGGCTGACTGCCATCCAAAGGCCGAAACTGGCCAGACCCAAGCACCTGCCAGGCACAGTGGTCATAGTCACCGATCCGCCCACCACCGGCAGCGAACACGGCCCCTTTGACCACCTCGACATGACTGTCAGGAACAAAAAACCCAAGCTTGTACACGACGCTTAGTTAACCCACACACGAGCATTACGGAACATACGCATCCAAGGTGCGTCTTCGTTCCAGTCTTCCGAACGCCACGAGTTCTGCACGGCGCGGAACACACGCTCCGGGTGCGGCATCATGATCGTCACACGGCCATCACGGCTGGTGAGACCGGTAATCCCGCGCGGCGAACCGTTCGGGTTGGCCGGATACGATTCAGTGACCTTGCCATGGTTGTCGACAAAACGCATCGCCACACAACCCGACAGATCCGCTTCCAGCAATGCTTCTTCGCTGGAGAACTCGGCATGACCTTCACCGTGAGCGATGGCGATCGGCATACGCGAACCGGCCATGCCCTGCAGGAAGATCGAGTTCGACTCCTGAACCTGAACCATCGCCACACGCGCTTCGAACTGCTCGGAGCGGTTGCGCACGAAGTGCGGCCAGAACTCGCTGCCCGGAATCAGCTCGTGCAGGTTGGACATCATCTGGCAACCGTTGCACACGCCGAGGGTGAAGCTGTCGTTACGTTCGAAGAAGCCCTGGAACGCATCGCGAGCGCGGCTGTTGAACAGCGCCGACTTGGCCCAGCCTTCACCGGCGCCGAGTACGTCGCCGTAGGAGAAACCACCGCACGCCACCAGACCTTTGAACTCGTTCAGATCGACACGGCCGGCCAGAATATCGCTCATGTGCACGTCGATCGCGTTGAAACCGGCGCGGTCGAACGCGGCCGCCATTTCCACCTGACCGTTGACGCCCTGCTCACGCAGCACGGCAACCTGTGGGCGAATGCCTTTCTTGATGTAAGGCGCGGCGACGTCCTGGTTGACGTCGTAGCTGAGCTTGACGCTCAGGCCCGGATTGTCTTCTTCCAGCAGCACGTCGAACTCTTGCTCGGCGCAGTCGGCGTTATCGCGCAGACGCTGGATCTGGTAGCTGGTTTCAGCCCACTGACGTTGCAGCAGACGACGCTGACCTTCGAACACGGTGTCACCGTTGAAGGTGATGTTGATCTGGCCATTGTTCATCGGCTGACCGATCACGGAAACACAGTCGCCCAGACCGGCAGCGCTGAACTGCGCGAGGATGTCTGGCGTGGCGTCCTGACGAACCTGAATCACCGCACCCAGTTCTTCGTTGAACAGGATGGCGGCGATTTCGGCCGAGGATTCGGCAACGCTGTCGAGGTTCAGGCTCAGACCGCAGTGGCCGGCGAAGGCCATTTCCACCACGGAGGTCAGCAGACCACCGTCGGAACGGTCGTGGTAAGCCAGCAGGTGACCGTCGGCGTTGAGCCCCTGGATCACCGCGAAGAAGGCTTTCAAGTCTTCGGCGTCATCGACGTCCGGCGCGTGCTTGCCGAGCTTGCCGTGAACCTGAGCAAGGATCGAGGCGCCCATCCGGTTCTGACCGCGACCGAGGTCGATCAGGATCAGGTCGGTGGTGCCCTTGTCCATGCGCAGCTCCGGGGTCAGGGTCTGACGGATGTCAGCCACTGGCGCGAAACCGGTCACGATCAGCGACATCGGCGAGGTCACGGTTTTTTCTTCGCCGTCATCGTTCCAGCGAGTGGCCATGGACATCGAGTCCTTGCCGACCGGAATGGTAATGCCCAGCTCAGGGCACAGCTCCATGCCGACCGCTTTCACGGTGTCGTACAGACGCGCGTCTTCGCCCGGGTGGCCGGCAGCAGACATCCAGTTCGCCGACAGTTTGATGTCGGAGAGCTTGTTGATGCGCGAAGCGGCAATGTTGGTCAGGGTTTCGCCGATGGCCATGCGGCCCGACGCCGGGGCGTCCAGCAGAGCCAGCGGAGTACGCTCGCCCATCGCCATCGCTTCACCGGTGTAAACGTCGAAACTGGTGGCGGTCACGGCAACGTCGGCCACCGGAACCTGCCATGGGCCGACCATTTGGTCACGGGCCACAAGGCCGGTGATGGTGCGGTCGCCAATGGTGATCAGGAAGCTCTTGCTCGCCACGGCCGGGTGATGCAAAACGCGCTCGATGCTTTCAGTGATGTCGAGGTTGGACGGATCGAAGTCATCGCCCAGCTCGGCTTCACGAACCACCGAACGGTGCATGCGTGGCGCCTTGCCCAGCAACACTTCCAGTGGCATGTCCACCGGGTTGTTGCCGAAGTGGCTATCCGTGACAGTAAGCTGCGGTTCGGCGGTGGCTTCACCGACGACGGCAAACGGGCAACGCTCACGTTCGCAGATCGCCTGGAAGCGCTCGAAGTCTTCCGGGCCAACGGCCAGCACGTAACGTTCCTGGGATTCGTTGGACCAGATTTCGTGCGGGGCCATGCCCGGCTCGTCGTTTGGAATGTTGCGCAGTTCGAAACGACCACCGCGGTCGCCGTCGTTGACCAGTTCCGGGAAGGCGTTGGACAGACCGCCCGCGCCAACGTCGTGGATGAAGCTGATCGGGTTCTTGTCACCCAGTTGCCAGCAACGGTCGATGACTTCCTGGCAACGACGCTCCATTTCAGGGTTTTCACGCTGCACGGAAGCGAAGTCCAGATCCGCCGAGCTGGTGCCGGTGGCCATGGAGGAAGCGGCGCCGCCACCCAGGCCGATCAGCATCGCCGGGCCACCGAGCACGATCAGCTTGGAGCCAACGACGATCTCGCCTTTCTTGACGTGTTCTTCGCGGATGTTGCCCATGCCGCCGGCCAACATGATCGGCTTGTGGTAACCGCGAACTTCGTCACCGTGCGGGGTGGTGATCGATTGTTCGAAGGTACGGAAGTAGCCGGTCAGGGCCGGACGACCGAATTCGTTGTTGAACGCGGCACCGCCCAGCGGACCTTCGATCATGATGTCCAGCGCAGTGACGATGCGCTCAGGCTTGCCGTACGGCACTTCCCACGGCTGTTCGAAGCCAGGGATTTGCAGGTTAGACACGGTGAAACCGGTCAGGCCAGCCTTTGGCTTGGCGCCACGACCGGTTGCACCTTCGTCGCGGATCTCGCCACCGGAACCGGTGGATGCGCCCGGGAACGGGGCAATCGCGGTCGGGTGGTTGTGGGTTTCAACCTTCATCAGGATGTGCACCGGCTCCTGCACCGCGCCGTACTGGCGGGTTTCAGGGTTCGGGAAGAAACGGCCGGCAACGTTGCCGACGATCACCGAGGCGTTGTCCTTATAAGCCGACAGAACGCCTTCGCTGTGCATCACGTAGGTGTTCTTGATCATGCCGAACAGGCTTTTTTCCTGGTTCTCACCATCAATATCCCAACTGGCGTTGAAGATCTTGTGGCGGCAGTGCTCGGAGTTGGCCTGAGCGAACATCATCAGTTCGATGTCGTGCGGATTACGCTTGAGGCCATTGAAGGCATCGACCAGATAGTCGATCTCGTCTTCGGCCAGGGCCAGGCCCAGCTCGGTGTTGGCCTTTTCCAGCGCGGCGCGACCGCCGCCGAGGATGTCGATCGCGGTCAGCGGCTTCGGTTCGGCGTGGCTGAACAGACCGGCAGCCTGTTCGAGGTTGGCCAGAACGATCTGGGTCATGCGGTCATGCAGGACATCGGCAATCTGCTGCGCTTCGGCTTCGCTGAACTGACCGGCCACGTAGAACGCGATGCCGCGCTCCAGACGCTGGATCTTGCTCAGGCCGCAGTTGCGGGCGATGTCGCTGGCCTTGCTCGACCATGGCGAGATGGTGCCGAAACGCGGCAACACCAGGAACAGACGGCCGGTCGGCTCTTGTACCGGAACGCTTGGACCGTACTTCAGAAGGCGCGCAAGCACCTGCTGTTCGTCGCCGGTCAGGACGCCGGTGACTTCGGCGAAGTGAGCGAATTCAGCATACAAGCCACTGACAGCCGGAACCTTCTGGCTCAGTTGCTCAAGGAGTTTGCTGTGGCGAAAGGCAGAAAGGGCAGGAGCGCCGCGCAGGATCAACATCTTCGGGACAGCCTCGGGAAGGGGTGTGCTTTGAGGCCGTGCATTCTAGCCTAAACCGCCTTCAACATCACCCGAAACGCTACGCACGGTTGCACTCGCATGTCGATCTGTGTTTCTGATTCGTGAGTCAAATTTAACCGGCCTGTGAAGACGGCTTATTTTTACTGTAACAAAATACCCTTCGGCCCCATTTCTGCGGGGTTTTGTCCGGTTTTGTGATCTCTAGCAGACCTGCCCTGCGCTGTCGAGATATGGCGCCCGCAGTCCTTTGCGTATACTGCGCAAATGTTTTTCCCAACGGCTTTGCGTCCGCGGTACGCCAAATGGCTGATCGCAACCGGACTCTTCCTGATGCTCGGTGGCTGTGTTGATAAACCCAACACACTCGAGCGCGTAAAGGAGGATGGTGTGCTGCGGGTGATTACCCGAAACAGCCCCGCCACCTACTTTCAGGATCGCAGCGGTGAAACCGGCTTCGAATACGAGCTGGTGAAGCGCTTCGCCGACGATTTGGGCGTCGAACTGAAAATCGAAACTGCCGACAACCTCGACGATCTCTTCAACCAGATTGGCAAGCCGAACGGCCCGGTATTGGCAGCCGCAGGTCTGGTCAGCAGCGAACAACGCAAGACGCAGGTGCGTTTCTCCCACTCCTACCTCGAAGTCACCCCGCAGATCATCTATCGCAATGGCCAGTCACGGCCGACCGACGCTGGTGATCTGGTCGGCAAGAAGATCATGGTGCTCAAGGGCAGCACCCATGCCGAGCAACTGGCCGAGCTGAAAAAGAAAAACCCGGGCATCGAGTACGAAGAATCTGACGCCGTTGAGGTGGTCGACTTGCTGCGCATGGTCGACGAAGGCCAGATCGACCTGACGCTGGTCGACTCCAACGAAGTGGCGATGAACCAGGTGTACTTCACCAACATTCGCGTGGCCTTCGACCTCGGCGATGCGCGCAGCCAGAGCTGGGCGGTGGGCCCGGGCGAAGACAACAGCCTTCTCAACGAGATCAACAGCTATCTCGACAAGGTGCAGAAGAATGGCACCCTGCAACGCCTCAAAGACCGCTATTACGGGCACGTCGACGTTCTCGGCTACATGGGCGCCACCACGTTCGCCCAGCACTTGCAGCAGCGCCTGCCCAAGTACGAACAACACTTCAAGAGTTACGCCAAGAAAGAGAAAGTCGACTGGCGTCTACTGGCTGCCATCGGTTATCAGGAATCGTTGTGGCAACCGACAGTCACCTCGAAAACCGGCGTGCGCGGCTTGATGATGCTGACCCAGAACACCGCTCGGGCGATGGGCGTGTCCAATCGCCTCGATCCGAAGCAGAGCATCATGGGCGGCGCCAAGTACCTGGCCTATATGAAGGATCAGCTCGACGATTCGATCAAGGAGCCAGATCGCACCTGGTTTGCTCTGGCCGCCTATAACGTCGGCAGCGGCCATCTGGACGACGCGCGCAAACTGACCGCCAAGGAAGGGTTGAACCCGGACAAGTGGCTGGACGTGAAGAAGATCCTGCCGCGCCTGTCGCAGAAGCAGTGGTACAGCAAGACCCGCTACGGCTACGCCCGGGGCGGCGAGCCGGTGCATTTCGTGGCGAACATCCGTCGTTATTACGACATCCTCACTTGGGTAACCCAACCGCAGCTTGAAGGCGATCAAGTGGCCGAGGGCAATCTGCATGTGCCGGCGATCGACAAGTCCAAGCCGACCCAAGAGCCTGCTCCGCTTTAAAAGCAAAAGATCGCAGCCTTCGGCAGCTCCTACAGGTGATCACATGCGCCGCAAAATTGCGGGGTTAGCATGATCCCCCTGTAGGAGCTGCCGCAGGCTGCGATCTTTTGATCTTCAGCCCTTCAAGGCAGCCGCCAGAATCAGCGCCTTCATCTCAGACACTGCAGACTTGAAACCCACGAACAACGCATGCGCCACCAGCGCATGACCGATGTTCAGTTCGTTGATGCCCTTGATCGCCGCGACGGCTTCGACGTTGTGGTAATGCAGACCATGGCCGGCGTTGATGATCAGCCCCTGAGCCAGACCAAACGCTACACCGTCCGCCACACGCTTCAATTCTTCAGCGACTTCGGTCGGGGTCTCGGCGTCGGCATAACGCCCGGTGTGCAGTTCGATGGCCGGCGCACCAACACGCTTCGAGGCAGCAATCTGGCGCTCGTCGGCATCGATGAACAGCGACACTTCGCTGCCGATCTTCGACAGACGCTCGACCGCAGCCTTGATCCGCGCTTCCTGCCCCGCGACATCCAGACCGCCTTCGGTAGTCAGTTCCTGACGGGTTTCCGGGACCAGGCAGATGTGCGCCGGACGGATGAGCTCGGCGAACGCCATCATTTCTTCGGTGACGCCCATTTCGAAGTTCATGCGGGTTTGCAGCACATCCTTGAGCAAGAGCACGTCGCGCTCCTGAATGTGTCGACGGTCCTCGCGCAGGTGCACGGTGATGCCGTCGGCGCCCGCCTCTTCCGCGTCCAGCGCCGCCTTGACCGGATCCGGGTAGCGCGTGCCACGGGCCTGACGCAGGGTGGCGACGTGGTCGATGTTCACGCCAAGAAGAATGCGATTGCTGGTGGTCACGGATGCGCTCCTGAATTTAGAGATTCGGCGCACAGCATACGGGGTGATCAGGGCTTGCGAAACAGTTCGCGACTGACAAGCGGACGACCGCCCAAGTGAACAGCCAATGCTTGACGCATCAGACGTTTGGCGGCTGAGAGTGCGCCGGGGGCTGACCAGTCAGCTTCGGCCATGGCCAACAATTCAACACCGTTGAACAGGCCAGGTTGCAGCAGGTAAACGCGCTCAAGGCCAGCGTCCACTTGCAGACGATAGAGACCGTCCGGTGCCACCGCTTCGCCGTGGATGTCGGTGCTCATGGAGAAGCCATAACCGAGATCATCCAGCAGGCGCCATTCGAAGGAGCGCAACAAGGGCTCCAGCGGCCGACCTTCGGCCAAGGCCAGCAAGGTCGCGGCGTAGTGATCGAACACCGCCGGGTGCGGATCTTCGGCAGGCAGCAAACGGATCAACAGCTCATTGAGGTAGAGACCGCTGAACAACGCCTCGCCGACCATCCACGTCGAGTTACCGGCACTTTCCATGCGCCCGACATTCTTCAACTCGCCCTTGCCGCGAAACTCGACTTCCAGCGGCACGAATGGCCGCGCCAACGTTCCGGCCTTGCCCCGCGCACTGCGCAACACCGCCCGCAGCCGACCTTGCGGCGTGAGGAAGTCCACCAACGCGCTGGTTTCGCGGTAGGCGCGAGAGTGGAGAACGTAGGCGGGTTGGGCGGGAGGCGGGTTTTGCGACATGAGAGCTGTTTCCCGGTCGGAGATTACAAAAAAGATCGCAGCCTTCGGCAGCTCCTACAGGTATACACAAAACTCTGTAGGAGCTGCCGAAGGCTGCGATCTTTTGATCTTGGTACCGCTTACAGGTCGCCGTAACCCAGCGAACGCAATGCACGCTCGTCGTCGGACCAACCGCCCTTCACCTTGACCCACAGGTTGAGCATGATCTTGGAGTCGAACAGCAGCTCCATGTCCTTGCGCGCTTCGGTGCCGATGCGTTTGATGCGCTCGCCCTTGTCGCCAATGATGATCTTCTTCTGGCCATCACGTTCGACGAGAATCAGCGCATGGATATGCAGGGTTTTGCCCTGCTGCTTGAACTCTTCGATCTCGACGGTGATCTGGTACGGCAACTCGGCGCCCATCTGGCGCATGATTTTTTCGCGCACCAGTTCAGCGGCGAGGAAACGGCTGCTGCGGTCGGTGATCTGGTCTTCCGGGAAGAAGTGATCGTTTTCCGGCAGGTGATTGGCAATCACCTTTTCCAGCGCCTCAAGGTTGTGCCCGTGCTGCGCGGAGATAGGGATGATCTGCGCGTTCGGCAGCTGTTCCTGCAACCAGCTCAGGTGCGGCATCAGTTCAGCTTTGTCTTCGATGCGGTCGGTCTTGTTCAGTGCGACGATCAGCGGGCCGGTCACGTACTGCACGCGCTCCAACACCATCTGGTCTTCTTCGGTCCACTTGGTGCGATCGACCACGAAGATCACGACGTCGACGTCTTTCAACGCCGCCGAAGCGGTCTTGTTCATGTAACGGTTGAGAGCCTTTTCGCCACCCTTGTGCATGCCGGGGGTGTCGACGTAGATCGCCTGTACGTCACCCTCGGTCTTGATCCCGAGCATGTTGTGACGGGTGGTCTGCGGCTTGCGCGAGGTGATCGCCAGTTTCTGACCGAGGATATGGTTCAGCAGCGTGGACTTGCCCACGTTGGGACGGCCGACGATGGCAACGTAGCCACAGCGAGTTGCGTTTGTATCAGTCATTGCCATTCTCCACGCCCAGGGCAATCAGTGCTGCGGCGGCCGCTACCTGTTCGGCAATACGACGACTCACACCCTGACCTCGGCTTTTTTCATTCAGTAAGACAACTTCGCACTCGACGAAGAAGGTTCGGCAGTGCGGCTCGCCCTGGATATCTACCACCTCGTAACGAGGCAGCTCGCAACCGCGCGATTGCAGATGTTCCTGCAGACGGGTCTTGGGATCCTTGTTGGTGTCCACCAGCGTCAGGCCTTCGAACTCGCCGGCCAGCCAGGCCAGGACGCGCTCGCGGGCCATGTCCATGCCCGCGTCGAGGTAGATCGCACCGATCAACGCCTCAAGGGCATCGGCCAGAATCGACTCGCGACGGAAACCGCCGCTTTTCAGTTCACCGGAACCCAGACGCAGGTAATCACCCAGGTCGAAACCACGCGCCAGTACGGCCAGGGTCTCACCTTTCACCAGGCGTGCGCGCAAACGCGACAACTGGCCTTCGCGAGCCAGCGGGAAGCGATCGAACAACGCCTCGCCAGCGACGAAGTTGAGGATGGCATCGCCGAGAAATTCCAGGCGTTCGTTGTTGCGCCCGGCAAAACTGCGGTGCGTGAGGGCCAGGACCATGAGTTCCTGATCCTTGAAGGTGTAACCGAGCTGACGCTCGAGACGGCTTAAAGAGGCGCTCACGGTTTACCCACGCTGAGATCAAAGCTGGATTCCACCGCCATCGCCGGGATACGGCGCAGGCCTGGGACAATTAACGCTGTGTTCAAAAATTACGTCCTGAATATCGTGGCTTCATGCCCTGGTGTCGATTGTAGCGACTCCAGAAATGCATTCGGCGCTGTGTTCAACAGCGCCGTGGTGATTACTTGATCAGGCCAACCCGCGAGAAATTCGGCAGGTGGCTGAGTTTCGGTTCCGGCCAGCTCATCCAGACCGCGAAGGCCTTGCCGACGATATTCCGGTCGGGAACCATGCCCAGCAGATCCTTGGGAATGTTCGGATCATCCCAGTAGCGACTGTCGTTCGAGTTGTCGCGGTTGTCGCCCATCATGAAGAAGTGCCCGGCTGGCACGGTCCAGGTATGGTCCGGCGTGGCGCGGTAACGGCTCATTTCCTTGCGGATCAGGTGTTCGGCAGCGCCGAGTTTTTCCTTGTAGAGCTCTGCGCTGCCCAGCGTGCCCGGCTCGGAACCGACCATTTGCTCGGCAATCGACTCACCGTTGACGAACAGACGCTTGTCAGCGGTGTAACGCACCGTGTCGCCCGGCAGACCGACCACACGCTTGATGTAGTTGACGTTCGGGTCGCTCGGGTAGCGGAACACCATCACATCGCCGCGCTGCGGATCACCGACTTCGATGATTTTCTTGTCGATCACCGGCAAGCGGATCCCGTAAGAAAACTTGTTCACCAGAATGAAGTCGCCGACGTCCAGGGTCGGTTTCATCGAGCCGGACGGAATCTGGAACGGCTCCACCAGGAACGAACGCAGCACCAGCACGATGAACAACACCGGGAAGAACGACTTGCCGTATTCGACCAGCAGCGGCTCTTTGTTCAGCTTCTCGACCACCACGACGTCGGGCTGGCTGACACTGCCTTGATAAGAGGCAATGGCAGCACGCCGGCGGGGCGCCAGAATCAGCAGATCGAGCAACGCCAACAGGCCGCAGACGAACACGGCGATGACCAGCAACAGCGGGAAATTTAGCGACATAGGACCTAACTATCCAACCTGAGCACTGCAAGGAAGGCTTCTTGTGGAATTTCCACGTTGCCGACCTGCTTCATGCGTTTCTTACCGGCCTTTTGCTTCTCGAGCAGTTTCTTCTTACGGCTGACGTCACCACCGTAGCATTTGGCCAATACGTTCTTTCTGAGAGCCTTGACGGTTGTCCGGGCGACAATCTGACCGCCAATGGCGGCCTGGATGGCCACGTCGAACATCTGACGAGGAATCAGTTCTTTCATCTTCTCGGTCAACTGGCGACCTTTGAAGTGCGAGTTGTCACGGTGCACGATCAACGCCAGGGCATCGACCTTGTCGCCGTTGATCAGCACGTCCAGTTTCACCAGATTAGCCGATTGGTAACGATCGAAATGGTAGTCCAGCGAAGCATAGCCGCGGCTGGTGGATTTGAGACGGTCGAAGAAGTCCAGAACCACTTCGTTCATCGGCAAGTCGTAAGTGACTTGCACCTGATTGCCGAGGAACAGCATGTCGACTTGAACGCCGCGTTTCTCGATGCACAGGGTGATGACGTTGCCCAAGTGTTCTTGCGGCACCAGGATATTGGCGCGCACGATCGGCTCGCGCATGTCTTCGACGGCCGAGACATCCGGAAGCTTGGACGGGTTATCGACGTAAATCGTTTCACCGGTTTTCAGCACCAGTTCGAAGATTACCGTCGGCGCCGTGGTGATCAGATCCAGATCGTACTCGCGCTCGAGGCGCTCCTGGATGATTTCCATGTGCAGCATGCCGAGGAAGCCGCAACGGAAGCCGAAGCCCAAGGCGTCGGAACTTTCCGGGGTGTACTGCAGCGACGAGTCGTTCAGTGTCAGCTTCTGCAGCGCTTCGCGGAAATCTTCGAAGTCGTCGGAGCTGACCGGGAACAGACCGGCGTAAACCTGTGGCTGGATGCGTTTGAAACCCGGCAGTACCGGAACATCCGGGGTCGAGCTCAGGGTCAGGGTGTCACCGACCGGCGCACCGTGAATGTCCTTGATGCTGGCGATGATGAAGCCCACTTCGCCGGCCTTGAGGTCTACGGTGGCGGTGTGTTTCGGATTGAAAACACCGACGCTGTCGACCAGATGGATCTTGCCGGTGGATTTCACCAGGATCTTGTCACCCTTCTTCACGCGGCCGTGACGCACGCGCACCAGGGAGACAACGCCCAGGTAGTTGTCGAACCAGGAATCGATGATCAACGCTTGCAGCGGATCTTCGATGTTGCCGGTTGGCGCAGGAATAGTGTGCACCAGACGCTCAAGCACTTCGTCGACACCCAGGCCGGTCTTGGCACTGCAGGTGACGGCGTCAGTGGCGTCAATGCCAATGATCTTTTCGATTTCGTCTTTGACGCGATCAGGATCAGCCTGTGGCAGGTCGATCTTGTTCAGGACCGGCATGACCTCAAGGCCCTGCTCAATCGCGGTGTAGCAGTTGGCCACGGACTGGGCTTCGACGCCCTGACCGGCGTCGACCACCAGCAAGGCACCTTCACACGCGGCCAGGGAACGGCTGACTTCATAGGTGAAGTCTACGTGGCCCGGGGTGTCAATGAAGTTCAGCTGGTAGGTGACGCCATCTTTGGCTTTGTAATAAAGGGTAACGCTGTGGGCCTTGATGGTGATCCCGCGCTCACGCTCAAGATCCATGGAATCCAGTACCTGGGCTTCCATTTCACGCTCGGCCAGGCCGCCGCACATCTGGATGAAGCGATCGGCCAGCGTCGACTTGCCATGGTCAATGTGGGCGATGATGGAGAAATTGCGGATATGACTCAAATCACTCACGGATCAACACTCAAAAAGGCTGCAGGCATGGCCCGCCGAAAAATAGCCGGGAATTGTACCTGATACACGGCGCAAGCGTCACGTTCGCCTGTCACCCGGATTCCATGCAAAAACGCCCCGATCGGTTGATCGAGGCGTTTCCGGGGCTAAGCAGAGGATGAAAGCTTGTTCATCAACCGGCTCGCCTAAGCAGCCAGACACCTGCCAGCGCGCAGACACCGGCCGGCACCAGCACCGCAAACAGCGGCGAGAAACCGAACACCAGGCTCGACGGACCGAGCAAATCCTGGACGATGCGGAAGGTGAAGCCGACCAGCACACCGGTGAACACACGCTGGCCGAGGGTTACCGAACGCAGCGGGCCGAAGATGAAGGAAATCGCCATCAACACCAGCGCGGCTGTCACCAACGGCTGCAACACCTTGACCCAAAATGCCAGCCAGTAACGGCCGTTGCTCAGGCCCTGCTCCGACAGATAGTGGATGTAGCCCCAAAGTCCGCTGATCGACAGTGATTCCGGGGCCATCACCACAGTGCTCAGCAGTTGCGGGCTCAAGGCCACGTCCCAACGTTCGCTCGGCGTGTTAACGACTTCGGTGCTGCGCTCATGGAACAAGGTGGTGGCCACGTCGGTCAGTTGCCATTGAGTGCCATCGAACTCGGCCTTCTTGGCGAAGCTGGAGCTCAGCAGGTGGCGTTCCTTGTCGAAGTGATAGCGAGTCACGCCATACAACAGGCCGTTGGGTTGCACGGCGTTGATGTGGATGAATTCTTCACCCTGACGGTGCCACATACCGTGCTTGGCGCTTTGCGCGTCGCCGCTGCCCTGAGCCAGAGAGCGATTGGCCTGGGCCATGCTTTCGGTGGCCGGGGCGACGTATTCGCCAATCAGCACGCCTGCGAGCATCAGCACCAGCATCGGCTTCATCACCGCCCAGACGATCCGGCCGATCGACACGCCAGCGGCGCGCATGACGGTCAGTTCGCTGCTGCTGGCCAGACTGCCGAGGCCGATCAGGCAGCCAATCAACGCGGCCATCGGCAACATTTCGTAGAGCCGGCGCGGCGCGGTCAGCAGGACGAAACTCAGCACGTCTACCAATGTGTAGGTTTCGCTGACGTCACCCATCTCATCGATAAAGGCGAACAGGGTCGCCAGACCGAGAATGATTGCCAGCACGGCAATGATAGCCATGAACACGCTGCTGCCGATGTAGCGGTCGAGTTTAACCACGGGCCACCTCCAGCGCAGCAGCGCGACGGCTGGCCATCTTCAGACGCAGCGGCTCCCAATACAGCAGGCCGAGGCCGATGACCAGGAAGATCGCATGCACCCACCACAAGCCGAGCGCCGGTGGAATCTTGCCTTTTTCAAGGGCGCCGCGGGCGGCAATCAGGATGGTCAGGTAAGCCATATAAAGAAGAATCGCCGGCAGCAGCTTGAGGAAACGCCCTTGACGCGGATTGACTCGCGACAGCGGCACCGCCATCAGGGTCACGATGAACACCAGCAACGGCAGGGACAGACGCCATTGCAGTTCGGTTTTGGAGCGGATGTCGTCACTGCCCAGCAGAGACGAAGTCGGCATGGCGTCACGATCGGTGACTTCTTCGCTGACGTCCGGTTTGGGCAGCAGCACACCATAGTTTTCGTAGTGAATGGCGCGGTAATCCGCCTGACCCGGACTGCCGTCATAGCGATAACCATTGTCGAGAATCAGGTAGCGATTGCCGTCGGGGCGGACTTCCTGACGGCCCTTTTCGGCCACAAGCACGGAAATCCCGCGATCCTTCTGATCGGCGCCGAGGTTCTTCTGCGAGATGAACACGCCGCCCAGGTTGACGCGATCGTCGCTCAACGTTTCGGTGTAGGTCACTCGGGTGCCGTCACGCAGGGCCTGGAAGCGACCCGGTTCGAGGGTATCGAACTCGGTCAGGGCGTCTTGCTTGTTCAGCAGCAACTGGAACTGATTGGCACCCTGCGGGGCCAGGCCCAGGCTCAGCCATGCCACGACCAGTGCCACCAGCGTTGCCGGGAACAGGGTCATGCGAAACAGCTTCTGCTGACTCATGCCGGTGGCCGAGAGCACGGTCATTTCGCTTTCCAGGTACAGGCGACCGTAGGCCAGCAGGATCCCGAGGAACAGACCCAGCGGCAGAATCAGTTGCAGGAAGCCCGGCAGACGAAAGCCCATGATCAGGAACAGCGAACCCGGATCGAGCTGGCCGGCAGCGGCCTGAGCGAGGTATTTGATGAAGCGACCGCTCATGATGATGACCAGCAACACCGCACTCACGGCGCTGAGGGTCAACAGGACTTCGCGGGACAGATAACGGAAGACGATCAAACCAGACACTCCAGGATTGTCAGGCTAAGGCGGCCAAACAAGCAAACACATCGACCGGCCCGCAACGCAGAGCCGTCGAAAAAAGATGCGGCATTATCCTGTGATTGAGAGCGCCTGTCACTGCGCACACTCATCCTCGCACGCAATCCGTTGAAGATCGTACAACCTAGGGGGCGTTCTCAATTAGTTTTCACACCGCGCCGGGTCTGCTGTTGCGCAGGGCAAGGCGCGAGAAGCGTGGTTTGGTCATTCCAAATAAGCTTCGAGCAACGCAGCCCTGCACAACAGCAGGCCCGGCCCTTCGGGTTGTGCCTTAAAGCCGGCCAGTCTGCGTTGCAGGCCTTGGAAAGGGAACAACCATTCCCAGCGGCCTGCGCCTTGCCTGGCTGGCTTTAAGGCGACAACGCTGTGTGAAAACTAATTGAGAATGCTCCCTAGGGTTGTCAGGCGCGGGGAGCGAGGTTCAAACTGCGGCCCTTGTCGCAGGCTTTGGCCTGCGCCTCTTCTATCTATAAGCAGGCGACTGCGGACACCGTCGAACGCCTGCGTGTTGACCATTCATTCAGGGATCCGGACATGGAACTGGTTGTAAAAAGCGTTAGCCCAGAAACGTTGAAAACCGCCACCCTGGTGGTTGCCGTCGGCGAAGGCCGCAAACTCGGTGTCGCCGCCAAACAGGTCGACGAGCTGAGCGGTGGCGCGATCAGCGCCGTACTCAAGCGTGGCGATCTGGCCGGCAAGGTTGGTCAAAGCCTGCTGCTGCACAGCCTGCCAAACCTCAAAGCCGAGCGCGTGCTGCTGGTCGGCGTGGGCAAGGACGAGGAACTGGGCGACCGTCCGTTCCGCAAAATCGTTGCCGGCATCCTCAACACCCTCAAAGGCCTGGGCGGCAGCGATGCCGTGCTGGCGCTCGACGAAGTCATCGTCAAGGGCCGCGACAGTTACGGCAAGACCCGCCTGCTGGCGGAAACCCTGGTGGACGGCGAATACACCTTCGACCAGTTCAAGAGCCAGAAGGCCGAACCGCGCGCCCTGAAGAAAATCACCCTGCTGACCATCAAGGCTGCACAAGCCGAAGTTCAGCGCGCCGTGAATCACGCTACCGCGATTGCCAATGGCATGGCCTTCACCCGTGATCTGGGCAACCTGCCGCCGAACATCTGCCACCCGACTTTCCTTGGCGAACAAGCCAAGAACCTCGGCAAAGAGTTCAAGGATCTGAAAGTCGAAGTGCTCGACGAGAAGAAGATCAAGTCGCTGGGCATGGGCTCCTTCTACGCCGTTGGCCAGGGCAGCGAACAACCGCCGCGCCTGATCGTCATGCAATACAACGGTGGCAAGAAATCCGAGAAGCCATACGCACTGGTTGGCAAAGGCATCACCTTCGACACCGGCGGCATCAGCCTGAAGCCGGGCGCCGGCATGGACGAAATGAAGTACGACATGGGCGGCGCTGCCAGTGTGTTCGGCACCCTGCGTGCGGTCCTCGAACTGAAGCTGCCGATCAACCTGGTGTGTATCCTCGCCTGCGCCGAAAACATGCCGAGCGGCAATGCGACCCGTCCGGGCGACATCGTCACCACCATGAGTGGCCAGACCGTGGAAATCCTCAACACCGACGCCGAAGGCCGTCTGGTGCTGTGCGATGCCCTGACCTACTCCGAGCGTTTCAAGCCACAAGCGGTGATCGATATCGCCACCCTGACCGGCGCTTGCGTCGTAGCACTGGGCGCCCACACCTCGGGCCTGCTGGGTAACAACGAC
The DNA here is from genome assembly GCF_059716085.1 of Pseudomonas sp. LBUM1655. NCBI lineage: Bacteria > Pseudomonadati > Pseudomonadota > Gammaproteobacteria > Pseudomonadales > Pseudomonadaceae > Pseudomonas > Pseudomonas sp. LBUM1655. The sequence goes on along the minus strand of NZ_CP166801.1, from coordinate 1,165,757 downwards.
GAACTGATCGGCCAACTGCTCAGCGCCGGCAAGGCTGCTGATGACCGCGCCTGGCAACTGCCGCTGTTCGATGAGTACCAGGAACAGCTGGACAGCCCGTTCGCCGATATCGCCAACATTGGCGGGCCGAAGGCCGGCACCATCACCGCCGCATGCTTCCTGTCGCGCTTCACCAAGAACCTCAACTGGGCGCACCTGGACATCGCGGGCACCGCGTGGACCAGCGGCGGCAAGGACAAGGGCGCCACTGGCCGTCCGGTGCCACTGCTGACCCAATACCTGCTGGATCGCGCCAAAGCCTGAAACCGATGACTGCGGGCGGCGCTTCTTTTTTGAGGCGCCGCTTTCAGCTCAGGAACCGCAATGACCAAAGTCGACTTCTATATCCTGCCCAGCGCCGATCCCTCGGCACGCCTGGACTTTGCCTGCAAGCTCACCGAGAAAGCCTGGCGCATGGGCCACCGCATCTACCTGCATTGCAGCGATGCCGCTCAGCGCGAAGATCTCGATGCTCGGCTGTGGGCGTTCAAGGGCGAAAGCTTCGTGCCCCACGGCCCCGCCGACAGTGAACCCGAGGGGTTGATTGTGTTGGGGGTGGGCGATGACTGCGGTCAGCATCAGGACTTACTGGTCAATCTCGACCTGAAAGTCCCGGGCTTCGCCAACAAATTCGCCCGTGTGGCGGAAGTGGTGGTGGAAGATCCGACCATTCGCGCGGCTGCGCGGGAGAGTTTCCGTTTCTACCGCGAACAGGGCTATCCTCTGCAAGATCACCGTTTACAGCGACTCTGAGCACTCCAATGGACACTCCGAAACCGCAGCAAAAGTCCGCACACCTGCTGGACGATCTCGAATCGATCCGCCAGTTGCTCGGCGATGACAACCTGCAACCGCCACTGCTGACCGACACGGTCGATGACGGTGAACAGGAACAGATTCCGATGTTGTTCGATTCGGTCGGCGCCGAGGCGCCTGCCGTCGAGCCGCCACCGGCTCCGCCCCCGACGCCTGCCGCGCAACCTGCTGCGACCGTCGATAAAGGCCCGGACGCCCTGCTGCACCTGGACAGCGAACTGCGCGCCGCCGCGCAATTGATCATGCAAGACGTGATTGACGACTTCGCGCCGCACATCGAAACTGAAATCAAACGCCGCCTCGATGCGCGGATGGAACGGTTGCTCAGCCAGTACGAATAACCCCCACGATCCCCTGCAGGAGCTGCCGCAGGCTGCAATCTGTTGATCTTGACCTTAAAAAACAAAGTCAAAAGATCGCAGCCTTCGGCAGCTCCTACAGAAAGCTTGCGTCCACCCGCCCCTCCCCCGCTCGCCCTCGGCCCCATGCCCCGCTATACTTCCCGGCTTTTCCTGAATAAATGCCAATAGGGTCCCGCCGCGCATGGATAAGACCTACCAGCCGCACGCCATTGAAACTTCCTGGTACAACACCTGGGAGTCCGAGAACTATTTCGCACCGCAAGGCGCGGGCGATTCCTACACCATCATGATCCCGCCGCCGAACGTCACCGGCAGCCTGCACATGGGTCACGGTTTCAACAACGCGATCATGGACGCCCTGATCCGTTTCCGCCGCATGCAGGGTCGCAACACCCTGTGGCAGCCAGGTACCGACCACGCCGGTATCGCTACGCAGATGCTGGTGGAGCGTCAACTTGAAGCCCAGGGCCAGAATCGCCACGATCTGGGCCGCGAAAAATTCCTCGAAAAAGTCTGGGAATGGAAGGATCAGTCCGGTGGCAACATCAGCCGTCAGATCCGCCGCCTCGGCTCGTCCGTAGACTGGAGCCGCGAGCGCTTCACCATGGACGACGGCCTCTCGGAAGCCGTTAAAGAAGCCTTCGTGCGTCTGCACGAGGACGGCCTGATCTATCGCGGCAAGCGTCTGGTCAACTGGGACACCAAGCTGCACACGGCGATTTCCGACCTCGAAGTGGAAAACCACGACGAGAAGGGTTTCCTGTGGAACCTGAAGTACCCGCTGGCTGACGGCGCGAAAACCGCTGAAGGTAACGATTTCCTGATCGTCGCGACCACCCGTCCGGAAACCATGCTCGGCGACTCCGCCGTCGCGGTAAACCCGAACGACGAACGCTACAAAGCCCTGATCGGCAAGTTTGTCGAGCTGCCACTGGTTGGCCGTCGCATCCCGATCATCGCCGACGATTACTGCGATCCTGAATTCGGCACCGGTTGCGTGAAAATCACCCCGGCCCACGATTTCAACGACTACGAAGTCGGCAAGCGCCACAACCTGCCGCTGCTGAACATCTTCGACAAGAACGCCAACGTGCTGCCTGCCGCTCAGGTGTTCAACCTCGACGGCACGCTGAACGACAGCATCGACGGCAAGATCCCGGCCGAGTACGCCGGCCTTGAGCGCTTCGAAGCACGCAAGCAGATCGTCGCTGCGTTCGACGCTGCCGGCCTGCTGGTCAGCGTTGACGATCACAACCTGAAAGTGCCGAAAGGCGATCGCTCCGGCACCATCATCGAGCCGTGGCTGACCGACCAATGGTACGTCTCCACCAAGCCGTTGGCTGAACCTGCGATTGCTGCCGTTGAAGATGGCCGCATCCAGTTCGTGCCGAAACAGTACGAAAACATGTACTTCTCGTGGATGCGCGACATCCAGGATTGGTGCATCAGCCGTCAACTCTGGTGGGGCCACCGGATTCCGGCCTGGTACGACGAGTCGGGCAAGGTCTATGTCGGCCGTGATGAAGCCGAAGTACGTGCCAAGCACAACCTCGGCCCGGACGTTGCACTGCAACAGGACAACGACGTACTCGACACCTGGTTCAGTTCCGGTCTGTGGACGTTCTCCACCCTCGGCTGGCCTGAGCAGACCGAGTTCCTGAAGAAATTCCACTCCACCGACGTGCTGGTGACCGGTTTCGACATCATCTTCTTCTGGGTTGCCCGGATGATCATGCTGACGATGCACCTGATCAAGAACGAGGATGGCACGCCGCAGGTTCCGTTCAAGACTGTTTATGTGCACGGTCTGGTACGTGATGGCCAGGGCCAGAAGATGTCCAAGTCCAAGGGCAACGTCCTTGACCCGCTGGACATCATCGACGGCATCGAGCTGGAAGAACTGGTGCAAAAACGCACCTCCGGCATGATGCAGCCGAAACTGGCGAAGAAGATCGAGAAGCAGACCCGCGACGAATTCGCCGACGGTATCGCCAGCTATGGCACCGACGCCCTGCGCTTCACCTTCTGCTCGCTGGCGTCCACCGGTCGCGACATCAAGTTCGACATGGGCCGCGTCGAAGGCTATCGCAACTTCTGCAACAAGATCTGGAACGCTGCGCGTTATGTTCTGGACAAGGGCGAAGACTGCGGCCAGAACGGCGAAGCCTACGAGCTGTCGCTGGCGGATCGCTGGATCATCTCGCAACTGCAACGCACCGAAGCCGAAGTGACCCGTCAACTGGATCAGTTCCGTTTCGACCTCGCCGCGCAAGCGCTGTACGAGTTCATCTGGAACCAGTACTGCGACTGGTACCTGGAGCTGTCCAAGCCTGTGCTGTGGGACGAAAACGCCCCGGTTGAACGTCAGCGCGGCACCCGTCGCACGCTGGTTCGCGTACTGGAAGTGGCGTTGCGTCTGGCGCATCCGTTCATGCCGTTCATCACTGAAGAAATCTGGCAGCGCATCGCGCCGCTGGCCGGCATTCAGGGCAAGACGATCATGCTGCAACCTTGGCCAGTGGCCAACGAAGAGCGCATCGATCCGGCCGCCGAAGACGACATCGAATGGCTCAAAGAGCTGATGCTCGGCACGCGTAACATTCGTGGCGAAATGAACATTGGCCCGGGCAAGCCCCTGCCGATCTACCTGAAGAACGTCAGCGCGGAAGACCAGCGTCGCCTGACCGAGAACGAAGCACTGCTGAAGAAGCTGGCGCGCCTGGAATCGATCACCGTGCTGGCTGCTGGCGAAGAAGCACCGCTGTCCGCCACCGCACTGGTTGGCGAGATGGAAGTGCTGGTGCCGATGGCCGGTCTGATCGACAAGGGCGCCGAACTGGCGCGTCTGGACAAGGAAATCCTGCGTCTGCAAGGCGAAGTCCAGCGTGTTGGCGGCAAGCTGTCCAACGCCGGTTTCGTTGACAAGGCCCCGGCCGAAGTCATCGAGAAGGAACGCGCCAAACTGGCCGAGGCTGAACAGGCCCTGGGCAAACTGGCCGAGCAGCACGCGCGGATTTCCAGCCTGTAAGGGCAAGCCGTGTCTAGTCCTGAAATAGGTTTACACCTGTTTCAGCCTCAAAACGCCCGATGCACCGCATCGGGCGTTTTGTATTTCAGCGACAGATGAGGCCGCTCGTTGTTATAGATCTGCACCGACTCGTCCACCATCCGGATGGCCTCTGCAAAATCTTTGGGGCGATGCAGCAATAACTCGTTTTTCAAAATCCCGTTCACACGCTCAGCCAACGCATTTTGGTAGCAGTCGTAGCCATCGGTCATTGAGCAGGTGATGCCGTATTTGGCATGCAGCCGCTGATAAAGCTCGGAGCAGTATTGGACGCCTCTATCCGAGTGATGCACCAGGCGTTGCTCCGTTTTCCGCTGCCTGAGGGCTTTGTTGAACGCCTGGATCACCGATTCGGTGTGCAAGCTTTCATGGACATGGTGCCCCACGATTTTTCGGGAGTACGCATCGGTGACCAAACTCAGATAAGCCACACCCGTTTGCGTCGGTAAGTAGGTGATGTCCGCAACCCATACTTGCTCTGGCGCCTTGGCGACTACCTGAATCGGTCCATCTTTGAGCAGGTTTGGATGCCGGCGAAAGCGATGATGGCTGTCTGTCGTTTTGTGATAGGCCCGTCTGCGGGGAACCAGTTCGCGCCGATCTCGCAAGATATCGAATAAACGGTCTCGACCAACCTTTACGGACACTTCTGGCTCAGTGCGCATTAGATTGTGAAGTTTTCGGGTGCCAAGGCGCGGTTGCCTAAGTCGCTTTTCCCTCACGAATCCCATCACTTCCTGGGCATGACGGGCCCGGGCATCACACGCCCGGTTGCGCTTGTAATACGCCTGAATGAACTGGCAAGCCCTACTGATGCTCAGGCCTTGGATCTGCCCTTGGGAGAGGACTTGCCGGATCGCTTTTTTACGACAGAAACACCGAAGTCGTTCTTCAAAACGTCAACGACGGCCTCGAAAAACTGAGCTTTCTGGTTGGCTTGGGCAAGCTTTTCTTCAAGCTCTTTGATTCGCTGTTCGGGTGTCAGGGGTTTATCGGGCTCATCCATGGAACGGGGTCTCTTGGAGCGAATGGACGCGCCTTGACTCCAGTCCTGCCGACCATGCCTGCGTAACCAGTTCAGTACGGTCGTTTTACCCTGAATGCCATAGCGCTCTTGAGCCTCTTTATAACTCAACTCGCCTTTTTCGACCTGATCGACAACCGACAATTTAAAGGTCAGCGTGTAATCACGCTGACTGCGCCTTTCTCCCGTATTCATTACTCCCTCCTGAGAATGGGTCAGAAGGTGTAAACCTTATTCAGGACGGGACACCGCAATGAAAAAGGGAGGCCCGCAGCGGCTTCCCTTTTTTGTGCCTGAAACACCATCCGGCGTATACGTCGCCAATGTGGGACAATACCCGCCACTTTCAGCCATACCCGAATCGACCACGCCCATGAACGCCCCCCGCACACCCAAACCTGCGCGCAAGAAGCCTGACTCCACGTCCCCGGCCAAAGCCGTTGAGCCGCGTGAAAAGGCCAGCCTGCACCCGCGCAATCGCCATCAGGGTCGCTACGACTTCCCGGCGCTGATCAAAACCACGCCGGAACTGGCGAAGTTTGTGATCACCAACCCGTACGGCAAGGAAAGCATCGACTTCGCCAGTCCCGATGCGGTGCGCGTGTTCAACCGGGCGCTGCTCAAGGCGTTCTATGGCATCCAACACTGGGATATTCCGGCGGACTACCTCTGCCCGCCGGTACCGGGCCGTGCCGATTACGTGCACTTTCTCGCGGATCTGCTGGCAAGCATGAACGACGGCAAGGTCCCGCGCGGCGCGATCGTCAATGTGCTGGACATCGGCATGGGCGCCAACTGCGTTTATCCGCTGATCGGCAACAGCGAATACCGCTGGCACTTCCTCGGCTCGGAGATCGACCCGACCGCCGTGGCTGCCGCCAGAGCCATCGTTCAGTCCAACGATCTGAGCAAAGTTATCCAGCTGCGCCAGCAAGAAAATCGCAAGCACATCCTGATCGGTTTGCTGGAGCCGGGCGAACGCTTTGACCTGACCATGTGCAACCCGCCGTTCCACGCCTCGATGGATGAAGCGACCAAGGGCAGCGAGCGCAAATGGCGCGCACTGGGCCGCGCCGACCCGAAACGCAAACTGCCGGTGCTGAACTTCGGTGGCCAGTCGGCCGAGCTGTGGTGTGAAGGTGGCGAAGCACGTTTCGTGACGCAACTGATCGCCGAGAGCGCGAAGTTCCAGCACAAGGTGCTGTGGTTCAGCACGCTGGTGTCGAAAGCCTCGAACCTGCCCGCCATTGAGATCGCGCTGAAAAAGGCCGGCGTGCTGGAAAGTCAGGTGGTTGAGATGTCTCAGGGACAGAAACAAAGCCGCTTCGTCGCCTGGACCTTCCAGACCAAGTCCGAGCAGCAGATCTGGCGTCGCGAGCGCTGGGTTCGCTAACACACAGCAGATCCCCTGTAGGAGTGAGCCTGCTCGCTCCTACAAAGGTTCAGGGTGTACAGCCAAATCGCAGACACAAAAAAACCGTGCCCGGATCGCTCCGGAGCACGGTTTTTTTTATCGCTGCGTCTTACTTGTTCACAGCGTCGGTCAGGCCTTTGGCCACAACCAGCTTGATCACTTTCTTTGCAGGGATTTCGATGGCAGCGCCAGTCGAAGGGTTACGGCCAGTGCGGGCAGGACGCTCGGTCACTTTCAGCTTGCCGATACCTGGCAAGGTGATTTCGCCGCCGTTTTCCAGCTGATCGGCAACGATTTGGCCCAGTTGGTCCAGAGCGTTACGCGCGGTGGTTTTCGGCGCGTCGATAGCTTCAGCGATGTCGGCGATCAGTTGGTCTTTAGTAAGAGCCATGTAGTGTTCCTTCCCTATCAAATTCATATGGATTGCAGAGTGCAGTGTCAGCCATCGAGCCCGATCTTCTGGATCTGGCACCCTCGGCGATAACCACGACGAGTCGGGGTTATAGATACCGAAATCAGGGTTTGGTTCGACCTGACAAATGCTGATTGCACGCTTAACGCAGTGACTTCGCGTAAGACCGGGCAAAACTAGCACAGAGACGGGGAAATATCCGCCTCTAGCTACCCATTTGGTCAGCTTTATTGCTCTAAATCGCTAAAAAACTGCATAAGGGCGATCACCTGCCCCGGATTTGCCCTCCACCCCGCGCCAAAACCAATGGTTGCGGTACACTGGGCGCTTTTTCGGGGGAGCCCGCCCTCCTCCCTTCCAACAGCCGAGAAGCCCATGCCGATCCGTCATTGCATCGTCCATTTGATCGACAAAAAACCCGACGGCACGCCCGCAGTTCTGCACGCCCGTGATTCCGAACTGGCTGAGTCCGCGGCCATCGAGAACATGCTCGCCGACCTCAATGAGAGCTACAACGCCAAACAGGGTAAAGCCTGGGGGTTGTTCCATCCTGAGTCCGGTGCATTCCCGTTCAGCGGCTGGCTGAAGGAATACATGGAGGGCGGCAAGGACTTCACCGCGTTCAGCAAAGTCGCGGTCGAGCATCTGCAAAAACTGATGGAAGAGTCGAACCTGTCGGTCGGTGGCCACGTATTGTTCGCCCACTACCAGCAAGGCATGACCGATTACCTGGCGATCGCCCTGCTGCACCACAGCGAAGGCGTGGCGGTAACCGACTCGCTGGACGTGACGCCGTCGCGCCACCTCGACCTCGGCCAACTGCACCTAGCGGCGCGGATCAACGTCTCCGAGTGGCAGAACAACAAACAGTCCAAGCAGTACATCTCGTTCATCAAAGGCAAGAACGGCAAGAAGGTCTCCGAATACTTCCGCGACTTTATTGGTTGCCAGGAAGGCGTCGACGGCCCAGGCGAAACCCGCACGCTGCTCAAGGCCTTCAGCGACTTCGTCGAAAGCGAAGACCTGCCGGAAGACTCGGCCCGCGAGAAAACCAAGACGCTGGTCGATTACGCCAGCAGCCAGGCCAAACTCGGCGAGCCAATGGGCCTGGAAGAGCTCTCGGAGCTGATCGACGAAGAACGCCCGAAAGCCTTCTACGATCACATCCGCAACAAGGACTACGGCCTGTCGCCAGAGATACCGGCGGACAAACGCACATTGAATCAATTCCGCCGCTTCACCGGTCGCGCCGAAGGCCTGTCGATCAGCTTTGAGGCCCACCTGTTGGGCTCGAAGATCGAGTACGACGAAGAGAATGGCACCCTGATGATCAAGGGCCTGCCGACGTCACTCACCGATCAGTTGAAGCGCCGTAACTGATGCTCGGCAATGTGCTGAAGAAGGTTGCGCTGGTTCTGCTGGTGGTCGTGGTCTATCAGAACTGGGGCAAGATCGAGCGCGTGTTCAATCCGTCGCAGATGGTTTCCGAGCAGACCCGCGCTCAGGCCAGTGTCGTGTTGTACGCCACCGAATGGTGCGGCTACTGCAAGCAGACCAAGCGTTTTCTCGACAGCAAAGGGATTCCGTTCAAGGAATTCGATATCGAGAAGGATGCCGATGCACGCAAGGCGTATGAGGCATTGGGGGGACGCGGAATTCCGCTGATTGACGTGAATGGCACGTTGATTCGCGGGTTTGATCCGGATGAGATTCTCGCTGCCTTGAAATAACACACACCTGTGGCGAGGGAGCTTGCTCCCTCGCCACAGGGTTAGTCGCTGTTACTTGGCTTCGATACGGAAACCGAAGCGTGGGAAGTGCACATGCACCACGCCGCCACGCTCGTCCTCACGACGCACGATCAGCTCTTCACTGCCTGCAAACAACAACTCTCCCACTACCGGATCAACCCCGTAATCCGTCGCGGCAATTGCTACTTGCTGCCCAGCCTTGAAACCGTTCGGGTCAACGAACTGCTCATCCGGCAATGCCGCCGGTGTCGTGTTGCGCGCAACCTCCAGCGCCTCTTCGGAGGTCATTTCGCTCGCCGCGCCATGACCGAAACCCAACACTCGGCCCAACCACGCCGCAACGGCCGGATATTCGTCCACCAATGGGGCGGTTACGTGAGTCGCCTTCAGGAACCACATCGGATGCGCCAACGCGAAGTCGGCAATCGACGGCTCACCGAACAGGAAGTCGCCCTGCTCACGCTGCAACTGCTGCTCCAGACGCGCCATGATCGTCGGCCATTGATGCTTGGCCTGCTCGGTGGATAAACGCGTCGCGCTACCACCGCTGAACAGCCCGGCACGGTCGGCCAGAAACGCCTTGATCGCTTCCGGCGGCAACTTGCCGAAACGCACCGCCACCGATTCTGGCTGGAACACCAGGCTGACGGCATGCTGAAACACCACCGAATCGGCCCAGGTCGCGAAACTGGCGGTAGTCATTTCCTGCCCTTCGGGGAAGAAGGACGGCTGAGCCTTCTCCCGCTCCAGCCTGCGAGCGATCAACGAAGTGTCGCAATAGATATCTGCGCCGATTTGCAGCACCGGGGTTTTGCGATAGCCGCCGGTCAGAGCCGTCAGGTCAGGCTTGGGCATCACCGGCGAGATATGCACCGAGCGCCAGGACAAGCCTTTGAACCCCAGCAGCAGGCGGGCCTTTTCGGCAAATGGAGAAGTCGGGTAATGATGGAGGATCAACTCGGACATGCTCGGCTCCGCCGCTCAAATAGTGAGTCGGCAGCTTAGCGCGCATTTGCTTAGCAGCCTACAGATCTGCCTGATGGGAACCCATCAGTCAGATTGATAAGACGCCACCAGGCATTCCTTGGCGCTCTTGCGCAGTTTTTTGATCAACCGCTCTTGGCGCAGCGCATCGCTCTTGTCGCGACAACGTTCGGTGTACACCAGCGCCATGGCCGGGCTGGAGAGGAAGAAACGCGCACCTTTGCCGCTCTGATGCTTGGCGAAACGGCGGACGGGATCGTCGCTGATCCCGCAATACAACGAACCGTTGGCGGCGCGAACGAGGTAGACGAACCAGGACTTGCTCACCGGTTCGGCAACATCGACAGATTTTTCGCTAAGGCTGGTCACTTTGGGATCAAGGCGTGTAGGAAACAGGCCGCGATCTTATCAGCGACCGGCCTGAAATGCCTTCAGTCCCTTGAGTGCCTGCGCACGTACGGCATTGCGTACCAGCGGCGTCCACCCCAGCAGCAGACCTTTGAAACCCAAGGCCTGACGCGACCATCGCCACAGATCAAAGTGATCGTGGTGCTCGCAGATCTTGCCGTCACGGAACACGAAGCGCGCCTGGATATCGTTGACAACCACGTTGCCGGTCTGGCTGAACAGATAAGTCGCCACCCAATGCGCGCCGCCGCTGCGCTCATCGGCGCGGACATTGTCGAAGGTCAGTGAGAAGTCCTTGGCCCGGGTGGTGAGCATGCGCCACATGTCGCCGGCATCGCGCCCGCGCAGTTCGCCGAAGGCCGGGTCGCTGAACACCACGTCATCGGTGTAGCAGGCGGCCATGGCCTCGGCATCGAGGCGCTGGAAAGCTTCGTAGAAACGGGTGATCAACGCAACGTGGGCTTCACTCATGGGCAATCTCCAGAATATGTACAGATTGCCAGCACGATAAGCTGCAAAACGCGGAAACACTATCGGCATTCGCATACCGAATACCCGCAGCACACAAATCCTATGTGGGAGCGAGCCTGCTCGCGAAGGCGGTGTGTCAGCAGAACTTCCACCAACTGACACTCCGCCTTCGCGAGCAAACTCGCTCCCACATTTGAAATCAGCGCACTCAGATCTTTTCGCTTTGCACTTGCACGTACAACGCACGCCCAGCACCAAGACCGGCGAGGATCGCGCCACAGCCAATGATGCCGAAGATCCACCCGACCGCATTCCAGCCGCCGGTCCAGTCATGCACCACGCCGACTGCGAACGGCCCCATCGAAGCCAGCGTGTAACCGAAGCCTTGAGCCATGCTCGACAAATTTGCTGCGACATGAGCGTCACGCGAGCGCAGTACGATCAACGTCAGCGCCAGACTGAATGCACCGCCCTGCCCCAGACCCAGCAGAATCGCCCAGCCCCACAGCCCTTCAATCGGTGCGTAGAGGCAGCCGAACAGACCGCCAAGGGTAAGCGCCATAACCACCATGATCGCCAAACGCTGATCCTTGCCACGGGTCGCCAGCCAGGGTGCCGCCAGCGAACTGGCGAGCTGGACGATCACTGAACCGGACAGCACCAGACCCGCCTGGGTCGGCGTCAGACCGCGACCGATCAGGATCGACGGCAGCCAGCCAAACACGATGTAGGCCAGCGACGATTGCAGGCCCATGTACAACGTCACTTGCCAGGCCAGAGGATCTCGCAGCAGCCCGCGCACCCGATAAGCGACGTTGTGCGCACCGTGTTTCTGCCCGACTTGCGGCAGCCAGAACACAGCCGCCACCAGCGCCGGAATCACCCAGAAACCGAGTCCCATGGTCCAGTTGTGATCGAAATGCTCACTTAACGGCACGCTCGAACCCGCCGCCATCGCCGCGCCGAGACACAGGGCCATGGTGTAAACGCCGGTCATGATGCCGGCGTGTTTGGCGAAATCGCGCTTGACGATGCCCGGCAGCAATACGCCGATGATGCCGATGCTGGCGCCGCCCAATACGCTGCCAGCGAACAGACCGATCTCCCCGAAATTGCTGCGCAAGATAATGCCGCCAGCAAGTGTCAGCAGAATGCCAAGGACTACGCGCTCGGCACCGAAACGCCGCGCCAGAATCGGCGCCAGCGGTGCGAACAAGCCAAGGCAGAGCACCGGCAGTGTGGTCAGCAAACCGGCCTGAGCCGCCGACAGGCCAAGGCTTTTCGACACATCACTGAGCAGCGGCGCCATGCTCGACAGCGCCGGACGCAGGTTCAGCGCCACCAGAATCAGCCCCAACAACAAGAGCCACGGACGCCGAACCAGCGGGTGACTTTGCTGCACCTGTTCGTCATCGGCCTCGGCATCGATCAACAGCTCTTCAAGCTCTGCCGTGCGTTTGGGGGTTGTGGATAAATCACTGCGGGACATGGATTTCTCGGTTTCAAGGTTCATTGATCAACTGTCTCGACAAAGCTTTGGCCCGTTCCGGGTCACGTTGTTCGACGGCATCAAGCAACTCGATGTGCAGGTCGAACACTTCCTGACGGCGCGGGACGATGTTCAGGGTCTGACGCAATTGCGCGCCGACGATGCTGGAGAAATAGCGATACAGCTCGCTAAGGGTCGGGTTGTGCGCGGCGTCGACCAAACGGCGGTGAAACACCAGATCGCAGGCGATGTAGGTGTCGAGATCGCCGTGGTAATGGCTGCCGCTGGTGCCGAGCGCTTCACGCAACGCGGCGAGGTCTTCATCGGTACGGCGTAATGCCGCCAGGCCGATGGCCTCGACTTCAAGGATGTGCCGGGTTTCCCGGGCCTGCTCCGGCGAGCAACGGGACAGCGCCTTGAGCGTGTCCAGCGGGTCCACCACCGCACGCAGGTAACTGCCGTCGCCCTGACGGATTTCGATCAACCCGGAAAACGCCAGCACCCGCATTGCTTCACGCACGGTGTTGCGGCTGATGCCCAACTCGGCGCACAGCTCGGGTTCGGTCGGCAGACGCTCGCCGACCTGCCAGACGCCGCTGTTGATGCGCTGGCGCAACTGATCCAAGGCCTGATCGACCAGGGATCGCTTAATAAGTGGAGAAATTTCTGACATAGGATTCGCCCTTTCATCCAATCATAGGATGAATTTTCTGACATGTTAGTCAGACTCGTGTAGGACGGCAACCGCCTAGGGTCAATCGGAGACGCATGGAGCGGGATTTTCGATTGGTCAAAATTACCCTTTAAGGGTAATTTCAGGGAGAGGTTCAAGATTTCTTATGGAGAAGAACACACCCCACTACAACCTGGTGGTGATCAAGGAGGATGTCAGAAGGCTTGGGATAAACGCATTTACAGGGACTGCGCGCAAAAGCGGTCGAGACATGGGCCTGAGCCTCAGGGAAATGCTGGACGTCGTTTTCGAACTGCAAAACAGGATGTTGTACAAATCGATGACGACTTATAGCGACCATCGGGTTTGGCAAGACGTGTATCACATCACTTCGCATGATCTGGAGATCTACATCAAGGTCACTTATTGCTCAGGCGGTGAGCCTCCGGTGATCTCCTTCAAGGAGAAAAAACCATGAACACAAAACAATGCTTCAGTTGCGGAGCACCTGAAGGAATGCGGCACTTCGAGGGTCGCGCTGAAACCATGAGCGTAAAAGGGATGGAGCGTCGGCTTGATGATTTGTCTGGATGGGAATGTCAGGCATGCGGGGAGGTCATACTCGACCCCAATAGCGCGCAGCGTTATTCAGATGCGAGCGACGAGCTAGTCATTGCTGGCCGACAAATGATCGGTAACGAGATGAAGCGCATCCGCCGCAAGCTGCATCTGTCACAAAAGGAAGCGGTGCTGTTGTTGTCGGGTGGTGGACATAACGCATTTTCACGATACGAACGCGGCGACTCGCTCCCACCGAAAGCTTTGATAGTGCTGATGCGCTTGCTTGATCGTCATCCACACCTGCTCACCGATGCGCGCGCCTTGGGCGAAGGGGCAGATTTGAGAGGGTTCAAGGATACAGTGCACAAAGAAGACGAAACCCTGACCTTTTCCTGACCCCACAAAAAACAAACCCGGCACAAGGCCGGGTTCGTTTTCAAGCATCAACCATCAATGCAAGATCTGACTCAAGAACAGCTTCGTCCGATCATTCTGCGGATTATCGAAGAAGTCATTCGGCGCCGCTTGCTCAACGATCTCGCCCTTGTCCATGAAGATCACGCGATTCGCCACGGTGCGGGCAAAGCCCATTTCGTGGGTCACGCAGAGCATGGTCATGCCGTCTTCGGCCAGGCCGATCATGGTGTCCAGAACCTCTTTCACCATTTCCGGATCGAGTGCCGAGGTTGGTTCGTCGAACAGCATGATTTTCGGTTTCATGCACAGCGCGCGAGCGATCGCCACACGCTGCTGCTGACCACCGGACAGTTGCCCCGGGAATTTATGCGCCTGCTCCGGAATGCGTACGCGTTCCAGGTAATGCATGGCGATTTCCTCGGCCTTGCGCTTGGGCATCTTGCGCACCCACATCGGGGCCAGGGTGCAGTTCTGCAAAATGGTCAGGTGCGGGAACAGATTGAAGTGCTGGAACACCATGCCGACTTCACGGCGGATCGCTTCGATCTGCTTCAGATCGTTGGTCAGTTCCACGCCATCCACGACGATGCGGCCCTGCTGGTGTTCTTCCAGACGATTGAGGCAGCGGATGGTGGTCGACTTGCCGGAACCCGACGGGCCGCACAGCACAATGCGCTCGCCCTGCTTGACGTTGAGGTTGATGTCTTTCAGCACGTGGAACTGGCCGTACCACTTGTTGACGCCCTGCATCTGAATGATGCCTTCAGGACCCACAGGCTTTTTGATTGCTTCGCTCATTTACAGAGAACTCCTAACGCTTGTGGCCAGTGTCGAGCTTGCGTTCCAGATGCATGGAATAGCGCGACATACCAAAACAGAAAATCCAGAACACCAGGGCGGCGAACACGTAGCCTTCGGTGGCCATGCCCAGCCATTTCGGATCGGCAGCGGCTTGCTTGACGCTGTTGAGCAGGTCAAAGAGGCCGATGATGATCACCAGACTGGTGTCCTTGAACAGCGCAATGAAGGTGTTGACGATGCCGGGGATCACCAGCTTCAGGGCTTGCGGCAGAATCACCAGGCCCATCGAACGCCAGTAGCCCAGGCCCATCGCAGCGGCCGCTTCGTACTGACCTTTAGGGATCGCTTGCAGACCGCCGCGCACCACTTCAGCCACGTAGGCCGACTGGAACAGGATCACGCCGATCAGCGCCCGCAGCAGCTTGTCGAAGTTCATGCCTTCGGGCAGAAACAGCGGCAGCATTACCGAAGACATGAACAGCACCGTGATCAACGGCACGCCGCGCCAGAACTCGATGAAGGTCACGCAAACCACACGAATCGCCGGCATGTTCGAACGACGACCCAGCGCCAGCACGATGCCAAGCGGCAAGGCTCCAGCGATACCGACGGTGGCGATCACCAGCGTCAGCATCAAGCCGCCCCATTGGCTGGTCGCGACGGTTTGCAGGCCGAATACGCCGCCGTGCAGCAGGCACCAGGCGACAATCGGATAGATCACCAGAAAGCTCAGCCCGTACACCGCTTTACGCGGGAAGCGCGAGATGAACAGTGGCGCCACGCCGATCACTGCCAGCCACACGGTCAGGTCCACGCGCCAGCGCAGGCCAGTCGGGTAGTAGCCATACATGAACTGACCGAAGCGTTGCTGGATGAACACCCAGCAGGCGCCCTCCTTGGTGCAATCGGCCTGGGTGGTGCCGATCCAGTTGGCGTCGATGATCGCCCACCCCAGAATCGGCGGAACGATCAGGTAGATCAGGTAGAACGCGAACAGCGTCAGCAAGGTGTTGAGCCAACTGGAGAACATGTTCGCGCGCATCCATGCCACTACGCCGATGCTACTGCTCGGAGGGGGCATGTCGGGTTTGAAAGTATGAGTACTCATGCGCTTTTCCTTACCGCTCGATCAGCGCAATGCGCTTGTTGTACCAGTTCATCAGCAGGGAAATGCTGATACTGATCGCCAGGTACACGCTCATGGTGATCGCAATCACTTCGATCGCCTGACCGGTCTGGTTCAGCACGGTGCCGGCGAACAGCGAAACCATTTCCGGATAACCGATACCGGCGGCCAGCGAGGAGTTCTTCGCCAGGTTGAGGTATTGGCTGGTCAGCGGCGGGATGATCACCCGCAGCGCCTGGGGAATGATCACCTTGCGCAGGGTCGGGCCTTCACGCAAACCGAGCGAACGGGCCGCTTCGGTTTGGCCGTGGCTGACCGACTTGATCCCCGAACGCACGATCTCGGCGATAAAAGCCGCGGTGTAAACGGTCAAGGCCAGGGTCAAGGCCAGCAGTTCCGGGATAAGCACCCAGCCGCCAACGAAGTTGAAGCCCTTGAGCTCGGGCATTTCCCAGTGCAGCGGAGCGCCGAAGATCAGCGCGCACAAACTCGGGATCACCAGCAATATCGCCAGACCCACCCAGAACTTGTGGAATGGCACACCGGTCGCTTCGAAGCGCTTGTTGGCCCAGCGGCACATCAGCACGACGCCGACGATGGCCACCACAACACTGATCGCGAATGCCCCGAAGCCGTCAGCCGCCAGCGCGGCCGGCATGTTCAGGCCACGGCTGCTGACAAAGAAAGTGTCGCCGAAGTTGTGGCTGTTGCGCGGTCCCGGCATGGTCAGGAACACCGCGAAGTACCAGAACAGGATTTGCAGCAGGGGCGGAATGTTGCGGAAGACTTCCACATACACGGTCGCCAGCTTGCTGATGATCCAGTTCGGCGAAAGACGCGCGACACCAATGATGAAACCCAGCAGAGTCGCCAGGATCACGCCGATGAAGGTCACCAGTAATGTATTGAGCAGACCGATCACAAACACGCGGGCATAGCTGTCCGCTTCGGTGTAGTCGATCAGGGTTTGAGCGATGCCGAACCCGGCACTGCGCTCCAGAAAGCTGAAGCCGGAGGTGATGCCCCGGTGTTCAAGGTTGGTTTGTGTGTTATCGAACAGGAACCAGCCCAGGGAGACGACGGCCACGATAGTGACGATCTGAAATACCCAGGCGCGCACTCGCGGATCGCTGAGGCTAAGCCTCTGCTTTGGTGCGCCGATTGAATTTTGCATGAAGTGCCCCGGAAAAAATGGAACAAGAACATCACCCGGCGGTTGGCCCGCCGGGTGATAGAACCATTAGCGCACTGGTGGTGCGTACTGAATGCCGCCGTTGTTCCACAGGGCGTTCAGGCCACGGTCGATTTCCAGCGGAGTGTTCTTGCCGAGGTTTTTCTCGAACACTTCACCGTAGTTGCCGACCTGCTTGACGACCTGCACGACCCAGTCCTTCGGCAGTTTCAGGTCTTTGCCGTATTCCCCGTCAGCACCGAGCATACGAGCGACGTCCGGATTCTTGGTCGATTTGGCTTCGGCTTCGACATTCTTCGAAGTGATGCCGGCCTCTTCAGCGTTGAGCATGGCGTAGCCAGTCCAGCGCACCACGGCCAGCCACTCGTCGTCGCCGTTACGCACCACTGGACCCAGTGGTTCCTTGGAAATGGTTTCCGGCAGAACCACGTAGTCCTTCGGCGAAGCCAGTTTGCTGCGCTGGGCGAACAGCTGGGATTTATCCGAGGTCAGTACGTCGCAACGACCGGATTCCAGCGACTTGGCGCTTTCATCGGAGGTGTCGAACGTGATCGGGGTGTATTTCAGACCGTTGCCGCGGAAGTAGTCGGAAACGTTGAGCTCGGTGGTAGTACCGGCCTGGATGCAGATGGTTGCGCCGTCCAGCTCTTTGGCACTCTTCACGCCCAGCTTGTTGTTCACCAGGAAGCCGATGCCATCGTAGTAGGTAATGAAGCCCGGGAATTTCAGGCCCATGCCCGCATCACGGGAGCTGGTCATGGTGGTGTTGCGCGACAGGATGTCGATCTCGCCGGACTGCAGCGCGGTGAAGCGCTCCTTGGCGTTCAACTGACTGAATTTGACCTTGGTCGCGTCGCCGAATACGGCAGCGGCCACTGCGCGGCAGAAGTCAGCGTCGATGCCGAGGATCTTGCCGGTAGCGTCCGGTACCGAGAAGCCCGGCAGACCGTCGCTCACGCCACATTGCACGAAACCTTTCTTCTGCACGGCATCCAGGGTTGCACCCGCCTGAGCGAACCCGCTGACGCCGAGAACTGTTGCTGCAGTCACGATCGCCAGAGTGGATTTCAACATCTTCATTCAAACCTCCAGTTTTGCTCTTGTTGTGTCGGAGCTTGAGTCCAGTCGCACCCTTTTGAGGCATTGCTGACCCGTGTTGGCTTTTTTTAGGGTCAACCGACGTAGGACCTTCGCTATGAGTCTAGTAGGAGAAAATCCACATCATGGACAACTCACTTCTCACCAATCGGCCGAACGGGCTGTAGCCCTTTCACGTTCGCTAAGCCCGTAGCGGCCATTGGCGAACATCCATCACCGGATTCGTTGCTATCCCGTCGCGAGTCGTACACTGATAGTGTTACCGACACCCGTAGGACGCTTCGTACAATGTCCTCCATAGCAAAGCCCGTACCACACCGGCCCCGGAAGCGGTTCAGCGACAGGTCAATAGCAAAACTTGTACCCTTGCGACATCTAATTAACGGATCACCCGGACGCGCACTCGAATCACGCACTCAATGAGAGCGCCCGCACATATTTGGAGCAACCATGACCGAGCCCTTGATTCTTCAGCCTGTTAAGCCCGCAGATGCCTGCGTGATCTGGCTGCACGGCCTCGGCGCCGATCGTTACGATTTCCTGCCGGTGGCTGAAGCGTTGCAGGAAAGCCTGCTCAGCACGCGCTTTGTCCTGCCGCAGGCGCCGACCCGTCCAGTGACTATTAATGGCGGATATGCCATGCCGAGCTGGTACGACATCAAGGCCATGAGCCCGGCGCGGGCGATCGACCGCGATGAGCTGGAAGCGTCCGCCGACCGCATCATCGAATTGATCGAAGAGCAACGGGCCTGCGGAATAGACGCCTCGCGGATTTTCCTGGCAGGTTTTTCCCAGGGCGGCGCTGTGGTGTTCCACACTGCGTTTTTGAAATGGCAGGGGCCATTGGGTGGTGTGTTGGCGCTGTCGACGTACGCGCCGACTTTCAGCGATGAACTGGAATTGTCCGCCAGCCAGCAGCGCATTCCGGTGCTGTCGCTGCACGGTCAGTTCGACAACGTGGTGCAGAACTCGATGGGGCGTACCGCCTATGAGTATCTGAAGGCTCATGGTGTCACCGTGACATGGCAGGAATACCCAATGGAGCACGAAGTGTTACCCGAAGAAATTCGCGACATCGGCGTGTGGCTGAGCGAACGCCTGCGCTGATCACGCGGGCTGTTTTTTCCCTCGGCAATCCCCTTTGATCCCTCCCCCTACGCCGCGCCCGTTTCTTGCATTACACTGGCCGGCGTACATTCCTTAACCAATTGATGAGATGACCGTGCTCAAAGCACTCAAGAAGATGTTCGGTAAAAGCGAGGCTGAGCAGCTCGCGCCAGTTCCCAGTGCGCCGTCGCACGCCCCCGGCCATCGCAGCGATGCCCGCCAGGCCGACCGCCCCGCTACCGTAGCGGCACCGAAACAAGAGTCACAACCGGCCGCCGTCGCCCCTTCATCTGCTGCTCCTGTTGCAGAAAGCGTGCACAGCGAAGCGCCGAAACCGGCCAGGCCTCGCCGCGAACCGAAGCCAAAGGCACCGGTCATCCCGTGGAAACTCGAAGACTTCGCCGTCGAGCCGCAGGAAGGCAAAACCCGCTTTCACGATTTCAAACTGTCTCCGGAACTGATGCACGCCATCCAGGACCTGGGCTTCCCGTATTGCACGCCGATCCAGGCGCAGGTGCTGGGTTTCACCCTCGCCGGCAAAGATGCCATCGGTCGCGCCCAGACCGGCACCGGCAAGACCGCCGCGTTCCTGATCTCGATCATCACCCAATTGCTGCAGACGCCGCCGCCGAAAGAGCGCTACATGGGCGAACCCCGCGCCCTGATTATCGCGCCGACCCGTGAGCTGGTGGTGCAGATCGCCAAAGACGCCGCCGACCTGACCAAGTACACCGGCCTGAACGTGATGACGTTCGTGGGCGGCATGGACTTCGACAAGCAGCTCAAGCACCTCGAAGCGCGCCACTGCGACATCCTCGTCGCGACGCCGGGCCGCTTGCTCGACTTCAACCAGCGCGGCGACGTGCACCTGGACATGGTCGAAGTGATGGTGCTGGACGAAGCCGACCGCATGCTCGACATGGGTTTCATCCCGCAAGTACGCCAGATCATTCGCCAGACCCCGCCGAAAAGCGAACGTCAGACATTGCTGTTCTCCGCGACCTTCACCGAAGACGTAATGAACCTGGCCAAGCAATGGACCACCGACCCGTCGATCGTCGAAATCGAGTCGCAGAACGTCGCCAACGAAAACGTCGAACAGCACATCTATGCCGTGGCCGGTGCCGACAAGTACAAACTGCTCTTCAACCTGGTCAACGATAACGGCTGGGAACGGGTGATCGTGTTTGCCAACCGCAAGGACGAAGTGCGACGCATCGAAGAACGCCTCGTGCGTGACGGCATCAACGCCGCGCAACTGTCCGGCGACGTCCCGCAGCACAAACGCATCAAAACCCTGGAAGGCTTCCGCGAAGGCAAGATTCGCGTGCTGGTCGCTACCGATGTTGCCGGTCGCGGCATCCACATCGACGGCATCAGCCATGTGATCAACTTCACCCTGCCGGAAGTCCCGGACGACTACGTGCACCGCATCGGCCGTACCGGTCGTGCCGGCGCCGATGGCGTGTCGATCAGCTTCGCCGGTGAGGACGACTCCTACCAGTTGCCGTCCATCGAAGAAAAGCTGGGCCGCAAGATCAGCTGTGAAACGCCGCCAACGCATTTGTTGCGCGCGGTTGAGCGCGCGCGTCCGCAGTAAACGACGTCATAAAAAAGAAGCGCAGCCGGATACGGACTGCGCTTTTTTTTCGTCCGGATTTTTCAACAGGTGCTTGCCCGATAAAACTAAAAGTCCATAATGGACAAATTAGTTTAGATTTCACTTCCGGAGCCTGACATGTCCAGTACGCCCTACGTGATCGACCAAACCCAGGCCCATGAGCTGCTGACACGGATTGACGTGCCGCAAATCCTGCGCAAGCTGTTCCGCGACCTCGCTGCCGGCAACGCGGTGCAGCCGGCGCAGCAACGGGTGGAATTCCCGCAAGGGGCAGGCGACTTCATTAATTATCTGGGTGTGCTGGCCGAGGACGGCGTGTACGGGGTCAAGACTTCGCCGTACATCGTTCGCGAGCAAGGCGCACTCGTCACCGCGTGGACGCTGCTGATGTCGATGCAGACCGGCCAGCCGCTACTGCTCTGCGACGCGGGCGAGCTGACCACCGCGCGCACCGCCGCCGCCACGGCTGTGGCCGTCGACGCCCTCGCCCCGAGCGATGCCAAGCGACTGGCAATCATCGGCAGCGGCAAGGTCGCCCAAGCGCACCTGCACTACGTGAAATCACTGCGCGACTGGCAGAGCATCAGCCTGTACTCGCCTTCGCTGACCGAAGACCGTGACACTCAGGCTCTGCTGAAAACCATTGCTCCAGACCTGAAGATCGCCGACAGCCGTGAAGCGGCGATAGCCGATGCCGACGTGATCATGCTCTGCACCTCGTCCGCAGGCCCCGTGCTCGACCCGGCCACCCTGAGCAAACCGGCACTGATCACCTCGATCAGCACCAACGCCCCACGCGCCCATGAAGTGCCACCGCAGAGCCTCAGCGACATGCAGGTGTTCTGCGACTATCGTCTGACCACGCCGGGTTCGGCGGGTGAGATGTTGATTGCCGCCGAGCAGCACGGCTGGGACAAGGATTCGATCATCGGCGACCTCGCGGATCTGCTCAGCGAGAAAGTGCAGCGGCCCGGTTACGACCGTCACGTGTTTTTCCGCTCCATTGGTCTGGGTCTTGAAGACATTGCCCTGGCGAATGCGGTTTACCAATTACAGCGCTAACACCTCGAATCCCCTACACAAGTTCTCGTAACCCTTGGAGATTTTCATGAGCCAGGCAGATTTCATCATCATCGGCGGCGGAATTGCTGGCGCTTCCACCGGCTTCTGGCTGTCACCGCACGCCAAAGTCATCGTGCTGGAACGTGAATCCCATCCGGCCTATCACTCCACCGGACGCTCCGCCGCACTGTTCACCGCCGCATATGGCACACCGCAAGTACGCGCGCTGACCCAGGCCAGCCGTGAGTTCTTCGACAATCCACCGCCCGGCTTCTGCGAGCACCCGCTGCTGACCCCGCGCGGCGAAATGACCGTGGACTTCACCGGTGACGCCGCCGAACTGAATAACCAGTACCTCAGCGCCAAAGCCACGGTGCCACAGATGCAACTGCTCAGCGCCGACGAAGCCTGCGCGCGCCTGCCGATCCTGCGCCGGGAAAAAGTCCACGGCGCGATCTACGACCCGACGGCTTGCGATATCGACACCGACGCCCTGCATCAGGGTTACCTGCGCGGTATCCGTCGCAATAAAGGCGAAGTGCATACCGATTGCCAGGTGGTGAGCCTTGATCGCGACGCCAACGGTATTTGGCATGTGCAGACCAACGGCCAGACGTTCAGCGCTCCGGTGATCATCAACGCCGCCGGCGCCTGGGCCGACAAGGTCGGTGAAATGGCCGGCGCCCGATCGCTGGGCCTGCAACCAAAACGCCGTGCCGCATTCATTTTTGCCGGACCCGAAGGCGTGGATATTCACCATTGGCCGATGCTGGTCAGCCTCGACGAATCGTTCTACATGAAACCCGATGCGGGCATGTTTCTCGGCTCGCCGGCCAACGCCGACCCGGTCGAACCCCACGATGTGCAGCCGGAAGAACTGGATATTGCCACGGGCATCTACCAGATCGAGGAGGCCACGACCCTGACCATCCGCCGCCCGACCCGCACCTGGGCCGGCCTGCGCAATTTTGTCGCCGACGGCGACTTGCTCAGCGGTTTCGATCAGCAGGTGCCGGGGCTGTTTTGGGTAGCGGCGCAGGGCGGCTACGGCATACAGACATCACCGGCAATGGGCCAGGCCAGTGCGGCATTGGTGCGCGGTGAACCGCTACCCGAGCACCTGCACCAGTTCGGGCTGGACAGCAGCATGCTATCCCCTGCCCGCCTCGCCTGATCCGCCGTCCGGATGACGCGCCCAACGGATTGCGGCACACTCGCAGCGCCTCCTGTTTACGGAGGCGTTGACGCTGCCTGGAGCTCCACTGTCATGACCGCCCCCGAATTCGACCCGGCAATGGATAACTTCCGTGCCATCGCCGACGCCATCGCCACGCTGTTCTTTCCTCACGCCGAAGTGGTGCTGCACGATTTGCGCACGCAGAAGGTCGACTACATCGCCAACAACTTGTCCAAACGCGAGATCGGCGACGAGTCATCGCTGGAAGACATGCTCAGCGAAGACGTCAGCGAGCGAAATATCGGCCCGTACGAAAAACTCAATTGGGATGGCCAGAAAATTCGCAGTCTGAGCACAGTCTTGCGCGACAGCGAAGACCATCCGCTGGCGGTGCTGTGCATCAATCTGAATATTTCGCTGTTCGAAAATGCCAAGGCTGCGCTGGATCTGTTTCTCTCGCCCAGCAAACTGATTCCACAACCGGATTCACTGTTTCGCGATGACTGGCAGGAGCGCATCAACACCTTCCTGCATGCGTGGCTGCGCGAACGACAACTGAGCCTTAATCTGCTGACCCGCGATCACAAACGCGAACTGGTGCTGGCGCTGCACGCCGAGGGCGCGTTCAAGGGCAAGAGCGCCTCGAACTATGTGGCCAACGTGCTGAACATGGGGCGGGCGACGGTGTACAAGCATTTGAAGGAATTGAAGGGCTGAAAATCTGCGGTGATTTTTCTGGCCCCATCGCTGGCAAGCCAGCTCCCACAGGTTCTGCGGTGATCACATATTTGTGCTCGACGCAGACAATGTGGGAGCTGGCTTGCCAGCGATGGCGGACTATCAGTCGCCGTAGATATCGGACTTGAAGTACTTCTCGGAAATCTTCTGATATTCGCCACTGGCGCGAATGCCATCAATCGCGCCATTTAACTGGCTGACCAACTCGGAATTGCCCTTGCGCACCGCAATCCCCGCCCCTTCGCCGACGTATTTCGGATCTTTCAACTCCGGCCCGACAAACGCATAGCCCTTGCCACGCGGCATCGTGAGGAAATCATTCAGGGGAATGGTGTCGGCGAAAATCGCATCAAGTCGCCCGGCGGCCAAGTCCATGTAGATTTCTTCGTTGTTGCTGTAGCGCTTGACGTTGACGCCCTTGGGTTCGAACACCTCGGTGGCATAACGGTCGGTGGTGGTCGCACGCTGTACGCCGACGTTCTTGCCCTTGAGGCTGGCGTACTGGTCATCGACCGTGGCGCCGTCCTTCATCACCAGTCGCGACGAAGTGAAGTAGTACTTGTGGGTGAAATCCACTGACTTCTTGCGGTCTTCGTTGATCGTCATGGACGACAGCGCCATGTCGATTTTCTTCACTTTCAGGGAAGGAATCAGACCGTCGAATTCACCCTCGACCCACACGCATTTGACCTTCATCTGCGCGCACAGGGCGTTGCCGATGTCGTAGTCGAAACCGACGATTTCACCTTTGTCGGTTTTCGAGGCGAAGGGTGGGTAAGCGGCTTCGATGCCGATGCGCAGAGTTTTCTCGGCGGCAAACGAGCTGGTGCACGCCAGCAGGCTCAGGGCCAGACCGGTGATGAGGGGGAGTTTCTTCATGTTCGTTCTCTCGCGGGTTGTTGTTGGTTTGGCAAGACAGAAGAAAGAGCTGAACGGTGATTTTGTACTTGTAAATCCATACTGGACTTTAATGTATGGATCGTCAATCAGCAGAAAAAGCAAAAGATCGCAGCCTTCGGCAGCTCCTACATTGGGATGTCGTACACCCTGTAGGAGCTGCCGAAGGCTGCGATCTTTTTGGTGAAACAACAGGACTTACTTGTTCCAGCGATCCGCCGCCGCATGATCACTGTCGCGCCCTTCCACCCAGCGCGGGCCGTCGCTGGTGTTTTCTTTCTTCCAGAACGGCGCACGGGTTTTCAGGTAGTCCATGACGAAAGCGCAGGCATCGAATGCTGCCTGGCGATGGGCACTGGCGGCGCCGACAAAGACAATCGGCTCGCCCGGTTCCAGCGCGCCGATGCGGTGCAGCACTTCCAGCTTCAACAATGGCCAGCGCTGCTCGGCTTCGACGGCAATTTTGCCCAGGGCCTTTTCGGTCATGCCCGGATAGTGCTCGAGGAACATGCCGGCCACATCGAGGCCATCGTTGAAGTCGCGCACGTAGCCGACAAAACTCACCACCGCGCCGACGCCGACATTGGCCGCATGCATTGCGTTGACTTCAGCACCCGGGTCGAACGGCTTGGCCTGCACGCGAATTGCCATGGCTCAGCCTCCGGTCACGGTCGGGAAGAACGCCACTTCGTCGCCATCGGTAACAGGCTCATCGAGTTGGCAGAGGTCTTCGTTGCGCGCGCACATCAAGTTCTGTTCGCTCAACACCTCGGCGCCATCACGCTTGGCCAACAAAGCGCGCACGTCATCAACAGTGGCGAAATCGCCTTCGACCTTTACCGAATCAACACCCAGTGCTTCACGGTAACGGGCAAAAAACCTCACGGTCACGTTCATGGTTGCTCCGCCTGGAAGTGACCGCTCTTGCCACCGACCTTCTCCAGCAGCTTCACGCTTTCGATGGTCATGCCGCGATCCACGGCTTTGCACATGTCATAGATAGTCAGCGCAGCGACGCTGGCAGCGGTCAGCGCTTCCATCTCGACGCCGGTCTGCCCGGACAGTTTGCAACGGGCGACGATGCGCACGGCGTCTTCGCCTTCAGCGCTGAGTTCGACTTTGACGCCGGTGAGCATCAGCGGATGGCACAGGGGAATCAGATCGCTGGTTTTCTTCGCCGCCTGAATGCCGGCAATACGCGCTACGGCAAACACGTCGCCTTTGGGATGGCCGCCACTGACGATCATCTGCAGAGTTTCGGGGAGCATGCGCACCAGCGCTTGGGCCGTCGCTTCACGGAACGTCACGGCTTTTTCGGTGACGTCGACCATGTTGGCGCGACCTTGGGAATCGAGATGAGTCAGCACGGGATTACTCCTGATCAGGAGCGGGGATTGTAAACCTGCGGGTCAAATTTCCGCACGCTTGAATATGGCGTTCTTCGTATAGGGCATAAAAAACCGGGCGGATGTTGGGCCGCCCGGTTCTGTTGGAAGGATTACAGATGCGATTCGGCGTATTCGGCCAGGATTGAGCGAGGCACCCCTTGCAGGGTGATGTGCACACCGTTGGGGAAATCCTTGAAGCGTTCGGTCAGGTAGGTCAGCCCGGAGCTGGTCGCGGACAGGTAAGGGGTGTCGATCTGCGCCAGGTTGCCTAGGCACACCACTTTGGAACCGGCACCGGCACGGGTGATGATGGTTTTCATCTGGTGCGGCGTGAGGTTCTGGCATTCGTCGATCAGGATCAGGCTCTGCTGGAAGCTGCGACCGCGAATGTAGTTGAGCGATTTGAACTGCAACGGCACTTTGCTGAGGATGTAGTCGACGCTGCCATGGGTGTTTTCGTCATCCATGTGCAAGGCTTCGAGGTTGTCGGTGATGGCGCCGAGCCAAGGCTCCATTTTTTCCGCTTCGGTGCCCGGCAGGAAGCCGATCTCCTGATCCAGACCCTGCACACTGCGGGTGGCGATGATGCGGCGATAACGCTTGCTGACCATGGTCTGCTCGATCGCAGCGGCCAGCGCCAGGATGGTTTTACCGGAACCGGCAGCGCCGGACAGGTTGACCAGATGGATGTCCGGATCAAGCAGTGCGTACAGCGCCAGGCTCTGATAGATGTCGCGCGGCTTGAGGCCCCAGGCTTCCTGGTGCAGCAGCGGTTCCTGATGCAGGTCGAGGATCAGCAGTTTGTCTTCCTGGATTTCCTTGATCCAGCCGACAAAGCCCTGTTCGTCAATGATGAACTCGTTGATGTGTACCGCCGGCAGGTTGTCGATCAGTTGCACCTGATGCCAGGTGCGGCCGTGGTCCTGACGGGTTTCGACCTTGCTCACGCGGTCCCAGAAAGAACCGGTCATGTTGTGGTAGCCGTTGGGTAGCAGGGACACGTCATCGACCAGTTGGTCGGTGCTGTAGTCCTCGGCCGCGATCCCGCAGGCGCGCGCCTTGAGGCGCATGTTGATGTCTTTGGTGACCAGCACCACAGCTTTCTGCGGATCACGGGTGTGCAGGTCGATCAACTGGTTGATGATTTTGTTGTCGTTCAGGTGCTCGGGCAGAATCAGGTTCGACTCGGCCTTTTTGCTCATCAGAATTGACAGCAAGCCCTTCGGCCCGCTCTTGCCGCGCTGGATCGGCACACCCAGTTCGACGTCCTCGGGGGAGGCGTCACCCAGGGTCTTGTCGATCAGCCGGATGGCCTGACGGCATTCGGCGGCAACGCTGTGATGTCCGCTCTTGAGCTTGTCCAACTCCTCAAGCACGGTCATCGGGATCGCGACGTGGTGTTCTTCGAAATTAAGCAGGGCGTTTGGATCGTGAATCAATACGTTGGTATCGAGTACATAAAGGATTGGCTGGTTGGAGGAAGGGCTACGTCCGTGATCATCCATACTCGGTCACCTATGTCAGAGCCAGTAGACGCAATACCTTGGCGGTGCTGCGCCTCGAAGTGACTGCCGAAATCTCACCTGCGGAGATTCAAGTGACTGCAAACAAACGGGTCTTGGAAGACGCCACCTGTGTTGCAGGTTTCGGCGGTCTGTCTTCGTAATACTCCAAAACCCATGACATAAAAAAGCACTTTGACGGTTTTTTTAAGTTTATTTTGCAAAGTGACGAAAAGCCCTTGGCGGACCGCCCTGCCCCCGTTAGAGTCGGAAGTCCACCTGCACTGAAACCTCTGAAAAAATCACCCCAAGCCCAATGTTTCCGGGCTTTTGCCGTTTCTCAGCGAAACGCGTCCTGACAATCCTCCCAGCCGATGCCACTTTGCGCAGTTTGTGTGATCAGCCACGGCATCGCGGTCTTCACCGCATCCTGCTTCATGTTGAAATTGATCACTCCATGGCGCCACAACAGCATCAGGGTCAGCACCCGCTGCGCGCTCTGGGGCCCCTTGAGTTTGCCCGCGCCATCCTGGGCGTCGATGTCCCACAACGCCACTTGCAGACCCTGGCTATTGAAGAAACCTTGTGCGTCACTGCGGCGCTGGCCATCCGGCGGGCGGAACAGCGGCACGTAGTTTTCCGGCAATTTGTTCCTGACCAGATCAGCGCTGCGCCGCACCGAGTCCTGCCAGTCCTGCCAATGGCTGTGGGAACGGAACTCCCAACCCTGCACGCCGACGCATTGTTGCGAAAACGCCGCTTGCAGGTTGCTCACCGAACGGTCACCCAGCCGCGCCTGAATATCCTTGCCAAGCATGAAGAACGTGCCGCTCATGTTCGCCTTGCGCAGGTACTCGGTGAGCCAGTCGGTGTTGTCCGGTTGCACGTTGGCGGCGCTGTCGAAGGTCAGCAGAAACAGCCGGTCATGCATTTCCTCGCCGTTGCGCTCGTAGTCGCCAAAACGATCGAATTCGTTGCTGTTCTGAGGCGAAAGCGCAGCCTTGCGCATCAACTCGTCCAGATAGAGCAAATGGAAGATCCGGCTTGGCTCGGCCCACTTGGTGTAATAGCTGTCATCGCTGACCACGAACTTGGCGGCTTGCTCGCGCAGAGTCGGCAAGTCTTCGACGAGGAAGCAGAACGAGGCGTCCTGATCGCAGCTCTGCTGAGCGAAGTTGTAGTTGGCCAGCAGACGCTGCCACAGCCGTTGGCGCAGGCTATTAACCGCGTCGATATTGACCGTGCGCAGCCCCAGGCGCTGGGCCAGGGCGGCTTCGTCCATCGACTCGGTGCCCAGCAGACCGCGGGCGAACATGAGGATTTCCGCCCGCGATGCCACGTCGAACAGCGTAGGGCTGCTCAGTTGCTCCGGCCAGGTACTGCGATCCAGCGTCGCCACATCGCCCGGCGCCGCAACGGCACCGAAGCTCAATAGCCACGCGGTGAATAAAAGAACAATGCGCAATGGGATGTCTCCGTAACAAAACCCGGGCGGCACTATAGCTGATCCCACACAGTTCCCTCAGCAACACAGATTCCCATGTGGGAGCGAGCCTGCTCGCGAATACGGATTCAGATCCGCCATCGAAGTCGACTGATGCACTGCTTTCGCGAGCAGGCTCGCTCCCACGGGGGATTGGGGCCAGCCGTCGATCACCTATGGACTTGATAGCTGGAGTCAACACCGACAACCCCCTAGAATCGCCCCCACGATTAAAGGAGACGACTTCATGCTGATGGTGATTTCCCCCGCCAAGACCCTCGATTACGAAACACCGCCGGCGACCCAGCGCTTCACCCAGCCGCAATACCTCGACCACTCTCAGGAGCTGATTCAGCAATTGCGTGAGCTGTCGCCAGCGCAGATCAGCGAATTGATGCACGTCTCAGACAAGATCGGCGGGCTCAACGCCGCACGTTTCGGCAGCTGGACGCCAGCCTTCACCCCGGAAAACGCCAAGCAGGCCCTGCTCGCATTCAAGGGTGACGTCTACACCGGTCTCGACGCCCAGTCCTTCAGTGAAGCGAATTTCGATTACGCACAAAAACACCTGCGCATGCTCTCGGGCCTTTATGGCCTGCTGCGCCCGCTGGATCTGATGCAACCCTATCGCCTGGAAATGGGCACCAAACTGGCCAACGCGCGCGGCAAGGATTTGTACGCGTTCTGGCGCACGCGCATCAGTGAATGGCTGAATGAAGCATTGGCCGAGCAAGGCGATGATTTGCTGCTCAACCTGGCGTCCAACGAGTACTTCTCTGCTGTCAAACGCACCGCGTTGAATGCGCGAATCATCAATGCCGATTTCAAGGATCTGAAAAACGGTCAGTACAAGATCATCAGTTTCTACGCGAAAAAGGCCCGTGGTTTGATGAGCCGCTTCGTGATCCAGGAACGCATCAACGACCCAGCCCAGCTCAAGCAGTTCGATGTGCAGGGTTATCGCTACAGCGCCGAGCAATCGAAACCGGACAATCTGGTGTTTTTGCGCGATCACGCCCCCGAATAAAGCATGCCCGTTGCACGACTCTTTCTATAAAGAGTCGTGCAGGTCGCACGATGTCAAAAATCCCCCGCCTGTTTTTGCCATTTTTATGGCGCCAAAAAAATATCCCCATCTTTTCTAATATTAGTTTCACTCGACACTGATCTTTTTTTTCAGTAGTGGCACCTAAATTTTTTCACCGTAGTGGCACAAAACTATCTAATGTGATTATTCGCCTGTTAATAAAGGTCGAAAACGAAAGTGCTATCAAATTGAGACTAGTGCCATCTAGGACAATATTTCAAGAAATTTCAGATTTCGCGATGAGCGGGCAGGAACTTCGTCCAAATGCATAGCTCATACCACCGGTAACGATTCTCGCCGAGTTTGTACGAGATAACTTACGCAGGGTCGATAGTCATGTAACCAAGTTGTCACAGCAACTTGCCTAGATGACTAACCAGTCTGAAAACAACTTGATGGACAGGAGATACGCACCATTAATATCCCCTGCAAGGCCATGACCGCGCCCCTATAAACGTGCTCGCCTGAGCACCCAACCGCTTGATTTTAAAGGCTTCTACCTGACATCAAGCGCGTAAAAACGACTGCACCAAGATCTTCAAACATGAAGATTGGCTGCAAAACAGGGCAAGTCATAACAACAAAGCCTGGTTGCGCACATCTTGAGTGCACTTATTTAGACACTCGAAACTTAGTATGCCTGCACACGGCATTGTGGCGCCTGTATGCCGCACTTTCGAGTGCACTAATGAACGCTGAACACCATTAACTCCGGCCCTCTAACGGCCTGATATATACAGAGGTAATTGCGATGCGCATCAGCATATTTGGTTTGGGTTACGTTGGCGCAGTGTGTGCCGGCTGCCTGTCTGCACGGGGCCATGACGTGGTTGGCGTCGACGTTGCCAAAGACAAGATCGACATGATCAACGCCGGTAAATCGCCGATAGTTGAACCGGGCCTGGGCGAACTTCTGCAACAGGGTATTCAGACCGGTCGCCTGCGTGGCACGACCAACTTCGCCGAGGCGATTCGTGACACCGATCTGTCGATGATCTGCGTCGGTACGCCGAGCAAGAAGAACGGCGACCTGGAACTGAACTACATCGAAGCGGTATGCCGCGAGATCGGTTTTGTCCTGCGTGAAAAATCCACCCGCCACACCATCGTCGTGCGCAGCACCGTACTGCCGGGCACTGTCGCAAACGTTGTCATCCCGATCCTCGAAGATTGCTCCGGCAAGAAGGCTGGCGTTGATTTCGGCGTTGCGGTCAACCCTGAGTTCCTGCGTGAATCCACCGCCATCGCCGACTACGACCTGCCACCGATGACCGTCATCGGCGAGTTCGACAAGGCTTCTGGCGACGTTCTGCAATCGCTGTACGAAGAACTCGACGCGCCGATCATCCGCAAGGACATCGCTGTCGCCGAGATGATCAAGTACACCTGCAACGTCTGGCACGCGACCAAAGTGACCTTCGCCAACGAGATCGGCAACATCGCCAAAGCGGTCGGCGTCGATGGCCGTGAAGTGATGGACGTGGTCTGCCAGGACAAGACCCTCAATCTGTCCCAGTACTACATGCGTCCGGGCTTCGCGTTCGGCGGCTCGTGCCTGCCAAAAGACGTGCGTGCCCTGACCTACCGCGCCGGTTCCCTGGACGTCGAGGCACCGCTGCTCAACTCGCTGATGCGCAGCAACGAATCGCAAGTGCAGAACGCCTTCGACATCGTTGAAAGCCACGACAAACGCAAAGTCGCCCTGCTCGGCCTGAGCTTCAAGGCCGGCACCGACGACCTGCGCGAAAGCCCGCTGGTAGAGCTGGCAGAAATGCTGATCGGCAAGGGTTACGACCTGAGCATCTACGACAGCAACGTCGAGTACGCCCGTGTTCACGGCGCGAACAAGGACTACATCGAGTCGAAAATCCCGCACGTGTCGTCCCTGCTCAACGCGGACTTCGATTCGGTGGTCAACAACTCCGACGTGATCATCCTCGGCAACCGCGACGAGAAATTCCGCGCGCTGGCTCAGCAAGCACCGCACGGCAAACAGGTCATCGACCTGGTCGGTTTCATGGCCAAAGCCACCGACACCGGTACGCGCACCGAAGGCATTTGCTGGTAACGCAGCCCTAAGCGACAAGCCTCGAGCTGCCAGCCAAAGCGTTTCGCTTGCAGCTCGAAGCTTGCGGCTTGAAGCCTTCTCACCTTCGGATGACGTTGATGACCAAGCTCAAACATTTTTTTCTGCAATCCGCCGGCTGGCTTTTTTATCTCAGTCTGCTGATGGGCCTGGCCTTGATGCTGCCCACGTCCACATTCGACTCCGAGTCGAAGGACTTCATTTTTCTGATTGGCGCCGTGGGTATCTGGCGCTATTCGATGGGTGCAACGCACTTTGTGCGCGGCATGATTTTCCTCTACATCGTTTACCCGCACCTGCGCCGTAAAGTGCGCAAGCTGGGTAAAGCGGCAGATCCGTCGCATGTGTTTCTGATGGTCACCAGTTTCCGTATCGACGCGCTGACCACTGCGCAGGTCTACAGCTCGGTGATCCGCGAAGCCATCGACTGCGAACTGCCGACCACCGTGGTCTGCTCGATCGTGGAAATGTCCGATGAGCTGCTGGTCAAGGCGCTGTGGGCACGGATGAATCCGCCTGAGCGAGTCAAACTCGACTTCGTGCGCATTCCCGGCACCGGCAAGCGTGATGGCCTGGCCTACGGTTTCCGCGCGATCTCCCGTCACCTGCCAGACGACCGCGCCGTAGTGGCCGTGATCGATGGCGATACCGTGCTCGGCGAAGGCACCGTGCGCAAGACCGTGCCGTGGTTCCAGTTGTTCGGCAATGTCGGCGGCCTGACCACCAACGAGTTCTGCGAAGTACGCGGCGGCTACATCATGAGCGAATGGCACAAGCTGCGTTTCGCCCAGCGTCACATCAACATGTGCTCGATGGCCCTGTCCAAGCGCGTGCTGACCATGACCGGGCGCATGTCGGTGTTCCGTGCCACCGTGGTCACCAACCCGGAGTTCATCGCCGACGTTGAAAGCGACTCGCTGCAGCACTGGCGTCTGGGCCGATTCAAGTTTCTGACCGGCGACGACAAGTCGAGCTGGTTCAGCCTGATGCGTCTCGGTTACGACACCTTTTACGTGCCTGACGCGGCGATCAACACCGTTGAACACCCGCCGGAAAAGAGCTTCATCAAGGCCAGTCGCAAACTGATGTTCCGCTGGTACGGCAACAACCTGCGACAGAACTCCCGCGCCTTGGGCCTGGGTGTGAAACGCCTCGGCGCCTTCACCTCGGTGGTGCTGTTCGATCAGCGCGTGTCGATGTGGACGTCGCTGCTCGGTCTGACCGTGGCGATCATCGCCAGCTTCAAGTACGGCACCGCGTTCATCCTGGTTTACCTGCTGTGGATCGGCATCACCCGCCTGATTCTGACCCTGCTGTTGTCCTGCTCCGGTCACCGGATCGGCCCGGCCTACCCGGCGATTCTTTATTACAACCAGATCGTCGGTGCGCTGGTGAAGATCTACGTGTTCTTCCGCCTCGACCAACAATCCTGGACTCGCCAACCCACTTCCCTGACCCGTGATCTCGCCAGCTTTCAACGTTGGTTCAACACCTGGTCGTCTCGGACCATGACCTTCTCCGCCGGCAGCATTTTCGTCGCCGTGCTGCTGATGATGGTCTGACCCGCCCCTATTGAATTAACAAGGAAATCGCCCCTATGAATACCGCCGTCAACGCCAACGTAGTGCATGAATCCGAAGCCCAGCGCCAACACGCCCGAGTGAAAATCCCGGCCAAGCTGCGTTTCTTCGGCCCCGACCGGACGCCAATGGAAGCACGGGTCCTCGACCTGTCCGCCGGTGGTCTGGCGTTCAACGCCGGGCAAATGCCGCTGACCATCGGCGAGGTGTACAAGGCCCGCCTGCAATTCGTCATCGACAACCTCGGCCTGGCCATGGACGTTGAACTGCAGGTGCGCTCCTTCGACCGCCAGACCGGCCGTGCCGGTTGCCAGTTCCAGAACCTTGAGCCGCAGGACATTTCCACCCTGCGCCACTTGATCACTTCGCACCTGGCCGGCGACATCGTCAGCATGGGTGAAGTACTGGCGACCCTGCAGCGCGACAACTTCACCAAGGCGCGCAAGGTCAAGGATGGCGGCAGCGGCATGACCCCGTTCGGGCGTCTGAAAGCAGTGACGTTCAGTGCCGGTATTTTTGCGGTCGGCCTGGTTGCGGCGGGTTTCATCTTCAAATCGGTGTACGGCATGTACTTCGTCAGCCATGCGCAGGCGGGCCTTGTCAGCGTACCGGGCATGAACATCACCATGCCGCGCGATGGCACCGTGCAGAGCCTGGTCAAGTCCGACGGCGTCGCCGCCAAAGGCGCACCGTTGGCGACCTTCAGCACCAGCATGCTCGACGTGCTCAAAGGGCATCTGGAAGAAGACCAACTGTCCCCGGCCAAGGTTGAAGAACTGTTCGGCAAGCAAATGACCGGCACCCTGACCTCGCCGTGCGATTGCACCGTGGCCCAGCAACTGGTGGCCGACGGTCAATACGCGAGCAAGGGCGATGTGATCTTCCAACTGGTACCGCGCAACACCGAGGCGAATGTGGAAGCACGCTTCTCCTATCGCCAGTTCGGCGACGTGCGTCCGGGCACCCCGGTGAGCTTCCAGATCGCCGGCGAAGACAAGATCCGCACCGGCAAGATCGTCAGCAGCACCAGCCTGAAAAGCGCCGACCTGTCTTCCGATATCCGCGTACAGATCAAGCCTGACGAGTCGCTCGACAGCAGCCTCGCCGGCCGTCCGGTGGAAGTGAACAGCGACCGTGGCCCGAACCTGAACTGGTTGATCGACAAAGCCATGGCTGCCGGTCTTTAAGTCGAGGACATGCCTGTGACTAGCCCAATCAGAATCCTGCCGGTTCCGCTGACCCTGGCCATGGCAATTGCCCTGGCCGGTTGCGCCGGCCTGCCCGATCAGCGTCTGGCCAACGAAGCGCTCAAGCGTGGCGACACCGCCACCGCCGCGCAGAACTACCAGCAACTGGCCGATCTGGGTTACAGCGAAGCGCAAGTGGGCCTCGCCGATATTCAGGTCGACAGCCGCGATCCTGCGCAAATGAAACAGGCCGAAGCGACTTATCGCGCAGCGGCCAGCGTTTCGCCTCGTGCTCAGGCTCGTCTCGGTCGCTTGCTGGTGGCCAAACCCGGTTCCACCGAAGCCGAGCACCACGAAGCCGAGACCCTGCTGAAAAAAGCCGCCGCCAATGGAGAAGGCAATACGTTGATCCCGCTGGCGATGCTGTACCTGCAATACCCGCACAGCTTCCCGAACATCAACGCCCAGCAGCAGATCGACCAGTGGCGCAAATCCGGCTACCCCGAAGCAGGTCTCGCGCAAGTGCTGCTGTATCGCACTCAAGGCACCTACGACCAGCATCTGGATGACGTGGAAAAGATCTGCAAAGCCGCGCTCAACACCACCGACATTTGCTATGTCGAACTGGCCACGGTCTATCAGAAACGTGCCCAGCCTGAGCAACAGGCTGAGCTGATCAAGCAGATGCAGGCCGGTTACAGCCGTGGCACCGTCACCGCTCAACGCGTCGATTCGGTTGCCCGTGTACTGGCCGATTCGACCCTGGGCAAGACCGACGAAAAAACCGCACAGTCTTTACTTGAGCCGATTGCTCCAGGCTACCCGGCGTCGTGGGTGACCCTCGCGCAACTGCTTTACGACTACCCGGAACTGGGCGACGTCGACCAGATGATGAAGTACCTGGACAACGGCCGCGCCGCCGACCAGCCGCGCGCCGAGCTGTTGCTGGGCAAGCTTTACTACGAAGGAAAAATGGTTCCGGCTGACGCCAAAGTCGCCGAAGAACATTTCCAGAAAGCCGTGGGCCGTGAAGTCGCTGCCGATTACTACCTCGGCCAGATCTACCGCCGTGGTTATCTGGGCAAGGTCTATCCGCAGAAGGCTCTCGACCATTTGCTGACCGCTGCGCGCAACGGCCAGAACAGCGCCGACTTCGCCATCGCCCAGCTGTTTTCCCAAGGCAAGGGCACCAAGCCCGACCCGCTCAACGCCTATGTATTCAGCCAATTGGCCAAGGCGCAAAACACCCCGCAAGCCGATGAACTGGCGACGACTATCGCTGCCCAGTTGCCGCCCGAGCGTCTGGCCGAAGCCCAGCGCCTGCTGCGACAGGAACAGGCCAGCCGTGGCGCCCTGAATCAGAACACGCTGCAACTGCACGCCCTGCAAGAAG
This sequence comes from Pseudomonas sp. LBUM1655, assembly GCF_059716085.1. Classification (NCBI taxonomy): domain Bacteria; kingdom Pseudomonadati; phylum Pseudomonadota; class Gammaproteobacteria; order Pseudomonadales; family Pseudomonadaceae; genus Pseudomonas; species Pseudomonas sp. LBUM1655. Next base: position 1,129,344 of record NZ_CP166801.1, on the reverse strand, counting down.
AAGACGGCGAGGAAAAACTATGAAGCTCAATCCATTCGTGAAGGCCGGCATTGGCCTCACTTTCGCGCTGATCTGGTCTTGCCCGACACTGGCTGCGATGACTGAAAGCAAAAACTTCGGCCTCGAAGTGAAAATCACCGGCCAGTCCGAAGACGACCGCGACCTCGGCACCGCCAGTGGCGGCGACGTCAACGGTGTCGGCCTCGATCTGCGTCCGTGGGTCTACGGCGAAAGCGGCGCGTGGAGCGCCTACGCCATGGGCCAGGCCGTGACCTCGACCGACATCATCGAGACCGACACCCTGCAGCAGTCCGACAGCGACGGCACCCAGACCACCGACAACGGTGATCGCAAGACCAAGAAAAACTACCTGGCGATGCGTGAGTTCTGGGTCGGCTACAGCGGCCTCACCCCTTACCCGGGCGAAATGCTCAAGTTCGGTCGCCAACGCCTGCGCAATGACGACGGCCAATGGCGCGACACCAACATCGAAGCGCTGAACTGGACTTTCGACACCACCCTGTTGCGCGCCAACGTCGGTGTTGCCGAACGCTTCAGCGAATACCGCACCGACCTCAAAGAGCTGGCACCGAAAGACAAGGATCGCCTGCACGCCTACGCCGATGCCGCTTACCAGTGGACACCGGGTAACTGGGTCGGCATTCGCGGTCACCATACCCACGATGACGGCAAACTGGATTATCCGGAGCCGGGTGTTGCCGCTGATTCGCTGGACAAGAAAGAGAACGGCGACATCAGCTGGCTCGGTCTCACCGCCGACAGCGATGCCTACAACTGGCGCAACACCAACACCGTCAACTACTGGGGCAGCATCACCGGCATGAGCGGCGACCGCGACACGGTCAACGCGCTGAACGCCGATGGTTCGCGCCCGGCGCAAGCCAAGCGCAGCGATGACGTCGACGGCTGGGCCACCGACATCGGTGTGCGTCTGCGCCTCGACCCGCAATGGCAAGTCGGTGCCGCCTATGCCCGCGCCAGCGCCGATTACGAACAGACCGGTCTGGAAAGCAATCGCTCGAACTACACCGGTACCCGTTCGCGCGTACACCGTTTCGGCGAAGCCTTCCGTGGCGAAATGAACAACATGCAGACCGCCACCCTGTTCGGTTCGTGGATGCTCAACGACGAGTACGACGCCAGCCTGATCTATCACAAGTTCTGGCGCGTCGACGGCAGCAAACCTGTCGGCAGCAATGGCATCAACGCCGTGGAAAACAACACCGACGACGTGACCGGCGCCATCCTCTCCAGCACTTCGCTGCCACTTCAGGACGGCAACAAGGATCTGGGTCAGGAGATGGACCTGGTCGTCACCAAGTACTTCAAGCAAGGCCTGTTGCCGGCGGCGTTGAGCCAGTCGATCGACGAGCCTTCGGCACTGGTGCGATTCCGTGGCGGCGTGTTCAAGCCGGGCGACGCCTATGGCAGCCAGGTTGATTCGTACATGCACCGCGCGTTCATCGACGTGATCTGGCGCTTCTGATGCAAACCGCGAAGGGAGTGCCCGACATGAATCATGCAAGGAAAGGCTCGCTCAGCCTGTTGGCCGGCGCAATGCTGCTGGCCTCGGCTGGTGCCTTCGCCACGGTGGAACCGGCCAAGCCTGTGACCACCGCCAAAGAGTTGCAGCAAGCCAAGACCTACACCGTCAGCAGCGCACCCACCGAGGCGCTGAACCTGGCCGCGCCAAAACTGCCGGACATCTCCGGCTACACCGCCGAAGCCGCCGCCGCGAAAATCGTGCGCAGCAAAGCGGGCAAGGTCAGCGTGCGCCGGATGATGCAGGAAGACGCCCTGAAGGACTTCATCGGCGGCGACAACAAGATGGTCGAATGGGTGGTGCGTCAGCATGGCATCCCGCAGGCGATCTTCGTCGACGACGGTTACATCAACCTCAAGGAGCTGGCGCAGAAACTGCCCAAGCAGTATTTCAGCGAGACCTCGCCGGGCGTGTACCTGTCGAAGTTGCCGATCGTGGTTGGCCGTAAAGGCATCCTCGAAATCGACGGCCAGACCCAGGAATTGCGTCTGTCCCAAGAGGCCGGTTCGTTCCTGGTCAACGACGGTCAGTTGTTTGTGCGTGACACCAAAGTCACTGGCTGGCGCGAGAAGGAAAACGGCCCGGCGACGTTCCGTTCGCCGAAAGAATTCCGTCCGTTCCTGCTCGCCTGGGGCGGCACCGAGACCTACATCGTCAACAGCAAGATGGCCAGTTTCGGTTACGCCAACAGTAAGTCCTACGGGGTGAGTATTTCCCAGTACACGCCGAACATGGCCAAGGTGCTCAAGCGTTCCGAGCCGACCGGCTGGATCGTCGGCTCCGAGTTCTCGGACATGTGGTACGGCTTCTACTGCTACGAGACCCGCGACTTTGTGGTCAAGGGCAACACCTACAAAGACAACATCGTCTACGGCATCGACCCGCACGACCGTTCCCACGGCCTGATCATTGCCGAGAACACTGTGCACGGCACGAAGAAGAAGCACGGGATCATTATTTCTAGGGAAGTGAACGACAGCTTCATCTTCAACAACAAGAGCTATGACAACCACCTCTCGGGCCTGGTGATCGACCGTAACAGCGTCAACAACATCATTGCCTACAACGAGATCTACAAGAACCACACCGACGGCATCACCCTCTACGAGTCTGCCGACAATCTGCTGTGGGGCAACAAGGTCATCAGCAACAAGCGCCACGGCATCCGCATTCGTAACAGCGTGAACATTCGCCTCTACGAAAACATCGCCATGGCCAACGGTCTGACCGGCGTCTACGGCCACATCAAAGACCTGACCGACACCGACCGCGACATCAAGCTCGACCCGTTCGACGCGCAAGTGTCGCTGATCGTGGTCGGCGGTGAACTGGCGGCCAACGGCAGCGGCCCGCTGTCGATCGACTCGCCTTTGAGCGTCGAGCTGTACCGCGTATCGATGCTGGCGCCGACCAAATCCAGCGGCATCAGCTTCAACGGCATCCTCGGCGAGCGCCAGGATGAAATTCTCGACTTGCTGGTGCGCCAGCAGAAAGCCGTGCTGATCGACCCTGTCGAACGCCAGACAGAAATGCAGGACTGAGGATAATTTTATGCACCCACACTTGATCAAATTACTCAGCCTGTCGGCCCTGACCGTGGGCATTCTGGTGGCCAGCAATGGCGCCCGTGCCGATGAGGCTGCCGGTGCTACCCCGCCGAAGTTCACCGCCGATCCGTGCTGCAACCTGTGCCCTGAAGCACACGACGCGAAGAATTACACCACGCGTTATCAGCAGAACTTCACCACGCTGGTGCAGGCCCAGGGCGACTGGCTGTTCCGTACCCAGGAAGACCTGCGCACCGAATTCAACACCACCCCGGCCGGCTACAAGCGCATGCAGCAACTGCACGATGCGTTCAAGAGCAAAGGCGTCGAGCTGGTGATCGTCTATCAGCCGACCCGTGGCCTGGTGAACCGCAACAAGCTCAACCCGCAGGAAAAAGCCGCATTCGATTACGAGAAGGCGTTGGGCAACTACAAGACCATGCTCGGCCGTTTCGCCAAGATGGGTTACGTGGTGCCGGACCTGTCGCCACTGACCAACGAATCGCTGCCGGACACCCTGCCCGCCCACGACTTCTACTTCCGCGGCGATCAACACTGGACGCCATACGGCGCCCAGCGCACCGCGAAAATCGTCGCCGAGAAGGTCAAGCAGATCCCGGCCTTCGCCGACATTCCCAAGCGTGAGTTCGAGACCAAGAAGTCCGGGCGCATGGGCAAGACCGGCACCCTGCACAACATGGCCGGGCAACTGTGCGGCACCAGTTATGCGATCCAGTACATGGACCAGTTCACCACCGAGCCTAAGGGCGAAGCCGGTGACGGCGATCTGTTCGGTGATTCCGGCAACCCGCAAATCACCCTCGTGGGTACATCGCACAGCGGCAAGAACTACAACTTCGCCGGCTTCCTAGAAGAGGCCATCGGCGCCGACATTCTCAACGTCGCCTTCCCCGGCGGTGGTCTGGAAGGTTCGATGTTGCAGTACCTGGGCAGCGACGAATTCCAGAAGACTCCACCGAAGATTCTCATCTGGGAATTCTCGCCGCTGTATCGCCTTGATCAGGAAACCATCTATCGCCAGATGATGGCCCTGCTCGACAACGGCTGCGAAGGCAAAGATGCACAGATGACCGGCAGCGCCATGCTGAAGCCGGGCAGCAAACAAGAACTGATGGTCAACAGCAAGAACCTGAACCTGCAGAACAGCAGCCATCAGGTCGACATCCGCTTCGCCGACACCTCGGTGAAAACCCTGCAAGCCACCCTCTGGTACATGAACGGTCGCCACGAGGACATCAAGATCGAGAAACCGGAAACCTCCGACACCGACGGTCGTTTCGCCTTTGAGCTGCGCACGGACGAAGACTGGGCCTCGCAAAACCTGCTGGCGGTCGAAGTCCAAGGGCCAGAAGCCGGCGCCGCGCCACAGAAAGTCGAAGCGAAAATCTGCAAACGCAACGTATTCCCGGGCGCTGGGCAACAAACCGCTCAGGTCGGGCAATGAGGTCTGCTATGCGAAACTCGAAACTGAAAACTCTTTTAGCGCCGACGCTGCTCGGGCTGGCGATCTTCGCCGGCACCGCGCAGGCCGCCGCACCACTGCGTCCACCTCAGGGCTACTTCGCGCCTGTGGATAAATTCAAGACCGGCGACAAAAGCGAAGGCTGCGATGCAATGCCGACGCCGTACACCGGCGCGTTGCAATTTCGCAGCAAATACGAAGGCTCGGACAAGGCCCGTTCGACATTGAACGTGCAGTCGGAAAAAGCCTTCCGCGACACCACCAAAGACATCACCACGCTGGAACGCGGTACCGCCAAACGCGTCATGCAGTTCATGCGTGATGGTCGCCCGGAGCAGCTCGATTGCACGCTGAACTGGCTGACCGCGTGGGCCAAGGCCGATGCGCTGATGTCGAAAGACTTCAACCACACCGGCAAATCGATGCGCAAATGGGCGCTGGGCAGCATGGCCTCTTCGTACATTCGCCTGAAGTTCTCCGACTCGCACCCACTGGCTCAACACCAGCAGGAGGCGCAGGAGATCGAAGCGTGGTTCAGCAAAATGGCCGATCAGGTGGTCAGCGACTGGGACAACCTGCCGCTGGAAAAAACCAACAACCACTCGTACTGGGCAGCCTGGTCGGTGATGGCGACGTCCATCGCCACCAACCGCCGTGACCTGTTTGATTGGGCGGTGAAGGAATACAAGGTCGGCGTGAATCAAGTCGATGCTGACGGTTTCCTGCCGAACGAACTCAAGCGCCAGCAACGCGCCCTCGCCTATCACAACTACGCCCTGCCGCCGCTGGCAATGATCGCCAGTTTCGCTCAGGTCAACGGGGTGGATTTGCGTCAGGAAAACAACGGCGCGCTGAAGCGTCTGGGTGATCGCGTATTGGCCGGCGTGAAAGACCCGGACGAATTCGAAGAGAAGAACGGCAAGAAGCAGGACATGACCGACTTGAAAGAGGACATGAAATTCGCCTGGCTCGAACCGTTCTGCACGCTCTACACCTGCCCGGCCGATGTGATCGAGAAGAAGCGCGGCATGCAGCCGTTCAAGACCTTCCGCCTGGGCGGGGATTTGACCAAGGTCTACGACCCGTCCCATGAAAAGGGCAACAAGGGTTCTTGAAAGGCGAAGAGCAAAAGCCCCTCACCCTAACCCTCTCCCGGAGGGAGAGGGGACTGAACGAGGTGCTTTTCAGAAATTCGCCGACCTGAAATATCGAGCCGATCTCCTTTTCTGAAGACCATGGAGATCTGGCTCCCTCTCCCTCCGGGAGAGGGCGGGGGGTGAGGGGCGCGGTCTGACGGCCAGCTCCGACCTCAAGCAAGCACTGTGTCACCCCTCCACTACCACGGGGGGTTTGGGGGGGCTTTGGCCCTTGACTGTTGGTTCAAACATGGAGAGATCGGGATGGTATTTTCATCCAACGTGTTCCTGTTTCTGTTCTTGCCGATCTTTCTCGGCATGTACTACCTGAGCGGGATTCGTTATCGCAATCTGCTGCTGCTACTCGCCAGCTACGTGTTCTATGCGTGGTGGCGGGTGGACTTCCTGGCGCTGTTCGCTGCCGTCACGTTGTGGAACTACTGGATCGGCCTGAAAGTCGGTGCTGCCGGCGTGCGGACCAAACCGGCGCAACGCTGGCTGTTGCTCGGCGTGGCAGTGGATCTGTGCATCCTCGGCTACTTCAAGTACGCCAACTTCGGTGTCGACAGCATCAACGCGATGATGACCTCGGTCGGTCTGTCGCCGTTCATCCTGACCCACGTGCTATTGCCGATCGGTATCTCGTTCTACATTTTCGAGTCGATCAGCTACATCATCGACGTGTATCGCGGTGACACCCCGGCGACGCGCAACCTGATCGACTTCGCGGCCTTCGTGGCGATCTTCCCGCACCTGATTGCCGGCCCGGTTCTGCGTTTCCGCGACCTCGCCGACCAGTTCAACAACCGCACGCACACCCTCGACAAATTCTCCGAGGGCTGCACACGGTTCATGCAGGGTTTCATCAAGAAGGTCTTCATCGCCGACACCCTCGCTGTCGTGGCCGACCATTGCTTCGCCCTGCAAAACCCGACCACGGGTGATGCCTGGCTCGGCGCACTGGCCTACACCGCGCAACTGTATTTCGACTTCTCCGGTTACAGCGACATGGCGATCGGCCTGGGCTTGATGATGGGTTTCCGCTTCATGGAAAACTTCAAACAGCCGTACATCAGCCAGTCGATCACCGAGTTCTGGCGCCGCTGGCACATCAGCCTGTCGACCTGGCTGCGTGACTACCTGTACATCACCCTCGGCGGTAACCGTAAAGGCACGCTGATGACCTATCGCAACCTGTTCCTGACCATGCTCCTCGGTGGTCTGTGGCACGGCGCGAACATCACTTACATCGTCTGGGGTGCGTGGCACGGCATGTGGCTGGCGATTGAAAAAGCGCTGGGTCTGAACACCTCGCCGCGCAGCCTCAACCCGATCCGCTGGGCGCTGACCTTCCTGCTGGTGGTCATGGGCTGGGTGATCTTCCGTGCCGAGAACCTGCACGTTGCCGGGCGCATGTACGGCGCGATGTTCAGCTTCGGTGACTGGTCGCTGTCGGAACTCAATCAGGCCAGCCTTACCGGTCTGCAAGTGGCGACGCTGGTGGTGGCTTACGTGACGCTGGCGTTCTTCGGCTTGCGTGATCTGTACACCCATCAGCCACCGGTCAAAACCAAGCCTGCGGTCGATGTCGAAGCCGACGGCCCGGCCGCTGCAACCCCTGGAATGATCAAGGCAGCCCCCGGCGAAAACCCGGCGAGCATCCACGAGCCTGGCTACACCGTCGGCGTTGACGCCCAGGTGCAACCGGCCTACTGGACGGCTGACTGGTCGCGCTACGCAATGCGCGCAGCGATTCTGCTGCTGTTCATCGCCTCGATTCTCAAACTCTCGGCGCAAAGCTTCTCGCCGTTCCTTTACTTCCAGTTCTGAGGGATCTGACATGACCCGCTCATTACGCATCTTCTACATCGCCCTGTTCCTGGTGACCCTGCTGGTCTTGGGTCTGTGGTCGGTACGCAGCTTCTTCGGCTTCAGCACCAACGCCGACGCCACGGTGCTCAACGGCCGATGGACCAAAGCCGTGGAAACCCACTATGACGAAGAGTTTCCGATCAAGCGCCTGGGCACAAACCTTTGGGCTGCGCTGGATTTCAAACTGTTCAACGAAGGTCGTCCGGGCGTCGTGCTCGGTCGCGATCAGTGGTTATACAGCGATGAGGAATTCAACCCGATCGTCAACGAAGAGCTGAACCTGCAAGGTAACTACGCGCTGGTCGAAGGCGTACGCCAGACCCTCAAAGAGAAAGGCGTGAAACTGGTGATGGCGATTGTGCCGGCCAAGGTTCGCCTGTACCCGGAACACCTGGGTGAAGTGAAACCGGCGAGCATCCACGCCAACCTCTATGAGGATTTCCACAACCGCGTTGCGGCGGACAAGATCCTCGCCCCTGACCTGCTCAAGCCATTGCAACAGGCCAAGCAGAACGGTCAGCAAGTGTTCCTGCGCACCGACACGCACTGGACGCCTGAGGGCGCCGAGGTTGCGGCCAACACCCTGGCGAAAACCATCACTGACAAGTTCCCGCTCAGCGGCGAGCCGCAGCGCTTTGTCACCACGCCTGCCGAGAAGGTCACGCACAAGGGCGACCTGCGCCTGTTCCTGCCGCTGGACCCGCTGTTCGAAAACCTGATGCCGGCGCAAGAACCGCTGCAAAAGCGCAACACCGTGGCCGCTGGCGATCAGCCTGCCGGTGACGACGCGCTGTTCGCCAACAGCGAAGTACCGGTCGCACTGATCGGTACCAGCTACAGCGCCAACCCCAACTGGAACTTCGTCGGTGCGCTGAAACAAGCGCTGCACAGCGACGTGGTCAATTACGCCGAAGACGGCCACGGCCCGATCCTGCCGATGCTCAGCTACCTGAAAAGCGATGACTTCAAGAACAGCCCGCCACAGGTGCTGATCTGGGAGTTTCCTGAACGATATCTGCCTGTGAACAACGAAATCGGTGACGCCGACCCGCAGTGGGTCGCAGAGCTCAAACAAGCCGGCGCACGCCAACAAAACGTAGCTGCAAACACTAAATCCGAGACGCCCGACCGGGCGCAAAACTGAAAGAGAGGTACACCATGACTTTCACTACTACGCATCAAAGTCTCGTGAAAAGCTTCGCACTGGTTGCTGGCCTCAGCGTACTTTCCGTACCTGCCTTCGCCGGTGGCGACGCCGCCCTCTACGGCCCGACCGCCCCGAAAGGCTCGAGCTTCGTGCGCATCTATAACGCCAGCAACGCTGAAGTCAGCGCCACCGTCGGCAGCACCAACCTGAGCGACGTTGCGCCGCTGGCCAGCAGCGACTTCAGCTTCATGCCGGGCGGCGACTACAGCGCCAAGGTCGGCAGCCAGACCCTGCCGGTAAAACTCGCCGGTGATCACTATTACACCCTGGTCAACAACGCTTCCGGCGCGCCGCAACTGATCGAAGAGCCACCGTTCAAGAACAAGCAGAAATCCCTGGTGCGTGTGCAGAACCTCAGCGACAAGCCGCTGACCCTGAAGACCGCCGACGGCAAGACCGACGTGGTGCCGAACGTGGCAGCCAAAGGCCGTGGCGAACGTGAAATCAACCCGGTGAAAGTCAGCCTGGCGCTGTACGAAGGCGACAAGAAAGTCGGCGACGTGAAGCCGGTTGCCCTGGAGCGCGGTGAAGCAGCAGTGCTGTACGTCACCGGTTCGGGCAGCAGCCTGTCGCCAGTCTGGGTGAAACGCCCGGTGTCGACGCGCTAATCAATTTTCCGATGAGACGCTGATCCCTGTAGGAGCTGCGGCACGCTGCGATCTTTTGACTTTGCTTTTAAAGATCAAGATCAACAGATCGCAGCCTTCGGCAGCTCCTACAGGGGGAATGCGGTGGCCTCTCGGTACGAGACAAAAACAAGAGTGAAACGACACAACGTTCGTGCCTCTAACCAAATCGATTTTATGGAGTAAACAATATGATTCCGGTGATCTTGTCAGGTGGTAGCGGTTCACGTCTTTGGCCGCTTTCGCGCAAGCAATTCCCTAAACAGTTCCTGGCCCTGACCGGCGAACACACCCTGTTCCAGCAAACCCTGGAACGCCTGGTGTTCGAAGGCATGGACACGCCGATCGTGGTCTGCAACAAGGATCACCGTTTTATCGTCAACGAGCAGTTGGCCAACCGCAAGCTCGAATGCCAGCGCATCCTGATGGAACCGTTCGGCCGCAACACTTCGCCGGCCGTGGCCCTGACCGCGATGATGCTGGTCAATGAAGGTCGTGACGAACTGATGTTGGTGCTGCCGGCCGACCATGTTCTCGAAGACCAGAAAGCCCTGCAACGCGCCCTGGCCCTGGCCACCGTCGCCGCCGAAAACGGCGAAATGGTGCTGTTCGGCGTGCCGGCGACCAAACCGGAAACCGGTTACGGCTACATCAAGTCCACCGCTGATTCGCTGCTGCCCGAAGGCGTCAGCCGCGTGTCGCACTTCGTCGAAAAACCGGATGTGAAACGCGCCACCGAATACGTCGAGTCCGGCGGCTACTACTGGAACAGCGGCATGTTCCTGTTCCGCGCCAGCCGCTTCCTCGAAGAACTAAAAAAGCACGATCCGGACATCTACGACACCTGCCTGCTGACCCTTGAGCGCAGCGAACAGGACGCCGACACCGTCACACTGGACGAAGCCACCTTCGCCTGCTGCCCGGACAACTCCATCGACTATTCCGTGATGGAAAAAACCCAGCGCGCCTGCGTCGTGCCGCTGACCGCCGGCTGGAGCGATGTCGGTTGCTGGTCGTCGTTGTGGGAAGTCAACGAGAAAGACGCCAACGGCAACGTCACCAAAGGCGACGTGGTGATCCAGGACAGCAAGAACTGCATGATCCACGGCAACGGCAAACTGGTGTCGGTGATCGGTCTGGAAAATATTGTGGTGGTCGAAACCAAGGACGCCATGATGATCGCCCACAAGGACAAGGTTCAGGGCGTCAAGCAGATGGTCAACACCCTTAACGAACAGGGCCGCAGCGAAACCCAGAACCACTGTGAGGTCTACCGTCCGTGGGGCTCGTACGACTCGGTGGACATGGGCGGGCGCTTCCAGGTCAAGCACATCTCGGTCAAACCGGGCGCATGCCTGTCGCTGCAGATGCACCACCACCGCGCCGAACACTGGATCGTGGTCAGCGGCACCGCCGAAGTGACCTGCGACGACAACGTGTTCCTGCTCTGCGAAAACCAGTCGACCTACATCCCGATCGCCTCGGTGCATCGCCTGCGCAACCCGGGCAAGATCCCGCTGGAAATCATCGAAGTGCAATCGGGTTCGTATCTGGGTGAAGACGATATCGAACGCTTCGAAGATATCTACGGCCGCTCCACCCCGATCGAACGCGGCGTGTCGGTGAAGACCATCGCGCAGTAAACGATCCGCAAGACAGAAGCCCTCGCCCAGCCCACTGCGTCCCCTATCCGCAGCGGGTTGGTCGGGGGCTTTTTTAGCCCTGCGAATGTTGTCGGGTCAGTTTGGGCCGGGTGCTCCCCCCCAGCGATTGCTGTCTGCCGGCGTAGGGTGTGGGCGAGATCAGCCCAATGAAATCCTGGGTTCGATTGAGCGTTTGAACGGTACTGAAGGTCTGCATTGATAATTCGGAGACCGCTTCCAGCAGTTCAGTGTCTGAGCCGCCGACCGTCGCCAGCTCGGTCAATATCGCTTGCGTCCTGAACGACACCATGTCGATGTTTGCCGAAATATGTTCGTAGGTGTCACTCAACGTCCCTGCATTCAAGCCCTGCGATGCATGGATGAACTCCCTTCCTGTCCGGATCAGTCCCGGGGTCTGCGATCCCAACGTGTCGGCGACTACCGAGATCACTTTGTCCTCAACCTTGGCGCGCGCCATTTTCACCAGTCGTGATCGACCGTCGGAAGCACGCGGATCATGTGCTGCCAGTTCCAGTTTCACTGTGGCAAGACTGAGCGATTTTTTCGGCTCGACGCTTTCAACGAAAGCCTTGGGATTCAGTTCGCTGCCCTTGAAATTGATAGGGCGGTTCAACTGATAGGTGTCCACGACCTTGTCGATTGCTGCATCCGCTGCCTTGCCGGCGAGCTTCGTACCCAGTTTCCCTCCAAGCACGGCCGCTCCCGGCCCCAATGCCCCGCCCAATGCAGTGCCAGCCGCGCCGCCCAGGGCTTGCGCCCCCGTGCTGACCGCGCTGCTGATCAGTTGCGTACCGACTCGCCTGGCCAACGCCTGAAACCGGTGTCGTGCCTGGGTGTGGTTGAGCAACGAATTTCTGACATCCGCCGCTGCCGAGGTGACCGAGTCCAGCAGTGCCTTCTGCTTTTGCGCGCTGTCAGCCAGCGCTGACGTAGACGTATCGCTTTTCCCGCCGCCATCGCTGTCAACATGCCTCATGGGAGAGTTACCGACCATCTGGTACAGGTTCGGCCCGTCAATAAAGCCTTTCGGGTCAGGGTTGAGCCATCGCTGCAACCAAGGCATGTAATAGCGATAACCGTAGTAATAACACCCGGTCGCATCACGCTCCTTGCCCGAATAGTGGAGGGTTTTGTAGCTGACTTCGGTGTCCTTGCTCCACGCCGTCTCGCCGAACGGGTGGAAGGTTTCCTGGCTGATGACGCGGGCATCCTCACCCAACTCCAGGCTGGTCGAGCCCAAATGATCAGTGAAGGTGTACCGATAGTGGTCGTTGGAACCGTTTGGCGGTGCGCTTTGCCAGTGCAAGACCCGCACGCTGTTGAGCGCCCCCTCGACGGTGATCACTTGCAGTTGTTCTACGTTGCCTGTGTCACTGCGCAACTCCAGTCCAGGCAAATAGCGCACCTGGGCAACGACACCACGGGCATTTGTCTGCAATAAACGCGTCTTGCGCACACGCTGACCGGCGCCGTCGTAACAATAGTGTTCAAGGTCATTGCGTCCGCCGGCACGTTCGACCGGCGTGACCGATTGCAACTGATTGCGCAAATTCCACGTCAGTGATCGCCCGGCCTCGAGCGCTCGCAGATTGCCACGCAGATCAAACGCCGCAGCGATTTCCTCTTCCGTGGGCGGTACATCGGCGCGGTAAGGCAAACAGCGATTGCTGAATCGCGCGGCGCGCAGCTTGCGACCATTACGCGCGCCAACATGCGTCAGCTCCAGCAAATTGCCGGACTCGTCGTATCGATAACTCTGGCGGTAATTGCTCACGGCGCCCGGATCGGCTCGTCCGGGCGTCGCGGGTCCCTGGCTCGCAGCACCCGCCTCCCAGCCAGTTGCCTCGCGCAACTGGTAACGACTGTCGTAGATAAAGAGACTGATCGGATCGATGCGCTGATTGGCGAAATAGCGGATCGGCAGTGCCTTGTCCTCGATGCTCAGCACATTGCCCATCAGGTCATAGTCGTAGACCAGATGATGCAAGATTTCGCCGTCGCTGTTCTCGGCCTGACGCACTTGCAAACGGCCGTCTTCAGCTCGATAGCGCAATGTCGTCAATACGCGGTTTCCCGCCCGTTCCTGCGTGACGTTCCCGTCAGCGTTGTAACGGATATCGCTGACCAGTGTTTGAGGTTCGGACTGATGCTTCAACTGCAGGTAACTGGCCCGCAAACGTCCATCGAGCGTCAACTCGATCCCCTGATGATTATTTCGCGCATCCACCTGTCGGAGTACCTGACCCAGCGGCCCGAAATGCCATTGGCTCGTCGCGCCCTCGCCGGGTTCTAGCAACTTCATGCGTTCATCAACCGGCTCAGGCCAATCAGGGGTCACGAGGTTCTGCATGAAGTGCCGGGTGTTCTCTGTGCATTGGCCGCTGATCGCAAAGTGTTCGAACAACACACTGCCTGCCGGGTCATCGTGGCGGATCAACTGGCCGAGCTGGTTGCGGCTCGGTTCACCAGCTCCGGGCTGACCATAAACAAAGCGCTCGACGCACCGTTGCGGCTGCGATTCGCCTTCTTCGAACACGGCCACCGGGCGCAGCAACGAATCGTGCCGGATTTCGCGACGGGTTCCACGACTGTCGCACTCGAGCAGCACTTGCGCGCCGAGACCGTGCAACGCAACCTGCGTACCGGCATCGACGCTGTCCGTGCGCAGCACTTGGCCGTTCAACAGATAAACCATGGCCAGACTGGCCGGCGTCAGAGGATCGCTCATTTGCAGCGCCCACAAACGTGGATCCCACTGGTCGACAGCACGCCCCGCCGCGTCATGAAAGGTGCGGTGCACGAGAGTCTGAGCGGCGCCAGGATACTCGGCGCGCCAGTAGTCGACTGTACGGATCGGCAGCCCACGCGGGTCGCTCACTGAAAGCGTCGGTGTTTTGCTGTGCATGCCCATATTTTTGCTCCGTTGCGTGGGGGTATCTCAGCAGCGACTGGGCATTGATGCCTACTGTCAGAAATTACAGTTCCGACCAATGGCACAATGGCCTGATACGCGAATGTCCATTCCGGCAACCCTTCGGTAGGATGTGGGTCACGAGTTCAAGGAGCGTTCACACATGTTCATCGGCGTTTTGCTGGTCTTCACTTGGCTGATCCTGTTGTTGCGCTATCCGGCCAAGGCCTTGCCCGTCTCGGTGGCAGCCGCCATCGGCCTCGGCCTCGTTGCCATGTGGGTGGTGTGGCTGGACAACCGCGAGATCAAACAACTGGCGCGCCTTGAACTGCGTATCAGCTATGCGCCCGAGCAGTGTCCGGCGGATCGTCCGCTGCAATTGAAGATGAACAACGGCAACAGCGTGCCGCTGACCGAACTGCGCTGGCGCATTGCAGCCTATGCACCGGGCGACACCGTCAATCTGGCCGACAATCAATACAGCGCCCCGCGCTACCGCGGCCCCGGCGAATTGCAGGCTGGCGGCAATTGGGAAGACTGCTTGCCGATGCCGCCGCTGCGTCCCGGTTATCGCCCGCAAACCCTGGAGTTTCGCGCCGAGCGATTGCAGGGCAGCTTCTCCGACTGATCCCCTTCCCCACTCTTTTGCACAAGGAATGCGCCATGCCCGTTGCGTTGATTACCGGATGTTCCAGCGGCATCGGCCGCGCCCTCGCCGATGCGTTCAAAACCGCCGGTTATGAAGTCTGGGCCAGTGCGCGCAAGGCTGAAGATGTCGCATTGCTGGCGACAGCCGGGTTCACCGCCGTGCAACTCGACGTCAATGACAACGCGGCGCTGGAACAACTCGCCGAGCGGATCAACCAGCAACACGGCGGTCTCGACGTGCTGATCAACAACGCCGGTTATGGCGCCATGGGCCCGCTGCTCGACGGCGGCGTGCCGGCCATGCAGCGCCAGTTCGAAACCAATGTGTTCTCGATTGTCGGCGTCACCCGCGCACTGTTCCCGGTGTTGCGCCGGGCCAAGGGCTTGGTCGTGAACATTGGCAGTGTTTCCGGCGTATTGGTCACACCGTTCGCCGGTGCCTATTGCGCCTCGAAAGCAGCAGTGCATGCCTTGAGCGATGCATTGCGCATGGAACTGGCGCCGTTCGGCATTCGCGTGATGGAAGTGCAGCCAGGGGCGATTCAATCGAGCTTCGCCAAGAATGCCGGGCATGAGGCTGAGCAGTTGATCAATGAACAATCGCCGTGGTTTCCGTTGCGAGAAGGGATCCGCGCGCGGGCCAAGGCGTCGCAGGACAAACCAACGCCGGCCCTTGAGTTTGCTGCTGTGCTGCTGAAGGCTGTGCAGCAGAGCAAACCGCCACGGCTGATTCGCATCGGCAATGGTAGCCGGGCATTGCCGCTGTTAGCGACGCTGCTGCCCAAAGGCTTGCTGGAATCGACGTTGATGAAGCGGTTTGGCTTGCACGGCCAGCTCTGATTTACCTCGGTGAAATTGCCAAACCAGCCGTTCCACGTAGAATGCGCCGCACTTGAAGCGCCCGCCGCTTCAAGTGAACCCGATAGCGCATGGAATCGCTGGCGCACGCATCGAAGCAAGGGAATTGCTGAACACTGATACAACCCTCCCCCGGCTGTTCCTGCCTGGAACAGCCGCTGCTTTGTTGGCCTGTCTGACGCGAGACCTGCTCTCACGCTTCAACTAAGCTCAGGAACAACTTTTGAAAGTTTCCAACGTACTGCCTTTGGTATTGCTCACCTTGCTGGCGGGCTGCGCCACTCAAGAAGTGCCCCTCAACGACACCCTGCCGAAATTGACCGCGCGAGACCTGTTGCCGACCGTCACCGCGAACGAATACTGCAATGCGCAGATGGACAGCGACATTGTGTTCGGGACCGGTTTGCTGATGTACGAAGACGGCGCGCGCGATATCGCCAAAACCTGCCTGGCCATGGCGGCGCCGAAACACCCTCGCGCGTTTTGCTACCTCTCCTCAATGATTCGCCAGAATGGTGACCTGGCCAACGAGCAAACACGCACCTTAGCCTTCAACTACACGGCCTACGCGGCCATGCAAAATGACTGGTGTGCGGAGTACGGCATGTACGAATCGTACAAGTACGGCATCGCCGGGGCGAAGGAAGATGCCGCACTTGCCACGCGCTGGCTGGTGCGCTCCTCACAGCACGGTTATCCCGATGCCCAGGATAAGCTGGTCAAGCAGTACGAAGAACAAGGCAACCTGATCGAAGCGTACGCGTGGAGCAAAGTCATGGCCGATGCAGATGACACCCACGCCGATGCAACCGTCAAAACCCGGATGACCCCGGAGCAAATTACCAAGGGTGAGAAACGCTACAGCGAACTCGTCCCCCAGGTCGCCAGCAAGGCAACCAAAGCCGCCGAAGAGCGGGAAGAGGACGTCGCCCGCTACTCCGCCCAGATCTATCAGGACTATCCGGATACCTTCAAGGGGCTGACGTCCGCCGAACGTTATGCCTACATGAAGCAGTCGATCGGCGATGCCATGGACCTGCCATTCATCAGGAACCGTGATCACGTGCTGATCTACATCGTGATCGATCGCGCTGCCAAGTTGAAAATGCCTGGCGCAAATATCGCCAATGACCCGCGCATCGTCAGCCTCATCAAGGACAAACAGTTAACGGTCGACGAAACCATCGAGTCCGGACTGCGGGTGGTCGACAAGTTCTACCGATAAACCCACACCTGTGGCGAGGGAACTCGCTCCCGCTTGAGTGCGCAGCGCTCACGTTGTTTGGCGCCGCTTCGCGGCCCGGCGGGAGAAAGCTCCCTCGCCACAAAAGCCTTCTTCAGTCTGATGACTTGATGTCGTCCTGCCTTACCACCACCGTACAAGTAATCCCCGCCGCCAACAAAACACCTTCCGGCACTTCATCAATGTGAATCCGCACCGGCACTCGCTGTGCCAAGCGCACCCAGTTAAACGTCGGGTTGACGTCGGCGATCAGCTCGCGGCTTTCCGGGTTGTCGCGGTCGTAGATGCCGCGTGAAATGCTTTCCACGTGGCCCTTCAGGACTTCGCCGCTCATCAACTGCATGTCGGCCTTATCCCCAACGCGAACGTGCGGCAGTTTGGTTTCTTCGAAGAAGCCGTAGACCCAAAACGAATTCATATCCACCACGGCCATTTTCGCTTCGCCGATGCGCGCGTAGTCACCTCGATGCACGTTGAGGTTGGTCACGTAGCCGTCCACCGCCGCGCGCACTTCGGTGCGTTTGAGGTTGAGTTCGGCGGCTTCCAGTTGCGCCTGCGCATGCTGATAGTCGGCCAGCGCGGCGTCGGCGATGTTGCTGGCGTCGTCGCGGTTTTCCTTGGAGATCACCAGATTGTCCAGATCGGCGCGGCGATGGGCGTTGACCTTGCGCATCTCCCACGTCGACTTGCGTGAAGCGACCAGCGACTGCGCCTGTTTCACTGCGATGCGGTAATGCTCGGGGTCGATCTGCATCAGCAAATCGCCCTTCTTCACCAATTGGTTGTCACGCACCGGCACGTCGATCACTTCACCGGTGACGTCGGCGGCGACGTTGATGATGTCCGCGCGCACCCGACCGTCGCGGGTCCACGGCGTGTTCATGTAATGCACCCACAAAGTCCGGCCGATCCACAGCGCAAGGGCCAGCACCAGCAAGGTCGCGAGCAGGCTGAAAAACTTTTTCATCAGAGCCTTCTTCAGAGATAGAGAGTCAACGGTAAACAGTCAGCGCCATCGCGCCGAACAGACAGGTAAACAGGCTCAGGCGCAGCAGCGCCGGGTGCCAGAAGAAGCGGTACAGATCGAAGCCCGACAAGAACCGATCCACCGCCCAGGCCAATGCCGCAGCGATGAAAAACATCAGGGTCATGGTCGGCATGTACACACCGTGGAAAGCGATTTCACGAGGCATGGGCAAGTCCTTCAGGCTTGGCGTGTGCGAAAGCGCCAAGCGGTGATTGCGGGTCGAGCAACGAGGTGCGAATGAAGTGCAGATAGCTCTTCACCCGGCGCAGGGCCGAGGTATCGAAGTGCGGCGCGAACGGTTCGTCAGTGGCGGCGACACGGCTGATCGCATGATCGACTGCCACCAGAGCGCGCTCCAGATTGC
Organism: Pseudomonas sp. LBUM1655; assembly: GCF_059716085.1. NCBI lineage: Bacteria > Pseudomonadati > Pseudomonadota > Gammaproteobacteria > Pseudomonadales > Pseudomonadaceae > Pseudomonas > Pseudomonas sp. LBUM1655. Next base: position 1,111,194 of record NZ_CP166801.1, on the reverse strand, counting down.
TTGAGTTCGGTTGCAGAAAAAGCCGCACCAACGCCCGGCCCATCACACGGATTGCCTGACGCCACGGTTGCGATTCGGCATAGGCCGGGTGCACCGGCAGAATCGCCTGCTCCTTGCGCAATTCAATGATCGCGTGGCCGACTTCCAGCACCACGAACATCCAGCGCAAAAGGCTCTTTTGCACCTTCGGCTCACCGGCCGCCAGACCATAAGCCTGATGCAACAAGTCGCGGGTACGGCTCTCGAAACTCGACGCCAGCCCCTTGAGTTTTCCGCTGATCGCATAGACCACTTGCCCACGCAGATCCTGCTCCAGCCGTCGCCACAACCAGCGGCTGTTGGGCGGCAGAATAATCGCCCCCGCCGCCGCACACACCAGCATGCCCATGACCATGGCGATGTAATCGTTGATGAAGGTGTAAGGGTTATAAATCGTGAGGTTGTCCGGCACCGAACCGGTGCTGAAGAAGATCAGCAAGCCGAGACCGACACCGGCATATTGCGGCCGCGACGTGAGGAAAGAACCCAGTACGATTACCGGCGCGAGCATCACGCACAGCAGCGGAAAACCGTCGATCCAAGGGAAGATGAAAAACATCTCGACGAAGCCGATCAACGCGCCGAGAAATGTGCCGCAAGCCATCTGAAAGGCCATGCGTTTCGGGTTCGGCGTGGCAGCGGAAAGGCCCACGGTGGCGGCGGCGATCAGGGTCATTGTCGCGCCGCTCGGCCACGCGGTGGCGACCCAATAACTGCCCAGCACGATCAGGATGAACGAGGCGCGAATCCCCGAAGCGGCCGCCGCCCACCAGTTGGTTTGCGGGGTGAACGGCTCGTCCCAGCGCTCGCGTTCGTGGCGATGATCGGCCAAGGAGGCGTGGGTCTGCGCGTAACCGTGCAGATCGTCGACGAAGCGATAGAGCAACTCATACGCGGTGTGGAAATCCAGCTGCTCGGCGTCGCTCGGTTCACTCTCCTGAAAGATTGCGCGCAGGCTGCGCACTCGCGCCGGCAAGCCATCCTTGTAGGTCGCCAGCGCCGTCGCCAGCCGCGCGGCATCGGGGCTGGTCAGTGCCCGGCCGCTGAAACCGTCGAGCACTTCGGCCAGATCCTGCAAGCCCGGTCTGATCGCCGCCACAACGAGTTCTTCATCATTGCCGCGCAAGCGTTCGAGCAACTGATGCAAGGCATTGAAGCGCGTGGTGATGCCCATGAACTCGCTGTTCAAACGGCTCAGGCGACCATTGCGCCGACGCATGTGCGGGTCTTCGAACACCGTCACACTGCGCAGCCCTTCCAGCCCCACCGCCTCGGCGATGAAACGCACGTTGCTCGCTTCAAAGGATTCGGTTTTGCTGCGCCCGCGCAAGCCATCGGTGACGAACAAAGCGAACACCCCGAAGCGCTGGTACAAGGCGTTGCGCATCGCCGCGCTGGCGGTTTGCGGCAGGATCGCGGCGCTGACCACCGTGGCGCAGATAATCCCCAGCGAGATCTCCAGCACCCGCCACACCGCTGCCATGAACGCACCGTCCGGGTGCGCCAGCGCCGGCAAACCGACCATCGCTGCGGTGTAGCCCGCGAGGACAAAACCATAGGCGCGGAAGTTACGGCAACGCGCCGCACCGGCCGAGCAGATACCGACCCAGATCGCCAGCGAGCCGAGGAACAGTTCAGTGTTTTGCGCGAACAGCGCAATCAGCGTGACCATCATCGCTGACCCCGCCAGGGTGCCGAGGAAGCGATAGAAACTCTTGGCGAACACCTGACCGCTTTGCGGCTGCATGACGATGAACACGGTGATCATCGCCGTACGCGGTTGCGGCAATTCCAGACGCATCGCCAGCCACAGGGTGAGGAACGCGGCGAGCAACACCTTGAAGATGTAGACCCAAGTCACGCCATCACTGCGCGCCCAGTCAAAGAAACCGCGGCGCCATTCCAGGGAGTAGAGCCAGCGCAGTGGTGCGGGCAAGGGAGTCATTAAATCTTGCTCAATGAATGAAGAAAAAATCTGTGAATCACACAATTCCTGTGGCGAGGGGATTTATCCCCGATGGGCTGCAAAGCGGCCCCAAGAAAAGCGAATGCGGTGTGCCAGGCAGAACCGGTTTGCAGGTGTTGGGGCTGCTGCGCAGCCCATCGGGGATAAATCCCCTCGCCACAGGAGTTCACCATCCTCGGGTTCAGGTTCACCGCAGGAGAGCCGGGGTTTTCGGGGCTTGTGTTTGTTCGGCAGTTGGCACATCGTTGCCGGCACCAAGGCCACCCCCCAACGCCGTCACCAACTGCGCATGTGCACTCAACCGCGCCGCCTGCACCTGCTGCTGCACTTGCTGCTGCTTGAACAACAGCGTCTGCGCATTGAGCACGTTGAGGTAATCGGTGAGGCCGCGTTGATAGGCGATCATCGCGATGTCGTAGGTCTTCTGCGCCGTGGCCACGGACTCGGCGGCGAAGCCTTGCTGCTTGTCCATCGACTCGCGGCGGATCAACTGGTCGGAGATGTTCTTCAGCGCATTGACCAGCGTCTGGTTGTAATGCGCCACGGCAATGTCATAACCGGCCGACGCTTCACCCAGTTCGGCACGCAAGCGCCCGCCGTCGAAGATCGGCAACGAGATCGCCGGCCCGACGTTGTAGGTGAGTTTCTTGCCGGTCAAAAACTCCAGCGCGCCGCCGCCGGTGGCCATGTAGCCGAGGCTGCCGACCAGATCAACGTTGGGATAAAAACCGGCATGCGCCACCTCGATCCCGCGCGCCTGCGCCGCCACTTGCCAGCGGCTGGCGACGATGTCCGGACGCTGACCGAGCAGTTCAGCGGGCAGTGCCGACGGCAACTTCAGCGCCGCGCCAAGCGATAGCGTCGGACGCTGCAACTGCGCGCCTGCACCCGGACCTTGACCGGCCAGTGCGGCGAGTTGATTGCGACTGAGGGCGATCTCTTCATCCAGCGCATCAATTTGCCGATGAGTTTCCGGCAACGGCGTTTCAGCCTGGCTGACTTCAAAGTGCGTGCCGATCCCGCCGTCCAGACGCTTCTGCGCCAGCTCAAGAATCTGCTGTTGCTGTTTGAGCGTCGCGGCGACGATGTCGCGCTGGGCGTAATGCAGCGACAACTCGATGTAGGCGCGCACGATGTTGTTCTGCAATTCCAACTGCGCCAATCGCGCTTCGGCGGCGCTCATGTGCGCCAGATCCACCGCCCGTTCGCTGGCATTGCTTTCGCGGCCCCAGAGGTCGAGGGCGTAGCTGAAACCCAGCGCCGCGTTGTTGTCCCAGGTGGTGGTGTTGGCCAATTCGCCCGGGCCGTAAAACTGATCGGTCGGCCAGTTGTGACGCTTGAGGGTCGACTCGCCATTGATCTGCAACGACTCGGCCGCTTCAGCGACACCGGCCAGGGCTTTGGCCTGACGCACTCGCGCGGCGGCCATGGCCATGCTCGGGCTGCCTTGTACGGCGAGGTCGATCCAGCGGTTCAATTGCGGGTCGCCGTAGGCTTGCCACCATTGCGCGGTGGGCCAGTTGGCGTCACGGGCAGCGTGGGCGATGGCGTCGTCGGTGGCCAAATCATTGGCCTCCAGCGCGTTGCCCTGCGGAGCAATACCTTCGGTTGAAATGCAGCCGCCAAGAGCCAGGGAAAAAGCCAGAACACTGAGCGGCAAAAGCGCTCTGTTGATGCGACGCGGCACAGCTGCGAATTCCTGAAAGAAGGGATATGGCGAGGAGTGGTGTGGATCGGCGCAATTCTATGGGGCGCCCTGAACGGCGATAAGCTGGGAATCCTGTGAATCTTTGTTACCGTTAACGAGATAATCCCTTGGTCGGGGGTCTCAGCCCCTGAAACTTCGTGTCACAATTTGCCATCTCCCTTGAGAGCACCCCATGGACACTTTGCAAAACATGCGCGCCTTCAGTTGCGTGGCCGAAGCCGGCAGCTTCACTGCCGCCGCCGTGCAGCTCGACACCACCACCGCCAACGTCTCGCGCGCGGTCTCCAACCTGGAAGCCCACCTGCAAACCCGACTGCTTAACCGCACGACTCGACGCATTGCCCTGACCGAAGCCGGCAAACGCTACCTGCTGCGCTGCGAGCAGATCCTGGCCTACGTCGAAGAAGCCGAAGCCGAGGCCAGCGAAGCCCACGCCCGCCCCGCCGGCCAGTTGAAAGTCCACACCATGACCGGCATCGGCCAGCACTTCGTCATCGACGCCATCGCCCGCTATCGCAAGACCCACCCGGACGTCACCTTCGACCTGACCATGGCCAACCGCGTGCCGGACCTGCTCGATGAAGGCTACGACGTCTCCATCGTGCTGGCCCGCGAACTGCCGGACTCCGGTTTCGTCTCGCAACGCCTGGGCATCACCTACAGCATCGTCTGCGCCTCACCGGCCTACGTGAAAGCCAACGGCTGCGCGCAAAAACCCAGCGACCTGCTCAACCACGCCTGTCTGCGCCTGGTCAGCCCGGTGATCCCGCTGGAAAAATGGGCCTTCGACGGCCCTGAAGGCCAGGAAATGGTCACCATCAACAGCTCGCCGTTTTTGGTGAACTCCGCCGACGCCATGAAAACCGCGATCACCAGCGGCATGGGCGTTGGCGTGTTGCCGGTGTACGCGGCAATCGAAGGGCTGCGCAATGGCACGCTGGTACGGGTAATGCCCAACTACCGCTCGCAGGAACTGAACCTGTACGCGATCTACCCATCGCGGCAATACCTTGATGCAAAGATCAAGACGTGGGTCGAATACCTGCGCGGCTCACTGCCGGAAATCCTCGCGGCACATCAGGCAGAACTGGCCGCCTACGAACTCAGCGGCAGCCTCGCCGGAGCACGCGTCGCCAACTGATTTTCAACACACCGTGAAACCTGCAGGAGCTGCCGCAGGCTGCGATCTTTTGACCTTGATGTTTAAAAATCAAAAGATCGCAGCCTACGGCAGCTCCTACATTTCGGGCTTTTCGCGGAAGTTTCCGACGTGTTTTGAAGGTTGTCCGTCGGAAGTGCGGTGGATAGGCTTTGGGTGTCGCTGACGAATCAGCGACCAGGTCTGGAAAACCCGATTTCAACTACCAAAGCTCATGGCATACTGCGGCGCTTTTTCTGCTCGCAATGTTATGGCGGCTGTGCGCGGGAGGCCCTTGGGCCTGCCGGTTTTGGTGAGTTGGGCCGGTTTTTCCAGTCCGCGCACGGCTGCCACCCTTACGTCTGGAAAACGAAAAGTGGCGGCTTCAAGACAACTTGCCATGAGTATGTTCCCCATGAAAAAGCCAACACCAAATCCGCCCGAAGCGGATAACACCTCCCCCTACGAATCTTCCGGCTCGAAGAAATTCCACGAAGCCGCCGAGCGAGCGCTCGACCACTACTTCAAACCCAACGAGTTGACGTTGCGCTTCCACAAACCCAGCACCATGTTCCAGGTCGCACCGGACCAAGACAACGAAAGCCTCCTCGTCCACGCCTGCGAATCACTGGCGCAAGCCAGCCTCATGTCCAGCGACATCGCCGCCTACGTCGACCTCCCGCAGCGACGTACGATTCTGGCGATTCAGCAGATCATCATGCTGGCGGAACTGGCGGTGAATCGCGTACTGGATAACGTCGACATCCCCCAACCCGCGCCACGCAATTGAAGTTTGCTGGGACAGTCCGGGGATGCTGCTGAAACTCAAACAGCCTCTGGAACTGCCCTCACCCTAACCCTCTCCCAGAGGGAGAGGGGACTGACCGAGGTGTCTGGATGAGCTACGCCGACTTGGAATACCGAGTCGAATCAACATTCCGAAAAGCCCAAAAATCAGCTCCCTCTCCCTCGGGAGAGGGCTGGGGTGAGGGGCGAATCCAACACAAACCAAAACCCAACCACCCGCTCCTTACCACTCAACAGGATGAGCGTTAGCTCGGCTGCAGCTCTTGATCTTGATCCACGGGCGACGTCGGAAGGCTGAGTGGAGGGATTTATCCGGGGGGTAGGCGCGAAGCGCCGTTTGGCGAAGCCAAACACATCGAGAGGAGGTGCAGCGAAGCAAACCGGAGGCGATGCCCCCGGATGGATCCCGCAGCGAAGGCACCCCGAGCCCCAGCGAGCGGGCCGTACGTAGGAGCAAGCGTTTTTTTGCTTACTTTTTTTAGGCGTTTGTAAAAAAAGTGAGTCGCCGTAAGGGCGAAACCTCAAGCCGCCATCACAAACAAAACGGATATTCACCCCACCCCACCAAAGCCTGGTCGGCCCAGAGGCCGCCAAGACAAGCCAAACCCCACAAAGAAATGTTAGCTTGCTTGGCAATATCAGAAAGCCAAAGCCGAGCCCAAGCCCAATGAAAAAAACAGTCCTGGCCTTCAGCCGCATCACCCCCCCAATGATCGAACGCCTGCAACAAGAGTTCGACGTCATCGTCCCCAACCCAAAAAACGGCGACATCAACGCTCAATTCAACGAAGCCCTGCCCCACGCCCACGGCCTCATCGGCGTCGGCCGCAAACTCGGCAAAGCCCAACTCGAAACCGCCGCCAAACTCGAAGTGGTCTCCAGCGTCTCCGTCGGCTACGACAACTACGACCTCGACTACTTCAACGAACGCGGGATCATGCTCACCAACACCCCGGACGTGCTCACCGAAAGCACCGCCGACCTCGCCTTCACCCTGATCATGAGCAGCGCCCGCCGCGTCGCCGAACTCGACGCCTGGACCAAGGCCGGCCAATGGCAAGCCAGCGTCGGCGCCCCACTGTTCGGCTGTGACGTGCACGGCAAAACCCTCGGCATCGTCGGCATGGGCAACATCGGTGCCGCCGTCGCCCGCCGTGGCCGGTTCGGCTTCAACATGCCGATCATCTACAGCGGCAACAGCCGCAAGAGCGACCTCGAACAAGAACTCGGCGCGCAATTTCGCAGCCTCGACCAACTGCTCGCCGAAGCCGATTTCGTTTGCCTCGTGGTGCCCCTCAGCGACAAGACCCGCCACCTCATCAGCCATCGCGAACTGGCCCTGATGAAACCGAGCGCGATTCTGGTCAACATCTCCCGCGGCCCGGTGGTCGATGAACCCGCGCTGATCGAAGCACTGCAAAACAATCAGATTCGCGGTGCCGGCCTGGACGTCTACGAGAAAGAACCGCTGGCCGAGTCGCCACTGTTCCAGCTGAAAAACGCTGTGACCTTGCCGCATATCGGTTCCGCCACCCATGAAACCCGCGAAGCCATGGCCAATCGCGCGCTCGCCAACCTGCGCAGCGCGCTGCTCGGCGAACGCCCGCAGGACCTGGTCAACCCGCAAGTCTGGCGCGGATAAAAAAATACGGGCAAGTGCAACATCGCACTTGCCCGTTAGTTATCGCCATACACAACTTGAAATTGAACAACAAACCAAATTAAACAACAGCGTTATAAGCTCCTCCCGGCTGTCGAATGATCGGCAAGCGCTATGGAGAGCCTAAACCTTGAACACCCTGACAACCGACAAACTTATCCGCTACAGCAAAGTTATATTGATGGCTTACATCAGTTTCTTTGGTCTGCTGGTGATGATCCACAATTTCACCGACTATGACTCAAACTACACTTACGTGGCCCATATCCTGAGCATGGACACCACCACTGCCAGTGAAACCATCAAGTACCGAGCCATCGAATCGCCGATGATTCATCACCGGATCTACTGGTTCATCATCACACTGGAAGTCACGTATACGGTGTTGTGCCTGATAGGCACCTATCAGCTCTATCGCAACATCAACGCCTCCGCCGAAATATTCCACGAGGCAAAAAAGTTCTCGATCATGGGCATACTGGCGGCGATCTTTATTTATTACGTTTGCCTGCAAACCGTGGGTGTGGAATGGTTTGACATGGACACCTCACAATCATGGAATGCCAAGGACTGGGCACGCCACATCGTTGATTTCATATTCCCGGTAATGATTTACATCACATTGAAAGTCGAGCGCTGAAGTTCAGCGCTCGTTTATTTCAAGCCAACTTCCCCTGCACCGGCGGCACCACCGCTTTCGGTTTACGAAACACCAGCACGTTACCCAGCATCACCAATACCAGACCGACCAGCGCCGGAGCTGTCCACTGGTAACCCTCGGCAAACGCCGAGACGTTCAGCGCCACCACCGGGAACAGCACCGTGCAGTAAGCCGCTCGTTCCGGCCCCATGCGCCCGACCAGCGTCAGGTACGCGGTGAAACCGATCACCGAGCCCGGAATCACCAGATACAGCAACGCACCGACGTAACGCGGCGACCAGTCCATGTCGAACGGAATACCTTTGACCAGGCACCACACCGTCAGCATTGCCGCGCCGTAGGCCATGCCCCAGGCGTTGGTGGTCAGCGGCTTGAGACCAGCCTTCTGTTGCAGGCTCGACAGCATGTTGCCCGCCGAGAAACACAAGGTGCCGCACAGGGCCAGTCCCAGGCCAAGCAAGGTTTGCGGGCTGGCCTGATGACCGGCCAGCTCCGGCCAAAACAACATGCCCAGACCGAACAAGCCCAGCGCCCCACCCATCAGCACATTGCGAGCAATTCGCTGGCCGAAGAACACCCGCGCATTGAGCGCGTTCCACAAGGTTGCGGTGGAGAACACCACCGCCACCAGACCGCTGGGAATCCACTGACTGGCGGTGAGAAAGCACATGAAGTTGACGCAAAAAAGGCACAAGCCCTGAGCCACGCAGATCAAATGGCCGCGCCGGTTCATCGGTTGCAAGCGACGGCTGAGCAACAGCAAAACAAACAGCACCAACGCCGCGAGGCCGAAGCGATAGACGATCGACACCGGAATCGCCACCACGCCCAGTTGCCATTTCAGGGCAATCCAGGTGGTGCCCCAGATCAGCACGGTCAACAGATACAACGACAGATTCATGACGAACACTCCTTGATAGGCCTTGAGTGTCTGCTTCGGCAGGCGGCAAGCGCTTGCATAAACTTGCGCTTTTGTCGCCCGGCAGGCTGGCAGCGCCGGGGCTACGGAGTAGGATGCAAGGCGTTGAAGAGAACCGATCATGGCCGCCATCGATACGCTGCAAGTCTTTCAAGCACTTAACCGCTCGCCGAACGCACGCCTTGTGCACAGCGCCGAGCTCGGTGACGGCTTGTCTGCGGCTCTGTGGACCAATCATCACGATGCGCAGGAATACGAAGCGCCGAGCCATCACACCCTGTCCTGCTACATCGCTGGCGGGACCGGTACGTTTCGGCGCGGTCAGCCGGGCCAAAAGGGCGGGCCGGACAAGCTGTGCATCCTGCCGGCGGATCACGAATCGGGTTGGGTGATCAATGGCGATATTCGCCTGGCGCATCTGTATTTCAGCGCCGAACAGTTTGCCCTCGGTTGCGTCACGCTGCTCGATCGCGAGCCGCGAGAGATGCAGTTGCGTGAGCAGACCTTTCTCGAAGACCCGCAACAGGCACAACGCTTTCGTCAGTTGCTGACGCTGAATTGGGACGAACCCGCCGAGCGTTTGCTGACCAGCAGCCTTGCCCATGAATTGATCAGCCATACCTTGCTCAGTCAGGTCGGTGCCCGGCAGGGTTTACGTTTGAAAGGCGGACTGGCGCCGCACCAGCGTCGGCAATTGGTGGAATTCATCGACGCACAGTTGGCCGAGCCGATCAGCCTCGGGCAATTGGCCGGGTTGTGTGCGTTGTCGGAATACCACTTTGCGCGGATGTTTCGCGTGAGCTTCGGCCTGCCGCCGCATCAGTATGTGCTGGCACGACGCTTGAGCCGGGCGCGGGAGTTGTTGCGCGCAACCGCGTTGCCGCTGGGGGAGATTGCACTGGCGTGCGGGTTTGCCAGTGCGAGTCATTTTACTAATCGGTTCAAGCAGGTTTTAGGCGGGACGCCCGGCGAGTATCGGCAGGCGTTTTTGCGTTAGATCAGTGATTTTCGCTGTCTGTCAGGACCTCATCGCTGGCAAGCCAGCTCCCACAAAGTCTTCAGTCGCTCAAGAAATATGTGCTCGACCCAGAACCTTGTGGGAGCTGGCTTGCCAGCGATGAACGATGACGCGGTTGTGGATCAGAACTCCAGGGTGCTGGAAAGCGAAACCTGCCGCGAATCCCCCATCGACACAAAGAACCGACTCGCCGCCGAGGTGTAATACGTGCGATCAAAAAGGTTCTTCACGTTGAGCTGAAACTTGACCTTCTGCCCTTCGACTTTGGTGTCGTAAGTAGCGAAGGCATCGGCCACGGTGTAGCTCGGCAGGTCGAAATCATTCACCGCGTTACCTGCTCGCTCACCGACATAGCGTGCTCCGGCACCGATGCGCAGTTGATCGCCGCCGATCACGCTGCCGAAGTCATAAACCGCCGACAATGAGCCGCTGTTCTTCGCCACGTTTTGCAGGCGTTTGCCCTTGTAAGTTGGGTCTTCGGTGACTTCGGCATCGGTGTAGGCGTAGCTGCCGATCATGCTCCAGCGGTCGCTCAACTGACCGGTCATGTCCACTTCCAGACCGCGCGAACGCACTTCACCGGCAGCGCTGTAAATCGTCGTCGGGCCTTCGGAGTTGGCCACCAGCACGTTGCGCTTTTTGATATCGAACAGCGCGATGTTGCCGGTGATGCGCCCCGGCATATCCAGCCGTGCGCCCAGTTCCCACGACTTGGCTTCTTCGGGCGCAATACTCCCGTCGAGCACGGTGCTGCTGCCGCTCAGCGGGGCAATGGTCGAGTTGGGCTTGAACGATTCGGTGTAGCTGCCATAGAACGACAGCTCGTCGGTGTAGCGATACACCAGGCCTGCGCGCGGCACCCATTTCTGGCCATTGCTGTCGGTGTTGGCCTTGAACGGTACGCCTTTGCCGGCGTACTGGTCGTACTCCTGAAAGCGTCCGCCGGCGACCAGAATCCACTGGTCGTTGAGGTGGATCGAGTCCTGCAAAAATACCGAATCGCTGCGCAGCAAATCGGTCTGGGCACTGTCTGCCGGGCTGACCGTGGTGCCCTCCACTTCGCGGCCGTACACAGGGTTGGTGTAGCTGAAGGTCGTCAGGCTTTTTTGGCGGATCAGGTCGGCGCGGTAGATCTTGCGGTACTCGTCGTCGACGCCGAACACCAGGTCATGCTGCATGCCCAACACGTTGACTTTGCCTTCGAGGCTGGCAGTGGTGAAACGGTCGGTGCTGATCGCGCCGTGGGTGCCGTCCATGCTGCGGGTCAGCGTGCCTTTATTGGTGTCGATGGCCGTGATGCGTACCTGGCTGGCGTCGTAGGTTTCGCGGTTCCAGCTGTAGCCGAAGTGGGCTTTCCAGTCATCGTTGAGTTCGTGATCGGCCTCGAAGTGATACAAATCCGAACGCCCTTCCATGTCGTTGAACGGCTCGTCGAGACGTTCCTTGCGCGAGATGTTCAGCGGATGGTTGGTGCGCGGATCGATCACCGTGCCGCGATCGAACGGCGTGAGGAATTCGCGATGCTCGTAGCCGAACGACAGCTTCGTGCGCTCGCCGAACCAAGCCAGAGAAGGGGCGATCAGGGTTTCGCGATGGGTGCCGTAGTTGCGCCAGTAATCCTCGTCTTCGTGATCCAGTACCAGGCGATAAGCGAACCCGGATTCACCCAGCGCACCGGTGCTGTCGAAGGTGCCGCCACTGCCGTTCTTGCCTTCGCCATAGGTCGAGCCGCGCAGGGTCAGCGCGTTGTATTGCTCAAGTTCGGGCTTCTTGCTGACGAGGTTGACCACCCCGCCCGGGTCCTGAATTCCATAGAGCAAAGACGCCGGGCCTTTGAGCACTTCGACGCGATCAACCGTGGCGTTCATGCCTCGGCCCTGCACGATCGGCATGCCGTCGCGCATGATCGAGCCGTTGCGGTTATCGCCGAAGCCGCGGGTCATCACCGAATCCTGCGTGCTGCCCAAGGTGTTGCCCTGGGTGATGCCACTGACGTTGGCCAGCGCGTCATCAAGGTTGCGCGGCGCCTGATCGCGGATCACTTGTGCGGGAATGACATTGACGGTCTGCGGGATTTCCTGAAGCGAGGCCGATGAGCGCATCACCGAGCTGGTTTGCGGCGGCTGGTAACTCATGGACTCGTCACGCATCGAGGTGATGGTGGTCGCGCCAAGATTCAGCGCACCGGCAGTGGGTTGTGGCTCCAGCGCCAGCGTGTGGCTGTCGGTACGGCGGAAGCTCAGGCCGGAACCGCTGAGCAGACGTTGCAGCGCTTGCTCGGCACTCATCTGACCGTTGACGGCCGGCGCGGTGAGGCCGTACGGCGCTTCATCGGTGTAGACCACGCTTTGCCCGGTAACGCGGCTGAAGTCGCTCAGGGCCTGGGGCAGCGGTTTGGTGGCCAGGGAGAAACTGAACTGCTTTTGCGCCTGGCTGCTGACGGATTCAGCGGCGAGCGCCACGCTCATCGGCAGCAACGCCAATGCGGAAAAACTCAACGCTTGAGCGCCCAACCACTGTTTGACCGAACCCGATTTTGCCCTGGACTTCATTGCTCAATGACCTGTGTAGAACCGCAACGGATGCGAATGACTCGCAGTTTCAGTCACTACACGGATGGGGCTCGGGTTTACCTCACCACAATTTTGAAAATATTTTTCAGGAGCAAAAGATCGCAGCCTTCGGCAGCTCCTACAGGGGTACACCCATCCCATGTAGGAGCTGCCGAAGGCTGCGATCTTTTGACTTTAATGTCAGCGCAAAATAATCAACTGCCCTAAAATCCGATGCTGCTCAAACCCCATCACCCCTTGCAACGAACTCAGCACAGCCTGCGGATCCTTGCTCGGAAAACTGCCGCTGACCTTGCGCGCCGCTAACTCGTCGTTGAGCAACACAATTCGTCCCGGGTAATACCGACGAAGATCTTGCACCACATCCGCCAGCGTCGACTTGTAGTAAGTCAGCCAACCCTGACGCCAGGCCAGTTGCGCTTCGCTGTCCACCGCGTGCAGTTTTTCCGCCTCGCCATCGCCGTAAGCCACTTGCTGGCCGGCCGTAAGAATCTGCTGCGCTGCACCGCGATCCGCCGTCACACCAACCCGCCCGGACAACACCGTGACCTGCGCGCCATGGTCTTGCAGACGCACTTCAAATTGCGTCCCGAGCACCCGCGCCTGGCCCTTTTCGGCCTCGACTACGAAAGGCTCGCCAGTGTGGGTGACACTGAAAAAACCGGCGCCGCGACGCAACTGCACATGACGCTCGCCATGGCTGAAATTCACCGCAATGGCGCTGTCGGCGTCCAGTGTCACCTGCGTTTTATCGGCCAATGTCACGGTGCGGATCTCGCCAGGTGCCGACACATAATCTGCGCCCAGATCATCGATCCAGCGCTGCGGCTGCCAACCCGTGCCAAGACTGATCATCAACAGCAGACACGCGGCCATCGCCAGCGCGCCGGACCAGCGCAAGAGCTGTGGACGACGCGGACGATCCATCGCATTGAGATAACCCTGCAACGCCAAGGCCTCCTCATCGGCCAGGGTCCGCGCCGGCCCTTCGCTCAACTCCCAGACCACTTGCGCCTGTGCGTAAGCCTCAGCGTGGGCCGGGTCGGCGCGCAGCCAGTGGCTGAAGGTGAGTTGATCGCCAGCACTCGGCCGGTCATGCAACAGGCTCAGCCAGGCAAAAGCGGCCTGTTCCTGAGCGGGCGTCGGGTTGACGCGGTCGATGTGCTTCACGGTGCTTTCCATGGCGTGCGTGGCGCGGGTTCGCGCAGGCTGGCCTTGCAGGCCTCGAGGGCGCGCATCATATGTTTTTCCACGGCGCTTTGGGACAGGCCCATGGCTTTGGCGATTTCCGCGTACTTGCGGCCGTGGATACGATTGAGCAAAAAGATCTGCCGGGTGCGCTCGGGCAAGGCACGCAAGGCCGCTTCGACATGGCGCAGATCATTGCCGGCTTCGAGCGCGGCTTGCGGCTCGCTGCAGTGGCTGTCCGGTGCGTCGGGTTGCCAGCCTTCGTTGACGCGCACCCGCGTGCTTTCGCTGCGCAGATGGTCGATGGCGATGTTGCCGGCGCAGCGCAACAGGTAGGTGCTGAGCTCCTCGACTTGCACCAAGGGCCGACGCCAGAACCGCAGAAACAAATCCTGCACCAGATCCGCCGCCGTCGCCCGGCACCCGACACGCCGGTTCACCAGCGCTTCCATCTGCGAACGTTGGGACAGGAACACCTGCAGAAAATGCGCACGCGCCCCGCGCGGCTCGTCGTCGCGGGATTCCGGAGGCAGACCGATCAGCACTTCAGCACTGCGCCCATGCCGCGACCGGGCTGGCCAACAGACTGACCCCGGCCAGCGCCAATGCCAGACGCGGGCGATACGGCAGCAACAGCACCAGCGCCAATGCGCTGAGCATCAGCACGGCAAACCAGTCGACCAGCCCGAAACTCCAGCCATTGGCCGTCACGGCCGCCCAAATCGATAAGCCCAGCAGCAACCAACCCGCCAGCGTCAGGCCGTGACGGCGTCGCGGCGAAGGTTTGTGGCCAAGCAATTCATCGTGGTGCCGAGGCATCGACAGGCACAGCGCCGTGAACCCGGCGTAGCAAAGCAAAAGCGCCAGCAGCATCAGTTTGTCCCTTGCTCAAGCGTGATCGGCCGGTGCGTTTCGCGGGGCGTTTTTTTGACCCTGACCGTGGTGGCGGCACGCTGCATCTTCCACGCGGCCCAAGCCAGGAAAACACCGGTAGCCAGACATGTCAGATCGAAACCGGCGAGTACCCAATCACCCTGCGCCAGCGTTACGCCGAGATTCCACGGCGTGGTCAGCGCATTGATCAGTGGCACCGCGATAAATAGCGCGGCACCCAGCACAAGCTGCTCGATCCACGCCTTGCGCCCGGTACGCAATAACGCATGCACCGCGCTCAAACCCCAGGCAATGAAGAACGCATTCACTTCCCAATCTGCGCGTCCAGCCAGATCCACTGGCAGCAGCCGATTGGCGAGGAAGAACACCGCCACCGCCGACACCAACCCGGCCATGCTGGCGATGTTCAGCACTTCCACCAGCCGCAACTCGAACGGCATGACACCGCTCTTGGCGTGTTTGAGCTGACGTTTGCCGAGCCAGATCACCAGTCCGGTGCCGATCATCGCCGTGCCCGCCAAGCCACAAATGAAGTACAACCAACGCAACACCGGCCCGGCAAAGTGGCCCATGTGCAGACCATAGAAAGCGCCGTCCACCGCCATCGCCACCGGTTGATCCGGCGTGCTGCTGAGCATCTGCCCAGTGACACCGTTAAAAGTCACTGCGCTGCCAAAATCGTGAACCACACGATCGCCGGCGCGCGACAGCACCACCGAGGCATTTTCATCCCCGGGATTGCTCACCGAGAGCCGCGCGGTGTGGCCACCGACCCATTGCTCGCTGGCCTTGGCCAACAAGGGCGCCATGGGTGCCAGTGGAGCAGCAACATTCGCTCGCTCCGGCGTCTTCGAGGCCGGGAAAACCTCATCGTAAAACTTGCGCGTGTCGCCGCCGTAGGACGCCAGGATGCTAGCCGGCATGACCATCGACATGAAGATCACCAGGCTGCTGTAGGTGATCATCAAGTGAAACGGCAGCACCAAAACGCCCACGGCGTTATGCCCATCGAGCCACGAACGCTGACCTTTGCGCGGGCGGAAGGTGAAGAAGTCCTTGAAGATTTTCTTGTGGGTGATGATCCCGGTGATGAGCGCGACGAACATCACCATCGCGGCGATCGTCGCCAGCCAGCGGCCCCACGGATAAGGCATTTGCAGCTGGAAGTGGAACCGGTAGAAGAACTCGCCGCCCATGCTTTCGCGGCCCTGCACTTCGGTGCCGGTTTGAGCGTCGAGGGTTCTGGATTCGAAGCGGCCACGCTCGCCGGGTTTCGCCGGGGCTTGTTGCCAGCGAACGGTCAGGCCGGGGTCGCGGGCGTCGGGCAGGTCGATCAGCCACCGCGAGGCGCCCGTCGCGTGTTGTTGCAGATAATCCTGGGCCAGCGTCAGGCTCGCCTCGGCATTGATCGGCCGCGCAGGGATTTCCGGCTGCATCCAGTGACTGGTTTCGTCCTTGAAATAGGCCAGAGTTCCCGTCAGGAAAATCGCGAACAACAACCAGCCGAACACCAGTCCGGCCCAGGTGTGCAACCAGGCCATCGCCTGACGGAAACCCTCTTTCATGCGTAACCCAATCCGCGCGCGGCGCCGGAGACGGTCGCCAGAATCACACTCGGCACCAGCAAACCGACCCACGCCGACCAGGCGGTGCGGCAGGCGAAACACCAAAGCACCGCGACCAGATAGACCAAAAAGGAAATAGTCATGCCGGTCACCACCGCTTCGGCACGGTTCAAGGGCAACCACATCGTCAGCGTGACACTGGCCAGCGCAGCAACCAGATAGCCGCCAAACACCGCTGCCAGCACCCGCGAGGTGACGGCAAGACGATAGGACATGGGGAGCGTGGCGAGTTTGGCTTTCATGTTTCGACCCTGAAACGGAAAACGTCCGGCCGACAAGCCGAACCAACAGGCGAGCAATATTAATGATAAATATTCTCATACGCAAAAGCATCTGATTGCCGGCCAACCTCCGACGCCCCTACAATGCGAACAGTTCTTGTTCTCTAACGTACAAACAGTGCGCCCGGAGTAATACCGTTGCCGTCCGCCCATCCCGTCGAATCGCTCTATCAGGCCCACCACAGCTGGCTGACCGGCTGGTTGCGGCGCAAACTCGGCTGCCCGGACAGCGCGGCGGATCTGGCGCAAGACACGTTCATCAAAGTGCTGACCGCCCGCGAAGCACCGGTGATCATCGAGCCGCGCGCCTTTCTCACCACCCTTGCCAAGCGCGTGCTGTGCAATCACTACCGCCGGCAGGATCTGGAGCGCGCCTACCTCGACACCCTGGCGCAGATGCCGGAATTAGTGGCGCCGTCGGAAGAAGACAAAGCGATCATCCTGCAAACCCTGATGGAGCTGGATCAACTGCTCGACGGTTTGCCACGGCTGGTCAAACGCGCCTTTCTATTGGCGCAAGTCGATGGCCTGACCTATCCGCAGATCGCCGCTGAACTGGGCATTTCTGTGGCCACGGTCAAACGCCATCTGAACAAAGCGGCGATGCGCTGCTATTTCGCCCTGTGAACCGCGCCCCGGATTTCTCCGCACAAGTGGCCGAACAGGCTGTGAGCTGGCTGCTGGAAATGCAGCAAGGCGCGTTCAGCGCGCGCCAGCAACAGGCGTTGCAACAGTGGCTGGACGCGCGCAGCGAACACCGCCGCGCCTGGGAGCACATCGCGCGAGTCAACCAGCGCTTGCGCGGCGTGTCCTCGCCGCTGGCGCACGCGGCGTTGAACGGGCCGAAGTCCGGCGGCCGCCGTCAGGCACTGAAACTGTTGCTGATTCTTGGCGCCGGCTCCGCCGTTACCTGGGGCATGCGCGAGCACAATCCGCTGCCGCCGCTGCTCGCCGATTACCGCAGCCCGGTGGGTCAGCGACGCAAAATAGCATTGGGTGCGGGCGACCAGTTGCACCTCAACACGGCCAGTTCAGTGGATTTAGATAGCGGGCAGCGGCTGATTCGTTTGCTGGAAGGCGAAATGCTCCTGAGCGCCTCGCAATCATTCGAGATACGCACCGCGCAGGGTGTACTGAAAAGCCAGGGCGCGCGCGTCAACGTACGTCAGTTTGCCGATCGCACGCACGTCGCGCTGTTCGAAGGTCGAGTCGAACTGACCAGCAACGCACGCGCGCCAATGCTGCTGCCTGGCGCCCGACAACTGAGTTTTACCGCGACCGCTGTCAGTGAACCCAAATCACTGGACGCCAACAGCGGCGCTTGGGTCGACGGCATGCTGGTCGCCGCGCACATGCGCCTCGGTGATTTCCTCGATGAGCTGGGACGCTACCGTCGCGGGCAGCTCAATTGCGACAGGAAGGTCGCCGATCTGCTGATCTCCGGGACTTATCCACTGGACGACAGCGAGCGGATTCTCGACCTGCTGGAAATCAGCTTGCCGGTGAACGTGAAGCGATTTACCCGCTACTGGGTCAGTGTCGAAGCACGGGTTTGAAAATACTTAAAAACAAATGAGCCGTTTTTCAGATCTGGCGTGACAGAGAAGGAAAGCCCCCTTGATTCAACCTTCTCAGGATCATACGACATGCACCCCACCCGCCTCACGCCGCTGGCCCGCAGTCTGCGCAACCTCGTCCTCGGCGCCAGCCTGAGTTTCAGCGCCCTGCCCGTCGCGCTGGCTGCCGATGCCAAGGCTTATCACATTGCGCCGTCGTCGCTGGAAAACGCCCTCAATCAATTTGGCCGCGAAGCCGGGTTGCTGATTTCTTTCGGCTCACAAGTCACCAGTGGCGTGCAAAGCCGCGGCCTGGAAGGCAGTTACACGCCAGAGCAAGGTCTTGACGCATTGCTCGAAGGTACCGGCCTGCAAGCGCGCGCCGAGGGCGACAACGCTTTCAGCCTGCAACCGGCAGGTAACGCAGCGCTGGAGCTGGACACCTCCAAAGTGGTCGGCGACTGGCTCGGTGATGCGCAGCAAATCAACGTCTTCGAACATCCTGGCGCTCGCGACGTGATCCGCCGCGAAGATTTTGAACGCCAGGGCGCCACCCAGGCGCGCGATGTGCTCAACCGCATTCCCGGCGTCAACGCCCCGGAAAACAACGGCACCGGCAGCCATGATATGGCGCTGAACTTCGGCATTCGCGGTCTCAATCCACGTCTCGCCGCACGCTCGACGGTGTTGATGGATGGCATCCCGGTGCCCTTTGCTCCTTACGGTCAACCGCAACTGTCGTTCGCGCCGATCAGCATGGGCAACATGGATGCGGTGGACGTGGTGCGCGGCGGCGGCGCGGTACGTTACGGCCCGCAGAACGTCGGTGGCGTGGTCAACTTCGTGACCCGGGCGATTCCCGACGAGCCGACGGTCAAGGGCGGCTTCCAGACGGAAACCAGTCCGTCGTCGAGCCACGACGGCTTCAAGACCAGCGCCAATCTGCTGGCCGGCGGCACCAACGAGAACGGTCTGGGCGGGGCTTTGTTGTACTCCGGCACTCGCGGCGGCGACTGGCGTGAGCACAGCGATACCGAGATCGACGACCTGATCCTCAAGGGCAAATACCAGCTCGACGAGGCCAACAGTTTCAACGCCATGGCTCAGTATTACGAAGGCAAGGCTGACATGCCCGGAGGCCTGAACGTCGCTGATTACGATGCCGATCCGTATCAATCCACGCGCCCGAAAGACCAGTTCTGGGGCCGGCGCACGATGTTCAATTTCGGCTATCGCTATCAGGAAGATCGCCGCGAATTCACCGCCAACACCTTCTTCACCAAAACCTTGCGCAGCGGTTATCTGGATCAAGGCACCTTCCTCTCGCTGTCGCCACGCGAGTATTGGGTGCGCGGCTTTGAAACGCGTTTCGCCCAGGGCTTCGATCTCGGCCCGACCAGCCATGAAGTCGGCGTCGGCTATCGCTACATCAACGAGGCCGGCCACGAATTGCGCTACCGCACGCCGATTGCCAGCAATCAATACCCGACCACCGACAGCCGCAACGACCGCGATACGCGCGGCGGCACCGAAGCCAATGCGTTCTTCGTCGACGACCGTATCGACATCGGCAAGTGGACGATCACTCCGGGCGTGCGCTACGAAATGATCGAGTCGCAGCAGACCAACAACCTCACCAACGTCAAATACAAGGGCGACTACAACACCGCGCTGCCAGCACTGAACGTGCTTTATCACCTGACTGACAGCTGGAACCTGTACGCCAACACCGAAGGTTCGTTCGGCAGCGTGCAGTACAGCCAGATGCCCAACCGCGTGAGCAGCGGCGAAGTGAAACCGGAGAAGGCGCGTACCTGGGAACTCGGCACCCGTTACGACAACGGCGCGTTGCGCGCAGAGATTGGCGCGTTTCTGATCAACTTCGACAACCAATACGAAAGTAACCAGACCAATGATTCGGTGATCGCTCGCGGCGAAACCCGCCATCAAGGCATCGAGACCAGCGTCAACTATGCGCTGGACGACTTGAGTCCGGCGCTGGCCGGTTTCGATGTCTACGCCTCTTACGCCTACGTCGATGCGACCATCCGCGAAGACGGGCCGAACAAAGGCAATCGCGTGCCGTTCTCTTCGAAACACAAAGGCACGCTTGGCGTCGGTTACACCGAGGGGCCGTGGAAGTTGAATCTGGACAGCAGCTTCCAGAGCGATCAGTTTGCCGACAACGCCAACACCTCGAAAGAAAGCGCCGACGGCAGCACCGGCAAGATCCCGGGCTACATGCTGTTCAGCAGTCGCGCGGGCTATGACTTCGGCCCGCAGTTGTCGGATCTGAATGTGGCGGTGGGGGTAAAGAACATCTTCAACACGCAATACTTCACGCGTTCGTTCGATGACAACAACAAGGGTAAATACGTGGGGGAACCGCGGACGGTGTATGTGCAGACTTCTGTGGCGTTTTGACCACCACTGAAAACAAAACGGGCCTGCATCAGCAGGCCAGTTCTCATTGGGTGATTAAATAATCAGCGCATCAACTGTTGATCGCTGCCTGTTCATTCTCGAGAAACTCTTGCTCCAGCAGTGCGTCATTCGCCTTGCTAAATGGCACCACAGCGGCGCGTGGTTTGCCGCGCAATTTGCCAAACAGGTGCTCCAGCGCGTGTTCCAGTTTTTCGGCTGCACCATCGATCGCCTGTTCCAGCGAATCGGCTTTGTGGGTGACGGAAATCGGTTGATGGCCTTTTGGCCGCGCTTCCAGTTGGCAGCGCAAGTCATGGGGACCTGGTTTGTCACCGTTCTCGTCGCTCAGGTGGACTTCGACACGGGTCAGGTCTTCTTCATAACGTTCGAGCGTGCTCTCAATGGTTGTACGTACCCACTCCTCCAGTCGTTGACTACTTTGAATATGGTTATCGCTGTTGACTTGGATTTGCATAGTTCATCCCTTATTTCAGCTAGCTCGCAAGAGGCCTTGAACAGGATTTCGTGACCCCTTGATTACAACAATCGGCCCGACTGCCAAACATTTCAACCCCTGAAAAAAGAAAAATTTTCATTCGCAAAAAAAGCCGGACAACCGGGCAAAGCGCTGGTAAGGTCGGGAGTTGGGTCGCCTCGTCACTCTGCAAAATTCGCTCACAATTGCCCGTCGTTCAGCGGGTGCAAACTGCGAAAAATCCCCGCCTCTTCCACCAGCCAATCGTGCACCGCACGCACGCCCGGATGGCTCAACGCCCCTGGCGCATACAGCAATACATAACGTTTATGATTGGGCACCGACAGCCCGAACGGCACGATCAATGCGCCCCGCTCCAGCTCATCATTGAGTAGCGTGCGCCGGGCAATCGCCACGCCCATGCCGGCGATGGCCGCTTCGATGGTCAGGTGATTGCGATTGAACGTGTGCCCCCGCCGCACGTCGGCGCCTTCGAAGCCAATCGCGTTCAAATAGAATTCCCACTCTGCATATTCGTAACTGCCACGCCAGGCGGTGATGTCGTGCAACAACGGGAAATGCACCAGATCCGCCGGGCCATGCAGCGGTGGACGTCCACGTAGCAGGCTCGGCGCGCACACCGGAAAAATCTGCTCGTCGAGCAAGGCTGTGGATAACAACCCCGGATAGCTGCCGTCGTTCAGGTCGATCGCCAGATCAAAGTCGCCCTCATGTAAAGGCACGCTGCTGTCCTCGGCCACCAGCCGCAACTGGATATCCGGAAAACGCTGTTGCAGGCGAGGCAGGCGTGGAGTCAGCCATTTGCTCAGGAATGACGGAATCGAACGCACCCGCAAAATCCCGCTGATCATCCCGGCATCGAGTCGGCGCAGCTCGGCGTCGATGCTGCCGTAAGCTTCGTTGACTGTTATCGCCAGTCGCTGCCCTTGCGCGCTTAATTCCACGCCACGCGCACGGCGATGAAACAGACGGAAACCGAGGCGCTCTTCCAATTGGCGGATTTGCTGACTGACCGCACCCGGCGTGATGTGCAGTTCTTCTGCACAACGGGTGAACGACAAGTGCCGCGCGGCACAGGAAAACACCTGCAGCCAGACGTAGGTCTGAGCATGCAATTGACGACTCATTGTTTAGTCCTGCTAAAGGCTGTCTTAGGAAGTTTCGTTGGTCACGTCAGACCGAGGCAGGCAGTATCGCCGACATTGCGCTTGTCCGACAAAAAATGGCAGCGATTCCTACTCCATTGCTTGTAAGGGTTTAGCATGGCTATCAGTGTTTTCGATCTATTCAAAGTCGGCATCGGCCCGTCCAGTTCCCACACCGTCGGCCCGATGCGCGCCGCTGCAACCTTCGCTCAGGCGCTGACCGATGAACGCTTGTTGAACGACGTAGGTCGTGTGGAAATCCGCTTGTACGGGTCGCTGTCGGCCACTGGCGTCGGCCATGCCACCGACCGCGCCACGGTCATGGGCCTGATGGGAGAATGGCCAGACAGCATCGATCCGTCGACCATCGAGCCACGTATCCAGCAACTGCGCGAAACCGGCCAACTGCCCCTCGCGGGTGGACGCTCGATCGCCTTCAACTGGCAACGCGATCTGCTGTTGCTGGACGAGAACCTGCCCTACCACCCCAACGCCATGTCTCTGACAGCCTTTGGCGAAACCGCCGAACTGTTCACGCAGACGTACTACTCGGTGGGCGGCGGTTTCATTATCGAAGCGGCAGAAGCCGAGTCCGGTGTATCACCGGCCGGTGACGTGGTGTTGCCGTACGACTTTTCCAGCGCCGCCGAACTCCTGTCGCTGTGCAAACAGCACAATTTGCGTGTTTCCGAATTGATGATGGCCAACGAACGCGCCTGGCGCTCCGACGCTGAGATCCGTCAAGGTCTGTTGCACATCTGGTCGGTGATGCGAGAGTGCGTCGAACAAGGCCTGCGCCACGAAGGCATTCTGCCCGGCGGTCTGAATGTCCCGCGCCGTGCAGCGAAATTGCATCGCAGTCTCTTGGAAATCGGCAAGCCGAATGTCATCAGCTCGACGCTGTCGGCAATGGAGTGGGTCAACCTCTTCGCCCTTGCCGTCAACGAAGAAAACGCCGCTGGCGGACGCATGGTGACCGCGCCGACCAACGGTGCCGCCGGGATCATTCCGGCGGTGTTGCACTACTACATGAAATTCAACCCGGATGCGTCTGACGATGACGTCGTCAATTTCTTCCTGGGCGCGGCCGCCGTCGGCATTTTATGCAAGAAAAATGCGTCCATCTCCGGCGCCGAAGTCGGCTGTCAGGGTGAGGTCGGTTCGGCCTGCGCCATGGCTGCTGCCGGCCTGGCCGACGTGCTCGGAGCAACCCCGGAACAACTGGAAAACGCCGCCGAAATCGGCCTGGAACACAACCTCGGCCTGACCTGCGACCCGGTGGGCGGCCTGGTGCAAGTGCCGTGTATCGAGCGCAATGCCATCGCGGCGGTCAAGGCGATCAACGCCACGCAAATGGCTCTGCGCGGCGACGGCAACCACTTCATTTCCCTCGACCGGGTGATCCGCACCATGCGTGATACCGGCGCCGACATGCACGACAAATACAAAGAGACTTCAAGGGGCGGCTTGGCGGTGAACTGGGTGGAATGCTGACCGGCTGATTGCACTGTGAGCGGTCACGCGCCCTGAAACGGGCCACAAATAAACAAGGCGAGCCATGGGCTCGCCTTTTTTATGCCGTATCCATTGTCCGACAAGATTCCCGGCATAGCCCTTGCTACACCTGATCAACACGATAATGGCGATATGGCCACGGAATGGCCGGTGGTCTGGAGGGGCGAACCAACCAGATCACGGCCGGTCAACAACTGCACGTTCAATCAGGCGGTGACGCATCATGGACAACCCTTTTCAGATCATTACCGATGCCTTCGCGCCGGACTATCAGATCAACCTGAGCATTCAGGGCCTGGACGGCAGCATCATGCTGACTCTGTCCAACAGCGGCCGCATCGTGGCCAAACGGATGATCAGCGCCGAACAGCGCAACGACCCCACACGCTTGAAGCGTCTGGTGCAAAGCATTCAGTTCGGCATCGCCATCGAACAGGGCCACAGCGCCATGGCGATCCTCGAAGCCATGACCAGCGGCGACGGGCTGACCCCGCCACCGCCAAAAGTCATCGGCCAGCCCCGGCAAGCCGCCGGACTTTAAAGCTCGCCCTTCTCGACTTCGGGATGCTCACCGGACCCCGTACCAATCTTGCGTTGCGGGTGTTCAATCTTCACCGAAGGGAATTGCGACGAGGCGTAACGCACCACCAGAATCGCGAACGCAAGCAGCAGAATCCCGCCGCACAGATAAATGATGCCCATGTCCGGCGGATTGTGGTGCGAGACGTTGGAGATCAGCAGCCGCGTCAGCGCAGTGATCGCCACGTAGATCAGGAAACGCACCGGCATATGGTTGGTCTTGAAGTAAATCCCGACCATCGCCCCCAGTTCCAGATAGATAAACAGCAGCAGAATGTCATCGATCTTGATATGCCCGACTTCGAGCATCCCGAGAAACTCCATCACCGCCGCCCACGCCGTGACCGCACCGATGGCGAACAGCGCCAGGTAGTGGAAGGTCTCGACGAACAGATTGCCCAGAGACTCGGCCAGTTGATGCACGTTTTGCCGCAGTTTCTCGGCCCAGTTGATTTTCACGATGATGTTTCCTTAGCTCGATGCGAGCGGATGATGCGTGTTGGACGTGACGGTTTTTCTTCACGCGCCTGATTTCATGCAGAAACAGGGCCACGCATCATGGCGAGACGCCGCAAAACCCGCGCCGTGGCGTTTGGTCGCACTCTCGGTCTCGCACCCGCCCCTGTGAGAGCGAGCTTGCTCGCGAATGAAGGCGACACGGTCGATCTGACAAACTCCAAATCCGGTCTACATTGAAAAGCCACTACCCAAAGCGCAGGGATTCGCTTATCCTTTTCGCTGTATATAAATACAGTGGTCGCAAAGACAACTAATGTGAAGGCATGTGAGGTGGTGAATGGCCGTCGAAGTGGTATACCGCAGCAGCCGAGATCTGGAGCGCTTGTTCATGGATAAAGCCGAAGCTGACCGTCATGACAAAATGCTCGAACTGGCCGAATACTTGGCCGATGTGCTGCAAAAAGCCGTTCCGTCGCTGACTGAACAGCAAGTGGAAGAAGCCGGGATTTACATGGCGAAGAACCGCGATGTGTTCGCCCGGGCGTTCAAGAGCCAGCCTGATGCATTGTCGGAGCTGATCAATGCGCCGGCTGAGCCGGTCGAAAAAGCCGAGGTCGAGGAATCTGCTGAAGCGCCGGTGAAACCAGCCAAAGCAGCGAAAGCGGCGAAGTAATTTATGCCCGAATTGAATAGGCCCTGAGTCGTACGACTCAGGGCCTTTTTCATGCCTTCGAAACCTACCGATACAAAACCCTTTCCGCCAACTCATCCGCCACCCGCGCTGGCGAGCGTTTTTCCGCCTGCGCATGAGCGAACACTTCGGTCAGCCGTGAACTGATTTTCGACAAGTGCGCGGTAATGGTGGTCAGTTCCTCGCCATGATGTTTCAGCGAGACATAAATCAGGCCACCGGCATTGATCACATAGTCCGGCGCATAAAGAATTCCGCGCCGCTCCAATTGATCAGCCACATCCAGATGCGTCAGTTGGTTATTCGCCGAGCCCGCCACCGCCGAGCAGCGCAATTGCGTGACCGAGTGGCTGTTGAGCACCCCGCCCAAGCCACACGGCGCAAGTATGTCGCAGGGCGTACTGAGCAACGCATCGTTGGCGATCGGGTGAGCGTTGAGCTGCTCCATCGCCAGTTGCACCTTGCCGTGGTCAATGTCGCTGACCAGCAGTTCGGCCCCGGCGGCATGCAGTTGCTCGGCCAGCGCAAAACCGACATTGCCCAAACCCTGAATGGCGATACGCAAACCTTCGAGATTGTCGCTGCCCAACCGTGCCATGGCGGTTGCACGAATCCCGGCAAACACGCCCATCGCTGCGTGCGGCGCAGGATCGCCCGCCGACGTGGTGCTGGTGACATGCTGGGTCTGCTGGGCTATGCAATCCATGTCCGCCACCGAGGTGCCACTGTCGATAGCGGTGATGTAGCGGCCGTCGAGCTGATCGATGCACCGACCAAAGGCTTCGAACAGTGCGCCACGGTTTTCCACGTGCACCGGTCTTACGATCACCGCAACGCCACCGCCCTGAGGCAATCCGGCCAACGCGGCTTTGTAGCTCATGCCCTGGGCGAGACGAATAGCGTCTTCGACGGCCGACTCGTCATTGGGATAGGCAAGGTAACGGCACCCGCCCAGGGCCGGCCCCAGACGACTGTTATGAATGGCTATGACCGCCTTCAACCCGGAAACCGGGTCAACGCTCAGGTGCAGCGATTCCAGGCGAGTGCTTTGCATGAGCGCAAACATCGTTGGGCTCCCGAATCACTTCTTGTAGAACGCCAGTATAGGCTTGCGCCCGAAAATTGCTGGAGCGCACCGGAATAAGCATCGATGGCGATGATGGCTTTGCGGCATAACCCCGGGCCCGAGTTGCCAGACACTGGACGAATGGCACGGACGGGGCTAAAACGAGGCATTCCCCGGAGATTTCAATGAGTCCGCGCCAACGTTTTTTCGAGTGTCTGCACCGCTCCCCGCCCGCGCTGTTCGAAGCCGCGCTGTGGATGGCGGCCGAGCACGAAAAAGCTATCGATCCCCAAACGCTGCTGCAAGACTTCAAGGATCTGCAGCAGCGGGTCAGTTTCGGCTTGCCGATGCTGCCGGTGAGTGAACTGGCGCAGCCGTTGTTGCGGCGCATGACTGATCTGGGATTCGCCCAGGATGACTTCCTGCCGCTGCGCCCGCAGGCTGCAATGCTGCATAAAGTCTTGCAAACCCGCCGCGGACAACCGTTGGCACTGGCCTTGATTGCCCTGGAGTTGGCTCGCGCCCTGGAGATTCCACTGGTCGGGGTCAATTTCCCCGGGCACTTCCTGCTAAGGGTGCCCGGCGCCGATCACTTGCTTGATCCGTGCGGTGGTCGACGCCTGTATCCCAATGACTGTCGCGAACTGTTGCAGCGCCAATATGGGGCGCACATGAAAATCAATGCCGAGCATCTACTGACCGCCACACCGGTGCAGATGCTCCAGCGCCTGTCGCGTAACCTTCGTCAGTTGCACTCGAGTCACGACGACTTTATTGCTGCGCTGATCGATGCCGAACGTGTGCTGGAACTGGGTGATGCCGGTGCCGCCGATTACCTCGCTCGGGCCAGTCTGTATCAAAAACTGGATTGCCCGAATGCCGAGCGTTTCGATCTGGAACATGCCTTGTTGCTCAGCGACGATCCAATCCAGCGTCTGCGCCTGACCGAAAGACTGGGACACTTGCCGCCCAATTCCGTCGTCCACTGATCCCCTTGTGGGAGCGAGCCTGCTCGCGAATCAGGCGCCTCGGTCCATGAGTCAAACCGCGTTTTCGTTCTTCGCGAGCAGGCTCGCTCCCACAGTGATCGCTGTGATTTCAGCAGGCGAGCGCACCTGAATGATCAACAGTGCGGCGATTACGGCCGGAATCGCGCAGAAGAAGAAAATCTGCTCCACCGGAATATGCATCGCCAACAGCAAACTGCCGAACAGCGGCCCAAGAATCGAACCGAAACGCCCTACCCCCAACGCCCAACCGGTGCCAGTGGCGCGTACATGCGCGGGATAGAAGTTACTGGCGAACGCATTCAGGGTCAGTTGCCCGCCGATGATGCAGAAGCCTGCGGCAAACACGCAGGCCACCAGATAACGCGGGTTGTCGTGATTGAGTCCCAGCAGGATTGTGCACAACGCTGCGCACGCGAGCACGGCGGATAACAGACGCACCTTGCGTTTCAAGCGGTCGGCGAACCAGGCCATGCAGATCGCGCCCAGGGTCCCGGCGAACAGGAACATCGACGTCACCAGGTTGGCTTCGTTGAGTTTCAGGCCGCTTTCCAGCAACAGTGACGGCAGCCAACTGATCATGAAGTACAGCAAAATCAGGCTGACGAAAAACGTCGCCCAGATCAGCAAGGTCGGCCGCGCGTAGCCGTTACGGAACAACTCGACCACGGTCAGTTTGCTGCCCTGCTCCTGCTCGTTCTGTTCAACGGAGGCGGCTGGCGGTTGCCAGTCGGGCAGCATCCGCGCGGTGACTTTGCGCAGCCGCGCATACGGCGGGGCATCACGCAGCAGACGCGGCAAGGATTCCGGCAGCATCCACCAGAGGAACGGGAACAGCAGCAACGGCGTCACACCGCCGGCGAGAAACACCGCTTGCCAGCCGAATTGATCGATAAACCCCGCCGCAACAAAACCACCCGCCGCACCGCCGAACGAGAAGCCGCACGCGGCCAGCGTGACCATCAGTGTGCGCAGGCGCGGTGGCGAATATTCCGACATCAATGCCATGGCGCTGGGCATTGCGCCGCCCATGCCGATCCCGCAGATGAAGCGCGCGATCATCAGCGAATTCAGAGAATCGGCGAACACCATCAGCACCGTCAGGCTCGCGTAAATCAGTACGCAGGCGAGCAGGATGCGGCGCACGCCGAAGCGGTCGGCCAGTGGCGTGACGACGAGAGAGCCAATGGTGAGGCCCAGCAGGTTGGCGCTGAACACAGGGCCGAACGCTGACTTTTCCAACCCCCAGTCCTGCGCCAGTGCCGGCACCACATAACCGAGCACTTGGGCGTCATAGCCGTCGGTGACTAGCAACAACGCGAGCAGGATCAAGAGCAACCACTGATAGCGGGACACAGGACGGGCGTCGAGTGCCGCCCGGAAGCTGGCAATCTGGTTGTGCATCGCAAGGTTCCTGTTTTGTTTTTATGGTTTTTTTGCGTGGATCAACGCCGAACCTTGTGGGAGCGAGCCTGCTCGCGAATGCGGTGTGTCAGGTAAATGAATGGTGGCTGACACTCAGCATTCGCGAGCAGGCTCGCTCCCACAGGGGGTATTACGGTGTATCTGGCTGGTTAGCGGGATGCGCCTTGATAAACGCCGGATGCTCGGCAGCCAACGCCGCAACGCGACGAATACGCGGGTAAGCCTCCAGCGAAACATTGAACCGCTCTGCCGCATACAACTGCGGGATCAGGTAAACGTCCGCCACGCACGGCCACTCGCCGAAACAGAAGCCGCTGTCGCCGATCAACGGCTCAACCGCCGCCAGGCCTTGGCTGATCCAGTGACTGATCCACTCCACCACCTGCGGTTCATCGTGCCCCAGCTGACGCAGCCGATTGAGCACGCTGACGTTGTGCAGCGGATGCACATCGCAACCGATCACCGCCGCCACTCCACGCACATGGGCGCGGGCAGCAAGGTCTTCGGGCAACAGCGGCATCTGTGGATAACGTTCTTCCAGATACTCGATGATCGCCGGCGACTGGATCAGCAACTCGCCATCATCGGTACGCAAGGCCGGCACCCGCCCCTGCGGATTGATCGACAGATACGCCGCTTGCCGATGCTCGCCACCGGACGGCGCGATCAGATTGACCGGCAACGCCTGATAGTCGAGGCCCTTGAGCGCCAGCGCGATCCGCACCCGATACGACGAGGTCGAACGGTAATAGGTATAGAGATCCATGAGCCGCTCCTGTCAGCGCGCCGCCAGCACTTTGCCGCGGCATTCGCCGAAGCCGATGGAGGCAAAACCGTCGCGGGCGCAGCGTGCGCGCAGGATGATTTCGTCACCGTCCTCAAGGAATTTACGCACCTCGCCGGACGCCAGTTCGATCGGCTTTTTGCCGCCCTCGGTGATTTCCAGCAGGCTGCCGAACTGACCGTTTTCAGGGCCGGACAAAGTGCCCGAACCGAACAGATCGCCGGCCTGCAACTGGCAGCCGTTGACGCTGTGGTGCGCGACCATTTGCGCTACGGTCCAGTACATGTAACGGGTGTTGCTCAGGGTCAGGCGATGCGCCGGCAGATTCTGCTCGCGCATGGCTTCGGTGAGCAGCAGTACTTCCAGTTCGATGTCGAAGGCGCCGCCATCCTGATCGCGCTTGTCGAACAGATACGGCAGCGGCTGCGGATCACCTTCAGGACGCGCCGGTTGTGCGGTGCGGAACGGCTGCAGCGCTTCGGCGGTGACCACCCACGGCGAGACGCTGGTGATGAAGCTCTTGGACAGGAAAGGCCCCAGCGGCTGGTATTCCCAGGCCTGGATATCGCGGGCCGACCAGTCATTGAGCAGGCAGAAACCGGCGATGTGTTCGGCGGCATCACCGATGGCAATCGACTCGCCCATCTCGTTGCCCTGCCCGATCCAAATCCCCAACTCCAGCTCGTAGTCCAGACGCGCGCAAGGGCCGAAGGTCGGCTCGCTCGCACCCGCCGGCAAGGTTTGGCCTTTCGGGCGACGCACGTCGGTGCCGGACGCGCGCACGGTGGAGGCGCGACCGTGATAACCGATCGGCACATGCTTGTAATTAGGCAGCAACGGGTTGTCGGGGCGGAACAGTTTGCCGACGTTCTGCGCATGCTCAATGCCGACGTAGAAGTCGGTGTAGTCGCTGATGCGCGCCGGCAAATGCAACTGGCAATCGGCGGCCAACGGCAGCAGTTTTGCGCCTTGAGCTTCGATGTTGCCGCGCAGGGTGCTGCCTTCGCTGAACAGTTCCAGCAGACGTTCGCGCAAGGCCACACGCGCCTCACGACCGAGCTCGAAGAACGCGTTCAGCTGACCGCCGTGCATGGCTTCAACCGCCGTGCGAGCGACGCCGTCGAACAGACCGGCCTCGAGCGCCACTTGCAGATCGAAGATGTGTTCGCCAATCGCCACGCCACTGCGCGGCTCGGAGCCCTCAACGCTGAACACGCCCAACGGCAGGTTCTGCAACGGAAAATCGGCGTGGCCGTTGGCCGAAGCGACCCAGCTGCGGGTGATGGAATTCTGAGTCATGGGTTATCTCCGGGTCGGGTCGAACGTGGCGGGCAGCGTGGCCCAGCAGGCGTCGTAAGTGGATTGCAGTTGCGGGCAGTCGAGGGCAAAACGGCTTGGGCGCAGCACCTGACTGGTCTCGAACATGAAGGCCATGGTGTTGTCGATTTTCGCCGGTTTGAGATCGGCGTTGATCGCTTTGGTGCAGGTCTCGCCATCCGGGCCGTGGGCGCTCATGCAGCTGTGCAGCGAGGCGCCGCCGGGCACGAAACCTTCGGCCTTGGCGTCGTATTCGCCCTGGATCAGGCCCATGAATTCGTTCATCAGGTTGCGGTGGAACCACGGCGGACGGAAGGTGTTCTCGGCCACCATCCAGCGCGGCGGGAAGATCACAAAGTCGAGGTTGGCCAGACCGTGCACGCTGGTCGGCGAGGTCAATACGGTGAAGATCGACGGGTCCGGGTGATCGAAACTGACCGTGCCGATGGTGTTGAAGCGGCGCAGATCATATTTGTACGGCACGTTGTTGCCGTGCCAGGCGACCACGTTCAGCGGCGAGTGATTGAGTTCGGTGGCCCACAATTGGCCGAGGAATTTCTGCACCAGCGTGGTGGGTTGTTGCAGGTTTTCGTAAGCGGCGACCGGTGTCAGGAAGTCGCGCGGATTGGCCAGACCGTTGCTGCCGATCGGTCCCAGATCCGGCAGGCGCAGCGGTGCGCCATGGTTCTCGGCGATGTAGCCGCGCGCCTGCGGATCGAGCAGTTCGACGCGGAATTTCAAACCGCGCGGCAGCACGACGATCTCCAGCGGCGCCACTTCCAGCACACCCAGTTCAGTAGCGATGCGCAGACGCCCGAGTTGCGGCACCAGCAGCAGTTCGCCGTCGGCGTTGAAAAACACACGCTCCATCGAGCGGTTGGCGGCGTAGTTGTAGATGCTGATCCCGGCGGGTTTTTCAGCACCGGCGTTGGCCGCCATGCTCACCAGGCCGTCGATGAAATCGGTCGGCTCGCTCGGGATGTCCAAAGGGTTCCACCGCAGGCGATTGGGGGTCACTTCACCCAACGGGCCGCCCGCCAGTTGCCGCTCCAGCTTGACGAACGCCGGGTGATTGGCCGACGGCTGAATCCGGTACATCCAGGTGCGTCGCGCTTCACTGCGGGTCATGGTGAACGCAGTGCCGGAGAACAATTCGGTATAGAGGCCGTATGGGGCTTTTTGCGGGGAATTCTGACCAACAGGCAGCGCGCCGGGCAACGCTTCAGAGCTGAATTCGTTGCCGAAGCCGGACTGATAAGCCAGCGTCGACGCGGTTGAATCGAGGTTCATGGAGCCTCCTGAACAGGGAGTCGGCAGTGGCCCATCGCTCTGGCTCAGAGGTTTCGGCACGCCGGGGTTGTTATTATCGTAATTCGATTACGCATAACGTAATTTGCTCGCTATCCAGCGTCAAGCTATAAAGACGCCCATTCGTTTTCGGATCCCGGCAGCACCATGGAAAAAACCAGCGACAGCAACGGCAAACAGAAAGTCCGCTCCGCCGAAGTCGGCACCGACATCCTCAAGGCCCTGGCCGAGTTGTCGCCAGCCACGTCGCTGTCGCGTCTGGCCGAACATGTGCAGATGCCGGCGAGCAAAGTGCATCGTTATCTGCAGGCGTTGATCGCCTCGGGTTTTGCCGAGCAGAACCCCGCCACCAACCATTACGGCCTCGGCCGTGAAGCGCTGCGCGTTGGCCTGGCCGCCCTCAACAGTATGGACGTGCTGAAAGTCGCCGCCCTGCCGCTGGCCGAATTGCGCGACGAACTCAACGAAACCTGCTTCCTGGCGGTGTGGGGCAATCAGGGTGCGACCGTGGTGCACATCGAACCGGCCGTGCGTGCGGTGACGGTGGTGACGCAATTGGGCTCGGTGCTGCCGCTGCTCAGTTCCTCGACCGGACTGGTGTTCAGCGCCTATCTGCCACATCGGGAAACAGACGAATTGCGCGAGCAGGAAATCGCCGTCGCCGACCATCCGCTGGCCGATGAAAAGGTTTACGCAACCTTGTGTGAACAGATCCGCGAGCGCGGTCTGCATCATGTGCATGGTTTGTTGATGCCGGGCGTGGATGCCTTGTCGGCGCCGGTGTTCAACGCCGTTGGACAAGTCGCTGCGGTGCTGACCATCGTCGGCCCGACCTCGTTGTTCCACGCAGACGAAAACGGCCCGGCGGCGCAGCGGTTGTTGGCTGCGACGCGGGCCGTGAGTTGGCGGATGGGATTCGAGACGCCAGCGTCCTGAAAGAGTAGCCGGCGCTTCGATTACTGGATCAACCGATCAGTCGGGTGGTGCTTTCCACTCTGTGAGGCGCTACGGCGACTGCGGTCACATAGCTGATGCCGACGGGGACACCGGTTACATCCGAGAGCAGGTCTGCATAATCCTTGATCTGAGACAGTAGTCCGTACGCGCTGACAGAGTTGCCGACGCCAGAGATCTTGCCGATATAAAACATGATGGCCGCCCTCCAGGCACTGGCAAAGTAAGCATTGGCTGCTTCCTTATCGCCGTCCAGTGAGGCCGAAATCCCCTCAACGATCGTATAGGCGATTCGCAGTACACTCACCACCGCGCCTACTGGAGGCACGAACAACGAGACAACATCCAAAGCGACACCAATCAAAATCTTGGCATCGACCCAGACCGCCTCCCAAGTGCTGGTGGTTTGATAATCCACGTCAGCCATGAAACGCTTTACCAGGGCGACGTACTCGTGTTTGAACTCGTTGCCAACCCCATACGCGTTGTACAGCACGGGCGGCCGTTCGCGTGTGCCGCCGCTTTTGTACTTATCTGTGAGTTGTTTGACAGCCTTTTGATCTTCAAGACTGACCATTCGTAAAACATGGCCTTTAAAGGCGGAATCTTCAAGCCGCGCCGACAACTGTTCGACAGGGAAGAAATCATTCCCGTCATGGGTACCCGGCGTATAAACAACAGACTGCAGCCGCCCGTTAAACTGGCGACTAAAGATATAAGCGCCGTGAATTTTCCTGCCTTCCAAGGTGAAATGATAAACGCCCACGTCCGGCACGGATTGAGCGCCTACTGTGTATAAATCAGTGCCGGGACTATTTCTATCAAGACCATCGATAAGCGCTTTCAACCAATTGAAATCCTCATTGGATATCGTGCGCCTGATTTTCTGGGCCAGGGCTGCAGTGAGCATTTCGTTCTGTTTCAGCTCTCGGTAAAAAACTTCTTTCAGAGCACGACGTGGGGTCGAGATGAATTGTTTTTCAAGATACGCCTCATAAAGTTCACCGGGCTTAAGATCAATAAGATCATTGATGACCTGTACATTTAATGCTCGTGGAACCGAACCGCTGAATTTGGCAGTTCGAAGGTAATCTCTTAACTCACCTATTGCTATGGAGACTCCAGGAACGACGGCACTCAGAATTTTCTCAAAAATCGAAACATCACTACGCCAGGTCTGCCACTGGATGAACAGATTGGTGAGCGTCATTTCTGGAACATTATTAATTTTGACCCTTACATTTTCCGGATCGAAGACAGGAACTTTAAGTCCCTTTCGATCCCAGTACTGGGCGAATGTCTTCATCACCAGATCACGAGCAAACTCCTTGAAAGGCACGATTTTCAGATCGTCTTTTGCAATGTTCTGAATAGCCTTGAGTTCTGTATGCAGTCGAACGGATAACCCTTGTTCCTCCACCGAGGCTTTCCTGAACCACTGAGGTGTGAAGGCTTCAATTTGTTTCGCTTCCCAACTGAGGATATTTTTTACCGCATTTTCCAACGGGTAGTCTTCAGTAGTGAACGGGAATTCAAAGCTCGATTGGCCAATCCACCGTAGAGTCCAACTATCCCCTGTGACTTCAGCCACCATTCTGTTTACATCAGACAGAACGGCCTGACCCTTCAAATACTCCCAAATTTCATCGTCCTGGACCCATGCTAATAATTCATTCCTTAACTGTCTTGAATTGGGAAACTCAAACCACTCTTGTCCGGATGGAAAACCCGGCGCATACAACACGATGAAGTCTTCGCGATTAAGCTTTTGTGCAAAATACCTCAAGTCTTTGAACGCTTCATATTTCGCACCGAGCTTGATCTCCCCGGACATAAAAGACAGATCACCAAAGTTATAGCGATTGACCATGTCATTGGCACGCGAGCTCACATGCTTTTGCCGAACCGCGCTAAATATCGACAGCGCCGTCCTCTTGCCTTGAACTTCTCGAAGAGCGTCGAAAACTTCACGCTTGGAGTAGACCGCTTGCCGCGCGTCGTTATACCGGTTACGCACATTCAGCGAAATGATCGAATTGATCAGATTGG
Source organism: Pseudomonas sp. LBUM1655 (assembly GCF_059716085.1). Taxonomy (NCBI): domain Bacteria; kingdom Pseudomonadati; phylum Pseudomonadota; class Gammaproteobacteria; order Pseudomonadales; family Pseudomonadaceae; genus Pseudomonas; species Pseudomonas sp. LBUM1655. The sequence goes on along the minus strand of NZ_CP166801.1, from coordinate 1,075,942 downwards.
AAGGCGTAAATTTTGGGTTAAACGGCTGATTTTCTACAGCAATCTCATATTGACCGCCTCGATCATGCACGCCGTACATGAACGCCTGAGTGAGCGTCTTGCGCTCCTTTGTCTCAATCTGTTGGCCATTCGTTACTTTCAACACATTTCGGATATTGACGAAGATGCTATCGGGGTCAATCCGAACGTCCTTACCCGGCGAAATGAATGCTTCCACTTCATTTTTTGCAAAGTCCTTGAGCGATGCGAACCCCTTGGTTACTTCATGGTATTGAACCTCGCTTTCAAGCAGGCGCTGTTGCAATGCCTCATAAACTTCCTGATTCGTCGAACCGGCATTTTTTAACCAGACCGGCCACCGGTTTCTTTGCGCTTGGCGCAGAAGTACCGCCTGGCGAGCCTTCGCCAGACGAGGAATGTCTGGTAGAGACTGTGCAGACGTCACCGACGCAACAACCGAAACAAAATCCGAATCCGGATCTGTGAACCGAGCCAGCTGTTTCACAACATCAGCGCAAGATTTCTCAATCCCGTTATCGCTGATGCGTGCAAACAGATCGGCCTCAACTTTCAAATAACGAAATTCAGGCGCGGTCGGGAATGTTTCTCGCTCATTGATCGCGAGCGACTGCAAGAACACCTCACGACTGTCACCTGACATCAAGCGTTGCTCCAGCGTCTGATGCAACTGAGCAGAGGAAGAGAATTTTTCGACGCCATGGGTCGGGGAGTAGAGCACTATCGCCGTATCGGCCCGAGGAACAAGTTCATCGTTGACGGGCGCTTCGAGCGGGATGGCGAACATTGAACGTTGCTCGCTATAAGCGTCCCCTCGGCTGCCGATAAATACGCCATACCATGAGCCGCGCGAACCCGGTTGAACCCTATAGCGGATGCGTTGAAGCTCCTCACGGCTGATAGCGCCCTCATCAGCAAGAACTTCAAGTTCATTTAGAAAGAGATTGGCCTGAAGCTCGCCCAAGGTCATTTTTCTAGGAAGGGAAAACTGCCCCTTACTTTCGTCTTTTCCTGCCCAGTACTCTTGTAGCGCAGCAACATAGTAGTCTGGCAAGTTTCGAAACAGGTGCGTCAGCAGTTTCTCCACAGAGGCCAGAGAGACCGCAGGGTATATATTTCGAGTATCGGTTGAAAGCGGGCGATCATAAATCGCGTAATACTGCGCATCGTACGTCGGTGCCCTGCCACGCTGTAGGCAGTCATTCAAAACATGAAACAAACCTCCTACCGGCTCCATTTGCTTCGGTTTGACATTGCCACGAACATTGATGTGAACAAGACGTTCATCGATCCCTGGCGCGAACTCTCCAAGTGCACGCTTCAAACAGGCACGTAAAATAAAATCAAATGCAGGCACGCCCTTCAAGTGATCCGACAGTGCGGCCAGTGCCTCACCCAATCTGCCAAATCCAGACTCATCAAGACTACGAACTTCCATTTCGAAACACCCTATCAGTTTGATACTTACAAATATCCGAATGACATTTGCTTCGCTAATTCAAACTAAACCGGGCACTTATCGAAAAGATACTCAGAATACTTTTCCAATCTTGTATACGACCAAAACCAAACATTCAGAATAAATAATACAAATTAATTATTTCTTCATACCGACACCGCCAACAACTAAAATCCGCCTACCACCAGACCTTGACGCTTACATTCAGTCTTCTTTATTACAAAGAGCAAACCCATCCCTTTCTAAAAATTACATGTAACAAAAACACTACAACACCATACCCATTGACTTGGCACACGCCACCGCCTGAGTTCGTCGTGCGACACCTAACTTTCCATGTATGCGTCTGGCGTGGGTCTTTACCGTATGTAGAGAAATAAACAACTGATCCGCAATTTGTTGATTTGAATATCCCTTGGCGATCAGACCTAAAACTTCCAACTCGCGGAGACTGAGCAGACCGCTATCAATCAGTTTCCTGGCACTGGGCGAATCTACGACCTTGTTATTCAATTCTTTCAACAAATCAGGTTGACGCAGTTTCAGTTCACGTAACGCCTGATGCAAACCATGGTGACTGGCCATTTCCAGCCCCTTCTGTAAGTGACGCCGCGCCGAAAGCTGATCGCCTAGAATAAAGGCAGCCTCGGCCAACACCAGATGAAGGTCGGTTTCCAGCCCAAGCATTTTGCGTTGATGTGCCGCCTCCAGCAAAAGCTGGAGACGACCGATCGGATTGAGCGCCGTACGCAGCCCAACTTGTGCAAGGATCAGCAAATACTCAACCCGCGGAATCAGCTCAAGTGTCGCCGGCGGTGCCTGCAAGGCATCCGATCCTTGATAGTGTCGCAGCAGACGTGTCATGGCCTCGCATGCCAGCTCGGGACGTCCTTGCTGTAACCAGAACAGGCTGCTGACCTGTAACAGCACTCCCCGATAAACCGTTTCCGGAATCTGCCTTTGCTGCATCAAACGCTCACCATCACGCAGCCATACGAACGCCTTTTGATAATCTGCCTCGTTGGCAGCCAGTTGCGCCAGTCCCAGATAACCATACAAAACCCGCTTGTCTTGATTGCGCTTGCAATCGTCCAGCCCCGACTGGAAAAACGCAGCCGCCGAGGCATCCAGCCCCTGACTCAGCGCAAGGCGCCCGCGACGCAAGGCAATCCGTCCCAGCAAAGGGCTCAGCCGGTTCGGCTGCCGGGCGAGCAAATCATGCACGCCCGCCAGCAGACTTTCAGCCCGAGGTGCAGCGCCGCGCTGCTCGAGCAATTGTCCGTGATCGAGTTCAAGCAGTGCTTCGAAAACCAGCGAGCCTTGCGCCCGCGCCAGACATAGCGCCTGGCGATTCAGCGCGTGGGCCAGATCCAGCTCCCCGCGCAACAGAGCCTGCTGGGTCAACCCTGACAAACACATCACCCGAGCGATCCAGTTCTCGAGATCGAGTACCTCCAGCGCTTGCGAAAAGTGTTCATGAGCGGACTCCATCCGCCCTTCCAAATGCAATAACCAGCCTTGCGACGTTTGCCAACGCGCAATCAACTGCCGCTCAAGCGCTGGCGAAGGCTGCGGCATGAACCGCCCCAGGTGCCCGATGCATTTCGCTGCCTGTTCGAAACGACCGGCAAAGAGCAACGCAGCGGTAATCAGCCCGACCAGTTGCGGGGTGCTCAGGGTCAACTCCACACCTTGTTGCTCGTGCAACTGCACCAATAACACGACGGTTTGCTCTTCAAACAACTGCTCGAAGCTGAAGTGCTGCAGGAGGCTGACTGCGGCTTCATATTCTTCTGCCAATAACGCCTGTTCAAATGCCGAGCGCCAATCCCGTGCGGCACTGAACCACTGACAGGCGCGTCGATGCCATGTACGGCGCGACGGCCAATGTTCCTCGCGCACGACGCGAGACAGCGGCGGAAAAATGTGCGACCAGTCCGCAGAATCATTCCAGGGCTCAATAAAGCAGCCAAGCATTTGCAATGTGCGCAGGTGTACAGCCCCCTCCCCGGCGCCGAACAAGTGCTCGCACAGTTGAGCATTGAAGCGCGGCATTTGTGCGAGCACGCGCCAGACTTCGGTCAGTTCCGGCGTGAGGCCACTGAAGAGTTCATGTTGCAGGTAGTCGAGCAGCGTATCGACGCGTTGCTGTGGTTCAGTTGTCTGCGACCAATCGCATTTGCGCAACAGCGCCATGCGGACCCCGGCGCACCAGCCTGCGGTTCGCTGGTAGATTCGCGCGGACAGGTCGCTCGCCTGCTCGGCGGGCAAGTGCTTCAGCGCATGGGCAATTTCTGCTTGCGTGAGCGCCAGCGTCGGGCTTTCGCACTCGTACAGTTCATCATCGAGCAGCAGGCGTGGCCAGTTGCATTGCGGGCGTCTACGCGTGCCGATCCACCAGACGCACGCAGAACTGCTGACCGTCAATAACCGATCAAGCAACGCGTCCAGCGCTGGATCCGGCAGGCGGCAGTAGTCATCGATAAACAGCCAGGTCGGCCTCGACCAGCGACTCAGCGCAGCGACCAGAGCGGACTCCGTTGTTTCGGCCAGCCCCAACGCCTGCGCCAGTCGCAGACAAAATTCACTGGTACTCAATGCCGCGCCTGCCAACGGCAACCAGCCGACCTCGCAGCGTGGCGGCGCCTGCAGCAGGCACTCGGCAAGCAGCGCACTCTTGCCACTGCCCGCAGGAGCGCAGATCAGCCTGACCCGCGCCATCGACTCAAGCAACGGCTCGCTCAATCGCGAGCGTGCCTGATGATGGGCGGACAGTCTGGGCAGAAATCCGGGGCGATCCAGACACGGCGTCATGGCGGTCATCGGTTGAACCTTTTTATAGTTGTTGGCTCACCCTAGCCCTCTCCAAACCGCTTGTTGATAAGTATTCAGCACGCTGATTGGCGGCCATAAAAAAGGCGACCGTGCGGTCGCCTTTTGTTCAGTCGATGTATCCGAAACGTTACCGCACCCCCTCGGCACGCAGGGCCGATGGCGTGTAGTCGGCAGCCTTGGCTTCGAAGCCGAATTCGAAGCTGTGCTTCTCTTCGTTCTTCATCCCCAGGGCAATGTATCGGCCAGCAATGATGTCGTAGAGCGCTTCGAGGGTGTAGGCCTGAGCCTGGTGATCGTAGTAGTACTGAGCGTGACCTTCGGCGACGCGCCACAGTTGCCCGCGACCGTCGTAGTGGTCGGCGAGCGCCACTTGCCAGCTGTCCTCGTCGATGTACATGTGGCGCTTGGCGTAGATGTGTCGCTCGCTCGGCTTGACCGTGCCGATCACTTCCCAGACCCGGTGCAATTCATAGCGGGTCAGATCCTGATTGATGTGCCCGGCCTTGACGATGTCGTCATATTTCAACTTCGGCGAATCGAGTTTGTAGCTGTTGTAGGGAATGTACATTTCCTTCTTGCCGACCAGTTTCCAGTCGTAGCGATCCGGTGCTCCGGAGAACATGTCGAAGTTGTCCGACGTACGCAGGCCATCAGCGGCGGTGCCCGGGCCGTCATATGCGACTTGCGGAGCGCGGCGTACCCGGCGCTGCCCGGCGTTGTAGATCCACGCCAGACGCGGTTCTTTCACTTGATCGAGAGTTTCGTGCACCAACAGCACGTTGCCGGCCAGCCGTGCCGGCGCGGTCACCGACTGCTTGAAGAAGGTCAGCACGTTGGCGGCTTTTTCCGGATCGATATCCTTCATCAGTTGCGGCACGGCGATCTCTTCTTCGAAGCGGATCGGCGTGTAGCTGCCGTTGGTTTGCGGCGTGACCTGGGTGATGATTCGGCGCAGATTGCCGCCGTGGTATCGGGTGATGTGGTTCCACAACACCTCGACGCCATTCTTCGGAATCGGGAAAGCGTAATAGCGATTACCGGTGAAATTGGCGAGGCCGTTGCCGTCGTTGATGCTGGTAACGTTGAGTGCGCTGCGCTTGGCCGACTCGTAGATTTCCGGCGGCACGGCGACGGTGCGGTGGGTCGGATAAACCGGGATCTTGTAGGTTTGCGGGTAGCGTTTGAACATGGCTACCTGGCCGTCGGAAAGCTTGCTCTTGTACTGGTCGACGTTGGCCGCAGTGATGGTGAACAACGGTTTTTCACTGGCGAACGGGTCCGCGAGAAAGCCTTTGCTGTCCACCGCACCGGCGTTCTTCGGGATGCCACCGGTCCATGCCGGGATCGAACCGTCAGCGTTGCCGGCCTTCTCGGCGCCGAGCGGGGTCAGGCTGGTGCCGAGTTTGTTTGCCTCATCCGGCGACACTGCCGCCATCACGTTGGCCGCCAACAGACTCAGGGCCAGCACACCGCATTGCAGAATCATTTTGCGCATTGCTTTCATCCTTCTCGGGCAGATCAGAAGTTCACGCCGAAGCTCAGGGCCACGAAGTCACGGTCTTCGAGGACGTTGTAATCGCCGCCGAAAAAGTCGGTGTAACTGAGGCTCGCGGTGTAGGTGTTGCGGTAATCGGCATCGACGCCGACGCTGATCGCTTTCGCACCTTCGTTGAACAAACCGTTGGGGCCGTAACCGGCGACGTCATGCGACCACGACAGGTTGGGTTTGAGGTTGATCCCGCCGATCACGTTGGCGTAATCGAGGATCGCCCGGGCGCGGTAGCCCCACGAAGTCGAGGTGACGAAGCCGTCGGTATCGCCACCGAAACCGTACTGGCCGTACACCGAGTCGCGGCCGTAACGCAGCTTGCTGCGAGACTCCAGACCACCGACCCGCACCACCGCTGCTTCACCGACCAGAGTCAGGCGTTGAGCACCCCACACCTGATCGAAAAAGTGCGTGAGAGTGCTCTGGATCTGGGTGACCTCTTTGCGTCGGTAACCCTTGTTGTCGGAACCTGGCGTCGTCGCGATCGGCGAAGCCGCGCCGCCGGCAATCGGATTGAGCAGCGCCAGAGTCAGGTCGTTGGTACTGACCTGCACCGGAGCGTTGGGCCGATAACTGATCTCGCCGGTCCATGCCGTTCCGGTGGGCAATGTGGTGGAGAAGCTCGCACCGTACAGACGAATGTCTTCCGGATACTCAAGGTAGTACTGACCGCGCCCGAGCATCACGCTCTGCGCCAGTCCGGACCCGCTGCCGGGCGCAAGACCGTTGGCGATGCCGACCATGCCCGGCAATGCCGCCAGGGTCGAAAGCCCTGCGGTGGTGGTGCCCACTGTTGGCGTGCGGCTGTGGTAGTTCATGAAGTACAGGCCGTACTCGGTGTCGTCACCCAGCCAGCGCAACGCCGTGCCCCACTGCCCGGAATCCCGCGCATCGCGGTCGCCGCCACGGGGGATCACTACGCCTTCGCGGGTGACTTGAATGCCCTGACCAAATGCCGTGGTCAACGGCACCAACGGCGCAATCGCCGGATTGCCGACGGTGTAGCCGCTGTTGCAACCGTCCGCTGCCACATCGACGCCGAAGAACGTGCCGCAGTTGTCGAGTACGGTCTGGTCCCACTCCAGTTGATAAAAGCCTTCAACGGTCAACTGATCCGTCAGGCCTTGCGAACCGAACAGCATGTTCACCGGAATCAGGCCTTCCTTGATCTCCGCGCCGGGACGCCGGAACGCCGAGACGTCGATCGGGTTGATGCTGTTGATCGAGTTGCCGATGAAAGTACTTTCGCCCCAACTGACCACTTGTTTGCCGGCGCGCACAGTGCCCGGCAGATCGCCGATGGAATAGTTGTGATAGACGAACGCATCGAGAATCTGCGCACCGGACGACTTGGCGCCTTCCTTGCGGCCCTTGTCGCTGATCTGTTTGAACTCGCGGTCTTCATCCTTGAGTTCGAAGTCGTACCAGTACTTGCCACGCACGAACACACCGGTGTCGCCGTACTTCAGTTCTAGATCGTGAATGCCTTTGACGATTTTCGAAAAGGTCTCGCCCTTCTTGAAGTTCAAGCGCCCGTCATCACCGGTCGAGGATTGCCCGGTACCACCGTTGACCGTGCCGACCAGCGACTTGTCGGCATCGCGCATGCCCCAACTCGCCCCCACCGACAGCGACGAATCGAACGTGCCCTCGATTTCCCCGATGTTGAACGAAACCGCCTGCGCCTGGGCACAGCAACCCAGAGCCACCGCGGCTGCCAGCGCCTGCGGTGTGAAGATGGCGCGCATTGTTGTTTTTGTCATGCGTCTTCCCCGGTGAGTGACAGAAGGCCCCACCCTACTGCCGGGCGAACGGGTCGATAAGCGCACCAAGGAGGTATTCGTGTTGTCACTCGAAAGGATGAATGGCTTTGCGGAGCGGGGCTTTGCGCGAGTCATGAGTCGGCTGGATAGTTGATCATCAGCGCAACGCATGGTGCGAGGCACTGTTGCATGCCCCGTAACAGTGCATGTCCGGAATCGCTATTTTTCCTACAGATTCAAATCCGTATTCTGAGCGGGCTTTCACGGGATACGCCGCAAAGCCCCTAGCCTTGGCTACTGAGTAAATCAGGCCATTGCTGACAGATTTCAGATCAATCGAAGGTGTTCGGTTGATCACCCTGGTGTTCACTGACGTTGATTTGTAGCTCCTTGATCCAACGTCTTACCTTGGCCGCTGCGTTTGCAGCGGCCTTTTTTATGGGTGATGGATTTTGCCGGGAAGGGAGATTTTAGCGGGGAGATGGCAGGGCTCGACTGAGCCCTGTCGGTTGCTGCGCAGAAATCAGAGCGAATACTTCTGCAAATTCGCCATCATTTCCTTCAGCGCCTCGATATTGTCCTTCGGATGCGCCGCGCCTTCGAAATCACAAATCTGTTGCCAATGCGCCGCCACATCTTCCGGCGAAAATCCAACCCGTGGATCAAACCCGGCGCCCAAGCTGCGTTCCCAACGCACTTTGCCCATCCAGCCACCTCCGACCTCGAACAGCCCGGAAGTCTCTTGGCACTGCTCGCTCGCCAGGTACACCACCAACGGGCTGACCAGTTCCGGCTTCAGTTGCTCAAATACTTGCGGCGGGATCAGGCCTTCGGTCATACGCGTGCCGCCGGTTGGCGCGATGGCGTTGACGAGGATGTTGTTCTTGCGGCCTTCGATGGCCAGCGTACGGGTCAGGCCGTACAGACCCAGCTTGGCCATGCCGTAGTTGGACTGGCCGAAGTTGCCGTAGATGCCTGAAGTGGAAGCCGTGAAGATCACGCGACCATAGTTTTGCTCTCGAAGGTGCGGCCACGCGGCGCGGGTAACTTTGTAGGCGCCTTCGACGTGAACGCGATAGACCAGATCCCAGTCAGCGTCTTCCATTTTATGGAAGGTCTTGTCGCGCAGGATCCCGGCGTTGTTGACCACTACGTCGACACGGCCGAAGACGTCGAGAGCGTTCTGTACGAGTTTGTCGCCGTCGGTGACCGAGTCGTGGTTGGCTTCGGCGATGCCGCCGGCTTCGCGAATTTCCGCGACCACTCGGTCGGCCGCAGAAGCGTTGGCGCCTTCGCCCTGAGTGGAGCCGCCGAGGTCATTGACCAGCACTTTGGCGCCCTGTCTGGCGAACAACAATGCGTGTGCGCGTCCGAGGCCACCACCGGCTCCGGTGACGATTACGACTTTATCTTCGAAACGCACAGACTCATTCATCACGGCAACTCCAGCAGGCCCAGGGACAGTTCTCCGAGTGTCAGGCACGGGGCTTTCGGTCACAACAAACACGGCTGGGGCTGAATGGTGCGCGATAAGGCTGGGGGATGATGCGGAGCCAGATCAATAGATCGCCGCCGTCTGCGATCTATAGACCTTTCAGGAACACGCTACTTTGCGCGGTGGCAGCACGAAGCGTTCGCGAAACGCCAGGTAATGCTTGAGCACCTGCGCCGGCGCTTCGGTCTGCGGATAGTGGCCGATGCCTGGCAACAGCACGGTGTCTGCATCGGCAATCAGTTCGCGGTAACGCTCGACCATGTGAACGCCAGAGATCGGATCGACTTCACCATCGATTACCCGCAACGGCACTTCACCGCGCTGCATCGCCGCCACCCAGCGGTCACGTTGCACGCGGCGCTCAGGAATGTAGCCGATCAGTTTGTGCATGATCCGCGGGCCGTGATTGCTGTCGATCAGGCTCCAAAAATCATCCAGTTCGCTTTCGCTTGGGCCGGTCTGCGGGCCGAAGATCTGGCGGAAGCTTTTCACCAGCGCGTCGCGGGTAAACGCGCGGCCGATCATCCAGCCCAATGGGCTGAGCAGCAGTTTTTGCATTAATACGGGGCGATGGGTCTCCGGGAACAACCCACCGTTGAGAAACACGCAACTGGCAACCTCGATCTGCTCTTCGTAATGCCGCGCGAGCAGTTCCTGCGCGACGCTATCGCCATAGTCGTGAGCGAGGATGTGCACCGGTTGCTCGACCTGCAAATGTGCAAGCAACGCCTGTTGCAGATCGGCCTGCTCAAGAAGGCTGTAGCTGTGATTGACCGGTTTGGCCGAATCGCCGAAACCGAGCATGTCGCAAGCGATCACCCGATAACGCTGGGCCAGTGGCTGCCACAGGTAATGCCAGTCCCAACTGGCGGTCGGGAAGCCGTGGATCAGCAGCAGCGGCTCGCCCTGCCCCGTCGTCCAGTAACGGATCGGCTGGCCACGAAAGACAAACGTCTGGCTGCGTTTGCGCCAGACACACAGAGGAATCTCGGCAAGAGGCATTAGAGTTTATATCCGGGGTCTTGTTTATCGAGTTTGCGCAGCAGCGCCGGCCAGGCCAGCGCGCCACCCATGCCTTGAGCACTTTTGGTGACGCCGGCGATCATCGCCTTGGCGCCCGCCAGAATCTGCGGTTCGATGGCGATGAGTTCAGCGCCGCCGGTCTGCGCCATCACCTGGATGTCGCAGGCGCGCTGGAAGGTGAACATCATCAGAAAGGTATCGGCGATGGTGCCGCCACAAGTCAGCAGACCGTGGTTGTGCAGCATCAGGAAATTGTTCTCGCCCAGGTCGGATTGCAAGCGCGCCTTCTCTTCGTGGTTAAGCGCAACACCTTCATAGCCGTGATAGGCCAGGCTCGACAGCACGAACAATGATTGCTGGCTAATCGGCAACACGCCCTGCTTCTGCGCCGACACCGCCACACCCGAGGCCGTGTGTGTATGCAGCACGCAAACCACATCGTGCCGTACTTCGTGTACGGCGCTGTGAATGGTGTAACCCGCCGGGTTGATTTCGTAAGGGCTGTCCATGAGTTTATTGCCGGCCTGATCGACTTTCACCAGGCTCGACGCAGTGATTTCGTGGAACATCAGGCCGAACGGATTGATCAGGAAATCTTCGGTGCCCGGCACCTTGGCGGAAATATGGGTGAAGATCAGATCGTCCCAGCCATGCAATGCGACCAGACGATAACAGGCGGCGAGATCGACTCGGGTCTGCCATTCCGCGGCGCTGACCTGGTCTTTGACATTAAGGGACGATTGGACGGGGGCTACGCTCACTGTATGCACCTCTGCGTTCTTCTTGTTTTACACGTCTGTGCAGTCTAGTCAGGCGCAGTCGATCGCGTAGTTGCATTGCCAGCCAGCTTGATGACTGAGCGGGTCAGCAACGCAAACACCTTGGATCCAGGTCAAAGCAACGACGCCAACAACGGCGCGGCGAACAGGTTGAGCAACCCGGTCAACACCATCACCAGACCCGCCACAGAGCCTTCTTCGCCGCCGACTTCATGCGCCCGACTGACACCAGCACCGTGCGCGCCGACACCGAACAGCGCGCCACGCGCCAAGGCGCTGCGCAACGGCAACCACTTCAAAAGCACGCCACCCAGCATCGCACCGAATACGCCAGTGAACATCACGAACACTGCGGTCAATTCCGGCACTCCACCCAAGTCCTGCGCCAGCGGCATGGCGAACGGCGTGGTGATCGAACGCGGCACCAGTGACATCGTTACCGAACTGTCCAGCGCCAATGCCTTGGCCAGAACGAACGAAGTGCCGATCGATGCCGCACTGCCGGCCACCATGCCCAGCAGCAATGCTGACCAGTGTCGCATCAGCAGGCGCCGCTGCTGCCAGATCGGCACGGCGAAGGCGACGGTGACTGGCCCGAGCACCAGCATCAGCCAATGGGTGTTGCTCGAATATTCGGCGTAAGCAGTGTGCAGCGGCACGGCGAGCGCCAGCAGCAGCACCGGTACCAGAATCAGCGGTGACAACAGGTATCGCCCGGTGCGGCGATAAATCCAGCGGCTGAACAGGTACGTCAACAGGGTGAAGGCGAGCCAGAACATCGGCATCAGTTCAAGCTTCATGGGAACGCCTCATGCGGACAGCCAACTCCACGGTGAACGCCGTCACCAGCATCACCATCAATGTGCTGGCGGCGATTACCAGCAGAATCCGCCAGCCGTCATTGCGCAACAGCGCGCCGTAATCCAGCAGGCTCATAAGCGCCGGAATGAAAAACAGCAACATCTCGGCCATCAGTAAGCCTGCGCCCAGTTGCAGCGCTGCGGGTTTGATCCAGCCAAAGGCGAACGTCAGCAGCAACAGCGCCATGCCGATCACGCCACCGGGAATCGGCAGGGCCAGCCACGTGGCGAGTTGGCAGCCGAGCAGGTAGAGGCCGAGCAACACGGCCAGCTCGGCGAATAAACGGGAAAGATACTTAAGGGTGGCGACGTTCATATGGTTTTGCTCCTGACTGGAGCTCATTTTACGAAGCGACCTCCCATCCCCGAAGCGAATTGTTAGACTCAAAGCCATTCCAAAACGGAATCAGGCGAATGGAATTCAAACAACTACGCAGTTTTGTCGAAGTCATGCATCAGGGCGGGTTTACTCAAGCCGCGAAAACCCTGCACATCAGTCAATCGGCGGTGAGTAAACAAGTTGCGCAACTGGAACAGAGCCTCGGCACGCCGTTGCTCGAACGGCTGGGTTCACAGTTGCGCCTGACCGCCGCCGGCAGCGTGGTACTGCAACGGGCCGAAGGCATGCTGCGCTTACGCAATGAGTTGCTCGTTGAACTGGACGACCTCAGTCATCTGGCCCGTGGCGAATTACGCCTCGGTTTGCCACTGCTGGGCAGTGATGCACTGTTTGCCGGACTGTTTGCCGAATACCGCCGACGCTACCCGAACATCAGCATTCAGTTGCTTGAGGGGGGTAGTCGCAACATTGAGCAAGCGGTGTTGAGCGGTGAACTGGAGTTGGGCGGCAGCCTGTTGCCGAAAGATCCACAGTTCGACTTTCAGCCGTTCTGCGACGAGAAACTCGACGCCCTGTTACCGATGGATCACCCATTGGCGACACGGGGTGAGATTGGTCTGGAGGAGTTGGCCGACACGCCGTTTCTGCTGTATCAGCGCAGCTTTGTGCTCAACGACCGTTTGCTGCAGGCCTGTCAGCAACTGGGTTTCACACCCAAAGAAGGTGGACGCAGTGGTCAAGCGGATTTTCTCGCGGCACTGGTGGCTGCCGGGCAAGGCGTGGTGCTGTTGCCCAGCGTGGTCGCGCGCGGCCTGGTGCGACCCGGCGTGGTGCGCCTGACCTTGCGAGCGCCGGACTATTTGCGCTGGGACATCGCGTTCATCTGGCGTCAGGGCGCTTATCTGTCGAACGCTGCACAAGCCTGGCTGGCCCTGGTGCGCGAGCGGCCGATCAACCCTTGAGTGTATCGATCAGCTGCGCCAACCAAGGCTCGGCGTCGGTTTCCGGGGTGACGCTTTCGCTGGCGTCGATACGCAGCATGTCCTGCGCTTCACGCAGGCCAAGCTCGGCGAACAGTTCACGCATTTGCTCACCGCCACCGCAAAAGGTATCGCCGTAGCTGGCATCGCCCAAGGCAATCACTGCGCCCGGCAAACCGCGCCAGGCGGCCGGCAATTGATCACGAATGGTCGAATACAGCGCTTGCAGATTGTCCGGCAATTCGCCCATGCCGGTGGTAGAAGTCACCGCGAGAAACGCTTCAGGCGCGAAAGACTGGATATCGGCCAGGCTGGCGCGCGGGTTGTAGAAGGTTTCAAAGCCGGCGGCTTTCAGCAGGTTCTGGGCGTGGCGGGCGACTTCTTCGGCGGTGCCGTAGACCGAACCGGAGAGGATGGCGACTTTCATCAATCTGATCCTGAAACTTAAAAAATGAGCGGCGATATTAACAGCCTGAGCCAAGAAGTTGCGATTGGCTCTCAATGCGCATTGCTGACCTGTAGACAGCTTCCACTGATCTTTTAAAATGCCTGCCACTGACAACTCTGAAAGGATTCAAAGATGATCAACGCCAGTCTGCTGCAATTGGTAATCAACGCATCAAACGACGGAATTGTGGTCGCGGAGAAGGAAGGTGAACAGGACAACATCCTGATTTACGTCAATCCGGCCTTCGAACGCATGACCGGTTACACCAGCGAGGAAATTCTCTATCAGGACTGCCGCTTTCTGCAGGCCGGAGACCGGGATCAAGAAAGTCTGGAGCTGATTCGCGAAACACTGCGCCGCAATGGTTCATGCCGGGAAATCCTGCGCAACTATCGCAAGGACGGCACGCCGTTCTGGAATGAACTGTCGGTGTCAACGGTGAAAAACGCCGATGACGGGCAGACGTACTTTATCGGGGTACAAAAGGACGTGACCGTTCAGGTCAAGGCACAGCAAAGAGTGGCGCAGTTGGAGGCGCAGGTCGCGGCCCTGCAAAGTGAACTGGCTGCCTTGAAAGCGACGAACGGCGCAAACAAAACAGCGAACTGATGGTCAGTAACTACAATCACCAATGACTTTGTAACTATTACTTTCGAGCGCACCATGCAACGCGACGCCCTCCTGACCCAGGATGAGCTGGATTTCATCCAGACCATGCAGCACAACCCGCAATTGAACGTGCGGGATGCGACGTCGAGTCTATTGGTTAATGGTGGTTCGCAGATCCGTGATTTGCTCACGCGCCTGGCCGCTCATGAGCAAGTCACCATTCAGGCCAATTTCGAAAATCAACAGATGACTTTTCCACTGCACTTGGTGGAAGACGAGTTTCATGCGCTACACCTGCGCCTCGGCGTGCCGAGCATTTACGAAGACGGCCCGATGGTGCGCCCATGGCGGCTTACCCTCGAAGAGCCGGTGGCGCTGGAAAACGCCAAAGGCCAACCGGGCACGATGTGGGTTCACGAGGTTTCGCACAAAGGCGTACTGCTGGAAATGCGCAACAAGACCAAACCCCCCAAGCATTTCGCGTTGTGGTTCAGCCCTTCCGGCTATGAGCGGATTTCACTGCGCGGCCAATTCGAACGGGAAACCGAAAGCGGTTTCTACGCCTACGAACTGAGCCAAAGCGATGCGGATGAAACCGAACGCCTGCGCCAGTTCATTCTGCAACAACACCGCCTGACCCATCCCGCCCTGCACACCTGAGCCTCAGGTATCGAGCTTGCCTGCCAGTATCTGCATCAGACGCTGACGCATCGTCGCCCCTTCGTTGCCAACACAACCAATCGAAGTTCCGCTGAGGCTTTCCTGTGCCAGATCGGATGCATCCCCCGCCAGCAGCAACTGACAATCAAGACTCAAGGCCAACCGATTCAAACGCCGTGGCAATTCCGCAGCCGGTGCGTGATTGGAAAACAGCACCAGAGCCTGTGGCTTGATTTTCTCGCAAACCAGCGTCAACTCATCGAACGGCTGGCCGGTGGTGAGCACCCGCACGCCCGAATCGCTGCTACTGAGAAACAGCGCTGCCACCAGCAATTCAAGTTCGCGGCACTGACCGGCCAGGGCACTGACAATGATCTTGCGCGGCTGTGAGCCGCGCAGAACGATGATTCGCTGCAGCACTCGCGCGCGCAGGTATCCATCGAGAAACAGCCACTCACTGGTTTGCCCAAAGGCTTCCTGACGCTGCAGCAATTGCCGCCAGAGCGGCATCAAGATGTCTTGAAACACGACCGGCAAAGCGTACGAAGAAAAGATCTGACCATAAACCCGATCCAGTTCGAAATCGTCGAAAGCACTGACCGCACGTTGCAACTGGTGCTGCCATTGCTGGTAGTCGGCCTGCACCAAATCATCGGGGATGATGTGTGCGAGCACCTTCAGCGGTTCGGTTTTAGCGAGGATCTTGCCAATCTTGCTGACCGCCACACCTCGGTCGATCCAATCGACGATGCTGCGAACGCGCTCGATATCTGACATCGAATACAAACGATGCCCACTTTCGGTGCGCGTCGGTTGAATCAAACCATAGCGTCGCTCCCAAGCGCGCAGGGTGACCGGGTTGACACCGGTCAACCGTGAAACTTCCCGAATGGGGAAAAGATCTTCGCGCTCGAGCGCAACAGATGCCTGCGAGGCAGGGCTGACGTCCGTCATGACAGGCATAGTACGTTCAACGTCCTTGTGGGCTTGGATCCTATTCTAACCCCGCGATGATCTGCGACGAAAGCCACTGGTTTAATCAGGAAAATAAGGAATAATCCTTGCTAGTTGAAATACGCAAGCCACTACCCCGGCCTGCGTCAGGCGAAACTCCTACCCGGAGCGACGCACCGAGATACGGAGATACATAATGTCTACTTCACCCGTTACGCTAATGGTCGCGCGCCGCGTCGCCGATGGCCGCTATCAGGATCTGATCATCTGGCTGCGCGAAGGCGAACAATTGGCCACCGACTTTCCTGGCTATCTGGGCTCCGGCGTGCTCGCCCCGCCGCCCGGCGATAACGAATTCCAGATCATTTTCCGCTTTGTCGATGAGCAGACTTTGCATGCGTGGGAGCATTCGGCTTCGCGTACAGCGTGGCTGGACCGTGGCAGCGATCTGTTTGCACACCCGAAAGAACACCGCGTCAGCGGCATCGAGGGCTGGTTCGGAACGGGCGCAATCGGTGCACGTCCGCCGCGCTGGAAACAGGCCGTTGCGATCTGGCTGGCGTTCTTTCCGGTATCACTGCTGTTCAACTTTGTCCTCGGCCCGCTCCTCGCAGACATGAGTCTGTTGCCACGGGTGTTGATCAGCACGGCCTGCCTGACGCCACTGATGGTTTACTTCTTTATTCCCTTGTCGACACGGTTGTTGGCGAACTGGTTGAACGGTGCGCCAACGCGCCCCTTGCCTGTTACGCCGTCAACACAAAATCGTTAAGGCAAGCCGCCGTAGTTCCACGGCACGCGTCGCTGGTATAGTTTCGCTCCAACCGCGATGCGAGCCACTCATGACCACAAATTGCGCCCCGATCCTGATCACCGGTGCCGGCCAGCGCGTCGGTCTGCATTGCGCGCAACGTTTGCTGGAAGACGGCCACCCGGTGATCTTCACCTACCGCAGCGAACGTCCCGGCGTGCAAATGCTGCGGGATCTGGGTGCCGTTGGTGTATTTGCAGACTTTTCCAGCGAAACGACCATCCTGGCATTCATCGCTGAATTGAAAACCCTCACCGTCAGCCTGCGGGCGATCGTGCACAACGCCTCCGAATGGCTGGCGGAAACTCCGGACAGTGAAGCCGAAGCGTTCAGCCGCATGTTCAACATTCACATGCTCGCTCCCTACCTGATCAACCTGCACTGCGCCGGTTTGCTCCAGCAATCGACGCCCGCCGACATCATCCACATCAGCGACGATGTCACCCGCAAGGGCAGCAGCAAGCACATCGGTTACTGCGCGAGCAAAGCCGGGCTCGACAGCCTGACCCTGTCCTTCGCCGCCCGCTACGCGCCAGCAATCAAGGTCAACGGCATCGCGCCGGCCCTGCTATTGTTCAATCCCGACGACGACGCGGCGTACCGCGCCAAGGCACTGGCCAAATCCGCGCTGGGCATCGAACCCGGCAGCGAAGTGATCTACCAAAGCCTGCGCTATCTGCTCGATAACCCGTATGTAACCGGCACGACCCTGACCGTCAACGGCGGGCGGCACGTCAAATAACCCCGCCCGCGAGGATGTTCCATGACCCGCTCCCTGCCCGAGAATTACCGCGAAATCCTCATCGGCCTCGGTGAAGACCCCGACCGCGAAGGATTACTCGACACTCCGGTACGTGCGGCCAAGGCCATGCAATACCTGTGTCACGGTTATGAGCAGAGCGTCGACGCGATCGTCAATGGCGCACTGTTTGCTTCGGACAGCGATGAGATGATCATCGTCGCGGACATCGAGTTGTACTCGTTATGCGAACATCACCTGCTGCCCTTCATCGGCAAGGCCCATGTGGCGTATATTCCGACCGGCAAAGTGTTGGGGTTGTCGAAGATCGCGCGACTGGTGGACATGTTCGCCCGACGCCTGCAGATCCAGGAGAATCTCACCCGGCAAATCGCCGATGCGGTGCAACAGGTCACTGATGCCGCCGGCGTCGCCGTGGTCATCGAGGCCAGACACATGTGCATGATGATGCGCGGTGTCGAGAAACAGAATTCGACCATGAACACCTCGGTCATGCTTGGCGCTTTTCGCGACTCGAGCAACACCCGCCAGGAGTTCCTGCAATTGATTGGACGGAGCAAATAAATGCCACAACTTCAACCGGGAATGGCGCGCATCCGGGTCAAGGATCTGCGCTTGCGCACCTTTATCGGGATCAACGAGGACGAGATCCTCAACAAGCAGGATGTGCTGATCAACGTCACCATTCTGTACGCCGCGCAGGAAGCGGTGCGTGATAACGACATCGACCATGCACTCAATTACCGCACCATCACCAAGGCGATCATCGCCCACGTCGAGGGCAACCGCTTTGCGCTGCTTGAACGACTGACTCAGGAATTGCTCGACCTGGTGATGAGCAACGGTTCAGTGCTGTACGCCGAAGTCGAAGTCGACAAGCCGCACGCGCTGCGTTTTGCCGAATCGGTGTCGATCACCCTCGCCGCCAGCCGCTGAGCGAGTCTGGCGCATTGGTCGCCAGACTTTTATCATCCGCGCCACGTATTGACTGCACAGAGCCCATCATGACCGAGCAACAACGCCTCGAACTCGAAGCCGCCGCCTTCCGCCGGCTGGTTGCGCACCTGGACAGCCGCAAGGACGTACAGAACATCGACCTGATGAACCTTGCCGGGTTCTGCCGCAACTGCCTGTCGAAGTGGTACAAGGCCGAAGCCGACGAACGTCAGATCGAAGTCAGCCTCGACGACGCCCGCGAAGTGGTTTACGGCATGCCGTACGCCGAGTGGAAAGCCCAGTTTCAGCAAGAAGCCAACGCCGAACAACAAGCAGCGTTCGCCAAAGGAAAACCCAATGAGTGATCTCAACACCCTGCGCGCCAGCCTCAAAAGCGGCGAACACGTTTTCGCCGACACCCTGGCCTTCATAGCCGCCGGTTACGACTACCAGCCTCAGGCATTCAACAACGGTGGCGTGGAAAACGCCGCCGGGCAGAACGAAGGTTCGTGCAAGACCCTGGGTCTGGCGCTGCTGGAAGGCTTGAGCCATGAGGAAGCGCTGCTGGCGTTTGGCGAACATTACCGTTCGGTGGTGGCCACGCCTGAGGGCAGTGATCACGGCAATATTCGTGCGTTGATCGCTAGTGGTCTGGCCGGTGTGAAGTTCACCGCGCCGCCCCTGACCCGCCGCTAATCTCAGCCCCATTACATTCCCTGTGGGAGCGAGCTTGCTCGCTCCCACATTTGAATGAACATAAAAAAACCGGCCGAAGCCGGTTTTTTTATGCCTGCGATCTTAGAACGAAGCGTTCTGCAGACCGTCCAGGTAACGCTCGGTGTCCAGTGCCGCCATGCAGCCAGCGCCAGCCGAGGTGATGGCCTGACGGTAAACGTGGTCAGCCACGTCACCGGCGGCGAAGATGCCTTCAACGCTGGTCGCGGTGGCGTTGCCGTCACGGCCGCCCTGCACTACCAGATAACCGTCTTTGAGGGTCAACTGACCTTCGAACAGCGAAGTGTTCGGGGTGTGGCCAATGGCGATGAACACGCCGTCGACTTTGATCTCGTCGAAGCTGGCGTCGTTGTTCTTCAGACGCGCACCGGTCACACCCATGTTGTCGCCCAGGACTTCGTCCAGATTGGCGTTCAACTTGAGGATGATCTTGCCTTCAGCCACACGGGCATTGAGCTTGTCGATCAGGATCTTCTCGGCGCGGAAGGTTTCGCGACGGTGGATCAGGGTCACGGTGCTGGCGATGTTGGCCAGGTACAGCGCTTCTTCAACAGCGGTGTTGCCGCCACCGACCACTGCAACAGGCTTGTTGCGATAGAAGAAACCGTCGCAGGTCGCGCAGGCCGAAACGCCTTTGCCCATGAACGCTTCTTCCGACGGCAGGCCCAGGTAACGAGCGCTGGCGCCGGTGGCGATGATCAGGGCGTCGCAAGTGTAGGTCGCGCTGTCGCCAGTCAGGCTGTACGGCTTGGAAGCGAAGTCCACGGCGTTGATGTGATCAAAGACGATCTCGGTTTCAAAACGCTCGGCGTGCTCGCGCATACGCTCCATCAGCACCGGGCCGGTGAGACCGTGAACATCGCCCGGCCAGTTGTCGACTTCGGTGGTGGTGGTCAGCTGACCGCCAGCCTGCATGCCGGTGATCAGCAGTGGCTTGAGGTTGGCACGGGCGGCATAGACCGCAGCGCTGTACCCGGCAGGGCCGGAACCGAGAATAATCACTCGCGAATGACGGACTTCAGACATGACCTGCTCCTGTTGACCGGGCCGAAAAACTGGCGCGGAACGCCGGACTGCCGGCGGGAATAAAAAAGGACCGTGGATAACCTTGGGGAAGGTATGAGCTCGACAGTCCTGTAAAAAGTTGGGTGCAGCGTATCGAGGGGGGCAAGATTAAGGAAATACGGTTTAACAATCCAGCTCATAGGTGGTCTCTATGCCGACACACTGACGAGATGGACGTCTTTGTTACAGTGGATGTCGATCACTCTGCCGCGCTTTCGCAGCCATTGCAAAGTCGGTAAGGTCGGCGCGTTTTCCCTTGCTCGGAGCACCTTATGCCCGCCCCTGTTCTGTCCGGCCCGCAATACCTGCGCGAAGGCCTCAAACTGGTCCTTAGCCCCAGCCTGCGATTGTTTGTGCTGCTGCCGCTGGCCATCAACCTGGTGCTGTTCGTCGGATTGATCTATCTGGCCGGCCACCAGTTCAGCCTGTGGGTCGATACGCTGATGCCGTCGCTGCCCGAATGGCTGAGCTTTCTCAGCTACATCCTGTGGCCGCTGTTTGTCGTGCTCGTCGCACTGATGGTGTTTTTCAGCTTCACCATGCTCGCCAACATCATTGCAGCGCCCTTCAACGGCTTCCTCGCGGAAAAGGTCGAAGTGGTGGTACGCGGCACCGATGACTTCCCGGCGTTCAGCTGGGGCGAACTGATCGCGATGGTCCCGCGTACCCTCGCCCGAGAAATGCGCAAGCTTGGCTACTTCCTGCCGCGTGCGATCGGATTGTTCATTCTCTCGTTCATCCCGGTAGTGAACATCATCGCCGCGCCCCTGTGGCTATTGTTTGGCGTGTGGATGATGGCGATCCAGTACATCGACTACCCGGCGGATAACCACAAACTGGGCTGGAACGAAATGCTCGCCTGGCTGCGGCAGAAACGCTGGCAGAGCATGAGCTTTGGCGGGATCGTTTATCTGGTGCTGCTGATTCCGGTGGTCAACATCTTGATGATGCCCGCCGCCGTGGCCGGAGCGACTTTGTTCTGGGTACGTGAGCGTGGTGCCGAGAATCTGGTGACTCAGCGCTAGACCCGTCACAAATCCATCATCCGAATGTCACAAGCACGACATGGCCTCAGCCGACACTGAGGTCATGACGACAGCTCTGCACATCACTCTGATCACCGAAACCTTCCCACCGGAAATCAACGGTGTGGCCAACACCCTTGGCCGCCTGTGCGATGGATTGCGCGCACGTGGGCATCAGGTCGAATTGGTGCGTCCACGTCAGGCCGACGATCCACAGCGCAATGAAGACGACGCCCTGCTGCTGTGCCGGGGTTGGCCGTTACCGGGCTATCCTGGGCTGCAATGGGGTCAATCGTCGATGCATAAACTGCTACGACGGTGGAAGCGCCAGCGCCCGGATGTGCTGTATATCGCGACTGAAGGGCCGCTGGGTTTGTCGGCGTTGCGGGCAGCACGGCGACTGGGAATCTCGGTAGTCAGCGGCTTTCATACGAATTTCCAGCAATACACCAGTCAGTACGGCCTTGGTCTGTTGACCCGCATGCTGACGCACTATCTGCGCTGGTTTCACAACCGTTCGGCGCTGACGCTGGTGCCGAGCGTGAGCCAGCGCCTGGAGCTGGAGCGTCGGCATTTCGAGCGTCTGGCGCTACTGTCCCGAGGTGTGGACAGCCAGTTGTTTCATCCGGCCAAGCGTTTGAACGCTCTGCGTGAGCAATGGGGATTGGGCGAGCGAGACATTGCGGTGATTCATGTAGGACGGCTCGCGCCGGAGAAAAACCTTGGCTTGCTCAAACGCAGCTTCGAAAAACTGCGAAGCACTTATCCACAGCGCAATCTGAAGCTGATCGTGGTCGGCGACGGGCCGCAACGAATGGCATTGGAAAAGGATCTGCCCGACGCGATCTTCTGCGGCTCACAGCGCGGTGAAGCGTTGGCGGCGCACTATGCGTCGGGCGATGTGTTTCTGTTTCCGAGCCTGACCGAAACCTTTGGCAACGTCGTGCTGGAAGCACTGGCCTCAGGACTTGGGATGATCGCTTACGATCAGGCAGCAGCGGCGCAGCATATTCGCCATGGCTACAACGGCGTGCTGGCGATGCCCGGCGATGAAGAAGCGTTTTGCGATGCGGCGGCGTGGTTGCTTGAGGAAGAAGAAACGTTACGTTGCGTGCGCCTGAATGCCCGGCAGCATGCGAGTCGCCAAGGGTGGGCGGCGATCATTGAGCAGTTTGAAAGTCACTTGCGGGGGGCGTGTGTGGGGGAGCAGGTGGTGCCGAATGCTCAGACATTGCCCTGAATCTTTACTGACAGTGAAGGCGTCATCGCGAGCAGGCTCACTCCTACATTGATCGCATTTCATAAGGAAGAACACGGTCAATGGCAGGAGCGAGCCTGCTCGCGATAGCGTCAGTGAGAGCGCCCGTTAAACCAGCGTCATCAACGCCTCACGGCTGAACGGCAGAATGTCCTGCTCACGCCCTTCGCGTACTTTCAGCGCCCAGTCCGGATCGACCAGCAGGGCACGGCCCACCGCCACCAGATCAAACTCCTCTTTGTTCAGACGCTCCAGCAGGTTCTCCAGACTGGCTGGTTGAGCAACCTTGTCGGTGTTAACCATGAACTGCAGGAACTCACCATCCAGGCCGACGCTGCCGACAGTGATGGTCGGTTTGCCTGTCAGTTTGCGCGTCCATCCGGCCAGGTTCAGCTCGGAGCCGTCGAATTCCGGTTCCCAGAAGCGGCGAGTCGAGCAGTGGAAAATATCCACACCTGCGTCGGACAACGGTTTGAGGAACTCGCCCAACGCTTCCGGTGTTTGCACCAGACGCGCGGTGTAGTCCTGCTGCTTCCACTGCGAGAAACGGAAGATGATCGGGAAACCTTCTCCGACCGCCGCACGCACCGCTTGAATCAGTTCGATGGCGAAACGCGAACGGTTGGCCAGGCTGCCGCCGTATTCGTCGGTGCGCTGGTTGCTGCCTTCCCAGAAGAACTGGTCGACCAGATAACCGTGGGCGCCGTGGATTTCGACGCCGTCCATGCCAATGCTTTGCGCATCCTTGGCCGCTTGAGCGAACGCGGCGATGACGTCCTGGATATCCTGTTTGGTCATGCCGTGCACGACGACCTGACCATCCTTGAGTTTTTCCGTCGGGCCATAACCCGGCACGCTGGCGTCCGGCTCGGTGCCGATGCGACGAACACTGCCGACGTGCCACAGTTGCGGAACGATCTTGCCGCCCTCAGCGTGTACGGCATCGACCACTTTTTTCCAACCGGCCAACGGCGCTTCACCAAAGAACTGCGGGACGTTCGGATAGCCGTTGGATGCCTGGTGGCCGACAGTGGTGCCTTCGGTGATGATCAGGCCCACACCCGCGGCTGCGCGGCGGCGGTAGTACTCGATGACCTTGGAGTTGGGTACGCCACCCGGGGAAAACGAACGGGTCATAGGCGCCATGACCACACGGGTCGGCAGTTCGAGGGCACCGAGGTGGAACGGTTTGAACAAGGCTTGAACGGGCATCGAAAGGCTCCACAAAAACGTTATCGAGGGCATAAAACCATATGACGGCGATAATATGCGTGAAGACATCAACGCGATAGCACTATTGATCTGAATGATTAAGGGACAAAAGGCAGGCAAAAAAAAATCGCAGCTCAAGGGCTGCGATTTTCGTGTTTCAGCTCAACGCTTTTTCAATCGCGTGCACGATGGTCGGATCATCCGGCGCCGTGCGCGGCGAGAACCGGGCCAGCACCCGGCCGTCCTTGCCGAGCAGAAACTTTTCGAAATTCCAAGTGATATCACCGGGAAATTCCGCGCCCTCGCCCGCCAGCAGACGGTAGAGCTGATGACGGTCGTGACCGTTGACTTCGAGCTTGCTCGACAACGGGAACGTCACGCCATAGTTGAGGCTGCAGAACTCTTGAATTTCCTGTTCGGTGCCTGGTTCCTGACCGGCAAACTGGTTGCACGGCAGGCCCAACACACTGAAGCCTTTACCTTTGAATTGCTGATGGAGGTTTTCCAGCGCCGCATACTGTGGGGTCAAGCCGCATTTGGAGGCGACGTTGACCACCAGCACGACTTGGCCCTTGAAGGGCGCCAGCGGTAGCTCCTGACCATCCAGGGCTGTCAACTTAAGGTCGTGAAAAGCACTCATGACGAACTCCAGGATTCCCGTGTTCTACTCGAAACAGCCACTTGGCGAGGCCACCAAGGACAGCCGCGGACTAAAAAGGCGCCCGCAGGCGCCTCTCCAGTTCTCAAAAGCTTAGCGCAGAAAATCAGTGGTGATGGCCACCTTCGCCATGGACGTGGCCATGAGCGACTTCTTCCTGGCTGGCGTCACGGATAGCAACGATCTTCACTTTGAAGTTCAGGCGCTGACCGGCCAGAGGGTGGTTGCCGTCGACAGTCACGTCGTCGCCGTCCAGGTCACGGATAGTGACGATTTGCATTTGGCCGTCCGGCGCCGAAGCGTGGAACTGCATGCCGACTTCCAGCTCGTCAACGCCTTCGAACATGCTGCGGCTCAGGGTGCTGACCAGCTCAGCAGCGTATTCGCCGTAAGCGTCTTCTGGCTCAACGGAAACGTCCAGCTCGTCACCAACAGCTTTGCCTTCCAGAGCTTTTTCCAGGCCCGGGATGATGTTGCCTGCGCCTTGCAGGTAGACCAGCGGAGCGCCGCCGGCGGAGCTGTCGATGACCTCACCAGCGTCGTTGGTCAGGGTATAGTCGATGGAGACAGCCTTATTGGCGGCGATCAGCATGGGGCGAGACCTTTTGCATAAGAATATAGAAAGGCCAAGTTTAGCGAAGCAATCGCGCGAAAGCGAACACAACCCGGACAAACGGGATTCGACGATCAGCGGCTTCCATCAGGACGAAGACGGTCACTGGGTGGTCGAGCTTTCCTGCGGCCACACCCAACACCTGCGCCATCAGCCGCCATGGCAATCGCGAGCGTGGGTGCTGGACCCGGCGCAACGTATTGAAAAAATAGGCCAACCCTTTGCCTGCGGTTGGTGCGCACAAGGCTCGGTTAGCGATAACCTTGGCGACTGAATTTCGGCAGATCGTCAGCTATAGACGGCAGCCATTGCCATGCACCCTTAGAGAATTCGCATGCAAACTTTTTTTATCGCACCCACCGATTTTGGTGTGGGTCTGACCTCCATCAGCCTCGGGCTGGTGCGTACGCTTGAACGGGCCGGGCTGAAAGTCGGCTTCTTCAAACCGATTGCCCAGCCGCATCCCGGCGACACAGGCCCTGAGCGCTCCACCGAGCTGATGGCGCGCACCCACGGCCTGAAACCGCCGCAGCCGCTGGGTCTTGCCCATGTCGAGCGGATGCTCGGCGACGGTCAGCTCGATGAGTTGCTCGAAGAAATCATCGCCCTGTATCAGCAGGCCGCCGTCGGCAAAGACGTGCTGGTGGTTGAAGGCATGGTGCCGACCCGCAGCGCCAGTTACGCCGCGCGGGTCAATCTGCATCTGGCCAAAAGTCTCGATGCCGAGGTGATCCTGGTTTCGGCGCCGGAAAACGAAGTGCTCGCCGAACTCTCCGGCCGCGTCGAACTGCAGGCGCAGTTGTTCGGTGGCCCGAAAGACCCGAAAGTCCTCGGCGTGATCCTCAACAAGGTCAAGACCGACGAGAGCATGGACGCCTTCGCCGCGCGTCTGAAGGAACATTCGCCACTTCTGCGCAGCGGTGATTTCCGCCTGCTCGGCTGCATCCCGTTCCAGCCGGAACTCAACGCGCCCCGTACTCGCGACGTCGCCGACCTGATGGGCGCGCAAGTGCTCAACGCTGGCGACTACGAAACCCGGCGCATGACCAAAATCATCATCTGCGCACGGACCATGCGCAACACTGTCGAGTTGCTCAAGCCCGGCGTGCTGGTGGTAACGCCGGGGGATCGCGACGACATCATCCTCGCCGTCAGCCTCGCCGCAATTAATGGCGTGCCACTGGCCGGCCTGTTGCTGACCAGCGACACCCTGCCCGATCCGCGCATCATGGACTTGTGCCGAGGTGCCTTGCAGGCCGGTTTACCAGTGTTGTCGGTGAGCACAGGCTCTTACGACACCGCCAATCTGCTAAACGGCCTGAACAAGGAAATCCCGATCGACGACCGTGAGCGCGCGGAGATCATCACCGATTTCGTCGCCAGCCATCTCGATGCCAACTGGCTGCATCAGCGTTGCGGCACGCCACGGGAAATGCGCCTGTCGCCAGCAGTGTTCCGCTATCAATTGATCCAGCGTGCCCAGGCCGCGAACAAGCGCATCGTCCTGCCCGAAGGCAGCGAACCGTTCACCGTGCAAGCGGCGGCGATCTGCCAGGAACGCGGGATTGCCCGTTGCGTGTTGCTGGCCAAACCCGAAGACGTCGAAGCCGTAGCCCGCGCTCAGGGCATCGTGTTGCCGCCGGGGCTGGAAATCCTCGACCCGGATCTGATCCGTGAGCGCTACGTCGAACCGATGGTCGCCCTGCGCAAAAGCAAAAGCCTCAACGCGCCGATGGCCGAGCAGCAACTGGAAGACACCGTGGTGATCGGCACCATGATGCTGGCGCTGGACGAAGTCGACGGGCTGGTCTCAGGTGTGATCAACACCACCGCCAACACCATCCGTCCGGCCCTTCAACTGATTAAAACGGCGCCGGGCTGCACGCTGGTGTCCTCGGTGTTCTTCATGCTGTTTCCCGAAGAAGTGCTGGTCTACGGCGACTGCGTGATGAACCCGCACCCAAGCGCCGCCGAACTGGCAGAGATCGCCCTGCAAAGCGCCGACTCGGCGGCTGCGTTCGGCATTACCCCGCGCGTGGCGATGATCAGCTACTCCAGCGGTGAATCAGCCACGGGCGAAGAAGTCGAAAAGGTGCGTGAAGCCACCCTGCTCGCCCACGAGCAACAGCATTCGCTGCTGATCGACGGCCCGCTGCAATACGACGCCGCCGCCAACGAAACCGTGGCCCGGCAATTGGCGCCAAACAGCCAGGTCGCCGGTCGCGCGACAGTGTTCGTGTTCCCCGACCTCAACACCGGCAACACCACCCACAAAGCCGTGCAGCGCAGCGCCGACTGCGTCAGCCTAGGCCCGATGCTGCAAGGCCTGCGCAAACCGGTGAACGACCTGCCGCGCGGCGCGCAGGTCGACGACATCGTCTACACCATCGCACTCACCGCGATTCAAGCCGCCAACCGACCTATGGATGTGTAAATGCTGGACTTTCTACCTGCACCGCTGCGCGGTGTAATCGCCTCACTACTGCTGGCGCTCAACACGATTCTGCTCTGCTCGTTTCTGTTTTGTGTGGCGTTGATCAAGGCCCTGCCGTTCGCGATCACCCAGCGCGTTGCCGGATGGCTGATGAGCCACACCCACGAAGCCTGGATCAGCAATAACAAAGGGTGGATGAACCTGGTGCGCCGCACCCGCTGGCACCTCAGCGGTCTGCAAGGCCTGGAATACAAGCACTCGTACCTGATCACCAGCAACCATCAGAGCTGGGTCGATATCCTGGTGCTGCAATACGTGCTCAACCGCCGCATCCAGCCGCTGAAATTCTTCCTCAAGCAGGAGCTGATCTGGGTCCCGGTGATCGGTCTGGCCTGGTGGGCGCTGGGCTTCCCGTTTATGAAGCGCTACTCCAAGGCCTACCTTGCAAAGCACCCGGAGAAAAAAGGCAAAGACCTGGAAACCACCCGCAAGACCTGCGCGAAGTTTCGCAACAACCCCGTGGGGATTTTCAACTTCGTCGAAGGCACGCGCTTCACTGAAAGCAAGCATGCTCAACAGCAATCACCCTTCAAATACCTGCTCAAGCCCAAGGCCGGCGGCATTGCCTTTGTGCTCGATGCCATGGGTGAACAGCTGGAATCGATCGTCAACGTGACCATCCATTATCCGGCAGGGCGTCCGGGATTCTGGGACCTGCTATGCGGCAACGTGCGGGACGTAGTGGTGCACTTTGAAGAGCTGAAGATCCCGCAGCAATTCATCGGCAAGAACTACGACCAGGACGGCGAATATCGCCTGCAGTTCCAGGGCTGGATCAACCAGCTGTGGCTGGACAAGGATGCGCTGCTGGAGCAAATGCACCGCGAATATCCAGCCAAACACTAACCCCCTGTGGGAGCGAGCCTGCTCGCGAAAGCGGTGGATCAGCTTGCAAAGATGTTGAATGAGATAACGCTTTCGCGAGCAGGCTCGCTCCCACAGTTTTGATCGCCGTATGCCCGAATAAAAAAGCCCGCCGATGATCACTCATCGGCGGGCTTTTTTTGCGGCTTGAAACTGGAAGCTTGTCGCTGCTTCAGTGCTTAAATCGCGCCACGCTTACGCAGCAGATCCAGCACTTGCTTGACGCTTTCTTCCAGCGTCAGCGACTGGGTATCAATCACCAGATCAGCATTCAGCGGCACGTCATACGGGAAAGATTCACCCGGAATATTATCGCCACCCGCCGCATACAACCCTTGCGGATCACGCTCGGCACAGACGGTCGGCGAAGCCTGCACATAAACCGTCAGCAAACGCTCCTTGCCAATCAGCTCCTTGGCCTGCTCGCGACCTTCAGCACTTGGTGCAACGAATGCAGCCAGCGTCAGCAGGCCCGCCTCGTTGAACTGACGCGCCACATGAGCTGCACGACGCCAGTTCTCGGTACGGCCGGCGCGATCCTGTGGCAGACCTTTATTCAGGTCGTGACGCAGGTTCTGACCATCCAGCACAAACACTGCGCGGCCCATGTCGAACAGCTTGCGCTCGACCGCATAGGCCAGCGTGCTCTTGCCCGCGCCCGACAAACCGCTGAACAGCACGGTGGCCGGTTGCTGGCCGAAACGCTGAGCGCGCTCTTCAGTGGCAACATGCGCCAGTTTGCCGTGGTGCGAAGCCGTACCGTGAGCCAGTGGCTGAGCGACGATCATGCCAGCGCCGACGGTGCCGTTGGTCAAACGGTCGATGATGATGAATGCGCCGGTGGTGCGGTTGCTCTCGTAACCGTCGAGGGCGATCGGCGCATCGAGCGCGATCTTCACCTTGCCGATTTCGTTGAGCTGCAACGCGCTCGCCGGGCCCTCTTCGAGGGTATTCACGTCGACCTTGTTGACGATGCTGGCGATGGAGCCCGGCACGTAACTGGTCGCACGTTTGATGTCGTATTTCTTGCCCGGCAGCATCGGCTCTTCAGCCATCCACACCAGCATCGCTTCGAAGCTGTCGGTAACCGGCGGCACGTTGTCGGCATGCACCAGCAGGTCGCCACGGGAGATGTCGATTTCGTCTTCCATGGTCAGCGTCACCGCTTGACCTGGACCGGCGTGTTCCAGCTCACCTTCGAAAGTGACGATGGATTTGACGCGGCTGCTCTTGCCCGACGGCAATACCACGACTTCGTCGCCCTTCTTGACGATGCCGCTGGCCAGAGTGCCGGCGAAACCACGGAAGTTCAGGTTCGGACGGTTGACGTACTGCACCGGGAAACGCAGATCGGTGAAGTTGCGGTCGCCCGCCACTTCCACGGTCTCGAGGATTTCCATCAGCGACTGGCCGGTGTACCACGGCGAGCGCTCGGACTTGTTCACCACGTTGTCGCCCTTGAGAGCGGACATCGGCACAAAGTGCATGCTGGTCGGCTTCAGCTTCAAGCCTTCGGCGAACTTCAGATAGTCGGCCTTGATCGACTCGAACACGCCTTCATCGAAGTCTTTCAAGTCCATCTTGTTGATGGCGACGACGATGTGTTTGATGCCCAGCAACGAGGCGATGAAGCTGTGACGACGGGTCTGGGTCTGCACGCCGTAACGGGCGTCGACCAGAATGATCGCCAGGTCACAGGTGGACGCACCGGTGGCCATGTTGCGGGTGTACTGCTCATGGCCAGGGGTGTCGGCGATGATGAATTTGCGCTTGGCGGTGGAAAAGTAGCGGTAGGCAACATCAATGGTGATGCCCTGCTCGCGCTCGGCCTGCAGGCCGTCGACCAGCAACGCGAGGTCAATGTCTTCGCCGGTGGTGCCGAC
Organism: Pseudomonas sp. LBUM1655; assembly: GCF_059716085.1. Lineage (NCBI taxonomy): Bacteria > Pseudomonadati > Pseudomonadota > Gammaproteobacteria > Pseudomonadales > Pseudomonadaceae > Pseudomonas > Pseudomonas sp. LBUM1655. Next base: position 1,045,856 of record NZ_CP166801.1, on the reverse strand, counting down.
TTTCTTCGAATCGCGGGTGATGGCTTCCAGGTGATCTTCGTAGATCATTTTGGAGTCGTGCAGCAGGCGCCCGATCAGGGTGCTCTTGCCGTCATCGACGTTACCGCAGGTCAAAAAGCGCAGCAGCTCTTTACGTTCGTGCTGGCCCAGGTAGGCGAGGATGTCCTCGCTGATCAAATCAGATTGATGCGACATGACAACCCCTTAGAAATAGCCTTGACGTTTTTTGTCTTCCATCGAGCCTGCGCCATCGTGGTCGATGACACGGCCCTGGCGCTCGGAAGTTCGCGTCAGGAGCATTTCCTGAATGATGTCCGTCAGGCTTTCGGCCTCGGACTCCACCGCGCCCGTCAACGGGTAGCAGCCAAGGGTACGGAAACGCACTTTCTTTTTGACGATGCGCGCTTTGTCTTCATCGGACAGGTGCTCGAGGATGCGCTCGTCGTCGATCATGATCAGCGTGCCGTTCTTCTCGATCACTTCACGTTCGGCGGCGAAGTACAGCGGCACAATCGGGATGCCTTCGAGGTAGATGTACTGCCAGATGTCCAGTTCGGTCCAGTTCGACAGCGGAAACACACGAATGGATTCGCCCTTGTTGACCTTGCCGTTGTAGACGTTCCACAGCTCAGGACGCTGGTTTTTCGGGTCCCAGCGGTGCTTGCTGTCGCGGAACGAGTACACGCGCTCTTTGGCGCGGGATTTCTCTTCATCGCGACGGGCACCGCCGAACGCTGCGTCGAAACCATGCTTGTCGAGTGCCTGCTTCAGGCCCTCGGTTTTCATGATGTCGGTGTGCTTGGCGCTGCCGTGGGTAAACGGGTTGATGTTCTGCGCCACGCCGTCCGGATTGATGTGGGTGATCAGGTCCAGGCCCAGCTCTTCGACCATCTTGTCGCGGAACTTGTACATCTCCTGGAATTTCCACCGGGTGTCGACGTGCATCACCGGAAACGGCAGTTTGCCCGGGAAGAACGCCTTGCGTGCCAGGTGCAGCATCACGGCGGAGTCTTTACCGATGGAGTACAGCATCACCGGGTTGTCGAACTCGGCGGCCACCTCGCGGATGATGTGGATGCTTTCCGCCTCCAGCTGTTTCAGATGCGTCAGTTTGTCGACCATGGCTACTCACGAAAGCTTTCTTATGAACGGCCAGCGGGCCGTGTTCGAGCGGGGAATCCTAGCACAGCGACCTCTTCTAATCAGGACGCCAACTAGATCGAAAGGGTATATGAATATGCCTGCCAGTTCTGCCGAGCAGTGCCCTTGTGGGAACGAGCCTGCTCGCGAAAGCGGTGTGCCGGACACCTTTGTATTGAAGGTTTGACGCCTTCGCGAGCAGGCTCGCTCCCACAGGGATTTGTGGTGGATTCAGATCGGATTCGGGCAGTCGATGAAGATGTGTTCGACGGCAAAACGCTTCGCCAGATAATCGCCCAGCGCCTGCACACCATAGCGCTCGGTGGCATGGTGGCCAGCGGCGATGAAGCTGATGTCGTTTTCCCGGGCACTGTGGAAGGTCTGCTCCGATGCTTCACCGCTGATGAACAAATCGACCCCCGCCGCCACACCGTGATCGATATAACCCTGACCGCCGCCGGTGCACCAGCCGACCCGGCGGATCATTGCGCTGCCTTCAATCAGCAGCGGTTCGCGGCCCATGACTTCCTGCACCTTGCGGGCGAAATCACGCGGGGTCATGGGTTCGCTCAGCGAACCGACCAGACCGACGATTTTCAGATTGTCCGGATCCAGCGGGCCTTCGACCGTGATGTCGAGTTGACGCGCCAGTTGCACGTTATTGCCAACGTCCGGATGCAGATCCAGTGGCAGGTGATAAGCGAGCAGGCTGATGTCGTGCTTGAGCAGAGTCTTCAAGCGACGCTGCTTCATGCCGGTAATGCACGGGTTCTCGCCCTTCCAGAAGTAGCCGTGGTGCACCAGCACCAGATCGGCCCCTGCTTCAACGGCAGCATCGAGCAGAGCCTGGCTGGCGGTGACGCCGCTGACGATTCGCATCACTTGCGGACGGCCTTCGACCTGCAAGCCGTTGGGGCAGTAATCGGCAATTTTCGCACTGCCAAGGTAACGGTCGGCTTCTTCGACGAGGGTGCTGAGGGCAACGGCCATGAAAGACTCCTAAATATCCCGTTCAGAGGCACGCGCGGCCTCGTATAATGCGCGACATTATGGGCGGTCTGACCCCGCCTGCAACTTTTCCAGGACGTGCTTAATGCTCAAGGCGCTGCGTTTTTTTGGCTGGCCGCTGTTGGCCGGTGTGCTTATCGCACTGTTGATTATTCAGCGTTACCCGCAGTGGGTCGGGCTTCCGAGCCTCGACGTCAACCTGCAGCAGGCCCCGCAAACCACCAGCGTGCAGCAGGGGCCGGTGTCCTATGCCGATGCGGTCACCATCGCCGCGCCGTCCGTGGTCAACCTCTATACGACCAAGGTCATCAACAAACCGGCGCATCCGCTGTTTGAAGACCCGCAGTTCCGCCGCTTCTTCGGTGACAACTCGCCCAAGCAGAAACGCATGGAATCGAGCCTCGGCTCGGGCGTGATCATGAGCCCGGAGGGCTACATCCTGACCAACAACCACGTGACCAGCGGCGCCGATCAAATCGTTGTGGCGCTCAAGGATGGCCGTGAAACCCTGGCCAGGGTGATTGGCAGCGACCCGGAAACCGACCTCGCTGTCCTGAAGATCGACTTGAAAAATCTGCCGGCGATCACTGTAGGCCGCTCGGACAACATCCGTATCGGCGACGTCGCACTGGCCATTGGCAACCCGTTCGGCGTCGGCCAGACCGTGACCATGGGCATCATCAGCGCCACCGGGCGCAATCAGTTGGGCCTGAACAACTACGAAGACTTCATCCAGACCGACGCGGCGATCAACCCGGGCAACTCCGGCGGTGCGCTGGTCGATGCCAATGGCAACCTCACCGGCATCAACACCGCGATCTTCTCCAAATCCGGTGGCTCGCAAGGCATCGGCTTTGCCATCCCGGTGAAACTGGCGATGGAAGTGATGAAATCGATCATCGAGCACGGCCAGGTGATTCGTGGCTGGCTGGGGATTGAAGTACAGCCGCTGACCCAGGAACTGGCCGAGTCGTTTGGTTTGTCCGGGCGCCCGGGAATCGTGGTGGCGGGGATTTTCCGCGATGGCCCGGCGCAGAAGGCCGGCCTGCAACTGGGTGACGTGATTCTCAGCATCGATGGCGAACCGGCCGGCGATGGCCGCCGTTCGATGAACCAGGTGGCGCGGATCAAACCGACCGACAAAGTGACGATTCAGGTCATGCGCAATGGCAAAGAGATCAAGCTGACCGCTGAAATCGGCCTGCGACCACCACCGGCACCGGTGAAGGAAAAAGAAGAGTAAGACTTTGTTCGCGCCAGCGGCGCGAATAACAGACATTCTCAACAGGCATGTTATATTGTTTCAATTAAACAATTGGAACAACATAACATGTCGTCTCGAACAAAGGCCTTGCTGCTGGGCCTGACCCTCGGTTTACCTCTGGGTCTGCTGTGCGATCCAGTCTTCGCCGAAGAATCGCAGCCACTCGAACTCGACGCCATCAGCGTCACCTCCGACTACCAATCCCCTACCGGGCCCGTCACAGGCTACCGCGCCACGCGCTCGTCCAGCGCGACCAAAACCGACACCGCGATCCGCGACATCCCGCAGGCAATCAGCGTGGTGCCCGCCAGCGTGCTCAAGGATCTGGGCAGCAGCAGCGTCGAACGCGCGCTGGATTTTGCCGGCGGCGTGTCCAAGCAAAACAACTTCGGCGGCCTGACCCTCTACGAATACAGCGTGCGCGGTTTCACCACCTCGGAGTTCTACAAGGACGGTTTCAGCGCCAATCGCGGCTACCCGGCCACACCCGACGCCGCCAACATCGAGCGCATCGAAGTGCTCAAAGGCCCTGCCGCCAGCCTCTATGGCCGAGGGGATCCGGGCGGCACAGTGAACATCGTCACCAAAAAACCGCAACCCGAAGCCTTTACTACCCTGCAAACCAGCGCCGGCAGTTGGGATCGCTATCGCACCGCGCTGGACGTCAACACGCCACTCGATGAACAGGGTGATGTGCTCTCGCGGATCAACCTGGCCGTCGAGGACAACCACAGCTTTCGCGATCACGTCGACAGCCAGCGTGTATTCGTCGCGCCCTCGATCAGTTGGCAACTCAATCCCGACACATCGCTGTTGGTGGAAAGCGAAATTGTCCGCCACAGCTCCACGTTTGACCGCGGCATCGTCGCGCCAAACAACAAATGGAGCGGCGTTTCGCGCTCGACCTTCCTCGGCGAACCGAACGACGGCAACATCGACAACCACAACAACCTGCTTCAGGCCACCCTCGAACATCACCTCAACGACAACTGGAAACTGCGCCTGGCCAGCCATTACAAGGAAGGCAAACTCTGGGGCAACGCTTCTGAAAGTCGTGCTCTGAACGCTGACGGTCATACGGTGAACCGACGTTATCGCGAGCGTGACACCCACTGGCACGACAGCATCACCCAACTGGAATTGCGCGGACTCTTCGACCTCGGCCCCTGGCAGCACGAACTGCTGATCGGCAGCGAGTACGAGAACTACCGCAAGAACGAGCGCGTCACTACCATCGCTGGCGGCCCTTACGCCATCGACATTTACAAGCCGGTCTACGGCCAGCCGAAACCCAACGGCGCACGCTCGGGTACCGATTTCTTCGAACACGTCGAAAGCCATGCGCTGAACCTGCAGGATCAAATCGTCTTCACCGACAAACTGCGTGGAATGGTCGGTGCGCGCTTCGAGCACTTTGATCAACGCATCGACGATCACAGCCGCAACACCAAAAGCCGCCAGACCCACGACGCCCTCACCCAACGCGCCGGCCTGCTCTATCAACTGACGCCGAATACCGGCCTGTTCGCCAACGCCTCGACCTCGTTCAAACCCAACAACGGCCTCGATGCCTCCGGCAAATCATTCGATCCCGAAGAAGGGGTCGGTTACGAAATCGGCATCAAGAACGAATTGTTCGACGAACGTCTGAGCAGCACCCTCGCCTTCTTCCACATCGACAAGGAAAACGTCCTCGCCCTCGATCCCTCCACCGACACCAGCCGGGCCATGGGCAAGGCACGCAGTAGTGGATTCGATCTGCAAGTGACCGGGCAAGTAACCGATGCGCTGCGAGTCATCGGCGCATTCGCCTACATCGACGCCGAAGTCACCAAGGGCGATGCGGTGATTCCCACCGGCAGCCGCATTCTTGGCGTGGCCAAACGCAGCGGCAGCCTGCTGGGGGTTTATGAATTTCAGGACGGCCATTTGCGCGGCTCGGACGTCGGCGCGGCGTTTACTTATGTCGGCGATCGCTCCGGTGAAGCCGGCGGCGACTTTGAAATGCCGGCCTATCACACCGTCGATCTGCTGGCCCATTACAAGGCCAGCGACAACGTCACGGTCGGCCTGAACCTGAACAACGTCTTCGACGAAAAATACTACGAGCGCTCCTACAGCAACTACTGGGTCAACCCCGGCGAGCCGCGCAACTTCACCGTCAGCCTGACACTCAACCTGTAAAAGGACGTCATCATGCAATGCCGCAAAACCCTCCTGATCATCGCCGCACTGTTCGCCACCCAGGCTTCGGCCCATGGCCTGTGGACAGAACAACGTCGCGGCAATATCGAAGTGATCTACGGCCACGGCGCCGAAGACAATGCCTTCAAGGCGCAGAAAATCAGCGGCGCCTGGGCCTATGACGCGGGCGGCAAAATGATCCCGGTCAGCGTCGAACGCCTGCCCGATCATGCACGTCTGAAGCCGCTGAAAACACCGGCGGTCATAGCCGTGGCACTAAACAACGGGATGTGGTCGCAAACCGCTGACAAGAAGTGGATCAACGAGGGTCGCAGCAAAGTCCCGGGCGCTGTCGAGGCGACGGAGACGTTCAAGTACAGCCTGGCGATTTATCAGCCGGGGGCGAAGTTGCCCAAGCTTGATCAGATCAAGTTGCTGATTTTGCCGGAAGTCGATCCGCTGACGGTCGGACCGGGGAAATCATTGCCGGTGCGGGTATTGCTCGATGGCAAACCGGCGGCGGGCGTGAAGTTGATTGGCGACTATCGCAGTGCGCCGAATACGCTGAGCACCGAGACTGACAAGGATGGGCGTGCGCAGGTGTTGGTGCGTAATGAAGGGTTGAATGTGATTGCGGCGCAAGTAGAGGTGCCGGTGAAGGACAGTGTTGATGTGAACAGTCGTGGACTGTTCAGTTCGCTAACGTTTTTGGGTGAGCCACATCACGAATAACCAACACAAGTCCCCTGTAGGAGCGAGCCTGCTCGCGATTGCGCCGGGTCAGTCAACATAAATGTTGAATGTCCGTCCGCTATCGCGAGCAGGCTCGCTCCTACAGGGGTAATGGTGTTTTAGAGTTCGCCGAGCCCATCAATCAACGCCTGATTCTGCTCCGGCGTGCCAATCGAAATCCGCAGGAACTGCGCAATCCGCTCCTGCTTGAAGTGCCGAACGATCACGCCCTGCTCGCGCAATTTAGCCGCCAGCCCTGCCGCATCATGTTGCGGATGCCGAGCAAAAATGAAGTTCGCTGCCGACGGCAAGACTTCAAAACCTTTGCCCTGCAACTGCGCAACCACCCACTCACGGCTCTCGATCACCAGACGACAGGTCTTGTCGAAATACTCGCGGTCTTCGAATGCCGCCGCCGCTCCGACATTCGCCAGACGATCCAAAGGATAAGAGTTGAAGCTGTTCTTGATCCGCTCCAGCGCCTCAATCAGGTCCGGATGCCCCACTGCCAGGCCAACGCGCAGGCCGGCCAACGAGCGCGACTTGGACAGAGTCTGGGTCACCAGCAGGTTCGGGTAACGGTCCACCAGACTGATCGCTGTCTCGCCGCCAAAGTCGATATAAGCCTCATCCACTACCACCACCGAATCAGGGCTGGCCTTGAGAATCTGCTCGACCGCTTCCAGTGCCAGCAGGCAACCGGTCGGTGCGTTCGGGTTGGGGAAAATGATCCCGCCGTTCGGCTTGGCGTAGTCCGCCGGGTTGATCTGGAACTGTGCGTCCAGCGGCACTGCGTCGAACTTGATGCCGTACAACCCGCAATACACCGGATAGAAGCTGTAGCTGATGTCCGGGAAGAGAATCGGCTGATCGTGTTGCAGCAGGCCGTGGAAAATGTGGGCGAGCACTTCGTCCGAACCGTTGCCAAGGAACACCTGATTGCTCTGCACGCCGTAATACTGGGCGACGGCGTTTTTCAGCAGATCGCTGTTCGGATCAGGGTACAGGCGCAGATTATCGTTGAGTTCGGTCTGCATCGCCGCCAGGGCTTTTGGCGACGGGCCGTAGGGGTTTTCATTGGTGTTGAGCTTGACCAGTTTGGTCAGCTTCGGCTGTTCGCCCGGCACATAAGGCACCAGATCCTTGACGAACGGGCTCCAGAATTTACTCATGTTCAGTTCCCCTGCTTGTCGTCAATGATGCGGTATTCGGCGCTGCGCGCGTGGGCGCTCAGGGATTCGCCACGGGCGAGTACCGATGCGGTCTTGCCCAGCTCGGAAGCACCGGCCTCGGAACAGAAGATGATCGACGAGCGTTTCTGGAAGTCATAAACACCCAGTGGCGAGGAGAAACGCGCCGTGCCGGAGGTCGGCAATACGTGGTTCGGGCCTGCGCAATAGTCGCCCAAGGCTTCGGAGGTGTGACGGCCCATGAAGATCGCGCCGGCGTGGCGGATCTGCGGCAGCCAGGCTTGCGGGTCAGCGACCGAGAGTTCCAGGTGTTCCGGGGCGATGCGGTTGGCGACTTCGATGGCCTGTGCCATGTCACGCACTTGAATCAGCGCGCCGCGGCCATTGATCGAGGTTTCGATGATGGTTGCGCGATCCATGGTCGGCAGCAGTTTGTCGATGCTCGCGGCGACCCTGTCGAGGAACTCGGCGTCGGGGCTGACCAGAATGGCTTGAGCGTCTTCATCGTGCTCGGCTTGGGAGAACAGGTCCATGGCGATCCAGTCCGGATCGGTCTGGCCGTCGCACACCACAAGGATTTCCGAAGGGCCGGCGATCATGTCGATGCCGACCTGACCAAACACGTGGCGCTTGGCGGTGGCCACATAGATGTTGCCCGGGCCGACCACTTTATCCACTTTCGGCACGCTTTCGGTGCCATAGGCCAGCGCGGCAACGGCTTGTGCGCCACCGATGGAGAACACACGATCGACGCCTGCGATGCACGCAGCGGCCAGCACCAGCTCGTTGATTTCACCGCGCGGAGTCGGCACGACCATGACCACTTCGGTCACACCGGCAACCTTGGCCGGAATGGCGTTCATCAACACCGACGACGGGTACGACGCCTTGCCGCCCGGCACGTACAGGCCTGCGCGATCCAGCGGCGTAACCTTCTGGCCCAGCACCGTGCCATCGGCTTCGGTGTAGCTCCAGGAATCCTGCTTCTGTTTTTCGTGGTAGCTGCGCACACGGGCCGCGGCTTTTTCCAGTGCTTCGCGCTGAGGCACGGTGATGCGGGTCAGGGCCAGCTCCAGACGCTCGCGCGGCAGGATCAGGTCGGCCATCGAGGCGACTTCGAGACCGTCGAACTTCTGGGTGAACTCGACCAGCGCCGCGTCACCGCGCTCGCGCACAGCCTTGATGATGTCCAGCACGCGCTGATTGACCGAGTCGTCAGACACACTTTCCCAGCTCAGCAGATGATCCAGATGATGCGCGAAATCCGGGTCAGCAGCGTTGAGTCGGCGAATTGCAGTCGGTGCGGTCATAGCGAGAGCCTCATAGGAATGGCAAAAACTCAGGCGCCCTAACTTAGCAGTCGTTTCCGCTTGGGCACCTGAGATTCTGGCTATGAGGCGGATAGACGGGCGCGACTCAAGGTCGCGCAGGTAAATCAGCCGCGGTGTCGCGATTCCACAGCGTTGCGCAGGGTATCGATCAACGCCTGGATACGGGCGTGTTGCATTTTCATCGAAGCCTTGTTGACCACCAGACGCGAGCTGATCGTGGCGATCAACTCCTGGGGTTCCAGACCGTTGGCGCGCAGGGTGTTGCCGGTGTCGACCACGTCGATGATCTTGTCGGCCAGACCGATCAGCGGTGCCAGCTCCATCGAGCCGTAGAGCTTGATGATGTCGACCTGACGGCCCTGTTCGGCGTAATAACGCTTGGCGACGTTGACGAACTTGGTAGCCACACGCAGACGGCCCTTGGGCTCGGCCGCGCCGATCTTGCCGGCGGTCATCAGTTTGCATTGGGCGATCTGCAGGTCCAGTGGCTCGTACAAGCCCTGACCGCTGTATTCCATCAGCACGTCTTTGCCGGCAACGCCGAGGTCGGCCGCGCCATGCTCGACATACGTCGGCACGTCGGTGGCACGCACGATCAGCAGACGCACGTCGTCCTGGGTCGTGGGGATGATCAGCTTGCGGCTCTTGTCCGGATTCTCGGTCGGCACAATGCCCGCTTCAGCGAGAAGCGGCAGGGTGTCGTCAAGGATACGGCCCTTGGACAGTGCGATGGTCAACATGGGAAACGTCAGTCCTTATCAAGGTACTCATGTCCGGTCGCAATCGACGCCGGACACACATCGAGCCGGATAACGGCTCGATTCGAAACGAATTCAGTGGACACGTCCCTGTGTCCTCATGCAGCTGTTAGCCCGGAACGCGACGGATCTTGGCGCCCAGCATCTGCAGTTTTTCTTCGATGCACTCGTAACCACGGTCGATGTGGTAGATGCGGTCGATCAGGGTATCGCCTTCGGCGACCAGAGCCGAGATCACCAGACTGGCCGAAGCACGCAGGTCGGTTGCCATCACTGGCGCGCCTTTGAGGACTTCAGTACCGGTGACGATGGCAGTGTTGCCTTCGACCTGGATCTTGGCGCCCATGCGATGCAGTTCGTAAACGTGCATGAAGCGGTTTTCGAAGATCGTCTCGATCACGGCACCAGTGCCTTCGGCAATGGCATTGAGCGAGATGAACTGCGCCTGCATGTCCGTCGGGAACGCCGGGTACGGCGCAGTGCGCACGTTGACCGCTTTCGGGCGCTTGCCGTGCATGTTCAGCTCGATCCAGTCTTCACCGCAGGTGATTTCTGCGCCGGATTCGCGAAGTTTTTCCAGAACCGCTTCGAGGATGGTCGGATCGGTGTCCTTGACCTTGACGCGACCACCGGTGACCGCAGCGGCCACCAGGTAGGTGCCGGTTTCGATACGGTCAGGCATCACCTTGTAGAAACACGAACCCAGACGCTCGACGCCATCGATGGTGATGGTGTCGGTGCCAGCACCGGAAACCTTCGCGCCCATGGCGTTGAGGAAGTTCGCCAGGTCAACCACTTCAGGCTCGCGCGCTGCGTTCTGAAGCACGCTGCGGCCCTTGGCCAGAGCAGCAGCCATCATGATGTTTTCAGTACCGGTCACGCTGACGGTATCGAAGAAGAAGTGCGCACCGCGCAGGCCGCCTTCAGGCGCCTTGGCCTTGATGTAGCCGCCTTCGACATCAATCACCGCGCCCATGGCTTCGAGACCACGGATATGCAGGTCGACCGGACGCGAACCGATGGCGCAACCGCCAGGCAGCGCGACTTCGGCTGAACCGAAACGGGCAACCATAGGGCCCAGTACCAGGATCGACGCACGCATGGTTTTCACCAGTTCGTACGGAGCGATCAGGGTCTTGATGGTGCGCGGGTCGATTTCGACGCTGAGTTTCTCGTCGATCACAGGCTCAATGCCCATGCGACCGAACAGCTCGATCATGGTGGTGATGTCGTGCAAGTGCGGCAGGTTGCCGACCGTCACCGGGCCATCGCACAGCAGAGTGGCAGCCAGAATCGGCAGGGCAGAGTTCTTTGCCCCGGAAATGCGGATCTCGCCATCAAGACGAGCGCCACCAGTAATAATCAATTTATCCATAAGAATCTCGACGCCCTTAGGCTCAGGTGCGCTCGGCCCAGGCCGCGCTGCTGAAAAATTTCATAGTGACCGCATGGATGCTGCCATCGGTGATCCATGGGTTCAAATGGGCATAGATCTGCTGCTGACGCTTCACCGGGCTCAACGCCGCCAGTTCATCGCTAATCACGTTCAGCTGGAAATTGCAGCCTTCGCCCTCAACTTCTACCAACGTTCCGGGCAGCTTTCCTTCAAGGAAGCTCTTCACTTCTACGGCCTGCATGCTCAACCTCAATCGGCGCCCTGTGCGCACGGGTCGGACATCATACAAAAAAGCCCCGCGCCTGCGAACCCCGCAAGGCAGGACTCTGACGGGGGGCTTCTTTATTGATGCGGGTTCAGGATTGCGCCAACAGTTCGGTCAGTTCACTGACCTGAGCAATTTCGCGCATGTCTTCGGGCATCGCGCGGATGCTCACAGCCTTACCGGCCGCCTGAGCATCGCGCATAAAGCACAGCAGCAACGACAAGCCGACGCTGCTGGACTTCTTCACGGCCGAACAATCGATGACCAGCGCAGAAGCCTTGCTCGACTTGATCAGCGCCTGACCTTCCTTGCGCAAGTCCGGGCCAGTTCGGTAGTCCAGCACTCCGCTGAGCAATAGCTCGTCGACATCACTCATACGAACTGCCGCCTCATTCATTGCGCTGGCTTCTCGGTGGTTTGCTTGGCCTTGGCCACTTCACCTGCCCAATTGTTGATGGTCTTGTCCAGATCATTGCCGTTACGCTGCATCGCGTCGGCGAACTGGTCCCGGAACAACTTGCCGATGTTGATGCCGTTGATGATCACGTTGCGCAGTTTCCACTCGCCGTTGATCTTCTCCAGGGTGTACTGCACAGGGTATACCGCGCCGTTGGTGCCCTTTACGGTCATGCCGACGCTGGTGCGATCACCCGATTCGTCCTTGGCAGGATCAACGGTGATGCCCTGGTTGTTGTATTCGAGCAAGGCGTTGCCGTAGAACTGGAACAGGCCTTTCTTGAAGTTTTCCTGGAAGGTCTGCATCTGCGCAGGCGTTGCCTTGCGCGAATATTTGACCGTCATGATGCTTTTGGAGATGCCTTCGGCATCGACCACCGGACCAACGATAGTGTTCAGTGCAGCATAAAAGTCGTTCGGATCCTGCTTGTATTTCTCTTTATTGGCCGACAGATCAGCAAGCATCCGGGTGGTGGTGTCCTGAATCAGATCGTGCGCTGACTGTGCCGCCACAGCGGTACCCATCAGTGGCAATGTCGCGAGCAACACCAACAGGCCACGTCGCAAGGTAGAGATCATTCAAAAGCTCCTCATTTGGCGTCTTTGCTAACGGTATTGAGCAGGAATTTACCGATCAGGTCTTCCAGTACCAGTGACGACTGTGTGTCGTGAATGGTTCCACCATCCTTCAGAGGGGTATCTTCCCCGCCTACGCTGATACCGATGTATTTCTCGCCCAGCAGACCAGCGGTCAGGATAGACGCTGTGGAGTCGGTCGGCAGGTTGTCGACCTTTTTATCCACTTGCAGGGTCACCCGACCGGTGAAGCTGTCGCGATCCAGATCGATTGCGGTGACCTTGCCGATGGTTACACCGGCCATGGTCACTTTGGCTCTGACCGTCAAACCAGCGATATTGTCGAAGTAGGCATAAAGTTTATAAGTTTCGGTGGTCGAAGTCGGAGACAGGCCACTGACCCGCAAAGCAAGCAGCAGCAAAGCCAGGATCCCTGCCAGCAGGAACAGGCCGACACCGATTTCCAGGGTGCGGTTTTGCATCAGAAATCTCCAAACATCAAAGCGGTCAGAATAAAGTCCAGGCCCAGTACTGCCAGCGAGGCAAATACTACGGTCTTGGTGGTGGCACGACTGATCCCCTCGGAAGTGGGCTCACAGTCATAGCCTTGGAATACGGCGATCCAGGTCACGACGAAGGCGAAAACGATACTTTTGACGACGCCATTGAGCACATCGCTGGTGAAGTTCACGCTGTTCTGCATGTTTGCCCAATAAGACCCTTCATACACACCCAGCCAGTCGACAGCCACCCAAGAACCGCCCCAGATACCCACCACGCTGAAAATCATCGCCAGCACCGGCAGGGAAATGAATCCGGCCCACAGACGCGGGGCAATAATGTATTTGAGCGGGTCGACACCGATCATTTCCAGACTGGAAAGCTGCTCGGTGGACTTCATGTTGCCGATTTCCGCGGTCAGCGCCGAACCGGCACGTCCGGCGAACAGCAGCGCGGTCACCACAGGGCCGAGCTCACGCAGCAGCGTCAGCGCAACCATCTGCCCCACCGCCTGCTCCGAACCGTAGCTCGACAGAATGCTGAAACCCTGAAGTGCCAGCACCATGCCGATGAAAATCCCGGAGACCACAATGATCACCAGCGACATGACGCCGACCGAATGCAACTGCTTGACCAGCAAGCCGAAACCGCCGCTGATACCGCCACGCCCTATCAAGGCGTGAAACAGGAACAGCGTGGCCCGACCGAACACCGCAACGGCGTCGATCGCTGCTTCGCCGAACCGACGCACGCGTTCTATTAATGAAATTCTGCGCATCAGCGCTTCCCCAGAAGATCTGCGCGGTAATCCGTCGCTGGAAAATGGTACGGCACCGGGCCATCGGGATTGCCGGTCATGAACTGGCGGATACGCGGTTCGTCCGAGTTCATCAGCTCATCGGGCGTGCCCTGCCCCAGTACCTGACCATCACCCACTACATAGATGTAGTCGGCGATGCTCGCGGTTTCGGCCAGATCGTGCGAAACCACGATACTGGTGATCCCCAACGCATCGTTGAGCAGACGAATCAGGCGTACCAGCACGCCCATGGCGATCGGGTCCTGCCCAACGAACGGTTCGTCGTACATGAGAATCTGCGGATCGAGCGCAATGGCCCGCGCCAGCGCTACGCGCCGCTTCATGCCACCGGACAGCTCATCGGGCATCAAGTCGATTGCACCACGCAGCCCCACCGCCTGCAATTTGAGCAGGACGATGTCGCGGATCATTTCTTCCGGCAACTCGGTATGAACGCGCAGGGGAAAAGCGACGTTCTCGAAGACATCGAGATCGGTGAACAGAGCGCCGCTCTGAAACAGCACACCCATGTGCTTGCGTGCATCGAACAGATCACTGCGCGACAGCGCCGGCAGGTTCTGACCGTTGACCCAGACTTCGCCGCTGGCAGGACGCAACTGTGCGCCCATCAAACGCAGCAGCGTGGTCTTGCCACACCCGGAAGGTCCCATGATGCCGGTGACCTTGCCGCGCGGTATGCGAATATCGACGTTATTGAAAATGCTGCGCGCACCGCGCTTGAAGGAGACTCCCTTCAGCTCGACCGCGTAGGCGTTATCGGCACTCATCTAAACTCCTTGCGATGCAGCCTCTCACTCGGACGCCTGGCTTTATTTAAAAAGCACGTACATCCCGGGCAGGCCGAACTGGCGGCGAACTATATCACTGCAAAGGCCATGCGCCCAAGGCTTGTGCCAGCCTGTGTTCGGCGATATGGCAGGGCTGGCGGCTCTTTTCCCGGCTTTTGGTAACGAGGAATGACAAAGCACGACGAACTTGCGTGAGGCTTTGCAACATAACCGCTATAATCGCCGCCTTTTCATCGGGCTATACGATTTCTGACATGAGCCAATCCAGCGACCTGATTCAATCGGCACAACGCACCATCCGCCTCGAAGTGGAAGCCGTTCAAGGCTTGTTGCCCCATATCGACGCCGATTTCGTACGCGCTTGCGAGATGATTCTGGCCAGCAAAGGCCGTGTGGTGGTGGTCGGCATGGGCAAATCCGGGCACGTCGGCAACAAGATTGCCGCAACTCTGGCGAGCACCGGCACCCCGGCATTCTTTGTACACCCGGCTGAAGCCAGCCATGGCGACATGGGCATGATTACCCGTGATGACGTGATCCTGGCCCTGTCGAACTCCGGCTCGACCAACGAAATCGTCACCCTGCTGCCCTTGATCAAACGCCTGGGCATCCAGTTGATCAGCGTGACCGGCAACCCGGCCTCGCCGCTGGCGAAAGCCGCCGAAGTGAACCTCAATGTTCACGTCGAGCACGAAGCCTGCCCCCTGAACCTGGCCCCCACCTCTTCGACCACCGCCGCGCTGGTCATGGGCGATGCCCTGGCCGTAGCGTTGCTGGAAGCTCGCGGTTTTACCGCTGAAGATTTCGCCTTTTCCCACCCGGGTGGCGCCCTGGGCCGTCGCTTGTTGCTGAAAGTGGAAAACGTCATGCACGCCGGGCAGGAATTGCCGCAGGTGCAGCGGGGCACACTGCTCAAGGATGCGCTGATGGAAATGACCCGTAAGGGTCTGGGCATGACTGTCATCCTTGAAGCCGACGGCAAGCTCGCCGGGATTTTTACCGACGGCGATTTGCGCCGCACCCTGGATCGCAGCATCGACATCCGCAGCGCCACCATCGATCAGGTGATGACGGCCCACGGCAAAACCGCACGGCCCGAAATGCTCGCCGCCGAAGCCCTGAAAATCATGGAAGACCACCGAATCAACGCACTGGTCGTTGTCGATGAGGAAGATCGCCCGGTCGGCGCTTTCAACCTCTCCGATCTGTTGCGCGCAGGAGTGATGTAAATGAGCACCGATCTGTTACAACGCGGCAAAGCGATCAAACTGGCGGTTTTCGACGTCGACGGCGTCCTCACTGACGGTCGCCTGTACTTCCTTGAAGACGGCAGCGAATTCAAGACTTTCAACACCCTCGACGGCCAGGGCATCAAAATGCTCATGAACGCGGGTGTGCAGACCGCCATCATCAGTGGCCGCAAAACCCCCGTAGTCGAGCGCCGAGCGAAAAACCTCGGCATCCCGCACCTGTTCCAGGGGCGCGAAGACAAATTGGTGGTTCTGGACGGTCTACTTGAACAACTGGGCCTAAGCTATGAACAGGTCGCCTACCTCGGTGACGACCTGCCCGACCTGCCGGTGATCCGTCGCGTGGGACTGGGCATGGCCGTAGCCAACGCTGCCGACTTCGTCCGCGAACATGCCCACGGCGTAACCCGGGCACGTGGCGGCGAAGGTGCAGCCCGCGAATTCTGCGAATTGATCCTGCGCGCCCAGGGCCGCCTCGATGCGGCCAATGCCGCGTACTTATGAGCCAAACCATGTTCAGCAAAAAATTTCGTAACTTCCTGCTGTTCGGTTGCATCGCCGCGATATTCGCTGCGGTCGGCTACTGGAACATCAGCCCGGAACGCTTCCTCGACAAGCCTGCGGTTTCGTCCGTAGAAACGCCTATCGACTGGTATGCGACCAACACGCACACCGTGCAATACCTTCCGGACGGCAAAGTGCAGTATGAAATGACCTCCGAGAAGGCCGAGCACGTCAAGGCGACCGACATCACACTGGTCACCAAGCCTGACCTGAACATGTACCGCGGCACAGATTTCCCGTGGCACGTAACCAGCGAACGCGGCGAAGTGAACTCGGGCGGCACCGAAGTCGAGCTGATCGATTCAGTACGCATCAAGCGCACCGATAAAAAGAACCGCGCCACCCTGATCACGTCCACTCGCATGACGGTGTTCCCGCAGCAGGAATATGCGCAGACCGCGCAACCCGTTAGAATCGACGGCGCTGGCGGTGTATCGACTGGCGTAGGAATGAAAGCGTATCTGAAGGAAAGCAGGATACACCTGCAATCGAACGTAAGAGGACAGTATGAGGCTCGTTAAAACCCTCCCTATTTTGCTCAGTCTGGGCGCAGCACTGGGAAGCGTGAGCGCCTGGGCTCTGCCGAACGATCAAGAGCAGCCAATCCGCATTCAGGCCGACGATGCCCAGCTGGACGACAAGAATGGCGTTGCCACTTATAAAGGCGACGTGATCATCACCCAGGGTTCGATGAAGGTTACCGGCAACACCGTAACCATCACCCGTACCCCGACCGGTGACATCGACGTGGTGACCTCGGTGGGCAACCTGGCCTACTTCGAGCAACTGCAAACCGCTGGCGATACCAAACCTGTTCAGGGCTGGGGCGTGACGATCCAGTACCACGCTGCGCAAAATCGCGTCGTGCTGATCGATAAAGCCAAGGTTGTCGACAAGGACAACAACACCACCCAGGGCGAGAAAATCGTCTACGACACCGTGAAGAAACTGGCCAGCGCCGGCCGCGCTACCGGCAGCAAAGTCACCGAAGCGCGTCCGCGCATCGACATGGTGATCCAGCCGAAGAAGAAAACCGAAGAGAAAACCCAGTAATGGCAACTCTGAAAGCTCAGCACCTGGCCAAGGCCTATAAAAGCCGCCAGGTCGTGCGTGACGTCAGCCTGTCGATCGACAGCGGCCAGATTGTCGGCCTCCTCGGCCCCAACGGTGCCGGCAAGACCACTTGCTTCTACATGATCGTCGGCTTGGTACAGGCCGATCAGGGCCGTGTGCTGATCGATGATCTGGACGTCAGCCACCAGCCGATGCACGGTCGCGCCAAGGCGGGTATCGGCTATCTGCCGCAAGAAGCGTCGATCTTCCGCAAACTGTCGGTGGCCGACAACATCATGGCCATCCTCGAGACCCGTCAGGAACTCGACAAGGCCGGCCGTCGCAAGGAGCTGGAAAGCCTGCTGCAGGAATTCCACATCAGCCACATTCGCGACAACCTCGGCATGAGCCTGTCCGGTGGTGAACGCCGACGGGTGGAAATCGCCCGCGCCCTGGCGACAGCACCGAAATTCATCCTGCTCGACGAACCGTTCGCCGGTGTCGACCCGATCTCGGTCGGCGACATCAAGCAGATCATCCATCATCTCAAGGCCAAGGGCATCGGTGTTCTGATCACCGACCACAACGTCCGTGAGACGCTGGACATCTGCGAAACCGCCTATATCGTCAACGACGGTCAGTTGATTGCCGAAGGCGATGCAGAAACCATCCTGGCCAACGATCTGGTCAAGGAAGTGTATCTGGGCCATGAATTCCGCCTGTAAGCCTGTTAGTGCCGAGTGAGCCGCCCGGGCGCTGTATCGATTCAAGCAGAATTTAATACGCTTTAATTGTTACAGCGCTCTAGGCAAACACTTCAGTTTCAGGCATATAATTTGCTTAAGTTTGGCGCTCCGGCGCCCTGTAGTGGATGGCGCATAGCGCCGGCGAATAAGGTGTTAAGCCCCTGCCATGAAACCATCGCTAGTCTTGAGAATGGGCCAGCAGCTGACGATGACACCGCAGCTGCAACAGGCTATCCGCCTGCTCCAATTGTCGACCCTGGATCTGCAACAGGAAATCCAGGAGGCCCTGGAATCCAATCCGATGCTCGAACGCCAGGAAGAAGGCGACGACTTCGACAACTCCGATCCTCTGGCCGACAACGCTGAACAGAAGCCCAACACCGAGATCCAGGAACCCTCCTATCAGGAAACCGCCCCGACGGTGGATAACCTAGAGGAAGGCGACTGGAGCGAACGCATCCCCAACGAGCTTCCGGTCGATACGGCCTGGGAAGACGTCTACCAGACTAGCGCCAGCAGCCTGCCCAGCAGCGACGATGACGAGTGGGACTTCACCACCCGTACCTCCGCCGGCGAAAGCCTGCAAAGCCACCTTCTGTGGCAACTTAACCTCGCGCCGATGTCCGACACCGATCGACTGATCGCCGTCACCCTGATCGATTGCATCAACAATCAGGGCTATCTGGACGAAACCCTCGAAGAGATCCTCGAAGCGTTCGATCCGGAACTGGACATCGAGCTGGACGAAATCGAAGCCGTTCTGCACCGCATCCAGCAATTCGAGCCTGCCGGCATCGGCGCCCGCAATCTTGGCGAATGCCTGCTGCTGCAACTGCGCCAGTTGCCGGCCAAGACGCCTTGGCTGGCCGAAGCGAAACGTCTGGTCACCGATTATATCGACCTGCTGGGCAGCCGCGATTACAGCCAGTTGATGCGGCGCATGAAGCTCAAGGAAGACGAGTTGCGTCAGGTCATCGAGCTGGTGCAGAGCCTCAACCCGCGCCCGGGCTCGCAGATCGAATCGACTGAAGCCGAGTACGTCGTACCGGACGTCATCGTGCGCAAGGACAACGAGCGCTGGCTGGTCGAGCTGAATCAGGAGTCGGTGCCTCGCCTACGGGTCAACGCCCAGTACGCCGGCTTCGTGCGACGCGCCGATACCAGCGCCGACAACACCTTCATGCGCAATCAGTTGCAGGAAGCGCGCTGGTTCATCAAGAGCCTGCAAAGCCGCAACGAAACCCTGATGAAAGTTGCCACCCAGATCGTTGAGCATCAGCGCGGGTTTCTGGAATACGGCGATGAAGCCATGAAGCCGCTGGTCCTGCATGACATCGCTGAAGCGGTCGGCATGCACGAGTCGACGATTTCCCGGGTGACCACGCAAAAATTCATGCATACACCGCGCGGTATCTATGAATTGAAATACTTTTTTTCCAGCCACGTCAGCACCTCCGAAGGCGGTGAATGCTCGTCCACGGCGATCCGCGCGATCATCAAAAAACTGGTTGCCGCGGAAAATCAGAAAAAGCCGTTGAGTGACAGCAAGATCGCTGGTTTACTGGAGGCACAAGGCATTCAGGTGGCTCGCCGCACCGTCGCCAAGTACCGCGAGTCCCTAGGGATCGCGCCTTCGAGCGAACGCAAGCGGTTGATGTAAGCCACGTTACAGCGTTCCAGTGGCAGGCTTTTCGGCCTGCCGCTTTATGCACTGGCAACGAAGGAGAAGCTGTATGCAAGTCAACATCAGTGGACACCAACTGGAAGTGACCGAACCTCTGCGCACCTACATCAACGAGAAACTCGAACGATTGGAGCGCCATTTCGACAAGATTACCAACGTGCAAGTCACGATGTGTGTCGAAAAGCTGAAGCAGAAAATCGAAGCCACCTTGCATATTCCCGGCAGTGAAGTGGTCGCCAACGCGGAACATACCGATATGTACGCCGCGATCGACGCCCTGACCGACAAGCTGGATAAACAACTCAAAAAGCATAAGGAAAAGACCCAGAGCCTGCTCCAGGGCGCGACCGGTCGATAACCCCCCACTCCATGATCCGACTTGAAAGTATCCTGACCCCCGGCCGTTCCCTCGTGAACGTGCCGGGCGGCAGTAAAAAGAAAGCCCTCGAACAGATTGCCAATCTGATCGCCCGCGAAGTGCCGGCTCTGGAGATGCAAGATGTCTTCGAGGCCCTGATCGCTCGTGAGAAACTCGGCTCCACCGGTTTCGGCAACGGCATCGCCATTCCTCACTGCCGCCTCAAGGGTTGCCAATCGCCTATCAGCGCCTTGATGCACCTTGAAGCCCCAATCGATTTCGACGCCATCGACGGTGCTCCGGTTGACCTGCTGTTCGTATTGCTGGTGCCTGAAGCTGCGACCGATGCGCATCTGGAATTGCTGCGTCAGATCGCCAGCATGCTTGATCGCAAGGACGTTCGCGAAAAATTGCGTAGTGCTTCGAGCAACGAAGCCTTGTATCAGGTCGTCGTGGACGAACAAAGCGGGCACTAATCATGCGCTTGATCATCGTCAGTGGCCGTTCCGGCTCGGGCAAAAGTACGGCGTTGAATGTCCTTGAGGACAACGGCTACTACTGCATCGACAATTTGCCGGCGGGCCTGCTGCCGGAACTCGCAGAGCGCGCACTCATTCATACTGAACTGGCACAACCGCTGGTGGCAGTGTCGATCGATGCGCGTAATCTGCCGAGTCATCTGTCACGCTTCCCCGAGTTGCTGGAAGAAGTCCGCAGCCGCCACATCCAGTGCGATGTGTTGTATCTGGACGCTGACGAAGAAACTCTGCTCAAACGTTTCTCGGAAACCCGTCGTCGGCACCCGCTGAGCACCGCCAATCGGTCGCTGGCTGAAGCCATCAACGATGAGACCGCCCTGCTCGGCCCGATTGCCGATCTTGCCGACCTCAAGGTCAACACCACCAATCTGAACCTGTACCAGCTGCGCGATACCATCAAGCTTCGTTTGCTGAACCAGCCGGAGCCCGGTACGGCGTTTCTGGTCGAGTCATTCGGTTTCAAGCGCGGCATGCCAGTCGACGCCGATCTGGTATTTGACGTGCGATGCCTGCCCAATCCGTACTGGAAGCCAGAGTTACGCGCGCAATCCGGTCTTGATGAGCCAGTGGCCGAGTACCTGGCGGCACAGCCGGAAGTCGAGGAAATGTTTCAGGACATTTTCGGCTACCTGCACAAATGGCTGCCGCGCTTCGCCGCGAGCAACCGCGCCTACGTCACCATTGCCATTGGCTGCACCGGCGGACATCACCGCTCCGTCTACCTGACCGAACGTCTGGGTCAGGCCCTGCAGAAAACCCTGAAGAACGTCCAGGTTCGCCACCGCGACCTCACTTAAAGGATTCACACCGCGATGCCTGCTCTGGAAATCGAAATCATCAATAAACTGGGTTTGCATGCCCGTGCGTCAGCCAAGTTTGTCGGGGTCGCCGGTCAGTATCCGGATTGCACGATCAGAGTGGGCCGGACACCAGAGTCCACCGTGGATGGCAAAAGCATCATGGCGATGATGATGCTGGCTGCGGGCAAAGGCACCAAAATCTATTTGAGTACCAAAGGACATCAGGAACGGGAAGCTCTGGATGCGCTGGTAGCGTTGATCAACAACTACTTCGATGAAGGCGGTTAATAGCCAAAGTCAAAAGATCGCAGCCTTCGGCAGCTCCTACATTGGAATGCTTTTCCTGTAGGAGCTGCCGAAGGCTGCGATCTTTTGATCTGCTTCAACCCAACGCCGTGTCCATCACCATCATCAGACAAAATCCGATCAAAAGCCCAAGGCTGGCCAGTTTGTCGTGACCATTGCGTCGCGACTCGGGGATCACTTCGTGGGTCACCACCAGCAACATCGCTCCCGCCGCCAGCGCCAGGCCCAAGGGCAACAGCACCTGCGCCAAGCTGACCAGCCACGCACAGAGCAGCGCAAACACCGGCTCGACCAGCCCTGACGCCGCACCGATCAAAAACGCTTTGACCCGCGACATCCCTGCACCGGCCAGCACTAGCGCGATCACCAGACCTTCCGGCACATCCTGCAACGCGATGCCCATGGCCAGACTGTCAGCATCGGGCATACCACCACCGGCCGACACGCCGACCGCCATGCCCTCCGGAATGTTATGGGCAATGATGGCGAACACAAACAGCCAGATCCGCGGTGGAATCACCGGGTGCTCGACTGTGCCGATGAGCATTTCGGGTGAGGCGCCAGAGACCCTGCGATCAACCAGGTACAGGCCGAATGCGCCGAGCATGATGCCGAAGCAGATCAGGCCGCTGGCTGCCCAAGGTGTCAAACCAAGGCTTTCGGCAGCGGCAATGCCCGGGACGATCAACGAAAAAGCCGTCGCTGCCAGCATCACCCCGGCACCGAAACCGAGCAACGTATCGCCTAGTGCCTGCGGCATGTTGCGAATCACCAGCACTGGCACAGCACCAAGTGCCGTTCCCAGGGCGCAGATCGCACCGCCCTGCAACGCCCTTGACAGCCGCGGCTCCAGGTTCAGCCATTCCAGTCCGTGGGCGACTAGCAAAGTCATACCCGCTAACAGCAACAGCGATCCCACTGCGTAACGAAACATACGCCCACTTCCGATCGCCAGTGTTTCAGTGCCCATAGTCAGCCTTGGATTGTTTTTATAGAAGACTTAAACCAGTGCGGCGTGATAACGCGCAGCAACTTGAGGCCAATTGATCACGTTGTAGAACGCATTGATGTATTCCGGGCGGCGGTTCTGGTAGCGCAGATAGTAGGCGTGTTCCCAGACATCCAGACCGAGAATCGGCGTGTTGCCACTCATCAGCGGGCTGTCTTGGTTGCCGCTGCTTTCCACAACCAGGGTCTTCTCCGGGGTAACGCTGAGCCACGCCCAACCGCTGCCGAAACGGGTCAGTGCAGCTTTGGTGAATGCCTCTTTGAAACTGTCGAGACCACCCAATTGTTCATCGATGGCCTTGGCCAGTGCACCGTCCGGCTTGCCGCCGCCATTTGGCACCATGACTTCCCAGAACAGCGAATGGTTGGCGTGACCGCCGCCCTGATTGATTACCGCCGCACGGAGTTTTTCCGGCAATTGCTGGACGCTGGCCACCAGTTTTTCTATCGGCCACTCGGCATATTCGGTGCCTTCGACTGCCGCGTTAAGGTTGTTGATGTACGTCTGGTGATGCTTGGTGTAGTGGATTTCCATGGTCTGCGCATCAATGTGCGGTTCCAGGGCGTTGTAGGCGTAGGGCAAGGCAGGCAAGGTAAAAGCCATTTCAGTGGACTCCATGATGATGTGGGGCAGGCGCGCGGCGCGCATTGCCGGTATCCGGGTGCAGCAGGCGCTGAGTGCGCGGGTATTCGCCGTGCTCGCTGATGAAATTCAATAACTCGACGTAGGTCTTGCTGCTTTGGCGCAACGCTGCTTCGCGCAGGGCCAAGCGTAAACGCTCGTCCTGCATGGTCTGCAACAACCGCTGGTGAATGGCGCAGAGATACTCGGCGCTTTCCTCCGGCTGATTCAGGCGCAGGTGCAGATCCGCCAGGTTGTGATGGGAGATGACACAGGCCGCCACCGCTTCGTCGGCATCTGCCCAGCGTTCGAACAAGACTTGCGCCAGGGCCAGGGCTTGCAGGTAAGCCTCACGGGCGTCAATCAGCTCTCCCAGCATGAAGCAGCGATTGGCCCGTTCGATCGTGCGTTTCCAGTGCTCCATGGTGAACCTCCAAAGCGGTTGCGGTGATTACACGCCGCCGGCGGTGAGTTTCTCGGGGTTGAGCAACTCTTCCAGTTGGCTGCGCGACAGGTCGGTGTGTTCCAAGGCGACGTCGATCACCGGGCGACCCTGCTTGTAGGCCTGCTTGGCAATTTCGGCGGCTTTTTGATACCCGATGATCGGATTGAGCGCGGTGACCAGAATCGGGTTACGCGACAGCGCTTCCTTGAGCCGCGACTCATTGACCTTGAAGCTGGCGATAGCCTTGTCGCCCAGCAGGCGGCTGGAGTTGGCCAGCAGTTCGATGCTGCTCAGCAGGTTCTGAGCGATGATCGGCAGCATCACGTTGAGTTCGAAGTTGCCCGACTGGCCGGCGATGGTGATCACCGAATCGTTGCCGATCACTTGGGCTGCGACCATGGCGGTGGCTTCCGGGATCACCGGATTCACCTTGCCCGGCATGATCGAGGAGCCCGGTTGCAGAGCTTCAAGTTCGATTTCACCGAGGCCGGCGAGCGGGCCAGAGTTCATCCAGCGCAGATCGTTGGCAATTTTCATCAGCGACACAGCGGTCGCCTTGAGTTGCCCGGAGACGGCGACGGCGGTGTCCTGCGAGCCGATCAGCGCGAACAGGTCTTTGCCTTGGGTGAACTGCACGTTGGTGAGTTGGCTCAACTGGCGGCTGAAACGCGCGGCGAATTCAGGATGCGCATTGATGCCAGTGCCCACCGCCGTGCCGCCCTGCGCCAGGGATTGCAGGCTTGGCAACAGGTCTTGCAGATGGCCGATGTTGGCCTTGAGTTGTTGTGCCCAACCGTTGAGTACCTGGCTCATGCGCACAGGCATCGCGTCCATCAAATGCGTGCGCCCGGTTTTGACGTGGTGATGCACTTGCCCGGCTTTGTGCTCGATGACTTGCACCAGGTGCAGCAGCGCCGGCAGCAGTTGTTCGTGCAACGCCAGCGCGGCGCTGACGTGGATGGTGGTCGGGATGATGTCGTTGCTGCTCTGCCCGCAGTTGACGTGATCGTTCGGATTGACTCGCTCATCGAGAAGACGGCTGGCCAACGTGGCGATCACTTCGTTGGCGTTCATGTTGGAGCTGGTGCCGGACCCGGTCTGGAAGATATCCACAGGGAAGTGCTTCATGAAGTCGCCTTCGAGCAGGCCTTGGGCGGCGTCGCTGATGGCTTTGCCCTGGGCGGCACTGATCTGGTTGAGTTCGACGTTGGCCCGGGCGGCGGCGGCTTTGGCCAAAATCAGCGCGCGGATGAATTGCGCCGGCATCGGCTTGCCGCTGATCGGGAAGTTATCCACTGCACGCTGGGTTTGCGCGCCGTAGAGAGCGTCCACCGGCACCTGCAGTTCGCCCATGCTGTCGCGCTCAATACGAGTCTTGGTCATCAGTAAATCCTTGCACCAGTTCAATGAGAGGAATCGAGGGTTGCAACTCGCAGGTCGCCAGTTGCCAGGTGTAACGCTGCCAGCGTTTGAGCCGGCAATTGCACAGCGACAGGCGCTCCATTTCACGCAACGGGCGCCAGGCTTGATCGAGGCAGAGGCTGCGCCAGTGCCACGGCAAGGCGATGTCGGTGGCTGTGTCGAGCAGCAGACGGAACGAGGTTTCAGCGATAGTCCACGGGGAAGTTGCGGTACAGCAGGCCAGATACCGGCCTTCGGCCAGATAGTGTTCGATCAGACGCGGTTCGTCGGGATCCATCGCGCAACGGATCTGGCGACTCATCCAGCGCCAGCTTTCGAGGTACGGCTGCTCATGCAAGGCAGAACTCATGATCCGGGACTCGTTCGGAGATGAGATTCATTATTAGATGATAATGAGAACCAAAACAAGAGTGCCTTTTTTAGGAGCCATCGTTGTGGCAGGCATAAAAAAGGCGCGCCACCCGATCGGATGGCGCGCCTTTTGGAGTTACGGGACTGGGTTTAGCTGCCCGCAACCGTCATCCGTTCGATCAACACCGAACCGGTGCGGATATTGCTGCGCAACTCCAGATCATTGCCCACGGCGACAATCTGCTTGAACATGTCGCGCATATTGCCGGCGATGGTCACTTCCTGCACCGCGAACTGGATCTCGCCGTTCTCGACCCAGAAACCCGCCGCCCCGCGAGAATAGTCACCAGTGACCATGTTCAAACCATGGCCCATCAACTCAGTGACCAACAGCCCACGACCCATGCGACGCAGCAATGCAGCCTGGTCTTCATCGCCATGGGTGACAAACAGGTTGTGCACGCCGCCGGCGTTGGCGGTGCTAGGCATGCCGAGTTTGCGCCCGGAATAAGTGCCGAGGATGTACGACACCAGCTCACCTTTTTCGACGAACGGTTTGGCGTAAGTTGCCAGGCCATCACCGTCATAAGAAGCACTGCCCATGGCGCGCATCAGGTGCGGACGCTCGTCGATGGTCAGCCATTCCGGGAACAGTTTCTGCCCTAGCGTGCCTTCCAGGAAAGACGATTTGCGATAAAGACTTCCGCCGGAAACCGCCGACAGGAAGCTACCGAACAACCCACCCGCCAGTTCTGCAGAAAACAGCACCGGGACTTCGCAAGTCGGCACCGGACGTGCGCCCAGACGGCTCGCCGCCCGTTGCGCGGCACGTTGGCCAATGCTCACCGGGTCAGCGAGCAAAGTGCCCTGACGGTTCACGTCGTACCAGTAATCACGCTGCATCTGGCCATTAGCCTCGGCGATCATCACGCAGCTCAGGCTGTGCCGGGTCGACGCATAGCCACCAATAAAACCGTGGCTGTTGCCGTAAACGCGGCAACCCTGATGGGTGCTGAGCGTAGTGCCGTCGGCGTTCTTGATTCGTGCATCGGCATCAAACGCCGCTGCTTCGCAGAGCAATGCCTTCTCGATGGCCTGCTCCGGGGTGATATCCCATTCGTGGAACAGATCGAAATCCTGCTGATCCTTGGCCATCAGGGCGGCATCGGCCAGACCTGACGCTTCGTCTTCGGACGTGTGCTTGGCGATGGCCAGTGCAGCGGCGACCGTTTCGCGAATCGCATCAGGCCCGGTGGCGGACGTGCTGGCCGAGCCTTTGCGCTGGCCGACATACAGCGTGATGCCAAAGCCCTGATCGCGGTTGAACTCGACGGTTTCGACCTCGCGCTGACGTACCGATGTGGACAGCCCCTGCTCCAGCGACACCGCGACTTCGCAGGCACTGGCGCCCTGACGCTTGGCTTCGGCGATGATCTGCTCGACTTGTTCCTGCAGTGCCGGCAATGCCTGCGGGCCGACGCTTTGAACTGCACTCATGCTCATCTCCACTCAAATTCTGCTTTCGGCTGGGGTCATCGAGCGACCGGGCCGGACAAGCGGCCCCCGACTGGTTATCATGGCGGCGTTTCTTTGCGGACTGCCACCATGGTTGATTCTTACGACGACTCCCTCGATACGGGAGAAAAAAGCAAATCTCAGGTCAAACGCGAGCTGCATGCTCTGGTTGACCTCGGCGAGCGCCTTACAACACTCAAGCCTGACTTGATCGCAAAACTGCCGCTGACCGACGCGATGCGCCGTGCCTTGGCCGATGCGCCCAAGCACACCGCGAACATCGCGCGTAAACGGCACTTGCAGTTCATCGGCAAGCTGATGCGCGATCAGGACACTGACGCGATTCTGACGCTGCTCGATCAACTGGATGCCTCGACTCGCCAGTACAACGAGCGTTTCCACAATCTCGAACGCTGGCGTGATCGCCTGATCGCGGGCGACGATGCCGTGCTGGAGAAATTCGTCGTCGAGTACCCGGACGCCGATCGCCAGCAATTGCGTTCCCTGATCCGTCAGGCCCAGCATGAGGTTGCGCAAAACAAACCTCCTGCATCGAGCCGCAAGATCTTCAAGTACATCCGTGAGCTGGACGAGACTCAACGCGGTCTGCGTTGATATTCGTCATCGGGTGGTCGCCCTGTGCGCCACCCGCAACTCCACCTCATCTTATGCGCCCGTGCCACCCACGGTGATCGCATCGATTTTCAGCGTCGGCTGGCCAACACCCACCGGCACCGACTGTCCATCCTTGCCACACGTCCCCACACCGCTGTCCAGCGCCAGATCGTTACCGACCATCGACACCCGGCTCATCGCCTCGGGACCGTTGCCGATCAACGTCGCGCCTTTGACCGGTGCGGTGATCTTGCCGTCCTCGATCAAATAAGCCTCACTGGTGGAGAACACGAACTTGCCGCTGGTGATGTCGACCTGACCGCCGCCAAGGTTGGCGCAGTAGATGCCTTTCTTCACCGAAGCGATGATTTCCGCCGGATCGCTTTCGCCGCCGAGCATGTAGGTGTTGGTCATCCGTGGCATCGGCAGATGCGCATAGGATTCACGACGACCGTTGCCGGTACGGGCGACGCCCATCAGGCGCGCGTTGAGCTTGTCCTGCATGTAGCCCTTGAGTACGCCGTTTTCGATCAGCGTGGTGCATTCGGTCGGGGTGCCTTCGTCGTCGACACTCAGCGATCCACGACGCCCGCTCAGGGTGCCGTCATCAACGATGGTGCAGAGTTTCGAGGCGACCATCTCGCCCATGCGCCCGCTGTAGGCCGAACTGCCCTTGCGGTTGAAGTCGCCTTCCAGACCGTGGCCGACTGCTTCGTGCAGCAGTACGCCAGACCAGCCCGAACCCAACACCACCGGCAAAGTACCGGCCGGTGCCGGAATGGCTTCCAGAT
The DNA here is from genome assembly GCF_059716085.1 of Pseudomonas sp. LBUM1655. NCBI lineage: Bacteria > Pseudomonadati > Pseudomonadota > Gammaproteobacteria > Pseudomonadales > Pseudomonadaceae > Pseudomonas > Pseudomonas sp. LBUM1655. Next base: position 1,017,378 of record NZ_CP166801.1, on the reverse strand, counting down.
TCACCAGCGCCTGACGCAGCGCTTCACGGGCATAGCCCATGGCACGGTCTTCAGCGAGGAAATAACGGTAGTCGGTACGCCCGCCGCCGCCATGGCCGCCGCGCTCGCGACGACCATTCTGCTCAACGATGACGCTGACGTTGAAGCGCACCAGTGGCCTGACATCCGCCGCCAGTCCGCCGTCGGTGGACGCCACCAGAATCCGCTCCCAGACCCCGGCCATGCTCACGCTGACTTGCTGGATGCGCGGATCGAGGGCGCGAGTGGCGACGTCGATGCGCTTGAGCAGTTCGACTTTCTCGGCGCGGGTCAGCACTTCCAGCGGATTGTCCGGCGCATACAGCTGGGCGACGTCTTGTGTGGAGAACGCCTGCACCGTGCCGTTTTGCCCGGCACGGGAAATCGAGCGTGCTGCACGCGCCGCAGCGCCGAGGGCTTCGAGAGTGATCGCGTTGCTGTAGGCGAAACCGGTTTTCTCACCGGACTGCGCACGCACGCCGACACCCTGATCGAGGTTGAAGCTGCCTTCCTTGACGATGCCGTCTTCCAGCGCCCAGGACTCGGAGATCTGGCCCTGGAAATACAGGTCGGCAGCATCGATGCCCGGGCCGGCCAAATCGCCGAGCACGCCTTGCAGGCTCTCGATCGTCACGCCGCCGGGCGCCAAAAGGTGATCACTGACTGAGGACAACAACTCGCTCATGGTTTAGGCCTTAAATTCATGTTCTGAAGCAGGTCGCTGTGCGCCCTGAGAGAAAAACCGCCGATGACGCGTCACCGGCATTCGCGCCCTGATGGACGCCTGTTCGTCGCTATCGCGTTCGGCCAACAGCACCGCTTCGCCTTGATCCTGATGCGCCAGCACACGCCCCCACGGGTCGACGATCGCCGCATGCCCGAAGGTTTCCCGCGGTCCCGGATGGGTCCCGCCCTGTGCTGCCGCCAACACGTAACACTGAGTCTCGATGGCCCGCGCGCGAATCAGCACATCCCAATGCGCCGCGCCGGTCACCGCGGTAAAGGCTGAAGGTGCCGTAATCAACTCGGCACCGGCGGCACGCAATTCGCTGTACAGCTCCGGAAAGCGCAGGTCATAACACACGGTCAGACCGACTTTGCCGACCGGTGTATCCGCAACCACCACACCACCGCCATAAGCATAGTCATCGGATTCGCGGTAACGCCCGCGATTGTCCGCCACATCCACATCAAACAGGTGCAGCTTGTCATACCGAGCAACGGTTTCGCCCTGATCGTTGATCAGCAGCGAGCATGCATGCGACTTGGCCGTAGGTTGATCGATGGGTGGTAGCGGCAACGTGCCGGCGACTATCCATAACCTGAGGTCGCGGGCCGTCTGTTTCAACCATGGCAGGATCGGACCTTCGCCCAATGCTTCAGCGCGACCGATGTCAGCGATGTCGCGACGGCCCATGGCAGCGAAGTTTTCCGGCAACACGGCCAGCTTCGCACCACCGGCCGCAGCCTGTTCGAGCAAGCGCCGGGCCTGAGCCAGATTGGCCAGCACGTCACTCTGGCTGACCATTTGAATGACCGCTAAAGACATGGCGAACTCCGCAAGACATATGCGGCCATGCTACTCCATCGTCTCAAGGCCTGGCTGTTCAAAAAGGCTTGTCGAACGTGATTTTCGGTTCTTTCCACGGGCCTTTGACGGTGTATTTCACACTGGCAAAACGTGCCACACGGTCACCGATCAGCTTGTCGATGAGGAACAGCGCACCACCGACCGCCGGGGCACCGACGATCAGCGCGGCAATCGGCAGGTTATTGGTCACCGGCAAGGTCACCAGCAATTTGGCATCGACCTGATCACCGACCAGATCCAGCGTACCGTTCAGTTCGAGGTTGCTAGACGGCCCGGTCAGGCGAATCGGTTCCCGTGTGACATACACACCGTTGCTGGCAACCAGCAGTCCCTTAACCCGGTCGTAGCTCAAGCCTTTGCCGAACAGGTCGGAGAAATCCAGACGCAAACGGCGGCCGATGGAGTTGAAGTTCAGCAGCCCAAACACCCGCAGTGCCTGCGCACCGCCCTCGACTTCGACAAACTGGCCCTTGTTCAGCGACGCATCGAGGGTGCCGGAGAAGCGTTTGGTCGCCAGCCATGCCGGCGAACCCGGCCAGCGGCCATCGACGTCCATATGGAACTCTTCACTGGTCACGCTTGGCGCAAAGCCCCAGCCCTTGAGCACGTCGGCCAGATTCTTGCCGCCAATCCGGCCCTTGAACCAGCTGCTGGTCGACCCCGGCGCGCCTTCCCAGCCGCCGTTGCCCTGCAACAGAATGCCTTTGAGGCCCATGTCGAGGTTGTTCAGGGCAATGCCTTTGGCGGTCGGGCGCACTTTGAGCGACCAGCCACCGACCAGATCCTGGCCGAGGAACAGTTGATTGATGGTGATATCCAGCGCCGGAATTTTCGATGGATCCACCGACGCCAACGGGTCTGGTGAATTTTCGTCGGCCTGTACCGTCGGGTCCGGCGCCGGCAGTCGAACGTATTGCAGATTCACCGCAAGCGGTGTGCTTTTCGCGTCCGGAAGGCTGGCAGTGCCTTTGGCCTGTTGACTGTCGAGCGCCAGATTCCACGCCCCCGGTTTGCGATTGACCTGAACCGAGGCCTGATCCAGCGTTGTGCCGAACGCCGTGAGCTTGCCGATCTTGAAGTCAGCACTGCTCAACAGTTGCTTGGCACTGCCGCCCGGGTCCTGTCCGGCATATTTGTTGACCAGTTCCTGCCACGGCGCAACGTCCAGCTCCGACAGCACGCCGCGAATACGCAAGCCCTTGCCGCCCGGCAGCACAGCTTCGCCTGCACCGAGAAACAACTCGCCGCGCCCGTCAGCGAAATTCGTCGGTGGTGCGGCAAAGGTGAAATTGGCCAGTTGATCGTAATTGACCCAGTAACGCCGCTCCTGCCCTTGCAGAGTCATGCGGAAGACCGTGTCGCGACCGACATCGGCTGCCATACCGAACGGTGCGGGCAGGTCGACGGTCACCCCTTTGAGGTTGGAGCTGACCATCAACTGGCTGTCGGCGCCGTCGAGGTTCAGTTGCAGCTGATAGGGAATCGTCCCGGTCACCGGTAACGGCTGAGTCACGCCGAGCCAGTCAGTGAGTTTCTTGACCTCTACCTGTCCCGAAGCGGCCACTCGGGTTCTGAGCTTACCGGGGCTGCCATCGGCAAAGATTTGCGCGGTGACCGGTTTGTCGAACGCCCGAGCTGCGATGTTCTGCCCACTGAGCCCCTTGGCGCTGTCGAAACGGAAGTCGCCCTTGAGTTGCGTCAGCTCCAGTTTCGGTTCGGCCAGTTTCAGCCGCGCATTGGCGGTTTTGAAGTCGACGAGAATTTTCGGCTGGTCTCCCTTGGCCAGCGGAATATCCAGTTTCAGCTTGCCTTGCAGATCGCCCGAGCCTTCCCAGCCGGCGAAGGTATCGGCGGTGCCGATCGGTGCTTCCTGCAGGATCTTCAGCCCGTCACCCAGACCACCGGCAAATGCGCCGTCGAGAAACATATGGGTGTTCTGACCCGACGGAACATGGGGAATATTGACGAAAACATCACTGACCTGCGTATCGAGCAACTGGCCCTTGCTGGCCCAGATCCGCACGCCGCTGTCTTCGATGAACACGTCACCACTGACCTTGCTCACATGCGGCCAGCCCGGCTGGAAGGCCAGTTCGGCGTCATGCACCTTGAAGAACAGGCTGATGCTGCGGTCGGCCTCGCCGGCATTTTTGCTCAGCGAACCTTGGTACTGGAAGAAGCCCTGATCCACCGCGCCTTTGAGAATCGCGGTGCGCAGCCATTCGTCGAGCGCCGGGCTCAGCACTTCGGGCAAATACTTGGCGGTGTAGCGGCCGTCGCCATCGACAAGACCGACCCGCAAGTCCATGTAGTCTTCCTGGCTGTGATCGAAATGCAGGCGAATGAGGAAGTCGCCGGCAATCTTGCCCTCCTCGCCCAGTACCTTCAGGTACGGCGCGATCAGAGTGAAGCCGTCTTTATCCAGTTTCCAGGTGAGCCGTGCGTTGGCCTGAATGTATTGCCAGGGCTTGGCGAAGATCGGATCGAGGTGCAGGACAAAATCCTTGCTGTCCATGCGCAACTCGCCACCATCGAGATTACCGCTGAGGCTGCCGCTGACATTTCGCGCCGCAGGGGCGCCGTGATAGGCATCAAAACCGACACGATCGAGGTTGGCGGCAAAGCCGAATTTCGTACCGTCAGTGGCGTTCGGGCGGAAATCCAGCAACACGTTGCGCAGCCCACCGGTCACTTTCAGGCGCTCGACCACCGTGGCGAAGCCTTGCGGCAACGGCCCCAACGCATTGAGTAACGGGGTGATCGGGGTGAGATCGAGACGATCTGCCTGCAAATGCCAGAGTTCGTCGACCTTGTCAGTGGCGCGCGTCTGCTGCACTTGCACGCGCGTCTCCCAACGGGTTTCGCCGAAGTTCATCGCCAGCGAATCTAGGGTGACGGTCGCGCCGTTGGCACTGTTTTTGTAGTAGGCGTTGAGCGCCAGATTGTTGATCTGGATCGGCTTGCGCTCGGCGTAGGCGCCAGTCACTTGCGGTGCGTTCAAACGCAGCGCCGCACTTTGCAGCGCGCCCTCGGCCCAGTTCACCCAGAGCTCGCCGCCGGCCTTGATCTCGGAGAAATTCCATTGTTGAGTGAGGCGCTCTGGCAGCCACTTCGACCAATCACTTTGCGGCAGGCTGGCATAGCCTTCTATCGCGCTGTCTTGCCATTGGCCGGGGCGGATTCGAGTTCGCAGGTTCAGTGCAACGGGTTGGCCATCAGGCAGGGTCAAACGTGCATCGATACGCTGACGACTGGCACCGGTTTTCAGGTTGAGGCCGACGTAGGTGAGGGTCATCGGCGCGTGATCCAGTGGCTGCAAGGTCACCTGACTGTCGAGCACCGACAGTTGCTGAATCATTTGCGAGCGCTTGAACAGTTGCTCGGGATCGAACGGTTGATCCTTCTGCACCGGCAAGCCTTCCAGCGCCCAGGTGCCGTCCTCGGATTCCTTGAGGCTGATTTTCAGGCCATTGAGTTCCAGATGAGCGATGCGCACTTCGCGGGCCAACAGACTGGCCCACAGATCGGGTAGTGCACGCACTCGATCAAGACGCAGGGCATTGGCACCGTCGCCGACCATCACATCATGGGCCAGCAGGATCGGCGCGAACCCGCTCCAATTACCCTCCAGCTCGCCAATCTGCAACGGCATGCCGAGGGCTGCACTGGCCTTGTCTTCGATGTCGGTGCGGTACTCGGCCACCAACGGGGTCAGCTCGCGACCAAGACTGACGTACAACGCCATCAACACCAGAACCAACGCGCACAGGCCCAGCCCCCAGCGGGTGAGTGCGGCCAAAATGCGTGTCAGACGGTCCATGTCAGTTGGCTCCCATGGCAAAAATACTGCGAAAAGCTGAGGCCAGCCGCTGTGGAAAAAAGATAACGCAGGGGTTCAGAGCAGCACCACGTCATATTGTTCCTGGGAATACATGGTTTCCACCTGGAAGCGAATGGTGCGCCCGATAAACCCTTCAAGCTCGGCAACGTTGCCGGACTCTTCGTCGAGCAGTCGGTCGACCACTTTCTGGTTCGCCAGCACGCGATAACCCTCGGCCTGATAGGCTCGGGCTTCACGAAGTATCTCGCGGAAAATCTCGTAACAGATGGTTTCCGCAGTCTTCAGCTTGCCGCGACCCTGACAACTGCTGCACGGTTCGCACAGCACTTGCTCCAAGCTTTCGCGGGTACGCTTGCGGGTCATCTGCACCAGGCCCAACTCGGTAATCCCGATGATGTTGGTCTTGGCGTGATCGCGCTCCAGCTGTTTCTCCAACGTACGCAACACCTGGCGCTGATGCTCTTCATCTTCCATGTCGATGAAGTCGATGATGATGATCCCGCCCAGATTGCGCAGACGCATCTGCCGGGCAATCGCAGTGGCCGCTTCGAGATTGGTCTTGAAGATGGTTTCTTCCAGATTGCGATGACCGACGAATGCCCCGGTATTGACGTCGATGGTAGTCATGGCTTCCGCCGGATCGACCACCAGATAGCCACCGGATTTCAGCGGTACCTTGCGCTCAAGCGCTTTCTGGATTTCGTCTTCGACGCCGTACAAATCGAAAATCGGCCGCTCGCCCGGGTAATGTTCCAGACGATCGGCGATTTCAGGCATCAGTTCGGCGACGAACTGCGTGGTTTTCTGGAAGGTTTCCCGGGAATCGATGCGGATTTTCTCGATCTTCGGATTGACCAGGTCACGCAGCGTACGCAGGGCCAGACCGAGGTCTTCGTAGATCACACTCGGCGCAGATATGGTTTTGATCTGTTCGTTGATCTGATCCCACAGGCGCCGCAGATAGCGGATGTCCATAAGGATCTCATCGGCCCCGGCGCCTTCAGCGGCGGTACGCAGAATAAACCCGCCAGCCTCCTTGATGCCTTCTTTGGCCACACAATCGGTGACCACCTGCTTAAGGCGATCGCGCTCGGCTTCGTCTTCGATTTTCAGCGAAATACCGACGTGGGCGGTGCGCGGCATGTACACCAGGTAGCGCGACGGAATCGACAATTGCGTGGTCAACCGCGCGCCTTTGGAGCCTATCGGGTCTTTGGTGACCTGCACCACCAGGCTCTGACCTTCGTGCACCAGCGCGCTGATACTTTCCACCGCAGGGCCTTCGCGCAGAGAAATCTCCGCAGCATGAATGAACGCCGCACGATCCAGACCGATGTCGACGAACGCTGCCTGCATACCCGGCAGCACCCGGACAATCTTGCCTTTATAGATGTTGCCGACGATCCCGCGTTTTTGCGTGCGCTCGACGTGGACTTCTTGCAGCACACCGTTTTCGACCACCGCCACGCGCGACTCCATCGGCGTGATGTTGATCAGAATCTCTTCACTCATGGCAGGATCTCGTTCAGGCATGTTCACGATAATGGCCGCATCTTGTTCGTACGACGCTTATTGCGCGTTCAGGTTTTGCCAACAGGGTATGCCGAAATGGCCCAACAGTTCTGCGGTTTCGCAAACAGGCAACCCGACCACCGCCGAATAACTGCCATTGAGCCCCGCGACAAATACCGCACCGAGCCCCTGAATGCCGTATCCACCGGCCTTGTCCCGGGGCTCGCCGCTGGCCCAGTAGGCAGCGGCCTCTTCGCGGCTGATCGGCCGGAACCGCACCAGACTGCGCACCACCCACGAGTCGCAGCGCTCACCTTCGAGCACGGCAATCGCCGTCAGCACTTCATGCTCCTTGCCGGACAACATCATCAGCATGGCGCATGCATCGGCTTCGTCCACCGGTTTGCCAAGAATTTTGCCGTCCAGCACCACCGCGGTGTCGGCACCCAACACGCAGAATGCCTGGCCGGACACGACCGTGCGCCGGCCGGCCTCAGCCTTGCCGCGCGCAAGGCGCTCGACATAGGCCGATGGCGATTCTTCGGGCAACGGGGTTTCATCGATATCCGCGCTGATGGCGGAGAACGGAACGCCGATCTGCGTGAGCAACTCACGCCGACGCGGCGATCCAGAGGCGAGGTAAAGCGGCTTCATCAAAACGTCTCCCTGTTCAGTGCCCTGCTTCACCGGATCAATTGATTTTGTAGCGGCGGCGCAATCCACGCAGGGCGAAACTGATCCAGGGCCAGAGCAAGGCGCTGACCAGTGCCGGCAAGACCAGCGCCAGAGTCGGCTGACGGTTGCCGGTCAATGCACTGAGCCACAACTGCACCAGTTGTGCGAGGCCGAAGATCACCAGGATCACCAGGCACTGTTGCCACATCGGGAACATTCGCAAGCGTTGTTGCAGTGACAGCACCAGGAAAGTGATCAGCGAGAGGACGAGCGCGTTCTGCCCGAACAGATCACCCTGCAGCACGTCTTCGGCCAGACCCAGGCAGAACGCCGTGACCATGCCGACCGTCTGCGGCATGTACAGCGCCCAGAACGTCAGCAGCAACGCCAGCCACAGCGGACGCAGTATTTCCATGAAGATCGGCAACGGCGAGACGCTGAGCAACAAGCCGATAACAAACGTCAGCCAGACCAACCAGCCATTTCGAGAGGCTTTTACACCGACCATTATTCTCGTCCCCCAGTGGTGACTGGCGCCGTCGCCGGCGGTTTGGCGGGCGGTTTGCTGGCTGCTGGCGCAGAAGCCGGTGGCTTTGTCGCCGTCGGAGCAGTCGCCGGCGGCTTGCTCGCGCCAGGCTTGACCGGCGTCGCGGCGGGCACTGTGGCGGCGGGTGCCTGTTCGGCGGTTGGCGTTGCGGCAGGCGCCGGCATGACCAGCGGTCGCGAAACGTTAACCGGCTGCATCGGACCGCCGCCATGGGCATCCAGAGCTTCCTGAGCCTGCGCGGCGTCGTTGGCGCGCTCCTCGGCGGTGCGCGAGTCACTGAACACCAGCAGCAGGTAGCGACTACGGTTCAACGCAGCAGTCGGCACGGCGCGAACGATTGCGAACGGTTGACCGGAATCGTGGATCACTTCCTTGACCGTCGCCACCGGATAACCCGCCGGAAAACGCTGACCGAGGCCAGAGCTGACCAGCAAATCGCCTTCCTTGATATCCGCCGTGTCGGCGACGTGGCGTAGTTCCAGACGTTCCGGGTTGCCGGTACCGCTGGCGATTGCCCGCAAACCGTTACGGTTCACTTGCACAGGAATGCTGTGAGTTGAGTCGGTCAGCAGCAATACACGGGAGGTGTACGGCATCAACTCGACCACCTGCCCCATCAGACCGCGTGCATCGAGCACCGGCTGACCGAGGACCACGCCGTCGCGCTCACCTTTGTTGATGATGATGCGGTGGGTGAAGGGGTTGGGGTCCATGCCGATCAACTCGGCTACTTCAACCTTTTCGTTGACCAGCGCTGAAGAGTTGAGCAACTCGCGCAGCCGAACATTCTGCTCGGTCAGTGCGGCAAGCTTCTGCATGCGGCCCTGATACAGCAGGTTTTCGGTCTTGAGTTTTTCGTTTTCGGCGATGAGTTCGGTGCGACTGCCGAACTGGCTGGCGATACCGTCCCACAGCCGTCCGGGCAGGTCGGTGATCCAGTAGGCATCCATCAGCACGAGCGACGCTTGTTTGCGCGCAGGCTTGAGCAGATCAAAGCGGGCATCGACCACCATCAGCGCAACCGACAACACGGCCAGCACCAACAGGCGGACGCCCAGTGAAGGGCCCTTGGCGAAAAGCGGTTTAATAAGCCGCTCCTCCCAGGCAAATGTTCTGTTTATTCATACGGCATCAAACCGGCCTGGATGAAGACTGACAGAAGATAAACGCCAACAGGCAGCACTGCAAAGTGCTGCCTGCGCGCTCACCCACGTATTGCACTCGGCGACTTATTCGCTCGAGAGCAGATCCATGGTGTGCTTATCCATCATTTCCAATGCACGGCCACCGCCGCGAGCAACGCAAGTCAGCGGATCTTCGGCAACGATCACCGGCAGACCGGTTTCCTGAGCCAGCAACTTGTCGAGGTCACGCAGCAGCGCGCCACCACCGGTCAGCACCAGGCCACGCTCGGCGATGTCGGAAGCCAATTCCGGCGGCGACTGCTCCAGGGCGCTTTTCACGGCCTGAACGATGGTGGCCAGGGACTCTTGCAGAGCTTCCAGCACTTCGTTGGAGTTCAGGGTGAATGCGCGTGGAACGCCTTCGGCCAGGTTGCGACCGCGAACGTCGACTTCGCGAACTTCGCCGCCCGGGTAGGCCGTACCGATTTCCTGCTTGATTCGCTCGGCGGTGGATTCGCCGATCAGGCTACCGTAATTGCGGCGCACATAAGTGATGATCGCTTCATCGAAACGGTCGCCACCAACGCGGACGGATTCGGCGTAAACCACACCGTTCAGGGAGATCAGCGCGATTTCGGTAGTACCACCACCGATATCGACGACCATCGAACCGCGCGCCTCTTCTACCGGCAGGCCGGCACCGATCGCAGCAGCCATTGGCTCTTCGATCAGGAACACTTCACGCGCACCGGCACCAAGAGCCGATTCACGGATGGCACGACGCTCAACCTGGGTGGATTTGCATGGAACACAGATCAGCACACGAGGGCTAGGCTGCAGAAAGCTGTTTTCGTGAACCTTGTTGATGAAGTATTGCAGCATCTTTTCGCAGACGCTGAAGTCGGCGATCACGCCGTCCTTCATCGGACGAATGGCAGCAATGTTGCCCGGCGTACGGCCGAGCATGCGCTTGGCCTCGGTGCCGACAGCAACGACACTTTTCTGATTACCGTGTGTCCGAATGGCCACAACCGATGGCTCATTCAGGACGATACCGCGCTCGCGCACGTAAATAAGGGTGTTGGCAGTGCCCAGGTCAATGGAAAGATCGCTGGAAAACATGCCACGCAGTTTCTTGAACATGGGAAAGGGACCCTAGGCAACGCGTGGGTAAAAAAGTGCGGCAAACTCTAACAACGACAGGGATTTTGGGCAAGGCGCCAATATGTTAAATTGGCCGCTTTTCTGTGCACCAAGCCCCACAATCGCGGCCTTATGACCGTAGAAGTGCGGTAGTGTTCCGACAATCTAACACACGGACGCCGTCCGTTCTGTTTTCCACTGGAGAATCCCGATGGCGCTAGAACGCTCCGACGTGGAAAAAATCGCTCATTTGGCCTGCCTTGGCCTCAATGATGCCGATCTTCCGCACATTACTTCCGCCCTCAACAGCATTCTCGGGCTGGTCGACGAAATGCAGGCTGTTAATACCGACGGTATCGAGCCTCTGGCCCACCCGCTGGAAGCCAGTCAGCGCCTGCGCGCCGACGTCGTGACCGAGACCAATCATCGCGAGGCCTATCAGTCCATCGCACCAGCGGTCGAAAACGGCCTGTATCTGGTTCCGAAAGTCATCGACTAAAGGGAAAGAGCCTGCAATGCATCAAATGACTCTGGCCGAGATCGCCCGCGGTCTCGCCGATAAAAAGTTTTCCTCCGAAGAGCTGACCAAAGTCCTGCTGGCGCGTATCACCCAGCTCGACCCGCAGCTCAACAGTTTCATCAGCCTCACCGAAGAGCTGGCCATCGAGCAGGCGAAAGCCGCCGACGTACGCCGGGCCAACGGTGAGAGCGGCGCGCTGCTTGGCGCGCCGATCGCCCACAAAGACCTGTTCTGCACCCAGGGCATCCGCACCAGTTGCGGCTCGAAGATGCTCGACAACTTCAAGGCCCCGTATGACGCCACCGTGGTCGCGAAACTGGCCGCAGCCGGTGCCGTGACCCTGGGCAAGACCAACATGGACGAATTCGCCATGGGTTCGGCCAACGAGTCGAGCTGGTACGGCGCAGTGAAAAACCCGTGGAACCTGGAACACGTGCCGGGCGGTTCGTCCGGTGGTTCGGCGGCGGCCGTTGCCGCTCGTCTGTTGCCTGCGGCCACTGCCACCGACACCGGTGGTTCGATCCGTCAGCCGGCCGCGTTCACCAACCTCACTGGCCTGAAACCGACCTACGGTCGCGTTTCGCGCTGGGGCATGATCGCTTACGCTTCCAGCCTCGATCAGGGCGGCCCGTTGGCGCGCACTGCCGAAGACTGCGCAATTTTGTTGCAAGGTATGGCCGGCTTCGATCAGAACGACTCCACCAGCATCGATGAGCCCGTGCCGGATTACTCCGCCAGCCTCAACACGTCGCTGCAGGGCCTGCGCATCGGTGTGCCGAAGGAATACTTCAGCGCCGGTCTCGACCCGCGCATTGCCGAGCTGATCCAGAACAGCATCAAAGAGCTGCAGAAGCTCGGTGCCGTGATCAAGGAAATCAGCCTGCCGAACATGCAGCACGCGATTCCTGCGTACTACGTGATCGCCCCGGCCGAAGCTTCTTCGAACCTCTCGCGTTTCGACGGCGTGCGTTTCGGCCACCGTTGCGAGCAGCCGAAAGACCTGATCGACCTGTACAAGCGCTCCCGTGGCGAAGGCTTCGGGCCTGAAGTACAGCGCCGGATCATGGTCGGTGCCTATGCGCTGTCCGCCGGTTACTACGACGCCTACTACCTGAAGGCGCAGAAAATCCGTCGTCTGGTGAAGAACGACTTCATGGCTGCCTTTAATGAAGTCGACATCATCCTCGGCCCGACCACGCCGAACCCGGCCTGGAAACTCGGCGCCAAGAACAGCGACCCGGTCGCTGCCTATCTGGAAGACGTCTACACCATCACCGCCAACCTCGCGGGCCTGCCGGGCCTGTCGATGCCGGCCGGTTTTGTCGACGGTCTGCCGGTTGGCGTGCAACTGCTCGCTCCGTATTTCCAGGAAGGCCGTTTGCTCAACGTTGCGCATCAGTATCAGTTGAACACTGACTGGCACACCCGCACCCCAACCGGCTTCTGAGGAGACACACATGCAATGGGAAGTCGTGATCGGGCTGGAGATTCACACTCAGCTCACTACCCGGTCGAAAATCTTTTCCGGTAGTTCCACCACGTTCGGTTCCGAGCCGAACACGCAGGCCAGCCTGATCGATCTGGGCATGCCGGGCGTTTTGCCGGTGCTGAACCAGGAAGCAGTGCGCATGGCGGTGATGTTCGGTCTGGCGATTGACGCCGAGATCGGTCAGCACAACGTGTTCGCCCGTAAAAACTACTTCTACCCGGACCTGCCGAAGGGCTACCAGATCAGCCAGATGGAATTGCCGATCGTTGGCAAGGGCCACCTGGACATCGCGCTGGAAGACGGCACGGTCAAACGTGTCGGCATCACCCGCGCGCACCTGGAAGAAGATGCCGGCAAGAGCCTGCACGAAGAATTCAACGGTGCTACCGGCATCGACCTGAACCGTGCCGGCACGCCGCTGCTGGAAATCGTCTCCGAGCCGGACATGCGCAGCGCCAAGGAAGCCGTGGCTTACGTCAAGGCGATCCACGCGCTGGTGCGTTACCTGGGCATCTGCGACGGCAACATGGCCGAAGGTTCGCTGCGTTGTGACTGCAACGTGTCGATCCGTCCGAAAGGTCAGGAAGCCTTCGGCACGCGCTGCGAGATCAAGAACGTCAACTCGTTCCGTTTCATCGAGAAGGCGATCAACTCCGAGATCCAGCGTCAGATCGAGCTGATCGAAGACGGCGGCAAAGTGATCCAGCAGACCCGTCTGTACGATCCGAACAAGGACGAAACCCGTCCGATGCGCTCCAAAGAGGAAGCCAACGACTACCGTTACTTCCCCGATCCGGACCTGCTGCCCGTGGTCATCGAAGAGTCGTTCCTGGGCGAGGTGCGCGCCACCCTGCCGGAACTGCCTCCGCAGAAACGCGAGCGCTTCCAGGAGCAATTCGGTCTGTCGGTCTACGACGCTAGCGTGCTGGCCACCAGCCGCGAACAAGCCGACTACTTCGAGAAAGTTGCAGCCATCGGCGGCGACGCCAAACTGGCGGCGAACTGGGTGATGGTCGAGTTGGGCAGCCTGCTCAACAAGCAAGGCCTGGACATCGACGAGTCGCCGGTTTCCGCTGAACTGCTGGGCGGCATGCTGCAGCGCATCAAGGACAACACCATCTCCGGCAAGATCGCCAAGGTTGTGTTCGAAGCGATGGCCAACGGCGAAGGCAGCGCGGACGAGATCATCGAAAAACGCGGTCTCAAGCAAGTCACCGATAGCGGCGCGATCTCGGCGGTGCTGGACGAAATGCTCGCGGCCAATGCCGAGCAGGTCGAGCAATACCGCGCGGCAGACGAAGCCAAACGCGGCAAGATGTTCGGCTTCTTCGTCGGTCAGGCCATGAAAGCCTCCAAAGGCAAGGCCAACCCGCAGCAAGTGAACGAACTGCTGAAAAGCAAGCTCGAAGGCTGACCACAATGGAGCCAGATCCACATCCTGGCTCCACCCCTTGTGGGAGTAACCTGTGGCGAGGGGATTTATCCCCGTTGGGCCGCGAAGCGGCCCCAATTGCTGAGCTTGATTTGCACCAGATAAACCGAGTTCTCAGATTTTGGGACTGCTGCGCAGTCCAACGGGGATAAATCCCCTCGCCACAGGTCGCTCCCACATTTGTTTCGGGAAACCTTTGAATGAAGCGTCTGTTAGTCAGCTGCGCCCTGCTCTCTTTACTGGCCGGATGCGCCAGCACCGACACCATCGACCCGCACGGTTACGACCAGACCGGCGTCGCCTCCTATTACGGAGCCAAACACCACGGTAAACGCACCGCCAGCGGCGAAGCGTTCAACCAGCATGGCCTGACCGCCGCCCATCGCCAGTTGCCGTTCGGCACCCGGGTAAAGGTCACCAATCTGAAGAATGACGAATCCGTCGTGGTGCGTATCAACGACCGCGGCCCCCATACCCGTGGCCGACTGATCGACCTGTCCCGCGAGGCCGCAAACCAGATCGGCATGCTGCGCGCCGGTACTGCGCGGGTCCGCATTCAGGCCCTCGACTGATGGAGCGCCGACCATTTTCGGACTGACCGATTTACCGCTGATCAGCGTGATCGAATTGCTCGCCGGGCTATGCCTGCTGATCTTCGGTGCCGAACTGATGGTGCGCGCAGCGGTGCGCCTCGCCGCGCGACTGAATGTACGGCCACTGATCATCGGCCTGACCATCGTCGCCCTCGGCAGCAGCGCACCGCAGATGGCGGTGAGTCTGCAAGCCGCACTGGCGCACAATCCCGACATCGCCGTCGGTAGCGTGGTCGGCAGCAGCATCTTCAACATCCTCGTGACCCTCGGTTTGTCGGCGCTGATCATTCCGCTGCGCGTGTCGCGGCAACTGGTGCGCCTCGATATTCCGCTGATGATCGGTGCCTGCCTGCTGGTGTTCGTTCTGGCGTGGAATGAGGAAATCGGTCGCATCGACGGCATCCTCTTACTGGGCGCACTGGCGCTATACCTTGGTTTGCTGCTGCGCCAGTCACGGCACTCGACACGACCGCATTCGGAGCATCCCGAAGCAGCGCAGACGTCCTGGATCGGTTGTTCGCTGATGATCATTGTCGGTCTGGCGATGTTGGTCTTCGCCGGGCATCTGCTGTTGGGCGCTGCCGTTGTGGTGGCGACCGATCTTGGATTTTCCGAGCGCGTCATCGGCCTGACCGTGGTGGCCGTCGGCACCTCGCTGCCGGAACTCGCGACCTCGCTGATCGCCGCATTGCGCGGGCAACGGGACATTGCGGTAGGCAACGTGATCGGTGCCAATCTTTTCAACTTGCTCGGGGTACTCGGCATCACCGCGTTGATCGCGCCGACACCGCTGTCGGTGTCGCCCAATGCGCTGGATTTCGACTTGCCGGTGATGCTCGGTGTCGCAGCGCTGTGTCTGCCGGTGTTCTATTCCGGCTACCGCGTGACCCGCGCCGAAGGTCTGCTGCTGCTTGGTTTGTATCTGGCGTACGGGCTGCATGTGGTGTCGTTCACCACCGGCATGCCGCTGGCCGGCAAGCTTGAGCGGCTGATGTTGTTTTACGTCTTGCCGACGCTGCTGACGTTTTTGCTGATCACGTCAGTCATCGCCTGGCGCCGCCAACACCACAAAAAGGATATGCCATGACCGAGTCGAAGAAGTCCGGGGTTGAAGTCCGCCGCCAGGTAATGGGCGATGCGTTTGTTGATCGGGCGCTGGGCAACGCCACGGAATTCACCCAGCCGCTGCAGGATTTCGTCAATGAGCATGCCTGGGGTGGCGTGTGGAACCGCGAAGGCCTGCCGTTGAAGACCCGCAGTTTGATCACGCTTGCTGCGCTGACTGCCTTGAAATGTCCGCAAGAGCTGAAAGGTCATGTGCGCGGAGCGCTGAACAATGGCTGCACAGTGGATGAGATTCGCGAGGCGCTGCTGCATTGTGCGGTGTATGCCGGTGTGCCCGCGGCGATCGATGCGTTTCGCGCGGCGCAGGAAGTGATCGATACCTATCAGAAGAGCTAAAAGATCGCAGCCTTCGGCAGCTCCTTGTATCTCGACTATCGCTCCGTCAGGAGCGATAGTTCTCGACTGATCATCGAGGGAGGGACTTGGAAGCCGTGCAGCTCCTTAGGCTTTTTGCCTGTGATGTAGATCGTGCTCCAGCCCTCCACACTCACTCGTATAGTTCGAACGGTATCTTGGGCCCGTCTCTGGCGAGAGCCCGCATTCGCAAGGTTGGACAGAGTGCAGTGATGATCGAAAACGGATTAATGGAGAAACGGTCATGTCCAATTTCGTCGGCGTCGATGTCGCTAAAAATACCTTTGATATTGCCACTCACCTGCCAAACGGCAAGCACAAAACCAAGGCCAAACTGGCTAACGACTCAAAAGGTTTCAAAGAGTTTGACGCCTGGCTGAACAAGCAGGTCGAGCCTACAGCTCTGATCGTGATGGAAGCCACCAGCGTTTATCACCTGGAACTTGCCGAGTTCGTCTACAACAAGGGTTACCGGGTCTGCGTCGTCAATCCGGCTACGACCCACGCTTACGCTGACAGCGAGCTGCGCCGGATCAAAACCGACAAAAGCGACGCCAAATTGATCGCTGACTTTGCTCGGGAAAAGGCTGAAAAGCTTCAGCTTTGGGCTCCAGAGCCGCTGAAATATCGTCAGCTAAAGGCGATGGTACGTCGCTTGGATGACCTTCAGGAAATGGAGCAAATGGAGCTCAATCGCCTGGATGTGTCCGACGAAAAGGTCAAAGACTCGATCAACTCTGTGCTGCGTCACATCGAGAAAGAGATCGTTGAAACTCACAAAGCAATCAAAAAACACATCGACGATGATCCAGACATGCGCCAAATGCGCGACTTGATCGTGACCATCGACGGTATCGGCCAGAAAACCCTTGAGCGGCTGCTGGCCGAGTTGGGCGACCTGCGTAAATATGACGACCCTCGCAAGCTGGTCGCTGCCGCCGGGTTGAACCCAAAGCTGCAGGACTCGGGAAAGTTCAAAGGCAGAACAGTGATTTCGAGAATCGGATCGGCTCGCGTTCGGGCGGGTCTATACATGCCTGGGTTGGTTGCACTGAAGCACAACAAGGCAATCATCGCCATGAAGGACCGCTTGAAGGCCAACGGCAAGGCCCCCAAGCAAATCATCTGTGCAGCGATGCGCAAACTCCTACATTTTGTCTACGCCGTTCTTAAATCGGGCCAGCCATTTGACCCGAAAATTGCCCTTGCCCGATGAGGGGCAAGACGGTATCTACAGGGGAACGCAATCCTGTGTAGGAGCTGCCGCAGGCTGCGATCTTTTGATCTTGCCGGTCAGATCCACCCACCCCACTGCAACACAAAGATCCCGAGATTGGTGGTGATCGCCGCCATCAGAGTGGTCAGCACAATGATCGCCGCCGCCAGCTCGTGATTGCCCTGCGCCGCCCGGGCCATGACAAAACTGGCCGCCGCCGTCGGGCTGCCGAAGTACAGAAACAGAATACCCAGCTCAGCCCCGCGAAAACCGCATAGCCATGCGCCGAACGTCGCCAGCACCGGCAGGCCGATCATCTTCACCAGACTGGAACTGAGCGCCATGTTGCCGCTCTTGCGCAGCGCCGCCAGCGACAAGGTGCCGCCGATGCAGATCAGCGCCAGCGGCAAAGTGGTCTGCGCCAGATACTGGCCGGAGGTTTCCAGCCACCCCGGCAGACCGATCTTGAAATAGGCAAACGGCGCCGCCGCGATCACGCTGAGGATCAGCGGATTGCTGAACACGCTTTTGCAGATGCTCCACGGATCGGACTTGATCACCGGGCTGTACACCGCCAGCACGATGGTCGACAGCGTGTTGTAAAACAGGATCACCAGCGCCGCGAGAATCGCCCCGAGGGAAATCCCATAGTCGCCGTACATGCTCGCGGCCAGTGCCAGGCCGATCACACCGTTGTTGCCGCGAAACGCGCCTTGGGTATAGATGCCGCGATCTTCACGCGGACAGCGCAAAATCGCCCAGCCCCAGGCCACAGCAAAACTCACCAGCGTGGCAATGGAGAAATAGATCAGCAGTGCCGGTTGCAACGCGGCGTGCAAGTCGGCATGCAGGATGCCAAGGAACAGCAACGCCGGCATGGTGACGTTGAACACCAGCGACGAGGCCGTGTGGATGAAGTTGTCGTTGATCCAGTCGATGCGCTTGAGCAGCACACCGAGAAACAGCATGGCAAACACCGGCGCGGTGATGTTCAGGGTTTCGAGGAAGATTGCCAGCATGCCGGGGAGCCTTGGGTGAGCGTCGTTAGGGGGCTAATGATAAGCCAAAAGCTTCAAGAGCCCCTCACCCTAACCCTCTCCCGGAGGGAGAGGGGACTGACCGAGGTGTCTTTCGCTATACATCGACCTGAAAGTGCGAGTCGATTATGGATTCAGCCAAGCACTTTCAGGTCGATGTACTTCTAAAATATTCCCGAATCGGCCCCCTCTCCCTCCGGGAGAGGGCTGGGGTGAGGGTAAGCTTTTGACCTCCCCCCAAAACTCAGGTAATCGGCGCCGGATTGAACAACGTAATGTCGTTATGCAGTTTGTGCTTCTCCGCCCACGTCTGCTGCTTGCCGCTCGCCACGGCCAGGTAGTAGTGGAACAACTCCCAGCCCAACTCCTCGATCGTCGCCCGCCCGGTGGCAATCCGCCCGGCGTCGATGTCGATCAAGTCAGGCCAACGCTGCGCCAGCTCAGTACGCGTCGAGACCTTCACCACCGGCGCCATCGCCAAGCCATATGGCGTGCCGCGCCCCGTGGTAAACACATGCAGGTTCATCCCCGCCGCCAACTGCAACGTGCCGCAGACAAAATCACTGGCCGGGGTCGCACAGAAAATCAGCCCCTTCTGCTTGAAGCGCTCGCCCGGGCCAAGCACGCCGTTGATCGCGCTGCTGCCGGATTTGACGATCGAGCCCAGCGACTTCTCGACAATGTTCGACAACCCGCCCTTCTTGTTGCCCGGCGTGGTGTTGGCGCTGCGATCCGCTTCGCCCTTGGCCAGATAACGGTCGTACCAGTCCATCTCGCGCACCAGTTCCTCGGCGACAGCCTTGGTCTGGGCGCGAGAAGTCAGTAGATAAATCGCATCACGCACTTCGGTGACTTCGGAAAACATCACCGTCGCCCCCGCGCGCAGCAGCAAGTCCGAGGCGTATCCCAGCGCCGGGTTGGCGGTGATGCCGGAGAACGCGTCGCTGCCGCCGCACTGCATGCCGAGGATAAGCTCGGACGCTGGCACGGTTTCGCGGCGACGCTGGTCGAGCTTCTTCAAGCGGACTTCAGCCAGTTGCATGATCTGCTCGATCATCTCGGTAAAACCGTGACTGGAATCCTGCAAGCGATACAGCCACGGCTCGCTGAGATCCACCGAAGCATCGTCCTCGTGCATCACCTGCCCGGCCTGCAATTTCTCGCAGCCCAGACCGATCACCAACGCCTCGCCACCCAGGTTCGGGTTGCGTGCCAGATTGCGCACCGTGCGAATCGGGATGTAGGCATCGGTGGCCGTGATCGCCACGCCGCAGCCGTAACTGTGGGTCAATGCGACTACGTCATCGACGTGCGGGTACTTCGGCAGCAGTTCTTCCTTGATGCGTTTCACCGCGTGATCGAGCACGCCAGTCACGCATTGCACGGTGGTGGTGATGCCGAGGATGTTGCGCGTGCCGACCGTGCCGTCGGCGTTGCGATACCCCTCGAAGGTGAAGCCTTCCAGTGGTGCCTGAGCGTCCGGCACCTCGGTCGACAGCGGCAGGCTGTCCAGCGGCGGCGCGGTCGGCATGCGCAGTTGATCTTCCTTGACCCAACTGCCACGGCGGATCGGCTGCAAGGCATAACCGATGATCTGGCCGTAGCGAATCACCTGGCCGCCCTCGGGAATGTCCTCCAGAGTGACCTTGTGGCTTTGCGGCACAAAATCCAGCGTCACCAGGCCATCGGCGAATTCAGTGCCGGCCGGTACGCCCTGGTCATTGACCACAACCACGACGTTGTCCCGCTCGTGCAGGCGGATGTAGCGCGGCGAGTCGGAATGTTCAATCAACTGCATGACGCCGCTCCTCAGGAATGCGCTTGAGACAATTTGCCGGTGGCTTCAGTACCACCTTGGGTTGGCGGCTCTTTCAACACGACACGCTTGATCGGGCCAACGATCACCAGATAGCTGAACACCGCGACCAGTGCGTTGGCACCGACGAACACCAGCGCCCACTTGAACGAACCGGTGGAGCTAATGATGTAGCCAATCACGATCGGCGTGGTGATCGAAGCGATGTTGCCGAAGGTGTTGAACAGGCCACCGCTCAGACCGGCAATCTGTTTCGGCGAGGTGTCGGAAACCACTGCCCAGCCGAGAGCGCCAACGCCTTTGCCGAAGAATGCCAGGGCCATGAAGCCGACCACCATCCACTCAACATCGACATAGTTGCAAGCCACGATGCTGCTGGACACCAGGAGGCCGGCGATGATCGGCGCCTTGCGGGCGAAGGTCAGAGAATGGCCCTTACGCAGCAGGTAATCGGAAATCACCCCGCCGAGCACACCACCGATGAAACCGCAGATCGCCGGCAAGGACGCAATGAAACCCGCCTTGAGAATGGTCATGCCACGCTCTTGCACCAGATAAACCGGGAACCAGGTCAGGAAGAAGTAAGTGATGCCGTTGATGCAGTATTGGCCCAGGTATACGCCGAGCATCATGCGATTGGTCAGCAACTGACGAATGTAATCCCACTTCGGGCCGTCGGATTTTTTGCCGCGCTGGTCCATGTCGACCATGCCGCCGTTTTCGGCGATGTGTTTGAACTCGGCATCATTGATGCGCGGGTGTTCGCCCGGGCTGTAGATCACTTTCAGCCAGATCAGCGAGAAGACGATCCCGAGAATACCCATGACGATGAACACGTGTTCCCAGCCAAAGCTGTAAACGATCCAGCCCATCAGTGGGGCGAACAACACGGTGGCAAAGTATTGCGCCGAGTTGAAAATCGCCGAGGCGGTACCGCGTTCAGCAGTCGGAAACCAGGCAGCGACAATGCGTGCGTTGCCGGGGAAGGACGGCGCTTCAGCCAGGCCGACCAAGAAGCGCAGCATGAACAGCGCAACAATCGCCGTGGACATGCCGAATTCACCGACAAAGCCTTGCAGCACGGTGAACAGCGACCAGGTGAAAATGCTCAGGGCATAGACTTTTTTCGAGCCGAAGCGATCGAGCAACCAGCCACCGGGGATTTGCCCGGCCACGTAGGCCCAACCGAATGCGGAGAAGATGTAACCGAGGGTGACCGCGTCGATACCGAGGTCTTTTTGCAGGCTGGAACCGGCGATCGCGATGGTGGCGCGGTCGGCGTAGTTGATCGTGGTCACCAGAAACAGCATGAGCAGGATCAAATAGCGGACGTGAGTCGGCTTGGACGATTGCATGTAGATGTACTCCCACTGATTATTTTTATGCGCGGGTGAATCTGTTGTGTATTCGCTTGCTCCCTGTAGGAGCTGCCGCAGGCTGCGATCTTTTGATCTTGTTTTTAAGATCAGGATCAAAAGATCGCAGCCTTCGGCAGCTCCTACAGGGGTATTGCGTGTATCAGGAGCCGATGTAGGCGGTTTTCACCACGGTGTAGAACTCTTGCGCATAGCGGCCTTGCTCACGTGATCCATAGGATGAACCCTTACGCCCACCGAATGGAACGTGATAATCCACGCCCGCCGTCGGCAGGTTGACCATCACCATCCCGGCCTGGGAGTGGCGCTTGAAGTGGTTGGCGTACTTCAGCGACGTGGTGGCAATGCCCGCCGACAAACCGAATTCGGTGTCGTTGGCCATGGCCAGTGCGGCGTCGTAATCGGCGACGCGGACGATGTTCGCCACCGGGCCGAAAATCTCTTCGCGGCTGATCCGCATCGAGGCTTCGCTGTCGGCAAACAGGGTCGGCGCGAGGAAGTAGCCCTCGGTGTCGCAGGTCACCAGACCACCGCCGCTGACCAGACGTGCACCTTCGGACTGACCGATGTCGATGTACTTCATGTCCTGCTCAAGCTGCGCTTGCGAAACCACTGGACCGATATCGGTGCCGGATTTCAACGCGTGACCGACCTTGATCGACTTCATGCGTTCGGCCATGGCCTCAACGAACTTGTCATGAATTCCGGCAGTGACGATCAACCGGCTCGACGCCGTGCAACGCTGACCGGTGGAGTAGAACGCGCTCTGCACCGACAGTTCGACCGCTTGCTTGAGGTCGGCGTCGTCGAGAATGATCTGCGGGTTCTTGCCGCCCATTTCCAACTGAACCTTGGCCTGACGCGACACACAGTTGACCGCGATCTGCCGACCGACGCCGACCGAACCGGTGAAGCTGATGCCATCGATTTTCGGGCTGTTGACCAGCGCCTCACCGACGACACGACCGCTGCCCATCACCAGGTTGAACACGCCGGCCGGGAAGCCTGCGCGAGAAATGATTTCGGCCAACGCCCAGGCGCAGCCCGGGACCAGATCGGCAGGTTTGAGCACTACGCAGTTGCCGTAAGCCAGGGCCGGAGCGATCTTCCACGACGGAATGGCGATCGGGAAATTCCACGGGGTGATCAGGCCGACCACGCCGAGTGCTTCGCGGGTCACTTCGACGTTGACGCCCGGGCGCACCGACGGCACGTAGTCGCCGGACAGACGCAGGCATTCACCGGCGAAGAATTTGAAAATGTTGCCGGCGCGGGTCACTTCGCCGATGGCTTCGGGCAGGGTTTTGCCCTCTTCCCGAGCCAGCAAAGTGCCGAGTTCTTCGCGGCGGGCGAGGATTTCCGTGCCGACTTTATCCAGCGAATCGTGACGGGCCTGAATGCCCGAAGTCGACCACGCCGGGAACGCCGCGCGGGCGGCGTCGATGGCGGCGTTAACCTGAGTCAGGTCAGCCTTGGCGTAGTCACCAATGGTGTCGCTCAACTCGGAAGGGTTGATGTTGGCCGAGTAATCGGCAGCGGCGACCCATTCACCGTTGATGTAGTTGTCGTAACGTTTTGCATTTGCCACGGGACAGCCCTCGAAACTAAAAGCCTTCACGCAAAAAGCCGCTGATTGCTCAGCGGCCTCGGTTTGTCGTGTGTTACTGCGCACCTTGCTTGTCGATCAGTGCGGCGAGCATTTCGTACTCTTCGCCGGTCAGGTCGGTCAGCGGTGCCCGCACCGGGCCTGCGTCATAGCCGGCGATTTTTGCGCCCGCCTTGACGATGCTCACGGCGTAACCGGCCTTGCGGTTGCGGATGTCCAGGTACGGCAGGAAGAAGTCATCGATGATCTTGCCGACGGTGGCGTGATCTTCACGGGCAATCGCGTGGTAGAAATCCATCGCGGTTTTCGGAATGAAGTTGAACACTGCCGACGAGTAAACCGGCACGCCCAGCGCCTTATAGGCAGCGGCGTAGACTTCGGCGGTCGGCAGACCACCCAGGTAGCTGAAGCGATCACCGAGGCGGCGACGGATCGACACCATCAACTCGATGTCGCCCAGACCGTCCTTGTAACCGATCAGGTTCGGGCAGCGCTCGGCCAGACGTTCCAGCAGCGGCGCGGTCAGGCGGCAGACGTTGCGGTTGTAGACGACCACGCCGATCTTGACCGATTTGCACACCGCTTCAACGTGGGCGGCAACGCCGTCCTGGCTGGCTTCGGTCAGGTAGTGCGGCAGCAGCAACAGGCCTTTGGCGCCCAG
Organism: Pseudomonas sp. LBUM1655; assembly: GCF_059716085.1. Taxonomy (NCBI): domain Bacteria; kingdom Pseudomonadati; phylum Pseudomonadota; class Gammaproteobacteria; order Pseudomonadales; family Pseudomonadaceae; genus Pseudomonas; species Pseudomonas sp. LBUM1655. Next base: position 993,702 of record NZ_CP166801.1, on the reverse strand, counting down.
ACGTTCGGCTTCTTGAGCGTATTCGATGGCCTGACGGGTCGAACCGCCAACGCCGGCGAGGATCGGCACGCTGGTTTCACAGGTGTCGACGGCAGTCTTGATGATTTCCGAGTATTCGCTGGCGGCCAGGGAGAAGAACTCACCCGTGCCACCGGCTGCGAACAAGGCCGAAGCGCCATACGGGGCCAGCCATTCCAGACGCTTGATATAGCCCGCGCGGTTGAAATCGCCCTGCGCGTTGAAATCGGTGACCGGGAAAGACAGCAGGCCGGCAGAGAGGATGGACTTCAGTTCTTGTGGATTCATTATTCGAACACCCTGGGTAGCAATATTGTTGTGAGTAAACCTTTCAGCGCTCGCTGAAGTTGTAGGTCATCGTACAACTTAAAAGATAACCGTCAACTGCATTTCATCGTTGGCGGGCACTTTTTGTCGGACAAGATCGTTTCTTGACGTAGGAAATTTCTCGGCTAAGGTTTGTTTAACTGTATATACATACAGCCAAGCATAAACCTTCCGATGACATATCAAGGAGAAAGAAATGTCCGGTCTACACCCGAAACCTCAGGAAAAACCCAAGCCGATCATTGCCCGTTTTGATGATCTGTTCACTGAATCCGGCATCGGCTTTGACGCCGAAAATCCGCATCTGGTGCTGCACATCGCCGATGCCCACAGCGATGTCGAACCGGTCACTGCCCTCCCCGCAAACGCCTTTAAAGGCAGGCCGCAGGCACGCTTCGAAGGTGGCGAACACACGGCCATCGGCGACAACACGCTGCTGCGCTTTGTCGAAAATGCCGAACCGGTGCTCGCGCAAAACGTGCAACTGCACCTGCCGAACGGCTCAGCCTTCACTTACGGCCAGGTTCTGGCGTTGGGGGGTGATTTCTACGGCATCCCGGATCGCCCGATCAGCGAAGGCGCTACGCCGGTGGATCGCCTGCAACGTTTCAACGCCGCTTTCGACTCTCTTGCGGTGTTGCCCGCCGCACGGGCCGAAGCCACGCAGATTCTTGCGGTAATGCAAAAAGAGATCGACGCGGTTAAACAGGCCATCAGGACGGGAAACAACCGCACGAAGCCTACGACGCGTTAGGAGATACGTTGTCCGAAGAGTGGAACAAAATCACCGGTGGCGGCAGTTTTGTCTCGGCGCTGTTCCCGCTCGGGCGTTACCTGAAACTGGCGGCAAATAACGCTGACCACTTTGGCGAATGGGCAAAACTGGCCTATATCGCCGGCCACACCGCCGCGCTGCAAACCGCCATTGCTGCCCGCGCCAATCAGGATGAGCTGCAACTGGAACGGGCTTACGCGATGAACGCGTTTGCCGACCACTTCCTCACCGACCTGTTTTCCTCCGGCCACCTGCGGGTGCCACGCAAGGAGCTGGCGGCAGTGGTGACACCGAGCGATCTGGGTTCGTTGATCACCCGTTTTATGCACGATGAGGACAGCAAATTCGGCCTCAAGGTACAAAACAGTCGTGGTGATCAGTGGCGGGCATACGGTGACAAGCGCTACTTCGAGGCCACCGACGCCGACAACCGCCAACAGGTCAATCAAGCGGTGCAAACCTCGGCAGATGAAGTGTTCGCGGCTTACCTCAGCGGCAACCTCCCCGCGCCTTCCGCGTTCGCCGCGCTCAAACGCCTGCCGGACCTGACGGCGGTACTGAATCTGGCGAACAACTTCTCGCCACTGTTCCGCACCGAAGGCGGCAAAGTGTTGCGGCGCAAGGACGTCAACAACCTCAACGACACCGCGACCGTCGACGACTGGTGGGGCTGGAGCACTTACCTGCTGCTCAAGGATTACCACCCGACCGGCAACGTCAATTAATCAAGGAGAACCGCCATGACGATCACATTGAAACTGGAACTGGCCTCGGGCGAATCGCTCAAGGGTGCGCCGCTGGAGTTGTTGGCCAAAGGCCTGCCGATCGCCCGGGCGACGGTAAATGCCCAAGGTTACGCCACCTTTGATGCCAAACCCGTTGCCGGCCTGCTCGCCGTAAGAGTTGACCGGTCAATTCTGCCGCGCCACTGACAACATCCGCCCCCCCCTGCCGGGACTGCCGCAGGGGGGGCTTTGAAATGACTGGAAATGAACGGTTTAAAACACCTTCCGCGAGAGTCTTTTACCGTGCAGAACCGCCGTGAATGGATCACGGCGCACTACGCATGGAGAGCGACCCTCATGACTTTAGCCTCACCCACACTCCCGCAATTTCTGCCTCATTCATCTGAAACGGTAACCGTGAACTTGTCGGAACTGAGCGATCACCTGATCGTTGAGGTCCCGGACTCCAGCGACTTTGCAGCCAATTGGAGCGTCTACGCCATTCTTGGCGACGATCCCGAAGAGCCCGAATGGGCAGGCGAAGAAGTCGATACTGGCGCCTGGGATGACGCCGAGGACGAGATGGAAAAACTCACGGGCATCGAATTGCAGATTCCGAAGGAAGTGCTGAAGACGTACGTGAGTTGCGAAATTGAACTGCGCTACAAGTTTCAGGACGAATCGAGCATGGAGCCGTTTTCGGCCCCGCTGATGCTGCGTATCGAAGCCTAAGCCGTTACCCCCTCTGCGCCTGCGCCTCTTCATGGGCCTGGCGCAGTCTTTCGCGGCTGTTGGTCAGGTGCAGGCGCATGGCCGCACGGGCCGCATCGGAATCCTGGCGGGCGATGGCCTCGTAGATTTCTTCGTGCTCGCGGCTCAGGCGATTCATGTAGTGCTGCTGATCGTCATGGGCCAGTCGCGCGGAATTCAGCCGGGTACGCGGAATGATGCTGGTGCCCAGGTGGGTCATGATGTCGGTGAAATAGCGGTTGCCCGTGGACAGGGCGATTTCCAGGTGAAACGCGAAGTCAGAAGCCACGGCATCGCTGGCATGGGCGACACTGTCGTTCAGCGCATCGAGGGCGGCACGCATGGTTGCCAGTTGCTCGGGGCTGCGGCGTTGCGCGGCGAGGCCGGCGGACTCCACTTCGAGGCTGATGCGCAATTCAAGAATGGCCAACACGTCACGCAGGGTAACGACGGTGGCCGGGTCGATACGAAAGCCGCTCGGGCTCGGTGTGTCGAGCACGAAGGTACCGATGCCGTGGCGGGTTTCCACTTGGCCGGCGGCCTGCAAACGGGAAATCGCCTCGCGCACCACCGTACGGCTGACGCCATGGGCTTCCATGATCGCCGACTCAGTGGGCAATTTGTCGCCGCGCTTGAGCAGGCCATCGCGGATCTGCTCGCTCAGCACCGTCACCAGTTCCTGAGCCAGACTGCGGCGCTTGCGCGGCAGCCGCGGGGTTTCGATCGCGTTTTCCATAGTCTGTATCTTGTCTCGAAAATTCGGCTTGGGGGCATCATAGCTCAAGCGGGTTGTACGATCACTGGTCGGCTCACATCGCTTCTCTGTAGGAGTGGAGGTGATCAGGCGTTCACGGTCTGCTCAACCAAATGACCGCTGTCGATCCGCACATGCCGTGGGTGGAAGCGTTTGAGGCTGCTGCGATGACCAACGCTGACGATGCTCAACCCCGGCAACTGATCGATCAGTGCCTGATACAGCGTCGCTTCGTCCTCTTCATCCATCGCCGAGGTCGCTTCGTCCATGTACAGCCATTGCGGCGCATAGAGCAGCGCGCGGGCGAAGGCCAGACGTTGCTGCTCACCTGGCGACAGCATGCGCTGCCAGTGATTGGCTTCATCTACACGGGCGACCAGATGCGGTAAACGACAGGTTTCCAGCACCTCGGCGTAGCGTTCCGACGAATACGTATCACCCGGTTGTGGATAACTCAGCGCGTCTCGCAGAGTGCCGATCGGCAGATAGGGTTTCTGCGGCAGGAACAGATAACGCGCCGCCGGCAGTCGAATGCTGCCGTGGCCCGCCGGCCACAAATGGCCCATCGCCCGAAGCAAGGTGGACTTGCCGCTGCCGGAGCGGCCGCTGAGCATCAGGCGCTCACCCGGTTCGACGGTCATGTCGGCGCTGGTCAGCAGATGACGACCATCGGCCAGATCCAGTCCGAGGTCATGCACCTTCAATTCGCGGCCCTGATTCTGTACATCGATGGCTGGAGGACGCTCTTCATTGTCGGTCATCGCCTGGCGGAAACTCAGCAGACGATCACAGGTGGCACGCCAGGAAGCGAGGCTCTGGTACGCGTTGATAAACCAGCTGAAGCTCTCTTGAACGTTGCCGAATGCCGAGCTGATCTGCATCAGCTCGCCAAGTTCGATCTTACCGGCGAGGTAACGCGGCGAAGCAACGATGAACGGAAAGATGATGGCGGCCTGGCTGTAACCGGCGGTGAAAAACGTCAGGCGCTTGGACACTTTCATGATGTCCCAGAAGTTGTGCCAGACCATCCCGAAACGGTTACTCAGCCGGCGGTTCTCATTCGGCTCACCGTTGTACAACGCGATACTCTCGGCGTTCTCACGTATCCGCACCATAGAGAAACGCAGGTCAGCTTCGAAACGTTGTTGCTTGTTGTTCAGACCGATCAAGCGACGACCGATCAAATGCGTCAGCCAGCTACCCACCACGGCGTAAACCAGCACGCACCAGAACATGTAGCCGGGAATGGTGATGCCATAGATTTCGATGCTGCCCGACACACCCCACAAAATGATCGAGAACGACACCAGACTGACGATATTGCGCAACAGCCCGATACCCAGTTCAAGGGTGTTGGAGGTAAAGCTGTTGAGGTCTTCGGAAATCCGCTGATCCGGGTTATCGGTGTAACCGCCCTGCTCCAGCTGGTAATAATTCTTGTCGGCGAGCCAGCGGGAGAAATGCTTTTCGGTCAGCCACGCCCGCCAGCGGATCGTCAGCATCTGCGTCAGATATTGTCTGTATACGGCACCGACAATCGCCACCGCTGCGATTGCACAAAAGTAGAGAATCAGATTCCAGAACGCCGCTTCATCCTTCTTTTGCAGCGCGTTGTAAAAATCCTTGTACCAGGTGTTGAACCACACCGAGATGCCCACGCTGACCAGCGAGAGTGCGATCACTGCAATCAGCAGCGTCCAGGCCTTGACCTTCTCCTCACTGCGCCAATAAGGCGTGATCATCGCCCACACTTTGCGAAAAAACTGCCCGCGCACAGCATCGTTGACCGCGGAATATTCAGCGTTCTGATTCATGGAAAAGGCTCGATATAGAAAAGAACAGACACGCACCGATCATAGATGATCGGTGCGTTTTATCGCGAGGGCTGGCGATAGTCGTTCAGCGCAGGTTCAGCGACGAACAGGACGTTTCTGCAGTTTGCGCTGCAGCGTGCGGCGGTGCATGCCCAGGGCGCGGGCAGTGGCGGAGATGTTGCCTTCGTGCTCGGTGAGCACGCGCTGGATGTGTTCCCATTGCAGGCGGTCGACCGACATCGGGTTTTCCGGCACCAGCGTGTCGAGGTCGGCGTGCTCAGAGAGCAGCGCGGCAAGGACGTCGTCGGCATCAGCGGGTTTGCACAGGTAGTTGCAGGCGCCACGCTTGATCGCCTCGACCGCAGTGGCAATGCTTGAATAACCGGTGAGGATCACCACGCGCATTTCCGGGTCGAGTTCGAGCAACTTCGGCAGCAACACCAGGCCGGAGTCGCCGTCCATCTTCAGGTCCAGCGCGGCGTAGTCAGGCAGATCGGCCTGGGCGATGGTCAGGCCTTCCTCGGCAGAACCGGCGGTGCTGACGCGAAAGCCACGGCGGGCCATGGCGCGGGCCATCACTCGGGTAAAGGTCGCGTCGTCGTCGACCAGCAGCAAATGCGGCAGTTCTTCGCCTTCAACTTGGATTTCGTCACTCATGTTGGTCTCCTCGGGCGCCGTGGGGCAGGCGCAGCTCGGTGAGCGTGCCGCCTTCCTCATGACTATAGAGTTTCACTGAGCCGCCGGCGCGTGTCACGCTGGCCTTGCTCAAAAACAGGCCCAGGCCGAAACCTTTGCCCTTGGTGGTAAAAAACGGTTTGCCGATCTGTTCGGCGATGGCCAGCGGCACACCGGCGCCATGGTCGCGAATACTGATGGTCAGGTTTTCCGCGTCCCAGTCCAGCGTCACCTTGAGGTTTTCCGGGCAGGCGTCGGCTGCGTTGTTGAGCAGATTCAACAGGGCCTGGGTCAGATCCGGCGGCGGCGCCATGCGCGGCACCGTGCCCTGGCCGAGACGATGGAAGCGATAACTGGCTTCCGGGCGCATCAGGTGCCAGCGGTTCAGCGCTTCGTCGAGCCAGACCGTGACGTCCTGCATCTCCACCGCCAGACGCCGGTTGGCTTCGGCGGCGCGCACCAGTTGCTGCAAGGTTTCTTTGCACAGTTTGACCTGATCCTGCAGCACTTTCAGATCGTCCTGCAACATCGGGTCAGGGTGATCCTGCTGCATCTCTTTAAGCAGCACACTCATGGTTGCCAGCGGCGTACCCAGCTCATGGGCGGCGCCGGCGGCTTGGGTGGCGACGGCGAGCAACTGCTGATCGCGCAGGCCTTCTTCACGGCGGATCGCACGCAATTCTTCCTGACGGCGCAACTCTTCGGCCATGCGCGCGGCGAAGAAAGTGATCACCGCAGCGGCCAGGGCGAAACTCAGCCACATGCCGTATATCTGCAGGTTTTCGCGGGCGACCGGCAGAGTTTCCAGCGGGTAAAACCGCGTCAGCATCAAGGTGTACAACGCCAGCGCGATGCCGGACAGGATCACCGAATAACGCCACGGCAGCGTCACCGCCGCAATGGTCAGCGGCACCAGATAATAGGAAACGAAGGGGTTGGTTGAACCGCCGGAGAAATACAGCAGCGCACTGTGGATAACCAGATCGCAGGCCAGTTGCAGCGCGTATTCGAGTTCGGTCACCGGCCACGATGTGCGCAAACGCACGGCGGTAAACACGCAGAGCAGTGTCGAACAGCCGAGCGTCATCGCCAGTTGCACCCACGGCAACGGCAGCAGTTGCAGCCAATAGGCCAGCCCCACAGAGCCGGCCTGCGCGGCGAGCACCAGGGTGCGGATGAAAGTCAGTCGCCAAAGGTTCTGGCGAGTGGCGGAAGTCAGTTGAACGGGGGCGAGCATGAGCTCTCCTGATGAGCGCTCCAGGCGGATCGCACGGAGTATAACCAAGCCGCGCCCTTGAGAGGCGAAAGTGCGGCAAACGACCACATGGCGTTGCCTGAAAACTGGGCTATGCCGAACAAGGTTCCGAAGGTATTCGGGATCAATGTGGCGAGGGGATTTATCCCCGATGGGCTGCGAAGCGGCCCCAAATCTTGTAATCCGGTTCAGTCAGGCATACCGCATGCGCTGAATGGCGACTGCTGCGCAGCCGATCGGGGATAAATCCCCTCGCCACAGAAGCACTCCCCCACTGCACGCTGTCATCTGTATAGAAGTTGTAACTGGGCGAACCGGATCATAAAAGCTAGAGTCTGATGGTTCACGCAGGCCAGAACTGAAAAAACCTGCGCCCCCATCAAGGAGCTTTCATGCACACATTTCGCCGCAGCGCCGCCCTTCTCGCCCTGACCATCGGCAGCGTCGCCAGCCTTCCGGCCCTGGCCGCCGATGAGCTGCACTACAACCAGATTGCCCTGCGCGCCGAAGTCAGCCAGGAAGTGGCCCGCGACCTGATGATCGTGACCCTCTACACCGAAGAGCAAAACACCGACCCGGCCAAACTCGCCGCCGACGTCAGCACCACCATGAACAAGGCACTGGCCCAGGCCAAGCAAGTCAAAGACATCACCCTGCGCCAAGGCAGCCGTAACAGCTACCCGATCTACGACACCAAGGGTCAGAAGATCACTGGCTGGCGTGAACGCGCCGAACTGCGCCTGGAAAGCGCCGACTTCGCCGCCCTGTCCAAACTCACCGGCGAACTGCTGACCGACCTGAAAATGGGCGGCATGGACTTCGCCATCGCCGACCCGACCCGCAAGGCCAGTGAAGACCAGTTGCTCAAAGAAGCCGTCACCGCCTTCAAGGCCCGCGCCCAACTGGCCACTGACGCACTCGGCGGCAAGAGCTACAAAATCGTCAACCTGAACCTCAACAGCAACGGCTACCCACAACCGTACCTGCGCGCCCCGATGATGATGAAAGCCGCCGGCATGGATTCAGCGCCAGTGACGCCGGAAGTTGAAGCGGGCACCAGCCAGGTCAGCATGACCGCTGATGGCTCGATTGAAGTGTTGATGCAGTGATGTGATATGGGCTGAATAAAAAACCGGCGATCAGAGCATGATCGCCGGTTTTTTTGTGCCTGGGATTTGTGTTGTTTGAGCTGTCGCCATCGCGAGCAGGCTCGCTCCCACAGTTGGAATGCGTACTCCTGTGGGAGCGAGCCTGCTCGCGAAGAACGATGACGCGGTAACCCTGGGGATCAGGTTTGCGGATCAACCCGATCCAGCGCCCGGTTCACCGCCAGTTCGGCCAGCATGATGATCTGCTGAATACCGAGCACCGTATTGCGCTGCGTGCCGCCCAACTCGTTGGCGAAGTTGCTGGCCGCTGCGCTGGCAGAGGCCAGTGATTCACAGGCGTGGGCGAGCAGGCTTTCGGTGTCGACGTTGGGGCAAACCATGAACATCGTGCTCGGTTGGCGCGGTTTTCTGGGTTGGGGACAGAGATAGAAATCGAGGGCGCGGTTGATGGCTTCGCGGTTTCGGGCGAGGTCTTCGGCGCGGAGGGCTTCTTCGAGGGGGGTTTCGAGGGGTGGGTCGGGGACCAATTTATCCATGGAGCATTTCCTTACGAATGACGCCATTCATTTCCGATCTCACTCGAGAAACGAGGTGGCAACTATGTACGGAGTGAGATTACCGGTAAGGAAACCAACCCGGCCGAACCGAAGTCCGCCCGTACATAGCCGCCATAAAGAACTGCCGACAGCATGAGCTGGCGGCGATTATGGAGCGGCTTTCGCAGGTTTCCAAATTCAATAACCGGGAATCTCACCTCCCGATCGCAGAGTCTTCTGCGACAACCCAAGCCTAGAGATCGCACGTCCGACGGACAACCTGAAAACCTTGTGGGAAGGTTCTGGTAATTCGACAGCTCTTTAAACAGCCAAAAGCGAACCCTCACCCTAGCCCTCTCCCGGAGGGAGAGGGGACTGACCGAGGTGTTTGGGAGAGGTACGCCGACGTGGGATACCGAGTCGAACTCAGGTTTGAAAAGCCCACAAATCGGCTCCCTCGCCCTCGGGAGAGCGCTGGGCTGGCGGCGTCCTGATGAGGGCCAAACCCAACACAACCCAAAAGCCGACCGCACGCTTTTCCACCACTCAACAGGATGAGCGTTAGCTCGGCTGCAGCTTTTGATCTTGATCCACGGGCGACGTCGGAAGGCTGAGTGGAGGGATTGATCCGGGGGTGGGAGCGCAGCGACCGTTTGGCGAAGCCAAACACAGCGAAAGGAGGTGCAGCGAAGCAAACCGGAGACGCTGCGCCCGGATCGATCCCGGAGCGAAGTGTAGTGGTCTAATGAAACCGGACACCCATTTAGGCGAGAATGCTCGCCAGATCGAGGTGTCAGATGACTAAACAACGCCGCTCCTTTACTCCTGAATTCAAGCGCGAGGCTGCTGACCTTGTGCTCAAACAAAACTACAGCTACATCGAAGCCAGCCGTTCGCTCGGCATTGGTGAGTCGGCATTGCGCCGCTGGGTTGACCAGATTCAGAAAGAACATAAAGGCGTCACTCCGCAGAGCAAGGCACTGACTCCGGAACAGCAAAAAATTCAGGAGCTGGAAGCCCGGATTGCTCGGCTTGAGCGAGAGAAATCAATACTAAAAAAGGCTACCGCGCTCTTGATGTCGGAAGATCACGAGCGTTCGCGCTGATTGACCAGTTGAGGGCACATGAGCCGGTTGATTGGCTGTGCAAGGTGTTTGACGTCACTCGCTCGTGTTACTACGCCCAGCGCCTGCGGCGCCGCACGCCGGATGTCGAACGGCTTCGATTGCGTAGTCGCGTAAGTGAGCTGTTCTCGCAAAGTCGCAGCTCTGCGGGCAGTCGCAGCATCCTGTCACTGATGCGTGAAGACGGTGAGCAACTCGGTCGATTCAAAGTGCGTAGCTTGATGCGCGAGCTTGATTTAGTCAGCAAACAACCCGGCTCCCATGCCTACAAACGAGCAACAGTAGAAAGACTGGATATCCCGAACACATTGAATCGCGAGTTCGACGTGCCTGCGCCCAATCAAGTCTGGTGCGGCGATATCACCTACATTTGGGCACAAGGAAAGTGGCATTACCTGGCTGTCGTCCTGGATCTTTGTACGCGTCGGATCGTGGGCTGGGCGCTGTCGGAAAAGCCAGACGCTGAGTTGGTGATCAAAGCGCTGGATATGGCTTACGAGCAGCGTGGCAGGCCTTCGGATCTGCTATTCCACTCGGACCAGGGATCGCAATATGCAAGCCGACTCTTTCGCCAGCGGTTGTGGCGATACCGCATGCGTCAGAGCATGAGTCGACGAGGAAACTGCTGGGATAACGCACCGATGGAGCGCGTATTTCGTAGCTTGAAAACAGAATGGATACCGACCGTGGGCTATCGAACTGCGCAGGAAGCACAGCGCGATATCAGCCACTTTTTGATGCATCGCTACAACTGGATTCGGCCTCACCAGTTCAACGAGGGGTTGGCACCAGCGCGGGCCGAGGAAGAACTTAACGTCGTGTCCGGGATTGGTTGACCACTACAAAGGAACCCCGAGCCCCAGCGAGCGGGCCGCACGCAGGAGCAAGCCTTTTTGGTTACTTTTTCGGCGTCTGGAAAAAGTGACCCGCCGTAAGGGCGGAACCCCAAGCAGCCATAACCGCAGCAACGGATATACACACAACCCGCCAGATATACCGAGATAGACACTCCCCCAAGAAAAACGATATTTCCGAACCCCCACAATTCCCCGCTAATCTCAACCCAAAACCACCTCCATACCCCCGGGGACTCCATGCCAAGATCCACCCTCAAACCGCTTTTGATCTCGCTGGCCCTGGCCACAACCGCCCCGATAGCAAACGCCGCCACAACCCTGGTCTACTGCTCCGAAGCCAGCCCCGCAGGCTTCGACCCCAGCCAATACACCAGCGGTACCGACTTCGACGCCTCCGCCGAAACCGTCTTCAACCGCCTCACCCAATTCAAACGCGGCGGCACCGACATCGAACCCGGCCTGGCCACAAAATGGGACGTCTCAACGGATGGCCTGCAGTACACCTTCCACCTGCGCCAGAGCGTGAAATTCCACAAAACGGAATACTTCACCCCAACCCGCGACTTCAACGCCGACGACGTCCTCTTCACCTTCCAACGCCTGCTCGACCCGGAAAACGCCTTCCGCAAGGCCTACCCCGCCGAGTCCCCGTATTTCACCGACATGGGCCTCAACACCACCATCAAATCAGTCGAAAAACTCGACGCGCAAACCGTGCGCTTCAACCTCAACAACGTCGACGCCGCCTTCGTGCAAAACCTCGCCATGAGCTTCGCCTCGGTGCAATCCGCCGAATACGCCGCGCAACTGCTGAAGGAAGGCAAAGCCGCCGACCTCAACCAGAAACCGATCGGCACCGGCCCGTTCGTGTTCAAGCGCTATCAAAAAGATTCGCAAATCCGCTACGTCGCGAACACGGCCTACTGGAAACCCGAAGATGTAAAGATCGACAACCTGATTTTCTCGATCACCCCGGACGCCGCCGTACGCCTGCAAAAACTCAAAACCGGCGAATGCCAGGTCAGCGGTTACCCACGCCCCGCCGACATCGAAGTGATGGAAAAAGACCCGAACCTGCGCGTGCTGAAACAGGCCGGTTTCAACCTTGGCTTCCTCGCCTACAACACCACTCACCCGCCGCTGGACCAGCTCAAGGTGCGTCAGGCCCTGGACATGGCCATCGACAAACCGGCGATCATCAAAGCCGTTTACCAGAGTGCCGGTCAGTTGGCCCAGAACGCTTTGCCGCCGGCGCAATGGTCGTTCGATCCGAACATCAAGGACGCGCCGCACGATCCGGCAAAGGCCAAGGCGCTACTTAAAGAAGCAGGGGTTGCACCGGGTACAACCATCAACCTTTGGGCAATGACCGTGCAGCGCGCCTCGAACCCGAATGCGCGGATGTCGGCGCAGATGATCCAGCAGGATTGGGAGAAGATCGGCATCAAGGCCAACATCGTCAGCTATGAATGGGGCGAGTACATCAAGCGCGCCAAGAACGGCGAACACGACGCGATGATCTACGGCTGGACCGGCGACAACGGCGATCCGGACAACTGGCTCGGCGTGCTTTACAGCTGCGCGGCGGTGAAAGGCAGCAACTACGCCAAATGGTGCGACCCGGCCTACGACAAACTGGTGCAACAGGCCAAGGTGTCCACTGACAAAGCGCAGCGGGTAAAACTGTATCAACAGGCGCAACTGATCCTTAAACAGCAGGTGCCGATCACCCCGATCGCCAACTCCACGGTGTTCCAACCACTGCGTAAAGAAGTCACTGATTTCCGTATCAGCCCTTTTGGTCTAACCCCCTTTTACGGCGTGGGTATAAATAAGTAACACCGAGCCCCAAGGCGGCGCGCACAGCCTGAACCGCGCACCATTTTGGGGCTTCATTTGCACCGTAAAAACCACCCGCAAACGGTCAAATGCGTCAAAAGTTATACAGATGCGACATTAAGGTACGTTCGTGCCACCGTTTGAGGCCGCCGGCCGCTCTGGATCTTGCATTGGGTATGGCGCCTGCATAAGTATCCGCAGGCACGACTCACGAGGTCGTACCTCAAATCAAAAAATGACAACAAATCATGAGGCCAACATGCTTAAACACGCGGTCATTCCGTTTTTAGTCGGCGCAGGCTTGTTAGCCTCCGCACCTTTCGCATCCGCTGCGACTAACCTGGTGTTTTGCTCCGAAGGGAGCCCGGCCGGTTTTGATCCGGGCCAGTACACCACCGGAACCGACTTCGACGCCTCAGCCGAAACCATGTTCAACCGTCTGACCCAGTTCGAACGCGGCGGCACCGCCGTGATTCCTGGTCTGGCGACCAAGTGGGACATTTCCGATGACGGCCTGACTTACACCTTCCACCTGCGTGAAGGCGTCAAGTTCCACACCACCCCGTATTTCAAGCCGACTCGTGAGTTCAACGCCGACGACGTGCTGTTCACCTTTAATCGCATGATTAACAAGGATGACCCGTTCCGTAAGGCGTACCCGACCGAATTCCCGTACTTCACCGACATGGGGATGGACACCAACATCACCAAGATCGATAAAGTCGACGACCACACCGTCAAGTTCACCCTTAAAGAAGTTGATGCTGCGTTCATCCAGAACATGGCCATGAGCTTCGCGTCCGTTCAGTCCGCCGAGTACGCTGCCCAGCTGCTCAAGGAAGGCAAGCCTGCCGACATCAACCAGAAGCCGATCGGCACTGGTCCGTTCGTGTTCAAGAGCTACCAGAAAGACTCCAACATCCGCTACACCGGGAACAAGGACTACTGGAAGCCTGAAGACGTGAAGATCGACAACCTGATCTTCGCTATCACCACCGACCCGTCGGTACGCATTCAGAAGCTGAAAAAGAACGAGTGCCAGGTCACCCTGTTCCCGCGTCCAGCCGACCTGAAAGCGCTGAAAGAAGACAAGTCGCTGAAGATGCCTGACCAGGCTGGTTTCAACCTGGGCTACATCGCCTACAACGTGATGGACAAGGTCAAGGGCAGCAACGAAGCGAACCCGCTGGCCGACCTGCGCGTGCGTCAGGCACTGGACATGGCTGTCAACAAGTCTCAGATCATCGACTCGGTTTACCAGGGCGCTGGCCAATTGGCCGTCAACGCCATGCCGCCGACCCAGTGGTCTTACGACACCACCATCAAGGATGCCAAGTACGACCCTGAGAAAGCCAAGCAGCTGCTCAAGGAAGCCGGCGTCAAGGAAGGTACCGAGATCGTTCTGTGGGCGATGCCGGTGCAGCGTCCGTACAACCCGAACGCCAAGCTGATGGCTGAAATGCTCCAGTCCGACTGGGCCAAGATCGGCTTGAAAGTGAAGATCACCAGCTACGAATGGGGCGAGTACATCAAGCGTTCCAAAGGTGGCGAGAACCAGGCCATGATCATTGGCTGGAGCGGTGACAACGGTGATCCGGACAACTGGCTCAACGTTCTGTTTGGCTGCGATTCGCTGAGCGGCAACAACTTCTCCAAATGGTGCGACAAGAAGTTCGACGGCCTCGTCAAAGAAGCCAAGCGCACCACCGACCAGGGCAAGCGCACCGAACTGTACAAACAGGCGCAACACGTCCTCAAAGATGCTGTTCCAATGACACCTATCGCTCACTCGACGGTGTATCAACCCATGCGCGCCAACGTGCAGGACTTCAAGATCAGCCCATTTGGCTTGAACTCCTTCTACGGCGTCAGCGTCAGCAAATAAAAAGACACAGCGGCGACGTTTCCAGCGTCGCCGCTGTTTTTTTCTGCCGATTGGCTAGGAATTTGCCTACATCCGTTTCCGCCCTGCCTTAACAGAGTGGTACAGGATGTGTTGCCTTTTCCTACGAGTCTTTAGGACTCAACGCATTTACTGCCAGATCCACGGCCCCTACCGTCGGGTTCTGACCAGTGGCTGTGTGGGCTAACGGTTTTGCTGTCCGTACTGGTTTGAGCTTGATGCAGCCACAACATCCCCGGACGGGATCGCGGCGCATCGAACAACACTAAAAAAGAGGGAGCGTCATGCGCCATACCTTGGTTTTTTCCGCATTGCTGGGTGCCGGTCTGTTGACCGTCTCGTCAGCCAGTTTCGCCGCACCCAAAAGCCTGGTTTTCTGCTCCGAAGGCAGCCCGGCGGGTTTTGATACCGCGCAATACACGACGGCCACCGATAACGATGCCGCCGAGCCGCTGTACAACCGTTTGGTCGAGTTCGAAAAAGGCGCGACCAATGTCGTCCCTGGCCTGGCGACCAAGTGGGATATTTCCGAGGATGGTCTCAAGTACACCTTTCACCTACGTGAAGGTGTGAAATTTCATACAACGCCGTACTTCAAGCCGACCCGCGATTTAAACGCCGACGACGTGCTGTTTACGTTCAATCGCATGCTTGATGCACAGCAGCCTTTCCGTAAGGCTTATCCGACCGAATTCCCGTATTTCAACGGGATGAGCCTGAACAAGAACATCGCCAAGGTCGAAAAGACCGGGCCGCTGACCGTAGAGTTCACGCTCAACAGCGTCGACGCCGCGTTCATCCAGAACATCGCCATGAGCTTCGCCGCCATCCTGTCTGCCGAATACGCCGACAAACTGCTGGCCGAAGGCAAGCCGAGCGACATCAACCAGAAGCCGATCGGCACTGGGCCGTTCGTGTTCAAGAGCTACCAGAAAGACTCGAACATCCGTTACACAGCTAATAAACATTACTGGGATCCGAGCCGGGTAAAACTCGACAACCTGATCTTCGCGATCAACACCGACGCTTCGGTGCGCGTG
Source organism: Pseudomonas sp. LBUM1655 (assembly GCF_059716085.1). Lineage (NCBI taxonomy): Bacteria > Pseudomonadati > Pseudomonadota > Gammaproteobacteria > Pseudomonadales > Pseudomonadaceae > Pseudomonas > Pseudomonas sp. LBUM1655. The sequence goes on along the minus strand of NZ_CP166801.1, from coordinate 978,201 downwards.
CAGAAGCTCAAGGCTGGTGAATGCCAGGTCACCCTGCATCCGCGCCCTGCCGATGTTGAAGCGCTGAAGACCGATCCAAAGCTGCAACTGATCTCCAAGCCCGGCTTCAACCTCGGCTACATCGCCTACAACGTTCGGCACAAACCGTTTGACCAGCTCGAAGTGCGTCAGGCGCTGGACATGGCGGTGAATAAACAGGGGATTCTCAACGCTGTTTATCAAGGCGCCGGCCAACTGGCCGTCAACGCCATGCCACCGACCCAGTGGTCTTACGACGACACGATCAAAGACGCAGCCTACAACCCGGAAAAAGCCAAAGAGCTGCTCAAGGCTGCCGGCGTCAAAGAAGGCACCGAGATCACCCTGTGGGCAATGCCGGTACAGCGTCCGTACAACCCGAACGCCAAACTGATGGCCGAAATGCTCCAGGCTGACTGGGCGAAAATCGGTCTGAAAGTGAAGATCGTCAGCTATGAATGGGGCGAGTACATCAAGCGCACCAAGAACGGCGAGCACGACATCAGCCTGATCGGCTGGACCGGTGACAACGGTGACCCGGACAACTGGCTCGGCACGCTTTACAGCTGCGACGCCATTGGCGGCAACAACTACTCCATGTGGTGCGATCCGGCTTACGACAAGCTGATCAAAGAAGCCAAGGTCGTCACCGACCGCGACCAGCGCACCACGCTCTATAAACAGGCCCAGCAGTTGCTCAAGCAGCAAGTGCCGATCACGCCTGTCGCCCACTCGACGGTCAACCAGCCGTTAAGCACTCGGGTCGAAGGGTTCAAGGTGAGCCCCTTCGGGCGCAACGTGTTCTCGGGTGTCAGTATCGATTAACCCAACCGATTAGCCGCAATACTGAGGGGGGCCGTCTATCCCCCTCACGCAAGCGCTTTGCCAAAATTCGCCAATCCGGCATTTTGCAAACGTTTGCGGTGTGTGAATAAGTTCTAAACCAATAACCGGCCAACCCAAAAAAGCCGGCATAAAAAGAAAGTAAAGGAGCTTCACCCATGAAACTGAGCAGCACCGCGATACTGGCCCTGGCCATCAGCAGCATCACCGCCACGGCGTACGCAGAACCTGTAAGTCAGGAGTTCGTCCCTACCACATTGGCCGGCAGTAGCGCCCAAAGCGAGGCCAAGGGTTTTATCGATGGACAAAGCCTGGGCGGCACAACCCGTAACTGGTACGCCAACGAACTGAAGCGTCGTGATGACACCTTCAGCTACGTGAAGAACAGCGACAAGAACACTTCGCCATTGGTCAAGACACCGACCCAGCGTCGTATCAACTGGGTGCAAGGCACCATCGTCAACTACACCTCGGGCTTCACCCAAGGCACCGTTGGCGTCAGCACTGAAGTGGCGGCGTACAACGCCATCGTTCTGGACGGTGATCGCAAGAACATCGCTGGCGGCTCCAACCGTACCCTGGCGGACTCCGACGGCGACGCCGTAGACCAGTGGAGCAAACTGGGTCTGGCCAACGTCAAGTTCCGTGTGTCCAACACCACGCTGACCGCGGGCCGCCAGAACTTCAGCACGCCGATCGTCGACGTCATCGGTAACCGTCCGCTGCCTTCGAGCTTCGAAGGTATCAGCCTGCACAGCGAAGAGCTCAACAACCTGTCGTTCGACCTGGCAGGTTTTGACCGCGTCTCGCCACGTACTGAACAAAGCTTGTCGAAATTCCGCTCCGAGTACTCCGCCACTGGCGTTGAGACCGACAAGGTCTACACCGCCGGCGTGAACTACCAGCCGCTGAAGAGCCTGAAAACCAGCCTGTACGTCGCCAACGTCGAAGACTTCTGGAACCAGTACTACTTCGGCGGCACCCACGAACTGGGTGATAGCCAGGTGCTGAGCCTGACCACCGGTCTGAACTACTACAAGACCGTCGACGAAGGCAAAAAGTTGATGGGCAACATCGACAACGACACCTACTCGCTGTCGTTGGGTCTGACTCACCAGGCCCACAGCCTGACCTTCTCGTACCAGGAAGTTAACGGTAACGAGTACTTCGACTACCTGCACGAAACCAACGGCATCTACCTGGCCAACTCCCTGCTGTCGGACTTCAACGGCCCGAACGAGAAATCCTTCCAGATCGCCTACGGCATCAACATGGCCGAGTACGGCGTACCAGGCCTGAAGTTCAACATCTACCAGGCACGCGGCTGGGGCATCGACGGTACTCACTACCGCGGCACTGCCTACACCGATCCGGGAGCCAAGCGAGGCGACCTGAGCCTGATGGATGGTGAGACCCATTACGAATACGGCGTCGGTGCTTCCTACGCAGTACAAAGCGGTCCACTCAAGGCCACCGCCATTCGTGCGACATACACCACTCACCGCGCCAGCGAAAACCAGGCTGATGGCAACATCAACGAGTTCCGTCTCGTGACCACGATTCCATTCAACATCCTGTAAAAAACGCCAACCGACGGCTGACTCATGATGAGTCGGCCGTTCGGTTTTTTGTCTTCAACCGATTGCAGAGGGTTATCGATGAAAATGCTTCCCCTACGTGCGGCCGTCGCTGCCGCGTTGTTGAGCGCCGCCATCGGCGTCTCGGCCAAACCCTTGGTGGTCTGCACCGAAGCCAGTCCGGAAGGCTTCGACATGGTCCAGTACACAACTGCAGTCACGGCGGACGCTGTGGCCGAAACCATCTTCAACCGCCTGGTGGACTTCAAGCCGGGTACGACGGAAATCGTTCCGGCCCTGGCAGACACCTGGGAAATCAGTGAAGACGGCCTGACCTACACGTTCCACCTGCGAAAAGGCGTCAAGTTCCACACCACCGAATACTTCAAGCCGACCCGCGACATGAATGCCGACGACGTGCTCTGGAGCTTCCAGCGTCAACTGGACCCGAATCACCCGTGGCACAAACTGTCGAGCGTGGGCTTCCCGTACTTTGAAAGCATGGGCTTCAAGGAACTGCTCAAGAACGTGGAAAAGGTCGACGACTACACGGTCAAGTTCACCCTGACCCGTCGCGAAGCGCCGTTCCTGGCCGACGTGGCCATGCCGTTCACCGCGATCTACTCCGCCGAATACGCCGACCAGTTGCTCAAGGCCAACAAGACCGCCGACCTGAACAACAAGCCAGTCGGCACCGGCCCGTTCATCTTCCAGCGTTACGCCAAGGATGCCCAGGTACGCTTCAAGGCCAACCCGGAATATTTCCGTGGCAAGCCACCGGCCGACGCGTTGATTCTGGCAATCGCCACCGACAACAACGTGCGCCTGCAAAAGCTCAAGGCCAACGAGTGCCAGATCGCGCTGTATCCGAAACCGGATGACATCCCGAGCATCAAGAAAGACAGCAATCTGAAGGTCGATGAACTGAACGCGATGACCGTTTCGTACATCGCCATGAACACCCAACACAAATACATGAGCGACGTGCGCGTGCGTAAGGCGATCGATATCGCCTTCGACAAAGCCGCTTACGTCAATGCACTGTTCGGCAAGGGCAACGCGACCGTCGCGGTCAACCCGTACCCGGATACCCTGCTCGGTTACAACAACGAACTGAAGAATCCGCCACGCGACCTCGACAAGGCTCGCGCCCTGCTCAAGGAAGCCGGGGTTCCAGAAGGCACCACGTTTACCCTGTTTACCCGCAACGGCGGTGGTCCGACCAATCCGAACCCGATGCTCGGCGCACAAATGATGCAGGCTGACCTGGCGAAAGTCGGGATCAAGATCGACATCCGTGTGATGGAATGGGGCGAGATGCTTAAACGCGCCAAGGCCGGCGAGCACGACATGGTCTCGGCCGGATGGGCGGGCGACAACGGCGACCCGGATAACTTCCTGACGCCTATGCTCAGTTGCGAAGCGGCCAAGAACGGCGAAAACTACGCGCGCTGGTGCAGCGAGAAGTTCCAGGCGCTGATCGACGAAGCACGAGCTAAAGTAGATCCGGCCGAACGCGCCAAGCTGTATGAACAAGCCCAGGTGATCTTTAACCAGGATCAACCATGGATCAGCATGGCCCACACGCGGATGTTTACTGCAATGCGCAACAACGTAGAGGGCTATCACATCAGCCCCCTGACAACTAATAACTTCGCCACTACCCAGGTGAAGTAGATAAGAAACTCCCGGCCTCCCTGACCCCAGGGAAGCCGGGCACGCCTAACCGGCTGATGAGGTACCACACAAGATGTTTAGTTTTATTGCCCGCCGACTGGGGTTGTTGATCCCCACGTTTTTCGGCATCACCTTGCTGACTTTCGCGTTGATTCGCATGATTCCGGGCGACCCCGTGGAAGTGATGATGGGCGAACGTCGGGTCGACCCCGAAATGCACGCTCAGGCAATGGAACGCCTAGGTCTGAACAAACCGTTGTATGCCCAGTATCTGGACTACATCGGCAAACTGGCCCACGGCGATCTCGGCGAATCCCTGCGTACCCGTGAGAGCGTCTGGACCGAGTTCACCTCCCTTTTCCCGGCGACCCTGGAACTGTCCATGGCCGCCCTGCTGTTCGCCGGCATTCTGGGCCTCTTGGCCGGGGTGATCGCGGCACTCAAACGAGGATCTTTATTCGACCACGGGGTGATGGGCATCTCCCTCGCGGGTTATTCGATGCCGATCTTCTGGTGGGGTCTGATCCTGATCATGTTCTTCTCGGTGAGCCTGGGCTGGACCCCGGTGTCCGGGCGGATCGACCTGCTTTACGACATCGAGCCACGTACCGGTTTCATGTTGATCGATACGCTGCTGGCCGATGACGTCGGCGCGTTCTTCGATGCGCTGCATCACCTGATTCTGCCGGCCATCGTGCTCGGCACCATTCCACTGGCAGTGATCGCGCGGATGACCCGTTCGTCGATGCTTGAAGTGCTGCGCGAAGACTACATCCGCACCGCCAAGGCCAAAGGCCTGTCGCCGTCGCGCGTGGTGTTCGTTCACGGCCTGCGCAACGCGCTGATTCCGGTACTCACCGTGGTCGGCCTGCAAGTCGGCACCCTGCTGGCCGGTGCAGTCCTGACCGAAACCATTTTCTCCTGGCCCGGCATCGGTAAATGGCTGATCGAAGCCATCGGCGCCCGGGACTACCCGGTTGTGCAAAACGGCATCCTGTTAATCGCCTGCCTGGTGATTCTGGTCAACTTCGTAGTGGACATCCTCTACGGCTTTGCCAACCCACGCATCCGTCATCAGCGCTGAGATCATGACCATGACCACTCCAACTCCAGCGGTAGCAGTCGATCAAAGCCTGCTGTATCCGTCCCCGTACAAAGAATTCTGGCAAGCCTTCTCCAAGAACAAAGGCGCGGTTGCCGGCCTGCTGTTCATGCTGCTGATCATCTTCTGCGCGCTGTTCGCGCCGTGGGTTGCGCCGCATAACCCGAGCGAGCAATACCGTGACTTCCTGCTGACGCCGCCGGCGTGGCTTGAAGGCGGGCAGATGCAGTTTTTGCTCGGTACCGATGAACTGGGTCGCGACCTGCTGTCGCGTCTGATCCAGGGTTCGCGCCTGTCGCTGCTGATCGGCTTGTCGTCGGTGGTGATGTCGCTGATCCCGGGGATTCTGCTTGGTCTGTTCGCCGGCTTCTTCCCGAAGATGATTGGCCCGACCATCATGCGTCTGATGGACATCATGCTGGCCCTGCCGTCCTTGCTGCTGGCTGTGGCGATCGTCGCCATCCTCGGCCCTGGCCTGATCAACACCGTGATCGCTATCGCTGTGGTGTCCTTGCCGTCCTACGTACGTCTGACCCGTGCAGCCGTGATGGGCGAACTGAACCGCGACTACGTGACCGCCGCGCGCCTGGCCGGTGCCGGTCTGCCACGCCTGATGTTCATCACCGTGCTGCCGAACTGCATGGCGCCGCTGATCGTTCAGGCAACCTTGAGCTTCTCCTCGGCGATTCTCGATGCCGCCGCCCTGGGCTTCCTCGGCCTTGGCGTACAACCGCCAACCCCTGAGTGGGGCACCATGCTGGCCTCGGCCCGCGACTACATCGAACGCGCCTGGTGGGTGGTGAGCCTGCCCGGTTTGACCATTTTGCTCAGCGTGCTGGCAATCAACCTGATGGGCGACGGTCTGCGCGATGCGCTGGACCCGAAACTCAAGAACGCCGCCTGAGGAGATTCCAATGTCACTGTTAGAAATCAAGAATCTCAACGTTCGTTTCGGCGACAAGACGGCTACGCCCGTTGTTGATGGACTCGACCTGAAAGTCGACAAAGGCGAAGTGCTGGCCATCGTTGGCGAATCGGGTTCGGGTAAATCCGTGACCATGATGGCGCTGATGGGGCTGATTGAGCATCCCGGCATCGTGACCGCCGACTCGCTCAGCTTTGACGGCAAAGACATGCTCAAACTGAGCAATCGTCAACGTCGGCAAATCGTCGGCAAAGACTTGTCGATGGTGTTCCAGGACCCGATGACCGCGCTCAACCCGAGCTACACCGTCGGTTTCCAGATCGAAGAAGTGCTGCGCCTGCACCTGAAAATGTCCGGCAAGCAAGCGCGCAAACGTGCGATCGAACTGCTGGAAAAAGTTGAAATCCCAGGCGCCGCGAGCCGTATGGACGCCTACCCGCATCAACTGTCGGGCGGTATGAGCCAGCGTGTTGCAATCGCCATGGCGATTGCCGGCGAACCGAAACTGCTGATCGCGGATGAGCCGACCACGGCACTCGACGTGACGATTCAGGCACAGATCATGGATCTGCTGCTGGCGTTGCAGAAAGAACAGAACATGGGCCTGGTGCTGATCACCCACGACCTCGCCGTCGTGGCCGAAACCGCCCAGCGCGTGTGCGTGATGTACGCCGGTCAAGCCGTTGAAGTCGGTCAGGTGCCACAACTGTTCGACATCCCGGCGCACCCGTACAGCGAAGCGCTGCTCAAGGCGATTCCTGAACACAGCCAGGGCGCCGAGCGTCTGGCGACGCTGCCGGGCATCGTCCCGGGCCGTTACGACCGACCGCAGGGTTGCCTGCTCTCGCCACGCTGCCCGTACGTGCAAGACAGCTGCCGCACGCAGCGTCCGACCCTTGATCCGAAAAGCAACAGCCTCGCCCGCTGCTTCTACCCGCTGAACCAGGAGGTGGCGTAATGGCCGTCGTACTTACCGCCCGCGACCTGACCCGTCACTACGAAGTCTCCCGTGGCCTGTTCAAGGGCCACGCGACCGTGCGCGCCCTCAACGGTGTGTCGTTCGAACTGGAGGCCGGCAAGACCCTCGCGGTTGTCGGCGAGTCGGGCTGCGGCAAATCCACCCTCGCCCGCGCCCTGACACTGATTGAAGAACCGTCGTCCGGTTCCTTGAAAATCGCCGGCCAGGAAGTGGCCGGTGCCGACAAGGCCCAGCGCAAGCAACTGCGCAAAGACGTGCAGATGGTGTTCCAGAGCCCGTACGCGTCGTTGAACCCACGGCAGAAAGTCGGTGACCAACTCGGCGAGCCGCTGCTGATCAACACCAACCTGTCCGCCGCCGAACGTCGCGAAAAAGTCCAGGCGATGATGAAGCAGGTCGGCTTGCGTCCCGAGCACTACCAGCGTTATCCGCACATGTTCTCCGGCGGTCAGCGCCAGCGGATCGCCCTCGCTCGCGCGATGATGCTGCAACCGAAAGTGCTGGTGGCGGACGAGCCGACCTCGGCGCTGGACGTGTCGATTCAGGCGCAGGTGCTGAACCTGTTCATGGATCTGCAGCAGGAGTTCAACACCGCCTACGTGTTCATCTCGCACAACCTGGCGGTAGTGCAACACGTGGCCGATGACGTGATGGTGATGTACCTCGGTCGCCCGGTGGAAATGGGCCCGAAAAACGACATCTACGAACGCCCTCTGCACCCGTACACCCAGGCGTTGCTGTCGGCGACCCCGACCATTCACCCGGACCCGAACAAGCCGAAAATCAAAATCGTCGGCGAATTGCCCAACCCGCTGAACCCGCCGCCGGGCTGTGCGTTCCACAAGCGCTGCCCGTATGCCACCGAGCGTTGCAGCACTGAAGAGCCGGCCCTGCGCCCTCTCGACAACCGCCAAGTGGCTTGCCACTACGCGGAGCAGTTCCTCGACGGCGCGGCGTAAGGCACAACACCTGTAGGAGCTGCGGCACGCTGCGATCTTTCTTTTGATTTTTAGAATCAAGATCAAAAGATCGCAGCGTGCCGCAGCGCCTACAGGGATTGAGTTGTTTGTGATTCAAGTGTTGAGCAAACCCCTTCCACCTCGATTGCGCATCGGTCGAGGTAGAAGGGGTTTTCTTTTGCCTGAAATCTACGTCTGGCTGTCGCCCTCGTCATCGCTGTCCGGCTCATCGGTTGTCGAGTCGTCATCATCCTCGCTGCCGCCCTGCCCCTGATCACCCGGCTCGGACTCGGACTTGGCCAACATCAAGCCGCTGTGCCCCACCTGCCCGTTAAAGGCCTGGGAATCATGATCCTCGCACTCGGCCCAGGCCGTCGCGGTGCCGAGGGACAGCATGACCATCACTTTCAACAGCAGTAAAACCCGTAGAAACCTGTTTTTCATGATCGATTCCATCCTGTGCAGGTGAAACACCAATGCCGATCCGGCGCTGAATGAAATCTAGTTCCGATCAGCCGGGTTCACCAGATAGGACGTTATCGAAGCCATAGAAATGCCGTCGCCCGGCAGAACGCTTTCGAATAATCCCTAGTACCGATTCGGCTAAGCAGCACGTGCAGCCATTTAGAGGGTGGACGCACGGGTTGCCCGCCACGCCAACGGGATCGCCGCCAGCGCGAGTACGGCACTGACCACCCAGACACTGTGCCCGCCAAATTGGCCGTAGATCTGCCCGCCCAGCACTGGCGACAACAGTGCGCTGGCGCTCCAGCACATGAAGAACAGGCCGAAGTACTGCCCGCTTTTGCCACCCTGTGCGTGTTGCATGACCAGCACATTCAACGGCGGCATGAACAGCGCCTCGCCCAGTGTCCAGATCAGCGTCGACAAACAGACATAAGCCAGCCCGGACCCCAGTGGCAACATGCCCAGCCCGATGGCCAGCAACACGCAACCGGCGACCAGTTGTGCACGCACGCCCCAGCGCTCGCCCCAATGGCTCAGCGGAATCTGCAAGGTCACCACCAGCACCGCGTTCAAGGCGAACTGCCAGCCGATGGCCTCGGTGCTCAAACGGTAGTAATCGGTGAGGTAATTGCCAAGCATGCTGTAGACAGTGTCGAAGGCCATGCCGAGCAGAACGGCCGCAGCCAGCAGCCATAGAAATGGCCGGTCGCGATAGGGGACACCAGGGGATTCAGCGCTGTCGGCTGAGTGCTCCGGTGCGAGCACCGAACGGCGCCATGTCGTGCGGACAAACCACAGCAAGGCCAGCAACGTCATCGCCGCACTGGCGAAGAACACCCAGCGAAAATCAGTCTGCGCCAGCACCCCGCCAGCAATGCCGGCGGCGGCCATCCCAAGGTTGCGCGCGACCCGGCTCAAAGCCTGCGCGCGTGAGCGTTGCGCGGTTTCGCAATACTCCATGATCAGCCGCTGATGCAGCGTGCGGATCGCCCCATCGAGTACGCCACTGAACAGCAACAACGCCGCGAGCCAAGGCACATCGGTGACCAGCCCCAACAACAGCAGAGTCCAGGCCGACATGAAAAACAGCGCCGCCGTAAGCCGCGCCGTGGGAAAGCGGTCGCTGAGCAACCCGCCGACCATCGAACCGATCAACAGTCCCGCGCCGTAACCGGACAGCAGCCAGCCAACGGTCTCAATCGCCAGCCCCAGTTCCTGACGCAGATACAGCGCCATGAACAACTTGACCATGCTGCTCAGACGATTGATGAACAGCAGCGCCGCGAGCACCCAGGCCATGACGCCGAAATAGCCGTCCAGTCGTAACAGGTGAGTCAGTCGACTCGTCATTCCATTGACCTCTCAAAGCGACGTTCGTGAACCTGAAACACTAACGGCCAGCTCGCTGGTTGTCGCGCTCAAGTATGCCGAGATCACAAAAAACGGAGTCGCCCTACAACCCCCTGTAGGAGCTGCCGCAGGCTGCGATCTTTTGACTTTGCTGCTTTCGGCAGCTCAGTTGTTGAGTGAACTCAGCTAGAAAATGGTCGTCTGTAAGGCCGCCATCGCTGGCAAGCCAGCGCCCACAGAAAAGCAAAATCAAGATCAAAAGATCGCAGCCTTCGGCAGCTCCTACACAGGATGAGCGCAAGCTCGGCTGCAGCTCTTGATCTTGATCCACAGGCCGCGTCGGCAGGCTGAGTGGAGGGATTGATCCGGGGGTGGGCGCGAAGCGCCGTTTGGCGGAGCCAAACACATCGAAAGGAGGTGCAGCGAAGCAAACCGGAAGCGATGCGGCCGGATCAATTCCGGAGCGAAGGAACCCCGAGCCTCAGCGAGCGGGCCGTACGTTGCGGCAAGCCTTTTTGGGTACTTTTTCGGCGTTTGGAAAAAGTACCTCGCCGTAAGGGCGAAACCGCCAGCCGCACCCCCCGCAGAAACAGATATGCACCCAAAACCAAACAAAAAAGCCCCCGAGGCGTACACCTCAGGGGCTTCGGACAAAACAGCTCAGCGCTTAGTGATGCTCACGCGTCGCCCGGAATTTCACATCCGGCCAACGCTCTTCCATCAACGCCAGGTTAACCCGCGTCGGTGCGAGATAAGTCAGGTGACCACCGCCGTCCAATGCCAGGTTCTCCACAGCCTTGTTGGAAAACTCCTCAAGCTTCTTCTTGTCGTCGCATTCAATCCAGCGCGCCGAGTAAACAGTGATCGGCTCATACGAGCACTCGACCTTGTATTCCTCTTTCAAACGACTGGCGACCACATCGAACTGCAGGACACCCACGGCGCCGAGAATGATGTCGTTGCTGCGCTCCGGGAAGAACACCTGGGTCGCGCCCTCTTCGGCCAATTGCTGCAGACCTTGGCGCAGTTGCTTGGATTTCAGCGGATCGCGCAGACGCACACGACGGAACAGTTCCGGCGCAAAGTGTGGGATGCCGGTGAAGCTCAGGGCTTCGCCTTCGCTGAAGGTGTCGCCGATCTGGATCGTGCCGTGGTTGTGCAAACCGATGATGTCGCCCGCAAACGCCTCTTCCAGTTGCTCACGCTCGGAAGAGAAGAACGTCAGGGCGTCGCCAATGCGCACGTCCTTGCCGGTACGCACATGGCGCATCTTCATGCCTTTTTCGTATTTGCCGGAGCAGATACGCATGAAAGCGATGCGGTCGCGGTGTTTCGGGTCCATGTTCGCCTGGATCTTGAAGATAAAGCCCGAGAACTTCTCTTCCACCGGCTCGACAGTCCGCTCGTTGGCGACACGGGCCAGTGGACGCGGTGCCCAATCCACCACAGCATCAAGCACGTGGTCGACACCGAAGTTGCCCAATGCAGTACCGAAGAACACCGGGGTCAGTTGACCGTCGAGGAATTCCTGCTGATTGAACTCGTGGCAGGCACCCTGCACAAGCTCAAGCTGTTCGATGAAGCGCTCGTACTCGTCGCCCAGATGCGCGCGCGCTTCGTCGGAGTCGAGCTTCTCGATGATCTTGGTTTCGGTGCGTTCGTGACCGTGACCGGCGGTGTAGACAATGATGTAGTCGTCGGCCAGGTGATACACGCCTTTGAAGTCGCGGTAGCAACCGATCGGCCAGGTGATCGGCGCAGCCTTGATCTTCAGGACGGCTTCGATCTCGTCGAGCAGTTCGATCGGGTCGCGGATGTCACGGTCGAGTTTGTTGATGAAGCTGACGATCGGCGTGTCACGCAGACGGCAGACGTCCATCAGCGCGATGGTCCGTGGCTCAACACCTTTACCGCCGTCGAGAACCATCAATGCCGAGTCCACCGCCGTCAGGGTGCGGTAGGTATCTTCGGAGAAGTCTTCGTGGCCCGGGGTGTCGAGCAGGTTGACCATGTGGTCGCGATACGGGAACTGCATGACCGACGTGGTAATGGAAATACCACGCTGCTTCTCCATCTCCATCCAGTCGGATGTCGCATGGCGGTCGGATTTACGGGATTTCACCGTGCCGGCCACAGCAATCGCCTTGCCCATCAACAGGAGCTTTTCGGTGATCGTGGTTTTACCGGCATCGGGGTGGGAAATAATGGCGAAAGTGCGGCGTTTCGCGACTTCGGCGGCCTGGTTGGTCATGGGAAATCGCCTGGCGGTGATTCAAAAAAGGGCCGCGATTATAGCCCAAGTCAGTGCAATAACCGAACCGTTGAGCACATTAAGGGTGGCCAAATGCTGCCTCAGATGGGAACCTTTTAAAGCACGGAGACGTCCATCCCCTGTTACGACATTTCGTCAGGGGCTGAAAAATCAGCAAGTTAGCCTGACGAGGCTGCGCTCATGGCTCGCTTTCAGACCGCTTTTTGCCGGTGCTGAGGGAGCTGCTTCTCGCGAACGTTTTTCCCGGCAGCCAAGGTTTGGCATGCCACACGGGATTGCGCTCGCCGACTATAAAAAAGGAGTCCGCCTGTGGCTATCCGCTATGGCAAAGGGCTGATGGGAGGTGCGGTGGTTATCGCGCTCCTGGCCCTGCTGGTCCACTGGATCGGCATCAACACGATCGAACACTACCGCGACGATTTGTTGTTTTACCTGCAAGCTCATCTGATTCTCGTCCTCGCTTCAATGCTGGCCGCCCTTGTCGTGGGCATCCCCGCCGGCATCTTCCTCAGTCGCCCGACCATGGTCGGCCGTGCTGAACGCTTCATGCAGATTTTCAATATCGGTAACACCGTGCCGCCGCTGGCCGTTCTTGCGATTGCCCTGGGGATTCTGGGCATCGGCAGTGGTCCGGCGATCTTCGCTTTATTCCTCGCCTCGTTGCTGCCGATTGTGCGCAACACCTACGAAGGCCTGAAGAACGTTCAGGGTTCACTCAAAGAAGCCGCCGTCGGCATCGGCATGACCCCACGTCAGGTGCTGTGGCGAGTCGAGTTGCCCAACGCCGTGCCAATCATCGTCGGTGGCGTGCGTGTCGCGCTGGCGATCAACGTCGGGACCGCGCCGCTGGCGTTCCTGATCGGCGCCAACAGCCTTGGCAGCCTGATCTTCCCCGGCATCGCCCTGAACAATCAGCCGCAACTGCTGCTCGGCGCCGCGTGTACCGCGCTGCTGGCCTTGCTGCTCGATGGCGTGGTCACCCTCGCCAGCCGTCTCTGGCTGGAACGCGGTTTGCGCCCGTCTTAAGGCTCTTGCGAAGGAATGAATATGAAACGACTTAGCTTGATCTCAGGCCTGATCCTGAGCAGTGCCCTGCTGTTCGCAGGCATCGCCCAAGCCGCAGAAAAACCGGTTATCCGCATCGGTGCCCGGGTGTTCACCGAGCAAACCCTGCTCGCGGAAATCACCTCGCAATACCTGCGCAGCAAAGGCTACGACGCGCAGGTCACCGGCGGTCTGGGCAGCAACCTTGCCCGCAGCGCCCACGAAAGCGGGCAACTGGACATGCTCTGGGAATACACCGGCGTCTCCTTGGTGGCCTACAACCATGTCACCGAAAAACTCGACAGCGCCCAGTCCTATGCCCGGGTCAAAGAACTCGACGCGAAGAAGGGACTGGTCTGGCTCACGCCGTCGAAATTCAGCAACACCTACGCCCTCGCCCTGCCGAAAAACGTCGCCGAGGAATATCCGCAGATCAGCAACATCAGCCAGTTGAACGAAGTGCTGCGAGCTGAAGCCAAGACCAATCACCTGGTGGCGCTGGACACCGAGTTCGCCAACCGTTCCGACGGTCTGGACGGCATGGTCAAGCTCTACGACATGAACCTGAGCCGCAAGAACATCCGCCAGATGGATGCGGGGCTGGTCTACACCGCACTGCGTAACGGTCAGGTGTTTGCCGGTCTGGTTTACACCACTGACGGTCGCCTGAATGCCTTCGGCCTCAAGCTGCTGGAAGACGACAAGCACTACTTCCCCGACTACACCGCAGCTCCCGTAGCGCGTCAGGCCTACCTCGACGCGCACCCGAAACTCGCCGAGCAGCTCAAGCCGCTGGCCGAACTGTTCGATGACGAAACCATGCGCCAGCTCAACGCGCGGGTCGATGTCGATCATGAAAGCCCGTCGTCGGTTGCCGCCGATTTCCTGCGCCAGCATCCACTGAATTAAGAGAGGAGAAGTCATGGAATTCTTGAACGCCTTTTCCCATCTCGACTGGCAGCAGGTGATGCACCTGACCTGGCAGCACATCACCCTGGTCGGCATCGCTGTGACGCTGGCGATCGTCGTCGGTGTACCACTTGGCATTCTGATGACGCGCTTCCCGACACTCGCCGGCCCCTTGCAGGCCAGCGCCACGGTGCTGCTGACCGTGCCGTCGATTGCCCTGTTTGGTTTGCTGCTGCCGTTCTACTCCAAGTTCGGCCAGGGCCTCGGCCCGATGCCGGCGATCACCGCCGTGTTCCTTTATTCACTGCTGCCGATCATGCGCAACACCTACCTCGCCCTCACGGGTGTGGAACCGGGCATTCGTGAAGCCGCACGCGGCATCGGCATGACCTTCGGCCAGCGCCTGCGCATGGTCGAGCTGCCGATCGCAGTGCCGGTGATCCTCGCTGGTGTGCGCACCGCCGTGGTGATGAACATCGGCGTGATGACCATCGCCGCGACCATCGGCGCCGGTGGCCTCGGTGTGTTGATCCTCGCTTCAATCAGCCGCAGCGACATGTCGATGCTTATCGTCGGCGCGCTGCTGGTCAGTCTTCTGGCGATTTTTGCCGACCTCTTCCTGCAGTGGCTGCAACGTTCGCTGACTCCAAAAGGATTACTCAAATGATCGAACTTCAAAACCTCAGCAAGACCTTCCAAAGCAACGGCAAAGATGTGAAAGCCGTGGACTCGGTGAGCCTGACCGTCAATGAAGGCGAAATCTGTGTGTTCCTCGGGCCATCGGGCTGCGGCAAAAGCACTACGCTGAAGATGATCAACCGCCTGATCAAACCGACCTCGGGCAAGATCCTGATCAACGGCGAAGACACCACCGATCTCGACGAAGTGACCCTGCGCCGCAACATCGGTTACGTGATCCAGCAGATCGGTCTGTTCCCGAACATGACCATCGAAGAGAACATCGTCGTGGTGCCGAAACTGCTCGGCTGGGACAAACAGAAGTGCCACGACCGCGCACGCGAACTGATGAGCATGATCAAGCTTGAGCCCAAGCAGTATCTGCATCGCTATCCACGCGAGTTGTCCGGTGGCCAGCAACAGCGCATCGGCGTGATCCGCGCACTGGCAGCTGATGCACCGCTGTTGTTGATGGACGAGCCGTTCGGTGCGGTCGACCCGATCAACCGCGAGATGATCCAGAACGAGTTCTTCGAGATGCAACGGGCGCTGAACAAGACCGTGATCATGGTCAGCCACGACATCGACGAAGCGATCAAGCTGGGCGACAAGATCGCGATCTTCCGCGCCGGCAAACTGCTGCAGATCGATCACCCGGACACACTGCTCGCGCATCCGGCGGACGACTTCGTGAGCAGCTTCGTCGGTCAGGACAGCACGCTGAAACGCTTGCTGTTGGTCAAGGCTGAAGACGCGGCGGACAACGCGCCGTCGGTGAGCCCGGAAACCCCGGTGGCCGATGCGCTGGAGTTGATGGACGAGCATGACCGTCGTTACGTGGTGGTTACCTGTGCCGAGAACAAGGCACTGGGTTACGTGCGTCGTCGCGACCTGCACCGCCAGACCGGCACCTGCGCGCAGTACCTGCGTGAGTTCAACGCCACGGCGGCGTACGACGAACACCTGCGCATCCTGCTGTCGCGCATGTACGAGTTCAACCGTGCGTGGTTGCCGGTGATGGATGCCGAGCGAGTGTTCTTGGGCGAGGTGACGCAGGAGTCGATTGCGGCATATCTGAGCTCGGGCAGATCCCGTGGGGGCAAGACCAGCATCGTCTCTCCCGCCGAGACTGCACCGGCCTGACAGAAGGCCGCATGCGTCTCTTTCAAGGGGCACGGGCGGTCCGCTCTGATCAGGAAGAAATGGCCTGGTCTGCGGGGATGAACTCGAACCGCACATCAGCCGCCGTTGTCTGCGGCAACGTGATCTTGATCGCTGGAATCCAGATACCCGTCTGCCCCTTGAAATCTCGCTGGTCATACTGCGCGCCGGCCTTGCCCGTATCGTTCACATAAAAAACCGCCTCGATCGGCAATGTCGCCCCCAGGTTCTGTGCCCACTTGGCCAGACGGAACTCATTCTGCGTACTAAAAGCGAAGGCTCCCCCTTGCCCCTGAGCCTTGACCGCTTCGTTAAAGGCGGTCGTGGCTCCCTGATCCAGAACATCGCGTACATCAAAACCGCAGAGCGAGCCATATTTGCTCGACTGCTGATTGTAATGCGCCAGGTATTGGGCAGCGGTATTAATGCCTTGGGATTGGCACGGCCGACTGGACGCTAACCCCGGGGTTTGGCCACAGCCCTGATCAGTACGAGCGGTCGTTGCACCATCCACCGGAAAGAAACAAAGTATTTCCGGCTCGATTTTTCCGATCGGTTTGAAAAAATAGGGATACAGGATAAATCCATTGTTATAGCCGAAGACCAGCTTGCTGAACTTCGCGTCAGCTCTAAGGTAGGAAAAAGATACCCCCGTAGACGTTGGATTGGGGTTCCAGAAATGAAACTGGGTGGAGTGTTGTGTAGCTCTCAACATGACGCCGGAACACAGAAATGCAGGTGCTCTCGGGTTGTCTCGGCACATGTTGACTTTATTGTGGTAGGCCTCCGTCAGATAGGCCGCGATTTGCGGCCCGGTGCCTGCGGCCATCACCCCCGATGCCTGGGCGCCAATCTGTTGCTCTTGATGAACGGCAACCGTTGGCGTCAAGACCTCATGCCTCACGCATCCGGACAGCGTAAACACAATCAGCCATAGCCATAATCTGTTCATTACGATTCTCCCTGCGCTCGTTTGATTAATGAACTGCCGGGTCGATCATAGAAATAAAGCTGGGCGTAAACACCTGTCAGAAATACTAGTGTTTCACCCCTTTTCAAGGCCTATTCGAAATTAAAAAACCAGGCCTTATTTCTGTTTTTCTATGATGCGCGGAGGGTGTCAAACGGAGCGCCGGGGAACATCAGCCTGTCATATCGGTCGGTTACATCAGTAGCGGGGCAAGACCGCACGACGGAAGCGTGCAAAAACGCGACATTTTTAGTTGATCTCACGCCCCTCACGCCCTAAAGTTCGCGCCGAACGTCCATGCTGGAAACGATCCATCCGGCTCAAGTACTGACGACGAGACAGCAAGGCCAAGGGAAAGAAGCTGCATTTCCCATGGCCTTTTTGCTTTCGGCGACATGCCTTGGGAAGTAGGCGAACCAAAGTGGGGATACGGAGGACGTTCATTTGCACCCATTGTTTTTATACGTTTGCCCATAGGAGCTCCCAGCATGTCGATCAACGTCGAAGATTATTTCGCGCGCGCCACTTTTGACAAAATGAAGGCGTTCGCCGACAAGCAAGAAACCCCGTTCGTGGTGATCGACACCGCGATGATCAGCCAGGCCTACGATGACCTGCGCGCCGGTTTCGAATTCGCCAAGGTCTACTACGCGGTCAAGGCCAACCCGGCGGTCGAGATCATCGACCTTCTCAAAGAGAAAGGTTCGAGCTTCGACATCGCCTCGATCTATGAGCTGGACAAAGTGATGGATCGCGGCGTCAGCGCCGACCGTATCAGCTACGGCAACACCATCAAGAAATCCAAGGACATCCGCTACTTCTATGAGAAGGGCGTGCGTCTGTTCTCCACCGACTCCGAAGCCGACCTGCGCAACATCGCCAAGGCTGCGCCGGGCTCGAAAGTTTATGTACGTATCCTTACCGAAGGCTCGACCACGGCCGACTGGCCACTGTCACGCAAATTCGGTTGCCAGACCGACATGGCCATGGATCTGCTGATCCTCGCTCGCGACCTGGGCCTGGTGCCTTACGGCATCTCGTTCCACGTTGGCTCGCAACAGCGCGACATCAGTGTTTGGGACGCAGCGATCGCCAAGGTCAAAGTGATCTTCGAACGTCTGAAAGAAGAAGACGGCATCCACCTGAAGCTGATCAACATGGGCGGTGGCTTCCCGGCCAACTACATCACCCGCACCAACAGCCTGGAAACCTACGCGGAAGAAATCATTCGCTTCCTGAAAGAAGACTTCGGTGATGACCTGCCGGAAATCATTCTGGAGCCGGGCCGTTCGCTGATCGCCAACGCCGGCATTCTGGTCAGCGAAGTGGTGCTGGTTGCACGTAAATCCCGCACCGCCGTCGAGCGTTGGGTGTACACCGATGTGGGCAAGTTCTCCGGCCTGATCGAAACCATGGACGAGGCGATCAAGTTCCCGATCTGGACCGAGAAAAAAGGCGAGATGGAAGAAGTCGTCATCGCCGGCCCGACCTGCGACAGCGCCGACATCATGTACGAGAACTACAAGTACGGCTTGCCGCTGAACCTGGCGATCGGTGATCGTCTGTACTGGTTGTCGACCGGTGCGTACACCACCAGTTACAGCGCAGTTGAGTTCAATGGCTTTCCGCCGCTGAAATCGTTCTACGTGTAACGCACACACGCCGAAATGCAAAAAGCCCATGACGTGTCATGGGCTTTTTCGTATCCGCCGATCCCCTACAAGGATTGCGCGTAGCGTTGAGAATATTGGTTGGCCATGGCCTGGATTCTAGGATCCGTTGCGCTCGCCAGCGTCTGACTCGCTACTCGCAGGAAATTCAGGTTGCCACCGGCCAAGGCCTTCTCAAGCCAGAGAATGGCTTCATCGACATTGCCCTCATCCGCCAACACCGCCGCGTAACTGAACTGCCCACGAAAATCTCCGCCCTCAGCCGAACGTCGATACCACTCACGCGCCGCTGCCGGATTCGCTGGGCACACCTGCCCTTCTTCCAGATATCGCCCGAGCAAGTTCATCGATTTCGCATGGCCCGATTCGGCGGCACGCTGATAAAGCGCAAACGCCTGAAGATGATCCGCAGCCACGCCTCGTCCGGTCGCCAGCAAATTGGCCAGGTTATACATCGCCCAGTCCAGCCCTGCCTCGGCGGCCATTCGATAATGTTGCGCCGCAACCGCGGCATCCACTGCACAACCCCAGCCATGCTCGTGACAACGGCCGAGCATATTGCGCGCCATCAGATGCCCTCGCCCCGCAGCGATGCCGAACCAGCGCAGCGCCAGCGTTTGATCCTGGGCAATGCCTCGGCCGTCGAGCAGGATCTGCCCGAGCAACGCCTGCGCCTCTAGGACACCCTCACCCGCCGCCAGCAAAATCGCCTGTGCCGCACGGGCAGGGCTCTCTTCGAGCATGGCGCTGAGCTGCTCAACGTTGAGGACTTCTTCGCGGCGCAGATGAAAACTCATACCTCGACCCAGCGACGCAGCAGGTTGTGATAGGTGCCGGTGAGGCGGATCAGCGACGGGTGATCAGGCATGTCCTGGGTGAGCTGCTGGATCGCCCCGTCCATCTCGAACAGCAACGCGCGCTGACTGTCTTCGCGCACCAGACTTTGCGTCCAGAAGAACGACGCATACCGCGCGCCGCGAGTGACTGCATTGACCTTGTGCAGGCTGGTGCCGGGGTACAGCACCATGTCACCGGCGGGCAGTTTCACCCGTTGGGTGCCGAAGGTGTCCTGGATTTCCAGTTCGCCGCCGTCGTAATCCTCAGGTTCGCTGAAGAACAGTGTTGCCGACAGATCGGTACGCACCCGCTCGATGCTGCCCTTGGGCTGGCGCACGGCGTTGTCGATGTGGAAATCGAAACTGCCGCCAGCCGCGTAGCAGTTGAGTAACGGCGGGAACACTTTGTGTGGCAGCGCGGCAGACATGAACAGCGGGGTTTGCCACAGCCGTTCAAGCATTGCCGCGCCGATTTCCTTGGCCAGCGGATGGCCTTCAGGCAGTTGCAGATTGTGCTTGGCCTTGGCCGACTGGAAGCCGGCGGTGATCTTGCCATCGGCCCAATCCGCTTCTTCCAGCGCCTGGCGGATACGCTGCACTTCTTCTTTCGCGAACAGGCCGGGAATGTGCAGCAGCATGGCAAACGTACCTGATGGTAAAGGGGCGCCAATGGTATTGATTCTTATTGGCCAAGTAAAACCCGCGAGACGAATGAATCAGTAAAAACCGTAAGGCTAAATTGTAAAGAATGTAAATTCAGTGCGAATAACAATGTTTCGCAATTGATACGAATAACTGTTTACCATATATTCCGCGACCTCAAATCCTTGGGGAGGGGAATAAAAATGGCACGTCAACACGCACAATTACCGGTCAGTTCACCACGCTTGCTCGCCTCTGCAATCGGCGTGGCAATCACCGCTGGCTCCGCCGGCCACATGGTGTTCGCCGCCGAAAAGACCGACAGCAAAGCTGCCGGCAATGCCATCGCCCTGGACGCCACGTCGATCACCGGCGAAGCCCAGGACGCGACTTCCTATCAGGTCGAGAAAGCCTCCTCGCCCAAGTACACCGCACCGCTGGTCGACACGCCGCGCTCGGTGACTGTGATTCCACAACAAGTCCTCAAGGATACCGGCGCCCTGAACATGCAGGACGCGCTGCGTACCGTGCCGGGCATCACCTTCGGTGCCGGTGAAGGCGGCAACCCGCAGGGCGACCGTCCGTTTATCCGTGGCTTCGACGCCCAGGGCGACACTTACCTGGACGGCGTGCGCGACACCGGTTCGCAGAGCCGCGAAATCTTCGCGGTGGAAAACATCGAAGTCAGCAAGGGCCCGAATTCCGCCATCGGCGGTCGCGGTGCGGCCGGCGGCAGCATCAACCTGGTGAGCAAGAAAGCGCACCTGGGCAACTCGTTCGACGGTGGCTTCACCTGGGGCTCCGACCAGACCCAGCGCTACACCCTCGACGGCAACTATCAGTTCAGCGACACCGCTGCCGGCCGTCTGAACCTGATGAGCCACGAGAGCAACGTCGCCGGTCGCGACAAGGTCGACTACGACCGCTGGGGTATCGCGCCATCGCTGGCCTTCGGCCTGGGCACCGACACCCGCGTCAACCTCGATTACTACCATCTCGAAAGCAACGACACCCCGGATTCGGGCGTGCCTTACACGCTGTCGAATCCGCGCACCAAGTCCAATCCGGACAAGCCCTACGCCGGCGGTGATGACAGCAACTTCTACGGTCTGGATCGCGACTTCCGCAAGGGCCGCACCGACACCGCGACCTTCGCCATCGAGCATGACCTGAGCGACTCGCTGACGATCAAGAACACCCTGCGCCACGGCACCAGCATGCAGGACTACATCCTGACCCAGCCGGACGACAGCAAAGGCAACGTCAACAACGGTAGCGTCTGGCGTCGTGCGAACACTCGCGTGAGCAACACCGAGACCACCACCAACCAGACTGACTTGTTCGGCAACTTCTACGTCGCCGGCTTCAAGAACAGCTTCTCCACCGGCGTGGAATACACCCGCGAGGAAAGCCAGAAATCCTCGTACAACGTCAACACCGATACCACGCCGCGCACCACTGCCGCGTCCACCAACTGCACCCCTTCGATGATCGGCGCATCGAGCGGCTACAACTGCACCTCGCTGTCGAATCCGAACCCGAACGATCCGTGGAACGGCGCGATCTCGCGCAACTACGCCGGCACCGACACCAAGGCCAACACCTACGCGCTGTATGTGTTCGACACCCTGGAATTGTCCGAGCAGTGGCTGGTGAACATGGGTCTGCGCTACGACCACTTCGACACCGAGTACAAGACCTACACCGCTGCTGGCGCCACCACCTCCAAGGGCGATGACACCAGCGAGTTCGTTACCGGTCAGTTCGGCGTGGTCTACAAGCCGGCGGAAAACGGCAGCATCTATGCTTCTTACGCCACCTCCGCCACACCGCCGGGCAACACCCTCGGCGAAGGTCAGGAAGGCAACCCACTGGGTGGCACCCCGGATCGCAGCGGCAACCTGCTGAGCAGCGACATGGAGCCGGAAACCACCAAGAACTACGAAATCGGTACCAAGTGGGATCTGCTCAATGATCGCCTGTCGTTGACCGCCGACATCTTCCGTACCGAGAAAGAAAACGCGCGTGTGCAAGTCGATACCACGTCGTACGAAAACGCCGGCAAAACCCGCGTGCAAGGTATCGAACTGTCGGCCAGCGGCAAGATCACCGACAAATGGCAAGTGTTCGCCGGTTACGCCTACATGGACAGCGAGCAAGTTGATGGCGGCGCTTTGAACCGCGCCACCGACGGCAATCAACTGCCTAACACACCGAAAAACAGCGCCAGCCTGTGGACCACTTACCAAGTCACGCCGAAGCTGACCATCGGTGGCGGTGCGTTCTATGTCGACGACGTGTTCGGCAACGTGGCCAACACCACCATGGTCGACTCCTATGTTCGCTACGACGCAATGGCCGCTTACAAGCTGACCAAGAACGTCGACCTGCAACTCAACGTGCAAAACCTGACCAACGAAACCTATTACGACAAAGCCTTCTCGACCCACTTCGCCAACCAGGCGGCGGGCCGTACGGCACTGTTGAGCACCAACTTCCACTTCTAAGGAACCTGTAGGAGCTGCGGTACGCTGCGATCTTTTGATTCTGCTTTTGATGGTGAAAAACAAAGATCAAAAGATCGCAGCCTTCGGCAGCTCCTACAGAACAGCAAGCCCCGTTCATTAGATTGAACGGGGCTTTTGTGCGTAATCAAAGAAGCTCTCGATAACCCACGGCATAATGTGCGCCGTGATGACAATTTCCGAACGGACGGCGAGTGACGTGTTGAAGAAAACCCTGTTCCAGTTGCACTGGTTTTTTGGCATCACTGCCGGCCTGGTGCTGGCCCTGATGGGCATTACCGGCGCCGCCTATTCGTTTCAGGACGAGATCCTGCGGGCGCTGAACCCGTCGGTGTTGCAGGTGGAAAAACAAGTTGCCGGCGTGCTGCCCCCCGTTGAACTGGTAGAACGCATCGAAGCCACCTCGGGCAAAAAAGTCTCGATGCTGTGGGTCGAGACCGACAGTGGCAACGCCGCGCGGGTGTACTTCACCCCGCCCAAAGGCGAGCGCCGTGGCGAGATGCGCTACTTCGATCCATACACCGGCGAGTTCATGGGCAATGCCGTGGGTCAGGACTTCTTCGGCCTGATGCTGCAGTTGCACCGTTTCCTCGCCATGGGCGACACCGGTCGCAACATCACCGGCGCCTGCACCCTGATCCTGTTGTTCTTCTGCCTCTCGGGCCTTTACCTGCGCTGGCCGCGCCAGTGGAACAGCTGGCGTGTGTGGCTGACCCTCGACTGGAAGAAAAAGGGCCGCGCCTTCAACTGGGATCTGCACTCGGTAGCCGGCACCTGGTGCCTGTTGGTGTATCTGCTGCTGGCGCTGACCGGGTTGTCGTGGTCTTACGAGTGGTACAACAAGGGCCTGACCAAACTGCTTTCCGACGCTCCGCAAAACGAACGCGTGCGCGGTGGTCGCGGGCCTGCGCCGGAGGGGCCGGCACCCACAGCCGACTACGCCGCGATGTGGAGCAGCATCTACAGCGCCGCCGGTCCAGGCCTGTCTGCCTACAACATCCGCATGCCGCCCGTGGCTGGCCAACCGGCGACGGTGTTCTACCTGCTCGACAGCTCGCCCCATGATCGTGCGCTGAACCAGATCACCCTCGACCCGGCCACCGGCATCGTCAAACGCGTCGACCGCTACGCCGACAAGAGCTTCAAGGCGCAACTGCTGACGAGCATTTATGCACTGCACGTCGGCAGCTATTTCGGTCTCATCGGGCGGATCATCATCACTGTCGCCGCCATATGCATGCCGCTGTTTTTCATCACCGGGTGGCTGCTGTATCTGGATCGTCGGCGCAAGAAGAAGCAGATCAAGGATGCGCGCAAAGGCCTCGCACAACCGGCCGGCGATGCTCCGGCGTGGCTGATCGGCTTCGCCAGCCAGAGCGGTTTTGCCGAGCAACTGGCCTGGCAGACCGCCGGCCAATTGCAGGCCGCCGGGTTGCCGGTGAAGGTGCAGCCGCTGGCCAATGTCAGCGAACAGGATCTGCGTGATTCAACCAACGCGCTGTTTGTCGTCAGTACCTTCGGCGACGGCGAAGCGCCGGACAGCGCCCGTGGTTTCGAACGCAAGGTGCTGGGCAAAGCCTCGACACTCGACAGCCTGAACTACGCGGTGCTGGGTCTGGGCGATCGTCAGTATCAACACTTCTGCGGGTTCGCCCGTCGTCTGCACCAATGGTTGAGCGAGCACGGCGGCAAGACCCTGTTTGCCCCGGTGGAAGTCGATAGCGGCGATCCGTATGCCCTGCGTCACTGGCAAACCCAACTGGGCCAACTCACCGGGCAAGCACCGGTCGACACCTGGCAGGCGCCGAGCTACGACAACTGGACGCTGGTCCACCGTGAACTCATGAACCCGGACAGCAGCGGTTCGCCGGTTTATCTGTTGGGCCTGAGCGCACCGAATACCAGCAGTTGGCTGGCCGGTGATCTGGTGGAAGTGCTGCCACGTAACTGCCCGTGGATCATCGAGCACTTCCTCGACGGCCTCGGCATTCGTGGCGAGACCACGGTGAACATCAACGGCCTCGAAGAACCGCTTGATGTGGCACTGGCCTCGCGCCAACTGCCCGAGCATCGCGCGCATCTGGTGGGTCTGCATGCGCAGGCGCTGGTCGATGCCATGGTGCCGCTGGCCATGCGCGAATACTCGATCGCCTCGATTGCCGCCGACGGCTTGCTGGAGCTGATCGTGCGTCAGGAACAACACAGCGACGGCAGCCTCGGCGTCGGCTCCGGCTGGTTGACCGAGCATGCGCCGGTGGGTGGCAGCATCAGCTTGCGGGTGCGCCGAAACAGCGGTTTCCACCAGCCGAATGAACCGGTGCCGATGATTCTGATCGGTAACGGCACCGGCCTTGCCGGGTTGCGCAGTTTGCTCAAGGCGCGGATTGCCGACGGTCAACAGCGTCAGTGGTTGCTGTTTGGCGAACGTAATCGTGAATACGATTACCTGTGCCGTGCGGAGCTGGAAGAGTGGTTGATCAATGGTGATCTGGAGCGGCTGGATCTTGCGTTTTCGCGGGATCAGGCCGAGAAGATTTATGTGCAGGATCGGTTGCGTGAGTCGGCTGATGAGTTGAAGCAGTGGCTGGCCGACGGTGCTGTCATCTATATCTGTGGCAGCTTGCAGGGAATGGCATCAGGCGTGGACCAGGCACTCAACGAAATCCTCGGCGCCGCCGAAGTTGAACGGCTGATCGAACAGGGCCGTTATCGCAGGGACGTTTATTGAAATCACTGAAAAGCCCCTCACCCTAACCCTCTCCCGGGGGAGAGGGGACTGATTGGGAGATGCCGGAGAGTTACGCCGACCTGAACGCTCTGTGCCGAATCCATAATCGCCTTCGCGCGCTGTGCCAGATCCATTTCGCCATCCGCGTCTGTACCAAATCCATAATCGACTCGGTCTTTCAGGTCGATGTACAACCTGAAACAACTCCGTAGTCCCCCTCTCCCCATGGGAGAGGGCTGGGGTGAGGGTCGTGAACTACAGTGAAATCTCAAGCCCCTTCACAAGGATCGTGAAGCATGCCAAACCGCCCCACACTCGCTCAATTCGCCCGCCATTTACGCACCCGCCAAACCGATTGCGAACACCTGCTCTGGCAAAGAATACGTTCGCGCCAAATCGCTAATCTCAAGTTCCGCAGGCAATTCCCCTGCCCGCCCTATGTGCTGGATTTTTATTGCGTCGAATTGAAACTGGCCATCGAATTGGACGGCGGTCAGCACTATGAAACGGCGGGTGTGATTCACGACCAGCGTCGGACGCTGTTCCTTCAACGTCAGGGCATTGAGGTTGTGCGGTTTAGCAATCTGGAAGTGATTCAGCAGATGGGGGATGTGCTGGAGCAGATCATCAGGATTGCGGAGGGTCTGAAAAACCCCTCACCCTAGCCCTCTCGAAACGTCGGACCGCCCAAAGGGAGAGGGGACTGATTTGGGGGATGCTACAGAGTTACGCCGACCTGAAAGCTCTGTGCCGAATCCATAATCGCCATTCGCGCGCTATGTCAAATCCATAATCAACCTGAAACTGCTTCACCAAATCCATAATCGACTCGGTCTCTCAGGTCGATGTATAACGCCAGACACCCCGGTCGGCCCCCTCTCCCTCAGGGAGAGGGCTGGGGTGAGGGTAGCTTTTGACTCCCCCCATCTCAAACCGGCTGCAACTTCTTCTCAAACACCGCCACCCCATCCAGATCCCGCAACACCACGCTCATCTCCCCGCTCTGCCCTTCAATATTCACCTCGCCAAAAAACTGAAACCCGGCAAATGGTGAAGTGTTCTGTGCCGGCGGTGCCTTCTCGAACACCACCTCAGGCCCAAACGTCTTATCCAGCGGATTAGGCCCAAAACTCCCGGCGTTCAACGGCCCCGCGACAAATTCCCAGAACGGTTCGAAATCCTGAAACGCCGCACGATCCGGGTGGTAGTGATGCGCCGCGCAGTAATGCACGTCTGCCGTCAGGAAGACAAAATTGCGCACCTGTTGCGCTCGCAGATAACCGAGCAATTCAGCTATTTCCAACTCACGTCCCTGCGCCGGCCCCGGGTCACCGTTGGCCACTGCTTCCCAGCGCGCCACGCCCGGACTTACCTCGCCATCAGGCACACCAAGACCAATCGGCATGTCGGCGGCAATCACCTTCCATTGGGCTTTCGATTTCTTCAAGCCACGCTTGAGCCAGTCCAGTTGCTCACGCCCCAAGAACGGTTTCGCCGCCCCGAGGTTGTCGTCGTTGGCTTCTCGATAACTGCGCATATCCAGCACAAACACATCGAGCATCGGCCCATAACTGATCTTGCGATAAATCCGCCCGCCACCGTCGGCCGTCTGTAAACGCATCGGCGAATATTCCAGCCAGGCCTTGCGCGCACGCCCGACCAGGGTGTGGATATCTTTTTCCTGATAACGCTCGTCGAGCTGTTTGCCGGGTGACCAGTTGTTGACCACTTCATGGTCGTCCCACTGCCAGATCTGCGGCACTTCGGCGTTGAAGCGGCGGATGTTTTCGTCCAGCAGGTTGTAGCGGTAGTTGCCGCGATAGTCGTCGAGGGTCTGGGCGACTTTGCTCTTGGCTTCGGTGGTGATGTTGCGCCACACCCGACCGTTTTCGGTGGTCAGCTGGGCCGGCACCGGGCCGTCGGCGTAGATGGTGTCGCCGCTGTGGATAAAGAAGTCCGGCAGGCGCAGGCGCATGGCTTCGTAGATGCGCATTCCGCCGATGTCCGGGTTGATGCCGAAGCCCTGGCCGACGGTGTCGCCGCTCCAGACGAAACGAATATTGCGCCGCGCCGTCGGGGCGCTGCGCAAGTGGCCGAGCCACGGTTCGCTGGCCACACCGGTGCGGGCATCTTTGAAGTACACGCGATAGAAAATCGCCTGATCGGCGGGCAGCCCGGTGAGCTCAATACGGGCGGTGAAATCGCTGTGGGCATCGGCCAGCGCCGAGACGACGCGGCGTGGGTTGCGAAACTGGCTGCGGGTGTCCCACTCGACCACCATCCGCGCCGGACGATCGCTGCGGCTCCAGATCATCGCGCGGTCGCCTTGCAGGTCGCCGGACTGCACGCCATCGGTGAGTTGCGGACGATCCTTGACCGACGCAATCACCGCCGGCGCCAGGCTCGGCATCAACATACCGGCGCCGACGACTTGCATGACACGCCGGCGGCCCACATTGAAATCGCTCATGCTGTTCTCCCTGAAAAAAGGAAAACTAAAGCACGCGATGATGAATCCGGCATGACAACACATCCTCCTGTGGGAGCGAGCCTGCTCGCGAAAGCGGTGTGCCAGTCAACATCCATGTCGCTGGCAGATTGCATTCGCGAGCAGGCTCGCTCCCACAGTTTTTGTGGTTTCAGGCCTTGGCGGGTTCCATTGCCAGCTCCACGGCTTCAGGCCGTTTGACCGTCGCGTAAACCACCGCCGTCAACAAACTCCCCGCGACAATCGCCAGCAAATACAGCAACGCATGATTGATCGCATTCGGGATCAGCATGACGAACAAGCCACCGTGCGGCGCCATCAGTTTGCAGCCGAAGTACATCGACAACGCACCGGTCAGCGCACCGCCAGCGATGCTCGCCGGGATCACCCGCAATGGATCTTTCGCGGCAAACGGAATCGCCCCTTCGGAGATAAAGCACAGCCCCAGTACGAAGGCAGCCTTGCCGGCCTCGCGTTCGGTTTGGGCGAACTTGCGCCGGGCGATGAACGTGGCAATGCCCAGACCAATCGGCGGCACCATCCCGGCCGCCATGGTCGCGGCCATCGGCGCGTAACTCTGCGAGGCCAGCAGCCCCACCGAGAACGCATACGCGGCTTTGTTGATCGGCCCACCGAGGTCGACGCACATCATGCCGCCGAGCACGATCCCAAGCAGAATCGCGTTGGTGGTGCCCATGCTGTCGAGAAACTGCGTGAGCGCCGCGAGCATGCCCGCCACCGGTTTGCCGACCACGTAGATCATCACCAGGCCGGTGAACAGACTGGCGAACAACGGGATGATCAGAATCGGTTTCAGCGCCTCAAGACTTTGCGGCAACGCGACATAACGACTGATCGCCTTGGCCGCATAACCGGCGATAAACCCGGCGACGATCCCACCGATAAACCCGGCGCCCAAGGTGCTCGCCAACAGGCCGCCAATCATCCCCGGCGCCAGGCCTGGACGGTCGGCAATCGAGTAGGCGATGTAACCGGCCAGCAGCGGCACCATCAGCTTGAACGCGGTCTCGCCGCCGATCTGCATCAGTGCCGCCGCCAGCGTACCTTCCTCTTTGAACGCGGTGATGCCGAAGACAAACGACAACGCGATCATCAAACCACCCGCCACCACCATCGGCAGCATGTACGACACGCCGGTCAACAGGTGTTTGTAGACGCCAGTTTTCTCCGACTTGGCCGGTGCCTTGCCGTCGCTGGCGGCGCTTTCCTGCTGGCCTTCGGCGAGGGCTTTTTTCAGCGTGGCTTCGGATTGCTTCAACGCAATGCCGGTGCCGCAGCGGTAGATTTTCTTGCCGGCGAATCGCTCGGTGGCGACGTCGATATCCGCCGCCAGCAGCACCACGTCAGCCTCGGCAATCGCTGTCGCGCTCAGCGGAGTTTTCGCGCCGACCGAGCCTTGGGTTTCGACCTGCAATTCATAGCCCAGACGCTTGGCCGTTTGCTGCAACGCCTCGGCCGCCATGAAGGTGTGGGCGACGCCGGTCGGGCACGCGGTGATGGCGACGATGCGTGGCGCACGCTGCGCAACGGCAGCCGGGGCAGCTGCGCTGGCGACATAAATTTCGGCTTCTTCGGCACCACGACGCAGCACCGCTTCGACGTCCTGAAGGGCTTGCGCCGGGGCAATCTGAAAGACCCGTTTGCCGACGAAACGCGTCATGTCGACGTTACCGGTGGCGACCAGCAACACCCACTCCGCCGCTTCGATGGTCGCTGCCGACAATTCACGTTCCGGGTGCGCCGCGTCGACCACTTCGACGCTGGTGCTCCAACCCTGACGCTGGGCCGCCGCATCGAGCAAACGGGCGCACAGCACACTGGTGACCATGCCGTTGGGGCAAGCCGTAACAATGGCTAACTTCATGACAAACCCTCTTATTGTTCTGTCAGGGGGCGCACGCGCACGCCCTGTTCGAGCTGCGCCAGTTGCGCGGCGTCGTTGATGCCAAAACCGATCTGAGTCACCGCCATTGCGGCAATCGCCGTGGCCGTGCGCAAGGTTTGCTCCGGCGTGTCGGCACTGAGCAAACCGTGGAGCATGCCGGCCAACAGTGAATCACCGGCACCCACGGTGCTGGCGACGCTGACCTTTGGCGGCGAGGCATGCAGCGCCGAGCCGACGCTGAACCAGTTCACGCCGTCGGCGCCGTGGGAGATCACCACGTGTTCGATGCCTTGCCCATGCAACTGCGCCGCTGCGTGCGCCTCGGCGGCGTGGGAAACCACTTCGCAACCGAGCGCATCGGCCAACTCTTCCGTGTTCGGTTTGATCAGCCACGGACTGGCCTTGAGCGCTTCGCGCAATGCTTCGCCGCTGGAATCGAGGGCGACTTTCAGGCCGAGGGAATTCAGCCGTTCGATCAGTTCGCGCAACCACTGTGCAGTCACGCCGCGCGGCAGACTGCCGGCGACCACGACCGCGTCGTGCCCCGGCGCAATCTGCACCAGACGATCAAGCAATGCCTGCTGCGCCGCTGCATCGACCACCGGTCCCGGGCCGTTGATGTCGGTGATACGGCCATCGCGCTCGGCGACTTTGATGTTGCTGCGCGTTTCGCCCGGTACACGGACAAACGCATCGACAAAGCCACGCTTGGCGAACAGGGTCTCGAACGCTTGCAGATTGTCTTCGCCGAGAAAGCCGCTGACTGTCAGTTGATGGCCGAGGTCGGCCAGCACCTGCGCGACGTTCACGCCTTTACCGGCAGCATGGGTGTGCATCTCATCGCTGCGGTTGACCTGACCGGCAGCCAGTACCGGCAGCTCGACCGTGAGGTCCAGCGCCGGGTTGAGGGTCAGGGTGAGAATCTTGGCCATTACAGGGCCTCCACTAATGCACGCACTTCATTGGCGCTGCCCACGATGAGGGCTTGTTGAGCAAGGGTTTGCGCCTGGGTCAGGCTGATTTCGCGGATGCGTGCTTTCACTTCGGCAATGCTGCGGCCGGACACGCTCAGCTCATCGACACCGAGACCGACCAGCACAGGTACTGCCAACGGATCGGCTGCCAGCTCACCGCACACGCCGACCCATTTGCCATGGGCATGGGCCGCACGCACGGTGATGTCGATCAGTTGCAGCACCGCCGGGTGCAAGCCGTCAGCCTGGGCCGACAGCGTCGGGTGACCACGGTCGATGGCCAGGGTGTATTGAGTCAGGTCGTTGGTGCCGACGCTGAAGAAGTCGACTTCCTTGGCCAGCACCGGCGCGAGCAACGCGGCGGACGGCACTTCGATCATGATCCCCAGTTGCAGATCGGCGACCGGGATTTCCAGACGCAGACGTTCGGTCATGTCGCGGGCCTGACGCCACTCTTCGACACTGCCGACCATCGGGAACATGATCCGCAATGGGCGGTTATCCGCCGAACGCAGCAAGGCACGCAATTGCGCTTCCATGATCTGCGGACGCTGCAAGGTCAGGCGAATGCCGCGCACGCCGAGGAACGGGTTTTCTTCCTTGGCAATCGGCCAATAGGGCAGCGGTTTGTCACCGCCGACATCCAGCGTGCGCACCACCAGCGGTCGACCAGCGAGGCCGTCGAGGACGCGGCGGTATTCGGCTTCCTGAGTCGCCTCGTCCGGCGCCTGCGGGTGGGCCATGAAAATCAGTTCGGTGCGCAGCAGACCGATGCCTTCGGCGCCCTGCTCCACCGCACTGATCACACCGGCGCTTTCGCCGATGTTGGCGAACACTTCTACCGCGTGACCGTCGGTGGTGTGCGCCGGTTGATGGCGTTGTTCGGCAGCAGCCTTGAGGCGTTGTTCGCGGGTGTCGCGTTCTTCGGTGGCGCGTTGCAGGGTCGCCGCATCGGCGTCGACATGCAGACGACCGCGTTGGCCGTCGAGCAGCAACGGCGTGCCCGGCGCCAGCAGCAACACCGCTGCACCTGCACCGACCAGCGCCGGAATGCCCAAGGCACGGGCGACGATGGCGCTGTGCGCGGTGGCGCCGCCGCGAGCAGTTAGAATCCCTGCCACTCGCGCCGGATCGAGCCGCGCCACGTCGGACGGGCCGACTTCGTCCATCACCAGAATGTACGGCTGCTCTGGCTCGTTCGGCGTCTGCACGCCACATAGTTGCGCCAGCACCCGGCGGCCGATATCACGCAGATCCGCCGCCCGTTCGGCGAGCAAGGCGTCCTGCAGCGATTCCTGCTGTTTGGCTGCGGCTTCAATCACTGCCATCCACGCCGCTTCGGCGCTTTCGCCTTGCTTGAGGCGCGTGTCGACTTCGTCGGTCAGTTCCGGATCGTCGAGCATTTCCTGGTGGGTGATGAAAATCTCGCGAATGGCTCTGGCTTTGCTGCGTTCGATCAAGCCTTGAATGTCGCTGCGCACATCGCTCAGCGCTTGCTTGAGGCGCTCGCGTTCGACGGCGGCGGACTCGCCACGCAGCGGGTATTCGATGGTTTGCTGCACTTGAATGTGCGCCGGGCCGATGGCGATGCCCGGCGCAGCGGGAATCGCTTGCAACTGAGTGCCGGACGCCGGAGCGATCACGACTTCGGCGATATCGGCGATGACTTCGCGTTGCTGACTCACGGCCGGTAATGGCTCGACCTCTTCGCCAAGACCTTCTTCGATGGCCGCAAGCAATGCCGGCAACGCATCGGCAGCGATGCTTGGCTCGGCGATAAGCTCCAGCACCTGACCACGACGGGCGCCGAGGCTGAGCAGTTTGCTCAGGCTCTTCACCGACACGGCGCTGTCCTGACTGTCGACGATGCGTACACGAATCTCGCCGTCAAAACTCTTCGCCAGTTGCGCCAGGATTTTCGCCGGACGCGCGTGCAAACCATGGGCGTTGGCCAGCGCGATGCGTGCGCTCGGCCAGTCGGCAGGCAACTCGCCGCCGAGCACTTCAAGGACTTTGCGGCTGCTGGTGGCGCGGCCCAGTTCATGGCCGCGACCTTCGATCAACAATGCGCAGAGGCGTTCAAGCAGCGCCTGATGGGCTTCGCCAAGGCTGGCCAGGCAGAACAGACCGCTCAGCGGTTGACCGAGGTAGCGTATTGGCTTGTCCGGGGTGACGAAGGCCAGCCCCGGACGCTTCACGGTTTGTTCGCTGTGCAGCCACCACAAACCATCGCCCAGCGGCAGCGCTTCGACTTGCTGCAACACGCCGGCAAAACCGTTGCTCACGCAATCAGCCTGACGCAGCAGACGCGCCCCCCGCCAGACCAACTCTTCGAAATCGTCGGCAGCGACACCGAGGCCGATCATCTGTGCGTCCAGCGCCAATTCCTGCGGCGCGCCTTGCAGCAGTTTCAGCAGCGCTTCGGGGGAACTGGCGCGACGCAGGGCCTGGCCCAGATCGGTCTCGCCGAGGGCACGGGTCAGCAGTTGTAACAGGCGCAGGTGTTCGTCGGATTTGGCGGCGATACCGATGGCCAGATAAACGATCTGGCCGTCGCCCCAATCCACGCCCTCGGGAAACTGCATCAGGCGCACGCCTGTGGCGAACACCTGATCGCGGGTTTCGGGCGTACCGTGGGGAATGGCAATACCTTGACCGAGAAAGGTCGAGCCCTGGGCTTCTCGGGCCTGCAATCCGGCGAGGTATCCGTCGGCGACCAGTCCATCGGCGACCAGATGATTGGCCAGCAATTGCAGAGCAGCGGGTTTATCCACAGCCGATTGGCCCATGGATATCTGCTCTATAGTGAGCTCGAGCATGCGATCTCCTTTTTGGCACATGAAGGCGCCAGGTATTGTTTTGGATGGTTGCAGCTTAGGCGCTTGTCAGCCTCCTTTTCAGGGGCAGTTTTGGCGGTTTCACGGCAGAACCGGCCAAAAGCGTCTAAAACGTAGAAAATACGCTTGCTGAAACGTTTAATCTAGATTGATCGGCACGTTACTCGATAATGTCTCATCGTTGAAGTCCAACTTGTCGGATGCGTTGCGACAATGGTCGTCTGCCCGAATCGGGTAGGATTGGCGAAAATCTCGCCGTACGCTCGAAAAAACAAGGAAATACCGGGTTGAAACTCAGTGATATCGCGCGGTTGGCCGGAGTGTCCGTGACCACCGCCAGCTACGTCATCAATGGCAAGGCCGCACAGCAACGCATCAGCACCGCCACCGTCGAGCGGGTGCGTGCGGTGGTTGAGCAACACGGCTTCACGCCCAATCCACAAGCCGCCGGGTTACGCAGTCGGCATACCCGCACGCTGGGCTTTATCCTGCCGGATCTGGAAAACCCCAGTTACGCGCGGATCGCCAAACTGCTGGAACAAGGTGCGCGGGCGCGCGGCTATCAGTTGCTGATTGCCAGCTCCGACGATGCGCCGGACAGCGAACGCCAACTGCTGCAACTGTTCAAGGCGCGCCGTTGCGATGCGCTGATCGTCGCCAGTTGCCTGCCGGCCGGGGATGACAGTTACCGCCAGTTGCAGGCCAAGGGCCTGCCGATCATCGCCATCGACCGGGTCATGGAACCCGAGCATTTCTGCTCGGTGATCAGCGACGACCGCGAGGCCAGCCTGCACCTGACCCAGAGCCTGCTCGATCCTCAGTTGAAGCAGATCGTCCTGCTTGGCGCCCGCCCTGAGCTGAGTATCAGCCAGGAACGTACCGCCGGCTTCAAACAGGCCCTCGTCGATTTCAAAGGCGAAGTGCTGGTCGAGCATGCCGAATCTTTCAGCCGCGAATGTGGCAAGCAATTGATGGAAGAACTCCTGCAACGTCTGGGGCATTTACCGGACGCGCTGGTGACGACTTCCTACGTGCTGTTGCAGGGCGTGTTCGACGCGTTGCATGACTTCCCGCTCAAATCCCGTCCACTGCGCCTCGGCACGTTCGGCGACACGCAGTTGCTCGACTTCCTGCCGCTGCCGGTCAACGCCATGGCCCAGCAGCACCAGTTGATCGCCGACAAGGCGCTGGAACTGGCACTGGCCGCCGTCGAACAGTCGGAATACAAGCCAGGCGTGCAAGCCATCGCGCGTACCTTCAAGCAGCGTATTCACCGGGACTGAACCGTGGAGCTGATCGACAGCCACACCCACCTGGACTTCCCCGACTTCGACGCCGACCGTTCGCAGTTGCTCGCCGAAAGCCGCGCCCTCGGGGTGCGGCGGATGGTGGTGCTGGGGGTCTGTGAAGGTAATTGGCAGCGGGTGTGGGATCTGGTGCAGAGCGATCCCGAGTTGTACGCGACGTTCGGTCTGCACCCGGTTTACCTCGATCAGCACCGCCCCGAAGATGTAAAGGCACTCGGCGACTGGCTGACGCGGCTGCGCGGTCATCGGCAGTTGTGTGCGGTGGGTGAGATCGGTCTGGACTACTTCATCGAAACCCTTGACCGCGAGCGCCAGCAGGCGCTGTTCGAAGCGCAACTGCAACTGGCGGCGGACTTTGCATTACCGGCGCTGATTCATGTGCGCCGCAGCCACGCGGCGGTGATTGCCACGCTCAAACGTTTTCGTTTGAAGCGGGCCGGGATCATCCACGCCTTTGCCGGCAGTCGCGAAGAGGCGCGCGAGTACATCAAACTCGGTTTCAAACTGGGTTTAGGTGGCGCGCCGACCTGGCCGCAGGCACTGCGCATGCATCGGGTACTGGCGGATCTGCCGCTGGATTCGATCGTGCTGGAAACCGATTCACCGGACATG
This sequence comes from Pseudomonas sp. LBUM1655, assembly GCF_059716085.1. Classification (NCBI taxonomy): domain Bacteria; kingdom Pseudomonadati; phylum Pseudomonadota; class Gammaproteobacteria; order Pseudomonadales; family Pseudomonadaceae; genus Pseudomonas; species Pseudomonas sp. LBUM1655. The sequence continues at coordinate 942,744 of NZ_CP166801.1, read as the reverse complement.
GCGCCCGCGATGTTTCCCGGTCAGCGCAACAGCCCGGCGCATCTGCGAGCGATTTGTGCAGTGCTCGCGCAACTGATGAATATCAGCGCGCAGCAATTGGCTGCTACCAGCACTGCCAACAGCTGCGAAGTGTTCGGCTGGTAAGTTAGCTGCGTACACGCTACACGCGGAAGGCGCTGATCAGCTGTTTCAGTTCCACCACCTGCGCCGACAACGCCCGACTCGCATCTTCAGTCTGATGCGCGCCCTGCGCCGTGCGTTCGCCGGCACGGTTGATCTCGACGATGTTCTGGTCGATGTCATGGGCCACCGCTGTCTGCTGCTCCACCGCAGCGGCAATCTGCTGGTTCTGATCGACGATCATGCCCACCGCGCCAAGGATGTTTTCCAACGCCTGCTGAACCTTCTCCGACTGCCCGACCGTGCCGTTGGCCATCTGATGGCTGATGCCCATGGCCTTCACCGCCGCACCGACGCCGCCGTGGAGCTTGGCGATCATCTGCTCGATTTCTTCGGTCGACTGCTGCGTGCGTTTGGCCAACGTGCGCACTTCATCCGCGACCACGGCAAAACCGCGCCCCTGTTCCCCGGCGCGAGCGGCTTCGATCGCAGCGTTGAGTGCCAGCAGGTTGGTCTGTTCGGCGATGCTCTTGATCACTTCCAGTACGCGGCTGATCGACTGGCTGTCACTCGCGAGTTGATTGATCACCCGCACCGATTGATCGATCTCGCTGGCCAGCGCGGCAATGCTGCCCTGCTGCGACTCCACCAGACCACGACCATTGACGGTCTCGTCATTCACGCTGTGGGCGCTGCTCACCGCCGCTGCGGCACTGCGCGCCACCTCCAGTGAGGTCGCCGACATCTGGTTCATCGCCGTCGCCACTTGTTCTATCTGCGTGCGCTGCCCGGCAACGGCCTGATTGCTTTGCGCCGAGACGTTTTCAACCTGCGCGGCCTGACGTTCGACTTCGCCAACGGTGTGGCCAACGCGCTCGATCAAGTCGTGAATTTTCCTCACCGTGCCATTGAACACTTCGCCCAATTCACCCAGCTCATCGCGGCTGCTGGCCTTGAAGTTGACGGTCATGTCGCCGGCCGCAACCTTGTCCATCATCGCGCCAAGGCGTTTGAGTGTGGTGCGAGTCGAGGCGTAGAAACCGCCGTAGAGATAGAAAATCAGCACAAACACCACCGACAACGCCACAGCTTGCAAGACCATGTGCGTGCGGTTTTGCGCCAGACGCTGCTGCAGTTGCGTGTCGAGGAATTTCAGGGAGGCTTCGTCGAGCTGGTAGGTCTTGTCGATCAGCCCGGTGATCTGGTCGTAAAAGGCCTGCCACGGTGCGTCGAGGGTGTCGGCCATCACCACTTGCTCTTCGAACAATTCGCTGGCCTGTTTAAGCGACGCTTTACTCGTCTCGGCCTGAGCGCTGAGTGTTTCGTGCGCCGCTTTGCTGGAACCGAGGGCGTCTTGAAGCTTCAGGCCATATTCAGCTTGAAGCTTTTCGATCTGCACCAGCAGCTCATCAAAACGGGTGCTCGACGAACTGTTGAGAAAACCCTGCCCCAGCGAATACGACCCCATCGCCCGGCCTTCGCCGAGGGTCTGGGTAACGGCCGGTGTTATCAAGGTAACGAGTTCGCTGAGCTGACGGATGTCACCCTGATTGTCGCGACTCAGGCCAGCCTGACCGGTGATGATCTGGCTGAAAATCTGCGCACTGGCCAGCAACTTGCCGATCAAGGCACTTTTGCTTTGCAGGGAGTTTTCCGCTTGCTGGGCTTTGAACGCGGCAATCATTTCATCGCGTTTACCGTCAAACACTTTGATCTGCTCAGGATCGACGGTCATTGCCGTCAGCCCTTGCAGGCGCGCCAGAACAGCTTGTTCGAGGGTGGTGATCTGCGCTTCGACATTGCCAGCCTTGCCGGACTGGCCGAGGGTGACGTTGATCTGCACCAGGTTGTTGAGGGTTTCCAGATCCCGACGCAGGCTCAGGCTGCTGCCCAGCAGTTCGAGGCTTTGCAGCTCGACGCGGGTGCCCTGAAATTCGCGATAGGAATCGCGCACCAGATAGAAATTGGTCACCAGCATCGGCACCAGGAACAGCACGCTGATCAGGCTGAACTTCATGCCGAAGCTCAGACGGTTCATCAGCGAGACGGCGGGATAGAGCAAGCTCTTCACTGGAAGTCTCCCTTGGTTTTTCTTGTTTTTATTGGCAGGCGCGCAGAGACAGCAGATAGCCACCATCGGGCGCTATCTCTGTATAGCTCAAATCGGAGGGAGGTTTTGTAACTTAAGGTTAACGGTGGCGTGTGCCGAGGGAGTTTGCTCCCTCGGCACCATCAATCAGTGAATCAGCACCGTCCACAAGGCAAACCCGGCATACCACAGCACCGCCGCGCGCAGCAGCAATTCCCACAGGCAATCGAGGGTGTTGATGCCTTCAGGCCCAACGGCAGGAGCCGGGATCTCCCCCGCTGCCAATCCGACCTTGTTGATCAGTTGCGCAGCACTGATGTTCCAGTTCAGCAACTCATGCAGCATCACTCGGCTGACCGCGACGAAGTTGCCGACCAACGCAAAACTCGCCGCCAGCAAGCGCACAGGCACCCAGTCGAAGGCGTGGCGCAGTTGCGCGGCACGCTCGACCAGCGCCGGGTTCTGACCGTGCTCTTCGGCCAGCGCCAACAAGCGATAGGCCAGGGCCGCCACCGGGCCGAGCACGAAATACCAGAAGATCACCGCGAAGAAGCTCTGGTAGGCCTGCCACAACAGATGCCCCTGCACCCGGTCGAGCAATTGCTCGCCGCTGTCGGCACAGATATCCAGATCACGCTTGGCCACATGCGCCGCCGCTTGCAGATCCTCGCGCCGCCAGGCATCGCGGAACGGCCCGAGCCCGCCGAGCAAGTCACCACGCCCCAGGCTGTAAATCACCACCAGCAAATGCACCGGCAGGGCCAGCAGGCCGTATGCCACGGGTTCCAGCACAACCAGCAACAGACCCAGCAACGCCAACGGCAGCAACACCAGAATCGTCAGCACCAGCCAGGGCTGTTTGGCCAGACGCTCGCTGCTTTCGAGTTTGTTCAGTTCGCGGATCCATCCGCCATCGCGTTGAACCCGATGGCGCAAGGCCGAGAATTTCTCGATCCAGACCGCCAGCAGTAACACCAGAAAACTCATTGTCCTTCCTCTTGTGCCAGGGCCGCGCGGTAACGCGCCCAGTCGAATGCCGGGCCAGGATCGGTCTTGCGCCCGGGTGCAATGTCGCTGTGTCCGCAAATACGTGCGCCGGTGATGGCCGGAAATGCGCTTTGCAACTGGCGGGTCAGCACGGTCAGCGCCTGATACTGCGCGTCGGTGAACGGCAGATCATCGGTGCCTTCAAGCTCGATGCCCACAGAAAAATCGTTACAGGTTTCGCGCCCCTCGAACATCGACACGCCCGCATGCCACGCCCGCTCAAGACAGGAGACAAACTGGGTGACCTTGCCGTCACGTTCGATCAGAAAATGCGCAGAGACCCGCAGGTCGGCAATCCCTGCAAAGTAGGGATGTTCGGTGACATCCAGACGATTCTGGAAAAATTCCTGCACCTTGCCGGTGGCGAACTGCGCTGGTGGCAGGCTGATGTTGTGGATCACCAACAGGGAAATTTCGCCCGCAGGGCGTTCATTGAAGTTGGGCGATGGGCAGGCCTGCACCCCGTGACACCACCCGCTAGCGGGATCCAACTGCATACCGATTCCTTCAACGCCGACTGTGTTGGCGCCCAGTATGCCGTGATCGGCCCCCGGCGCGCGATCACTTGGCGCGATTGAGTCGTCGCAGATTGCCGAGCACCGACTCCAGCGCGCGGTCGAACAGCAGGGTGTCATCGAGCGCGCGTACCGCACCGCGCTGGAATTCAAGGGCCAATCCGATGCGGCTGCGCTCCAGCACTTTCATCCCGGTGCGGTCGACAAAGACGTATTTGTCGGTGACGTCGATGATCGCCGCGAGTTTGCAGCGCAGGGTGTGTTCATCTTCTTCCTGAAACACTACCCAACTGCCCATACGCAGTTGATCGACCTGTTGCAGGCCTGCTTCGTCGCGGGACGAGCGCGCCGATGCCAGCGCCATCACGCCTTCATCTGAGGTTTGCAACCGGATCTGCTGCGACACCTCGATCAGCGCCGGCGCCGCTTCATCGGCCACAGTTGAAGGTTCAAGCACCCGTACGTGAAGCGCTTCCAGCTCGCTGAAGAATTCGCTGGTGGCAAACGGATCGAATGCCGATCTGCTCAAACCATCACGCAGCGATTTCAGCAACCCCGGTACCAGCGCCAACAAACGCATGCCGGACTCGGTATCGTCATGACGCTGCACACTCCAGATCAGTTGTTCCAGAGTCTGCACATCAGCCTGCCACTCGGCAGACTGCTCGCCATGCTTGAGACCAGTCAGCAGCAGCACTTTGCTCCAGGCGTTCTGGACGAATGTCACCACCGACGGTGGCAGGACTTTGCCCAACAGTGCCTGATTCAAAGCTTGCTCGACCCGTCGACGGGCCAGCTCGGTTTTCGCCCGACCTTCTTCGGCGTCCCGCAGACGCTGTTCGAGCAACTCGCTGCGACGGCGTTCATCACTGGTGAAGGCGAGGAAGTCGGCGAGCAATTCGGAAAAAATCGCCGGATCATCGATAAAGTCTGTGAGCAAGCGCTGCACCACCTGCTCGATTCGCAGGTACAAGCTGTCACGCGTCTCACCGTCGCAATCACCCCAACCCATCGCCGCTTCGGCAATTTCATTGAGCAAGCGACGCGCCGGATGGCTGCTGCGACTGAAGAAACTCTTGTCGAGCACCGCCACCTTGAGCATCGGAATCTGCAAACGGGCGATCAGTGCCTTGAGCGAGTCCGGGACATTGCGATCGTCAAGAATGCAGTCGAACACCATGGCAATCAGGTTGATCACGTCTTCATCAGCGCCGCCGACGATCCGCGATTTGCCACTTTTGACGCTGACCCGCGTAAGCAGTTGTTCAAGTTGGTTACGCAGGTCGAAGTCGTCCTGTGAAGCAAGCGCCGGCACATATTGCTGCAAGTGCGAGAGCAGGCGCAGCAGGTCGCGGGTGGAGATGGGTTGAGCCGCAGCGCTCGACTCCAGAATCGGCGCAACGCTGCCGCGCACGTGCAACAGCAACTCCTGCAACGCGGCAAAGACTTCCTGCACACCTTCGTCTGCTGGCGGCGGATCGTTACTTTCTTCGCTGTTCACGTCGGCCACTGCGCGATCGATAGCGCGGCGCGCGGGCACCGGTTTCAATTCGGGCAACACGCCGGTGGCGCTGAGCAACTGATTGGCTTCGGCATACAACTGTTCGGTGTCCGCCAATACATAGCGTTCGAACAGTTTGAGCAGGATCAGCTTGACCTTGATCTCCACGCCCAGGTTGCGCCCGGCCTAAAGGAAATATTCACAGAGCAGCGCCGGACCGAGCGGGTTGTGCTGGTCGTGGAGGGGATTGCCGAGCAATGCACTGAGACGCGCGGTCAGTTGATCGAGCGCGAAGCCATCACGCTTGAGCACGCGGCCGACCATGGTCTCTACGGCCACATTGCGCTCCATGTCATCGGTGCGCGGCGCGGATTCTTCGTATAGCAAAGTGCGCGGAAGCGCGTTGTGCGCAGAATCGTTTTGAGTGAGGCCGACAAAAGCCTCGAAGAACTGCTCAAGAAAGCCGCGCTCGATGTTTTTGCGCTTGAGGCGCAGGTCGCGCATGGCTTCGAAGAAAATGTTCTGTTCGACGTCGTTGCGCGCCCGGTCGGCCATTTCGAACAGGGTGTCGTCGGCGTTGTCGAACAGCTCCTGCAGACCGTGGCGCAATTGCTGAGCAGCCTTGTCGCGAACCTGAAGCAGAATCACAGGCAGGCGGGCGAGCGGCGAATGATTCGCCTGATCGGTAGCGGCCTTGTGCAAAGGCACTACTTTCCCGTCTTTGTGCATCCAAGCCTCCTGAAACGGTGATTCTTTCGTTGATCAGCAACATCGATGGCAACGTCAAAGCTATGACGTCAAACGCAAGGCGAATTATCTTGCAAAAGTTATCCCCGGCGCCATAGGCGTCAGGGTTTCCCCTATGCCCCGGACACCTTCCACTGACCACGTGCGAACACTGTTTGCTCAAAGAAAATCGACCAAATGCAATCAAGCAGGCGAGTTATCGCCTTGGGTTGGCTCGTGCCATGCCCCTATAATCGAATCACTTTGTTTGTGGAGCCCGTTATGCCGAATCTACGTCTCGCCGATTTGACCGCCGAAATCGAAGCCAACGTGCGCCGTGCGTTGCTCGAAGACATCGGCAGCGGCGACATCACCGCGCAACTGATCCCGGCCGAACGCCTGGCCAAAGCCACCATCATCACGCGCGACGACGCCGTCATCTGCGGCACTGCTTGGGTAGATACGGTGTTTCGCCAGCTCGATCCGCGTGTGGCGGTGCATTGGCAAGTGGTCGATGGCGAGCGGGTCAAACCCAATCAGCCACTGTTTCACCTGGAAGGCCCGGCCCGTTCGCTGTTGACCGGTGAACGCAGCGCCCTGAACTTCCTGCAATTACTCTCGGGCGTGGCAACCCGCGCGCAGTATCTGGCGGACTTCGTCGCCGAAACCCAGGTCAAGCTGCTCGACACCCGCAAGACCCTGCCAGGCCTGCGTCTGGCGCAGAAATACGCCGTGACCTGCGGTGGCTGCCACAACCATCGCATCGGCCTGTACGACGCGTTTCTGATCAAGGAAAACCACATCGCTGCCAGCGGTGGCATTGCGCAAGCCATTGAAGCCGCGCACAGGATTGCCCCGGGTAAACCGGTGGAAATCGAAGTGGAAAGCCTGGATGAGCTGAAAGAAGCTCTGGCGGCCGGCGCCGACATCATCATGCTCGACGAACTGAGCCTGGACGACATGCGCGAAGCGGTGCGCCTGAACGGCGGCAAGGCCAAACTGGAAGCCAGCGGCGGGATCAACGAAAGCACACTGTTGCCGATCGCCGAAACCGGAGTGGATTACATCTCGATTGGTGCGATGACCAAGGATGTGAAGGCGGTGGATCTGTCGATGCGTCTGAGCCTCTGAAGACTGCACGCCATAAAAAACGCCAGCCTGGTTGAGGCTGGCGTTTTTTTTTCAAACCACCAGATTGTTCATCTCGCAGTACTCTTCCCACTCGACGCCCAGTACGTCGGCAGCCTCTTTGTGCAATACGAGACGCTGAGCCTCGAACTCTTCAGGCGTGCTGGTGTACTTGAGCGTCAGTTCCCACGGCTGCAAACCCTGGGCCTCGGCTTCATCTTCGAATGCCCACTGGATCTGGTCTTTCTGATCATCGGCACTCAAGTCTTTGATCTCTGCAGCCAACTGAGGCGACTCCAGGAGATACTTTTTGAGTGCTTCTTCGTGTGTTGCTTCTTGGGTCAATTCTTTCGCGGTCATGGCGTTCTCGCTGATCTTAGGAATGGAAGATGGATCTGGATCATCAAGGATCTCTCTGACGCGGTTAGCCCGGCCTTCGGAACCATTCGGGATCATCTGAAAACTGCTAAGCGATGCTCATGCAGGCACCGAATATAGGACGTTTGCATGACGAATTACACGGCTCTTTACATCTCTTGCACAAAAAGCTGACCTGCGGAACATGAATCGGAGGGTGAAATTGCGGAGGTGGTGCCCGAGACAGGAATCGAACCTGCGACCTTCGCGTTACGAGTGCGCTGCTCTACCGGCTGAGCTACACGGGCGGTGGGCTAAACCTAGCACCGGTCCTGGACTCCGGCAACTTGACTGGGGCACTGTTGCTTTACAGCAGACAAAAAAATGCCCCACCGTTTCCACGGTGGGGCATTTTTATTGCGCTAAAGCGTTCGGGTGATTAAACGCCCGAAGCCTTGGCCGCTGCCACGTCTTTGATGGACAGCTTGATACGGCCGCGGTTGTCCACGTCCAGTACCAGCACTTCCACTTCCTGGCCTTCTTTCAGGATGTCGGTCACTTTCTCAACACGAGCGTCGCTCAGCATCGAGATGTGAACCAGACCGTCCTTGCCCGGCAGGATGTTGACGAATGCGCCGAAGTCGACGATGCGCTCAACCTTGCCGACGTAGATCTTGCCGATCTCGGCTTCAGCAGTGATACCCAGAACGCGCTGACGAGCTGCTTCAGCCGCTTCCTTGGTTTCGCCGAAGATCTTGATCGAACCGTCGTCTTCGATGTCGATCGAAGCCTTGGTTTCTTCGCAGATCGCACGGATGGTCGCGCCACCTTTACCGATAACGTCACGGATCTTGTCGGTGTCGATCTTCATCGCGATCATGGTCGGAGCGTTGGCCGACAGTTCGGTACGCGACTGGCCGATGATCTGGTTCATCTGACCGAGGATGTTCAGGCGCGCTTCCAGGGCTTGGCCCAGAGCGATTTCCATGATCTCTTCGGTGATGCCCTTGATCTTGATGTCCATCTGCAGCGCGGTCACGCCTTTGGCGGTACCGGCTACTTTGAAGTCCATGTCGCCCAAGTGGTCTTCGTCGCCGAGGATGTCGGTCAGGACTGCGAACTTGTCGCCTTCCTTAACCAGACCCATCGCGATACCGGCAACCGGTGCCTTCATCGGTACGCCAGCGTCCATCAGAGCCAGGGACGCGCCGCAAACGGAAGCCATCGAGCTCGAACCGTTCGATTCGGTGATTTCCGAAACCACGCGGATGGTGTACGGGAACACGTCAGCGGCAGGCAACATGGCCGAAACCGAACGACGGGCCAGACGGCCGTGACCGATTTCACGGCGACCAGCACCACCCATGCGACCACACTCGCCCACCGAGAACGGAGGGAAGTTGTAGTGCAGCATGAACGGGTCTTTTTTCTCGCCTTCCAGGGTGTCCAGCAACTGTGCGTCACGGGCGGTGCCCAGAGTCGCGACTACCAGAGCCTGGGTTTCGCCACGGGTGAACAGGGCCGAACCGTGAGTCTTCGGCAGAACGCCGACTTCGATGTTCAGCGGACGTACAGTGCGGGTGTCGCGGCCGTCGATACGTGGCTTGCCGTTTACGATGTTTTCGCGAACGGTGCGGTATTCGATTTCGCCGAATGCAGCTTTGACTTCGCTGGACGAAGGCTGGCCTTCTTCACCGGACAGCTTGGCAACCACCTGATCCTTCAGCTCACCCAGGCGAGCGTAACGGTCGGCCTTGATGGTGATGGTGTAAGCCTGGGAGATCGCTTCGCCGAACTCGGAACGGATTGCGTTCAGCAGTTCGGTAGCTTCTGGCGCAGGAGCCCAGGTCCAGGTTGGCTTGGCAGCTTCAGCAGCCAGTTCTTTAACGGCGTTGATCACAACCTGGAACTCGTCGTGAGCAAACAGTACCGCGCCCAGCATCTGGTCTTCGGTCAGCTCTTTGGCTTCCGATTCAACCATCAGCACAGCGTCGGAAGTACCGGCAACGACCATGTCCAGGCTCGAGGCAGCTTGCTGCTCGTAGGTCGGGTTCAGCAGGTAGCCGGTGCTTTCGTGGAAAGCGACACGAGCGGCGCCGATCGGGCCGTCGAACGGGATACCCGAGATGGCCAGGGCTGCCGAGGTACCGATCATCGCAGCGATGTCCGGATCGGTCTTCTTGCTGGTGGAAACGACGGTGCAGACAACCTGCACTTCGTTCATGAAGCCTTCTGGGAACAGCGGACGGATCGGACGGTCGATCAGTCGGGAAGTCAGGGTTTCTTTCTCGGAGGGACGGCCTTCACGCTTGAAGAAACCGCCAGGGATCTTACCGGCAGCGTAAGTCTTTTCCTGGTAGTGAACGGACAGAGGGAAGAAGCCCTTGCCCGGATCGGCTTGCTTGGCACCAACAACGGTCACCAATACGCTGACGTCGTCGTCAACGGTGACCAATACTGCGCCGGAGGCCTGACGGGCGATACGGCCAGTCTCGAGGGTAACGGTCGACTGACCGAACTGGAATTTTTTGATTACCGGGTTCACGGTGTCCTACCTTCTTTGTGGCTCTTGGGGGAACTGGTTTCTTGCGAAATTCTTGGGCAATGTCGGGAATCGGCCCAACGCCTGTCCAGGGTAAAACGTGTATCCAGATAAAACTTGAGGCTGGGAGCCTGCAAGGCGCCAGCGGTAAACCGCTGACGCCTGACAGACAACCAACCTCATAGCGCAATCGCTGATTAGCGACGCAGACCCAGGCGACCGATCAGAGTCTGGTAACGACCCAGATCCTTGCCTTTCAGGTAGTCCAGCAGCTTACGGCGCTGGTTTACCATGCGGATCAGACCACGACGGGAGTGGTGATCTTTACCGTTGGCCTTGAAGTGACCTTGCAGTTTGTTGATGTTGTGGGTCAGCAGTGCAACTTGCACTTCTGGCGAACCAGTGTCACCAACAGCTTGCTGGTAGTCAGCAACGATTTGAGCTTTTTCTTGAACGTCGAGAGCCATGAGGCAATCCTTTTATCAGGAAACTGTTTCAGGGAAACAGCTTCAACAGGCCAGGGACAAATCCCTGTATCTATAAATGAGTCGTGACCGTGCCTGTTAACAGCCACACTCGCCGACCTGCTGTTACACAGGCCGGTTCCGGTCATTCTGACCGAATCAAGCGACGTGGCGCGATACGCCCGTCTTCGCTCACTTCACCGATACCGATGAAGCGACCATTGTGATCCTGTACCCGCACCATGCCGAACTTCGGAGCATCCGGGGCACGTACCGGCTGGCCGTTGAGCCAGTAGAACGCGCTCGCTTCCGAGAAGTGCAACAGCGGCCAATCCTGCAGGCCGCTGTCCGATGGCATCAGGAAGCGGTCGACCGCTTCGTTGCCGCCTTCGGCATGTACCGCTTCGAGCTCTTCGAGGGTCACGGTCTGCGCCAGGGTGAAAGGCCCGGCCTGGGTACGGCGCAATTCTGCGACGTACGCACCACAACCGAGTTGCTCACCGATATCCTCCACGAGGGTGCGAATATAGGTGCCCTTGCTGCAATCCACCGCAAGTCGCGCAGTATCGCCTTCGAAGGCCAGTAATTCCAAGCGCGCAATAGTAACAGAACGCGGTTCGCGCTCCACTACTTCGCCTGCACGGGCCAGCTTGTACAGCGGCTGGCCATCACGCTTGAGCGCCGAGTACATCGGCGGTATCTGACTGATTTGGCCGCGAAATTTCGGCAAGACAGCCTCGACATCGGCGCGACCAACGGTCACCGGGCGTTCCTGCAAAACCTCACCTTCGGCATCCGCCGTGGTGGTGGTCTTGCCCAGTTGCGCCAGGGTTTCATAAGCCTTGTCGGAATCGAGCAGGTATTGCGAAAACTTGGTCGCTTCGCCGAAGCACAACGGCAACACACCGCTGGCCAGAGGATCGAGACTTCCGGTGTGCCCGGCCTTCTCGGCGTTGAGCAACCAGCGAACCTTCTGCAACGCGGCGTTGGAGGTGAACCCCAGCGGCTTGTCGAGCAGGATGATACCGCTGACGTTACGACGGATACGTTTGACCTGAGCCACCGAATTACTCCTTGGTGTCTTCAGGTTCAGCAACTGCCGGGTGCTGATTGTCTTCAGCAACGGCGCGCTCGATCAGGGCCGACAGGTGCGCACCCCGCACGACGGATTCGTCGTAGTGGAAGTGCAATTGCGGCACGCTTCGCAGCTTCATTTCGCGGGCCAGTTGCATACGCAGGAAACCCGCGGCGGCATTCAGGACCTTGATGCTTTGCGCGATATCTTCAGCATTGTCCTGCCCCATTACGGTGATGAAAATCTTTGCGTGACCGACGTCACGGCTGACTTCCACAGCGGTAATGGTGACCAGGCCGACGCGCGGATCTTTGACTTCACGACGGATCAGCTGGGCCAGCTCACGCTGCATCTGATCGCCGATACGTTGGGTACGGCTGTATTCTTTTGCCATGACTTGTTACCTGTTACTGCCCCACGGTGAAACCCGCAAGGTCTGAAAGCGGCAAACGCCCGGCCTGACAAAAGCCAGACCGGGCGTTGCGTTTAGAGTCCTGACGCCGTGGCGCGCATCTGCATGCGGCGGCTCGACGTGGCCCTTGAAGTGCGCGAGTTAGAGGCTGCGAGCAACCTGAACCTTCTCGAAGACTTCGATCTTGTCACCGACTTTGACGTCGTTGTAGCTCTTCACGCCGATACCGCATTCCATGCCGGCACGTACTTCGGAAGCGTCATCCTTGAAGCGGCGCAGGGATTCCAGCTCGCCTTCGAAGATAACGATGTCTTCACGCAGTACACGGATCGGACGGTTACGGTGCACAACACCTTCGATCACCATGCAGCCTGCGATCGCGCCAAACTTCGGCGAACGGAACACGTCACGCACTTCGGCGATACCCAGGATGTTCTCGCGAACATCGCTGCCGAGCATACCGGTCAGGGCTTTCTTGACGTCTTCGATGATGTCGTAGATCACGTTGTAGTAACGCATATCCAGACCTTCCTGCTCGACGATCTTGCGAGCGCCAGCATCGGCACGCACGTTGAAGCCAAACAGTACAGCGTTGGAAGCCAGTGCCAGGTTAGCGTCGGATTCGGTGATACCACCGACACCGCCGCCGACTACCCGCACTTGCACTTCGTCGTTGCCCAGGCCATTCAGAGCGCCCTGCAAAGCTTCCAGCGAACCACGGACGTCGGATTTGAGGACGATGTTGAGCGTCTTCTTCTCTGCCTGACCCATGTTTTCGAAGATGTTTTCCAGCTTGCCGGCGTGAGCGCGAGCCAGTTTGACTTCGCGGAACTTGCCTTGACGGAACAGAGCCACTTCACGGGCTTTCTTCTCGTCTGCAACTACGCTCATCTCGTCGCCAGCGTCCGGGGTACCGTCCAGGCCGAGGATCTCGACAGGGATGGAAGGACCGGCTTCCTTGATTGGCTTGCCGTTCTCATCGAGCATGGCGCGAACGCGGCCATAGTTCGAACCGACCAGAACCATGTCGCCTTGGCGCAGGGTACCGTCTTGAACCAGAACGGTTGCAACCGGGCCACGACCTTTGTCGAGACGCGATTCAACCACAACACCACGGCCAGGAGCCGATGGGGTCGCTTTCAGTTCGAGAACCTCGGCTTGCAGCAGAACAGCTTCGAGCAGTTCGTCCACGCCAGTACCGACTTTCGCCGAAACCGGTACGAACGGCGTATCACCGCCCCACTCTTCCGACGTCACGCCGTGAACCGACAGCTCACTACGGATGCGATCAAGATCAGCGCCCGGCTTGTCGATCTTGTTCACTGCAACCACCAGTGGAACGCCAGCCGCTACTGCGTGCTGAACAGCTTCAATGGTCTGCGGCATTACGCCGTCATCGGCTGCAACGACCAGAATCACGATGTCGGTCGCCTTGGCACCACGGGCACGCATTGCGGTAAACGCGGCGTGACCCGGGGTGTCGAGGAAAGTGACCATGCCGCGTTCGGTTTCAACGTGGTACGCACCGATGTGCTGGGTGATACCGCCGGCTTCGCCAGCAGCAACCTTGGCACGACGGATGTAGTCGAGCAGCGAGGTCTTACCGTGGTCAACGTGGCCCATTACGGTCACGACTGGTGCACGGGAGAACGACTCACCTTCAAACTTCAGGGACTCGGCCAGGGAATCTTCCAGAGCGGTGTCGCTGACCAAGGTCACTTTGTGGCCCAACTCTTCGGCTACCAGCTGAGCAGTTTCCTGATCAAGCACCTGGTTGATGGTCGCTGGAGTACCCAGTTTGAACATGAACTTGATGATTTCAGCAGCCTTGACCGACATCTGATTGGCGAGATCGCCAACGGTGATGGTCTCGCCGATCTGCACATCACGCACGACAGGGCCGGTTGGGCTCTGGAAACCGTGAGCGTTGCGCTTCTTCAGCTTGGCCTTGCCGCGACCACCACGACGGAAGCCATCGCTTTCTTCGTCGGTAGTACGTGGCGCGACACGTGGTGCTGGCGCTTTCTCTTTGACCGATGCGCGATGCGGAGCGTTTTTACGCTCGCCATCACCACCGCCACTGCGACGATTGTTGTCATCGGCACGTGGTTTGTCCGGACGGCGCTGTTCGTTCTGCTTGTTACGAACGTCAGCAGACGGTGCTGGAGCAGCGGCTACCGGTGCGCTTTCGCGTACTGGCTCAGCAACTGCGGCCGGCGCCGAAGCGGCGTCGTTAGTAGCGGCTTGCGCAGCAGCAGGCTGGCGGCGCGCTTCTTCTTCGGCGCGCTGCTTGGCTTCTTCTTCAGCCTTCTGGCGCGTAGCATTTTCTACTGCGCGACGCTCATCCAGTTCACGCTTGCGCTCGGCTTCGATTTCTTCCGGGCTGCGCTGTACGAAAACTTTCTTTTTGCGAACTTCTACGCTGATGCTTTTGCTACCAGCCACACGCAGGGTGCTGGTGGTTTTACGCTGCAGCGTGATCTTGCGTGGTTCTTCCACTTTCGCCTTGTGACTGCTCTTCAAGTGAGTCAGCAGGGATTGCTTCTCACTGTCAGTCACATTTTCTTCGGCGGCGGTGTGCGGCAGACCTGCCTCACGCATCTGCTGCAACAGGCGCTCTACCGGTGTTTTGACCTCATCGGCCAGTTGTTTCACCGTGACTTGCGTCATGCACTTCTCTCCTCAGGCCGCGCCTAATTACTCGAACCAATGGGCTCGGGCGGCCATGATCAACTTGCCGGCACGATCATCGTCAATGCCGTCGATGTCGAGCAGATCGTCAATAGACTGCTCGGCCAGGTCTTCGCGGGTAATTACGCCGCGCACCGCCAGTTCCATCGCCAAATCCTTGTCCATACCCTCAAGCGAGAGCAGGTCTTCGGCCGGATGGGCGTCTGCCAGCTTTTCCTCAGTAGCGATGGCTTTGGTCAACAAACGATCCTTGGCACGAGCGCGAAGCTCGTTGACGGTGTCTTCGTCAAAGCCGTCGATGTTGAGCATTTCTTCCAACGGTACGTAGGCAATCTCTTCCAGGCTGGTGAAGCCTTCATCTACCAGCACCTGTGCCAGATCTTCGTCGACTTCCAGCTCGTCGATGAAGTTGCGCAGGATGTCGCCGGTTTCTGCTTGCTGCTTAGCCTGGATGTCCGATTCGGTCATCACGTTCAGGGTCCAGCCAGTCAACTGGCTTGCCAGACGCACGTTCTGACCACCACGACCGATGGCCTGAGCCAGATTGTCTGCGCCAACGGCGATGTCCATGGCGTGGGCATCTTCGTCAACGATAATTGCCGCAACCTCGGCCGGGGACATGGCGTTGATTACGAACTGAGCCGGGTTGTCGTCCCACAGGACGATATCAACACGCTCACCGCCCAACTCACCCGACACTGCCTGGACGCGCGAACCGCGCATACCGATGCAAGCGCCCTGCGGGTCAATGCGTTTGTCCTTCGAGCGAACGGCGATCTTGGCGCGCGAACCCGGATCACGGGACGCAGCCATTACTTCGATCAGGCCTTCGGCAATTTCCGGCACTTCGATGCGGAACAGCTCGATCAGCATTTCCGGCGCGGTACGCGACAGGATCAACTGCGGGCCTCGGTTCTCGGTGCGGATTTCCTTGAGCAGCGCACGCAGACGCACGCCGACACGGAAGGTTTCGCGAGAGATGATGTCTTCACGGGCCAGCAACGCTTCAGCGTTATTGCCCAGATCGACGATCACGTTGTCGCGGGTGACTTTCTTCACGGTGCCGGAGATGATTTCTCCCAGGCGCTCGCGATAGGCGTCAACCACTTGAGCGCGCTCGGCTTCACGCACTTTCTGCACGATGACTTGCTTCGCAGTCTGCGCAGCAATGCGGCCGAACTCGATAGAATCGATTTTTTCTTCAACGACGTCGCCAACCTTGGCACCAGGATGCGTTTCGGCAACCTTGGTTGGCCAGGTTTCGATAGCCGGATCGTCGAGATCATTCTCTTCGACGACCGTCCAGCGACGGAAAGTTTCGTAAGAACCGGTGTGGCGGTTAATTTCCACACGCAGGTCAACTTCGTCTTCAAAACGCTTTTTGGTAGCAGTGGCTAGGGCCAGCTCCAGCGCTTCAAAAATTACGCTTGCCGGTACGCCCTTTTCATTGGATACCGACTCAACAACCAGCAGTACTTCTTTGCTCATCGTACGCCTCGCCTTTCGCAAGCCATTGGATCCGCGGGATCCGCGTCTCAGTCAAAACTGGGAATAATGTTGGCCTTGTCGATCATATCGATCGGCAACAGGAACTCATGGTCATCTACCTGCACCACGACGTCCTGCTCTTCTACACCGCGCAGAAGGCCCTGAAAGTTGCGTCGACCTTCAAAAGGCGAGCGCAGCTTGATCTTCACTTGTTCACCGGCAAATTTTGCAAACTGCTCAATAGTGAACAGTGGGCGCTCCATGCCAGGCGAGGAAACTTCGAGGGTGTATTCAACAGAGATCGGATCTTCAACATCCAGAACACCGCTGATCTGACGGCTGACAATGGCGCAATCGTCCACCAGCACGCCACCCTCTTTATCGATATAAACGCGCAACATCGAGTGACGACCTTGAGCCGAAAACTCGATACCCCAGCATTCATAGCCTAGGGCCACGACCACCGGGGCCAGCAAGGCCTGCAACTCTTCTAGCTTGCTCGACACCTGAACCCCCTAGTGCATGATATGTGCATGCTATGCAAAATAAAAAAATGGGCATAACGCCCATCCTTGAAACGCCGTCGAACAGCGGCGTTGAAAGTGTCCAGCTAACAAAAAGCCCCTTAAAAGGGGCTCCTAAAACTGGTTGCGGGGGCCGGATTTGAACCGACGACCTTCGGGTTATGAGCCCGACGAGCTACCAGACTGCTCCACCCCGCGACAAAGCTGGGGCGGAAGTATACGACCGATCCCTTATAGGGTCAATGTAACCTTCCACCTGCAAGAAAGCCCGCAACAGCGGGCTCTCCTGACTAATTGGTACCGAGAAGGGGACTCGAACCCCTACACCCTATGGGCACAACCACCTCAAGGTTGCGTGTCTACCAATTCCACCACCTCGGCAAAACTACTTTTGAAACCCTTCTTACTTCTGCTCTTGAGCTGGAGGTACGTCAGTCGCTGGAGTAGCCGACTTTTGCTCTTGAAGCACCGGTACATCATCAGAAGCCGGTTGTTGTTGCTTAGGTACTTCCAACACTGCTGGATCTGGCAATCCTGCTTGAGTCAGCTGATGAGCCTTCTCTTTAGCAAAGTAACCTAACCCCAGGCTGGTTATGAAGAAACCGGCGGCAAGTATAGCAGTAAACTTACTAAGAAAGGTAGAGGAACCTTGGCTTCCGAACACAGTATTTGAAGCACCTGCTCCGAAAGACGCACCAGCATCCGCACCTTTACCCTGCTGCAGCAAAACCAGAGCAACTACGCCCAATGCACCCAGCAGATGAAAAACGACTACGACTGTTTCCAGCATTTTTTCAGTTTCCCGCGGCGCGACAGATCGCACCGAACTCATCTGCATTCAGGGAAGCCCCACCAATGAGCCCCCCATCGATATCCGGCATGCCGAACAGTTCGACCGCATTGGCCGCCTTCACGCTGCCGCCGTATAGAAGCCGCACACCTCGTGCGACTTCAGAATTCTCTGCCGCCAACTGCTCACGAATGGCTTTATGCACATCCTGAGCCTGTTGCGGCGTTGCAGTCAGTCCGGTACCAATGGCCCAGACAGGCTCGTAAGCAATGACTGCCTTGGCAAAGGCACCTACACCCAGCTCCTCGATGATGCTGCCCAGCTGACGCCCGACAACCTCAAGAGTTTTACCAGCTTCGCGCTGCTCGAGGGTCTCCCCTACGCACAACACCGGGATTAAGCCACATGCCTGTGCCGCTGCGAACTTGCGATTCAGCATTGCGTCTCGCTCGCCCATTATCTGACGGCGTTCGGAATGCCCGACAAGTACCAGGGAACAACCTGCATCCACCAACTGACTCGGCGCAATCTCACCAGTCAACGCACCTTGCATGGACTCCACCGCAGAGTTCTGCGCGCCGACCGAAATCGACTTGCCTTTCAAGCCATCAACCACTTGATTGATATACAAGCAAGGCGGGAATACCGCGACATCAACACCGCTAGGCAAGGCCAGATGACGAAGGCCGTTGATCAGCTCAGCGACGCTGGCGCGGGTACCGTGCATCTTCCAGTTACCAGCTACCATAGGGCGACGCATGCTGTACCTCGTCGGTCAAAGTGGGCGCAGATGTTACCCAACACAATCATGGCTTGCAAGCCGAATCAGGCAGAAACTTCAGTTACCAGTTTTGCCAGTTCTTCGGCGTAACTGCGAACCTGAGCTTCATCCTCGCCTTCGACCATTACGCGCACCAGAGGCTCTGTGCCGGACTTGCGCAAAAGCACACGGCCGCGCCCCGCCATTGCCTGGGTTACACGCGCACTGGCTTCCTTGACAGCCGCATGCTCCAGCGGGCTTTCGCCACCACCAAAACGCACATTGATCAGCACCTGAGGGCACTTGCGCAGTGCTTGCCGGGCTTGCGCCAGACCTTGATTACGCGTCTTGAGCGACATCAGCACCTGCAGTGCAGCGATGATCGCATCGCCAGTCGTGGTGTGATTGAAGCAAACGATGTGCCCCGAGTTCTCACCACCGACCAGCCAATTGCGCTCCAGCAACTCGGCTATCACATAGCGGTCGCCGACATTGGCACGAATAAATGGAATCGAAAGTTCAGCGAGGGCCAATTCCAGACCGAGGTTACTCATCAGAGTACCGACCACGCCACCCTGCAACTTGCCACGCTCATGCAGATCACGCGCAATGATGAACAACAAGTCATCACCATCAACGATTGTGCCAGTGTGATCGACCATCAGAACCCGATCGCCATCGCCATCAAAAGCGATGCCCAGATCAGCGTGCTCAGCCAGGACGGCCGCCTGCAACTGCCCCATATGGGTTGAGCCACAGTTGTCGTTGATGTTCAGACCATTGGGCTGGGCCGACAACACGACAACTTCCGCGCCAAGCTCACGAAAAACGCTTGGGGCAACTTTATAGGTAGCACCGTGGGCGCAGTCGATGACAATCTTGAGACCGGAAAAGTTGGTCCCTGTCGGCACGCTACTCTTGCAGAATTCAATGTAACGACCGGACGCATCGTTGATTCGCGAAACCTTGCCGATCTTGCTCGACTCAACCACGGTCATTGGCGTATCGAGCAACTCCTCAATCATCAGCTCCAGCTCATCCGGCAGCTTGGTGCCTTTACCGGAGAAGAACTTGATGCCGTTATCATCGTGCGGATTGTGCGAAGCGCTTATTACAATTCCGGCCTCAGCCTGGAACGTGCGCGACAGGTAAGCAATCGCCGGCGTCGGCATCGGGCCGAGCAGCATCACATCAGCACCTGCCGATGTCAGGCCAGCCTCAAGGGCCGATTCGAACATGTAGCCGGAGATTCGCGTGTCCTTGCCGACCAGCACCTTGCACGCGCCCATCTTGCGGAACGCCATGCCAGCAGCCCAACCGAGTTTAAGCATGAAGTCAGGAGTAATCGGGTATACCCCGACTCGGCCACGAATGCCGTCAGTACCAAAGTATTTCTTGCTCATAAGTGCTCCATCATTCTTATTCGGCTGATTCGACGGCCGCGATCATTCTCACCACGTCCACCGTCTCCGCTACATCATGGACGCGCAATATACGCGCGCCTTTGACAGATGCCAGTGCCGCGAGTGCCAGACCACCATGCAGACGCTCACCTACCGGGCGATTAAGCGCCTGGCCGATCATGCTCTTGCGTGAAACACCGACCAGCAATGGCCGCCCCAGCGCATGCAGGGCTTCCATATGCTTGAACAAGCTTAGATTGTGCTGCAGGGTTTTGGCGAAGCCAAAGCCCGGGTCGAGAACGATCCGGTCTGCGGGGATACCCGCCAGCGCACATTGAGCCATGCGCTCAGCGAGAAACTCACCCACTTCCCGCGTGACATCCTGATACTGCGGATTGTTCTGCATATCACCCGGCTCACCGAGCATATGCATGAGGCAGACCGGCAAACCCGTTGCCGCCGCCGCATCCAGTGCGCCATCGCGCCGGAGCGACCGCACATCGTTGATCAAACCCGCGCCCAGCCGCGCAGTTTCGCGCATCACGGCGGGGGTCGACGTATCTACCGAGATAATTACATCGAGTTCGCGATTGATCAGCTCAACGATTGGCGCCACGCGTTCTAGCTCTTCCAGCGGCGAAACCGCTCGCGCGCCGGGACGAGTGGACTCACCACCCACATCGATCAGCGTCGCACCAGCCGCAACCATAGACTCGGCATGGCGCAAGGCCGCGTCGAGTTGGCTGTAGCGGCCGCCATCGGAGAACGAATCGGGAGTGACATTGAGAATACCCATGACATGCGTCCGGGCCAAATCAAGAACCCGGTTGCCGCAAGGCAACCGGGTCAGGGACTGTACAGAAGTCATTAAAAACCTTAAACGTCAGCAGCCGGACCGCCAATCGGTGTTTCCGGACGCTCATCCTGAACAACCGGAGGCGGCGGCGTACCAGTGCCTCCCGACCAGTCGCGAGGCTCGCGAGGCGGACGACCAGCCATGATGTCGTCGATCTGCTCGGCATCAATCGTTTCGTACTTCATCAGCGCATCAGCCATGGCATCAAGCTTGTCACGGTTGTCCGTGAGGATCTGCTTGGCAGTGCCGTAGCACTGATCAATGATGCTGCGCACTTCGGAGTCGATCAGTTTGGCTGTCTCACCGGAGAAGCTTGCAGCCTGGCCACCGCCGCCGCGACCAAGGAATACTTCACCCTCTTCTTCGGCATACATCAGCGGACCGAGTTTTTCCGACAGGCCCCACTTGGTCACCATGTTCCGCGCAATCTGGCTGGCACGCATGATGTCGTTGGAAGCACCCGTGGTCACACCATCGAAGCCAAGGGTCATTTCCTCAGCAATACGGCCGCCATACAGGGAGCAGATCTGGCTGATCAACGCACGCTTGGACAGGCTGTAGCGATCTTCTTCCGGAAGGAACATGGTCACACCCAACGCACGACCGCGCGGAATGATCGAAACCTTGTAGACCGGATCATGCTCAGGCACAACACGACCAACAATGGCGTGGCCAGCTTCGTGGTAAGCAGTGTTCTGCTTCTCTTTCTCGGACATGACCATCGATTTGCGCTCGGCGCCCATCATGATCTTGTCTTTGGCCAGCTCGAACTCTTTCATCTCGACGATGCGCTTGCCGGCGCGAGCCGCAAACAGCGAGGCTTCGTTGACCAGGTTGGCAAGGTCGGCACCGGAGAAGCCCGGAGTACCGCGAGCGATAACGGCCGGAGCAACGTCGTCGCCCATTGGCACTTTACGCATGTGAACCTTGAGGATCTGTTCGCGACCACGAATATCCGGCAAACCGACCACGACCTGACGGTCGAAACGGCCCGGACGCAGCAATGCAGGGTCGAGTACGTCAGGACGGTTGGTCGCAGCGATTACGATGATGCCGTCATTCATTTCGAAGCCGTCCATCTCAACCAGCAACTGGTTGAGGGTCTGCTCACGCTCGTCGTGCCCACCACCCATACCGGCGCCACGATGACGACCGACGGCGTCGATTTCGTCGATGAAGATGATGCATGGCGCGTGCTTCTTGGCCTGCTCGAACATGTCGCGAACGCGGCTCGCGCCGACACCCACGAACATTTCAACAAAGTCGGAACCGGAGATGGTGAAGAAAGGCACCTTGGCTTCACCGGCAATTGCCTTGGCCAGCAAGGTTTTACCGGTACCCGGAGGGCCCACCATCAGCACACCGCGAGGAATGCGACCGCCCAGACGCTGGAACTTGCCCGGATCACGGAGGAACTCAACCAGCTCACCAACTTCTTCCTTGGCTTCGTCGCAACCGGCAACGTCAGCCAAAGTGGTTTTCACCTGATCTTCGGACAGCAGACGCGCCTTGCTCTTGCCAAAGCTCATCGGCCCGCCCTTGCCACCGGCGCCGCCCTGCATCTGGCGCATAAAGAACATGAACACCGCGATGATCACCAGGATCGGGAAGCTGGCCACCAGAAGCTGGGTCCAGATGCTTTGCTGCTCAGGCTGCTTGCCTTCGACCACAACATGGTTGTCGACCAGGTCGCCGATCAGGCCATTGTCCTGAATCGCCGGACGAATGGTCTTGAAGCTATCGCCATCGTTGCGCTTGCCGGTAATCACATAGCCATCAACCGCTACGCGCTCGACCTTGCCATCCTTGACCTGCTGGATGAAGTCGGAATAGTTGAGGGTCTGCGGCTCGTTAGGGCTGGAGAAGTTGTTCATCACTGTCACCAGGACAGCCGCGATGATCAACCACAGGATCAGATTCTTTGCCATATCGTTCAATTAACTACCCTCTGAAGCAAGCTCCGCTACTGGCGCGCGCTTCGCATGATATTCACCGGCCTAACTTACTACATTACCTACAACTCTGGCAGGCGCCGTCTGTAACCCTTTGTGAAACACTTTCTACACAATATTCGCTTATGCACGCAGGGCAAAATACGAAAAACCTATCACCCCGCACAAAAACCTCGTTTTATTCACTGCGACCGCGGTAGCCCCAAGCCAACATGTATTGCTCGCGGGAACTGCCACGGGAAGAGTCAGGCTTGATCATCTGGATCTTGTCGAATTTCCGACGAGCATCCTTCAGGTAAACATCAAACCCTTCGCCCTGAAAAATCTTGATCACGAAATTTCCACCCGGCTTGAGTATTCGTTCCGCCAGATCAAGCGCCAGCTCGCAAAGAAACATGGCTTTTGGCATGTCCACCTCAGGCGTACCACTCATATTGGGGGCCATATCGGAAATCACAAGGTCAACCTGCGAATTACCCACAGCTTCAAGGATCCGCGCGAGCACTGCGTCTTCGGTGAAGTCACCCTGGATAAAAGTCACGTCCGGAATGCTGTCCATTTCCAGGATGTCCGAAGCGATCAGACGCCCCTGACCACCGATCAGCCGACTGGTAACCTGCGACCAGCCACCGGGCGCAGCCCCGAGGTCGACAACGCTCATGCCAGGGCGGATCAGCTTGTATTTCTCCTGGACTTCCAGAAGCTTGTAACTCGCACGCGAGCGGTAGCCATCCTTCTGCGCCTGCTTCACGTAAGGATCATTGACATGTCTTTTCAGCCAACCAAGGCTTGTCTTGGAACGCGCCATTGGGCACCTCGATGATAAGGGTCGTGATTAATTGGGCGGATCCACGAACCCTCGGGTAAAATGGCCGCCATTTTACAGAATCCAGACGAAAGGGTCAGATTATGCCGCTCACTCCAGAGCAGAAGAAACAGTACAAATCCATTGGCCATCACCTGAAACCGGTTTTGACTGTGGCTGACAACGGTTTGACTGAAGGTGTGCTAGCCGAACTTGAACGCGCCTTGGCGGATCACGAGCTGATCAAAATCAAGCTCAACATCCTCGATCGCGAGTCACGCCTCGCGCACATTGCAGAGCTGTGCAAGGTCGGCAAAGCGGATCTGGTACAGGTCATCGGCAAGATGGCACTGGTTTACCGCAAGAACTTCAGCGCCAACAAGCAACTGTCGAACGTTCATCGCTTCAAGTGATGAAAAGGGTCAAGGGTGTGCTTCGCGCACCCTGCCACTCCATCCCGGCACCGGCTGCATCACCAGCACCAGCCCGGAAAACCCCAGAACCAGATAACTGAACACCTGCCAGCGCTGCGCATCCGGCCAGCCGATTCGTACTGCGATAAACATCGCGCACGCATACAACGCCATCAACAGCACCTGCCCGCGAAAATCCCGCCATAGACTGCCAAGGCCCTCGGCCTGTACCAGCACCAAAGCCTGAAAAATAACGCATGCGGCGGAAAAACCCACCACCAGCACTTCAAATGCACTGGCGACTTCATCGATCAGCAGCGGCGCCAGGCCAATCCTGCCCAACACCGGCTGCAAACCGAAATGAATCAACCAGAGACCACCGACCCACAGCATCTGGGTCAGCTGCCAAAGCATGGCGCCCGCATGCAGCGGGCGCCCGGTTTCAGATGTGACGGACTTCGACAATCTCGTACTCGATAACGCCACTTGGCGTTTTCACGGCAACCACGTCGCCCTCTTCCTTGCCGATCAAGGCGCGGGCCAGAGGCGAACCGACCGAAATCTTGCCGAGTTTGAAGTCAGCCTCATCCTCACCCACGATGTGGTAAGTGACGCTTTCATCCGTCTCGACGTTAGCGATTTCCACGGTAGTACCGAAAATCACTTTGCCGGTGTGAGGAATTGTTGTGACATCAATAACGACCTGATTCTGAATCCGGCCTTCAATGTCACGAATCCGCGCTTCGACCATGCCTTGCTGTTCGCGGGCGGCATGGTATTCAGCGTTTTCCTTCAAATCACCCAACTCGCGGGCCGTACCGATGTCCTGGCTGAGCTTCGGACGGACGACCTTGGTCAGGTGAGCGTGTTCTTCTTCCAGGGCTTTCGCGCCCTGGACGGTCATTGGGTACTTGATCATGCCTTCAATCCTGCGTGTAGATCCTGCAAGCGACGCACGGTCTTTTCCGGACCGAACTTCAGCGCTTCACAGATAGCTTCGCCCGCCGCAATGGTGGTGGTGCAGTAAATCTTGTGCTGCAAGGCATTACGGCGAATGGAGTAAGAGTCAGCGATCGACTGACGACCTTCAGTGGTGTTGATGATCAGCGTGACTTCGTCATTCTTGATCATGTCGACCACGTGCGGACGACCCTCGGTCACCTTGTTCACACGGCGCACTTTCAGGCCTGCAGCTTCGATCAGCTTGGCAGTACCGGCAGTGGCAACCACTTCGAAGCCCAAGTTGATCAGATCACGGGCCACGCCTGCAACCAGCGGTTTGTCATCGTCGCGCACACTGATAAACGCAGTACCGCCGGTCGGCAGCACTTCGCTCGCGCCCATCTGGGCCTTGGCGAATGCTTCACCGAAGGTGTCGCCGACACCCATCACTTCACCGGTCGACTTCATCTCTGGGCCGAGGATCGGGTCAACGCCAGGGAATTTGGCGAACGGGAAGACCGCCTCTTTCACGCTGTAGAAGTTCGGAATGATTTCTTTGGTGAAGCCGATTTCTTTCAGGGTTTTACCGGCCATCACGCGAGCCGCGATCATCGCCAGGGAAACACCGATGCACTTGGAGACAAACGGCACGGTACGCGAAGCGCGCGGGTTGACTTCGATGACGTAGATGTCTTCGCCTTGCAGCGCCAATTGCACGTTCATCAGGCCGACAACACCCAACTCCAGGGCCATTTTCTTGACCTGCTCGCGCATCTCGTCCTGGATATGCAGCGGCAGCGAGTACGGCGGCAGCGAGCACGCGGAGTCACCGGAGTGAACGCCGGCCTGCTCGATGTGCTGCATGATCGCGCCGATCACGACATCAGTACCGTCGCAGACTGCGTCAACGTCCATCTCGATGGCGCAGTTGAGGAAGTGGTCGAGCAGCACAGGGCTGTCGTTCGACACTTTCACCGCATCACGCAAGTAGCGTTTGAGTTCTTCTTCTTCGTAAACGATTTCCATCGCCCGGCCGCCCAGTACGTAGGACGGACGCACGACCAGCGGATAACCGATCTTGCTGGCGGCACGGATCGCTTCGTCCTCGCTACGCACGGTGGCGTTTGGCGGCTGACGCAGGTTCAGACGCTCAACCATTTGCTGGAAGCGCTCACGGTCTTCGGCGCGGTCGATGGCATCAGGGCTGGTGCCGATGATCGGCACACCGGCGGCTTCCAGGGCACGAGCCAGTTTCAGCGGAGTCTGGCCACCGTACTGGACGATCACGCCTTTCGGCTTCTCGACACGAACGATTTCCAGCACGTCTTCCAGGGTTACCGGCTCGAAGTACAGACGGTCAGAAGTGTCGTAGTCAGTGGAAACGGTTTCCGGGTTGCAGTTGACCATGATGGTCTCGTAACCGTCTTCGCGCAGAGCGAGCGCAGCGTGAACGCAGCAGTAGTCGAACTCGATACCCTGACCGATACGGTTTGGACCACCGCCCAGAATCATGATCTTGTCGCGACCGGACGGCGCAGCTTCGCACTCTTCCTCGTAAGTCGAGTACAGGTAAGCGGTATCGGTGGCGAACTCGGCCGCGCAGGTGTCAACGCGCTTGTAGACCGGGAACACATCCAGCTTGTGGCGGTGAGTACGCAGGTTTTTCTCGGTGACGCCCAGCAGCTTGGCCAGACGCTGATCGGAGAAGCCTTTGCGCTTGAGCTTGAACATCAGGTCGCGGTCGATAGCGGACAGACCGAGGGTCTTGACCTTCTCTTCGTCTTTGATCAGATCTTCGATCTGCACCAGGAACCACGGGTCGATCATGTTCATGCCAAAGATTTCTTCGACGGTCATGCCGGCGCGGAAAGCGTCGGCCACGTACCAGATACGCTCGGCGCCCGGCACAGTCAGCTCACGCTTGAGCACGCTCATGCTTTCCGGGTTGCTCAGGTCGAGTTTCTCGTCCAGACCGCAAACGCCCACTTCCAGACCGCGCAGGGCTTTCTGCAGGGATTCCTGGAAAGTACGGCCGATGGCCATGACTTCACCCACCGACTTCATCTGAGTGGTCAGGCGTGCGTCAGCCTTGGCGAACTTCTCGAAGGCGAAGCGCGGCAGCTTGGTGACGACGTAGTCGATGGACGGCTCGAAGGACGCCGGGGTCTTGCCGCCGGTGATGTCGTTCGACAGTTCGTCGAGGGTGTAACCCACAGCCAGTTTGGCCGCGACTTTGGCGATCGGGAAACCGGTGGCTTTCGAAGCCAGCGCCGAGGAACGCGATACGCGCGGGTTCATTTCGATCACGACCATACGGCCAGTGTCAGGGCAGATACCGAACTGCACGTTGGAACCGCCGGTCTCGACGCCGATCTCGCGCAGTACCGCCAGAGAGGCGTTACGCAGGATCTGGTATTCCTTGTCGGTCAGGGTCTGAGCCGGAGCCACGGTGATCGAGTCACCGGTGTGCACGCCCATCGGGTCGAAGTTTTCGATCGAGCAGACGATGATGCAGTTGTCCTTTTTGTCGCGGACAACTTCCATTTCATATTCTTTCCAGCCGATCAGCGATTCGTCGATCAGCAGCTCTTTGGTCGGCGACAAGTCCAGACCACGTGCGCAGATTTCTTCGAACTCTTCGCGGTTGTAAGCGATACCGCCGCCAGTGCCGCCCATGGTAAAGGACGGACGGATGATGCACGGGAAGCCCAGGGTTTCGAGAACCGCGTTGGCTTCTTCCATGCTATGGGCGATACCGGAACGCGGGCACGCCAGGCCGATGGATTTCATCGCCTTGTCGAAACGCGAACGGTCTTCAGCCTTGTCGATGGTGTCGGCGTTGGCGCCGATCATTTCCACGCCGAACTTCTCCAGAACGCCTTCGCGCTCCAGATCCAGGGCGCAGTTAAGAGCGGTCTGGCCGCCCATGGTAGGCAGCATGGCATCCGGACGTTCTTTTTCGATGATCTTGGCAACAGTCTGCCACTTGATCGGCTCGATGTACGTGGCGTCAGCCATGTCCGGGTCGGTCATGATGGTGGCCGGGTTGGAGTTCACCAGGATGACGCGATAACCCTCTTCGCGCAGGGCTTTGCAAGCCTGGGCGCCGGAGTAGTCGAATTCGCAGGCCTGGCCGATAACGATCGGGCCAGCGCCGAGAATCAGGATGCTTTTAATGTCTGTACGTTTTGGCATGGGTTTGTCACTCAAATCCGCAGGTCAGTCGGCAAGCCGTCTTGATCGATTTCTGAAGTCTCGAAGGGGCCGCCGGGTTCGGGGCCGCCCTCGAGGGGCTTCTCTCTACAGTCTCAAGGCGAACGCTTAGCGTCGCTTGGCCATCTCGTTGATGAAGCGGTCGAACAGTGGCGCTACATCGTTCGGGCCCGGGCTCGCTTCAGGGTGGCCCTGGAAGCTGAACGCGCTCTTGTCGGTGCGCTCGATGCCTTGCAGGGTGCCGTCGAACAGCGATTTGTGGATCGCCCGAACGTTGGCTGGCAAGGTCGCTTCGTCTACCGCGAAACCGTGGTTCTGGCTGGTGATCATCACGACGCCAGTGTCCAGATCCTGCACCGGGTGATTGGCACCGTGGTGGCCGTGACCCATTTTCAGGGTCTTGGCACCGGAGGCCAGAGCCAGCAGTTGGTGGCCGAGGCAGATGCCGAATACCGGAATTTCGGTTTCCAGCACGTCCTTGATCGCCTGGATCGCGTAGTCGCACGGCTCAGGATCACCAGGACCGTTGGACAGGAACACGCCATCCGGCTTCAGTGCCAGCACGTCAGCAGCCGGAGTTTGTGCCGGCACGACGGTGACGCGGCAGCCGCGCTCGACCAGCATGCGCAGGATGTTGACCTTGACGCCGTAGTCGAAGGCAACCACGTGGTATGGCAGCTCGGAAGCTTCGATGGTCGCGTGGCTGTCGGTTTTCAGATCCCAGACAGTCGAACGCCATTCGTATTGCTTCTTGGTGCTGACGACTTTCGCCAGATCCATGCCTTTCAGGCCCGGGAAGCCTTGGGCAGCGGCAATCGCAGCTTCTTCGGAGATGTTGTCACCGGCCATGATGCAGCCGTTCTGTGCGCCTTTCTCACGCAGGATGCGGGTCAGGCGA
Organism: Pseudomonas sp. LBUM1655; assembly: GCF_059716085.1. Lineage (NCBI taxonomy): Bacteria > Pseudomonadati > Pseudomonadota > Gammaproteobacteria > Pseudomonadales > Pseudomonadaceae > Pseudomonas > Pseudomonas sp. LBUM1655. The sequence goes on along the minus strand of NZ_CP166801.1, from coordinate 914,033 downwards.
CGGGTGTCGATACCGGCGATTGCCACAACGTTGTTGGCTTTCAGGTAGTCGGACAGGGACATCGTGTTACGCCAGTTGCTCGCTACCAGAGGCAGGTCACGGATGACCAGGCCAGCGGACCAGACGCGGTCGGACTCGGCGTCTTCCGGCGTGGTGCCGGTGTTGCCGATGTGCGGGTAAGTCAGGGTAACGATCTGTTGGGCGTAGGAAGGATCGGTAAGGATTTCCTGATAGCCGGTCATTGCGGTGTTGAACACCACCTCACCAACGGTTTGACCGTCGGCTCCAATGGCTTCGCCGCGAAAAATGCTGCCATCAGCAAGGGCAAGTATGGCTGGCTTAGTCAAGAAGACCTCCCGTAAATAACGCATGAAAGGGCGATCGCAGGTTGTAAAAAAGCGGAGTGACGTATGGACACGTCACCCCGCTTCTTCACTGAATTATTCTGCGCGCTTTTAGTGGACACACTAAAGCTGTAGCTTACAGAAAAAGGCTTTTTTGGTCCACCGCTAAAGAGCCTTAAAGGCCGGAGAATGCGACAGGAAGTCGCCAAGCGGAGAAAAACCAGCGCAAACAGGGCGTTTGCGCCGGATTCAATAACGGCTCAACGCAGGTCGAGCACATCCTGCATGTCATAAAGACCCGGCTCACGACCCTCCAGCCACAAGGCTGCACGTACCGCACCCTTGGCGAAGGTCATGCGACTGGAAGCCTTGTGAGTGATCTCCAGGCGCTCGCCTTCGCAGGCAAACAGCACGGTGTGATCACCGACGACATCACCACCACGAACAGTGGCAAAACCGATGGTTTCACGCTCGCGCACACCGGTGTGACCTTCCCGACCGTAGACGGCAACTTTCTGCAAGTCACGATCCAGCGCACCGGCAATGACCTCGCCCATGCGCAACGCGGTCCCCGACGGCGCATCGATCTTGTGTCGGTGATGCGCTTCGATGATTTCGATGTCCGCCTCATCACCCAACACGCGTGCCGCCATGTCGAGCAACTTCAGCGACAGATTGACGCCAACACTGAAGTTGGCGGCGAACACGATTGGAATATCCTTGCCCGCCTCGACCAGCAACTGCTTCTGCGCAGCATCCAGACCGGTAGTGCCGATGACCATGGCCTTGCCCGCCTTACGGCAGAACGCCAGGTTCTTCAGCATCACTTCCGGAAGCGTGAAGTCGATCAACACATCAAACTCATCAGCGACCGCTTCCACATGACCGGACAGCGGCACACCAATTCGCCCCAGCGAAGCCAACTCACCGGCATCCACCCCGATCAGCGTGCTGCCAGGACGGACGACAGCGGCAGTCAAACCGGTCAGAGGCGCGCGCTGCTGCACGGCCTCAACCAGAATCTTGCCCATGCGCCCGGCGGCGCCCATCACTGCAATACGTCGCATGCCGACTCCTTACAAATCGCCGAAGAAGCGCTTCACACCGTCGAACCAACCGGTGGTTTTCGGGGAATGGCTGTTGTCGTCCGCCAAAGAACTACGGAACTCTTCCAGCAATTCGCGCTGACGACGGTTCAGGTTGACCGGGGTCTCGACCGCTACACGGCACATCAGATCGCCCGCACCACCGCCACGCACCGGCGCCACGCCTTTGCCGCGCACACGGAACTGCTTGCCGGTCTGAGTGCCTTCAGGGATTTTCAGCTTGACGCGACCGTCGAGGGTCGGGATTTCCAGTTCGCCGCCCAGCGCCGCGTCAACGAAGCTGATCGGCACTTCGCAGAACAGATGCTTGCCGTCACGCTGGAAGATGTCGTGTTCGCGGACGTTGATGACCACGTACAGATCGCCAGTCGGGCCGCCTTGAGTACCCGCCTCGCCTTCGCCGGACAAGCGAATGCGGTCGCCGGTGTCAACGCCGGCCGGCACTTTGACCGACAGGGTTTTGTACTCTTCGACGCGGCCGTCACCGTGGCAGGAATCGCACGGATCGGAAATGATCTTGCCTTGGCCATGGCAGCGCGGGCAGGTCTGCTGCACCGAGAAGAAGCCTTGCTGCATGCGCACCTGACCGATGCCACCGCACGTCGGGCACGTCGAAGGCGACGAGCCTTTTTTGGCGCCCGAGCCATCGCACGGCTTGCAGTTGACCAGCGTCGGCACACGGATATTCACGCTCGTGCCGCGCACTGCCTCTTCCAGATTCAGCTCCAGGGTGTAGCGCAAGTCGCTGCCACGCTGAGCGCCGCCACGGGAACCGCCGCGACCGCCACCAAAGAAATCACTGAAGACATCACCAAAGATGTCAGAGAAGTTCTGACCGCCGAAACCTGCACCGCCACCACCCATGCTCGGGTCGACACCGGCATGACCGTACTGGTCGTAAGCTGCACGCTTGCTGGAATCGGACAGCACTTCATAGGCCTCGTTGGCCTCTTTGAACAGTTCTTCCGATGCTTTGTCATCGGGATTACGGTCCGGGTGATGCTTCATCGCCAGACGACGATAGGCCTTCTTCAGATCCGCATCGCTTGAGCCACGCTCAACACCCAACACTTCGTAATAGTCACGCTTTGCCATAAGTCTTTGCACTCTTGAGGACGTCCGGCAAACCCCTCCTGAGGATCGCCAAACTCGCTGAGCCCCAATACAGGCCCGGACCCAACTCACGTCAATTCAACGATCCTGGTCTTTGATTCATGCGGTACTTTCGGCGCGAAAAGCAGGAGCATTTTCGGCCATACCACCAGCATTCGAACCTTGTCGCATACTGTAAAAATTCGCGTATTCCAGATACGCCAACGCGGGAGCAAGCTCCCGCGCGGCGACATCCTACCAGTCACCGCCTAAAGGCAGTCAACCGGCCGACCAACAACTTACTTGGGGTCTTTGACTTCTTCGAACTCGGCATCGACAACATCGTCAGTCTTTTCAGCTTTCTCGTCGTGCGGTGCTGCGCCTTCAGCAGGCTGAGCCTGTTCGGCGTACATCTTCTGAGCAACCGGAGCGGAGACTTTCGACAGCTCTTCAACCTTCGCTTCGATGGCAGCCTTGTCGTCGCCTTTAACAGCAACTTCCAGAGCAACCACAGCAGCCTCGATCGCAGCCTTCTCTTCGGCGGTAACTTTGTCGCCCGCTTCGGTGATCATTTTGCGAGTCGAGTGAACCAGTGCATCACCCTGGTTACGGGCAGCGGCCAGTTCTTCGAACTTGCGGTCTTCGTCAGCGTTAGCTTCGGCGTCACGCACCATGCGCTCGATTTCTTCGTCGGACAGACCGGAGTTGGCCTTGATCACGATCGACTGGGTCTTGCCGGTCGCCTTGTCTTTCGCACCGACGTGCAGGATGCCGTTGGCGTCGATGTCAAAGGTCACTTCGATCTGCGGCACGCCACGTGGAGCAGGTGGAATGTCGGCCAGGTCGAACTTGCCCAGGGACTTGTTCTGTGCGGCTTGCTTACGCTCGCCCTGCAGGACGTGAATGGTCACGGCGCCCTGGTTGTCGTCGGCAGTCGAGAACACTTGCGATTTCTTGGTAGGAATCGTGGTGTTTTTCTCGATCAGCGCAGTCATCACGCCACCCATGGTTTCGATACCCAGGGTCAGCGGGCTGACGTCGAGCAGCAGTACGTCTTTCACGTCACCGGCCAGAACAGCGCCCTGGATAGCAGCGCCCATGGCAACAGCTTCGTCCGGGTTGACGTCTTTACGCGCTTCTTTACCGAAGAAATCGGTAACCAGCTTCTGCACCAGCGGCATACGGGTCTGACCGCCGACCAGGATCACGTCGTTGATCGCGCCAACGTCCAGGCCTGCGTCTTTCATGGCAATGCGGCAAGGTTCGATGGTGCGCTGAACCAGGTCTTCAACCAGCGCTTCGAGCTTGGCACGCGAGATCTTCACGTTCAGGTGCTTAGGACCGGTGGCGTCTGCAGTGATGTACGGCAGGTTGACGTCGGTCGACTGAGCAGAGGACAGCTCGATCTTGGCTTTTTCAGCGGCTTCTTTCAGGCGCTGCATGGCCAGCGGGTCACCCTTAAGGTTCATGCCGCTTTCTTTCTTGAATTCGTCAACGAGGTAGTCGATCAGACGAATGTCGAAGTCTTCACCGCCCAGGAACGTGTCACCGTTGGTGGCCAACACTTCGAACTGATGCTCGCCGTCAACTTCAGCGATCTCGATCACGGAAACGTCGAAAGTACCGCCACCCAGGTCATAAACGATCACAGTGTGATCGCCCTTGGCCTTGTCCATACCGTAAGCCAGAGCGGCTGCGGTTGGTTCGTTGATGATACGTTTTACGTCCAGACCGGCGATGCGGCCGGCGTCTTTGGTCGCTTGGCGCTGGCTGTCGTTGAAGTAGGCCGGAACGGTGATCACCGCCTCAGTCACTGGCTCGCCGAGGTAGTCTTCGGCGGTCTTCTTCATCTTTTTCAGAATTTCAGCCGAGATTTGTGGCGGTGCCATTTTCTGGCCGTTCACTTCAACCCAGGCGTCGTTGTTGTCAGCCTTGACGATCTTGTAAGGCACCATCTGGATGTCTTTCTGCACAACTTCTTCGTCGAAACGACGACCGATCAGACGCTTTACCGCGTACAGAGTGTTGTGCGGGTTAGTCACTGCCTGACGCTTGGCAGACTGACCGACCAGGATTTCGCCATCGTTGGCGTAAGCGATGATCGACGGCGTGGTACGCGCGCCTTCAGCGTTTTCAATAACTTTTGCTTTGCCGTTTTCCAGCACGGAGACGCAGGAGTTGGTAGTCCCCAGGTCGATACCGATAATTTTGCCCATGTTCACTCTCCCGAAACTTTGGATTTGGATGCCGCAGCAGTGGTGGCTAACTGCGGTAGCACTTAAACGCTTGACTCCTAAATGGGGGCCTTGCGACTAATTTCAAGCCTTCTCGTCAATCGAAGGCGAAATTGGCGCCGGCGCCTTGCTGACCACAACCATGGCCGGACGCAACAGGCGACCGTTAAGTTGGTAGCCCTTTTGGAACACCTTCAGGACACTGTTCGGCTCGACGTCGGCACTTTCCTGCATGGCCATCGCCTGATGCTGAACGGCGTTGAATGGTTCGCCATGCGGATCGATCGCTTCAAGCTGATAACGCTTGAGGGTGTCGTGGAACATTTTCAGGGTCAGCTCGATGCCTTCACGCATCGGACGGATGCTTTCGTCGTCCGGGTTCGACAGCTCGAGGCCGCGCTCCAGGCTGTCGACGATCGGCAGCAGGTCGCCGGCGAACTTTTCCAGCGCAAACTTGTGCGCCTTTTCCACGTCCTGCTCGGCACGACGACGGACGTTCTGCAGATCGGCAGCGACACGCAGAGACTGATCCTGCGCGGCGGCCAATTGCTCTTCGAGCACTTGTACACGGGTCGCCAGGTCGTCACCCGAACCCTCGGGCGCCTGATTGGCTTCTGGGTTTTGCTTATCTACTGTCTGTTCGTCAGCCATAGAATTCTCCTTTCAATATCGTCCGCGAGTTCGACTCGCGCTTCTGCCCCGATATATGGGGCCGCAAAATCAGGCTTCAAGGGCCTTCAACGATTAACCCTACAAAAAAGTGCCGCATTCTCATTCCTCGATGCACTAAGCAGAAATTGCGTTCAAGCAAATCGAGCTAAGGGAGGGCATTGTCAGCCCGAAACAAAACACTGTATAAATAACCAGACCTAAAGCCTGGGAGCGGCCTTTATGCTGGTGCACCTGTCCGTACATAACTACGCCATCGTTGAACATCTCGATCTCGAACTTGATCGCGGGATGAGCGTGATCACCGGGGAAACCGGCGCCGGCAAGTCGATCATGCTCGACGCCCTGGGCCTGACCCTTGGCGATCGCGCCGACAGTGGCGTGGTTCGCCCGGGCGCCGACAAGGCCGATATCCTCGCGACCTTCGATCTTGCCGACATCCCCGAGGCCAGTGCCTGGCTGGCCGAGCGCGATCTGGACATCGACGGCCCGTGCATCCTGCGTCGGGTCATCACGTCTGAAGGACGTTCTCGCGGCTATATCAACGGCACGCCCTGCCCGCTTGGCGATCTCAAGGCACTCGGCGAACTGATGATCGACATCCATAGCCAGCATGAGCACCAGTCCCTCCTGAAAACCGATACCCACCGTCGCCTGCTCGACGAATACGCTGGCGCTACCGACCTGGCTCGCCAAGTGCAACTGGCTGCCCAGCGCTGGCGGCAGACTCGCCAGGAGCTGGAGCGCCTCTCCAACTCCGGCGATGAACAACGCGCCCGCCATCAACTGCTCAGCTACCAGCTCGAAGAACTGGAAAACCTCGGCCTCGGTGATAACGAACTCGAACAGCTGGAGCAGGAACACAAAAACCTGACCAACGCTGAAACCTTGCTTGGCATTTGCCGGCAAGTCGTCGAGCAGTGCAGCGAAAGTGACTCCGGCAATGTACTGAACGCGCTGACCGCCAGCCTCAATCGCCTCTCGAGCGTGAACAATTCCGTTGGTGCGCTTGGCGAAGCCAGCAGCTTGCTGACCAGCGCACAAATACAGGTTGAGGAAGCGGTCGGTGAACTCAATCGTTTCCTCGACAACTTCGATGCCGATCCGGCACGCCTGCAATATCTGGAAGAGCGCCTCGACGCTATTTACACGCTGGCACGCAAACACCGGATCCAGCCGACCGAAGTCGGAGAGATGCAGCAGAAACTGCTGGATGAAATCGAAAGCCTTAATGCCAATGACGAGTCCATTGAGCGACTGGGCGAAGAACTGGCCTCCTATGCCCGTCACTATCAGGAAAAAGCGCGAGAACTGAGTGATTTGCGCCACCAGGCTGCCGGCAGCCTTGCCAGCGCGGTGGAACAAGAGATTCAACGTTTGGGCATGCCCGGCGGTCGCTTCACTATCGAACTACGCGCCAATAGCAGCGATGAACTGCTGCCCAACGGACTCGAACAGGTTGAATTGCTGGTCAGCGCCAACCCTGGCCAGCCACTCAAGGCACTGGCGAAAGTGGCGTCCGGTGGCGAGCTGTCGCGGATCAGCCTGGCGATTCAGGTCATCACTGCACAGACCTCGCGCATTCCGACACTGGTGTTCGACGAAGTCGACGTGGGCATTGGCGGCCCTACCGCTGAGATTGTCGGCCAGTTGTTGCGCCGACTAGGTGAACGCGGACAGGTGCTGACCGTGACGCACTTGCCGCAAGTGGCGGCGCAGGGGCATCAGCATCTGTTCGTGCACAAGGTACGCGGCGAACAGGCGACGCATACAGCCGTCTCCAAGCTGAGCAAGAACGACCGTATAGAAGAAGTGGCGCGGATGCTGGGCGGAATCGATCTGACCAAAGAATCCCTGGCTCACGCCAAAAAGATGGTCGTTACCGCAAAAGCTTAAATTTCACGCACAGCAGAAAGCACGAAGGCGACCCACGGGTCGCCTTCGCTCGTTTCGCGAACCTGAAATTCGCGCGACATGCTTACTTTTTCTTGCGTACGTACAGCACCAGGTTGTGATCCACCAACTCGACACCGTGCTCGTCGGCAATTGCCTTCTGAAGCTTTTCGATTTCAACGCTGACGAATTCGACAACCTCACCGGTTTCCACGTTGACCATATGGTCGTGGTGTCCACCGTCGGCCAATTCGAAAACCGCGTGGCCACCGTCGAAGTTGTGACGGACCACGAGGCCAGCCGCTTCGAACTGGGTCAGAACACGGTAAACCGTGGCCAGACCGACGTCCTCGCCAGCTTCCATCAACGCCTTGTAGACGTCCTCGGCACTCATGTGACGCTGCTCGGTAGAGTCGAGCATTTGCAGGATCTTGACCCGTGGCAGGGTCACTTTGAGGCCGGCTTTGCGTAGTTCGCTATTTTCAACCATGGTCAGCTTTCTCGCGATGCTGCTTCGCAGCTTCTCTTAATGCGGGTATGATCGGCGTTTACGTTGTCCCAGCCAAGATAGTGGAAGTCGCCCACCGATGCAAAACACCAAGCTCTTGCTAACCAGTTTCACCTTTGTGGGACTGCTCGCACTCGCCGGTTGTTCATTCCCCGGGGTTTACAAAATCGACATCCAGCAGGGCAATGTCGTCACGCAGGACATGATAGACCAGTTACGCCCGGGAATGACCCGGCCGCAAGTACGGTTTATCATGGGCAACCCCCTGCTTGCCGACACGTTCCATGCCGATCGCTGGGATTATCTGTACAGCCTGCAACCGGGTGGCGGTGAACGCCAACAGGAACGCGTCAGCGTTATTTTCAACTCAAACGACCAGCTTGTCAGCCTGTCCGGTGACTTTATGCCGGGCGTCAGCCGTGACGAAGCCATTCTCGGCAAGGACAGTGGCACTACCGTGACCGCTCCTGCTGAAAACGCCGAGAAGCCAACACCGGAAAAACCGGTTAAGCCAGGTTCCTTGCTGGATCAGATCCAGAAGGACGTCGATGGTGTAGAAACCGTTCCGGTTCCGACACCAGAGCCGCTGGACACCTCGCCGCAGTAATTTGCGACGCAATAAAAAACCCGGAATTCCGGGTTTTTTATTGCCTGTCGTTTAGCCGACCTACTGATTTCTAGCTTTCGCCTCGGCAGCCTTGGCCGCACGCAGGCGCCGCACTTCTTTCGGATCAGCGAGCAAAGGACGATAAATTTCAATGCGATCCCCTGCCCGAATCAGGCGAACCTGCGGATCGGCAATCACTTTGCCGAAGATTCCCAACGGGCATTCAGTCAGATCAAGCTCAGGGAACTCGTCACCAATCCCGGACTTGATCAATGCCTCACGCACAGTATTCCCTTCGGGGACACTCACCGCACGCAAGACCTGACGATCAACGGCCGCATACACGACTTCTATCTCGATCACTGACTCAACCATGCATCTGCTTGGCGCGCTGACAGAACGCATCCACCAGCGTATTCGCCGCCTGATTGAACAGCGGCCCCAGAGTGGCACGCACCAAAGGGCCCGCGTAGTCGAACGAAAGATCCAGACTGATCTTGCAGGCCTTCTCGTTCAACACCTTGAACACCCAGACGCCATGCAACTGATTGAACGGGCCTTCTTCGAGATTCATCTCGATCGACTGCCCCGGCACCAACGTGTTGCGCGTCACGAAATGCTGACTCAGACCGCCCTTGGCCACGCCGACACTGGCGCGCATATGCTCCGGCGAGCTTTCCAGCACTTCGGCGGACGAGCACCACGGCAAGAACTCAGGGTAACGCGCCACGTCGTTGACCAGGTCATAAAGGAACTGGGCCGGGTAAGGCAGCAATGCTGATCGTTGAATATGTGTCGTCATGTAAGCGTTACTTCCAGAGCTGAGCGGCAAACACTACAACTATGCCGATAGGCGCCACGTAGCGCATCAAGAACAAGGACAGACCAAACAGTACCGGGTTACGGATCGACAACTCGTCACGCACCGCTTCACGCCCCATCACCCATCCGGCGAATAGCACGAAGCACAGTCCGCCGAGCGGCAACATGATCCGCGAGGTGAAGAAGTCGATCACACCGAAGAAGTCCAGACCGCTTGCCGCACCCCATTGGTAGAGATGGAACATCCCGCCTTCGTTCACGAAAAATTTGGCTTCCTTCCAGATATTGAAGGAGAAAACAGTGCCCAAACCTACGAACCAGCAAACGAATGCCAGCCAGAAAGTCACCCAGGCGCGGCTGACTTTGGTGCGTTCGACCAGATAAGCCACCATCGGCTCAAGCAGAGAAATGGCCGAACTCCAGGCCGCAACCGCGACCAGCACGAAGAACACCACGCCCATCAACTGACCAAACGCTACGTTACCAAAGGCAAATGGCAAGCTGACGAACATCAGGCCAGGGCCTTCGCTCGGGTTCAGGCCGGCGGCGAACACAATCGGAAACAAGGCCAGACCAGCCACCAGCGAAACGAAAGTATCGAGCAGCGCGACACCGACGACCGTACCGGATAACGATGCATCCTTGGGCATATAAGCCCCGTAGATCATGATCGAGCCGACACCCACGCTCAGGGAAAAGAACGCGTGGCCCATGGCTGGCAGCAGTCCGTCGAGGACTTTTTCGGGGTGGAAGTCGAACATGAAATGCACGCCTTCCATGAAGTGCCCGGTTGTCATGCTGTAGCCCAGCAACACCAGGATCATCACAAATAGTAGCGGCATCATGATCCGCAGACTGCGTTCAAGCCCCGCAACCACGCCTTTGGCAATCACCACGGCCGATAGCAGCATGAAAATCGTGTGCCAAAGTGTCAGGCGCCATGGGTCGGCGATGACATTGCCGAAATACGCACCAACCTGATCCGGGGTCACCCCCTGAAAGTCCCCGCGGCCCATATCGACGATGTAGTCCAGCGACCAGCCGCCCACCACACTATAGAAAGACAGGATCAGCAGCGCCGTAATCATCCCGGCAAAGGCGCCCCACGACCATTTCGCCGAGTGCCCGGCTTCCAGTGCCAGCACCTTCAAGGCATTCGCCGGACTCTGCCGCGCACGCCGGCCGATCAGGGTTTCAGCCAGCATTACCGGAATGCCGATCAGTGCGATGCACGCCAGAAACATCAGTACAAACGCACCGCCGCCGTAGACCCCGACCATGTAGGGGAACTTCCAGATACTACCCAGTCCCACGGCCGAACCGGTCGCGGCGAGTATGAATACCCAGCGGCTAGCCCAACTGCCGTGGACAGAAACCTTGTCTGTCGACATCGTTTATCACGCCCAAGCGTTAGAAAAAGAGGCCGCATTGTCCGGGATTCACTCAACCTGCTCAAGCACGCAGCATCACCGTAGCCGACGGCCGTTTATCTCCATATAATGCCGCCCCTATGGCTAAACAGAAGAAACACCCAACAGGGACCATCGCGCAGAACAAAAAGGCGCGACACGATTACTTCATCGAGCATAAGTTCGAGGCTGGTCTGGTCCTGGCCGGCTGGGAAGTAAAAAGTCTGCGGGCAAGCAAGCTGCAACTGGTCGACAGTTACGTGCTGCTCAAGGATGGCGAAGCGTGGCTGCTCGGCAGTCACATCACGCCTCTGATGACCGCCAGCACCCACGTCATCGCCGACCCGGTGCGCACACGCAAATTGCTGCTCAACCGCCGCGAACTGGAAAAGCTCGCCGCCGCTGTGCAACAAAAGGGTTACGCCTGCGTATGCCTGTCCTGGTACTGGAGCAAGCACATGGTCAAGTGCGAGATCGCTCTGGGCAAGGGCAAGAAGGAATACGACAAGCGTGACACCGAGCGCGAACGTGATGCGGGTCGTGAGCTGCAGCGTGCGGTGCGCAACAAGGGCAAGGAAGACTGATCTTTCTGCTTGAGTTGTGTGACGCCAGCAAAAGATCGCAGCCTTCGGCAGCTCCCACAGAGAGCTAACGCAGGCTGCGATCTTTTGCTTTTAAAAAGCTACATCCCCTTGCGCCGCTCCGCCCGAGCCATGCGCTGAACCTCCTGCCGCACCTCTTCCAGCACTTCCTGCACATACAAAATGTGTCGACTGGAAACTTCACGCGCCTGCTCTGCACGCCCTTCGATAATCGCCAGATACAATTCCCGATGCTGAGTGATCAGCATGTCGCGGGTTTCCGTACGCTGTTTGTACATCCCGCCGATGTTGGTCACGACGTTACGCTTGAGCAGATCAAATAACCCACGAATGGTGTGCAGCAACACCGCGTTATGGCTGGCCTCGGCAATCGCCAGATGAAACTTCGCATCCGCCGCGCCCTCTTCCGTCCGGCTCACTTCGTCGTGACGCGAATAGCAGTCCTGTAACTCTTCAAAGGCCGCAGTCAGCCGCTCGCGATCCACGTCGGTGGCGCGTAATGCGGCGTAATAGGCGCACGATGCTTCCAGAGTATGGCGAAACTCCAGCAAGTCACGCTGTGCCTCGGGATTGCTTTCGAGCAATTGCAGCAGTGGATCGCTGAACGTCGAACCCAGACTTTCCACCACATAATTGCCGCCACCCTGACGGCTGACCAGCAGACCTTTGGCCGCCAGTTTCTGAATCGCTTCGCGCAATGACGGACGTGATACGCCAAATTGCTCGGCCAGCGCGCGCTCCGCCGGAAGCCGCTCACCGGACTTCAGCGTGCCCTCAAGGATCATCCCCTCGAGTCGCTCGACAATATCGTCAGACAAACGGCGCTGACGTATCTGATCAAACCCCATAACTCATTTCTCCACGATCCCGATCGCTTGCCGGGGCCTCTATTCTGGCCTATCGGCGCCTTGGCCACACCTACCAGACGACACCCGCTCAAACCGGATCAGATGCAATCTGCTCCGCTTATTCGACAAAAGTTTCAGGGCGACAAATTGACACACCGACATCAAGGCTTTTACCCTAGCCAACAGCGATTGTAAATTGGTATTACCAATTATCCAAATACGCTGACAGTGCCTGACCAACAACAATTAGGGGCCACCCCATATGCAAACCTGGCAACAGCTCTACAGCCCGCTCGGCAGTCTCGGCGTTTCCGCACTCGCGGCCGTCATCCCCATCGTTTTCTTCTTCCTCGCCTTGGCGGTGTTTCGTCTCAAGGGCCATGTGGCCGGCAGCATCACGCTGGCCTTGTCGATTGCCGTGGCGATCTTCGCGTTCCAGATGCCGGTCGATATGGCCTTCGCCGCCGCTGGATATGGCTTCGCCTACGGCCTTTGGCCGATTGCCTGGATCATTGTCGCGGCGGTATTCCTCTACAAACTGACGGTCAAAAGTGGTCAGTTCGAAGTTATTCGCAGCTCGGTACTGTCGATCACCGACGACCAGCGCTTGCAGGTATTGCTGATCGGTTTCTGCTTCGGCGCGTTCCTGGAAGGTGCCGCCGGTTTCGGTGCGCCGGTGGCGATCACCGCCGCCCTGCTTGTCGGACTCGGTTTCAACCCGTTGTATGCCGCAGGTCTGTGCCTGATCGCCAACACCGCGCCGGTTGCCTTCGGCGCCCTGGGGATTCCGATCATCGTTGCCGGACAAGTCACTGGCATCGACGCCTTCAAGATCGGCGCGATGACTGGCCGCCAACTGCCGCTGCTGTCGTTGTTCGTGCCGTTCTGGCTGGTGTTCATGATGGACGGCATGCGCGGCGTGCGTGAAACCTGGCCGGCCGCACTGGTCGCGGGCCTGAGCTTTGCCATCACTCAATACTTCACGTCGAACTTCATCGGCCCGGAACTGCCGGACATCACCTCGGCCCTGGCCAGCCTGATTTCCCTAACTCTGTTCCTCAAAGTCTGGCAGCCGAAACGCACCGCAGGCGCGCAAATCGCCGGCGCCACATCCAGTGCAGCGATTACCGCGAGCGTCGGTGGTTTCGGGCAGAAACGCACCACCGTGGCGTCGCCTTACAGCCTCGGGGAAATTTTCAAAGCCTGGTCGCCGTTCCTGATCCTCACCGTGCTGGTGACGATCTGGACGCTGAAGCCTTTCAAAGCCATGTTCGCCGCCGGCGGGTCGATGTATGCGTGGGTATTTAACTTCGCGATCCCACACCTTGATCAACTGGTGATCAAAACCGCACCGATCGTGGCCGCGCCAACCGCGATCCCGGCGGTGTTCAAACTCGACCCGATTTCCGCGACCGGCACCGCGATTTTCTTCTCGGCACTGATCTCGATGCTGGTACTGAAGATCAATTTCAAAACTGGTCTTACCACTTTTAAAGAAACCTTTTACGAACTGCGCTGGCCGATTTTGTCGATTGGCATGGTGTTGGCGTTCGCCTTCGTCACCAACTATTCCGGCATGTCTTCGACCATGGCCCTGGTGTTGGCGGGAACCGGCGCAGCCTTCCCGTTCTTCTCGCCGTTCCTCGGTTGGCTCGGCGTCTTCCTGACCGGTTCCGACACCTCGTCCAACGCCCTGTTCAGCTCCTTGCAAGCCACCACTGCACACCAGATTGGCGTCAGCGACACTCTATTGGTCGCCGCGAACACCAGCGGCGGCGTGACCGGCAAGATGATCTCGCCACAATCGATCGCAGTGGCCTGCGCTGCGACCGGTCTGGTGGGCAAAGAATCGGATCTGTTCCGCTTCACACTCAAGCACAGCCTATTCTTTGCAACGATTGTCGGCCTGATCACTTTGGCTCAGGCCTACTGGTTCACCGGCATGCTGGTGCACTAACCCTACAGGCAACACGGAAATAACCGACGCCGGTTCGTGATTCCGGCGTCAGCAATTCACAACCCGGTCTGTAAGGCTGCTGAAAGCAACGCTCTTTATATTCAGCAGCCGCAACAGACGGATAACCGGGCCCACCCGGAGACACGCCTGATGAGCGAGCTTTATTACAACGCTGTGCCGAACGCGACCCGCGTTGCACCGCCACTGCCCGAACCTCGGCAATACCCCAGCGAGAAACCGTCGCGGGTCTATCTGTTCGGCACGTGCGTGGTTGACCTGTTCTACCCCGAAGCCGGGATGGACGCGATTCACTTGCTGGAGCGCGAAGGCATTCGGGTTGAATACCCGCAAGGGCAGAGTTGTTGCGGACAACCGGCCTACACCTCGGGTTACACCGAGCAGGCGCGGACCGTGGCGCGCTCGCAACTGGCGCTGTTTGCCGGGGATTATCCGGTGGTGGTGCCGTCGGGTTCATGCGCGGGCATGTTGCGCGAGCATTACGCCGACTTGTTCAAGGACGAGCCGCAAACCTTGAAACAGATTCAGGCCCTTGCGGCGCGGACCTATGAATTGGCCGAGTTCCTGCTGTTTGTCTGCAAGGTGCAGCTCAAGGACAGCGGCGAACCGGTGAAAGTGGCGCTGCACACGTCGTGTTCGGCACGTCGCGAGATGAACACCCACCTGCACGGCCGCGAGTTGTTGGCGCAGCTGAGCAACGTGGAACGGGTCAATCACGATCACGAAAGCGAATGCTGTGGCTTCGGTGGGACATTCAGCGTCCGTATGCCAGACATTTCCGGCGCGATGGTGGCTGACAAGACCCGCGCGTTGAAGGAATCCGGCGCGCACAAGGTGCTGAGTGCCGACTGTGGCTGTTTGATGAACATCAACGGCTCGCTGGAGAAACAGCAGGAAGCGTTGCGCGGCCAACATCTGGCCAGTTTCCTTTGGCAGCGAACCGGAGGTGCGAAATGAGCACCTCGACGATTATTCCTACGGTCGCCGTAGAAGAAGATTTCCGCACCCGGGCGCACAACGCCTTGGGTGATGCGCAGCTACGGAATAACTTCCGTACCGCGATGGATTCACTGATGACCAAACGGGCAGCGTCTTTCAGCGATGCCCACGAAAGAGAACATTTGCGTGCTTTGGGCAACTCGATCAAAGCCCGCGCGCTCTCCAAGTTGCCCGACCTGCTCGAGCAACTGGAACAGAACCTGACCCGCAACGGTGTGACAGTGCACTGGGCGGAAACGGTGGACGAAGCCAATGGCATCGTCTTATCGATCATCCGCGCTCACGAGGCGCGGCAAGTGATCAAGGGCAAATCGATGGTCAGCGAAGAGATGGAGATGAACCATTTCCTCGAGGCTCAAGACATTGAATGTCTGGAGTCCGACATGGGGGAATACATCGTCCAGCTCGACCACGAGAAGCCTTCACACATCATTATGCCGGCGATCCACAAGAATGCCGGTCAGGTCGCGTCCTTGTTCCACGACAAACTTGGCGTGGAATACACCAAGGACGTTGACCAACTCATTCAGATCGGTCGCAGAGTCCTGCGGCAGAAATTCTTCGAAGCGGACATCGGCGTCTCCGGCGTCAACTTCGCCGTGGCCGAAACCGGCACCCTGCTGCTGGTGGAAAACGAAGGCAACGGCCGCATGACCACCACCGTGCCGCCGGTGCACATCGCTGTCACCGGTATCGAAAAAGTCGTGGAAAACCTGCGCGACGTGGTGCCGCTGCTGTCGCTGCTGACCCGTTCGGCGCTGGGTATCCCGATCACCACCTACGTCAACATGATCTCCGGACCACGCAAGGATCATGAACTCGACGGCCCGCAAGAAGTGCATCTGGTCCTGCTCGACAACGGGCGCACCCAGGCCTTCGCCGACAGCGAATTGCGTCAGACCCTGAACTGCATACGCTGCGGCGCGTGCATGAATCATTGCCCGGTCTACACCCGAATCGGTGGCCACGCCTATGGCGAGGTTTACCCCGGGCCTATCGGCAAAATCATCACCCCGCACATGGTCGGTCTGGCGAAAGTCCCGGATCACCCGAGCGCCTCCTCCTTGTGCGGCGCCTGCGGCGAAGTGTGTCCGGTAAAAATCCCTATCCCTGCTTTGTTGCGTCGCCTACGCGAAGAGAACGTCAAAGCCCCGGACAGCCCACATCAAGTGATGCGCGGCCAGGGCAGCAAGTATTCGCGCAAGGAGCGCTTCATCTGGAACGCCTGGGCCAAGCTCAACAGCTCGCCAACGCTGTATCGGCTATTCGGCTTCTTCGCCACGCGCCTGCGCGCCCTCACTCCGAGCAACGTCGGTCCATGGACGCAGAACCACAGCGCGCCGAAACCCGCCGCCCGATCACTGCATGACATGGCCCGCGAGCACCTGGCCAAACAGGGAGACCGCTGATGAGCGCCAAGCAAAATATCCTCGGCAAGCTACGTAAAAGCCTGATCGGCGCCACGCCGATAGCCGACAACTTCGATATCGAACTGGTGACCCAGCCTTACACCTACAGCGCCGAACAACGCATTCCACAACTGCGCAAATTGATGGAATCGGTACACACCGAGATTCACCTGAGCACTGGCGAAGAGTGGCCAGCGCTGCTCGCGCAATTGCTGCGCGACCGCCAGTTGCCGAGTCTGTTGATCGCACCGACAACACCCCACGGGCGACGCATCACACAACACTGGGCGAACAATCCCGATCTGCCGGCACTGAAATCCTACGACCGGCCGATGGAAGAATGGAAAGCCGAGTTGTTCAACGACACGCCGGCCAGCCTCACTGGCACCCTCGGCGCCATTGCCGCCACTGGCAGCCTGATTCTCTGGCCGACCCGCGAAGAACCACGGCTGATGAGCCTGGTGCCGCCAGTGCATTTCGCCCTGCTCAAGGCCAGCGAAACCCGCGACAATTTCTATCAGGTGCAGCAGGAATTCGAATGGGCGCAAGGCATGCCGACCAATGCCTTGCTGGTGTCGGGCCCGTCGAAAACCGCTGACATCGAGCAAGTGCTGGCCTACGGTGCCCACGGCCCGAAAGACCTGGTGGTTCTGATTCTGGAGGACCAATGACGTTACCGGCGAATTTCCTGCGCGATGTGCAACAACTGATTCCGGCAGATCGCCGCTTCGATGATCCGCTGTCGACATTGGCCTTCGGCACCGACGCCAGTTTCTATCGACTGATTCCGCAACTGGTGATCCGCGTCGAGTCTGAAGACGAAGTGGTGGCGCTGCTGCAACTGGCCCAGCGCGACCGTGTCCCGGTGACCTTCCGCGCCGCAGGCACCAGCCTGTCCGGGCAGGCAATCAGCGACTCCGTTTTGATTGTGCTTGGGGATAACTGGAACGCTCGCGAGATACGCGGCGAAGGCACGCAAATCCGTCTGCAACCGGGAGTGATCGGCGCACAAGCCAACGCCTGGCTGGCTCCGTTCGGGCGCAAGATCGGCCCGGATCCGGCGTCGATCAACGCCTGCAAAATCGGCGGAATCGTCGCCAATAACGCCAGCGGCATGTGCTGCGGCACCGCGCAAAACACTTATCACACGCTGGCCGGGATTCGTCTGGTACTGGCAGACGGCACGCGCCTTGATACGGAAGATGCCGCCAGTGTTGCGGCGTTTCACGCAAGCCATGCGGATCTGCTGGAACGCTTGGCGACTTTGGGCCGCGAGACCCGCGCCAATGCCGAACTGGCTGCAAGAATTCGCCAAAAGTATCGTCTGAAAAATACCACCGGCCTGTCGCTCAACGCCTTGGTGGATTTCGACGACCCTGTGGATATCTTGAGCCACTTGCTGGTGGGTTCCGAAGGCATCCTTGGCTTCATCAGTGCGGTGACTTACGACACGGTGATCGATCATCCGAACAAGGCTTCGGCGCTGATCGTATTCCCGGATGTGGAGACCTGCTGCAACGCCGTCACCGTACTGAAAAGCCAACCGGTGTCGGCGGTGGAGTTGCTGGATCGGCGGAGTCTTCGCTCGGTGCAGGACAAACCGGGCATGCCCTCTTTCGTACAACAGCTGTCGAATAATGCCTGTGCGTTACTGATCGAATCCCGCGCGGCGTCTTCCACGTTGCTACAGGAACAACTGGCGCAGATCATGACGTCGCTCATCGGCTTCCCGGTGGAAAAACAGGTCGACTTCACCGAAGACCCGGTCGAGAACGCCCGACTCTGGGCAATCCGCAAGGACACCTTCCCCGCCGTCGGTGCCGTGCGTAAAACCGGGACCACGGTGATCATTGAGGACGTGACCTTCCCGATCGAGCAACTGGCCATCGGTGTAAACCGCTTGATCGAGCTGTTCGACAAACATTCCTACGACGAAGCGATCCTTTTCGGGCACGCCCTGGAAGGCAATCTGCATTTCGTCTTCACCCAAGGCTTCAACAGCCCGGAAGAAGTCGCACGCTATCAAGCGTTCATGGACGACGTCGCGCAACTGGTAGCGGTGGAATTCGGAGGTTCGCTGAAGGCTGAACACGGCACCGGGCGCAACATGGCGCCGTTCGTGGAGCTGGAATGGGGCAGCGATGCCTACCAATTGATGTGGCAACTCAAACGCCTGCTCGACCCGAGCGGCATTCTTAACCCGGACGTGGTGCTCAGCGAAGATCCGCAGATCCACCTCAAGCACCTGAAGCCGCTGCCGGCAGCCGACGAGATTGTGGATAAGTGCATCGAGTGCGGTTTTTGCGAACCGGTCTGCCCGTCGAAAGGCCTGACCCTCAGCCCACGCCAGCGCATCGTGATCTGGCGCGACATTCAGGCGAAAAAACGTTCAGGCGTCGATACCACTGAACTGGAAAAAGCCTACGAGTATCAAGGCATCGAGACCTGCGCGGCGACCGGGTTGTGCGCACAACGTTGTCCTGTAGGCATCAACACCGGAGACCTGGTGAAAAAGCTCCGTGGCCGACACGCGACGCATCAGAAAACCGCTGACTGGATTGAAGGAAATTTCGCCAAGACCCTGCAAGGGGCGCGCTTCACCCTGCACGTGGCCAACGGTGCGCGGATGTTGCTGGGTGCGCCGCGTCTGGCGAAACTTTCGGCAACACTGACTCGCCTGTCCAAAGGTCAGGTACCGCTTTGGACGAATGCCATGCCGCAGCCGGAGAAAGCCATTCGCTTCAGCCCGAGCGTGTCGGATGAGCGCCCGCGTGTGGTCTATCTGGCCGCTTGTGTATCGCGGGTCATGGGCCCGGCGGCGGGTGATAAAGAGCAGATGTCGCTGTACGACAAAACCCGTGGATTGCTGGAAAAGGCTGGTTATCAAGTGATCTTCCCGGACAATCAGGACAACCTTTGCTGCGGCCAACCCTTCGCTTCCAAAGGCTATGCCGAACAAGCCGAACACAAGCGTCAGGAGTTGATCAGCGCACTGCTGCACGCGAGTCGCGGCGGGCTTGATCCGATCTATTGCGACACCAGCCCGTGCACGTTGCGACTGGTGCAGGATGTGGGAGATGTTCGCCTGGACCTGTACGACCCGGTGCGTTTCATCCGTACGCATCTTCTTGATCGATTGGACTTCACCCCACAGGAAGCGCCGATTGCCGTACACGTCACCTGCAGCACTCAGCACCTTGGCGAAAGCCAGGCGCTGATTGATCTGGCGCGCAAGTGCAGTAAAAACGTGGTGATTCCGGAGGGCATTCACTGCTGTGGTTTTGCAGGCGACAAGGGCTTTACCACTCCAGAGCTGAACAGCCACTCGCTGCGCACACTCAAGGACGCGGTGCAGCATTGCAGCGAAGGAGTTTCCACCAGCCGTACGTGCGAAATCGGCCTGACGCAGCATGGCGGGATCGACTATCACGGATTGGTTTACCTGGTCGATCGGGTGACTCAGGCAAAGGCCTGTTGAAGAAAAACAGAACCCTTGAGCAAGACGACAGTCCACAGAACAAGCCCCGAACACTCGGGGCTTGTCCTCTTTTCGGTGGCCCGCTTTGACGGTCAGCGAAGTCTGGATTCTTCAGTGCAAGGAGATACTCATGAAGCGTTCTGTACTGTTAGGTCTGTTCGTTACTGCCTCGATGATGGCTTCCATTTCGTTCGCCGCAGGCAAGCCAGAAAGCCTGTGCGATGCCAATTTGAATCAAATCGAAAGTGCCAAGACGCAATACCAGACGTCGCCCGATCTGAATGCACGCGTCTCGGCCAGTGTTAGTAAAGCCCAGGCCCTCAGGGCCCAAGGCAAAACCGACGAATGTCTTGCCGAAACCCAGCAAACCCTTCTGGAAATCCAGAAATCGACGGGGAACACCAACAAATAACCCAAGAGCCGACTAACATTCGAGTCGGCCTGATCGGTTTGAAGGGGTGATCCTACTTTTTCATACCCGCTACAAAAAAACCGAATTCCTGCGTGCCGTCGCGGTCGATTGAACAGGTCCGCTACGAAACGCGGCCTGTTACGAACTCGGCATCGCCGCCAGATCATCCGGCAGCACCGAGCCCAACCGTTCAAGGAGATACCCATGAAGCTTTCTGCAATTGCTGGATTGTTCATCGCTGGTGCCCTGCTGACGTCGCCGGTGTTTGCGGCAGACAAAGACCTTTGTGCCGGGAATCTTCAAACCATAAAAGACTTCGTGACCAGTCAGCCATCCATTCCTGAATCGTCCATGAACAACGTCAAGGAAGCACAGGAGAAGGCCCAAGCGTCGCAGGCGGCCGGCAATGACAAAGATTGCGTAGAGGTCACCTCTGCCCTGATCACCAAAATGCAGATTCGCAATCCAACACGTAACTGACCCACCACAAGGCCAACCTTCGGGTTGGCCTTGCTCGCCGATTGGCGTACACTGCGCAGGCTTGTTGCTCACCAAGATGTACTGAGCAATGAGTTCGGGGCCGTTTAGGATTCGACGCCGGTTGCGAAACTTTAGGTGCATGCCGAGTTGGTAACAGAACTCGTAAATCCACTGTTGCAACTTCTTATAGTTGCCAATGACGAAACCTACGGGGAATACGCTCTCGCTGCGTAAGCAGCCTTAGCCTTCCCTTCTGGTACCTTCGGGTCCAGCAATCATCAGGGGATGTCTGTAAACCCAAAATGATTGTCATATAGAACAGAATCGCCGTGCAGTACGTTGTGGACGAAGCGGCTAAAACTTACACAACTCGCCCAAAGCACCCTGCCCGTCGGGTCGCTGAGGGTTAACTTAATAGACACGGCTACGCATGTAGTACCGACAGCGGAGTACTGGCGGACGGGGGTTCAAATCCCCCCGGCTCCACCACTTCAACATCTAAAGACGTCCAAGGACGTCTTTTTTTGTGCCTTAAATCCAGTAAATACGGGGCTTTCAGCGCCACCAGGATCCATCAGCGTCCATAGACATCCATGCAAACGTGTATTCCAAGTGGTATTCCAAGCCCCCAGATGGTAATTTTTGGAATACACAAACAGTATTGGAATACACCATGTGCGCCCAAGCCACTCGCCTTTCAGACATGAAAGTCAAAGCCGCCAAGCCTAAGGAAAAGGACTACACGCTCACGGATGGCAACGGCCTACAAATGCGAGTGAGAATCAATGGCTCAAGGCTGTGGAATTTCAACTATATACATCCCGTGACCAAAAAACGGATCAACATGGGATTAGGTACCTTTCCCGAAGTCAGCCTGGCCCAAGCACGTAAACGGACTGTTGAAGCTAGGGAGCTTGTCGCTCAGGGACTAGATCCGAAAGAGCAGCGAAATGCTGATCGCCAAGTGAAAAAAGCCGCAACAGAGCACACGTTTCAAAACGTGGCGACGGCTTGGCATGAACTGAAAAAAGATGAAGTGACGCCAGCCTACGCCGAGGACATCTGGCGCTCCCTTACGCTGCACGTTTTCCCGGACTTGGCCAGCACACCGATTGCAGCCATCAGCGCCCCTCAAGTCATCAACTTACTCCGACCACTTGAAACCAAAGGCAGCCTGGAAACAGTCAAGCGACTGAGTCAGCGACTCAACGAGATCATGATTCACGGGGTCAACTCGGGACTGATTCACGCAAACCCGCTTAGCGGGATTCGTTCCGTCTTCAAGAAACCGAAAAAGAAGAATATGGCGGCGCTTGCTCCCGATGAGCTGAAAGAGCTCATGGTGGCAATTGCCAATGCCAGCATAAAAAGGACCACGCGCTGCCTGATCGAATGGCAGCTCAACACCATGACCCGCCCAGCAGAAGCAGCCACCGTGCGCTGGGCCGACATCGACTTCGAAAAGCGTACCTGGATGATCCCTGCTGAGCGCATGAAGAAACGACGCATACATATCGTGCCGCTCACCGATCAAGCACTGGCGCTTTTGGAGGCGATCAA
This sequence comes from Pseudomonas sp. LBUM1655, assembly GCF_059716085.1. NCBI lineage: Bacteria > Pseudomonadati > Pseudomonadota > Gammaproteobacteria > Pseudomonadales > Pseudomonadaceae > Pseudomonas > Pseudomonas sp. LBUM1655. The sequence continues at coordinate 891,586 of NZ_CP166801.1, read as the reverse complement.
ACCCTATAGCGGACATCGGGAATACGTGTTTCCTGCCGACCGTAACCCTCGCAGCCACTGCAACAGCCAGACCGCCAACATGGCACTGAAGCGAATGGGCTTCGCGGGACGCTTGGTAAGCCATGGCATGCGCTCAATGGCCAGCACCATCCTCAACGAGCACGGTTGGGAGCCGGAGTTGATCGAGGTGGCGCTTGCCCATGTCGACAAGGACGAAGTTCGCAGTGCCTATAACCGGGCAGACTATATCGAACGCAGGCGTCCGATGATGGCTTGGTGGAGCGAGCACATCCAGGAGGCTGCCACCGGCAACCTCTCTGTGTCAGCTTTGGCCGAAAACCGGGACCGAAAAGTCGTCTCGATACGTTGATCCAAGGGCCTCACTCACCCCATCGCTACGCTGGCGGGCTCGTGCGTTGAGCAGGATTCCATTCAGCAGTGCGCGATGGCTCCGACTTTCATGGATAGCACATGTCTAAAACGCCATAGAGTCCACCTTTTGCCAGTAGCGGACGATGGTTTGAGAATCTGGCAAAGCCTATATCTTAGTCGTGCAAAGACACTTCTAGTGGACACGTTAGATTAGCCAGTAAATAGTGAACTCAGATCCTACCAGGCAAAAAAATGAGGCGCCGCCTGAGCAACTGTGCACGCTGAGGGGAAGTCAGGTAATTCGAAGCGGTGAACTGGAATAAGGCCAGCGATTGGGACTGGATGACGCAATGAGTCCGTACCTTTGAGCCTACTCCATCATTCCTGACATATCACGCATCCGAAGGCTCCGACCTCGGAACAGGCAGCAAAGAAGGACGACAGTAACCAATAGAGCTGGACGAAGTAGGGGCTGGCAGTGTGGCCCGCTTCGATGTTCTGAAAGGCTTGCTCGACTGCAGCCTTGCTCAGTGATGAGGTCACGATGGCCACCCGCTTGAAGGTGTGAGGGGCATTCCTGCAAAACTCCACCGCAGTTCTGGAATCAGCGGGTGTGCCACGACATGTGCGATGAATACCAGTCCTTACCCTGTTGTTGGTATAAAGCCGACCCCACCGAGCGAACTTTTTGGTCATGGCCGGAGCAGGCAATGTGAGGTTACCCAGGTTCTTGATAGCCTGGCTGACAGAAACGTGAAACGCGCTGGCGCCGAGAGTCAGTTCTCCGTGCTTGGCATGGTAGAAGGTAACTCTCGGGGAGGCTGGATCCGTTCGAAAACCAATGAAATCAGCCCATTCATCACCGAGATCATCGCAGACTATGACATCGTCCTCGGGGGCAATTGTCGACAGTACCGCGCCGAACGTTGAGTCTGGGTCGAACGTACGATGGGCAGCGGTAAAGGCACCTTTCTCATCCGTGACGGTTGCCAGCTCTGCATTGCCGAATAGGTAGCCCAGGAACTGAGTGCCACCGTTGACCAAAGAATCGTCCTGATAAAGACTTCCGTCCAAGTAGGCAAAGCGCGGCTGGTCGAAGAGGACAATGAACGTGTCCTGTTTGTCGATGAACTGCTTTAGCGGGATGCGATCATTGTCCGCCCCGAGAGCAAACTCAGTATCCTCGACATAGACATCGGCGAGCAGAGGTAACGTAAGGCGCTTCAAGGCGATTCGCGTTTTGTTTATCGCTATCTCACCTACCTCAACGCCTGTCGCAGGCTGGGACACCAGCAGCTTACCGGCGACGTTTTTGGCGACCCCCAAGACATCTGTTAGCTCTGCGAGTATTGGATCGACCTCTAGCTTTGGCAGCTCTCGATAGCCCCCTCCGTCACGCTTGACCAAGCGGATGATTTTATCGTCAAAAATGGCCTGTCCGAGGATTGCGGTATCAACCGCAAGTTGGGTAGGGCTAGCCGTCAGATCAGCTAGCTCTAGCGCTCGCGCGAAAGCTGCAAGAAAAGGGGAGGACGATGGCCTTCCGGGTCGAGGGTGCAAGCGGTCAATCATATTGCAGGCATAATCAACCAGCTCCAGATAGCCAGCACGATCCGCACGAAGCGAAATCCGTCCAGTTCGCGGCGTCGTTGAAAAGTGTTCGTCCGCCTCAGTGAAGCTGTAACCCAGTGGGGCAAATCGAGCCGAGGATGCCATGCCCACGTTGTTCTGTAGGTTCTCTCCCTCAAGTGTCTTGCTGCGCAAAGCAAAGTGGGACAGCGTCATATGCCTCAGCCGAACTCGGGCGAATATCGAGTCCTTGCTGGTCAGTCCACGGTCGACATCCTGCGCGCCGATGCGCTGCAGGTGCCGCTTGGAGAAATCAGCAGGAACGTCGATCTGAGATTTAAAAATGGCGACATGATCACGGTGCTCGACTATCAGCAAATATCCGGTTACCCGGTCGATGACATCGTCAGTGCCAGGCAGAAAAGCTGGTGTCTTGTCGAATTGAAAGCACAGAGCAGACCAGATTGACGCCCCATGGGACTGCCGTATGAAAGAGAAAAGGTTGTTCGAGGGGGACGTTTGGGCCCCTCTGACCGCCCGGAACAAAGTCGTGATCGCGACCGTTGTGATCGGAGCTTTTTGGCGATAGAAGTAGCAGGATTTGCTGGCTTGAAGCTCATCGATCATGTCCGTTTCCCTACGGCAAGGGGTGAAACGTGGAGTCCGTCAGGCTGGGACGATAGCCCAGTGCCATTAGGCTGTCCAGATGAATACGCCTCAACAGGGCATGGCTTCTTGCGAGCAATAGCAGGCTGTCGTGAAGGATCGCTACTGGCCGTTTTCTGTCAGAGGCCACACGTACTCCCGGCCAGAAGCAGACGTTTACCCTCCCATCTCGTCACGCTCGTTCGGTGTGGCGCTCTTTTTTCAGTGTTCTGCCTGCAACTCCGCAACTAGGTCATCCTTGGACGCTGCGGTGTAGTCATCTCGCTTGAGCTTGAGGTTGTCGAGCATGAAACCGTGCGTCAACTCAAACCCATCGAGCAACGTGTACCAGTTCATGACGTATAGCTTCATGCGTGGGTCGTCTGCCACCAACCCGGGATCGCTACGTGCAATCAGGTTGTTCAAGCGACTAGGAATGATGGTGTCTGCTGACGATATTTGGCGCCCGAGTAAGATGAGCTCGAAATGCATTTTTTCTGACTTGAACTCCGGCTGACGCTTGATGATGTCTGCATAGTCTTCCAGCTGTCGAAGGTGCTTCTTGTTCAGGGAAATCGCCGGTCGCTTTATCTCCACCACGATACATCTGTAGACCTTATTCCCCAGGGAATCAGTAGAGGGAAACTTACGTGCCAGAAAGAGGTCTGCTTGCCGCCTTGCCCCCGGCAGGTCTTCCTCATCGTCTACGTCATCCATGCTCAGGGAGGTTCGAGCCATGACCTCGTCGCGCATTCGACGAGCAACCTTTGCAAAGGTGTCTTCTTCCGCACCAATAGTCTCGTAGCGTGCTCCGAACAACCACGTGTTGTTCTCGATGACCTTCTGCAGATCAGGAGTCTCACGAACTTCGCGGTAGTGCTCGTTCATGACGTGTCGCAGCTGCTGCACTGCAGCGGCTCGTCGCTGCAGCACCTCGATGCTCGCGACGATGCTCTCTAAGGTCGTACGATGCAGCTGCTTCGCGAGGACTTGCATCGACTTCGCATCGAGGTCGAGCGCACCTTCTAGCACCTCAAACAGCGCGTCGTTCTCGTTTGAAACAGCGAGCCGGTCCAACAGGCGAATAATGAGCTTTGCCTGCTTCTTGGTGGCGTTGCTGAACACACGAGGCTCGGCAATGTAGAGGTTCCGCACCAAGCCGCGAGTGTGCTGATGTCGCCATGCCTTCTCCGCGTCATCCAGTCCTACATAGCTCGGGAAGTAGCCTTCATCCTCATAGCCCTGCACCACCTCTTCGGCTCGCATGCGCAGGAATTTGTCATAGATGGACTGGCTCAGGCGGTCCAACTCGGACTTGAACTTCTTCCAGGTTGGCGATGCCAGTGTATGTGCCTCTGGATTCAGCAGATCTTGCTCGCTCGAGAAGGTATCAGCCCATGCCGACGTTACGCACACGCTGGTGAAGAAGTTAGGCTTCTGGTTAAGCGAGCTCAACACCTTGTAGACTGGCGCGCCGCTAGAATTGAGCAGGTATAGGTACGACTTCTCCGAGGTGGGCCGTTGCTCCCAGCGAATCACCTGAGCCTGGAAGATAGCGTCGTCGGTCGCGATCTCTTTCTGGAAGGCTTCATGCTCCGGAATCTGAATAGTGACGCCGTTTAGCACTACTTGTTTCTCGGGATGTACGGCAAGGTACCAACCGAACTCAACGGAGAACTTTTCGCGTAGCGCGTCCAACTCTGGTAGAGCGCCCGTGAAGTCCGTGAGCTCTACTAGAGTGCCTTTTCCCTGTCTCAACAGATCCGCGTTCTGCTCAGCCCCCTCCAGAAGCCGACCTTCGAAGTCTTTGATGGTCGGCTCGGCAACGTAGATAACTGCGTCGACGCCGTTGCATCTAGTGAACCATGATGCGTTGCGGCAAATCATATGGAACGCGAGGCGTCCGCGGCCATGCTCGCCCTTCAGCGAGAGGTTCGTTCTCTTCGCCGAGTCGTTAAAGCTACCGAATGTGTCGGTCAGTGCGTCGAACTCAATGCCATCACCATCGTCCAACACAACAACCCGCTCCAGGCCATGCATCTCGTTCTCGGCTACATCGACCGATACAAAACTCGCAGCAGCATCGAAGCCATTCCAAACCAGCTCGAACAGAGGTTGCCAAGGCACCGCATTCTTGAAGTGCCTTTTAATTCCGGAATTACCGATGGCAGCACTGCCCTTGAATACTAGTTTTTTTGTCATACGATCCCTCTCCCTTTGCGACGATTCTTGCACAACTCCTTGAATGTAGGGGAGGCCGATTTCAGCCGAAGTGGGCAGTCAACAAAATGTGCTGACAGGCTGCTTTGGGCTGCCGATTCAACCGGTCGTCACAGGCAGCTATGGGTGACAGCAGCCTGCCGCACGCTCGGGCGATTAGCTAGCGTCAAAGTCATTCGATTCAAAAAAATCTCAACCACACATTACTGCTATGACATCACCACCAAGAAGGTTCATCCCATGTCATTGCAGTGCCCTCGCTGTCACTCCCCCAAAGTTGCATCCTTCCATCACGCCATGAAAGTCGGCGCGGCCATCGGTACCGTAGGTGGTGCTGCGCGTGGCGTCAGTGCTGCACTGGCTGGCGGTCAGGCTGGTGCGCTTATTGGCGCTTTTGCCGGTCCTGTCGGTATCACGCTCGGTTCCGTGTCAGGAGCCATCCTCGGCGGTCTGGCCGGTGGGGTTGGTGGTTGTGCGCTCGGCGCGCAGCTGGGCGAATCGCTCGACCGCCACGTCCTGGCCCACAACCTCTGCCTGCTCTGTGGTCATCGCTTCAACCTGCCTACATCCAAACAGCCTCCTAACTTCTAACCCCATCAATCATTGCCGGGACTGCGCATGCTCAGCGCTTTAGGCCGGCGTGCACCTAAAGGAATCTCAACCATGGCTCATCTCGTCGAAACAATGGCCTACGCTGGCGCAACCCCATGGCATGGCCTGGGCAATCCGCTCACTCAGAAACAACCCATCGAGGTCTGGCAACGCGAAGCCGGCATGGACTGGAAAATCCAGGAAAGCCCCGTGCATTTCAAGTCGGATGCCGTCGGCCATCTGGGCGCTATCCACTCGTTCCCCGAACAGAAGGTGCTGTTCCGCTCGGACACCAAGGCACCGCTATCGGTGGTCTCCAATCGCTATCACACCGTGCAGCCAAGGGAAGTTTTGGAGTTCTACCGAGACCTGACCGAGGTCTCTGGCTACGAGTTGGAAACAGCCGGCGTGCTCAAAGGTGGACGCAAGTTCTGGGCGCTGGCGCGTACCGGGCAAGGTGCAGCGCTCAAGGGTAACGACCAGGTTAACGGCTACCTGCTGCTGGCAACATCCTGCGACGGCACCCTGGCGACTACCGCGACACCCACCACTGTTCGCGTGGTCTGCAATAACACACTGACCATCGCCTTAGACGGCACCAGCCACGCGATCAAGGTTCCGCACAACACGCGCTTCGATCCGAAGGCAGTAAAGAAGCAGCTTGGCATCGCCGTCTCGCAATGGAACGACTTTATGTACCGCATGCGGGCGCTGGCCGAGCGCAAGGTGCAGTGGCATGAGGCTCTGGGTTTCTTTATGAACGTGTTGTGCGAGACCAATCCGACCGGCGCACTGCCTGAGGTGCTGCCTAACGAGCGTGCGCTGCGCAAGGTCCAGGAGTTGTATGAGGGACGTGGACGTGGCAACCAGCTTGACTCGGCGCGCGGCACAGCCTGGGGCCTGCTCAATGCCGTGACCGAGTTTGTCGATCACGAGCGCCGCGCCCGCAGCAACGAGTACCGCATGGACTCGGCCTGGTTCGGCCAAGGCGCGCAGATCAAGCAACGCGCCCTGGACACCGCTCTGCAACTGGTCGCCTGACCGCTAACCTCCTCCACCACATAACGCCCGATCAGCCTGGTTGCTGATCGGGCGTTTCTATGCCCACAAGGTGAACGCTATGAAAGCTACTTCGTTGAGCCGCGCCAGCAAGCCGCGCCCGGCGCTGCGTTTAATCAGTACCAAGGAACTGCCTCGTGAAGATTGGTTGATGGTGCGTAAACAGGGCATCGGCAGCTCGGATGCTGGCGCTGCAGTTGGCCTAAATCCCTAAAAGTCGCAGCTAGAGCTGTGGCTGGAGAAAACAGGTCGCGATACCACCCTGCCTAAGGCCGATCCGCACGATGAGGAAAGCCCGATGTACTGGGGCAATGTGCTGGAGCCGATCGTGGCTTGGCATTACAGCAAGCGCACCAGCAAACGCGTACGGCGCATCAACGCCGTACTGCAGCACCCAAACCCTGAGTTGTCCTGGATGCTCGCCAACATCGACCGCGAGGTGATCGGGGCTGACGATGTGCAAATCCTCGAATGCAAGACAGCCGGCATAAACGGCGCACGCCTCTGGAAAGAAGGCGTGCCCGAGTATGTGCAACTGCAGGTAATGCATCAGCTTGCAGTCACCGGCAAGCAAGCTGCGGATGTCGCTGTATTGCTGGGCGGCCAGACGCTGGAGATTCACCGCATCGAACGGGACGAGCAGATGATTGCCCGCCTGATCGAGCTGGAGCGTAAGTTCTGGCACTACGTCGAGACCGACAGGCCACCGCCTGCTGATGGCTCCGCCTCGGCTGAAATGGCACTGCGCGCGCTCTATCCGGAGGACAACGGCCAGACCGCTGATTTCAGTGGCCGCGCTGGTTTGGCAGCGGCCTACCTAGAGCTCAAGGCTGTGCGCCAATCCATCAGCGAGAAGGAAACGCGCGAAGCCCAGCTAAAGCAGTTGCTGCAGCAGGCCATGGGTGATACCACCCGCGCGGAGTTCAGCCACGGCTTTATCAGCTGGAAGAAATCCAAAGACAGCAACGTGCTCGATGTTGAACGCATGCTGAAGGACAAACCCTACCTGCAGGTTCGCTACACCAAGCTCAAGGAAGGCAGCAGGCGCTTCCTGGTCGGTTAATCCCAACACACCTAACCATTCCCTCCCCTTGGCCAGCCCATGCAGTTCGTTCTGCATGGCTGGCCTTTTTTCATTTCCAGGAGAACCACCATGCTCAAAGGTTTGGCAATAACTCCGCCCGTATTGGGCAGAATCTCAATAGGTAAGGTCATCGAGAAAAACGGCAAGCGCCTGCCGGAGAAAGATGATCAGTTCACCATTACTTCGCAGGTACAAGGGCGGGACGGTTGGCTACTGCACCCGCTCAATGAGGAACTGCGCAAAAAACAGGAGGACAAGCTGCGCACCATCCCAGTACGCCTGCTGTTCAACGAGCCCGAGTTGAACTTCCGCGCCGATTACACCCTGTTTGATCGGCAGACTGGCAGGCCGCTGTGCGTGGGCAATGGAGAGACTTGCAAGCGTGTTACCCAGGATGGCATGCAGTCGCTGCCCTGCCCCTCGCCGGATGCCTGCCCGCTGGCTAAAAGCGGTGCCTGCAAACCTTACGGCCGGCTGAATGTACTGATTGGCGATGACGATCCGCTCGGCAGCTTTGTGTTCCGCACCACCGGTTTCAACAGCATCCGCACCTTGGCCGCACGCCTGCATTACTTCCAGGCTATTTCGGGCAACCGGCTAGCCTGCCTACCGCTGGAGCTGCGTCTACGTGGCAAGTCAACTCGGCAGAGCCATGGCACACCGATCTTCTATGTCGACATCACCGTGCGTAGCGGCATGGATATGGCCCAAGCGCTGCAGGCTGCCAACGATCTTGATGCACAACGGCAAGGAGCTGGATTCGATCAGGTAGCACTGGATGAGGCCGCACGACGTGGCTTTGGTAACGGCGCTTTTGAAGACAGCGAGGAAGACAGCGGCGCTGTGATCGAGGAGCTCTTTTCCAGCCCAGATGCGGTATCCACCAACGCTCAAAGCGAAACGCCACAACCCAACCTCAATTCACTAGCCGGCAAGCTGGAAGTGCTTGCCGCCCAAACCCACTGACCTATCGCCTGCCTGGCTTCAGGCAGTTTTTTGGTGAACCGAGATGATGCTATTGCGATTTCTGCTCTGTCTGTTGGCGTTCATCGGCGCGCTTGCGGCAGCCGGGGCGCTGGTTGTGAGTATCGTGCTGATGCTGCGCTTTCCACCGCTGCTGATAGTCGTGGCGCTGGCGTGCTGGTTTCTCTGCTGGCTGCTGAACAAGGCCGGCAAGCCTCCCCGGTAAATGGCACAGACCAGCGAGAGCAGCCGAAATCTTGCTCACGCTGGCTGTTCAGCCATATATTTTTTTGAATAAGCTTTGTCCGTTGCCACGCGAACAGGGTCTTCTTCGATGATGATTTTGCGGATATCACCCTCCGCTTGAACCGACGGGAATTTCCGGAGAGTTGCCTCCCGCTGCAAATCCCCCCCCCGAGTCATAAATGTTGCGCAAATGCTCGCTGACCGTACACACAGGCACTACCACGTGAACTACCCCAGAGCCTGGCCGCTTAACCGGCCGACACTTTGAGCAATCTCCGCCACCAACGACAGAATGCTGCCGTTAAGCGTAAAGGGCCGCTGATAGTGCGCCTGGCCCACCATCACGCCGCCGCACTACGTTTGATTGCCTCGATCACCGCAACAATCGCGTTGGCATCAGCGTCGCCAAACGCACCGTCTAATCCCTCGTGGTGCAGTGCGGTAAACGGCGGTTCGTAGAGTTGTCCTGCCTCCATCACGCCCTGCCGGGTGAGACGTTCGATGATCATTTCGACAAAGCGGATTTGCTGGCTGCTGTAGCGTTTCTCGTCGAGGAATTGGCCGAAAGCTTCTTTGGCAGCGTTGCGGTCCAAGCCTACCAATGAGCGGATCAGCAAGGTCAGCGGCTGGTCAGCGCCATAGCACTGTTCGAACTGTTCGCGGCTCTGTACCGGCTCCGATTCGTAGACGAAATGCTCCAGCTCGCTCAGGTCGCTCGGTGTCAGTGGTCGATTGAATTTGAGCTTGGCGATGGCTACGTGGTTTTCGTTGGCGCGGATATAAGCTTCGACTTTTTTCTTGTACTGCCCAAGGTTGATACCAGTGTTGAAGTCTTTCAGGTTGACCACCGTCGGCTCGCCAATCTCATCACTCAACACGCTGTACACCGGATTACTTGGGCGGCGCTCAATAAACTTGATCAGCTCACGCATCCTGTGGCGCAGCTGTTCAAGCATCGGCAAGCGGATGTCCTGCCAGTATTCGTCGGTTTGCACGTCCTGGAGCAACGCCAGCTCGGCATGCACCGCCGGAATACTCTCCATCACTTCCAACTGACTGGCCAGCTCGACCACCTTGTCGCGATAGGTTACGAAGTCGCTGGTTGAACGCAGCAATGCCAGTTGCAGGTTCAGGCAGACCAGATCAAACAGCTTGGCGGTGATGTGCTCAGCAGCGCGTTCACTCGGCAGACCCGCGACATGGCTGCGCAGATCGCCCAGCGCCGACTCATCCAGCGCATTCCACACTTCACGCTCGGCAAAGCGGCTCACGTGCTCAAGCTCAGTGCGCACAATGAAGTTGTCCTGGTTCATCGCCGCGACTTCGTCGTGCAGTTCGTTGGTCAACTCCGTGCGCAGTTCGACAAAGGCATCGTACTGGCCACTGGTTTCAGCCTGATTGCCCTGCACAGGGGCCGCCTTGGCAGACAACAGCGACAGCAAATCCAACCGCGCTTTGAACAACCGCTTACCCAACGGCTCGGCCATGCCGCCCAACGCGCCCTTGGGGTTTTCGTTGAAGTATTCAAAGTTGGCGCAGAAATCGAAGATGGCGAACTCGCGCTTATCTTCGCCTGGCGCAAACAAGTCCGGACACAGGCGCGTGCCACGCCCGATCATCTGCAAGAACTTCACTTTCGAGCGCACGGCTTTGAAGAACACCAGGTTCAGCACCTGCGGCACGTCGATGCCGGTGTCGAGCATGTCCACCGAAATGGCGATCTGTGGCAGCTTGTTGAGCTTGCTACTGAAGTCATCGATCAGGCTCTGCGCATAACTCACTGCATGGGTAATAACCCGCGCAAACTCACCATTAAAATGCGGGTAGTGATGATTAAAGCGCCGGGCGATAAATTCGGCGTGTTTTTGGTTAACCGCAAAAATAATGGTCTTGCCAAGCTTGTCACCGCCCTCAACCTTAAGGCCGTTCTGCATCAGGTGCTTGAGCATCAGGTCAACAGTTGGCTCGTTGAACAGCTGCTTGTTGACCTCAGACGCCAGCACCTCGGTGGGCGCATCGCCCTCGGCGCTGTAGTCGCCCCAATCCAGCGATTCCCAGTGCTCTTTTTCATCATCGCTGAGCTGGTCGTAGCGAATGCCTTCGCGAACAAACTTGATCGGCACCGAATACGCCTTGGGCGGCACCAGATACCCGTCTTCCACAGCCTCATTCAGGCCGTAGGCATCGGTTGGCACGCCGGTTTCCAGGCCGAACAGGTGATAAGTATCGCGATCCACTTCGTCACGCGGGGTGGCGGTTAGGCCGACTAGATAACTGTCGAAGTAACGGAAAATCGCGCCGTACTTCTGGTACACGCTGCGGTGCGCCTCGTCGATGACGATCAGGTCGAAGTGGCCAACACCGTACTTGCGCCGATCGCCCTCCATCTGTTCAATCAAACCCATCATGGTCGGATAGGTACACAGATACACCCGGCCCTGGCCTTTCTTGTCGGTGACCAGATTGACCGGACTGGAGTCCGTCAGGAATTCCTTGAAGGCACTAGTAGCTTGTTTGACCAAGGCCACCCGGTCAGCCAAAAACAGCACACGCTTGACCCAGTTGCCACGCATCAGCAGCTCGATCAAGGCAATCGACATCCGCGTCTTGCCGGTACCGGTGGCCATGGTCAGCAAACCTGCGCGATGGCCCTGGCTCAGTGATTCAGTCATCGCACGAATCGCCCGGTGCTGATAAGCCCGTTCAACAATCTCGCTATTGATCGGCAGTTCGCGCAAGTCGGTTTGCAGGCTGCGCCGCTGAATCGCCAGCTCCAGTTCTTCGCGGGAATAAAAGCCCTGTACTTCACGAGGCCCCGCACGGCGGTCGTCCCACAGCTCGGTGTGCGTGCCGTTGCTGTAGAAAATCAGCGGGCGCTGGCCCTTCTCGGCCTCCAGGCAATCGGCATACAACTTGGCTTGTTGCTGTCCCGCAGTGATGTCTTTCAGACTGCGTTTGGCTTCCACCACCGCCAGCGGTTTGCCGTTGGCACCCCACAGTACGTAATCGACAAAACCCTCGCCCTGCGTGTTAGGCATGCCGCTGACCGGCACTTCGACATCAGCGTTCTTGCCCAACTCCCAACCGGCCTCGCGTAGCAGCACGTCTATAAACAAACGGCGGGTGTCGGCCTCGTCGTAATCATGACTGTCCGGCACCGCAATATTGGCTGCCTTGGCCTGGGCCAGCGCCGCACGGGTGGCAACCAGTTCGGCATCCAGCTTCGCCAGCAACTCCTCGCGCTCGCTCAGGCTTGCGGCCTGCACAGCAATCGCCGCCTCGCGGGCTTCAAGGGTGCCGTGCTGGGCGGCAATTTGTTGCTGGAATTTGGCTTCCTGCTTTTTCAACTCATCGCGGGTAAAGGCTGCCGCATCGCTGACGCTGACCAGATGCGGCACGCGTTTTTCGTCGAACGCGGCGTCGATGCTTTTCGGGTCGCTGGCGCGAGTGTAGGTGCGCGCCAGCCAGAACAGCAGATGGAACAGCTCGCGCAACAGCTTCAACGCATCGCTGTAGCCAATCGGTTGATTGGCGTGCACGGCCTGATTGCCAAATTTTTGAATCAGCCGCGCCTTCTGATGGATCTGCGGCGGCAACAGGCGCACGAACTCAACCTGAGTCAGCAGCAGATTAAGGCCATTGTCGTAAGGCATGCGCAGGTCGCGGTCATGCTCGTACAGCCAATGTACGGCTTGCTCCAGGGCATGACGGGTACGCATGCAGCAGGCACGTGGGTCGGAATACACCAACTGCTCTGCGCCCTTGGCCGGCTCAAACAGGGTTTTGAACTCGGGGATAAGAAATTCAAAGTTGCTCATATCAGCCGGCTGCCTTCTGTGAGTCCATCTCGGTTAGGTGCTGGCGCACGCTGCCGATTGAGTCCTGAATTCTGCGGGTAAAGCTGGAGGGCTCGCGATAAGTCATCACCAGCCGATCGATCGCGCGAGTCATGGCCACATACAGCAGGGGCGCCTCCTCGGCCTCATCCTCACCCTTCTTCGGCATTTCACCCAGGTTAGTGATCAGCACCAGGCCGAATTCCAAGCCCTTGCTCGAATGCATGCTGACGATCTTGACTGCATCCTCGCGGCCATACAACTTGCCATGGCCCTTGTCGAAGCGGCAGGTGGAGCGAGAGGGGAAGAATTGAGCCATTTGGTTTGCCTGTTCCTTGGCGTGCCAGGGGCACTGATTAATTTGTAGGGTGGATGACGCGTTTCATCCACCATCGGCCGCCGGTGGATCGGTGAAGCGTGATACACCCTACCGAGCTTTGGTTTCGTGGGTCACGACTTATAGGGTTCCTGTAAATGCCCGATATTGCAGAGAGCCAAACAGCTTATCTAATTTCTCCAAACTTGATTGGGAGGCGATGGAGCTCCAATTGAAGCGTTCGCATATCAACCCGAATTTATCCTGTAGGTCTCTCGGTGGAATCACCATAGGCAGCTCTCTCAGTCGCCCAAGCGTTATTTCTTGAAATGTCGCGCCCTTAACCTGTCGTTGAATCCAGCGTTGAGTTCCAGCAGTGCGAAGGTGATGCAAAACAAAATTTCTGTCGTTTTTTTCACCTACAGCAATCCGGGCAGTTCCCTGCGTTAAATTTGCGCCGTCCAAGGATGCCGGCACAAGTGCTGTTGTTCCCACAGTTGCTCGAATACTCATGACGATGTCGCCTGTTTCAACCCGAGACCGACCGAATTTTTTTGCAATTTCTGGAGAGGTTCGCCGCATTCCAGATTCAACTATTTTTCCAGCAGTGATATCACCTGTGCGGATATATGGAATGCCACCAGAATATTCCTCACCCGCCTGAACGATCCCATACGTAACAATCGTTCCTTCATTGACCACTTCAGATAAGGTTTTTTCCGGCCAACCCTTCGGATTCGTCACCGGGTCGCCGAACATTTCAAGAAACACTGACTGCAGCAGTTGATTGAGCTTGGCGATGGCTTCGCGACGCTTGGCGCGCAGCGTGTCGGCCTTGTCCAGAATCGCCGCGATACGGCATTGTTCGGGGAGTGGCGGGAGCGGGATTTTGAAGTCAGATATTTGACTGAATGTGAGCGCCTGCCGTGTCCCGCCACGCTGGAGCCGATCAATCTCGACTTGAAAAGCCTGGCTGCTGATGAGGTGCGTGAGATAGCGGGTAAATAGCTTCTCAGATTTAGGCCGAATGATGCAGACGTGCTGATTTACATTTGCGCTGACATCCTCCAGCTCGAATGCTGCCACTCGTCCAATTGATGCCCCCGTGATATTCAAAAGCACATCGCCATACCTGACGCGAGAGCGCTTCATTTTAGCGTCAATCGCATGAGTGACATAGGCCACGTCATTTAGGGTAAGCGCATTCATCCTGACGTTCTGACTTCGGATGAGCATAACTGGACCTTCGCTCAGATAGATTTCCGAGCCACCTTTCGGTGTTGATCCACTAGAAATAAGCGTCGTCAAGTCACCGAGCCGCGTGACATGTTCCATACGAGCCATCACTTCAACATCCCCTCCAACTCATCCATCCCCCGCATAATCTCCGCTTCCAGCACCTTTAACTCGACCAGAATTTTCAGCGGCGACTCGTGCTGCACCTCCTCGTATACCACTTGCTTGTAGCGGTTGATCGACAGGTCGTAGTCGTTGCCGACGATCTCGGCCTTGGGCACCAGAAAGCTCTGGGCGGTGCGGTCCAGGTCAACGCTGGTGTTGCGGTTGTGCCAGCGCTTGATGATGTCGGGCAGGTTGTTGGTTTCGTGTTTGCCGGCGTCCAGCTCGGTACGTTTGTCGTCCAACGAGAAACCGTCGGCCTGCATGTTGTAGAACCAGACGTTATCGGTGCCGCCGGAATTGGTTTTGGTAAACAGCAAAATGGCGGTGGACACCCCGGCATAAGGGCGGAACACCCCGGAGGGCATGGAGACGATGCCGTCCAGCTTGTGCTCTTCCACCAGCATCTGCCGTAGCGCCTTGTGCGCCTTGCTGGCGCCAAACAGCACGCCGTCCGGGACGATCACCGCCGCGCGGCCACCGGCCTTCATCAGACGCAGGAACAGGGCGAGAAAGAGCAACTCGGTTTTTTTTGTTTTAACGATTTGCTGCAAGTCTTTGGCGCAAGCCTCGTAATCCAGGCTGCCGGCAAAGGGCGGGTTGGCCAAAATCAAACTGAACTGGCCTTCGACGCCAGCATGGCCTTCGCTAAGGGAATCGCGGTTTTCAATCGCCGGGTTTTCCACGCCGTGCAGCAGCATGTTCATCGAGCCGACGCGGAGCATGGTGCTGTCGAAGTCGAAGCCGTGGAAGGTGTCGTGGTTAAAGCGCTTGGCGCTGGCGGCGTCTTGGTACAACTCGTGGCTGTGGTGGGTGTTGAGGTATTCGGCAGCTGTCACCAGAAAACCAGCAGTGCCGCAGGCTGGATCGCAAATGGTGTCCGACGGTTTAGGCGCCATCATCTCGACCATCAGTTTGATGATGTGCCGGGGCGTGCGGAACTGACCGTTCTGCCCGGCACTGGCGATTTTGCCGAGCATGTATTCGTAGAGGTCGCCCTTGGTGTCGCGGTCTTCCATGGGGATGGCGTCGAGCATGTCCACTACCTTGACCAGCAGCGCCGGGTTAGGAATGGTGAAACGCGCATCCTTCATATGCCCGGCATAGGTGGACTCGCCATCCTCGCCACCAAGGGTTTTGATAAAGGGGAACACTTTGTCGGCAATCAGCGCGTACAGGCTGACCGGATCACCCAGAACCTTGAACGCCGCCCAACGCAAATGCGCCTGGTAGGGGCTGAAAATCGGCTTATCAATCGGCTGCCCGGTACGCGCCGCCTTGCGCTCTTTAACCGTCTGCAACTCGTCGAGGCGCTTGATAAACAGCAGGTAGGTCATCTGTTCGATGACTTCCATAGGGTTGGAAATACCGCCGCTCCAGAACGCATTCCAGATCTGGTCAACTTGGGATTTTATAGCGCCTGTGATCACTGTGTATGACTGCCTGAATTGAATAATGGGGTTACTGCCCGGCTTCGTTACGTTGCGGGCAGTATGCCAAGCGGGAAAATACCGGCCTGGCAAGGTATGTGCAGTGTAACGAATAGCACTAAATAGAGTTACTTATCCGACAGGCCATCGTTATGCATTCGTGAGCAAGACAACAGCCCCGCACTATCACTTTGTGCTGACCACTACCTGCCCCTCAGCTCATCGACAAACAGCCAACATATAGCGGAACCAACGCTCCAGCAGCTGCCGCTCTTCTGGCTGCAAGTCATCTTTAGGGAAGTTCAGTACCAGTCGGAACGCATCCCCTTCTTTCAGGAAGGTGACAAAGGGGAAGTGGTGATTGAGCTGCAGCAGACGGAAAAACTGAGACGCCGTGACAAACTCCAGCGCCGCAGAGCGGGCGGCCTTTTCTAGCGCACCAGCTGGCAGCACCTCTGACAGAGAAGACACACCGCCGTGAACACTGCCTGCATCGCACCAGATAAGCTCATCGAGAACTTGCTTGCCGGCGGCGCTGAACAACCGCGCGCCCGCAACCGTCCGACGCTCAGACTGCAGATCATTCCGGCTCAGATCCTGGCTGGCACCATAGAGCGCCGTCTCAAGGTCGTCCGCAAAGTGCTTGAGGTCATTGAAGGCCATCTCAACCTCATGCAGGGAAAGTATTTCGAGCTGCCCCTGCTTGACCAGAAGTGGTAGGTCTACCGTCGCGCTAAGGTAGAAATAACTGTTGTCCGCATCCTCGTTGATGGTTAGCCGTGCCAGTGGATAACGGGCGCTAAGCCCTTCTACGAACTCTTCAAGCCGGGCAATAGCATCCTTCTGACTTCGGCAGTACTCATCCAGCCGCACCTTATTGGAGATGGGTGACGTTAGCGTCAGTAGATAGGCGGTCTCCGGTACCAACGCAGAAAACTCAGCAGCGTAGGCTAGATTTACGAAGATGGGCTGCCGCCTTTTGCCGGCGGCCTGCTCAACCAGCGGATCGATCAGGAATAAGGTTCGAGGCGTACCATGACCAACATCCACAGACTCAAACGACTCTTGACTCGGATCAATCACCTGTTGCAGATACGACGCCAGTAATACCATCACCTCATGCTCCGTATGCATCGCACAAGGCTTATAGCTATTGGCTTGCTCGCCATTAGCAAAACAAGCTCCGTAAGGGTCATTAATAGCCTGCTGCCCAAGGTTAACCGGCGTGCGCAGAAACTGCTTCCAATCCTGGGTATTGCTCAACCGCACTTCCTTGTCGAAATGCGCCTGCACGCAGGCATCCATCTGCTCCTCAACCCGATATTTGCGCACGACAAACGAAGCCACTTGATCCTCATCAACCGAGCGTTGCAGAAACGGGTAATGGATACTCAGATCAGTATTACCGGCTTGTTTTAGTCGTTGATTGACGCAGCCAAACAAACGATCAAGGCGGCCTATCCGCTGTTCGTTGTCACCGGGGGAGCCAGCCAGGCCGTAGTGATGGATCTGATGACACTGCATATGCAGGTTGACACCCTCCTGTAATACCGAAGTCGTCACCAGTACATTGGGATAAAACGGGCTGTTGAACCCAAGAATCAAGCGCTGCCGGCTATTGCTGTTCTCACCACTGGCATAGAAGCCTGGACTCGTGAGACCTTTCAAACTGCGCCACTCCTGATCCCAGCGATCCAGACCGTGATCGATAATCTTGCCGCACAATTGATCAAAGGTCTCTAGCGCCGCGATGAAGTAACGCAGCATAAGCGAGCCTTCAATTTTTCCGCTAACCCACGCGTAAAAACTCCGATACCAGCGCTGAGCATCCCTATCGCGTTCACCGCGTTGAAATTCAACAAACCATCCGTACAGTTCGACAATCACTGGACTTGCATGCAGAAAGCCCGCTTTGAGGTAATTACCGAAATTTTCCGCAACTGCCTTGTCTGACTGCGCCCAGTGCGCAAGCTTCTCTCGAAGCACTTCCGGTAGCCTGGGCACCAGCAGCGACCAGATGCTATACATGGGCTGCTCAAAGCTACCGTCCAACGCTAGACGATCACCGACTGCGGACTTGAGCTGTGCATGATTGCCACTGTGTTGAAAGCGCAGGAATTTAGCAGCATTGGCATAGTCCGCTTTCTTCGTATCTGCTTGCGCGTAATAGCCCGTATATCCAGCTTCCAGGTAGTCGGAGGCTGGCTCTAGAAACAAAGCAAAGACACTTTCCGGCTTGCTGAAGCGCAACCGCACATTCGCGCAATCGGTCTGCCCACCCTGCCCCTTCTTGACTACAAAAAGCTCGGCAATGCGGGATGCCAGCTGGGCACTTTCCTCGTCGCCGTCTTCGTCACCATCAACGACTTCCACTGCATCATCCATCGCGAGCGTAGGGTTTAACCCTGCAGTGAGCTGCTCAAAACCTTTGCGCGACCAGCCAGTACGCCGCCAAACATCCACTCGAGCGTCATCCACGGGGATGCCCCAGGCACGCAGAATGATTTCTGCAAGCAATTCGTCATAACGCGCGTTAATCCGCTGGGTCAACTCACGGACCGAAGGAATACGCCGCACAAAAACCAAATGCTTATGGTCGTGAAGCTTGCTGTCTGACGCATACAAGTCTTTAGGTACGCACTGTTCGATCAAAGCCCCGTACTTGGGATGGTCAGGGAAGGTACCGAACTGCTTGAGGTAATCTCCTGTCAGTTCGCGTAGCAGCTCGGTATCACTGGCCTTGGAAAAGTCCTCGACGGCATTGTCCTCAATACCTTCAGCCTCACCGTTCTCACTCACCTCAGGTTGATGGCCAATCGACTCAAAGCCCTCAAGGTAGCCATACATCAGGCTCTTGTTTTCCTTTTGTTTGCGCAGGTCAGCCACCAGCCTTTTTTGATACAAGGCGAAGAACATTTCAGCATTCGGTCGCCCTTCAAAGCCTGCGGCTAAAGCTTTCTCATGACGGTAATGGTGCTTGCCGTGTAAGCCACCAACCCCCTCCATCAGGCGCAAGCGCCTGAGCGCATAGGTTTGCAAAAGCGAGCGGGTCTTGGCTGAATCACTCAAGCCGACCAACTCACCCGCGGGGTCAATCTCGGCGAAGTAACTGAGAATGCTTTGTACATCGATTAAGCGCGTATGACTGGGGGTGGCTGTCATCAACAGATTCTTCGCGCCCAGCCGATTGCCCTCGGAACCGAACAACGCGCGCGCAGCACTAACCCGCTGTGAGCCACCATTGAGGTTGCGTAGGTAATGCGCCTCATCGACGATGATCAGGTCAAAGCCGTCCACTCCCAAAGCTGCCTTAAGGCGCTGATGAATACTTTCAGCTGCAACACGGGCCGCACGAGGGCCTTCTGATTTCAATTCGGACGGCACCAAGCCGCTTAGTGCGTGGATCGTCGTCAGGTATAGATGCCCGGCTCGTCGTTCGACCGCACTCACTAGATCATCGAGGCGATAACACTGCTGCACCGAAGGCACTGGGCCGCCGTCCACGATATTCTTCACGCTGTGATCGGCATCGCGATAGTGCACACGCACAAAGGTCTCGAACTCACGTCGCCAATGCCGGCAAATATCCCGACCTGGGGCCATGACCAGCACCCGCGCATCGGGCTTGAGCTTCCATAGCAACGCCGCCACACCAAGCGCCTGGAAGGTCTTCCCCATGCCAACTTCATCGGCCAGCAGAGCAACTCCCTTAGTCGACAGCAGGTTCCACAGGTAAGCCACACCTTCGGTCTGCTTGGCCGCCATCGACTCACGATCATTAGCCTGATACTGCCAGTCGGGGTTGCTACGTTCGAAGTTGATCCATTGCGACACACGCTGCGGGTCGAGCCCACCCCAGATTAGCGAACTCATCGTGTGCCCCATTTGCCGCTGATTTGCTGATGCGCCTGCTGCAAACTTTGTCGGTAGGCCTCGTTGGCACCCGCCGGTAAAATTGTCTCGGCAATCGACAATGCTCGCCATCGCGTCAGAGGTACGGACTGTTCAGTTTTGGGAAAGCGCTTACGGATACGCCGGGCCAATTCACACAGGCCATTGACCTCCTGCGCCAGAAACCAGCTGAAAACACTGCTGCCATCTTGCGAAATACGTTCGGTGGTCTTGCCGACCAACTCTTCTAAGCAACCCGGTCGGCTAAACACCCAGTGCTCGAGCGTACGAATATTTTCAATGGCATGCAGGCGTGCGGCGTACTGGTAGCTAGCAGAAAACAAGCGGAAGTAACTGATTTCACTTGCCGTACCCTCAATTTGAGCGTTAGCGGCCTCGTCAGACTCGCAGAGCGCACCGTCCAGCAAAAGCTCACCGCTCTCGGTTTCACGCACCCGGAAGCTCGCATCCTCAAACGAAGACTCGTTGCCGGCATATGCCATGGCGTCAAACAGACTCTTCAAGTCGTCGTATTGCTGAGCACGACGGAACTGCGGCTGGGTTTCGATCAGCATGCCGACATGGCAAAGCTGATCGCCGTTAAACACTTTAAAACAGTGATCCGTCAGCAGTGCACGCACTGTGGCTATAGAGAGAGGAGGCAGCTTCAGCGTTTTTGCCTGCGGCACCCAGTTCAAACGCAGGAGTTTTTCATGATCAGGAATACGCAATAAATAGTCATTTCCCGGCGGGCAAGCTGCATTCCACTGCCCACTAAACTGATAGGTCTGATTGGCCCAGTCAAACCTCACCGCAATAGAAAACGGCAGTGGCTCAGGTACCTCAAGGGCCTCAGCCGCTAGCTGTTCATCGGTGGCAAACAGGCCGTCGTGGGCATCCAGCACCTTGCCTAGCACACGATCAATCGGACTGCTGTCGGCAATGATAAAACCGGCCTCGATGTTGTTGTGCCGCCCACTAGTGGCGGCGCCAATACACGTGTTGGCGCCCGCATGGGTGAAGTTCCAGGAGCCCAGGGCTAAATGGCTCGAGGTTTTCCAGAGCTTGGCGTGGGTCATTGCTACCCGCTCATCCAGTTGGCATGGGTTCTGACACAAGAACAGCTCTTTATCCGCAAGCATTTGCTCCAGCGCATCGCTCCACTGGGTGCGCAGGTACTGACCATCCACTCGATCAGCTACCAGACTGAGCATTAATTGCGGCTGGTTAAAATCCTGCTTCAAGTGGCGAATAAAGCTGGCCAGGTCTTTTGAGAAATACGGCGACCATACTGCCAGTCGCTGTAGCGAATTATCCCCGAACAGCTGGTGGAGAAACACCTCACTCTGAAAGCTGTGGCAGAAACGCACGTCGCTGCTTTCAGACGAAAAAGCCCTGCGTACTTCCAGCGGGCAATCCATTCCCACGTTGTCAAAAACGGCCTTAAAAAACGCTTTCAATGACTGATAAAGCGTCAGGCTTTGCACCGGTACAAAGTGAAAGACTTCCTGATTGCGCCCCCAGCCACTGAGGGTCAGATTGGCGCTGCCCGTGCCCAGCACACGGCCCTCGGCTCCTTCCAGATAAATCACCTTGGCATGGAACAGGCTATCTACGCTGATACCCCTGCGGGGCTCCTGAGGGTTGTTACCCGGCGCGATACCATGTACCGGTATCGCCGTGCGCTTGATTTGATCGGCCCCGATAAAACGCCGATCGCAGAACACCCTAAAGTCGATGCCCTGCTCATTCAGTACCAGTTGTAAGGCTTCGTAGTCCATGCGCGTACGCGGAGTCTCAGCCCCCAGCACCGCAGGTAGCAGATAGGTTTCAATAAACTCGATGTCGATACAGAAGCTGGTTAACCACACCCGTTTTAGCTTGCCAAGGTCTTTAACCTGCTCGGCAAATGCATTTAGCAACTTCATGCCGACACTCCACGGTAACCGGCCAGCAGATTGCGAAACTGCGGTATGTAGTAATTATTTACCCAGCGGCCTAGCGGCCATTTTTCAGCAGATGGCAACGCTGTAGTGCGGGCATTGACCTTGATCAGCTCAAGATCCTGCGCTTGTGCCCAAGGTAATTGGCCTCGGCCACGCATCACCCAGGCGTGATATTCCAGCAAACCACACAGTTGCTCGGCAAAGCTTTCAGCGCTGGCCAACTTGAGCAACTGCGCCAGACGCTTACGGCCTGTGCCGATCGGTACGATGGTCAGTGTTGGCAACGCTTCTATCCGGGCAGCTGCCACTGGCAGAGTGCTGGCATCACGCCCAAGTGCCTTCCAGTGAGCCTCGATCTCTGTGATGCGTTGGCTCTTGGCATGGTGCGCAAGGGTAAACAGTAAATGTGCTTCTGCTAGTAGTGGCTCTAGGGCTTGCACATGCGCCAACTTGATCTGCTGTGCAGTGTTATCACAGCGTTGCTCGGCTAAAGCAAACAACTGCTGTGCTGGTAAGAGCATTTCAGAGGATTGCTGCGCGTGCTCATCCAATACGCTTAACAAAGCACCTGAAGCACCTTGAGCCAGACCGGTGATATCCAGCCAAAAGTCGCGCGTATCCGCCCCCACCTGTCCCGGGGTTGGCAGTGTTGTCCGGTAAGCATCACGTAGGCTAGGTGGCACATCGTGTAAGGCAATCGGGGCTTTGCGCTTGAACCCCGTCAAGATTTCCAGCAAATGCAGGCGAGCCTCTTGATAGAGAGCACCCAGTCGCTTATTGCTCTGAAACAGAGAGTGAGCTTTATCCCACAGCAGTACAGCATCGGGTTTGTGGTGGTAGTTGTATGCAGCGTTGAAAAAACCCATCTCCATGAAGGGAGTTTTGTAACGCCCACTTACGCCAAGCCCCAATTGGCGGACCAGCAGGTAGCCTGCTTTTTTGTGAGTAAACTGCAGCTGCGGATTACCTCCTGGATCCTGCTCAAGCCTAGCACGAGCCTTGCTGGCACCCAGAACACCCATACTGTCTACGCCTGCACTGGCAGGCTCCACCATGGCATAGGTAAAAATATTCTCCAGATAGACAAGGCAAGCCTGGCGCAACGCTAAGCTGTGCTTGTCTCCTACCTCGTCGACCAGTGCCTTGCTCGGTTGAACAGAGTCGTCGTCACACAGGTCACGGATCAACGCGTGGTGCAGCAGGTTAAGAGTGTAATTGCGCACATCGTTGGAGATGGAGTTGACCCTATTCTTGAAGATCCGCTGACCGAACGCCGACCAGATCACTAGAACCCCAAGAGGATCGATATAGCTATCGCCGCTTAGTTCATCGTCGTACTCGGTCAAAATATGGCTGAGTTGCATAGCACTTCCTTAGTTCGAGTTGATACGTCCGGCTACACGCTAGTCGCACTGGCTGCCTGACCACGACATCTAAACCTTTGCATCTGTAAATAAAGAACGCATGTATTGGTCGCGAAACCTGTGGCGTACTCGCAGCTAACAGATGCCTTGCCAGAGCTCATCGGACTCGACAATCGCCACGAAACGTTTTGAAGAAAACCCATCGGGAAACAATGAGCACTGATCATCCTCGTCAAGCTGGTCTATCGGCCAGAGAAGATGCTTCTCATCATGCAAAAAGACCTCAAGGGTTTTACGGGATACCACCCTGAACCCATCGACTAGGCTATTAGCCTCTGCTGCTTCCGAACCCGTGATGTTAAACCTGTAGGACTTTATAGACGTCTTGCAGAGGTAGATGGCGCGGAAACAGCTTGGAAAATAATTCACGTCACATGGGATGGCTGGACCTCCCAGCTTGCTCAATAAATTACTCTCGCCGAGTAGTGGACCAGTTAGCTGCCCCTGAAACCTTTGTTGCCTGCCCCTTACGCAAGCAACGAGCCCCTACAGGCTTGAGCCGCAGATGCTGATCATTCTTGACCAGGTAATTCATGGCGTAATGCACATTACCTCGCGCATTCAGATCCCGTCTGTGGATTAGGCCAATCCCTAACCTGTCTTGGTATTTATCTTTTTCGAGATTGCAGTTGTTGATATAGCCCCGACCACGGGTAATACGCTCCCACAGCTCACCGATCCGCTGCGCCCTGTAGATATCAGCACTCACCTGAGCACCGTTGAAGAAGAAGGCGGCATGAATGTGATACCCCCGATCTTCCGCTTGCTCAACGCTGCATACGTAGCCGGTCTCATGGTCGAAAAGCAGATTACGCTCACGCTCAGCAATCAGCTGATTCAGGTCGTCGAATACGTCCTCCACACGTAATCTAACCTGCGCCTCTGCGTAGTAATACAGATCAACCCTGATCACGCAGGTACGGGCGTAACGATCCAGCACAGCATCAACGTAGCGAGCGATTTCGACATCCTGCTGAATCGCTTCGTAGCGCTGATCGTGCTCCCAGCGCTTGTGTCGCTTTTTGGTGAGAAGCGTTCGGATGTGTTTGGTAAGTTCGTTCAGCGTCTCGCTGGTGCTCAGATAGCGAGTTTCACCTTCGTTCAAACAGGTAATGCCACATGGGCTGCGTTCAATCCCAATGGCCTGGCAGGCCTCCCGAAAAAGGATCAAATGCCAGCTGTACTGATACTCCTCGTCACACTCGAACAATGCGACCATCTGCTCGATTCCATCGAAGTATTTTGAAAGCCTGGTTGCATTGACCTGCTCGTTCCCGTGCTTCGAGTAAGTGATTCGGAAGGCTTGGCTATCTGTATGTTGAACGGCGTTGATGAGTCGCTCAACCCGGATTGCAATATCGGACTGTGAGCGGCAGGTGTAGCTGTTTCGTTCGGTCATCATGGTGCACCTGATTGGTTGTTGGCATATCAGGTGCGTGATGTGTATTTATTTAATTGATGCCCCCATCAGCTGAGCAGTGGTGGCTGTGTCGCTATCAATTTCCAGCCATTGATTGTTTATGGATTGATAGTCTAGATCTATATAACTAGATCCCGATCCGAGCCCCAGCGACCATCCCAGCCGGGCAAGGCAACGGGGAGCAACATTACCGCGCCAACCGAGAGATTGAACCATCCTGGCCTTGGGAGAGTTAGCTGAGAACCCCAAACGACCATAAGCGCCATGACCAGCCGTAGCAGGTCATGGCGCTTATGGTCGTTTCTAGCTGGCCATACTCAAGTGGCCTGTGGACTTCACCGCAGCACCCACGGCCAGGTCACGCTCTTCGATCCTTGCCAGGATCCAATCGTGCACCTCGCTATCAACCCAACCGACGCAGCGATCACCTAGTGGAACGGGCTTCGGGAAGATGTTTTCCCCGATGTACTTGTAGATGGTCGACCGTGCAAGACCAGTCGAGTCAATGACTTCTTTCAGTCGGATGATCCTCATGAACGAGCTCCTGTATTACGTTCAGAGGATTGGCAAGGTCGGTAAAAAATGACCTAGCCCTTCATTAGCCGTCTCGGCGGAGGCGAAGCGAGGCCACAAAATAATCGATCCGTCAGCGGCATCTCAGCTTCAGAACTCCAGGGTTTATCACTCACGAGGCCTCGCCTTTCTTCGCGTAAAACCATGCACTCAGGGACTTCAATAGGAGGCGGCTGAAGTACTAACGTTATGACTTTGTAACCCGCGCCCGCCGAGGCTGGCAGGATACTCAGGCAACCCGGTTCAAATCCGACCCAATTCGCCTGACCAAACCTCGACCTGAACTCTTGCGCCATCTCAAACACTAGACGGCAAAAATGCTCGACCACTTCGCGCAACTCGGTTTCCGTTTGTCCCTCTTCGAATGCCGATGGATTTCGCAGCGCCGCAGCGATATTTTCCTGAAGCCAGCCAGCGTCGATTTGCACCCCATTACCAAGGTCAATCCAATGCCGTGAAAGCAAATCAGAGGCATGACGCAGTAGCATGTGCTGAAGGACCTCGAAGACCTCGATTTTCTGCCCTGCAAGAAATCTAATTACCGCCTGGGGTGTCTCATGCTGATCTCCTGCGTGCCGACTTCTCCATGCCAGGACATCCCGCCGAAGTGCTTCCCCATGGTCAACGCGTTTGGCGTCCACATCCCTAGCCGCATGCACCATTACCGCGGTACTGCGCTTCACGGCAAATACCGAGTGATTCAGATTTAGGTAATAAGTGCTGCTGATCTTGCCACCGCTAAACACAGAACTTGATAACCCCGGCATATGGCGACGGACCAAACCCAAGGCGATCAGCCGCTGAAGTCGATATTTTAAGCTGTCGGTATCGAGCCCGGTTGCGCGTTGCAAACCTACGTTACCAATCCCCTCCACCACGCCAAAGCGATCCGCATGTGCCAGCAAGACACCCAGCAGCAAGCGATTGCAGGCGCTCAATTGACCGCGTGCACCGAGAGGCGCGGGCTTACCTAGCTTAGTAACGGTTACCCTCTCCTTCCGGCCCTTCGGAGGCTCACCTAACCTCTCCGTCACCATCGAGGCTCCAGAGAAGAGCCGTTGCAGGTGTTGGGAGTGGAACCCGTATGAGCATTGATTGGCCCTCAGAGTAGCTACCGTCCCCGGTGCGATGTGGTAACGGATTGACGGCCTACCTCGGCCTAAAGATTCCGACAACCGACACACCACACCAACGGACACGAGCTCAGCGAGAGCGTCAGTGACCAGCACTCCAGAAAGTTGAAGCGCCTTAGCGAGCGCCTTGGCACTGCAAGCGACGTCTGCGCTGGACTCCTCGAGAACACGGCACGCCATAGCTTCCAAAAGAAAGCGAGCCGCCGCGCCACAGCTGGCTAAATTCGCAATCATTCTCTCTATATACAGAGCCAACCACGATCCTCCTCAGAATTAAATACCAGTTTTTACACCGGTATAAACAACAAAGCAATTATCTCAAACAAACGCATAACGTTACCGTAACGTTTTACAAAAAGTTGCGATCGCCCCTAAAGAGGAATACAAAATACTTTCTGTAACGAGTTAAAAGGCGAAGACCTGTGACCAAAAAGAGCTTGAAATGGCTACGCCAAGATGAATGGCAATGGGCTGAGAGCTATCTGCGGCATCGAGCTCCGAGCGAGTTACTCTTGGGAATTTTCGGAAGTCCAAGCCACGCGAAGACAACCCTGATCATCGAACGTCTTGGACAGCACATCGATGGACTGAGGTTGATCGAGCGATTAAAAAATGCCTTGCGGCAGCGCAGGTACCGGTCACCCAGCAACGGCAGACAGGCATGTACTTTTTCGCTCCCCAACTCCACCGTGAAGAACCTTCGTCGGTTGGCAAAAGCTCCCAACCAATCAGAAACATCGATCGTTACCGAACTCATTGATGGACTGCACAGCCTCACCAAAGAGCAACAGACGAAAGCCAAGCAGTTAAAGGAAGCCACACAAATTGAGCAGAAAGCGGCCAAGCAAATGAATGCCATGCTCAAAAGCCAATTGGACGAGGTGATGAATCACCTGGAACGTCACATGGAGTTACTCGTAATGTGGGAAACATCCATGAATGCTAGTCAACCACCTTTCGATGGCGACGAGACCGACGCACGCAGAGAGGTAGAAAAAAGGATGAAGGGAATCAAGAGGTCGCTCAACATCATCGCGTTCAAGCATGACATTATTAGCGAGAGGCTTATCTGAACCTCGACAACCACGCTAAAACTCTTGGTATTCCAAAAGGTATTCCACGCAAATATTTAACCGAGAATTACTAATTAAAATCAACAAGTTAACAGTCCTGTTCAGATTACCCCGGCCCACCAACTCTCAACGACAAGGCCCGCCCAGTGCGGGCTTTGTCGCATCTGGGGCCTTGGAATGTTGCTGGGTGTTGTTGTGGATTGATGCCGATTCACGCCAGCTTCAGCGACTTTTCAGCAAAATCCTCTCAGGCGTTCCCGCCTACTGCACATCCCCTTCGAAAGACACACACGTCACATACTCCTGAAGTGTTCGCAGGGTTTTTTGGTCTGCTGTAAATCCTGCACGGGCAGCGAGAACAGTTGATCCAGCAATCATGATCAAGCCGCGATCACCCAGCATGACGTGTTGCCACCATTACAAAACAGTTATTGGGATTGCGGGTGCAACGGCAGCGTGACGACAAACTTGCTGCCGAGCCCTAAACCACCGCTGGAAACGCTTACCGAGCCTCGGTGTCCCTCGACCAATTCGCGAACGACTGACAGCCCAACCCCCAGTCCTGCGCCGTTGTACCCAATGGCGTGGGCATCCTGAACGAAGGGATCAAAAATAAAATCCAGAACCTCAGCGCTAATACCTATACCGGTATCGGAAAAGGTCAAGGTGATGTCATCGCTACCGGCACCGATAGCTAGCTCGATCGAGCCATTATTGGGTGTGTACTTGGAGGCATTGCCAAGCAGGTTGCATAAAATTTGCGTCAATCTGAGGTGATCACCATTGATCATCAGCGAGCGACTTGGCTGGCGCACTACAAATTGCTGAAAGCGTAGGTCGATCGCAGGACGACAGACAATGACGGCCTCATCAATGATCGTTGCTATGTCTACAGGCTGGAAGTTCAGTCTGAGCTTGCCTGTCTGAACCATGGATATGTCCATCAGGTCGTCGACCAGCCGCGCAATATGGCTTGTCTGACGTTCAATAATCGCCTGTATGCTCACCAACCGTTCATGGGAGGAGTGCATCAGCATCCCCGCCACCTGGGTTAGCGGTGTCAGAGGATTGCGCAACTCGTGCGCAACCATTGCCAGAATTTTTTTCTGCTTATCAAGGGCGTCCTCCGCAGCGGCCTGGAGTTGTTGCGCGTTGAGTGCCGTTAATACCAACTGCTCGTTTGCCTCTCGCAAATGAGCACGCCGTCTTTCGTGTTCTCCATGGGCTATGTATTGGTGAGCGCCCGATTTTTTTTGTGCCTGGATAATTGGGAGGTGGGTAGGCAACGGTACTGGAAGCAAGACGGTGCTGTGAAAGGCTACCCCTAGACTATGCCGTTTTGCCCGATACATCGCCGCATCAGCGCAATCGATCAATGTGTGTGGGTCATCGCCATCTTTCGGGTAATAACTCACCCCGATACTCGCTGCCAGTTGCAGAACCTGATTCCCGATAGGGTGTGGCACTCCAAGCGCCTTGATAATTTTATCGCAGATACCCAATACATCGGCATGGCTGATAGTGCCTTCCAGCAAGATAATGAACTCGTCCCCGCCGTATCGTCCAACCGTATCATTCTTGCGTACCGCGCCACTCAGTCGCAGTGCAGTTTCCTTGAGCACTTCATCGCCGACACTGTGCCCCAAGGTGTCGTTGATCAATTTGAAGTGATTTAAATCCAAAAAGAGTACCGCCAGACCCTCTCCCTCCGGCGTCGTATCTTTGATCGCCTGGGCTAACCGTCCGAGTAACAATCTGCGATTGGGAAGCCCCGTCAAAACATCGAGCTGCGCGGCGTGAGAAACCTCACGCAACGCAGTGGCTGCCTGTTCAACGCCAATTTGGGCTTGGAGAAGCGCGAGTACCAGTTGTTCATTGGCCTCGATTAACTGCCCGGACTGCTGGTTTTCCAGCACTTGGTACTGAGTGTTCGCAACTTTCTGCTCAAGATCATCAAGCTTTATGCGAGCCTCCTGAGTTTTCTGCACAACCTGAGTCAGCTCGATACTCGCAGCAGCGAGCGCTTTTTTGTCGTTCTCCGTTTTGCGGTTCACGAAAGCGTTCCGAGTTCATCCGCCTCTGACCGCGGTATCGACGTTTGATTGTTCTTCTGAGTCGGGCGGCCCCCTAAGAGACCCTCTCGCTCAACAAGCATTTTGCCAATACGAATGCCTTGATCGTCGATTTGGTATAGACGTAACTCATCGGAGTGCTCGCTTGCGCGAACCTTCACCACTGCCATGACTCGCAACAACCGACTTTCAATTTCGATATAGCGCTGAACAATAATCGCGTCGGTCAAAAACGCCGTGCCGTAAGGGCTGAAGCGGAGGTCAGTGTAGCGATCCTCCAGCTCCGAGGTCATCAGCACCGTTACACCAACGCTCGCCAATGAGCTGACCAGGCACGACAACGACTCGCGAAAATCTTCCCGGAAGGTCGGTGCCAAGGCCAATTCGAAACCTGACAAAGAGTCTATGACCACGCGACTGGCTCCAAGACGCTCGATCTCGGCAAGCAGCATATGGATGACCTCTTCGATTGATAAATCAGGGGAACGGCTATCCACCAAACCCACTTGGCCGGTGCTGATCAGGTTTGAAAGTATTGCGTTTTGAGCGTAATTCGGGCGCTGCTCGAACACAGCAATCACGCCGGTTTCTCCGGCCCTAGCCCCCTCTGCAAGGAAGGTTGTCGCAAGAATACTTTTACCAGAGCCGGAAGGGCCCGCAACTAGCAGTGAATACCCTCGTGGTAAACCGCCGCCTAGCATTTCATCCAGGTGCGGAACCCCCATCAGCAGACGAAAACCAAGTGCTGTTGAGTTTTCGGCAGGAGTGCTTGCCTTAATATGGGTAACAGCTGGAGCGAATACCTTGATGCCGGCATTGCTGATGCGAAAAGAGTGCAGGCCCGGTAACGTAGGTTGCCCCCGCATCTTCATGATTTCCATTTTGCGTACTATAGAGTTGCGGAGAACGCTTTGGCGCAACCAAATGAGCCCATCGGCTACGGTGAAAACGGGATTGCTTTCCGTTTCGTTAAAATATTCGCCAATCAAAAATGTGGTGGCCTGCCACGTCGTCATCATCATTCCCAACTGCTGGACGAACTGCTGAAGTTTATTGTTCGGGTTGCTCTGGGTACTGCTCGCCAGCACCACTGAACGGAAAGAGTCGACGAAAACTAGTGATGGGGCATGAGTTTCAACCTCGGCCACAATCCGTCGCAAAACTTCATCCAGGTCGCCAGTAAGCGTATCGTCAATCAAGTTGATGTACCGGATCGAACGCGTCACTGCTTCGTTGTCGAAGAACTCAAACTGCTGCTGATATCGCAACATCTTTAATGGCGGCTCACCCAGCACAGTGAAATACAGAGCTGGCCGTTCCGGTGTAGCGAGGGCGAACATCATTTGATGCGCCAGCGTTGTCTTTCCGCAGCCCGGTGTACCGGCGATCAGATTGAACGAGAACTCCGGCAATCCTCCGCCTAGCACCTCATCCAGTCCTGGCACACCTGTGCGCAAGCGATTGATTGTCACTTTGGTATTCATGACGAGGTATCCTGGGCGGGAGTGTCGCTAAGAGAGTTTTCCCAAACAGCCTGCAACAGACGTTCGGATAGAGAAGATCCTATGAACGAGATAAGTAGCTCATTCAAAGTCTTCAGCAAGTCGTCACCATATGTTGTGGCTGTGTCGCTGGTTTGCTGCGCGAGCAGGAGTCTCAATCCAGAAAAGTCTTTCTCGAGGCTGTCGTTGAGGATGGAGAGACAAGTATGACGTGAGGCGCAAATAAAGACGCTTCGCCTATAAAGCGCAAACACGCCTTCCTGCCCAATAATCGGCGCGAGAATAGTATGAATATCCCCGAATGTTGCCACTACCGCATTAGCGATTTGTCCGGCGCTCGGAGTGTTCCCGGCACGTTTAGCCGTCGATGCCGAAATCCTGCAGCTATCATCCCTTTCCATGGGTAAGTATCACTTCATGATGCTATTTCTAGATAGTACACCCTGCTCCCCTGATCAACGGGTCTATTTTCAGCAAGGGATCTTTCGTGCGACGACCGGTGTTGTAGAGATCACGAATAAGTAAAAGTTAACGCATCCATCCTCCGGCTTTTAACTCTGACGTGTTGGATAGGTGGACACCGTTACCCTTAGCTTAGGTATCCGTTCGGTGTGTTGTCCAAACGCATACTTTAAGGTTCTGGTTTGCGCTCGATGACAGGTTTTGACAGGTTCTCGAAATACCGAGCACGCCTCCGATTCTGGCTATACGCCATCACTCGACACTCAACTTTCAGCGGTTATCCTCCCTTTTCGAAAATGCTCTACGCCAGCAGCGAGTTGGTCTCAGGATGAAAAGGATTTTGCGCCCAAAAACTCCAGACTCCCCGACCCGCTTCATCTCATCAATGCCGATGCCGATGATGAACATCGGGAAAATGCGCATGGCTGTGGCGTATCGGGGAATGCCCATGCGGATGACTGTGCGGCTCGGTGCCGTCCCACACAAAGTCATGTTCATGCTGGTGATGTTCGTCATGTGTATGGCGATGGTCGTGCTCTAGCGGTTCATGTTGATGCTCGTGTGTATGGTTTTCCATCAGGTGAACCCACACACCGAAGGCCATCAACGCTGCCGCGAGTGCGAACATCAGCGATACCGACTCGCCCAGCACCATGATCGAAATAACCGCGCCGAGAAACGGCGCCGTGGAAAAGTACGCGCCCGTACGAGCGCTGCCCAGTCCGCGAAGGGCGAGAACGAACAGCACCAGGCTGACACCGTAGCCGAGAAATCCCACCAGCATGATTGAGACCAATGAGCCCGCAGCAGGCAGTTGCATGCCGATGACCAATGCCAGAGAGCAATTGACCACACCGGCCGCCAGACCTTTGCTGCCGGCGATAAACAGCGCGTCCGAGGCCGAGACTTTACGGGTCAGATTGTTATCGATCGCCCAACACAAACAAGCGAAAGCCACCGCCAGCGGCCCCGTCCAGTCATGGGCCGTCGCCGTCTCTTGTGGCCATGCCAGCACGACACCGCCCAGGACAATCGCGATCATGCCGAGCACGATCCGGCGATCAGCATTTTCCTTGAACACCACCCACGCCAGCACCGCCGTCAGCACCGACTCAAGATTGAGCATCAGCGAGGCTGTGGCCCCGGTCGTTCGAGTCAGACCGAACATCAGGGCGGTCGGCGCCAGTACACCGCCAAAGACGATGGCACCGATCAGCCAGGGCCACTCCTCTGCCGTTAGCCCTGAACGCTGCCACGCTCGATCGCGAACAACACGAACAACGCCCAGCCCCAGACCACTTCCCAGATAGAGCAGCCCGGCCAACAGGACGGGGTTTGTCTCCACCCCCAAAAGCTTGGCGAGTGGCGTGCTGGCGCCGAACAATGCCGCAGCCGCCAACGCGTAGAGAACATTCAAATTCATAATGGAGCCGCCCTGTCTGGCCCAATGCACATGCCCGAACATCATAGCTTTGCTTGCGTAAGAATTATGTGAACAGCCGATGCGCCCCTGACTGTCGCCTCATCGCCGGGCCAATCGGATGTGTGACTCACGTCAAACACCCCCTGAAATCCACCGAGATTTAAGCAAAGGTGCGGTTGGACGGGGGCGCGCCTGTGGAACTATCCTTCGAGGCACCCAGGCCCTTACCCCAAGGACACTCATGAATATCTGGCTCGGCGCCGCACTGGCGGCCCTCGTTTCACTGTCTGCCCACGCAGCCAACAGCGAGAACCCTCCAAGGATCCAGCCAGTCGTCTACAAAAGCGGCTATGGCAGCGTGCAATTCAAACAGTCGATCAAGGGCTATAAAACGGCCGAGTACACGCTCAACGCCAAGGCTGGGCAGATCCTGACGGTGGGTTTTAAAACCTCCAACAATTCCGCCAACTTCAACGTCACCGCCAAAGGCGCTGATTACGCCCTGTTCAACAGCTCGATCATGGGCCATCACTTCACTGGCTCGCTGCCCGCCGATAGCGAATACACGGTTCAGGTCTATCTCATGCGCAATGCGGCACGGCGCGATGAAGTGGCCAATTACGAAGTTTCCCTGGTTCTCGCCAACGGCGACGCTGTGGATAACAGCCAATCCTTCGACAAGAACCTGGCGTTGCAGGGCATCGACTTTCATGTGAAAGCGGATGAGGTCGACGGCAAACCCGCCTTGCGCATCGAGCCTAAAGGGCTGGAAATTGATAACTCGACGATCACCCGCCCGCTCAACGGCAACATCGTGCGCGCCGAAGTCGCCGATCTGAATAACGACGGCTCCCCCGAGATCTACGTATTCACACGTCCTCCCGGGCGCAGCATGCCGGGCGAATTGATCGCCTACTCGGCCAACAACAAAAAAT
This sequence comes from Pseudomonas sp. LBUM1655, assembly GCF_059716085.1. Classification (NCBI taxonomy): domain Bacteria; kingdom Pseudomonadati; phylum Pseudomonadota; class Gammaproteobacteria; order Pseudomonadales; family Pseudomonadaceae; genus Pseudomonas; species Pseudomonas sp. LBUM1655. The sequence goes on along the minus strand of NZ_CP166801.1, from coordinate 858,003 downwards.
CCCTCAGCGAAATCTACCTGCCACCGGTCAGCGACAACCCGAAAATAGCCGAGGGCTACCAGGGCGAGGATTCATTCTCGGTGGTGGAAAATACGCTGGTGCAGCGCTTTCCGGTGTACGACAGCGCGGATGCCAACGCAGGGCGAACAGGGAAGATGCGACAGATTCAATACAAGTTGATACAGGGTGAAGCGGGATGGGTCTTGCGCGAGGATAAAGTCTCGGAGTACTGAAAAACCTCTCGGACGTGGTTAGCCAGCGACTTTCGCTTCCTACATTCCACGTCCTAGGAAATTTCCCTCAACACGCGTCGACTTTCATGAACTGGTGAACCGATTTTCAGGGCGCTACCCTCCACGACTCGCTGCCCTCCACGACTCGCTGCCCTCCAGCGGACGGTTTGACAGACCGCCCCCGCAGAGATTGTTCACTCCACGGAGCCACGTCATGAAAAAAATCACCCGACTTACGCTTGTTGGACCGGTACCTGCCGATGCGCAAATTTCCGGACCGCAACAACAACCCGGCACCACCGGTTCGAACCCACGCAAACGCCGCCGCACCGTTCCCCTCAAGCAGATGCTCAGCGTGCGCGACGATGTCGACACATTGACCCTGCTCACGCATGCCAGTGATCTGCTCGAGTCCCTTGTGGACATCAGTGCAAACTTTGCCGACGAATTCGATGGCTCCAAGCGCCATGTCGCTGTGGTCATGAAGCAATTGAGTGCGCTGGCCGAAATCGTGATCTGCCGGGCACGGGATCAGGTTGCTCAACAGGGATCGCCTGACTCGCCCACCCCTGAAGTTCGCCACTGACCCACGAAGTCTGTACAGGCCGGCAGCGGCATCGAAGCGGTCCATCGAGATGAATTTTTCTTCACTGCCGCTGTTCAGCCGAAGCTGTACAGTCCACTCGCTCATTCAAGAAACTACGGTTCGCCCGCGGCTCTCCCGCGGGCTTTTTTTTGCCTGGCATTCAACGTCCCCCCACTCTCCATCACTTGCCGAACCCTGGGTATTGCGCGAACCTGCCAGCAATCTTCTCGCCCACCGGAGCGCCCGATGCCGCTGCTGACTTTGCCCTGCCAACGCCTGACGCTGGCGATACTTGCTCCGGAGCAAGCAGAGCTGGAAAGTGATTTCTACCAACGCAACCAACGTCACCTCGCACCGTGGTCGCCGATCCGCACCACCGACTACTTTTCCACGGCACAGATTCGCCGCCGCCTCGACATCCAGGCCAGCGCCTTTGAAGCCGGGCTGGCCATGCATTTCGCCCTGCTGACGCCGGACGGCCAGCAGATGATCGGCGCGTGCAACTTCAGCGGCATCATTCGCGGGGCGTTTCAGGCGTGTTATCTGGGCTATCACATCGATGAAGGGCATCAGGGCCAAGGCTTGATGCAGGAAGGCCTGGAGGCTGGCATCGGCTACATGTTCGATACCCAGAACCTGCACCGGATCATGGCCAATTACGTTCCCGGCAACGAGCGCAGCGCACGATTGCTGGAGCGACTGGGCTTCGAACAGGAAGGCTATGCCAAGGCATATCTGAACATTGCCGGGCGCTGGCAGGATCATGTGCTGACGGCGCTGGTCAATCCGGCATTCGAAGCGCCAGATCAGCGTTGGTCGCGCCGTCTGGGGTGATGTTCACAATTTGTTCAGCAATGGCGATTTATGCTCAGGCCTCCCGCCCCTTCCGGTTGCCTGAAACCCATGTCGCGTGCCGCCACTTCGCTGTTTCTACTTGCTGCCCTGCTGTTTTTCTTCGCGCTGGGCAACCATCAATTGCAAGGTTCCACCGAAGCCCGCGTCGCCGGGATCGCCATGGAGATGCATCTGGACAATGACTGGGTGACGCCCCGTCTGTTCGGTGAGCCATTTCTAGAGAAACCGCCGCTGAGTTTGTGGCTGGATGCCGGCGCGATGCGCGTATTCGGCGTTTCGCCGTGGGCGGTGCGGCTGGCGTCGGCGGTGGCCGGGTTGGTCAGCGTAATGTTGCTGTACGGCATGCTGCGCCGCTTTGAACGGCCGAAAGCCATCGCGTGGACGGCCGGGATTCTGCTGGCGACGATGGCCAGTTACTGGAGCAACGTGCGTGGGGTTGGCGAGGACGCGCTGCTGGCGCTCGGCGTGACGGCAGCGCTGCTGGCGTTTTTCCAGGCGCAACGCGCATCAACTGCGGGCAATTCGCTGCTGTTTGTCGTCGGGATTGCCATCGCCACCTTGAGCAAAGGTGTGCTGGGACTGGCCATGCCGGGGGTGGTGATTTTTGCTTATCTGCTGGCCGATAACCTGATCGACAGACGTCTGAAGATCGGCGACTGGCTGCGCCCGGGATTGCTCACCTTGGCAGGGCTGATTCCACTGCTGATCTGGCTCGTCGTTCTTTATCAACACGGCGGTGCGCAAGCGGTAAAAGAAGTGTTGCTGACCAACAGCGTCGGTCGCTTCAGCGGATCGTTCGTCGAGGCCGGGCACTATGAGCCTTTCTATTACTACCTGGCCAAACTGCCCGAAGCGTTCCTGCCGTGGAACGTTCTGGTGTACCTGGGGCTGTGGCATTTCCGTAAACAGTTGAAGACCAATCGTTACCTGCTGTTTTTCAGCCTGTGGATAATTGCGCAATTCATCATGCTCACCCTGGCCTCAAGCAAGCGCACGGTGTACCTGATGTCGATGACACCGGCGGCGGCTGTGATCGCTGCGGAGTATGCGGGCGTGTTGTTCGAGCGATTGAAAGAGTACGAAAGCACCAAACGATTTATCGGAAGAATCGCCCGTCATCGTCAGGCACTGGGCGCCGGTGTACTGACCCTTGTGATCGCCAGTTATCTCGCCGCCGCGCAGTGGGCGCTGCCCCATGCCGATAAAAAACTGTCGTTCCTGCCGCTGACCGAACACATTCAGACGCTGCAAGCCGAAGGGCATCAGGTCGCATTGTTTCAAGCCAATGAACGGGTCGGCGGCGCCAGCGTTTTCTACACCCAACAGGTGCTAAGGGGCTTGGACACCGACGCGCAACTGAGGGAGTTTCTCGCGGCCGCGCCTGCGAACGTAGTGGTGATGGCCGGTGACAGCATTCCCGCCGCACCGCTCAAAGTGCTCAAGACCCTGATGGTCGGGCGCCAGGCGTATTACTTCGTCAGCGACTGAAGCCCATCAGATAGCGGCTTGGCGGCGTAATCAGGCGGCTGAGGCTTGTGCAACACCGGTACCTGCAACCGTGCCCGCCCATAAAACGCCAGCGCCGTCAGCAAACATGCCAGCCACACAAAGATTCCGGCCCAGAACGTGTGGGACATGTAGTGCCACCCCTGCAGAACCCGCGTCGTGCCGTAGACGAAACCGAGCAACAACGAGCCCCACAACAATGCACTGGAAAAACGCCACTGGTAACGGCGCCCCACGAAATACAACGCCAGCATGGTGAAACCGCCGGACGCGTGTCCGCCCGGCCAGCAGCGGCCGCTACCCGCTTCGTGGAACAACTGGAAATTGCTGTACCACTCGATGTGGGCCATTTTGCCGCCATACAACGTTGTCTCGATCGGGCAGTAAACGCTGGTGTGGGATTTGAGGAAATGGATCACCCCGGTACACACCGCGAAAGCAACGACAACAAACAGAAAATCCCTACGATGATCAGCGGTAAATCGCAGCACTGGCGCGACTTTACTGCGCTCCAGAAACGCGCCGAGTCGCGGGCGTTTCTGTGGATTGACCAACGGCCAGACCATCGACAGCATCGCGCCGATGAGGGCAATTTCGGCAGTCCAGTTCGGAATGATCCGCGCCCACTTGTGGGTGAGCTTTTCAAAGAAGTGAATCTTGTCGAGCGGGAAGCTCTGGGTCAGCGGATCGAATAGCAGATTGCTGAAGGCGATATCGATCTTGGTCATGTCGAACATCAGGAACACCAGCGCCGCGCAGACCAGCGGGATACCGAAGTTGTAAGCGTAAAAACGTGATTTCATCGGATGGTCACCGTGCGCCAGTCGGAGGCTTCAATAAAGCCGAGCATTTTTGGAGCCGCCGGGCTGGCAGCGGAAACAAACAGTGAAGCGCCATAACCCAGATTGGACGTCGGTACTTTCAGATCTTTTTCCAGTTGTGCCATGCATTCACTGTGGGTCACCAGAATCAGGTTGCGACCGGGGATCTTGTGGGCGAGTGCGTCCTGCAACATGCGGCCCTTGCAGTTGATCAGCCAGTCTTCGCCGCTGGCGGCATGGTTGAACATGTAACCGGCGGTTTGCACGGTACGCATTACCGGGCTGTTATAGATGTCGGCGTTGTTCAGGCCCAAATGCTCGAACTGCGCGCCAACGGCTACCGCGACACTGCGCGAGCGGTCGGTGATGCCGTCATGGCCGCTCAGGCACGCAGCCTTGGAGTGATCGCAACGCTCGACATGGCGCACCAGCACGATCATGTCACCCTTGACCCACCCTGCCGCCAACGCCTGCGCACCGGCGACATTGCCGTGGGCCAGATCCGGTACCGCCGCCGGAGCCAGCAGCCATAAGGTCAGCGGCAGCACCAGTATCGATGCTGCGAGCACCACCCAGGTGTTGCGAAAGCGCGCCAGACCGCTCAGATCAATCGAGTGGTTCACGCCGAACAGACTCAGTCTCAATTCCACAGAAAAGCCGCCATCACTTGTCATTCGATGCGGCGAAGCTACCGATGCCCGCGTAGGCAGCCGGTGAAACCCTTGTGAAAAAAATCTTGGGATGAGCTTGTTACAAATTCTGTCGGACAAAATCCTTTCAGCTCTCGGGTTTGCGGCCGATACAAACCTGCTAACACCCTTGCTGGCTCAAAAAAACAACAATCTTCCAGCCTGACCGACGATCAAGAAGCACAACGTTCCTGGAGGAATTGTGATGAATAGCTGGTTCGGCAACATCAGCGTGAACATGAAATTGGGGCTGGGCTTCGGCCTTGTCCTGGCACTGACCTGCGTCCTGGCCCTGACCGGCTGGACGAGCCTGGGCGGCCTGATTGACCGCAGCAACTGGATGAGCGACATCACCCAGTTGAACTCTGGCCTGACCAAACTGCGCGTGGTGCGCCTGCAATACATGCTGACCAACGGCGACGAAACCGCCGCGCAGAATGTGCAGACCACCCTTGAAAGCTTCGCCGCACAGCAGCAGGCGCTGATCAGCAAATTCAAGAGCCCGGAAAACGTCAAACTGCTCAAGGCGCAGGCGGCGACCATCGCCGAGTACCAGACGTCCCTGAACAAAATGCGCAACGCCTACCGCACCGGTAACAGCGCCCGCGACGTCATGGGTACCAACGCCGACGCCGCTTACAACCTGATCGAGTCGATCAGCAAGCGCGTCCAGCAGATGGACTTGAGCGAGCAGCGTTTCGAACAGTTCCAGGCCATCACCGCCGCCAAGGAAGCATTCATCCTCGCGCGCTATGAAGTGCGCGGCTACACCGCCAGCACCAATGCCGAAACCGAGCAGAAAGCCATCGGCCAGATCGACGTGGCAATCGCCAGCCTCAAGCAACTGAACGTGCGCTTCGCCGATACCCAGCAAGACGCTCTGCGTCAGTTGGAAACGGCATTGACCAACTATCGCAGCGCATTGATGGCGTACAAAAACGCCAACAGCGAAGCCGTGCAGGCACGTAAGGAAATGACCGATCAGGGCACCACCATCGTGAGCCTGAGCGAGCAGCTGTACCAGATCCAGCTTGACCGTCGTGACATCGAAAGCGCCCAGGCGCGCACCTTCCAGTTGATCAGCACCCTGCTGGCCCTGCTGGTCGGTGTGATTGCCGCCGTGATCATCACCCGTCAGATCACCCGTCCGCTGCAAGAAACCCTGGCCGTGGTCGAGCGCATCGCCAGCGGCGACCTGTCGCAGAACGTGGTCGTCACCCGCCGCGACGAACTCGGCGTGCTGCAACAAGGCATCGCCCGCATGGGCGTGACCCTGCGCGACTTGATCAGCGGCATCCGCGACGGCGTCACCCAGATCGCCAGCGCGGCTGAAGAACTGTCGGCCGTGACCGAACAGACCAGTGCCGGCGTGAACAGCCAGAAGGTCGAGACCGATCAGGTCGCCACCGCCATGCACGAGATGACCGCCACCGTGCAGGAAGTCGCGCGCAACGCCGAAGAAGCCTCGCAAGCCGCAGCGGCCGCTGACGGCGAAGCCCGTGAAGGCGACAAGGTTGTGAATGAAGCCATTGCCCAGATCGAGCGTCTGGCCAGCGAAGTGGCGCGTTCCACCGAAGCCATGAGCGTGCTGCAACAGGAAAGCGACAAGATCGGCAGCGTCATGGACGTGATCAAGGCTGTTGCTGAACAGACCAACCTGCTCGCGCTCAACGCGGCCATTGAAGCGGCGCGTGCCGGTGAAGCCGGTCGTGGTTTTGCCGTGGTCGCCGACGAAGTCCGTGGCCTGGCCCAGCGTACCCAGAAATCCACCGAAGAAATCGAAGGCCTGGTCGCCGGTCTGCAAAACGGCACCCAGCAAGTCTCGGCCGTGATGAACAACAGCCGCGCCCTGACCGACAGCAGCGTCGCCCTGACCCGCAAGGCCGGCGTCTCCCTGGAAAACATCACTCGCACGGTGTCGAACATCCAGTCGATGAACCAGCAGATCGCCGCCGCTGCCGAACAGCAAAGCGCCGTGGCCGAAGAGATCAGCCGCAGCATCATCAACGTGCGCGACGTGTCTGAACAGACCGCCGCCGCCAGCGATGAAACCGCAGCGTCCAGTGTTGAACTGGCGCGGTTGGGTGGTCAGTTGCAGCAGATGGTGAGCCACTTCCGCGTCTGATTCAGTCACCTGGTAAACATCAACTACAAAGCCTTTGAGAACAAAGGCTTTGTAGTTAATAAGCTCCAGCGTTTGAAAACTTATCCCTCTTCAGTGAGGTCTCTAATCATTATGGTTCCACCTTCAAACTCCGTTCCACCCAGACCATCAACAGCACTTTGCGCATCTAATTGATCATTATAAATAACAAAGCCGAATCCTGTAGGCCGCCCCGTATCCCTACCGAGAACTACCCTTGCGTCTGTAACTACCCCATACACTTCGAACTTAGCTCTTAGTGACTCATCTGTAGTCATATGCGAAAGCCCGCCTACAAAAATCTTCGTTTTCGGTCCAATCGGTTTCACAGCCATAACCTGCACCTCTTGAAATATAGGTAGATTTCCTGCAATCCAAACCTAACTACTTCAAAAGAATTTGAGACCTGTAAAAAATACTAGTTTTTTAGAACATTTCGAACTAGGCACCAGTCCCGCCAGATATAAATTATTTTTTGTTTCAGCCAGTGGAAATCGACCGCACTGGGTAAGGCATTAATTAGGCGGCGCCAAGCAATTGGCATGGCTAAGCCATAAATCAAAACAGTTTCGGTTTCGCGCTCATAATTCCGCTCAGCCACCCATTCTGCAAAATGTCGCAGGTGCAAGAGTGCTTCAGGCTTGCCAAGGATTGATCACCTCAATTGCGGAAAACTCAAAATCCTTCACATTACGAGTGGCAATCGATGCGCCATGCGCTCGGCAGATGGCGGCTATTTGCGCATCAGCCATCGACACCGCGCGGCCCTTAGCTTCGCAATCAGCAACCAGTGTCGCGTATTCGACGGCGGCGTGAGCATCGAACGGCAAAATGCGCCCGGAGAAGTCCTCTTCGAACATGGCCATGGCATGCGCCTCAAGTTTTTGTTTGCGCTTGCCAGAGGGCAGGCGTGCGATGCCGTGGAGGATTTCTGCCACGGTGACGGCGCTGATTGCCAGATCCATCGCTGGCTGCGCATCCACCCAATCAAGCACCCGAGCTGCAGGCTCGGCTCGCATAAACTCTGAAAGAACATTGGTATCGAGCACTATCATTCAGAAAAATCCACCCCGGTGGCTTTCTCTGAACGCTTTGGTAGTTCCAGCTCCACTGCGTCCACATCGCTGAATCTGTTGCGTATCCGGCTGCCAAGTCCACCGGCGCGATCAACCGTCGCCAAGGCTCTGCCGAGAATCAGGCGAGCCTCTTCTTCCATGGAGTGCCCGTTATGAGCAGCGGTGATGCGCAACTGTTCCTTGAGCTTCTCGTCGAGGTTTCGAATCGTGATGCTGGCCATAACGCCCCCTGCAATCAATGAAATCATTGATTGCAGGCTAGCACATCCCATCATGCTCAAATCCGGCAATCTTCCCGGCGGCGCATAGCAGCCTCACCGCATTCCACGCTGGGAATTTACTTCAGCCATGGTTTGCAACTACCTTTCAAGGCACTCATCCGCTCACGCGCGCCTTGATCCAGGAATGACGATCATGCAATCGCTCGGCTTCACCTCTGTTCCGCCGCTGCTCAAATACCTGCGCCACGCCGAGTATTTGGGCATGGCCATTGAGCCGGCCTTAGCGGCGGCCGGGTTGCAGCCGCAGCAGTTGAGTGACAACACCCTGCGTTTGCCGGGTGAGGCGCATGAAAAGTTGCTCGATTATTTCTGCGAACACTCGGGTGATCCGTTGTTCGGGCTTAACGCGGCGAAATTTGTGTTGCCCAATTCCTGGAGGGTGTTGGGTTACATCACCATGAACTGCGCGACGCTGGGCGATGCCATGAGCCGGATCATGCCGTTCGAAAAACTGGTGGGCGACATGGGCGTGAGTCGCGCCGAGGTGCAGGACGGCCATGTGCATCTGATCTGGAGCTGCCGTTATCAGCGCCCACGGATTCGCCGGCATCTGGTGGAAAACGTGCTCGGTTCGTGGCTGTACTATGCGCGCTGGATTGCTGATACGCAGGTGTCGCCTGCCGCTGTCTGGCTGGAACATTCGCGCCCGGCCGAGACGACGTTGACGCAGTACGAAGCGTTTTTCGGTTGTCCGGTTTTGTTCGATCAGCCCTATTCGGCATTAATTGTGCCGATGGCGTATCTGCAATTGCCGTTGCGCCAGGCCGATGCGCAATTGCTGCGCACGCTGGAGGAGCATGCCATGGGGTTGATGGCGACGCTGGAGGACGCGTCGCTTGCGCAGCGGGTGAAAAACATTCTGCGTCAATTGCTCAAGGAGGGTTTGCCGCGCAAGGAGCAAGTGGCCGGGCAGCTCAAAGTGTCAGTGCGTACGTTGCAGCGTCAGTTGCAGCAGGCGGGGACGTCGTATCAGCAGATTCTTGACGATCTGCGTCAGGAACTGGCTGAGCATTACTTGCTCAACAGCAACCTGCCCATCCAGGACATTGCGCAGTATCTGGGGTTTACCGAACCGCGCTCGTTTCATCGCACATTCAAGAGTCGGCGCGGGATGCCGCCCGGCGAGTTTCGGCAAATGCATCGAGGGTGACTGTGCGGGCCTCATCGCCGCCCGAACTCCGACAGGCAAATCCTCAATCTCTGTAGCGCAATAAACCCATTCCACCCTAGCCGTTTAAAGACACTCAGTGTTACGCCCGAAAGCCTACAAATCCTTGCGCCGCTGCCTACGCCTACGCCAGAATCCGCCGGCTTGTGCGCCCCGGAGCCCATCGGTAACTTGAGTCCGTCACTGATTTCCAGTGATCGGGTTTAGTAGCCCGAGGTAATTCGCTTGGTCGTACATTCATCACAGGTGCTTACGTACCTGAGTTTTATGGTGGCTGTACGTAGGGCGCTTCGGCGCGCCGGCTTAAGCTGAGTTCCCCGGTCTACTAACCTGCGTACAGCTGCCACCCCTTCGTTTAGTAGCAAAGGGTTGGGGCTCAATGAAGGGAACACAGCTTATGTTCAAACCAACGCCTAACCCGCCGGTCACCGACCCGGGCTCTCCTTACGAATCGCCCGATTCAAAGAAATTCCACGACGCCGCCGAACGTGCCCTCGACCACTATCTCGGCCCACCGACCGCCGCCATCATGGCTGCGCCCTACAAACCCAACGCCCTGTACATGGCACACCCCGAGGCCAACACCGAATCCCTGATCGCGGACGCCAGTGAAACCCTCGGCTCGGCCATCGTGTTGCTGCACAACCATGTGGCAATGGTTGAAGGCACGCACCGCAAGACCCTGCAAGGCATCGCTCAGGTGGTGATGCTGGCCGAGTTGGCGGTCAATCGAGTGCTGGATAAGTTAGTGCCGACCGAGTAACGAAAAAACCCGCTGTCAGGCAGAACGGGTTTGGCAGCGGCCCTCACCTCAGCCCTCTCCCGGAGGGAGAGGGGGCCGACCGAGGTGTCTTGCGCTGTACATCGACCTGAACGCCCCGGTCGATTATGGATTCGGTCAATCACTTTCAGGTCGGCGTACTTCTCAAGCATCCCCCAATCAGTCCCCTCTCCCTCCGGGAGAGGGCTAGGGTGAGGGGTTTTTCCAGCTCAGACGCTGATCGCATTGGTAAACACCAACCGATTGCCAAACGGATCAGCAATGGTCATGTCCTGGCTGCCCCATGGCATCGCCTGAATTTGCGGGTGCGAGAACTTGTAGTCCTTGGCCACCAATTGCTGCTGAAACGCCTCCAGCTCATCGGTCTCAATCCGCAATGCCGACCCCGGCGTCGCATCACCATGGTGCTCGGAAAGATGCAACACACACTCACCCCGCGACACCTGCAGATACAACGGGTAGTTCGCTTCGAAACGATGCTGCCAGTCGATCTTGAACCCGAGGAAGTCGACGTAGAATTCTACGGCTTTGGCTTCATCGAAAATCCGCAGGATCGGGGTGGTTTTGCCGAAGCTCATGGGGTGCTCCCTGACTGGTTGGCCCAAGAGTTTAGCTGGGCTTGATGTCAGCAATTCGGCTTGTTGATGGCTTTCTTTAATCGCAATGTGCCACCACTGTGACGCACTGCGCGAAACTTCAACAAAAGCCGTCACGCAAATCGCCCTCCCGCGCAAGAAAACGCCCTTCCCTTCGGCCATTTGCCTTTCCGTCGCGATAACTCAAAACGCCGTTGACCCAAACGCCGTCGATGCCCTGTGCCGCGCGTTGCGGGTCATTGAAATCCGCCACATCACGCACCGTCGCCGGATCAAACAACACCAGATCCGCCCAATGTCCTTCACGAATCTCACCCCTTTCCTTCAGCCCGAATCGCGCGGCCGACAGACCGGTCATCTTGTGCACGGCGGTGTGCAGCGGAAACAGCCCGACGTCGCGACTGAAATGTCCGAGCACCCGTGGGAAAGCGCCCCACAAACGTGGATGCGGGAACGGGTCTTCCGGTAGTCCGTCAGAGCCGACCATCGACAACGGATGCGCGAGGATTCTTCTTACATCGGCCTCGTCCATGCCGTAATACACCGCACCCGCCGGTTGCAGGCGTTTGGCGGCGTCGAGCAGCGGCAGGTTCCATTCGGCGGCGATATCGATCAGGTCGCGGCCGCTGACTTCCGGGTGCGGCGTCGACCAAGTGATGGTGATGCGGTGGGCGTCGGTGACTTGCTTCAGATCCAGCGTCGATGAACTCGCTGCATACGGATAGCAGTCGCAGCCGACCGGATGGGTTTTCGCCGCTTCTTCAAGGGATGCCAATAGCTGCGGACTGCGCCCCCAGTTACCGACTCCGGCACACTTGAGGTGGGAAATGATCACCGGTGACTGTGCGTGTTTTCCGATGCGAAACGCCTCGTCCATTGCCTCCAGCACTGGTGCAAATTCGCTGCGTAGGTGGGTCGTGTAAACCGCGCCGAATGCCGTGAGCTCTTCGGTCAGTTGCATGACTTCATCGGTGGAAGCGTTGTAGGCGCTGGCGTAGGCCAGACCTGTGGATAACCCAAGCGCACCGGCCTCAAGGCTTTCGCGTAACTGCTCGCGCATGGCGCTGATTTCTTCCGCCGTTGCGGTGCGGAACAAATCGTCGAGGTGATTGCTGCGCAGTGCTGTGTGCCCAATCAACGCGGCCACGTTCAACGTGGTATTGGCCGCTTCGACCGCCGCGCGGTAATCGCTGAAGCGTGGATAAACGAACGCTGCGGCAGTGCCGAGCAGGTTCATCGGGTCCGGCGGATTGCCTTTCAAACTGACCGGTGAGGCGCTGATTCCGCAGTTGCCGACAATCACCGTGGTCACGCCTTGGCTGAGCTTGGGCAGCATCTCGGGTTGGCGGATGACCACGGTGTCGTCATGGGTGTGTACGTCGATAAAACCCGGCGCCAGCACGCGGCCGGCGGCGTCGATTTGTTCGCTGGCGGTGGCGTCGTGCAAGTCGCCGATTCGCTCGATGCGACCATTGAGAATCGCCACGTCGGCGCGGTAACCGGGCGTGTTGCTGCCGTCGATGATCAGGGCATTGCGAATCAGCGTGTCGTACTGCATGTCAGTCTCCCAGTGGCAGGTGATCGTCGCCGCCACGGTATTCGTCGAGGGCGAGTTTGATCCGCCGCAGACGCTCTTGATTGTCTTCAGGATTGACCAGCGCCAACTCGGTGGCGAGCACGTCGATGGCGAGCAACATGCCGTAGCGCGCCGCCGTCGGCTTGTAGATGAACGAGGTTTCTGCGCCTTGCAGCGGCAGGACGATGTCGGCCAGTTCGGCCAGTGGCGAGTCGGCGCGGGTGATGGCGAGGATGCGGGCGCCGTAGTTGCGCGCCAGCTCGACGGTCTCCAGCAGTTCGGGGGTGATCCCGGTCAGCGAGCAGACGATCAATACTTGCTCGGCGTTCAGGCTGGCAGCGGTGACGCGCATCATCACCGCGTCGTGACACACCGCAATCGGGTAGCCGAGGCGCACCAGCCGCACCTGCAATTCATCACTGCACAGGGTCGAGCAACCGCCCATGCCAAACGCGTGAATCATCCGCGCCTGGCCGAGCAATTTCACCGCGTCGGCGAAGCGTGATTCGTCGAATCCAGCGAGATGCTGACGCAGTGTGGTTTCGATATCGCCGACAATCTGCCCGTAAAACGCCGACTGCTCAGGCGTGCCCGCCGGGTCTAGAAAGCGACTGCCGACGCCGCTGGCCTGGGCCAGTTGCAGGCGCAGATCGCGCAGGTCACGACAGCCGACGGTGCGGGCAAATCGCGACAGTGTGGCGGTGCTGACTTCGGCCCGTTGCGCCAGATCTTCGAGGCTGGCGGAGGCGGCAAAGCCAACGTCGTCGAGCATCAGTCGGGCGATGCGGCCTTCGCCGGCGCTGAAGGAATCCTGGCGGGCGCGGATCTGGTAGAGGATGTCCATGGCGGCGGGCTCCGGTTACAGCAGGTAGGAAAGGCCGACGGTCAGACCGAAAGCGACCAGCGAGATCAACGTCTCGAGCACGGTCCAGGTCTTGAACGTCTGCGCGACCGTCATGTTGAAGTATTCCTTGATCAACCAGAAGCCGCCGTCGTTGACGTGTGAAAAGATAACCGACCCGGCGCCGGTCGCCAGCACCAACAGCTCGGGGTGTGGATAACCCAGACCGATGGCGACGGGCGCGACCACGCCAGACGCGGTGGTCATCGCCACGGTTGCCGAGCCAGTGGCAACGCGCATCAGCGCCGCAAACAGCCAGCCCATGATCAGCGGCGACAGGTGGAATTCGTGGGCGAGGCCGACAATCTGATCGGTCACGCCTGCGTCCACCAGAATCCGGTTCAAGCCGCCGCCGGCGCCGACCAACAAGGTGATGCTGGCGGTGGGCGCCAGGCATTCATTGGTGAATTTGAGGATCGATTCGCGGTTGAAACCCTGGGCAATCCCCAGCGTCCAGAAGCTCAGTAACGTTGCCAGCAACAGCGCAATCACCGAGTTGCCGATGAACAACAGGAATTGATTGAAACCGCTGCCCGGCGTGGAAATCAGGTTGGCCCAACCGCCAATCAGCATCAACACCACGGGCAACAGAATGGTCGCCATGGTGATGCCGAAACCCGGCAGTTTGTCGCGCGGTTCACGGTCGAGAAATTGTTTCTCCAGCGGGTTATCCGCCGGCAACTGAATACGCGGGACGATGAATTTGGCGTACAGGGGACCGGCGATAATCGCCGTCGGAATGCCGATGGCAATCGCATACAGCAGCGTCTGCCCGACCGACGCCTGATAGACCTGCACCGCGAGCATCGCCGCCGGGTGCGGCGGCACCAGCGCGTGCACCACCGACAAGCCTGCAACCATCGGCAGGCCGACCATCAGAATCGACACGCCGACCCGCCGCGCCACGGTGAAGGCAATCGGCACCAGCAACACGAAACCGACTTCGAAGAACAGCGGCAGCCCCACCAGAAACGCGATGCAGACCATCGCCCAGTGCGCGTTTTTCTCGCCGAATTTGTCGATCAACGTGCGCGCCATCTGCTCGGCACCGCCGGACTCGGCCATCATCTTGCCGAGCATCGTCCCCAGCGCCACCACCAGCGCAATGTGCCCCAGCGTCTTGCCCACCCCGGCCTCATACGCGCCCACCACACCGGATGGCGGCATGCCCGCCACCAGCGCCAGACCGATGGAAATCAGGGTGATAACAATGAACGGATTGAGCCGGTAACGGGCGATCAGCACGATCAAAGCGATGATGGCGACGGCGGCATAGACCAGCAGCCAATAGCCGAAGGAAGGCGTCATGCGGTACTCCTCGAAAGGGTCACGTTCGAATGGGTTGTGAAACTCATAAATCATTTCGAGATCGAGTTTTCAAACCACATGAAAGTAATTTTCGTGGAGAGATAAGGTGTGTCGCTAAGAGATATGCCGTGTCGCGATTAATGAAAATCGAGGGGCGGGATTTACATCACTTTCCGGTAGACGAGAAACCAAGGTGGGAGCGAGCCTGCTCGCGAAGATGGTCTCACATCAACATTTCTGTCGACTGAAGCACCGCTTTCGCGAGCAGGCTCGCTCCCACAATTGTTCGCATTCCTTCAACCAGAATGCAGACACCTGTGGGAGCTGGCTTGCCAGCGATGGCGGCGGCACGTTCAACATAGATGCTGACTGGTCGACCGCTGTCGCTGGCAAGGCAGCTCCCACAGGTTTAAGGGGTATTCGGAAAATTGAGGCAAGCGCTATACTCGCCTGACGTTCTCTATCGAGCCTGCGACATGACAACTGCGCGCCGCACCAGAAAAAAAATCACTGCCGAAACGCTGATCCGTGCAATCGCGAGCTCAACAGCCATCGAGACAGGTGAGAGTGTCGAGGCGATTGAACACAAGCTCAAAGTCAAATCCAGCAAGTTCCTGCACCTATCCCTGGCCAAGTAACGTCAAGTCCACAACGCCTGTCTTACCCAATACTCCATAGGTTCGTAGTTGCAGTTCAGACCTTGGTGGATCGCAGAAAAATAAGCCTCTTTATTTCGTTCCCAACTGCTGTAGTCCAGCGGTACGTAACCTGCCTGCACGGCCTTGTAATTCCCAGTTTATTGCTCAGCACTTGCTCATTAGAGCCTGGCTGAAAGCTGCTCTGTGCCCCTTCTGCGTCGTAACGGTTAATCATCCTTGTACCTGCTGAACCGGCAATTTTCAGAGCACCATAGGTCTGGCGTCACGCAAGAGCAAAGCCTGAAATAAAAACGGCTGCCCGATGGCAGCCGTTCTAAAGGTTGAAGGCGAAGCCCGGCGGGGCTTAAACGCCCATCACACCATTTCGTTACGAATCCATTCAACCACCGACGTACTCTTCGGCGCCCAGCCCAGCAATTCGCGGGCATGTTTGCCACGTACACGGCTGTTGGAGCCGAGGCCGTAGTTGGCCATTTCGTAGCCCCATTCGGCTTCGGCGTCTTTCAGTGGCCAGTCTTGTGGCTGGTCCAGACTCAGCGCTTGCGCCATGGCAGTGGTCATGTCGATGAACGACGCTTCGCCGCTTTCAACGAAGTAGAACGTGCCCGGGACGTTTTTGGTCAGCGCCAGCAGGTACAGCGCAACAACATCTTCGATGTGTACGTTGGACCAGATGTTCTGACCCGTGCCGACATGGCGCACCACGCCGCTTTTGCGTGCTTGTTTAAGCAAGCGCGGCAACTGCACGCTGTCGCGGTTGACGCCCAGGCTGTGGCCGTAGATCAGGGTGTTGCAGATCACCGCCGAGTTCACGCCGTCGTTTGCCGCTGCGAGGATCAGGTTGTCGATCGCCACGCGGGCGGCTTTGTCGACGGTCGGTTCCGGCAGGTTGTCTTCGTAGTAGATGACGTCGCTGGACTTACCGCCCGACGCATCGCCGACGATGCTCGAACCGCTGGTGTGCAGGAATACTTTGTTGGAACCGCGCAAGGCGTCGAGCAAGGCTTCGACCGCGCCGCGATGGTCGCTGCTGGCGGCGTTGATCACCGCGTCGGCGGCGCGGGCCTGTTCGGCGAGCAGCGTTTTGTCGTCGAGGGTGCCGATCACCGGAGTGATGCCCAGAGCTTTCAGTTCATCAGCCTGCTCAGTGCTACGCACCAAGCCAGTGACGTTATGCCCGGCCTGAACCAGACCGGTGGCGATGGAGCCGCCGATAAAACCGGCAGCGCCGGTAACAAATACGTTCATGGAGAAACTCCCTGCGTGAATAAGTGATGGGACGAGTATCGACCGACGAGCCCTGTGGAAAAACCCGTCCTCGCCCAATTCACTCTTGCGCAGAGGTCACGAATCAGCCCTTGAAATCGGCGCTGGCGTAGGCAGCGAGTTTGCTCTGGATGAAGTCGAGGAAGCACTGAATGCGCAGCGCCAGTTGTGAGTTACGGTAGTACACGGCGTTGATCGGCTGGCGATAGCCGCTGTTGAATTCCGCCAGCACCACTTTCAAACGCCCGGCGCGGATGTCCTCAATCGTCATGAAGTGCGACAGGCACGCGATGCCCTGCCCCTCCAACGCCAGGTGCCGCACGGTCTCGCCGCTGGAGGCGCTGATCGCCGGGGTGATCGGCCAACGGTCACCGTGCACGTAACGCAGCGGCCATTGGTTGAGGCCTTCGTTCTGGGTGAAGCCGAGCAAGGTGTGTTCGCTCAAGTCCGCCACTTGTTGCGGCGCGCCATGTTTTTCCAGATACGCGGGACTGGCGACGATCAGCAGCGGACTGCAACCGAGCGAACGCGCGTGCAGCGTCGAATCAGCCAGGGTGCCGATGCGGATGGCGACGTCGGTGCTTTGTTCCAGCAGATCAATGATCAGGTCATTGCTGTTGAGTTCGAGCTGGATGTCCGGGTAGAGCCGGCGGAATTCGTCGATATACGGCACGACCGCATGAAGCATGAACGGCGACGCGGCGTTGATCCGCAGGCGTCCGGACGGGGTTTGCTGGCGTGAGGACAGCCGTTCTTCGAGTTGATCCATCTGATCGAGAATCAGCTTGGCCTGCTCGAAGAAATACTTGCCCTCCTCGGTCAGATCCATACGCCGCGTGGTGCGGTTGATCAGCGTGGTGTCGAGCTTGGCCTCCAGCCGCGACAACGTCCGGCTGACAGCCGATGGCGTCTGCCCGACCTGCTCGGCGGCGGCGGAAATCGAACCGCATTCGATCACGCAGACGAAAATCTGCAACTCATCGGATCTGGCTTTCACGGGTGTCCCTTAATTGATCGTCGGCACAAATTCATTGTGGAGAGAGAACACCTTTGTGGCGAGGGGATTTATCCCCGATGGACTGCGCAGCAGTCCCCTTCTTTATCAGGATCAAGAGCGGGGCCGCTGTGCGACCCATCGGGGATAAATCCCCTCACCACAGATAAATCCATTTGCCAGAGGAAAGCACCTCAAGCCTTGAGAGCGAACACCTCTTTCAGGTGCTGCTCATACCGCGCCACATCGTTTTCGATGTTCGGGCGTTTCATCACGTCTACGCAGAGGAACGTCGGCAAAGCAGTCATGCCTAAAAACTCGTTGGCCTTGTGAAACGGGAAGTACACGGCGTCGACGCCTTTGGCTTCGAAGAAATCGGTCGGGTCATCGAAGGCTTGCTGCGGCGCGTTCCAGGTCAGCGACAGCATGTATTGCTTGCCCTGAATCAGGCCGCCGCTGCCGTACTTCTGCGACGCATCGGAACGGGTGCGGCCATCGCTGGCGTAGAGGCTGCCGTGGCCTTCGGTGAAGACTTCGTCGAGGTACTTTTTCACCGTCCACGGCGCGCCCATCCACCAGCCCGGCATCTGATAAATGATCACGTCGGCCCAGAGGAATTTGGCCACTTCTTCGGCGACGTCATACCCCTCGTCGATGAAGGTGGTCTTGACGTCGAGACCGCCGCGATCCAGCACGCTCAGCGCGGCTTCGTGCAGGGTGGCGTTGTAGCGACCGTCGGAGTGGGCGAATTTTTTACCGCCATTGAGCAACAAAACTTTTTTCATGAGAAAGCCTCGGCGCAGCCATTGGGCTGGAGGGAGAAGGGAAAATTGAATGGCGGCAGATTAACGATCTGCCTCGCGCGGAATAAGCCAGGGTTGCGCAAAATACATTTGAGTAAAACGCACGAATCCATTGCGGATTGTTGCCGTAGCATTCGCAGCCATCAGAATTTGAGGAGTTTGTGATGACTGAACGTCTGGGTTTCATCCTGCACGCCAAGACCCGCCCGGAAAAAGCCGAGGCTTTCGAGGCGCTGTTCCGTGCCTACGTTGAGCCAAGCCGCGCCGAGCCGGGCTGTATCGAGTACCACATGCTGCGCGATAAAGAAGATCCGACGCTGTTCATCTTTTACGAGATCTGGGAATCACAGGCGCATCTCGATGTGCATTCGACGCTGCCGCACATGAAGCAGTTTTACGATCAGCGCATGGACTATCTGGAGCGCGATTTCGATATTCGCCTGATCGACATGCTCAGCGAAGCCTCGGCTAACCGCTGATCAGCAAATGGGCGCCGAGCGTGCCCAGACCAATAAAGAACACGCGCTTGAACAGCACGGCGCTGATCCGCTGACGCAGCCATTGGCCGAGCAACATACCAAGCACCGCCGGGATAAACGCCAACAGCGACGCACTCAATTCGCCGCCGCCAAGGGCGCCGCGCCAGAGCAGTCCGGCGGCCAGTGCCAGGGTCGAAACGGTGAAGGACAAACCAAGCGCCTGCACCAGTTCATCGCGACTTAAATTGAGCGCCTGCATATACGGCACGGCCGGGATGACAAATACGCCGGTGGCCGACGTGATGACGCCAGTGATGACACCGCAGACCGGGCCGAGCCACGGTTCATGACGCGGCTTGATGTGCAGCGTTGGCAGGAATAATCCGCTCAACGCGTATAGCAACAGCGCCGCGCCGAGTCCGCGGCCGACCCAATGCCCACCTGCCATGCCGATCCACAACGTGCCGATGCCGGTACCGAGGAAGATCATCAACAGCATGGGCCACAAGCGTTCGATCAGCCCTTTCAAGTGACCGCCGAATGCCAGTTGCCAGAGATTGGTCAGTGTGGCCGGAATGATCAGCAACGCCGCAGCCTGTGACGGCGCCATAGCCAGACCAAGCAGGCCCATGGCGACGGTGGGCAGGCCGAGGCCGATCACGCCTTTGACCAGGCCGGCCAGGACGAAAGTGAGGATCACCAATACCGACAGGGCCAGACCGAGGTTTTGGTAGAAATCTGCGAGTGTATTCATGGCGCTAATGTGCGCCGGTCGAGGGCGGTTGAAAATCTGCCATATACTGAGGTTGCCTCTACCCATACAAGAGGCTGGCATTTTCTTTGAAGCTTCGGGCCTCATCCCGAGCAGGCTCACTCCTACAGGTTCTGTGTTCGCCTCTGATCCAATGTAGGAGTGAGCCTGCTCGCGATGGGGCCAGCCCGGACACCACCACTCCAGAGGCTACCCATGCACTTCGACCTCACCGACCTGCGCCTCTACCTGCACATCCTCGACACCGGCAACATCACCGCCGGCGCCGCCCGCAGCCATCTGTCCCTCGCCGCCGCCAGCGCACGCATACGCGCCATGGAAGCCTCATTGGGCACCGATTTCCTGGAGCGCGGCCGCCGCGGCGTCACCCCGACAGCGGCCGGCAAAGCCCTGGCACAGCACGCCCGCATCCTCCTGCAACAGGCCGAACGCATGCAGCAGGATTTGGCCGAATACGCCCAAGGCGTCAAAGGTCAGGTGCGTTTGTTGTGCAACACCACCGCGATCACCGAATACCTGCCGGAAGTGCTGGCGGACTTCTTGCGCAGTCATCCCAACCTCGACATTGATCTGCAAGAGTTGCCGAGCGCGCGCATTACTCACGCCTTGCGCCAGGGCGCGGCGGATCTCGGGATTGTTTCCGACGCGGTGGACACCAGCGACTTACAGACCCAGCCGTTTCGCGACGATCCACTGGTGCTGATTCTGCCCCTCGACCACCCCTTGTCCGACGCCGCCGAGGTCAGTTTCAGCGACACCCTGCACCATGACTTCGTAGGACTGAGCGCCGACAGCGCCTTGGCGATCTACCTCGAAGAACAGGCCCTGCACAGCGGCTCACGCCTGCAGATCCGTATCCGCGCGAATGGTTTCGATGGCGTGATCCGCATGGTCGCCCGTGGCGCCGGGTTGGCCATCGTGCCGCTGGCCGCCGTTGAGCGCGCAAAGCCGCAGTCATTCAAAAGCATCGCTCTCGATGAGCTGTGGGCGCGTCGCAGGTTGATGTTGTGCGCCAGGGATTTCAGCGCCCTGCCCAATTACGCCAAAGCCCTGCTGCACGCCTTGACTCTCCCCTAAGGGGCAGACTTCATCCTTGGCTTTTTCATCAGCAAGGACAGTGACCATGGGCAAACGCATTCTGCTGATTCTCGGCCATCCTTCGACGTCAAGCTTGTGCGCCGCACTCGCCGATGGGTACGCACAATCGGCACTCGATGCCGGACATGAAGTGCGCCAGTTGCGGCTGGGGGAACTGAACTTCGACCCCGTGTTGCGCGAGGGTTATCAGCAGATTCAGGCGCTGGAAGATGACTTGCGCGCAGCACAGTCCGACATCCTCTGGGCCGAACATCTGACCCTGGTTTACCCGATTTGGTGGGGCGGCATACCGGCACTGCTCAAAGGCTTTTTTGATCGGGTGTTGCTGCCGGGTTTCGCCTTCAAATACCGCAAAGGCAAAGCCTTCCCCGACAAATTGCTGAAGGGGCGCACTGCGGATTTGCTGGTGACCATGGACACGCCGCCCTGGTATTACCGCTGGTTTTATCGCATGCCGGGGCTGCATCAGGTACGCAAAACCACCCTTGATTTCTGCGGCATCAAACCACTGCGCACGCTCACGTTCGGCCCGGTGCTGGGCTCAAGCGATCAGCAGCGACACGCCTGGTTGCGACAGGTGCAGGCTATCGCGAGTCGCTGAGTGTGCTGATAATGCGCCGCACAGTTACACACTGAAAAAGGACTTTTATGTACATCGGCCAAGCCGCGCAACGCTCCGGCACCACCATCAAAAGCATCCGTCACTATGAGTCGATTGGTCTGTTGCCCACGCCCCGGCGACAGGGCAACTACCGCCTCTACGATCAACAGAGTGTCGAACTGCTGATCTTCATCAAATGCGCCAAAGACATGGGTTTCCGGCTCAAGGAGTTGCAGGTGATTTTCGCCGAGCATCACGGTGAGGCGATGCCGTGGGAGCGAGCCCGACAAGCTATCGAAATGAAGAAACGCGAAATCAGCGCGGCCCTGAGCGAACTCACCCGGCAATACGCGCAACTTGAAGTGTTCGAATCCAGCCTCGAACAGGCCAGGGTCAGTTGCCCGTTGGAAAAGCTATAACAGTCAGCGCGTTTCTGAGCAGCTCGATGTCGAGCACAGACAACTGACCCGCGACCGGGCGCTATAGGGTGCGACTTCAGTTCACAGCCAACCGCCCGGAGTTCTCATGACCGCCACCGCCCCTATCACCGTTCTGCGCGACACCCACCCACTGCCGGTACTCGACGCCTGCAAATGGGAAAAACTCGAAGGCGACCCGCACACCGTCAACCTCAACGCCTACACCAGCGAAGACGGCAGCAAGATCATGGGCACGTGGATTTGCACCCCGGGCAAGTGGCGCGTGGATTACGTGAAGTGGGAGTACTGCCATTTCCAGGAAGGCTACTGCGTGATCACGCCGGATGGCATGGCACCGATTCATCTGCGCGCCGGCGATATCTTTGTGGTCGAGCCGGGCATGAAAGGCACGTGGGAAGTGGTCGAGACCGTGCGCAAATATTTCGTGTTCGCCTGATGCAAAAAAGCCGGGAGATCACCCGACGTGATTTCCCGGCAACACCTACTGCATCTGAAGGTTGGACACGGTGGCAAGACGCCTCGCCACCGTTCTACAAATGATTACTGCGGCTTGCGATAGCTGTTGATGATCGCCGAGAAGTCTTTCCCGCCGTCCCCACGCTGGCTCATCGCTTGATACAACTGCTGCGCCACCGCGCCAAGCACCACCGGTTGATGCGCCTGACGTGCCGCTTCCGTGGCCAGGCCCAGATCCTTAAGCATCAACTCCGCACCAAACCCGCCGGTATACCCGCGCGAGGCCGGCGCCGTTTCGACGATGCCCGGCCATGGGTTGTACATTTCCGAACTCCAGCAGCGACCGGTGGAGCTGTTGATGATCCCGGCCAGCACCGAGGTGTCGATCCCCAGTGCATCGCCCAACGCCATGGCTTCACTGACGCCGACCATCGAAATCGCCAGCAGCAGGTTGTTGCAGATCTTGGCGATCTGCCCGGTGCCGACTTCGCCACAATGGACAATGTTGCGGCCCATCTGCGCCAGCACCGGTTGCAGAGTAGCGAACAGTTCCGGGGTGGCGCCGACCATGAAGGTCAGTGTCCCGGCGGTCGCGCCACCCGTGCCGCCGGAGACCGGTGCATCGGCCATGGCCACGCCTTGTTTCGCAGCGGTCGCCGCCACATCGCGAGCGGTCTGCGGATCGATGGTGCTGCAATCGACTGCCGGCACGCCTTTGCCGATACCGGCCAAGACACCCGCCTCACCGAGCCAGACGCTGCGCACATGCACGGCGGCCGGGAGCATGGTGATCACCAGTTCGGCGTCCTCGGCAGCCTCGCGGGCCGAAGCGCGGATGGTACCGCCCAGTTGCTCCAGTTCCGCCAGCACGGTTTTGTTCAGGTCGACCAGATTCAGCGAATGGCCGGCCTTGATCAGGTTGCGCGCCATCGGCGCGCCCATGTTACCCAGACCGATAAATGCGATTTTCATGGCACGTTCCTCAGCGCAGGTTGATGGTGGTGTTCACGCCGTCGTTGACGCTGTCGTCATCGAACCAGCGCGCCGTGACCGTTTTGGTCTGCGTGTAGAACTGCACCACTTGCTTGCCGTACGGGCCGAGGTCGCCGAGTTTCGAACCACGGGAACCGGTGAAGCTGAAGAACGGCACGGGTACTGGAATCGGGATGTTGATGCCGACCTGACCGACGTCGATTTCAGTCTGGAATTTGCGCGCCGCTGCGCCGCTTTGGGTGAACAGGCCAGTGCCGTTGCCGAACGGGTTGGCGTTGACCAGCGCAATGGCCTGGTCGAGAGTGTCGACTTCCAGCACCACCAGCACCGGGCCGAAGATTTCCTGGGTGTAGATCTGCATGTCAGTCGTCACCCCGGAGAATAGGGTCGGGCCGACGAAGTTGCCTTGCTCGTAACCCGGCACGCTGATCTCGCGACCGTCCAGCTCAAGCTTGGCGCCTTCCTTGATGCCGCTTTCGATCAGGTCGAGAATCCGCGCCTTGGCCTTTTTCGAAATCACCGGGCCAACATCAGTGCCCGGCTCGCTGCCGGCGTTGACCTTGAGTTTCTGCGCCAGCGCTTTCAGATCCGGCAGCCATTGTTTCGCCGCACCGACCAGCACCACCACCGAAGTGGCCATGCAGCGTTGCCCGGCAGCACCGAAACCGGCACCGACCAGGGCGTTCAGCGCTTGCTCGCGGTTGGCATCCGGCAGCACCACGGCATGGTTCTTCGCGCCCATCATCGATTGCACGCGTTTGCCGTGCTTGCCAGCCAGGTCGTAGACATGAGTGCCGACAGCGGTCGAACCGACGAACGAAATAGCCTTGATGTCCTTATGCGTGCACAGGCCATCCACCACATCTTTACCGCCATGCACCACGTTGAGCACGCCGGCCGGAACGCCAGCCTCGATGGCCAGTTCCACCAGCTGCATGGTCGACAACGGATCCTGTTCGGACGGCTTCAGGACGAAAGTGTTGCCGCAGGCGATGGCCATCGGGAACATCCACAGCGGAATCATCGCCGGGAAGTTGAACGGTGTGATGCCGGCGCAGACACCGATTGGCTGACGCAGGGTGTAGGTATCAACGCCGCCCGCGACGTTCTCGGCGAACTCGCCCATTTGCAGGCTGCCGATGGAGCAAGCGTGCTCGACCACTTCCAGGCCACGGAAAATATCGCCCTCGGCGTCGGCAATGGTTTTGCCCTGCTCGGCGCTCAGCACCACGGCGATGCGCTTGGAATGCTCGCGGATCAGCGCTTGCAGCTTGAGCATGATGCGCATGCGTGCGCCGATCGGGGTCAGTTTCCAGGTCTGGAAGGCGCGCTGCGCAGCGCTTACGGCGGCGTCGACTTCAGCGGCAGTGGCGAACGGGACTTTGGCCAGCACTTGTTGGGTCGCCGGGTTGACGATGTCGTGCCACTCGGTGGTCTGCGACTCGACCCATTCGCCGTTGATCAGCAGCTTGACCTTCTGGACCGTGGTTTCGTTGGGCGTAAGCGATGCGTTCATGCTGGTCTCCGAAATTTGTTTTTATCGTAGGAGCCAAGGCGAAAGGTTCGCCTTGAGATGAGGCGTGTGTCACGAATTGGTTGTCGGACTGTTTTTGGAGTATAGATGTGCAAACTTCTAATAAGAACGCACATATAAGCCCGTCCATCATGCAAAAAAACATCACCTCTCTAGGTTCGCTGAACTGGGACGACCTCAAGTTTTTCCTCGAAGTCGCCCGCACCCGCAAGGCCAGCACCGCCGCCAAACGGCTGGCCGTCGACTACACCACGGTGTCGCGACGGATCAGTTCGCTGGAAGCGGCGCTGGGCACATTGCTGTTCGAAAAGTCGCGTACCAGCGGCTTCGTCTTGACCACCGAAGGCCAGCGCTTGCTGGGTTATGCCGAGTCGATCGAAAGCACGCTGCATATGGCCTGCGAGCAGGTGTCAGGCTCCGGCGTGGCGCTGTCCGGGCATGTGCGCATGGGCTGCACCGAAGGTTTCGGCAGTTTTTTCATCACCCCGCAGTTAAGCCATTTCGTCGACGCTTACCCGGCGATCTCAGTGGACATCCTGCCGCTGCCGCACTTCATCAGCCTGTCCAAGCGCGAGGCCGATATTGTCATTGCCCTGGAGCGCCCGGAGCACGGGCCATACGTGTGCTGCAAACTCTGCGACTACCGGTTGCAGCTGTACGCGACCCAGGACTACCTCGACAAACACCCACCGATCCGCCGCCCGGCGGATTTGAGCAAGCATCAATTCATCAGTTACGTGGATGACTTGGCGTTCAGTTCGGAGCTGCTGTACCTGGCAAACGTGCTGCCCGGCGCCAACGCACATTTGCGCAGCACCAGCGTGATCGCGCAATTCGTCGCGGCGCAGCAAGGGCGCTCACTGGCGATTCTGCCGTGCTTCCTCGCCGCGCAGGATCCGCGCCTGCTGCCAGTGCTGCCAGATGAAATCGACATCACCCGGCAGTTCTGGATGTACTGCCGGGAGGATCTGCGCAAGCTCAAGCGGATCACCCTGTTGTGGGATTACATCCGTGAGGTGACCGAGCGCAATCAGGGGCTGTTGATGGGGCAGACCCGCGAGATGCAGTTCGCCGATTAATCGGCACTGACTACAATCGACACTCGGCGGTTTTCCGTGCGGCCCTCCGGGGTGTCGTTGGAGGCCACCGGTTCGCTGCTGCCCAGACCTTGCAGTTGAATGTTCTCTTGCTTCATGCCGACCGTGCCCAGCACTTTGGCGACACTTTTGGCTCGGCGCAGCGACAGTTGCTGATTGTAGGTTTCCTTGCCCGAGGCATCGGTGTGGCCATCGACCCGCACGCGCTCGATGCCGACGCCCAACAACGCCTTGCCGATACGTTCGACGATCTCGGTGCTCTGGTTGTTCAGGCTTTCGACATCGCTGCCAAACAGTACTTTGCCGGACAGGCCAAACTCCCAGCCCTCGTCGGTCAGCTCAAAGCCTTGTTGTTTGAGCACGGTGACTTGCGCCGGGGTCAGGCCTTTTTGCGGTGCGGTCTGGCAACCGGTCAGGGCCAGTGCGGCCATCAACAGCAAAGCGGAAAAAAATCGAGTTGGAAGTGTGAACACGGGCATCAGCTCCTGGATTGCACGGGATCGACCGGGTGCTCCGACCCGGCCGTGAATTGGGCGCCGCGCGACAAGCGTTTGGCTTGATACATCGCCGCATCGGCAGCATTGAGCAAGCCACCCGGCGTAGCGCCATGATCGGGGTAAACCGCAATGCCGATACTGAGCGACGTCATGACACTAGACTCGTCCGGTAGCACGATGGGCATGTCCATGCTGGCCAGAATCTTGTCGGCGATGCGTTCGGCGTCTTCGACCTTGTGCAGCGGTGTGAGCAAGACGGCGAACTCGTCACCACCCAATCGCGCCACCAGATCTTCCTCGCGCAGTTGCGCGCGCACCCGACTGGCGATCGCCACCAACACCGCGTCACCGGCGGCATGACCGAAATTATCATTGATGCCTTTGAACCGATCACTGTCGAGAAACAGCACCGCCACCCGCTCGTTGAGTTTGCTGGCATTACGCAGCGCGCGAATCAATCGGCCCTCGAAAAAGGCGCGGTTCGGCAGCCCGGTCAGGCTGTCGTGACTGGCCTGGTGAGCGAGCGTTTCGTTTTCGTTTTGCAAATGGGTTTGCCAAGACTCGAGCTCATCGAGCAAGGCGTTGAAGTCGTTGCCGAGGTTGTCGAGTTCAGCGATCTTCGCGGGCGGCACTCGACGGTCCAGCGCTCGGTCGCTGCGAGCAGCGTGAGCCACAGCAGCCAGGCTGCGCAGCGGGCCAGTAATGCCGCGCAGTTGCCGACGCGCCAGATAGAGCGCGACCCAGGCACTGATCGCAGTACAGAGGATGATTCCCGCCAGACCGCTGAGCAGAAAGCGCATCAGACTGCCGCCGTGACCGGTGAGGAGGACGCGCCCGATTTCGCGATCCTGGTGCACGATCGGCAGGCTGACCGGTTTCTCCAGAAGGGTGCGGGTGACCTGCATTTCCAGCTCGGAGAACAGACCGTTTTCCGGTCGCTGCCAACGTGCGAGCAACTGGCCCTTAGCATCGAGCACTTGGGCATCGGCCACCTCCTCGGTGGAGGCGATCAGCGCCAGTGCTTCAGTTGCAGCAGACTTGTCGTTGAACACTACTGCCGCTTCGACGGTGTAACTGATCGAGCGGGCGATCAGGTGCAAGTTGTGATCGGCGTAAACCCGTAGCGCCAGAACCCCCAGCAGGGTCAACGAGACACTGGCCATAGCCACGGCCACCAGCGCAACAATCAAATGCCCGCGACCGATGACCGAGCCCAGCGTGGGGCGGATTTTGGAACTGAACAGTTTCATGGCGCCGCCGGTTTGCGGCGCGACAACTGCAGCACGCTTGGGTGAATGCGCACACCGCTGCGGGCAACGGAGTCGAGATTGACTTCGAAAGACACCTGATCGTCGCCAACCCGCAGGCAGAACAGACTGCCAACCGTGCACTGATCGTCACTTTCACTGATGCTCAGCACCGGATGGCCAATCAATGAGGTAAACAGGCGACTGCGTTCATCCGCCGTGAGTTTGCCGATGTACACCGCATCGCATTCGCTGATGATGGCCGGATTATCCGCCAACAGTCGTCGCACGATGACCGCCCGGCCAGTGGCTTGTGTAGTGCCTTTGACCAAGTCGTCGGTGTATTCGGTAGGGCCGACGATGCACAGGCGCAACTGCGCAGGCTCCACCGGCCAACGCGCGTAGCTGAGAATACCAAGCACGACTTTGGTGACAGACTGGGCACGTTGCTCGGCCATGCCCGTCGGCGTTGGCGATTGTGCGACGGCTGCCCCCGTCAACAACCAGAGCAGACCGACAAGCACTGCGTGCTTGCAGCCAACCACGCGATCTGTCGCCCAGACAGCCACCTTCATGCAGGGATTCTCTTGGATCGTAACGAAATGATGCCGCAACGATAGCACAGCGCTGAATCACCAGCGAGACAGCGACTCCTGACTGGTCGGTCAGTAATCGCCGCAAATCGCAGCATTCATCCTCACCGAACCTCAGCGCCCTCTTCCAGTTCCAGCATAAGCCCGCTAAGACGCTTCACCTTGCGCTGTACCGCCTCTTCAAAGACCCCGGCGCGCGGCTCGATCAAGGTGAACCAGTGCTTGGCCCGGGTGATACCGGTGTAGATCAACTCCTTGGTCAGCACGGGATTCAGCGCGTCCGGCAGGATCAACGCGGTATGGGCGAACTCCGAGCCCTGGGATTTGTGCACGGTCATGGCGTACACGGTTTCGACGTCGTTGAGCCGACTCGGCAACACGAAGCGCACGCCGCCCTGGCCATCGTTACGCGGGAAGGCCACGCGCAACACCGGTTTGCCAGCGTCAGGCCCTTCGCGCTCGGGGAGTTTCAAGGCAATACCAATATCGCCGTTCATCAAACCCAGACCGTAGTCGTTGCGGGTCATCAACACCGGGCGGCCCTCGTACCATTGCTGGTCGCTTTCGATCAGGCGAGCCTTGAGCAGTGCGGCCGTGATGCGCTGGTTCAAACCTTCAACACCCCATGGTCCCTTGCGCACCGCACACAGCAACTGAAAGGTGTCGAACGCCTGCAAGACTTCACGGGCCCAATTGATCCAGTCCGGATGTTCGAGCGGCGTGCCGAGCGGTGGGCGCTGATTGCGCAAAACACTCAGATAATGCCGATAACCTTGCGGGCCATCGTCATGGCCCTCAAGCAGAAGGCGTTCGAGTTTGTGATCTTCCTCGCCCTTGAGCGGCAACGAATACACATCGTCATAGTGCCCTGCCGCCAGCAACTGACGCGCCTCATCCGGCAACTGCTGATTGACCCGCCGCGCGAGTTGGCCGATACCACTGCCTTCGCCGAATCGCCGGGAGTGGCGCAACATCACCACTTGTTGCGCAAGCGGATGGGTGTCGTCGACGTCCTCATGCAAACCACTGCCCTGCAATGTTTCACCGCTGACCGACTCAAGCCACTGCCGCGTCTGAGGGCTATACCAACCGCTTTCGGCGTCGCGACACAGATCTCCCAGCACCGCTCCGGCCTCTACGGATGCCAACTGATCCTTGTCACCCAGCAACACCAATCGCGCATGGGCCGGTAAGGCATCAAGCAGATTGGCCATCATTTCCAGGTCAATCATCGAGGCCTCATCGACCACCAGCACATCCAGTGGCAAGCGATTGCCGGCATGGTGGCGGAAGTGTCGGGTGCCGGGACGGCTACCGAGCAAGCGGTGCACCGTGGCCACGTCGCAGGGGATTTTGGCCCGCAC
Organism: Pseudomonas sp. LBUM1655; assembly: GCF_059716085.1. NCBI lineage: Bacteria > Pseudomonadati > Pseudomonadota > Gammaproteobacteria > Pseudomonadales > Pseudomonadaceae > Pseudomonas > Pseudomonas sp. LBUM1655. Next base: position 828,590 of record NZ_CP166801.1, on the reverse strand, counting down.
GTCTTCAGCGACTTTCAGCGATTGCACTTGCTGACTGATGGACTCGGTCAACCGTGCCGCCGCTTTGCCAGTCGGCGCCGCCAGACGAATTCGCAACGGATGCCCCGCCTCCACCGCTGGCGCCTGAAGCAATGCCAGCAAACGCACCACCGTGGTGGTTTTGCCGGTGCCCGGGCCGCCAGTGACAATGCTGAAGGCTCCGCGTGTCGCGATGGCGCAGGCGAGTTTCTGCCAGTCGATCACATCGTCGGTTTTGGCCACTCCGAACAATCCGTTCAGCCGTTGCGGTAGATCGATTGGCGTCGCTTCGCCCTGAGAAAGGCGTTGGCGCAACGCCGTATCGATGCGGCGCTCATAGGTCCAATAGCGTCTCAGGTAGAGCCGTTTGCCGGACAACACCAGTGGACGATGCTGTGCGGAATCACTGCTATCAGCCGACAATGCAACCAACGGGCTGCCTGCCAGCGCTTTGCACCAATGCGCACCGTCGAGTGCCTCCAGCAATTGCGAAGGCAGCAACAGCACCCCGCCTTGTACATCGCCTTCGGGCGGTAGCGACAGGGCGAAATCCGGCGCTTTGAGGGTTTCGAACAGGTCCAGGCATACATGGCCATGACCGAGTTGATGGCTGGTCAGTGCGGCGGCGAGCAACACCAATGGATCAGTATCGGGGTCTAGCTCGTGAAGAAACGCGACGAATGCTTTGTCCAGCGCACGCAGCCAGCCTCGCTCGACCCACCGGGTGAGCAGCAACAGCAGATCATCGGAGCGCGTCAGTGGCGAGAGTGAAGACAGGCTGTCCGCGGTCAGCGGCGTCGGTAAGAGATCGTCGAAGGTGCGGCTCATAGCAAGACTCCCTGTTCCCATGCGGGTTGGGCTTTGGGTTCGGGTTTGCCTTGAAACATCCGGTCAAGACGCTCGATCAGCTCACGCGGCGGACGGGCAAAGTAAACGCCGCGACTGTCCGCGCGAGTACCGCGCAGGAACAGGTACAGCGCGCCACCGACATGCCGGTCGTAATCGTAGTCGGGCAATCGTGCCTTGAGCTGGCGATGCAACGCCAACAGGTACAACACGTATTGCAGGTCGTAGCGGTTTTCGAGGATCGACTGCTCCATGGCCTGTTCGGTGTAGGCCAGGTCATCGGCACCCAGCCAGTTGGATTTGTAGTCGGCCACGTAATAGCGACCGTCGTGCTCGAAGGTCAGGTCGATGAAGCCTTTGAACATGCCATTGAGCTGCACCGGTTCGGCCGCCACCCGCGCCACGCCATTGTGGGTGTACTGGCGCACCAGCTCGTCGAGTTTGAGTACGTCGACTTTATGGCTGGCGAACCAGAATTCCATTTCGACCCGGTACTGTTTCAGTTGCTCAAGAATGACCGGTGCTTGCCCGCCACCAACCAGTAGCGGGGATTTGAGCAAGTGTTGCAGCCAGTCAGTCAGGGTAATTATCCAGCCCTCCCAGCCGCGCAAATTACAACGCCGGGCAATCGCGTCCTCCAATGCCTCACGGGTAACGGCGAAACCATCGTCACCCGCCCACTCCAGCAAACCATGGAGAAACGTTCCCGGATTTGGGCCACGGGGGAAGCGATGGATATCGGCACCACCGGCAATGATTTCTCGCGGAGCATCGGGGTCGAGACGTTCGTCATCGAACAGTTTCTGGGCCTGAGGACTGTCCGGCGCTTCATCACTGCCGACACTCAATACGTCGCTGATGCGCAATGCGCTGTATGACGCGATCCACCAGTTTTCGCTGGCCTTGCGTTTGGGTAACAGAGTGGCACTGAGGACCGAGTCATTGCGCGGTGGCTGGTAATGCTCGTCGGTGGGTTGCGGCATTTCACCCATGCTGATGGCCGTGCAGTCTTGTTGCAGATCTTGCAGCCAACGACTCAGTCCGATGGACTCCTTCAAGGAGTCGCCACCACCCAGCAAGTAACCCAGCGCAGAAAGATTCAGAACGGAGCTATTGTTGTTGCCCCGTTTGAGATCCGTCACCCCGAGCCAGCAAGCATGTTGCGCCCGGGTCAGGGCGACGTAGAGCAAGCGTAAATCCTCGGCCAGACGCTCATCGTCCGCTTGCGCAATCAGCTCGGGGGTTGGCTTCAAGCTCACTTGAGCCTTGCCCGAAGCGTCGTGGTAATGCAGCGGCAATCGGCTACCGTCCACCGGTTTTGCCGAGCAGATGAAGGGCAAAAACACCAACGGATATTCGAGGCCTTTCGACTTGTGGATGGTCACGACTTTGACCAGTTGTTCGTCGCTTTCCAGACGCAGAATCTGCTCTTCGCCGGCCTGACCGGACAACGCCAGAAGCTCGGCCAGATGACGGATCAACGCTTGCTCACCATCCAGTTCGGCGGCGGCTTGCTGCATCAGTTCCGACAGATGCAAAAGGTTGGTCAGCACACGCTCACCATCGCTACGTGCGATCAAGTTCTGCGGCAAGTGGAAGTCATGCAGCAGGCGCCGCAACATCGGCAGTACGCCTTGCTTGCGCCAAAGCTCGCGATAGCCCCGGAACTGCATGACGCGAGTTTCCCAGACCAGCTCATCCTGGTTCAGGCGTTCGAGCTCTGCCAACGGCAGGTTCAGGGTGATACAGGCCAGCGCCGCTTTCAGGGAACGCTCGACATCAGGCTCGGCGCAGGCCTTGAGCCAGGACAACAAGTCGTGAGCTTCCTGAGCCGCGAAAACCGAATCCTTGTCGGACAGATAAACGCTGCGCACACCGCGGTTGGCGAGTTCCCCGCGAACAGCCTGGGCCTCTTTTCCGTCACGTACGAGGATCGCAATGTCGGACGGTCGCAGGCCTCTGAAGGCTTTGCCATCCTGAATGAACCCGGCGCTACCGGTTTGCCCGCCATTGAGCAGAGCGGTGATTTCGCTCGCGCAGGAAGCTGCCAACTGTTGACGGTAGACCGCGCCTGACAGGGGTTGATCGGTGGACAAGTGCCAGACATTCAGCGCCGCGACGTCCTGTCCGGCGATCTGCAGTTTTTCTTTACGACCCTGAGATTCCACCGGTTGAAACGGTACAGGGTTTTCACCACTTTTTTCCCGGAACAAAAACGCGCCGCGTCCCTGCTCTCGGGACTCAGCGCGCTCGAATACATGGTTGACCGCTGTCACCATGCCATGGCTGGAACGGAAGTTGGTGCCCAGCGTATGCAGACGACCGGTAGTGGCTTGGCGAGCGCGTAAATAGGTGTAGATGTCTGCGCCACGAAAAGCGTAAATCGCCTGCTTGGGATCGCCGATCAGAAACAGACCAGTATCGGGATTGTTTTCTTCGATGCGGTAGATGCTTTCGAAGATTCGGTATTGCACCGGGTCGGTGTCCTGAAACTCGTCGATCAGCGCGACCGGGAATTGCTCGCGAATCAGCGTTGCGAGACGTTCGCCGCCCTCCGATTGCAGCGCCGCATCCAGGCGCAGCAGCATGTCGTCGAAGCCCATCTCGGCGCGGCGACGTTTCTCTTCTTCGAAGCGCGCCCCTACCCATTTGGCGGCGTGCTGCAACACCGCCGCATCGGGGGTTGGCAAAGAATCGAGGCTAGACTTTAGCCACGGCATCGCGTCGAGTCCCGGATGACTCGGGGCTTGGCCTTTCCAGGCTTCGGCCATCCCGTCGGGCGTCAGTCGCGTGAATCCGGTGCCAATGTCCAGTTGCTCCAATGACTCGTCTTCGGCCCAGGTCCTGAGCTTTTCGAACCACGGTTCAAAGTACCGTGCCTGCATCTTGCGACCGTCGACGGTTTTACTGGCAACGCCCTGATGACAGATCGCGAGCAACTCATCGGCCCATTGCCGCCATGGCATTTTCAGTTCGATCAAAGCTGCGCGGCGCTCTTGCAAGCACTCTTCGATCAGCTCTGCCGGAGCTTTGCCTTCATCGCTGTCGCGCTCACTGGCGAACAAACCGCGCACCCGAGGTAACAACGCCGCAGGCCCACCCCAATTGCTGCGAACCCAATTCAAGGCGTCACCTTGCATCGGGTAACAGAACAGGCGCCAGTAGTCGCGCAGCACTTCGCCGAGCAAATCGCTGTGGTCGGTTTCCAGGGATTGGGTGAACAAGCTGCCGCTATCGAAAGCATGCTCGCGCAGCATGCGCTGACACCAACTGTGAATGGTGGAGACGGCTGCTTCGTCCATCCATTGCGCAGCGATATCCAGACGATTGGCGCAACCGGGCCATTGCTGAGGGTCGAATTGATCGCGTAGTTCGGCGATCAGTGCATCAGGGGCTGGCGTTTCGTCACGGAAGAATCGCGCGGCCTCGGCAAGGCGTGTGCGAATCCGCTCACGCAGTTCTTTGGTCGCTGCATCGGTGAACGTCACCACTAGAATCTGAGGCGGCAACAGTTCGCGGGCGAAGCCGTTTGACTCGCCACCATGGCCAAGGATCAGCCGCAGGTAGAGCGCAGAAATAGTGAAGGTTTTGCCAGTGCCGGCACTGGCTTCGATCAACTGGCTGCCCCGCAGAGGGAATGCCAGCGCAAGTGGTGTCTTCGTGCTCATGAGCGCGCCCCTTCACTGGACAATGACTGCCAGGGCGCTTCAAACAGAGGACGATACAAGGCGTCGCACCAACCTGAAAAGGTCTCGTCCGAGAGTAATGCAACGAAGTCGGTGAATTGTCGGGACAGTGCAGGACTTTCGCGGCGCTCGCCTTCACTGGTCTGTCCATCGCCTTCGTAGGTTTTACGGGCAGCGGCCTCGGCCTTGACTGGGTCGGTCTGGGACAGCCAGGCAAAAGCGGTCTTCACTGCGATCGGCAGAGGCTGGCGCATGCCCGCTTGCCAGGCGAGTAGAAGATCCCCGAGGAAACGAATGGCTCTCCCCTGCTCCATGGGTTCAAGCAGTAACGTGTCGTCACTGGCCACCAACGCCGTGGTCAGCGAGAGACCGCTGGCGCAGGCCGCAAGGTGATTGACCCAGGGCTTTGTGAGTCGATGCCATTTGCGGCTTTTGATCGAGCCGATGCTGTTGGGAATGGTCGTGACCGACAACAGACCTCCGTCAGCGCGCTGATGCAAAGCCGAGAGCCAGCCTTCAAGACGCAAGCCCTGCAACTCGAGGCTGATCGGGGTCGCACTGGTCAACGGCGTCGGCCACAGGGTCAGGAGTTGCTGATAGCGTTGCAGCAGGTCGGGTAACGGTTCGATCAGCTCCCGTTGAAGGCACTCGCCAAACCCTGCCATTGGCAATAACCCACTGTTTTGCAGACGTCGGGCCTGGGCTTCCAGTGCCTGATCAACATTGTCCGGTTGCCTGAGCGCCGCTTCGAGCAAGCTGTCGCTGAGCGTATATCGTTGCAGAGCGTCCAGTACAAAAGGCTCTTCATCGGCCTGCGGCGCTTGCGCGGCTTCAAAGTACACTTTGAGTCTCTGAGTGAAAAAGTGCCGAACCGGGTTACGCAAGAAGTCCTGCAACAGGGTGAGACTCAATGGCTCCTCCTGGACGTGGGGCGCGAGCAATTCCGCCTCGTTTTGTTTCTCGTGGCTTTGATGCAAAACCTGCCATTCGCTGGCATAGCTGAACAACTGATCGCCTTCGTGGAAATAGCGCGCACTGAAGGGCTGCAGCGGGTGTTCTTCCGTCATGGCGCTTAACAGATCCTGGCTTTCGTCGATTGATCGCCAGCCGCTGGCGAGATGATCGCGTAACTGGCCGATCAGCACCGAAGCAGGTCGCTCGCTATTGTCACGAATGCTGCGGCCAACCCAACTGATGTAGAGCTGGTTACGTGCAGACAGGAGGGCTTCGAGCAAAAGATAGCGATCATCCTCGCGCCGTGAACGATCCCCCGGCCGGTAGTCGCTGCCCATCAGATCGAAGTCGAGTGGTGGTTGCGCGCGGGGATAATCGCCATCATTCATCCCCAGCAAACAGACAAGCTTGAATGGAATGGCACGCATGGGCATCAGCGTACAAAAGTTCACCGCGCCGGCAAGAAAGCGCTGAGACAAACGGCCCTGATCCAGTCCGGCGAGCCAGGCTTCACGAACGACGGTAAGCGGAAGATCATCTTCAAGTCCTACAGCCCCACAGGTCTCCAGCCAGGTTTCGCGAAGCTCTTCAAGCTGAGTGAGCAAGTAATCGTCGTGCTCGTTGCTGGCTTTGAAGAACAGCTGCATCAACGCCTGCAAGCGATGCCCCCACTCTTTGGGTTGAGCCGGTTGTGTGAGTTCCTGATGGGCGAGTTCCAGCGCATCGAGCAAAGCTACCAAGGGCCCAATCAACGCGGCATCCAGCCCCCCGATTTCATCGTAGGGCTCGATACCCGCGCAGTCTGTTGAGCTACCGACCGCGTAACCAAGGAGCATTCGACGCAGGCCGAAGTGCCAGCTGTTCTGCTCCAACTCGTCCGGCAAACCTAGCCCGGCACGTTGCTGGGCGTTCATGCCCCAGCGCACACCGGCGCCTTCAATCCAGCGGTGTAGCGTCGGCAAGTCGCGCTCTTCCACTCCAAAACGGGCGCGCAATGCGGGAACGTCAAGCAGGTCGAGGATTTCACTGACGGGGAAACGACTGTCCGGCAGTTTGAGCAGGTGCTCAACCGCAATCAGTAATGGATCACGCCCGCGCTGTCCCTGATCCGCCAAGGTGAATGGGATGAAGCGTGGGTCATAGCGATCAAGTTGACCAAAAACCGCACGGATATGAGGTGCATAGCTGTCGATGTCCGGCACCATCACAATCACGTCGCGAGGGCGTAGATCCGGATTGGCACTGAACCGCGCCAGTAGTTGGTCGTGAAGGATTTCCACCTCGCGTTGAGCGCTGTGGGCAATATGAAAACGGATCGACTTGTCGTGTGCCAGATCCACCACAGGCCAATGCTCGCGAGTCTCATCGAGTGGGCGCAGTTCCAGGATGTCGTCCTGAAGTTGATTGAGCAGATTATGTGGCTGGGTTTCGCTGAACAGGTCGATGCGTCCGTCGCGAAATGCCGATCGATAGCTGTTGGGATCGTCATAGCTGTCGAGCAGGTTGATGTAATCGCGACCTTGTTTTCCCCATGCCGCAAGGAGAGGGTGAGCATGTTGATGCAGGGTCTCGGGATCAAGTACTACGGGCATACCGCTCTTGCGCGATTGGCGCTTGTACTGGTGACGCAGCAAATCCTTGTCAGCGACGATGTCGGCCCAGTGATGGCGGCATGGGTTATGGACACACAGCAGAACCTGACTGAAACGCGCGAGTCCGGCCAACGCTTCAAGCACTTGGGCCGGCAATGAGGAAATCCCGAAAACGATCACTCGTGAAGGCAGCCCCGCTGGCGCTTCTGCGAGGTTACCGATGCGCTCGATAAAACGCTGATGAACACCGGCGCGGCTCTGAGCCATACCTTGGGCACCCACATCTTCCAACAACGCACGCCAGAGCTCAGCCTGCCAGCAACTGGTGGGCGATAGTGGCTTTACTTCGCCTCTGACGTTACGCAGTTGATGTCGACCTTCAGCCCAATCTTCAAGCCAGTCAGCTCTATACACCTGGTATTGGTCGAACAGATCCGCCAGGCGCTCGGATAATTGATATCGCTTGCGCAGGTCAGTGTCGTGAGTCAGGAAACGTTGCAAAGGTTCGAAATGCGCGCGGTCGATAACCTGAGGTAGCAGCCTCATGAGGCGCCAGGTCAGCGGGGCTTTATCGAGCAGGGATTTGGCCGGAATTTCATCTCGGCCCAAAACCATGCGGTAGAGCTGCCACATGAAACTACCGGGCAATTGCACATCAATCGCCGCAGCGATACCGCAACCCCCAAGGTCGTCTTCTTCAGGGTCCTCGGCCAAGGCCAATTTAAGCCACTGGGCGATGCCGTTACTCTGTACCAGGGCAATTTCATTTTCCAAGGGAGCCAGTGGATAGCGCCGCATGATGCTGACCACCAGGCTGCGCAGTTCGTCCAGGCTATTGCTCTGAACCACCATGAATGCAGCGTTGAGGGACTGGGCGTCCGGCATAAGACTTCCTTGGAGAAAAGTACAAAAGCTAGGTCAGAACCTTAGCATTGTCGGCAGGTGATGACAGCCGGACGGCGTCTGTGATTGCTGTACGAACTTTCCTGCGGACAAAACAAAACCCCAACTGCTTTCGCAATTGGGGTTTCGGAATTTAATCTTGACGATGACCTACTCTCACATGGGGAAACCCCACACTACCATCGGCGATGCATCGTTTCACTGCTGAGTTCGGGATGGGATCAGGTGGTTCCAACGCTCTATGGTCGTCAAGAAATTCGGGTACTGAGTCGTGACCTGATGGCCTCGCTTCAGCAAATTGGGTATGTGACAGCTGTCGGTGTTTTGTGAACATCGAACTTTCGGTTCGTTTCGTCTTCACACACCGCAATCTGGCCTTTCGACGCAAATTGCTTGGGTGTTATATGGTCAAGCCTCACGGGCAATTAGTATTGGTTAGCTCAACGCCTCACAGCGCTTACACACCCAACCTATCAACGTCGTAGTCTTCGACGGCCCTTCAGGGAACTCAAGGTTCCAGTGAGATCTCATCTTGAGGCAAGTTTCCCGCTTAGATGCTTTCAGCGGTTATCTTTCCCGAACATAGCTACCCGGCAATGCCACTGGCGTGACAACCGGAACACCAGAGGTTCGTCCACTCCGGTCCTCTCGTACTAGGAGCAGCCCCTCTCAAATCTCAAACGTCCACGGCAGATAGGGACCGAACTGTCTCACGACGTTCTAAACCCAGCTCGCGTACCACTTTAAATGGCGAACAGCCATACCCTTGGGACCGGCTTCAGCCCCAGGATGTGATGAGCCGACATCGAGGTGCCAAACACCGCCGTCGATATGAACTCTTGGGCGGTATCAGCCTGTTATCCCCGGAGTACCTTTTATCCGTTGAGCGATGGCCCTTCCATACAGAACCACCGGATCACTAAGACCTACTTTCGTACCTGCTCGACGTGTCTGTCTCGCAGTCAAGCGCGCTTTTGCCTTTATACTCTACGACCGATTTCCGACCGGTCTGAGCGCACCTTCGTACTCCTCCGTTACTCTTTAGGAGGAGACCGCCCCAGTCAAACTACCCACCATACACTGTCCTCGATCCGGATAACGGACCTGAGTTAGAACCTCAAAGTTGCCAGGGTGGTATTTCAAGGTTGGCTCCACGCGAACTGGCGTCCACGCTTCAAAGCCTCCCACCTATCCTACACAAGCAAATTCAAAGTCCAGTGCAAAGCTATAGTAAAGGTTCACGGGGTCTTTCCGTCTAGCCGCGGATACACTGCATCTTCACAGCGATTTCAATTTCACTGAGTCTCGGGTGGAGACAGCGCCGCCATCGTTACGCCATTCGTGCAGGTCGGAACTTACCCGACAAGGAATTTCGCTACCTTAGGACCGTTATAGTTACGGCCGCCGTTTACCGGGGCTTCGATCAAGAGCTTCGCGTTAGCTAACCCCATCAATTAACCTTCCGGCACCGGGCAGGCGTCACACCCTATACGTCCACTTTCGTGTTTGCAGAGTGCTGTGTTTTTAATAAACAGTCGCAGCGGCCTGGTATCTTCGACCGGCATGAGCTTACGGAGCAAGTCCTTCACCCTCACCGGCGCACCTTCTCCCGAAGTTACGGTGCCATTTTGCCTAGTTCCTTCACCCGAGTTCTCTCAAGCGCCTTGGTATTCTCTACCCAACCACCTGTGTCGGTTTGGGGTACGGTTCCTGGTTACCTGAAGCTTAGAAGCTTTTCTTGGAAGCATGGCATCAACCACTTCGTCATCTAAAAGATGACTCGTCATCAGCTCTCGGCCTTAGAATCCCGGATTTACCTAAGATTCCAGCCTACCACCTTAAACTTGGACAACCAACGCCAAGCTGGCCTAGCCTTCTCCGTCCCTCCATCGCAATAACCAGAAGTACAGGAATATTAACCTGTTTTCCATCGACTACGCTTTTCAGCCTCGCCTTAGGGACCGACTAACCCTGCGTCGATTAACGTTGCGCAGGAAACCTTGGTCTTTCGGCGTGGGTGTTTTTCACACCCATTGTCGTTACTCATGTCAGCATTCGCACTTCTGATACCTCCAGCAAGCTTCTCAACTCACCTTCACAGGCTTACAGAACGCTCCTCTACCGCATCATCCTAAGATGATACCCGTAGCTTCGGTGTATGGTTTGAGCCCCGTTACATCTTCCGCGCAGGCCGACTCGACTAGTGAGCTATTACGCTTTCTTTAAAGGGTGGCTGCTTCTAAGCCAACCTCCTAGCTGTCTAAGCCTTCCCACATCGTTTCCCACTTAACCATAACTTTGGGACCTTAGCTGACGGTCTGGGTTGTTTCCCTTTTCACGACGGACGTTAGCACCCGCCGTGTGTCTCCCATGCTCGGCACTTGTAGGTATTCGGAGTTTGCATCGGTTTGGTAAGTCGGGATGACCCCCTAGCCGAAACAGTGCTCTACCCCCTACAGTGATACATGAGGCGCTACCTAAATAGCTTTCGAGGAGAACCAGCTATCTCCGAGCTTGATTAGCCTTTCACTCCGATCCACAGGTCATCCGCTAACTTTTCAACGGTAGTCGGTTCGGTCCTCCAGTTAGTGTTACCCAACCTTCAACCTGCCCATGGATAGATCGCCCGGTTTCGGGTCTATTCCCAGCGACTAGACGCCCTATTAAGACTCGCTTTCGCTACGCCTCCCCTATTCGGTTAAGCTCGCCACTGAAAATAAGTCGCTGACCCATTATACAAAAGGTACGCAGTCACCCAACAAAGTGGGCTCCCACTGCTTGTACGCATACGGTTTCAGGATCTATTTCACTCCCCTCTCCGGGGTTCTTTTCGCCTTTCCCTCACGGTACTAGTTCACTATCGGTCAGTCAGTAGTATTTAGCCTTGGAGGATGGTCCCCCCATATTCAGACAAAGTTTCTCGTGCTCCGTCCTACTCGATTTCATGACTAAGAGATTTTCGCGTACAGGGCTATCACCCACTATGGCCGCACTTTCCAGAGCGTTCCGCTAATCTCAAAGCCACTTAAGGGCTAGTCCCCGTTCGCTCGCCACTACTAAGGGAATCTCGGTTGATTTCTTTTCCTCAGGG
>NZ_CP166801.1:0-815000 GCF_059716085.1 Pseudomonas sp. LBUM1655 | reverse complement strand
AGCTTTCGAAGAATTCTTCAACAACTTCAACCACTTGCGCTTCCGATCTCTCGTTAGCGGGAGGCGAATTCTACAGCGTTACTCGCTGTTGTCAACACCTCTTTTTCTCCGCTTTCGACCGAGAAGATCGAACCGTTAAAAGAGCCAAACATCACCGCTCTTTCAACTCCTTCCAGGCTTCGATGAACTGAAGCAACCCACTGCCGAAAACCGTATAACTCATTGAATATCAAGGAGTTTTCCGTTTCGACTGCGCCGGAAGTGGGGCGAATTATAGACTTCCAGAATCTGCCGTCAACACCTATTTTCATAATTCTGTCATATCGGTCAAAAAAGCCCGAAAACACGAAGGCCGACCCTGAGGTCGGCCTTCTCATCCCCTCTACTTACAAGCTAGGGAAGGCGAATTGCGATGCTTCATGGCTCGCACGCTGCGGCCAGCGCTGGGTGATGGCCTTGCGACGGGTATAGAAGCGCACGCCATCCGGACCATAAGCATGAAGGTCGCCGAACAGCGAACGCTTCCAGCCGCCGAAGCTGTGATAAGCCACCGGTACCGGCAGAGGCACGTTGACGCCGACCATGCCGACTTCGATCTCGTCGCAGAACAGACGCGCCGCTTCACCGTCACGGGTGAAGATGCAGGTGCCGTTGCCGTACTCGTGATCGTTGATCAGTTGCATCGCCTCTTCCAGGCTGTTAACGCGAACAACACACAGCACCGGCCCGAAGATCTCTTCTTTATAGATGCGCATCTCAGGGGTGACGTTGTCGAACAGGCAGCCACCGAGGAAGAAGCCTTCTTCATGACCGGCGACGCTCAGACCACGACCGTCAACCACCAGGGTCGCGCCCGCCGCCACGCCGTCATCGACATAACCGCTGACCTTGTCACGCGCCTGACCGGTGACCAGCGGCCCCATATCCAGACCACACGAAGTACCGGCACCGATTTTCAGCGCCTTGATCTGCGGCACCAGTTTGGCCACCAACGCATCCGCCACCTGGTCACCGACGCACACCGCCACCGAGATCGCCATGCAACGCTCGCCGCAGGAACCGTAAGCCGCGCCCATCAGTGCGCTGACCGCGTTGTCCAGATCGGCATCCGGCATCAGCACCGCGTGGTTCTTCGCGCCGCCCAAGGCCTGAACGCGTTTTCCGCGCTTGGTGCCTTCGGCGTAGATGTATTCGGCAATCGGCGTCGAACCGACGAAGCTCAGTGCTTTGACTTCCGGTGCTTCGATCAGCGCGTCGACCGCAGTCTTGTCGCCATGCACCACGTTCATCACGCCTTTCGGCAGACCGGCTTCCAGCAGCAGCTGAGCAATCAGCAGCGTGGAGCTTGGATCACGCTCGGACGGCTTGAGGATGAAGCAGTTGCCGCAGACGATCGCCAGTGGGTACATCCACAGCGGCACCATGGCCGGGAAGTTGAATGGCGTGATACCAGCCACCACGCCCAGCGGCTGGAAGTCCGACCAGGCATCGATATTCGGGCCGACGTTGCGGCTGTACTCGCCCTTGAGGATTTCCGGGGCGGCGCAGGCGAACTCGACGTTCTCGATACCGCGCTTCAGCTCACCAGCTGCGTCTTCGAGCGTCTTGCCATGCTCTTCGCTGATCAATTGCGAGATGCGCGCTTCGTTCTGCTCCAGCAGTTGCTTGAAGCGGAACATCACTTGGGCACGTTTGGCCGGCGGTGTGTTGCGCCACGCTGGAAAAGCAGCCTTGGCGGCATCGATGGCTTTCTGAATGGTTGCCTGGCTGGCCAGTGGCAACTTGTGGATCGCCTGACCCGTGGACGGGTTGAACACATCTACCGCGCGACCGTTCTCGGTCACCAGTTCGCCATTGATCAAATGCGGGATAACGCTCATCGAGTAACTCCTGAATTCTTGTCCACAGACGTCCCCGAAGAGACGTCTGCTGTTTGTACTTATATAGAGGGAAAATCAGTCGAGCTTGTTCAGCACTTCGCCGACCGCGTCGAACAGACGATCAAGGTCTTGCGGCTTGCTGTTGAAAGTTGGGCCGAACTGCAGGGTGTCGCCGCCGAAGCGCACGTAGAACCCGGCTTTCCAAAGGGCCATGCCCGCTTCGAACGGACGCACGATGGCGTCGCCGTCACGATGGGCAATCTGGATCGCACCGGCCAGACCGTAGTTACGAATGTCGACGACGTTCTTCGAACCTTTCAAGCCATGCAGCGCGTTCTCAAAGTGCGGCGCGACTTCGGCCACGCTCTGCACCAGATTTTCCTTTTGCAGCAGGTCGAGTGCCGCCAGGCCAGCGGCGCAAGCCACCGGGTGCGCCGAATAGGTGTAACCGTGGGGGAATTCCACAGCGTATTCCGGGGTCGGCTGATTCATGAAGGTCTGGTAGATCTCGGAGCTGGCAATCACCGCGCCCATCGGGATCGCGCCGTTGGTGATTTGCTTGGCGATGCACATCAGGTCCGGGGTGACGCCAAAGCTGTCGGCGCCGAACATCGAACCGGTGCGGCCGAAACCGGTGATCACTTCGTCGAACACCAGCAGGATGTTGTGCTGATCGCAGATTTCGCGCAGACGCTTCAGATACCCCTGAGGCGGAACCAACACGCCGGCGGAACCGGCCATTGGTTCAACGAACACGGCTGCGATGTTCGACGCATCGTGCAGTTCGATCAGCTTCAACAGTTCATCAGCCAAAGCGATGCCACCCTGCTCCGGCATGCCACGGGAGAACGCATTGCTCGCCAGTAGAGTGTGCGGCAGGTGATCGACGTCCATCATCGCCTGACCGAACATTTTGCGGTTGCCGTTGACGCCACCGAGGCTGGTGCCGGCGATGTTCACACCGTGGTAGCCACGGGCACGGCCGATCATTTTGGTTTTGGTCGCCTGACCTTTCAGGCGCCAGTAGGCACGCACCATTTTCACCGCAGTATCGGCGCACTCGGAGCCGGAGTCGGTGAAGAACACGTGGTTCAGGTTACCCGGGGTCAGGTCGGTGATTTTCTCGGCCAGCTGGAACGATAGCGGATGGCCGTACTGGAAGCCCGGCGAATAGTCGAGAGTACCCAGTTGTTTGGAGACTGCTTCCTGGATTTCCTTGCGGGTGTGCCCGGCGCCGCAGGTCCACAGACCGGACAGCGAATCGTAGATCTTGCGGCCCTTGTCATCGAACAGCCAGCTGCCTTCGGCCCCAACAATCAAACGCGGATCGCGCTGGAAGTTGCGGTTGGCGGTGTACGGCATCCAGTGCGCGTCCAGCTTCAGTTGGCTGGCCAGTGGCGACGGAGCGGTTTCAGGCATGTTCATCGGGCAAAACCTCGCAGGGCATAAGCGTCAGAGAGATAGAAAGCGTTGTTGCAGCTAAATTGCCACGCGGATAAAGTCGGTGAAATCCAACACTTCTAACCTTCAGTTAGATCATCACTAAACTTTGAGCGATCAAGCATGAGCAGCCGCCGTCCCGATCCGCTGGCCCAGGTCAGTGACTTTGATATTCGCCTGCTGCGGATTTTTCGCAGCGTTGTGGAATGTGGGGGGTTTTCAGCGGCGGAAACCGTACTCGGCATTGGTCGATCGGCAATCAGCCAGCAGATGAGCGATCTGGAACAACGCCTCGGCCTGCGCCTGTGCCAACGCGGCCGCGCCGGATTCTCGCTGACCGAAGAAGGTCGCGAGGTCTACCAGTCAGCCCTACAGCTATTGAGTGCGCTGGAAAGTTTCCGCACTGAGGTCAACGGTCTGCACCAGCACTTGCGCGGTGAGTTGATCATCGGTCTGACCGACAACCTCGTCACCCTGCCCCACATGCGCATCACCCACGCCCTCGCCCAGTTAAAGGAACGCGGGCCGGACGTGCAGATTCAAATCCGCATGATCGCTCCCAATGAAGTCGAACAAGGCGTGCTCGATGGTCGGTTGCATGTCGGTGTGGTGCCGCAGGCCAGTGCGCTTTCCGGCCTGGAATACCAGCCGCTGTACAGCGAACGCTCGCTGCTTTACTGCGCGGTCGGTCATCCGCTGTTTTATGTCGATGACAAGCAACTGGATGACGAGCGCCTGAATAGTCAGGATGCGATTGCCCCGACGTTCCGGTTGCCGGCGGACATTCAGGCGCATTACCAGGCACTCAATTGCACCGCCAGCGCCTCCGACCGCGAAGGCATGGCGTTTCTGATTCTGACCGGGCGCTACATCGGTTACCTGCCGGATCACTACGCCAGCCTCTGGGTACAACAGGGCCGCTTGCGTGCACTCAAGGCGCAGACGCGTTTTTATGACTTGAGCCTCGCATCGGTCACGCGCAAGGGCCGGCGCCCCCATTTGGTGCTGGAAAGCTTTCTGGAGAGTCTGGCGACGACGCGTTGAAAATCCTGAAAGGCCCAGCCACGTTTGGCCTCACAGATTAATCAGGCGAATAACCTGAGCAAGTGGACAGCTTTTTGCAAAGCAGGATCAACCTCGATCCTCCAAACAAGAAGCGCCCCACCCATGCAGCCAGATACCGAACCGAACAGCGATCTGATCTACGGCCTCAACGACCGTCCGAAACCACCCGCCGCGATCCTCGCCGCCCTGCAACATGTGCTCGCCAGTTTCGTCGGCATCATCACTCCGCCACTGGTGATCGGCTCGGCACTCGGGTTGACCGCGCATTTGCCTTATCTGATCAGCATGGCGCTGATGGTTTCCGGTGTCGGCACGTTTATTCAGGCGCGTCGGCCGTTCGGCATCGGTGCCGGGATGATCTGTTTGCAAGGCACCAGTTTCGCCTTTCTCGGCGCGGTGCTGTCGGCGGGCTTTCTGGTCAAACAGCGTGGCGGCAGCCCGGAGGACATTCTGGCGATGATCTTCGGCGTGTGCTTTTTCGGCGCGATTGTGCAGATCGTCCTCAGTCGTTTCATTGGCCAGTTGCGCCGCGTCGTTACGCCTCTGCTGACCGGGATTGTCATTACGCTGATCGGTATCAGCCTGATCAAGGTCGGCATCACCGATCTGGGCGGCGGCTTCAATGCGCCGGACTTTGGCGCGCCGGGTAATCTGGCGCTGGGTGTATTTGTTTTATTGACGATCATTCTGCTCAACCGCTCAAACACACCTTGGGTGCGGCTTTCGGCGATCATCATCGGCCTGGTGCTCGGCAGTCTGGCGGCGTGGTTCAGTGGGAAACTGGTGCCGCAGCCGTTGCCTGACCTGCCACTGGTGAGTTTTCCCACACCATTCAAGTTCGGATTCAGCTTCGACTGGACGGCTTTCCTGCCGGTCGCGCTGATTTATCTGATCAGCACCATCGAAACCGTCGGCGACCTCACCGCCAATTGCATGCTCGCTCGCCAGCCAATCAGCGGTCCTTCTTATATAAGCCGCTTGCGTGGCGGCGTGCTCGGTGATGGCGTGAGCTGCATGATTGCCGCGACATTCAGCGCATTCCCCAACACCACGTTTGCGCAGAACAACGGCGTAATCCAGTTGACCGGGGTTGCCAGTCGCTATGTCGGGTTGTACATCGGCGCGATTCTGTTTTGCCTCGGTCTGTTTCCAATGATCGGCGCGGTACTGCAACAGATTCCGAAACCGGTGCTCGGTGGTGCGACGCTGGTGATGTTCGGTGCGGTCGCCGCTGCCGGCGTGCGCATCCTCGCGCAGTCGCCGCTGGATCGACGCAGCATGTTGATCATCGCCACCTCGTTCGGCGTCGGCCTGGGCATCGCCGCGCAACCGAACCTTTTGCACCTGCTGCCGAAACTGGTGCAAAACCTGTTCGACTCGGCGATCACCAGCGGCGGGCTGACGGCGATCATCCTTTGCCTGCTGCTCCCGGAAGCCAAACCGGAGGCCGCAGAAGCGCATGCACCGCTGAACAAGATCGAACAGGCGTAACGGTTTTATTGTTTGAGGACTTGTCGGATGCCTGTGGGTGCGCTATCAACGCAACTGGTTGCACCCACAGACAAAACCCGGAAGTGCCTATGACCTTTGAAGTCCCAGCTCACGGCGGCAAGCCCGCCAGCCGCATTCGTCAGAAGAACGAAGAGACCATCCTCAAAGCCGCCGAAGACGAGTTCGCCCGTCACGGGTACAAAGGCACCAGCATGAACACCATCGCCCAGAATGCCGGGTTGCCCAAGGCGAATCTGCATTACTACTTCACCAACAAACTCGGTTTGTATGTGGCGGTGCTGAGCAACATCATCGAGCTGTGGGACAGCACCTTCAACACCCTCACGGCCGAGGACGATCCGGCCGAAGCGCTGACCCGTTATATCCGCGCCAAGATGGAATTCTCCCGCCGTCAGCCGCAAGCCTCGCGCATTTTCGCGATGGAAGTGATCAGTGGTGGCGAATGCCTCACTGAATATTTCAATCAGGACTACCGCGCCTGGTTCACCGGACGGGCCGCCGTGTTCCAGGCGTGGATCGATGCCGGCAAGATGGACCCGGTGGACCCCGTACACCTGATCTTCCTGCTGTGGGGCAGCACCCAGCATTACGCCGACTTCGCCACGCAGATCTGCCGGGTCAGCGGTCGCAGCAAGTTGACCAAGCAGGACATGGAAGACGCCGGCAACAACCTGATCCGTATCATCCTCAAAGGCTGCGGCCTCACTCCTTCTATATAAGACGTTTATGCCTTTCACCCTCAGCGGTCTTTGCGAGTACCGCGAAGAGATTCGCAAAAGCCGCTTCATCACCTTCGCCGCACCGATCGGCAGCCCCGCCGACGCGCAGGCGTTCTTCGAACAACACAGCGACTTGAACGCCTCGCACAATTGTTGGGCGTGGAAACTCGGCGATCAGTACCGCAGCAATGACGACGGCGAACCCGGCGGCACGGCCGGGCGACCGATTCTGGCGGCGATCGAAGCGCAGGATTGCGATCAGGTCGCGGTGCTGGTGATCCGTTGGTATGGCGGCATTCAACTGGGTACTGGTGGGTTGGCCCGGGCCTATGGCGGCGGCGCGAACAAGTGCCTGCAAACGGCGGCGAAGGTCGAGTTGATCAGTCGCGTGCCGTTGAGTTGCGCCTGTGGGTTTGCCGAGTTGGCGTTGGTGAAGTTGCGGGTGGTGGATCTGGGCGGGTTGGTGGTGGAAGAGAATTTCACCGCCAATGGCGTTGAATTGCAGTTGGCGGTAGGTGAGGCGCAGATCGACATTCTGCAAACCCAGCTCGCCGATTTGAGCCGTGGGCGGATTTTGCTCCAGCGTTAGAAGGCTGCGATCTTTTAGGGCATCCACCCAATCTGTTATTCCAATGAGTTGCCCACACCTGCTGTGCACCCGACTGTGGATAACCTGAGCACATAACGCTGTAACCCTTCTGTCACGTGGCTTTGCGCGGTTTGTTCACTTTTCGCTCAATTCGTCCGACCAAGTATAAATTTCAAACAGAAACAATCAGTTAGCGTTGTTTATCACCATTAGAAGAAAGCACCGCAGTGCTTATTCCCGGGTTTATGGCTTGCGCACAATAACTGTGGAACAACCTGTGGATAACCCGTTCATGGCTGGCGCAGTCGCAGGTTCTGCATAGGCCCGACGCTTTTGCTCGTTTTTTGATCAACTGCTCACGGGCAAAACTGGAGCCTGATCAACGGCTTTGCTCTCAATTGGTGCCGGCCACCACCACGATTCAGGCCGGGATGCTCTGCAATCGAGGCGCTGGAACAGCGGTTGCGCGAGTTCCTGACTCAATGGCCAGGAAATTGCTTTATCCACAGGCACAACTCCAAGTCAGTCGAGCCTGTCATGCCCACCCCCGATACAACGCCGCGCCTGCATCTGCGCCAAATCAGCAAACGCTATCCCGGTTGCCTGGCCAACGACGCCATCGACCTGAACATCGCGCCGGGTGAAATCCACGCGCTGCTCGGTGAAAACGGCGCGGGTAAAAGTACGCTGATGAAGATCATCTACGGCGTGACCCAAGCCGATTCCGGCGAGATGCTCTGGCAAGGTCAGCGGGTGAATATTCGCAACCCGGCGCAGGCGCGGCAGTTGGGGATCGGCATGGTGTTCCAGCATTTCTCGCTGTTCGACACCCTCAGCGTGGCGCAGAACATTGCGCTGGCCATGGGTGCCAGGGCCGGCACGCCGAAACAACTTGAGCCGAAGATTCGCGAAGTTTCGCGTCGTTACGGCATGGCGCTGGAGCCGGAACGACTCGTCCACAGCCTGTCGATTGGTGAGCGGCAACGGGTGGAAATCATTCGCTGCCTGATGCAGGACATTCGTCTATTGATCCTCGATGAACCGACTTCGGTGCTGACGCCGCAAGAGGCCGACGAGTTGTTCATCACTTTGCGTCGCCTCGCCGCCGAGGGCTGCAGCATTCTGTTTATCAGCCACAAACTCGGTGAAGTCCGCGCGTTGTGCCACAGCGCGACGGTGCTGCGCGGTGGGCGCGTAGCCGGGCATTGCGTGCCGGCAGAGTGCTCGGATCAACAAATGGCGCAATTGATGGTCGGCGAAGCGGCGGCGTTGATCGGTGACTATCCGAAGGTCAGCGGCGGCGCGGCGTTTTTGCAGGTCAGTGGTTTGAGCTGGCATAACCCCGATCCATTCGGCTGCTCGCTGAGCGATATCGACTTGCAAGTGCGCAGCGGTGAAATCGTCGGCATTGCCGGGGTTGCGGGCAATGGTCAGGATGAGTTGCTCGCCCTGCTCAGCGGCGAACAAACGCTGCCGCGCGCCGAGGCGGCGACGATTCGCTTCGGTGAACAATCTGTCGCCGATTTACGCCCTGATGCGCGGCGCAAACTCGGTCTGGCGTTCGTGCCCGCCGAGCGCCTCGGCCATGGCGCGGTGCCGGAGTTGAGTCTGGCGGACAACGCCCTGCTCACGGCTTTCCAACAAGGATTGGTCAGTAACGGCCTGATCCAACGCGGCAAGGTCGAAGCCCTCGCGCAACAAATCATTCAACGCTTCGGCGTAAAAACCCCGGACACGCAAACCGCTGCGCGCAGTCTGTCCGGCGGCAATTTGCAGAAATTCATTCTGGGCCGGGAAATCCTCCAGCGACCGAAACTGCTGATTGCCGCGCACCCGACCTGGGGCGTGGACGTCGGCGCTGCCGCCACCATTCACCGCGCACTGATTGCGTTGCGCGATGCCGGTGCGGCGATTCTGGTGATTTCCGAAGACCTCGACGAACTGTTCCAGATCAGCGACCGCCTCGGCGCGTTGTGCGGCGGGAACATATCTGCACTGCACAACACGGCGGACACCCAACTGAGCGATGTCGGCGGCTGGATGGCCGGCCAGTTCCATGCCCCTCAACAACACGCCACGGTTTAACGGAGTTTTCAACATGCTGCTTTCCCTCGAACCCCGTGGCCAGCAATCGCGCCTGATGCTCTGGTGCTCGCCGTTGTTGGCGGCGGCGTTGACGCTCGGTTGCGGTTCGCTGCTGTTTATCGCGCTCGGCCACGACCCGCTGCAAACCTTGCACACTTTGTTGATCGCGCCGGTGAGCGACTTGTACGGCGTGTCGGAATTGCTGGTCAAAGCCCTGCCGATTATGCTCTGCGCACTGGGGCTGGCGGTGGCGTATCAAGCGCGGATCTGGAACATCGGCGCCGAAGGTCAACTACTGCTCGGCGCATTGGCCGGCAGTGCCTTGGCGGTGAACATCATCGATATGCAAAGCCGTTGGGCGCTGGTGCTGATTCTGCTCACCGGCACCCTCGCCGGCGCTGCGTGGGCCGGGCTGACGGCGTGGCTGCGCACGCGCTTCAACGCCAACGAAATCCTCACCAGCATCATGCTCAATTACATCGCACTGAACCTGCTGTTGTTCTGCGTCCACGGGCCGTTGAAAGACCCGGCTGGCTTCAACTTTCCCGAGTCGGCGATGTTCGGCGACGCCAGCCGTTTACCGCTGTTGATGGAGGATGGCCGCGTGCATGCCGGGGTGTATTTCGCCCTGCTCGCGCTGGTTGCGGTGTGGGTGCTGTTGCAGAAAAGCTTTGTCGGTTTCCAGATCAAAGTGCTCGGGCTGGATAAGCGCGCGGCCGGGTTTGTCGGCTTTCGCGAGAAGCGCTTGATCTGGCTGGCGCTGTTGATCAGCGGTGGGTTGGCGGGGCTGGCCGGGGTCTGCGAAGTCACCGGGCCGATCGGCCAACTCGTGCCGCAAGTGTCGCCGGGTTATGGCTATGCGGCGATCACCGTGGCGTTTCTCGGGCGCCTCAATCCGCTCGGGATTCTGTTTTCCAGTCTGCTGATGGCGCTGCTGTACATCGGTGGCGAGAGTGCGCAGATGAGCCTGAATCTGCCGCAAGCGATTACCCAACTGTTCCAGGGAATGATGCTGTTTTTCCTGTTGGCCTGTGACGTGCTGATTCTCTATCGGCCACGGCTGAAACTGCGCTGGACGCGGCGCACCTCGACCACCGCCGTAACCGCCGGAGCGCTGTGATGGATATCGATCTGCTGAGCAATATTTTCTACGCCATGGTGCGTTGCGGTACACCGCTGCTGTTGGTGGCGTTGGGTGAACTGATCTGCGAGAAGAGCGGCGTGCTCAACCTTGGGCAGGAAGGAATGATGCTGTTCGGCGCGGTCATCGGTTTTATTGTCGCGCTGAACAGCGGCAACCTGTGGCTCGGCGTGTTGTTGGCGATGCTCGCGGGGATGTTGTTGTCGTCGCTGTTTGCTCTGGTGGCGCTGGTGTTCAACGCCAATCAGGTGGCGACCGGTCTGGCGCTGACGATTTTTGGCGTGGGCCTGTCGACGTTTGTCGGGGCGGCGTGGGTCGGTAAACCGCTGGCGGGATTTGAGCCAATGGCGATTCCGTATCTGAGTGACATTCCGCTGATCGGGCGGATGCTGTTTGCTCAGGATCTGTTGGTGTATCTGTCGTTCGCGCTGTTTGCGCTGGTGGCGTGGGTGATCATCAAAAGCCGTGTCGGGCTGATCATTCAGGCGGTTGGCGAGAACCCGGATGCGGCGAGTGCGATGGGCTTGCCGGTGTTGACCGTGCGCACGTTGGCGGTGCTGTTTGGCGGGGCGATGGCGGGTTTGGCCGGGGCTTATCTGTCGCTGGCGTATACGCCGATGTGGGCCGAGAACATGACCGCCGGGCGTGGCTGGATTGCCTTGGCACTGGTGGTGTTCGCCAGTTGGCGAGTGTGGCGGTTGTTGCTCGGGGCGTATCTGTTTGGCCTCGCCAGCATCCTGCACCTGGTGGCGCAGGGGTTGGGGCTGGCGATTCCGTCGAGTTTGCTGGCGATGCTGCCGTATGTCGCGACGATTGTGGTGCTGGTGTTGTTGTCGCGTGATGCGGTGAGGACACGGTTGTATGCGCCGGTTTCGCTGGGGCAGCCTTGGCAGACAGGGCATTAATTGTTTTCTGAGCGGGCCTATTCGCGAGCCGGCTCGCTCCCACAGTAAACCGCATTCCCCTGTGGGAGCGAGCCTGCTCGCGAAAGCGTACTGACAGGCAACACCTGAGCCACGCCCCACGCCAGTTCGAAGACCAGAAAAACAATCAAAATTGAACTGGCGCCCTGCAGCAAGGCATATCCCTGCCAAGCCGCAAACAGAAATCGCGCCACCGCGTCATACCGTCCATAAAGCGCCTGCGGATCCCGAATCCGCAGCACTGCCCACACACAAACCACCGAGCCCAACAGATTCGCCATCAACATGTGCACCGGTTGGAATGCCGGCAGTTCGCCAGGGAAATCCAGCGCGGTTAACAGCTCATGTAAAACAGCAAAACTCCACGGCGTAACAAACGCCGCCGTGACGATCAAGTCATACCAGGCACTGCCGCGCACCACGTTTCGATACTGGGTTGCCGTCCACATCATCCATGCTCCAGAAATTTGAGGAGCAACCACGGTAAAGCCTGGAGTATGCTCCAGGGTCAAGCCCTATTGAGTGCAGCACAATGCGCATCGGTGAGTTAGCCCAAGCCAGCGCCGTCAGCCGCGACACGCTGCGTTTCTACGAGCAGCGCGGATTGATCGCGGCGCAACGCAGTGCCAACGGTTATCGCGACTATCCGTCGGAGATGGTGCAACTGGTGCTCTACATCAAGACTGCGCAACGACTGGGCTTTACCCTCGGCGAGATCGGCGCCAGCGTTGCCGCGTTGTGGAACGCGCCCGATCCGGAAAACGCCGTGGCGCAATTGCTGCGCGACAAACTGCAACTGATCGAAACCCGCATGAGTGAGCTCGACGCCTTGCGTCAGGAGTTGCAACTACGGCTCGGTCAGGCGTGTCCATTGAATCCTGAACTCTGACTTTCAAGGAACCCATCATGTCCCAGGCAAAAAACGCACTGATCATCGGCGCCTCCCGTGGCTTGGGTCTCGGTTTGGTGCAAACCCTGCTGGCCGATGGCTGGCAAGTGACGGCCACGGTGCGCAATCCGCAAAAAGCCGAGGCGTTGCAAGCGCTGGGCAAGGTGCGCATCGAGAAGCTCGACATGGATGACCAGCAAGCAGTGATCGCCCTGAGTCAGCAACTCAAAGGTGAAACCTTCGACCTGCTGTTCGTCAACGCCGGAGTCAAAGGCCCGGACGTGCAAACCCCGGGCGGCGCGACACTGGCTGAAGTCGGGAAATTGTTTTTCACCAACGCCGTGGCACCGATCAATCTGGCCCAGCGCTTTGTCGGGCAGATTCGCGACGGCAGCGGCGTGCTGGCGTTCATGAGTTCGAGGCTGGGCAGCGTGACTACGCCTGACGAGCCGGAACTGGCGCTGTATAAAGCGAGCAAGGCTGCGCTGAACTCGATGACCAACACCTTTGTGAGCCAACTGGGCGAGCAGAAACTGACCGTGCTGTCGCTGCATCCGGGTTGGGTGAAGACGGACATGGGCGGCGAAGGCGCCAACGTTGATGTCGAGACCAGCACGCGCGGCCTGGTTGATCAGGTGAATGCGTATACCGGCAAGGGCGGGCATCACTTTGTGAACTACAAGGGTGAAACCATTCCCTGGTAAGCACACAAATCTCCCTGTAGAAGCTGCCGAAGGCTGCGATCTTTTGATTTAAAAAACAGGATCAAAAGATCGCAGCCTTCGGCAGCTCCTACAGGGGATCGTGGTGTCCTGTCGGGTGGGGGTTGCCCATAAAGCGGTTTTGTTTGAAACTCCGCACCTCGTCCCCGCGACGACCCTGGATCAGCAGACAGGGCAACACTGAGCTGGCAACCCTGAACCCAATTTTCAGAGGAGCCGGCCACAATGCCTGCCATCCGTACCTGGTTAAAAAATCCCCTCGCCATTTTCACGTCCAACGAGCTCGATGCCCGTGGCGGTCTGGTGCTGCAAGACGGTGTGATCGTCGAAGTCCTCGCTGCCGGTCAGCAGCCGTCCGCGCCATGCAATGAAGTGTTCGACGCCCGCGAACACGTGATCCTGCCGGGCCTGATCAACACGCATCACCACTTCTACCAAACCCTCACTCGCGCTTGGGCGCCCGTGGTCAATCAGCCGTTGTTTCCGTGGCTGAAAACCCTGTACCCGGTGTGGGCGCGCCTGACCCCGGAAAAACTCGCCCTCGCGACGAAAGTGGCTTTGGCTGAATTGCTGCTGTCGGGCTGCACCACCGCCGCCGACCACCACTATCTGTTCCCGGACGGTCTGGAAAACGCCATCGACGTACAAGTCGAAACCGTGCGTGAACTGGGCATGCGCGCCATGCTCACCCGTGGTTCGATGAGCCTCGGCGAGAAGGACGGTGGCCTGCCGCCGCAGCAGACCGTGCAGGAAGGTCAGGTGATTCTCGACGACAGCCAGCGCCTGATTCACGAGTACCACGAGCGCGGTGACGGCGCGCAGATCCAGATCGCTTTGGCGCCGTGCTCGCCGTTTTCGGTGACGCCGGAAATCATGTCGGCCAGCGCCGAACTGGCGAACAAACTCGACGTGCGCCTGCACACGCACCTGGCCGAAACCCTCGACGAAGAAGATTTCTGCCTGCAGCGTTTCGGCCTGCGCACCGTGGATTATCTGGACAGCGTCGGCTGGCTCGGCCCGCGCACCTGGCTGGCCCACGGCATCCACTTCAACCCGGACGAAATCGCCCGCCTCGGCCAGGCTGGCACCGGCATTTGCCACTGCCCGAGTTCGAACATGCGCCTGGCTTCCGGCATTTGCCCGAGTATCGACCTGACCGACGCCGGTGCGCTGTTTGGTCTGGGCGTCGACGGTTCGGCGTCCAACGATGCGTCGAACATGATCCTTGAAGCGCGTCAGGCGCTGTACATCCAGCGCCTGCGTTACGGCGCCGAGAAGATTACTCCGGAACGTGTTTTGGGCTGGGCGACCAAGGGTTCGGCAAGCCTGTTGGGGCGTACTGACATTGGCGAACTGGCGGTGGGCAAGCAGGCGGATCTGGCGTTGTTCAAGCTCGATGAACTGCGCTTCTCGGGTAGCCATGATCCGATTTCGGCGTTGCTGTTGTGCGGTGCGGATCGTGCGGATCGGGTGATGATTGGCGGCAAGTGGCGTGTGGTGGATGGTCAGGTTGAAGGGCTGGATCTGAAAGGCCTGATTGCCGATCACAGCCAGGCGGCGCGCCAGTTGATTGCCGGTACCTGATCTTTCCCAATCTGATCGTTCCCACGCTCTGCGTGGGAACGATCATCCGTCGTTAGAGGCCCAGCAAGGACAACATGATAAACGTCGCAAACAACACGAAGTGCGTCATGCCTTCGATGGCATTGGTCTCGCCGTCATTGAGGTTGATCGCGCTGACGATCAGCGTCAGGAAAATCATCACCGTCTGCACCGGTGTCATCGCCATCTGAAACGGCTGGCCGGTATACAGCGCCATCGCCTCCATCACCGGCACAGTCAGGATCACCGTCGACAGTGACGCGCCCATCGCAATATTGACCACCGACTGCATGCGGTTGGCCAATGCGGCGCGCAACGCGGTCAAAATCTCCGGCGCGGCCGAGATCGCCGCCACCAGAATCGCCGTGATCACCGGCGGCGCCCCCGTGCCTTCCAGGCCCAGATCGAGGGTCTTGGACATCACCTCGGCCAGTGCGCCGATCACCACTACACCCGCGACCAGAATCCCGATAGACAGCGCCAGGCTGACCGGTTTCGGCTCCTGTTCCGCCGGCTCTTTTTTGCGGCGTTTGTCCGGGTAGCTGTAGCTGAAAAAGTAGCTGTGCGGGCCGACCTGCATGCGCAGGAACAACGCGTAAAGCACCACCATCGCGCCGATGGTGAACGCCGAATAAATCTTCCAGTTGGCCTCGGGAATGAACTCCGGCACCACCATCGACACGCCCATGGCGGTGAGGATCATCACGCTGTAGCTGCGCGCCGAATCATCGTTGTAGGACTGCTCGCCGTGCTTGATCCCGCCCATCAGCGCGGCGAGGCCGAGGATGCCGTTGATATCGAGCATCACTGCGGAATAGATGGTGTCGCGCACCAGCGTCGCCGAGGCTTCGTTGCTCATCATGATCGCCAGGATCACCACTTCCACCAGCACGGCGGCCAGGGTGAGGATCATCGTGCCGTAGGGATCGCCGACTTTTTCCGCCAGCAGTTCAGCTTGATGGGCGACACGCATCGAGGCGGCGACGATGAAAGCGATCAGTACCAGACCTGAAATCAGCGCGACCATCTGGCCGCTGTGCAGCATCCAGTGTTCCAGTGGATAAGCGACGAGTGCGGCGAGCAGGGCCAGCACAAGAAAGCTTTCTTGCTTGAGGATTGAGAGCATTGCGGGCCTTTTTACCGAAGAGTGCGAATGAGCTACTGACTGCGGGGCGGCGCTAACGTTTCGTTACACCTTAGCGCACCAGTGGATGGCGTGAATTCGCAGAGTTGCACTGCGTTGGTTCCGGCCTGAAAAGATCGCAGCCTTCGGCAGCTCCTACAGGAGTACGCCGATCCAATGTAGGAGCTGCCGAAGGCTGCGATCTTTTGATTTTTTGTCCTGTTGGTCAGCAATTTGCATTGGTGCTGACCACACACAACAAAATGGAGCTCCAATTCATGCAAATACGTCCGCTGCACAAACTGCTGTGCGCCGCTATCGGTCTGGGGATCAGCCTGAGCGCCAGCGCTGCCGATCCGCTGAAGGTCGGTTTCGTCTACATCGGCCCGATCGGCGACCACGGCTGGACGTATCAGCATGAACAGGGGCGCAAGGCGCTGGCGGAGAAGCTCGGCTCACAGATCACCACCAACTACGTGGAGAACGTTGCCGAAGGCGCCGACGCCGAGCGGGTGATCCGCAACATGGCCAAGGACAAGTACGACCTGATCTTCACCACATCTTTCGGCTACATGAACCCGACGCTGAAAGTCGCCAAGCAATTTCCCAAAGTGACCTTCGAACACGCCACCGGTTACAAGCAGGACAAGAACCTCGGCACCTATCTGGCGCGCACTTACGAGGGCCGCTACGTCGGCGGTTTCCTCGCGGCAAAGATGACCAAGACCAAGAAGATCGGCTATGTCGCCTCGTTCCCGATTCCGGAAGTGATCCGCGACATCAACGCGATTCAACTGGCCCTGAACAAGTACAACCCCGGCACCGAGATCAAAGTGGTGTGGGTCAACTCGTGGTTCGATCCGGGCAAGGAAGCCGATGCCGCCAACGCACTGATCGACCAGGGTGTCGACGTGGTGTTCCAGCATACCGACAGCCCGGCACCGATTCAGGCGGCCGAACGCCGTGGGGTGTACGCGGTGGGGTATGCCTCGGACATGGCGCACTTCGGCCCGAAAGCGGTGCTGACCTCGATCGTCAACGACTGGGCGCCGCACTACATTCAGGCGACACAAAGCGTCATCAATCACACCTGGAAGTCGCAGGATTACTGGGGCGGGCTGAAAGAAGGTACGGTTGAACTGCCGATCAGCGATCTGGTGCCGGCGCCGGTTAAAGCCGAGGCCGAGCAGATCATTGCCGACATCAAGAGCGGCGCGTTGCAACCGTTTACCGGGCCGATCAAGGATCAGGCCGGGGTCGAGAAAATTCCGGCGGGTGTGAGTGCGACCACGGCGGAACTGGCGTCGATGAACTATTACGTGGAAGGCATGAAGGCCGAGATGCCGAAGTAATTTTTACTCACTACACAAAACCCTGTGGGAGCGAGCCTGCTCGCGAAAGCGGTGTGTCATTGAACAAAGATGTTGTCTGACACGCCCTCTTCGCGAGCAGGCTCGCTCCCAAATTGGAAACTCACCGCCCCAAGGATTGTGTATGGATCAGCTTCCCATCATCGACATCAGCCCGCTCTACAGCGACAACCAGAACGCCTGGCCCGCCGTCGCCGCACAAATCGATCTGGCCTGCCGCGAGTGGGGCTTCTTCTATATCAAGGGCCATCCTATCCCGGCGCAGCGCATCGACGCCCTGCTCGACCATGCGCAACGCTTTTTTGCGCGACCTGCGCAGGAAAAACTTCAGATCGATATCACCCAGACCCGCCACCATCGTGGCTATGGCGCCATCGCCACCGAACAACTCGACCCGGATAAACCCAGCGACCTGAAAGAAACCTTCGACATGGGCCTGCACCTGCCGGCGAACCATCCTGAGGTGCTGGCAGAAAAACCCTTGCGCGGGCCGAACCGCCATCCTGCGCAAGCGGGATGGGAAACCTTGATGGAGCAGCATTACCTCGACATGCAGGCCCTCGCGCAAACGTTGCTGCGAGCAATAACCATTGCCCTCGGCATTGAACGTGATTTCTTCGACAGCCGTTTCAATGAGCCTGTCAGTGTGTTGCGGATGATCCACTACCCACCGCGCCACACCGCCAGTTCCGCCGAACAGCAAGGTGCCGGCGCGCACACCGATTACGGCTGCATCACCCTGCTCTATCAGGACAGCGCCGGTGGCCTGCAAGTGAAGAACGTCAACGGTGAATGGATCGATGCGCCGCCGATTGACGGCACCTTCGTGGTCAACCTCGGCGACATGATGGCGCGCTGGAGCAACGACCGTTATCGCTCGACGCCACATCGGGTGAACAGCCCGCTCGGGGTGGATCGCTATTCGATGCCGTTCTTCGCCGAACCGCACCCGGACACTCGCATCGAATGCCTGCCCGGTTGCCAGGACGCACAGCACCCGGCGAAATACCCGACCACCACTTGCGCCGAATTCCTGCTGTCGCGCTTCGCCGATACCTACGCCTATCGGCGGGAACAGGAAGCGGTGTGACGGATCGGTTGGTCAGGTTTTGCCAATTGTTTCGGCGAGCATCTGTAGAATGCCGCCATTGCACCTGATGAGAAAAGAATATGTACGACTGGCTCAACGCCCTGCCCAAGGCTGAACTGCACCTGCATCTGGAAGGCTCGCTGGAGCCCGAGCTGCTGTTCGCCCTGGCCGAACGCAACAAGATCGCCCTGCCGTGGAATGACGTCGAAACCCTGCGCAAGGCTTACGCCTTCAACAATCTGCAGGAATTTCTCGACCTGTATTACCAGGGCGCCGACGTGCTGCGCACCTCCCAGGATTTCTACGACCTGACCTGGGCCTACCTGCTGCGCTGCAAAGCGCAGAATGTGATTCACACCGAACCGTTCTTCGATCCGCAGACCCACACCGACCGGGGTATCCCGTTCGAAGTGGTGCTCAACGGCATCGCGGCCGCTTTGAAAGATGGTGAGCAGCAACTGGGTATCACCAGCGGTTTGATCCTGAGCTTCCTGCGCCACTTGAGCGAAGAAGAAGCACAGAAAACCCTCGATCAGGCGCTGCCGTTCCGTGACGCGTTTGTCGCGGTCGGTCTGGACAGTTCCGAGATGGGCCATCCGCCGAGCAAGTTCCAGCGCGTGTTCGACCGCGCCCGTCACGAAGGCTTCCTGACCGTCGCCCACGCCGGTGAAGAAGGCCCGCCGGAGTACATCTGGGAAGCCATCGATCTGCTGAAAATCCAGCGCATCGATCATGGCGTGCGCGCCATCGAAGACGAGCGCCTGATGCAACGGATCATCGACGAGCAGATCCCGCTGACCGTGTGCCCGCTGTCGAACACCAAGCTCTGCGTGTTCGATCACATGTCGCAGCACAACATCCTCGACATGCTCGAACGTGGCGTGAAAGTCACGGTCAACTCCGATGACCCGGCGTATTTCGGCGGTTATGTCACCGAGAACTTCCATGCGCTGTACGAGCATTTGGGCATGACCCAGGATCAGGCCAAGCGC
Source organism: Pseudomonas sp. LBUM1655 (assembly GCF_059716085.1). Lineage (NCBI taxonomy): Bacteria > Pseudomonadati > Pseudomonadota > Gammaproteobacteria > Pseudomonadales > Pseudomonadaceae > Pseudomonas > Pseudomonas sp. LBUM1655. The sequence continues at coordinate 795,858 of NZ_CP166801.1, read as the reverse complement.
CTGGCCCAGAACAGCCTGGATGCGCGGTTGGTAAAACCGTAATAACGCTGAAGATCCAACGTGGGAGCGAGCTTGCTCGCTCCCACATTTATACCGATGTCGACTCTGTCAGCTCTTCCAGCGTTTTGCCCCGCGTCTCCATCCCGAACAGCCACACCACCCCCGCCGCAATCGCGAAGCACAACGCGCCTAACGCAAACACCCCACCCTGCCCGGTGATCGGGAACACCAGCCCGGTGATCAACGGCCCGAGCAAGGAACCCACACGGCCAATCGCCGAGGCAAACCCCGAGCCTGTCGCCCGAGCCGAGGTTGGATACAACTCCGGCGTGTAGGTGTAGAGCACCGCCCACATGCCAAACAGGAAAAACTGCATCAGCAATCCCGTGCTGATCAGCAAGGCCACGTTGCCGCCAAACACCGCGCTCTGCCCGTAGAGAAACGCCATCACCCCGCCGCCGAGCAACGTGACGATGCACACCGGTTTGCGTCCCCAGCGCTCCACCAGCCACGCGGCCATCAGAAATCCGGGAATCCCGCCGAGAGAAATCAGCACGGTGTAGTAAACCGACTGGGTTACGGCGAAACCCGACTGTTGCAGCAATGCACTGAGCCACGACGTCAGCCCGTAAAAACCCAGCAGCGCAAAGAACCACAGGCTCCAGATCATCGTTGTGCGCTGGCGGTATTGCGGCGACCAGATCTGCTTCAGCGCCGAGAAAAAGTTGCCCGGAGGCGTCACGGTTCGCGGCAGGCGCAGCGGTTGCGGCAATGTCGCAACGCCAAGGGACGATCGCACGCGCTCTTCGATCCCGTTCAAGACTTTATCGGCATCTCCATGCCGTCCGGCCTGTTCCAGCCAGCGCGGTGACTCGGGTATGAAAAACCGGATCGCCAGCACAAACACCGCCGGCACCGCCAACACCAGAAAGATGTCGCGCCAGCCAATCACCGGCAACAGGAAGTACGACAGCACCCCGGCCGCGACAAAACCCAGCGGCCAGAAGCCATCCATCAATGCGATGTAGCGACCGCGCCGTTGCGCCGGAATCAGCTCGGACAACATCGACTGCGCAATGGGAAACTCCATGCCCATGCCGATCCCCAGTAGGATGCGGAACAGCGTCAGCGTCTCGACCGTTTGCGCCGTCGAGCACAGGTAACTGGCCACTCCCCAGAGAACGATGCTCCACTGAAACACCGGTTTGCGCCCGAAGCGGTCGGCGAGCATGCCGGAAAGCGACGCGCCCAGCACCATGCCGAAGAAGCTCGAACTGGCGAGCAGACCCGCCTGCGCGCTGCTCAGACCAAACTCGGCTTTGATCGAACCGAGCAGGAACGTCATCATCGCCAGATCCATGGAGTCGAAGAAAAACGCCAAGGCGATGATGATGAAAATAATCCGGTGATAACCGCTGATCGGCAGCCGTTCCAAACGTTCTGCCGCGCTGAAGCCTTGAGTGTCCATGCCGCGTCCCCCATCCGAAAAGTCCCCGGATCGAGTGTGCGCGATGGTGATTCAGAGTTAGTACTGGATGCGACCTGCTCGCAGTCGTAGACGACGCCGTAACGCCCGACGTCCTTCTCAATCGCTCTACAACGCCATTTCCAGCTCGGTTTCCCGGGCGAAACGGTGCAACTCGCGCTGTCCGGTGGCCGTCAGCTGCAAGGCTCTTGAGTCATTGGGCAAAGTCAGCCAACCGGACTGCATGAACAACTGCAGCAACGCCGCGCCGAGTGAACCGCCCATGTGCGGACGACGCTCGCTCCAGTCCGGGCAGGCACAGGCTACCTGTACATTGCGATGGGCGAGTGCCTGGATGAATACCCCGCGACCGGCCAATTGTTTCGCGCCTTTTTGCGTCACCACCACGCGCTGTTCAAGCTGTTCGATCCAGCCGGCGTCGAGCAGGCGCTGGTACAGATCGGCAGCCAGCGTGCCGCCCAGGTGGTCATCGCAAAAGCGTGCGCGCAACAGCGAAGAAGGCGCTGCCTGAGGTTTGGCCATGGGTGTGGCGCGCTTGAATACTTCGGGTATTTCCCGCGGGGCACTGGCGATGGTGGCGCTGGCCAGGGCTTCTATCGCCGCCCCGACCTCCGGCGCCGAGAGACGGAAAAACCGTTTGCGACCACGGACTTCGACCTTCAACAGACCGCCGGTGGCCAGCCGTGCCAGATGCGCACTGGCCGACGACGGCGACAGCCCTGCCAGTAGCGCAAGCTCCTCGGTGTGCCGGGCCGAGCCGTCCATCAACGCCCACATCATCGCGCTGCGCTTGGGGTCGGCCAGCAACGTGGCGATCTGGCTGATGCAAGGTGCATGTTCCATGTATTCACTCCCTGTGGAATCGTATCGTCTACTGCTCGCAGACATCTTGACCAGTAATGGGTCGGCGGCCAAGACGCGAAAATCGCCCTGAACCGGGGCAAGGCAGGCCGTTGACATAACATGTTCCGGCACAGAACCCGGCGACGAAATGCAGCCCTGATCCAAACAGTGGCAGTTCGGCATTGACGGCGTTCGGGCCATGTTTCGGTACCGGCATGAGGCGGGCGCTAGTATAAGCGGGATGCAAGCCCCGTCCCGCGCCTAAGCCTGCACGGGTGGTGATTGTTCCTGACAGAAATTTCTCTATTTAGCTGCGACTAATGATCAAGTTTCTGGAAAGCGGGAAATTGACTACTCAATTCAGCGCATCGGCTGGCGAGCATTTCCCTCAGAAGGTTCACCGGCTTACTCAATTGTGCGCGATGGGCGCACAGCAAATTCAGCGGAGCGCGTTCGCACAGCAGCTCTGGCAGCAGCACTTTGAGGCGCCCGGCAAGGACATCGGCGCCCACATCCAGCCATGACTTGTAGGCAATTCCCGCTCCTGCCACCGCCCATAGACGCACGACGTCGGCGTCATCACTGAATCGGTCGCCACTGACCGTCAGGCCGACCTCGCGTTTACCGTCGTGAAAACTCCAGTGGTCATGAACCCGACTGCCGAGCATGTACAACAGGCAATTGTGCTGAGCCAGTTGTTCGAGCTGGCGCGGTTCGCCGTGCCGCGCCAGATAGGCCGGTGATGCGCAGAGCACGCGACGGTTGTCCGGGGCGACAGGCAGGGCAACCAGGCTGGAGTCTTCCGGCTCGCCATAGCGCAGAGCGATGTCCACGGGCTGGCGAAACAGATCGGCGATACGGTCGCCGAGCAGCAGGCGTACGGTGAGTTTCGGGTGCTCGCGCTGGAACTCGTCGAGCCATGGCAACAACAAGTTGCGGCCGAAGTCCGAGGGCGCCGACAGCTGCAAAATCCCGCTGACCTGTTCCTGTCCACTGGCCAGTAACCGCCGGCCCTCATCGAGATTACTCAATGCCGCACGGGCGTATTCGAGAAAACCTTCGCCCTCGGCGGTCAGGCGCAGGCTGCGCGTCGAACGGGCCAGCAGGCGCGCACCGAGTTGCTGTTCGATACGCTTGAGCGCCGCACTGGCCACGGCGGCGGACATGTCCATCACCCGCGCCGCCGCCGACAGACTGCCCAGATCCGCCGCCCGGACAAACAACTGCAAATCATCGAAACGCAGCATCCACAGCCCCGATTATCAAAAAAATATTGAAAGAGACTGCGGTTTTAGCCGGTTTTATCTTGTGAAGAAATAGCCAATCATCTGTCCCATCAAATTTGCCCTGCATTACTTACTGTTCGGAGCCACTCATGAAAGCCATTGCCTATTACGCTTCCTTGCCCATCAGCGACGCAAAAGCCCTGCAAGACATCGAACTGCCAGAGCCGATGGCCGGCCCGCGCGACCTGTTGGTGGAAGTCAAAGCCATCTCGGTCAACCCGGTGGACACCAAGGTACGGCAGAACGTAGCCCCTGAAGGTGGCGCCGCGAAAGTGCTGGGCTGGGACGTGGCCGGTGTGGTCAAGGCGGTTGGCAGTGAAGTGACGCTGTTCAAGGCTGGCGACAAAGTGTTCTACGCCGGCTCCATTGCCCGCGCGGGCGGCAATAGCGAATTGCACGTGGTCGATGAGCGGATTGTCGGCCATATGCCCAAGTCCCTCGGTTTCGCCGAAGCCGCCGCCCTGCCCCTGACTGCGATCACCGCGTGGGAGTTGTTGTTCGAACGCCTGCAAATCGGCGAAGGCCAAACCGATGAAGGCCAGAGCCTGCTGATCGTCGGCGCGGCGGGCGGGGTCGGTTCGATCCTCACTCAATTGGCCAAGCAACTGACAGGTCTTAAGGTGATCGGTACTGCATCGCGCGAGCAGACCCGTGATTGGGTCACGGAGCTGGGCGCGGATCTGGTGATCGACCATAGCCAGCCGTTGAGCGAGGAACTGAAACGCGCCGGCATTAACAACGTGACTCACGTCGCCAGCCTGACCCAGACCGATCAACATCTGGATCAATTGGTCGAAGCACTGGCGCCGCAAGGCAAACTGGCATTGATCGATGATCCGAAGTCGCTGGACGTGACCAAGCTCAAACGCAAGAGCCTGTCGCTGCACTGGGAGTTCATGTACACCCGCTCGCTGTTCGAGACACCAGACATGATCGAGCAGCACAACCTGCTCAACCGCGTGGCCAAGCTGATTGATGCGGGAACGTTGAAGACGACGGTCGGCGAGCACTTCGGCACGATCAACGCGGCCAATCTGCGCCGGGCACATGAGCTGCTGGAGAGCGGCAAAGCCAAGGGGAAAATTGTTTTAGAAGGTTTCTGAAGAGCAGAAGATCGCAGCCTGCATGGGCTGCGGTCTTTTTTTGCCGTCAGTCAGATGCTTGACCGTTGTCACAATTGCGATCGTATTCGGGTCTACAATCGAAACCTCTGCGGTACATCTTTTACGTAAGGGAGGTCAGCAATGAAGATCCTGATAAAAGAAGTGGCAAAGTCTCAATGGCAGGTTCGACTCGACCAGCACGCCGTGACATTCCGCAGTGAAGCCGAAGCCTTGGCCTTCACCCGCACCCTAGAAGCGCGAATTTGCGCGCCGCACCAGTTTCCCGACCGCAGCCAGCAGCGCGCCGCCGGCTGAGTCACCTTACGCAGCGGCTTGCGCTACCGCCCGGGCATTCTGCAAACGCCGGGTGAGCATCGCGACGCTCACTACCAACAACCCGCACAGGCTGATGACCATGGCCATCGGCATGGCGCTGCCGTCGTGCAGGATTGCCACCAGAGAAGCGGCGCCGGATGCAACGCTGAATTGCAAGCAGCCCATCAGCGCCGACGCACTGCCGGCCCGCGCCCCTTGGCCGTTCATTGCACATGCCGAAGCGTTGGGCAGGATGCAACCGAGGCTGGCGATGCAGATGAACAACGGAATCAATAGCGGCCACAGCGCTTCGGTGTGCAGCGCACTGACCGCCAGCAATGCCACACCCGCCAACAGATACACCCACACTGCACGCGCCAGCAGAAAGGCCGGGCCGCGTTTGGCCAATAGCCGCGCATTGACCTGAGCCACCAGAATGAAACCCGCCGCGTTGGTGCCGAACAACCAGCCGAAATGCTCGGCCGGCACGCCGTAAAGTTTGATGAAGACGAACGGCGAGCCGGCGATGTAGGAAAACATCCCGGCGACGGCGATACCCCCGGTCAGGGCGTGGCCGAGAAATACCCGATCCTTGAACAGCCGCCCGTACTGACGCAGTGCACCGGACAACGGCTGGCGCGGCACATGGTCAGGCAGACTTTCCGGCAGACCGAGGGCCACGGCCAAGCCCGCCAATGCACTGAACCCGGTCAACACCAGGAAGATCGACTGCCAGCCTGTGGTGTTGACCAGCAGCCCGCCCAGCATCGGCGCCAGAATCGGTGCCAGGCCCATCACCAGCATCAATTGCGAGAACACCTTCGCCGAGCCCACCGCATCGCATTTGTCGCTGACCACCGCCCGGGCAATCACCATCCCCGCGCAACCGCCCAGCGCCTGGACAAAACGCGCGCCGATGAGCCATTCGAGATTCGGTGCATAAGCACAGGCCAGTGACGCCAGGGTGAACAGCGCAACGCCGGTGAGCAGCGGAATCCGCCGACCGAAACGATCTGCCACCGGGCCGTATAAAAGCTGACCAATGGACAGGCCGAGGAAATAGGCCGCCAAGGTCAACTGGACGTGTTTTTCATCGGTGCCAAAGGCCAGCGCCATCGACGGGAATGCCGGCAGATAGAAGTCGATCGCTAAAGGACCGAAGGCGCTCAAGGCGCCAAGGATCAGAATGGTACGGAGGTTCATCAGGCATCCAGGTTGGCAAGTCGGCAGCCCGACAGTCTAGCCGCGCCCGGACGCCTTGAACATTCCGATAGCTCGCTAACTATAAAAACCTCAGGCCAGTTTTGCCGGATAGCCTTCTTCGCTGATGATCGCGATGACCTGTTCTGCGCTCAGCGCACTTTCGACGCCGACTTCTTTGGCAGCCAGATCGACGTGCACACTGGCCGCCGGATCCTTGGACTGCAGGGCTTGAGTGACGGCTTTGACGCAGTGACCGCAGGACATGCCTTGAACATTGAACACTTGCATGGAGTGACTCCTTTGAGTGAGGTTGTCGGCAGTCTCGAGCTTGCCACGATGGTAAGGTCAAGTTCTTGAATAAACTGCCGGGCTGGCAATCGGCGCCGCGCTCGGCCAAGCTGCATGCATCTATGACATGAACTCAGGAGATTCAGCCATGCGCTGGTCAGCTTTCAGCCTGTTTGGCTTTCTCAGTCTTTTTGCCGCTTTCCCTTCGGCGCACGCCGCCGGAGAGGACTACGGGGTGCTGATCATTTCCCGCGAGCGCCTGGAAGTGGCGACCTCCTGCGAGATTGGCGTGTATATCCAGGATCAATTGTCGGCGCGGCTGTTTCAGGAACAGAGCACCTCGTTCAACCTGCCGCCGGGCAATGTGTCGCTGCGTCTGAAACTGTTGCCGGGGCAAGTGCCGGGCTGCAATCCGGGATTGCTGGCGCCAGGTTCACAGAACATCACGCTCAAGGCCGGGGACGTGTTGAAGTTCCGGATTGCGATGGCGCAAGAAGGGATGTACCTCAAACCCGCCGCTCTCGGGTACTAAGTCGCTCCCACATGATCGTTCCCACGCTCCGCGTGGGAACGATCAACGGTAGAAGATTGGCGCTTGACCTTGCCCGCGTGGCAAGGTTGATCCTGTAGGCAACTTCTACCGGGAGCGTGACCAATGTCCGAATCCATCACTTTCGATCTGCCGATTGCCGGCATGACCTGCGCCAGTTGCGCCGGGCGTGTCGAGCGCGCCTTGAGCAAAGTCATCGGCGCCAGTGCCGTCAGCGTCAACCTCGCCACCGAACAGGCGCGAGTCCAGGCGCCCGGTGACAGTTTGCCGGCGTTGATGGCAGCCGTTGAGCGCGCCGGTTACAGCGTGCCGCAACAAAACATCGAGTTAAGCATCGACGGCATGACCTGCGCTTCCTGCGTGGGTCGCGTCGAGCGCGCCCTGAACAAAGTCCCGGGCGTTAAAAGCGTCAGCGTCAATCTGGCCAACGAACGCGCCCACCTCGAACTGCTCGGCCAGGTCGACTCACAAACCCTGCTCGACGCCGTGAGCAAGGCCGGTTACTCGGCCAGCATCTGGCAAGCCGAACATCCGCAAACCGATAACCAGCAACAGCGCCTGCAACATGAACGCTGGGCGCTGATCTGCGCCATCGCCCTCGCGCTACCATTGGTGTTGCCGATGTTACTGCAGCCATTCGGCATCCATTGGATGCTGCCGGCCTGGGTGCAATTCGCCCTCGCCACACCTGTGCAATTCATCTTCGGTGCGCGCTTTTACGTGGCCGCGTGGAAAGCCGTGCGCGCTGGCGCCGGCAACATGGACTTGCTCGTCGCGCTCGGCACCAGCGCCGGTTATGGCTTGAGTCTTTACGAGTGGGCGACCGCCGCCGGGCGCATGCCGCATCTGTATTTCGAAGCGTCGGCGGTGGTGATTGCACTGGTACTGCTCGGTAAATATCTGGAGAGCCGCGCCAAACGTCAGACCGCCAGCGCCATTCGCGCCCTCGAAGCCTTGCGTCCGGAGCGGGCGATTCAAGTGATCGATGGCCGCGAACAGGACGTCGCCATCAGCGCCCTGCGCCTGAACGATCAGGTACTGGTCAAACCCGGCGAGCGTTTCCCGGTCGACGGTGAAGTGCTGGAAGGCCAAAGCCACGCCGACGAAGCCTTGATCAGCGGCGAAAGCCTGCCGGTGCCGAAACAACCGGGTGATAAAGTCACCGGCGGCGCGATCAACGGTGAAGGCCGCTTGCTGGTGCGCACCACCGTCCTTGGCGCGGAAAGCGTGCTGGCGCGGATCATTCGTCTGGTCGAAGACGCTCAAGCAGCAAAAGCACCGATCCAGAAACTGGTGGATAAAGTCAGCCAGGTGTTCGTGCCGACAGTATTGGTGTTGGCCCTGGCGACGCTGATCGGCTGGTGGCTATACGGCGCGCCGCTGGAAACCGCGCTGATCAATGCTGTCGCGGTATTGGTCATCGCTTGCCCCTGTGCGCTCGGCCTCGCCACGCCGACCGCGATCATGGCCGGCACTGGCGTGGCCGCGCGTCACGGCATTCTGATCAAGGACGCCGAAGCCCTGGAACGTGCCCATGAAGTCAGCAACGTGGTGTTCGACAAAACCGGCACGCTGACCTCTGGCACGCCGCGCATCGCCCATTTCAGCGCGGTCGATGGCGACGAAAACACACTGCTGAAACTGGCCGGCGCGCTGCAACGTGGCAGTGAGCATCCGTTGGCCAAAGCCGTGCTGGATGCGGCCGCTGAACGTGATCTGAAGGTGCCCGACGTCAGCGATAGCCAATCCCTGACCGGTCGCGGCATCGCCGGCAGCCTTGACGGTCGGCGTCTGGCGCTGGGCAATCGGCGGATGCTCGAAGAAAGTGGTTTGAGCACCGGCAGTCTGGCTGACTCTGCGCAAGCCTGGGAAGCCGAGGGCCGCACCCTTTCATGGCTGATCGAACAAAGTCCGCAGCCGCGCGTACTCGGTCTGTTCGCTTTCGGTGACACGTTGAAACCCGGCGCACTGGAGGCGGTGCAACAACTCGCCGCCCGAGATATCCACAGCCATCTGCTGACCGGCGACAACCGTGGCAGCGCGCGCGTCGTGGCCGAGGCTCTGGGCATCAAAAATGTTCACGCCGAAGTATTGCCGGCGGACAAAGCCGCCACCGTTGCCGAGCTGAAGAAAACCGGCGTGGTCGCCATGGTCGGCGACGGTATCAACGACGCCCCGGCACTCGCGGCGGCGGACATCGGCATCGCCATGGGCGGTGGCACCGACGTGGCCATGCATGCGGCTGGCATCACCCTGATGCGCGGTGATCCACGGCTGGTGCCGGCGGCGCTGGAAATCAGCCGCAAGACCTACGCGAAGATCCGCCAGAACCTGTTCTGGGCCTTCGTCTACAACCTGATCGGCATTCCGCTGGCGGCGTTCGGCTTCCTCAACCCGGTGCTGGCCGGTGCGGCGATGGCGCTGTCGAGCGTCAGCGTGGTGAGCAATGCGCTACTGTTGAAAACCTGGAAACCCAAGGATCTGGAGGAGCACCGATGAACATCGGCCAAGCGGCCCGCCACAGTGGCCTGAGCGCGAAAATGATCCGTTATTACGAGTCGATCGGTTTGCTCAAAGCGGCCCATCGTACTGACAGCGGTTATCGGATTTACGGCGATGATGACTTGCACACATTGGCCTTCATCAAGCGTTCGCGGGACCTGGGGTTTTCTCTGGAGGAAGTCGGCAAGCTGCTGACGCTCTGGCAGGACCGGCAACGGGCCAGCGCCGATGTGAATGCCTTGGCGCGGCAGCACATCGACGAGTTGAACCAGAAGATCCGCGAGCTGGGCCAGTTGCGCGACACCCTGCAGGATCTGGTCGAACACTGCCAGGGCGACCATCGCCCCGACTGCCCGATCCTCAAGGAGCTGGCGTCGGGCTGCTGCGCAACACCCGCCCGCGCCTGAGCGCCAATACTTTCACCGTGAGCAAGGTGCCCAGGGGAATGCCGTGGAACAGCATGACCACGGCACCGGGCGTCCACCATTGGTAGAACGGCGCAGCGATCAGCATACCGATGCCGAACCCGGTCATTTGCAACAGCGTCAGGAAGCTGAAGATCGGCAGACGCAAATCCTCGGGCTCACGTTGTAGCCGCGAGAGCAGACCGACCTCGGAAAAGCCATCTCCCAGTCCCGCCGGCAACGAAAACAGCAACAACCCGAACAGACTGTGCTGCTGGAACATCAGGATAAAACCGCAAGACATCAGCGCCACGCCGAAGAAAAACCGCCGTTCCAGGTGAATGTTGTCCGAGCCTTTCAGGCGGCTGGCGATACGCGCTCCGAGCAGTTTGCCACTGGCCCACACCGCCAGCATCAAGCCCAATGTGGTACTTGCCGAATCCGGTGACAGCAGTTTTGAAATGATCGGAAAACCGACGTTGTGCGCGGCGCTGCCCAAGGTGTCGGCCATCGTCACGGCAAGCATTGCGGCAATCACCGGGGCACTGCGCAGACCTTGCCTGAGGGCTGACCACTCGCCGCGTGCGGATTTTTCATTGAGGGTCGGGGTGTCGAAACGCAGCGGCACAATCAACAACGCTGCCAGCAAGTAGGTCAGCGCGTTTAGCGCGAACACCACTTCAAAACCGAAACCGGCCACCAGCAATCCCGAAACCAGACTGCCGCCAACCATCGCCGCCGATGAGGCCGAGGTGATCCAGGCGTTGGTCTTGAGCAAATGCGCAGGCTCAATCAAGCGCGGCAACTGGCTATTGAGACCGATGGCGAACATCGAATTGCCCAGGCCCAGGCCGAAGGCGATAAACGGCAACAGCAGCGCTTGCTGGCTGACCGGCACAATCAACAGCAAACCGAGCACGCCGGCGCGCAGCAGATCGAACGCGATCAGCGGCAGACGACCGCTGAAGCGTCGGTAAAACCCCGTGCCGATCAGACTGGCGAAGATCCCGCCACCGACGCGGCTGGCCAGGAAGATGCCGACGCTCATTGCGCTGTTGCTCAGCAGATAGACGTAAGTGGCCAGCGCAACCATGTTGAGGAAGGCGCCGAAATCGGAAATCAGCCGGGCGGTGATGATCAGGTGGGCGTTGCGGGGGCTGGTCACATACATTCCTTGTAGGAGCTGCCGAAGGCTGCGATCTCTTGATCTTGCCCTTAAAAAACAGGATCGAAAGATCGCAGCCTTCGGCAGCTCCTACAAGGGGTAATGCAAATATAAAAAAACCCGGCCGAAGCCGGGTTTTTTGTTACGCAATCACTGCATCCACGGTGGCGGCGGTGGTTCATCCGACTTGCCCTTGGGCTCGTCGTCTGCCGCACGAATCGCTTGCTTGCGCTCTTCGTCCAGCCGCGCCGCTTCGATCTCACGCAGCACCCCGCCAACATCGGCCAGATCCTCCGGATCGTCGAACTCGCCGGTCAGCACGCTGGCCGGGTGCAAAGTGCCGGCTTCGTACAACGCCCACATTTCCTTGGCGTACTTGGTCTTCTTCAGTTCCGGCGCGAAACGGCCGAAATACGAAGCCATGTTGCCAACGTCACGTTCGAGCATGCTGAACGCGTGGTTGTTGCCCGCAGCATCCACCGCTTGCGGCAGGTCGATGATGACCGGCCCGGTCGGTGTCAGCAGCACGTTGAACTCGGAGAGGTCACCGTGCACCAGACCGGTACACAACATCAGCACGATCTGCGAAATCAGGAACGCGTGATACTCGCGCGCCTGATCCGGCTCCAGCACCACGTCGTTCAGACGCGGTGCCGCCTCGCCGAATTCGTCGGCCACCAGTTCCATCAACAGCACGCCGTCGAGGAAATCGTAAGGCTTGGGTACGCGTACCCCGGCACTGGCCAGACGGAACAGCGCCGCAACCTCGGCGTTCTGCCAGGCATCCTCGGTCTCTTTGCGACCGAACTTTGAGCCCTTGGCCATCGCGCGAGCCTGTCGGCTGTTGCGAACCTTGCGGCCTTCCTGATACTCGGCCGCCTGGCGGAAACTACGTTTGTTCGCCTCCTTGTAGACCTTTGCGCAACGTAACTGATTGCCGCAGCGCACCACATAAACAGCTGCTTCTTTACCACTCATCAGTGGGCGCAGCACTTCGTCGACCAGACCGTCCTCGATCAGGGGTTCAATGCGTTTTGGAGTCTTCATCAGCTTTTATTGTGGGTCCTTTATTACCAAACACGCGAATGTCACTCGTTATACGGCAATCCTCGCATCACGGGGAGGGGTTGCCGACCTGTGAACCGTGAAGATGCACACACTGTGCCGGAAAATCGACCGCTGCGAATGATAGCTGAGCCTGTCGGGAATGTTGGTAAATGACGTTGAGGGCATTTGCGACAGAATCTGACACGGCTCACTCCTGCGATGGGATTGTGGTCAGCGTTCAATAATTGCAGTTACCCCTTGCCCGCCCGCCGCACAAATCGAAATCAATCCCCGCCCCTTGCCCGCCGCATCCAGCAACTTCGCCAAATTCGCGACAATCCGCCCACCGGTCGCAGCAAACGGATGCCCCGCCGCCAGCGAGCTGCCTTTCACGTTGAGTCGGCTGCGGTCGATCGAACCCAGCGGCGCATCCAACCCCAACCGGGTTTTGCAGTATTCGGGATCTTCCCAGGCCTTGAGCGTGCACAAAACCTGCGCGGCGAACGCTTCATGAATTTCGTAATAGTCAAAATCCTGCAGGGTCAGCCCATTACGCGCCAGCAGCCTTGGCACCGCATACACCGGCGCCATCAGCAGCCCCTCGGCGCCGTTGACGAAGTCCACCGCCGCCGCTTCGCCATCGCGCAGGTACGCGAGGATCGGCAAGCCGCGTTCCTTCGCCCATTCCTCACTGCCGAGCAGCACCACGGAAGCGCCGTCGGTGAGTGGCGTGGAGTTGCCCGCTGTCAGCGTGCCTTTGGCGCTTTTTTCGAAGGCCGGTTTCAGCGAGGCGAGTTTTTCCAGGGTCAGATCAGGGCGCAAATTGTTGTCGCGGGTCAGACCGAGGAACGGTGTCATCAGGTCGTTATGCCAACCCTCGCTGTAGGAAGCCGCGAGTTTGTGATGGCTTTCGAGGGCCAGTTGATCCTGATCCTCGCGAGGAATATTCCAGGTCTGCGCCATCAGCTCACAATGTTCGCCCATCGACAGGCCGGTGCGCGTTTCGCCGTTGCGCGGGAATTCCGGGATCAGGTGTTTGGGGCGCAGTTGCAGGAAAGTCTTCAGTTTGTCGCCAGTGGTCTTGGCGCGATTGGCTTGCAGAAGGATCTTGCGCAGACCTTCGCTGACGCTGATCGGCGCGTCCGACGTGGTGTCGACGCCGCCAGCGATGCCGCAATCGATCTGGCCAAGGGCGATTTTGTTGGCCACCAGCAACGCGGCTTCAAGGCCGGTGCCGCAGGCTTGCTGGATATCGTAGGCCGGGGTGGCCGGTGACAGGCGCGAGCCGAGCACGCATTCGCGGGTCAGGTTCATATCCCGTGACAATTTAAGTACTGCACCCGCCACCACCTCGCCGATGCGCTGGCCGTGCAGGTTGTAGCGTTCGATCAGGCCTTCAAGGGCTGCGGTGAGCATCGCCTGATTGCTGGCAGCGGCGTACGGTCCGTTGGAACGGGCGAAAGGGATACGGTTACCGCCGATGATCGCGACGCGGCGCAGCTGACTCATGAAAAGCTCCTTGTTAAATGATCGAAATTTCACGCAGCCCCCCTGTGGGAGCGAGCCTGTGGTGAGGGGATTTATCCCCGATGGGACGCGCAGCGGCCCCAAATTCTGCAATCGCGGTTTATCAGGCAAATCGCGTCCGCAGGTCAGGGGCCGCTGCGCACCCCATCGGGGATAAATCCCCTCGCCACATAAACTGCTCTCCCACAGCTTCCGCATTTATCTGCAAGACCTGCTAAACCTCAGTGTTCTAGCGTAGGCCTTATTGCGTGGATCGAACGATTGATTGCCGTGAGTAGTCCACACTTTGAACCCCAACTTTTGGAGAGCGTTCCATGTCTGACCGCTATATCGACTTCGCCAACTCGTCCATCGGCCATCGTCTGGTCGGGGCACTGGGCCTGCCGTCGCCGGTGCGACTGGAGCGCTGGCAGGCCGGACGCCTGCGGCCGGTGGAAGGTGCGCTGCTGATCGGCGGCGGGCCGCTGGCCGAGCGCGTCAGCGCGTTTGCCAACCGTTTGACCGAGGGGATTTATCGCTACGGCGAGCAACCGGCGACGGCCACCGAATGGATTCCCGGCCTCGGCCCGAAACTCAAAGCCGTGGTCTTCGACGCCAGTGATTTGCAGCACACCGACCAGCTCAAGCAACTGCGCGAGTTCTTTCAGCCCCTGATGAAGAATCTTGATCACAGTGCCCATCTGGTGATTCTCGGCCGTGCGCCGGAAACCCTGCGCGATCCGTTCGCCGCCAGTGCCCAACGGGCCCTGGAAGGTTTTTCCCGCTCGCTGGCGAAAGAGCTGCGCAGCGGCGGCACCCTGCAATTGATCTATGTTGGCGAAGGCGCCGAAGATCAACTGGAAGGCCCGCTGCGGTTTTTCCTCTCGCCGAAAAGTGCCTTCGTGTCCGGGCAAGTGATTCGCCTGACTGCGTGTGCCACGCCCGTGACGGACTGGACGCGACCATTGGCCGGGCGCAAGGCGCTGGTCACCGGCGCGGCACGTGGTATCGGCGCATCGATTGCCGAAACCCTGGCACGCGATGGCGCTGAGGTGATTCTGCTCGATGTACCGCCGGCCAAGACCGATCTCGAAGCCCTCGCTGCACGCCTTGGCGGGCGCAGCATCACCCTCGATATCTGCGCCGAAGATGCCGCCGCGCAACTGATCGAACAATTGCCGGACGGTCTCGACATTCTCGTGCACAACGCCGGGATCACCCGCGACAAGACCTTGGCCAACATGACCCCGGAATTCTGGGACGCGGTGCTGGCGGTCAACCTCAACGCCCCGCAAGTGCTGACCAAAGCCCTGCTCGACAGCGGCACGTTGCACGACAACGCGCGGGTGGTTTTGCTCGCCTCGATCAGCGGGATCGCCGGCAATCGCGGGCAAACCAACTACGCCGCAAGCAAGGCCGGTTTGATCGGTCTTGCCCAAGCCTGGGCGCCGACGCTGCTGGAACGCGGCATCAGCATCAACGCCGTGGCCCCCGGTTTCATCGAAACCCAGATGACCGCGCACATCCCCTTTGGCCTGCGTGAAGCCGGGCGACGCATGAGTTCCCTGGGCCAGGGTGGCTTGCCGCAAGACGTCGCCGAAGCCGTCGCGTGGCTGGCGCAACCGGGCACCGGCGCGTTCACCGGGCAGGCGCTGCGGGTCTGTGGACAAAGTGTTCTGGGGGCTTAGGCATGAGCATCGAATGGCACACACTGGAACGCGAACCGAGTCTGCCCGGGCTGTATGCGCGGGCAGCGACGCGTCGCAAAATCACCGGCACGCAACTGCCCGACAGCGGCCTGCGCTGTTTAGTCGATGTCGATGGCAAACGCCTGGCGAACTACCGCAAGGTCTGCGGTTTTGCCGACGACGGCCTGCTGCCGCCGACTTATCCACACATCCTCGCGTTTGCCTTGCAGATGCAATTGCTCACGGCGAAAGATTTTCCGTTTCCGCTGCTGGGGCTCATTCATATGAGCAACCGTATTCGCGTGCTGCGCCCGATGGGTGGGATCAGTCGTGCGCAAGTCAGCGTCCGCGTGCACAACCTGCAACCGCATCCCAAGGGCGCGACGTTCGATCTGCTGACCACGCTGGATGATCAACTCGGGCCGTTGTGGGAAGCCGAAAGTCAGATGCTCTGCCGCGGGGTGAAACTTGACGGTGAGCCTGTCGAGCAGAATTGGGAATCGACCCAGGCGCTGGTGGAAACAGCGAAGTGGCAAGCCCCGGCAGACATTGGCCGGCAATACGCCAAAGTGTCGGGCGACTACAACCCGATCCACTTGAGTGCGGCCAGCGCCAAGCTGTTCGGCTTTCCCACGGCCATCGCCCACGGTTTGTGGAACAAGGCGCGCACGCTGGCGGCGTTGGCGGATCACTTGCCCAAGGCCAATCTGGAGATCACTGTGCACTTTCGCAAACCGGTGCGATTGCCAAGCGAAGTGACGTTGCTGGCGAGCGCGGCGGGGTCGAGTGGCGAGTTGCGGCTGATGGGCGCTGGAGACCTGGAACATATGGTGGGGAATTGGCAGCCGATCGCCTGATCCACATAAAGCTCAATGAAAGCAGCCTATGTGTGAAGGCCTCTGTGGCGAGGGATTTATCCCCGATCGGCGGCGCAGCCGTCGCAAACCTGCGCACAGGGTATATCTGCCCCACCCCGCTCCCAGGTTTTTGGGGCGGCTGCGCCACCCATCGGGGATAAATCCCCTCGCCACAAGAGCCTCTTTCAACACAGAGCTCTGGCATCCTGGGAGAAGGACAGCCTGTTAATTGTGTATATATCACTTAAGTTTTTACGCGACCTGTCCCCTTCCCCGATAAATACCAGGCCTTGATTCTAAAGGCTTTTTTTGCCCTTCTATACCTTGGGTATTAGTCCTTAGGCGCTGTGCATCGCCTTATGTATAAAGGCGTTAATACCAACTTGAGAATGGCGTGAATCCGCCCCCGGATCGAGATTGGCACCACGGACGAGGCATCACCGACAACAGATCGGTGAGCCATCGAAAACGACGAATGTTGTTACAGGTGCAAGGAATCTCGATCATGAAAACTCAAGACGTGTGGTGCAAATCGGCAATCGCTCTGGCATTGATCCTTTCCCTCGGCCTCACCGGTTGCAGCAGCGGCGGTGGCGGTCATAAGAGCAGTTCCGGCAGTTCCTCTCCGGCAACCAGCACCGATGGTACCGGAGGCACAGGCGGAACCGGAGGGACCGGGGATACTGCCGGTACAGGTGGAACCGGTGGGACAGGCGGTACAGGTGGAACTGGCGGTACCCCGACCGATCCAACCAACCCAACCAATCCGACAGACCCGACCAATCCGACCAATCCATCCACCCCGGCTGCACTGGTGACGACCACCCTTGTGCAGGATGTCGGCAAAACGGTCAGCGGCGTCGGCGACGGCGTCGGCCAGATTGGTGACTCCTTGAGCACCGTGCCTGTGGTCGGTGGCGTAGTGCAGAGCGCGGCCAACACCGCCGGCAACGTGGTCACGACTTTGGGCGATGGCGTGGCCAATGGCATCGGCAAGCTGGCCACTGATCCCAAAGGCCTGACCACCACCGTGGCCTCGGTCGGTGGCGTCGTAACGGATGTCGGCGATGGCGTGTCCGACCTCAGCGGCAAACTGGCCACCGCGACCAGCAGCGTTCCCGTGGTCGGCGGCGTGGTCACTAAAGTCGCACCGGTACTCGATGGCGTAGGGGAGAAAGTCACCATGCTCGGCGACACCCTCAACACCACCCTCAGCAACGGCCCGACCAGCCAATTGACCAATAAAGTCGGCAGCGGCCTGGTGCCGGTGATTGCCATGGTTGAAAGCACCACCGACAAAATCGGTGATGCCACCGGTCTGGGCGACCCGCTCAAAGGCGTGATCCAGAAAGTCGGCAGCACCGTTGATGGTGTCGGCGACAAAGTCACCGACGCGGGTAACGGCAATGCCCTGACCAACACCCTCGGCGGCGCACTGAGCAATGTCGGTACGGCGGCGGGCAAGGCTGGCGGCCTGGTGTCCAACGGCACCGGTTCAGGGAGTGGCGGTATCGGCGGTGGCCTCGGCGGCACTGGCTTACTGCAAACCGTCGGCGGCGCAGTCGTCAACGTTGGCACAGGCTTGAACGCCGGTAATACCAACGGCGTGGTCAGTGCCGGTGGTGTCACTGCTGGCGGGCTGGGCAATACCATCGCCTCGCTGAACACAGTTCTGGGTGGCTCGGGCGCACCGATCACAGCGACAACCTCACCACTGGCCACCGTTGGCGCCACACTGGGCGGCGCGCTGAATCCAGTCACCAGTGGCGTCACCACCGTGACCCAACAACTCGGCGCGGCGACCGGCCTCGGCTCGCCAGTCGCTGGTCTCACCGGCCAGGTCGGCGGCGCGGTCAGCAACCTCGGTGGCGCGATTGCTGCCACCAACAACCCGGTCACTACAGCTGTCGGTGGCCTGGTCAATAACGTTGGCGGCACCGTCGCAGCGGTCGGCGGTCTGGTTAACGGTGGCACCACAACGGGCGGCACCACTGGCGGATTGGGCGGCGTACTCGGTGGTTTGACCGGCGCTCTGGGAGGCAACAAACGCTAAATTGCACCTGGCCGATTCGACGGCCTCACCTACAGCGCCTACGCTTGGTTGAAGGCGGAAGATTCCAACGAGTCTTCCGCTTTTTTCTTAGGAAAAAATCAGCCCTCGCTGTGATCTGACCATGGAGTGTCCTATGCGCGTTATGGCATCCCTGCTGTTCCTCAGTCTCAGTTCCACCGCCCTCGCCGACACCCTGCCCAGCTTTCTCAATAGCAACGAAACCATTCGTAACCTGCCCGTGCCGAATCTGCCGGCCGATGCCTATCGCCCGGCTGCCGCGCCGCTGCAAGTGCCTGACCCCGGCGCGACCGCCGCGCAACCGTTGTTGATGGAGACCAAAGTCAATCTCAAGACGGTGCAGATCGAAGGCGGGACAATCTATCCACTCAACGAACTGGCTGATATCTACAAGCCACTGATCGGCCGCGAGGCCAGCCTCGCCGACCTGATCGAAGCCACACGTACCATCACCCGCCGCTACCAACAGGACGGCTACCTGTTGTCTTACGCCTTCCTGCCGCAACAGAGTTTCGATGACGGCGTGGCGCGGGTGGTGCTGGTTGAAGGCTATGTGCGCGACGTGCAGATGCAGGGCGATGTCGGCCGAGTCAAAGGCCTGCTCGACAAGCTGGCGGCGAAAATTCAGGCCGAACGGCCGCTGACCCGCAAGACCTTCGAGCGCTACACCACGTTGATGACGCGCATTCCCGGCGTGACCATCCAGGCCCAGGTACCACCGCCGGGCACCACCGACGGCGCCACGACACTCGTCGCCCAGGCCAGCCGCAAACCGTTCACCAGCACACTGAGCACCACCGAGGACAACCGCAACGGCCCCCAGGCCTTGCTCGGCGTCAGCAGTAACTCGCAGACCTCCATGGGTGAACAACTGAGCCTCAGCGGTCTGTTCCCACCCGGTGACGACCACGAACGTTACTACCGCCTCGACTACAGCCAGTTCCTCGACGCCGAAGGCACGCAACTGAATCTGTCGGCCTCACGTTATCGCGCCGACCCCGGCACGGAAGTGTTGATCAACGGTGGCGGACGCCTGGATACCCATCGCGAAAACGACCGATATTCCATCGGCTTCAACGTGCCGTTGATTGCCGCATCCAACGAACTGCTGACCGCCGGCTCGCGCCTGTATGCGGTCAATGACAAGACTCGCTACGACGGCATCAACTTCCCGTTCAGCACGGAGTTCCGCACCGACATCCGCGCCCTCGCCTTCGAAGGCGACTGGCGCAAGGCCGATGCACGGCAACTGCGAATCCTCAGCGCCGGGGTTTATCAGGGCTTCGACAGCTTGGGCGCGAAGACCAATTCCAGCGATATCGATCTGGATTTCTTCCGTGTGCGGCTCTCTGGCGTACAGAGCGACAAGTTCCTCGACAACTGGCAAGGCGTGCTGTCGGCGGCGTTGTACTGGAGCGACGACACCTTGCCCGACAGTGAACGGGCGGTGTTCGGCGGGCAGAATTTCGGTCGCGGCTATCCCGATGATCAGGCGTCCGGCGACAAGGGTTGGGGGGTGGCTTACGAGGTCAACTACAGCTTCAACCGCGACGGCAACTGGGTGCGAATCCTCCAGCCGTACGTCGTGCTCGATCGTTCGCGCAGTTGGTTCAATGAACTGCCGGTGCAAGCCAACAATCTGTCATCGGCGGCGATCGGTCTGAGGTTTGGCGATGCCAAGTACTACAACATTGCACTGGAGGCGGCGAAGGCGATGTCGGATGAAGCGCTGGATACGTTCAATCGCAAGCCGCGGTACAGCATCAGTTTCAGTTATCAGTTGTAGATAGGCGGCGCTTGTCATACCGCTTTCGCGAGCAGGCTCACTCCTACAGGGGAACGCATTCCAAATGTAGGAGTGAGCCTGCTCGCGATGAACGATAACGCGGTTTTTTCTGCGGATCAGGTTTGCGGGTCGACCCGATCCAGCGCCCGGTTCACCGCCAGTTCGGCGAGCATGACAATTTGCTGGATGCCCAACACGGTGCTGCGTTGCGCGCCGCTCAGTTCATTGGCGAAGTTGCTGGCCGCTGTGCTGGCGCTGGCCAGTGATTCGCAGGCGTGGGCGAGCAGGCTTTCGGTGTCGACACTCGGATTGACGAGGAACATCGTGCTCGGCTGGCGCGGGTTTTTCGGCTCGGGGCAGAGATAGAAATCGAGCGCGCGCTTGATCGCTTCGCGGTTTTTCGCTTGGTCATCGGCGCGGATGGCGTCGGCGAGTGGGGTGGTTTCGAGGGGTGGATCGGGAATCAGTTTGTCCATGAAAAACTCCTACTTGGCTGAAGGAGCCACCTGTTGTCGTTTCCACACGACAAAAAGGTGGCAGCTGTACGCGGGGTGGAAATACCGATAAGTAGGCAACCGGCCAGACCGAAGTCTGCCCACGCACAGCCGCCGCGACGCAGTTTGCAGACGAACGAAGACGTCGGCAACGATTACGGTGCTGGTGCAATGCATCTACTTAACATTCAGGTTTCCACACCCGATCGCTGAGGTGTCAGCGACAGCCCAAGACTAGTGAGCGCACGTCCGACGGACAACCTGAAAACCTTGTGGGATGCTTCTGAGATTTCGATACACGATTAAACATCCCGACTTGAAATCCACTCCCTGTAGGAGCTGCCGCAGGCTGCGATCTTTTGATCTTGACCTTCAAAAATCAAAGTCAAAAGATCGCTGCCTGCGGCAGCTCCTACAAAGGTATGCGCGATTTTCAAGCCCATGTAGAACCTGTGGGAGCGAGCCTGCTCGCGATGAACGATAACGCGGTGAACCTGCTAGCCCCCCGAACCGCTATCGACCTCGCCACCCTGATCCTGATCAAAAAACTGCGGTATCTGATGCTCGTAGCTTTTCAGCCAGCGCTGCATCGCCAATTCCCGTTCAGTCGGCGTCACCGTCTGTACTTTCGGCGAGGCCACTTTGTTGCGGCTTTGCAGTTGCAGCCAGCCCTCGGTTTCCTGTTGCTGGGCCGAGGCCGGGCCGGCGTCGATGGCATGACCGGTGAGCGGCAGAGCCAACAGAGCAAGACAAAAAATCGCGGTTTTCATCACGGCTCTCCTTACTTGAGCATCGCTGTGACGGCGGCAGTGGCAGGGCTCGGGACTTTGAGTTTTTCCGCGCGGCTCTGAGCTTCGCTGAATTGCGTGGGGCTCAACCCGAAGCGGCTGACCAGTTCGGCGGCGCGGTTCCAATCGTCCTGATACAGCAACAGCGTCACCAGATTCAGCGCGGCCAATTTATCGCTTTGCTTGAGCTCCATGGCGGTGAGGAATTCAAAACGCGCGTCTTCGATGCGCAATTGATTGAGGTAAACCACGCCCAGATCGTTGCGGATTTTTTCATCGGTGGGCGCCAACCGTGCGGCGCGTTGCAGGTGCGCCTGTGCCTGACCGTAATCGGATCTGGCCGCCGCGAGCTGGCCCAGACCATGTTCGGCCTCGGCCGCCAAGCAGGTGCCGAGCAGGCTGCGATACAACGGTTCGGCCTCGCTGCGACCAAGCAAACGGTAAACCTTGGCCTTGCGCAACCGCACATCGGCGAGGTTGTCCGGCAGGCTTTGCAGGTTGGCCAGGCTGGCGTGGAGCTTGCCGTCTTTGGCCATGTCATCGGCCAGGTTCAACGACAGTTGCTGATCTGAACTGAGCTTGCCGCAACTGGCGCTGTTGGTCAGCGCTTCCCAGGGGTTCTGCCCGGTGCTGGCACAGCCACCGAGCAACAACAGACATGCACCGGCAATCATTGCTTTCATCACCACTCCTTCAAGCCCCCAAGGCCTTGGCCAGGGCAGTAAAGCCCGGGCCGGCGAGGACGATCAATAACGCCGGGAAGAGAAACAGCATCATCACGACGGACATTTTTGCGGACATCTTCGAGATGTATTCCTGCAGGCGCGTGAGGCGCCGGTCATCAAGCAGTTGCTTGAGCGAGAGCAGCGACTTCATCGCCCCGCCGCCCTGATGCAGCAACTGCTGAAGGATCACGCAGGTGTCGGTGAACTCGTCCACCGCGAGCAATTGCGTGGCTTTGTTCAGTTCCTCTCCCAGCTCAAGACCGGAGTCGACCCGCGCCAGCACCAGACGCAATTCCTGAGTCAGCACTGGCAGCAACGCCTGACTTTCGTAGCTCAACACGCGCAGCGCCTGCTCCACGGCCATGCCGGATTCGAAGAGGATGCGCAGCAGCGGCAGGAAGGTGCCGATCTCGGTCGACAGTTGTTTTTGCCGCCGCGCCACCGCCATCACCAGCAACCGTTTGGGCAACAAGTAGCCGACACCGAGGGCGAACAACGGCGCGATCCATTGTTTTTCTACGGTCGGAAAAAACACCGATTGCAGCAACACCGTCAGCGCCAGCAGTAACAACGGCGTACCGATCTGGCAGGCGGCGAACAGCGAGCGCTGACGAGCGCTGCGCCAGCCGAGACGGCTGAGTAACGTCTGGGTTTCGTTGTCGAGCTTGACGCTGCGCTGGCCGACCTGGCTCTCGCCGAGCACGTGCAACAGGTTGCCGAAACGGTTTTCGCGGATCAGGTCACCGTCCAGTCGCCGGCTGATCTGCCGCGCGCGGCGGCGTTGCTCCAGCAGGCTGGCGATCAGTAACAGGGCGGCGCCGAGCAACAACACGGCGCTGATCATCAGGGGTGTGGTCATAGGCTGCGCAACATCCGCCAGAGCAACAGACTGCCAATCACCTGCATGCCGAACGCCGTGGCCAGCATTCGCTGCCCGGACGGGTCGTGCCACATGGCGACCAGATAAATCGGATTGGCCATCAGGAAATACCCGGCCATGGCAATCGGCAGCAAGCCCAGCACCCACGCGGTAAGGCGGGTTTCGCCAGTCATGGCGCGCAACTGGCGCGAGGCCTGATCGCGCTCGCGGATCATCTTGATCAGGTTTTCCAGCAGTTCGCTGGCGTTGCCGCCATAGCGATGATTGACCTTGAGGCCGAGGGCGAACAGGCGAAACTCGTCCTTCTCGTAGAGCTCGGCCATGTCTGACATCGCGTCCGGCAAACTCACGCCCAACTGGACGTTGCGCTGCACACGGCCCATGGCGTTTTTCAGTGGATCTTCGCTGGCCTCGATGCCGCCGAGCACCGCATCGGCCAAGGTGCGACCAGACTTAAGACTGCGCACAGTGTGGTCGAGCAGTTGCGGCAATTGTTCGATCATCCGCCGCAAGCGCCGTTGATAGCGCCAACTGACATACAGGCGCAGCATCACTGGCGGCAACACCAGCAAAACCAGCAAACCGACCCATCCGGCCAAGGCAAAACCGATCAGGATCGCAAAGGCCCAGAGCAGCAGCCAGATACCGATGCGCTCGGTCGGACGGCCCAGTCCTGCGCGCAAAAAGGCCCGCTCAAGACTGGCCCAACGGGGCGAATCCGCCGTCAGTTGCGGCTGGCCCTGATTCAGTCGATCCAGTACCCGTTCGGCGCCACTCTGGCGCCAGCCGTTGTAGAACAGGCGCAGCGACAAACCGAGCAGGCCCAGGCAAATCACGATTAGCAGCAGCGGTTTGAGCATGCCGTGGCCCTCAGTGCGCCAGCGTCGGTTCGCGGCGCAACTTGTCGCCGGCCGGGTTCACTGCTTCGCGCAGGAAACCGAAACCTGTGCGGCGGTCGAGGCGGAACAAGGTGTTGGTGACGTAGACGTCATCACGCACGCCAACCACTTCCACCACTTCGCTGACGCAGCGGCGGCCATCGGGCATGCGGGTCAGTTGAATCACCACATCCAGTGCCGCGCAGATCATCTGGCGCAGGGTGCGTTCGGCGATGGTGCGCCCGGTCAGGCCGACCAGGGTTTCCAGGCGCAACAAGGCGTCCTGGGCGTTGTTGGCGTGCACGGTGCTCATCGAACCGTCGTGGCCGGTGTTCATGGCGGTGAGTACGTCGACCACTTCAACACCGCGAATCTCGCCGAGGATGATTCGGTCGGGGCGCATGCGCAGGGCGTTGCGGATCAGGTCACTGGCCTTGACCTCACCGTGGCCCTCGGCATTCGGCGGACGGGTTTCCAGGCGCACGACGTGCGGATGGCCGAGTTGCAACTCGGCGACGTCTTCGATGGTGACGAGGCGTTCGTGGGGGCTGATCAACTGGCTGAGGATGTTCAGCAGCGTGGTCTTGCCGGTACCGGTACCGCCGCTGACAAGAATGTTGCAGCGCTTGCCGACCGCCTCTTTTATGAAGTCGTAGATCGCCTGATCGATGGTTTGCATGGCCATCAGGTCAGTGCTCTTGAGCATGTCCTTGCGAAACTTACGAATCGACAGGCACGGGCCATCGAGGGCAATCGGCGGGATGATCGCGTTGACCCGACTGCCATCGGGCAGGCGCGCATCGACCATCGGCGAGGACTCGTCGAGACGTCGACCCAATGGTGCAAGGATGCGCTGCATGACCCGTTCGACGTGGTGGGCATCGATGAAGCGCAAGTCGCTCAGGTGCAATACGCCGTCGCGTTCGATAAACACCCGGTGCGGGCCGTTGACCAGAATCTCGGTCACCGCTGTGTCGCGCAGCAGCACTTCCAGCGGGCCGAAACCGGTCAGTTCATCGACGATCTCTTCGGCCAGACGCTCCATTTCATAACGGGAAATCGCCAGGTGCAGGCGTGCGATGTATTCGGCGACCTTGTCGATGACGAATTGCGAAAGCACCTGCCGCGAACCCTCCAGCAGGTTTTTCCCGGACTCTTCGATGGCATCGATGATGTAGCGGTGCAGCACCAGTTTCAGGCCATCGTGATCGGTGTTGCCGGTGGCGTGGCGCTGAGGGCCGCCGAACAATTGCTCGCCGTTCATGAGGTGCCTCGCAAGCGGTCGAACCAGGTGACTTTCGGTTTGGCCAGACTTTCCGAGCGTTTCGCCAAGCGTTCGCCAAGGGTGCGCAGACTTTGGCTGAGGGCTTCACGCGGGGCCAGTTCGAACAGGGTCACGCCCTGATTCTTGGCGTTGAGTCGAACTTCCGGGCTGTAGGCGAGTACGGCAATCACCTCCAGCCCGAAGGTCTTGCCGAGGGTGTCGGAATCGGGCGCAACGTTACGCAGATAGCGATCCACCAGCAGGCGACCGTGATCGAGTTTCATGCCCTTCTCGCGCCACAGATTGAGCACGGCGAGATTGCGCCGACAGTCGAGCACGTTCTGATCGGTGTACCACAGGAGTTTGTCGCAGTGACTGACGAAGGTGCGCAGCGCTTCGCTGTCGGGTTGCCCGGTGAGGTTGACCACGATGTGCTGGAAGTGTTGGCGCAGGGCGCTGAGCAACATGTACAACTCGGCGGCGCTGGTACGTTCCAGTGGCTCGTCGGAACCGGCGTAGGCGAGGATGCGCAGCCCTGCTTCGGCGCTGGTGAAGGCGCTGTCGATGAGGGTCGCGTCGAGGCGCCGCAGGTGGCGCAACGCATCGCCGAAATGAAACGAGCTCTCCAGCCCCAACAGCGCCAGACTGTCACCGCGCGGCAGGCCCAGATCGAGCAACAGGGTTTGCTGCCCGCTCTTCTGCACCACCAGCGCCATGTGGTTGGCGAGTAGCGCGCCGTCGGCGTCGCTCTGTACCCCGTAAAGCACGGTCAAACCGCCGAGTTGGGTGTTTGGTGTGACCGCCGGCAGGCGTTTACTCAGGCGTCGCACCAGCCCGGCGACTTCGCTGGAGCGCGAACCGTAGGCGACAAAATCCCGTGCCCCGGCGCGCATTGCATTCAGCACAAGTTGATTGTCCATACCGTCACCGAGGGCGACGATGGCGAGCATGGGTTTGGCTTCCAGCACGCCTTCGATCAGTGCGCTCTGGGCCACCAGATGCTCGCGGTCGAGACCGACGAAAACCAGGCTGGCAAAGGTCACGTCTACCAGCGCCAGCAGCTCGTCAAGACTGCCGCCGCCAGCGCTGACCACTTGCCCCAGCGGCGCCAGCGACCCTTGCAACCACTCAAGATCCGTGTCGTTGCGGGTGATGGCGAGGAAGGTCTGACTCAGGTTCTGGCTCATTGCGATAATCCGCTGCGTTTATCGAAGTTGCCGTTTTCGAGGAAGTACAGGCGATACCAGTTCGGGTCGTAGTTGCGCAGTTTTTCGCCGGGCAGCGACGGCAGCGGCGCATTGGCGGCCAGCGGCTGGACCAGGTGCGGCGTAACGATCATCAGCAACTCGCGCTCTTCACGGTTGATCGAGGAGTTGCGAAAGAACGCGCCGATGACCGGTATGTCGCCCAGCCCGGGAAATTTGTTCACCTGAGAAGCGTTCTGCGTGCTGATCAAACCGCTGATCACGAAACTCTCGCCATCGGCCAGGGAGATGCTGGTGTCGGTGCGGCGGATGGTGAACGCCGGCACCGTGGTGCCGCCGATGGTCACGCCGTTGTTGTAGTCGAGCTCGCTGACTTCCGGGGCGACCTTGAGGGCGATGCGATCACGGCTGACCACGGTCGGGGTCAGTGTCAGGCGGATGCCGAATTCCTTGTATTCGATGGAGTAGCTGTTGCTGTTGGCGCTCGGCACCGGGATCGGGATTTCGCCGCCGGCGAGAAAACTTGCGCTCTGCCCGCTCAACGCCACCAGGCTCGGCCGCGCCAGGGTGTAGGCAAAACCGCTGCCCTCCAGCGCATTGACGATGCCGAGGAATTTACTGCTGCCGCCGCCCCAGACGATGTTGAACATGTCGTTGGCCAACGGGATGCCGGGCACTGCGATACGCGGGTCGATGTTGGCCAACGGCACCACGCCGGGGGTGACGCCGGTGTTGGGCACGGTACCCGGTGCGCCAAACAGAAAGTTGTTCGAGCCTTTGCCGTAAATCGACGTGCCCGCCTCCTTGAGTTTGGTACGACTGACTTCGACGAAGCGGATGTCGGTCTGTACTTGCGACGGCAAGTTCGGGTCTTCGGAGGCCGGCAGCGAGACCGTAGTCATGGCCGCACTGGCCTTGCCCTGCACGAACACCATACTTTGGCGCGGGGCGCTGGAACAGGTGCTCCAGATCATCAGCGTGGTGGCGCCGGGGCCGACACCCGTGAGCAACACCGCGTTATCGCCGGTCACCCGCACGTCGGCGATTTTCGGATCGCCCACTGCCACCCGGGTGATCGCGACCGGCGATTGCAACGCCTGTTGCAAACCTTCGCCGACCTCCAGCACCGAAGGCAACGGGCCGAGCGCGGCGCAATTGCCGGCGGCGGCGACGGCACTGCCGATCGAGGCAACACTCAGCAGCGAGGCCCGAAACAAGCCGTTGAACAGGGGCGTGAAGCATGTGCGCATGTAAAGGCGTCCTTGCTCGATTCAGGGAGTGGGTTGTGCGGTTTCAGCACCGCGGATAACTTCCACGGTCGGTTTGCGCGCCGCCGGTTGACCGGCCACGGCCATGGGTTTGGGTGGAGCGGTGAGGGACAATTGACTGAACTCGACCAGCTCGCGCCGAGGCGTGTCGAGTTGAGTGGCGACATCGTTTTCGCCGGCCCAATATTTCGCCAGTTGCTGTTCATCGGCACTGCGCACCGCGAGGCGCAACACCCCGGCGCTGGACGCCAGCATCAAGCGGCTGACCAGTGGTTCCGGCACTGCCAGCACCACACTGCGGGCGGCCATGCGCTGTTGTTCCTGTTTGAGTCGCTCGTCATCACTGCGCGCCGGGCCGGCGGATTGGCCGTCGTTGGTCAGGCCCATCTGGCTGCCGACGCCGAGTACGCGCACGGCCGTCACCACCCGTTGCGCCGAGGCCTGCGGATGGTTTTCGTCCTTGCGCAAGAACAGCAACACATCGACGTAATCGCCGGGGGCCAATTGCCCGCCGGCGTTGATCACTTCATCCACCGCCACCGCCAGTGCCCGCTCACCGGGACGGATCATCCGCGCCAAAGGGCTGCCCGGCTGGAAGCTTTCATCACTGAGCCAACTGCCGGCGCTCAAGGGCCGCCATGGTGTGCGGCCGATGACCTGATCGACATTGCCCAGGCTGCCGGCCGGCGCGGTGCGCAGTTTTTCCACGGCCACATCGGCGGCGGTGATCTTCACGAAAGGCGGGATGTCGCGCAGCAACACAACGACGGGCTGACGCGTTGGATCTTCAACAGGTTCGGTGCTGGCGACGGGGATTGCGGCTGGCGCCACGGCGGGAGCCGCAACCGGTTCGGCCACCGGCGGCCGGCTCAAGGTGAGCCCCCAATACCCGGCAATGATGGCGCCTACCAGAAACAACCCGGCCAGACCCAGAGTGACGCGACTGTTCATGACGGCTCTCCCTTTCCCGCTGCGTTTTGTCTCTCATGCAATGACCCGTGACTTCCAACGAGATAACTTCGCAATCAGGCAGCTATGAACAAGCAACTATTTCGCTATTTGACGGTAGCGCAGCCAGAACAAAACGCCATTACGAACAGCAAAAAATCCAACGAAAGTAGCGGCTTGAAGCGCCAAATGTCGTTTTCTGCCGTTAAACGGCGAACTACTACTTAGGTATTAATCTGTTCTTACAGTTGTAGGCTCGGGATTTGCCAACAATGCTGATGCTGGCACAGGGAGATCATGTTGCGAACACGCAACACCTGGTGTGCTCAAGGAGAATTCTCATGTCGTATTCGCGCATTGTTCAAAAGATCAAATCCGAGATCGCGTTCTTCAGAGGCCTGGCCAAAGACACCGAAGGCGCCTCCGCCATCGAATATGCGTTGGTGGTCGGCCTGGTGGCACTGGTGATTGCCGCGTTCGGTAACGGTATTGGCACTCAGGTCACCGCAATCCTGACCGCCATCCAGACCGCGCTCACTCCAACCCCATGATCGGACCGATAACTTGTCAATGCGGCCATTGAGTTCTAACGTCAGCACTCAGTCCATTGCAGGTGTTGCCCATGAACTCCTCACATACTCCGCGCCAGCAGTTGCTCCTCGTCGACGATGAAGAGGACGCACTGCTGGAGCTTGCGGAGTTGCTGGAGGGCGAAGGGTTCATCTGTCATACGGCAACGTCGGTGAAACTCGCCCTGCATCACCTGACCCGCCATCCCGATATCGCCCTGGTGATTACCGATCTGCGCATGCCGGAAGAAAGCGGCATCTCGCTGATCAAGCGCCTGCGTGAACACACCTCGCGCCAGCATCTTCCGGTGATCGTCACTTCGGGGCATGCAGACATGGAAGACGTCAGCGATATGCTGCGCCTGCAGGTGCTGGACCTGTTCCGTAAACCGATCTATCACGTGCGCTTGCTGGAAACCCTGGACAACCTGTTTCCCAAGTCCAAGGCCAACATCGGTTGAGGGGTTTGACCCCGCTCAATGGGCGGGGTCATCAGCAATCAGTGCGCGGTCACCCGTTGACGCAGTCCTGAACTGCTCGGCGACAACGCAAGGGCTAACTGGGTGCGGTTATGCATGTGCGTCAGGCGCAAGACCTGCGAGACATACAGCTTGACGGTGTTCTCGGTGATCCCCAATTCACAGGCAATCTGATAGTTGGTCTGGCCCTTGCCCACCAACCGGGCAACGTCCAGCTGACGCGGCGACAACTGATTGAAAATCGTCGGTATCTCCACCGCCCCTTCGGCATCACCCGCCCCCTCGTCCCTCACAGGCGCAGGGCCGCGGCGGACTTTGTCGAGGTCCTGGTAAAGATCGTCGATCGACTCGGAGAGGAATTGCAGCTTCTGATTCAGGTTGCCCAGTTGCAGGGTTTTCTGCCGTTCCTGCAACGCCACTTCCTGGCGCTGCAAACCCTGGAGCAGTTCGTTCAGATCAATCGGTTTCTGGTAGTAGTCGGCAATCCCGGCGCGCAAAGCTTTGATCACGTCCTGCTTGTCGGCACGGCCGGTGAGCATGATCGCTTCAAAGGCCCGATGCTTGCCCGATAAACGTTGCAGTTCCTGCACCAGTTGAATGCCATCCATGTCCGGCATATGCAGGTCACACAGCACCAGACCGATGGCGGTGTCTTCGATAAATTGCTCGATCGCCTGCTTGCTCGATATGCAAGGCACACAACGGTAGCCGCTGCTCTCAATGAATTCGCAGAGTTCTTCGACAATCAGCGGCTGATCATCGACCACCAGAACTTTTACCGCAGACGTAAGCTTGTTCACTTGCCACTCCATGCCCAGGCCAAAGGCTGACCGTTCCTGTACTTACAGCGCGAGGCTGTACAACGTTGATTTGAAAATAGACGCACTTTCCGACTATGTACATAGCAGTAGTGACAGGTGGCGACTAGCGGATCCAAAGCAACGCCAGGATTGTCCCAACCAGCACGAACGGCGCAAATGGCAGCTTTTTTGACTTTTCTGGAGCCATATATCGAAGACGTTCTCTAAGCCCTTGACTCATATGCAGCCAGAGTTTTGGCACCAGCAATAACCAGATCGCACTGGTCAGCGCTGCGCCGATAAACGCGCCAAGCAGGTGTGCACCGTCCGTCGCCAGCGCCAAGGCTGTCATTAGTTTCACATCACCGGCGCCAAAATGTTTCAACACGTAACCAGGAAGGGATAGCGCCAGGGCCAGCAGGACAGCCCAGCCCGCCTGCGTGGCTTCAGCGCCGAGCCAGGTAGTGCCGGTGATCAGCAAATACCCCAACGCCAACCCGCCAACTCCCAGGGTCAGCCCGTTGCCGATATGCCGTTGGCGGGCATCCTGTGCCGCGCAAAGGGTCAGCCAAATCAGTAGGACAAAGCTGTGCATGCGGTAAAAAACGTCCGTTTTGGCCGATTGATTCTATGCTGAGATTACGTAGTGATTGTCAGGGTAGACGCACTCATGAAAACCGCCCTCCCCCGCAAGCAAAAAGGTGCCGTGGCCATCGAGTTTGCCTTGGTGTTCGTCACCTTCTTCGCCGTGTTTTATGGCTTGGTCAGCTACAGCCTGCCGCTGTTGTTGATGCAGTCGTTCAATGAGTCGACGGCCGAAGCCGTGCGCCGCAGCGTGGCGCTTGACCCCGCCACGGCCAATTACTCCACGGCGGTCACCGCCACGGCCCGAACCGAACTGGGCCGGCAATTGGCCTGGCTGCCCGGCGCGCTAAACTTCAACACCGCCACGGACAGCAACATCACCTATGTCGGTGGCGTGCTGACGGTGACCATCAACTATCCCACCAGCAAATTGAATCAGGCGCTGCCGTTTCTGGTGCTGCCGGGCATCGGTACGGTGCCGCGCCTGCCTGCGACTTTGCGCGCCTCGTCGAGCCTGCAATTTTGAGTTCCGGTGACAAGCTGTTCGGCCGCCTGCTCAATCGACACCCCGAAACGGTCCAGCCAATGGACAGCCCTCTGGTGCCGAGCGTCGGCCTGCAGCTCTATCTGGATGGCAAAGGCCGGGTCAATCATATGAGCGGGCCGTTGCGGCATGTGCTGGCGCAGCGGATATCCACCAGCCATCCCGCACCTCTGCTGGAGTATGTGTTGCCCCACAGCAGCCTCGCACTAGAGGGACAGCCTGCGGACTGGCAAGGACAATTGCTCGACCTGGATTTTTTCAGCCTGAGCGGCCCGCCGCTGCACCTGCGCGGTTGGGTGCAGGCGCAGGGTGACGGCTGGATTTTGCAGTTGTTGGACATCGGTGATCTGCTCAGCGAACGACGTCAGGCGCACAGCCGCGAGCAATGCCAGTGGCTGGCCACGCAGATTCGCGATCAATTGCGCCTGGGCAGCCTTGCGCGTTTACCCGAGGTGCTGGGCGAACAGTTGCAGCGCTTGAGCCAGCATTTGCACATCCCCTGTCTGGCGGTGGCGTTGCTCGATGAGCAAGGTCAGGGCTGGCAGATTCATCAGCATTACGCGGCGCTGAACGCGCCGCAGGTGTGGCGTGATCAACAGCAACTGGGCACGGGCCTCGACAGCCTGAACGGCGCATTGCCGCAACGTTTACTGGCTGGCGAGCAGCCACGCCTGAGCGCGCTGCTCGGCCCGAATGAGGGTTTCGCCGTGCCTTACCGCGATGCCCAGGGCGTGGCCGCGTGGTTGCTGTGCGCCGGCTATAACGCGCAGCAGCAGGCACCCGATCTCGGCGATCACGACTGGCTGTTGCTGGCCGCTGCCGTGGCCGCGCCCCTGCTGGAGCGCCTGCGCGAGCATCGCCATCATCTGCAATTGGAACGTCTGGAAAGTCTGCAAGCGCTGCTCGGCAGTGGATGGTGGGAAATGAGCAGCGACAGCACAGCAGTGCAACTGGCCCCAACTCTGGCTGACAGCTTGGGTTTGACGACTGCGCGGTTGCCGATTCAGGACTGGTTCAACCAGGTGCACCCTGCCGACCGTGATGAGCTGCGCAGTCGTCTGCGAGCTTTGCAGGATGAAGGCGCACCGCTGGAGTTGAACGCGCGCTGGCAACGCAGCGATCAATCGTTGCCGCTGTGGTTTCGCTTGCAAGGCCGGTCTTTGGGCATCGGCGCCGAGCGGCGGCTGGTGGGGTTCATGCTCGACATCAGCGACATCAAGAATCAGCAGCAACAGGCGGCCGCTGCCCATGCGCGACTGGACAATCTGATCGCCAGCTCACCCGCGGTGATCTACGTGCAACGCTACGTCGAAGGGGCGCTGCAACCGACGTTTTTCAGCGCCAGTCTGCAACCGTTGCTGGGCTGGAATCTGGCCGATTGTGACGGCGGCCGACTGGTGGAACACGTCCACCCCGAAGACCGCCCTCGCTATTTCGAACGCACGCGGCAGTTGCTGCGCGAGGGCTCGGTGAGCGCGCGTTATCGGGTGCTCGACCGCCAGGGCCATGCACACTGGTTGCTCGACGAAGCCAAATTGCTGCGCGACGATCTCGGCCTGCCGGTGGAAGCTGTCGGGCTGTGGCTGGACGTCACCGAAGCGACCCTCGCCGCCGAGCAGGTCAAGGCCAGTGAAGAGCGCTACCGGATGCTGGTGGAAGATTCGCCGGCGATGATTTGCCGCTATCGTCCGGACTTGACCCTGACCTTCGGCAACCGGCCCTTGGCGACTTATCTGGAGTGCGCGCCGGAGCAATTGCCCGGCGTGAACCTGGGCAGCTGGATGTCCGACGAACAGCGCCAGGCGTTCGTCCAGCGCTTGGCGCAACTGACTCCGGAACTGCCGGTGAGTACCGCCGAAATCAATCTGCGCCTGCCCGGTCGCGAACATGCGTGGTGGGTCTGGTCGGATCGCGGGGTGTTCGATGAGCACGGGCAACTGATCGAGGTGCAGGCGGTGGGCCGTGACAACACCGAGGTGCGCCGCTCGCAACAACAGCTGACCCAAAGCGCGAAAATGGCCACCCTCGGCGAAATGGCCACCGGCCTGGCTCACGAGATCAATCAGCCGCTGAATGTGATGCGCATGGCCATCGTCAATGTGCTCAAGCGCTTGAGCAACGGCGATGTGCAGATCGACTACCTGACCGACAAGCTCAATCGCATCGATGCGCAAGTCCAGCGAGCGGCGCGAGTGGTGGATCACATGCGCGTGTTCGGCCGCCGTTCGGAAATCGAACAGCATCCGTTCAATCCCCTCGATGCAATCGAAGGCGCGTTGTCGCTGTTGTCTGAGGGGCTGCGCGGCAAAGGCGTCGAGCTGCGCATCAAAGAGGCAGGCTTTGCGGTTCAGGTGCGCGGTTACGTCGATCAGCTTGAGCAGGTGCTGATCAACCTGATGGTCAACGCCCGCGATGCCTTGCTCGGCAAGCGCGAGGCCGATCGCGACTTCCAGCCGTGGATCGCCCTGTACGCCGAGTGCGACGAGCATGTGGTGCGGCTATGGGTCGAAGACAACGGTGGCGGCATTGATCCGCGGCTGCTGGAGCGGATTTTCGAGCCGTTCTTCACCACCAAACCGGTCGGTGTCGGCACCGGTCTGGGCTTGTCGGTGAGTTACGGCATCGTCGAAAACATGGGCGGACGCCTGAGCGTGCGCAATGGCGACGAGGGCGCGCGATTCTGTATCGAGTTACCGATTGCGCTGACCGACTAGATCACCAGGATCGGTTGCCCCGGTGGTCGACAACTGAGGTTGGCGCCGACGTCGACCTTGTTCAGGGTGATGCCGAGGTTGGCGAGCAAACCGTCAAGAATCGGGTCGAGCACCGGGCTGAGCAGGTTACCGATGACCACGCCCAGCGTGCTGTTGACGCCGGCCAGCACGTCGGCGGTAGTAGTGAGCAAGCCACCCAGCAGGCTCGAACCGGTGGGTTTGTAAGCCTGCACCTGAACCCCGCTCAAGGTGCCTTTGAGGCTATTGACGACCCCTTGCGTGCCGAAGCTGAAGTTCTGCGGCGTTTGCTTGATTTCCGGTGGCTGGTTGTAGGTGTGGATGCTCTGCATACTGGCCACCGAGGTATCCACCATCACTCCGAGGCCACCGCCGTAGAACGGTTTGCGCGAGTTGGGATCGCAGGTTGGCTGGCCCAGGCCCAGCAGTGGAATGGTGCAGGTAATAACGCCGACATCAATCAACGCCAGCGGCTGCACGGTGACATCCCCCGAGGATGAAAACGCGTTGGTGGCGTCGATCTTGCCGACCTTGAGTTTGACCACCGAGGAGTTGGTCTGGGTGGTCAGGGTCTTGGTCGCATCGCTGGTGCAGCTGTAATCGGTGACATGGCTGTCGGCGGCGGCGGCCTCCAGCAAAATGTCGATGGTCGAGGTGGGCAGAATCTTCAGATCGGTGCGCTGGCAGGTGCCACCCAATGCACAGAACACCGAGTTCAATGCCCCGGCAATGTTCAGGTGCAGCACATTGTTCAAGGTATCGGTCAGCCCGCCCACCAGCGGCGTACTGACAATGGCATTGGCAAGCCCGGCCACGCCAGACAGCACCGGCAGATTCAGCGAGATCAGCGTGCGCACCTGCGCGGTTTTCACGTAGATCCGGTTGGCACCCATGGGATCAGCCTTGGCCAGCAGCGGATTGCCCACGGCCGACAATTGCGGCGGCTGGATGACTTTGGTTTTGACCGAACCATTGACAAGTCCCGGAATGCTCAACGGCACGCTCGCTACCAGCGCGTTTTGACTGTTAGCCACTTGCACGACGGCTTCGATCAACTGGAACACTTGCAGATTGGCATTGAGCGCCGCCGACGTGGCCCCGGTCTGCAATTGCAGTAATTGCCCGAGCGCCACCGAAGTGCTGCCAACCGCCCCCTTCAGTCCGAGCAGACCGTTGACCGCCACGCTGGTGGTGGTACCGCCCTTGGTCAGTACGGTGATGGCGGTATCGATCAGTTGGGTGATCTGGATGTTCTTGCTCAGCAATTGGGTGTAGTTGCCCGCGTCCACATTAACGTCGACCGCCAGTTGATTGAGGTAACTGAGCAGATTGATATGGGTCTCGACCAGCCCCTGCCAGCCAGCGACGCTGAGGTTGAGGCTGCCGCCGAGCATCTGCCCGATCAACGAATTCAGAGCAGCGGACTTACTGGCATCGATGGTCAGCGCCGTGGTGCCGATGGTCAATTGGGCTTGCGGCGGCAGAATAGCCGAGGCACCAACCGCCGTGGCCGAGAGCCGCGTGGTCGGGGACACGCTGCCCGGCGAAAACAAGGCGTAGAGCGCGGCGGCCACACTGGTGGGCACAACATGGGTGGCGACCACACTGATGGCTTCTTTTTTCGAGGCGTCGGCGGCGAAGGCTCGCAGGTTGTTTGCACCGGTTTGCACGGTGCCGCACGTTACGGTCAGGGTCCTGCCCTGCGCCACGGTAAAACTGTTGCGTGCCGCACTGGCCGTGGCGTAGCCGTTTGCGCTGGCGCCTGTCAGGCAATCGCCACCGCGCGAGATCGCCTCCAGCGCGGCCACATCGACCACCCGCTGCAAGCTGCGTTGCTCCATGTACAAACGACCGCTGTCGACCACCAGCACCATGCACACCAAGGCCAGGCCGAGGGTCAGCGCCGCCACCAAACCGATCGCCCCGCGCTGGCGGGCCGGGCCATTGAATTGCGAACGAGGTGACATCGCGCACTCCTTTGCCGGCGCACTGCCGAGCGCTACCTCCGTGGGTGGTTTTGAGTGTAGACGGGGCTGGTGGCAACGCGCCATTTCGTGCGCCACAAAACAACAAGGGGTGGATGCTAGCGCGGTGGGTAGTTGGTGAGGATACGCGCCACCGTCTCGCGAATGGCATTGCTGCGATCCGTCGGGTTCGGCGTGCTGCTGAGCATCTGCTCATCGCTGCCGCGCCACACCAGTTTGCCGTCCTTGCCATCGAGCAGGTCGATCTGGATTGTCGCCACCTTGTAGGTAATGTTGCGCGTCTCGTTGTACATCGGCGCGCCCCAGTAACCATTCCACGGGCCACCCCAACCGCCGCCGTAGTTGGTCGTCACTTGCTGCTGACGATCCTCGACGATCAGGTAGGTCTGCACGCTCAAGTCACCCTTGGCGCCGGCAGGCGCCGGGCGCAAACCGCGCTGGTCCAGTTGATCGGTGACGGCCTGACGGATGCGTTGTTCGGTCAGGTCGCTTTTGATCCGTGGATCATCGGGACGGTATTGCAGGGCGGGGTCTTTCCAGCTCCAGTTGCGATAGCCGGCAAAGTCGCGGCTGGCGTCGAAGTCGTGATTGACCCGGTTGGCGGCACAGCCGCTGAGCAGCGCAACCATGGCGAATAAAGCAAGACGGCGGTACATGGTTTTTCTCCGGTTGAAGACATGAACCTGCTAGAGCTTCTCGATTAACCGAAGCTAGCTCGGAGGATACGCCGACATGGCCTTTTCCACAGCCTCGCGAATCGCATCGGTGCGATCGATCTGGCTGCCCTTGTTGGCGGTTTCGGCGCTGGCACTCCACACCGGTTGGCCGGTGCCGGCGTCGAACAGGTCGACTCGCACCACCACAACCTGTTCCTGATAGGTGCGCACGACCGGCACGCTGTTGTACATGCCGTAACCGTGACCATAACGATCATAGCCACTGTATCCGCCGTAGCCGTATCCGTAATCGTCCTGGACCTGACGCAAGCGGGTTTCCAGACGCAGATTGGCGGTGACGAACAGGTCCGCCGGGCGATTGTCGTGCAGCGGACGCAAGCCGCGCTGATCCAGCGCGTTGCTCACCGCTTCAGCCACTTGCGCCGAATCCGCCCATGCCGTGCCTGGCGGCAGTTGGCCGTTGAGCCAGGCCCAACTGCGGTAGCGCCCGTAATCACGCGGCGGCGCCGGATACGCGCTGCGGTCAAAGGTGTTGGCGGCTTGCGCTGGCGCCGGCGGCAAGGGCCGCGACTGCGCCACGTAGGGGTTGCTGCCCTGACAGGCGGCCAACCCCAGACAGATCAGCAGTAACCCCGATTGTGCTTTCATTTTGCGCTCCGATCAGATCGGCCGGCAGATCCAGTGCAGGTAGCGCCCAAGCCCGGCGAAGCTTGGGTGACGACGGTGGGCGAGTTCCATCTCGAGCAAATCCACGAGTTCGGCGCGGGCCTGGAACTCCACCGGCATGTAGTCGTGGAAAACCCGCACCCCACTTTGGCTTTCGACCTGCCACAAGCCTTCGAGTTGCGTTGCCAATTCTCGTGGGTCAAGCGGCATCTGCGGGGTCAGGCTCTGTTTCTCGCCAGCCATCACGTTCTTGCGCATTTTCTTGAAATGGCCCTTGAGCAGATTGCGGTAGATCAGCGCGTCGCGGTTGTAGAACGCCAGCGACAGCCAACCACCGGGTTTGGTCAATTGATGCAACACCGGCAGGATTGCGTGGGGTTCGGCCAGCCATTCCAGCACAGCGTGACAGATCACCAGATCATAGGGTTCCGTGAGTTGCCCGAGCAGTTCCTGCCACGGCACCTGAATAAACGTCGCCGTCTGCCCCGCTTCGGCGAACCGCTGGCGGGCGCCTTCGAGCATCGGCTCGGCAGGCTCGGTAAAGGTCACGTCGTGCCCGCGCTCTGCCAGCCACAGCGACATGTGGCCCAGACCGCCACCGATGTCGAGCACCCGCAACGGACGATCCGGCAGTGCTTCGGCAAGGTCAGCCTGCAACACCGCGAGGCGAATCGCGCCCTTGGCACCGCCGTAGATTTTTTCAGCGAAACGGGTCGCCAACTGATCGAAATGCCGGTCGCTCATCAGCCGAACCGCCGTTCGCTGTCGGCGAGCTTGCTGCGCACCACTTCATTCATGTCCAACCCCAATTCGCTGCACAGCAGCAACAGATACAGGACGATATCGCCGACTTCCTGTCCGGCATGGGCGAGTTTGTCCGCCGGCAACTGGCGCGACTGGTCTTCCGTCAGCCACTGGAAAATCTCCA
This sequence comes from Pseudomonas sp. LBUM1655, assembly GCF_059716085.1. Classification (NCBI taxonomy): domain Bacteria; kingdom Pseudomonadati; phylum Pseudomonadota; class Gammaproteobacteria; order Pseudomonadales; family Pseudomonadaceae; genus Pseudomonas; species Pseudomonas sp. LBUM1655. The sequence goes on along the minus strand of NZ_CP166801.1, from coordinate 757,343 downwards.
CCAGTTCAGACATCTCGACGCTGGCGGCCATGGCGAGGTTTTTCGGGCTGTGAAATTGCCGCCAGTCATTGCGGTCGCGAATGGCGTGCAGGCGTTCGGTCAGTTCAACAAGGTTCATCGGGCTCTCCTGAAGGCGTATAGCTTCGGGGGGTTGCCGGTTGAAGGCAAGGGCCAAAGAAAGCTCTATGCTTGCAGGGAACTCGGCCACCTGCGTTGTGGCCCAAGGCTCAGCTCTTTCATCAGGATGCACACATGCAGGTAGAAAGCTTTTTCGAATGGCTCGGCCAGGCACTCGGTTCGGTCATCCGCTTTATCGTCGATGGCCTCAGTGGTTTGTTCAACATGCTGAGCAACGCCGGGGGCAACTTTGTCGATGGGTTGGCCAAGACGCTGGGGATGGACACTTCGATCATCAGCATCATCGCGCTGATCGTCGGGTTGATGCTGCTGTGGTCGGCGATTCGCGCGTTCATGAATGCGTCGATCATTGCCGGGATTATCTGGTTGCTGCTGGGGTTGTGGTTGTTGAGCTGGATTATTCACTGACCTCACATAAAACCCCTCACCCCAGCCCTCTCCCAAGGGGAGAGGGGGCCGACCGAGTTGTTCTTCAGCTATACGCCGACCTGAAACTTCAGGGTTGAGCAGCATGAAGATCGGCTCCCTCTCCCTCGCGAGAGGGCTGGGGTGAGGGGCTGGTTATCCGAGCAAAGCAAATCCCCAACGAACCGCTACAATGCCCGCTCCCCCAAGGAGCCCGCATGTCCAACCTGATTGCCGACTGGCGCGACCGCCCGACTCACCGCAAGGTCTGGGTGCTTGCCGCGCCGATGATCCTCTCCAATATTTCCGTGCCGCTGGTAGCGCTGGTCGACAGCACCGTCATCGGCCACTTGCCTCACGCCCATCAATTGGGCGCCGTGGCGGTTGGCGCCAGTCTGTACACCTTTCTCGCCTGGGCCATGGGTTTTCTGCGCATGGGCACCACCGGTTTCGCCGCGCAAGCGGCCGGGCGCAGCGATGGCGCGGCGTTGCGGCAGATTTTGCTGCAAGGGTTGCTGCTGGCGATGGGACTGGCGCTGGTTCTCGGCACCTTGGGCGTGCCGCTAAGCGGGGTTGCGCTGCACTTTATGCAGCCGTCGGCGGAACTCGATCAGCTCACTCGTGACTTCTTCCATACCCGACTGTTCGGGCTGCCTGCCGCACTGGCCAGTTATGCGCTGGTGGGGTGGTTCCTCGGCACCCAGAACGCCCGGGCGCCGCTGGCGATTCTGCTGACCACCAACCTGATCAACATCGTGCTGAATCTGTGGTTCGTCATCGGTCTGGACTGGGGCGTGGTCGGCTCGGCCAGGGCCTCGGTGATTGCCGAATGGAGCGGTGCCCTGCTCGGTCTACTGCTGACCCGCAAAGCCTTGCGCGCCTATCCCGGGCACATCGCCTGGGCTGCGCTGAAAGTGTGGCAGAGCTGGCGCCCGCTGCTGGCGGTCAACCGCGACATTTTCATCCGCAGTCTGGCCCTGCAATCGGTGTTTTTCCTGATCACCGTGCAAGGCGCGCGACTCGGTGATGCGACGGTCGCCGCCAACGCGCTGTTGCTCAACGGCTTGCTGCTGACGGCGCACGCGCTGGACGGTCTGGCTCACGCGGTCGAAGCCCTGTGCGGACATGCCATCGGCGCCCGCGATCGCCTGGCCTTGCGCCGCTCGCTGGTGGTGTCCGGTGGCTGGTCGCTGATCGCCAGCCTTGGCTTTGCCCTGCTGTTTTTACTGGCCGGGCACTTGTTCATCGAGATGCAGACCAACATCCAGAGCGTGCGCGACACCGCGTTCGTCTACCTGCCTTACCTCGCCGTGCTGCCGTTGATTGCGGTCTGGAGCTACCTGCTCGACGGCCTGTTCATCGGCGCCACCCGCGCCCGGGAAATGCGCAATGGCATGCTGCTGACGGTGGTTCTGCTGGTGCCATTCGCCTGGGCATTGCAAGGTCTGGGCAATCATGGCCTGTGGATTACGTTCCTGCTGTTCATGGTGCTGCGCAGCCTGACGCTCGGCGCACAGGCCCTGTGGCTCAAGCGTAATGACGGCTGGTTTAACGGCGCGGCTCACTGAGCCGGCGTGTGCTCGATAAAGCCGACCACTTGATCGAGCACCGGCGCCAGCCGCCGCAGTGGCCGTGACAATGTCGCCACCAGCGTGATGTGATTGGGTCTCGAGTAATACAAGTCCTGCACCGGCACACCCGCCTCGCGCAGTTTATGGGCGAGACCGCCGGTGTTTCGCGTCGGGTTGACCAGATTATCCTTGCTCGCCGCGATCAGCAGCGCTGGCGGCGCGCCGCGATTGACGTGGTTGATCGGCTGCGATTGCGGCGGTGAGTCCGGCCAGAAAAACACCGGGCGCACATCAGGATTCACGATTGGTAGAAAATCGTACGGCCCGGCCAGACCGATCCAGCCACTGATGTCCTTGGGCGACATCCCCACCGCTGCGAGCAAGTCGCCATCCAGCGCCAGCATCGCCGCGTTGTAGCCACCGGAGCTGTGCCCCATCAGATACAAGCGCTGCGGATTACCGGAAAACTCGCGAATGTGCGCACGGGTCCACGCCACCGCCCGCGCGTTGTCTTCAAGAAACAGTGGATAACGCACCTCCGGATACAACCGATAATCCGCCACGACCGCGACAATCCCCCGGGACGCCAGCGCCTCGCCAACAAAAGCGTAATCCTCGCGCGCGCCGCTGTTCCAGCTGCCACCGTAGAAAAACACCACGACCGGCGCATCGGCCAATGCATCACGCGGCACGTAGACATCGAGCTTCTGCCGGGGATCGTCACCGTAGGCAATGCCCGTGGTTTTTTCAAACGTGCTATCCGGGGTCAGCACATTGAGCAGTTTTACCGGCGAACACGCACTGAGCAGCAACAGTACTAAAGCGCCGATCACTGCGCCGAACCCTTGCCGGAAAAAACCTGCCATACGCGTGAACCTCACGATTGATCGCCACCCCATTGGCGACGCACATGGTCGAGCCGCTCCTGCTGGGTCAGCCCCACCGGCGGCGGCACCAGCACGGCACGCGGATGCAGCAAGCGTAGCCACAACCAGCCATCGAGCACACTGCGGTCGCTGAAGCCCAGCGCCAGACCCTGTTGAACATGGGAGGCCATCGTTGCGTAATCGGTTCCGAATGATTGGCACCAGCGCCAGATGTGCTGCTCCAACAGGCAAGTTTGCAGGCGTTCGCGCTGCCGTCGCGTAAGGCTTTCTTCGATGTTCAATGGTTCTACGGCAAGCCCGGGGTTGCGCAACTGCTGCCAGCCCTGACTGCCAATCGCACGATCGGCCCAGGTGCCACCGAACCAGCGCAATTGGCGGATCGGGCCAAGCCAGCGACTCAATTCGCCAGCGTCACAGGCGTCGAAGAAATAGCTGGCGGTCTGGCGATTGTAATAACTGAGCAAGGCCCGATGGTTCAATCCGAACGAGACTGTGAGCATGCGTTGCAAGTGGCTCAGCAGTTCAGGCGCCGGCGCCTCGCTGCCGAGCAGCAAGCCGCGCCAGGTATCCGGATCGCGTTGACACAACGACCCCAGCGCCTGGCTATCACGCAGGTCGATCAGCACCGGGCCGTGCTCGCTGACCGGCTCGAACTCGGTACCGTCAAACAGCCAGAAGCGCCGCACGTCGGCGAAAGCCTGTCGCAGTAACGTCAAGGCCCGCGCTGCATCCGGGCCGTCGAGCAACAGCCATTGCGCCATCGGCTCCAGCGCCGCGCCGCTCATGTTGCGCCGCTCTGTTCAAGCGCGGTGAGTAACCGACAACTGCAGACGACCTCTGTGCAGTGGCTGAAACTGCCGCCTCCGGGCATCAGGCATAGCAACAAAAGCGGCTCGCCGGACGTCAGCAATTGCTGCAAGCCTTCACAGACCAGTTTCTCCGGCAATGGTGGCGGCGGGTCATCGGTGATGTTCGGGGCGGCGACCGGTGGTTGCAGCACCCCGCTGATCATCGGCTGATCCGGATCGCCTTCAAAGAAACTCACCACTACCTCGACGCCATCGCCCAGCGCCGCCAGCGGCGCATCAGCCAAGGCTGGCGCGAGCGGCAGCCAACAGTGACTCGGCGCCGCACCTTCACCCTGATAGAGCCAGTCGAACTGCACCGCCACCGGGCGGAAATGATCGGGCTGCGGTTCGTCGACCGCCACCACCCAGGCCCTTTGCAGACTGTGCATGCGCAGTCTCGATGGCTCGGCGGCCGACGCACACGCTGGCACCTGCTGCGCACCGAACAATCGGTTGGCATAAGGCAGATCAAGGGCCGGATCGGCGCTGTGTTCCACCTTGGTCAGCAACCAATGGCGATTGCATTCGGCGAAGGGATGCCCGACCAGACGCAGCCATTGGCCGCTACGCAACGCCGCCAGGTCACTGCGTCCTTCGGCCTGTGGTGCCAGCGAGGTGCCTTCGGCCTGACACGTTTCCTGCAATTGCCAATGGTGTACCGCGGGCCCGGCAAAAGGATCGGCCGGCTCGCCCTGATACAACGCGGCGTCAGCCAACGGCAACTGCGCCGGATCATCGCCGAATACCAGGCAATGGCCGCCGCGCTGGTGCTCGAAGAAATAGTGAATCCGCGCCTGCGCGCACAAGCGTTGCAGCAGTTGCAGATCCGATTCACGGTATTGCGTGCAGAACGTGCGCGCCGGGTAGTCGCCACGCAACTCGAAGCGGCGCTGCGCGCCGACGATGCCGTGCTCCCTGAGCACTTGCTCAATGATCTGTGGCACCGAACGGCCACTGAAAATCCGTTGACTGATCCGCAGATCGAGGCAGCCAAGTTTCGGCCCCAGGCGGATCCGGCTCAGTCTGGAACCGTGCCCCTGCTCATGCTGGACGAGGCTCTGCAATTGACCGTGCACGCCCTCCCCCGACGGGCCGAAACACAGGAAAGCCGAACGGTAAAGCAGGCCGGCAAGGTCCAGTTGCGGATCGTCGATCAACACATCGATCTCGAACGCAAAGGGTTCGTTGAGGCCTTCGCTACCGGTAAAGGCCAGGACTTCGAAAGGGTCAGACAGGCCCGCTACATCGAGACGAAACGACGACTCGTTGACTGGATCGAACATAGGCGGATCTCTACAGGAGGGGCGTTCGGGGATTCTCGCCGAGAGCCATGGCCGAGTAGAGAGCTGAAGTACAACTTAGGAAATGACCTACGCGAAAAGCAGACCGGATGACTTTGCTGGCCAGGATAGCCAAGCATTTCGCGAAGATTTTGGGATGTATCCCACCGGGTCATCCGAATTTTCCACAGCCTGCGGGAAAATTTCAGACAACCCGGCGAGATCGCAACCTGGCCTCAGGAAGACAGGTAGGAGGAGCGGGTCAAGCCCAGACGCAAGGCATCGAGAAATTGCGTGCGCTCGCTGGCACTGATACGGGCACTGGCGCATTTGTCGCGATAGTGAGTCATCAGTTCTTCCGGCGACAAGTGCACGTAACGCAGCATGTCTTCGATGGTGTCGTGGGTTTCGATGCCGGCGTGGTACACGCTGCCATCGGCGTTCTGATAGATGTTCACCGAGTCGGTGTCACCGAACAGGTTGTGCATGTCGCCGAGGATTTCCTGATAGGCGCCGACCAGGAACACGCCCAGCAGGTAGTCTTCACCTTCGTTCAAACCGTGCACCGGCAGACTGGTCTCGATGCTCTGCTCGTCGACGTACTGGTTGATCTTGCCGTCGGAATCGCAGGTCAGATCCTGCAGCACCGCGCGACGCAGCGGCTCTTCGTCGAGACGGTGCAGCGGGATGATCGGCAGCACCTGATCGATTGCCCAGGTGTCCGGCAGGCTCTGGAACACCGAGAAGTTGCAGATGTACTTGTCGGCCAGTTTGTCGTTGAGTTCGTCGAGCACTTGGCGATGCGAACGCTGACGTGCTTTGAGCGAGTTGTGCAGGCGACGGCACACCGCGAAATAGCACTGCTCGGCCAGGGCTTTTTCAGCCAGGGTCAGCTTGCCGTCGGCGTACTGTGCAGCCACGTCGCTCATGTAGTGGGTGGCGCGCCAGTAGGTCTCGGTGACCATTTCGATGTCAGTCGGGCCGAGCAGGTCAACCAGCCATTGCACGGTTTCCGGCAGGTTTTCCTTGTTTTCGATCAGCGGGATTTCGTCGTTGTGTTTCTCGACGTCGGTCACCTGCACCACCAGCATGGCGTGGTGCGCGGTCAGCGAACGGCCGCTTTCGGAGAAGATGTGCGGATGCGGCAGGCTCTGCGCGTCGCAGAATTCCTTGAGCATGCCGACCACGACACCGGCGTAATCGTCCATGTCGTAGTTGATCGAACTGGCGTTGCGCGAGTGGGTGCCGTCGTAGTCAACGCCCAGACCGCCACCGACGTCGATGTGATCGACCGGCAGACCGAGATTGCGCAGCTCGCCGTAGTAACGGATCGCTTCTTTGAAGCCGTGCTGATAGTCAGCCAGGTTGGCAATCTGCGAACCCATGTGGAAGTGCAGCAGGCGAATGCCCTGATCCAGGCCGGCCGCGCGGAAGCGCTCGACCACCGACAGCAACTGCGCCGCCGACAGACCGAATTTGGATTTCTCGCCACCGGTGTCCGCCCACTTCGACGACGCCAGCGACGACAGACGCACGCGCAGGCCAACCTGTGGCTTGACCTTCAGCGAGGCGGCCTCTTCGATCACCAGACCGACTTCGGATTCTTTCTCGATCACGATGAACACGTTGTGGCCGAGCTTCTGGCCCATCAGCGCCAGACGGATGAACTCGCGGTCCTTGTAGCCGTTGCAGACGATGGTGCCGCCCTTCGGCGCCAGTGCCAGCACCGCCAGCAGCTCAGGCTTGGAGCCGGCTTCCAGACCGATGGAGACGTCCTGGGTGGCGATGATGTTCTCGATCACCGCTTCTTGCTGGTTAACCTTGATCGGGTAAAGCGCGGTGTACTGGCTCTGGTATTCCAGGCGCTCGATGTTCGAATCGAAGGCGCCGGTCAGCTGACGTACGCGGTCTTGCAGGATGTCCGGGAAACGAACCAGCAACGGCAAGGACAAACCGCTTTTGCGCAGTTGGTCGACTTGCTCGAACAGGTCGATAGGCGAGCTGCTCGGGCCGTTCGGACGAACTTCGACGCGACCGGCGTCATTGATCGCGAAATACCCGGCCCCCCAATGGCGAATCCCGTAAACACTGCGGCTGTCCGCAACTGTCCATTGGCTGCCATCGTCTTTGCGTGTGCGTCGTACGGACATCGAAGTCCCCTATAAAGAAGTCATAGTGCGTTACCTGAAATGCAGGCTGGCGCAGTCTAAAGAATGAAAATGACGGTTCGTCAGCGCGGCGGTAGACCGCGCTGACCGCGTGGAGTTTAGAAACCGGTCATGAACAGGCTCTGTGAAAACCATGGAGACGACGCCGGAACTGACAACCATCAGCACCGGATCAAGCCGCAGGTGGTTTTCACAGAGGCTGCTAGCCGCCGGACTTCTTCGCTTTGAAACCGTGCTTGATCAGTTCAGCCAAGAGTAGCTCGACATGATCGCCCTGGATTTCGATGATCCCGTCTTTCAAGGCTCCGCCGGTGCCGCAACGTTTCTTCAACGTTGTCGCCAGCTCCTTGAGTGCGTCTTCGGCCAGGGGCACGCCGGTGATGGTGGTCACCGTCTTGCCGCCACGGCCTTTGCTTTCGCGACGCACGCGGGCAATGCCGTCTCCGGCCGGGATCACGGTTTGTTTGCAGATACAGGCGTCAACCGGCTTACTGCATTCCGGGCAATGACGACCTGCGTCGGTGGAAAATACCAGACCGCCCAGGGCGGCGAAGGATGCGGCTTTTTTGGCCACCGGCAATCCTCTTGGGAGGACAAAGACTGATCGCGACCTTGGGCAAGGTCATCGACCGCGAAGCCCCACTCAGGCAGGGGCAGCGCTACTGCACCGATGCTTCAACAAACGCAGGCCGGTACAGCTTGAAAAGGTCGCGCAGTGTAACGGCAAAAAACCCAATTGCTAAGTGCCAATCGGCGCCAATTTATGTGTTCTTTGCGACGTCGTTTTGTTGAGCCTTGAGATAGCGCTGCAACGCTGCCAAAGAGTCCGGGCAATAGGGCTTTCGCTGGATTTCCTGCATGACTTGCTCGACCGGGATAAAGCGCGCTTCCAGCACTTCTTCCGGTTGCAGTTTCAGAGGCCCATCCCACACGGCGGAAAACGCCGAGCACCACAGGCGGTTGCCGGTGTCCTCGAAGTAGAAATGGTCGTGAGCGGTGAGTTCCACGCCACTGACGCCCAACTCTTCTTCCAGCTCACGGGCCGCCGATTCGGCGTAGGTTTCATCGGCCTGCACCATGCCGCCCGCTGCCACGTCCCAGTAACCGGGATAAATGGCTTTGCTCAAGGTACGCCGATGCACACAAAGCTCACCAGCGGAATTGAACAACATGATGTACGTGCCCCGCCCGATCAGCCCGCGTTCGCGCAAATCGGCACGCACCAAGGCGCCGAGCAGGTTGTCCTGATCGTCGACCCAGGCGATCTGTTCGGCATCCGAGGCGGCGCGATGGGCCGCCTCTTTGGCGTTGTGGCTCATGAATCAACCCTGGTTGAGCAGTTGACGCAAGTCGATGACTGCTGCGTTGGCCCGGGAAATATAGTTGGCCATGACCAGCGAGTGGTTGGCCAGCACGCCGAAGCCGCTGCCGTTGAGAATCATCGGACTCCAGACGGGCTCTTGCGAAGCCTCCAGTTCACGAATGATCTGACGCACGCTGACCGTAGCGTTCTTCTTCGCCAGTACGTCGGCGAAGTCGACTTCGATGGCACGCAGCAGGTGCGACAGTGCCCAGGCCTGACCACGCGCTTCGTAGAACACGTTGTCGATCTGCATCCACGGGGTTTCGACGATTTCTTCATCAACCTGCGGTACTTCACCCACAGCCGGTGTTTCGGTTTTCAGCGCCGTATTGAGTTTGACTCGACCGACACTGGCCGACAGTCGCTGGGACAACGAACCCAGACGGGTGCCGACATCGCCCAGCCAGTTGTTCAGGTTGTCGGCGCGGGCATAGAACAGCGCGTTTTTCTGCGATGGATCAGACAGACGTGCCTGATAGCGGCTCAGGGAATTGATGCCTTCCTGATACTCCGACTCGCTGGACGGCAGGATCCAGCTCTTGTTGTCGAAGTTGAAGCGCGGTTCGGCCTTGGCCAGATCGGCGTCTTCGGCCGATTGCGATTGCGAACGGGCAAAGTCTTTGCGCAGGGCGCGGGTCAGGTCACGCACCTGTACCAGCACGCCGTATTCCCAGCTCGGCGTGTTGTCCATCCACAAGCCCGGCGGGAAGCGGTCGTTGGAAATGTAGCCGCCCGGCTTGTCGAGCAGGGTGCCGGCGACGGATTTCAGGGTTTCCACCGTGGTGTAGCCGATGACCATCTGCTTGCCTTCTTTCTCGGCAGCCACTTGTGCGTTCTGCGCCACGGGAAACAGCGCCGGTTCCTGGCTCCAGTACCAACCAAGACCGATGGTTACCAACAGGTAAATGCCGACCAGGGTGGCCAGCGCGCGGCTGAACAACAGCCCGCCAACATAGCTGCGGGTGGCCGACTTGGGCTCGGCGGCACGTTCAGGCGCGGCGCCCGCGCGGTTTTTCCAGTCCAGCATGGCGATATCCTTTCAATCACTTGGGTTCAACGGTTCGACCACAACCATACAACAACGTGCCTTGGGCCGGCACCCGCCAGTAAAGATAAGCCGCAAATCGTGTGGACGCTTGACGCATCTGTCAGAACTAGGGGAATCCCTGATGTCATCTCCTCTGACGCATCAGCGCAGAGTATTGAAAACAATCGAAAAGCATATTCACCACGCTGATGTGAGCGGCGCTGCAAATCTTCCCGACTCGACCCGGCCTTGGCGGCAAGCCCCTGACTCTCGGGCACATGCCCGACGAACAGGTCAAAAACAAAACCGCTCGGTCAGAAACTGAATAGTGACGCATTGCAGATTATTGACGTGTGACACTCGTCTAAGGGAAAAGAGGTGCTAGCATAGAGCCACCAGTCGACCTCAGCATGCAGCCTAACTAGTAGTCAGGATATGACCGAGCCAGAAGACCCCAGCCGTGAGCGTCTCAAGCACCACTTTGCCCAGCGGGTAATTCATCAGGCACGTCAGATTCTTGAGATATGGCAGCGCCTGCAACGCAGTGAATGGTCCACCGTCGACCTCGCCGAACTGAGCGAGGCCAACCTGCGTCTGTTGCGTTTTGCCGAGCGCTTCGAACAGCCTGAGCACACCCAGCTCGCGCGCCACATCGGCCAGTCGCTGGAAGCAGTGGACGCCAATCGCGGTCGCCTCAGTAGCGGCCTGATCACCGACCTCAATCGTTTGATGCAGCGCTTGTCGCGTACCGGCCTGCGCCATGGCGATCAGCTCGATCAGACTTTCCTGCCGCCGCTGCGCAAACCGATCTACGTGATGCTGCAGGATTACGACCGCGCCGAACGGCTGGCCAAACAACTGGAATTCTTCGGCTTGAGCGCGCAGGCACTGGACAGCGTGGCGGCGTTTCGCTCATCGATGGTCGAGCGCTTGCCCGCCGCAATCGTCATGGACGTGGACTTCAGCGGCGCCGGCGTAGGCCTGAAGCTCGCCGCCGAAGCTCAGGTCGGTCTGGATGAGCCGCTGCCGCTGTTGTTCTTCAGCCTGCACGAAACCGACACGCCGACCCGTCTCGCCGCAGTGCGCGCCGGGGGCCAGGAATTCCTCACCGGCACCCTCGAAGCATCGAGCCTGCTGGAGAAGATCGAAGTCCTGACCTGCGTCGCCCAGTACGAACCTTATAAAGTGCTGATCATCGATGACTCCCGCGCCCAGGCCTTGCACACCGAGCGCCTGCTCAACAGCGCCGGGATCGTCACCCGTACCTTGATCGAACCGATTCAGGCGATGGCCGAACTGGCGGACTTCCAGCCGGATCTGATCATCCTCGACATGTACATGCCGGCCTGTACCGGCACCGAATTGGCCAAGGTGATCCGCCACAACGACCGCTACGTCAGCGTGCCGATCATTTACCTGTCGGCCGAGGACGATCTGGATAAACAGCTCGACGCCATGAGCGAAGGCGGCGACGACTTCCTCACCAAACCGATCAAGCCACGGCATCTGATTACCACCGTGCGCAACCGCGCCGCCCGTGCACGCAACCTCAAGGCGCGGATGGTACGCGACAGCCTCACCGGCTTGTACAACCACACGCACATCCTGCAATTGCTCGAAGACTGCTCGTTCCGTGCCCGTCGAGAGAACAAGCCGCTGAGCTTCGCGATGCTCGACATTGACCACTTCAAGCGGGTCAACGACAGCCACGGCCATCCGATGGGCGACCGAGTGATCAAAAGCCTGGCACTGTTTCTCAAACAGCGTCTGCGCAAGACCGATTTCATTGGCCGATACGGTGGCGAAGAGTTCGCCATCGTCATGCCCGACACCGATATCGAAGCCGCGCACAAAGTGCTCGATGAGATTCGCCAGCGTTTTGCCGAAATCCATTACCCGGCCCAGCCGCAAGACTTGTGGTGCACCTTTAGCGCCGGGGTTGTGGAGATGCGCGATGACTCCGATAGCCTGATGATGGCCAGCCAGGCCGACGAGGCGCTTTACCGTGCCAAGGGTGCCGGACGCAATCGGGTGCAGACCGCGCGGGACACAAAGCAAAGTGCCACTTTTTCATCGGAATCCACTGATTCGGTCATAACCCTGTAACAGAACCGCAATAAATTCAGGCGCTTACCATTTCTGCCGTTGGTAGCCGTCATGCGCCTGAAGTTGCTCACCAATCTCAATACTCTGCTGCTGGTCGCCGTGTGCCTGGCACTCGGCGCCACGCTGTGGTGGTCGCAAAAAGCTCTGGAACGTCCCTATCTGTTGATGGAGCGTTATTTGGGGCTGTCGCAGCAATTTCAGAACGAGGTGGCGCGCAACGTCGAGGATTACCTCGCCAGCGGTGATGCCCTGCTTCTGAGTAGCGCCAGTCAGGCCATCGATAGCGTGCAGAAAGGACTCGGCGAACTGCCGCCCGCTCTGGCCGACACCCTGCGTCCGAGCATCTCAGGCCTGGAAGAATTCAGCAAAACCGACTTGCTCGCCGCCGGCAAACTCGCTGGCGACCCGCAGGCATTGCTGTTGCAGGCCGAACGCGAACTCAGCGCCAGCCTCGACCAACTCAGCACCTATGCCAATGGCAACGCGACTTGGCTCGCGCCACTGCTCGCCGCCTCGCAGCATCTGGGCAAGCTGTCGCTGGCACGGGACAAACTGGTCAGCAGCGGCCGCAGCGAACTGGCCGCTGACGTCGAGCGCGAAGTCGACAACATCCGCACTCAGGCGCAGGCGATTGATGCCCTGCCCCTTCTCGGCGTGATTGCCAGCAACGAATCGAGCAGTGATGACTTTGCGGCGATGATGGGTATCGAAAGCACGGAAAAAGCCGTCGCCGAAGACGCTGGTGTCGGCCTCAAACGTGAACTCAACAGCCTGCTCGGCCGCTACCCGGCAGAATTGCAACGCACCCGCGAGCAGATTCAGAAACGCACCGATCTGAGCACCGCGACCCACCTGAAAATCGCTGCAGTGCAGCAAGCCATCGCAGGCCTGGAACCGGTAGTGCGCGCCCAGCACGGGCAAATCCAGGGCGAAGTACGACTGATGCAAGGCGTGATGATCGGCCTGATTCTGCTGATCGCACTGCTTATCGACACCCTGCAGCGCCGCCTGGCCCGCACCCTGACCAATCTTGCGCCAGCATTGTCGACCTGGGCCGAAGGCGATTTCAGTCAAGACATTCAACTGGGCAAGACCAACCGCGAATTGCACGACATCGAAGCGTCGCTCAATCGCTTGCGCGCGTATCTGGTGGATCTGGTCGGTACGATTCGCGGCAACGCCGAGCAAGTGGCGGGCAGCAGCCGCACCCTCGCCGAACTGAGCAACGATTTGCACAGCGGCGCCGAGCATCAGGCCGGGGATACGGCATTGATTCGCGATTCCCTCGGCGAACTGGAGGCCACTATTCAGCAAGTCGCCGGGGATGCCCGTCAGGCGGCCGATGCCAGCCGTCATGCAGGTTTGGCCGTCGAACATGGCCAAACCGTCATCGGCCAGAGCCTCACCGGACTGCACGCTTTGGTCGGCGAGGTGCAAGGCAACGCGCAGATGATCGAACATCTGGCCGAAGAGTCGGCGACCATTGGCGGCGTATTGACGGTGATCCGCTCGATTGCCGATCAGACCAACCTGCTGGCGCTGAACGCGGCGATTGAAGCGGCACGCGCCGGGGAAATGGGCCGTGGTTTTGCCGTGGTGGCCGAGGAAGTGCGTTCGCTGGCGCAGCGCACCGCCGGGGCGACAGCGGAGATTCAAACCCTGATCGCCGGCCTGCAAACCGCCGCCCGGCAATCTGTCGAAGGCATGCGTGCACAGGTCGAGCACGCCGAAGCCACGGCCAATCAGGCGCAAGCGGCGGACGGCGCGCTGGACAAGATCGTCGGGGCGATCCAAACCATTTCCGACACAGCGATCCGCATCGCCGATATCACCGCGCAGCAGAGCGGCGCGGTCAGCGAGATTCGCGATCACAGCGAGCGGATTCATCAATTGGGTGGGGATAACTTGCTGCGCATCGGCCAGGGCCGTGAACAGGGCGAGAACCTGCTGGTATTGGGCGGGCAGTTGCATACGGCCGTTCAGGCCTTCCGTGTCTGATAAATCGCCTTCGCGAGCAGGCTCGCTCCCACAGAGGTGTGCATTCCAATGTGGGAGCGAGCCTGCTCGCGATAACGCCAGATCAATCACCACAATGACCGGATCAGATCACTCGGTCACAAATTTTGCGCAAACATCGGCCATCGTGCTGGCTATTGCATAGAACTGGACAGTCACAAAGTCTTTGCGGCATAGTCGCCGGGTTCTGACGACTGCTTATTCATAACAAGGACACGCAGATGGCAACCCTACTGGTGCTGCACGGCCCCAACCTGAACCTGCTCGGCACCCGCGAACCGGGCACCTATGGGTCGACGACCCTGGCACAGATCAATCAGGACCTGGAGCGCCGCGCCCGTGAAGCCGGCCATCATCTGCTGCATCTGCAAAGCAATGCCGAGTACGAATTGATCGATCGCATCCACGCCGCGCGCGGCGAAGGTGTGGATTTCATCCTGATCAATCCAGCAGCTTTTACACATACAAGTGTTGCATTACGTGACGCGCTGCTGGGAGTGAGCATCCCATTCATCGAAGTGCATTTGTCCAACGTGCACAAACGCGAACCTTTCCGCCATCACTCTTACTTCTCCGATGTAGCGGTAGGAGTGATCTGCGGCCTTGGCGCCAGCGGTTACCGACTGGCCCTGGAGGCTGCACTAGAGCAGCTTGAACAACAAGCTATACGCCCCTGACCGACCCTTGGGAGTTGATGATTCATGGATATCCGTAAAGTTAAGAAACTGATCGAATTGCTGGAAGAGTCCGGCATCGACGAGCTCGAGATCAAGGAAGGCGAAGAGTCCGTACGCATCAGCCGTCACAGCAAGACCCCGGCTCAGCAGTACTACGCACCTGCACCGATGCAAGCACCGGCTGCCGCACCTGTTGCCGCCGCTCCTGTCGCTGCTGCAGCCCCGGCTGCCGCTGCTGCTCCAGTGTTGAACGGCACTGTTGCCCGTTCGCCGATGGTTGGCACGTTCTATCGCAAGTCTTCGCCAGCCTCGCCGTCCTTCGTTGAAGTCGGCCAGACCGTGAAGAAAGGCGACACCCTGTGCATCGTTGAAGCCATGAAGATGATGAACCACATCGAAGCTGAAACCAGCGGTGTGATCGAGTCCATCCTCGTCGAAGACGGCCAGCCGGTTGAGTACGACCAACCGCTGTTCACCATCGTTTGAACTGCGGAGAGCCTTTGATGACTGCGAAGTTGGAAAAAGTTCTGATCGCTAACCGCGGTGAGATCGCCCTGCGGATTCTGCGTGCCTGCAAAGAGATGGGCATCAAGACCGTCGCCGTTTACTCCAAGGCCGACAAAGAGCTGATGCACCTGGGTCTGGCAGACGAATCCGTCTGCATCGGCCCGGCGTCTGCCGCTCAGTCTTACCTGCACATCCCGGCCATCATCGCTGCGGCTGAAGTGACTGGCGCTACCGCCATTCACCCGGGCTACGGTTTCCTCGCGGAAAACGCCGATTTTGCCGAGCAGGTCGAGAACTCCGGCTTCGCCTTCATCGGCCCGAAAGCCGACACCATTCGCCTGATGGGCGACAAGGTATCGGCCAAGCACGCGATGATCGAAGCGGGTGTGCCAACCGTTCCAGGTTCTGACGGCCCACTGCCGGAAGACGAAGAAACGGCGCTGCGTATCGGTCGCGAAGTCGGCTACCCGGTGATCATCAAAGCCGCTGGCGGCGGTGGTGGTCGCGGCATGCGCGTGGTTCACAAGGAAGAAGACCTGATCTCCTTCGCCAAACTGACCCGCACCGAAGCAGGCGCGGCGTTTGGTAACCCGATGGTGTATCTGGAAAAATTCCTGACCAACCCGCGTCACGTGGAAGTCCAGGTTCTTTCCGACGGCCAGGGCCACGCCATCCACCTGGGCGACCGCGATTGCTCGCTGCAACGTCGTCACCAGAAGGTTCTCGAAGAAGCGCCGGCACCGGGCATCGACGAGCAGGCGCGCCAGGAAGTTCTGGCTCGCTGCGTCAAGGCGTGCATCGACATCGGCTACCGTGGCGCCGGCACTTTCGAGTTCCTGTACGAGAACGGTCGTTTCTACTTCATCGAAATGAACACCCGTGTTCAGGTGGAGCACCCGGTTTCGGAAATGGTCACCGGTATCGACATCGTCAAGGAGATGCTCAGCATCGCCGCTGGCAACAAGCTGTCGTTCACGCAGGATGACGTGGTGATCCGCGGTCACTCGCTGGAATGCCGGATCAACGCTGAAGACCCGAAAACCTTCATGCCGAGCCCGGGCACGGTCAAGCATTTCCACGCCCCAGGCGGCAACGGCGTTCGCGTCGATTCGCACCTGTACAGCGGTTATGCGGTTCCGCCGAACTACGACTCGCTGATCGGCAAGCTGATCACTTACGGCGCCACCCGCGACGAAGCCATGGCGCGCATGCGCAATGCCCTGGACGAAATCGTGGTTGACGGGATCAAGACCAACATCCCGCTGCACCGTGATCTGGTTCGTGATGAAGGCTTCTGCAAAGGGGGCGTGAACATTCACTACCTCGAGCACAAGCTGGCTGGCGAGAAGCACTAAGCTTCAGCCCGCACCAGACAAAGCCGCCTTCGGGCGGCTTTGTTGTTTCTGCAGTAAATATCAAAAGATCGCAGCCTTCGGCAGCTCCTACATGTGTAATGCATTCCCCTGCAGGAGCTGCCGCAGACTGCGATCTTTTGATCTTCGACCATAGTCGTGTTCTGCGGCGCGCTCGCGTAAACTTGCGCGCTTCTCGCTGGCCGCTAGGCTGCAATCATATTTTTTCAAAGGTGCCCGCCATGCCTTGGCTGCAAGTACGACTCGCCATCAGCCCGGAACAAGCCGAAACCTACGAAGACGCTTTCCTTGAAGTGGGCGCCGTATCGGTGACATTCATGGACGCCGAAGATCAGCCGATCTTCGAGCCGGAACTCAACACCACACCGCTGTGGGCGCACACGCACCTGCTGGCCCTGTTCGAGGGCGGCACTGAAGCCGCACCGGTACTGGCCCATCTGGAGTTGCTGACCGGCAGCCCGCTGCCGGAGCATCACAGCGAAGTCATCGAAGACCAGGATTGGGAACGCAGCTGGATGGACGGTTTCCAGCCAATGCGTTTCGGCCAGCGCCTGTGGATCGTGCCGAGCTGGCACGCTGCTCCAGAGCCTGACGCCGTCAACCTGCTGCTGGATCCGGGTCTGGCGTTCGGCACCGGCACGCACCCGACCACCGCGCTGTGCCTGGAATGGCTCGACGGCCAGGATCTGAAAGACTGCAACGTGCTGGACTTCGGCTGCGGCTCGGGGATTCTGGCCATCGCCGCCCTGTTGCTCGGCGCTAAAGAAGCAGTCGGCACCGACATTGACGTGCAGGCGCTGGAAGCCTCGCGTGACAATGCCGGTCGCAACAACATTGCCGACGAGCTGTTCCCGCTGTACCTGCCGGAAGACCTGCCGCAGGTCAAAGCCGACGTGCTGGTTGCCAACATTCTGGCCGGCCCGCTGGTTTCGCTGGCTCCGCAACTGTCCAGCCTGGTCAAGTCCGGGGGGCGTCTGGCGCTGTCTGGCATCCTCGCCGAACAAGGTGAAGAAGTCGCTGCCGCTTATGCTCAGGACTTCGATCTCGACCCGATCGCCAATCGCGATGGCTGGGTGCGCATTACCGGGCGTCGGCGCTAGAATGGCCGCCTGCATAATCCGGATCGCCGCATGACCGACAGTTTCGTCACTCAGTGCCCGCATTGCCAAACCAGTTTCCGTGTCAGCCATGCTCAATTGAGCGTGGCCCGCGGGGTGGTTCGCTGCGGCTCTTGCCTGCAAGTGTTCAACGCCGCCAAACAGCTGCTTGAGCAACACGCTGGCAAGGACGCGGTGACGCCGGTCGCGCCGCCGATTGAAACGCTGCCCGTCGAGGAGCTACCGCTTGTCGAGCCCCAGGCCATCGTCGAGCCGCCCGCGCCGCGCGCCATCAGCCAAAAGCAGTGGAGCGCCTCGGAGCTGGACCTCGACAGCCTCGATCTGGACGAAGAACTCGCCCGTCTCGAACAACGGGAAATCCAGCCGACCACCGAATTCGGTCGTCCGCGCGAAGACTCCCTGAGCGCCCGGCGCGATAGCCCCGAAGCCGATGAAACCGTGTGGCGCGACAGTCTGTTCAGTGCGCGTGACGACGAGCACACGCCCACGCCCGAGGCAGAAGACGAAGCCGATCCGCAAATCCTTGACGTCGAACAGGTAAAAACCACGCGCACCGAGCCCTCGCTGTCGCTGGAACCGGTGGATCTGGACGACGAGCCGGCGATCCCGCAACTGGGTCTGCACGATCCGATTGATCCGAATGCCCGTCGCGAGCACCTGTCCGCCAGTGACGAAGCCGATGACGACGATCTGCCTGCAATCGAGCCATCGCGCAAAAAACGCGAACGCGCAGAACCCGGCGTGCGCGCCGAAGTGTTGCAGGACCTGACTGACGACCCGCTGCAACTGGACTGGCAGAAACGCCGCTCGCCGTGGGGTCGACGCCTGCTATGGCTGACGCTGGTGCTGCTGGCCGCCGGTGGTTTGGCTTTCCAATACATCGCCTATCATTTTGATGAACTGGCACGTCAGGATCAGTATCGTCCATGGTTCCAGCAAGTCTGCCCGCAGATCGGTTGCACAGTGCCGTCCAAGGTCGACATCGCCAAAATCAAGAGCAGCAATCTGGTGGTGCGCAGCCATCCGGAGTTCAGCGGTGCGCTGGTGGTCGACGCGATCATCTATAACCGAGCGACGTTCTCCCAGCCGTTTCCGCTGCTGGAACTGCGTTTTGCCGACCTTAACGGCCATCTGATCGCCAGTCGCCGCTTCAAACCCGGCGAATACCTCAACGGCGACCTCGAAGGTCTGGCGGAGATGCCGCCGCAAACGCCGATTCACATCGCTCTGGATATTCTCGATCCAGGCCCGAAAGCGGTGAATTACAGCCTGAGTTTTCACTCGCCCGAGTGAATTGCTTCACCGCTTCTTGATTGACGGCAATTTTCTGACTTCGCGCTGCGCAACCAAACCGCTGGCGATAACGGAATAACTGTTCAGATTTTGTTCAATTCAGCCTTTATCCAGTCATCGAGAGCGGGTATCATGCCCACCCTTTTTCGAACTCTCATGATCCGGCCCCACTTCAGGGAAGTCCTATGTCGGCGGTACGCATCGGCCCATATACATTACAGAACGGCTTGATTCTCGCCCCGATGGCGGGCGTCACCGACCAGCCCTTTCGTCAGCTGTGCAAGCGTCTGGGCGCGGGGCTTGTAGTCTCGGAAATGGTCACCAGTGACATGAGCCTGTGGAACACCCGCAAGTCGCGCATGCGCATGATCCACGAAGGCGATCCCGAACCACGCTCGGTACAGATCGCCGGTGGCGACGCGCAGATGCTGGCGGATGCAGCACGGGCCAACGTCGAACTGGGCGCACAGATTATTGATATCAACATGGGTTGCCCGGCAAAAAAGGTCTGCAACAAGGCCGCCGGCTCTGCGTTGCTGAAGGATGAAGCACTGGTCACCGAGATCCTGCAGGCCGTCGTGGCTGCGGTTGATGTGCCGGTGACCCTGAAGATCCGCACCGGATGGGATCGCGACAACAAGAACGGCCTGACCGTGGCAAAGATCGCCGAGCAGGCCGGGATCACCGCGCTGGCAGTGCATGGCCGCACTCGCGCCGATCTGTACACCGGCGAAGCCGAGTACGACACGATTGCCGCGATCAAGCAGGCTGTGTCGATCCCGGTGTTTGCCAATGGCGATATCGATTCGCCGGAAAAGGCCCGCTACGTGCTCGACGCGACCGGTGCCGATGGCCTGTTGGTAGGCCGTGCCGCCCAAGGGCGGCCATGGATTTTTCGCGAGATCGATCATTACCTGCGTACCGGCGAGAAATTGCCGGCCCCGCAACTGATCGAAGTGGAACGCATACTGCTAGAGCATCTGGCCGCACTTCACGCTTTCTATGGGGACGTGATGGGCGTGCGCATTGCTCGAAAGCATGTGGGCTGGTATCTCGCAACCTTGCCGGGCGCCAGGGAGTTTCGCGCCCACTTCAATCGTTTGGATGGTACGGAAACACAATGCGCCAACGTTCGGGAGTTCTTCGCCGAGCGTTACAAAAGCCTGACAGGGGACGAAGAAGGGGTGGCCGCATGACGATGATGACCGAGACTTTAGTGAGTGGAACAGCACCCGTGAGCGACAACGTGAATTTGAAACAGCACCTCAATACCCCGAGCGAAGAAGGCCAGACCCTTCGCGGGAGTGTCGAGAAGGCGCTGCACAATTATTTCGCCCACCTTGAGGGCGCGTCCGTCACGGATGTGTACAACCTGGTGCTCTCCGAAGTCGAGGCTCCCCTGCTCGAAAGCGTGATGAACTACGTCAAGGGCAACCAGACCAAGGCCAGTGAGCTGCTGGGACTCAACCGCGGCACGCTGCGCAAGAAACTCAAGCAGTACGATCTGCTGTAAGCATTCAATCAAACCAGAAAGGCGCCCGCGTAAAACCGGTCGCCTTTTTTGCTGACTTCCTTTGCTTTTGATGGAAATTGAGATGACCGACCAGACTACCCGCCTGCCGATCCGCCGCGCCTTGATCAGCGTTTCCGACAAGACCGGGATCCTCGAATTCGCCAAGGAGCTTGAAGCGCTGGGCGTCGAGATCCTCTCCACCGGCGGAACGTTCAAGCTGCTGCGCGACAACGGCGTTGCCGCAGTGGAAGTCGCGGATTACACCGGTTTCGCTGAAATGATGGACGGTCGGGTGAAAACCCTGCACCCGAAAATCCACGGCGGTATCCTCGGTCGTCGCGGTATCGACGACGCGATCATGAGCGAACACGGCATCAAGCCGATCGATCTGGTCGCGGTCAACCTGTACCCGTTCGAAGCCACCATCAACAAGCCAGGCTGCGACCTGCCGACCGCCATCGAAAATATCGACATCGGCGGCCCGACCATGGTGCGTTCGGCGGCGAAAAACCATAAAGACGTTGCGATCGTAGTGAATGCCAGCGATTACGCCAACGTCCTCGAAGGCTTGAAAGCCGGCGGCCTGACCTACGCACAGCGTTTCGACCTGATGCTCAAGGCGTTCGAACACACCGCCGCCTACGACGGCATGATCGCCAACTACATGGGCACCGTGAATCAGGCTGCCGAGACACTGAGCACTGAAGGCCGCAGTGAATTCCCGCGCACCTTCAACAGCCAGTTCATCAAGGCTCAGGAAATGCGCTACGGCGAGAACCCGCACCAGAGCGCGGCGTTCTACGTTGAAGCCAAACCGGCCGAAG
Organism: Pseudomonas sp. LBUM1655; assembly: GCF_059716085.1. NCBI lineage: Bacteria > Pseudomonadati > Pseudomonadota > Gammaproteobacteria > Pseudomonadales > Pseudomonadaceae > Pseudomonas > Pseudomonas sp. LBUM1655. The sequence continues at coordinate 736,229 of NZ_CP166801.1, read as the reverse complement.
TCGGCATCGCCACCGCGACCCAACTGCAGGGCAAGGAACTCTCGTACAACAACGTGGCCGACACCGACGCCGCACTGGAATGCGTGAAGAGCTTCGTCAAGCCTGCCTGCGTAATCGTCAAGCATGCCAACCCGTGCGGCGTGGCCGTGAGCCCGGACGCCGAAGGCGGCATCCGTCAGGCCTACGAACTGGCCTACGCAACCGACACCGAATCGGCGTTCGGCGGCATCATCGCCTTCAACCGTGAACTGGATGCCGAGACCGCCAAGGCGATCGTCGAGCGTCAGTTCGTGGAAGTGATCATTGCGCCAAGCGTGAGCGAAGAAGCCCGTGCCATCGTTGCGGCCAAAGCCAACGTGCGCCTGCTGGCGTGTGGCGAGTGGTCGGCTGACCGCGCTGCGGCCTGGGACTACAAGCGCGTCAACGGTGGCCTGCTGGTGCAGAGTCGCGACATCGGCATGATCGGCAGTGAAGACCTGAAAGTCGTGACCAAGCGCGCACCGACCGAACAGGAAATCAACGACCTGATCTTCGCCTGGAAAGTCGCCAAGTACGTTAAATCCAACGCGATCGTTTACGCCAAGAACCGTCAGACCATCGGTGTCGGCGCCGGCCAGATGAGCCGCGTCAACTCCGCGCGTATCGCCGCGATCAAGGCAGAACACGCTGGCCTGCAAGTAGCAGGTTCGGTGATGGCATCGGACGCGTTCTTCCCGTTCCGCGACGGTCTGGACAACGCGGCCAAGGTCGGTATCACTGCGGTGATCCAGCCTGGGGGTTCGATGCGTGATGCTGAAGTGATTGCTGCGGCTGATGAGGCCGGCATCGCGATGGTATTCACCGGCATGCGCCACTTCCGTCACTGATACACCGGTTCAAATGTGGGAGCGAGCCTGCTCGCGAATGCAATCTGTCAGTCATAGCTGTTTTGACTGACACACCGCTTTCGCGAGCAGGCTCGCTCCCACATAAAGCGCTCCAGCAGCGCCTGACAGAATTTTGAGGTTTTTGAAATGAATGTTTTGATCATTGGCAGCGGTGGCCGTGAACACGCCCTGGCCTGGAAAGTGGCTCAGGATCCGCGCGTGCAGAAGGTTTTCGTCGCACCGGGCAACGCCGGTACCGCGATTGAAGCCAAGTGCGAGAACGTCGCCATCGACGTGCTGGCCCTTGAGCAGCTCGCGGACTTCGCCGAGAAAAACGTTTCCCTGACCATCGTCGGCCCGGAAGTGCCGCTGGTCGCTGGCGTCGTTGACCTGTTCCGCTCCCGTGGCCTGGACTGCTTTGGCCCGACCGCGGGTGCTGCGCAACTGGAAGGTTCGAAAGCCTTCACCAAGGACTTCCTGGCACGCCACAAGATCCCGACCGCCGATTACCAGAACTTCACCGAGATCGAGCCGGCCCTGGCTTATCTGCGTGAAAAAGGCGCACCGATCGTGATCAAGGCCGACGGCCTCGCGGCCGGTAAAGGCGTGATCGTTGCGATGACCCTGGCCGAAGCCGAAGACGCCGTGCGCGACATGCTTGCCGGCAATGCTTTCGGTGACGCCGGTTCGCGCGTGGTGATCGAAGAGTTCCTCGACGGTGAAGAAGCGTCGTTCATCGTCATGGTCGACGGCAAGAACGTGCTGCCGATGGCCACCAGCCAGGACCACAAACGCGTCGGCGACGGCGACAGCGGCCCGAACACCGGCGGCATGGGTGCTTACTCCCCTGCCCCGGTGGTCACTGCCGACGTGCACAAGCGCGTGATGGACCTGGTGATCTGGCCGACCGTTCGCGGCATGGCCGAAGAAGGCAACGTCTACACTGGCTTCCTGTACGCCGGTCTGATGATCGACAAGGCCGGCAACCCGAAAGTCATCGAGTTCAACTGCCGTTTCGGTGATCCGGAAACCCAACCAGTGATGCTGCGTCTGCAGTCGAGCCTGGTGCTGCTGGTTGAAGCGGCGTTGGCGCAGGCGCTGGACAAGGTTGAAGCGCAGTGGGATCCACGTCCGAGCGTCGGCATCGTGTTGGCCGCTGGCGGCTACCCGGGCGACTACGCCAAGGGCGCGGCGATCAACGGTCTGGACGCAGCGGCAAGCCTGGAAGGAAAAGTCTTCCACGCCGGTACTGCGCTGAAGGACGGTCAGGTCGTGACCGCCGGTGGTCGCGTGCTCTGCGCCACCGCGATGGGCGCCAGCGTCGGTGCAGCGCAGCAGCAGGCTTACAAGCTGGCCGCAGCGATCGACTGGGAAGGCTGCTTCTACCGCAAGGACATTGGCTACCGCGCCATTGCCCGTGAACGTGGCGAAACCCAGGAGTAAGCTGTCGCTCAGGTTCGGCGCGGGATGCAGTCCCTCGCCGGGCTGTTCCGCTGCCGCGCATCGTTATATTCTGGCATCAACCTACGAAGGGATTTCGCCGTGCGCTGGCTCAGGATTGCCATAAGCTTCACCGTCACGTTGCTGACCTTGCTCTGCATGCTCCCGGCCCAGGCCACGCAAGGCAGTGGCTGGTCGGTATTGCTCGACGATCAGGGCGACCTTCAGCTGAGCGACATCCGCTCTGCCCGCTACATCAATCAATTCAGCCCTATCGACCTTGACCGCCTCACCGCGGCCGGGCCCGAGGGTGCTTTGTGGCTGCGTTTCAAGCTCGCACCCGGCCAGCACGAACAAGTGCTGCGCATCTTCGCCCCGGATCTGTCCCACCTGAATTTGTACGTGCTGGACGGCGACAAGCTGATCGAGCAACGCAAAACCGGCACCGACCAGCCCCAAGCCGAACGGCCGCTGCCAAGCAGTGATTTCCTGTTGCCACTGCCCCAGAGTGACAAACCCCTCGACATCTATCTGCGGATGGTCTCCGACCATCAGTTGCGCCCGCACATCACCTTGCAATCCGCCGTGATGAGCGCGGCCAATCACAATCAAACGCTGATCTTCGGTTTGCTGTTCGGCTGCCTCGGCATGTTGCTGCTGCACAACCTCGTGCGCTATGCCTACTCGCGTTCGCGCAGCAGCCTGTGGCTGGCCGTCTGCGAAGGCCTGTTGGGGCTCAGCCTGTTACTGCTGCTCAATCTCGCCGGCCCGTGGCTGCCGAACTGGCACGCGATCCAGACCCCGGGCGCTTATCTGGCATTGCTGCTGACAGCCCCGGCCGGGCTGATGTTTGCACTGCGCTTCTTCGCCCCACTCGGCCCGCATCCGCTGAACAAACTGCTGCTGGGCGACATTCTGTTCATCGTGATTTGCAGTCTGTTGCTGTTGTTCGTCAACACCCTGCCGCTGAACATCATCACTTACGCGCTGGTGGCACTGGCCGGCCTGAGCATGTTGTTTGTCGCGTTCTATCACTGGCAGAAAGGCTACCGCCCGGCACGCCTGTTCGTCGCGGCGATGGTGGTGTTCAACATCGGTACGCTGATCATTCTTCCGGCCTTGCTGGGGCTGACACTGGTCGCACCGCAAGGCCTGATCATGACGTTGATGGCGTTCATCTGTATCAGCGGCCTGTTGATGAGCATCGCGCTGGGCGAGCGTCAGCGCAGCATCACCGAAAGCCGCTTCAGCATCAGCCGCGACCTCGCCGCCAGCAATGCCGAGATCAACGCCAAGGCCGAATTCCTCGCCAAGATCAGCCACGAGATCCGCACGCCGATGAACGGCGTATTGGGCATGACCGAACTGCTGCTCGGCACGCCGTTGTCGGTCAAGCAACGCGACTACGTGCAGACCATCCACAGCGCCGGCAACGAACTGCTGACGTTGATCAACGAGATCCTCGACATCTCCAAGCTCGAGTCCGGGCAGATCGAACTGGACGACGTGCAATTCGACCTCAACGCGTTGATCGATGACTGCCTGAGCATCTACCGCGCCAAGGCCGAACAGCAGAACGTCGAGCTGATCAGCTTCATTCAGCCGCAAGTGCCGCGCGTCATCAGTGGCGATCCGACCCGCCTGCGTCAAACCCTGTTAAGCCTTTTGGAAAATGCCCTCAAGAAAACCGCCGAAGGCGAAGTGCTGATCGTCGTCGCCCTCGATGAGCGCAACAGCAAACCGCGCCTGCGCATTGCCGTGCAGGACAGCGGCGCGCCGATGGAACAGGAGGAGCGTGATGCGCTCATGCACGCCGAACTTCACAGCAAGCACTTCCTCTCGGCCAATCGTCTGGGCGGCAATCTGGGGCTGGTGATCGCGCGGCAATTGATCCGCTTGATGAACGGTGAATTCGGCATCAAGAGCGGCGCCAATCAGGGCAGCACCTTGTGGCTGACCCTGCCGCTCGACCCTGATCGCCTCGAACACCCGACCTCTGATCTGGACAGTCCACTGCAAGGCGCGCGGGTGCTGGTGGTCGATGACAACGACACCTGCCGCAAAGTGCTGGTGCAGCAGTGCAGCGCCTGGGGCCTGAACGTCAGCGCCGTGCCATCGGGCAAGGAAGCGCTGGCCCTGCTGCGCACCAAGGCGCACCTGCGCGATTACTTCGATGTGGTGTTGCTCGACCAGAACATGCCCGGCATGACCGGCATGCAGCTCGCGGCCAAGATCAAGGAAGACCCGAGCCTCAACCACGACATCCTGCTGATCATGCTCACCGGCATCAGCAACGCGCCGAGCAAGATCATTGCGCGCAACTCGGGAATCAAACGCATCCTCGCCAAACCCGTGGCCGGCTACACCCTCAAGACCACCCTGGCGGACGAACTCAACCAGCGCAACAAAGGCCAGGTGGTGTTCCAGCCGCAAGTGCTCACCCCGGCCACAGCGGCCAAAGTGCCGAGCGACTTCCGCATCCTCGTCGCCGAAGACAACACGATTTCGACCAAAGTGATTCGCGGCATGCTCGGCAAGCTCAACCTGCAACCGGACACCGCCAGCAACGGCGAAGAAGCGCTGCAAGCGATGAAAGCCCAGCGTTACGACCTGGTGTTGATGGACTGCGAAATGCCGATCCTCGACGGTTTCTCCGCGACCCAGCAATTGCGCGCCTGGGAAGTCAGCAACCAACGCATCCGCACGCCGATCGTTGCGCTGACGGCGCACATCCTCGCCGAACACAAGGAACGCGCACGCCAGGCGGGGATGGATGGGCATATGTCCAAGCCGGTCGAGTTGTCGCAACTGCGCGAGTTGATCGAACATTGGGTCGCCCAGCGTGACGAGCAGAATCGGACGACCACGCAACCGTCGTGAGCCGACAGACCCGGTAGCGCCTGATAGACTCCCCCACGACTTCCCTCGCCAGTGAGCTTGCACCATGCTCCACGTGTTATTCAGCGTTTACCTGAAGATGCTGGTGCTCTACAGCCCGTTCTTCGTGTTGTCCTGTTTTATCAGCCTGACCCGTGGTTATTCGCGCAAGGAGCAACGCCGCCTGGCCTGGAAAGTGGCCATCGCCACGCTGGTCTCCAGCGTTTTGCTGTATTTGTTCGGGCGGGTGATTTTCGATGTGTTCGGCATCACTGTGGATGCGTTCCGCATCGGCGCCGGCAGTGTGCTGTTCATCTCGGCCCTGGGCATGGCGCAAGGCAAGTCGGTGGTGCAAAGCGACAACGTGCAGCAGGACGTGACTATCGTGCCGCTGACCATTCCGCTGACCGTCGGCCCCGGTACCATCGGTGCCTTGCTGGTGATGGGCGTCAGCCAGCCGCACTGGGACGACAAGCTCACGGCAATCATGAGTATTGCGCTGGCCAGTTTTACCGTGGGTGTGGTGCTGTACTTGTCCAACCGCATCGAACGGATTCTCGGCGACCAGGGTTTGCAGATTGTCAGTCGCTTGATGGGATTGTTCGTTTGCGCACTGGCGGCGCAGATCATCTTCACCGGGGTCAAAGGCTATCTGGTGCCCTGAGCCTCGGCGCCCGCGAGAGTCGCCTGACAGTAAAACGCCGCGAACGATACCGTTCGCGGCGTTTTGTTATCCGCCGGTTTTAGCGGGCGGCCGGCTCTGCGAGTAGCGTCTGCGGGGTGACGTTGGCCATGCGTGCCGTCCTAGCCTGCAACCGCTGCACCCACGCAGAAATGGCGTGGGATTGCTGCTTGCCAAATGCCAGGAACACTTCACCGCGCAACGCCGGATCAGGGGAACACACATCACGGAAAATCAGCGAGTGTTCACTCTCAGGGTCAACGATCACCAGATGCTCCTCAACGATCTCGAACAGCAGCTTTTCCGGCGATTCAAAATCCCAAAGCAACTTGCCCGGCACTGCCGGCACTTCTCCCAGCGCATGCCGGCAATCGACGATGACAGCATCCAGTCTCTGCCAGGCAGCCTTTGACAAATGACAGGTCACGCCGCCCTGCCCCAGTCGCACAACCAACGTATTGATGTCATCGGCAAGCAGCGGTAGCAGATCATTCATTCTGTTATGACCTTCAACGGTCAAGACGTGCCCATCGCGCTGGATGTAATCGAACGGCCCGATGCTGTGCTTGCCCGGATAAACCTGCACCGTTCCCTCCCGGCGCTGATGCAACAACACCTTGAACTGATTCCGGGTGCCCAGCATTACAAAGTCCGTGGGTAAATCGGTGGCGGCAATACTCACCAGTCGGGCGCTTTTCACGTCATACCATTGCAAATGATCTGGCCCGGACGCCACGGACACGAAGTCACCATGATCGGCACAAGCCAACAAGGTTTGCAGGCGTTCGATCAGAGGCGCGCCCTGCGCAGTCACCCAGCGACTTTCAACACCGATGACCACCGGCGCCTGCTGATGACCCAGTCGCAACGTGACACCCTCAACAGTGGTGCCCTGTAACCCGGCGCCATCGACTGTCACCTCGGCAAAATGCCAGGCGCTCCACACCTGCTCGGGAGCCGGTAAAGCATCGCGGTGCAATAGCTGCTGACCCTCGCCAAAGGCGCGATCAAGCTGCTGCGGATCGACGAACGCCTGACGCCAGATTTCACCATCGGAAACACTGAACAACCAGGCCGTTCGATTATCCGGCGTCATGCCAAGCACGCGCACGGGCTTGTCGCGCCCCGGATCGCATAACAGCACGCGGTTGCTCATATGCCAGGCACTCAGTTGGCCATCACCGGCGGCATTGCGTAATCCGACAATCGCAAACCGCTCCACCGGGTAACGTTTGGAAATCGGTTCCAGTGCCTGCCACCAATGTGCACGCCCCTTGAGCCACTGCTCGCCGACACCGTGCAATTGCGCCTCACCTTGTGCGGTCAGGTTAAAGAGTCGGCCCTCTTCATCCAGTATCAGGTAGCCGTTCTCCACCGCCACAATCTGCTTGAGCCCTTCTGGTTCGACCCAACGATGCGACCACTGCTGCTTGCCCTGCGCCACGTCGCGCTGCAGTCGGCAAAGAACCTGGTCGAGGCGGTTGTAGATGAAATACACATCGCTTGCGCCCGTCATCGGCAGCAGCACCAGCTCGGTCAGATTCTTGATCGAGTCGGGCCAGCCACGGGCATGGCGAGGAAGCGGCAACGGGTGGATCAACAATCGATCACGGCTGCGAACCCATACGATGTCACGTCTGTCCGGTTCGAATTTCCAACTGACCGAAACGTAAGTCGCCGGCTGCCAGTCAACCGTCGTCGCACCGTCCCGTTCCGCACTGGGACGAGCCATCGTGTATTTGCCCAGCACCGTCGACCAGTCGGCCAGCGACTCGTGGGCGAACACGCTCGCTTGCAGCTCCCGCGCCATTGCATGGGTGACGGAACTCAGCAGCAACTGCTCCTGATGAATCAGGTAATTGAACCGGCGAGTGCCATAAGGGCTGCTGACGGTTTGTATCAAATGAATCACGCCGTGCTCATCGACTTCGACGGGGCCAATCGCACTTTCGCCCTCCGGCACCAGCAACCGGTATTGAACCTTGAGCAGCCCGCTGACCACATCGACCTGCCAGATGTTGTAGCTGTCCGCCAGGTAGAAATAAGCAAATCCATTGGCCACCAAGGCCAGTTGCGCGTCCTCGGTATCGGCGATTTTCTCGTTGCGAATATAGAGAAAGCGCTCTTCCCGGGCGTCATACCAGGCGGTGGTGTAACGCGGCTCCTGCGGCGATTCGAACGGGATCAACCAGTTATGAACCGGTGTATACGGCAGCACCAGACGATGCTCTCGGGCGAGGGTTTTGTAGTGTTCGAGCAACGCTTGTTCATCGAGCCCTTCATGCGCGCTTTGTTCAATGATGTTCAGCTGACGCTTGCCGAAGTCAACGCTGAAGAGTTGCTGATTGGCCGTACGGATCAACACCGAGTGGCGTCCATGGCCGGATATCTTCACGTGAACATCGCCGATGTACAGCTCGCCATACAGCTCGACCCGGATGTTCTCTTCATTGGCCCAGCCAGCCTGCAGCACCCAGCGGCCCTGCTTCTGACTCGGCGTGTGCAATTCGATGCTGGCGCCGTGATTGAGCAGCACGGAACAGGACGCACCGGCGCTGGAGATCCGATACGACACCTTGCCCCGCCAGGCAGTCGGCAGCGACGGCACTACCAAGGTGCGTTCGACCGCATCGAGGTGTACGTCGATGACGGTGTCGCGATACTCGGGAAACAGACGATGAACAATGTAATGCGAAGGAAACGAGTAAAACGAAAACAGAAACAGCCATTGACCATCAGCCAGTTTTCTCTCCAGGCGCCGGGCGGTATCGAAACCGCGATCATGCCGCCAAGAGGCAAATGGTAGCGCCTTGTACTCATACCCATAACAAGTCTGAGGCGTACACGGCAGGACGATGGTTTGTCTGGCAGCCGGGAAGAACTGGACCTGTCCGGGCAAGCCTAACTGCTGACGGATATTGATCGCCCGAGCGTAATCGGAGTCGAAATCCGGGACGCCGAAATGGTCGCGCAATGGGTAGAGCTTCTGGCTGTCGAACAGCACCTTGCCAGCGGTCAGATCAATGCTTTTGACAATCAGCGACGGGTGCGCGACCCACGCCCCCAGCGCGTCATCGAAGCGGTAACCGAGCCCGCGATAGGCGCCTTCCATGTCTGCAAAAAACGCCCCGACATCCTGGGCGTTGCGCGCAATACCGGCAAACCCTTGGGCGAGCGCCGCGACACCGACCGCCAGCCCGCCCAGAATCACGCCGGCACCACCCAACACTGCAGCGGCGGTGGATGCGCCTGCCACGGCGGCACCAACCCCCCCGGCAGTCAATGCCAGGCTGGCCGAGTCAAAGGCCAGCTGTGTCCCAAACTGTGCTTTTTCGACGTCGTTCTGTGCGCTCGCCAACTGGTAGATATCAAAACCAACGTTTGCCAGCCCCAGCACGGCGCCGACACCTTCATTGGCCGCATGTCCCAACGCTTCGGTGACGACCGAGGCACAGGTGCGGGCGATGATTTTCTCCTCCCCCAGCGCAGTTTTGACCAGTTGAATCAGACCGACTACGTCTACGACATTGCCATGCACCAACTGCGCGTAATTGAGGTAGGCGTGCAGGCGCACCGCTGTGGTCAGCGTCCGATCCTCGCCTTCACGTCCACGCAAGGCATTCATCAGTGCCTGAATCGAGAACCCTGCGTTCAGGGTATGAACAGCGCCGGCCTCGGTAGGGTCCAGTACACCGACGCTGTCGATCGGTTTGCGTGCCAGAGTGGAGAACTGCTCGGACAGCCAGTTCTTGATCCGCAACAATCGGTGGTCATCACTGACCACTTGAACCACGTGTTCGGGTATCGAGGGGTCGACGAGGCTCAGCCGATATTTGCCTTCGGCGGTGATCTCCAGCGTTTCGAACAACGGCACCAACGGCGTGACCGAGGGATGCAGCTCTTGCAGCGCAGTGGTAGCGCCGGCGATCTGCTGCCCCCACCAATGGCCATCCAGCCCAAGCAAGCTGGCACCCAAATGCGAATTGTCGACCAGCGATCGACCGTGGGCACTGTTCAGGCGCTGACGCAGCTTGCCTGGCGGTTGACCCGGGAGCGGATCGTTCGTCAGCACTTTCGCCACATCGATCCCGCCGGACAATGGCAAGGCCGCTACTTTTGCGCCATCCAGTTCAATCAGATCGAAGGTCGGACGGACACTGCCACCGTACGCGGCATAGTATTTGGCCATGCCCACTTTCAGAAAAAAGTGCTCGAGCGCCCGCTTGAACATGGCGGGGCTTTCAAATTCGAACAGACCGAAGTTGGGGTCGTAAAAATGATAGAGGGCTTGCGTACCCACAACGGTTTTCGCCACCAGCATCGAGTGGTTGTCAGAGTTGAGCATTAATGTTCGGGGGCTGGCATGGTTCTCCAGTGCAGCGGTGACCTGTGTCAGATCAGCACGACTGAGCGTCGTTCCCACTTCGCTCAGTTGAGCGCTTCGCAGCTCCTCCAGCACTTGCACGAAAGCCTGCGAATCACTCTGTTGCGGCTCAATGACGGACAGATAAAAACGTTCACGCAACCGATGTGAAGCCACTTCCCCGGTTGCAAAAGCGGCGGCCATCATCAGTGCCAAGGGATAACAGCGCCCACCGATGGCTTCGCCGGCGCCACCCAGTAACAAATCCTGCGGCACCGGTTTTACGCTGTTGGCCTCGATCTGGCCGAGCACCTGATCCATCCGTTCGCTGATCTGCAAGCGATGCTCAAGGGTGGCTGTCTGTTGAATTTGCGCGGCGTATCGGCCCCACTGCTGAAGTGTTTGTGCCTTCATCAGTGCGGCTTTTTTCAGATCCAGCGCGCTGATCGATGCGGCCGACTCTGCGATATCGCCGGCAAGACCGCTAAGAAACTGCGCATCACGGCGGCTATAGAGGTGTCTTTCAATGACTGCATAACGATTCGAAGCTCCCAACTCACGGACACTGTTGGCCAGGTTGTCCAGTTCGCCACTGAAGCGGTCGAAGTTCTGGCTGTGCAGTGAATCAATCCCCAGCAACACGCCCAGTGACAGACGTTGCAGTGGCGTTGTCTCGACGAGAGACAGTTCGCCATGGGCCAGCGCACTCAACACTTCATCCAGCCCCAGACTCCGGAATCGCTGATCGTTGAGAAAAACCGGTGGCCGCGCATTGAGTGGCTGATTCCTGATCAACTGACGGTCGGCAAAACTCAACGGCAACAGCTTCTCGAACCTGATTGCACCATCATGCCCCTTTCGCATGGCCTCAGTGAACGGTTCGCCAAGCCCGTCGACCAGACGCTGTAATACGTCAGTCAATAGCACCGCTCTACCTTCAATCAACGGCCAGCCTTGTTCGAACTCAATGATTGAGCCCTTGAGCAACTGTGCGATATCGCCCTTATAGCGGGTCGTGTACTGACCTTGCTGCCAGCGCGCCTGCTCGTCCTCCACCCATTTCACCGGATCGTTCGCGTTGTCTTTCCAGGAGTGATCCAGCTCTTCTTCGGTGGCACGGTTGACCGACGCATAGCGCGCAATGGCCGCTTCGGCGCGGATCATCTCGGCCTGCCTGGGGGTCAGGTGTGCCTTGGCGTAATCGACCATGCCGTCGCGTATCGCGCCGGGGCCGGTCAGATAGATGGTGCCTTCACTCTGAGGACGGATGCCGTCACTGAAGTAGCTGGCGGCGGCACTGGCGAGAAAGCCTGCGAGGATCTCCTCCTGATTCGGCAGTTCGCGCAGCCGGCCGTAGGTTTTTTCCAAAACGGTCAGAGCCAGTGGCAGCACACCGTCGAAGTCGGTCAGTGCGACATTGCGTTGCGCAGCCATCTGAAGTGTCTCGTCGACCAACCGGTAATTGAAGCGGATGCGCTCGATCACCGCTTGCAGCGTCGCCGACCCGGCATGCGCCATCAAGAAAGCATTGGTCGTCGAACTGCCTTCGGCCACCGCACGCAACATGAACGGTCGCGCCAGCAAATCGGTCGGTGCCTGGAAAACCTGACTCAGTGCCGGGCCGCTTTTGGCGAACGCTTCAAGCGCCGCAAGATGCTCTGCCGGAATGCTTTTGGCGTAACTGTTGGAAGACTGACGGCCCGGCATCCATTCGGGGTTGTGATTGAGCAGCAACTGCAGAATGCCCAGGCGGGCGTCGACGCTCAAAACACTGAGGTCGACACCGCTCAGGTTTTCCACCAGAGGCGGCAAGTTGTCGACATCGGCATAGCTGCCGCCTTCCCCATGCAGGACTTCGGCACGCACGACATCCGATGCGGCCGCCAGATTGCCGCGCAAGCGGATTTCCCGTTCATAGATATCTTGCAGTTGTAATGGCGTTGTCGCGTTGTCGAGATCACGCAACTGCAGATCCCCCCCCAGCATGCCTTGCAAGCTGCTGCGATTTTGTTCTCTGAGTGCTTGCAGTTGCGCCTCGTCCTGGCCATAGGCGCTAACCAGCAAATCGATGCGAGCGTCATCGGCGGATTTACCGTTAGCCACGGCGGCATCGATGTGCGCCTGCATCTGCTGCTTAAGCACAATGGCGCGCGCTTCGTAAAGATCGGCCAGTGCATCTTCGGCAATTGTTTTACCTGCGACCTGCGCCAAGGCATCCGCCTTGGCCGCCTCGACAATCAGTTTATTGGTCTGATACGCCAGTAACGCGTCACTGTCGAACCAGAGATTAAGGGTGTAACCCTGCCCGGTGAGTACCTGTTTCCAGACATTGAGGTAGTCACGCTGGATGGGGCCGACGCCGCCACCGAGCCAGACGAAGTGCAGGGTCTTTGGAACGGGTGTCGGTACAGTTTTAATCAGTTCGACGCCGAGATGAACGCGTGATTCGAAGGCTTCAACTTTGTCGTAAATTCGCGAAAGCTCTGCGGCCGGTTTTTCAATCGTGGCCACCGGCGGTTCCAACTCCCGCCGCACTCGGCTATTGCCCAACAGTTGTTCCAGTGTCTGGCGCAATAATCTCAGTGGTTCAATCAACTGCTGCGTATCGGTGGCACTCACACAGGCGGAGTAATAGCGCAACAGTGCTTCATAATGCTTACTTTCTTTATGCAGCGACAGTGTGCGCTCGAAATCCGCACGCCTGAACAGCTCAGAAAAGTTAACGTAGTTATCATTACTTACACCTTCAACATTTGACATAACTTACCCCAAGGACTTCCACAGAACATTCCAGGGCCAAGCTAGCCACTAACAAAAGCAAAACTCAAACGAGATAAAACTCAATTTCTTTCAAAGACCAGAACCACCAAACAACGCATCAACGCGAGAGAACAATAAATTTCACTCTGTATATTTCACTGCAACCCCTCATGGGAAAAACACCAATAAAACCTGAGCAACAGAACACAAATTAAAACCAATTAAAAATAAAAAGGGCCGCGAATATATATTCGCGGCCCTGCACTTTCAGTTTGACCTGATATTTCAATGTAACTGTTTTATCAGTGTTTCCACTGAGGCATGTCCTTCATCGCCTCGCGCTGCTGACAATGCGTTGAGCCACTCCCCGGTTCCCCGCAAGTATTGCTTTGCGCGAATCTTGATGCCGATCTGCATCGCTACGCTCTGCTCTTCACCTTGCATCACGACATCCCGCACGATCAGGCTGTGAGCGTTGTCCGAGTCAGTGAACACCAATTGCCCGTCGACCAACGACACCAACAGGCGTTCATTGGCGTCCATGTCCAGCATCAGCGTGCAGGTGCTGGTGGTTTCTGCTCCCAACGGGCGCCGGGGATCGACCACAATGCAATCCAGCCGTTGCCAGGCTTGCTCCGACACTTGATAACTCAACGCCTGCGCCCCAAACCCCAGAATCAACTTGTCGACCCCGTCAGGCAACATGTCCAGGACATCAGTGACCTCACCGCTCATCTCAAGCGACAGTACTTCACCCTCGCGCCGGGCGTATTGGCCAGGCACCCAAACGGCATGTTCCGACTCTCGACTGGAGTTCAGGCTATCCAGCGGATCGAAGAGCATCGCTATCGACTGGTTGCGCGTGCCAAGAAACACCGCCCACTGGCCATCAGCCCGACCGGAAATATCGAACAGTTGGTCCAGTTCCGGCACAAAGTACGTGTAGCGATCCGAAGAGTTTTCGACGTGCAGAACCGGTGCATGGGACTGTCCTTTGAGCAACGCCTTCAAGCGGGCCTGCAATTGCTGCGGAGTCTGTCCGGCAATAGACACCCATTGTTTTTCGACGCCGACGATACGTGCCGGGTGCTGATCCAGCAGTTCCAGGTTGACGCCTTCGCGGGTACGCCCGAGCAAGCCCTGCCCCTGCACCAGCACCTCGGCAAATGACCATGGGTCCCAGACTTTTTTCGCCATCGGCAACTGCTCGGGGTCCAGCAGCCGGGTGCCCGTGGCAAATGCCCCGCGTAATGCCTCGATCGACACCAGCGCTTGGCGATAGAGTTGCCCGGCCGAGACATCCAGTAGCCAGGCCGCTTGTTTGTCCGGGGTCAGCCCAAGCAACGCCAGTTCTTTGCCGCCAGCGACATCGGCCAGCAGCACCTGCTCCTCGATACACCACACCGCGAGCAACGCGCTGCCGGAAACACTGCCCAAACCGATGATCGGGAAAGGCGCCGCTCGATAGGTGGCGGCCAGCGCAGGTAATGCGCTTAGCCAATCCGGGTGACGTTGCAGCCAACGCTGACCAAGGCCGACAAACTTCAACGCCCCCAATGGGTCGATCTCGAACAAACGACCATCGTTCTTGGTGGCAATGTAACGTTCGCCTGCTTGGGTAACCTCGCTGACGCCCCTTTCGATCACTTCATTTCTATACTCGGCCCCTGCTGTTCGAGGTTCGATACCACGGCTGATTTCCCCGTTTTCTTTACTGTAAAAGAGCATCGCGAAGTCCTGGGGTTGATGCGGCATCAGCATCACCATGTCCGGCTGACTGCCAAGCCCCGCGCGGAAATAGCGGCCGCTGCTCAGGCCAAGCCAGGCCTGATCACGCAGCCCTTCGAGAACGTAGGCACGCGCATGCACAAATCTGGCGAGCCCCCCGGTGCTGATCGCCCCCCCCATGCCAGGCGTTGCATCCTTGAAAGGGCGCGACGTGGCAAAGTGACGTATCAAGGAGGACCAGTAAACCGCACCGGGCTTGTGGACGTAGTCGTGCTGCCGGGATGAGGTCTTGATACCCGTCAACTCGATTGCCCAACCCGTTATCCGATACTCCAGGGTCGTTTCGACCTCGCTCTGTTCCAGCATTCGTTGCGATATCCGCAGAGTGCTGTGCGCATCCTGAACACAGCCAATGATCTTTGCACCGCTCGCCGGGTTCATCAGTCGATAACGGTGGATGACCGTGCCGGTCACCGCATCGACGCGCCAGACCGTTGCATAATCCGGATGGTAGAACCATGCGTGCTGCGCGTTGGCGCCTGCCAGAACGACACCCTCATTGACGGTTTCAGGCAGGTTGCGGGCGTAGAGCAAGCGGTCACGCGCTACCTCATAGAACGCGTTGGTGACGACCGGTTGATTGGCAGAGGTGTAAGGCACCGTGTACTTGTAAAGCGGCACGTATGCCGATACCAAACGCTTTTCCCTGGCCCGTTTACGCATGTGCGAGAGCACCTGCGCTACGGTGCTCTTGGCATCGAGCGAGACAGACAGCAGAAGCAATCTTTTTTCCTGCCAGTCCACCTGGAATAGCTCACCCTTGGCCAGTTCGATCATTCCTTCGAAGGCATTGAGCACAATGCCGTCGACGATCAGGTTCGCGCCGTCGAAAGTGACGCGTTCAAGGCCAGCCCAAGGTGCGTGAATCACCCATTTCGCGTAGCTGACATCATCGAGCGTCACCGCTTTAACCCCGGGCGTGAGCCAGAGCTGATAAAGCCCTGACTGAGCGGTAATCGCATAAGAGATCAGTTTTTTCCATTCCGGCGGCAGCTCCGGAATCAGTAACTGACGCACATGCTCATCCAGCCGCACCTCGATATGGGTCGGCTTATAGATCGGATGCAACTTGTACAGAATGTGCGGGAGAGGTGTATTGACGGTGAAATAGAACCGCTGGTTACCTAGCTCGTCATACTCCAGCTTCTCCACGACGCTGTTACGCAAGTCGGGATACCAGGTTTCGATCCGGTCGTCGAACAGACTCGCCAGCGCCAGGCCGGGGAAAAAACCAGAGAATACCGATGTGGGAACCTCACTCGATGCCCGACTCTCGTGCCGTTCTCCCGACATGGACTGATAGATATATCCTGGCGTTCCCAGTTGGTATTCGTAACCGTAATAGCAGACAGGCGTACAGGGCAGCACCACAGTCTGGATATCGTCGGGGACAACCCGGATCAGGCCAATCTTGCCGGGAAGCTTCAACGCCTCACGGATATCGATTGCCCGGTGAATTTGCATGGGATCGTCGTTGTATTTCGGCAACTCCAAACCACCGCGAACCATGGGATAGAACTTCTGACTGTCAAAGCTCACCTGATTCTTTTGCAGATCCAGCAACGTGATGACGGCCTCGGGTTCGAATCGCAACACCCCGTCCTTGCGGGAGTAACCGGCGGTCCCGTAGGCGTTTTTAACCTTGCGCAAATGTGCGCCCACGCCTTTGGCCTTGTCGCTGATCTGCCCCAGATTACTGGCGATGGCCGTCACGCCAATGCCGACGCCAAGCAACGGCACCGACAGAATCGCCGCAGCGGCGCCCACCGTTCCGCCAACAGCCAGCGCCACGATGTCGAGCCCCAGCGCCGCCACATTGAAGGTCAATTGAGTGGCAAGCCGCGAGCGCTGCTCCTGGTTTTCCGCCACCGTCAGGCCATAAATATCGAAGCCGATATTGATGACTGAAAAGCCGATCCCGCCCACGATCGAAGCCTTGCCCAGCAGCCGTGCCGACAGCGATGACTGGCGCAGGGCCAGCGCTTGCTCACTGGCCGCCACCTGCCGAACCAGGTTGATCAACTGCACCGAATCACTCAACACGCCAAAACCCAACTGGGCATAGCTGACATAGACCTGCACCTGAAGTGCGATCGACAACGCCGGTACCTGACCTTCCCCGGCCTGATATTCACGATTGCGCATTTCGGTGATCAGGGTCTGGATCGCAAAGGCAAAACTCAATCGACTGCCGCCGTCGGCTTCACCCAAAGCGGTTGGTTTGCCTGCCAGCGTCTTCACCAGACGCTGAATATGCTGTTTGACCTTGCTGAACCGCACATCATGGGTGGTCACCACTCGGGTGTTCTGCGGATTGTGCGCATCCACCAGCGTCACGCTGTAACCCGCGCCTGGCTTTTGTTCAAGCGTATCCAACAGCGGCAAATATTCACCGCCCAGCGAGTGCTCGGTTCGCAGATTGCTGCTGGCCTGATCGAATTCCTGCGCCCAGTAACGGGCGTCCAGTTGCGCCAGACTGGCCCCCATCCGCGCGTTTTCGTTCAGCGAGCGCCGGCGCCCCACCGCTTGTTTTTCCCAGACCGAAGCCGTTTTGGGCTCGACTATTGGCCCACTCTGCAAAAAACTGTCGAGCCGCGTATTCGACGCAAGCACTTTGCCGGCGAGCTCTGTGGTGTTCAGTTCAATGACGTTGAACCGCGCTGCCTCTCCATCCGCGAGACCGTAAAGTCTGGCCATCGCGCCGTTATCGCCGGCGAGGTAGCGCTGCATGCCTTGCTTGAGCTGTTCAACCCGTGAAAATCCGTAGATCGCGAAGTTAGGCTCATAAAAACGGTAGACCGTCTGACTGCCCATGAGCATTTTTGCCACCAGCATCGCGTGATTGCCGGTATCGAGCAGCATGACGCTCGGAGCCGTTTTCGCCTCCAGCGTTTGTGCGATGCTTTCCAGGCTGTGAGTGCCTTGGGGCTTGCCGACATCGTTCAACGGCAGCGCTTGCAATTCGTCCAGCGCCGACAGCAACGCCCGCGAGTCGGCGTCTTCGGGGGTCAGGCTGGCATTGGCCACTCGACCGATCAGCGCGCGTTCGGCCGAGTCGCCCTGGGTCAGTGCCGCCGCCATCAACAGTGCCAGCGGATAGCACCGACGGCCGGGATCGCCCGGCGTGCGCATCAGTAGATCCTGCGGCATTTGCCTGGCGGAAATGGCCCCGGCCATGAACAGTTCGGCACGAACCTGCGCACCGCGCCTGAGGATCTGCGTGTGATATTCACGTTGTGCGGTGCTGTTGATTTGCCCGATGCGCTCACCCCACTGGTGCAACGTCAAGGGATCTGTCATAGCCAGTACCTTGAGTTCGCGCGCTGTGTGCGTGCCTGGCTGACGAGCGTTCGCAAGACCCACTTCAAACGCCGGGGACGCGTGTTGGCGCAAGGCTTTTTCGAGCGCGTTGTAACGGGCGAACAGGCCACCTTCGGCGGTTTGCGTTGCCAGGTCCATGGCCTGCTGCCACGCACCGGCAAAACCGCTGGTGTCCAGACGCGTAGCGCCAAACATCCCGCCCAGCACCACGCGCAACAACGGGCTGAGTTGCTCGACCGTCAGCGACCCGTGTGCAACCCGGGTAAACAGTTCGTTCAAGTGGCTGGTGGATTCGGCACCGTGAGACGGCGGCAGCTCGCTGACGGGTTGAGCGAGAATTTGCTGGCGGACGTCGAAACCGATGGCCACTGGTTTATCGAACGTGATGTCACCACTCAACTTGTCCTTCATTGCACGAATGAACGGATCGCCCAGCGTCTCCATCAGTTGTTGCAGGACGGAGGTCAACAGCACCGGCCTGCCTTCGATGAGCGGCCAGCCTTGTTTGAAGGTCAGTGTCTGCCCTTTGAGCAGGTCATTCAGATCGCCGGCATAACGTGATTTGAGCTTGCCGGTTTGCCATTTCTCCTGTTCTTTGACCAGCCATTTCTCGGGATCATCGTTGACGGTCCAGCCGGAGATCATTTCCTCTTCGGTATTGACGTTGTAGCCTTCAGCCAGCCGCAGTCGTTCCTGGATAGCGACCTGAGAGTCCGCGTGCAGATGCGTTTCAATGTATTGCTTGATGCCAGTGATGGCGGCACCGGGACCGGTCAGGGCGATAGTGCCGCGAGCTTCGATTCGAATACCGTCCTGGTAGTAACCGAAAATGGCCTGCCCCAAATTACCCAAAAAATCCTTAACGGATTGATTGAGCCCCCCTTCTGCTCTTTTTTCATTCAGTACGTTTTCAATGACATCCAGCAACCTGTCGCTTTGCGCCCAACTGACACCTGCCTCGGCAGCCCTTCGTTCAATCGCCTGCAGAGCGTCATAGTTGAAGCGAATCAACTGCATGATTGCCAGGGTCATACCGCTTTGAGCGTGAGCCACAAAATGAGCATTCATTTCCCGGTCGAACTGAGTCCCCATACGAAATCCATTCTTGGGCACTGGGGCATCACGCGGCGCAACGAATATTTCATGGACATCGGGTTGGCTGCGCGCGAAAGCGAGCAAGGCCTCCTTAACGCGAGCCGGAACCTCGTCGGTTCTATCCACGTAGCGTTGACGGTCCCGACCGGGCATCAATGCCTCGTTATGATTGAGCAAAAGTTGCAACACGCCCAACCGCTGTTCATCACTGAAGCCGCTTATATCCACGCCCCCCAACTTATCGGCCAGCGGCGGCAAGTAATCCATATCGCTGTAACGACCACCCTCCAGATACTCGGCCTGCAACCGCACCACATCACTGGCCGCCGCAAAGTTGCCGCGCATACCGACTTCTCGCTGATAGACGTCCTGTAAAAAGTGACCCGCGAACTCATGTTTGACATCCCGCAACTGCAGATCCTGCCCGGCCATCGCCTGATGCGTGTCCAGACAGCGTTGTCGGAAAGCCTCTAGCGTCGCGCGATCCTTGCCGTAAGCACGAACCATCAGCTCGATACGCGCCTCGTCCGTGCGACCCGCCCACTGCGGCTGGTTGAGATAGTCGAACATCTGATTTTTCAAAACCCGGGCGCGGTCTTCAATCATTTGCGACAACTGCCGGGACTGCGTCACGTCACTCCCGCCTGACTCCATTGCATGCACCCTGGCACTGTCGAGAATCACGCGATTCATCTCAAAAGCCAGTAACGCATCACTGTCGTACCAAAGGTTGAACTTGTAGTCCTGCGGTTTCAAAACCTCGCGCCAGATGTTCATGTAATCGCGCTGGATGTTGCCAACCTCGCTACCGCCTACCCAGACGAAATGCATGATTTTGGGCACGGGCGTAGCAGCGCCCGAGAGCAGGGTTACCGTATCGGACAGCGTCGTCACATACTGTTCTAGTCCGTCGTAGATCTGGTCGATTGCTGAAGGAACCGGTGTTACCTTTTGGCGCAGCAAGGACGCGAGTGTTTCCTGAAACAGTTTTGCCGACAGCATTTTCTCCGCCACATCGACTGCTTTACTTACCCCCTGATAGTGCCTGGCAAGTGCCGCGTACTCGGCAGAACCGGAGAACTCACTCAACACCGTTTGCAGAGTTGAATATTCTTGCGACGAAATAAAGGCAGACCGCCCTTGGTGACTTTCCGAAGTACCCATTACATCCCCATCCTTGAGTTGATAAAGCATTAGACGGACAAAACTATTGGGCAAAGACGAATGAATCAAACGCGAAAAAATTCAAACAATGACAGGAGAAACATCGAACAACATTCAACTGTTAAGCAGCGATCCATCGGGGATAAACACCGCCGCCCAGTATTGTCTGCTGAAAAGCAAACAAGGCCACGAACCCAATGGTTCGCAGCCTTGTTTATAGTCCGGGAAGTTGTACCCGACGGAGTTAACTTAAGCTCACAAATGCGCGAAGTTACTTACAACTTCTCATGAGCCCTGAAAGAAACACCGTCAGGCATCCGGCTTCTCGCCGTACCAGCGCGGCGTGTAAACCCACTCGCCCCCCGTAGCGCGAGGAAAGGTGCACGTGGTGGACGAGCCGATCAGCACCATTGTGCGCATATCGACCTGATCCGCGGTCAGCGCGCCCAGCGTCGTGGTGCGCAGGGTCTGGCCCGGCCGGCCGATATCGCGGCCCAACACCACAGGCGTCTCGGGGGTGCGATGCTGCGCGACGATCTCCAGCGCACGCCCCAGTTGCCACGGACGGGCGCGGGAGATCGGGTTGTAGAACGCCAGCGCCAGATCCGCTTCGGCCGCCAGATCCAGACGCTTCTCGATGATCGACCACGGTTTGAGGTTGTCCGACAGCGACATCACGCAGAAGTCGTGCCCCAGCGGCGCCCCAGCCTGAGCGGCGGTGGCGAGCGAGGCCGACACACCCGGAAGGATTTCCAGATCGACGCTGTGCCAGGCCGGATCGGTCGATTCGTGCAACGCTTCGAGCACCGCCGCCGCCATGGCGAACACACCCGGATCGCCAGAAGACACCACGATCACCGAACGACCCGCAGCCGCCAGTCTGAAGGCGTGGCGGGCGCGCTGCATTTCTTCGCGGTTGTCGGTGCAATGCTGGATTTGATCGTCGCGGAACGGGCCGGCCATGCGCACGTAGGTTTCGTAGCCGAGCACGTCGGTGGCGCGGGCCAGTTCGGCTTTCACCGCCGGCACCATCAGTTCGGCAGCGCCGGGACCGAGACCGATTACCGCCAGGCGCCCGCGTGGGCGACCGATTTGCGCGACGTCCAGCGGCTGCTCGGAAACAGCCAAAGTGATGCCGTGTGCTGAGCCGATAATCGACACATCCGGCAGCGCATGAAGGTCGCTCGTTGCAGCGATAAACCGCAGCGGCACGCCCAACTCCAGCGCCGCTTCACGCAGATTCGCCGCGGCCATTTCAGTGTCGATCGCCACCAGACAGGCCAGCGATTGCACCGCCACTTTTGCCTCGTGCAACGCGCTACGCAGGGTGTTCGGCAGATCCGGCACTTCAGCGCTGACCATCGCCGCGACACTGCGCGGGTAAATCAGCAATTCATTGGCGTTCGCTTCGCGTTCGGCACTGCCGATATGGATCGAACGCTGCGCCTGCGGATCTTCCGGTAGCTGTGCCTGCGCCAGCCACGGCGCCGCACCTTCGATGCGTACGGGGTGCCCGGCCAGCAGGTCGGAGACAAACCGCTTGCCCAGTTCCAGATCCGCGAGCGCGTAGCCACTCGGAGGATTGAGCAGACAGGTGCCAAAGCGCAGCTCGCCGCTGGTGGTGATTGCCGCCGCGACTTGCAGCCCGGCCGCGATTTCCCGCGCCATGACATTCACCCCGCCAAGGCCACCGAGCAGCGGCACCACAGCGCTGCCATCTTCAGCGACGGCGAGTACCGCAGGCTCGACGCCCTTCTCCAGCAGCAGCGGCGCCAGGGTGCGGATGACAATGCCGGCCGCGCACAGCGCGATGATCGGTGTGTCCTGCTGATACAACGCGCGCAGGGTCGCGCCGAATTCCTGATAGGTGCAGTCGGCGCCTTCGACCCGACCGGCGAGGCCGTGGATCTGCGCCGCCGGATACACCTGCTGAATGCGCCGCGCGGTGGCCAGGCTGCCCTGACCGAGAATGACAATGGCGGGAGTGGATGGAGTCATCAGCCTTGCCACCGTTCGCCGGGCACGATAATCAGCGAGAAGTACGGCGACGACATCGGCTCGACCTGATCCATCGGCACGATCTTCTGATTGGCCATGGTCGCGCGCTCGACGTACAGCGCCCGTTCGGCGAGGCCGAGTTCTTCCAGCACCTGACGCACTTTGGGGAAATTGCGCCCCAGCTTCATGATCACCGCTGCGTCGGCATCGGCCAGACGTCGCTTGAGTTCCTCGTGGGGCAAGACGCCGGAGAGCACCGACAGGCTCTGATTGCGATACACCAACGGCGCACCCAGCACCGAAGCGCCGCCCAGCATCGAACACACGCCCGGCACCACTTGCGCTTCGTAGCGGGTGGCCAGGCGATCATGCAGGTACATATAAGAACCGTAGAAGAACGGATCGCCTTCGCAGATCACCGCGACATCACGACCAGCATCCAGATGCGCGGCCACCGTCTCGGCGGCTTCATCGTAGAAATCGCTGATGACTTGTTCATAAGAAAGAGGTGCCGGCAACGCTTCAGTGGTCACCGGGTACACCAGCGGCAGCAGGTTCTGTGCCTCTTGCAGGTGCGCTTCGATGATGCCGAAGGCGTTGCCTTTTTTACCCTTGGCGACGAAGTACGCGACCACTGGCGATTCGCGCAGCAGGCGCAGGGCCTTGACGGTAATCAGCTCCGGATCTCCGGGACCCACGCCCAGGCCAATCAAACGACCTTTTGCCTGCATCATTCGATCTCCGTGGCGAGGGCGTTGACTGCCGCAGCGGCCATGGCGCTGCCGCCGAGGCGGCCCTGCATGATCACGAACGGCACGCCACGGCTGTCGGCCGCCAGCGCCGCTTTGGATTCTGCGGCACCGACGAAGCCCACCGGGAAGCCGAGGATCAGCGCCGGTTTCGGTGCGCCGGCGTCGAGCATTTCCAGCAGATAGAACAGCGCGGTCGGCGCGTTGCCGATCACCACCACACTGCCTTCCAGATGCGGGCGCCACAGTTCCAGCGCGGCGGCGGAACGGGTGTTGCCCAACTCACGGGCCAGCTCCGGCACGCTCTCGTCGCGCAGGGTGCAGATCACTTCGTTGTTCGCCGGCAGGCGCGCACGGGTCACGCCTTCGGAAACCATCCGCGCATCGCAGAGGATCGGCGCACCGGCGGCCAGCGCATCGCGCCCGGCCTTGCCCGCACCTTCAGAGAATTGCAGACCGTCGACGGCCTCGACCATGCCGCAAGCGTGGATCACCCGCACCGCGAGTTTTTCCAGATCGACCGGAATGCGCGCCAGATTGGCCTCGCTGCGAATGATCGCGAAGGAGTTGCGATAGATCTCCTGACCGTCGCGGATGTAATCAAGCATCAAGGGGGCTCCGGGAGCGGCCGGCGAGCAAGGTCGCGGCCGCTTCAATAGTAAGGTTGCGTGCGTGCAGCGCGCCGAAACCCGGCTGCGCTGCATCGCGAAAATAGAGGTCGTAATGCCCGCCACTGACGGCCAGCAAAGTCGCCGGGGCACAGTGGGCCGCGGCGCATGAACGCGGGCAGCCGGACAGATGCACGCTTTGTGCACGGGGCAACAGCGTTGCGAGAAGACGGGCATCGCACTTGGTGTCAGCCAGGCCTTTGCCACAGCCGCTGGAACCGGTGCAGGCGATGATTTTCGACAATGGTTCACAAGCGTCGGTCAGCAGGTTCAGTTGCTTGAGCCCTGTGAGCACTTGCGCGGCATCGCTCGCGCTCACGTTGGGCAGCAGCAGACTTTGCCACGGCGTGAAACGCAGGCTGCCATCGCCGAACCGGCGGGCCAGTTGCGCGGCGCCGCGCAGCATGTCCGGATCGAGGCGACCGAGTGGCGGCACCGCGCCGATGTAGACGAGGTTGTCAGTGTTCTGCGGGTGAGCGCCAATGTGCAGATCGTCCGCCGCTGACATGCGTTGCCAAGCGCTAACCGCTTTGATCGGCAGGCGCGTCCTGAGCTGTTCAAGAAACGCCAGCATCGGCAGTTCGTCGAGCAAATGGCGCATCCGCGTCTGCTCGGGTCGGGCCAGTTCGAGGAACAACTCCAATACCGCGACCACCAGCGCATGGCCGCTTTCCAGGGCCACGGCGCCAACCGCGCGATCCGTCGGGCAACCCGCGAGACCGAATGCCAGCAGCGTTTCACCGTCGTGCTCGAACGCGGATAACCACAAGTCATGCGGATGTTCGAGCATCGCCAGCGCTTCACCGCCATCCAGTTGCACGGCGAACTTGGCGCTCAATTCATGGAAACGTGGATGGCTTTGCAGGGTGTCGAGAATCTGTTCGGCGAGCGCGCGAGTGTCTAAGCGCATCTGCCGGTCGATCCCGGCGGCCGGGCTGAGCATCAGGTTGCGCACATCGTCGCCCGCCGCCGTTCGCGGGCCGAGGCCAGCGGACAGCAGACTGTCGATCAGTGCAGCGGATTGCTGAGCGATGCCACGAATCTGCAGGTTGGCGCGGTTGGTCGCCTCAATCACACCGCCGGCGAACTGTTCGGCGGCATTGGCCACCGCGTCAGCCTGATCGGCGCTGATCGAGCCGCCGTTGAGTTTGATCCGGCAGATGCCGCCGTCCAATGCCTGGACGATACGCAGCAACCCCGGGCAGGCCGAGGGGCGTATGGCGGTGGACATCGGGCGTTCGTTCAAGGGGCTGACCGGCTGCGTGGGAAAGGCGCTTCGCGGGCGAAGGCGCGGTATTATGCCTGCTTTGTCCGGTGGCATGAAAAGTCTGCCCGTCGGATCGGCCTGTTTAGAGGAATATAGATGTCACCCTGGCTGACGGTAGTGGGAATCGGTGAAGACGGCTTCAAGGGCCTGGGCAAAAACGCCCGGCGCGCCCTGATGGGCGCCTCGCGGATCGTCGGCGGCCAGCGGCAACTGGATTTGCTGCCGGTGTGCATTCGTGGCGAGCGTGAGTTGTGGCCGAGCCCGTTTTCCCTTGCGCCAGTGCTGCAACAACGCGGCGCAGCGGTGTGCGTGCTGGCCAGCGGTGATCCGATGTTCTACGGCGTCGGCGCCAGCCTCGCGCGGCAGCTGCCGAGCGAAGAGATGCTGATCCTGCCCGCGCCGTCCTCCTGCGCGCTGGCGGCCGCCCGTCTCGGCTGGCCGTTGCAGGAAGTAGTGACACTGTCGCTAGTGGCCCGGCCGCTGGCAGCCCTCAATGCGCAGCTGTTCAGTGGCGTGCGCCTGCTGCTGTTGAGCAATGACGGACAAAGTCCGGCGGCAGTCGCGCAATTGCTACGCGAGCGCGGCTTTGGTTCGAGCCAGATGAGCGTTCTGGAACATTTGGGCGGCGACGCCGAGCGACGTGTCGACGCCACGGCCAATGAATGGAACGACGCGCCGATTGCCGACCTCAACGTGGTCGCAATCGAATGCCTGGCCGATGCCAATGCTCCACGTTTGTCACGCCTCGCGGGCCTTCCCGACTCGGCTTTCCAACATGACGGCCAACTGACCAAACGCGATGTGCGCGCCATCACCCTCGCGCGCCTCGCCCCGACACCCGGCGAACTGCTATGGGACGTCGGCGCTGGTAGCGGCTCGATCGGCATCGAATGGATGCGCGCGCATCCGAGTTGCCGCGCATTGGCCGTCGAAGCCGATGACGGCCGCCAACAATTGATCGAGCACAACCGCGATGCGCTGGGCGTGCCCGGGCTGCAATTGATCCGTGGGCGCGCGCCGCAGGCACTCGCAGGGCTGGAGCGCCCGGACGCGATTTTCATCGGCGGCGGTGTGACCCGCGAGGGCGTCTTCGAGACCTGCTGGGAGCAACTCAAACCCGGCGGCCGACTGGTCGCCAACGCCGTAACTCTGCAAAGCGAAATCACCCTGATGAACTGGCGGGAGCGCTACGGCGGCGAACTGACGCGCATCCATATCGCCCAGGCGCAACCGCTGGGCGAGTTCGACACCTGGCGTCAGGCGTTGCCAATCACCCTGCTCGATCTGGTCAAACCTCTTGATGCGTGACGAAACCGCCGAACAACCCGCGCCCCTGCGCAGCGGCCTGACCACCGGCAGCTGCGCCACCGCCACCAGCCTCGCCGCTGCTCGCCTGTTGCTCGGCGGCATCTCGGCCGACGCGGTGCAGATCGTCTTGCCCAAGGGCAAACAGGTGCAGATGCGTCTGGAGTTCTGCCGGTTGACCGACGACGGCGCTGAAGCAGGAACGATCAAGGACGCCGGCGACGACCCGGACGTGACCCACGGCGCACTGCTGTATTCGCGGGTGCGATTGATGGCCGAGCCGGGCGTTCGTTTCAATGCCGGCGCAGGCGTTGGCACCGTGACCCGACCCGGACTGGTGCTGGGCGTCGGCGAACCGGCGATCAACCCGGTGCCACGCAAGATGATCAGCGATCACCTGAGCCTGCTCGCCGCTGAAACCGGTTATGCCGGTGGCTTCGACGTCACGGTCAACGTCGAGGGCGGCGAAGCCCTGGCACTGAAAACCATGAACCCGCGCCTGGGCATTCTCGGCGGCCTGTCGATCCTCGGCACCAGCGGCATCGTCCGGCCGTTTTCCTGCGCGGCCTACATCGCCTCGATTCATCAGGGCATCGACGTTGCCAAGACCAACGGCTACCTGCACATCGCAGCCTGCACCGGCAACGCCAGCGAAGACACCATGCGCCGGGTTTACGACCTGCCGGAAATCGCCTTGATCGAAATGGGTGACTTCGTCGGCGCGGTGCTCAAGCATCTGCGCAAAGTGACTGTGGATAAACTCAGTTTGTGTGGCGGTTTCGGCAAGATCAGTAAACTGGCGGCCGGGCACATGGATCTGCACTCGCGCCATTCCAGCATCGACTTGCCGCAACTGGCGCAATGGGCGGCGGCGATTGGCGCGGATGAGATTTTGCAGCAGGGCATCCGAGAGGCGAACACCAGTCAGCAAGCGCTGGCCATGGCCAGTGCGGCGGGGATCGCATTGGGGGATGAGGTCTGTCGCCACGCGCTGGAATTCGCCCGCAGCGTGGTGCCGGCACAGGTGCAGGTCGAAGTGTTTGCAATTGATCGTCAGGGCGGCATTGTCGGCCATGCCGGAGGTTTTGCATGAAGCGGATTTTGCTGCTGGGCGGCGTGACTGAAGCGCTGGCCATCGCCCGTAAGCTGGGGCCTGAGCACATTTACAGTCTGGCCGGGGTGGGTCGGGTGCCAACGGATCTGACTTGTCAGGTGCGCGTCGGTGGTTACGGTGGCGCCGAAGGTCTGGCGCAATTCATCCGTGACGAAGGCATCGACCTGCTGTTCGACGCCACCCATCCCTACGCCGCGCAAATCAGCCACAACGCCGCCTACGCCGCGCAACTGGCCGGCATCCCCTGCTGGGCCTTGCGCCGCCCTGCGTGGCAACCGCTACCGGGTGATGACTGGCGCGAAGTCAGCGACTGGGCTGAGTTGATGACGGCCCTCAAACCGTTCTACCGCCCCTTGTTCACCTTGGGCCGCGAACCGCTGCAACACCTCGACGAAATCCCTGCGGATCAATTCTGGACGCTGCGCGCCCTCGACGTTTATCCCGGCAACGAACGTTGCGAAGTCATCGCCGCTCGCGGGCCGTTCCTGCTGGAAGATGAACGCGCGTTGTTCGAGCGGCGGCAGATCGATGTGCTGATCAGCAAGAACAGCGGCAGCACCGCGACCGAACCGAAACTGGAAGTGGCGCGCGAGCGTGGGGTGCCAGTGATGGTATTGAAGCGACCGGTGTTGCCTGGGGTTGATCGGGAGTTTGGATCCGTCGAGAAAGTCATAGCCGCCCTCACGCCCGATGATAAATCCTGAAACATCGAAAATTTGAGTCCGCCTTCGCGGGCAAGCCCGCTCCCCCAGGTGGCGCGGTGTTCATGAAGTCTGGACACACCATTGATCACTGTGGGAGCGGGCTTGCCCGCGAAGGCGTCCGCCCTGGCGCTGCGATTCCTAAGCACTACACTCATTCGAAAGTGCGCTGCGACACCAAACCGCACGACGCTTTTTTACTTATCGGCCCTGATCAGGCTAAATAGCTGCGCCTGATCGCCCACCCAACGGATCTGTCCCATGAACCGACACCGGCTCGCATTTGCCTGGATCGCCTGCTTTGCAGTGCTGTTCAACATGCTCGCCATGCCGATGACGGGAGCGATGGCGCAAGCGGCCAACTCACCGGCCGAGCAATTGCTGTGGAGCAGTTTCTGCACCGGCAGCGGGACGAAGATGGTGGCGATCAACATCGGCACCACGGAGCAGAAAGCCCCGTCCAACGACAACCACTCCAACATGCAGCATTGCTGGTGCTGCTCGGGTTCAGCGCCTTTGGTGGCGCTGCCGGGGCATACGCCGCAGCTGTATTTCGCCCGCTTTGAGAGCAATCGCAGCGTGGCGCCCGCCTCACTGCAAACACCCACACCGCGCCAGCAATGGCCGAGCCTCAATCCCCGCGCTTCCCCTCTGGTTTGATTTGTTCGCGCAATTGACCTGCGTTTCAAATCGTTCTGGAGAACTGCCATGTTGAACAAACTCTTCGTCATCGCTGCGCTGTTGCTGCCTGCGTGCTTCGCCCATGCCCACGAATACAAGGCCGGCGAGCTGGAAATCGCTCACCCGTGGTCGCAGGAACTGCCACCGAATGCGCCGACCGTTGCCGCTTACTTCATCATTCACAACGCCGGCAAAAACGCCGACCGCTTGCTCAGCGTCGACTCGCCAATCGCCCCCGAGGCGCAATTGCACGAGCATGTAATGCAGGGCGATCTGATGAAGATGCAGCAAGTGCCGAGCGTGGAAATCCCGGCGGGCGGCAATGTCACTTTCGCGCCGATGGCCTATCACGTGATGCTGCTCAACCCGACGGATCGCAGCCTGCTCAGCGACGGCAAAAGCTTCCCGCTGACGATGCATTTCGAGAAGGCCGGTGACGTCACCGTCGAAGTGGCCGTGCAGAAGAAGCCGCCGGAAACCACACAAGCCCACGCGCACGCTCAGTAAGCCTTTCGGCTGACCGCAATCATGCGCCCGTCCAGCGCCAGGTCTATCCGCAGCAACCGTGAGCACGGTAGCTGGATCGCCCTGTTCGCCATGTTGATGATCTTCATCGGCCCACTGATTTCTCAGTCGATGCCGATGGATCAGCACGCCTCGACCTCCATGCCGATGAGCATGGACATGTCGATGGACATGCCCGGTATGGATCACACCGCGCATGACGCCAAACCCTCCGTCGAACACTGCCCGCCGCAATCCTCGCACCACGCGCTGTGGGAAAGGTGCGGCTACTGCAGCCTGCTGTTCAATTGCCCGGCACTGACCGGCGGCGGCACGTTCGCTGCATTCATCATCGCCCACGCCAACACCTTCACCTCGCCTTCCCCGCGCCTGGGCCATGCCCGGCAAACCTTCTTCCCCGGCGCCCGCACGCGCGCCCCGCCCATCGCAGCGTAATCACCCACCGCTGATTACACACGGTTGAGAAGACAGCTTCAGGCTGCCGGCCGTGTCGTTTACGACTGTTTGATGGAAATTGTCATGTCCAGGTTTTCTGCTGTTCCACGTCTGGGTTCTACCCGGGCGACCTTCGCTTTGAACGAATCGCGCATTCGTTTCAGGCACGCTATCGCCGTCCTTTGCGGCGTCCTGCTGGCCCCGCTGGTGCTGGCCGATGACCACGCCGCACACGCGGATGAACTGAGCCCGACGGTGATCACCGCCATCGCGCCGAGTTCGCCGCTGACCATCGTCACCAACCCCAAAGACCCGCGCCAACCGGTGCCAGCCAGTGATGGCGGCGATTATCTGAAGACCATTCCGGGGTTCGCGCTGGTGCGCAATGGCGGCACCAATGGCGATCCGGTGCTGCGCGGCATGTTCGGTTCGCGGCTGAATATCCTCACCAACGGCAGCATGATGCTCGGCGCCTGCCCAGGTCGAATGGACGCGCCGACCTCGTACATCTCGCCGGAAACCTACGACAAACTCACCGTAATCAAAGGCCCGCAAACCGTGCTTTATGGCCCCGGAGCATCGGCCGGCACGATTCTTTTCGACCGTGAGCCGGAGAGTTTCGGTGAACTCGGCACGCGGGTGAACGCGAGCATTCTGGCCGCCTCCCACGGCCGCTTCGACAAAGTCGTCGACGCCGCAGCTGGCGGGCCATTGGGCTACGTGCGAGTGATCGGCAACACCGCGCACTCCGACGATTATCGCGACGGCAATAACGACATCGTCGCCTCGCGCTACGACAAGTGGAACGGCGACGTGGCGCTCGGCTGGACCCCGGACGCCGACACCCTGATCGAGTTGACCGCCGGCAAGGGCGACGGCGAAGCCCGCTACGCCGGACGCGGCATGGACGGCTCGCAGTTCCTGCGCGAAAGCCTCGGTCTGCGTTTCGAAAAGTCCAACATCACTGACGTGCTGGAGAAACTGGAGGCGCAGGTCTACTACAACTACGCCGACCACGTCATGGACAACTACACCCTGCGCACGCAGTCCGGCACCGGGATGATGGCCGGGCCCATGGCGTCGAACGTCGACCGCCGCACTCTCGGCGCGCGGATCAAAGCCACCTGGCGCTGGGCCGACATCCAGTTGATCACCGGCCTCGACGCGCAGACCAACGAGCATCGCCAGCGCAAAGCGATGGGCATCGACACCTACAAGAATGTGCCGCGCAACAAAGACGCGGACTTCCATAACTACGGCGTGTTCAGCGAAATGACCTGGTACGCCGCCGACCGTGATCGGCTCATCACCGGCGCCCGAATCGATCGCGCTTCAGCCAAGGATTACCGGCAAACCACCAGTTCGGGAATGATGTCCCGGCCGAACCCGACCGCCGACGACACTCGCGCTGACACATTGCCCAGCGGCTTCGTGCGTTATGAGCATGACCTGTCCGACAGCCCGACCACGCTATACGCCGGCCTCGGTCACGCGCAGCGCTTCCCGGATTACTGGGAGCTGTTTTCGCCCAAGTCGGGACCTGCCGGTTCGGTCAATGCATTCGATTCGATCAAACCGGAAAAGACCACTCAGCTCGACTTCGGCGTGAACTACAAGAGCGCCGACCTCGAGGCCTGGGCCTCGGGCTACATCGGCGTGGTGCGCGATTACATCCTGTTCGATTACACCCCCGCGATGATGGGCATGAGCACTTCGCGCGCCGAAAACATCAACGCGCGAATCATGGGCGGTGAACTCGGTGCCGCTTACAACCTCACCGACCACTGGAAAGCCGACGCAACCCTGGCCTACGCCTGGGGCAAGAACAGCAGCGACGGTAAAGCGCTGCCGCAGATGCCGCCGCTGGATGCACGTTTCGGCCTGACCTACAGCGAAGACAACTGGAGTGCCGGCGCACTGTGGAGGGTGGTGGCCAGGCAAAACCGTATCGATCAGAACAAGGGCAACGTGGTCGGCAAGGATTACGACAAGAGTTCGGGCTTCGGCGTGTTCTCGCTCAACGGTGCCTACCGGATCAACAAGCACTGGAAGGTCAGCAGCGGCGTCGACAACCTGTTCGGCAAGGCTTACGCCGAACACCTGAACCTGGCGGGCAACGCCGGTTTCGGCTACCCGGCCAATGACCCGCAAGCCATCAATGAACCGGGGCGCACGCTCTGGACCAAGGTGGATATGAGTTTCTAACAAGAAAAGTCAAAAGATCGCAGGCTGCGCCAGCTCCTACTTGAGAGTGCGTTCAACCTGTAGGAGCTGCCGGAGGCTGCGATCTTTTGATCTAAAAAACGATTCGCCAAGCGGAGCAAACGTGATGCAAAAGCCTAAACCGAATTTCTACAACCTGGCCTGGCGTTGGCATTTCTATGCCGGACTATTCGTCGCCCCATTCATGGTGATGCTGTCGCTGACCGGCATCATCTATCTGTTCAAACCGCAGCTCGATTCGCTGATGTACAGCAGCCTGCTCAACGTTCCGGCCGGGCATCACACCGCTCCGGCCGATGACCTGCTGCAACGGGTGAAAAGTACTTATCCACAAGGCCAGATCACTCAGTATCTGCCGCCGGTAAATGCCGAACGCAGCGCGCAATTTGTCGTGAAGAACGCCAGCGACGAACTCAACGTGTTCATTGATCCGTACCACGGCGACATCCTCGGCGAGCAGGATGCCAAGCAGAATCTGCAAGCTATCGCCCGAGCGATTCACGGCGAATTGATGATCGGCACGGTCGGTGACCGGCTGATCGAAATGGCCGCTGGCTGGGGCGTGGTGCTGGTGGTGTCGGGGCTTTTCCTCTGGTGGCCACGCGGCCAGGCGGCGGGGATTCTGTGGCCGCGTCTGAACAGTCGCGGGCGCGTGTTGTGGCGCGATCTGCACGCCGTCACCGGGTTCTGGGGGGCGACACTGTTGCTGGTGATGCTGCTCAGCGGCATGACCTGGACCGGCTTCTGGGGCAAGCAATACGCCCAGGTGTGGAACGTGTTCCCGGCGGCGATGTGGGACAACGTGCCGACCTCCGACGTCGAGGCCCGCAGCCTCAACAGCGCCACTCGCCAGACCGTGCCTTGGGCGATGGAAAACACGCCGATGCCGATGTCCGGCGACCATGCCGAACACATGGCCCATGGCAGCACAAATGCTGGCCCAGCCTCGCCAACCATCAGCCTGCAAGACGTGCAGAACATCGCCACTGAACGCAAGGTCGAACCGGGCTACAGCATCACCCTGCCGACCACCGCCACCGGCGTTTTCACCATCGCCGTGTTCGCCGATGACCCGCGAAACGACGCGACCCTGCACGTCGATCAATACACCGGCAAAGTCCTCGCCGATGTGCGCTTCGAGCAATACGGCACAGTGGCCCGCGCCACGGAAATCGGCGTGATGCTCCATGAAGGCAAGATGTTCGGCACCTTCAA
The DNA here is from genome assembly GCF_059716085.1 of Pseudomonas sp. LBUM1655. NCBI lineage: Bacteria > Pseudomonadati > Pseudomonadota > Gammaproteobacteria > Pseudomonadales > Pseudomonadaceae > Pseudomonas > Pseudomonas sp. LBUM1655. The sequence goes on along the minus strand of NZ_CP166801.1, from coordinate 702,992 downwards.
CCAGATCGTCGTGCTGCTGATCTGCCTGATGATCCTGCTCAGCGCCGTCAGCGGCGTAGTGATCTGGTGGAAGCGCCGACCACAGGGTAAATTCGGTGTGCCGCCGCTGCGTCATGATTTGCCGAAGTGGAAAACCGGGGTGGTGATCATGCTCGCGCTGGCGGTGATTTTTCCGCTGGTGGGGGCTTCGCTGGTGGTGGTCTGGTTGCTTGATCGACTGCTGCTGTCGCGGTTTGGCGGGCAACCTGAATCTGCCTCACCTTCATCATGAGTCCACCGAGATGCGCGTTTTAGAGAGGTCTATAAAATGCCGGCCTCATAAGTCGGTGTTTTTTAGTGTTACTGTATAACCCTAATCCGCCATTCTGCCCGCGGCCAAAAGCTGCGGGCATTCTTTTGAAGAAGTGATTCACCATCCCCGATGAACAAGTACCTCTTGTCCAGCCTCTGCCTGTTCGGCCTGAACAACGCCCATGCCGACAACCAGGCGCTGACGCTGCCCACCGGCACCATCAGCGCACCGGCCATCGACGACGCAAGCGTCAGCCTGACCACGCCAACCACCGCCGGCTCGCGCCTGAACCTCAACGCCATGCAAACTCCGGCCAGCGTCGAAAGCCTCAGCGGCGAACAGGTCCGCGCCCGGGGTGATCGCAGCGTGCAGGACGCGGTGTCGCGCAGCACCGGCATCAGCCGCACCGGTACGCCGGGCGATGGCGGCACCTCGTTGCAGGCCCGGGGTTTTACCGGGCAGAGTTCAGTGATGCAGTTGTATGACGGCAATCGCCTGTACAGCGGCATGGGCACGGTGACGTTCCCGGTCGATACCTGGTCAGTGCAGCGCGTCGATGTGCTGCGCGGCCCGGCTTCAGTGCTGTACGGCGAAGGCGCGACGGGTGCGGTGGTCAACGTGATCCCGAAGAAGCCGTTCGAAGGTGAAATCGAAAACCACGCGCGCGTCGGATATGGCTCCTACAACAGCCAGCAACAGGCCTTCGACAGCGGCGGTTCGCTGAGCGATACCCTGAGCTATCGCCTCAATCTCAATCGTCTGCGCAGCAACGGCTGGATCGATCGCGGCGATTCGTCCAGTGATTTCATCAGCGCTGCCCTGCGCTGGCAGGCCACTGATGATCTGGCGTTTACCCTCGCCCACGACTACGGCGACCAGCGCCCGCAGAATTACTTCGGCACGCCGCTGATCAACGGCCACTTCAAGGACAGCCTGCGCAACAAAAACTACAACGTGCGTGACGACAAGCAGCACTACAACGATCAATGGACGCGCCTGACCAGCGACTGGCAGATCAACGATGCCGTCAGCGCCAGCAACGAGTTCTACTACCTCAAGGCCCAGCGCCGCTGGCAGAACGCCGAGAACGTCAACTTCGACGCGGGCAGTCAGCAACTGAGTCGCAGCGGTTACTTCGGCATCGGCCACAAGCAGGAACAGGTTGGTGATCGTCAGACGTTCACCTTCAAGCACTCGCTGTTCGGCCTCGATAGCCAGACCGTCACCGGCGTCGATTACAACCGCATCCGCTTCCAGCTCGACAGCAACTCGCCGTTCAACGACGTGCTGCCGAACGGTCAGCCATTGGATCTGGATCACCCACAAAGCGGGTATTTCGAGAGTGCCGATCCGTACCGCGATCAGTTCGACAGCACCACCAGACAGATGTCGGCGTTCGCCGAAAACCGCACGCAGTTGAGCGAGCGCTGGTCGTTGGTGACCGGCGTGCGTCGCGATTATGTGCATGTCGGTCGTAACGACTTGACCGATGGCAGCCAGAGCGACCAGACCCTGACCGGCAACAACTGGAAGGCCGGCCTGGTGTTTGCGCTGACGCCCGAGACGTCGTTCTACGGCCAAGTGGCAACCAGCACTGATGGCATCGGCGGCTTGATCTCTCTGAGCCCGAGCCAGCAGCAATACGATCTATCGACCGCCCGCCAGACGGAAATCGGCCTGAAGCAGTTGTTCTGGGATCAGCGTGGCGAGTTCACGCTGGCGGCGTATCGCATCGTCAAAAAGAAACTGCTGACTGACGATCCGGGCAACCCGACGCTCAAGCAGCAGGTCGGCCAGCAATCGTCCAACGGACTTGAAGCCAGCCTTGATCTGCAACTGCCGAACGCCTGGCAACTGCAGGCCAACGCCGCAATTGTGAAGGCCAGGTACGACGACTTCTCGGAAGTGGTCAACGGGCAAACCCTGTCGTATAACGGCAACCGCCCGTTGGACGTGCCGCGACGCACCGCCAATCTGTGGCTGAACAAAGCGCTTAGCGATGACCTGAAGGCCGGTGCGGGCGTGCGCTATGTCGATGCACGTTACGCCGATATGGCCAACCGTAACGAGTTGCCGAGTTACACCGTGGTGGATGCGACAATGTCGTGGCAGGCCTTGCGTAACACGACCTTGGGTTTGCAGGTGAACAATCTGTTTGACCGCCGGTATGCGCAAAGCCAATACAATGGCGGGCAGCAGTGGATCCTTGGCGAGCCGAGGTCGTTTTTTGTCACCGCTGATTACACCTTTTGATCGAAGAATGCTGCCCCTCACCCTAGCCCTCTCCCGGAGGGAGAGGGGACTGACCGTGTTGTCTGGACAAGTTGCACCGACCTGAAAGACCGAGTCGAGCTCAGGCTCGAAAAGCATGAAGATCGGCTCCCTTTCCCCCTCTCCCCCCTGGGGGAGAGGGCTGGGGTGAGGGGATGGATCTACCGAAAAAACATGAAATCGAGAACACACCGAACGCCCTATGACGTCACTCACCCTCACTGATCTCGCCTGGACACCCTTGGGCCACGGCCACTGCCATCACCAGTTCCAGCTGCGTGACGCCTCCTTGCAGGTGGCCGCCGGTGAGTTCGTCGGGCTGATCGGCCCCAACGGCAGCGGCAAGACCAGCCTGTTGCGATGCGCCTACCGCTTCAGCCAACCGGAACACGGCGAGGTCAAACTCGATCACTACAACGTGTGGAAACAATCCTCACGCTGGTGCGCGCAACGCATCGCGGTGGTCTTGCAGGAGTTCCCCGACGCTTTCGGCCTGACCGTCGAAGAAGTTGTCGCCATGGGCCGCACGCCGCACAAAGGTCTGTTCGACGGCGAAACCCTCGAGGATCGAAACCTCGCGACCCAGGCGCTCAAATCCGTCGGTCTCGAAGGCTTCGAAGACCACGCCTTCGCCACGCTGTCAGGCGGAGAAAAGCAGCGGGTGATTCTCGCCCGCGCCCTGACCCAGCAACCACAACTGCTGATCCTCGACGAGCCGACCAACCACCTCGACCCGCGCTATCAGCTTGAACTGCTGCAACTGGTCAAACGTCTGCGAATCGGCACCCTCGCCAGCATCCACGACCTGAACCTGGCCGCCGCGTTCTGCGACCGACTGTACGTGATCAACCACGGCCGCATCGTCGCCAGCGGCACACCGCAAGAAGTCCTCACCACTGAATTGCTGCGCGACGTTTTCGGCGTCGAGGCGTTGATCGACTCCCACCCTCTTCACGGCTACCCGCGAATCACCTGGATAACCCGACCATGACTGTGCGTTCCCTGCTTTGCGTCGCTCTTTTGCTGTGCAGTGCCCAAGCGTTGGCCGAGGCCACGAAGTACCCACTGACCGTTCAAAGCTGCAACCGCGAAGTGACCTTCAAACAGGCCCCGGAACACGCGGTCAGCCATGACATCAACATGACCCAGATGATGCTCGCCCTCGGCCTCAAGTCGCGGATGGCCGGTTACAGCGGCGTCAGTGGCTGGAAATCGGTAACGCCTGAGATGCAGTCGCTGCTCGATGGCCTGCCGGAGTTGGCAGCGAAGTACCCGTCGGTGGAAACCCTGCTCAACGCCAACGTCGATTTCTTCTTCGCCGGATGGGATTACGGCATGCGCGTGGGCGGCGATCTCACGCCGCAAACCCTGCAACCGCTGGGCATCAACGTCTATGAGCTGACCGAGTCCTGCGCGTTCGTGATGAAGCGCCCCGCCGCAACGCTTGAGGACACCTATAACGACCTGCGTAACCTCGGCAAAATCTTCGACGTGCAGGATCGCGCCAATGTGCTGATCGCCCAGATGCAGGCGCAAGTCGCGCAAGTGCGCAAAGACCTGCCCGCCGATAAGCCCCGCGTGTTCCTCTACGACAGCGGCGAAGACCGCGCCATGACCTCCGGCCGCCTCGGCATGCCGCAAGCGCTGATCGATGCGGCGGGTGGGCGCAACATTCTCGAGAACGTCGAAGCGAGCTGGACGCGGGTCAACTGGGAGACCGTGGTCGAACACAATCCGCAGGTCATCGTGATCGTCGACTACAGCGAAATCACCGCCGAGCAGAAGATTGAATTCCTGCTGAAGAACAAAGCCCTGCAATCGATCGACGCGATCAAGAATCAGCGTTTCATCGTCATCCCGTACGTGCAGGCCACGCCGGGGATCGACAACGTGCTGGCCGTTGAAACCCTGGCCAAAGGTTTCCACGGCCAATGATCAACCGTCGCTACGCCCTGTTGCTGATTGCCCTAGGCGCCGTGTTGCTGGTGTCGTGCGTGGTGTCGCTCGGCTTCGGGCCCGCGCGGGTGCCGGTCGATGTGGTGTGGCGGATTTTGCTGCACAAGGCGTTTGGTTTTGGCGAGGTGAGCTGGAGCGCTGGGCAGGAACATATCGTATGGCTGATCCGCGTGCCGCGCATGTTGCTCGGGGCGCTGGTCGGTGCCGGGTTGGCGCTGATCGGCGCGGTGCTGCAAGCGGTGACGCGCAATCCTTTGGCCGATCCGCATCTGCTTGGCGTTACTTCAGGGGCGACGTTGGGCGCGGTGATTGTGGTGCTGCATGTCGGTGAAATCATCGGCCTGCTGACCTTGCCGATCGCGGCGTTTATCGGCGCGTTGCTGAGCATGCTGGTGGTGCTGGCGATAGCCAGTCGGCATGGCCGGCTCGACAGCGATCGCTTGCTGCTGTGCGGTGTGGCGGTGTCGTTCGTGATGATGGCGATCGCCAATTTGCTGCTGTTCATGGGCGACCACCGCGCCAGTTCAGCGGTGATGTTCTGGATGCTCGGCGGACTTGGGCTGGCGCGTTGGGAGTTGCTCGCGGTGCCAGCGGCCAGCGTGTTGCTCGGGTTGATCTTGCTGTTGGGCATGGCGCGTCCGTTGAACGCGTTGATGGCCGGCGAACAGACCGCCGTCACCTTAGGCCTGAATGCCCGGTCGGTGCGTCTGCGGGTTTTCGTCATCGCTTCGTTGATGACCGGGGTGCTGGTGTCGATCAGCGGCTCCATCGGGTTTGTCGGGCTGATGGTGCCGCACATTGCGCGGCGCCTCGTCGGCGCCGAACACCGGCGATTGCTGCCGGTGTGCGTGCTGATCGGCAGTGTGTTTCTGATCTGGGTCGACGTTGCCGCCCGCACAATGATCGCCCCCGAAGACCTCCCCATCGGCGTCGCCACCGCGGCCATTGGCGGGCTGTTCTTTATCGGCCTGATGCGCCGCCGCTGACCCACCCCCCCTCTCCCCACTGTAGGAGCTGCCGAAGGCTGCGATATTTTGATTTTTTGCTTAAAAGACAAGATCAAAAGATCGCAGCCTTCGGCAGCTCCTACAGGGATCGGTTCGCGCCCCAATCTGGCGCGGCCGCCTGCACCAACGCTCCACGAGCGTCCCTTCATGGTGCATCGCAATCGCGCGCAAGCGCTCTAAACCGACATTTTCCTGCCCAAACCCGACCGGGCACAGCCCTTGCAAAACACCCTTCAGTCGTCCGCATCTGCCAACCATAAAAAACTTTAACGTTCATGGAGATCGCACAATGAAGCGTCGCAGTTTGATCAAGGCTTTCACACTCACGGCATCCATTGCCGCGATGGGCATGACCTGGACAGTCCAGGCCGCCGAGACCATCAAGGTCGGGATTCTGCATTCGTTGTCCGGCACCATGGCGATCTCCGAAACATCGCTCAAAGACATGGCGCTGATGACCATCGACGAGATCAACGCCAAGGGCGGCGTCAACGGCAAGATGCTTGAACCTGTGGTGGTCGACCCGGCGTCGAACTGGCCGCTGTTCGCCGAAAAGGGCCGGCAGTTGCTGACCCAGGACAAGGTAGCGGTGGTGTTCGGTTGCTGGACTTCGGTGTCGCGCAAATCGGTGCTGCCGGTGTTCGAAGAACTCAACGGTCTGCTGTTCTACCCGGTGCAGTACGAAGGCGAAGAGATGTCGCCGAACGTGTTCTACACCGGCGCCGCGCCGAACCAGCAGGCGATCCCGGCGGTTGAATACCTGATGAGCGAAGAAGGCGGCAGCGCCAAGCGCTACTTCCTGCTCGGCACCGACTACGTCTACCCGCGCACCACCAACAAGATCCTGCGTTCGTTCCTGCACTCCAAAGGCGTGGCCGACAAGGACATCGAAGAGGTCTACACCCCGTTCGGTCACAGCGACTATCAAACCATCGTTGCCAACATCAAAAAGTTCTCGGCTGGCGGCAAGACTGCCGTTATCTCCACAGTCAACGGCGACTCCAACGTGCCGTTCTATAAAGAGCTGGCCAACCAGGGTCTGAAGGCTACTGACGTACCGGTCGTGGCGTTCTCGGTCGGCGAAGAAGAACTGCGCGGCATCGACACCAAACCGCTGGTGGGCAACCTCGCGGCGTGGAACTACTTCGAGTCGGTGGAGAACCCGCAGAACAAGAAATTCGTCGCTGACTGGAAAGCCTACGCGAAGAAACACAACCTGCCGGGCGCCGACAAAGCGGTGACCAACGACCCGATGGAAGCCACTTACGTCGGCATCCACATGTGGGCGCAAGCAGCTGAGAAAGCCAAGTCCACCGACGTCGACAAAGTCCGCGAAGCGCTGGCCGGCCAGACCTTCGCCGCACCGTCTGGCTACACCCTGACCATGGACAAGACCAATCACCACCTGCACAAACCGGTAATGATCGGCGAGATTCAGGCCGATGGTCAGTTCAACGTGGTCTGGCAGACCGAAGGGCCGATCCGTGCGCAGCCGTGGAGCCCGTTCATCGATGGCAACGACAAGAAGCCGGATTATGCGGTGAAGAGCAACTGAGTCACTGGATGTCAGCCTTGCGCTTGGCGTGGGGCTGATGCAATTCCCCTGTGGGAGCGGGCTTTTGTGGCGAGGGGATTTATCCCCGATGGGTTGCGAAGCAGCCCCCAATCCAGCAGTCGCGGTGTATCAGATTGATCGCGTCGACTGATTTCGCGTCTGCTTCGCAGCCGATCGGGGATAAATCCCCTCGCCACAAAGGCTCGCTCCCACAATGTCCGCGTCAAGGCGACTGACTATGCCCACTGCCCTCTACCGTTTTATCTGCGCCATCGCACTGTTGCTGCCGATGGCCACCCACGCCGGTGACGCCGAAGACTTCGTCGCGGCCAATCCCGTGCAGCAGGCCAAACTGCTCGAAGCCTGGGCCGCGCAGCCCGACCCGGCCCGTATCGAACTGATCAACGCCCTGCAACAAGGCGAACTGACCGTCGACGGCCAACCAAAAACCCTGCGCTTGAACAACCGCCTGCGGGGTCTGATCGACACCGCCATGGCCAGCCACCAATTGCTCGCCGCCGACGCCAAAATCCGTCTGACTGCCGCGCAGCAATTGCAGAAAAGCGCGAAACCCGCGCAGCTGAAATTCCTCGACCAGCAACTCGCTGGCGAAAAAGATGAAAGTGTCCACGCCGCTCTGAGCCTGGCGTTAGCCAATCTGCAATTGGTCGATACCGATCCGGCGGTGCGTCTGGCCGCCGTGCGTCTGCTCGGTGAAACCGGCGACCCACTGGCCCGCACCCGCCTCGAAGGCTTGCTCGAACCCGGCGTCGAAGGCGATGCTGGCGTGCGCACGGCCGCCGAAACCAGCCTCGCCCAGGTCAAACGCAAACTGCTGATCGGCGAAATACTCGGTCAGGCATTCAGCGGTATGTCGCTCGGTTCGATCCTGCTGCTGGCGGCCCTCGGCCTGGCGATCACTTTCGGCTTGCTCGGCGTGATCAACATGGCCCACGGCGAGATGCTGATGCTCGGTGCCTACTCGACGTATGTGGTGCAGCTGATGTTCCAGCGTTACGCCCCGCAGGCCATCGAGTTCTATCCGCTGATCGCGCTGCCGGTGGCGTTTTTCGTCACCGCCGCCATCGGCATGGCGCTGGAGCGCACGGTGATTCGCCACCTCTACGGGCGACCATTGGAAACATTGCTCGCGACGTGGGGCATCAGCCTGATGCTGATTCAACTGGTGCGCCTGCTGTTCGGTGCGCAAAACGTCGAAGTGGCGAACCCGGAGTGGCTGTCCGGCGGCATTCAAGTGCTGCCGAATCTGGTGCTGCCGTACAACCGCATCGTCATCATCGCCTTCGCGCTGTTTGTGGTTGTCCTCACCTGGCTGCTGCTGAACAAGACTCGCCTGGGCCTCAACGTCCGCGCGGTCACCCAGAACCGCAACATGGCCGCTTGCTGCGGCGTGCCGACCGGACGCGTCGACATGCTCGCCTTCGGACTTGGCTCGGGCATCGCCGGCCTCGGTGGTGTAGCGCTGAGCCAGATTGGCAACGTCGGCCCGGACCTGGGTCAGAGCTACATCATCGACTCGTTCCTCGTGGTGGTGCTCGGAGGTGTTGGCCAGTTGGCCGGCAGCGTGCTCGCGGCGTTCGGCCTCGGTATCGCCAACAAGATCCTTGAACCGCAGATCGGTGCGGTGCTCGGCAAGATCCTGATCCTCGCGCTGATCATTCTGTTTATCCAGAAACGTCCGCAAGGCCTCTTCGCACTGAAAGGACGGGTGATCGACTGATGAACCAGCCTCTGTTAGTCACGGCCACGCAAAAGGCCGGCCCGAAAATCACGATTGCCATCGGCGCAGTGATTCTCGCGTTACTGATCGCATTGCCGTTGCTGTCGCTGTTGTCACCGGACAGCGCGCTGCACGTCTCCGCTTACACCCTGACGTTGGTCGGCAAGATTCTTTGCTACGCCATTGTCGCCCTGGCGCTGGATCTGGTCTGGGGTTACGCCGGCCTGCTGTCCCTCGGCCACGGCTTGTTCTTTGCGCTTGGCGGTTATGCGATGGGCATGTACCTGATGCGTCAGGCCGCCGGTGATGGCTTGCCGGCGTTCATGACCTTCCTGTCGTGGACGGAGTTGCCGTGGTACTGGACCGGCACGAGCAGCTTTGTCTGGGCCATGTGCCTGGTGGTGTTGGCGCCGGGTTTGCTGGCGCTGGTGTTCGGCTTCTTCGCCTTCCGTTCGCGGATCAAGGGCGTGTACTTCTCGATCATGACCCAGGCCCTGACCTTCGCCGGCATGCTCCTGTTTTTCCGCAACGAAACCGGGTTTGGCGGCAACAACGGCTTCACCAATTTCCGTACGATTCTGGGCTTCGGCATCACTGAACCGGGCACTCGCGCGGTGCTGTTTCTGGCGACCGTACTGCTGCTGGTGGCGAGTCTGTTTATCGGCTGGCGTCTGGCGCAGAGCAAGTTCGGCCGGGTGCTGACCGCACTGCGCGATGCGGAAAACCGCCTGATGTTCTGCGGCTACGATCCGCGCGGATTCAAGCTGTTCGTCTGGGTACTGAGCGCGGTGCTGTGCGGTTTGGCCGGTGCGCTGTATGTGCCGCAAGTGGGGATCATCAACCCGAGCGAGATGTCGCCGACCAACTCGATCGAAGCGGCAGTCTGGGTCGCCCTTGGCGGTCGTGGCACGCTGATCGGGCCTTTGCTCGGCGCCGGTGTGGTCAACGGCATGAAGAGCTGGTTCACCGTGGCTTTCCCGGAATACTGGCTGTTCTTCCTCGGCGCGCTGTTCATCGTCGTGACCCTGTACCTGCCCAAAGGCGTGATCGGTCTGCTGAAGAAACGAGGTGAATCATGAGAGTCACGGCAAGCGCTGAATTCATGCTGGAGCCAGCCTTCTTCCCCGTCGAGCCGAACAAGGACGCCGGCACCAGCCGCGATTCCATCGGTCTCGGCCAACGCGTCGGCCCGGGCCTAGATACCCGCCACGGCACGATCCTGACCCTGGAAGACATCAGCGTCAGCTTCGACGGCTTCCGCGCGCTGAACAATCTCAATCTGTACATCGGTGTCGGCGAATTGCGCTGCATCATCGGCCCCAACGGCGCGGGCAAGACCACGCTGATGGACGTGATCACCGGCAAGACGCGCCCCAGCCACGGCAAGGCATGGTTCGGCGAAACCCTCGACCTGACACAGATGAGCGAAGTGCAGATTGCCCAGGCTGGCATCGGCCGCAAGTTCCAGAAACCGACGGTGTTTGAAGCGCTGAGCGTGTTTGAAAACCTCGAACTGGCGCAGAAGACCGACAAGTCGGTGTGGGCCAGTTTGCGGGCACGGTTGAGTGGTGAGCAGAAAGATCGCATCAGCGAAGTGCTGGAGACCATTCGCCTGACCACCTCGGTCAATCGCCCGGCGGGCCTGTTGTCCCACGGCCAAAAGCAGTTCCTGGAAATCGGCATGTTGCTGATGCAAGACCCGCAACTGCTGCTGCTCGACGAGCCGGTGGCGGGCATGACCGACGCCGAAACCGAGTTCACCGCCGAGTTGTTCAAGTCGCTGGCAGGCAAGCATTCGCTGATGGTGGTGGAACACGACATGGGCTTTGTCGGCTCGATTGCCGACCATGTGACGGTGTTGCACCAGGGCAGCGTGCTGGCCGAAGGGTCGCTGGAGCAGGTGCAGGAAAACGAGCGGGTGATCGAGGTATACCTCGGCCGCTGACTTTCCCCTGTAGGAGCTGCCGAAGGCTGCGATCTTTTGATCTTGCTCTTCCACAACAAGATCAAAAGATCGCAGCCTTCGGCAGCTCCTACATTGGGACTTGAGGAGAATTTGAGAATGCTGCAAGTCGACAAGCTGCACCAGTATTACGGCGGTAGCCACATCCTGCGCGGCCTCACGTTTGACGTGAAGGTTGGCGAAGTCACCTGCCTGCTCGGCCGTAACGGCGTGGGCAAGACCACCCTGCTCAAATGCCTGATGGGCCTGTTGCCGGCCAAGGAAGGCGCAGTGAATTGGGAGGGCAAACCGATCACCACGTTCAAGCCACACCAGCGGGTACACGCCGGTATCGCTTATGTGCCACAGGGCCGGGAGATTTTCGGGCGGCTGACCGTGGAGGAAAACCTGCTGATGGGCCTGTCGCGTTTTCCCGGCTCCGAGGCCAAGGAAGTCCCGGCGTTCATCTACGAACTGTTCCCGGTGCTGTTGCAAATGAAGCAGCGTCGGGGCGGTGACTTGTCCGGTGGTCAGCAACAACAGCTTGCGATTGGTCGCGCACTGGCCAGCCGTCCGCGTTTGCTGATCCTCGACGAACCCACCGAAGGCATTCAGCCGTCGGTGATCAAGGAGATCGGCGCGGTGATCAAGAAACTGGCGGCTCGCGGCGACATGGCGATTCTGCTGGTCGAGCAGTTCTACGATTTCGCCGCCGAACTGGCCGATCAATACCTGGTGATGTCCCGGGGCGAGATCGTCCAGCAGGGTCGCGGAGAAAATATGGAGGCCGAGGATGTGCGTGGGCTGGTAACCATCTAACTGTAGCTTCCTAACGATAATTAGAAAATATGAACTCGACTGTCTCACCTGCCCTGTTTACCCCGAGCTGGCACGCCGAGCTGGAGCTGGCCTACGCCCGTTTCGGCGACTGCACGCGCCCGGTCATGCGCCGCCACCTCGGCCCGCTGCGGGTGCAAAAGCATCTGTACGCCGAGGGCCCTGAGGTCTGTCAGCACATCATCGTCCATCCACCGGGCGGGATTGCCGGCGGTGATCGGCTCGATATCAGCGCCCGTGTCGAACAAGACGCCTGGGCACAGATCACCAGCCCCGGCGCAGCCAAGTGGTATCGCGCGGCGGGGCCCGCTTTTCAGAAGCTCGACTTGAAGGTGGCTGCCGGGGCGACACTGGAATGGTTGCCGCAAGAGACCATCGTCTACAGCGCCGCTCAGGCTGAACTGACCACCTCGATCGATCTTGAGGGTGATGCGCGGCTGTTCTACTGGGATGTGGTGGCGCTGGGTCGACCGGCCAGTGGCGAGCGTTTCGACCTCGGGCACTTTCAGAGCCACCTGGATATTCGTCGCGATGGTCGATTGCTCTGGCATGAACGCCAGCGCATTGTCGGCGGTGACGGTTTGCTCGATTCGCCGATCGGGATGGATGGGCAACCGGTGTTTGCGACGCTGTTGGTCACTGGCGAAATTGATGCCGAACTGCTTGAGCGCTGCCGCTCGCTGGGGCATGAAGTGCGCGGGGATCTGACGCAGCTGCCGGAGCTTTTGGTTGCCAGGTGTCTGGCCAGTGAGGCGTTGTTGGCGCGAGGCTGGTTGATTGATCTGTGGCGATTGCTCAGACCCGCCCTGCTAGGACGCGAAGCCCAGCCCCCACGAATCTGGAACACCTGAAATGCAATCTAATGTGGGAGCGAGCCTGCTCGCGAAAGCGTCATGTCAGCCAACAAATTCGCTGAATATGAGTCCGTATTCGCGAGCAGGCTCGCTCCCACAGGGATCTGTGCCAACAGTCCCGACTCTTTTCAATCTGCCCTGATGGAAATCCACAATGGACCTGACCCCACGCGAAAAAGACAAGCTGCTGATCTTCACCGCCGGCCTCGTCGCCGAGCGCCGACTGGCTCGCGGCGTGAAGCTCAACTACCCGGAAGCCATGGCCTACATCTCCGCCGCGCTGCTCGAAGGCGCCCGTGACGGCCGGACCGTGGCCGAGCTGATGCACTTCGGCACCACTCTGCTTTCCCGCGAACAAGTGATGGAAGGCATCCCGGAAATGATCCCGGAGATCCAGGTCGAAGCGACGTTTCCCGACGGCACCAAACTGGTGACCGTCCACCAACCGATCGTCTGAGGCCGCGCCATGACTTACAGCATTCGCGATGCGCTGCACGCCGACCTGCCGGCGATCCGCGACATCTACAACGACGCCGTGCTCAACACCACGGCGATCTGGAACGAATCCGCCGTGGACCTCGGCAACCGTCAGGCGTGGTTCAGCGCCCGTCAGTCGCAGGCCTATCCGATTCTGGTGATCTGCGACATCGACAACAGCGTGCTCGGCTACGCTTCGTTCGGTGACTGGCGGCCCTTCGACGGCTTCCGCCACACCGTCGAGCATTCGGTTTACGTGCGCAGCGACCAACGCGGCAACGGTCTTGGCCCGCAACTGATGACGGCGCTGATCGCGCGGGCAAAAACCTGCGGCAAGCACGTGATGGTGGCCGCCATCGAAAGCGGCAACGCCGCCTCTATTCGTCTGCATGAACGTGCCGGTTTCATCATCACCGGACAGATGCCGCAAGTCGGCACCAAGTTCGGCCGCTGGCTCGATCTGACCTTCATGCAACTGACCCTCAACCCTGGCGCGGAGCCGCCCGAAGCCAACAAGGAGTGACACTGATGAACGCCGCCCAACTGCGCCGCGTCAACGCTGAAAGTTTTGCGCACTATCGTCAGGGCCTGATCGATCTGTTGCTCGATGCGGTGGGCTATGGCGCGAGTGTCGGCTTCATGGCCGACCTCGACGCCGCCCAGGCCCGCGCCTACTTCGATGACGTTCAGGACCACGTCAACAAGGGCAGCGTATTGCTCTGGGTGGTGGTCAAGGACGAGCAGGTGCTGGCCAGCGTGCAACTGGGGCTGTGCCAAAAGGCCAACGGTCTCAATCGCGCCGAGGTGCAGAAACTGCTGGTGCGTGAACACGCCCGTCGTCGCGGCCTCGGCCAACAATTGATGCATGCGCTGGAACTGGAAGCGCCCAAGCACAAGCGCGGCATGCTCTTCCTCGACACCGAGGCCGGCTCCCCCGCTGAAGATTTCTATAAAGCCCTGGGTTACACCCGCGCCGGCGAAATACCCGACTACGCCTGCGACCCGAACGGCACGTATCGACCGACCGCCCTCTACTACAAGATTCTGCAAGGAGCCCAGTGATGATTCCCGGTGAATACCAGATCCAGCCCGGCGACATCGAACTCAACGTCGGCCGCCGCACCGTCAGCCTGAAAGTCGCCAACAGCGGCGACCGGCCGATCCAGGTGGGTTCGCACTATCATTTTTTCGAAACCAACGACGCGCTGACCTTTGATCGCGCGGCCAGCCGTGGCATGCGTCTGAATATTCCGGCCGGCACGGCGGTACGCTTCGAGCCGGGGCAAAGTCGCGAGGTTGAGCTGGTGGATTACGCCGGGCATCGACGGGTGTTCGGTTTTGCCGGGCGGGTCATGGGTGATCTCTGAATTGCGTGCGCACCGCTGCCCCTCACCCCAGCCCTCTCCCGAGGGAGAGGGAGCCGAGCACCGATAGCCGCCACACCGCGATCAGTCCCCTCTCCCTCCGGGAGAGGGCTAGGGTGAGGGTCGACGGCTCACCACTATTTTCCTGAAGGACGCAGCATGAAAATCTCCAGACAAGCCTACGCCGACATGTTCGGCCCCACCGTCGGCGACAAGGTGCGCCTGGCCGATACCGAGCTGTGGATCGAAGTCGAAAAAGACTTCACCACCTACGGCGAAGAAGTGAAATTCGGCGGTGGTAAAGTCATCCGCGACGGCCAGGGCCAGAGTCAACTGCTCGCCGCCGAAGTGGTCGACACACTGATCACCAATGCGCTGATCATCGACCACTGGGGCATCGTCAAAGCCGACGTCGGCCTTAAGGACGGCCGCATCGCCGCGATCGGCAAGGCCGGCAACCCGGACGTGCAGCCCAACGTGAACATCGCCATCGGCGCCAGCACCGAAGTGATCGCCGGCGAAGGCATGATCCTCACCGCCGGCGGCATCGACACGCACATCCACTTCATCTGCCCGCAGCAGATCGAAGAAGCGCTGATGAGTGGCGTCACCACCATGATCGGTGGCGGCACGGGACCTGCCACCGGCACCAACGCCACCACCTGCACTTCGGGCCCATGGCACCTGGCGCGCATGCTCCAGGCCGCCGATGCCTTCCCGATGAACATCGGCCTCACCGGCAAGGGCAACGCCAGCCTGCCGGAGCCGCTGATCGAACAGGTCAAGGCCGGCGCCATCGGCCTTAAGTTGCACGAAGACTGGGGCACCACCCCGGCGAGCATCGACAACTGCCTGAATGTCGCCGATCAATATGACGTACAGGTGGCGATCCACACCGACACCCTCAATGAATCGGGGTTTGTGGAAACCACCCTCGGCGCCTTCAAGGGCCGCACCATCCACACCTATCACACCGAAGGTGCCGGTGGCGGTCATGCGCCGGACATCATAAAGGCCTGCGGGTTTGCCAACGTGCTGCCGAGTTCGACCAACCCGACCCGGCCGTTCACCCGCAACACCATCGACGAACACCTCGACATGCTGATGGTCTGCCACCACCTCGACCCGAGCATTGCCGAAGACGTGGCGTTCGCCGAGAGCCGCATCCGCCGCGAGACGATTGCCGCCGAAGACATCCTTCACGACCTCGGCGCGTTCTCGATGATCAGTTCCGACAGCCAGGCCATGGGCCGCGTCGGCGAAGTCATCACGCGCACCTGGCAGACCGCCGACAAGATGAAAAAGCAGCGCGGCCCCCTGCCCCAGGACGGTGAAGGCAACGACAACTTCCGCGCCAAACGCTACATCGCCAAATACACGATCAACCCGGCGATCACTCATGGCATCAGCCATGAGGTGGGCTCGATCGAAGTAGGGAAATGGGCGGACCTGGTGCTGTGGCGCCCGGCGTTTTTTGGCGTGAAGCCGACGCTGATCCTCAAGGGTGGCGCCATTGCCGCCAGCTTGATGGGCGATGCCAACGCATCGATTCCGACACCGCAACCGGTGCACTACCGCCCGATGTTTGCCAGTTATGGCGGTTCGCTGCACGCTACCAGCCTGACCTTTATCAGTCAGGCCGCGCAGGAAGCCGGGTTGCCGGAAACGCTGGGGCTGAAGAAGAAAATCGCGGTGGTCAAAGGTTGCCGCGAGGTGCAGAAAACCGATTTGATCCACAACGATTACCTGCCGAACATCGATGTCGATCCGCAGACTTACCAGGTCAAGGCCGACGGCGTGTTGCTGTGGTGCGAACCGGCAGACACCCTGCCGATGGCTCAGCGCTATTTCCTGTTCTGACCTCAACGCAATAAAACAGGCCCCGATACCGTGCCCTGCAGCACGGTCTCGGGGCCTTTTTGATGGCGGTAGAAAACCACCGCACAAACGGTCGTGTATTTCCCGCCAAAGGGACTAATATTCGATTCGCTTCACTATTTTCAGGGACCGCCCATGCGTCTTTCCGAGTTCATCGTGGCCAACATCGACCCTATCGTCGATGAGTGGGAACAATTTGCCGCTACCATTACCCCGGCCGCCGACCATCTGGACTCCACCGCGCTGCGCGATCACGCCAGCGAAATTCTGCGGGCCGCCGCTCGCGACATGAACAAACCACAGAGCCCCGCCGAACAGGCTGCCAAAGCCAAGGGCGAAGGCCCGGAGAAAACCCCAAGCCTGGACGAGGCCGGCGCCAGCCATGGCGAGTTGCGCCACACCGTGGGTTTTGATCTGGTGCAGATGACCAGTGAATTCCGCCATCTGCGGGCCTGTGTGATTCGCCTGTGGGTCAACAGCCTGCAATCCCCTGACGTCGCCTATTTCCAGGACATGATCCGCTTCAACGAAGCCATCGACGAAGCCCTGGCCGAATCGACCGCAGCCTATGCCGAACAGGTCAACCGTTCGCGCGACATCTTCCTTGCCATCCTTGGCCATGACCTGCGCGCGCCGCTGCAAGCGGTGAGCATGTCCACCGAATTGCTGCTGCGCAAAACCCGTCTGGAAGGCGATGCCCTGACGTGCGCCCTCAATATCAAACGTGGCGCACGACACATGGCGGCCATGGTCAGCGACTTGCTGGAACTGGTGCGCAGTCGTCTGGGCAGAAGCCTGCCGATCGAGCCGGCGCCGATGGACATGGCCGACGCGGTGCGGGCAGCGATTGCCGAGGCTTGCGCGGGCAATCCGGAATGCGATCCGACGCTGACTGTAGAAGGCGATACCAGGGGAACATGGGATGCCGGGCGCATCGATCAACTGCTGCAAAACCTGATTGGCAATGCCTTGCAGCACGGTTCAAACCAGCACGACGTGACCGTGAGCCTCAGCGCAGAAGGCGATAGCGTGTGCCTTACGGTGCATAACTTCGGCACACCGATTCCCGAAGAAGCAGTCGGTACGATCTTCGACCCGCTGGTGCGCAGCGCCGACGAACAGCTCGGGCAGCCTTCTACCAGCCTCGGTTTGGGGTTGTTTATCGTCAAGGAAGTAGTCATCGCCCATGGCGGGACAATCGAAGTCAGCTCGAACGCGGCTGACGGGACGCTGTTCAGTGTGGTGTTGCCCAGAAAGGTTTAAGCAGATAAACCGAGGGGAATTCATCGCTGGCAAGCCAGCCCCCACAGGGTTCTGCGTCGGTCGCAAAATATGCATTCGACGCGATACTTGTGGGAGCTGGCTTGCCAGCGAAGAGGCCCTTCAGTGCAAACTGTAAACAACGGTAAAACTACTCGACCACCAGCCGCCCCAATCGCTGGCGCAACATACGGTTCTCGGCCCGCAGTTCCTTCACTTCTTCCAGCAGATTCAACGCCAGGGCGACGCCTTCCCACTCCAGATCCAGGTCGCGCCGCAGCTTGGCGGCGCGTTTGGCCAGAGTCAGCTCGTAATCGGTGAAACGCCATTCCCGGGGCTGCGCGCCCTGAGGTTCGAGGATGCCGTGTTCGACGATTTCGATCACGTAGACGTCCGACAAATCGGCCGCCTCACAGAATTCTGCCATGTCCAGTTGAACGATCAGGGGGCTGCTCATGATGGGCTACTCCGTCGCTGGGTTCAGAAGTTCTCTCGCGGATTGAAGGCGGCTTTTTTCGCCAGTTCCTGCCACAACGCCTTGACGTCATCGTCCGCTGCTTTCGGCATCACGGCCTTGAGCTGCACGAACAGATAACCGCGCTCGCCGGCCTTGTTTTTCAGACCATGGCCCTTGGCGCGCATGCGCTGACCGTTCTGGCTGCCGGCCGGAACCTTGAGGTTGATCTTGCCGGTCAGGGTCGGCACGGCCACTTCAGCGCCCAACGCCAACTCCCAAGGTGCCAGCGGCAACGTAATGATCAGGTTTTCGCCTTCGACATCGAACTTCGGATGCGGCGCGAAACGAATGGTCAGGTACAGATCGCCATTCGCCCCGCCACCTGCGCCGGGTGCGCCCTGACCTTTGAGGCGGATGCGCTCGCCATCGGTCACGCCCGCCGGGATCTTCACGTTCAGGCTCTTGCTGGTGTTGCTGACGTGCTGGCCGTTGGCGTTGTATTGCGGCACCTGAAAGGTGACCTTCTTCGATTCGTTCGAGAGCGTTTCCTCGAGGAAGATCGGCAGTTCCATTTCCACGTCTTGCCCTCGGCGCCCTGCACTGCGTTGTTGCCGACCTTCACCGCCACCGAAACCGGGGCCGCGATTGCCGAAGATCGAACTGAAGAAGTCCGAGAAGTCGCCGGTGTCGCCACCGCCGCCGCCAAAACCGCCACGGCTCTGCCAGCCCGGTGGCCCCTGGAACGGCTGACCGTGCTGGCCATAGCGGCGCAGCTCGTCGTATTCGGCACGTTTGTCGGCGCTTTTCAGCGCTTCATAGGCTTCCGAGGCGTCCTTGAACTTGGCCTCGGCGTCCTTTTCCTTGCTGACATCGGGGTGGTATTTGCGCGCCAGCTTGCGATAGGCAGCCTTGATTGCCTTGTCGTCTGCTGTCGGCTCCACGCCGAGTATCTTGTAATAGTCTTTGAAGTCCATTGAAGGAATCACCGTCCGTTATCGATTTCGCGCCGATGCCAGCATGCGCCGATTCGCGCATGCCGGGTTGACCGATCTCAAACTTGTGACCGGGTGGCGCAGCAGAAGTTTATCGGCAGTGGGCGACGGTTCTTGCGACCGCCGGTATGTCTGCCGGCCCATGCCAGCAAGTTTGGGGCGAAGCTGCGAGTTTCAACCCAGTCTAGTCGCGAAATAGCTGATGACCGGCCTTCGAATCTGCCGCGCACTGACATACACTGCGCGGCCGTTTTTTGACCGGAACCCGAAAGACATGAATAACGCCTCTCCAGCCCGTGCCTGCGGCATCGACTTCGGCACCTCCAACTCCACCGTCGGCTGGCTGCGCCCCGGCATGGAAACGATGATCGCGCTGGAAGACGACAAGATCACCCTGCCGTCGGTGGTCTTTTTCAACATCGAGGAGCGCCGCCCGGTCTACGGTCGCCTGGCGCTGCACGAATACCTGGAAGGCTACGAAGGCCGGCTGATGCGCTCGCTCAAGAGCCTGCTCGGCTCCAAGCTGATCAAGCACGACACCAGCGTTCTCGGCACGGCAATGCCGTTCAAGGACTTGCTCGGCCTGTTTATCGGCCAGCTCAAGAGCCGCGCCGAAACTGCCGCCGGTCGGGAATTCGAACAAGTGGTGCTGGGGCGTCCGGTGTTCTTCGTCGATGACGATCCGCTGGCCGACCAGGAAGCCGAAGACACCTTGGTGGAAGTGGCACGCAAGATCGGTTTCAAGGACGTGTCGTTCCAGTACGAACCGATTGCCGCAGCATTCGACTACGAGTCGACCATCGAAAAGGAAGAGCTGGTACTGATCGTCGACATCGGCGGTGGTACATCCGACTTCTCGCTGGTGCGCCTTTCGCCCGAGCGTCGCGGTGTGGAAAACCGCCACGACGACATCCTCGCCACGGGCGGCGTACACATCGGCGGGACCGACTTCGACAAACAACTGAGCCTGCAAGGCCTGATGCCGCTGTTCGGCTACGGCAGTCGCATGAAAAGCGGCGCCTACATGCCAACCAGCCACCACATGAACCTGGCGACCTGGCACACGATCAACTCGGTGTACTCGCAGAAATCCAGCCTGGCGCTGGGCAGCATGCGCTACGACATCGAAGACACCGGCGGCATCGATCGGCTGTTCAAGTTGATCGAACAACGCGCCGGCCACTGGCTGGCGATGGAAGTGGAAGAAACCAAGATCCAGCTGACCCACGCCGACAGCCGCCATGTGCCGCTGGATCGGATCGAACCCGGGTTGAGCGTGGAACTGACGCGGGCTTTGTTCGAGTCGGCGATTGATGCATTGCTGGAGCGCGTGCGCGGCAGCGTCACGCAGTTGTTGAACGACGCGAATGTGTCAGTGGCTCAGGTCGATACGGTGTTCTTCACCGGCGGTTCCAGCGGCATCCCGGCCCTGCGCAACAGCGTTTCGGCGATGTTGCCGAATGCGCGGCATGTCGAAGGGAATATCTTCGGCAGCATTGGCAGCGGTCTGGCGATTGAGGCGATGAAGCGTTACGGCGCAATGGCCTGACCCAGAATCGGCGGCGCGCCCTTCGCGAGCCTGCTCGCGAAGAGGCCAGCCAAACACTACAAATTCTGAATCAAACCATCCCGCCCAGCTTCAACTCACTCTTCAGATACGCATAGTAAATCGGCCCCGCCACTACTCCCGGCAGGCCGAATGCGGCCTCGAACACCAGCATCGCCAGCAGCAACTCCCACGACTTCGCACTGATCTGCCCACCAACAATGCGCGCATTGAGAAAGTATTCGAGCTTGTGGATAAAAATCAGATACCCCAACGCCGCCAACGCCACCCAGATCGACAGCGACAGGCCGACGATGGTGATCAGCGTGTTCGATATCAGGTTGCCGATCACCGGCAACAGGCCGAGCAGGAAGGTCAGGACGATCAGGGTCTTGGTCAGCGGCAGATGGATGCCGAACATCGGCAGGATCAACGCCAGAAAGATCCCGGTGAAGAAGGTGTTGAGCAGGGAAATCTTGATCTGCGCGAAAACGATGTTACGAAACGCCTGTACCAGCAGGTGCAGGCGATCGAACAAAGCGGCGGCCAGCGGCTTGCGTTTGGTGACATCCGGTATGCGCTGCAGGGCAATGATTGCGCCGAGCACCATGCCGATCAACAGCGTCACGAACATGTGCGCCGCGTCCTTGCCCACCAGTTGCAGGTCGGCCAGGTGCTTGCTCGCCCATTCGCCAATCGCTACGCGAAATTCCGCGGCACTGGCCGGCAGATAAGCGTCGATGAACGGCGGCAACTGACCGCGCGCGCGGTCGACCACTCCCATGAATTTGTCGAGGGAAGCCCCGGGATTTTCCGCTTCGTGCAGGAGGAAACTGATGGCGCCGGCGAAGATCAGCGCCAGCACACTGACCACCAGCGTGCCCAACAGCGCCACCGCCAGCCAGCGCGCGCGCCGGCCTTCGATCAGCCGTTGCAGTTGCGGAGTGAGCATGTTGACCAGCTCGAACACCAGCAACCCCGCCAGCAGGCTGGGCAACAAGCGCAGCGGGAGCACCAGCAGCAAACCGCCGAAAATAATGATGCAACTGACCCAGAACACAACATGACGCTCAGAAAACGTTGGCATACAGCCTCAAAACGAACGGCGTAAAAGGATTGGCAGTCTGCCAGCGATCCCGCGCCGAAGCGAGCGCAGACCCCGGGTTGTCGTCGCGCCGAAAAGATCGCAGCCTGCGGCAGCTCCTACAGGGGCTCGGTCTCATGTAGGAGCTGCCGCAGGCTGCGATCTTTTGATGTTATTTTTTCTTCAGGCATTCACTCATGAACGTCTTGCGCGCATCACCGGCCAGCGCCTTGGTTTTCGCATCGGCATTACACGTTTTCATCTTTTCCTGCTGCGGGGTCAGAGCCTTGGCGTCGTTGGCCGCCGGCGCAGCCTTGAGGCAGGTGCTCATGAAGGTTTTGCGCTCATCGCCTTTCAGACTCTTGGCGGTCGCATCGGCATTGCAGGTGGTCATTTTGTTCTGTTGCGCCGTGGCGGCGAAACCTTGGGAACACAGGAGCAAACCAATCATCAACAAAGGGACACGCAACATCTTCATGGAGTTTTCTCCTTGTCGCCGCTTCGATGGAGGCGGCCTCTTCGGCAGTGTAGCCAAATCTTGTTACACCTTCCTGCCTTCCAGGTGGCTGCGGCGGTACTGCTCCGGCGTGCAGCCCGCCTGACGGGCAAACATGGCGATAAAAGCCGAGCCGCTGCTGTAACCCAGGTCGAAAGCGATCTCCTGCACACTGCGCGAAGTTTCCAGCGCTTCGATCGCGGCGAGATAGCGCAGGCGCTGTCGCCACTCGCCAAAACTCATCCCCAGCTCGCGCACGAATTGCCGCGCCAGCGTGCGCTCGCTGACATGCACCTGCGCCGCCCAGTGCGCCAGCGGTTGATTGTTGCCAGGCTCAGCCTGCAACGCTTCGAGGATCGCCAGTAACCCGGGATGGCTCGCATAGGGCAGATAACACTCATGCACCGGTGCCTGTTGCAGTTGATCGACCAACACTTGGGCAAGACGCTGGTCGGCATCGAGTTCGGGGATCTTCACGTCGCGGGCGGCGAAGTCTTTGAGAATCGCCTTGAGGATGTCGCTGATCGCCAACGTGCAGGCGCGCGCCGGCAATTCGGCACAGACCTTGGGATCGAGACACACCGCACGATAATTGACCGGTTGATGGCTGTAGAAACTGTGCTCGACCTGCGGCGGCACCCAGACTGCGTATTGCGGCGGCGACATGAAACGACTGCCGTCGACGTCCATGTGCAGCACGCCATGGGCCGCGTATTCCAGCGTGCCCCACGGATGACGGTGGGGCGCGGCGAATTCGTGGGCGTTGAAGTCGGCGTAGCGGAAGTACACCGCCGACGGCAGTTCGCTGAAATCCAGCAGATCGATGTGTTTACTGTTCATGCTGTCCGGTTTCAGAGGCAGGTTGTCCGGTTCGAAGTATAGGCCTGCATCCAGACAAGGGATAATCGCGCTTCATCAACGTAATGGTTTCAACGCATGCAATACGCTTTTCCTCTGCTGGCGATTTTTATCTGGGCCGGCAACACCGTGATCAACAAACTCGCGGTCGGTGCGATCTTCCCCGCCGAGATCGGTTTTTACCGCTGGCTGCTGGCGGGTCTGTTGTTCACGCCGTTCATGCTCAAACAAGTGATCGCGCACTGGCCGCAAATTCGCCCGAACCTGGGCAAGATTTTCGTCCTCGGCGTGCTCGGCATGGCGGTCTATCAGAGCCTCGCCTACTTCGCCGCGACCCTGACCACCGCCACCAATATGGGCATCATCCTGTCGCTGATGCCATTGATGTCGCTGGCCATGGCGATCATCAGCCTCGGCCAGCGCCTGACAGCCGGTGCGCTGGTGGGTGCGGTGTTCTCGTTCGCCGGCGTGCTGGTGGTGGTGTCGTCCGGCAGCCTCGGCGCGCTGTTGCAACACGGGGTGAACCTGGGTGACGCGATGATGCTGATTGCCACGCTGGCCTACGCGATTTACAGCACATTGCTGAAAAAATGGCAGCTGCGTTTGCCGCCGCTGGTGTTGCTGTACTTGCAGGTGCTGGTGGCGATTGTGGTGTTGTTTCCGCTGTATGCCACTTCGCCGAAAACCGGGCTGACCCTGCAGAATATTCCGCTGGTGCTGTACGCGTGTCTGCTGGCTTCGATGCTCGCGCCATTGGCGTGGATGCAGGCTGTGCAGCGCCTGGGGCCGAGCCGGACGACATTGTTCTTCAATCTGCTGCCGTTGATTACGGCGCTGATTGCGGCGGTGGTGTTGAAAGAACAACTGGCGATGTATCACCTGGTCGGCGGCTTGTTGACCTTGGGTGGGGTGATTTTGTCTGAGCGCTGGACGACGGTGCTGAGCCGCAGAGTGAGCGTTGCCTGATCCGGCCTGTGGTGAGGGGATTTATCCCCGATGGGTCGCGAAGCGGCCCCTCTCTTCATCCAATAATTGGGGCTGCTGCGCAGCCCATCGGGGATAAATCCCCTCGCCACAAAAGCACAGTCAGACCCCGGCTGCTTTAAGCCGCGCCGCATGCTCGACAAACAGCCGCACCGGATCGGCGCCCTTGCCCACCAGCCCCAGCGACTGGTTGACGATGTCGAAATGATCCAGCGGATAGTCATCGCCAATCACCGTGCCCAAGTGCGAACTGTAACGCCCGACCATGCCATCGCACTGCCCAGGTTCACGCACGAATGTCTTGGCGAACAACCGGCAACTGCGATTGGTCCCGTCAAACAGATTGCCGCCACGATCCGTCTTGCCCGGCTGCAACGTCCCCGACCACGAGTAATACCTCACGCCGTTGACCTCTTCCGGCCCATGCCCGCCCCAGGTTTCGGGCAGGCCCTGTGGATAACGCTGATTGAACAGCGCCACACCTTCAAAGGTCAGCGATTGGTGCGAGGCGTGGATATCCACCGGCAGTTTTGGCCCGTGATAGCCGGTCTCCAACAGCGCCATCAACCAGCCGACGAAGCGCAGCAATGCCTCAAGTATTCGGCCCTTGGCGCTGTCCGCCGGGTAGTGCTTTTGCAGATAGTCGGCCAGTTCGGAACCGTGATTAGGCCCGGCGACCGACGTCACCGAAGCCACCAGATCCGGGCGTTTCGCCGCGGCATAACGCGCCGTCAGCGAGCCTTGGCTATGACCGAACAGATTGACCTTGGCCGCGCCGGTTTCGCGCAGGATCTCCTCGATCCGTGTCAGCAATTGCTCGCCACGCACCTCGGTCGAATTCAACGGCGACACCTGCACGGCAATCACCGTCGCACCACCACGGCGCAACGCTTTGATGATCCCGTACCAATATGGATAGAGAACGAGCCGGATAAACCCGAGCATTCCCGGCACCAGCACCAGTGGATAACGCGTACGCGAGGCGTGCGACATGGGCAAACATCCTTGTGGTCGGTGAATGGATGCAAGGCGTGCAAAACGCCCGCCAAGCATCCTCCCTGAACATGACAACTCGATGAGCAGCCTACTTCAGCCCCACCACCCCCGCCACAATCAGGCCTACCGACAGCAGCTTGACCAGCGTCAGGCTCTCGCCGAGCAAGGCAAAGCCGAGAAACACTGTGCCCAGCGAACCGATGGCGGTCCAGATCGGATAGGCGATACTCACCGGCAATTCACGCATGGCCAATGTCAGGAAGTAGATCCCGCCGACCGCAGCGACCACGGTGATCATCGACGGCCAGAGCCGGGTGAACCCTTCCGCGTACTTCATGCCCATGGCGAAGGTCACTTCAAACCCCGCGGCGATCAGCAGGAACAGCCAGGCCACTTAGAACGCCCGGGCGAGGTCGAGCAAACGCTGCTCGGCCTCGGCCAGCGACACCGCGAAGGTGCGTTCGGCAGACTCCTCGCCCTCGGCCGCGACTACCGTGACGTCGTTGATGCCGATAAATCCCAGCGCCGTGCGCAGCCATGGATCGGCGTGGTTCAAAGCCTCCAGCTCACCGCCGGGACCGAAGCCGAAACCGCCGCGACTGGTGACGATCAAGGCTTTCTTGCCCTGCAACAGCGGCGTGTACTGGGCAATGCCGTTGTCCAGCGTGTGGTCAAACGTCAGGCCCAGCCGCACGATCTGATCGACCCAGGCCTTGAGGCCACTGGGCACGCTGAAGTTGTACATCGGCGTGGAAATCAGCAGCAGGTCGTGGTCGAACAACTCGCCGACCAGTTGATCGCTGAGCGCCAGATCGGCCTGCATCGACAATGGACGCGCCTCGGGTTCCGGGTAAAACGCCGCCGCGACGAAGGCCTCGTTGACCGCTGGAATCAGCGCCCGACCAACTTCACGCCGAGTTACCTGAGCCTGCGGATGGCGCACTTGCCAGGCACTGAGAAAACCTTCCGCCAAACGCCGCGAATGGGAACGGTCGCCACGTGGGCTGGCATGAAGTGCAAGAATCCTGTTCATCTATAAATCCTCCGGACTAGAATCAAACTGCTTGTGGCTTGCAGCTTGAGGCGCGTCACGGCATCTCTTCAAATGAACAGAAATCAGTCTGGATGAGTTTGTTTCATCCATGGAGTAACAAATGTTCGCCTCGCTGCCGCTAACCGCCCTGCGCGCCTTCGAATCCGCCTCGCGCTTGCTGAGTTTCAAGGCTGCCGCTGAAGAACTGTCGGTGACACCCACAGCGATTTCCCATCAGATCCGAGCGCTGGAGGACTGGCTGGGCGTCGCGTTGTTCGAACGCCTGCCGCGACAGGTACGCCTGACCGAGGGCGGTGAACGGTTGTTCCGCAGTCTGCACGGCGCCTTGCTGGAAGTGGCGCAAAGCGTCGACACCCTGCGCCCGCAACGCAGCGGCAGCAGCCTGACGCTGTCGACCACCGCCGCGTTCGCTGCGCTGTGGCTGGTGCCGCGACTGGGGCGGTTTTATGCGAAACACCCCAACATCAACGTGCGTCTCGACACCCATTGTGAAGTGATCGATCTGCATCAGGACGCCAGTGTCGATCTGGTGCTGCGCTACAGCCTCGATGACTACCCGAATCTGTATGGCCTCTGCCTGTTCGATGAATCGTTCGGCGTGTACGGCTCGCCGGAGCAAGTGGCACTGGCCGCACGCCGCACACCGACCTTGATCAGCGTGCACTGGCACAACTCCAAGCTGTATGCCCACGGCTGGGAAGCCTGGTGCGCCAAGTCCGGCGAGAACTGGCTGAATCAACATCCGGCGATCCGCGAATACGACGAAGAGCATTACGCCCTGCAAGCCGCGATTGCCGGGCAAGGGCTGGTACTGGCGAGCAATATTCTGGTCTCGGAGAGCGTCGCCAGCGGTTTGCTGGTGCCGTACAAGGGCGAGGTTCAGGTCGATGGGGCCGGCTACAGTGCGTTGTGTGTGCCGGGGCGCGAGCGGCATCCGCCGGTGCGCGCATTTTTTGCGTGGTTGCGCGACGAAGCGCAGCTTTCAGGGTTGGCGCCGAGGTTGCCGAAAATCCCGTAAAACTTTTTGCATCGCTCAAGACTCACAACCTGGGTAGGCGATCACGTCAGTAGAGCGTGACGCCAATCGGATTAGCCTCCAGGAGACTGAAATGAGCGACCTGCATTTATCTGATGTTCAAACCCTGCGCGAGCGCGCACGACAAAACGTGGAAAACGGCGCGGTGACCGAGGGTTACAGCGCCAACCGTGAAGAGGTGCTGCGCTTGCTCAATGAATCGCTGGCCACTGAACTGGTCTGCGTATTGCGCTACAAGCGCCACTATTTCATGGCCAACGGCCTGAAAGCTCACGTGGCCGCTGAAGAGTTTCTCGAACACGCCACCCAGGAAGCCGAGCACGCCGACCGCCTGGCCGAGCGCATTGTGCAACTGGGCGGCGAACCAGAGTTCAACCCCGACTTGCTGTCGAAAATGTCCCACGCACAATATGTCGCGGGGAACACTTTGAAAGAGATGGTCTACGAAGACCTCGTGGCCGAGCGGATCGCCATCGACAGCTACCGCGAGATCATTCAGTACATCGGCGAGAAAGACCCGACCACTCGACGCATCTTCGAAGACATCCTGGCGCAGGAAGAAGAGCATGCCGATGACATGGCCGACATCCTCAACGACCTCTAAACCTTAAACGCAAAAGATCGCAGCCTGCGGCAGCTCCTACACTGATCTCTGTAGGAGCTGCCGCAGGCTGCGATCTTTTGATCTGCTGTTACTTGCTTGGCTTGACGGTCACCGGCGCCTTGCCCGCCTTCATCTGCTCCAGCAGCGGCGCACACTGATTGGGTTCCCCACCACTCGGTGCCACCAGCGCCAGCAGCCCGGCCGCCGGTGCGGCAATCACACCCAGCGCTACCATCCCCGCCCCGCGCAGCAACAACGGCACGGCTTTCACGCCCGCGTCCGGCTTGATGAACTTGCCGCGCACGTACAGTGGCGAACGCAGGGATATCAAACGCCAGCCTTTGGATTCCGGCGTCACCGTCAGGTCCAATTGCTCGGTGGCCATGTTCGCCGTGCCGTCGATGTAGATGATCGCATTCTCGGTATCGAAGACAAACAGCCGCGTGGTCGCCAAACCCGTCTTGATGTCGAAGTCCGCCGCCGCGCAATTGATCTTCACTTCCTTGTCGCCAAAGATCTTGCCGATCACATAGTTACCGACGTTAAGCCCCGCCAGCTCCATCAGCTCACGGCTGATCGCACCGTCGTTGATCAGCATCTTCAGATTGCCATTCGCACCGCCCAGCAGCTTGGCCACCGAGTTACCGCGACCGGTGATATCCGCATCGCCGTTCAGCTCGCCGAAACTGGTTTTCATCGGTTCGAAAGTCGGGAACAGCTCCTTGAGCTTGAATCTGCGCGCCGTCAGTTTGGCCCGGCCTTCCAGCGGTTCGGTGCGACCGTTGAGGCGGATCTGCGCGTCCAGATTGCCGCCAGCCACGCCAAAGCGCAGCGGCTCCAGGCTGAGCTCGCCGTCGTTGAGTTTCAGGTGGGTATAAAGGTCGGTGAATGGCAGCTTTTCACTGTGGACGATGCGCTTGCCGGTGAATTCGACATCGGCGTCCATTGCGCGCCAGCGGTCAGTCTTGAACTCTTCTACCGGCAGCACTTTGTCAGCCGGTTGCTTGCTCTCACCGCCACGGGCCTTTTGTTTGTCGTTCGAATCAGCACCGATCAATGGTGCGAGGTCGGCGAACAGCAGTTGATTGGACAACAGCGCGCCGCTGAGTTTTGGCCGTGGCTGGCTGGCGACGTAGGTCAGGTCACCATGGATGTCGCTGCCGCCGATCTTGCCGTTGAATTTTTCATAGGTGAATTTCGCGCCAGCCTCGTCATGCAGCTTGGCGATCAGGTGGCCATCGGTGGAGTACGGTGGCGTGTCCGGCAGGGTCACGCCGGTCAGCGGGTAGAGATTGCCAAGGCTGGCACCGGCCAGCTTCAGTCGCAGGTCGAGGGCGCCGAGGTTACGCGGATCGGTGAGGGTGCCGGCCAGTTCAATGCGGGTGTCACCGATTTTCGCTTGAGCCTGCAGCGGGAACGGTTTGCTCGCATCCTGCAAGGCCAACAGGCCGCCGATCTTGCCTTGGCCGGTCAGATTCTGGCCGTGATACTGACCTTTAACCTTTAATGCGAAGGCATAGTCCTGCGGTGCGCCGCCCTTGTCCTGCGCAGTTTTCGCTGCTTTGTCACCGACGATTTCGCTGAACGGAATCGGTTTGCCCAGCGGATCGATCAGCACATCGAGATTGGTTTTGAGCGTCTGGTCATCGAGGGTAACGTGGCCCTTGTCGAACTTGATGGCGCCGATGTCGACAACCCAGTTCGACGGCTCGGCATTCGGATCTTTCGGATCAAACTTGAACGTCCAGTTGGCCCGGCCATCGGCCAGACGCTGCAATTCGGCGTTGGGTTCGGTCAGGTCAATACGCGGGATCACCACCCGTTGCGCCAGCAATGCCAGCGGTGAAATGCGCAGCTCAACGCGCTTGAGCGTGACCATCTGCGGTTTCTTAGACCAATCCGGATTACCCAGGCTCAAATCCTCGGCGACCACGTGCGGCCACGGCACCCAGGCGCGCCAACCGCCCTCCTCCGGCTCGCGCTGCCAGATCACTGCGAGGTTGCCGTTGATGGCAAAGGGTCGGTGCAGTTCTTCCGAGACTTTGGCGTTGAGCGGGGGTTTGATCCGGTTCCAGTCGAAGAACACGATGATCAGCACCAGTACGGCCAGTAGCAATAAGAGGATGGCGAAGGTCCAGCTGAAGATTTTTCCAGTGCGCGTCATGCACAAAGCTCCTGATCACGACCGCGCGCCGAAAACGCGGCGCACAGCTGAAACGGCGAGCCAAAGCGGCCCATATGAAATCTGTGACTGGCGAAAGGCCCGCAGGTTTAATCAAAAGGCAGATTAAGACGCAAAAAACCGCGCGCAATCTGACCAATCGGTCGAACAGCGTTACCGCCCCCGCACTTTTGCGAAGCGCGAGTGGGTCGAAAATACCCACTACGGTGCAAAAGCATCCCTCTGAAAGGCCCGTTCTAGAGCCTCTCCGCAGAACAATCAATTCTGTTGATTATTACCATTGCGTTTATGAACTTTTATATCGACTTATCGAGAGTAGCATTGCCCTCGTACCCACTTTATCGCCCTCCCAAGGAGCAACCCATCATGAAACGCCAATTACTGCTCAGCCTTACCCTGTCGATGCTTGCCAGCACTGCTTTTGCCCTGCCCGCTGCCGACCAGGCTACTCCGCAAGTAAAAGACAGCCACTCGGTGTTCAGCCAAACCCTCGCCGAAGACGGGTATGACAAAACCCCACAAGGTCAGACCCTGGCTGAAGATGGCTACGACAAAACCCCACAAGGTCAGTCGTTAGCAGAAAACGGCCGTAATCGTCTGGAAGAAAAAGGTCTGGTCGAAGACGGCTACGACAAAACTCCACAAGGTCAGGCTGTCGCCGAAAACGGTCGTAACCGCTTGGAAGAAAAAGGTCTGGTCGAAGACGGCTACGATAAAACCCCACAAGGCCAAGCTGTTGCCGAAGGTGGTGGTGACCGTGTCATCGAACGCAACAGCGCTTTGAGCTAAGCCCATGGCGGCCCTGAAAAAAAGCCCAATCCCCGGATTGGGCTTTTGACTTTTCAGCCGCTGCTATTAATAAGTCGCTATTTCCCCGCTGCATCCCCCCGCTGCCGTTCGACGCCGTTAAAGCCGATTTGCTAGAGTGCTGCGCTTGTCCTGCCGAAGAAAACACCTTGCGATGCTGCCCCGCGCCGAACAGAAACAACAGACCCGCAACGCCCTGATGGATGCTGCCCGCCACTTGATGGAAAGCGGCCGAGGATTCGGCAGCCTCAGCCTGCGCGAAGTGACGAAAACCGCCGGCATCGTGCCCACCGGTTTCTATCGGCATTTTGCCGATATGGATGAACTCGGTCTGGTGCTGGTCAGCGAAGTCGGCCAGACCTTCCGCGAAACCATCCGCCTGGTACGCCACAACGAATTCGTCATGGGCGGCATCATTGATGCGTCGGTGCGGATCTTTCTCGATGTGGTCAGCGCCAACCGTTCGCAGTTTTTATTTCTCGCTCGCGAGCAATACGGCGGCTCGCTGCCGGTGCGCCAGGCGATTGGCCGTTTGCGTGAGAACATCAGCTCCGACCTTGCGGCCGACCTGACAATGATGCCCAAGCTTCAGCATCTGGACGCGGCCGGGTTGAGCGTGGTGGCGGATCTGATCGTCAAATCGGTGTTTGCCACCCTGCCGGACATCATCGACCCGCCGGCCGAAGCCTTGCCTGAGCATTTGACCCCGCAAGCAAAGATCACCCAGCAATTGCGCTTCATCTTTATCGGGCTCAAGCATTGGCAAGGGCTCGGTAGTACCGAATAAAGATCAAAAGATCGCAGCCTTCGGCAGCGCCTACAGAGATCAAGGTAGGAGCTGCCGAAGGCTGCGATCTTTTTTGTGCGCCGCAAATTGGTGCATGAAAAATTCTTAACGCACCAAAACCTCTCAAATCCCCGCAACATTCCGAAACATCTACTACGATCCGACAGGGATTTCCTACATCTCGTCCGATTGGCAAGCCCCTTGCTCTAGCCTGAGTATTGTCCACTGCTGGAAGCTTTCCGATGCTGGTGATTCATCGCAGAATCGACCCTCAACCTGTCTGGGCCGCCGAGTTGCACCTGACCTTCGAAGCACGGAGCAAAAGCCGTTTGCGCTGTTTCAGTGCCGAGAATGAAGACGTCGGGTTGTTTTTGGAGCGCGGTCAGCCGCCGTTGTATGACGGCGAATGCCTACAGGCTGAGGACGGCCGAATCGTCCGTGTCTGCGCCCGCCCCGAGCAACTGCTGCACGTCACTTGCGCCAACGCTTTCGAATTGACCCGCGCCGCGTATCACTTGGGCAATCGCCACGTCGCCCTGCAAGTCGGCGATGGCTGGCTGCGGTTGCTCGACGATTACGTGCTCAAAGCCATGCTTGAACAGCTTGGCGCGCAGGTCGAAGCCATTGAAGCACCGTTCCAGCCGGAACACGGTGCCTACGGCGGCGGCCATCACCATTCACGTCACGGCGACGAAGACTTCAACTACGCGCCCAAACTCCATCAGTTCGGCGTACGCCTGTGAATCCGGCCTGGGCGCTGCTGCGCCTGGCCAGTCCGCAATTGCCGATTGGCGGCTACAGCTATTCCCAAGGTCTGGAAATGGCGGTGGATAACGGTCGCGTGAACAACCCGGACAGCGCCCGCCGCTGGATCAGCGATCAATTGCTGCTCAACCTCGCCCGCTTCGAAGCGCCGCTGCTGCTTGCCCATTGCCAAGCCGCTGCCGAGGAAAACTGGGACGACTTGCTGCGCATCTGCGAAACCCACCGCGCCAGCCGCGAAACCCGCGAGCTGCATCTGGAGAGTCGGCAGATGGGCTATTCGTTGCAGCAACTGCTCAACGGCTTGCCCGAACTCGACGCACCAGCACGCCACTTTCTCGATCAATGCGCCGAACCGCACCTGGCACTTGGTTGGGCACTGGCGGCCCGCGCCTGGGGCATCACTCCGCAGGACGCCCTCGCCGCGTGGCTGTGGAGCTGGCTGGAAAACCAGCTCGCCGTCCTGATGAAAACCCTGCCACTGGGCCAGCAAGCCGCCCAGCGCCTGACCAGCGAACTGCTGCCGCTGCTGCAACAAGCCCAGCAGGACGCCACCCGAATCAATCCCGAACACATCGGCAGTGCCGCGTTCGGTCTGTCCCTGGCGTGCATGGCCCATGAGCGCCAGTACAGCCGCCTGTTCCGTTCCTAGGGCCTGTTATTTTGGAGAAGCATATGAACACACAACCTCTGCGCGTCGGCATCGGCGGCCCGGTCGGTTCCGGCAAAACCGCGTTGACCCTGGCCCTGTGTCTGGCGCTGCGCGAGCGCTACAACCTCGCCGTGGTGACCAACGACATCTACACCCGTGAGGACGCGGACTTTCTGGTGCGCAACGAAGCGCTGGCACCGGAACGCATCATCGGCGTGGAAACCGGTGGCTGTCCGCACACGGCAATCCGCGAAGACGCCTCGATCAACCTCGAAGCGGTGGATCAATTGAACCGGCGCTTTCCGGGGCTGGATCTGATTCTGGTGGAGTCCGGCGGTGACAACCTGTCGGCGACCTTCAGCCCGGAATTGTCCGACCTGACCATCTACGTGATCGACGTTTCTGCCGGCGACAAGCTGCCGCGCAAGGGCGGGCCGGGTATTTGCAAGTCTGACCTGCTGGTGATCAACAAGATCGACCTGGCGCCGCTGGTCGGTGCCTCGCTGGAGATGATGGACAGCGACACAAAACGCATGCGCAACGGCAAGCCGTTCGTGTTCAGCAACCAGAAAACCGGCCAGGGCCTGGAAGACATCATCGCCTTCATCGAACGACAGGGCCTGCTGACCGCAGCCTGATTCAATTATCAACAAGGAAGCTTATCCATGACACTCAAACGCATTCTTGGCGCAGTCGCACTGTTGCTGACCCCGGCACTGGCCTTCGCTCACCCCGGGCATGGCGACAGCGGTTTGATCGCCGGGATCAGCCACCCGATCGGTGGCCTTGATCATTTGCTGGCGATGATTGCCGTCGGTTTGTGGGCAGCGCAGCAGCAAGGTGCGGCGCGCTGGGCGCTGCCGTGCACCTTCGTCGGCACCATGTTGATGGGCGGCATGCTCGGTTTTGAAGGGCTGGAATTGCCGGCGCTGGAAAGCGGGATTGCCGCGTCGGTGCTGGCGCTCGGCCTGGCCGTTGCGTTGGCGGTGCGTCCGCCACTGGTGATGGCGGTGGCGGCCACGGCGTTGTTTGCATTGTTCCATGGTGTCGCGCATGGCCTGGAGTTGCCGGACATGTCCAGCCCTTGGGCGTATGCCGCAGGATTTGTAGCCGCGACCGCTGCGCTGCATGCTGCAGGTTATGCGGTGGTACGTTTCCTGCCTCAGGCTGCTGCGCCGCTGGTGCGACTGGCGGGTGCGGCTTCGGCAGTGACTGGCGCATGGCTGCTGGCCGGTTGATTTCTGTCGCCTGATACGGCCCCTTCGCGCGCAGGCTCGCGCCCACATTGGAATGCATTCTCCTGTGGGAGCCTGCTCGCGAAGGCGGACTGACAGACACAACCTCTCTCTAACCGGTCTCTCTGCTACCATGTCGCGCAATCGCCCCAGCCGTGACGACGTCCGCCCATGCCCCACGCTTCTCGCTCCAAATCCCTGCCTGAATTGACCGCCCTGTTCAGTGAGGTGCAACAGCACTTTTTGAACGTGATCGTGCCGCTATGGCAAGGCCCGGGCTGGAACGCCGACATGGCGCTGCCTTACGAGGCGCTGGACGCCACGCATCAACCATTGCCACCGCAACGCTATCGGGCGATGGCCTGCGCGCGGCAGCTCTATCTGTTTTCCAGCCTGATCGGCGTTGTGGATAACGCCGAAGTCCGCGCGGCGGCGCTGTTCCGCTCCCTGCAACGGCATTTCCATGATGCCGAGCATGGCGGCTGGTTCTACAGCATCGATGCGCAGGGCAAACCGCTGGATCAGCGCAAGGATCTCTACACCCACGCTTTCATCCTGTTTGCCTGCGCGCATTACTGGGAAAAGTCCCGCGAGCCGCTGGTGGAATCGACGCTGAACGCCGCGCTGGAAGTCATCGGCCGACGCTTTGCCACCGGTGATGGCCTGTACGAGGCCTGCCTGAATCGAGACTGGAACACGCTGGAAACCGGCCCGTTGCAAAATCCGTTGATGCATCTGGCCGAAGCCTTCCTCGCCACCCTTGCCGTACGCAAAGACGCGGCAACGCAACAGGCCCTCAACGAGTTATGCACAGCGATGCACAAGCGCTTCGTCGACCCGCAACATGGCGTGTTGATGGAGAAACCGTTGGGGGCTGTGGATAACTGGTACGAGCCGGGGCATCAGTTCGAGTGGTATTTCCTGCTGGAATCGTCACCACTATTGCGCGGGTCGAAACTGCATACGGCGCTGGACAAGGCCTTCGCGTTTACCGAGCAGTTCGGCGTGGTACAGCCGTCCGGCGCGGTGCGGGCGATGCTTGATCTGGAGATGGACGGACGCCCGAGAGATTCGACCCAGCGGATCTGGGCTCAGGCTGAATACCTGCGCGCGCTAACGTTGCGCCCGGACAGCGAAGCCGTGGTGCTGCATCAGTTGCAGGCGCTGCAACAGCGTTTTCTGCATGCCGGTGGCTGGTATGAGTGCCGCGATGAGCAGGGTGAGATCAGCCGCAAGGACATGCCGTCGACGACGCCGTATCACTTGGCGACTTGCTATAGCGGCCTGGCTGAATATCTTCGCTGATTTCATGGCAATTGAGATTTATCGTGGCGAGGGGATTTATCCCCGATGGGCTGCGCAGCGGCCCCGCTCTTTGCAGGGCCGCTTCGCGCCCCATCGGGGATAAATCCCCTCGCCACAAACTGTGTTCTCAGTAGAGAGCCGGGTTACCTCAGGCAATCCACTTCTTGTCACCGGTAAAGCTGATGGTCAACCAGCGCGCCGCATCCGGCGTGCCCAGCTTCGCCGAAATCCCCTCGCGCAATGCATCCAGCTGACCGACACTGCTCAGCGCATAATCCGCCGGCAACACCACATGAATCTCGATAAACCGCGCCCGCCCGTGTTTCTGCACGTAGGACACGTAATCGTCGAAACCATGTTCGACCTTCGCCGCTTCCATCACCTGACGAACCTGTTCATCCAGAGTATCCGGGGCGATACCGAGCACATCGCGCAACGCCGGGCGAAGAATCTTGAACGCCGGAGTCAGCATGGTCAGCGCCAGCACGATCAGGATCAGCGGATCGACAAACTTCGCCCACTCGCCATAGCCCTGGGACTTGAGCAGCAGCGCTGCAAGGAAACTGATCAACAGGCCGACCGACAGCATCGCGTCCACCAGCCAACTGATGTTGTCGAACTGGATCAGGCTGGATTTGAGCTTGCGATTGCGCCGACGCACATAGAAGAAGTAGGCGAATTCAACAACGGTAAACACTGCCGCATAGATGATCACCAAACCCAACTCGATCTCGCGACCGCCGTTGATGATGCCGAACACGCCGTTGAGAAACGCGTAGATGGCGATCAACAGCAGGAAACTGCCTTCGATCAGCAGCACCATTGGCTCCAGATGCCAGAAACCGAACTGGAAGCGGTGATTGCTTTGTTTGGCGATCAGCTTGGCGGTGATCAGCATCAGGACTTTGATGAACGTTGCAATCAGCGAGAAAAAACCATCGAACAGGATGGATTGGGAACCAGATACAAAACCGGTGACGATCCCGGCGATCGCCACGGCGAACATCAGGATGGTCGATTGTTTGAGCAGCGACTGCTCACCTCGGTTACTCACTTTAACTCCTCGAAAAACCTTGAAAACCGCAGGGTGCGGTGGGGTTGTTACGAGAGGAGTTTACCTTATCGCCATGTTTTGGCCGATTTGGCCTCTTCGCCAGCAGGCTCGCTCCCACATTCGAACGCGATCTTATGTGGAAGCGAGCTTGCTCGTGAATGGGCTCACTGGGGTCTTAAGCCTTGTTACGCTCGATAGCAAAACCCGCCCAGGTCTGGCTCACCGGCATCAACTCAAGGCTGTTGATGTTGATGTGCGCTGGCGTATTCATCACCCAGAAAATCGTCTCGGCGATGTCCTGCGGCTGGATCGGCTCGGCACCGGCGTAGGTGGCGTTGTAGCGTTCCTGGTCGCCAGCGAAACGTACCAGCGAGAACTCGCTCTCGCACAGACCCGGCTCAATGTTGCTGACCCGCACGCCGGTGCCCTGCAAGTCGCAGCGCAGGTTCAGCGAGAACTGTTTAACGAATGCCTTGGTCGCGCCGTACACGTGGCTGCCCGGGTACGGGTAGTTACCGGCAATGGAGCCGAGGTTGATGATGCCAGCGCCACGGCCATGGGCGATCAGGCGCGGCAACAGCAAACGGGTCGCGTACATCAGGCCTTTGACGTTGGTGTCGACCATGGTGTCCCAGTCATCCAGATCGCATTTCGGCGCAGGGTCCACACCCAGTGCCAGCCCGGCGTTGTTGATCAGGCCACGCAACTTGGCGAACGACGGCGGCAGGTTGGCAATCGCCTCCTCCATCGCCTTGCGATCACGCACATCGAGCACCAGGCCATGCACTTCGGTCTGCTTCGACAGTTCGGCGCACAGGGCATTGAGACGTTCTTCACGACGGCCGGTCAGCACCAGTTTCCAGCCAGCCTCGGCAAAACGACGGGCACAGGCTTCACCAAAACCGGACGTCGCGCCGGTGATAAACAGGGTGTTGGACATCGTGTTCTCCTCGCTTCGGCTGCCGGAGCAGCCCTTGAATAGAAAATCAGCACGCAGCATGCCCGGCCCCGCATTCACGGGCAACTCCTCTAAGCTGTACAAAAAACAACCAACACGAGCAACGCCTTAACCAACGTGGCTTGTAGCCATGTGCACGCACGTTATCCACAACCCCTTCCACAGTTTCCGGGGGCAAGTGGAAACGCGCAAAGCCGCGCCACACAAGGCTTTGCGAGGGAAATAGAAAGTTTTTTGCTTGACCCTGAACTGACAGATGTGCGGGACATGGCATTTTGCACGACCGAGCAGTTACCGGGGTGATTGCGCGGGGCCAGTAATTACGGCCCTTAGCGCGGTCTTTCCAGAGTTTAATCACAGACTTATCCACAGGACTGCGCATAGGGAAATGTCTGTTCCGGGGTGACCACAAAAAGGTTGACAAAGGCGCCTTACGCTATCGCCAAAACGCCTGATCAAAAAACAACCACAAGCCTGCAAGCCACGGCCTGCAAGGCCTTCAGCCAGCTACTCCCACGTTATTCACAGCCAGCTCCACAGCAAACGGGGACAAGTCAAAACTGTGGAAAAACAGCCATTTGCAGCGTCTATATGTCGCGCTTTGGCAGGTTGGGGAATTTGTTTTCCACAATTTCACAATCGACTTGATATGGAAGATGGATTCACGGTAGGAGCTGCCGAAGGCTGCGATCTTTTGATCTTGTTTTCCAAAGTCAAAAGATCGCAGCCTTCGGCAGCTCCTACAGGGTTTTTCGGTGTTTTGGAGATATAAAAAAGCCCCGGGACTCGCGTCGCCGGGGCTGTGTGTATCTGGGGATAACTCAGTGCCCGCCCAGATAGGCGTTACGCACCTCTTCATTCACCAACAACTCTTTCCCGGTGCCGGTCAAACGAATCTCGCCGTTGACCATCACATACGCCCGATCCGACAGCTTCAGCGCATGGTTGGCGTTCTGCTCGACGAGGAAAATGGTCATGCCGGTTTTCGCCAGCTCACGCAGGGTGGCGAAAATCTGCTTCACCACGATCGGCGCCAAACCCAGGCTCGGTTCATCGAGCAGCAACAGCTTCGGCCGGCTCATCAACGCCCGGGCGATGGCGAGCATTTGCTGCTCGCCGCCGGACATGGTCATCGCCCGCTGGTTACGCCGCTCCTCCAGCCGCGGGAACAGCGCGAACATCCGCTGCATATCCTCTTTGGCGTACTTGTCGCCAATCGGAATGGTGCCCATCAGCAGGTTTTCCTCGACGGTCATGTCGGGGAACACCCGCCGGCCTTCCGGCGACTGGGCGATGCCGTTGGACGCGATGTAGTGCGATGACTTGTGGGTAATGTCGACGCCTTGATAAAGGATCTGCCCACTCGCCGCCCGTGGCTGGCCGAAGATCGACATCAGCAACGTCGACTTGCCGGCACCGTTGGAGCCGATCAGGCTGACGGTTTCGCCTTCGTTGATCTCCAGCGAAACACCCTTGAGGGCCTGGATCGGGCCGTAGAACACGTCCAGGTTTTTGAGTTCGAGGATCGGTTGGCTCATACCAGCTCCTCTTCGTCAGCGCCCAGGTAGGCGGCGATCACTTTCGGATCGTTACGGATGGCTTCAGGGCCTCCTTCGGCGATAACGATGCCGTGGTCCAGCACCACGATGTGGTCGGAAATGCTCATTACCATGCCCATGTCGTGTTCGATCAGCACCACGGTCAGATCATGCTCATCGCGCAGCAGCCGGATCATCGCGCTCAGCGCTTCGGTTTCCTGAGGGTTAAGGCCGGCGGCCGGTTCGTCGAGGCAGATGATCTGCGGCCGCGTGCACATGGCCCGGGCAATCTCCAGACGGCGTTGCTGGCCGTAGGAGAGTTCACCGGCCAGACGGTTGGCGCAGTCCACCAGATCGACCACTTCCAGCCAGTAGAACGCGCAATCCAGCGCGTCGCTTTCAGCCTTGCGGTAGCCCTTGGTGTTGAGGATGCCGGCGAGCATGTTGCGGTTGACCCACATGTGCTGGGCCACCAGCAGGTTTTCCAGCACGGACATTTCCTTGAACAGGCGAATGTTCTGGAAAGTCCGGGCCAGGCCTGCACGGTTCACCAAGTGAGTACCGCCGAACATCTTGTAGTACAGGCGACTGAGGAAGCTTTTCGGCGAAACGAAATCGGTCGGTTTGAACGACTCGCCCAGCAACTGGATGACGTTGGTCTGCTGGCCGCGCACGTTGAGTTCGATCTTGCCGCCGGACGCCTTGTAGAACCCGGTCAGGCAGTTGAACACCGTGGTCTTGCCGGCGCCGTTGGGGCCGATCAGGGCGAAGATCGAGTTGCGTTTGACCTTCAGGCTGACATCGCTCAACGCCTTGATGCCACCGAAATGCATCATCAGTTTTTCAACAGAGAGTACGACTTCACTCATGGCGCAGTCCTCTCATAGTGAATGGCACCTTTGCGTGGTTTGACCCCGGTACGGCTGATGCGAATCAGCCCGCGTGGTCGCCAGATCATCATCAACACCATCAGGATGCCGAACAGCAGCACGCGATATTCAGCGAAGCCACGCAGCAGTTCCGGGGCGACGGTCAGCACGAAGGCTGCGATTACCACACCGATGGTCGAGCCCATGCCGCCGAGCACGACGATGGCGAGGATCAGCGCCGATTCGAAGAAGGTGAACGAGGTCGGGTTGACGAAGCCTTGATAAGTGGCGAAGAACACCCCGGCCAGACCGGCAGTCGAGGCACCGATGGTGAACGCCGAGAGTTTGACCAGTACGTGGTTCAGGCCCATCGAACGGCAAGCGATCTCGTCTTCACGCAACGCTTCCCAGGCACGGCCCACGGGCATCTTCACCAGACGATGCTTGATGTACAGCACGGCCAATACCACGAGGAACAACACTGCGTAGATGAAGTAGTACTTCACGTCCGGGTTGTAGGCGATGCCAAAGAACTCGTGAAACGGCACCCCGCCATCCTTCGCTCGTTTGCCGAACTCCAGACCGAAGAACGTCGGCAGCGGCGCCGGCATGCCGTTCGGGCCGCCGGTCAGGGACAGCCAGTTGTTGAGGACCAGGCGAATGATTTCACCAAAGCCCAGGGTCACGATCGCCAGGTAGTCACCGTGCAGCCTCAGTACCGGAAAACCGAGGATGCAGCCGGCAAGACCAGCGGTGATCGCCGCCAACGGCAGCACCGTCCAGAAGCCCAGGCCGAGGTACTGATAACCGAGCGCCAGACCATAAGCACCGATGGCGTAGAACGCCACGTAGCCTAGGTCAAGCAGACCGGCCAGACCGACCACGATGTTCAGCCCCAGGCCCAGCAGCACGTAGATCAAGCCGAGGATGACCACGCCCAGCAGGTAGGAGTTGGAGACAAACGGCACCGCCACAGCAATCACAATCAACAGCGGGATGATCCAGCGCAGACTGGATTTGTGATCGCTCGGCAGCACATGCACACCGGAACCGGTGCTCTCGAATCCGTCGAGAATTTTCAGGCCCTTGGGCGTTTGCAGAAACAGGCTGAGGACAAAGCGACCGATCATGACAATGCCGATAATCCACGCCACGCGGGTCGGCTCAAGATTGAAGCTGTAGCCTTCGAGCACGACACCGACAATCGGGCCGAACACGATCAAGGCAATAAGGCCGGCAAGAATCGCCTCAACCAGACTTTTTTTGATATCGATGGGTTTTTGGGTGGTTGAAGACATCGCTTACACCTTCGACACAAGAGGACGGCCCAACAGGCCCTGCGGCCGGAAGACCAGAACAAGTACGAGCAGCGAGAAGCTGAACACGTCTTTGTAGTCGGAGTTGACCAGACCGGAGAACAGCGACTCGGAGATCCCGAGGATGATCCCGCCGAGCATCGCGCCGGGCAATGAACCGATCCCGCCAAGCACCGCTGCGGTGAACGCCTTGATGCCGATGATGAACCCGGCATAGAAGTCGAACGTGCCGTAGTTCATGGTGATCAGCACACCGGCCAGCGCCGCCATGGCCGCACCGATGATGAACACGTAGGAAATCACCCGGTCGGTGTTGATCCCCAGGATCGAGGCCATCTTGCGGTCTTGCTGAGTGGCGCGGCACATGCGGCCGAGCTTGGTGTACTTGATCACGTAGGTCAGCAGGCCCATGCCCACAAACGCCGCGATCAGAATGAACACCTTGGTGTAGGTCAGTTGCACGAAGCCAGTGCCGATCTCGACACGCCAGGCACCGGTGAGCAACGTCGGAACCCCTTGTTGCTTCGCGCCTTGGGCAATCTGTGCATAGTTTTGCAGGATCAGCGAGATACCGATGGCGCTGATCAGCGGTGCGAGTCGGGTGGAGTTACGCAGGGGTTTGTAGGCAACACGCTCGATGACCCAGCCATACACCGCCGTGACGACGATGGTGAAGATCAGCGTGCCAAGCATCAGCAGCGGGAAGGATTCGATACCGAAGTACGCCAGCAGAGCCAGACTGATTGCCGCCAGGTAAGCGGAAATCATGTAAACCTCGCCGTGGGCGAAGTTGATCATGCCGATGATGCCGTAGACCATTGTGTAGCCGATGGCGATCAGGCCATAGACCGACCCGAGGGTCAGGCCGTTGACCAGTTGCTGCAGGAAAATACCATCCATAACGCAATCTCACGCAGTGAGAACCTGCACACCCAGAGGTGTGCGGTTCTTCTAAGGAAAATACAGATTTACGTCGGAGTAATGTCAGAGCGCGATCCGCCCGTCCCACACCGTTCCTGTGGGAGCGAGCCTGCTCGCGAATGCGGTCGATCATTCAACACATGTGTTGGCAGTCATTCCGTCTTCGCGAGCAGGCTCGCTCCCACATTGGATTGGTGGGGATCAGCTG
Organism: Pseudomonas sp. LBUM1655; assembly: GCF_059716085.1. Taxonomy (NCBI): domain Bacteria; kingdom Pseudomonadati; phylum Pseudomonadota; class Gammaproteobacteria; order Pseudomonadales; family Pseudomonadaceae; genus Pseudomonas; species Pseudomonas sp. LBUM1655. Next base: position 660,857 of record NZ_CP166801.1, on the reverse strand, counting down.
ATCGCGTCAGCCCTTACTTCTGTTTTTCCAGCTGGTGATATTTGCCATCCTTGTCCCACTGGTAAACCACGTAGTCGGAGACTTTCAGGTCGCCCTTGGAGTCCCAGGTCTTCTCGCCCATAACGGTCTTGACCGGGTTTTTCTTCAGCCAGGCAGCCGCTTCTTCGCCCTTGTTGGACTTGGCGCCATTGAAGGCGGCGGCCAGGGTCTGTACCGAGGCGTAGGCGTACAGGGTGTAGCCTTCAGGTTCGGTGCCGGCCTTGCGGAAGGCGTCTACCACGGTCTTGCTGTCTGGCAGCAGGCGTGGGTCGGCGCCGAAAGTCATCAGCACGCCATCAACGAATTGCGGGCCACCGGCGGTGGTGACCAGTTCGTCGGTCACAATGCCGTCGTCGGACATGAACTTGACGTCCTTCAGGCCTTGCTCACGCAGTTGGCGAACCAGCGGACCGGCTTCCGGGTGCAGACCGCCGAAGTACACGACATCGGCGCCGGCACCACGGATTTTGGTAACGATGGTGCTGAAGTCTTTTTCGCCACGGGTCAGGCCTTCGTACAGCACCGGAGTCACGCCGCGCTTGACCAGTTGGGCCTTGGTGGCATCAGCCAGACCCTGGCCGTAGGTGTCCTTGTCGTGCAGTACGACAACCTTTTTACCCTTGAGCACGTCGACGATGTAGTCGCCGGCGACGATGCCTTGCTGGTCGTCACGCCCGCACATGCGGAACATGGCGCTCAGGCCGCGCTCGGTCACTTGCGGGTTGGTGGAGCCCGGGGTGATGGCGATGATGCCGGCTTCGTCGTAGATCTCCGACGCAGGAATGGTCGAAGAGGAGCAGAAGTGACCGACCACGCCGGCGACTTTCTGGTTGGTGAGGTCCTTGGCGACCGTCACGGCCTGCTTCGGTTCGCAGGCGTCATCGCCCTTGACCAGTACGATTTTTTCCCCATTGACGCCGCCAGCCGCGTTGACCGCATCGGCCGCCGCCTGTGCACCCTTCATGTACTGCTCGCCAAATGCCGCGTTGGCGCCCGTCATTGGACCCGCTACACCGATTTTCACATCAGCTTGAGCAAACGCAGAAACACCCAACGCAGTAGCCACTGCGAGGGCCAGAAAGCCTTTCTTGTAAAACGTCTGGGACATGAGGTGGTGCTCCAAGGTTTTTTTTTAGTTGGCACTGCGACTTCACTTCACTGAATGCTCAGAGCAAGGGCCGTGCCATCGGTTTTTTATTCTTCAAAAAGTCGCTGCTTTCTTGTTATTTCGACTGTTTCGTTCCCATTTTCATTGGGCGTGCAACCGTCTAAACCGCGGAAGGTGAAACCATTTATTTTTTCAGGCGCAACCCGCACGCGCCATCATTGCAACCGCGGCGCCAAACGACGTGCAACCAGCCTGTAACAGCCCGCGTCACCGAACTGCACACTGCTGGTGCGGGACTGCTACAACCCGCACCATTACAGGCTAGTCGTTACGTCGAAAAGCGCCGCTTCCAGCAACATATTTCAACACTCAAATGACGATGCGCAGGCACTGGCCTGCGTGATACAGCGAGAAACCAGCCTCATAAAGGCAACTGCGCAAACCCACGCCCGCCAGGGGCTGCATCGGTGCAAAAGGAATCGGCAGGGCTTGAGGGTTTCCGTTGCACAGGTAATCAGCGAAAGCCTTGCCGACTACGGTGCCGGTGGTCACGCCACGGCCGTTATAGCCGGTAACGGCCACCAGTCCCGGTGCCGGTTCGAACAGCCGCATCAAGTGATCGGGCGTGAAAGCGATGCGCCCGGTCCAGGTGCATTCCCACTCGACGGGTTTCAGATTGGGGAAGTAATGCTGCTGCACGCGGTCGGCCCAAGCCTTGAGAAACCAGGTCGGCTTCTGATTGCCGTTACCGAGGCTGCCGAGCAATAGCCGCCCTTCTTTGTCGCGGCGGATGCTGCTCAATACCTGACGGGTGTCCCATGAGCCCTGCCCGCCCGGGAGGATTTCCTGGGCGGCATCTTCAGTCAGCGGCACCGAAGCGACCTGGTAGTAGTAACCGGGGAAAAAGTTGCGTTTGAGTTCGGTCCAGTCACCTTCGGTGTAGGCGTTGGAGGCGATGACAACCTGCTCGGCCAACACTGAACCCTGCTCGGTCTGCACCGACCATTTTTGACCCACGCGTTCGAGACGGGTGACCGGGGAATGATCAAACATCTGCCCGCCCAGACCGATCACCGCATTGGCGAGCCCGGTGACATAAGCCATCGGATTGAGCGTCCCGGCGCGTCGATCGAGCAATGCAGCAGCAATCTTTTGCGTGCCGGTGGCTTGCTCGCATGCCTTGCCGGTCAGCAATTCGACCGGTGCACCACGGCGTTTCCATTGCTGCTCACGACTACGCAGATCCGCCCCGCCCTTGGCGTTGTGTGCCATGTGCAGCGTGCCTTCGCGGCGTAACTGGCAATCGATGCCGTACTTGTCCACAAGGCTGAACACCAGCGCCGGCGCCGCACCGAGCATGCGGTTGAGCTGGCTGCCAACGGCTTCGCCGAACCCCGCTTCGATCTCGTCCGGCGGGATCCACATGCCGGCGTTGACCAGCCCGACGTTGCGCCCGGAACCGCCGTGGCCGGCGCGATGGGCTTCCAGCACGCAGACGCTTTTGCCTTTTTCCAACAGATGCAGCGCCGCCGACAAGCCGGTAAACCCGGCGCCAATCACGCACACATCGACTTTGACTTCACCCTTGAGCGCCGTGTTATCGGGCCTTTGCGGCGTGAGTTTTTCCCACAGACATTCTTCGCGTAACGGCATTGCCAGACTCCAACAGAAACCTGCCAAACACATTGTTCACATTGTGGGAGCGAGCCTGCTCGCGAAAGCGGCATATCAGACAACATTGATGTCGACTAACTCACCGCCTTCGCGAGCAGGCTCGCTCCCACAGGGTATGGGGGGTCGCCCCGACATCAGTCGAAGGTAATGCCCTGCGCCAGCGGCAGCTCCAGCGAATAGTTCACGGTATTGGTCTGCCGACGCATGTACGCGCGCCATGCATCCGAGCCCGACTCACGACCGCCGCCGGTCTCTTTCTCACCGCCAAACGCACCACCGATTTCCGCACCGCTCGGGCCGATGTTGACGTTGGCGATGCCGCAGTCACTGCCGACCGCCGACATGAACTGCTCGGCCTCGCGCACGTCAGTGGTGAAGATGCACGACGACAGACCTTGCGGCACTGCGTTGTTCAGGCGCAGCGCCTCTTGGAAGTCGCTGTAGCCGACCACATACAGAATCGGTGCGAAGGTTTCGCTGCAAACCACGTCGCTCTGCTCTGGCATTTCAACAATCGCCGGCGAGACGTAGTAAGCGTTGGGGAATTGATCTTGCAATTGACGCTTGCCGCCAAACACCCGGCCGCCCTCGCTCAGCGCCTGTTCCAGGGCATCTTGCATGTTTTCGAAGCTGTGTTTGTCGATCAGCGGGCCGACCAGATTGCCTTCCAGCGGATGGCCGATGCGCACTTTCGCGTACGCGGCTTTGAGGCGGGTGACGATTTCTTCTTTCACCGATTCATGGGCGATCAGGCGACGCAGCGTGGTGCAACGCTGGCCGGCGGTGCCGACAGCGCTGAACAGAATCGCGCGCACGGCCATGTCCAGATCGGCGCTTGGGCCGAGGATCATCGCGTTGTTGCCGCCCAGTTCAAGGATGCTGCGGGCAAATCGCGCGGCGACTTTCGGCGCCACTTCTCGGCCCATACGGGTGCTGCCGGTGGCGCTGATCAGCGCGACACGTGGGTCATCGACCAACGCTTCGCCCGCGTCACGGCCACCGATAATCACTTGGCAGAGACTGGCCGGCGCATCGGTGAAATTCTTCACCACGCGGTCAAACAGCGCCTGACAGGCCAGCGCCGTCAACGGGGTTTTCTCCGACGGTTTCCACACCACCGGGTTGCCGCAGACCAGCGCCAGCGTGGTGTTCCACGCCCACACCGCGACCGGGAAGTTGAACGCACTGATCACGCCGACCACGCCCAGCGGGTGCCAGGTTTCACGCATGTGGTGGCCCGGGCGCTCGGAGGCGATGGTCAAACCGTACAACTGGCGGGACAGGCCGACGGCGAAGTCGCAAATGTCGATCATCTCCTGCACTTCACCCAGGCCTTCCTGAGTAATCTTGCCCGCTTCCCAGGAAACCAGTTCGCCGAGATCAGCCTTGTACTCGCGCAGCACTTCACCGAATTGACGCACCAGTTCACCGCGACGCGGTGCCGGAACCTTGCGCCACGCCTCGAACGCATGATCTGCGCGACTGATGTGCTGCTCGACTTCGGCCGGGCCTTCCCAGTTCACGGCGGCGATGCGGCTGCCGTCGATCGGCGAATGCACCGGCACTTTGCCGTTCTGATAAAGGGCCGGGTTCACACCAAGACGATCAAGCAATGCGGCAACCATGGGTCACTCCTCAAGCAAAAAACTGAATGTGTGCGGTCGCCATTTCACGACCGGGCAGGCCTTTAGTTGTAGCGTCAGTACGGCAAGGCAACAAACGACCTTTACGCGAGATATCATTCCGTTTATTCATGCTGCGCATAGAAAGACAAGAAAAGGATCCGCCATGCTGAACAAACGCCACTTGCCATCGATCACCGCGCTGCAGTGCTTCGAGGCCGTGACCCGGCACCTGAGTTTTACCCGGGCCGCCGAGGAACTGAACCTGACCCAGAGTGCGGTCAGCAAACAGGTCGCGCAGCTTGAGGAATTGTTGCAGCACTTGTTGTTCCGTCGGGTACGCCGCCGCTTGCAGATGACCCCGGCCGGGGATTTGTACTTGGTGGAGGTCAGAAAAATCCTTACCCAGGTTGAGATGTCGACGCATTACCTGCGTTCCTACGGCGGTGAGACCGAAGTCCTGCGTGTTTCTACCCCCTCAACTTTCGGCGCCCGCTGGCTGGTGCCGCGCCTGAAAGGCTGGCGCTTGCGCCATCCATCGATCCATCTGGATTTATGCAACGAGCAAGAAGCGGATGATTTGCTGCAGGGTCGCAGTGATTTGGCGTTCTATTACGGTCAGGGTTCGCGCCCAGGTACCGAATGCCTGAAGCTGTTCGGCGAAGAGCTGGTGCCGGTGTGCGCGCCGGGCAGCCTGCCTGAAACGCCGTTCACGGATCCGACGCAACTCACCGATCTGGTATTGCTGCAGAATGCCTCGCGCCCACAGGCCTGGCACGACTGGTTCGACAGTCAGGGCTACCAGACAGAGCACAGCTATCACGGGCCGCGTTTCGAAACCTTTTACATGTGCATCCGCGCCGCACAAGTCGGCTGCGGCGTGGCGCTGTTGCCGAGGTTTCTGGTGGAAGAGGAATTGGCCGACGGCAAACTGGTCATTCCCTGGCAGCATGCAATGCCCAGCACCGACTCCTATTACCTGGCGTACCCGGAACATTCGGCGGAAGTGCCCAAGGTCCGAGATTTTGTGAAGTGGATGCTCGAACAGATCGACAATCCAGGCTGAAACCTGGCCCCTGTGGCGAGGGGATTTATCCCCGATGGGTCGCGCAGCGGCCCCAAAATTTCAAGAGCGACGACTGCTTCGCAGCCGGTCGGGGATAAATCCCCTCGCCACAATTGACCTCACTCAGAATAGAAATCGCTGGCAATCCCCACCATTGATATGCGCCACTAGCGCCACTGATTGAGACCGCGCAACGGCGCGGCGCACCTGGAGACCCCGTTATGAGCGAGAGTGTGTTTGCCGATCGCATCGTGCAGAACCTGCTCGACACCGACTTTTACAAACTGACGATGATGCAGGCGGTGCTGCACAACTATCCCAACGTCGAAGTCGAATGGGAGTTCCGTTGCCGTAACAGCGAAGACTTGCGCCCGTATCTGGCCGAGATCCGCTATCAGATCGAGCGCCTTGCCGAGTTGAGCCTGAGTGCCGATCAACTGAGTTTTCTCGAGCGCATCAGCTTTCTGAAACCGGACTTCCTGCGTTTCCTCGGCCTGTTCCGTTTCAACCTGCGCTACCTGCACACCGGCATCGAGAACGGCGAACTGTTCATCCGCCTGCGCGGGCCGTGGCTCCATGTGATCCTCTACGAAGTGCCGCTGCTGGCCATCGTCAGCGAAGTTCGCAACCGTTACCGCTACCGCGAAACCGTGCTTGAGCAGGCGCGTGAGCAGCTTTACCGCAAGTTCGACTGGCTGACGGCCAACGCCTCGGCTGATGAGTTATCGCAATTGCAGGTCGCCGATTTCGGCACCCGTCGCAGGTTTTCCTACCGAGTGCAGGAAGAAGTGGTCAACGTGCTCAAGCACGACTTCCCGGGTCGATTCGTCGGCACCAGCAATGTGCACCTGTCGCGCGAACTGGATATGAAACCGCTGGGCACCATGGCCCACGAATGGATCATGGCGCACCAACAACTCGGCCCACGCCTGATCGACAGTCAGATCGCCGCGCTCGACTGCTGGGTGCGCGAATACCGTGGCTTGCTGGGGATCGCCCTCACCGACTGCATCACCACGGATGCCTTCCTCGGCGATTTTGATCTGTTTTTCGCCAAGCTGTTCGATGGCCTGCGCCACGATTCCGGGGATCCTGTGACCTGGGGCGAAAAATGCATCGCCCACTATCACAAGCTCGGCATCGACCCGATGAGCAAGACCCTGGTGTTCTCCGACAGCCTGACCCTGCCCAAGTCGCTGGAAATATTCCGCGCGCTGCACGGGCGGATCAACGTGAGCTTTGGCATCGGCACCAACCTCACCTGTGACATTCCGGGTGTCGAACCGATGAGCATCGTGCTTAAAATGACCGCCTGCAACGGCCAACCGGTGGCGAAGATCTCCGACGAGCCAGGCAAGACCCACTGCAAAGACCCGAATTTTGTTGCCTATTTGCGACACGTTTTCCAGGTTCCTGCCGATTCCAGTCTATCTAGCAAGGAGTGAATTCATGCAAGCCGTACAGCGTGAGATTGCTGAACAGCTCAAGGTGCAACCGCCGTTCGCTGACTACAAGGCCCTGCAAGCCGAAGTCGCCAGGCGCATTACCTTCATTCAGGACTGCCTGGTCAATTCCGGGCTCAAGACGCTGGTGCTAGGCATCAGCGGCGGCGTCGACTCGCTGACCGCCGGCCTGCTGGCCCAGCGCGCCATGCGTGAACTGCGCGATCAAACGGGCGACCAGAGCTACAAGTTCATCGCCGTGCGCCTGCCGTATGAAACCCAGTTCGACGAACACGACGCTCAGGCCTCGGTGGATTTCATCGCCCCGGACGAACGCCACACCGTCAACATCGGTCCGGCGGTGAAGGCGCTGGCCAGTGAAGTGGCGGCGTTCGAAGGCAAGCACGCGGTGTCAGTTGATTTCGTGCTAGGCAACACCAAGGCGCGGATGCGCATGGTTGCGCAATACACGATTGCTGGCGCGGCGGGCGGTCTGGTGATCGGCACCGACCATGCAGCGGAAGCGGTGATGGGGTTTTTCACCAAGTTCGGCGACGGCGCCTGCGACCTCGCCCCGCTCAGCGGTCTGGTGAAAAATCAGGTGAGGGCGATTGCCCGCAGTTTTGGGGCGCCTGAGTCGTTGGTTGAAAAGATTCCGACTGCGGATCTGGAAGACCTGTCGCCGGGTAAACCGGACGAAGCGTCGCACGGCGTGACCTATACAGAGATCGATGCATTCCTGCACGGTGAGCCACTGCGAGAGGAAGCGTTCAAGATCATTGTTGATACGTACAACAAAACCCATCACAAACGAGTGATGCCGTTTGCACCGTAAGCCATACCGCGCCACTTCAGAAACGAAAAAAGCGTCCCGAGCAGGACGCTTTTTTTGTGCCTGAATAAATTACTTCAGGGTCACAGTGCCTTTCATCATCGAGATGTGGCCAGGGAACGAGCAGAAGAAGCCGTATTTTTCGCTGGCATTAAGCTTGGATACGTCGAAGGTCACCGAATCGGTTTCTTTGGCGCCGATGATTTTGGTGTGGGCGATGACGCGTGCGTCACCGTCCTTCAGGTAGTTCTTGTCGATGCCGGCAGCCAGGCCATCGGTAGCGATCGGCTGCATGTCAGCTTCTTTACTGATCACCAGGTTATGGCCCATGACATTCTTCGGCAGGCTGCCGGAGTGGGTCAACTCGACGGTGAAGGTCTTGCAGCTCTTGTCGATCACGATTTCCTTGGTGTTGAAGGACATCTGATCGGTGGAGTCAACGGTGGTTTTGCACTCGGCAGCCATCAATTGGCTGCTGGCTAGCGCCAGCAGGGATACCGCAACAACTTTGGAAAACATGGTGAATCTCCAAGGCAGGGTTAACAAAATCACGAATGGTTGGAAGACTGCCTGAAATCTTCGCAAGTTCCTATGACTTGCGTCAAAAATTGTATACAACTTTCAGGCTATGACACTCATCGACACAATCTAACGGCTAAACCATCTGGCCCGCCCTATGATCGGCCCATCCCTTGAGACGGAGTGCCTGTCATGTTCTTTAACGGTCTGTTGTGCAGTTTGCTCGCCGCCTACGCCTGTGGCGCCAGCGGTACCTTTGAATCACCGGAACCCGAAGTTTAGACCTTGGATCGAGGCCTGCCAGCCATTACCCTGTGACGGATTGACCCAGGAGGAAGGCATGTCTCTGAAATCCGTTTGTGTATTCTGCGGTGCCAACGCCGGCACCGACCCGGCTTACACCGAAGCCGCCGTCGCCCTTGGCCGGGCAATGGCCGAGCGCAAGTTGACCCTGGTCTACGGCGGTGGCGCCGTCGGTTTGATGGGTATCGTCGCCGATGCCGCGCTGGCTGCCGGTGGTGAGGTGATCGGCATCATCCCGCAAAGCCTGATGGACAAGGAAATCGGTCACAAGAGCCTGACACGTCTGGAAGTGGTCGATGGCATGCATGCGCGCAAGGCGCGGATGGCTGAACTCAGCGATGCGTTTATTGCGCTGCCCGGCGGCCTTGGCACGCTGGAAGAGTTGTTCGAAGTCTGGACCTGGGGCCAGCTTGGCTACCACGGCAAACCGCTGGGTCTGATGGAAGTGAACGGTTTCTACAGCAAACTCACCGCTTTTCTTGACCATATCGTCGGCGAAGGCTTCGTTCGCGCGCCACACCGTGACATGCTGCAAGTGAGCGAATCGCCGCAAACACTGCTCGAGTCCCTCGATAACTGGAAGCCGACCGTCACGCCCAAGTGGGTCGACCAAAAACCCGGTTAACCGCCGGGCACCGATACAGGGCAGAATACGCGCCGCTCAACCTCACCTTCGACCCAAGAGGATCGCCCATGGCCAAACCCAATTACTCCTTCGCCAAACGTCAACGAGACCTGGAAAAGGAAAAGAAGAAAGAGGAAAAGCTTCAGCGCAAGAAACAATCAGCTGAAGACGCGGCACTGAACCCTGATGGTGAAGTGGCGACTGACAACGATGTTGATACCGATGTAGATGCACCGAAAGATCAGGCGCCTGACGCCTGAGCTGATTGTTGGTTCGCTCCCTGAGGGAGCGATCTGTGGCGAGGGGATTTATCCCCGATGGGTCGCGAAGCGGCCCCTGCGTCCGGCCAACCCGAATGAGTTGTCTGGACTGAGCGACTGCTTCGCAGCCGATCGGGGATAAATCCCCTCGCCACAAAGCTCCCCATACGATTGTGCTTATTCCAAAGGCATCACCGTGACCCTGACTTCAGGATCATGACTGCCGCCCCCCAGAATCACCCCCCGCAACGGCGACACATCGGAAAAATCCCTGCCCCATGCCAACGTGATGTGTTCCAGCGCCGGCTGCACATTGTTGGTCGGATCAAAATCCACCCAGCCCAGCACCGGACAAAACACCGAAACCCAGGCATGCGACGCATCGGCGCCGATCAGCCGTGGCTGCCCCGGTGGTGGCTGGGTCAGCAGATAACCACTGATGTAACGTGCCGCCAGCCCTCGAGAGCGCACGCAGGCCAGCATCAAGTGGGCGAAGTCCTGACAAACCCCACGCCGACGTTCCAGCACTTCCACCAGCGGCGTCGCCACCTGGGTTGCCTCGGCATCAAAGGTGAATTCACTGAAAATCTTCTGCATCAAGGCCTGCACACCCAGCAGCAAAGGACGACCGGGAGGGAAACAGCTTTGCGAAAACTCGACGAAGCTACGCTTCAAGTGCACGTACGGTGACTGGAATCGATAGCGGCAAGCTTCAAGCAATTCGGCAGACAACGGCTGACTGCTGTACGTCAACGCATTGCGCGTCAGCTCCCACGCAGGGGACTGGTTGAAATCCAGCGCCGGTCGCGCCAGCACCTCAACGGTCAGCCGCGCGTTGACCTGCAATTCATCATGCGGTCGCTCGAAGGCCAGTCGGGTCAGCGGATTGCCGAACACATCCAGCTCATCACGGCGCGCCGTTGGTTCCGGACTGATCAGCAACTGCTGCTCGGTGCAGCGCTGCCAACTGCATTCACGCGGCCACAGGTGCGCCAATTGCTGCGCCAGGGAAACCGGGCTGTCGTAGTGATAACAGGTGTCATGGAAGATCTGGTAATGCGCGTTCATCAGACGGACACCGTACGCTGGCTGACATCATCGACATGGGCGAAATGGCGCAGGGCCAGGCGATCGGATACCTGCCCGCTGGCATCGGCGATCTCTTGCAGCAAATCCGCCAAACCATCGAGCGCCGCGCGCACGCTGGACTCGCCGAACAACGGGTTCTCCAGACACCCCAGATCAAACCGCGCCAGACGCTCGACCAGTTGCGGCAACCCAGCCTCCCTTGGCACACCGAAATCGTCATTCAAACGTTTCAGCGTGCGGGTGACCAGTTTCAACTGGAACAACACGGCGTGGGGGTTTTGCTCATCGAGCAGTAACAGGTCGAGTACCGGAATCAACTGCGCCACCGCCAGATAGCGTGAGCGGTAAGTGATGCTGCTGTTGCCCAGCTCCAGCAACCACTCAAGTCCGGCCTGATCGAACGCCCCCGCGCCGCGCAGAAACGCCGCCAGGCTGCTGCTGAGAAATTGCAGACGCTCAATGCGCCGGCCAATCATCAGGAAACGCCAGCCTTCGTCGCGGGTCATGTCGTCCAGTGCAAACCCGGACAGCGCAGCGAGCGACATCACCAGACGATTGAGAAAATCCAGCAACTCGCCGAAATCCGGCTCGTCGGTGTCCAGTTCCGTCGCTTCACGTTGCAACTCCACCAACGCCTGCCAGTTCTCCCGGGAGAGCTTGCCGCGCACCTGCGAAGCCGCCCACTGCAAGCGTTGCAGGTTGGCCCGCAGGCTGAACGACCAGTCTTCGCCGAGCAGCGCTGCCAACAGGCGCTCCGGCAGCTCACCCTCGTCCGGCAACAGCGCCAGCCGCTCGCCGAGATCGACAGCCGCCAGCAGCGCTTGTGGATCATCACCGTCCACATAGCGCGTCAGCATGATTCGCAGCAGACGTGCGCTGTCATCACAACGCTCGCAGTAACGGCCGAACCAGAACAGGTTTTCCACCACCCGCGAAGGCAGGTAAGGGTCGCGCCGCACAAGATCGTGTACACCGACGTTGCGTTGCGCCTTCCATTGTTCGCCGCTCGGCGGCCGGTCGCCCAACACCCACGTGTCCTTGCTCGCGCCGCCGCGCTGCATCGAGACCACTTCGGCATCGGCTTCGGCGGCCACCCGGGTCAGACCACCGGGCAGCACACGATAGCCGTCATGACTGGCCACCGCGTACATACGCATGCCGATGGCCCGGGGTTGCAGTTGACCATCCTCGGCTTGCCAGATCGGCGCTTGGGACAGTTGGGCCAGCTCTTGCGCAACATAGGCATAAGGCCGTGCCTGCATGCGCTCGGCGAGGGATTGACGCTGTTTTTCACTCAGATCACGGCCAAATACCGGCGTGAAGCTTTGCGAGGGGAATGCCGGTTTGATCAACAGTTCCGGCAGCTTTTCCAGGGCTTGGGCCAACACCGGTGCCTCACCACACCACCATGTAGCGATGGACGGCAGGATCAGTTCTTCGCCGAAGAGGAATTGGTTGATCTTCGGCAAAAAACCCAACAAACCCGGAGACTCCAGCACACCGCTGCCGAGCGCATTGGCGACCAACACACGCCCCTGTCGCGCCGCTTCCAGCAAACCGGGAACACCCAGCGCGGAATCCGTGCGCAGCTCCAAGGGATCGCAGAAGTCGTCGTCGAGCCGCCGCATGATCGCGTGCACCCGGCGCAGGCCACTGAGGGTTTTCAGGTAGACCGTGGCATCACGCACCGTGAGGTCGCCGCCCTCCACCAGCGGATAACCGAGCTGTCGGGCGAGATACAAATGTTCGAAATAGCTTTCGTTGAAGCGCCCCGGCGTCAGCAACACCACCAGTGGCGCGTCGTCATCGCTGGGCGCCTGACGGGCCAGGGTTTCCTGCAGCGTACGGAAGAAACCGGCCAGATGTTGCACCTTCAGATCCCGGTACAACTCGGGGAAGGCGCGCGACACGATGGTGCGGTTTTCCAGTGCATAACCGGCCCCGGATGGCGCCTGAGTGCGATCCGCCGTCACCCACCAGCGCCCGTCCGGCGTGCGCGCCAGATCCACGGCGTACAGATGCAGAAAGGCATCGTCCGGCGGAAGAATCCCCTGACACGGCCAGAGAAAATTGTTGTGCCCGAATACCAGTTCCGCCGGCAACAGACCTTCGCTGATCAACCGTTGCGGGCCGTACAAGTCGGCCAGCACGGCATTGAGCAATCGCGCTCGCTGAGCAATACCCGCTGACAATTGCTGCCACTCGTCCGCTGCGATCACGTGCGGCAGCAGATCCAGTTCCCACGGGCGATCTGCACCCTTGGGATCGGCGTAGACGTTGTAGGTGACACCGTTTTCCTGAATCTGCCGGGCCAGCAAAGCCTGACGCTGCAGCAATTGCGCAGGGGTGTTGCGCTGCAACTGGTCGAACAGCCGCTGCCAGTGCGGACGCACCGCACCACTGTCATCCAGCAGTTCATGATAAGTGCCCGCCGTCAGCGGGTAGCGGTCTAGCAGGTCAGGCATGGAAAGCTCGGCAGACAGCAGGGAACGGTCAGACTAACGCAGGCACATGACGCCCGGATAGACGAAAAATCCGGGCGTCGCGTAGGACTTAAAAGCGTCGTAAATCGAGAGTCATCGGTAGCTCGTCAGACAATGTCAGGTTCGGTATCGGAAGTTTCCCTGGCGTGTGGCCGATGCGGAAGAAACGCGCCATGCGCCGACTCTCCGCTTCATTGGCGTTGACCGGCAACGTCTCGTAGTTACGGCCACCGGGATGCGCGACGTGGTACTGACAACCGCCCAGCGAACGCGCCATCCAGGTGTCGAGCAGGTCGAACACCAGCGGCGCGTGCACCGGGATTGTCGGTTGCAGACAGTTGGCCGGTTGCCAGGCGCGGTAACGCACGCCAGCAACGAACTCACCGACCCGCCCGGTCGGATGCAGCGGCACGGGGATGCCGTTGCAGGTCAGCAGATAACGCTGCGGCGGCAAACCCTTGAGTTTGACCTGCAAACGCTCCAGCGACGAATCGACGTAACGCACCGTGCCACCCACCACGCCCTCCTCGCCCAGCACATGCCATGGCTCGAGCGACTGCCGTAGCTCAAGCTCGATGCCGTTCACCGCGTAATCGCCGACCTTGGGAAAGCGAAACTCCAGATGTGCTGCAAACCACTCGGCGCGCAACGGATAACCGGCGCTGTTTAGCTCAACGATGACGTCGGCGAAATCCTGTTCGATAAAGTGCGGCAACATGAACCGATCGTGCAACTCGGTGCCCCAGCGCGCCAGTTTCGGCGGCGCATACGGCTCGCGCCAGAAGCGCGCAACCAGCGCCCGCAGCAACAATTGCTGAGCCAGGCTCATGCGCGCGTGCGGCGGCATTTCAAAGGCGCGCAGTTCCAGCAGCCCGAGGCGACCGGTAGCGCCATCCGGCGAATACAGTTTGTCGATGCAGAACTCGGCGCGATGGGTGTTGCCGGTGACGTCGATCAGCAAGTTGCGCAGCAGTCGATCCACCAGCCACGGCGCGCACTCCTCGCCCGGTTCAGGCATCTGTGCAAAGGCGATTTCCAGCTCATACAACGCATCGTTGCGCGCTTCGTCGACCCGTGGTGCCTGAGAGGTCGGGCCGATGAACAACCCGGAAAACAGATACGACAACGACGGGTGGTTGTGCCAGTAACTGATCAAGCTGCGCAGCAGATCCGGTCGGCGCAGGAACGGTGAGTCCGCCGGCGTTGCGCCACCGAGGACGAAATGGTTGCCGCCGCCCGTGCCGGTGTGGCGGCCGTCGATCATGAATTTCTCGGTGGTCAGGCGAGTCTGGCGTGCCTCTTCATAGAGAAACTCGGTGCGTTCGACCAACTCGTCCCAGCTTGCAGACGGCTGCACGTTCACCTCGATCACGCCAGGATCCGGGGTGATGCGGAAATTGCTCAGACGCGGGTCACTCGGCGGCTCGTAACCTTCCAGCAACACCGGGCAATGCAGCTCTTCGGCGGTGGCCTCGATCGCCGCCACCAGCTCCAGATAATCCTCGACCCGTTCCAGCGGCGGCATGAACAGGTACAAGCGCCCTTCGCGGGCCTCGGCGCAAAACGCGGTGCGCGTCAGCCAATCGGCGGATTCGTCGATTTTCGGCAGGCGCTCGTCAGCGTTGGCCGGATCGCCGTGACTGTTGAGTTGCGCGGTATCCGGTAGCTCCGGGAAGTCCTGATTCGGGTCCTGCGGATGAACAAACGGATATTCGGCCGCTTTCACCCACGGCTGCGAACCGAGCGGCAAGCGGTAACCCAGCGGCGAATCCCCCGGCACCAACCGACAATGCTCGTCACGCAGATACCAGCGCCCGCTCTGCCATTGATCGCCCTTGGCGGTACGCGCCAGCGGCAGCACCTGACCGATTACCTTATCGAGCCCCTGACTGAAGACTTTGCGCAGTCGTGCGCGCTCCAACGGCTCCTCCAGACGCGAATCCTCAGCGCTGACGTTGCTCGGCAACGAACCCTCGCGCCAGAGGTAATAGAAATTGTCCTCGTAGGCCTGAAACACAAAGCGCGCAGGCAACTTCAACCGCTCGGCGACACTGGCGAGAAAACGCCCGGCGAGTTCGCCATTGGCGCCGTAATCCTGTTGTTCGTCGGCGATCAGCGCGTCGTTTTGCCAGATCGGCACGCCGTCGCGGCGCCAATAACAATTGAGCGACCAGCGCGGCAATTGCTCGCCCGGATACCACTTGCCCTGGCCGAAATGCACCAGCCCCTTCGGGGCGTAATGCTTGCGCATGCGCTGGAACAGCTCGGCGGATAGCCGGCGCTTGTCCTCGCCCAGGGCCGCGGTGTTCCACTCGGCGCCATCCGGGTCGTCGATGGAGACGAAGGTCGGCTCACCGCCCATGGTCAGGCGTACATCGCCCTCAAGCAGGTCGGCGTCGATCTGCCGCCCCAGTGCCTGAATCGCCAGCCATTGCTCATCGGTGTACGGCTTGGTAACCCGCGGCGCTTCCCAGATTCGCTCCACCGACATTTCGTGGCTGAACTGTGTCTCGCAAGGTTCGACCATCCCGCTGATCGGTGCCGCCGACGACGGATCAGGACTACAGGCCAAGGGAATATGCCCTTCACCGGCGAACAGCCCGGAAGTGGCGTCGAGGCCGATCCAGCCGGCACCCGGCAAATACACTTCGCACCAGGCGTGCAGGTCGGTGAAGTCCACTTCAGTGCCGGAGGGGCCGTCGAGGCTTTTCACATCCGCGGTCAGTTGAATCAGGTAACCAGAGACAAACCGTGCAGCCAGCCCCAGATTGCGCAGCAGTTGCACCAGCAGCCACGCCGAGTCGCGGCAGGAACCGGAGGCGTGTTCGAGGGTGTGTTCCGGGGTTTGCACGCCCGGTTCCATGCGGATCAGGTAACCAATGTCTTCGCTCAGGCGCTGATTGAGTGCCACCAGAAAGTCCACGGCCGGCAGCGGCGTGCGGTCGATGCCGTCCAGATAGGCCTGGAACTTCGGCGTCAGCGGCAATGTTTCGAGGTACGGCGCCAGCTCTTTGCGCTCATCGGCGGCATAGGCGAAGGGGATTTTCTCGGCGTAAGGCTCGAGGAAGAAGTCGAACGGATTGAACACCGCCATTTCGGCCAGCAGATCGACTTCGATGCGCAGTTCATTGGTTTTCTCGGGAAAAACCAGCCGCGCGAGGTAGTTGCCCTGCGGGTCTTGCTGCCAGTTGATGAAGTGCTGCTCGGGCGAGACTTTCAGCGCATAGGACAGAATCCGCGTGCGGCTGTGGGCGGCCGGGCGCAGGCGAACGATCTGCGGGCCGAGTTCGACAGCGCGGTCGTAGCGGTAATGCGTGACGTGATGCAATGCGACATGAATCGACACGGCGTGCCTCCTGCGAGCCTTAAGCGTATTCGAAAGCGCGCAAGAGTTATGCCATGCACAGGCTTGGGCGCTTTCCCGGAATGCTCAAGGCAGTACAGCACCAAAATCGGGCGATGCGGGGAAATGCTTTGGCAAAGTTGCGCCTAAATGTGGCGACATTGGTTCATGCAGTGTTTGATCGGGCGCTTTCGCGAGCAGGCTCGCTCCCACATTTGGAATGCGGTCACCTGTGGGAGCGAGCCTGCTCGCGAAGGGGTCGGCCGCGCCACCACATGTCGGGAGACCTGAAATGCAGAACGCCAACCCGAAGGTTGGCGTTCTGTTTTAGCGTGGGACGACCGGCTTGCGAGCCGGCTTCGGCCCTTTGCCCTTGGCCGCGTCCTTGCGCTCCTTGGCAGCCTGCTGGTTGCGGGCGAACGCCGCAGCCTTGGCCTGTTCACGCTTGTCCCACGGATTACCACCATCACTGGCACGCGGTGGCAGACCGGTGTGCTGGGTGAGGATCTTGGTGGTTTTCTCTTTGCCTTCTTTCGCCACTTTATGGCTGCCAGCCGGCGTCGAGTTCTTGCGACGGGCGCTCTGGTAGCTGTCGGTGGACGGCTGATGCAGCGGAATCAGTTGATCCTTGCCCGGCCCGATCAAATCAGCGCGACCCATGCGCTGCAGCGCTTCACGCAGCATCGGCCAGCCTTTAGGGTCGTGATAACGCAGGAACGCCTTGTGCAGACGACGCTGCTCTTCGCTCTTGACGATGGTCACGCCGTCACTCTTGTAAGTGACCTTGCGCAGCGGGTTCTTGCCCGAGTGGTACATGGCGGTGGCGGTGGCCATCGGCGACGGGTAGAACGCCTGCACCTGGTCGGCGCGGAAGCCATTGCCCTTGAGCCACAGGGCCAGGTTCATCATGTCTTCGTCGGTGGTGCCCGGGTGCGCGGCGATGAAGTACGGAATCAGGTACTGCTCTTTGCCTGCTTCCTTGGTGTACTTCTCGAACATGCGCTTGAACTTGTCATAGCTGCCAATGCCCGGTTTCATCATCTGGTTAAGCGGACCTTCCTCGGTGTGTTCCGGGGCGATCTTCAGGTAACCGCCGACGTGGTGGGTCACCAGCTCTTTGACGTACTCCGGCGACTCGACCGCGAGGTCGTAACGCAGGCCGGAGGCAATCAGGATTTTCTTCACGCCCGGCAAGGCACGGGCACTGCGATACAGCTGAATCAGCGACGAGTGGTCGGTGTTCAGGTTCGGGCAGATGCCCGGGAACACGCAGGACGGCTTGCGGCACGCGGATTCGATTTCCGGCGTTTTGCAGGCGATGCGGTACATGTTCGCGGTTGGCCCGCCGAGGTCAGAAATGACGCCGGTGAAGCCCGGCACCTTGTCGCGGATTTCTTCGATTTCGCGAATGATCGACTCTTCGGATCGGTTCTGGATGATCCGGCCTTCGTGCTCGGTGATCGAGCAGAAGGTGCAGCCACCGAAGCAGCCACGCATGATGTTCACCGAGAAACGGATCATGTCGTAGGCCGGGATCTTTTCCTTGCCGTACGCAGGATGCGGAACACGTGCGTAAGGCATACCGAACACGTAGTCCATTTCTTCAGTGGTCATCGGAATCGGCGGCGGGTTGAACCAGACGTCGACTTCGCCATGCTTCTGTACCAGCGCACGGGCGTTGCCCGGGTTGGTTTCCAGGTGCAGCACGCGGTTGGCGTGGGCATACAGAACGGCATCGCCACGGACCTTTTCAACCGACGGCAGGCGGATCACGGTTTTGTCGCGAGTCATGCGCGGGCTGGCCAGGATCTGCACGACCTTGGCTTCTTCCGGATCATCCACTGGGCCCTTTTCCTGCTCGATGGCGCAGGCCTGGGTGTCCTGGGTATTCACGTACGGGTTGATGATCTTGTCGACCTTGCCCGGACGGTCGATACGGGTGGAATCGACTTCGTACCAGCCCGCCGGCGTGTCACGGCGAATGAACGCGGTGCCGCGCACGTCGGTGATGTCTTCGATCTTGTGACCGTAAGACAGACGCTGGGCAACTTCGACGATGGCCCGCTCGGCGTTGCCGTACAGGAGGATGTCGGCGCTGGCGTCGATCAGGATCGAGTTACGCACGCGATCCTGCCAATAGTCGTAGTGGGCGATGCGACGCAGGGAGGCTTCGATGCCGCCGAGCACGATCGGCACGTGCTTGTAGGCTTCCTTGCAGCGCTGGCTGTAGACCAGGCTCGCACGATCCGGACGCTTGCCGGCCATGCCGCCCGGGGTATAGGCGTCGTCGGAACGAATTTTCTTGTCCGCGGTGTAGCGGTTGATCATCGAGTCCATGTTGCCGGCCGCGACGCCGAAAAACAGGTTCGGCTCGCCAAGCTTCATGAAGTCGTCTTTGGACTGCCAGTTCGGCTGCGCAATGATCCCGACGCGGAAGCCCTGGGACTCCAGCAGCCGGCCGATGATCGCCATGCCGAACGACGGGTGATCGACGTAGGCATCTCCCGTAACAATGATGATGTCACAGGAGTCCCAGCCAAGCTGATCCATCTCCTCCCTGCTCATCGGCAGGAATGGCGCTGGCCCGAAACATTCGGCCCAATATTTTGGATAGTCAAATAACGGCTTGGCTGCTTGCATGTCGGTCGACCGGTGTTGAGATGAAAAATCGCGGGCGAGGAATATAGCACAAAATTTGACCAATTCCGACGGCAATGGTCGGTTTCTCTTTGTGACCCTGCCCTCGGCATCACGCAGTGCATTCGTGTGCTGTCATTACCCCCACATGGATGCAAAAACCGCTACCCAAATCCAATTCACCATCAGCCAACGATTTGCGATTGCTGATATGACAACCCTTCAAGGATGAAGAAATGTCACCAAAACTACCCATCAAGGGCTCCGTCACCAGCGGTGCTCATACACGCCCGGCGCCGCAGGTGGATACCGATACGCCGCGACCCGTTATTTCTCCGCCCATGGATAGCGGCCCATCAACCCCTTCTGCGATACGGAATGCTCCGGGGTCGAGCCCCCGCTCAAGTGAGCCTCCCCGCGAGGGAGTTTCAACCACTCGGGCCACGACTCATCCGATAGCGTCGACCTCCGCCGGCGCTCCCTCGTCAGGAAAGCGGTCACTCGAGCACTATTGGATACCTGTCGAAGTCAGCCTTCCCGATGTCGATGCACTGGGATTCAGAACCCTGCACGGACGCCGCTACGTCGATGTGCCGGGCGGCCGCAACGTTCAGGTCGTGATCGACCCGGACATGGGCTTGTATCGAGCCAAATTGATGACCGAAAGAGCATTCGGCCCAGTGTTGGTACGCGACCATGACAGCAAGCTCTGGCACCCGCTTGAGGATTCACCGGGTTCACTGCCACTGCGTCCAATCGATGCGCTCAATCAGGAACTGGACGCCCACATCACCACGATCACGCAGGCGGTGAAGCTCACGGAAGAACTAAGGGCCGCCTGGCATGCACAGGCCAGGAAAGAAGGGGAAAAAAACGCCTTGGTCAAATTCGAAATCCAGTGTCAAAGACAACTGGCGACTCTGGAAAAGGCCGTGAACTTCTACATCAGGAACCAGGCCTCGCTTCTCCTGTACAAAGGGCGCTTTTCCTACGAGACAGAGCTGGTGGGCGTTCAGAAGCGGCAAGTCGAAGTCTATTTCGATGTCCTGGAGGCCGGTGATCTGCGTAAATCAATCGACGTATCGTCCTACTATGACCGTCCCCTGGAGGCTCATCGCTCGATGGCAGGGTATTTGAAAGGCAAATTGGCCAACTTGCGCAAATGCCAACTCATAGTTGACGACATCCTGACCCGATCCCCCCACCTGAAAGTCGAATTGATCGAGCTTGGCTACGACCCGGTAAAAATCCATACAAACACGGCCAACTGGATTCATTCCAAAAGCCACTTGCTGGCCAGCGAACCGGTGCCCGACGCCGCGCAATACGTTGTGTTGTCGAGTTCGTTTTCAGAAGCAACGCGCACCTTCCGCAATATCGAAAGCATCCCGGAAGGCGCGCGCATTCCGGTAATGAGCTGTCTGATCGACCAATGCGCAGCAATCAGAGCGTCGTACGAAGAGATGTCATTGCCAGCCGAGACTCTCCTGGACAGCTCCCGGCGAGAAATAACCGAAGCCATTCAGGCTTTCGAAAACACCCTCGAACAGCGCATAGAGCTTTATCACCAGGAACTGGAGCGAACCTTAACCCTTCCCTCACTGGATGAGCCGATTGACTTCGACTTCATTCCGGCCCAGGTCACGAGTCCGTCTGCACACCCCTCAAGAAAGATGTTTCGCAGCAAACACCATGGCGTTTACAAGATCCGGATCGGGCAGTCACGTCGAACTCCCCAGGGCGAAGAAGTGATTGACGTCATGGATCCGCACAACCCCACGCAAGTCTTGCAAACCTATGAGCGCCGCGAAGGTGAATGGCAGCGGCGGGGTGCACTGCAAGAAAGGCAGTTGTCGACGCTGACCGCCCAGGCCCAACGACTTCTGGAACTATCGGAATCACATCTGACCAAGGCCCGGCAAGACGAAAGCGCAAAACGCAACGCCACCAACATCGTCGAGTTTCTGCAGGGCAAGGCCGAAGACCTCGATGATCTTCGTCAACAGATGGAACGGGCGCCGAATCCGGCCACCCTCGATATCGCGCCCCTCGTCCAGCAGCTCAAACATGACAGCGAGCGCCTGCGCAACGAAGGCGAAAAAATTCGCATCGCACTCTACAAGGACCCCACTTTCTTAAGCGTCGACCGTGTGGCGTATCTACTCAGCCAGGGCCACCTGAGTGTCAGCAAGGAGAAACCTGCGCGGCTGGAACGGGGCAAGGGCCAAGACAAATATTTTCTCGATGTCTATTCGCTGAACGACAAACACACCACCGTGCCTCTGTGGCATGTCCATTTCAAATACGAAAAAAAGGACAGCGCCGCGCTGAACTTCATGGTCAAGGGCGGCCACCTCAAGACCCTTGAGCAAAGCCGGCTGGGCATAACTGCCCAGCGTCGGGACGCGCAGGCCGGACGGGAACATGTCCCCATCTGGCGAGCAACCATTGACGGCAAAACCGCGCAGAAAATATTCGAGCTGGTCGCTTAAGCCAGACAACCCGTTTTTCAAGGATGAAAAAACCCATGGCAGTCAAATTACCGCCTCGGATCAACGCTTCGGTCGATGTTCACATGCCCATCAGGCGACCGAAGAACGAGGACCCTTCCGACACGCTGCACCGTATCAGCACAGATCCGTCGACACACCTTCTAGCAGGGCAGGACAACAAACCGGCGGGCGTCGAACTTGATGCGATCCTGCCAGCACCCGCTGTAACGGTCAACAGTGTTGATCCCCCGGTGTCAGCACAGCCCCTGCTGGAGCATTACTGGATCAGTTCCAATGCGGCGTTACCGAATGCCGACACCGAGGGTTTCAGAATTCATAAGGGGCGACGGTATGTCGACTTGCCCGACGACCACATCACATTGGTCGCGATGGATCCGGACACTGGACTTTACCGGGCAAGACTGGCGAGTGAATTACTTCCCTCCGGACCGGCCTTGTTACGCGACATCGACAGCGGCCTATGGCATCCCCTCAATGATGTCGCCTCCAGCCCACTCCCGTTGACCAACGCAAGCCTGCAAGCCTTTCGCACGGGGCTGGATTTCAGCACTGTCGAACCCGGCAGCGACGGCTTGTTTCGCCACGACGGCAAGCTCTACGTGATCATCCACGAACACGCCTATCAGGTGATGAGCGATCTTGACGCGTCTACGCCAGCGCACAAAGTGTGGCGCATCGTTAACCCCAAGGATCCCGTCGCCACCGACGGCGCGAATATCTATCGCGCCAGTCGCAGCGGCGAGACCCGGGCCATCACACGAAACGAGGAGAACACCTGGGTTTCCATTCTCACGGGACTGAGGGGTGGCATGCGTCGCCATGACTCAGCGCAAGCCAACATAGCCCTCTTGATGCAGCGTTATGAACCTTTCCAGAATGCTCACACCGCCCTGATCGAATCAGCCACGCAGTACGACACCCTGTGGAGTCAGGCCAGAGAACAGGCCGATGGCGCCGGCAGGACAGCGGCACTCGTGGCCGTTGAAGTCCATCTGCTCAAGCACATCAGAAAGCAAACAGCCTTTGTGCAGTCGCTCGTCGACAACAGAGACTGGCTGACCACCCTCAAGGCAGGCGGGCTATTCAGGGGGGAACTGCATACCTTCCGGATTGAACGGGTGGAATACCTCAACAGGCTCATGGCCGTCATGGACCTCCGGGCCAGGCCTGCGGTGACGGACGTGAGCGCCGAGAGCTGCAAGAAATGCATCACCCACCTGAACAAGAAGCTGAAGATCCTCGAGGAGCGCCAGGTGGTCATGGAGCAAATCAGAAAAGCGTCCCCCGCAGCGATCCCGCAACTCACTGAACTGAGCCAGAAGGTGGCTTCAGCGGATCGCATCAACTTCAACAAACTGGCCCTTTATGTCCACCTGTTTGCGGACACGCCCGAACATGCGCCGGACGCGACCATGCCCTCGCTATCGGCCATCGACCTGATCACCGGCGACCTGAGAAACGTCCCGGAACGAGAGCAGCCCATGGCATTGCTGTTGGCCCTTGATCAGCTCAGGGGAGACCGAACCCGCTTTGAAACGCTGCTGGCCGAGCAAAGCCCCAGAGCCGAATACCTCGAGGAGATCATTGCCCTGATCGATCCCATCGAGAAGAAAATCGACAGCAAACTGACCGAAATCCTCGACGTATCCGAGCGCCGAACCGATCTGCCGAGCCTTGATCAGGACATCGATTTCGACTTCATCCCGTCACAGCCCATCAACGCCGAGACGACCCGTCCCGCGCCCGCCAAAAAAATGTTTCGAACCCGTCAGCACGGCACCTACAGAGTACTGGTCGGTGAAACCGAAGCCGGGGCGGACGGGAGCATTACCATCAAGGTTCCCGACCCATTGCGCCCCGACTCGCCGCCCAGACGCTACAAAAAATTAGACGATGAATGGCTACCTGTACTTCCTCCGATTACCAGAACACCGCGCCCACAACTTATCAGCGAGGCAAACCGGTTACTGGCCAAGGTCGAAGAGCACAGTGCCTACGCGAAGATGCAGGAAGCAAAAAAAATCAACCCGACAAAAATTGTCGAAGATCTGGGCAGGGAAACCCATTTGCTTAACGAACAGGCAAGACAACTGGAAAACCACGAAACAGATGTCGAGGACCGCCTGATCATCAATCTGGCCAGGCGATTGCGAGCCGCAGCTGATTCCATGACAACCCAAGGCCAGAAGATCCTGGTGCGGATGTACAAAAACAAAGACGTGCTGGACATCATGCGCCTGAATTACCTGTTGGATCGGGACGAGCTCAATGTCAATAAAACGGTTAATCGCAAGCAGTTGGGCAAAGGCAAGGACAAGTCATTTCTTGACGTGTATTCGATCAGTGATCGCGCCGACGATGCACCGCTTTGGGAAGCCCACTTTCACTATGAAAGACAAGACAGCCATCCCCTGAACTTCTCGATCAAGGGTGGTCATCTCAAAACGCTTGAACAGAGCAGACGGGGCGCAGAGTCTCAGCGGCGCGATGAACAGGCTGGTTTGCCCCATACCGCGATCTGGCGCGAAACCTTCGACGGCAAGACCGCGAACAAAATATTCGCACTGGCGCAGACCCCTTCTGTGCGAGCCGAGTAAATACCTGCGCCCAAGCCATGGGCCTGGCGGCCATACGACGACAAACCGGCAATGACGCCGAACGCTTTGCAGTGCCCGTCGCGGGCACTGACGGGCAACCTTTCAAGGATGAAAAAATGTCACCCAGACTGCCTCTCAAAGGCACCGTAGAAATCCATACACGACCTACGCAACAAGGGCCGGAAACCGTAAGGCACGAAACGCCACAGCGTGTCGATTTCGGCCCGACGACCGCCCCGGGAGTACTTGGCCCGGAGAGGTTTGGCAGGGTCGCGGGTAACGCCGACCCGGATGCAATCACGCCGGTACCGGCGATAACGATTCATGAGTTACCTGCCACAGTGGCCGTGTTTAATCGTGAACAGCGCCCCCTGGCGCATTACTGGATCACCGTACCGCCTGATCTGCCGGCTCCCAACGCCGATGGGTTCCGGGTGCGCGGGCGGCGGCGTTACGTCGATGTTCCCGATGGCGGTACCGTGCTGGTCGGGGTCGATCCGGATACCGGACAGTATCGGGCCAGGTTATCGACCGAGCGGGATGCCCTCGGCCCGGTGCTGCTGCGCGACACAGAAAGCGGGCTCTGGCGTCCACAGGAAAGCCTCCCCCCCACCTCTACGACGACCGACCCCGGCAATGGTGGATTACTCCGGCCCGATGGTGGGCAAGTGCGCCCTGCTCATCGACGATTGCGCGAGCAGATTGCCGCCATCGTCAATCGACTGCGCAGTCCGCAAACCCGCGCGAAGAGGCTGTTCCGGTCCATGTCTGAGGAACAGATCGCCGCATACCTTCGTTCACTGGGCAGCGACGTCGAAGGCGGGTTGCGCCGCCGCGAAGCCGAATACCAAACCCTCAAGCAGCAATTGACGCTCTGGAGCAATGCGTCGTCTTCGACGCCCGGAACAGCAAAAGGCTGGGCAGAACAGATCGCCAACGAAATAAAGCGCTGCTATCGCCAGGAGACCGGCCCATCGCTGAAACTCGAAGCCGGCAGCGGCACCCTGCCGGCACTGAAAGCAGACTTCAGCCATGTCCGGGAGCTGTCTCTGGAATCCGTTACCTGGTCGCCCGAAGCCGATACGTTCCTCAGCAGTTTTTCACACCTGGAACAGTTGACCGTCACCCGCTCCACGCTGGATAAACTGCCAGCCTCCGTCGCGCGGATGCATGACCTGACCCGTCTGGATCTGAGTGCAAACCGGATTCGGCTGGACACACCAGCAGCGGTGATACTCGGTACTCTCGGCAAACTCGAAAACCTCAACCTCTCAGACAATCCACTGAACATGTCCCCCGACTTCAGTACGATGACCGGGTTGAAAGTGCTGAACCTGAGCAATGCGCATCTGGGTCATTGGCCAACTGGCTTGCAAAACCAGACCGGCCTGCAAATCGTCGATTTGCGTAATAACAGCCTGCAAGAAGTACCACAGACGCTACTCAATCCTCCCGCCGAGCGGCTTGAGGCCAGCGTCAGAACCAACGGTGTCACCCTCATCGAAGGCAATGCCTTTGCTCCCGGCTATTGGAAAACCCTGGAATTGTATTGGCGCCGCCTGGCTGCGGATCATCCAGAGTTGTCCAGCTCGGCCCACCCGCAAGGACTGAGACTGACCGTAGATATTCCAGAGCTGGCCAAGGTGCAGCGAATGTACCCGGACAAGGACGCACAAGCGGTCAGGGACTTCGTGTTGCAACTGGGTGATGCAGAGCTGGCCCGACGCCTGCGGGATTTCGACTCGCTTGAAGCACAGCTGGAAGATTATGTGGCCGGCAAGCAATACGATGCTTCCGTTGATGCCGCCACCGTCAGGCTCTGGGCGCCGCAACGTGTCGCCAGAATAATCAAAACCTGCTGGCTTCAGGAATCGGGAGAGATATTAAGGCTACCGACCGGAAGTGGGCCGCTACCCGCCCTGACGGCGGATTTCAACCATGTGCGCCTGCTTGAACTCCAGGCAATCAATTGGTCGGATACTGGCAACACATTCCTCAGCAACTTTACCCACCTGGAAAGTCTATCCATCAATCATTCCAGCCTGCGCAAATTGCCGGCCTGCGTCGGTGATATGGACAAACTGATCAGACTGGACCTGAGTTCGAACAGCCTTGAACTGGATGAGCAAAGTGCGGCAAGACTGAGCGGGTTGAGCCGGCTGAAGTTCGTCAATCTGTCAGAAAACCCACTGAAAACAGTGCCCGACTTCAGTGCCATGTCCGAGCTGACAAACCTGGACTTGAACAGCACAGGGATTGATCAGTGGCCGACCGGACTGGTGGGTAAAGCGGCCTTGACGGGGCTCGACTTGCGTAACAACCAATTGACTGAAGTACCGCAGGCAATCATCAACCCCGAGCCCGAGCAACTGGCCTCGATCGCCAGAATCAACGGCGCCACTTTATTGGAGGGCAACGATTTTCCTTCCGACTATTGGAGAACGTTCGATGGCTACTGGCGGCGCCTGCACGCAGCGCATCCTGAACTGATGACCCCGGAACATCCCGCTGCATTTGATAGCGAAAACTCAAGAGCACAGCGATACCGGCGTCTTTATCCGAGCAAAGATATCAAGGTGTGCAGGGAGTACCTCTGGAACCTTGAGCAAGGCACTGCCGGCACAAGGCTCGCCAGCCTTGAACTGGAATTCAACACGTTGAAAACCCAACTGGAGGCCTGGACTTTTTCTGGAGGCGGCAACCGTCAGGGTTATATTCGCGCGAATCAGTTGCAGATCAACGCTGCCGACCGTTTCGACCGTGCCACGGCAAGCAACCGGATCATCAGTTGCTGGAGGCATGAAACACCGCAAAAACTGGCCAATGACAGGACCCCCATCGGCCTGGAGTTGGACCTCAGCGGCCTGAAACTGCCAAGCCTGCCGGACATCGACGTGGATTTCAGTCACGTCGGCTCATTGAAACTGAGCAATATGGATCTGAGCACTTCACCAGAGGGGTTTCTGACCCGATTCCGCCACGTACGCTGGCTGGATACTTCGCACAATCAACTGCGCGAGCTACCACCCGCCATTGGCGAAATGAACGGTCTGACCCGACTGTTTCTGCAGAAAAACCAGATCTCCCTGACAGCCGAAACCGCCCGCGTTCTATCAGAGCGCACCACATTGCGGGCACTGTGGCTGCATGAGAATCCGCAACTGGGTATCACACCGGATTTCAGCCAGATAATCGACATGCGCTCGGTCAATCTGGCCAACACGGGTATCGACACTTTCCCGACCGGTATTGCCGATCAGCCACTGCTGGACACCCTGGATCTGAGCAACAACCGGATCGAGGAAATCCCCGATGCGGTCATTGCGCCAACGCCTGAACGACTTGCGCACACGGTTCGCGTCAACAACGTGACCAACATCACCAACAATCCGCTCTCCCCGGCCACCCGCACCCGACTGTCCCTTTACAACGACCGCCTGATAGAAGCCGAAACACCGTTGACCGGCCAGTACAACCTGGTCGACACCGCGCGCGATCACGCGCCTGTCATCATCCGACCTGCGGCGTATGACCCGATGGCACGCTGGACAGCCGGAATGACAAGCGCTCAGGTATCGACCAGAACGGCGCAATGGCAAACACTGCGTGATCAGCAAGGCTCGGAGGGCCTGTTCAATACCCTTAACCTCTTGTTGCCGGATGCCGCTGGTGGCAACGAAACCCAGCGAAGGGTCTGGAAGGTGATCGACAGCATTACCGAAAACAGCCCTGAGTCCGAACGCCTGCGCAGGGAACTGTTTGATCGGGCGGGCGAAGCAACCTGCTGCGATCGTGCAGCCTTCACATTCGCCAATCTGGAGGTCAGGACAATGATGCACAACGCTCGCGCCCAGGCTCGCAGCCAGGCAGAAGGCCCGCAGTTGTCGGCGCTGTCCAGAGGATTGTTCCGCTTGCACGAGGTAGACAAAATTGCTTCGGCGGACATTGCGCAGCGTGAGGCAAGAATCATCGGATCCAGAGGGCCTCAGCGACCAGAAGACCTTCCGGCTCCCGCGCCTCATGTGCAGGAGGAAGTCGAGATCAGACTTTTCTATCGCCACCGCCTCAAAGATCGGCTGCAACTGCCGGGCCAGCCTGATCGTATGGTGTTTGATCTCCTGATCAGCGTGTCACAGGCGCAACTGGACGCCGCGTACAAAAAAGTCATCGCTCTGGATAACTCCCCTGAAGAATTTCAGGCGCTGGTGTCGAGGGAGTTCTGGCAGGAATTCGTCACTCACAAGTACCGAACACAGTTCGAATCCCAGCGCCAGCCGTTTCAGGATCGACAGGCCACACTCGACGATACGCACACCGCCGGGACGCTTTCGTTTGACGATTACGACGCGCAGTCCAAAGCATTGCAAGCATCGCTTGCGATCGAAGAAGCCGTATTGATCGAAACCTTGACCCGGCAAGAACTGGCCGAGCACTCAACCCGCCGAACAGCCGAGGAGGTAGCGGGCCAGCGCGAACAACACGATTGAAGAGGAGAGCTGGCCGAATGATTTCGGCCAATTCTTACTCGTCGTCGTCGAAGTTATAGCTGCCCGGGGCGAGGTTCTCAAAACGGGTGTACTTGCCGATGAACGCAAGGCGGATAAAGCCGATCGGGCCGTTCCGCTGCTTGCCGATGATGATTTCGGCGATGCCTTTGTGTTCGGTTTCCGGGTGATACACCTCGTCCCGGTACACGAACATGATGACGTCGGCGTCCTGCTCGATCGCTCCGGATTCCCGGAGGTCGGAGTTGATTGGTCGTTTGTTCGGTCGTTGCTCCAGGGAGCGGTTGAGCTGGGACAGCGCCACCACCGGGCAGTTGAATTCCTTGGCCAGGGCTTTCAAGGAACGCGAGATTTCGGAGATCTCATTCGTCCGGTTGTCGCCGCCCGATCCTGGTATCTGCATCAATTGCAGGTAGTCGATCATGATCAGGCCGATGTCACCGTGTTCCCGCGCCAGACGTCGGGTACGCGCACGCATTTCCGACGGGCTGATGCCGGCGGTATCGTCGATGAACAGTTTGCGATCGTTGAGCAGGTTGACCGCTGAGGTCAGGCGAGGCCAGTCATCATCTTCCAATTGGCCAGAACGCACCTTGGTCTGGTCGATGCGGCCCAACGAGGAAAGCATACGCATGACCAGCGACTCACCTGGCATCTCGAGGGAATACACCAGCACCGCTTTGTCGCTGCGCAGTACGGCGTTCTCCACCAGGTTCATGGCGAAGGTGGTTTTACCCATCGATGGACGGCCAGCGACGATGATCAGGTCGGCCGGTTGCAGCCCGCTGGTTTTCTCGTCGAGGTCGGTGTAACCGGTGGACAGGCCGGTAATGGCGTTGTCGGTGTTGAACAAGGTGTCGATGCGGTCGATGGCCTTGGTCAGCAGATCGTTCACACCTACCGGGCCGCCGGTTTTCGGGCGGGCCTCGGCAATCGCGAAGATCTGGCGCTCGGCTTCGTCGAGGATTTCCTCGGCGGTACGCCCTTCCGGGTTGAAAGCGCTGTCGGCGATCTCACTACTGATACCGATCAGTTGGCGCAACGTCGCTCGCTGGCGGACGATCTGCGCATAGGCCTTGATGTTGGCGACGGACGGCGTGTTTTTCGCCAGTTCGCCGAGGTAACCGAGGCCACCGACTTGCGAAGTCTGACCTTCCTTGTCCAATTGCTCGGCAAGGGTCACAACGTCGATCGGGGAGTTCTGATCGGCCAGTTTGGCGATCGCACGGAAGATCAGGCGGTGGTCATGACGATAGAAGTCGCCGTCGGAGACTTGATCGAGCACGCGTTCCCAGGCGTTGTTGTCCAGCATCAGACCACCGAGTACAGCCTGTTCGGCTTCGATGGAATGCGGCGGCACCTTCAGGGCGGCGGTTTGCAGATCATATTGCTCGGGTGCGGAGATTTCGTTCATGGCCACTTGGAGTCAGGGTTGAAAACGGGAGTACCAGAAAGACAAAGGGCACGACCTGTGAACAGGATCGTGCCCGATGTTAACCGTCTGACGGACAAGCCGCCAGCCGATCAGGTGTTGCTTAAGCTGCTACCACGACAACGCGTACGGTGGCTTCAACTTCGGCGTGCAGGTGCACGGCTACGTCGAATTCGCCTACGTTGCGGATGGTGCCGTTCGGCAGACGAACTTCGCTCTTCTGCACTTCAACGCCGGAGGCGGTCAGTGCGTCAGCGATGTCGTGAGTACCGATCGAACCGAACAGCTTGCCTTCGTCGCCAGCGGTGGCAGTGATGGTCACTTCCAGCTCGGCCAGTTGGGCAGCACGGCTTTCAGCCGATGCTTTACGGTCTTCAGCAGCTTTTTCCAGCTCAGCACGACGCTCTTCGAACGCAGCCAGGTTGGCCGGGGTCGCAGCGGTAGCTTTGCCGTAAGGCAGCAGATAGTTACGACCGTAACCGGCCTTAACGTTCACTTTGTCACCCAGGTTGCCCAGATTGGTGACTTTTTCCAGAAGGATCAGTTGCATGTGAAAATCCTCTTAACTTTTAACCTTCACCGTTCGCGCTATCGATGTCTTTCGACACGTGACGACCGCGAAAATCAATCAGGCTGTCGACAATGGCCAAAACCACGAGCAACGGATAGATCAGCTGCATGAACAGCAACAGCGTTACGTACAACCCCACCAGCCAGAAACCGGCCAGTCGCTTCTGCCCGACCAGCCCATGAATCAGGGCCAGTCCGGCGAACACCAGCGGTACACTGCACAACGGCGTCAACATGGCCATCTGTGCACCGAGATTCGGGCCCAGAAGCATCAACGCCAGCAGTAACATCGCCGGCCCCAGCGGGATCCGGATGGCGCGAAACTCGCGACCAAAACCACCCGGGTTGTACAACAACGCCTGCCAATGACGCCCGACAATCAGGCTCAGCACGCTGACGATCTGCAACAGAGCCGCAATCAGTCCGGTCAGGACTGGTGCAATCAGGGACGCGAAACGCGCTTGCTCATCGACCGACAATTGCTTGTAGGTCTCACCGAGAAGCGCCGGCATGACCTTTATCAAGGCCTGCGCGAGCATCTCGATCTGGGCCGCAAACGCTGCCCCGAGCACCACTGAAAACACCACTCCAACCACTACGCTGACCAGCAGCGTGCGAACCCAGGATTCACTTGCGCGCAAAACCAACGCAAGCCCCGAAGATCCCAGTAGCACCAGAAGTGCCCGTGGATCATCGGCATACAGCCACCAGATCAATGCCGGCAGCAACCCCAGGGACAGAACGCCAAGGGCGTCCGTCAATCCGCGCCGCAGAAGCACAAGGCTCCCGGCGGCAGCACCCAACCAATACAACAACGGCAATGTTGCACATCCGGCCACCACGAGAGTGGCCTGCATACGGCCTCGCATGATGAACTCAGCTAAGGCACGCATGCATTCAATCCTTTGCTACTTGTCGACTGCCCGGTCTCAGCGGCCGTGGCTGTCGGTGTAGGCCAGCAGGGCCAGGAAGCGGGCGCGCTTGATAGCGGTGGCCAGCTGACGCTGATAACGAGCTTTGGTACCGGTGATGCGGCTGGGAACGATTTTGCCGGTCTCGGATACGTAGGCTTTCAGAGTGTTGAGATCTTTGTAATCGATCTCCTTCACGTCTTCAGCGGTGAAGCGGCAGAATTTACGACGACGGAAGAAACGTGCCATTTGATAGGCTCCTTAAAAGGTCCGTGGATTACTCGTCAGCGTTATCGCTGTTGTCGCTGTCATCACTATCAGCGCCTTCAGCGCCTTCGTGCTCAGGACGGTCGCGACGCTCACGGCGCTCACTGCGGTTTTCTTCAGCCTTGAGCATCTCGGATTGGCCGGTAACGGCTTCTTCGCGACGGATGACCAGGTTACGGATCACTGCATCGTTGTAGCGGAAGTTGTCTTCCAGCTCGGCCAGAGCCTTGCCAGTGCACTCAACGTTCAGCATCACGTAGTGAGCCTTGTGAACATTGTTGATTGCGTAGGCCAGTTGACGACGGCCCCAATCTTCCAGACGGTGGATTTTGCCGCCGTCTTCTTCGATCAGCTTGGTGTAACGCTCAACCATGCCGCCGACTTGCTCGCTTTGATCCGGGTGGACCAAAAAGATGATTTCGTAATGACGCATGAATGCTCCTTACGGGTTGTAGCCTGCCGCTCAAAAACGGTCAGACAAGGAGTGAATGACACTTATGGACTTGCCGGCGCGGGGCACATGCGTGCCTGCCGTCACAGCAAGGGGCGCAATTGTAGAGAAGGGACTGAAGAGGTGCAAGGCAATTGGTGATTATTTGAACAATCACCGATTCATGCCACACCACAAAACACTGTGGGAGCGAGCCTGCTCGCGAATGCGGTCTGTCAGGCAACATTTACGTCGACTGACACTCCCCTTTCGCGAGCAGGCTCGCTCCCACATTTGTACCGTGTTCGACTCAGGACTTCTTCGCGGAAGCCTTGGCTTTTGCACCGCGCTGACGCTGCGCTTCGAAAAGGCACACGCCTGTCGCAACGGAGACGTTCAGGCTGCTGACGCTACCGGCCATCGGCAGGTTCACCAGATAGTCGCAGTGCTCGCGGGTCAGGCGACGCATGCCTTTGCCTTCAGCACCCATGATCAGGATGGTCGGGCCGGTCAGGTCCTGGTCATAAATGCTGACCTCGGCCTCGCCCGCCGTGCCGACAACCCACAGACCGCGCTGCTGGAGCTTTTCCAGGGTGCGCGCAAGGTTGGTCACTGCCACCAACGGAATCACTTCCGCCGCGCCGCAAGCCACTTTACGGACCACTGGTGTCAGGGTCGCCGACTTGTCTTTCGGCACGATCACCGCCAGCGCACCGGCAGCATCCGCCGAACGCAGGCAAGCGCCGAGGTTGTGCGGATCGGTCACGCCGTCGAGCACCAGCAGCAGCGGCGCGCCGTCGGTACGGTCGAGCAGTTCGTCGAGCATCGCCTCGCCCCAGACCTGGCTCGGACTCACGTCCGCGACCACGCCCTGATGCACGCCCTCAACCCAGGCGTCCATTTCACGACGCTCGGCCTGACCGACCTGAACACGATTCTCGTTGGCCAGTTCGATCAGGGTCTGCACGCGCGGATCGTTTCGGCTTTCGGCCAGCCAGATCTGTTTGACGCGCTTAGGGTGATGACGCAGCAACGCTTCTACCGCGTGAACGCCGTAGATTTTTTCCAACTGACTCATGACTTCGCCTTCGGTTTACGTGCCCCGCCACTTTTGGCTGGAGCAGAACCCGCTTTCGGCGGGCCTTTACGGTGTTTGCTCGGTTTGGCTGGCTTGCCGCCGGTCGCATTCTCAGGCGCCGACCGTCCGGTCTTTCCCCCGGACGCCGCTTTACCACCGTTTTTGGCATCGGAAAGCAGCGCTTTCTTCATTTCACGGCTTTTGCGCAGCTCGGCGTTTTTCGCCACGGCGTCGCTCGGGCGATAGGCTTCGGCAGCCTTCTCTTTGGCCGGACGACGACCGGCGTTTTTTGCCGGAGCCTTTTCTTCCGGAGCCTTGGACGCTGGAGCAGCGGTTTCGACGCCACGTTTTTTGCGACCGATCGGCGCGCTGATGGTTTTTTCCGCCATCTCGAAGTCGATCTTGCGCTCGTCGAGGTCGACGCGCATGACACGCACTTCAACGGTGTCGCCGAGACGGAAGCTACGACCGGTGCGCTCACCCGCGAGGCGGTGATGCACAGGATCGAAGTGGTAGTAATCGCCCGGCAGCGCGGTGACGTGCACCAGGCCTTCGACGTAGATATCGGTCAGCTCGACGAACAGGCCAAAACCGGTCACGGCGGTGATCACGCCCGGGAACGATTCGCCCACGCGATCCTTCATGAACTCGCACTTGAGCCAGTTCACCACGTCGCGAGTCGCTTCGTCAGCACGGCGCTCGCTCATCGAGCACTGCTCGCCGAGCTGCTCAAGTGCCGCTTCGTCGTACGGATAGATGCGTGCCTTCGGAATGGTCATCGCACCGGCACGGCGAACGTGCGGGGTGTCCTGCTTCGAATGGATCACGCTGCGGATCGCGCGGTGCGTGAGCAGGTCCGGGTAACGACGGATCGGCGAAGTGAAGTGGGTATAGGCTTCGTAATTCAGGCCAAAGTGACCGTCGTTTTCAGCGCTGTACACCGCCTGACTCAACGAACGCAGCATCACGGTCTGGATCAGATGGAAATCCGGACGATCCTTGATGCTCGCCAGCAAAGCCTGATAGTCCTTCGGCGATGGACCATCCTTGCCTTTATGCAGGGACAGACCTAGCTCGCCGAGGAAGGCGCGCAGTTTTTCCAGACGCTCCGGTGGAGGCCCCGCGTGAACGCGGTAAAGCGCAGGAATTTCGTGCTTTTTCAGGAATTCGGCGGTAGCCACGTTGGCCGCCAGCATGCATTCCTCGATCAGCTTGTGCGCATCGTTACGGATGGTCGGACGGATTTCGGCAATCTTGCGCTCGGTACCGAAGATGATCCGGGTTTCCTGCGTTTCGAAATCGATCGCGCCACGCACGTGACGGGCTGCCAGCAACACCTTGTACAGCGCATAAAGCTGTTTAAGGTGTGGCACGACGTCGGTGTATTCGCCACGCAGTTTGCGCGCTTCGGTCGCTTTCGGCGTTTCCAGCATCGCGCTGACCTTGTTGTAGGTCAGACGAGCGTGGGAGTGGATCACCGCTTCATAGAAGCAGTAGTCGGTCATTTCGCCAGACTTGGAGATGGTCATCTCGCAAACCATGGCCAGACGATCGACCTGCGGATTCAGCGAGCACAGGCCGTTGGACAGCTGCTCAGGCAGCATCGGCACCACGCGCTCGGGGAAGTACACCGAGTTGCCACGCACTTGGGCTTCGTTGTCCAGCGCCGAGCCGATTTTCACGTAACTGGAAACGTCGGCAATCGCCACGTACAACTTCCAGCCGCCGGAGAACAAGCGCAGCTTGCCCGGTTTGGCTTCGCAGTAGACCGCATCGTCGAAGTCCCGGGCATCTTCGCCGTCGATGGTGACGAACGGCAAATGGCGCAGGTCGACGCGCTTCTCTTTGTCTTTATCTTCGACTTCCGGCTTGAGCTTGGCCGCTTCTTTCAGAACCGCTTCAGGCCAGACGTGCGGGATGTCGTAGGTACGCAGCGCGACATCGATTTCCATGCCCGGCGCCATGTAGTTGCCGACCACTTCGACCACATCGCCTTGCGGCTGGAAACGCGGCGTTGGCCAGTGGGTGATTTTCACCTCGACGAACTGACCGATCTGGGCGCTGGCATTGCGGCCCGGAGTGACCAGCACTTCTTGCTGGATCTTCGGATTATCCGCAACGACGAAGCCGATACCGCCTTCTTCAAAGTAGCG
This sequence comes from Pseudomonas sp. LBUM1655, assembly GCF_059716085.1. Taxonomy (NCBI): domain Bacteria; kingdom Pseudomonadati; phylum Pseudomonadota; class Gammaproteobacteria; order Pseudomonadales; family Pseudomonadaceae; genus Pseudomonas; species Pseudomonas sp. LBUM1655. Next base: position 625,359 of record NZ_CP166801.1, on the reverse strand, counting down.
ACCGACGATGCTTTCGTGAGCGCGGGACACCACTTCAACGATCACGCCTTCGCGGCGACCGCGACGGTCGAGTCCGGAAACACGGGCAAGCGCGCGGTCACCGTCGAACACCAGACGCATTTGCGCCGGGCTCATGAACAGGTCATCGCTGCCGTCGTCCGGCACCAGGAAGCCGAAACCGTCACGGTGACCGCTGATGCGGCCGAGGATCAGGTCGAGCTTATCCACTGGCGCATACGTGCCCCGACGGGTGTATATCAGCTGAGCGTCGCGCTCCATGGCGCGCAGGCGGCGGCGCAGGGCTTCGATCTGGTCTTCTGTGGTCAGACCAAACTCTTCGACCAGTTGCTCGCGGGCAGCAGGCGAACCCCGATCGGCGAGATGCGCCAGGATCAGTTCGCGGCTAGGAATAGGGTTTTCATATTTTTCCGCTTCACGAGCGGCCTCGGGATCGAGGGACTGCCAATCGGCCATTAGAGAGTTTTCACCTTGTCTATATACGGGTTAGTTTGGCATAGGCGTCATCAAACGGGAAATTTCAGACTATAAAGGCCCTTCTAAAGCCCTGTATCGACGCTTTGAAGTCGTTTTAAACACCGTCGGTAAAAAAAATCAAAAAAAATCGAAGCAGGGGTTTACAGTTAAAAAGACGCTCCGTATAGTGCGCGCCATCGACGACGCACAAGCGTTTCCGATACTGCCCAGATGGTGAAATTGGTAGACACGCCAGCTTCAGGTGCTGGTGACCTTACGGTCGTGGAAGTTCGAGTCTTCTTCTGGGCACCAATTTCGAGATTGAGACTAGATCAGTTTCAAGGCTCACACAAAAACCCGCGAAAGCGGGTTTTTTGCATTCTAAGGAACGCATTTGTTAAAACCGATTTATTAAAATTAAATCAGGGGTTTACAGATCAAAAAGCGCTCCGTATAGTGCGCCACATCAACAGCGGCAACGCTCGCGATGATTGCCCAGATGGTGAAATTGGTAGACACGCCAGCTTCAGGTGCTGGTGACCTTACGGTCGTGGAAGTTCGAGTCTTCTTCTGGGCACCAATTCAAATCCAAGGTAGTAACCTTGGATTTCACAAAAACCCGCGAAAGCGGGTTTTTGCGTTTCCGGGATTTGAAAAACCTCTGCCCCCCTCCTCCCTAGCAAACCCTCCAGATCCCCGCAAGGCGCACTTGAGAAACAATATCGTTTATCATTGTTTCAAGTTTTTGCAATGCGACAGTGAGGAACCCTGCGAATGACGTTTCGAAATACCCTGCGCCGAGGCTTTACCTTCACCCTTCTCGGCCTGGCACTCGCCACTCCCCTCGCCCAGGCTGCCGATGCGGTTTCCCTGACTCTCTACAACGGCCAGCACAAGGAAGTCGGCGATGCGATCGCCAAAGCCTTCGAAGCCAAGACCGGCATTCACGTCAATGTTCGCAAGGGCAGCAGTAACCAGCTCGCCAGCCAGATCATCGAGGAAGGCGACCGCTCCCCCGCCGACGTGATCTACACCGAAGAATCTCCACCACTGAACAATCTCGGCGAGCAAGGCCTGCTGGCCAAGGCCGACGACGCCACTTTGGCTGTACTCCCAGAAAAATATGTCGCCGGCAACGGCACTTGGATCGGCGTCACCGCTCGCGTTCGCGTGGTTGCGTTCAACCCGAAGCTGATCGATGAAAAAGACCTGCCGAAATCGGTGATGGAATTTTCCGACCCGCAATGGCAAGGCAAAGTCGGTTTCGTTCCAACCAGCGGCGCCTTCCAGGAACAGGCCGTGGCCATCATCAAGATGCACGGTCGTGACGCCGCCGAAGAATGGCTGACCGGCCTGCGCGCGTTCGGCAAGACCTACAGCAACAACATGGTCGCACTCAAAGCGGTTGAAAACGGCGAAGTCGCCACCGTCCTGGTGAACAACTACTACTGGTTCGCCCTGCAACGCGAGAAAGGCAAACTGGATTCGAAACTGCACTACTTCACCGGCGGCGACGCTGGTGGCTTGATCACCGTATCCAGCGCGGCCGTGCTGAAATCCAGCAAGCACCCAAAAGAAGCCCAGCAATTCCTCGCCTACATGGCCAGCGAAGAAGGTCAGCGCGTGATCACCCAGACAACCGCCGAATACCCGCTGCACAAAGGTATGGAATCGGATCGCGGCCTCAAGCCGTTCAGCGAGCTGGAAGCGCCGAACGTCACCCCGGCCGATCTGGGCAATGCTGAAGAAGCGCTGGATCTGGAACGCGAAGTTGGCTTGAACTGATGGCCGCATCGTTAACCGCACCCGCCACGCGCGGGGGTTACGTGCCACGGCGCAAGCGGCCGTCGATCTGGCTGGTGCTGCCGGTATTGCTGTTGGTGGTCATGAGCCTGTTGCCGCTGGCCTATGTCGGGCTGAAGGCCTGGCAGGCCGGCTGGGCCGAGGCGCTGCATTTGTTGTGGCGCCCTTATGTGTTCGGCCTGCTGCGCAATACGCTGGCGCTGATGGTCGGCGTGACCATCACCTGCGGCGTGATTGGTTTGTCGCTGGCCTGGCTGCTAGAGCGCACCAATCTGCCCGGGCGACGTCTATGGGGCGTGATTTTGTGCCTGCCCTTCGCGGTGCCGGCATTTGTCAGCAGCTTCACCTGGGTGTCGCTGAGCGCACAGTTCGAAGGCCTCGGCGGGGCGATTCTGGTGATGAGCCTGTCGAAATACCCGCTGATCTTTCTGCCGGTTGCAGCCACTTTGCGCAACCTCGATCCCTCCCTTGAAGAATCTGCGCGCACCCTCGGCCAGAACCGCTGGGGCGTGTTCTTTCGCGTCACGCTGCCGCTACTCTGGCCGTCGCTGCTGGCCGGCTCGCTGCTGATTGCCCTGCATATGCTGGTGGAGTTCGGCGCGCTGTCGATCATCGGCCTGCAAACCTTCACCACTGCGATCTATCAACAGTTCGAACTGGAATTCAGTAACGCGAATGCGGCGATGCTATCTGCGGTGTTGCTGGCGCTGTGTCTGGTGCTGTTGTGGCTGGAACTGCGAGTGCGCGGCAAAGGCCGTCATGTGCGCACCGGGCAAGGTGCGGCGCGTCAGGCTGAACAGGTTCGGCTCGGACCGTGGGCCACTGTCGGTCAGTTGTATTGCCTGATGCTGGCGATCATCGGCAGCGGAATTCCACTGGGCATGCTGGCGTACTGGCTGGCGGTGGGCTCTTCGGCAGCCTTCCCGGTCGCGGCGATTACCGAAGCACTGCTGTCGTCGCTGGCACTCTCGCTGGGTGGCGCCGCGCTGTGCCTACTGCTGGCGATACCGGTCGGCCTGTTGGTCGTTCGTTACAAAGGCCAACTGGCGATCTGGGCCGAGCGCCTGCCGTATCTGCTGCATGCGTTGCCAGGACTGGTGATTGCGTTGACGCTGGTGTATTTCGCCCTGCATTACGTACCAGTGCTGTATCAGACGTCTGCGCTGTTGCTGATCGCTTATGCGTTGCTGTTTCTGCCGCTGGCTCAGGCGCCGATTCGCACCGCACTGAACAAGGCGGCACCGCAGCTGGAAGAGGCGGCACGCACGCTGGGTGCATCGTCGTTCACGGCGTTTTGCCGGGTGACGCTGCCAATCATCTTCCCGGCATTGGGCGCAGCGTTTACACTGGTGTTCCTGGATGCGATGAAGGAGCTGACGGCGACTTTGCTGCTGAGTCCGACTGGGCTCAACACCTTGGCGACCGAGGTCTGGGCGCATACCGCGAATGTCGAGTTTGCGGCGGCGGCGCCTTATGCGGCGTTGTTGATTCTGGTTTCTGGATTGCCTGTGTATCTGCTGACGACGCGGATGTATTTGAGCCGCTGACAAAGCAAAAGATCGCAGCCTGCGGCGGCTCCCACAGAGGAATTTGCGTTTCCCTGTAGGAGCTGCCGCAGGCTGCGATCTTTTAATCTTAAGCCCGGAACTGCCCCAGGCTTGCCTTCAACTGCGCCGCCAGACCATCCAGCACCTTGCCACTGGCCGTGGTTTCCACCACCGCCTGCGCTGCTTTCTCGGCCTGAGCATGTATCGTCTCGACCCGCCCACGCACCGCCTGCGCACCTTGCGCCTGATGCGCCGCCGCCTGAGTCGCCAGGCCAATCGCCGCATGCACCTGCTCAACCGAAGCCTGCACCGACTGCTGCAACCGCGCACTGTCACGCAGCACCAGCAAACCTTCGCTGGCCTGACGCCCGGCCTGACCAATTGCCTCCACCGCCTCACGCGCGCCCTGCTGCAAGGCGACGATATGCGCCTGAATGTCACCGGTCGAGCTTTGCGTCTTGCTCGCCAACGCCCGGACCTCATCCGCCACTACGGCGAACCCGCGCCCGGTCTCGCCGGCCCGCGCCGCTTCAATCGCCGCGTTCAATGCCAGCAGGTTGGTCTGCTCAGCAATGCCGTGAATCACCGTCAAAACAACTTCAATCTGTTCACTCTGCTGCGCCAGACGCTCAATAACTTTCGCCCCGGTATCGACCTGCCCGGCCAGCGCCTCGATCAAGCTGCCGACCTTGGCCGAGGTGCGAGTGTTCTCATCAGTCGCCTGACGAATATCCACAACCTGCTTCAACGCAGCCTGCATGGCATGGCTTTCCGACTGCGCCTCGTCGGCCATTTGCGACAGTGCCCGCAGACTTTCCGCCACTTCGTCACGCTGCATCCCGGCCGCCGCATCGGCGCCGGCATTGCGCAGGGTCATGGCACCGATTTCCACGCCGGTACGCTGCGCCACATCGCCCGCCTCGCGCACGATCGGCTGCAACTTATCGACAAAGCGATTGACCGCCGAGGCCATGTCGCCGATCTCGTCCTTGCTGTTGATCTGCACCCGCTTGGTCAGGTCGCCTTCGCCCGCCGCCAGATCGTCCATGGCGGCATTGAGCATCTTCAAGCGATTGACCACGCGATGGCCGAGCACCACGGCCAGCAACAGCAGCACGCCGCAGCCGACCAGCGCCAGGCCCATGCCGATCCGCCAGCGCAAAGTCGCTGCGGCGTCCTGCACGGTGCTGGCGGTGTTAGCTTTCATCTCGGTGGCGGTGGATTGCGCTGATTGCAATCGCGCGCGCATCGCCGTCGCGCTGTCGGCTGCGGCACCTTTTAGGCTGTCGCCGACCAATTGATCGCTGCTGGCAATCAGCGCGGTGAAACGCTTGTCGAGGGCGGCCAGATCGGTTTCCACCGAAGCCGTGGAAACCCCCATCAGCACCTTGCCGATTTCCACGCCATTCGGATTGATCGAAGCCTCGAGGTAGTAGACCGACGGATCGTTCTTCGCCGCATCCAGCACTTTATCCAGCGCACGCTCGCCCTGGCCCTTTTCCAGCAAGGCCTTGTTAATCGGGTTTTCGCGGTTGAGGTAGCGGGTCAGGTGCTGGCCGGTGGCGTCGTCGTAGACCACGAACAACACGTTGGGATTGCGCTGGGCGCGACGGGCAAATTCCGACAGGGTTGGCACATCGCTGTCCCACATGGCGCGGGGCGCAACGGAGGCGAGCAACTGGGCCATGTCGTTGGCCGAGTCCTTCAGATCCTTTTCCAATGTCGCGCGCAACTGTGCCTGTTCGTCCTTCAGTCGCGTGGACAAACCGGCCGTCAGGCGCTGGCGGGTACTGGCGGACAAGGCGTCGAGGCTCGACGTGACTTCACGCCCGGCCTGCTCCAGTTCACCGGAGAGCTTCTGGCTATCGGCACCGAGGCGCACCGCCAGATCGGCTTCCAGCGCCGTGACCGTGCTCCGCGTCAGGGCAACGGCCACCAGCACCTGCACCAAAAGGGCGATACCAAGGGTAACGAACACGGGCCGCAACAAACGGCTTTGTAACAGTGAGAGAACGGCTGACACTATGAATCCCTCTACTTCTGACGCCATTAATTTGATGGCACTCTTGTAGACAGATTCACAGCAAAGGTCATGCCGTCCAACAGGCATAAACGACAAAGGCCCCGATTAAGGGGCTTTTGTTTTTTACATCAACGACTTATCAAGCAAACGGGTGACGCAGAACGATGGTTTCGTTGCGATCCGGGCCCGTCGAAATAATGTCGATCGGCGCGCCGATCAACTCTTCAACGCGTTTGATGTAGGCACGAGCGTTAGCTGGCAGCTCTTCCAGGGTCTTGGCGCCCACGGTCGATTCAGTCCAGCCCGGCACTTCTTCGTACACAGGCTGAAGGCCCACGTAGCTGTCGGCGTCGGTCGGCGCAACGGCATTGCCTTGCGCGTCTTTGTAGCCGGTGCAGATGTTGATGGTTTCCAGGCCATCGAGGACGTCCAGCTTGGTCAGGCAGATGCCCGAGATGCTGTTCACGTCGATAGCGCGACGCAGGATAACGGCGTCGAACCAGCCGCAACGACGGGCACGGCCGGTGGTTGCGCCGAACTCGTGACCTTGTTTGGCCAGGTGCGCACCCACTTCGTCGAACAGCTCAGTCGGGAATGGACCCGAGCCCACGCGAGTGGTGTAAGCCTTGGTGATGCCCAGGATGTAGTCCAGGAACATCGGGCCAACACCCGAACCGGTCGCTACGCCACCCGCGGTAGTGTTGGAGCTGGTCACGTACGGGTAGGTACCGTGGTCGATGTCGAGCAACGAACCCTGGGCGCCTTCGAACATGATGTCTTTGCCGGCACGACGCAGGTCGTGCAGCTCGGCCGTCACGTCCAGCATCAGCGGCTTGAGCAGCTCAGCGTACTCTTTGCACTCGGCAAGGGTCTTGTCGTAGTCGATGGCAGGCTCTTTGTAGTAACCCACCAGCATGAAGTTGTGGTAGTCCACCAGTTCACGCAGCTTGTCTTCAAAGCGCGGCATGTTGAGCAGATCGCCAACACGCAAGCCACGACGTGCAACCTTGTCTTCATAAGCCGGGCCAATGCCGCGACCGGTAGTACCGATCTTCAGCTCGCCACGGGCCTTTTCACGGGCCTGGTCCAGCGCCACGTGGAAGGACAGGATCAGCGGGCAGGACGGGCTGATACGCAGACGCTCGCGCACCGGTACGCCTTTCTCTTCCAGCTTGGTGATCTCGCGCAGCAGGGCGTCAGGTGCAACCACCACGCCGTTGCCGATCAGGCACTGCACGCCTTCGCGCAGCACGCCCGACGGAATCAGGTGCAAGACGGTTTTCTCGCCGTCGATCACCAGGGTGTGACCAGCGTTGTGGCCACCTTGGTAGCGCACTACGGCGGCAGCATGTTCGGTCAGCAGATCAACGATCTTGCCTTTGCCCTCATCACCCCACTGGGTGCCCAGGACTACGACATTCTTACCCATAACACTTGTCCTCATTCGCGCAAACTTGGTGCCGGCGATGGCCGGCAGGAAAACTCAAGAAGCCAGTGGCGATACTTGCCAAAGCCCGTTCTGCTGAATCAATTGCCGGTCGCAGTCCGCATCACGGGCGGCGGCCAAAGGTTGTCCAGGCAATGCCTGAACGACACGCTGACCCTCACTGCGCAACTGGCAAACCTGCTGCCAGAGTGCCGCATCCGTACTGTCAGGCATCCAGATACCGCCAGACGGTAACTCGATCTCAGCACGCCCCAGGGTCACCAGGGTTTTCAAATCGGTGGAGAAGCCGGTTGCCGGACGGGCGCGACCGAAGTCGGCGCCGATGTCGTCGTAGCGACCGCCCTGAGCGATGGACTGGCCAACGCCCGGCACGAACACCGCGAACACCACACCGGTGTGGTAGTGGTAGCCGCGCAGCTCGCCCAGATCAAAATACAGCGGCAGCTCCGGGAAGCGCGCCGACAGACGCTCGGCGATCGCCAGCAAATCTTCCAGTGCTGCCAGCACCGGCGCCGGCGCATCGGCCAGACGCTCGCGGGCAGCAGCCAGCACTTCACGGCCACCACACAGATCGACCAGCGCGCGCAGCATGCCGGACAGATCGGCCGGCAGGCCTTCGGTCAAGGTAATGACCTCGTCGATGGCCTTGCGTTGCAACGCATCGAACAACTGCTGCTCGACTTCACCGGACAGACCGGCAGCGCGCGCCAGACCACGGTAGATGCCGACGTGACCGAGATCCATGTGCACATCCGGCACATCGGCCAGTTGCAGCATGGCCAGCATCAGGCTGATGACTTCGACGTCGCTGCTCGGGCTGGCATCGCCGTACAACTCGGCGCCCAATTGAATCGGGCTGCGCGAGGACGACAGTGCACGCGGTTGGGCGTGCAGTACGCTGCCGGCGTAGCACAGACGGCTCGGTCCTTCACGACGCAGGGTGTGCGCATCGATGCGTGCCACTTGCGGCGTGATGTCAGCGCGGAAACCCATCTGCCGGCCCGACTGCGGGTCGATGACCTTGAAGGTACGCAGATCCAGGTCCTGGCCCGCGCCGGTCAGCAGGGATTCCAGGTACTCGATATGAGGGGTCACGACAAACTCGTAACCCCAGCTCTGGAACAGATCCAACACCTGACGACGCGCAACTTCAATGCGCGCCGCTTCCGGTGGCAGTACTTCTTCGATGCCATCTGGCAGCAGCCAGCGGTCTACCGTTGCCATTACGCCATTCCCCTTTGATCCGGGCGGCCAGCACTAGGGCGAGCCTTGAGTGAAGCAGAAAATGACCGGTCCGTTCAAAACGCACGCGCATGAACGACGCAGCGAAAGGCCTGATACCGGCCTCGCCCATCACTTTCCTCGAAAAACTGTTCGGGCTGTTCAACCCGATGTTCTGCAGCAAAAACAGCAATCAAACGTGCAGACGCAAAAAAGCCGGGAATTTCCCGGCTGCCGCATCATACACACGTTTTCCCAAAGGATCACCCCGCCCGAGGTTTTAGCCGCCGGGCGGAACGATTCAGGTCAACGTCGTATCAAGGCTTGGACTTTTCCAGATAGCGGAAGAAGTCGCTGCTTGGGTCGAGGACCAGGACGTCGGATTTGTTCGCGAAGCTTTCACGGTAGGCGCGCAGGCTACGGTAGAAACCGTAGAACTCCTGATCCTGGCCGTAGGCCTTGGAGTAGATCGCAGCGGCCTGGGCGTCACCGTCACCGCGAATCTCTTCGGATTCACGATAGGCTTCAGCCAGCAGCACACGGCGTTGGCGATCGGCGTCGGCACGGATGCCTTCTGCCAGCTCGTTACCCTTGGCGCGGTGCTCGCGAGCTTCACGCTCACGCTCGGTGCTCATACGTTCGAACACACTGCGGTTCACTTCTTTCGGCAGATCGATGGTCTTGACCCGGACATCGACAACTTCGATACCCAGCTCCTTTTCCGCCATCTTGTTCAGTGAAGCAGTGATGTCAGCCATCAGCGCATCACGCTCACCAGACACAACTTCGTGCAGGGTGCGCTTACCGAACTGGTCACGCAGACCGGATTCCAGACGACGGGACAGACGCTCGTCGGCGATTTGCTTGAGGCCGGAAGTTGCGGTGTAGAAGCGCTCGGCATCTTTCACGCGCCACTTGGCGTAGGCATCAACCATCACGGCTTTCTTTTCCAGAGTCAGGAAACGCTGCGTCGGTGCATCCAGCGTCATCAGACGTGCGTCGAATTTACGCACCTGGTTAACGTAAGGCACTTTCACATGCAGACCCGGCTGAACATCCGCCTGCACCACACGACCGAATTGCAGCAACACCGCGCGCTCGGTCTGAGCGACGATGTAGAAGCAGTTCCAGCCAACCAGTACCACGACAACGCCAACGATCAGGGCGATCAGCGATTTATTGCTCATCAGCGGGTCTCCCTTGTACGCGACTGCGGCACGTCAGTGACATGCGGCGTGACATCCGTGTTGCTGGAGGCAGCCGAACCGGTGACCGGTGCATTGCTGCCCGAACTGTTCTGAATCATTTTGTCCAACGGCAGGTAAAGCAGGTTGCTCTGGCCGTCTTTATTACCGGTCACGAGTACCTTGCTGGTATTGCTGAAGACTTCCTGCATGGTGTCCAGATACAGACGCTGGCGGGTGACTTCAGGGGCCTTGCGATACTCGGCGACCAGTTTGGTAAAGCGATCGGCCTCACCCTTGGCGCGCGAAACCGTTTCGTCGCGGTAACCGTTGGCATCTTCAAGGATGCGCTGGGCCTGACCACGGGCTTCCGGCACCACGCCGTTGGCGTAGGTTTCAGCCTGGTTGCGCGAACGCTGCTCGTCTTCACGGGCGCGGATCACGTCATCAAAGGCTTCCTGCACTTCACGCGGTGCCGCTGCGCTCTGTACGTTCACCTGAGTAACGGTGATACCGGTGCGATAGGTATCGAGGAAGCGTTGCAGACGCTCCTTGATTTCGCTGGCCATCAATTCACGACCTTCGGTCAGCACCTGATCCATGGCGGTCGAACCCACCACGTGGCGCAAGGCGCTGTCGGTCGCATGCTGCAGGCTGATTTCCGGCTGATCGACGTTCAGCACGAAATCCTGCAGGTTGCTGATCTTGTACTGCACGGTCAGCGGCACTTCGACGATGTTCTCGTCTTCGGTCAGCATCTGGCCCTGCTTGGTGTAGGCACGCTCACGCGTGACGTTTTCCATGTACTTTTTATCGATCGGCGGGAAGTAGATGTTCAGGCCGGGGCCGACGGTTTCATAGTACTTGCCGAAGCGCAGCACCACGGCTTGCTCCTGCTCGTCGACCACATAGACCGCGCTGTACAGCCAGACGGCCGCCAGCACAACGAGGCCGATACCGAGCAGAGCGCCGAAGCCGCCACTACTCCTGCCCGAACCACCGCCGTCATCACCACCGCGTTTCTTACCACCACCGAACAACCCGTTCAGGCTTTCCTGCAGCTTTCGGAAGGCCTCGTCGAGATCCGGTGGCCCCTTGCGGTCGCCGTTATTGCGGCGCTTGCCACCCCAAGGATCCTGATTGTTCGAGTTGCCACCCGGCTCATTCCAAGCCATAGCGCTCTCCATCTGATAAAGCAAAGACGCACCCACGGCGCGCCGACCAATGCTACAGAATGCCTGCCGTTGCGGCACAACCGCTTTGTCAGGCTTTTATTGCAAAGTGTGTTGCTCGATGAATTCCATCGGCTGCAATCCTTCGCGGCTTACCAGTCGATTCAACTCGACCCGGGGCAAACGAACGGCCAGCAAGCTGATGCCTTCTTCGTCGTGTTCTTCTTTCTGCACCGCACCGAGTTCGAAGAACTGCGCACGCAGTCGAGCGAATCGTTGCGGCAAACGCAATGTGCCCACAAACAAATCGCTGCCCAGCAACTCGGCAATGGCTTGCTCAAGCAATTCCAGACCACTGCCATCACGCGCGGACAGCCAGACCCGTTGCGGCTTGCCATCGGCATCGCGCTGGATTTGTGGCTCAACGCCTTCAAGCAAATCGAGTTTGTTGTATACCTCGAGGATCGGCAAGTCCTGGGCTCCAATCTCACCCAGCACCACCATCACCTGCTCGATCTGCAACATGCGATCCGGCTCGGCCGCATCGATCACGTGCAACAGCAGATCGGAGTTGCTCGACTCTTCGAGCGTAGACCGAAATGCTTCGACCAGCTTGTGGGGCAAGTGACGGATGAACCCCACGGTGTCGGCCAAAACAATCGGCCCGAGGTCGTCCAGTTCGAGACGGCGCAGGGTCGGGTCCAGCGTGGCGAACAACTGATCCGCCGCGTACACGTCGGATTTCGTCACGTTATTGAAGAGTGTGGATTTACCGGCGTTGGTATACCCCACCAGAGACACGGTAGGAATATCCGCACGCGAGCGGCCGCGTCGCGACTGTTCGCGCTGGCTGCGCACTTTTTCCAGCCGGCCCTTGATCTGACGCAGGCGAACCCGCAACAGACGACGGTCGGTTTCCAGCTGGGTTTCACCCGGACCACGCATGCCGATGCCACCACCTTGACGCTCAAGGTGAGTCCAGCCACGAACCAGACGGGTACTCATGTGGTCAAGCTGGGCCAGTTCGACCTGGAGCTTGCCTTCATGGGTGCGGGCGCGCTGGGCGAAAATATCGAGAATCAGACCGGTGCGGTCGATCACGCGACACTCGAAAACACGTTCGAGGTTACGTTCCTGACTGGGCGTGAGGATGTGATTGAAGATAACCAGATCGGCCTTTTCGGCATGAACCAGGTCGCGTAGTTCCTCGACCTTGCCACTGCCAATCAGGAATTTGGCGGTTGGCCGATGACGCGGCACGTTAAAAAACGCAACGGTCTCGGCGCCCGCCGAATTAGCCAGTTCCTGAAACTCCTGCGGATCTTCGCGCGCCTCAGGGTCCTGTCCATCCAAGTGAACGAGGATGACCCGTTCACCACCACCGTGGCGCTCAAAGAACAAAGGAGACTCCTATCAGGCGTTACCCGGAGCTGGATCTGCGTCGCCCTGTTCATTTTCGGTTGCGCTAGGCAGACGAATTGGACGAACTGGCACGACGGTAGAGATAGCGTGTTTGTAAACCATCTGGCTGACGGTGTTTTTCAGCAGGATCACGAACTGGTCGAAGGACTCGATCGTGCCTTGCAGTTTGATACCGTTGACCAGGTAGATGGAAACCCCAACTTTCTCTTTACGTAAAGTATTCAAGTAAGGGTCTTGTAGCGAATGCCCTTTTGACATGTGCCGCACTCCTTTAAGGATTCAATAATAAAAAATAGGTAATTCAGATGGCTTTGGCCGCCACACCCCCAAGGATAGACGGCAATTGCAAGGACTCAGCTCAATATGGAGATGGTCCCAAGGTATTTCAAGGCGCGTGGCAGATTGTCGCAATCAAGACTGTCCAGCCAGTGTAAATCTTCCCAGCTGCGCAGCCAGGTGAACTGGCGTTTGGCCAATTGGCGCGTGGCGATGATTCCGCGCTCCTGCATTTCGGCCAAGCTCAGTTTGCCATCCAGGTAATCCCAGACTTGGCGGTAACCTACTGCACGTATAGACGGCAACCCGGCATGCAGGTCACTTCTTTTACGCAGGGCTACGACCTCGTCGATGAATCCCTGTTCCAACATATTTGTGAATCTTTGTTTAATACGCTCGTGCAATACCTGACGATTCGCCGGGGCAATGGCCAAGTTCGCGACAGTATAGGGCAATTGTTGCAGTCCCGAAGCGGCTGCTTCAGTACTTTGCGCAGATTGTTGCTGGCGCAGGGCAGTCATGCTCTGACCGCTGACCCGATAAACCTCCAGCGCCCGACTCAGGCGCTGTGGATCGTTCGGATGTATCCGCGCCGCTGACTCCGGGTCGATGGCTGCCAATTGCTCGTGCAAGGCTTGCCAGCCATGGCGTGCAGCCTCTTCTTCGATCTGCGCGCGCACCCCGGGGTCGGCTGCCGGCATGTCTGCCAGGCCGTCGACCAAAGCCTTGTAATAGAGCATCGTGCCGCCGACCAGCAGCGGGATTTTTCCGCGCGAAGTGATTTCGGCCATCGCTTGCAGGGCATCACGCCGAAAATCAGCAGCCGAATACGCTTCAGCCGGATCAAGAATGTCGATCAAACGGTGCGGATGCTCAGCCAACAGCTCTTTTGAAGGCTTGGCGGTGCCGATGTCCATGCCGCGATAAACCAGCGCAGAATCGACGCTGATCAACTCGCAAGGCAATACCTTGGACAGCTCGATGGCCAGGTCGGTCTTGCCCGCAGCGGTCGGGCCCATAAGAAAAATCGCTGGAGGGAGCTGGCTCATCAACGACCGCGCAAGAACAGTTTGTCCAGATCGTCCAGGCCCAGTTGGGTCCAGGTCGGTCGGCCATGATTGCATTGACCGCTGCGCTCGGTGTTTTCCATGTCACGCAGCAGGCCGTTCATTTCCGGCAGGGCCAGGCGCCGGTTGGCGCGGATCGCGCCGTGGCAGGCCATGGTGCCCAGCAGTTCGTTGAGGTGCGCCTGAATCCGGTCGCTGGTGCCGTATTCCATCAAATCCGACAGCACATCACCCACCAGACGATTAGCCTCAGCCTGCTTAAGCAAAGCCGGAATCTGTCGAATAGCCAATGTTTCCGGGCCAAGGCGTTGCAACTCGAAGCCAAGACGCTGAAACCACGCCGCATGCTCTTCGGCGCAATCGGCCTCGCGCTGACTCACCGCCAGAGACTCAGGCACCAGCAACGGCTGGCCGCTAAGGCCTTCGCTGGCCATGGCAATCTTCAGGCGCTCGTACATGATCCGCTCGTGTGCAGCGTGCATGTCCACCAAAACCAGCCCTTGGGCATTCTCGGACAGAATGTAGATGCCCTTGAGCTGCGCCAGCGCGTACCCGAGTGGTGGAATATCTTCCTGACCGGCCGGCAGCGCATTGGCGTTGGCTTCAGGCAACGGCGCGAAAAACTCGCGATACGCAGCCTGAGCCTCAGCGGCAGGCGGCATCGCCGATTGCGGACGCGGCGTGTATTGATACTGATAAGCGCCACCAGCGCTGGCGCCCGCCGACGTATTGAACGCCGGTTGCGCCTGCGGTTGCTCAAGCAACGCATTGGCCGCCAGACGCATTTCACCCTGCGGGCCGAATTCACCGGCATCAAGGCCGGTTGGCCGGACAACGGCGGTGGTGACTGAACCGGCAAGCTGATCTTCCGGACGCACATCGCCCAGCGCGCGGTGCAGCGTGCCGTAAAGGAAGTCATGCACCATGCGCCCATCGCGAAAGCGCACTTCGTGCTTGGTCGGGTGCACGTTGACGTCCACCGCCGCCGGGTCGACCTCGAAAAACAGCGCAAACGTCGGGTGCCGACCGTTGAACAATACGTCGCGATAGGCCTGACGCACCGCATGGGCCACGAGCTTGTCGCGCACCGCCCGGCCATTGACAAAGAAGTACTGCAAGTCCGCCTGGCTGCGGTTGAAGGTCGGCAAACCGACCCAGCCCCACAGGTGCAAGCCGTTACGCTCGATCTCGATCGGCAAGGCTTGCTCCAGGAAACCCGAACCACAGATCGCCGCCACACGCCGCGCACGCGCCGCGTCATCGTGGGCTTCGTGCAGGCTGAGAATGGTCTTGCCGTTGTGGCGCAGATGAAACGCCACGTCGAAACGCGCCAGTGCAAGACGCTTGATCACTTCTTGCAAGTGATCGAATTCGGTTTTTTCGGTCTTGAGGAATTTGCGCCGCGCCGGGGTGTTGAAGAACAGGTCGCGGACTTCAACCGAGGTGCCGACCGGGTGCGCGGCCGGTTGCACGCGCGGCGCCATGTCGCGACCTTCGGTTTCGACCTGCCAGGCCTGATCGGCGTCACGGGTGCGCGAGGTCAGGGTCAGACGCGCGACGGAACTGATCGACGCCAGTGCCTCACCGCGAAAGCCCAGGCTCATCACCTGTTCGAGGTCTTCCAGATTACGAATCTTGCTGGTGGCGTGACGGGCCAGCGCCAGCGGCAGGTCGTCGGCGGAGATGCCGCTGCCGTCGTCGCGGACTCGCAACAGCTTGACGCCGCCCTGCTCGACATCGACATCAATGCGCTTGGCGCCGGAGTCGAGGCTGTTTTCCAGCAGCTCCTTAATCACCGACGCGGGGCGCTCGACCACCTCACCGGCGGCGATCTGGTTCGCCAGCCGGGGGCTGAGCAGTTCGATGCGGGCTGCGTTCAGCACTTCGTTCATTCTTTGGACGCCAGTTCGTTGCCAGGAATGGTCAGGTGTTGGCCGACTTTCAGCTCATCGCTTTTCAGGTTGTTCGCGCTGCGCAATGTGGCCGGCGATACCTGATAGCGCACGCCGATCATTGCCAGCGTTTCACCCGGGCCGACACGGTGGTCACGCGGGCCCTGGGCGATCTTGCCGGAATCACGCAGCCAGGCAATGTAGGTGCCCGGTGGCGGATTCTGCTGGAAGAACTGGCGCACGCCGCTGCTGATCGAACGTGCCAGCGCTTGCTGATGGCTCGACGCCGAGAGTTTGTTCGCTTCGTTGGCATTGGAGATGAAGCCGGTTTCAACCAGGATCGACGGAATATCCGGCGACTTCAACACCATGAACCCGGCCTGTTCAACGCGCTGTTTGTGCAGCGGTGTGACGCGACCGATGTTGGTCAGAACTTTCTGACCGACGTTGAGGCTGGAGGTGAGCGAAGCCGTCATCGACAGGTCGAGCAACACGCCGGCGAGCATGCGGTCCTTGTCATCGAGGCTGACGTTGCCGGCACCACCGATCAAGTCGGAACGGTTTTCGCTGTCGGCCAGCCAACGCGCAGTTTCAGATGTGGCGCCGCGATCAGACAGGGCAAACACCGACGCACCAAAGGCCGCCGCAGAAGGCGCGGCGTCGGCGTGGATCGACACGAACAGGTCGGCGCCCTTTTTGCGGGCAATTTCGGTACGCCCGCGCAACGGAATGAAGTAGTCGCCGGTGCGAGTCAATTCGGCGCGGAAGCCTTTCATGCCGTTGACCTGACGTTGCAGTTCGCGAGCGATCTGCAGCACCACGTCTTTTTCACGCTGACCACGCGAACCGGACGCACCCGGGTCTTCGCCACCGTGGCCGGCGTCAATCACCACAATAATGTCGCGCTTGCCGGCAGGGGCTGGCGGCAGCTTGATTGCTGGCTCGGTCGGGGTGACCGGCACGGCCGGTACAGTCGCAACCCGCGGCGTTGGAGCAGGCGGCGGCGCCGCGTCGGCCGCGTTGTCGAACAGATCGACCACCAGACGGTTGCCATACTGTGCGTTAGGCGCCAGCGAGAAGCTTTTCGGGGTGACGGCTTTTTTCAGATCGATGACCACCCGCAGGTCGGTCGGCGTGCGCTGGGCCGAGCGCATCGCGGTGATCGGCGTGTTGGCGGTCTGCACATTCAGCGGCGCGCCAAGGGTGGCGCCGTTGATGTCGATCACCAGCCGATCCGGTGAGGTCAGGGTGAAAACACTGTGTTGCACCGGGCCGCTCAGGTCGAAGACCAGTCGCGTGTTGTCCGGTGCCCGCCACAGGCGCACGCTGTTGACCTTTGAGTCGGCCACAGCGTTGACGGTTACTGCCATCAATATCAGTCCAGCGGCAGCCACCAACGCGCGAAAGCGCATACCTAACCCCATCATCTAATTGGATTCCAACGCCAAAGCGGCACACCAGGCCTCGCCACGCGAGCCCTGGGATAAAATTTTCAGCGAACGCCCGCTGTCTTGCGGGCTAATGGTAATGGTCAGGTCCGGCTTTGGCAAAAAGCCTGCACCTTTATCGGGCCATTCGATCAGGCACAGTGCGTCGTCTTCGAAATAGTCGCGGATGCCGAGAAACTCCAGCTCTTCCGGATCGACCAGGCGATACAGGTCAAAGTGGAAGGCGCGGATATCGCCAATCTCGTAGGGTTCGACCAAGGTGAAGGTCGGACTTTTCACCGCCCCGACGTGCCCCAACCCACGAATGATCCCTCGGGACAGCGTGGTTTTGCCCATCCCCAGGTTGCCCTCGAGGAAAATAAGGCCGTGGCCCTGGGTCACCCGGGCGATCCGTGCGCCAAAGTCGCTCATGGCCTGTTCATCGGCCAGGTACAGGGTTACTTCAGACACGGTGCATGCTCCTCCAACAACTGACGAATGACTGGAATCAAATCACTGGCCGCCAGCCCACGGCCGAATTTCCCTTGTTGCATCCCGGCATTGGCGTGCAGCCAGACCGCCAGACAGGCGGCATCGAAACCGTCCATGCCTTGCGCCAACAGTGCGCCGGTCAAGCCTGCCAGTACATCGCCGAGCCCAGCGGTGGCCATGGCCGGATGGCCCTGGTGACACAACGCCAGACGCCCATCGGGATGCGCAATCAAACTGCCGGCGCCTTTCAGCACTACCACTGCTGTATGTTTTTTGCTCAAAGCCAAAGCGGCCGCCGGGCGATCCGCCTGTACTTCAGCAGTACTGATCCCCAGCAAACGCGCCGCTTCGCCCGGATGCGGAGTGATCACGCAATCCTTGGGCAGGCTGACGAATCCGCTGGCCAGCAGATTCAATGCATCGGCGTCCCACACTTGTGGCAACGGCGCGTTGACGGCGGCAGACAACAGCGCCCGCCCCCAACTCGCCTGTCCAAGCCCCGGCCCGACGACCAGCAGTGACACTTTTTCGAGCAGACTCATCAATTGATTGGCCGATGAAACCCCTAGCGCCATCACTTCCGGAACCCGCGTCAGCGCCGCCGACACGTGCTCCGGTCGCGTTGCCAGCGAAACCATGCCCGCCCCGCTGCGCAGTGCGCTTTCGGTGCTGAGCAGAATCGCCCCGCCGAAACCGTGATCGCCACCGATCAACAACAAATGCCCGAATCGCCCTTTGTGCGCGGCCTGCGCACGTGCGGCCAGACGCGGCAGATTAGCCGCATTGAGGCGTCGAGCGCTGACAGGAATGTCACGATAGATTTCGGTCGTGGCCTGCAAATCATTAAATGCCAGATAGCCGATGTGATCCGCAGCATCGCCGGTGAACAGACCGATTTTCAGCCCAATGAAGGTGACGGTGAGGTCGGCGCGAACTGCGGCACCGAGCACATGCCCGGTATCAGCGGACAGTCCGGAAGGAATATCCACCGCCGTTACCGGCAAACCGCTGGCATTGATCGCCCTGATGGCACTGGCATATGGCTCGCGAACCTCACCGGTGAGGCCGGTGCCAAGCAAGGCATCGACGATGATCCCGCGTAATGGGCTCAGGGGGTTCCAGCCCTGTATTGCCACGCCTTCGGTCACCGCCTCGGCATGGGCCAATGCTGCGTCGCCCTGCAAGCGCTGCGGATCACCGACAGCCAACACCTGAACTTGCCAGCCCGCGCGTTGAGCGAGAACCGCTACCAGATAACCGTCACCGGCATTGTTGCCATGGCCGGCGAGCACCGTCAGTTCGGTCGCTGAAGGCCATTGTCGGACCAGCGCCCGCCAGGTCGCATGTGCGGCGCGCTGCATCAATTCGAAGCCCGGCGTGCCGGCAGCAATCAGCCGTGCGTCGAGTTCGCGCACCTGAGCGGCGCAGTACAGCGCGTCGGGTAATTCATCTTTCGTGTGCGGCATGCGTATTCGGGCTCCGATGTCTGGCAGAATTATACGCACCTCAGCTCCGGTTTCTCTCGCCTCATGTCCGCCATCACTACAGACCTGCCCGCCCTCGCCCAATCGATCAAGGATTGGGGCCGCGAGCTGGGCTTTCAGCAAGTCGGCATCAGTGGCCTGGATTTGGCAGAGCATGAGCAGCACTTGGCGCGCTGGCTCGAAGCTGGCTACCACGGCGAAATGGACTACATGGGTGCCCACGGCAGCAAACGTTCGCATCCGGAAGAGCTGGTGCCCGGTACTTTGCGCGTGGTTTCCCTGCGCATGGACTACCTGCCGGGCGACACCGAGATGGCCAAACGTCTGGCCCAACCGGAAAAAGCGTACGTGTCGCGTTATGCCTTGGGCCGCGATTACCACAAATTGATCCGTAAACGCGTTCAACAATTAGCGGACAAGATTCAAGCCGAGATTGGCCCGTTTGGCTTCCGCGCCTTCGTCGACAGCGCTCCGGTGCTGGAAAAAGCCATCGCCGAGCAGGCCGGGCTGGGCTGGATCGGCAAAAACACCCTGGTGTTGAACCGCAAAGCCGGCAGTTACTTCTTTCTGAGCGAACTGTTCGTCGACCTGCCGCTGCCGGTGGATGAACCGCACAGCACCGAACATTGCGGTCGCTGCACGGCGTGCCTGGATATCTGCCCGACCAACGCCTTCGTCGGTCCTTATGTGCTCGACGCCCGGCGCTGCATTTCCTATCTGACCATCGAGCTCAAAAATGCCATCCCTGAAGACCTGCGTCCGCTGATCGGTAATCGAGTCTTCGGCTGCGATGACTGCCAGATAGTCTGCCCGTGGAACCGCTTCGCGCGGCCGTCTGGCGAAACCGACTTCAAGCCACGGCACAACCTCGACAACGCCGAACTGGCCGAGCTGTTTTTGTGGGATGAAGAGAAATTCTTGAGCAGCACCGAAGGTTCACCGTTGCGGCGAGCGGGGTATGAGCGCTGGTTGAGGAATCTGGCGGTGGGGCTGGGCAATGCGCCTTCAACGATCCCGGTGCTGGAAGCGTTGAAGGCGCGACGGGATTATCCGTCAGCGTTGGTTAGAGAGCATGTGGAGTGGGCACTGGAACAGCACTCCCGACCTGCGCACGCGAAACTGGCCAGCAAAGAGCTCAAATCATGATCTTGCCCTTGAGTACTCTTGGTTCTGGCTTGGTGCTGCCTGGTCGTGTGTTTATACCTGTCACTTGGATTTTTTAAGGTGGCCGCCCAACTGGATGATGTCTGCAATCCTGTCCTTGGAGTTCTCCACCAGATACACGCGATCTCCCCCGCCCAAGTAAAAATGCATTCCCTTCATCGTCGAGCTGGATGAACCGTGCATTGGCTCGTAACGGCCTTCCGCTAGCTGGGCGGCCATGCTCGGAGGTTTTCCCTCTGAAATTTCCTTCATGAAGAACTCAGCTTTTTTCTTCAAGTCTTCTTTACCCGCTACCTCGATGTAGTTCCGACCATTTTTTTCGTAGGTCTTGACGAGTGTCCATTTCGTATCGATCTGCTCCTGAACCGGCGCGCTGGCTTTTTTGGCCGCAGCCTTGGCTCCTCGTCCTTTGGCAAAAGCTTTGCCCGCCCCCCGTCCACTGAGCCCTGGTTGAAAGGCTGAAGCCAGCTTTCTGGCTCCATTCACAGCAGCTTTGGCGCCGGCCGCCAGACCTGTACCGAGCGAAGCCAGGCCAAGACCGACACTGATCCACCCCAATAGCTCTCCTGCTGAAGAATCCGGTGCATAGTGACTGACCAATTCGCTGGCGATTCCCGTCAAACCTGAAGCAACGGTCAGGCCCAACGCCGCCACCGCCCATGGCGTTGTGGCGCCCGCCGAGAGCACGCTGGCAACAATCCCCAGGACACTGAGTCCGACTCCCAGGATCAATTGCCAGGATATATGCCCCGTAGGGTCAACACGATTGACAGGATCGCCCAGGCAATAAGCGTAGGCATTCAATCCGCCCCCACCAAATGGACTCATGCTATCGGGGCTGAGAAAACGCATCAGTGTCGGGCTATAGGCTCGGTAACCGTTGCCCAGCAGATAAAGGCCGGTCGCCCGGTCCAGTTGCTCGCCGTTGAACCCCGCCAGACTGAACAAACCACCCTCGGCAGGACGATGCCCGTAAGGGCTGTAAGCGCAATCGGTCAGCTGCCCCTCACCCAGCTCTGCCAATACACTTTGCTGCTGATCGGTGCCGAACAGTTGCGCGCCGGCGTTCAATCCGAGCTGCTGCTGCCCCACAAGCAATCCACCGTGCCGCACGATGCTGGATGAATCTTTACCACGAACCTCATTGGTGACCCGGCCTTCGTAGTAATAACGCTGCGCCGTTGCCGTATCCGGTTGCGACAGTTCAACCAGGTGATCGAAACCGTCGTAATGATAGCCGCGGATGACTGAACCTCCTGCGCCAGCCAGTTGCTCGAGACGTCCGAACGCGTCA
This sequence comes from Pseudomonas sp. LBUM1655, assembly GCF_059716085.1. NCBI lineage: Bacteria > Pseudomonadati > Pseudomonadota > Gammaproteobacteria > Pseudomonadales > Pseudomonadaceae > Pseudomonas > Pseudomonas sp. LBUM1655. The sequence continues at coordinate 603,970 of NZ_CP166801.1, read as the reverse complement.
TAGGTCAGGGTTCGCGCCTGGTCATCCTTGATCATCCTGCCGTTGGCGTCGTATTCCAGGGTCACTGCCGGTGGATAGTCGACATGGGAATGCTTGACTGCGCTGAGCTGCGCGGGGTCCGGATTTTCATAACTGAAGGTGGTCAGATTCACACCCAGCGGGAACCGGGTTTGTACGGTGAGAAGGTTGTCCAGTGCATCGAATGTAAACGTCTGCTGGACTATCTCTTTGCCGTAAGGATCCAAGGGTTTTTGGGGTCCGGCACAGTCGTACTGGATCAGACGCCCACGCACGTCGTAAACAAATTGTTCATCGCGCAACACTTGTGTGCCGCGCATGGACACTTTGCGCGACAGTTTGCCAGCGAGCGTATAAGTCGACGCCAGCGTCTGGTCGGGCTGGCCCTTGACCTCGAAAGTACGGAGGGTTTCACGACCGATATCATCATAGGCAAACCGAGTGATCATTTGACGCTTGATCGAAGTCTCTTCGGTCTTCGTCCATTCCAGCATCCCTGTTTGGATGTTGTAGTGGAATTCGGTTTTCAGCGAACCCTGCAAAGTCGATAACAAGCGGCCGTGGTCATCGTATTCGGATCTATGCTCGGATCCGAGTACATCGACATAGATGAGCGGTCGCCCCTCTAAAGAATAGGTAAAAGAAGTTGCTTTGCTGACATCGCCGTAGGTAGTCGTTTCGGATTTGATGCGCCCGGAAGGGTAATACGTAAAACGACGCTCTCTGCTGTTTTCGGTGCAGGTCAAGGGATGCCCGTTGACGGGGTCGTAAGTCATGGTCGTGAGCAATGCCCCCACCTTGCGTTCAGTCAGTAAACCGCCCAGAGCTCGTACATAAGTAAATTCGGTTTTCTTGCCATCGGCGCTCTTGTACCACTGCGGCTGACTGAACCCCGCTTCATATCCGGCCTCGGACTCGCGTCCACCCACGGTACTTTTCGTCAGGCGATTCAAACCGTCATACACCTGCCGGCCCAACACTCTGCCATTAACCCGGGTGCAGACCGGCAGCGCTTCATCACTGTGATCGGCGTAGTCGGTTACCACTTCGCTGGCGCCGGGCAGGACACTACGGATCATCCGGTCAAAAACGTCGTACCCATATCGAGTGGTATTGCCGACCGGATCGGTCTGGCTGGTTGTGCGCCCCAATCCGTCATAGGTGTAAACGGTTTTGCCGAGACTCTTATTCTTCAGATTGAAGCTCTCGACACTCAGTGGTTTACCAAATTCGTTGGCGAGGGTAACTGTTTTGCCCATTCCCTGAAGCCAACTCGTTTGCTGGCGAGCGACCGGATCGGCCTCGCTGTGTTCGATACGCCCATCGGCATGGAGCGTCTTGCTGACCTGCCCCCAGTTATCGAATTCGTAGCGAGTGATGACCGGATAAGGCTTGCCATCGCGCCAATCGGTCAGCGTTACGTTTACCTTGTGACCCGCCGAATCATGAATGGCGGAATAGAGGGTGCGAAACTGAATGAGCCCATCCTCATCCGGATAGTCACAGTCCTGTTCCTGAACGGTAACCACCCGTTCCAGGCCGTCATAGGTCACTCTTTGTTCACAGCCGGCGGGGTCAATGGTCACCATCGTGGCCGGCTGCTGAATGGTGGCTGCGATATAGGCCCACCTGGTAGAGGCTGCGTAAGGAGTACCGCGGGCAACCGTTTTGCACACTGCCCGGCCGATCGCGTCGTATTCATATTCGATCTGCTCGCCATCGACATCGACTTCTGACAACGGTAATCCGCTCAGCGTCGAGAGCACTTTCTCGCTGGCCTGCAACGAGCCATCAAACCCACGTGTGCTGGACTTCACTCGCAGCCCGGCGTCCTCAAGCTCATAGGAAAATTCCGTACAAGTCTTTTTATCGTTACGGGTGATGCTTTGCTCTTTCATGGCCCCGTGCTTGAGCGGGTCCATTGGCGTATTCAAGTAATGCCTTGCGGTTCTCGAGCGCAGGACCTCAACCCCCTCCACGAGCTCGAAATAACGCTCCTCAACCGGTAACACGGATGCCAGTTCCGCACCTTTCAACGCGGGATGCAGCGCATAGTCGTAATACGTGACAGTCGAGTTTCCACCTGCTGCAGCAGCGGTAACGGTCCTCTTTTTCTGGAACCTGATAAAACCCAGCGGATCCTTTGGGCAGTTGTCCCCACCGCTTGCCGGATAAAATTCCGACACGGTCGTCACCCCACTCGGCTCGACATACTTGAGCAAGTTGCCTTCGCCGTCGAACTCAGTGACGGTGGTTTCCTCGCGCGACTTTTGGGTGCCCCGATCGAGATACGTCACCTTCTGAACCTTGGGCATGCGGAACTGAGCCGGCTGTTCATTGAATGGCCTTACGACGGAACAATGATATTCGGTGGTGGTTGTGGTCTGGGCATCGCCGCATGTTGTAACTTCTGCGACCAGCAAATGGAATTTGTTGTAGGTGCGATTAATCCGGGTGTGAACCTTACCGTTGACCACCAATTTCTCGTCCGAGGTATAGACGTAGTGACTGGGCGCCAGGTAAAGAGGATCTCCGTCTTCGTCCTTGGCCGGGATGAGACCCTGCCCGAGAAAGTTATGGTCGGAATACGTGTATATCTTGCAGAGCCTGGCCTGGCGACGCCCCGGGTAAACATCGTGAGCGATGACAAACGGCAGCGTCTGTTCCACGCCGTTTACGAAGCGGTGACCTTGCCGCTTGTAGCGAATGATTTCTACGCCGCGCAAGGGGTTGACGACGCGGCGCAAATAGCTGGCCTCATCAATGACTTCATATTCCAGCTCCCAGCCCTTGCCGAGCGGAAGCTCGATTGCCGTCACCCGACTGTTTTTCAAGATCAACTTGTAGTCGGAACTGGACGGCGTATCGGGATGCCGGGTCAATGTCACTTGACCTGCATTGCGTGTAATTTTCAACAGGCAGCTCTTGGCGTCAGAGACTTCCGTCAACATGGGAAACTGATTGAACAATTTATGCTTCAGCGTGATGCTCACACCGTTCGCCGCGAAAATTGTTTCCGCTACGGCAATCTGAGTGCCCGCCTGAACTTTCAGTAACTCACGGCGCCCATCCTTGTATTGGACCTCATAGCGGCCTGTCCCGATCACCAATACCTTGGCGGTTTGCAGTTTCATTTCCTTGAACTTCAGGCCGGTAGACGTCTCGACAGCCTTGTATCGCTCACCGTTGGACAGCGTCATGACTTTGCTGCGCAAGTTGTAATGCGTCATGGTCAAAGACCATCCAAGGCCGAAACCGGCATCCACCTGATTGAGCGGATTAAACCCCATTGAGAGTGCAAATTCAGGACCATTGAGATCCGCCGAGTACAACTTCCCCAACGAAAAGGCACATGTATATATGCCCGTGCGAGGATCAACGCCTCCGGAAACGAACTCACCGAAGTTGAAAGCATTTGAATGAACAGCGGAAGATGAATTACTTACCATTGAAAAGCGTCCTTTATTTCCAAATTCAGATATTGGCAGATCAGGCTGGCGAGCAAAAAAAACCGCTAACCACATGTCAAAATCAGATAAGTTTTTTCATTGATCGCCTGGATTCATCCAGAATAAACGTGCGCTGTTCTTTATCACCATCGATACAAAGCCTGTGCTCCGAACCGAATTCATCAATCACTGCAAACTCGAATGCGCTTTCATTGGCCGGCGCCACTTGCAGATCAGCGGAAATATACTGCACAAGTGTCAACTGCCCAGGCACTTTATTAATAGGTACAGTTATGTAGCCGAGAGGGCTGCGAAAGGTTGTTTTCAGCCCATAAATCGGCGCCATATACCCATAAAAATTTCTGCGACCATCCCGTGTGCCAGGGATATTTCCGGACACATACACCTGCACCGAATTTTCCGAATCATAAGGGTCAAGTTTTACTTCACTGCTGTACCAGTCGAGGAGGTGAATCTGCCGGCCCTCTGCGTGTAGACCAATATGATAATGCTGGACCCAGTCATACGTGGCTCTCTGCTGTTTCTCATCGTACTTGCTCAACGAGAAACTGCTCAGCGGATACTCTCTCGGTGGAATCGCTTCTAGCGTAACACTGCTGTCAAAGCCAACTCCGTTACTTCGCAATACCTCCTCGGCCATGATGATTTCGGCAGCCACTTCCATGACTCCAGGCCTGGAGGCGGAAACCCAAAACTCAAAAACCTGCACCGGATCAGCATCGTCACTTATCCGATTGTCCTTAACACGCGATATTTCTGTAACCCGCGGCGCCCCACCCGACATTTCGTGGGCATACCGATTTTCATGCACCGATACACCCCAGTCTCCTTCCAGAGGCCGAGCGCCGTTATAGGCAATCAACCGCAGTGACTGCAAGGCGGGATGTCCATACAGTGACGCGCCGTCTCCACTGTTATCGACTCCGTGCAAAAGCACCAACACGCGCACTTGCATTCTACCGTTGGCGTAAAGAACCTTATGTTGACCAGACCTTGCAGAGTCGAGTTTAACCTCGATACGGGACACACTAAGCTGCTCATCAAACATAAAATAACCCCTGACCAATTAATAATTCTCGCCCCTCTCAGGGCACGTCGAAGTATTGACGCACGACTAAAAAAACAATAAAAGCCGGGACATTCGACAAATTATTAAGAGGCAAAGCCGAGGAAATACTTGAACATCAAAACCGACAACCTACACAAATCATCAAACAATCAAAAACTGCTGAATTCATGTTACAAAACGCAAAACCGCTCGCTTTGGGCCTTTGATTCCGGCATCACATGATGCTCCTCCCCCCCTGATCGCCATGGAGCGGAAAGCAGAAGGGGAGCCGCCGCGTTATTTATACTTATCAATTTATGTTAGACAAACAATAAACCCGTTACGTCCATCAACATTCAGTCACTGTCTGAACCTGTGGAGAAACCGCTTTCCGAGGATTCACTCTCGTACTCTACGTCTGAAACTGGCTCATCCATTTGAATTTCTATTTTCCGATCCATGCTGGAATACTCCAGATACTCGGTAATCCGCTGCCTCGACGCGTTACTCAAGGGATTATTCACCAGACCAACGAACAGATCCTGTGTATCCGGGATATCGAACAACTCATCCCCCACATCTTTAATATCATTGTTCTGTAACGCCAACACCTGTAGCTCTTTCAGCATATCTATTCCTGAAGGAACGCTGGACAGATTGGCGTCATAGAGCATCAATTCCGTTAAATCCGGCATGAAGCCTACATGCGGAGAAACTGTCAGAGGATTGTGTGCCAGGTTCAACAATGTAAGGGTTTCCATTCTTGACAGCCCTTCAGCCGTTATCTCAGAAAGTCTGAGCGAGCACTTATCCAGCGTGAGTTGACGCAACTCGCGCATTTGAAAGACCCCTAACGGGAACTCCTCCATTTTTAAACCGGTCACCATCAAATATTGAACATTGGGAAAACTGTCAAGGAACGCGCCTATCCGTGTGCCCGGTTTCTGTGCGGTTAGTATTAACTCTGTCACATACTCGAATCTGGCGGATAGCCTTGGTAACTCACCAGAAAAATCGACGTCGTAAGAAAAATGATAGTCACCGTACCCCCATCTCGACACCGACTTGCGCTGCCAGATATCTTGCAGCTTTGCGCTGAATTGCTCGCGAGCCTGGCGTCGCTCGGCGGGTGTTGGCGCACTGCCCTGTCCCGACGATTCCGAACGAGATGACGGTTCATCGGCACTCCATATCGCCAATTCATTACGCAACGTCGCGAACTCTTTTTCCAAGCGAGTCATTACACCGGATGGATCACCTTTCAAACGCTCGTTGATAAACGTCGATACCTCCTCACCCGAAAGCTGCGGATAAAGATCACCTACGCGGTCAACAACGGACTTGGCCGATGTCGGGTTGTTATCGGCTCCGCCTCGCAACTGTCCCGCTTGGCTGTATTGAGCGGCGACAGGATCGACAGTAACCGGAAGCGGCACCAACCCCAGCATTTCGCTCACGACCTGGCGCGACGGTAACGGCTGTGCACGAATCAATTGCTGGAGTGCTTGCCCTCCTCCCTCCGATATACCGAGCGCCTGACGCTGTACGGGCAGCAACAGGAACCAGACCGCCGAATACAGATCGCTCACACCTTTATACGATGAACCTTCGGGGCTGTTGATGACGTAGCCTGCGTCCTGCCGTACCAGTATGTGATGGAACGGAGTCCGAACATCGCCTATGGCGGTCAAGGCTTCCCCGTCCGCCCCGCCCTGACGAATCTCGATATGAACTTTTGGCGACCACCCTGCAAGGCGCCCGATCATATGCAACGCCAGTCGGTCACTGTCCGGGCTGGAGATCGAATCCAGATATATCCCTTCGCAAGCTCTCGCCAGACGAACATCGCGCAGAGACAGCAGCGCCTCTTCTGCCATTCGCCGTGGCATTCCCGGTTGATTGTGCATATGCAGACGATCAGCGGCGCTTGCATCGCGCCACAACGCCTGGGCCACCATTTTGGGCAGGTCAGGAAAGATCCGCCGCATCTGCAACGTGTATGCATCACAGTCGAGTTCGAACGCGCGCTCATGATTCTGAAAGAGCACGGTGCGAGCCCGTTGAACACGGCGTCCCGCAGGATCGCCTTCGCGCACCTGCAGCAGAGCCTGCAAATGGGGATCGACCTGGGCGCGCACCAACGGGTCGGGATGTTGCAGTTGTGTGATGGACGTCTGGATTTTCTGATCGAGGCTGAAGCGCCTGAGGGCGTCCTGCAGCAAGGCGAGGGATCGCGAGCTAATAGGGGAATCGCTCGCCAGCATTTCATCCATGCCACTCACCGCAAGAATGCGGGTAATCGTTACTTCGGGAAAAACGTCCACCGAATGCCCCATGCGGTGAAACAGTTCTGCCGTTCGTCCCCGTAGCGAACTGAATATTGCAAGGTGATCACGTGAATAGTTGCTGTGCAGCGGGAGCCAGAACTCGCTCCCGATGTCCTGCTTCAGTAGCGGGCCAGAAGGCTTCAGCTCTCTGGCCAGCGTGGCGCGAAACAGACCACTCTCGGCGTCCAGGACCACTTGCACGAAATGCTCGTCGGATACGGCCACATACTGACGGTGCTTGAACATCTGGATGCCCTGCGCATCAGCCTCGCCGAGGCTTTTGGGTGTGGGTATCCAGTAATCTTCCAGCGAGGAGGCCGCGGCAAGCATCGCAAGTTTATCGCTCGCGGAAGACATCGGGCTCGCGTTCACACTGACCGGCGGCCTCTCTGCGACCAAATCTGGCCGGTAGGAAGAGGGCAACGATTCCAGGCGTTGCAGTGGCAGTAGATGCGGCATTTCTGGAAAAGAGGACAGTGGCCGATGTGAGCCATCCGCGCTGAAATCGGGGGTTTTGTTTGGGGCAGGAGCAGGTTTGACCTTTGGCGGCTTGCCAGCCATATATTCTCATCCTTGAGTGTGAGCTGATGCTGGCCCCGCAGCACCCAAGGGCCAGCCAACGTGTTAAACAGGTGTAACGGCAGGAACAGCGATAACATCATCGCTTGATGAAGTTACAGCTTACAGCGCTGTGTTTTACATGAGGATATATATAGCTACCACATTACATTGCGCACACGCAGAGAGACCGCGCATTCAACCTCGCTCCACGGTAAGGGTAAGCCTGGAAAAATCCGTGTGAATAGCCAGCTTATGTTCAGTGCCATATTGATCAATGGCGCGAAAATGAAAAACACCGCCCTGCCTTGAAGCTGGCGAAAGAGTCGAATACTCAGACATCGCTTGCACCACGGTCAGTTCTCCGTCCCGATCATTGACCCTTACCTTGTAATACTTTGAGTCGGATGTTATCGCATCAGCATAATGGCGATAAGCAAGAACGCTGCCGTTGTATGGCAAAGACACGGCGACCTCGCTTTTTTCGGGGCGAATCAAAATACCTTCAAGATAATTGGTTTGTTTTTCTCGGAGCTTGTTGCCTGAGACAAAGTAACCGTCATCTGCAACACCATCGGCAATCCAGTCGACCAGCCTGGTTTGCTGCCCTTGCGGATACAAGCCCAAGTAATGGTTCCAAATGCGATTCCCCGGCTCTTCATTGCCTCGCCTGACCGGGATCCATCGGAATTGCTCAATGGAGTAAGCCAGTGGCTGCTGCGCTTCCAGGGTCACGCTGCTGTCATGAACACTGGAAAGACTGCTCCCGTTGCTGCGAATCGTAATTCCGCCCAGCGTAAGGCGTGCAGCGATCTGAGTAGTTCCTGGGGTGGCCGACGAAACCCAGAAGGAACGCACCTGAGGATGAACGGCATCCTCGTCTAAGTCATCGTCGGAGGCCACCATCGGGGCGAATGACGTTTGCGCCTCAAGCGTAAATCGCCCTTGTTCAGTATTTGCGCTCCAACCATCGCGCAGGCGCTTGCCAGTACCGTAATGAATAAGCTCAATACTGTTCATTACTTCAGACGGCACGTGCACGGCATTACCATTTATATCCGCCCCGGAGACCAGCACTTGGACCTTGACCTGCATCCGGCCATTGCCGTATAGCACTTTACTTCGTGAGGTGTCGCCAGCATCAAACTTCACATTGAAACGGGTCACACTATCGAATGTTTGCGAATGATTAGACTGACCCTGTGCATCGCCCATGTTTTCACTCATGAATCAACTCCTTTGATTTCGTGATAATTCAGAAGACCAGCATTAAACCAAATGCCGAAAAATAAATAACACGCCAATCAAATCAGCAGCAAAGCGAAAAATGTAAGAAACATGCACATATAAGTCGCTGGCGACACGCAAGCCAACTTCGCACAGCGAACATACTGTGCGAATTAAATTTCAATGCTCGTCGTTATAAACAAACTTGGGCATTTCCCAATGGAAACGGATTGCCAATAAACGTAACAAGAAGCCGCCAAACAGCGTGATCAGAATCGCCTGTTCGCCCGGCACGTTCAGATACAGGCACAGCATGTAGCACCATGCGGCGGCGAACGAAACGCTCGCGTACAGTTCACGACGGAAGATCAGCGGGATGTCGTTGCAGAAGATGTCGCGAAGGATGCCGCCAAACACCCCGGTGATCACGCCACTGACAGACGCCACCAACATGCCGTGGCCCATTTCCAGGGCAGTCATGCAGCCGATCAGGGTAAACGCCACCAGACCTACGGCGTCGAGCACCAGGAACAGCGAGCGCAGATGCCGCATCCAGCGTGCGGTGAATACCGTGAACATCGCCGCGACGGAAGTCAGCACCAGGTATTCCGGGTGTTTGACCCAGGTCAGCGGGTAATGCCCGAGCAGCACGTCACGCACCGAACCGCCGCCCAGTGCCGTGACGCAGGCAATCAGCACCACCCCGAACCAGTCCATGCCGCGCCGGCCTGCGGACAGTGCGCCAGTCATGGCTTCAGCGGTAATGGCGATCAGATAGAGCATCAGCAGCATGGTGGCGATCCTGGCAGGAAGGCGCGCAGTCTAGCCATTTCGGTACGGCACCAAAAGAGGGCGAGAAAACGCGCTACAAAAACCCGCCAAGCGAAATCAGAACTTGATGAAGTGCTTACGGTAGTGCTGCAGTTCGGCAATCGATTCGCGAATGTCGTCCAGTGCCAGATGCGTGCTGCCCTTCTTGAAGCTGTCGCGTACGTCCGGTGCCCAGCGCGCGGCCAACTCTTTGAGCGTCGACACATCGAGGTTGCGGTAGTGGAAGTAGCTTTCCAGCGCCTTCATATGGGTATAGAGGAAGCGGCGATCCTGGCAGATGCTGTTGCCACAGATCGGCGACTTGCCCTTCGGCACCCACTTTTCCAGAAACGCGATGGTTTCGGCTTCGGCTTCGGCCATTGTGATGCGGCTGTCGCGCACGCGTTGGGTCAGGCCGGAGTTGCCGTGGGTGCGAGTGTTCCACTCATCCATGCGCGCAAGCACTTCGTCGCTGTGATGAATGGCGATCACCGGGCCTTCGGCCAGGGTATTGAGATCACTGTCGGTGACAATGGTGGCCATTTCGATGATGACGTCGTTATCCGGATCAAGACCGGTCATTTCCAGGTCGATCCAGATCAAGTTCTGCGGGTTTTGCATATTTCGGCTCCTAGGCAATGCTGCGCAGTTTAGCCTAGGCCGGTGGCCGGGCGTGCTAAACTCGCGGCCGTTTTACCTAATCGCTGCATTCTTCAGACGGAACACCCATGGCCAAACGCCAACTCAATCGTCGTCAAAACTGGCGCATCGAAAAGATTCAAGGCGAGCGCGCCGCACGCGCCGCCAAACGCGAGTCCTCTGCTGTCGAAGCATTGGAGGGCGGCGACCTTGGCCCTGAGCAACACGGCCTGGTGATCGCCCACTTCGGTGTGCAGGTCGAGGTCGAGGCCAAGGACGGCGAACTCGCCGGCCAAGTGTTCCGTTGCCACTTGCGTGCCAACCTGCCAGCGCTGGTGACCGGCGACCAGGTGGTCTGGCGTGCCGGCAACCAGGGTATCGGTGTGATCGTCGCGCAATTGCCGCGCACCACCGAACTGTGCCGCCCGGACAGTCGTGGTCAGCTCAAGCCAGTGGCCGCAAACGTCGACATGATCGTCATCGTCTTCGCCCCGCTGCCAGAGCCGCACGCCAACCTGATCGACCGCTACCTCGTAGCCGCCGAACACGCCGGCATCCGTCCGCTGTTGCTGCTGAACAAATTCGATCTGATCGACGAGCAGAACGCCCCGGCACTCAACGCCCTGCTGGCCGTTTACCGCACGCTGGGCTATCCGGTGCTGGAGGTCTCGGCGCACCACGGCAATGGCATGGAACAGCTGCAACAGCAGCTCGACGGACGCATCAGCGTGTTCGTTGGCCAGTCCGGTGTCGGCAAGTCGTCGCTGGTCAACAGCTTGTTGCCTGAGGTGGAAACCCGCGTCGGGCCGTTGTCCGAACTGTCCGGTCAGGGCACGCACACGACGACCACCGCACGGCTGTTCCACTTCCCGGGCGGCGGCGAACTGATCGACTCCCCGGGCATCCGCGAGTTCGGCCTCGGCCACGTCAGCCGCGCCGACGTCGAAGCCGGTTTCATCGAGTTCAACGACCTGCTGGGCACCTGCCGCTTCCGCGACTGCAAGCATGATCGCGAACCGGGTTGCGCACTGCTCAAGGCCCTTGAAGATGGCCGCGTGCAGCAGCAACGAATGAACAGCTACCGCTCGATCATCGCCAGCTTGCCGGAAAACGGTTACTGACCACCCGGCAAACCAAAGACGAAAAAAAGCCCCGACGATTCGGGGCTTTTCATATCCGCCAGGCCTTACTTCGGCTCAGGCTTCTTAAACGCATAAAGATGCTGCTGCACAATCCCGCCCGGCAATTCCTTGCCAAACACGCCATAACGCACCGGCCACTCTTTCGGCGGCAGCTTGAAGGTGCCGAACAGCATGTCCACCAACGGCGTGTGAATCGCGTAGTTCTTGTAGATGTAGTCCTTGTGCCGCGCGTGGTGCCAATGGTGGTAACGCGGCAGGACGATCAGGTAATTCAGCCAGCCGCCATTGATTCGCACGTTGGCGTGAGCCAGTACGGCCTGGACACCGACCAGAATCACATAGGCATTCAACGCCTGCGGCGCGAAGCCCAGCAGCATCAGCGGTACCAGTACGCCGGTGCGGGTCAGCAGGATTTCGATGAAGTGCACGCGCGAACCGGCGAGCCAGTCCATGTGTGTGCTGGAGTGATGCACGGCGTGAAGGCGCCAGAGAAAAGGCACCACGTGGTACAGCCGATGCAGCCAATACTGACCGAGATCCGCCACCAGCACCGCGAGCAGGAACTGCACCACCAGCGGCAGGCTTTGTACGCTGGCCTGAAAGCCCGGCGACACGGCCCAACCGGCGATGTAACTCGACGAGGCGGTGATGAAGATCAGGATGAACTGCACCAGCATGTGGCTGACGAAAAAGTAGGTCAGGTCGGTGCGCCAGTGAGGCCGCAGGATGTTTTGCTCGGGGTCTTTGGAGTAGAGCTTTTCCAGCGGAATAAACACGATGGCCGACACCAGCAGCGCCAGGACAAACCAGTCCAACCCCAGCGAGTATGGGGTCTGCCCGATTTCGCTGACTTGCACATTGGTGCCACCGAGAAATACCGCCAGGCCTGAAGCGACCAGCCCGGTGATCCCCAGACGTTTGCGTTTGTTGAGCAGGATATTCAGGGTGCCGAGGCTGAACGACAGCACCAGCCCGAGCAACAGTGTGGTGCGGGCGAATTGCTCGTCGTAGACCTTGCGCAGTTCAGCGGTGGTCAGCCATTCAGGGAACAGGAAGCAGAACACCGCCAGCAGGCTCAACAGCCCGAGCGTGGCCGAGATATAGCCACTGACCCGCCCTTCACCAAACTTGAAAGGTGCGTTGCCGTGCCGCTGAAAATAGGCTTTGAGTCTTTCCATAACTGATCTTCCGTGATTGCGAAAACTGCGACTGGTCAATGCGACGCAGGCAGATACAAAAAAGCCACGGTAACCGTGGCTTTTTGTAGGTCACTGCTTCGGCGCGGTGGCCGGTGCAGTGGCCGGTGCAGTGGCCGGTGCAGTGGCCGGTGGCGCTGGCGGCGCACTTCCCGGCTGGGCCGGTTTGGGTGCCGCGTCGTCGAACAGGTTCAGGCGCTCGCGCAACTCGTGCGCAGGCACCGGTTGCTGATCTGCCGGCAGCGCGTTCGGATCGACCGGTGTTGCCGGAGCAGCACCGCTCGGTCCTTGCTCAGCCGGTTTCGCCGGATCGGCGCCCTGCGCGCCTTCGATGGCGGCCTGGGCCTTCTTGGTCAGCACCACGATGTCGATGCGACGGTTGACCGGGTTGAACGGGTTTTCCCGGTCGAACAGTGCCGACGAGGCGTAACCCACAACCCGCGCCACTTGCGCATCCGGATAGCTACCGGCAATCAATGCACGGCGGGCGGCGTTGGCACGGTTGGCCGAAAGCTCCCAGTTGCCGTAATCGCCGCTGCCGATATAAGGCTTGGCATCGGTGTGACCGCTGATGCTGATCTTGTTCGGCACCGCTTTGATGGTGTCGGCCATGGCCAGCAGGATGTCTTCGAAGTACGGCTTCAAACGTGCAGAACCCGAGTCGAACATCGGCCGGTTCTCAGCGTCCATGATCTGGATGCGCAAGCCGTTCGGCGTAATCTCGAAGAGGATCTGGTCCTTGAACTTCTGCAGTTGCGGGTTCTCGTCGACCTTGTTCTGCAATTCTTGCAGGAGCAGTTCCAGGCGTTCCTTCTCGACCATCTCGGCCATGCCTTCGACTTGCTCGGCATCGACCGTGACTTTGTCCGGTTGCGGCTGGGATTTCACTTCAGGGTTAAGAGTGTTTTCCGGCGCCAGGGTCGGCGTACCGCCCAGATCGATGATGTACGGCGTGCCGCTTTCGGAGAAGCCGACCGGGTCTTTGAAATAGCCGGCGATGGCGATCTTCTGCTCAGGCGTTGCGGTGGACAGCAGCCACAACACCAGGAAGAACGCCATCATCGCCGTGGCGAAGTCGGCGAAGGCGATTTTCCACGCCCCGCCGTGATGCCCGCCGGCTATGCGCTTGACGCGCTTGATGATAATCGGCTGATTATTTTCCATGACTTAGCGACCGCGAACGGCTTGTTCCAGCTCGGCAAAGCTTGGACGGTGAGCCGGGTACAGAACCTTGCGACCGAACTCCACCGCCAGCGATGGCGGCATGCCGGATGCCGAAGCCACGAGCGAGGCTTTGATGGCTTCGTAGACATTCAGTTCTTCCTTGGCATCGTGAGCCAACGAGTGCGCCAACGGGCCGAAGAAACCGTAGGCCGCGAGAATACCGAAGAAGGTACCCACCAGTGCCGCACCCACGTGCAGACCAATCGACTTCTGATCGCCTTCGCCCAAGGACGCCATGGTCACCACGATACCCAGTACCGCCGCGACGATACCGAAACCCGGCATGGCGTCGGCAATGCCGTTCACTGCGTGGGATGGGTGCTCAAGGTCTTCTTTAAGGCTGTAAAGCTCCATGTCGAACAGGCCTTCCAGCTCGTGCGGAGCCATGTTGCCGGAGGACATGATGCGCAGGTAATCGCAGATGAACGCGGTCATGCGTTCGTCTTTGAGCACTGCCGGGTACTTGGCGAAGATCGGACTCGCGGCGGCGTCTTCGATGTCGCCTTCGATGGCCATCATGCCTTCGCGGCGGCTCTTGTTGAGGATCTCGTAGATCAGGCCCAACACTTCCAGATAAAAAGTGTGGCTGAAACGCGAACTGAACATGCTCAGGGATTTCTTGAGCACGTGCATCGTCATGTAGCTGGGGTTGGCCTGGAGGAATGCACCCAGCGCCGCACCACCGATGATCAACACCTCGAAGGGCTGGACCAGGGCGGCAATCTTGCCGTGGGAGAGCACGTATCCGCCGAGCACGCTCGCGAATACGACGATGATGCCGATAATTTTAGCCATAGGTAGAAAGTACTTATTTAAGTCGGGTTCAAGGTCATATTCGGAAGTTAAAAAATCTCTTCTTCTACTTATCGGCAAAACTGCGCCAGACTATAGCCAGTTCAGGCGAAAAGCCAATTTAGCCCATGCCGGGCGCGTCTACAGTCAGTGAAGATCTCGTCCAGACATGGCTAATGAAACGAACGTCCCACACGCAAAACCGACCACCCTCGACGGCTGGGTCAAGCTGCTCGATAGCGTGCGCCTGCCCGTGCCGCAAGAGGCTCACGACAAGGTTTGCCGGGCGATCCGTGACAATCGCAGCTCGCTGCGCGACATCGCCGACCTGATGCAGGACAGCCCTGCGCTGGCCTTGAGCATCATCCGTGAGGCGAATCGTCACACCCACGGCACCATGGCCACACCGGCCGAAAATCTTGAAGTTGCGATCAACCGTCTGGGTCTGGCCCGCACCGAAGAACTGCTGGCGCGCCTGCCTGCTCAACCGCAGATGCAAATCCCCAAGGCCTTGCGCCAACTGCAAATGATCAGCCAGCACGCCACGCAACAGGCCAACGGTTTTTTTGCCAGTCGCCTGGCGCGGCTGTGGCAGGACATTCATTGGGGCAGCCTGCTGTTTCTGTCGCCGCTGTGGCCGCTGGCACTGACCTATCCACAATTGCTTGAAGAGTGGGAACTGCGGGTTATCCACAAGGGCGAATCGGCGCGCACCGTCGAGCAGCAATTGTTTGGCGTGCGCCTGCTTAAAATCGCCGAGGCGCTGGTGCAAGCCTGGCACCTGCCGATCTGGGTGCAGCAGGGCTATAAGTTGCTGCTCAGCGAGCAACGCGAATTGGTGAAAGTATTGCGCATTGCCCGTGACAGCGAACATCCGTTGCGTCAGCAAAATCGTCTCGATGACGACCCAACACTGCGGCGCTGGCTCAATCAACCCGCCAATACCGTACTGCTGGCCAACGGTCTGGCGCTGTCGGCCCAACAGGCATGGGACAGTCCGCACAGTGAGCGCTGGCAGTATCTGACCAGCCTTTATCTACAGATTTCGATGGACGAGGTGCAGCAACAGTTGCACCAGCAAGCCGCCAACAGTGCGCGCCAGCATGCGATGCGTGACTTGTGGCACCCGGCGGTTTCGCTGCTGTGGCCGTGGGGCACCCTTCGCCTGCCGGCCGGGATGTTGCCTGCTGCCGCACCGAATGCCGAAGATCTGACTCAATGGCGCCGGCAGTGCGCCGAATTGCTGGCCGAGCCGAGCCGTTTCACCAATGCCATGAGCCTGACCGTCGCCGCCCGCGACGCGCTGGTCGCCAGTGGCATGCGCCGGGTGATGATCCTGATGGCCGATCGCACGCAATCCAATCTGCGCGTGAATCAAATTTTCGGCCTGCCCAAAGAAGCCTCTGCGCTGAACTTTGTTGTCAGCCAGAGCAAAGTTCTGCAACGGCTGCTCGCACAACAAGCTCAGGTGCGGATCAACCCGGAGAACAACACGCAATTCTCCGCGCTGCTGCCGCCGAGCCTGCGCACGCTGTTCCGTGGCGAGCATCTGTTCCTGCGATCACTGGTCAACAATGGCCGGGTGATCATGATCGTTGTGGCTGATCAGGGCGGCGGGCCATTCGCCGACATCACCGTGCAAGCCTTCGGTAAAACCGCGCAGTGCATCGAAAAAGCCCTGCACAGCTTTAGCAGCCGTGGCCGATGAGGCTGCGCTACAATCCCCCCCTTTGTGCTCTGGAGACCTCACATGTCTGACTTCTCTGGCTTGCCGCTCGTTATCGAACCGAGCGACCTGCTCCCTCGGCTCGAGTCCAGCGAACTGATTCTGGTGGACCTGACCAGCCCCGCCCGCTATGCCGAAGGTCATCTTCCCGGCGCGCGGTTTGTCGACCCCAAACGCACCCAGCTCGGCCAACCGCCGGCACCGGGACTGCTGCCGGCCAAAGCCGATCTGGAAGCGTTGTTCGGTGAACTCGGCCATCGCAAAGACGCGGTCTACGTGGTTTACGACGACGAGGGCGGCGGCTGGGCCGGGCGGTTTATCTGGTTGCTCGACGTGATCGGTCACGACAAGTATCACTACGTCGATGGCGGTCTTCCGGCGTGGCTGGCGGATGGCATGCCGATGTCGATCCAGGTGCCACGGGCTGTTGGTGGCCCGGTATCGCTGACCCTGCATGATGAACCGACCGCTACGCGCGAATACCTGCAAAGCCGTCTCGGCGCCGCCGATCTGGCGATCTGGGATGCGCGCGGGCCGCTGGAGTATTCCGGCGAGAAAGTGCTGGCGGCCAAGGGCGGCCATATTCCCGGCGCGGTCAATTTCGAATGGACCGCGGGCATGGACAAGGCGCGTAACCTGCGCATCCGCACGGACATGCCACAGATCCTCGAAGACCTGGGGATCACCAAGGACAAAGAAATCATTACCCACTGCCAGACCCATCACCGGTCGGGCTTCACTTATCTGGTGGCCAAATCCCTCGGTTATCTGCGGGTCAAGGGCTACGCCGGTTCCTGGGGCGAATGGGGCAACCACCCTGACACGCCCGTCGAGATTTAAGGTTTTTAAGGACAACCCATGAAAGAGCGTCTGTTTATCCTCAGCCAGTACCTGCTGCCTCACCACCTGCTGTCGCGCCTGGCCGGCTGCATTGCCGAGTGCCGCGTGCGCTGGTTCAAGAATGCCTTCACCACCTGGTTCGCCAAGCGCTATCAAGTCGACATGTCGCAAGCGCTGGTTGAAGACGTGACCGCTTACGAGCACTTCAACGCCTTCTTCACCCGCGCCCTGAAAGATGGCGCGCGCCCGCTGGACGAGACCCCGGGCGCGATCCTCAGCCCGGCTGACGGCGCGGTCAGCCAACTCGGCCCGATCGAACACGGTCGCGTGTTCCAGGCCAAGGGTCACAGCTTCAGCGTGCTGGAACTGCTTGGCGGTGATGCAGCCAATGCTGCGCCGTTCATGGGCGGCGACTTTGCGACTATTTACCTGTCGCCGAAGGACTACCACCGCGTACACATGCCACTGGCCGGCACCCTGCGTGAAATGGTCTACATCCCGGGCCGGATCTTCTCGGTCAACCAGACCACTGCCGAAAACGTCCCGGAGCTGTTCGCCCGCAACGAGCGTGTGGCATGCATCTTCGACACCGAGCGTGGGCCGATGGCTGTTGTTCTCGTGGGCGCAATGATCGTCGCTTCGATCGAAACCGTGTGGGCCGGTCTGGTCACGCCGCCGAAGCGTGAGCTGAAAACCTTCCGCTACGACGAAGCCGCTCGCGCGCCGATCCATCTGGAAAAAGGCGCCGAACTGGGCCGTTTCAAGCTGGGTTCCACCGCGATCGTGCTGTTTGGCCCGGATCAAGTGAAGTGGGCTGAAGAACTGGTGGCGGGTTCGCCAGTGCAGATGGGCCAGGGTCTGGCACTGCCAAAAGCCTGATGTCCGTGCTGCGGGAGCCAGTTCGGCTCCCGCAGATTGCAGCATTTGCTGCTATGGTTTTTGGCATGAGCCAGACCATCGCCCCTCCGCAGCTACGCGCTCCCACTCCAACGCAAACGCGTCTGTCGTTCTGCGAAGCCACCCCGCGTGACCTCAAACGCTGGATCGCCGGCCTGCCCAAGGCGAACATCGGCGAAACCGCCCGCCAGTTGTACCAAGGCCTGGGTGAACTCAACCAGTTGCTCACCCCCAGCGATAATCGCCTGCAACTCTTGGAGCTGATGCGGCCAGAGGTGTATTTCGTCTGCCAGCATCTGGAGCGGCACTTTCTGCATCAGGCGATCATGCTCGACGAGCGTTCGCGCAAGGTCAGCAACCTGTGCCAGGCGCTGCAAAGTCATCTGGCCATCGGCTACAAACAGATCGTGTTGCGTATCGCACCCAAGTACAGCAAGGATCGCGCGGCGCTGGTCAGCCAGGCCCTGCAACGAACGGCACACGCACTCAAGGGCCAGTTGTTGCGCGCCACGCAGTTGTACAGTTCACCGCCGGAACACCTGTGGTTCGAACTGCATCAGCTGTATCGCATCGGCTGTGAATTGCAGCTGCAACAACGTCGGGTACGTGACGATCTCGCCAGCCTGACTACCGAGCTGAGCCTGGAACAGACGTACATCGCCACCCTGTTATTGGGCTGCGCACGTTGCAATCAACTGCGGCAGAACCAGATCGCTCGACTCGCGGAAGTCCTTGAACCGTGGAGTACCTTGCTCAAACTGCATCCCGGCAGTCCGGACGATGGCTTGTTTGCGATCAGCGCCGAAATCGACGCCGGCCCGCGTTATCGCAACATGTTCCGCAGCGAGCAAAAAGCCGGATTGCTCGGATTCGATCCGCAGCCACTGGTCAATGCCATCGAAGCGCATCTGCAGCGTCAGGACACTTCGACGCCGCTGCCTGTCCCGGCGGGGCTCAGCTTCGACACTCTGCAACACTTGCACGCGACCTGGGGTCAGGCCGCCGAACGCAGCTTTCAGCGCACCGTTGGCCAAGGCACCCTGACCGTGTGCGTGGGCATGAGCGCCCTGCACTTTTACCTCGGCGGCGAACGCAGTTTCAGCGAACTGCTCAAGCACCCCGGCGCCCCCGCGGCGAACTTCAGCAGCGTCGTCGCCAAGGGCGAAAAAGACAGTTGGAGCCAGGCATTCGACGCCGCGCCGCAGAGCAAGGCGGATGAGTTTCTGCCATACGAAGAAATCCAGTACGACCATCTGATCGAAGACGAAAGCAGCACCGACAACACACCGCACTACCCCACTTACGCGCTGCCGGTGATCAATCACAGCCCCGGCGGTTATTGCCTGGGCTGGCCTGCAGAGGTGCCCGCCGAATTACAGGCCGGGGAAATGCTCGGGATTCAGGACAGCGAAAGTCTGGGCTGGAGCATTGCGGTGATTCGCTGGATTCGTCAGGTGCGTGGCGGTGGCACACAGATGGGCATTGAGCTGGTGGCACCGCATGCGCAGCCGTGCGGCCTGCAGCTGGTGCGCTCGCGGGATGATCACAGTCACTATCTGCGCGGATTGCTGTTGCCGCAGATCAGCGCGATCGACTTGCCGGCAACCTTGCTGGCGCCACGATTGCCTTTTCAGGAAGGCAGTAAAGTGCTGATCAATACCCATGGAGACGAGCACCGCGCCGGACTGGATCGGCGGGTGGCGAGTACGCATAGTTTCAATCAGTTTGCCTATCGCTCGCTGGAGGCCGCGCAGAATGGCGGGAGCGAGGAGGATTTTGATTCGTTGTGGAAGTCGCTTTAGACCCAGTTGCGCCCTTCGCGAGCAAGCTCGCTCCCACATTGGAATGCATTTCAAATGTGGGAGCGAGCTTGCTCGCGCAGAGGCCAGATCAGCTTATCGAGATCTTAGAGCTGCCCGTCGCGATCGCGGAAACCCAGCAGATACAGCACGCCATCCAGACCCAAAGTCGAGATCGCCTGCTTCGCCGACTGCTTGACCAATGGCTTGGCGCGGAACGCCACACCCAAACCGGCAATCGCCAGCATCGGCAGGTCATTCGCACCGTCGCCGACCGCGATGGTCTGCTCCAGACGCAAACCTTCCTTGTGTGCCAACTCTTTCAACAGGTCAGCCTTGCGCTGCGCATCGACGATCGGCTCGATCGCCACGCCGGTGCACTTGCCGTCGACGACTTCCAGCTCGTTGGCGAACACGTAGTCAATGCCGAGTTTGGCCTGCAATTGCTTGGCGAAATAGGTGAAGCCGCCGGACAGGATCGCGGTCTTGTAGCCCAGACGCTTGAGTTCGGCGAACAGGGTTTCTGCACCCTCCGTCAGGCGCAGCGAAGCGCCTATCGAGTCCAGCACGCTGACGTCCAGGCCTTTAAGCAACGCCAGGCGCTCTTTGAAGCTGGCGCGAAAATCCAGTTCGCCGGCCATCGCCCGCTCGGTGATCGCCGACACTTGCTCGCCAACACCGGCAGCCTTCGCCAGTTCGTCGATGACTTCGGCTTCGATCAGCGTGGAGTCCATGTCAAACACCGCCAGACGACGGTTGCGGCGGAAAAGTGAATCTTCCTGGAAGGCGATGTCGACGTTCAGCTCCTGCGCCACGCTCAGGAATTCTGCACGCAGCGCCTGCGGATCAGCCGCTTCGCCACGCACGGAGAACTCGATACAGCCCTTGCCCTTGTCCGCCGGGGTGTCCAGCGGCATACGACCCGACAGACGGTCGATATGGTCGATGTTCAGACCATATTTGGCAGTAATCGAACTGACAGCCTGCAATTGCCCGGCGGTCACTTTGCGGGTCAGCAGGGTGACGATATGGCGCTTCTTGCCCTGATTGCCCACCCATTGCTGGTAATCCTCTTCGGAGACCGGGGTGAAGCGCACCTGTTGGTCGAGCTCGTAGCCCTTGAACAGGATGTCCTTGAGCACGGCTTTGCCTTGCTCGGAATCGGGAATTTCAACAAGGATGCCGAACGACAGGGTGTCGTGGATCACCGCTTGCCCGATGTCGAGAATGTTCACACCACCTTGTGCCAGAACGCCGGTAATGGCCGCAGTCAGACCCGGACGGTCGACTCCCGTGATGTTAATCAGGACGATTTCGCGCAACGCGCACCCCCGCAACTGGAAAAAAACCGCATTCTACCCACTTTCAGTGACCATCGGGCACCGCGAGCGCTTTGCCGGTCTAGGGCCTGTCGCTATACTGCGCGTCAACTTCACGGACAAAAGAGCCGAGCTCAGTGAACCGGCCCACGCCAGTTAAAACCGATAACTTCTTCCTGCTGATCTTCCGTGCACTGCGCCACCGCCGTGTACCGATTGCATTGCGCATTGCCAGCCATAACGTGATCCTCGTCGCTCTGGCGCTGGTGATTTATGCCTGCGTGATGGGCTTGCAGTTCAAGCAGGCCATGCACGAGCAGGCCGATGCGCTGGGCGAAAGCCTGACCACGCAAACGGCCACTTCCGCCACGGAGCTGTTGGTGTCCAACGACATCCTCAGCCTCAACGTGCTGCTCAATAACCTGACCAAGAACAAACTGGTGGCCCACGCGGCAATCTATAGCGTGGATAACCGCATCCTCGCCGAATCCGGTCAGCGCCCCAAGCACAGCCTGTTGGGCGAAGCCGAGGGCATGTACGAGAGCAAGATCACTTTCCAGGACGTGACCGCCGGGCAACTGCGCATCAGTCTGGACATGGATCAGTTCCAGCAGCCGATGACCATCAGCCTGCAAAGCATGGGCATTTTGAGTGCGATTCTGTTGGCGCTGTCGCTGGCCTTGAGCTTGCGCATGGGCCGCTACCTGTCGACCCCGCTGCTGCAATTGCGTGTATGGCTGCGCCGGATTGACGAGCACACGCCGGGCATGGAGCGCCAGGACGAAATCGGCGATCTCGCCCGTCAGTTGCACGCCAACTATGCGCCGGAGCCCGCGCCTGAGCCGGAACCCGAGTTCGAAGACGAGGAAAACGAGACCGAGTTCGAGGTGCGCAATCTGCGTGACCCGAGCTTTGACGAAACCCGTCCGATGGGCGCGCAGAAGCCTGCACCACGCCACTTGGTCAGCACCGTCGAAGACGATGATGACGATGACGCGTTCGCCGATCTGCGCGACGAGTCCTTGAACGGTGCCGCACAACCGCAGATTCGCAAAGCCACCCCGAGCGTGCCGCAACACACGGCGGTGCTGGCGGTTCAACTGGGTTCTCAGGAGCAACTGCGTCGTCTGCCACGTGCGCGTCTGGAAGAGTTGCAGGAGCGCTATCGCGACTGCCTCGATCAGGCCGCCTCGCTGTATCAGGGCGAAATCGAAACCCTGAACGACGGCAGCACGCTGATGCTGTTCCACACCGAAGACATTGGCGACGACTACCTGACCAACGCGATTTGCTGCGGCGAGTTGTTGCGGGCGCTGGGCCATCAGTTGCAGATCGAAGTCGCCGACAGCGGCATCACCCTGCAATTGCAGCTGGGCCTGACCCTTGGCGATGAGTTGTTCGGTCTGAGCCAGATTGATCTGCTGCTGACCGATTCAGCCCAGGATGCGCTGGCCCTGTCGCAGCACAGTCGCAACCTGCTGCTGGTGGAGCGCAAGATCAGCGATGATGCGCTGATCCGTCAGCGTGCGCGTATCCGGCCGATTGCCAGCCCTGAGGGGGCGTGCTGCGTGGAGCGGTTGATGGAGCCTTATCCGTCGATGCTGGAACGGCAACTGGCGCGGATGCATGAGCGTCGGGCGTAAGCCTTAGCCCAGATGCACAGAAGCCCGCAGACAAGCGATTGTCTGCGGGCTTTTTTGTTGCCTGTAACGGCCCTTTGGCGAGCAAGCTCGCTCCCACAGTGGACGGTGGCTGCCACAGATCTTGTGAACACCTGCAATACCTGTGGTAGCGAGCTTGCTCGCGAAGAGGCCCGCACTGACGGTAAGGATTTCCAGCCCCCAGACACAACAAAGCCCGCACAAGGCGGGCTCTGTCCTGACTCAAACAGACTCAGAAGCGGAACACTTCCATATCAGTCCGAATCGGCGATGCCATCGGAATCTTCGGCTGCTTCTCGGCTTCCGCCGCCGGCGCTGCCGGTTTCGGCGCTGCTTTGCGCGGAGCTTCAGCCACTGGTGGCTGATTAGCCAACGGCTTGAGCGCCACCGACAGCTGCTCGGACAGACGCTGCAACAATATCCCCTGCGCCTGCACCTGCGATGCCGTACTGCCGGCGTGCAGCTCTTGCAGGTGGATGATGCGGTTATCGCGCACCTGGCCACGACGGTCGATCAGGCGCCATTGCGCATCGAGAATCGCCGGTTGCTTCTCGCCGGAGTCCAGACGCGTGATGGTCATCAATACCTGCACGTCCGGGGTGAAGCCCTGAGTCGCCGGTGCCAGCACGACACGCTGGCTATCCAGATGACCGGCAACCTGACGCAGCAACAACTGATCGATATCCGACGAAAGGCTGCCAGCCCAACGACCATCGGTCGCCGCCTGCAGGCTGCCATCCGGTTGACGTTGCAGCAGAGTTTCACGTTGCAGGTAATCGGCCAGCACAACCGGGCCCAACAAAACCGCCATGCCGGCGCTTTGCGCAGGCTGAACCGGACTTCCGCTGTCCAGTTGATACAGCGACACCGGCTGGTGAACGCTGCAACCCGCCAGGCCCAAAACGCCGGCGAGCAGGAAAATAAGGGGGCGCAGAGCAGTCATCATCCCGTCCAGGTGGCCGCCACAAGGCTGACCACAGTGAAAATACTCAATAAATATGAAGAACGCTCAGCCACGCCGGCGCTTGAAAGGCCATATCATCCGTGAATATGCGTTCCGACTCCAGCGCCAAAGCGTCGATCTACGCGTTAAATCGTAGATCGAGCGCTCTAGGGGGCGTGTTATCACCTAATTGAGGTTTTCGACGAGCAGCGCATCCACTCGCTGGAAGCCCCTTGGCAGTTTATTGCCGCGACGTCCACGCTCACCTTTGTAGTGTTCGAGGTCGTCGGCTTTCAGCGACAGAGTCCGTTTTCCGGCCTGCAACACCAAGGTCGCGCCTTCCGGAAGCACAGCGATGTCCGTGACATATTCTTCGCGACTGGCCACACGTTCACCGGAAATACCGATGATCTTGTTGCCTTTGCCCTTACCTAATTGTGGCAGATCGCTGATTTTGAAGATCAGCAGGCGACCTTCGGTCGTGACCGAGGCCAGCCAGTTCTGCTCACGATCGGCCACCGGACGCGGCGCGATCACCTTGGCGTTGTTTGGCAGGCTCAACAGGGCTTTACCGGCCTTGTTCTTGGCTTGCAGGTCCTCACCCTTGACCACAAAACCGTAACCGGCGTCAGAGGCGATCACGTAAAGCGCGTCGTCTTCCGGCATCAGCACGCATTCGAAGGATGCGCCCGGTGGCGGCGTCAGACGGCCAGTCAACGGCTCACCCTGGCCACGGGCCGATGGCAAGGTGTGCGCGGCCACCGAATAACTGCGGCCGGTGGAGTCGATAAACACCGCAAACTGGTTCGAGCGCCCCGCTGCCGAGGTCTTGAAGCCGTCGCCGGCCTTGTACGACAGGCCGGTGGCGTCGATATCGTGGCCCTTGGCCGAACGGATCCAGCCTTTTTCCGACAGTACGACAGTCACTTTCTCGTTTGGCAGCAGATCGTGCTCGGTCAACGCTTTGGCTTCGGCGCGCTCGACGATTGGCGAGCGACGGTCGTCGCCATAGGTTTCGGCGTCCTTGATCAACTCGGTGCGCACCAGTTTCTTCAGCTTGGCTTCGCTGCCCAGCAGGGCTTGCAGCTTGGCTTGTTCCTTGAGCAGTTCGTCCTGCTCGTCGCGCAGCTTCATTTCTTCCAGTCGCGCCAATTGACGCAGACGGGTGTCGAGAATGTAGTCGGCCTGGATCTCGCTGAGAGCGAAACGCTCGATCAGTTTGGCTTTCGGGTGTTCCTCGGTACGGATGATGTGGATCACTTCATCCAGGTTGAGGTAGGCGATCAACAAACCGTCCAACAGGTGCAGGCGACGCTCAACCTTGTCGAGGCGGAATTGCAGGCGGCGACGCACGGTCAGCACCCGGAATTCCAGCCATTCGACGAGCAACGCGCGCAGGTTTTTCAGCTGTGGTTTGCCGTCCAGCCCGATGATGTTGACGTTGACCCGGTAGGTCGACTCCAGCTCGGTACTGGCGAACAGGTGCTGCATCAGCGCTTCGTGATCGACGCGGCTGTTGACCGGGATGATAACGATGCGGCACGGGTTTTCGTGGTCGGATTCGTCACGCAGGTCAGCGATCTGCGGGGCTTTCGAGGGTTTTGCCTGCATCAGCGCGGCAATCTGCTCCAGCACTTTGGCTCCGGAGACCTGATGCGGCAGCGCGGTGACGATGATGTCGCCGTCCTCGACGTGGTAAACGGCGCGCATGCGCACCGAGCCCTTGCCGGTTTCGTACATTTTCAGCAGGTCGGCGCGCGGCGTGATGATTTCCGCTTCGGTCGGGTAGTCCGGGCCCTGAATGTGTTCGCAGAGTTGCTCGACCGTGGCTTTCGGCTCATCGAGCAGGCGCACGCACGCAGTCGCGACTTCGCGCAGGTTGTGCGGCGGTACGTCGGTGGCCATGCCCACGGCGATACCGGTAGTGCCGTTGAGCAGGATGTTCGGCAAGCGCGCCGGCAATACCAGCGGCTCCTGCAGGGTGCCGTCGAAGTTAGGGCCCCAATCTGCAGTGCCCTGGCCCAGTTCACTGAGCAGCACTTCGGAATAACGCGACAGCCGCGCTTCGGTGTAACGCATGGCGGCGAAGGACTTGGGATCATCCGGCGCACCCCAGTTACCCTGGCCGTCGACCAGCGTGTAGCGGTAGCTGAATGGCTGGGCCATCAGCACCATCGCTTCGTAGCACGCCGAGTCGCCGTGCGGGTGGAACTTGCCGAGCACGTCACCGACGGTACGCGCCGATTTCTTGTGCTTGGAATCAGCGTCCAGCCCCAGCTCGCTCATGGCGTAGACGATACGCCGCTGTACCGGTTTCAGGCCGTCGCCGATATGCGGCAGAGCACGGTCCATGATCACGTACATGGAGTAGTTGAGGTAGGCACTTTCGGTGAAGTCGGCCAACGATCGGCGTTCTACACCGTCCAGGCTGAGATCAAGGGGGTTGCTCATGCAGGCCTCATCGGTTCGTTGTCTGGCGCAGCAGCATGGTGCCACCGCGCTGAGTAAATTCAAGTTTGTTCAGGGCGCTCATGCCGAGCAGCACCTGATCACCATGCAGCCCCGGCGCCACCAGTGCGCGAACATCCCGCAGCACGATGTCGCCCAGTTGCAGGCGGGCAATTTTTGTCCGATAGCCCTGGCTCAGGCCATTGGCCGTGCTCAGGGTCACACCGAAACCTTCTTCCAGCTTCAAGCGTTTGGCCAGATCCGCCGGGATCGCCACATCGGTCGCGCCGGTGTCGAGCATGAACTCCACCGGCTCACCGTTGATCTGGCCGCTGGCGACAAAATGCCCTTGGGCATTGCTCGCCAGCTTCACTTCAATAAAGCCTTCGCCCTGCTCCGAACTCACGACGACGTTCGGATTCTGCTGGCGTTGTTCCCACTGGCCGAAAAACCGTGTGGCCAGAAAAAGTGCAGCACACCACGCCAGAATCATCAGCACCCGACCGGTGCGTTTACCCGGTGGTTGCTGGCTCATGGCTTGGCGCTCCAGCCACCTTCAGGGGCAGCGAAGCGCCAGATGACCGGCCGGACTTCACCGTCGGCACGCGGACCAAAATTGTTGTCGACGCCGATCCACGCACCTTCAGCGTCAACGATCAGCGCCTCTTCCAATCCGTAGTTCTGTGCGTAACGGCGATTTGCCTGCAACAGTTCGGCGGCATACGACCAGCAACGCTCGACCTTGGCTGTCTGCGTATCACGGCGACAAATCTGGAAAGCGTTGCGTTCCAGGGTAAACAGTTTTCCGTTGAACAACGAAAGGTCGGAAAAGTCCCGATGAACCGCTTTGGCCCTGGGGAACTGCGACGGCTGCATCTCCTTGCCGCCCTCACTGAGCAGCACGCAGCGACCGTCGCAATCCCACACCGTCTGCTGGCGCTTGATCTTCAGCAGGCCACGGCTTTGCCGTTCGGCGGCCAGCCACATCTGATCGCCTGCCGGGTTGATCGCCAGGCCTTCCAAAATCGCGTTGAAATGCAGGAGCATGCCGCTGGCCCGCGCTTCGCGAACCAACATCGGCGAGATCTTCAGCCAGTTGGCCGGGCCGCTGACCGGCACCTGCAAAACGGCTGCATGGGCTTCGCTGACGATATAGCGATTGCCAGCGCTGTCGCAGCTGATGCCTTCGAAATCCAGATCGCCGCCACGGATGAACGATGCCGCCCATGTGCGCGAACTCAGGCCCCAGGGCAAGCCGCTGTCGGGTACTTTCGGCACATCAATGTGCACGGTTTCGGCCTGCCAGACCTGATCAGCAGTGTTGAGCCGGTAGATCTGATCGTCATCGCGATCCGACACCGTCCACAGTTCGGTGCCGCACAAGGCCAGCCCCGACAGGTTGCCGCCGCGCATGCCGTCGACCGGATGCTCGGACAGCACCCGCAGTTCCGGCGCAGGCTCTGCCAACACGGTCATCGAACTCAGCAGCAACACACCCGCCAAGGCCCAGCCAAACCGCATCAGGCCAGCACCTCGGCGAGGTTGCCTTTGGATTCGAGCCAGGTCTTGCGGTCACCGGCGCGTTTCTTCGCCAGCAGCATGTCCATCATTTCCGAGGTTTCGGCGAAATCTTCACCCAGCGTCAGTTGCACCAGACGCCGGGTGTTCGGGTCCATGGTGGTTTCACGCAACTGCGGTGGGTTCATTTCACCCAGGCCTTTGAATCGGGTGACCTGCGGCTTGCCGCGCTTCTTCTCGGCCACCAGACGGTCAAGAATCCCGTCGCGTTCGGCTTCGTCGAGGGCGTAGTAAATCTCTTTGCCAAGGTCGATGCGGTACAGCGGCGGCATTGCGACATAAACGTGGCCGGCATCCACCAGCGGGCGGAAATGCTGGACGAACAAAGCGCAGAGCAGCGTGGCGATGTGCAGACCGTCGGAGTCGGCGTCGGCGAGGATGCAGATCTTGCCGTAGCGCAGTTGGCTCATGTCTGCCGCGCCCGGATCGACACCAATGGCTACGGCAATGTTGTGCACTTCCTGGCTGGCGAGCACTTCGCTGCCGTCGACTTCCCAGGTATTGAGGATCTTGCCGCGCAACGGCAGGATCGCCTGGAACTCTTTGTCCCGCGCTTGCTTGGCGGAACCGCCGGCGGAATCACCTTCGACCAGGAACAGCTCGGAGCGCATCGGGTCCTGCCCGGCGCAGTCGGCCAGTTTGCCCGGCAGTGCCGGCCCCTGGGTGACACGCTTGCGCTCGACTTTCTTGCTCGCCTTGAGACGACGGCCGGCGTTGTTGATCGCCAGTTCCGCCAGCGCCAGACCGGTTTCCGGGTTGGCGTTGAGCCACAGGCTGAACGCGTCCTTGACCACGCCGGAAACGAACGCCGCCGCTTCGCGGGACGACAAGCGCTCTTTGGTCTGGCCGGAGAATTGCGGCTCCTGCATCTTCATCGACAGGACGAAGGCGATGCGCTCCCAGACGTCTTCCGGCGCCAGCTTCACGCCGCGCGGCAGCAGGCTGCGGAATTCGCAGAACTCGCGCATCGCATCCAGCAAACCCTGACGCAAGCCGTTGACGTGGGTACCACCCTGAGCCGTCGGAATCAGGTTGACGTAGCTTTCCTGCACCGCGTCGCCACCTTCCGGCAGCCACAGCAGCGCCCAGTCGACCGCTTCTTTATTGCCGGCGAAAGCGCCGCAGAACGGTTCATCTGGCAGACGTTCGAACTCACTGACTGCGTCGACCAGATAGGAACGCAAGCCGTCTTCGTAATGCCACTCGACTTTCTCGCCAGTGCCTTTGTCTTCGAAGCTGACCAGCAGCCCCGGGCACAGCACAGCCTTGGCCTTGAGCACGTGCTTGAGGCGGCTGATGGAGAATTTCGGTGAATCGAAATACTTCGGATCCGGCGCGAAGTACACGCTGGTGCCAGTGTTGCGCTTGCCGACCGTGCCGACGATTTCCAGCTCCGAGGCCTTGAAGCCGTCGTTGAAGGTCATCTGGTATTCGTTGCCGTCACGTTTTACACGCACCCGGACTTCGGTCGACAAGGCGTTGACCACGGAAATACCTACCCCGTGCAGACCGCCGGAGAACTGGTAGTTCTTGTTGGAAAACTTGCCACCCGCATGGAGCTTGGTGAGGATCAGTTCGACGCCCGACACGCCCTCTTCCGGGTGGATGTCGACCGGCATGCCACGGCCGTCGTCGCTGACTTCCAGCGAGTGGTCGGCGTGCAGGATGACCTGCACCGATCTGGCGTGGCCGGCCAGGGCTTCGTCGACGCTGTTGTCGATGACTTCCTGGGCGAGGTGGTTTGGCCGACTGGTGTCGGTGTACATGCCGGGGCGTTTGCGCACCGGGTCGAGGCCCGAGAGGACTTCGATGGCGTCGGCGTTATAAGAGCTAGCGCTGGGAGTGGCCATAGGGTCTCGTCGTCAGTCATTCATGAAATAGGGGCAAGACATCACAGTGCGGTGAAATCGATTGCCTGATACACATCGGCGCCAATGCCGGCAAAACTCAGCAACGCCGGCAATTGCCCGGCAAAACCTTGAAAACTGTGATCACCGCCAGCCTGAATGCGCAAGGCACAGGCGCGGTAATACTGCTGGGCGAGGCGATAATCCAGTGTTTCATCGCCAGTCTGCAACCATACCTGATAGCGCAGCGCATCCTGGGGCGCCGGCACTTCCAGTTCGGCCAGGGCCGTTACGTGGTCGTGGGTCAATTCCCAGGTTTCATCGGTGTACAGGTTTTTCTGCGTCCCCAGGTAACCGTCGAACATCCGGTGCGGACTGACGGCCGGGTTGACCAGCAGGGCTTTGAGGCCATGGCGCTCGGCCAAGTGAGTCGCATAGTAGCCGCCGAGTGAGCTTCCCACCAGCAGCGGCCGGCCCAGTTCGGCAATCGCTTGCTCCAACTGACCGATGGCTTCGCGCGGATGGTGATGCAGGGCGGGAACACGCAGTTGATCGCTCAAGCCCAGCCGCTCCATCACCGCGACCAGCTGACAGGCCTTTTTCGAGGCCGGGGCGCTGTTGAAACCGTGGATATAGAGGATCGAACCAGACATTTGAGCTCCCTGAGTGTCGGTTTAGGAAAGCGGAGTTTACAGGGAGAAAGCCCCTCACCCTAGCCCTCTCCCGGAGGGAGAGGGGACCGAATGGGGGATATTTCAGAAGTACGCCGACCTGAAAGAGCTTCGCCGAATCCACAATCGACACAATCGCTCAGGTCGATGGATAACGCCAGACACCTCGGTCAGTCCCTCTCTTTCTGAGAGCGAGGGGCTGAATGAGGGATATTCAAGCTTCAGCGAATTCATAATCGACTCGGTATTTCACGTCGGCGTATGACGCCAGACACCTCGGTCGGCCCCCTCTCCCTCCGGGAGAGGGCTGGGGTGAGGGGCTTTTGATTGGCAATCAGTAACCGTTGGAACCGTAATCGACAGTAAATGCGAAGTCTGCAACGCGCTCCACACCGGTTTCCAGCCGCCCATCCGGCAACAGCCGCAACCAGCGATACCCCGGCGCCTGTTCGCCGACCTTGAAGTCTTCACTCCCCGGCTCGAACTGAATGCAGGTCGACGGCGATGCCAACAACCGCACGCCATTGCGTTCGCGGTCGATCTCCTGATGCACATGCCCCCACAACACCGCACGAGCCTGTGGAAAACGATCCAGCACTTCGAAAAACGCCTCGGGATTGCGCAGGCCAATCGGCTCCATCCACGGGCAACCAATCGACACCGGATGATGATGGAAGCACACCAGATGATGGCGCTCGGGCGCTTCGCTCAACGAGCGGGCCAGCAACTGCAATTGATCGTCTTGAAGATATCCCGGCACTGAACCCGGCACAGCCGAGTCGAGCAAGGTCACGCGCCAGTTGCCGACATCGACCACCGACTCCAGCAGCGCACTCTGCACTGCCGCCACCGCCATGATCTGCGGCTCATCGTGATTGCCGGGAATCCAGCGTGCCGGCGCATCGATCTGCCCGCTCATTTCACGAAACTGCTGATACGACTCGAGGGTGCCGTCCTGCGAGATATCGCCGGTGGCCAGCATCAGATCAATCTGCGGCTGCTGCGCCAGCACCAACTCAATGACCTTTTGCAGGCTCTCCCGAGTATTCATACCCAGCAACGTGCCGTCCGCTTCAGCGAACAGATGGCTGTCGGACAACTGCACCAGCAGCGCCGGATCGGCGGTGGTCAACGTGGATACGCTCGGCAAGGCGTTCTCCCAAGGCAAAAGCACGGAATCGGTCAAGTGCCGCAATTATGCTGGGGGATCACTGAAAGGGGAAACCGAGGAACCGGACGCAGTTCACAACTAGCGTACGACTTCGTACTCGTGCCCCAACGCCAGACAATGACTCAGCCATTCCCCCAGGAACAGATTGAGCTGAGCTTTTTCATCGGGCTGATGCATCGCGGCGTTCGGGTAAGGATAGATGCCGCGAAAGCGTCGTGCATGTTCGGCGCTGATCACCTCAGCCATCCGCGCGTCGTGATAAACCTGCACTTCCAGCTGCGGCACCGGCAGCCAAGGCAGGCTGTGTTCCTGACGCACTTGCAGCGTGGTGGTGTACGGGCAGGTTTGCAGCACTTCGAGGGCCAGCACGCCGAGCATCTGCTCGCCCTGGGTCACGGCGATGCGCCGCGCCTCGGGTTCGTTGCGCATGTCCGGCAACAGTCGCATCAGGCGCGCGTAGTTGGCCTCGCAGGCGGCTTGCAGCCCCGCGAGGTCGACTCGATAACGATCGCGCAACTTGTTTACGACCATAACCCCCTCACTTCGGCGCGGTTCAGCGCCAGCCACTGCAAAGCGATGATGCTCGCCGCGTTGGCAATACGTCCATCACGTACGGCTTGCAGGGCATCTTCGAACGCCCAGACCGTGACGCGGATATCTTCGGCCTCTTCCTCTAACCCATGCAGGCCGCCGACGCCATCCGTGCTGCAACGCCCCAGATACAAATGCACGAACTCGTTGCTGCCGCCCGGCGACGGGAAATATTTGGTCATCGGCCACAGGGCCTTGATGTCCAGCCCAGCTTCCTCCTGCGCCTCGCGGTGAGCAACTTCTTCCGGCTCTTCGTCCTTATCGATCAGACCGGCGACCAGTTCGACCAGCCAGGGATTGTCAGCCTTGCCCATGGCGCCGACGCGAAACTGCTCGATCAGTACCACTTCGTCACGCTGCGGATCGTAAGGCAACATGCACACGGCATCGTGGCGCACGAACACTTCGCGGTTGATTTCGCGGCTCATGCCGCCAGCAAACAACTCATGGCGCAGGTGCACGCGGTCGAGTTTGTAAAAACCCTCGTAGCATTTTTCACGCCGCACGATATCGACGGCGGTCGGAATGGCGTTGGCAAAGTCAGTCATGAGCATCCTCTTTACTGCAAATCCGTTACGAGGTTCCTATTTGTTACTTGCAACCTCGACTTCGCGCCATCCTAACGCGCCCGCACCGATTGATGCAGCCCCTTTACCGTCAGCGGGATGGACGGTGGAGGCGAAACCCACTCTAATTAGCTTAGTGGCGAACTGACTGCTTCGTTGAGAGTCGAAGCGGTAACTTTTTGCCTTCCCCTGTTTCAGAAAGGACGCCCATGTCGCTTTTCAAAATTGCCTCCGTGGCCGCCATCGCCCTGACCCTGGGCGCGTGTGCGAGCCTGTTCCAGCCCAACTACCGTACGCCGCTGGAAACCACCCGCGATGCGTCGGAGCAGCTGAAAACCGGCTGCTCCAACCCTGACTGCCCACTGGTGAACATCGACACCCTGCGCTTCCCGGCAGAACCTGCTCTGGATGGCATCATCGAAAAACGCCTGCTGCAAATGACCCGCACCGAGGCGAACGCACCCGTGGCGCCGACGCTGGCGGCCTATCGCGAGCAGTTTCTGGCCAATGCCGGTCCGCGCAACAGCAGCTATCTGCAAGCGAAAGTACGCGAGCAGCATGACGGCTTGGTGATCATCGAATTGTCGAGCTACCTCGACACCGGCGGCGCCCACGGCACACCGGGTCGTGGCTTCATCAACTATTCGCGCCAGCAGCACAAAGTGCTGAACCTGTCCGACATGTTGATGCCGGGTCAGGAAGACGCATTCTGGAAGGCAGCGCAGGTTGCGCATAACAGCTGGTTGATCAGCACCAAGCTCGATCAGGAAGCGGAGTTCGTTTCGAGCTGGCCGTTCAAGAAAACCCCGAACGTGGCACTGACCTACGGCGCGGTGATCCTCAAGTACGAAGTGAGCACCATCGCGCCTTACGCGCTGGGCCACGTCGAACTGAAGATTCCTTACCCGCGCCTGAACGGCATTCTCAAGCCCGAGCTGTTTCCCGGCCGTAACTGAAGGCACGACCGAGCACAAACTGCAGCAGCCCTGCCAGCACCAGCGCCGGCAGGGTTGCGCCGATGTCCGGATACAGATTCGCCAGCAAGTGGTAGGTGCTGACGCCACCCAGCCACGCCAACAGTGCCGGCCAGCGCAATGCGGCTGATGCGACCTGACCGCTGCGTTTACGCAGAATGAAGTGATCCACCAGCACCACGCCGAACAGCGGCGCAAACACCGAACCGATCAGCAGCAGGAAGTTCTGGTACTGCGCCAACGGCGCCAGCAGTGCGATCAGCGTGCAGATCACGCCGATGGCCAAGGCCAGATGCTCGACTTTCAGGCGCAACAGAATCCCGCTGGACACCGCCGCCGAGTGTATATCGGCAAAAGCGTTTTCCGACTCGTCGAGCAGAATCAGCAGCAGCGGAATACCCAGACCGGCACCGGCCAGGGCCAGCAGCAGCGCATTGACCTCACCGCTCGGCGCAAACGCCAGGGTGTACGCCACGCCAAGGCTCATCAGCCAGAAGTTGCCGATAAAGAAACCGACCGCAGTACCACCGAACACATTCTTCGCCCGTTTGCCAAATCGCGAATAGTCGGCGATCAGCGGCAGCCACGACAGCGGCATCGCGATAGCAATGTCGAAGCCCACGGCAAATGGCATCGAACCATCACCGGCACGCGCCCACAGAGCAGCCAGATCAGCCTTGGCGAACAGGTTCCAGGTCAGCCAGAGGCATGCCGCCAACAGCAACCAGATGCCCCATTTGCGCAGGATCTGCCGGACGAACGTCAGCGGGCCGCTTACAGCGAGCAAAGTGGCCAGCGCGCCGAAGAACAGCGTCCACAACACCGGGTTCGACCACAGCGAACCTTCGCTGAACGCGCGCGTGCCAAGCAGGCTGGCGGCATCGCGCATGACGATGATTTCGAAGGAGCCCCAACCGATCAGTTGCAGCAGATTGAGCAGCGCCGGCAGGCTTGCGCCTCTGCTGCCGAGGCTGAGTTTGAGCGCGGCCATCGACGACAGGCCGGTGTCGCTGCCGATCACGCCGACGGCGGCCAGCAGTAAAACGCCGACCAGCGTGCCGAGGAAAATCGCCAGCAGCGAACCGGACAGGCCCAGACCCGGCGCCAGCAGCGCACCGGTCTGTAGCACCATCAGGCCGATACCGAGAGAGAACCACAGGGAAAACAGATCACGACCGCCGAACACACGCTTGTCGGCGGGTATGGCGAGGTCGGGGGAATACGTGCCGGGTTGAATGCTCAAGGGTGTTATCTCAGAGGGACATTTGTTGTTGTGTTGATCAAGCTGCCCTCTTGTGGCGAGGGGATTTATCCCCGATCGACTGCGCAGCAGTCGCAACTTTGAGAACCGGGTCTTTCAGACGTACCGCATTCTCAGATTTTGGGGCTGCTTCGCAACCCATCGGGGATAAATCCCCTCACCACAAAAGACCAGCTAGGGATCAGACTTTTTTGTACAGCTGACTGCCTTCCTTCTTGAACCGCTCGGCCTGTTCCGCCAGGCCTTGGGCGACGTCCACGTCGACCGCGTCGATCCGCTGGTTGGCCGCGTATTCGCGGACTTCCTGAGTGATCTTCATCGAGCAGAATTTAGGCCCGCACATCGAACAGAAATGCGCGACCTTGGCCGAGTCCTTCGGCAGGGTTTCATCGTGATACGAACGGGCGGTGTCCGGGTCCAGACCGAGGTTGAACTGGTCTTCCCAGCGGAACTCGAAACGCGCCTTGCTCAAGGCGTTGTCGCGGATCTGCGCGCCCGGGTGACCTTTGGCCAAATCCGCTGCGTGAGCGGCGATCTTGTAGGTGATGATCCCGGTCTTCACGTCATCCTTGTTCGGCAGACCCAAGTGTTCCTTCGGCGTCACGTAGCAGAGCATGGCGCAACCGAACCAGCCGATCATCGCCGCACCGATGCCGGAAGTGATGTGGTCATAGCCCGGCGCGATGTCAGTGGTCAGCGGGCCGAGGGTGTAGAACGGCGCCTCGTCGCAGCACTCCAGCTGCTTGTCCATGTTCTCTTTGATCAACTGCATCGGCACGTGGCCCGGGCCTTCGATCATGCACTGCACGTCGTGCTTCCAGGCGATTTTGGTCAGCTCGCCGAGGGTTTCCAGTTCGCCGAACTGCGCTTCGTCGTTGGCGTCGGCAATCGACCCCGGACGCAGACCATCGCCCAGCGAGAAGCTGACGTCGTAGGCCTTCATGATTTCGCAGATTTCATCGAAGTGGGTGTAGAGGAAGTTCTCTTTGTGGTGCGCCAGGCACCACTTGGCCATGATCGAGCCGCCACGGGAAACAATGCCGGTCACGCGTTTGGCGGTCAGCGGCACGTAGCGCAACAACACGCCAGCGTGGATGGTGAAGTAGTCGACGCCCTGCTCCGCCTGCTCGATCAGCGTGTCGCGGAACAGCTCCCAGGTCAGGTCTTCAGCAGCGCCGCCGACTTTTTCCAGAGCTTGGTAAATCGGCACGGTACCGATCGGCACTGGCGAGTTGCGGATGATCCACTCGCGGGTTTCGTGAATGTGTTTGCCGGTGGACAAGTCCATGACCGTGTCCGAACCCCAGCGAATGCCCCAGGTCAGTTTCGCCACTTCTTCTTCGATGGACGAACCCAGTGCGCTGTTGCCGATGTTGCCGTTGATCTTCACCAGGAAGTTACGGCCGATGATCATCGGTTCCAGTTCGGTGTGGTTGATGTTGGCCGGAATGATCGCGCGGCCACGGGCAATTTCTTCACGGACGAATTCAGGGGTGATGATTTTCGGCACGCTGGCGCCGAAGCTGTGCCCGGCGTGTTGCTGGTCCAGCAGCCCGGCGGCGCGAGCCACTTCGAGCTTCATGTTTTCGCGGATGGCGACGTATTCCATCTCGGCGGTAATGATGCCCTTGCGTGCATAGTGCATTTGGCTGACGTTGGCCCCTGCCTTGGCGCGGCGCGGGTTGTTGACGTGGGCGAAACGCAGCTTGGTCAGCTCGGCGTCAGCCAGGCGTTCCTGGCCAAAATTGGAACTCAAGCCAGGCAGGCGCTCGGTATCACCACGGGATTCGATCCACGCCGAGCGCACATCGCCCAAGCCTTTGCGCACGTCGATGATGACGTTGGGATCGGTGTACGGGCCTGAGGTGTCGTACACGACGACCGGCGCGTTGATCTCGCCGCCGAAGTCGGTCGGGGTCACGTCGAGGCTGATTTCGCGCATCGGCACGAGGATGTCCGGGCGAGAACCCTGAACGTAGACTTTTTGCGAACGGGTGAACGGCTTGACCGATTGTTCGTCGACCTTGGCCGAATCGCTCAGGTTGATCGCGTTTTTAGATTTTGTAGTCATCACGGGCTCTCCAGACAGCATCCAGGCAGTGGATTGTCGGAGCAGAACCTGAAAGGCACGGACGCACCAGGACTGGTGCTGTGCATCGTCGTCGAGCGTTCGATTGTCGAACAATTTCCCGGACGAAGCACAAGAGGACTCGCCGGGTGACGAGAAATCTTGTTCCCTACGCAGGCGCTAACCTGATCAGGTTCAACGGGATCCGAAATTATTCGATCTCAGCCTCATAGCAAGGCACCCCGACAAGAACCCGGCCAGTCTAGACACAACCGGCAAAGAACGCCAACACCGCGGCAAACACCATGATGAATGGCGCAATTGGCAGGACGTGCAGGATTGTTGCCGCTTCAATGCGCAACTACACTCGCCTTGCCCCGCTGCGCCTTGACGCTGCAGGGGCTGCGCCGTAGCCTTGGCGCGCACATTATTTCCATAATATTCATGCTAGGGATCGCCTCATGCTGCGCAAACTTTCACTGGCTCTTGCCGTGTCTTGTGCGTCCAACGCAATGGCCTGGGCAGCAGAAGCGCCCTTGTCGA
Source organism: Pseudomonas sp. LBUM1655 (assembly GCF_059716085.1). Taxonomy (NCBI): domain Bacteria; kingdom Pseudomonadati; phylum Pseudomonadota; class Gammaproteobacteria; order Pseudomonadales; family Pseudomonadaceae; genus Pseudomonas; species Pseudomonas sp. LBUM1655. The sequence goes on along the minus strand of NZ_CP166801.1, from coordinate 566,616 downwards.
GCAAAACCGATCTGGTCAGCGTCTATCAGGAAGCGGTCGACAACAACGCCGATCTGGCCGCCGCCCGCGCCCAGTATGGCGCGCAGAAAGAAGTGGTGCCGCAGGCCCGCGCCGGCTTGCTGCCGAACCTGTCCGGCGGCGCCGAAGTCGCCGACGTACGCACCTCGATCGACCAGCCTTCGGCCATTGCCAACCGCAGTGCGCATTCCTATCAGGCAACCCTTGCCCAACCGCTGTTCCGCGCCGATCGCTGGTTCCAGTTCCAGGCCGCCAAAGACGTCAATGAGCAAGCCGCGTTGCAACTGTCGGCTACCGAGCAGAACCTGATCCTGCAATCGGCCGAAAGCTACTTCAACGTGCTGCGCAGCCAGGACAATCTAGCCTCGACCAAAGCTGAAGAAGCGGCGTTCAAGCGTCAGCTCGACCAGTCCAACGAGCGCTTTGACGTCGGCCTGTCGGACAAGACCGATGTGCTGCAATCGCAAGCCAGTTACGACACCGCGCGGGCCAACCGGATCGTCGCGCAGCGTCAGGTTGATGATGCGTTCGAAGCGCTGATCACCCTGACCAACCGTCAGTACAACGCGATTCAGGGCATCGTGCACACGCTGCCGATCCTGCCGCCGGCACCGAACGACGCCAAGGCCTGGGTCGACACCGCAGCAAAACAGAACCTCAATCTGCTGGCTAGCAACTATGCCGTCAGCTCGGCCGAACAGACCTTGAAGCAGCGCAAGGCCGGCCACTTGCCGACCCTCGACGCCGTGGCCAAATACGAAAAGGGTGACAACGACGCCCTCGGTTTCGCCAACCCGAACGCCTTCGGCACGCCCTACCGTGGCAACGTCGAACAGAGCACGCTGGGACTGCAACTGAACATCCCGATCTACAGCGGCGGGCTGACCAGCTCGCAGGTGCGCGAGTCCTACTCGCGCCTCGATCAAACCGAACAGCAGCGCGAAGGCCTGCGTCGGCAAGTGGTGGAAAACACCCGCAACCTGCACCGCGCGGTGAACACCGACGTCGAACAGGTGCAGGCGCGCCGCCAGTCGATCATCTCCAACCAGAGCGCGGTGGAAGCCACGGAAATCGGCTATCAGGTGGGTACCCGCAACATCGTCGACGTACTCGATGCGCAGCGTCAGCTGTACTCTTCGGTGCGCAATTACAACAATACCCGCTACGACTACATCCTCGACAACCTGCGCTTGAAGCAAGCCGCCGGCACGTTGAACCCGGGCGACTTGCAGGATCTGGCGCGTTATCTGAAAGCCGATTACAACCCGGACAAAGACTTCCTGCCGCCGGATCTGGCCAAGGCTGCCGAGGCGCAGCTCAGGGCGCGGCCTTAAGCTAAAGCAAAAGATCGCAGTCTGCGGTTGTTCCTACAGGATTTACCTGTAGGAACAACCGCAGACTTGAGATCACACCGAGCGAAGGACGAGTGATCAGTTGTTATTGCTTTTGGACAACGTAGAGGCAGACCAAATCGACTTCACCAAAAGTGCATAAGAGTCAGCATTAAACAGCAGAGTCTTTTGCAAGAAACCGGGATCGGTATTCAGTTTGCTTGTAACAGCACTCACTTGCATGTCACCAAAAAAATCTTTCCGTGCGTCATCAGTCAGCTTTTCCATCGCCACTGAAGCCAGATATTCATTCGCCTTCCCGCTGGAAATCCGATCAACCATAGAGTTCGAAGGGCCAGCATGCTCATCGCTTAAATCTGACTCCAGCGCGTAGTACATGAAATCATGAGTCGGATTTTCAAGGCGATGCGATGCCTCATGAACGATCATCGTCATCATGTTTATCGGAGATGAATCGAACGCCTCAGAGCTTAAAAATATTCGTTTTGCAGGGTCTTCAGGATGTGTATTTGCTTCACTTGGCAAGATTTGACTCTTTGTCGACCACACCAATCGTTCAGACCGCCTTCCAGCATATTTGTCTACCGTTTCCTTGAGTGGAACAAGCACTTCCAATAGTTTCTGCCGTAGCGCCTGCGGACTGGTGTGAGTACCAAAAATTCTCGACGTGAAGTTTTTGTATACCTCGTCGACATCGCCATCCTTTAATACTCGGATCGTCTCTGCGGTCGCCTTGGGAATCATTTCTAACGCTTTCTCCAAACGTTGACCTTTGTCCGGCGCCTGTTTCTTGATTTCCTTTAAGCCTCTGGCAACGATGTCGCTTCCCCATGCAGCTCTCTGCTTTTCTATGGCATCGCCCTTGCCCTTGTATTTCGCCAGCCCTGACGCATCTTGATAAGTGGCGGGATTATTAGCGCAAAACAGGTAGACATTCAGCCCATCTATGTCTTTCGCGGGATCTGCTGCTATCCAGCGCTGTAACCACGGTGCGTAATAACGATAACCGTAGTAATAGAGTCCCGTCGCATCCCGTTCCTTTCCTGAATAGCGAATGGTTTTGTACTGCGCCACCAATGCGCTTCGTCCCGCCCAGCACGCCGTTCCGCCAAAGGCGTAATAGTGCTCCTGCGTCAGCACAGAGGCAGTGTGGTCCAGCTCCAGAGAGCTGGAGCCAAGATGATCGTTGAGGCTGTAGCGCAATTGATCGCTTTCCGCGCCGAGAGGCCAGTGCAGCGCGCGTACCTGGCTTCGTCCAGCCTCGACGCTAACGACATGGCGTTCTACGCCATCTCTCTCACGGTGGATTTCCACTCCCGGGAGGTAACGGACTTCAGGGCGCAGCGTGCGGCCGTTGCTTCGGATGATTCTTGTTTTACGTATCCGGTGACCGGGGTGATCGTAGACATAGCACTCATCATCGTCAGGCTCGCCTTCGCGGTTGACCAACGTCACCTTGCGCAAAAGATTGCGACAGTCCCAGCTCATGACTTGGCCACGCAGCAGTTCCCGCTGGTTGCCGCAGGCATCGAAGCCCGAAGCAATGTCGGATTCTCCGGGCAAAGATCCATCATCGCGTTGAGCGAGGCTGCGATTACTGCGGGACGAGGTAAACATCGAAAAACCGGGCCTGCCACTGTGGTGGCGAGCAAGCATGTTACCGGCCCGATCATAATCAAAACGCCGGGTGTAGTTACGTCGCTGGTTGGGGTCCAGAGGCAGCGGCAATAACCCCGGCAAACCCGGACCATGGTTTGGCTGACTGACTTCCCAGCCTCGGACTTCAACCAATTGATTGAGACTGTCGTAACGGTAGCGGGTAATCGGCTCAATGCGTTGATTGTTGAAATGGCTGACGGTCTGGGACTTGTCTTCCATCTCGATGACATTACCCATCGCGTCGTAAACGTAGTTCAGGTCCTGCAAGGGTTTGTGGTTGCCAACTGTGGCAACCAGCCTGATCAGGCTACCGTCATCGGCTGCGTACTCGGCTCGGCTTATCACGCCATTGCCAGCAGTTTCACTTTCAATCTGGCCCTGTGCGTTATAGCGGACGTCGCCGACCAATTGCTGTGGTTGCCGGTTTTCACCTGCCCGTAGCAGCCAGGTTTCAAGTAACTGGCCTGAGACGTCGTAACCAAAGGTTCGAACATTACCCATGGCATCAGTTTGGCGATGTATTTCGCCCGCTGGGCTGAGTGTGTGGCGTGTGACGAATGCCTGAGTCTCCAGGCACTCCTCTTTGGCGTTTGTTTCAAGTGGCCAGTCGGGCGTTTCGAGATTGATGAGAAAACGCCTGCTTTCAACTAGCACACCACCGGCAAGACCATACTCATCGACAGTTAGAGAGCCAGCGGGATCATCATGGCGAATCAAACGGCCGCATTGATTGTGCTCATCAGCAGAAACACCGTAGATCAGCCGCTCAACCACTTTCGGCGACTCATCAATCGCCTGTTCCGTAATCGCAACCGTGCGCTGCTGATTGTCATACTCGAATTGGCGCTGACTGCCCCGGCCATCCCAAAGTAAATGCGGCGAGCCGGCGTGATTCAACAGACTCAATTGCCAACCCGCATCGACACTGTCAGCCAATAAAACCTGAGCGCTCAAACCATAAGCTGTCGCCATGTTTGACTTCGGTGCTGTTCCCCACAATCGCGGATCCCACGCGGCCACCTGCCGTCCCGCCCCATCGAACACTTGCCGGGTAATGCGCGGCTCAATGTCCGGCGTATCGGGATGCAGGTAATAACCCACGCTGCGGATCACCAGTTTGCGGGGGTCCAGGACAGACAGCGTCGGTGTGGTGGTTGAATACTGTACGTTCATGACTACGACGGTCCCTCTCACTTGAGGGAAAGACTGAACGCTTTCTTGCAGGTCCGATACTGTAAGAACTAACAGGTGCAGTACGGGCATCACTGTGTTGCGCCCTAGCTGATTTTGCCCCTTTCTGCGCGGGGCTAAGGGATCAACCTGCCCAACCCATCCAGCAATCGCTGCAAAGCGCCCTGATTGCGGCGCATCACCGCCAGCCCAGCCTCAGCCATGCGCTGCGCATCACGTGGCAGTTCGAACAAGCGCTGCACTTCCACCGCCAGCCCTTCAGCATCATCCACCTCGACCAGCGCCCCGGCTTCGCGCAATTGCGCGGCGATGTCGAGGAAGTTAAACAGGTGCGGGCCGCTGAGCACCGGTTTCGCCAGGGCTGCCGGTTCCAGCAGGTTGTGCCCGCCGTTCGGCACCAGACTGCCACCGACAAAAGCACTGTCCGCCAAGGCATACAGAAACAGCAATTCGCCCATGGTGTCGCCGAGCAGAACAGATGTTTCGGCCGCAACGTTAGCGCCGGTCGAACGGCGCACGGTGGCAAACCCTTCGCGCTGACACAGTTCGAACACCGAGTTGAACCGCTCCGGATGACGCGGCACCAGAATCAACAGCGCATTCGGGTAGTTGGTCAGCAGTCGACGATGGGCATTCAGCACCACTTCGTCCTCACCTTCGTGGGTGCTCGCGGCGATCCATACCGGACGCTCCTGCGCCTGCCATTGGCCACGCAGTTCAGCGGCGCGTTGCAGCAGTTGCGGGTCGATGGTCAGGTCGAACTTGATCGAGCCGGTGACTTCGACAGTCTCAGAACGTGCGCCGAGATCGCGGAAACGCTGCGCTTCGGTTTCGGTCTGCACGGCGAAAAAACTCATCTCGGCAAGCATCGGCGCGGTCAGTTTGCTGAAGCGGCCGTAGCCCTTGGCTGAGCGTTCGGACAATCGACCGTTGGCCAGCGCCACCGGAATGCCGCGCTTGGCACATTGGTGAATGTGGTTGGGCCAGAGCTCGGTTTCCATGATCACCGCGAGCTTCGGCTGCACGCGATCAAGAAACCGCGCCGCCGCGCACGGCAAGTCGTACGGCAGGTAGCAATGCTGGATGCGCGGCTCGTTGGCGAACAGTGCGTGAATGCGTTCCGAGCCGGTTGGGGTCATGCAGGTCACGGTGATCGGCAGCTGTGGATAACGTTGCAGCAAGGCGCGAATCATCGGCGCCGCGGCAATGCTTTCGCCCACCGATACCGCATGTACCCAGATGCCGCCGGGTTGCAGTGTCGGCATGCCATAAGTGAAACGTTCGCCAATCCGTTTGGCATACGCCGGCGCCTTGCGCGCCCGCAGCCACAGCCGAATCGCCACCAATGGCAGCCCCAGGTAAAACAGCGCGGTGTAGAGAGTTCTATTCATGGCGCCGGAGTTTATCGACTTTTGTCGCCGATCGCCTGCAAGTGCACGGCAAAACGTTCTGCCAGCCAGCGGGCGGCCGGGCCGAGCGGCTCGTCGCGGCGCCAGACCAGTTCCACCACCAGCGCCGGCGGCGTCCATTCGCTGTCGAGCTCGACCATCAAGCCCTGATACGCCGAATACTGCACCACATGCCGAGGCAGCCACGCCCAGCCAAGATCCCGCACCAGCCATTCGGCCATCACGTAGAAACTGTCGGCGCGCCACACCTGCGGGCTGGCCGGCTCGTTGCCGGGATAAACGCTGGTTTGCGTGGACATCAGCAATTGCCGGTGTTGCGCCAGTTGCTGGCAGGTGACGTAGGGCTGAGTCGCCAACGGATGATTGATGCCGCAGACGGTGACCATTTCCACGCTGCCCAGCACCCGCCGCTCCAGCGCCTCGGGGATTTCATCGTGATAGAACAGCAGCCCGAGATCGGCGCGACGTTCGACCAGTTTGCGTGAAACTTCACCTTGGGCAGCGCTGGTCAGTTGCAACTCCAGACTGGGAAATTGCTCGGCCAGCGCGCCAAAACTTTCCACCAGCGCCTGATAGGGCATGGCTTCATCCTGCGCCACACGCAATTGCGCTTCCTGGCCGCGCATCATCGCCATCGCCCGACCGTTCAGGCGCTCGCATTGGCGCAAGACTTCGCGGGCCTCTTCCAGCAACGCATCGCCCGCTTCGGTGAGGCTCGGCTGGCGGCCGCTGCTACGCTCGAACAGGCTCACGCCCAGATCGTCTTCGAGCATGGCGATGGCGCTGCTGATCGCCGACTGCGCCTTGCGTTGCTGGCGTGCGACGGCGGAGAACGAACGCTGTTCGGCGACATCGACAAATACCCGTAGCTGATCAAGATTCCACTGCATGCTGGCTCACCAACCCATCTTCAAAACAGATAGGTAATGACTTTACCCCATCTGATGAATCTCTAAAATGCCGGCTCAGAAAGCAACGTTTTACATGAGGATTTGAACCATGAACGCCTACGCCTACCTGGCTATCGCCATTTGCGCCGAAGTGATCGCCACCGTTTCGATGAAAGCCGTCAAAGGTTTCAGCACACCGCTGCCACTGCTGCTAGTGATCGTCGGCTACGGGATCGCCTTCTGGATGCTGACGCTGGTGGTGCGCACGGTGCCAGTGGGCGTCGCTTACGCGGTGTGGGCCGGGATGGGCATCGTGATGGTCAGCGTTGCGGCGCTGTTTATCTATGGGCAGAAGCTGGATATCCCGGCGATGCTGGGGATGGCGTTGATTGTTCTGGGTGTTGTAGTTATCCAGCTGTTCTCGAAAACCGCCGGGCACTAACGGGCAAGCTCGCTCCCACATTTGGTTTTGCGTCAGCTCTGTTGATCATCGACAAATCCGCCTCTTTCCCGAGTCTGTATACTGCGCCCTCGTCTTGAACACTGAGGTCGTTGCATGCCATCCGTTATTTCCACCGACGTTCTGATTGTCGGCGCTGGTGTTGCCGGCCTCTGGCTGAACGCGCGCCTGCGCCGCCAGGGTTTTTCGACCGTGCTGGTGGAAAGCGCCAGCCTCGGCGGCGGGCAGAGTGTGAAATCACAAGGCATCATCCACGGCGGCGCCAAGTACGCGTTGCACGGTGCGCTGACCGGCGCCTCGGAAGCCATCGCCGACATGCCGCGCCGCTGGCGTGAAGCACTGGCCGGCGACGGTGAACTGGATCTTTCCGGCGTTCGTCTGCTCTCCGAAGCGCATTACCTGTGGTCGCCGGGCACCCTCGCCGGCAACCTCACCAGTTTCTTCGCCAGCAAAGCAGTGCGTGGCCGTGTCGATCAGGTCAAGGGCGAGCAATTGCCGCCGGCGCTGCAAGACAAGCGCTTCAAGGGCAAGGTCTATCGTCTCGCCGAACTGGTGATCGACGTTCCGAGCCTGATCCAGCGTCTGGCCGATCTGGCCGGTGATGGATTGCTCGCCGGGCAAACCATCGAGCCGCTGCTGGAAGCTGGCGTGCTGGTCGGCCTGAAAGTCGACGGTCGCGAGATCCGCGCCCAGCGCATCGTCCTCAGCGCCGGCGCCGGCACTGCCGACCTGCTCACCGCTCTGGGCCTGAGTCACCCGGCCATGCAACGCCGCCCATTGCACATGATCATCGCCAAGGGCCCGGGCCTGAAACCGCTTTACGCCCACTGCCTGGGCGGCGGCACCAAGCCGCGCATCACCGTCACCACCCACCCGGCCGCTGATGGGCAGTGGGTCTGGTACATGGGCGGCGACATTGCCGAGAGCGAAGGCGTGAACCGCGAGCCAGCCGAACAGATCGCCACCGCGCAAAAAGAAATCTCGCAGTTGCTGCCATGGATCGACCTAAGCACCACGCAATGGGCAACCCTGCGTGTCGACCGTGCCGAGCCGCTGCAAACCGGCCTGACGCGCCCGGACAACGCCTTCCTCGCTGAAGAGGGGCGCTTGCTGGTTGGCTGGCCAACCAAACTGGCACTGGCACCAGACTTCGCTGATCGGGTGATCGCCTCCTTGCAACGCGACGGCATCCAGCCGCAAGCCACTGAACCACTGCCACCTCTGCCAAAACCGCCGATGGGCGTGCCTGCCTGGGAGCAACTGCTGCCATGACGATAGCGACCCTGCACGACTTGCACCGCCCGCTGGGCAGCACCGGCCTGTTGGTTTCGCCACTGGGCCTGGGCACGGTCAAACTCGGGCGCGACCAAGGCGTGAAATACCCCAACGGCTTTGAGATTCCCGATGACGATGACGCGCGCCGGCTACTCAAGCTCAGCCGCGATATGGGCATCAACCTGATCGACACCGCGCCGGCCTACGGTCGCAGCGAAGAGCGCCTCGGCCCGCTGTTGCGCGGCCAGCGCAATGACTGGGTGATCGTCAGCAAGGTCGGCGAAGAGTTTGCCGACGGCCTTTCGCGCCATGACTTCAGCGCAGCGCACACGCGGATGTCGGTGGAGCGCAGCCTGCAACGTCTGGAAACGGATTTCATCGATCTGGTGCTGGTGCATTCCGACGGCAACGACATGGCCATCCTTGAGCACGAGGAGGTTTACGCCACACTTGCGACGCTCAAGGCTGAGGGCAAGATTCGCGGCTTCGGCTTTTCCGGCAAAACCGTCGAAGGCGGATTGAAAGCACTGGAGCAAGGCGACTGTGCGATGGTCACCTACAATCTGAACGAACAAAACGAGAAAGCTGTCATTGACTATGCTGCTGCCCACGGCAAAGCCGTTCTGGTGAAAAAAGCCTTGGCCAGTGGTCACGTTTGCCTGAGCCCAGGCGTCGACCCGGTGCGCGCCAGCTTCGAGTTGCTGTTTGCCCAGCCTGGCGTGGCCAGTGCTATTGTCGGAACGATCAATCCGCTGCACCTCGCCCACAACGTTGCGACCGTTGCCCAGGTCCTTCGTGGTCACTGACGCCGCCCCGCGGCCTTAAGCAGGAGCCGATATGCCGCGCACGCTCATCAGAAAGAACCCGAGCAACTTCAAGACCCTGCCCCTGTACGTAGAAGCTACGCCCGAAGGCCTGACCTATCAGAGCGTCGGCATGCCGCTGAACTTCGCGCAGACCTTGCAACGACGCAAACCGGTCAGCGTGGCGGACGCCGAGCGCTTCTCGCTGGAGCTGGCCAATCTCGGGGTTTCGGTGCGCCTGACCCTGCATTGGCAAAATCGCGATTACTGGGTGTTGGTGCGTCAGCGGCGGCAGGATCGCGGCGATGTGGTGCTCAAGCTGATTTCCGGTTACGTGCCGGCTCACGAACTGAATATTCCGCTGCACACGGCCATTCAAGAGATCGCCGAAGAGTGTTTGCTGGAAACCCCGGAGGGCTGGCTCGGCGGGCGCTTCAACGATACCTGGCTGCCGGCGCCCTACTCATCTGCGCTGCATTATCGCGAGGCCTTGCCGTTTCGCCTGACGCCACTGTCCGGCGCAGCACGACCGGTGCGGTGCGCCAATCTGCAATTGCAGGAGCGGCCGCAGGCCTATGTCCATTTACCGACCGCTTCATTGCAATTGATCTACGACCTGCGTCTGGACGTGCCCAAAGAAGCCAAATCCCTGAGTCTGTTCCACGTCGATGAGCGTCTGGAAGGTGATCAACTGGTGGCGCGGCTCGACCGCAAACGCCCCGACCTGTACTTGATGCCGCTCAAGGACGGCGCGCCACTGGCCGAGCTGTACACCCTCAACCGCGATAAACTCCTGCCGGCCAGCACCCGTGGACTTTACCTGGCCGAGAGCTTTGCGACCCAGCAAGGCTGGGTCGTGCGCGACGAGCGGATTCGCTGGAAAGACTGGGTCGTGCAACAGGGCCTGCAACCGGCGAAGCCGCCTCGCGCGGGACTCAAGCAATTGAGTCTGAAGGCGCTGAGCCTGGTTGGAATCGGCAAGAAACGCGCGAGCAAATAGCCGGTTAGCGCCGACGATCCATCCAGGTACGCAACGTGGCGAAGAAATGGAAATAGCGGTTTTCGCGTTTGCCCATGCCGCGCTTGGGCGAAAACGACTCTTCAGCAAAAACGCCGGTGATTCGCACCCGAGAGGCTTGGGTCGGCAGCGTGCAGACTTTGGCTCCCGCCTCCAGCAATGCGTACTTGAGCAAACGCTCGGAATGCAGCTTGCGTCCAGTTGCCTTGCAAAAATCAAAGATGCGCTCGATCCGCTTGCCGTACGCGAGATAGGTATCGCGCCCACAAATGGCAAAGCGATCATTCAAGCCGCCCCACCACTGCCAGTCCGGAATGTAGGCATTGTGCCGCCGGGCCTCTGCATGATTGAACACATAGCCGGGAAGCGGGTTATGGAAGAAATTGTCCGGGCGCACGAACACGACGAAATCCGGATTGAAGGTTTCGATCATGGTGGTGACGGTGTGCAATGAGTTGAGCTGATAGATCAGGTTGCGCAGCGACGCATAGTCATCGGCCCAGGTATCGCCCTGTGCTTTGACCTGTTCGAAGTCCCAGCGATCCAGCACGCCTTCGGTCGAAGTCAGCGCGCCGGTCATCGACTCGAACGGCTGATAGTTGTCAGCCGCCAGCTCGCCCTTCTCTCCCGATCGCACATTCTGCACTTCATCGATTTTGTACAGGTGATAGAAGCACTTTACGTCGCTGCCCGCAGGCAACTGCGCCAGTACGTTCTGTTCGATGGAGGGGAAGCATATCTGCGAGTTTCTCGGGATCCCGAAAAAAGCTACGGCGATTTTCAACACTCAACGGCACCTTTTTATTTTTGGCGAAACAGCTTTTGCCACCAGCGTCGGGGTTGCAAAGGCACCACAATGACGTCGGACTTCTGCAGCCAGTCCCGCTCATAATCCCACGCGTGACCACCCCACAGTTTTCCCGCTTCGTTGGAAAATCCCAGGGTCATGAGCTGATAGGTATAACCGGCGTGTCCGCGCAACCAGTCAAACAACACCAGCGTGTTGAAGCCGGTGGACGGCCCGACGTATCGCTTGCCGCCCGGCCGATCGACCGGGTAGTTCCACAGCGGCGGCAACGGGATGCGATCCCAATACATGGCCACTCGTGGCAACGGACACATCGGTGCGGCGCAGCCGACCAGCATGGTGAAACAACGCTCACCCGCGTGCTCGAACAACCGTTGCACGTCCGGGCCGTAAGGCAGACCAAAAAAATAGGCGTCCGGTGCGTTATAGCCATGCACAAAGACATTCACGCATAGCGAGTTGAGCAGCGGCGCCTTGATGCAGGTATTGAAGCTGACGACAACGTCATTGGCGCTGATATTCAGCGCCTGAAAATCTGCCGCCGTGATGGCCGGATTGTTGGCAATCAGTACGACCCGAGCCGCTCGGCTCAGGCAATCGCGCAATGGCTCGGGCAACGCGTCCAGAACGGACTGGTCACCGCCGGGTAGCGCATCCAGCGCCATGTGTTCGTCGATCATTCAGACCGGCACCTTCATGCCGTAACGCAGTTTGACCCAGAACCGTGTGAAGGCCGAAGGCGACTGCCAGGGGCGCATCTCGCGCTGGATTTCAGTAGCGAGGGCCTGACCGACACGAGCGAAGGAATAGCGACTTTGCGCGAACGCCTGACCGTTGCTGGCGATAAGCTGCGACAGCTCCGGATCGCCCTGCAGCAGTTTGATCTTTTCCACCGCCTCGTCTTCGCTGCGATAAAACACGGTGTTGTGCATGTCTTCGAAACCGAGCAACTGATCTTCTTCGCCCTGGCTCCAGGCCAGCAGCACGCAACCGCAGGCCATGGCTTCGTAGTTCTTGATCATGAACTCGTTCATGCCGATGTCGGCACTGACGAAGATCTTGATGCGATTGAGCGTTTCCAGATATTCCTCGCCCGATTTGGTGCGCGTCACCAGCATACCGGTGCGCTGCGCGAGCGATTCGAGCAGTGCCTTGCGCTGGGCGTACTCGGTACTTTTCAGGCTGCCGAGAAAACCGATGGGAATGTCGCGCTCGGCACCCGTGTTGCGCAGCATCTGCTCGTCGTAACCCTTGGAGACGAACACCGTGTCGATGCCCTCAGCCAGCATCTTGCGCGCGACTACTGCTCCAGAAACCAGCGCCCGACAGCTCGGAAGACGACTGTAGAGACGCGAATACACGCCACGGTATTTACTCGCCGGCATGTAGTTCTGGTAGGCATCGTGTTCGAGAAAAACCAGCCCGGGAATACACTTGAGCACCCGCAGTTGCGGGGCCAGGCGCTTGACCCGGGAGAAGATCACCACACGGTCGAAAGTGTGGTAATCGACCGACGCCAGAAACGGTCCCAAGTTCATCTGTTGCTGCTTGCTCAAGCGGTAGATGACACATTCATCACAGTTCTGCTGCACGATGTCGTATAGCCGATCAAGAATGACCCGCTGCTCGTCCATCACCAAGAGCATGACTTTCATAAATTAAATGACCACGCGACGTAAGCAGGCAAGCGCATCGGATTCAACCCTGCCAACATCAACGGAAACGGTTAGATCCCCAAGGCAAAATCCGTTCACACGCAGTACACAACGGTAAAAATCCATCTGATCAGCGACTGCGGATTTTTTCGACAATCGCAGTTGTCGAGCTGTTTTCCACCAGTCCCAGCACTTTCACGGTGCCGCCATAAGCGGTCACGATGTCAGCGCCGACCACTTGCTCGATCCCGTAATCGCCGCCCTTGACCAGTACGTCCGGTTTGACCTCGCGCAACAGATTTTCCGGGGTGCCTTCAGGGAAGCTGATAACCCAGTCCACCGCCCCAAGCCCGGCCAGCACAGCCATGCGCCGGTCGACGCTGTTGATCGGGCGCCCCGGCCCTTTCAGACGGCTGACCGACGCATCGTCGTTGACTGCGACAATCAGGCGATCACCCTGGGCCCGCGCCTGTTCCAGATAGGTCACATGGCCGGCATGCAGGATGTCGAAGCAGCCATTGGTGAACACGATTTTTTCGTTGTGCGCGCGGGCATCGGCCACCGCGAGCAGCAACTGCTCCAGGCCCAATACACCACGCTCGGAACCTTCTTCACGCTGAATGGCGCGACGCAGTTCCGGGGCGCTGATGGCCGCCGTACCGAGCTTGCCGACCACGATGCCTGCCGCCAGGTTGGCCAACGCCACCGCATGAGGCAGATCCTCGCCCGCCGCAATGGCCGCCGCCAGGGTGGAAATCACTGTGTCACCGGCACCGGTCACGTCGAACACTTCACGGGCCCGGGCCGGCAGGTGCAGCGCAGGCTGGTCAGGACGCAGCAGGGTCATGCCGTGCTCACCGCGAGTCACCAGCAAAGCGCCGAGCTCCAGGTCGTGCATCAGCGTCGCACCCTTGCTGACGAGTTCGTGCTCATCGGCGCAGCCGCCGACGATGGCTTCGAATTCGCTGAGGTTCGGGGTGATCAGGCTGGCGCCACGGTAGATCGAGAAATCCTTGCCTTTCGGGTCGGCCAGCACCGGAATATTCTTCGCGCGTGCCGCCTGGATCAATGCCTGGTGGTTTTTCAGCGCGCCTTTGCCGTAATCGGACAACACCAGCACCTTGATGCCTTCGAGCAAGTCATCGACCTGCGAGCCAAGGGCCAGGGCGTCGGTGGCGAACGGTTCTTCGAAGTCGATACGCAGCAATTGCTGGTGCCGGCTCATGACCCGCAGCTTGACGATGGTTGGCTGATGCGCAATGCGCTGGAACAAAGCTCGTACGCCCGCGCCCTTGAGGCTGTTGCTCAGGCTGTCGGCGGCTTCGTCGTCACCGGTCACACCGACCAGGGACGCCGGCGCACCCAGCGCGGCAATGTTCAAGGCAACGTTCGCGGCACCGCCCGGACGATCTTCGATTTGCTCGACTTTAACGACCGGCACCGGGGCCTCAGGGGAAATCCGTGAGGTTCCGCCATGCCAGTAACGGTCGAGCATGACATCGCCGACTACCAAGACCGGGGCTTGATCGAAACGCGGCATGGACAACTTCATGGAGCAACCCACATACAAAATGAACAGGGGCGCGATATTAACACAGGGTAAAGCGCCGTCCGCCTCAATCTGAAAGGTCGCGCACCCAGAACAACTCATGACGCCGGACAGCCTTGCGGAAAAACTCGTTACTGCCCGTGACAGGCCAGCGACGACCCGCCAAAGCGTGCTGGATCCAGCGTCGCAGTTGGCGCTTGAACACTTGCCCACCCTGCAAGTCGTGCTCCATGGCCAACGCCATGGCCTTGTCCAGTTGCACGTCCGCTGAAAGCAGCGGGCTCCACAAGCGGTCGGCCGGCAATGGTTCGATGGCCGGCGGCAACGCGACACCGGCACCGGCAGGCCCCATCGGCCAGCGGTCGTTGTCATGCAGGTGATTGGCGTACATGAGCAAGGTTTTGGGTTTCCAGTCGCTCAGGGCAATCGCCGCAAGCAGTGCCTGGGTGGAGGCAACGTGGTCGCTATGCGGATCCAGCTCAGGATGCGGCGTCACCACTACCTCTGGACGATAGTGTTCCAGCAGCGCGGTCACGTCTGCGACCAGATTCTGCCAGGTCGGCTGCCCATCGGCGTCGGCAGGCAAGGTCAGCGGATTGTGTCGGCGCACACTGCGTACATCGCTTTCCTGCGACTCACGGGAACCGAACGCCGTGGCCGGTTCTGCGGCCATCGCTGGCAATTGCAGGCAGTAATAACCCAATTGCACGCAACGCTCGGCCGGTACGCCGCCCCATAAAGGAATAACTAGACTGTCCCAACTGCGTAAACGCCCCTTCAGTCGGGCAGCGGCGGCTTGATCGAGGCCCAGTGACTGGAAGTTTTCAGCCTCGATTTCGCCCTGGGTCAGGGTGACGATGCTAACGTCTTCGCTGCGACTGTAGAGGCCGAAGGCAGCCAGTTCCGCATCATCGGCATGGGGCGCAATGACCATCACGCGCTGACGGGTGTAATCGGGATTAGCCATGACCCACAGCGTGCCCGTGGCACCCAGCGCGCAATATCGGCCGCGCAGCGTCAGCGCGCCTTGACTTAGCGTATCCGCCTGCCCGGAAAGATTCAGGAAACGCCGCCCCTTGACCCCACGTTCGAAGTCCTGGCGATCATCACCCACCTGAACGTAAGGATCGAGCCAGCGCCCCAGCCAGCCGGACTTCAATTCAAGCTCGAGAATGAGCGTTTCGCCCGGCGCCAACGAGCCGCTCAGGCGCACCACGCCGCCGTCCAGGCTTACCTGCTGACGCGCAGCATTCGCTGGAAAGTCGTATCGATAATCGTCGGATGGCCGGTAAAACAAGTGATCGGCAAACCATGCCTCGTGGGCAACCCAGGCCAGCACCAGCAACAGCGGCACCAGCCACCAGCCGATCAGGAATCCGATCACCAGCAGCGCAACCAGGAACGCGACAAGGAACATCCGCTTGTTGCGCCGGTGGGCCTTAAGTAGCTGTTGCTTGCGAGCGCTCATCAATTCAGACCTTGTAGACCGGCACCGTGTGGCACCAGCGATCCTTGTACTCACGGTCGGCACGACCGAATGAATAACGCAAAGGCTTGCCCAGCGCCTGCGCGTCTGCCCAGGCCTGCTGAGTGTTGACGAAACTCAGTACGCTACCGGGGCTGAACTCACGACT
Source organism: Pseudomonas sp. LBUM1655 (assembly GCF_059716085.1). NCBI lineage: Bacteria > Pseudomonadati > Pseudomonadota > Gammaproteobacteria > Pseudomonadales > Pseudomonadaceae > Pseudomonas > Pseudomonas sp. LBUM1655. Next base: position 550,895 of record NZ_CP166801.1, on the reverse strand, counting down.
CTGCGGGTCGACACCACCATTGATGTATTCCAGCGAAACCCATTGCGGCGCCTCGACGCGGTACAGCACCTGAATGGCCACCGGTGCCGATTCGAGCATGGCGACGGAACCTGTCATGAATTCGCGCAGCAGTGTAAAGACTTCTACGAGCCCGGCCTTGCCCGGCACTTCAAAACCCCAGCGACGCTGAAACAGATCAGCGTATGCCTGCGCCTGCTCTTGGGCAGAAAACTCGGACATCGGCACCAGCGAACCACCCGCCTCTTCAAGCAAGCGCTGCTCGCGACGCTGGTTGTAGCGGAACTTCTTCGAATACTCTTCCGGCAATCGGGCCAGGGCCAGGCCCTCCGGCTGCACTTTCAAGGTACTGATCTGCTCGGCATTGAGCTGGGAGACATAAGCCATGCGCTGGCGAACCGGCACGACGACATCGGGCGCGATCGGCAGAATGATTTCCGCATTGCCCATGTCCAGCAACCCGCGCTTGCCCTCGCGCTTGAGCACTTCCTTGGACAAAGCTACATGCCGACCCCAGCAGGGAATGGCGGCGACAACATCGCCGCCAACGATCCAGCCCAGATAGCGCAGTTCGATACCCACGAACGTCGACAGGCGCTCGACCACCTCGGGATGCGTCGCGAAGCTGCCGCCGAAACACTGCCATGCCCGGGAGTAGGCGTCCCGGTCGATCTCCGTCCAGCCACGTTCACGAAAGCTGCGAAACATCGTCAGCATACGTTGGTCGCGTGGGCCGGCTGAATTTCATCACCCTCTTCAAACTCTTTGGCGTGCAGACGGGAGTAATAGCCGTTCTGCTCCAGCAGTTGTGCGTGGGTACCGCGTTCAACGATCCGGCCTTCATCCATGACCAGAATCAGGTCAGCCTTCTCGATGGTGCTCAAGCGGTGCGCAATCACCAGGGTCGTGCGGTTCTGCACCACATGATCCAACGCTGCCTGAATATGCCGCTCCGACTCGGTATCGAGGGCTGAAGTGGCTTCATCGAGTATCAACAGCGGCGCGTCTTTGAGAAGCGCCCGAGCGATGGCGATACGCTGACGCTGGCCGCCGGAAAGCAGCACGCCGTTTTCGCCGACCATGGTTTCATAGCCCTGCGGCATCTTGACGATGAACTCGTCGGCATAGGCCTCGGAAGCGGCACGCTTGACCTCTTCGAAAGGTGCACCCGCCAGATCGCCGTACGCGATGTTGTTGGTCACCGTATCGTTGAACAGCGTGACCGCCTGGGTTACCAGAGCGATCTGACGACGAAGACTGCGCAAGGTGAAATCCTGCACTTGGACGCCATCGAGCAGAATCTGCCCCTGTTCGTGCTGGTAAAAACGCGGAATCAGCCCGGCAAGGGTGGACTTGCCGCTGCCCGAACGGCCAACCAATGCGACCATTTGCCCTGGCTCCACGACAAAGCTGATGTCGTTGAGCACCTGCTTGTCGGTGTCCGGGTACTGGAAGCTGAGATTGCGCACTTCCAGTCGGCCTTCAAGACGATCGCGCTCGACCGTGCCCTGATCCACTTCAGCCGGCTCATCCAACTGTTCGAAGATACTCTCGGCACCGGCCACACCTTTCTGGATGGTCGAGCTGACTTCGGACAACTGACGGATAGGCTTGGGCAACAGACCGGCCATGGTGATGTAAGCCACCAGATCACCCGGTGATGCGTCACCACGAAGGTACAGCACAAGGAACATGACCACGGCCATGGCGCTGTAAGTCACCAGTTGCAGCATCGGCGTGTAAACCGCGCCGGTCTTGGTCATCGTCAGTTGCTTGTCGGTGTTGCTCTGGCTGGCGTCGCGAAAGCGGTTTTTCTCGTAGACTTCACCGCCGAAGCTGCGCACGACGCGATAACCATGGATCGTCTCGGAAGCGACGTGCGTAACGTTGCCCATCGACACCTGGATCTTTTTGCTTTGCTTGCGGAATTTCTTGCTGGTGCTGTTCACCATGATGCCGATCACCGGCAGGATGGCCACCATCACCAGGGTGAGTTTCCAGTTCATCCACAACAGGGTGCAGAACAGGAAAATTACGGTCATACCTTCACGGATGACCACTTTGATCGCATCCGTCGCCGCACCGGTGACCATCGTCACGTTAAAGGTGATCCGGGAAATCAGATGGCCGGAGTTGTTCTTGTCGAAGAAGCGGTTAGGCAACTCCAGCAATTTGTTGAACAGCACGACCCGCAGGTCATGCACCAGGCCCAGTGAAACCCGCGCCAGGAAGAAGTTGCCCAGATACGACCCGACGCCCTGCAACAGAGCGATGAAGACGATCATCAGCGGCACGGTTTGGAGCAACTGCAATTTGCCCAGATAGGGGTTGCCCGGAAACAGACTGGCTTCAGGATTGGCCAGACCATCGACAAAGTACTTGAGGATGTAAGCGAGCATCGGCTGAGTCGATGCGAAGATCAGAAACCCGACGATGCTGAGAAGGAAGAGACCGGCATAAGGCCGCACGTAAGCCAATAGGCGGAAGTAGATCGCCAGCGTTGACTGGGCTTTCGGTTCAGGACTGCTCATGGTGATCCGCACAATTCAGTGAGGCGGGGATGATATCACACGCGTTTTTCCCTCGATAAACATGACTTCACGCCAGCCCTTGACCAAGTCGGTTAAGATACGCCGCTAATGATGGGGAGCCGGACATGCAATCGATTGATCACAGCACTTACGAGGCACTGCGCGAAGGTGCACACGTACTGGAAGCCGACGGTTCCGGCGACAAAGTGCTCAGATTGGCCGATGGTCGCATGCTCAAGCTGTTCCGCCGCAAACGGCTGCTCAGTTCGGCGCTGCTCTATCCATACGCGCAACGCTTTGCCGACAACACCCGGGCACTTGAGGAGCGCGGCATCCTCTGCCCGAAAGTCATCGCGGTCTATCGCATCCCGAGCATCGAACGTGACTGCGTGTATTACACCCCGCTCGCGGGCGAAACGGTGCGCCAGTTACAAGGCACCCGCGAAGGCAATGATTCTCTGAGATTCCAACTGGGCGGGTTCTTTGCGCAATTGCACGAGAAAGGTGTGTACTTTCGATCGCTGCACTTTGGCAACGTCGTACTGACTCCCGACAACCACCTGGGCCTGATCGATATCGCCGACCTGCGCTGCCAGAAGCGCGCACTCAGCGACAGCAAACGCCTGCGCAATTTCGCCCACTTGCTGCGTTACAAGGAAGACCGGCAATGGCTGCTGGGGCAGGACGCCGGCAACAGCTTTATTGAAGGTTACCGCCAAGCCCTGCCGAGCAACCGGCAGGCGCCATTGATCTCGCGCCTGCGGCCGCTGCTGAGTTAAACCTTAGCGGCCAATGACTACGACCGTTGCACCTTTTCGATTGGCGAAGTGCTCGATGATGCGCAGCTTGTGCGCTTGCAGCCACTCCTTCAGCCAAGGCTCGTCACCCTTCGCCTCGATCACAAAATACCGATAGTCGCCGGCATGCGCTGGCGACAGTGCCTCTTCCTGGGTCAGAGCAGGCAGCACATAGCCGCGACCGGCGTAGTAACTGATCCGCCCATCCTCGAACCAGATCGGCGCACCCGGTTCAACGTGGGAAGACACCCAGCGGCCCGCGTCGACATAGTGAGTTTTGCCGGCCCCGGTGGAAATGACGTTCGACAGCATCACCAACAGCGCCAAAACAACCAACCACTTGCCCCAACGCGGGAACTCGCGCACAAACGCCGCCAACCCCATCGCCAGCACCGGCACGAACAGCAGATTCAGAAAACTCAGGTAGCGCGTATTCATGAACTGCTGCTTGATGAAAAACAGCACCAGCACCACCAGGTACAGCAACGCCGTCCATGCGAAGGGGCGATATTCGCGCCAGTAGATGCTTAGCGCACCCCAGTTGCGACGCAAAATGAACGGAACGGCGAAAGGCCCCATCAATTTCACGAAACTGATGGTCATTGTCGCCAGGATGCCGAAGAAAATGATTCGGCCAGCTTCATCCTGGGAGTACTTGTTGATCAGCGAGTTGGCGAATTGATCGCATAGCATCTGAAACGATGACAGCACGCCGCGGGGGGCAATCATGTCCAGATAAAGCATCACACGCGCCGACAGGAGCACGCCCGATACCGAGATGACCAGCAACCCCAAAACCGGCAGCAGCGAGAACTGAAGAAATTGCAAGCGTCGAGTCGACGACCACAGACTGGGCAACTGCCAGAGCGCCAACGCCGGAATCAGCAACAAGGCTTCCAGCCGGAACAAGGCGGCCGCGACTATGGCCAGATGGATGAATGCCGCACGAAACCAGCCACCACGGGCCTGCCAGCGCAACGCAAGCCAGAGCGTCAGCGTACAGAAAAACCAGAAACCGCATTCACGAATGATGTCATTTCGAAAGGCATTGACTGCCGGCATCGCCAGCACCACCAGGCAAGCCCAGCGGGTGATGTCAGGTGAACGCTGACGTATGCAGTCCACCATCAACGCACTGGTACCGGCAAAGAAAAGCCCGCACCAGAGATAGGCGCTCAGTTCCAGCGGCAAACGCAGGACGAGATGCGTGCCAGCCAGCAGAAAGGAAAACCAGGGCCAGTCGAAAGTTGCCCAGGCCACATTGGGGCCGTGTTCAGTTACCTGTTGCGCAATATCAATGTACAGCGCGGCATCTCGCCCTACTGTCGCGGTGCCCATGACCGCAATCAGCGAGAGCAGCAAACTGCCAAAAAATGCCAGCCGTACCGGGTATTCGTCGACGATCCTGGAGACTTTAACTCCCATCTTGCTGCCCGTACCTTTCACCCAGCCACCTCATCGACACCCATTACCAGGTACGCGCATGCACTGCGCGAACCATTACCGAAACAGCAGCCGCAAAGCCTTGCGAGTGTATGACCAACGCGAAACCGTACGCCAGTCTGCACGCAACGCCTGAAAATAGAAGGTCTTGGCCAAGTCGTACTTGCCATGGGAATAACAATCGCGGAACAGCGACAGGCAACGCTGCGCCAGAAATGCCTGCCGCAGGTCGTGCATCCCTTCCGGCATCCGTCGCTTGGAGAACACTTCGCTGACAACCTGCTCGGTGCCGGCCGCAAGACTTTGGCGCAAATCATGGCGCATGCTGTCGGCATGCTTGTAGATAAGTGCCAGAGGCTTGTCCAGAACGCTGCAAGGAAAACGCGCCAGCACTTGAGCAAACACTGGCAGGTCCTCGACGTTGCGCAAATGCTCCGGGTAATTACCCGGAACGAATACATCACGATGCATTGCACAGGCGCCGTTGGAAATCGACACGGTCTTGTCCAGCAGGTAGCCCTGCAATCGCTGCCGGGGGGTCAAAGGCAAGGGTTTGGCTGGCTGCAAGCTGCGCCTGCCGTCAGCAAACACCGACCAGTGCGCGCCAATGACCATCCGACTTTCAGGGTTGCTGGCGATATGTTCTGAAAGCGCAGCCAGTGCGCCGGGCGCCATTTCGTCGTCGGAATCAAGAAAGACCAGATACTGCCCGGTCGTCTCTTCGAGACCCCGATTGCGCACTGTCGACAAGCCGCCATTGCTTTTGCGCAGCGCGCGAAAACGCCCGCCATGCTTGAGCAGAAGTCTCTCCACTACCTCAGGCGTCTCGTCCGTCGACCCATCGTCGATGATCAACAGATCTGCCGTCGCTTCATCCAGTTGCGCCAACACCGATTCCACTGCACGGGGCAGGGTTCTCGCGTAGTTGTAAACGGGAATCACAACGCTGATCAGTGTCTCAGTCAAGACAGTATCCTTTCACACCCTCTTTAACGACCAGAATATCTTCCATGATCAGGTATTCCAGATCCGAGCCGAAAAACATGTTCAGCGCGTCGGTCGGCGAGCAGATCATCGGTTCACCTCGACGGTTGAGCGAGGTGTTCAGCGACACGCCATTGCCGGTCAGATTTTCCAATGCCTTCATCATGTCGTAGTAGCGCGGATTGTACTCGCGCTTGAGCACCTGGGCACGGGACGTACCGTCTTCGTGGACGACTTCCGGCACGCGGGTCTTCCACTCTTCGGCCACTTCAAAGGTGAAGGTCATGAACGGCGCCGGGTGATCAATCTTGATCATCTGTGGGGCGACGGTGTCGAGCATCGACGGGCAGAAAGGCCTCCAGCGCTCGCGGAACTTGATCTGGTGGTTGATGCGGTCAGCCACGCCAGCCACGCTTGGGCAGCCAATGATCGAACGGCCACCCAACGCACGCGGACCAAACTCCATGCGACCCTGGAACCAGGCAACAGGATTGCCTTCAACCATGATTTTGGCGATCTGCTCCGGCATGTTGTCGAGTTTGCGCCAGGCCGGCTTGCTCTCGTGACGGGCGCACGCGGCGATCACGTCTTCGTTGCTGTAGGACGGGCCGAGGTAGACGTGCTCCATCTTCTCGACCGGTACGCCACGGGCGTGGGACACATAGGCTGCTGCGCCAACTGCGGTGCCGGCATCGCCGGACGCCGGTTGTACGAACAATTCCTTGATGTCATCACGGGCGATGATTTTCTGGTTGAGCTTGACGTTCAACGCACAGCCACCGGCGAATGCCAGTTTGCCGGTTTCCTTGAGCACATCGCCCAGGTAGTAGTCGATCATCTGCAACGCCAGTTTCTCGAACAGCGCTTGCATGCTCGCGGCGTAGTGGATGTAAGGTTCGTCAGCGATATCGCCTTCACGTTTCGGGCCAAGCCATTCGATCAGCTTCGGCGAGAAGTAGAAACCCTTGCCCTTCTCTTTGTAACGACGCAGGCCGATCACGTTGGCGTAGTCGGTATTGATCACCAGTTCGCCGTTCTCAAACGAAGCCAGACGCGAGAAGTCGTATTTGCTGGCGTCACCGTATGGCGCCATGCCCATGACCTTGAACTCGCCGTCGAGCATCTCGAAACCGAGGAATTCGGTGATCGCACCGTACAGGCCGCCGAGGGAGTCCGGATCGAAGAATTCCTTGATCTTGTGGATCTTGCCGTTTTCGCCGTAACCGAAGAAGGTCGTGGCGTACTCGCCCTTGCCGTCGATACCGAGGATCGCGGTTTTCTCTTTGAAACCGGAGCAGTGGTATGCGCTGGAAGCGTGAGCCAAATGATGCTCGACGGGCTCGATCTTGATTTTTTTCGGATCAAAGCCCAGTTGCTCGAGGCACCAGACAATCTTGTTGCGATAGCGCTTGTAGCGACGGTTACCCATCAGGATCGCGTCGAGGGCACGGTCCGGGGCGTACCAGTACCGCTTGGCATAGTGCCAGCGGGCCTTGCCGAACAGGCTGATCGGGGCGAACGGGATCGCAACCACGTCAACGTCGGACGGCTTGATGCCGGCCTGTTCAAGACAGAACTTCGCCGACTCGTAGGGCATGCGGTTCTTTGCATGCTTATCGCGTACGAAGCGCTCTTCTTCAGCCGCCGCCACCAGCTTGCCGTCGATGTACAAGGCTGCTGAAGGGTCATGGCTAAGGGCGCCGGACAGGCCAAGAATCGTCAATGCCACAGGGGTCTAGCCTCTTTAGTCTGCATGCAGGCGCGATGCGCCTTGAAAATTGATGTGCCCTCGCGCGAGGCGAGAGACAGCTAAAGGGCGGGATTATAGCGTAAACAAGACGGGAATTACCCTGTGCGAATTGCCCCGGAGCGAATGGTTCAGATATACCTTGTCGTTTGGCTCAATAACCGCCCCTGCGCCAATAAATGCTGAGGTGGCCCTCAGTGACCTGCCGATAAATCGTATAGGGCAGCACAACCGTGTCGAATGCACCGGATAGCGGCAAATCCAGCAACACGAAAGGTACGAGGTAGCCGCTTGGATCTGGCGGTGCGTTCAATACGCAGAAGTCGTAGGCCAGGCCGCTGTAAATGCGCGAAATGGATTGGCAGTAGGTTTTTTGCTTGCGCATGTCGCGAGCAACGTCGGCATCGTCTTGCAATATCGTCAGGGCGCTGCCGCAGCCTGACAAAACCCATGAAAAAGCGCCCAGAGTCATAGCCTTTTTGATCGTCAAGAGTTGCCCTCCGAAGTCGTCAGGCAAACTAGCATCGAGGCTGCAGCGGGCACAGTTCATCGCTTCTGATGAGGCTGTAGGACAAGTCGCTGGATCTTGTCCCCCATTGCCGAGCGCGCGATTGGCTGCGCTCAACAAACCTCTCAGGTCGCGCTGGAGATATCTTTGGGCAACCGCTGATCAATCACCTGATAGAGCGCGCTACTCTCCGGCCAGTTACGCATGAACCGCGCGCGATCCCGCGCATAGGCCCCCACGAAGGTGCCCATCGAGCCATGCTGGCACATCGAATCCAGATCGATCAGAGCCCAGCGATCGTCCTGCCAGAACAGATTATGGCCTTTGAAATCACCATGACTGATGCGTTCGGCAATCAATTGCGCAAACAGCACATCCAGCGCCTGCAATTCCGATTCCGGCGCCTCGCCATTTTCAACGTAAGGCGCGAAGCGCTCGATGATGTCTGGCCCCGGCAGGAACTCGGTCACCAGATACGCGCGACTGCGCAACCACAAAAAACGCTTTTCCAGCACTGCCAGCGGCTTGGGCGTGGCAATACCAAGAAACGCCAGGCGATTGCCCTCGCGCCATGAGTGCCAGGCACGACTCGGACGCCAGAAACGCTTGAGCCAATGGGCAAAGCTCTTGATGTTATAGCGCTTGATCACCAGTGTGCGTGCGCCCACTTCGACCTTGCCGACGCTCGCGGCCCCGCCGGTTTTATAGAGATGGCCCTGATCAAGGAGCGCATCGGCCTGCTCAAGCACCGGCACCATGGCCGTTTCTTCCTCGCGCCGGATCGCCCGCAAACCAAACGCCCCACGCTGGACGCTGAACAGCGTGCATTCGCGGCCGACCTTGATCAGGTAATCCTTCAAACGCCAGCGGCGCACCTTGTCGATCTGTTTCTGCAAGGCTTCCAGCGGCAACGCGTGCTCGCTGTTGCTCAGCAGGTAATAAACCAGCAACTCTTCGGTGTACTGCTCGAGCGCCTTGGGCAACTGAGCAAAAAACACACCGAGGTTTTCCAGAACCTTCTGCCGTGACAGCGGTTGACCGGCGGTTTCCACACAAATGCCGGCACCGTCGATCAAGTACAACTGACCGCCATGTCGCAGCAGGTTGTCCAGATGCAGGTCTTCCTGCCAAAGCCCCTTGCCGTGCAACAGACCGATGGCGCCGAGCGCCTCGGCCAACACGGCGGATTGCTCATCCGCCAGCACCGGCAGCGCCTCGACTTTGCTCCAGGCCTCACCAAGGCTTTCGGCTCCCTCAAGGAAATCGAACAGCAGCCAGCCACCCTCACCGTTCACCAGACCATCGGCCAGCAGCAGCGGAGTCGTCAGACCTTGAGCAGCCAGCAAGCGCACGCCTTCCAGCTCACGCTGAAAGTGCCGGGCAGCCTTGCTGCCGACCAGCAACTTGGCCAGCACCGGCCGGCCGCGCCAGACACCGGCACCAACGTAACGCTGCCCAGGCAACACGCGCAGCAGACTCAACAACTGCAGATCCGCAGCACCGGCCGCATCAGAAAGGGTCACCGTCAGCGGCAGTTCTGGGGCTCGCCCGACAGCGGCCAGCGCGGACAATTGCATCAGCGGGTCTCCTTGTGACTACGTCGCGCCGTCAGCCGGGCAAGCCAGTTGTCGAGCAGCGAACTGTCGGTCGACTGATCGAGATAAGCCGCGAGCAATTCACGCAATTGCGCCTCGCGCCACTCCGGCGCACGACGCTGCAGCGGCTCCAGATCCTTGATCCGGTCACGCATGCCGAACAATAACGGTCGGGTTTTTTCCAGGTCGATCAGTTGCGCCTGATACCCGTCGCCGTTGGCCCGCAGAAAAATGTGTTTGGGATAGAAGCAGCCATGCACCTGGCGTACGCCGTGCAGATGCCGAGCCAGCAACCCGCAGGCCTTGAGGATCGCCGATTGCTGCACGGCGCTCAGCTGCGACCAGCCCGCCAGCAGCGACTCAAGGTCGCTCCAGCCGTCCAGCGCGCGCGTCAGCAGGATCGCGCGAACTTCGCCATCGACTTTGCGCTCACCGAAAAATGCCGCTTGCAGCGCCGGAATGCCGAGCTTGCGATAACGGCTGATGTTGCGAAATTCACGAGCAAAGCTTGGCTCGCCGAAAGGCGCATGCAAGGTACGGGTCAGGTAATTGCTCTGGCGCTTGAGGTAGTAACCCTGGCCTTCCAGATCCAGACGAAACACGCTGCTCCAGCCGCCACGAGCGGTATTAGGCTCGTCCACCGCTTCGAGCTGCTTGGCCCACAGGGCGTCAAAAGTGCCTAGACCGTGGCGCTCAAGCAGCGCCCGGTCTTCTTCGGCCAGAAAATCAGTCATTCACGTCCCTCGAAAAATCTCACCACGTGCCGAATCCGTTTCTTGTCGGCAACATTCAGCCGATCGCACTGGCGGTATTGCATATAGAAGCGCAGGCGTTGGGTATTGGACAGGTGGTATTTGGCGAGTTTGTCGAGACAGGCCAGATCCTTGGTGATCCGATACTTGAGCCAGAACCCGCGCCAGAACTCGCCATTGGGGCAATCGATGAGAAATATGCGCGCCTGATCATCGATCAACAGGTTGCGCCATTTCAGATCGTTATGGGTAAAACGCTGATCGTGCATTGTCCGTGTATAGCCGGCCAATTGCCGGCTGACGCCGTCGACCCAGGCGCGATCCTTGAGCTTCGGGTCCTTGCGCTCGGCGAGCGCCGAGAGGTCTTCGGTGTTGGGCAGTTCGCGGGTGATCATCGCGCCACGGTCATACGCCGCGCCACGGCGCTCCAGGCCCCAGGCAACCACTTCGGCGGTGGGAATGCCCCACTTGGCGAAGCGTTTGAGGTTCTGCCATTCCATTTTCACCCGTGGCTTGCCGAGGTAACGGCGCAGGCCTTTTCCGGCACCGACGTAGCGCTTGACGTAATAGTTGACGCCATTGCGTTGCACGCGAATGACCTCGGACAACGGGTCACGGGTCAGGCGCTCGCCTTGCAGGGCAAATACGGCGTCGAGGCTGCCAAAGTCTTCGGCGAGATCGCTGTATTGCGGCTCAAGAGTCCAGCCCGCCATCAGAGCGCATCCCCGTACCGCTGTTTACGCGCATAGAGCTTGTTGGCCTTGCCTTCCAGCCAGTTCAGCAGCGGCGCTTCTTCAGCCAGGATCTGGCGCAGCGGCTGCTGGAAATAGCTTTTGAGGAAGCGCAGTTTGTCGCGACGGGTCAGGCCGATGTCCAGCGCGGAAAAGTACAGCGCCGCCAGATCCTTGTTGCGCCAGCGTTGGGTAATCTTCGCACGGGTCTGGGCACGGTGCAGGTCGATCACCGACAGCTTGAAATCCTCCGCCATCACCGGTTTGTCGGTGTGCAGCAGGAAATGGCAGATGTAGCAGTCGCGGTGGTTGACGCCGGCGCGATGCATCATGCCGGTCATACGCGCCACTTCGGCGATCAGCGCACGCTTGAGTTTTGGCTCGGGCGGCTGTTTGACCCAGTCGATACTGAAGTCTTCGAGGCTGATGGTCGGCGCCAGCTCTTCAGTGACGATGAACGAATGCTGATCCGCCGGGTTACTGCCCTTCTCGCCATAGGCGACGGCAGTCATGGTCGGCACGCCGACTTCCTGCAAACGCTGAATAGCCTGCCACTCCTGACCCGCGCCGAGCACCGGCAGCTTGGCGGTCAGCAGGTTCTTGAAAATCTCGCCCCAGCCGATGCCACGGTGGATCTTGACGAAAAATCCGTTGCCATCGACTTCCGTGCGCAATGTCCGGCGGGCTTCCAGCTCGCGATAAACCTCGCCCTGCAAGCCCTCGACTTCGGCGAACGGGTCGCGTCCGGCCCAGAGGCTCTTGAACGGTTCAGCCAGCATCAACTTCATTTAAGCGTGCTCCGCCAGAATCACATCGGCCGCGTGCTGCGGCATGCTGTAGAGGTCGGCCGTCTCGGCGAAGGCCAGACCATTGCGGCTCCAGGCCGCGCGTGCAGCGTCGTCTTTCAACATTTCGGTCAGATACTGCGTCAGTTGCGCCTGATCGAGCGGTTCGTCCAGCACTCGCCCGGCATCCGCCTCGGCAATGTAATGGGCGTAACCGCAGACAGCGCTGACCAGCACCGGTAGACCGGCGACCAGCGCTTCGAGCAGCACTGTACCGGTGTTTTCGTTGTACGCCGGGTGGATCAACAAATCGGCGCCGAGCAGAAAACGCGGGATATCGCTGCGACCCTTGAGGAACGTCACGTTATCGCCCAGGCCCAAAGTTGCACTCTGCATCTGGAACAATTTGGGGTCATCCTGGCCGATTACAAACAGCCGGGTGCGCTTCTTCAGTTCGGCCGGCAATGCGGCCAGCGCCTTGAGGCTGCGATCTACGCCTTTGGTCTTGAACCCGGAGCCGATCTGCACCAGCAGCAGGTCGTCGTCCTTGAGGTTGAATTCGGCGCGGAAGCCGGCGCGAATTTCGTCAGCATCCGCAGGGCGGCGACGATCCTGAGCGATGCCCGGCGGCAGCAGATGGAAGCGCTCCAGCGGGGTGTCGTAATGTTTGATGAACAGCGGCTGCTGCACTTCGGAAATCATCAGCACTTCGGTTTTCGCGTCTTTGGCGAATACCGCGCGTTCGTACTCGGCGAAGTGGCGATAGCGGCCCCAACGGCGGTACAGCGAATTGCGCAGGTTCTGCGCCTTGTCTTCAAAGCAGCCGTCGGCGGCGTAGTAGACGTCCAGCCCCGGCATCTTGTTGAAACCGATCAGGCGATCCACCGGACGCTTGGCCAGATCCGCTTCCATCCATGCGCTGAGTTTTTCGTTGCGACGGTGATTGAAAAACGCCTTGACCGGCGCCACCAGCACTTCGAAACCCGGCGGCACGTCGCCTTCCCAGATCAGCGTGTAGACGCGGATCTGGTGGCCGCGCTTCTGGCATTCGAGGGCGATGCGCATGAAGTCGCGCTGCAAACCACCAAACGGGAAATATTTGTACAGGACAAAAGCCAATTGCATCAGCGCAGCTCCTCAGCCATTAACAACGTGCTCAGTCGGCTGGCGACACGCTCGGGATTCAGACGCGTGAAGCACAGAGGCTGCTCGCGTTTCAGGTCAAACTGACGGGCATCCTGCGCGGTCGGTTGATAGGTACATTTCTTTTGCAGGCACGGCGCGCACGGGAAATCGCTGGCCAAGTGAATCTGCAGTTTGCCGTAGGCGCCGGTCAGGCCCGGGTTGGTCGGACCGAACAGCGAAATCGTCGGTACATCCAGCGCTGCCGCAAGGTGACCGAGACCGGTATCCACCGCCACGCAGGCCTGAGCCCCGGCCAGCACCTTGCCGACGCCGGCCAGATTCAGTTTCGGCAACACTTCAGCGTGTTTGAAACCGGCGGCGATGCGCTCGGCGCGGGCTTTCTCCAGCGGGTTGCCCCATGGCAGTTTGACGCCAACGCCAAGGTAACCAACACGCTCGGTCAGCTCGCGCCAGTAGGCTTCCGGCCAGTGCTTGGTGTCCCAAGTGGTGCCGTGGAGGAACACCACGAAAGCGTTTTTGCGCGGCAGTTCGACCAGACGCTCGACGTTCAGGCCGTAATCGCCCAAACCTTTGGGGAGGTCGTAACCCAAGGCAATCGCGAACAACTGACGCACGCGTTCGACGGCGTGCTGACCACGGGCCACGGCCAATTTGCGGTCATAGAAACGCGACGCCATCGGCTCGCGTGCCGAGCCTTTATCGAGGCCGGCCACCGGGGCTTTGACATAACGGGTCAGCCAGGCGCTTTTCAGCAGGCCCTGCGCGTCGATCACCAAGTCATATTTGCTCGCGCGAACGCTTTGCTTGAAGCGCTTCCACTCGCCACTCTTGATGGTCTGCCAGAGGTTTTTGCGCCAGCGGCGAATCGCCACCGGAATCACTTTGCCGACGGCCGGGTGCCAGGTCGGGATTTCGGCAAAGCCTTCTTCCACAACCCAATCGAACTGGATCCCGGGAATCGCCCGAGCCGCGTCGGTCAGCGCCGGCAACGCGTGAATCACGTCGCCCAGCGATGAAGTCTTGATCAGCAATACCCGCAACTTAATGAACCTCGACCACAGAGCCCTGCAATTTCTGCAAGGCATCGTTGACCGCTTCCGGCATCAATTGGCGCAGGCAGTTGTAATGGCCGAAACGGCAAGTACGGTCGAAGCACGGACTGCAATCGAGGCCCAGGCGGACGATTTCGACGTGCTCGGCCAGCGGTGGGGTGAAGCCCGGCGAGGTCGAACCGTAAACCGCCACCAACGGGCGGTTCAGCGCTGCCGCAACGTGCATCAAGCCGGAGTCGTTGGACACCACCGAATCAGCACAGGACAGCAGGTCAATCGCCTCGGCCAAAGAAGTGTCGCCGCTGAGGTTCACCGATTCTTCTCGCAGGCCCGGGATCAATCGTGCGCGGATGTCTTCACCCACCGCATGATCATTTTTCGAACCGAACAGCCACACCTGCCAGCCTTCGCGAATCCGCGCTTCGGCGACTTTGGCGTAATGCTCGGACGGCCAGCGCTTGGATTCGCCGAACTCGGCGCCAGGGCACAGGGCCAAAACCGGGCGGTCGAGGGTCAGGCCAAATTTGGCCAGTGCCGCTTCGCGGGTCACCGGGTCGATTTGCAGGCTTGGACGCGGATACGGTTTCGGCAACTCGGCATTCGGCTCATAGGCCAACGCCATGAAGCGCTCGATCATCAGCGGATAGCGTTCTTTATCGAGCGTACGCACGTCATTGAGCAGGCCGTAGCGGAACTCGCCGCGCCAGCCGGTGCGCTTCTTGATACCGGCGAAAAAAGGTACCAGCGCCGACTTTAGCGAGTTGGGCAACAGGATAGCCTGATCGTACTGGCCGGCCAGAGATTTGCCGATGCGCCGACGCGTCGCCAACTCCAGCGCGCCGTGACCGAGCGGAAAGCTCAAGGCCTTGCGCACTTCAGGCATGCGCTCAAGGATCGGCCGGCTCCACTCGGGAGCCAGCACGTCGATTTCGCACTGCGGGTGGCGCTGCTTGAGGCACTGAAACAGTGTCTGCGCCATCACCATGTCACCGACCCAACTGGGCCCAACGATCAGAATATTCATGTGGTTTCCATAAACGAACCGGGGAGGCTTTACGCCTCCCCGCCTCGAGAATCATTGTGGGAGCCATGCAGCTTGCGATGGGTCATTACCTTCAACATAACTGTCGACTGTCACTCCGCTATCGCGAGCAGGCTCGCTCCCACAGGGTATCGGGTGCTGCTCGAACCGTGTTCAGCTTAGCCCCAACTCACGCCAGATCCGCAATACCTGCCGACGTTCGTCGACAAACTGGTCACCTGTTATCACCCCGGCATCCTTCTGCAAGGCCTGCCGGTGGGCGGCGGAGCGGTAGGCTTTATAGGCCTCGCGCAACAGACTGGCATCTTCGGCAGGCATCAGCCCTTCGTGCTCCAGCTCTTCCAGAATGCGGATGTTATCGGTCCAGCGCAGCAGTGGCGGGTGGCTGTGCGACCACGCCAGAGCCGCGTATTGCACCATAAATTCAATATCGACGATACCTCCGGCGTCCTGCTTGAGGTCGAACGGCGCCGAGGCCTCGAAGGCATTCGCCGCCGTACCGGCCGCGGTGCTCTTGCTGCCGAGGTTGTCGCGCATCTTCGCGCGCATCTCGCTGACTTCCTGTTGCAACTTGGGCAGATCCCGCGCCTTGCCCAGCACTTGCGCGCGGACTTTCTCGAATGCCTGCCCGACATCCTGGCTGCCGACCAGCACCCGCGCGCGCACCAGAGCCTGATGTTCCCAGGTCCAGGCTTCGTTTTCCTGATAGCGCTCAAAAGCCCCCAGCGAACTCACCAACAGCCCGGATGCGCCGGACGGGCGCAGACGCATATCCACTTCATAGAGCTGGCCAGAGTTGGTCTGCGCCGTCAGCAAGTGAATGATCCGCTGCCCGAGACGCGTGAAGAACTGCGCACCATCAATCGGCTTAGGTCCATCGGTTTCCGCCTGCGGATCACCGTCGTGGATGAACACCAGATCCAGATCCGAACCGTGCCCCAACTCGATACCACCGACCTTGCCGTAACCGACAATGATGAAGCCGGGATCGCACAAGCTGCCGTCAGTGCGCAGCGGCGTGCCGTACTTGGCCACGGTCTGGCGCCAGGCCAGGGCCAACACTTGCTCGAGGATAGCCTCGGCCAGCCACGTCAGGTAATCACTGACCTTCATCAGCGGCAGGCTACCGGCGATTTCCGAGGCGGCGACGCGCAAGCGATGCGCCAGTTTGAAATGGCGCAGAGCTTCCATCTGTTGTTCGAGGTCATCTTCAGGAATCCGCGTAAGGCGTTCGCGCAATTCGGCGGCCAGTTCTGGCGCCAATGGCGGCTTGAACAGTCGGCCCTCGTTGAGCAACTCATCGAGCAGCAGCGGGAAACGAGTGATCTGCTCGGCAATCCAAGGGCTCGCCGCACACAACGTCAGCAAACGCCGTAATGCACCGGGATTCTCCGTCAGCAAGACTAAATAAGCCGAACGCCGAGCAACCGCTTCAACCAGCGGCAGCACTCGCTCAAGGACCAGATCCGGGTTGTCATGCTCCACAGCCTGGGCGATCAGACGCGGAATAAAGGCATCGAGACGCTCGCGCCCCAAACGCTGCATCGCACGCAGTTGCGGACTGCCGCGCAGACCGGCCAGTGCCTTTAAAGCTTTGGTCGCATCGGCAAAACCGCCCTCTTCCAACTGACGGCAAGCGGCTTCTTCATCCTGCGCCTCTTCCCACAACGGCAGCCATTCACCGCCGACCACCACTTCACTTTCGGCGCCCTCTTCTTCATCGGGATCGGCGATCACCTGCGCAAAGTGCCACGCTACGCGGCCGCGCCAGAACATCAGTTTTTCGTGGAAGGCGTCCCAGTCGGCGAATCCGAGCATGAAGGCAATGCGCGCCTGATCCTGCGCGCCGTCCGGCAGCATCTGGGTCTGGCGGTCGGCAATCGCTTGAATCGCGTGCTCGGTGTAACGTAGAAACTCGTAGCCTTCGCGCAACTCGCTGATCACCGCTGGCGGCAGATAACCCTGCCCCTCCAGCGTGCTCAACACCTTTAATAGAGGACGCTGTTGCAGGCTCAGGTCGCGCCCGCCGTGAATCAACTGAAACGCCTGGGCGATGAACTCGACTTCGCGGATACCGCCAGAGCCGAGCTTGATGTTGTCGGCCATGCCTTTGCGTCGCACTTCCTGCTGGATCAACTGCTTCATGGTGCGCAGCGCTTCGATCGCCGAGAAATCCAGATAACGCCGGTAAACGAACGGCCGCAGCATGTCGAGCAACTGCGCGCCAGCCACTTGATCGCCAGCCACCACCCGCGCCTTGATCATCGCGTAGCGTTCCCAGTCACGGCCCTGATCCTGGTAATACTGCTCCAGTGCATTGAAGCTCAGCACCAGCGCGCCGGAAGAACCGTATGGACGCAGGCGCATGTCGACGCGAAAGACAAAACCGTCGACGGTCATCGGGTCCAGCGCCTTGATCAGGCGCTGGCCGAGGCGGATGAAGAATTCCTGATTATCCAGCGCGCGTTTCACTCCAACGGTTTCGCCGCCTTCGGGGTAAGCGAATATCAGGTCGATGTCCGAGGACAGGTTCAGCTCGACCGCGCCGAGCTTGCCCATGCCGAGGATGACCATTTGCTGCGGCAACCCACTGCGGCGGCCGGTCGGCGTGCCGAATTGCTGGCAGTGGCGGCTGTACAACCATTGATAGGCCTGGTCGATGCTGGCGTCAGCCATATCCGAGAGGTCGCGACAGGTCTGCACCAGATCGGCCTGGCGAGTCAGGTCACGCCAGATGATTCGCACCTGATGGCGGGCGCGTTGGCGGCGCAACGCGCGACCGAGTTCATCTTCGGTCTGCGCGGCATTCGCGGCGGCGGCAATTTGTGCGCACAGTTCACCGGGGGCAAAGGCGCGGTCGAGTTCGCCGGACTGCACCAGCGACAGCAACATCAAAGGGTCACGAACACTCTGTTCAATGACAAACTCGCTGGCGGCGGTGACCCGGGCAAATTGCGCCCAGCGCTCAGGTGTCCAGGTCGCGAAGCCGTGATCGTCATCAAGCGAGGCGACGGCCGTACGGAACGACTGCTCGGATCGGCTGACCAACGGCAGGAGAATGGCAGGCAGTTCGGCAAGCACGGGCAGGGTCATGGTCTATCCTTGATCGGCGTGTAAACGGCCGCTTGTAGTGAATGATGAAAACCCGCTACCCGATGGACTGTCGAACAAAAGTTATAAATAGCTGAAATTTCTTCTTCTTTGGCACCCAGCATCAAACTTTCACCTTTTCGGATGGCAATCGACCAACCTTAACGATTATTCTCACAACGCAGTCAGAGGCCACAAGCCTTTCATCTGTAGTTTTACTACTCGTCTATACATTCGAAAGGCTGAAATGCCGGAAGATTTGTAGTAAAACTACACGCCGCCGGAACAACCTGTCGGCAATCCAAGAATTTTAAATCGTCTGCCCACAAGGCCAGTCGCAAACTCAGGCAACCGATTCTGGAAGCCTTTCCGCCCTGGAGCAAGCCATGCAAGACCTCGATCCCGTCGAAACCCAGGAATGGCTGGACGCCCTGGAATCGGTTCTCGACAAAGAAGGCGAAGACCGTGCTCACTATCTGATGACCCGTATGGGTGAACTCGCGACCCGCAGCGGCTCGCAACTCCCTTACGCCATCACCACGCCTTACCGCAACACCATCCCTGTTACCCACGAAGCACGCATGCCTGGCGACCTGTTCATGGAACGCCGCATTCGCTCGTTGGTACGCTGGAACGCGATGGCCATGGTAATGCGTACGAACCTGAAAGATTCTGACCTGGGTGGTCACATCTCCAGCTTCGCTTCCAGTGCGACCCTGTATGACATCGGCTTCAACTACTTCTTCCAGGCCCCGACCGACGAACACGGCGGCGACCTGATCTACTTCCAGGGCCACACCTCGCCAGGCGTTTACGCCCGTGCGTTCATGGAAGGCCGCATCACCGAAGACCAGATGAACAACTTCCGCCAGGAAGTCGACGGTCAGGGCCTGTCGTCCTACCCGCACCCTTGGCTGATGCCCGACTTCTGGCAGTTCCCGACCGTATCCATGGGTCTGGGCCCGATCCAGGCGATCTACCAGGCACGCTTCATGAAGTACCTGGAACACCGCGGCTTCATCCAGCCGGGCAAACAGAAAGTCTGGTGCTTCCTTGGCGACGGCGAGTGCGACGAGCCGGAATCCCTGGGCGCAATCTCCCTGGCCGGCCGCGAGAAGCTGGACAACCTGATCTTCGTCATCAACTGCAACCTGCAGCGCCTCGACGGCCCGGTTCGCGGTAACGGCAAGATCATCCAGGAACTCGAAGGCGTGTTCCGCGGCGCTCAGTGGAACGTGACCAAAGTCATCTGGGGCCGTTTCTGGGACCCACTGCTGGCCAAGGACGTCGACGGCATCCTGCAACGTCGCATGGACGAAGTCATCGACGGCGAGTACCAGAACTACAAAGCCAAAGACGGCGCGTTCGTTCGCGAGCACTTCTTCAACACGCCTGAACTCAAGGCAATGGTTGCAGACCTGTCCGACGACGAGATCTGGAAACTCAACCGTGGCGGCCACGACCCGTACAAGGTCTATGCGGCTTACCACGAAGCGGTCAACCACAAAGAACAACCAACCGTCATCCTCGCCAAGACCATCAAGGGTTATGGCACCGGTGCCGGCGAAGCGAAGAACACCGCGCACAACACCAAGAAAGTCGATGTTGAAAGCCTGAAGCTGTTCCGCGATCGCTTCGACATTCCGGTAAAAGACGAAGAGCTGGAGAACCTGCCGTTCTTCAAGCCAGAGCCAAACAGCGCCGAAGCCCGCTACCTGAGCGAGCGCCGCACTGCACTGGGCGGTTTCGTACCTCAGCGCCGCGCGCAGAGCTTCAGCGTGCCGACGCCGGATCTGGACACCCTCAAGGCCATCCTCGATGGTTCGGGCGACCGTGAAATTTCCACCACCATGGCCTTCGTGCGGATCCTCGCGCAACTGGTCAAGGACAAGGAAATCGGCCCGCGCATCGTTCCGATCATCCCGGACGAAGCCCGTACCTTCGGTATGGAAGGCATGTTCCGTCAGTTGGGCATCTACTCGTCCGTCGGCCAACTCTACGAGCCAGTCGATAAAGACCAGGTGATGTTCTACAAGGAAGACCAGAAAGGTCAGATCCTTGAAGAAGGCATCAACGAAGCGGGCGCCATGAGTTCCTTCATCGCTGCCGGTACTGCGTATTCCAGCCACAACCAGCCGATGCTGCCGTTCTACATCTTCTACTCGATGTTCGGTTTCCAGCGTATTGGCGACCTGGCCTGGGCCGCTGGCGACAGCCGCACCCGTGGTTTCCTGATCGGCGGCACCGCCGGCCGTACCACCCTGAACGGTGAAGGCCTGCAGCACGAAGACGGTCACAGCCACCTGCTGGCTGCCACCATCCCGAACTGCCGCACCTACGATCCAACCTACGGCTACGAGCTGGCGGTGATCATTCAGGACGGCATGAAGAAGATGACCGAAGAGCAACAGGACATCTTCTACTACATCACCGTGATGAACGAGTCGTACCAGCAGCCAGCCATGCCGGCCGGTGCCGAAGAAGGCATCAAGAAAGGCATGTACCTGCTCGAAGAAGACACCCGCGATGCGGCCCACCACGTACAGCTGATGGGCTCCGGCACCATCCTGCGCGAAGTGCGTGAAGCGGCGAAGATCCTGCGTGAAGAGTTCAACGTTGGCGCCGACGTGTGGAGCGTCACCAGCTTCAACGAACTGCGTCGCGACGGCCTGGCCGTAGAGCGCAGCAACCGTCTGAAACCAGGCCAGAAGCCTAAGCAGAGCTACGTCGAAGAATGCCTGAGCGGCCGTAAAGGTCCGGTCATCGCGTCCACCGACTACATGAAGCTGTTCGCTGAGCAGATCCGCCAGTGGGTACCGTCCAAGGAATTCAAAGTCCTGGGCACCGACGGTTTCGGCCGTAGCGACAGCCGCAAGAAACTGCGTCATTTCTTCGAAGTCGACCGTCATTTCGTGGTGTTGGCAGCCCTGGAAGCACTGGCTGACCGTGGTGATATCGAACCTAAGGTCGTGGCTGAAGCCATCACCAAGTTCGGCATCGACCCGGAAAAACGCAACCCACTGGACTGCTGAGGAGAAACCCTGTGAGCGAACTCATTCGCGTACCTGACATCGGCAGCGGTGAAGGTGAAGTAATTGAACTGTTTGTGAAGGTCGGCGACCGTATCGAAGCCGACCAGAGCATCCTGACCCTGGAATCGGACAAGGCCAGCATGGAAGTGCCGGCCCCGAAAGCCGGCGTCATCAAAAGCCTGAAAGTGAAGCTGGGCGATCGTCTGAAAGAAGGTGACGAACTGCTGGAACTGGAAGTCGAGGGTGCTGCTGAAGCAGCCCCTGCGGCTGCCGCTGCACCTGCTGCAAAAGCTGAGGCCAAACCGGCTGCCGCTCCTGCTGCTGCAGCGCCTGCCGCTGCACCTGCTGCCGCTTCGGTTCAGCAAGTGCACGTGCCGGACATCGGTTCGTCGGGCAAGGCTCAGATCATCGAGATCCAGGTCAAGGTCGGCGACACCGTCGAGGCTGATCAATCGTTGATCACCCTGGAATCCGACAAGGCCAGCATGGAAATCCCGTCGCCTGCCGCTGGCGTGGTCAAAGCCATCAGCGTCAAGCTCAACGACGAAGTCGGCACTGGCGACCTGATTCTGGATCTGGAAGTGGCGGGTGCTGCGGCCCCTGCTGCGGCCGCTCCGGCTCAGGCTGCTGCGCCAGCCGCTGCTGCTGCGCCTGCTCCTGCAGCAGCCCCGGCTGCACCGGTGGCTGACAGCGTTCAGGACATTCACGTTCCGGACATCGGTTCGGCCGGCAAGGCCAAGATCATCGAAGTGCTGGTCAAGGCTGGCGACACCGTCGAAGCCGACCAGTCGCTGATCACCCTGGAATCCGACAAGGCCAGCATGGAAATTCCATCGCCTGCCGCCGGCGTGGTGGAAAGCGTTTCCATCAAGCTGGACGACGAAGTCGGCACTGGCGACCTGATCCTCAAGCTGAAAGTCAAAGGCGCGGCGCCTGCTGCTGCCCCGGCTCCAGCTGCCGCTGCGCCAAGTGCTCCAGCGCCAGCCGCTGCTGCTCCGGCTGCCGCTGCACCTGCTGCTGCCACTCCTGCCGCCGCTCCAGCCAAGCCTGGCGCGAAAGTTCACGCCGGCCCTGCCGTGCGTCAACTGGCCCGTGAGTTCGGCGTTGAGCTGAACGCTGTCGGCGCCAGCGGTCCACACGGTCGCATTCTGAAAGAAGACGTGCAGGTTTACGTCAAAGCGATGATGCAGAAGGCCAAGGAAGCACCGGCCGCTGCTGCTGGCGCAACCGGTGGCGCGGGCATCCCGCCGATTCCGGTCGTCGACTTCAGCCGTTTCGGCGAAATCGAAGAAGTGCCGATGACTCGCCTGATGCAGATCGGCGCGTCGAGCCTGCACCGCAGCTGGCTGAACATCCCGCACGTGACTCAGTTCGATTCGGCTGATATCACCGAGCTGGAAGCGTTCCGTGTTGCGCAGAAAGCCGTTGCAGAGAAGGCCGGCGTCAAGCTGACCATCCTGCCGCTGCTGCTCAAGTCCTGCGCACACATGCTCAAGGAGCTGCCGGACTTCAACAGTTCGCTGGCGCCAAGCGGCAAAGCAATCATCCGCAAGAAATACGTCAACATCGGCTTCGCCGTCGACACCCCGGATGGCCTGCTGGTACCGGTCATCAAGAACGTCGACCAGAAGAGCCTGTTGCAACTGGCAGCCGAAGCCGCTGCGCTGGCTGCTAAAGCCCGCGACAAGAAGCTCACCGCTGACGACATGCAAGGCGCCTGCTTCACCATTTCCAGCCTCGGCCACATTGGCGGCACCGGCTTCACGCCGATCGTCAACGCGCCGGAAGTGGCGATCCTTGGTGTTTCCAAGGCAACCATCCAGCCAGTCTGGGACGGCAAAGCCTTCCAGCCGAAACTGATGCTGCCGCTGTCGCTGTCCTACGATCACCGTGTGATCAACGGCGCTGCTGCCGCACGCTTCACCCAGCGTCTGGGCAGCCTGCTGGCGGACATCCGCACCATCCTGCTGTAATCCCAAGCGGCCCTCCGGTAACGGAGGGTCGCTTGTGCTCCACGTTTTCGAGCGCCACACGCTCGTACCTCAACCCCGTCAATTGACGGGGCTTTTTTTGCCTGAAAAAAACCACGCTTGGTTTTTTCCTACAGGTTTTGCTGATATCAGCCACAACCCAAGTCGGCTTCACACCGATCTTTTTTATCTCCCGCGCAACTAACCTTGGCACGCAATAGTTGTACAACTGCAACTTGTACACATTCATATTTATTCAGCAACCATTCGAATGGATTCGACATGTTAAGACCTACTATCGGCCCTATTATTGGCCATACCACAACTAACCACGCACGCATATTCATTCGCGGCGACCGACAAAACAACGCCACTGTGTTTGGCGCAATACGTTATCGCGCCTCCGGAGCGCAACAATGGTCACCCGCACTCTTTACCAAACTTAGCGAACTTCGTGACATGTCAGAAGTTTTCGCACTCAACAACTTGAGCGGCGATACCGAATACGAGTATCAGGCAGGCTGGTTCAGCCCGATGAGTCCGGTTCACACCCAGGACAGTGTCGCGGAGCTACCGCTGCAGTGGCCCAGGGAGATCTACCGGTTCCGCACCCGCTCCAGCAAAGCCTTGCAGGCGCGGGCCTACATCGTCGGCTCTTGCCGCTACTTGCGCATGACCGCAGGCATTGCTTCGCTGCCGCAACTGGGCGACCGGATCTTCGCCTCCATCAATCAATTGATTGAAGGTGCGCAACCGCCGATCAGTGCAACGTTAATGACCGGCGATCAAATCTATGCCGATGACATGAACCTGATTGCACCGGATCGCGAATATAAAGACATACTTGAAAAATACCGAGCAGCCTTCTCCCAGCCCAACATTAAACGACTGATGTCCGGCACCTCTACTTACATGATTCTTGATGATCATGAAATCGAAGATAACTGGCCTGCCAATGCCAGCAAGTCCGACGACAACCTTTACCGCAATGCCATGGCCGCCTATGAGTTGTATCAAGCCAGTCACAGCCCGGTACATCCACTCACAACTAACGGTCAGATTGATCGCTCGGTACTTGAGCACTACTGGTATCAGTTCAGCGACGGCGATATCGAATGGTTCGTAACCGACAGTCGCACCCGCCGTAACTTGTCGGCCGATGATCGACGCATCCTCGATGAGGCTCAGGAACACGCGCTGCTCAAATGGCTGATCAACAGCCCCGCGCGTGTCAAGTTCGTGGTCACCAGCGTGATGTTCTACCCGGATCGCAAACTGCATGGCGATGACGCCTGGAAAGCCTTCCCGGAACAACGGCTGCGCCTGCTGGAAACCATCCGCGCTCGGCAGATCAAGAATGTCGTGTTCATCTCCGGCGACGTGCACGGCTCGCTGACCGCGCGCCTGACCCACAGCGAAGACCCGGACTTCGAAGTCCACACCATCGTTTCTTCGCCGCTGTGCAACAGCAAACTGTTGCCGTATGCCAAGGCCTCCACGTTCATTCTCGATCAGCCACTGGTGCACACGGCTGCGGGCGATTACCGACATGAGCTGACCAGCCAAGTGGTGAGTGAGGACAATTTTGCCCACGTGGTGGTCGAGGCTGATCAGATTTTGGTCAATTACCATGATCGCAATGGCAAAAACCTGCAGTCGATCGTCATAAAACTACGTTAAACCTTAAAAGATCGCAGCCTGCGGCAGCGCTGACACGGAACGCATTCCACTCCAGGAGCTGCCGCAGGCTGCGATCTTTTGCTCTTTTCCATCAGGCGCTGGAGAAATACCCGATGCAGCCGACACATTCTTATAGCACTTGGCCTTCATCACTCTTGTCAGTCAGTGCCGCAATGATGCAACCTTGCCGCAGGCAACAGTAAAGAGGGCGAGAGCCCGGCGCGTTCAGCATATTTCCAAGCGAGTTCCCTTCATGAAGAGCCAGCCCGATGCCGCCAGCCGTATGGTGGCCGAGGTAGTGACGCAGTTGCCTGTGCCCTCGCGGCTCGGCATGCTGCGTTTCGAGCGCTTGAATGAAGCCAGTTGGGCAATGCTGTTTCTTGATCCCAATTGCGAACGCCAGTTCGGCCAACCCGCCGTTGAGCTGTGTGCGCTGGTCGGCTCACCTTATGCCAGCCTGATGGAGCCGGAAGCACGCTATCAGCAGCATGATGCGATCCAGCAGCAACTCGCCAAAAGTCCGCATTACCTGGTGCGCTACACCCTGCACACCGCTGCGGGTGCGCTGAGCATCCTTGAACTGGGCGAAGCCTATAAACAGCACAATCGTCATCTGCTGCGTGGTTATCTGCTGGCGGTCGATGACGTATTCGACGAAGCGCCGCTGCTGCCCTCCGTCGACCTCGAAACCCAGAACTCCCGCCTGCAAATCGCCCTTGAACTGAACCAGCGCGCCCAGCAGGAACAACTGCAGCACCTCGAGCGCGTGCGCGCCCAGCAAGATCTGATTCTGCTGCTCGCCCGCCAGCGCTACAGCACCCAAAACTCGTTGCAAGAAGCCGCCGAACTGATCACCCGCTGCGCCTGCGATATCTACGAAATCGACTGCGCCAGCCTGTGGAACCTTGAAGGTCAGCAACTGCTGCCAATCTCGGCTTACCACCGCGCCACTCAGGAATACATCCTGCCGGACGTGATCGACATCAGCAGCTTCCCCGATTACATGGAAGCCCTGCACAGCAGCCGCGCCATCGACGCGCACAACGCGATGCGTGACCCGCGCACCCGGGAGATGGCCGAAGCCCTGCGCCCGCGCGACGTCAATGCCATGCTCGACGCCAGTATTCGCGTCGATGGCCAAGTGGTCGGCGTGTTGTGCCTGGAACAGACCGGTGTGACCCGCGCCTGGCAGTCCGATGAAATCGCCTTTGCCGGTGAACTGGCCGACCAGTTCGCCCAGGTCATCAACAACCACAATCGCCGCACCGCCACCAGCGCCCTGCACCTGTTCCAGCGGGCGGTCGAGCAAAGCGCCAACGCCTTTTTGCTGGTCAACTGCGATGGCGTGGTCGAATACGTCAACCCAAGCTTCACCGCGATTACCCAGTACACCACCGAAGAAGTCCACGGCCAGCGCCTGTCGGAACTGCCGGCCCTGGAAAACCTCAGCGAACTGCTGTTCGACGCGCCCTCGGCGCTGGCCAAGAGCAACAGTTGGCAGGGCGAATTCAAGAGCCGCCGCAAGAACCTCGAACCGTACTGGGGCCAGTTATCGATCTCCAAGGTTTACGGCGACAACCGCGAACTGACCCACTACATCGGCATCTACGAAGACATCACCCAGACCAAACTGGCGCAGCAGCGCATCGAGCGCCTGGCCTACACCGACAACCTGACCAACCTCGGCAACCGCCCGGCGTTTATCCGCAATCTGGACGAACGCTTTGCCCGGGATAGCGATACGCCGATCAGCCTGTTGCTGGTCGACATCGACAATTTCAAGCGGATCAACGACAGTCTCGGCCACCAGACTGGCGACAAACTGCTGATCAGCCTCGCCCGGCGCTTGCGCAACAGCCTGAGCCCGAGCGGCAGCCTCGCCCGCTTTGCCAGTAACGAATTCGCCGTGTTGCTCGACAACACCGACCTTGAAGCCGGCCAGCAGATCGCCAGCCAATTGCTGATGACCCTCGACAAGCCGATGTTCGTCGACAACCAGTTGATCAGCGTCACCGGCTCCGTAGGCCTGGCCTGTGCGCCGCTGCACGGTCGCGATCCGCAGACCCTGATGCGTAACGCCGGTTTGGCGCTGCACAAGGCCAAAGCCAACGGCAAACATCAGGTGCAAGTCTTCACCGAGGCGCTGAACGCCGAGGCCAGTTACAAACTGTTCGTCGAGAACAACCTGCGCCGCGCCCTGACCCAGAACGAACTGGACGTGTTCTACCAGCCCAAGCTGTGCCTGCGCAGCGGTCGCCTGCTGGGCATGGAAGCGCTGCTGCGCTGGAACCACCCGGAACGCGGCATGATCCGCCCGGATCAGTTCATCAGCGTTGCTGAAGAGACCGGCCTGATCATCCCGATCGGCAAGTGGATAGCCCGCCAGGCCTGCCGCATGAGCAAAGCGTTGACCGCCGCCGGCCTGGGCAACCTGCAAGTGGCGATCAACCTGTCGCCGAAACAGTTTTCCGACCCGGATCTGGTCGCCTCCATCGCCAACATCCTCAAGGAAGAAGCGCTGCCGGCCAATCTGCTGGAGCTTGAGCTGACCGAAGGCCTGCTGCTGGAAGCCACCGAAGACACGCACTTGCAACTCGACCAGCTCAAGCGTCTGGGCCTGACCCTGGCCATGGACGACTTCGGCACCGGTTACTCGTCGCTCAGCTACCTGAAGAAATTCCCGATCGACATCATCAAGATCGATCGCAGCTTCATCCACGAAATCCCCGACAACCAGGACGACATGGAAATCACCTCCGCCGTGATCGCCATGGCCCACAACCTGAAACTCAAAGTTGTGGCAGAAGGCATCGAGACCGCCGAGCAACTGGCATTCCTGCGTCGCCACCGCTGCGACGTCGGCCAGGGCTACCTGTTCGACCGGCCGATCCCGGGTGCCGAACTGATCCAGGCACTCAAGCGCTATCCGCGCGGCCCGCTCTGCCTGTAACCCCTCCCCCGTGAGAAACCCGCACATTTTGACTAGTGATTAACTGGGCATCATTGGGCACACTGGCGGTCTGACTTTTTACATCCCATCCTGACTGAGAGGAACGATCATGGTTCTGCGCTCGGAAATTCTGGTGAACAAAAACGTGCTCCCGACTAAAGAACAAGCTCTGCCCGGCCGCGAAACCGCGATGACCCTGCCTGAAAAGCACTTCGTCTTCGAAGAAACACCGCTGCTTGGCCCGTTTTTCCAGGACGTCGATTTTGCGATTTTCGGTCTGGGTTGCTTCTGGGGCGCCGAACGTCGCTTCTGGCAACGTGAAGGCGTGGTCAGCACCGTGGTCGGTTACGCCGGCGGCTTCACACCGAACCCGACTTACGAAGAAGTCTGCTCGGGCCTGACCGGTCACGCCGAAGTGGTGCTGGTGGTGTATGACAAGGACAAGGTCAGCTACGAAGAGCTGCTGGCGATGTTCTGGGAACTGCACAACCCGACGCAGGGCATGCGGCAGGGCAACGATATCGGCACGCAGTACCGCTCGGTGATCTATGCGACCAGCCCGGAACATCTGGACGCAGCGCTGAAGAGCAAGGCGACCTATCAGGCTGAACTGTCGAAGGCGGGCCTGGGTGAAATCAGCACCGAGATCGAACAGGCGCCAACCGTGTACTTCGCCGAGGCGTATCACCAGCAATACCTGGCGAAAAACCCTGAAGGCTACTGCGGGATCGGCGGCACCGGCGTTTGCATGCCACCGAGCCTGGCGGGTAATTAAACCCCTTTGCTGATCGTTCCCACGCGGAGCGTGGGAACGATCACTCAGTGATCAACTCTCGGCAATCAACCAATCCATCTGCCACCCACCCTGAGTCTGCCCAAGCTTCTTGGACAACCACGGCAGCAGCTCACGCAATTCTTCCTCCAGCCCCCACGGCGGATTGGCAATCGCCATCCCCGAACCGTTCAAGCTGTTCGGCGTATCCAGCGGATGCACCAGCAACTCCACGCGCAACAACTTCGGCGCACCGGTGCCGGCCAGATCTTGATAGAAACGACGCAGCGCGCGCTGATCCTTCACCGGATACCAGATCGCCGCCACGGTTTGACGCATCCGGCCAATGGCCTCTTTCATCGACGCCGCACACCGCTGCATCTCATCGAGCTGTTCGAACGGCGGGTCAATCAACATCACCGCACGCTTCTCCTGCACCGGCAGCATCGCCCGCGCCACATGCCAGCCCTCGCCCAGATGAACCTTCACCCGACGATCGCCAGCCATGTTGTCCTTGAGCAGCACGCCGTCTTCCGGGTGCTTCTCATTGAGCATCACCCGATCTTGTGGGCGCGTCAGGCGCCGCGCCAGCTCCGGCGAGCCCGGGTAATAGCGCAACTGGCCATCCGGGTTCATCTCGTGCAGCACTTTCATGTAGTCGGCGGTCAGCGCCGGCAGGTCCGGCTGATCCCACAAGCGCGCGATGCCTTCCAGGTACTCGCCGGTACGGTTGGCCTGATCGCCCTGCAAGTCATACAGACCGATGCCGGCGTGGCTGTCGAGATAGGCAAACGGCTGCTCCTTGCGCGACATCAGGGCGATGAGGCGGGTCAAGGTCAGGTGTTTGAACACATCGGCGTGATTGCCGGCATGGAAGGCGTGACGATAATTCATGATTGCTCCTGCGAAGGCCGCGAAGTTTACCTTTTACCGGGCGGCAAGTCAGGGGTTGGCGGCCGAGCGGCCTCTGACACGTCAAGAATCTGGCCCAATACCCGTGGCGAGGGGATTTATCCCCGATGGGCTGCGCAGCGGCCCCAATTCTGCCGACGTGGTGTGTCTGGCGCATCGCGATGACAGGTCATAGGGCCGCTTCGCTGCCCATCGGGGATAAATCCCCTCGCCACAGGTCATTTATCTCGCTTAACTGACAGGTAATAGCCGACAGGAAGTCAAACCCATCACGTAACGGGATCACGCAGAGCTGGGCGAAGTCGCTGAGGATCATCGAGTCGCATTCGATCGAGCCGCGCATGCACAGATTTTCCAGCATCTGGAGCACGGCGCGAAGTGGGGGGATAGTTGAAGGCCATATGAGGAAATCGGAGATGAGGAACCTTTACGGAGCTGCACAACGGTCGAATTTCGATAGACGGTAGTATTTTACGCAACTACCTGTCAGATCTGACAGTCGCGTTATCGGTAACTACTGATTCATAGTCTGAACGACTCGAAAATCAATCGATCGCCGTAATTCTAGACTACGACTGGAAGGAGATTGGAAATGGCAAAAAGTATTGTAACTACATCGGGCAATGGCACCGTGACTGGCGCCAGCACCAGAGGTGCAAGCGGGACGTACCCAACGTACTCAGTCACGGTGAAACCCGATGACAACAGTGGAGACCTGAGCGTAATCACTCCGTACGATCCCAGCCTGAAAGTCGGCGACAAGGTCAGCTTTACCATTACCGACGGTCCTGCTGGCAAACTTCTGGGAGATGTAAAAAAGATATAAGAACAAAGTAACCCTGATAAAAAACTCTGTTTACCGCTTCAATAAGGTTGGCTTCGCAGCCTCAAACAGCGCCGTGACTATGCCCTTCAACGTCAAAAGATCGCAGCCTTCGGCAGCTCCTACAGATGATCCCGTGTAGGCGCTGCCGAAGGCTGCGATCTTTTGATCTTGCTCCTGGAAACTCAGGAAGGCATCGCGCGCAACCGCTTGCCGATGACATCGAGTACATCGCACCCATCACGTAACGGAATCACGCAGAGCTGGGCGAAGTCGCTGAGGATCATCGAGTCGCACTCGATCGAGCCGCGCATGCACAGGTTTTCCAGCACTTGGACGACGGTGCGGATGCGGTGGTTGGCAGCGACCGTCCACTCCTCATCGCGACAAAAGCAACATAAAGAAACATCTTCCTACTGAATTCACGTCGTTCCAATCGCAGAGGGAATGCGAAGATCCGTCTCACTTAAAACCTGTAAAGAGGGAAATTTACATGGGTAGAAAGGTGATCGGAATCGGTGCTCCAACTTCAACAGGAGGCTCGGTACTGGAAGGAAACGTCGGAATTAACATTGATTACGCCGTGAGCACTTCGTCCATCGGACACATAGCCAGTTGCCCTGTATGCCCTCCTGGCAAAGGCCCCATCGTCGCTGTCGGACCAAGAACAGTCACTCTACCTGCAGGGCCGGTTGCGCTAGAGGGCGATTATGTAGCGTGTGGTTGTCCACCGAAATCCAACACTGTTCTCTCTGGTCAATCATCCGTTTTTGGCGGCGGCGAACACAGCGCTGCGAGCTTCTCAGCCATCATCCCTTTGATCCCCAAACCAAAGAGTATTCAACGTATTACGTTTTCATATGGGGAGAGCCAGATTCCGGTCGACTCGGTTTCTCGCTTCTACACCGACCTGAATATTCATGTAAAAACTTCGGGTTACGCACCCGGCGAGATCGTTAGTGTGACGATCACGGGTGCAGCAGAAAAAACTCTGTCCGGCCTCGTGGGGGCTAAAGGTATAGCGATTATTCCAAACGCTTTTCAAGGTGAAGTCTTCGACATGGAAGGTGAAGTCTAATGGCTCAGCTCAATATCAGCTCAGGTGGCGTAACCACTAACATCGTCGTAAAGCGTCCAAAATTCAGCACTCTGTGGACTGCTTACGCGGAAGTTGGCCTGAAAAGCTCAATTGATGTTTATGCGCTTGTTGGGGGTAACGTTGAGGCAGCCCGAGCAGAAAAGCCTGACGCTTACGCGAACGCTTGCGCACTGAGGATAAGCAGGGGATTTAATTATGGTGGATACAAAATTCCGAAAGGAACGATCATTCCGAGCAAGTCCATTTATCGTCTGGCCGGTGCAGACCAACTCCCCTACATCATGAAAGTCGCAGATTTTCTGACGTTCCTGAAACACAACTGGGGCGCTCCGGATCGCGAGCTAAAAATGAGTGAGGCAGATTTCATCAATGGCAAGAAAGGCGTGATTATCATGGAGATCACGGGATGGCTCGATGCTACGGGTCATGCGACTTTATGGAATGGCAGCACCACCGGAGACAACAGCGACTACCATCGTCCGGATAGCCACACTTACGACCGGCCAGGCGTAAAGCTGGAAAAGATCAACTTTTGGGAGTTAAAGGGATGAAATTCCAACTAATCATCGCATTGAGCGTTTTGGGCCTTTCTGGCAATGCCCTAGCGAGCGAAGTTGACGTGAACAGTGCGAGGACTTCATTGAAGAATTACGGACTCGCCAACTGTATTTCAAGTCAATTCAAAAATCAGTCCGATATTAAGTCGGATATCGGACTTGCTATCGGCGCTTACTCCGCCATGGGGAAAGGGCAACACGCAATATCGCAGAATGAAGATACGCTTGAAGTCATCCATGACCCTTATGCGGAAACCGAAAAATTCATGACTGACGCATATGCGAAGGCTTCTTCTACCAGCAAGCAGTCGGGCAAAAATGTTGTGTTTTATTCTTGCCTCGAAATTTACAACTCACCTGCCTTCGAAGCATTTATCAAGTCGCAGGATGCGTATATCTCAGACTGATTACGCGCTCAACGTTGCCTCAACGTCAAAAGATCGCAGCCTTCGGCAGCTCCTACAGATGATCCCGTGTAGGCGCTGCCGAAGGCTGCGATCTTTTGATTTTGCTTCTGGAAACTCAGGAAGGCATCGCGCGCAACCGCTTGCCGATGACATCGAGTACATCACAGCCGTCGCGCAACGGGATCACGCAGAGCTGGGCGAAATCGCTGAGGATGACGGAGTCGCATTCGACCGAGCCGCGCATGCACATGTTTTCCAGCACTTGGATCACGGCGCGCAGACGGTGGTTGGCGGCGTCCATGAGGATGTCGAGGGGCACGTGGGTATCGATGAACAGGGTGGGCATGTCGCTGCAATTACCGGTGAGGGCCATGAAGCGATTGTCGGGATGGGGGATGATCTTTTCGTAGGGTGGATCGGGTGTTAGCGTTTTCATTTTTGAACCTCTGGTAGTGAAATGGGCTTCCACCATCTCCCTCCTACGGGTTTGGGTGGCAGCCATGCGCGGGGTAGGAGAACCGAGACCAGAGAACTCGGCCACGCCGAAGCGTGCCCGCGCATAACCGCCGCAAATGATCTTACGGACGCAAGTAGACTGCCGCAAACCGGGCAACGACGTTTATGCACTCTTCTAGTCTCAAGGCTCCTACACCCTGTCGCCGCATCTGCGGTGACCTTTTAAGACTATCCCTGCAACCCATCGCCCACCAGTTCATGAAAACCGCCGCAACTCGAAGGAAACGTCCGAGGCCTTCGCCCGGAAATGTCACTCCAACTCTGCCAGCAAATACGCCAACAACGCCGATTGCGACGATTCTTCCGACGTTGAACGCTGAAAAAACTGCCCGATCTTGCAGCGCAAAACCGCCTCGGGAAACGCCTCGAACAATGCCGGATGCTCCTCGCTCAGCCACTGCACAACGTTACCGACTCGGACGTCATCCCCCGCCGAAGCCAACACCGAATCAGGCACCGCCCACCAAGGAAACACCCGCCCCGAAACGGGCGACCGTCCGCCGATTTCCAAGGCCTGACCATTGATCAGTCCGCGTGAAATTACTGGCAAAAGCTGCGCCGCTTCCACCGCATCGGACTGCAAAATCGGCAACAAAAACCGCCCATCCCAAAACCGGAAAAACACCGCTTTCCCGTCCGGCATCAGCACCTGCGTCAGGCTGCGAAAGTGCTCGACCACCACTTCCAGACTCGCCGAAGACACCGCCAACCATCCCCAGTCACGGGACGCAGTAGTCGCTACCCAATCCAGAAACTCACTGTCCGCCGCGACAATTCCCACATAGGGCATCACCGCGTCCCACTCGGCGTAAATCGTGTCTGCCCAGATCGGGCTCGGCGCCAACGGCAGCGGCGGCTTGTCATCACTGGCATTGCTGAAGATCGCGAACAATTGCTCCGAGGGTTTCAGCGGGGCGCGCGCCAGCCATGCGCGAGGCTCAGAAAAGTCAGGCTGCACAGACACCGTCCTTGCAACGCTCACATTCTTCGCAGAATGGCGCATCACCTTTGAAACTCATGATTTGCGCGGCCGTCAGCATCGCCGCCGGCGCTGCCGCCAATGTATCCGGCAACCCCGGCACACTCGGCGCGGCATTCATCGCCGCCATCGGCGCGCCACCCACAACAATCGGCACGCTGCTGAAAATCCCGCCGGGGCCGATGTTGATCCACTGCCCGCCGGCCTGAATTGTCGCGCTGGCGCCGCCATCGATCACCACTTGCTGGCCGGCGCTGACGTGGAATTGCGCACTGGCACTGGTCGCCTGGTTGCTCACGCGGATATGCCGATCGCCCGCCACCGTCAGATGATCGTTCTGTTTGATTTCGGTCTGGCGCTGGCCGTGGGTGATGCGTTGTTCATCAGCCTTCAATTCATGCTTGGCCATGCCCGTGACGACGATGCTGCGCTGGTTATCGACCTGTACCTGCTGATCGTGCAGCACATGCTGGGTCCAGTTGCGTTGGGCGCGCAGGTAGATTTCCTCGGCGCCCTTTTTGTCCTCGATGCGCAGTTCGTTATAGCCACCGCCACCGGGGCTGCTCTGACTGCGGAAGATACTGCGGGTCTTGTCGGCGGGGAGATCCAGCGGCACCGGGGTGGCGGCATTGGGCAAGCAGCCCATGACCAGCGGTTTGTCGGCATCGGCATCGATGAAACCGACCAGCACTTCCATGCCGACCCTCGGAATCAGCACGCTGCCGTAACGGTCATGCGCCCAACCGGTGGCGACGCGCAGCCAGCAACTGGAATGCTCGTTGAGTTCGCCGTCGCGATCCCAGGCCAGTTGCACCTTGACCCGGCCAAACTCGTCGCAGTGGATTTCGCTGTCCTGCGGCCCGGTGACAACTGCGGGCTGATAGCCGAGCATGCGCGGCTTTTCCGGCCCCAGGGCTGGCCGGAAGAACACGTCCCACGGTGTCGCGAGAAAGGTATTACGGTAACCCTGGAATGCTTCCCCATCGCTGGTCACCGACTCTTCCAGCACTTGCGGCTGTCGACCACGGTGTTCGATGGCCGTCAGTAACCAGAGATCGTTCCAGTCGTTACGCGGATGCTCGGTCAGTTGCAGGAAATGTCCGCAAACCAGCGCGGATTCGTCGCTGATGCCCTCGGCCTGACGGTAATCGGCGACATGCCTTTCAAGCGCTCGTTGGGCCAGGTGTTTGCCGGTGTCACGATCATTGAATTGGCCGGGAAAGTGGTAGTCCTCCAGCACCGGGCGCAGCTCGCCATCGATGCGGCTTTCCAGTTGCAGGCGCGGCTTCTCAAAGTTGTAGTCGCGCCGGGTGACCACGCTGGTGCGGGTTTCCACGCGCACATTGAAGCGCTTGATTGCCGGCGCCCCGGCCGACATGCCGCTACCAGGCAGATAAAGCGTTGGCTCGGCCAATCGCGGGAACACGGTTTGATCGTCGCCAAACACCAGCAGATGTCCGTCGGGGCTGTGCTGAAAGTGGTAGTGAATGCCGACTTCGGCACACAGGCGCTGGATAAACGCCAGATCGCTCTCGGCGTACTGCACGCAATATTCACGCTCCGGGTAGTCGCTGCCGAGGCGGAATTCGAAGGCGTCGCGCAGGATCGCGTGATCCTTGAGGATCTGCGCCACGATCTGCGGCACGCTTTGGTGCTGGAATATCCGCTGATTGATCCGGTGTCCGAGGTAAGTCAGACGCGGGACAAGGCTGACGTGATAGCGCGTCAGACGTTTCCCGGAGTCGCCCTGCCCGACCTGATAAATCTGACCGTGAACACCGGAACCGTCGGCATCAAAACTAAGAAACGCCTGACAGTGCAGCAGGCTTTCGAGATCCAGGTCCGGCCGTTCGCTGACCAGTTCCAGTTCGAAACGAAAGGGTTGGCTGATGGCTTCCTTGCCCGTGAACTCAAGGACTTTGAGGTCATGCTGGGCGCCTTCGAGGGTCAACGTGAAACGCGGTTGATTGGCAGGCGCGAACATCCGATGTCTCTCTGCAGAATGAGGGCGGGCGATTCTGCATGAGGGGCGAGGGGTGTTGTGCGGGTGACGGGAAAATCAGATTTGCCCTACTTTTACTGTCGAATAGTCCTCCGAAAATCGGCGCATCCGACTACAGACACAAGCCCTAAAAACAACATCGCCCAACTGTGGGAGCGAGCCTGCTCGCGAAGGCGGCGTGTCAGTCGCCGAATTTATTGAATGATCAATTGCATTCGCGAGCAGGCTCGCTCCCACAGGGTGATCTGCGGTGAGTCAGACAAATATCACAGGCACAAAAAAACGGCCCGCCTCCTTGTAGGAGACGGGCCGTTTGTTTGTGAGCCTAAGCTCAATGCATCACTTGTTCAGGTGGAAATCTTTTTCCGCCGCTTCGAAGCGCTGCACCATGCCTTTGGATGGCTCGCCCATCTTGCTGACGATGAAGATGGCCAAACTGGCGAAGATGAAGCCCGGGATGATTTCGTACAGACCCATCACTTCCCAGTGCTTCCACGCCACCACGGTGATCGCGCCGACCAGGATACCGGCCAGTGCGCCGTCGCGGGTCATGCCTTTCCAGATTACCGAGATCAGCACAACCGGGCCGAACGCAGCACCGAAACCGGCCCAGGCGTAAGACACCAGACCCAGCACACGGTTATCCGGGTTGGCAGCCATTGCGATGGCGATCAGTGCAACCAGCAACACCATGGCGCGGCCGACCCAGACCAGTTCGGTCTGCGAAGCGGATTTACGCAGGAAGGTCTTGTAGAAGTCTTCGGTCAGGGCGCTCGAGCACACCAGCAACTGGCAGCTCAGGGTGCTCATGACGGCAGCCAGAATGGCCGACAGCAGCACGCCAGCAATCCATGGGTTGAACAGCAGTTTGGCCAGCTCGATAAACACGCGCTCGTGGTTCTCGGTCACGGGACCGGCAACTTCCGGGTGTGCCGAGAAGTAAGCGATACCGAAGAAGCCCACGGCTACAGTGCCGCCCAGGCACAGGATCATCCAGGTCATGGAGATGCGACGGGCGTTGGCAATCGACTTCACCGAGTCAGCGGCCATGAAACGCGCAAGGATGTGCGGCTGACCGAAGTAGCCCAGACCCCAGCCCAGCAGCGAGATGATGCCGATGAAGGTGGTGCCCTTGAGCATGTCGAAGTTGCTTGGGTCGTTGGCTTCGATCGCCAGGAACGTGGTGTCGACGCCGCCGGTAGCCAGCAGGACGATGATCGGCGTCAGGATCAGCGCGAAGATCATCAGGGTGGCTTGTACGGTGTCAGTCCAGCTCACCGCGAGGAAACCGCCCACGAAGGTGTAGGCAATGGTCGCTGCAGCACCGGCCCACAGTGCCGTCTCGTAGGACATGCCGAAGGTGCTTTCGAACAAGCGAGCGCCAGCGACGATGCCGGAAGCGCAGTAGATGGTGAAGAACACCAGAATCACGATCGCCGAGATGATCCGCAGCAGGCCACTTTTATCTTCGAAACGGCTGGCGAAGTAATCTGGCAGGGTCAGCGCATCACCGTTGTGCTCGGTCTGCACACGCAGACGGCCGGCGACAAACAGCCAGTTCAGGTAGGCACCGACGATGAGGCCGATGGCGATCCAGCTTTCGGACAGACCGGACATGTAGATGGCGCCCGGCAGGCCCATCAGCAACCAGCCGCTCATGTCGGAAGCACCGGCAGACAAAGCCGTGACGACGCTGCCCAAGCTACGGCCGCCAAGAATATAGTCAGAAAGGTTGTTGGTGGAGCGATAGGCCATGAGGCCGATCAGCACCATTGCTGCGATGTAGATCACGAACGTGATCAGTGTTGGATTGCTTACGCTCATTGAGTTACGCCCTGGCTTTGTTTTTATGTAGCAGCGGTGGTGAATCGCGCACAAACGATGATGTTTGGCAGACGATTCCGGATCCCGCGCATTTAGGACTGATGTTTCCCCAGGAAAGCCACCAGCCGGTACACCGGATTTCCCGGTTGCACCTTGGGCGCGAATGCTATGCAACAAATCAAATAAGGTGCAACCAGTTTCGAGCGAATAAGTTGCACCTAGTCGGATTTCCTCCTGAAAGCGTCGTTCTTGCTCCCTTTTAGCGCAGTCATGCCCGTTTCTCAGAAGCAAATGCACCTAGTAAGAGCAGCACTTTCGTACCAGAAAATAATTCCTGACGAGCTGCTTATTATTCCGACAAAAAAAGGGTTGCACCCGGTTGCACCTCTTTCAGCGCACGGCTAATCTTGCGGCCAGCTGATGCCACGCAACTGTGGCAACCATGAGGATAAAAATATGGCTACCACCACCCTTGGGGTCAAACTCGATGACCCGACCCGCGAGCGCCTTAAAGCTGCCGCGACCTCGATTGATCGCACACCGCACTGGCTGATCAAGCAGGCAATTTTCAATTACCTGGAAAAACTCGAGGGTGGTGCAACCCTGACCGAGCTGAACGGCTTGTCCGCCAAGGACGCCGACGACGCGGGCGAAGTCCACACCGATCACGCTCACCAGTGCTTCCTCGAATTCGCCGAAAGCATCCTGCCGCAGTCGGTACTGCGCGCGTCGATCACCGCCGCGTACCGTCGCCCTGAGCCGGAAGTCGTGCCGATGCTGATCGAGCAGGCTCGCCTGCCGGCATCGATGGCCGAAGCCACCAACAAACTCGCCGCCTCTATCGCAGAAAAACTGCGTAACCAGAAAAGTGCCGGCGGTCGTGCAGGCATTGTTCAGGGTCTGCTGCAGGAATTCTCCCTGTCGTCCCAGGAAGGCGTGGCGCTGATGTGCCTGGCCGAAGCGCTGCTGCGTATCCCGGACAAAGGCACTCGCGATGCGCTGATCCGCGACAAGATCAGCACCGGCAACTGGCATCCGCATTTGGGCAACAGCCCTTCGCTGTTCGTCAACGCCGCCACCTGGGGTCTGCTACTGACCGGCAAACTGGTGTCGACTCACAATGAAGCTGGCCTGACCTCGTCGCTGAGCCGCATCATCGGCAAGAGCGGCGAGCCGATGATCCGCAAGGGCGTCGACATGGCCATGCGCCTGATGGGCGAGCAGTTCGTCACCGGCGAAACCATCGCTGAAGCACTGGCCAACGCGAGCAAGTTCGAAGCCAAGGGCTTCCGCTACTCCTACGACATGCTCGGCGAAGCGGCACTGACCGAACACGACGCGCAGAAGTACCTCGCCTCGTACGAACAAGCCATCCACTCGATCGGCAAAGCCTCCCACGGTCGTGGGATTTATGAAGGCCCGGGCATTTCCATCAAGCTGTCGGCACTGCACCCGCGTTACAGCCGTGCGCAGTACGAGCGTGTGATGGACGAGCTGTACCCGCGCCTGTTGTCGCTGACCCTGCTGGCCAAGCAATACGACATCGGCCTGAACATCGACGCCGAAGAAGCCGATCGCCTGGAGCTGTCGCTGGATCTGCTCGAGCGCCTGTGCTTTGAGCCGCAACTGACGGGCTGGAACGGCATCGGTTTCGTGATTCAGGCTTACCAGAAGCGTTGCCCGTACGTGATCGACTACGTGATCGATCTGGCACGCCGCAGCCGTCATCGTCTGATGATCCGCCTAGTGAAAGGCGCGTACTGGGACAGCGAAATCAAGCGCGCCCAGGTCGAAGGTCTGGAAGGCTATCCGGTCTACACCCGCAAGGTGTACACCGACGTTTCTTACATCGCTTGCGCACGCAAACTGCTGTCGGTGCCGGAAGTCATCTACCCGCAGTTCGCCACGCACAACGCCCACACCCTGTCGGCCATTTACCACATCGCCGGTCAGAACTATTACCCGGGCCAGTACGAATTCCAGTGCCTGCACGGCATGGGCGAACCGCTTTACGAGCAGGTTGTAGGCAAAGTTTCCGAAGGCAAGCTGAACCGTCCGTGCCGCGTGTACGCTCCGGTCGGTACGCACGAAACCCTGCTGGCCTATCTGGTTCGTCGCCTGCTGGAAAACGGCGCCAACACTTCGTTCGTCAACCGCATCGCCGACCAGTCGATTTCGATTCAGGAGCTGGTGGCCGATCCGGTTGCTCAGATCGAGCAGATGGCGACCGTGGAAGGTGGTTTCGGCCTGCCGCACCCGCGTATCCCGCTGCCGCGTGACCTGTATGGCTCCGAGCGCGCCAACTCCAGCGGTATCGACATGGCCAACGAACATCGTCTGGCGTCCTTGTCTTGCGCGTTGCTCGCCACCGCGC
This sequence comes from Pseudomonas sp. LBUM1655, assembly GCF_059716085.1. Classification (NCBI taxonomy): domain Bacteria; kingdom Pseudomonadati; phylum Pseudomonadota; class Gammaproteobacteria; order Pseudomonadales; family Pseudomonadaceae; genus Pseudomonas; species Pseudomonas sp. LBUM1655. The sequence goes on along the minus strand of NZ_CP166801.1, from coordinate 510,777 downwards.
ACAACAACTGGAAAGCCGCGCCGATGCTCGGTTGCGCTTCCAGCACTGAAGCCCCGGCACCGGTGCTGAACCCGGCAGATCACCGCGATGTGGTCGGCCACGTTCAAGAAGCCACTGTCGAGGACGTCGACAACGCCATTCAATGCGCCCTGAATGCTGCGCCGATTTGGCAGGCCACCCCGCCGGCCGAACGCGCCGCGATTCTGGAGCGTGCCGCTGATTTGATGGAAGGCGAGATCCAGCCGCTGATGGGCCTGCTGGCCCGTGAAGCCGGCAAGACCTTCGCCAACGCCATCGCTGAAGTCCGCGAAGCCGTCGACTTCCTGCGTTATTACGCAGTGCAGGCGCGCAACGACTTCAGCAACGACGCCCACCGCCCACTGGGTCCGGTGGTGTGCATCAGCCCGTGGAACTTCCCGCTGGCGATTTTCAGCGGTCAAGTAGCAGCGGCACTGGCTGCCGGGAACCCGGTATTGGCCAAACCGGCTGAACAGACTCCGCTGGTCGCTGCACAAGCCGTGCGTTTGCTGCTCGAAGCCGGGATTCCGGAAGGCGTGCTGCAATTGCTGCCGGGTCGCGGTGAAACCGTCGGCGCCGGTCTGGTGGGTGATGAGCGCGTCAAAGGCGTGATGTTCACCGGCTCCACCGAAGTCGCTCGTTTGCTGCAACGCAACATCGCCGGTCGCCTCGACAACCAGGGCCGTCCGATTCCGCTGATCGCCGAAACCGGTGGCCAGAACGCGATGATCGTCGACTCGTCGGCCCTCACCGAACAAGTCGTGATCGACGTGGTGTCCTCGGCGTTCGACAGCGCCGGTCAGCGTTGCTCGGCACTGCGCGTGCTGTGCTTGCAGGAAGATTCCGCAGATCGCGTCATCGAAATGCTCAAAGGTGCGATGGCTGAAAGCCGTCTCGGCAACCCTGAGCGTCTGTCCGTGGACATTGGCCCGGTGATCGACGCCGAAGCCAAGGCTGGCATCGACAAGCACATCCAGGGCATGCGCGATAAAGGTCGCAACGTGTACCAGGTGGCCATTGCCGACAGCGAAGAAGTCAAACGCGGCACCTTCGTCATGCCGACCCTGATCGAACTGGAAAGCTTCGACGAACTGCAACGCGAAATCTTCGGCCCGGTGCTGCACGTGGTGCGCTACAAGCGCAAAGAGATCGATCAGTTGATCGGCCAGATCAATGCGTCCGGTTACGGCCTGACCCTCGGCGTGCATACCCGTATCGACGAGACCATCGCCAAGGTGATCGACAACGTCAACGCCGGTAACGTCTACGTCAACCGCAACATCGTCGGTGCCGTGGTCGGCGTGCAGCCGTTCGGCGGCGAAGGCCTGTCGGGTACGGGTCCGAAGGCCGGTGGTCCGCTGTATCTGTACCGTTTGCTGTCGACTCGTCCTACCGACGCTATCGAACAATCCTTCGCTCGCGGTGATGCTGCCGTGGCACCGGACGTTCGCCTGCGCGACGCCATGAGCAAGCCGCTGAACGCCCTGAAAGCCTGGGCCGACAGCAACAAGTTTGCCGACCTGAGCACCCTGTGTGTGCAGTACGCCGCACAATCGCAGAGCGGCATCACTCGTGTGCTGGCCGGCCCGACCGGTGAGAAGAACAGCTATGCGATTCTGCCGCGCGAGCACGTGCTGTGCCTGGCGGACGTCGAAGGCGATCTGCTGACGCAACTGGCGGCGGTATTGGCGGTAGGCGGTTCGGCGGTATGGCCGGAGTCCGACATCAGCAAGGCATTGTTCGCACGCCTGCCGAAGGACATTCAGGCGCGGATCAAGCTGACTTCCGACTGGAACAAGGACGAAGTGGTGTTTGATGCGGTTCTGCATCACGGCCATTCCGACCAGTTGCGCGGGGTCTGCCAGCAGATCGCCAAGCGTGCCGGCGCAATTGTTGGCGTTCAGGGCTTGTCCCAGGGCGAGACCAACATTGCCCTGGAGCGTCTGGTGATCGAGCGGGCGTTGAGTGTTAACACCGCTGCGGCGGGTGGTAATGCGAGCTTGATGACGATCGGTTAAACCGCTGCAAATCCAGGCGACCGCAATGGTCGCCTGGAATCACTCCTACAGAAGATCAAAAGATCGCAGCCTTCGGCAGCTCCTTGTATCTCGACTATCGCTCCGTCAGGAGCGATAGTTCTCGACTGATCATCGAGGGAGGGACTTGGAAGCCGTGCAGCTCCTTAGGCTTTTTGCCTGTGATGTAGATCGTGCTCCAGCCCTCCACACTCACTCGTATAGTTCGAACGGTATCTTGGGCCCGTCTCTGGCGAGAGCCCGCATTCGCAAGGTTGGACAGAGTGCAGTGATGATCGAAAACGGATTAATGGAGAAACGGTCATGTCCAATTTCGTCGGCGTCGATGTCGCTAAAAATACCTTTGATATTGCCACTCACCTGCCAAACGGCAAGCACAAAACCAAGGCCAAACTGGCTAACGACTCAAAAGGTTTCAAAGAGTTTGACGCCTGGCTGAACAAGCAGGTCGAGCCTACAGCTCTGATCGTGATGGAAGCCACCAGCGTTTATCACCTGGAACTTGCCGAGTTCGTCTACAACAAGGGTTACCGGGTCTGCGTCGTCAATCCGGCTACGACCCACGCTTACGCTGACAGCGAGCTGCGCCGGATCAAAACCGACAAAAGCGACGCCAAATTGATCGCTGACTTTGCTCGGGAAAAGGCTGAAAAGCTTCAGCTTTGGGCTCCAGAGCCGCTGAAATATCGTCAGCTAAAGGCGATGGTACGTCGCTTGGATGACCTTCAGGAAATGGAGCAAATGGAGCTCAATCGCCTGGATGTGTCCGACGAAAAGGTCAAAGACTCGATCAACTCTGTGCTGCGTCACATCGAGAAAGAGATCGTTGAAACTCACAAAGCAATCAAAAAACACATCGACGATGATCCAGACATGCGCCAAATGCGCGACTTGATCGTGACCATCGACGGTATCGGCCAGAAAACCCTTGAGCGGCTGCTGGCCGAGTTGGGCGACCTGCGTAAATATGACGACCCTCGCAAGCTGGTCGCTGCCGCCGGGTTGAACCCAAAGCTGCAGGACTCGGGAAAGTTCAAAGGCAGAACAGTGATTTCGAGAATCGGATCGGCTCGCGTTCGGGCGGGTCTATACATGCCTGGGTTGGTTGCACTGAAGCACAACAAGGCAATCATCGCCATGAAGGACCGCTTGAAGGCCAACGGCAAGGCCCCCAAGCAAATCATCTGTGCAGCGATGCGCAAACTCCTACATTTTGTCTACGCCGTTCTTAAATCGGGCCAGCCATTTGACCCGAAAATTGCCCTTGCCCGATGAGGGGCAAGACGGTATCTACACCGTCCCATGTAGGAGCTGCCGAAGGCTGCGATCTTTTGCTTCTGTATCACGCCCATCAATCATCCTGTTCAGCCTTTATCCGCACGCCTAGACTCGGCCCAACCCCAATTTCAGGTAGGCCGCCATGTCCGAGACGCTGCTCAGTTCCCGCAATCTGGCTTTCGAGCTGTATGAAGTCCTTGATGCCGAGGGCCTGACCCGGCGTGAGCGCTTTGCCGAACACAACCGCGAGACCTTCGACGCCGCCATCGGCACCGCGCGCAGCATCGCCGAGAAGTATTTCGCGCCGCACAACCGCAAGGGTGACGAGAACGAGCCGCGCTATGAGGACGGCAAGGCGATTCTGATTCCCGAGGTGAAGCCGGCGGTGGATGCCTTCCTTGAGGCTGGCTTCCTCAACGCCGCGCGAAGTTTCGACGCCGGCGGCATGCAACTTCCTACACTGCTGTCGCAAGCCTGCTTCGCGCATTTCCAGTCGGCCAACGCCGCTTCGACTTCGTACCCGTTCCTGACCATGGGTGCGGCCAACCTGATCGAGAGCTTCGGCACTGACGAGCAAAAACAGCGTTTCCTGCAACCGATGATCGACGGGCGTTTCTTCGGCACCATGGCCCTGACCGAGCCGCACGCCGGCTCATCGCTGTCGGATATTCGTACCCGCGCCGAGCCTGCGTCCGACGGCACTTATCGCCTCAAGGGCAACAAAATCTTTATTTCCGGCGGCGACCACCCGCTCTCGGAAAACATCGTGCACATGGTCCTGGCCAAGCTGCCGGACGCTCCGCCGGGGGTGAAAGGCATTTCGCTGTTTATCGTGCCGAAGTTTCTGGTCAACGATGACGGCAGCCTCGGCGAGCGCAACGATGTGCTGCTGGCCGGGCTGTTCCACAAGATGGGCTGGCGCGGCACGACGTCAACCGCGCTGAACTTCGGCGATAACGGTAAGTGTGTCGGCTATCTGGTGGGCAAGCCGCATCATGGTTTGAGCTACATGTTCCAGATGATGAACGAGGCACGGATCGGTGTCGGCATGGGTGCGGTGATGCTCGGTTATGCCGGCTACCTGTATTCACTGGAGTACGCCCGTGAACGCCCACAAGGGCGAGTACCGGACAGCAAGGACCCGAGCACCGCGCCGGTGGCGATCATTCAGCATGCGGATGTCAGACGCATGCTGCTGACGCAAAAGTCCTACGTCGAAGGGGCGTTTGACCTCGGCCTGTACGCCGCGCGGTTGTTCGATGACACCACCACGCTTGAGAGCGAAGCCGAGCGTAAGCAGGCCCATGAACTGCTGGATCTGCTGACGCCCATCGTCAAATCCTGGCCGTCGGAGTTTTGCCTGAAGGCCAACGAACTGGCGATCCAGATCCTCGGCGGTCACGGTTACACCCGCGAGTATCCGGTGGAGCAGTATTACCGCGACAACCGCTTGAACCCGATCCACGAAGGCACCCACGGCATTCAGTCGCTGGACTTGCTCGGGCGCAAACTGGCGCAGAACGGCGGTGCCGGGCTCAAGCAATTGGTTCGCCTGATTGCCGACTCCGCCGAACGCGCTACGGCGTACGAATCGCTGACTGCATTGCGCGAGCCGCTGGAGAAACTGGTGGCACGCCTGCAAGTCGTGACCCTCGGTTTGCTCACCGATCTGGCGCAAGGCAAAGTCAACAGCAGCCTGGCGAATTCGGCGCTGTACCTGAAAGTGTTCGGGCACACGGTGATTGGCTGGCGCTGGCTGGAGCAGGCGATTCGCGCCGAGGAAGGCTTGGCCAAAGGAAATGCGGCGGATGCTGACTTCTATAAGGGCAAGTTGCAGGCGGCGCGGTATTTCCTGACGTGGGAAGTGCCGGGTTGCCACCATGAGCTGGCATTGCTGGAGGCGCGGGATGATACGTGCCTCAACATGCGGGATGAGTGGTTCTGATCCGGGTTTTATTAAGCGGCTGAAATCCATTCGCGAGCAGGCTCGCTCCCACAGGGTTTTGTGTTGTTCACAGGGTTTGTGGACACACCGGACCCAATGTGGGAGCGAGCCTGCTCGCGAAGGCGTCAGTTCAAACAACATACCTTTCAGGACAGTTTGAACCCACCCATCTGCCGCGCCAGATCATCCGCCAACCGCTGCAACATCTGACAATCCTCGCGACACGCCCGAACCTCACCCGCCGTCGCCCGGGCCAGATCGGAAATCCCCTGCACGTTTCGGTTGATCTCCTCGGTCACGGCCGACTGCTCTTCCGTCGCCGTTGCCACCTGGTGGTTCATGTCACTGATGCGCTCGACCTGCCCGGTAATCGCGGTCAACGACGCGCCGGTACGCTGGCTCGACTCAACCCCGGTGCCGGTTGCCGCCTGACCGGTGCGCATCGACGATACGGCGTTTTCCGCACCTTGCTTGAGGCTGCCGATCATCTGCTGAATCTCATCGGTAGACGCCTGAGTCCGTCGCGCCAAAGTACGCACTTCGTCCGCCACCACTGCAAAACCACGGCCCATGTCGCCGGCACGCGCCGCTTCGATGGCGGCGTTCAGCGCCAATAAGTTGGTCTGTTCAGAAACCCCACGAATCACCGCCAACACCGAATCAATGGACGCCACTTGATTGGCCAGTTCACCCACAGCACCGGCCGCCACGCCGATTTCGTCGGACATGCTTTCTATATGCCGGATCGAACCACCCACCACTTCCCGCGCCTGCATCGCTTCATCCCGAGCGGTTTGCGAGGCGAGCGCTGCGTTGCCGGCGTTCTGGGCGATTTCCTGCACGGTCAGGCCCATTTCGTGGACGGCGGTGGCAACCATGTCGGTCATTTCCTGTTGGCGGCCGGAACGCTCGGCGGTGTTTTCCACCACTTTCGCCACTTGGCTAACGGCTGTGCGCAGACGCTCGCTGGTGGTCAGCACTTCGCCGATCATCCCGCGCTGGCTGTCGAGGAAGCGATTGAAGCCACGGGCCAGATCGCCCAGCTCATCGGCACGGCTGGAATCTAACCGGTGGGTCAAATCTCCCCCACCGCTACCGATTGCTACCAGTGCCGCTGTTACCTGACGAATCGGCCGCACCAGCCCCTGAGCCAGCCAAACCACCAGCGCCAGGCATACCAGCGCCACCGCCAGACCAATGCCGCCGCTCATCCACATCGCCTTGCGCGCTTCGGCATAGATCTGCGCCTGTGGCACTTCGGCCACCAGCGTCCAGCCCAGGTCGCGCAACGGCAGGCTGAAGGCGAGGAAGTCTTCGCCGTCGCGCTGGAAGCTGCTGCTCACGGCATTTTTTTGACCGAGGACTGATTGCGCCGCCGAAGCACCGATCTGCTCGCTCAGGGTGCGTTTGCCACTGAACTGCGCCTCAGGATGCACCTGAATCAAACCGTCGGAACGCACGAGATAGACCTTGCCGCGCTCGCCAAAGCTGAAGTTGTGGATCAGCTCCGACAGCTCTTTCATGCTCAGCCCCAGCCCTGCGACACCGACCACTTTGCCGGCCTGCTCGACCTTCAAATCGATGAACAGCGCCAATTCGCCGGTGGCGCCATCGTTGTCGATATTGAGGGTGCGCGGCTGATTGCTGTCGAGGAAAGAATAAAACCAGGCATCGGCCGGCTTGGCCCGACTCAGGGTGCGATCCAGGCCTTTTTCGGTGATGTAGTGATTGGATTCGGTGCCGATGATCAAAGCCGTAAATGCTTTGTGTTCGGCGCGGATGCCTTCCAGATACTGCGCGAAGGCCGCCGTTTTGCTGCTGTCTTCACCCGCTGCCAACCAGTCGCGCACCATGGAGTTGCTGGCAATATCTTTCGCGGCGGTCAGGGGTTGGACGAGGATGCGTTCGATGTCGTTGCGCGTCGCTTCGATGCTCGACGGCAGCGCTTGTTCGACCAGATAGCTCTGGGCGAGGCGGTTGACCACCAGGGTATAAATGCCAACCACAATCAGGATGCTGACCAGCAGGGCGGTGCCCATGCTGAGAATCAGCTGCCATTGAATACTGCGTCGCCACAACTGCATGGAGCACCCCCAAAGAATAAGAGGCGGAAGCAATGCAACAGCCGTGCCGATTGTATACAACCCAATCGACAATCTATTCTTTGGTTGTGCGCAACCCCATCAACCCTGATTGATGGTCTTGGCGATGGTGTCGACCGTGGCGCTGACTTGCTCTTGGTAACGGTCGAGTTCTTCCTGATGCTGCTTCTTCATTTCAATCTGCTGCGAGCACAGATTCATCGCCGCCAGCACCAGCAGGCGGTCGCCGATCAGCGTCGGGTATTTGCGTTTGGTGTCATCCAGCGCGGCCTTGAGCATCATTGCCGCGTCCAGCAGGGTCTGTTCTTCCCCGGCCGGTGCCTTGATCGAATAGTCCTCCCCGAGAATGGAGACGACTTTTACCCCTGCTGTGTGGTGGTTCATGCGCTGACAGGACCTGCGTTGACGCGATCAACCAGGGCTTGAATGCGTGCGGCGGTGGCGCCGTGCTTTTCTTCCTGTTCCATCAGGTTCAGTTGCAGGCTTTCGTTCTCATCCTTGGCCTGGGCCAGTTCCGTAGACAAGGTCTGGTTGGTTTGCGCAAGGCTCTGGTTCTGTTGCACCAGGTCGCTGACGAGCTGTTCCAATTGGCTGAGGGATGCTTCCAACATTTTGATCTTCCAAGCGTTTTTCAAAGGGCGCGTACGATAAAGAAAAGTCACCACGGATGCCAGGGTTAAACCGGTGCAAAGCCTTGATTTTCCTGGCGGGAGACCGTTCTCGCGAGTTTAAAAGACTGTGATCTGCCGATCTGGTTCCTGCACTTCGTCGCTCAAACCCGGATGCGACAAATACGCACATGGACTAAAGAGTTCATCCGCCTGACCGATAAGTCACTCAACAGCAGTCTCAGCCCGCATGGATGCGGCCCTCCTCGGTATCCGCACATGTCCCTTCGTAATATGAATATCGCCCCCCGGGCGTTCACCGGTTTTGCCCTGATCGGCGGCCTGATGCTGATTCTCGGCGTGTTCGCCTTGAATCAAATGAGCAAAATCCGCGACGCCGCCGAGGACATCTCGTCGAGCAGCGTGCCGAGCATCAAGAACCTCGACGAATTCACTCAGTTGACCCTGCGCCTGCGCGTGCTGTCATACCGCTTGCTGGTCAACCGCGAGCCGGACGTGCAGCAGAAAACCATGGAACTGCTGGACATGCGCAATCAGCAGATCCGCAAAGCCCAGTCTGATTACGAGCCGCTGATCGGCAGCCCGGACGAGCGTTCGGCCTACGACCAATACGTGCAGTTGCTCGGTCAGTACCGCCAGATCGAAGACAGGATGAAGACCCTGTCGCGCAACAATCAGGTGGATGAGTTGCGCAACCTGCTCAACACCGAATTGCTGAATAACTCCGAAGCGATGAACGGCGTGCTCAACCGCCTGATGCAGATTAACGGCGAGCAAATCAGCCAAACCAATCAGCAAGCGGCCGATCAATATTCCTCGGCATTTAATCTGGTCGTCACTTTGCTGGTCATCGCCACCGGCCTGACTGTCCTGTTCGCCTGGCTGCTGACCGTCAGCATCACCAAGCCGATCTCCAAGGCACTGGACGCAGCGGAAACCATCGCCGAAGGCAACCTGACCCAGCCGATCCATGTCGACGGCTCCGATGAAGCCGGACGTCTGCTGGCGGCCATGGCCAAGATGCAATCGAAACTGCGCGACACCTTGCAGCGGATTTCCGGTTCGGCCACGCAGTTGGCCTCGGCCGCTGAAGAGCTGAACAGTGTCACCGACGAAAGCGCTCGCGGCCTGACTCAGCAGAACAACGAAATCGAACAGGCTGCTACCGCCGTCAACGAGATGACCAGTGCGGTAGAAGAAGTCGCGCGCAATGCGGTCAGCACCTCGGAAGCCTCGAAGAACGCCACCACCTCTGCCGGTGACGGCCGTGATCTGGTCCAGGAAACCGTCAGCGCCATCGAACGCATGAGCGCCGACGTGCAGAGTACGGCGAGCCTGATCGGTGATCTGGCCAATGAATCCCGCGACATCGGCAAGGTGCTGGACGTGATCCGTGGCCTGGCTGACCAGACCAACCTGCTGGCCCTGAACGCAGCGATTGAAGCGGCGCGCGCCGGTGAGGCCGGTCGTGGTTTTGCGGTGGTGGCTGATGAAGTTCGTGCCCTGGCCCATCGCACCCAGCAGTCGACCAGCGAAATCGAACGCATGATCGGCAGCATTCAGAGTGGCACCGAACACGCTGTGGATTCGATGCGTAACAGCACCGAGCGCGCCGAGTCGACGCTGAACATTGCCCGTGGTGCCGGGATGTCGCTGGACACCATCAACACCGCCATCGTCGAGATCAACGAGCGCAACCTGGTGATCGCCAGCGCCGCCGAAGAACAGGCGCAAGTGGCGCGGGAAGTGGATCGCAACCTGGTGAACATCCGTGATCTGTCGGTGCAATCGGCGACCGGGGCGAATCAGACCAGTGCGGCGAGCAATGAGCTGTCGCGCCTGGCGCTGGACCTGAACAATATGGTTGGGCGGTTCAGCCTCTAAGATCAAAAGCAGGATCAAAAGCTCCCCCCTCACCCCAGCCCTCTCCCCCAAGGGGGCGAGGGGAAAGGGAGCAGTTCTTCATACTTTTCAAAGTCTGAGTTCGACTAGGGCTTTCAGGTCGGCGTACCACGCACAAACACCTCGATCAGTCCCCTCTCCCCCCGGGAGAGGGCTAGGGTGAGGGCAGCAATAGCCCGCCGAACACAAAACCTGATGCCACACTGAAAAAGCTTTTTGACAGCATCACATTTCAACAGGTTAGAATCGCTGGCACGCAGACTGCATGGTCAGTTTGTGCCCGTCTTTACGCTTGTGGAGTACTGCCTTTGAATGCGACGACCATCAACAGCCTGTTCTTGATCGGCGCGTTGCTGGTAGGCGCAAGCATTCTTGTCAGCTCTCTTTCTTCCCGTCTCGGCATTCCGATTCTGGTCATCATTCTCGCGGTCGGCATGGCGGCCGGGGTCGATGGCGGCGGGATCATTTTCGATAACTACCCCACGGCCTATCTGGTCGGCAACCTCGCACTGGCAGTGATTCTCCTCGACGGCGGCTTGCGCACGCGGGTTTCAAGTTTTCGCGTGGCGTTATGGCCGGCGCTGTCGCTGGCCACGGTCGGGGTGTTGATCACCACCGGGCTGACCGGCATGGCGGCTGCGTGGCTGTTCGATTTGAACATGATTCAGGGCCTCCTGATCGGCGCCATCGTCGGCTCGACCGACGCCGCAGCGGTGTTTTCGCTGCTCGGCGGCAAAGGTCTGAACGAACGGGTGACCGCCACCCTGGAAATCGAATCCGGCAGCAACGATCCGATGGCGGTTTTTCTCACCGTGACCCTGATCGATATGCTCGCCAGCGGCCAGACCGGGTTGCACTGGAGCCTGCTGACGCACCTGATCCGCGAGTTCGGCATCGGTGGCGTGATCGGTCTGGGCGGTGGCTGGCTGATGCTGCAACTGGTCAACCGGATCAACCTCGCCGCTGGCCTGTATCCGATTCTGATGATCGCCGGCGGTCTGGTGGTGTTCGCCCTGACCAACGCCTTGCATGGCAGTGGTTTCCTCGCGGTTTACCTGTGCGGCCTGGTGATCGGTAACCGTCCGGTGCGCAGTCGCCACGGCATTCTGCATATGCTCGACGGCATGGCGTGGCTGGCGCAGATCGGCATGTTCCTCGTGCTGGGCTTGCTGGTTACCCCTCATGATCTGCTGCCCATCGCCCTGCCCGCCCTCGGTCTGGCGCTGTGGATGATTCTGTTCGCGCGGCCGCTGTCGGTGGTGGTGGGCCTGCTGCCGTTCAAGGCGTTCCATGGCCGCGAAAAAGCCTTTATTTCCTGGGTCGGCTTGCGCGGCGCGGTACCGATCATTCTCGCGGTGTTCCCGCTGATGGCCGGGCTGCCGAATGCGCAGCTGTACTTCAACCTCGCGTTCTTTATCGTGCTGGTGTCGCTGTTGGTGCAGGGCACGAGCCTGCCGTGGGTGGCCAAACTGCTGAAGGTGACGGTACCGCCCGAGCCCGCACCGATTTCCCGATCCGCACTGGAAGTGCACGTCACCAGCGAGTGGGAGCTGTTCGTTTATAAGCTCGGTGCCGAGAAATGGTGCATCGGTTCGCCCCTGCGTGAGCTGAAAATGCCCGAGGGAACACGTATTGCCGCGCTGTTTCGTGGCCAGCAACTGCTCCATCCGTCGGGTAGTACGGTGCTGGAAGTCGATGATTTGCTGTGTGTTATCGGCCACGAACACAACTTGCCAGCCCTCGGAAAACTGTTCAGCCAGGCGCCACAACGCGGCCTCGATCTGCGCTTCTTCGGTGATTTCGTGCTCGAAGGAGACGCCCAGCTTAAAGCCGTTGCAGCGCTTTATGGCTTGCCGGCCGAAGGCATCGACCCAGACATGACCCTCGGCACCTTCATTGCCCATAAAGTCGGCGGTGCTCCTATCGTCGGTGACCAGGTGGAGTGGAACAACACCCACTGGACCGTCGCAGTCATGGACGGGAACAAGATTGGCAAAGTGGGCGTCAGATTCCCCGAAGGAAGTCGCCCGGGCCCCGGGCTCTTCCTCTAAACTGCGTCCACTATCACTTGCTTGACCGGTCTCTATGCCTAACCTGCGCTCCTTTTTCGCCGCGGCCCTGCTGGGCCTGAGTCTTACTGTCGGCCCGCTTTATGCCGCCGAACCACCGTCCAGCGAAGCCGTGCAGGCCAGTCTGGACAAGCTCGCCGACAGCAAACTGCCGGAGGCCGATAAAAAGTCCCTGCAGTCCGTCCTGCAGAGCACGCTCAATCAGCTGAACAATCAGCGTGATTACGCACAGAAGCTGATCGACCTCAAGCAGCAGTTGGCCACGGCGCCGAAGCAGACGATCGAGAATGCCCGCGAACTGACGCGCCTCAAGGCCACTGCGGTGGTGCCGGTCGCACAGCGTTTTCCCAAGGAGTCGATCCCGCAGCTGGAGCAGATCCTCACCGACCGCTCGACTCAGCAAAGTGATCTGCAAAAGGCCTTGGCCGACGCCAACAGCCTGATCATCACAGCCCAGACCCGCCCCGAACGCGCCCAGGCAGAAATTTCCGCCAGCCAGACGCGCATCCAGCAGATAAACAACATCCTCAAGTCCGGCAAAGACGCCGGCAAGACTGTCAGCAACGAGCAACGCGACCAGTTGAACGCCGAGCTGGCGGCACTGAATGCGCTGATCCCGCTGCGCCGTCAGGAACTGGCCGGTAACAGCCAGTTGCAGGACCTGGGGAACGCTCAACATGACTTGCTCTCGGAGAAATCCGACCGCCTCGACCGCGAGATTCAGGAACTGCAAACCCTGATCAACCAGAAGCGTCTGGCGCAATCTCAGGAAACCGTCACGCAACAGTCAATCGAGGCGCAAAAGGCCGGCAGCAGCAGCCTGCTTGCCACAGAAAGCGCAGCCAACCTCAAGCTCTCGGACTACCTGCTCAAAAGCACCGACCGCCTCAACGAAGTCACCCAGCAAAACCTGCAAACCAAACAGCAACTCGACGCCCTGACCCAGAGCGATTCGGCCCTCGACGAGCAGATCAACGTGCTCAAGGGCAGCCTGTTGCTGTCGAAGATTCTCTACAAACAGAAGCAGGCCTTGCCACGGCTCAAGGTAGACCGTGATCTGGCCGATCAAATCGCCGACATTCGCCTGTATCAGTTTGATGTCAGCCAGCAGCGTGAACTGCTGAGCAATCCGGCGGCCTATGTCGACAATCTGCTGGCCACCCAGTCGCCAGAGCTCGTCACCCCGCAGTTGCGCAAAAGCCTGCTGGATCTGGCCAACACTCGCGTCGACCTGCTGGAGCGTCTGAACCGCGAACTGAGTGCGATGCTCAATGAATCGATCACTCTGCAACTCAACCAGAAGCAACTGCTGAGCACGGCCCAGAGCCTGCGCGCGACCCTCGATGAGCAAATGTTCTGGATTCCCAGCAACAAGCCGCTGGACCTGGAGTGGATGCGTGGCGTGCCGGAGCGGCTGAAACGTCAGGTCGACACGCTGCCATGGGCATCCAGCCTGAGCGAACTGACCGACGGTCTGACCCAGCGCCCCTTGCTGTTCCTGCCGCTGGCGTTGCTGATCGGCGCACTGCTGTGGCGGCGCAAAAGTCTCTACGGTCGGCTGAACAAGGTTCACCAGGACATTGGCCATTTCAAACGCGACAGTCAGTGGCACACCCCGCAGGCGATTCTGATCAACATTCTGTTGGCGATGCCGGTGGCGCTCGGTCTGGGCCTGTGCGGTCTGGCCTTGCAGATCGACGCCCGCGGCCAGAACGCCAACATGGGCGCGGCGCTGCTGCAAATGGGCCAGGCGTGGCTGGTGTTCTACACCGCCTACCGGATTCTCGCGCCGGGCGGCGTGGCTGAGTTGCATTTCCGCTGGGAAAAACCCCAGGTCGAATTCCTTCAAGGCTGGGTACGCCGACTCGGGCTGGTGGTCATGGCGCTGGTCGCCGTGGTGGCCGTCGCCGAGTTGCAACCGGCGGCGCTCGCCGACGATGTGCTTGGCATGCCGGTGGTGCTGACCTGCTACGCGTTGATGGCGTGGTTGCTCAGTCGCTTGCTGATCAGCAGCCCGGCCCACGAAAACGCCTCGCTGTTCCGCAAGGCTGTCGGGGTGATGTTCACCCTGCTGCCAATCGCCCTGTTCGTCGCGGTGTGCTTTGGCTACTACTACACCGCGCTGAAACTCAGCGACCGCTTGATCAATACCCTCTATTTGCTGATGTTCTGGTTGGTGATCGAAGCCACTTTCGTCCGTGGTCTGAGTGTCGCGGCGCGACGTCTCGCCTATCAGCGCGCCTTGGCCAAACGCCAAGCGGCGAAAGAGGCCGGCGACGGCGAAGCGGTGATCGAAGAGCCGACCCTGGATATCGAAAAGGTCAACGAGCAGTCTCTACGCCTGATTCGTCTGGCCCTGCTCGGCGGCTTTATCGCGGCGCTGTACTGGGTCTGGTCGGACCTGATTTCGGTGTTCTCGTACCTCGACAACATCACCCTCTACGAATACACCAGCGGCACCGGCGCCAACATGAGCATGGTGCCGATCAGTATCGGCGACATGCTGGGTGCGCTGATCATCATCGGCATCACCTTCGCTCTGGCGCGCAACTTGCCGGGCCTGCTTGAAGTGTTCGTGCTGTCGAAACTCAATCTGGCCCAAGGCAGTGCCTACGCGACGACGACGCTGCTGTCGTATGTGATCGCCGGCGTCGGTTTTGTCTCGACCCTGTCGACCCTCGGCGTGAGTTGGGACAAGTTGCAATGGCTGGTGGCGGCGCTGTCGGTCGGCCTCGGTTTCGGCATGCAGGAGATTTTTGCGAACTTCATCTCCGGCATCATGATCCTGTTCGAACGTCCGGTGCGGATCGGTGACACCATCACCATCGGCAACCTGTCAGGCACGGTGAGCAAGATCCGTATTCGTGCCACGACCATCACCGACTTCGACCGCAAGGACATCATTGTCCCGAACAAGACGTTCATCACCGGACAACTGATCAACTGGTCGCTGACCGACACCATCACTCGAGTGACGCTGAAACTGGGTGTCGACTACGGTTCGGATCTGGATCTGGTCAAGGAACTGCTGCTCAAGGCTGCCCGGGAAAACCCGCGCGTGCTCAAGGAACCCGAGCCGCACGTGTACTTCCTCAACTTCGGCGAAAGCACCCTCGACCACGAACTGCGCATGCACGTGCGTGACCTGGGTGACCGCAACCCGGTACTCGATGAGGTCAACCGCTTCATCAACCGCGAGTTCAAGAAACAGCAAATCAACATCTCGTTCCGCCAGATGGAGGTTTATCTGAAGAACCTGCACGGCCAGGAATACAAGATGGTGCCAATCGAGCCGGAAACCAAAACCATCGTCGCGGTGCCCGACGAGCAGAAACCGCTGCAAGAGCCGCCGCCGGCCAAACTCGACTAACCGGTCTAATCCCAGCAGAATGCTCGGACATTCTGCTGGAGCAGGCCCTTGAAAGCCCTCGACGAACTGACCTTCGACAATCGCTTCGCCCGTCTGGGCGAGGCGTTCTCCGCCCACGTGCTGCCAGAGCCGATCGACAACCCGCGTCTGGTGGTGTCGAGCCCTGCGGCCATGGCCTTACTCGACCTAGAGCCGGCGACCGCTGAAACCCTGGAATTTGCTGAATTGTTCGGCGGCCACAAACTGTGGGCCGATGCCGAGCCACGGGCGATGGTCTATTCCGGGCATCAGTTCGGCGGCTACACCCCGCAACTGGGCGATGGTCGCGGTTTGCTGTTGGGCGAGGTCTACAACGAAGCCGGCGAACACTGGGATCTGCACCTCAAGGGCGCCGGGCAAACACCCTTTTCGCGTATGGGCGATGGCCGCGCGGTGCTGCGTTCGTCGATACGTGAATTCCTGGCTTCCGAAGCCCTGAATGCGCTGAACATTCCGTCCTCACGCGCAGCCTGTGTGATCGGCTCCGACACCCCGGTCTGGCGCGAAAAGCAGGAACGCGCGGCGATGGTGCTGCGTCTGGCGCCGAGCCATATCCGCTTCGGCCACTTCGAATATTTCTACTACACCAAGCGTCCCGAGCAGCAGAAGCAGCTCGGCGAACACGTGCTGGCGATGCACTTCCCGGAATGCCTGGAACAACCTGAGCCGTATCTGGCGATGTTCCGCGAGATCGTCGAACGCAACGCCGAACTGATCGCCAAATGGCAGGCCTACGGCTTCTGCCACGGCGTTATGAACACCGACAACATGTCGATCCTGGGCATCACCTTCGACTTCGGCCCATTCGCCTTCCTCGACGACTTCGACGCCAACTTCATCTGCAACCACTCCGATGATCAGGGCCGCTACTCGTTCAGCAATCAGGTACCCATCGGCCAATGGAACCTCAGCGCACTTGCCCAAGCGTTGACGCCGTTCATCAGCGTCGAAGCGTTGCGCGAAACGCTGGGTCTGTATTTGCCGCTGTTTCAGGCGCATTACCTCGACCTGATGCGCCGCCGCTTCGGTTTCACCACGGCTGAAGATGACGATCAATTGCTGCTGGAAAACCTGCTGCAACTGATGCAGAACAGCGGCGTTGATTACACGCTGTTCTTCCGCCGGCTCGGTGATCAATCCGCAGAACTGGCCGTTGCTCAATTGCGTGACGACTTCGTCGATATCAAAGGCTTCGATGCCTGGGGCGAACGTTACGTCGCCCGTGTTACGCGCGATGGCGCGCTCGATCAGGAACAGCGCCGCGCGCGGATGCACGCGGTGAATCCGCTGTACATCCTGCGTAATTATCTGGCGCAGAAAGCGATCGATGCCGCCGAACAAGGGGATTACTCAGAGGTGCGCCGGCTGCATGCGGTGCTGAGCAAGCCGTTCGAGGAGCAGCCGGGGATGGAGAGCTATGCAGAGCGTCCGCCGGAGTGGGGCAAGCATCTGGAAATCAGTTGTTCTTCCTGAACCAAAATCAGGTAAACACATCGATCGGCACATTGAAGCGCTCTGCCAACCAACGAATCTGGCGTAGGTTGAGCTTGCGCTTGCCACTCAGAATTTCCGAAACGACAGATTGCGTACCGACACCCGGCAGGTCGCTCTGGGTCAGGCCGTGTTCGCGCATCATGTAACCGAGAACCTCTTCGCCACTCGCTTGGGCCATGGGGTGATGGGTGTGATCCCATTCTTCGATCCAGTCACCGATGATATCGACCAGGCTCATCAACGGATGTGATGCATCATCGCCCGTAATCTCGAGTAACTCGTCGACAGCTTGCACCAAGGAGTCGTAATCGTCCTCGTTCTTTGGTTTTCGAACCAACGGAGAAACAAACTCCCAATGCTCGGCAACCGTTTTGATCAAAACACTCATGCCCTTCCCTCCTTCCACTTGCCGCGATCATATTCGCGGTGATCCATTACGTACTTTATGTAGAGCCGCTGAGATCGATAACTGACAAAAGCTATCAACCTGAGTTTGTTGCCACCGATATCGAAAACATGGAATTCACCAACCTTGTCGGCCGCGGGAAATATCGACTTCATCGCCGAGAAATCCTTTGGATAACTCCTGCTTGCCAGACGAAACCACTGCGCCAGAGCACTTGCTGCCTGAGGCCATTGTTCTTTGGCCTCCCGAATGGGTTTTTCACTAAACACATGCATGCAACATCCTTATCGCATTCTGCTATGGGGAGTTAATCACAAACCAGAAATATCGCAAGTTGCGATACTGGAAGGCAGACCAACGGACTCGCCTGCTTCGTCCTCAGCCTAGGCATAACGCGAAGAGGTGCACGATTGAAAATATGAGCAAACGTCTCCAACTAGCTGTTATCAGCTCTCCCTTGGATCTCGCTTATGACCAACCCACTGCTAATCCCCTGCCCATCCTGCAACGGACTCAACCGCATCCCCGCCGAGCGCCTCGCCGACCAGCCGAAGTGCGGGCGCTGCAAATCTGCGGTTCTGTCAAGCAAACCGTTCGAACTCAAGCAAGGCGATTACGCCAGCCAGATCAAGGGCGATCTGCCGCTATTGGTGGACGTGTGGGCGGACTGGTGCGGGCCGTGCAAGTCGTTTGCACCGGTGTTTGAGCAGGCGGCGGCACAATTGGCGGGCAAGTGCCGGTTGGCCAAGCTCGATAGCGAAGCCAATCAGCAGTTGTCGGCGCAGTTGGGGATTCGCTCGATTCCGAGTCTGATTCTGTTCAAGAACGGCCGGGAAGTGGCACGGCAGAGTGGCGCGTTTCCGTTGCCGCAGTTGATGAGCTGGCTGCGTAGCCAGGGGATCTGATACCCCGCGCATCCCCTGTGGGAGCTAGCCTGCTAGCTCCCACATTGGTTTTCAGGCATCTTCGAGCAGATTGTGCAGTTCGACAAATTGCTGGGTCAGCTTGTGTCGCGGATCGAGGTGGATCAGCGGCGTATTGGCCTGATGCGACTCGCGCATCCGCACTGAACTGGTCAGATACACCGGCAACACCGGCAGACCTTCGGCGATCAACTCATCGAGAATCTGCTGCGGCAGGCTTGCCCGGGCCTGGAACTGGTTCACCACGATGCCTTCGACTTCCAGCCCTTCGTTGTGGTCTTCCTTCAATTCTTCGATTTCCGCCAGCAGGCCATACAAGGCTTGGCGCGAGAAACTGTCGCAATCGAAGGGAATCAGTACGCGATCAGCCGCAATCAACGCCGATACCGCGTAGAAATTCAGCGCTGGAGGCGTATCGAGGTAGATCCGGTCGTAATCTTCCGATAGCTCATCTAGCAACTTACGCAGCTTGTTGATCTTGTGCTTGGCCTCAAGCTTGGGCTGCAGGTCGGCCAGCTCGGCCGTGGCGGTGATGATGTGCAGGTTGTCGAACGGGGTTTCGTAAATATCGGCCTGGTTCTTTTTCGAAAAAGGTCCGGAAGACAGGGTCTGCTTGAAGAAGTCGGCAATGCCCATCGGGATGTCGTCGCCGGTGAGCCCGGTCAGATACTGAGTGGAGTTGGCCTGGGCATCGAGATCCACTAACAGCGTGCGATACCCCTCGCTCGCGCTGACCGCCGCCAGATTGCAGGCAATGCTGGATTTGCCCACGCCACCTTTCTGATTGAACACCACGCGCCGCATGACCAAACCTCCGTGTATCAAAGAATGACCGAGTGTAGATGCGCGCGGCCTCGCTTCGCTACCTTCACAGCGGTGGACTACAAGGTCAGGTGCAAATATCCGCATGCAGACCGACTAAAAACCGCCATCAATTGCCGAGATGCCCGACAGACAAGCCTCTGCCAATCTGGATAATGGCCAATTGACAGTTTTTCAGCGAACCATTCGGTACATTTCGTTGCGCAAAATGTAACCAGCATTTGCTACACACTCGTCGCACCGGGATAATGCGCGCCACCCGGTGCCTAGCGCCACGTCAAGCCTGCTGCGGCTTTGGCGACTCAACGCGTCAACAAATGCCCGCAGGGGCGGGATGAATGTCCGTGATCAACTTCAACATCGCCCAATGGCGCGCATGGGCCCCGGGGCTCGATAGCGTGGACGCCTGGCAGGCCTGGAGCCGACAACCGGTCGTGCTCCAGAGCAGCGATGCCGCGCCCGATGTGTCGTTTTTGCCGGCCATGCAGCGCCGCCGTCTCAGTCGGTTGGCGCGAATGGCCTTCAGTGTTGGCTGGCCGTTGGCCGACGGACGGGACAACCTGCCATTGGTGTTTGTCTCGCGACACGGCGAAACTCCGCGTACTTACGAGATTCTCAGTGATCTGGCCAAGGACGAACCGCTGTCGCCGACCCAGTTCAGCCTGTCGGTGCACAACGCGATCATCGGTCTGTGGTCGATCATGCGCGGCGAAACCAGCGAAATGACCGCCCTCGCCGCCGCGGGTGACGGTCTCGAACACGGCATGCTCGAAGCCGCGGCGCTGCTCAATGAAGGCGCTCCGGCGGTATTGCTGGTAATCACCGAAGAACAACCGCCCGAAGCCTATTCGCGGTGGATCGACGACGTGCCGTTTCCTTACGCGGTAGGCCTTTTGCTCACCCCGGGTACCGACTGGCGGCTGACCCTGAACAGCACCTCAGAAGCACTGTCCAAGGCGCACTGGCCACACGCGTTGAATCTGCTGCGTACCCTGCTCGGCCAGCAAACCCTTTGCCAACATGCCTGGAAAAATCGCGTATGGACCTGGCAACGCAAACCGTGACCGAAAAGCACCGCGACGCCTATTACTGGCGCCTGCTGGCCACCGCCGCAAGCTTCGCTCTATTCGGGCTGGGCGGGCTGTGCCTGCGGATACTGGTGTTTCCGCTGCTCGGCTGCCTGCCGGGCGATGCCCTGAAACACCGCCGACGCGCGCGGCAGACCGTCAGTCGACTGTTCTGGTTTTTTGTCCGGTTCATGGCCCGCACCGGCGTGCTCACTTACGACATTCAAGGCGCTGAACGTCTCGGCCGTCCCGGGCAGATGATCATCGCCAATCACCCGTCGCTGATCGACGTGGTGTTCCTGATCGGCCTGGTGCGTCAGGCCAATTGCGTGGTGAAGAAAAGCCTGTGGGAAAACCCTTTCACCCGTGGCCCGCTGCGCAGCACCGAATACATCAGCAATGACGGCAGCATGGACATGCTCGATGCCGCCGCCGAGTCCCTGCAAAACGGTCAGACCCTGATCATTTTCCCCGAAGGCACCCGCACTCAACCGGGGCAGGCACCGTCCTTTCATCGGGGCGCGGCGGCGATTGCCCTGCGCGGTGCGAAAATTCTTACCCCGGTGATCATCAAGGTCAGCCCGACCACGCTGACCAAAGCCGAGCCCTGGTATCGGATCCCCAGCCGCCGCGTGCATTTCAGTTTTCGCGTCGGGGCCGATATAGATCCACAGACATTCGCAGCGCTTGGCCCGGCACCGCAGGCTTCGCGCAAGCTCAACGATTATTTGCACTCTTACTTCATCAAGGAGCTCGCCGAAGATGAGCGATCTGCACCGTGACATCAAACTGCTGATCATCGACGCCCTAGGTCTCGAAGACATCAGCGTCGACGACATCGGCGACGACCAGACGCTGTTTGGCGAAGGCCTGGGCCTGGATTCGGTCGACGCGCTTGAACTGGGTCTGGCGATCCAGAAAAAGTACGGCATCAAGATCGACGCCGACGCCAAAGACACCCGTAACCACTTCACCAACGTGGCGAGCCTTGCGGCCTTCGTCACGGCAAAACAGGCAGCTTGAGACCGGACCATGCAAACTCGTGACGACATTTTCAACACCCTGCGCGATGCCCTGGTCGAGCTGTTCGAACTGGATCCGGCCCGTGTGAGCCTGGAATCCAACCTGTATCAGGATCTGGAAATCGACAGCATCGACGCGGTCGATCTGATCGATCACATCAAGCGTCAGACCGGCAAGAAAATCGCCGCCGAAGAATTCAAATCGGTGCGTACCGTGCGTGACGTGGTCGAGGCGGTGTACCGCTTGGTTCAACCGGCCGCATGAGCCGATTGATCGGCCTCGGCCTGCTGCTGGCCGGCCTGCTGTACCCCTTTGCGGTGTATTTCGGCATGGAGCACTTCGCCCCGTGGCAGTTCGGTCTGCTGCTGGGCAGCCTGTGGCTGGCGCGCGCGCTGACCGGCGAGCGCAAACCCGGCAGCCTGTGGATGGCCGGCGTTGCGATCGGGTTCTGCCTGCTGCTGGCAGTGTTCGACAGCCCTTTGCTGCTGCGCTGGTATCCGGTGCTGATCAGCGGCTTCATGCTGGTGCTGTTCAGCCTGAGCCTGAAATTCGGCCCGCCGATGGTCGAGCGTCTGGCGCGGCTACGTGAACCGCAACTGCCGCCCGAGGCGATCCGCTACACCCGTCAGGTCACGGTGGCCTGGAGCGTGTTTTTCTTCTGCAACGGTTTGTGCGCCGCCCTGCTCACCCTGTGGGCGCCGCTGAATTGGTGGATGTTGTACACCGGCCTGATCTCCTACGGATTGATCGGCCTGATGTTTGCCATTGAATGGCTGATACGACAACGGGTAAGAGGCCGTACATGAACTGGATAAAACTTGAGCAGCTGTTGCTCAAGGCCCTGCCGGCGCGGGCGATCAGCCACGCACCGGCACTCGATCACGCGCAACTGTGCGAACAGGCGTTGCGCCTTGCCGCCGGCCTGCAAGCCAAAGGCGTGCAGCGTCTGGCCGTGCATCTGGAAGATGCCGCCGAACTGGCCATCGCCCTGCTTGGCGCGTGGCGTGCTGGCGTCAGTGTCTTGCTGCCCTCGGATCTGCAAGCGCAGACCCGTCAGCGCTGGTCGGGTGAAGTCGATCTGTGGCTGACCGATCAAACCGGTGACAGTCGCTTGGCTGACTTGCATGAACCTGCAATGCCAGGCGCTGAACTGGATCTCGATGAGTGCCGCTTGAGCCTGTGTACTTCCGGCTCCAGCGGTGAACCCAAGCGCATCGACAAGACCCTGCGTCAATTGGCCAATGAGGTCGAAGCGCTGGAACAACTGTGGGGCGGGGATCTCGGCGAAGCCTGCATTATCGGCAGCGTTGCCACCCAACACATCTACGGTTTGCTGTTCCGCGTGCTATGGCCGCTGTGCGCCGGGCGGACGTTTGTGCGCAAGCAACTGGCCTTCCCCGAGGATTTGCAGCGCGCCAGTCGCGAGCATTCGGCTTTCGCCTGGGTCGCCAGTCCGGCGCTGCTCAAGCGCATGGGCGATAACCTCGACTGGCCGGCGCTGAGCGCGGTGCGTCAGGTGTTTTCCTCCGGCGGTGCGTTACCGGCCGAAGCGGCGCAGAGCCTGCATCAGCGTCTGCAGCAATGGCCGACGGAAATCCTCGGCAGCTCGGAAACCGGCGGTATCGCCTGGCGCCAGGGCGAAACCCTGTGGCAGCCGTTCGCCGCTGTCGAACTGAGTCAGGACGCCGACGGCGCCCTGCTGATCGCCTCACCGTATCTGCCTGCCGGGCATGTTGAACACACCGCCGATGCCGCGCGCATTGCAGCCGACGGTCGTTTCCAATTGCTGGGGCGACTGGACCGGATCGTCAAACTCGAAGAAAAACGCATTTCCCTGCCGATGCTGGAGCAAGCGCTGGTCGCCCACGACTGGGTCGCCGAAGCGCGGCTGGGTGTGGTGCAGGAAAATCGTGCCGTCCTCGGCGCATTGCTGGTGCTCAGTGAAGACGGTTTGTTTGCGTTACGCGAACATGGCCGCCGCAGCCTGACCGAAACCTTGCGCAAGCACCTGAGCCAGCATTGCGAAGCCCTGGCCCTGCCGCGTCGCTGGCGTCTGGTGCGGCAACTGCCGCTGAACAGCCAAGGCAAACTGCCGCAAGCCGATGTCGAAGCGCTGCTGCTGGCGTCTCGACCGAAAGCCCCCGAAGTGCTGGAGCAAGTCGAAACCGACGGCGAATGGAGCCTGCAACTCAGTGTGCCGCCGGACCTGGCCTACTTCAGCGGCCACTTCCCCAAAGCCCCGGTGCTGCCCGGCGTGGTGCAGGTGGAATGGGCGCTGAACCTCGGTCGCCAACTGCTGAACCTGTCCGGCACGTTCGCCGGCATGGAAGTGCTGAAATTCCAGCAACTGGTGCGCCCCGGCGATGAAATCCAGCTGCACCTGCGCTTCGATCCCGAGCGCGGCAAACTGTACTTCGCCTACCGCAACGACAGCGCCACCTGCTCCAGCGGGCGGATTTTGCTGGAGGCCGATCATGCATAACCCCTGTGCCGTCATCCCGGTCTACAACCACGAAACCGCAATCGGCACCGTGGTCGACGCCCTGCTCGCCCAGGGTCTGCCGTGCATTCTGGTGGACGACGCCAGCACACAATCCTGCGCACGCGTGCTCGATGCTCTGGCCGAGCGCGACAACGTGTTTCTGGTGCGGCTGACCGCCAATCAGGGCAAGGGTGGCGCGGTGATGACTGGTCTGCGCGAAGCGTCGCGACTGGGCTTCAGCCATGCCTTGCAGGTCGACGCCGACGGCCAGCACGACCTGCACGATGTCGCCCGTTTCGTCGAGGAATCCCGCGCCTGTCCTGAAGCAATGATCTGCGGTTTTCCGCTGTTCGATAAGAGCGTGCCCAAGGGCCGTTTGTACGCGCGTTACCTGACCCACGTGATGGTGTGGATCAATACGCTGTCGCTGCAAATCCGCGATTCGATGTGTGGCTTCCGCGTTTATCCGCTGGCGCCGACGCTGGCCGTGATCGACTCGGCCAAAGTCGGCAAACGCATGGATTTCGATTCGGACATTCTGGTGCGCCTGTCGTGGCGCAATCAGCCGATGCGCTGGCTGCAAACCAGCGTGCATTACCCGCTCGATGGCGTGTCGCACTTCCGGCTGTTCCACGACAACGCGCTGATTTCCAGCATGCACACCCGGCTGTTCTTCGGCATGTTGCTGCGCCTGCCCGTCATCCTCTGGCGACGGTGGCGCACATGAGCGTCGAGACCGACAAGAAGCACTGGGCCGACCGCGAAGAACGCGGCAGTTTCCTGCTGATGAAATTCACCGCGTTCGCCGCCAAAGTCCTTGGCCGACGCCTGCTGAGCCCATTGCTGTACGGCATCGTTCTGTACTTTTTCCTGTTTGGCCGCACCGCGCGGCGCAGTGCCTGGCAGTACCAGCAGCGACTGGCAGAATGGAGCAAACGCGAAGACTTGCGTCCGAGCCATTGGCGGGTGTTCGGCCAGTTCATGGCGTTCGCCGATTCGATGCTCGACAAGCTTGATGTGTGGAACGGCAAGCTGCGTATCGAGCAGATCGAAATCATCGATCCGGCGCTGCTGCGCAATCAGTTGCGCGGCAGTCGCGGGCAACTGCTGGTCGGCGCACACCTGGGCAATCTTGAAGTGTGCCGGGCGCTGGCCGAGATCGGCGAGAAGGTCACGATGAATGTGCTGGTGCACACCAAGCACGCCGAGCAATTCAACCGCTTGCTCGGCGAGGCCGGGGCGACCAATCTGCGCCTGATTCAGGTCAGCGAGCTCGATCCGGTGATCATGCTGCAACTGCACGAACGCCTGGAGCGCGGCGAATGGCTGGCGATTGCCGGCGACCGTGTACCGCTGCACGGCGGGCGCAGCGTCAGCGTGGACTTTCTCGGCCACCCGGCGCCCTTTCCGCAAGGCCCGTGGTTGCTGGCCGGCCTGCTGAAGTGCCCGGTCAATCTGCTGATGTGCCTCAAGCAACCCGACGGCCACTATCGCCTGACCCTCGAACCCTTCGCCGATGCTGTGGTGTGGACACGCCGCGAGCGCGATCAGGTCATTCATCAGTGGGCCACTCGCTATGCGCAGCGCCTGAGTCACTATTGCCTTGAAGCGCCGCAGCAATGGTTCAACTTTTACCCTTTCTGGAAGACCGATGACGACGCCAACCCATGAGCCGGTAACCTTCGGCGAACGCCCTTTGCGCATCGAAGACGTGCTGGCCCTGGCCAACCGTCAGGCGCCCGTGCAGTTGCAGAGCGACGCGGCTTACCGCGAGCGCATCGCCAAGGGCGCGCGGTTCCTTGATTCGTTGCTGGACAAGGAAGGCGTGATCTACGGCGTGACCACCGGTTACGGCGATTCCTGCGTGGTCGCGGTGCCGCTGCATCACGTCGAAGCGCTGCCGCGTCATCTCTACACTTTTCACGGTTGCGGGCTGGGCAAACTGCTCGACGCGCAAGCCACCCGCGCCGTACTGGCGGCGCGTTTGCAGTCGCTGTGCCACGGCGTGTCCGGGGTGCGTGTGGAACTGCTGGAGCGTCTGCACGCCTTCCTCGAATACGACATCCTGCCGCTGATCCCGGAAGAAGGTTCGGTCGGCGCCAGCGGCGATCTGACGCCGTTGTCCTACGTTGCCGCAACCCTGTCCGGCGAGCGTGAAGTGATGTTCCGTGGCGAGCGCCGTCAGGCTGCCGATGTGCATCGCGAATTGGGCTGGACACCATTGGTGCTGCGCCCGAAAGAGGCGCTGGCATTGATGAACGGCACCGCCGTGATGACCGGCCTCGCCTGCCTCGCCTACGCCCGCGCCGATTACCTGCTGCAACTGGCCACGCGCATCACCGCGCTCAACGTGGTGGCGCTGCAAGGCAACCCGGAACACTTCGACGAACGCCTGTTCGCCGCCAAACCGCATCCGGGGCAGATGCAAGTCGCCGCGTGGCTGCGCAAGGATCTGGCGATCGACGCGCCGACCGCGCCGCTGCATCGCTTGCAGGATCGCTACTCGCTACGCTGCGCCCCGCACGTGCTTGGTGTGTTGGCCGACAGCCTGAACTGGCTGCGTTCGTTCATCGAGATCGAACTCAACAGCGCCAACGACAACCCGATCATCGACGCCGAAGCCGAGCGCGTTTTGCACGGTGGGCACTTCTACGGCGGGCACATCGCGTTTGCCATGGACAGCCTGAAAAACCTCGTGGCCAACGTCGCCGACCTGCTCGACCGCCAACTCGCGTTGCTCGTGGACGAACGCTACAACCACGGTTTGCCGAGCAACCTGTCCGGCGCCAGCGCCGATCGAGCGATGCTCAACCACGGCTTCAAGGCTGTACAGATCGGCACCAGCGCGTGGACCGCCGAGGCGTTGAAAAACACCATGCCGGCCAGCGTGTTCTCGCGCTCCACCGAGTGCCACAACCAGGACAAGGTGAGCATGGGCACCATCGCTGCCCGCGATGCGATCCGCGTGCTGGAGCTGACCGAACAAGTCGCCGCGGCCACGCTGCTCGCTGCTAACCAAGGGGTGTGGCTGCGGGGTCAGGCCGAAGACGCCCGACCACTGCCGCCAGCACTGGCCGCCATGCACGAAGAACTGGCCCAAGACTTCCCGCCGGTAATCGAAGACCGTGCACTGGAGGGCGAGCTGCGCCTGTGCCTGCAACGCATCGCCGCACAACACTGGAGGCTGCATGCGTAGTGCCGGAGTGCTTCACGCCGATACGGAAATCCTCGTGCCGTTCTTTGACGTCGACACGATGCACGTGGTCTGGCACGGCCATTACGTCAAATACCTCGAAGTGGCGCGTTGCGCGTTGCTCGACAAGATCGGCCACAACTACACCCACATGGTCGAATCCGGTTACGCCTGGCCAATTATCGACCTGCAATTGCGCTACGTGCGTGGCGCGGTGTTCGGCCAGAAGCTGAACGTGCGCGCCAGTCTGGTCGAGTGGGAAAACCGCCTGAAGATCAATTATCTGATCACCGACCTGCAAAGCGGCGAACGCCTGACCCGCGCCAGCTCGGTGCAAGTGGCGGTCGAAGTGAGCAGCCGCGAGATGCAACTGGCTTCGCCAAAAGTCTTCACCGATGCCGTGGAAAGGATGCTGCGATGAATGTTTTTGTTAAAGGCTTGAGCGTACTGGCGCTGCTGGCGGTGTCGTCTCTGGCTAACGCCTTCGATCTGCAACAGCTCAGTGAACAACTGGCGAAACCGGACGTGATCCACGGCCAGTTCATCCAGGAAAAACACCTGCGCGCCCTGCCCCAGCCGCTGATCAGCAAAGGCAGCTTCGTCCTCGCGAAAAATCACGGCCTGCTCTGGCTGCTGAAAACCCCGCTGCAACAGGATTACCGCATCAGCGCCAAAGGCATTGCCCGGCGTGACGGCAACGGCTGGCAATTGCTGCCGAACAAGAGCGCCGGCGCCGAGCAGAACCGTTTGTTCCTCGCCGTGTTGCAGGGCGACAGCAGTGGCCTGCAACGGGATTTCGAACTGGCCCTGAGCGGCGATGCGCAGAAATGGAAACTGACTCTGACCCCGCGCTCGATGCTGCTCAAGCAAGTGTTCAACCAGATCAACATCGACGGCGGCGAGTTGGTGCAAACCATCGAACTGCTGGAAACCCAGGGCGACAGCACCGTGCTACGCATGCAAAACAGCACGGCCGGCCAACCATTGAGCGACGCGGAGCAACATGACTTTGCCGAGTGAACGCAAGCTGCCCTGGCTGTTCCTGATTCTGCTGCTGGCGGTTGTCGCCCTGGCCGGTTGGCAGTGGCGCGACGGTGCGCCGCTGTCGGCGAACCTGATGGAGTTGGTGCCGGGCACCAATCCCGATGCACTTGAACTGCGCGCCGAACAACGCATGCAGGAACCGCTCAACCGCGAAATGCTGGTGTTGGTCGGCCACGCCGATCGCCAGCAAGCGGTGGCCATGGCGCAGACGCTGGGCGAGCAATGGCAGGCCAGCGGCTTGTTCGAAAAAGTGCAGTGGAACCTGCAAGCCGACCTGCCGGCCCTGCGCACGCAATTGCTGCAAGGGCGGCTGGCGATGCTCTCGGCGGATGATCGGCAACTGCTGATCGAACATCCCGACGCATTTATTCAGCAACGGGTGCAGGCGCTGTTCGACCCCTTCACCGGTTTCAGTCTGGTGCCGAACCAGGATGACTGGCTGGGCCTCACCGGGCGCATCCAGAACAGCCAGCCGCAACACGGCGCGGTGCAACTGGACATCGGCAGCGGTGCATTGGTCGCCGACGCCGACGGCAAGAGCTGGGTGCTGCTGCGTGCGCGCACCACCGGCAACGCTTTCGATATGAACCTGCCGCTGCAAGTGGCGGATCTGCTCCAGCACAGTCGCGAGCAGGCGGCGAAATCCGATGTGCAATTACTGGCCGCCAGCGGATTGCTCTACGCCGCAAACGGTCAGCAGCAAGCCACTCGCGAGATGACTTGGGTCGGTGGTGGTGCCACCCTCGGCATCCTGCTGCTTTTGCTATTGGCGTTCCGCCGCTGGCGGGTGTTGCTGGCGTTTGTACCGGTGCTGGTTGGCATGCTGTTCGGGGCGGTAGCGTGTGTAGCGCTGTTCGGCCGTATGCATGTGATGACCCTGGTACTGGGTTCCAGCCTGATCGGCGTGGCAGTGGATTACCCGCTGCACTATCTGTCGAAGAGCTGGAGCCTCAAGCCTTGGCGCAGCTGGCCGGCCCTGCGCCTGACCCTGTCCGGGCTGACGTTGAGTCTGATCACCAGCGCCATCGGTTATCTGGCGCTGGCGTGGACACCGTTCCCGGCGCTGACACAAATTGCCGTGTTCTCCGCCGCCGGATTGCTCGGCGCCTATCTGTCGGCGGTGTGCCTGCTGCCGGCGCTGCTGAACAATGTCGAACTGCGCCCGGCGCAATGGCCGCTGCATCTGGCCGAACGCCTGATTAATCTGCGGGGAAAATTGCTCGAGCGTGTCCATACACCGGTGCTGCTCGCACTGCTGATCGCCTTCTGCATCGGCGGTCTGTTGCAACTGCAAAGCAAAAACGACATCCGCCAATGGGTCGGCGCACCGCAACGCCTGACCGATGAAGCGCAGACCATTGCACGCATCACTGGCTATCAGCCGACCAGTCAATTCTTCCTCGTTCGCGCGGCCAACCAGCAAGAATTGCTCGAACGTCAGGCCGCGCTGAGCGATCGGCTGCAGCAACTGGTCAACCTCGACAAACTGCAAGGCTATCTGGCGCTGGATCAACTGGTCAGCCCGCCGAGTCAGCAACAGCAAGTGCGCGACGCGCTGAACAAACTGCCACAGGTCTGGCAGCCATTGCTTGATCTCGGCGTCCCCCTCGCCGCCCTGCAAACCGAGCTGCAACAGTTGCAGACGCTACCGCTTGAAGACATCGACGCCGCGCTGGCCGGCCCGCTCGGCGAGCCCTATCGCACGCTATGGCTTGGCCCCACCGAGGATGGAGTCGCGACGATGACCAGCCTGCAAGGCCTGAACAACCCTTCACTGCTGCGGGTGCAGGCGCTGGATCTGCCGGGCGTGGTGCTGGTGGATCGCCTCGGTGAGCTGAACAACGTTTTCGCGGCCACGCAGATCAGCGCCGCCGAACTGAAACTCGCTTCCTGCGTGTTGATCGTGCTGGTATTGATCCTGCCATTCGGTTTCGGCGGCGCGTTGCGCATCGTCGCCCTGCCGTTGCTGGCGGCGCTGTGCAGTCTGGCCAGCCTTGGCTGGCTCGGCCAGCCGCTGACCCTGTTCAGCCTGTTCGGCCTGTTGCTGGTGACGGCGATCAGCGTCGACTACGCGATTCTCATGCGCGAGCAGGTCGGCGGTGCGGCGGTAAGTCTGCTCGGCACCTTGCTGGCGGCCGTGACCACATGGCTGTCGTTTGGCTTGCTGGCGGTTTCCAGCACACCGGCAGTGAGCAATTTCGGCCTGTCGGTGAGTCTCGGTCTGGCGTTCAGTTTCATGCTCGCGCCGTGGGCCGGGCGTCATGAACACACGGCCACCGTTACGGAGCATGCCGCATGATGGTCATCGGTTTCTGGTTGCTGGCCCTGGCGTTGTTTGCCGTGGCCACGCGCATCGGTCGCCACTTCGGTCTGATTCCGATTGTCAGCCAGTTGCTGCTGGCGAGTTTCGGCTTGCCGCTGCTGATGTATTTCTGGATCGAACCGGGCTGGCAACTCAGCGGCGCTGAACTGATCGCGCCGGTGTGGCTGAAAAACCTCTACAGCCTGAGTTTCGCGCTGTTGCTCGGGCATATTCTCAGCGATGTGATCGACCTGCGCCTGGATCGCCAGAGCGTGAAAATCGCCGTGCCGAGTTTCGCCGTGCCGTTCACCTGTGGTCTGGCGGCCGCGTATTGGCTGTTGCCGGTGCAACCGTGGCTGAACTCGCTGGCCATCGGACTGGTGTTCGCGATTACCGCGATCCCGGTGCTGTACCTGTATCTGCGTCACATCGATTACCCACCCGCTGCCACCCGGCGTCTGGTGCAAACCGCGATCCTGATCGACCTGACCAGCTGGACGTTGTTCGGTCTCGCTCAGGGCAGTCTGCATTTGAGCAGTCTGTTGCTGCCGCTAGGGCTGGCTTGCGTGCCCTTGCTGCTGCGTCTGTTCGGTGTTCGTCGGCCGCTGACCTACAGCCTCGGTTTCTTTGCGCTGCTGGTCATGGCCGAGCACTACAAACTCAACGCGCTGATCTTCGGCATCGGTTATCTGCTGTGTATGGCGGCGCTGAAAGTGCCGCTGGTCTTGCCGCTGCCGGCGCGCTGGATGAGCCGTTTGCAAACGTGGATCGCGATCCCGCTGATCCTCACGTTCGGCATCGTCCAGATCGACGTACACGCCGCCCTCGCCAGCCTCGGCGCCGTGCAATGGGCGGCACTGCTGCTGTTGCCGATTGCCAGTAAACTGCTCGGCAACTGGCTCGGACTCGGCTGGGCCGGTGCCTCGTTTGAGGGCGCCAGCCGCTGGCGCGAAAGTGTTTTGTTGAACATTCGCGGTCTGAGCGAAATCGTCTTTCTCAACTTGCTGTTGCAACAACAACTCATCACCCCCGCGCTGTACTTCGCGCTGATGGTGATGGGCCTGATCGCGACGCTGTTGCCGGCCCTGATCGGCCTGCACCGCACGCCCCTCAAACACACCGCCATCGCGCCCGGGAGTTCACGTGCCAACCGTTGAAATGCAACGTCGTCAGGTAGTGATCATTGGCGCCGGCCCGTCCGGCGCCATCGCCGCCGCGCTGCTCAAGCGCAAGGGCCACGACGTGCTGGTGATCGAGCGCCAACACTTCCCACGGTTTTCCATCGGCGAAAGCCTGCTCAGCCACTGCCTGGACTTCGTCGAAGAAGCAGGCATGCTCGACGCCGTCAACGCCGCCGGATTCCAGCGCAAGACCGGCGCCGCGTTTGCCTGGGGCGAGCGCTACAGCGCGTTCGATTTCGGCGACACCTTCACCAACGGCAAGCCGACCACGTTCCAGGTGCAGCGCGCCGATTTCGACAAGCTGCTGGCCGATCAAGCGGCGCTGCAAGGTGCCGAGATCCGCTTTGGCGATGCCATCGTCAGCGTCGATTTCGAGCGGGCAAAACCACAACTTGATGTGCGACGTGAAGACGGCAGCGAATACCGCGTCGAGGCCGATTTCGTCCTCGATGCCAGCGGTTACGGTCGTGTGCTCTCGCGCTTGCTGGATCTGGAAGCGCCGTCGAATTTCCCGGTGCGTCAGGCCGTGTTCACCCACGTCGAAGATCACATCGACAACCCGGCCTTCGACCGCGAAAAAATCCTCGTCACCACCCACCCGCAGCATCGCGATATCTGGTTCTGGACGATCCCGTTCAGCAACGGTCGCTGCTCGGTGGGCGTGGTCGCCGCCGCCGAACACTTCAGCGGTCGCGATGCCGACCTCGACGCCTGCCTGCGCGGTTTCATTGCCGAGACGCCAAGCCTCGCCGGCGTGCTGAACAACGCCGTGTGGGACACCCCGGCGCGCACCCTCGGCGGCTACGCGGCCAACGTCAAAACCCTGCACGGCCCGGGCTTCGCGCTGCTGGGCAACGCGGCGGAATTTCTCGACCCGGTGTTCTCCTCCGGCGTGACCATCGCCATGCGTTCGGCGAGCATGGCGGCCGCTGTGCTGCATCGTCAGTTGCAGGGCGAAACCGTCGACTGGCAAAGCGAATTTGCCGAGCCGCTGAAGCGCGGCGTCGACACCTTCCGCTGCTACGTCGAGGGCTGGTACGCCGGCACCTTTCAGGACGTGATTTTCTATGAAGACAGCCAGGCGGAAATTCGCCGGATGATCTGCTCGATCCTCGCCGGTTACGCCTGGGATGAACGCAACCCGTTCGTCAGCGAAGCGCGTCGCCGGTTGAAGATGATTTCCGAACTTTGTGCAAAGGACGCCCCATGAGTTACCTGAGCGACAGCTACGTCGAAGAAACCCGCTTCGGTTTCTGGTTCCTGCGCAGCCATACCTGGCAGCACCATGTGTTGCGTGTGGCGATCAACGATCTGCGTGGGTTGTTCAGCGAGTCGCTGCCGGCGAACCCGGTGCTGCTGGATGCCGGTTGCGGTCAGGGCAAGTCGTTCCGCCACCTGCGCCAGACCTTCGCGCCACAGCGTTTGATCGGCGTTGACGCCGATCCGCACAGCCTTGAGTTGAGCGGCGAAGAAGCGGCGCGCCAGGGCCTGGACGTCGAGTTGATCGGCAGCGATTGCGCGACTCTCAACGTGCCGGACGCCAGCGTCGACCTGCTGTTCTGTCATCAGACCTTTCATCATCTGGTGGAGCAGGAAAAAGCCCTCGCCGAGTTCTATCGCGTACTCAAACCGGGCGGTTATCTGCTGTTCGCCGAGTCCACCGAGGCTTACATTGATACCTGGGTGATTCGCTGGCTGTTCCGCCATCCGATGCATGTGCAGAAGAGTGCGGCGCAGTATCTGCAGATGATTCGCGAGCAGGGTTTCGAGTTTGGCGAGCGCAATGTCTCGTACCCGTATCTGTGGTGGAGCCGTTCGAAAGATTTCGGTTTGCTGGAGCGCTCCGGGTTGCGCAAACCGAAGCCGTTTGGCGAGCGTGAGGAAACGCTGGTGAACGTTGTCGCCCGCAAGCCATTGCAAGGTGATATCTGATGCACCACATAACCTGTGGGAGCGAGCCTGCTCGCGAAAGCGGTGGGTCAGCCAGCCTCTATGTTGAATGTGCTGGCGTCTTCGCGAGCAGGCTCGCTCCCACAGGGTATGTGGTGTGGCTGATGTTAGTGCTATTTGCTTCGCTAAGTGGTTGCGCCAGCCAGGCGCCGCTGCCAACCGGCAACCCGACGCTGCCGCTGCCCTTGCAACTGCACATCGAGCGCCAACAAGCCGATCAGCGTCAGGACTGGCTGCTCGTCATCCAGCGCGAAGGCCCGGGCATCCGCTGGTCGATGATGGACCCGCTGGGCATTCCCCAGGCGCG
This sequence comes from Pseudomonas sp. LBUM1655, assembly GCF_059716085.1. Classification (NCBI taxonomy): domain Bacteria; kingdom Pseudomonadati; phylum Pseudomonadota; class Gammaproteobacteria; order Pseudomonadales; family Pseudomonadaceae; genus Pseudomonas; species Pseudomonas sp. LBUM1655. The sequence continues at coordinate 477,195 of NZ_CP166801.1, read as the reverse complement.
TCAGCAACTGATCGACGGCCACTGGCAGGCTGACGGCCTGCTGCCGCCCAATCCGGAAGCCCGGGAGCTCTTCGCCGCGCTGCTGTTCGCCCTGACACCACCGGGCGAACTGCTGCGCAATTACCCCACCGCGCAGCAACAGGACGGGCAACGTTCGCTGCCGACGCGCTGGGACATCCGTTATGCACAACCGTTGAGCTTCGAATTGAACCTGCCCCAAGGCCCGCACTATCGCGTCTCCCCACTCGGTGAACCGACGCCATGACTGCCTACCTGAATGCCCTCGGCGTGATCTGCGCCCTGGGCCGCGACAAGCAAGAAATCGCGCGCAATCTGTTCGCCGGCGACTGCTCGGGCATGCGCCCCGAGGCGGGCTGGGTGGCGGAGCGTGAGTTGCCGGTGGCCGCCGTACACGGTGAACTGGCGCCGATCCCGGAAGCGCTGGCCGACCAGAGCAGTCGCAACAATCAGTTGCTGCTGGAAGCCGCGCTGCAGATTCGCGCCGACATTGATCACGCGATCCAGACCTACGGCCGCGACCGCATCGGCGTAGTGCTCGGCACCAGCACCTCGGGTATCGACGAAGCCAGCCGTGGCCTGGCGCATTTCCTCCGTGAACAGCATTTCCCGGCGGGATACGACTACGGACAACAGGAACTCGGCGCCCCGGCGAATTTCCTCGCCGACTGGCTGCAACTGAGCGGCCCGGCCTATGTGATTTCCACCGCGTGCACCTCCAGCGCCCGCGCATTGATGAGCGCGCAACGCCTGCTCGATCTCGGTCTGTGCGACGCGGTGTTGTGCGGTGGCGTCGACAGTCTGTGCAAGCTGACCCTTAACGGCTTTTCGTCGCTGGAAGCGGTGTCCGACGAGCGCTGCAATCCGTTCTCGGCCAACCGCAACGGCATCAACATCGGCGAAGCGGCGGTGCTGTTCGTGATGAGCAAGCAGCGTGGCGACGGCCCGGCCATCGCCTTGCTCGGTGCCGGTGCCAGCTCCGACGCGCACCATATCTCCGCGCCTGAGCCGAGCGGACGCGGCGCCTTGCAAGCGATGCAGAAAGCCTTGAGCCGCGCCCACCTGCAAACCGCGCAGATCAACTATCTGAACCTGCACGGCACCGCGACCCAACACAACGACGCCATGGAAAGTATGGCAGTCGCCTCGCTATTCCCCGAGGGCGTTGCCTGCTCTTCGACCAAACCGATGACCGGCCACACTCTCGGCGCAGCCGGCGCATTGGAAGCGGCGTTCTGCTGGCTGAGCCTCAGCGCCGACAACCCGCAACACGCGCTGCCGCCGCACGTCTGGGATGGCCAGGCCGATCCCGAGCTGCCGCCGCTGAAGTGGGTGACCGCGAACGAACGCCTGTCGTCCATTGCACCCCGCTACCTGATGAGCAATTCGTTTGCCTTCGGCGGCAATAACGTCAGCCTGATTATCGGAGACGCCCCATGACCGACTGGCCGCTCGCCGAACTGTTGCCCCACGCTGGCGACATGATCCTGATCGACAAGATCCTCAGCTTCGATGATGAGCAGATCTACACCCGCCTCACGGTCAAGTCCGAGGGTTTGTTCAACCTGCCCGACGGCAGCCTGCCGGCGTGGGTCGGCATCGAGTTGATGGCGCAAAGCGTCGCCGCCTTCGCCGGATGCCACGCGCGACAGAAAGGCAATCCGGTGGAGCTGGGCTTTCTGCTCGGCACGCGCAAGTTCGAGTGCAACGTCGAGGCGTTTCCTGCGGGCAGCGAGTTGACCATCCATGGCATCCGCTCGCTGGAAGACGACAATGGCATGGGCGTGTTCGAGTGCCATATCAACGCGCCCGGCATTGAGGTCAGTGCTCGACTGAATGTGTTCCGCCCGCCACAGCCAACCCAATATCTGCAACAAGCACAGGAGTCGAACGATGACTGAATCCGTACTGGTCACCGGCTCCAGCCGTGGCATCGGCCGCGCCATTGCCTTGCGTCTGGCGCAGGCCGGGCATGACATCGTCCTGCATTGCCGTAGCGGCGTTGCCGACGCACAAGCCGTGCAGGTCGAAATCGAAGCGCTGGGCCGCAGCGCGCGCATCCTGCAATTCGACGTCGCCGACCGTGAAGCCTGCAAAAGAATTCTTGAAGCCGACGTCGAAACCCATGGTGCCTATTACGGCGTGGTGCTCAACGCCGGTCTGACCCGCGACGGCGCTTTCCCGGCCCTGAGCGATGACGATTGGGACGTAGTCCTGCGCACCAACCTCGACGGTTTCTACAACGTCCTGCACCCGGTGATGATGCCGATGATCCGCCGCCGTGCCGCTGGTCGCATTGTTTGCATCACCTCGGTATCGGGATTGATCGGCAACCGTGGCCAGGTCAACTACAGCGCCTCCAAGGCCGGCGTGATCGGCGCGGCGAAGGCATTGGCGATCGAACTGGGCAAGCGCAAAATCACCGTTAACTGCGTCGCGCCGGGCCTGATCGACACGGCGATGCTCGACGAAAACGTGCCGGTGGAAGAACTGATGAAAATGATCCCCGCGCAACGCATGGGCACCCCGGAAGAGGTGGCCAGTGCGGTGAATTTCCTGATGTCGGCGGAAGCCTCGTACATCACCCGCCAGGTGCTGGCGGTCAACGGAGGCCTGTGCTGATGAAGCGCGTCGTCGTCACCGGCATGGCCGGCATCACCTCGCTGGGCAGCAACTGGGAGACCATCGCCGGCAACTTCGCGGCCAACCGCAGCGGCATCCGCCGGATGGACGAGTGGGATCGCTTCAGCGAACTCAACACGCGCCTGGCCGGCCCTATCGATGATTTTGTGGTGCCCGCACACTGGACCCGCAAGCAATTGCGCAGCATGGGCCGGGTGTCGCGGCTGGCAGTCGGTGCGGCGGAACAAGCCTTGGCCGATGCCGGTTTGCTCGGCGACGAATCGATCAAGGACGGGCGCATGGGCGTGGCCTGTGGTTCGTCCACCGGCAGCACCGACGAGATCAAAGCGTTCGGCAACATGCTGCTCAACTCGGTGGCCGAAGGCCTGAACGCCAACTCCTACGTGCGGATGATGCCGCACACCACCGCCGCGAATATCAGCATCTTCTTCGGCCTCACCGGACGCCTGATCCCGACGTCCAGCGCCTGCACCAGCGGCAGCCAGGGCATCGGCTATGCGTATGAAGCGATCAAGTTCGGTCGGCTGCCGTTGATGCTCGCGGGCGGCGCCGAAGAACTCTGCCCGACCGAAGCGATGGTCTTCGACGCGCTCTACGCCACCAGCCTGAAAAACGATGCGCCACAAACCAGCCCGCGCCCGTACGACAAGGGCCGCGACGGTCTGGTGATCGGCGAAGGTGGCGGCATGTTGGTGCTTGAGGAGCTGGAGCACGCCCTCGCTCGCGGCGCACACATCCACGCCGAGATCGTCGGTTTCGGCAGCAACGCCGACGGCCAGCACACCACCCGCCCGGAACAAATCACCATGCGCCGTGCGATGGAACTGGCGCTGGAAGACGCCGGCCTCACGCCCGATGCCATCGGTTACGTAAATGGTCACGGCACGGCTACAGAACAGGGCGACATTGCCGAAACACTGGCAACCAGCAGTTTGTTCGGCGAGCGCATGCCGATCAGTTCGCAGAAGAGTTTCCTCGGCCACACGCTCGGGGCCTGCGGGGCGCTGGAGTCGTGGTTCAGCATCGAAATGCTCAACCGTGACCTGTACGTGCACACGTTCAACCTCGACGAGGTCGATCCGCATTGCGGCAAGCTCGATTACCTGCGCGGCGAATTCCGCCAGATGCATCACGAGTACGTGATGAACAACAATTTCGCTTTTGGTGGCGTCAACACCTCGTTGATTTTCCGCCGCTGGCACTGATCGCAACACGTTTGGAGTGAAGGGAATGACTCAGTTTTACCGCATCGCCGCCCTGTTGGCCCTGGCCTTCGTCCTCGGCGGTTGCACCAGCAAACCGGTGTACAACGCCAAGGAAGAGTTCTCGCCGAACCTCGGCTTTACCCAGTCACAAATGAGCCGCGCCATCGTCACCGCGCTCAACGACCGTCAATGGGTCGTGCAATCGGTACGCCCAGGCATGATCAAAGCTGCGATCACCGTACGCGGTCGCCATCATGCCGAAGTCGACATCCCGTTCACCCCAACCTCGTTCGAAATCGACTATCGCAGCAGCTACGGCCTCGACGCCAAGGACGGCAAGATCCACGGCAACTACAACCGTTGGGTCAACCGCCTGCGCGACAACGTGCTCAAAGAGCTGTCGATCAACCCGGACATCGAAGCCGTCAACAGTCTTGGCATCATCAAACAAGGTGCCGACGAGCCGACCTACCTGAGCTTTCGCGAAGGCGTCAAACGCGCCACCGACGCCGGCCTGCTCGACGGCAGCGTGAAGTTCTACCTGGCCGGCGAAACCCTGCCCAAACAAGTGCGCAAACTCGACACCGTGAGCAGCAGCCGCAAAACCAACGGCTCGAACAAATCCGACGAAGACGCCTGCTTCTGGGCCCTGCAGTCGGCCCTCGCGACCCTGCAAAACGCCGCGAAAAAAGCCGACGCCAACGCCGTGATCAACATCGCCAGCGTCGACCAGCGCGACCTGTACAAAGACACCGAAAAATTCCAGTGCCGCGCGGGGATGGTGGTGTCGAGCGTGGCGTTGCGTGGAGATTTGGCGCACGTGGATTGATGGAACTGTAGAAACGACAAAGGGCGCCTTTCGGCGCCCTCTGTCATTCAGGAAGTTTCATTCTTTATTATTTAATGAATAACGATTATCGTAAAATCGTCTAAAAAACTGTTACTTCTTACAGTGTCGCAATGCGCTTGGCTGTCACAGGATGCTCACGTAGCTTATCCCAAACGACCAAGGTGATCAAAATGCCAACCCTATCCGACAAAGAACTTCTCAATCTAAATCAGGAGCAAATTAAAGATCTTGACGCAGAGAACGCCGCTCGGCGAGCAGAGTTATTAAAACAAAAACAACAACAAGAACAAATACAGAGTTCGATGCAAGGCAATGGGCATTGAAGCTAGCCCAGCAAGTTAAATTAAATGACATAGATTAATACGCAGCGTTACCCAACGGCCAGCCCCGACCGCTACGACCTGTAAAAAATGGTGTCGAGCGTAGCGTTGCGTGGGGATTTTTCACAAACAGATTGGTTGAGTTGTAGGAACGACAAAGGGCGCCATTCGGCGCCCTTTTTCATTCTGGAAGTTTATTTGCTAAAAAGTTCAGTGTAGCCATTGTGTTTTTCGTCTAAAAGCTGCTCCCAACTGGAGCATAGGAATGCGTTTGACTGCCACAGAACAGACAAAATTGTTATTAAACACCTAGATGCCTTTAGCTCAAAAAGCATCAAGCGCCATAAAACAAAAACATTTAAAAAAATACGAAAATATAGCGAATCAGTCTCTGCGCCTGTCATTAGTGACAGGTGTAGAGACTGCAGAGATCAACTAAATTACTCCCGTGACATAAACGCAATGGAGAATGGATTAACACACCATTCCTTCACAAATTTATTTATCAAAAGGGAATACCCATGAACGATATAGTCGGCGCACAAAAACTTGAAAAAACAATTCAGCAACTGATGATAGATGTCACAGCGGATGACAAGAACACCATTCGAACAAAGGAAGGAGATTTTATTTACACTGAATCAAACAAACGTATTTTCACGCCTATCAACCTTTTGGTTGAGGCGCATGGATCTGAAACTCAATTATCCATCCAGGATTTCGTATCCAGGATTAACGAGTATCTGAATCCCGCCTACGATTTTTTAAACTCGAACGAGCAAGACATTGAAAACATAAGGCGCTTCACTCAAGGATATGCGCCCTACAGACAAGAGATCAGAGACACACACAACAGAAAAACCATGTTTTGCGTGGTCACGATCAACATTATTCGTTGATTGTTAAGTACCGCTCGATGCATTGAACCCTTCGGGTTGAGGCGCATGGACCTGAAACAAAACTATCTATCCAAGACTTCATTTCGATAGCTGACGACGAGTAGGCATACATTGATACATCAAGTTATGAGTGTCGGCTTAATTTCCATTGGCTACTCTTAATTGTTTTAAGGATATCCGGTGTACTTCCGTCCGAGCCCTCTTCATTTACACGATCTACACTCATTCAAGCAGACCATCACACAACGCCTGCCAGAACAGCGAGCCCCAATCCGCCGAGTACTCGCGGTTCACTTTCACCGTCAAGGAGATGACCATGCAAGTGAAAGCCCTGATCGCCGCCACGCTCTTCGGACTGCTCCCCAGTGCCAGCCATGCCACCAATCTGATGTACATGCCCTTCGAGACGGTGTTGTCGGACGCGCTCCGTGCCGGGCGGCTGGATGGCAGTGTGAAGTTTTATCTGGCCGGGAATGGGCCTCAGGGCACTCAGCGGTTGTTGCAGCGCGATGTGACCAGTGATCTGAAGACCAATGGCTTCAACAAGAGCGATCACGATTCCTGCGAGTGGGTGTTGCAGTCGAACCTGATCAAGTTGCAGGCCGAGGCCAAGCGGGTCGGGGCGAATGCGGTGGTCAATATCGTCAGTTATTACGACCAGCATGTGCGCAAGGATTTGAATACGTATGAATGCCGGGCGGGGATTTTTGTCACGCGGGTGGCGTTGAAGGGGGATTTGGTGCGGTTGCCTTAACGGCAAGATCAAAAGATCGCAGCCTTCGGCGGTTAATCAATCACCTTCAACCTTGCGCGTGAGCAATTCGACAAAGGCCTTGGCCATCGGCGATTTCTGATCCTTGCGCTGCACCAGCCACACCGCTGAAATCGCTTCAGGATCCAGCAGCGGCCGGTAGACCACGCCGTCGATGCGCATCCGCTGATAGGACGCAGGCAATACCGACACACCCAACCCCGCCGCCACCAGCCCGATGATGGTCATCGCCTCCCCGGCCTCTTGGGCAAAATGCGGACTGAATCCGGCATCGCGAGCCAGACTGAGCAGTTGTGCGTAAAGACCGCTACCGTAACTGCGCGGGAAAAACACGAACGGCTCCAGCGCCAGCGCCGAGAGAAACAGACCTTCTTCGCTGCCTTGGGCCAACGGATGCTTGGCACTGAGCACCGCCACCAAAGGCTCGCGCATCAGCTCCACCACGCTCAACGAATCGGGCAGACCCAGCGGGCGCATGATGCCAACTTCAATCGACTCGTCCACCAAGGCGTCGGCAACCATGGTGCTGCTCATCTCCCGCAGGTTCAGGTGCACCGCCGGAAAACGCTGACGAAACGAGAAAATCGCCTGGGGAATGGTCGAGTTGAACGGCGCCGACGAGGTGAAGCCGATCTTCAATTCACCGAGTTCGCCGAGTTGCGCACGCCGGGCGACATCCGCCGCTTTGTCGACCTGCGCCAGCACCAGCCGCGCTTCCTCGAGAAATAATCTGCCGGCTTCGCTCAGCTCGACCCGACGATTGGTGCGTTCAAACAACCGCGCACCGACCTCTTGCTCCAGCGCCTGAATCTGCTGGCTCAGCGGCGGCTGGGAAATGCCCAGCACTTGTGCAGCACGGCCGAAATGCAGTTCTTCGGCGACGGCGATGAAGTAGCGCAGGTGACGCAATTCCATGAAAACCCCATTAGGTCGTTAAAGCTATCAAACAGGTCGAACAATATATTGGATAGAAACATTAGCCAGCTATATGATTTTTTCCATTGCCTGCCTGGCCGTGCTCTCCGAGGTCTGATGTGAAAACCGCCGCCGCCTCTCTTGCCCATGAAGTCCCGCCCGCTGCGGCCGACGATGTCGTCGCCGAGCTGCAAGAGATCTACATCGAAAAAGGCACGCCGATGTTCATGCGCACGGTGCTGGCGTTGTTCAGCGGCGGGTTTGCGACGTTTGCCCTGCTGTATTGCGTGCAGCCGATGATGCCGCTGCTATCTCACGAATATTCGATCAACGCGGCGCAGAGCAGCCTGATCCTCTCGGTCGCCACCGGCATGCTCGCCATTGGCCTGCTGATTACCGGGCCGATTTCCGATCGGGTCGGACGCAAACCGGTGATGGTCACTGCACTGTTTGCGGCGGCGCTGTGCACCATCGCCAGTTCGATGATGCCGAGCTGGCAAGGCGTGCTGATCATGCGCGCGCTGATCGGGCTGTCGTTGAGCGGGCTGGCGGCGGTGGCAATGACTTACTTGAGCGAAGAGATTCACCCGCAACACATCGGCCTGGCGATGGGTCTGTACATCGGCGGCAACGCGATTGGCGGGATGAGCGGACGCTTGATCACCGGGGTGCTGATCGACTTCGTCAGTTGGCACACGGCGATGCTGGTGATCGGCGGTCTGGCGCTGATTGCGGCGGCAGTGTTCTGGAAGATTCTTCCGGAGTCACGCAATTTCCGCTCGCGTTCGTTGCATCCGCGCAGTCTGCTCGACGGTTTCACCATGCACTTTCGCGATGCCGGTTTGCCGCTGCTGTTTCTCGAAGCTTTCGTGTTGATGGGCGCGTTTGTCACGTTGTTCAACTACATCGGTTATCGCTTGCTGGCTCAGCCATACAACCTCGATCAGGTGTTTGTCGGCTTGCTCTCGGTGGTGTACCTGTCGGGTATCTACAGCTCGGCGAAGATCGGTTCGCTGGCGGACAAGCTGGGACGGCGCAAAGTGTTGTGGGCGACGATTGCCCTGATGTTCGTCGGCCTCGCCCTGACGATGTTCACGCCGTTGCCGCTGGTAATCATCGGCATGCTGATCTTCACCTTCGGCTTCTTCGCCGCTCACTCGGTAGCGAGCAGCTGGATCGGCCGGCGCGCAATCAAGGCCAGGGGCCAGGCGTCGTCGTTGTATCTGTTCAGCTATTACGCCGGGTCGAGCATTGCCGGGACGGCAGGCGGGGTGTTCTGGCACTTGGGCGGATGGAACGGGATTGGCTTGTTCATCGGCGCGTTGTTGCTGGTGGCGCTGTTGGTGGCGTTGAAGCTGGCGAAGTTACCGCCGTTGCAGGGCGTCAAAGCCTGACAAAAAACCCATGTGGGAGCGAGCCTGCTCGCGAAGACGTTTTGTCAGTTGATGCAAAGTTTGCTGATCCACCGCTTTCGCGAGCAGGCTCGCTCCCACAGTTGATCTGTGTCCGACATTGAATCGTGCAAACAAAAACGCCCGACATAAGCCGGGCGTTTTTTATTGGGCAAAGATCACTCGTGATACTGCGCCGACAGCTCATGCACTGCGCGCAGGAAGGCGCCGGCGTGTTCCGGATCAACCTCAGGGGTGATGCCGTGACCGAGGTTGAACACATGGCCGCTGCCCTTGCCGTAGCTGGCGAGGATGCGCCCGACTTCGGTGCGGATGGCTTCCGGCTTCGCGTAAAGCACGGTCGGGTCCATGTTGCCTTGCAGCGCAACCTTGTCGCCGACGCGGGCGCGGGCGTTGCCGATGTCGCAGGTCCAGTCCAGGCCCAGTGCGTCGGCCCCAGCCTCGGCGATGCTTTCCAGCCACAGGCCGCCGTTCTTGGTGAAAAGGATCACCGGCACCTTACGACCGTCGTGCTCGCGGATCAGGCCGCTGACGATTTTCTTCATGTAGGCCAGCGAGAACTCCTGGTACGCCGCCGCCGACAGGTTGCCGCCCCAGGTGTCGAAGATCTGCACCGCTTGCGCACCGGCCATGATCTGGCCGTTGAGGTACGAGGTCACCGACTGCGCCAGTTTATCCAACAGCAGGTGCATGGCTTGCGGGTTGTCGTAGAGCATGGCTTTGGTCTTGCGGAAGTCTTTCGACGAGCCGCCCTCGACCATGTAGGTGGCCAGCGTCCAAGGGCTACCGGAGAAACCGATCAGCGGCACGCGACCGTTGAGTTCGCGGCGGATGGTGCTGACCGCGTCCATCACGTAGCCGAGGTCTTTGTGCGGATCAGGGATCGGCAGGGCTTCGATGTCGGCCAGGGTGCTGACGACTTTCTTGAAGCGCGGGCCTTCACCGGTCTCGAAGTACAGGCCCTGGCCCATGGCATCGGGAATGGTGAGGATGTCGGAAAACAGGATCGCCGCGTCCAGTTGTGGATAACGGTCGAGCGGTTGCATCGTGACTTCGCAAGCGAACTCCGGATTCATGCACAGGCTCATGAAGTCACCGGCGTGGGCACGGCTGGCGCGGTATTCCGGCAGGTAGCGACCGGCCTGACGCATCATCCACACGGGGGTGACGTCTACGGGTTGCTTGAGCAGGGCGCGGAGGAAACGGTCGTTCTTCAGGGCAGTCATGTCGGCATCCGGAAAAAAAGTGCGGGCATTTTCTCAGAGCGCGACGCAAAAGGCACGGATGCAGGTCAGCCTTTTGTCTATCGGGTCAATTAATTGCGCTGGATTGCGCTACTAGCAACACTGAGAAACAACCGTGGGAGCGAGCCTGCTCGCGAAGAGGCCGGTACATCCAACATTGAAGTTGGCTGACAGACCGCTCTCGCGAGCAGGCTCGCTCCCACAGGGTTATTGCATTTGGCTCAGGGCCCGGGGTTAGACGCCCAGGTAATCCAGAATCCCTTCAGCCGCATTACGGCCTTCGAAGATCGCCGTCACTACCAGATCCGAACCGCGCACCATGTCGCCACCGGCGAAGATTTTCGGGTTGCTGGTCTGGTGCTTGTACTGACCTTGTTCCGGGGCCACCACGCGGCCCTGGCTGTCGGTCTGGATTTCGAACTGTTCAAACCACGGCGCCGGGCTCGGGCGGAAACCGAAGGCGATGACCACGGCGTCGGCCGGGATGATCTCTTCGGAGCCCGGAATCGGCTCAGGGCTGCGGCGGCCACGGGCGTCCGGTTCGCCGAGACGGGTCTCGACCACTTTGACGCCTTCGACCTTGTCTTCACCGACGATGGCGATCGGCTGGCGGTTGTAGAGGAATTTCACGCCTTCTTCCTTGGCGTTCTTCACCTCTTTGCGCGAGCCGGGCATGTTCGCTTCGTCACGACGATAGGCACAGGTCACCGACTTGGCGCCCTGACGAATCGACGTACGGTTGCAGTCCATGGCCGTGTCGCCGCCGCCGAGTACCACGACCTTCTTGCCTTTCATGTCGACGAAATCTTCCGGCGACTTTTCAAAGCCCAGGTTGCGGTTGACGTTGGCAATCAGGAAATCCAGCGCGTCATAAACGCCCGGCAGATCCTCACCGGCAAAACCGCCCTTCATGTAGGTGTAGGTGCCCATGCCCATGAACACGGCATCGTATTCGGCGAGCAGTTGCTCCATGGTCACGTCCTTGCCGACCTCGGTGTTGAGGCGGAACTCGATGCCCATGCCGGTGAAGACTTCGCGGCGATTGCTCAGCACAGTCTTTTCCAGTTTGAACTCCGGGATACCGAAGGTCAGCAGACCGCCGATTTCCGGGTTCTTGTCGAACACCACCGGGGTCACGCCGCCACGTACCAGCACGTCAGCACAGCCCAGACCCGCCGGGCCTGCACCAATGATCGCGACACGCTTGCCGGTCGGTTTGACCTTGGACATGTCCGGGCGCCAGCCCATGGCGAACGCGGTGTCGGTGATGTACTTCTCGACCGAACCGATAGTCACCGCGCCGAAACCGTCGTTGAGGGTGCAGGCACCCTCGCACAGACGATCCTGCGGGCAAACCCGGCCGCAGACTTCCGGCAGGGTGTTGGTCTGGTGCGACAGCTCGGCGGCCTGGAGGATGTTGCCCTCGGCCACCAGCTTCAACCAGTTGGGAATGAAGTTGTGCACCGGGCACTTCCATTCGCAATACGGGTTGCCGCAACCCAGGCAGCGGTGGGCTTGATCGGCCGACTGCTGGGGTTTGAACGGTTCGTAGATCTCGACGAACTCTTTCTTGCGTTGACGCAACAGTTTCTTCTTCGGATCTTTGCGCCCGACATCGATGAACTGGAAGTCGTTATTCAGACGTTCAGCCATTGTTAAAACCTCATCAAACTCTTCAGGCGCATATCACTGCGGGTTGGCACGAGTGCTGGAAAGCAACGACTTCAGGTTGGCAGCCTTCGGCTTGACCAGCCAGAAACGGCGCAAGTAGTCATCGAGGTTTTCGGCGAGTTCACGACCCCACTCGCTGTCGGTTTCGGCGACGTACTCGTTCAGCACGTTTTGCAGGTGGCTGCGATAAGCCTCCATCGCTTCGCCGCTGATCCGCTGGATTTCCACCAGTTCGTGGTTGACCCGGTCAACGAAGGTGTTGTCCTGGTCGAGCACGTAGGCGAAACCACCGGTCATGCCAGAGCCGAAGTTGTAACCGGTCTTGCCCAGAACGGCGACAAAACCACCGGTCATGTACTCGCAGCAGTGATCGCCAGTGCCTTCAACAACCGTGTGGGCACCGGAGTTACGCACGGCGAAACGCTCGCCTGCGGTGCCGGCGGCGAACAGCTTGCCGCCCGTGGCGCCGTACAGACAGGTGTTGCCGATGATGGCGCTTTCCTGAGTCTTATAAACGCTGCCCTTCGGCGGCACGATGGTCAGCTTGCCACCGGTCATGCCTTTGCCGACGTAGTCGTTGGCATCGCCTTCCAGATACATGTTCAGACCGCCGGCGTTCCACACCCCGAAGCTCTGCCCGGCAGTGCCTTTGAAGCGGAAGGTGATCGGCGCCTTGGCCATGCCCTGGTTGCCGTGCTTGCGCGCGATTTCGCCGGAGATCCGTGCACCGATCGAACGGTCGCAGTTGCAGATGTCCAGTTCGAACTCGGCGCCGCTCATGTCGTTGATCGCTGACGTCGCCATCTCGACCATTTTCTCGGCCAACAGGCCTTGGTCGAACGGCGGGTTGCGCTCAACGCCGCAGAACTGAGGCTTGTCCGCCGGGATGTGATCGCTGCCCAGCAGCGGAGTCAGATCCAGGTGGTTTTGCTTGGCGGTCTGGCCTTCGAGGATTTCCAGCAGATCGGTGCGACCGATCAGCTCTTCGAGGGAGCGCACGCCAAGCTTGGCCAGCCACTCACGGGTTTCTTCGGCGACATAGGTGAAGAAGTTCACCACCATGTCGACGGTGCCGATGTAGTGATCCTTGCGCAGCTTCTCGTTCTGAGTCGCAACGCCGGTGGCGCAGTTGTTCAGGTGGCAGATACGCAGGTATTTGCAGCCCAGCGCGATCATTGGCGCGGTGCCGAAGCCGAAGCTTTCGGCGCCGAGGATCGCAGCCTTGATCACGTCGAGGCCGGTTTTCAGGCCGCCATCGGTCTGCACCCGGACTTTGCCGCGTAGGTCGTTGCCGCGCAGGGTCTGGTGGGTTTCGGCGAGGCCGAGTTCCCACGGCGCACCAGCGTACTTGATCGAGGTCAGCGGCGAAGCACCGGTGCCACCGTCGTAGCCGGAGATGGTGATCAAGTCCGCGTAGGCCTTGGCCACACCGGCAGCGATGGTGCCGACGCCCGCTTCTGCTACCAGTTTCACCGAGACCAGCGCCTTCGGGTTGACCTGCTTGAGGTCAAAGATCAACTGCGACAAGTCTTCGATCGAATAGATGTCGTGGTGCGGCGGCGGCGAAATCAGGGTTACGCCCGGTACTGCATAACGCAGCTTGGCGATCAGCCCGTTGACTTTACCGCCCGGCAGTTGCCCGCCCTCGCCCGGCTTGGCGCCCTGGGCAACCTTGATCTGCAGCACTTCGGCGTTGACCAGGTATTCCGGGGTTACCCCGAAACGGCCAGTCGCGACTTGCTTGATTTTCGAGCTCTTGATGGTGCCGTAACGCGCCGGGTCTTCGCCGCCTTCGCCGGAGTTGGAACGCGCGCCGAGGCGGTTCATGGCTTCGGCCAGGGCTTCGTGAGCTTCCGGCGACAGGGCGCCCAGCGAGATACCGGCGGAGTCGAAGCGCTTGAGCACCGATTCCAGCGGTTCGATTTCACTGATGTCCAGCGGCGTGTCGAGGGTCTTGACCTTGAGCAGGTCGCGAATCATCGACACCGGACGGTTGTCCACCAGCGAGGTGTATTCCTTGAACTTGGCGTAGTCGCCCTGCTGCACGGCGGCTTGCAGGGTGTTGACCACGTCCGGGTTGTAGGCGTGATATTCGCCACCGTGGACGAACTTCAGCAGACCGCCCTGCTGGATCGGCTTGCGCGGACTCCAGGCTTCGGTGGCCAGCGCTTTCTGCTCGGCTTCGATGTCGACGAAACGCGCACCCTTGATGCGGCTCGGCACGCCACGGAAGCTCAGCTCGCACACTTCTTCAGACAGACCGATGGCTTCGAACAACTGAGCGCCACGGTACGAAGCGATGGTCGAGATGCCCATCTTCGAGAGGATCTTCAGCAGACCTTTGGTGATGCCTTTGCGGTAGTTCTTGAACACCTCGTAGAGGTCGCCCAGCACTTCACCGGTACGGATCAGGTCGCCCAGCACTTCGTAAGCCAGGAACGGATAGACCGCCGAGGCACCAAAACCGATCAGCACCGCGAAGTGATGCGGATCGCGTGCAGTAGCGGTTTCAACAAGGATGTTGGAGTCGCAGCGCAGGCCTTTTTCGGTCAGGCGGTGGTGTACCGCGCCGGTGGCCAGCGAAGCGTGGATCGGCAGTTTGCCCGGAGCGATATGGCGGTCGCTCAGAACGATCTGGGTACGACCGGCACGCACGGCTTCTTCAGCCTGATCGGCAACATTGCGGATGGCCGCTTCGAGACCGACGCTTTCGTCGTAGTTGAGGTCGATGATCTGCCGCTCGAAACCCGGGCGGTCGAGGTTCATCAACGAACGCCACTTGGCCGGGGAAATGACCGGCGAGCTGAGGATCACGCGCGAGGCGTGTTCCGGCGACTCCTGGAAGATGTTGCGCTCGGCACCGAGGCAGATTTCCAGCGACATCACGATCGCTTCACGCAGCGGGTCGATCGGCGGGTTGGTCACCTGCGCAAACTGCTGACGGAAATAATCGTACGGCGTGCGCACACGCTGGGACAGCACGGCCATCGGCGTGTCATCGCCCATCGAACCCACGGCTTCATAGCCTTGCTCACCGAGCGGACGCAGTACCTGATCGCGCTCCTCGAACGTGACCTGATACATCTTCATGTATTGCTTGAGCTGATCAACGTCGTAGAAGGCCGAACCGTGATCGTTGTCTTCCATGGTCGCCTGAATGCGCAGGGCGTTCTTGCGCAGCCATTGCTTGTACGGATGACGGGATTTCAGACGGTTGTCGATCGCATCGGTGTCGAGGATCTGCCCGGTTTCGGTGTCCACGGCAAGGATCTGGCCCGGGCCTACGCGGCCCTTGGCGATAACGTCTTCGGGCTGGTAATTCCAGACGCCGATTTCCGACGCAACGGTGATGAAACCGTTGGTGGTGGTGACCCAGCGCGCCGGGCGCAGACCGTTACGGTCGAGCAGGCACACCGCGTAGCGACCGTCGGTCATGACCACGCCGGCCGGGCCGTCCCACGGTTCCATGTGCATCGAGTTGTACTCGTAGAACGCACGCAGATCCGGGTCCATGGTTTCGACGTTCTGCCACGCAGGCGGAATGATCATCCGCACGCCACGGAACAGGTCGATGCCGCCGGTGACCATCAGCTCAAGCATGTTGTCCATGCTCGAGGAGTCGGAGCCGACACGGTTGACCAGCGGGCCGAGTTCTTCCAGATCCATCAGATCATTGGTGAACTTGGTCCGACGGGCCTGTGCCCAGTTACGGTTACCGGTGATGGTGTTGATCTCGCCGTTGTGGGCGAGGAAGCGGAATGGCTGAGCCAGCGGCCATTTCGGCAGGGTGTTGGTGGAGAAGCGCTGGTGGAACACGCAGATCGCGGTTTGCAGGCGCTCGTCACTCAGGTCCGGATAAAACGCGGCCAGGTCGGCCGGCATCATCAGGCCTTTATAGATGATGGTCTTGTGCGAAAAGCTGCAGATGTAGTGGTCGGAGTCGACGGCGTTAGACACCGACGAACGACGACGGGCGCTGAACAGCTTTACCGCCATGTCCTGATCGCTCAGGCCTTCACCGCCGATGTACACCTGCTCGATCTGCGGCAGGCGCTCCAGGGCCAGGCGGCCGAGGACGCTGGTGTCGATGGGCACTTTGCGCCAGCCGATCAGTTGCAGGCCTTCAGCAAGGATCTCGCGGTTCATGTTCTCGCGAGCGGCTTCGGCCTTGGCCGGATCCTGATTGAAGAAGACCATGCCCACGGCATATTGCTTGGGCAGTTCGACGCTGAAGGATTCCTGGGCAATGGCACGCAGGAACGCGTCAGGCTTTTGAATCAGCAGACCGCAACCGTCACCGGTCTTGCCGTCGGCATTAATCCCACCGCGGTGGGTCATGCAGGTCAGGGCCTCAATGGCCGTTTGCAAAAGGGTATGACTGGGCTCGCCCTGCATGTGGGCTATCAGGCCGAAACCGCAGTTATCCTTGAATTCATCTGGTTGGTACAGACCTGCTTTCATAGACACTTTCTCACCAGGCTGCCTCTTTTCGAGGCAAATTTCTTTTCAATTCAACCACTTGCGATCCACGCCGAACGTACGCCGGCTTAGCGGGGGCAAAAGGGTGGTCATTGTACACAGCGACACAGACGCTCACAAATTTGACGACGAAATGTCGCAAATCTATGTCGCATTTGTGAAAGGTTTAAAGCGATCTGCTGTGCTAGTCAAAACTTTTTTAATTTTGACTGCAACGACTCAAAGACTACTGTGACGCAGACACCACAAGGCACGCGGCCTGTAGAGGCGGCGCGCACTTGCGGAAATTTTGAGGTGCCTGGAGTGGCGGCCTGGGTAAGGCCGCCGAATCTTCAGCGAGTTGTTGCCAGTTCCTGTTGGACGCTGGCGACAGTGCGAGGCCAAGGTTTACCAGCCTGAACCTTCGCTGGCAAGGCCTTGATGGCAGAAACAGCCGCATCACGATTGGCGAAGTTGCCGTAGGTGATCACGTAGAGAGGCTTGCCGTTGAGGACTTTCTTGAAATAACGGTACTCGCCGCCCTGCTCCTTGACGAAGCTTTGCGCGGCTGCTTCGGAGCTGGTGCCGAGAATCTGCACCACGTAGTTGCTCGTCGGCTGACCGGCGTACCAGCTGCCACCGGCGGCTTTGGCCACGGTAACCGGCTTCTCGGCCGGTTTGGCGGCGGCGACTGGCTTGGCTGGCGCCGGTTTGGTCGATGGTGCTGGCGCTGCCGGAGCAGGCTTGGCAGTAGCGATCTGAGTCGGAGCAGGCACAGGTTTGGCCGCAGGCACTGGAACCGGCGTCGGTGCAGGCCCGGCTGGAACGCCCGCTGGTGGCGCCGAAGTGGTCACGGTTGGCGGCGTATCGCTGGAGCCTTCCAGTGGCACGCCGTCATCGCCTTCGGTGATTCCGCCAGCGGCTTCAGCCAACGGGCCTCGCATCACCGGTTGCGAATTGCCGACCAGCGGCAATGGCATCGGCTGCGTGTTGCCGGCGAACTCGACGTTCGGTGCAGCGCCATTGGCAGCGCCCTGGCCCAATGGCAGTTGTGCCTGTTCGTTGGCGGGTGCGCCGGTGGTTGGCGCCTTGTTGCGACCCGGCATCAACCAGGCGGCGGCGACCGCGACCACAACGACGGCGGAAATCGCCAATACGTGTTTCTTCGGCATGTTGAACCCCATACTTGGACGCTTGACCGCAGAGCGGCTGGCAATCATGACTTCTATCAGAGCATCGCGAGCGACCTGGTTGATGTTGCCCGGCCAACCCTCGGAGCTTTCGTGAATATCAGAGATCTGATCCGCGGTGAAAAGTTCGACACCCCGGCCGGCACCTTCCAGCCGTTGGTCGAGATACTCGCGGGTCTCTTCTTCGGTGTACGGCTGCAGTTCGATGACGTGGAAGCGCTCTTCCTCGAGGTGCAAAGCCTCGAGCTGAGCGATCAGCGACGACTCACCGAACAGGAACACATGCGGACGACCTTCCGGAGCGCCGGCACCCAGCGCCATCAGCGCTTCGAGAGCGGACTCGTCGAGTTGCTCGGCGTCATCCACCAGCAAATAGACTTCCTGGCCAGTCAGCGCGAGTTGCACCACCTGATCCAGAATCGCGCCGACTTCGGCCTGGGCCACGTTCAGCGCCTGAGCGACCTGACGCAGCACGCCCGCCGCATCGCCGGCACCGCGTGCGGAGACAACAACGCTCTGCACCGATTGCTTGTTGGTGCTGGCCACCAGTGCCTGACGCAGCAGCGTCTTGCCGCTGCCCTGCGGGCCGGTGACTACCAACAGCAACTGGCTGTAACGCGCCAGGTGATGCAGTTGACCCAGCACCGGTTTGCGCTGGGCCGGGAAGAACTTGAAGCCCGGCACCCGCGGAGCGAAGGGGTCGTGACTTAACTGGAAATGGCCGAGGAACGCCTCGTCGGCATGCAAACTAGTCATCGGAATCTTATTAACCTTTAAGCTGAGCCAGGGCGCGGTAATCCGCTCCCAGCGTGGCCTGTAGAACTTCTTTCGGATAATCGTCGGTCACTACCGCTTCACCCATCCGGCGCAGCAGCACCAGGCGCAGACGACCGTCGATCACTTTTTTATCAATAGCCATGTGTTCGAGAAAATCAGCTTCGCTCATCTCTATAGGCGGAACCACCGGCAGACCGGCGCGCTGGAACAGACGAATGCCGCGATCGCGCTCCTGTTCGCTGATCCAGCCCAGACGCGCAGACATCTCCAGCGCCATCACGGTGCCAGCCGCCACCGCTTCACCATGCAGCCAGACACCATAGCCCATGTGGGTCTCGATGGCGTGGCCGAAGGTGTGGCCGAGATTGAGCGTGGCACGTACGCCGGTTTCCTTCTCATCGGCGCCGACCACCGCAGCCTTGGCTGCACAGGAGCGCTCGATGGCATACGTCAGGGCTTTCTGGTCCAGCGCACGCAGGGCGTCAACGTTGTCCTCCAGCCAGGTCAGGAACGGCTCGTCGCAGATCAGGCCGTACTTGATGACTTCCGCCAAACCCGCCGACAGCTCACGCGGTGGCAGGGTCTTCAGGGACGCGGTGTCGATCAGCACCACGTTCGGCTGATAGAACGCGCCGACCATGTTTTTGCCCAGCGGATGGTTGATCCCGGTCTTGCCGCCCACCGACGAATCGACCTGGGACAGCAATGTAGTGGGGATCTGAATGAAATCGACGCCACGCTGGTAGCAGGCAGCAGCAAAACCGGCCATATCGCCGATCACGCCGCCGCCAAGGGCGATCACGGTAGTGCGGCGATCATGACGAGCGGTCAGCAGACCGTCGAAGATCAGTTGCAGGGTTTCCCAGTTCTTGAAGGCTTCACCGTCCGGCAGCACCACGGAAATCACTGAGAACTGCGCAAGGCTGCGAGTCAGACGCTCGAGATAGAGCGGCGCAACGGTCTCGTTGGAGATGATTGCCACTTGCCGCCCATGGATATGCGGAGCCAGCAGCTCGGGCTGATCCAACAAACCTTCGCCAATATGAATCGGGTAGCTGCGCTCGCCTAGATCGACCTTGAGTGTCTGCATGTGTCCCCACAGTGAAGATGGAAGCAGGCGTCCTGCCCTGAATTATTGGTTATCTGCGGCCTATAGCGGGTATGACGCCGCTCGCACGCCCTCCGCCACAACCTCGCCGGGCTGTGACAGGACGCCGAGGATAGCGCATTTCGGGCGATGCTTTAACGGGGTGGAAGCTGCGCCAGGCGGTCGAGAATGTCGAGCACTACCATGCGCGGTGGCCGTTCATCGGTTTCCACTACCAGATCGGCGATTTCCCGATAGAGCGGATCACGTATTGCGAGGAGGTCGCGCAGGGTTTTCTCGGGATTGGCGGTGCGCAGCAGCGGCCGATTGCGATCGCGCGCCGTGCGGCCGACCTGCTGCTCGACGGAGGCGTGCAGATACACCACACGGCCGCCTTCATGCAGGGCCTTGCGGTTGGCGTCACGCATTACCGCGCCACCGCCGGTCGCCAGCACCACGCCGTCGAATCCGCACAGTTCGGCGATCATCGCCTGCTCACGGTCACGAAAGCCGGGCTCGCCTTCCTTGTCGAAGATCCACGGGATATTGGCGCCCGTGCGCAGTTCAATTTCCTTGTCGGAATCTTTGAACGGCAGGCGCAGCTCTTTGGCCAGCAACCGGCCGATGGTGCTTTTTCCAGCGCCCATCGGTCCTACAAGAATCAAATTTCGCACAGAATCAACGACTCACAGCAATCGCCTGGTTATTCATGATACGCGGAGTGAGAAATACCAGCAGCTCGGATTTTTTCTCCGAAACCACATCACGCCGGAAAAGGCGGCCAAGATACGGCACATCGCCAAGAAATGGCACCTTATCTACAACCTTGCTTTGAGTATTTGAGAAAACGCCACCAATCACGATGGTTTCACCGTCATTGACCAGCACCTTCGCGTTGACCTCGTTCTTCTTGATCGGCGGTACATCCTGCACTTTGTTCAAGTAGTCCGGTTCGTCCTTGGTGACCTTGACCTCCATGATGATGCGGTTGTCCGGAGTAATCTGCGGCGTCACTTCCAGCGACAGAGAAGCCTCCTTGAACGACACCGACGTGGCGCCGCTGGAGCTGGCTTCCTGATAGGGAATCTCGGTGCCTTTGAGGATCTTCGCGGTTTCCTTGTCGGAGGTGACTACCTTCGGTTGCGAGACGATTTCGCCGTTACCGGTCTTCTCCATGGCCGTCAGCTCAAGATCGAGCAGAACATTGTCAGTGATGAAGGCAATACCAATCCCGGACGTGTTGTTGACGGTGCCCATGTCGACGAATGGCGAGTTGGTGCTGGTGCTGCCCGGCGTGCCGATGGTGGTCGATGAGCCGTTACTGACCCCGGAGGTGTTCCAGTTGCCCTTGTTCTGGATCGACCCACCCCAGCGCACACCCAGGCTCTTGTCGTAATCCACGTTGGCTTCAACGATCCGCGCCTCGATCATCACCTGACGCACTGGAATATCCAGTTGCGCCACGATGCGCCGCAGTTCATCGAGACGATCCTGAGTCTGGTAGGCGATGATGTTGTTGGTGCGCTCATCGACGGTAATCGAACCACGCTCGTCGATTTTGGCCTCGGCACTGGTCACCGACTGAAACAGCTTGGCGATGTCCGCTGCCTTGGCGTAGTTCACTTGCAACAGCTCACGGCGCAGCGGCGCCAGTTCGGCGATCTGTTTCTGGGATTCGAGCTCCTGGCGTTCGCGGGCGGCGATTTCATCGGCCGGAGCGACCAGTAACACGTTGCCGATCTTGCGCTTGTCCAGCCCCTTGGTTTTCAACACCAGATCCAGCGCCTGATCCCACGGCACATTTTGCAGACGCAACGTGATGCCGCCCTGAATCGTGTCACTCGCCACCAGATTGAGGTTGGTGAAATCGGCGATCAGTTGCAGCACCGAGCGCACGTCGATGTCCTGGAAGTTCAGCGATAGCTTGTCGCCGACGTAGGCCTGTCGATCAGCGTTGCGTTTTTGCAGGTCGTCCGCCGTGATCGGCCGGATGCTGACGGTCAGTTTGTTATCGGTCTGGTAGGTGGAATAGTCGAAGGTGCCGCTGGGCTCGACGGTGATGATCGCGCGATCGCCGGTCGCGGCAGCGTTGACGAACTGCACTGGCGTGGCGAAATCCTTGACGTCGAGGCGCACCCGCAGCTTGTCGGGCAATTGCGTGCGGGCGAAGCTGAGGATGATCTTGCCGTCATGTTCCTGGATATCCGGGGCGATGGTCGGGTCGGACAGGTCGATGACCACGTTACCCTCGCCCGCCGTACCGCGTTGAAAATCCACGCCGCGAATGGCTTTGGTTTTCGGCACGAACGCCTTGGCGGGTGTGGGAGTCGCTGCCGCGGTCGCACGGGACGCCGCCACAGCAACCGGGCGCGCAGCGGTTGTCGGCGCACCCTGACCTACCACCACAAAAAGATTGTTGCCCTCGACCCGCGTGTCATATGGCGCCAATTGCGTGAGATTGACGATCAGGCGCGTCCGATCCTTGGCTTCAACCACCGTGGCCGTGCGTGCATTGCCCCTACCCAGATCGACATGCTTTCTGGCCAACTGGCTGGCGACACCGGGCAAATCCAGCGCGATCCGCGCCGGCGAATCGGTGGTGTAGCCCTTGGGCTGCGGCGGCGGCCCGTCGAATGACAGCTTCAACTCGACACGGTCACCCGGCAACGCTGCCACATCCAGCGTCTTCAGATTAGCCGCCTGAACCATCGGTGACATCAGCGCTATCCATAGCGAAAAACCGAGGGTGGAGAAAATCCTGTTCATTATTCGACTTCCACTATGAGTGCTCTTTCAAAGGAATGGTGCGCGGACGCTCCAGCCAGGCGCCGTCGCCATCAGGCACGATTTCGACTACATCGACCTGGGTGGCGCTGATGGCAACGATGCGGCCATCGTTGCGCCCCAGGTAATCGCCAACCTTCAGGCGATGCACGCCACCCGCTCCGCGCAACAGCGCGAAAGAACCGGCGGCATTGCCGATCGTACCGACCATCTCGAACTGCTCGATGTTGAAACCTTCGAGGTATTGCTTGATCCGGTTGGGATCAGGTTTTACGTTGCGCGAGCCGTGTTTCTGCCCGGCCAGATCGACGCGCACCTGGCGCGAGAACGGGCTACGCAGGTTGGCGGCGCTGTAAGTGAATGTCGGGTAAGACCGAAATGTCGGGGTTGGTTCAATCTTGCCTGCCGGGCGCAGGCGTACTTCATTCATGTAGGCGTCGAGGTCGCTGACGTCATCGCTGCCACCACACCCGCTTAATGCCAGCAGCACCATCGACAAGGCCGAATAACGAATCAGGGTCATTTTTGCAGCCCTTTGTCGTTATAGCGGTAAGTCTTGGCAAGGATGCTCATGCGCAGTTTCGGCCCGCCCTCCTTATTGGCGGGGGCCAGTTCGAAGTCATGCAGGGTGACGATGCGCGGCAACCCGGCCACTCCGCTGACGAAGGTAGCGAGGTCGTGATAGGCGCCAGTGACGGTGATCTGAATCGGCAGTTCGATGTAGAACTGCTGGGCGACCTCCGGCAACAGTTTGATCTCTTCAAATTCCAGGCCGCTGCCCAAACCTGTACGCGTGATGTCTTCCAGCAGGCCTGGAACCTCCGTGTCGCTGGGCAGTTGCCGCAATAACACGCCAAAGGTGTTTTCCATCTCTTTCATCTGCTGGGTGTACAGCTCCAGATTGGCCGACAGTCGCGCCTTGCTGGCGAATTGCTCCTTGAGCGTGGTCTCCTCCTCGCGTTTGGCATCGAGCTGGTTTTCCATGTCACTGATGAAAAAGTTGTAACCAAGCGCCAACACCAACACCATCAACAGCGCCCCGGCGATGGCCTTCACTGCCGCCGGCCAGGAACCGATATTGCTGGTATCCAGATCGTTGAAGTCGATGCTGCGCAGACTGTCCAGCCATTCGGACGGCTTCATGGCTCGTCCTCCACGGTTTTGGGCTGGGTCTGACGAACAGTCAACTGAAAGAGATTGGCCTGCTCCTGCTGATCGGCGGAGGTTGATTTCACTTCGTTCAGGCTAGGGGCGTCGAACCAGTCGGACGCATCCAGATTGCGCATCAACTCGGAGACACGATTGTTCGACTCCGCCGCTCCGCTGATCGACAGGGTTTTGCCGGCCATTTTCACGTCGGTGAAATACACGCCGTCAGGCAACGTGCGCGCCAGTTGATCGAAGATCCGCCCGCTGACCTGCCGATTGCCTTGCAAGTCCTGAATGATGCGCATGCGTTCGACCAGTTGCTGGCGATGGGCCTTTAGCTCGCTGATCTGCTTGATCCGCTCGTCGACCACAGCAATCTGCTTGCCGATATAGTCGTTACGCGCCACTTGCCGGGCGATGGCGTTGCTGATGATCTGATCGGCAATGAATACGGCGCCAACCGAACCGACCACCACGCCGATCAAAGTCAGCAGGAAGCGTTTGCGCCGCTCTTCGCGGCGCTCTTCACGCCACGGTAACAGGTTGATCCGCGCCATCAGTCGAAACTCCTGAGCGCGAGCCCGCAGGCAATCATCAGGGCCGGCGCATCACTGGCCAGAGCCCCTGCGTTGACCTTGCTGCTCAAGGCCATGTTGGAAAACGGATTGGCCACCTGGGTCGGGGTATTCAGACGCTGCTCGATCAGCCGGTCCAGCCCTGGCACCGACGCCGTGCCGCCGGCCAGCAGAATGTGGTCGACCGCGTTGTATTGCCCGGAGGCGAAGAAGAACTGCAAAGAGCGCGACACCTGCTGCACCAGCGCCTCGCGAAACGGCTGCAGCACCTCGCTGACGTAGTCGTCGGGCAGGCCGCCCTGTTTTTTCGCAAGGCCCGCCTGCTCGATGGTCAGGCCATAGCGACGCTGGATTTCCTCGGTCAGTTGCCGGCCTCCGAACAGTTGCTCGCGGGTATAGATGATCTTGCCGTTGTGCAGGACGCTGAGGGTGGTCATGGTCGCACCGATGTCGACGACCGCCACGGTCAGGCGCTCCTGGGAAGCGGCCAACTGCGTCGCGAGCAAGCCGAACGAGCGCTCCAGCGCGTACGCCTCGACGTCGACCACGCGAGCGGTAAGCCCGGCCAGCGCGAGCGCGGCTTCGCGGACTTCGACGTTTTCCTTGCGACAGGCGGCGAGCAGCACGTTGACCCGTTCCGGGTTGCGCGGCGACACGCCCTGGACTTCGAAGTCGATGGCGACCTCGTCCAGCGGATAGGGAATGTATTGGTCGGCTTCAATCTTGAGCTGGTTCTCCAGCTCGTCGTCGGTCAGGCCCGCATCCATTTCGATGATCTTGGTGATCACCGCCGAACCGGCCACCGCCACCGCCACGTTCTTGTTGCCGGTGCGTGCCTTGACCAGCACCCGGCTCAGGGCCTGGCCCACACCTTCGAGCTCGGCGATGTTTTTTTCGACCACGGCGTTCGCCGGCAACGGCTCCACCGCGTATGCCTCGACCCGGTAGCGGTCGCCCTGACGGCTCAATTCCAGCAGCTTCACTGACGTGGAGCTGATGTCGATCCCCAGTAACGTATTGGTCTTTTTATTGAAGAGTCCCAGCACTACCAATTCCCTATGACTTTCCGTGAGTTACGGACTCTGTAATACGCATTGCGTTCCTTCACCCCGTCTTGACAGAAGCGCAAATGACGCCTCCAGCAGAAAAGTGCTTATAATGCCCAGCGATTTTTTCCGCTTTTTACTGCCAGCGCGGGTCGTTCTGTGTGTCGCCACAACCCCCGTTGCCAAATTCATTCTTTGCCCTGGATGTCCAAACGCCTTGATTCGTTTGCTGAAATTTTTCGGTTGGTCCATCGTCGCCGTTTTCTGCGGACTGCTTTTAGGTCTCAGTGGCGCGTATCTTTACCTTAGTCCGGGTTTGCCATCCGTGGAGGCTCTGAGAAGCATTCAGTTGCAGATTCCACTGCGGGTCTACAGCAGCGATAACAAGTTGATCGCAGAATTCGGCGAAATGCGCCGGACTCCGATCCGTTTCGCCGACATTCCCCCCAATTTCATTAATGCGTTACTAAGTGCTGAAGACGACAATTTCGCCAATCACTACGGTGTCGATCCAAGCAGCCTGATGCGCGCCGCGACCCAACTGGTCAAGAGTGGACACATTCAATCCGGCGGCAGCACCATCACCATGCAGGTGGCGAAGAACTTCTTCCTGACCAGCGAACGCAGTTTCTCGCGCAAAACCACCGAAATCCTCCTGGCTCTGCAAATCGAACGTCAGCTGACCAAGGACGAGATCCTCGAGCTGTATGTGAACAAGATCTATCTGGGCAACCGCGCCTACGGCATCGAGGCGGCGGCGCAGGTTTATTACGGTAAGTCGATCCGTGACGTCAGCCTCGCGCAGATGGCGATGATCGCTGGCCTGCCGAAAGCTCCGTCGCGTTTCAACCCGCTGGCCAACCCGGCGCGCAGTAAAGAACGTCGCGACTGGATCCTCGGGCGCATGTACAAGCTTGGCAAGATCAACGAAACGGACTACACCGCTGCGATCAACGAGCCACTGAACGCCAGCTATCACGTGCCGACCCCGGAGGTGAACGCACCGTACATCGCCGAAATGGCCCGTGCCGAAATGGTCGGCCGCTATGGCAGCGACGCCTACACCGAAGGTTTCCGCGTCACTACCACGGTGCCAAGCAATTTGCAGGAAATGGCCAACACCGCGCTGCACGAAGGTTTGATGACCTACGACCAGCGTCACGGCTACCGTGGCCCCGAGTCGCGCCTGCCGGGCAAGACCCGTGAAGCGTGGGCAACCGAACTGACCAAACAGCGCACTATCAGCAGCCTGGAACCGGCGATCGTCACCCAGATCGACAAGAACGGTCTGCAAGTGCTGACCCGCACCGGCGAAGAGCACGTTGTCTGGGACACCATGAAATGGGCACGGCCGTTCCTCAACACCAACAGCATGGGCGCCAACCCGCGCCAGCCCTCGGATGTGGCGCAGGTCGGCGATCTGGTTCGCGTGCAACGCCAGAAAGACAATTCGTTGAAGTTCAGCCAGATTCCGCAGGCGCAAGGGGCGCTGGTATCGCTGGATCCGCAGAACGGCGCGATTCGCTCGCTGGTTGGCGGTTTCGCTTTCGAGCAGAGCAACTACAACCGCGCCATGCAGGCCAAGCGTCAGCCGGGTTCGAGCTTCAAGCCGTTCGTCTACAGCGCGGCACTGGATAACGGCTACACCGCCGCCACGCTGGTCAACGATGCGCCGATCGTGTTCGTCGACGAGTACCTGGACAAGGTCTGGCGTCCGAAGAACGACACCAATACCTTCCTCGGCCCGATCCGTCTGCGCGAGGCGTTGTACAAATCGCGCAACCTGGTGTCGATCCGCTTGCTGCAGGCGATGGGCGTGGGCAAGACCATCGACTACATCACCCGCTTCGGCTTCAACAAGCAAGACCTGCCGCCGAACCTGTCGCTGGCGCTGGGCACCGCGACCTTGACGCCAATGGAGATCGCTACAGGTTGGAGCACCTTCGCCAACGGCGGCTACAAGATCACCCCGTACATCATCGACAAGATCGAAAGCCGTAACGGTGACTCGCTGTTCGTCGCCAACCCGCCGACCGTACCGCAGGGCGGCTCGGCCACCGACGGTATCGCGGTACCTGCCGAGCAGTCGTTCACCGTCAACGCGGCGCCGGTTCCGGGTGAAGCCCCGGGCGCCGCAGCGGCACCACAAGCGCCGGCCGTGGCGGAGCGGATCGTCGATGGTCGCACTACTTATATCCTCAACAGCATGTTGCAGGACGTGATCAAGCTCGGCACCGGTCGTCGCGCACTGGCTCTTGGCCGTAGCGACATCGCCGGTAAAACCGGTACCACCAACGAATCGAAAGATGCCTGGTTCTCCGGTTACAACGCCGACTACGTGACCACCGTGTGGACGGGCTTCGACCAGCCGGAAAGCCTTGGTCGCCGCGAGTTCGGTGGCACCGTGGCGCTACCGATCTGGATGAACTACATGGCCGCCGCGCTGAAGGACAAGCCGCCTCACGTCCAGCCTGAGCCGGAAGGCTTGCTCAGTCTGCGGGTAGATCCGGTCAGCGGCCGTGCGGCGACGCCGAGCACGCCTGGGGCGTACTTCGAGCTGTTCAAGGCTGAAGACACGCCACCGTCGGTGAACGAGCTGGGTAATGGCTCGGCACCGGGTAGCCCGCTGCCGGCGGATGAGCAGGCGCCGATCGATTTGTTCTGATCCACTTCTATTGAAAAGCCCCGCCTTCAATTGAAGTGCGGGGCTTTTTATTGCCTGCCCTCTGAGGTGTTGGCCGAGCTGACGACTTCGCGAGCAGGCTCGCTCCCACAGGGGAATGTGTTTCAAGGTGGGAGCGAGCCTGCTCGCGAAGAGGCACTGAACCACACCGCAAAACCCTCGGACATAAAAAAGCCCCGACTCATAACGAGCTGGGGCTTTCGGTTGAAGCACTACAACGACTTAGCCGTTGAACACGTCATCCACGCTTTTCAGCGGGTAGTTCTTCGGATACGGCAGGGTGGCCACACCAGTCTCGATCGCGGCTTTGGCCACAGCGTCGGAGATCAGGGTGATCAGGCGCTTGTCCATTGGCTTCGGAATGATGTACTCACGGCCGAATTCCAGCGGGGCACCGCCGTAGGCGTCGCACACATCCTGTGGCACCGGCAGTTTGGCCAGTTCACGCAGAGCGTTGGCTGCAGCCACTTTCATTTCTTCGTTGATGCGCTTGGCGCGAACGTCCAGGGCACCACGGAAGATGAACGGGAAGCCCAGTACGTTGTTGACCTGATTCGGGTAGTCCGAACGGCCGGTGGCCATGATCACGTCGCTACGGGTGGCGTGCGCCAGTTCCGGGGAGATTTCCGGATCCGGGTTCGAGCAGGCGAACACGATCGGGTTCGGCGCCATCGACAGCAGGCCTTCAGCGCTCAGCAGGTTCGGGCCGGACAGACCGACGAACACGTCAGCGCCTTTCAGAGCGTCAGCCAGGCTGCGCTTGTCGGTGGCGTGAGCGAACACGGCTTTGTACTGGTTCAGGTCGTCACGGCCGGAGTGGATCACACCGGTACGGTCAACCATGAAGATGTTTTCAATGCGTGCGCCCATGCTCACCAGCAACTTCATGCAGGAGATGGCGGCAGCGCCGGCGCCCAGGCAGACGATCTTGGCTTCCGGCAGGGTTTTGCCAGCGATTTCCAGGGCGTTGATCATGCCGGCAGCGGTCACGATAGCGGTGCCGTGCTGGTCATCGTGGAACACCGGAATGTCGCACTGCTCGATCAGAGCGCGTTCGATCTCAAAGCACTCAGGTGCCTTGATGTCTTCCAGGTTGATGCCACCGAAGGTGATGGAGATGCGCTTTACGGTGTCGATGAAGGCTTGCGGGCTTTCGGAGTCGACTTCGATGTCGAAAACATCGATGCCGGCGAAGCGCTTGAACAGTACGCCTTTACCTTCCATGACTGGCTTGGAAGCCAGTGGGCCGAGGTTACCCAGCCCCAGAATCGCGGTGCCATCGGAAATGACTGCAACCAGGTTGCCCTTGCCGGTGTATTTGTAGGCCAGTTCAGGATCGCGAGCGATCTCACGCACTGGTTCAGCTACGCCGGGGCTGTAGGCCAGCGACAGGTCGCGGGCGGTAGCAGTGGCCTTGGTGAGCTCGACACTCAGCTTCCCTGGACGAGGATGGGCATGATATTCGAGAGCGGCAGTTTTCAGATCAGACATTTTGGCATTCCGCTTTTTACTGTTGGACAGACTGGTCAGCGAGGATACGCGCCTCGCAAAGTCCCCACAAGACTGAGCGGTCACCACTGTCAAGCGCCCTGCCCTACGACTTTGGGCCAAGAGCCACGGCGCACAAGGGCTTGACTGTTCACAATCGACAGAAAAAATGTCTACAATTTTTCTTCAGCGGGAAGTTTGCAGCATCGAAGGATCAGTCAGCGGCAACAGCCAACGCGCTTGACCCGATTGCAGTCCACCGCGTCGCGAGCGATCGACCACCCAGCCGCGCGCCTCGATCTGCTTGCCCTTCAGCGCTTGCAAGCGAGCATTGTCGAATTGTCCGACCAGATTGGGTGCAACACGCAATACAAGCGAGTCTTGCAACTCGATCCAGATTCCGCCGCGATTGCGTTGCACCTTGCTCACACGACCGCTGACCACAGCAAAACCCGAGCGCTGGATCTGCTCCGCTTTCAGTACAGGTGATTGCCGCCAGAGACCTCGCCCAGCCTGTCGTGCGTTACGCTCGGCGGCTTGCTGACAGGCGACCAGATCGACATTCGGCGCCACGGCGACTTGAAAGCCGAGGCCATCGGCGAGCATCTGAGCTTCGAGATTGGCGCCGCTGACGCTATAGAGGTGGGCGAGCGTACGTCCGTAATGATCTTTCGCTTGCTTGCCGGGGAGCAAACCGACGCGTCCGCCGCTGTCAGCCACCAATGATTCCAGGCGTTTGCGCGCCGCCACGGCGAAAGGTTCGTCACTGCGGCCCTGCTTGCCCAGTTCAGGCGTGTTGAGGCCGATCATGCGAACACTGCGGCCGTCGCTCAGGCGCAAGGTGTCGCCATCGACCACGCGCTGCACCGCGACGGTGGCAAGTCCCGAAGGCGCCGGACAGAAGGCTTGCGCGGCGGACAGCCAAATCGCGGACACAAAAAAGGCGCCCGCGAGGGACGCCTTTTTCAGCAGTGAGGAACAGCCCACCGGGCTCTTCAACCTTACTCTGCAGCAGCAGGTTTCTTGCCGAAAGCACCGAAACGGTCGGCGAAGCGCTGAACGCGGCCGCCAGTGTCCAGAGTCTTTTGCTTACCGGTGTAGAACGGGTGGCATTCGTTGCAAACGTCGATCGACAGGGCTTTGCCGAAGGTCGAACGAGTTTCGAATTTGTTACCGCAGCTGCAGGTAACAGCGATTTCTGGGTAGTTCGGGTGGATATCAGCTTTCATGGTGTCTTCCTCAGCTAGCGTGCCGCCATCCAACACTATTGTTGAATACCGCACGTAATTAGGCCGCGGATTCTACCAGACAATGTCAATCGCGCAAGCTGTCCCTTAGACCGACCGTCTGCTAGGCTCCCGGCCTTGTTCACCGCCCGACATCGAGATCCCCCCGCGTGCCCGACGCCATTCTGCGCCTCGCCCTGCCTTCGCCCTTGCGCCGCCTGTTCGACTATCGAGCCCCGGCGGGCGTGCTGCGCGCCCAGTTGCAGCCGGGCATGCGCCTGCGGGTGCCGTTTGGCCGGCGGGAGATGATCGGGATTCTGGTCGAAGTGACCGATACCAGCGAAGTACCGGTGGAAAAACTCAAACCGGCGTTGGCCTTGCTCGATGCCACGCCACCGCTGCCCCCGGCGCTGTTCAAGCTGTGCCTGTGGACGTCGCAATATTATCAGCACAGCCTCGGCGATACCTTGAGTTGGGCGCTGCCGGTGCTGTTGCGTCAGGGCGAACTGGCCGAGGCCCGCCAGGAACGCTTCTGGTCAATCGTTCCCGGCGCCAGTGTGGATGATCCGCGCATCGCCCGGGCACCGCGCCAGCGTGAGGCGCTGACAACGCTCGCCCAACACCCGCACGGCGTCGCCCATCAGTTGCTGAGCAAACTGATGTTGAGCAAGGACAGCCTCGACCTGCTGCTGGCGAAGAATCTGGTGCAGGTGGAAATCCGTCGACACGCACCCGGCGCACGCCATGAACATTGGCTCGCGCAGCCGGAACTGCCGCTCAACGCCGAGCAGCGCGCCGCCTATGAAGCCATTCGCGCCGGCTTCGACTGTTATCACGCGTTCCTGCTGGCCGGCGTCACCGGCAGCGGCAAGACCGAAGTCTATTTGCAGTTGATCCGCGAAACCCTCGAGGCCGGCAAACAGGCGCTAGTGCTGATTCCGGAGATCAACCTCGGCCCCCAGACGCTGGCACGGTTCGAACAACGTTTCAACGCGCGGATCGCCCTGATCCACTCGGCAGTCAACGATCGCGAACGCCTCGAAGCCTGGCTCGCTGCCCGCGATGGCGAGGCCGACATTATTATCGGCACCCGTTCGGCACTGTTCACCCCGATGAAAAATCCCGGGCTGATCATCATCGACGAAGAGCACGACGGCTCTTATAAACAGCAGGAAGGTTTGCGTTACCACGCCCGTGATCTGGCACTGGTGCGCGCGCGACAGGAAAACATCCCGATCGTCCTCGGCTCCGCCACGCCTTCACTGGAAAGCCTGCACAACGCCTACACCGGGCGGTATGGCCTGCTGCGTCTGAACGAACGCGCTGGCGGCGCGAAACAACCGCGCTTCCTGCGCCTGGACGTGAAAAGCCGTCCACTGGACAGCGGCATCTCCGGGCCGATGCAGCAAGCCATCGGCCAGACGCTGGCGAACGGGCAGCAGGTTTTGGTGTTCCTCAATCGCCGCGGCTTTGCCCCGACGCTGCTTTGTCACGATTGCGGCTGGATGTCCGAGTGCTCACGCTGCGATGCGCGGATGACTGTGCACCAGCGCCACGGTGAACTGCGCTGCCATCACTGCGGGTACGTCGAACGCACACCGCGCCAGTGCCCGAAGTGCAACAAGGTCGACTTGCGGCCCGTCGGCGCCGGCACCGAGCGTGCTGAAGAACGGCTGGCGATTCTGTTCCCCGATTACCCGGTGCTGCGGGTCGACCGCGACAGCACTTCGCGCAAGGACGCGATGAATCAGCTGTTCGCTACGATTCAGAAGGGCCAGCCGTGCATTCTGGTCGGCACCCAGATGTTGGCCAAGGGGCACCACTTTCCGCGAGTGACGCTGGTGTCGATCCTTGATGCCGACGGCGGGCTGTTCTCCGGCGACTTCCGCGCCAGTGAGCGCATGGCGCAGTTGATCGTACAGGTTGCCGGGCGTGCCGGGCGCGCGGAGGAGCCGGGCAAAGTGATCATCCAGACCCACCTCGCCGACCATCCTTTATTGGTGCAACTGACCGAACAGGGTTACTTCGCCTTTGCCGAACAGGCCTTGAGCGAGCGCCGCGCTGCCGGGCTACCGCCCTTTGCACATTTGGCGTTGTTGCGTGCCGAAGCGCACAAACCGGGGCAGGCTGAAGGCTTTCTCGATGAAGCGTGCAGCGAGGCTGAGCGCTTGCTGACCGAGCAGAATCTGAGCGGGATGGAATTGCTCGGACCGGTGCCGGCGCCTATGGAACGTCGTGCCGGGCGTTATCGCGCGCAGCTACTGTTGCAAGCGACAGCGCGAGCGCCATTGCATCGGCTGCTGGCCAGTTGGTTGCTTGTGCTGGAGCAAATGCCAAGCGGGCGGGCGGTACGCTGGTCGCTGGATGTCGATCCCGTCGATTTGTACTGAAAATCAAAAGATCGCAGCCTGCGGCAGCTCCTACAGAGGGATTCGCATTTATCTGTAGGAGTTGCCGCAGGCTGCGATCTTTCGCTCTTAATGTCACCACATATCCATAAGCTGCCTGCTAAGGTTGGCAAGCCCGTCTTCGCAACGGATAATGCCCAGTTTTTCCACCCGCGCATCGATGCGCCGCCGCGCTTGCGGTCGAAAGAGAAGACCATGAAAGACACCATTCGCCAGCTGATCCAACAAGCCCTCACCCAACTCGTCAACGAAGGTGTGTTGCCTGAAGGCCTGTCGCCGGCGATCCAGGTGGAGAACGCCCGTGACAAGACTCACGGCGACTTCGCCAGCAACATCGCGATGATGCTGGCCAAGCCTGCGGGCATGAAGCCACGCGATCTGGCGGAAAAAATCATCGCCGCGCTGCCGGCCGACGAGAACGTCACCAAGGCCGAAATCGCCGGCCCGGGCTTCATCAACTTCTTCCAGAACACCCAGGCCCTGGCCAACCGCCTCGACGCCGCCCTGGCCGACGCCCATGTTGGCGTGCGCAAGGCAGGCCCGGCGCAGCGCACCGTGGTCGACCTGTCGGCACCGAACCTGGCCAAAGAGATGCACGTTGGCCACCTGCGTTCGACCATCATTGGCGACGGCGTGGCGCGCGTTCTCGAATTCCTCGGCGACGAAGTGATCCGCCAGAACCACGTGGGCGACTGGGGCACCCAGTTCGGCATGCTGATGGCTTACCTGCAAGAAAACCCGATCACCAGCGACGAGCTGTCCGATCTGGAAAACTTCTACCGTGCCGCCAAGCAGCGTTTCGACGAGTCCGCAGAGTTCGCCGACCGCGCCCGTGGTCTGGTGGTCAAGTTGCAGGCCGGCGATGCCGAGTGCCTGGCGCTGTGGACCAAGTTCAAGGACATCTCGCTGTCGCACTGCCAGAAGATCTACGAACTGCTCAACGTCAAACTGACCATGGCCGATGTGATGGGCGAAAGTGCCTACAACGACGACCTGATCAACGTGGTCAACGACCTCAAGGCCGCTGGCATGCTGGTCGAGAGCAACGGCGCTCAGTGCGTGTTCCTCGACGAGTTCAAGAACGCCGATGGCGACCCGCTGCCGGTGATCATCGTCAAGGCTGACGGCGGTTACCTGTACGCCACCACCGACCTGGCGGCCGTGCGCTACCGCAGTGGCAAACTGAAAGCCGATCGCGCGCTGTACTTCGTCGACCAGCGTCAGGCCCTGCACTTCCAGCAAGTGTTCGCCGTGGCGCGCAAGGCCGGTTTCGTGACCCATCCGATGGAGATGGAGCACATGGGCTTCGGCACCATGAACGGCGCCGATGGCCGTCCGTTCAAGACCCGTGACGGCGGCACCGTGAAGCTGATCGATCTGCTGACCGAAGCGCAGGAACGCGCCTACAACCTGGTGAAAGAGAAGAACCCGACGCTTGCCGAAGACGAACTGCGCAACATCGCCAAGGTCGTCGGCATCGGTGCGGTGAAGTACGCCGACCTGTCGAAACACCGCGCCAGCGACTACAGCTTCAACTTCGACCTGATGCTGAACTTCGAAGGCAACACCGCGCCATACCTGCTGTACGCCTACACCCGCGTGGCCGGCGTGTTCCGTAAACTGGGCAAGGACTTCAGCGAAGTCGACGGCCAAATTGTCCTCGAAGCGGCGCACGAACAAGAGCTGGCGGCGAAACTGGCGCAGTTCGGCGAAGTGCTCAACAACGTGTCCGACAAAGGCACCCCGCACATCCTTTGCACCTACCTGTACGACGTTGCCGGTCTGTTCTCCAGCTTCTATGAGAACTGCCCGATCCTCGCCGCCGAGACCCCGGCACAGATGCAGAGCCGTCTGCGCCTGGCCGCGCTGACCGGCCGCACCCTCAAGCAAGGCCTGGAGCTGTTGGGTCTGGAAACTCTGGAGCGTATGTAAGTTGGCTGCCAAGAAAAAACCTGCACCCAAGCGTGGCGCCAGCCGTTACCAAGCTCCTGCGAAGCAACCGATCCCGGGTTGGCTGTGGATGGCCATCGGCCTGACGGTCGGTGCTTTCATCGTGTTCCTGATGAAGCTGGAACCGGGCAAGGGCAGTGACACGGTCAAGCGTGAGAAGGTCGAACAACAGCAGAAAGCGTCGAAGATCGCCGAGGCCAACAAGACCCCGCCGAGCCCGACGCAACCGGTGAAGCCGAAGTACGACTTCTACACCCTGCTGCCGGAATCGGAAGTGATCGTGCCGCCGGACGCCGTGCCGGAGAAAACCCTGCCGACGCCGCAAGTGCCGAACATCCCGACCACGCCGGTGACCCCGGCGGAAGCGGCGAAGATCGACACCGCCCGCGCTCAGGCGGCATTGGCCGGGATTACCCCGCCGCCAGCGCCTCCTGTCAGCAAAGCGGCACCCGTGACCAAGTTCTTCCTCCAGGCCGGCTCTTTCCGCAAAGAGGCGGATGCAGATAAGGTCCGCGCGCAGATCATTCTGCTTGGCCAGGCCGTTTCGGTTGAGTCGGGCACAGTGAAGGACGAAACCTGGTACCGCGTACTGGTCGGCCCGTTCAGCAACCGCGAACAACTGACCACGGCGCAGAAACAACTGGCCGGCAGCGGTTTCAGCAACCTGTTGTTACAACAACGCCAGAGCCGCTGATTCTCGCACCGTGGGCGCCTCATTCCGAGGCTGCCCACAATCCCTGTGGTGAGGGGATTCATCACCGACCGGCTGCGCAGCAGTCGTAAATCCAGCCTTCGCGGTGTGTCAGTCCTACTGCAATTGCTGGATTCAGGGCCGCTTCGCGCCCCATCGGGGATAAATCCCCTCGCCACAGTCATCACACACCATTCGTCTCCCATTGCCCCTGCCGGTTGAAATCCTCTCCACCACCCCCATATGAATGGGCATAAGGCATTTTCGCCCCGCAGTGTGGAGACTCTTCCCTTGACCACCATCGTTTCAGTCCGCCGCCACGGCAAAGTCGTCATGGGCGGCGACGGCCAGGTTTCTCTTGGCAACACCGTGATGAAAGGCAAC
Organism: Pseudomonas sp. LBUM1655; assembly: GCF_059716085.1. Taxonomy (NCBI): domain Bacteria; kingdom Pseudomonadati; phylum Pseudomonadota; class Gammaproteobacteria; order Pseudomonadales; family Pseudomonadaceae; genus Pseudomonas; species Pseudomonas sp. LBUM1655. The sequence continues at coordinate 441,350 of NZ_CP166801.1, read as the reverse complement.
GCGAAAAAAGTCCGTCGCCTGTACCACGGTCAGGTCATCGCCGGTTTTGCCGGTGCCACCGCCGACGCCTTCACCCTGTTCGAACGTTTCGAAGGCCAGCTTGAGAAACATCAGGGCCATCTGGTGCGCGCTGCCGTCGAACTCGCCAAAGAATGGCGCACCGACCGCTCGTTGAGCCGCCTCGAAGCCATGCTCGCAGTCGCCAACAAAGACGCCTCTTTGATCATTACCGGCAACGGTGACGTGGTCGAACCTGAAGATGGCCTGATCGCCATGGGTTCTGGCGGCGGCTACGCACAGGCAGCGGCCAGCGCACTGCTGAAGAAGACCGACCTGTCGGCCCGCGAAATCGTCGAAACCGCGCTCGGTATCGCCGGCGACATCTGTGTATTCACCAACCACACCCAGACCATTGAGGAGCAGGATCTCGCTGAATAAGCCTGACGCGGCCCTGTGCCACGGCTTGTTTCTGCTTGAGGACCGTCAACTACTATGTCCATGACTCCCCGCGAAATCGTCCACGAACTCAACCGCCATATCATCGGCCAGGACGATGCCAAGCGCGCCGTCGCGATTGCCCTGCGCAACCGCTGGCGCCGGATGCAGCTGCCTGAAGAGCTGCGCGTTGAAGTGACCCCGAAAAACATCCTGATGATCGGCCCGACCGGTGTCGGTAAAACCGAGATCGCCCGTCGCTTGGCGAAACTGGCCAACGCACCGTTCATCAAGGTCGAAGCGACCAAGTTCACCGAAGTCGGCTACGTCGGCCGTGATGTCGAATCGATCATCCGTGATCTGGCCGATGCCGCGATCAAGATGCTGCGCGAGCAGGAAATGACCAAGGTTCGCCACCGCGCCGAAGACGCTGCCGAAGACCGCATCCTCGACGCGCTGCTGCCGCCGGCACGCATGGGCTTCAGCAACGAAGAAGCGCCAAGCTCGGATTCCAACACTCGCCAGCTGTTCCGCAAGCGCCTGCGCGAAGGTCAGCTGGATGACAAGGAAATCGAAATCGAAGTTGCCGAAGTGGCCGGCATCGAGATCGCCACGCCGCCGGGCATGGAAGAGATGACCAACCAGCTGCAGAGCCTGTTTGCCAACATGGGCAAGGGCAAGAAGAAAGCTCGCAAGCTCAAGGTCAAAGAAGCGCTGAAGATGGTGCGCGACGAAGAAGCCGGGCGTCTGGTCAACGAAGAAGAGTTGAAGGCCAAGGCCCTGGAAGCCGTCGAGCAGCACGGTATCGTGTTCATCGACGAAATCGACAAGGTGGCCAAGCGTGGCAACGTCGGCGGCGCTGATGTGTCCCGTGAAGGCGTCCAGCGCGACCTGCTGCCGCTGATCGAAGGCTGCACCGTCAACACCAAACTGGGTATGGTCAAAACCGACCACATCCTGTTCATCGCTTCCGGCGCGTTCCACCTGAGCAAGCCGAGCGATCTGGTGCCGGAGCTGCAAGGCCGTCTGCCGATCCGCGTCGAACTCAAGGCTCTGAGCCCGGAAGACTTCGAACGCATCCTCAGCGAACCGCACGCCTCGCTCACGGAGCAGTACTGCGCGCTGCTGAAAACCGAAGGCCTGAATATCCAGTTCCAGCCCGAAGGTATCAAGCGCCTGGCGGAGATCGCCTGGCAGGTCAACGAGAAGACCGAGAACATCGGTGCCCGTCGCCTGCACACGCTGCTTGAGCGTCTGCTCGAAGAGGTGTCGTTCAGTGCCGGCGATCTGGCCAGTGCTCATGACGACAAGGCAATCCTGATCGACGCCGAGTACGTCAACAGCCACCTCGGCGAATTGGCGCAGAACGAAGACCTGTCCCGTTATATCCTGTAGGTCACCTTCTGTGTGAGCGGGCTTCTGTGGTGAGGGGATTTATCCCCGATGGGGCGCGAAGCGGCCCTTATCCCGTTGAATACGGTGTCTCAGACACACCGCATTCAACGGGTTTACGACTGCTTCGCAGCCGATCGGGGATAAATCCCCTCGCCACAAGGGTCCGCTGACACAGGGCCTCTTTTCAGACGGATGACTGGCCCCATGACCAACACAATCCCCACCGACATCAAACTGCACAAAGCCTCGAAAACCCTGACGCTCACTTACGCGTCCGGCGAGGAATTCACCCTGCCCGCCGAATTCCTGCGCGTGCATTCCCCCTCCGCCGAGGTCCAGGGCCACGGCAAGCCGATCCTGCAATTCGGCAAGCTCAACGTCGGCTTGACCAAACTGGAACCGGCCGGTCACTACGCACTGAAACTGACCTTCGACGACGGCCACGACAGCGGCCTGTTCACCTGGGACTATCTCTACGAACTGGGGCGACGTCATGACGCACTCTGGGCCGATTATTTGGCCGAGCTCAAAGCCGCCGGCAAAACTCGCGACCCGGACCAGTCGATCGTCAAGCTGATGCTCTAGTCCGAGCGTCTTGCTCTTTAGAGGGCATTTTCTAAATTCATCTGTTTGAATGCTCTGCTGCGTGGTCGAGGATCGGCCTGCTTGCGAAAAAAATTAAACTCGGGTAACCAATGGAGCTGGCAAGTTCCCTGCAGTGCTCTACGACTGTAAAGCAGCTATGCAGAATTAACGGTCACCCGAGCAGTAGTACCTGGCATTGGCTGTGGAACTGCACAGCAGAAAACCGGGTACTCGTCTCAGGACAATGGAGCGTCGTAGATGAGTAACAAGAATAACGATGACCTGAAGTACCAAGCCTCGGAAAACACCCTGGGGCTTAATCCCGTCGTTGGGCTGCGCGGAAAGGATCTGCTGGCCTCTGCTCGTATGGTGCTGAAACAGGCCATCAGACAACCTATTCATAGTGTCAAACACGTCACCCATTTCGGCCTTGAACTGAAGAACGTGCTGTTAGGCAAATCCGAACTGCAACCGGCCGGCGATGACCGTCGCTTCGCCGATCCCGCGTGGAGTCAGAACCCGCTCTACAAACGTTATCTGCAAACTTACCTGGCGTGGCGCAAGGAACTCCATTCCTGGATCGACGACAGCAGCCTTTCACCCAAAGACATCGCCCGCGGCCACTTCGTGATCAACCTGATGACCGAAGCCATGGCCCCGACCAACACGGCGGCCAACCCGGCGGCGGTCAAACGCTTCTTCGAGACCGGCGGCAAGAGCCTGCTCGACGGGCTCTCGCATCTGGCCAAGGATCTGGTGCACAACGGCGGCATGCCGAGCCAGGTCAACATGGGCGCGTTCGAGGTCGGCAAGAGCCTGGGCGTGACCGAAGGCGCGGTGGTGTTTCGCAACGATGTGCTGGAGCTGATCCAATACAAGCCGATCACCGAGCAAGTCCACGAGCGCCCTCTGCTGGTGGTGCCGCCACAGATCAACAAGTTCTACGTATTCGACTTGAGCCCGGACAAGAGTCTGGCGCGTTTCTGCCTGCGCAATAACGTACAGACGTTCATCGTCAGCTGGCGCAATCCGACAAAGGCGCAGCGCGAGTGGGGCCTGTCGACGTACATCGATGCGCTCAAAGAGGCGGTCGATGTGGTCACCGCGATCACCGGCAGTAAAGACATCAACATGCTCGGCGCCTGCTCCGGCGGCATCACCTGCACCGCCCTGCTCGGCCATTACGCAGCGCTTGGCCAGAAGAAGGTCAATGCCCTCACGTTGCTGGTCAGCGTGCTCGACACCACGCTCGATAGCGACGTCGCGCTGTTCGTCGATGAACAGACCCTTGAGACCGCCAAGCGCCACTCGTATCAGGCTGGTGTGCTCGAAGGCAAAGACATGGCCAAGGTCTTCGCGTGGATGCGCCCCAATGACCTGATCTGGAACTACTGGGTCAACAACTACCTGCTCGGCAACGAGCCGCCGGTGTTCGACATCCTGTTCTGGAACAACGACACCACAAGGTTGCCGGCCGCATTCCACGGCGACCTGATCGAGATGTTCAAAAACAACCCACTGATCCGCCCCAATGCACTGGAAGTGTGCGGCACACCGATCGACCTCAAGCAGGTCACGGCGGACATCTTCTCGCTGGCCGGGACCAACGACCACATCACCCCGTGGAAGTCCTGCTACAAGTCGGCGCAGTTGTTCGGTGGCAAGGTGGAATTCGTGTTGTCGAGCAGCGGACATATCCAGAGCATTCTGAACCCGCCGGGCAACCCGAAATCGCGTTACATGACTGGCGAAGAAATGGCTGCCAATGCCAATGACTGGCAAGAGAACTCGACCAAGCACACCGATTCCTGGTGGCTGTACTGGCAGGCGTGGCAGGCCGAGCGTTCGGGCAACTTGAAAAAAGCCCCGACCAAACTGGGCAACAAGGCGTATGCGCCAGGTGAAGCATCGCCGGGCACTTATGTACATGAGCGGTAACTGACACATCTCGCTCTCAATGTAGGAGCTGCCGAAGGCAGCGCCTACATGAGGCGCGGTGAATTTAAATTCACAGGGCCTGAAGCATGCCGCAACCGTTCATCTTTCGCACCGTCGACCTGGATGGCCAGACCCTCCGCACGGCGGTACGCCCCGGCAAGCCTCACTTGACGCCCTTGCTGATTTTCAACGGCATCGGCGCCAACCTGGAGCTGGTGTTTCCGTTTGTCGCAGCGCTGGACCCGGATCTGGAAGTGATCGCCTTCGACGTGCCCGGTGTCGGTGGTTCCTCCACGCCGAACCGGCCGTATCGCTTTCCCGGCCTCGCCAAGCTGACTGCGCGGATGCTCGATTACCTCGACTACGGCCAGGTCAATGTGATTGGAGTGTCGTGGGGCGGCGCACTCGCGCAGCAATTCGCCTACGACTACCCCGAGCGCTGCAAGAAACTGGTGCTGGCCGCGACCGCAGCCGGTGCAGTGATGGTGCCGGGCAAGCCGAAAGTCCTGTGGATGATGGCCAGCCCCCGGCGCTACATTCAGCCGTCCCACGTGATCCGCATCGCGCCGTTGATCTACGGCGGTTCGTTCCGCCGCGACCCGACCCTGGCCGCCAGCCATGCAGCGAAAGTGCGTTCGGCGGGCAAGCTCGGTTACTACTGGCAACTGTTCGCCGGCCTTGGCTGGACCAGCATTCACTGGCTGCACAAGATCAATCAACCGACGCTGGTGCTGGCCGGCGATGACGATCCGCTGATCCCGTTGATCAACATGCGCATGCTCGCCTGGCGGATTCCCAATGCTCAGTTGCACATCATCGACGACGGTCATCTGTTCCTGATTACCCGCGCCGAAGCGGTGGCGCCGATCATCATGAAATTCCTCGAAGAGGAGCGGCAGCGGGCGGTGATGCACCCGCACCCGTCACCGCTGGGCGGTTAACCACCGCGGCAGGCTTTATGCAGGGCTTTGAACAACATGCGCGGCAGGACGCAGCGCAGGCAACAAGCCACAACAGCGTCTATGGTGTTCTGGTTCGGTGAGTTTGTTTTTGGCCTGAAGACGAAGGAGTGTTGAGTCATGCGCGAAAAACCAGCGACGGGCGTGGTACCCAGCCCCGCCGTGTTCATCAACGCACAAAGTGCGATCACCGGCTTGCGTGGTCGGGACCTGCTCTCGACCCTGCGCAGCGTCGCAGCCCATGGCCTGCGCAATCCGATCCACAGTGCCAAGCACGCCTTGAAACTTGGCGGCCAGCTCGGCCGAGTGCTGCTTGGCGAAACCCTGCACCCGACCAATCCACAGGACACTCGTTTTGCCGACCCGGCGTGGAGCCTGAATCCGTTTTACCGGCGCAGCCTGCAGGCCTATCTGGCCTGGCAGAAACAGGTCAAAAGCTGGATCGACGACAGCGACATGAGCCCGGATGACCGCGCCCGGGCGCAGTTTGCCTTCACGCTGCTTAACGACGCCGTGGCGCCGTCCAACACCCTGCTCAACCCGCTGGCGATCAAGGAGTTGTTCAACTCCGGTGGCAACAGTCTGGTGCGCGGTCTTAGTCATTTGTTCGATGATTTGCTGCACAACGACGGTCTGCCACGGCAAGTCACCCGGCAGGCTTTCGAGGTCGGCAAGACCGTCGCTACCACCACCGGCTCGGTGGTGTTTCGCAACGAAATGCTGGAACTGATCCAGTACCGACCGATGAGCGAAAAGCAATACGCCAAGCCGCTGCTGGTGGTGCCACCGCAAATCAACAAGTACTACATTTTCGACCTCAGCCCGCAAAACAGCTTCGTCCAGTACGCCCTGAAGAACGGCTTGCAGACGTTCATGATCAGTTGGCGCAACCCTGATGTGCGCCATCGCGAATGGGGCCTGTCGACCTACGTCGAAGCGGTGGAAGAAGCGATGAACGTGTGCAGGGCGATTACCGGCGCCCGTGAGATCAACCTGATGGGCGCCTGCGCCGGCGGCCTGACCATCGCCGCCCTGCAAGGGCATTTGCAGGCCAAGCGGCAGCTGCGGCGCATATCCAGTGCAACCTATCTGGTCAGCCTGCTCGACAGCGAGATCGACACCCCGGCCACACTGTTCGCCGATGAACAGACCCTGGAAGCCGCCAAGCGTCGTTCCTATCAGAAAGGCGTGCTGGATGGTCGCGACATGGCCAGGATCTTCGCCTGGATGCGCCCCAACGACTTGATCTGGAGCTACTTCGTCAACAACTACCTGTTGGGCAAAGAGCCGCCGGCCTTCGACATTCTTTACTGGAACAATGACAACACCCGGCTGCCCGCCGCGTTTCATGGCGACTTGCTGGACTTCTTCAAACATAACCCGCTGACCCATCCGGGCGGCCTCGAAGTCTGCGGCACGCCGATCGATCTGCAGAAAGTCACCGTCGACAGTTTCAGCGTCGCTGGCATGAACGACCACATCACGCCGTGGGACGCGGTGTATCGCTCGACCCTGCTGCTGGGTGGTGACAAGCGCTTCGTGCTGTCCAACAGCGGCCACGTGCAAAGCATCCTCAACCCGCCAAGCAACCCGAAAGCCGCTTACGTCGAGAACGGCAAGATGAGCAGCGACCCGCGCGCCTGGTACTACGACGGCAAACACGTCGACGGCAGTTGGTGGCCGCAGTGGCTGGAATGGATTCAGCAGCGCTCGGGCGCCCAGCACGAAACCCAGATGACCCTCGGCAACCCGAACTATCCACCGATGGAGGCAGCACCCGGTACTTACGTGCGTGTGCGCTGACGCTTAACCGAACTTTTCTAAGAAGACTGGATGAAAACCCGCGACCGGATTCTCGAATGTGCTCTGCAACTGTTCAATGAAAAGGGCGAACCGAACGTCTCCACCATGGAGGTTGCCAACGAAATGGGGATCAGCCCCGGCAACCTCTACTACCACTTCCACGGCAAGGAGCCGCTGATACTCGGGTTGTTCGAACGCTTCCAGAATGAACTCGCGCCGCTGCTCGATCCACCGCCGGATGTGGAATTGGCGCCGGAGGATTACTGGCTGTTTTTGCACCTGATCGTCGAGCGCCTCGCGCAGTACCGGTTCCTGTTTCAGGACTTGTCGAACCTGGCCGGACGCCTGCCGAAACTGGCGAAGGGGATTCGTCATCTGCTCAATGCATTGAAGCGCACGCTGGCGTCGTTGCTGGCGCGTTTGAAAGCGTCGGGGCAGTTGGTCAGCGATACCCAGGCACTGGGGCAACTGGTGGAGCAGATCACCATGACGCTGCTGTTTTCGCTGGACTATCAGCGCATTCTTGATCGGGAGGGCGAGGTCAGATTGGTGGTTTATCAGATCATGATGCTGGTGGCGCCGCATTTGTTGCCGCCGGTGAAGGTGGCGACCGAACGGATGGCCCTGCAATACCTCGAAGATCACGAATGAAATCAAGAGCCCCTCACCCTAACCCTCTCCCAGAGGGAGAGGGGACTGACCTTATTGTCTTACGCGATACGGCGACCTGAAAAATCCAGTCGATTATGAATTCAATACGACACTTTCAGGTCGGTGTAAGGCTGAAGCATCCCCGAATCGGCCCCCTCTCCCTCGGGGAGAGGGCTGGGGTGAGGGTAAGCTTTTAAAAAGCACAAACAAAAACGCCCGACCTTCACAGGCCGGGCGTTTTGTTTTGCCCTGAAAAATCAGGACTGACTGGTTGGCGTCGACGGGGTCGATGCAGCAGTCGGAGTGGCCACCGGAGTCGGTGCCGCGGCGGAGTTTGACGCGCTCACCGGAGCTGCCGGGGTAGCAGGCTTGGCCGCGGGAGCTGCCGGTTTCGGCGCTGCGGCTTTCGGTGCGGCCGGTTTTTTCACTGCCGGTTTCTTCGCCGCAGCCGGTTTGGCCGCTGGCTTGGCAGCAGGTTTGGCGGCAGCGGTTTTCGCTGCTGGCTTGGCTGCTGGCTTCGCCGCGGTTTTAGCGGCGGGCTTCGCGGCTGCCTTGGCGGCTGCAACCGGCTTGGCCGCTGCTTTCGCAGCAGGTTTGGCGGCAGCAGTCTTTGCTACGGATTTAACTGCTGCTTTAGCCTTCGCCACCGGTTTGGCAGCCGCTTTGGCCAGTGGCTTGGCGGCTGTTTTGGCTGCCGGTTTTGCCGCCGCAGTTTTAGCTGCTGGCTTGGCCGTAGCGGTTTTCGCGACAGGACGGGCCTTCTCGCCAGTCAGTTTTTCGATCTGCTTGGTCAAGGTTTCCACCTTGCTGTGCAGCGCTTTGACTTCATTGCGGCTCGGTACGCCCAAGCGCGAAATCGCGCTGTTCAGACGCTTGTCGAAAGCCCCTTCCAGCTCATCCCACTTGCCCAGCGCGCGATCTTTCACGCCGCTGATGCGCGACTTGGCCGAGGAAGCGGAATCCTTGGCGGCATCGACTTTTTTGCCGACTGCCGACTTGGTGAGCTTCTCGGCTTTCTCGCCGTCTTTGACCAATGTATCGAAGAGCTTGCTGCCGTCAGTGTCGATCTTCGAGTACACGCCTAAACCAGCCAGCCAGATTTTGCGGGAGTAGTCTTCGACTTTCCCAATCCACGAGCTGCCTTCTTTATCGGTGTTCTTTTTACCAGCCATCCCGTTCTCCTTAAGATTTACGCGCGACGCGTTCGAGCAATGCCGTCAGCTCATCGAGCTTAGCAGAGAGTGTCTCAACGTCATGTTTAGACGGAATGCCGATACGATTCAAGGCGCTTGCTACGCGGCTGTCGAACGCCTTCTCGACCTTGTCGAGTTGAACTTCGACACGGCCTTTGAAAGAACTGACTTCGTCACGGGCTTCATCGATCTCGGCGTTGGCCGCTTCGAGTTTTTCGGTGACGACTTTTTTGCCTTTCTTTTCAACAGTTTGACCAGCCTTGATCAACTCTTGAAAGTAGTCACTACCCTCTTGGCCGACCTTGGCGTAGGCACCCAGGCCTGCCAGCCAGATCTTGCGGGCATAAGATTTGACGTCGCTCAGAGCGGTTGTCGAAGCGTCGATTTTTTTCTTCAAAATAACTTTGGCCATGGTGCACCTCACGCGCAGAAGGTTTGAGGAACTGCCCGCGAAAGTGTCGGGCTCTGGCACAAAGTAGGTAGAAAAATTAGAAACGGCACCCTAACAACTGACATAAACCTCTGGCTTCACACGAAACGAATGTGGGAGCGAGCCTGCTCGCGAAAGCGTTTTATCAGTCGGATTTTCTGTGACTGACACACCGCATTCGCGAGCAGGCTCGCTCCCACACGGGATTCGTTTCAGGCAGAAATCAAACCAGCGCTTTGTCCAACGCCTTCTCGATCTCGGCTTTGATCATGCCGCTCATGGCCGACATCATCAGGCCCAGTTCCACGTCGACCTTGATCGAATCGTCAGCCACATGCACCGCGCCTTTAACGCCCGAACGCTTGAGGTTCAAGGTGTCGCCCGACCACTGCGGCTCCAGGCCGTATTGCTCGGACAGTTTCTGCGCCAGCTTGTCGGCCTTCTCGCGGGCAGCTTCCTTGCCCAGGCTATGGGCACGTTCAACACTAATACGGGCCATCGAATGACTCCTGACTTATGAATGTTCATCGGTAAATCTTGACCGCGTCTGCGGCAAATCGTCCCGAAGGTTGTCCATCTTACCTTTAGCCATTCCAAGACAAAGCATGGCTTGGGGATTAGAATGTCGCGCATTCTCTTTTGGTGACAGCGATATGACTGATCAGCGCAAAGGCAGCGATGCCGAACCCACCACTCACTTCGGCTTCAAAGACGTTCCGGAAAGCCAGAAAGCGGAAAAAGTCGCTGAGGTGTTCCACTCCGTAGCCGCAAAGTACGACCTGATGAACGACCTTCTGTCGGGCGGCATGCACCGCTTGTGGAAGCGTTTCGCGATCGAACTGTCGGGCGTGCGCAGCGGCAATCGCGTTCTGGACATTGCCGGCGGCACTGGTGACCTGACCAAAAAATTCTCCCATCTGGTAGGCCCTACCGGTCAGGTGGTGTTGGCCGACATCAACGAATCCATGCTCAAGGTCGGCCGCGACCGCCTGCTGGATCTGGGTGTGGCCGGCAACGTCGAATTCGTTCAGGCGGACGCTGAAAAACTGCCGTTTCCGGACAACCATTTCGACTGCGTGACCATCGCTTTCGGCCTGCGCAACGTGACGCACAAGGAAGACGCCCTGCGCTCGATGCTGCGCGTGCTCAAGCCCGGCGGTCGCTTGCTGGTGCTGGAATTCTCCAAGCCAACCAACGCGCTGATGTCCAAAGCCTACGACGCCTACTCGTTCGCCTTCATGCCGCTGATGGGCAAACTGATCACCAATGACTCGGAAAGCTATCGCTACCTGGCCGAATCGATCCGCATGCACCCGAATCAGGAAACCCTGAAGTCGATGATGGTCGACGCCGGTTTCGACCGCGTGACCTATCACAACATGACCGCAGGCATCGTCGCCCTGCACCGCGGCATCAAGCCCTGATGCTGCTCACCGGGCTGCTCGCCAGCGTCGAACTCGGCCTCAACCGGGTGCTGCGTCTCGACAGCACGGCGCTGCCGCGGCTGGCGCATCTGACCGGCAAGGTGATTGCCATCGACTGCCGTAGCCCGGCGCTGCAACTGTTCATTCTGCCGAGCGATGAAGGTTTGATGCTCGCGTCCCACTGGGAAACCGGTGTCGACTGCACCCTGCGCGCCCCGGCTTCGAGTCTGTTGAAACTGGCCCTGAGCAAGGACAAGACAGCGGTGCTGCACGCCCCGGAAGTCGAACTCGACGGCGACAGCGGCGTGCTGCTGGAGCTGGCCGGTGTGCTGCAGGATCTGGAGCTGGACTGGGAGTACGAACTCTCGCGCTGGCTGGGACCTGTGGCCACGCAACTGGTTGGCGGTCATTTGCGCAGCCGCGCACGCTGGTATCAACAAGGATTTGCCAGCCTCAACCAGAATCTTGCCGAATACCTCGCCGAAGAATCGCGCACCCTCGTCGGGCAGCGCGAAGCCGAAGCGCGGTTCAGCGAACTGGACCGGATCAAACTTGATCTGGAACGTCTCGAGGCGCGTTTCGAGCGCCTTTCCCGATCCCTCGACCCAAGCGATAACGCATGAAGCTGCTTGCCGTCCGCCGTCTGTTGCGCATCCAGCGCGTCGTGATCCGCTACCGTCTCGATGACCTGCTGTTCGATCTACCGCTGCCCTGGTTCCTGCTGGCGCTGCGCTATGTGCTGCCATGGCGCTGGTTCCCTCGCAAGCCGCTGGACCTGAGCCGTGGCGCGCGCCTGCGCCTGGCATTACAGGATCTGGGGCCGATCTTCATCAAGTTCGGGCAGATTCTCTCGACCCGCCGCGACTTGCTGCCGGAAGACATCGCCGATGAGCTGATGCTGTTGCAGGATCGCGTACCTCCGTTCGATTCGCAGCTATCGATCAAGCTGATCGAAGAGCAGCTGGGCAAGAAAATCAGCGAAGTGTTCAGCCGATTCGATGTTCAACCGCTGGCCTCGGCCTCGGTGGCGCAGGTGCACGCCGCGCAGTTGAAAACCGGCGAAGAAGTGGTGGTGAAGGTGATCCGCCCGGGTCTGAAGCCAATCATCGCTCAGGATCTGGCGTGGCTGTTCATCCTCGCCCGCGCCGCCGAAAAGGTCTCGGCTGACGCCCGCCTGCTGCACCCGGTGGACGTGGTGCAGGACTACGAGAAAACCATCTACGACGAGCTCGACCTGCTGCGCGAGGCGGCCAACGCCAGCCAGTTGAAGCGCAATTTCGAGGGCTCGCCGTTGCTTTACGTGCCGCAAGTCTATTGGGACTGGTGCCGGCCGAAAGTGCTGGTGATGGAGCGCATCTACGGCATCCAGGTTACCGATCTGGCGACCCTTGCCGATCAGCGCACCGACATGAAAATGCTTGCCGAACGTGGTGTGGAGATCTTCTTCACCCAGGTGTTCCGCGACAGTTTCTTCCACGCCGACATGCACCCGGGCAACATCTTCGTCAGCACCGTCAACCCGTGGAGCCCGCAGTACATCGCGATCGACTGCGGGATCGTCGGCAGCCTGACCCCGGAAGATCAGGATTATCTGGCGCGCAACCTGTTCGCCTTCTTCAAACGTGACTACCGCCGCGTTGCGCAATTGCACATCGATTCGGGCTGGGTGCCGGCGGAAACCAAACTCAACGAGTTCGAAGCGGCGATCCGTACCGTGTGCGAACCGATCTTCGAAAAACCGTTAAAAGATATTTCATTTGGCCAGGTGCTGATGCGCCTGTTCCAGACTGCACGCCGCTTCAACATGGAAGTGCAGCCGCAACTCGTACTGCTGCAAAAGACCTTGCTGAACATCGAAGGCCTCGGTCGTCAGCTCTATCCGGATCTGGATCTGTGGAACACCGCACAGCCGTTCCTTGAACGCTGGATGCGCGAACGTGTCAGCCCGAAAGCCTTGCTCGGCAACGTGCAGAGCCAGTTCGAACAGATTCCGCATCTGGCCAACATGGCCCGCGATCTGCTTGAACGCATGTCCCAGCCACACGCCAAAGACCCACCGCCGCCGTGGCACAAACGCAAGGACGACTGGTTCCTGCGCCTGCTCGGCAGCGCCCATCTGGCCGGCGGTGCGATCCTCGCCGCCGGTGGCCCGCTGAACGAATTGGGGCATTGGCCCGCCGGGATCATGGTAGCCGTGGGCTTGTATCTGGTCGTTCGCCGATAGCCAGTTCCGTGATCGGCTGGCACACTGTTTCAACGCCTGAACCCGACTATTTGAAGTGTGGGTTCGCTGTCGGAGTCGAAGATGAAAAACTGGCTGGACGAGATCAAGTGGGACGCTGACGGCCTGGTGCCCGCGATTGCCCAGGATCACAAGACCGGACGTGTACTGATGATGGCCTGGATGAACCGCGAAGCGCTCGAACTGACCGCCGCGGAAAACCGTGCAATCTACTGGTCACGTTCCCGTGGCAAGCTATGGCGCAAGGGCGAAGAGTCCGGCCACGTACAGACCTTGCATGAGATGCGTCTGGACTGTGACGCCGACGTGATCATCCTGATGGTTGAACAGATCGGCGACATCGCTTGCCATACCGGCCGTCAAAGCTGCTTTTACCGCGTCTTCGAAAACGGCGACTGGAAAACGGTCGACCCGGTGCTGAAAGACCCGCACGCAATCTATTCCGCAGGACACAAACATGAGTGACACCCTGACCCGCCTGGCCGAAGTGCTCGAAGAGCGCAAAGGCGCAGCGGCCGACAGCTCGTATGTCGCCAGCCTGTATCACAAGGGTCTGAACAAGATTCTGGAGAAAGTCGGCGAAGAGTCGGTCGAAACCATTATTGCCGCCAAGGACGCCGCCATCAGCGGCGACTGCAGCGACGTGATCTACGAGACCGCCGACCTGTGGTTCCACAGCATGGTCATGCTCGCTCAACTGGGGCAGCATCCACAGGCTGTACTCGATGAACTGGATCGTCGCTTCGGCCTGTCCGGACACGTCGAGAAAGCCTCGCGCCCGTCCGCCTGAACAACTATTAGAGAGGAACAGCAACATGGGCATTTTTGACTGGAAACACTGGATCGTCATTCTGGTAGTCGTGGTGCTGGTGTTCGGCACCAAGAAACTGAAAAACCTCGGCACCGACGTGGGTGAGTCGATCAAGGGCTTCCGCAAAGCCATGAACGACGACGAGAAGCCAGCTGCCGATCCTACCGTGACGCCTGCGCAGCCAGTGCCACCGGTACAGCCGCAAGCCACCGCTCAGGCCAACCCGCCGCACACCATCGACGTGCAGGCGCAGAAAGTCGAAGAGCCGATCCGCAAAGACGTGTGAGCACTGACTAATGTTTGGTATCAGCTTCTCTGAACTGCTGCTCGTCGGCCTCGTTGCCCTGCTGGTGCTGGGCCCCGAGCGTCTGCCGGGCGCTGCACGCACCGCCGGACTGTGGGTCGGACGGCTGAAGCGCAGCTTCAACGCGATCAAACAGGAAGTTGAACGTGAAATCGGTGCCGACGAGATTCGTCGGCAACTGCACAACGAGCACATTCTGTCGCTGGAGCAGGAGGCGCGGAAGATTTTCAATCCGGTTCAGCAAGAGCCGACTCCGGTTGAACATGTGGGTGAGCAGACGATTCATGCGCCTGCCGCAGTTGCCCCGGTTGTAGCTGCCACCGAGCCGGCACCGGCCGTGACACCTACTTCGATTGAACACATTGCTCCTACCGTCGCGCCGACCGCGCCGGCCCCTCACGACCCTACACTGCCGCCGCGAGCCCCATGAGCGATCTCCCAGAAAACGACCAGCATATGCCGCTGGTTTCGCACCTCACCGAGTTGCGCACCCGCCTGCTGCGTTGTGTGGCGGCGATCTTCATCATCTTCGCCGGGCTGTTCGCCTTCACCCAGCAGATCTACACCTTCGTCTCGACGCCGCTGCGTCAGTACCTGCCGGTCGGCGCGACGATGATCGCCACCGACGTGTCGTCGCCGTTCCTGACGCCACTGAAGCTGACGATGATGGTCTCGCTGTTCCTCGCGATTCCGGTGATCCTGCATCAGATCTGGGGCTTCATCGCGCCGGGCCTGTACAAGCATGAGAAGCGCATCGCCGTGCCGTTGCTGGTCTCCAGCATCCTGCTGTTCTACACCGGCATGGCTTTCGCCTATTACTTCGTATTCCCGCTGATCTTCAAGTTCTTCGCCGCCGCCACCCCGGCCGGCGTGGAAATGATGACCGACATTGCCAGCTACCTCGATTTCGTCATGACGTTGTTTTTCGCCTTCGGCGTGGCGTTCGAGATACCGGTGGCCGTGGTGCTGCTGGTGTGGATCGGCGTGGTCGACGTCGCCTACCTGAGAAAGATCCGTCCGTACGTGATCATTGGCTGCTTCGTGGTCGGCATGATTCTCACGCCGCCGGACATTTTCTCGCAGACCCTGTTGGCCGTGCCGATGTGGATGCTGTTTGAAATCGGCATTCTGTTCGGTGGTCTGGTCAGCAAGCGCGAACGTCCGGATGAAAATCCGGCCGACGATCACAACGACCAGCCGCCAGCGACCCAGGCATGAACCTGCTGCTGCTCGAAGAGGCCGACTTCATTGCGGCCGACCGTGTGGTGCTGCGTGATCGACGCCTGACGCACATGCAGGAAGTTCATCGCTCGCAAGTGGGTGACAGCCTGCGGGTCGGTCGCATCAATGGGCTGATGGGTTCGGCTGAGCTTTTGCGGCTGGAGGCTGGTGAAGCTGAACTACGCGTCAGCGTCGATCAGCCGCCACCGGCCAAACTGCCGCTGACCTTGGTACTGGCCCTGCCGCGTCCAAAAATGCTGCGTCGGGTGTTCCAGACCGTGGCGACCATGGGTGTGTCAAAGGTCATTCTGGTCAACAGCTATCGGGTCGAGAAGAGTTTCTGGCAGACACCGTTTCTCGAACCTGACGCAATCCGCGAACAGCTGATCCTCGGCCTCGAACAGGCGCGGGATACGGTGCTGCCGCAAATCATCATCGAGAAACGCTTCAAGCCGTTTGTCGAAGACCGCCTGCCAGCGATTACTGAAGGCACACTCGGTCTGGTCGGCCATCCCGGTAACTATCCGCCCTGCCCGCGCGCATTGAGCGAACCGGTGACTTTGGCCATCGGCCCCGAAGGTGGCTGGATTCCTTACGAAATCGATCTGCTGGCCAAATCCGGCCTGCAACCGGTGCAACTGGGCGAACGCATCCTGCGCGTCGAAACCGCCGTCACCGCCCTCCTCGCCCGCCTCTTCTAGCCAGGACAGATGGCATTACAGAATGCCATCACGCAGCCGATACAGTTCCCATAAGTCCAATGAGTGGTCTGAGGGAGTCGTCGCATGTACCGTTGGTTAGCCGAGAGTCTTGGAAACGTCAGCGTCAAACGCAAACTGGGAATCGGTTTCGGCCTGGTGCTGGTGCTGACGCTGTTGATCACCTTTACCGGCTGGACCGGCATGAGCGGCATCATCAGCCGTGGGGACAAGCTCGGTTTCATCTCCAGCCTCAACGAGCTGACCAAAGACCTGCGCCTGGCGCGCGTGGACTATGACGCACGCCGTGGCGAACAAGGCCCGGGCGCGGTCAACGAGTTGCTGAACAAACTCGACAGCGGCCTGCAAACCGCACGCGGCCTGATTGAACAACCATCCGACGCCGCCATGGTCGATCAGCAATTGGCCGCCGTTGCCGAATACAAACGTGCTTTTGCCGACATGACTCAAGCCACCGTCCAGCGCGAAGACGCCCGCAGCAAGCTGGGCGCCAGCGCCGACAACGCCGTGGCAAAGGTATCGGAAGTTGAAAAATCCTTGCTGCAAGGTGACAGCGTCGCGCAGTTCAACAGCGTGATTGAACTGAGCAAACTGCTCCAGCAGGCGCGTTATCAAGTGCGCGGCTACACCTACAGCGGCAAGGCTGAAGCAGAGCAACCGGCACTGAATGCCATCGACAATGCCCTCAAAAATCTTGAAAGCCTGTCGTCGAAACTGCCGGAACAACACATCGCCAACCTGCAACAGGCCACCGATTCGATCAAAGCCTATCGCGCGGCGGTCGCTCAGTTCCGCGACTCGCAGGTCACCAATGCCAAGTCACTCGCGCGCATGTCCGCTCAGGGCGACATCTTGATCGACCTCAGCAAGAAGCTGACGGCTTCGCAAACTATCGTGCGCGACACCGATGCCGCCCACGCCAAGAACATGCTGTTGATCGCCACCCTGCTGGCCTTGGCCTTCGGCCTGCTGGCGGCTTGGGCGATCACGCGGCAAATCATCATTCCGCTGAACCAGACCCTGAAAGTCGCCGAGCGCGTCGCAGCCGGCGACCTGACCCACAACCTGGTCTCGTTGCGCCGCGACGAACTTGGCCAGTTGCAGCGTTCGATGCAGAGCATGACCCAAGGCCTGCGCGAGTTGATCGGCGGGATCAGCGATGGCGTCACACAGATCGCCAGTGCCGCCGAAGAGCTGTCCGCCGTGACCGAGCAAACCAGCGCCGGGGTCAACAATCAGAAGATCGAGACCGATCAGGTCGCCACCGCCATGAACGAAATGGCTGCCACCGTGCAGGAAGTTG
The DNA here is from genome assembly GCF_059716085.1 of Pseudomonas sp. LBUM1655. Lineage (NCBI taxonomy): Bacteria > Pseudomonadati > Pseudomonadota > Gammaproteobacteria > Pseudomonadales > Pseudomonadaceae > Pseudomonas > Pseudomonas sp. LBUM1655. The sequence goes on along the minus strand of NZ_CP166801.1, from coordinate 423,937 downwards.
CGCGCAACGCTGAAGAGGCTTCCGAAGCCGCTGTCGCTGCGGACCAACAGGCCCGCGAAGGCGACAAAGTCGTCGGCGAAGCCATTGCGCAGATCGAGCGTCTGGCCGTTGAAGTCGGTCACTCCACCGAAGCCATGGGCGAACTCAAGCGCGAAAGCGACAAGATCGGCAGCGTCCTCGACGTAATCAAATCCGTGGCCCAGCAAACCAACCTGCTGGCGCTCAACGCGGCCATCGAGGCGGCGCGTGCCGGTGAGGCCGGTCGTGGTTTCGCCGTGGTTGCCGATGAAGTACGCAGCCTCGCCCAGCGCACGCAGAAGTCCACCGAAGAGATCGAAGAGCTGATCGTCGGCCTGCAAAACGGCACCCAGCAAGTGGCGACGATCATGGACAACAGCCGCACCCTGACCGACAGCAGCGTTGAGCTGACCCGTCGGGCCGGTGGCTCGCTGGCAAGCATCACCCGCACTGTTTCGGCGATTCAGGCGATGAACCAGCAGATCGCTGCGGCGGCAGAGCAGCAGAGCGCGGTGGCGGAAGAGATCAACCGTAGCGTGCTGAATGTGCGCGATGTGTCGGATCAGACATCGGCGGCGAGTGAAGAGACGGCAGCGTCCAGCGTTGAGCTGGCGCGGCTGGGGACGCATCTGCAGACGCTGGTGGGGCGATTCAAGGTTTGAGGTGATTCATCTGCCTCGGTTCACTGTGGACCGAGGTGATGCTATCGCTGGCAAGCCAGCTCCCACAGGTTTGTAGTCGATCACAAAGTTTGTGTTCAGCCGATTCACTGTGGGAGCTGGCTTGCCAGCGATGGCGTCCGAGAGGACGCCGAAGTTACAGGACCTGGCGTAGAAAAGCCTGAGCGCGCGGATCCTTCGGCGCATCAAAGAACTCCGCCGGCGACGCATCTTCCAGCAACTTGCCGTGATCGAAGAACAGCACCCGATCTGCCACTTCCCGGGCGAAGCCCATTTCGTGGGTGACGCAGACCATGGTCATGCCTTCCACGGCCAGGTTCTTCATCACATCCAGTACTTCGCCGACCATTTCCGGGTCGAGGGCCGAGGTCGGCTCATCGAACAGCATCACCTTCGGCTCCATCGCCAGCGCCCGGGCGATTGCCACGCGCTGCTGCTGACCGCCGGACAGGCGTGACGGAAACTCGTTGGCTTTCTGCGCGATACCGACCTTTTTCAGCAACTCCATGGCCTTCGCCTCGCGCTCTTTCTTGCCGCGCTTGCGCACGACTTTTTGCGCCAGACAAAGGTTTTCCAACACGGTCATGTGCGGGAACAGGTTGAAATGCTGGAACACCATGCCGACTTCGCGGCGGTAGGCATTCACGTCGGTTTTCGGGTCAGCCAGTTGCAGACCGTCGATGCTCACCGAACCGGAGTCGAACTCTTCCAGGCCATTGAGGCAACGCAGGAACGTCGACTTGCCGGAACCGGACGGGCCGATCACCACTAGTACTTCGCCCTTGGCCACCTTGGTGCTGACGTTATCCACCGCGCGCACTACCTGGCCACGGGTGTCGAAGACTTTTACCAGATCGCGGACTTCAATCACTTTGCGCGAGCCTCCGCTCAAGCCGGCTGGCGATTTTCGACAGCGGCAGGTTGATCAACAGGTACAGACCGGCCACGCAGAACAGAATCTCGAACGGCGAGAACGAAGTCGTGATGACTTCACGGCCGCTTTTCAGCAGCTCGGTGATGGCGATCACCGACACCAGCGAGGTGTCCTTGACCAGACTGATGAACTGCCCGGCCAGTGGCGGCAGCACGCGTTTGAACGCTTGTGGCAGCACCACATGGCGCATCGACTGGCCAGCGCTCAGACCGAGCGAACGCGCGGCTTCGTTCTGGCCACGGGCAATTGACTGCACGCCGGAACGGATGATCTCGGCAACGTAGGCGCCGGTGAACAGCGACAACGCGGCGATCCCGGCGAACTCCCGGGACAGGTTCATCACCGTGCCGATGAAGAAGTAGAAAATGAAAATCTGCACCAGCAGCGGCGTGCCGCGTACCAGTTCGACGTAGATGCTCGACAGGTCGCGCAGAGTCGGGTTGCTCGACAAACGGCACAGCCCGGTGACCAGACCGATCAACAAACCGAGAATGCCGGAGACCACCGACAGCCAAAGCGTCGTCCACAGCCCCCACAACAGCGGCCCTGCCGCCCAATGCCGAGTGACACCCACGACGTCGCCTTCGGCCACATCGTCGCCCTGAGCGAATTGCAGGCTGTTCTCGTCGACGGTCAGGTGCTGCTCGTCACCGGCATCGTTGCGCAGAGTGACTTGCGCGCTACTGCCCTTGCGCACCAGTTCGGTGACGGTGGAAATGTCGGCGGCACGCTGGGTTTCTTCGGCCTGATAGGCGAAGTACTGCGGCACGCGATTCCAGCGCCATTCGTAGGACATCAGCGACGTGGCGTAATACAACGCACCGGCCAGGCCGATCAGCACCAGCACGGTGAGGACGTGCCAGGGCCATTGGGCTTTTTTATGTTTCATTGCAGGTTCCGGGATTGGTGTTGCTTACAAGGTCCTCTTCGCGAGCAGGCTCGCTCCCACATTTGAAATGCATTCCAATGTGGGAGCGAGCCTGCTCGCGAAAGGGGTAACGCGGTCTTGCAGACCGGCGTTATTCCATGTCCTTGAGCCACTCGGTGCTCTTGAACCACTTGTCATGGATGCGATCGTAGGTGCCGTCTTCGTGGATCTGGTGCAGGAAGTTGTTGATGAAATTGAGGCTGTCGTAGTCACCCTTCTTCAGACCGAAGGCCAGTGGCTCGTAGGTGAAGGGCTTGTCGAGGAACACCAGTTTGCCGGCGCCGACCTTGTTTACCGCGACAACGTTGTATGGCGCGTCGTAGATGAAGGCGTCGGCCTTGCCGTTGACCACGTCGAGCACGGCTTCCTGCTCGTTGTCGTAGCCGTGGTACTTGGCTTTGGAGATCAGCTTCTTGGCGACCATTTCACCGGTGGTGCCGAGTTTTGAGGTAATGCGGTAGTCGGCGGTGTTCAGGTCTTTATACGACTTGATGGTGCCTTCCAGTTCCTTGCGGATCAGCAGGGTCTGGCCGACGACGATGAACGGCTCGCTGAAGTTCAGGCGCAGGTTGCGTTCCTGAGTCAGGGTCATGCCGCTGCCGATCATGTCGAACTTGTCGGTCATCAGCGCCGGGATGATGCCGTCGTAGCCGGTCGAAACCAGCTCCAGCTTGACGCCCATGGCTTTGGTCATGGCTTTGAGGATGTCGACTTCGAAGCCGATGATCTCGCCGCGCTTGTTGGTCATCTCGAACGGCATGTAGGTCGGATCCATACCGACTTTCAACGTGCCGCGCTTGACCGCTTCATCAATTGCGCCAGCCTGCGCCGCAGTGACTGCAACCAGTGCCGTGACGCCGACCAGCAGCATCGACAGATACTTCTTCATCTTCAAGTCCCCAAAACCATTGCGTTTGCGGCGCGAAAACCAACAGAGACGGGCAAAAATGCCCGGGTGCGCCAATTCTTGGACGGATGCTAACGCACTCGTTCGTTTGCACAAGGTTTTTTGATCGATTGCAGATCAGCGCCCGCTGTCGTCAGGGCAAAAAAAAACCCCGCTTTCGCGGGGCTTCTTATCAGGCCGGTTGAGCTTGCATGCTCACCGGTCGCAGCGGCAGCAGCGGCGCATGCGGATCGGCTTTCACCGAAGCCCGCCATGCGTCCAGCCACTCGGCGTGACCTTCGCCCCAGACCTGCTCATGCAAGCGCGCCAGCGCAACCGGGTCGCTCAGCAGTTGCAGACGATCATGGTTATTCAACCCGGCAGGGCCAACCTTGATCGCGTGACGAACACGCTCCTGACGCAGCCATTCGATCGGCTCGGCCTGACCGTGACGGGAAGTCGCCAGCGAGCACGCCAAGGCGTTCTGCTGCGGATCGACCACTGCACGGATAAAGCCATCATTCAGCGCATGCCAACGGTTCTCGTGGGTGTACTGGTCAGTCGCCAGCAGCGCCTGTGGCGGATTGTATTCCTCAGGGATGAGGAACAGGCTCTCGTCACGGGATTTGAGGCCCAGACCGACACGGCTGGAAATCACCGACACCGGGATCGACAGCATCAGCGAACCGACAATCGGTACCAGCCACCACAGGAAGCTCGGGTTCAGCCAGATCACCAACAGCGCCCAGCAGAAGCCCAGCAGGGTCTGCGGGCCGTGGCGTTTGACCGCCTCGCTCCACGGTGTGGAGTCGTCGTCACGCTGTGGCGAGTTCCAGGTCGCGGCCCAGCCGAGGAACGCGGCCAGCACGAAACGGGTGTGGAAAATCATCCGCACCGGCGCCAGCAGCATGGAGAACAGCATCTCCAGCAGCATCGACAGCGTTACCTTGAACTTGCCGCCGAACTCTTTCGCGCCCTTGGCCCATATCAGAATGATGCTCAACAGTTTCGGCAGGAACAACAGCACGATAGTCGTCGAGAACAGCGCGATCGCCTTGTCCGGGTGCCATTGTGGCCACAGCGGATAGAGCTGACGCGGCTCAAGGAAGTACTGCGGCTCCATCAGCGTGTTCACCGCCAGCAGCGCAGTCGACAACACCAGGAAGAAGAACCACAACGGCGCCGACAGGTACGACATCACGCCGGTGAGGAACACCGCGCGGTGTACCGGATGCATGCCTTTGACCAGGAACAGACGGAAGTTCATCAAGTTGCCGTGGCACCAGCGACGGTCACGCTTGAGTTCGTCGAGCAGGTTCGGCGGCAGTTCTTCGTAGCTGCCTGGCAGGTCGTAGGCAATCCACACGCCCCAACCGGCACGACGCATCAGCGCGGCTTCAACGAAGTCGTGAGACAGAATCGCACCGGAAAACGCGCCCTTGCCCGGCAACGGCGCCAAGGCGCAGTGGTCGATGAACGGCTTCATGCGGATGATCGCGTTGTGACCCCAGTAGTGGGATTCGCCCAACTGCCAGAAGTGCAGACCGGCGGTGAACAGCGGCCCATAAACGCGAGTGGCGAACTGCTGCATGCGCGCATACAGAGTGTCCATGCCCGACGCACGCGGCGCGGTCTGGATGATCCCGGCGTCCGGCGTAGCTTCCATCAGGCGCACCAGACTGGTCAGACACTCACCGCTCATCACGGAGTCAGCGTCGAGGACGACCATGTACTTGTAATCACCACCCCAACGACGGCAGAAGTCGTCGAGGTTGCCGCTCTTGCGCTTAACGCGACGGCGACGGCGGCGATAGAAGATCTTGCCGAAGCCCTTGGCTTCGCGGCAGACGTCCAGCCAGGCCTGTTGCTCGGCCACGCAGATGTCGGTGTCGTTACTGTCGCTGAGCACGAAGAAGTCGAAGCGATCCAGATCACCGGTAGCGGCAACCGATTCGAACGTTGCGCGCAGACCGGCAAATACCCGTGGCACGTCTTCGTTGCAGATCGGCATGACCAGCGCGGTACGAGCGTCTTTGGCAATCGGCTCGTTGCCGGCGCTTTTGCCGGAAATGCGGTATTTATCGTGACCGGTGAGCAACTCGAGGAAGCCCATCAGTGCCGTCCAGAAACCGGCCGACACCCAGCAGAACAGAATGCCGAAGAGAATCAGAATGCTGGTTTGCAGCGCATACGGCAGCACTTGCGTGGCGGTTTGCAGCAGCGGCTGGTGCAGGACTTCGTCCAGATCGACGAACGACCAGCCCTGGTAAGGCATGATGCCTTTCATGTACCAGCCGGCAACGATGGTCTGGCCGAGCATCAACACCAACAGAATGTAGCGGCGGATCGAACCGACAGTGCGCCAGCGCGCGGCCGGCAGGACGTTCTCGTCCTTCGGCGGTTGCGGTGGATTGGTACGGCCGGTCATACGGCGCCAGCCACGCACCAGAATATTGGTGCGCCATGGCTCCGGAACGACTTTGGTCCGACGAATCGGCGGCGTGGCCTTGAGGCTGACTCGACCGCTGGCGTCGAGCACCAGCATTTCCGCTTCTTCAAGCTCTTCGGCGGTGCTCAGGGTCAGGCGCTTGCCCACCGAAGCCTGGGCGGCTTCGGTGGGGGCGTCGAACGTCGAGGACGACAGGCGTTGATGCAGCTCGCTGAACGACTGGCAACCCGCGAGTTCCGCGCGCTGCTGGTCGGTCATCGGCAGATGCGCCAGATACTCGGACAGAGTCTCTGGCTGTACTTGAGAGTTACTCATCGGCAGGCAACTGATAGCTCCAGGTCTCGGTCAGGACTTCTTCAGTCGGCGCCGATTCCGGTGTGGCTGGGGCCGCGTCCGCAGCGACTGGCTGCTTGGCGTCTTTGTTGGCCTTGTCCTTGGCATCTGCAACTGGCTTGGCTTCGGCCTGTTTGGCCTCGGCAGCCTTGGCTTCCTTGTCGAGCTTCTCTTGCTGCTTGGCGGCAACCTTGTCGGCCTTGGCGACGGACGAGTTGGACGCCGGCACCGAAGACTTGGCCAGATCAGCGGTCACGATTGGCTGCACCAGGGCGGCTCGCATCTCGGTCGACTTGCTCGCGTCCTTGATCTTCATCCGCAGGGTCAAGCGCCAGCCCTTGGTTTCCGGGTTGTAGCGCACGCTGTTCTCGACCAGTTCGGCGTTGTCGCCAACGCTGACCTGGCTGCGCACGTCGGCATCCGGAGTCAGAGCGGCCAGCGATGGGCCTTCGAAGTCGACCAGATAGGCAACGCTGCCGTCCGGCTGACGGATCAGGTTCGATTGTTTGACGTCACCGGTGGAACGCAGAGTCTGCGCAACCCAGGCGCTGTCCGGCGCGTGAATCGCCGCTTCGTCCATGGTCCAGTGCATGCGGTAAGCGAAGTCCAGCGGCTGGCCTGGCTCCGGCATTTTTTCCGGGCTCCAGAACGCAACGATGTTGTCGTTGGTTTCGTCGGCAGTCGGAATTTCGACCAGATCGACGGTGCCTTTGCCCCAGTCGCCCTTCGGTTCGATCCACGCGCTTGGGCGCTTGTCGTAGCGGTCGTCGAGGTCTTCGTAGTGGCTGAAGTTACGGCCACGTTGCAGCAGACCGAAACCACGCAGGTTCTCGACGCTGAAGTTGCTCACGGCCAGATGTTTCGGGTTGTTCAGTGGGCGCCAGATCCACTCGCCGTTGCCGGCATGGATCGACAGACCGCTGGAGTCGTGCAGCTCACGACGATAGTTGAGAACTTTCGACGGCTGGTTGGCGCCGAACAGGAACATGCTGGTCAGTGGCGCGATGCCCAGTTTGCCGACCTTGTCACGCAGGAACATCTGCGCCTTGACGTCGACAATGGTGTCGCTGCCCGGACGCAGGATCAAACGGTAGGCACCGGTGGCACGCGGCGAATCCAGCAGAGCGAAGATCACCAGGTGCTTGTCGCCCGGCTTCGGCTGTTGAATCCAGAATTCGCGAAAACGCGGGAATTCTTCACCCGACGGCAGCGCGGTATCGACCGCCAGACCACGGGCCGACAGACCGTAAGTGTGACCCTTGCCGACGACGCGGAAGTAGCTCGCGCCGAGCATGGTCATGATTTCGTCTTGCTTGTCGGCCTTGTTGATCGGGTACAGCACACGGAAACCGGCATAACCCAGTTGTTCGGTGGCTTTAGGATCGAATTTCAAATCGCCGAAATCGAAACGCGTCGGATCGTATTTGATCTCTTCGACGGTGTTCGCCGTGATTTCGTTGATTTTCACCGGTGTATCGAAGTGCATACCCTGGTGATAGAAGGACAGTTTGAACGGCGTCTTCTGATCAGCCCACTCAGCCTTTTCGGTGAGGAAACGGATTTTCTGATAATCCGCGAACTTCATGTCGCGGAACTCGTTCGGCAGGTTGCTGCGCGGGGCTTCGAACTTCTGCCCGGCCAGCTCTTTAGCCTTGGCGGATACATCGTCAAGATTGAACGCCCAAAGCTGACCGGCGCTAAGCAGGCACAGGAGCGCCGAACCCGCTACCAGGGCACTTCGCATGCGTTTGGCAGACATTTTTGCTGCATTACAGGGACTAACGATCACGAGCAACCCTCGCCGAAAACAGATCAAAAAACCAACGGCCAGATGAAGTGTCTTTAAAGGTATCGGCATTGAAAAGCCGACCTACCAGAGCACCCTTGCCAAGTTGGCGAGCATTGTTCCGACTCCGCTAGGGCAAAATGATTCCCCAATCGGATCCAGACAAGTCTCTACCTAAGTCAAAAATGGACCAACGAACGCTGATCCCCATAGCGCGCGATTATCTAGTAGCCCGCGTGACAACGCATCAGGGGTAACAAAGTATTTATCGCGAAAACACCCTAAAAACAGTCGAAATTTCCTAAAAAGGTGTTTCAGGTGCTTTCAGGTCTGTAACAAAAAGGTAACAGGGCCATCGTTGACCAAATGCACCTGCATATCGGCGCCGAATCTACCTGATGCCACAGTGCCATGCACCTGTTTCGCTTTGCTCAATAGATAGTCGAACAATTCCTCGCCCAGCGCCGGAGGGGCGGCGGTTGAAAAGCTCGGCCGCAACCCGCTTTTGGTGTCGGCAGCGAGGGTGAACTGAGAGACCAGCAACAGCCCGCCGCCAACGTCCGCGAGGGACAAGTTCATCTTGCCCTCGGCGTCGCTGAATACCCGATAGTTAAGCAGCTTATGCAGAAGTTTGTCGGCGCTGGCACGCGTGTCGTCGGGTTCGACCGCCACCAGCACCAGCAAACCGTGATCTACCGCGCCAACCACCTCTCCCGCCACTTCGACTCGCGCGCCACGCACGCGTTGTAAAAGCCCCTTCATGCTTCTTCGGGCGGCAGGTCGAGCAGGCGTCGGGCCATTTGACCGGCGGCACGTACCAATGCGTCGGTGATACCCGGTTCGGACGCAGCGTGGCCGGCATCGCGGATCACTTGCAGCTCACTGTTCGGCCAGGCCTGATGCAATTCCCAAGCGTTATCGAGCGGGCAGATCACGTCGTAACGGCCGTGGATGATCACGCCGGGCAGATGGGCGATCTTGCCCATATCGCGAATCAGTTGGTTCGGTTCAAGGAAGGCGTTATTGGTGAAGTAGTGGCATTCGATCCGCGCAATCGACAAGGCGCGCTGCGGTTCGGAGAAACGATCGACCACCAGCGGGTTCGGCCGCAGGGTCGCGGTGCGCCCTTCCCAGGTCGACCAGGCTTTGGCCGCGTGCATCTGGGCGATCTGATCATTGCCGGTCAGGCGCTTGTGGAAAGCGTTGAGCAGGTCGTCGCGCTCGTCCACTGGGATCGGCGCAATGTAGTCCTGCCAGTAATCGGGGAACAGACGGCTGGCACCGGCCTGGTAGAACCACTCGATTTCCTGCGGACGGCAGAGAAAGATCCCGCGCAGGATCAGACCGTGAACGCGCTCCGGATGGGTTTGCGCGTAGGCCAGTGCCAGGGTCGAACCCCACGAGCCTCCGAACAGCACCCATTTGTCGATGCCCAGGTGTTTGCGGATTCGCTCAAGGTCGGCGACCAGATCCCAGGTGGTGTTGTTTTCCAGGCTGGCGTGCGGGGTGGAGCGTCCGCAGCCGCGCTGGTCGAAGGTGACAATGCGGTACAGGTTCGGATCGAAATACCGGCGGCTCTGTGCATCGCACCCGGCACCGGGGCCGCCGTGGATGAACACGACCGGCAAGCCTTCCGGCGAACCGCTTTCGTCGACGTACAGTGTATGCGTGTCATCGACAGCCAGATCGTGCCGGGCGTGTGGTTTGATCTGCGGAAACAAAGTCTGCATTGCGCGCTCCGTAAGGGGTCGAGGTCATCCCTGGGGGGACTTCTATTATTCTGCCGTTGGGCATCATAAACCCGATTTACGTCAATGAGCATGCCCCCACAGAAAGAGGTTTATGCGCTGTAGCGGGATTTGCCCCAGGCGATGAAGCCTTGCAGCAACTCCTTGAGCACCACCCGTGTCGGCTCGGCCAGATCGGCGCGATAGCGGAACGGTTCGAACTCTTCCATGTACGTACACTGACCCAGTTCCAGTTGCACAGCGTGGATGTTCTCGGCCGGGTTGCCGTAATGGCGGGTGATGTGGCCGCCCTTGAAGCGACCGTTGAGCACATGGCTGTAATCGCCATGACGCGCGCAGATCGCTTCCAGTTGCGCGGCCAGTTGCGGATCGCAGCTCGCGCCGTTGAAGGTGCCGAGGTTGAAGTCCGGCAATTTGCCGTCGAACAGGTGCGGGATGATCGAGCGGATCGAGTGTGCGTCAAACAGCAACGCGTAACCGAACTCGGCCTTCAGCCGTGCCAGCTCCTCTTGCAAGGTGCGGTGATACGGCGTCCAGATCTGCTCCAGATATGTCGCGCGTTCTTCTTTCGACGGCTCCAGCCCTTCCTTGAACAACGGGATGCCATCAAACAGCGTCGCCGGGTACAGCCCGGTGGTGGCGCCGGCGTACAGCGGCTTGTCGTCGGACGGCCGGTTGAGGTCGATGACGAAACGCGAGTACTCGGCCGCCAGCGTGCTGGCGCCCAGTTCTTCGGCAAAGTCGTAGAGCTGCGGAATATGCCAGTCAGTGTCCGGCAGACTTTTCGCGTCGCCAATCAGGCCGGCCTCGACCACCGGGGTCAGACGTACACCGGCATGGGGCATGCTGATCAGCAGCGGCACGCGACCTTGTTTGAAGTTCAGAACCTTATCCACAACCGCTCTCCTACAGACTTGATTCAACGCCGTGACGCACGACGCGTTTGTCCAGATCACCACCTAGCCAATAGGCCAGATCCGCCGGACGATCGATGTGCCAGGCGACGAAATCCGCGACCTTGCCGACTTCCAGTGAGCCGTGAGTGTCGGCCATGCCCAGCGCTTGCGCGGCATGAATCGTCGCGCCGGCCAAGGCTTCTTCCGGGGTCATACGAAAGCAGGTGCAAGCCATGTTCAGCATCAGGCGCAACGACAGCGCCGGCGAGGTACCGGGGTTGAGATCGCTGGCGATGGCGATCTTCACCTTGTGCTTGCGCAGGGCGTCCATCGGCGGCAACTGGGTTTCACGCAGGAAGTAGAACGCGCCCGGCAGCAGCACCGCGACGGTGTCGGACGCGGCCATGGCGATGGCGTCGGCTTCGTCCATGAACTCCAGGTGATCGGCGGACAACGCGTGGTAGCGCGCGGCCAGGCTGGAGCCGTGCAGCGACGACAATTGCTCGGCGTGCAGTTTCACCGGCAGACCGAGTTTTTTCGCGGTGATGAAAACGCGCTCGACTTGCTCCGGCGAGAACGCCAGGTATTCGCAGAAGGCATCCACGGCATCGACCAGACCTTCAGCGGCCAGCGCTGGCAGCATCTCGGCGCAGATGTGATCGATGTAGTCGTCGGCGCGATCCTTGTATTCCGGTGGCAACGCGTGGGCGGCCAGGCAGGTGCTGCGCACGCTGATCGGCAGCTCTTTTGCCAGGCGACGGATGACACGGAGGATTTTGCGTTCATTGGCTAGATCGAGACCGTAGCCGGACTTCATTTCCACCGTGGTCACGCCGTCGCGCATCAGGCTTTTCAGGCGTTTGGCGGCGCTGGCGAACAGTTCGTCTTCGGTTGCTTCACGAGTGGCGCGTACGGTACTGGCAATGCCACCACCCTGCGCCGCGATCTCGGCGTAGCTGACACCTTGCAGGCGCTTTTCGAATTCGCCGCTGCGGTTGCCGCCGAACACGGTGTGGGTGTGGCAATCGATCAGGCCGGGGGTAACCCACGCGCCTTGCAGATCATTGACCGCCGGGTATTCGCCGGACGGTAATTGATGACGCGGGCCGATCCACTCGATATGCGCACCGGACGTCACGATGGCCGCATCTTCGATGATCGAGTAGACGCCTTGCGCCATGGTTGCGACGTGGCAGTGTTGCCAGAGGGTTTTCATCCCTTAGTCTCCACACTATTCAAAATCGATTTCGCGAGCAGGCTCGCTCCCACAGGGATACGCATTCCAACTGTGGGAGCGAGCCTGCTCGCGAAGAGGCCCTTACAGGCTAGGCAGCAATTTCGCCGGCACCAGCTCAGTCAAACACCGCGAAGCCAACAACTCGGTCGCCGCATTGATGTCCGGCGCAAAAAACCGGTCCTTCTCATAGAACGGCACTTCCTTACGCAGAATCGCCCGGGCCTTTTCCAGCTTCGCCGAAGTCTTCAGGCCGTTACGCAGATCCAGCCCCTGTACCGCCGCGAGCCATTCCACCGCGAGAATCCCGCGAGTGTTCTCGGCCATTTCCCACAAGCGTTTGCCGGCAGCCGGGGCCATGGACACATGGTCTTCCTGGTTGGCCGAGGTCGGCAGGCTGTCCACCGAATGCGGATGGGACAGCGCCTTGTTTTCACTGGCCAGTGCCGCCGCCGTCACTTGGGCGATCATGAAACCGGAGTTGACCCCGCCATTGGCCACCAGGAACGGCGGCAGTTGCGACATGTGCTTGTCCATCATCAGCGAGATGCGGCGTTCGCTCAGCGAGCCGATTTCAGCGATGGCCAGGGCCATGTTGTCAGCGGCCATGGCCACCGGTTCGGCGTGGAAGTTACCGCCGGAAATCACATCGCCTTCAGCGGCGAACACCAACGGGTTATCCGACACGGCGTTGGCTTCGACCGCCAGCACCTCAGCCGCTTGACGGAATTGGGTCAGGCACGCGCCCATGACTTGCGGCTGGCAACGCAGCGAGTACGGGTCTTGAACCTTCTCGCAGTTCTGGTGCGAGTCGGAAACTTCGCTGCGCTCACCCAGCAAATCACGGTAAGCGGCGGCGGCATCGATCTGGCCTTTCTGGCCACGAGCGGCGTGGATACGCGCGTCAAACGGCGAGCGCGAGCCGAGCACCGCTTCAACGGTCAGACCGCCCAACGCGATCGCACCGGCAAACAGATCCTCACCTTCAAACAGACCACGCAAGGCGAACGCAGTCGAGACCTGAGTCCCGTTGAGCAGCGCCAGACCTTCTTTCGCCGCCAGCGTCAGCGGCGTCAGGCCGGCGACTTTCAGCGCCTCGGTCGCTTCCATCCACTCGCCCTTGTAACGCGCCTTGCCCTCGCCCAGCAGCACCAGCGACATATGCGCCAGTGGCGCGAGGTCACCGGAAGCCCCCACCGAACCTTTCAGCGGAATGTGCGGATAGACCTCGGCATTGATCAGCGCAATCAGCGCATCGATCACCTGCCGACGAATCCCGGAGAAACCACGGCTGAGGCTGTTGACCTTGAGCACCATGACCAGACGCACCAGCGCATCGCTGATCGGCTCGCCGACGCCGGCGGCGTGGGACAACACCAGCGAGCGCTGGAGGTTTTCCAGGTCTTCGCTGGCAATACGAGTCGAGGCCAGCAGGCCGAACCCGGTGTTGATGCCGTAGGCGGTGCGGTTCTCGGCGAGGATCTGTTCGACGCAGGCCACACTGGCTTCGATCTGCTGCGATGCGCTGTTGTCGAGGGTCAGCTTGACCGGGTTTTGAAAAACGTCACGCAGTTGAGCCAGGCTCAGTTGGCCGGGGATCAGGTTTAGCGCAGTCATTTAAATGCTCCTTTTGAGAGATTGTTATTGGCTCGCCAGTCGCTCCGGAGCATTCCGTTATCCGTCGCATTTCGCTTTTTGGGCGATCCGCGCCTTGGCACGCTGGCGTTTAAGAAATCAGTGCAAATTCGGTAATACGTTGTGCAGCAAATTCGGGGCTTTCAAAACGCTCGCAGCGGCGGCGATATCCGGCGCCAGCCAGCGGTCCTGATCGTGGGCCGGGACTTTCTCACGCAGCAGGCGCCACGCGATATCGGTGCCCGCGCCAAAGCGCTGCGCTTTCAAGAATTCAAACGCCTGGGCCGCCAGCAGATATTCGATGGCGAGGATCTGCGTGCAGTTTTCCAGCGCGCGATGCAGCTTCAGCGCGGCGCTGGTACCCATGCTCAGATGGTCTTCCTGCAAACCGGAGGTGACGTAGTTGTCGAGCACCGCCGGTTGCGCCAATTGGCGGTTTTCCGCACACAGCGACGCGGCGACGTATTGCACGATCATCATCCCCGAGTTCACCCCCGGATTGGCCACCAGAAACGCCGGCAAACCGCTGACGTGCGGGTTGACCAGACGATCGAGACGGCGCTCGGCAATCGAGCCGATTTCCGCCACTGCGATCGCCAGCAGATCAGCGGCCATCGCTACCGATTGGCCGTGCGGATTGGCTTGCGACATGACGCGGAAATCGTCCGGCGTACCCAACAGCAACGGGTTGTCGGTGCAGCCGTTGAGTTCAGCTTCGACCTGTTTGATTGCGTGCTCGAGTTGATCGCGCGCGGCGCCATGCACCTGCGGGATCGAACGAATGCTCAAGGCATCTTGAGTGCGAATGCCTTTGCTCGACGCGATCACTTCACTGCCATCAAGCAACGCGCGCAGATTGACGCCAACCTGCTGCATGCCCGGGTGCGGTTTAAGCGCAATGATCTCGGCATCGAACGCATCGATCTGACCACGCTGAGCTTCGAAACTCATGGCGCCGATGACGTCGGCCCATTGCAGCAGACGCGTGGCATCGGCGATGGCCAGACAGCTGAGGCCAGTCATGCACGGCGTACCGTTGACCAGACACAAACCGTCTTTCGCGCCGAGTTGCACCGGTTGCAGGCCCTCTTCTGCCAAGGCCTGTTGTGCAGAAATAATCTGCCCGCGATAGCTGACATTGCCCACGCCCAGCAGCGCAATGCCGATGTGCGCCATGTGGGTCAGGTAGCCCACCGAGCCTTGCGACGGAACCTGCGGGGTGATGCCGCGATTGAGCAGTGCCAACAGTGCTTCGACGACCCGGCGGTGCAGGCCGGATTTGCCTTGGCTGAAGTTGCGGATCGCCGCGCAGAGGATGGCGCGGGTCTGTTCGTCAGGCAGTACCGGGCCGACGCCGCAGGCGTGGCTGAGCAAGGTGTTGCGCGACAACTGGCTGAGTTGTTCGTCTTTCAGCGAGACGTTGGACAACCCGCCCAGACCGGTGTTGACGCCATAAGCGCGCTCGCCGCTGACGACAATGCGCTGAACGATGGCCTGAGCGTTTTCGATGCGCGCCCAGGCCTCGCCCGACAGCTCAAGTTGCGCGCCGTGCCGCGCGACGGCGACCACGTCCTGCCAACGCAGGGGGCTGCCGGTGATCACGATTTTTTCAGCCTGGGACATCTAAAACCTCATGCCAATTCTGTTGATGCGGAAATCCTGTGGTGAGGGGATTTATCCCCGATGGGTGGCGAAGCCGCCCCAAATATGCAGCCCGGCTGCTTCAGGTACACCGCATGCAATCCTGAGGGGCGGCTTCGCCGCCCATCGGGGATAAATACCCTCACCACAAAAGCTGTCAAACCACCGCCGCACGCCGCTGCACGAACCGGTCGACATACTCATCCGCCGGCGAATGCAGGATCTCGCGCGGCGTACCGACCTGAATCAGCTTGCCGTCCTTGAGGATCGCAATGCGGTTGCCGATGCGCACGGCCTCGTCGAGGTCGTGGGTGATGAAGACGATGGTCTTGTGCAGGGTCTTTTGCAGTTCCAGCAACTGGTCCTGCATCTCGGCGCGGATCAGCGGATCCAGCGCGCTGAACGCTTCGTCCATCAGGATGATGTCAGTGTCCGCCGCCAAGGCACGGGCCAGGCCGACACGCTGACGCATGCCGCCGGAAAGCTGATGCGGGTATTTGTTTTCGTAGCCCTTGAGGCCCACGGTGTTGATCCAGTGCAGCGCCCGCTCGGCGCACAGTTGCTTGCTCTCGCCGCGCACTTTCAGGCCGTAGGC
Organism: Pseudomonas sp. LBUM1655; assembly: GCF_059716085.1. Classification (NCBI taxonomy): domain Bacteria; kingdom Pseudomonadati; phylum Pseudomonadota; class Gammaproteobacteria; order Pseudomonadales; family Pseudomonadaceae; genus Pseudomonas; species Pseudomonas sp. LBUM1655. The sequence goes on along the minus strand of NZ_CP166801.1, from coordinate 408,174 downwards.
GACGTTGTCGATCACGGTCTTGTGCGGCAGCAGGCCGAAGCTCTGGAAGACCATGCTGATCTTGTGCCGGCGAAATTCGCGCAGGGCTTCCATGTCGTATTGCAGGATGTCCACGCCGTCGACCAGGATCGCGCCGCTGGTCGGGTCGATCAGGCGATTGAAATGGCGCACCAGCGTCGACTTGCCCGAGCCGGACAGGCCCATGATCACGAAGATCTCGCCGGTGCCGATGCTCAGCGACAGGTCGTTGACCCCGACCACGCAACCGGTTTCGTTCAGCACCTGATCCTTGGTCTTGCCCTGGCCAACCATGGCCAGGGCGTCCTTGGCGCGGTTGCCGAAAATCTTGAAGACGTTTTTGACTTCAATCTTGCTCACGGTTGCGTTGCTCATTTGCTCACCTCATGCCGTGGCCGACCATACGCCTGAGTAATGCGGTCGATGACCACTGCGAGAATCACGATCGCCAGACCGGCCTCAAGACCCCGCCCGACGTTGAGGGTCTGAATCCCCACCAACACATCTTCACCCAAGCCACGGGCGCCGATCATCGAGGCGATCACCACCATCGACAGGGCCATCATGGTGGTCTGGTTGATCCCGGCCATGATGCTCGGCAGGGCCAGCGGCAGTTGCACGCCGAACAGTTGCTGCCAGCGGTTCGCGCCGAACGCATTGATCGCTTCCATGACTTCGCCGTCGACCTGGCGGATGCCCAGATCGGTCAGGCGAATCAGTGGCGGCGCGGCGTAGATCACGGTCGCGAAAATCGCCGGCACCTTGCCCAGACCGAACAGCATCAGCACCGGGATCAGGTACACGAAACTCGGCATGGTCTGCATGATGTCGAGCAGCGGCATCAGCACCGAGCGCAGGCGATTGCTGCGCGCCGAGAGAATCCCCAACGGTATGCCGATCAGCACCGAAATGATCGTCGCGACCATCATCAGCGCCAGGGTTTGCATGAGTTTGTCCCACAGGCCGACAGCGCCAACGAGGAACAGCAGACCGACGATCACCGCCGTGGTCACCACTTTGCGCGTTGCGTGCCAGGCGACGACACCGACGATTGCCAGCATCAACCACCACGGCGCTGCACGCAGCAGGCCTTCAAGATTGACGATGGCCCACAGCAGGGTGTCCGAGATCTGGCGGAACACATCACCATAGTTGGTGACCAGGGAATCGACCCAACCGTTGACCCAGTCGGCGATGGAAAAGGTAAAGCTTTCGGGAAACATAAGAGACTCTCAATCAAGGGGTTGCGATCAAGCATCCGACTGCCGTGGCCGGCAGCCGGAGAAGCTGGACCTACAAGGCCGCGTCGATCTTTTTGGCTGCGTCTTCGCTCACCCATGCGTGCCAGACTTCAGGATGTTCCTTGAGGAAGATTTTCGCCAGTTTTGGCGACTCGATACGCTCCTTCGCCATGCGGCCGAGGTTCTGGTTGAGCAGGTCGATTGGCAGGTTGACCTTCTCCAGCACGGCCACCAGCTCCGGGGCTTGCTCGTGGAAGGTCTTGGACAGGCCGACCTTGATCGTCACGCGCTTGTCGACGCCCGGTTTTTCTTCCAGTTTGACCAGATCGACCTGGCCCATCAGCGGGGTTGGCGACCAGTAGTAGAACAGGATCGGCTCGCCACGCTTGTAGCTCGACAGCACCGCCGCATCCAGCGCCGGGCCGGTGCCCGGACGGAAGTTGGTGTAGCTGCTTTCCAGACCATAGCTTTTCAGCATTTCGCTGTTGTCCAGCTCACAAGTCCAGCCGGCCGGGCAGTTGTAGAAACGGCCTTTGGAGGGCTCTTCGGCGTCCTTGAACACAGCAGAGTACTTGGCCAGATCAGCGATGTTTTTCAGGTCAGGGGCTTTCGGTTCAAGTTTGCGCTTGGCGTCGCCTTCGATCACGTAACGCGGCACATACCAGCCTTCGATAGCGCCCACTACGGGGGCGCCAACGCCGACGACTTTGCCGGCCTTCTCGGCCTTGTTCCAGACCTCGCTGCGGCCGACCCACTCTTCGGCGAACACTTGAATGTCGTTGCTGCTCAGGGCGTTTTCCATGGTGATGGAGTTGCCCGGCAGGCTGTCGGTCTTGCAGTCATAACCTTTTTCCAGCACCACTTGCAGCACGTCGGTCAGCAGCATGCCGCTTTCCCAGTTCAGACCGGCGAATTTCACCGGTTTGCCCGATTCGCACCAGCCGGCGGCTTGAGTGGCGCCAGCGCTGGCCAACAGGCCCATGGACAGCAATGTAGTCAGCAGGGTCTTGTTCGATTTCATTGTTGCGACGCTCCTAATCATGAATTGGCTTACGGCAGTCAAGAGGCATCCAGCCCTGTCCACGTCCAATCAGGCCTGCGCCGCAGCGCGAACGGCCCCACTTGTTTTAGGTTGTACAACGCTGTCCTGCTCGACCGGCAGAATCAGTTGATCGGGCACTGGGCTGTGCCATTTTTTTGCGCACACGTAATACACGGCGGCAGGCAGCAGCAGACCGATGATCCAGGAGATATCCACATCACCGAGAGCGGCCACCAGCGGACCGGTGTAGAACTTGGTGGAGATGAACGGCAATTGCACCAGTACCCCGAAGACATAAACGCTGATACCGAGTAGGTTCCAGCGGCCATAGCGACCGTTCGGATCGGCCAGCGCCGGCACGTCATAGCGCTCGCGAGTGATGCAGTAGTAGTCCACCAGGTTGATCGCGCTCCACGGCGTGAAGAACGCGAGCAGGAACAGGATGAAAGACTTGAACGCACCGAGGAACGAGTGCTGACCGAGCAACGCGATCAGGGTCGCCGCGCCAACGATCACCAGCACGAACACCAGACGCTGCATGCGCGAGACCTGCAGATGGCCTTTGAAACCGCTGATGATGGTGGCGATGCACATGAAGCTGCCGTAGGAGTTCAGTGTCGAGATGGTCACCTTGCCGAACGCAATGCTGAAGTACAGCAGCGCAGCGGTGGCACCGGTTCCGCCCAGACCGACGATGTAAGCCACTTCATGGCCGGCGAACTGGCCGTTGGCCGAAGCGGCAGCAAACACACCAAGGATCATCGCCACTTGGGCGCCAATCACCGAACCGGCGCCGGCGGCGAAAAAGGTTTTCACCGCTGACGTCTTGCTCGGCAGGTAGCGCGAATAGTCAGCCACATAAGGGCCGAAAGCGATCTGCCAGGACGCCGCGAGCGACACCGCCAGCAGGAAGCTGCTCCAGCTGAAGTGGCGGATTTGCAGAAGTGCGCCGACGTCGGTCTGGCTCATCAGGCGCCAGAACAGAAAAACGAACGCAATCACGCCAATGACGCTGGCGACGCGGCCAATCCAGTGGATGACCCGATAACCCATCACCGTCACCAACACGATGACGCTGGCGAAAATCAGAATGCCGATGCTGTCGCTGACGCCAAACAACTGGCCCAGCGCCTGGCCGGAAAGCACCGTGCCCGTTGCGGTGAAGCCCAGGTACATCAGGCACACCAGCACGATCGGGATGGCTGCGCCATAAACCCCGAACTGCACGCGGCTGGAGATCATCTGCGGCAGGCCAAGCTTCGGCCCTTGCGCCGCATGCAGCGCCATGACGCCGCCGCCCAGCAGCTGACCGATCAACAGACCGATCAACGACCAGAACACATCACCGCCCAGCACCACGGCCAATGCCCCGGTGACAATCGCCGTGATTTGCAGGTTGGCACCCATCCACAGTGTGAATTGGCTGAACAGACGACCGTGTCTTTCCGCTTCCGGGATGTAGTCGATCGAACGCCTTTCGATCAACGGTTTGTTGCCTGCACGATCGGGACTGACAGCCATGGTTCAACCTCTGTGGATTGTTATTCTGGGTTGGTTCGTACCCCTGTAGGAGCTGTCGAGTGAAACGAGGCTGCGATCTTTTTGAAGATCAAAAGATCGCAGCCTTCGGCAGCTTCTACAGGGTTTTTGCGTTTATTTACCGGTAATCATCGGCAGGTTCAGGCCCTGTTCCTTGGCGCAGTCGATGGCGATCTGGTAACCGGCATCGGCGTGACGCATGACACCGGTGGCCGGGTCGTTGTGCAGCACGCGCGCAATACGCTCGGCCGCTTCGTCAGTACCGTCGCAGACGATCACCATGCCCGAGTGCTGGGAGAAGCCCATGCCGACACCGCCGCCGTGGTGCAGGGAAACCCAGGTCGCGCCGCTCGCGGTGTTGAGCAGAGCGTTGAGCAGTGGCCAGTCGGACACGGCGTCGGAACCGTCCTGCATCGATTCGGTTTCACGGTTCGGGCTGGCCACCGAGCCAGAGTCGAGGTGGTCGCGACCGATCACGATCGGCGCCGACAACTCACCGCTGCGGACCATTTCGTTGAACGCCAGACCGAGCTTGGCGCGCAGGCCCAGGCCAACCCAGCAGATACGTGCCGGCAGACCCTGGAAGCTGATGCGTTCGCGGGCCATGTCCAGCCAGTTGTGCAGGTGGGCGTCGTCCGGGATCAGCTCTTTGACCTTGGCGTCGGTTTTGTAGATGTCTTGCGGATCACCCGACAGCGCCGCCCAGCGGAACGGGCCAATGCCACGGCAGAACAGCGGACGGATGTAAGCCGGTACGAAACCCGGGAAGTCGAATGCGTTCTCGACGCCTTTTTCCTGGGCCATCTGACGGATGTTGTTGCCGTAGTCGAAAGTCGGGATGCCTTGCTTCTGGAATTCCAGCATCGCTTTGACGTGCACGGCCATCGACTGCTTGGCGGCTTTGATCACAGCGGCCGGTTCGGTCTTGGCGCGGGCGCGGTATTCGTCCCAGGTCCAGCCGGCCGGCAGGTAGCCGTTGAGTGGGTCATGGGCGCTGGTCTGGTCGGTGACCATGTCCGGGCGCACGCCGCGCTTGACCAGTTCCGGGAGGATTTCTGCGGCGTTGCCCAGCAGCGCGATGGAGATCGCTTTGCCTTCTTTGGTGTACTTGGCGATGCGCGCCAGCGCGTCGTCGAGGTCAGTGGCTTGCTCGTCGACGTAACGGCTTTTCAGGCGGAAATCGATGCTGACCTGCTGGCATTCGATGTTCAGCGAGCAGGCGCCGGCCAGGGTTGCCGCCAGAGGCTGAGCGCCACCCATGCCGCCCAGACCGGCGGTCAGCACCCACTTGCCGGTGAGGTTGTCGTTGTAGTGCTGGCGACCGGCCTCAACGAAGGTTTCGTAGGTGCCCTGGACGATGCCCTGGCTGCCGATGTAGATCCAGCTGCCGGCAGTCATCTGGCCGTACATGGCCAGGCCTTTGGCGTCGAGTTCGTTGAAGTGCTCCCAACTCGCCCAGTGTGGAACCAGGTTGGAGTTGGCGATCAGTACACGCGGGGCGTTGCTGTGAGTCTTGAACACGCCGACCGGCTTGCCGGATTGCACCAGCAGGGTCTCGTCGTCGTTCAGGTTGGTCAGGCTCTCGACGATCTTGTCGTAGCACTCCCAGTTACGCGCGGCGCGACCGATACCGCCGTAGACCACCAGCTCTTTCGGGTTCTCGGCGACTTCCGGGTCGAGGTTGTTCATCAACATGCGCAGCGGCGCTTCGGTCAGCCAGCTCTTGGCGGTCAGCTTGTTGCCGCGCGATGCACGGATTTCGACGTCACGGTGCTTCGTAAAGGTAGTAGCAGTGGTCATCTTGTTGTCAGTCACGAAAAAGACTCCTCAGCGATCAATTCAAACCAACCCTGGCAGTGGGCAAGCAGCCTGTGCGCTTCAATGCGCGACAAGCGAATCAGTGGACGCTGCGGACTTATACGCATACGTCTTTACTTGTACATACAAGCATATGCAATCAAGCGGCCAACTTGCTGGTGGAGTGCTCAAGAAAAATTGCGGATACGACTGGAGGGCGCCTGAATCAAGGGTTCTGGCGTGGGTGAAATTTTTCGCGGGGGTGGTTTTGGAAGTTGGGGAGTTGTTACGAGAGCGTGGTTTTGCGCCACGCTGGGGCGTTCGGTAACAAATTGGTGCGGAGAAAGAAACAGGAGGTATGAACGCTTTTGTGGTGAGGGGATTTATCCCCTCACCACAGGATGTGTTACCAGATTTAGATCAGCGTGCAGTGAGTTCGATTACGCAGCAGGCCGCATCGACGGCGACTTCAACCAGCCCGGTGTTACCGTCCAGTTGCAGGCAATCGTGTCGGCCAAGTTGCGCAACGCTGTCACCGACCCGCACCTGCAGCAACTCACTGACACTGAACACCAACACCGTGCCCGCCGAACTGAAAAACCGCTGTTCGCCGTCCAGCCACTGCAAGCGCGCGCTGTAGCGCTGCGGCGCGTAGATCAGGTTGAAGTCGCGGATTGCGCCGCCGAGCAGCGTGCAGGAGACCTGGCTCTCACCGCTGAAGGCGAACGGGTCGAGGGGTAACAGTGGCCGAGTGTCGTCACCGTCGACGCACAAAGTCATACCGTCACCTTGCAGCACAGTGATCACCCGCTGGTAACCGGCGAAGGTCGAAAAGCCGCCGGACTCGGCGATATCGGCAATCGACAGACGCCAGCCAAACCCATCGAGGCCAGCCCCCGAGTCACGGGTGATTTCTTCAGTGCTGCCGCCGCCGTTTTTCCACGGCATGCGCGGGTAGCCTTCGGCGCGTAAAACCTTCAAACCATTCATTTATGCTCTCTATTTATGGAACCGGCCTTCCAGACGATGACGGGAACCCGGGTGAATCAATCGCGCGGCGGTCACCGGCTGACGGCCCGACCATGTGCGACGGCGAATCAGCAGGCATGGCTCGCCTTTTTCGATTTGCAGCAACTTGCACTCGGATGACTCGGCGAGGATCGCTTCGACTACGTGCTCGCCCTCGGTCAGTGGCGCGACTTGATTGAGATAGGCGTAAGGCGTTTGCAGGGTGAAGTCCTGCTTGAGATATTCAGGGGCGACCAGCGCATTGACGAAACGGTCTTCGATTTGCACCGGAATGTCGTTTTCGTAATGCACGATCAGCGAGTGAAAGACCTTCTGCCCTTCGCGCATGTCCAGTGCCAACGCACGTTCGGAGCCGGCGGCCTCTTCTTCGAGGGTGATGACCTGGCAGGTGTGGCGATGACCGCGCGAGGCGATCTCGTCGGCGATGTTGTGTACTTCGAACAGCGCGGACTGGCTCTTCGGTTCGGCGACAAAAGTCCCGACGCCTTGCATACGCACCAACAGGCCGTCGGCGGTCATCTCGCGCAGCGCGCGGTTGATGGTCATGCGGCTGAAACCGAGCTGATTGACCAGTTCGCTTTCCGACGGTACGCGGTAGTGCGGCGGCCAGTTACCGCTGTCGATCTGCTGGGTGATCATCTGTTTGACGCGGGCGTACAAGGGCGCCGGACTGTCGCCCATGTTCGCGGCCAACGGGGAAACTGGAGGCGGAGTCGGCACGGTGAATCCTTGTTCGTCGGTAGAGGTTGCTAGCTTGCCGGAGTTTACCGGGCAGGCAAACGTCTGTATATGTATATACAAATAACACACGATGGGGTGCTGAACCATGTCCGCTTTCTTTGCCGAGCGCGCGCTGCTGCCTAACGGATGGGCCAACAATGTACGTCTTGAGGTCAGCGCCGATGGCGTGTTGACCCAAATCCAGGCCGATTCCACCGCAGATGGCGCCGAACGGTTAAGCGGTCCGCTGCTGCCGGGGATGCCCAATCTGCACTCCCACGCGTTCCAGCGAGCAATGGCCGGTTTGGCCGAAGTGGCCGGTAATCCCAACGACAGTTTCTGGACGTGGCGCGACTTGATGTATCGGCTCGTCGGAAAAATCAGCCCCGATCAACTCGGCGTCATCGCCCGACAGCTGTACATCGAAATGCTCAAGGCCGGTTACACCTCGGTGGCCGAATTTCACTACGTGCATCATGACAGCAACGGCCAGCCTTACGCCGATCCGGCCGAGTTGGCGTTACGCATCAGTCAGGCCGCCGGTGAAAGTGGTATCGGTCTGACCCTGCTGCCGGTGCTCTATAGCCACGCAGGTTTCGGTGGGCAGATCCCGAATGACGGCCAGCGCCGCTTCATCAACAGCACTGAAAACTACCTGAATCTGCAGTCACGCTTACAGCCGCTGCTGGCGCAACAGAAGGCGCAATCCCTGGGCCTGTGCTTCCACTCGTTGCGCGCGGTCACCCCGCAGCAGATCAGCGAAGTGCTGGCGGCCAGCGACAAGCAGTGCCCGGTGCACATCCACATCGCCGAACAGCAGAAGGAAGTCGATGACTGCCTGAGCTGGAGCGGTCGTCGTCCGCTGCAATGGCTCTACGAAAACACCGAAGTCGATCAGCGCTGGTGCCTCGTTCACGCCACTCATGCCAACCCGGAAGAAGTCACGCTGATGGCCAAGAGTCGCGCCATCGCCGGCCTGTGCCTGACCACCGAGGCGAACCTCGGCGACGGGATTTTCCCGGCGGTGGACTTCCTCGCTCAGGGCGGGCGCATGGGTATCGGTTCCGACAGCCATGTGTCGCTCAGCGTGGTGGAAGAATTGCGTTGGCTGGAATACGGCCAGCGTCTGCGTGATCAGCGACGTAACCGCTTGTATGGCGCAGATCAGCCGATGGTCGGCCGCACGCTGTACGACGCCGCACTGGATGGCGGTGCTCAGGCACTGGGGCAACCGATTGGTGCGCTGGAAGTTGGCAAACGTGCGGACTGGATTGTGCTCGATGGCAACGATCCGTATCTGGCGACAGCCACTGGCGACGGGATTTTGAATCGCTGGCTGTTTGCCGGCGGCGATCGTCAGGTGCGTGATGTGTTGGTCAATGGCCAGTGGGTGGTGCGCGATGGACGCCACGCGGCAGAAGAAGAAAGCAATCGCGCTTTCACCCAAGTCCTGCGCGAACTTCTGGGCTGACCCAAAACCAAATGTGGGAGCGAGCCTGCTCGCGAAAGCGGTGTATCAGTCAACATTTTCGTTAACTGACACGCCCTCTTCGCGAGCAGGCTCGCTCCCACATTTCGATTTTGTGGCGATGCTTAATTCGAAGTCTTGGCCATCTGCCGATCCGACGCCCGCCAGATCAATCGCGTGGTGTCATAACCCTGCTGACGCGCCTTGCTCAGCAGCTCTTCGCGCACCACACCGTTGACAGTCGGCGTGCGCGACAGCAACCACATGTACTTGCGACTCGGGTCGCCGACGATGGCGGTCTTGTAGTCATCGCTGACGTACAACACCCAGTATTCGCCCTTCGCCACACCCGGAATCAGGCGTGAGAACCAGGTATCGAACTCGACCCACAGCTTGTCGGTCTTGCCCGGCACCTGTGGATAAGCCGTGCCTTTGGCTTCTTCCCATTGCCAGTCCGGAGTCAGGCAGCGATTGAGCACCGCGACATTACCGTCAGGCTTGAGGGTGTAATGGGCTTCGGATTGCGCGCAATTGCGCTGGAAGTACATCGGCAAGCGCGCCAGCTCATACCAGGTGCCCTGGTAACGCTTGAGATTGACGCTGTTGACGGTTTTCGGCGCCAACGGATCTACGCCGGAAGTGGCGCAGCCGGCCAGTACCAGGCCGGCAAAAAGGATTAGCAATAACCGCTTCATTTTTCTTCTCCGTGGGCGCGAAGCCCCGGTTTACTTCAGGCCTTGGCCGGAAAACATCAGCACTTTGTCACCGGCGTATTGCACGCTGATAAAGCTGTTCTTGTCGCCCCAAGTGCAACTGGACATGCCGAGCGCACCCGAGCAGTCAGTGGGTTTGCCGAGCAGTGTCTCGACTTCAGCCTTGGCCATGCCAGCCGAAAGCTTCGAGTAGTTTTCCTGATTGACCTTGCTGCATGCGGCCAACAGCACGCAAAACGACAGAAGGGCGATAGATCGCAGCGACATGGTGTAACTCCTGGAACGAGGGGGGATGGCATGGTGCCAACCAGAAGCTTAGAAGAGAAAACCCTCATCTGGTTCCGTGGGCGGACGGCTATTTATTAGCCCGCCCGTCTGGCTTTTGCCTTTAAATCAGACACTTTGTAGGGCTATTGAGCATTTCGTCGTATTTCACCAAAGCAGCCTAATCTTTGGCGCGCGGCGGTCGAAATAAGAGCAGCGCAAAGCCCACGAGTGTGGCAAATTGCCGCCCTTTCTTGACCAGCACCTTCGCGGTAGTTCATTCGATGACCAGAAACATGAAATTCAGCCACAAAATCTTGTTGGCTGCCGCCCTCGTGGTGGCCGTTGCGTTCGCCTGTTTCATCTTTTTCAATGACTATCGACAACGCGAAGCCCTGAGCAGCAGCACCGAAGCCACGATGCAGGAGCTGGGCAGCCTGACCACCAGCAACATCCAGACCTGGCTGGAAAGTCGCATTCAATTGCTGCAATCGCTGTCTCAACAGGTTGTCGTCGACGGTAATGCGCCTGCCAGCCTGAAACGCATCATCGACCTGCCCGCCTACACCGGCAATTTCCAGCTCAGCTACTTTGGCGGTGCGGACGGCGTGATGTTCTCCGTGCCCGCCGGCAACCGCGCGCCGGATTACGACCCGCGTGCCCGTGGCTGGTACAAAGCGGCCAACAGCGCCCAGCAGACCATCGTCACCGAACCGTACATCGCCGCCTCCTCGGGCAAACTGGTGATCACCGTCGCCACCCCGGTACAGCGTCAGGGCCAGATGCTCGGCGTCGCCGGTGCCGACATCGACCTGACCAGCGTCAGCGCGATCATCAACTCGCTGAACTTCGGCGGCCACGGCCATGCGTTCATCGTCAGTGCCGACGGCAAAATCCTGATCCACCCGGACAGCAAACTGGTGCTCAAGACCCTCGCCGAGGCCTATCCAAACGGTGCGCCAAAAGTCAGCCCGGGCCTGAAAGAAGTCGAGTTCGACGGCAAGACTCAGTTGATCTCCTTCACCCGCGTCAACGGTGTGCCATCGGCCGACTGGTACGTGGCGCTGGTGCTGGATAAAGACACCGCGTTTTCGATGCTCAGCGAATTCCGCACCTCGGCGCTGATCGCCATGGTCATTGCCGTGGTGATCATCATCGCCCTGCTCGGCATGCTGATCCGCGTGCTGATGCAACCGCTGCTGACCATGGGCCGAGCCATGCATGACATCGCCGAAGGTGAAGGCGACCTGACCAAGCGTCTGGTGATCCACGGTAACGATGAGTTCGGCGCGCTGGGCACATCGTTCAACCGCTTCGTCGAACGCATCCACACCTCGATCCGCGAAGTGGCCTCGGCCACCGGCCAGGTCAACGAAGTCGCCCTGCGCGTGGTCGCCGCGTCGAACTCGTCGATGTACAACTCCGATCAGCAATCGAGCCGCACCAACAGCGTCGCGGCGGCGATCAACCAACTCGGCGCCGCCGCCCAGGAAATCGCCCAGAACGCCGCCCTCGCCTCGCAACACTCAAGTGATGCGCGCAGCCTCGCGGTCGACGGTCAGCAGGTTGTGGATAAAACCATCCACGCGATGCAGCAGCTCTCGGCGAAGATCAGCGACTCCTGCGGCAACATCGAAACCCTGAACAGCAACACGGTGAATATCGGCCAGATTCTGGAAGTGATCACCAGCATCTCCCAGCAAACCAACCTGCTCGCGCTGAACGCCGCGATTGAAGCGGCCCGTGCCGGTGAGGCTGGCCGTGGTTTCGCCGTGGTCGCTGACGAAGTGCGAAATCTGGCGCACCGCACCCAGGATTCGGCGCAGCAAGTGCAGAAGATGATCGAAGAACTGCAAGTCGGCGCGCGTCAGGCGGTCAGCATCATGACCGAGAGCCAGCGCGAGAGCGAAAGCAGCGTCGGCATCGCCAACCAGGCCGGCGAACGCCTTGGCAGCGTGACCCAGCGCATCGGCGAGATCGACGGAATGAACCAGTCGGTAGCCACTGCGACTGAAGAACAGACCGCTGTGGTCGAGTCGATCAACGTTGATATCAACGAGATAAACACGCTGAATCAGGAAGGCGTGGAGAACTTGCAGGCGACGTTGCGGGCGTGCTCGGATCTGGAGCAGCAGGCGGCGCGGTTGAAGCAGTTGGTGGGTAGTTTCAGGATTTAAGGCGCTGCCACAGGCCTCTTCGCGGGCAAGCCCGCTCCCACATTGGAATGCATTTCAACTGTGGGAGCGAGCCTGCTCGCGAAGAGGGATTCAGCCGCGATGAAGATTTAGAACCGTGACCCCGGCCCAGACAGAAACTCCAACTCCTCAGCCGTAGACTCGCGCCCCAACACCGCATTGCGATGCGGAAACCGTCCAAACCGCGCAATCACTTTCTGATGCCGCTCGGCATAATCCAGATTGTCGGCAAACACCGCCCGCTGCGCTAGCGGCTGCTCAGCCACCAGATCGATAAACCGCGAAACCGCTTCGTTCTGCACCGCAAGGTTTTCGCAGTGTTCGAAGACGAGGTAGATGAATACCCGCTGAATCGGCTTCAACTGCCGGTCAAAATCCGCAGCAATGCCTTGCGCGACGAGCTTCTGCGCACGCAGATCACCGGAGAAAGCTTTGGGAGAGTCGCGAAAGATCATTCGCGGCAATTGATCGAGCAATAGCACCACCGCCAGCCAACCTTCGGGACATTGCGTCCACTCGGTCAATTCGCCGGCCAGGGCCTGATCGACAAAGACCCCGAAACGCGTTCGCGCTTCGAGGTCTTGGCTGTCACGCTTGCCGAACCACAACTTGCCCTTGTCAGCCGAAACCTCGTCCGGTAATTCGGCGTGACCGAACCACCAATCGAGCAACGGCTGCCAGGGCGCGTTCAAGGCTTAAGCCTTGTGGTAGGCCGTGGCGCGTGCGACTTCTTCTTTCGAGCCGAGGAACACCGCAACACGCTGGTGCAGGCCTTCAGGCTGAATGTCGAGAATGCGCTGGTGCCCGTCGGTGGACGCGCCGCCTGCTTGTTCCACCAGGAACGACATCGGGTTGGCTTCGTACATCAGACGCAGTTTGCCCGGCTTCGACGGCTCGCGGCTGTCGCGCGGGTACATGAACAGGCCACCACGGGTCAGGATGCGGTGAACGTCGGCAACCATCGCCGCGACCCAACGCATGTTGTAGTTCTTTTTCAGCGGACCTTCTTCGCCAGCCAGCAGCTCGTCAACGTAGCGCTGCACCGGGGCTTCCCAGTGACGCTGGTTGGACATGTTGATGGCGAATTCCTGGGTGGACTCAGGAATGGTGATGTCTTCGTGGGTCAGCACGAAGCTGCCCATTTCGCGGTCCAGGGTGAAGCCTTTGACGCCGTCGCCCAGGGTCAGTACCAGCATGGTCTGCGGGCCGTAGATCGCGTAACCGGCAGCGACCTGCTCGGTGCCTGGCTGGAGGAAGGCTTTTTCATTCAGCGCTTCGTTCTGGCTCAGGTATTCGTTCGGGCAACGCAGCACGGAGAAGATAGTGCCGACCGGGGCGTTGATGTCGATGTTCGACGAACCGTCCAGTGGGTCGAATACCAGCAGGTACGCGCCTTTCGGGTATTTGCCCGGGATCTGGTAGGCATTGTCCATTTCTTCGGACGCCATGCCGGCCAGGTGACCGCCCCATTCGTTGGCTTCGAGCAGGATCTCGTTGGAGATCACGTCGAGCTTCTTCTGCACTTCGCCTTGTACGTTTTCAGTGCCCATGCTGCCCAGAACACCACCCAGGGCGCCTTTGGACACGGCGTGGCTGATCTCCTTGCAGGCACGCGCCACCACTTCGATCAGGAAGCGCAGATCGGCAGGAGTGTTGTTGCTGCGGGTCTGCTCAATCAAATAGCGACTCAAGGTAACGCGGGACATGGACGGCTCCGGTGGAATGGGGGGCTAAAAACCCGCGCAGTTTACAGGGAGTCTGAAAACGTAGCGAGCGAAGACGCCCGGTAACGTGCGTTGGGGCGCAATTGCTTGCATCAGACGTGATTGGGTCGGGAGAGTTCAGGTACGGGGTTTAGCGTAGACCGGTTCGAGACGGGTGGTGCTTGGCTGACGGCAACAGTTCGAAGATTTTTGCTGGCTGGTAGACCGCGATCGCGAGCAGGCTCACTCCTACAGGGAGCGCATTTCTTCAGATGGAATGCGATCCCTGTAGGAGTGAGCCTGCTCGCGATCGGGTGCGCAGCACCCGCCTTTTTCAGGAATTAGCGGGAGGCTTACGCAGCAGACTGAACGCCATCGTCCCGAGAAAAACCACACTCAGCAGCAACACCGCCCACAAACCGATCTTCTTCCAATTAGTCTCAGCCACGGCCGCCGTAGTGGCGGTTGAGGTCTGCGTGATTATTGCTTCCCCCTGAACCGTCGCCTTACCCAACGTCGCCAGTTTCTCCGGTTTGAAATCCGGGATCAGCGTCGACAACGGCAAGTTAGCGGTTTTCACACTTGGACTGCCCAGCGCCAGACTGTAAGGCCCCGCCCCACGCGCAAGGAAAATCACCTGCGTCGCCCGCACCGCATATTTCAAACTCGGCGCCTGCTCGCCCAAACCACCACCGCGCTCATCCACCGTCAGCTTCAACTGCTGCACGGTCTGCCCGTAAAGTTGCAATTCGTTCTGCACCACGTCCTGACCATTCTGCGTCAGGCGATACAGCAAGCCACTGCTCAGCGTCTGCCAAGGCAGGCTGCTCTCACGCCGACCGGCCAACGTCACCGGCGCCAGACTGTTCGGTTGTTTCAACTCAACCTGAACCCGCTCGACATTCAGCCCCATCGGCAACTGCCAGGTGTATTCCCCGGCCTTGGTGCTGCTGCCGGCCAATGCCTGCGACCAGACCAATGGCAGCGGCAGATTGCGCGGGTCGCTGCTTTTCAGTTGTGCCGAGGTGAGGATCGGCGCCGAACTCGGCGAATCCCACAGCAAGCGCAAATAACGCGCCGATTGCCCCGGCAACGTCACTTCGTGTTGTTCGATGCGCTCATCGGAAAAGGTCAGGCGCGCGACCTGCCCTTCGCCCCACGGTTGCCAGCGCTGCAAATCGTCGCTGGCCTCGATGCTGAAACGCTGAAAGCCGTCGCGCTCGCTGGTCCAGTCGAGGATCAGTTGCTGCAACGGCGCCTTGATCGCGCTGGCATCGAGCAGCCAGCCGCGCAGCACTTCTTCACCGGCCTCCAATTGGCTGGACGGTTGCACTTCCACCAGCGTGCCAGTGGTGGTCGATTGCACGCGCACATTCGGCGCGCGCTCAGTGGCGTCGGCGGCGTTGTACAGCGGGAACCACTTCACGTCGTGCAACTGGCCGTCGTCGCGGGTTTGCGCCGATTCGCGAGCCAAGGCATAGGCCTGGGCTTCGCCGGCAGCGTTGAAGACGCGCAGATCGCCGAGATCGGTCTGGCGCGCCTGCAATTGCACGCTCAGCGGCAGTTCGAGGCGATACCACGGGCCATTGCCCGTGACCGTCAGCGGCACTTGCGTGGCGAAGTCCGCCGGTTTTTCCTGGGCGCCGGCAGCCATCACCACGCCCAACGCCAACCACCCCAGATTACGCATGCGACTCAAGATGCAACTCCTTCGGTGTCCGGGGCCGGTTTGTCCGCCGCCGGCTCAGCTTCAACACGTTTGGGTGGCAGCGGCGCGAAGTAGCCGACCACCAGCAACAACACGCCAACGCCGATAAACGAGACGATTCGGGCGAGGCCGCCACGGTTGCTCAATTCGACAAAAATCAGTTTGGCCACCACCAGCGCAATCAGCGCCGCGCCGATCAGCCAGACCTCGCGACGATGGCGCAGATGCCCGCCAATCATCAACCCCAGCGCCATCAACGTCCAGACGATGGACAACCCGGCCTGCACCAGCATGGAAGCGAGCAGTTGATCAAGCTCAAAGGGAATCCCCGCCCAGTGGTGCGCGGCGCGGGTCACCAACGCGGTGCAGAAGGCGAACAGCGACACCCCGGCGACCAGTTGTGTGGCGTAATCGGCGTAGTCCTGGCGGATCGACAGCTGCGACACCGCACTGCGCGACCACACGTAAACCCCGAACAATGCGAACAACAGGCCCAGTTCCAACGGGTTGAGCAGCGGCACATACGGCAGCGGTTCGGCATTGCCATCGCTGACGCCGTTGGCCAGCCAGAACCAGCCGAGCATCAACACCGCCAGCGGCGCGGCGGCGTACAAGCGGTACTCGCGGGCAAACGCCGCGACCGGCCACGGCCAGTTGCGCGGTGCGGCTGCCAGCAACAGATACAGGCTCGGCAAAATCGCCCAGCCCAGCCAACGCCAGGCGTTGTATTGCTCGGACAACAGCAGCAAGCCGTAGCGCAATTCCAGCGCCAACACGCCGATCAGCAGCCAGCAGCCAAGCACATGCGCAGTGCTCAAGGCCCGCGCCGGCAGCATCGGCGCCAAACGCCGCAGACTGAAGAAATGCACTGCGAACACCAACGCCCACGCCAGCCAGCCGAAGTCTGCCGCCGGGTGATAACGCGAGTGCCAGGCCGCAAGCAGCACCAGCCCGGCCGCCGGAATCAGCAGCGTGCAGAGCAAGCCCAGCGCCGGCCATTTCAAGCGCAGCGACAGCAGCGTCCACAACGCCACGCTCAGCGCCGCAACCAGTAACAGCAGAGTGCCTTGCAGATTCACAGGGGCAAAACGCAGCACCTCACTGACCCACGCCAGCACCCACCAACCGGCACCCCACACCAGCAACACCTCGGATAAGCGCTGCAAACTCAGCGCATCGAACGCCGAGGCGTGATTGCCCAGTTGCAGGCGCCACGCACCGATCATGGCGGCCAGACCCAGCACCAGCGGCGTCCAGAATCCGCCATGTGCCAACGGTTTCAAACCCTCACCAGACAGCGGCCCAAGCAACTCGGGACCGGCCAGCAAGAACGCCGCACCGCCGATCACCTGCAACAGCAGACCGAAGACAAAACTCACGCGCTGCTTGAGGTACAGGCTCAACCAGATGATCAGCAAACCACTGGCCGCCCACACCGCGCTCGCGGTCTGCCAAGGCAGGACAAACAACACCGCCAGATTGATCAGCACCAGACCGGCCAGCAGCACCACCGACAAGCCGCGCAACAGGCGCACATCGCCGCGCACCATCTCGTCGCGAGCGGCCAGCAGCATGCCGGCGATCAATGCCAGACCGATCAAGGATGCGCTAAGCAAACCGCTCCAACCGGCGCTGAACACCGCCGCCGAATCCTCGCCCGCACCTTGCAGCCGCAGCAGGAACAACGCGCCACCCAGCAGTTGCACGGCAAACGCGGTAAACAGGAAGGTCCGCGATTGCAGGCGCAGGCCGACAAACAACGTCGCCAGACCCGCCAGCGCC
Source organism: Pseudomonas sp. LBUM1655 (assembly GCF_059716085.1). Lineage (NCBI taxonomy): Bacteria > Pseudomonadati > Pseudomonadota > Gammaproteobacteria > Pseudomonadales > Pseudomonadaceae > Pseudomonas > Pseudomonas sp. LBUM1655. The sequence continues at coordinate 390,955 of NZ_CP166801.1, read as the reverse complement.
CAACTGATCGCGGTGCCTTGGACGAAGAAGAACAACGGCGCCAGCAGATAAAGGAAGGTCAGGCCCAGACACGCCAAAACCGGCAAGACCTGACGCTCCCACGGCGACAATTGTTCCGGCGAGGCCTGACGCAGTTGGTAGAAACTGAACAACAACGCCATGCCGAGCATCAGCGCGCCCAGCGGAGCACCGTCGAGCAGGCTGCTTTCGCCGACATTCAATTGACTGATGAACGCCAGCGCCGAACCCAATTGCAGGAGCAAGGCAAAGGCCCGGGCAAACGGTCGATGCTGACGCAAACCGAGCCAGAAAATCCCCGCACCTTCGACGGCCCAGGCTGCCGAAGTCCAGCGCGCATCGAGACCCAGCGGAATCGCCAGACTGGCGAAAATCACCCCCAGCGCCAGACAGGTTTCACCCAGCAACACGGCGCGCCCGCCCATCAACACCTTGGCCAGGCCCATGTAGATCATGCCCAGCGCGAGGGCGCTGAACGCGGCGGCAAATTCCAGATGCTGAACCAACGCGAACTGCAAACCGAAGCCGATAATCGGCGGGCCAAACAGCATCGTGCCATCGACATAATCGCCCTTGCGCGCCGACCATTTCAGCAGCGCCTCACGATCGCCATCCGCCGGGGCATCGGGCATATCCAGCAGTTTCCGCCGGGCAAACAGCAGGCCGATGGCGAGATACATCAGGAAGAACAGAATCAGGAACGGCTCGGTGCTCCACAGAAGCTCCGGCGCGTACGAACGCAGCCCCCAGGCGAAGCCGATACCGAAGGTGCCGACGAAGCCGATCAGGTTGAGCAGCCGCCAGGCCTTGAACCAGGCGATGGTGAGAATGCCGGCGTTAAGCAAAGCGAAATAACTGAACAGCGCGACATGGTTGCCCGCGCCGGTGGACGTCAGGATTGGTGCGGCAAACCCACCCAGCGCGGCGACACACGCCAGCGCCAGAGAGTCCTGGGTAATCGCCAGGATCGCCGAGAACACCGTCACCGCTACCAGCAAGCCCAGTGCGGCGGACGGATCCAGCAACGGATGCAGACGCATCGCTGCAAACACCGTCAGGTACAACACCGCGATGCCAGTGCCTTGCAGCATCAACGCATAGCTGTTGTTGCGGTGTCGCAGCCACCAGCCCAACGCCAGCAAGCCCAGCGCCGCAGCCGCGACCCCGGCGTAACGCAATTCGATCGGTACGACCATGCCTTCAGTGGCGTAGCGCAGCAGGAATGCCAGACCGAAGAACAACAGCACCACACCGACCCGCAGCACGGTATTGCCACCGAACAGCCAGTTGCGCGCGGCGCTGATCCCGCGCTCGATGAGGTTCGGGCCACGGGGTTCGACGGGTGGTTGTGTTTCAGGTTCGGGCGTGACGGCGTCCAGACGCCAGACATCGTCCGGCAACGGTTGGCTGGTTTCGCGAGCGACGGCGGACAGTGGTTCCAGATCGGCCGGCAGTTCCCAGACCAGTTCGGGGGCCGGGGCCTCTTCGACGACTTTGACAGGTTCGGCCAATGGCTCGCTGACCGGTGCCACACTCGGTGGCGGCGCAGCACGAACCGGTGCGCCTTCGAGCAGGAACACGCGCTGTTCAATGCCCTGCAAGGCAACCTTCGCCTGCTCAAGTTGATGCTGCTGATGCGCAGCCTGCGAGCCAAGCCGCGCGATGCGCAGCGCTTGCCCGATCACCAGCCCCAGCAGCGCGCCCAACAGCGCCGAGCTGAACGACTCGTCGAGCAGCCAGCCGAGCACCAGCCCGATCAACATGAACATCCATTGCATGGTCGATATCCCTAAGCGCGAAGGCCAATCCGGGAAGATTAGCGCAGCCTGATCGAAAAAGATCGCAGCCTTCGGCAGCGCCTACAGGGGTTCACATGACCTGTGTAGGAGCTGGCGAAGGCTGCGATCTTTTCCGGGGCGCCAGTATATCGAGCCGAGCGGAAAGTTACTCCAGCGCTTTCCAGATATCCGTGGCGTACTCGCGAATCGTCCGGTCAGAGGAGAACCAGCCCATTCGCGAAGTGTTGAGCACCGCCGAACGCCACCAGTTGTTGCTGTCGTGCCAATGCTCTTCGACGCGCTTCTGTGCTTCCCAGTAGGAGTCGAAGTCAGCGCAGACCAGGAAGCGGTCGTAGTCCACCAGCGAATCGATCAACCCGGTGTAGCGCGAAGTGTCATCCGGCGAGAACACGCCACTGCGGATCGCTTGCAGCACGTCGTTGAGACGATGGGACGCAGCGATGTCCGGCGCCGCGCTGAACTCGTGGTTCTGTTTGCGCGCTTCAACCTGCTGGGCACTGAGGCCGAAGATAAACATGTGCTCGGCACCGATGCGCTCGCACATTTCCACGTTGGCGCCGTCGAGGGTGCCGATGGTCAGCGCACCGTTGAGGCCGAACTTCATGTTACTGGTGCCCGAGGCCTCGAAACCGGCGGTGGAAATCTGCTCGGACAAGTCTGCCGCCGGAATAATGCTCTCCGCCAGGCTGACGTTGTAGTTGGGCAGGAACACCACTTTCAGCAAGCCACGCACGGTCGGGTCGTTGTTCACCACCCGGGCGATGTCGTTGGTCAGCTTGATGATCAGTTTGGCCTGGTGATAACTGGCCGCCGCTTTACCGGCGAAGATCTTCACGCGCGGCACCCAGTCCACTTCAGGCTCGGCGCGAATCGCCTGATACAGCGCCACGGTGTGCAGCAAATTGAGCAACTGGCGTTTGTATTCGTGGATCCGTTTGACTTGGACGTCGAACATCGCCGCCGGGTTGACTGCGATCCCCAGCCGCTCGTGAATCAGATAGGCCAAGGCCTTCTTGCTGTGCAGGCGTTGCTCGGCGAAGGCTTTTCGGAACGCGGGTTTCTCGGCAAACGGTTCGAGATCGAGCAGGCGCTCTTCAGGGTTGTCGAGTAGGTCCGGGCCGAGGGCATCGACCAGCATCGAGGTCAGCTCGGCGTTGGCCTGATACAACCAGCGCCGGAAAGTGATGCCGTTGGTTTTGTTGTTGATCCGCTCCGGATACAGCTTGTGCAACTCGGAGAACACCGTGCTGCGCATCAGTTGCGTGTGCAATCCGGACACGCCGTTGACGCTGTGCGAACCAAGGAATGCGAGGTTACCCATGCGCACCCGGCGACCGTTGTCTTCCTCAATCAGTGACACCGCGCGCAGCACGTCGAAATCGTGGATGCCCTTGGCCCGCAGCGAGTCGATGTGCTGGGCGTTGATCAGGTAAATGATCTGCATGTGCCGTGGCAGCATGCGCTCCATCAAACCTACCGGCCAGGTTTCCAGCGCTTCCGGCAGCAGCGTGTGGTTGGTGTACGACAGCGTGTCGACGGTGACTTGCCACGCCGCATCCCAGGCCACGTCGTAGACGTCGACCAGTTGGCGCATCAATTCGGCGACGGCAATCGAGGGGTGGGTGTCGTTGAGCTGGATCGCGGCATGATCGCCCAAGGTCAACACCGAGGTGTGCATGTTGCGGTGGCGACGTAGCAAATCCTGCAACGACGCGGCGACAAAGAAGTATTCCTGGCGCAGGCGCAACTCTTGCCCGGCCTCGGTGCTGTCCGCCGGGTAAAGCACACGCGAGATACTTTCGGCGCGGGCCACTTCGGCAACGGCCCCGAGGTGGTCACCGGCGTTGAAGCGCTCAAGGTGCAAATCTTCCATGGCCCGCGCACGCCACAGGCGCAAGGTATTGACGCTCGCCCCGCGCCAGCCGACTACCGGCGTGTCGTAGGCAATCGCGCGGACGGTTTCGGCGGGAGACCAGACTTGTTTGGTTTTGCCGCTGGCATCGGTGACGGTTTCAACGCTGCCACCGAAGCCGATGGAATAAACAACTTCCGGCCGTTCGAACTCCCACGGGTTGCCGAAATCCAGCCAGTGTTCGGTCTGCTCCTGTTGCCAGCCATCGACGATGGCCTGCCGGAACAAGCCGTGCTCGTAACGAATGCCGTAACCGTGGCCGGCGATGCCGAGGGTCGACATGCTTTCCATGAAGCATGCCGCCAGTCGTCCGAGGCCGCCGTTGCCGAGCGCCGCGTCAGGCTCCAGCAGACGGATGCGCTCCAGATCGACACCGAGCTCGGTCAGGGCTTCACGCGCGACGTCGAGCAGGCCGAGGTTGCTCAGGCTGTCGTAGAGCAGCCGGCCGATGAGAAATTCCAGCGAGAGGTAATACACCCGCTTCTGACCTTTGCGGTAGATCTGCCGGGTGTGGTCCATCCAGTGCTCGACCATGTGATCGCGCGCCGCCAGGGCAATGGCTTCGAACCAGTCATGGTCGAAGGCGTGATCAGGGTCTTTGCCCACCGCGTAGGTGAGTTTGGTCAGGACGGCGTCGCGAAATGCGGCCACCTCTGCTTCGCGAACTAGCGGTTCTTGAGTCATCGATACGACCTCGGGCGAGCGGTGGAATTGTCTGAGCCTAGACGGTCTGACCGACGGTAACGGCTCTGGTTCGGCAGTTTTTCCCGGGACTGTGAGATAGCCCGGCAAACGCTTGGCATCTGCCCCAATGAATGCAGGGGCCGTGCCGATTTGTCCAACCGATTGGCCGCACGCAGAAAAAATCTGGCGAAAGGTTGTTCAAAAATCCACCAGTCCCGGTATGATCGCGCGCCCTGATGCACACACGCCTGGTAACTCCCGATGATGAAGCCCAACCTGATTGCCGCCGCCGAGATCGATCGTCTCGATACGTGGGCCAAATATTCGGCCCCGATGTGCGGCTCTTGTATCTCCAGCTGCTGCACGCTGCCGGTCGAGGTGAAGATCAAGGATCTGGTGCGCATCGGCGTGGTCGATGAATTCGAGCTGGGCGATCCGCCGAAGAACATCGCCAAGCGCCTGCAAAAGGAAGGGCTGGTCGAGCGCTTCAATCAGAAGTCGGGCATCTTCACCCTCCAGCGCATGAGCAACAACGATTGCTACTACCTGGATCGTAAGAGCCGCCTGTGCACCATTTATGACAAGCGCCCCGACACCTGCCGCAACCACCCGAAAATCGGCCCGCGCCCGGGATACTGCGCTTACAAGCCGAAGGAAGTCGAGCGGGTGCAGAATTTCCGGGCGATCGAGAAGTTCTGATGCTGAGCGTTCCCACGCTTCGCGTGGGAACGCAGCCCGGGACGCTCTGCGTCCCAAAAAGCCGAACGCGGAGCGTCCGTTGAGGCATTCCCACGCAGAGCGTAGGAACGAGATCATCAAACCCCAGACAAACAAAAACGCCCCCGGTCTCTCGACCGGGGGCGTTTTCATTCAGCCTGAACTAATTACTTAGATCTTGGCTTTCTTGGCAGCGCGGGTACGCTCGCTTTCGTCCAGGATCTTCTTGCGAAGACGGATGGACTTAGGAGTAACTTCGCACAGCTCGTCTTCCTGGATGTATTCCAGAGCCTGTTCCAGAGTGAACTTCACTGGTGGAACCAGAGCGATGGTTTCGTCTTTACCCGAAGCACGCATGTTGTCGAGCTTCTTGCCTTTGGTTGGGTTGATACCCAGGTCGTTGTCGCGGCTGTTCTGGCCGACGATTTGACCGGTGTAGACCTCCTGACCGTGTTCAACGAACAGCTTGCCACGCGCCTGCAGGGTTTCCAGCGAGTAGGTCAGAGCCTTACCGGTTTCAACCGATACCAGAACGCCGTTCTGACGGCCGGACATGTGGCCCGACTTGACGGTGTCGTAGCGATCGAAGATCGAGGTCAGGATGCCAGCACCGTTGGTCAGGGTCAGGAACTGGTTACGGAAACCGATCAGACCGCGAGCAGGGATGTTGTATTCCAGACGAACACGGCCCTTACCATCCGGAACCATGTTGGTCAGGTCGCCTTTACGCAGACCCATCTCTTCCATGACCTTGCCCTGCGAATCTTCAGGGATGTCGATGGTCACGTTTTCGAACGGTTCTTGCTTGACGCCGTTCACTTCACGAATGATCACTTCCGGACGGCCCAGGGCCAGCTCGAAGCCTTCGCGACGCATGGTTTCGATCAGTACCGAGAGGTGCAACTCACCACGGCCGGAAACCTTGAACTTGTCAGCGGTGTCGCCTTCTTCAACTTTCAGAGCAACGTTGTACAGCAGCTCTTTGTCCAGACGGTCCTTGATGTTACGGGACGTCACGAACTTGCCTTCTTTACCGCAGAATGGCGAGTCGTTTACCTGGAAGGTCATCGAAACGGTTGGCTCGTCAACGGTCAGAGGCTTCATCGCCTCGACAGTGTCCGGGTGGCACAGGGTGTCGGAGATGAACAGCGAGTCCATACCGCTGACGCAAACGATATCGCCTGCGAAAGCTTCTTCAACGTCGATACGGTGCAGACCGTGGTGACCCATCAGCTTCAGGATACGACCGTTACGCTTCTTGCCGTCGGCACCGATAGCAACAACCGGGGTGTTCGGCTTGACGCTACCACGAGCGATACGGCCAACGCCGATAACACCCAGGAAGCTGTTGTAGTCCAGTGCCGAGATTTGCATCTGGAACGGACCTTCACGGTCAACTTTTGGCGCTGGAACGTGATCGACTACCGCTTGGTACAGCGGGGTCATGTCTTCAGCCATGGCGGTGTGATCCAGACCGGCAATGCCGTTCAGGGCCGAGGCGTAAACAACCTGGAAGTCCAGTTGTTCTTCGGTAGCACCGAGGTTGTCGAACAGGTCGAAGATCTGATCCAGAACCCAGTCCGGACGCGCGCCTGGACGGTCAACCTTGTTGATGACCACGATCGGACGCAGGCCGGCTTCGAAAGCCTTCTTGGTCACGAAACGGGTTTGCGGCATAGGGCCGTCTTGAGCGTCAACCAGCAGCAGAACGGAGTCAACCATCGACATTACGCGTTCAACTTCGCCGCCGAAGTCGGCGTGGCCCGGGGTGTCCACGATGTTGATGTGGTAGCCGTTCCAGTTGATGGCGGTGTTTTTCGCCAGAATGGTAATACCGCGCTCTTTTTCCTGGTCGTTGGAGTCCATCACGCGCTCGTCGTTGAGCTCGTTGCGCTCCAGAGTGCCGGATTGACGCAGGAGTTTGTCTACCAGGGTGGTTTTACCGTGGTCAACGTGGGCAATGATGGCGATGTTGCGTAGATTTTCGATCACTTGTGTATCTCGATCAGAGGATTCGGTTTGCTGACAAGTCTTGGCAGCGATTAGCAGTAGTGTCCGGCATGGCCGTTACAGCTTGACGGCGGTGTCGGGGGGCCGGTGACGCAGGCCACAGGCAAACAGCCCCGGGCACTTAGCTCGGTCGATAAACGCGCACATTGGCATGCCCCTCACTGAGCAAATGGTGGGCATGCAGGCGACTCATCACGCCTTTGTCGCAATACAGCAGGTACTGGCGAGTAGGGTCCAGTTCCTTGAAACGTGCGTTCACTGCATAGAACGGCATCGTCTGTACCTCTATGCCGGCAAGCTCCAGCGGTTCGTCTTCAGCGGCATCCGGGTGACGGATGTCGATGACGATCTGACCGGCCAGCGCTTCGCCGACTTCTTCAATCTGCAAATCCTGGCCCAATTCGTCGATGACTCGATCGATCGCGACCAGTTTGGCGTTGGCGAGCGCACGCTCGAGCACCGCCATGTCGAATTCTTTCTCTTCGTGCTCAACGCGGCCACGCTTGGCGGCGGTCTTCGGATTGACCGAGATGACGCCGCAGTATTCCGGCATGTGCCGGGCGAAATCGGCGGTGCCGATCTCGTTGGCCGTGTCGATGATGTCCTGCTTGTGGGCGACGATCAGCGGGCGCAGGACCAGTTTATCGGTCACGCAATCGATCACCGACAGGTTCGGCAGCGTCTGGCTCGAAACCTGGGAGATCGCTTCACCGGTGACCAGCGCATCGATATGCAGGCGGTCGGCGATCGCTGAGGACGCGCGCAACATCATACGCTTCAATACGACGCCCATATGACTGTTATCGACTTTGGCGAGAATTTCGCCCAACACTTCTTCAAATGGAACACTGACAAATAGCACGCGCTGCGAGCTGCCGTACTTCTTCCAGATGAAATGCGCGACTTCCATCACGCCCAATTCGTGTGCACGTCCGCCAAGATTGAAGAAGCAGAAGTGCGCCATCAGGCCGCGGCGCATGATCTGGTAGGCCGCAACGGTCGAATCAAAGCCGCCGGACATCAATACCAGCGTCTGCTCCAACGCGCCGAGCGGGTAGCCGCCGATGCCGTTGTGCTGGCTGTGGATGACAAACAACCGTTTGTCGCGAATTTCCATGCGAACTTTAATTTGCGGTGCTTTCAGGTCGATGCCGGCGGCACCGCACTCACGGCGCAGCTTGCTGCCGACGTATTTTTCGACGTCCATCGAGCTGAACGTGTGCTTGCCTGCACGTTTGCAGCGCACCGAGAAAACCTTCCCCGCCAGCGCATCGCCGTAGTGCTGTTTGCACTTCTCGGTAATGTCGTCGAAGTCACCCAGCGGGTACTCGTCGATCTGCAAAAAGTGCGCGATGCCCGGCATGCAGGTCAGGCGCTCACCCATCTCTTTCAAGGCTTTGGGGTCGGTAACGCGGGTTTCCAGCTCGAGGTTGTCCCACACGCCGTTCACCACCACAGCCGGGTCCAGATCGCGGAGCACGGCGCGGATGTTCTTGGCCAACTGGCGGATGAATTTCGTCCGGACAGGTCGGCTTTTGATGGTGATCTCGGGGAAGACTTTTACGATTAGTTTCATGAAAACAGCGCGCGCAGGGCCAGCCGAAAAAGGGGGGCGCGGATTATAGCGGAAATTGCTCAAGGTTTAACCAGTTAATGTGCAGAAGGTTTTGCGCGCACCAAAACGGGTCATTTATGGATTAAGACGCTACATTAGAGGGCGAGATTTTCACCATCAGGGCGCTTTGCACCTTTATAAGCGTGAATTTGGGGCAAAAAACCCATGCTGGGGCACTGGCATGCAATTTGCTCCCTTGTGAGGCAGGTTGCCTTGGCAGAGTATTCGCGCCGGCATCACCACTATTAAGGGCATCCACTACCAGCCCTAATTCACCCGGAGGACACTATGTCGAAGTCGGTTCAACTCATCAAAGATCATGACGTCAAGTGGATTGATCTGCGCTTCACGGACACCAAAGGCACTCAGCACCACGTGACCATGCCGGCTCGCGATGCGCTGGAAGACGACTTCTTCGAAGTCGGCAAGATGTTCGACGGTTCCTCCATCGCTGGCTGGAAAGGCATCGAAGCCTCCGACATGATCCTGCTGCCGGACGACGAAACTGCCGTTCTCGACCCGTTCACCGAAGACGCGACCCTGATCCTGGTCTGCGACATCATCGAACCGTCGACCATGCAAGGTTACGATCGCGACCCGCGCGCCATCGCTCACCGCGCCGAGGAATACCTGAAGACCACCGGTATCGGTGACACCGTCTTCGCCGGTCCAGAACCAGAATTCTTCATCTTCGACGAAGTGAAGTTCAAGTCGGACATCTCCGGCTCGATGTTCAAAATCTACTCCGAACAAGGTTCGTGGATGTCCGACCAGGACATCGAAGGTGGTAACAAGGGTCACCGTCCAGGCGTCAAAGGTGGCTACTTCCCGGTTCCGCCGTTCGACCACGACCACGAAATCCGTACTGCCATGTGCAACGCACTGGAAGAAATGGGCCAGACCGTTGAAGTTCACCACCACGAAGTGGCGACTGCCGGTCAGAACGAAATCGGTGTCAAGTTCAACACCCTGGTGAAGAAAGCTGACGAAGTTCAGACTCTGAAATACGTTGTACACAACGTAGCCGACGCTTACGGCCGCACCGCTACCTTCATGCCGAAGCCGCTGTACGGCGACAACGGTTCGGGTATGCACGTACACATGTCCATCTCCAAAGATGGCAAGAACACCTTCGCTGGCGAAGGCTATGCCGGCCTGTCCGAAACCGCTCTGTACTTCATCGGCGGCATCATCAAGCACGGTAAGGCCCTGAACGGCTTCACCAACCCGGCTACCAACTCGTACAAGCGTCTGGTGCCAGGCTTCGAAGCTCCGGTCATGCTGGCCTACTCGGCTCGTAACCGTTCCGCCTCGATCCGTATTCCTTACGTCAACAGCCCTAAAGGCCGTCGTATCGAAGCACGTTTCCCGGATCCGGCTGCCAACCCGTACCTGGCTTTCGCAGCACTGCTGATGGCCGGCCTGGACGGTATCCAGAACAAGATCCACCCAGGCGATGCCGCTGACAAAAACCTGTACGACCTGCCGCCTGAAGAGGCGAAAGAGATCCCACAAGTTTGCGGCAGCCTGAAAGAAGCCCTGGAAGAGCTGGACAAGGGCCGTGCGTTCCTGACCAAGGGCGGCGTGTTCTCCGACGACTTCATCGACGCTTACATCGCGCTGAAATCCGAAGAAGAAATCAAGGTCCGCACCTTCGTACACCCACTGGAATATGAGCTGTACTACAGCTGCTGATCCGGTAGCGCCGCGCTAAGCGGCTGTCACAAAAAGAGGCCTCCTTCGGGAGGCCTTTTTTATTGCTCGGCTTTATGGCAAACGATGAGTTCTGTAGGAACTGAGGCGTATGAAAGGTTTCAGTAATGCTTGGCAAAATGCGTCCTGAGTTGGGACAACTGCCGCACCTGACCTATGCTGCACCCCATCGTTTTCTTCCCCGGTCGAGTTCATGGGTCGCACCTTTCTCTACATCCTGCTGCTGATCGCCCTGCCCGCCGCCGCGCAGATCTACAAGTACACCGACGCCAACGGCAACACGGTGTACAGCGATCACTCGCCGGACGGCGTAAACGCGCAGTCGGTGGAGTTGCCGCCGCTCAACACGGTCGAGCCTCAGTCACCAGGCGCACCTGCCGCGCCCACCTCCGACAACCGGGAGCCGCCGCGTAATGCCTACGCCATCCTCGAGCTCGCCGGCCTGCCCACCGAGGAAGCCCTGCGCGCGAACAACGGCACGTTCACGGTCAATGTGCTGATCAAGCCGCGCCTGCAACCGCCGCAACAATTAAGACTGCTGCTCGACGATCAACCCTACGGCCAGCCGAGCAACGTGCCGATCCTGCAACTGGTTAACGTCGACCGAGGTGATCATCGACTCGCAGTGCAGGTGATCGATGGTCAGATGATCATTCAGCAAAGTCCGCCAGTGGTCTTTACCGTGCAGCGGGTGCACAAGCCATGATCCGCGAATGGCTGGTCGCCGTGTTGGCACTGACGGCGCTGCAAGCCTCGGCAGAGGTGTTCACTTACGTCGATGCGCAGGGCAATCGCGTCTACACCGACCAGCCGCGTGGTAACGCCAAGCGAGTGCCGCTGGCAACCAGCAACCGAATGTCGGCCAATCCAACCGGCGCCGCGCCGATCACCACGGCGAAAAAATCTCCGGAGCAACCGCTGTTCCACTACGACATGCTCCGTGTTCTGGTGCCCGAGCCCGATGCAACCATTCGCAGCAGCGCCGGCGAAGTGATCGTCAGCGTGACCAGCGAGCCGGGCCTGCAAGCGGGCCATCGCTATCGCCTGTTGCTGGACGGCAAGGCCACCGGCAAGCCCGGCCTGAGCCCGGTGTTCCCGTTGAGCAATATCGACCGTGGCAGCCACAGCCTTTCGGTCGAGATTCTCGATGCGCAGGGCCGCACCGTCGAACGCACTGCTAATCAGCCCTTCCACATGCTGCGCATCTCGCTGGCGCAGAAGCGCCAGGTCAAACCCTGCACAACGGACGATTACGGCGTCCGCCCGGAATGTCCGCTTAAAGACAAACCTGAGGAACCGAAAAACCCTTTCCTGCGTTTCTTCTAACGCCTATCAGCTTTGCGCACTATATTGGTGCAAGAAGCTGCACTCTTCACACATTCCAACCCATTTTGGTTCGAAAGTACCCGCAAGCGCTGGCGAACTGCCACGCAAACGAGCGTCAAACGCCTGTTTCATGGGTTGAGCGCTTCTTTTCGGAGCCTTGGTTTGGTTTTTGCATTTTCCGTTTAACGACGCCTGCTTCTTGCGCACGCTCCGCCCCCAAAAGAGGCTCTGATGACTATAAGTGACGCAATTCATCGTTTGCTGCTCGACAACCTGACCACCGCTACCATCCTGCTCGACGCCGAATTGCGCCTTGAGTACATGAACCCGGCGGCAGAGATGCTGCTGGCCATCAGCGGTCAGCGAAGCCATGGGCAGTTCATCAGCGAGCTGTTCACCGAATCCACCGAGGCGCTCAACTCTTTGCGCCAGGCAGTGGAACAGGCGCATCCATTCACCAAGCGCGAAGCGATGCTCACCGCCCTCACCGGCCAGACCCTGACCGTGGATTACGCGGTGACGCCGATCCTCAGCAATGGCGCAACCATGCTGCTGCTGGAAGTCCACCCGCGTGACCGCTTGCTGCGGATCACCAAGGAAGAGGCGCAGTTGTCCAAGCAGGAAACCAGCAAGATGTTGGTTCGCGGCCTCGCCCATGAGATCAAGAATCCCCTCGGCGGTATTCGGGGCGCGGCGCAACTGCTGGCCCGCGAACTGCCGGAAGACAGCCTGCGCGACTACACCAACGTGATCATTGAAGAGGCCGATCGTCTGCGCAATCTGGTCGACCGCATGCTCGGTTCGAACAAGTTACCGTCACTGGCTATGTGCAACGTTCACGAAGTGCTCGAACGCGTCGGCCAACTGGTCGAAGCGGAGAGTCAGGGCTGCATCACGCTGGTGCGCGATTACGACCCAAGCATTCCCGACGTGTTGATCGACCGCGAGCAAATGATTCAGGCCGTATTGAACATTGTGCGCAATGCGATGCAGGCGATCAGCAGCCAGAACGAGCTGCGCCTGGGTCGCATCAGTTTGCGTACCCGGACCATGCGTCAGTTCACCATCGGCCACGTCCGCCATCGTCTGGTGACCAAGATCGAGATCATCGACAACGGCCCGGGCATCCCGGCGGAACTCCAGGAAACCATTTTCTTTCCCATGGTCAGCGGCCGTCCGGACGGTACCGGGCTGGGCCTGGCCATTACCCAGAACATCATCAGCCAGCACCAGGGTCTGATCGAGTGTGACAGCCACCCAGGCCACACCACGTTCTCGATCTTTCTGCCACTGGAACAAGGAGCCACATCGACATGAGCCGTAGTGAAACTGTGTGGATCGTCGATGACGACCGTTCTATCCGTTGGGTTCTGGAAAAAGCCTTGCAGCAGGAAGGCATGACCACCCAGAGCTTCGACAGCGCCGATGGCGTGATGAGTCGTCTGGCCCGTCAGCAACCGGACGTGATCATTTCCGACATCCGCATGCCGGGTGCCAGTGGCCTGGACCTGCTGGCGCGGATTCGCGAGCAGCACCCACGGCTGCCGGTCATCATCATGACCGCTCACTCCGATCTGGACAGCGCTGTCGCCTCTTATCAGGGCGGCGCGTTCGAATATCTGCCCAAGCCGTTCGACGTTGATGAGGCGGTTTCGCTGGTCAAGCGCGCCAATCAGCATGCGCAAGAACAGCAAGGCCTGGAAGTGGTGCCAGCGCTGACTCGCACTCCGGAAATCATCGGCGAAGCGCCGGCGATGCAGGAAGTGTTTCGCGCCATTGGCCGCTTGAGCCACTCCAACATCACCGTGCTGATCAACGGCGAATCCGGCACCGGTAAAGAACTGGTCGCCCACGCCCTGCACCGCCACAGCCCGCGCGCGGCCTCGCCGTTCATTGCACTGAACATGGCGGCGATCCCCAAGGATCTGATGGAATCCGAACTGTTCGGCCACGAGAAAGGCGCCTTCACCGGAGCGGCCAACCTGCGTCGCGGGCGCTTCGAACAGGCCGACGGCGGCACGCTGTTCCTCGATGAAATCGGCGACATGCCGGCGGACACCCAAACCCGTCTGCTGCGGGTACTGGCCGACGGCGAGTTCTATCGCGTTGGCGGACACGTGCCGGTCAAGGTCGATGTGCGGATCATTGCCGCGACCCACCAGAATCTGGAAACCCTGGTGCATGCCGGGAAATTCCGTGAAGACTTGTTCCACCGCCTCAACGTGATTCGCATCCACATCCCGCGCCTGTCGGATCGTCGCGAAGACATCCCGACCCTGGCCAAGCACTTCCTTAGCCGCGCCGCGCAAGAACTGGCGGTCGAGCCGAAGCTGCTGAAAAGCGAGACCGAGGAATACCTGAAAAACCTGCCGTGGGGCGGCAACGTGCGCCAGTTGGAAAACACGTGCCGCTGGATCACGGTGATGGCCTCCGGGCGCGAAGTACACATCAGCGACCTGCCGCCGGAACTGCTGAGCCTGCCGCAGGATTCGGCGCCAGTAACCAACTGGGAGCAGGCGTTGCGCCAGTGGGCGGATCAGGCGTTGGCGCGTGGCCAGTCGAGTCTGCTCGACAGTGCAGTGCCGGCGTTTGAGCGGATCATGATCGAAACGGCGTTGAAACATACCGCCGGGCGTCGTCGTGATGCCGCGGTGTTGCTGGGTTGGGGGCGTAATACCCTGACGCGCAAGATCAAAGAACTGGGGATGAAGGTCGATGGTGGGGATGATGATGAAGGGGATGAGGGTTGAGTTCGACCTCAACACCTGAGCGATCTTTTTTCGCATGCACCACCATAAGGCACTTTGACCCGCTATCGCGCACAGCGAGCGGTTCAAAATCCGACACAAAATCACTTGAAAACTGAAACTTTATAAACACGAAAGCCCCGTATTCCGGGGCTTTCGCATTTCTGAAGACGGTTTTTGTTTCAATCCGTAAAAAGCTGGCACGCCCCCTGCAATAGCTCTTACAGGTGATTCGATTCACCCACCCTTTCGGGGACCTTGGTACAGGCAGGCCGGGGATTCCCCTCTTTACACCGGGCTCACACCGCAACGGATGCGCCCACCCTTTTGGGATCCTTGGTACAGGCAGGCCGGGGGTTCCCTCTTTACACCGGACTGACGCCATCGCGCAGTCCAGCCTTTTGGGAGCCCTGATACAGGCAGGTCAGGGATTCCCGCTTTTATTGCTCCCGGAGATGGATCTCCAGCCGCCAGCGGTCATCGACCTCGCTCCCGGCCCAGTCACCCTGCAGCGGCCGCGCTGCCAGTACCGTCAGCAACAACCCGCCATCACTCACTCGCGTCCGCCAATTAACGTCTTTGCCGTTGAGCTTGAGTTGGCCCTTCTGCGCCTTGCCCTCAGCCTGGAACAACAGCGCCACCGTGCCGTCGATGATTTCACCGTGCAGCTTCGGCTCGTTGTTGAACCAGACCACCAGACCGCCGTCAGTCGCCTCGATCTGCTGCAGCACGCTCGGGTCGGGCGTGGTCAGGCGACCAATCATCAAACCGATCATCAGTCCGACAATCGCCAGCGAACCGATCACCCGTGGGAATAGTTTCGAACGCGAGTCCGCTTGCGGCGTAGAATGCGCGTCATCTTTACCTTCGGAGCCGTGCATGTTTCACGTCATCCTTTTTCAACCAGAAATTCCGCCGAATACCGGCAACGTTATCAGGCTGTGCGCCAACAGCGGCTGCCACCTGCATTTGATCGAACCGCTGGGCTTCGAGATGGACGACAAGCGCTTGCGTCGTGCCGGTCTCGATTACCACGAATATGCCACGCTGCAACGCCACGCCGACCTCGCCAGTTGCCTGGAAAGCTTGGGCAACCCGCGCTTGTTCGCCTTCACCACCAAGGGCTCGCGACCGTTTCATGATGCCGCGTTCGTCCCGGGCGATGCGTTCATCTTTGGCCCGGAAAGCCGTGGCCTGCCGCCAGAGGTACTGGACGCCCTGCCCGCCGAACAACGCTTGCGCCTGCCAATGCGCGAAGGCTGCCGCAGCCTGAACCTGTCCAACACCGTGGCAGTGGCCGTGTACGAAGCGTGGCGCCAAAACGACTTCAAATAACACGCAAGCCCCTGACCGATCGTTCCCATGCTCTGCGTGGGAACGATCAGCCAAGAAAAAAGCGCCTGTTACGGCGCTTTTTTCGTTGTTGCTCAGACCGTTTATTGAACGGTTGGCGTCTCGCCGCTTTCCTGCATGCGCTGCAGCTCTTGCGCGTACAAGGCGTCGAAGTTCACCGGAGCCAGCATCAACGCCGGGAACGAACCACGAGTCACCAGGCTGTCCAGAGTCTCACGAGCGTACGGGAACAGGATGTTCGGGCAGAACGCACCCAGGGTGTGGCTCATCGAAGCCGGGTCCAGATTCTTGATCAGGAAGATACCGGCCTGTTGCACTTCAGCGATGAAGGCCACTTCGTCGCCGTTTTTCACGGTAACGGACAGGGTCAGCACGACTTCGAAGAAATCGCCTTCCAGCTCTTTCTGGCGAGTGTTCAGATCCAGACCGACGCTCGGATCCCACTGCTGGCGGAAGATCGCCGGGCTTTTCGGGGCTTCGAAGGACAAGTCGCGTACGTAGATGCGCTGCAAGGAGAATTGCGGTGCGGTTTCTTCTTCGCTGGCTGCAGTGTTCTGTTGGTCAGTCATCTCAGATCCTTTCTGATCTTGGGTCTTTAGGGATTGCTGTACGTGGGTGCAGCCGTTCAGGCCTTGAGCAGCGCGTCGAGCTTGCCGGCGCGCTCCAGGGCATATAAATCGTCACAACCGCCGATGTGCTTGCTGCCGATCCAGATCTGCGGCACGGATGTGCGGCCGGCCTTCTGGGTCATTTCGGCGCGCACCTGCGGCTTGCCATCGACCTTGATCTCTTTGAAGGCCACGCCTTTGTTCTCGAGCAGGTACTTGGCTCGCGAGCAATAAGGGCAGTAATCGCTGGAGTAGACGATGACTTCGCTCATATCACTTCACCAACGGCAGGTTGTCGCCTTTCCAGCTGGAGATCCCGCCGGACAGCTTGGCGGCGGTGAAGCCGGTCTTCATCAGTTCGCGGGCGTGGGTGCCGGCGGTCTGGCCCAGGGCATCGACCAGAATGATGGTCTTGGCCTTGTGTTTTTCCAGCTCGCCAGTGCGCGCGGCCAGCTTGTCTTGAGGAATGTTGATCGCGCCAACGATGTGGCCGGCAGCGAAATCCTTGGCCGGACGGATGTCCACCACCACGCCTGCTTCTTTGTTGACCAGCGCGGTCAGCTCGCCCGTGCTCAGGCTTTTACCGCCGCCCTGCATCGTGTGCGCCAGCAGCAGAGCCAGCAGTACGACGAAGATACCGACAAGAATGTAGTGGTTAGTGGCAAATTCAATCAGGTGAGCAACCATCGAAGGAGGTTCCAGGGCGTTAAAATGTCGGCCAGTATACACAGCCCCTATGGTGGGCCAAACCCCGTCCGGCGGTGACGTGGATTGAACTTGGCTTTAAACTCCAACTCCCTTTTCCATCGCCTTCTTCTTTATTAGCCACGAGTGGATTCCATGACTACCACGCCTAAACCTTTGGTCCTGATCATTCTCGACGGCTTCGGTCACAGCGACAGCCCCGAATCGAATGCCGTTTTCGCGGCGAAGAAGCCCGTGCTGGATCGCCTGTGGGCCACAGTGCCGAACGGCTTGATCTCGGGCAGCGGCATGGACGTCGGCCTGCCGGACGGTCAGATGGGCAACTCCGAAGTCGGCCACATGAACCTCGGTGCCGGTCGCGTGGTGTATCAGGACTTCACCCGTGTGACCAAATCGATCCGCGACGGCGAGTTCTTCGAGAACCCGACCATTTGCGCCGCTGTGGATAAAGCCGTGGCTGCGGGCAAAGCCGTGCACTTCATGGGCCTGCTGTCGGATGGCGGCGTGCACAGCCACCAGGACCACCTGATCGCCATGGCCGAACTGGCCTTCAAGCGCGGCGCCGAAAAAATCTACCTGCACGCCTTCCTCGATGGCCGTGACACCCCACCGAAAAGCGCCGCGTCGTCGATCGAACTGCTCGACGCGACGTTCCAGGCACTCGGCAAGGGCCGCATCGCCAGTATCGTCGGCCGCTACTTCGCCATGGACCGTGACAACCGCTGGGACCGCGTGGCTCAGGCGTACAACCTGATCGTCGACGGCAACAGCGAATACAACGCCGCCACCGCTCAGGAAGGCCTGGAAGCCGCTTACGCTCGCGGCGAGAGCGACGAATTCGTCAAAGCCACCACCATCGGCGAGCCGGTGAAAGTCGAAGACGGCGACGCCGTGGTGTTCATGAACTTCCGCGCCGACCGCGCCCGCGAGCTGACCCGCGTATTCGTCGAAAACGATTTCAACGACTTCGAGCGCGCACGCCAGCCTGCACTTGCCGGTTTCGTCATGCTGACCCAATACGCGGCGAGCATTCCCGCGCCTTGCGCCTTCGCCGCCGGCAGCCTGGAAAACGTGCTGGGCGACTACCTGGCGAAAAACGGCAAGACCCAGCTGCGCATCGCCGAAACCGAGAAATACGCCCATGTGACCTTCTTCTTCTCCGGCGGTCGCGAAGAACCGTTCCCGGGCGAAGAGCGCATCCTGATCCCGTCGCCGAAAGTCGCCACCTACGACCTGCAGCCGGAAATGAGCGCGCCTGAGGTGACCGACCGCATCGTCGATGCCATCGAAAACCAGCGCTACGACGTGATCGTGGTCAACTACGCCAACGGCGATATGGTTGGTCATAGCGGCGTGTTCGACGCGGCGGTGAAGGCGGTTGAATGCCTCGACACCTGCGTCGGCCGCATCGTCGAAGCGCTGGAGAAGGTCGATGGCGAAGCACTGATCACCGCTGACCACGGCAACGTCGAGCAAATGGCTGACGAGTCCACCGGGCAGGCGCACACCGCGCACACCACCGAGCCGGTGCCGTTCATTTATGTCGGCAAGCGTGACCTCAAGATCCGTGAAGGCGGCGTACTGGCGGACGTGGCGCCGACCATGCTGAAACTGCTGGGCCTGGAAAAACCGGCAGAAATGACTGGTACCTCGATTCTGGTCTGACTCGAATCAGCAAGCACCGCAAAAACCCTGTTGGAATGATTTTGTGGTGAGGGGATTCATCCCCGATGGGTGGCGGAGCCGCCCTGAAACCTGACACCGCGGCGTATCAGATGCATCGGGTGTTCGGGTTTTACGACTGCTGCGCAGCCGATCGGGGATAAATCCCCTCGCCACAGGTCACTCCTACAAAGGTTTGTGGTGTTTTTCAGTCCAGTTATCACACAGCCCCAATTGGGCGTTTTTTTTGCAGCGTCGGGCGGGCATACTAGGCCGTCCCTTACCCTGGTGCCGCCCGCCCCTATGCTTCGCGTCCTGATTGCCCTCGCTCTGACCTGCCTGCTCCAACCGGCCTTCGCTGACGAGCGCGCGCAAACCCAACAACAGTTGGATGCCACGCGTCAGGATATTGCCGAGCTGAAAAAGCTGCTGGGCAAGCTCCAGGAGGAAAAATCCGGCGTGCAGAAAGAGCTCAAGGGCACTGAAACCGAGATGGGCAAGCTGCAGAAACAGGTCGATGCGCTGCAGAAAGAACTGCAAAAGAGCGAATCCGAGCTGCAGCGACTCGATGCGGAGAAAAAAAAACTCCAGAGCGCGCGCACTGAACAGCAGCGACTGATCGCCATCCAGGCCCGCGCTGCCTATCAGAACGGCCGTCAGGAATACCTCAAGTTGCTGCTCAACCAGCAGAACCCCGAGAAATTCGCCCGCACCCTCACCTATTACGATTACCTGAGCCAGGCCCGCCTGGAGCAGTTGAAGAACTTCAACGAAACCCTGCGCCAACTGGCTAATGTCGAAAAAGACATCGGCTTGCAGCAAGCGCAATTGCTCGTGCAGAAAAGCAGCCTCGACAGCCAGCGTGACGAGCTCGACAAGGTTCGCAAGGAACGCCAGCAAGTCCTCGCCAAGCTCAACGATGACGTGAAGGCCCGCGACCAGAAACTCGTCGCTCGCGAGCAGGATCAGGCAGACCTGTCTAAAGTCCTTAAAACCATTGAAGAAACCCTGGCCCGCCAGGCTCGTGAGGCAGAAGAAGCGCGGCAGAAAGCGCTGATCGCCCAGCAGGAAGCGGAAAAAAAGCGCTTGCGTGAGGCGCAGGCTGAAAACAGCGACGCCCCACGAAAACCAGCCAGATCAACAGCCGGCGCGCTGGTTTCCAGCAGCGGCGAGACCTTTGGCGGGCCTTTTGCTGCAACCCGGGGAAAACTTCCGTGGCCAGTTGATGGTCGACTGCTGGCACGCTTCGGTGAAAGTCGTGGCGACGATGCCCGGACCAAGTGGGATGGCGTGATGATCAGCGCCTCTGCCGGTAGCCAGGTGCACGCCGTACACGGCGGGCGCGTAGTGTTTGCCGACTGGTTGCGCGGTGCCGGGCTGCTGGTGATCCTCGATCACGGCAACGGTTTTCTGAGTCTTTACGGTCACAACCAGACGCTGCTCAAGTCAGCCGGCGACGTGGTTAAAGCCGGTGAGTCCATCTCCACTGTCGGTAACAGTGGCGGCCAGGACACATCAGCGCTGTATTTTGCAATTCGTCAGCAGGGTCACCCGAGTGATCCGGCGCAATGGTGCCGCGCGCAAGGATAGGCGTTGAGTCACCAAATTTCAGGAGTTCGTTCGACATGCTGCATTTGTCCCGCCTTACCTCGCTGGCCCTGACGATCGCCCTGGTGATCGGCGCGCCTTTGGCGTTCGCCGCTCAACCGGCCCCGGCCGTCGCGCCGGCAGGCACTGCCGCGACCTCCAAAGCCCCGCTGCCGCTGGAAGAGTTGCGCACCTTTGCCGAGGTCATGGACCGGATCAAAGCCGCCTATGTCGAACCGGTGGACGACAAGACCCTGCTGGAGAACGCGATCAAGGGCATGCTCAGCAACCTTGATCCACACTCCGCTTATCTGGGCCCTGAAGACTTCACCGAGTTGCAGGAAAGCACCAGCGGCGAGTTCGGCGGTCTGGGTATCGAAGTCGGTGCCGAAGACGGCTTCATCAAAGTCGTCTCGCCAATCGACGACACGCCTGCGTCGAAGGCCGGCATTCAGGCCGGCGACTTCATCGTCAAGATCAACGGCGCGCCGACGCGCGGCCAGACCATGACCGAAGCCGTGGACAAGATGCGCGGCAAGATCGGCCAGAAAATCACCCTGACCCTGGTCCGTGACGGCGGCACGCCGTTCGACGTGACTTTGGCGCGTGCAGTGATTCAGGTGAAGAGCGTCAAGTCGCAGTTGCTCGAATCGGGCTACGGTTACATCCGCATCACCCAGTTCCAGGTCAAGACCGGTGAAGAGGTCTCCAAGGCCCTGGCCAAGATGCGCAAGGACAACGGCAAGAAGCTCAACGGCATCATTCTCGACCTGCGCAACAACCCGGGCGGCGTGTTGCAGGCGGCGGTTGAAGTGGTCGACCACTTCATCACCAAAGGCCTGATCGTCTACACCAAAGGCCGGATCGCCAACTCCGAGCTGCGCTTCTCCGCCACCGGCAAGGACGAAAGCGAAGCCGTGCCGATGGTCGTGCTGATCAACGGTGGCAGCGCCTCGGCCTCGGAAATCGTCGCCGGCGCCCTGCAGGATCAGAAACGCGCTGTGGTCATGGGTACCACCAGTTTCGGCAAAGGCTCGGTACAAACCGTGCTGCCGCTGAATAACGACCGCGCGCTGAAGATCACCACCGCGCTGTACTTCACGCCCAATGGTCGCTCGATCCAGGCCCAGGGCATCGTCCCGGACATCGAAGTGCGCAAGGCCAAGATCACCAACGAGGCGGACGGCGATTACTTCAAGGAAGCTGATCTGCAAGGTCACCTGGGCAATGGCAACGGCGGCGCCGACAAACCGACCGGTTCCGGCACCAAGGCCAAAGCGATGCCGCAGGATGATGATTACCAGTTGGCCCAGGCCCTCAGCCTGCTCAAAGGCCTGAGCATCACCTCCGGCCGTTGAGGATGGGTTTGCGTTTCCTCTTCGTCCTGTTGTGTTGTATGGCGGGTACTGCCCACGCAGAGCCCGCCAAACCAACACCGCACAAAGCCTACCTGACGCTGATCATCGACGACCTGGGGCAGAACCTGCCCCGGGACCGCCGTGTGCTGGCCCTGCCTGGCCCGGTGACCACGGCGATCATGCCCGACACACCGCACGCCACCGAATTCGCCCGCGAGGCCCATCGCGCCGGCAAGGTCGTCATCCTGCACATGCCGATGGACCCGGCCACCGGTCCGTTTGCCTGGCATCCGGAACTACCCATCGAAGAACTCGAAAAACGCCTCAACGCTGCGTTCAAAAGGGTCCCCTTCACCGCCGGCATCAACAACCACATGGGCAGTCGCATGACTGCGCAACCGGTAGCGATGGCGTGGTTGATGGCGGAATTGCAGCGCCGCCACAAGTTCTTCGTCGACAGCCGCACCAGCGCGCAGACCGTGGCCGCGCAACAGGCGCAGAAGATCGATCTGGCGAGTGTTTCCCGCGATGTATTCCTCGATGACGAGCGCACCGAGGCGGCGATCTTTACCCAGTTGCAGACAGCGATCAGCCTTGCGCACAAACAAGGTTCAGCCGTGATGATCGGACATCCTTATCCACAGACGTTGGCGGTGCTCGAGCGCGAGTTGCCCAAGCTCAAGGCCCAGGGCATCGAGTGGATCGACATCAAGCAGATGATCAGCGTGCGCAGCAATCGCGCCATGGCCGGTCATGGCAAAGACGGCGTGTATCGGTAACACCCGGTCACGAATGTAAATACATAGTTACCGCCAGAGGTCTGGCGCACTTGCTGATAGTGAGACCTGCAACAGGTCGCGACTCCCCTTGAGTCGCCCATCAACTATCAGGACTGACTATGACGACCGATGAACAAATCACTTCGTCTGCCGGGCGAATGAACTCCATAAAAACCGACAACCTGCTGATCAACTTCACGACAGAATTTCTGCGAATCTGGGATACCAGCGGTTTGCAGGCAAAACCTGCAGCCTTCTGGCACCCCACCCCTGCCCCTGATCTGCTGCCAGGCTATTTCCCTCTGGGCGACGTCGCCTCTGTCGGTCACGGCAATATCAACGGCACGCGCGTGGTGGCTGTGGTTTGCGAAGCAGACACACCCAGCACCGATCCCGCCAAGGGCAAGGCGCTGTGTCGCCCCGACGATTACCAGTTGATCTGGAAAGATTCCGGCTCAGGATCGAAAAGAGACCTATCGATCTGGAAACCAATCCCCCCAGACGGCTACGTGGCACTGGGGTCGGTTTGCTCAAGCGACCACGAAAAACCTTCGTTCAACGCGGTCCGTTGTGTCCGTGAGGATCTGGTGATTGCATCGAGCGGCACCGAACCGGTCTGGAACGACAAAAGCAGCGGTGCCCGACAAAGTGTGAGCGTCTGGACTGCCGTACCGCCAGACCCCGCATCGGGTGAGATCCATCTGGCACCGGGCACCTTTACCGGTTTCAGCGGCTACTCAAGGCCGGCCAATGCTCCCGTCTACTCGTTGCGCATGCAGATCCCGCTTCAGGTCAACCCGCAGCCAACAGCACCTGTGCTTTGCGGGGAAACGCCAGCGCTTGCGGAGGCTGCGGACAAGCCCACTTACATCGTTCGACTTCCCTGGTTTGCAGTAAGAGACCCGCAACTCCCTCCCCTTGAGCAGCTACGCCTGTCACCTTGCTATCTTCTGGAACGCACGGATCAGTATGTGCTGGTCGGCCATGGCCACAACACAGACGACCAGAGCAAGACGTTCAGATGGACATCTCCCCGTGCGCAGCGAACTGAAAGCCTGCGCACATTCACCCGCATCACCTCGGTCGAGTTTGGCGCTCAATGGCAAACCAGCCTGCCCAACCCGCTCCTGTTTTCGGCGCGACTGAGCCACGATTTCACCCAATGTGAAATTCACGCCAACGAATGGTTAAACACAGCAGCCATTGACGTGGTCGCTGTCGTGGACAAAAACAGATCCGTGGCGGTTTATCTGAAGCAGAGCGACTACCGGCTAATGCGCGCAGACGGTACGCCGGTGACAGGTGGTTTCAGTTACACCG
This sequence comes from Pseudomonas sp. LBUM1655, assembly GCF_059716085.1. Classification (NCBI taxonomy): domain Bacteria; kingdom Pseudomonadati; phylum Pseudomonadota; class Gammaproteobacteria; order Pseudomonadales; family Pseudomonadaceae; genus Pseudomonas; species Pseudomonas sp. LBUM1655. Next base: position 367,042 of record NZ_CP166801.1, on the reverse strand, counting down.
ATGGCGCCAGCCTGCACATCAGCCAGTACACGCCCGCGGAGCCTGAAGTCACTGTCGTTGCGCAACAGGAGCCAGAAGTGGAAATGGAAACACGGACTCCCGGAGCAGACAACGAAGTCATCGCCTCGCCACCGGAGCCAGATTTGCCGAGCGCTACAGATACCGCGCCATGATGTCGTCAACTACACCTTCTTTGCGCAGTTGATCGAGCGCGGCCTGAAGCTTGGCGACAACGTCGTCGGAGACGTCTTTGTTCAGTGCCAGGTACAACTCTGCGCTATTGAAACGCAGCACGGTCTTGAGCCCGGTCACACCATCCTGTCGCGCCAGATATCGGCCGGCAGGATCACCCGTCGCCCACAGGTCGATCTGACCGTTGACCAGCTTCTTCGCATTGTCCTGATCGCGCAGCACCACTACCGGCTTCAGGCCTTGCTTGATCAGCGTCTCGGCAATCGCATCGCCCTTGTAGGCACCGATCTTGTATTTGCGCGCGTCATTGAGGGTTTCGAGGGTGATCTTGCTGTCAGCCTTGGCCAACAAAATCCAGTCGTCGGGGCCGATCGGGCCGACCCATTTGAAGAGTTTCTCGCGATCCGGCAAACGCGCCATCACGAAGGCACCGTAACCGGGATTTTCCAGCGCCAGTTTGTAGACCCGCTCCCAAGGGAAGCGCAGTGTCAGGCTGTAGCTGACACCGGCACGCTGGAACATCTCGCGCACGATGTCGGTCGCAATACCGTTGATGTTCTCGCCCTGGGCGAAGTTTTTGCCGTTCTTCGCCATGTTGTACGGCGGGAAGTTTTCGGTGAGCAGCACCAGATCGGTGTCGGGACTGTTTTCCGCACGGGCCGTGTTGAGCAGCAACACAGAGGCACTGGCGAGAACAAGAAGCAGGCGTTTGATCATGTCGGGCTACCGAAATCCATGGCGTGCCCAAGAGTGCCTTGGGTACGCCATGCTGTCCACTGGCCTGTATGGTTTAGCGCATTACAATCCCACGATGCGCCATATACGCCTTGGCTTCCTGCACGGTGTATTCGCCGAAGTGGAAAATACTCGCCGCCAACACCGCACTGGCGTGACCTTCGAGGATGCCGTCGGCCAGATGCTGCAGGTTGCCGACACCACCGGAAGCGATCACCGGAATGCCCAGTGCATCGCTGATGGCACGGGTCACGCCGAGGTCGAAACCGTTTTTCATGCCGTCCTGATCCATGCTGGTCAGCAGGATCTCACCGGCACCGAGGCCTTCCATTTTCTTTGCCCACTCGACCGCGTCGAGGCCGGTCGGCTTGCGACCGCCGTGGGTGAAGATTTCCCAGCGCGGGGTTTCGCCCGGGCCGGAAACCTTCTTCGCGTCGATGGCGACGACGATGCATTGCGAGCCGAAATGCTGCGCCGCTTCGCCAACGAATTCCGGATTGAACACCGCAGCGGTGTTGATCGAAACCTTATCGGCACCGGCATTGAGCAGATTGCGGATGTCCTGCACGGTACGCACGCCACCGCCGACGGTCAGCGGGATAAACACCTGGCTGGCCATGCGCTCGACGGTATGCAGCGTGGTGTCGCGGCCATCGACGCTGGCGGTGATGTCGAGAAAGGTAATCTCGTCGGCACCCTGCTCGTCATAGCGACGGGCGATTTCCACCGGGTCGCCGGCATCGCGGATGTTCTCGAACTTCACACCTTTGACGACCCGGCCGTTGTCCACGTCCAGGCAAGGGATGATGCGTTTGGCCAGCGCCATGGTCAGTCCTCAGCCTTTGTACGAATCGCAGAAAGCTTGCGCTTCGGCGACATCGAGAGTGCCTTCGTAGATCGCCCGGCCGGTGATCGCGCCGATGATGCCCGGTGCCTTGGCGTCGAGCAGTGACTTGATGTCACCGAGGTTGTGGATGCCGCCGGAAGCGATCACCGGGATCTTCGTGGCCGCCGCCAGCGCGGCGGTGAACGGCACGTTGCAGCCCTGCATCATGCCGTCTTTGGCGATGTCGGTATAAACGATCGAGGACACACCATCGGCTTCGAACTGCCTGGCCAGATCAATCACCTGCACGGTGCTGATTTCAGCCCAGCCATCAGTAGCGACAAAACCGTCTTTGGCATCCAGACCGACAATGATTTTGCCCGGGAACGCACGGCAGGCTTCAGCCACGAACGCCGGATCTTTCACCGCTTTGGTGCCGATGATCACGTAGCTCACGCCAGCCTTGACGTAGTGCTCGATGGTTTCCAGCGAGCGAATGCCGCCGCCAATCTGGATCGGCAGGGTCGGGTAACGCTTGGCGATGGCCGTGACCACTTCGCCGTTGACCGGCTGGCCTTCGAATGCGCCATTCAGATCGACCAGATGCAGACGACGGCAACCGCCCTCTACCCACTTGGCAGCCATGCTCACCGGGTCATCGGAGAACACTGTGGAATCTTCCATGCGGCCCTGGCGCAGACGTACGCAGGCACCGTCTTTAAGATCGATAGCGGGAATAATCAGCATCTGGCAAACCTTCAAATTTGAATGTTCAGCTTGGCTCGGAAATCAGTTTTTCTCGAGCGCCCACAGGTCACTTTCGATGCTGTCAAACCGCTCCTTGAGGTGGGTCTGCACATCGAAAATCGCCCTGTTGTAATAGTGCGGAGCAATTTCGCGGGTAAACAACTCAAGAATCTCGGCCGCTTCGAATGACCCGAGGTCGAGTTCGAAACGATCTTCCATAAAGCGTTTGATCTTGTGATTGGCCTCGCTCTCCTGCTCGGGAGTGAGGGTCAGGATCGGCGGCTTGGACTTCTTGGCGGCCATTTACCAGCGACCGTCCCACGCGGCGAAGTTCTGCAGCAATTGCAGGCCATGGGTATGGCTCTTCTCCGGGTGGAACTGCACGGCGAAGCGCGAGCCTTCGGCCAGTGCTGCAGCGAAATCGACGCCGTAATGACCGCTGCCCACCACCTGCCGCGCATTGGCGGCGGCGATGTAATAGCTGTGCACAAAGTAGAAACGCGCCATGTCCGGAATGTCATGCCACAGCGGGTGACTCACCGACTGCTTCACTTCGTTCCAGCCCATGTGCGGGACTTTCAGGTGTTCGCCGTCTTCGTGCAGGTCTTTGCCGAAGAACTTCACCGCGCCCGGGAACAGGCCGATGCAGTCGACGCCGTCGTTCTCTTCGCTGGTGTCGAGCAAGGCTTGCATGCCGACACAGATACCGAGGAACGGCCGATCCTGGCTGACTTCACGTACCAGCGAGTCAAAACCGAGGCGACGGATCTCCGCCATGCAATCGCGAATCGCGCCAACGCCGGGGAAGACCACGCGGTCGGCTTCACGGATCACATCCGCATCGCTGGTGATCAGCACCTTGCCGGCACCGACGTGCTCGAGGGCCTTGGCCACCGAGTGCAGGTTGCCCATGCCGTAGTCGATAACTGCAACCGTCTGCATTACAGAACGCCTTTGGTCGATGGCATCTGCCCGGCCATGCGCTCATCCAGCTCCACAGCCATGCGCAGGGCGCGGCCGAAAGCCTTGAACACGGTTTCGATCTGGTGGTGGGTGTTGGTGCCGCGCAGGTTGTCGATGTGCATGCTGACGAGCGCGTGGTTGACGAAGCCCTGGAAGAATTCCTGGAACAGGTCAACGTCGAAGCCGCCCACGGTGGCGCGGGTGTACGGCACATGCATCTGCAAGCCCGGACGACCGGAGAAGTCGATCACCACGCGCGACAGCGCTTCATCGAGCGGCACGTAGGCGTGGCCGTAGCGACGGATGCCTTTCTTGTCGCCGATGGCTTTGGCGAAGGCTTGGCCGAGAGTGATACCGACGTCTTCCACCGTATGGTGGTCGTCGATATGCAGATCGCCCTTGCATTCAATATCCAGGTCGATCAACCCGTGACGGGCGATCTGATCCAGCATGTGCTCAAGAAAAGGAACACCGATATCGAATCGGGCCTTTCCGGTGCCATCAAGGTTGATCGAGGCTTTGATCTGGGTTTCCAGAGTGTCGCGCTCGACAGACGCCTTACGTTCGGCCATCACCAGCTCCGCAAAATCATTGGGCGAAAAAGGCAGCCATTATAGGGGCGCGGGGCCGAAACAGAAACACGCGAGGTGATATGGCAGACGGATAGAACGCCCGGCTGTCGCGGGTAGACATGTCCATACAACTCATTTTGGACACCCCAAAAACAAATGTGGGAGCGAGCCTGCTCGCGAAAGCGGTATATCAGCCAACACTGATGTCGACTGACACTCCGTCTTCGCGAGCAGGCTCGCTCCCACAGGGGTACTGCGTTTTAGCGTTTACTTAGTGAAACAATACCGCCGTTTTCTGCAGGGTCACCCACACACCCCACGCCAACGGAATGCCGACCGCCAGCCACGCAGCGATAGCCAATGGCTTGCTGCCCGGTGCAGCTTTCCACTCCAGAACGGTGCTCGCATCAGCACCTTTGTCATGACCCAGTGCCTGTTCGGCAGCCAGTTCGGCGTCGGTCATGAAGTACTTGTCGGCCACCGGGCGCACCAGCAGGTTGCACAGGAAGCCCAACACCAGCAGGCCTGCCAGGATGTACAGGGTGATGTCGTAAGCGGCGGCGCGTTCAACGCCGATGCTCAGTTGATACTCACGCAGGTAGTTCACCAGCACCGGGCCGAGCACGCCAGCCGCAGCCCAGGCAGTCAGCAGACGACCATGAATCGCACCGACCATCTGCGTGCCGAACAAGTCAGCCAGATATGCCGGAACAGTCGCAAAACCACCGCCGTACATCGACAGAATGATGCAGAACGCCGCCACGAACAGCGCAACGTTGCCCAAGTGGCCAAGGTTCGGGATCAATGCGTACAGGGCAAAACCCAGCGCAAAAAACACGAAGTAGGTGTTTTTACGACCCAGATAGTCCGAGAACGATGCCCAGAAGAACCGGCCACCGATGTTGAACAGGCTTAGCAAACCAGTGAAACCGGCAGCAATCGCGGCAATCGAAGCCAGTTGCCCGGCATCCAGCTGGCCGAACGGCACATCAACACCGAGCAACTTGCCACCGAACACTTCCTGCAACAGTGGCGAAGCCATGCCGAGGATGCCGATACCGGCCGATACGTTCAGGCACAGCACCAGCCACACCAGACGGAATTGCGGAGTTTTCCAAGCCACATTCACGTGCACGTGACGATGAGTGATCATCGAGTTCGACGCTTTTTTCGCCGGTGCAGTCCAGCCCTCAGGCTTCCAGCCGGTAGGCGGCACGCGGTAGGCCAGGGCGCCACCGATCATGAACACAAAGTAGATTGCAGCCATGGCCACAAAGCTTTGCCACACGCCGACACCTTCAGGCGAGGCGAAGTGGCTCATCAGCGCCGTCGCCAACGGCGCACCGACCATCGCGCCACCACCGAAGCCCATGATCGCCATGCCGGTCGCCATGCCGCGCTTGTCCGGGAACCACTTGATCAGGGTCGACACCGGCGAGATGTAGCCCAGACCCAGGCCGATACCACCGATCACGCCGGAGCCGATCCACATCAGCCAGATCTGGTGGGTATAAATCCCCAGCGCCGAGATCAGCAGACCGCCACACCAGCACAATGCCGATACAACACCAGCCTTGCGCGGCCCTGCGTGTTCAAGCCAGCCACCCCAGATCGCGGCCGAGCAGCCGAGAAAGATGAAGAACAGGGTGTAGATCCAGCCGAGCATCGAGATCGGCCAGTCGCATTGCGAAGAGAAGACTTGTGCGATGAAGCTCATGTCCGGCGCGCAGGCTACCGGTTTGGTGACGCCCAGCGCCTTGGACAGTGGCAACCAGAACACCGAAAAGCCGTAGGCCATGCCGATGCACAGGTGGATGGCCAGAGCGGCCGGTGGAACCAGCCAACGGTTGAAACCGGGCTTGGCGATGATGCGCTCCTTGGACAGGAACGCAGGCTGGTCGGCGCGAAGGCCGTCCGCCGTGATGCTCGTGCTCATTGTGTATCCCCCAATTATTAGAATGGTTCGCCAGCCACTGTTCACCCTCGGCCTTATGCACGCAGGCATGACCTTTTTTTGGGTGAAGCTCCTTGAAGGCGCGACGTTAAGTCGCAGAAGGACGGACGAACCGGCGAAGGTTACCATTTGCACGTGACAGAAAAACCAAACTGATATCACCTTTTTTCGTGTCATCTGATCTCCTCCTCTGAAGAAGCAGGGAAACGCCGGGATCTTTTGAACCGGTTTTTTCAAAATCAGAAGATCGTCTCGCCGAGAGACGGGTGAACCAAACGCAGAAAATGGCGTCGCAAGCGAGGCCAGGACTATGCCTGCTGGCGCCTGCGGGGCAGCTTGAGATTCAGGCGCTGGCCGCGAAGTTTCAGGTGCTGCTGACGATAACGGCAACATGACGCCACACCGGACCGGGTCGTTGCAGCGCTATACTCCCCGGCTAAATTACGAATTCGACTAAATTACAAGGACTCGCCCATGAAAGCGTTCGGCAAAATCCTGGGTCTGGTACTTCTCGGGCTGTTGCTGATCATTGTGGCGGCAGGCTTTGCCCTGACCCACCTCTTCGATCCCAACGATTACAAAGACGAGATCCGCCAGATAGCCCGCGACAAGGCCCACATCGAGCTGACGCTCAATGGCGATATCGGCTGGAGCCTGTTCCCGTGGCTCGGCCTGGAACTGCACGAGGCCAGCGTTGCCACCCTGGCCAAGCCTGCCGAACCTTTTGCCGATTTGCAGATGCTCGGCCTGTCCGTGCGCGTGCTGCCGCTGTTGCGCCGCGAAGTGCAGATGAGTGACGTACGTGTCGAAGGTCTGAATCTGCGCCTGAACCGCGACAAGAATGGCCACGGCAACTGGGAAGACATCGGCAAGGTGCCGGTAGCGGCTGGTTCCACGCCACCCGCCACCCCAAGCCAACCGGCCAGCGACACCCCGGTAGCGGTGGAAAAACCGGCCCAGCCGATTCGCCTCGACATCGACAGCCTGACCGTCAACAACGCCCGCGTTGAGTACAACGACGAACTCACCGGCAAGCAGTTCAGCGCCGAGAGCATCCAATTGAGCACCGGCCCGGTGCACGATTCGACCAACATTCCGATCAAGGCCACCGCTTTCCTAGGCACCAATCAGCCGGTATTGCGGGTGCGTACCGAACTCAGCGGCGAACTGCGCTTCGAGCGCGCCCTGCAACGCTACAAGTTCGAAGACATGAAGCTCTCCGGCGAAGTGGCGGGAGATCCGCTGCAAGGCAAGACCATGACCTTCTCAGCCCAAGGGCAAATATTGCTCGATAAAGCCGCGAACGTCGCCGAATGGACTGGCATCAAGATCTCCGCCAATCAATTGCGCGCCTTGGGTGAACTGAAGGCTAACGATCTCGACAAGACTCCGCAGATCACTGGCGGCATCTCGATCGCCCAGTTTGATCTAGCAAAATTCGTCGACAGCATCGGCCAGAAACTGCCAGCCATGGCCGAGGGCAGCCTGAGCAAGGTCGAACTGGTCAGCCGCGTTGCGGCGACGCCGACCAGCGTCGCTTTCGACAACATCAACCTGAAACTCGACGACAGCAGCTTCAGCGGCCGCATCGCCGTCGAAGACTTCGCCAAACAATCGCTGCGGGCGATCCTCAAGGCCGACACCTTCGACGTCGACCGCTACCTGCCGCCGAAATCGGAAAAAGCTACCAGCGCCACGCAAGTGCGTCAGGCCGAAGTCGCCAGCACCGAAGCCGACGCCATGGCCGGCGCAGGTTCCACGCCGCTGCCGGACAAACCGAGCAAAAGCGCCTGGAGCACCGAGCGCCTGCTGCCGGTTGAGCGTTTGGCCAAACTCGACGTCGACGCCGACCTGACCTTCGGCCAGCTGACCCTCGACAAGTTGCCAATCCAGAATGCCGCGCTCAAGGCCACCGGTCAGAGCGGCCTGCTGACCCTGGAGAACCTGCGCGGTGAGTTGTACAACGGCGACTTCGAAGCCAAAGGCACTCTCGACGTGCGCCCAACGGCACCGGTGCTGAACCTGCAAACCCGGATCAACCGCGTGCCGGTGGAAAAAATCCTCGAAAGCCAAGGCAAGACCCCACCGGTCAAAGGTTTGGTGAACCTCACCAGCAACGTTACCGGCAGCGGCAACAGCCAACAGGCGCTGATCGACTCCCTCAACGGCAACGCCAGCTTCGTGATCAACAACGGCGTGTTGCTCAACGCCAACCTTGAGCAGCAACTGTGCAAAGGCATCGCCACGCTCAATCGCAAAACCCTCAGCGGCGAGCCACGGGGCAAGGACACGCCGTTCCAGGAGCTCAAGGGCAACCTGACGTTCCGCAACGGCATCGCCAGCAACCCGGATCTGAAAGTGCGAATCCCGGGCATGACCGTCAACGGTGACGGCGATATCGATTTGCGCGTGCTGGGCATGGATTACCGCGTCGGCATCATCGTCGAAGGCGACACCAGCGCCATGCCGGACCCGGCCTGCCAGGTTGGCGATAAATTCGTCGGTGTCGAGTGGCCGCTGCGCTGCCGCGGCCCGCTGGAGCTGGGCGCCAAAGCCTGCCGCTTGGATAACGAACGCCTTGGCCAGGTCGCAAGCAAACTCGCCGGCGACAAGTTGAGCGAAAAAATCGACGAAAAACTGGGCGACAAGGTCAGCCCGGAACTGAAAAACGCACTGAAGGGGCTGTTCAAGCGATGAGAGCGGAGCAGTTTTCAGAGGCGGTGCTGGATTGGTTCGACCGCCACGGCCGCCACGACTTGCCTTGGCAGCAGGACATCAACCCGTATCGGGTGTGGGTGTCGGAAATCATGTTGCAGCAGACTCAGGTCAGCACTGTGCTCAATTACTTCGACCGCTTCATGGCCGCACTGCCAACGGTCGAAGCGCTGGCAGAGGCGCCAGAAGACGAAGTGCTGCACCTGTGGACGGGCCTGGGCTACTACACCCGCGCGCGCAATTTGCAGAAGACCGCAAAAATCGTCGTCAGCGAGTACGGCGGCGAGTTTCCGCGCGATGTTGAAAAGTTAACGGATCTGCCGGGCATCGGCTTGTCCACCGCGGGCGCCATCGCCAGCATCAGCATGGGCCTGCGCGCGCCGATCCTCGACGGCAACGTCAAACGCGTTCTTGCGCGCTTTACCGCGCAAGAGGGCTACCCCGGCGAGCCGAAGGTCGCCAAACAGCTGTGGGCCAACGCAGAGCGCTTTACGCCGCACGATCGGGTCAACGCCTACACCCAGGCGATGATGGATCTCGGCGCTACGCTGTGCACGCGCAGCAAGCCGAGTTGCCTGCTCTGCCCGCTGGAGCGTGGCTGCGAGGCGCACATGCTCGGCCTGGAAACGCGCTACCCGATTCCCAAGCCGCGCAAGGCTATCCCGCAGAAACGCACGCTGATGCCGATGCTCGCCAATGGCAACGGCGCGATTCTGCTGTATCGCCGCCCATCGACCGGTCTGTGGGGCGGTTTGTGGAGCCTGCCGGAACTTGACGACCTCGACGACTTGCAACATCTCGCCGATCAGCACTCGCTGGCACTGGGCGAGCAGCAGGCGCTGCCGAGCCTCGTCCACACGTTCAGCCACTTCCAGCTGTCCATCGAACCCTGGCTGGTTCAGGTGCAGGAGGCCAGCCATCACGTGGCCGAGGCCGACTGGCTCTGGTATAACCTCGCCACCCCGCCGCGCCTGGGCCTCGCCGCCCCGGTCAAAACCTTGCTCGAACGCGCGGCCGCCGTATTGAATGCAGGAGAGTCGACATGACCCGCACCGTAATGTGCCGCAAGTACCACGAAGAACTGCCAGCCCTGGATCGCGCTCCTTTCCCGGGCACAAAAGGTCAGGATATTTTTGACAACGTCTCCGCCAAGGCCTGGGCCGACTGGCAGAAACACCAGACCCTGCTGATCAACGAAAAGCGCCTGAACATGATGAACGCCGAAGATCGTAAATTTCTGCAGGGCGAAATGGACAAGTACTTCTCCGGCGAGGAATACGCCCAGGCCGAAGGCTACGTTCCGCCTGCCGAGTAACCCCGAGAAATCGGGGGCGGATCGTAAGCGACGGAATTAATTTAAGAAATTTTAAAAAAGTCGTTGACGAGAATCCGAAAAACCCTTTTAATGCGCCCCGTTGCCCAGATAGCTCAGTCGGTAGAGCAGGGGATTGAAAATCCCCGTGTCGGCGGTTCGATTCCGTCTCTGGGCACCAAATACCGAAAACCCTGAATCGCAAGATTCAGGGTTTTTTTATGCCTGCGATTTAATCCCCCCGCCTTCTCCCCCTTCTCCCGGTACACCCCAACCCCCGCTGTACTGGAAAAAACCCGAAATCTGTATCTCTCCCCGTGTAGGAAAATTCGCCAGTATTTCTCCAAGCCTTGGCGAGCCAATGACTGGCTCTACTTTGCGCCCCGCAAAACTCTGGGCTCCTGAAGCCCTCAGAGCGCAATACCTGATTTTTTGAATAGATCGGCGTCCACCGCAAGGTCACTTCCCGTCCAGCTAAAAAATCTGAAAACAGACCCAACAGGCGAACTGCATTTACTGCTTTTCAAACATTCCAGGATGAATGCTGGCGCCCCCGTGCGCCCGGCAATAGAGACGAAACGGACGACGTATGATCAAGCAACTTATCAATGAAGACAGTTATGTGCAGATTGGGGATCTTTGCAGCGCGACGATCCAACTGAAAATCGAAGGGCTGAATCCTGCCGGATCGATAAAACTCAAAACCGCGCACGCCCTCGTTACGGATCTGGAAAACCAGGGCCGGATTTCCCATAAAACCCGACTGGTCGAGTCTTCGTCGGGCAATCTGGGGGTCGCGCTGGCCATGGTCTGCGCTGCCAAGGGCTACAAGTTTGTCTGTGTGATCGATCCGAATATCTCTGCGCCGAACAGGAAGCTCATGCAGGCACTGGGTGCCGAGATGATCATGGTTGATCAGCGTGACGAAAACGGCGGTTACCTGAATTCACGTATTCGTTTGATCGAGCAAATGGTCGCGGAAAACCCCGACTACATCTGGCTCAATCAATACAAGAATCCAACCAATCCCTTCGCCCACTATCAAGCCACGGCCAAGTCCATCGCCCGTAAGTTTGCGCACGTGGATTACTTGTTTGTCGGCGCCGGCACGACCGGCACGCTGATGGGCTGCAAGAACTACTTCGCCGAACATCATCCGCACACCAAAGTCATCGCCGTCGATACCGTCGGCTCGGTCACGTTCGGTTTGCCGGGAGGAACGCGACATATTCCGGGGCTCGGCACCAGCCGCCTGCCGGAGATATTCGAGCCGTCCGGTATTCACGACTTCCTGTCGATTCCCGAGGAGCAGACGATCAAGGTCTGCCGCTGGCTGGCGCAACGCTACGGCCTGCTCTTCGGCGGCTCCACCGGCACTGTCCTCGCCGGCATCCAGCAGTGGGCGCCGCACATTCGTCCCGACGATGTCGTTGTGGCGATCTCACCGGACATGGGTGAGCGCTACCTCGAAACCATCTATTCCGACGACTGGGTTTCCCAGCGCATCGGCGCAGCAGCGCTGCATCCCCTTTTCCCAGAAATCGCTCTGGCACTTTCGGCGTAATCCCCAATGACCACTCAAACTTCGATTCAACCGTTCCACGTCATTCCCGGTGCAGTCGTGAAGGACATCCTCAACGGACTTCGTCAGGAAGCCATCGAGATCGTCGCGCAGACTTACCTCACCCATGAACGTGGCGAGACCGTTAACCCCGACAGTTACTTCCTGCGTTTTCCGGCGGAGCCGGCGAACCGGATCATTGCCCTGCCGGCGGCGATCGTCGATAGCGAGGGTGATCAATCGGTCTCCGGGATCAAGTGGATTGCCAGCTATCCCGACAACATCAAGTCGGGTATCCCGCGCGCTTCGGCGGTGCTGATCCTCAACGATCCGGACACCGGTTATCCCTACGCCTTACTGGAAGGTGCGTTGATCAGTGCTGTGCGCACGGCGGCGTCGGCGGTGCTCGGCGCCTGGTGGCTCAATGGCCAAAGTCGCAGCGCTCCAAAGCTGTCGATCATTGGTGGCGGGGTGATCTCGCGCAACATCCTTGAGACGTTCATCGCCGACGATTGGTCTTTCGATAGCGTTGGCATTCACGATCTCAACGCAGAATCAGCTCAGGCGCTGTCGGCATTCGGCAAGCAACTCGGATTACCGGATGTGCAACAGTTGTCGCTGCAGGACGCACTGACCGCCGACATCGTGGTATTCGCTACCAGCGCCGGCGAGCCCTATGTCAAAGGCAGCGGGACATTCCGCCCAGGGCAGATTGTGTTGAATATCTCGCTGCGTGATATCGGCGCAGAAATCATCGAGGAAAGTTACAACTACTTCGACGACGTGACCCATTGCCTGAAGGCCAATACATCGCCGCATCTGGCCGAGCAAAAGTACGGTCATCGCGAGTTCGTCACCGGCACCGTGGCGCAATTGATTCGCGGCGATCTGCAAGTCGCCACAGACAAACCGCTGATCTATTCGCCGTTCGGCATGGGCATTCTCGATCTGGCGATTGGCCGGATGATCCACGACATCGCGGTCAAGGACGGCTCGGCGGTCGCCATCCCGTCCTTCTTCGGGGAGGAGCGCAGATGGTGAATTCGCCTCTGCACATCGGCCTGGTCGGCTGCGGATCGCGCGGGCTGTCGATTTTCGAACGCCTGTTGAGCCTTGCTGAAGAGCGCCCGGAGCAACACGTCGTGATCGACATCTTCGATCCCAATGTGCTCGGTAGCGGCGCGCACTGGCCAAACCAACCGGACTACCTGCTGCTCAACACCGTTGCCGGTCAGCTCGGGGTATTTCCGGACGCGGCGGCATTCGGCAACCTTGCGGATGCACGGGAACGATCGGGACCGGACTTCCTGACGTGGTGCCGCGCGCAGCGGCTCAAGGTCGATCCGGACAGCGGTTTGCTCGCCGCCAATGGACGCGATGTCGAGCCAGAGGACTTCCTGCCGCGCTACTTGCTCGGCGCTTACCTGGCCGACGCCTTTGCGCGAATCCTCGCCACCGCTCCTCATTGGGTGACGGTGAATCTGCATCAGCACGCCGTCACGGCTGTTGAGCGCAACGAGGGTTCTCATTACGTTCTGAAAACCGCTTCAGGTGCTGCGGTGACGGTGGATCGGCTGATCCTGACGGTCGGCCACACCGGTCGCCTGCAAACGGCTGATCACCAACGCGTTGAGAACATCTATCCACTGCCCGGCAGCCTCGACACCATCGAGCCCGGCGAGACCGTACTGATCGAAGGGCTGGGGCTGGGCGCAATGGACACCTTGGCGGCCCTCACCTCTGGACGAGGCGGACACTACAAGCGGATGGCCGACGCCAGTCACGCCTATGAACCCTCAGGTCAGGAGCCGGTGATCTTTATCCAGTCACGGGACGGGCTGCCGTTTCGAACCCGTCCCAATGGTCTGATAGAAAATCCTCGCCACCACGCCGTGCTGCTGACGAGTGCGCGCATCGAAGCCTTGCGGGCAAATGCACAACACCGGCAGCTGGATTTCGAGCAGGACATCCTGCCGCTCATGCTGCTTGAGATGCGGGCGGCGGCCGTGGCCGTGGTACTTGGCGAATCAGGGCGGGAGCAGGTGCTGGCAAAGCTCAGAGCCGTCAGTGTTGCGGGCAATCCCGGTGTTGTCGCTTGCGAGGCGCTGCTGCGCGATTACGAAGCGACCGGCGGCTCCATCAACCCGCTAGCGCTGATCTGGCACGCACTGCCCGACGACGTGACGCCTTACAACTATCACGCCTGGATCTACGACACGATCGAAGCCGACCTGCACGAATCGCGGCTTGGGCGTGGGGAATCGGCGATCAAAGCGGCCATCGAGGTCTGGCGCGATCTGCGTGACCGACTGCGCGAAGCCGTGGATTTCGACGGGCTGACCGACGCCTCGCATCGCCAGTTCTACGGCCGTTGGCACAAGGCGATCAACCGCCTCGTTGCCGGCCCGCAGAAAGAGCGCCACGCCGACCTGCTCGCCCTGTGTGACGCAGGCCTGCTGACGTTTCTCAAACCCGGCTCACGACCGGCGATAGACAACTTCCGGCGTATCGCCGGTTATGTCCAGGGCAGTGGCGTGAACAACAGCGACTGTGCACCGGTACGCGATCTGGCGCGCCTGGGTCTTATCCGCCCGAGAACCAACGAGCCGGGCATCGACGGCATCGACGTCGACGCGGCGTGCCACCCCAAATCGGTTTCGGGCGAACCGGTACGCAACATCTGGGTACTCGGCCCGCTCGCCGAAGGCTCTTGCTACTACAACCACTACGTCACTTCGGCGGGTGCGCCCTCGCGTCTGTTCATGGACGCTCATCGCGCGGCCACTGCAATCCTTGAGGCAGGTACTCCAGCATGAAACTTTTCTACCAGACGCATTCGCCCTACGCCCGCAAAGTACTGGTGCTGGCTCACGAACTCGGAATGGCTTCGAACCTGGAAGTCATCCACCACGAGACCAGCCCGACGTCGCCGAACGCGGTCATCTACAAGGCCAACCCGCTAGGTAAAGTCCCGGTGCTGATGCTGCCCGACGACACGGCGCTGTTCGACTCCATCGTGATTTGTGAATACCTCGACGACCTGAGTGACGGGCCGAAACTCATCCCGGCAAGCGGCCCCGAGCGCTATAAGGCGCTGCGCCTTCAGGCCTTGGCGCAGGGCATGTGCGATGTCGGCATCAAGCTGCGCTGGGAAGTCGAGCGTCGCCCGGAGGCCTTGCGCTATCCGGCCTACGCCGACGGTCAGGCTTTCAAACTCAAAGAGGCTTACCGCTTCATCGAAGAACATGTCGACCTCAATGGCCCGATCACTATCGGCCACGTTGCCCTGGCGACCGCGCTCGACTGGATCGCCTTTCGCCAGTTATCGGACTTTTCCGCTCAAGCACGCCTGACCGAGTGGTATCAGACTTTTTGTGAGCGCGCTTCCATGCGGGCGACCGAGTACAGCGGGCAGACTCACGATTAAGTTAAGGAAAACTGTGTATGAGCTCTCTCTTGTTGCAAATGTCACCCATCGCTCTGGTCATCGCATTGATCCTGATCGTCCGCCGGCCGCCGGTACAAGCCGCGCTGGCGGGTGTGGTGCTGGTGCTGGTGCTGTGGGCACTGGGCGCGGCCGGACCTGTGTCCGCCGCGATCACCTCGGCGATCTTTCAGGACACCACGATCCTGTTTCTCAGCACCGCGTGCGTGATCGTACCGGGGCTGGCCTTCGTCATTCTGGTTGAGCGCGGAGGTGCACCGCAGGCCATCGGCGCCTGGGTCAAGGAGCTCGGCTGGACGCCACCGGCACAAGTCATCTTCATCGTGCTGGGCCTGGCGCCACTGCTCGAAGCAATGACCGGTTTCGGCGTCTCGCTGATCGCTACCGTGCCCTTGCTCATGGGCCTGTTCACCCGCCAGTCGGGGATGAAAATTGCCTTGGCCGGCATGGTCATCATGCCGTGGGGCACCTTGGGTCTGGCCACGGTGATTGGCGCGTTGCTGGCGCATTTACCGGCGCAAACCCTTGGCAGTCATTCAGCGCTGATCAGCGCGCCGGTGTTCCTCTGCCTGGCCGCCATCGCCATGTGGCAGGGCGGCATCCGCACTGTTACGCCGTGGCTTGGGCTGATCGTGGTGACGGCATTGTTCGTCGCGGTACTGTTTTCCATCAACCTGTGGATCGGCCCGGAAGTTTCCGGTGTGCTGGCCGGTCTCGCCGTGGCCTGCGTGGGTCTGGGCATCTCATACGCGCAACGCAAGAAACTGGTGCGTTGGCCGAGCGCGGCATGGCCCTATCTGGCCTTGCTGGGGGTGATCGTGGCGTCGCGCGGGTTGTTTGTGCTGTCGGGCTGGGATGCGCTGTGGATCATCAAGGGCGAGCACGTTTCATGGAAGCCTTTGGCATCCCCGGGCCTGGCGCTACTGATCGTCACCCTGCTGATGGCCATCAAACAAAGCACCGCAGCGGGTTTCCCCTGGCGTGCGCTGTTCAACCGGGCGAAGTTTCCGGTCACGACGATTTTCCTGTTCCTGCTGCTTTCTCAGGTGATGGTCAATGCCGGATTCCTCGTCGAGGCGCAGCGCACGCTGCAATCACTGTCGGGGCTTTCCCTGGCGCCAACGATCGCCTTGCTGGCGGGTATCGCCGGTTACGTCACCGGTTCCAACGTCGGCGGCAACACCCTCGTCATGCCGTCCATTGCCGCCCTGACCAGCGAACACGGCGCGTGGCTGGCCGCGATGGTCAACAGTGCCGCCGGGCATGGTGCGCTGGGATCGCTGTCGATTCTGTCGCTGATCACCGGGCTGGCAGGCGCCAATCGGCATGAAGAGAACAACCTGATCCGATTCGCCTTCGGCCTGGTCGCCCTCAACATCGTCATAGTTGCTGCAACGGGAGTCGTTTTGCTCTACTTTCTCTGAATTGTTTCGAGAAATAACAGAGAACTTATGGACAGGTTTGATTTACCGGACAAACGCTGGCGGATCGTCAAGGACTGGATTATTCGTCAGATCGAAAGTGGTGATTGGGCAGCCGAAACAAAACTGCCCTCGATCCGCACCCTGGCACGAATGTTTGAAACCAGCATCACCACCGTTCAGCGCGCCTTGGCTGATCTGGAAGCCGATGCCTATGTTTCGACCAAACCCCGAATCGGCTATTTTGTTTCGGCCTCGGGACACGCAAAACCCGCCAGTGGTTTCGATTTCTCAAGCGTCACCGTCAACGTCAATCATGCGGTGGTCGCGATGCTCTCCCAAGCCGCCTCGCGCACCACCGCGTCGTTGAACTCGGCCGTCCTGCACAGCGACCTCACGCCGAATGTGCTCCTCAACAAATGCCTTTCAGTGCTGGCCGGCAAGGCTGACAACTCGCTGACAGGACTCGTCGCGCCACCCGGCCTGCCGGCGCTGCGACGGCGCATCGCCGGGCTGATGCTGACCCGCGGCGTAGTCTGCGGGCCGGACGATATCCTCGTGACCTCGGGCGACACCATTGCCCTGGAACTGGCCCTCGAAGCCGTCGCGCCAAAAGGCGCTACGGTGGCAATCGAAACCCCGACCTATTACGGCATCTTGCAGACCATCGAACGCCTGGGCATGCGCGCCTTGCCGATCCGCACGCACGGCAGACTGGGCCTGGACGTGGATCATCTCGAAGAAGCGCTGAAGCTGAAAAAGGTCGCGGTGATCTTTCTCAACCCAACGCTGCAGAATCCCCGTGGTTTCATCATGCCCGACGAGACGCGCGCACGGCTTTCGCAAATCGCACGCGAAGCTGACGTGCCGATTATCGAGGACGACATTTTCTTCGATCTGGTGCCAGAAGCGGACCGCCCGCGCGCCATAAAGAGCTACGACACCAGCGGGCAGACGATCTACTGCTCGTCATTCTCCAAGACCATTGCGCCAGGTTATCGCGTGGGCTGGTGCCTGGCCGGCAAATACCGCAATGCCATTCTGGCGCAAATGTTTTCGCGCAACCTGGCGGTATCGAGCCTTGCGCAAAACGTTCTCAACGAATTTATCGGGCGCGGCTACATGGAAGAACACTGCGCCAGGCTCCGCTCGCAACTGTCTTCGCTGGCGAGCTTTGTCGAAGCACTGGTGCGCACGGACTTCCCCACGGGAACCGTGTACGTGCCACCGCGCGGAGGCTTCATCCACTGGATCGAACTGCCCGGGCACACCGACATGCCGGCACTGCAACAGTTGGCCTCCGAACGCGGTTGCCACGTGGCCGGCAGCGGGATCTTTTTCGCCGACGGCCATGCAACCACAGGCGTGCGCATCTGTCTTGGCACAGCGCTGACCCCGGGGGTGATCGAGATCTTGAAGGTGATTGCCGAGTGTGCGCACCTCGCCGGGCGACCGCCAACAACGCAAGGCCAATTGACTCAACAACGAGAAGAGCCAGCAGTTTCCTGACCGTACAAGGACGCTCGCAGAATTGCCATGAATCAGAAACGAACCCGCATCCCCCTGCCCCACCCGCCACCGTATCGCCAGAGCCGTGCGACCTTCTGGCTGACCGTGTTCGTTGGCGTGCTGATTGCCTTCGCTATCAGTGCATCGATTTATACGTTGATCGAAAACTGGATCAGCGGCTCGATCACCACAACCAACCGCGGCCCGAAGGACACCTATACCCTGGCCCTACAACCACGGCGATTTTGGATAGAGTTCGTGTCGCAGTGCATAGGTACCGTGTTTCTGCTGCTGATTGGCGTGTTCGGGTTGTGGATTTATCGCAAAGTGCAGGCGCCTGCGGAGAAGCCGAAGGGCAAGCGCACGCGACGCTAATCAGATCGGATTGACGTAGTCCACAGGCAGCAGAACGGTGTCCAGCGCGGCGTCTACGGGCAGGGATACGACTGTGATCAGGGGGTATGGCAAGCAGTTACTGCCGACACTGGCGAAAGAGCTGACGGCTCAATTCGGGAAGGGCTTTGATGCCTCCAACCTTCGGTACATGCGCCTGTTTTATCAAGCATTTCCAATTCGTGACGCACTGCGTCTCGAATTGAGCTGGACCCACTATCGCAGGCTCCTGCGGGTCGAAAACGACAAGGCACGTCAGTGGTACATGGATGAATGCGCGACCCTCAATCTCAGTGAGGGCGACAAGCCGACCGTCGGGATCACTTTGTGCGCGCAGGACAACGAGGCGGTCGCGCGTTACTCGATCTTCAAAGGTAATGAGTAACTGTTCGCCAGCAGCTAAAAAACGGTGCTCCCAACTGTGGAAGAACTGCGGATTGTCCCTTGGGCGTACCGAGATTATTGTTGGCAGCTACCCGCGAAGGTCGAACGCCATGAGTTTTCAGGACACGCCCGAATTGGCAGATGTGCAGCAAACGTCGTCATCGGCAGCGCAGTTAGAAGGTGAACCCATCAAGGAAACAGCCGCCGACGGTTTTGTCCTTGGCGGTTTCACCTGGCGGCATGCCCTGCCCGATATCCAGCGCCCGGTGGTGATCATCAACGCGGCCACGTCGGTACGCTGTCGTCATTACTCGCGGTTCGCCGCTTATCTGTTTGCCAATGGCTTCGATGTCATCACTTACGACTACCGTGGCATCGGCGAATCGCGTCCCGGCTCAATGAAAGGGTTGCACGCTTCGTGGACAGACTGGGGCGCACTGGATTTCGAAGCGATGCTCAAACGCGCGCAACGGGAATTTCCCGGTCAACCGATCGATGTGGTCGGGCATAGTTTTGGTGGCTGCGCGGCAGGCTTGGGCGAGTCAGGAAAGGTTATCCGACGGTTGGTAACGGTCGGCGCGCAGTTCGCCTACTGGCGCGATTACGCACCCGAACAGCGCTGGCGCATGTTCGGCAAATGGCATGTGCTGATGCCGCTGCTGACGCTGATCTGCGGCTACTTCCCTGGTAAACGTCTCGGCTGGCTGGAAGACACGCCGGCAGGCGTTGTACGCGACTGGAGCACGCCCTCGCCGCGTTATGAAGGGCGGCCAAGCGGCCGGGTGATGCTGGCGAAAACCGGGCATCTGCCCTTCTCAAACCTGCGTGCGCAAACCTTGGCGATCAGCATCAGCGACGATCCATACGGCACAATTGCGGCCATCGAACGCCTGCTCAATTACTTCAGCAACGCCTCGAAAACCCATCTGCGCATCGAACCGCAGGACGTTGGCGAGCAACAAGTCGGACATTTCGCCTTTTTTCGCAGCGCATACCAAGCCACACTATGGCCCATCGCTCTGACCTGGCTGCAAACCGGCGAACTGGCCCCCGACACACCCGGGCGGCAAGTACCGCGCAGCTGAGCCCCTCCAACGCACGACGGAACACATCATGGCCTCCGCCAACAAGCAGCAAAAACGCGCCGCCCGGGCCAAAACCAAGGCCAAGCAGAACCGCACCAAACGTGCCGAAGCGCCGGTCGAGCTGGACCCGAACGATGATCGCATCGACTTCGAATCGGTGGACCTGACCGAACTGTTCAAGAAAATGATCGACGCCGAGAAGATCAGCCAACAAGCCCTGTGCACCGCGTTCCTCGAAGACCCGTTGCTTGAATTGGTCTATGAACAGGAAGGCGAAGAAGGCGCGATGGATTTCATCCTCGCCGCACTGATCGAGTATCGCCAGTGGTCGCAGGAAACCGACGAGGCAGGTGCCTTGGCGTGGATTGAATCCCCGGCCTTCCAGGCCGACTATGTGGCGGCCTCCGACGCGATCGCTGCACAAACCCAACAGAAGAACTGAGTTCCCATGGCATCCCTGAACAAGCAACAGAAACGCGCCAAACGCGCCAAGGCCAAAGCCAAGCAAATCCGTATGGTCGGCCGCAAACCGCTGGATCAGGACGACGACCTCGGCCACCTCGCCGAGCCGATCCCGGAATACACCCTGGCGATGTTCAGCAAAATGCGCGACGCCGAAGCTGTCAGCCGTAACGAGATGCTGCTGACACTGCTGCGTGAACTGGCGTTCATCATCGTCGATCACCCTGAACTGCTGGACATGGAAAACGCCGAAAACGAAGGCATGGCCGCCACCCACCTGGCCGCCGACATGCTGATCGACTACCGCATGTGGGCCGACGGCATGGACATCGAGACCGCCCAGGCCTGGCTGAGCGAACCGCAGTTCATCACTGACTTCGGGATTGCGCTGGATACTTACGGCAAGTCGCAGGAAGAGAAGAGCGAATAAACACCGCTCACAAATAAAAACGGCCGCTCGTCATCACTGACAGCGGCCGTTTTGCATTACGCGTTACGGATCAGTTCAACACCACCGCGCCACGTTTTTCCAGCTTGCGGCGGCGTGCCACCAGCAGGCCGGTAGCGACTACCAGCAGGCTCAACAGACCGGTGGCGAGGATTTCCACGCGGTGCGCTTCCTGGAACAGCATGATGGCCAGGGCGGCCACGATGAAGATGATCACCGCGTAGGTCAGGCCCGGGAACAGCCACATGCTGAAGACGATCTTCTCGCCGCGAGCCATGCGCTGTTTGCGCATACGCAGTTGCGAGAACGCGATCACCAAGTACACCAGCAATGCGATGGCGCCGGAACTGGCGAGCAGGAATTCGAACACCGCAGCCGGGGCCACGTAGTTGGCGAATGTGCACAGGAACGCTGCGCCAGTGGACAACATCACCGCCCAGTAAGGCGTACCGCTTTTGTTGACCCGAGTCGACATGGCTGGGGCGTCACCGCGTTTGCCAAGGGAAAACAGCATGCGCGACGAAGTGTAGAGCGCCGAGTTCAGGCAACTGGTTACCGCGACCAGCACCACGATGTCGACGATCATTTTCGCGTTCGGGATGCCCATGCGCTCAAGCACGGTCTGGTAGGAACCGAGGTTGGCCAGGGTCGGATCGTTCCATGGCACCAGGGCCACAACGATGAAGATCGACACGAGGTAGAACAGGCCGATCCGCCAGATCACCGAGTTGGTGGCCTTGGAGATTTGCTTGCCCGGGTTCTTCGATTCCGCAGCCGCGATGGTCACGATCTCGGTACCCATGAACGAGAACATTGTGGTCAGGATCGCGCCCAGCACTGCGCCCATGCCGTTTGGCAGGAAGCCGCCGCTGTCGAACAGGTGCGAAACACCGCTGACCTGGCTGTTTGGCAGGTAACCGAAGATTGCCGCCAGACCGAGAATGATGAAGCCGATGATCGCCAACACTTTGATCAGGGCGAACCAGAATTCGAACTCGCCGTAATTCTTCACGCTGAACAGGTTTGTCACGGTCAGCAACATCGTGATGATCAGAGCAAACGCCCAGATGCCCACATCGGGGAACCACGCGTGCAGGATGGTCGCGGCGGCGTTGGCTTCCAGCGGAATCACCAATACCCAGAACCACCAGTACAGCCAGCCGATGGTGAAGCCGGCCCAATGGCCGATGGCACGGTCAGCGTAGGTCGAGAACGAGCCGGTGTCCGGCGAGGCAACCGCCATTTCGCCGAGCATGCGCATGACCAAAACCACGAGGGTACCGGCGGCCGCATAGGCCAACAGCACGGCAGGGCCGGCGGCAGCGATGGCGTGGCCGGAGCCAACGAACAGACCTGCGCCGATAACACCGGCGATCGACAGCATGGTCACATGACGCGGTTTGAGCCCCTGTTCGAGGCCATTGGAGCTTGGGGTACTGCTCATCGAAACTACCTTTGCAAGGAAAGCGATTGCGTCCGGCCCGTCTGGTTTTTCCTTCTCGTAAAAAGAATCCAACGGGGCGTTCCTTATTCTGCACGCAATATTTGCGCCAAAATGTTTCAAACTCTTCTGGGATGGGGCTTTGCGCGCGACCGGACAGTCATCGCAAGTCATTGGATTTAATGGCAATCCGCCAGAGCGTTACCCAGCGACTCACTTTCCAAACGAAACAGCGCACCAGAAACACACTGAAAAAGTGTGGGATGCACAATAAAAGGGCGAATCGGGAACGTTCAGCCGGATAGCGCTTCCAACACCCCGCCAAAGCTGGCAACATCGCGCCTTTTTTTACGCGACACCCACGGGTTTGCACGTTCAAACAGCCGTTCGGTTGTTGATGGGGCGACAGTCTGCTGCGCCGATGCGACAACCTGCCACACGCCATCCGTTTACCGCTCGTAGCGCTGTTGGCTGCCATTGAAACGCTATGCTAGCTTGGCCGCCTCGCCAGGAAGGCCAACCAACAGCAGGAGCGCAACATATATGAGGAACGCACATGGCTGAGGCCACGCCCGCGCTTGAAATCCGCAACTTGCACAAACGCTACGGACAGCTTGAGGTGCTCAAAGGCATCTCGCTGACCGCCCGCGACGGCGATGTGATCTCGATCCTCGGTTCCTCCGGTTCCGGCAAGTCCACGTTCCTGCGTTGCATCAACCTCTTGGAAAACCCGCATCAGGGCCAGATTCTGGTCGCCGGTGAAGAACTCAAGCTCAAAGCCACCAAGAATGGCGAACTGGTTGCTGCCGACGGCAAGCAGATCAATCGCCTGCGCTCCGAGATTGGTTTTGTATTTCAAAACTTTAATCTGTGGCCGCATATGAGCGTGCTCGACAACATCATTGAAGCCCCGCGCCGCGTGCTCGGCCAGAGCAAAGCCGAGGCCATCGAAGTCGCCGAAGCGCTGCTGGCCAAGGTCGGCATCGCTGACAAGCGCCATGCTTACCCGGCGCAATTGTCCGGCGGTCAGCAGCAACGCGCGGCCATTGCCCGCACGCTGGCGATGCAACCGAAGGTGATTCTGTTCGACGAGCCCACCTCCGCCCTTGACCCGGAAATGGTTCAGGAAGTACTTAGTGTCATCCGCGCATTGGCCGAAGAAGGCCGCACCATGCTGCTCGTGACCCACGAAATGGGCTTCGCCCGTCAGGTCTCCAGCGAAGTGGTGTTCCTTCATCAGGGCTTGGTAGAAGAGCAAGGATCGCCACAGCAGGTGTTCGAAAACCCGCTTTCGGCGCGCTGCAAACAATTCATGTCCAGCAACCGCTAACGGAGCAACATGCATGCAGAATTTTAAAAAGGTCTTCCTGGCCGCCGCCGTTACCCTGGCGTTCAGCGCCGGTGCCATGGCCGAAACCCTGAAGATGGGCATCGAAGCGGCCTACCCGCCGTTCAACAATAAAGACGCCAGCGGCAACGTGGTCGGCTTCGACAAAGACATCGGCGACGCCCTGTGCGCCAAGATGAAAGTCGAATGCACCGTGGTCACGTCCGACTGGGACGGGATCATCCCGGCCCTGAACGCCAAGAAATTCGACTTCCTGATCTCTTCGATGTCGATCACCGAAGAGCGCAAGGGCGCGGTGGACTTCACCGAGCCGTACTACTCCAACAAGCTGCAATTCATCGCGCTGAAGGACAAAGAGTTCAAGACTGACAAGGACTCCCTCAAAGGCAAAGTGATCGGCGCCCAGCGCGCGACCCTGGCCGGCACCTTCCTGGAAGACAAAATGCCGGACGTCGAAGTGAAACTCTACGACACCCAGGAAAACGCCTATCTCGACCTGACTTCCGGTCGTCTGGACGGCATCCTCGCTGACAAATACGTCAACTACGAGTGGCTGAAAAGCGACGCCGGCAAAGCCTACGAATTCAAGGGCGACCCGGTAGAAGAAAGCGACAAGATCGGTATCGCTGTACGCAAAGGCGACCCGATCCGCGAGAAGCTGAACGCTGCGCTGAAGGAAATCGTTGCTGACGGTACCTACAAGAAGATCAACGACAAGTACTTCCCGTTCAGCATCTACTGATCCTGACCTGCGGGACCTGCGCCGTTATCTGACGGTGCAGGCTCCCGGCCCTGCCTGCCGCGATTTGAACAGAAATCCATGATTATCGACCTCTACGGATTCGGCCCGGCGCTCGCC
The DNA here is from genome assembly GCF_059716085.1 of Pseudomonas sp. LBUM1655. NCBI lineage: Bacteria > Pseudomonadati > Pseudomonadota > Gammaproteobacteria > Pseudomonadales > Pseudomonadaceae > Pseudomonas > Pseudomonas sp. LBUM1655. Next base: position 342,670 of record NZ_CP166801.1, on the reverse strand, counting down.
GCTGGCGCGCTGATGACCGTCAAACTGGCACTCTCGGCCCTGTGCCTGGGGCTGGTGCTCGGTCTGCTCGGCGCCTTGGCCAAAACTTCCCCGTACAAGCCGCTGCAATGGCTTGGCGGCTTTTATTCAACGCTGGTGCGCGGCATCCCGGAATTGCTCTGGGTGCTGTTGATCTACTTCGGTACGGTCAACCTGATGCGCGCGCTCGGTGAGTTTTTCGGCAATCCCGATCTGGAACTCAGCGCCTTCGCTGCCGGCGTCATTGCGCTGGGCCTGTGCTTCGGCGCCTATGCCACGGAAGTGTTTCGTGGCGCGATCCTCGCCATTCCCAAAGGTCACCGTGAGGCCGGCGTGGCCCTGGGCCTGTCGAAATGGCGGATATTCACCAAACTGATCATGCCGCAGATGTGGCGCATTGCCCTGCCGGGCCTTGGCAATCTGTTCATGATCCTGATGAAAGACACCGCACTGGTGTCGGTAATCGGCCTGGAAGAAATCATGCGTCACGCGCAGATCGGCGTGACCGTATCGAAACAGCCGTTCACCTTCTATATGGTCGCCGCGCTGATGTACCTCGGCCTGACCGTGCTGGCGATGACCGGCATGCACTTCCTGGAAAAACGCGCCGCTCGCGGCTTCGCGAGGAGCACCCAATGAACTGGGAAGTCATCATCAAGTGGCTGCCGAAACTGGCGCAGGGCGCGACCCTGACCCTGGAACTGGTGGCCATCGCCGTGATCGCCGGGTTGCTGCTGGCAATTCCGCTAGGCATCGCCCGCTCTTCGAAGCTGTGGTACGTGCGCGCTTTGCCTTACGCCTACATCTTCTTTTTCCGTGGCACGCCGTTACTGGTTCAGTTGTTCCTGGTCTACTACGGCCTCGCGCAGTTCGACGCTGTGCGCAACAGCTCAATGTGGCCGTACCTGCGCGATCCGTTCTGGTGCGCCACCGCGACCATGACCCTGCATACGGCGGCGTACATCGCCGAAATCCTGCGCGGCGCAATCCAGGCGATTCCACCGGGCGAGATCGAAGCAGCACGCGCCCTTGGCATGTCCAAACCCAAAGCGATGTTCTACATCATCCTGCCGCGTGCGGCGCGCATCGGCCTGCCGGCCTATAGCAATGAAGTGATCCTGATGCTCAAGGCCAGCGCGCTGGCCAGCACCGTGACCCTGCTGGAACTGACCGGCATGGCGCGCACGATCATTGCCCGCACCTATCTGCCGGTGGAGATTTTCTTCGCGGCGGGCGTGTTCTATCTGCTGATGTCCTACGTGCTGGTGCGCGGCTTCAAGCTGCTGGAGCGCTGGCTGCGCGTCGATGCCTGCCAAGGGCGCTGAAACGTCCCACGTGCTGACGGGCGAGGACTTACTCGCCCGCTTCACGGCACTGGACTCATTTCTCACGACGCATCAGGCGTTGTGGAAACCTCGACCGTTCACTTACTTGCAGCTTCCATGGGAAGCGTCCTACCCGGAGTTGGCCTTGTGGCTACGCGGGCGGTCGCTGGAGGATGCGGAAAACGCTCATAACCAACCTGCTGATCTTGCCGATGCGCCGGAGCCGTTCGCTTCATTGGCGGCGTTATCGGCTGAGTTGGGTGCGGTCGGTGAGTTGCCCGGATATGCGCTGGAAGCTGCGGGCCATCGCTTGAATGTCGATGTGCCGGGGCGCAAATGGCAGCAGATTGAAGCGTTTGCCAGTCGACTGTCCTTCGCGTCGCAACCGACCCACTGGCTCGATTGGTGTTCCGGCAAGGGGCACTTGGGTCGACGTCTGTTGGGCGACGGCCAACAACTGACCTGCGTTGAATACGATCCTTCGTTGGTCGTCAGCGGTCAGGCATTGAGTCAGCGCCATCATCTGCATGCCTTGCACATCGAACAGGACGTGACAGCGTCGGACGCCGCGTCTTTATTGAACGCTGAACACACACCGATCGCCTTGCACGCCTGCGGCGATCTGCATGTGCGCCTGATGCAACTCGCCTCCGCCAGCGGCTGCCGCCAACTGGCCATCGCCCCGTGCTGCTTCAACCGGATCAATCGCACTACGTATCAGGCATTGTCCTGCGCGGGTTTGAAGTCCGCCCTACAGCTGTCGCGGGACGATCTGGCACTGCCAATGAGCGAAACCGTCACCGCCGGCGCACGCGTCAGGCGCCAGCGCGACACGTCGATGGCCCGACGCCTGGCCTTCGACCTGTTACAACGGCAGTCGCGCGGCATTGATGAATACCTGCCAACCCCCTCGCTACCGAGCGCGTGGCTGGACAAACCGTTTGCTGACTACTGCCGCGATCTGGCTGCGCTCAAAGAGTTATCCACAATCGGGACGCAAGACTGGCCAACTTTTGAAGCTGCTGGTTGGCAGCGGTTAGCCGAAGTTCGCAACCTGGAATTACTGCGAGGATTATTCCGACGGCCACTGGAGCTTTGGTTGAATCTGGATCGCGCACTTTTCCTCGTCGAGCAGGGATACGTCGTACGCCTCGGCGTCTTCTGTGAAACCGCGCTTACCCCCCGCAATTTCCTGCTGCTGGCCGAACGCGCTTAAACACGCAGCGCCTGTGGATAACTCTGTTGATAGAATTCTTGTGGATCCAATATCCCTGCCCGTTTCGGGCCATTATCACTACTGGTCATTTTTTGTTCACATAGATAAAAAACCTGTAAAACAGTGATTTGCGAACAAATTGAAAATATGTCCACAAAATCGTCGCCAAGCACGTTTGATGCCGTGCGTGTTGTGCATAAGCGGCCAACCAAAACGGCATAACCGCCTATTGGTAGGTCGGTAAAGTGAATAATTGCAGCCGCCTGAGACCCTTGCTATACAGGATCACAACGTGCCACCAGCGCACGCACGAACAAGAAAAAATCAGACCGACAGGAAGCGACCGTGACGTTCATTTCTTACGCACAGAATTTCGAAGACATCCGCCTGTGGCGCGCCCTCAGATACTTTGAAAATGGCTTCTATATCGATGTCGGCGCCAACGATCCGACCCACGATTCGGTCACCAAAGCCTTCTATGATCGCGGCTGGCACGGGATCAATGTCGAGCCAGTGCAGAACTACCACGACGCCTTACGTCAACAGCGTCCACGGGACGAGACCTTGCAATGCATTGCCAGTGATCAGCCCGGCGAAGTAACGTTCTACAGCATCCCGGATACCGGACTCTCCACTGCCGACCCCGCCGTTGCACAAGAACGCAAGAATCTCGGCATGGATGTGCACAGTCTCACCGTCAAGGCCCGCACCCTCAGCTCTATCTGCGAAGAGCATGCTGCCGACCGTCCCATACACTTTTTGAAAATCGACGTTGAGGGCCACGAAGAAACAGTCCTGCGCGGCATGGACTTCAACCGCTTCCGCCCATGGATCATCCTCATCGAAACACCGTGGGAGCGCGACCATACCTGGGAACATCTGATCACCGACGCGGGCTATCAGAATGTACTGTTCGACGGCCTCAACAGCTTTTTCCTTGCAGACGAACACCTCAACCTCAAACCCGCTTTCGACCTCCCGCCCTGCAACCTCGACAACTTCCAGCTCTGCAAGGGCCACGCCCTCGCCCACCCCGTCAATCCCGACCTCGAAACCGCCTTGCAACGGGCCGAACACGCCGAAGCACAGCTACGCGCCATGCAAAACAGTCGCGCCTGGCGCACCGTTCAGAAACTGCGCAACGTCCTGCGCAGAGCCTGATTCGAAGCCTGCGCAAAAATAGTCTGAATTCAGGGGTTTACAGGATCTTCCCAATCGCTATAATCGTCGCCCACACGCCGGTATAGCTCAGTTGGTAGAGCAACTGACTTGTAATCAGTAGGTCCCGGGTTCGACTCCTGGTGCCGGCACCATACAAAACAAAGCCCCTGCAGAAATGCAGGGGCTTTGTTGTTTCTGAGGTTTTTATATTTTTAGCCGCGTTTCAGCTTCAGTAGAAATAGCGCCTCTCCTCCGCGCACGTCGATCTAAACGCCATACGCCCTTTTCCCACAAAGCACGGCTTTTACCCAAAACGCCGAATTTCCGCTTTTATGCCAAATTATGAGCTGGCAATAATTATGGCGTGCCCATAAAAAGTGTAATCGCATGAGCAGCGTTTCTCAGCTCACTGAACCGGCGGAGTCAATGGCAACCCGGTTTCCCAGTCCAAGAGTGCTTGATGCCTCGACGCTTTGTTCCTCCGCCGCAGAAAGCAGCATCTGCGTTACGCGCGCGGCCTCACCGGCCTTCATCTGACGTATAGACTCCAGTAAATCCTGCTGGAATTGCTCCAGTTCATCGACCATCGCTGATCTCCTTGTTTTGTTGCTTAGAAAAGGCTAAGGACAAGTCATGACCGACAAAACGCATAGCGCGACATCCTGCGAAATTTGTTGTAACGAGAAGCCAAGCAAAGCCACTACGGGCCATGATTGTGCATCGGCTCTTCCTCAAGCTACCGTTCAATTCGTCGCTGCCAATTCAGCGACCGGGCCTGAGAACCCGCGTAAGATACAGGCGCACCAGCGCCCCAAATCACGATTGCCGGCGCTTTTTTGTGCCCGCATCCAAGTGTAATGGCGGCTGTGCGTGGGAGACCTCCGGGTCTGCCGGGTTCCTGTATCTCCGGTTTCTCAGCCTGCGCATAGCTGCCACCCTTTCGCCTGAGAACGAAAATGGCGGCTCTCATTTGATACAGGGAGTTCACAAATGAATGCCATTGATCCATCAGCAATTCACCGAACTGCAGCAACGGTCACCTCACGACACTTCCTTACGGCAGGTGAAGCGAAATGACCAACTACCTCGATCTGAAAACCCCAGGCCTCACGCACTTTTCCTCCCAGGCCAATCAAGCGCTGTTCCGCACCAATCGTGGTGTTCCAGTAATAGCTGCTCTCTCGCACGCCTCACATTTGCTTCACATCTCCAAGCTACTGACCGCTGACTCCACAGTCTCTCGCGACCCTGACCTTCACTCTTATGCCTCGCAGTATTTGCAGGAGTTAAGCAAGGCGTTGATCGATGATGTAGTGAAAGTGATGGATGCGCCGCCGGACAAGCCGTTGATGTAAATCACCCACATGAAGCCCTCGTTGATGCGAGGGCTTTTTGCGTTTCAGACCTCACTGATCTCAAACACAAACGAAATCCTGCGCTGGCTCGCGCTCCACACATAACGCAGATGCTTGCCCTGCTTCGGTATCGACACCGCTGGCGGGCGGAATGCCGCGACGCATTCGTGGCCCGGCAGGCGGACGCTGTTGTAGAGCAGACCCCAGGATTGGGCCTCACGCAGTTGCCGGGCGAATGCCTGGGACGGGCTGTAAGCGTCGGGATCCGGGTTGTGCAGGTCCGGGTAATCGTGGCGGATATCGTGCAGCGGTTTGACGACCTTGTTGACGTAGGTGCGCATGGTCAACTCAAGATCCGCTTCCTGCGTCGCGGCGAGAAAACGCTCCTGGTGATAACAGGTTTCGGCGATGGCGGCTGCCTGGCTGCTGGCGGCGTAGTAGACGCCGAAGGTGCCGTCGCAGAAGCGGCTGCTTTTGCCGATGTGGGTGAACGCAGCCATGACCGGGGTCGAGCCGGGGCCGGAAAGTCGATCTTCCGGGCGCACTCGGGCAAGCACGCCGGCCTGTTCGATCAGGCGATCATTGGTCAGTGCCTCGATGGCGTAGGCGATTTCCAGGTCTTCGGGGTCGAGTACGTCTTCGAACAACGCAATCGGCGGGAAGCTGCTGTTGACGATCCGGTAAGCCCGCGGCCACTGCGGATCGGCCAGCGCTGGCGCGTTCAACCGCGCACTCCGTCGAGGTAGCGCCGTACATCGGCAATGTCCACAACGCGCCCGGCCAGCATGTAATCCAGCGCGGTTCGACCATTGAAAGGCGCGGCGGTGTTTGGACTACTGACCCACGTATAAGCGCGCTCACGGCTGTTGCTGAAGATGATGCTCAACGCCTTGTGAATCCCCATCAGATAGGAGATGCGCTCAAGGGTGTCGTGAGGCAGGCGCACGTTCGGCGGCAGGTGTTTGTACTTGTAGAACGTGGTGTTGCCGACTCCACCGAGCAACGTGCGTTGCTGATCGGCGCTGCAGCCCCATCGTTCCATGAGGTTGAAGAAAAACTTCAGTGCGACGCGACCGGCTTCGGGGGCATCGAGTTGTTCGCGTGGGGTGAGGGCTGGGGTTGAGGTGGGCATGACCGCCTCCATTGGTAGCTGACATGACTTCAAGCCTAGTACAGATACGGATATTTGTTTTCTTTTAATCCGCTAACGAATCAGCTCGTTAACCCAATATGAATGTTAAAAACGCCGTGATTTGTTATTTCGCGTGAGTTTTTTTGACCTTCATCACCCCCAAGTCATCAAAAAACCCGATCCTGTGTCAGCTTCCAGCCATCGGCAGGGACATCAATTCGCTACTAAACCCGCGACAACTATGCTCAGGTGCAGGAATATAGCCGGCATATGGCGCCGGATCGGCAGTCTCGTAAACAACAATACCCAGCCCACTTCAGAGGGCATTACCCATGGATAGCAGAACCTTACGCAACCTCATGCGCATCGTGCAGACCGGCTCGTTGTCGGCCGCAGCCGAGCATTCGTGCCTGACTGTGCAGGCGTTGGCCGCGCAGTTGAACAAGGTCGAAGAGCAGTTCGGTTTCCGCTTGTTTCGTCGTTCCAACAAAGGGCTGACGCTGACGCCGCAAGGCACTGAGCTGACGCCGTATATCGACAAAGTGCTGATTGCCACGCGACAGATGGAAGAAAAAGTCGAGGCGCTGAAAGTGCCCGGGCAGCGCACGTTGAAGGTCGCGTTGAATAACACCTTGGCGCCTGACTTCAACCGGCGAATGATCGGACGCCTGATCGAGGTGTTTCCCGATTATCAGATGGAGTTCAGCTACGCCGAGTCGATGGAAAACCTCAGCAAGCTGAAGAATGAAGACTTTGATCTGGCGGTGCTGATCGGCCCGCAGCGTCCGGGTTTGCCGAGCATCGTCCTGCCGGATGTGCAGGTGCAGGTGGTTGGCGCGCATTGCGGGCAGGAAAACGATCCGTTGACGTTGCTGGGCAACAAATTTCAGGTGCGTCCTGCGGAAGATTGTCCGTATTCCCACAGCTTTTTGCGTTTTCTCGACGCCGGGCTGGGCAATCAAGAGAACGGCCAGCGCATGGTCTACTCGTGCAGTGAGACGTTGACCCTGTCGCTGATCACACAGATGGATGCGGTGGGCATGGTCTCGCGCGAGGCCGCGCAGAAAAACGGCCTGACGATTTTCCCCGGGTTCGAGGATTTCCTCGAAGTACGCCTGGCGGTGAACAATCCGGAGTTGTCCAATCAGGCGTTGAGCGACGTCGTCGATCTGCCGTTACATGAACGAGCCGAGCGCAATGTACGCAGCCGTCCCAACCGCCACACTGAGAAAGAGGTTTTTGCTGAAATACGCACATAACAGCGTCGGAATCGCTGCGTAGAATTCCGGGCGATCGAGCTGTATGTGCTGATCCTTGATCAACAAGGGTGTCAGGCTGATCGCAGCGACGATCGCCACCGGCAAGTATTCCAGCGCGCGCGCGATGAACGGCGGCCAGTGCTCGGTATTCACTTGCAGTGGCAAGGCACGTGGCAGGAAAGTCACCGCCATCATCAGCGCGACCACCAGAATCAGGAACGTTTGGTCAGGCATACACCCACTCCGCAGCCCACAAACGTGGCGATAAACACATTAAACGGCGAGTTGCCGACCAGGCTCAGTGCGCCCATGCAGATGACGGCCGCTGCTGCGGCAATCAACTTGTTGCGGGTATTGCACAGCGACACCAGCACGTAGAGCATCATCGCGGTCAGCGCGTAGTCGAGCTGATATTTGATCAAGTGTGCTGCGTATTGCGCGCACACCGCGCCCAGCAAACCGCCGAGTACCCACGCTGTGTGGCAGAACAGGTTGAAGCCAATCAGGTAGCGTACGTTGACTGGCGCGCCAGTGCCGAGTTTCACGCTGTGGAAGGCGAAGGATTCGTCGGTCAGGCCACCGGCGTAGCACCAGCGCTCCATGCGGCTGAGCCCCAACGCGCGCAGGGCCTTGGCCATGTACACCGACATCAGCATGTGGCGTGCGTTGATCAGGAAAGTGGTCAGCACAATGGTGGTCAGCGACGCGCCGCTGGAGATCAGCGCCAGCGCGGCGAATTGTGAAGCGCCGGCATACACGAATAAACACATCGCTACCGGCAGCCACAATGGCAGCCCGGCGTTGACGGCCATCAAGCCGAACACAAACGCCACCGTGAAGTAACCGGCCACCACCGGGCTGGCTTCGGCAAATGTACGCGACGGCTGATGGTTGACCATCAGCGGCGCGCTGCCGGACGTTTCATTCATAGATCCCTCTCAAATGTCCGTTCGCCATGAGGCTCGCAAAAACCCTGGGCAGCCCAGAATCGCTTGCCCGCGAGGTTAGCATCGTCGACGAACAGAAACATCCGCAGCACACCGACCCGCTTCATGTCGGACGACGCCGCTTCAACAAGACGTTGACCCACGCCCTGGCTGCGATAACGCGGGCTGACCGCCAGATGATTGATCGTGCCACGACTGCCGAGCATGCCGCCCAACACCGCGCCGACGATTTCACCCGCCACGTCGAAGGCCAGATAGGCCGTGGTGGTTTTCTGGATCAACACGCCGCGCAGGCATTTGGCATCCTGCCATTCGCAGAACGACACTTCGTCGAACTGACGGAAGAAGCGTTCCATGCGCTGCGCATCCTTTGCCGTGGCGCGGCGCAGCACCACCGGCGTCGAGCACTCGACGCCGTCGATTGGGGTGATCTGATTAGCGAACAATGTCGAAAGCGGTCCCGGGCCGCGAGAAGGAAATCGCCAGAATCTGCCGGTACGCCATGGCATGGGTGTGCGTATTGCGCGCCGGGGTCACGTAGTGACGCATGTCACGATCGAGGAAGTAGGTGGTGTCGAGAATCTCCTGGTAGGTGGTCGACGCCAATTGATGCTCGTGGATATCGTACAAACGACTCTCGGCACCCTCGACATTGTTTCGGCCCCAGAAGTGCACACCGCTGAACGGGTAGCCGTCGCAGTGAATCCCTTCAGGTGTGATTTCAAGCTGTTTGCCCGGTTTGATCTCGATGCGGATCTGATGGATCTGGCACTGCCAGATTTCATCGTGCAGTTCTTCCGGCAACACGCTTTTGTACACTTCAAAATCGGTGTCGATGAGGCTGCGCATCACCGGCGACTCGATGACTTCATCGGAGAAGTCCTGGAAGTGCCGCACAAGGCCGCCCACATAGGCGTTGTTTTCCTTGGATTGCACGTAGGCGCGATGTTCGAGTTGCTTCAGTTCGCGTGTCTTCGGGTTGTACTCAAAGTCGCTGTAACGACGGTAACGCATGCCGGCTTCGGCCTGACCGTAGTAGCTATCAGGCTCCATGTTTTCCCAACTTTTGGTCAGTCTGACGAAGTCGGCAAAATGACCGTAGAGATTGAAGTCACCACCCTGGACGTTGACATATTTGTCGCGCCGTAGCGATTCGCCCACTTCTCTGTTCAAAACGATCATTACCAAATTCTCCGCTGCGTTGAGCGGCCTAATCTATTAGGTGGAGAATTTGCGTCCATGAGAAAGAATTTCAGGCATTTAAAGGCCTGTTTGAAACGGCGTTTGAAGCGACTTAAAAACAACTTTTACATGACAAAAACACGGGTTTTTTCGGGTTTTCACTGAAAAATCGACGAAAAAAAATCCCGAACCAGTCGGGATTTTTCTCATATCTGTTACACCTGATCGAGCATCAGAAGATGTTGATCGGGTAATCCACAAACACGCGCAGCTCGTTGCCGCTGACGTTGTATTCGCTGGATTTCTGCGAAACACGCAGGATCGAGCTTCGCAGTTTCACGCTCAGGTCTTTGGCCGGGCCGCTTTGCACCACGTACTTGAACTGGTTGAAGATTTCGCGCTCGGTGCCGCCTTCGCTGGTGGAGGTGGTGATGTTGTCGCCACGCACGTAAGCGAAGTTGTAGCTCAGACCCGGTACGCCGAATGCGCCGAAGTCCAGGCCGTAACCCAACTGCCAGCTGCGTTCGTCTTCGGCGTTGAAGTCCGACCAGTAGGAGTTGGCCAGGTAGATGGAGTTGCCACCATCGCCGACGCGACCCTGACCTTTCTGGTAACCGCCGTAGGCGTAGCCCAGGTTGCTGTCGCCGGTGGAGCGCTGGTGCGCCACGGTGAACGAGTGCGGGCCAGTGGCGAAGGTGGCTGCCAGACTCCAGATCTTATTGTCGCGACCGGTCACGATGCTTTCGCCCGGAATGGTGTTTTCGCGAACGTAGGCGCTGTCGAGCTTGGTGCGGTAGCCGTTGAAGTCCAGGGTCAGGGACTGATCCTTGTCGATCGGGAACACGTAGTTGGCGTTCACGTATTGCTTCTTCAACACGTCTTCAACGTCGGAAGCGTACAGCGCAGCCTTGAACTGTTCGGTGAACTGGTAGCTACCGCCGATCACGTTGATTGACTTCAGACCACCGCTGTCACGACCTTCATCGCTTTTGCGCGATTCGGCGGTGAAACGACCGGCGTTCAGTTCCAGACCTTTGATCTCTTTGGAAGTGATCAAAGTGCCGGTGTAGCTTTCCGGCAGCAGACGCACGTTGTCGTAGCTCAGTACCGGCAAGGCCGGCATCTGGTCACCGTAGGTCAGCACAGTGTTGGAGAAGCGGAACTTGACCGCCGCGCCGCCCTTGGCCAGATCGTGGTTCGCGCGACCGTCATTTTCTTGCTTGAAGAAATCGATACCACCGGCGCCGCTGCGGCCCTTGCCGCCGTCCAGACGCAGTGCGTACAGACCGAAAGCGTCAACACCGACACCCACGGTGCCTTGGGTGAAGCCGGACGAGAACGTACCGATGGCCGCTTGGCCCCATTCGGCCTTGTCGTCGTTTCCGTCTTTGTAATCACGATTGATGTAGGCGTTGCGCAGCAGCACTTTCAGGCTGCTGTCTTCTACAAAACCCTTGGATTCGGCCTGGTCGTTAGCCATGGCCTGTGTGGCGCTCAACATCCCCAGAGCGATCAGGCTGATACGCTTGTTCAACATTTTATTTTCCTTATTACGGGTTGAAACGCGCTGTGTCGAACGGCTGAAACGGCGCTGATGCACTCTTTTTTCACCCCGAAACAAAAAGGCCCGCCCACGACAAAGTCGTGGCGGGCCTTCTTATTATTTTTGAGTCATGGCGGTTGGCCACAGGCGTTGGGCCGAATCGTAGCCGCGCCTTGAACATTGTGTCAATTTCAAGAATCGTCTTTAAATAGGCAAAAATCGTCTAAGAAACGTAAATTTTGCGCTGACTCCTTGCACGGAAATGCCGGCAGCTAGTGAATCCAGCGTCTATCAAAAGCAGCCGTCGAGGCCGCAGAGCGCTGACGATTCACCCTTCTCATTAATCTCCAAGGCCTGTCTCAACCAATCGGCAAAGGCCTGCGGTTTGCCCAGCCAGGCACTGATGTCGATCAAGGTGAACTGGCCGTCCTGCTCCAAGGCGAACGTCGGAAACCCCTGCCCGCCAAGGCGCGCCAACAATGCGCGACTGGTTTTTACATGCTGCTCGGTATCAACGGATTTAAACGCGGCCCGGAAAGTTTCCTCGGCGTAGCCCATCTGATCCGCCAACAGCAAAAGTACGGATTCATCGGCGATCCGCCGCCCTTCTGCGTAGTGTGCGGTCTGCAACCGCCCGAGCATCTGCAGACCACGGTCATCGATTGCCTCGGCCGCCATGACGGCAGCAATGGGTGGCGTCGAGTCGAACACAGCCGTGTGATCGCGCAGCAAGCCTTCGAAATAGGCCTCGCCAAACGGCTGCCCGGTGTATTCAGCGATGCGCCGGTCGTGGGGCATGACGTAATTGCGTAATTGCGGGGAAACACGCTGGCGGTTGGCACCGCTCATCATCCCGCCGGCATGAGCGATTACCGGCAGCACTTGCTGCGCGGCCTGTACCAGCGGTTTGGCGCCATAACACCAGCCGCACAGCGGGTCATAGATGTAATGAAGGATCATCGGAAAACTCCGGCCTGAAAGTGGGAAAAATCAATGCCGGCAGACTAGTCCTCGGGGCGTGGGGGAAAAACGCTGGAATGGCTTTCAGACTGTTTCGTGAATCGGTCGAATTGCCTGAACGGTCAGATTGTGTCCGGATCGACACAAATTGAAACAATCAGACAAGGGAACTTTTAAGGAATAATTAACGGGAGCAAATGCAAAGCATTACCATTCGCACGCTCGAATTCTTCCACCCTTTCGGATGCGCTTTTCAATGCCTGCCCCGTTCCGTCTTACGCCCGTCACCCTTGGGCTTTCTGCTTTCCTGTCCAGCGGTTTTGCCTGGTCGGCCACTGAGTTGCCCGCCACCGCCATCAGCGCCGAAGCGCAAGCCGATGACCCGCGCGTCAAAGTCAGTAATACCGCGACCCGCACCTCGACCCCGGTGCGTTATGTGCCGCAGGCCATTGATTCGATCAAGACGTCGAACGTCGCCGACTACGGCACCAATGATATCGGCGATGCCCTGAGTGGCATGCCCAACGTCAGCAGCAGCGCCGACACCCGCTTCGACAGCTTGCGCATTCGTGGCTTCGACGCCAGCAACGACTTTTATCTGGACGGCATCCGCGACGACAGCCAATACAAGCGCGACCTGCACAACATCGAGCGCGTCGAAGTGCTCAAAGGTCCGGCCGCCGTGCTGTATGGCCGTGGCAGTCAGGGCGGGATCGTCAATCGGGTGAGCAAAGCGCCTGAGGCCGGACGTCGCTCAACCATAGAAGCCCAGGCCGGCAGCGAAGATCTACGCAGCCTGTACGCCGACCTCAGCACCGACCCGAGCGAGAACATCAGCCTGCGCCTGAACATGGGCAATATGGATGAAAACAGCTTCCGCGACGGCGTCAGCGGCAACCGCCAACTGTTCGCTCCGTCGATGAGCTGGCAACTGACGCCCGAGCTGAACTGGCTGGTGCAGTACGAATACAGCCGTTACAACCGCACACCGGATCGCGGCATTCCTGGGGTAAACGGGCGCCCGGCGGATGTCGGCCGCGACACAACCTACGGCAATGATCACGATTTCATCGACGACAAGTCGCAATCCCTGCGCTCGAAACTCACCTACGAGATCAACGACAACTGGCAACTGCGCCAGACCCTCGGCGTGTTCAAGCTCGACAGTGATTTCGACAACACCTACCTCACCGGTTACACGCCTGCGACCAACAAGGTCACGCGTCAGCACTGGCAGCAGGATCTGAACACCCGCAACGTCTACAACAACCTCGAACTTGAAGGCGGTTTCGATACGTTCGGCCTTGAGCATCGCCTGCTGACCGGTGTCGAGATCGGCAGTCAGCGCCGCGATCCAAAACTGTATAACGCCGCCACCGGCAGAACACCGGGTGCGCAACCTGTGCCGTCGCTGGACCTGTTCAACCCCAACCGCGACCTGCGCCACACCGGCAGCATGCAGCTCAACAGCAGCAGCCACACCGAGATCGAAAGCCGCGCGGTCTATGTTCAGGATCAACTGCGCCTGAACGATCAATGGCAACTGCTCGCCGGGTTGCGCTACGACACCTTTGATATCGAGTCGACCAACAAGCTCAGGAACCTTTCCGAAGATCGCGACAGCCACAGCACCAGCCCGCGCGTGGGTCTGGTCTGGACGCCGCTGCAGAATCACTCCTTCTACGCCTCGTGGTCGAAAACTTTCTCGCCGGTGGGCGGAGGCCTGATCGGCATCACACCGGGCGCGGCCGGCAACACCAACGATCTGAGCCCCGAGCTGACCAAGCAGAAAGAAATCGGCGTGAAGAGTGACTGGCTCGATGACCGTTTGAGCACCACCCTGGCGATCTATGATCTTGAACTCTACAACCGCCGCACCACCGATCCGAATGATCCGACCCTGACCATCATGACCGGCGTACAGCGCTCACGCGGGATCGAGCTGACCGCCACCGGCAACATCGTCGGCAACTGGTACGTGCGCGGTGGCGTCGGTGTGCAGGATGCGAAGATCGAGAAGGACAACAACGGTCTGGAAGGCAAACGCATCAACAACGTTGCCAAACGCAACGGCAGCCTGTTCCTGACCTGGAAGCCGGAAATGGGCTGGTACGGCGAAACCGGTCTGACCCTGGTTGGCCAGCGTTATGCCGATAACGCCAACACCACCGTGCTGCCGGGTTATGGCCGTTGGGATGCGCTGGTCGGTTATCGCTTCAAGGACTGGGATTTGCGCGCAGCGCTGAACAACATCAGCGATCGCGAGTATTACGAATCGGCGACGAGCCAGTATCAAATCCAGCCGGGCGCGCCGCGTAGCGTCGTGATGACGGGCACCTATAGTTTTTAAAAGCGGGATCAAAAGATCGCAGGCTGCGATCTTTTCGGTTTTGCATAAAAAAGCGCCGCCATCCCGGCAGCGCTTTTACCAATCCCTGTTGTTTTTCTTATCCCTGCATCACAGCCCACAACGCTTCCAGTTCGGCCTCGCTGAACAGGTCAGCGGGGTAGCGCTCGATCATCATCCGGCGCGGATCAGGTTCCCTGATCTGACGCGTTCCATTGGACTTCAAAAAGTGCGCGACAATCTGGAGCGATTCGCCGTTTACGGCCATGGGATGCAACGTCCGCTCGCTGACTACGTTCACTTCGGCGTTCATTTCAGCGCTCTCTCCCCGGTCATGAGCGGCTACGTTATCCAAGGTTTATGACAGAACTGTTGAAGTTCGCCTCCCTCCCTAGTGCCCTTTGTCCGATACAAGAGCTATGCCAAGGTTTCCGATTTGTCGACAAGCGGATACAAAGAAGCCCGCAGTCCAACCGGGCTGCGGGCTTCTTCAGGTACATCGCGCGCTAATCGTCGCCCGGCTGATTTATTAATCAACTCAGGCTGTTACGACTCAACTCACTCTTTGTGCGGCGCGGGTTGCTGCTGGGTAAGGCAGTGAATATTGCCGCCACCCAGTAACAGTTCGCGGCCCGGCACCATCACCACTTCGTGTTGCGGGAACAGGTTCTGCAGGATTTCCCGAGCCGGGGCGTCCATCGGATCGTCGAAGCTCGGTGCGATGATGCCGCCGTTGACGATCAGGAAATTCACGTAGGAACCGGCCAGGCGCACGCTCGGATTGCGCTCCTGAGTGCCATCCACCGGATCGACCCCGGCGCACTCTTCTTCGGTCGCGAACAACGGCCCCGGAATCGGCATTTTGTGCACCGTGAACGGGCGGCCCTTGGCATCGGTGCTGCTTTCCAGCACCTTCATCGCGGCCTGACAGCGTGGGTAGTTCGGATCCTGTGGATCATCGGTCCACGCCAACAGCACTTCGCCCGGACGCACGTAGCAGCAGAAGTTATCCACATGGCCATCGGTTTCGTCGTTGAACAAACCGTCCGGCAGCCAGATGATTTTATCCACAGCCAGATTGGCGCTCAGCACTGCTTCGATTTCTTCGCGACTCAGGTGCGGGTTGCGATTGCGGTTGAGCAGGCATTCTTCAGTGGTGATCAGCGTGCCTTCGCCGTCGACGTGAATCGAACCACCCTCCAGCACAAAACCTTCGGTGCGATAACGCGGGCTGCGCTCGATCTCGAGGATCTTGCCGCCGACCTGCGAATCGCGGTTCCACGGCGAGTACAAGCCGCCGTCAAAGCCGCCCCAGGCGTTGAAGTCCCAGTTCACACCGCGCACTTCGCCACTGTTATTGATAACGAAGGTCGGACCGCTGTCGCGAACCCAGGCGTCATCGCTGGACATCTCGACCACGCGGATATTCGGCACGTCGAGACGGGCGCGGGCGTTTTCGTATTGGCCGGCGGACACCGCAACAGTCACCGGTTCAAAACGGGCGATGGCCTTGGCCACCGCCACGTGGGCAGCTTGTGCAGGTTTGCCGCCCAGGCGCCAGTTGTCCGGGCGCTCGGGCCAGATCATCCAGGTTTGCGTTTGGGGTGCCCACTCGGCCGGCATGTGGAAGCCGTCGGCGCGCGGGGTGCTTTTCAATGTGGTCATCGGGATCAGGACTCCAGGGAACCGTCGAGGGTTTTCAACGCGCCGTACAGATTCGGCCGGCGGTCACGGAATGAACCCCACGCGCTGCGAATATGTTCCAGCTCGTCGAGGTTGAAAGTGTGCACAAGAATACCTTCTTCGGTTTTATTCAGCTCCTGCACTTTTTCGCCGAACTGGTTGGCGATGAACGATGAGCCGTAGAACGTGATGTCGTAGCCGTCCTGTTCTTCGTTGCCGATGCGATTACTGGCGATCAGCGGCATCAGGTTGGCGCCGGCATGGCCCTGCTGCACGCGCTGCCAGTGATCGCGGGACGAAATGCTCTTGTCGTGCGGCTCGCTGCCGATGGCGGTCGGGTAAAACAGGATTTCCGCACCTTGCAGCGCCATCGCCCGCGCCGCTTCCGGGAACCACTGATCCCAGCAGATGCCCACGCCGATTTTTGCGTAACGGGTATTCCAGACCTTGAAGCCGGTATCGCCCGGATTGAAGTAATACTTTTCGTGGTAACCCGGACCATCCGGGATGTGGCTTTTACGATAAATCCCGAGGTTGCTGCCGTCGGCATCGATGATCGCGATGCTGTTGAAACGCGCACGACCGGCCAGCTCGTAGAAGCTGATCGGCAGCACCACTTGCAGCTCTTTGGCGATTTTCTGGAAATGTTTGATCGCGACGTTTTCTTCCACCGGCGTGGCCAGTTGCAGATAGTCCGGGTTCGGCTTCTGGCAAAAGTACGGCGCTTCGAACAGCTCCTGGATCAGGATGATCTGCGCGCCTTTTGCGGCAGCTTCGCGCACCAGTCTTTCGGCGGTTTCGAGGTTGGCTTCCAGATCCCACGAACAGGCCATCTGCGTGGCGGCGACGGTAACGATACGGCTCATGAATCATCTCCGGGCAAGTGCTTTGACGGTCGAGGATTCGACCGAAGAGAAAAAACGCGCGCACCGGACAAAAAATCGCCATGCCGGAGCAATGGCGACTTTATAGACGATAAATATCGGCTTTAGAAGCTATCTACCAACCTTTCATCTAAAAATAATCACAAATAGCCGATATAAATCTGCTTTGTGTAGGAGCGGTTGGGAATCCGTGGCTTACAGGCCTTCGGTAAGCACCCGATCCAGCATGTCGACAAAGAAATCCACACTGCACCGCGAGGTCACCATCGGCGGTTTGATCTTGAGGATGTTCAGGTCATCGCCGGTCGGTTGCATGAAAATCCCCAGCTCGCGCAGGCGATCGCACAGCGATGTGGTCTCTTCAGTCGCCGGTTCCAGTGTGTCGCGATTACGGATCAGCTCAACCCCCAGATAAAAACCGGAACCGTGCACCGCGCCCACCAGCGGATGTTTATCGATCAACGCCTCGAGCCGCGCCTTGAAGTGGCCGCCGACCACTTGGGCGTTCTCCCAGAGTTTTTCTTCTTCCATCACATCAAGCACGGCCATGCCGATCTGGCAGCTCACAGGACTGCCACCGGCCGACGAGAAGAAGTAACCCTCAGCCTCCAGCGCTTCGGCGATTTCCCGGCGAGTAATGACCGCACCGAGTGGCTGGCCGTTGCCCATGCCTTTGGCCATGACAATGATGTCCGGCACCACACCTTGTTCTTCGAAGCCCCAGAAGAAATGGCCCATGCGCCCGTAACCGACCTGCACTTCATCGGCGATGCACACACCGCCCTGCGCGCGGACCAACGCATACACCTGCTTCAAGTAACCGGGTGGCAGCGAGATGCCACCGGCATTGCCATACACCGGTTCGCAGATAAACCCGGCCAGTTGACGCTTCTGCTCAGCGATTTTCGCCAGATGATGCTCGACGCTGCGCACATAGTCCGGCGCCGAATCGAGGCCACGGAATTCGCCACGATAAATGTTCGGCGCGATCACCGGATGCACCCAGTCCGGACGGCTTTCAAGGGCTTTCGGGTTGTCGGCAATCGAGGTCGACACCGCATCGGCACCGATCGTCCAGCCGTGATAAGCCTCCAACACGCTGACCATGTCGCGACCGCCGCTGTAGGCCCACGCCAGACGAATCGCCAGGTCATTAGCCTCGCTGCCGCTGTTGACCAGAAACACCCGATCCATGCCTTCCGGCGCCAGTTTCAGCAAGCGCTCGGAGAACTCGGCCACCGCCGCATAGTTGAAGCGTGAGTTGGTGTTGAGCAGCGACCACTGGCGAGCAGCGACCGCCGCCATGCGCGGATGACCGTGACCGAGCACCGCCACGTTGTTGAGCATGTCGAGGTAGGAACGGCCCTGCATGTCGATCAGGTGATTGCGCCAGCCGCGCTCGATGCGCGGCGGATCAACGTAATAGTGTTTTTGCGTGCGGGCAAAACTGGCGTCGCGGCGCTCAAGCAAGGTCTTCGAATCCAGCTCCTGCTCGGCATCGCAGGCCAATCCAAGCAAAGCTGCCGGTGACGGACACAGCGCCTGCCACGCGGCCGCACGGGACGGCGTACAGAACAGCGGCGCATCCCATTGCGCGCCGCGACTCAGTTGTACGATCAACGGCCCGCTGACCGAACCCAGCACCTGACCTTTGACCAGCGCCGCCCCGCTTTGCAGCGATGGCGTCACGCCCCACAAACGTACGCTGAGCTGTGGGCCGTCCAGTTGCAGCGCTCCCTCTGGGCGCTGATGAACCACACCGGCAAACGGCGACTCCACAGGCGTGCCATTGGGCACGCGCAATTCGACGTGCAGCGGGAAGGTGTCCGGCTCAGCGGCACTGTCCGGTTGAGTACGCGACAAACGGTATTGGCCATAACGACTCGCCGCCAGACCATGCGCGGCAGCCGCTTCATTCAACAATCGCTGGTCGATGCCCTCCTGCTCCCAGTTGCCCGCCTCGAAATGCGGACTGAGAACGCCGAGGTCGATCAGAGCAAATTCACGCCCGACCAGACTTGGCAGCAACGGCGCAAAGTCTTCGCCGTTGATCGCCGCCAAGGGTTGCCCGACCGCGCTGAGGATCGCCGCCTCCATCAACGCCAGCGGCACGGATGTCGCGACGCGGAAGATTTCCCACTCGTGGGTGAGGTTGTCGCGGCTATAGGTATTGGCGGGGTCGATACTGACCTGCTGCTCGCCACTGAGCACCAGCACCGCCGCCCGGGCGACGATCAGTGGCCACAGGGCTTGCAGTTCTTCGTGTTGCAGCGGATTGACGGCGTGATAAGCCTGAACCGCCGGCAGAATCACAAACGGATCGCCGTCGGCGTGATGCAGCAATGCGGCGCATGTCACCGACAGATCGGTAATGCGCCAGGTGCGGATCAGGTCGCCGAAATCGATCACACCCTGCAATTGCCAATGGCGCTCGGCGTCGCGCTGCCAGACGGCGTTGTCGTCAGTGATGTCCATGTGAATCGCCTGCACCGGCAGTTTGTCCACCAGTGGCTGCAAGCGGCGCTCGGCCTGCTCGGCGGCGTCGGCGATCAATGCGCGCTGCTGGTCGTCCTTGATCACTGGCAGCAAATGACTGATCAGTGCGCTGGCATGGCGCGCGTCCCATTGCAATGTGCGCTCAAGGCCCGGGTGGTCAAACCCGGCCAGTGCCAGGTCCATCTCACCGCAGAGCCGGCCAAACCCGGCCACCACGTCATGGCCCAAGTGATCGAGATGGGTCAGCGGCTGACCTTCGATGTAATCGAGTAGCCGCACATGTACCGCCTCGCCATCGACTTGCAGCGTCAGCAGGTCCTGACCGTTATTGGCGGCAATCACCCGCGGCACATTTACTGTGCAGTGTTCGGCCAGATACTTTAGGCCGGCATGCTGGGCCTGCAACTCGACAAGGGCGTAATCGCCACGGCAGATTTTCAGCACAAACCGCCCGCGCTCACTGTCTACGCGATAGTTAAGATCTTGCTGACTGCCGAGGGCCTGTAACGTGCCGCCGAGCCCGTAATGTTCGGCGAGCCATTGCAAGGCCTGCGCCTCTGAAACCTGCGGGCTGGGCAAACTGGCGCGATGAATCAACGTGGCGAGCGGCATGAAACGACCCCTGAAATTTTATTAGGCGCTTATATCGCCACTGCTTCGGAGGATGCGCAACCCCTGATCGTGGTTATTCGAGCGCTCGCATCCACCGGCACTTTGCGCAAGAATGTCGGCCATTCACACCTGCCTATGGAAAACCTCATGGATGTAATCACCACCGACCTGCCCGGTGTTCTGATCATCGAACCCAAGGTGTTCGGTGACGAGCGCGGTTTCTTCTACGAGAGTTTCAACGCCAAGGCATTCCAGGACGCGACCGGCCTGGACACCCAATTCGTTCAGGACAACCATTCGCGCTCGCAAAAAGGCGTGCTGCGTGGCCTGCATTACCAGTTGGAAAACACCCAGGGCAAACTGGTGCGCGTCACGGTCGGTGAAGTGCTTGATGTGGCTGTGGACATTCGCCGCAGCTCGCCGCACTTCGGCAAGTCGGTGGCGGTGCGCCTGTCGGCTGAAAACCATCGTCAACTGTGGGTACCGAAAGGTTTCGCCCATGGCTTCGTAGTGCTGAGCGAGTTCGCCGAGTTCCTCTACAAGACCACCAACTACTACGACCCATCGTCCGAGCGCAGCATTCGCTGGGACGACCCTGCTCTGGGTATCGACTGGCAATTGGACGAAGCGCCGAAACTCTCGGCGAAGGATCAAGCTGCAGCGTTGCTCAAGGACGCTGACGTCTTTTCCTGAGGCCGGGCATAATGCGCCTGTTCCCTCAGGCGCATCCGGCTCATGAAACCATCCCTTCCCCGCAGACCCCGCTGGCGCAGCCTTGCCCTTCTGGCCCTGTGTCTGGCGCCTTTACTGTGGCCGTTGGAACATCTGGCCGAGCGCTATTACCGCAGCGAACTGGCCGGACAGAATCGCCAGACCCTCGACCTCTACGTCGCCAACCTGCTGGGCACCCTGCACCGCTATGAAGTGTTGCCGCAGATCCTCGGCGACCTGCCGGCCCTGCGTACCGTGCTTGGAGCGCCAGACGATGGTGTTACCCAAGGCAATGCCAACCGTCTGCTGAAAAACATCGCCGCACAGACTGGCGCCGAAGTCATGTACCTGATGGACACCACCGGGAAAACACTCGCGGCGTCGAACTGGGACAAACACGATAGCTTCGTGGGCCGCAATTTCTCCTTCCGCCCGTATTTCAGCGAAGCCATGGCCGGGCGTCTCGGGCGCTTTTTCGGTCTTGGAACGACATCGGCCAAGCGCGGCTACTTCTTCGCCGCTGCGGTGCGTAATGGTGAAAAAATCACTGGCGTGCTGGTGATCAAAGTCGATCTCGACCACACCGAAAGTCTCTGGGGCAAAACCCCGGAACAACTGCTGGTGACCGACCATAACGGTGTGGTCATCCTCACCTCGCGTCCTGAATGGCGCTTCCGCTCGACCCGCGTCTTGAGCGATACCGAGCGCGCAGCGATCACCGCAATCCAGCCCTACCCGACCCGTGAACCGCGTCCGCTGAACCTCAGCCCCGATGCCTGGCTGACACAAACCCACGACATCGCCGAAACCGGCTGGAGCGTCAGCATTCTTGCGCCGCGCACGCTGATCGACCGCCCGGTGCGTACGGTGGTCGCCATCGGTGGCGCCACGCTATTGGTTATGATGCTGCTTCTCGGCCTGATGATGCAGCGCCGCCGCCACTATCTGGAGCGCATCGCGTTTGAAGCCAAGGCCCGTCGTGAACTGGAAGGCCGCGTCGCCGAACGCACCAGCGACCTCGAAGGCCTCAACCGCCGCTTGAAACAGGAAGTGCTGGAGCGCGAACAGGCGCAACAAGAACTGGTTCGTGCTCAGGATGATCTGGTACAGGCCGGCAAGTTGTCAGCGTTGGGGACCATGTCGGCAAGCATCAGCCACGAACTCAATCAGCCGCTGGCGGCGATCCGCAGCTACGCGGAGAACGCTGAAGTGCTTCTCGACCATGAGCGTACTGACGACGCGCGCGGCAACCTCAAACTGATCAGCGAACTGACCGGGCGCATGGCGTCGATCATCGCCCACCTGCGTGCGTTCGCCCGCCGCGATCGTCACGCCCCGGAGAGCGTCGCCCTGCAACCGGCGCTGGACGATGCTCTGGCCTTGCTGGCCAAGCGTCGGCGCAGCATGGAAGTCGAGCTGATCCGCGACCTGCCCGCCGCCACCCTGTGGGTCGAAGCCGGGGAAACCCGCCTGCGCCAGGTACTCGGCAATCTGCTGGCCAACGCCCTCGACGCCCTCACCGAAAAGGGCCCGCCGCGCAAATTGTGGCTGAGTGCCGAATCCACTGCCGAAGGCGTCAATCTGTACATTCGCGACAACGGCCCGGGGTTCTGTATGGAAGCCCTCGGTCGCGCCAGCGAGCCCTTCTACACCACCAAGACCCGTACTCAAGGTCTTGGTCTGGGTTTGGCGATTTGTGAAACCCTGATGCGCGCCTTCGGTGGTGAACTGTCGTTCTCCAACCACAAACAAGGTGGCGCCTTGATCACCCTGCGGCTGCGCGCCGGCGCGCCCGGGGTCAGCCTGCAACCGTCCGAGGATCGAAGTGCATGACCATCGACAATCGCATTCAGGTGGTGTTGATCGACGACGATCCGCACCTGCGTCAGGCCCTCGGCCAGACCCTGGATCTGGCCGGGCTGAAAATCCTCCCGCTGTCCGAAGCCAAGGGGCTGGCAGCGCAACTGGAGCGCGACTGGCCGGGTGTGGTGGTCAGCGACATCCGCATGCCGGGCATGGACGGTCTCGAATTGCTGAGCGAGTTGCACGCCCAGGATCCCGAGCTGCCAGTGCTGCTGATCACCGGCCACGGCGATGTGCCGCTAGCCGTGCAGGCGATGCGTGCCGGGGCTTATGACTTCCTCGAAAAACCGTTCGCCAGCGACGCCCTGCTCGACAGCGTGCGCCGCGCCTTGGCCGTGCGCCGCCTGGTGCTGGACAACCGCAGTCTGCGTCTGGCCCTCAGCGATCGCAATGAACTGAGCGCGCGTCTGGTCGGCCACTCGACACCGATGCTGCGCCTGCGCGAGCAGATCGGCGCGTTGGCGGCGACCAAGGCTGATGTGTTGATCCTTGGCGAAACCGGGGCTGGCAAAGAAGTCGTCGCTCGGGCATTGCATGACCTGTCGAGCCGCCGCAACGGCCCGTTCGTGGCGATCAATGCCGGGGCGCTGGCTGAATCAGTCGTGGAAAGTGAACTGTTCGGTCATGAGCCAGGCGCCTTCACTGGCGCGCAAAAACGCCGGATCGGCAAGTTCGAATTCGCCAATGGCGGTACGTTGTTCCTCGATGAAATCGAAAGCATGAGCATGGACGTGCAGGTGAAGTTGCTGCGCATGCTGCAGGAGCGCGTCGTTGAACGTTTGGGCGGCAATCAGCTGATTCCGCTGGATATCCGCGTGATCGCGGCGACCAAGGAAGACCTGCGCCAGGCCGCTGATCAGGGCCGCTTCCGTGCCGACTTGTATTACCGTCTCAACGTCGCGCCATTACGCATTCCCCCGCTGCGCGAACGTGGCGAAGATGCGCTTGTGCTCTTCCAGCATTACGCCGATGAAGCCAGCGCCCGCCACGGCTTGCCGCCGCACGAACTGCAACCGGCACAACGTGCCCTGCTGCTCCGCCACACTTGGCCTGGCAACGTGCGCGAGTTGCAGAACGCGGCCGAACGTTTCGCCCTTGGCCTGGAACTGGCGCTGGATAACACCGGCACCGAAGGGGGTGGCGCGACCGTTGAAGTCATCGCCGGCGGACTCAGCGAGCAGGTGGAAAACTTCGAGAAGTCGCTGATCGCCGCCGAACTGTCGCGCGCCCACAGCTCCGTGCGCAGCCTTGCCGAAGCGCTGGGCATTCCGCGCAAGACGCTGCACGACAAACTGCGCAAGCACGGCTTGAGCTTTGCCGACAGCGGCGCCCACGGAGATGAAGCCGAATGAACAGCGACAGTCGCTATCTGGAATCGGTCCTGCATCACGACATTCCCCTGACTCAGGCGATGGGCCTCAAAGTGCTCGACTGGCAGGCGCAGCAGCTGAGTCTGCACTTGCCGCTGGATGCCAACGTCAACCACAAAAGCACCATGTTCGGCGGCAGTCTCTACTGCGGGGCAGTGCTGGCCGGTTGGGGCTGGCTGCATTTGCGCCTTAAGGAAGAAGGGATCGAGGACGGGCACATCGTGATTCAGGAGGGGCAGATCAGTTATCCCCTGCCAGTGAAGGGGGATGCCACGGCGATTTGCCCGGCGCCGGAGGCGGCGGTGTGGAAGAAGTTTCTGGCGATGTATCAGCGTTATGGACGGGCGCGGTTGACGTTGAATACGCGGATCGTCAATTCCGGGAATGATGAGGACGCCGTGACGTTTAGCGGGCAGTACGTTTTGCATCGTTAAAGCAAAGATCGCAGCCTGCGGCAGTTCCTACAGGTTTATCCATGTAGCTGCCGCAGGCTGCGATCTTTTGATCTTAACCGCGGGCCAACTCCAACAACCTCGCTCGCCACGCTGCCTTCGCCGGCAGCGCCAAAAAGAACTCGTTCAGCAACGATTCCCGCGCCGGATAGCAGAACGCGTCACCGCGCAAATCCAGCACCTCACCGCCCGCGCCTTCCAGCACACCCTGCGCCGCCGCCGTGTCCCACTGCGAAGTCGGTGCCAGTCGCGGATAACAATCCGCCGCACCTTCAGCCAGCAGGCAGAACTTCAACGAACTGCCGATATTGGCCAGTTGCAGCTCACCCAGACTGGCGCTGAGTCCTGCGAGCAAGCGCTCCTGCTCAGGACTGGAATGCCGACGACTGGCCACCACCGTAAACGCCTCACCCGGCGCCGGCACGTCGCGCACCTGAATCGAAACCGGTGTGCCGCCCTTGTCCCAGCGCCACGCGCCCAACCCGTTACCACCGACGTAATAACGACCGTTGGTCGGCATCGACACCACACCAAACACCACCCGGCCGTTTTCGATCAGGGCGATGTTGACGGTGAACTCCTCACTGCCACTGATGAACTCCTTGGTACCGTCCAGCGGATCCACCAGCCACCAGCGCTGCCAGCCGGCGCGCACGCTTTGCGGGATATCGGCGTCCTCTTCGGACAGCACCGGAATGCTCGGATCCAGCGCCGTCAGACCCGCAACGATCAGGTGATGCGCGGCCAGGTCCGCAGCGGTCACCGGCGAATCATCGGACTTGGCCGTGACTTCAACGCCTGCGCGCCAGAACGGCAAAATCGCTTCGCCTGCCTGCAATGCCAGCTCGATCACTGGCGCCATCAACGGGTGCGGGAAATTCATCAAACGCTCACTCATAACTGAAAAAACCGCGCTGGCTCAGCAGGTCGCGGGTCAAATAAAGCGCCGCCAAGGCGCGCCCTTCGGAAAACTGCGGATTCAGCGCCAGCGCCGACAATTCCCGCAGATTGACCTTGTCGACCCGCATCGGCTCGGGCTCATCGCCCTCCAGACGTTCCTCGTACAGATCGGTGGCCAGCACCACCTGAATCTTCTGGCTCATGTAACCGGGCGACAGCGACAGCTCGGTCAGATGTTCCAGTTGCCGCGCGCCGAAACCCGCCTCTTCCTTGAGTTCACGCTCGGCCGCCGCCAACACATCTTCGCCCGGCTCGATCAAACCTTTAGGCAAGGACAACTCGTATTCGTCAGTGCCGCCGCAGTATTCCTCGACCAGCACCGCGTGCTCGGCATCGAGCATCGCCACGATCATCACCGCGCCGTATCCCGCCCCCTTGCCGACCAGCCGCTCGTAAGTGCGCTCCACGCCGTTGGAAAAACGCAGCTTCAGTTCTTCGACGCAAAACAGGCGGCTGGTGGCGACGATTTCGCGGGCAAGTACAGTGGGTTTCTGGCGCATGCAAAGCTCCTTGGCGTGAACGCGCTACTATAACGCGGCTTTCCCGATTGTTTACGTCGGATATCTTTTCACCGTTCGAGACGTTGCCATGCCTTCATTACCCTGGTCCGACATCGATACCGTTCTGCTGGACATGGACGGCACGTTGCTGGATCTGCACTTCGATAACCATTTCTGGCTGGAACATCTGCCCCAACGTTACGCCGATCTCCACGGGATCAGCCGGGCCATGGCCGAGATGGAATTGCAGCCGCTGTTCGAGCGCCATGCCGGTCAATTGCAGTGGTATTGCCTGGATTTCTGGAGCGCGGAGCTGAAGTTGTCAGTGCGTGAATTGAAGCAGGAAACCGCGCACCTGATCGCCCTGCGCCCGGATGCCGATACCTTTCTGGCGGCAATAAACCGGGCCGGCAAACGGGTGATAATGATCACCAACGCGCACCGTGATTCGCTGTCGTTGAAGCTGGAGCGGATTGAACTGGCGCCGTACTTCGAGCGGTTGATCAGTTCGCACGATTACGGTTACCCCAAGGAGAACCCGCAGTTCTGGGATGCCTTGCAGACGGATATCGGTTTTGATCCGGCGCGCAGTCTGTTCATCGACGACACCTTGCCGATCCTGCGCAGCGCGCGGGATTTCGGTGTGGCGCACTTGTTGGCGGTCAAAGAACCGGACAGCCGCAAAGGGCCGAAAGATACTGCGGAGTTTGCAGCGGTCGAGGATTACCGCGACCTCATTTCCGGTTTATGAAGATCCATTGTGGCGAGGGGATTCATCCCCGATGGGCAGCGCAGCGGCCCTGGTTTTTTTGCGCCTGCTGCGCAGCCGGTCGGGGATAAATCCCCTCACCACAGGATCTTGCAGATTACTCAGGGATACGCAGTACCTGCCCCGGATAGATCTTGTCCGGGTGTTTGAGCTGAGGCTTGTTCGCCTCGAAAATCTTGTTGTACTTGTTGGCATCGCCATACACGCGTTTGGAAATTGCGCTCAGCGTGTCGCCCTTCTCGACCGTGACAAATTTCGGCTCAGTCTTGCCACCGCCGGTCACGGTGATTTGATCATCTACACTACTGACGCCGGTCACGTTACCCAACGCCAGCAGAATTTTTTCTTTTTCCTCTTGGGTGGCCGCTTCACCCGTAGCAATGACTTTCTCGCCTTCAACCTTGACCTGGATCTTCGACGTGTCGATGCCCGTCAGCGCGGCCTGCACGTGTTTGGTAAGCGCCGCACCATTGGCCTCGGCCTTCTCCGGCGTCAGCGCATCAATGATTTTTTCACCGGCTTCTTTCAAAAAGCTGAAAAGGCTCATCGTGTTCTCTCCATGAAATATAGGTTCGTCGCTCAAGCCTAGACCACCAATGACAAACCCGGTTCCAAGCCGACCAATGACCCTGCCGCCCCCCAAGCGGTAGAATCACCCACCCCCGCCGCCACCCTTCGGAGCGAAGATGGACATCAAGCAGCTGAAATTCCTCATCGCCCTCGACGAAACCCGCCACTTCGGCCAAGCCGCCGCGCGCTGCCATATCACCCAGCCGACCCTGTCGATGCGCCTGCGTAGCCTTGAAGAAGAGCTCGACCTGCCGCTGGTCAACCGTGGCCAGCGTTTCGAAGGCTTCACCGCGCCGGGCGAACGGGTGCTGGCGTGGGCGCGCACGGTGTTGGCGGCTTATGACGGTTTGCAGGCGGAAGCGGCGGCGTGTCGCGGCAACCTGATCGGCACGCTGCGCTTGGGCGTGGTGCCGCTGTCGAGCTTCGATCCGTTGCCGCTGATGCAACGCCTGCACGCCGCGCACCCGGATCTGCGTTTCGAACTGTCGGCGCTCAGTTCCGAGCAGATCCTCGAGCATCTGGCGAACAATCGCATCGACCTTGGCGTGTCTTATCTGGATCGTCTGGATAACGAACGCTTCGAAGCCCTGGCTTTAAGCGAAACCCGCATGGGCCTGCTCTACGACCAGCGCTCGTTCACTTTTGGCGAGGCGCCGTTAAGCTGGGAATCGTTGATCGAACTGCCGTTGGGCATGCTGACCAGCGGCATGCATTTTCGCCAGTCCATCGACCACAACTTCCACAGCCGTAACCTGACGCCGCAGCCGTTGCTGCAAACCGACGCTGTGCATCAATTGTTACAAGCCGTACACAACGGCTTTTGCTGCGCGATCATGCCGCTCGACGGAGGCCTCGAAAAGCTTACCGATCACCTGCGCCTGCAACCGATCGAGAATGCTCAAACCCTCGCGTCGCTGGGCCTGATCATGCGCCGTGGTGCCCCGCGTTCGGCGCTGGCCGAAGCCTGTTTTGCGCTGTATCAAAAATCACCAGGCGAGTCTTGATCGACGGCATCTATCGGAAGATCGACATTAGCGATTAGACGCGACATCTTGCCGCGCCTAGTCTTAGCGTTGATCAATCCGTCGGTGATGCCATGAACGCCAAGCGCCCAGCCTGCGCGGCGCCTGCACTTGAAACGCCCGCGCCCGCCGCCAGCCAGACCTACAGTTACAGCGATTTGCCCCTCGAGGAATCGGCCAGCACCGCGCTGGCCGAGGAAGTCGCGTTGGCGATCGCCTACAACGGCATCAGTCAAGCGGTCATGCTGGTGACGCCGACGGACCTGGAAGACTTCATCGTCGGTTTCAGCCTCGGCAGCGGCATCATCGAAGACGCTACCGATATCTATGACCTGCAACTGACTGGCGCAGGCTCGGCGCAATACGCGCAAGTGACCATCGCCAACCGTGCCTTCTGGAACCTCAAGCAACAACGTCGCCAGTTGGCCGGCACCAGTGGTTGCGGCTTGTGCGGCGTCGAAGCGGTGGAACAAGCGCTGCCCGATCTCAAAGTGTTGGCCGGCGCGCCGTTGCCACCGCTTGCATGGCTCGACGGTTTGCGCCAGCGCATCGGCGCGTTCCAGCCGCTCGGCCAGCACTGCGGTGCGGTGCATGCGGCGGTGTTCATGAACGCCAACGGTGAACTGCTGCTCGGGCGCGAAGACATCGGCCGGCACAACGCCCTCGACAAGCTGATCGGCGGGCTGATCCGCCAGAAGATATCCACAGAAGGCGGACTGGCGATTGTCACCAGCCGTTGCAGCCTCGAATTGATCCAGAAAGTTTTGCGCGCCGGCATCCAGACCCTGGTCAGCCTGTCCGCCCCCACGGGCCTTGCCGTGCAATGGGCCCGTCGACACAACCTCAATCTCATCCACCTGCCGCAGAAAAGTGCGCCGCGGGTGTATAGCCCCGCGATGGAGAATCAAGCGTGAGCCAACATCATCAAGCCGACCAGAAACCTGTCCCGCGCTACAAGCCTTACAAAGGTGCAGCCGGCGGCTGGGGTGCCCTGATCAGTGTGGCCCAGGCCTGGTTGACCAGCGACAACGCGCTGAAAAACCTGCGCATGATGCTCAAGACCAACCAGAACGGCGGCTTCGACTGCCCGGGTTGCGCCTGGGGCGATTCGCCGGAAAGCGGCATGGTCAAATTCTGCGAGAACGGCGCCAAAGCGGTGAACTGGGAAGCGACCAAGCGCCGGGTGGATGCCAAATTCTTCGCCAAACACAGCGTGACTTCGCTGCTGGAGCAGAGCGATTACTGGCTTGAGTATCAGGGCCGCCTGACCGAGCCGATGGTCTACGACGCCGAGACCGATCGTTACAAACCGATCGCTTGGGACGACGCGTACGCCCTGATCGCCAAACATCTGCAAAGTCTGCCGAGCCCGGATCTGGCCGAGTTCTACACCTCGGGTCGCGCCAGCAACGAAGCGGCGTATCTGTATCAGCTGTTCGTGCGCGCCTTCGGCACCAACAATTTCCCTGACTGCTCGAACATGTGCCACGAAGCCAGCGGTGTGGCGTTGGCGCAAAGTGTCGGCGTCGGTAAAGGCACCGTGACTTTCGACGATTTCGAACACGCCGACGCAATTTTCGTCTGGGGCCAGAACCCGGGCACCAACCACCCGCGAATGCTCGAACCGCTGCGCGAAGCAGTGAAACGTGGCGCTCAGGTGGTGTGCATCAACCCGCTGAAAGAACGCGGTCTGGAACGCTTCCAGCACCCGCAACACCCGATCGAAATGCTCACCAACGGCGACAAGCCGACCAACACCGCGTATTTCCGCCCGGCACTGGGCGGCGACATGGCAGTGCTGCGCGGCATGGCCAAGTTCCTGCTGCAATGGGAACGCGATGCGCAGAAGGCTGGCGCCCCGGCCGTGTTCGACCACGACTTCCTCAACGCCCACAGCGCCAATGTGCTGGAGTACCTCGGCGTTGTCGACGACACGTCATGGGAGCAGATCGTCGAGCAATCCGGCCTGACCCTGGTGGAAATCGAGCAAGCGGCGCGCATGTACGCCAAAGGCAAGAACGTGATCATGTGCTGGGCCATGGGCATCACCCAGCATCGCCATTCGGTGCCGACCATTCAGGAAATCGCCAACCTGATGTTGCTGCGCGGCAACATCGGCAAGCCGGGCGCGGGCCTGTGCCCGGTGCGCGGCCACAGTAACGTGCAGGGCGACCGCACGATGGGCATCAATGAACGTCCGCCGGTGGCGTTTCTTGATTCGCTTGAGCGTCGCTTCCAGTTCAAGGTGCCGCGTGAAAACGGCCACAACGTGGTCGAGGCAATCCATGCGATGGCCGAGGGCCGCGCCAAAGTCTTTATCGGGCTGGGCGGCAACTTCGCCCAGGCCACGCCAGACAGCCCGCGCACGTTCGCGGCGCTGAGCAATTGCGACCTGACCGTGCAGATCAGCACCAAACTCAACCGCAGCCATCTGGCTCACGGTAAAGACGCGTTGATCCTGCCTTGCCTGGGCCGTACCGACATCGACATCCAGACTGAAGGCCCGCAAGCCGTCACCGTGGAAGACTCGTTCAGCATGGTCCACGCCTCCAACGGCCAGTTGCAGCCGCTGTCGAATCAGATGCGCTCGGAACCGTCGATCATCGCCGGCATCGCCGCCGCGACCCTGGGCAGCAAACCGGTGGACTGGAACTGGCTGGTGGCCGATTACGGGCGTATCCGCGAGCTGATCGCCGACACCATTCCCGGCTTCAAGGAGTTCAACGAGAAGGTCAAAAATCCGGGCGGCTTCTACCTCGGCAACAGCGCCGGCGCACGTAAGTGGAACACGCCATCGGGCCGCGCCAATTTCCGCCCGAACCTGCTGCCGAAGGATCTGGTACACGAACGCACCCGCGCGACCGGACAGTTGCCGGATCTGATCCTGCAATCGATGCGCTCCCACGATCAGTACAACACCACGATTTACGGCCTCGACGACCGTTATCGCGGGGTGAAAGGTCAGCGTGATGTGTTGTTCGTCAACGAAGCCGACATTATTCGCCTGGGCTTTCGGCCGGGGCAGAAGGCTGACATCGTTTCGATCTGGGACGATGGTCGTGAGCGTCGGGTGAAGGGCTTCACGCTGTTGGCGTTTGATATTCCGGCTGGACAAGCTGCTGCTTATTACCCGGAAGTGAACCCGCTGGTGCCGCTGGAAAGCACTGGGGATGGTAGCCATACGCCGACATCCAAGTTCATTGCGATCCGGTTGGAAGCGGCAAGCGAGACCGGGTTGATCATGGCCAAGTCCGCTTAAAGGCTGCGATCTTTTTTCTTTTGATCGTTCCCACGCTCTGCGTGGGAACGCAGACCGGGACGCTCCGCGTCCCAATAGCAGACGCGGAGCGTCCAAGGATGCGTAACCACGCATAGCATGGTTACGATCAACGCTTGTTTTTTGCGTTTCCATCGCCCACAAAAAAGGCCGCTTTTTCACAAAAACGGCCTGTCCGAAGTAGCTAAAGACCGGCGAAAATCGCTTAAGTTCCGCCCATAAAACAGTAACTTACGCTTTTGTATACAAGTCGTGCTATTCGTCGGATTTCGATTGTCACGCTTGTTACACAGCCTCAGGATCGGCGCCGTCATCCCTTTGAGGCTCATCTATGAAGTTCTCCTCGATTCTCTTGTTGTCCCTTGGCCTGGTCAGTGGTTTTGCTTCCGCCGGCGGCACCACCGAAGCAGGTGTGGGCGGCGCATTGGGCGGGGTTCTTGGCTCGGTCGTCGGTCAGTCGTTAGGCGGCAATACAGGTTCCACCATCGGCGCAGCCCTGGGCGGCGCGGGTGGTAGTGCGGTAGGCGCAGACAAACGCAGCCGTGGCGAAGCCGCCATTGGCGGTGCGTTGGGCGCGGCCGGCGGTAACGTGGTTGGCCGCAGCATGGGCGGCACCACCGGCAGCCTGATCGGCTCCGCAGCAGGTGGCGGCGCCGGTGGCGCGCTGGGTAACTACATGGGCAACAAAAGCGATGACGATGATCGTCGCTATGATCGCCGTCACGATGACCGTCGCTACTATCGCGACCGTCACCCGGGTCGCGGCCACGCTTATGGCCACCGCAAACATCACAAGTATCGCGACTGAGGCCTAAACACCTCGTTGGCCGGTAAAGCAAAAATCGCAGCCCTAGGGCTGCGATTTTTTTTACTTTTTTCACACCACCAATCTTTCCAGCGCCCCGCGTAACCCGGCAGGAATCGGCACTGGCTGATTGCTCGCCCGATCGACAAACACGTGCACGAAACGCCCGGCGGCACACGCTTCGCTTTCGCCGACCTTGAATACCGCCAGTTCATACTGCACCGAACTGTTGCCCAACTTGCCGACCCGCAAACCGATCTCGATCAGATCAGGGAAAGCGATCGAGGCGAAGTAATCGCACGCCGAACTGACCACAAAACCCACCACCTCTCCGTCATGGATATCCAGCCCGCCAACCTGAATCAGGTAGGTATTAACGGCCGTGTCGAAGAAGCTGTAATAGGTGACGTTGTTGACGTGACCGTAGGCGTCGTTGTCGTGCCAGCGCGTGGTGATTGGCTGGAAATGCGGGTAGTCAGAGCGTTGGTTCATGCGTAGTTCTCGTATTGGGCGTTCTCACGCTGACCGTGAGAACGCCCACTATACCTGTGGGAGCGGGCTTGCCCGCGAAGGCGCCGGCACAGGCGCCACATCATTCAACGGTCAGCAAACCCCTTCCCCTGCGCCGCCAACTCACCAATCAACCGCGCCGGTTTCCACTGATCGCCCTGCCGCGTCTCCAGCGCCAACAAGCGCTGATGAATATCCGCGAGCCCCTGCTGATCCGCCCAGGCCATCGGCCCGCCCTTGTCCGCCGGGAAGCCATAGCCATTCAGATACACCAGATCGATGTCATGGGCCGACTCGGCAATGCCTTCCTGCAGAATCTTCGCGCCCTCGTTGACCAGCGCCAGCAGACAACGCTCAAGAATCTCTTCCGGGCCGATCTCACGACGCTGAAAGCCCAGACTTTCGCTGACCTGCAATACCAGCGCATCAACCTCAGGATCATGCTCAGCCTGACGACTGCCCGGCTCATAGTGGTAGTAACCATTGCCGGACTTCTGCCCAAACCGACCCATCTCGCACAAGCGGTTATCCACCTGAACCTCCGGCGCGTCCTGGCCTTTGCCGGCCAGCTCACGCGCACGCCACTCCAGATCGATACCGACCACGTCGTACATGCGGAACGGTCCCATCGCAAAACCGAAGCCCTGCACCGCCGCATCAACCTGCTGTGGATAAGCGCCTTCAAGCAGCATCTTGCGCGCCTCCAGCACATACGGATGCAGCATGCGGTTGCCGATAAAACCGTGACAGTTGCCGGAGACCACACTGACCTTGCCCATACGCTTGCCCAGCACCAACGCAGCTTCCAGTGCTGCCGGCGAAGTCTGCGCGCCGCGAACGATTTCCAGCAGCTTCATGATGTGCGCCGGGCTGAAAAAATGCAGGCCCAGCACTTGCTCAGGTCGTTTGGTTGCGGCAGCAATCGCATCGATATCCAGCGCCGACGTATTACTCGCCAATAGAGCCTCAGGCTTGAGCAAGCCATCCAGTTCGCGAAAGATCTTCTGCTTGAGCTCAAGGTTTTCGTAGACCGCCTCGATCACCAGATCGACATTGCGGATCGCCGTGTAATCGGCCGCCGCGCTGACCCGCGCGAGACGCGCATCAGCCTCGGCCTGATCGATCCGCCCCTGACGCACGTTATGTGCATAAGTATCGGCAACGGTTGCGAGCGCCTGCTCAAGCATCTGTGGATTGTTATCCACCCATTGCACCGTCACGCCGGCATTGGCCAGGCACATGACAATGCCACGCCCCATGGTGCCCGCACCGATCACCGCCGCCTGCTGAATATCGAATGTCTGGCTCATGTTGTTCTCTTGTTGGCGATCCAAAGACTGGTCTCACCATAGTCAGCCAACGACGGTTTTTGAAGTTTATTACCGTGATGATCGACATTCAGCGGATGGATGCAGCCTCAGAGATGTGCTTGAACCCAACCCCGCACTTCGGCATACGGATACTCCTCCAACGTCGCATAACCGGAAATCGCTCGCGCCTTGAGCTTGGTAAACAGCGGCACACTGATCCCGCACAAAAACCGCGTCAGCCGTTCCGACGTCGGTGCATTGCCCGTGTGCTGCTCATGCCTGTGGATAAAGTCACTGCACAGCGCGGCAAAATTTTTATCCACAAGCGCTGGCAACTCCGGTGGCGCTGGCAGTCGAGCGACATGCCCATGACACACCGAACAATGCCCGCAGCGCTCAGGCGCATCGTGATCACCGAAGTACTCCGCCAGCCGATAACCCAAACAGCGTTCAGTGGCGAACACATCGAGCATCGCGTGAATCCGCGCGACTTCCGTCTGCTCATGGCGGGTGAAGTAATCGTGTAACTCACCGCTCAACACGTCGCTGTCAAAATCGCTTTGCAGCAGGCTGTAGACCTCGGTCATCTGCTTGCTCTCAAGCTCGACCCAGCCCTTCTCCTGGAAATAATCCAGCGCCTTCACCACCCGATTACGCTCAGCCGAATACTGCGAATACATCGCCTCGAAATTCACCGTGGCCCAGGTACGCGCACGGGTCGACGTCTGGATAAGCGCCGCGACAAACTCCCGACGTTCGCCCTCGAAACGCTCAAGCAGCGCCTCAGGCTCCAGCAAGTATTTGAAGCGGTATTCGGCGTAATACGCGTAGCGCGGGGCAATCAAGCCACGCAGCTCCAATTGCACGAGCAAGGTCTTCAGCGGCAACGCGCGGATGTTGCTCTGATCCGCCAGCGGTCCGAGCAGAAACTCCCACTGCCCTTCCGGTTCCGAGGCCTTCAGTTCATCGAGCACATAGCGAATGCCGTCGCGCTCCGGGGTGTCGCCGTAAACGAAGTTTTCCAGCACATTGAGACTGTCACGGTTGGCCAGCACCAGGCAGTCCGACGGCTGCCCGTCACGCCCGGCGCGGCCGATTTCCTGACTGTAGTTTTCGATGGATTTGGGCAGGTCGAAATGCACCACATTGCGTATGTCGCTCTTGTCGATGCCCATGCCGAAAGCGATGGTAGCGACGATGCAATTGGACTGACCGGCCATGAAGCGTTTCTGGATGGCTTCGCGTTTATCGTGGGGCAAACCGGCGTGATAGGCCTCGGCCTGAATGCCGTTGCGCTCAAGGTGTTCGGCGATGTGCTCGGCGGTTTTCTGCAAGGTCACATAGACGATGCTTGGCTGGCCCGGACGCTCGGCCATCCAGTCCACCAGACGCCGCCGCTTGTCCTGCCCGCGCACCGGTTCCACCAGCAGATTGAGATTGGGCCGATAGAAACCGGTCGTCACGACATCCTCGGCGGCAATGGCAAATTTGGCCTGCATGTCGGCGATGACTTTTGGCGTTGCCGTAGCCGTCAACAGCAGGGTTTGCGGGATGTTGAACTGCTTTTGGTAGTCCGGCAGCTTGAGGTAATCGGGGCGGAAATTGTGCCCCCACTCCGAGATGCAGTGCGCCTCGTCCACCACCAGCAACGAGATCGGCACCTGCTGCAAAAAGTTGCGGAAGCGCTCGTTTTTCAGGCGCTCCACGGAGATCATCAGAATCTTCAATTCGCCCGAACGGGCGCGGGCCATCACGTCATTGGCGTCATCGCGGCTCTGCGCCGAATCGATGCTGCCCGCCGAAATGCCGTGGCGTTGCAGAAACGCCAGTTGATCCTGCATCAATGCGAGCAACGGCGAGACCACCAGCGTCAGATTCGGCAGCATCAGCGCCGGTAACTGATAGCAAAGAGACTTGCCAGAACCCGTGGGGAAAATCGCCGCTGCCGAGCGCCCGGCCAGCACCGCGCTGATCGCGGTCTCTTGTCCGGGGCGAAACTGTGGATAACCAAAAACCTGTTCCAGGGTGTTGTGCATTCGCTGTCACTCCATTGACTGCTGCCATGCCAAAAGCCTAGCGGGCGATCGCAGCGAGTCGAGAAAAGGTCGGGGGGCAAATCGATACGAGATGATACAGCCCCGGAGGCCTGGCCACTGGCTGAAACAAACGCCACGATTTGTTTATCGCGGTGTTTGCCGACATCGCGATAGCGTGCCCGCTCCACCTCCGTATCACGCCCGGACGGCTGATGCGCGCAAACATTTCAAAGGAGTGACCATGCACTACAGATTGAAGTTAGCCCTCGTCCTCACCTTCACCGCCCTGATGTTGGGCGGATGCATGCGGGGACCCGAAGACCTTCCGCAGTTCGCCATTTCAGCGACACCGCAAGTCCTCACCGAAACCTGACCTTCACTCAGGGCAGCAGCACCGCCACGCGCAACTGCTCGTTCAATACC
This sequence comes from Pseudomonas sp. LBUM1655, assembly GCF_059716085.1. NCBI lineage: Bacteria > Pseudomonadati > Pseudomonadota > Gammaproteobacteria > Pseudomonadales > Pseudomonadaceae > Pseudomonas > Pseudomonas sp. LBUM1655. Next base: position 305,972 of record NZ_CP166801.1, on the reverse strand, counting down.
TGCTCATGCACGCTCAGGCTCTTGCTCGCCCACAGCGCATGGGCCGGGCTGATATCGCCGGTGAACGCCGCCGCCAACTGACGCAGGTCGGCGACGCTGCGCACCTGCGGACAAAACGGCTGTTCGGCACAGTCCTGACTGGCGTTGCGATAAGTGCTCAGCAAGTGATCCCACAGACCATCGCGCACCTGCCTGATCGATTTGAGCTGCACTTGCGGCACACCCAAACGTTGCTTCAGACCCGATTCGTCGAGCGATTCACTGGCGAGCAAGGCTTTGCCGAACATCAGCACTTCGGCGCGCGAGGCCGTGTCGACATTCGCCTGGCTGTTAAGCGCCTCCGGCCAACCGGTTCGATCCAGATAATTCAACACCAGCGAATTGCCGGGTTCTGCGGCCATCGTCAAACGGCAACCGCTGACCCATAGCAATACAATCGAGGCCATTCGTAGCCACTGCATACCTAATTCCCTTTAAGCGCGTATCGGACGTTTGGAAACGTCCCACAGATTCTGGCGCGCAAGATACAGAGGTTTGGTCGGAAGCGCCTGACAAACCCGTAGGAAACTTCCCGCCTAAGGGTTTTGCCTTGAAAACGCCATGAAAACACGTAGGGCAAATGCCCGAACCCAGGAAAAACCCCTACGAACTCTGTCCATCCCGGCTGTCTTGTTCCACCGCGCGACGCCCTCCTATAGTGACCGGCGCGACTGAATCGCACTGTAGCGACTTCTAAAAGGACAGCCTTAATCCATGACCTCACTGCACTCACCCAGCAACCGCTACCGCCGTTTGAAAACCAGCTACGGCGAAAATCCGGTGCTGGTTATCGACACCGACGCCTGCCATGAGGACTTGCTGGATGCGGCTCAACAACGTCTGTGCGCCGCCGGCAATCTACTGGAAACTCTTTACTGCATGTGTTTCAAACAAGCGGACGTTAAAGACATTCCAAACATCATCACTGCGCTTTATTTATTGACTCAAGACGGCTGCGAACTATTAGAAGTTGCAAAACTGAAAGCCGCACACCGCCAGCACACCCCTTAAACAACAAACCTGGAAACAACCAACTCGCCGATGCCATCGTCAACGCCCAGGAGCAATACCGGGCCATGGAAGAGTGTTCGTACACCTACTTCACCGAAATGGACCAGGGCGAACGCCGTGTGTCCCTGGGCGGCAGAGACGTCCAGTTCTCAGCGGTGAAAGGCACGATTTACACCCCCGCAACCGGGCTGAACACCACCGTGCTGGATGTGGCGACGAGTCGGCATGTTCGTTGATGGCGAGGATCGGTGAGCCGGCGAAAAAACCTACAGCAATGCCCTATCCGGTATTCGTCCCGTTCCTACAAACACAGACTCCCTTGCCGCCTATCGCGGCTTGGTAAGTCAAATCTATAGTCGTGACTGTCGCTGCCAAATCAGCGACTCGGGTTTGGTCACCTGAAATTGAGAGAGAGAAACTGCGCATGCCCTTGTATGCTTGCCGCCATCTATTGTGCGGCATGCTTTATGGCGGCTGTGTTTGGGACGCTTCGGCGTACACGGAGTTCTCTCTCTCTGGTTGACCAACCCGAACACAGTCGCCTCCCATCGTTTGGTCATGATGGCGGCGGCTATTGGAACGCCTATAGAGAGAAGAACAATGAAAAAATGGACCCAGTTCACCACCGATCGCTACCGCCCACTCGAATCCAACCTCACCGACACCAAGCCCCTGATCATCGACACAGCGGCCAACCCGCAAGACATCCTCGAATGCGCCGTCCAACGCCTGCGCGCGTCAAGCGACCTGCTAAAAACCCTCTACTGCCTCAGCTTCAAACAAGCCGACGTCGAAGACATCCCCCACATCACCCACGCCCTCTATCTGCTGACGCAGGATGGCTGTGACCTGCTGCAAGTCGCGCAGCAGCAGATGCTCAATTGGAAAGCACCCGCCTGAAAACAATCTCAGGCAGATGCGCGCTCAAATAACTAGCGCCTGCCTGACCAAAGAACATGGATGCTGCACACCCGGCGTCCAGCACAGGAGTTGAATTTTGCAAACTATTATTGATTGCGTACGATGGGAGCCATTGTTCAACCAAGAGCTCGCCTTCATGACCACTGAAACCATTGATCACAGTACTCTCGCGCGATTGTTTGAGAATGGTTCGATCAGTAGCGCACATATCGTCGCCAAACCCGGTGGCTGGTCAATTCAGATTCAGCAAGGAAACAAGGAATATTCACTGGCAGCACAACGCAGTGGTCAGGTGCGACTGTTCAAGCGGTTCGAAACACTGGTGACCTACCTGCAAGGAGTAGGTATCAATCACTTCGATGTGGACGCCTCCAGCTATGACCCTCTGCAGATAAAAACCTATGCCCGCCCTGATCGCGCCGAAGCGATGAAACAAGCTCATGAAGCTGCGGCATATGAAGAATGGGTCAAGCAACAGGTACAAATCAGCATTGATGATCCAAGACCCAGCGTCAGCGATGAAGACGCTCGCAGGATATTTGCCGCCAAGCGGGATGCTCTGCGTCAGCGAGTACGTTGATGAGGTTGGTCTGGCGCCAAGAGGCGCTGGATGACCGAGAAAACATCATGGAGCGTATCGGCCAGGAAAATCCCGCTGCAGCGATTAAGCTCGATGAGCTTTTCGAATCGAAGGGAGAAAGCGTCCGCCAGCAGCCAGCTTTATACAAAAGAGGTATCGCGCAAGGCACCCGCGAAATGGTTGTCACCCCAAACTACTACATCATCTACACAATCAAAGTTGATGCTGTGGAGATGCTGCGAGTACTGCATACCAGGCGGCAATGGCTATGAAGGCTGAAGAGAAGAAGAACGGCGTATAGAGTTCGCGGCTACTTAAGTGGCATTATTCTGGCTGTTTAACGCGAACGCTGCGGGAATAATGGCAGTTGATCTGATAATGACACCCAACCCATCACCCACAAAAAAGCCGCCCTCAAGAGGCGGCTTTTTCACTCACCAGAACTAAGTCTTACAACTTCGGCCCAGCAGCCTTGATCGCGTCGCTCACTTCGAACTTCTTGAAGTTCTCGATGAACAGACCGGCCAGTGCCTTGGCAGCCTCGTCGTATGCAGCCTTGTCAGCCCAGGTGTTGCGTGGGTTGAGCAGGTTGGTTTCAACGCCCGGTACGGCCAGTGGCACGTCGAGGTTGATGGTGTCGAGGTGCTCGGTGGCGGTACCGATCAGTGCGCCGCTCTGGATGGCTGCGATCACGGCGCGGGTGGTCGGGATGTTGAAGCGTTTGCCGACGCCGTAGCCGCCGCCGGTCCAGCCGGTGTTGACCAGGTAGACCTTGGAGCCGAAGCCGCGGATGCGCTTGATCAGCAGTTCTGCGTATTCGCCAGCCGGACGCGGGAAGAACGGTGCGCCGAAGCAAGTGGAGAAGGTCGACTTGATGCCGCTGCCGGAACCCATTTCAGTCGAGCCCACCAGTGCGGTGTAGCCGGACAGGAAGTGGTAGGCCGCTTGTTCTTCGTTGAGGATCGACACTGGCGGCAGAACACCGGTCAGGTCGCAGGTCAGGAAGATCACTGCATTTGGCTCGCCGCCCAGGTTGTGCTCGGAGCGCTTGGCAACGTGTTCCAGCGGGTACGCGGCGCGGCTGTTCTGAGTCAGGCTGACATCGGCGTAGTCGGCGTGTTTGGCGTCGTCGATGACGACGTTTTCCAGCACGGCGCCGTGCTTGATGGCTTTCCAGATGACCGGCTCGTTCTTCTCGGACAAGTCGATGCACTTGGCGTAGCAGCCGCCTTCGATGTTGAAGACAACGCCTTCGCCCCAGCCGTGTTCGTCGTCACCGATCAGGTAACGGCTTTCGTCGGCGGACAGGGTGGTTTTACCGGTGCCCGACAGACCGAAGAACAGGGTCACGTCGCCTTCTTCACCGATGTTGGCGGCGCAGTGCATTGGCAGCACGTCAGCGGCCGGCAGCAGGAAGTTCTGCACGGAGAACATGGCTTTCTTCATTTCACCGGCGTAACGCATGCCGGCGATCAGCACTTTCTTCTGGGCGAAGTTGAGGATCACGCAACCGTCGGAGTTGGTGCCGTCACGCTCAGGCACGCATTCGAAGTTGGCCACGTTGAGCACTTGCCATTCTTCACGGCCAGCCGGGTTGTACTGGGCCGGGTTGATGAACAGGCAACGACCGAACAGGTTCTGCCAGGCAGTCTGAGTGGTCATTTTCACGGCCAGGTAGTGATCTTCGGCCGCACCTACATGAACGTGGGAAACAAAGTGCTCTTGCGCGTTGTTGAACGCCTCGACACGAGCCCACAGCGCATCGAACTTGTCGGCCGGGAACTTGCGGTTGATCGGGCCCCAGGCGATAGCGGCCTGGGTGGAAGGCTCTTCAACGATGAAACGGTCGACTGGCGAACGGCCGGTACGATGACCGGTGCGGACTACCAGAGCGCCGGTATCGGCAAGCTCGCCCTCACCGCGATTCAGGGCTTCTTTTACCAGATCATCAACACTCAGATCGGTGTACACGGCGTTATTGGCTTGCGTCATGAGGTTCCCCGTCGGCCAGTGGCCGAGTGTGCTCCAAACGTTTTGTAGTAGAAAGTCGTGCACTACTACCGCGAAAAAAGTGGGCCGGATTATGCCAGAAAAGCCCAAAAAGAGTAGGGTCCTCCCGTCGTAACGGCGTAATTACGTCGTTGAGCAGTGAATTTACCTGCGCTGAACCGTTTTAGTGCCGGGTATCTGACGGGGTGTCGACGCCTGCGCCAGCGAACAATTGAGCGATATCGGCGGCATCAAACTCGTAACGCTCGTTGCAGAACTGGCAATCGATCTCGACTTTGCCACCCTGCTCAGCCACCAGCGCCTGCGCATCTTCCAGACCCAGACTGACCAGCGCAGTGCCCGAGCGTTCCCGCGAGCAGCTGCAGTGGAAGCGCAAGTTCTGCACATCAAACAGGCGTACTTGCTCTTCATGGTAGAGACGGTGCAGCACGGTTTCGTTGTCCAGGCTCAACAATTCATCGGCGCTCAGGGTGCTGGCCAGCGCGGTGATGTGCTGCCAGCTGGCGGCGCGATCTTCTTCGTCCTTCAGACGATCGGCCGGCAGTTGTTGCAGCAGCAGACCACGGGCACGACGACCGTCGGCAAACAGCTTGAAGCGGGTGCCAACCTGTTGCGACATGACGAAATAGTTGGTGAAACAGTCGGACAGGGTTTCGCCGTCGAGGTCGACGATGCCCTGATAGCGCTGGCCGACAGTCGGGTCGACAGTCAGGGCCAGGACGCCGTTGGGCATCAAGTCGCTGAGGGTCGCATCTGCCGCGATCTGATCGGCGTGGTAACGCGCCAGGCCACGGATTTCACGCTCGCTGGAGCACTCGATCATCAACATCGGGATCGGGCCTTCGGAACGCGCCTGCAAAATCAGCAAGCCGTCGAACTTCAGGGTGCCTACCAGCAAAGAAGCGGCCGCCATCAATTCGCCCAGCAGTTGCGCAACCGGTTCCGGGTAGGGGTGTTTGGCAAGAACTTCGGCGTAGCTGCGCTCAAGCGCAACCAGTTCGCCGCGGGTGTCGCTGTCATCGAAGATGAAGCGTTGGGTGAAATCGGTATCCGTCAGGTCGGTCATAGGTCTGGGTATCTGAAAGTGATGACAAAATGGTTACAAAACGTGAAAATTTGCGTTTCTTGGCACCCTTTTTGGTGCCGACTGCTTAGCCATGGGAGGCATTTTATGAACAATCCGGGTTTGTTCCAATCAAGGTGGAACCTCGGCCGGCTGGTTCTGTGCAACGTAGTGCCATTAGCGCTACTGGCTTTCTGGTTATGGCCTACGGGCAACTCGCTGTGTGTGATTTTCGACGAGTGGCTGTTCCGCTCGCTCAATGCACCGCTGGCCAGCAACACGATATGGCTCCACATCTGGGCAATTGCAAGTCTGCGCCCGTTCGACATTGTGGTCGGGCTGATTCTGCTGATGCTGCTGATCAAGGGCGACTGGGTGTTCAAGGCGATTGATGTACGTCGGGCATTTTTCGGTTTTTTCTCGATCCTGCTGTTGATGGTGGTGATCCGCGCACTGTTTTCCAAATTCGCCGACCACATGGACTGGCAGCACAGCAGCCCGTCGATGGTGCTTGAAGACGCCGTTCACCTGAGCGACTACTTTCCACATCTGGAGAAGACCTGGGAGCTGAAGGATCGCTCGAGCCAGAGCTTCCCCGGTGATCACGCTTCGGTGTTGCTGATCTGGGCACTATTCATGGGCGTGTTCAGCCGCACGGCTGGCCAGTTCCTGACGATCTGGGGTCTGACCTTGCTGTTCATGCTGCCGCGACTGGTGGCCGGTGCACATTGGGGTCAGGACGATTACATCGGCGGTGTGTTGCTGGCGGTGTGGGCGTTGGGCTGGGGTTATTACACGCCGTTTGCGTATCACGCGGCGAATTTCTGGCTGAAGGTGACAGCGCCGATTTTCAATCTGCTCGGCAAACTGCCGGTTGTTTCGCGGATGAGTGTGGTGCGTAGCGCCTGATATCGAGTTGTTCATGGCGGGTGCTGCGCACTCGATTCGCGAGCAAGCTCGCTCCCACATTGGAATGCAATTTTCTGTGGGAGCGAACCTGCTCGCGAAGAGGCAGTGACGCCCTACTCGCTGCTGCTGTTACCCCGAAACTTAAACAGATCCCGCCGCTGTTTCTTGCTCGGCTTGCCGTCGGTGCTCACGCCCAACGCACCCGCCTTGCGCATCGCCGCTGCCGCTTCGCGCTTTTCAACACTCACCTCGGTTTCTGCATATAGCGTCTGTGCCTCAGGCGCGCCACGACGCACGATCGACAAGGCTTCGACCCTCACCGTGCGCACTTCGAAGCCGGTGCGGATCTCGAATTCATCGCCGATGCGTGGCTCTTTGCCAGGCTTGCAGCGCTCGCCTCGACAATGCACCTTGCCACTCTCGATCGCTGCTTTGGCCAAGGCACGTGTTTTATAAAAACGCGCTGCCCATAGCCACTTATCGAGACGGACCTTGTCGCCCTCTTCGCTTTTTTGTGCCATGGAATGTCCTCATTCTGAAATATTGGTGAACTGTACTACCGTTTCTGTCGTGCCATGAATTGCAGCATCCCGGATTACAATGCATGCATTCCGGCGCCTGCTTCAGGGGCTGATAATCCGGGCTGTAGAAATCTGTCGCCTTTTAACCCTTATTCTGCGTGAATACCGCAAATCCGGCCCCTGCGGGCTGATCGGTTGTCACGGTTGAGCATTTTTTTGAAGACATTTGACCATTTGACCGTTGTCGGTCTGCGCGAGTGGGTGGCGCTCCCGGATTTGGGAGTCGCGGGCCTGCGAGCAAAAATCGACACCGGTGCCAGTACCTCCAGCCTGCATGCCACCGACATCGAGCCGTTCGAACGCGACGGCGAGAAGTGGGTGCGTTTCACCGCGCACCTGGGCACGGTGGTGCAGTTGCGTCACCGGCGCTGTGAAGCGCCACTGGTGACGCGCAAAACCATTAAAAGCTCCAATGGCCATGCCCAGGAACGCTATGTGATCAGCACGACGCTGGCTCTGGGTGATCGGGTCTGGCCGATCGAGTTCACCCTCGCCTGCCGCAAGTCCATGCGCTATCGCCTGTTGCTCGGTTCCAAAGCCTTGATCGACGGCCACCTGGTGGTCAATCCGGGCATCAAATATGTACAAGACAAGCCGGTGTTCCCGGTATCTACCTCCTCAACAGGTGTTGCATGAAGATCGCTGTGCTGTCGCGGAACCCGCGTCTGTATTCCACCCGTCGTCTGGTCGAAGCCGGCACCGAGCGCGGGCATGAAATGGTCGTGATCGACACCTTGCGCGCCTACATGAACATCGCCAGCCACAAGCCGCAGATCCACTATCGCGGCAAACCGCTGGAAGGCTTCGATGCGGTGATCCCGCGGATCGGTGCGTCGGTGACGTTCTATGGCTGCGCAGTGCTGCGTCAGTTCGAAATGATGGGGGTGTTTCCGCTGAATGAATCGGTGGCCATCGCCCGTTCGCGGGACAAATTGCGTTCTCTGCAATTGCTGTCACGACGTGGCATCGGTTTGCCGGTGACAGGTTTTGCCCACTCACCGGATGACATTCCCGACCTGATCGACATGGTCAATGGCGCACCACTGGTGATCAAAGTGCTGGAAGGCACTCAGGGTATTGGTGTGGTGCTGTGTGAAACCGCGACCGCCGCCGAGTCGGTGATCGAAGCGTTCATGGGCCTGAAGCAGAACATCATGGTCCAGGAGTACATCAAGGAGGCCGGCGGTGCGGATATCCGCTGCTTCGTGGTTGGCGACAAGGTGATCGCGGCGATGAAGCGTCAGGCCAAACCGGGTGAATTCCGCTCCAACCTGCACCGCGGCGGTAGCGCCAGTCTGATCAAGATCACACCGGAAGAGCGCATGACCGCTTTGCGTGCGGCCAAGGTCATGGGCCTGGCGGTAGCGGGTGTGGATATCCTGCGCTCCAATCACGGGCCGCTGGTGATGGAAGTGAACTCATCGCCGGGGCTGGAGGGGATCGAGACCACCACCGGGAAGAATGTGGCAGGGATCATCATTGAGCATCTTGAGAAGAATGGCGGGCCGAACATGACTCGGACCAAAGGCAAAGGTTAAAAGCAAAAGATCGCAGCCTCCGGCAGCTCCTACAGGGTATGCATTCCCATGTGGAGCTGCCGGAAGCTGCGATCTTTTTCAGCGTTTAAACGGCATCCCGCGGCAACATCAACCCCAATGGCAAACGCACTCGCGCTTCCAATCCGCCCCCGGACCGGTTGCGCAACTCGACATTGCCGCCATGCATCGAAGCAATGCGCTTCACAATCGCCAGACCCAACCCCGTGCCCTTGCCGCCTCGCGCACGATCGCCTCGGGTAAACGGGTTGAAAATCGCCTCAAGCTCCGACGGATCAATCCCCGCCCCACGGTCCATCACACTCAGCACCACATACGGCGCGCTGGTGTCACCAGACACATAAGCCGCGACTTCGACGCCGCTGCCTGCATGATTCAAGGCGTTGCCGATCAAGTTGTTCAGCAAGCGCTTCATCGAAACCCGACGCAACGGAAACGGCTGGATCGGCTCCAGACGCAGGCGAACCTTTTCTTCGCTCTGGTTGTACGGTGCCGCCACCTCACGCACGAGATCGCTGAGGTCCACCTCTTCCACCGACTCGTCGCGACCATCGCGAATAAACGCGAGGAACTGGTCGAGAATCGCATCCATGTCTTCGATGTCGCGCACCATGTCGTCGGTCAGGTCGTTGCGATCGCCCATCAACTCCAGCGACAGCCGCAATCGAGTCAACGGCGTGCGCAAGTCATGGGAAACCCCGGCCAGCATCAGCTCGCGCTCACGCCCGGCCTGTTCGACGTCTTCGGCCATCTGGTTGAAGGCGCGATATACCTCGGTCATTTCGCTAGGCGTGTCACTGATCGGCAGACGCACACTGCGGCCCTGGCCGAGTTGCCGGGCTGCATAGACCAGTCGTTTCAAGGGTTGGTTGAGCTGGCTGACGAAAATCCACGCCGACGCCGTCGACAGCAAACCAATCGCCAGGAACCAGCCAAGCACGTTCCAGATTTTCTGGCCGCGCAGAGGATGCGGGTACAGCGGAACTTTCAACCAGCCATCCCCCAGGCTCGGCGCACGAACCCACAGCGCTGGCGGCGAGTGCATGCGCAATCGCACTTCCGTATCCGCGCCCAGCTCTGCCTGCATTTGCCGCTGGTAGATCTCGCTGTACGGCCAGTGCTGTTCGCCTTCCGGCACACCGGCACCCACCACCCGGATCAGGGTTGAGGCATCAGCGATCTTCGCGCGATTTTCTTCGTCAGCAGCCCAATAGGCGCGCAGCGTCAGAGCGACGCCGTGGCTGTATTGGCGATCCACCAGCACGTCCTCGTTCATCAACAGATAAACCAGGGTCAGCGCCTTGGAAAACAGCACGACGATAAGCACCAGCCAGAGGGTGCGGGAGAAAAAACTTTGGGGAAACCAGACGGGGGTCTTCATCAATAACCGCTACACACTTGCAGGAGCGAGCAATGCTCGCATATTGCGGATTGCGAGTCTGCGGGGATGGCCATTATGGCCAAGTCCCGACAGACCCGCTCCTACAAATCACCGATCACTTGGTGGCGGCGCCATCCGGTACGAACACGTAGCCCACGCCCCAGACAGTCTGGATATAGCGCGGTTTGGACGGATCAGGCTCGATCATCCGGCGCAGACGGGAAATCTGCACGTCGATGGAACGCTCCAGCGCATCCCACTCACGACCACGGGCCAGGTTCATCAGCTTGTCGCGGGTCAGTGGCTGACGCGCGTTCATGACCAAGGCCTTGAGCACCGCAAACTCACCGGTGGTGAGCATGTGTACTTCGTCGCCGCGTTTCAGTTCGCGGGTGGCCAGCGACAACACGTAATCACCGAAGGTGACGTTTTCGTCTTCGCTGCCCGGCGCGCCCGGTACCGGGGCGGCCTGACGACGAAGAACAGCCTTGACCCGGGCCATCAGCTCGTCCGGGTTGAACGGCTTGGCCAGATAATCGTCGGCGCCCAGTTCCAGGCCCTTGATGCGGCTCATCTCATCGCCTTTGGCGGTGAGCATGATGATCGGAATCTGGTTATTCGCTGCTCGCAGACGACGGCATGCGGTCAAGCCATCTTCGCCGGGCAGCATCAGATCGAGGACGACCAGATTGAAGACTTCACGCGACAGCAGACGATCCATCTGCTCGGTGTTCGGTACGGTACGGGCACGATAGCCCTTGCTGACGAAAAAACGTTCCAGCAGGCTGCTCAGCCCCGGATCGTCGTCAACGATGAGAATTTTTTCGCCTTCAGCAGTTTGTGCAGTGCTGCTCATTGGATGCTCCTTTTAGCTCGGCGCGCATTATGGCGTAGCTGCCGTTATACGCACCGTGTGCATTGTTAGCAGATTTTTCCTTCACTGCCAGAAAACCGGGGTTTATGCCTACAGACTGCAACGCCCCCGAATGACAGAACGCTGGTTATAATGCGCGGCGTTTTGTGCCAGGCAACGTCTGAATCGTTACCGCAAGTGGCCGGTATTTTTTCCGGGCCAGCGCAGTAATTGTTCGATTTCACGGGTCAATGGGCTGCCTTTTGACCCAGGCAGCGGCCATCTTCATGCCGCTCAACCAGACTCCGGGCCTTTATTTCCGTGCCTGCGAGCCTGCTTTCACAATATGTCAGGTGGTTTTATGGACAGCATCAACAGCCGCATCGCCGAGGAACTCGGCGTACGCCCACAACAGGTCGAAGCGGCCGTCGCGCTACTCGATGAAGGCTCTACCGTTCCCTTCATCGCCCGTTACCGGAAAGAAGTCACCGGCAGCCTCGATGACACCCAGTTGCGTCATCTGGAAGAGCGCCTGCGCTACCTGCGAGAACTCGACGAACGGCGCATCAGCATCCTCGCCAGCATCGAAGAGCAAGGCAAACTCACCCCTGCTCTTGAGCGCGACATCAAGCTCGCCGACACCAAGACCCGCCTCGAAGACTTGTACCTGCCGTACAAGCAGAAGCGCCGCACCAAGGGCCAGATCGCCCTGGAAGCCGGCCTCGGCGATTTGGCCGACGGCCTGTTCAACGACCCGAACCTGGCCCCGGAAAGCGAAGCCGCACGCTTTGTCGACGCCGAAAAAGGTGTGGCCGATGTGAAAGCTGCGCTGGAAGGCGCCAAATACATCCTGATGGAACGCTTCGCCGAAGACGCCAGCCTGCTGGAAAAACTGCGTAACTATCTCAAGCAGGAAGCGACCCTGAGTGCCCGCGTGATCGCTGGCAAGGAAGAGGAAGGCGCGAAGTTCCGCGACTACTTCGAACACGACGAGCCACTGAAAAGCATGCCATCGCACCGCGCACTGGCGATTTTCCGTGGCCGCAACGAAGGCATCCTCAGCTCCGCGCTGAAAGTCGGCGACGAACTGCCGGGCACCATGCACCCGTGCGAAGGCATGATCGGCCAGCAATTCGGTATCCAGAACCAGAACCGTCCGGCCGACAAATGGCTGGGTGAAGTGGTGCGCTGGACCTGGAAGGTCAAGCTCTACACCCACCTGGAAACCGACCTGCTGGGCGAGTTGCGCGACGGCGCCGAAACCGAGGCGATCAACGTGTTCGCCCACAACCTGCACGACCTGCTGCTGGCCGCGCCGGCCGGCCCGCGCGCAACGCTGGGTCTCGACCCGGGCCTGCGCACCGGTTGCAAGGTGGCGGTGGTCGATTCGACCGGCAAACTGCTGGATCACGCCACGGTTTATCCGCACGTGCCGCACAACAAATGGGATCAGACCATCGCCATTCTGGCGGCCCTGTGCGCCAAGCACTCGGTTGACCTGATAGCCATCGGTAACGGCACCGCCAGCCGCGAAACCGACAAACTGGCGATCGAGCTGATCAAAAAATATCCAGCCATGAAGATGACCAAGGTCATGGTCTCCGAGGCCGGCGCATCGGTGTACTCGGCGTCGGAACTGGCAGCCAAGGAATTCCCGGATCTGGACGTGTCGATCCGTGGTGCGGTGTCGATTGCCCGTCGCTTGCAGGATCCACTGGCCGAGCTGGTGAAGATCGACCCGAAATCCATCGGTGTCGGCCAGTACCAGCACGACGTGTCCCAACTGAAACTGGCACGTGGTCTGGACGCTGTGGTCGAGGACTGCGTAAACGCCGTCGGCGTCGACGTGAACACTGCCTCCGTGGCGCTGCTGGCACGGATCTCCGGTCTCAACGCAACACTGGCGCAGAACATCGTGGCGCACCGCGACGAGCACGGCGCGTTCAAAACCCGCGCAGCGCTGAAGAAAGTCGCGCGTCTGGGCGAAAAAACCTTCGAACAGGCCGCCGGTTTCTTGCGCGTGATGAACGGCGACAACCCGCTGGATTCCTCGGCGGTTCACCCGGAAGCCTATCCGTTGGTGCAGCGCATTGCCGCTGAAACCGACCGTGACATTCGCTCGCTGATCGGCGATGCCGGTTTCCTAAAGCGCCTGGACCCGAAGAAGTTCACCGACGAGACCTTCGGTCTGCCGACCGTGACCGACATCCTCCAGGAGCTGGAAAAACCGGGCCGCGACCCGCGTCCGGAATTCAAGACTGCCGAGTTCCAGGAAGGCGTCGAAGACCTCAAAGACCTGCAACTGGGGATGATCCTCGAGGGCGTCGTGACCAACGTGACCGCGTTCGGCGCATTCGTCGACATCGGCGTGCATCAGGATGGTCTGGTGCACATCTCGGCGCTGTCGGAGAAGTTCATCAAGGATCCGCGCGAAGCGGTGAAGGCCGGTGACGTGGTGAAAGTGAAGGTCATGGAAGTCGACATCCCGCGCAAACGCGTCGGCCTGTCGATGCGCATGGGCGACACCCCGGGCGAGAAGATCGATGGCGCTCGTGGCTCGCGTCCGGGCTCGGCGCAACGCCAGCCTTCGAACAACGCGCCACGCAAGGAAACCGCCACCGCCGCGCCAGTGAACAACGCGATGGCGTCGCTGTTCGCCAACGCCAAGCAGTTGAAGAAACGCTGATGGAGATTCCGGCCGGGCTCGTCGAGAGCGCGTTTTTCAAGCTGTTGGGCTGCCGCCTGCACAGCCTGGAAACCGGGGTGGCGCAAGTCGCCCTGGGGCTGGAACCCGAATTGCGCAACCGCGGCGGCAAATTGCATGGCGGCGCGCTGTTCAGTCTGGTCGATATCGCCATGGGGCTGGCCTGTTCCAGCACCCACGGTTTCGATCAGCAGAGCGCGACCATCGAGTGCAAGATCAACTACATCCGCGCCGTTTCCGACGGTGAGGTGCTGTGCACGGCGCGGGTGATCCACCCGGGCCGCCGCACGTTGGTGGTCGAAGCCGATGTGATGCAGGGCGACAAACTGGTCGCAAAAGCGCAAGGCACGTTCGCTGTCCTGTAGCTTGTGGCCATCAATTTGAGTTAATTTCGGCGCAACGAATCCTGTGGGAGCGAGCCTGCTCGCGAAGTGGGTGTATCAGCACTTAAGATGTTGGCTGACACACCGCCTTCGCGAGCAGGCTCGCTCCCACAGGGATTGTGCAGTTCTTGACTGACCGGCAAATGGCCTGCCGCTATAAAACCAGGCGAAAACGCCAGTTTCAACTTCACCCTTGTAGACCGTCCTGCCCACCCCCATATTGGGGCGACTGACGCGTGAAGGAATCCAAATTGAGCGAACTTCTCAACCGCCGCCTGGCTCTGCTCGGTGAGCGCGCCAACCTCTCTCTGCTCGAACAGTGCCTCCACGGTATCGAACGTGAATGCCTGCGCGTGACCAGCGAAGGTCGACTGGCGCAAACGCCGCACCCGGAAGCCTTGGGTTCCGCGCTGACCAACGAACAAATCACCACCGACTATTCCGAGTCGCTGCTGGAATTCATCACGCCTGCCCTGCCCGACCCGGCGGACACGCTGGCGAGCCTGGACAAGATTCATCGTTTTGCCTACAGCAAACTCGGCAGCGAGTACCTGTGGAGCCCATCGATGCCGTGCCCGTTGCCGGCCGAGGAAGACATCCCGATCGCCTACTACGGCACGTCCAACATCGGTCAGCTCAAGTACGTCTACCGCAAAGGCCTGGCACTGCGTTACGGCAAGACCATGCAGTGCATCGCCGGGATTCACTACAACTTCTCCCTGCCGGAAAAGCTTTGGCCGCTGCTGAAAGAAGCCGAGGGTTTCGTCGGCACCGACCGGGATTTCCAGTCGTCGTCCTATATCGCGCTGATCCGCAATTTCCGTCGCTACAGCTGGCTGCTGATGTACCTGTTTGGTGCTTCGCCGGCGCTGGATGCCGGTTTCCTGCGCGGTCGTTCGCATCAACTGGAACAACTGGACCCGGACACCCTGTATCTGCCCTACGCCACCAGCCTGCGCATGAGCGACCTCGGTTACCAGAGCAACGCCCAGGCCGGCCTGACGCCGTGCTACAACGATCTGGCGAGCTACACCGACAGCTTGCGCAAAGCCGTGGCCACTCCGTACCCGCCGTACGTTGAGGTCGGCACGCACCAGGATGGCGAGTGGGTTCAGTTGAACACCAACATCCTGCAGATCGAAAACGAGTACTACTCCAACATCCGCCCGAAACGCGTGACGTACACCGGCGAGCGGCCTATTCAGGCGCTGGTGTCCCGTGGCATTCAGTACGTTGAAGTACGTTGCCTGGACATCAACCCGTTCCTGCCAATGGGCATCGACCTCACCGAGTCGCGCTTCCTGGATGCGTTCCTGCTGTACTGCACGCTGAATGACAGCCCGCTGCTGACTAACACCAGTTGCGGCAACGCGACCGCGAACTTCCTCAGCGTGGTCAAGGAAGGTCGCCGTCCGGGCCTGCAATTGCAGCGCGACGGTCAGCCGGTCGAGCTGAAGGTTTGGGCGGCCGAGCTGTTGGAACAGATTGCGCCGCTGGCGGCGCTGCTGGATCAGAGCCATGGCGGCGATGCGCACAGCAAGGCGCTGGATACGCAGCTGACCAAGGTCAAAGACCCGTCGCTGACACCGTCGGCGCAAGTGCTGGCAGCAATGGCTGAACACAAGGAAAGCTTCGCGCAGTTCTCCCTGCGTCAGAGCCAGGCGCATGCGGAGTTCTTCCGCAGTGAGCCTTTGAAGCCCGAAGAACAGGCGAAATTTGAGGAGGTGGCGCGTTCTTCTCTGGCGGCGCAGGCTGAGCTGGAGCAGAACGAAGTGGGCGATTTTGATGTGTTTGTCGGGTCGTATCAGGCGAGCATTCTCGCAATCAGCAACTAAGCGTCGCCTTGGATCGTTCCCACGCAGAGCGTGGGAACGATCAATATCCGCCGAGCCTTAGATTTTTCCGCTCATAAGCTCATTCTAAAAAGTTATTTATTTTTGGATTCTTAGATCATTTAGTCTCCTATCTCGCCGACGCTCGGTCGCCTGATATGGAGCTCTTCAATGAAACTGAATTTCCCGCTTCGCCTGCTGGCCGTGGCCTCTCTGGCTGCCGCGAGCTTCCTGGCGCAGGCTGCCGACCTCACTGTCGCTTACCAGACCACCGTTGACCCGGCGAAAGTCGCCCAGGCTGACGGCGCTTATGAGAAAGCCACCAAAGCCGACATCAGCTGGCGCAAATTCGACAACGGTGCCGACATCATCGCGGCCATTGCCTCCGGTGACGTGCAGATCGGTTACCTCGGTTCGAGCCCGCTGACGGCGGCGATCACCCGCAAAGTCCCGGTGGAAACGTTCCTCATCGCCACCCAGATCGGCGCCGCCGAAGCGCTGGTTGCCCGCGACGGTTCCGGGATCAAGACCCCACAAGATCTGATCGGCAAGAAAATCGCCGTGCCGTTCGTGTCCACCGGACACTACAGCCTGCTCGCCGCGCTGAAGCACTGGAACATTGATCCGTCGAAAGTCACCGTGCTCAACCTCGCGCCGCCAGCGATCATCGCGGCGTGGAAACGTGGTGACATCGACGCCACTTACGTGTGGGATCCGGCACTGGGCGTGGCCAAGGAAAACGGCAAAGTGCTGATCACTTCCGGTGAACTGGCCAAGTTCGGCGCGCCGACTTTCGATGCGTGGATCGTGCGTAAAGACTTCGCCGAGAAGCACCCGGAAATCGTCACCGCGTTCGCCAAAGTCACCCTCGACGCTTACGCCGATTACCGTAAAGACCCGAAAGCCTGGCTCGCCAATCAATCCAACGTCGACAAACTGGTGAAGCTCTCCGGTGCCAAGGCCAGCGACATTCCATTGCTGCTGCAAGGCAACGTCTACCCGTTGGCGGCGGATCAGGTCAGCGACCTCGGCGCGCCGACCACCAAAGCCATCACCGACACCGCCGCGTTCCTCAAGGAACAGGGCAAGGTCGAAGCCGTTCTGCCGGACTACGCGCCGTACGTCAGCGCCAAATACATCACCAACTGATCGGGAGTTAATAGCGATGGCCTTGCTACAGCTGGAGCGCATCAGCGCACAGTACCCGGGCAGCCCGGAACCGGTGCTGGCGGATATCTCTCTGACCCTGGGGCCTCAGCAATTGCTGGTGGCCCTCGGCCCGTCCGGCAGTGGCAAGACTTCGCTGTTGAACCTGATTGCCGGTTTCGTCGAACCGAGTGCCGGGCGTATCACCCTCGACGGCGTGCCGGTCAAAGGCCCGAGCGCCGAACGCGGCGTGGTGTTCCAGGACGACGCCCTGTTGCCTTGGCAGGATGTGTTGGCCAACGTGGCTTTCGGTCTTGAACTGGCCGGTGTTGCCAAGCACAAACGCGAACAGCGCGCCCGCGAGATGCTCGCGCTGGTCGACCTCTCCGGTTTCGAGAACCGCCGCGTCTGGCAGCTTTCCGGCGGCCAGAAACAACGCGTCGGCCTCGCCCGCGCCCTCGCTGCCGACCCGCGCGTGTTGCTGATGGACGAACCCTTCGGCGCCCTCGACGCCTTCACCCGCGAACAGATGCAGGAGCTGTTGCTGCAAGTCTGGCAACGTACCGCCAAACCGGTTTTCCTGATTACCCACGACATTGAAGAAGCGGTTTTCCTCGCCACTGATTTGATTCTGCTCGCGCCGAATCCGGGGCAGATCGTCGAGCGTCTGCACCTGGATTTCGGCCAGCGTTACGCCGCCGGTGAGTCTGCTCGCGCGATCAAGTCCGACCCGCGTTTTATCGAAACCCGCGAACACGTGCTCAGCAAAGTGTTTTCGCAACGCAGCGCCGTACAACGGCAGGAGCGCGCATGAGCAGTTACGACGTTTCCGCCCCAGCAGTGAAAACCCCTTCGGTGGTTGTTCCGGTGCGCCGCAGCCTCAGCACGCGCTGGATCAGCCTGCTGACCTTGTTTGCGTTGTTGGTGATCTGGTGGGCGGTGACCGCCACTGGATTGATTGAGCCGCTGTTCCTGCCGCCGCCATCCGCCGTGCTGCAAAAAGGCTGGTTGCTGGCGACCAAGGGTTATATGGACTCGACCCTGTGGCAGCACTTGGGCGCGAGCCTGAGTCGTATCGGCCTGGGCCTTGGTTTCGCGATTCTCACCGCCGTGCCGGTGGGCATCGCCATCGGCGCTAATCGCATCGCCCGTGGCGTGCTCGATCCGCTGATCGAGTTCTACCGCCCTATCCCACCGCTCGCCTATCTGCCGCTGATCGTGATCTGGTGCGGCATCGGTGAGTTGTCGAAAGTGCTGCTGATCTACCTGGCGATTTTCGCCCCGATTGCGATTGCCACCGCGACCGGCGTACGCACCGTCGACCCGGCGAAATTGCGCGCCGCGCAGTCGCTCGGCGCCACCCGCGCGCAGCTGATTCGTCATGTGATTTTGCCGAGCGCACTGCCGGACATTCTTACCGGTGTGCGCATTGGTCTGGGCGTCGGTTGGTCAACGCTGGTGGCTGCCGAACTGATCGCGGCCACCAGTGGCTTGGGCTTCATGGTGCAATCGGCCGCGCAATTTCTGGTCACCGATGTGGTTGTGCTGGGGATTCTGGTCATCGCCCTGATCGCCTTCGCCATGGAAATGGGCCTGCGCGCCCTGCAACGCAAACTGGTGCCATGGCACGGCCAGGCGCACTGATTGTTCAGTATTGACTACCCCGACACATCGGGGCCCCGAAATTGAAGAGAACCACCATGAGCAGCCTGAATATCACCCCGTTAAGCTCGGCCCTCGGCGCACAGATCAGCGGCGTCGACATCAGCCAGCCGTTGAGCCTGGAACACCGCGACGACATCGAGCAGGCGCTGCTCAAGTACCAGGTGCTGTTCTTCCGCAATCAGCCGATCAAGCCGTCGCAACAGGCACGCTTCGCTCATTATTTCGGCGATCTGCACATTCACCCGATCTACCCGAACGTGCCGGAACAACCGGAAGTGCTAATACTGGATACCGCCGTCACCGACGTGCGCGACAACGCGATCTGGCACACCGACGTGACTTTCCTGCCGACGCCGGCGATGGGCGCGGTGCTCAGCGCCAAGTTGCTGCCGGAGTTTGGCGGCGACACATTGTGGGCCAGTGGGATTGCCGCGTATGAGGCGTTGTCGGCGCCGTTGAAGGCTTTGCTTGAAGGCCTGACCGCCACCCACGATTTCACTCGCTCGTTTCCGCTGGAGCGTTACGGCAACACACCTGAAGCGCTGGCACAGTGGGAAGAGGCACGGCGCAAGAATCCGCCGTTGTCGCACCCGGTGATTCGCACGCACCCGATGAGCGGGCGGCGTTCATTGTTCGTCAACGAAGGCTTTACGTCGAAGATCAATGAGCTGTCGGAGACCGAGAGCGAGGCGATTTTGAAGTTCCTGTTTGCCCATGCGACGCGGCCGGAGTTCACCATTCGCTGGCGCTGGCAGAAGGACGATATTGCGTTCTGGGACAACCGCGTGACGCAGCATTACGCGGTGGATGATTACCGCCCGGCGCGGCGGGTGATGCAGCGGGCTACGGTGTTGGGGGATGTGCCGTTTTTTCGCTGAGCCCTAAACAGCAAAAGCCCCTCACCCTAACCCTCTCCCAGAGGGAGAGGGGACTGACCGAGTAGTTTTGTCGCTATACATCGACCTGATATACCGAGTCGAACTCAGGCTTAAAAAGCATTAAGATCGGCTCCCTTTCCCCCTCGCCCCCCCTGGGGGAGAGGGCTGGGGTGAGGGGGTAGGATCCGAATGACACACCCCGCTCGTGATCACTCCGCCGTCGAAGGCTTCTCCCAAAGATTGATCCCACCCTCTTGGGCAAACCCGTCAATCTCCGCCAATTCCTCAGCACTGAAGCTCAAATTCTTCAACGCCCCGACGTTCTCGATAATCTGCTCCGGCCGGCTCGCGCCGATCAGGGCCGAGGTCACGCGCGGATCACGCAGCGTCCACGCCAGCGCCAGTTGCGCCAGGCTCTGGCCGCGACGCTTGGCGATCTCGTTCAACGCGCGCACGTGGGCGATGTTGGCATCGGACAAGTGCGAAGCCTGCAACGAACCACCGCCCGGACGATTGACCCGCGCATCCGCCGGCACGCCGTTGAGGTATTTGTCGGTCAGCAGCCCTTGCGCCAATGGCGTGAAGGCGATGACGCCGGTGCCGAGTTCATCGGTGGTATCGAGCAGATCCTTTTCCACCCAACGATTGAGCAGGTTGTACGCCGGTTGGTGAATAAGCAGCGGCACTTTCCATTCTTTGAGCAGCGCGGCGATCTCGCGGGTTTTCACCCCGGAATACGAGGAGATGCCGATGTACAACGCCTTGCCCTGCTGCACCGCCGTGGCGAGGGCGCTGGCGGTTTCTTCCAGCGGAGTGTCCGGGTCGAAGCGGTGCGAATAGAAGATATCCACATAGTCCAGACCGAGGCGTTGCAGGCTCTGGTCGAGGCTGGCCAGCACGTATTTGCGCGAGCCGCCGCCCTGGCCGTAAGGGCCGGGCCACATGTCCCAACCGGCCTTGCTGGAGATGATCAGTTCGTCGCGATATTGCTTGAAGTCCTCGCGCAGCAGGCGACCGAAGTTGATTTCGGCACTGCCGTACGGAGGGCCGTAGTTGTTGGCCAGGTCGAAGTGGTTGATCCCCAGGTCGAACGCGGTGCGCAGCAAGGCGCGCTGGGTCTCGATCGGCGTGCTGTCGCCGAAGTTATGCCACAGCCCCAACGACAGCGACGGCAGCACCAGACCGCTGCGGCCGACGCGGCGGTATGTAGTGGTCAACCAATCCCGGACACGACGTTAAGTTCTTCCTCGGCCCGCGCTGGTGCCAACCCCTCGTTGAACTGGTGAGGCCGAATCCAGTTGTAGCGATGCATCAAAAAGTGGCTGATATCGCGCTGTGCTTCCTGCGCAGTTCGATAGCCCACGGTCGGTATCCATTCTGTTTTCAAGCTACGAAATACGCGCTCCATCGGTGCGTTATCCCAGCAGTTTCCTCGTCGACTCATGCTCTGACGCATGCGGTATCGCCACAACCGCTGGCGAAAGAGTCGGCTTGCATATTGCGATCCCTGGTCCGAGTGGAATAGCAGATCCGAAGGCCTGCCACGCTGCTCGTAAGCCATATCCAGCGCTTTGATCACCAACTCAGCGTCTGGCTTTTCCGACAGCGCCCAGCCCACGATCCGACGCGTACAAAGATCCAGGACGACAGCCAGGTAATGCCACTTTCCTTGTGCCCAAATGTAGGTGATATCGCCGCACCAGACTTGATTGGGCGCAGGCACGTCGAACTCGCGATTCAATGTGTTCGGGATATCCAGTCTTTCTACTGTTGCTCGTTTGTAGGCATGGGAGCCGGGTTGTTTGCTGACTAAATCAAGCTCGCGCATCAAGCTACGCACTTTGAATCGACCGAGTTGCTCACCGTCTTCACGCATCAGTGACAGGATGCTGCGACTGCCCGCAGAGCTGCGACTTTGCGAGAACAGCTCACTTACGCGACTACGCAATCGAAGCCGTTCGACATCCGGCGTGCGGCGCCGCAGGCGCTGGGCGTAGTAACACGAGCGAGTGACGTCAAACACCTTGCACAGCCAATCAACCGGCTCATGTGCCCTCAACTGGTCAATCAGCGCGAACGCTCGTGATCTTCCGACATCAAGAGCGCGGTAGCCTTTTTTAGTATTGATTTCTCTCGCTCAAGCCGAGCAATCCGGGCTTCCAGCTCCTGAATTTTTTGCTGTTCCGGAGTCAGTGCCTTGCTCTGCGGAGTGACGCCTTTATGTTCTTTCTGAATCTGGTCAACCCAGCGGCGCAATGCCGACTCACCAATGCCGAGCGAACGGCTGGCTTCGATGTAGCTGTAGTTTTGTTTGAGCACAAGGTCAGCAGCCTCGCGCTTGAATTCAGGAGTAAAGGAGCGGCGTTGTTTAGTCATCTGACACCTCGATCTGGCGAGCATTCTCGCCTAAATGGGTGTCCGGTTTCATTAGACCACTACAGTATGGGATGGAGTCGTAGCGGTTTTCGGCAGCGGTGTAAGTCATCGAATCCTCTCTTGTTTGTCTTTTAGTCATCTGAAACCGGACACCCTTTGTGGCGAGGGGATTTAGCGAACCGTCGCACCGCCCCGATCGGCTGCGAAGCAGTCGCAAATTCAGTAAACCCCATATACCTGACAGACCGCGATTTCAGGTTTTGGGGCGGCTCCGCCACCCATCGGGGATAAATCCCCTCACCACAAAGTGTTTATACAAATCTGTTTTCTGGTCGAGCCAGGCCAAGATTCTGGCGCAGCGTCCGACCTTCATACTGTGTTCTGAACAACCCACGCCGTTGCAGTTCCGGCACCACGCCATTGGCGAAGTCTTCGAGCCCGCCAGGCAGATGCGGTACCAGCACATTGAAACCGTCCGCCGCGCCCTGTTCGAACCATTCCTGCAAACGGTCGGCAATCTGTTCAGGCGTGCCCACCACACTGTAATGCCCTCGCCCACCGGCAATCTTGCGGCCCAGTTCAACGAGCGTCAGGTTCTCCCGGCCTGCCAGTTCGGTCAGCAGTTTTTGCCGACTCTGCTGACCACTGTCGGTCAGCGGCAGCTCCGGCAGCGGCCCGTCCAGCGGGTACTTCGACAAATCGAAGTTGCCCAGCATACGCCCAAGCAAGGCGACGCCAACTGCGGGTTCGACTAATTGCTGAAACGTTTCACATTTTTCCTGCGCTTCGGCTTCCGTCTGCCCGACAACCACGAAAACCCCGGGCATGATTTTCAGCGAATCCGTGCTGCGTCCGTGCTTGCTCAAGCGTCCCTTGAGATCGCTGTAAAACGCCTGAGCGCTGGCCAGTGAAGTTTGCGCGGTGAATACCACCTCAGCCGTTTGCGCCGCCAGTTCGCGACCGGTTTCAGAGGAGCCGGCCTGGACAATCACCGGTTGTCCCTGCGGCGAACGCGCGACATTCAGCGGACCTTTGACCCGAAAGTGTTCACCGACATGATCCAGCACATGCAGTTTGCTCGGGTCGTAATACTCACCGCTGGCCTTGTCGCGGTGAAAGGCATCGTCCTCCCAACTGTCCCAGAGCCCGGTGACCACCTGATGAAACTCGCGGGCGCGGCTATAACGCTCGGCATGGCCGATGTGTTGATCTCGGCCAAAATTCAGCGCTTCGGCGGCGTTGTCCGAGGTCACCAGATTCCACCCCGCGCGCCCACCGGACAGGTGATCCAGCGAAGCGAATTTACGCGCGACGTGATACGGCTCGTTATAACTGGTGGTGGCCGTAGCGATCAGGCCGATGTGCTCGGTCACCGCACTTAGCGCCGAAAGCAGTGTCAGCGGTTCGAAGTGATCCGAACGGGCCATGCGGCTGGCGATGTCCTGGGTCGGCGCGGCCACGCTGTCGGCAACGAACAGCGTATCGAACTTCGCCGCCTCGGCAATCTGCGCAAGGCGTTTGTAATGGGCGAAATCCAGCCCGGCGTTGGCCGGTACTTCCGGATGACGCCACGCGGCGACGTGGTGCCCGGTGGCCATAAGAAATGCGCCGAGTTTCAGCTGTCTGCTCATCTTAAAAATCCTTGCGCAGTTGCACGCCGAAGTAGCGTTCGTCATCCCGTGGCACGGCGCGATAGATGTAGTTGCCGCCGCTGGCCAGCAGTGGCGAATAGGACTTGTCGGTGAGGTTCTTGCCCAGCAACGCCACGCGCCAGCCGTTGCTGTAATCCGCTAAAGCCACGCTGGCGTTCCACAGGCCGTAGGCGCCTTGCTTGGTGTCGGCGTTCTGGCTGATGTCGTACTGCACTTCGCTCTGCCAGCTGTAGTCAGTGCCGAGTTCGATATCCAGGCCGTTGTCGAGCGGGATGGTGTAGTCGGCGCGCACGTAGCTTTTCCAGTCCGGGCTGAACGGCAGCGGTTTGCCGTTGACGTTGCACGATGCCGCCGCGCCGGCCGGGCAGGCGAATTCGTCGATGCGTGCGCGGGTGTAGGCGAGTGCGCCGGAGAATTTCAATTGCTGGCTCGCCTGCAAGGCGTAATCGAGTTCGACGCCTTCTGTGCTGACGCTGCCAGCGTTGATCAGGCGCGTCACCACTTGCCCGGCGACGGTGTCGAAAAAATTGGCCTGGTAGTTGTCGTAGTCGCTGTGGAAAACCGCGAGGTTGGTGGTCAGGCGATTGTTCCACGACGTGGCTTTGATCCCCGCCTCCCAAGTGTTGGAGGTTTCCGGTTTCAGCGCTTCGGTGTCGCGCGGCTGCATGTTGAAGAACACGTTGTAGGCCGGGCCTTTGTAGCCGCGCGAGTAGGTCAGATACGTGGTGACCGCGTCGCTCAAGTCGTACTGCACGCCGAGTCGACCGGACCAGCCGTCCTCGTCCACCGAGCCGGAACTGCTGGTCGCCGGTTGAATGCCGCTGACGGTGGTCGCCGAGGTGGAGACGCGTCGGTGATCGTATTCCAGATCATCGTGGGTGTAGCGCAGGCCGGCGATACCGCGAAAGTCCGGGGTGAAGTTCAACGTCGCTTCACCGAATGCCGCGTAGCTGTCGCTGGTGGTGCTGTAGTCGGCAACGCCTCGGTCGGTGCGCGTGGTGGTGGTCAGTGTGCGCTGATAGGTTTCGTCGTCTTTGCCGTGCATGTAAAACAGGCCGCCGACGTATTCGAGGAATTCGCCTTTCGGCGAGGCCAGGCGCAGCTCCTGGGAGTATTGGTCGAAGGCCAGATCGCCCTTGTCCGCTGTGCCGGGGAACGCCGCAGTCACCGTGCCGAGTCGGTCGCCATCCTGATACTGGGTGTTGTTCCAGCCACGCCATGCGGTAATCGACGTCAGGGTGTAATCGCCCAGTTGCCAGTCGAGCTGGCCGGACAAACCTTTGTTGATGTCCTCGACGTGGCTGCGGGTGTCGGTATTGATGTCGCGGTTGTGGCTGGTGGCATTGACCGGGCTCAACGCATTAGCGAAGGCCGGGGTCAGGGATTTGCCCACCACGCCATTCGGACCGTCATCGTGGGACTGCATGTAATCGGCGATCAGGGTGAAGGTGACGTCATCGTTAGGGGTGAATTCGAGTTTGCCGCGCACGCCGCGATGGTTGTAGCCGTTAACCTCCTGACCGTTGTATTGGTTGTCGACGTTGCCGTCGTAGCTGCCGAACAAGGTGCTGATCGAGCCCTTGAGCGTGTCCGGAATCAGGCTGCCGCCAATGCCGAAGCGGGTGCGGCTCTCATTGCCGCTGTAGTACGACTGATCGATGTAGCCGTGGGTCTCGGCGGTCGGCGCCTTGCTGGTGATATTGAGCACACCGGCCGAGGCGTTCTTGCCGAACAGCGTGCCTTGCGGGCCGCGCAAGACTTCGACGCGCTCCAGATCCAGCAGGTCGAGCGTGGACTGGCCGGGACGTGCATACACCACGCCGTCGATCACCGTGGCCACGGTCGGCTCGACGCCGGGCGAGGTGGAAATCGTGCCGACGCCCCGCACGAACAGTGAGGTGTCCTTGTTCGATGCACCGGTACGGAAATTCAGCGACGGCACTTGCTGGACGATGCTCGCCACGCCGTTGCGGTTGTCGCGTTCAAGCTGTTCGCCGTCGATCACCGACACCGCCACCGGCACCTTTTGCAGCGATTCTTCGCGGCGGGTGGCGGTGACCGTCACGGACTTGAGTGTCGGCTCCTGACCAGTGCTCTCAGCCGCGAAAGCATCGGCCAGCGGCAACGCCGCCAGCCCCGTGAACAGCCAGCCCGCAGCGCGAATCGATTGCGCCAGTTTGTGTGTCGCCCCAGGAATGTTGTGCATGTTTGCCCGCTCGAAAATGGCCCTGAACCGCTGCCGTTCTGCGACGACAGCGCCTGTATCGGTGTCTTGGGCATTCGCTCGAGCGAGTAGCAGACATTGCGCTTTGTTAGCGCTAACATCGCCAGTATTGGCAAGCCCGACATAGAGCGTCCAATACTGAAAAATTACTTTTATATGCGTTTTGGTTTTTAAGAAGGATCGCGCCATGAACGAAGAAAAGCCCCGCAAACGCCGTGGCGCCGGGCGCGTGACCCTGA
This sequence comes from Pseudomonas sp. LBUM1655, assembly GCF_059716085.1. Taxonomy (NCBI): domain Bacteria; kingdom Pseudomonadati; phylum Pseudomonadota; class Gammaproteobacteria; order Pseudomonadales; family Pseudomonadaceae; genus Pseudomonas; species Pseudomonas sp. LBUM1655. The sequence continues at coordinate 279,969 of NZ_CP166801.1, read as the reverse complement.
GTGCGGTTGCGCGAGAGGCTGGCGTTTCAGCGATCACCGTGTCGCGTTACTTCAATCTGCCGGAGCAAGTCTCGCCGGAGCGCCGCGAGCGGATTGCTGCGGTGGTGGCCGAGTTGGGTTATGTGCCGAATCTGGTGGCCGGTGGTTTGGCTTCGGCGCGAGGGAAAATCGTTGGCATGGTGATTCCGAACATCTCCGGACCGATCTTCGCCAACACCATTCAGGGCTTCAGCGATACGCTTAGCCGTCACGGTTATCAGCTGCTGCTGGCGTCGAGTTACTTCAGCACCGAACTGGAAGAAAACGCCGTGCGAGCGTTTCTTGGCTGGTCGCCGGGAGCACTGGTGCTGACCAGTCATTTCCACAGCGCTGGCACGGAAAAGATGATTGCCGAGGCGGAGATTCCGGTGATTGAAACCTGGGATTACCAGCCGGAACGCCAGCCGATGCAGATCGGTTTTTCGCATTTTGAAGTGGGTGTCAGCGCCGCTCGATATCTGTACGACAAAGGTTATCGACGTATCGCTTTCGTACAGAACAGCGCGCCCGGCGACCTCAGTGCACTGGAACGCCGCGACGGTTATGCCGCGACTGTGCGCGAGTTCGGACTGCAACCATGGGTGTTCGCTCCGGACGCTGATCGCGCGCCGTTCGAAGCCGGCAAACAGGCAATGGAAGTCTTGATGAACGCCCATTCCCGCCCCGACGCAATCATCTTCGCCAACGACAACCTCGCCGCCGGCGGCCTGCTAGCGGGCCAACGTGCCGGCATCAGAATCCCCGAAGACTGCGCCATTCTCGGCTTCGGTAATTACCCATTTGCCGAGATGCTATTGCCGAGTCTGAGCACCATCAAACCGCCGGCGCTGGAGATCGGTGTGCTTGCCGCGACGCGGGTATTGGAAAGCCTTGGAGTGTTGCCGAGCGACGATGTGCAACGCCTGAATCTGCTGCAATGCACAGTTATCGAACGCGAAAGCACCTGATCGGTGGGAGCGCCGTCAGGTCGACAATTCGCGCAAGGCAGCCGCAGCCAGAAATCCGGAGCGGGAGCTGTAGCGCTGATCGCGCCGTACCGTCTGGTCAATACGCTCCAGCAGTTGCTCAGGCAGCGTGGCGTTGAAGCGCACCGACTTGCCGAAATAAGGCGTGATATCAAAGTCGACCACACCCCAGATGCCGCCAGCGTAATCCGGGTTATCGAGATGAACATCGATTTCCCGCACTTGCGGCAAAGGCGCGCCATCAGCAACCAATCCCTCGTAATGCAGGGCCAGTGCCTCCTGGGTGTTTTCAAACGCTTCGGCTACCGTAACGCCTGCGGAGAAGCACCCCGGTACATCCGGGACAATCACTCCGTAGTCCGAGTCGGCATCCTTGTGCAGAACGACCGGGAATTTCATGTGGCTGAATCCTTCCTCTGACAGGTCCTCAAAAGGACTTTCGTTTCCAGTCACGGGCTTCATTTCAGGCCCGCCTGTTTCAATATGCTATTGATCGTACCCTTCGGAAGATCCGAATCCGGATGCTTGATCGTCACCCTCCCTGGCTTGTGCGGATGCTTGTATTGATGGTGGCTGCCTTTCACCGCAACCAGATACCAACCATCCTCTTCGATCATCCTGATCATTTCCCGACTACGCATATCCTTCGCCCTGTTCGCCAGCAATGACTGCTGAGTTTACGACTGGCAAAGAATTTTCAATACACACCATACACACTAAGAAAATATTAGTGCATTGTGCAGTCGTGCACTTTTTCACCGATCAGCGGCTAGCCCGCGTCAGCAAACACTTCCCCCAACCAATCCACAAACACCCGGACTCGTGGCGACATGTGTCGGTTGTGCGGGTACAGCACAGATACCGGCATCGGAGGGGGTGGCGTGTCGATGAGGATTTCCTGCACCACTCCCTGAGCAATCAGCGTTTCCATCCGGTAATGCGGGCACTGGATCAGACCTAGCCCGGCGATGGCTGAGGCGGCGTAGATTTCGGCGCCGAACACCGACAGCGCGCCATCGATGGCGACTTCCTGCAGTTCGCCGTCGACCATGAATTCGAAGGGAAACAACTTGGCCGTGGTGCGCGAGACGTAGTTCACCGCGCGATGGTTTTTCAATTCGGAGAGGTTCTTCGGCTCGCCGTATTGACGCAGGTAAGCCGGGCTGGCGCAGGTGATCTGGCGCAGGTTGGCGACTCGCTTGCCGATCAGGTTGGAGTCGCCAAGCGTCCCGGCGCGCAGCACGCAATCGACGCCTTCGGCGATCAGATCGACGAAGCGGTCGGCCTCGCTGATCGACAGTTCGATGTCGGGGTAACGCTCCATGAATTGCGGCAGCGCCGGGATTACAAAATGCTTGGCCAGCGTCCCGTGCAGATCCACCCGCAGCCGTCCTTTTGGCGCCACGCCGCGAAACGCCAATTCGGCCTCCTCCAGTTCCGCGAGCAATTGCACACAGCGTTGGTAGTAAGCCTCGCCGTCCAGTGTCGGCCGCACTTTGCGCGTGCTGCGCTCCAGCAAGCGAGTGCCGAGCCAGGCTTCAAATTGATTGAGGGTATGAGTCAGTGTCGCCCGTGGCAGGTTCAGGTCATCGGCCGCCAGGGTGAAGCTGCTGCGCTCGTAGATCCGCACGAACACCTTCATTGCTTTGACTTGATCCACGGCGCTTTCCCCGGCTTTTGATTGTTGGCGATTTTTGAACAGTCAAGGCAACTCTCGTGCATTTATCGGCGTGAGTAAACATGTGAAATTGGCTCCAAACCCAATCAACACCTGCACAAGGATCATCGCCATGACTCAGCAAACTTCGAAAGTCGCCCTCGTAACCGGTGCTTCTCGCGGCATCGGCGCCGTGATTGCCAAGCAACTGGCCAGCGAAGGATTCGCTGTCGCCATCAACTATGCGAGCAGCGCCAGTGAAGCCTCGAAACTGGTGGTGGAGTTGCGCCAGGCCGGGCATCAGGCCATGGCGGTCAAGGCCGATGTCGCCAATGCCGGCGACGTGCAGCGCATGTTCGATGAGACCGAGGCGCAACTGGGCAAGATCGATGTACTGGTGAACAACGCCGGCATCCTCAAGGTGTTGCCCTTGGCGCAACACAGCGACGAACTGTTCGAGCAGAACTTCAACATCCACGCTCGCGGCACTTTCAATACCCTGCGCGAAGCAGCGACACGCTTGAACAGTGGCGGGCGGATCATCAATTTCTCCAGCAGCACCGTCGGCATGAACCTGCCGGGTTACGCGGTGTACATCGCCAGCAAAGCAGCGGTGGAGTCGCTGACCCAGGTGTTCGCCAAGGAAATGCGCGGACGCAACATCACCGTCAATGCCGTGGCACCGGGCCCGGTCGCTACTGAGTTGTTTCTGCACGGCAAGAGTGAAGAGCAGATTCAGACCTTCGCCAAGATGCCTCCGCTGGAACGCCTGGCTCAGCCAGAAGACATTTCCCGCGTCGTGTCCTTCCTGGTCGGCCCGGATTCGGCTTGGGTCAACGGGCAAGTCCTGCGCGTCAACGGCGGCCTCGTCTGAGCGGCCTCACCCGGGCAAAGGAGAAGAAAATCATGAGTCATCCAGCCAATACCGCCCGCACCGGGCAATCGAAACTGATGTTTACGCTGTTCACCGCGGCGGCTGCCGCCACTGCCGCACTGGCGGCCGGTTCCAGCCTGTTGCTGACCCTGCCAGTCTGGGCGATGTTTGTCGGTTGGGTCGCGTTCTTCAGTCGTGGCCTGACCTTGCGCGACGGCCTGGTGAACCTCGGCTGTGTGCTGATGGGCATCGCCTTCGGCATGGCTGCGGCGCTGAGCATCGGCGCCCTGACGCCCACGTTGGGCCTGTTTGCCCTGCCGGTCGTGGTGTTTGTCGTGGCAATGGTCGTGGTGTCGCTGCGTGCCACCCGGACGATGAACAACCTCGTCGCTTACTTTCTCGGCCTGATCGCCTACTTCGCCTCGCACCTGGAACCCTCTCTGGAAAGCTTCGTTGAACTGGGCGGCGCCGGCGCCCTCGGTTCCTTCGCCGGCTGGTTGTCCCACGTCGCGCAACAACGCCTTCCTCGTCGCGCCTGAAACCAACCTCACTGTGCAGAGATCAACGCCATGAAATCCGTCATTCTGATTACCGGTGCCTCCAGCGGTTTTGGTGCACTGACCGCCCGCTCGCCCGCCGATCGGGTACGCGCCGAGATGTTCCGCCGCATCGGTCTGGAAGACCTGCTGAAACCGACGCTGCGCTAATGCCAGCCCTGCCACCGATCGTTCCCATGCTCTGCGTGGGAACGATCATTGATGACCCGTGCCTCGGAGCTCCCCATGCGCCAGAATCCGACCTTGCTTATTCCGGCCCTTGCGCCGTTCTATCGCCTCGGTGAACCCGTTTCCTACGCCCTGTTACGCGCCACGTACGGTGTGATCATGGTGACCCATGGCTTGCCCAAACTGCTGGGTCAATCGCACGGTTCGATGGCCGATCCGATGGCCGCGTCGATCAACCTGATCCAGAACGTCCTGCACCTGCCTGTGCCGGGCCTGATTGGCCTGCTGGTGGCGCTGCTGGAAGGTGTCGGCGGATTGCTGCTGGCCCTGGGACTGGGCACGCGCCTGCTGGCGGCGCTGATGGGTATCCAGATGCTGACGATCGCCAGTATTCTCGGACCAACGTGGCCCTGGATCGACCGTGGCATCGAATACCCGGTGCTGATGGCGTTTCTGTCGTTGTACATCGTGTTTCGCGGAGCAGGACGCTACTCACTCGACCACACTCTAGGTCGAGAACTCTGAAAGTTGCAGTCGCGAGGACGTCGCCATGCACACCACCATCATCATCTTCTTCGGCCTGGTTCTGCTGACCCTGATGCTCTACATCGGCGAGCGCATCGGCTTCAGTCGCCAGACGATGGCGTACAGCTTCGCCGCGCTATGGCTGGCGCTGACGGTGATTAACGGCGCGGTGGGCGTGGTGCATGCCGGCCAGTCCGTGGGGTCGGAACTGGTAATCGGCAGTGCGGTATTTGGCGTGCCGCTGGCGGCGATGGTGTTGTACATGGTGCTGAGCGCCGAGTCCTGAACAGACGCGGCGCCCAGCTCATGATCAACGAACCAAGTGCAGGAACTGCATGTGCCGTTCGTACTGGTCGAGGATGTCGTTGATGATCTGTTCCTTGGTGTAGCCGACCAGATCGTAGTCCTGACTGCCCTCGCTCAAATGCACTTCGGCGCGGTAATAGCGACGGTTGTTGAGCTGCTTGGAGCCCATGCCACCACGGGCGAATGACGGCGTGAAGTAGCCGCGCATCTGCACCTGATAGATGAACGGATGCTGCTCGCCGTGACCGATTTCCAGGCTGACGTTGTCATGCGCCGGATCCGGCTGGGTGACGACGCTCAAGCCTTTCTCGACGAACACCGCCGTCACTTCTTCGATCGCCGGGCGCACGGTGGTGTCCATGAACCGGTACACCTCATCACGCGACGGGAAGTGCACAGCCTGACTCAGGCGCTGTCGCCAACCACCCGTGCCACGCCGCGCACCGGACACCGGTGCCAGCGAATGCAGTTGCGCGATCTGTTTCTGCGACTCGAGATAGAACGCCTTGTGCAGGCCCCACATCATCAACAGCAGAATCAGCGAGAACGGTAACGAGGTCAGCACAACCGCCGACTTCAGCGCATCGATGCTGCCGGAGAACAGCAACGCACTGGTGATCAGCGCGGTCATTGCGCCCCAGAACACCCGCAGCCATTTCGGCCCGTCTTCATCCGGGTTGCCGCCTTTGGCCGACAGTGTCGAAAGCACCACCGTGCCGGAGTCGGCGGAGGTGACGAAGAACACGAAGCTGATGAACACCGTCACGGCGATGACGGTTTTGCTCCACGGGTAGGTTTCCAGCAACAGGTAAATGCTCATCGACGGGTTTTCGATGGCCGACATGCCGAGCGCGCTCATGCCGTGATTGAGCACTTGATCGAGAGCGCTGTTGCCGAAGATCGACATCCACGCCAGGGTGAAACCGAGCGGGATCAGCAGCACGCCGAAGACGAATTCACGGATGGTTCGGCCACGGGAAATCCGTGCGATGAACAGGCCCACGAACGGCGACCATGCGATCCACCAGGCCCAATAGAACACTGTCCAGCCGCCAAGCCAGTCGCTCGGTTTGTCGTAGGCATAGAGGTCGAAGCTCTTCATCGGCAAGGCGCCGAGGTAGTCGCCGACGTTCTGGATCAGGGTGTTGAGCAGGTGCTGGGTCGGGCCGGCGAACAACACAAACAGCAGCAGCGCACAGGCCAGCAGCATGTTGATGTCGGACATCACCCGCACGCCTTTATCGACGCCGGATACGGCAACGATGATCGCCGCGCCCATCATCAGCGTGATCAGGCCGACCTGAATCCACTGGGTGTGAGCGATGCCGAACAGGTAGTCCAGACCCGAGTTCAGGTGCAGCACACCGAAGCCCATGTCAGCGCCAAGACCAAACACCGTGGCGATGATGCCGAAGCCGTCCACCGCGTAGCCGATGGGGCCGTTGATGCGTTTGCCGATCAGCGGATACAGCGCCGAACGCAGGGCCAGTGGCAGGTTATGCCGGTAGGCGAAGTACGCCAGGGCCATGCCGACGAAAGCGAATACGCCCCAGCCGTGCAGGCCCCAGTGCAGAAACAGCACCTGCATCGCCTGACGCGCCGCGTCCGCCGTGCCGGCCTCGCCTTGCGGCGGCTGGAGCATGTGGGTCAGCGGTTCGGACACGCAGAAGAAGAACAGCGTGATGCTGATCCCGGCGGCGAAGAGCATGCCGGCCCAGGACAGATAACTGAATTCGGGCTCGTCGTGGTCGGCACCGAGTTTTATCTTGCCGTAGCCGGATAACGCGGTGACCACCACGAAGACCAGATACAGCGTCATCGCGAGCATGTAGTACCAGCCGACCGTGTTGGCCGCCCAGTTTTGCGCTTCCAGCAGCCAGGCACCAGCCTGTTCCGGCATGGCGATGACCACGAGACCAAACAGCAGAATGACCGTCGCGGCGAAGTAGAACACCGGCGGATTCATGCGTACCAGGCCGCTGGCGGGGGTAGACGATGCACTCATGAAACATGCACCTCGAGGGTTTGAAACGTGGCTGAAATGATCGGACTCAGCAAAGGCAAGCCTCCTGTTGTGAGCGGGCAGCGAACCACCGGTTTAACTTGAATGAACGTTCAAGTTAAACATGGATAGGGCGCCAAGGACTAATCGCACGGCTAAGCGGTAGCTTTCCTACGCTAGCTCAAGGAGGGGTATGACGTGGGTTTGAGTGGATTCGTTCAATAGCCCCTCACCCTAGCCCTCTCCCAAAGGGAGAGGGGACTGATTGGGGGATATTGGGGAGATACGCCGACGTGATCCTGCTGTACCGAATCCATAATCGACTTGGTGCTTCAGGTCGATGTTTGACTCAAGACACCTTGATCGGCCCCCTCTCCCTCTGGGAGAGGGCTGGGGTGAGGGTTAAGCCTCTAAAGCCCTACTTCTGCGTCCCGTCATCATGCTGCAAATTGGCCTGAGTCAAATTGCACCCCGCCGGCACAATTCGAGTCAGCCAGACATTGCCGCCAATGGTCGAACCCTTGCCGATGGTGATCCGCCCCAGAATGGTCGCCCCGGCATAAATCACCACATCGTCCTCGACAATCGGATGGCGTGGATGGCCCTTCTGCAACTGCCCGTCTTCATCCGCCGGGAAGCGCTTGGCACCCAAGGTCACCGCCTGGTAAATCCGCACGCGCTCGCCAATGATCGCCGTCTCGCCGATTACCACACCCGTGCCGTGATCGATAAAGAAACTACGGCCGATCTGCGCGCCCGGGTGGATATCAATCCCGGTGGCCGAGTGGGCGATTTCCGCACTGATGCGTGCCAGTAACGGCAGACCCGCGCGATACAAATGGTGGGCCAGACGATGGTGAATCACCGCCAGAATTCCCGGATAGCACAGCAACACTTCATCGACGCTGCGCGCCGCCGGATCGCCGTGGTAGGCCGCCAGCACGTCGGTGTCGAGCAGCGTGCGCAGCCCCGGCAATGCCAAGGCAAAATCCTGCACGATCTGGATCGCGCGCGTCTCGACTTCGCTGTCGTCCTGCGCGCTGTGGCGGGCGACGTAGCGCAGCTCCAGCCGCGTCTGCGCCAACAGGGCGTTCAACGCCACATCGAGGGTGTGGCCGACGTAAAAATCTTCACTCTCTTCGCGCAGATCCACCGGCCCCAGGCGCATCGGAAACAACGCCCCACACAGCGCTTCGAGAATCTCCGCCATCGCGGCGCGGGACGGCAGCTCTCGACCACCCTGCTCGCCGGAGGCCCGGCCATTCTGGGCACGCCACTGATCCCTCGCGGTGCGCAGTTGGCTGACGATGGTCTGCAATTGCCAATGGCTGGAACGCTCGCTCACGGTAAAGACTCCTCACGGGCGGCCGGACTGTCTGGCCGCGTCAACGGCGACTACTTTACGGCATGCCCCCAAGCGCGAATTAAGAACCGATAGTGCTGGACTCAGTCCATTTGGCTATAAGCGATTCGCGGTTGCCCCTGCAAAAGCGCGTGCCTATAGTCCCTTCATCTTTCTCCGCCAGTACGGACTCATGATCAAACAACAGCTTGACCGCTTTAACCGTCTCGACCTTCTCGGCCAACCGACTCCACTGGAAAAACTCGAGCGTCTGTCCACTTGGCTGGGCCGCGACGTGTACATCAAACGCGACGATCTGACGCCACTGGCCATGGGCGGCAACAAGCTGCGCAAACTCGAATACCTCGCCGCCGACGCGCTGGCGCAAGGCGCCGACACGCTGATCACTGCCGGTGCGCTGCAATCGAACCACGTGCGCCAGACCGCCGCACTGGCAGCCAAACTGGGGCTGGGCTGCGTGGCCCTGCTGGAAAATCCGCTGGGCACCGACGACAGCAATTACACCGGCAACGGCAATCGCCTGCTGCTGGATCTGTTCGATACCAAGGTTGAACTGGTCGACAACCTCGACAACGCCGACGAACAACTCGCCGCACTCGCCGTGCGTCTGCGCAGCAACGGCAAGAAGCCGTATCTGGTGCCAATTGGCGGCTCCAATGCCCTTGGTGCGTTGGGTTATGTGCGTGCTGGTCTGGAACTGGCCGAGCAGATCAAGGACACCGGCCTGGAATTCGCCGCCGTTGTATTGGCCTCCGGCAGCGCCGGCACCCACAGTGGTCTGGCGCTGGCGTTGAGTGAGGCGTTGCCGCAATTGCCGGTAATCGGCGTGACCGTGTCGCGCAGTGAAGAAGCCCAGCGTCCGAAAGTGCAGGGCCTCGCCGAACGCACGGCCGATCTGCTCGGCGTGGCGTTGCCGGCAAGCTTCAAGGTCGAATTGTGGGACGAATACTTCGGCCCGCGTTATGGCGAACCGAATGCCGGGACGCTGTCCGCAGTGAAGCTGTTGGCGAGTCAGGACGCGGTGTTGCTTGATCCGGTGTACACCGGTAAGGCCATGGCCGGGTTGCTCGACGGGATTGGTCGTCAACGCTTCGATGAAGGCCCGATCATTTTCCTGCATACCGGCGGGGCGCCGGCGTTGTTCGCCTATAAGGATTTCCTGTAAGCGGAAGACGAGATCGTTCCCACGCTCTGCGTGGGAACGATCAATATTCCAACAAGGAATAACATTTCAAATATTAAGTATTTTCACGTCTAACGCAGACATCTTATAGTCTCGCCGCAGGCGAATTTCGGGCGAGACGCATAAGCTGCTTTAAGGCAGGATAGCGCTGTCGTTCAAATCACGAATTTGCCTACATTCCTTAAGCGTCTTCCATAAGAAAACACAGGGGCTTGTCATGAATTTTTCCGCACTACGTCGCAATCTGCTGGTCGGTTCGCTAGGTCTTGCGCTGAGCGCCGGTCTGATTGGCCAGGCAGTGGCTGGTGAGCAACTGCAACAGATCAAGGACAAAGGCGTTATCAACGTCGGCCTGGAAGGCACTTATCCACCGTTCAGCTTTGTCGACGAGAACGGCAAGCTGTCCGGTTTCGAAGTCGAGCTTTCCGAAGCGCTGGCGAAAAAACTCGGGGTCAAAGCCAAGATCCAGCCAACCAAATGGGATGGCATTCTCGCTGCGCTGGAATCCAAGCGTCTGGACGTCGTGGTCAACCAGGTGACCATCTCCGACGAGCGCAAGAAGAAGTACGACTTCTCCGAACCGTACACCGTCTCCGGTATCCAGGCATTGGTGCTGAAGAACAAGGAAGCGGCACTGAACATCAAGACCGCTGCTGACCTGTCCGGCAAGAAAGTCGGTGTAGGTCTGGGCACCAACTACGAGCAGTGGGTCCGCGCCAATGTACCGGGTGCTGACGTGCGTACCTATGATGATGATCCGACCAAGTTCGCCGACCTGAACAACGGCCGTACCGATGCCATCCTGATCGACCGTCTGGCCGCACTTGAGTACGCCAAGAAAGCCCCGAAAACCGTAGCCGCCGGTGAAGCATTCTCCCGTCAGGAATCCGGTATTGCCCTGCGTAAAGGCGAGCCTGAATTGCTGGCAGCCCTGAATAAAGCCCTCGACGAACTGCGTGCCGACGGCACCCTTGAGAAGCTGTCCACGAAGTACTTCAACGCTGACGTCACTAAATAATGGAAGTTGGATTTCAATTCGAAGCGCACTTCCCGCAGTTGAGTCAGCAAATCGCCGAAACCACTCAACTGTTGCTGAACTCCGCGCCCTTCCTGCTCAAGGGCGCGTATTTCACGGTGATCCTCAGTCTCGGCGGGATGTTCTTCGGCTTGCTCCTGGGCTTCGGCCTGGCGCTGATGCGCCTGTCGCGCTTCAAATCAGTGAGCTGGCTGGCGCGCGTCTACGTGTCGTTCTTTCGCGGGACACCGTTACTGGTACAGCTGTTCGTGATCTATTACGGCTTCCCGCAACTAGGAATCGAGCTTGATCCGCTGCCAGCTGCGCTCATCGGCTTCTCGCTGAACATGGCCGCTTACGCCTGTGAAATCCTCCGCGCCGCGATCGGTTCGATCGAACGCGGTCAGTGGGAAGCCGCTGCGAGCATCGGCATGACCCGTGCGCAGACCCTGCGCCGGGCCATCCTGCCGCAGGCCATGCGCACGGCATTGCCGCCGCTGGGCAACAGCTTCATTTCGCTGGTCAAGGACACGGCACTGGCCGCCACCATTCAGGTGCCGGAACTGTTCCGTCAGGCGCAGCTGATTACCGCCCGGACTTTTGAAGTCTTCACCATGTATCTTGCCGCCGCGCTGATCTACTGGATTCTGGCCACGGTGCTTTCGCACTTCCAGAACAAGTTGGAAGAGCGGGTCAATCGGCACGACCAGGAGTCCTGACCCCATGATTGTCGTGGAAAAACTGACCAAGCAATTCAAGGGTCAGGTCGTGCTTAACGGCATCGACCTCGAGGTGAAGGAAGGCGAAGTGGTCGCGATCATCGGCCCCAGCGGCTCGGGGAAAACGACGTTCCTGCGCTGCCTGAACTTCCTTGAGGAACCCACCAGCGGCCGGATCAAGGTCGGCGATATCGAGATCGATACCAGCCGCCCGCTGAACCAGCAGCAAAGCCTGGTGCGCAACCTGCGCCAGCACGTGGGCTTCGTGTTCCAGAACTTCAACCTTTTCCCCCACCGCACCGCCCTGGAAAACATCATCGAAGGCCCGATCGTGGTCAAGAAGATGCCGCGCGAGCAAGCCATTGCCCTAGGCATGAAGCTGCTGGCCAAGGTCGGCCTCGCCGGTAAAGAGGACGCCTATCCGCGTCGTCTGTCCGGTGGTCAGCAACAGCGCGTGGCGATTGCCCGGGCGCTGGCGATGGAGCCGGAAGTGATCCTGTTCGACGAGCCGACCTCGGCCCTCGATCCGGAACTGGTGGGCGAAGTGCTGGCGACCATCCGTGGTCTCGCCGAAGAGAAACGCACCATGGTCATCGTCACTCACGAAATGGGCTTCGCCCGCGACGTGGCCAACCGTGTGGTGTTTTTCGACAAGGGCGTGATCGTCGAGCAAGGCGAAGCCAAAGCGCTGTTTGCCAACCCGAAAGAAGAACGCACTCAACAATTTCTCAGCAAGTTCCTGAATCACGCCTGAGAACTTCAAGAAGTAGACACACTGACTTCCACGGATGGAAGTTACCTTTACCCCGCCCTCACCAACCCGCTCAATATATACAAACAAAACATAATCAATGCATTACATATATATGTTCTGCAACAGATGAAACTCGTCTATTACCTACCGAACGCTGAATGCCTGCCTTTAAATAAGTCCGTACACAAACCTTCAAAAAAGCCTGAGTTCCGTGGCCTTATTCACCATAGCACCTAGGCATACGGCTTCGGCAATGTAGGAAAATTCTGATTAACCCGTAATTCACGAATTAACTAACAGCGTCTATTGACACCCCTCCCCGCACACTCTTATCTAGTCGCCAACCGGCACTACTTAGTTAAATCGACGCGCATATAACTTGAACAAATGTTCATTGCTTTATTGCCAGTTGATTCACAACTTTATTCTTCCAGAAACGGACTTCGCTGCAAGGCTCCAAGGAGAGAAATCGATGACCCGCACTTCGCACACCCCCGAACTCGCAGCGCCGACCCTGGCACCCGCGCAAAAAACCGGCATCAACCTCGCTGCCGCCGCCCACCTGTTGGTCGATGTGTCGCCCTACACCGACATGGACTGCGGCGACCTTATCGAACTGTTCTGGAACAAATGCTATGTCGCATCAAAGGTGCTGACAGCCGAGGACGTAGGCACAACGGTAAGCCTGCGGGTGCCGGAGAGTTTTATTGCCGACGGCACCGCGCGTATCCACTATCGGGTGATGCAGGTCGGCCAGGGTCCGGCGCTGTCGGCGGCGACCCGCGTGCAGGTCAAGCTCGATTGCCCCGGTGGCCAACCTTCGGCAGTGTGCGCAGACGAAAACCAACAACTGGCGCCAGTGACGATCCCCGACACCATCCGCCGTCAGGGCGTAAATCCCAACCAGATCAAACGCGGTGTGCCGCTGACCATCGAGCCATACCTGAACATGGCCGAGGACGACGCCATTACTTTGCGCTGGGGCGACGTGCGCATGGATCTGGCGCCGATCACGGCAGCGGATATCGGGCTGCCCATTCAGGTCTGGGTGCCGCCAGCGGTCATCGTCGAAGCCGGCGAGGATCTGAGGCTGGACGTGACCTATTGCATCCTCGACCGGGTCGGCAATAACTCGCGCTGGGCGCCGCCGCGAACGTTGAAGATCGGGTGTGTGAATCCTTATCTGAAGGTGCCGTTGAAGCCAGTGTGCAAGGCAGCCGAATCGCACGAAGAGTGAAACGCTCAACGAGGTGAGGAGCCTGGGCTCCTCACAACGAAACACTTAACCCTCCAGACCATGACCCCTTCTATACATATTCCTAAAAGTTAGTTTATTTAATATTTATACACGCTTAGGGTATATGCACCGGACCACCGGACATTCTTTCGTTCGCCGCACTTTCGCGGCGTTTTTCATGAGATGTGAGGTAGGTAGTATGGTCCGGAACACAATCACCCCAGTGCAGATCGCCAGGGCATTGCGTGCAGCCAAGGAGCGGCACTGATGTCCAGTCTGGCAGATGCAAACGTCCAGTCTGATCTGGACATCGCCCCGTTGTTGTTGCCCGCGCAGGTCTTGCGCAACGACGCCCAAGCCATCAAGGCCGCCCATGAGCTGGCGCAAGTCGCCCGCGTGCAGGCCGCCAGACGCGACCGCCAGCGCAAGTTGCCCTGGTCGGAAATCGAACAGTTCACCCGCAGCGGTCTGGGCAGCATTGCCATCCCGCGCGAATACGGTGGCCCGCAGGTTTCCTTCGTCACATTGGCCGAGGTCTTCGCGATCATTTCCGCCGCCGATCCGGCGCTGGGACAGATCCCGCAGAACCAGTTCGGCATCATCAATCTGGTGCTCGGCAGCGCGACCGAAGAGCAGAAACAACAGCTGTTCCAGAGCGTGCTGGAAGGCTGGCGCATCGGCAATGCCGGCCCTGAGCGCGGCACCAAAAACACGCTGGAACTGAAAGCGCGCATCACCGCCGACGGCGATGACTACGTGATCAATGGCCAGAAGTTCTACTCCACCGGCGCGCTGTTTGCGCACTGGGTCGCAGTCAAGGCGCTCAACGATGATGGCAAGCAAGTGCTGGCCTTCGTCCGTCGCGGTACGCCAGGGCTGCGCATCGTTGATGACTGGTCGGGCTTCGGTCAGCGCACCACCGCCAGTGGCACGATTCTGCTGAACAACGTGCGCGTCGAGTCGAGCCTCGTCGTCGATAACTGGAAGATCAACGCAACCCCAAACACCCAAGGCGCCGTGTCCCAGCTGATCCAGGCTGCCATCGACGCCGGGATCGCCCGTGGCGCCATTGACGACGCCATCGAATTCGTCAAAACCCGCGCGCGGCCATGGATCGACGCCAAAGTTGAACGCGCCAGCGATGACCTCTACGTGATCGCCGACATCGGCAAACTGAAAATCGAACTGCACGCCGCCGAAGCGCTGCTGCGCAAGGCCGGGCAAGTGCTCGATCAGGTACACGCCGCGCCGCTGACCGCCGAATCCGCCGCCCGCGCCTCGATTGCCGTGGCCGAAGCCAAAGTGCTGACCACCGAGATCTCGCTGCTGGCCAGCGAAAAGCTCTTCGAACTGGCCGGCAGCCGCGCGACCCTCGCCGAATTCAACCTCGACCGTCACTGGCGCAACGCCCGCGTGCACACCCTGCACGATCCGGTGCGCTGGAAATATCACGCGGTCGGCGCCTATCGCCTCAACGGCACTTTGCCGGCTCGCCATTCCTGGATTTGACCAGACCTCTGGAGAAACACATGACTCTTTTCCATCCCGTCGCGGTCATCACCAGCGATGAGCAAGCCCTGATCGTCGCCAGCGACCTGGCCGAAGATTTCAAACGCGACAGCGCCCTGCGCGACCGTGAACGACGCCTGCCGCTGCCGGAACTCGACGTGTTTTCCCGCTCAGGCCTGTGGGGCATCAGCGTGCCGAAAGAATACGGCGGCGCTGGCGTGTCGAACGTGACCCTGGCCAAAGTCATCGCCCTGATCGCTCAGGCTGACGGCTCTCTCGGGCAGATTCCGCAGAACCATTTCTACGCCCTCGAAGTGCTGCGCGTGAACGGCAGCCACGCGCAGAAACAAAGGTTGTACGCCGAGGTATTGGCCGGCCAGCGCTTCGGCAATGCACTGGCAGAGCTGGGCACCAAAACTGCCCACGACCGTGTCACCAGCCTCAAGCGAGAAGGCGACGGCTACCGCATCAACGGTCGCAAGTTTTATGCGACCGGCGCGATTTACGCGCAGCGCATTCCAACATCCGTGGTCGATGAAAACGGCGTGCAGCAACTGGCGTTCGTGCCGCGCGAGAGCAAAGGCCTGACGGTGATCGACGACTGGAGTGGCTTCGGCCAGCGCACCACCGGCAGCGGTTCGGTGGTGTTCGAGGACGTGTACGTCGCCGCCGAAGACGTGATCCCGTTCCAGAGCGCTTTCGAACGTCCGACCACCGTCGGCCCGCTGGCGCAGATTCTTCATGCCGCCATCGATACCGGCATTGCCCGCGCCGCTTACGAAGATGCATTGCACTTTGTGCGAAGCAAGACGCGGCCATGGATCGACTCCGGCAACGACAAAGCCACCGAAGACCCGCTGACGCTGAAAAGCTTTGGCCACTTGAGCATTCGCCTGCACGCCACAGAGGCGCTGCTGGAGCGCTCCGGCGAGTTCCTCGACAAGGCTCAGGCCGAGACCAACGCCGAAACGGTCGCCGCCGCCTCGATTGCGGTGGCCGAAGCACGCGCGATCAGCACGGAAATCTCCCTCGCCGCCGGCAGCACCTTGTTCGAACTGGCTGGCAGTCAGGCCACCCTGATCGAGCACGGTCTCGACCGCCACTGGCGCAACGCCCGGGTGCACACCCTGCACGACCCGGTGCGCTGGAAATATCACGCGGTGGGCAATTACTACCTCAACGATGAAAACCCGCCGCTGCGGGGGACCATCTGATGGCGAAGAAAAAAATCCTGCTCAATGCGTTCAACATGAACTGCATCGGCCACATCAACCATGGCTTGTGGACGCATCCGCGCGACACCTCGACTCGCTACAACACTATCGAATACTGGACCGAGCTGGCGCAGTTGCTGGAGCGCGGGCTGTTCGACGGCTTGTTCATCGCCGACATCGTTGGCGTGTACGACGTCTATCAGAACTCGGTGGATGTCACCCTGAAAGAGTCGATCCAGCTGCCGGTCAACGATCCGTTGCTGCTGGTTTCGGCGATGGCCGCTGTCACCAAAAACCTCGGTTTCGGCCTGACCGCCAACCTCACTTACGAGCCGCCGTATCTGTTCGCCCGACGCCTGTCGACCCTCGATCATTTGAGCCGTGGTCGCGTCGGCTGGAACATCGTTACCGGCTATCTGGACAGCGCCGCCAAAGCCATGGGCCTGCGCGAGCAAGTCGAGCATGACCGTCGCTACGATCAGGCCGACGAGTATTTGGAGGTGCTCTACAAACTCTGGGAAGGCAGTTGGGAAAACGGCGCGGTGCTCAATGATCGCGAACAGCGTATCTACGCCCAACCGGAAAAAGTGCACAAGGTCGAACACAAGGGCGAGTTCTATCAGGTCGAGGGTTATCACCTCTGCGAGCAGTCGCCGCAGCGCACACCGGTGCTGTTTCAGGCCGGTAGTTCTGATCGTGGTTTGCTGTTCGCCGGGCGTCACGCCGAGTGCGTGTTCATCAGCGGCCAGAACAAACCGTCGACCAAGGTTCAGGTGGACAAGGTGCGCGCCAGTGCCGTCGAGGCCGGGCGCAATCCCGAGGACATCAAGGTGTTCATGGGCCTTAACGTCATCGTCGGCGAGACTGAAGAAGCCGCATGGGCCAAGCATGCCGAGTACTCGAGCTACGCCAGCGCCGAGGCCGGCGTGGCGCATTTTTCCGCGTCCACTGGCATCGACTTTTCGCAGTATGAAATCGACGAACCGATCCAGTACGTGAAGAGCAACGCCATTCAGTCCGCGACCAAGAACCTGCAAAACAACGACTGGACCCGGCGCAAATTGCTCGACCAGCATGCCCTCGGTGGCCGCTATATCACCGTCGTCGGTTCGCCTGAGCAAGTGGCGGACGAACTGGAATCCTGGATCGCCGAAACCGGTCTGGACGGCTTCAACCTGACCCGCATCGTCACCCCGGAAAGCTATGTCGATTTCATTGAGCTGGTGATTCCGGAGTTGCAGCGGCGTGGGTCGTACAAGACCGCGTATGACAGCGGCAGCTTGCGCGAGAAGCTGTTTCACGGCGAGGCACAGTTGCCGGAGCAGCACATCGGATCTTCGTACCGCCGCTAAAAGCTTCGCGAGCAGGCTCGCTCCCACAGGGGAAAGCATTCCAAATGTGGGAGCGAGCCTGCTCGCGAAGAGGCCCGACCAGACACCACACATTTCATGCACTGACTGGAAAAACCACTATGACCAAGAAACGCCTGTCCCACCCAGTCAAAGCACTGGCCCTGGCCCTCGGCCTGTTCAGCTCGGCCGTCTTCGCCGCCGACGCTGCGCTGAAAATCGGCACCACCGCCGCCTTCGCCATTCCGCTGGAAGCCGCCGTCGAAGAAGCCTCCAAACAAGGCCTGAACGTCGAACTGGTGGAGTTCACCGACTGGATCGCGCCGAACGTCAGCCTCGCCGCTGGCGACATCGACGTGAACTACTTCCAGCACATCCCGTTCCTGGAGAACGCCAAGGCTGCCGCTGGTTTTGATCTGGTGCCATTCGCCCCGGGGATCATCAACAACGTCGGCCTCTACTCGAAGAAATACAAAAGCTTCGACGAGTTGCCTGAAGGCGCCAGCGTCGCCATCGCCAACGACCCGATCAACAGCGGTCGCGGCCTGCAACTGCTGGCCAAGGCCGGGCTGATCACCCTGAAGCCGGGCGTCGGCTACAAGGCCACTGAAGACGACATCGTCGCCAATCCAAAGAAAATCAAAATCCTCCAGGTCGAAGCCGTGCAGCTGGTGCGCGCCTACGACGACGCCGATCTGGTGCAGGGCTACCCGGCCTACATTCGCTTGGCGAAAACCTTCGATGCCGGTTCCGCGTTGCTGTTCGACGGCCTCGATCACAAGGAATACGTGATCCAGTTCGTGATCCAGCCGAAGAGCAAAACCGATCCGCGCCTGATCAAATTCGTCGACATCTACCAGCATTCGCCAGCCGTCCGCGCGGCACTGGATAAGGCCCACGGCAAGCTGTATCAGGCCGGGTGGGAAAGTTGAGCATGACAGCCGCGACCCAACGGCGACTGGATATTACAGAGCTAAAGAATGCTGAACGTACAGAATTGCATCCCAAGCTGAACCGCGCCCACGTGCGCTTCATCGGCCTAGGCAAAACCTACGAAGGCCGGCAAGGCCCGGTCGCTGCCCTGCAAGGCATCGACCTGGCGATCCAGCGCGGCGAAGTGTTCGGCATCATCGGCCGCAGCGGTGCGGGCAAGTCGTCGCTGATCCGCACGATCAATCGTTTGGAACAACCGACCTCAGGAAGGGTGCTGATCGATCAGGTGGACATCGGCGAGTTCGATGAAGACCGCTTGGTCGCCCTGCGCCGACGGATCGGCATGATCTTCCAGCACTTCAATCTGATGTCGGCGAAAACGGTTTGGCAGAACGTCGAACTGCCGCTGAAAGTCGCGGGTGTGCCAAAAGAACAACGCGAAAAAAAGGTTCGCGAACTGCTCGAACTGGTCGGCCTGCAAGCCAAGCACAAGGCCTATCCGGCGCAGCTTTCCGGCGGCCAGAAACAGCGTGTCGGCATCGCCCGCGCCTTGGTGCATGACCCGGATATTTTGCTCTGCGACGAGGCCACTTCCGCGCTCGATCCGGAGACGACTCAGTCGATCCTCGGCCTGCTGCGCGAGATCAACAAACGTCTGGGCCTGACCATCGTCCTGATCACTCACGAGATGGCGGTGATCCGCGACATCTGTGACCGCGTAGTGGTGCTGGAACACGGCCATGTCGTCGAGCAAGGCCCGGTGTGGGAAGTGTTCGGCAATCCGCAGCACGAGGTCACCCAGACGCTGCTCGCGCCGCTGCAACATGCGTTGCCAGAAGAATTGCAGAGCCGTTTACAGGTGCAGTCATCATCCTCCGGGGCGGCGGTGGTGCTGCGTTTGCAGTTCACCGGCAGTGCCAGTGATGAGCCGGATCTGGCGGCATTGTTTGCAGCCCTCGGTGGGCGGGTGAAATTGCTTCAGGGTGGCGTCGAGCGAATTCAGGGGCACGCGCTCGGGCAACTGCTGCTTGCCGTGAGCGGTTCGCCGTGGAGCGCCGAGCAACTGCGTGAACGCGCCGGGCAATGGGCGCAACGGGTGGAGGTGCTGGGTTATGTGGTTTGATCGCTTGCTGCAAGGTTTTATCGACACGTTTTTGATGGTCGGCGTGTCGTCGTTGATCGCGCTGCTGGTGGGGATTCCCATGGCGGTGATTCTGGTCACCAGTGACAGGGGCGGGATCTACCAGGCGCCGGTGCTGAATCGCGCATTGGGCGCATTCGTGAACCTGTTCCGCTCGATCCCGTTTCTGATCCTGATGGTCGCGCTGATTCCGTTCACCCGCCTGATCGTCGGCACCACCTACGGAGTGTGGGCTGCTGTGGTGCCGCTGACCATCGCCGCGACGCCGTTCTTTGCGCGGATCGCCGAAGTGAGTCTGCGCGAGGTCGATCACGGTCTGATCGAAGCCGCGCAAGCCATGGGTTGCCGGCGCTGGCACATCGTCTGGCATGTGCTGTTGCCGGAAGCGCTGCCGGGGATTGTCGGCGGTTTCACCATCACGCTGGTGACGATGATCAACTCCTCGGCCATGGCCGGCGCAATCGGCGCCGGTGGCTTGGGCGACATCGCTTACCGCTACGGTTATCAGCGGTTCGATAGCCAGATCATGCTGACGGTGATTGTGTTGCTGGTGGCGTTGGTGGCGGTGATTCAGTTGGGCGGGGATCGGTTGGCGCGGGGATTAAATAAACGCTGAGGCAAGACAAAAGATCGCTCCCTTCGACAGCTCCACATGAGATTACCTGAGCAGCCGAAGGCTACGATCTTTTGGAGTCCTTGCGCCCGGCGCCGCTACAGGTGCAATTTCAGCGAAACAGACCGGGCCGTGGTATTTCTTGCTGCCAGTGAATGATCGCGCCCTTCAATTCCGGGCAAAAAGGGATTTGAAAAACGAAGGCTTGTTGTTTTTCACGCTCGGGAGTGCGCGCATCACCCTGACCTCGGGACTTTTGACTGGCGCAGGTTTTTCCGCAGGTTTGGCGTACTGAGCGTTGAACTCTTGGGTACGTACCTGCTGAGCTGTCAGGCCAGTCGCTTCCATTCTGAAAATAATATTCATTGCTTCGTCATGCCCCCAGCGTTGCTTGGCGACATCCCAGACTCCTTGTTCTTTCAAATACCCGATCAGACCTTTGACGTTATTTCTAAAACTATTCACAAGGTCCGAATAGGCCTCAGGCGAGTCAACGGCATCCAGTCGAATCGCTGAGTTAAAAGACGAACTTTCAGCAACCGCTTCATAACTGATCGATTGCTGCTGCGGCGCTATTTCACGAATCAACGGCTCGATATCAATGCTGGATTCTGGCTTGTAGTGCCCGGAATGATTGCTGATGATCAATCTCGTGGGGTCCGTTTCATCACTTCGCAATATGCCGGCGAAAACTGGCAATCCCATCCCGGGCTGCATGCCCATATGCTGAAAGTACGTATTGGCAAAGAGACGAAGTTTGTTGTCTTGATCACGGAACATGGCGATCGCTTGACCGATCGAAGACATGCTCCATTGAGAGGACTCGCCTTGGTAAACCTCCATCCCTCGCCCGTAAACCGGTCCCGTGCTTTCGAGGGCGCTTTTCTCTTGATTCCAGATCAGCTCCTCGAACCATCCTGTTCCAATGCTTTTGGCCATGGGGTTGACGACATCGCTGATCAAAATATCCACAGGGATTTTTATTGTGCCCTGCCAATCGTAGAAACTGAGCGGGCGGTTTCCGACCATTTGGTATTGATTCAAACCATCTACAGCCCCCAATGGATCCGCGCCTGTCCACCGCTGCAACCATGGTGCGTAATACCGATATCCAAAGTAATACAGCCCAGTTGCATCAAGCTCCTTGCCCGAATAACGAATGGTTTTGTACTTCGCCACCACCGCACTTTTACCCGCCCAGCACGCCGTTCCACCGAAGGGGTAATAGTGTTCCTGCGTTAGCACACCCGCTTCGTCATCCAGTTCCAACGTGCTGGAACCGAGATGCTCGCGCAAGCTGTAGCGCTGCTGATCGACTTGATCACCTTCGGGCCAGTGCAAGACTCGAACGCTGCAACGTCCGGCTTCGACATTGATGACATGGCGCACTTCGCCGCCGGCCTGTCGATCGATTTCCAGGCCGGGGAGATAACGGACTTCAGAGTGCAAAGTCCGGTGACCGGTTTGACTGAAAAATGCCTTGCGTATCCGATGGCCGGGACGATCGTAGGCATAACATTCGCAATCATCCGGTTCGTCTTCACGATGAACCAACGTCACCCGCCTCAACTGATTGCGGATGTCCCAGCTCATGGCTTGGCCGCGTTGCAGTTCCAGTTGGTTGCCGCAGGCATCGAAGCCCGAGGCGATTTCGGGTTCCCCCGGCAAGGTGCCGTCGCCCCGTTGCGCCAGACTTCGATTGCTGTGCGCGGAGGTGAACATCGAAAACCCCGGCGCACCGCTGTGGTGCCGGGTGATCAGATTGCCTCCCGCGTCGTAGTCGAATGTCTGGGTGTAGTTGCGCCGCTGATTCGGGTCCAGCGGTGTGGGCAGCAGATCCGGTAATGCCGGACCATGGCTCGGCTGGCTGACTTCCCAGCCCTTGGCTTCCACCAGTTGATACAGGCTGTCGTAGCGATAACGGCTGATGGGGTCGATGCGCTGGTGATTGAAGTACGTCACCGCCTGGGTTTTATCTTCCTGAGTGACGAGATTGCCCACCGGGTCGTAGGCGTAGTGCAAATGCTGCAACGGCGTTTGCTCGCCGACACCCGCGATCAGCCGGAGCAGCCGGCCATCCTCAAGTGCGTATTCAGCGCGGCTGATGACGCCGTTACCGGCGGTTTCACGTTCGATCTGCTCGTGAGCGTTGTAACGAATATCGCTGACCAGGCACTGCGACGGCTTGCCTTCACCGGCCGGTAGAAGCCAGGTCGCGGAGGGTTTTCCTGCCACGTTGTATTGGAAGGTTTGGGTATTGCCCATGGCATCGGTCTGGCGCTCCAACTCGCCTGTAGGGTAGAAGGCGCGGCGGGTTACATACGATTGCTCCTCAAGAGGATCATCACGAAGGTCGGCGTCGGCTGGCCAGTCAGGCAAGTCGAGCGCCGTCAGGAAGCGCCGGGAGTCGATCAGCTCGGCACCGATAAGACCGTAATCGCTGATGAGGCGAGTCCCTGCAGGATCGTCATGGCGGATCAAGCGACCGCACTGGTTGTGCAGCGCAAAAGCCTCGGCAGCAGCCGCATAGGTCAGTCGTTCGACCACCCGCGATTGCTCGCCACGGGCTTGTTCAGTCAGTGCAATGGGACGCTTCTGCCGGTCGAATTCGGTATGACGTTGACTGCCCCGCGCATCCCAGAACGAACAGGTCAACCCCGCCTGATCCAGCAAACTCAACTGCCACCCGGCATCGACACTGTCCGTCAGCAAAGCCTGACCGCTCAACCCGTAAGCCGTGGTCAGGTTCGGTTTCGGCGCCGCTCCCCACAACCGCGGATCCCACGATGCCACTTGACGTCCCGCTGCATCGAACACCTGCCGAGTGATGCGCGGGTCGATGTCGGGCTGGTCCGGATGTCGGCAATAGCCAATGCTGCGGATCACTTGCGAGCGAGGGTCGATGACCGACAGCGTCGGCGTGGCGAAATCACGGGAGGCATTCATGGCAACGTGCGTCCTTTTGCACCTTTGGGTCAAGACTGAGCGCTTTTGAGTTGTGCCGATACTGTAAGAAGTAACAGGTGCAATCCCGGCGACGCGGAACTCACCTCATCAATCCTCGATCAGGCTGTCGAGCCAGGCATATTGGGCTTTGCTTTGATGCAGCACCTGCATGCTTTTCGCCGCACAAATCAAACTGTCAGCATTGTTCACCGCCAGGTGCGCTCGCATCTGCGGGTTTGCATTGAACAGGTCAACCGCCGCCTGAAGGTCCAGGTCGTCGCCGATTCCCAGGTAATCACCGACACCGAACAAAAAGGCATCGTGGTCATCCGAAAAAGACTTCAAATAATCGACCGTCAATCCGCCGCGCATGATCGCCTCGGAGACACCGCGCTCAGGAACGTCGTAAACGGTCAACGAATCCCCATCCAGCAAACGGCCCAGACGGCTGTCCAGATAGAAATAATCCGCTGCATTGGGCCAAATGCTCTGGAACCGGTCGATTCTGTTGGTGTGCAACATTTCATGGCCCAGGGAAATACTCAAAGTCCCGCGCTGCATGTACTTGCGATTAAGAAAGAACCGACCGTGAAAATCATTCTTGTACATCCATGCCCCGCTATTGGTGTCCGCATCGACCCCGAGAAATTTCTCATCCCCCCAAGCCCCTTGGTACTCCCTGGAAAGCGCCAGGCCTCGCGCAACTGAATCGGCGAATTGTTGGGTAACGGCGCGGTGAGCGCTGCCAAAGAAGCTTTCGTACACCCCATCGGCGTCGGGATATTGCAGGCCGATGGCGTGACTGGCCTCAGAGAAAATGCTTTCGACCGCTTGCAACTCCGAGCGAATCATTACCGCCTGCTCCATCGGGAACTGCTTCAACCCGCGTGCGACCAGCGTGCCCTCCTGCGCCGCCGTGTACTCGAACGAGTCATCGTTACCGGTATGAACCCGGTTTTTTTGGGCATAGTCGGTTCTGACCTCACGTATGAGCTGATCAATGTCGATATCAATCACTTTGCCCGGATCGGGCAAAGGCCGAGACCGTTCGAGTGACCAGATCTTGCTGCGCGGATCAAAAAACAGCGCCGGCCCCAGCGCTGCCGATTCAGAGGCCAGCGCTGCCCGATATTCACCGGCGATGCCGGTTTCCCGGACCAGTACGATCTCGCCGGGAGCGATATCGACATAGTTTCGGTTCTTGAACACCCTGAGGCCCTGAGCATTGGCTGCGGGCAAGTTGGCCGGTGCTCTCAAGCTGTAGCGCTCAAGTGTTTTGATCGTCGGATGCAGGGGCGTGACCTGGGCAGAATGCAACGGAGTAATCGTGATGACGGAGGGCGACGGGTCAGCAGGCGAAACCGCCTCCATGCCTGATAGGTCCGCGTCAGGGCGGTGAATCTTCACCGGCGTCCCGTCGCCGGATGGCGTACTGCCGGCTCTTTTACGGGTTGGCGTTGCATCCGTCGAGTGACGGCGGGTCGACGAGGTGGAGCCGGGGTTGCGAACAATGCCCATGAAAAATCCTTTTTTTGAGTGAGTCCCCCTGAATAAAAAACAGGGCAGACATCGCGATAGTCGT
Organism: Pseudomonas sp. LBUM1655; assembly: GCF_059716085.1. Taxonomy (NCBI): domain Bacteria; kingdom Pseudomonadati; phylum Pseudomonadota; class Gammaproteobacteria; order Pseudomonadales; family Pseudomonadaceae; genus Pseudomonas; species Pseudomonas sp. LBUM1655. The sequence goes on along the minus strand of NZ_CP166801.1, from coordinate 255,318 downwards.
CTATCGCGCAGGCGTCATTACATCCCGGAGCGAACCGCAGAGTGCGGTACATATGTATTGCACAGTCGGTGGGGTTTTATGCTTTGCCGTGAGGAGCGATTCACACCGAAAAGGGAAAATTTCGTACAGGAAAATCAGAGAGCCTACAGGCCTGTTCTCTTTCCTTTGCAGGACATTTCCTAGATCATTCCGAGCGCTTGCGCCTGCCGGATCCGGTGGCTAGTCTCGGCCCGTCACTGCTCATCAGTGATCGGGTTTAGTCGCCCGGGTCCTACCGGGCGCACAGCGCCACCTTATCTCAGGTGATTTCTCCTGCCTGATCGTAATGGTGGCTGTGCGCAGGGCACCTTCGGGTGCGCCGGGTAGCCTGGTGACCGGTCGACTAACCTGCGTGCAGCCGCCACCCCTGCTCGTTTAGTCGCGATCTTGGTTGGCTCCAATCATCACTAGGAGTTTTACCCATGAAAAAGATCGTCCCCGATCCACCTTCAGAAAAAACCACCGAAAATGAACCCTCCAACGAGCAGTTCAAAGACCGCTCCGCGCTGTACCGCGCCATCGATTTCTACCTCACCGGCAAGCAACCCTCCCCGCCTGATGAACTGCGTTTCTACAACGTCAGCGAAGACGTCAGTTTCGAAGACGCCCAGCTCTATCTCGCTGATCTTCTGCGCTGTGCTTCTGTCTCGGCCTATCAATGTGGCGATCATTTGAAAGGCGCGGACCGGGCCATGGTGTTTTCAGTCTGGCATTTGCTGGAGATTGCCAAGGCAATGGTGGATCGCTCGATTGATTGTCTGGGGATGAAGAAGAGCTGAAAATTTGGCGGCTGTGCGTGGGGCACCTTCGGGTGTACCGGTTTTCCTATTGACCGGCCTACTACCTGCGTGCAGCCGCCACCCAATCATTTCCTTTCATGGCGTATATTCGGCCAATCTCAATCGCCCACGCAGTCCAACCATGAAACAGCCCCCCACCGACCTCGAACAGATCACCGCCACCACGCTCGGCCACTACAACTCGGTGGCCGAAGACTTCCGTGAGGGCACCCGCGATCACGATGTCAGCCAGAACATCGACGCACTGTTGCGGCATATTCAGGGTGTGGCGCCGTTCAGCATTCTTGATTTCGGCTGTGGGCCGGGGCGGGATTTGCAGGCGTTCAAGCGTATGGGCCACGTCGCGGTCGGCCTCGACGGCTCGGAGAAGTTTGCGCAGATGGCCCGCGAGGACAGTGGCTGCGAAGTGTGGTGCCAGGATTTCCTCAAGCTGGATCTGCCCGAAGAGCGCTTCGACGGGATCTTCGCCAACGCCGTGCTGTTTCATGTGCCGTTGCAGGAACTGCCACGGGTTTTAAGGCAACTGCGAAGCACGCTGAAACCGGGTGGTGTGCTGTTCAGCTCCAACCCGCGCGGGGATAACCAGGAGGGCTGGAACGGATCGCGTTTTGGCGCGTATCACGACCTGCAAGCGTGGCGCGGCCTGTTGACCGCTGCCGGGTTTGTCGAACTGGAACATTACTTCCGTCCGGCAGGGCTGCCACGCGAACAGCAGCCCTGGCTGGCCAGCGTCTGGCGCAAGGTCTGAGTCAGGGCAAGGTCTGCACCCGATAGTGGCTGACCGCATCGTCCGGCGTTAGCACGGTGATGCTTTCGCCCGGCAAGGTTAGGCCATCCACGTCACGCGCGGCTTTATCGAAGTTGGCCAACAGTCGAGTGCCGTCCTCAAAGGACGTCTGCTGAACCCGTCGATCCTCGCTCAGCCATTGGAAACCGGTGAGTGCCTGCGTTGCCAGGCGCTCATGCAGCGGGCGGAAGAACGCATCCTGACGCGCAATCAGTGGCAAGCGTTGCGCCAGCGTCGCCGCGCTCAGGTGATACAGCGGCGGTACGTTGTAGAGCAATTGCGTGAGTTCGTTTTCCACCCGCACGTTGCTCAGCTTCAGGCTGTCGAACAGCCAGTGATGACTGGTGATGACCGAACCGTGAAACACCGCCTGGTACAGCGGCAATCGGCTGGCTGGATCAAAGTGAATACGCCGGTACGATTCTTTGATCGACACGGGTTTGAAGAACACCGCCGGTTGCTCGGGTGGATACCACTTGCCCGTGAAGTATTCGGAGTCGGGGTTCTTGCTCATATCGGCGTCACCCCAACCGATCACCGGTGTCTGCATGCCATGGGCGAACAGCACGCCTTGAGCCGTAGTCGCGTTACCGTCTTCGGAACCGCTGGGCAGTTGCAGCGTTTCGTTGATCCAGCGTGAGGCCTGAACGTTACCCTCGGCGTTTTGAGCCTGGGTCATGGTCGCGCCGGGCCGGTAGCTGTCGAACACCATGCCCGCCGCATAGGCATCGAGGAACCAGCTGTTGAAACCGGTGGCGGCGCTGATGGCTTTGATGCGTTTCTCAAGTAAGGGACGCACGCAACGCGGATCGGTGTAGTGACCGGACTGCTGAAAGCCGGTTTTCGCCACGCCGCTTTCCAGCACGATGGCGCAGTCCACATTGGCCTTGTCGCCCAGGTGCGCGGTGGTCCAGTCCGGGTTCTCGGCACGGCTCAGTGCCGTTTCGTAAGAGTCATACGGCGCGATCAGATACCCTGCCGCCACGCCCGCGCGAACCGCCTCCGGATGCCACAGCCCGCCCTCCCATCCATCGCCGAGTCCCAGCCACAAGCGCGGCAGTCCTGCGTTCTGCAAGCGTTCGATGGTATCGAGCGAAAGGCTGCTGCCCCAACGCTCGGAGTCGACAGTCAAGACACCCGCAAAATCGGTGGCCAATTGGCTGCGCAGTGCTGCGTAGCCGCTGACCAATGCCTGCATGTCCGGCACCGCTCGAGCCTGCCAGGTTTTGCGCGCCTGAGCGGCCAGCGCGCGGTTGATCCCGCGCAACAGTACGGTCTGCTGATAGCTGTTGAGCATGGTTTCGCTGGCGAGCATCTGCAACGCTTCACGATCCATCCCGGCCCGTAGCGCACTGGCAAGTCTGGTTTGGCCACGTAATTTGCCGAGCAGCGCCGGCCAGTTGCGCACATCTTTTTGCCCCAGCAGATCATTGCCCCACAGATAGACATGACTGGCGCCCAGCAACTTGCGCGCCTGCGGGGTTTTCTTGAGCTTGCTGCTCAGGGTTTCGAAACGGCCGTTATCGATCAGCCATTGCCGATAGCGCTTGGCGCCGGCCAACGGATCGGCGTCGCCCAGAAACAGGCTGAAGGTCAGCGGCGTCGACGGTGCGAGTGAAGTGAATTGATGCCGCGCCGCCAACGCCAGCGTGTCGCCGTCAGCGCTGAACTGCAGTTGGTTGTTGTAGGGATTGCTCAGCAACCAGCTAAGGCTGAAGCCCTCGTGCTCGACACCCCACAGCGGCAGGCTCAGATCCTGAGTGCTGTCGAACTGGTCCTGATCCACCAGAAACGCCTGCCACAGCGGATCGCCTCGGGGCACGTAATGCCCTTCGGCGAGCGGCCAGATCAGTCCTTTACCCATCGCACTGCCGGGTTGGCGCAGGAACTCCAGTTCAGCGGGATCACGGGCGGTGATCGAGAAACTCAGGTCACGCTGATCGAGTTCAACGCTGAGCGACCAGGCGCCATCGTCCCATTGCCAGTCGAGGCGATTGCCGCGCCTGAGCAACTGGCTGACCTTGTGCGCATCAACACCCGTCGATGCCTGCACGGCCGCGCTGTCGGCCGGGGTCACACGCACCGCGAGGGTCGCCGGATCGATCTGCACCCGCCATAACGAATTTTCCAGCAGCGTTTCGGCCACCGATGAGGGCGACAGGCACAGGCCGACCATCAGCAGCAGTTGGCGCAGCCAGCAAGCGACAGTCGACATCGGGCGTCCCTCCTCCAAATGGAGGAAGGACGGTAACGCAATCGACCGGGGTTGTAAGTCAGACCGTTCCCAAAGTGTAACGGGAGCAATCAATGGTTCGATGAGGTTGAGTCCTTCTTCGGCTCGCGAATCTTGTACCAGGCCACGTACAGCGCCGGCAGAAACAGCAGCGTCAGCAGCGTCGCAATCACGATCCCGCCAATCATCGCGTAAGCCATCGGCCCCCAGAACACTTCCCGGGCAATCGGGATCATGCCCATGCTGGCCGCCGCTGCCGTCAGCAGAATCGGCCGGCGTCGATGTTCAGTGGCTTCCACCACCGCGTCCCACGGCGCCAGCCCCTTCTTCTCGAACTCATCGATCTGCGTCACGAGGATCACCGAGTTGCGGATGATGATGCCGATCAGCGCCAGAATCCCGAGGATCGCCACGAAGCCCATGGGCGTGCCGGTCGGCACCAGCGCCAGCACCACGCCGATCAGCCCCAGCGGCGCGACACTCGCCACCAGAAACATCTTCTGCACGCTGTGCAACTGGATCATCAGGAAGGTCGCCATCAAAAACAGCATCAATGGCAGCACCTTGGCAATCGGCCCCTGAGCCTTGCCGCTCTCCTCGACCGTACCGCCAGTGGCGACTTTGTAGCCGACCGGCAGTTTTTCGGCGAAGGCATCGATCGCCGGTTTGAGCAGTTTCACCAGGTCGGTCGGCTGAATCTCGTCGCGCACCGACGCCTTGATGGTGATGGTCGGCAAACGGTCGCGACGCCACACCAGCGGCTGCTCCAGTTCATAACGCACGGTGGCGAACGCCAGCAGCGGAATCGACGTGCCGCCCGGCGTGACGATTTGCAGGTTCTGCAGGGTTTCCGGCGTACCGCGCTCGGAATCCACGGCGCGACCGACCACGTTGATCAGGTAGATATCGTCATCGACCTGGGTCAACGGCGAGCCGCTGACGATGCTGTTCATCAGGTTCGCCACGTCTTCGGACGACAGCCCGAGCTGGCGCGCCTTGTCCTGGGCGATGTCGATGCGCAGGACTTTGCCCGGCTCGTTCCAGTCGTAAATGATCTCGCCGATGTGCGGGTTCTTGTCCAGTTCGGTGGCCAGATCGATGGCGTGTTTACGCACCTGATCGATGTCCTTGCCGCTGACCCGGTACTGGATCGGGCGACCCACGGGCGGCCCCATTTCCAACGCCTGCACGTAACTGCCGATACCGACGAAGTCCTTGTGCAAACGCTCACGCAGACGCTGGCTCAGGGCTTCGCGGGCCTCGAAGTCTTTGCTGACGATGACCAGTTGCGCGTAGTACGGGTTCTGTAATTGTTGATCGAGCGGCAGGTAGAAACGGATCGCACCCTGGCCGATGTAAGTGCTCCAGCGCACGATGTCCGGATCACCCTTGAGGGTTTCCTCCAGCTTGTCGACGGCCTTGCGGGTTTCGTCGATGGAAGCGTTTTGCGGCAGGTTCAGGTCGACCAGAATTTCCGGGCGATCCGAGGACGGGAAAAACTGGTTCTGCACAAAGCGCATGCAAAACACCGCCAGCACAAAGCACACGACCGTAATGCCAATCGCCCACCAGCGGTTGCGCATCGACCACAACAGACCATGGTTGAACGCACGACCGACGCGCCCGGGCTCGGCCGCATGGGGTTTCACGTTGGCGCTGAGGATGTGCACGCCGATCACCGGCGCAAAGAACACCGCCACCACCCACGACACCAACATCGCCACGGCGATGACCGCAAACAGCGTGAAGGTGTATTCACCCGCCGAACTGGCGTTGAGGCCGATGGGCACAAAACCGGCGACCGTCACCAGCGTACCGGTGAGCATCGGGAACGCCGTCGAGGTGTAGGCGAACGTCGCCGCCTGCTCCCGGGTCTCGCCCATTTCCAGGCGTGTGACCATCATCTCCACGGTGATCATCGCGTCATCGACCAACAGGCCGAGGGCGATGATCAATGCGCCAAGGGAAATCCGCTGCATGGTAATGCCGCTGTATTCCATGAACACAAACACCATCGCCAGCACCAGCGGAATCGAGCACGCCACCACCAGCCCGGCACGTACGCCGAGGCTGATGAAGCTCACCACCAAGACGATAATCACCGCCTCGAACAAGGCGCTGGTGAAGCCGCCGACGGCCTCTTCCACCACCACGGCCTGATCGGAAACCGTGTGTACACCAACGCCTATCGGCAAGTCGGCGGTGAGTTGATCGATGCGCGCGTGCAGCGCTTTACCGAATTCCTGAACGTTGCCGCCCTTCTGCATGGCAATCGCCAGACCGATCGCCGGTTTGCCATCGAAGCGGAACTCCGGAGTCGCCGGATCGACGTAACCGCGACTGATATCGGCAATGTCGGCCAGACGATAGAAGCGGTCATTGAGCTTGAGATTGACCTCGGCCAGATCCTTCTCCGAGGCGAACTGCCCCGACGTGCGCACGGAAATCCGCTCCGGCCCGGCCTCGATCACCCCGGCGGGTGTCACCGCGTTCTGCGATTGCAGGCTCTGCACCACTTGGCGCTGATCGATGCCCAGCGCCGCCAGTTTGCGCGTGGAGAAGTTCAGGTAAATCACTTCGTCCTGCTGGCCGACCATCTCGATCTTGCCCAGCCCCGGCACATTGCGGATCTCGGCGCGCGCCTGCTCCACGTAGTCGCGCAACTGGCGCATGGTCAGGCCGTCGGCGGTAAACGCGTACACCGAGCCGTAGACGTCACCGAACTCGTCATTGAATCCCGGCCCTTGAATGCCCTTGGGAAACTGCCCGCGAATATCGTCGATCTTCTTGCGCACCTGATACCAGATTTGCGGGATGTCCTTGGCGCTGGTGGTGTCGCGCAGGTACACATACACCGTCGATTCGCCGGGGCGGGTGTAGCTTTTCACGTAGTCGAGCGAATCCAGTTCTTCGAGTTTTTTCTCGATGCGGTCAGTGACTTGCTTGAGGGTCTCCTCTTGGGTCGCGCCCGGCCACTTGGTCTGGATCACCATGGTCTTGATGGTGAATGACGGATCTTCTTCACGGCCCAGATTGAAGTAAGAAAACACCCCCATCAGCAGTGCAACGAACATCAGATACCAGACGAACGACTGATGCTTGAGGGCCCATTCGGAGAGGTTGAAAGAGCCTTTCATTGACTGTCCTCGTCAAGTTTCACGGATTGTCCGGGTTTGAGGCTGTTCACGCCGGCGCTGACCACCTGCTCGCCGTTCTTCACACCGCCGGCCAGCACCACAGTGCCATCGGTGCGGCTGATCACGCTGACGTCGCGCGGGTTGACGGTTTTGTTTTGGGTATCGACTACCCAGATCCGCGTTTTACCGTCGACCTCCTGTATCGCCGTGGCGGGCAATTCGATACGCGGCTTGATCGCCGAACTGAGGGTCACGCTGATCGCCGTGCCGAGACGGAACCCGGGCGGCGTGTCGGCCAGGGTCAAACGGGCGCGACGGGTACGCGTCGCACTTTGCGCCTGCGGTTCGATTTCGCGGATGGTCGCTGTGGTGTTAATGCTCGGATCGAGTTGCGCGGCCACCAGAAACACCACGTCGCTGGGGATCTGATCGACCAGTGTGTCCGGCAGATCGATCACGGCTTCCTTGATGTCCGGTTGCGCCAGCGTCACCACTTGCTGGCCGGCAGTGACCACTTGCCCGGCTTCGGCGTTCCACGCGGTGACCACGGCTTTGTGGTCAGAGCGCAACTGGGTGTAGTCGAGTTGATCCTTGCTCTGGTTGACCGCCGCCCGCGCCTGCTCCAGCGAGGCCTGGGTGGTTTTCAAATCAGTGGTGGCGATGTCCAGTTGCGCTTGCGCGCCGACTCCGCGATCAAACAGCGCTTGCTGACGCCGGGCGTTGGCCTGTGCATTGATTAGTTGCGCCTGAACCCTGGCCAGATCGCCTTGGGCAGAGCGCAACTGGTTCTGTTGGTCGGAGGGGTCGAGCGTGGCGAGCAGCGTGCCCTTCTCGACTTCGGCACCGACGTCGACGTTGCGGCTGGCGATGCGCCCGCCGACACGGAAACCGGTGTTGCTCTCGTAGCGCGCCTGAATGCTGCCGGCGAAACGGCCGAGGGTTTCCTCGTTCAGCGCCTGGACCTTGATCGACAGCACCGGCCGCACCGGCTCCGGCGGCGGTTCGTTTTTCGAGCAGGCGGCCAACAACACAGCCACGGACAACAGCCACAGACGCCTCATGGCTGTGCTCCCGGTTGCAGATCTTTATAAGTGTTTTCGGCGATCTCGACTTTAATGCCCGGGTGCAACAACTGCCCGCCGGCGACGACGACTTTCTCGCCGCCCTTGAGGCCTTCGCTGATGATGACTTTGCCGGTCAGATAGCGCCCGACCGTGACCGTGTGCAATTGCGCCAGGCCCTGATCGTCGACCATCCACACGGCGGGGTCGCTGACGTTTTTGGTCAGGGCCGACCATGGCAGCTCGACCGCTGATTTTCCGGTGCCTTTGGCGGTGGCGCTGACTACCGAACCGAGCTGCATGCCCGGCGGCAGTTTGTCGAGGGTGACTTTGACTTGCACGGTACCGGACTGCGCAGACACCGCTGGGGTGATTTCGCGCACGGTGCCGGTGGTTTTGATGTTGGGGTTGTCGAGCAGGCTGACCACAATCGAGCGATCTGACGGCCGCTCGGCCAGCAGCGATTCGTACACGTTGAACACCGCATCACGGTCGCCGTCACGGGCCAGACTGAAAATCGGTGCGGTGGCCTGCACCACTTGGCCGACCTCGGCCTGACGCTCGGTGATGATCCCTGGGGCATCGGCAATCAGCGAGGTGTAGCTGAGCTGATCCTTGGCATTGGCCAGTTGCGCCTGAGCGGCGCTCAATGCGCTTTGGCTACTGCGCAACGCCGCCTGGGCGGAATCGTATTCGCTCTGGCTGGTGTAACCCTTAGGCAACAGTTTTTGCTGGCGCACGAATGCCGCCGCAGTCTGCTTGACCCGCGCCTGTTCGGCGACGACTTGAGCTTGAGCCGAGTCGACGTTGGTCTGCAAATCCTTGGGATCGAGTTTGGCCAGCACTTGCCTGGCCGTGACACGGTCACCGACATCGACCATGCGCTGAATGATCTTGCCGCCAACGCGGAACGACAATTCAGTCTGCACGCGGGCCTGCACGTCACCGGTGAGAGTCACGGCAGCCGCGTAATCCGCGGGCTTGACCTCTTGCACAAAGACCCGTGGCAGGTACTCCTGCGGGGCTTTTTCCTCGCCACAGGCGGCGAGCAAAGTGAACAGGCCCAGCATGACCACTGTTTTCAATCCGGGACTCGCCATGCAGACTCCTTCCTTTGTACGAACGTGCAAGTGACGATACGACTGTGAGCTTAGAACAGGGTTCAACGTTCGCCTTGGGGAACTCGACATTAAAGAGAAGGATTTTCATGCTCAAGACCCTCGCGGTGGCCAATTACCGCTCGATCAATAAATTGGTAATCCCGTTGGGCCGGCTGAACCTGATCACCGGCCCCAACGGCAGCGGCAAGTCCAACCTCTATCGGGCACTGCGTCTGCTGGCGGAGACCGCACAGGGCGGCGTGGTCAATGCGCTGGCCCGTGAGGGCGGGCTGGACTCGACCTTCTGGGCCGGGCCGGAAACCATCAGTCGACGCATGCGCAACGGTGAGGTGGCGATCGAGCCGACGGTGCGCCAGGGTGTGAAGCGTTTGCGCCTGGGGTTTGCCGGGGAGGATTTCAGTTATTCGATCAGCCTGGGGTTGCCCGACTCCAACGGCCATTTCATGTTGCCCGAGCACGCACAGCCGATGCCCTCGCTTTTCAGCCTTGATCCGCAAGTCAAACGCGAATGCATCTGGGCCGGGCCGCTCTATCGCCCGGCCAGCCTGCTGGTGGATCGCGACGGGCCGATGATCCGCGCTCGCGCCGAGCGCAAATGGGATGTGCTGGCGCAACACACGCCGAACTTCGACAGCCTGTTCGATCAGGTCGGCAGCTTGCGCAGCTCACCGGAAGTGTTCCAGATGCGCGAATTCATCCGCCGCTGGCGCTTCTACGATCATTTTCGCAGCGACGCCGACGCCCCGGTGCGCCAGCCGCAACTGGGCACGCGCACACCAGTGTTGCATCACGATGGGCGGGATCTGGCGGCAGCGTTGCAAACCATCATTGAAATCGGTGACCCCGAAGCGTTGCATACGGCGATCAGCGATGCGTTCCCGGGCGCACGACTGCGCATCGAACCGCAATCCGGCGGACGCTTTGCCATCGAGTTTTATCAGGAAGGGTTGCTGCGACCGCTTTCGGCGGCAGAGCTGTCGGATGGCACGTTGCGCTATCTGCTGCTGATCGCCGCACTGCTGACGCCACGACCGCCGTCGCTGATGGTGCTGAACGAACCGGAAACCAGTCTGCACCCGGATCTGTTGCCGGCATTGGCGCGGTTGATCATTCGCGCCTCGGAGGAGTGTCAGGTGTGGGTGGTGTCCCATGCTCGTCGCTTGATTTCGGCGTTGCAGGAAGACCCGGAGTGCAATTGCATTGTGCTGGAGAAAACGCTGGGGCAGACCGGGATTGTCGGCCAGCGGGTGCTGGATGAGCCGGCGTGGAATTGGCCTGACTGAGTGAGGCGTCCGGCCAAAAGCCCCTCACCCTAACCCTCTCCCGGGGGGAGAGGGGACTGATTGGGGGATGCTTCAGAGATACGCCGACCTGATCATGCTGTACCGGATCCATAATCGACTCGGTATTTCAGGTCGATGTTCGACGCAAGACAACTCGGTCGGCCCCCTCTCCCTCCGGGAGAGGGCTGGGGTGAGGGGAAAGTCTCACCGCCGATCTACCAGGCACTCACCCCTGCCACTTGCCACCCTCAACAATCACGCTCTCAGGATTGGTGTCATCACTCAATTCTTTACGCACATATTGGTCGTACAGCTTGAGCAGATATTTCTCTTCACCCAGTTTGGCCAATTCGGTATTCACCCAGTCACGCAACTCGATGTTGCCCTTCTTCACCGCCGGCGCAATCGGCGCTTCAGCCCCGAGCTTTTCATCCAGCACGCGATAGCCCGGGTTCTGCTTGGCCCAGCTGAACAGCACAAGATTGTCCTGCGCATAGGCGTCGCCACGGCCATTGGCCAAGGCTTGCAGCGACTCGGAGTTTTTCTCGAACTTCAGTAGCTTCCAGTCCGGGTGATTCTTGGTCAGCCAGATATCCGCCGTCGTACCCGTGGTAACGATGGTGGTGCGAGTCGCCAGGTCATCGAGGTTTTTCACTGAGCTGTTCTGCGGCACCAGTGCCTGCACCGCCACCTTGAGGTTCGGATTGGTGAATTCCACCGCTTCCTTGCGCTCCGGAGTGACAGTCATGTTGGCGAGGATCAGGTCGACCTTGTCGCTTTGCAGGAAGGGAATGCGGCTCGCCGGTTCCACCGCGACGAACTCGACCTTGTTCTCGTCGCCGAGCAGATCCTTGGCGAATTGGCGGCCGATGTCGGTATCGAAACCGACATAGCGCCCTGCCTCATCGACGAAGCCGAACGGCGGCTTGTCGGTAAAGACGCCGACGATCAGTTTGTCGCGGGCTTTGATCTTGTCCAGATAACCGGCCGGCGCGGTGCTTTCGCTGGCGACTTTGGGCTTTGGCGGTTCTTCGGTTTTATTGCAGCCGGCGAGCAATGCGAGGCTGAGGAGTGGCAGTAAAAAAGCGGCAGTTTTCATAGCAGTTCAAGTTCCTTTGTCGGATTCGTTTTGGGCAGTGTTGCAACGAAGGAGAACTTCTCCAGGAACTGCTGCGCGCGTGCGGTTTGCGGGTTCGTAAAGAAAATCTCGGGCGGGGTCTGTTCGAGGATGCGTCCGGCATCCATGAACACGATGCGATCGGCCACCGCGCGGGCGAAGGCCATTTCATGGGTGACGATCAACAGGGTCATGCCCTCGCGGGCCAGGCCCTGAATCACTTGCAGCACTTCCTTGACCATCTCTGGATCGAGGGCGGCGGTGACCTCGTCGAAGAGCATCACCCGTGGGTTCATGCACAGCGAACGGATGATGGCGATGCGTTGTTGCTGGCCACCGGAGAGCTGTCTTGGATAAGCATCACGCTTGTCCGCCAGACCGACGCGATCAAGCAAGGCTTCGGCTTGTTGCTGCGCTTCACGGCGCTGACGCTTCTGCACTTTAAGCGGGCCGAGCAGCACGTTGTCGAGCACGCTCATGTGCGGGAACAGGTGATAACTCTGGAACACCATGCCGATCTGCTGACGCACTTCGCGCCAGTCGGTGGTCTTGTCCAGCAGTTCGCGCCCGGCAAATTTCAGGCTGCCGCTGTGAGCGCTTTCCAGACCGTTGAGGCAACGCAGCAAAGTGCTTTTGCCGCAACCGCTGGGGCCGAGGATGACGATCACTTCGCCTGACTGCACGTGCAGGTCGACGCCGCTGAGCACCTGTTGCTCGCCGTAGAATTTGTTGAAACCGTGAAACTCGATCAATGCACTCATGCTTGCGTCCAGCGCCGCTCCAGCACGCGCGAGGCGGCCGAGAGCGGGTAGCAGATGAAAAAGAAAAACAGGAACAGCGCGCCGTAGATCAGCACCGATTCGTAGGTGCGCTCGATGATCTGCTGGCCGACCTTGATCACGTCGACCACGCCGATCAGCACCGCCAGCGAACTGGTCTTGATGATTCGCGTGTAGACGTTGATGGTCGGCGGCGTCATGCGTTTCAGCGCTTGCGGCAGCAGCACGTAACCGAAGAGCTGCGGGGCGCTCAAGCCAATCGACAACCCCGCCTCACGCTGCCCGCGCGGCAACGAATGCAATGCGCCGCGCGCCACTTCACCCACTTCGCTGGCGCCCCACAGCGACAACACCAGCACCGCGCACCAGAAGCTCGGCAGGCTGACGCCAAAGAAAATCGGCAGACCAAAAAACAGCAAGTACAGCCAGACCAGCACCGGAATCGCCCGGAACAGCTCCAGATACACCCGCAGAATCGCGTTCAGCCACGTCACATTGAGTGTGCGCAATACGCCGTAGAGCACACCGCCAACGGTGCTGATGGCGATGCTCAGGAAGGAGATCGACAAGGTTTGCCCGGCGCCTTTTGCCAGTTGCGGCAACGACACCCAGAGCAATTCAAGACCCGAACTGGCCATGCTGGAGCCTCCTTTCCAGGCGGCTGAGCAACAGCGACAGCGGCAAAAACAGCAGCACGCAAATCAGCGTCAGCACGGCGAGCATTTCGTAGGTTTTGTAGTAGAGCGCGATATAGCTCTTGGTGGTGTAGAGGATTTCCGGCACCGCCACCGCCGAGACGATCGTGGTTTCCTTCAGCAGGAAAATGAAATTGGCGAACAGCGACGGCAGGCTGAGGATCCCCGCTTGCGGCAGGATCACGTAGCGCAACAACTGGCCGTGGGACAGGCCGATGGAGCGGCCCGATTCCAGTTGCGCCTGCGGCACCGCATCGACGCCCGCACGCAGCACTTCGGTGAGATAGGCGCCACCGAGGAAGGTCATGGTGATGATCGCGGCGGTGAAGCCGGAGACTTTGATCCCCAGCGCCGGCAAGGCGAAATAAACGAAGAACAACTGGATCAGCAACGGCGTGTTGCGCGCCAGCTCCACATACAGGCCGACGGCGCGCTGCAAGTAAGGCGTGCGGAACACCAGAATCGTCGCATTGAGCAGCGCCACCAGCAGCGAGGTGCCAATGGCGATCAAACCGACCTGCAGCGTCACGCCCACGGCTTTGAGAAACGCCGGCAGGGTGCTGAGCATAAAAGCGTAATCGAAGGTCATGAAACGTCCTGTACGCCGCTCGGTAAGCGACGGTGGTGCAGTCCATGGACAGCGGATAACTGCCCTGCAGGAAGCGACTTTAAAGGTATAAAAACGAGAATTTAAATACCGTTAAAGCATATTGATATCACCCAAAAAACTATCCTGTGGGTTTGCCGGGAAGGAATAAGAAGGCTATTTTTCCTTTCGCTGTAGGAAGGATCTTTTTTTCATGAAAGCCCTCCAAGGACGAACAGCTTTTGGCCAGACTCCCCCGGCCGAACCATTACAAGGAAGAGAACATGGACGTAAAAGTGCCGCAGCGACTGGATCCGCAGGACATCGTGAAATTGCTTATGGCGTTGCGCCGCGCGTTGAAAGCGCAAACGGCCTGAGCCGTTAACCTGCTCATTCCCACGCTCTGCGTGGGAACGATCATGAATCGAGCACACACAAAAACGCCGATGACTATCACTAGCCATCGGCGTTTTTACATCTTGAAGGGTTCACTCAAGCGTCAGATCAGAACGCCGGCAGTACCGCGCCGTTGTACTTCTTCTCGATGAACGCTTTGACTTCCGGGCTGGTCAGGGCTTTGGCCAGTTTCTGGATGGCGTCGCTGTTCTTGTTGTCCTCACGGGCAACGAGGAAGTTCACGTAAGGCGAATCAGCACCTTCGATCACCAGCGCATCCTTGTTCGGGTTCAAACCGGCTTCCAGCGCGTAGTTGGTGTTGATCATGTCCAGATCAACTTCCTTCAGAACGCGTGGCAGCAGAGCCGATTCCAGTTCCTTGAACTTGAAGTTGTGCGGGTTCTTGGCGATGTCTTTCGGGGTTGCCAAGGCGTTTTTCGGGTCTTTCAACTCGATCAGACCAGCCTTCTGCAGCAGGATCAGAGCGCGGCCGCTGTTGCTGCCTTCGTTCGGGATGGCGATGGTTGCGCCGTCCGGCAGTTCAGCCAGCGTCTTGTACTTGCTCGAGTAGCCACCGAACGGTTCAACGTGCACGCCTTGCACAGTCACCAGGTACTTGGACTTGTCATCCTTGTATTTGCCCTGGTTGAAGCTGTTCAGGTACGGCAGGGTCTGGAAGTAGTTGGCATCCAGACGCTTTTCGCCCACCTGTACGTTCGGCTGCACGTAGTCGGTGAAGACTTTGATTTGCAGATCCACGCCTTCTTTGGCGAGGGTCGGCTTGATCAGCTCAAGAATTTCAGCGTGCGGCACCGGGGTCGCCGCGACGACCAGTTTCTCGCCGGCCTGGGCCAGGGAAGCCGTCAGAGCAGCCGCCAATGCGGTAAACAACAGAACCTTTTTCATGCAGTGTCCTTATCGAAAATCACGGTCGCTGATGGCGACGGCATCTAATACGTGTGCCAGTGAAGTGATATCGCTGGCGTGAGGCGGACAATACCGGGATTTTTTATTCCCGGACAATAACGTTTATTCAGCTTCATATTCCATTTTGTTCATGTTGAACGAAATGGTTACAAACGCTCGCTCAAACTAATCAGCAACTCTTTCAACGCCTTACGTTCGCCAACGCTGCCACCGATGTTGATTTGCGTCACCAGCCGTTCGATTTGAACCTGCGGGCCAGACGCGTCGGGCAGGTTCAGGTGCTCCGGCAAGATCTCGTCGCCGGTGCTCACCAGCAAGGCAAAGTGAATGACGTTTTCCAGCTCACGGGTGTTGCCCGGCCAGCTATGTTGCTCCAACAGATGCTGCGCCGCCTCACTGATCAGCGGCACTGGCAGGTCCAGACGTTGGCTGTAGATGCCGAGGAAATACTCGGCCAGCGAGAGGATGTCGCCGATTCGCGCGCGCAGCGCCGGCAACTCCAGTTGCCCTTCACTGAGGTAATGGTAGAGCCGCTCGTGGAATTTCCCGGCGTCCACCGCTTGCGCCAGATCAATGCTGGTCGCCGCCACCAGCCGCACATCCACCGGGCTCGGCTGAGGCGCACCGACGCGGGTGACTTCGTGGTTTTCCAGCGCCGCGAGCAATTTGATCTGGATCGGCAGCGGCAGGTCGCCGATTTCATCAAGGTATAAGGTGCCGCCATTGGCCGAGCCGAACCAGCCCGCACGACTGCTGGCCGAACCGCTGTAACTGCCGGCGGCATAACCGAACAGCTCGGCATCGGCGTAGGTCGGGCTGATCGCGCCGCAATTGACGGAAACGAACAGACCACTGCGATCACTGGCGCGGTGTATGTGCCGGGCGAGCAGTTCCTTACCGGTGCCGGTCTCGCCGCGAATCAACACCGAAATCGAGCGTGGCGCCAGTTGCTCAAGCTCTTCGCGCAACTGGCGCGAACGCGGATCGACGAACACCAGCGCTTTGGCGCGAATGCTCAGGGGGCTTTTTTCCGCATCGGGAAAGGTCAGCAACGGCTGACCGAAAGTATCGAAACTCATGGCAGACTCCCGCCCACAACCGCCGGCAGACGGGGGCGCTTAAAGAAACAGGAAAATCAGGCGCGACGTCGAGCGTTATGTTCCATGCGGTTTTGCAGGCGATAGAGATAGGCAAAACCCTGCTCCCAACGCTGATGCCCGGACTTCACATTGATGTGTCCGGCACCGGCCAGAATCCCCGCCTCTGCGCCCCAGTTACGCGCCAGCTCCAGAGCACGCGGCGCGCTGACGGCGGCGTCGTTGTCGGAGCTGACGACCTGGCTGGGGAACGGCAAAAGATCGCTCGGGATCGGCGCGAAATTGCGCAGCGCCGGCGCGCAGGTCGGGCGCTCGACATCCGCTGGCGCGACCAGCAAGGCACCGCGTACCTGACGCAGGTATTGCAGCGGCGCGGTCGCCGCCCAATGGGCAACGGTGACGCAGCCCAGGCTGTGCGCGATGAGGATGACCGGCGTGCTGTCGGCGGCAATCGCCTCGGCCAGCGCGGCGACCCAGTCTTCACGGCGCGGGGTCAGCCAGTCGGCCTGTTCCACCCGCGCACTGTTCGGCAGGCTGTTCTGCCAGTGGGTTTGCCAATGATCTTCTGGCGATCCTTGCCAGCCCGGCACAATCAGGTAGCGAATTGATTCGTTGCGCATGGGGGAGCTCTCCTGCGTGTCTGTTCCTGGTCGAGTATAGGGAGGGGATTTATATTCGTTAAGGAATAAGAAGCTATTTATTAAGACCTGAAAAGCATATCTCTGTTTTGTGTAGGAGCTGCCGAAGGCTGCGATCTTTTGATCTTGATGTTTAGAGGCAAGATCAAAGGATCGCAGCCTTCGGCAGCTCCTACAGAGGAAGGGTGGGAGATAAATCGGAGATAAAAAAAGGGCCGCACCCTGCCAAGGAGACGGCCCCGGAAAATCGAAAATTCTTCTACCGCGCCGTGATCACCGACAACCTGGTAATCCCCGCCCGCTCAATCGAGGCCATGGCCCGCGCCACTTCCCCGTAATTCACTCCGTCATCCGCCTGCAACTGCACGCGCACTTCCGGGTCTTTGGCCTTGGCCGACTTGAGGTTGAACTCCAGCAAGTCCGGCTGAATTTCGTCCTTGTTGATAAACAGTTTGCCGGCGCCGTCGATGCTCACCACCAGCGGGTCTTTCTGTTCAACCGGCGCGACCGCTTCGGTCTTCGGCAGGTTGATCGGTATCGCGTTGGTCAGCAGTGGCGCGGTGACGATAAACACCACCAGCAGTACCAGCATTACGTCCACCAGCGGCGTCACGTTGATCTCGCTGAGTACCTCATCACTGTCTTGCGTGGAGAAGGCCATATCAGGACGCCTCCTTCACTTTTGCTGTATCCCCGTGCGTGGCAACCTTGTGCGCCGTCGGGTGGATCAACACGCGGAACGCACTCTTCTGCGCCAGGCTGTAGAAGTCGTGGGCAAAGTCATCCAGATCGGCGGCGGTCAGTTTCAAACGCCGCAAAAAGTAGTTGTAAACCAGCACCGCTGGTACTGCGACGGCAATCCCCACACCCGTCGCGACCAGTGCCGCACCGATCGGACCCGCCACCGTTTCCAGGCTCGCCGAACCAGCCGCGCTGATGCCCTTCAACGCTTCCATGATTCCCCACACCGTGCCGAACAAACCAATGAACGGCGACGTACTACCAATACTCGCGATCACCGCCAGACCGGTCTCCAGCGAACGTCGTTCGCGGACGATCTGCTGACGCAAGGCACGCTCCAGACGATCCTGATGGTTGATCGCATGGCTCAAATCATTGGCCTGCGGCGCCTCGCCCACCTGAATCGCCGCGTAACCGGCCTGTGCCACCCGCGCGGCGGCGCCGGGTTGGGTTTCGCTCAACTCGGCGGCGGCATCCAGACTCGACGCCGCCCAGAAGCGTTTGTGAAATTTGCGATCCTGCGCTTTCAGACGGCCGAACTGCACAGCCTTTAGCAGCGCCAGCCCCCAAGTCGCGACGGAAAAAACCACCAGCAGCCAGATCACCGCGCTTTCGATGGATTCCAGTGGAGATGCCAGTAACGTCATGATGTGTTCCCTCGTGTAAACATTTCGCGCGAATTAGGTTTCGGTTTAATGAATCTTGAAATCAATGGGCACGCTGACCCAGCCGTCCTGGGCGACATCACCCTGCTTGGCCGGAACAAAACTCCAACGCTTGACCGCGTTTAATGCGGCGTCGTCGAGTTGCTGCCGGCCACTGTTTTTCTGAATCTGGATCTCACCCGGTTTACCGCTCGCCAGCACATGCACGCGCAGCAACACCGTGCCTTCCCAACCGCGTCGCTGAGCCAGCGACGGATATTCCGGCGCCGGGTTCTTCAGGTATGCGGCGTTGGCCGAGGCCGGCGTTACCGGCGCCGGCGCGGGTGGTGCAGGTGGCGCCGGGGCAGCGGCTGGAGCTGTCGGTTGTGGCGGTGCGGGTGGCTGTTGAACGGCTTTGGGGGCCGGTTGCTCGACTGGTTTCACCACGGGTTTCGGTTTGGGTTTCGGGATCAGTTTCGGTGGCGGGGGTTTTACCGCCAGTTCGTCCTCCACCGGCGGCGGCTCGACCACAGGCGCGGGAGGTGGCGGCTTGACCACCGGTGGCGCTGGCGGTGCCGGGCGCGAAAACTCGATGGTCATCGGTGGAATTTCCGGCGGCACAATCGGCAGCGCCGGGGTTGGATGCTGATTGATCCAGTAGATCACCGCGCCGTGCACCACCAAGGCCAGCACACCGAGCAGGATCGTTTCGCGCCGGCTCAGAATGCCTTTGGGCGCACGCTGCAAACGCAGCTGCCCCAACGGCACGCGATGGAGCCGGCCTAGATCGACCAATTCGCCACTCGGCGTCTGGCGCCACAGCAATTCCTGTGCGCTGGCGGCGGTCTGGACATTGCCCATTGATACACTCCCTGCGGTCTTTTTTACGTTCTCTGCAAAAACTGCCGATTCACCGTTTGTTGAATCCCCCACGGCGAATCGCTGGTGAATCATTGGGGCTAGACGCTTATCTCTGAAAGTAATCTTTAACGTTATGGATAGGCGTTTATGGAATATGAGTTTTGATAAATTACGCCAAAGCCACGCGCCACAAGGGCTGTAGGGATGGACTGAAAAACACATGCTTTTCAGGCATTGAAAGTATTCACACAGCGCATTGATTTCGCCTGTCGGGGCAGCATCACGCAGCCCCTTGAAGGATCAATCAGAAGTCGTAGCGACCGGTGACGCCAAGGGTGCGCGGGGTGCCGAGCAGGCCTTCATAACCGCCGTTGCCGCCGGTCCACAGGGTCGTGTAGTAGGTTTTGTCGAAGGCATTTTTCAGCCACAGCGAGACGTCCCACTGACCCTGATTGAAATCGCCGCGAAGGCCGGTGGAGAAGTTGACCACCGCGTAACTCGGGATCTGGCCGTAGTCGGAATCCTCGACCGTGCCCACCGCTTTTGAGCGGAACGCATAGCTGGCGGTGACGTAGGGTTCGAAGCCGTTATCCAGATTCCATTTGTATTCGCCGTTGGCGTTGCCGATCCATTTCGAGGCGCCGACCACTTGATGGCCGCTGAGGTCGCAAGAGGCCGGCGCGCCAGGCGCCTGGCTGACTTCCGGAGGGCACGGGGCATCTTTGTACGAGAGGTAGCTGACGTCGTTATAGGAGCCGTTGATGTTCAGGGTCAGTCCACGTAGCGGGATCACCGTGCTTTCGAACTCGACGCCGCGCGAACGCACAGAACCGGCGTTGGTCAGGTATTGCACGCGGTTTTCGGCGTCGTAAGCGTTGGTCTGGTAGGCGTTGACCTGCGTCCAGAACACATTGGCGTTGAATTGCAGCCGGTGATCCCACAGCGTGCTTTTGAAACCGAGTTCGGCGTTGTTGGCGCGCTCGGTGCCGATCAGCAACGAGTCGGCGCCGGCCACCGGAGCCGAACCCACCGCAAGGTTGACCCCGCCGGACTTCTCGCCGTGGGACAGCGTGGCATAGGTGAGTACGTCATCGGTGATGCGGTAGCTAAGGTTGAGCAGCCCGGACGGGCTGGAGCTGTACTGGTTCAAGTCGCCGGAATCGTAGGCGCCCGCCCGCCCGCGTCGCGCCGTTGCGGCAGCACCGGTGACCGTCGCGCCACCGACCGGGGCATTGCGCGTGACCCAGGCGCTTTTTTCTTCATAGGTGCCGCGCACCCCGGCGGTGAAATCCAGGCGCTCGGTGAGGTGCCATGTGCCTTGGGCGAACAGGGCAAAACTGTCGGTCTTGATGTGGCCGTTACCGACGCTGGTCACATTGGCCAAAGCACCGGCCGGCGTGCCGTTCCAGATATCCGCTTGCGGGCCGTAATAAGCGAAGGACTTGTTGTCCAGATTGTTGCCGAAATAGTACGCACCGACGACGTAATCAAAGAACTCGCCCTTGGGCGAGGCCAGACGAAATTCCTGCGAATACTGTTTGTCTTCCACCGACACCCCGGCGTTGTAGCTCGCCGGAACGTTCAGACCATCGTCGTTTTTCGGGGTGAAATTCCAGAAACGATAGGAACTGACCGAGGTCAGGGTGAAGTCGCTCGGCAGCGTCCAATTGGCCTCAACCGACGTGCCGCCCTGATGCACGGTGACGTGCTGGTCGTTGTCCAGATTGACCTTGCGGTGCGAGCCATTGACCAGCGTCGCGCCGGCCGCATTGGCTCGTGACTCGTAGAGATTAACGCCGTTGATGGTCGGCCCGGTGTTGTACAGCACGCGAGTGCCGGCGCTGGAGTCCTCTTCGTTGTAGTCGCCAATCCAGCGTAAATTGAAGTCTTCGTTGGGCTTGAACAGCAGTTGCGCACGGAAGCCTTCGCGTGAACCGCCGTTGAGGTCATGGCCGTCGTATTCGTTCTTGATGTCGCCATCGCTGCGCGTGCGATAAGCCGAAAAGCGCCCGGCGAGCTGATCGTTGAGCGGCCCGGAAATCGTGCCCTTGGTCTGGAAGTAGCCGTCCTCGCCGACCGAGGTTTCAATGCTGCGCTCAGGGGTGAAGGTTGGTGCGCGGGTACTGATGTTGATCACCCCGGCCGTGGTGTTTTTGCCGAACAGCGTGCCTTGCGGCCCTCGCAAAACCTCAAGCTGTTCGATGTCCATCAGATCGAAAACCGCCATCCCCGGGCGGCCCAGATAGACGTTGTCGATGTACAGACCGACGCTGCCTTCCAGGCCATCGCTGGCCGGGTTGTTGCCCAATCCGCGAATCGACACGCTGGACTGGCGCGCATGCATGTAGGCGACGTTGACGCTGGGCACCAGTTGCTGCAAATCCTGAATCCGGTAGACCCGCTGCGTCTCCAGATTCTGCCCGCTGACCACGCTCATCGGCGTCGGCACATCCTGCGAACTTTCTTCGCGGCGGCGGGTGGTGACAGTCACCGTTTCCAGTTGTGAGCTGTTAGCCACAGGTTTGCCTGCTGGAACCGGCGCCGGGGTTTCGGTATCGGCGGCGTAGCTGTGAGTCCAACTGGCGCTCCCCGCCAGTAACAGGGCCAGAGGCAGGCGTTTGAGCCGTCGTGGTGTGAGGGGTGACGCAAGGTTCAACGGACTCATGGCGCGGCTCCTGGTCAAAAAACACACAGACATCTTCAGCTCTGCATATTCTTTAAAGTTATTTATTTATGTATTTACAAAGATTTACTGCATAAGAGATTGCCTTTATAAGGAGTCGACCTAATGCATATCCAATGCATTTCCCGGATATTTTTTATGTGAAAAATGCATATCGATTTGCGTCAACTTCGTCACTTCATCGCCCTGGCTGAACAACGCAGCTTCGTCGCCGGCGCGCAGGCGGTGAACCTGTCGCAGTCGGCGTTCAGTCGCAGCATTCAGGCGCTGGAGCACAGCGTTGGCTGTCAGTTGGTTGATCGCGGGCGCAAGGAATTGCCACCGACCAAACAAGGCCAGGTACTGCTCGAACATGCGCGGCGGCTGGTCAGCGGTGCGCAGCAGATGGCCAACGAGATCAGCCAGTTCAATGGCCTCGAGGCGGGGGAGTTACGTTTCGGTTGTGGCCCTGCGCCAGCGGCGGGATTGGTCCCGCGGGCGATCGGCAGTTTCATCGGGCGTTACCCGAAAGCGCGGGTGCAGTTTCAGGTCGATGACTGGCAGAGCTTGAGCAAGCGCCTGCTCAGTGAGGAGTTCGAATTCTTTGTCGCTGACACGCGGCACTTCGAGGCTGATCCGGATTACCTGACGCATCGGCTGCGCCCGCGCAAATGGCATTTCTGCTGCCGCGCCGGGCATCCGCTGAGCGGTTTTGATCGGGTCTCGGCCGAGCAATTGATGAGCTACCCGCTGGCGGTGAGCATCCGTCCGCCGAACCTGCGCAAGGTCATCGTCGACCTCAGCGGCCGGCCGGATTTCACGCCGAATGTGGAGTGTGAAAACAGTTCCAGCCTGTTGAGTGTGGTGCTGCGTTCGGACGCGATCGGGATTGTCGGCGCGTATTCCGATGCGCTGCATCAGGCCAAGGGAGATCTGGTGTGTTTGAAGATCGAAGGTCTGGCCGATGATCTGGAAGAGTTGTACACCCGCTATGGGATTGTCAGTCGGGCGGGGTATCGGCTGTCGCCGCTGGCTGAGGCGATGATTGAGCAGATCAAGGCGATTGATGCGGTGGATGAAGAGGTGTGTTCACTGGATGGGCTCGCTGTCTGATCGGTCGCCGATGCATCCACTGCATAAAACCCATTCCCCAAATGCACTTGCCGAACACCCCCATCCAAAGCGAAAACCCTCGCCTGTCTCTCTGACCGGTGAACCCATGTCCCTGCCTGAAAAACCCGTGCGCAACGTGCTGTACATCATGTGCGACCAACTACGCCGCGATTACCTGTCCTGCTACGGCCACCCGCATTTGCACACGCCGAACATCGATCGCCTGGCCGAAGCCGGGGTGCGTTTCAGCCGCGCTTACACCCAAGGCACGATCTGCGGCCCGTCGCGGATGTCGGCCTACACCGGCCGCTATGTCAGCAGCCATCAAGTGGCGTGGAACGCCGTGCCGCTGCCGCTGGAAGAGCTGACCATCGGCGATTACCTGCGCCCCCACGGCATTCGTACTGCGCTGGTCGGCAAGACCCACGCCACAGCTAATGTCGACGCCCTGCAGCGACTGGCGATCAACCCCGCAAGCGCACAGGCCGAAGTGCTCAACGAGGTCGGCTTCGAACCGTACTTTCGCCACGACGGGATCTTCCCCGATGACCCGCTGTTCGACGACAAACGCGAATCCGCGCCCTACACCCATTACCTGCGCGAACAAGGTTTCGACGGGCGAAATCCCTGGCACGACTGGGCCAACGCTGCCGAAGGCGAGAACGGCGAAATCCTCAGCGGCTGGAAAATGCGTAATGCACATTTGCCAGCACGAATTCCCGAGCAACACTCAGAGACTGTCTACACTACAAATCGAGCCATCGACTTCATCACCGAGCAAGGTGAGAAACCATGGTGTTTGCACCTCTCGTACATCAAACCGCACTGGCCCTATATCGTACCTGCGCCGTACCACGCCTTGTACAGTACGAAATCGATTCTCGAACCGGTCCGCGCGACGCCCTCCGAAGCCAGTAAACACCCCGTATACGCTGCCTTTCGCCAGCATGAAGAAAGCCTCAACTTCTCCCGCGATTCAGTACGATTGAATGTAATCCCGACCTACATGGGCCTGATCAAGCAAGTGGATGATCAGCTCGGACGGCTGTTCGATTTTCTGCAAAGTAATGGCCGCTGGGATGACACGCTGATCGTGTTCACCAGTGATCACGGCGACTTTCTGGGCGATCACTGGCTGGGCGAGAAGGAGTTTTTGCTTGAGCAAGCGGTGGGCGTGCCGCTGATCGTGCGTGATCCTCGGGCGGCGGCGGATGTCACTCGTGGAACAGTCGATGATCGACTGGCGGAAACCATCGACGCGTTGCCGACGTTTCTTCAGGCGTTGGGACTGCCGCAGGCGGAACATCGACTGGAGGGCCGCTCGCTGATACCGCTTTTACACGGCGAGAATCCGGATTGGCGCCGCTATGCAATCAGCGAATATGACTACGCGTTTCAAGCGCCGGCGCGGGAGCGACTGGGTCAACCGATTGACCGTTGCCGCATGACCATGGTGCGTAGCGAGCGTTGGAAATACCTGGCGTACGACGGCTTCAGGCCACAGCTGTTTGATCTGCTGAATGATCCGCAGGAATTGCGTGATTTGGGTGAAGACCCGGCTTACGCGGCGGTGCGCGAGGAGCATGCGGGGTATCTGTTTGAGTGGGTGCGGGGGTTGAAGCGGCGTACCACCATCAGCCATCAGGAGATCGATTTGCGCGGGCAGCGGTTTCGCTACGGAGAGCCGGAAACCGAGAAGGTTGTTCAGATTGGTGTCTGGTAGCGGGAAGAACCCCTCACCCTAACCCTCTCCCGGAGGGAGAGGGGACTGAATGGGGGATATTTCAGAGGTACACCGACCTGATCGTGCTTCACCGAATCCATAATCGATAAGGTCTTTCAGGTCGATGCATAACGCGAGACAACTCGGTCGGCTCCCTCTCCCTCTGGGAGAGGGCTGGGGTGAGGGGCTTTTGATCTTCAGTCACGACCTTTGATCGTCTGACTACGCTGCCCCGAAGCCCCCACAGGCACTTCCCCCTTCAACGTCACCCGACGCACCACCCGATCCTGGGTGCCGTAATCATCAATCGCGTAATGCTGGGTCGAGCGGTTATCCCAGATCGCCACATCACCAGCCTTCCAGCGCCAGCGCACGGTGTTTTCCTGACGGATTACATGACTCTGCAACAGCCCGAACAGATGCGCCGAATCCGCTTGCGAATAACCCTTGATGCGTTTGACGAAATGCCCCAGCAGCAAGCTCTTCTCGCCGCTGATCGGGTGGACGCGCACCACGGGGTGCTCAGTCTCGTAAACGGTAGACGTGAAGATTTTGCGATAGCGCTCAAGCTTCTCCGCCGAGACGTCCGGCTTGGCGCTGGCGTAGTCGTATTCGTTGCTGTGCACGGCGACCAGTTTGTCGGCCAATTCACGCAGTTCGGACGGCAGTTCGTTGTACGCGGTGGCGGTGTTCGCCCACAGGGTGTCGCCGCCGAACGCCGGAGCGACTACCGAGCGCAGGATCGAGGCTTTCGGGTAGGCATCGACGAAAGTCACGTCGGTGTGCCACGAGTTGGCGCGCTGACCCTCGGCACCGTCCAGTTCCAGCAGATAACGAGTGCCCTCACGCGACGGCACGGTCGGATGCGCCACCGGCTCACCGAGCAAATGGGCGAAGGCTTCCTGACGCTGATCGTCGAGTTGGGTCTGCTCGCGGAAGAACACGACCTTGTAGTCAATCAGTGCCTGTTGAATGGCTTCGACGGTGGCGGCGTCCAGCTCACCAGACAAGTGCACGCCACGAATCTCGGCGCCGATACGACCGGCCACCGGATGAATTTCCAGCGCATGGACAGCGGGTTTTACAGCGAGTGCGGCATTGCTCATGGGTAGACCCTCATCGACTGCTTGCGGTTGGACGGCAGCGAAACATCGCTCTATCTATATTCCTTTTACATCTAATAGATATTCATATGCTTCTTTGACGGAATAAGAGCTTGCATTTAAAACCTCTAGCAACCCTCGTCGCAAATGCCTTCGAGCTATTTTTAGGATGCCGGAAAAGCATATGGATCTTCGCCAGTTGCGCTACTTCATCGCCCTCAATGAACATCGCAGTTTTGTCCGCGCGGCGGACGCGATGGGCATCACCCAACCGGCGTTCAGTCGCAGCATTCAAGGGCTGGAGCAAGAGTTCGGCTGCGTGCTGGTGGATCGCGGCAACAAGGATTTGCGCCCCACGCCCGAGGGCCAGGTGGTGCTGCAACACGCCCTGACGCTGGTGCAGGGCGCGGCGTTGCTGAGCGCCGAAGTGACGCAGATGACCAAGCTCGATGCCGGCGAAGTTCACTTCGGCTGCGGGCCGGCGCCCGCGGTGAAACTGGTGCCAGACGCGGTGGCGCAGTTCATCAACGCGCACCCGAAAGTACGCACCTGCTTTCAGGTGGATAACTGGGAAAAACTCAGCCGCGCCCTGAGCCGCGAGGAGATCGAATTCTTCATTGCCGACATCCGCCATTTCGAGGCCGACCCGAACTTCCAGACCCAGCCACTGACGCCCAAGCGCGGGGTATTTTTCTGCCGGCCGGGGCACCCGCTTTTGGCCAAAGAAAGCCTGTCGACCAACGACATGTTCGACTATCCGCTGGCGGCCACGCTGATCCCTCCGGGCATTCGCAAACTGCTGGCGAACCTCAGCGGCCGGATCGATTTTTCACCGACCATCGAGACCGAGCATTTCCCGGCGCTGGTGAAAGTGGTGCTGCAATCGAATGCGATCGGCATCGGCACGGAAGAGGCGTTTTGCGAGGACATTGCCCAGGGTTCGCTGGTGCTGCTGCACTGGCGCAATCTGCCGCAGAACCTGGAGAGCATGAATGCGCGGTGCGGGATTGTCAGTCGTACCGGGTTTCGGCTGTCGCCGGCGGCGCGGGCGATGATCGAAACGTTGGTGGCGGTGGACAAGCAGAAAGTCAGCGTCGCTGTTTAGGGCCCTTTCGCGAGCAGGCTCGCTCCCACAGTGATTCGGTGGCGAATGCAGAATTGGTATTCACCCAAGATCCCTGTGGAAGCGAGCCTGCTCGCGAAGAGGCCTGACCAGACACCAGAGTTTTAGAGCTTGGCTGCAGCGAGTTCAGGCGCCACCCAATCGGTCACTTTGAACGGCTTGCGAATCAGCCGTTGCTGCGCTGCCAGATCCACCTTGTCCTGCAAGCTGCCAAGGAACACAGGGTCCAGCGTCGACGGGAATATATCGCTCAACTTCTGATCCTGTAGATCCTGGGTCAGGATCACCGGCGGATAACTCGCCAGCCCCGAGACCAACTGCACGTAAGCGTCCTTGTTGCTGTCCTGAGTCAGCCACTCCACCGCTTGCTGCTGAGCCTTGAGCAGTTTCGCCACGGCCTCCGGGTGGGCATCGACGAATTTGCCTGTCCCGACCAGCACCGACTGCACACTCCCCGCGCCACCGAGATCCTTGGTGTTCAGCGGCAGTTCGGCCAAGCCTTTGGCTTGCAGAGCGGCCAAGCCTGAACTGCCCCACGACGCATCAATCTGCTTCGCTGCCAGCGCCGCGACCGCCGCACTGAAATCAAGGTTGATGACCTTCAGGTCTTTTTCGCTCAGGCCTTGGCTGGCCAACGCCGCATCGAATGACAACTGCGTCGCTGTACCACGAAAGATCGCCACGCGCTTGCCCTTGAGATCCTGCAGGGTCTTGATCCCCGAACCCGGCACCACGCCCAGATACTGCTTCACGCCACGGGCGCTGGCGCTGAGCAACCGCGTATCGAGGCCATTGGACTTGCCGATGATTGCCGCCAGATCGCCCAGATACGCCAGATCGACCTGACCATTGGCGAACGCCTCGTTGATCACCGGCCCCGCCCCCTTGAAAAAGCTCCACTGAATCTTGATGCCCTGCTCGGCGAAGGCCTTTTCGAAGATTTGCTGATCGCGCAGCACATCGACCACACCGCCGCCACTGTGCTGGGTGCCCGCACTCAGATCGGGCACAGCGATCCTGATTTCCTTAAGGTCGTCGGCGTGGGCGGTAAACGCCAGAAAACCCGCCAGCGCCGGAGCGGTAAACAGACTGATGACACGTTTGAAGGGAAGGTTCATGGATGCGGCTCCTTGATCACGACGGGCGTTGAGGAGCCGAAAGTAGGCTGAAGGAGCACCTTCGCATAAATACTATAAATTCACATTTTTATAGCTTTTTGCGCTAAGCAAGCAGCGATAAGGCCTGCAGCGGCGTATGCATTGACAGCATCGAAAATATTCTTCGAATGCATTGGATGCGTGTGGGCCAGAAGCCTTAAATGGTCTGGCTTATCTCCCAATAGCATTGATTTGAATTTTGTTAGATCAATTTTGCATACAGGTCTGTCTGCAACCCGACAACGGAGGTCACCCCATGGCCCGTGATTCCTTGCTCAGCCTGCCGCTGCCGGCGCCACCGCTCAAAACGCGCCGCACGGGGCCAAGCCTCAATCAACGCCTGTTGCCGTGGCTGCTGCCGCTCAGTCTGTTCGCGCTGTGGTGGCTGGCCGCGCGCAACCAATGGATGAGCGAACAGATTCTGCCGGCGCCGTCATTGGTGTGGAACAGCGCGGTCGAGCTGTCTCAGGGCGAGTTGTGGGGTCATCTGTGGATCAGTCTGCAACGGCTGTTCTGGGGACTGCTCGCCGGGATTTCGGCAGGCGCCGTGCTCGGTGCAGCGCTGGGCTTCAGCCGCCGCCTCGAACGTTTGATCTTCCCGACCTTCGCCGGCCTCGCCCAAGTGCCGACGCTGGCGTGGATTCCGCTGTTCATGGTGTTTTTCGGCATCGGCGAAGTACTGAAACTGGTGGTGCTGATCAAAGCCATTGTGGTCCCGGTGACGCTGCACACCTTGGTCGGCGTACGCGATGCGCAACCGAAACTGCGCGAAGCCGCTGCCGTGCTGCGCCTGCCGGCGCATTTGCTGATCCGCCGTCTGGTCCTGCCCGCCGCCCTTCCCGCGTTCATGGCCGGTGTGCGCCTGGCGCTGGCCGCCGGTTGGACATCGTTGCTGGCGGTTGAACTGCTGGCCTCCAGTGAAGGCATCGGGTACCTGATGGTCTGGGCGCGCCAGCTGTTCATGCTCGACATCGTTTTCGTGTGCATCGTGGTCATCGGCTTAATCGGCATGGCGATGGATCGCGGCATCGGTCTGCTGGACAAAAAACTGCTGCACTGGCCACACCCGGCCACCGCCGAAATTCGTCGCGGCCCACGCTATGAAGGCTGGCAGCGGGTGCAACCGTGGTTGCTGCCGCTGGGCTTGTTCGCGCTGTGGCAATTGGCGAGCGATCAGCAGTGGGTCGACGCGAACATTCTGGTGAGCCCGCTGGCCGTATTGAGTACAACATGGGACGGCTTGCTCGATGGCACGCTGATCAGCGGCATGGGACTCAGCCTGGGCCGCACCCTCGGTGGTTTGCTGTTGGGCGGTGGGCTCGGTTTTGCCCTGGGCTTGCTGTTGGGCCTGTCGCACATCAGCGAACGCCTGCTCGGCCCGACGCTCGCATCGATCCGCCAGATCGCGATTTTCGCCTGGGTGCCGCTGCTCACCGCGTGGTTCGGTCTGGGCGAATTGGCCAAGTGGGTGTTCGTCGCCCTCGCCGCATTCTTTCCGCTGTTTATCGCCACCCAACGCAGCGTCACCAACCTCTCGCCGCAACTCAATGAAGCGGCGCAAGTACTGCGCCTGAACCTTGGCCAGCGTTTGCGTCGACTGGTGCTTCCGGGCGCCGCACCGGGGATCTTCGCCGGGCTTCGCCTGAGCCTGATCTACGCCTGGCTCGGCACCATCGGCGCCGAATATTTCATGCCATCCAACGGCGGCATCGGCAGCCAGATGATCGGCGCGCAACAACTGCTGCGCATGGACCTGATCATGGCCGGCATGCTCCTCGTCGGCCTGACCGGCGCCCTGCTCAACCTCATTGGCCAACGCCTGGAAATTCGCGCGACCCGCTGGAGACACGCATGAACGCACCGATTGTCAGCTTCAACCATGTAGGCAAATCCTTCGACGTCGACGGTTTCGAACTGGAGGCGATTCGCGAATTCAACCTGGACATCGCCGAGGGCGAATTCGTCGCCATCGTCGGCTCCAGCGGCTGTGGCAAATCCACGTTGCTGCGCTTGCTGGTGGGCCTCGATACGCAATTTCGCGGGCAGATCACCGTCGATGGCAAAGCCGTCAGCGGCATCGGTGGCGAGCGCGGCATTGTCTTTCAGGAACACCGTTTGTTCCCGTGGCTGACGGTGGCCGACAACATCGGCCTCGGCTTGGTCAACGAACCGCTGAGCGCTGCGCAAAAGCAGCAACGTATCAACGATTTCATCGATCTGGTCGGCCTGCGCGACTTCACTCGCGCCTATCCGCACCAGCTCTCCGGCGGCATGGCGCAGCGCGTGGCGATCGCTCGCGGTTTGGTCGCCAGCCCACGCATTCTGTTGCTCGACGAGCCTTTCGGAGCCCTCGACGCACTGACCCGTCAACAGATGCAGGACGAACTGTTGGCGATCCGTAACCGGGCAAAAATCACCACGATCCTCGTCACCCACGACGTCGAAGAAGCGATCTTCCTGGCCAATCGTGTGGTGGTGATGGAGCCGCGTCCGGGGCGGATCAAGCAAGTGGTCGACATTGCCCTGCCCCATCCGCGTCAGCGCAGCAGTTTCGACTTCCATCAGTTGCGCGAAGAGCTGCTCCACGAGCTGACCAGCGACGATCATTACCAACCGACCCCGCCAGCACAGATCCGCGATCTGCCGCTGTCGTTCATTGCCTGCTGAACAGGAGTTTTCGATGCCGCAACGTCCCAATTTTCTGGTGATTCTGGCCGATGATCTCGGCTTCTCCGACCTCGGTGCGTTCGGCGGCGAAATCGCCACGCCGCACCTTGATGCCCTGGCCAACAACGGCCTGCGCCTGACCGATTTCCACACCGCGCCAACCTGCTCGCCGACCCGTTCGATGCTGCTGACCGGCACCGATCACCACATCGCCGGCATCGGCACCATGGCCGAAGCGCTGACGCCGGAACTGATCGGCAAACCGGGTCATGAGGGCTACCTCAACGACCGCGTCGTCGCGCTGCCCGAACTGCTGCGCGAGGCCGGTTACCAGACATTGATGAGCGGCAAATGGCACCTGGGCCTGACCGCTGAACTGGCGCCACACGCACGCGGTTTCGAGCGTTCGTTCTCGCTGTTGCCGGGCGCGGCCAACCATTACGGTTTCGAACCGACCTACGATGAACACACGCCCGGCCTGCTGAAATCTACCCCGGCGCTGTACATCGAGGACGACACGTTCGTCGACAAACTGCCCAAGGATTTCTACTCGTCCGATGCCTTCGGGGACAAGTTGCTGCAATACCTCAAGGAGCGCGATCAGACCCGCCCGTTCTTCGCGTACTTGCCGTTTTCCGCACCGCACTGGCCGTTGCAGGCGCCAGCCGACATTGTCGAGAAATACCGTGGCCGCTACGACGCCGGCCCGGAAGTCTTGCGCCTCGAACGCCTGGAAAAACTCAAGGCACTGGGGCTGATCGAGCCAGACGTCGAGCCGCATCCACTGATCGAGTTGACCGCGCAGTGGGACGCCCTAAGCGTCGAGCAAAAGCAGATTTCCGCGCGGGCAATGGAGGTCTACGCGGCGATGGTTGAGCGCATGGACTGGAACATCGGCCGAGTCGTCGATTACCTGCGCCAGCAAGGGCAACTCGACAACACGTTCATCCTGTTCATGTCCGACAACGGTGCCGAAGGCGCGCTGCTTGAAGCGTTTCCGAAATTCGGCCCGGAGTTGATGACGTATCTGAATCAGCATTACGACAACAGCCTCGACAACATTGGCCGGGCCAATTCCTACGTCTGGTACGGGCCGAGCTGGGCGCAAGTCGCCACCGCGCCGTCGCGGTTGTTCAAGGCATTCACCACTGAGGGCGGGATTCGCGTCCCGGCGCTGCTGCACTATCCGCAATTGCCTTTGAAAGGGCAGATCAGCCATGGCTTCGGCACGGTGATGGACATCACCCCGACCATTCTTGATCTGGCTGGCGTGCGTCATCCGGGCAAACACTGGCGCGGCAAACCGGTCGCGCCGTTGCGCGGTAAATCGTGGCTGGGCTTTTTGTCCGGCGAAACGGCGCAGGTGCATGACGAGCACACGGTGACAGGGTGGGAATTGTTCGGGCGCCGGGCGATTCGCCAAGGGTCGTGGAAAGCGGTGTGGATCCCGGGGCCGGTGGGGCCGGCGACGTGGCAGCTTTATGATCTGGCCAGTGATCCGGGGGAGATTCATGATCTGGCGCTGAAGCAGCCTGACAAGCTCAGCACGTTGATCGGGCATTGGCAGCAGTATGTGGAAGAAACCGGGGTGATTTTGAGTGCTTCGCCGTTTCAGCCGGATTAGATGTTGCCTGACAGATTGCATTCGCGAGCAGGCTCACTCCCACATGTGGATTTGTTAACCCGATCCAATGTGGGAGCGAGCCTGCTCGCGAAGAGGACGTTGAAAATCACCCATCAAGCCCGGACTGTACGTACCCCTTCATTCGTAACCTCATCCCGCCGAACAAACCGGTTCGCCCGCCCGAACGTCCCGAAATCATTAAATCGAACCCCCATCTCCCGCATCACCCTGTGCGCCACCGGCACGGTCATCTGGCGGATGTAAAACGGCTCCTTCACCACAAAATGATGAATTCCGTGACTGCTGCCAAAGTTGAAGCAGAACGCCTGCAACGGCCACAGCCACCACGGGTTCAATACCTGACATTGCTGCAGCACATTGCCCGGCTCGACATCACCGTAGTAATGCATGTTCGAACTGATGAAGTGCAGGCAAAACGTGCGCAGAACATTCGGGCCGATGATCACCACAGCGGCGATATCGATCACCTGCATCACCGCCAGCGTGGTGGCCGACCATTCAATCGGCGAACCCAGCAGATAGGCGATGCCATTGGCCGCATGAAAGCCCAAAAACACATACCACGCGCCCCAATGCACCAGCGCCAGCGGCGCGTAGACCTTGAACACTCGCTTGAGAATGCTCCACTTGTGCGCCCAGGTTGGCGCCCGCAGCAAACGGATGAAGGCCGACATCATGTTGTCGCCGACCATCAGCAGACGCGCAAAGCCCCATGGTTCACCGTTGGTGATCGCGCGCTCTTCCATATCGGCTTCAGTGCCGGAGACCTTGTGGTGATTAAGGTGCAGATGACGGCGAATCCACGGGTTGATCGTGCTCGGTCGCGCCAGCCAGACCAGGCCCATCATCAGGTTGTGCGGCACCCGCTGTTTGCGGAAATACATGCTGTGAATCAGGTCGTGCTCAAGTTCATGGGTCAACGACGCGAAAAACGCGTTGAGCAGCAGGCATACCCACCAAGCCATGTGGCCGGTGATGTACAGCGCTGCGGAACCGATCATCCCGGCCAACGCGAAGGCCAGAATCCCCGCGCCTAGCGCATCCTGATGCTTGAGAATCGGGTAACGCTGACGCAGTTCGATGCCCTTGGCCAGCACCACTTCGCGAATATGCGCTGATCGCTGGGCAGCATTGTGTCGCGGGGGACTTGCAGAAGTACCGTCCATGCTTCCATCCTCTGGGTATTGATGTTCGCATCCTGCCTTGCATGGGTGCGAAACGCGGTAGCCGAGAACGCCAACCTGTTGACCGGAAGCGCCAATCAGCATGAAGGAACCGACCTCCCTCGCCAGTTGGACCCGTGCCTTGCGCAAGCAACTCGATGCGCTGGGGCTGGACAGTATTGACCTGTGCCAAAAGGCCGGGCTTGATCCACAGCTGATGGACGATCCCAACGCCCGCTATCCGCTGTCCGGCACCACGCGCCTGTGGGAGATTGCCGTGCAGGTCAGCGGCGATCCGGCAATCGGTTTGCGCGTGTCACGATTCGTCAGCCCGACTACGTTCCACGCGCTCGGTTATGCGCTGGTGGCCAGCGGCAGTTTGCGTGAGGTGTTCGAGCGCATCGTGCGCTATCACCCGGTGGTCAGCGATGCGCTGGAACTGGATCTGAGCCGCAGCGACGACCGCTATCTGTTCCGTCTGAAGATACCGTCAGGCAATCCTGCGCCAGCCTTCGAAGCGATCGATGCCTTTGCCGCGATCTACGTGCGCACCTGCCGCAATCGCCTCGGCCGTGATTACGCGCCGCTGGCGGTATACCTGCGCCGCACAGAACCTGTCGATGCGCATCAGTGGCACAAAGTCTTTCGTGCACCGGTGCATTTCGCCTCCAGCGAAGATCGCCTGGAATTCGCCATCGAGGACTTCGACAGCCACCTCGACGACGCCAACCCGGAACTGGCCGAACACAATGAGGCTGTGCTCGAACGCACCATGGCACAGCTCAAACCGCTGACCTGGGAGCGCAAGGTGCGCGACGCCATCGAAGAACAACTGCCCGAAGGCGAACCCAGCGCCGAACGCATAGCCCAGGCCTTGCACCTGAGCCTGCGCAGCCTGCAACGGCATCTGGCCGATGAAGGTTGTCGTTTCGATACGCTGCTCAACGAAAGCCGCGAGAACCTCGCGCTGCTGCACCTGCGCGATCCGCAGTGTTCGTTGAGTGAGGTGAGCTATCTGCTGGGATTTGCCGACACCAGCAGCTTCAGCCGCGCGTTCAAGCGCTGGACGGGGATGACACCGGGGCAGTTTCGCGATCAGTTGCGCTGAACGTCAGCCTTTAATCAGGCTGCGCTCCATACCGGATGACCATTGTTCGACCATTGCAGTACCCACATTGGCGAATGCAGGATGAGTGACGCTGTACTCAGACATTTCATCCATTGCCACTCGCATGCCGTCAGCAACTTGCTGCAGTAATTCATTGCAACGAGCCTCAGTCAAATTGCAGGCCGTACGACCAAATCGCATCAGCATTTTGTGCTTTGGCCAAGCTTTCGAGCCGCCTAACAGCAACGCCATACTGTCATTATTAATGTAAACCGAGGTGGTGATGATGTCGTAAGCCGGCGCAAGCCTGACTGCAGACTCCTCGCCACAATTTTCGTACAACACACCGAAATTTTTCAGATGCGCGTCGCCATTTTTCAGCCCTGCAGACAAAGCTACAATTTTGAAAAACGCTTCCAGTGCCTGATTGAGCAATGCAGGTGAAACAAACGCTTTGATCTGCCGGGCCGCACCTTCGTAAGAGCCGTCGTATTTGGCTTTCGACGGCCAGCCGTTGAGCACGCAGAAGTCTTCAAAACCGAGGTAGCCCGTAGCGCTCAAGTCAAAGCGCTCGATAACCAGAAACTTGCCATGCTCGCTGAGCTCGAACTTCGGCACTTCAAGCCCGCTGTGTTGCGCGGCACGCATGCAAAAGTATTCGTTGGTTGCCAACTGCGGATATTCATCGGCACGAAAAGCTTTGACCAAGTGGGTAGACCCTCGATGAGTCAGGCGATCAATGGCGGCCGCACTGTCACGTACCAGCACTTTGGGCTGCACACCTGATACTCCGGAATAATGACCATAGGTTTGCAACAAATCCTCGAACAGGTCTTGCGCACCATCGTGCACCAGCAGATCAGCCAGCGACGTTTCGGGTGGGCGATCCGTCGTCGATGCGCTGGCAATGGATAACCGACCGAGCTGATAGGGGCCGACAATGGCCAGCAATGCAAAATCATCGAATCCGCGAACCGCTTTACTGAAGCGCCGAACCAGTTCGTCACGTAGCGCACCTTCCGGCAGATTCATCTCGAAAACCGGATGGATGCCATGCTCCCAACCATAACTTTCCAGCCGGGACGGCATTGTCAGTGACACGGCGTTTTCGGCACTGGTTTCTTCGCGGTAACTGAACACGCTATCAACTCGCGCTTGCCCGCGCCCCAGAGTGCCTGCCGCTTGCCCGCCGACACAGACGTTCAATCGATCCGTCGACTCAGTCATGGAAATTTACCTTTTGCAGCGTATCGAGTGTCGGGCGCCGGGACTGACGCGGAACCGCCATCAACTCATAGCCGAACCCGTTCAGGATCGCTTCTACTTTGCGCAATCCGATTTCGGAGACCGTGTTGTTTTCGATTCCCGAGATCGTCGCGCGACTCATACCGTATTGCTGAGCCAACGCCTGTTGAGACATGTTGTTCGCCTTGCGCAGGGCTCTAATCAATTCACCAAGCTGTTCCATTGCCATTTCCTGCATTACTTACGATGCAAATAGAATTATTTAATTAACTTTGCATCGTATTTGATGCACTCATTGAACAAGGTTAGCCTAATTCCGAGTGATCAAGAAGTAATCACTGGCTCACCACAAACCCCAGCTCAAAAACAGTGCCCGCCGCATCACTGCTCACCCGCACCTGCCCGCCATGCAGTTGCATGATCGATTGCACAATTGCCAACCCTAATCCGCCCGAATCACCCGGCTCGGCGCGGGCCGGGTCGACGCGGTAGAAGCGGTCGAACAGTTTGCCCAGATGCTCGGCGCCAATGGCCGGGCCGTGGTTGTGTACCTGCAACCAGCAAACGCCCGGCTCATCGCAGCGACGCAGGCAGATCGAGGTGCCTGGATCGGCATGCCGCACCGCGTTGGCGAGCAGATTGCCGAGGGCACGTTGCAGCAGTTGCTGGTCGGCGCGGAGCTCGCCGTGCAACTGGTTTTGCAGACGCAGGTCGCGGTCGTCGGCCAGCGCTTCGAAGTAATCACAGAGTTCGCCACCCACTTCCTGCAGATCCAGGCTGCGCAGGTCGAGCGCACGCTCGGCCTGTTCGGCGCGGGCGAGGAACATCAGATTTTCCGCCATGCGCTTGAGTCGCTCGAACTCTTCCATGTTCGACGCCAGCACTTCCTGATATTCCGCCGTGCTGCGCGGGTGATTGAGTGCCTGGCCGTTGCTGGCGAGCAAGGTGTGCAGCGGCGTGCGGATCTCGTGAGCGAGGTCGGCAGAGAACTGCGACAGGCGCTGCACGCTGTCCTCCAGACGCGCCAGCATGCCGTTCAAGGCTTGCACCGGTTCGAGCAATTCGGCGGGTGTATTAGTGGCGGGCAAACGCTGATCGAGACTGCGCAGATCGATGCCGCGCACCGCTTCGCTTAACTGGCGCAACGGTTGCAGACCACGGCGCAGCAACAGCAACCCCAATGCAAAAGCGAGCAGCGCGCCGAGCCCGATCGCCAGGTACAGCCGCATGCGATAACTGGCGAGCATCTGCTCGCGTTCGCTCAACACCTTGCCGGCGATCACGGTCAGCCACTCGCCGCTCGGCCCTTGGGCTTCGCCGGACAACAAGGCCACCTCTGCACCGTCCGGCGCCTGCCAGGTCAGCACGTCACGGCGCTGCGGCGCTTGATCGCGAGGGATGGCGTTGAGCGCCGGTAATTCGCGCTGGCGCGGGTTGATGCTGATCACGCTGGAGCCGTCGGCGCGTCGCACCAGCAACAGGCTGTCGAGATTACCCAGCATGTTCTGGTACAGCCGTGGCCGCGCCTGCAAGGCGTCGAGGCTGTCGCTGTCGG
This sequence comes from Pseudomonas sp. LBUM1655, assembly GCF_059716085.1. NCBI lineage: Bacteria > Pseudomonadati > Pseudomonadota > Gammaproteobacteria > Pseudomonadales > Pseudomonadaceae > Pseudomonas > Pseudomonas sp. LBUM1655. The sequence goes on along the minus strand of NZ_CP166801.1, from coordinate 218,112 downwards.
CGAGCAAGGCGCGTACCTGCTCCAGTCGACCGAGCAAGGCCAGATCGTCGCGCCATGCGATTTCCGCAGCGAGCGAGCGGTAAAGGAACACGCCGATCGCGCTCAGTACCAAGGCGCAGACGACGGCGAACGCCAGTGCCAGGCGCCAGGCGATCGACCTAGAGCGCATCGTCAGGCGCTTCCAGCTGATAACCGACGCCGCGCACGGTGTGGATAAGTTTCGGCATGTACGGATCGTCAACCTTGGAGCGCAAACGACGCACCGCGACTTCGACCATGTTGGTGTCGCTGTCGAAATTCAGGTTCCACACTTGCGAGGCAATCAGCGTGCGCGACAACACTTCGCCCTGACGACTGGCGAGCAAATGCAGCAGCGCGAATTCCTTGTTGGTCAAGGAAATGCGCTGGCCGCCACGACTGACGCGGCGGCGCAGCACGTCGATTTCCAGATCGGCGATGCTGTACGACTCGGCCTCGCGCATCGGCCCGCGCCGCAGCAATGTGCGCACGCGCGCGAGCAATTCGGCGAAGGCGAAGGGTTTGAGCAAGTAATCGTCGGCGCCCAGTTCGAGGCCGCGCACGCGGTCTTCGATGGCGTCCTTGGCGGTCAGGAACAGCACCGGCGTGGCGCCGCGCTGGCGGATCAGTTGCAGCAATTGCCAGCCGTTGAGGCCCGGCAACATCACGTCGAGGATGATCAGGTCGTATTCCTGCTGCTCGATGAAATAGCGCCCGTCGAGGCCATTGAGCGCCACATCCACGGCGAATCCGGACTCGCCCAGCCCTTTGGCAAGGAAATTGGCGGTTTTGGCTTCATCTTCTACGACCAGCAAACGCATGGCACACCTCGATTGATCAGGCACACAGGCTAGGCGCCTTCGGCGGCGTTGCCCATTACAAACTTGTAATCCGACTGACGAGGTTCTGACGAAGTCCGGCGGCTAAGGTGGCGACCTTCGCTTTCGGAGCCTGCTCATGACCGTCAAATACCTTGTTGCCAGCCTGGCCATCGGCCTCAGCGCCAGTGTTTTCGCCGCCCCTGAACTGCCGCGCCACGCTGATCTCGACCTGAAAACCGCACGCCTGCTGGCCTATACCGCAATGGGCAATTGCACTGGCACGGTGTCGGTGCTCGACCGTGGCGGCAACTTGCTGGTGACGATGCGTGGCGACGGTGTCGGCCCGCACAACACCGCTGCCAGCCAGCGCAAGGCCTACACGGCGCTGTCGACGAAAACCCCAACCCGCTTGTTCGCCGAGCGCGCTCGCAGCAACCCGGAAACCGCCAACCTCAACACCCTCGACGAATTGCTGCTGCTTGGCGGCGGCATTCCGCTGTTCGCTGGCAATGAATTGGTCGGCGCCATGGGCGTGGCCGGTTCCGGTGGCGGCGAGCAAGACGAAACCTGTGCCACCCGCGCCGCCGACAAGGCCGGCCTGTCCATCACCCGTTCCCAATAAGGAGTTTCATCATGACGACCCTGCGCATGACCTTCGCCGCACTCGGCCTGAGTGCTTTCTCAAGCCTGGCCCTGGCCGCCGGCAACCCGCTGAGCGTCCACGTGCTCAACCTGGAAAATGGCCTGCCTTCGCCGGGCGTCAACGTGACGCTGGAAAAACACGTCGGCCAGAACTGGCAGCCGTTGGCCGAAGGCACCACCAACGAACAAGGGCGCATCGCCGAACTGTTCCCGGCCAAACAGCCGTTCGAAGCAGGTGAATACCGGGTGGTGTTCAAGACCGGTGAGTACTTCAAAAAGACCCAACACGAAACGTTCTTTCCGGAGATTCCGGTGATTTTCGAAGTGAAACAGACGGATCAGCACTATCACATCCCGTTGCTGCTGAGCCCATATGGCTTCTCGACCTATCGCGGTTCCTGAGCCACACACCTTGTCCGTGTAAGAGTGAGCTCTGTGGTGAGGGGATTTATCCCCGACCGACTGCGTAGCAGTCGCCGAACTTTTCATTGCAGGTTTGGGGCGGCTGCGCCACCCATCGGGGATAAATCCCCTCACCACAAAGGCTCACTCCTACATTGATCGATGTGAATTATTAGATTGTGGCCAGCGCACGTAATCGCACCGCATCAAGAATTTCGATCTCACCGTAAGCCAAGCCAATAATCCCCTGCCCCTGCAACTCCTTGAGAATCTGATTGGTGGTTTGCCGTGACAGCGAGAGCATCGACGCCAACTGCTCCTGCGGCAGTTGCAGCACTCGACGGGGCGCATCAATCTCGCCATAGCCCTCGGCGATCATCAGCAAGCGATGCGCCAGCCGCGCCGGCGCTGGCAGCAGACTCAACTGTTCGAGATTGATAAACGTCAGGCGCAGCTTATGGCTCATCAACAGCGCCAGGTGCCGCCAGTACACCGGTTGCTCGTCGAGCAATTTCAGCATTGTATTCTGCGGAATATTCAGCAACGTGCACGGCCCGACGGCAAAGGCGTCATGGGTGCGTGGCTGACCGTCGAACAGACAAATTTCGCCGAACCAGTGCGGCGCCTCGACCAGACTCAACAACGCTTCCTTGCCCTGCTCGCTCACCGCGCTGATACGCACGGCGCCATCGAGCACGGCGTACAAACCGCATGGTGGATCGCCACGCTGAAACAGGCGCTGCCCTGCCGTCAGCCGCCGCTCCCGGGCCGCCGCCAGCAGACTATCCTGAAAGGACGCAGGCAAATGACTGAACCACTGCCCGGTCAGCAGCCGTGAACGCATATCCATGAAAACTCCTGATTGTCGGCTGCCTGACAGAACGAACGCTCAACCCGGGGCATGCTGCAATCACCCTACAGGAGGAACAACAATGAAAAGCCTCGTCGATCACTTGAGTCAATACGCCGCCTACCACCGTGACCCGCGCAACATTGCCAGCCACTTTATCGGCATTCCGCTGATTGTGGTGGCGGTGGCGGTTTTGCTGTCGCGTCCGGAATGGTCGTTGGGCGGGTTGTGGATTTCACCGGCCGTGATCGTGGCGCTCGCTTCGGCGTGGTTTTACCTGCGCCTGGAAGTGAAGCTCGGTGTGCTGATGACAGTGCTGATGGGGCTTTCGGTGTGGGCCGGGCATGTACTGGCGCAGCAGAGCACCATGGTCTGGCTGAGCAGTGGTCTGGCAATGTTTGTGATTGGCTGGGTGATTCAGTTTGTCGGGCACCACTATGAAGGGCGCAAACCGGCGTTTGTCGATGATGTGAGCGGGCTGATTGTCGGGCCGCTGTTTGTCGTGGCCGAGTTGGCGTTCCTGCTCGGGATGCGCCAGCAGTTGAAAGAGCAGATCGAGTCTCGGGCGGGGGCGGTGCGGGTCAATCCGAATCGGGCGGCTGTCTAGATAGCTTTCGCGAGCAGGCTCGCTCCCACAGGGAAATGCATTCCAAATGTGGGAGCGAGCCTGCTCGCGAAGCTTTTGATTTTAAATGCTGGCGACTTTCTGCCAGACCTTCGGCTTGAAGAACAGGGTCTCACCCTTGGCCAGGCCCGTCAGGCTGTCGTGATCCTTCACCACTTCGGCCTCGATCAGATCTGTCTGCCCTTCCACCTTCAACGTCACCCGCGTGGTCGCGCCCAGCGGCCGGATATCGCGGACTTCGGCGGCGTGGTGATCCTCCAGCTCATGCCGCGACAGCGACACTTCATGCGGACGGAACAGCACGTGATTGTCATCGCCCAGGTGCAGACGGTTCGAATCACCGAGGAAGTGATAAACGAAATCACTGGCCGGGTTTTCGTAGACGTCGCCCGGTGAGCCGATCTGCTCGATCACACCTTTGTTCATCACCACGATACGGTCGGCAACTTCCATCGCTTCTTCCTGGTCGTGGGTCACGAAAACCGAGGTCAAGTTGATGTCTTCGTGCAAACGCGCGAGCCAGCGGCGCAGTTCTTTACGCACCTTGGCGTCGAGGGCGCCGAAGGGTTCGTCGAGCAACAGCACTTTCGGCTCCACCGCCAAGGCACGGGCCAGCGCGATCCGCTGACGCTGACCACCGGACAGTTGCTCCGGGTAACGATCCGACAGCCAGTCCAGTTGCACCATGTTCAGCAGTTCATGAACCTTGGTTGCGATCTGGCTTTCAGTCGGGCGCTGATTTTTCGGCTTCATGCGCAGGCCGAACGCGACGTTGTCAAACACCGTCATGTGCCGGAACAAGGCGTAGTGCTGGAACACGAAGCCGACGTTGCGATCACGTACGTCGTGGCCGGAAACGTCTTCACCGTGAAACACGATGTTGCCCTGATCCGGAGTTTCCAGACCGGCAATAATGCGCAGCAAGGTAGTCTTGCCGCAGCCCGACGGGCCGAGCAGCGCGACCAGTTCACCGCTGTGAATGTCCAGGCTGATGTTGTCCAGCGCCTTGAACGCATTGAAATTCTTGCTGACGTTACGCACTTCGATCGACATGAATTATTCCTCCGCGGCGCTGGCGCGCAGGCGGTTGATACGGTTTTCGCTCCACTGCTTGGCCAGCAGGATAAAGAGCGCCAGGATCAGCAACAGGCTCGCCACGGCGAACGCGGCCACGTGGTTGTATTCGTTGTAGAGGATCTCGACGTGCAGCGGCAAGGTGTTGGTCACCCCGCGAATGTGCCCGGAAACCACCGACACCGCACCGAACTCACCCATGGCCCGCGCGGTACACAGCACCACGCCATAGATCAGGCCCCACTTGATGTTGGGGACGGTGACGTACCAGAACATCTGCCAGCCATTGGCGCCGAGCAGACGCGCGGCTTCCTCTTCCTGAGTGCCTTGCTCCTGCATCAGCGGGATCAGTTCACGGGCCACGAACGGCACGGTGACGAAAATCGTCGCCAGCACGATGCCCGGCAGCGCAAAGACGATCTGAATGTCGTGATCCTGCAACCACGGCCCGAACAGACCCTGAGCGCCGAACATCAGCACGTAGACCAGACCTGCGATCACCGGCGACACCGAAAACGGCAAGTCGATCAGCGTCACCAGCATGCTCTTGCCGCGGAACGAGTATTTGCTCACGCACCACGCGGCGCTGACGCCGAACACCAGGTTCAGCGGCACCGAAATCAGCACGGCGAACACGGTGAGCTTCAGTGCCGACAGCGCATCCGGTTCAAAGATCGCGGTAAAGAACGCGCCGAGACCGTTCTTCAAGCCCTGCGACACCACGATGAACAGCGGCAGCAGCAAAAACAGGAAAAAGATCAGCCAGCCGAGACCGATCAGAATGCGCCGCGACGTGGCACTGCCGCGGCGCGCAGCGTTGGCCGAGGAAGCGGCCGCAATAGACGATTGGGACATGTTCGCGCCTCCTTATGGGGTTTCGATGCGCCGCTGCAGCAAGTTGATCAGCAGCAACAGGACGAAGGAAACCACCAGCATCAGCACGCCGATGGCAGTGGCGCCGGTGTAATCGTATTGGTCGAGTTTGACCATGATCAGCAGCGGCAGAATCTCGGTTTTCATCGGCATGTTGCCGGCGATGAAAATCACCGAACCGTACTCGCCAACACCACGGGCAAACGCCAGGGCAAAACCGGTCAGCCACGCGGGCAGCAGCGCCGGCACCAGAATATGGCGGAACACTTGCCACGGTTTGGCACCGAGGCAGGCGGCGGCTTCTTCGACTTCACGGGGGATATCGGCCAGCACCGGTTGCACCGTGCGTACCACGAACGGCAGGGTCACGAAGGTCAGTGCGAGGGTGATACCCAACGGGGTGTAGGCGATCTTGAAGCCGAGGTCGGCGGCAAACTGGCCGACCAGGCCGGCCGGCGCGTACAGCGCGGTCAGCGCGATACCGGCCACGGCCGTCGGCAGGGCGAACGGCAGATCGATCATCGCGTCGATGACCTTGCGCCCCGGGAAGGTGTAGCGCACCAGCACCCAGGCCAGCAGTGTGCCGATGATGCCGTTGATGATCGCGGCACACAGCGCGGTGCCGAAGCTCAGCTTCAGTGCAGCCAGTACGCGCGGCGCAGAGATGATCGTCCAGAACTGATCCCAGGTGAGCTGCGAGGCGTGAATGAACATCGCCGCCAGCGGGATTAGCACAATCAGGCTGAGGTACACCAAGGTGTAACCCAGCGTCAGCCCGAAGCCGGGTATGACGGGGGAGATACGACGCGACATAAAAGTCCCTGGTTAAAAAATGCGCGAAGCCCCGAAGGTAAATCCGGGGCTTGTTTATGGCTATGAAAACTTACTGCGCCTGATAAATCTGGTCGAACACGCCACCGTCATTGAAGAATTTCGGTTGCGCGGTTTTCCAGCCGCCGAAGTCCTTGTCGATGGTCACCAGTTCCAGTTTCGGGAACTGCTGGGCGTATTTGGCGGCCACGTCCTTGTCACGCGGACGGTAGAAATTCTTCGCCGCGATTTCCTGACCGGCCGGGCTGTAGAGATGCTTTAGATAGGCTTCGGCGATCTGCTCGTTACCCTTCTTCGCTGCGTTCTTGTCGACCACGGCCACCGGTGGTTCGGCGAGGATCGACAGTGAAGGCACGACGATGTCGAACTTGTCCGCGCCGCCATCTTCTTTCAGCGCCAGGAATGCTTCGTTCTCCCAAGCCAGCAACACGTCACCCTGACCGTTGTTGACGAAGGTGATGGTCGAGCCGCGAGCGCCGGTGTCGAGAATCGGCACGTGCTTGAACAGCGTCTGCACGTATTCTTTGGCTTTTTCTTCGCTGCCGCCATTGGCTTTCAGGCCGTAGGCCCACGCGGCGAGGAAGTTCCAGCGCGCACCGCCGGAGGTTTTCGGGTTCGGCGTGATCACCGAGACGTCGTTCTTGACCAGATCGCCCCAGTCCTTGATGCCTTTCGGGTTGCCCTTGCGCACCAGGAACACAATGGTCGAGGTGTACGGCGTGCTCGCTTCCGGCAGACGCTTCTGCCAGTCGGCCGGCAGGGTCTTGCCGAGTTTGGCGATTTCGTCGATGTCACCGGCCAGAGCCAGGGTCACCACGTCGGCACGCAGGCCGTCGATCACCGCACGGCCCTGCTTGCCCGAGCCGCCATGGGACTGCTGGATTTTCACGGTGTCGCCGGCATGGTCCTTCTGCCAGAACTTGATGAATTCGGCGTTGTAGTCCTGATACAGCTCGCGCGTCGGGTCATACGACACGTTGAGCAGCTCGTAATCCTTGGCAACCGCGGAACCGGCAAACACAGCGCTGGCCAGCGCGGCCAAAGCGTAACGGCGAATCGACGACATGGTGAAAGCTCCTGGAATTCTGGGTGATGGCTTTTTCTTATGTACTGCTGAAATCGGGTTCCGCTGAAAGATCGCCGCCTTCGCCAGCTCGTGTACACAGCCCCCTGTAGGAGCTGCCGAAGGCTCGGGCCGCGATCGGACGATCTTTTTAGCTCGGCTTGTTGCCCGGCTGCTGCAAACGGAATTTCTCTTTGCGTTCGATCTGGACGACTTGAGCGTTGTGCACAGTGATCTCCACCGCGCCGAACCGCAGATCGCGCAGGGCACTCTGGATTTCACGCAAGATGGTGGCTTCGTCCTGACCGTCAACGCTGCGAAGGGATGCGCTCATGGTGCTGCTCCTTTGAATGGGATTTGCCTGGCAGTGGGCGGCACTGCGTTCGGCGTGGGAGCAATATAAGAGAGGGATAGATATTCTTAAAAAGACTATTTAAGAATGTTTATATAACTAGAAAACATTATGAGAGAGGGCAAGGGTCTGCACGGTGTTCATCGCGTTTGAAACCTGCATGAAACCTAGTGGTGAGGGGATTTATCCCCGATGGACTGCGCAGCAGTCCCATTTTTTGGGATCGCTGCGCGACCCATCGGGGATAAATCCCCTCGCCACAATAATTTCCTTCAGCCACAGAGGGGTTCAGCCAATCACCGGGGCGCGTGCCCAATCTATATCCAACGCCGGCACCGGCCGCCCAAACCAGTAGCCCTGCCCCAGATCGCACTCCTGCGCCAACAGAAATGCCGCCTGCTCAGCCTGCTCGATCCCCTCGGCATGCACCTGCATGCCCATGCTGCGGGCCAGCGCGATGATCACCCGGACAATTGCAGCGTCATCCTCGTCCCACGGCAATCCAGCGACGAAACCCTGATCGATTTTGAGCTTCTGCACGGGCAAGCGCTTGAGTCGCAACAGCGAAGAATAGCCGGTGCCGAAATCATCGATGGCCAGACGAATGCCCAATTCGCGCAAGCGATGCATCTGCTCAAGCGCCACTTCCGGATCGTCCATCACCGCGCTTTCGGTCACTTCCAGTTCGAGATACGCCGGATCCAGCCCGGTATCGCGCAGCACCTGTGCCACCTGCTGATACAGCTCGCGCCGGGCGAAAAGCCGCGACGACACATTCACCGCGACAAACGCCAGTACCACCCCGGCCTGCTGCCATTGGCACATCTGCCGACACGCCTGCTGCATCACCCAAGCGTCGATTTCGGCGATCAACCCGGTGCGTTCGGCAATTGGAATGAACTCCGCCGGCGACACCAGACCGCGCTGCGGATGCTCCCAGCGCACCAAAGCTTCAACACCGATCAGGCGACCGGTGTTGAGGTCATGCACCGGTTGGTAGAAAACCCGCAGTTCCTGCTGCTCCAGCGCTCGGCGCAATTCGAAGGCAATCTCAACCCGCTGTTGGGCATGGGCGGTGAGTTCTTCGGTGTACAACGCGTAACCGTTACGCCCGCTGCCCTTGGCCTTGAACAACGCCGCATCGGCATTGCGCAACAATTGATCGGCGCTCAGTGCATCGCTGGGAAACAGGCTGATGCCGATGCTGGCGTTGATAAACAGTTCGTGGCCGTCGATGCAAAACGACTCCTTGAGCGCGTCGAGAATGCGCTGGCCCAGCGCCGCTGCCTGACCGGGCTGTGGACAACTTTCCGCCAGCACCGCGAACTCGTCGCCGCCGAGTCGCGCCAGCGTGATGCCGGTGCCGAACAGCACCTGCAAACGCGCCGCCACAGCTTTGAGCAAGCGGTCGCCGACGTTATGCCCGAGGCTGTCGTTGATCATCTTGAAGTGATCCAGATCGAGCAACAGCAACGCACAGCCACGCTTGTGGGTCTGCGCCGAAGCCAGTGCCTGCTCGGCGCGGTCGCCGAACAGCAGGCGATTGGGCAGGTCGGTCAGCGGATCGTGGTGGGCAAGGTGCTTGAGTTCGTGCTCGGAATGCTTGATCGCACTGATGTCGGAAAACACCGCGACGTAATGACTGACCTGGCTCTTTTGATCATCGTGGATGACGCGGATGGTTTGCCACTGCGGATAGATTTCGCCGCTTTTGCGACGGTTCCAGATCTCGCCACTCCACTCGCCCTGGCTTTCCAGCGTCGCGAACATCGCCTGATAGAAACCCGGCGGATGGTGGCCTGACTTCAACAGACTGGGTTGCTGGCCGAGGACTTCATCGCGCTGATAACCGGTGATCTCGATGAACGCGCGGTTGACGTGCACGATCAGGCCCCGGCGGTCAGTGACCAGCACGCCTTCGCGGGTGCAGTCGAACACCGCAGCCGCTTGACGCAAGCGTTCGCGATCAGCGTGACGCTCACGCAGACGCGCACCAATGCCGAGAAATTCGCATAACCGCGCCCGCGCCAGGAAGATCAGCCCGGCGCTGAACGCCGCAAAGACATAACCGTTGATCAGTTGCCATCGCGCCAGATCAACGGAGTTATCGAAGAAACTGTTTAATAAATAACCAGTACCTTGCAGCCAGACCACCGCAAGTACGAGATAGAGCAGCGATGCACGCAAGGCATCGCGATAAGTGGCATACATTCGGCCGTCCATGTCCCTACAAAAAGGTTGGAATTATAGGTCAAGAAACATCCAGCGACTCTTATCTGAAAGGGCGACTGGTTTTATCTGTGTGCTTGGTGATAATGCAACGGCTGTTTTTATCTTTATCGAGGGCCCTATAGCCTATGTGGTACGAAGGTTTTCTTGGCTTGTCGGCCTGGTCACTGGTCGCAGTCACCCTGCTGATGACCCATGTGACAATTGTCGCCGTCACGGTCTATCTGCACCGTTACTCGGCCCATCGCTCACTGGAGCTGAATGCTGGCCTGAAACACTTTTTCCGCTTCTGGCTGTGGTTGACCACGGCGCAGAACACCCGCGAGTGGACCGCCATCCACCGTAAACACCATGCCAAATGCGAAACCGAAGATGACCCGCACAGTCCGGTCGTCAAGGGTTTGTCCACCGTTCTGCGCAAAGGCGCCGAACTGTATCGCGCCGAGGCCGAAAACCCGGAAACCCTGCGCATCTACGGCAAGAATTGCCCGGAAGACTGGATCGAGCGCAACGTCTACAGCCGCTATCCGCTGCTGGGCGTGGCGATCATGGGCGTTATCGACCTGCTGCTGTTCGGCACCATCGGCATCACCATCTGGGCGATCCAGATGATGTGGATCCCGGTATGGGCTGCCGGCGTGGTCAATGGTCTGGGCCATGCCATCGGTTACCGCAATTTCGAATGCCGTGACGCGGCGACCAATCTGGTGCCGTGGGGCATCCTGATCGGCGGCGAAGAACTGCATAACAACCATCACACCTACCCTAACTCGGCCAAGCTGTCGGTGAAGAAGTGGGAGTTCGACCTCGGTTGGGCGTGGATCAAAGTCTTCAGCTTCCTGCGTCTGGCCAAGGTGCAACGTGTAGCGCCGATTGCCCATCGCGTCGAAGGCAAGGGCAATCTGGATATGGACACCGCCATGGCGATCCTCAACAACCGCTTCCAGATCATGGCCCAATACCGCAAATTGGTTATCGGCCCGCTGGTCAAGCAGGAACTGGCCAAGGTCGATCATTCGGTGCGTCACCAGTTCCACCGGGCCAAACGCCTGTTGTCGCGGGAAACCAGCCTGTTGGAAGATCGTCATCACGCACGCATCCAGAACATGCTCGAGCACAGCCAGTCGTTGAAGGTAATTTACGAAAAACGCCTGGCCCTGCAGCAGATCTGGGTCAAGACCAGCGCAAATGGCCACGACATGCTCGCCGCCATAAAGGAATGGATTCACGAGGCCGAAGCCAGTGGCATCCAGTCCCTGCGCGAATTTGCCGACCAGTTGAAAACCTACTCGCTGCGTCCTGCGGCAGTCTGAGACCGTTGATCGGTGCGCCCGAACTCCCGGGCGCACCCTTCGGAACTTCACCCTAAATCCCCTATCTCAAAGACTTCGCCATTCCGGCGGGTTTAGGCGTGGCCGTTGTTGTCGACACGGCACGCTCTCTGAGATCTGTGCCGATGGTCAATAACAACCAAAAAGACTCATCCCTCCCGCAGTGGCCCGAGGCCGCGCAAACCTTGATGGCGCTGATGCACGCCCAAGGCGAAGTCGCCCGCCTCAGTGAGCGCGAACAACTGTTCAGCTCGCTTCTGGTCAGCGTCAACGCCGTGCTATGGGCCTTCAACTGGGAAACCCGTCAGGTGCTGTACGTCAGCCCGGCCTATGAGCGGATTTTCGGCCGCTCAGCAGGGCTCTTGCTCGCCGACTACAACCAGTGGCGCGACAGCATCTACCCTGATGATCTGGACTACGCCGAACGCAGCCTCGCCGAAGTGCTGCACCAAGGCGCCGTGGAAGATCGCGAGTACCGCATCATCGCCGCCGACGGCCAGGTGCGCTGGCTCAGCGACAAATGCTTTATCAATCGTCAGGACGAACCCGGGCAACCGGTGATTATCGTCGGCATTGCCGAGGACATCACCGACAAGAAGCAGATGGAAACCGAACTGCAACGCCTGGCCACCACCGACGTGCTGACTCAAAGCAGCAACCGCCGACACTTCTTCGAATGCGCCCATCACGAATTCGAACAGGCACGCCTGCAAGGCGCGCAGCTGGCCTTTCTGCTGCTGGATATCGATGACTTCAAAGTGATCAACGACAGTTACGGTCATCCGCAGGGCGACAACGTGTTGCAACAGATCGCCGAGTGCGGCCGTGGCTCGCTACGCCGGGGAGATCTTTTCGGGCGCATTGGTGGCGAAGAGTTTGCGGCGGTGTTTCCCGGTTGCGCGCCAGACATGGCCATGCAGGTAGCCGAGCGGCTACAACAGCAGATTCAGCGTTTGAACTTCAGCCATGAAGGCCAGACCTTTGGCATCACCGTGAGCCAGGGCCTGACCAGTCTCACGGTAGAGGACGAGAGCCTCGACAGCCTGTTCGCCCGCGCGGATGCGGCGATGTATGAAGCCAAGCGCCAGGGCAAGAACCGGATCATCTCAGCCTGCCCCCCCACACATAACCCATGTAGGAGCTGCGGCACGCTGCGATCTTTTGATCTTGCTTCTAAAAAACAGGATCAAAAGATCGCAGCGTGCCGCAGCTCCTACAGGATTGGAGTTTGTCGAGGCACGTTACTTACGCATCCGCATCAACTCCGGCAACCCGATCTTGAGCAACCGCGCCGTGCGACTCTTCGCCAGTTCCTCAACGCCCTCATGCTCAGTCAGGCGAGCCATTTGCGCCGCCATGTTCATCACCAGCGCCTCACGGGAATACACTCCGCCACCGAGCTGGTAGACCGAGGCAATCAACTCGCGCAGCTCCAGCGGCAGCCGCCAGCGAGTGCGTAGCGCCGAACCGTAAGCCGCGCCGAATTCGGCTAACGCGTCGCCGACTTCCTCCCACTCATCCAACTCACCGCCCGCCTGCTTCCACTCCTGCAAACAGCGCAGCAGCGCGAGATCGCCCAAGCAATGCAGCATGCCTGCGCAATAGCAGCGCTCCTGATCCAGATCGAGCAGACGCGCCAAGGTGCGCGCGTACTCGGCGGTGTGCAGCGACAACCCCCAATAGCGCTCGGCGTAATCCGCCAGACACGGATCACTGAGCTTGGCGCTGCGCTTGAGCGCCAGACCGAGAATCAGATTCATGCTCTGCCCAGTGCCAAGCCGATGCAGCGCCTGCGCGAGCGTCTGCACCGCCGTGCCATGGTGTTGCGCGGCACTGTTGGCGGCGGCGATCAACACGGCGGTGATCTGCGGATCGGTTTTTATCTCATCTTCCAGCAGCTTCAGATCAAGGCCGTTGGGATTCAGGCTGCGTTTGACCGCCACCTGCACATCGGTCATCAATGGCGCGCCGTCAGCCAACTCGCGGCGACGCTCAAGGAACACCGACAAGGTCATGCCTGGCGCCAATGTCGGCACTTCACAGAACACCTCTTCACCGGCATTGAGCAGCAAACCCTGCAAACGCTCGGTCAGGCTCTCCATGTTCAACGGCTTGGCGAGGTAGGCGGTGGGCGCCAGCGGCAGGGCTTCGCGCACGCTGGCGCTATCGGTACGGCTGCTCATCAGAATGAACGGCAGCGGCGGATTGCGTTTGCGCTGACGCACGCTGCGCAGCACGTTCAGCCCATCGGTGCCGGGCAGCTCCCAATCAACAATGGCCAGGTCATAGGGCACGTCACGCAGCATGTCGAGGGCCTGCTGGCCGTCGGCACACAGATCCACACGAGCATCGCAACGCACGTTCAGCAACACTTGTTTGAGCAGGTCACGAGACCATGGGTCGGCCTCGGCAATCAGCACTCGGGGTACGGCGGGTAAAACAACGGCAGTCATGCGCGCTCTCCCTTGCAATGCTTGAACCTTAGCCAATGCTGGCGATTCGATACAGCACTAAACCAAGGATGTATTTCAAGAGGCATAAAAAAAAACCCGCCGAAGCGGGTTTTTGTCTATCCGATCACACAGTGCCGGGCCTTACAGCTCCGAGAAGCACTCTTCGATGATCGCCAGACCTTTGTCCAGTTGCTCGTCCGGCGAGGTCAGCGGTACGAGTACGCGCAAAACGTTGCCGTAGGTGCCGCAGGACAGCAGGATCAGGCCCTTGTCACGAGCCTTGGCCACAACGGACGCCACAGCGGCAGCGTTCGGTTTGTGGCTGTCGCCGTTTTCGAACAGCTCGACGGCAATCATCGCGCCCAGGGCACGGACTTCGCCGATCACCGGGTACTTGGCCTGGATGGCTTTGAGGCCAGTGACCAGACGCTCGCCAACAGCCTTGCAGCGGTCCAGCAATTGTTCTTCTTCGAACACTTCCATCACGGCTAGGGCCGCGGCGCAAGCGATAGGGCTACCGGCGTAGGTGCCGCCCAGGCCGCCTGGAGCGATGGCGTCCATGTACTCGGCCTTGCCGCAAACACCGGCCAGCGGGAAGCCGCCAGCGATGGATTTGGCGAAAGTGGTCAGGTCGGCAGCAACGCCCATCTGTTCCATGGCGAAGAACGTACCGGTACGGCCAGCGCCGGTCTGTACTTCGTCAGCGATCAGCAGGATGCCGTGCTGGTCGCACAGGGCACGCAGACGCTTCATGAACTCCTTCGGCGCGACGTAGAAACCACCTTCACCCTGTACAGGCTCGATGATGATCGCAGCGATGTCTTTCGGCTCGGCGTCGTTCTTGAAGATGCGTTCGATGGAAGCGATCGAATCGTCGATGCTCACGCCGTGCAGTTCGTTCGGGTACAGCGCGCGGAAGATGCCGCCTGGCATCAGGCCCATGCCGGCCGAGTAAGGCACGACTTTACCGGTCAGACCCAGGGTCATCATGGTGCGACCGTGGTAAGCGCCAGTGAACGCGATCACGCCGGCACGGCCAGTGGCGGCACGGGCGATTTTCACGGCGTTTTCCACGGCTTCGGAACCGGTGGTGACCAGCAGGGTTTTCTTGGCGAAATCACCTGGCACCTTGGCGTTGATTTTTTCGCACAGCTCAACGTAAGGCTCGTAAGCCAGCACCTGGAAGCAGGTGTGGGTCAGCTTGTTCAGCTGTTCGGTCACGGCAGCGATGATTTTCGGGTGCACATGGCCGGTGTTCAGTACAGCGATACCGCCGGCGAAGTCGATGAATTCACGACCTTCAACGTCTGTTACGGTCGCGTTCTTCGCGGATTCGGCGAAGATCGGGTGAATCTGGCCAACACCACGGGGTACAGCAGCGGTACGGCGGGCCATCAGTTCAGCGTTAGTCTTGCTCATTACAGTCCTCATTCGCCGCTCATCGGGCGGCGTGGTTCAAGGATTAAGCGGGAGGAAGCGACGGTGGCAGCATGCGATGATCGACTGCCACGGCGTTCCCGGCCGCAGAGAAAATTCCGGTTTGAAACGACGCAAAGGGACAGCGCTCTCGTGCCCTTTGCGTTTGCAGCGATCCCTTTCTCGGCTTAGATGCCCAGGCAGAGGTATTTGATTTCCAGGTAATCTTCGATGCCGTACTTGGAGCCTTCACGGCCCAGGCCCGAAGCCTTGATGCCGCCGAATGGCGCGACTTCGTTGGAGATCAGACCAGTGTTGACGCCAACCATGCCGTATTCCAGGGCTTCCGCCACACGGAACACACGGCCCAGGTCACGAGCGTAGAAGTACGAGGCCAGACCGAACTCGGTGTCGTTGGACATCGCGATCACTTCGGCTTCGTCTTTGAAACGGAACAGCGGCGCCAGCGGGCCGAAGGTTTCTTCCTTGGCCACGGCTGCGTTTTTCGGCACGTTGGTCAGGATGGTCGGCTCGAAGAAGTTGCCTTCCATCGGCTTGCCACCGGCCAGCACGGTGGCACCTTTGGCCACGGCGTCAGCGATGTGTTCTTGCACCTTGGCCACGGCTTTCTCGTCGATCAGCGGGCCAGTGGTGGTGCCGTCTTCCAGACCGTTGCCGATCTTCAGTTTGGCCACTGCCACTTTCAGCTTCTCGGCGAACGCGTCGTAGACCGAATCCTGAATGTACAGACGGTTGGCGCAGACACAGGTCTGGCCGTTGTTGCGGTACTTGGAAATGATCGCGCCTTCGACGGCCTTATCCAGATCTGCGTCGTCGAACACGATGAACGGCGCGTTGCCGCCCAGTTCTAGCGAGACTTTCTTGATGTCCTTGGCGCATTCGGCCATCAGTTGACGACCGATTTCGGTCGAACCGGTGAAGGACAGCTTGCGCACGATCGGGTTGCTGGTCAGCTCGCTGCCGATGTCGCCGGCGCTGCCGGAAACAACGCTGAACACGCCCGCAGGAATGCCGGCACGCTGGGCCAGTTCAGCCAACGCGAATGCGGAGAATGGAGTTTGCGAAGCAGGCTTGAGCACCATGGTGCAACCGGCAGCCAGCGCCGGGCCGGCCTTACGGGTGATCATCGCTGCCGGGAAGTTCCACGGGGTAATCGCCGCGGTCACGCCGATCGGTTGCTTGATCACGATCAGGCGCTTGTCCGGCTGGTGGCCCGGAATCACGTCACCGTAGATGCGCTTGGCTTCTTCGGCGAACCACTCGATGAACGAAGCGGCGTAAACGATTTCGCCCTTGGCTTCGGCCAGCGGCTTGCCCTGTTCGAGCGTCATCAGGCGAGCGAGGTCGTCCTGGTTCTCGATCATCAGTTCAAACCAGCGACGCAGCTTGCCGGCACGCTCTTTGGCGGTCAGTGCACGCCAGGCCGGCAGCGCTTTATCAGCGGCTTCGATGGCACGACGGGTTTCGGCAGCGCCCATCTTCGGCACGGTGCCGAGGATTTCGCCAGTGGCCGGGTTATTGACCTTGATCGTCTGACCGTTGTCCGCATCGACCCAAGCGCCATCAATGAAGGCTTGCTGGCGGAACAACAGGGTATCTTTAAGCTGCATGTCGGCTTTCCTTAACAGCACCGCGGCCTGCGCGGAGCAAATTATGATTGTAGAAAGGCGCCTCGCAAGGCTGCCGTCAGGGAAATCAGTGACCGGGTGAGGCGCATAAGATAGTGCACGACTCGAAACACCTGCGCTTCAACACCCCATCAACGAGCGTTTGAAATCTCAAACGGATCGTAGGAGCAAAGGGGTTAAAGGACAATAGGGCGTTCGAAAAAAAGAACAAAAACGGCGTGTTTGTGGAAATTTTCAGATCAACGAGCAAAAAGCTCCAGCCGCAGCAAAACCATAGATCAGCCCCGCGAAAGCGCCAAGCGAGGGTTTTGCAGGACGTTACCGCTTTAAGGAATGCAGCGGATTTATCCCGACACGCGCACTGACAATACGCCCCAAAACCCAGCATGGACGCCCCGAGCCGACCTAGGTATGATGTCGCCCGCTGCACCAGTAGCTCAGCTGGATAGAGTACTGCCCTCCGAAGGCAGGGGTCGTGGGTTCGAATCCCGCCTGGTGCACCACTGATTTAAACGAAAAAGCCCCGGACTGTGATGGTCCGGGGCTTTTTTGTGGGCGTTGGTTTTCAGCCTGATCTGGCTAGCGATCCGGGGTGTGGGGATCGAGTACTCGAGCGATGTCTCGCGCGCTATGCAGAACCCTCTCTATCTGAACATCTCTCTCAACAAGTGAGTAAAAAATCAGGTAGCGACCGTGGGCGATCATTTTCAGCCCCCTGGCACACTCCTCTCGGGAAACTCCTTGATTCGGTTGGCTGGTCAACTGATCACAGCGCACACGCAACTCACCAACGAAGGTCCGAGCACGTCCAGGGTTGTCACGAGCGATAAAGCGGGCGATCTGTTGCAGATCCTCTCGAGCCATTGCGGAAAATAACAACCGCGTCATAAGCGATTTTGCTCAGCTTCGATGTCATCTATAAGCGCATCAATCTCAGCAAAAACGGTGTCGGCTGCGACCGCCGGACGAGGATCGTTACGACTTGCAGCGATTGCCTCGCGCAATTCAGCCGCTCGCAAGCGATCCAGCAACTCCTGATAAGTGGCATGGGCCAAGAGATAGGCAGCTGGGCGATTATGGTTGAGAACGGCGATGGGCTCCGAACCGGCAAGCTCGATCACAGTACTGGGGCTGCGTTTCAGTTCAGTAATGCTTACTGAACGACTAGCCAGCAGGTGCTCCATGACGCCTCCAAAAGTACGAAAAATAGTACCTTATAGTGCCCCTTTTCAGCACGGAGGGTCAACGAACATATAAATGGACAATGGCAGCTGGAAACTTCAGGGGGAGGAAATGATTTTTTAAAGGGAATTCCTCAAACAGCTTCACTCCGTCGTCCAATCAAACTCATCGTAATCCTCATCCTCATCCTCTTCTTCCTCCTCCCCAACCTCCTCTTCAAAGACGTCCTGTTCCTCAAGCACATCCTCTTCCTGCTGGCTCAGCAGAAACTCCTTACGCGCTTCAGTAATCGCGCGGCGCATCTCTTCGCCCTTTTGCGGGCAATTGAGGAGTTGGGCGATGCGGTCGATTTTTGGTGCCACGGTGTTCTCCAGCGCTTCAGCTATGGCCCGATAGTGCGCGTTTTTGCGGGGCAATGCCAAATGGCTGGGCGAACAGGCGGTCAGTTCTGCTGGATTTTTTCCAGTCGGGCGTCGAGGTCGGCGTTGGGGTAGCGTTTGTGCAGGTTGTTGAACAGGGTGTCGGCCGCTTTTGATTCGCCGGATTCGCGCAGGCGCAGGACTTCGCGCAGTTGTTCGTCGAGGCCGTTGGCCGGGGCGGCGGCGCGTTTGCTGGTTTTGGCTTCGTCGGCGCTGAACGCTTCGCCTTGCATCGGCGCGGCCATTTCTGCCATCGGCGCGGGAGCGGACAATGCTTCGGGCGCTTGTTTACGCGCCATTGATGCGGCGGGTTTGGCGGCCGGGGCGAAGTCGAATGACGGCTGCGGTTCGGGGGCGCGTTGCACCAGCGAGAGCATCAGGGCGACGCCGACGAGGCTGGCGAAGGCGACTTGCCAGCGCGGTTTGCGGCAGGCGTCGAGCCAGCGTTGCCACAGGCCTGGCTTCGGTGCCGGGACTTCTCGGTGGGCAGCCTTGAGGATGAACGCGTCGAGGTGCGCTGGCGGTTCAGCGTTGTGCTGTTCGCGAACATGTTTGATCACAGGATCTTCGGGTGTCTGGCGGGCGTCAGTCATGTCAGTACCTCCTCGGCCAGCAGCCGACGCAGTTTTTGCTGGGCGTAGCGCAAGCGGCTTTTGACGGTTTCCAGCGGTGTTTCGGTGAGGCTGGCGATTTGCGCCAGGTCGAGGTCGCCGTGGGCGCGCAGCAGGAACACTTCGCGCTGGTCGGCCGGCAGGGTTTGCAGTGCGTTTTCCAAGCGCTGGCTGTCGCGGCTGAGGCTCAGCAGTTGTTCGGGATCACTCGCCTCATCGCTGACCGCGTGCGCCTGTTCGTCGTAGCTGTCGTGCAACGGTTGATGGGCGCCGTGCTTGCGCCAGTGGTCGATCAGGCGATTGCGGGCAATCTGGAACAACCAGGTACGAAAGGTCGCTCGTCC
Organism: Pseudomonas sp. LBUM1655; assembly: GCF_059716085.1. NCBI lineage: Bacteria > Pseudomonadati > Pseudomonadota > Gammaproteobacteria > Pseudomonadales > Pseudomonadaceae > Pseudomonas > Pseudomonas sp. LBUM1655. Next base: position 198,927 of record NZ_CP166801.1, on the reverse strand, counting down.
TTGTGGCTGACTGGTGCTGCGGATCAGGCTCAGCCAGGTTTCCTGAAAGACTTCGTCGGCCAGTTCCGGTTTGCCGCTCAAACCGAGCAGAAATCGATAAAGGCCCTGACGATGACGGGCATACAAGATCTCGAACGCCGCGCCGTCGCCCTCGCGATAACGCGCCAGCAGCGTTTCATCGCTGCTGGCGGCCGGGCTGTCTGGCGAAGCAAACAGCTGACTGATGAAGCCTTTCAGACGACTCACTATTCAATCCGTCGCTCAGTGGGCAGCGTATTCGATGCAGTTGAAGTGCGCAGGCTCTGCGTCAGTTCGACCAGTTGCACGAACTCGTTGCGCAGGCCAAAACGATCATCGCCCCGCGCGCCGCGCGCCAGCGCTTCGGTGTCTTTCAAGCTGAAGTCGCCAGTGTAGCGAGCGTCCTTGAGTTGCTGGGAAAACGCTGCAACGGCGGCGGCAAAGCGCAGGTCTTCGCTGGCCGGTGCGACCTGATTGGCAATCGGCCGCTCGATCAGCCGACTTTTCCCACCTTCGGGCTGTTGATATCGCACACGCAGCATCGCCAATTCCCCGTTCTTCTCGGCAACAGCCGCACTCGATTTGCCGTAGCGCAGTGGTTCCAGCCAGCCCTTCTCGCCCGCCGGGACAATTTCATACAGTGCGGTCACCGTGTGTCCTGCGCCGATTTCGCCGGCATCGACTTTGTCATTGCTGAAGTCCTCACGCTTGAGCGCACGGTTTTCGTAGCCGAGCAGGCGGTATTCGCTGACCTGCGCCGGGTTGAATTCCACTTGCAGTTTGACGTTTTTCGCCACCACGGCAAGGGTCGAACCGAGTTGATCGACCAGCACTTTGCGCGCCTCGCGCAGGTTGTCGATGTAGGCGTAGTTGCCATCGCCGGCATCGGCCAGTTGTTCCATCAAGTGTTCATTGTAGTTATCCACACCAAATCCCAGGGTGGTGAGGGAAATACCGGTTTTACGTTTATCCACAGCCATTTGTTTAAGGCTGTCAAAGTCGCTGGCGCCGACGTTGAAGTCGCCGTCGGTGGCCAGCAGGATACGGTTGATGCCTTTGGGAATGAACGCTTGTTGTGCCATTTGATAGGCCAGTTCGATGCCCGACGCACCAGCGGTCGAGCCGCCTGCGGTCAATTGCTCGATGGCGGTACGAATCTTCGCTTTTTCCCGTCCGGAAGTTGGCTCCAGCACCACTCGGGATTCACCGGCATACACCACCAGCGACACACGATCCTGATCGCGCAATTGATCGACCAGCAGTTTCAGCGTGCTCTTGACCATCGGCAGCCCTTCACGGCGATCCATCGAGCCGGACACGTCCACCAGAAACACCAGATTGGCCGGGGCCAGTTCTGCTACGGCGCGGTCGGAAGCCTTGATACCGATGCGCAGCAATCGGGTGTGCGGGTTCCACGGTGACGCGGCCAGTTCGGTGGTCACGCCAAACGGCGAGCCATCGTTGGGCAATGCGTAGTCGTAGGGAAAGTAATTGACCATTTCCTCAAGTCGCACCGCGCCTTCCGGCGGCAGGCGTCCCTGATTGAGCAGGCGACGGACGTTGGCGTAGGCGCCGGTGTCGACATCGGCGCTGAAGGTCGAGACCGGGGTTTCGGTGACGCTGTGGATGGGGTTGTCGGCCAGCTTCTGATACTGCTCACGCTGCTCGTCGCGATAGCCTTGTGGATAACTTTCCCGCGCGGGCATCGCAGCGAAACTGGCGATCGGTGCCGGGCGAACACTGCGCTTGGCCATCGCACTGTCGGCCAGCACAGCTTCATGCTGCACCATCGTTTCAGGCTGAGCCGGCGCGGCAACGGATTCCGGATTGGACGAAACACCACAACCGGCGATGGCCAACAGCACGCCGACCGCAACAGGTCGCAGAAAAGGCAGGGAACGGGACATGGGGGCTGACCTCGGGATGAAATTGATCATTCATCCACTGAGACGGGCAGCCCTTTCAGTTCGGGTTAAACGCGACTGAAAAAATTTTCAGCGGTGATAACGCCGCACCGCACTGCTGTTGCGCAGCACATGGCCTTTGATTTTTTCCATCAGCTCGGCGCGGGTCAGACCGGCCGGCAGTGCGTCCGGGGCCAGGTCGAGGGCGTAGATCTGGATGATGTAGTGGTGCGCGCTATCACCCACCGGTGGGCACGGGCCCATGTAGTGAGTGTTGCCTTTGCTGTTGGTGCCGCCGACGCCTTCGAACGCGGATTTGGCACCGACACCAGCGGCGATCTGGCGAGTGGTGGCTTTGATGCCGTAGTGAATCCAGTGATCGACGCCCAGGCCTTTCTGACCGTCCGGGTCGTGCATGACGATCGCGTAGCTTTGTGTACCGGCAGGGCCGGCGTTCCAGCTCAGCGCCGGCGACTGGTTCTTGCCGCCGCAACCGGCTGCATCGCTGGCCGCTGCCGAGGTGAACAGACGGTTATCGGACACACCAGGGATGCTGAGGGTGAAGCGCTCCTGGGCGGCCTGCGCCGGAAACTGCACGCAAAGGGCGACGGCAACGGCCGCCAGCCAAGGGTTGAGAGAGGTCAATCGGGTCATTCCGGGAGCACCTTGTGCAGTGGGGCCGTCGTCGGCCTGCAAACTATAGCTGTACCGTTCGTGCCGTGGCAGTGGCAAATGGCTGAACCTCGCACTGTTGCGCAAACTCGTAAGAGAAATGCCCGCGAGGAAGTCGAACATGTCCCTGCACCGTGTCGCCCGTTTTGCAGATGTCCCGCAAGACCGTGGCCTGGAAGTCAAAATCGGCGATTTGAAGATCGTTGTGCTGCGCGCCGCCGGCCAATTACGTGCGTTTCAGGGCGAATGCCCACATGCCGGCGCGCCATTGGCGGACGGCGCGTTGTGTCATGGTCGGCTGATCTGCCCATGGCACAAGGCTGCTTTCCGTATTGAAGACGGCGCCTTATGCGAGCCGCCGGCCCTCGACAGCCTCAAGCGGTATCCGTTGGAGCTACGCGGCGAAGAGGTTTGGGTCGATGACCAGCCGATCGCCGATCCGCACACGCCACCGGCAGACGATTCACGCACGTTCGTGATTGTCGGCGCCGGTGCGGCGGGCACTGCATGCGCGGCGGCGCTGCGGGAAAAGGGATTTGGCGGGCGCATAAAAATGATCGACCGCGAAGCAGACGCCGGTTACGACCGCACCGTGCTGAGCAAATTTGTCCTCGCAGGCGAAATGTCGCCGGAAGAAACCCCGCCGCTGCGCGATGAAGATTTTTACAAAGAGCAGCGTATCGAACGCATTCAAAGCGAAATCACTTCGCTCGACGCCCCAGCGAAAACCCTTCACCTGAACGATGGCCAAACCGTGAATTACGACGCCGCAGTGCTGGCCACGGGCGGTGAACCCAATCCGTTGGAGTTGCCCGGCGCGGATCTGCCGCAGGTGTTCCTCCTGCGCTCAAAAGCCCATGCCGAACAGATCATGCTCGCGGCCCAACCCGATCAACGCGCGGTGATCATCGGGGACAGTTTCATCGCCCTCGAATGCGCCTCGGCGCTGCGCCAGCAGGGTCTCGATGTCACGGTACTCGCCCGCCACGCGATTCCTTTCGCCGCCCAGTTTGGCGAAGCCGTGGGCAAAGCCATCCGTGCGCTGCACGAAGAAAACGGGGTGAAGTTCATCACCGAGCATGAGGCCGTGGAGATCACCGGTCACGACAAAGTCGAGGCGGTTTTGCTCGACAATGGCTTGCGGATTGCAGCGGATCTGGTGCTGGCCGGCGTCGGCGTGCACCCGGCCACCGAGGCTTTCACGGTATTACCACGGGAGAAAGACCATTCACTGCGGGTCGACGGCGGCATGCGCGTATCGGAAGGTCTGTGGGCGATTGGCGATATCGCTACGTTCCCGCTCAACGGCCAGCCACAGCGCATCGAACATTGGCGCCTGGCCCAGCAACACGCACGAATCGCCGCTGCCAACATGCTTGGCGGCAACGAGCACTATCTGGATGTACCGTTTTTCTGGACGTGGCACTTTGGCAAGAACTACGACTACCTCGGCCACGCCGAGCACTGGGATGAAGTCGAGTTCATGGGCGAGCCCGAACAGCCGCCCTTCCTCGGGCTGTTCGGTCAAAACGGTGTTGTGGTGGCCGCTGTGGCTTGCGAAGAGGAGCGCGCCATGGCGCTGCTGGCCGAGCGAATGAAACAGCCGCTGTCGATTACAGAGGCCTGGCAGTTGATTCGCGAAGTCAGGTCATCCGGTTGACCGGCTCACGATTGTCGTCGTCTTCGGCATGCAAAAAGATCACTCTCGGGTGTTCAAGCGGTGCCAGCGGCGGCGGCAATTCGGCCTGCTGCACCGGCCAGAAATGCGTCACCACATGGCTGATGTCGCCTTCCTGATCGTTGTGAATGGTCATCACCCCCGGGGTGCGCAGCTTTTGCAAGCGGTCGTCGCACAGCTTGAAACTCTTGCTCAGCCCCTCATCGTCGACCACCGGCGCCGGCAGTCGGCGCTGGGCGAAGCTGCGGCTTTTGCGGTGCTGATAACGCGCCCAAGTAATGAGGATCACCGCGTTCACCACCGCCACCCACAGATAAATCTGCAAGGTGCCGAGCGCATCAAACGCCGAGCTATCAATGCGCGGCCCACCTTCGTGGGTTTCGACCAATGGCCACAGGCCTTGCACCAATAGATACAGCAGGCCAACCCAAGCGATAACGGTGAAGATCACATCGATCACGACCAGAAACGGCCGTTGGCGAGTCCGGATGATTTTCATTTGATGACCTCCTCTTCGTCGTCCCCGATCGGCTTGATGCCACGGTCAGGGCTGACCCAGCGCGCACGCTTCTGATGTTGGCCAAACAGCACCTTGGGAAAACTGACCAGCGTGGTCAGCAGGCTGACAAACCAGAACGCAATCGGATACCAGACCACCCAGAACATGGTCTTGCCCAACCCGGGCTCGTAGCGCCGGTCAATGATGATGCTGACGGCAAACTGCACCAGGCAGACAAAGGCCAGCAGCAACCCGGTAAACGCCGGCGGCATCAAGTGATCCACCGCAATGGCTTCGGGCATGACCACAAACTTGCCGACGCCCCAGAAGATCACCGACAACAGGAAAGTGAACGCCCAACCGGTGGACAGGCAGTATTCGAACAGCAACGGCCACAGGTAACGATGGCGGTACTGCCAGATGCCACGAATGTTCTTGAACAACACTTCGGCGCCGCCCTGAGCCCAACGCAAGCGCTGCTTCCACAGACCGCCAAGGGTTTCCGGCATCAGAATCCAGCACAGCGCGCGTGGCTCGTAGAAGATGCTCCAGTGATCGAGTTGCAGCTTCCAACTGATGTCGATGTCTTCAGTGATCATGTCCGGGCTCCAGTAGCCGACCCGGTGCAGGGCCGTGCGACGGAACGCGACGATCACGCCCGACACCGTGAAGATCCGCCCGAACACTCGTTGTGTGCGTTTGATCAAACCGATGATCGACGAGAACTCCCCGACCTGCACCCGCCCGACCAGCGTGGAGCGTGTGCGAATCCGTGGATTGCCGGTCACTGCGCCCAACCGCGCGTTATCGAGCATCGGCGCGACCAGATAGGCTGCGGTGTTCGGCGCCAGCAGCGCGTCACCATCGATGCACACCAGATACTCACTGCGCGCCGCGATGGCTCCCATTCGCAGGGCGACGGCCTTGCCCTGGTTTTCCGCCAGGTGCAGCACCCGCAGCCGTGGGTCTTCCTTGGCGATCCTGTCCAGCACTTCGGCGGTGTTGTCCTTGGAGCCGTCGTTGATCGCGATGACTTCGATGTTCGGGTAGTGCTGGGCCAGCGCCGCGTGAATCGTGTCGGCAGCGTTGTCGCCTTCGTTGTAGCAAGGAATCAGGATCGAGATCAGCGGTTCGCCCGCCAGCGGCGGCGGCAGGGTGTCGTCCTTCCACGGCCAGTGGCGTTCCCAGTGCAGCCAGAAATACAGGCCACCGGCAATCCACAACCCCGACATGAACAACGGGTAGAAGAACACGAAGTCCATCAGGAACTGGCCGGTGACGAGGAAAATCAGTCCCAGCGGCACGCCGAGGACGAGCGCCAGAACAAGCAGGGCTAACAGTCTATCCAGCATGTTATGGGTTCCATTTATTGGAGAGCGCAGGCCGGACGGTTTTCAGGTCCGGCAGATTGTCGAGGAAGTTGTCCGGGTAGTAACCGAAACTGGTCGCACCCTGGCGCTTGAGACGGCCCATCCAGTCGGCCAGTTGTTTGCCATCGATGTCGGCCTGTTCTTTTTTGGTCCAGTCGCGCGCCTGCAATTCGAACACGGTGCGATTCAGCGCTCCGGGACGCTTTCTGACGGTTTCCACCAACGACTCCAGCCACGGGCCGGACTCTGCCTGGGTCTGTTTTTCCATCAGCGGCATCGCCATCGGCGCCGTCCAGTCGTAGGTCGCGAGGAAGTCGTCGAGGTTCTGTGCGTACCATTCTTCGCTGTGTGGATTGAGCATCGGCTCGGCGAAGATGTTGCGCGCGGTCAGCACCTGCGGGCCGCGAATGGCGCGAACCTTGGCCGTCAGCTCGTTGGTGAAGTCGATCAGGTAGCGGCTCTTGAATCGGGTCCAACGCTGCATGGCAGCCGGGTCATCGCGCAACGCCGCGATCGAGTCCGGCAAGCCGCTGGCCGCATAGGCTTTGAGCGCCGCCGGGCTGGCATCTTCGAAGTCCGAGAGCAACGCGTCGTCGTGGTAGAGAATGCCGTTGACCGAGGTCAGGCGCGCCACGTCTTCGTAGATTTCACCGATGATCCGTCGCACTTCAGGATCGAACGGCGACAAGCGTTGGTACTGATCCGGATCCACCGAGGTGATGCCGGTTTTCGGGTCCCAACGGGTCACGCGCGGCAGTTTAGAGTCGAGACCAAAACTCAGCACCGGCATCCACGCGAAGACCTTCACGTTAGCGCGGGTACGTAGTTGCCAGGCGACACGGTTAAAAATATCCGCACGCACCGGCAAGTGGCGGTTGGGGAAGTACAGCGAATGCACCAGGCCATCGCCCTTGGGATCGGCGAAGGCTTGCAGGAACACTGTGTTGGCGCCCAAGTCAGCGATGCGCTGCACCAGTTTGCCGAGGTTGATGTCCTGCTGCGCCGGATCCGGGTCGTAGACGTTGTCCAGATCGACATGCACCACGCGCATGACGAAATCCGACTGCACGTCGACGATACTGTTGGCGAAACGCGCGCCGTCAGGATCCGAGGCGACGAGAAAGCGCGGGCTGCTCATCAGGTTGTCGAGGGCGTCGAGACCGTCTTCGAGGGTCAGGGCCATTTCGTAGCCTTCCTCGCCCACCACGGTCAGCGAAGTACCATCCGCCGCGCCGTATGGCCAGACCCACACGCGCGGTTTCTTACCGGTGACCTTACGGATCTTTTCCGAGATGTTGTTCACGTCGGTACGAATCCGCGCCTGGAAATCGGCCTCGGATTCATAGCGTTTGGTCACTGGGTCATAACGCCGGGTGGCCGCCGCAGGCTGCAGGTTGCCCTGCGGGTTGGCCAAAATACCTTTGTGGTTGGCGTCGGTGTGGGCAGCGATTTCCACCAGCCCGGAGCGTGAGATTTCGCGAATCTGATCCCAGGTCAGGAAGTCGGAACGCGGGCGCGGAGCACCGGCGAAATCCACTGGCTGGTTCAGCGGCGTGTCGATCCAGCTGCCGACCGGCGCCAGCAGCGCGTGCCAGTTATAGGCACGCAGCACCGGCAACACGCGGGTGTAGAAGCTTGAGTAACCGTCGTCAAAACTGAGCAGGATCGCCTTCGCTGGCAGTTCCGGCCCGCCCTTGCGTGCGGCCATGATCTGATCGACCGTCACCGGTTTGTAGCCGTTTTCCCGCAGCCACGCGAGCTGCTCGATCAGGCGCTCGGTACGCACCGCCACCACAGCCTGATCGGGGTCGCGATCTTCGACATCGTGATAGGCGATGCCTAACACATGATTTTTCGGCCACGGTTTTTCACTGGCCGCCACCGGACGCTCGGATGGCGGGGTGAATGCAGGGGCTTGTTGGGCGCAAGCGCTGGCCAGCAGCACCCCCAGCAAAAGGATGAAACGCGAAATCAAAGGCATCTTCAAACTCTTCTAGAAGCGGAAAGTGAGGTCGACGAGCAGACGCAGATCGGTCTCCCGATCACCGTCGTAGGGCCGGTTGATCACACTGAACAAACCGCCCACCTCGAACACGTCGTTCCAGGCATAACGTTGGCCATAACCGATCAGCGCCATGCCGCCAGTGCCGTGATCACGCTGGCTGTACGTCCCCGCACCGGCCTGGAACTGCTGGCTCCAAGTGGTTTCGTAGCGGTGATAGAGCACGTGATTGACGTTGACCAGTGGCATGACGCTGAAGTCCGACTTCGGATTGAAGTACGGCACGTCATCGGATTTGGAGTTGTGGCTGGTGCCGACTTCCAGTCCCGCATCGACCTGCACGTTCGGCGCGCTGTAGACGCCCTCGCGTCCGGTGAGCAAGGCTTCGACACGGTTGTTGCCGTCGCTGAAGTGCGACGGGCTCACCGACAGCCGCCACTCGCGGCTTTCGTTGGCGCGCCAGCGAATGAAACCGCTGCCGCCATTGGCCTTGATGTCGCTGTTGAGCGCGCGCAGCGGCGTCTCGGCCGACAGGTATTCGAGACTGCCGCCGTACTGCCAGTGGTCATTGATGTCGCGGGCGATCGCCAGACGTGCGCCCTGTTTGTCGCCGAAGCCGTAATTGTGATTGGACACTTCGGCTTCAAGCGTCATGTCGCGGGTGCGACGTTCCAGACCGACGCGCTGGAAACGGTGGTGGCCGGTGCCTTCGGCGAAGTCGCCAGTGGCATAACCGGCGCCGGCGAACACGCGCCAGTCTTCATCTATGGGCGGACTGTACAGGGTGGTCTGAATACCGAAATCGCGACTCCCGCTGACCGCTCCGGCGTCGCCACTGCCACCGCCGTTGGCCTTGCCGCCGTAGGCTTCGACGCGCAGTTCGGACATGTCGTGGACTTCACGCTCGCGCGCCGCGCGCTGAACCTGACGGTTGTCCGGATATCGCGCCACCACGTCGTCGGTGAGTGCATCCATCTGCCGCCATTCCTGCAACGTCATGGCTGTGCGCGCTTGAGCGACTTCCAGGCCCATGTCGCGCGGCACCATGCTCTCGGTTTCCTTGAGCTGATTCTCGGCGCGGCGCGGCCAGTTGCGAGCCAGGTACAGATCGGCCTGTGCCAGACGCAGGCCGGTGTTGCCCGGCGCCTGTTCGACCAGCGTCTGTAAACGCTCCTCCCCGTGTGGCAGGTCGGAACCGTAGGTGCCGGCCTGTGCCGCGAGTTGTTGGGCGTCCATCCACTCATCGTTGGGATTGCCGATGGGGAGGCCTTTGAGTTCAGTGCGCGGGCGCTGGGACTTGGCTGCATCCTCGGCGACTTTGCGCGCTTCGTCGGCGCGGTCGCTTTCCAGCAGCGAGTAATACAGCGCTGTTGTGTCTTCCAGACGATCGCTGGCATCGGCGTCCGGAGCTGCCAGCACCTGACGGTAGAGGTCGGTGGCGAGTTCCGGCTGACGTTGATCGAGATAAGACGCCGCCACCCAACGCAGGGCGTAGGTCGGGATCTTCACGCCTTCGGCCTGCAGCTTTTGATATTCAGTGATGACGTCGGCGGTGCGCGCCCGGGCCTTGAGCGCACCCATGCGGTCGATGCGCCAGCGGATCACGTCATCGTGAGCGGTGGCGTCCGGGGTCCAGGTGGCGAGCAATTTGTCGTAATCGGCCAACGCGCGGTCGGCGATCACATAGCGTTCTTGTTCGCTGCGGGTAGCCAGTTCGGCGAGGCGCACGCGCTCGGCAGCCAGATCGCCTTCGAGGCGGCGCAGGGTGACCGGATCGATCAGGCCCGGACGCTGATTGGCCAGACGCAGGGCTGGCTCCGGCAGACGCGCCTTTTGCAGCGCGACCACGTATTCGCGGGCGACTTCAGGTTTGCTGCCGGCGCGGATAAAGGCCTGATCGTATTCGAACAGGGCGTCGTACTGCTTGCCGGCACGGCTCAGCGCGTAGCCGAGCGCCAAACGACGGGAAGGATCGTCGGGTTTGGCCGCCACCAGCGCTTTGGCGCGGGTGACCGCTTCGTCGGGTTTGCCAGCGTCAGCCTGCGTCAGAGCCAGTCCCAGTTGCAGGTCTGCGTTATCCGGCTCCAGCGCCAGCGCCTTGTTGTAAACCTGAGTCGCCTGATCCCAACGTTTGAGGTTGCGATAGGCACGAGCGGTGGCGGTCAGCGCCTGAACCGGCAGCACACGGTCACGGCCCTGGGTTTCATAAACCTTGACCACTTCGGCGTCGAGTCCGGCCCAACTGGCGATTTGCAGGTGATCGCTGATCTGCCCGGTGGTCGCCTGACCCGGCGGCACCTGGCGCAGCACATTCAGCGCAGGCGTGGTTTGCCCGGCACGGGCATCCCGCACCATCTGATCGTAGGGTGTGTCGGCAAACGCCAAGGCCGGCCAGAGCAATTGGCTGCACAGCGCGACTCGAAACAAAGGGCGTAAACCACGATGTAATACAGGACCATCAATACGCGGCATTCGTCAGCATCCTTACATGGCCAGCCGGGTCGTAATGCCCTCCTTGCCCATTCGTAACGGGGCCGAGCCAGGAACGCTCAGCCAAGCTTAGTCAGGCAGTTTGCATGCAAGCGAGGACCGAAATTCAGAACACAATAATTGTTCAGAATCGGCCGGCGGCTCAGCCGCGACACCGAAAAGCCGAACGCCAGACAGCAAAACGCCCGGCGCCTGTGGGTACAGAGGCCGGGCGTTTCTATTAAGAGCGCAGTATTACTGCACTTGCGTGACGCCCGCGAACTTGCTCATCAGGAAGCCGACGAACTGCTCGACGGTCATCTTCTGGCCGTTGAATTCCACCTGATTGGCGGCGTAATGCAGCTTGGTCACGACGTTGGTGCCTTCCACGATCGCCAACTGCGAGCCGACGGCCATCCCGGAGAACATGTCGGCCGCGCCGGTAGCCCCATCGACGATGGCTTTGGCATCAGTCTGACCATCGAGTTGCGCCTGCACGCTGAGCAGATCAATCAGCATCGGCTTGGACACGGTGATATTGAGATCAAGCAACGCGATCAGCTGTTTGCCCAGTTGATCAGGCGGCAGATCCATCGATTGCGGCTTGGTCAGGTCGATCACCAGATTCGCGCGGCTCTCACCGTTGGCGGTTTTCAGCGACAGATTCTCCAGCGCCACTTGCGGGCCAGCGGCCAGCAGTTTTTGCAGGTCAGCCTTGACCTGCGCCGACTCGGCTTCGGTCAGGTTCAGCTCCGGTGCCGGCAGGCCGGCTGCCGTGGCTTCGGCGGCGGCTTTTTCGTAAGGCTGCAGTTTGGTCTGGTAGATCTGCATCAGCGACATCGTCGACGGGATGTCGAGGTTTTTCAGGCTCATGGCCATGCTGGCCGAGCCGATTTTCTTGTCGTTGAGCGTTACTTCACCCACCGTGTAGTCAGCACGGCCGGACGCATTGCTGCCGTTTTCTTCGGTGAGGTTCTTCATTTCGAAGTTCTTCACGCCGAGCACCGATTGCTTGGTGCCGAAGGTGGTTTTGCTGTTGGACAGCTCCAGGGTGTTGTTGCCGGTGTAGTAGCCGTAGCTGCTCTTGGTGAGGTTGCTCGCCAAGGTCAGACCGTTGAGTTCGATCTGCACCGGCGCCTGATCTTCAGCCACAGTCACCAGTTTCAGGCTGTCCATGTAGCCGTCAGCCTTGACCTTCTGTGCCTGGGCGCTGGCGGAGATGTTCAGGGTCAGGCCGGAAAACTTCAGGCTCGACTGCTCATCCAGCGCGGTTTCCAGTGGCAGCAGGTCGACGGTGCTGGTGGTGGACTCGTCGTAGCCGATGTTGGTTACGCCTTTGAGCGGGGCAGCGCCCTTGGTGGCGGCGAACCATTTTTCGGTGGCCGGATTCTTTTCCAGCTGGTAGTTGCTGGTGGCCATCACCGGCAGCCATTTCAGCGACACCAGACGCGAGAACGGCAGCGGGCCGTGCTCGATGTGGTCGACGAACAGCAGCTCGACCGGCGCATCGCCAAACATCTCGCCTTCACCCTTGAGGCGATAGTGCGCCGTGCTGGTGAAGGTGTGGCGCTCCAGCGACACCAGTTCCAGCGACGCGGTGCCGTTGGAACCGGCCATGGCGGTTTGCAGTTCTTTGTTGGCGTTAGAGACGGCGTTGTTCAATACGCCTTCGATCTTGGTCCCGGTGTACCAGGCCCCGCCTGCGCTGATCGCGCCGATGGCAACAACAATTCCGAGTAGCACGCCTGCTGATTTATTCATGAATGACCTGATCGATTTCCGTGGCTGAAAGTGTGGTCGTCTTCCCTGAACCCGTGACCGGGTTGCGGCTCGACTCCGCTGAATTTAGCGGTGGAGATTAGCACTGGGCGCGGGAGACGGCTCAATGTTTAAAGGTGAAAGAGTGTCTATGGGGAGTGTGGACAGTCGACAGGCCGGGAGAGTTTCAGTGTTTTTCAGTCCGCCTTCGCGAGCAGGCTCGCTCCCACAAGGACAACACTGTACCTGTGGGAGCGAGCCTGCTCGCGAAGGGGCCAGATGATTCAGCCAAAAATCAGGAATACTGAACCTCGATCTCATCGAGTTGATGATCAAAGCTCTTCAGCCGCGCCGTCCAGGTATACACCAGCACCTCGAAATCCCGATCGATCACTGCCCCGCCCGGCCCATCGGCGCGCGGGTCGCAGAAGTCCAGTTGATAGCGTTCGCGGGCCATGGCCGTGGCGACGTCGGACAATTCCCGGGCATTGTTCAGCCAGTGCCAACCTTCGCTGTCGATCTGCTTGTCGAGTTCCAGACACTGTTTCTTCAGCGCCTCGAGGCTTTTTTCCAGCGGCGTGCCGGTGAGTTCGCCCATGACTTCGGCGAAAGTCCGGCCGGGCTGCCAGTAGCTGCCCCAGAAATATCGGTCGAACACGGTTTCGACCTTGCGCAGGGCAACTTTGGTGTCCCAGATCAGCACCAGGGTCTTGCCCTGTTCAAGTTGTCGCTTCTTCACCCGCTGAACCTGGAGCGATGCCCAAGCCACCACCACGATTGCCATGACCGCAATCAGCGCGACGGCGCTGTCGAGGAAAACCATGGCCTTGTCGATCTGGTGGGCCAGCATGATGCCGTAAAAATAGGTGGCCGAGAGCAGCACCAACGCTACGAGGGCGCACCAGAAGCCGAGAGCGTAAGGGTTTTTCATTATTGGTTTCCCCTAGACCAGCGCTAGCAATGTGCGCTGAAGGGGCGCTTTGCACGGGGCGCCCCTTCAACACTTCAAAGCATAGCTATGGCCTCAGGGTTTGCTCGGGCTTGAAGCTTGCGTTCGTCCGCTTTCCCAGCCGCCGCCCAAAGCGAGGAACAAATCGATCTGGCTCATGGCGACTTGCGTGTTGGCGGCGGCCAGTTGCGCCGTGACATCGGTGTAGGTGCGGGTTGCTTGCAGGTCGGCGAGGAACGACTCGCGCCCGGCCTGGAAGAAGCGGTGCGTCTGGTCTGCGGCGAGTTTCGCCGACTGCTCGGCGTCGGCCAGGGCATCGCGGCGTTGCAGTAACGCGCTGTACTGGGCCAGACCGGTCTGTGTTTCGCGAATGGCGTTGAGCACCACGCCGTCGAAATGCGCCAGTGCGCCTTGGGTCGACGCTTCAGCTTCGCGGATTCGCGCGCGGGCGCCGTTGGTCGGGACTTTCCAGCTCAGCGAGGGGCCGAAACCCCAGCGGTTGGTCGATGGATCACCCAAGTCGTCAATAAGACCGACGGTGCCGATGGTCGCGCCGATGCTGATGTCTGGATACAACTCGCCGGTGGCGACGCCGATGCCCGCAGTCGAAGCGGCCAGTCGACGTTCGGCCTGGCGAATATCCGGGCGACGCTTGAGCAACGCGGCGCCGTCACCGACCGGCACCAATTGGGCGATTTTCGGCAACTCGGCGCAGGTCGCCGTGCCGGCAGGCAACTGATCGACCGGTTTGGCCAGCAGCATCGACAGGCGAAACAGCCCGGCCTGACGCGCCGCTTCATAGCGCGGCAGCTCGGCGCGCAGGGATTTGAATTGGGTTTGCGAGCGAGTGACCTGGGTTTCATCACCACGCCCGGCGTCACGCAAGCGCTGAGTCAGCGTGGTGCTTTGTGATTGCAGGTCGAGGGAATGTTGGGCAATTTCCCGTTCTTCATTAGCCGCGCAAACCTGGGTGTAGGCGCGAACTACGTCGGCCACCAAGGTAATGCGTGCAGTGTCAGCCGCCGCTTGAGTCGCATCGGCGTTAGCCTTCGCGCCTTCGATACCGCGTTGCAGAGTGCCCCACAGATCGAACTGATAAGAAGCGCTGATGCCAATATCGCCGACGTTGTCGACCGGGACTTTTTCCGGCAGCAAAAACGCCTGACCGGATTCCTGCAAACGCTGGGCACCCATCTTCACGCCGGCGCTCCAGCCACCGGCCGCCTCGGCCTCATCGACTTGCGCGCGAGCCCGCGCAAGGTTCGCTGCCGCCACGCGCAGATCAGTGTTGGAGGCCATGGCCTGCTGCACCAGTTGATCCAGTCGCGGATCCTTGTACAACCGCCACCAGTCCGCCGGAACCGGCGCCGACACCACCGGTTTGCCCGCAACGGCCAGTTCGCCCTGAAAGTCCTTGCGCTGAATCGCCGCGTCATCGGGCACCTGATAGTCCGGCCCGACCATCTGACAGGCCGAGAGCATCACACCCAACCCGGCGATCATCAGGGCCCTGTTCATTGCGCGGGCTCCTGCTTTTGATCGTCGATGATCGAGACGGTGGCGGTACGCCCGGCAATCATGCGGAAGTCCGCCGGCACATCATCAAAGGCAATGCGCACCGGAATCCGCTGCGCCAGCCGCACCCAACTGAACGCCGGGTTGACGTTGGGCAACAGGTTACTGCCGCTGGTGCGGTCGCGGTCCTCGATGCCGGCGACGATGCTTTCGACATGCCCGCGCAGCTTGGCGCGATCGCCGACCACGCGGATATCCACCGATTGCCCGACATGAATGCCGTCGAGTTTGGTTTCTTCAAAATAGCCGTCGATGTGGAACGAGTTGCTGTCGACCACCGACAACACCGGGCGCCCGGCGGTGACGAATTCCTGCGTACGCGGCGCGCGGTCGTTGACGTAACCGTCCACCGGGCTGCGGATCACCGAGCGATCAAGGTTGAGTTGGGCGCTGTCCACCGTGACCATGGCTTCGGCCAATGCCGATTGTGCGCGGGCCACGCGGGACTGGCTTTCTTCCAGTTGCTCGGCCGGCACCAGATTGCCCAGGCCACGGTTACGCTTGGCTTCACGCTGGGCCTGCGCCAGGGTTTCTTCGCGATCGGCAACGGCGGCTTTGGCCTGACGCAGGGCCAGTTTGAAACGGTCCTGGTCGATGCTGAACAGCACTTGGCCACGCTTGATCAACTGGTTGTCCTTCACCTCGACCTGCTGGATCAGCCCGGACACGTCCGGCGCGATCTGGATGATGTCGGCACGAATGTGGCCGTCACGGGTCCAGGGGGCGAACATGTAATACATCACCATGCGCCAGACGAGGACAACGGCAAAAGTCACGATCAGCAGGGTCAGTACCACGCGACCGATAGTCAAAAACGGTTTTTTCATGTCATCAGGTATCGACTGAGTGAGTCCACGCCGTACAGCAGTACGGCGTAGAGCGCCACGTTGAACAATGCCCGGTGCCAGACCAGACGGTAAAAGTGCAGCCGCGTAAGCACGCTGTGCACCAGCAGAAACAGCACATAAGTGATGCCCATCAACACCAGCAGGGTCGGCAGGAAAATGCCGCTGATGTCCAGATCACCGATCATAGGGGCGCTCCATCGGGCAGCGGTTCTTCGGGCTCGGCGCTGGAAACGAATTCGACGCCCGGCAGCAACGCCAGACGCAAACCGCTCAAGGCGTGCAACAGATGTAGTCGGGTTTCTTCGTCGCCATGGCCATTGAGCGCGCGGCGGGTGCGGTCCAGAGTCATCAACAAACCGCTCGGCGCCGGCAGGCGTTCGCCAGCCTTGAGGCAGGCGCGAAAATACTCGCCGACTTCGGCGACCACTTGCTGCAACAGCGTCTTCGGCACGCCGTTCACGCGTGGGGTATAGGCGAGCAAATCAAGCAGGTTCAGGCCCACGCGCACTTCGCGCATGGCGATGCCGGTGTCCTGGCCGGTCAGGGCCAGACGCGGAAGATGCTGCATCAGGCGATCGAGCAGTTGCACGCCCAATTGCCGGTGTTCGGCCAGATTCGCCGGTTCGGTCATGTCGACGATGTCTTTCCAACTGAACCGGGTCAGGCGCTTGGCCGCCAGCTCGGCGCCGAACGGACGCGCCACCAGCGTCCAGATAAACGCGAACAACAGGCCCATCGGCCCCGCGAGGTTGGAGTTCACGAATGCGAAAAAGTCCGCGTCATACGCGCCCTGAATACTGATGAACGACGAGGTGTTGACCAGCGTCAGGAGCATGCCAAGGTAGAAGCGAGGCTGCACCGTCAGCGTGCCGACGCAGATGAACGGGATGGCAAACGCCAATACCAGCATCGGGAAGTCATGCAGGTTCGGCAGAATCAGAAACAGATAGAGACTGGCGAACAGCACCGACATGCCCGTCCAGAAAAAGAACCGGTAAATCTGCGGCGCCGGGTCGTCCATCGAGGCGAAGAAGCTGCACGCGACCGCCGCCAGAATCACCGCACTGCCGCCGTCCGGCCAGCCGAGCAGAATCCACAGCACCGAGGCGACGATGATCGCCAGAATGGTCGAGGCCACCGAGTACATCATCAACCCACGGTCGAGAAACGGCGTCAGCCGACCAAGACGCCAGTGGCGATACACCGCGCGCCAGCTGTCCTGCCGCTCGCAGAGAATCGCGTCCTGCAAACTGCGGCAGTCTTGCCACAAATCGATGAATTCGCCGAGACGGTACAAGGCGTTGGAGAACAACAATTGCTTGCGATCTTCCAGCGCTTGCGCGCTCGATTGCAGGGCTTCGAGTTGGTCTTTCAGCGCTTGCCAGCGGTCGAGATCGGCATCCTGATGGCTGAGCCATTCACGGGTCGCGGCCAGCAGCGGCGCGAATTTTGCCACCAGTTCCGGCGTGCGCCGTTCGAGGGCGTAGAGCGAATCTTCCAGCGCATCGATCACTGGCAGCAGATGAATCATCCGTCCGCGCAACTCCTTGGTGTTACGCACGGTTTGCGGCCGAGAGCCTTCGTGGGGCAATTGGCCGATCATCAATTCGAGGCTGTTGAAACTGGCGACCATGGCCATGCGCAGGGCGGTGACTTCTTCGGGCTGCACGTCACGGCTGAGAAACTTCAGGCTGTAAGTCGAAGCATCGGTGAACCACTTGCTCACGGCATCGTTGAACACCGGCGCCAGGCGACGCGGCCAGAACATCGCACCGACCACGGCGGCGACGGCGATGCCGAGGAAAATCTCTTCGGTGCGCGCTTCCGCGACGTCCCACACCGCCAGCGGGTTATCCACCACCGGTAAGGCGATCAGCGGCAAGGTATATCCGGCGAGCATCAACGCGTAACTGTTGGCCGTGCGCAGATGCAGGGACAGGAACAGCAGAATCCCCGTCCACAACGCGATCACCACCACCAGCACATAAGGGCTCTGCACAAACATCGGCACGAAAAAAACCGCCGCTGCGGCACCGAGAAAAGTGCCGACGGCGCGGTACAACGCCTTGGAACTGGTCGGCCCGAGAAACGGGCTGGAGACGATGTACACCGTGGCCATCGCCCAATACGGACGTGGCATTTGCATAAGCATGGCGATGTACAACGCGATCATCGACGCTGCAAAAGTACGAACCCCGTAGAACCAGTCCCGGGCCGGCGGAATGCCAGTGAAAAAACCGTTCAAGAATTAACCACCAACGGCGGATTGGCCGCCTCAAAAGCTCTGAGTACCCGAAGCGTAGCCTCCAGATCGCTCTGATCGATCCCTTCGAGCACTTCGTGACGCAAGCGCACCAGTTCGATTTCCACCGCCTGCACCAGTTCACGGCCGGTGTCGGTCAGGCTCAGACATTTGGCGCGCCGATCCTGCGCATCTTCAGTGCGGCAGACATACCCGGCATGGCACAACTGATCGAGCAAACGCACCAGCGACGGACTCTCCATCCCGGCCGCCTGCGCCACCTGCACCTGACGCACACCCTCACCCAACCGGCCGATCATCAACAACGGCACGGCGCAGGCTTCGGAGATTCCGTAATTGACCAGCGTGGTCTGGCAGATCTTCCGCCAATGCCTGGCGGCCACCACCATGGCACTGCTGATGTTCATCTGGAGAGCGTCGAGGGTATCGGGCACGAGAAAATGCACACTGTTAGTTTGCTAACTATCAATATCGCATTGGAGGGGAAAATCAGTCAAGTTTTGAAACAAATTGCCCCGTTGGTCGCAAGTAGTGACTGAAAGTTCCTAAATTCATACCAACGTTGTATATACCTCGTTAGTACCAAGCCTCTTATGGAGTCCAGAGATGTCCAAACAAGCCGTTTTCACAATGAAGCTCGAGCCCGAGCTGCGCGACCAGTTCATGGCAGAGGCGGAGGCGTCGCATAGACCTGCATCGCAGATCATGCGCGAAATGATGCGTCAGTTTGTTCGGTCTCAACAGGAAGCCCGCGAGTACGAGACCTTTTTACAACGCAAGGTCGACCTCTCGAGAGACGAAATGGCAGCGGGTGACGGCCTGTCCAACGAGGAAGTTGAAGCACAATTCGCCGCCAGGCGCAGGCTAGTAGAAAATCAAGGATGAAGATTATCTGGACTAAAAAAGCTGTGCAGGATCGTGAAAATATTTGGGACTATCTCCACGCCGCAAATCCACAAGCGGCCCTCGAAATGGATCGCCGCTTCACTGAAGCGGCTTCCCGAATATCCCAAAACCCCAATATCGGCCCGGTCGGCATCATTGCCGGCACTCGCGAAATAATTCCCCATCCCAGTTATCGTCTTGTCTATCAGCCAGATCGAGATGCAATCTGGATAATGGCGCTGGTTCATACAGCGCGGGCCTGGCCCTTTTCAACGTAGTGGTTAACCCGCCCGCCCCTTACGCAACAACACATCCAACTGATCCACCACCTCCGCCCAATCGGCATCACCCAGAATCTCGTCGCGCAAAAAACCTGCCTGACTATTGCTCCAGAAAAACGCATCCGCCAGGTGCAGTTCGGGTTTGAGTGGGGAATGAGTGGCGATGAATTGCTCGATGCCGGTGGGGTCGTTGTCCAGGCCGAGCTGTTTGAATAGCGATGGGAGGCTGTGGGTTGGGTTTTCCATGGATGAACTCCTTCAGACACGTGGGGCCTGGAAAATGATTCGCGAGCAGGCTCTCTCCCACAGATTGAACGCAATCCCCCTGTGGGAGCGAGCCTGCTCGCGAAGGCGGCAGCGAAACTAATGACTCAACTCCCGCACCTCAGCATGCGGCACCATTTTCAGAAACTCCGGCATGCTCATGTGCAGCGATAGGCGTGGTTGCCGGCTTCCAGATAAATATCCTTCTGCCGCGTCAGCAGCGGGTCGATGACCATGTCCAACCCGTAGGAATCCCCCAGCGGCGGCACCGCGCCGCGCTCGCAGTCATCGAAGATGTGCGCCAGATTGCTCTCGCGGGTGATCTGCCATTCGCCGCCACTGCGCACCTTGGTCAAATCAAGATGATTGCTGGCCGGCAGCACCGCCATCAGGTAATGCCCGTGGTGGTCGTCGAGGACCACCGATTTCGCCACGCGCTCGGCGGGCACCCCGGAAACCCTTGCGGTTTCGAGGCTGCTGGACGAGTGCCGGTGGGCGACGATGTCATATTCGCAATGCGCCCGGGTCAGGCTGCTTTGCACCTTTTTGGCCATACGCATGATGCACCTCGGTGTTGCGCTGAACGCTGTTGCCGTGTCTTTGAGTCTAGTTCGGCACACCGCTGGCGCAGGGAAATCCGCCCACTGGACACCTGCGCACATTACTCAAATTTCAGGCCGATCGAGTTACTCAGCGGCCATTTCTGCTGCCGGATACACCGACTCCCATCCCCCACCCAACGCCCGGTACAACCCGACCATCGCCAGCGAAACCCCGGTGGAGCTTTCCACCCACTGCTCCTGAGTCGCGAGCAACGCGCTCTGCACGGTGAGCACGTTGACGAAATCGACCACGCCTTCGACGTATTGCTGTTGCGCGGTGCGCAGGGCGATCTGGTTCTGGCGCACGGCTTCGGCGAGGCTGTCGCGGCGACGCTGGCTGGCGTTGTAGGCGGTCAGTTGATCGTCGATCTCGTGCCAGGCGCGCAGTACGGTTTGCTGGTAGCCGATGGCCGCTTCCTGTTGCTGGGCTTCGCGCAGGTGCAACATGCCGCGCAGGCGGCCGCCGTCGAACAGCGGCAGGCTGAATTGCGGGCCGATGCCGAACGCGCGCGAGCCCCACGAACCGAAGTCACTCAACTGCATCGCTTGCGAGCCGAGATTGCCGGACAGGGTGATGCGCGGATAGAAATCGCCCTTGGCCACGCCGATGTTGGCGGTGGCCGCATGCAGCCGCGCTTCGGCCTGACGGATGTCCGGACGGCGCTCGGCCAGTTGCGACGGCAAGCCGATGGCGACCGTGAGCGGCGACTGCGGCACCGCCGCGTCTGTGGATAACGCCTTGGCCAGGGCTTGCGGCGGCTCGCCCATCAATAAGCTGATGGCGTTGATCAGTTGCGATTGACGCTGTTCCAGCGCCGGCAGGCGCGATTCGATGGCCGCAACTTGCGCGGCGGCTTCGGCGACGTCCAGATCTGTCGCCACGCCATCATTCAGACGCAGTTGTGAGAGCTTCAGACTGTGGCGGGCAACGTCGAGATTTTGCTCGGTGACGGCGCGGGTGTTCTGCACGCCGCGCAACTGAATGTAGTTCTGCGCAGTGTCGGCGAGGACGGCGAGCACCACACCGCGACGGTCGTTTTCGGCGACTTCGAGGTTGGCATCGGCAGCTTCGGTTTCGCGGCGCACGCGGCCCCAAAAATCCAGCTCCCACGAGGCCGAGAAACCGGCGTCCCACAGATTGAACGCGGAATCGCCGTTGTGCCCGGACGGATCGTTCAAGCCCTCGCCACTGTTGCGCTTGCGTGCGTAACTGCCGGTGGCGGCGGTGTTGGGGTAGCGATCAACGGTGATTACCTGGCGCGCGGCGCGGCTTTGTTGCAGGCGGCTGCTGGCCAGTTGCAGGTCGAGGTTGCTGCGCACGGCACGTTGAGTAAGGGCCGAGAGTTGTGGGTCGTTGAAGACTTCCCACCAGCGTTCGTTCAGCGGTTCGCTGACGGCTCGGCTGGGGGCGGATTTGGCGGGTTTTGCCCAGTCGGCGATTTGCGTGGCTTCAGGCTTTTGAAAGTCAGGGCCGACGGTGCAGGCGCTGAGACTTATCGCGAGCAGGGCACCCAAAGCGAGTTGCTGCCAGCGGCCTCTTCGCGAGCAGGCTCGCTCCCACATTTTGGAATGCGTTTCTCCTGTGGGAGCGAGCCTGCTCGCGAAGGCGTCAGTTCGTTCAAAGAAGCTCATCGCTGAGTCACCTCGCGCACCGATTTCGCCGAGCTACGCGTATCGATACTCGCCTCGACCGACATCCCCACCCGCAACCGCTCGGCCAGTGGCTGCCCAGGCTCCAGCACAATCTTCACCGGAATCCGCTGCACCACTTTGGTGAAGTTGCCGGTGGCGTTATCCGGTTTCACCGCCGCGAAGGTCACGCCGGTCGCTGGCGCAATACTTTCGACGCGGCCGCTCAGTGCCTCGCCGCCGAGGCTATCGACGCGCACCTGCACTTGCTGGCCCGGTTGCACGTCCGTCAATTGCGTCTCCTGAAAGTTGGCAACCACATAGGCCTGCTGCAACGGCACCACCGCCAGCAGCTTGCTGCCCGGCGTCACATAGGCGCCAACGCGCACGGCACGCTCGCCGACCATGCCGTCCTGCGGCGCGGTGATGCGCGTGTAGGAGAGTTCGAAACTGGCGATTTCCAGCGCCGCCTGTGCATGTTTCAACGTACCTTCAGAGGCATTACGCTGGGCGGTGAGGATTTCCACCTGCTTGCGCTCGGCCGCCAGTTTCGCGCTCGCCGTGTCCAGCCGCGCGGAGGCCTGATCGATACGCGTACGGGCCTGTTGCGCGTTCTGTACTGTACCGGCACCCACGCCGGCGAGGTGGTTGTAGCGATTCAATTCCTGCTGGGCAAACGCCATTTCAGCCTTGGCCGAGACCACCGAGGCCTGCGCCTGAGCGATCACCGAGGTCTGGCGTTCGAGCGTGGCCTTGGCGTTCTGCAACTGCGCGCGCGCGACCAGGGTTTGCGCATCCGCGGCCTCAGCGGCGGCACGCAAATCACGATCATCGATCAACGCCAGCAACTGCCCGGCCTGTACCCGTTGGTTGTCTTCTACCAACACTTCCTTGATGAAACCGGCCACGCGCGGCACCACTAAAGTGAAATCAGCGGAGACGAAAGCGTCGTTGGTATTTTGCTGGGTACGTTTGCCAAAAAGGCCGGGCACCGCCATATACAACAGCACGCCCACCGCCAGCGCAGCAGCGACGGCCACCGCGAGTTTTTGCTTTGCTTGAGTCGTCATAAAAACCTTCATTTTCAGTACAGCAATCAAGTCGGTGCGCGTGGCGGGAAGATCCGCGTCGGCAGCCAGAAAATCAGCAGGATCAGCGCCACTGCAACGCCGGCCATGCACACATAGAGGTCAGAAGAAGTCAGCACCACGGCCTGTTCGTGCAGGCGATGGGCAAGGCCCGGATCGCTGCGGTCGGCCAACGGTGAGTTGCCGAGGCTGTCGACCAGCATGGTCGAGTGAAAATGCAGACGCGCCGTGGTCAGCGCCTCGAGCACCCCGGTGGCGATCACCGCCGCCAGACCTTTCACAGTGTTGAACCAAGCCGAGGCAAACGGCCCGTCCGTTGGCTGGATGCTGCCGGTGGAGAGCATCAACAGCGGCAGTACCGACATCGGTTGACCGAAGATCTGCAGCCATTGCAGGACGTAGAAATTGTCGCGAATCCATTCCGAGGTCAGCAGCGAGCCGCCCAAACAGGATGCCGTCAGCATGCTTAAACCGATGCCAAGCACCCAGCGGCAATCGACCCAGCGCAGGTTGCACAGCGCCGCCACCAGCGGCAGCGCGATCAACTGCGGCAACGCCGCGATCAGCATGATCGGCGCGGTCTGCACCGGGCGATAACCCTGCACTTGCGCCAGATAGCTCGACGGAATCAACACCACCGCTTGCAGCACCACCAACACACCGGCCAGGGTCATCAGCGCGAACGCCAGGTTACGGATGCCGAGCATCTGCAACTTGAAAAACGGAATCGGCTGCGACCACTCGTTGATCAGGAACGCCACCAGCAGCAGCGACCCCGAGCCGAGCAGTGCGCAGATCAGATCCGACTCGAACCAGTCCAGCCGATTGCCCTGCAACAGGCCAATCACCAGCATGCAGATCGCCGGAAAACCCAGCAGCAGGCCTTTCCAGTTGAACGTCTTGAGGCGCTCCAGCCGCAGCGGGTCCTGCGGGATACCGTAACCGACCATGACCATGGCGATCAGGCACGGCACGATGATTTGCCAGAACGTCCATTGCCAGCCGACGTATTCGGTCCACAACCCCGCCAGCGGCGTGCCAAGGCCGGGGCCGAAGGTGGCCGTCAGCGCGTAACCGGCCAGGCCATAAAGTTTGAAGTTAGGCGGCAGGAAGCGCAGGGCGACGGTCATCAGCATCGGCGGCAACGCGCCGCCAGCCAGACCTTGCAGGGTGCGCATCAGCAGCAGGCTTTCGTAGTTCGGGGCAAAGGGGCACAGCACGCCGAGCAAGGTGAACAGGCTGATCGCGCAGAGGGTGAAGCGGCGCAGCGAGAACGTCACCGAGCACCACGGCGCGAACGCCATGGCCGCGACCGAGGTGGCGGTGTAACTGGCGACGAGCCAGGTGCCTTCGTCGTAACCAATGTTCAGCGCGCCGCGAATGTCGGCCAGGGCGACCTTGGTCACCATCTCGTTGAGGCCCGACACCAGCACCGCGACCAGCACGCCGACCAGGCCGATGATGATCCGCGCCCCGAATGCCGGTGGCGCGGCCGCCGTCGCCGGGCTGGTCGCGGCCATTGGCGCCGGGACCGTCAGGGATGTCATGAATGCAAACTCCGGAGGGAAAAATACCGGAGCATCTTAGTCGGGCTTAGTGCTGACGAAAATTGACTTATTGGCAGGATATAAGTGTGTCAAACACAACGATTAATCCTGTAGGCGTGAGCCTGCTGGCGATGGCATCGTTTCAGTCGATATCTACGTTGACTGATACACCGCTATCGCGAGCAGGCTCACTCCTACAGGGGTTTGTGTCGATTGTGGGATTAGGGTTGCGCGGCGAGCCAGGTCTCATCGCAGCAAGTCTTGAGGGTTTCACGCAACCAACGGTGCGCCGGGTCCTTGTCGAAGCGCGGGTGCCAGGCCTGAGTCAGCATCAGGGTCGGCAACGGAATCGGCAGGTTGAAGGAGCGCAGCTTCAAGCCCAACCGCCGCACGCTCAACAGCGCTTCCTTGGGCACCGGCAGGATCAGGTCGGAATCCGGCAGAGCAAACATCGCCGCATGAAAACTCGGCGCAATCACTGCCACTCGCCGCTCCAGACCTAGCGCATTCAGAGCCGTATCGATCGGCCCACGCGCAATGCCACGCCGCGACATGCTGATGTGGGAGAAACCGGCATAACGCTCGGCAGTGATTTCGCCGTCGAGCAGTGGATGATCCTCTCGCACCAGGCCGACGAAATGCGTGGAAAACAGGTTCTGCACTTTTACTTCCGGGGTCACCGGGCGGGTGTTGCTGACGCTCAGGTCGATCCGGCCTTCTCGCAGCGCTTCATCGTCGCCATCGCCTTCCGGGACGAAGCGCAGTTCACAGTGCGGCGCCTGCTGGTCGAGGGTATCGAACAGTTTGCCGCCGTACACGCCGATGAAAAAGTCATTGGCGCGAATGCTGAAGCGCCGACGCAAACTGCCCAGTTCCACAGTGTCCGCCGAACGGAACAACAGCGCGGCCTGCTCGACCACATCACGCACCTGTTCACGCAACTCCAATGCTTTGGGTGTCGGCACCAGGCCCCGGCCGGCGCGCACCAGAATCGGATCGCCGATGGCTTCGCGAATGCGCGTCAGGGTTCGGCTCATGGCTGCCGGGCTGAGGTTCATTCGCCGCGCGGCGCCCACCACGCTGCCCTCGTCGAGCAAGGCGTCGAGGGCGACCAGAAGGTTCATGTCCGGGAGTTGCATGCTGAGCACTCGTAGATGATATGGATTGATCTGCGCGCAATGCTAGCAAACATTCAGCTAATGAGGCGGTGGCCGGACCGACGCTTTCGCGAGCAGCCTCGCTCCCACATGGGAATGCATTTCAAATGTGGGAGCGAGCCTGCTCGCGAAGGGGCCGGTCGGAGCGCGACAAATCAGCGCTGCATCCCCCAACGCTTCACCGTCACCCGCTCCAGCGTGTCAAACACCAGATTCTCCACCAGCAACCCGATCAGGATCACCACCGCCAACCCGGCAAACACTTTGTCGGTATACAGCTCATTGCGATTCTGAAAGATGTACCAGCCCAACCCGCCCTTGCCACTGGTCGCACCGAACACCAACTCAGCGGCGATCAACGTACGCCAGGCAAACGCCCAGCCAATCTTCAGCCCGGCGAGAATCGACGGCAGCGCCGCCGGGATCAGGATAAACAGCACAAAACGCATGCCCTTCAGGCCATAGTTGCGCCCGGCCATGCGCAGGGTTTCCGAGACGCCGAGAAACCCTGCATAGGTATTCAACGCCAGCGCCCACAACACCGAATGCACCAGCACAAAAATCAGGCTGTTCTGCCCCAGCCCAAACCACAGCAAGGCCAGCGGCAGCAGGGCAATCGCCGGCAGCGGATTGAACATCGAGGTCAGCGTGCTCAACAGATCGCGACCAAACTGCGTCGACACCGCCAACGTGGTCAGGGCAAACGCCAAGACAATGCCAATCAGATACCCCTTGAGCAGCACCACCAGCGATATCCACACCTTGCCGAGCAATTCGCCGCTGAGCAGACCGTCGTAAAGCGCATGGCTGGTCTGCACAAAACTGGGCAGCAGCAGATCGTTGTCCTGCACCCGGGCGACGATTTCCCACAGCACCGCGAGCAAAATCAGGATCAGGCTTTTACGCAGCCAGCCCTGTTGCCACAAGCGTTGGCCGATAGGTAATTCGCGCTCGACCGGTACGCTGGTCAGCGGCTGCAGCACGGTTTCGAATTCATGTCTTACAGATGATGATTGGCTCATCGGGCAATCCTCCAGGCCGCTCAATAAGCGATGCGAATGTCGTTGAAGTCGTGGTCGAGCTCGGTTTCCGGCGACTGGCCTTCATCGAACAACAGCCGATGAATGCGCCGTGCCGACTCCTGAAACGCCACACCGCCAAGGCTTTGCAGGTTGTATTGATGGCTATGGACTTCCGCCCTCACCCGCCCCGGATGCGGCGACAGCAACAGGATGCGATTGCCGACCACCAGCGCCTCTTCAATCGAGTGCGTAACGAACAACAGGGTGAAGCGCACTTCCTCCCAGAGCAGCAGCAATTCTTCCTGCATCTTGCGTCGGGTCAGCGCATCGAGTGCGGCAAACGGCTCGTCCATCAGCAGGATTTTTGGCTGCATCGCCAGCGCCCGGGCAATCGCCACACGCGCCTTCATGCCGCCGGACAAGGTATGCGGATAGGCATCGGCGAACGCCGCCAGGCCGACCTTTTCCAGATAGTGCAGTGCACGTTCTTCGGCTTGTTTTTTCTTCAGCGTGCGCGAGGCCAGTAGTGGAAACATCACGTTCTGTTTAACGGTTTTCCACGGTGGCAGTTGATCGAATTCCTGAAACACCACGATCCGGTCAGGCCCCGGCGCATCAACGCGCTGGCCTTGCAGTCGGATCTCGCCTTCGCAAGGCTGGATGAACCCGGCGACGGCTTTGAGCAAGGTGGATTTACCGCAGCCGGACGGGCCAAGCAGCACGAAGCGATCCTGTTGATCGACTTCAAAACTGACCTGGTGAGTCGCTCGGACGACGCGTTGCGGCGTACGGTATTCCAGGCTGACCTGGTCGACCGCCAACAGCGCTTGCGCCGTGGCGACCGGGTTGCTGGCCGCGTGGCCTTGCAAAGGGGCATTCATCCTGGTCAGCTCCCTTGCAGCGGTTTGGCGTCCTGGAAGAAGTAGTCCTTCCACGATTCAGGCTTGTTCTTGATCGCGCCGACGCGGTAGAGGAATTCGGCCAGTGGGTAGGTATTTTTCGGCGTGACGCTGAATTCGAACTGCGGGTTGTCGATGATTTTCAGCAAGGCGGCGCGGTCGATCTTGGCTTTGGTCACGCGGATGTAAGTGTCGGCCGCCGCGCCTTTATCGTTCTGGGCGAATTGCGCAGCTTCGGTCAGCGCTTCGACGAAGGCTTTGTAAGTCTTCGGGTTGTCGTTGCGGAATTTCTCGGTGGCGAATAGCACCGTAGGCGAGTTCGGGCCGAGCACGTCGTAGGAATTGAGCACGACATGCACGTTGGGGTTTTCCAGCGCCTGATCCTGGAACGGCGGGTTGGAGAAATGCCCGGTCAGCTCGGTGCCGCCGGCAATCAGTGCAGCGGTGGCGTCCGGGTGCGGAACGGCGATGGTGTATTTGTCGAGACGATTGAATTCTTTGTCGCCCCACTGCTTGGCTGCCGCGTATTGCAGGAAACGCGACTGCACGGAGACGCCCACCGCCGGTACCGCAATGCGATCCTTCTCGGTGAAATCAGCAATGGTTTTGACCTTGGGATTGTTGCTCACCAAGTAGTACGGAAAGTTGCCCAGCGAGGCCACGGCTTTGACGTTCTGCTTGCCGTGGGTGCGATCCCAGATGGTCAGCAGCGGGCCGACGCCAGCGCCGGCAATGTCGATGGAGCCGGAGAGCAGCGCGTCGTTGACCGCCGCGCCACCGGACAACTGCGTCCAGTCGACCTTGATGTCGAGGCCTTCCTGCTTGCCGTACTTCTCGATCAGGCCCTGATCGCGCACCACGTTGAGCAATAAATAGACGATGCCGAACTGCTCGGCGATGCGGATTTCACCTTCGGCGTGAGCCACGGTCGGCGCCACCAGGCTGCCGGCAATCAGACTGAAACCCAGGCCGATGGCCGCGGCCAGCGGCGCAAATGGAAGACGTTTGGACATGATCGAATCTCCGGCAAATCAGAAAGGCGCGTCGCCCTGAATGGTCGTGCGATACAGCTTGCGGCGCAGGTGCGCAGGGCAACCGGCGGCGAGATGGATCAGGGAACGGTTGTCCCAGAACACCATGTCGTGGGGCTGCCATTGGTGGCGGTAGATGTTTTGCGGCAGCACGCTGTGGGCGTAGAGCTCGGCGAGCAGTTGTTTGCTCTCGTCGTGCGGCAGGCCAACGATGCGTGTGGTGAAGCCTTCACTGACGAACAGCGACTTACGACCATTTTCCGGATGGGTGCGGGCAATCGGGTGCACCACTTCGGCGACTTGGGCGAGTTGCTCGGGAGTCAGGGTCGGGCGCCAATTGCCTTCGAATTTGGTCTCGCTGTAACGCGCGGTGTAGGAGTGCGCAGCGCAGCGACCTTCGACCGCTTTGCGCAGCGCCTCGGGCAGGTTGTCCCAGGCTTTGTGCATGTCGGCAAACAAAGTGTCGCCGCCCTCGGACGGCAGCTCCTGCGCATGCAACATCGAGCCAAGGCTCGGCAGCTCTTTATAGGAAAGGTCGGAGTGCCAGAACTTGCCGGCATCGCCCAGACCGATGTTCTGGCCGTTTTCGACGATGTTGGAAACGATGAGGATTTCCGGGTGGTTGGCCAGCAGAAACTGCTTGAGCACGTGGATCTGCAACACGCCGAAGCGGCGGCTGAAGTCGATCTGCTGTTGTGGGGTGATGCGCTGGTCGCGGAACACCACGACGTGGTGATCGAGGTGCGCGCGGTGAATGCGCGAGAAGTCCTGGTCGTTGACCGGACGGGTCAGGTCAAGGCCGATGATCTCGGCGCCGACGGCACCGCTGAACGGGCGAATTTCGAAGGTTTGCGGCGCGGCGGTCGCGGCGCTTGGGGTGGCAGTGGCTGCGGACATCTTTCAATCTCCCACGCACGGCGCGCTCATGGGCGCGCGCGTCGATCAGAAACTCACGCTGGATTGCGTGTTGGTTCAGGTCGTGCGGCGCGCCGATTGGTCGGCAGGTACGCAGGGGAGTGACTTTATAGCTATAAGAATTGGAAATTAAATACCGTTAATGAATAACGATATGACTGTCGTTGTTGCCAACTGTCGCCACATACATTTGCAGCCACGGCCCCAGATCATCAGCCAACATCGGCCGGGAAATGAAAAACCCTTGAACGATCCGATACCCCTGGTCTTGCAGGATGCGCTGCTGTGCTGCCGTCTCGATGCCTTCAGCCACTACCCTCAGTTGCAGGCTTTCGCCAATGCGGATCACGGCTTCACTCAACGCCTGACTGGTTGCATCGCGTTCCAGATCATGCACGAAGGTGCGATCCAGCTTAAGTTCCTGAATCGGCATGCGACGCAAGTAACTCAGGCTGGAATACCCGGTTCCAAAATCATCCATCGCCAGGCATATGCCTAACGCGTGCACCTCTTCGATGGTGGTGAGGGTATCGGGGTTGGCGTCCATTAAAACGCTTTCGGTGATCTCCAGCGTCAAGTCCCCGGCCTCCAATCTGTACTGCTCAAGCGTTCGGGCGATAATCTGCGACAGATTGCGGTTGTGGAAATTGGTCGGCGACATATTGACCGAGACCGCCGGAACCCACAGCCCCTGCTTGCGCCAACTCGCCAACTGACGACAGGCTTCACGCAACGCCCACAAACCGAACTCACCGATCAGGCCGCACTCTTCAGCCAGCGGAATAAAACTCGATGGAGAAACCTCACCCAACTTGGGGTGCGTCCATCGTGCGAGCGCTTCCATTCCGTACAAACGGGACTTCCCCAAATCAACCTGAGGCTGATAGACCAGATGCAAAGCCTCCGATTCGATGGCCTCGCGTAACGCCGCCTCCAGGCGCAACCGCCCCTGGGCCAATTGGTCCAGTCCATCACTGAAAAAGGAAACACAGCCGCGACCACTGGTCTTGGCCTGATACATCGCCATATCGGCACGCTGCAACAGCTGCTCCATCGTGCGTCCATCCTCGGGAAACATACTCACGCCGATGCTCATCGACGGCCTGAGTGTCACACCTGAAATCTGGCATGGGGCACTCAGCATGCTTCGCAGTTGCTCGATCAGGTCGGTCGCATGCTCCAGGGTGCATTGAGGTAACACCAGAACGAATTCATCACCGGACAGCCGGCTGACGATATCGCTCTCGCGGCGACGCTCGGACAACCGATGCGCGATGACACGCAGAAACTCATCACCGGCAGGGTGCCCCAAGGAATCATTGACCTGTTTGAACCGATCCAGATCAATGAACACGACCGCCAGGTGCGAATGGTGCCGCGAAGCGTGGGCGATTGCCTGCTCCGCGCGCGCGTGCAGCAGGTTGCGATTGGCTAGGCCGGTCAGGTCGTCATAGAACGCCAACTGCTGAATGTGCAGGCGGGACTCCTCGCGCTCAAGTGCCAATGCGCACAAATGAATAGTCGCATCCACCAGCAAATAGTGAAGAGGACTCGGCTCGCGGGGTTCGCGGTAATAGAACGCAAAGGTGCCCAGCACACGTCCGTCGCTGCTCTTGATCGGCGTTGACCAACAAGCCCGCAATCCCAGCGGCAAAGCCAGATCACGAAATCTGTCCCAGAGCGGATGGGTAGCAATATCGCTAACCATGACCGCCTCGCCACGGAACACTGCGGTCCCGCAGGAGCCCGCTTGAGGCCCGAGCGGCGTCCCGTCCAGCGCCCGAGAGTAACTGACGGGCAGACCCGGAGCTGCCAGCGTATGCAACAGGCCCTGCCCATCGACCCGCAAAACCGTGGCAATCACCTCCGGTGCAATTCGCTGCACCTCAATGCACATCAGGTTCATCAGGGTTTCCAGTGACTCTTCGCGAACCATGGCCTCGAGCATCTTGTGGCGCAGGACCTCATGCATCCGTGTATGCGTCACGTCGATCATGACCGTCACGGTATTGGTCAGGTGTCCATGCGCGTCACGCACCGGATAAGTGGTGATGTTGCACCATATCAGCCGACTATCACGGTGGTAGCAGTACTCCTGACCGTGAAACGCTTCACCCTCACCCAATCGATGACGTAACGAAACGACTTGGGCGCGCCCGACGTGAGGCGCCAGCACCTGCACCGGGGTTTTGCCAGTGACGTCCTGTGCGCTGTAACCGAACATCTGCGTAAAACCGTCGTTTACGTAAATGATCGACCAGCTCGCATCAGTGATGATGATGGCGTTCTCTGTGGTATCCACCACCAGTGACAACAGATACAGCCGGCGCTGTTCTTCGTGCTGGCGAGTGATGTCCTTGATGAAGGCCGCATACAGAATCTGTCCTTACGAGTCGATCCTGGAAATCGACATCGCCCCCCAGCGTCGCCCACCGTCCTTGCACTCGATCAGGACATCACGGCTGGTTCCGACGATTTTGTTGTTGCCGGTGCGCCGGTTCGCTTCGATGTAGCCGTCATGGGCAGCACGATGCAACTTGGGCACCAAAACTTCGACATTTCGCCCCATTACCTCGTCAGGCCGGTACCCCCAAAGCTTTTCCGAGGCTTCGTTAAATAAAATGATCCGGTTCTGACTGTCGATGACCACAACACTGTCGACACTTTGCTCAAGCGTCTGAATGAAGACTTGCGAAAGATCCGTACGGTTCGGCATGGCAGAGATCTACTGTTCGGGAGAGTCAAAAGGGCTGGGGTCCTTCCCAAACAACAGGCATCGGAAGATGCACCCGGCGCGCCGCACGAGCGGGACCAGTTCAACGGTGATGGTCAGCGAGAAATCGAGAAGCGCAATCGCGAACGATTGGTGAGGGAAGCGGGATCGGCAAAGTCGATCCACCAGGCCTGAAGATTCAGCATGCTGACATGTCTCATTATTAGTAGAAGTATCGGTCTTGTGCCGATATCAATATGCCGCTACTGCGTCATGATCGCGTTGATTTAAATCAATAAAAAATCCCTGCAGTCACGGGCATGACGCAGGGATTCATGAGTTTGCTACAGCACGGTCCGTAAACGGCTAGCGCTCGTGCAACGCCTCGGCCCGCGCCCGAATGATCGGCTTGAGCAGATAACTCAACACCGACTTCTTGCCGGTGATGATATCCACCGACGCCACCATCCCTGGAATGATCAGCAACGGCTTCTCATCGGTGCCCAAGTGGCTGCGTTCGGTGCGCACTTTGATGATGTAGTAGGTGGTTTTCTTGTCTTCGTCGGTGATGGTGTCGGCGCCAATCTGCTCCAGTTGGGCCTTCAATCCGCCGTAGATGGTGTAGTCATACGCGGTGAATTTCACGATCGCTTCCTGCCCCGGATGCAGGAACGCGATGTCCTGCGGGCGGATCTTGGCTTCGACCAGCAAGGTGTCGTCCAGCGGCACGATTTCTACCATGTCGCTGCCCGGCTGGATCACGCCGCCGATGGTATTGACCAGCAACTTGTTGACGATGCCGCGTACCGGCGAGGTGACCAGCGTACGGCTGACTCGGTCTTCCAGCGCTTTGCCGGTGGCCTGGGCCTTGTTCAGGTCGGTGCGGGCTTCGTTGAGCTGGGTCAGCGCTTCGCTGCGGAATTTGCCGCGAGTCTCGTCAATCTTGCGCTGCACTTCCTTGATCGCCGATTCAGCGCGGGGAATAGCCAGAGTCGTGGCGTCGAGCTGACCACGGGTTTCCACTTCGGCACGCTTGAGACGCAGCACTTCTACTGGGGATACCGCGCCCTGCGCCACCAGTGGCTCAGACATGTTGATTTCCTGCCGTTGCAGGCCGAGTTGCTGGCGATATTGCGCCTGCTTGGAGCTGAATTCGCGCAGCTCTTGCTGGCGCTGGATCAACTGCTCCTGCAACCCGCCGATCTCGTCGTGCAATTGCTGGCGGCGGCTGATGTACAGGGATTCTTCGCTCTTGGCCTGACCCGGCACCGCTTTGACTACGTCTTCCGGGAAATTCAACGGACGGTCATCGACTTCGGCGCTAAGGCGCTCCACGCGCAGCAACATCGACTGCCGATCCGCTTCGGTTTCGCCGACGTTGGAGGCAAATCGTGTGTCGTCCAGACGAATCAGCGGCGCGCCGGCCTCGACGATCTGGCCTTCCTTGACGAACAGTTCGGCGACGATCCCGCCCTCAAGGTTCTGGATTTTCTGGATCTTGGACGAAGGAATGGCCTTGCCGTCGCCCTTGGTCACTTCGTCGATCACGGCGAAATTGGCCCAGAGCATCAGAAAGACGAAGAAGCCGATGATCGCCCAGATGGTCAGGCGAACGACGCGCGGGGCGTCTTCTATCAGCGCCTTGTTGACCTCCGGCAGTGGCTGGCCCTGCAGCGAAGCGGAGCCTTTGAAGTAACGACGGATCGAATCCTTGACACCCGACTTAAGCAACACTGATCTGCCCCTTCTTCAACGCTTCCATCACGGCGGCTTTCGGGCCATCGGCGAGAATCTGTCCACGGTCGATCACCAGCAGGCGATCCACCAGCGACAGCAGTGATGCCCGGTGTGTCACCAGCACCACGGTCTTGTTTTCAATCACCGCCGCGAGGCGTTGCTTGAGGCGTTCTTCACCGGTGTTGTCCATGGCGCTGGTCGGCTCGTCCATCAACAGAATCGGCGGATTGAGCAACAATGCCCGGGCCAGGGCGACGTTCTGGCGTTGACCGCCCGACAGGTTCTGCCCGCGCTCGCCGACCTGCAGTTCATACCCTTGCGGATGCAGACGGGCGAATTCGTGAACGCCGGCCAGTTCAGCGGCTTGCAGTACCAGCTCGTCTTCTACATAGCGCGCGCCGGAGACAAGGTTGTCGCGCAGGGTGCCGGCGAGCAACTGGATGTCCTGCGGCACGTAGCCGATGTTGTAGCGCAGTTCGCTGACGTCGATCTGGCGAATATCCACGCCGTCGACCAGCAACGCGCCGTCGTCCGGCTGATACAGGCCCACCAGCAGTTTCGCCAGCGAGCTCTTGCCCGAACCGCTTCGGCCGATGATGCCGATCTTCTCGCCGGGACGAATCACCAGATTGATGTTCTTCAACGCCGGGTTCTGTTGTTCCGGGTAGGTGAAGTTGAGTTGACGGCATTCGATGGCGCCTTGCAGAACCTTGCGGCTCAGTGGGCGCTCTTCGAAGTTGCGTTCCTGCGGCAGCTCCATCATCTGGTCTACCGAGGTCATGGTCACCCGAGCTTGTTGATATCGGGTCAGCAGACCGGATAGCGAGGCCAGCGGGCTCAGTGCGCGGCCGCTGAGCATGTAGCAGGCAATCAGGCCGCCCATGCTCAGATGACCGTCGATGATCTGGTAGACGCCGAAGACAATCATGATCACCCCGGCCAGTTGCTGGATCAGCAGGGTGATGTTCATCGCCAGACCGGACAGCATTTTCACCCGCAGCTCCAAGCGGCTGAGGGTGCCGATGGTTTGTTCCCACTGGTATTGGCGTTCGCTTTCGGCGTTGTTGACCTTCACCGCGTCGAGGCCGGCGAGGGTTTCGATCAGGCTCGATTGACGCTCGGCGCCGAGGGCCATGGTCCGTTCCATGGTTGCCACCAGCGGCTTTTGCAAGGCATAGCCGATCAGCAGAGCGATCGGGAACGCCAGCACCGGAATCCACACCAGATGCCCGCCAAGAATGGCGATGACGATGAAGATCAGGATGGTGAACGGCAAATCGATCAGGCTGGTCAGGGTCAGCGAAGCGAGGAAGTCGCGCAGGCTCTGAAACTCGTGGATGTTCTGGGCGAAGCTGCCGACCCGCGCCGGGCGGTATTTCATGGCCATGCCGACGATGCGTTCGAACAGCGTCGCAGAGATGATCAGGTCGGTTTTCTTGCCGGCCAGATCCAGGCACAGGCTGCGCAGGCTTTTGAGGATCAGGTCGAAGATGTAGGCGCCGGTGATGCCCAGTGCGAGCACCCATAGGGTCGCCTCGGCCTGGTTTGGCACTACGCGGTCGTAGACGTTCATCACGAACAGCGGCGCGGCCATGGCAATGATGTTGATCAGGAAACTGGCGGCGATGGCGTCGGCGTACAGCCAGCGCGAACGCTTGAGGGTGTCGCGGAACCACGAGCGGGCGCGCGGAATCAGCGTGCCGTGGTTGACGTCGAATTTGTGTTGCGGCTGGGCGAAGAAGACTTTGCCGGTGTAGTCATCGGCAAGCAGTTCGCGGCTGACCACCGATTCGCCGCCATCGCTTTCGCTGAGCAGCACCCGGGCCTGATTTTCATCCTGCCAGCCAAGCAGTACGGCACTGCGGCCGTCCTTGAGCAGCAACAACGCCGGCATGGCGATCGCCGGAATCTCTTCCAGCTTGCGTTGCAGCACCCGACCTTGCAGGCCGGCGCGAGCCGCCGCGCGGGGCAGCAACTCGACACTCAAGCGTTGTTTGGGCAGCGGCAGGCCGGTGGTCAGCATCGCCGCGCTGGCGGGTTTCTGGTGCAGCATGCAAAGGGCTAGCAGACCGTCCAGTAACGGATCGTCGTGCAACGCGCGTGGATCATGACTGAGATGAACTCGACTGACTTCTGATTCCACGCTCGACACTCTTTGGCAATTGAAAAGGGATAACTCAATTCATCCCAGGCAACTGGACCTTGGGCTTCACGTCGTTCTGCACAACGGATGCCAACGGTGCGACCACTCCCTGGCTTCTGAGCAACTCGCCCATGGTCGCCTTGATTCGGTATTGAGTAAATAACTGAATGTTTTTGATTTCAGCCAGACGCCGCGAAGCGGTGAACAACTCGTTTTCGCTGTCGAGCAAGTCGAGCAAGGTGCGTTCGCCAAGGCTGAACTGACGCTGGTAGGCGGTACGCACCGAGGTGCTGTGATCGACGTATTGCTGAGCGATTGGCACCTGGGCGTTAGCGTTGTTCAGGGCGTTCCAGGCCAGGCCCAGCTCTTCATTCAACTGACGCAGGGCGTTGTTGCGGATGTCCAGCGCCTGGTTTGACAGGTACGACTTGGATTCCAGATCCGCTTTGTTGCTACCGCCCGAATACAGGTTGAAGCGCATGCGCAACATGGCCTGCCATTCGTTGCTGTGGCCGTTCTGGCCGTCGAGATCGTTGTCGGCGGTGCGGCCCAGTTCGGCGTCGAAGCGTGGGTAGAACGTCGACTTGGCGGTTTGGTATTGCTTCTCTGCAGCAGCGATGTCGGACTCGGCCGAGCGCAGGATCGGGCTGTTTTCCAGCATTTGCGCGCGCGCTTCGTTGAGGTTGGCCGGCATCATCGCCATGAACGGCGCCGGACGCTCCAATTGATCAGGCATCTGGCCGACGGCGCTGAGGAAGTTGGTCTCGGAGTCGGCGAGGTTGGTCTGCTCAGTGATCAGGTTGTTGCGGGCCTGAGCCATCCGCGCTTCGGCCTGATCGAGGTCGGCGCCACTGCCCACGCCACGCTGGGTACGCAGCTGAATCTGGTCATAAATGCGCTGGTGGCTCTTGAGGTTTTCTTCAGCCAGTCGCACGAATTCGCGGCGGGTCAGCACATCCAGATAAACCTGGGCCACGGTTAACGCCGTGCGCTCCGAGGTGCCCAGCAGCGAGTAAGCGCGGGAGTTAACGTTGGCTTGTTGACGCCCGACTTCACTGGAGGTCGCAAAACCGTCAAAGACCATTTGCGAAAGACGTAAACTTGACTCGCTGCGGTTCAGGGTTTCCCAATGATTGCCGCCACCGTTGGCGCGGGTGGTTACGCTGTCGGTGCCTTCACGGCCATAACCGCCCAGCAGATCGACCTTGGGCAGGTATCCCCCCTTTGCTGCCTTTAATTGATAATCCGCAGCTAAACGACTGTTGACCCCTGCCTGGATTTCCGGATGGACATCCAATGCCTGTTGCATGGCTTCTGGTAAGGATTGTGCTTGTGCGAAAGACGCGGCGAGAGCGAAGGGTAGAGCCTTGAACAAATGCGAACGCATGGTAACGATTTCCCAGAACTACTTGTCTTGAATCACAGCTAAACGTGCTGCTGCGTCGGATGATTGGCAACCGGATTGACCGTATGTCGGAAAGTTCGAAACAGGAACTGGATCACACGCAAAAGGACAGGTCGCCGCGGAAATATCAATGTGACATTAGTGGGGCGATTGTTTAGGATGGCACCCATAAGGTCAATAGTTTGGCATAAAGTTAATCGCGAAAGAATATAGCCAAATTATTGACGATCGCATGCGTCAAAACTTGTTTAGCAAATTTTTAAAGTACGTCCAGACTGAATCGGCATCCATGCCATCAGGTCCATGGAAGTCAACTGAACGTGACACCCCGGAGAGTCTTCAATGAGCAGTGTTGTTGCCATCGTCAAAAGCATTGTCGGTCAGGTATTCGTGGTGTCCCCAGAGGGCGTACGTCGCGTACTCGTTGAAGGCGACCGACTGTTTGTCGGCGATCAGATCGACACCGGTCTGTCGGGCGCCGTGTCGCTGGAACTGGCTGATGGCCGCACCCTGGATCTGGGCCGTGAAACCCAGTGGAGCGCCAACGCGCCCGACTCCAGCACTGACCTGGCCGAAGCCACCGCGCAGGCGGCGCCGTCGGTAGAAGAACTGCAGCAAGCCATCGCTGCGGGCGTCGACCCGACTACCGCACTTGAAGCCACCGCTGCCGGCGCAACCGCCGCAGGTACGGGCGGCGCGGCGGGTGGCGGTCACAGCTTCGTGATGCTCGATGCCACGGCGGGCCGCGTTGATCCGACCATTGGTTTCCCTACGGCGGGCATCAACGCTGCGGGCCAAATTGCGCAAGACATCACTGGCGGCCAGACCACCGACACCACCACCAACGCCCTGCGTGAGTCGACCCTGAGCCTCAGCGCCACGCCGACCATCACCGAAGCCGGCGGCGTGCTGGTCTACACCGCGACCCTGACCCAAGCGCCGCTGACCGACCTGACCATCACCCTGTCCAACGGCGCGGTGATCGTGATCCCGGCCGGTTCCACCACCGGCACCGTCAACGTGCCATTGGCGCCGAACGACACCGTTTATAACGACCCGACCCAGATCGACGTGACCGTCACCGGCACCACTGGCGGCAACGGCATCACTGTGACCCCGCCAACCACCCCGGCCACGACTCAGGTCACCGACACCCTCGACACCACCACCGTCACCCTGACGGCCGGCCCGAGCGTCACTGAAGGCGGGCAGATCACCTACACAGCAACCCTGACCAACCCGGCGCAAACCCCGGTGACCGTCACCCTGTCGAACGGTTCGACCATTACCATCGGCGCCGGCCAGACCACCGGCACCGTCAACGTGCCGACCCCGGCCAACGACGTCTATAACAACGGCAGCACCGTCACCACCACCATCACTGGTGCCACGGGCGGTAACTTCGAAAACCTGGTGCCGAACCCGACACCGGCGGTGACCACCATCACCGATTCGATCGATAACACCGGCCTGACCCTGACCGCCACCGGCAGCGTCGTCGAGGGCGGCCAGATCACCTACACCGCGACCCTGACCAACCCGGCGCAAACCCCGGTAACCGTCACCCTGTCGAACGGTTCGACCATCACCATTGGCGCGGGCCAGACTACCGGCACCGTCAACGTGCCGACCGCGCCAAACGACGTCTACAACAATGGCGGCACCGTCAGCACGACGATTACCGGCGCCACAGGTGGCAACTTCGAAAACCTGGTGCCGAACACCACGCCAGCGACCACCACCGTTACCGATTCGATCGACACCACCAGCGTCAGCCTCACCGCGACCGGCACCGTCGTCGAAGGTGGCCAGATCACCTACACCGCAACCCTGACCAACGCTGCGCAAACGCCGGTCACCATTACCCTGTCGAACGGTTCGACCATCACCATTGAAGCCGGCAAAACCAGCGGCAGCGTCAACGTGCCGACGGCGGCCAACGACGTCTACAACAATGGCAGCACCGTCAGCACCACCATCACCGGCGCTACCGGTGGCAACTTTGAAAATCTGGTGCCGAACCCGACGCCAGCGACCACCACCATTACCGACTCGGTCGACACCACTAATCTGTCGCTGAGCGCGACCGGTTCTGTGGCTGAAGGCGGTTCGATCGTTTACACCGCGACCCTGACCAACGCCGCACAAACCCCAGTGACCGTGACCCTGAGCAACGGCTCGGTGATCACCATTGAAGCGGGCAAAACCACTGGCACCGTGACCGTTCCGGCGCCGGCCGATGACGTCTATAAAGACGCCGGCAAAGTTGAAGTGACGATCAAGGACGCCACCGGCGGCAACTTCGAGAACCTCGTTCCGAGCACCACCCCAGCCGTAACCGAAGTGACCGACACCATCGATACTTCGACCGTCAAACTGAGCGCCGATACCTCGGTGTCTGAAGGCG
Source organism: Pseudomonas sp. LBUM1655 (assembly GCF_059716085.1). Classification (NCBI taxonomy): domain Bacteria; kingdom Pseudomonadati; phylum Pseudomonadota; class Gammaproteobacteria; order Pseudomonadales; family Pseudomonadaceae; genus Pseudomonas; species Pseudomonas sp. LBUM1655. The sequence goes on along the minus strand of NZ_CP166801.1, from coordinate 159,197 downwards.
GCACCGTCACTTACACCGCCACCGTTGGCGCGCCAGTGACCGGTTCGCCGGTCGTGGTGACCCTGGCCAATGGTCAAAGCATCACCATCGAAGTCGGTAAAACCACCGGCACCGTGACCTTCACCGCGCCAAACGATGCGTTGACCGGTAATGCACCGCTGAGCAACTCGATCACTGGCGTGTCTGGCGGCAACTACGAAGATCTCGTGGCCGACAAGACCCCGGTTTCGACCACCGTCACCGATACCGTCGACACCACCAATCTGTCCCTGAGCGCGACTGGTTCCGTGGCTGAAGGCGGTTCGATCGTTTACACCGCGACGTTGACCAACGCTGCCGGTTCGCCGGTTACCGTGACGCTGAGCAACGGCTCGGTGATCACCATCGAAGCGGGCAAAACCACCGGCACCGTGACCGTTCCGGCGCCGGCCGATGACGTCTATAAAGACGCCGGCAAAGTAGAAGTGACCATCGACAAGGCCACTGGCGGCAACTTCGAGAACCTGGTTCCGAGCACCACGCCTGCCGTGACCGAAGTGACCGATACCATCGACACTTCGACCGTCAAACTGACTGCAGACACCTCGGTTGCTGAAGGCGGTACCGTCACCTACACCGCCACCGTTGGCGCGCCGGTTACCGGTTCGCCGGTCGTGGTGACCTTGGCCAACGGCCAGAACATCATCATCGAAGTGGGTAAAACCACCGGCACCGTGACCTTCACTGCGCCGAATGATGCGCTGGTTGGCCAGGCTCCAGTGACCAATGCAATCACCAACGTGACGGGCGGCAATTACGAGAATCTCGTTGCCGACAAGACGCCAGTCAGCACCACGGTGACTGACACCACCGACACCACCAATCTGTCGCTGAGCGCGACCGGCTCCGTGGCTGAAGGTGGCCAGATTACTTACACCGCGACCTTGACCAACGCCGCTGGTTCGCCAGTCACCGTGACCCTGAGCAACGGCTCAGTCATCACCATCGAGGCGGGCAAAACCACCGGCACCGTGACCGTTCCGGCACCTGCCGATGACGTCTATAAAGACGCCGGCAAAGTCGAAGTGACCATCAAGGACGCCACTGGCGGCAACTTCGAGAATCTGGTGCCAAGCACCGTTCCAGCCGTTACCGAAGTCACCGACACCGTTGACACCACCAGCGTAAAACTGACCGCCACCGAGTCGGCCGCTGAAGGTGGCACCGTCACCTATACTGCCACTGTGGGCGCGCCAGTGACCGGTTCGCCAGTGACTGTCACCCTGGCCAACGGTCAGAACATCACCATCGAAGTCGGCAAAACCACAGGCACCGTCACCACCACCGCACCGAACGATGCGCTGACTGGCCAAGCCCCACTGACCAACTCGATCACCAACGTCAGCGGCGGTAACTACGAAAACCTCGTGGCCGACAAGACGCCGGTTTCGACCACCGTCACCGACACCGTCGACACCACCAATCTGTCCCTCAGCGCGACCGGCTCCGTGGACGAGGGTGGCTCGATCGTCTACACCGCGACGCTGACCAACGCCGCTGGCTCGCCGGTGACCGTGACCTTGAGCAACGGCTCGGTCATCACCATCGAAGCGGGCAAAACCACTGGCACCGTGACCGTTCCGGCGCCTGCCGATGACGTCTACAAAGACGCCGGCAAAGTTGAAGTGACCATCAAGGACGCCACGGGCGGCAACTTCGAGAATCTGGTGCCAAGCACCGTTCCGGCCGTCACCGACGTCACAGACACCATCGACACCTCGACGGTAAAACTGAGCGCTACCGAAACTGCCGCTGAAGGTGGCACCGTCACCTACACCGCGACTGTTGGCGCGCCGGTGACCGGTTCGCCCGTCGTGGTGACCCTGGCCAACGGCCAGAACATCACCATCGAAGTCGGCAAGACCTCCGGCACCGTCACCACCACTGCACCGAACGACGTATTGGCCGGTCATGCACCGCTGACCAACTCAATCACCAACGTCAGCGGCGGCAATTACGAAAACCTCGTGGCCGACAAAACCCCGGTCAGCACCACCGTCACCGACACCGTCGACACCACCACCGTTTCGCTGACCGCCACCGGCAACGTCAACGAAGGCGGGCAGATCGTCTACACCGCTACGCTGACCAACCCGGCCGGCACCCCGGTGACCGTGACCCTGAGCAACGGCTCGACCATCACCATCGAAGCTGGCAAGACTACCGGCACCGTAACCGTTCCGGCGCCAGCCGATGACGTCTACAAAGATGCCGGCAAAGTCGAAGTGACGATCAAAGAGACCACGGGCGGCAATTTCGAAAACCTGGTGGCCAATCCGACGCCAGCGGTGACCAACGTCGCCGACACCGTCAACACCACGCACCTCACCCTCAGCGCTGAAAGCTATGTGCTCGAAGGCACGTCGATCACCTACACCGCGACCCTGACCAACGCCGCGCAAACCCCGGTGACCGTCAACCTGAGCAATGGCCAGACCATCACCATCGAGGCTGGTAAAACCAGCGGTTCGGTGACCATCGCGGCGCCGAGCGATGACGTCTACAAAGACGTCAGCAAGCTCACCGTGACCATGACCGATGCCACTGGCGGCAACTTCGAGAAGCTCGACGTCAGCAAGACCCCGGTCAGCACCACCGTCAATGACACCGTCGACAAGACCACATTGACCCTGAGCGCCAGCGACACCGTCAGCGAAGGTGGCCAGATTACCTACACCGCGACCCTGAGCAATCCGGCCGGCACCGCCATGACCGTGACCCTGGCCAACGGCGCGGTGATCAACATCGCTGCCGGCGCCACTAGCGGCTCGGTGAACTTCGCAGCGCCGGCGAACACCCCGTACATCGACGGCGGCAAGGTGCAGACCGCGATTGCCAGCCACAGCGGCGGCAACTTCGAGCAGGTCGATGCCAACCGCTCGGCGGTGGTTACCACCGTCACCGACACGGTCGACACCACCAATATCAGCCTGAGCGCCACCGGTTCGGTCGCCGAGGGCGGTTCGATTATCTACACCGCGACCCTGACCAATGCAGCCGGCACGGCCATGACCGTGACCCTGAGCAACGGCGCGGTGATCAACATCGCCAAAGGCGCGACTACCGGCACCGCCACCGTCGCGGCCCCGGCCGATGACGTGTACAAGGACGCCGGCAAAGTCGACGCCAGCATCACCAAGACTACCGGTGGCAACTTCGAAAACCTGGTCGTCGACAAGACACCAGCGGTGACCAACGTCACCGACACCATCGACAACAGCACCGTCTCGCTGACCGCCACCGCCGGCACCGTTGAAGGTGGCGTGGTGGTTTACACCGCATCCGTGACTGCTCCGGTGACCGGTTCGCCGGTTGTCGTGACCCTGTCCAACGGCCAGACCATCACCATCCCGGTCGGCGCCAGCAGCGGCAGCGTCAACTTCACTGCGCCGAACGATGCATTGGCCGGCGGCAACACGCTGAGCGTGAAGATCGACAACGCCAGCGGCGGCAATTACGAGAATCTGGTTGCCGACAAGACGCCGGCCGTGACCTCTGTGACCGACACCGTCGACACCACTAACCTGTCGCTGAGTGCGACCGGCTCCGTGGCCGAGGGCGGTTCGATTGTTTACACCGCGACACTGACCAACCCGGCCGGCACGCCGGTAACCGTGACGCTTTCGAACGGCTCGGTGATCACCATCGAGGCGGGTAAAACCACTGGCACCGTGACTGTTCCTGCGCCTGCCGATGACGTCTATAAAGACGCCGGCAAAGTCGAAGTCACCATCAAAGAAGCTACTGGCGGCAACTTCGAGAATCTGGTTCCAAGCACCACGCCAGCCGTGACCAACGTCACTGACACCATCGACACCTCGACCGTCAAACTGACCGCTACCGAGTCTGCGGCGGAAGGTGGCACCGTCACTTACACCGCGACTGTCGGCGCGCCAGTCACCGGTTCGCCGGTTGTCGTGACCCTGGCCAACGGTCAGAACATCACCATCGAAGTCGGCAAAACCACCGGCACCGTGACCTTCACGGCGCCGAACGATGCATTGACCGGCAATGCGCCGCTGACCAACGCGATCACCGGCGTGACTGGTGGCAACTACGAAAACCTCGTGGCCGACAAAACCCCGGTCAGCACCACCGTGACCGACACCACCGACACCACCAACCTGTCGCTCAGCGCTACCGGTTCGGTGAATGAAGGCGGCCAGATCACCTACACCGCGACCCTCACCAACGCTGCCGGCACGCCAGTGACCGTGACGCTGAGCAACGGCGCCGTGATCACCATCGAGGCCGGTAAAACTACCGGCACCGTGACTGTTGCTGCGCCAGCCGATGACGTCTACAAAGATGCCGGTAAAGTCGAAGCGACTATTTCCACTGCTACCGGCGGCAACTTCGAGAATCTGGTGCCGAGCACTGTGCCGGCGGTGACCACCGTCAACGACACCATCGACACCTCCACCGTATCGCTGACCGCCACCACGAACGTCGCCGAAGGCGAAACCGTGGTCTACACCGCGACCGTGACCGCGCCAGTGACCGGCTCGCCAGTCGTGGTGACGCTGTCCAACGGCCAGACCATCACCATCGCGGTCGGCGAAACCAGTGGCACCGTGAACTTCGTCGCGCCGAACAGCCCACTGGCGGGCGGCAGCTCCCTGAGCGTGACCATCGACGGCGCCACTGGCGGCAACTACGAAAAACTGGCGGTCGACGGCAAGTCCGCCGACACCACCGTGTCGGACACCACCGACACCACCAACCTGAACCTGACCGCGACCGACTCGGTGGCTGAAGGCGGTTCGATCGTTTACACCGCAACGCTGACCAACCCGGCAGGCACGCCGGTAACCGTGACGCTTTCCAATGGCGCCGTGATCACCATCGAGGCCGGTAAAACCACTGGCACCGTGACAGTTCCTGCGCCAACCGATGACGTCTACAAAGACGCCGGCAAGGTCGAGGCGACCATTTCCACGGCAACCGGTGGCAACTTCGAGAATTTGGTGCCGAGCACTGTTCCAGCCGTCACCAACGTCACCGACACCATCGACACCACCACCGTCAAACTGACTGCGACCGAGTCGGCGGCTGAGGGTGGCGCTGTCACCTACACCGCGACTGTTGGCGCGCCGGTAACGGGCTCTCCGGTTGTCGTTACCCTGGCCAATGGTCAGAACATCACCATCGAAGTGGGTAAAACCACAGGCACCGTGACCTTCACCGCGCCGAACGACGCGCTGACTGGCCAAGCGCCGATCACCAACTCGATTACCGGCGTGACTGGCGGCAACTACGAAAACCTCGTTGCCGACAAAACACCGGTTTCGACCAACGTCACCGACACCGTCGACACCACCAACCTGTCGCTCAGCGCGACCGGCTCCGTGGCCGAGGGCGGTTCGATCGTTTACACCGCGACGCTGACCAACGCCGCTGGCTCGCCAGTGACCGTGACGCTGTCGAACGGCGCCGTGATCACCATCGAAGCGGGTAAAACCACTGGCACAGTGACCGTTCCTGCGCCTGCCGATGACGTCTACAAAGACGCCGGTACCGTACAGGCAACTATCACCAACGCCACGGGCGGCAACTTCGAGAACCTGGTGCCGAGCACTGTTCCAGCCGTCACCAACGTCTCCGACACCATCGATACGTCGACGGTCAAACTGACGGCCGATACGTCAGTGGCTGAAGGCGGTACTGTCACTTACACCGCGACGGTTGGCGCGCCAGTCACCGGTTCGCCGGTTGTTGTGACCTTGGCAAATGGTCAGAACATCACCATCGAAGTGGGTAAAACCACCGGCACCGTGACCACCACTGCACCGAACGATGCACTGACCGGTCAGGCGCCGCTGACCAACTCGATCACCGGTGTAACCGGCGGCAATTACGAGAATCTGGTGGCCGACAAGACCCCGATTTCGACCACGGTCACCGATACCGTCGAAACCACCAACCTGTCGCTCAGCGCAACTGGTACCGTGGCCGAGGGTGGTTCGATTGTTTACACCGCAACCCTGACCAACGCGGCCGGCTCGCCAGTCACCGTGACCCTGTCCAACGGCGCCGTGATCACCATTGAGGCCGGTAAAACCACCGGCACGGTGACTGTTCCTGCGCCAGCCGACGACGTTTACAAAGACGCCGGCAAAGTCGAAGCAACCATTTCGACCGCGACCGGTGGCAACTTCGAAAACCTGGTGCCGAGTACCGTACCGGCAGTGACCAACGTCACCGACACCATCGACACCACCACCGTCAAACTGACAGCGACAGAGTCGACTGCTGAGGGTGGCAACGTCACCTACACCGCGACTGTCGGCGCGCCAGTCACTGGCTCGCCGGTCGTCGTAACCCTGGCCAACGGTCAGACGATCACCATTGGCGTTGGCCAGACCACCGGTACTGCGACCACCACGGCTCCAAACGACGCATTGACGGGCCACGCTCCGCTAACCAACTCGATCACTGACGTAACAGGTGGCAACTTCGAGAACCTGGTGGCCGACAAGACCCCGGTTTCGACCAATGTCACCGACACTGTCGACACCACCAATCTCTCGCTGAGCGCGACCGGTACCGTAGCCGAGGGCGGTTCGATTGTTTACACCGCAACCTTGACCAACGCCGCTGGCTCGCCAGTCACCGTGACCCTGTCCAACGGCGCTGTGATCACCATTGAGGCCGGTAAAACCACTGGCACAGTGACCGTTCCTGCGCCTGCCGATGACGTCTACAAAGACGCCGGTACCGTACAGGCGACGATCAGCAACGCCACCGGTGGCAACTTCGAAAACCTCGTGCCAAGCACGACGCCAGCCGTGACCAGCGTTACCGATACCATCGACACCACCACCGTGAAACTGACGGCAACGGCTACTGCGGCAGAGGGCGGCAACGTCGTCTACACCGCCACGGTCGGTGCTCCAGTGACTGGCTCGCCAGTTGTGGTAACGCTGGCCAACGGTCAGACCATCACCATTGGTGTCGGCCAGACCACTGGAACCGCGACCACCACCGCACCAAACGATGCGTTGACCGGTCATGCTCCACTGACCAACGCGATCACCAACGTGACTGGCGGCAACTACGAAAACCTCGTGGCCGACAAAACGCCGGTTTCGACCACCGTCACCGACACCGTCGACACCACCAACCTGTCTCTGAGTGCTACAAATTCGGTTGCAGAGGGTGGCCAGATCACCTACACCGCGACTCTGACCAACGCCGCTGGCTCGCCAGTGACCGTGACCCTGAGCAACGGCTCGGTGATCACTATCGAAGCGGGTAAAACCACCGGCACCGTGACCGTTCCAGCGCCAACCGACGACGTCTACAAAGACGCTGGCACCGTTCAGGCCACGATCACCACCTCCACGGGTGGCAACTTCGAAAACCTGGTGCCGAGCACGACGCCTGCGGTGACCAGCGTTACCGATACCATCGACACCACCACCGTGAAACTGACGGCAACGGCTACTGCGGCAGAGGGCGGCAACGTCGTCTACACCGCAACCGTCGGTGCGCCAGTAACAGGTTCGCCTGTCGTCGTGACTCTGGCCAATGGTCAGAACATCACCATCGAAGTGGGCAAAACCACTGGCACCATCACCACGACTGCACCGAACGATGCGTTGACCGGTCACACGCCACTGACCAACTCGATCACCAACGTGACCGGCGGCAATTACGAGAATCTCGTCGCCGACAAGACTCCGGTCAGCACCACCGTGACTGACACCGTCGACACCACCAATCTGTCGCTCAGCGCTACAGGCTCCGTGGCCGAGGGTGGCTCGATTGTTTATACAGCGACGCTGACCAACGCTGCTGGCTCGCCAGTGACCGTCACCCTGTCGAACGGCGCTGTGATTACCATCGACGCCGGTAAAACCACTGGCACCGTGACTGTTCCTGCTCCATCGGATGACGTCTACAAAGACGCCGGTACCGTTCAGGCAACGATCAGCACCGCCACCGGCGGCAACTTCGAAAACCTCGTGCCAAGCACGACGCCGGCCGTGACCAGCGTTACCGATACCATCGACACCACCACCGTGAAACTAACGGCAACGGCTACTGCGGCAGAGGGCGGCAACGTCGTCTACACCGCCACGGTCGGTGCTCCAGTGACTGGCTCGCCAGTTGTGGTAACGCTGGCCAATGGTCAAACCATCACCATCGGTGTAGGCCAGACCACAGGCACCGCGACCACTACCGCACCAAACGATGCGTTGACCGGCCATGCGCCGCTGACCAATTCGATCACCAACGTGACCGGCGGCAACTACGAAAACCTCGTGGCCGACAAAACCCCGGTCAGCACTAACGTGACCGACACCGTCGACACCACCAATCTGTCGCTGAGCGCGACCGGTTCTGTGGCCGAGGGTGGTTCGATTGTTTACACCGCGACCCTGACCAACGCCGCGGGCTCGCCAGTGACGGTGACGCTGTCGAACGGCGCCGTGATCACTATCGACGCGGGTAAAACCACTGGCACCGTGACCGTTCCAGCACCAACTGACGACGTTTACAAAGACGCCGGCACCGTGCAGGCCACGATCAGCACCGCCACCGGTGGCAACTTCGAAAACCTGGTCCCGAGCACGACGCCTGCGGTGACCAGCGTCACCGACACCATCGACACCACGTCAGTGAAACTGAGCGCAACCGCCACTGCGGCAGAAGGCGGTAACGTCGTCTACACCGCGACCGTGGGCGCGCCAGTGACTGGCTCGCCTGTCGTCGTGACCCTGGCCAATGGTCAGCAGATCACTATCGACATCGGCAAGACCACTGGCACCGTGACCACCACCGCACCGAACGATGCGTTGACTGGCCACACTCCACTGACCAACTCGATCACCAATGTCAGCGGCGGCAACTACGAGAATCTTGTTGCCGACAAGACTCCGGTTTCGACTACCGTCACCGACACAGTCGACACCACCAACCTGTCGCTCAGCGCGACAGGCTCCGTGGCCGAGGGTGGCTCGATTGTCTACACCGCGACACTGACCAACGCCGCTGGTTCGCCAGTGACCGTGACGCTGTCCAATGGCGCAGTCATCACGATTGATGCAGGCAAAACCACTGGCACCGTGACCGTTCCAGCACCAACTGACGACGTTTACAAAGACGCCGGCACCGTGCAGGCCACGATCAGCACCGCCACCGGTGGCAACTTCGAAAACCTGGTCCCGAGCACGACGCCAGCCGTGACCAGCGTCACCGATACCATCGACACCACCACCGTCAGACTGACCGCAACCGGTACAACGGCCGAGGGTGGCACTGTCACTTACACCGCCACTGTGGGCGCTCCAGTCACCGGCTCGCCAGTCACCGTGACCCTGGCCAACGGTCAGAACATCACTATCGAAGTCGGCAAAACCACAGGCACCGCGACCACTACCGCACCAAACGATGCGTTGACCGGCCACGCGCCGCTGACCAACTCGATCACCAACGTGACTGGCGGTAACTACGAGAATCTCGTCGCCGACAAGACTCCGGTCAGCACCACCGTGACCGATACCGTCGACACCACCAACCTGACGCTGAGCGCCACGGGCACCGTGGCCGAAGGTGGACAGATCACCTACACCGCGACCCTGACCAACGCTGCTGGTTCGCCAGTGACCGTGACGCTGTCGAACGGCTCGGTGATCACCATCGAAGCGGGCAAAACCACGGGCACCGTGACCGTCCCGGCTCCGGCTGACGACGTCTACAAAGACGCCGGCTCCGTGCAGGCGAGCATCACCGGCACCAGCGGCGGCGGCTTTGAAAACCTGGTAACCAGCAACACACCAGCCGTGACCAGCGTCACCGACACCGTCGACACCACCACGGTCAGCATCACCGGCAGCACTTCGGTGACCGAAGGCCAGACCGCCAGCTACACCGTCAGCCTGAACCACCCGGCGCAAACCGAAGTGACCCTGAAAATCGTCTACAGCGGTACCGCTGCCGACGGTTCGGACTTCACTGGCGTGTACACCGTGAAAATCCCGGCAGGCGCCAGCAGTGCGCAGTTCAACGTCGCGACCATCAATGACAAGATCACCGAAGGTACCGAGAACTTCGTGGTCAAGATCGACTCAGCCACCGGTGGCAACTTCGAGAACCTCGCAGTCAGCGGCACCAATGGCAGCGTCAGCACCTCGATCATCGACAACGATGCGCCACCGGTCATCGATCTGGACGCCAACAACTCCAGCGGTGCAACCGGTGCCGACTACAAGGTGACCTTCACCGAAAACACTCCGGGCGCGGGTGTGTCGATTGCCGACACCGATATCAGAATCACCGACCCGGACAGCACCATGCTGACTGGCGCGACTGTGGTGCTGACCAATCGTCAGGACGGCGATGCGCTGAACCTGGGCAACAGCGTCAATGGCATCACCATCAATGCCAACAGCACCAACGGCACGGTGACCCTGACCCTGTCGGGCAACGCGACACTGGCCGACTACATGCAGGCCATCAAGAACATCAGCTTCACCAACAGCAGTGAAGACCCGAGCACTGTGCCGCGAATCATCACCGTGACCGTGACTGACGGTGGTAACTACTCCAACACCGCGACCACCACGGTCAACGTGGTGGCAGTCAACGACGCGCCAGTCGCAGCGCCAGTCAACGTCACCGGCACCGAAGACACCCCGCTGATCCTCGGCTGGTCGACCTTTGGTGTGACCGACGTCGACAGCCCGGCCAGCAGCCTCGGGGTGAAAATCACCCAGCTGCCGGGCGAAGGCAAACTGCAGTACCTGGACGGTTCGACCTGGAAAGACGTCGCCAACAACCAGACCTTCAGCAAGGCTGACATCGACGCCGGCAAACTGCGCTTCATGCCGGATGCCAACGAGTCGGGCGTGAACGGTTACGGCGGCACCGGCCTGGGCAACAACCAGGCTGACTACGCGCAGATCAAGTTCCAGCCAACCGACGGCCAACTGCTGGGCAACACCGGCACCGTGAAGATCGACATCACGCCAGTGGCGGATGCCCCGACCGTGAGCGTGGCCGACAACAGCGTGAAGTCCACCGGGCTGATCAAGGAAGTCTGGACCGGTCTGTCGGGTCTGGGCACCAACGGCAACGGCGCGGATTCGACCACGCTGAAAAACGTGATCGACGGCGCCGGCACACCGAACTCCAGCGGCACCGTGAACAACGTGCAGTCGGACGGCAGCGTGACCGCCGGTACCGCCTCGAAAACGTCGGGCCTGATCTATCTGGAAGCCGGCAAGACCTACACCTTCAGCGGTGTCGGCGATGACAGCTTGCTGGTCACCATCGGCGGCAAGAACGTGGCCTCGATCACGTGGGGCGCGGGCGGTAACCTCAATGGTTCGTTCACTCCGACCACCAGCGGCTACTACACCCTGGACATCTACCACCACAACCAGAGCGGCCCGGGCAGCTACGACGTCAACCTGTCGATCAACGGCGGCGCAGCAGTCGACCTGAGCAGCGCCGGCGTGCCGATCTACACCGGCGTGAAGGATCTGGTGAATGCCGGTGTGACTGTCTCCGATCTGCACGGCACTAACGGCGAAGGCTATTACGACGGCTACAAGCTCAACACTGGCGCCGAAGGCACCACGGTGAAACTGTCGGCAGTCTCCACCGCGCTGACCGACACCGACGGCTCGGAAACCCTGAGCGTGAAGATCAGCGGCGCGCCGGTCGGTTCGGTGCTGAGCGACGGCGCAGGCCACAGCTTCACCGTCACCGCGAGCAATGGCGAAGCCAACGTCACCGGCTGGAACCTCGGCAGCCTGACCGTGACCCCGCCGACCTACTACAACGGCCAGTTCAATCTGACCGTCACCTCGACTTCCACCGAAGCGGTGGGCGGTTCGGCGAGCAGCACAGCGACCATTCCGGTCACCGTGGTGCCGGCGGTCTACAACGCCGTGACCGCGACTTCAGGTGACGACACCGTCACCGGGACTGACGGCAACGACATCGTCGTGGCTGACATCGGCGGTCTGACCGTGGTGCCTGGCACCAACTACAACATCGCGTTCATGGTCGACAGCTCGGGCAGCATGAGCACTTCGTCGCTCAACGCCGCGAAGGACTCGCTGACTTCGGTGTTCAACACCCTCAAGCAAAGCTTGGGCGGCAGCAACTCGGGCACGGTGAACATCTTCCTGGTGGACTTCGATACCCAGGTCAAACAGTCGGTGTCGGTGAACCTCAACGACCCTAACGCCCTGACCAAACTCAAGGCAGTGCTGGACTCGATGACGTCCGGCGGTGGCACAAACTACGAGGACGTGTTCAAGACCACGGCCAACTTCTTCCAGAGCGCTGAAGCGGTGGCCAACACCGGTGCGAAGAACCTCACGTACTTCATTACCGATGGTCAGCCGACCTACTACCAGAGCAGCGAGTCGACCAACCCGTACCTGTACGGCAACAAAACCCTCGACAGCCTGATCACCACCAGCAACTACAAATTGGGCACAGCCGTCAGTCTGTATCCAGACAGCACGCACCAGATCGATATCAGTGCAACGGGGTCCGTGACGGTCTGGAGCAAGTCGGGCAGCAACTGGTCGTCCCAGACCTTCGGCACGCTGCACGCTCAGGGCGACGGCACCTATGAGTTCTCCAACCTCTCGGGTACCGGCAGCAGCACCACTACGGCCACCACCGACAACTCGACGAGCAGCTTCGCATTGCTCAGCGGTCTGTCGAACGTTGAAGCCATCGGCCTCAACAGCGGCGTCAGCCTCAACGACCTGAAACCGTACGATTCGGACAAGACGCCGCAGACCAACATCGATCCGAAAGATCTGGCCAATTCGATCATCGGCCACACCGAAGCGACGATGCCGGGCAACGACACCGTCAGCGGTGGCGACGGCAACGACATCCTGTTTGGCGATCTGGTGAGCTTCAACGGCATTGCCGGTGAGGGTTATCAGGCGATGCAGGCGTTCGTGGCCAAGGAAACCGGCGTCGACGTCAGCAAAGTCACCACCAGCAACGTGCACCAGTACGTCACCGAGCACTATCAGGCGTTCGATGTGTCCGGTGCGCATGACGGCAACGACACCCTGCTGGGCGGCGCGGGCAATGACATCCTGTTCGGCTCGGGCGGCAACGACCTGCTCGACGGCGGCAAAGGCAATGACATCCTGCTCGGCGGCACCGGCAACGACACATTGATCGGCGGCCAGGGCAACGACATCCTGATCGGTGGTTCGGGTGGTGACACCTTTGTCTGGAAATCGGGCGACACCGGCACTGATGTGATCAAGGACTTCAAGGCTGCCGAAGGTGACCGTATCGACCTGCGTGATCTGTTGCAGGGCGAAACCGGCAGCACCATCGACAACTTCCTGAAGATCACCACGGTCGATGGCGTGTCGTCGCTGCAAGTCAGCTCGGGCGGCAAGTTCAACTCGGCCGACGCCGCTGCTGCAACACCGGACGTGACGATCAAACTGGAAGGCAACAACTGGTCGAGCGCCAACATTCACAACCTGATTGCCGGCAGCGACCCGACCATCAAGGTCGACCACAACAACAGCTGATCCGTGAACAACGGCCGCCCTTATGGGGCGGCCGTCACGTTTGCGCCCGGCGAAGCGGTGACGATTTCATCGCCGCACCGCATACTTGCGCGCAGTTGGCTATGCTGCTGACAGCATGACGCTGGTTCATTTCCGAGGGATGCTCAATGTTTTACGTGCAACGCGATGCGCAAGGCCAGTTGATTCGCGTGGAAGCCGCAGCGTACGCCGAGGCCACGGAAACGCTGCCGGCCGATCACCATGAAATCCAGGCGTGGTACGCCAACGAAGCCGTGGAAAACAGCCTCAAACAGCTCAAGCAGAGCGACTTTGAAATGATTCGGGTACTCGACGACCTGATTCAGGTGCTGACCCAGAAAGGCGTGATCCGCGTCACCGACCTGCCGCCAGCGGCGCAGGCCAAATTGATGGATCGGACCCAGGCGCGGGAAGCGTTGGGTGGGTTGAGCCAGCTCATTGATGAAGATGAAGGCGGCTTGATCTGACCCGGGACCTTGGGTGACTGGACTGACCCTTTCGCGAGCAGGCTCGCTCCCACATTGGAATGCATTTCAGATGTGGGAGCGAGCCTGCTCGCGAAGGCGGCATCACTGACACCACCGCACTAAAAGATTACTTCCAGGGCTTGGGCTCACCGAACAACTGTCCCTGAACCCCATACAGGCCCATCTCGCGAATCACCGACAACTCCCCTTCCGTTTCGACCCGTTCGGCAATCAACGGCAGATCAATGCTGTGCGCCGCCCGCTGGATCGCCTCGATGAACAGACGCTTGTCACTTTCCTGATCAATCGCGCGAATGTAGCTGCCATCGATCTTCAAGTACGCCAGCCCCAGCCGCGCCAAGTTGCCGATCATGCTGAAGCGCCCGCCGAAGCGCTGCAGGCTCAGCGAGAAACCAAGTTCACGCAGACGCCGGGTCAACTGCTCCAGCACCGCTTGTTCCGGCAATTGCTCTTCGCCGATTTCCAGGGTCAGGCGTTCGCCGAGATTGGAATGTGCGCGCAGGATCTCGAACACTTTGTTCAACGCCTGCGGATCGGCCAGGGTTGCCGAGGACAGGTTCAGCGCCAGCGAATCTTCATGTTCTTTCATCTGCTCCAGCACGCGTTCGAGCATCAAGCGATCCAGTCGCGCGGTCCAGCCAAAGCGTTCCAGCCACGGCAGGAAACGCCCGGCGGGAATGGTCTGGCCCTGATCATCGAGCAAGCGCGACAACACCTTGTAATGCAGCACCAGTTGCGTGTCCTGAGCGGCCACCACCGGCTGGAAATACAGTTCAAAACGCTGCTGACTCAACGCCTGATCGAGCAAGCGATGCCAGGCGTGGTGATCGTCGCCGACATCCGCCGTGAGGCTTTGATCAATGCACGCCCAATTCTGCTCGCCCTGCCCTTCAGCTTGCGCCAGCGCCTGATCGCCGAGCGTCAGCACCGCTTGCGGCGAGTCGCCGTGAACAAATGGCGCCAGGCCGATAGAGGCCACCGCCGGCACATCTGTCGCGCCCGTGGCGTGCAGACTGCTCAGCGCACTGTCGAGGTTCTGCGCCAGTTGCAGCGCTTCCTCGCGCACCAGCCCCGGCGCCAGCACGGCGAATTCACCGCCGCGAATACGGGTGACGAGGTTCTGGGTTTCCGGGTACTTCGCGCACTCGCGGGACAGTTGCTCGCCGACCGCTTTCAGCAGTTCGTCGGTGCGCTGACCGCCAAGCCGCTGGTTGAGCCCGGCCAGATCCTTGACCCGCAACAGCAGCAGGTAACCGGAACTGGCCTGCTCCGGATTGCTCACCCGATTGTTCAGCTGCATTTCGAAATAGCGCCGGTTGGCCAAACCGGTGAGGTTGTCCTGATAGGATTCGGCGCGCAGTTTTTCACTGCGCTCGGCCTGCTCCTGAAACAGCGCCTTGAGCTTCTCGACCATCTGATTCATGGCCAGCACCACGCGCCGCAACTCCGGCGTGCGCGGCAGCTCCGGCAGGCTGAGAAATTCGCGACGGGCGATGGCGTGGGACTGCTTGACCATGTAATCCAGCGGCTTCAACTGCCGGCGCAGCAGCAACGCACCGAGGACGGCACTCAGCGCGCCGCAGATCAGCAACCAGCCAAGGCTGCCCAGCGCGCTCTGCCACAGCTTGGCCACGGCAAACATCGGATGGCTGACCACCTCGACCCGCGCCGCCTGTTCCCAGCCACGGCTGACCAGCGCATCGCCACCAGCCGGTTCCAGACCGATCAGGTTGACGAACCAGTCCGGCACATTAGTGACCGCCGGAATGCCATTGCGCTCGACGATGGTCTGGTCGGTCTTCAGATCGACCACGCGGATGCTCGCGTAATAACCACTGTCAAAAATCGAACTGACCAGCAGCTCGACCATCGCCGGGTCGTCGATATTCGGCGTCAGCGACAACGCCAGCGCCGTGGCGGCGTCCTGGGCGTGGGAGCGCAACTGATTGACGTACTGGGTGCGCGAGCTCTCCAGACTGACCATGAAGCTGCCGGTGAAGGCGACCACCAGGAACAGACAGATAGCGATCAACAGCTGTTTGAACAAAGACATCTGAGCGCGTGCTCCTAGTTAATCGACTCGACCGGAAAACCTTCGGCCTGCATTTTTTTCAACACATCCTGCCAGCGCGACAGGCGTTTAGTGTCTCCGACCTTTTTGTTGCCTTTGGCACCCGGCAGATAAAGACCTTCTGCATTGAAAGAGTAGACCGGCAGCAAATCGGTTCGCTGGGCCGCCGGCTGGATCGGATCGATCAGACTGTCGAGCACCAATGGCATGGCATCGGGAGTGGCATAGTACGTCAGCACCATGTGCGCGCGGTTCTGGCGCAGGGCCTTGACGTAGGTGATGCGCAGCTTGTCACTGGATACCCCGAGATGGCGCAGGCTGAAATACTTGGCGATCGCATAGTCTTCGCAGTCGCCGGCACCTTTCCACAAGGCTTCGATAGGGGTTTCCCAATAGTCGACCTCGTGCCACAGGTCGATATCCTCGACGTAACGCACCTGCTTGTTGAAAAACAGGTTAACCACTTTGAGCTTTTCCATCTCGCCGACCTGTTTCTGCGTGGCCAGCAGATTTTGCCACGCATCGATTCGCTGCTGCCCGGCGCCCAGTGGTCCATAAAGTGCTGTAGCTTTGCGACTGATCGCGGAAAAATCCCAATCGGCATGCAGACCGCCCAGCATGACGCCGGCCAGCAACAGTGCGCAGCCTAGCCAGCGCAGAGTCCGGGGGATCGCGAAACATACCGCCACAGCAGGTTTCCAGAGGCAGGAAGGAAGGAAAGCGTTTGATGGTGAAGCTTAGCCCGGTAAAAAACAATGGCACCATGAGATCATCGCGACCGCGCTAAACTGATGAAGGCACTGAACCGTTACACGGTTTGACAACCTGTAGAGCAATCACTAGTGTCCTTTGGATCCAAATCAAGCCGACATACAGGGTGCGTAGTCGTGACACAGAAGCCCAAACCGCTGCACAGCATCAAAGTCGACGGGCCGATTCCCGCACACTTGGCTCGGTCCGTCATCGAAGAAACCTTGCGCGCCGCCATCCTTGATGGGCGTTTGCCATGCGGCACAGCGTTGCGCCAGCAGGATCTGGCCGATCTGTTCGGGGTCAGTCGCATGCCCGTGCGCGAAGCCTTGCGCCAGCTCGAAGCGCAGGAATTGTTAAGCGTCACCACGCACAAAGGCGCCGTGGTTGCGCCGCTGATCCAGGGCGATGCCACGGAAACCTACGAGTTGCGGATCCTGCTAGAGTCCGAAGCCATGCGTCAGTCCATTCCGCGACTGACCGCTGCCGATCACGCACAGGCAGCGAGTTATATCGAAGAGCTCGAGGCCCAACACGATTACACGGAAATCGGCCGGCTAAACCGCTTGTTCCACATGGCGCTGTACAAAAAGGCACCCAACCAGCGTCTGCTGCGGCTGGTCGAAGAGGGTCTCAACGAGGAGGAGCGTTTCCTGCGCTTCAATCTCGAAGCCATGGGCCTGGGCAAGCTGTCCCAAGAGGACCACCGCGCGATGCTGCAAGCGGTCATCGAGCGTGATGTCGAACACTCGATCACATTGCTCGAACAACACCTCAACCGCGGCGTTGAGGTCATCACCCGCTATCTCGCCAGCCCTGCCGCCCAAAGCCGCAAAGCCGCGCGCTGAAACTTCCACGCCGGGATCAGACCACTGCGTCCGCCCGGCGAATAACCCACTTACAAATCCCCCGTTCCCCGGCCACGAATCCACTGGCATATCCACATCTTCGCTCTAACCTCCCTGCGCCAATCAGCCCGATATTTGCACCCTTCTCGGTGATGAATCGGTAATAGCCGTGGCGGCCATTTACCCTCACTCTTGAACGGCCAAACCAATAAAGAACGGGCGACGCACCGCACCGTCGGCGCAGTCCCCGCAACAGGAACCTACGGAAGGAGCCTTGTCACGGGAAAAGGAAAGAATCGGCGTCGTACCGGGCCAACTTTCATCCCCTCAAATAACTTCATTCTCTTTATTAAAAAGCTGCTTCGAGTGAGGCATTCACTCTGTTTATTCGATTTTGGTCTTTATTGACTGAAAGGAGCAACTTCGCCCCAATAAAACTTATTCAAATAGTTTTATCGGTGACTCTCATACTTGAAAAACACACAACTAAAAATAATTGAAAATATACTTGTTAAGTTGTTTTGCGATGTATTAGCTTTTCTCCGACCCGGCGTACCACGCCTGGTTCATCAAGACACTCGATCAAGGCCATACCGGCCAAGGCATCAAGCCAACAGCACTTTAACGGCACGAATAGCAAAATTTTCATCGACTCGAATGAGGCTTTAGCTCGACCAAAAAACATACACGCCGTTGTTATCCGTTATTGCGCAATTGAATGAGCGACTCCCACTATTCCAACAACTGTGAGGCCAACCAAGATGCCAACTAAAGAACAACTCGCCCTGAAAAAATCCGAACTCAGCATTCACCCGATCTTCGCTGAAATCGATTCCTTGGCGGTTTTGCGCCGTTTCATGGAAACCCATGTGTTTGCCGTCTGGGATTTCATGTCGCTGACCAAACGCTTGCAACAGGAACTGACCTGTACTCGTCTGCCCTGGTTGCCGCCGCGTGATCCGCATGCCGCCCGCCTGATCAACGAGATTGTCCTCGGTGAGGAATCCGACAACCGTTTGAGCCACGGTCATTACAGCCATTTCGAGCTGTACCTGGATGCGATGCGCGAAGTCGGTGCGAGCACCTCGGCCGTGGAACGCTTCGTCGCGCTGCAACAGGAAGGCGTGAGCTATGACGTGGCACTGCAAAGCGTCGAGGTCGATCCTGCCGCCGCGCAGTTTGTCCGCGACACTCTGCGCATTGCCCTGCATGCACCGGGGCACAGCGTGGCCGCTGCGTTTCTGCATGGCCGCGAAAGTGTGATCCCGACCATGTTCCAGCGAATTCTGGACGACTGGGGCATCGGCATCGAACAGGCGCCGACCTTTCGCTACTACCTGGAGCGGCACATCGAGGTCGACTCCGAGGATCACGGCCCGGCGGCTGAACACTTGCTTGAGCGTCTGGTCGATGGCGACCCGCAGCGCGAAGCCGAGGTCTACGCCAGCGCCATCGCCGCCGTCGAAAGCCGCATCGCCCTGTGGGACGGCCTGCGCGTGAGCATGCGCGAACCCTTGACGGAGGTGGCCCAATGAACGCCGCCGACTATCAATCGTTCGCCGATGCCTGGGAAAGCCGCGCGACTATCCGCACTCGCCCGCGCCGTGTACTGGAAAACGACGAGCGCCTGATCTATCCGCTCAGTCGCCAACCGCTGGTACTCAGCGAAACCTTCCTGCGCGACTGCCCCGAGCAGCGTGATTTCGCTCTGGTGCAGACGCTGTACAAGTTCATCAACGATGTGGTGATTTTCGAGACCGAAATCGTCGACAAAACCGCGCGCAGCATCGCCAAGAACCGCTTCGCCGTCGCGTTTCCTTTCGCTTGCCGTTATGACGCGATGACCGTCGTGGTCGATGAGGATTACCACGCCCTGGTGGCGATGGATTTCATGCAGCAAACGGTGGCCATGACCGGCATCGCGCCGATTCAGCTACCCGACGAAATCGAGCTGAGCCGAGCGATTCCCACGGCCGTGGCACTGGCGCCGGAACACCTGCGCAGCGCTGTGGAGCTGATTTGCGTGGCCATCGCCGAGAACACCGTGACCGGCGACGTCGCAGCGTTCGCCCGGGACGATACGGTCAAGCCATCGATCAAGGGCCTGATGGCCGACCACCTGCTCGACGAGGGCCGCCACTCCAGTTTCTGGGCGCGGATGGTGCGCATCTATTGGCACACCGCCAGCGACGCAGATCGCGCCACCATCGCGCAGATCCTGCCGGTGTTCATCGGCCATTACCTGACCAACGACATCCAGAAAGCCTTCGACCTGCGACTGATCGATGCCCTCCCGGTCAACGAAGCCACACGGCGTTCGCTCCGGGACGAAATCGCCGGCCTGGCCTTCCCGATCAATCGCCATCACCCGTTGGTGGGCAACATCGTCAAGTTCTTCCACAACAGCTCGCTGCTCGACACGCCGTGCGTGCAGCACGCCCTGCGCGACTACCTGGTTTGAGGAGGCCGACATGAAACGTCTCGACATTTTGCTGATGGGCGCCAGCCAGGCCATGACCGACCTGGCGCAGGAACTTGAACAACACGGGCATACATTGACGCGCAGTGGCGCGGCGAAATCGACGATGGATTTGATCATCGACGATGGCTTCATTGCCGCCGGCGATTTCTGCGCAATCCCACACCTGCATCTGCGTTTAGGTATCGGTGCGCAGAGCGTTGCAGGTTTGCCGACACTCGATCTGCTGTGTTTCCTCGGCTCGTCGCTGATCAGCCGAGTGCCCATTGGCGATGAGCCGTCCGGCAACGGTCAGGTACTGCGACAAAGGGTGCTGACGCAGCTGGTGGACGAGGTTTCATTGCTGGTCAGCCGCTACTCCCGCGACACGGACTACTTCCAACAGGCCGCTACGGTGACTGCGCCGGATTTCGAACGGATGGAAAACCTGCTGTACCTCGACAGCCTGGCCTACGTCCATCGCCTCAACGCCACGGCGAATCCGGCGCTGCTGCAACAGGCACAAATCCCGCTGATCGAGCGCTTGCAACAGAGCCTGATCAATCACCCCGAGCGACCAGCGCTGCACCTCGCCGAACAGACGATCAGCTATCGCCAGTTACACGCCCATAGCCGGGCGATTCAACAGCGTTTGCAGCCCCTGCTCGACCAGCATCCACAACCGTGGGTGGTCGGCATCTGCCTGCCGAAAAGCCCGGCGCTGTTCGCCTCGATTCTGGCAATTCTCGGCAGCGGCGCGGTGTACTTGCCACTGGAGCCGAGCCATCCCTTGCAGCGCCAGCAATACATCCTGGAGAACGCCGGCGCCTTGCTGTTGCTGCATGACGGTGAACATCCGCTGAGCGAGAGGATGCCGGGGCTGAATGTCAGCCGTATCGACAGCCTCCACGCCGACCTCTCGCAACCGTTGATGCGCCAGCGCCCCGAACTCGATGCGCCGTGCATGGCGCTCTACACCTCGGGCACCACCGGACACCCGAAGGGTGTGCTGCTCAGTCAAGCGAACCTCGCGCACTTCACTGCGTGGTACGCCGACTACACGCAAATGCAGGCCGAGAGTCGGGTTTTGCAGTTCTCTTCGCTGAGTTTCGACTCGTCGCTGATCGACATCTTCCCGACCCTGCTCATGGGCGCCGAACTGGTGGTGCCCGATGACACGCAACGGCGCGATCCGCTGCAACTGGTCGCACTGATCCGCCGCCGACAATTGACCCACGCCTTCCTGCCGCCAGCACTGTTGAGCATCCTGCCGCTGGAGCAACTGCAAGGCGTGCAACAGGTGATGACCGGCGGTGATGTCTGCGAGCCATTCGTCATCGAGCAACTCACGCGTCAGGGCAAACTGCACAACCTCTACGGTCCCACCGAAGCCACGGTGCTGATCACCGCCCGGCAACTCAAACCCGGCGACAGCAACCGCACCCTCGGCGCGCCGATCGCCAACAGCCAGGTGCTGATTCTCGATGATGATCTGCAACCGGTGATCGAGCAGACCGTGGGCGAACTTTTCATCGTCGGCCCCGGTGTCTGCCTCGGTTACCTGAACAATCCGCAGCAGACCGCCGAGCGCTATCTGACCTTGGAGCTACCGGACGGCCAGCAGTTGCGCGCTTACCGCAGCGGCGACATGGCCAAGTGGGGCGAGCACGGCATCGAGCTGTGCGGCCGGCGCGACAATCAGGTGAAGATCCGCGGTTTCCGGGTCGAGCCGGAAGAGATCGAGCGCTGTCTGCGCGAGAGCCAGTTGTACCGACAAATCGCTGTGGTGATCGACAGTCAGCGGCGGATTCTGGCGTTCCTCGCCCTGCCTCAATCAGACGACGCTCGCGATGCCCTGAAGGCCCACGCGCAGCAATTTCTGCCGGACTACATGCAGCCGGTGGCGTGGACCGAACTGCCGAACATGCCGTTCGCCAGCAATGGCAAGGTCGACCGCAAAGCGCTGCTGGAACTGCAGGTGAACGTGCAGGACAGCGGCCCGAAATGCCTGCCGGCCAATGAAGACGAAGCACTGCTGCTGGATATCTGGGCCGAGTTGCTGGAATTGCCGACCAGCGACATTTCCACCGACGAGAGTTTCTTCAATCTCGGTGGCCATTCGATTCTGTTGTCGCGGATGTTGCTGCGCTTGCGTGAAGAATTCGGCCGCAGCATCTCGATCAATCGCTTCATCGAACTGCCGACTCTCATCAAACTCGCCACGCTGGTGCGCGGCACCGATGACAGCGCCGTGCTCAGCGCCCAGGCCATGGCCGATGCTGAGCGGGCGCTGGATATCGAACCGCTGCCGATAAGCCGTATGGGCGATGTGCACAAGGTGATCGTCACCGGTGCCAACAGTTTTGTCGGTGTGCATATCGTCGAGGCGCTGCTCGGTTGGGGCGCCAGCGAAGTGGCCTGCCTGGTGCGCGACGGTGCCGAACAAACAGCGGCGCAGCGCTTTGCTCAGGCACTGCGCGAGAACCGCCTCGAGCATCTGGACCTGAGTCGGGTGCGGGTTTACGCGGCGGATATTGCGCGTCCGCAATTGGGCCTGAGCGACGTGGATTATCAGCGGCTGGATCAACAGTTCGGCGCACTGGTGCACAACGCTGCCAACGTCAATCACGTGCTCGATTACGAGTCACTGGCGGCGGACAACGTCGAGCCGATTTTCGAACTGCTGCGCCTCTGCGAAGGGCGCAGCAAAAAGGTCTTCAATTTCGTCTCGACGCTATCGGCTTCAAGCACGGTCGATGACGCGGGCCGGGTGCTGGAACTGCCCGCCGCGCCTACGCCGCCGATCTACATTCGCAACGGCTACAACCTGTCGAAATGGGTCGGTGAACGCATCCTTGAACGGGCGCGAACGCTTGGGGTACGAGTCAATCTGTACCGCCCCGGCAACATCAGTTTCAACAGCCTCAGTGGCGTCTGCCAGCCACATAAAAACCGCTTGATGCTGATGCTCAAAGGCTCGATCCAGCTCGGGCAGGTGCCGGCCTTCGCGCTGAACTTCGACCTGATGCCGGTGGACTTTCTCGCCCGCTTCATAGCCTTCCACGCCAGCCGTTATTCGGCGCAACGCGCAGTGTTCAACCTGCACAACCCCGAGCCGTTGAGCTGGGACGCCTACGTCGCCTCGTTTCGCGATACCGGCAGCGAGTTCTCGCTGGTCAGCGTCGCCGACTGGCAGCAGCAACTGGGGCGAGTCGATGCCGACAACGCGCTGTTCGGCGTGCTCGGTTTCTACCTCAACGGCTTCGAGGAAGACATCGGCGACATCTCCCTGATCGGCCACGCCAACGCCGAGGCCGGCATCCAGCAGATGGGCGCGCACTACCCGGAAAAATCCCCGGCGCTGCTGCGTCGTGGCTGCGATTACCTGAAAGAAATCAACTTCATCTAGTTCATCAAAAAGGAGCAACACCATGAGCACTCTGCAACCCGACACCCTGATCAAGAACCCTCACGGCTGCCACGTTGTGTCTTCGGTAGAAGTGCCGACAGACGCCGCGCAAGTCTGGGCAGTGGTCGGCAACTTCGGCGGTTTCGATCAATTCATCCCGGCGCTGTCGCACATTGAATTGACCGGCGAGGGCGTGTCCTCGCTGCGCAAGAAATGCTTCAAGGACGGCAACGTGGTGGTCGAGCAACTCAACTCCCGCGATGAACAGGCGCGGAGCATGACCTGGACAACGATCTACAACACCTTGGGCGTGGCCAATCTGTGGGCGGCGATGAATGTGGAGCCGTTGGGTGCGGGGAAGTCGCGGGCGACCTGGACGATCATTGCCGAGCCTGCCAGCGGTGGGGCCGAGGCGCTGCCGGGGTTCAAGGATTTTGTGCAGGGGTTTGCCGATGATGCGATGGGGAATGTTTTGAAGCTGTTTGTTTAATGCTTTGGTTTGGCGGTGACTGAGCTACCGCTATCGCTGGCAAGCCAGCTCCCACAGAGTCCAAGTCGTTCACACATTTCGTGTTCGCCAAGAATCCTGTGGGAGCGGGCTTGCCCGCGATGAACGATAACGCGGTCTGACTTAAGGTCAGATTTTGAAACTGTCGACCAACTGCTTCAGGCGGTTGGCCTGCTGCGACAACGCATCACAATCCTTCAACGTTTCGTTGAGGTTGGCCACACTCTGCTGGTTCAACAGGTTGATCTGGTTAACGTCGACGTTGAGGGTTTCCACCACCGCGGTCTGCTCTTCAGTGGCGGCCGCTACCGACTGGTTCATACCGTCGATTTCGCCGATGCGCTGGGTCACGCTGACCAGACGCAAACCGGCCTGGTTGGCCACTTCAACGCTCTGCTCACTGGACGCCTGACTGGCGTTCATGGTGGTCACCGCTTCACGCGAACCGACCTGCAACGAAGTGATCATCTTGTGGATCTCTTCCGCCGACTCCTGGGTGCGATGGGCAAGGTTACGCACCTCGTCCGCCACCACCGCAAAGCCACGCCCGGCTTCACCGGCACGTGCCGCTTCGATGGCGGCGTTGAGCGCCAACAGGTTGGTCTGCTGCGAGATGCCTTTGATCACATCGAGGATGTGTCCGATGTTGTCGGTGCTGGCATTCAGGGTTTCGATCTGGGTGCACGACAGGCTAATCTTCTGCGACAACTCGGTCATTGCCAGAATGGTTTGCTCAACCACTTGGCGACCGTCATCGGCCTGCTCGCTCGCGCCGCTGGCGTGCTGCGAAGCATCGGCGGCGTTGCGGGCGATTTCCTGAGTGGCGGCGCCCAGTTCGTTGATCGCCGCGGCCACGCTGTTGGTGCGCGCACTTTGCTCGTCGGAGCCGACGATGGAAGCGTTGGACGACGCCATCACCCGTTGCGACAGGTCATGGACCTGACGGGTTGCCGAAGACACTTCAGAAATCGACGCGTGAATCCGTTCAACGAATTGGTTGAACGAGCTGCCCAGTTCGCCGAATTCGTCTTTGCTTTCTACGACCAGACGACGAGTCAGATCGCCCTCGCCCTGAGCGATGTCCTGCATCGCGCGGCCCATGGTGGTCAGCGGACGCATCAACACGTTGATCAACAGGCTCAACAACAGCGCAATTGCGCCCACCGCAACGAACATGGCAATCAGCGCCGAAGTACGGAATTGGCTGAGTGCGGCGTAGGCTTTATCGCGATCGATCGACAGACCGATGTACCACTGAGCATTCGGCAAATCGCTGACCGGGGTGAACGACAGGATGCGTTCCTGGCCGTTGAGCAGCACGTTCTGGTTGCCCTTCTCGATGCGTACGCTGGAGTTCGGATAAATGTCCTTCAGGTTCTTCATCACCTGATCTTTGTCCGGGCTGACGATCACCTGACCATCGGCACTAACCAGGAACGCATGGCCGAGGCCACCGAAGTCCACCGAGTTGATGATCTTTACCAGGGTTTCCAGGCTCAGGTCACCACCGACCACACCGAGCAGTTCGCCGTTCTTCTTCACCGGCATGGCGATGGTCACCACCAGGCCACCGACCGCCGCCATGTACGGCGGCGTCAGCATGGTTTTGTCGGCGATTACCGCCTGCTTGTACCAAGGACGCTGACGTGGGTCATAGCCGTCCGGCATCTTCGCGTCAGGGCGCTGGGTGAATACACCGTTGGCCTGGCCGACGTAGGTGAACTGGAAGTTCGAGGTGAAGGCCGGTTGATCAACCAGGCCCGGGAAATCGGCGTCCTTGCCCTGATGGGCAACGTTCTGCGCGAGGTTTTCCAGCACCAGAATCCGCCCGCTCATCCAGTTCTGCACACTGCTGGCGGTCAGATCACCGGCCTGCTGCACGGAGGATTGGAGGTTCTGGCGAATGGTGTTTCGCTGCAGATAGTCGTTGTAGAGAGTGAATAAAGCGAAAGCCAGGACCACGACGCCCGAGGCGGCCAACAGGATTTTATGGCTGAACTTGAGATTCATTTCATGGGACTTCTTATGCAAAAGTGGGGATGCGTTCCGGGATGCAACATTCCATGTACAGCGCAGGCAGCGTTCTTCTGGCTGCTCTGATTTGGTGCACGCATGTCTCACCAGTCTGTCGGCACGAGTCGGAGAAATCTTAGGGCTGTGCGGAAAATGGATGGCATTTGCGGAAGATTCCCGCCGAACGGCGTGCTAGAGCGTTCGCCGCGTGGTGTTTTTGACTGATGCCTGGGCGCCAGTTGCATATTCTGTAAGCTTTAAGGGCAGTCTGACCATCGAGTCCTGAGTGGCGCCCTACGCGAGTCTGAATTTTTGCTACATGCGCGAAGCGCAACGTCGCAGCAACAGCCCAACAGCCTGCTATCAGTTCCAAGCGAATGCGTTGTGCATAAAAAAGCCAGCCCTTGAAGTTCAGGGGCTGGCTTTGTCATATCTGGGAGCAGATTTTCATGCTTGTATTCGATCATTGGTATCAGCGGACAAGTATTGATCGCAAGCTTGGATGTTTTGATTGAGGACTATCAGGGATTGGCGTCTACATCTGGTGTGCCGTATCAGCAAGGCTCGCAAAGCTGTTTGATCGTCTACTTTTAGCAAGCCCGTAAACGAGAAAACCCCTGTCTGCGTTAGCAGACAGGGGTCTCGGAATTCAATCTTGACGATGACCTACTCTCACATGGGGAAACCCCACACTACCATCGGCGATGCATCGTTTCACTGCTGAGTTCGGGATGGGATCAGGTGGTTCCAACGCTCTATGGTCGTCAAGAAATTCTGTATCTGGCGCGTCAACACGGTAACGAGCCAGCAAAAATCGGTACTTCTACTAAAACAAAACCCCAACTGCTTTCGCAATTGGGGTTTCGGAATTTAATCTTGACGATGACCTACTCTCACATGGGGAAACCCCACACTACCATCGGCGATGCATCGTTTCACTGCTGAGTTCGGGATGGGATCAGGTGGTTCCAACGCTCTATGGTCGTCAAGAAATTCGGGTACTGAGTCGTGACCTGATGGCCTCGCTTCAGCAAATTGGGTATGTGACAGCTGTCGGTGTTTTGTGAACATCGAACTTTCGGTTCGTTTCGTCTTCACACACCGCAATCTGGCCTTTCGACGCAAATTGCTTGGGTGTTATATGGTCAAGCCTCACGGGCAATTAGTATTGGTTAGCTCAACGCCTCACAGCGCTTACACACCCAACCTATCAACGTCGTAGTCTTCGACGGCCCTTCAGGGAACTCAAGGTTCCAGTGAGATCTCATCTTGAGGCAAGTTTCCCGCTTAGATGCTTTCAGCGGTTATCTTTCCCGAACATAGCTACCCGGCAATGCCACTGGCGTGACAACCGGAACACCAGAGGTTCGTCCACTCCGGTCCTCTCGTACTAGGAGCAGCCCCTCTCAAATCTCAAACGTCCACGGCAGATAGGGACCGAACTGTCTCACGACGTTCTAAACCCAGCTCGCGTACCACTTTAAATGGCGAACAGCCATACCCTTGGGACCGGCTTCAGCCCCAGGATGTGATGAGCCGACATCGAGGTGCCAAACACCGCCGTCGATATGAACTCTTGGGCGGTATCAGCCTGTTATCCCCGGAGTACCTTTTATCCGTTGAGCGATGGCCCTTCCATACAGAACCACCGGATCACTAAGACCTACTTTCGTACCTGCTCGACGTGTCTGTCTCGCAGTCAAGCGCGCTTTTGCCTTTATACTCTACGACCGATTTCCGACCGGTCTGAGCGCACCTTCGTACTCCTCCGTTACTCTTTAGGAGGAGACCGCCCCAGTCAAACTACCCACCATACACTGTCCTCGATCCGGATAACGGACCTGAGTTAGAACCTCAAAGTTGCCAGGGTGGTATTTCAAGGTTGGCTCCACGCGAACTGGCGTCCACGCTTCAAAGCCTCCCACCTATCCTACACAAGCAAATTCAAAGTCCAGTGCAAAGCTATAGTAAAGGTTCACGGGGTCTTTCCGTCTAGCCGCGGATACACTGCATCTTCACAGCGATTTCAATTTCACTGAGTCTCGGGTGGAGACAGCGCCGCCATCGTTACGCCATTCGTGCAGGTCGGAACTTACCCGACAAGGAATTTCGCTACCTTAGGACCGTTATAGTTACGGCCGCCGTTTACCGGGGCTTCGATCAAGAGCTTCGCGTTAGCTAACCCCATCAATTAACCTTCCGGCACCGGGCAGGCGTCACACCCTATACGTCCACTTTCGTGTTTGCAGAGTGCTGTGTTTTTAATAAACAGTCGCAGCGGCCTGGTATCTTCGACCGGCATGAGCTTACGGAGCAAGTCCTTCACCCTCACCGGCGCACCTTCTCCCGAAGTTACGGTGCCATTTTGCCTAGTTCCTTCACCCGAGTTCTCTCAAGCGCCTTGGTATTCTCTACCCAACCACCTGTGTCGGTTTGGGGTACGGTTCCTGGTTACCTGAAGCTTAGAAGCTTTTCTTGGAAGCATGGCATCAACCACTTCGTCATCTAAAAGATGACTCGTCATCAGCTCTCGGCCTTAGAATCCCGGATTTACCTAAGATTCCAGCCTACCACCTTAAACTTGGACAACCAACGCCAAGCTGGCCTAGCCTTCTCCGTCCCTCCATCGCAATAACCAGAAGTACAGGAATATTAACCTGTTTTCCATCGACTACGCTTTTCAGCCTCGCCTTAGGGACCGACTAACCCTGCGTCGATTAACGTTGCGCAGGAAACCTTGGTCTTTCGGCGTGGGTGTTTTTCACACCCATTGTCGTTACTCATGTCAGCATTCGCACTTCTGATACCTCCAGCAAGCTTCTCAACTCACCTTCACAGGCTTACAGAACGCTCCTCTACCGCATCATCCTAAGATGATACCCGTAGCTTCGGTGTATGGTTTGAGCCCCGTTACATCTTCCGCGCAGGCCGACTCGACTAGTGAGCTATTACGCTTTCTTTAAAGGGTGGCTGCTTCTAAGCCAACCTCCTAGCTGTCTAAGCCTTCCCACATCGTTTCCCACTTAACCATAACTTTGGGACCTTAGCTGACGGTCTGGGTTGTTTCCCTTTTCACGACGGACGTTAGCACCCGCCGTGTGTCTCCCATGCTCGGCACTTGTAGGTATTCGGAGTTTGCATCGGTTTGGTAAGTCGGGATGACCCCCTAGCCGAAACAGTGCTCTACCCCCTACAGTGATACATGAGGCGCTACCTAAATAGCTTTCGAGGAGAACCAGCTATCTCCGAGCTTGATTAGCCTTTCACTCCGATCCACAGGTCATCCGCTAACTTTTCAACGGTAGTCGGTTCGGTCCTCCAGTTAGTGTTACCCAACCTTCAACCTGCCCATGGATAGATCGCCCGGTTTCGGGTCTATTCCCAGCGACTAGACGCCCTATTAAGACTCGCTTTCGCTACGCCTCCCCTATTCGGTTAAGCTCGCCACTGAAAATAAGTCGCTGACCCATTATACAAAAGGTACGCAGTCACCCAACAAAGTGGGCTCCCACTGCTTGTACGCATACGGTTTCAGGATCTATTTCACTCCCCTCTCCGGGGTTCTTTTCGCCTTTCCCTCACGGTACTAGTTCACTATCGGTCAGTCAGTAGTATTTAGCCTTGGAGGATGGTCCCCCCATATTCAGACAAAGTTTCTCGTGCTCCGTCCTACTCGATTTCATGACTAAGAGATTTTCGCGTACAGGGCTATCACCCACTATGGCCGCACTTTCCAGAGCGTTCCGCTAATCTCAAAGCCACTTAAGGGCTAGTCCCCGTTCGCTCGCCACTACTAAGGGAATCTCGGTTGATTTCTTTTCCTCAGGGTACTTAGATGTTTCAGTTCCCCTGGTTCGCCTCTTGCACCTATGTATTCAGTACAAGATAACCATCTTATGATGGCTGGGTTCCCCCATTCAGACATCTCCGGATCAAAGTCTGTTTGCCGACTCCCCGAAGCTTTTCGCAGGCTACCACGTCTTTCATCGCCTCTGACTGCCAAGGCATCCACCGTATGCGCTTCTTCACTTGACCATATAACCCCAAGCAATCTGGTTATACTGTGAAGACGACATTCGCCGAAAATTCGATAATACTCAATTCAGAGTAACTCACAAATTTTACCTTAGCCTGATCCGTTACCAGTGAAAGTAACGTTCAGTCTATCTTTCTATCACATACCCAAATTTTTAAAGAACGATCTAATCAAAGACTAGAAATCAACATTCATCATCACATCGATGGAATGCTCATTTCTAAGCTTTCAAAACTTCAGAAGCAGTAGTGGTGGAGCCAAGCGGGATCGAACCGCTGACCTCCTGCGTGCAAGGCAGGCGCTCTCCCAGCTGAGCTATGGCCCCGTATTCTCTACAGGCGTTTCCCACACAAAATTGGTGGGTCTGGGCAGATTCGAACTGCCGACCTCACCCTTATCAGGGGTGCGCTCTAACCAACTGAGCTACAGACCCAATTTCGGGCTGCTTCTTATCGTCTTCTTCAATGAATCAAGCAATTCGTGTGGGAACTTATGGAGCAGCTGATGTCGTCGATTAAGGAGGTGATCCAGCCGCAGGTTCCCCTACGGCTACCTTGTTACGACTTCACCCCAGTCATGAATCACACCGTGGTAACCGTCCTCCCGAAGGTTAGACTAGCTACTTCTGGTGCAACCCACTCCCATGGTGTGACGGGCGGTGTGTACAAGGCCCGGGAACGTATTCACCGCGACATTCTGATTCGCGATTACTAGCGATTCCGACTTCACGCAGTCGAGTTGCAGACTGCGATCCGGACTACGATCGGTTTTATGGGATTAGCTCCACCTCGCGGCTTGGCAACCCTTTGTACCGACCATTGTAGCACGTGTGTAGCCCAGGCCGTAAGGGCCATGATGACTTGACGTCATCCCCACCTTCCTCCGGTTTGTCACCGGCAGTCTCCTTAGAGTGCCCACCATTACGTGCTGGTAACTAAGGACAAGGGTTGCGCTCGTTACGGGACTTAACCCAACATCTCACGACACGAGCTGACGACAGCCATGCAGCACCTGTCTCAATGTTCCCGAAGGCACCAATCCATCTCTGGAAAGTTCATTGGATGTCAAGGCCTGGTAAGGTTCTTCGCGTTGCTTCGAATTAAACCACATGCTCCACCGCTTGTGCGGGCCCCCGTCAATTCATTTGAGTTTTAACCTTGCGGCCGTACTCCCCAGGCGGTCAACTTAATGCGTTAGCTGCGCCACTAAGAGCTCAAGGCTCCCAACGGCTAGTTGACATCGTTTACGGCGTGGACTACCAGGGTATCTAATCCTGTTTGCTCCCCACGCTTTCGCACCTCAGTGTCAGTATCAGTCCAGGTGGTCGCCTTCGCCACTGGTGTTCCTTCCTATATCTACGCATTTCACCGCTACACAGGAAATTCCACCACCCTCTACCATACTCTAGCTTGTCAGTTTTGAATGCAGTTCCCAGGTTGAGCCCGGGGATTTCACATCCAACTTAACAAACCACCTACGCGCGCTTTACGCCCAGTAATTCCGATTAACGCTTGCACCCTCTGTATTACCGCGGCTGCTGGCACAGAGTTAGCCGGTGCTTATTCTGTCGGTAACGTCAAAACACTAACGTATTAGGTTAATGCCCTTCCTCCCAACTTAAAGTGCTTTACAATCCGAAGACCTTCTTCACACACGCGGCATGGCTGGATCAGGCTTTCGCCCATTGTCCAATATTCCCCACTGCTGCCTCCCGTAGGAGTCTGGACCGTGTCTCAGTTCCAGTGTGACTGATCATCCTCTCAGACCAGTTACGGATCGTCGCCTTGGTGAGCCATTACCTCACCAACTAGCTAATCCGACCTAGGCTCATCTGATAGCGCAAGGCCCGAAGGTCCCCTGCTTTCTCCCGTAGGACGTATGCGGTATTAGCGTTCCTTTCGAAACGTTGTCCCCCACTACCAGGCAGATTCCTAGGCATTACTCACCCGTCCGCCGCTGAATCCAGGAGCAAGCTCCTCTCATCCGCTCGACTTGCATGTGTTAGGCCTGCCGCCAGCGTTCAATCTGAGCCATGATCAAACTCTTCAGTTCAAACATCTTTGGGTTTTTAAGAAACCCTAAACTTGGCTCAGCAATCGTTGGTTACATCTTTGATTTCTCGCGGAGTAACTTGTGATGCTGATAATCTTGTTGACTATCAGTCTGACTCCACAAGCACCCACACGAATTGCTTGATTCAGTTGTTAAAGAGCGGTTGGTTAAGATCTTTCGTCTCAACCGAGGCGCGCATTCTACAGCAGCCTCATTTGCTGTCAAGTGATTATTTTCAGAAGTTTTCGAAGAATTCTTCAACAACTTCAACCACTTGCGCTTCCGATCTCTCGTTAGCGGGAGGCGAATTCTACAGCGTTACTCGCTGTTGTCAACACCTCTTTTTCTCCGCTTTCGACCGAGAAGATCGAACCGTCAAAAGAGCCAAACATCACCGCTCTTTCAACTCCTTCCAGGCTTCGATGAACTGAAGCAACCCGCTGCCGAAAACCGTGTAACTCATTGAATCTCAAGGAGTTTTCCGTTTCGACTGCGCCGGAAGTGGGGCGAATTATAGACTTCCAGAATCTGCCGTCAACACCTATTTTCGCTTTTCTTTCAATCACTTGCAGATCGGTTAAAAAACACCCAAATTCTTCTCTATATAGGAAGCAAACGGTATTCCTTCTATATAGAAGGAATTGTCAGAGCACTCCTCCCTCCTTCAACGCGGCAACCGCACCCGCGCCCAAGCCCAGTACCCGCTGCAAAACCTCCAGCGTGTGCTCGCCCAATAAAGGAGGCGCCCGGTGATACTCGACCGGCGTCTCAGACAGCCGGATAGGGCTGGCCACCTGAGGCACCATCCCCGCCAACGCATGCGGCAACTCAATCGCCAACCCACGCGCCTTCACTTGCGGATCCTCGAACACCTGGGACAGATCATTGATCGGTCCACACGGCACACCAGCCTGCTCCAACTGGGCCACCCATTCAGCCGTGGTCTTGAACACCGTCGCCTGCCGGATGAGGGGAATCAACACCGCCCGGTTCGCCACCCTCAGCTTATTAGTAGTGAAACGCGGATCATCAGCCCACTGTGGCTGCCCCGCCACTTCAGCGAACTTGCGGAATTGCCCGTCATTACCCACGGTCAGAATGAAATCACCATCAGCCGTCGGGAAGTCCTGATAAGGCACGATGTTGGGATGTGCGTTACCAAGACGCTTGGGCGCATTGCCCGTAGTCAGGTAGTTCATCGCCTGGTTAGCCAGACACGCGACCTGCACATCCAGCAACGCCATATCAATGTGCTGGCCACCGCCATCGTGATCGCGATGAGCCAGTGCCGCGAGGATCGCCACCGCTGAATAAAGACCGGTCAGAATATCCGTCAGCGCCACACCGACCTTCACCGGCCCGGCGCCCTCATCACCCTCAGGCCGGCCGGTCAGACTCATCAGCCCGCCCAGCCCCTGGATCATGAAGTCATAGCCCGCGCGCTTGGCGTAAGGCCCGGTCTGACCAAACCCCGTGATCGAGCAATAAATCAGATCCGGATTGATCGCCTTCAGCGATTCATAATCCAATCCATAAGCCGCCAGTCCACCCACCTTGAAGTTCTCGATCAGGATGTCGGACTTGGCCGCCAGCTCCCGCACAAGCTTCTGCCCTTCCGGGCGGGTGAAGTCGATGGTCACCGATTGCTTGTTGCGGTTGGCCGACAGGTAGTAAGCCGCTTCTGACGTGTTCTCGCCATAAGCATCTTTGAGGAACGGCGGCCCCCAGGCGCGCGTGTCGTCACCATTGCCCGGGCGCTCGACCTTGATCACTTCGGCGCCAAGGTCGGCGAGGATCTGCCCGGCCCACGGCCCGGCCAATACTCGCGATAAATCCAGTACCCGCAGATGCGACAGCGCGCCCATGGTCGCTCTCCTATTAATAGAACGCCTGCAGACCGGTTTGCGCACGCCCCAGGATCAACGCGTGAACGTCGTGGGTCCCTTCATAGGTATTCACCACTTCCAGGTTAACCAGATGACGGGCCACGCCGAACTCATCGGAGATACCGTTGCCGCCCAACATGTCGCGCGCCATACGGGCGATATCGAGCGACTTGCCGCACGAGTTGCGCTTCATGATCGAAGTGATTTCCACGGCAGCCGTGCCTTCATCCTTCATGCGACCCAGACGCAGGCAGCCTTGCAGCGCCAGAGTGATCTCGGTCTGCATGTCGGCCAGCTTCTTCTGGATCAACTGAGTGGCGGCCAATGGGCGACCAAACTGGTGGCGATCCAGGGTGTATTGGCGGGCGGTGTGCCAGCAGAACTCAGCAGCACCCAGTGCGCCCCAGGAAATGCCGTAACGCGCGGAGTTGAGGCAAGTGAATGGTCCTTTCAGACCGCGCACGTCCGGGAAGATGTTTTCTTCCGGTACGAATACGTTGTCCATCACGATCTCACCGGTGATCGAAGCACGCAGGCCGACCTTGCCGTGAATCGCCGGCGCACACAGCCCCTTCCAGCCCTTCTCCAGTACGAAGCCTCGAATGTCGCCGGCATCGTCCTTGGCCCACACCACGAACACATCGGCGATCGGGCTGTTGGTGATCCACATTTTCGCGCCGGTCAGGCTGTAGCCACCGTCGACCTTGCGTGCGCGAGTAATCATCGCTCCCGGGTCAGAACCGTGGTTAGGCTCGGTCAGTCCGAAGCAACCGATCCATTCGCCGGACGCCAGTTTAGGCAGGTATTTCTGTTTCTGGGCTTCGGTGCCGAATTCGTTGATCGGCACCATCACCAGCGAGGACTGCACGCTCATCATCGAACGATAGCCGGAATCGACACGCTCCACTTCACGGGCAATTAAGCCGTAGCTGACATAGTTGAGGCCGCTGCCACCGTATTGCTCAGGGATGGTTGCACCCAACAGGCCGACTTCGCCCATCTCACGGAAGATCGCCGGGTCAGTCTTCTCATGGCGGAAGGCTTCGAGGACACGCGGTGCGAGGCTCTGTTGAGCGAACTGCTCGGCGGTGTCGCGGATCATGCGCTCTTCCTCGGTGAGCTGTTGATCCAGCAGCAGGGGATCGATCCAGTTGAAGCTAGCTTTACCGCCCATGAGTGTGTCCTCGCAAATCGGGTGAATTAACGTGGCATTGATCCTAGGCGCGGTTAGCCGTCGCAGCAAACGAGGATTTCGCATTCTGTTGTGCTAATTTCTCACTCCGAAACGTCGCTGAATGCCTTTTACGCGGCGCATTAGTGAGATTGACGTATATGCGCAGGAAGATCCCTAGCACCACCGCCCTGATCAGCTTCGAAGCCGCCGCTCGCCACGAGAGCTTCACCAAGGCCGCCGAAGAACTTTCACTCACGCAGGGCGCCATTTGCCGACAGATCGCCAGCCTTGAGGATTTCCTCAGCGTGGAACTGTTCCGACGCTCACGACGCGGTGTGAAGCTGACCGAAGCAGGACTTTCCTACAGCCGCCGGGTGGCCACGCAACTCGATGCGGTGGAGCGCGATACGTTGTCAGTGATGGGCCAGCAGGGCACCAATGTGATCGAGTTGGCGGTGGTGCCGACCTTCGGCACGCAATGGCTGCTGCCAAGGCTCAAGGATTTCCAGCTCAAGCATCCGGAAGTCACCGTCAACCTCACCAACCGCACTCGCCCGTTCC
Organism: Pseudomonas sp. LBUM1655; assembly: GCF_059716085.1. Classification (NCBI taxonomy): domain Bacteria; kingdom Pseudomonadati; phylum Pseudomonadota; class Gammaproteobacteria; order Pseudomonadales; family Pseudomonadaceae; genus Pseudomonas; species Pseudomonas sp. LBUM1655. The sequence continues at coordinate 123,354 of NZ_CP166801.1, read as the reverse complement.
TGTTTGCCGATACCGACTTCGACGCGGCGATCTACTTTGGCGATGCTGACTGGTCCGGTACCGAATCCCACAGGCTGATGGGCGAAAATCCGATGCCGGTGTGCAGCCCCGCCCTACTCGGCAACAAGACACATCTGACAGCCGATGAGATTGCCGAACTACCACTTCTACAGCAGACCACTCGCCCTTACGCTTGGCGCCAGTGGTTCTACTCGCAACACCTGAATATCCCTCGCGACATGACAGGCCCGCGCTACGAGCTATTCTCCATGCTGGCTCAGGCGGCCATGCACGACATGGGTATCGCGCTGATCCCACCGTTCCTGATCCAGCGCGAATTGGCCGAGAACCGCCTGGTGATTGCCAACCCGCAGGCACTCTCCAGCATCAAGGCGTATTACCTGATGATTCCGGAGCGAAAGGTCGAATCGGCGTCTCTGAAGGCATTTCGCGACTGGTTGGTAAATCAAGCGCAGAGCTACAGCCTAGAGGGATAAAGGCTCACAGCCATACCTAACCCCGTAGTCAGAAAACCAAAAGCCCTACAGATATAAGTATTTGTCGCATATTCAGCGACTGTATCCGAAAGCCGTACAGACGTCCCACAAGCGCCTGCCGACGTGGCTTTGAGCCTTCACGCGCGACTCATCACGGCTTATTCACGTCGCCGATGAGAAATTTTTTCAAATTCAGCCAGAATCCTTACAAGGCACGGCCTGCAAGGGATTCAACCGGTTATCTGCGACATTCGGTCACGGGATGACTTGTAGTTAATTTTCCGTCACCCGTCATAATCCCTTGAAGGGCATAAAGTTCGCCTGCAAAATGCCGCGCCCCGCCCTGATTTGGCGGGATCGTGCTGATCGGCCGCCCCAGTCGCACCATCCGCAGTGCCTGGGTTTACTCAATAAGATCACGCAGGAGATTTGACGTGCACATTGGTGTTCCTCTCGAAACCCAGACCGGTGAAACAAGGGTTGCTGCAACCCCGGAAACCCTTAAAAAGCTGATCAGCCAAGGTCATAAGGTCACTGTGCAAACCGGCGCCGGCGTTAAAGCCAGTGTTGTCGACAGTGCCTATGAAGCGGCAGGCGCAACCATTGGCAGTGCCAACGATGCGTTTGGCGCCGAGCTGATTCTCAAAGTGGTCGCCCCAAGCGACGCCGAACTGACGCTGATCAAGCGCGGCACGGTGCTGGTTGGCATGCTCAACCCGTTCAACAACGAAACAATCGCCAAAATGGCCGAGTGCGGGATTACCGCGTTCGCCCTGGAAGCGGCGCCGCGTACCTCTCGGGCGCAGAGTCTCGATGTGTTGTCGTCCCAGGCGAACATTGCCGGTTACAAAGCTGTGTTGCTGGCCGCTCACTACTATCCACGCTTCATGCCGATGCTGATGACTGCTGCGGGCACCGTGAAAGCGGCGCGCGTGCTGATTCTCGGTGCCGGTGTGGCCGGGTTGCAGGCGATTGCCACGGCGAAACGTCTGGGTGCGGTGATCGAAGCGTCCGACGTGCGTCCGGCGGTCAAGGAACAGATTGAATCTCTCGGCGCCAAGTTCGTCGACGTGCCTTACGAGACCGATGAAGAGCGCGAATGCGCGGTCGGTGTCGGCGGCTATGCGCGGCCGATGCCAGCGAGCTGGATGCAGCGTCAGGCCCAGGCCGTACATGAACGCGCCAAGCAAGCCGACATTGTCATCACCACTGCACTGATTCCGGGCCGCAAGGCGCCGACGCTGTTGAGCGCAGAGACAGTGGCGCAGATGAAACCGGGTTCGGTGGTCATCGATCTCGCCGCCGCGCAGGGCGGCAACTGCCCGCTGACCGTGGCCGACCAGATCGTGATCGAGAACGGCGTAACCATCGCCGGCCCGACCAATCTGGCCGGTGAAGTCGCGGCAGACGCCTCGGCGCTGTATGCACGCAACCTGCTGGACTTCCTGAAGCTGGTCTTCACTAAAGAAGGTCAGTTCGACGTCAACCTCGAAGACGACATCGTCGCCGCGTGCCTGATGTGCCGCGACGGCCAAGTCATCCGCAAAAACGCCTAAGCAGGGATTCAGACGATGGAAGAGCTTATCTCCCCCGGTATCTACAACCTGATCATCTTCGTGCTGGCGATTTATGTCGGTTACCACGTGGTCTGGAACGTTACACCTGCGCTGCACACGCCTTTGATGGCCGTCACCAACGCCATTTCCGCGATCGTGATCGTCGGCGCCATGCTGGCCGCCGCTCTGACCGTTACGCCGCTGGGCAAAACCATGGGCACCCTGGCCGTGGCACTGGCTGCGGTCAATGTGTTCGGTGGCTTCCTGGTCACTCGCCGCATGCTTGAGATGTTCAAGAAGAAAGCCCCGAAAGTAAAAGAAGAGGCGCCGAAGTAATGAGCATGAATCTCGTCACGACGCTCTACCTGATCGCGTCGATCTGCTTTATCCAGGCCCTCAAAGGCCTGTCGCACCCGACCACTTCGCGGCGCGGCAACCTGTTCGGCATGCTCGGCATGGCGCTGGCCATCCTCACCACCGTCGGCCTCATCTATAAGCTCGGCGCTGAGCTGGCGACTGCAGGTATCGGTTATGTGATCGTCGGCCTGCTGATCGGCGGCACTGCCGGCTCGATCATGGCCAAGCGCGTTGAAATGACCAAGATGCCGGAACTGGTCGCCTTCATGCACAGCATGATCGGCCTTGCGGCTGTGTTCATCGCCATTGCGGCGGTGGTCGAACCGCAATCGCTGGGCATCGTCAAACAACTGGGCGACGCTATTCCAGCGGGCAACCGTCTGGAGCTGTTCCTGGGCGCGGCGATTGGTGCAATCACCTTCTCCGGTTCGGTGATCGCTTTCGGCAAGTTGTCGGGCAAGTACAAGTTCCGTCTGTTCCAAGGCGCACCGGTACAGTTCGCTGGCCAGCACAAGCTGAACGCGGTGTTGGGCCTGGCCACGCTGGCTCTCGGCTTGACCTTTATGTTCACCGGCAACCTCACCGCGTTCGCGCTGATGCTGGCGCTGGCGTTCGTGATGGGCGTGCTGATCATCATCCCTATCGGCGGCGCCGACATGCCGGTGGTGGTATCGATGCTCAACAGCTATTCCGGCTGGGCGGCGGCGGGTATCGGCTTCTCGCTGAACAACTCGATGCTGATCATCGCCGGTTCGCTGGTGGGCTCGAGCGGTGCGATCCTCTCGTACATCATGTGCAAGGCGATGAACCGCTCCTTCTTTAATGTACTGCTCGGCGGTTTCGGCAATACGGTGGACGCTGGCCCGGCCGGCGCGAAAGAAGCGCGTCCGGTGAAGTCCGGTTCGGCTGATGACGCAACCTTCCTGCTGACCAACGCCGACACCGTGATCATCGTGCCAGGCTACGGTCTGGCGGTGGCGCGCGCGCAGCATGCACTGAAAGAGCTGACCGAGAAGCTGACTCACCGTGGCGTGACCGTGAAGTACGCGATCCACCCAGTGGCCGGGCGGATGCCTGGGCACATGAACGTCCTGCTCGCCGAGGCCGAAGTGCCTTACGACCAAGTGTTCGAGATGGAAGACATCAACTCCGAGTTCGGTCAGGCAGACGTGGTGCTGGTGCTCGGCGCGAACGACGTGGTCAACCCGGCCGCGAAGAACGATCCGAAGTCGCCGATTGCCGGCATGCCGATTCTCGAAGCATTCAAGGCCAAGACCATCATCGTCAACAAGCGCTCGATGGCCAGCGGCTATGCCGGTCTGGACAACGAACTGTTCTATCTTGACAAGACCATGATGGTTTTCGGCGACGCGAAAAAAGTCATCGAAGACATGGTCAAAGCGGTCGAGTAACTCTGCACTGCAACATCGAACGCCCCGACTTGTCGGGGCGTTTTTGTTTGCGCAAAGCGTCGGACAATATGCCGCGTTGTTGCAGATCCGGTAACGATGTTTTACTTGAAACCCGCTAAATAGACGCCTCTTTTGCGACCTTGGTAGCGGGACAGGCGCCCGTCAAATTCACTAGACTGCGCATCCTGCTACTCGCTACCCGAGAAAATAATCCATGTACCGTGACCGTATTCGCCTGCCTTCGTTGTTGGATAAAGTGATGAGCGCCGCCGACGCCGCCACACTGATCGAAGATGGCATGACCGTCGGCATGAGCGGCTTCACCCGCGCCGGCGAAGCCAAAGCCGTCCCTCATGCACTGGCTGAGCGAGCCAAGGTCACGCCGCTGAAAATCAGCCTGATGACTGGCGCGAGTCTGGGCAACGACCTCGACAAGCAACTGACCGAGGCAGGCGTCCTGTCGCGCCGCATGCCGTTCCAGGTCGATAGCACCTTGCGCAAGGCGATCAACGCCGGCCAAGTCATGTTCATTGACCAGCACCTTTCGGAAACCGTCGAGCAACTGCGCAACCAGCAACTGAAGCTGCCGGACATCGCCGTGATTGAAGCCGTGGCCATCACCGAACAGGGCCACATCGTGCCGACCACCTCCGTGGGCAACTCGGCGAGCTTCGCGATTTTCGCCAAACAGGTGATCGTCGAGATCAACCTGGCGCACAACGCCAACCTCGAAGGCCTGCATGACATCTATATCCCGACCTATCGTCCGACGCGCACGCCGATCCCGCTGGTAAAAGTCGACGACCGTATCGGCAGCACCGCGATCCCGATTCCGCCGGAGAAGATCGTCGCCATTGTCATCACCCAGCAAGCGGATTCGCCTTCGACCGTGTCGTCGCCGGATGTCGACACCAACGCCATCGCCGACCACTTGATCACCTTCTTCAAGCAGGAAGTCGATGCCGGGCGCATGACCAACAAACTCGGCCCGTTGCAGGCCGGGATCGGCAACATCGCCAACGCGGTGATGTGCGGCCTGATCGACTCGCCGTTCGAAGACCTGACCATGTACTCCGAAGTGCTGCAGGATTCGACGTTCGATCTGATTGATGCCGGCAAGCTGAGCTTCGCCTCGGGCAGTTCGATCACCTTGTCGGAACGTCGCAACAGCGACGTGTTCGGCAATCTGGAGAAGTACAAGGACAAACTGGTTCTACGCCCACAGGAGATTTCCAACCATCCGGAAGTGGTGCGGCGCCTGGGCATCATCGGGATCAACACGGCGCTGGAGTTCGACATCTACGGCAACGTCAACTCCACCCACGTCTGCGGCACACGGATGATGAACGGCATCGGCGGCTCCGGCGACTTCGCGCGCAACGCGCATCTGGCGGTGTTCGTGACCAAGTCGATTGCCAAGGGCGGCGCGATTTCCAGCGTGGTGCCGATGGTCAGCCACGTTGACCACACCGAGCATGACGTCGACATTTTGGTGACCGAAGTGGGTCTGGCAGATCTGCGCGGCCTGGCACCTCGGGAGCGTGCGCGGGTGATCATCGACAATTGTGTGCACCCTGATTATCGCCAGGCGTTGAATGATTACTTCACTGCGGCCTGTGCAATCGGCGGTCACACCCCGCACATCCTGCGCGAAGCGTTGAGCTGGCATATCAACCTGGAAGAAACCGGGCGCATGCTGAAGGTGTAATTCGCACAGATATTCCACTGGCGCAAACACAGCTTGCGTCAGTGGGATTCTAAAAACCCCAGACCTGCCAAAAACTGTACTGCTGTACCGGTCTATTCCTACGGCTATTCCCTACAAATTCTTCGAAATCAGGTTAAAACGCACCACTTAAGTGCGGACAGGTACAGTTTGCTCGATTTTGACCCATACACCCCCTATAAACAGTTAACTGGTCACTCACAATACAGTTGAACTGTATCTAGAGAGACTGGCCAAACGAGAGGATCATGGGCACCAGTCAAACCACTACCTGATCCCGCCACAAGCGGAAGGATGTCAACCATGGAACGTACACTCAGTTCCGAACTGTTCTTCGAAGACAAAGCTGTAAACACCCAGGCTTCCCTGCCTCTGCGCGTTATCGCCAACCTGATGTTGTGGCAGCGCCGCATCTCCAGCCGCCACCAACTGGCTCGTCTGGATTCGCGTCTGCTGGCTGACGCCGGTATCAGCGAAGCACAACGCTACGAAGAGCTGAGCAAGCCGTTCTGGCGCTAAGTAGCGTCGCTGGCTCTGGTCGTTAGACCCACCGCCAGCAACCCGAATTGAACAAACAGAACCCGTCGCGGGAAACCGCGACGGGTTTTGTCGTTTCAGCGCCGTGAAAACCCAAACAAGTACAGTTAGATAAAAACTAAAATACACCAGCACAATTTAAAGGCGCCACTCAAGGCTGTCCGTGAACACGTCATTCGTCACAACGCTTTCCTCGCTCGCACCACCAAGCCTAATATCAACGTAGAACGTGGCGAATGCTGTGCAACTGGCGTCTGACTCCCAGATACCGAGCCACCTCTCTATACGGTTTATCCACAGGAGTTACACCATGTCCCGTCTTCGTCTGCTCAGCGCTGCCGCCCTGCTGGCCGCGGCTGCCAACGCCAGCGCCACCAGTTTCATCGTGACTACCGATGCTGTCGTCGGTGCCCTGAAGTCCTCGTCCGATGCCACTTCCGACGTCACTTCGTCCTTCCGTGACGACAAAATCGTGCTTGCTGCCCGTGACGACGCTGCCAGCTTCGTGGCCAGCGAAGGCGACATCCGTGGCGTGAAGCTGGAAAGCGCGCTGGATCACATCCGTCATCAGGCGCCACAACTGCAAGCAACCGACGCACAGTTGGCTCAAGCCATTCTGACGATCTAAGCGATTGCGGTATCGCGGGACACGCCGGTCGTGTCCCGATGTTTCGGCGCTGGCTCTAGAACAGGCATTGCGCTAGCCTTGCGGCTCGCCAACCGTTACCGAGTCCCATGCGTTTTCTTCAAAATCTGCTTTTCCCATCTGTATTGTTAACAGCCTGCTGGACGACGTCGGTCGATGCCTTCGATATGTCGACACAGAACACCGTCGTCAGCGTTTGGGCGACCGGCATGGTGTCTTCCGCGCCTTTCGACCGTAAACTGCTGCTCGCCGCTCACGATGATGCGGCAGTGTTTGTTGCCAGTGACGGAGAACTGCGAGGCGCTCGACTGGAATCCGCACTGCACTACCTGCGCAAAACCCGGCCGAAACTTCATGTAAGCGACCTTGAACTGGCGCAAGCAATTCTCGTCCAATAGCTATCTTTGTCCTTCCGGAGTCGTTCCATGCGTAGCCCGCTGATTGCTGCCGCCCTTGGCCTGTTTTTGTTGGCCGACGTGGCCCAGGCGCACACCCTGGTAGCCACCAGTAACATCATCGTTCGTGCCTCCCAGCGCACTATCGATTTCACATCCGATACCACCACATCGATTCGCGACTCGAAAATCATCCGCGAAGCCCACGACGACGCCGCCAGTTTCGTTGCCAGCAACGGTGATATCCGTGGTGCGCACCTGGAAGCCGCGCTCAACACCTTGCGTACACGCGTGCCAGAAGCGCGTGACGCCAGTGATCAGGTACTCGCCGAAGCCATCCTCGCACTGTGAAGTCACTCGGCGCCTGGCTACTGGCCGGGGCGTTGTTGCTGCTTGGCAACAACGCCTACGCCGGCCTGCAATTACGGCTCAAGACCGACGGTCTGACGCCCGCCCAACAACAGGCCAGTCAGGCGCTGATCGATGAAGCCATGCAGGCACTGCCGCCGAGCTTCATCGAGCGGCTGGATCGGCGCATCGATGTCGGCTGGACCGACGACATGCCCGGCAATGCCTATGGCCAGGCCACGCTGGTCGCCGAACTTGATCTGAACCGCAAACTGCTCGCCAGTCTCACCGATGGCAGCGCGGCCAAAGAAAAAACCAATCGCCCCCACGGCACTGTGCGTCAGGAACTGCTCGCCACGGTGCTGCACGAAATCACCCACATTTATGACCGCGCGCGTTTGTGGCCGAGTGCCGAACGCACGCTGATCCAGCGTTGCACCCGGCGCTTCAACAGCGCCGGGCTGATCGGCATTCCCGATGAGTGCCGTGGCCAGAACGGTCGCCGCTTCACTCTTAGCGACGACCCGCGCCTGCTCGACCTTGCCGGTTGGCAGCAATACGTCGGCCGTCGCGGCGAACGCGAGCAACATAATCGGCAGATCGCTCGCAGCCCGGATCTTTACGAGATCTCCAGCCCGAAAGAGTTTGTCGCGGTCAACATGGAGTATTTCCTCCTCGACCCGAGCTACGCCTGCCGCCGCCCGGCGTTGTATCGCTATTACCAGGAACACTTCGGCTGGGCACCACCGGCGCCGAATTCCTGCGCCAAGACCTTTGCGTTTCTGAACGCCGGCAACGACTTCGCCAAGCAACCATTGGGGCAAGTCGACCCGGAACGTGTCTATGCAGTGGATTACCTGCTCGCCGAGGCCAATCAGAACTGGGTCAGCCGTTGGGGCCACAGCATGTTACGTCTGGTGATCTGCGCGCCCGGTCGGCCACGTGGCCCGGATTGCCGGCTCGATCTGGATCAACATCTGGTGCTGTCGTATCGCGCCTTCGTTGGCGATGTGCAGTTATCGAGCTGGGACGGACTGGTCGGCAAATACCCGTCCCGGCTGTTCGTCCTGCCACTGGCGCAGGTCATCGACGAATACACCAAGACCGAACTGCGCAGCCTCGCCTCGGTACCGCTGAACCTGTCACGCAGCGAGATCGAAGGCGTGGTCGAACACGCCGCCGAGATGCATTGGAGCTACGACGGCAACTACTTCTTCCTGTCCAACAACTGCGCGGTGGAAGGCCTGAAACTGTTGCGCAGCGGCAGCAACAACGCGCAGCTCACCGGTCTGGACAGCATCATGCCCAACGGATTGCTGGAAGTGCTCAAAGGCCGGGGGCTGGCCGATACCAGCGTGCTGGATGATCCGAAAGAAGCGCTGCGTCTGGGTTATCGCTTCGATTCGTTCCGCGATCGCTATCGGGCGATGTTCGACGTATTGAAGAAGCAATTGCCGATCAAACAGAACACTGTTGAAGAATGGCTTTCGTTGACCGCCGAACAACGCCGTGAATGGTTCGACCGTGCCGACCTGCGCACTAGCGCTGCACTGTTGCTGCTCGAGCAAGCGAGTTATCGCCGACAGTTGCTACTGGCACAGGATGAGGTCAAGCAGCGTTACCTCGGTGCACGCGAGCTGGAAAACGGCGGGATGGACAAGGCCAACGCGACCTTGCAGGAAATCCTCGCCAACAGCGGCTTCCTCAGTCGTCCAGCTGAACTGCTTGATTCCAAGGGTTACGGTCTGCCGCAACCGAGCGAATTCAGCCGACTGGAAGCGGAAAGCAGCCAACGGCAGAAAAAGCTGTTGGCACTATCCGGCGATCTGGACACGGAGGTGCGCAAGCTGCTGGAGCCCAAGCGCGCTGCCGAGATTGCCGCCAGTGAGACCAACGTGAAACAGATTGGCGAGCATCTGCGCAAACTGCACAAAGCCTCCGGTGGACTGGAACTGCCCTGATACAAGGGTGGGCCCCAAGTCCTTGTGGTGAGGGGATTTATCCCCGACCGGCTGCGCAGCAGTAGCTATCCCGGCGAGCGGGTTATGTCTGAATAACCGCGCTTGCAGGGTTTGGGACTGCTACGCAGCCCATCGGGGATAAATCCCCTCGCCACAGGTGATCTCTTCAGATCAATACAAAACCCCATCCAGGATTTCATAAACGATCCCGGTGCCCACCGCGATCAGCACGATATCACCGCCAGCCCGGCGCCATTCATAGCCCGGATAGACCGGCAAACGACCTAACGCACGACCATCCAGACGCTCGCCGTAATAGCCGTGCGGCAACGGCCGGCCACGCTCCAGATGGATGCCCGGCGGTGGCGGTGCTCCGCGCACGAAGTAGCCGTGATTGTCGCGGATGGTCTGGCGCACCGGGCCGAAGTCGCGCGGTGGCGGACCACCACGGTGGTCGTTCTGCGGGCCACGGTGATCGTCACCGCGATTGTCCCCGCGGTTATCGTAGTGACCCTGTTGCGAGCCGCCGCGGTCATGATCATCGCGCTGATCGGCACTGGCCAGCAGCGGAGTCGCGCTGATCATCAGCACCCCCAATCCGGCAACCAGACGTTTCGGCATTTTCATTCGGTCTTTCCTCACTGCACTGACAGCAAAAAGGGCTTCAGAACGCAGTACTGAAGCCCTCGATCTTGCTCATTTAGTCTGTGCCGCGAGGTGCTAATTCCTCTGTATCAGGAACTTTACCTTCAGCTGACGCGGGCCTTACGCACGCCTTCGGACAAGGCCGAGCAAAGGCTCAACACACCGTCGATGGCCTGATCCGGCGTGGTCGCGTTGGCGATGTGATCGATCAGAGCCGAACCCACCACCACACCGTCGGCCAAGCGTGCGATGGACGCCGCTTGCTCCGGTGTGCGGATACCAAAACCGATGCTGATCGGCAGATCGGTATGACGGCGCAGGCGAGTAACCGCTTCTTCGACGTGCTCCAGGGTCGCAGCACCTGCACCGGTCACACCGGCCACTGATACGTAGTAAACAAAACCGGAACTGCCGTTGAGCACCTTCGGCAGACGTGCGTCGTCGGTGGTCGGCGTGGTCAGGCGAATGAAATCCAGACCGGCAGCCTGGGCCGGGTCGCACAGTTCTTCGTTGTGCTCTGGCGGCATGTCGACCACGATCAGGCCATCAACGCCGGCCTCTTTCGCGTCGGCAATAAAGCTCGGCACGCCATACATGTGGATCGGGTTGAAGTAGCCCATCAGCACCAGCGGGGTATCGCTGTTGTCTTCACGGAATTCGCGAACCATTTGCAGGGTTTTCGCCAGATTCTGCTTGGCACCCAGCGCACGGATGTTCGCCAGTTGAATCGCCGGGCCGTCGGCCATCGGGTCGGTGAACGGCATGCCCAGTTCGATCACGTCGGCACCGGCTTTCGGCAAGCCCTTGAGGATCGCCAGCGAAGTGTCGTAGTCCGGATCACCGGCAGTGACGAAGGTCACCAGCGCGGCACGATTCTGCTCTTTGAGTTCGGCAAAACGGGTTTGCAGGCGGCTCATCAGTGTTTCTCCTGCTTCGACTGTTCCATGTGGTGCATCACGGTCTGCATGTCTTTGTCGCCACGGCCGGAGAGGTTGACCACCATCAGGTGATCCTTCGGCAGTTTCGGTGCGCGTTTGAAAACCTCAGCCAGGGCGTGGGCGCTTTCCAGTGCCGGAATGATCCCTTCCAGGCGGCAGCATTTGTGGAACGCTTCGAGGGCTTCGTCGTCAGTCACTGAGGTGTACTGGACGCGGCCGATGTCATGCAACCAGGCGTGTTCAGGGCCGATGCCCGGGTAGTCAAGACCAGCGGAAATCGAGTGGGCGTCGATGATCTGGCCATCGTCGTCCTGCAAGAGGAAGGTGCGGTTGCCGTGCAACACACCCGGCACACCGCCGTTGAGGCTGGCCGCGTGCTTACCGGTTTCGATACCGTAACCGGCGGCTTCAACGCCGATGATTTCAACGCTCTTGTCGTCGAGGAACGGGTGGAACAGGCCCATGGCGTTGGAACCACCGCCGATGCACGCCACCAGGCTGTCCGGCAGACGACCTTCCTGAGCTTGCAACTGGTCACGGGTTTCCTTGCCGATCACGGCCTGGAAGTCGCGAACCATTGCCGGATACGGGTGCGGGCCAGCTACGGTGCCGATCAGGTAGAAAGTGCTGTCGACGTTGGTTACCCAGTCACGCAGCGCTTCGTTCATCGCATCTTTCAGGGTGCCGGTGCCGGCAACCACCGGGATCACTTCGGCGCCCAGCAGCTTCATGCGGAACACGTTGGCCTGCTGACGCTCGATGTCGGTAGTGCCCATGTAGATCACGCAATCGAGACCGAAACGCGCAGCCACGGTGGCGGTCGCCACGCCGTGCATGCCGGCGCCGGTTTCGGCGATGATGCGTTTTTTGCCCATGCGCCGTGCCAGCAGAATCTGGCCGATGCAGTTGTTGATCTTGTGCGCGCCGGTATGGTTGAGCTCTTCGCGCTTGAGGTAGATCTTGGCGCCACCGCAGAATTCGGTCAGGCGCTCGGCGAAGTACAGCGGGCTCGGACGTCCGACATAGTCACGCTGGAAGTAGGCCAATTCTTCTTTGAATGCCGGATCTTCCTGGGCCGTTTCGTATTCGCGGGCCAGATCGAGGATCAACGGCATCAGGGTTTCAGCCACGTAGCGGCCACCGAACGAACCGAACAGGCCGTTGGCGTCAGGGCCGTTACGCAGATCGGAGTTGTGCGAAGTCTGGGTCATGATTTGCTCCAGGTGAATTCGGTCAAAAGACAATGACGCCTACTCTACCCCTGACCTTCTAGACTGAAAACCGATAAGATCGCCGCAACCTGTCAGGAAAACTCACAGATACCATGAGCCACGACCTTCCCCCGTTGAACGCTTTGCGCGCCTTTGAAGCCACCGCGCGGCTGAACAGCGTCAGTCAGGCTGCCGAGCAGCTGCACGTTACCCACGGTGCAGTGAGTCGCCAGCTAAAAGTGCTGGAAGAACACCTTGGCGTCAGCCTGTTCATCAAGGATGGGCGCGGCTTGAAACTCACAGATGCAGGTGTGCGCTTACGCGATGCCAGCGGCGAAGCGTTCGACCGGTTGCGCAGTGTTTGTGCGGAGCTGGCGCAAAGCACGGCCGATGCACCGTTCGTGCTTGGCTGCTCTGGAAGCTTGCTGGCGCGCTGGTTTATTCCGCGATTGGGGCGTTTGAATGCCGATCTGCCGGACTTGCGCCTGCACCTCTCGGCCGGTGAAGGCGATCTTGATCCGAGGCGTCCGGGGCTGGATGCGCTGCTGCTGTTCGCTGAACCGCCATGGCCGGCGGATATGCAGGTGTATGAACTGGCTGCCGAACGCATCGGCCCAGTGCTGAGCCCGCTGTTCAGCGGCTATCAACGCCTGCAAACGGCATCTGCCGAGGCGTTGCTCGATGAGCCGCTACTGCACACGACATCCCGTCCGCAAGCCTGGCCAAGCTGGGCACAGCAAAACCACCTCGACGCAAAAGCGTTGAAGCTCGGGCAAGGTTTTGAGCATTTGTATTATCTGTTGGAGGCAGCAGTTGCGGGACTTGGCGTGGCAATCGCGCCGGAGCCGCTGGTTACCGAGGATTTGAAGGCGGGTCGCCTGGTTGCGCCGTGGGGCTTCTGTGAAACCCCGGCGCAACTGGCGTTGTGGCTACCCAAGCGCGCCGCAGATGGGCGCGCCCGGCAACTGGCGCAATGGCTCAAGAATGAGCTGCGCCAGAGCGATCACTCGCCGCGCTTGAACAGCAAGTAAGCCGCGAGCAGACCCAGTGCACCGACCGCCACACCGGCAGTCGTCCATGGATGTTCCTGAGCGTAATCGCGGGTGGCGATCCCGGTCTCACGGGTTTTCACTTTGACTTCTTCATAGGCATCGCTGAGCAGGTGACGCGAATGTTTCAGCGCACTTTCAGCATTGCTTTTCAGCGCCTTGAGGGTTTTGCGCGACTCGTCGGAAGCATCGTCTTTGAGGCCTTCCAACGACTTGAGCAGACTCTCGATCTCCGCTTCCATGCTTTGCAATGAGGCTTTACGTAAAGAGGTGTTGGCCATGGTGGCTCTCCTGCATTGGTGATGAGTGGCGTGTGTTGATTGGGACTTCAGCGGTTTGAGAAAGTGCAGAAAATCTGAACTTCGCCTGCGCGGCAGCGCCGAAATCAACAGTGCAATTCACTGCTAGTCTCAATTCCACACCCCAAGGAGATCGCCATGAGTGACCATCACACGTACAAGAAAGTCGAGCTGGTCGGTTCGTCTGCCACCAGCATCGAAGACGCCATCAACAACGCGTTGGCTGAAGCCAACAAGAGCATCAAGCACCTTGAATGGTTTGAAGTGACCGAGACCCGCGGCCACATCAAGGACGGCAAGGCAGCGCACTTTCAAGTGACTTTGAAAGTCGGGTTCCGCATCGCCAGTAGCTGAGTTTGGTCTACGCTTCTGAACTTGCGCGCTGGCCGAGTGCCATAGGAATGGCAAAGCGCTACAGGGTGGGCGCATCGGGTGGATGACCCGATGCCCGCCTCCTTTAATCCGACCAGGGAGTGCAACCGATGAAGAAGTTCATATTGGCAGTAGGTTTGTTGAGCCTTGCGGGTGGTGCGTTTGCTGCCGGCAAGCCTTGTGAAGAGCTGAAAAGCGAGATTGCGGCGAAGCTGGATGCCAAGAGCGTTTCCGGGTATTCGCTGGAGATTGTTGATAAGGGCGCAGCGGCTGGCGACAAGGTTGTTGGCACCTGCGAGGGCGGCACCAAGGAAATCGTCTACAAGCGCGGTTGATAGTGCCTGAAATGCAAAAGCCGACGTGAATGCGTCGGCTTTTTTGTGGCTGATGATTTTTCCAATTCAGGGGTTGAGTCAGCCCTTCATCACCTGCGCCAGCAACTCGTAGGAATGCACGCGATCAGCGTGTTCATACAAATCGCTGGTGAATATCAGCTCATCCGCCTGAGTCTGTTCAACCAGCACCTCCAGCTTGGCGCGGATCTTCTGCGGACTGCCGACCATCGCCAGACCGAGGAAGTCACCTACCGCCTCACGCTCATGGGGCAGCCACAGGCCGTCCATGGTTTTCACGGGCGGACGTTGCACCAGGCTTTGCCCACGCATCAACGCGAGAATGCGCTGGTACACCGAGGTCGCCAAGTAATCCGCTTTTTCATCGGTATCCGCCGCCACCAGCGGCACACCGAGCATCACATATGGCTTGTCCAACACCGCCGACGGCTTGAAATGATTGCGGTAGACGCGAATCGCCTCGTGCATGAAGCGCGGGGCGAAATGCGAGGCAAAGGCGTAGGGCAAACCGCGTTCACCGGCCAGTTGCGCACTGAACAGGCTGGAACCGAGCAGCCAGATCGGCACATTGGTGCCGGTGCCGGGCATCGCGATTACCCGCTGATCCGGGGTGCGCGGGCCGAGAAAGCACGCCAGCTCGGCAACGTCCTCGGGGAAATCATCGGCACTGCCGGAACGCTCACGGCGCAGGGCGCGGGCGGTCATCTGATCGGAACCCGGCGCACGGCCCAGACCGAGGTCGATCCGCCCCGGATACAGGCTTTCAAGGGTGCCGAACTGCTCGGCGATCACCAGCGGCGCGTGGTTGGGCAGCATGACTCCGCCGGAGCCGACACGAATCGTCGACGTACCACCGGCCAGATAACCCAGCAGCACCGAAGTCGCGGAACTGGCGATGCCATCCATGTTGTGATGCTCAGCTACCCAGAACCGCGTGTAGCCGAATTTCTCGACATGCTGCGCCAGGTCCAGCGAGTTGCGCAGTGACTGCGCCGGGCTGCCGTTTTCGCGCACTGGCACCAGATCGAGGGTGGAAAATTTTACGTCTGAGAGTTGCTTCATAAACCTGCTTCTCCGAGTGAGGAGGCAGGTTTTTCTTGCGAACGAAAACCTGCCGAATCCATAAGCGTGTTTTGTGCAATGTGGGCATATACCCGAATTTCAATAGCACAGGCGAAATTTCCTACTAAAAAAGTCAACCATTCAGATGAGCTGAACTTTGTTCCGGCGTCTATCCTCAGAAGCCTTGTAAGCAAAAACCACGACGGCGCGGCGTTCCGCACCAGATCTTGAGGAGGCAGACATGGCTATTGTTAAGAAAGCATCCGCACATTGGGCAGGTGATCTGAAAACCGGCATCGGCTCGATCTCCACCGAGACCGGCGTCCTCAGAGAAGCCCCCTACGGCTTCAAGGCCCGCTTCGAGGGCGGCAAAGGCACCAACCCCGAAGAACTGATCGGCGCTGCGCATGCCGGCTGTTTCTCCATGGCGTTTTCGATGATTCTCGGCGATGCAGGCCTGACAGCCGACAGCATCGACACCAACGCCGAAGTCACGCTTGATCAGGTTGACGGTGGTTTCGCCATCACGGCGGTGAAACTCATCCTCAAGGCAAAAATCCCGGGGGCGACTCAGGCGCAGTTTGAAGAACTGAGCAACAAGGCCAAGGAAGGGTGCCCGGTGTCCAAGGTTTTGAATGCCAAGATCACCCTTGAGGCTTCGCTGGTCGGCTGAGTCATCGCTGACCGGGTCTGACGCTATCGCGAGCAGGCTCACTCCTACATTTGATCTCCAGCGGGCACATTGATTGTGAACAACCGAGATTCACTGTAGGAGTGAGCATGCTCGCGATAGCCATCTAAGCGTCACCAAAAATCTGAAACCGAAAACACGAGTTGTGAGCGAAGTCAGAACCCGCTCTGGCAAAGTGTGGTCGAATAAGTGACAGCAGCTTCAGCGCACGCCCGTGCGCGCTGCCTCAAGGAGCTACATTGATGAAACGTATTGGCTTGGCGATCCTCTGCAGTGCACTGGCCACATCGGTTTTTGCCGCGCCCGACGCGCCGGGTGCCATCAAACACTGCGAAGAACTCAAGAACGAAATCGAAGTCAAGATTCAAGCGAATGCCGTACCCTCCTACACCTTGGAAATAGTTTCCAAAGTAGAAGCGGACAAGCACGACGTAGCTATGGTCGTGGGTACCTGCGACAACGGCACAAAAGCGATCATCTATCAGAAAAACGATCGCTGATATCGCTCAGGGCACGCAGTTGACCTGCCGTTCCTCGGCAACGATCTGCCCCTGGCGGTTTAGCAACCGGGCGCTTGGCGTAAAGGCCAATGACCGGGCTTCGAGCCGATAACGTTGCCCTGCCTGGAAATGATCGTAGCGCAGGGTCATGTAGCAAAGGCGCTCCTGCGGATCAGTGTCCATGCCCTGACCACCGCCGAATATCTCGAAATCAAAACGCACCGTCAGCTCATGACTACCCGGCGCGACTTGAAAGAAGCGGCCATCCTGCAAGCGCACATTGTCCAGCCGTTCGGCCATCAGCACCTTGCCGCCCGGCGTGGGCATGGCGAAGTCGACCCAGGCTTTGCCGGGGTCCGCCGCCGGCATCGGGCTCTGGCAACCGGCAACCACACTTGCAGCGAGCAACAGCGTCAACCTGCGCATGATCAATGTCCTTTGGATTGGACAACCAGCATAACGCCGATCAGGTCTTCTGACAGCCTGCCGGCGTGCCCTGCCCCACGACCTTGCGCTGCTCGTCATACAGCTTGGCCCATGGGCGGAATCCGATACTGCCGGCCTGCAACTGATAACGCTGGCCAGCGTTGAAATCCTTGAATTTGACGCTCAACTGGCAATCGCGCCATAGCGGCTCGGCATCGGGGCCGATATTGGTCGCGTCAACCGGAAACTGATAGCGCACCTTCAGTTCATGGCTGCCCGGCTGCACCTCGAAGTAACGTTTGTCGACAGCAGCCTTGCTGTCGACCTGCAGCGCTTGCAGCGCCGTGTCCTGTTGCCTGGCATTCAGATCAATCCAGGCTTGCGAAGGGTCTGGATCGGGCATTCCGAATCCGGCACAACCGGCCAGCGTCAGCAGGCCTCCTGTCAGCATCAACATGCGCATAGCGAAGCTCCAATGGGCGGGATAGTCTTGCGGGCAGACTTTCCAGGGATTTCTTATTTTGATCAGGCCGCTTCCAAGCCATCGGTTACTTGATCGCGTTTTTCGGATTTTGTTTCCGGGTGTGATGCTTTTGTTGCTCAACGGTTGTTCCAGCGTCAGCTATTACAGCCAGTTGGCCGGTGGTCAGTTGCAATTACTGGGGGCGCGGGAACCCGTGGCCGAGGTGATTGCCGACCCGAATCGCGATGCAAAACTGCGCACGCGCCTGGCCCAGTCGCAAAAGGCTCGGGCCTTCGCCAGCGAGCACCTGCATCTACCGGATAACCAGAGCTATCGCTTGTACGCCGACATTGGCCGGCCGTTTGTAGTGTGGAACGTATTCGCCACCCAGGAATTTTCCCTGACCCCGCAAAACCATTGCTTCCCGATTGCCGGGTGCGTGGCTTATCGCGGCTACTACAGCCAAAGCGCGGCGCGGGGCGAAGCGGCGATTCAGCGCCTGCAAGGGATGGACGTGTCGATGGGTGGCGTCGAGGCCTATTCGACGCTGGGCTGGTTCAACGATCCGATCCTCAACTCGATGATGGGCTGGGGCGACGAACGCCTGGCCACGCTGATCTTTCATGAATTGGCCCATCAACGCGTCTATGTGAAGGACGACACTGAGTTCAACGAGTCCTTCGCCACGTTTGTCGAGCAGGAAGGCACGCGGCAGTGGCGCGCGTTTCGTGGGTTGCCTCCGGATACCGATTCCAAGCTCAAGCAGCGTGATCAGTTCATCGATTTGGTGCTGAATACGCGCTCACGCCTGGAAAAACTTTATGCCCAGCCGCTGCCCGTCGAGCAGATGCGTGAGCGCAAAGCGGCAGAGTTCGAGCAGTTTCGCCGGGATTATCGGCTGATGCGAGACGGCCAGTGGGCCGGGGACAAGCGTTATGACGCTTGGGTCAATGCGCCGCTGAACAATGCGCGGCTGTTGCCGTTTGGGCTGTATGACCAATGGGTGCCGGCGTTTGCTGCTTTGTTCAGGCAGGTCGGGGGGGATTGGGTGAGGTTTTATGCCGAGGTCGAGCGGTTAGGGGGGCTCCCTGTCGCGGAGCGCAAAGCGGCATTGAAAGCGCTCGCAGAGCGCTAAGTCCGTCAGTGACCGAACTGGCCTCATCGCTGGCAAGCCAGCGATGGCGTACTGATTAGCGCCGCATAAATGCCTGATGCAACTCGGCCAGCGTTTCAAAGTGGAAGGTAGGCGCTTCGGCATTCAACTCTTCAAAACTGCCAAACCCATAACCCACCGCCGCCGCATCCAGCCCGTTGCTGCGCGCGCCGATCAGGTCATGCTTGCGATCGCCAATCATCAGCGTATTCGCCGGATCCAGCCCTTCCTCGGCCACCAGATGAGCAATCAGTTCAACCTTGTTGGTCCGCGTGCCATCCAGCTCACTGCCGTAAATCACCTTAAAGTGACGGGCAAAATCGAAGTGCCGGGCAATCTCACGGGCAAACACCCACGGCTTGGACGTCGCGATATACAACTGCCGCCCTTGCCCGCTGAGGGTTTCCAGCAACGGCGTAACACCCTCGAACACTTGGTTCTCATACAGACCGGTGACCCTGAAGCGCTCACGATAGAAATTCACCGCCTCCCACGCTTTGGCCTCGTCAAACCCATAAAACTGCATGAACGCCTGCAACAGCGGTGGGCCGATGAAGTGTTCCAGTTTGGTCAGATCCGGCTCGTCGATGCCGAGTTTGCCCAAGGCGAACTGGATGGAACGGGTGATGCCCTCACGCGGGTCAGTCAGGGTGCCATCGAGGTCGAACAGTACGGTCTGGTAATGCATGAGAAATCCTGAGCAGGTGTAAGTCGATTCAGAGCTGGTCGTAGCCTTCGGCCAGGTGCAGGTCCTTTAGCTTCACGTAGTTCGCCGCGCTGTAGGTGAAGAAGGCGTTTTCCTTTTCGGTCAGCGCACGGACCTGTTTCACCGGGCTGCCCACGTACAGAAAACCGCTTTCCAGGCGTTTGCCCGGCGGCACCAGGCTGCCGGCGCCGATGATCACATCGTCCTCGACCACCGCGCCATCCATGACGATGCTGCCCATGCCGATCAGCACGCGACTGCCAACCGTGCAGCCATGGAGCATGACTTTATGGGCGATGGTCACGTCGTCGCCGATCAACAGCGGGAAGCCGTCCGGGTTGAACGGGCCGGCGTGGGTGATGTGCAACACGCAGCCGTCCTGCACGCTGGTACGCGCACCGATGCGGATGCGGTGCATGTCGCCACGAATGACTGTCAGCGGCCAGACGGAGCTGTCTTCGCCGATTTCGACGTCGCCGATCACCACCGCCGAGGCGTCGACAAACGCGCCTTTGCGCAACTGCGGGGTATGATTCTGGTACTTGCGAAGGGGCACGATTAGTTCTCTCTCTGTCGCCGATAGCTGCGGTGAGTGTCGATTGTAATTAAGATGGGCGCATGTTTCTTCCAGCCAAGGTGCCAACCGTGAGCGTGAACAACCCTCTTCTGCAGTCCTACGACCTGCCGCCGTTCTCCACGATCCGTGCCGAGCACGTGCTGCCAGCGATCGAAACCATCCTCGCCGACAACCGCGCCGCCATCGCCGATATCCTCAAAACCCAACGCCAGAACCCTACCTGGGCCGGCCTGGTGCTGGCGATGGACGAACTCAATGACCGTCTCGGTGCCGCATGGAGCCCAGTCAGCCACCTCAACGCCGTGTGCAACAGTGCCGAACTGCGTGAAGCCTACGAGTCGTGCCTGCCGGCCCTGAGCGCCTACTCCACCGAGATGGGCCAGAACCGCGAACTGTTCCAGGCTTATGAAGCCTTGGCCAACAGCCCGGAAGCCGCCGGTTTCGACGTGGCGCAAAAAACCATTCTGGAACACGCCCTGCGCGATTTCCGCCTGTCGGGTATCGACCTGCCTGAAGCCGATCAGAAGCGCTACGCCGAAGTGCAAAGCAAGCTGTCCGAACTGGGCAGCCGTTTCTCTAACCAACTGCTCGACGCCACCCAG
Organism: Pseudomonas sp. LBUM1655; assembly: GCF_059716085.1. Lineage (NCBI taxonomy): Bacteria > Pseudomonadati > Pseudomonadota > Gammaproteobacteria > Pseudomonadales > Pseudomonadaceae > Pseudomonas > Pseudomonas sp. LBUM1655. The sequence goes on along the minus strand of NZ_CP166801.1, from coordinate 102,872 downwards.
GCCTGGACCAAGCACGTCACCGACGAAGCCGCCCTCGCCGGCCTGACCGATTCGGCCAAGGCGCAAATGGCCGCCGCTGCACAGGCCAAAGGCCTTGATGGTTGGCTGATCAGCCTGGAATTCCCGAGCTACTACGCGGTGATGACCTACGCCCAGGACCGTACGCTGCGCGAAGAAGTCTACGCCGCCTACTGCACCCGCGCCTCGGATCAAGGCCCGAATGCCGGTCAGAACGACAACAGCCCGGTGATGGAAGAGATCCTCGACCTGCGTCAGGAACTGGCCAAACTGTTGGGCTTCACCAGTTTCTCCGAGCTGAGCCTGGCGACCAAAATGGCCGAGTCCAGCGATCAGGTGCTGAGCTTCCTGCGTGATCTGGCCAAGCGCAGTAAACCGTTCGCCGCGCAGGACCTGCAACAGCTGCGCGCTTACGCCGCCGAACAGGGCTGCGCCGATCTGCAAAGCTGGGACAGCGGTTTCTACGGTGAAAAACTCCGCGAACAACGCTACAGCGTCGCCCAGGAAACCCTGCGCGCCTACTTCCCGATCGACAAAGTGCTGGGCGGTTTGTTCGCCATCGTCCAGCGTCTGTACGGCATCGAAATCGCCGAGCAGAAAGGCTTCGACACCTGGCACCCGGATGTCCGCCTGTTCGAAATCAAGGAAAACGGCCAGCACGTCGGCCGCTTCTTCTTCGACCTGTATGCCCGCGCCAACAAGCGTGGCGGTGCGTGGATGGACGGCGCCCGCGACCGCCGCCGCACTGCCGAAGGCGTGCTGCAAAGTCCGGTGGCCAATCTGGTGTGCAACTTCACCCCGGCCGACAGTGGCAAGCCTGCGCTGCTGACCCACGACGAAGTCACCACCCTGTTCCACGAATTCGGTCATGGCCTGCATCACCTGCTGACCCGCGTTGATCACGTCGGTGTTTCGGGCATCAACGGCGTGGCGTGGGACGCGGTCGAGCTGCCGAGCCAGTTCATGGAAAACTGGTGCTGGGAGCCGGAAGGCCTGGCGTTGATTTCCGGCCACTACGAAACCGGCGAGCCGCTGCCCCAGGATCTGCTGGAAAAAATGCTCGCGGCGAAGAACTTCCAGTCCGGCCTGATGATGGTGCGTCAGCTGGAATTCTCGCTGTTCGACTTCGAACTGCATGCCACACACGGCGATGGCCGCAGCGTGTTGCAGGTGCTCGAAGGCGTACGTGACGAGGTTTCGGTGATGCGTCCACCGGCCTACAACCGCTTCCCGAACAGCTTCGCGCACATCTTTGCCGGCGGTTACGCTGCGGGTTACTACAGCTACAAGTGGGCGGAAGTGCTGTCGGCCGATGCGTTTTCGAAGTTCGAAGAGGACGGCGTGCTCAACGCTGAAACCGGTCGCGCGTTCCGCGAAGCGATTCTGGCTCGCGGCGGTTCGCAGGCGCCGATGGTGTTGTTCGTCGACTTCCGTGGTCGCGAGCCGTCGATTGACGCACTCTTGCGCCACAGCGGCCTCAGTGAGGACGCGGCAGCATGAGCGAGGGGCCTGTGATTACCAAAAGACGTTTTATCGCCGGGGCGGTCTGCCCGGCGTGCAGCGAGCCGGACAAGCTGATGATGTGGAACGAGGACACCGTGCCGCACCGCGAATGCGTGGCCTGCGGTTACTCCGACACGCTGAACGAGCAAGGGCTGTCGGTACCGAAAGAGCTGGGCACGCGGGTCAACACCAGCGCGCTCAAGCCACCGCCGGACAAGAAGGTTCAGGCAGTGCAGTTCTTCCCCAACCCCAAGCTTGCGAAAAAGCCTGACCCGCAACAATGAGTCACTGCCACCTTCCGTCGCTAAGCGGTGGAAGGTGGTAACTATCTACCGCCCATCTCCCGCTCTTCCTGTTTAGGCTGGCCCATTCAGCCACGCCTCAAGGAAGACGCCATGCCTGACACCAATCCGCTGTTACAAAACTGGACTCTGCCCCCGTGGTCGGCGATTCGCGCCGAGCATCTGCTTCCGGCCATCAACGTGATCGTTGCCGAAAACCGCCAGATCATTGCGCAGGTGATCGCCAGCCAGACCGAACATCCTGGCTGGGACGATCTGGTGGTTGCCATTGATGAGGCCGATGCTCGTCTGGATGAAGCCATAGGCGTCATTGAAACCCTCTCGACCGTAAAACCCGACGATATCGACTGGCTCAGGGACAGCGCGTTGTGCAGCCTTGTCGCGGCCCAGTACACGGCCGACAAGGCCGCTAACCTGGCGCTCTACCGTGTTTATCAACGTCTGGCGAAGAGTTCGGTGGCGGCGAGTTTCGATGGTCAGCGCAAAGCCTCGTTGGCGAAGGTTCTGCGCAAATTCCGCTTGTCCGGTATCGAACTACCGCCTGCACAGCAGCAGAAACTCACCCGCCTGAACCGCGACATCAAAAGTATGGAGCAACTGTTTAAAAGCAATCTGGAGCTGGCAAACGCCGCATGGAGCAAGCGCATCGACGACGTCACGCAGCTTGAAGGCTTGTCTGCCGCGGCAAAGGCGCGTCTGGCCCTCAATGCCAAACAGGCAGGACACGACGGCTGGCTGCTCACGCTGGATCAAAACACCTACCGGCAAATCCTGACCCATGCACAGGACCGGGCGCTGCGGGAGGCGTATTTCACTGCCTGGCTTTCCCGGGCGTCCGACCAGGGCCCCCGGGCGGACAAACTCGATAACGATCCGGTGCTGACCGTACTGGTCGCCTTGCGTCACGAGAAAGCCCGGGTATTGGGTTTCGAGAATTACGTCCAGTTACGCCTCGAAAATCGCATGGCATCGTCTCCTGAGCAGGTCGCTGCCTTTTTGCGTCAGCAAGTGGCTTTGAATAAACCGGCATTGCTGCGCGATACCCAGGCCCTGAAAGCGTTCGCACACACGCTGGGGATTGCGCACGTACAGGCGTGGGATGAAGACTTTCTTGCCGAGCAACTGCGCGTTCAGCAATTGAACGGTGCGCTGAAAGGCTTGCGGCAATACTTCCCGCTTGATGGCACCTTGCGTCGGCTCTGTCAGTTCAGCGAGCGCCTGTTCGGGATCCGCATCGTCGAACAGACGACGTTCAGCCACTGGCACGACGATGTAAGGCTCTTTGAGGTCAGCGAGCACGGGCAGGTGATCGGGTATATCTACTTTGATCCCTATCACCGTGAAGAGGACGCCGACTACGCGTTCACCACTGTCCTGCGCATTCGCCGAATCAATGCCGAGGGGCGGCCATCGCTACCGATCGCCCGTCTTTATAGCAACTTCACGGCTGCCACTGACGAGCATCCCTGCCTGCTCTCTCACGAAAATCTGCGGGTGCTGTTCCACGAATTCGGCCACTGTCTGCAGCATGTTCTGACGCGATCGCCCCATCGCAACCTGGCGGGTATTTCCCAACTGGGACGCGATACCGCCGAATTCGCCGGGCAGTTGTTCGAACACTTTTGCCTGTCGCCCTCGTTTCTGTTGTGGCTGGCGGCTCATTACCAGAGTGGCGAACAGCTGACTGAGGCTCGGGTCAACACCGCGCTGGCGGCCATTGGTGCCCACACAAGTCGCACAACCGCAATGTTGCTGATGACGGCACTGTTCGATCTGCAATTACATTGCAGTCAAGGCGATAGCCGCAGCATCGAACAAGTGTTCAAGGATGTGCAGCGTGAAGTTCCTCACCTGCAACTGTCGGGATATCACCGTTTCGCCAATGGTTTTGACTACCTGGTGACCGGTTATGAGGCATCGGTCTATGCCTACAAGTGGTCTGGCGTATTGGCCACCGAAGTGTTCGAACGGTTTCAGCGTGATGGGGTGTTCGACCCGCAAACGGGTCGGGATTTTCGCGATGCGTTCTTCGCCCCCGGCGACTCACGCTCGTTACTGAAAGCGCTGGAAACCTTTCTAGACCGGCCGATCAACGCAGCGCTATTTGCGGCCACGACCGATTGAGTGGGTCGATCATTTCAAATTGACCGTCTGGAACCAGCTCTTCATCGAACAAGTTGCGAACGCGCTGGTACTGCAATCGCCGTTAGCCAGCGCGGTGCGCAACTTGTCGACATCGGCCTGCATCACGTAACGCACGCTGTCGCGAAAGTGCCCGCTCTCACCAAACCCGCCTTGGGTCATCTCGCTCAAGGCGTCCTCTTTGCTCCAGCCCTGCACCACCACCCGGTACATCGCGGCCATCAGGCCGGTGCGATCGGAGCCGTGTTTGCAATGCATCAACACCGGGCCATTGGCTTCGGCGCTCTCGATGGCGCGCAAGGTCTTGAGCACGTCGCTGTCGTCGACGTGGTTGGTGCGATACGGCAACTGCACCTGATTGATGCCCGGCTCGGACAGCCAATTGGTATCGGCTTCCGGCAGGAAGTTGATCACAGTGGCCACCTTGAGATTCTTCAGCAACGGCACCACACCGCCATCAGGCAATGCGCTGCGGTAGAGGGTTGGCGACATCTGGAACAGGTTGTATTGCACTTCAACCGGTTGCGCCCACTCAGGCGGACGGGGGGTCGGACTGTCAGCCGCCTGGGCGGGGATCAAGTGCAGCAGGGCAACAAGCGATAAACACAAAGCAGGGAAAAGGCGCATTCGGGGCATGCTGGGTTGACCGTATCGAGATGGTTCAGTGATAGCACGCAGCTTCGCAGCCTGCCGGTCAAAGCCCCGTGAGCCGGCTGTCAAAGAATCGTGAACCCGCGCTGTTACAGCGGACCGGCAAGCAAAATTTCAGTCTTTTTACGCTGAATCGATTCAACCGGATGCTTAGCCTGCTACCATTTGTCACATCATGTTGCAGATGCGCCCCCCTTTTCCGGGTCAACCGGCCACGTCGCGACGACAAATCCTGAAACCGTTCTCAGAAACGGCTGACAACCATCAATGCCTGATGAGGTGCCCCCCATGTCTGATGCAGATCGAGACAACCCGCGGCGTGAGTTTTTGCGCAAATCCCTGACCCTGATTCCAGTGGTGACCCTGGCGGGTACCGGTCTGGGCAGCAGCGTGCTGCAAGCAGCGCCTGAAGCCGCACCGGCCAAACCTGCCGCGCAACCGGCTCGCGGCGACGCAGGCGTTTATCAGCCGAGCTATTTCACCGCAGAAGAATGGGCATTCATCAATGCTGCCGTGGCGCAATTGATTCCCAACGATGCCCAAGGCCCGGGTGCGCTTGAAGCCGGCGTGCCGGAATACATCGACCGTCAGATGAACACCCCGTATGCCGCCGGTGCCCTTTGGTACATGCAGGGTCCGTTCAATGCCGACGCAGCACCGGAGATGGGCTGGCAGAGCAAACTGGTGCCAAAAGAGATCTATCGCCTCGGCATCGCCGCCACGGATCAGTGGACCAAATCCCTCAACGGTAAAACATTTGCCGAGCAAGACAGCGCTACCCGAGACGATTTGCTCAAGCAACTCGAAGCCGGAAAACCGCCGTTCGATAGCGTCCCGGCGAAGATTTTCTTCAATCTGCTGCTGCAAAACACCAAGGAAGGGTTCTTCTGCGATCCGATCCACGGCGGCAATAAAGGCATGGTCGGCTGGACCATGATCGGCTTCCCCGGCGCCCGCGCCGATTTCATGGATTGGGTGGAACGCAACGAGCAATACCCCTTCCCGGCAGTTTCGATTCGCGGCGAGAGGGCTTAAGGCATGGCAACGGTAATGAAGAAGGTCGACGCAGTTATCGTCGGGTTCGGCTGGACCGGCGCGATCATGGCCAAGGAGCTGACCGAAGCGGGTCTTAACGTGCTGGCGCTGGAGCGCGGGCCGATGCAGGACACCTACCCCGACGGCAACTATCCGCAGGTGATCGACGAACTCACCTACAGCGTGCGCAAAAAACTTTTCCAGGACATTTCCAAAGAGACCGTCACCATTCGCCACAGCGTTAACGATATCGCTTTGCCGAACCGCCAATTGGGCGCGTTCCTGCCGGGCAACGGCGTCGGCGGTGCAGGGCTGCACTGGTCGGGCGTGCACTTTCGCGTCGACCCGATCGAGTTGCGTATGCGCAGCCACTACGAAGAACGCTACGGCAAAAGCTTCATCCCCAAGGACATGACCATCCAGGACTTCGGTGTCAGCTATGAAGAACTGGAGCCGTTCTTCGATTACGCCGAAAAAGTCTTCGGCACCTCGGGTCAGGCATGGACGGTGAAGGGGCAACTCGTAGGTCAGGGCAAGGGCGGCAACCCCTACGCACCGGATCGCTCGAACCACTTCCCGTTGGAAGCGCAGAAAAACACCGTTTCCGCACAGCTGTTCGGTAAAGCGGCCACAGAGGTTGGTTACAAACCCTACAACCTGCCTTCGGCGAATACTTCAGGGCCGTACACCAATCCCTACGGCGCACAGATGGGCCCGTGCAACTTCTGCGGATTTTGCAGCGGTTACGTTTGCTACATGTATTCCAAGGCTTCGCCAAACGTGAACATTCTGCCGGCGCTCAAGCCTTTGCCGAATTTCGAGCTGCGGCCCAACTCGCATGTATTGCAGGTCAACCTCGACAGCAGCAAAACCAAAGCCACCGGCGTGACTTACATCGACGGTCAGGGCCGCGAGATCGAGCAACCAGCGGATCTGGTGATTCTCGGCGCCTTCCAGTTGCACAACGTGCGGCTGATGCTGCTCTCCGGGATCGGCAAGCCCTACGACCCGATCAGCGGCGAAGGTGTGGTCGGGCGTAACTTCGCCTACCAGAACATGGCGACCATAAAAGCGTTCTTCGACAAGGACACCCACACCAACAACTTCATCGGTGCCGGTGGCAACGGTGTGGCGCTGGATGACTTCAACGCCGACAACTTCGACCACGGCCCGCACGGCTTCGTCGGTGGCTCGCCGATGTGGGTCAACCAGGCTGGCAGCCGACCGATTGCTGGCACCTCCAACCCACCGGGCACTCCGGCCTGGGGCAGTGCGTGGAAACGCGCGACCGCCGATTACTACACCCATCAGGTATCGATGGACGCTCACGGCGCGCATCAATCCTACAGAGGCAACTACCTCGATCTCGATCCGGTGTACCGCGATGCCTACGGCTTGCCGCTGCTGCGGATGACATTCGACTGGCAGGAAAACGACATCAAGATGAACCGCTTCATGGTCGAGAAAATGGGCAAAGTCGCCGAAGCAATGGGCCCGAAAGCCATTGCGGTGATCGGCAAGAAAGTCGGCGACCACTTCAACACCGCGTCGTACCAGACCACCCACCTCAACGGTGGCGCGATCATGGGCACCGACCCGAAAACCAGCGTTCTGAACCGCTACTTGCAGAGCTGGGACGTGCACAACGTGTTCGTGCCGGGGGCATCGGCGTTCCCGCAGGGCCTGGGCTACAACCCGACAGGGCTGGTGGCTGCGCTGACTTACTGGTCGGCGAAAGCGATCCGCGAGCAATACCTGAAAAACCCCGGCCCGCTGGTTCAGGCTTAAGGAGCGATGACCATGAAGAGTTTTGTTATCGCGACCCTGGCCCTGCTCGGCAGCGCTACTTTGCAAGCGGCCGAAGTTGATCAGTCCTTGATCAAACAGGGCGAATACCTCGCCCGCGCCGGCGACTGTGTGGCTTGTCACACCGCGAAGGACGGCAAGCCTTTCGCCGGTGGACTGCCGATGGAAACCCCGATTGGCACGATCTACTCGACCAACATCACCCCGGATAAAACCGGCGTCGGTGATTACAGCTTCGAGGACTTCGATCAGGCCGTGCGTCACGGCGTCGCCAAAAACGGTAGTACGTTGTACCCGGCAATGCCGTATCCGTCCTACGCCCGTGTCAGCGAAGGCGACATGAAAGCGTTGTACGCGTACTTCATGCGAGGCGTTGAACCGGTGGCGCAGGAGAACAAGGCCAGCGACATCCCGTGGCCGTTGAGCATGCGCTGGCCGTTGATGGGCTGGCGCTGGATGTTTGCGCCGAAGGTCGAGGACTACAAGGCCACGTCAGAAGATCCGGTCATTGATCGTGGGGCTTATCTGGTGGAAGGCCTCGGACATTGCGGCGCCTGTCATACGCCACGTGCCCTGACCATGCAGGAAAAATCCTTGAGTGCAGCGGATGGTAAAAACTTCCTGGCCGGCAGCGCGCCGCTGGAAGGCTGGATCGCCAAGAGTCTGCGCGGTGACCACAAGGACGGCCTGGGTAGCTGGAGTGAAGAGCAACTGGTGCAATTCCTCAAGACCGGTCGCAGCGACCGTAGCGCAGTGTTCGGCGGCATGAGCGATGTGGTCACCCACAGCATGCAATACATGACCGACGCCGACCTGACCGCGATTGCCCGCTATCTCAAGTCGTTGCCAGCGACTGATCCGAACGATCAGCCGCACCAGTACGACGAAAAAATCGCCAAGGCCCTGTGGAACGGTGACGACAGTCAGCGCGGCGCAGCGGTGTACATCGACAACTGCGCGGCGTGCCACCGCACGGACGGCCACGGCTATACGCGGGTATTCCCGGCGCTGGCAGGCAATCCGGTGCTGCAATCAGATGACCCGACTTCGTTGATTCACATTGTGCTCAAGGGCGGGACTTTGCCAGCGACGCACACGGCGCCTTCGACCTTCACCATGCCCGCGTATGCATGGCGCCTGTCGGATCAGGAAGTCGCAGATGTGGTGAGTTTTATTCGCGGCAGTTGGGGTAACAAGGGCGCTCCAGTGAAAGCAGCCGATGTTGCCAGCCTGCGCAAGAACGATATGCAGACCACTTCCGGCGATGACCTGGGGCAAGTCACTTCGCATAACTGACGCTTGAATACCGCTGACATGGCACGAAGGCTTGTGCTGTGTCAGCGGGCCAATCAACGCTTGGACTGAAAGCCCTTGAATTGCGCAAAGGCATCCGCCAACTGCAAGTAAAGCTTCTTGTCGTGTTTATCGATGTCGCCATCGCCGTCAGCATCGACGACGTCTTCGGAAATCAAGTCATAACGACCGTTACCTTCCGACGAAGAAGCGAACAACGAGTAGTCGTAATCCATCATTTCGGTGGCGTCTTCATCGTAGTGATAGAACGCGACCTCCGGATTTCCATCTCGGTCCATATCCGCGATTTCGAGCAATATCCTGATCGTCATAAATAAAATCTCTGTCCGTTGATTAAGCCAGGATCACCGGCAAAGTTGCCGCGCGCTCCTCAGGCTAAATCCAAAGCATGAACACATCTACTGTCATACCTCACAGGGTGTATAAGCAGACAGTGCTGACTGTCTTGCTGTCGATATATACACCCTGTCAACTATGACAGTAGACATTTATTGACTGCAGTTCTAATTTCAAAGGCGTGACTACTACACTTTTAATATTGACTATGGCAGGGAGCGGACATTATGAATTACGCAGTGTTATATGAGTTCAAGGATATCAAGGGAGATCATCACGCCGAAGCGATCATCTCCCGATACAACGATGGATATGCGCCGGGCCGTAAACCCAACGTAGTTGTCACAGTTGAATACAACACGGTCAGTAAAAAATATGAAACCGTCGAAGGGTATGACGATGTCGAGGGAGATGGCGACCTTGATGAAGATGACCAGTCTTATTACACCCTCGCCGCTGATATTGCCTCTGCTATTGCAGGTTTAAGCAAGCAGGATGAGGGCCGTCGCTATAAGAGCATGCTGGTGTCTTTCGATAATAACGGCAGCCCGGCTGCACCGCCCGATGTCAAAATTGGACTGTTCAATGTTTCAAATAGCGGTTTGAGCCAGCCTGACTTTACCGTCACAGCGACAGATTATAGAAACGGCCTGTATAACAAGGTTTCAAATACTGTAGATGCCAACGGCGATAACCGCATTGATCTTAACGATCAACTTGCATTCAAGAGGATCGCAAATTCTTTTGCCTCAATGAAAGGGTTCAAAGCCTGAACTGACTGACAACTCTATTATCTTGCTCATCGCCCGACGGCACTGGCGGGTTACCCATTTCCACGATACTGTACGGACATACAGCATCGTGGAATTTCATTATGGCCATCCCTGACCGTGGTCGCGGCACCGCCAGCAACCCGCACAACCGCTTCGCACCGAGCCGCTCGGTTGCCGAAGACGACGGCTGGTATCAGGAAGTGCCCGAGACCCAGGGCACCGAGGTGATGATCGAAACGGCGAAGACGATCATCACCCGCAACACCTCGCCGGATCTGCCGTTCGACCGCTCTATCAACCCCTATCGTGGCTGCGAACATGGCTGCATCTATTGTTACGCGCGGCCCAGCCACGCCTATTGGGACATGTCGCCGGGGCTCGATTTCGAAACGAAGCTGATCGCCAAGACCAACGCTGCCCAAGTGCTGGAAGAACAGCTCGGGAAAAAAGGCTATCAATGCGCGCCGATCAATCTCGGTTCCAACACCGATCCGTATCAGCCGATCGAACGCGAACACAAGATCACCCGCCAGATCCTCGAAGTGCTGCTGCGTTATCGGCACCCGGTGACCATTGTCACCAAGGGCTCGTTGATCCTGCGCGACCTCGACTTGCTCACCGAACTGGCGCAACAGCGGCTGGTGGCGGTGATGATCAGCCTGACCACACTGGACGATGAACTGAAGCGAATCCTCGAACCCCGCGCCGCTGCGCCCAAGGCGCGCTTGCGGGCAATCCGGGTGATGCGTGAAGCGGGAGTTCCGGTGGGAGTGCTGTGTTCACCGATGATTCCGATGATCAACGACAGCGAGATCGAAAGCCTGCTGACCGAGGCCCAAGCCGCCGGCGCGCAAAGTGCGGCCTACATGATGCTGCGCCTGCCGCTGGAAGTGGCGCCGCTGTTCGAGGAATGGCTGCAAGCGCATTATCCGCAACGCGCAGCGCATGTGTTGAGCCTGGTTCGACAAAGCCGTGGCGGCGAGCTCTACGACAGCCGTTTCGGCGCGAGGATGCGAGGTGAAGGGCCGTTTGCAGATCTGCTGGCGCAGAGGTTTGCCAAAGCCATCAAGCGTCTGGGCCTCAATCATCGCGAGAGCTACAACCTCGATTGCACAGCCTTCTGTCCGCCGGGTCGCCAGATGTCGTTGATTTAGCGACAATTGACCTATGGTTGAGTGGTCGGAACCCTTCCGTCGAAACTGCCAGTCACGTTTTTTGTGACCTGGAACACACGTTCTAGAGCGCTTGATTCAGTTTGAGTTAAGTTTCGACGGCTACCTTGTTCATCGAGTGACTGACGGGTCGGGATGACTCGGATGTTTTAAACAGCCACTGGCTTCATACCGGAATACCGGGGCATGACTCCCTGAATCCGCCTAAGAGGATGAATCATGAGTGACAAGGATAAACAGCCGTTGGCTGCGTCGGCGCAAGCCCCTGTGGCGGAATCCGCCGATGCAGCGCTGCGTCAGATCGTAGACGGCTTTTTGCATTTTCATCATGAGGTCTTCCCGCAGCAGGAAGAACTCTTCAAGAAACTCGCCACGGCCCAGTCGCCAAAAGCGATGTTCATCACCTGCGCCGACTCGCGCATCGTGCCCGAACTGATCACCCAGAGTTCGCCCGGCGATCTGTTCGTGACCCGTAACGTCGGCAACGTTGTACCGCCCTACGGCCAGATGAACGGCGGCGTTTCCACTGCGATCGAATACGCGGTGCTGGCGCTCGGCGTGCAGCACATCATCATCTGCGGCCACTCGGATTGCGGCGCCATGCGCGCGGTGCTCAACCCCGACAGCCTGGAAAAAATGCCGACGGTCAAAGCCTGGTTGCGCCACGCCGAAGTGGCCAAAACCATGGTGCATGAAAACTGTAACTGCGCCGACGAAAAAGAAAGCATGCCGATCCTCACTGAGGAAAACGTCATCGCCCAATTGCAGCACTTGCGTACCCATCCTTCGGTAGCCTCGCGCATGGCGAACGGTCATCTGTTCATCCATGGCTGGGTCTACAACATCGAAACCAGCGAAATCAAAGCTTACGACGCGGATCAGGGCTGCTTCCTGCCGCTCGACGGCAGCCATCCGATTCCGGTGGCGACGCCCAAAGCGCGCTTCTAAATCTTCCTAACAATCTGTGTGGTTTGACGCCGGCCGCTGTTTCAGCGGCCCGGCCTCGCCACGCCTGAAGAAAGCTTCGGGAGAGTCATCATGCGTGCTGCTCAATTAAAAGCGGTGTTGCCACGGGAGCTGCTCGCTTCGGTGGTTGTATTTCTGGTCGCCCTGCCGCTGTGCATGGGCATTGCGATTGCGTCAGGGTTGCCGCCAGCCAAAGGTCTGATCACCGGGATCATCGGCGGTCTGGTAGTCGGTTGGCTGGCGGGTTCGCCGTTGCAGGTCAGCGGGCCGGCAGCGGGTCTGGCAGTGTTGGTGTTTGAACTGGTGCGCCAGCACGGCATCGAGATGCTCGGGCCGATTCTGCTGCTGGCCGGTTTCCTGCAACTGGTGGCCGGGCGACTGAAGCTCGGTTGCTGGTTTCGGGTCACAGCGCCAGCGGTGGTCTACGGCATGCTGGCCGGGATCGGCGTGTTGATTGTGCTCTCACAAATCCATGTGATGCTCGACGCCTCACCAAAGCCCTCTGGGCTGGATAACCTCACAGCGTTCCCCGCTGCGGTGGCGCAAGCCTTGCCGTCGTTTGGCTGGCAGGCCGGTCTGCTCGGGCTGGCGACTATTGCGGTGATGTGGCTGTGGGAGAAACTCCGTCCGCATTCCCTGCGCTTTATTCCCGGCGCATTGCTGGGTGTGGGTCTGGCGACGGGTGCCAGTCTGATGCTGGCGTTGCAGGTTAAACGCGTCGAGGTGCCGGCCAATCTGGCAGAAGCCATCGATTGGCTGAAACCGGCGGATCTGCTCAGTCTGGCGGACCCGACGCTGCTGATCGCTGCGTTTGCCGTGGCGTTTATCGCCAGCGCCGAAACCCTGTTGTCGGCGGCGGCGGTGGATCGCATGCACAGCGGTGTTCGTTCGGACTTCGACCGTGAACTGTCGGCACAAGGCGTCGGCAACATGCTTTGCGGCCTGGTCGGCGCGTTGCCGATGACCGGGGTAATCGTGCGCAGTTCGGCCAACGTCCAGGCCGGTGCGACCACGCGCTATTCGACAATCTTCCATGGCCTGTGGCTGCTGGCGTTCGTGCTGTTGCTGTCGAGCGTGCTGCAAAGCATTCCGGTGGCGAGTTTGGCGGGTGTGCTGGTGTATACCGGTTTCAAACTGGTGGATCTCAAGGCGTTTCGCGGGCTGGGTCGTTATGGCCGGATGCCGATGTTCACTTACGCCGCGACGGCGCTGGCGATCATCTTCACCGACCTGTTGACCGGCGTGCTGATCGGCTTCGGCCTGACCTTGCTGAAACTGGCGTTCAAGGCTTCGCGCTTGAAGATCAGCTTGATCGATCTGCCGCAGGACGGCGAGATGGAGTTGCGTCTGGTGGGGGCGGCGACGTTCCTCAAGGTGCCGGCGCTGACGCAGGTGCTGAACACGATTCCTATGGGCACCACGGTGCATGTGCCGCTCAATAACCTGAGCTACATCGACCATTCGTGTCTGGAGTTGCTGGAAGAGTGGAGCCGGGCGAATGCGGCGAAGGGGTCGAAGCTGTTGATTGAGTCGCGAGGGTTGAAGCGCAGGCTTGAAGGGCGGATTCGGACTACCACCGGGATCGGCGCGGCCGGCTAAATTTTCCCGCCTGAACACAACACCTGTGGGAGCTGGCTTGCCAGCTCCCACAGGTGTTGAGGTGTTTCTGGGTTAAGCAGCCGGTTGATCCAGCTCCAGACCCACACCCAATCGACGGCCCATGCACGGCCAGCGTTTCCACGCCGCACCGGTGTCGGGGCTGCTGAGTTTTTCGCGGTAGGCCTCTACCGACTCCAGCGCAAAACTCTCTTCGTTGAGCATCTCGTCGATGGCGTGATGCACCGCTTCGTCCAGTTGGTTGGCAAACTCCTCACCGATCAATTGGTGAGCAATCAGATTGGCGACCGTCATGTCCAAGGGGATCAGTGGCTGGCCGAAATGCTTGATGTACAGGTCGTTGACCTCTTCGACAAAACGGTGCGCCAGGTAGGCTTCGTCCAGCAGGCTGTCCAGGCCAACGTGCCCGGCCATGATTACCGGCGGCTGGAGGAAATACTGCTCGGCGATTTTCAGCACCGGTTTGATCTGCGATTCGATTCCCGCTTCCCTGGCGACTTCATTGGCTGCATCCAGCAGGTCTGGCACTTCATCGATGTAGGCGGCGACAAAACGCGTCAGCACGCCTTTGGCGTCGGCTTCCGGCAATTGGATCGCCGGGTGTAAATGAGGCAGCTTGCTTTCCAGCTGACGGGTCAGCAGGCCGGTGTCTTTCTCGTGCTGTTGGGCGGTTTGGATCTGCTCGCGCAATGCGGCGGTGTTCATGAAAACTCCAGGGAACAAGGCAATGAAATAGGGAAGACATAAGTTAGCTGGCTTACGAAAAATGCTAAGACGCATTTGTCATAATTATTTCATCCTTGATGCGCCTGCGTTATATCGATTTACCACCTCTCGTCTGCATCCTTCTCCATTCGTGCCCTTGAACGCAAGTCTCGGCTGTTTCAGTTCATTTACGTCCTCACATTGCAATTTCCAGTCGCTGTCTATACTCGCCATTGAATGGAGTTAGCTGATGACGCCCGACTGCACCCGCAGCAAGGCCCGGCGATTCAAGTTCGTAGTCTGATGCAGCCGCTCCCTTGCCGCAGGCGAAAGCCGGCGGGATAACAAGAACGATAAGGGGAACCCGCAATGATGCGACATCCACACGTCTGGATGGGCCTCCTGTTGTGGTCGATTTTCAGCCAGGCCAATGCGGCCTGGACTGTGAATATGGCGCCTGGAGCGACTGAAATCAGTCACGCAGTATTCGACCTGCACATGACCATTTTCTGGATCTGTGTGGTGATCGGGATCATCGTCTTCGGCGCCATGTTCTGGTCGATGATGGTGCACCGCCGTTCAACCGGGCAGGTCGCCGCAAAATTCCACGAAAGCACCACCGTCGAAATTCTCTGGACCGTCGTCCCGCTGCTGATTCTGGTGGCGATGGCCGTTCCGGCGACCGCAACCCTGATCAAGATGTACGACGCCAGTGAGCCGGATATCGATATCCAGGTCACCGGCTATCAGTGGAAGTGGCACTACAAATACCTGGGCCAGGACGTCGAGTTCTTCAGCAACCTGGCCACGCCCGCCGAGCAGATCCACAACAAGGAAGCCAAGGGCGAGCACTACCTGCTTGAGGTCGACAAGCCGCTGGTGCTGCCGACCGGCGCCAAGGTGCGCTTCCTCGTGACCTCCGCTGACGTGATCCATTCCTGGTGGGTGCCGGCCTTCGCGGTCAAACGCGATGCGATTCCGGGGTTCGTCAACGAAGCCTGGACCCGTGTCGACAAACCCGGCATCTACCGTGGCCAGTGCGCCGAACTGTGCGGCAAGGATCACGGCTTCATGCCGATTGTGGTCGAGGTCAAGGAAAAGGCCGACTACGAAGCATGGCTGGCCGAACGCAAGGCCGAAGCTGCGCAGCTCAAAGAACTGACCAGCAAGGAATGGACTCTCGACGAGCTCAAAGAGCGCGGCGACAAGGTCTATCACACCGCTTGCGTCGCCTGTCACCAAGCCGAAGGCCAAGGCCTGCCGCCGATGTTCCCGGCGCTCAAGGGCTCGAAAATCGCCACCGGACCGATCAAGGATCACCTGAACATTGTCCTCCACGGCAAGCCCGGCACCGCCATGGCGGCGTTCGGCAAACAGTTGTCGGAAGTCGATATCGCAGCGGTCGTGACCTATGAACGTAACGCCTGGGGCAACAACAAGGGCGACATGGTCACGCCAAAAGAAGTGCTGGAGCTGAAACAGGCGGAAAGCAAATGAGCCGGTCTATTGCGTACTTCGTGAACCAGTCGGGGCTCCGTACCCCGGCCTGCCCAGCCCACTCACTTGAAGGAGACCGGCCATGAGCGCTGTCATCGATGACCACGGTCATGCCGACCACGCCCACGGTCCCGCCAAAGGCCTGATGCGCTGGGTGCTGACCACCAACCACAAGGACATCGGCACGCTGTACCTGTGGTTTGCATTCTGCATGTTCCTGCTCGGCGGCTCGTTCGCCATGGTGATCCGCGCCGAGTTGTTCCAGCCCGGTTTGCAGATCGTCGAGCCGGCGTTCTTCAACCAGATGACCACCATGCACGGTCTGGTGATGGTGTTCGGTGCGGTGATGCCGGCGTTCGTCGGCCTCGCCAACTGGATGATCCCGTTGATGATCGGCGCGCCGGACATGGCCCTGCCGCGCATGAACAACTTCAGCTTCTGGCTGCTGCCGGCGGCGTTCCTGCTGTTGGTCTCGACCCTGTTCAGCCCCGGTGGCGGGCCGAATTTCGGCTGGACGTTCTACGCGCCGTTGTCGACGACTTATGCGCCGGAAAGCGTGACGTTCTTCATCTTCGCCATCCACTTGATGGGGATCAGCTCGATCATGGGCGCGATCAACGTGGTCGCGACCATCCTCAACCTGCGCGCCCCCGGCATGACGTTGATGAAAATGCCGCTGTTCGTCTGGACCTGGCTGATCACTGCTTTCCTGCTGATAGCGGTGATGCCGGTGCTGGCCGGGTGCGTGACGATGATGCTGATGGACATCCACTTCGGCACCAGTTTCTTCAGTGCCGCCGGTGGCGGTGACCCGGTGTTGTTCCAGCATGTGTTCTGGTTCTTCGGCCACCCCGAGGTGTACATCATGATCCTGCCGGCGTTCGGCGCCGTCAGCTCGATCATCCCGACCTTCTCGCGCAAACCGCTGTTCGGCTACACCTCGATGGTCTACGCCACGGCGAGCATTGCGTTCCTGTCGTTCATTGTCTGGGCGCACCACATGTTCGTGGTCGGCATTCCGTTGGTGGGCGAGCTGTTCTTCATGTACGCCACGCTACTGATCGCCGTGCCTACCGGGGTCAAGGTGTTCAACTGGGCGAGCACCATGTGGCAAGGCTCGCTGACCTTCGAGACGCCGATGCTGTTTGCCGTAGCGTTCGTGATCCTGTTCTCTATTGGCGGGTTCTCCGGGCTGATGCTGGCCATCGCCCCGGCGGACTTCCAGTATCAGGATACCTATTTCGTGGTCGCGCACTTCCACTATGTGCTGGTGCCGGGGGCCATCTTCGGGATCTTCGCCTCGGCCTATTACTGGCTGCCGAAGTGGACCGGCCACATGTACGACGAAACCCTCGGCAAGCTGCATTTCTGGCTGTCGTTCATCGGCATGAACATGGCCTTCTTCCCGATGCACTTCGTGGGCCTTGCGGGGATGCCGCGGCGGATTCCGGACTACAACCTGCAGTTCGCCGACTTCAATATGGTCTCCTCGATCGGCGCGTTCATGTTCGGCGCCACGCAGATCTTCTTCCTGTTCATCGTGATCAAGACCATCCGAGGCGGCGAGCCGGCACCGGCCAAACCGTGGGATGGCGCCGAAGGTCTGGAATGGAGCGTGCCGTCACCGGCGCCGTATCACACCTTTACTACGCCGCCGGAAGTGAAATGAACAATTTCCGCCCTGCACAAATGACTGTGGGAGAGGCTGAAAATCATGGCTGACTCGATCTCGCTGAAAAAACTCGTTACCCGCCTGCTCGCGGTGGTAGTGGCGATGTTTGTCTTCGGGTTTGCCCTGGTGCCGATCTACGACGTGATGTGCAAAGCCTTCGGCATCAATGGCAAGACCGGTGGGCAGTACGAGGGCGAGCAGGTGGTCGACACCTCCCGCCAGGTGCGCGTGCAGTTTTTGTCCACCAACACCGCTGACATGCCGTGGGACTTCTACCCAAAGCACGACCAGCTGACGGCCAACCCCGGCGCGGTGAACGAGATGATCTTCATCGCCCGCAACCCCACCGACAAACCGATGAGTGCGCAAGCCGTGCCGAGCATCGCGCCAAGCAACGCGGCGGCGTATTTCCACAAGACCGAATGCTTTTGCTTTACCCAGCAGGTGCTGCAGCCCGGTCAGCAGATCGAGATGCCGGTGCGTTTCATTGTTGACCGCGACATGCCCAAGGATGTGAAGCACCTGACGCTGTCCTACACGCTGTTCGATATCACCGCCCGACATCCACCGGTGGCTGTAAACACTGGCGGTTGAGCGTGCCCGATAAGGAGAACAATAAATGGCAACTCATGAGCACTATTACGTTCCGGCCCAGAGCAAATGGCCGATCATCGCCACGATCGGCATGCTCGTCACCGTGTACGGCCTGGCCGTCTGGTTCAACGATCTGAAGGCAGCGCGCCCGGAATCCCACGGCCCGCTGATCTTTTTCATCGGCGGCCTGCTGGTGGCGTACATGCTGTTCGGCTGGTTCGGCACGGTGATCAAGGAAAGTCGCGCGGGACTCTACAGCGCGCAGCTTGATCGCTCGTTTCGCTGGGGCATGAGCTGGTTCATCTTTTCCGAGGTGATGTTCTTCGTCGCTTTCTTCGGTGCGCTGTTCTACGTGCGGCACATTTCCGGCCCGGCACTCGGAGGTGAAGGCCCAAAAGGGGTCGCGCACATGCTTTGGCCAAATTTTCAGTTCACCTGGCCGCTGCTGAACACGCCGGATCCGAAACTGTTCCCGCCGGCCAAAGACGTTATCAGCCCGTGGGGCCTGCCGCTGATCAACACGATTCTGCTGGTCAGCTCCAGCGTGACCATCACCATTGCCCACCATGCTTTGAAGAAGGGCCATCGCGGCGCGCTGAAAATCTGGCTGGCGATCACCGTGCTGCTGGGCTGCGCGTTTCTCGGCTTCCAGGCCGAAGAATACATTCACGCTTATAAGGAGCTGGGCCTGACCCTGGGTTCGGGCATCTACGGTGCGACGTTCTTCATGCTCACCGGTTTCCACGGCGCCCACGTGACCATCGGCACGATCATTCTGTTTGTGATGCTGATGCGGATCATGAAGGGCCACTTCGACAACGAGCACCAGTTCGGCTTCGAAGCGGCGAGCTGGTATTGGCACTTCGTCGACGTGGTGTGGATCGGCTTGTTCATCTTCGTTTACGTGCTATGAACCTGGATCACCAAGGCGCGTGCGACACCAGTTGGCCGCTGTAAAAGCCCCAGGCGATCAAGCCGACGGTGGCAGCGGCCAATGCCACCCGAACACTCAAGGCGATGACCAGACGATTGGAACTGCTGTCGTCCTTGACCAGGAAAAACAGGCCGCTGAACAGGCTGATCACCGTGGCAATCAGCAGCAGGACGATGGCTGCTTTGAGCATGGGAAGACTCCGGGGGACAGGCGATGCACTTGAGTATAGCGATCGCGATGCCTGACTTTATGGTGATGCCATGAAGCGCTTTCGCCCGGGCGTCATACCGACGGTTGTCGTGGCATTGTTGCTGCCGCTGTTGGTGTCACTGGGCTTCTGGCAGTTGAGCCGGGGGGCGGAGAAAACCGCCCTGCTCGCCAGTTACGCCGAGCGCCGCGCCGCTGAACCAATGGCCAGCAGCGAGTTGCTCAATAGTGCTGAGCCGGCCTATCGCCGCGTGCGTCTTTCCGGCCAATTCGACGCCGCTCACAGCCTGCTGCTCGACAACAGCCAGCGCAACGGCAAGGTCGGCGTCGAGTTACTGCAACCGTTTCAGGATCAACGCACCGGCCTTTGGTTGCTGGTCAATCGCGGCTGGCTGCCGTGGCCGGATCGACGCGTGCCGCCGCAATTCACCACGCCTTCCGAGGCGCTGAATATCGATGCCTGGGTCTACGTCGCCCCCGGCGCGACCTTCCAGCTTCACGCCGACCCGGCCAGCAGCACATGGCCGCAAACCATCACCGCCGTCGATCCGGCCAAGTTGTGGAAATCCCTTGAGCGCGACGGCTTCGCCTACGAAGTACGCGCCGAACCCGGCCCGGCGAGCTATCAGGCCGACTGGCCGGTGGTGGCGATGGGGCCGGAAAAACACCTCGGTTACGCCGTGCAGTGGTTCGCCATGGCCACCGCCCTGCTCGGTCTCTACGTCTACTTAGGCTTGCACAACGCAAAGGAGAAACACCATGGGAACGGCCATGAATCCACCCAGCATGTCTGAAGCCAAAGCCCCGGCAAGTCGGCGTCGCGGACGTCTTCAGTTGCTGCTGATCGTGCTCGGCGTGGTCGGCCCGATGATCCTCGCCACCGGCATGTACAAATTGCAGTTCTGGGTGCCGGAAGGCCGCAGTTATCACGGCGAACTGATCGGCAACGGGCAGACACGCGCCGAGCTGGGTGTGCAGGCGGATGAGGAGCGCTGGCAGATGCTGGTGACCGCGCCGAAGGATTGCGCGGTGGATTGCCAGCAGTTGGTGTATCTGGCGCGGCAGATCCAGATCGGCCTCGGCCGTGAAGCCGGGCGCGCCAGCCACGCCCTCGCCGCTGCGCAACCTTTGAGCGCCGACTACCAAGCCAAACTCACCCGCGAATATCCGCAGTTGCAACGCTATCCGCTGGACGCCGCCACGTTCAGCAAGACAACGGGCGACCAGACCACGCCGCAACTGTGGATCATCGACCCCCACGGCAACCTCGTGCTGCGTTACGACCCGAATGTGAAGGGCAAGGATCTGCTCAACGACCTGCGCCACCTGCTGAAACTGTCGAACATCGGATAAGGGCATCGTCATGGCCAAACCTGGATTTCGCCTCGCGCTGTTTGCCACCTTGCTGGCACTGATTGTGGTGCTGCTCGGCGCCTACACCCGCCTGACCCACGCCGGCCTAGGTTGCCCGGACTGGCCGGGCTGCTACGGGTTTATCAGCGTGCCGAAAAGCGAAGCCCAACTGGCCCATGCCGAGCTGCATTTCCCCGACGCGCCGGTGGAGACGCACAAGGGCTGGAACGAGATGATCCACCGCTACTTCGCCGGCGCCCTCGGCCTGCTCATTTCGGTGTTGGCCGGGCGCGCGTGGGTCAATCGTCGCCATCCCGGGCAGCCATTGAAGCTGCCGCTGTTTCTGCTGGCGGTGGTGTTCGCCCAAGCGGCGTTCGGCATGTGGACGGTGACGCTCAAGCTCTGGCCGCAAGTGGTCACCGGGCATTTGCTTGGCGGCTTTGCGACGTTAAGCCTGTTGTTTCTGCTGACATTGAGATTGTCCGGCGTGCTGCCGGCGCTGACCGTGCCCAAACGCTTGCAGTACTGGGCGACGGCAGGACTGCTGCTGGTGATCGGCCAGATCGCTCTAGGTGGCTGGGTCAGTTCCAACTACGCCGCAGTGGCCTGCATCGATTTCCCCACCTGCCACGGCCAATGGCTGCCGCCCGCCGACTTTGCCAACGGCTTTCACCTGACCCAACACATCGGCCCCAATTACCTCGGCGGACAACTCGACAGCGATGCCCGCACAGCGATTCACCTGACCCACCGCATCGGCGCATTGCTGGTGACGCTGGTGCTGCTCGGTCTGGCCTGGCAACTGAAAGTGGTCGGCATGACCCGGCTGGCCGGTTTGGTGCTGATTGCCCTCGGCGCACAAATCACTCTCGGCATCAGCAACGTGATTTTCCATCTGCCGCTGCCGGTTGCCGTGGCGCACAACGCTGGCGGCGCGGCGCTGCTGCTGACCCTGGTGCTGGTCAATTATCACGCGCGCACCAGCCTGGTCCGGGTCAGACAACCAGTACTCGCGCGCTGGCGCTTCAGCCCGCGTAAACACTCCGCCGCGCCCATAACAATAAAAGGAGAAACGCCATGGCGATTCTGATCGGCGAACGCCCCACTCAGGCGATCTGGCGTGACTATCTGGAGCTGACCAAACCGAAAGTCGTGGTGCTGATGCTCATCACCTCGCTGGGCGGCATGTTCCTCGCGACCCGCGCCGGGGTGCCGTGGACGGTGCTGGTGTTCGGCAATCTGGGCATCGCGCTGTGTGCCGGTGGCGCGGCGGCGGTCAACCATGTGGTGGATCGGCGCATCGATGCAGTCATGGCGCGCACCCATAAGCGGCCGCTGGCAGAGGGCCGGGTTTCGCCTGCTGCGGCGTTGACCTTTGCGCTCGCGCTGGCGTTGCTCGGTCAGGCCTTGCTGCTGACCTTCACCAATCCGCTGACCGCGTGGCTGACCCTAGCCTCCCTGCTCGGCTACGCAGTGATCTACACCGGCTTCCTCAAACGCGCGACGCCGCAGAACATCGTCATCGGCGGTCTTGCCGGCGCCGCGCCGCCGCTGCTCGGCTGGACCGCCGCCACCGGCCATGTCAGCGCCGAACCGTTGCTGCTGGTGCTGATCATCTTCGCCTGGACCCCGCCGCACTTCTGGGCGCTGGCGATCCATCGCAAGGAGGAATATGCCAAGGCCGACATCCCGATGTTGCCGGTCACCCACGGCGAGCACTACACCAAAGTGCACATTCTGCTGTACACCTTCGCGCTGCTGGCGGTGAGCCTGCTGCCGTACGTGATCCACATGAGCGGCGTGCTGTATCTGGTTTGCGCGCTGGCTCTGGGCGCAAGGTTTCTGCAATGGGCCGTGGTGCTGTACCGTGGCACTCGGCCGCACGCGGCGATCAACACCTTCAAGTACTCTATTTGGTACTTGTTCCTGTTGTTCATCGCCCTGCTCGTAGACCACTACTTACTGTTGAACCTATGACTCGAACCCAGAAAACCGTCTTCATCCTCGTCGCCGTGATCGCGCTGATCCTCGGCCTGACCGTCAACAAAGTGCTGAGCGGCAAGGGCCAGGGCGACCCCACCGCGCTGATCGACGCCGGCATCATCCTGCTGCCGCAGAGCCGCACGCTGCCAAGCGTGAAGATGACTGATCAGGATGGCAAACCGGTCGCCATCGACGAGTTGAAAGGCAAGTGGAGCCTGCTGTTCTTCGGCTACACGTTCTGCCCGGACATCTGCCCGACCACACTCGCGCAACTGCGCCAGATCAAGAGCGAGTTGCCGAAGGATGCTGCGGATAAGTTGCAGATCGTGCTGGTCAGCGTCGACCCGAACCGGGACAACCCGAAACAGTTGAAGCAGTATCTGGGTTACTTCGATCCGCAGTTCATCGGCCTGACGCCGACCTCGATTGAAGAGCTGCAGAAGGTGGCCAATGCAGTGAGTATTCCGTTTATTCCGGCGGATACCAGCAAGCCGAATTACACGGTTGATCACAGTGGGAATCTTGCGGTGATCGGGCCGGACGGGACGCAGCGTGGGTTTATCCGGGCGCCGTTGAATAACGCCAAACTGGTGGCGCAACTCCCGGTAATGCTTAACCGCAAGTAAGTCACCACAGCAAGCACCGGGAAACCTTTGTGGCGAGGGGATTTATCCCCGATGGGCTGCGCAGCGGCCCCAAACACGGCATTCGCGCACTAACTGATGCACTGTATTCAGGGGTACTGGGACGGCTGCGCCGTCCATCGGGGATAAATCCCCTCGCCACAAATGCGGTGCTACGAGAGCGGTATTTCAGGCAAAAAAAGGGGACGCACATGGCGTCCCCTTCTTCGTTAAAGCAACCAGAATCAGAACGCCGGCAATACCGCACCTTTGTACTTCTCGGTGATGAATTGCTTCACTTCCGGGCTGTGCAGGGCAGCGGCCAGTTTCTTCATCGCGTCGCTGTCCTTGTTGTCCGCACGGGACACCAGGATGTTCACGTATGGCGAGTCGTTACCTTCAATCACCAGCGCATCCTTGGACGGATCGAGCTTGGCTTCCAGCGCGTAGTTGGTGTTGATCAGCGCCAGATCGACCTGGGTCAGCACGCGCGGGATGGTCGCGGCTTCCAGTTCACGGATTTTCAGGTCTTTCGGGTTCTGCGCGATGTCTTTGACGGTCGACAGAATGTTGTTCGGCTCCTTCAGGGTGATCACGCCAGCCTTGGCCAGCAGCAACAGCGCACGGCCGCCGTTGGTGGCGTCGTTCGGGATCACCACGTTGGCACCGCTTGGCAGGTCTTTCAGATCCTTGATCTTGCTGGAATAGGCGCCCAGTGGCTCCAGGTGCACGCCGGTCACGGCCACCAGGCTGGTGCCCTTGGCCTTGTTGAACTCATCGAGGTACGGCTGATGCTGGAAGAAGTTGGCATCCAGACGCTTTTCGGCAACCTGTACGTTCGGCTGAATGTAGTCGGTGAAGACCTTGACCTTCAGATCCACGCCTTCTTTGGCCAGTGCCGGCTTCACGAACTCGAGGATTTCCGCGTGCGGCACCGGGGTGGCGGCAACGGTCAGGGTTTCGGCGTGGGCCGAAAACGCAGCAACAGCAGCGAAAGCAGCGATCAGTTTTTTCATTCAGCTAACTCCTTTTTGGGCGCCCGTCAGGCGCCTGCCAGCGAATGGCCGGCTCATTCTTGAATATCAAACCGGTTTATTTACGCGAGAAATGCACGACCAGTCTGTCACCTACCATTTGCAGCACTTGCACCAGAATCAACAGCAGCACCACGGTGACGATCATCACGTCAGTCTGGAAACGCTGGTAGCCGAAGCGGATCGCCAGGTCACCCAGACCACCGGCGCCGACCACTCCGGCCATCGCCGTGTAGGACACCAGTGTAATCG
The DNA here is from genome assembly GCF_059716085.1 of Pseudomonas sp. LBUM1655. Classification (NCBI taxonomy): domain Bacteria; kingdom Pseudomonadati; phylum Pseudomonadota; class Gammaproteobacteria; order Pseudomonadales; family Pseudomonadaceae; genus Pseudomonas; species Pseudomonas sp. LBUM1655. The sequence goes on along the minus strand of NZ_CP166801.1, from coordinate 78,383 downwards.
CCGTCACCGTAATCGCCGCGAAGATGCCCGGACGGGCTTCCGGCAGCAACCCCTTCATGATGATTTGCCGGGTGGTCGCGCCCATCGACTGGGTCGCTTCGATGATGCCGCGATCGACTTCACGCAGCGCAGTCTCGACCAGACGCGCGAAGAACGGCGTGGCACCCACCACCAGCGGCGGAATCGCACCGGCCACGCCCAGCGATGTGCCGGTGATCAGCACGGTGAACGGGATCATCACGATCAACAGAATAATGAACGGCAGCGACCGCAGGATGTTCACCGCCAGCGACATGAACGCGTAGAGGGCACGGTTTTCCAGCAACTGGCGCGGACTGCAGAGAAACAGCAGCACGCCCAGCGGCAGGCCGAGCAAAACGGTGAACAACAGCGAGCCACCGAGCATCAGCATGGTGTCGCCAGTCGCCAGCCAGATTTCAAACCAGTCGATGTTTTCGAAGAACGTCTTGAGCAGTTCCATTAACGGAGCACCTCCATGTGAACGTCAGCGGCGGTGAAGCGGGCGAACGCCGCTTCCATGTCGCCACCGGTGACGGCGAGGGTCAATTGCCCGTACGGAATGTCTTTGATGCGGTCGATGCGACCAGCAAGGATGCTGTAGTCGACACCGGTTTCCCGGGCGACGGTACCGAGCAACGGCGCGTAGGTCGCTTCGCCCTGAAAGGTCAGACGCACGATACGCCCCGGCACATGAGCAAAGTCATCACGCTGCTCACTGTCGTCGATCTGCTCGCTTTCCTGGACGAAACGCTTGGTGGTCGGGTGCTTCGGATGCAGGAACACATCGGCCACCGAACCTTGCTCGACGATCACGCCGGCATCCATCACGCCCACCTGATCGCACACACGGCGGATCACATCCATCTCGTGGGTGATCAGGACGATGGTCAGTTTCAGCTCGCGGTTGATCTCGGCCAGCAGTTGCAGGACCGAAGCGGTGGTCTGCGGGTCGAGGGCGCTGGTGGCTTCGTCACACAGCAGAATCTTTGGCTTGGTCGCCAGGGCGCGGGCGATGCCGACGCGCTGTTTCTGGCCGCCGGACAGTTGCGCCGGGTATTTCTTGGCGTGGTCGGACAGACCGACGCGCGCCAGCAACTCGGCGACGCGCTTGTCGATTTCGCTGCTCGACAGCTCGCCGGCCAGGGTCAGCGGCAACGCAACGTTGTCAGCCACAGTCTTGGACGCGAGCAGGTTGAAGTGCTGGAAGATCATCCCGACTTGCTGGCGGAAACGGCGCAGGCCGTTGGCATCCAGCGCGGTGACTTCTTCGCCGTCGACGATGATTTTGCCGCCACTGGATTCTTCCAGGCGATTGATCAGACGCAGCAGGGTACTTTTTCCCGCACCGGAATGGCCGATCAGGCCGAAAACCTGACCGTTCTCGATCGAGAGGTTGGTCGGGTGCAGGGCGGGGATGTCCTTACCGGCGACGCGGTAAGTCTTGTGGACGTTTTGAAACTCGATCACGTAGCGAACCTTGTGGGGCGCGTTAGAAAAGGATCAGCGGTTAGCCGGGCGCGCATTTTAGCCTGTCCGTATAGAGGTTCTTAGCATTTATTTCTCAATTAACCTTCGATTTGGCAATAACAAGATCAAAGGTCATAAAAAAGGAACGCCGGTTCCTTCTCGTCAGTCACTAGTTAAGCGACTTGAAACCCTGGGTAACCGTGCCCGGAAACGCTCAAGAGTCCCCGTTGAAAGGGGTCAAACGAGGAGTTTACGTCTGATGAGTACCAAGAAACCTGCCTCCGGCAAAAGTGAACTGGCTGGAACCGACACCCCGGATCGCGCCAACACCAATAGCAAACTCGACAGTCTGGAGAAATTTCGCTCCGACGCCACCGGCCAGGCCCTGCGCACCAACCAGGGCGTGAAAATCGCCGACAACCAGAACACCCTCAAGGCCGGCCCCCGCGGGCCTTCGCTGCTGGAAGACTTCATCATGCGTGAAAAGATCACGCACTTTGACCATGAGCGAATCCCGGAGCGCATCGTCCACGCCCGTGGCACCGGCGCCCATGGTTTCTTCCAGGCTTACGAGAATCATGCGGCGCTGACCAAGGCCGGATTCCTTCAGGATCCGGGGAAAAAGACCCCGGTGTTCGTGCGTTTTTCCACCGTGCAGGGGCCACGCGGCTCCGGCGACACGGTGCGTGACGTGCGCGGCTTCGCCGTAAAGTTCTTCACCGACGAAGGCAACTTCGATCTGGTCGGCAACAACATGCCAGTGTTCTTCATTCAGGACGCGATCAAGTTTCCCGATTTCGTCCATGCGGTAAAACCCGAGCCGCACAATGAAATCCCTACCGGCGGATCGGCCCACGACACGTTCTGGGACTTCGTTTCGCTGGTGCCGGAATCGGCGCATATGGTCATCTGGGCGATGTCCGACCGGGCGATCCCGAAAAGCCTGCGCAGCATGCAAGGCTTCGGTGTGCACACCTTCCGCCTGGTCAACGCCGAGGGTAAATCGCGCTTCGTCAAATTCCACTGGCGCCCTACCGCCGGCACTTGCTCGCTGGTGTGGGACGAGGCACAGAAACTCGCTGGTAAAGACACGGATTACCACCGTCGCGATCTCTGGGAAGCCATCGAGATGGGCGACTACCCGGAATGGGAGTTGGGTGTGCAAATCATCGAAGAAGAAAACGAGCACGACTTCGATTTCGATATCCTCGACCCGACCAAGCTGATCCCCGAAGAAATCGTGCCGATCACGCCGCTGGGCAAAATGACCCTGAACCGCAATCCCGACAATTACTTTGCCGAGACTGAACAGGTTGCGTTCTGCCCGGGCCATATCGTCCCGGGGATCGACTTCTCCAATGACCCATTGCTGCAAGGTCGACTGTTTTCCTACACCGATACGCAAATCAGCCGACTCGGCGGGCCGAACTTCCATGAGTTGCCAATCAACCGCCCGGTCGCGCCGTTCCATAACGGCCAGCGCGATGCTCAGCACCGTACGGTGATCAACAAGGGCCGTGCGTCCTACGAGCCGAACTCGATTGATGGCGGCTGGCCGAAAGAAACCCCGCCGGCCGCGCAGGACGGCGGTTTCGAGACGTACCCGGAACGCATCGACGCCGCCAAGATTCGCCAGCGCAGCGAGTCGTTCAGTGACCACTTCTCCCAGGCACGGCTGTTCTTCAACAGCATGAGCGCGCACGAGAAAGAACACATCATCGCCGCCTACAGCTTTGAGCTGGGCAAGGTAGAACGAGAGTTCATCCGCGCGCGGGAAGTGAACGAGATTCTGGCCAATATCGATCTGGAACTGGCCAAACGCGTGGCGGACAACCTGGGCCTGCCGGCGCCCACCAAAGGCACGGTCGAGGTACGCAAAACGTCCTTTGATCATTCGCCGTCGCTGAGTCAGGCCAATCTGTTGCCGGAAAACATCAAGACGCGAAAAGTCGCGATTCTTGCTGCCAACGGCGTCGATGGTGCGGCGATTGACGCGATGAAGAAAGCTTTGGCCGCTGAAGGGGCGCACGCCAAATTGCTCGGCCCGACGTCGGCACCAGTGAAGACCGCCGATGGCAAAAGTCTGCCGGTAGATGCGTCGATGGAAGGCATGCCTTCGGTGATCTTCGATGCGGTGTTCGTGCCGGGTGGCACGGCGTCGATCAAGGCGTTGAGCGGTGACGGCGTGGCGTTGCATTACCTGCTGGAGGCGTACAAGCATCTGAAGGCGATTGCCTTGCAGGGTGAAGCGAAGCAAATGCTGGATGTGTTGAAGCTGGAGGCGGATGCCGGGTTGCTGGAGGGCAAGGATGTCACGGCGCTGACCAAGCCGTTCTTTGCCGCGATCGGGCAGCATCGGGTTTGGGCGCGAGAGCCTAAGGCGAAAGCCGTTCCGGCCTAAAGGACGCTTTCGCGAGCAGGCTGACTCCCACAAGTTCACGCTGTACCTGTGGGAGTGAGCCTGCTCGCGAATATTTTAGGGTTTACGCGGACTCAAAACCATCTGCGCCGGCACAGTGCGCAAAATCTGCTTCTCGATCTTCAGATCAAAATCCGGATTCAATTTCTTCACCCGCTTGGTCAGCAAATTGGCCAGCCATGGGTAATCATCGGTGCGGGGTGCCTGGATGCTCACCGCACACTCGTAATTCACTACATCAGCGGCGATCGCATCCAGTTGCCGACGAAGTTTATGGCTATCGGTGATGTTCAACGCAACGGTGGTGCTTTCGGCGGTCGGATCGATCACCTTGGCTTTTGGCTTGGCTTCTGCCGCCAGCAGTGCGGCTTCGGCCTTCTCAAGCTCAGCCTTGCGCGCTTCGGTAATGGCACCATTCACACCACCGGTCAGCGCCGGGGCCTTTGGCATCAACACGCGCGCACGGCTCAACGCGGTGGCAGCAGCGTTTACATCACCCTTCTGCAGGACGATCTGGCTGCGGCGCAAATACGCCTCAGCCAATTGCCGCTGATATTGCTCAAGGGATTGATCGTTGGGGGTTTCGGCCTGCAAGGCGGCCAATTGATCTTCGGCCGTGGCCAGTTCGCTGCTGGCCAGGCTTTGCTCCAGCTGTGCGATGGCCGTAGCCCGCGCATCGGGGACTTCGGCCACCGGCGGCGTGCTTTGGCAGGCGCCCAGCAGCACTGAAAATGCGACAAGGAGCAGATAACGGGAGGCGAACGGCTTCATTCCTGCGACTCTCTAATTGCGCAAAAAGCGAGCAAGTCTACACCCCTCGACGGGGCAGAACAAAACTCAGCAGAAACAGTGCGGCCGCCGTCACAACGATTGACGGCCCGGCCGGGGTGTCCTTGAACCACGACAACGCCAGTCCGCCACACACGGCGAGCATGCCCAGCAGGCTCGCGCCCAGTGCCATCTGCTCCGGCGACCGGGCGTGACGCTGTGCCGCAGCCGCCGGGATGATCAACAGCGACGTAATCAGCAACACACCGACGATTTTCATCGCCACGGCGATCACCACTGCAATCAACAGCATCAGCGCCATGCGCAGACCGGCGACCGGCAGGCCTTCGACCTTGGCCAGCTCTTCATGCACGGTGATCGCCAGCAATGGCCGCCACAGCGTCACCAGCAACACCAGCACCGCCGAGCTGCCGCCGAGGATCCACGCCAGATCAGTCGGGCTGATCGCCAGCAGGTCGCCGAACAGATAGGCCATCAGGTCTATCCGCACTTCATGCATGAAGCTTAGTACTACAAGTCCGAGAGAGAGGGTGCTCGGTGCGAGAATTCCCAAAAGCGTGTCAGACGCTAGCGGCTGACGCTGTTGCAAGGTCACCAGCAGCACCGCCAGCAGCAGACAGCCGACCGTGACCGCGACCGTAGGACTGACATCCAGCAGAAAACCCAGCGCCACACCGAGCAATGCGGCGTGAGACAAGGTATCGCCGAAATAGGCCATGCGCCGCCAGACCACAAACGAGCCGAGCGGCCCTGCAACCACCGCCAGCGCCAAACCTGCAAGCAGGGCATACAACAGAAAATCAGCCATGCTTGCAGTTGTCTCCATGAACATGGTGTTGGCCCGCAACAGGGCCTTTGACCACCGAACCGTGCAGGTCGTGGGCGTGGTCATGATGGTGGTGATAAATCGCCAGACTCTGGGCGTTCTTGCCGAACAGTTCGACGAACGCCGGGTCTCCGCTGACTTGCTCGGGATGCCCGGAGCAGCAAACGTGGCGATTGAGACAGACCACCTGATCGGTAGTGCTCATCACCAGATGCAGATCGTGAGAGACCATCAACACGCCGCAACCGTGGCGGTCGCGCAGACGGGTGATCAGGCTGTACAACTCGGCTTGGCCGGCCACGTCGACACCCTGTACCGGCTCATCGAGCACCAGCAATTCCGGTTCGCGCAGCAGCGCCCGGGCCAGCAGCACGCGCTGCATTTCCCCACCGGAAACGCTCTGCACCGGGCTGTCGATGACGTGCTCGGCACCGACTTCCCTTAGCGCAGCCAAGGCACGCGGACGATCAACGCCCGGCACCAGCCGCAGAAAGCGCAGCACCGAGAGCGGCAAGGTCGGATCAACATGAAGTTTTTGCGGCATGTAGCCGACGCGCAGTTTCGGTTTGCGCCAGACGCTGCCGCTGTCCGGTTTCAACAGCCCAAGTACGGCGCGCACCAGCGTGGTCTTGCCCGCGCCGTTGGGGCCGATCAGGGTGACGATCTGCCCCGGCTCGACGCTCAGCTCGATGTTGTCCAGCACGGTCTGTCCGGCAAACGTGACGGCGACCTGCTCCAGACGGATCAGCGCGTTGCTCATCAAGCCCCCTGGCAACCAGAGCAGAGGCCGACCACTTCGACGGTCTGCGCCTCAACGATGAAACCCACGTCTTTGGCGCTGTTGATGATCGCGTCACTGATCACTTTTTGTTCAAGCTCAATGGCAGCATGGCAATCGCGGCAGATCAGGAACTGGCCTTGATGTGCGTGTTCCGGATGAACACAGCCGACGAAGGCGTTGAGCGAGGAGATGCGATGCACCAGGCCGTTTTCCAGGAGGAAATCCAGCGCGCGGTACACGGTAGGCGGCGCGGCGCGGCGACCGTCCTGCTCGCTGAGTACGGCGAGGATGTCGTAGGCACCCAGCGGCTTGTGGCTCTGCCACACCAGTTCCAGCACCCGGCGGCGCAACGCGGTCAGGCGCAAACCTTTCTGGGCGCACAAGGTATCGGCCTCGGACAAAGCGCTGTGTACGCAATGAGAGTGGTCGTGGGGACGGCTGGCAATCGGTGTAATAGGCATGGGCGGCGACGAGTTTTGATAGAGACGTTATTATGTTACCCGTTCTCGCCTCCTTGAGTGGTCATCGTGTCCCGACTTTTTTCTGTTTTTGTGGCTTTTGTCGCCAGTTTTCTGCTGATCGGTTCAGTCCAGGCCGAGGTCAAAGTCCTCACCAGCATCAAACCGCTACAGCTTATTGCTGCTGCCGTGCAGGACGGCGTAGCGATTCCCGAAGTGCTGCTGCCGCCGGGTGCCTCACCGCATAACTACGCGCTGCGCCCATCCGACGTACGGAAGGTGCAATCGGTTGATCTGCTCTACTGGATCGGTCCGGACATGGAAGGTTTCCTGCCGCGCGTGCTGAAGGGTCGTACGCTGCCGAGCGTCGCCGTGCAGGATCTGCCGGGCCTGAAGTTGCGCCACTTCGCAGAAGACAGCCATTCCCATGCGGAAGAGACCGACGATCATGACCACGATCACCGTCCGGGCACGCTGGACGCACATCTGTGGCTATCGCCGGTCAACGCGCGGGTAATTGCCGACAAAATGGCCGCTGACCTGAGCGCCGCCGACCCAGCGAATGCCGAGCGCTACCAGAGCAACGCCAAGGCTTTCGACGAACGCCTGGATGCGTTGGATCTGCGCCTGAAGAAACGACTGACCAGTGTCGAAGGCAAACCGTACTTCGTGTTTCACGAGGCTTTCGATTACTTCGAAGAGGCTTACGGCCTGAACCACACCGGAGTGTTCAGCGTGGCCGCAGAAGTGCAACCGGGCGCGCAGCATGTGGCGGCGATGCGTAAGCGTTTGCAGGAAGTGGGCAAGACCTGCGTGTTCAGCGAACCGCCGCTGCGCCCGCGTCTGGCGGAAACCCTGGTGGCCGGGTTGCCAGTGAAATTGGCAGAGCTGGATGCGCTGGGCGGCTACACCCCGGCGACCGCTCAGGGTTATGAACAAGTGCTGGAAAAGCTGGGTAACGATCTGGCGGGGTGCCTGGAGTCGTTGTAGCCCCCAAAAAAAGATCGCAGCCTTCGGCAGCTCCTACGGGGGATCACTGTGTAGGAGCTGCCGAAGGCTGCGATCTTTTGCTCTTAAAGGGCGAACGGTAGATGGATGCTAACGCTCTGCCGCTGCGCCAACCGCTGCTCAAACTCCTTCGGTTCGTGAATCAGCACGTCCTGCCCGGCAAACTGCTCAGCCGCGATCAACCGCGACAGCCAGAACCGCACACAAGCCACGCGCAGCATGGTCGGCCACAACTCTGCTTCTACCGCCGTGAACGGACGCAGCGCCGCATAGGCACCGAGGAATGCCCGGGCACGCGGGCCGTCGATCAAGCCGTCATCGTCCGAGCACCAGTCGTTCAAGGCAATCGCCACGTCATACAGCATCGGCCCCGAGCAGGCGTTGTAGAAGTCGATCAGCCCGGTCAGGTGCGTACCTTCGAACATCGCGTTGTCGCGGAACAGGTCGGCGTGGATGTTGGCCCGTGGCAGCGCGAGAATTTTCTCTTTCTGCCGGGTGATTTCATCCAGCGCTTTTTGCAGCAACCCGCGCGGCTCATCGCTCAGGTGCGAGAGAAACTCCGTGCCCTCCTCCAGCATCCAGTCCAGGCCACGATCGGTCTTGCGCTTGATCATGTGCTCGCCCTGGGTCGCCAGATGCAAATGCGCCTGCAACTCGCCAACCTGCGCGCAATGCTGGGCGTTAGCGACCTTGATGTGCTTGCCGGCCAGACGCGGCTGCAGCAGCGCCGGTTTGCCTTTCAGTTCACGCAACGCCACGCCGTCGGTGGTGCGAAGCGCGTAGGGCACCGGCAGATCAGCCTCGTGCAAGACGTCGAGCAGATCGATGAAGAACGGCATTTCCTGCACCGGGCCGCGTTCGACCAGGGTCAGGACAAACTCGCCCTGCTCCAGACTGATAAAGAAATTGGTGTTTTCGCTGCCGGCGGCGATCCCCTGGAAATCAAGCAGACGGCCAAGCCCATAAGGGGCGAGAAAGGTTTCCAGCTCGGGCCGAGCCAGGGGAGTGAACACAGACATGGTTAAAAACTGCTCAGTTCGGGCGCCGCTATAAAAGCGGCGCCGATTAAAATTAAGAGACTACTTCCATTCGAAAATCTTCCACGACGGAATCAGCATATCTGGCTGATCCGAACGGATGAAATTGGCATCCGTCCCGTCGGCACGCACCAGAAAATAAGGCGGCGCGCCCTTTACCGTGACCTTGATCGCATACAGGAAACCGTTTTGCCGGTACTCCTGAATCGTCTTGTCGCCTTCCGTGCGAATGGTGACTTCCGGATCCCCCGTTGGCGCATCATCCGCCGCCATCGCGGCCAATGGTGAGGCAGCAATCAAACTGACCAGCAGCAAGCGATTTAACGTACGCATGATAACCTTGTCCCTTTGTCGTCAACGGTCCCGCTATTCTAGCGCCGGGCCCGCCGAAAAGGTTGATTCTGCTCATGAGCCAAGCCCCCCTCGTCCTGGTGGACGGTTCGTCTTACCTGTACCGCGCTTTCCACGCCCTGCCTCCTTTGACCACCTCCAAAGGCCTGCCGACCGGCGCGGTCAAGGGCGTGCTGAACATGCTCAAGAGTCTGCGCAAGCAGTACCCGGACAGCCCGTTCGCCGTGGTTTTCGACGCCAAGGGCGGGACATTTCGCGATGAGATGTACGCCGAATACAAGGCCAACCGCCCCAGCATGCCCGACGACATGCGCGTGCAGATCGAGCCGCTGCACCAGAGCGTGATCGCCCTCGGCTTCCCGCTGCTGTGCGTGGAAGGCGTCGAGGCCGACGATGTGATCGGCACACTGGCGCGCAGCAGCGCGGCGGCTGATCGCCCGGTGATCATCTCCACCGGCGACAAGGACATGGCGCAACTGGTCGACGGCCACATTACCTTGGTCAACACCATGTCCGGTAGCTCGATGGACGTGGAGGGCGTGAAGGAGAAATTCGGCGTCGCACCCGAGCAGATCATCGATTATCTGGCCCTGATGGGCGACTCTTCCGACAACATCCCGGGCGTTCCCGGCATCGGCCCGAAGACCGCGTCCGGCCTGTTGGTCGGCGTCAACGGCGGCCTGACCGAGCTGTACGCGAATCTCGACATCGTCCCGACCCTGCCGATTCGCGGCGCCAAGACCCTGCCGGCCAAGCTCGAAGAGCACAAGGAGATGGCGTTCCTCTCCTACCAATTGGCGACCATCAAGGTCGACGTGCCGCTCGACGTAGAACTCGACGATCTGCAAATGGGCGCGGAAGACCCGGCCAAGCTCTACGAGTTGTACACCCTGCTGGAATTCAAAAGCTGGATCAATGATCTGGATCGCGATGCCAAGCGCCTGGAACTGAGCGCTGCCGCCGCGCCTGCACCAGCAGGCGACCTGTTCAGCGCGCCAGAAGCCGAAGCGCCAGCCGCCCCCGCTGAAGCCGCCTATGAAACCATCCTCGATCAGGCCCGCTTCGACGTCTGGCTGGAAAAGCTCAAGAACGCCAAGTTGTTCGCCTTCGACACCGAAACCACCGGCATCGACGCGCAGCAGGCGCAACTGGTCGGTCTGTCGTTCGCCGTGCAGGCCAACGAAGCAGCCTACATTCCGCTGACTCACTCCTACATCGGCGTGCCGGAGCAACTGGATCGCGACACCGTGCTGCGCGCGCTCAAGCCGATTCTGGAAGACCCGACCAAGCTCAAGGTCGGCCAGCACGCCAAGTTCGACATGAACATTCTGGCCAACTGCGCCATCGGCGGCGATCAGAACGAAGGCATCACCGTGCGCGGCATCGCTTTCGACACCATGCTTGAGTCCTACGTGCTCAACTCCACCGCCACCCGCCACGACATGGACAGCCTCGCGCAGAAGTACCTGGATCACACCACCGTGAGTTTCCAGGACATTGCCGGCAAAGGCGCCAAGCAGCTGACTTTCGACCAGATCGCTCTGGAACAGGCCGGGCCATATGCCGCTGAAGATGCCGACATCACTTTGCGTCTGCATCAAACCCTGTTCGAAAAACTCAGCGCGATCCCGAGCCTGGCCAGCGTGCTCACCGACATCGAAATCCCGCTGGTGCCAGTGCTGGCGCGGATAGAGCGTCAGGGCGCGTTCGTCGACGCCGAGCTGCTGGGCATCCAGAGCATCGAACTGGGCAACAAGATGGTGGCACTGGAGCGCGAAGCGTTCGAGATCGCCGGCGAAGAATTCAACCTTGGCTCGCCCAAGCAACTGGGCGTGATTCTCTACGAGAAACTCGGCCTGCCGGTTTTGAAAAAAACTGCCAAGGGCCAGCCGTCCACCGCCGAAGAAGTGCTGGCGAAACTGGCCGAAGACGATCATCGCTTGCCGAAAGTGCTGATGGAGCACCGGTCGATGAGCAAGCTGAAAAGCACTTACACCGATCGCCTGCCGGAGCAGATCAACCCGCGTACCGGGCGCATTCACACCTCGTACCATCAGGCCGTGGCATCGACTGGTCGCTTGTCCTCCAGCGATCCAAACCTGCAGAACATTCCGGTGCGTACCGCTGAAGGTCGGCGCATCCGTCAGGCCTTCGTCGCGCCAAAGGGTTACAAACTGCTGGCGGCGGACTATTCGCAGATCGAACTGCGGATCATGGCGCACCTGTCCAAGGACGAAGGCCTGATGAATGCCTTCCGCAACAATCTGGATGTACACACCGCGACCGCCGCTGAAGTGTTCAAGGTCGAACTCAACGAGGTGACCTCCGACCAGCGCCGTGGCGCCAAGGCGATCAACTTCGGCCTGATCTATGGCATGGGCGCGCAGAAGCTCGGCAAGGACATCGGCGTCGACACCAAAACGGCCAAGGCCTACATCGATACCTACTTCGCTCGTTACCCGGGCGTGCGCGAGTACATGGATCGCACCCGCGCCCAGGCGGCGGATCAGGGCTACGTAGAAACGTTCTTCGGTCGTCGCCTGTACCTGCCGGAGATCAACTCCAACAAGCCGCAGGAACGCGCCGCCGCCGAACGCACGGCGATCAACGCGCCGATGCAGGGCACCGCAGCAGACATCATCAAGAAAGCCATGGTGGCGGTGGATAACTGGCTGGCGACGTCCGGGCTGGACGCCAAAGTCATCCTGCAGGTGCACGATGAACTGGTGCTGGAGGTTCGCGAGGATCTGGTCGAGCAGGTCAGCGTCGAGATTCGTCAGCACATGAGCGAAGCAGCCAAGCTGGATGTGCCGCTGCTGGTGGAAGTCGGCGTGGGCAACAACTGGGATGAGGCTCACTGAGCCATTTGAAGGCGGTTTTGCCGCGGCGTGGCGTCGCGGCAAAAACCTCGAAAAGCGCTTAGTCAGAAAAGCTCTTGGGGTTATTCCAAAGCTTTTTGAAAAAAATCTGAACTAATCTTGCAGACCACTACTCAGAGTTACTGAATGGCTGGTGAAGCCCTTCGATGCTCCTATGTTGTGTTAAGTGTTGGCAGATATCTGAACCCCGCCCTAGCGGTTCGGAACTTGAACCCCGGAACTTCTCCCTCCCCATATGAAGTCCGGGGCTTTTTTTGCCTGCGATTTACTCAGCAGGCAGCTCTCCAGGCAATTCTGAGCCCTTGTCAGCCAGTTCCATCCAGCCTGCCAATACAGTGTAGGCGTCTTCCAGCCCCATGCGTTTCGGCGCGGAGAACAGCTGGATCGTCACCAGATCACCCCACCCCTTGCGAATTTCCGACTGCACTTTGAGCAGCGTGTTCTTGGCTGCGCCATAAGTCAGCTTGTCCGCTTTGGTCAGCAGGATGTGCATCGGCATGCCGGCCGCAACGGCCCAGTCGAGCATCAGCAGGTCGAAGTCGGTCATTGGATGACGGATGTCCATCATCAGAATCAACCCCTTCAAACTCTCGCGGCCACCGAGGTAAGCCTCAAGGTGACGCTGCCAGTGCATCTTCAGCGGGATCGGTACTTTTGCATAACCGTAGCCCGGCAGGTCGACCAGACGACGATCATCGTCTAGCTTGAAGAAGTTCAACAGCTGTGTGCGACCCGGGGTTTTCGAGGTCCGCGCCAGGCTGGCGTGAGTCAGGGTGTTCAGGGCGCTGGATTTGCCGGCGTTGGAACGACCGGCGAAGGCCACTTCAAAGCCTTCGTCGTCGGGACACTGATCGACTTTGGCCGCACTGAGCATAAACGTGGACTGTTGGCACAGGCCGAGGATGGGATTTTTGAGCTGCATGGGATTTCCGATGTGGGCGGCGCCGGGAATGGGCGCGGAACGCGGTGTCGCTTCCGTTTCAGTGACGCCAGTATATAATGCCGCAGATTTTGTGTGTGCTTTGTCCCAGCGAAGGATGAAGTACACGAGAGCGACAGACCTTGATTGCGCATTAGAACGCAAAACGCTCTCAACCCTGAAAAGGTCGTTTCAATGGCTGCTGGCTACCGGAGTCTTGATGCCGCTTTACAGCGCACAGGCTACACAGGATCCGGAAGCCATGTACAACCGTGTTTGTAGTGCCTGTCATTCCGGCCAACTGCCCATGGCGCCCGAAAGAGGCGATGAGGCAGCCTGGACGCCGAGGTTGGCGAAGGGTATGGGGACGCTGGTACGACACGTGACCCAGGGTTTCAAGGCGATGCCGCCGCGTGGTTTGTGCATGGACTGCAGTGCCGAGGATTACCAGGCCATCATCCTTTGGATGAGCGCGAGTAAGCCCGGTCCATAACTCTTAACCCTTAGCCGTAGTTGGATTAGCTGATGAACAAATTGATCGTGAGTCTGCTGTTGACCGTGGGAATCTCAGGTTTCGCCCATGCTGCAGGTGATGCAGCAGCCGGCCAGGCAAAAGTTGCCGTATGCGGAGCCTGTCATGGCCCGGACGGGAACAGCATGGCGCCAAATTTTCCAAAACTGGCCGGCCAGGGTGAACGCTACCTGACCAAGCAACTGCACGATATCAAGTCGGGCAAACGCGTCGTTCTGGAAATGACCGGGTTGTTGACCAACCTGAGCGATCAGGATCTGGCCGACATGGCCGCGTACTTCGCCAGCCAGAAAGGCAGCGTCGGCGCCGCCGATCCGAAGCTGGTCGCGCGCGGTGAAGCGCTGTTCCGGGGCGGCAACCTGACCAAGGGCCTGCCAGCCTGTACCGGTTGCCATTCGCCGAACGGTACCGGCAACGCCGCCGCCGGTTTCCCGCATCTGGGTGGCCAACACGCTCAATACATCGCCAAACAGCTGACCGATTTCCGCAAGGAAGAAGGCGGCCGCACCAACGACGGCGACACCATGACCATGCAGACCATCGCCAAACGCCTGAGCGACGAAGACATTGCAGCGGTCTCCAGCTACATTCAAGGTCTGCACTAAGGGCCCCGGATCAAGCGTTTCAGGCGATGGACATCTCCTGCAACGTTAACGCTCGATTAATCCGTCGCAGCAAGTATAAAAAGGGTGGCTTTGGCTGCCCTTTTTTGTGGCCGCTGCCGTTACACTACAGAACTCATGCCCGCCAGGACCTGTCTGAAAACAGGTCGCGCGAGGCGACCAAAATTGTCCAGGAGTAAAGCATGCGTAATCTGATCATCAGCGCCGCCCTCGTCGCTGCCAGCCTGTTCGGCGTGACCGCCCAGGCCGCTGAAGCCCCTGCCGCACCTTATGTTGAACTGGCTAACCCGGTGCCAGTGGCAGAGCCTGGCAAAATCGAAGTGGTCGAGCTGTTCTGGTACGGCTGCCCGCACTGCTACGCCTTTGAGCCGGTGATCAACCCATGGGTCGAAAAACTGCCTAAAGATGTGAATTTCGTGCGCATTCCTGCCATGTTCGGCGGCCCTTGGGACGCTCACGGCCAGATGTTCCTGACGCTGGAAGCGATGGGTGTGGAGCACAAGGTTCACGCTGCTGTGTTCGAAGCCATCCAGAAACAACACAAAAAGCTGATTACTCCAGAAGAGATGGCTGACTTCCTCGCCACCCAAGGCGTCGACAAGGACAAGTTCCTGGCCACGTTCAACTCTTTCGCCATCAAAGGCAAGATCGCAAAAGCCAAAGAACTGGCCAAGAAGTATGAAATCACTGGCGTTCCAACCATGATCGTCAACGGCAAGTACCGCTTCGATATCGGCTCCGCCGGCGGTGCCGAACAGGCTCTGAAACTGGCCGACCAACTGGTCGCCAAAGAGCGCGCGACCAACAAGGCTGCTGCCAACTAAGCGCGGCAACCGCCATGCGCCGCTGGAAGACCGAACGCACCGTTGGCCTGCATGATCCGCAGGTCAACGAGCATCACTTGGCATCTACGGGCCTGCCAGCAGACCAGCGTCTGCGCTTGCTCAGTTTCAACATCCAGGTCGGTATCAGCACCGAGCGTTATCGGCATTACCTGACCCGTAGCTGGCAGCATTTGCTGCCGCACACCGGGCGCTCAGGCAATTTGCAGAAGATTGGCGACCTGCTCGGCGACTTCGATCTGGTCGCCCTGCAGGAAGCCGACGGCGGCAGCCTGCGCTCAGGCTATGTCAATCAAGTCGAACACCTGGCTCATCTCGGAGCCTTCCCCTACTGGTATCAACAACTCAATCGCAACCTCGGTCGACTGGCCCAGCACAGCAACGGCGTGCTCAGTCGTCTGCGCCCGTGGGCGATTGAAGATCACCCGCTGCCCGGCCCGAAAGGTCGCGGGGCAATTCTGCTGCGCTTCGGCGAAGGACCGGAAGCACTGGTGGTGGTGATGATGCACCTGGCCCTCGGCGCACGCGTGCGCAGCCTGCAACTGGCTTACATTCGTGACCTGATCAGTGGCTATAAACATCAAGTGTTGATGGGCGACATGAACACCCATGCCAGCGATCTGCTACAACATTCTCCGTTACGCGATCTCGGCTTGCTGGCTCCGCAAGTGGAAGCGACATTCCCCAGCTGGCGCCCTCAGCGCTGCCTTGATCATATTTTGCTCAGCCCGACCCTGACCCTGGAAAAGGTCGAAGTGCTGGCCCAACCCATTTCCGATCACCTGCCGGTCGCGGTAGAGATTCGTCTGCCGGGTTCGCTCACGGCCGATGCATTGCCCGCGTTGAGCCCTGCCCCTCGCGGAACCCCTGAATGAGCGACGACGCCCAGCGCTGGAAAGAGAAGTACCTCAAAAGCATCGAACAACAAGACAAGCTCGAACGTCGCTGGGCCGCACGGCTCGACTTGCTGCGCCGAGGCCTGGTGCGCAGCACGCTGGCGGCCGAAGGCACCGACCGAGTGGTTGATCAATGCATGAAAGAGATGCGCGACGTAGTGCGCACCGACGACATGGACGCCGGCCTCGCCGCCCTGTTGCCACGCCTGGAAAAAGCCGTGCTCGATTCCGAGCAGCGCCGCGAGACCCGCATTGATCAGGTCAGCACTGCGCTGACTTCGCTGGTGGCACAATTGCAGGCGTTGCCACTGCCGCGGGAGGTCGCCCAGCCACTGAAGAAGTTTGCCAAGCAACTGGATGGTCGCGTCGGACAAGCGCGGGAAATGCCGCTACTGCTGAGTGAACTGAGCGGTTTGCAGGGCAAGGCGTTGAGTCAGTTGGAGACGCCGGCAGAGCCAGGACGCCCGGGGTTGTTGCAGCGGCTGTTTGGCACTCGTGAAAGTGAGGAGGCAACGACTCCGGTTGCTCCTGCGCCTGAGCAGGCCGCACCCGTCGAGCAACCGCACGCCGCGCCTGAACCTGAATCCGAACCGGTGCAAGCCGCCCCAGCCCCCATCGCTGCGCCAACAGTGGTCGCTCCGGCGATCAAGGAAGCTGCGCCCGTTGCAGCCATCGAGGCGACAACCGCTGCGGCTCCGCTTCAAGCCGAACCCGACGTGGTCGCTTTCGTTCCGCCCAAGGTCTTCTCCGAATCGGTCGTCGCTCCGACGGAAGCAGAAGCCATCGAGCCAGCGGTTAAAGCGCCAGCCCCCGTTCCGGCTCCGGCTCCAGCACCACCCGCCGCCTTCAACCCCGACGAGTTGATTCATCCTGGCGATCCAGCACCGCTGATTCTCGACAGCCTGCCCCTGCCCGAACCTATTGCTCAGGCACTGGCTGCCATCGACCCGGAGCAAGCCGAGCACGACATTCTTTTCGCCTTGCCGGATTCCCCGGAGCCGTCCTATAGCTCCGTGGCCAAACACATCGAGGACACGCTGATCGGTCTGCTCGACGACCTGACGCTGCCAGAACGCCACCGTCCGCAAGCCGAGGCCATGCGCGAACGGCTGAAACACGGCTTGAACTGGTACGAACTGATCCCGATCCTCGACGATCTCGCAACATTGATGCTGGCCATCACCGACAGCGGCCAGCACGAATTCGAAGCCTACTTGCAGCAACTCAACGAACGCCTCGAAGCGTTTCAGAGCAACCTGCAAGCCGCCAGCGAAGGCCATGCCGACAACAGCTCGGCAGCGCGGGCGATGGACACGCAGATCCGCGAGCAAGTCGACGGTTTGCAGACCAGCGTGCAGGAAGCAGCGGATCTGGATGACCTCAAGCAGGTGCTGGAGAACCATCTGGAAGGCTTGCTCGGCACCATGGATCAACACCAGAAACAGCGCGACGCCCGTGAGCAGGAAGTGGCGGCGCGGCTCAAAGGTCTGTCCGAACGCGTGGCGCACATGGAGCAAGAGGCACAGGGCTTCCGCGAGCACCTTGAAGAACAGCGCCAGAAAGCCCTCATCGACCCGCTCACCGGCCTGCCAAACCGCGCGGCCTGGAGCGAACGGCTTGAGCATGAGATCAAGCAGTGGCAGCAACACGGCAACACCCTGAGCCTGGCGATGCTCGACCTTGATCACTTCAAGCGGATCAATGACAACTATGGCCACCTGGCTGGCGACAAAGTGCTGAAGATCATCGCAACCGTGCTGCGCAAACGCCTGCGCGGGTCAGATTTCATTGCCCGTTTCGGCGGCGAAGAGTTCGTCCTGCTGCTACCGGCGACCCCGCCAGCGGTCGGAGCGAAACTGCTGGAAACCCTGCGTGCAGCGATCGAAGCCTGCCCGTTCCACTTCAAAGGCGAACGGGTGACGATCACGATTTCCATGGGACTGGCGACGTTCAGATCGGGAGAACACAGTGATCTGGTGTTGAAAAGAGCCGATCAGGCGCTTTATCGCGCAAAAAATGCAGGGCGCAATCGCGTCGAGCTGGGCTGAGCAAATTGTTCCATTTTGTTTAAATCCGCCCGCTGACCGTCTTCACGCAAGGCAGTACGTTACACTGTTGCATTACTGTCTTGTGCGTACAGCCTTCTGCCATGAAATTCTTTGCCCTCCTCGCGTCTCTTCTTGTTCTGGCCGGTTGCGCCAGCGGTCCGCGTTATGACACCAGCCATCCTTCAGTCAATTACGACAGCCGCATCCAGTTCGTGGTCGTGCATTACACCTCGACTTCGCTGGAGCGTTCGCTGCAACTGTTGACCCATGGTGAAGTCAGCAGCCATTACCTGATCGGCGACGACAAGAGCGCTACCGTCTACAAGTTGATGTACGAAAACCAGCGCGCCTGGCATGCCGGTGAAAGCCAGTGGCAGGGCCGCACGTGGCTGAACTCAAGCTCGATCGGCATCGAAATCGTCAACCCCGGCTTCAAGGACACCCCGACCGGGCGCCTTTGGTATCCGTACAGCGAGGCGCAGATTCAATCGCTGATCGTCCTGCTCAAGGACATCAGCAAGCGCAACGGCATCAGCCCACGGCACATCATTGGTCACAGCGACATCGCTCCATTGCGCAAGCTTGATCCGGGCCCGCTGTTCCCGTGGAAGCGTCTCGCCGCCGAAGGCTTGGGCATATGGCCCAACGAGCAAGCCGTGGCACGCCAGCAAACGCTGTTCAACAACAGCGAACTGCCGAGTATCAGTTGGTTCCAAGGGCAATTGGCGCGTCTTGGTTACGACACGCCGCAGACCGGCGAACTGGACGTCGCAACGCGCCACGTCCTCGCGGCCTTCCAGATGCACTTCCGCCCTTCGCGCTTCGACGGCACGCCGGACGCGCAAACGGCAGCGCTGCTGCTGGTACTCAATCAGACAAAATAATGACGCCCGCCCGACGGTCAGGGCGAAATTGCAATCAGCAGCTATAACTCATTGGTAATTCTTCGGATATTCCATGATGGTTGCTACCCGAGAGACGCTGCGTAGCTGGTTTTATCGCCCCTGGTTTTTGGCGATGATCGCGGCTGTCCTCAGTACCAGCCTGTTGATCGCCGGCGGGATGTTCTTGGCGATGCGTCAGGTCGAGCAAAGTGAAAGCCAGGAAATGAACGCCCAGGGCGAGCGTTTCCTCGCCCGTCTCGAGCAGCTGTTCGGCCAATTGCGCGAAAGTCTTGATGATCTCGAAGCCCAGCCTTTGCGCAGTTGCGATGACGAAATGATCGCCACGCTGCAGCAGGTCACCTTTAACTATCGCTTTGTCTATGAAGCGGCCTACATGGACGCCTCGCGGATCTGTTCCAACCGCCCTCGCCAGGAAGGCTTGTCAGTGGTCCGCGCACCGGACATCAGAGGCCCGACCTACAGCTATTGGCTGAACACCACCACCGAACCCGATGAAAACCGCGCCGCGCTGATGCTCGGCCGCGGCAATTTTCGCGTGGCCACCTCGCGCGGGCATTTGACCGACATGGTCGACCTGTCACCCGGCAGCAGCCTGTTAGTGGTGCTGGATCATGGCACCCGCGCGATTCCGGTGCTGGGCAAGGCGCAGGCATGGCCACCGACCGAACACTGGCCGCCGAAAAGCCAGGACGCCTTGCAAGTCACCCAGACGCGGCTGATCTATCGCATGCCCACCGCCACCCCGGAATACCAACTGGTACTGATCACGCCGCGCACCGGCATGCACATTCCCGCTATCTGGTGGTGGATGATTCCGGCCTGTCTGTTGCTCGGCGCGTTCGTCGGCTTCTTCGTGTTTTTACTGGTGCGCCAGCGTCAGTCATTGGACGCCGAGCTGCACGGCGCCATCCGCCGTGGCGAATTGCAGGTGCTCTATCAACCGATCTTCGACCTCGACACTCGCAACTGCGTAGGTGCCGAGGCCCTGCTGCGCTGGCGCCGTCCGGACGGCACGCTGACCAGCCCCGACCTGTTCATTCCACTGGCAGAAAATACCGGGCAGATCCGGCAGATGACCGACTTCGTTCTCCAACGCTTGCTGGAGCAATTGGGGCCGGTGCTGCGTGCCAACCCGCAGTTGTATATCTCGGTCAACCTCGCTGCCTGTGACGTGATGGTGCCGCGCATCGGCCAGGTCATGGCGCGTCTGCTGACCCTGCACAGAGTGGCGGCCAAGCAGATTGCGTTCGAGGTCACCGAACGTGGCCTGATTGATGTGGTGGTGGCGAAGGAAAACCTGCAAGCATTGCGAGATGTCGGCCATCAGGTATTGATCGACGACTTCGGCACGGGATATTGCAGCCTCGCCTACCTGCAAACACTGCCGGTGGACTGCCTGAAAATCGACAAGGCGTTCATCGACGCACTCGGCCATGACGCTGCCAGCAGCGGCGTCGCGCCACACATCATTCATATGGCGCAGGCGCTGGATTTGAAGGTGATTGCCGAAGGGATCGAACTCGAATCACAAGCCCAATTGCTCAGCAGCGAGGGCGTGAAGTTCGGTCAGGGCTGGCTGTTTGCGCACGCCCTGAGCGCGGTACAGTTCATTGAACTGATCACCCGTGGGCGACGGCTCGCCGGTCGCCGAATGGATGACGAAGCTTAAACGGCCAACGCCATATAGAACTGAGTCCCCTGCCCCGGCCGCGAATAAACCCCCATCCGTCCGCCATGCAGCTGGACGATTTCCTTGCATAGCGCCAGCCCAAGCCCGGCGCCACCCTTCTTGCGTCCAACCTGGACGAACGGCTCGAAAATTCGCCCTTGCTGGCCGTAGGCAATGCCTTCGCCGTTGTCTTCGACGCTGATGATCACTCGCTCGCCGTGGCGACGCGCCTGCAAGCGAATCTGACCGTCGCGGGCGGTGTGGCGCAGGGCGTTATCGATCAGGTTGTCGAGCACTCGATCCAGTTGCGCTTGATCCGCCTGCAAGCGCGGCAGCGGGCCCTGTACCTCTACCATCAATGCGATGCCTTTTTCCGCGGCCGTGTCGGCAAAGCGCAGTTGCGCCTGCTCCAGCAAATCTTCGATGGAGCACGGTGCCAGTGTCAGTTTCTGCAAGCCATTCTGGTAGCGCGAGAAATTGAGCAAGTCGTTGATCAACTGCATCAAGCGCTGCATCTCTTCGTTGACGGTGTCGAGCAGGTCCGCCTCACGAGAATCCGCCGCAAACTTCGCCCGCTCACGGAACAGGCCGAACGCCATGTGCATACCAGTGACTGGCGTGCGCAGCTCATGGGAGGCACGTAATACGAATTCGCTGCGCACCCGCTCGAAGGCACGCTGCTCAGTGACATCGTGCAGCACCATCACCGCCCCCAGAATATGACCCTGGGTGTGGCTCACCGGGGTCAGGCTGTAAGTCAGCAGGCGAGATTCGCCGTCGACCTCAATGCTCAAATCTTCCGGTGCTCGTTCGAGGGTGCCGCCGCGCAACACCAGTTGCAGTTGCGCATCCAGCTCAGGTCGCCCAAGTGCGCTGCCCAGGCCTTGCCCGAGACGGTCATCGTCCCAGCCCAACTGGCGCTGGGCGACCGGGTTGAGATGCTCCAAGTGGCCCTCGCGGTCGATCATCAGCAAGCCGTCATCGATGCTGTCGAGCACGGCCTGTAAGCGTTGTTGACCGGCCATCAACTCATCGACGTTAGTCGCCTGATGCTCACGCAAGGCTTCGGCCATCAGCCCGAACCGCTTGGTCAGCAGATTCATTTCCATCGCTGAGGAAATCGGCAGGGTCACTTCAAAGTTGCCTTGGCCGATATTGTCCGCCGCCCGCGCCAGCGCCTCGATCGGTGCGCCGAAACGCCGGGCAATGCCTTGGGCCGTGACGAAACCGATGATCAACACCGCCAGCCCCACAAGCCCAAGCAGGCCGGCGACCAACAGCGCCCGCTCGCGGGCATCTCGCTGGACGGCGTTGATATTGTCGAGCGCATGCTTGTGCTCGGCGATCAGTCCGTTGCGCAAGGTATTGAAGCGCTCGCGGAAGTCCGCATTGCTCATCATCGTCTTGGCAGGGTCACGGGACAGGTCGAACGCCTGCAGGAAATTCAGATAATCTTTTTTGGCCTGACTGAAACCATACAGCTGACCATCGCCCTCCTTTTCCTGGGCGATGCCTTCGTCGAGCAACTGGAAATAATGCTGCCTGGACGCTTCGAACGCCACGGGATCAGGCTTTTCCGCCAGCATGATGATCAGTTGATCACCCAGCGTCTGCCGCAGCTTGAGGCCCAGATCAAGGGTGGCGAAGTTACTGCGCACCCGCTCTTCCTGAGTTCCAGCCATCTGCATCACGCTGACCAGCCCGAGCAACAGCCCGAGCAAAGCCACGGTGATCAGTGCGGAAATGCTCAGGAACAAGCGGGTCCGCAACTTCATCGCCAGTTTCATCGTCGGGCGCTCACAGGTTGTACTGCTTGCGCTTGCGATACAGGGTCGAGGCATCAATGCCGAGGGTTTTCGCCGCTTGATCCAGCGTGCCGGCGGTGGCCAGAACGGCGCCGATATGCGCTTTTTCCAACTCGTCCAGGCTCAGCGCCGCGCCGACCCTTGGCGCATTGCTGGCGGGTTGCTCGGCCATGCCCAAATGGCTGATTTCCACGCGCTCCTGCGGGCAGATGATGCTTGCGCGCTCAACCACGTTGCGCAACTCGCGGATGTTGCCCGGCCAGCGATAGCCGAGCAGCGCCTCACGGGCTTCGTCGCTGAACCCCCGAGCCGGACGTGCGTACTCTTTAACGAAGCGGGCAAGAAAGCGGTCGGCCAGGGTCAAAATGTCTTCGCTGCGCTCGCGCAACGGCGGCAAGTGCAAGGTGATGACGTTGAGGCGATAGAGCAGGTCTTCACGGAAACGCCCGTCGCGCACCATGTCCTCTAGATTGAGGTTGGTCGCCGCCAGAATCCGCACGTCGGCGCGGCGGGTCACCGGGTCGCCTACCCGCTCGTATTCCTTGTCCTGAATAAAGCGCAGCAACTTGGGTTGCAACGTCAGGGGAAAATCGCCGATCTCGTCGAGAAACAGCGTACCGCCGTCGGCCTGATTGACGCGACCCAAAGTACTTTCGCTGGCACCGGTAAACGCACCGCGACTGTGACCGAACAGCTCACTTTCCATCAGTTCGGCGGTCAGCGACGGGCAGTTGATGGTCACGCAGGATTTCTTCTCGCGCTTGCTCCAGCCGTGAATCGCCCGGGCCAGTTCACCTTTACCGGTGCCGGACTCGCCGAGAATAAGAATGTTGGCGTCAGTGCTCGCCACCTGCCGCGCAGTCTCCAGCACGACTTTCATCGCCGGGCTGTGAGAATCGAGGCCGTCCTTCGGCTTGCGGATTTCGCCTTCGAGGGCTTCAAGACGTGCCGAGAGTTGGCGCACTTCCAGTTGCTTGGCGGTCGCCAGGCGCAATTGATCCGGGCTGCACGGCTTGACCAGATAGTCGACGGCGCCAGCCTGAATGGCATCCACGGCGGTATCGACAGCCGAATGCGCGGTGACGATCACCACGCGCATCCACGGCGCCTGAATGCGCATTTGCGCCAGCACATCGAGGCCGTTGTCTTCGCCCAAGCGCAAATCAAGGAAGCACAGATCAAAGACCTGGCGTTGCAGCAGTGCGTCGGCCTGGGCCGCGCTGTTGGCAGTGGCGACCGTATAGCCTTCATCTTCGAGGCAATAACGGAAGGTTCGCAGGATGGCGGATTCGTCGTCCACCAGCAGAATGCGGCCTTGATGCTCAGTGGCAGATTCCATTTTTCCTACGCTCCATAGTGATTGGTCTTGGGTTAGTCCCGGAAAAATCGGGCAAGTTGCATGGTTGATTCTGAACGATGCCAGCCATAGGAGGGTAGCCCTCTCCTGCCTTTACGGCTAATACACTGATTTTGTTGATTTTTTAAACAATCATCGATTTGCAGGGGATTCCCTGCGTACTTTTCTGACATCCGCGCCCTGCTCTCAATTCCATAAGAATGAAATCTCCTACGAAATAATCGTGCATTGCGCACGATCCTAGGAGCCCCATCGTGCAGGATGCGTCGTAATTCATTTTTATAGCACTCATAACTAATTGATTTTATTGAATATTTTCCAAATAAAAAATTGGCATGCAGCCTGCAATATATCTTTTAGCCCGGGCAGATCAGAACTGCCCCAACCGAATAAGAGTGAGGAACCCAGGATGACTCGCCAACGTGCCGCCCAAGTGCGTATCTCGCCACTGCATATCCAGCAAGGCCTGTTCGGCGTTCTTGCCCTGTTGATCACCCTGATCGCGTGCCAGCAATACCTGAGCTGGGAAAACAGCCAGAAGGCTGAGCCGCTGATCTCGATGCAACACAGCACGCAGAAGCACTTCAGTGCCGTCAGCAATAGCCAGGCAGAGAGCGCCTCGATGCGCATGATGGATGTTGATCAGGCGCAGCCAATGGATCAGATGCCACGTGAAGAGCGCTGGGTTTTCTAACTGTTAAACAGATTCGGGCGCGATGCGCCGGAACACGCCACACCCCTAAATAGAGAAGTAAGGAGAATCACCATGTTGAGCTGGGCAATTACATTCTTGATCATTGCCATCATCGCTGCAGTACTGGGCTTCGGTGGTATCGCGGGCACCGCCACGGGTATCGCCAAGATTCTCTTTGTCGTGTTCCTGGTGATGTTCATCGCTTCCTTCTTCTTTGGCCGTCGCGGCCGAGGTTAACGATGATTGCGTTAAAGACATTGGCAGCCGCCCTGCTTCTGGGCGGTAGTGCCATGGCGATGGCGGCCAACGACGGCCAGACGCGAGTCAACGAACTCTTGAGTTCCGACCCGCAATACCGGGAAACCTGGGAAGGCGTGGTAAAGAAGGAAGAACGCCTGCCGGAATGGGTGATGAACCTGTCCGGCACGCCTGACCAGCAAATGAATGCCGTGACTGAAGATGGCGACCAGTATCTGGTTGGGCCGCTCTGTGAAAATGCAGACAAATGCCTGAACCACCGCTTGATCGTCGCGTTCAGTTTCGACAAGAAAGATGCCTACGCCATGCTCGTCGATGTGCCCGAAGGTCTGCCGGCTGACAAGTCGCCAACGCGACATGCCACCTACCGCTTCCTCGGCAAACCCGACCAGGGCATGCAGGATCTTTTGATGGAAACGCTGAAGAAAGATCCGAAGTGGTATTGATGCGAGTTTGAACATGAGGGCAGCCCCCCCCGCTGCCCTCCATTGCGCCCACCCGAGGAAGGCCGGCGCATGACCAAGGGGCCGGGACGTTCTGACTGTTACAGGGTCGGAGTGACCTACGGGTACAGGGAGTGCCTGCGCAAGGGCCGGGTCAGGGTAAAAGCTGCGTCGCAGGTTCGCCGACCCATAGTGGCTCGACGGACTTGCGCTGAGCTTTCAATCAGGCAGAACATTGATCTAGAGCGTCCTGCTCATCTTTTTATCGCTCACACTGCGCGCGAAAACATTTCGCGGTGTTTCCTGGCGACCGTATATCGCGAAAACATGTTTCCAATCAGTAGGACTTCTAGTCTCGAAATGTAGGCTTTTTCCGAAAATTTCCGTCGAAATTACTCGTTCAAAAAACAACCAATCTGCGCTGTGATGGCCGGTTCACGGCACTTATGCCGGCTGAAATGTCGCAATCGAACCGGTTGGGACGCCAGTTTCGTTAAAAAAAGCTCATGCCGATTCGGCATAGGGTAGGCGTTTACGGCATTAGACGGCGCAACCTTGCATCGGAATAGTTGCGCCTTTTTTCGCCTGCCGAAGAGCCGTAAACACGCGCTTTGGGGCACCTTATACGGAGGCAGATGCACAGACTTTTCCGCTAAAAAGCGTTCCAGTTCCTGCATCTGCCTGAGTCAAACGCAAGTAAGGGTAAAGATAA
Source organism: Pseudomonas sp. LBUM1655 (assembly GCF_059716085.1). Lineage (NCBI taxonomy): Bacteria > Pseudomonadati > Pseudomonadota > Gammaproteobacteria > Pseudomonadales > Pseudomonadaceae > Pseudomonas > Pseudomonas sp. LBUM1655. The sequence goes on along the minus strand of NZ_CP166801.1, from coordinate 52,644 downwards.
TGAAGAAGGCAAAACTCAGCCTCGCCTGGCAGATCCTCATCGGTCTGGTTCTAGGGATTGCAATTGGTGCGTTGCTCAACCATTTCAGTGCCGAGAAGGCCTGGTGGATCAGCAACGTCCTGCAACCGGCAGGCGATATCTTTATCCGTCTGATCAAGATGATCGTGATCCCGATCGTCATCTCTTCCCTGATCGTCGGCATCGCTGGCGTGGGCGACGCCAAGAAGCTCGGGCGTATCGGCCTGAAAACGATCATCTATTTCGAAATCGTCACCACCATCGCCATTATTGTTGGCCTGGTTCTGGCGAACGTGTTCCATCCGGGTGCCGGCATCGACATGAGCACGCTGGGTACAGTGGATATTTCCAAGTACCAGGCGACCGCCGCCGAAGTGCAGCATGAACACGCGTTCATCGAGACCATCCTCAACCTGATCCCGTCGAACATCTTCGCGGCCATGGCTCGCGGCGAAATGCTGCCGATCATCTTCTTCTCCGTGCTGTTCGGTCTCGGCTTGTCGAGCCTGCAGTCGGATCTGCGCGAGCCGCTGGTGAAGATGTTCCAGGGCGTCTCGGAAAGCATGTTCAAAGTCACCCACATGATCATGAACTACGCCCCGATCGGCGTATTCGCACTGATCGCGGTGACTGTCGCCAACTTCGGCTTCGCCTCGTTGCTGCCGTTGGCCAAACTGGTGATCCTGGTTTACGTCGCCATCGCCTTCTTCGCCTTTGTGGTGCTGGGCCTGATCGCCAAGCTGTTCGGTTTCTCGGTGATCAAGCTGATGCGCATCTTCAAGGATGAGCTGGTGCTGGCTTACTCCACCGCGTCCTCGGAAACCGTGCTGCCGCGCGTGATCGAGAAGATGGAAGCCTACGGTGCGCCGAAAGCCATCTGTAGCTTCGTGGTGCCGACCGGTTACTCGTTCAACCTCGACGGTTCGACCCTGTACCAGTCCATCGCCGCCATCTTCATTGCCCAGCTCTACGGCATCGACCTGTCGATCAGCCAGCAACTGCTGCTGGTGCTGACCCTGATGGTCACCTCCAAAGGCATCGCCGGTGTACCGGGCGTGTCCTTCGTGGTGCTGCTGGCCACCTTGGGCAGCGTGGGTATTCCGCTGGAAGGCCTGGCATTCATCGCCGGTGTCGACCGCATCATGGACATGGCACGTACAGCCCTGAACGTGATCGGCAACGCTTTGGCCGTGCTGGTTATCGCGCGCTGGGAAGGCATGTACGACGACGCCAAGGGCGAGCGCTACTGGAACTCCCTGCCGCACTGGCGCAGCAAGGAAAAACTGCCGGCCGGCGAGATTTCCAAGAACTGATTGCTGAACCCTGTGGGATTGGCTTTTCTGTGGGAGCGAGCCTGCTCGCGAAGCGGTATGTCATCACGCATTGATGTGACTGACCGGACGCTTTCGCGAGCAGGCTCGCTCCCTCAGGGGATTTGAGCAAGACACAAGAGATGCACAGACAAACCCCGGACAAAATCCGGGGTTTGTCGTTTCTGGCGACCCCGCTATCATTCGCCGCATCTTCCGGGGGATTTGACTGATGCTTAATGGCCTGTGGCTTGGCTTCTTTGTCGTGGCAGCAATATCTGCGCTGGTGCAGTGGCTGGTCGGCGGTAACGCCGGAATCTTCGCGGCGATGGTGGAAAGCATTTTTGCCATGGCCAAGCTGTCGGTCGAGGTCATGGTGCTGCTGTTCGGCACCCTCACCTTGTGGCTGGGCTTTCTGCGCATTGCCGAGAAGGCCGGGATCGTCGACTGGCTGGCCAAGGTGTTGGGCCCGCTGTTTCTTCGCCTGATGCCGGAAGTCCCACCCGGTCACCCTGCCCTTGGCCTGATCACCCTGAACTTCGCCGCCAACGGACTTGGCCTGGACAACGCCGCCACGCCGATCGGCCTGAAAGCCATGAAGGCGTTGCAGGAACTCAACCCCAGCGCCACCATCGCCAGCAACGCGCAGATCCTGTTTCTGGTACTCAACGCCTCCTCCCTGACCCTGCTGCCGGTGACGATCTTCATGTACCGCGCCCAGCAAGGGGCGCCGGATCCGACCCTGGTGTTTCTGCCGATCCTGCTGGCAACCAGTTGCTCGACCATCGTCGGTTTCCTCTCGGTGGCATTCATGCAGCGTCTGCGGGTCTGGGACCCGGTGGTGCTGGCCTATCTGATTCCAGGTGCGCTGATCCTCGGTGGCTTCATGGCGCTGCTGGCGACGATGTCGGCCACCGCGTTGGCGGGTCTTTCGTCGATCCTCGGCAATCTCACGTTGTTCGGGCTGATCATGCTGTTTCTGGTGATCGGCGCCTTGCGCAAGGTGAAGGTTTACGAAGCATTCGTCGAGGGTGCGAAAGAGGGCTTCGACGTCGCCAAAAACCTGCTGCCGTATCTGGTCGCAATGCTCTGTGCCATTGGCGTGCTACGCGCCTCCGGGGCACTGGATTTTGGTCTGGACGGGATTCGCCATCTGGTCGAATGGGCCGGTTGGGACACGCGGTTTGTCGACGCGCTGCCGACGGCGATGGTCAAACCATTCTCCGGCAGCGCTGCGCGGGCGATGCTGATTGAAACGATGAAAACCTCCGGCGTCGACAGCTTCCCGGCGCTGGTGGCGGCGACGATTCAGGGCAGTACCGAGACCACGTTCTATGTGCTGGCCGTTTACTTTGGAGCGGTGGGGATTCAGCGGGCGCGGCATGCGGTGGGGTGTGCGTTGCTGGCGGAGTTGGCGGGCGTGATTGGCGCGATTGGCGTGTGCTACTGGTTCTTCGGCTGATCACAGATCAAAACTGTAGGAGTGAGCCTGCTCGCGATAGCTTGCTGACAGCCACTAATGATGGCGACTGACAAACCGCCATCGCCAGCAGGCTGGCTCCTACTTTGGTTTTGTGTGGGGCTTAAGGTCTGGGTTGTGGTGCGAGTTTCTGCCCTTGATCTACCGCCCACGCCACGACCTTCGCGGTCAGGCGATCACTGGCCTGGCCGAAGCCTGCGACCACTGCTGGCACCTGTACATCGCTCAACGGTTGACGCTCTTCAAAGCGGCGACTGGCCAGAATCCGCTGGTCATAGCCACGCACCAGCAGCGCATCGACTCGCACAACGACGCTGGCCTGCGTCCCCTGATATTCAGTCTGAAACGCCTGCAAATTCCCGCCCAGCTCCAGATCCGCGGCAAAGTTGCTGTCATCGGTACTCAGCAACGTCACCCGGCCATCACGCGCGAAGCCGTCCAGCAACCGATTACGCACCAGCACCGGCGCCGGATCGCTCCAGCGCGAAGCTTTATAGCTGCTGATCACGTCACCCTGTGGAATCACCGCAATACTCGGCCGGTTCAACGCTTCGCTGGCCTGCAACTTGTTCAGGCGCAGCGACCACTGCTGCGGCGCCGCCGAACTGGCCGAGGCGGGTGCTTGTGCGCTCGGCAGACGGTAAACGTCCGATGGCTCCGACTTGGGCAAGATCGAGCACGCGCTGATCAGGGTAATGCTGGCGGCGAGGAGGGCGAGGCGAGTCAGCTTCATGGCGTGAACTCCTTGTTCTTGTCACTGCCCAGCAGGTAACCGCTGGGGTTGGCCTCCAGGCGTTGGGAAATGGCGCGCAGCGAAGTCAGGGTTTCGCGCAGTTCGCGGATCGCCGGGGCGAGGCCATTGAGGCCCTGCATGCCGTTGTCGAGGGAGTTCTGGTTCTTGCTCAGCAGGCCGTTGATGGTCGCGCTGCTTTGTTCCAGCGACTTCATCGCCTGTTCGGCACTGCCTAGCGCCTGTTTGCCCTGATCGTTGAGCAGGCCGTTGGCGTTGCGCATCAACAGCGAGGTCTGTTCGAGCATGTTGCCGGCCTGTTTGCCGACCGTCGCCAGTTGCTGCATGGCCTGACGCAAGTCGCCGCGCTGATCGTTGATCGATCCGGTGGTCTGTTCCAGATGGGCGAGGGTGTTGCTGACGCGTTCGACATTCTCGGCGGAGAACATGTGGTTGGCGTTATTGAGCAGGGCACTGATGCCGGTCATCAAGTCGTTGCTGTCGTTGAGCAGGCGCGAAATCGGCGAAGGCGAGGCGACAATGGTCGGCAGGTTGCCGTCATGCCCTCTGAGTTTCGGGCTTTCTGGCGTACCGCCGCTGAGCTGGATGATCGACGTACCGGTGATCCCGGTCAGCGCCAGTTTCGCCAGGGTGTCTTCCTTGATCGGGGTGTCGCCACCCAGACGAATCCGCGCCAGCACCCGGCGCGGGTCCTGTGGATCGAGCCGCAGGCTGACCACGTCGCCGACCTTGATCCCGCTGTACTGCACCGAACTGCCCTTGGACAGACCGCTGACCGCCTCGTTGAAGACGATTTCGTAATCCTTGAACTCGGTGTCGACGCTGGACTTGGCCAGGAACAGACCGAAGAGCAGGGCGCCGGCCACCACGATGACGGTGAACAGGCCAATCAACACATGATGGGCTCGGGTTTCCATGTCAGACCTCGTTAAGCAATTTGGCGGCGTCCAGCGCCGAGCGGCCGCGCGGGCCGTGGAAGTATTCGTGAATCCACGCGTCATCCGTTTCCGAAACGACGTCGATGGGACCCGCGACCAGCACTTTCTTCTGCGCCAGCACCGCCACGCGGTCGGTGATGGTGTAGAGCGTGTCGAGGTCGTGGGTCACCAGAAACACGCTCAGGCCCAGCGCGTCGCGCAGGGTCAGGATCAATTGATCGAACTGCGCCGCGCCGATCGGATCGAGGCCGGCGGTGGGTTCGTCGAGAAACAGGATGTCCGGATCCAGGGCCAAGGCCCGCGCCAATGCGGCGCGCTTGATCATGCCGCCGGACAGCGACGACGGGTATTTGTCCGCCGCCGACAGCGGCAACCCGGCCAGCGCCAGTTTGACCGCGGCCAGATGCTCGGCATCGTGACGGCTCAGGCCGGCGTGCTCGATCAGGGGCAGGGCGACGTTCTCGGTCACCGTCAGCGAGGAAAACAGCGCGCCTTTCTGGAACAGCACGCCAAAGCGCCGCTCGACCAGTGAGCGCTCGTGCTCGGACAGGCTTGGCAGGTTCTGGCCAAATACTTTGACGTTGCCTTCGCTGGGCCGGCGCAGGCCAACGATGCTGCGCAACAGCACCGATTTGCCGCTGCCGGAACCGCCGACCACGGCGAGGATTTCGCCTTTGTACAAATCCAGATCGAGGTTTTCGTGCACGCTCTGGCTGCCAAAGCGATTGCACAGACCACGGACTTCGATCACCGCCTCGGCGGGCGCGCGGGGTAGACGACTCACCAGCCCATCTCCATAAAGAACAGCGCGGCCACCGCATCAAGCACGATCACCACGAAAATCGACTGCACCACGGCGGAGGTGGTGTGGGCGCCGACCGATTCGGCGCTGCCGCTGACCTTGAAGCCTTCCAGGCAACCGATCGCGGCGATCAGGAAGGCGAAGATCGGCGCTTTGACCAGCCCGACCAGGAAATGCTGAATGCCGATGTCCGATTGCAGCAGCGACAGAAACATCGCCGGCGAAATATCCAGCGACACCGCGCAGACCACGCCGCCACCGACGATGCCCGAGAGCATCGCCAGAAACGTCAGCATCGGCAACGCCACCAGCATCGCCAGCACCCGTGGCACTACCAGCAACTCCATGGGGTCGAGGCCGAGAGTGCGGATCGCGTCGATTTCTTCGTTGGCCTTCATCGAGCCGATCTGCGCGGTGAACGCACTGGCGGTGCGCCCGGCCATCAGGATCGCCGTCAGCAACACGCCGAACTCACGCAGGAACGAGAAGCCCACCAGATCCACGGTAAAAATCGTCGCGCCGAAACTGGCCAGCACCGTCGCGCCGAGAAACGCCACCACCGCGCCGACCAGAAAGGTCAGCAACGCCACGATGGGCGCGGCGTCGAGACCGGTCTGTTCGATGTGCGCGATCATCGGCGTGATCCGCCAGCGCTTGGGCCGGAACAGGTTGCGGGCGATGGTTTCCAGAATCAGCCCGACGAAGCCGAGCAGTTGCAGGGTGTCTTGCCAGATCGTGTCGACGGCGCGGCCGATGCGCGTCAGCAACTGCACGCTGACGCTGACTTCCGGTTCCTTGATCGGCACGCAGAAATCGGTCAGCGACTGATACACGGTTTGCAGCAGCGCGCGATCAGCAGAGGAAATCGTGCAATCGGGATGTTCGGCGGATTTGCCGAGGCGTTCGGAACCGAGCAGTTCCACCAGCAACGAGGCGCCAGCGGTATCGAGGGCACCGAGGCCGTTCAGATCAATCGGCGTGCTGGCGTCGTATTGGCCGTGGAGCTTTTCGCTCAGTTGCTTGAGGTCGGCGTAATGGGCGAGCGTCCAGTCCCCGGTAACCCGCAGGCGGGCAGGGGTGATCGACGTGTCCAGTTGGGCACTGCCTGTCATTGAACGGCTGGTCATAAGCTCCGTGCTTTTCGGCTAAATACGCTGGCATACGTAATAGCACGAACCTGACTACTTTTCTTTGACCGCTGTGCTGTCCGTCACTTCAAAACGCAGCACGCCGATCACTTGGCCATCCTCGGTCAGTACTCGAACCTGCCACTTGCCTGCCGGATTGCCGGGGAAATTCTGCTTGTGCGTCCACGCCCGGTAGCCTTCCTTGCGCCCGCCATGGATGTCGAGAGCGATGCGATCGACCTCTTTGCCGTTGAACTGCCAGACGTGATAAATCCGCTCATCGAGGCCGCGCGGCGCGTTGATCGCGGTGTAGGCGTAGAGCCCGCCGTTGCGAATCTGTTCGGCACTGACCTCGTCGAGGCTGGCGCCGGGGGTGCGATCCTGCATCTGCGTACTGATCGCCACGTCGCTCATCCACAGCGTCGCTGGCGGCACCCACGAACGCAGCACCCAGCCGACGCCGCCGATGCCCACCGTGATGCAGAGAATCGCCAGCGCGTTGCGCACCGTGCGGATCGGGAAGATGGAGGCCAGGCTCGGGAACGACAACACCACTGCGGTGCCCAGCGCCCATTTGAAACTCTGCGAAGTGGTCAGGTGCATGATCACCGGCAATGCAGTGAGCAGGGCGGCGAACAGGGTCAGGGTATGCAGCGCGAGAAACGCCCAGCGTCGCGGCGCCAGCCATTTGTAGTAGAGCGGATCGATCACCGAAATCAGTGCGGCGATGCTCAACAGCCCGGTGAAAATCAACTGGCCGCTGTTCCACGTCGTGGTGATGAAGAAGAACGGCAGGACAAAAAACAGGCTTTCCTGATGGATCATCTGCGTCGCGTAACGCAGCAGCGGCTGGGGAATTTCCCGTTTGAAAATCCGCGTGAACAGCTTGGTCAGGCTGTTTTCCAGCATCAGCCAGATCCAGCTCAGCAGCATGATCGTGGTGATCCAGCTCGCCAGGCCCTGTTGCCGGTCGACCAGGATGAAACTGCCGACCCCGGAGATGAAACCACCAAGCGCAATGACCCCGGGATAGCGCTTCATCAGTTCGAGAATGCGCTGGATCAGCAGGGTCAGTTTTGGCATTTTGGGGAGTCACGACACTGTAGGAAAAAACCCGGAAAGGTTACCGCCACATAACCCCTGTGGCGAGGGGATTTATCCCCGATCGGCGGCGCAGCCGTCGCAAATCAGGTGAATGCGGTTTGCCTCAATGAACGGGGTTCCTGTGTTTGGGGCTGCTGCGCAGCCCATCGGGGATAAATCCCCTCACCACAGGGTTATTGGTTGCCCACAGATTTTCGGCGGTGGTGCAAACGCCAGCCAGTCAGAATCAGCAGCAACACGCCCAGCCCACCCGCACTCAGCCACAACACCTGATCATCACTGATCAACGGCTTCTCGATCCGCAGATACCCCGGTTGCAGCAACAACTCGCGCATGGCCTTGTTCGCCGCGTCCAGCGTCACGCCCTGCAGCTCGCGGGCGGGGTTGGCGAAACGGCCGTCCTCATAGTCACCCAGCGCGCTCCAGTAGTAATCGGCCAGCGCGCTGTTGCCTTGCACCGCCCAGGCCTGATGGGCGATGGCAGCTTGTTTGATGCGGGCGAAGGTGTCCGGATCGAGGCCGTTTTTCAGCAGATCGGCCTTGAGGGTTTCCAGCACCTGGATGGCTTCGTCAACGTCATCGCGATCCAGATCAGCATTCAGGCTCATGAAGCCGACGCCACCAAACACTTCGCGCTCGGCCCACGGCCCATAAGACAAACCGTGGTTCAGGCGTATCTGTCGATACAGCGCCCAGTCGAGGTAGTCCTTGAGGATGTCGAAGGTCTGGTCGTACTGATCGTCCAGCACCGGTTCCGGCACCAGCCAGTGCAGCTTGGCGCTGTCGCCGATAAAACCACGGGTGAGGGTGCGTTCATGGGCAGCGCTGGAGCGGATGTCCGGCAGCGGGCGATGTTCGCTCGGTTCAACCGCGTCGAGCGCGCCCCAGGTGCGTTCCAGATAGGCCGGCAGCAATTTGTCGAGTTCGCCGACGACGATCAGGCTCATGTTGTTCGGCGCGTACCAGGCCTTGCGCACCTTCTCCAGTTGCTCTTGGGTCAGGTGATCAACCTCCGCGCGTTGCGGACATTTCAGGCCCAGTTCGACCGCCAGTTGATTGCTCGCGGTGTGGCCCAGATCCTGACGGTCGAGAAAGCGTTGCAGCTTGGTGTAGTGACCGCCGTCCTCACGCTCGACCACACGTTTGGCGGCGTTGATTGCGTTGTCGTCGATGCGGGTCTGGGTCAGCAGATCCAGCAGCAGGTCGAGCACTTTGCGCTGGTTCTTCGCCGGGGCTTCGATGACGAACGTGGTGTCGGCGTTGCTGGTGAAGGCGTTCCACTCGCCGCCGAGCGCTTGCATGCGTTCTTCGAGGCCGCCTTCGCCCGTGGCGTCGATGCCGCTGAACAGCAGATGCTCAAGCAGATGCGGCAGCTCTTTTTCATCACAGTCAAAGTCGTCGAGGCCGACGCCCACCACCAGCCGGATCGCCACATGCCCGCGTTCGGTGCCGGGCTTGAGCAGCAACTGCAAACCGTTGGGCAATGCATAGCCTTCGACCTGAAAACGATCCAGGGCAAAAGAGGGGAGTGAACCGAGCAACAGACAGGCGAACAACAGGCAACGCATAACAGGCTTCCATACGGCTGATTTGGAGATCCGTGTCGCTATTCAGGCCGCCCTTCGCGAGCAGGTCGAATCGTCGCACCGTCGCTCCCACAAGGGAACGTGTTTCAAAGGTGGGAGCGAGCCTGCTCGCGAAGGTCTTAAGGCTGAATCAAAGTTACTGACTAAACCCAGCCGCAGACGTTCAAGGCGAATGCGTAATGTCGCTCATATCATCCGCCGCCAGCGCCCCGGTATCCGCCGTTTCCAACACCACATACGCGCTGCCGCAAAACAGCGAATTGAGCCGTCTCATGTCTGCAATCAACTCCAGATGCAGCGAACTGGTTTCAATACTCTGCACGATCTTGCGTTGCAAACGGCTGACATGCGCATGGGCCAAACGCCGTTCCTGCGCGCGAAAGCGCCGTTTCTCGCGCAACAACTGGCGAGCGCTTTCGCGGTCGCTGCTGAGAAATACCGACAGGCCCAAACGCAGGTTGGCGATGAGTTGCTGATGCAGGACGGCCAAATCCTCCAGCCCCTCTTCGGAAAACGAACGACGCTGCGAAGTCTTCTGCTGCTGAATCTTGCGCAGCATGCGTTCGATCAGATCACTGGCCAGTTTCAGGTTGATCACCAGTTCGATGATCTCCGCCCAGCGCCGGCTGTCGTGCTCGCCGAGGTCCTCGCGGGGCATCTGTGCCAGATACAGCTTGATCGCGCTGCACAGCGACTCGATGTCATCGGTCAGCCGACGGATTTCCTGGGTGACGGCAGTTTGTTTGCCGCGCAGTACGTCGAGGGTGGCGTCGAGCATGTTGTCGAGCAGATCGCCCACGCGCAGGGTTTCCCGCGCGGCATTGGCCAAGGCCAGGCTGGGCGTGACCAACGCGGTCGCGTCGAGATGACGGGGTTTGGCCGTGCCGTTGACCTCCGGGCGCTCCGGCAGCAGCCAGGCGCAAAGCCGCGCCATCGGCCCGACACTCGGCAGCAGGATCAGGCAGCGCGCGGTGTTGTAGAGCAGGTGGAAGCCGATGACCATTTCCTGCGGACTGAAATCGAGGCTGTCGATCCAGTGCACCAGCGGATCGAGCACCGGGATGATCAACAAGAGGCCGATCAGCTTGTACAACAGACTGCCCAGCGCCACTTGCCGGCCCGCCGCGTTCTGCATGCTGGTGCTCATGAACGCCAGAATGCCGCTGCCGATATTCGCACCGATCACCAGACCGATCGCCACCGGCAGGCTGATCACCGCAGCCCCGGCCAGCGTCGCGGTGAGCAGCACGGCGGCAAGGCTGGAATAGGAAATCATCGCGAACAACGCACCGACCAAGGCGTCGAGGAGGATGTCGCCTGTCAGAGAAGCAAAAATCACTTTCACGCCTTGAGCGTGGGTGATTGGTGCAGCCGCTTCGACGATCAATTGCAGCGCGAGAATGATCAGCCCCAAACCGATGCTGACCCGGCCCATCTGCCCGAGCCGCGTCTGTTTGCGCGACAGAAAGAAAATCACCCCGAGGAAAATCAGCAGTGGCGACAGCCACGACAAATCGAACGTCAGCACTCGCGCCATCAGCGCCGTACCGACGTCGGCACCGAGCATGGTCGCCAGTGCCGGGGTCAGCGCCATAAGGCCTTGGCCGACGAAGGAGGTGACGAGCATGGCGGTGGCGTTGCTGCTCTGCACCATCGCGGTCACGACGATACCGGCGACGAACGCGAGCCAGCGCTTGGACATATTCTGGCCGATCACATGGCGCAGATTGGTGCCGTACACCCGCAGGATGCCGGTTCGGACGATGTGCGTGCCCCAGATCAGCAGGGCGACGGCAGAAAGAAGATTGAGCAGGGTGAGCATGCAGACCCCCTGTAATAGCAGCGCCCCAGAGGAGCAAGTTGACTGTACCGCGCGGTTTCTACGTTCTGATACTTAAGCTGTAGTTGGCTAACGGTCTGGGCGCCAGCATTGCACAGCTAAAGTGCTGATTGAAACAAAAGTGTCATGAAAATGGGTTCATGCACCCACTTGAATCCAACATATTTCCCGAATGTTGCCCAAAACAAATGTGGGAGCGAGCCTGCTCGCGAAAGCGGTGGATCAGCCAACATTGTTGTCGACTGACACTCCGTTTTCGCGAGCAGGCTCGCTCCCACAGGGGGTATTGCGTGCGCCTGGATTACCGGATTACTGCCCCGGAATGTCCTTGCGCAGTTTCACCGGATCCTGCTGCTGTTTCTTCTTCGCCATCGCCCCACGCAGTTTGATGTTGATCGCTTCAACCGCCAGCGAGAACGCCATCGCGAAGTAGACGTAGCCTTTTGGCACATGCACGTCGAACGACTCGGCAATCAGCACGGTACCGACCACCAGCAGGAACGACAGCGCCAGCATTTTCAGCGACGGGTGCTTGTCGATGAATTCGCTGATCGTACCCGCCGCGAGCATCATCACCAGCACCGCAACGATGATCGCTGCAACCATGACCGGTACGTGCGAGACCATGCCGACAGCGGTGATCACCGAGTCCAGCGAGAACACGATGTCGATGATCGCGATCTGGATGATGGTGTAGAGGAAGTTGCCGCCCTTGCCGCCTGGCGTTTCTTCGCTTTCGTCTTCGCCTTCCAGTGCGTGGTACATCTCTTGCGAGCTCTTCCACAACAGGAACAGACCACCGAAGAACAGGATCAGGTCGCGGCCGGAGATGCCTTGGCCGAAGACTACGAACAGGTCCGCGGTGAGGCGCATGACCCAGGTAATCGACAGCAGCAACAGGATCCGCGTGATCATGGCCAGCGCCAGACCGAAAATCCGGGTGCGCTGCTGCATGTGTTTAGGCATGCGGCTGACCAGGATCGAAATCATGATGATGTTATCGATGCCGAGGACGATTTCCAGGGCGGTCAGGGTAAAGAAGGCAACCCAGATTTCAGGGTTGGTCAGCCATTCCATGTGTATTCCTTTGAGCGATTGTTAAACCGAAAAAGGTCCGGGCTTCAAACAGCGAAGCCAGGACCCGCAACGGTGAGTCTTGGGCTTATAGAGTGCTGAACACCGGGAAAGTCCCCAACAGCAGCGCAGCAATCAGAATGCATATACAAACCAGGATCGCCCATTTCAGGGTGAAACGCTGGTGGTCACCAAAATCAATACCGGCCAGAGCCACCAACAGATAGGTCGATGGCACCAACGGGCTCAGCAAGTGCACGGGTTGACCGACGATCGAGGCACGAGCCATTTCCACCGCGGTAATCCCGTAGTGGCTGGCAGCCTCGGCCAACACCGGCAACACGCCATAGTAGAACGCATCGTTGGACATGAAGAAGGTGAACGGCATGCTCACCAGCGCCGTGATTACGGCCAGGTACGGGCCAAGGAAATCAGGGATCACCGCCAACAGGCTCTTCGACATCGCATCGACCATGCCGGTGCCCGACAGGATACCGGTGAAGATACCCGCCGCAAAGATCAGCCCGACCACTGCCAGCACACTACCGGCGTGAGCCGCGACGCGATCCTTCTGCATTTGCAGGCAAGGATAGTTGACGATCATTGCAATACTGAACGCCACCATGAACAACACCGGCAGCGGCAACAGGCCGGCGATCAAGGTGCACATGAGACCGAAGGTCAGCGCGCCGTTGAACCAGATCAATTTAGGACGACGGGCATCCGGGAACTGCGAGACGCTGATTTCGCTGTGATCGATATCGTCGCCCACCAGGTGCAACTCACCCAGACGCGCACGTTCACGCTTGCCGTAGAAGTAGGCAATGATCAGGATCGCCACCACACCGGCGCCCATGGCCGGAATCATCGGTACAAAGATGTCCGAAGGGTCGACGTGCAGCGCACTGGCGGCACGGGCGGTCGGGCCACCCCACGGGGTCATGTTCATCACGCCACCGGCGAGGATGATCAGACCGGCCATGATTCGCGGGCTCATGCCGATGCGGCTGTACAGCGGCAGCATGGCGGCCACGCAGATCATGTAAGTGGTCGCGCCGTCACCATCGAGGGAAACGACGAGCGCCAGAACGGCGGTGCCGACCGAAACTTTCAGCGGATCGCCCTTGACCAGCTTGAGGATCTTGCGCACGGCCGGGTCGAACAGGCCGGAGTCGATCATCAGGGCGAAGTAGAGAATGGCGAACATCAGCATCACGCCAGTTGGCGCCAGCTTGGTGATGCCTTCGAGCATCATCGGGCCGATCTTCGGCGCGAAACCACCGAACAGGGCAAACAGGATCGGGATGATGATCAAAGCGATCAGCGCGGACAGGCGCTTGGTCATGATCAGGAACATGAACGTGATGACCATGGCGAAGCCAAGGAAAGTCAGCATGGGAATACTCCAGGCGTAGCGCGGCTAGTTGATTGAGCGGATCGTGGGGATCAGCGCAGAACGGGAAGCACGAGACGTACGGGCGGAGTGACAGCGCGGAGGCGGGCTACAGAGGACATCAGAATCACCATTGTTGTTGTTAATTGGGCCGGGCGAGCGAGCAATCACACGCGTTGGCCAACCGGTCTGTTGCCGGAAGTAAAGCGATCCTAATGGGGCAACCTTTCAGCTACCTTTCGCTGATGAAAGCTTTGAATGAACGGTCAACCGGCCGTCGGAAGCGGCTGGAGTCAATGAAAACGGGGAGCGGAACGAAAAATCAGGCGAAGACGCTGTGATCGCAGACACATACGCTTTCAGTTCGGCGCGGCCCCGCCCATGGTCACGAACAAGAGCTGCTGATCAAAAAACAGCCAGATTCAGCGGTCGCAGTGCGCCCATCCAGATCGCATGCTCGGTGTGGTCGAGCAAGTCATCACCGGTGTCCGGGTGCAGGAACACCACCAACCCCTTGCGATTGAGTGCCAGCCACGGCAGCACGTCGCTGATCAGCTCCGGGGCGAAGGCCAACTGACAGCTCCAGTCCGGATGCGGGCCGACCGGGCGTTCGTGGACGCGGCCCATTTTCAATGGAAACAACTGCGCGGCTTGCTCGCACAAGGCTCGCGCCTGATCAATCGTGCCGGCGTCGAAATAGACGTGGGCGTGGTAGCCCTTGATCGCTTGCATCGGAAAGCCTCGCAAATCGGTTCGAACCCTCGACGTTGCGCGTATGTCACACGCTTTACAAGGGAAAACAAAAGGGATCAGCCATGAAAAATGCCGAAACCCCGGTGGTAAAAGTGGTGCTCTATGGTGCCATGAGTAGCCTGGGCGGCGCGTTGATGGCTGAGTTGCTGCGCCGCCAGCACGAAGTCATCGCCATTCTCGACGACCTCACGGCGCTCGCGCCACGTCCGGGCTTGCGCACCAAGAGCGGTGATCTGTTTGATATCGAACGGGTCAATCAAAGCGTAGCGGGGAGTTCAGCGGTGATCTGCCTGCTGGATGCGCCAGGTTTGCCGTTCAGCAGTGATCACGTCGAAAAGTCCGTTGTATTGGGGCCGGTTGAACAGGTGCTGGCCGTCGACGCACTGGTCGATGGGCTGCAATTGGCCAATGTCGCGCGATTGTTTCTGGTGGGTGATTTCGCCGTCCTCGACGAGCCGGAGCTGGACGATCGCCTGCAACGTCACGCCGCCGAAGAAATCCGCGAAGCCCTGCAAAGCAGCCCGCTGCACTGGACGCTGGTCAATGCGCCCCACGGCGTGGCCGGATTGACGATCGAGCATTTCAGCCAGGTCGGCGGCAATCTCGAGCCCGGTCTGGCCGAACCGCTGGAGCGCTTGAATCGCGTGGCGGTGGGGATTGCCGATGAGCTGCGGCTGAATCTGCATGTGGGCCAGCATGTGAATTTTGTCGCGACGACCGAGTGAATATTTAAACGGCAATCGATGGGAGGGTCAGTCCGGCTAGCGACTCAGCGCTGCCGGCCTGCTCCGCCATCAACCAGTCGACAAACTGTTGAATCAACGCACCACGACGTTTGCGCTGGGGCAGCACCACGTAGTAACCCAGCCGCGACAGGGTGGTTTCGGCAATCGGGCGGCACAGCAAACCCTGAGTCAGCAAGTTATCCACAAGGTGACGCCAACCGATAGCCACACCTTGGCCGCCAATCGCCGCTTGAATCAACAATGTGTAATTGTCGAACCGCAACTGCCCCGGCGCTGGCGGTGTACTGATGCCAAGTTCACGGAACAGCCCGCTCCAGTCAAACCAGTTACTGCTGTTTTCACCGCGCAGATGCAGTAACGGAAACTCCAGCAGCGATTGAGCCGGCAAGGGCAGGGCCCGCTCCTTGAGCAACTGCGGGCTGCAAACCGGAAACACTTCCTCGCTGAACAGCCAATGACTTTCGCCCTGTTTAAAACGCCCGTCGCCAAACAGGATCGCCACATCGATGTCGGTGCGCAGCATGTTGTGATTACGCTCGCTGGTGACCAGGCTGACGTCGACCTGCGGATTGGCTTCGTGGAAGCGGTGCAAACGTGGCATCAGCCAGTAGGCAGCGAAGGCGAAGTCGGTGGCGACTTGCAGCACTTCGTGTTGCTGTTGTGCGCTGATCGCACTCAATCCGGCGTCGATATTCTGCAAACCGAGCTGAACCTGCTCAAACAGGATCGTGCCGACCTCGGTCAATTCGATGCCGCGATAGATGCGGTCAAACAACCGCGTGCCGAGTTGATCTTCCAGCCGTTTGATCTGCTGACTGATCGCCGGTTGCGTGGTGCCAAGCTCTACCGCAGCAGCGGTGAAACTGCGATGCCGGGCTGCCGCTTCAAAGGCCCGCAGCAGGTCGAGCGACAGATCACCCAGGGCTTCATACATAAGCTGTGCTTATCCTAGTCATTGCCCGGCGCGGGCTTTACCGGTTAGAGCATGGACTCCATGCTCGGTCGCAGCAATGTCGCATAAATATTCACTATGGAATGCCGCGATCACATGAAGCGCAAGAATATTCTTTTCATCATGGCCGATCAGATGGCCGCGCCAATGTTGCCTATCTATGGCCCGTCGCCGATCAAACTGCCGAATCTTTCGCGCCTCGCCGCCCAAGGCGTGGTGTTCGATGCCGCTTACTGCAACAGCCCGTTATGTGCACCGTCGCGCTTCACCCTGGTCAGTGGCCAGTTGCCGAGCAAGATCGGCGCCTACGACAACGCCGCCGATTTCCCTGCCGATGTTCCGACCTATGCCCATTACCTGCGCCGTCTCGGCTACCGCACCGCGCTGTCGGGGAAGATGCATTTCTGCGGCCCGGACCAGTTGCACGGCTACGAAGAGCGCCTGACCAGCGACATTTATCCGGCCGACTATGGCTGGGCGGTGAACTGGGATGAGCCGGATGTACGGCCGACCTGGTATCACAACATGTCTTCGGTGCTGCAAGCGGGGCCGTGCGTGCGTACCAACCAGCTCGACTTCGACGAAGAAGTGGTGTTCAAGGCGCAGCAATACCTGTTCGACCACATCCGCGAGGACGGCGACCAGCCGTTCTGCCTGACCGTATCGATGACACACCCACACGACCCGTACACGATTCCCAAGGCGTTCTGGGATTTGTACGACGATGGTGATATCCCGTTGCCTAAAACGCCGGATCAACACGAACTCGATCCACACTCACAACGCCTGCTCAAGGTCTACGACCTGTGGGATAAACCGCTGCCTGTGGATAAGATTCGCGATGCGCGCCGCGCCTACTTCGGGGCGTGTAGCTATATCGACGCCAACGTCGGCAAACTCCTGCAAACCCTCGAAGAAACGGGCCTCATCGATGACACCATCATCGTTTTCTCCGGCGATCACGGCGACATGCTTGGCGAGAAAGGCCTCTGGTACAAAATGCACTGGTACGAGATGGCTGCCCGCGTGCCCCTGTTGATAAGTGCTCCGGGCCAGTTCAGTGCGGGCCGAGTCAGCGCCGCCGTATCCACCGCCGACCTGCTGCCGACCTTCGTTGAACTGGCCGGCGGCACGCTGGAACCGGGTTTGCCGCTGGACGGCCGTTCGCTGGTGCCGCATCTGCAAGGGCAGGGCGGGCATGACGAAGTGTTCGGCGAGTACATGGCCGAAGGCACGATCAGCCCGTTGATGATGATCCGTCGTGGCGCGTACAAATTTATCTACAGTGAAAGCGACCCTTGCCTACTCTTTGACGCAGCCAACGACCCGCGCGAACTGGAAGAACTCAGCCAATCGCCGCAACATCGCCAGCTGTTCGACGATTTTCTCGCCGAGGCGCGGGCCAAATGGGACATCCCGTCTATTCATCGGGAAGTGCTCGCCAGCCAGCGCCGCCGTCGTTTTGTTGCCGATGCGTTGACCATCGGCAAGCTGAAGAGCTGGGATCACCAGCCGCTGGTGGACGCCAGTCAGCAGTACATGCGCAACCACATCGATCTCGACGATCTGGAACGCAAGGCCCGTTATCCACAACCCTGCCAAAACCAATAATGTTAAGGGGAAGTCCATGCGCAAGTTATCCACAGTACTGACGGTCAGCCTGCTGGCTCTGGGCAGCGCCTCGGCATTTGCCGAGCAAAGCTGCGAAACGGTGAAGATGGCCGACCCCGGCTGGAGCGACATCGCCGCGACCAACGCCATTACCGGGTTTCTGCTGGATGGCATGGGCTACAAGGCCAAGGTCGACACCCTCGCGGTGCCGATCACCTTTGGCGGGCTGAAAGATGGCCAGGTGGATGTGTTTCTCGGCAACTGGATGCCGGCGCAGCAGGGCTTTTACGATAAATTCGTCGCCACTGGCGATGTCACGCAATTGGCGAAAAACCTCGACGGCACCGAGTTCACCCTCGCCGTGCCGGATTACGTGTGGGACGCGGGTGTGCATACCTTTGCCGACCTGAACAAATACGCCGATAAATTCGACAAGAAGATTTACGGCATTGGTTCCGGCGCGCCAGCGAACATCTCGCTGCAAGACATCATCAAGAAAAACGACTTCGACCTCGGCCAGTGGAAGCTGATCGAATCCAGTGAACAGGCGATGCTCGCCGAGGTCTCGCGGGCGGTGAAAAAGCAGAAATTCGTCACCTTCCTCGGCTGGACCCCGCACCCGATGAACGTGCAGTTGAAAATGCATTACCTCAAGGGCGGCGAAAAGTACTTTGGCGACACCGGTAGCGTCTTCACCTTGACCCGCAAGGGCTACGCCGAGGCGTGTCCGAACGTGGGTAAATTGTTGACCAATCTTTCGTTCACTCAGGAGATGGAGAACAGCATCATGGCCGAAGTGGTGAACAAGAAAGTCAGCAATGCCGAGGCGGCGAAGGCGTGGATCAAGGCGAATCCGGCGGTGTTGGACAAGTGGCTGGATGGGGTGAAAACGGTGGATGGGAAGGAAGCGCTGACCGCCGTGAAAGCCAAGCTCTGACTCACCACTTACCTGTGGCGAGGGGATTTATCCCCGATGGGTCGCGCAGCGGCCCAAAACGCGAACTCACGGTATGTCAGATCCCATCGTGAATACCGGTTTCACGACTGCTGCGCAGCCGGTCGGGGATAAATCCCCTCGCCACAATTGTCGGACGGTACTGATAACCTTGCAAAAACTCATCATCCGCGAGGCCCCATGGCTTTCCCCAGTCGCCGCTCACTTTTCCCTTTTCTGAACTGGCTCCCCCGGCAAACCCGCGCCAGCGTCGGACGGGATCTGATCGTCGGGCTTAGCGGTGCGATTCTCGCGTTACCCCAGTCGATTGCCTACGCGCTGATCGCCGGTCTCCCACCTGAATACGGTCTCTATGCCGCGATCATTCCGGTGTTGATCGCCTGCCTGTGGGGCTCGTCGTGGCATCTGATCTGCGGGCCGACGGCGGCGATTTCGATCGTGTTGTACGCCAGCGTGAGTCCGCTGGCCGTTCCAGCTTCACAGGACTACATCACCCTGATTCTGTTGCTGACATTCCTTGCAGGGATTTTCCAGTGGCTGCTGGGCTTGCTGCGCTTCGGCGCGCTGGTGAATTTCGTCTCGCATTCGGTGGTGCTCGGTTTCACCTTGGGCGCAGCGGTGGTCATTGCCATTGGGCAGTTACCCAATCTGTTGGGCCTGGATCTGCCGGCAAAAGCCACAGCGCTGGACAGTCTTATGGATCTGTTGCAGCACCTCGGGGCTGTGGATAAACCCTCCGTGCTGCTCGGCGTTGCCACGGTCGTGGTTGGCGTGGTGTTGAAACAGTTGCTGCCACGCTGGCCGACGCTGTTGATCACTCTCGTGCTGGCGAGTCTGCTGGTTTGGCTGTGGCCGGCAATGTTCGGCCATGTGCACCTGGTCAGTGCATTTGTCGGGCGCTTGCCACCGTTCAGCGGACTACCACTGGATCTGGATTTGATCCTGCGCCTGCTGCCCAGTGCGGTGGCGGTGGGCATGCTCGGGCTTGTCACCAGCCTGTCGATTGCCCGTTCGATTGCCGCGCGTTCGCAGCAGTTGCTCGATGCCAATCAGGAAGTCCGCGCGCAGGGCTTGTCGAATATGGTCGGGGCATTCTTTTCCGGATCGTTGTCCGCCGGCTCGTTTACCCGCTCGGGCCTGAGTTACGAGGCAGGCGCGTGCTCACCGCTGGCTGGGGTGTTTTCGGCGATATGGGTCGCGCTTTTCGCGATTTTTGGTGCCGGGCTGATTGCGCACATTCCGATCCCGGCGATGGCTGGGAGCATTCTGCTGATCGCATGGGGGCTGGTGGATCATCGCGGCATTCGCGCGTTGCTGCGGGTCAGCCGCGCCGAATTCGTGGTCATGGCGCTGACTTGTCTGGCCACGCTATTACTGGAATTACAGACGGCGATCTACGCTGGGGTGCTGGCGTCGCTGTTCTTCTACCTCAAACGCACTTCGCAACCGCGGGTGCAGCATTGGCGTGATGGCGAAGACGATGTGCTGCGGGTCGGCGGCTCGATCTTCTTCGGCGCCAGCCATTACCTGCAAGTGCGTTTGCAACGCATGCACGGCGCGCGAGTGGTGATCGAGGCGCAGCAGATCAACTTCATCGACTATTCAGGGGTGGAGATGCTGCATCAGGAGGCGCGGCGCTTGTTGCGCCAGGATCGTAGCCTGACCTTGCGTGGCGCGCGGCCGCAAGTGGTGGACGAGTTGAGAAAGCTTGAGGGGCCGGAGAAGTGTCCGATCCGGTTTGAGGATTGAAAAGATCGCAGCCTGCGGCAGCTCCTACATGGGATTTGTGTTCACTCTGTAGGAGCTGCCGCAGGCTGCGATCTTTTGCTTTCAGGCTAACTGCCGACGCAACTCAGCCAGGACGGGCGCCGTATCCGGGCGCACGCCGCGCCACAAAAAGAACGCCTCGGCCGCCTGCTCCGCCAACATCCCCAAGCCATCCATCGACACCGCCGCGCCATGCTCGGTGGCCCAGCGGCAGAACGCGGTCGGCTCCTTGCCGTACATCATGTCGTAGCACAGGGTTTTGCCCGGCTCGATCAGGCTTGGCGCAATCGGCGGCACTTCACCGGTAAGGCTGGCGGAAGTGGCGTTGATGATCACGTCCACCGGCTCGCGCAACCAGTCGAAACCACTGGCTGACACCGGCCCCAGATCGCAGAACAATTCGGCCAGCAACTCAGCTTTTTCCACCGTGCGGTTGGCGATGATCACCGATGCCGGTTTCTCTGCCAGCAAAGGCTCCAACACCCCACGCACCGCGCCACCGGCGCCGAGCAGCAGAATGCGCTTGCCGGTCAGGTTGAACCCGGCATTCACCGTAAGATCGCGCACCAGCCCGGCGCCGTCGGTGTTGTCACCGAGCAGCAAACCATCGGCCAGTTTGCTCAAGGTATTCACCGCGCCAGCGCGTTGTGCCCGGGCTGTCAGGCTGTTGGCCAGACGATAGGCGTCTTCCTTGAACGGTACGGTGACATTGGCGCCGCGACCTTCCTGGAAAAACGCCGTGGCGCAGCCGGTGAAATCGTCGAGCGGCGCCAGCAGGGTGCTGTAGTCGAGGCTCTGCCCGGTCTGTTCGGCGAACAATTTATGAATCATCGGCGACTTGCTGTGGCCGATCGGGTTACCGAAAACAACGTAACGATCCATCACAACTCCTCGTTCAGGCCTGGGCCAGCCAGTCGCGGTCTTGCAGGAAGTACTCGGTCAAGCGTGCTTCTTCACTGCCGGGCTCGGCTTTCCAGTCGTAGGCCCAGCGCACTTGCGGCGGCAGCGACATGAGGATCGACTCGGTACGCCCGCCCGATTGCAGGCCGAACAGCGTGCCACGATCGTAAACCAGGTTGAACTCGACGTAACGGCCACGGCGGAATTCCTGGAACTCACGCTGTTTGGCGGTGAACGCATCGTTCTTGCGCCGCTGCACGATCGGCAGGTAAGCGTCGATGTACGCATCACCAATGGCGCGCATGAAAGCGAAGCTGGTGTCGAAGTCCCACTCGTTCAGGTCGTCGAAGAACAGCCCGCCGATGCCGCGCGGTTCGTGGCGATGTTTGATGTGGAAATAGGTGTCGCACCAGGCTTTATAGCGCGAGTAGACGTCCGGACCGAACGGCGCACAAGACTGCTCGGCCACGCGGTGCCAATGGATGCAGTCTTCTTCGTTGCCGTAATACGGGGTCAGGTCGAAGCCACCACCGAACCACCAGACCGGCTCTTCACCTTCCTTCTCGGCGATGAAAAAGCGCACGTTGGCGTGGGACGTCGGCACATGCGGGTTGTGCGGGTGGATCACCAGCGACACGCCAAGGGCTTCGAAGCCGCGACCCGCCAGTTCCGGGCGATGGGCGCTGGCTGACGGCGGCAGGCCACTGCCGAAGACGTGGGAAAAGTTGACGCCGCCCTTTTCGATCAGCGTGCCGTTCTCGATCACGCGGGTGCGACCGCCACCGCCCGCCGGCCGGGCCCAGGCGTCTTCGACGAAGCGCGTGCCGCCGTCCTCGTTTTCGAGCGCGGTGCAGATGCGGTCTTGCAGGTCGAGCAGATAGGCCTTTACGGCGTCGGTGCGGGTCGTCATGGCTTCACCTTGATCGGGGCATCACTACGCGGCGCCCCGCAGGCGGGGGGCGGCGCAAATGGGCGCGTAGCATACCACCGCAGACCCGCGCGCCGCAGTTGACGAAGATCAAGCATGGGAGTTGGATAGGGGGCTACAAAAGACCCAAGGAGAGCAGGCAGATGGCAAAGCGTATCCAGTTCCGCGCCCACGGCGGCCCCGAAGTGCTCGAATATGTTGACTACCAACCTGCGGAGCCAGGCCCACAGCAGGTTCGGGTGAGCAACAAAGCGATCGGCTTGAATTTCATCGACACCTATTACCGCAGCGGCCTCTATGCACCGCCAGCCTTGCCGTCCGGCTTGGGCGCAGAAGGCGCGGGCATCGTTGACGCCGTTGGCAGCGAAGTAACCCGGTTCAAGGTCGGGGATCGCGTCGCTTACGGTAGCGGCCCGTTGGGCGCCTACAGTGAACTGCACGTTTTGCCCGAAGCAAATCTGGTGCACTTGCCCGACCAAATCAGTTTCGAAACCGCTGCCGGAGTGATGCTCAAGGGTCTGACCGTGCAGTACCTGCTGCGCCAGACTTATGAGCTCAAGGGTGGCGAAACCATTCTGTTCCACGCCGCTGCCGGCGGCGTCGGTTCGCTGGCCTGCCAATGGGCCAGGGCCTTGGGTGTGAAGCTGATCGGCACCGTCAGCTCGAAGGAAAAAGCCGAGTTGGCGAAAGCCAACGGTGCTTGGGCCACCATCGATTACAGCCACGAAAACGTCGCGCAACGCGTACTGGAGCTGACCGACGGCAAGAAGGTCCCGGTGGTATATGACGGTGTCGGCAAAGACACTTGGCTGACTTCGCTCGACAGCGTGTCGCCGCGTGGTCTGGTGGTGAGTTTCGGCAATGCCTCCGGCGCCGTGGATGGCGTCAATCTGGGGATTCTCTCGGCCAAAGGCTCGTTGTACGTGACCCGACCGACCCTGGCGACCTACGCCAACAACGCCGAAAACCTGCAGCGCATGGCCGATGAGCTGTTCGAGATGATCATCAGCGGCAAGCTCAAGGTCGATATCAGCCAGCGTTATCCGCTGGCTGAAGCGGCGAAGGCGCAAACCGAGCTGTCGGCACGGCGCACCACCGGATCCACCATCCTGCTGCCGTGATACCACGCTACTCCGGTGAATCCGGGGTAGCGTCCACATCAAAAAAAAACGGCGTCTTGCCGGCGGAAGTTGTTTCGAAGCCGCTGCGGGCAAGACGCTGCACCCTCAATCCCAGTACTCCGGGCAGCCTGAGCAAAGCGCTCGCTTGCGCTTCGTTATGCAACGTCTGTTCGATGACGGCTTCTGCACTGGCTGGCAGTTTGTCCTGAGCAATGACCAGACGCATGCGGGCACCGTTGGCCTGTCGATCGATTTGTACCTGAACATCGTTAGCGTCCAGGTCGGGCAACGCTTGGGCGAGTACGCTCATGACCTGTCGCTGCGTGATGATCGCGCCACCCAGTTTGATCGACGTCTCGACCCGCCCCTCAAGCTCCAGCACCGGCAAATTACTACCACACGCGCAATTCGATTCCTGAAGCAGAATTCGCCCACGATCACCAATCCGATAACGCAACAGCGGCACATGATCGGGCAGCAGCGACGTCAGCAGAAACTCCCCGCTTTCGCCTTCGGCCACTGCTTGCAGGGTCAATGGGTCAACGACTTCGGTCAGCATCGCATCGGCGTGCAGATGATAAAAACCATGCTCCAGGTGTGCGCACTGAAAGCCGATGGGGCCGGTCTCCGTAGAGCTGTAGCCCAGCGACCGCACTCTGATTTCAGGCCAGTCCCGAGCCAATTGCTCGCGCAGCGGTTTGCTGCAGGGTTCCCCGATGTAATAGAGCCATCTCAGACTGGCCAACTGTGTGGCATCGATATCGTCATGGTTGAACAGCGCCGCCGCGAAGGAGGGAGTGCAAATCAGCGCATCGGCCGCTTGTGACTGAATCAGCTCGGCAATCCGCGTAACGCCCATCAGCGATCCGGCGGGCAACAACCGAGCACCGATGTGCTGGACGATGGCCGCGGCGTACTGAAAAGCGCCTTGCATTTCACCGGCTGTCAGGCAGTTAACGACAACAGCTGGATGTTCGTTCGCGCCCCCAAACATCCGCGCCCCCAGCAGCACGATACTGGCGTTGAATGCCCAGGAATGGGTGATGTGTTTGCAGTTGCCGGTGCTGCCTCCCGACGTCAGGGTCAGTCCGCCACCCGGTGCACGATGCGAAGCCTCACCAAGCACGGAGAACAGCACACCACCGTGCTCGTCCTCGACGGCTTGAATCGGCAGCCGATGCAAATCCTCCGGGCTCTGCACGTGCAGGATCTGCGGACACAGCGCACAGAACCACGGCAGTGACCGTGCATGGGCCAATTTGCGTGTAAAAGCCTGGTTTGCATGGCTTATCGGATCATCGCCCATCGCCACTTCCTCTTTGACGAATACCCAACTCATCGAAACCGCCATTAATGGCATTGGCCAGGCACGCCAACTGGGCCTGACTATGATTGGCACTGATCGCCAGACGCAGAATCGCCTCGCCCTTGGCCACCACCGGAAACAACGCGGTGGTGACGGCAATCGCTTGCCGCCGCAGGTACAGCGCCAGACTGATCGCGTCACGCTCGGCACCGACACGCACGAAACGGATGGGCGAGGCGACTTCATGGTTGCCAAGAACCGGTCCGAGCAAATCGTCGATCAGGGCAACATTTCGCCACAGGGCGGCTTGCAGCTCGCCCAGCTCTGGCGAAAGATGGATTTTTCCGGAGGCGACTGCCGCACCAACCCCGCCCATCGACAATGGCCCGCCGAAGGTATAGGTCGACGCATGGCGCCTTATCATCTCGGCATCGTCCGCCGTGAGCACGGTGATCGCCCCTCCGGTTGCCCCAAACGCCTTGGACAGCGAGGACAGAAGGATCAAGCGTCCGCGCAAGCGCTCATCGCCACTGGCAAGGGCATAACCACCTCCCGCCACACCGTAGATCGAAGTGCCGTGGGCGTCATCCGCATACAGATACCCTTCAAAGCGCTCCGCCAGTTGCAACAGTCGATTGATCGGATACACGCCGCGCATCGAACCGATGCTGTCGGTCAGGATGATCGGTGTATTGCCAGCCGCTACTGCCGCCGAACACGCCTGCTCGACTTGCTCCATATCCCTGCAATCGCACCGCTGTACGGGGCCAAACTGCCAAAGAATCCCTTGCAGCACTTGCATTGAAGCGTGGGCCGCCCGGTCGACGATCCAGCTCGGGGCACGGCGCAACGGATAGGACGGCAACTCACCGGATCCCAGTAAGGGCAGACAGCCCAGATGTGCACTGCCCACCGAGTTGAAGGTGACCGCGTGCCCCTGGAATATCCGGTTCAACTGTTCGTCTAGTTCATGCATTGGCGGCAACAGTGCCCGGGTTCGTGCGGCGGCGAACTGCACGCCGAAGGTTTCGACGGCGTCCACGGCGCCTTGAATCAGGCGGGGATCGCACTCAAGCCCCAGATAGGAGCATGAGAGAAACTCGGTGAGCCGCTCGCCGCTGCTCAACTCGATCTCCTTGCCTTCGCGTTGTGCCAGCTTCAGGCCGTTGAGCCCGGCATCGAACAACTGTTGCTGATCTTCACGCGCCTGCCGAATACGGTTTTTGAGCCAATTGACGGTGGGTTGCTGAGTGCTCATCGAGATACCTGCAAAGGTGATGTCCGGCGATAGACCTGCACACGCCAGAGCTGGGTTCTTTCTCGTGCAATCGCTTTCTGGTAGTCGGCGGTGATATCGCCGAAGCCTGAACAATCGGGCTGGACGACGTGCAAATGGCCACGTATGACCGTCAGCGCCTCTTCGGCCAGGGACGGGCGTAACCGCTGCAAGACACTCGCACCGTCAGCTTCGGGCATGAAAGAAGGGACGTCCGAGAGCGAGACGAAGTCGACCTCCGAGAGCGTGGCAACACAGTCGAGAATGTCGGCCTGTACCACCTGCAGCTCGCACTGTTGAAGCGCCTCACGGGCACGCTTGAAAATCTTCGGGGCGCACTCCAGCGGAAAACCTTGTGGGTAGCGCAGTTCACCGAAAAACAGCATTTGCAGAAAGAAGCTCTCGCGCACCACCTGAGTGGTGAACAAGGCGTGAAAAATCTCCAGGTACGCCGCGCGGGAACTGATGCCCAGGTTGTTGGGCGGGAACGAGCCTTTGTAGAGCAGGGAATTGAGTACCGCTGCGTTGCCCAACAGCGCGATCACAGCCTTCCAGCGTTTGAGGGGAAAGCGGGTCTGGTAATACTCGATTTGCTCGCCAAGGTCGCGACAGTGGAAAACTTCACGACCTGCCTTGCCGGTAAACAGTCGGTTGACCTTCGCCAATCGCTGCAGGGTCTGCTCGAAGGCTCCCATGTAGATCGGCGCTTGCCAGTGACGGGACTGGAACAACTCGGTCAACCAGTGGCGATCGGCCTGCGGCAAATCCAGATGCTGAAATATGGACTGGCGTCGCTTGGTCGAACTGTCTGTCCGGTAACCCATGAATGCCATGAACGACGCGTGATCGGTCTGTTCCAGCAAGGCGAATCGCAGCCGGGTAAATGCCAGTTGCGGCGCGCTGATATCGGTGCAGGTCATACGCGCCGGACTGCGGGCCAGCAACGGTAAAAGCCGCCCGCCACTCCCGGCGATACCCACCACATGTCTGGCGTGCTTGGGGAGGATTGCATATTCGAGCGCTGTGTCTTCATCCCCCAGCGCATAGTTCAACCGCTGGAAATAGTCAGCCATGCCTGCCTCCTTCCCTCGGTTCTGACACTCGACGTGAAGTCTTCATGAGTTATCCAGGGCATGGAGGAAGTCATAACGGGGCGCATGGCCGTTTTGCCAAGCCTCATACTGCTCATAAACGGCTTCGAGCATGTTGCCGGTCAGCCGCAAGCTGGTTTCCATTACATTGGCAACGGCATCCCAGTCGTGCTGATTTTTGCAAGTACGCTGCAGGATGAGTTTGATTTCATTGAAGTGCTCGACATCGATGTCGGAATGCGCAACGAAGAACGTCAACTGAGCCGGTTTTAGCGCCAGGATTTCGCTCAGGTTATTGATCAACGGGGTGATGAATTGATAGGCATTTTCTGCCCAATAACTGTATCCCAGGCGTTGTAGTGGATTACCGGTAAAGGATATCCAATACAAATAAGCAATCAGTACTTCGGTTGCCGGAAGCGCAGACGGGATCTCGAACTTTTCATTTTTCAGGCCAAGACTCATGACATCATGCAGTGCCATTTTCTCATGGCCAACTTCTTGCGCCGCATGTTCAAAACAGAACTTTGCATAAACCGGATTATCGGCATGGCGCACACCCACCAATCCCTGATTTCGCGCATTGTGTGCAGTGTAGTGAAAGGTTTCTATCATGTAGATCGCATATAACGCCTTGGTAACACTACCCTCGCGTATGGCTTTTACCAATCGCGAGTTATCCAGAATATCGGCCCACAATTGTTCGATGCGTTTATCAAGCAGGATCAACTGTTGTTCAAAGCTGATGAGCGTATTCATCGTGGTTCTCCGGGGTGTTGAAGGGGGTGTGATCAGGGTGTTGAACAGCGGCAAGGATTTGCTGCCACTGCGCTGACAGCAGCCAGTAGTCGCCGCGAGCGCGTTGTTCGATATGAAGGGCGTCGGAGGTGATAGGGGTCAGGCCGAATCGCTGGAACAGTCGCCGTTGTGGCGATCGGCAGAGGGCGGTGACGCCTTGATACCCATGCCTGATCGCCCACTCGGTGGCCGCCGCCAGCAGGCTGTTGATCGGAACAGCCAGGTGGCTTCGCGAGAGAGTGATCAACCGGCTGAACTCGACGTGGCGCGACAGCATCACGGTGGGAGAAACATGCTGGTGCGCCAGTGAGGCCCATTCGAACGGCGATGGCGTCACTCTCAATACCGCCACCAGCTGCTCGTGTTGATACAGCAGAAAGTGGGTACTTCGCGCCGTCACCGCCAGCCTCGTTTCAAGCAATCTGGCTCTGGATGTCAGCATGTAATGTTGCAGTCGAAGACGAAATTGCCGACCAATAAACCGTTCGAACTCCCGCGTATCTGATCCCGCTTCAAGAATAACGACCCGGCAATCTTCATGGCGACTTCTGAACGTTGCCTGAAGTGCCTGCAGATAATCCGTTAGTTGTAAATCCGTAGTATCCATTCTTTCTCCGCAGACGTTAACTTATCGAAGTTTTCTGAGCGCATTGAAATGATGGATGCTTTTAGAAATATCGCCACTGCGCGACTTCTGATAATTACGTGGGAAAAGTTACTGAATCTGTGTACTTACTGATTGGTCTGACACACGAAGGAAAAATACAAACAGTTGAATGTTGTAAGTTGATCGTTGTTTGAAGGATAAATCGCAGGCAAAAGTAGTACTTCTCGCCATAAAAGCCGAGAAGTACTCAATACATGAAGTCAGGAGTGACGTCAGTCGGGACGAATAACGTTGCCGGAGGCCAGATCACGGATGACGCTGGGGTTCTTGCGCCCACCCAACTCCCCACCCAGCACCAGATCGATCTGCCCGCGGAAATACTGCTCGACCCGCAACCGCGTGCGCGCTGCCGGACGGCCTTGTGGATTGGCTGAGGTCGAAATCAACGGACCGACCATCGAGCACAAGTCACGCACCTGAGGATGATCGCTGACGCGCAGCGCCACCGTGTCATGCACCCCAGTGACCCACTCCGGCAGCAGATTCTGATGCGGCACCAGCCAGGTATTCGGCCCAGGCCAGGTGCTGGCCATACGGTCGATCCACTCTTGCGGAAAGTCTTCGAACAAGAAATCGAACTGGCGAATGTTGTCGGCAACCAGAATCAGGCCCTTGTCGACCGAGCGATTCTTGATCGCCAGCAACCGATCCACCGCTTCTTCATTCCACGGGTCGCAACCCAGCCCCCAGACGGCTTCGGTTGGATAGGCAATCACCGCCCCGGCGCGAATCTCTCGCGCGGCTTGTTGCACACGCCAACTGTTGACCATGAAAAAACTCTCCGCAAACAGGTTTCGCGCAGTTTACCGATCTTCCTTGTAAAACCTAGCTCACACGCGCAAACCAGCGGCCGTTTTCGCACACCGCACGGCCGTCCATTTCCAGTTCGGTCAGCGCCGCCAGCACTTTGGGCAACGCCCAGCCGCAGCTGTCGGCCAAGGCTTCACTGGTATGCGGCGCAGCGTGGAGCAGGGCAAGTAAGGGATGATCCGCTTGCGGTGTGCCTATGGATAACGGCACCTGCTGCCAGCCACGCAGGGCTTCGAGAATGTGTTCGATGGTTTCCACCAGCACCGCGCCGTCGCGAATCAACTGGTGACAACCACGCGCACCGGGATGATGGATCGAGCCAGGGATTGCATACACCTCGCGCCCTTGTTCCGCCGCCAGCCGTGCAGTGATCAGCGAACCACTGGCGACGCTGGCCTCGACCACCAGCACGCCAAGGGATAAACCGCTGATGATCCGGTTGCGTCGCGGGAAGTTGCTGGCGCTGGGGCCGGCATCCAGCGGAAACTCCGAAAGCACCGCACTGCCGGAGGCAATCATCGCGTCGGCCAGCCGCCGATTGCGCTGTGGATAAAAGTTTTCCAGGCCCGTGCCCAACACTCCGACCGTCAGCCCGCCAACATCCAGCGCCGCTTGATGCGCAGCCGCATCAATGCCCAGCGCCAAGCCACTGTTGATGACAAAACCGGCCCCGGCCAGGCTACGAGAAAATGCGGCGGCGGTGTCCATTCCCGGACGTGAAGCACGACGGCTGCCGACCATGGCCAGCTGCGGCCTCTCGAGAATCAGGGGGTCACCCGCCACGAATAACAGCGGCGGAGGGTCGGGAATCTGCGCCAACAATGCCGGATAGTCCGCTTGATCCCACATCAACAAATGCTGACCCGGACGCTCTAGCCAGCGCATTGCGTGGCTGGCGCCGTCGCGAACGTCGGGACAGCGCCGTGCTTCGGCACACGCCGCTGGTAAACCCAGCGAGCGCCAGGCGCTGGCCGGCGCGCTGATGGCTTTGGATGCTGAGCCAAAGGCTTCGAGCAATTTCAGAAACCGCTTCGGGCCGATGTCCGGCAAGCGATGCAGGCGCAGGCGCGCTTCCAGTTCCGCAGGGGAAACCGGCGTATAGACAGACAGCGTCATGGATCATCCTTGATCGTTACAAGCCCCGAACCATTCGGAACAAGCTGTGGATAACTCTGTTGGTAACTTGTTAAGCACGCTTACGGATTTCGCACCTTGTCGAGCACCGCCAGCGAGCGTGAAGCGTTGAGGACCAAGCCGTAGCTGAGTTTGTCGTAGGTGCGAAAAACCATCAGCAGCCCGGCCCGTTCGTCGGGGATTTTCAGTGGTTGACCGGTCACCCGGTCGCGCACGGTTTCACCGGTTTTCATCACCACCAACACATTGCCTTCGGCCAGGCCGTCGCGTTTGCCCTTGTTCAACGTAACCACGTCCATCGCACCGATCTGCGTGACGCCGCGTGGGACATCGATGATCAGGCCATTGATGTCGGTGGTCGGAGCACTGGGCATGAAGGTCGAATTGATCGAGCGCTCTTCGCCGCTGAACAAGCGGTCGCCGAGGCGCACTTCCTGGGTGGTGCGCTGCAGGGCGAGGGTGGCGACGTCGTCTTCGGTGGCAACGATTTCACCGCCGCCAATGTCGTCGGCGTTGATCCCCAGAAATTCCTTGGTTTGCGGATCGGTATAGACCTTGCCCTGACGGAAGATCCCGTAGACCGGTTGATTCGGATCGAAATAGCCACGGGCAAAGATCCGGTCGCCGGTGCCGCTGAGCACGCGTTCCGCGTCACCGGCGACGATGTAGGGCGCTTTGTCGAAATCCTCGACCTTGTCGACGATGCGGTTGCTCAGCAGAAAGCTGTTGATCGATTTCAGCGGAATACTCGGAATCGCCTCAGCCACCGGGCTGGTACGAATGCGTGGCGAGAGCTTGATGGTGCCGCGCGACTCGCCGCGATTGAGGGTCAGGCGCGGCTGGCCGTTGACGTAACTGAGCGTCAGCGTGTCGCCGGGATAGATCAGATTGGGGTTTTCGATCTGCGGGTTGGCCTGCCACAGTTGTGGCCATTGCCAAGGCTCGCGCAGGTATTTTCCGGAAATATCCCAGAGTGTATCCCCCGAAACCACCGTGTATTGCTGCGGAAAACCATCCCTGAGTTGCACTTGCCCTTGCACCGCGCCGGCCGAGGCCAACAGCAGCAGGGCGAGTAGTGTTTTCCTCATGCAGTGAATCCCTTTATCATGTGCGTTCGCGTGAACCGTCAGAGCCCCCGTGGCTCGCTTCTGCCAAATGCAGAAGCTACGCTTCACAACGGTAGCCTGCATCTTCGGACCTGCCAGGCCATCGATCCGACTTTACTCAATACGTGCAGCAATCAGCCTATGGCCATTTTAAACATCCTCGAATTTCCGGACCCGCGTCTGCGTACTATCGCCAAGCCTGTGGCTGTAGTGGACGCCGAAGTGCGTCAGTTGGTCGATGACATGTTTGAAACAATGTATGAAGCGCCGGGCATCGGCCTCGCCGCGACCCAGGTCAACGTGCACAAACGTATCGTCGTGATGGACCTTTCCGAAGACCGCACCGAGCCACGGGTGTTCATCAACCCCGAGTTCGAATCGCTGACTGACGAAATGGATCAGTACCAGGAAGGTTGCCTCTCGGTGCCGGGTTTCTACGAAAACGTCGACCGCCCGCAAAAGGTCAAGATCAAGGCGCTGGACCGCGACGGCAAGCCCTATGAACTGATCGCCGAAGGCCTGCTCGCGGTGTGCATCCAGCACGAATGCGACCACCTAAACGGCAAATTGTTCGTCGACTACCTGTCCACGCTCAAACGCGACCGGATCAAGAAGAAACTGGAAAAGCTGCATCGCCAGAACGCTTGATGCCCTCCTTCAAAGGCTTGCCGCGGCAAGCCTTTTTCTTTTTATGAGACTCCTTCATGACTGAGCCACTGCGCATCGTTTTTGCCGGCACCCCGGAATTCGCTGCCGAACACCTCAAGGCCCTGCTGAGCAGCCCTTACGAGATCGTTGCGGTCTACACCCAACCGGATCGTCCGGCCGGTCGCGGACAAAAACTGATGCCGAGCCCGGTTAAACAGCTGGCGCTGGAAAATAATATCCAGGTGTTGCAGCCGCCGACTTTGCGCAACGCTGACGCTCAGACTGAACTCGCCGCGCTGAAGCCGGACTTGATGGTCGTGGTTGCCTACGGCCTGATCCTGCCGCAAGTGGTGCTGGATATTCCGCGTCTGGGCTGCATCAACAGCCACGCCTCCTTGTTGCCACGCTGGCGCGGTGCGGCGCCGATCCAGCGCGCCGTCGAAGCGGGCGATGCCGAAAGCGGCGTGACTGTGATGCGCATGGAAGCGGGCCTCGACACCGGGCCGATGCTGCTCAAAGTCGTTACGCCGATCAGCGCCGACGACACCGGCGGCAGTCTCCACGACCGTCTCGCCGAAATGGGCCCGCCAGCCGTGGTGCAGGCGATTGCCGGTCTGGCTGCCGGAACGCTGGAGGGCGAAGTGCAGAACGACGAACTCGCCACCTACGCGCACAAACTGAACAAGGATGAGGCGCGCATCGACTGGAGCCGCCCAGCCGTTGAGCTGGAACGTCTGGTTCGCGCGTTCAATCCATGGCCGATTACCCACAGCACGCTCAATGGCGAAGCGCTGAAAGTGCTGGCGGCCAATCTCGCCGAAGGCAACGGCGCACCCGGTACCATCCTCAGCGCCAGCAAGGACGGCCTGATCGTCGCGTGCGGCGAGCAGGCGCTGTGCCTGACACGCCTGCAATTGCCCGGCGGCAAGGCGCTGAACTTCAGTGACCTGTTCAACAGCCGTCGTGAGAAATTCGCCGTCGGCACCGTGCTCGGCGCAGTGGTGGACGCACAATGAACCCGCGTCTGGCCGCCGCCAAGGCACTCGCCGCCGTACTCAGCGGCAAAGCCTCGCTCAACAGCTCTCTGCCGACACAACTGGACAAGGTCGAGGATCGCGATCGCGGCTTCACTCAGGATCTGGCGTTCGGCACCGCACGCTGGCAGCCACGTCTGTCGGCGCTAGCGGAAAAGCTCCTGCAGAAGCCGTTCAAGGCAGCCGACGCCGATGTCGAGGCGCTGCTGTTGGTCGGACTCTACCAATTGCTCTACACCCGCGTGCCGGCCCACGCCGCCATCGGCGAAACCGTGGGTTGCGCCGACAAGCTGAAAAAGCCTTGGGCCAAGGGTCTGCTCAACGCCGTGCTGCGCAATGCCCAGCGCGAAAGCGAAACGATTTTCGCCGAGCTGGAACGCGATCCGGTGGTACGCACCGCTCACCCGCGCTGGCTGCAAAAATCCCTCAAGGCCTTCTGGCCTGAGCAATGGGAAGCCATCTGCGCAGCCAACAACGCGCATCCGCCGATGATCCTGCGGGTCAACCGCCGCCATCACAGCCGCGACGCCTACCTCGGTCTGCTGACCGAGGCCGGCATCGCAGCAACTCCGTGCGTCTATAGCCGCGACGGCATCATCCTCGAAGCCGCCACCGATGTGCGCAGCCTGCCGGGGTTCGCCGAGGGCTGGATCAGCGTGCAGGACGAAGCCGCGCAACTGGCCGCCGATCTGCTGGATCTGGCACCTGGGCAGCGGGTGCTCGACGCCTGCTGCGCACCGGGCGGCAAGACCTGCCACATCCTCGAAGCCGAACCGGCGCTGGCCGGCGTGGTTGCCGTGGATCTGGAAGCCAAGCGTCTGGTGCGAGTGAAAGAAAACCTCGAGCGTCTGGGCCTGAACGCCGAACTGATCGCCGCCGACGGTCGTGACATCGACAAATGGTGGGACGGCAAGCCGTTCCAGCGCATCCTGCTCGACGCGCCATGCTCGGCCACCGGCGTAATCCGCCGCCACCCGGACATCAAGCTGACCCGCCAGGCCGACGACATCGCCGCCCTCGCGCAGCTGCAAGGCGAGTTGCTCGACGCGATGTGGAAAACCCTCGAAGTAGGCGGCATCCTGCTTTACGCCACTTGCTCGACTTTGCCGACCGAGAACACCGAAGTGATTGCCGCGTTCCTTGAGCGCACGCCGGGCGCACGGGAGCTGGACTTGGCGATCACCGCCGGGATCAAGCAGCCCCATGGTCGCCAATTGCTGGCCCAGCAGGGCGGGCACGACGGGTTCTACTACGCCAAGCTGATCAAGATCGCTGCCGCGCGCGGCTAAACGGATTCAACGGAGTGACTGGATGAAAATCATCATCCTCGGTGCAGGTCAGGTCGGCGGTTCGCTGGCCGAACACTTGGCCAGCGAAGCCAACGACATCACGGTGGTCGACACTGACAGCGAGCGCTTGCGCGACCTTGGCGACCGCCTCGACATCCGCACCGTGCAGGGCCGTGGCTCGCTGCCGTCGGTGCTGCGACAGGCCGGCGCCGACGACGCCGACATGCTGGTGGCGGTGACCAACAGCGACGAAACCAACATGGTCGCCTGTCAGGTTGCGCACACGCTGTTCCATACCCCGACCAAGATCGCCCGGGTGCGCGAAGCCTCCTATCTCAACCGCGAAGAGCAGCTGTTCCAGAACGAAGCGATTCCGGTCGACGTGCTGATCAGCCCCGAGCAGGTGGTCACCAACTACATCAAGCGCCTGATCCAGCATCCCGGTGCCTTGCAGGTGATCGACTTCGCCGAAGGCAAGGCACAACTGGTGGCCGTGCGCGCCTATTACGGCGGGCCGCTGGTGGGCCAGCAACTGCGTCAGTTGCGCGAGCACATGCCGAACGTCGAAACCCGCGTCGCGGCGATTTTCCGCCGTGACCGGCCGATCCTGCCTCAGGGCGATACGGTGATCGAGGCCGATGACGAAGTCTTCTTCATCGCCGCACGTGAGGATATTCGCGCGGTGATGAGCGAAATGCGCCGTCTCGACGAAACCTACAAACGCATCGTCATCGCTGGCGGCGGGCAGATCGGCGAGCGTCTGGCCGAGGCCATCGAAAGCCGTTATCAGGTGAAGATCATCGAGATGAACCCGGCACGCTGCCGCTATCTCTCCGACACCCTCGACAGCACCGTGGTATTGCAGGGCAGTGCGTCGGACCGCGACTTGCTGCTGGAAGAGAACATCGCCGACGCCGATATCTTCCTTGCGCTGACCAACGATGACGAAGCCAACATCATGTCGTCGCTGCTGGCCAAACGGCTGGGGGCGAAGAAGGTGATGACCATCATCAACAATCCGGCTTACGTCGACCTGATTCAGGGCGGCGACATCGACATCGCCATCAGCCCGCAGCTGGCTACCATCGGCACCTTGCTGGCGCACGTGCGCCGTGGCGATATCGTCAGCGTGCACTCACTGCGCCGTGGCGCTGCAGAGGCCATCGAGGCGATTGCCCACGGTGATGCCAAATCGAGCAAAGTCATCGGCAAGCCGATCGAGAAAATCGGCCTGCCGCCGGGCACCACCATCGGCGCGGTCATTCGCAATGAACAGGTAATCATCGCCCACGACGACACAGTGATCGAAGCGGGTGACCATGTGATTCTGTTCCTTGTGGATAAAAAGCATATTCGCGATGTGGAGAAGCTGTTTCATGTGGGGTTGAGCTTCTTCTGAGGTTTGCGCTGATGGCACTGACCCCTTCGCGAGCAGGCTCGCTCCCACATTTGGAATGCGTTTCCCCTGTGGGAGCGAGCCTGCTCGCGAAGGCGGTCTCAATAAACCCCATCAACACCTGACGCTTCCAAGAAAGGAATCCACCGATGCTCGAATCCCTGGAAAAAATGCTCGCCAAGGGTGTGGATAACTCCCTGCTGCGCTTCGGCCTCGGCAAGGGTTATCTGGATTTGGGCGAAAACGCCAAGGCGGCCGAGCATTTTCAGCGCTGTGTCGGTTTCGATCCGAAGTATTCGGCAGCGTGGAAGCTGTTGGGCAAGGCGCAACTGGCGCAGGGTGATCACGCCGCTGCGCGGCAGGCATGGGAGCAGGGTCTGGAAGCGGCCCGCGCCCATGGCGACAAGCAGGCCGAAAAGGAAATGGCGGTGTTTCTGAAGAAGCTCGATCGTCAGGCGCAATAATCTACAGGTAACGCAGGCCGATACCTTCGGCATCCACCGTCACCACTTCCATCCGCACTCGCGGCGCGCCTGTGGGTAAACCCTGCACCTGGCCGTAAACCACCGCACCTTTAGGCAATGACGCCAGACGCGGATGCTGCACATACACCCCGGTGGGCGTCAGATTGCGCGTTTGCCCGAGGCATTCGCCGAAGCTGTCGTGGGTGATCTTGATGCGAAACGATTTGCGGTGTTCGGACATCTGCTGCGCCCTTGAATGAACGGTTGTGGATAACCTCGACGATGAGGTTATCCACAGATCATGCCAATCACATCTCTAACGCCTCAGTACCAGCGAGCTTCACCCGGCGGACGTTTCTTGAAGCGCTTCATGCTCCACATGTACTGGCTCGGATACGCCGCGACATAACGCTCGACGACTTTGCTCATGGCGGCGCAGGACGTCTCGGTATCGGTGCTGTACATCGCTTCCGGCGCGGCTTCAAGGATCACTTTGTAGCCGGAACCGTCGGGCAGGCGCAGCGCATGCAGGAACACGCCGACGGCTTTGCCACCGGCCAGCATGTTCGGCACGAACTTGCTCGTCAGCGCCTGCGTGGCGAAGAACGGCACGAAGATTCCGGCGGATTCGGCCGGTTCCGGGTCAGCCGGAATACCCACTGCACCACCCTTGCGCACTTCCTTGATGACACTGAGGATGCCTTCCTTGGTCGACGCGGCAACTTTGTTGCCCAGTTGCACGCGTTGCTTGCGCAGCAATTCATCCACAGCCTTCAACTTTGGCGGACGGTAGAAAATGATCGGTTTGCACTGGCTGCAATAGAAGTGGTTGAGAACTTCCCAGTTGCCCAGGTGGCTGGTGATGCCGACAACGCCTTTGCCCGAAGCCAATGCGTCCTTGAGGATGTCGAGGCCTTCGACTTCGCGCACCAGATCGATGGAACGCTGCGCCGGCCAGATCCACGCGCAGGCGCTTTCGGTCAGGGACTTGCCGATGTCTTTGAGACTCTGACCGACCAGACGCTCACGTTCGGCCGGGTCCATCTGTGGAAAACATTTGGCGAGATTGATCCGCACCACGTCGCGGGAACGGTTGGGGGTTTTCCACATGATCCAGCCAATCGCCGAACCCACGGCCTGCACGGCCCGCCATGGCAACAGGGCAAACAGCCGCAGAGCGCCTACCAGCAAGGCGCCTTTAAACTTTTCCACAGGTCACTCCTGATCTTTGTGCTGTGCGCGAGGCGGGCATTCTAACCGCCGTTGGCGAGCTGCGCGTAGCGGTCGCAATCCTGCGTGTGATCCATGACCATGCCCGAGGCCTGCATCAACGCGTAGCAAATGGTCGGTCCGACGAACGTAAAACCGGCCTTTTTCAGGCCTTTGCTCATCGCCAGCGCTTCGGGGGTGATCGCCGGGACTTCGCTGCGATCCTTGAAATGATTGATGATCGGTTGGTCCCCGACAAACGACCAGAGAAACGCCACCGGGTCCTCCAGCGCCAGCCAGGCCTGGGCATTGCGCCGGGCGGCATTGAGTTTGAGGCGGTTACGGATGATGCCGGGGTCAAGCATCAATTCGTCGATTTCGGCGTCGCTCATCTGCGCCACGCGCTGCACGTCGAAGCCGAACAACACCTCGCGATAACGCTCACGTTTGCGCAATACGGTGATCCAGGACAGCCCGGCCTGGAACCCTTCGAGCAAAAGCAACTCGAACAAACCCTGCGCATCGCGTAGCGGCGTGCCCCACTCCTGATCGTGATAAGCCATGTACAACGGATCTTCGGTACACCAAAAGCAGCGTGGCATAAGGCTCCAGGGGGCGTGCGCAGCAACGAATCGGGTATACTCCCGCTCTTTAAATCGCAGCCCAAGAAACAGGTGAATTTCGTGAGCCAGCCTACGCCAGCCGTGCGTACCTTCCAAGACTTGATCCTCGCGCTCCAGCAATACTGGGCCGAGCAAGGTTGTGTGGTACTTCAGCCCTACGATATGGAAGTAGGCGCCGGCACTTTCCACACCGCGACCTTCCTGCGCGCCATTGGCCCGGAAACCTGGAACGCCGCTTACGTGCAGCCAAGCCGCCGTCCGACTGATGGCCGTTACGGCGAAAACCCGAACCGTCTGCAGCACTATTATCAGTTTCAGGTCGTCCTGAAGCCGAACCCGGACAACTTCCAGGAACTGTACCTGGGCTCCCTCAAGCATGTCGGTCTGGACCCGCTGGTCCACGACATTCGCTTCGTCGAAGACAACTGGGAATCGCCGACCCTCGGCGCCTGGGGTCTGGGCTGGGAAGTCTGGCTCAACGGCATGGAAGTGACTCAGTTCACTTACTTCCAGCAAGCGGGCGGCATCGAGTGCTACCCGGTGACCGGCGAGATCACCTACGGTCTCGAGCGTCTGGCCATGTACCTGCAAGGCGTGGATTCGGTTTACGACCTGGTCTGGGCTGACGGCCCGATGGGCAAAGTGACTTACGGCGACGTGTTCCACCAGAACGAAGTGGAGCAGTCCACTTACAACTTCGAACACGCCAACGTCGACAAGCTGTTCGAACTGTTCGACTTCTATGAAGGCGAAGCCAAGCGCCTGATCGAGCTCGACCAGCCGCTGCCGTTGCCGAGCTACGAAATGGTGTTGAAGGCTTCGCACACCTTCAACCTGCTGGATGCGCGCCGGGCGATCTCGGTGACTGCGCGTCAGCAATACATTCTGCGCGTTCGCACCCTGGCGCGTTCCGTCGCTCAAGCCTACCTGCTGGCCCGCGCCAAGCTGGGCTTCCCGATGGCGACCCCGGACCTGCGTGACGAAGTACTGGCCAAGCTGGAGGCTGCACAATGAGTGCGCAAGATTTTCTGGTTGAACTGGGCACCGAAGAACTGCCACCCAAAGCCTTGAACACTTTGGCTGACGCGTTCCTCGCCGGTATCGACAAGGGCCTGCAAGCCGCCGGCCTGAGCTACGAGAGCAAAACCGTCTACGCGGCGCCGCGTCGTCTGGCTGTGCTGATTACTGCGCTGGCTACCCAGCAGCCGGATCGCAGCATCAACCTCGACGGCCCGCCACGTCAGGCGGCGTTCGACGCTGAAGGCAATCCGACTCAAGCAGCCTTGGGTTTTGCCAAGAAGTGCGGCGTCGAGCTGAGCGAAATCGACCAGAGCGGTCCGAAACTGCGCTACAGCCAAAGCATCGCCGGCAAGCCGACCGCGAGCCTGCTGCCGACCATCGTCGAAGATTCGCTGAACGACCTGCCGATCCCGAAACGCATGCGTTGGGGTGCGCGCAAAGAAGAATTCGTGCGTCCGACCCAATGGCTGGTGATGCTGCTCGGTGACCAGGTCATCGACTGCACCATCCTCGCGCAAAAGGCTGGCCGTGATTCCCGTGGTCACCGCTTCCATCACCCGGAAAGCGTGCGCATCGGTTCGCCGTCGAGCTACCTGGCCGACCTGCGTGCTGCCTACGTTCTGGCTGACGCCAACGAGCGTCGCGAGATCATCAGCAAGCGCACCGAAGAGCTGGCCACCCGTCAGGAAGGCACAGCGATCGTTCCGCCGGCACTGCTCGACGAAGTGACCGCGCTGGTTGAATGGCCGGTGCCGCTGGTGTGCTCATTCGAGGAACGCTTCCTCGACGTGCCGCAAGAAGCGCTGATCACCACCATGCAGGACAACCAGAAGTACTTCTGCCTATTGGATGCCGACGGCAAGTTGCTGCCACGTTTCATTACTGTGGCCAACATTGAGAGCAAAGATCCGCAGCAGATCATCGCCGGTAACGAGAAAGTGGTTCGCCCACGTCTGACCGACGCCGAGTTCTTCTTCAAGCAAGACAAGAAGCAGAAGCTCGAAGTGTTCAACGATCGCCTGAAAAACGTGGTCTTCCAGGAAAAACTCGGCAGCGTCTATGACAAGGCCGAGCGCGTATCGAAACTGGCGGCGTACATCGCCGCACGCATCGGCGGCAACGCTTCGTGGGCGGCCCGTGCAGGCTTGCTGTCGAAGTGCGACCTGGCCACCGAAATGGTTGGCGAGTTCCCGGAGATGCAAGGTGTCGCCGGCTACTACTACGCCCTCAATGACGGCGAGCCGGAAGACGTCGCGCTGGCGCTGAACGAGCAGTACATGCCGCGCGGTGCCGGTGCTGAACTGCCGGCGACCCTGACCGGTGCGGCCGTCGCTATTGCGGACAAGCTTGACACTCTGGTCGGCATCTTCGGTATCGGCATGCTGCCAACCGGCAGCAAAGACCCGTATGCCCTGCGCCGTGCGGCGCTCGGCGTGCTGCGCATTCTGATCGAGAAACAACTGGATCTGGACCTGAACGACGCCGTGGCTTTCGCCGTGAATGCGTTCGGTGCCAAGGTCAAGGCTGCCGGCCTCAACGAGTCGGTGCTTGAGTTCATCTTCGATCGTCTGCGTGCGCGTTACGAAGACGAAGGCGTCGATGTGGCCACTTACCTGTCGGTACGTGCCCTGAAGCCGGGTTCGGCGCTGGACTTCGACCAGCGTGTGCAAGCGGTACAGGCCTTCCGCAAACTGCCGGAAGCCGCAGCACTGGCGGCGGTGAACAAGCGTGTTTCCAACCTGTTGAGCAAGGTTGAAGGCTCGGTGCCGACCGTGGTTGAGGCCAAGTACTTCGACAACGCCAACGAGTTCTCGCTGTACTCGGCGATCCAGCAGGCCGATCAGGCTGTGCAGCCAATGGCGGCGGCGCGTCAGTACAACGAATCGCTGGCACGCCTGGCGGCATTGCGTGAGCCGGTCGACGCGTTCTTCGACGCGGTGATGGTCAATGCCGAAGACGCCAAGGTTCGGGCCAACCGTTACGCGCTGCTGGCGCGTCTGCGTGGCTTGTTCCTCGGTGTTGCCGACATCTCGCTGCTGGGTTGAGGGATTGCTGTTGAAACTGCTGATTCTCGATCGGGACGGAGTGATCAATTACGACTCCGACGCTTACATCAAGTCGGTGGAGGAGTGGATTCCTTTGCCCGGTTCGATCGAGGCGATTGCGCAGTTGAGCAAGGCCGGCTGGACGGTGGCGGTCGCCACCAACCAGTCGGGCATTGCTCGCGGCTACTACGACCTCGCTACCCTCGACGCCATGCACGCGCGCCTGCGCGAGTTGGTGGCGGAGCAGGGCGGTGAAGTCGGGCTGATCGTTTACTGCCCGCATGGGCCGGATGAAGGCTGCGATTGCCGCAAGCCGAAACCGGGCATGTTGAAAACCATCGCCGAGCATTACAACGTGGCGCTGACGAATGTCTGGTTCGTCGGCGACAGCCTTGGTGACCTAGAGGCCGCCAAAGCCGTCGATTCACAGCCAGTTTTGGTAAAGACCGGGAAAGGCGAAAAGACTCAGGGCAAAACCCTGCCGGTTGGCACTCTGATTTTTGACGATCTGGCGGCGATTGCCGCAGAACTTATCCACAACTAGAGTACTTCTGAAATTCCTGACCAGGGATTGATCGGGAGTGCGCTTGAACAGACGGGCATTGCCCCGTAACGGTAAACGTCGCCATGTCGATACTGCGGGCCTTCAGAATTTTCCTTTTTTATCTGCTGCTGGGCACCACGTCCTTGCTGTGGTGCAGCCTGAGCTTTTTCATCGCGCCCTTTCTGCCATTCAAGGCGCGCTATCGTTTTATCAACGTGTACTGGTGCCGTTGCGCCTTGTGGTTGACCAAGGTGTTCCTCGGTATCCGTTACGAAATCAAAGGCGCGGAAAACGTGCCTGACCGGCCCTGCGTGATTCAGTCGAACCACCAGAGCACTTGGGAGACGTTTTTTCTCTCCGCCTATTTCTCGCCTCTGAGCCAGGTGCTCAAGCGCGAATTGCTTTACGTGCCGTTCTTCGGCTGGGCCATGGCCATGCTGCGGCCGATTGCCATTGATCGCGACAACCCGAAAGCGGCGCTGAAACAAGTCGCTGCAAAGGGTGATGAACTGCTCAAGGACAACGTTTGGGTGCTGATCTTTCCGGAAGGTACGCGCGTTCCTTTTGGCACTGTCGGCAAGTTCTCGCGCAGTGGCAGCGCATTGGCAGTAAATGCGGCGCTTCCGGTCCTGCCGATTGCACACAATGCGGGCAAGTTCTGGCCGAAAGTCGGCTGGGGCAAGATGTCCGGAGTGATCACGGTGGTCATTGGTGAACCGATGTTCGCCGAAGGCACTGGCCCGCGTGCCATCGCCGAGCTGAACGACCGGGTGCAGGCCTGGAACGAGAAGACCCAGCGCGAAATGGGTTCACTGCCACCGGCCCCGCAAGCGCCGGCTGCGAGTGATCAGCTGGCTGTCTGAGATTTTGTGGATAACCTGTGTACGGTTTTGTTGAAAATGCCTGAATATTGATCTTAAGTAATTGATTTATTTATATATTTCTCAAGCTCATAAAACACCGTAAAAGGTGCATAAGTTTTTTTCGGAAGTAAAAAAACCGGCTGATATAGCCGGTTTTTTTGTGCCTCATCAATCAGCGATCAGCGGCAACTCAAGCACGAACGTTGTGCCTTGATCGACCATGCTAAAGCACTCGATTCGGCCGCCATGATGATCGATCACGGCTTTCACCATCGATAATCCAAGGCCGACACC
This sequence comes from Pseudomonas sp. LBUM1655, assembly GCF_059716085.1. Taxonomy (NCBI): domain Bacteria; kingdom Pseudomonadati; phylum Pseudomonadota; class Gammaproteobacteria; order Pseudomonadales; family Pseudomonadaceae; genus Pseudomonas; species Pseudomonas sp. LBUM1655. Next base: position 9,871 of record NZ_CP166801.1, on the reverse strand, counting down.
ATCGATGCCGTGAGCCGAAGAAAAGCGCCGATACTGGGTGAACAAATCGGGGAGTTCTTCGGCGGCAATGCCTTTGCCCTGATCCCTAATCTCGCAGCGTAGCCATTCGTTGTGGCAAGTGACGCGCAGCTCAATCGCGGTATCGGCCGGGCTGTACTTGATGGCGTTTTCCAGCAAATTGAACAGTGCGCGGGTCAGCAATCCCTGGTCGGCCAGCACCAGCCGCTCCTGGGATTGCTCGTCCATGTCGTGGAGCAACTCGATACGTTGTTGTTGGGCGATGGGCAATGCCTGGTCCACCACGTCGAGGACCAGCATCGCAAACAGACTGGGCTGGAACTGATAGGCCTCGGATTCCGCCCGCGCCAACAGCACGAAGCCGTCAGTCAAGGAAAGCGCGCGGCGCACCTGACGTTCAATCTGCTCGAACAGCGGAGAATCCGCGCCAGCCTGATGGCGGTGAACATCGAGCAGAGCGAGGATAGCCGAATGCGGCGCGCGCAGATCGTGGGACAGGAAGCGCAGTAAAACGCCACGTTGTTCTTCGGCGGCGCGTTCAGCGCTGAGGTCGGTGAGACTCAGCAACCAACCGATTGGCGTGTCACCGTCCACCGGCAGCAACGCGGCACGCTCCAGGCGCAGGCTGCGTTCCTTGTGATCGCGAAACTCCAGCAGTGGCAGGGCGGACAATGTTGGGCGCGGCGCGGCCGACAACTCGGGATAACCGAGCTGTGCCAGTTGATCGAGCACATCGTCGCCCACCAGCGCCTGATCGAACAGAAGGCGAGCCTTGCGATTGCCCAACAGGATCCGTCCCTTGGGGTCGCTGATCAGTGTGGCAACGGGCAAATACTCCAGACCGTCCGCGATGAACCGCCGTGTATCGCGGGTGCGGCTCATGGCTTGTTCGAGTGCCATGATCTGGCCCTGCAAACGATCAGCGCCGGTAAATTGCGTGCGGCGGCGCTCGGGAAACACTTTCGGTTCGCTGTCGAGCCGCGCCAATTCCCAGCCGAAGTACGTCAGCACCACGCTGAGCCGGCGCCAGTTCCAGATCAGATAGCCAAACAGCATCCCCAGCACCGCTGGCGTCGGCGACCACCATAAGCGCATTTGCGCCAGGCCGGCGCTGGTAATCAACACGCACGCCATGCCAATCAGTGTCATCCAAAGTGCCAGGCGCGGCCGCCACAGCAGTAGGCCCAGCACGCAAGCCACCAAGCCCACCGAGAGTAGGGCACCCGCTGCCGGAGAAGCATCGGGCAAGTTTATCTGCGCGCGATAAGACAACAGGGCAGTCAGCGGCAACAGCACTAGACTTATCCACAACCACTCACGCACCAACTGGCGAAACAGTCGCTGCACCTGGCTCGGCTCGCGGCTTTCGTGCCGTCTGCGGTCATTCATGGGAAAAAGGGGTAGGGCGGGTGAATGGTTTCATAGGTCACAGGTCTGAGACATGACCCGAAGAATCATAGCGGACGTCGACCAACGGCGGGCTGCTTCCTTTCATAGCGATGGCCGAGCGACTAAGGTTGACGACCAACTGCCCCAGCAACAAGGAACCACCGCGTATGCGCGTTGCGATACTGGACGACGAACCCGCCGAGCTGCGCCGGGTCGAGCAGACCTTGCAACAGATGGCCGAGGTCGGAGAACAGCCATGGTCGCTGCACAGCTTCGAGCGCGGTGAAGACTTGCTGCGACAGCTGCGCCGGGAAACCTTCGATCTGCTGGTCCTCGACTGGCAACTGCCAGATCTCTCCGGACTGGCGTTGCTGCGCTGGACCCGCGAACACATGGAAGCGCCGCCTGCAGCGATCATGCTCACCAGCCGCGATGGCGAAAGCGATATCGTCCAGGCCCTCAACGCCGGCGCCGACGACTACGTCAGCAAACCGTTCCGGCCCAATGAACTGAAAGCCCGGGTCGCCGCAGTGCTGCGCCGGCACAGCCAGCCACGCACACCTGCTGCCGAAGTACTCACCTTCAATGACCTGACCTTCGACGATGCCGAATTGACCGTCACCCGTGAGGGCATACCGATTGTCATGACTGAGCGCGAGTATCGGCTGGCTCGGTGCCTGTTCAGCAATTTAGGGCGACCGCTGTCGCGCGATTACCTGTATGAGCGATTTTGGCCACATGAGGAAGTAGCCTCCTCAAGACCGCTGGATACGCATATCTATCGGTTGCGTAACAAGCTGGGGCTGACGGCGGATCGCGGTTGGCAGTTGCTGACGATTTACGGGTATGGGTATCGGTTGGAGAGTGTGACGTCGGCGGGCGAGTAAATAGCGGTGTCTAGTCCTGAAATAGGTTTACACCTGTTTCAGCCTCAAAACGCCCGATGCACCGCATCGGGCGTTTTGTATTTCAGCGACAGATGAGGCCGCTCGTTGTTATAGATCTGCACCGACTCGTCCACCATCCGGATGGCCTCTGCAAAATCTTTGGGGCGATGCAGCAATAACTCGTTTTTCAAAATCCCGTTCACACGCTCAGCCAACGCATTTTGGTAGCAGTCGTAGCCATCGGTCATTGAGCAGGTGATGCCGTATTTGGCATGCAGCCGCTGATAAAGCTCGGAGCAGTATTGGACGCCTCTATCCGAGTGATGCACCAGGCGTTGCTCCGTTTTCCGCTGCCTGAGGGCTTTGTTGAACGCCTGGATCACCGATTCGGTGTGCAAGCTTTCATGGACATGGTGCCCCACGATTTTTCGGGAGTACGCATCGGTGACCAAACTCAGATAAGCCACACCCGTTTGCGTCGGTAAGTAGGTGATGTCCGCAACCCATACTTGCTCTGGCGCCTTGGCGACTACCTGAATCGGTCCATCTTTGAGCAGGTTTGGATGCCGGCGAAAGCGATGATGGCTGTCTGTCGTTTTGTGATAGGCCCGTCTGCGGGGAACCAGTTCGCGCCGATCTCGCAAGATATCGAATAAACGGTCTCGACCAACCTTTACGGACACTTCTGGCTCAGTGCGCATTAGATTGTGAAGTTTTCGGGTGCCAAGGCGCGGTTGCCTAAGTCGCTTTTCCCTCACGAATCCCATCACTTCCTGGGCATGACGGGCCCGGGCATCACACGCCCGGTTGCGCTTGTAATACGCCTGAATGAACTGGCAAGCCCTACTGATGCTCAGGCCTTGGATCTGCCCTTGGGAGAGGACTTGCCGGATCGCTTTTTTACGACAGAAACACCGAAGTCGTTCTTCAAAACGTCAACGACGGCCTCGAAAAACTGAGCTTTCTGGTTGGCTTGGGCAAGCTTTTCTTCAAGCTCTTTGATTCGCTGTTCGGGTGTCAGGGGTTTATCGGGCTCATCCATGGAACGGGGTCTCTTGGAGCGAATGGACGCGCCTTGACTCCAGTCCTGCCGACCATGCCTGCGTAACCAGTTCAGTACGGTCGTTTTACCCTGAATGCCATAGCGCTCTTGAGCCTCTTTATAACTCAACTCGCCTTTTTCGACCTGATCGACGACCGACAATTTAAAGGTCAGCGTGTAATCACGCTGACTGCGCCTTTCTCCCGTATTCATTACTCCCTCCTGAGAATGGGTCAGAAGGTGTAAACCTTATTCAGGACGGGACACGGGTAATAAAAAAGGCCAACGCAATGCGTTGGCCTTTTTCGTTGGAGCCGCCGACCGGGATCAGAAATCCAGGTTGGATACCGCCAACGCATTGCTCTCGATGAACTCACGGCGAGGTTCGACCGCATCACCCATGAGGGTGTTGAAGATCTGGTCTGCGCCAATGGCGTCTTCGATGGTGACTTTCAGCATGCGACGCACGCTTGGGTCCATGGTGGTTTCCCACAGCTGATCCGGGTTCATCTCGCCCAGACCTTTGTATCGCTGAATGGTATGACGCTTGGTGCTTTCGGCCATCAGCCAGTCCAAAGCTTCCTTGAACTCAGTGACCGCTTTCTTGCGCTCGCCACGCTGGATGTAGGCGCCTTCGTCGAGCAGGGTGCTCAGCTGAGCGCCGAGAGTGACGACGGTTTTGTAGTCGTTGCTGCCGAAGAAGTCGCGATTGAAGGTGACGTAGTTCGACAGGCCGTGGGAGATCAGTTCGACCTCTGGCAGCCACACGCCACGTTCACGATCTTCACGCAGGCTGGCCTTGTAAACCAGACCGGACTTCTCGTTGGTGCGCAGACGGACTTCGTACTGAGCCAGCCAATCTTGCATGGCTGCATGATCGCCAAGCGTTTCCAGGCTGACGGCCGGCAGGTAGATGAAGTGTTCGGTCAGTTCCTGTGGGTACAGGCGTGACAGACGCTTGAGGGTCTTCATCACCATGCGGAAGTCATTCACCAGACGTTCCAGCGCTTCACCGGAAATGCCCGGGGCTTCTTCGTTCAGGTGCAGGCTCGCATCTTCCAGGGCCGACTGCGTCATGTACTCTTCCATGGCGTCGTCGTCTTTGATGTATTGCTCTTGCTTGCCTTTCTTGACCTTGTACAACGGCGGCTGGGCGATGTAGATGTAGCCGCGCTCGATCAGCTCCGGCAACTGACGGAAGAAGAAGGTCAGCAGCAGGGTACGGATGTGCGAACCGTCGACGTCAGCATCGGTCATGATGATGATGTTGTGATAGCGCAGCTTGTCGATGTTGTACTCGTCGCGACCGATGCCACAGCCCAGTGCGGTGATCAGGGTGCCCACTTCCTGGGACGAGATCATCTTGTCGAAACGTGCTTTCTCGACGTTGAGGATCTTGCCCTTGAGCGGCAGGATGGCCTGGGTCTTGCGGTTACGTCCCTGCTTGGCAGAGCCGCCCGCGGAGTCACCTTCCACGAGGTACAGTTCGGACAGCGCAGGATCTTTTTCCTGGCAGTCAGCAAGCTTGCCCGGCAGGCCGGCGATGTCCAGCGCGCCTTTGCGGCGGGTCATCTCACGGGCCTTGCGCGCGGCTTCACGGGCGCGGGCGGCATCGATCATCTTGCCGACAACCAGCTTGGCTTCGTTAGGGTTCTCCAAGAGGAAGTCGGAGAAGTACTTGCCCATCTCCTGCTCGACCGCGGTCTTCACTTCGGAAGACACCAGCTTGTCTTTGGTCTGGGAGCTGAACTTCGGATCCGGCACTTTCACCGAGATGATCGCGGTCAGACCTTCACGGGCATCGTCACCGGTGGTGGCGACTTTGTGCTTCTTCGCCAGACCTTCCTGCTCGATGTAGTTGTTCAGGTTACGCGTCAGTGCCGAACGGAAGCCCACCAGGTGGGTACCGCCGTCGCGCTGCGGAATGTTGTTGGTGAAGCACAACAGGTTCTCGTTGAAGCTGTCGTTCCACTGCAGGGCGATTTCCACGCCGATGCCGTCTTCACGCTGGATGTTGAAGTGGAACACCTGGTTGACCGCAGTCTTGTTGGTGTTCAGGTATTCAACGAACGCACGCAGACCGCCTTCGTACTTGAACAGCTCTTCCTTGCCGCTGCGCTCGTCCTTGAGGACGATGCCGACACCGGAGTTAAGGAAGGACAGTTCACGAATGCGCTTGGCCAGGATGTCCCAGCTGAAGTGGATATTCTTGAAGGTGTCAGCCGATGGCTTGAAGTGAATCTGGGTGCCGGTGGTTTCGCTGTCGCCAACGATGGCCATCGGTGCCTGAGGTACGCCGTGGATGTAGGTCTGTTCCCAGATCTTGCCGCTGCGGCGAACGGTCAGTACCAGCTCTTCGGACAACGCGTTCACTACCGACACACCTACACCGTGCAGACCGCCGGATACCTTGTAGGAGTTATCATCGAACTTACCGCCAGCGTGGAGGACGGTCATGATGACCTCGGCGGCGGAAACGCCTTCCTCTTTGTGCACGTCTACCGGGATGCCACGGCCGTTGTCTTTAACGGTGATGGACTCATCCGGGTGGATAATGATGCTGATGTCGTCGCAGTGGCCAGCGAGGGCTTCGTCGATCGAGTTGTCGACCACTTCGAACACCATGTGGTGCAGACCGCTGCCATCGTCGGTGTCACCAATGTACATACCGGGACGTTTGCGTACGGCATCCAGGCCTTTCAGCACTTTAATGCTCGTTGAGTCGTACGTATTTTCTTCGCTCAATGCCTTCACTCCCGATGGTCGTGGGTCTGGGTGATACAGCCCTGTTCCACGTGGAACAAAGCGACTGGCGTTTCCGTCTGCCAGCCTTCCCTCAATAATTCGTGATCTACACAGGTGATAAACACCTGGCAGCGTAAGTCTTCCAGCAAACGGCACAGCGCACGGCGGTGGCTCTCGTCCAGTTCGGACGGCAAGTCATCCACAAGATAAATACACTGACCGCGTCGGGCCTGGCTCACCAGATGCCCTTGGGCAATCCGCAAGGCACAGACCACCAACTTCTGCTGACCCCGGGACAAGATGTCCGCGGCGTTGTGTGCGCCCAATCTAAGACGCAAATCAGCTCGTTGTGGCCCAGCCTGGGTGTGACCTATCTGCTGATCCCGTTGCAGGGATCCGGCAAGTACGGCACTCAATTCGCGGTCTTTGTCCCAGCCTCGGTAATAGCTCAGCGTCAAACCTTCAAGCTCAACCAGTTCGCTCAAGGTTTGTTCAAAGACTGGTTTCAAGGCTTTGATGTAAGCGCGGCGGTATTCATCGATTTCAGCGCTGGCCTGGCACAGTTCCCTGTCCCAAACCGCTTGCGAAACGGCGTCAAGTGTACCATGCCGCAGCCAAGAGTTTCTCTGGCGCAGGGCCTTCTGCAAGCGCTGCCAAGTGGCCATGAACCGTGGTTCGACGTGGAACACACCCCAGTCGAGAAATTGCCGGCGAATCTTCGGCGCGCCTTCCAGCAGACGGAAGCTGTCCGGATTGATCAACTGTAGCGGCAGAATCTCCGCGAGCTGTGCGGCGCTACGGGCGTTCTGGCCGTCAATGCGGATCTGGAACTCGCCCTGACGGTCGCGCGATATCCCCAACGCACTGTGCCCACCCTCGGCCAATTCGACCTGACCGAACACGGTGCAGGCGAGTTGCTCGTACTGAATGACCGGCAACAACCGCGTGCTACGAAACGAACGGGCAAGCCCCAGCAGATGAATGGCTTCCAGAACACTGGTTTTGCCGCTGCCGTTGGCGCCGTAAAGAATATTGATGCGGGGGGAGGGGGAGAAGGTCACCGGGTGCAGATTGCGCACCGCGGTGACCGAGACGCGACTTAGCGACATCTAGAGTCCGCTGATTACAGACGCATCGGCATAACAACATAAGCCGAGTCGTCATTGTCGGACTCTTGCACCAGCGCACTGCTGTTGGAGTCGGACAGGATCAGGCGAACCTGCTCGGTGGTCATCACGCCCAGCACGTCGAGCAAGTAGCTCACGTTGAAGCCGATTTCCAGGGAGCCACCGTTGTATTCAACACCTACTTCTTCTTCCGCTTCTTCCTGCTCCGGGTTGTTGGCCTGGATCTTCAACTGACCGCTGGCCAGTTGCAGACGGATGCCACGGTACTTCTCGTTGGACAGAATCGCAGTACGGCTGAACGCTTCACGCAGCGCCTGACGATCGCCAAGCACCAGCTTGTCGCCGCCCTTCGGCAGAACGCGCTCGTAGTCAGGGAATTTGCCGTCGACCAGTTTGGAGGTGAAAGTGAATTCGCCGGTGGTCGCGCGGATGTGGTGCTGACCCAGGACGATGCTGACATTACCGTCCGGCTCGGTGAGCAGACGCGCCAGCTCGAGAATACCTTTGCGCGGCACGATCACTTGGTGGCGATCCGGCTGACCGATATCGGCCTTCATCGAGCACATCGCCAGACGGTGACCATCGGTGGCCACTGCGCGGATGATGCCTTCCGAGACTTCCAGCAGCATGCCGTTGAGGTAGTAGCGCACGTCCTGCTGGGCCATGGCGAAGCTGGTGCGTTCGATCAGACGACGCAGTTTGCTTTGCTCCAGGCTGCAAGTCAGCGAGCCTGGGCCTTCTTCCACAGTCGGGAAATCGTTGGCCGGCAGGGTCGACAGTGTGAAGCGGCTACGGCCAGCCTTTACCACCAGCTTCTGCTCGTCGACCTTGATGTCGATCAGCGCATCGTTGGGCAGGCTCTTGCAGATGTCCATCAGCTTGCGCGCAGGCACGGTGATGGAACCTGTTTCAGCCGGCTCCTCAAGTTGCACACGACCGACCAGCTCGACCTCGAGGTCGGTACCGGTCAGCGACAATTGCTGGCCTTCGACAACCAGCAGCACGTTTGAGAGTACCGGCAAGGTCTGTCGGCGCTCGACGACGCCTGCGACCAGTTGCAGGGGTTTCAACAGGGCTTCGCGTTGAATGGTGAAATGCATGGTCTAGTCCCTTGCCTTAATAAGCTGCGCTGGTGTTCATCAAGTGGTCAGTGTACGCAGCAGGTTCTTGTAGTCCTCGCGGATGTCCGCGTCGGATTCCTTAAGTTCGTTGATCTTGCGGCAGGCGTGCAAAACAGTCGTGTGGTCGCGACCGCCAAACACATCGCCGATTTCCGGCAGGCTGTGGTTGGTCAGTTCCTTGGACAACGCCATGGCGACCTGACGCGGACGAGCGACCGAGCGCGAACGGCGCTTGGACAGCAGGTCGGAGATCTTGATCTTGTAGTACTCGGCGACAGTGCGCTGAATGTTATCCACAGAGACCAGTTTGTCCTGCAACGCCAACAAGTCTTTCAGGGATTCGCGAATCAACTCGATGGTGATGTCGCGGCCCATGAAGTGCGAGTGGGCGATCACGCGTTTCAGCGCGCCTTCCAGCTCACGGACGTTGGAGCGAATGCGCTGGGCAATGAAGAACGCCGCATCGTGTGGCAAGTCGACTTTGGCCTGGTCGGCCTTCTTCATCAAGATCGCTACGCGGGTTTCCAGCTCCGGCGGCTCGACGGCAACCGTCAGGCCCCAGCCGAAGCGGGATTTGAGGCGCTCTTCAAGGCCTTCGATTTCTTTCGGATAGCGGTCACTGGTGAGAATGACCTGCTGACCACCTTCAAGCAGGGCGTTGAAGGTGTGGAAAAACTCTTCCTGGGAACGCTCTTTCCGGGCGAAGAACTGAATGTCGTCGATCAGCAAAGCATCCACCGAACGGTAGAAACGCTTGAACTCATTGATTGCGTTCAGTTGCAGCGCCTTGACCATGTCGGCCACGAAACGCTCGGAATGCAGGTACACGACCTTGGCATTCGGGTTCTTCTTTAATAAATGGTTACCCACCGCGTGCATCAGGTGGGTCTTACCCAAGCCAACGCCACCATAAAGGAAGAGTGGGTTGTAGCCATGCTTGGGATTGTCCGCCACTTGCCAGGCCGCCGCGCGAGCGAGCTGGTTGGATTTACCTTCGACGAAATTTTCAAAGGTGAATGTGCGGTTCAGGTAACTGGTGTGCTTAAGCGCGCCTTCGACCTGCACGGTGCGCTGTTCGGCGCGCACCGGGGCCTGTTGCGACGCGGCACCGGCCATCGGGTCGAAGCTGTCGCGAGATGGCTCTTCGCTGACTTCAGCGGTTTTCTGCGTGGAACGCTTGGCCGGAGCGGGCGCCGGGGCTGGCGCTGGCGTGTTCGCTGGCGCGGCATTGGCCTGAGCCTGGGAAGCTTGCGCAGCGGCCAACGGAGCATTCGGTGCTGCACGCGGCGCCGAGCTGCGCTTGCTGCCTATTAATAAGGAAAGCGCAGGCGCCATGCCGTTGCCGTGCTCATCCAGCAGTTCGAGGACGCGTCCCAGGTACTTTTCGTTGACCCAGTCCAGCACGAAACGGTTCGGTGCGTAGACGCGCAACTCGTCGCCTTCGGCTTCGACCTGTAGTGGACGGATCCAGGTGTTGAATTGTTGGGCAGGCAGCTCCTCGCGCAAAAGCTCCACGCACTGCTGCCAAAGTTCCACTGACAC